>OZ271832.1:4042500-6263475 GCA_965601475.1 Cyclobacteriaceae bacterium | reverse complement strand
CGAGTACGATGATAGGGTTGGAGGTCAAGTCTTCTATGATAATTGTAATCTCATCACTAACACAATTCGTGATAGTGTTGGTGATTTCAAGTGTAAACGTGCCAGCGCTCACGCCACTGATGCTATCACCGGCGATCGTCACCGTCTCCAAAGTACCATTCGGTTGTGCAGTCCAGTTTAAGGAGTAGTTAGCACTAATCGGATAGGCTACACCGTCTTCCCTGACACTATCGATTTTGATATAACCATTAGCAATGGTCAGATCACAGTTATTGTTGTCAGAAGCAATAATATCTCCGGCGGCTTCAGAAGCAGCAACTATCGCAATATCCTCATCCACAGTAACAGTGGAGATAATGAAACACTCGTCATCTGGTGAGGTTCGATCTACAATTGCAAGGGTGTAGGTGCCTCCGTCGACATTCTTCAAGGTATCTACGAAGGTGCCGCCACCAGCAATGTTTTCAATGCTCGTAATGTTAAGGATATTTCCACCAACATTTGTGAGTTCAGTAGTCGTGTCAGTACCTACAAACCATTTGAAATAGTAGTCACCAGCACTAGCAGTTGTATTGGATATTTCAAATCTGATTTGACCCAGGCCATCGTCATCACCGGCGGTAATCACGCAGGCACTGTCGATTGCCACAACGGATACCGCCACTTCAGGCAAAGTGGTCAAGCTGTCAATTTCAACTTCAAGCGTGTCTGTCACACAACCAGTAGCAATGTGTCGGGCCGTTACAAAATAAGTCCCGGGTTCTTGACTGCTGATGGAGGTTCCAACACCATATGCTTGAATCTCGGTACGATCGTTGTCGTAGAAAGCGAAGTCATAGTCAGCCACATTATCGGTGACATAGCTGTCAAGATCGATATCAATTTCACCTTGATTCGTCGGATCACAATCTACCAGATCTGTAACGCTTGCACCTGAGAGGGTGTGTATCTCAATGTCATCCTGCACTGTGAATGTCAGGGTATCAGAGTAGCAATTATTCGCCCCGGTGATGGAGGAGATAGTCTCCAGTACCAATGTGTAATCTCCGGCCTGTAGCGTGTCACCTACATCGCTATAGCTGTCTTGAAAAGGAGCAGCATTATCGGTAAATACTTCTACAGCACCGCCTGAAACATCCGCACCGTTGAACCAGTAGAAATTGATGCCTGTTGTTGTCGAATCATCCGGATCGAGCCTTGCCCTGGCGAAAATGCCCCCGTTACTATTTCCAACGAAGCTTTCATCACAAATTGAATTGTCCGTTACAGACACTGAATCCAGTAACGGGAAGAAGGCCTTTTGCTCTACAGTATCGGTTGCGGAGAGTGTCCAACATTCAGAGGCACTGAACGATGACAACTCTCTGGCAATCGCCGTATAGGTTCCGGATGGTAGGTCCGTAAATGTTGCTTCATCACCGTCCGAGATTCCGGCACCATCGGTGATGAGCGTTCCATCTCCATCAAAGAGGTCGCCGTTCAAGGCGTCGAAACTATATGGGAATCTGAGTGTCTCTCCCTGGGAGTTCACCACATCATATGCAGCGAACCTGTCTGCAGGTACACCACTTCCGGAATACAGGTAGATTGTGTAATTCTGAATGGCATCTGTACCACTTCTTGAGCCACTACCCGTGATGGTGGTGCTGGTAATTGTTCCAGCCACTGTAAGGTTGTTAATGTCATCAGATGCGCCGAAGGTTCCAGTAATGACTGAGGCCTGAATTGTACCCGTACCAATATTGGTTGTGTCATTCACTATGGCGAAAGCCGTGGAGCCAGAATTTTCAATAGTATCCAGCAGGTTGAATGCTCCTCCAACGGTACCGGAAATTACGATGTTGTCAGCAAGTGCCACCCTTGCTTCCCCATTGTCGGGGCACTCGTCAACATCTTCAATGGTGATGGTGGTAGTGGCTTGAATACCATTGAACGGAAGCTCGAATGTGGTCTGGTATCGACACAATGTAACCTGATCGATCGCAACGAGTGTATAAAGTCCGGCCACAAGAGAATCCAATTCGGCGGTTCCAGTTGTGCCTGCTCCAGCACTGATGTCGACATCTACCACTCTGCCAGCAGGATTATTGACCAGGTTTTCGCCTGTGGTCAATCTATTGGCAGATCCAGTTAGTTCATTGTTGGCAAAATCATCAGACCCTTCATACCACTCAAATGTGAGTGAGTTGCCGTTAGGGTTGTTAGTTACAACTGCTGATATTTCGCCGTTATCGCCATCGCAACTGCTAGGAACAACATCCGCTGAAATGACAATGGTAGGAGCGTCATCGCTGACGTCGTCCACAACCTCAATGGTTTCGATGTTGCTGACACAGCTTGTTCCTGAAAGTGTTACAAGAACTGTGTAGAAACCAGCCGTGACATTACTCAGGCTTGCGCTAGTACCGACTTGAGTTCCAGTAGT
The DNA here is from genome assembly GCA_965601475.1 of Cyclobacteriaceae bacterium. GTDB lineage: Bacteria > Bacteroidota > Bacteroidia > Cytophagales > Cyclobacteriaceae > JAWPMT01. The sequence continues at coordinate 6,261,050 of OZ271832.1, read as the reverse complement.
ATCAGAACCTGTGAACCATTGGAATTCATAGCTACTGGAGAAGGTAGGAGAGTAGGCAACATTAGCCGAATCTGGTGTTCCATCGCTGAAAGTAACGTCAATGGCAGTTACTTCAGCCACACCATTAGGAGTACAATTTGATTGAGCAGTTTGGCTTAATGTAAGCGCGAGAGATGGTTCGGTATCCAATATGGTCACCTGGGCGGTTGAGAAACAATTGGTCGCCGCATCGATCGTCTTTACAGTATACAGGCCTCCTGGAACATTTGAGATCGTATCACCATTGGCACTGAAGGTTACGGTAGGAATTAGGGTTGCGTTTATCAGATTAGAAGAACTCGTAGTTGCTCCCTGATACCACTCATAAGTATATGTTGCCCCTGTATTTACTGCTGCAATTCCAATGGGACTTGAGACATCACAGTTATAGTCGTCCTGGATATTGTCAACTGTGAATACTGGATTAGATGTATCATCATTTACAGTAAAGGTCACAGCTGCAGAGGTACAACCCGTTTCTCTGTCGATGATCTGGACAGTGTAATCACCCGGATCAACATTTTGAAGGAATGTAGAATCTGACAAGTCTACCGTCACGTCCGCCGTTGCGGTAACATCTCCTTTCAATACGCGAGTACGATCACCGTCATTGATCAGGTTGGAAGCGTTAACTGATGTTCCCCAGTACCAATTGATGTCGAAGTCCGTCGTGCTTGCTGGAATCAGGTCATTGAGCTGGATTGATCCATTAGGGTAATTTACGTGACCCTCACAAACGGTTACATGAGTAGTGTCTACATCAGCTGGGTCGGTGGTATCGATCGTTGTTGTTGAGAATGCATCAGCAATTGAGAATTGCAATAAATCAGAGCAATTCGAAGAGATGTTCTGCAACAATAGGGTGTAGGTGCCACCAGGAATGTTATCAAGCGTGAAAGCCGTGCCAGCAGTAGTTGTATCCGCTGCGGCAACTGTGCTGCCTGAAGGAATGACATTACCAGTCGTGTCCGTACCCAGATACCATGCATATGTGTAATTGGATGCGGCATCTGCTGTTTCTACTACCAGCGTTCCATTGAATTGTCCTGAGTTGGTTAATGAAGTGTCACATACCGAGTTGTCTTCTGAGGTACCGTCATTTTTCGTTGCTGTCGGCAGGTTCGGCATATCCTCGATGGTGAAGGTCCGCGCGATGGAGCTACATCCTGAAGCCGAATCGATGGCGATGACGGTATAGTCTCCTGGATCTAGACCTGAGATGGAGTCGGTATTGGCACCAGCTACGAGTTCGTTGTACCCTGCGGTAGCCCCACCACCGGAACGTTGATCTTCGATATCAGAGCCATCGGTGATTTGTGTACCTGTGGTATCGGTACCGATGTACCACTGGAAGTAGTACCCATCAGCAGAAGCAGGGGTGATGTCGCGTAAGGAGATGTATCCATTGGGGTAGTCAGCACCATTGAGACATTCGGTCACATCGGAAGCCACATAGTCGACATTTTCGGTAGTGACGTCGATATCGGGTGCAGTTCCGGTATCATCGATGATGGAGAATTCCAGGTCAGCAGAACACTGGGTAGTGTTGTTGAGCATGGTGACGGTGTAGGTACCGCCAGGGATATTTTGCAGTGTGGTATTGCTGTTGGCGAAGGTGGCATCGGGCAGCTGAGTGGTGACCAAGTCCGCAGCATTGGTAGACTGACCTACATACCAGGTGAAGGTATAGTCAGTATCGAGTCCGGCATCTGGTGAGATGTCGATGATACCATTGAAAGTACCTCCATTGGCGACGAAGGTAGTGTCGCAGACGGAGTTGTTTTCAGACCCTAATCCGATACCGGAGAGGGTAGCGGTAGGGTTGTCAGGAGTATCCTCGATGGTGAAGGTCCGCGCGATGGAGCTACATCCTGAAGCCGAATCGATGGCGATGACGGTATAGTCTCCTGGATCTAGACCTGAGATGGAGTCGGTATTGGCACCAGCTACGAGTTCGTTGTACCCTGCGGTAGCCCCACCACCGGAACGTTGATCTTCGATGTCGGAGCCATCGGTGATTTGTGTACCTGTGGTATCGGTACCGATGTACCACTGGAAGTAGTACCCATCGGCAGAAGCAGGGGTGATGTCGCGTAAGGAGATGTATCCATTGGGGTAGTCAGCACCATTGAGACATTCGGTAACATCGGAGGCCACATAGTCGACATTTTCGGTAGTGACGTCGATATCGGGTGCAGTTCCGGTATCATCGATGATGGAGAATTCGAGGTCAGCCGAACACTGTGTAGTGTTGTTGAGCATGGTGACGGTGTAGGTACCGCCAGGGATATTTTGCAGTGTGGTATTGCTGTTGGCGAAGGTGGCATCGGGCAGCTGAGTGGTGACCAGGTCGGCAGCATTGGTAGACTGACCTACATACCAGGTGAAGGTATAGTCAGTATCGAGTCCGGCATCTGGTGAGATGTCGATGATACCATTGAAAGTGCCTCCATTGGCGACGAAGGTAGTGTCGCAGACGGAGTTGTTTTCAGACCCTAATCCGATACCGGAGAGGGTAGCGGTAGGGTTGTCAGGAGTATCCTCAATGGTGAAGGTCCGCGCGATGGAGCTACATCCTGAAGCCGAATCGATGGCGATGACGGTATAGTCTCCTGGATCTAGACCTGAGATGGAGTCGGTATTGGCACCAGCTACGAGTTCGTTGTATCCTGCGGTAGCCCCACCACCGGAACGTTGATCTTCGATATCAGAGCCATCGGTGATTTGTGTACCTGTGGTATCGGTACCGATGTACCACTGGAAGTAGTACCCATCAGCAGAAGCAGGGGTGATGTCGCGTAAGGAGATGTATCCATTGGGGTAGTCAGCACCATTGAGACATTCGGTCACATCGGAAGCCACATAGTCGACATTTTCGGTAGTGACGTCGATATCGGGTGCAGTTCCGGTATCATCGATGATGGAGAATTCGAGGTCAGCCGAACACTGGGTAGTGTTGTTGAGCATGGTGACGGTGTAGGTACCGCCAGGGATATTTTGCAGTGTGGTATTGCTGTTGGCGAAGGTGGCATCGGGCAGCTGAGTGGTGACCAAGTCCGCAGCATTGGTAGACTGACCTACATACCAGGTGAAGGTATAGTCAGTATCGAGTCCGGCATCTGGTGAGATGTCGATGATACCATTGAAAGTACCTCCATTGGCGACGAAGGTAGTGTCGCAGACGGAGTTGTTTTCAGACCCTAATCCGATACCGGAGAGGGTAGCGGTAGGGTTGTCAGGAGTATCCTCGATGGTGAAGGTCCGCGCGATGGAGCTACATCCTGAAGCCGAATCGATGGCGATGACGGTATAGTCCCCTGGATCTAGACCTGAGATGGAGTCGGTATTGGCACCAGCTACGAGTTCGTTGTACCCTGCGGTAGCCCCACCACCGGAACGTTGATCTTCGATGTCGGAGCCATCGGTGATTTGTGTACCTGTGGTATCGGTACCGATGTACCACTGGAAGTAGTATCCATCAGCAGAAGCAGGGGTGATGTCGCGTAAGGAGATGTATCCATTGGGGTAGTCAGCACCATTGAGACATTCGGTCACATCGGAAGCCACATAGTCGACATTTTCGGTAGTGACGTCGATATCGGGAGCAGTTCCGGTATCATCGATGATGGAGAATTCCAGGTCAGCCGAACACTGTGTAGTGTTGTTGAGCATGGTGACGGTGTAGGTACCGCCAGGGATATTTTGCAGTGTGGTATTGCTGTTGGCGAAGGTGGCATCGGGCAGCTGAGTGGTGACCAGGTCGGCAGCATTGGTAGACTGACCTACATACCAGGTGAAGGTATAGTCAGTATCGAGTCCGGCATCTGGTGAGATGTCGATGATACCATTGAAAGTACCTCCATTGGCGACGAAGGTAGTGTCGCAGACGGAGTTGTTTTCAGACCCTAATCCGATACCAGAGAGGGTAGCGGTAGGGTTGTCAGGAGTATCCTCGATGGTGAAGGTCCGCGCGATGGAGCTACATCCTGAAGCCGAATCGATGGCGATGACGGTATAGTCTCCTGGATCTAGACCTGAGATGGAGTCGGTATTGGCACCAGCTACGAGTTCGTTGTACCCTGCGGTAGCCCCACCACCGGAACGTTGATCTTCGATGTCGGAGCCATCGGTGATTTGTGTACCTGTGGTATCGGTACCGATGTACCACTGGAAGTAGTACCCATCAGCAGAAGCCGGTGTGATGTCGCGTAAGGAGATGTATCCATTGGGGTAGTCAGCACCATTGAGACATTCGGTCACATCGGAGGCCACATAGTCGACATTTTCGGTAGTGACGTCGATATCGGGAGCAGTTCCGGTATCATCGATGATGGAGAATTCCAGGTCAGCCGAACACTGTGTAGTGTTGTTGAGCATGGTGACGGTGTAGGTACCGCCAGGGATATTTTGCAGTGTGGTATTGCTGTTGGCGAAGGTGGCATCGGGCAGCTGAGTGGTGACCAGGTCGGCAGCATTGGTAGACTGACCTACATACCAGGTGAAGGTATAGTCAGTATCGAGTCCGGCATCTGGTGAGATGTCGATGATACCATTGAAAGTACCTCCATTGGCGACGAAGGTAGTGTCGCAGACGGAGTTGTTTTCAGACCCTAATCCGATACCGGAGAGGGTAGCGGTAGGGTTGTCAGGAGTACCCTCGATGGTGAAGGTCCGCGCGATGGAGCTACATCCTGAAGCCGAATCGATGGCGATGACGGTATAGTCCCCTGGATCTAGACCTGAGATGGAGTCGGTATTGGCACCAGCTACGAGTTCGTTGTATCCTGCGGTAGCCCCACCACCGGAACGTTGATCTTCGATATCAGAGCCATCGGTGATTTGTGTACCTGTGGTATCGGTACCGATGTACCACTGGAAGTAGTATCCATCAGCAGAAGCAGGGGTGATGTCGCGTAAGGAGATGTATCCATTGGGGTAGTCAGCACCATTGAGACATTCGGTCACATCGGAAGCCACATAGTCGACATTTTCGGTAGTGACGTCGATATCGGGAGCAGTTCCGGTATCATCGATGATGGAGAATTCGAGGTCAGCAGAACACTGTGTAGTGTTGTTGAGCATGGTGACGGTGTAGGTACCGCCAGGGATATTTTGCAGTGTGGTATTGCTGTTGGCGAAGGTGGCATCGGGCAGCTGAGTGGTGACCAAGTCGGCAGCATTGGTAGACTGACCTACATACCAGGTGAAGGTATAGTCAGTATCGAGTCCGGCATCTGGTGAGATGTCGATGATACCATTGAAAGTACCTCCATTGGCGACGAAGGTAGTGTCGCAGACGGAGTTGTTTTCAGACCCTAATCCGATACCGGAGAGGGTAGCGGTAGGGTTGTCAGGAGTATCCTCGATGGTGAAAGTACGCGCGATGGAGCTACATCCTGAAGCCGAATCGATGGCGATGACGGTATAGTCTCCTGGATCTAGACCTGAGATGGAGTCGGTATTGGCACCAGCTACGAGTTCGTTGTACCCTGCGGTAGCCCCACCACCGGAACGTTGATCTTCGATATCAGAGCCATCGGTGATTTGTGTACCTGTGGTATCGGTACCGATGTACCACTGGAAGTAGTATCCATCAGCAGAAGCAGGGGTGATGTCGCGTAAGGAGATGTATCCATTGGGGTAGTCAGCACCATTGAGACATTCGGTCACATCGGAGGCCACATAGTCGACATTTTCGGTAGTGACGTCGATATCGGGAGCAGTTCCGGTATCATCGATGATGGAGAATTCGAGGTCAGCAGAACACTGTGTAGTGTTGTTGAGCATGGTGACGGTGTAGGTACCGCCAGGGATATTTTGCAGTGTGGTATTGCTGTTGGCGAAGGTGGCATCGGGCAGCTGAGTGGTGACCAGGTCGGCAGCATTGGTAGACTGACCTACATACCAGGTGAAGGTATAGTCAGTATCGAGTCCGGCATCTGGTGAGATGTCGATGATACCATTGAAAGTACCTCCATTGGCGACGAAGGTAGTGTCGCAGACGGAGTTGTTTTCAGACCCTAATCCGATACCGGAGAGGGTAGCGGTAGGGTTGTCAGGAGTATCCTCGATGGTGAAGGTCCGCGCGATGGAGCTACATCCTGAAGCCGAATCGATGGCGATGACGGTATAGTCCCCTGGATCGAGACCTGAGATGGAGTCGGTATTGGCACCAGCTACGAGTTCGTTGTACCCTGCGGTAGCCCCACCACCGGAACGTTGATCTTCGATATCAGAGCCATCGGTGATTTGTGTACCTGTGGTATCGGTACCGATGTACCACTGGAAGTAGTATCCATCAGCAGAAGCAGGGGTGATGTCGCGTAAGGAGATGTATCCATTGGGGTAGTCAGCACCATTGAGACATTCGGTCACATCGGAGGCCACATAGTCGACATTTTCGGTAGTGACGTCGATATCGGGAGCAGTTCCGGTATCATCGATGATGGAGAATTCCAGGTCAGCAGAACACTGTGTAGTGTTGTTGAGCATGGTGACGGTGTAGGTACCGCCAGGGATATTTTGCAGTGTGGTATTGCTGTTGGCGAAGGTGGCATCGGGCAGTTGAGTGGTGACCAAGTCCGCAGCATTGGTAGACTGACCTACATACCAGGTGAAGGTATAGTCAGTATCGAGTCCGGCATCTGGTGAGATGTCGATGATACCATTGAAAGTACCTCCATTGGCGACGAAGGTAGTGTCGCAGACGGAGTTGTTTTCAGACCCTAATCCGATACCGGAGAGGGTAGCGGTAGGGTTGTCAGGAGTATCCTCGATGGTGAAGGTCCGCGCGATGGAGCTACATCCTGAAGCCGAATCGATGGCGATGACGGTATAGTCTCCTGGATCTAGACCTGAGATGGAGTCGGTATTGGCACCAGCTACGAGTTCGTTGTACCCTGCGGTAGCCCCACCACCGGAACGTTGATCTTCGATGTCGGAGCCATCGGTGATTTGTGTACCTGTGGTATCGGTACCGATGTACCACTGGAAGTAGTACCCATCGGCAGAAGCAGGGGTGATGTCGCGTAAGGAGATGTATCCATTGGGGTAGTCAGCACCATTGAGACATTCGGTAACATCGGAGGCCACATAGTCGACATTTTCGGTAGTGACGTCGATATCGGGTGCAGTTCCGGTATCATCGATGATGGAGAATTCGAGGTCAGCCGAACACTGTGTAGTGTTGTTGAGCATGGTGACGGTGTAGGTACCGCCAGGGATATTTTGCAGTGTGGTATTGCTGTTGGCGAAGGTGGCATCGGGCAGCTGAGTGGTGACCAGGTCGGCAGCATTGGTAGACTGACCTACATACCAGGTGAAGGTATAGTCAGTATCGAGTCCGGCATCTGGTGAGATGTCGATGATACCATTGAAAGTGCCTCCATTGGCGACGAAGGTAGTGTCGCAGACGGAGTTGTTTTCAGACCCTAATCCGATACCGGAGAGGGTAGCGGTAGGGTTGTCAGGAGTATCCTCAATGGTGAAGGTCCGCGCGATGGAGCTACATCCTGAAGCCGAATCGATGGCGATGACGGTATAGTCTCCTGGATCTAGACCTGAGATGGAGTCGGTATTGGCACCAGCTACGAGTTCGTTGTATCCTGCGGTAGCCCCACCACCGGAACGTTGATCTTCGATATCAGAGCCATCGGTGATTTGTGTACCTGTGGTATCGGTACCGATGTACCACTGGAAGTAGTACCCATCAGCAGAAGCAGGGGTGATGTCGCGTAAGGAGATGTATCCATTGGGGTAGTCAGCACCATTGAGACATTCGGTCACATCGGAAGCCACATAGTCGACATTTTCGGTAGTGACGTCGATATCGGGTGCAGTTCCGGTATCATCGATGATGGAGAATTCGAGGTCAGCCGAACACTGGGTAGTGTTGTTGAGCATGGTGACGGTGTAGGTACCGCCAGGGATATTTTGCAGTGTGGTATTGCTGTTGGCGAAGGTGGCATCGGGCAGCTGAGTGGTGACCAAGTCCGCAGCATTGGTAGACTGACCTACATACCAGGTGAAGGTATAGTCAGTATCGAGTCCGGCATCTGGTGAGATGTCGATGATACCATTGAAAGTACCTCCATTGGCGACGAAGGTAGTGTCGCAGACGGAGTTGTTTTCAGACCCTAATCCGATACCGGAGAGGGTAGCGGTAGGGTTGTCAGGAGTATCCTCGATGGTGAAGGTCCGCGCGATGGAGCTACATCCTGAAGCCGAATCGATGGCGATGACGGTATAGTCCCCTGGATCTAGACCTGAGATGGAGTCGGTATTGGCACCAGCTACGAGTTCGTTGTACCCTGCGGTAGCCCCACCACCGGAACGTTGATCTTCGATGTCGGAGCCATCGGTGATTTGTGTACCTGTGGTATCGGTACCGATGTACCACTGGAAGTAGTATCCATCAGCAGAAGCCGGTGTGATGTCGCGTAAGGAGATGTATCCATTGGGGTAGTCAGCACCATTGAGACATTCGGTCACATCGGAAGCCACATAGTCGACATTTTCGGTAGTGACGTCGATATCGGGAGCAGTTCCGGTATCATCGATGATGGAGAATTCCAGGTCAGCCGAACACTGTGTAGTGTTGTTGAGCATGGTGACGGTGTAGGTACCGCCAGGGATATTTTGCAGTGTGGTATTGCTGTTGGCGAAGGTGGCATCGGGCAGCTGAGTGGTGACCAGGTCGGCAGCATTGGTAGACTGACCTACATACCAGGTGAAGGTATAGTCAGTATCGAGTCCGGCATCTGGTGAGATGTCGATGATACCATTGAAAGTACCTCCATTGGCGACGAAGGTAGTGTCGCAGACGGAGTTGTTTTCAGACCCTAATCCGATACCGGAGAGGGTAGCGGTAGGGTTGTCAGGAGTATCCTCGATGGTGAAGGTCCGCGCGATGGAGCTACATCCTGAAGCCGAATCGATGGCGATGACGGTATAGTCCCCTGGATCTAGACCTGAGATGGAGTCGGTATTGGCACCAGCTACGAGTTCGTTGTACCCTGCGGTAGCCCCACCACCGGAACGTTGATCTTCGATGTCGGAGCCATCGGTGATTTGTGTACCTGTGGTATCGGTACCGATGTACCACTGGAAGTAGTATCCATCAGCAGAAGCCGGTGTGATGTCGCGTAAGGAGATGTATCCATTGGGGTAGTCAGCACCATTGAGACATTCGGTCACATCGGAAGCCACATAGTCGACATTTTCGGTGGTGACGTCGATATCGGGAGCAGTTCCGGTATCATCGATGATGGAGAATTCCAGGTCAGCCGAACACTGTGTAGTGTTGTTGAGCATGGTGACGGTGTAGGTACCGCCAGGGATATTTTGCAGTGTGGTATTGCTGTTGGCGAAGGTGGCATCGGGCAGCTGAGTGGTGACCAGGTCCGCAGCATTGGTAGACTGACCTACATACCAGGTGAAGGTATAGTCAGTATCGAGTCCGGCATCTGGTGAGATGTCGATGATACCATTGAAAGTACCTCCATTGGCGACGAAGGTAGTGTCGCAGACGGAGTTGTTTTCAGACCCTAATCCGATACCGGAGAGGGTAGCGGTAGGGTTGTCAGGAGTATCCTCGATGGTGAAGGTCCGCGCGATGGAGCTACATCCTGAAGCCGAATCGATGGCGATGACGGTATAGTCTCCTGGATCTAGACCTGAGATGGAGTCGGTATTGGCACCAGCTACGAGTTCGTTGTACCCTGCGGTAGCCCCACCACCGGAACGTTGATCTTCGATGTCGGAGCCATCGGTGATTTGTGTACCTGTGGTATCGGTACCGATGTACCACTGGAAGTAGTACCCATCAGCAGAAGCAGGTGTGATGTCGCGTAAGGAGATGTATCCATTGGGGTAGTCAGCGCCATTGAGACATTCGGTCACATCGGAGGCCACATAGTCGACATTTTCGGTAGTGACGTCGATATCGGGAGCAGTTCCGGTATCATCGATGATGGAGAATTCCAGGTCAGCCGAACACTGTGTAGTGTTGTTGAGCATGGTGACGGTGTAGGTACCGCCAGGGATATTTTGCAGTGTGGTATTGCTGTTGGCGAAGGTGGCATCGGGCAGCTGAGTGGTGACCAGGTCGGCAGCATTGGTAGACTGACCTACATACCAGGTGAAGGTATAGTCAGTATCGAGTCCGGCATCTGGTGAGATGTCGATGATACCATTGAAAGTGCCTCCATTGGCGACGAAGGTAGTGTCGCAGACGGAGTTGTTTTCAGACCCTAATCCGATACCGGAGAGGGTAGCGGTAGGGTTGTCAGGAGTATCCTCGATGGTGAAGGTCCGCGCGATGGAGCTACATCCTGAAGCCGAATCGATGGCGATGACGGTATAGTCTCCTGGATCTAGACCTGAGATGGAGTCGGTATTGGCACCAGCTACGAGTTCGTTGTACCCTGCGGTAGCCCCACCACCGGAACGTTGATCTTCGATGTCGGAGCCATCGGTGATTTGTGTACCTGTGGTATCGGTACCGATGTACCACTGGAAGTAGTACCCATCAGCAGAAGCCGGTGTGATGTCGCGTAAGGAGATGTATCCATTGGGGTAGTCAGCACCATTGAGACATTCGGTCACATCGGAGGCCACATAGTCGACATTTTCGGTAGTGACGTCGATATCGGGAGCAGTTCCGGTATCATCGATGATGGAGAATTCGAGGTCAGCCGAACACTGTGTAGTGTTGTTGAGCATGGTGACGGTGTAGGTACCGCCAGGGATATTTTGCAGTGTGGTATTGCTGTTGGCGAAGGTGGCATCGGGCAGCTGAGTGGTGACCAGGTCGGCAGCATTGGTAGACTGACCTACATACCAGGTGAAGGTATAGTCAGTATCGAGTCCGGCATCTGGTGAGATGTCGATGATACCATTGAAAGTACCTCCATTGGCGACGAAGGTAGTGTCGCAGACGGAGTTGTTTTCAGACCCTAATCCGATACCGGAGAGGGTAGCGGTAGGGTTGTCAGGAGTATCCTCGATGGTGAAGGTCCGCGCGATGGAGCTACATCCTGAAGCCGAATCGATGGCGATGACGGTATAGTCTCCTGGATCGAGACCTGAGATGGAGTCGGTATTGGCACCAGCTACGAGTTCGTTGTACCCTGCGGTAGCCCCACCACCGGAACGTTGATCTTCGATGTCGGAGCCATCGGTGATTTGTGTACCTGTGGTATCGGTACCGATGTACCACTGGAAGTAGTACCCATCGGCAGAAGCAGGGGTGATGTCGCGTAAGGAGATGTATCCATTGGGGTAGTCAGCACCATTGAGACATTCGGTCACATCGGAGGTCACATAGTCGACATTTTCGGTAGTGACGTCGATATCGGGAGCAGTTCCGGTATCATCGATGATGGAGAATTCCAGGTCAGCCGAACACTGTGTAGTGTTGTTGAGCATGGTGACGGTGTAGGTACCGCCAGGGATATTTTGCAGTGTGGTATTGCTGTTGGCGAAGGTGGCATCGGGCAGTTGAGTGGTGACCAGGTCCGCAGCATTGGTAGACTGACCTACATACCAGGTGAAGGTATAGTCAGTATCGAGTCCGGCATCTGGTGAGATGTCGATGATACCATTGAAAGTACCTCCATTGGCGACGAAGGTAGTGTCGCAGACGGAGTTGTTTTCAGACCCTAATCCGATACCGGAGAGGGTAGCGGTAGGGTTGTCAGGAGTATCCTCGATGGTGAAGGTCCGCGCGATGGAGCTACATCCTGAAGCCGAATCGATGGCGATGACGGTATAGTCTCCTGGATCTAGACCTGAGATGGAGTCGGTATTGGCACCAGCTACGAGTTCGTTGTACCCTGCGGTAGCCCCACCACCGGAACGTTGATCTTCGATGTCTGAGCCATCGGTGATTTGTGTACCTGTGGTATCGGTACCGATGTACCACTGGAAGTAGTACCCATCAGCAGAAGCAGGTGTGATGTCGCGTAAGGAGATGTATCCATTGGGGTAGTCAGCACCATTGAGACATTCGGTCACATCGGAGGCCACATAGTCGACATTTTCGGTAGTGACGTCGATATCGGGAGCAGTTCCGGTATCATCGATGATGGAGAATTCCAGGTCAGCCGAACACTGTGTAGTGTTGTTGAGCATGGTGACGGTATAGGTACCGCCAGGGATATTTTGCAGTGTGGTATTGCTGTTGGCGAAGGTGGCATCGGGCAGTTGTGTGGTGACCAGGTCAGCAGCATTGGTAGACTGACCTACATACCAGGTGAAGGTATAGTCAGTATCGAGTCCGGCATCTGGTGAGATGTCGATGATACCATTGAAAGTACCTCCATTGGCGACGAAGGTAGTGTCGCAGACGGAGTTGTTTTCAGACCCTAATCCGATACCGGAGAGGGTAGCGGTAGGGTTGTCAGGAGTATCCTCGATGGTGAAGGTCCGCGCGATGGAGCTACATCCTGAAGCCGAATCGATGGCGATGACGGTATAGTCCCCTGGATCTAGACCTGAGATGGAGTCGGTATTGGCACCAGCTACGAGTTCGTTATACCCTGCGGTAGCCCCACCACCGGAACGTTGATCTTCGATGTCTGAGCCATCGGTGATTTGTGTACCTGTGGTATCGGTACCGATGTACCACTGGAAGTAGTACCCATCAGCAGAAGCAGGTGTGATGTCGCGTAAGGAGATGTATCCATTGGGGTAGTCAGCACCATTGAGACATTCGGTCACATCGGAGGCCACATAGTCGACATTTTCGGTAGTGACGTCGATATCGGGAGCAGTTCCGGTATCATCGATGATGGAGAATTCCAGGTCAGCCGAACACTGGGTAGTGTTGTTGAGCATGGTGACGGTATAGGTACCGCCAGGGATATTTTGCAGTGTGGTATTGCTGTTGGCGAAGGTGGCATCGGGCAGTTGTGTGGTGACCAGGTCGGCAGCATTGGTAGACTGACCTACATACCAGGTGAAGGTATAGTCAGTATCGAGTCCGGCATCTGGTGAGATGTCGATGATACCATTGAAAGTACCTCCATTGGCGACGAAGGTAGTGTCGCAGACGGAGTTGTTTTCAGACCCTAATCCGATACCGGAGAGGGTAGCGGTAGGGTTGTCAGGAGTATCCTCGATGGTGAAGGTCCGCGCGATGGAGCTACATCCTGAAGCCGAATCGATGGCGATGACGGTATAGTCCCCTGGATCGAGACCTGAGATGGAGTCGGTATTGGCACCAGCTACGAGTTCGTTGTACCCTGCGGTAGCCCCACCACCGGAACGTTGATCTTCGATGTCGGAGCCATCGGTGATTTGTGTACCTGTGGTATCGGTACCGATGTACCACTGGAAGTAGTATCCATCAGCAGAAGCAGGGGTGATGTCACGTAAGGAGATGTATCCATTGGGGTAGTCAGCACCATTGAGACATTCGGTAACATCGGAGGCCACATAGTCGACATTTTCGGTAGTGACGTCGATATCGGGTGCAGTTCCGGTATCATCAATCATACCAAACTCCAATGTATCAGCGCATTGTGAAGTAAGGTCAACCATGACCACAGTATAGGTGCCACCGGGTATGTTGTTGATGGTAGTGCCATCATTCGTTACAGATGATCTCGGTAGGATGGTAGTGAGCAAGTCAGCATTGTCAGTAGATTGGCCAAAGTACCACGTGAAGCTGTAATCGGTGTCTGCACCTGTATCAGGTGTGATGTCGATGGCACCATCAAATGTTCCTCCATTGGCAATGAAAGTAGTATCACAGACCGTGTTCTGGATCGTGCCAGCTCCCACACCAGATAACGTGGCTGTGGGCAAAGTCTGATTTCCATCAGTAATTTCGAATGTTTGTTGGGCCGTACAACCATTAGGCGCAGTGACCAATACTGTATACTGGCCGCCTCCGATTCCACCGAGGGAATCAGTACTCGTTCCATTAGGGATATTGTTTGGCGCAGACACAGCGCCATCGGTGAGGGCTGTACCCGAAACAGACGACCCTGCATACCATTCAAAGGTATAATCCGTGAAGTCGGTAACGTTAGATCCGTCAAACTCGATTGATACGTCGATATGACCGTCCAGACTATCTGCTCTACATAGCGAGTTGTCTCCTGAGGATTCCAAGGTTATCACTGGAGATACGGGTACACTATTTAGCGTTACTGTTTGAGTAGCCACACAACCAGTGGAGATATTTTCAACCCGCAAGGTGTACTCTCCCGACACGAGGTTATTAGCTGTGCTCGCATTTGAGAATCCCGGATTCGTGGTTGTATCATTTCCGACATACCAGGTGAAGTCATAATCGCTGTTCGTATCATCAAACGGTCCTGGGTCGTCAGTTTGAGCAACAGTACCCTCAAGGATTCCAGAACCGGTCGGACCACCGCAGTCATTACTTGCCGTTTGCGTTATGCTGATGATTGGGGTGTAAGGTTCATCGAAAATACTGATGGTAACGGCATTTGACTCACATCCTGTTGTGTTGTTTACAGCCACAACTGTGTAAGTGTTTTCGGTAATGCTGGTGGTCTCGAAGAAAAATTCCCCAAGGCTGTCGAGTGTAGATCCGCTTTCGCCAGCAATTAGATTATCGGAGTCGACAATATCACCAAGGTACCATCTGAATGTATGTTCACTTTCACCGAAAGTGAGGTCTTCTGCCACATCTGCGGAAATACTTCCTTGTGGGATTTCACAAGAGGGGTTGTTGGCGCCTATAGCTGACAAGGTCGGCAATGTAGTGTTGTCAATTACTACCTCATCCGCAAAGCTCTCACACGTAAGATCATCATTCGTAACAACAACTCGATATACGCCATCAGGTAAGTCGGTGAAGGTGTGCCCTGTGGAGCCATCGGTCACATTGACTGCGGATCCTAATGGGGTAGAGGTGCCCGCGCCCTCATATAATTGATAGGTATAGGAACTTGGTTCGGAACCGGATGAAGAGGAAGTTACTGTGATCGTGCCACTTCCTGAGGTATCACAATTCTCATCATCAGTAGAACTGGTCACAATATTTGGTAAATCAGGGACATCCGCTAGTGATACGGTCACTGGACTGGTTTCGCAACCTGACGTGGTACTCGTGGCCCTAATGGTATAAAATCCACCAGCCAAACCAGTGAAGACACCCGTTTGATTCGATTGGTCAGGGCTTCCCGTCACACTAAAGCCTTCGTAAAGCTCAAAGTCATAGGTGTCATCAGAAGCAGATGGATCGATATTGTCACTGACATCGATTTCGCCATTGGGATTTCCGGCATCACAACTGGTGTTGTTAATGGCTGTTGATATCGGACAGGTAATGTCAGCGGTTTGATAGCTCACATCCGAGGAGTTTCTCGCTGTGCCATCGTAATCAGAAGGTGTGCCTAGACCATTTGCTCTGTTCGGTACTGAGTTACCAGAGATGCTATTAAAGTCCCAGTAGCCAACTAAGCCATCTTCATTACCCGTGAGCTCGGTACACATCTGGGCCACGATTTCGGCAGCGGTCAAGGCCTTGTCATAAATGCGTACCTCGTCGAGGATGCCCTGGAATTTACCATAACCGCCGTTATTGTCCCGGCCAATTTTCATTGTGTTACCAGTATTGATCAATACTCCACTACCTACATGGGTCGTTGATCCTATTTCGACGCCATTGGCGTACATTTTCATCTCACCCGTACTACCGTCCCAGGTACCCGTCACATGAGTCCATCCGGTGGCGCTGTACGAACTGTTAATCCGGCCTCTGCCGCCAGAGCTGGTTCTGATGATGAAAGCCAATCCGTCGTGATTGTCAGACCATAGTAGCACCTGACTCTCACCTGTGGCACCCGATGAAAATACCCTGTGGTCATTGGAGTAATTGCTTGCAGTAAAATCCGCCCAATAGGAGATGGTTATGGCATCTGTTACCGGATTTCCGGAACCAAACATTTGAGGAATTTCCACATATCCCGAAGACCCAAATTCGACTGATTCGTTGGTGTCCACAGCTTCATTCAGGCTGAATGTTGGAACTTCAAAGTCTTCCTCCAACTCGAAGGATGTTGTGGTAGAGCAACCTGTGGCATCGTTGGTAACAATAACCGTATAGAAACCACCCGAAATACCGTTTACACGGGAGTCATTATTCGATAGGCTACTACCTGCTACTGCGCCAGGCAATCGATTATTGGCAATGGTATTGTTACCTGCATACCATTCGTAGCTGTAGTCTGAGACCGGATCGGAATTGGTACTATCGGGATCTACACGTAGGGAGCCATCAAAATTGGTACAAGAAGTATTCGGTGAGACTTGCGTAATCTTAGGTTCGGGGAAACTTACCGTTGAGGTGATGGTCACAATCAAAGGGGCGGACTCGCAACTAGAAGCATTCGTTGCTACCACTGCGTAGTCTCCGATGGAAAGGCCCGAATAAGTAGCTCCGGCCGCGCCGTTACCATCATGATCCGGGGTGCCGATTACCGTACCGCCATCGTACCACTCGAAGAAGAAATCATTGATATCCTCTCCGGTCACTTCAACTGTTGCAGATCCATTGTTTGGGTTGGAACAGCTTGTCACATCTGTCTGGGACACAAGTGACGGGGATGGAGAGGGTGTTTGAGAGGAAGTGATTTCTACAGTGGTCTGCTCCGTACAAAGGGTAGCTTCGTTCTGGGCTTGTACGAGGTAAAGCCCGGCGTTAGCGCCTGTGATCGAAGTTCCTGTAGCCAATGGAGTGCTGGTATCATCGGTGTTGAACCAGGTAAATGTGTACCCAGAGGTAGTGACCGTGCCGTCAAATTCGGTAATGGATACTGACGCGGCACCATCAGGGGTAACGCAATCAGTAAGCGGAGAGTCTTCGACGGCGTTTACAGTGAAAGGATCCGGTTCGGCGGAGTCGATCGTTACAGAGACAGTATCGGAGTAGCAACTGCCAGACGCAAAGAATCCAACAACATCATAAGTGCCATCATCCATACCATCATATTGGCTCCCCTCATTCAGGACGGTGGAGAAGTCGCCCTCATTGTACCAGAAAAATGTGAAACCATCAGCTTCCGTGAATTGACCGGTTTGTTCCGGAACGGTTCCTGTGACGACCACATTGTCCAGGTAGTAGCTTTCATTATTTGCAGTGTTTCGCATACGAACCCTTAGATTCAGTGTGCTGCCGCTTAGGCCTGTAATCAACGTCTGCTCGAAACCAAAGCTTCCCCGGTGCCTGGAGGCTTGCACTTCGCTTCCACCATCGATGGAGTAAAAGACCCGCACATCATCCTGAGAAGTTTCCATGTTGGCAGAGGCAGTGTGGTCCAGGGATACGGAAACATCTGTGAAATTACTTATGTCGATGGTGCCGGATATCCAGAAGACATTACCATCCGTATCGTTGGCTTCAAAAGCATTGCTACCAATACCAGTGCTTACGGCGGCATAATCTGTTCCGCCAGCCTTGGTTCTTGTCCAATCTGAATCACCGGTATCACTGGTGGCACCAACTGAAAGGTCTTCAAACGTTTCCAGGTAGATGGTTGAAGTACTTCCACCAAGTGTACCAAAGAAATAGGCCTCAGCCTGACCATTGCTTGCGGCAGCAGGGTCGCAATTCTCATTGTCGGAAATCTTGTCTACGGTCAAAGGAAATGGCGTTGAAGTTACCGAGATACTGGCGATGTTGTTATCCACCTCACATTCAGGAATACTTGCCGTTCCCAGTGTGATGAGTGGCGTTTGGCCTGCATCATTTATGACGATGTAGAGATCAAAGTTGCCTCCGGGGCCCTCCACTATCATATTTACAGTCTGGGTTTCTCCAATTACAAAATTGGTCAAGAGGTAGGTGTCTGTGAAGATGAGCGTGCTGGTAGGATCATTCAGAGGATCACCATTGTAAAAAGCGACTGGCAGTGTTCCCGACAAGTCAGTATCACCATCGTTTCGGATGTCGAATGAAACGGCAAAATCCGTCTCGGGGCAGACGGATTCTGTGGCGGAAATCGTATTGGCCAATATGTTAATGTCCGGGGAGACAAACGATGGACACCCATCAGCCTCCAATATGGTCGACTGCGTCAGGAAGGAGTTTAGTGGTCGCTGGTCCGAGACTTCTCCGGTCTCGCAATCTACGGTACCAAAGACGTTGATGTGATTTTGCATTTCCGCCGGAATACGCAAATCATCATCGACGTTGACATTAAAATATCCGTGTTGGTTCCACACGGTTCTTGACGGTTGCCAAACCTCACCATCGGACTCGAATACCCGGATATGTCCACGAGGCGTTCTGCTGGAGTAGGGGTTGAAACTCAGCGCGTCGCTCGCATAGCATGTTACAATGATCTCACTGGCGGCATCACCATCAACATCTACCACGATTGGGTATTCCTCCTGTGTACGAGAAACACAAGTGGCACTGTTCCTTGTGCTTCCGTCCGTACCATCAATGATCAAAAGCTGACTTTCACTACGGTATACGGTCTCGGCATCTCCATCACCATCAAAGTCAAATAGGGTACAACCAGTAAACCCTGAGGAACCTTCTTTGATACCTTTTATCCATAAAGGAGTGAGTTCTCCGGTGACATCGTCCAATTCCAGGGAATACAGTTTCTGATGGGATACATAATTGGCATTGAGGCCGCCATCACCATCTACATCTGCAATGTTGATTCGACCGGTACCTCGCGGGTGGTTGTTCGTGGGGTCGGAATAAGTGCTGACAAAAGCATTTGCGACATCCCAAAAGAAAACCGTGGTGGTACCGTTATAGTTATTTCCCAGGGCTCCGGGCATCAGGACATCCATACTTCCGTCAAGGTTGAAGTCAGCCACTGAAACACTGGACCAGTTTTCACCGCCCCAGTCTGTATAGTATTTGGGATGATACGTTCCGGTAATTCCCTGCGCAGCTAGCACGTCGTTCATGTCGCGTACCAATGTCTTGGTACCAGCAGTCAAGTTGATGGCGTATATCTCATTACCAGTGATCAATTCCAGTCCGGCGCAGTCGGTACATTCGGCGTCGCCCAAAATGTCCACGGCCACAGAACCCTGGACAAAATCCACTTCCATGTTTCCGCTTTCACCTACCAGGACCGTGCCTGTTGCAGCATCCCGGATCTCATCGCCGTAGTAGAGTTCAGCCGTACCATCTTCATTGAAGTCCGCCAAAGCGATTAGGCCGACTTTGTCACCAACAACTGCCGTCCAAAGTTCATTGCCTTCGCAGTCGAATGCCGCCAGGTCTCCGTTGCCACGGTCCTCGCTCACAAAAATCTCCGCACATTCGTCGCCATCAATATCTCCAATTGCAATGCCATTTTCAGGTTCGAAAGAAAGGGGAATCTCAAACTCAGTAACTCCAAAAACACCGTCAATCACGGCAACTTTACGATCCTGTTTGTTGGATACAACTACCTCGGGAGTTCCGTCCTGGTCAATATCTCCAACTGCTGGAGTGGCGTGGCTATTGGCTGATCGCTCTTCTGAGCCCCATTGAATGCGGATAGCAAAATCTGGGTTGTCGGTGGGCTCGTCTTCGCACACTACTGAGTTTCCGAAGAAGAAATCGGAGCAACTCGCGCCACCCGAACATTCCGGATCAAAACAGTCGACGAAGCCATCACCATCGTCATCCACGCCATTGTCACAAGTCTCCTGTGCGGCGGCTGAAAAGGCAAATAGGCTGAATAGGACAGAAGATAAGAGCTTGAGGCTTATTTTCATGGTAAGTAGTGGCGATAAAATACTATTGTATATACGATTAGTCCAAAAATGGTAACCCTACAAAAATTCTTATTGGAATTTAGTTAAGATCTAATTCACAACTTAAGCGAATAAAGATACAATTTTTTGAATGGCTGGATTATTGAAATAAAAAATTGTAATTATCGAAGGGCCCGTTGCTGGTGTCTAGCGAGCAAGCAAAATCGTTCCGGACTGGTCGAGTTGAGAATCGTCACACTTCATCACATAATAGTACAATCCTACAGGGACTTGTGTGCCTTCGCTGGTTCCGTCCCAAACGCAGTCATCTTGAAATGGTGAGTCCTGGACTTGTATGTTGCGGCCCCTGCTGTCGAAAATATAGACCGTGCATCCGGCAATATTCGAGGAATTGAGGATCTCCCAGCACTCAAAGCCCTGCCCATCACCGTTCGGAGAGAAGCCGGTGCGAGGAAGTAGGTTGCTATTGTTTAGCGTGAGTGAGGTAGTTTCACGGCACCCATTGATATCTGTGCCGGTTAACGTGATCATTTGATTTCTGGTTCGTGGAAAGACTGTGACAGTGGCCGCGGTGCTATCAGAGAAGATTAGTCCAGGTTGCCATACATAGTCGCCTCCGCCTTCCGCGACCAACCGAACACCATTCGTCATGGGAGGTATCTGTAATTCGTTATCAGTAATTTGAAATTCTGAACTTGTTATTTCTACTCCGGAGTTTAGAAAATTCTGGATCTCGATTTCACTGGTGACCAGGCATTGGATAGGGGTAAGGCCTATTACGCGGATAGTGGATGTCTCCTCATCGGTTGCCGTAGTAGCGAAGGCACTGTTCGAGTCCGTGTACAGTGAGAGGGTATCCGTACGACCAGAAGTGACATCTATCCATGTATAGGACAGATAGTCTGATGGCATCTCCAGTAGTAGACTATCGCTAGGACACTTTTCGGTTCCATTAGGCGTAATCACCGGAACATTTGGGATATCAGAGACCACAATTGTATCTCTGATCACATCGGAGCAATTGGCGACCGATTCATAAGAAACGAATAGTCGGGTAGGGAAGATTCCTGCGGTGGCAGATGTAAAAGAGGTGCTGCTGTCTGTAGACGTACTGAGCAGTGAACCCACTTCATCGAAAAAGCGCCACTCATAATCCAGTGAAAACCCGGTTTCACCAGATGAGTTACTGGCGACATTCAAGGGGATATCCACACAGATTTCGCCGGCACCATTTATCGTGGCCACAGGAGGAATAACTTCCGTGATGTCCAGAGGAACACTC
This sequence comes from Cyclobacteriaceae bacterium, assembly GCA_965601475.1. Lineage (GTDB taxonomy): Bacteria > Bacteroidota > Bacteroidia > Cytophagales > Cyclobacteriaceae > JAWPMT01. The sequence continues at coordinate 6,240,022 of OZ271832.1, read as the reverse complement.
TCCGCACTGCATCCATTGTTGTCCGTAAGCTGCAGAGCGTAGGAGCCTGATCGCCCGACACTTACTGATGTATTCGTCTCATTGTTGATGGCAGTACCATTTCTCAGCCATTGATAAGAAAACCCCCCGATGGACCTTGCAGACAAAGTGGCACTTCCACCCTCACAGAAAACGTCTTCGTCTTCGTTGAGTATGGTCAGCGTGGGTACAGAGAAAACCTCAATATCAATAGTTACGGGTTGACTCAAACAACTGGAATTGGTTTCCTGGGTTCTCAAAGTATATCTCCCGCTTTGTTCCGCTCCAATATTCCGAATGTTGAAGCTGCTCGTGGTGACTTCAGTTTCAAGATCATTAGGTCCCGTCCAGAAGTAGCTCCTGGCTACGGCATCTGTTGAGAGCGTTAGCGTGGTGCCAGCACACACAGATGCTGGCGACGTGGTGATGGTGGGTGTAGCCGTGGCAACGCTGCTATTGTCGAAGTTTACGGTGCCTGAAGTTTGTGAACAACCATCATGCACTGAGGACAATGTGACGTTGATTGACAAATCACTATTATTACTGGAAATATCCAACTCATTCACGCTCACGGATTGATCCACTGAATTCACATTCCACGTGTAGCTGGCGCCATTTAGATGCGTCGCTTCGATAGTGGTGCCATCACCGTTACAATAAATGCCATTGTCAGGTGTGATAGTTGGAATCACGCAATTTTCATTCACTTTCACCGACACAAATCCATCTTGACCTGTAATACTATTTGAGGTGAAGAATAAATCAGATTTACTATCTCCGTTCATATCGGCAATACCGATATTTCTGGAATTGAAGTTTAATGGGTAAGAGCTTGAGCTGAAAGTGGCAGAAGAAAGTGTTGTGCTGCCGTTATTTAGGAAGATAACGCCTGTAGATACGCTCTCTGAGGCGGCGGCAATGTCGAGGTCACCATCTCCGTCGATATCGCCAGTAGACAGCCCCCAAATATTAGCTAAAGTCGGGATCTGGAAAGGTTCGTCGAAAGTTGGTATCTGACCCACGCTAGTTGTGGTGTTTTCTGCAATCACGATGTTGCCATTGGAAGATCCAATCCTCACATCAGTAGCAGCAATATCCATGAAACCATCTCCATTAAAATCTCCCAGTTCGATGTTTCGCAGTTGCGAATTGCGCAAGGAGACGTTTACTGGCGCGCTAAACGCGAAATCACCTCGGGTACTCTCGTTTCTTAGAATGTACAGGTTGTCTTCAGATATTTCTGAAACAACGATTTCTGGAGTGTTGTCACCATTCATATCGCCGAGCGCCAAACCCCTGATAGCCGTGCCATCATTGATGATGGTGATTTGAAACACGTTGCTGGAGGCATTGGAGAAATTGATATCACCACCTGACGAACTCCGATTACGAAATATGTCGATTTCATTATTACTGCCATTGCCAACGACGATATCAAGAAAGCCGTCACCATCCATATCAGCTATTTCGACGGTTTCGGGTAGTCGTATGTTATTGTTTTCGTCTCGCGGTATTTCCAGCCTTATGGAGGGGGATGATGGGAAGTTCCCTGTGCCGTCATTTTGGTAGATAAAGACCTCATTTCGTTGTTGTGCACCTTCTGTGGCAACTATATCAGGAAACCCGTCGCCATTCAAGTCGCCACATGTAACCTTAATTGTGGGTCTATTCCCCAGCCGAGAGGGACCGGAGAATGAGGTGTTTCGTCGGGTACTGGTGTTCAGGTAGACTAGCAACTCCGACCGTTCACTGGAGCTAGAAGGAACTTCATTGTTTGTAACCACAAGATCGTTGAGGCCGTCGAGGTCCAAGTCACAGGTGCACACATCATAGGTTTGCACTTCTCCGGTAGCAATGTCATCCTGGTCTCTGAAGTTGTCTCGTGAAAAGGCGTTTGTGCTTCCGTAAGCGTATACGAAATTGGTCGAAAAAGAGGCGGTAAGGCCTGTAGTATTATTGAGTACCGTTATTGGTCCTGATGTGGCATTTGAGGGAACCCTCACAATCAACAGGTTGTCGGTTGCAGATTCTATGGTTGTAACACGACCAGCGCCCAGATAGACGGTATTCTGGTTTGCATTGTCTGAGAATCCGGAGCCTGAAATAGTAACGATTTCATCAAAACCTGCCGAAATGGGATCCACACTGTTGATGAAAGGTTGAGCCATGCTCATTGCACCCATTGAAATGAGACAAAAGAAAATCACCGAACGCTTCATTACTCATTCACTTTTAATACCCATACATTTGATAAGTCTGGTGTATTCCTTATCCTGTTTCGCTGCCGGACAGCCCTTGCAATATTTTCAGATTGATAAAGCACGACGTAATAGTAGCCGCGTGCGCTGACATAACCTACGATGGTGTCATGGAAGCCCCTCTCAAACAGTTGATCACTGTAGTCTTCTGCGTGCTGGAAGACCTCGAAAGCCCCGGCGATCACATAGTTACCAGCAGGCAATTCCAATAGGTGAGTACCTCTGGTCACTTCCATGGGTTCATCCGAACTCGTAACTTCGTCAAGCGTCCTGAAATCTTCCGTCAGGGTTGGATCTATTACTGGCTCCGGTGTATTGTAGGTAGGGTCCTCATCGATATCAGGCGAAGCCGGTAAATCTGTCGCAACATCCGTTGGCTGGGCAGTGGGATCTACGGGTTGCCACTTGACAATTTTTTGTTGATTTCCATCAGTTCCTGTTCTGTAAAATTCCACAGCAACCTCTTTAGTGCCATCAGGTGCCGTCCGCTCGCGATGAGGTGCCTCCTGGTCCACTTCCCATTTCTCCTCCGGAGTGTCTGTGGGAACCCATGTTTTTACCGGAACAGTACTTCCATCATTCAATTGCTTGTCTACGGTTATAGCTCTTTCATTTTCACCAAACTCATTGGTTCTGGTTTCATCAGTTGCAGGTGGCTCAGGTTCACTTTGTTCTACCGGCGTGGCGATGGTGAGTGCATCTTCATCGGCGGATGCCGCGGGTGTACGAGACCTCCTCAGGGCTGCCAACTTCCTTTCTCTCTCCAATTCGGCCTTCTTTGCCCTTTCTTCAGCTGAAAGTCTGTGGCTCTTTATGAAACTCGAAGCATGCTCAGCATGATGTTTCTTGGAGCTTATGTGGTAGCCGATGTGAATTTCATGTGAAGGACCTAAAGTCGCGGCTATGTTGGCGTTCCCTAGTTCAAATGCATAGCCAATAGCCAGGCTTTCCTTGATTTTGAAACCTCCGTGGATCATAAGGTTGTTATCCTGTCTGAAGGAAGCCCCTGTCCAAATCAGGTGTTTGATGTGAAAAATGACAGCTGCTTCATAGAGATCAGGCCCGACATCATTGTATCTATATATAACATGTGGCTCGATTGCCCAGTCATCCGAGAGGTGCCCACGGTAGTTGATCTTGAAGATGGCATTATCCAAAGGACTTACTCGTACGGGACTGGTACTCTCTGGTGTAAACACATCGTAAGTAACGAGGTTTGGTAGTGAGAAACCGACGTTGAAATGTCCGAAGTGGTACGTGGCACCGAAATCACCGATGAAGAAGTTGTTGTTCTCTATGATGTTTAGGAACGCCGGGTCCGTAGGAGCATCCAATTCATTGAAGTTCAATGAGTTCGTGCCACCACCAATAGAAAGACCAAACCGTAAGTAGTGTTCCTTATCGACTGTCAATAGATAGCTCGATGTCACTTTGCCCCAGGAAGTGGTGATGGGTCCCTGAGTTTCGTTAAATACCATGGCTCCGAAGCCAACACCCCCTTTCAAAGGCGTATGAAAGTTCAGATTAGCAATGGCGGGTGCACCATCGATGTTCGTCCATTGTTGTTTGTAGAGCCCAAACACAACAGAGTGTCCTTCCACTCCAGCGTAAGCTGGATTGTAGAGATAGGGATTCATGAAGAACTGGTTGTAAACAACATTGACCTGGCTGAAGGCGAAGTGTGAAGTCAGGAAAATTGCAGCAGTGAAGAGGAATCGCCCAAGAATCAAAAAAATTGGCTTGCCTGCTACTAGTTTACTCATCTTGGGATGTAAAGATAGTCCTGTATTTGTATTATTCTAATATTGTAGAGGTTTTTACATGGCCTATTTTCTGGCGAGCTTACGAAGATTGCTGAAGTTATTCGTGTGTGAGCACATTAGTTTTCGTTAATATTACACGTCTTAGAGATTGAAATGAACAAGAGTGTATTACTTTTTTCGGTCATTTTTTTACTGGCCTTCGATCTGAGTGCACAGTATTGGTTTGGACCAAAAGTCGGGTTTCATCGCACCGATCATATTTATCAGGCTACTAACTACAAGTCCGATTCATTCAATGTAAAACCGAATTATAATTTCCAATTCGGGGCCGTTATGACCTATCAGGCCTCTGACAAGTATTCCGTTCATACCGAAGTGAATTTTGAACGATATGGGAAGTCCCTGGAAAACTTTGAAGGAGATCCTCAGGCGATCAGCAAAAGCAATTCGGGTTTCTTGACCGTACCATTTGTGCTACGATACAATTTCGGCAAGGCTCCTTTTCTGTTCTATATTAACGGAGGTACGAAATTGAGTTATTGGCTGTATCAGAATGGTACATTGGAAAATGAATTTCTCCAGGAGGGAGAGCCACCTATCTTGGATTATCGCCTGGTTTTTAGGGATGATAGCAGTACCGATTTTGATCGGCGGAACTTGGAACGACCCAATCGTCTCCAATATGCGCTCTTGGCTGGAGGAGGTATGTATTTTGACCTGGCCAATGAAGCAAGAATAATGCTGGATATTCGATACAGTTTTGGGCATTCGAATATGGGTTTCAATGGTTCAAGAGATTTTGATTTTGAGCCTTATGTGGAGGATTTTGAATACCGCCACAATGCCTTATCCATCTCTGTGGGATATATGTTTGAGTACAATGCTCAACTGCAGCGAAAAGGACGAAGTACCAACAAACTAAGCAACAAAAGAGGAGGACGCTAGTAGCCGATCTGTGAAAGTTGCCTGGTCTCCGGTTTATTGCCATCCGCTTCCGAGAAATCACCGTTTTCCCATGAGCAAATATGAGTTGCTTCCATTGCAACTTAAACACCTGGGGATTATTGATCAACGCGATATTTTTGAGCCCAAGCCTGTAACCGAAGAGGTAATCCAGCTCACGCACGATAGAGGTTATTGGGATAAACTTCGTCACGGCAGGCTTACCAGGGATGAGATTCGCAGAACAGGTTTTCCCTACAGCAAAGACCTGGTAAATCGAGAAGTTCACATCATGGGAGGTACTTTGGCCTGCGCGCTGCTGGCATTGGAGGAAGGCGTGTCCATGAACATTGCCGGAGGCACGCATCATGCTTTTACGGACAGGGGAGAAGGGTTTTGCTTGCTGAATGACATCGCCATAGCTGCCAATTATCTACTTCATTATCAAAAGGTTGAGCGAATACTGGTTGTGGATTTGGATGTTCACCAAGGAAACGGAACAGCTGAGATTTTTTCTAAAGACTCGCGGGTATTTACCTTCAGCATGCATGGAGCCAACAATTACCCTATGCGTAAAGAACGTTCCGATCTGGATGTAGGCCTTGAAGACAATATTGGTGATGACGAATACCTAAAAGAGTTAACTGAAAAAATACATGAAGTAGTTAATTTACATCAACCTGAATTCGTTTTTTACCAAAGTGGGGTGGATGTACTCGAAACAGACAAGTTGGGTAGGCTCTCCATGACCCTTCAGGGTTGCAGGACGAGAGACAGAGTAGTTTTTGAACTGTTCTCCAGTCTTTCTGTACCCATTGTAGCCAGTATGGGTGGTGGATATTCGCCAACCTTGGCGACCATTGTCGAAGCCCATGCCCAGACCTTTCAGGAAGCCATTTCCGCCTATTTTTGATAGGGAACACAATTAGGATTAAGCCAATATTGGATGGACAATAAATTTGGCTACCTTTAGAGTTGAAAAAACCGTCAAATTCAGTGTTACAGTCATTCTTGAAGTTTTTGGGTGGAGAACCTGGCGAAGAAAAGCAAATGTGGTTGCTGCTTGGCAAGGGCTTTTTCATGGGGATTTTCCTGGCCACCTATCAAATTGGATCTGAAACGCTTTTCCTTAAGACGCTGGGTGAGGCGTACCTGGATAAGGCATTCTTTTCCGCTGGAGCGCTCGGTATCGTAGCTACTGGCTTGTTTGTTACACTACAGAAGAGGATTCGGTATTCTACGCTTGTGGTCGCCAACATATTCTTTATCTTCTTGTTCATAGCGGCTACCCGAATAGCGTTCGAGTTCATTGAATACCGAACCACAGGTGGCGAGTTCTCCATACTGCCTTTCTTATTATTTGTAATGATCGGTCCGGTAACGGCAATCACCCTGTTGGGTTTTTGGGGGGTTTTTGGTCGTATGTTCGATGCCAGACAGTCCAAGCGCATCATTGGGGGTATTGATACCGGACAACTGACGGCTACGATTATCGCCTTTTTCTCAATTCCTTTGATCACCAGGCTGCCGTTCTTCAATGACACCTACGACTTGCTCTTTGTGTCCGTACTGGCGTCCTTTGGTATTCTGTTTTTTACGATTTGGATCATTAGAGGCTATAACCTCGATAAAATCACAGAAAAAGGAATTACGGAAGAGAAAGTTAAGAACGTCAGTTTTTTCGACCTTTTCAAGGACAAATACCTACGGCTGTTGTCGCTATTCCTTGTTTTCTCCATGGGTGCTAGTGTATTTGTTGACTACACTTTCTACACCGCGACGGAGACGATGTTTCCAGAGGAACAAAAGCTTTCGGATTTCTTGTCCTTTTTCAGTGGAACCGTCATGATTATGAGCTTCCTCATCCAGAGTTTTGTCAATGATATCATCATTGGGCGATTTGGATTGAAGGTGGCATTGATGACGATGCCAGCTATTTTGGTCCTTTTTACGATCGGGGCCATTATTTCGGGACATATATATGGATACGAGATCAAGACTGAGGAATTCCTGCTGTTCTTCATGTTTACTGTATCGGCGAAAGCATTTACAGCCTCGCTGAAGGATGCCCTGGAAAGTCCGGCTTTCAAGTTGTTCTTCTTACCCATAGATATTCGAATCCGATTTGATATTCAATCACGTATTGAAGGAGTGGTCAACCAATTTGCTACCCTTGCGGCGGGTGCAGCTCAAATTGCACTTGGTTTGCTGGTTTTCTTCAAATTGATACACTTTTCCTATTTCATCATTGGGTTGGCGGCCGTCGTTGTGTGGCTATCTGCCAAGCTCTTCAATGAATACAAAGTGACCTTGAGAAAGACGCTTCAGAAGCAGAAAGAGGCACTTCAGGGCGAGGGCACGCGCAACGAGCACAACACGACTAATGTATTGAAAGACGAGTTGAAGAAACGTGATCCTGAGCGGGTTATCAATGCGCTGAAGGTATTTGAGAAATTGGATCCTGTTGAATTCGAATTTGCCTTGCTGGATCAGCTCAACTCCAGATTCCCCGAAGTTCGGAGATTGGCCTATTCAAAATTGGACGAATTCCTGTGCTACGGCGCTCTGGGGATCGTGAAGAGTGAAACCAAGACAGAAGGAGATGATGAAGCGTTGGCGATAGCCAGCAATACCCTGGAGAATCTCAAGGAGGCTGCAGACTTCGAAATTACGGAAGTCTCAATTCGGAAACTGGTCAGGTCTACCGATTATAAAGAGCGGATGAAAGGAGCGAGACTGCTCTCCAAAATCACTGAGGACAAACATATTGTGTATATTCTTGAGTTGCTGAGGGATATCAATCCGGAGGTTCGCTCGGCAGCTATGGCCACCGCCGGTAAGGTAAAACGCCCCGAGGTATGGCCGGTGCTGATCGAGAATTTGCACCTTGCTACATACGGGAACGCCGCCTCTTCGGCATTGTCTCATTCAGGGGAAGTGGCTTTTCACAATGTGGACACCTCTTTTTACAAGACGGGACAGTACACATCGACCATGACAAGAATTGTTCAGCTTTTTGGGCGAGTCGGTGGGAGACAGGCGATGGAGTTGTTGTGGAAGAAAATCGATTTCCCGGATAAGAAGATCGTTTCCGAAATCTTGAAATCGCTTAGTTTCATCGGTTTTGAAGCTAGGGACTTTCAGGCTGCCAGAATCAAGATCATTCTGGAATCAGCCATTGGCGATGTGGCTTGGAATATTAAGACTTTGCAGGATATTCCTACCGAAAACCCGCTAGATGAAGCCATCGTGGAAGCAATCAAGGAGGAAAACAGCATCAACCATGAGAATATCTTCATGCTACTGAGCATGATCTATGATGCTCAAAATGTATTGCTAGTAAAGGAAAATATCGAAGCTGGAACTACGGAATCCGTGACCTTTGGTGTGGAGATGATGGATCTGTTCTGTGAGGAAGAACTGAAGCCCAAACTCTTTCCGGTGCTCGATGATATGAGTGACGAGGAGCGTTTGACAAAATTGCAAAATCACTATCCTCCGGAAGACTTTGAATCCTATCAGGATCTACTGCTACAGATCGTGAATCGCGACTATAACAGGATTTCCCGCTACACCAAGGCGCTGGCCATGTATCGAATTAGCCAGATGGAAGATGCAGAGGTTTCTTATGACTTGATAGCTAACTTATTCAATGCGGATAGGCTCATGTTGCAAACGGCGGCTTATACCATTTACAAGCTTGATAAGGATGCCTACCATGCCAACACCAGAAGGCTGAAACCTTCCATTAAGAAGGAGCTGGACCGGGCCATTTTGCCGCCGGTATTCCTGGAGGAAGGGGAAGAGTATCACCAGAAGCTGCTGCTGATCGAGCGGATTATTTTGCTTAAGGATATCGAAATGTTCAAGGAGATTTCCGGTGAGATTGTGACTTACATTGCCGATGCACTAGAAGAAATCCGCGTCAGGCCAGGTACTGACCTGATTGAGCCTGGAGACAAAGGCAATGTTCCTATGTATATCATACGTGAGGGAGAAGTGTCGATTGAGGGGGAGGATATCGAAGCTGTCCTCGGAAAAGGGGATGTCTTTGGTGAACGGCTCATCCTCGAAAGTGAAAACTATGATTTCAAGGCAACTGCACAAAACGACGTCACGCTTCTGGTATTGCGGAAAGAAGAACTGCTGGATTTGATGGCGAAGTATATAGATATTGTTGAAGCTTATCTTAAGGTTCTCAACAATGATGTGGCCGGAAAAGACACCGTGGAAGAAGAAATTGAAATGACCATAATTTAGGACTTAGACAAGATTTTGGAATACCTAGGAGCGCTACATATTTTTTAATTTCCATAAAATTTTAGTTATTTGTTAGCATATAGCCAGACCGCCTTCAAATGAATCTTAACCAAGAAATAATTGTACTTTTCTCGGAATCTGACAATCAGCCTATCGAAGGTGGCTTGAAAGGTTGGGTCTCCAATTTTCACAAATTTCTGGATACGCTGCTTTCCCAAATCATCAAAGGTGAGGCAAAAATCACCTTGATGTCAGAGGATAACTTTGATTCAACGCAGCTGCAGAATGCAGCGGTTATTGTACCCATTGTGACTAGTAGTTTGGTCAATTCGGGCAATGCCGTTTCATTGGTGAATCAGCTAAGCGAATCCTGGAAGAAAAAAGACTTACTGATACTTGATGGCATTTGCAGGGTATTGAAGGTACATAAAGGTCCCTTTGATGACGATCCTGTTCTTCCGGCTCTGCAGGATTACATAAGCTATGATTTGTTCATGGTAGATCCGATGACCGGAGAAGCCATGGAATTCAAACGATTCTTCGGCAACGAGGCGGAAAGAAGCTACTGGATGAAGCTGGTAGACATGGCTTATGACATTAACCAGATACTCAACCACCTCAAAAAACCCACGACCAAAGAAGAGGCGCAGGTAGCTGGGGAGTTCCCCAGAGACAAGACTGTGTATCTGGCCAGCACCGGGGTGGATATGGTTATTCAGAGGGATGTTATTCGACGTGAACTCATACGTCACGGCTACCGTGTATTGCCCAATCATACCCTTCCGAAAGAAGCCAAAGTGCTTGAGTTTCGGGTAAAAGAAGACCTTGCCAAATGTAGATTGTCGATTCACCTGGTGGGTGAAGATTATGGCTATCGCCCAAAGGGGTCTGACCTTTCGGTTGTCGACATCCAAAACCGTGTAGCTAGTAAGCATACCTACGAAATGGTTGAGTGGAATGAACGCCAAATCGAAAAAGAGCCATTCAGTCGCTTGATCTGGGTAAGCCCGGATCTAAACAATGTGTCTGAGCGTCAGAAAATATTCATAGAAGATCTCAAATCCGATGCTGCTGCTTTAGAAGAGGCGGAAGTACTTCAAATCACGCTGCAGGAGCTCAAGAGTATCATTCGGGAGGAGTTAGTAACAGGTGGTAGATTTAATACCAGACGAGAAGTAGCTGGCTATCAGCCGGCTGCGGAGGATGAATCTCAGATTATCTATTTGATTTCGGACAAAGGTGATCTTAAGCGCTGCCAGACATTGGAGGAGCATTTGCAGGAAAAAGGCTATCGAGTGGTGCATCCAACCTATGAAGGTGATTTGATAGACATCCGATATATCCACCAGGAGAATTTACGTCGTTGCGATGCTTCTATTATCTATTTTGGTGAAGCTACCGAGGAGTGGATAAAAACGAAACTGAAAGATCTGCTGAAAGCGCCTGGTTTTGGTCGCAACAAACCGCTTAAGGCCAAAGCAGTCTATTTTGATGGTAAAAAGGAAGTCGATCTCGACATTTATAAAAAGAATAATGCATTGATATTGGGTAACAATGGTGGTTTCAAGCCGGAATACCTAAGCCCGTTTTTAGACAAATTGAAGAACTAAGTACTGATTGATATTGCCGCCAGCAATCGTTGATCGCTAAAATCTGTTAGTTATGAGCGAAAAAGACATAAACATCGAGCACAATAAGGGGATAGTAGATATCACCGAGCTCATCAACCCTTTTCCGGGACTAAGGCCTTTCGGAGTTGAAGAGAGTCACCTCTTCTTCGGTCGCGAAGGTCAGAGTGATGAGGCCTTGGTGAAACTCTCCGAAAACCGCTTCGTCGCAATATTGGGTGCTTCCGGAAGTGGTAAGTCCTCTTTCATGTTTTGTGGGCTCATTCCAACCCTCCATGGAGGGTTTATGACGGATGCCGGTTCTAACTGGCGGGTTGTTGTAGCACGTCCAGGCGGCGGGCCGATTGATAACCTGGCCGAGGCTTTGCTGGTAAAAGATCAGGAGTACAATGCACTTCCTGAGGAGGACAAACTCATCCGTAAGACGATTATTGGTACCGTCCTTCGAAGTAGTTCTCTGGGACTAATCGAAGTCATTAAGCAGCTCAAGACAGACAAATCACAAAACATCTTCGTACTGATTGACCAGTTTGAGGAATTGTTCCGATTCAGTAAGCTGGAATCCTCTCAGTCGGATCGAGATGAATCTTCCGCTTTTGTGAATCTCCTGCTGGAGGCAGTGCACCAATATGATGAGCCCATCTATGTGGCATTGACGATGCGTTCAGATTTCATCGGGGAATGTGCGAAATATCCCGATCTGACGCAAATGATCAACGATTCGCACTACCTCATCCCGCAAATGACCCGTGACCAGAAGAGAATGGCCATCGAGGGTCCTGTGGCAGTAGGGGGTGGTAAAATTGCCCCAAGGCTTACGCAGCAGCTTTTGAACGATGTGGGTGACAACCCGGATCAGCTTCCCATTCTCCAACACGCCCTGATGAGAACCTGGGCCTACTGGGTAGATGACAGGAAAGAGGACGAACCCATGGACCTGAGGCATTACAACTCCATAGGTACCCTCAAGGAAGCCCTGTCTCAGCACGCCAATGAAGCATATGACGCCTTGAACAAGCGTGAGAAGCAGATAGCCGAAGTCATGTTCAAGGCATTGACGGAAAGAGGTTCAGAAAACCAGGGAATCAGGAGACCAACCAAAATGGCCACCATTGCCGCCATTGCTGGGGTGTCTGAGGATGAAGTAGAAAGAGTAGTTGACAGGTTCCGGGAGCCCGGAAGATCCTTGCTGATGCCACCATATGGCGTTCGTCTCGAATCAGATACTGTCATTGATATCTCCCATGAGAGCTTGATGCGTATCTGGGATAGGCTGAAACGTTGGTTGGACGAGGAGAACAAGGCGGCAGAAATGTATATAAAGCTGTCGGAGGCAGCTGAACGCTTCCAGGAAGGTAAGGCCAGTCTTTGGCAAATGCCTGACTTGCAGCTGGCCTTGAACTGGAGAGAAGAGAATCGGCCTACACTCGTATGGGGGCAACGATACAATCCGGCTTTTGAAAGGACGATGGTCTTTCTGGAGACTTCTGAGAAGGCCTACATCACAGAACAACGCAATAAAGAAATCCTGCAAAAAAGGCAGGTGCGCAGAATGCGGATCACGGCGGTGATTTTGGGATTTGCGGCCTTGGTATCGATTTTCTTCGTTGTGTTGGCACAGATCCAAACGAACTTTGCAAAAGAAGCCCAGGCAGAAGCCCTGAAACTGAGAGATGAAGCTGTGGGCTTGCAGGAAGAGGCACAGAAGCAAGCCGAAGCGGCCACGAAGGCCGCTGCTGAAGCCCGTATCGCTGAAAGAAAGGCCACCCAGTCTGCAGAAGAAGCACAGAGACAACAGCAGATTGCTGAACAACAACGTCAGGCAGCCCTTGCGGCGCAGGCTGAAGCTGAGCAGCAGCGACTGGCGGCGGTAGAAGCCCAGGCGCAGGCAGAGAAAAACGCGGAAGAAGCAAGAAAACAAACAGAGATAGCACAGCAGCAGACAGAGGCAGCCAACGCGGCTAAGGCCCAGGCGGACAGACTACGTTTCCAGTCTATCGCGCTCTCCATGTCGATCAAAGCGAAAGGTATTCCTGAGAAGGAGTTGAAGGCATTGGTTGCGAAGCAAGCCTATCTGTACCAACAGGAATATGGGGATCCTAATAAGCCATACAATGGTGATATCTACGCTGGTGTATATTCCGCCCTTCAAGGTGTCATTGACAACCGAGCTGATTCCCTGATCCAAGCGACGGGCAACAAAGGTGATAGTCTACTTAATCAATATCATGGACATAAGTCGATTGCCATTGATGAGTTTACCGGTGATGTCGTTGAAAAATCAGTGGCAGTAAGGTCGATTGTATTCTCCGGTGATGGACAAAGAATGTACTCAGCTGGTGGCGATGGCAAATTGTTGCGCTGGAATGCTACAAATCGATACTATGAAGAGCTATTCTCTAGTGAAAAAGTGAACCGGGTTGTGAACGTGAGTCCCAATGAAACTTGGTTGGCTCTAGGTACTAACAGGGACGAAATACTGCTTTACAATTTACGATCCAAGGAAGAACCTACCCGAATTTCAGGACATATCGGAGCCATATATGACCTCGTATTCATGCCTGATAATTCCGGGTTCATATCCACGGGAGCAGACAATAGGGTCATCCAAAGCGACTTCACAAATACACGCGTGATTGCGCAGCTGGACAAAAAGATCAAGAGTCTGGCGATATCTCCCGATGGAAAAACACTGATAGGTGGTGGTGAGTCAGGAGATATTTACAAGTGGGATTTGACTGCTACGTCAGACAACCAAACTGAGATATTCAGGGATGGTGAGCGCAAAAAACCAGTGCTGGCACTTGGTTTCAGCAAGGATGGTACGCTACTGGGAATTGGCGGATACGACAATCGAGACAATGGTTACATCCAAATTTGGAATGTGGTTGAGAAGCGCCAGGATGGTCCTGAGTTGAGGGGATTTGCTTCTCCGGTGACGGATGTGGAATTCAGTCCAAATGGCAGGTTAGTTGCGGGAGCCAGCAAGGACAAGACGGTGAGGTTCTGGGATCGTGAGAACATCTTTGATCTGCCTACAGTACTGGATGATCATGGAGATTGGGTTTGGGACATGGACTTTCATCCAGATGGTTCTTCATTGGTTTCAGCGAGTGCGGATGGCTTGATCAGAGCCTATCCGACCAAGGCCGATGGCATGGCTGATCGGTTGTGTAATTACGTCACGCGCAACATGAATGACACGGAATGGAGGCAGTATGTTGGTGAGGATATTGAATACAACCTTACTTGCGAAGACAAACCAAAGCCAGAGGATGAAGAAAGCCTCAATTAGTAAGATTAAAAACGAGAAATCAGCATATTTGCTACATATTCATACACACCTGCCAAAACCCGCATGAGAAAGATTCTGTTTCTCCTATTTTTTTGCACGCTCAGCCTCGGCGTATTTGCCCAGAACTGTACGCAGAAACTTGTTCAAGCTGAAAGAGACTATGAAGCGGGAAGGTTGGCTGGTATACCCAATGCCCTTGCTGCTTGCTTGGCTAATAAGGATGGCTTCTCCAAGGAGGAGCAGATTCGGGCCTACCGACTATTAACGTTGGTTCATATTTTCACCGACAATGAGCCTGCCGCGGAAGAGGCATTGGTCAAGCTTTTGAAGGCAGATCCTGAACACCTTTTGGATGAGAGTACCGATCCTGCGGAGCTTTTCTATATGTATGATCAGTTTCAGGTCAATCCGATATTCAGACTGGGCTTGCGGGTAGGCGTTAACCAATCGCTACCAAGTGTGATGGAGACTTTCACCACTTCCAATACAAACTTTGATGCAAAGTTCTATAACGGCAACGAAGATGGATCCGCTTTCACAAATTTGGGAAGCACGGTCTTGGCGCTGGGCTTCTGGGGAGAATTAACCATTGAGAAGCACTTGGGCAAAGGTTTTGAAGCTGTCGGTGGTTTTCAGGGTAGGCTATCCTCCTACAATGTCGACAACTTCTACAGCAATGAGTTAGAAGGAACGCTATCAGAAGACCTCAATGAGGAGCTGATCAGTACCTTGACCAATCAGCAGTTTTATGGCCGAGTGCCGCTCTATATCAGATATACCTACAATTACCGTAGACGCACAGGTGTTAAGCCATATGCCATATTGGGTGTCAGTGGCGACTATCTCTTATCGGCTGTTTATTCCGATGCTACCAGAGGTGGTGGTACGCCATTCACCTTGAATGCGACCGCGGGAGAGGATGATTTGAAGCAATTCGATCAGGTCAACGATTTCAATGTCTCGGCTTTTGTGGGTTTAGGTATAAAAATTCCCGCAAGGACACACTTTCTCACCTTTGAGTTTCGGTACGACAACAGCTTCTTGAACTATATCAATGCGGATAACCGATATGCTAATCAGGTCGTTAGTTTTGACCTCGCGCATGTGGAAGATAATCTGACACTGAATTTCGTGTCATTTTCCGTCGGCTATATCCATTCCATTTACAATCCAAAAAAGAAGGAAAAAAGATAGATCATGCAAAAGTCAATCCCTTCTTACATTTTTTTGCTTCTCTTGATCTCGCAGGGCTGTCAGATTGATGATACCTCCAGCCCAGCTCCAGGAGATACGTTTTTGAAGTACTACGGAGACTCCGGAACACAGGCAGGTTTTGGTATGCTCTATCTGGAAGACCAGAACAGCGAGGTTGTGATTTACGGTGTAGAACGAGCTTCAATCGACGCGACGACAAATCTCTTTCTGTTGAGGGTTGATGCTTCAGGTAATATACTGGATAAGGATACCATCAATTTCCGGTCGGATATACCTAGTTTTCAAGAAAACGGAGCTGGAGACGATACGCCGGGTAGTTTGAGATATGATCCTGGGTTTGGATTTATATATGTCGGTACATCCACCCGCAACGATACTACTGGAGCTAGTGGCTTGTTTGATGCTTTAGTCTGGGCCATTTTGGACGATAATTTTGATGTACAATCCCAGGGTGAGATAAGGGCGGAGATTACACAAGGTGATACCACGGTTTTGGAATTTCGGGATCTGGCAGGTGCTGATGGTTTTATTCTGGGTGACACTTCATTGCAGATCGTGGGAACCACGGATCTGGTGGCGCCGGGAGATCCTGTTTCTCCGGTATCTTTGGCAGGTGATCAGATTTATTTTGCTCAGGTCAGACTTGCCGACGGCACTGTCACCAGGGAGCGAACTTCGGGTTTTGTAGGCAATGATGCCGGGGTGTACATCGATGCTTTTGGATCGAATGATATCGTCATTATTGGTACTACCCAGCAAACACCAGAGGAGGGCTCAAACGTCTATTTGCTGCCAATCACCAATTCCGGTAGTCCCTTAGACGGACGATCTGCTACGGTGCTGGTTGGTGAGCCACCCAACACTCAGAATGGCTTCAATGAAACGGTTCTGGACGTTTATAAACGGCCAAATGGATACATTGTCACTGGCTTTTCAGCGCTTGCTGGAGAGTCACATCCTTTCTTTGTAAATTTCAATTACTCCGGACGGGGAGGGGTTATAGTGGATCAGGCAGATACAGTCCGTGTTCGTACGACTGTTCCAGCCGAGAGTGGCACAGGAACGGAGGTTGCGGATCTGGATGCAACAGGAAATGGCATAGCCCTTGCAGATAATGGCAATTACTTTGTGGTCGGCACGATACTCAACTACCCAGGTAAGTCTGGGGAAATGCTAATTGTACAAACAAACCAGTTTGGGGAGACAGTTGCAGGAAGTGTCAGGAACTATGGCCTGGAATCGGGGGCGGACATCGCGAATGATGTGGTGGCTTTGTCTGATGGTTCCGTATTGGTCCTCACCACTGTGGATTTTGGAGGTGGAAATACACTCATTGGATTGATGAAGGTCAACCTGAACGGGGACCTCATGCAGTAACAGGCCCTACTGGTCAAACTGAGCCTTACGGCATCATCGGCAATTCCTGAAGGAGGTAGTTTACGAGTCAACTTCTTTTGAAACTGTATCCGAACGTATCTACGTCTTTTTCGCATAGTCTGGCTACTATTTATTGCGACATCGCGGTATGTAATCCCTGAAATTCGTACGGATTGGCAATGTTCAATCTGGGAATGTCGACAACGGGTATGTCTATCCTGTGAAAGAGTTTTCTGAGGTCTTCTTCGTATTGCTCATACCGTCCCAGGAATTGCACTTCCTTTTTTCCTTCTCCCGCCTCCAGGTAGTCAGCTTGGTTGGCGCTGAGGTGCATGGAATCATTCTCATTCTGGGTTGAGAGTTCATCCAGGAAGCCTTGAAAATCAGAGTCCATGTTCCCATGACTTTGGAGAAAGTTGAACCAGGAAGCCAGTCTTGCCCGAGGTTTTCTGACAAAGGAAAAGGTGAAATAACTGGAGTCGTAATCTGGAAAAGTCTGTTCTATGGATTTCAAGTGCACATGATCCGCCAGAGCTTTTTGGGCCGGATGCTTGAGTTGATGGAGCAATTGCGTAATGCTGGTCTCAGCGTGCGATGGATGTGTATAAATGCGATTTTTGGTAAGTAGGTAGCTGCATGTCATCGAGTTAAAGGTCAGAAAGTAGCGACTGGATATCCAATCCCTGTTCAGCACAGATTTTACAAGCCATCGCCGTGGCCGATTCCGTCTTCATAGCAAGCAGTGATCTGACCATTTCCATTTTTTGTTCTTTGGAAAAATCTGCGATAGGGTCAGGTTCGGTCTCGCCTTCCTCCAATATTTTCTCTTTTACAAATAGTTGATGAATCCAGTCATTCACAGTCATGTCAATGACCAGATGCGTTCTGTCGCTTCGGCCTCGGTTGGCGACACTATGCGGCTTGGCAAACTCGCCAAACCAGCACTCTCCCGGAAGCATATGCAATTGCTCATTGTCGAGCATGAAATCTACCCGATCATTGGTTTGGATAGGAACATGGATGCGTACGAAATTATTCCAAAATGCTAGATCCGGATCAGTATGTTCCTTGATGAAGCTACCAGGACCAAGTCTAAGAAGTCTGACAGAGGTCTTGGGGCATTCGAAGAAATCCAATACCTCGCGGAAGTAGTCGGCATTGTCCAGTAGGGCAGTATTGGCGAATTGATCCGTGTCTGGGGAGGCCGCCAGCTCGTGAGTCTTGTCAACAGGACCACGAAGTGTCAATCCGGACCAGTGTCCTTCGTAGTAGGCCGTATTGAAATGTTCGATCCAAGAAGCCTTGATATGATTCAGGTCTCTTTGGAGTTTGGCGACGTCAAATTTGAAGGAAAAGCAGTGGCTTGACTTCATTTACTGGATGTTTTCATCTCCAAGTTAGCAGCATATATACTGACGGTAAACGAGGGTTCCAAATGGAATCCAGTTCGCACGTCTTTCCTAAGTACAGTCTTTGGGCGTGGGACGGTGTCATTGCGAATGCTCATTTACCGGATAGGCTTCGGACTTCCTCGACTGAGGTGCGAAGCATCAAACATTGGGAGTAATACTGCTAAGATTTTTTGGGTAAGGGGTAATGGGTATTAATTCTTCAGACTTCCTGGTATTTGTCTTTGACACAAAAAATTGTAGTTGTTTGAAAGCGTTATTTGTAGATTAGTTGGAAATAGCTGATTGGACCCGCAAAAATGGGTGTACTGCTCTGACTTCACAGATACTTTTTGAGAAGCGTTTTCTTCGGATTTCATGTTGTGTACAATTTAGTGATGATGGCAATCGGAAGTTAATTCTTGTACAAGTTGCGATGCCTCTTGCACTAAACGGAAAATAGTGATAATTTACCTAAAAAGCGTAGATCAACATAACCAAAATAGACATGGTAACACATCAAATAGCATGGGCAATTACAGGGGACAATCGTATCGCGATGTTGACCCGAGATTTTCAGACAGCTCCCTACACAGGCGAGGAGTGGCGACTTGTGGACCTAACAATTTCCAAAGCCGAGTGGCTTATGGCCTTGGCACTGGAAGGAGAGGATTCGGTGATTCATTACACCAATGAGACATTCCCAATGGATTGGAAGAAAGCGAAGATTGACCTCGGAGAGGGCCTGCAGGCGATAAAGATCGATGCAAGCCCTAAAAACGTCGGCTATGTTGTGCTAAATAGTGGTGTCCTGGGAAGGATAGAGTTGCCTAAAGAAGTTAAGGAAGGTGGGGAGGGTATAGCTACTTTCCATGAGATCAAAGGAGTAGAAGATGTCATGCAGGTGAGCGCAGCTCCTGATGGGCTGGTTTGGGTTGTTGCGGCAGATCCCGCTGTTGGAAGTGTAGTGAAATGGATGGATCCTACAAAGAAGAAAGTTGAGTGGCACACAATTCCAGGACTCGGTATTGCCAAGAAGGTGACGGGTGCAGCCGACGGCAAGGCCTACGTGGTGAATAGCAAAGGTGAAATCGCGCTATATGAGAAAAATGGCGAGTTTCAGATGGTACTATCCGATTTTAGTGCATCTGAAATTACTGTTGGGCCTGAAGGTCGACTTTGGGTTACTAGCCAAGATCCATCGTTTACCGGGGGTGCTACGGCCTATCATACCGATGACGACGGCCGCAATTGGACAATGGTAGAAGGTTCGGGTGTCATGTATCTTGACGCTGGAAATGTGGAGACGGATGTGCCACTCTGAATCAGAGAGAACTAAGAATAGAAAGAAGCCCTCGGATTGCGGGCTTTTTTTATAACCTTAAAAGCTACTCGAACCAAATGTCATGATCATGGTAATACATGAGCAGTTCCATCGTCTCCCCAGGAACGACATGTCTTCGATTTGGTAGGAAAAATATGGCCTGGGCCCAGTGGTTGTTCTCACGCGTTGGGTCACTGGTTAAGGTGATACTCTCACTAAGCCAAAGTTGAAACCAAAAAGCAACAGCTGTAGCTGAGCCACTTTTGTCGCAAACAATGTCGATTGCTTTCTTCTGCGGTTCTTGAGGAGATATCGGCTCGGGTAGTTCCTGGAAATCATAACTCATCATTTCAAAGGGTGGGGATAGGAACTTGTGGCGAACCTGATTCAGATGCTTGGGGAGATAAGCGCCGTCCGTCTGGTAAATGTTGAAATCCGATAGGTCAAAACCCTCAATTTTCGTTATGGGGTGGATCGGTGCATAATCTGGAAGCTCCACCAACCGGCCCACTATTTTCGCTTTCTGAGGGAT
This sequence comes from Cyclobacteriaceae bacterium, assembly GCA_965601475.1. GTDB lineage: Bacteria > Bacteroidota > Bacteroidia > Cytophagales > Cyclobacteriaceae > JAWPMT01. The sequence goes on along the minus strand of OZ271832.1, from coordinate 6,220,022 downwards.
GATTTGACAATTCACATCGCAAAGGGTAGTGAGTGCGTGTCGAAACGATGGAATCGCCCATTCTCCAATGAGTCCTGCATCAAAGATTTCCCCAATGATCAAATTGGGTGCCTGGGAGAAGTGGTGAGGTTGCAAGTCCGTGGATTTGGCCTGGTGGACCTTTATCCTGTCTTGCAGTCCATTGCGGGCGATGATTTTTTCAGCGGTCTTAGCCAAAAATGGAGATTGCTCGCACGTAATCACCTGTTTTGCACCTGCCTTGGCTGCCATCATAGAAAGTAGACCAGAACCAGTACCGATATCAAGCACTACACTATTCTCATCCACGGCACCTGCTATAGCCTCGTAGAAGGCGTTGTTTCGCTCGTGATCCGCCAGCATCTCAATGTGCCAGGGGGGGACAAACCTTTGAAGTATTGTACTCAGGGCCTTACCAAACTCCAGATTTTTGGGCGCCAGCTCGTGCGCTTTTTCAAAGTGTTGAACAGCTTGCTCGAAGTAGCCGGACTCCTGGTAGACCCTGCCTAGCTGGTAATGGCCTTCTGCGTGCCGCGGATCCAACTGTAGCAGTCGGGTGAATTGGTTCAATGCGTTTTGATGATCACCTTTTTCCAATTGAAACGTTCCATAATACAGCAATGAGGGTAGGTGATGGGGGTGATCGACCGCCAGCTGGCTGAGCAATTCGTGTGCGGCCTTCGTATCCGCTTGAGCCAGGTGGAGCTGAGCCAAAGTCAGCAGTATATCAGGATGACCATTGTACTCGTCAGCCAATGCCCGCAATTTCTGAGTATGCTTGATGAGCTCAAGGTGAGGTTTTTTCAGATTTATCAGCCTGGCTACTTTGTCGAGGTAGGACGACACCTCTCCTTTCAGTCTTTTTGTTTCCATTCCAAAGCGGTCAAGTTAAGTGTATGGGGGGTTCTCTAAGTCAATTGCCAAGTACCATGCCCGTGGTATTACCCAATCCAGCCAATCGATAATCAGAGAAAACACCTTCACCCGTGGAAACAATGTTCAGCCTTAGGAATTGATTGTCTTTGCAAGCGACATAAATGCCCTGCTCGGGTGAAGCATGAACGATGGTTCCGGGTTTGGGTGATGGCGAACCCTCTTCCATGTTGACATTGGCGGGGCTCACTTCCAACAGTCGCATTGGCGCTTGGTGGATCGTGGTGATGGCACCGCCATATTTGGGATTGGACGCAAGCGCCAATCGGTGGATCTCTTGAGCGGACATAGTATTCCAATCCACCGTAAGATCATTTTCCGAAGGGCGAGGATAATATTGTGCCTTTGACTCGTCTTGTGGCGTCGTGCGATAAGTACCTTGGATTAGCGCTTGGACCACAGGTACGGCCATTTGGGCCAATCTGGCCCAGAGCAATCCAAATGTTTCGTTAGGTAGTATGTCGATGCCTTTTTCGAGGAATACATCCCCGGTATCGTACTGATCGGTCACTTCATGTACGGCAATATAAGCGAGGTTCTTGCCATTCTTCAAGGTCCAGAATAAGGGATCAGGACCTCTGTTTTCTGGCAAAGGTCCAAAATGGATTTTTACCACGGTTACTCCGGTGGGAGGGGCGATCTCATGTGGGTATCCCATCAGAATCACCAGGTCGCAATCCGCAGCTGTGGGCAGGTCGGATCCGTCTGGTATGAGCTTGAACTTTTCCTCAGGGACAGGTCCCATCAGCATCGACTTGACCACACCGTAGCTCTCGGGGATTAATATTTCCTGTAATCGATTGGCGTCAAGGAGGGACACAAGGATGGGCAGACTGTAATTGGAAGCTGTAGCGACAACTACTTTGTGGTACATGCGATTTGGGTTTGGTTGTACTCGTGCAAAATAATGCGAAACGAGTAATACGCCGTGATTTACAATTCTTTTAGATGAAACAAAAAAAATCACTTTCTTTGGTACCACCACTTGTTCCAAGACAAAATGCATAGACCCATCAAAGTTGGCTTTTTAAGTCCATTCTCCACCATCTATCCGCAAATGGCGCAAGACTTCATGGACGGAATCATTAGCGGAATTCCCGAGAAGTTACGCCCAGCCTTTCAGTATATCCCGGAGTTTGTAAGGCAAGGGGAACCTGTGGCCTTGAAGCCGGCCATTGAAAAACTGTTGGCATTTGACAATGTGGACCTGCTGACGGGACTAGTTGGCTACCGGTCCATTGTCGAATTCCTGCCGACCATTGAGAAGTTCAAGAAGACCTGTTTGTTTGCAGATATGGGTGAATATATACCCTTTCAAGATTATGCATCCGACTACATGTTCTTCAACAGTTTTCAATTCTGGCAGGCGGAGTATGCCCTGGGACAATGGGCGCAAAAGGAATATGGGGGAAAAGGTGCCATTTTCATGCCAGTCTATGAAGCAGGGTATCATATGCACAGTGCCTTTCGCATGGGTGTGCTGTCCGTGAGTCCCTCTGACATGGAGTATGCGATGGTACCTTTTGATCCACGTAACGAGTACTCCATAACCGATGCCATGGCAGAGTACATGGAGAAGTTTCGCAAGGAGCGACCCACTTACTTGAAAGCCATGTTTAGTGGGTCGGAGGCTGTTGAGTTTTACAGTGTTTTCCATCGTGAGGGCTTGCACAAAGAAATTCCACTAATTGTCTCACCTCACATGGCTTCCCTTGAGATTTTGAAGCAGGTGGAGCACCTGGACATGACCTTTCATTCAGCCTCTCTCTGGAACTTCCAGGCAGAGGATCCACAGAACCTGGAGTTCAAGCGACGCTATGTCGATCTCACGGGGGGGATGCCCAATGCGTTTTCGCTGCTTGGATATGAAATTGGGAGAGCGCTGGAGCTTATTTATCCTGCCCTGAAATCACGGGATATGGAGATGGTGAGGAAAGTGTTGCGTGAGGAGCGAATCAGAACACCACGAGGTGAAAGAAACTTCTACCTCGATTCGGAATATGCGACGCCCACGATCGATATCGAAAAAGTAAGGTTGGAGCAGAATAGCATACACAAATTGGTAGTTAACGAAGGAAGGGCATTGGCTTATGATCATTTTGCTTTTGAGGAGATACATAGAGAGAATGTGAGCGGTTGGTTTAATAATTACTTATGTGTCTAAATCAAAGAAAATATTAGAGGTGCTGGTAATATTCGAATAAAGAGTTGTCTATAAATAATGTGATCCCATTTATTGCTAAATTATTTTATTCTACCTACCTTCCTGACAAAATCATTATTACAACCCAACAGACAATCTTATGGATCCATTTATCGCACAGATATCAATGTTCGCAGGAACTTTCGCGCCAAGAAACTGGGCCTTTTGCAATGGGCAGTTGATGTCGATCAGCACAAACTCTGCATTGTTTTCGCTTCTAGGTACCAATTTCGGAGGTGACGGACGTGTCACTTTTGGACTCCCTGACTTGAGGGGCAGGGTGCCCATCAATTCCGGCGGTAATAGCACAGGTCCTGGTTTGAGTCCCTATCGAATTGGGCAGATGGGAGGTTTGGAGTGGGTGACTTTGAGCGTGCTTGAAATGCCATCTCACTTTCATGCCGCCACGCTTGTTGGAAGTGGCACTGCAAATGCGACGGTTGCTGCGAGTGGCACGATCAAGGCAAGTACGACCAATGATGGGGATGCAAGTCCAGCAGGAGATTACTTGGGCACCCCTCCTACAACGGGTCCTAAGGCCGCACCAGTTTATAATGACAGCCATGACACTACAATGGCGGCTGATGCTGTAGATGTTACTGGAACGGCAACCATAAACCTTGGATCTATCCCTTCCACAAGTTGGGATGTGACCGTTCTTCCCGCCGGCGGGAACAATTCCCATACCAATGTTCAGCCCTACCTGGCAGTCAATTTCATTATAGCCCTGTTCGGCCTCTATCCTAGCAGAAATTAGGAAAATCAAAACGTCATTCAGAAAATCCGTCATAGGTTACTGTGATGGATTTTTTTTGGTCTAACGGAGCTTACTAAACCTCCGACCACACTGCTTATCTCCAAGTCAGGATAGTGGTGTTGAGAGCTTTGCGCGTAAGTGATCAGTGTTTGGATACTCGATAAGGTTGCCGAAATTATCGAAAACAAATGTTTCGGAAACTGTTTCCCAATGGTGGTATTTGACCCTAAGATAACCTTGCAATTGATGAGATCCGAACTGTGGTTTGTACAGACATTGATGGGCATCGTAGTAGGAGCAGGTAAGCGGACGGTGAGGTTGTCCGAAGATCCCACATTGGTGATCAGATGTCAGATGCCGACAGTGCGTCTTCACAATTATGGTCCACTGTTCATTGGTGACGCCCAGCTCCACGCCATGAAACCCTAATGAATACTGGTAGAAATCGAACGTCTGATACGTTCGTGGAAAATTGACTGGAAACACCAAGTACTGACAGCAATAAGCCTTGCAGCCAGTACAAGGGTTGGTGCTATGTGCTGACTTTTGATGGTCTAGGGGCTTACCTGCTTCCTCCGTGTGGTCCTCTGGGGCAGAGGTCCAGTTGAGGTTGACGTCATAGTTTATTTCTGACAATGCAGCGAAGAGTGCTCTGGACTCTGGCCAGGCAGTGAGCTTTCGATGGTCATCGAACCTAAGAAATGACTTGAGGAGTTCCAACCTTGAAGCATTGATCCACATGATTTGGTCATCCGGTTGATCAATCACCGATGCTATCTTCTTGTAGTGACAGTTATAAGGGTTGTAGTGTTTGCAAACGCTTGGCTGATTAGACTGATTGTGTATGGTGCAAAGGCGATTTTCCTGATCCAGGTGACGACAGGATCGATTGAGATATACCTGCCATTCGCCCGTAGCACTCAACGTAATATGGATATCCTCAAAATTCAGGTAGTAGCCAATTTGATCTAGCGTTAGAAAGTTCTCGACCCTCATTTTTCTTAACGGTAGCAGGGCACAACAAAGTGAGTGCTGGCAAGTCAAACATGGAGATTTTTGCGCCTCTTCATAAGATAGGTTGGGGTCTTTCATTCAGGAGTTGCTTTGAGTTCCATATAGCGCCTTAAACCTAGCCAATAGGCATTTCAATGGCATGTTATCGTGTGAATATTTATCGCCTGGCCCTGCGTTATTTTAGCTGGTAGAAGCTCACTTATGTTGGTAATAATTCCTTCATCAACAATAATCCGTTTTTCACGAAGTTATGCTTTAAATTCAACATAAAACGAGCACTATGGAATTCTATATTGGAGATATCAAACTCACTAAATTGTCCTTTCCACCTGATGAGACCTGACTCCTGTATGACGGTCAGGCGGTGTCCAGAACAGGCTATCGGCAACTTTTCGAAGTCCTCAAAATCGAGATTGCCGGGCTCATTGCTGATGCATCAGCCGTTGTTGTTTTGGCAGACACTTCACTGTTGTCCCCAGGCATGGCAGTTGTGGGGGTGGGGATACCGGGTGGTTCAACGGTCATCTCTGTCGACAGTGGTACCGAAATCACCATTAGCAATGCGGCCACCTCAACCGGTACTTCGGTTATTTCTTTTTCAATTTCGGGTAGAAGTGGAGATTTGACATCAGCCTCTGACGTAATAGCGATCACGGACACTTCCGGTTTGGTAGCTGGACTTGCCATAGCCGGGAATGGTATACCCGTTGGTTCTACAATAGTATCGGTAGTCCCAAGTGTATCGATTCAAATCAGCAGCAACGCGACCTTGACGGGGACCGAACCCCTGACCTTTTCAACTTCTGCGCAAGGAACTACGACAGGACCCACTGTTACCTTTACGGATACCTCTGCTTTGGGTGTTGGCATGCACATGGAAGGGCAGGGAATTCCTTCATCCACGGTTATCTCATCAGTCGATAGTTTGACCCAAATTACAATTTCCAATGCGCCAACTGCCCTTGGTTTACAATCTATCTCCTTTCTGGAGCAGCTTTCCGGATTTGGTGATGGTTCAAGTACTTTCAACATACCTGATTACCAGGGAAGAAGTATGGTTGGATCAGGGCAGGGTAGTGGCTTGTCATCACGGATACTGGGTTTTGCAGGAGGAGAGGAGCAAACCAATAGCCTTCCTGCCTCCACATCCAATTCAATCACTGGGACGCCATCCCCGGACTCCTATTTGGGCAACCTTACGTCGACAAAGGGCATCACCCGGACCTTTGTCAATGTGCAGCCCGATACGACCATCGCCGGCGATAGTTCAGAAGGAAACATGCAACCCTATGTTACGACGAATTTCATGATAAAAGCCAGGTATTAGAAGCCCACAGACCGGTTGCAAGGCTGCTGTTCCGGAACGCTAATCCTACTTGGCTTTCCGGACCTTGAACTTCTGTATCCTCTGCTTGATGTGTTTGCTAGGTAGGAACTTCATCCGCATTTCTTTGATATGGTGGTGCGTGACTTTCTTCGGATCCTCATGCCCTTCCACCTTGGCATGTACGCTGAATGTCCCGAAATCGTCGAGGTGCACATTGTAACCCCCCTCCAGGGCTTCGGGGATCAATTCTATAAAGGCGTGAAGCACCGCCATAACATCGGAAGGGGTGAGGCTCGAGCTGCTGCTAATGTCTCTACAGAGGCTTCGAAGATTTTTCACTTCTCTTTTGGCGATCACTGGATAGTACCTTTTGGGAGTACCTTCCCCGATGCCTCCCGGCTGCTTAGAAACGACTTTGTAAGTAAGGGTCATAGCGTAGGAATATAGTCAGTAATGATATTGAAGATACGTATCTTTTTGAATTAAGATAGGTATTATTTTTACTTTAGATACGTATCATTATTTAGAAAGATCATATGAGGGTCCCTGGTTGACAAAATCACTTTGCCTGAGCTATCAATTTCTGTGTATCGGGTGGCCTGGCAGCATCTGGCTAGAATGGTACTAAATGATCGAGGGAGGAATTGTCGTGTGGCATTTCGTCGGATCTCCCACAATACTCTAATCTAAGTAACTTCAAAATGACGGTTGGGTCAGGTAGGGGAGGCATGCCTTGCCGGGCAAAGGAATTGGCACTTGTGATGTGAACAACAGACCGCAATAAGAGAAAAGTAGACATCAGGTAGTCTTATGGATATTAATTGTACTGATTCAAGATTAAATGTGACTTTTCTTAAATAATTTTTACTCAAGATTTTCTATTGACGTGAGAATTATGCAACTTCGTTTTCTGTAGTATACTTGCTTTTACCGTGAATCCAGCATATCGCCTATTACCGCCATATTTCACACCTTCCTTTAAGCTTCTAAGCTTCGGCGTCTGGCTATGCTCATTTTTTGACATGACCGCCGTTGCCCGATGTCCAAACTAAAAACACATTTCATATCAGGCATGCCCAGGTCGGGGTCCACGCTCCTCTCTGGCATATTGATGCAAAATCCACGTTTTCATGCTTCCATGAGTAGCCCGGTAGGCTCTCTCATCAACGGCATTTTGGAACAAATAGGGGCCGGCAGTGAGTTCTACAGCTTCTTCGATGAGGCGAAACGCCGACGCATGTGCCAGGCTGTTTTCAACAGCTACTATGAAGAGCAACAAGACAAAGAAGTACTTTTTGATACCAACAGGATGTGGGCAGCCCGCCTTCATCAGCTTGTGGAGCTTTTTGACGATTTCAAAGTGATATGCTGCGTTCGCAACCCAGCCTGGGTCATGGACAGCTTTGAGCAAATCTACCGCAAGAACCCTTTCAACTACAGTAGGATGTTTGCTGCGGGCAATCGCCAGACGGTATATTCCCGATGCGAAAGCATGATCGGAGGTGGCATCGTGGGGGCGGCATGGACCGCGCTGAAAGAAGCTTTCTACGGAGATTATTCGGAGCGACTACTGCTGATCGATTATGACTTGCTGGCGCAGCATCCAGGCAAGACCCTCTCATTGCTCTATGATTTTATTGGCGAGAAGCCTTTTGATCATGACTTTGACAACGTAGAGTTTTCCCACGATGAGTTTGACTATACACTGGGAGTGAAGGGATTGCATACGGTCAAAAGGAAAGTACAATACAAAAACCGGCGGTCTATTTTGCCGCCGGATCTTTTTCAGAAATACAGTGAGATGGCCTTTTGGACGGATACCGCTGGTACCGCTGCGAGTGTCATTGCACCCAGATCCAACATTTTAACCGCAGTCAGATAAAACACATTTAGCCAAGAAAACACCAAAACGAATGCACAACACATTACTTAATAAGATCGGAGCTGCCTGCCTCAACCTGGCGCTCTCGGCCACGTCGATTTCCGCGATCGGCGCTGCCAATACTTATTATCGTACACGGAAAGGAGCCTACGGCCGCAATCAGCAATACCTTGCTGAAACGGGCCTGACGCCTTTTTCGACAACGACATTTTTTGACCGGGCGAAGCATAGCCTGACTGAAGGTGGAGTGATCGGCGAGGAGTCGCACGAGTTCCACTTCGAGAAAGGGCAGAAAGTGAAAGAACTACTCATCGTGGATGGAGCTGTCCAAAACAAATCCACCTTCTTCAATCAGGCCAAGCCGGGTCTTGATGTGGTGGAAATAGGTGATGGAGGTCTTGTCGCATTGATGGAAACCCTCTCCCGATACAAAGGACTCGATGCTGTGCACATCGTATCCCACGCGCAACCAGGCGCCATGCAGCTGGGCGGAGAGCTGCTGGATGCTGAAGCTTTTGAGAGTAACCTGAGTTCGTTCGCAGCCTTGAACGGTGCAATCAAGGCTGGCGGTGATCTGATGCTATATGGTTGTGAGTTGGCTCAGGGACAGAAGGGTGAGGACTTCCTGGAACTGATTCAAGCTAATACCCATGCGGACCTGGCTGCCTCGGTCGACCGGACTGGTGGTGTAGCGTATGGTGCCAACTGGGACCTGGAGATTCATAAAGGTGATATCGAGGCTCAACCACTGCCCGAGTCAATGGCGCTAAAAGATTTCACGGGGCTATTGTTGCCGCCGTTTTCAGGTACCATAGATTTTGCCAATTACGTGGCCTTGTCTGGGGGCTATACAGCCACCTACGATGCTCAGTTCACTGAAAGTGGTTACACCCTGGAAGTCGATGGCAACTTGCGTGGTACCACTACCTACGGCGGTTTGGATTATGTATACACATATTCTGGAGGTGGCCTTGAAGATCAGGTTACCTTGTTTTTCACAGGTAGTGAAACGTTCAACGCTACTTCTGTATACATCTATAATCGAGGCACCGGAGCCACCTTCTACATCGACAGCGACCTTGGTGATATGTACAATAGCGGGTCCGGCTATTACTTAAGTAGTTTTACAGGAAGTACCTTTACCTTTTCGGGCTTCACAGGTGTGAGCCAACTTATCATCACAGCTTCGTCCGCTTTCGACATTAGGATCGATGATCTTGCGGTTACAGCCCTGGCTGGAGCTGATACAGATCCACCAGCCCTGAGCGGCGCTGCGTCGGTAAACGTGACACCTGTTACCGAGGCCAATGTAGGTAATGTCGGATTTACGATCACCCTGGACTTTGATGAGCCCATGGACACAGGGGTAGATCCTTCCATCGCTTTCGACCAGACGGTTTCGGGTACATTGACGCTCGACAATGAGACGGTCACAGATACGGAAACTTCGGAATGGACAACGGCCCAACAATATGTGGCTCGCTATGATGTCACTGATGGGAATGAAGCGCTGACAAACATTGGCATCACAGTGACGAATGCCCGGGATGTTGCGGGCAATACCATGGCCAGTGACGCCACCAATACGAACTTATTCAGCATCGACAACGACAATCCGGCCCTGAGTGGGGCGGCATCGGTGAATGTGAGTACCGTGACGGAATCGGAGAATGGCAACGTCGGTTTCACGATCACCCTGGATTTTGACGAGACGATGAATACAGGGGTGGCTCCCGCCATCGCTTTTGACCAGACGGTTTCGGGTACGCTTACGCTCGATAATGAGACGGTCACGGATACGGAGACCTCAGAGTGGACCAGCGGTACACAATATGTAGCGCGGTACGATGTCGCAGATGGTGATGAAGCGCTTACCAACATAGGCATTACAGTGACCAATGCGCAGGATGCGAATGGCAATGTGATGGCCAGCGATGCCACTAATACGAACTTATTCAGTATTGACAATGACAACCCGGCCCTAAGTGGGGCGGCATCGGTGAATGTGAGCACCGTCACGGAATCGGAGAATGGAAACGTCGGTTTCACGATCACCCTGGATTTTGATGAGACCATGAATACGGGTGTCGACCCGTCTATCGCTTTTGATCAGACGGTTTCGGGTACGCTTGCGCTCGATAATGAGACGGTCACAGATACGGAGACCTCGGAGTGGACCAGCGGTACACAATATGTAGCGCGGTACGATGTCGCAGATGGTGATGAAGCGCTTACCAACATTGGCATTACAGTCACAAATGCGCAGGATGCCAATGGTAATGTGATGGCCAGCGATGCCACCAATACGAACTTATTCAGCATTGACAATGAAAACCCGGCCCTAAGTGGGGCGGCATCGGTGAGTGTGAGCACCGTGACTGAGTCGGAGAATGGAAACGTCGGTTTCACGATCACCCTGGATTTTGATGAGACCATGAATACAGGTGTGGATCCATCTATCGCTTTTGATCAGACGGTTTCGGGTACGCTTACGCTCGATAATGAGACCGTCACGGATACGGAGACCTCGGAGTGGACCAGCGGTACGCAATATGTGGCCCGCTATGATGTGGTCGACGGTGATGAAGCGCTGACGAATATTGGTATTACCGTAACCAATGCGCAGGATGCCAATGGGAACGTCATGGCCAGTGATGCGACGAACACCAATCTATTCAGCATTGATAATGAAAACCCCGCCCTGAGCGGCGCTGCTACAGTTAATGTAGCTACAATCACAGAATCTGAAGTTGGCAATGTGGGGTTCACAATCACTCTGGATTTTGATGAGCCAATGAATACGGGTGTGGCTCCCTCCATCGCATTTGACCAAACGGTTTCAGGAACCTTGACCTTGGATGATGAGACCGTCACGGATACGGAGACCTCGGAGTGGACCAGTGGTACACAATATGTAGCGCGGTACGATGTGGTGGATGCAGATGAGACCATTTCGAACGTGGGTATCACGGTAACCAATGCCCAGGATGCCGGTGGCAATGTCATGGCCAGTGACGCCACGAATACTAACCTATTCAGTATCACCACGAACGTTGATACTGATCCGCCCGCTTTGAGTGGGGCGGCGTTGGTGAATGTGAGCACTGTGACGGAATCGGAAAACGGAAACGTGGGCTTCACCATTACCCTGAATTTCGACGAGCCGATGGATACGGGGATAGACCCCAATATTGCCTTTGATCAAACGGTTTCAGGAACCTTGACCTTGGACAATGAGACGGTCACAGATACGGAGACCTCAGAATGGCTCTCGGCCACGCAATATGTGGCCCGGTACGATGTCGTTGACGGCGATGAAGCGGTGACCAATATAGGCATTACGGTGACCTTGGCAGAGGATGTAGCCGGGAACGTGATGCTAAGTGATGCCACCAACACGAACTTATTCAGCATCGACAATGACAACCCGGCATTGAGCGGTCCGGCCACGGTGAATGTGGGTACTGTCACAGAATCGGAGCTTGGAAATGTAGGTTTCACGATCACCCTGGATTTTGATGAGCCAATGAACACGGGAGTGGCTCCTTCCATCGCTTTTGATCAGACTGTTTCAGGAACATTGACCCTCGACAATGAGACGGTCACCGATACGGAGACCTCGGAGTGGACCAGTACAACACAATATGTAGCCCGGTACGATGTCGCTGATGGTGATGAAGTATTGACCAATATCGGTATCACGGTATCCAATGCCCAGGATGCTGGCGGCAATGTGATGGGCAGTGATTTGACAAATACGAACTTATTCAATATCGACAATGAAAATCCGGCTTTAAGTGGGGCAGCTACCGTAAATGTGAGCCCCATAACTGAGTCGGAGGTGGGGAATGTGACCTTCACGATCACCCTGGATTTCGATCAGACCATGAATACGGGCGTGGACCCATCCATCGCTTTTGATCAGACGGTTTCCGGTACGCTGACGCTTGACAATGAGACAGTGACGGATACGGAGACCTCGGAGTGGACCAGTGGTACGCAATATGTAGCCCGCTATGATGTGGTCGACGGTGATGAGGCCTTGACCAACATAGGCATTACGGTCACCAATGCTCAGGATGCGAATGGTAACGCAATGGCTAGTGACGCGACCAACACCAACCTATTTAGCATTGATAATGAAAATCCGGCTTTAAGTGGTGCGGCTACGGTTAATGTGAGCACCGTAACTGAAGCCGAAGTGGGCAACGTAGGCTTCACCATCACCCTGGATTTTGATGAGCCCATGAATACGGGAGTAGCACCTTCCATCGCTTTCGATCAAACAGTCTCCGGAACATTGACGCTGGATGATGAGACAGGCATCGACTCCGAGACTTCCGAGTGGCTTTCGGCAACACAGTATGTTGCGCGCTACGACGTAGTGGATGGCAATGAAACCCTAAACAATATTGGCATCACGGTTACTAATGCCCAGGATGCCGGTGGTAATGTGATGGCTAGTGATGCGACCAATACCAATCTATTCGATATAGATAATGTAGCCCCCACAGCGGCCATTACGAGATTAACACCAACGGTTGAAAATACTGTAGCCTCAAGCGTCACCTTCCGGGTCACGTTCAGCGAAGACGTGCAGAATGTAGGAACAGCTGATTTTGATGTTGACAATGGGAGTATATCCGGGGAAGTACTTGATAACTTGAATCCCCAGTCTGCTTCGGTGTACGATGTAACGGTAGACTCCTATACAGGTACAGGCGACGTTGACCTGGATTTCGCGGGAGGTGTCACCATTGATGACCTGGCAGGTAATGCCTTTGCGGGGACGGTTACTACGGACGAGACCTATACCATTGTTACGCCCGATACGGATTCCGATATCATCGAGCAAGTAGCTTTTGTTTTTGTGGAGCCCATCAATCCAACAACCGCCAGTACGGCCAACGGCACGCCCATTACAGGGACAGGTGATCGTGGTGTATTGATTGCTGGTTTCACTGTACGAGACGGCGGCGCCAGTAGCCCGGATACAGATGATGCTTCAACGACTTTGACGGATGTACAGCTTGACATCACCAATCATGACAACTTAAACAGGGTAGCTCTATTCGATGGAAGCACTTTCCTGGCGGAGGCCGAAGTGACGGGATCAGCAGTATCCTTTTCAAGCTTGACCATCGTGGCGGCTGACGACGGTACTCAGGATTTTGAGGTGTACGCGACGTTCAAGGACGATGGTACAGTTGCGGATCAGGATGTACTTGACATTTCCATCAGTGCGGCTAATGTAACGGCTTTGGCTGGTGGTTCAGACTTTACGGCCTTCGGTACGGTTTCCACTTCAGAAGCGGGCGATGAGAACCTCATCGAAGTTGACTTTGCGAATATTTTTTATATCGCGCTGGATACGACGGTGTCCATTTCCTCAAATTTCAATGTGACTGTAGCAGCACAGGATGCAGATGGTAATACAGATACTGATTTCGCTGATGATCTCACGATTTCCAAAGATGGTGGAAGTGCCAACAGCGGTACATTGAGTTCGGTTACTGGACTAACACAGACTCCCACAGCTGGTCAGGTGGCGTATACTGATTTGCAAATTGATGATGTCGGAACGTTTACCCTGAATACCATATCTGCTGCGCCAAGCTCGCTTGGACCCATTGCAACGGTAACAATGACTGCGACGGACGCAAGTACCGATGTTGTACCGGATCCTTCCTTTATGTATGAAACAGATATTGACTATACACTGTATCAAGCAACAGAAATCACACCAACCGCAATCTCGGGAGGTGACGCATTACTAGTGGCTCGATTCCTGGTTCGAGACGGAGGTGCCGGAGGAGACAACGATGGATTGGGGGTATTCCTGGATTGTAGTTCTTGTGCCAATAGCGAAGATCTGTCAGATGGTGACAATGGCTTCACCATTCAGGTGACATCTGGCGGTGCCAATATCAGAAGAATTGCGCTCTACACGCTAAACGCGACCGATGAGGTGGGAGCTGATGTTCGGGTAGGGGAGTATGCCAACACTGGTGATAACATTTATACCTTCAACCTGGACGATGACAACGGCAATTTTGGCAACAACAATGACTACATCATTTCGGCAGGTGGCACAGGAGAGCTTGGCGTCTACGTTTCCTTTGAAACCGACGTGACTGACAACGAACAAATCGAAATACAAGTCACCAACGTCTTCCATAGAACCTCACAATCAGGTACTTCTTACTCGGATTTCGCTTTCGATAATGGTGCTGAGCTGGGTTCCGGTGGTGTCAATCCGGAGAGCTCGACCGCAGGAGACGATAACCGAATTGAAGTAACTGCGACAGACCTGGAAATTGATTCGGGAGATGATCCATCGAGCACGACGATAGAAAGAGAAACAGGTTTTAGCATCACGCTCAATGCGATCGATGCCAATAGCAACATTGACCTGGATGAAACGTCCGATTTGGCTGCTTCCTTCACCACTGCGGGGGATGTTCCGCTTGATGTGGACATCGAAACCTTCACAGGATCATTGTCACTTACTAACGGAAGCACTACGTTGACGAATGTGGTGGTGGATACGGCGAATATCGCGGCATTCAAGATTGTATTTGACGACGACGACGCCGGAGCTGGAAACGACGATGGGAACACATTAACCACCGTCACCGCTACTGATGTGGACATTGATGACACCATCAATCCCTCAGACAATACACTGACACCCAATGACGAGGCCACAAACGTGAGCTTGACCGGTACCATAGAAATTGACATGAGTGAGACGGTGCTACCCGATGTAGGGCAGGTAATTGTCGTGAGAGATGAGGTGCCGAGTACCAACGAAATTTTTGATGCGGTGGATCTCACCTACAGTGGAAGCACGGTGACCATTCCGAGCAGTGCCCTTGAATCGGGAGATAGCTACTACGTCTATATAGAGGCTGATGCCTTCCAGGATGTGGGTGGTAACAACTTTGCCGGTTTTGAGAACAACTCCTCATGGAATTTCACTGCGGAGACTGTACTGGCATTACTAGACGCCACCAACAACGGCAATACGGAGATCATCCTCACCTTCAATGAGGACGCTGTGATCAACCTGCAGGATGCTACGGAGTTCACCATTGTGGATTCTGATCCCAATGGGCCAAACACCTTCAATCCTGCTGTGGCAACCGCCATCACTGATTTGGCGACGGATACTGAGTTGGAATTAGCCGTTCCCGACCTGTCTACGGCTGTTGGGGATCTGTTCCTCAGCTACAATGCGGCAGGCGGTAGCGAAATTGAGGCCAATGCCGATGGTTCCCGAGACTTAGGGAACATTACCTCCTTCCAGATCGACTTTGATCAGGACCAGCCCACCATGGCCAGCGCGGCGCTGGGCGGCGTGCCTGACTCGGAGATCACCATAACTTTCGATGATGAGGTCCAGATTGTTGGTTCGAATCCTGGCGACTTTACCGTGACGGATGGAGTGGGTATGACCTACACCGTAGACGGCATTAGCGATGGCGCTGTAGGTGATACCGATATTACAATTACCATGTCTGGCGGTGGGTTAACCTCCGCAATCGGTGACATCACTGTCGACTACACCGACAACAACGGTGAAGTTTTTGATTACGGTGAAAACGTAGCGGCAACAGGATCTGTGGTGATCGATCTTGATATGACTGCTCCGGACTTCTCCTCTGCCAACGTAGTTTCGGGTACGCGAATAGATGTAACCTTCGACGAAGATGTGCAGATCGTAGATGGTGACCCCTCCGGTGACTTCCTGGTTACTGACGGCTTTGGAAATACCTACGAGGTAAGTCAGGTGGTGGATGGAACACCTCAGGACGCCGACCTGGAACTGACTTCACAGGATTTCAGTGCGGCCATTGGTGACCTTACGGTGAGTTACACCAATACGGCAACGGACTATCAGGATTTTGGCGGTAACAGCCTTGCGAATGGAAACACAACGATAGATACTGACAATACAGCGCCTAACTTAAGTAGCGCCGTCGATAATAACGGATCTACATCGATTACACTGGTATTCGATGAGGAAGTGCAGATTACTACAACAGAAGGCAACGACTTTACGGTCACAGATGGATTGATGAATACCTATGCCGTAGGGGCGGGGGATATTGCAGCAGGTTCAGCAGACAATGAGCTGGATTTGACAGTTGCAGACTATAGTGGCGCTGTCGGTGACTTAACCATTACTTATGACGATGACGATGACGCCGGAGATATAGAAGACTACGGTTCCAACTTCTTCACGGATGATCTCACGGGTGTAACCATAGATTTTGATCAGGCTGATCCGACCATGGTGAGTGCTGCCAGGGATGGAGGTACAAGCAACACACTGGTCAATGTGACATTTGATGATGCCGTACAGGATGCAGGTTCTGCTGTTGCAGGAGACTTCACAGTGACAGATGGTATTGGAGCCACCTTTACAGTTACCAACTTAGATTTCACAAATGGTAACTCCGGTATCATTCAACTGACCGTAAACACATTCGCAGCGGCGACAGGTGATTTGACGGTGACATATGCCAATAGCGGCGGAGGTGGCAATAGCATCGATGACTTTGGTGGAAACACTTTCCAAGACGATGCTGTCGGTGTGAGCGTAGAACGCGATGCAGTAGCACCTACAATGGCCTCAGCCAGCCGCGTCAACAACACGACCATCGATGTGACTTTCGATGATGCCATGCAGGTCGTGGATGCAGATCCTGCTGGAGAATTCATTGTGGCTGATGGCTTTGGGAATACCTATTCCGTCAGCGCTGTAGAAGATGATGTGGCCAATGATGCCATCCTGCGACTGACGGTTCAGACGATGGCCAGCTCAGTTGGAGATATCACCATCACCTACAGCAACACAGCCACAGATTACCAGGATTTTGGTGGCAACAGTTTGATCACGGACTTGACAGGTGTGGTGATCGATGACGATGCTGTAGCACCTACCTTGAGCAGTGCCGTAGACAATAACGGATCCACGTCGATCACACTAGTATTTGATGAGGAAGTGCAGATCACCACCACAGAGGGCAACGACTTCACGGTCACAGATGGACTGATGAATGCTTATGCCATTGCAGGAGGAGGTATCGCAGCAGGTTCTGCGGATAACGAACTGGACCTGACTGTTGCGAACTACAGTGGTGCTGTCGGTGACTTGACCATTACTTATGACGATGACGATGACGCCGGAGATATAGAAGACTACGGTTCCAACTTCTTCGTGGATGACCTTACGGGTGTTACTATAGATTTTGATCAGGCCAATCCGACCATGGTGAGTGCGGCCAGGGACGGAGGTACAAGTAATACACTGGTTAATGTGACATTTGATGATGCCGTTCAGGATGCTGGTTCTGCAGTTGCAGCGGACTTCACTGTGACAGATGGTATAGGTGCCACCTTTACGGTTACCAATTTGGATTTCACCAATGGGAACAGTGGTGTCATTCAACTCACCGTAAACACATTTGCTGCGGCGACAGGTGATTTGACGGTGACATATGCCAATAGCGGCGGAGGCGGCAATAGCATCGATGACTTTGGTGGAAACACTTTCCAAGACGATGCTGTCGGTGTGAGCGTAGAACGCGATGCGGTAGCACCTACCATGGCCTCAGCAAGCCGGGTCAACAATACGACCATCGATATTACTTTCGATGATGCCATGCAGGTCGTGGATGCAGATCCTGCGGGTGAGTTCATCGTGACAGATGGAAAAGGTAATACCTATGCGGTCAGTTCCGTTACAGATAATATTGCGGATGATGCCATCCTGCGACTGACAGTCCAGACGATGGCCAGCTCAGTAGGAGATATCACGGTTACTTACAGCAATTCCGCCACAGATTACCAGGACTTCGGTGGCAACAGTTTGATCACCGATTTGACGGGTGTGGTGATTGATGACGATGCGGTAGCCCCAGATGTGACCATCACCAAAAATGCGGTCACCAGCGGTACGACCGACTTTACCAATGACGATGCAGTATCCTACTCTATCGTCTTCACGGAAGAAATTGATCCAACGACTTTTACAGCAACAGATGACCTTGTGCTGACAGGCGGCGCCACATTCACACCAATCAATGATGGAGATCTCACAACAGCAGATAATATCAATTATACGTTGGCCGTGAGTGGCGTGGCAGGAGATGGCAACCTGAATATCGCCTTTAATGGATCTCCAGCGTCCACTGTGACGGACTATGGAAGTAACAACCTCAATGCGATTTCGCTGCCGACGGATTTCACGATTGACAACACAGGACCCGTAGCATCACCCGTTTCGATAGGGGTGTGGAATGGTGCAGCTTTCGCTGGAGTCGGTGCGCTGGTGGATGATTCTGTTGGATTGACCATCACTGTCAATGAAGCCCTGGCGGCGGCGCCGACTACTGAAACGGCGGAGTTTCGAAGTGGTGGCGGTCTTACCAACGACACCTTGCATGTGGATGTCTCCGGTTTGGTCTACACCATATCTTATGTAGTTTCTGACCTGGACAATTCAGGTTCGGTCACTTTCACGGTAGATCTGGAAGATGTAGCAGGAAATACGACCGAGGTAACTGCAACAACGGACGCAAGTGGAGTGAACGTGGATGCCGAAGAGCCAACCCTGGACAGCTTTGTACTAAATCCTTTACCGGCCTCATCAGGTACTTCTTCTGCGACCAACACCGACAGCCTCAACTTCACACTTACATTCTCCGAAGTAGTAGATCCTGCAACTATATCCGCGGGAGTGTTGGGCAATGGGGATGACATACGCGTTGATACCACAGGCGTTTTCGTCAATACGATCACGCTAAATAATCAAGGCGGCGGCGTTTGGGAACTAATCCTTGATGATATCACAGACGGTGACAGCTCTACGGGCACGATTGTAGTGACAGTCATTGATGATACAATAGACCCGATTTTGGATGGTGTTGGTAACGACCTTTCGGGTTCGGGCACCATCGCAACTTCTGAAACGATTACGATTGATCAAGTGGCTCCAGGCATTACCCTTACGAGGAATGCCGTGACCAGCGGCGTCTTCACAGGAACACGCGACAATTCAGTGTCTTTTGATATTGCTTTTAGCAACTCGGTAGCTACCTCGATAACCACGGGTCAGCTCATATTCGACGAGACTGACATTACGCTTAATGCAGACCCTGGTCTGACATTAGGTACCACCACGCTGGCACCTGATGGCGACAATATCAACTGGACATATGTGGTGCCCATTACCAGTGGGGATGGCAATATCTCCATCACGATTGGTGATCAAATCACGGATGATGCAGAGAACCAGATTGTGCACAGTGTAGGGTCTTCAACGACCTCCAACACCTTCACCATTGACAATACGCAGCCTTCCATAAGTTCGGTTGGATTGCGAAGTACCAATATGAATAGCCATGCAGCTGTCGGGGACAGTGTATTTCTGGATTTCACGCTGGATGCGACGTTGGCTGTAGATCCTACGGTCGAGTTCAGAAGTGGTGGAGGCAATATCAACGATGTGGGAGGTGTGGTCTTGTCCAATACCGGATTGGTCTACACGGCCCGGTACCGGGTGGATGCCGCGGATACGGAAGGTGATGTCACCTTCTCCATATTGAATTATGAGGATCCTGCGGGGAACGTAGGTACGCTCGTGAGTACCGTGGATGATGCCTCAGAAGTCGAGGTAGACATAAACGTTCCAATTTTGACATCCGTTTCTTTGGTTACGGATAATGCCACCGACGATCAGCATGCCTTAGAGACAGACACCGTCTTCCTATCATTCACAGTGGACGATATGCTAGCAGCAGCGCCAGTAGTTTCCTTCAGCTCCGGAGGGACGGGTGTAACAGGCGTGGTCGTCATTGATACGGTGAGTTTATCAGAGACATCCAGTTCATATATTGCCAAGTATGAAGTTGCGGCTTTTGGATCGGATGACGACGGTGCAGTGACATTTAATATCAGCTTCACGGATGACGCCGGTAATGCCGGTGTGCCGGTGACTGCGGTCACGGATGCAAGTGCGGTTGAAGTTGACAATACGGCTCCGACCCTGGGCACGTCAGTTACGATTGCTTCGGACAATGTAATCACCGATCATGCTTCGGCTGGAGACAACGTAACGCTAAGTTTCACCTCAGATGACGAGCTCAGTGCAGATCCTGTGGTATCCATGTCCATCAGTGGTACTTCCTCAGTGGGTGGCGTTACCGTCAACAATGTTGGGGGCAATGACTACGAGGCTACTTTCCGAGTGGATGGTATTGGTTCTGTAGTCGGAACCGACCTGGATGATGAGGGACAGGTGACGTTTACGATAGATTATGTGGATGATGCTGGCAACGCTGGCATGCAGGTGACAACGGTTAATGACGCCACGGAAGTTGAGGTGGATTTCACTGATCCTACATTGACTTCAGTGGTCCTCACCACTGATAATGTGACAGATAACCAGCATGGAATAGCTGGAGATAGTGTAAGACTGAACTTCACTGTTGATGATACCTTGTCGGTTGCACCGGCGGTTGTATTCACCAGTGGCGGCGTGGTTGTGGCAGGTACTGTGGAGGTAGAGATCGTTTCAATGGCTTCTTCGGAATATGTGGCGAGGTATCTGGTAGATGCGGGCGATACAGATGGCCAGGTAGAATTTGAGATAAGCTTCACAGATGATGCAGGCAATGCCGGAGATGAAGTCTCGGCGATCACAGGAGGTGCTGAAGTAGAAATAGACAATACGACGCCGACGCTATCAGGTGTTACCATCTCCTCTGACAATGCCACCAATTCCGAGCGAGGTGTTACCGGTGATCTGGTTACGCTGAACTTCACAGTAAATGACAGTCTGGCCTCTAACCCCACGGTAGTTTTCTACAGTGGTCCAAATGGCAACAATACTGATCCTGTGGTTGTGGGTGGCGTGGCTGTCACGCCGGTATCCAGATCAGAAATCTCGTCAGAATATGATGTGACTTATACGGTCAATGCGGGTGACACCGATGGTCAGGTAAGTTTCGAGATAGATTTCACTGATGATGCGGGCAACGCCGGTACGACGGTAACCGCGGTGAGCGATGCCAGTGAGGTACAGATAGATAACACTGTGCCTGCCTTGACATTTGTTTCTCTGGAATCAGATAGCCCGATTGATTCGGCTCATGCTGCTGCTGGGGACAATGTGATTTTGAGCTTCACAGCCAATGATGAGCTAAGTGCGGATCCCGTCGTATCCATGTCCGTTAACGGCACACCTTCGGTTGGTGGTGTCACAGTTAACAATGTCGGTGGAAATGACTATGAAGCTACTTTCCGTGTAGATGGTATTGGCTCAGTGGTGGGCACGGACCTGGATGATGAGGGCGATGTAACCTTTACCATTGATTATGTGGATGACGCCGGTAATGCAGGTGCGCAGGTTGCCTTGGAGACTGATGGTACTGAGGTAGAGGTGGACTTCACGGACCCGACGTTAACTTCAGTGGTCCTCACAACTGACAATGTAACAGATATCCAGCATGGCATAACGGGTGACAGTGTGAGACTGAATTTCACTGTTGATGATGACTTGTCAGCTGCCCCTTCAGTGGTATTCACCAGCGGTGGTGTAGTCGTGGCAGGTACTGTGGAGGTAGACACGGTTTCCCTGGGGGCCTCGCAATATGTAGCGAGGTATCTGGTCGATGCTGGTGATACAGATGGTCAGGTAGAATTTGAGATCAGCTTTGCAGATGATGCGGGCAATGCCGGAGATGAAGTCTCGGCGATCACTGGAGGTGCTGAAGTAGAAATAGACAATACGACGCCGACGCTATCAGTTGTTACCATCTCCTCCGACAATGCTACCAATTCCGAGCGAGGTGTTACCGGTGATCTGGTTACGCTGAACTTCACAGTAAATGACAGTCTGGCCTCTAACCCCACGGTAGTTTTCTACAGTGGTCCAAATGGCAACAATACTGATCCTGTGGTTGTGGGTGGCGTGGCCGTTACGCCGGTATCCAGATCGGAAATCTCGTCAGAATATGATGTGACTTACACGGTCAATGCAGGTGATACCGATGGTCAGGTGAGTTTCGAGATAGATTTCACCGATGATGCCGGCAATGCCGGTTCGACGGTAGCCGCGGTGAGCGACGCCAGCGAGGTGCAGATAGACAATACCGTGCCTGCTTTGACATTTGTTTCTTTGGAATCAGATAGCCCGATTGATTCGGCTCATGCTGCTGCTGGTGACAATGTGGTCTTGAGCTTCACGGCCAACGATGAGCTAAGTGCGGATCCTGTGGTATCCATGTCCGTCAACGGCACACCTTCGGTTGGTGGTGTCACAGTTAACAATGTCGGTGGAAATGACTATGAGGCCACCTTCAGAGTAGATGGCATTGGCTCAGTTGTGGGTACGGATCTGGATGATGAGGGCGATGTGACCTTTACCATTGATTATGTGGATGACGCTGGTAATGCAGGTGCGCAGGTTGCCTTGGAGACTGATGGTACTGAGGTAGAGGTGGACTTCACGGACCCGACGTTAACTTCAGTGGTCCTCACAACTGACAATGTAACAGATATTCAACATGGCATAACAGGTGACAGTGTAAGATTGAATTTCACTGTCAATGAGGATTTGTCCGCTGCCCCATCCGTGGTATTCACCAGCGGTGGCGTTGTTGTGGCAGGTACTGTGGAGGTAGATACGGTTTCGTTGCCTGCTTCGCAATATGTGGCGAGGTACATGGTTGACGCTGGTGATACAGATGGCCAGGTCGAATTCGAGATCAGTTTTATAGATGATGCGGGCAATGCCGGGGATGATGTCACGGCGATCACAGCAGGTGATGAGGTAGAGATTGATAATACCGCACCAATGTTGACTTCAGTTTCTTTGGTCACAGATAATACAACGGACGACC
The DNA here is from genome assembly GCA_965601475.1 of Cyclobacteriaceae bacterium. GTDB lineage: Bacteria > Bacteroidota > Bacteroidia > Cytophagales > Cyclobacteriaceae > JAWPMT01. The sequence goes on along the minus strand of OZ271832.1, from coordinate 6,196,976 downwards.
AGCATGCGATGGAGTCTGACACGGTCTTCCTGTCGTTCACAGTGGATGAGATGCTTTCGGTAGCACCAGCTGCGACCTTCAGCTCAGGTGGTACCGGTGTGGCCGGTGTCGTTGTCATAGATACGGTAAGCCTGTCAGAAACATCCAGTTCCTACATTGCCAAATACGAAGTTGCCGATGGTGCGACGGATGATGATGGCTTGGTGACTTTCAGCATCAGCTTCACGGATGATGCAGGTAATCCCGGCACACCGGTGACAGCCGTAACGGACGTTAGTTCTGTGGATGTGGACAATACTGCCCCGATCCTGACGGGTGTGTCCTTCAATGGCGTAACGGAATTGACCGCGACTTTCAATGAGACGGTCGTAGCCAATACAGAAAGTACAGCTGCCGAGATCGACTTTGTGGTCAAGGATGAGGATGGCGACGATGAGTTTGAGGTTACTGGTCAGGACGACGGTACATTGAACGATGCCAGCGTACTCCTCACGGTGGATGATTTGTCTACAGCGGAAGGAGATGTTCTGCTTACCTACACGGACAACAGTGGAACCAATGGTTTTGTGACGGATTTGGCAGGTAACCCCGTGGCTACGTTGGCGCCAGATACGGTGTTTGTAGACAGGACCATGAACGAGCGGGTGACTATCAACGAAAACCCTTCCACTGCTTACGCTGAAGGCGACACTGACGAAGATGGTGTTACCGATGGAACGGCCGTCGCCATGTATCGGACTACGCTTTTCGATGGTGTTGACGCAAAAGTTTGGGATCCTACCACGGAAACACCGATCACGGTGCAGCCGGCAATTGCGGGGAGTACCATCACGATCTACAGAGATCCGGGCCTGACGGATTCAGTGACGGCCCAGACCAACGTGCCGGCATCTGGTTGGTCACCAACCATTGCTGCCATCATGCAGGGTGATTCTGCCACGGCCACTTTCGGTAATGATGGCATGGGGGGATACGTACCAGACAATGATGACATCAATGGTGTTTATACTTTCTACTTCACAGAGACTGCGGTCAATGGTACGGAAAGTGAAGGGCCATCGCTAACGTATTCGCTTGCCTTCCTGGATTCTATAAACAATACCGCGCAAACGACTGTATTTCCCATCAACGATAATGTTGGAACCGAGCTAGTAGTGGCCTTCCCTGAAAACCAGAATCTGGATGTGGATGGGTCCGGCGCCTTGGGTCAAGTGGAAAGGGGAGACAATGGTACCTCTTTCATTACTGGTGCCACAACGGATACGACAGCAGTAGATTTTGTTCCCTCTAATGCTTCTCAAAATACATTCCAGATAGCTTTTGAATGGGAAAATGATTCTTCAGAAGTGTCTGCCAGGTTCCTGCCTATCTCATTAACGGTGACACCCGTGGTGCAAATCCTTGATGATGAAAATGCTATACACTATCGCATGGATGATAACAGTGTTCCACTTTCACTGTTCCTGCAGGATGCCAGTATCGATACGGCAGGCGGAGTGGATGACCCAGCCCAAATTAACTTCTACGACCTTAGGGTATTCGAGCTGGATGGCGACGGGAATGAAGGTGCGGATAGGACTGCCGATATTTTTAGCAGCAGCCCCACAATTGCGAACGGGGATCCCACGTCCATCCTGGATGGTGATTGGGTTTTGGACCCCACACAGGTAGCCACCAATGACAATGACCTGGATTCCCTCAGACTTCAGTCCAGGTTCCAAACGGACGATGATCAGTCGATAGCACCCAACAATAGCATTGACTTCTATCTGTATCCCGACCCGGTGGTGACGATGGATGCTTCATTGGATGGGCTGGAACTGCAATACTGTGTGGACGATGATCCCATTGCTGTAGTAGACAGTGTTTTCGTTTATCCCGGCTTCTCGGGCAACAGTGATGAGCCAGAAGCCATTACCAACGGTTATGTGCTGGAGTACTATGGCGCTGATGGAACAAGGTCCACTTTAGATCGAAAATATGATTTCACTGCTTCTGGCACCTTGAGTAATGAATTTGATCCCGGAGATCCTGACCAGGGGACAACGCCTATTCAGGATCCGAATACCTCGGGAGATGATATTACCGCTCCCGCAGGATACTATCGTATTTTGTATGTCACAGATTCCATCACTGATGCACTCGTGGTAAATGATACCATTTCATACGATTTTGAAGTCATGGAGAATGCACCACGGCCAACGATTGAAGCTGGAGATCTGACAAACAGGGGAGGCCTTAATGGTGACATTTACCTGCTGGAATTTGTGGATGGAGATCTGGATGTCTCCACCGATGCTATCAATTCACTTGATGCAGTCACCAGCAATAGCACTACACCAGGGGTAGAGCCTATCCAATGGCATACGTTTGAGACAGGCGGATCTGCATTAGTCACCAGCAGCACCATCAACCTGAAGGATGATGTGTACAATGGGAACAACCCGGGAGCAGGTACACAGACCATCTACATCGAAGATCGTAACTTCATCAACAATGCGAGTGTTGACATCAGCAGCACTTTCGATGGTTGTTTATCGATCAGGAGACAGGTTGATATCGTCATTTACCCAGTGCCCCAAGAGCCGCAGGTGGATATCGACGTGGATGGTGTCAATGAAGAAGACCTCAGTACGAGTGATGGCGTTTTCTACATCTTTGAATATTGTGAGGGGGATGCTGTAGGGGATGTCACCTTCACCAATGACATTTCTGATAATCGTGCCCACTTTGTGCTTATCTCAGAAGATAAGACAGATACTACATGGACTGATTCCAACACCTTGGATTGGTCCGCCGATATCTTCAGTGGGGGTACGGAAGCGGATACCACCATCTATATGGTGACTATTACTGAAGACAGCACGTTTGCACTGGGGAATGGTGCTGCTGACGCTTTCCAAGGAGCCGTTTCCGACACTACGACAGTAGAGCTATCCATCTTTACCGACGAGGTTAAGGATGTGATTGATCAGGAAAACGATCTGCAGGACAATATTTTCTTCACGGAGTATTTTACTTGTCAGTCTGATGCCATTGAGGCCATCACCACGAACAATGTGAGCGCAGATGGTGACTACTTCTGGTATGCGGACGATGGTGATTTGATGTACGAGGACGACGGAAGTGATACACTCATCGTGCAAAGTACGACCTTGAGGAATGTCGACCTTGTAGATGTCATCACAGCCTATCAGAGCACGAGTGGCGGGACCACTACCACAGAGACATATACCACGGAAGAGGGTGTCGATGGTACAGCAGGAATTTACTACTTCTGGGTAACTCAAAGACGAGGCGGCAGTACCAATACGGACTTCCCAGGCTGTGAGAGCACTGCAGTGTTGATTTCTATAACCGTCTTCCCATCTTCGGATGCACCATTGTTTAGTCTGGATGGCGGTACCACGACCAATGCGGTTACTGGCAACAACCAGGGATCCGACTTCGAGCTGTTCTATGACGCCGATGAGTTGACCGCAGCCGTGGACTTCACTGCAGTCCTTAATGGATTCAGCAATGCCGATTTCACCACTGAGGCGGATGAAAGCGACACTACTGCGGCGTCCAGGGTAATACATGAGTTCAACTGGTATGCTTCCAACGAAGACAGAGATATCAATGCTCAGGTGACTTCCGGTGCTACAGTAAGTGCGCAACAACTGGGACTGGTAGGATTTACTGAGGATGACACCGTACATATTTACCTTGAGCAGGTGACTAGTATCGTGAGAGACGTCGGCGGCAATGAACTCTTTTCAGGTTGTGTGTCGGAAGGTGTTGTCATCAGGTTCAACATCATAGCACGCCCTGAGGCACCTACGGGAACTACGTCACTATTCTACTGTGAAGGTGAAGCGATTGACGACCTCGCCATGACGGGTGAAGAGAATGCTGTATTTACTTATCTCGATATTAACAATAATGTCTTGCATACTGAAATCCCGGATTCTGTCAATTCCAATGGAGATGGGGTGAGTCTGGCGGAATTGGATAGCGAATTAGGAATCGGGTCCACGCCAGTAGACAGCGTGTATACGATTAAGGTAGTGCAGACCACTGATACGACTTCTACTACTGGAGATGGCGCTGAAGGGTTAAACCTGCCGTTTGGTGGTGCTAGCAGTGATACGACAATTATTACGATTGACGTGAGAGAGGTGCCGGTTGCGGTACAGTTGAATGCTGGAAGTTCCTACTGTGACGACGATGTTTCTCAGCTATCCATTGGTTATACTGACGATGGTAATGCTGACTTCTTCATCATCTACCAGGGGGATGGCGTGACCCGAGAGGATACACTGAGTGGCGCAACCAGTAATATATTGTTTGGCCTTGATCAAGCCGATTTTGAAGCAGGTATCGATTCTACGATATTCATTTCGCAGGTCTCCTTCTCCAACATCGATGCGACATTTAGTGGATGTGAGAGTCCATTGGCATCGATTGATGTCAACCCGAATCCAAGATTAGAGGTATTCACGGGAGGTAATCTCTTTGTGAACCAGGCTTGTGGTGATGGTTCCCTGGACGTTGAAGTGAATGTCACCAACCTCGGTGGACTCTCACAAAGCGACTATACTGTGGATTGGCTGGTCGATGGTACAGCGAGGACAGAATCTGATAACTTCAATCTGTCTGTCCAGGATGGGACCCGAAGTGGTACGTTAGGTTTCGATGTGACAGTTTCCAATGATCAGACTGACTGCGAGACTACGTTCGAACAAACCATCGTCATCGGTGTCCAACCTCAACCTAATGTCGAAGTAGCACTGGTCACAGATGGTGCCAATAGCAGGTTCGAGATTACAGATGGTATACTGACAGAGGAGCAAATGCGTACCGTGGAATTGGAAGTAAGGAATGCCCGAAACTCCAATGTGGTGTATACGGAGACGTTAACAGATGATGATGATGGTACGCTTTATGCTGAGTTTGCCTTTGACGTTCTTCCGGGGGCAGGCATCTACGATGCACTCATCGTGAGCACTTCGGAAAGTGGTTGTATTGAGGGCGATTCGCTACGGTTTACAATTGTGCCTCAAGTGACAGTTACGGGTGATACAGTCATCACCTTTGATCGTGGCAGGAACCTTACCTGGTATACAGATTTTGATCGGCTTGCAGGAGCCGGAACTACCACCTGGGAGATTGCTGCTCCAGCTGGTTCTGAGATTGATGAGGATGCAGACGGAAATAGTACCAACGTTTGGGTGACCAATGCAAGTGGCATATATGATGAAGAGGAGATCTCCTATGTTTATTCTCCGTCATTTGATTTGACTGGCATTCCGCTACCAGCAGTGAGCTTCGACTACTACCTGGACATGGCCAACGCCGCGGACGGTGTCGTATTCCAGTGGTCCAGCGATGATGGCGAGACGTGGAACAACCTCGGAGAATTCCTGGATGATCAGACCAGTACTGGAAAAGGCTGGTACAATGCAGATGGTATCACAGCACAAGTGGCTGTTCAAGGTAATCCGGTAAGAGATGGATGGGCTGGCGGTATAAACGGTTGGGTGACCGGTGCAACGCACTCCCTGACCGGCGAACAAAATATCGACTTAAGTGTCGTGCGTTTCAGGTTTGCCTTTGCCAGTAGACAAGGGGATAAGGACGAGGATGAAGGTTTTGCTTTCGACAACTTCACGCTCTTTAGCAGAGAGAAGATCTCTTTGGTGGAGACATTCTCCTCCACGCTTTCTTCCGGAAGCATCGATGCCAATGAAGAGCTGGTTGCAGCATTGCAAGGAAGCCTGGCCGGTGAGGTGGTTTGGGTGAATTACTTCACTGATTTGGAAGGAGAGGATGTGCTACACGCGTCACGCCCTGTAGGTCCGAATGCCAGAACGGCCTTCTATAGCATCGAGTCCTTGCCAAGGGCAGTGCTTGGTGGTGAAAAGCGATTCGCAGTATCTGATTCCGAGGATGACCTCGAGAGACTTTACGGTTTGAATACCAACCAGATTCAAATTGAGTCATTGGATTTGCCGGAGTTCAGCATCCAAATTCAACCGCTATCTATTGATGATGACAAGCTGACTGTCGTGGTGAATTTCGTGGCGGGAATAGGGCTTGAAGGAATTGATGAAGACGACGAACTGTCGTTCAGGATCATGGTACTTCAAAGTGAAATACCTGCTACTTTCATCGACGATGGAAATGTTGACAATACGGCGGTATTCAGGAATGTGTTGAGAGCGATTCTTCCTGGCGCAGAGGGTGTGCTCGAAAATGGCCCTGTGCGCTCGGGTGATCAGTTCATCATCGGTGACGACGACGATGAGGACACGACTTGGGAGATCTCAGGGCTCTTCGGAGCAGATGGCGAGACGGTAGAACTTAGGGTAGTAGCCTTCGTTCAGAATGAGATTACCAAGGAGGTTTATCAGGTTGCTACCTCTACCATTGATTACACGTTGCCAGAAACCGTTACGGGTGTGGCCACCCCATTCTTCGATGAAGGGGAAGCCTATGAGTTGTATCCGAACCCTGCGGATCAGCAGTTGAATATCAAGCTGATGAAACCCGCAAATGAGGATTTGAACTGGAGCCTGTATGACCAATCAGGAAGAGAGGTTGAGCGAGGCGTCTTGAGAAAAGGGCAGTTTGAAACAGCAGTTGATACTCGGGAAATGCGCAGCGGCCTGTACTTACTCAAGCTGTTCAATGCCAGTTATTCGTGGGAGACCCAGCGGGTGATTATCTACCGCAACAGGCAGGAATAGGTAAGTTTAGAAATAACGAGAATATGAAGGAACCCGCAGTGATGCGGGTTTTTTTATTAACATTCCCGAAACATTTTTTTGGATTATATGAAGTTGGTGTTGTAGTTTTGCATTCTCATATCGCGGGGTGGAGCAGTTGGTAGCTCGTCGGGCTCATAACCCGAAGGTCGGAGGTTCGAGTCCTCCCCCCGCTACTAAAAGCAAGGCCTTGATTCGTTCAAGGCCTTTTTTGTTGAATTCTAGGGACCCCAAAGCCCATGGGGAGGTCTGTCCATCCAGAAAAAGCGAAGAAGGGTTCTTTATGGTTTTTTTGGAACCAGCTTGGTATTCTTGAACCTCACTCAAGTACTCGGATTTTCTGTATACCCAATGATTGGACTTATTTTGTCACCCAGGCCATGTGTTTCAAATTGGGCTGAGCATTCTCTTATTCTTACACTAATTTTGAGACTAGTCGCAACAAGTAGAGTAAGAAATTGAACAAGGTTTAGTTGTTTGCTAACTTGTGTTGGAAGACCGCTTTCATCATGCTTGGAGAAGATCAATGGGCGCAGGAATTTCTTGATTTACTTTCTGCTACGCTTTCAGGAAGACTCACACTGAGCAAATTTTCCTGTCTTCCGCACATCCTGCAAATGCGAAAGGTCACTGACTCGCAAAGGCCGTTACCTCATCAGCCTTCCGATTCCATGTTACAGGAAATTCATGAAAAATATGAACAAACTGATTTCGCAACTGCTCTGCCCATCTTCATGGAGGAGCTGGAATATCTTGACGATAGATACTGGGATTTTTGGCGGAACCAGTATGGTAAAGGACGACTGATGGAAGCTATACTTGCGGGTCGTGTTCGATATTCAGACTTCAAAGGATTCGACCTCATTCTGTCCTTCCAATCCCTTGGAGGGGATTACAATTTTGTGACTTCATATGTTCCATTTGCGTTGGAAGATACCAGACAAAAACGACTTCCCTCACCTGATGATTTGATGGATTTCTACCGTGGGTATATGGCCGACAATCTTGATAGGTCCTTTGATCCGATTTTGGAAGCAATAATGCCTGAAAATGAACTGCCACCAGAAGATGCCGTCGATGTTGACCTTGATGAGACTATTGACAATGTGACTGGTTCCTGGGAGCGTGCATTGAGTCAATTAAGCCTTAAATCTTCCTCCCTAAATTTCGTTGAAGGCTTACTGCAGTCGTTTACCAAAGACTTTTCTCAATTAGTGGAGAAGAAATTGGACGATTTGCCATTTGGATACTTCAAACTGGAGGCCTCATCTCATATGAAGGTTGGAGTCAGAGAAAGGGTAACTGCCCAGATTGCACAGGAAATTGAATACCTGGAAAAAGCTTTTGGTGACGCAACTCAAAAAAGCATAAAGATCAGTCCGAAGATGAAGGTGGTCTTGCGAGGTGATAGCTTCAAGATCACTTCGCTGAATAGTGAGGAACAGGTCGTTTTGGACGGAAAGCGTACAAAATGGTCTTGGGAAGTCACGCCAGAGAAGGCTGGAGAAAGAACGCTAAAATTGACCGTTGTTGCTGTGATTGTACTTAAAGGTTACACTGACAGCAGGTACGACTACCCGATCGAAGAGGTTACTGTGCAAGTAGCTGTCAACCCTGCGAAGTCAATCATGGATTTCCTGAAGAAGTACTGGCACTGGCTGGTTGGATTGCTACTGGGTAGTGGCCTACTATGGAAAATCATCGATTACTTCGCTGGAATAGGAGGGTACTGAGGGTCCACCTCGCAACTCCCTGCGATAATCCTGCTGTATCACGAATGTGAGGAGCTTTGTTATCCTACCAAGATCCATTGGGTAGCTGATAGAGTGAACTCACGGTCACATCCGGCAGCTTCACTTTGTTTTTGGCATTCTTGGGCTTTCTCCTTTGCTACTCTTGCTGTGCAAAAACTCGACTATAGGCATGGTAAGAAAAGGACTTTATCTGCTGGGGCTGGTGCTAATAGGTACCATGGCGCAAGCACAGCAAAGCGGATTGCAAGAGCCACTTCACGGAAGATTTATGGGCATGACGCCACAAATGATATTGAATGAATTGGTAGCTGGCGCTGGCTTGAAATTGAACATGGGTGAGCATAAATTATCCTCGCGGCCAAAGAGCTACGTTTTCAGAGGCGAAACTGTAGGTGAGGCGATCGAGAAGATTCTCGGTGATCATGGCCTTCATTATGGTGTACAATACGGAACGGTTCTGGTCGATGATCAGCCTGTCAATACCAGCAAGTATCGAACCGTCAGCCATCGGAACTTCAATCTTAGCGGAAAGGTGATTGATAAGGCTAATGGTGAGGCTTTGGCCTTTGCCACGGTGGCAATTGTTGGAACCAATTATGGAGCGGTGACCAATGCAGACGGCTTTTTTACGCTTTTGAATATTGCCACAGACACCTTGATGTTGACCATTCAGTATGTGGGATACAATACATCAGAAGTGCCCATCAAGGATATCGTTGATCAGGAGCCCCTCGTGATTGAGCTGGGCATCAGCGACCAGCTCCTGCAAGAGGTAGTGGTGAGGGCTTCCAGTCTGGACAACCAAATGATCAGCGCCACTGAAAGGATCAGTCACATCAGCATATCACCTGAGGCCCTCGGGGCTTTGCCGAGTATGGGTGAGAAAGACATTTTCCGGAGTATCCAACTGCTCCCGGGAGTCAGTGGCACGAATGAAGCATCATCCGGTTTATTTGTGCGAGGGGGTACGCCAGATCAGAATCTCATTGTTTTGGATGGTTTCACGGTATATCATGTCGACCATTTTTACGGCTTCTTCAGCGCCTTCAACCCCAATGCCATCAAAAATGTGCAATTGCATAAAGGGGGTTTTGAGTCAAAATATGGTGGTCGCCTTTCGAGTGTAATGGAGCTCACCGGAAAGACAGGCAATCAAAATAGGGTCTCCGGAGGAGCGGGGGTCGGAGCCATCAGCGCCAATGGGTTTTTGGAAGTGCCCATTGGTGAAAAACTCAACTTCTTCCTGGCCGGTCGTCGGTCATACACGGACATCATTACCAGTGGCATCTACAATGATGTTTTTGATCTCTACAACAACGAGTCCAGTACCACCACCAACAATCAGACCCCAAACGGGCCTACAAGACGAGGAGGACGGGGAGCGAACCAACAGGAGGAGACGGAACCTACATTCTTCTTCTACGACGCCAATGCCAAACTCAGCTTTCGGCCGAATGCTAGAGATGTGATCTCACTATCCTACTACAGTGGCAAGGATGATCTGGACAACTCCAGGGTCACCAACAATAGCTTTGAAAATGGCAATGGTGAACTGACGACCATCGACACGGACGTCATCGACCTGCTGCAATGGGGCAATATTGGATCCAGTCTCAGATGGGCCAGACAGTGGAATGATCGATTCTATTCGAACGCGGTAACAAGCTTCTCAAACTACTTCAGCGACAGAGACCGGATCAGCGATGTCACCATAGACCGGGCAGATAGTGTCAATACAAGACGAATAGGTGTGGTGGAAGTTAATGACCTTTTCGATTATTCATTTGCCGTCAATAATGAATACCTGATTGATCAATTCCATACACTGGAGTTTGGTGGACAAACGGTTTTCAATGACATCTCCTACGAGTTCATTGTCAATGATACCATCAACTTGATTGAGGAGCGCAACAAGGGGGTGCAGGCAGCATTTTACCTTCAGGACACCTGGGAGGTCAATCCGCGATTGACGATGACTGGGGGGCTCCGCTCAACCTATTTCGACGTTACCAACAAGCTATATCTGGAACCGAGGCTCTCAGCCTCCTACGCTCTCAGCAAACGATGGAAATTGAAGGCTGCATGGGGGCATTACTATCAATTCGTAAACCGTATAGTACGGGAGGATGTGTCCGAGGGAAGTAGGGATTTCTGGCTGCTGGCAGATGATCAAAATAGCCCTGTGAGCTTTTCCAGGCACTTGATTGGAGGTATTAGCTACGAGACGAATGGCTGGCTTTTTGATGTGGAAGTTTATGACAAGTCTCTGGATGGCATTGTCGAATACAGCAATCGTCAGGCCGCAGCCGCACTGGCGGATTTGGAGGATGCTAATTATTTCTTTGAGGGAACAGGCGTCGCCAGGGGCGTCGAATGGTTGATCCAAAAGAAAACAGGTAATTACAAGGGGTGGATTAGCTACACCATTGGCGAAGTGGTTCACGATATTCCAGGAATCAGTGACGACCCCTTCTATGCGCTGCATGATACCCGCCATGAAATCAACTTCGTCAATACTTATGAGATCGGTAGATGGGAATTTGGAGCCACCTGGGTATATGGCACGGGCAAACCCTACACAGCTCCATACGGGGAATATCAGCTCACCACATTGGATGGCGTGACTTACAACTACATCAGCGTTGGTGCAAAGAACTCATTTCGACTCCCCGATTATCACCGTATGGACCTTTCAGCGAATTACAAGTTCAAAATTGGTGAAACGGGTAGTGGGCAGGTCGGGCTTTCCCTGTTCAACTTATATGACCGTACCAATACATGGTATAAGGAATTCCTGATCGAGGAAGAGGAAGTCGTGGAAACGGACGTCAACCTCATCGGCTTTACTCCAAACCTCAATTTGAGTTTCAAATTTTGATCACTATGAACATGAAAAAATGCCGCTCAATTCTGATAATAGCTGTTTTCTCCTGGCTGGTTTCCTGCGAAGATGTGCCAGAATTCACCCCCGATGATACGATTCCGGTGGTTGAGGCCTTTCTCTATGCAGGAGACCCGGTGGATGATATCAGGATATCCGAGGTGATCCCTTTTGGTTCGGGTGATACCGATAGCGAGGTGGATGGACTGGATGTTCAAATCACCTGGAACGGCACCGTTTACCCTTTGGAAAATGCCGAAGCAGGAGGGGGCAGGTACTTCTACCCTGGGGGAGACCTGGAGATTCGCAGTGGAGAGACCTATGACATACGTTTTGAATATGAGGGAGATGTTATATCCTCTGAGACCACCGTACCCCCGGCACCGGAAGGTTTGGATTTATCTGTTAGTGAGCTGGAACTGCCACAATTGATTGAGCTCTTTGATATCAGAGACATTGTTCAAAATGAAAACAATAGTATCAGTGTGGAATGGGACAACCCCAATGCAGATTACTATTTCCTGGTCATAGAGAACATTGAAAGCGATCCAGAGTCCATCGATCTTAACAATATCCTGAATTTCAACTTCGAATTTGTGTCCACACCCACTCAGGACAACTTCTTTGCCATGATCCCCTTTATTCATTATACCCAATTCGGGACGCATCGCATCATTGTCTATAGGGTCAATGAGGAGTATGCCTTGCTATACGAAACCATAGAACAAGACTCTCGGGATCTCAACGAGCCGTTTACAAACATTGCCAATGGCGTTGGTATTTTCTCGGGTTTTGCGAGTGATACGGTGTATCTGGAAATAATCAAACAATGATAGCAAGGTGCTGGCTCTGTGAGGAAGGGGCGGGTGAGCGAGAAATCGAAGGGACCTAGGAATTAAACCACCTGAGCAGGGTCTGGTCTAAGTGGCGCCGGTGTAGTCGTTTATGATATTTGACTCATCGAAGATAGCCAGATACAGCTGATGCTGAGATAAAAGTGATAGATGATCAAAAGTGATAGATGATCACAAGTACTATGTTTCAAGAGGGGTGTTTTACAAGGAGGCGATTGAGGAGAATACGATATGGTATGAGGTTGTTGGCGGGAACTGATGGTTAGGTACTCAATGATGAATATGCGATTAGTTACGAGGGTAGGTCTGGTTTTGGTCACTTCACTTGCCATCACCTTTCTGCTGGGGATTTCCCGCATTAGTATGATGACAAGAATGGAAGTGTTGGGATTGTACGAATTTGGTAGATGGGACTATTTTGTGCGTATAGGAGCTCTATTCCTGGTATGTGCGATTTTCCTGTCAATGAATGTTTTCTACAATCGACTGCGATGGGGGCCCTTGCATCTGGATTTGATGCAAGTCAAAGGGATTTTGATTCTCAACCTGTTGATTTTCATTCCTGTACAGACCATATATGTGTCGCTTACGATGAGTCAGATTGAGCTTTTTATGCCCGGTCGAGTACCCATGCAAGCTGGGAGAGGTCTCATTGTTTGGGCCGTGATGACAAACCTGGCACTGATGGTGGTTTCCGCGTTGGTGGGTACTGTATATCGTTTCATGCAAGACAATTACTACATCAAGCTGAAGAATGAGACCCTGCAAAAGGAATCCGCAGAAGCACGCTTCGCCAATCTGAAGGAGCAACTCAATCCGCACTTTCTGTTCAACTCATTTTCTACCCTAAACGGACTCATTGACGAATCGCCGCAGAAGGCAAAGAATTTCGTTCATAACATGTCTGATGTTTATCGCTATGTGCTCAAGAATGAGGGAGTAGACAAGGTAGCGCTCAAGGAGGAGATGGAGTTTGCGGGAATCTACCTTTCCATGGTCAAAGAACGATTTGGAGATGCAGTGCAGCCGGTGATTGAACTTTCTGAAGAGGCAACCAGGAGCAAAGTGCCACCACTGGCAATACAAATGCTCATTGAAAATGCAGTGAAACACAATAATTTCGATAATCTGGATCCGTTACGATTAACAATAAGGTCACAAGACGCATTCCTGGAAGTTAAGAACTCACTCAGAGAAAGACATGTGGAGGGAAATCACGCTTTGGGGCTGTACAATTTAAACCAACGATACAAATACTTGTCTAAGCGAGAGGTGATCATCAGAAGGACCCCCGAATCCTTTGTGGTCCAAATCCCTCTTTTGCAATGAATGTATTGATAATTGAAGATGAAGAGAAGCTGGCCAGGCAGCTTAAAAACCTGCTGATTGAGGTGGATTCCGATATTCGTGTCTTGTCCGTCCTGGGCTCTATTGCCTCAGCGAAATCCTCTATTTCCATGGTGGGCGACATTGATTTGATGCTTGTGGACATTTATCTGAGCGACGGATTGTCATTTGAACTATTTAAGAAAATGGAGATCAATGTCCCTGTGATTTTCTGTACTGCTTATGATCAATATGCACTTAAGGCCTTTGAACTCGACAGTGTGGATTACCTCCTCAAGCCTATCAAGAAGAATGACCTCAAACGCGCAATAGACAAGTACAAGCGCCTCTTTGCTGGTCACCTAAGTGAAGAAAATGACTTTTCTCAGCTGTCCGTGAAGATCCAGAGGCTCTATGAAAGACTCAACGGGGAAAGGTCCTACCAAAGAAATTTCTTACTGCCTTATAAGGAAAGGCTGGTGCCGGTTGGTGTGGAGGAGATCAGGTATTTTCAGGCGGACTATGGCATGGTTAAATGCGTCTCAAAAGACAATCGGTTGTTTCCTATGGACCAGAGCCTGGATGCGGTGGCAGAGTTGGTAGATCCAAGATGTTTCTATCGTGTTAATCGCCAATTTCTTGTGAAGCGAGAGGCCATCGTCGATGTGGAGTACTATTTCAATGGACGACTTTTCCTGAACCTCTCTCCGAAGCCTCAGCATCATGTAATTATCAGCAAGGCCAAGGCCACAGGCTTCAAATATTGGATGAGTAAGGGTACGGCCTGAACGAAGGGATATTGCCTTGAATGTCAATAAGTTGTTTGCACGCCTCCATTGCAGAACCTGAAGGAATAGCATATCAGCAGAGATCTGTTGCGGCATTTCGATGATAAGACCGCATACCTCAAAAACTCAAACCCTTTGATCGCGAAGATGCTTGTCTGCAAGTATGATTGAGTGATTGAACATCACTGAACAAGCATCTTAACAACCACCGATTCTCCACCTCTCAATTGCAACCTGATGAATTTCAATCCGGATGGCAAATCGGAAATATCAATTTCATTAGACGTCAAAGACATGCGCGTGAATTCCTTGCGACCGTCAATGGAGAAAATTTGTATGCTTTCTACGCGTGGATCTACGATTATGTGATCAGTTGCGGGATTGGGATAAATGTAAGACTGTTCTAGCTCATCTTCGATACCAGTAATGATACATGGTTCTATCTCAAGCTCAAGAATTGAAGGGCATCCGAAGGAGTTTACGCTAGGGACTTGATATGAACCTGGGCGATTGAAAGTGGCATCGCCGAACACCAATGAGTCTCCATCACATAAAGAAACTCGCTGGAAGGTCGTATCTCCTGGCAGTTGTATGATTGCCAGTTTGACAATAGAGTCACAACCTAGGGTGTTGGTCAAAGGGATTTCATAGGAGCCGGCATTGAAGAACGACGTATCGCCAACTACAATGGAGTCTCCGACACAAACAACCGCTTGTTGATAGGTTGTATCTGCAATGTGTTCTTCGATTTCCAAATGGATGATAGAGTCACATCCAAAAGTATTGGTCAGCGTGATTTCATATGAACCAGGGGCATAGAAAATGGATTTGGCGATCTCAACGGAGTCCCCTCCACAGATAAATGCTTTTTGGAAGGTCGTGTCTATGGGTGTTTTTTCGATTTCTAAATGTATGATAGAATCACATCCTAATGTGTTTGTCAGCGGGATGTGATAAGTGCCACCATCGTAGAAAGTCGAGTCGCCAATGACAACAGAGTCCCCGGCACAAATAGAAGCTTGTTGGTAGGTGGTGTCAACTGGCAATGCCATGATTTCCACTTCGATGATAGAATCGCATCCGAAAGTGTTGGTCAACACGACTTGATAAGATCCGGCGTTGTAGAAAGTACTGTTGGCGATGACGATAGAGTCTCCAGCGCAAATGGAAGCTTGTTGGTAGGTGGTATCAACTGATAATTCCATGATTTCCACTTCGATGATAGAATCGCATCCGAAAGTGTTGGTCAACACGACTTGATAAGATCCGGCGTTGTAGAAAGTACTGTTGGCGATGACGATAGAGTCTCCGGTGCAAATAGAAGCTTGTTGGTAGGTAGTATCTGTGGGGAGTTCTTCGACTTCCAGATGGATGATAGAATCACACCCAAAAGTGCTTGTCAGGGGTATTTGATAAGATCCGCTACTGTAGAAAGTTGAGTCGCCTAGGACAACTGAATCTCCGGCACAAATGGAAGCTTGTTGGTAGGTAGTATCGACGGGAAGTAGTTCGATTTCCAAATGGATGACAGAATCGCATCCGAAAGTGTTGGTCAACGTGACTTGATAAGACCCGGCACTGTAAAAGGTCGAGTCGCCAACGCTGATAGCATCTCCATCGCAAATGGAGGCCTTTTGCAACGTCGTATTTGTAGGAAGATGCTCGATTTCAATTTGGCGAAAGTACTCAGCTCCACCTTCAGATGTCTTCACGAAGTGTAACCCTGGTGTCTCCAGATCCAAATATGACTCCCCGGGACAAATTGCGACGGTTTCCTTCTTCAGTGCAACAGAGTCGCCTTCCCCCTGCACGATATCGTGAATTTCGTTGGCTTTGAGGTGCGGAAAAGCTTCTAGATCATCATTTGGCCACTTTACTATCAAAATTTTCGCCTCGCTCGCTCGGCGAAGTCCGAAATGAATGCGCTTGAAGTTTTGGCTCTTTTTGTGCACACCCCCATTCACTTCCCGCATTTGGTATCTGCCTTTGGTATATAACTCCAATTTTGCGCCCAGTGCCTCCCTGTTTTCTGGTCTGCCTTGGATGTCGAACTGTATCCAGTTGTTATCATTTTTTGTGCTGTTTTGGATGACCTGAATAGGTCCGGGCTCAAAAAATTTTGGACCTTCACCATTGGTGATAAATAGGTCCAGGAGTCCATCATTATCATAGTCGCCAACAGCAACACTCTCAGGCCTACCTGATACTTGCTTTCCAACAGGGTTCTTGATTTGTTCGAATCTCCCCCTGCCATTGTTTATTAATAGGTAGTGAGGATTGCTCGCAACTCTACTTGAGCTGATGACATAAATGTCTAAATCTCCATCATTGTCAAAATCTCCACTGACTGCCGATGGAAATGCCTCGTCAGCTTGCAAGTCTGACTTATCAGTATATTCGACAAATTCATTTCCGTTATTCAAAAAGACTCCGAGGGTATTAGACCCCTTCACGAAATTGGTCGTATCGACAGCGTATATGGCAGAATCAGATATTACCTTAAAATCCAAAAAACGACTCTTGAATCTGTTGTACATGCGAAAATCCCAATATCCCAATTGATTATCATACCGAACGAAAAGGCCTCTCCCGGCAGAGCCATATTTTTTTGGTAACTGATGCCATCTGAAATCGCTGGAAAGCAATGTAATCTCATTGTCCGAGGGATTTGTTCCTTTTCCCCCTACATAGATTTCTGAGGACTTGAGGGAACTTCTGCTGTATATGGATAGCGTGATTCTATTGGAGGTTTTGAATCGGATCGATGTTTCGTTGGTGCCAGGCCTGGAATTTATGCTGACGCTCATAATAGAGTCCCGGACACGAATATCGCTGAGGGTTGGAGTGGCGGTTCTAAATAAATCCTGGAGTCCGTCGTTATTGAAATCTCCAAAGACCAGATCTCCCCGGGCGTAAGCCGGGAAGGAAACTTCGTCGCTCACATTGGTGAGCTTTGAGCTATCCATGAGGTAGACATTGGTCCCGTTTCGATGAAAGTAGAGCAGGTAATCCTTGCCATCGTCAAACAACTTGCTTTGGAGTGCAAAGTGTCCATCATATCCCAGGGTATCACTCGGAATATAAGTGCTTGAAAGGGTGTCATAAACGAAAATGGCACTTGGTCCCTGGCCATCAGGTCTTTCAGCATTGATCAAGAAAAAGTCCAGGTAACTATCGTGATTATAATCAAGCATCAATGGGTACCTGCCACGGGCCACTGGATAGTCGAGCCCAAAATGCGCTGCGCTCTCAACAAGATTTCCGTCTTCATGGAGGAAAAACAGGCTTTTTCGTTCGCCCTCTCCACGCTCTGCACCTGAAGTGACGATCAGATCCAGATCGCCGTCACTATCAAAGTCCCCCCAAAAACCTCCGTGGGTATCCGTCTTTTCATTTCCAATGAGCAATGCCGATGAATCAGCAAATACGCCATTCTTTCTGTTGATATATAGACTTCCGGTTTGGAAATGGTTGCCCACGTAGATATCCAGAAAACCATCGCCATTTACATCGGCCAGGGAAATCCCGTGGGATTGGAAGTTGTTGTCGATACCCGATGAGGCCGTTACATCTCGAAACTGGATGTCCTGAGCTTGCGAAGCTAGTGCTGCATTAAGCAAAACCACGAGTGACAACAATTCCGGTCTCATAGATAGCAAGAGTCACATTGGCTAACCGGCAGCAACATTAGAGAATATATCATTAATAAACACACATACCGCTGTCTAAAGTTGCTTTTTGGGAGAAAAAATGGTCGTTGGAGTGAGACGCGAATTTCTGTGTAAATCAATTCATTTTCAAGTTCGAGGTTAACCTATGCTGGTGAAGTATTTCTATGATGTGGGATGGATGTTTGGCCGTCCCCTATGCCCCAGAGTCGGGGGTATTTTATTCATCTACAATCTCAGGTTCCTCAAAGCCAAATCTTTCGATCTCCTCTCCATATAGTGCTCGCAACCGGTCCACCGTTTCACGTCGCCAGGCAATGGACTTCTTTGATCGTCCAATGTCATTCACATGTGGCAGGGTTATACAATTCATTTTCAGGATGGAACATACCCGATCAAACCCGTTTTGTAGTTCTCGGCTGCGTTCCTGACCGTCGAAGCTATGCACTACGATGATCTCGTCGACGCCTTCAACATAGCGCAACTGGTCCAACACGTCATCCCTTCGGCCTTCGCCCCAGAGGACGGCTCTCAAATGATCCTCTTCTGGAGCTGGACAGCTCTGAGCTACCCACTCATCGAAACTCAGCGATTCGTAGCTGGTCGCTCCATTAGCATCTCGGTAAAATTCAAAGAAAGAATGTGCGCGGTCCCAGGTATTGCGAACCACCACAAAAGAAGTGTAGGAAGCCCACTTAATCGGGTACTCCGCCTTGATTTTGGCTGGGGTCTTGTGATTGATGGTGGGCGTTCGTGGGTCCATAGGATCATGGAGATGCTCCTGCATGAGTGCTTTCTTGATGGAGTAGGTACCGGTCTTGGAATTTTCTACAAAAATGAACTTCCTTTCGTCGTCGATCATGTTTCGGATTGCGTCGGTAGAAATGCGATGCTAAGAATAGGGTATTTCTTGAGAATCGCAAATACCCGGGCGATACTTTGGTATCGCACTATGGGCCCTGACACCTTAAATTTTTTCTTCACTGGCATCGACCTCAGAAAAGTTCCACCTCCTTAAGATGAATGAAAAGACCACGTCCTTTCGAACGTGGTCTTTGCCTAACCTTATATTACCTTTTAGTTGCCTTTGAACTTATTCGGCTTCTATAGGGAACTCGAACGTAGCGCTGACGGGGATGGTATTCGGTTCTCCGAATATGATTTCATCAGGAGGAAGCGAAAAGTTGCCATCCTCCCTTATAAAGGTCACCGACGTGGCTAAGTATTCTATTCGGATCGAAATAGCACTTTTCGCAAAAGTAAATTCGATGGTCCCATCCAGGACAGAGGGGTCCTCCTGGGGGTCGTTACTAAAACTTTGATTGGAGTACTGCACTTGCGTTGATGAGGATACGATATCCCAAGCCGCCATTACGGCAAGCAGTTCTGATGATGTATAAGTCCTACTTTCGGTAGGCAATATTTGGAAGCTTGCACCTATTCTGTCTACATCGTCATCGGCCATAAGAAACAAATAATCACCCTCTGGGTTGCGTTCAAGTTGCAGCGTAACGCGGGTTGGGTTTGACGAATTAGCATTTACTGAATATTCCGCCGAACCACTCAAAGGGTTACCACCTTCAGTAATGACTGTGTTTTCAAATATCTCCAGAATCTCCGATTCAGTGAGTCTGTTGGCGTCGCCTTCATCGTCGCTACAACCGAAAATGACGAGGATAAATGCGAGAGAAACGGAGGGAAGAAACTTTGTTTTTTTCATGATTCAATTATGCTTCGTTGTTTTGATCTGCGAATAACATTATTCCAGGAAAAAATTCCAAATAGCTATTTTTCGCGTTGCGAAATATTAAGAGCCTTCGGGCTGCGCTTCGATAGCCACCAAATGAATGGTTTGGAATACATTATTGTGTAGGCCGCATGATCCTGTTGGCACTACAGAAGAGCTCTTCTGTTCGTACTTCCGGACTTTCAAGGGTGCGCCGACACCCATACTTCACCATCTTCAAATATCTCCTTTTTCCAGATGGGAACAGTTTCTTTCAAAGTATCGATAGCGTATTCACAGGCCTGGAAGGCGGCCTTACGATGCGGTGTGGATACGGCGATGATCACTGGTATTTCGCCTACTTCCAACACTCCTACACGATGATGAATTGCGATTTTCAGGGCCTTCCATTGCTCCATTACTTGCTGAGCAATCTTGTACATCTCCTTTTCAGCCATGGGAATATATGCCTCAAATTCGAGCCTTTGGACAGGCTTGCCGCCAGTTTGGTTCCTCACCGTGCCAATGAATACCGTCGTGCCTCCCGCGCTGGGATCAGCCACAAGATCAGTGCATGTGGATTCGGAGAGAGGAGCTTCCTGTACTTTGATGTTTATCATGACTCTGAATCAACCGCCACTCACCGGCGGGATAATAACGACTTCGTCATCAGGCTGAATGCCATAGTCGTCGTCCTGGTAATCTTCATTCACTGCAAACCGCAAACTTCGGAGTTTTTCGAAGTCGGGATATTCTCGGATCAAGGCTTGCTTCAAACCACCAATATTGGACATTCCATTTTCCAGTGAAAATTCCACCGAGGAGGACTTGAGAATATCCTTGGCAATGCCGAAAGCAATCAAACGTACTTGCATAATTTCTCTTCAAAAATAAACAGCGATAGGCTATTCCCTAACGATTTTCAATTTGATTGGGGAGGGATTCCATGTGTTGCAACAGTGCTTTCCAACTCAATTGGATGCACTCCATACGTCCTTCAAATTGCTTCAACTCCGTCATGACCTTCAGGCCCTCAGGAAAATCCTCGGGAGCTACTCCCGATTCCAGGGCCTCCAGGAAAGCCTTACAAAAATCGATGGCATTGGTTCGGCTTCGTCCTTCAATCGATCGCAACATGAGGGAAGTTGACGCTTTGGAGATAGCACATCCAAACCCGTGAAAGTAAATGTCTCCCAGTGGGTTCTCGTTGCGTAAGTACAAGCTGTACTTGTCACCACACATGGGGTTATACGCTTGAAGGATATCAGTACCTTCTGTCTTTTCAAAATGATACGGTGCTTTGCTCTCCGGCAAAATAATGGTCTTGTACCTTTCCTGTATCTCTTCTTTTGTCATCATTTCCTTTACCTATCCATACAACCCACCACTGGCCATTATGTCCAGAATTTTATCAAATCTATCAACGCCCCTTCCAATCGATCAATTTCGTCGGCTGTATTATAAATGGAAAAGGAAACACGAACCGTCGCCGGAATTTCCAGGTGGTTGAGCAATGGCTGTGTGCAATGGGCGCCCGCCCTTACCGCGATTTGGTCCTTATTCAGAAAAGAGGCAACGTCGTGAGGATGAATATCCTGCACATTGAACGATAGGATCCCGGACCTGTTTTTGGGTGCACCTAGCACCGAAACGTTATCAATTGCGTTGAGCTTTTCTTCGGCATATCCAGTGAGATGAGCAAGGTGGTCATGCGTCCATTTGCGGTCGAGGTTAGATACATAATTCATAGCTGATCCCAGCCCTAGGACGCCAGCGACATTCGGTGTACCTGCATCCATGTTGTTGGGGAAAGTCGCAAAATCAGACCCCTCCAGGGATACTTGTCTGATCATGCCACCTCCATAGTTGTAGGGACCTATCCGATCTTTGAATTCATCAGCCACAAACAATACACCCACACCGAAGGGCCCAAAGAGTTTATGCCCGGAGAAAGCGAGGAAATCGTAATTGAACGCTTGAACATCAAGGTCGTAATAGGCTGCACTTTGCGCTGCATCAATCAAGACGGGGATATCCAGGTCATGAGCCAACCCTATCATCTCTGCGATGGGGTTGGCAGTGCCGAGGGTATTTGAAATATGGTTAAGGGCTAGTATTCTGCTTTTTTTGTCCAGGTTTTGCTGCAACTTCCCGATATCAATGTCACCCTGATCATTTACAGGTATCACCCGCAACTCCGCCTCGTTCTCCTCACAAATCACCTGCCACGGGAGAAAATTGGCATGATGCTCCATAATGGTCGTGACGACATTGTCACCTTTTTGCAGACGGGGCTGTATAAAGGACCGGGCCACGATGTTGATGGACTCTGTGGTGCCTTTGGTGAAGGCCACATTGGTGGCGTTTTCCGATCCCAAAAATTGTGCTGTTTGTTTGCGTACTGCCTCGAAATCCCTGGTGGCGTGGTTGGACAGGTCATAAACCCCGCGGTGGATATTTGCGTTTCCAAAGCTGTAGAACTGGCTGATGGTGTCAATGACCTGTCTTGGCCGCTGTGTGGTCGCGGCATTGTCAAGATAGGCGAGCGAAGGATACTTGTCGAAGATGGGGAAATCTGACCGATAAGGGTTCAATAATTGTGTTATTTTAGTTTCTAGGTACCGAACATTTCAAAAGCGACTGGTGTTCATTTTTAATCCCTAATAATTCATGCTGGTAGACAATCACGGTAGGGCCATCAATTATATGCGTTTAGCGGTGACAGATCGCTGCAATCTCCGTTGTTTTTATTGTATGCCCGAAGAAGGCATCCAATACGTAGACCGGAAGGACCTGCTGTCTTTTGAAGAGATGTACCGTATGATCAATGCATTCGGCGAGCTGGGTATTTCTAAGCTCAGGATCACGGGAGGTGAGCCATTTGTGCGAAAAGGTATCATGGAATTTCTGCAGGCCATCTCGAGGAATCCATATATCCGAAAGATCAACATTACAACAAATGGTACCACTACCGAAGATAAAATTGAAGCACTCGAAAGGATGGGCGTTGACGCCATCAACCTGAGCCTGGATACCTTGGACAAGGAGCGCTTTTTTCAGATCACACGTCGCAACCTATACGACCAGGTGATGTCCACGTTGGATGCGCTTATACAGTCATCGATTACTACGAAGATCAATATGGTAGTAATGGATGGTAAAAACATAGATGACATCTACCCCATGATTGAGCTGGCGAAGGACAAAGACGTGGCCGTCAGGTTCATTGAGGAAATGCCGTTCAATGGCTCCGCAGATCAGGGCAATGCCACTTTCTGGCCCATGAAAAAGATTCTATCCCATATCACCGAAGCCTATGACATAGAGAAATTGAAAGACCCCCCGTCCTCCACCTCATACAATTATCGAGTGAAGGGTTTCAAGGGGAGTTTTGGGATCATTGCAGCCTATACACGTACTTTTTGTGGCACCTGCAACCGCATTCGGGTGACACCACAAGGTGATTTGCGGACCTGTCTCTACGAGAAAGGAGCATTGAGCCTCAGGGAAATCATCCGATCCACACCGGCTGATGAGGCGCTGAAAGAAGCATTGATAAAAGCCGTAGGCAATAGGGCAAAGGATGGCTTTGAAGCGGAGCAGCGAAGGGTAGAAGGTCCGGTTTCAGAATCCATGGCAACTATAGGAGGATAATGTTAATTTCCGTAGAAGAAGCACGTCAGATCATTTCTCAACGAGCACAGGATTTTGGCGTAGAAGAGATTTCGTTGGAGGAAGGTATCGGCAGGGTATTGCGAGAATCGATTACTGCAGATCGGGATTTTCCTCCCTTCGACAGGGTCACCATGGATGGAATCGCCATACGCTTTGAGGACTACAAGGGAGGCACCAGGTCTTATAAAATAAGTGGTGTAGCAGCAGCAGGAGCTACGAAAATGGTACTAAATGTTGCGAACGAATGTCTCGAGGTAATGACCGGCGCAATAATGCCGGAAGGGTTGGATACGGTTATCCCTTATGAGATGATTGAAATACAGGATAGCGTGGCTACCATAACTGCGGAAGTTGTCAACGAAAAACAGAATGTACACTTTCAGGGCCTGGATCGAAAGATAGGAGATGAGGTGATTCAACCAGGTATTCGGATGGCCGCGCCGGAAGTAGGTGTGTGTGCAACCGTAGGCAAAGACAGGATCGCCGTGAGCAGGACCCCGCGGACTATCATTGTTTCCAGTGGGGACGAACTGGTTGAAATTGACCAGACGCCGGAAGCTCATCAGATCCGCAGGAGTAATGTGTATCGCATCAAGACCATTCTCAAAAGCTATCACATTCATGCGGATACCGCCCATCTGGATGATGATTTGGATGAGATCGTTGACAAACTCAGTCGATATGTTGAAGACTACGATCTGATTATCCTGAGTGGAGGTGTTTCCAAGGGAAAGTTTGATTTCTTACCCGAGGCGCTTACCAAGGTGGGGGTGGAGAAACACTTCCATCGGATTGCGCAACGACCTGGAAAGCCTTTTTGGTTTGGCACCAAAGGGTCGACAACTGTTTTCGCTTTTCCGGGCAATCCGGTATCCTCATTTATGTGCATGCAGGCTTACTTCAAGCCCTGGCTAGATCAATCGCTTCAGGCAACCTCCAGTGGGCAGCCTCACGCGGTTCTAGGTGCTGATGTGAACTTCAAGCCAGATTTGACCTATTTCCTCGAAGTGAAGGTGCGTCATTCTGAAGGAGGCGAATTGATTGCTACACCTGTTAAGGGCAATGGGTCCGGGGATCTTGCTAACCTGGTAGACGCAGATGCGTTTATCCAACTACCACGTGGAAGATCCGAGTTCTTGAAGGGGGAAGTATTTCCGATCACCTTCTACCGTTGATTTTGGAGGACTAACAAACCACATCATGACTCTATCGCAAGACGAAATCAGACGCTACGCCAGGCACCTGAGTTTGCCACAGTTTGGTATTGAAAGTCAGGAGAAATTAAAGGAAGCTAAAGTATTGGTTGTGGGCACAGGCGGACTTGGCGCTCCAATATTGCAGTATCTCGTAGCGGCTGGGGTTGGTACTATTGGGGTGGTTGATTTTGACATGGTGGACGAAAGTAACCTGCAGCGGCAGGTGCTCTTCGGAACTTCAGACCTGGGTCAACCAAAGACGGCAACCGCAATCAGAAAACTTCGCGACCAAAACCCCAACGTTCATTTCAATGAGCATGCAGTGACGCTGGATTCAACCAATGCCCTGGGCATCATTGAGGGTTACGAAGTGGTGGTAGATGGCACGGACAACTTTCCCACCCGTTATTTGGTGAATGACGCATGCGTGTTGCTCAACAAGCCTTATGTATATGCTTCCATCTACCAATTTGAAGGGCAGGTGAGCGTTTTCAACTATCATGACGGTCCCAATTACCGCGACCTTTTCCCAACGCCGCCTCCACCTGGATTAGTGCCAAGTTGCGCTGAAGGAGGGGTGCTTGGCGTGTTGCCAGGAATCATTGGCTCCCTTCAAGCTTCCGAGGTAATCAAAGTAGTTTCAGGTATAGGTGAGCCATTGTCGGGACGGCTATTTCTATTCGATGCGCTGAATTTCACCACGAGAACACTCAATATCCGCAAGGACCCGGAGAATCCCATTTCCGGAGATCATGTCACCATTACGGAACTAATCGACTACGAAGAGTTTTGCGGGATGAAGGCCGCCAAATCCCAATTACCTTCAATCACAGTTGGTCAGCTGAAATCCCTGATAGACAATGGGGAACCCTTCTCGTTAATTGATGTGCGGGAGCCCTACGAATATGAATCGGCCAATCTCGGTGGCCTGAATATCCCACTCGACCAGATTCAGGATAACCTGGACAAAATTCCTAGGGATGGGCAAGTCATTCTGCATTGTAAGGCCGGTGGCCGCAGTGCACGGACGATTGAATTACTTAAGGACCACTATGACTATCAAAACCTCTGGAACCTCGAGGGTGGAATAGCGGCCTGGAAAGATCGATTCGCGCCTGACCTTAAAGTGATCTGAGCTTATCGCACAAGGTGCTCATTTTTGGCTTCGATGATTTGTGCCATGATCGCCAGCGCAATCTCTCGTGCTGATCTGGCATTGATGCTCACACCTATAGGTGCCTTGATCCGGTCAATCATTTCCTGTGAAATGCCCTTCTCCAACAACCTCGATGAACGCTTGGCGTGCGTTTTCTTGCTTCCCAGGGCACCAATGTAGGCCACTTCGGAAGGTAGTAGAATCTCTAGTGCATTGTCGTCGATTTTGGGATCATGGGAGAGTATGGCACAGAAAGTATATGCGTCCAATGGGAAATCGCTCAACACTTCAGAGGGGTACGACTCCAGAAGTTGATCCGGTGGTTCCGGAAAGGTGGTGTTCTGGGTGAAGTAGCCCCTAGGGTCGATGACGATGGTTTCGAAACCAAATTGCTTACCCAGTGCTACCAGGTCTACAGTGATGTGGGCGGCGCCTATGATCATCAATTGAGCTTTTCGGGGGAAGAGTTGCACGAAGTAATCCTGTCCCCCGGAGTTCACCGTCTTATGGGTACGCTCCTTGTAAGCCTGATGAGCGAGGGCAACAAGCTCTTCGGAGAGGTCATCGCCGATGGTAGAACCGTCTTCATTGATCAGGCTATTGGTGTTTCCGCCGTCTTCCAGCGAAGAGATCAGGATGGAAGACCTGTTGGATTTGATGTTGCGACTCAATTGATCCCAGACCGCAGATGCCTTGGATTCCATAGACTGCACAAATACCTGGATACTTCCGCCACAGGATAATCCGACCGACCAGGCATCTTCATCCGAGACACCGTAGGCGACTTTCGCAGATTTAGCGTCATCAAGTACTTCCTGGGATTTTTTGACTACAGCACCTTCCACACAGCCACCGCTGACTGAGCCCGCCATTTGCCCTTCCTCGTTCACTAACATGATGGAGCCGATGGGCCGGGGCGATGAGCCCCAGGTTTTGATGACTCTCGCAAGAGCAATACGACTACCGGCATTCAGCCATTTTTCCAAAATTTCCTGGTGTTCATTCATAATTTTCTAAAACAATATGCTTGGTATATGGTTCTGTTGAATATTTTCTAATTAAATGCAGGGAGAGTGCGCTAAATGTATATCCGAAAATCACGTCAGGCCAAAAGGTAGCACATCCTTCTTAAGTTCCCTATTGATTATTCTCATTCCCAAGTGTCCCCTGTGTATAATGGCTTATTCCAGTGCAATCACCATGTGTGGTGGACAATCGATCTACATGGCGGAAAACAACTGGGTTTCATATATACCGCTAGCCCTGAGTGCGGTCATTATCCTGTTGTTGGTCAAGAACTACCGGGATAGGCGTACAATCCTATCTATTGGGTTATCCTTGGTCGGTGCCGCAATGCTCGCATTTGTGCATCAGTTGATGCTTCCTCCGATTTACTACAACTTTGGCTCGGTTTTGTTATTTTTCGCTATTTGGTTGAATGGAAGCTTCTATGCTTTCGTTAGTACCCTACAGGCGCAAATCAATCGGTGGAAGATCCAATGGCAAGAGTAAAATTCACGACAGCACTTAATCGTTTTTTTCCTGACCTCGAAGAGCTGGTAGTCCCTGGTCACACCGTGCATGAGGTCATGCAACAGGTGGGAGAGGCTGTGCCGGGCATTTCAAGTTATTTGCTGGAGGAAGACGGTAGCCTCAGGAAGCATGTCAATGTCTTTATCAAGGAGGATCTGATACTGGACAGAAACAAACTTTCCGATCCTGTGGACGACAGAGATGAGATCCTGATCTACCAGGCGCTGTCCGGAGGATAATGCAACAGGCACTGATTGGAACTGCCAAGGGACTGATAGTCTATGAGTTCCCTGAGGATGACACACCGAAGCTCTCCAGGATTCATTTCGCGGGCTTCTCCGCCAATATGGTCTATGTCGACGAGCGGTCTGGTAGATGGTGGGTTGGGTTATCCCATCGGCACTGGGGTCAGAAACTTCACTATTCCGACGACGGTGGTGAGAACTGGCAGGAAACTGCACTTCCTTCCTTTAGAGGCAAATTACTCCCCAATGGAAGCCCCGCAAAACTGAGACAAATCTGGTCTATGGCCCATGCAGGTGGCGACAGACCGGATCGGCTGTGGGTGGGGACTGACCCGGGAGGATTATTCTATTCCGAGGATCAGGGTGAATCCTTCCATCTGGTAACATCGCTCTGGGATCATCCCACTCGGCAAACGGAAGGCCAGTGGTTTGGGGCTGGAAGCGACTTTCCGTTTATTCACTCCATAGTTGTCGATCCCAGGGATTCGGACCATGTCTACATTGCAGTAAGTTGTGCGGGTGTGTTTGAGACCCTCGATGGCGGCAAGTCCTGGCAACCCAGAAACAAGGGACTGGTGGCCGCTTATCTTCCCAATCCAAATGTCGAGGTCGGTCACGACCCGCATCTGATGTTGATGTCGCCTGCTAACCCTGATATACTGTGGCAACAGAACCACTGTGGGATTTATTTCACCGAAACCGGTGGTAAAGCCTGGACCAATGTCTCTGGGGCCGCTGGAATACCCTACTATGGGTTTGCCCTTGCTGTGGATGAGGCGGATCCTTCACAAGCCTGGGTCATCCCGGTAGAAAGTGATGAGCAACGAATGGCGCCAAACCTGCGGCTTGAAGTCTTTCAAACAATGGATTTTGGTAAAACATGGACTTCTGATAGTCTGGGTCTACCTGAAGGAAAGGTATTTGATATCGTGCTCAGGCAGGCCTTTGCCAAGCAGAAAAATTTGTTTGTTTTTGGCACCACGAACGGAAATGTATTTTACCGCAACCAAAGAAATGTGGAGTGGTCGGCGTTGAGTACGCACCTAACCAAAGTAAATTCTGTATTTCTTAGATCTACTAACTAGAAGCATTGTATCTCTTTGCTTTGACATTAAGTAGAATCATTCTAAATAGGATTTTTCGGAAGGTTGACCTAACACTTGGGTTTATGAATTGTTAAAATATCGCGTAAGATTTTTAAAACATTTCAAAAAGTCATTCTTAAACCCTATAAAAATTATGATTCCTGCATCCTTTGATTACTCAGCGCCCTCGACCCTCGAGGAAGCTTTGGATCTGTTGGAAGAGATTGGGGACGAAGCAAAAATCCTGGCGGGGGGTCACAGCCTGATCCCTATGATGAAGCTACGTTTTGCTGAACCTGAGCATCTTATCGACCTAAACAATATCCCCGGATTGGCCTATGCTGATTTCGCTGGTGGTAACCTCAAAATTGGCGCAATGACCAAAGAGGTTGAACTGGAAGAGAACGAAGAAGTCCTGAATCACTTCCCGATTTTTGCTGACGCCGCCAAACTGATCGCTGACCCCCAGGTCAGAAATTTCGGTACCATAGGTGGCAATATTGCACATGGTGATGCAGCAAACGACCATCCTGCGGTGATGATCGCGCTGAATGCTGAGGTGGAGATCACCGGAAAGGAAGGAAAGAGAACCGTTCCTATAGACGAATTCTTCTATGGGTTCTATGCTACTGCTGTACAGGAAAATGAAATACTTACAGAGATCCGTGTTCCTGTCATGGACGGGAAGGTGGGCAATGCCTATCACAAAAACGAGCGCAAGGTGGGTGACTATGCCACCGGAGGTGTGGCTGTCCAAATTGCATTGGATGCTGATGGTACGTGCACCTACGCAGGTATCGGATTGACGAATGTGAATCCTACACCCCTGAGAGCGAAACGCTCTGAAGAGGCGTTGGTTGGTACCAAAGTGGATGACGAGGCCATCGCCAAAGCAGCGCAGTACGCTTCAGAAGATTGTAGCCCATCCGCAGACCTCAGAGGGGATGAGGATTACAAAAGGAGAATTATCCAGGTGCTGACCAAAAGAATGATCAAGAAATCTCTGGAAAGAGCAAACGCATAAATGACATGAAAGCAATCAAACTAAGTATAAATGGAGAAGAGGTCACAGCGGAAGTAGAGCCCAGGACCCTTTTAGTACACTTTATCCGCGAGCACTTGAGCATGACCGGAACACATATTGGCTGTGATACCTCCAGTTGTGGAGCTTGCACCATACTGATAGACGGCAAGTCCGCCAAGTCCTGCACGATCTTGGCGGTTCAGGCCAGCGGTAAGGAGATCACCACTGTTGAAGGACTGGCTACTGCAGAAGGGCCTCATCCCATACAGGAGGGCTTCAAGGAAAATCACGGCTTGCATTGCGGGTTTTGTACGCCAGGTATGATGTTGCGAGCAAAAGAGCTGCTCGAAAAGAACCCAAATCCTACCGAGGAAGAAATCAGATGGGGAATTGCGGGTAACCTCTGTAGATGTACCGGATACAACAACATCGTGAAAGCTATCCAATACGCGGGAGCAAAAATGAGAGGAGAGGAGACCCCGAGTACTGATCCTGTCTTTGTCGAATAACTAACCTAAAGAAGAAGTAAAAGAAATGATACAGTGTAAAACTTCGAAAGAAATCGGTGGGATGGGCCACTCCATGAAGCGAAAGGAAGATGATCGTTTCGTTCATGGAAAAGGCAAGTACGTAGATGACGTAAAGCTTCCCGGCATGCTATACATGGACATCGTGAGGAGTCCATATGCCTATGCCAAGATCAAGAACATAGATGCCTCCGAAGCGCTGGCCATGGAAGGCGTCCTGGCCGTGGTTACGGGCAAAGACCTGGAACAGTATAATCTCCATTGGATGCCGACGCTGATGTCCGATACTCAAATGGTGTTGCCAACGGATACAGTGATGTACCAGGCCCAGGAAGTAGCTGCCATTATTGCTACAGAAAAATACATCGCGCGAGATGCTCGGGAGAAAGTAAGAGTGGATTACGAGGTGATGAAGCCTGTGGTCGACCCTTACAAAGCTTTGGACGCCGATGCGCCCGTCTTGCGAACAGACAAAGAGGGCAAAACGGACAACCATATCTGGCATTGGGAAGTAGGTCAGAAAGAAGAGACTGAAAAGATCTTCAGCGAAGCTGAGGTTGTTGTAAAAGAGCAGATGCATATACCACGTATTCACGTCGCCTCCATTGAAACCTGTGGATGTGTGGTTGATTACGATAAGGTCGAGAATCACCTTACCGTGTATTTGACAACTCAGGCGCCACATGCCATTCGTACAGTCATTGCGTTAGTGGCTGGCCACGTAGGTATTACCGAGGAAAAAGTACGTGTGATTGCCAATGACATTGGCGGTGGTTTTGGCGGTAAAGTGCCTGTCTACCCTGGATACGTCATAGCCATTGCCGCCTCATTCCTCATTGGAAAACCTGTGAAGTGGATTGAGGATCGCAGTGAGAACCTTCAGGCAGATTCTTTTGCCAGGGACTACCACATTACTGCGGAAATGGCAGGTACTAAGGATGGAAAGATCCTGGCTACACGAATGAAAGTACTGGCCGATCATGGCTACACTGATGCCGCGGCCAATCCATCCAAGTTTCCGACAGGTATGTTCTCCATTGGAACGGGTTCTTACGATTACCCCAATGCATTCATGGAGGCGGATGCGGTCTATACCAACAAACCTCCGGGGGGAGTGGCTTACCGATGTTCTTTCCGGGTGACCGAGGCCGTCCACGCCATTGAAAGGATCACAGACCGATTTGCCTTGGAAATTGACAAGGACCCTGCTCAATTGCGATTCGATAACTTCATTAAGAAAGAGCAGTTTCCGTACCACTCGCCGACCGGGTGGGAGTATGATTCCGGCGACTATGAGGCTGGACTCAAACTGGCGATGAAAGCCGTGGACTATGACACACTCCGCAAAGAACAGGCAGAGAAGCGCGCCAAGGGCGAGTTGATGGGTATTGGCATCTCTACCTTCACCGAGATTGTCGGTGCAGGGCCGTCGAAGGATTTCGATATCCTCGGCATCAAAATGTTTGATAGTGCCGAGATCAGAGTGCATCCCACAGGTAAGGCTATAGCGCGCTTTGGGACTAAGTCTCAAGGTCAAGGTCATGAGACGACATATGCGCAAATCATTGCTGAGGAGTTGGGTATTCCAGCCAAAGACATACAGGTGGAAGAGGGTGATACGGATACAGCACCCTACGGATTGGGAACGTACGCATCGCGATCAACACCGACAGCTGGCGCTGCAGCAGCCATGGCCTCCAGGAAATTGAGGGACAAAGCGAAGAAAATTGCGGCCTATCTATTGGAAGTGAGTGAAGACGATCTGGAGTGGGAGCCTGGTAAATTCTCTGTCAAGGGAGCTCCTGAGAAGTCAAAGACCATCCAGGAAATCGTATTTGCTTCCTACACCAACCACCCACAGGGTATGGAAGCAGGATTTGAGGCTACGCATTATTATGATCCGCCCAATCTGACCTTCCCTTCGGGAGCATACATCTGCGTTGTCGATCTGGACAGTGAAACCTTTGAAATCAAAGTCCGAAAGTTTGTTGCTATCGATGATGCCGGTCATATCATCAATCCGATGGTCGCCCAAGGTCAGGTCCATGGTGGCTTGACGCAGGGTCTGGCACCGGCGATGTATGAGGAGCTTATCTACGATGAGGACGGCAACATCCTCAACGGAACCTTGATGGATTACCTCGTGCCCACGGCGGTGGAGTCGCCTAGCTGGGATACAGGTCATACGGTGACACCTTCACCGCATCATCCAATTGGTGCCAAAGGAATTGGAGAGTCACCCACAGTAGGTGCACCACCTGCAATTGCGAATGCCATCGTGGATGCCTTGAAGCCCTATGGTGTGACGCACCTGGACATTCCTATCACGCCTTACAAAATCTTCAAAAAATTGAAGGAGATGGGCGTGTTGGATAAGCCAATTATCTGATAAACAGAGTTCAAACAATTAATGAGTGCCGGTGTTTATTGAGAGCGCCGGCATTCTTTTTACCCAATGATTTAGACTTATGGAAGCAACAATAACCAAACAATTTTCATTAGAAGAGCCCATTGAGAAAGTATGGGCGGCACTGAGTGATCCCATGCGAATTTCAAGCTGCGTGCCAGGTGCCACCATTACCGAGCAAGTGGATGATACCAACTACAAAGGTGAGGTGACACTGAAATTCGGCCCCATTAAAGCCAAGTATGATGGCGTCATCACCATCGAAGAAATGGACAACGATGCGCATAAGATGCAATTGGTGGGAAAAGGACTGGATTCCAAGGGGAAAGGCAATGCCGAGATGACCATGAGCGGTGTGGCCAACGCCAATGGAGACAACACAGATATTGACTTCAATATGGTGGTCAATATTCAGGGAACGATTGCGCAGTTCGGATCAAGATTGATCAACGATGTTTCGGCTCAACTCATGAATCAATTTGTGGACAATTTCGATGCCTTGCTGAAGGGAGAGGAGTTCAACAATGACCTCAAAGCAGGAAACATGGTCGGATCAGTGGTGAAGGGGATATTCAAAAAGAAGGAAGCCTGATCAATGATTCCGGAGGTCGACGAGTTAATAAAGAGATTTGATCAACTAGGGTACGTGGTGGAAGAAGAACTGGCGACGGTTCTTCTGCTCACCCTCAACCTGCGAAAACCACTACTGTTGGAGGGACCTCCCGGCGTGGGAAAGACTGAAGCAGCCAAAATCATTGCCGCGCATCAAGATACGGAACTCATCAGACTACAGTGCTACGAGGGCTTGGATATCAACAGTGCGGTGTATGAATGGAATTATCAGCGCCAGTTGCTGTCTATCAAAATGGATGAAGGCACCGACATGACTGTCAAGGAGAAAGAAAACCACATTTTTGGTGAAGATTTCCTCTTGAAGCGACCCTTACTCAAAGTCATTACTTCGGACCAACCAACAGTGCTGTTGATCGATGAAATTGACAGGGCAGATGAGGAGTTTGAGGCCTTCCTGCTGGAACTGTTGTCCGATTTCCAGATCAGTATTCCCGAAATGGGGACCATTAGGGCCAAACATCGACCGATTGTCATTCTCACCTCTAATCGAACCCGTGAGTTGAGCGACGCCTTGAAAAGAAGATGCCTTTACCATTGGGTGGACTTCCCGTCCTTCCAAAAGGAACTGGCCATCATACAAAAACACATTCACGACATTGACGCGGAGGTACTGCGGCATCTGGTTACATTCGTGGAGCATCTGCGCGGTCAGAAACTACAAAAGATTCCCGGTATCGCCGAAACCATAGATTGGGCCAATGCCCTCATCACCCTCAATACCAAATCCCTCACCCCGGAGATCATCGAAAAGACATTGGGCTGCGTGCTCAAGTCCAATGCCGATATCCAACTGGTCCGCTCCAGCCTGGATGACATGTTGGCTGAAATCACCGATTGACGATGAGCCTCGTTCACTTTACACATCACCAGTCGATGAGTGAAGCGATGGTAGGCTTCAGTGAATTGTGCCGTCAAAGTGGTTTACCTGTTGGTCTGAGCCATACCCAAGAGGCTATTGAGACATCGAAACTGGGAATGATCAAGGATGAAAGTACCTTTAGGTACGCCTTGAGATCGCTCTTTTGTACTTGTATGGAAGAACAACCCGTTTTTGACAAATGCTTCGATGTCTATTGGAAAAAACGCAAGCACACTTATGCCCACAAGACTGATTCTCAGGGCAGTACGAACATCAGCAAGAAAAGCAAGTCGTCATTGGTAATGGCAGGCTTCAATCCGAAGGGTTACCAGGAGGAAAAGAAAGACCAGGAGGAAGCGAGCAATGTGACTGGTGCCAGCAAAATCGAGTCACTCAAGCACACTGATTTCTCCAAAGTCGCCGATATGGACAGTGAATACCTGGAGCAATTGACGGAGCGATTGCTGCGGCAACTCAACCATCGGCTGAAGCGAAAACTGGAGACTTCAAAACAAGGTAGAATCGATATTCGACGCACAATAAGAAAAAACCTTTCCCATGGGGACGAATTCCTCGAACTGGTCAAGCGGAAGCGGAAAATCGATAAACATCGTTTGATCGTGTTGCTGGACGTTAGTGGCTCAATGGACAAATACTCCTTCTATCTGCTTCGATTCATATGGTCCCTGAAGTCTCATCTGAAGAATATTGAGGCCTTTATTTTCAGCACACACCTGGTCAGAATCACGGACCTGCTACACTATGATCAATTGTCGCAATCAATGCTACAGATGGGTCATCAGGCAAAAAATTGGTCAGGGGGCAC
The DNA here is from genome assembly GCA_965601475.1 of Cyclobacteriaceae bacterium. Lineage (GTDB taxonomy): Bacteria > Bacteroidota > Bacteroidia > Cytophagales > Cyclobacteriaceae > JAWPMT01. Next base: position 6,162,064 of record OZ271832.1, on the reverse strand, counting down.
CAAGATTGGGGAATGCCTAAAGGCGTTCAATGATGAATATGGGAAGCGTGTGATGAATGGGAGAAACATCACCATCATATTGAGTGATGGCCTTGATGACGGAAAACCCAACGTCATGGCTGAAGAAATACAAAAAATCAAGCTGAGAACGAACAAATTGGTGTGGCTAAATCCTTTAAAAGGTATGGAGGGCTATGAGCCATTGGCGAAAGGAATGGCTGCGGCCCTGCCGGCGATAGACAATTTTCATTCCGCCCACAATTTGAGTAGCTTGATGGAGCTCGAAAACATTTTAGGAAATGCTTAATCAATCAATCATCAAGGAAATCCAGGAAGCCCACGAAAAAGATGAGCCAAAAGCCCTGGCCATGGTCGTGAGAAGGGAGGCACCATCTTCCGGGAAGCCCGGAGACAAGGCCATCATCACGAAGGAAGGGGAGGTGAAAGGTTGGATTGGTGGCGGCTGCACTAAAGGAATAGTTATCAAAGAGGCCCTGGAAGCCATTCGTGAGCAGAAACCGAGATTGGTTCGGATTGAGCCTGATGCTGAGGCTCCCGATCAGGAAGGTGTGAAAAACTATAAAATGACCTGCGCCAGCGGAGGATCGGTTGATGTATATATTGAACCCGTATTGCCCATGACCAAAATTATCATATTCGGAAGGTCCCACATCGCAAAGGCACTTTGCGCGATTGGGGAACCCGCAGGTTTTGACCTGACAGTCATCTCAGACCTTGCGGATGATGAGATGTTTGGCAACGCCAATATCCAGACGCTGAGTGATTTTGATCGGTCAACGGATTTTACGGACAGCTATGTTGTCGTTTGTACGCAAGGAGAAGATGATGCCAATGGACTGGCGGCTGCTATTGGCACCAATCCCCGGTATCTGGCTTTTGTAGCCAGCTACAAGAAGGCCAATTCGGTCTTTATGGAGTTGAAGAGGGGTGGTGTCACCCATGACCAATTGGTTAAAATCAAGACTCCTGCAGGACTCGATATCAAAGCAAAAACCGCCGAGGAGGTGGCTATCTCCATTCTAGCCCAGATCATTGAGGAAAAGCGCTCGTTTTCTGCAGCCTCGGACGACTCGGTCACTCAAGAGTTGGAAGACCTCTATATTAACCCTGTATGCAAAATACCGGTGCAAAAAAGTACGGCCAAGCATGTGTTGGAATACGAAGGCGAGAAAGTCTATTTCTGCTGTGATGGCTGCAAAACGTCCTTCGAAAAAGAACCGGAGGCCTATATCGAGCCAAAGTAACCGGCGTTTCAACACGGGGAAGGTAAGATCTGTGTATAGGTGTATCTGACAAGACCACTTCCATTCCCCTTTTCACTTTTTCCTGTTATCTTCCGATTTCCGATTAACCTAGGAAATGAGAGAAGACAACAATTACTCAGCCAACATGCTGGAGCGCCTGGAGGTGACCATCTATCCCAACCCGGATGAGGCCAGTCTCGAGGTTGCACATGAAATTGCCAATCTGATCAAGACCCGTGAAGCGGCCGGACAGCCAACCGTTTTGGGTTTGGCAACGGGGAACACACCTATTGGTATTTACAAAGAGCTGGTAAGAATGCACAAAGAGGAGGCGCTCAGTTTCTCTCGTGTTGTCACCTTCAATCTGGATGAATATTATCCAATGGAGCGAAGCTCTGCCTTGAGTTACCATGCATTTATGCACAAACACCTCTTTGATCATATCGATATCAAGCCTGAAAATATCCACATTCCTGACGGTATGGTCCAAATAGAGGATGTAGGCGAATATTGTCGGCAATATGAGAAACTCATTGATCGCTTCGGCGGACTAGATATTCAAATACTCGGCATAGGACGTACGGGTCATGTTGGCTTCAACGAACCTCCATCACACGCTAATTCGCTTACACGGTTGGTCAAACTGGATCCCATCACCATTTCAGATGCGACACGGGAGTTTGTGCGCGAGGAACTGGTACCCAGAAGAGCCATCACCATGGGCATCCGATCAATTTCAAAAGCTCGAAGAATATTTTTGATGGCCTGGGGGGAGAAAAAGGCGGAGATCATCCAGAAAGCTGTGGAAGGGCCGATCACTAAGGAAATTCCAGCCACATTTCTACAGGATCATGCGGACGTGAAAGTGGTCCTGGACGCTCATGCCGCTTCGGCATTGACAAGGATCAAGACGCCCTGGGTCGTATCACTTGTGGAGTGGAATGCCGCTATGGCCAAGAAGGCAGTCATTTGGTTAAGCCAGAAACTTGATAAACCCATCCTTAAACTCACAGAAGATGACTATAAACTCAATGACCTGGGCGATCTCATTGTGAGCTATGGCAACGCGCACGATTTGAATGTCAAGATCTTCAACACGATGCAATACACCATCACGGGCTGGCCAGGCGGAAAACCCAATGCGGATGATACAAATCGTCCGGAAAGAGCGAGCCCGCACCCAAAACGGGTCATTCTCTTCAGTCCACATCCGGATGACGACGTCATATCTATGGGTGGCACTTTCCTGCGGTTGGTTGAGCAGGGACATGACGTACACGTCGCCTACCAAACCTCCGGCAATATTGCAGTGTTCGACGACGATGCCAGGCGATATGCAGAGTTTGCCAGAGACATCATGCGGCAGCAAGGACTGGAGGGTGAGGAGCTAGACGGTCTGACCTCCGTCATGGAAGAGTTAGACAGGAAAAAGCAAGCGGAGGCTGATTCGGCCTCCATCAGGTTGATTAAGGGGCTGATTCGCAAAGGCGAGGCCACCAGCGCGGCCAGATATTGTGGCTTGGATGATGCACACATTCACTTTCTTAATATGCCCTTCTATGAAACGGGCATGGTGGCAAAGGGAGCTATATCCGAAAAGGACCTGGACTTGATCAAGGATCTGCTTACAAGTATAGAGCCCAACCAGATCTTTGCAGCTGGTGATCTCCGAGATCCACACGGAACGCACAAAATATGCCTGGATGCGATCCTGGCAAGTATCGCTGAATTGAAGGTGGCAGGTGCAAACTGGTTGGAGCACTGTAACCTTTGGTTGTACCGTGGAGCGTGGCAGGAGTGGCCGCTGCATCAAATAGAAATGGCGATCCCAATTAGTCCCTCCGATCTGATGCGTAAGCGGAAAGCTATCTTCAAACATCAATCCCAAAAAGATACACCCGTATTTCCTGGCAGCGATAAGCGCGAGTTCTGGCAACGGGCCGAGGACCGAAACCGAGATACGGCAGTGCAGTACGATGCCTTGGGTCTTACCGAATATGAGGCCATTGAGGCATTTGTCCGATACCGATTTTAACAGATTACGATGATATTAGCGACAGTAGATTGGATCGTAGTGGCGATATTCTTTGCCATTGTGCTATCCATTGGATGGTATGCCTCCAAAACGGCAGGGAGCGATACGCAGCAGTTTTTCCTCGGAGGCAGGCAGATGCCCTGGTGGCTGTTGGGTGTTTCAATGGTGGCCTGTACGTTTTCCGCGGATACGCCGAACCTTGTTACGGGTATGGTGCGGGAAAATGGCGTCGCTAAGAATTGGGCCTGGTGGGCTTTTCTGATTACGGGGATGGTCACGGTATTCATTTATGCCAAGTTGTGGAGAAGGTCCAAGGTGATGACGGATCTGGAGTTTTACGAGCTTCGGTACGCCGGGAAAGCCGCCTCATTCCTGAGAGGTTTCCGGGCGTTGTACCTGGGGATATTCTTCAACTGTCTCATTATGGGATCAGTGACCTTAGCGGCTATTAAGATTGCAGCTATTATGTTTGGGCTACCCCCGTTGACTACCGTTTTGATCGCTAGCATTGGAGTGGTCCTGTATGCGGCGCTAGGAGGTATAAAGGGTGTGATATGGGCGGACTTCTTCCAATATACCATTGCGATGTTTGGCGCCATTTTGGCGGCGATTGTTGCGGTCAGACAGCCGGAAGTCGGTAGTCTAGAGGCGATATTTGCTAACCCGCTTTTGCAGGATAAGCTCAACATCATCCCTGAATTTGATGATCCTTCGGTTTTCGTGCCCTTGCTTATCATACCCATTGCCGTACAGTGGTGGGCTGTGTGGTACCCAGGTAGTGAGCCGGGCGGTGGGGGATATGTTGCCCAGCGCATGCTTGCTGCCAAAAATGAAAAGAATGCCATTGGCGCAACCCTGTTCTTCAATTTTGCGCATTATGCGCTCAGGCCATGGCCTTGGATTGTTGTCGCACTGGCGTCTCTACTGGTTTTTCCGGACTTGTCCGCGATTAAGGCTGAGTTTCCTGGTATTGAGGATCAGTACCTGGGACATGATGCTGCTTATCCTGCGATGCTCACGAGACTTTCTGCAGGCTGGTTGGGGTTGGTCGTCGCCAGTTTGATCGCCGCTTACATGTCCACGATTGGAACACATCTGAATTGGGGATCCTCCTACCTGGTCAATGACATTTATAAGCGCTTCCTAAAGCCAGAAGCGGAGGAGAAAGAGTTGGTTTTTGTGGGCAGGCTGTCGACGGTTTTGCTCATGGTGATAGCAGGCACGTTTTCACTGACATTCCTGGAAAATGCTACTCAAGCTTTCAATATCCTTTTGTTGGCGGGTGCTGGTTCTGGAGCGATCTACCTATTGCGCTGGTTTTGGTGGCGTATCAACGCCTGGACGGAGATTGTGGCCATGGCGGTTGCCATGGTTGTTGCCATCATATTCACACTGGGCATCGAAGATGCAGCTTTCGCCAATGAAATCCTGGACGGAGCAACGATGAAATTGCTCATAGCCGTGCTCATTACGACAGTAACCTGGCTCCTTACGACGTTTCTCACGAAGCCGGAACCCCTGGAACACCTTAAGTCTTTTTACCGCCTGACACAGGCCGGAGGACCAGGCTGGAAGAAGATAACAGCGGAAATGCCAGAGACGGAGGGCGAGGGAGCCTGGGATGTTCCCTATGGATTGTTGTGTGTATTTCTAGGATGTATGGGGGTCTACCTGGCTCTATTTTCGATTGGAAACTTTGTCTACGGAAACATGGCTCTGGGCACGATGATGATGTTGGGCTTTGGCGTCTGTACCTACTTGCTCTTTCGGTTGTGGTCAAAACTCAACATCCGTTAATCCACGATTTGTACCGTTTCATCGAAAGCAGAACGGGTCCAACAAATTGACGGTCGCAGGTGTTTGTCAAAGTGATAAAACTATGTTTCTTTAGCTGCAAACTATTGGCCCAGTGAAAAAGCTGCTCTTCGTTGCAATTCTAAGTTCGATCTCATTTGGATCGGTTCATGCCCAAATTGAGGAGGACAAAAAACATCATCATACTGTGGGCTCATTCACGGACTCCAGGGATGGGAAGGTCTATCCAACCATCACATTTGTGAAGGAATTGGCCGGAGGTGCACTTATCGAGCGGACCTGGTTTGCGGAAAACGCCAATTTCGAAGTCGAGGGATCACTTTGCTACAACGATACCAGAGAGTACTGTGATAAGTATGGGCGGCTCTACAATTATGAGCAAGCCAATAAAGCTTGTCCTGAAGGATGGCATGTGCCTACCATTCACGAATGGAAGCACTTATTTGATTTCTTCGGAGGAAGAAATCATGCCGGCCGGCTGCTTTTTGAAGGAAAGGAGAGCGACATGCACATGCTCTTCGGCGGATTTGCCAATCCTGGGCCGGAGTTCCGGAACCTTACAGAAAATGGCAATTGGTGGGACAATGAACTGAAAGACAGCAATAGTGCTGGAATCATTACACTGAAAAAAGATTCAGACCACATCTTTCACTCCAAAGTAGGAGATAGGTTCTTCCTTAGTACCCGATGTGTAAAATTTCACAATTAGGGCATCGGGAAATCCTTCCAGGATGCTAATCATTCCGTAGAAATGCCACGGGCCGTAGTTTGACAGTCCATAGAATCTGGTGGAGGTTGGCAAGCAAGACAACGGCAATGAGTAGAGCTAATCCCAGTAAATAGTTGGACCACCCAAATTCCACTGAATAGGCGAAGTTGCTGAGCCAGGTTGATGAGGCTAGGTAGGCTAATGGCCAGGAAATGGTGCAGGCCAAAGCGATCAGGAGGATATACTCTTTCAATAGTATCGAGGTGATGCTGCTATTGGATGCTCCCAATACCTTGCGCACCCCAATTTCTTTACTTCTCCTTCTGAAAGAGTAGGTGGCCAGGCCAAAAGCTCCCAGGGCGGCGATGAAAATGGCCAAAACCGTGAACCAGAAAATCACCTCGCTACTCGCCCGTTCCCGCTTATAGATTTGTTCAATCCGATCTTCGATGAACAGTAGCTCTGCCGGCTTATCCTGGCTAAACTCCGTATAGGTTGATGCTATCAAATCTACCTGATCGGCAATGGGATTTTCAGGGCTTAATTCAATGTTGAGATATTCCGTGTAGTGCTCATGTCTGTTGATATAGATGATCAGCGGCTTTATGGGCTCATAGAGGGATTGAAAATGAAAGTCTGCCACTACACCTATCACTTTGCCTTTTCTCAGGTCCGCTTGCCCAGTATACACCGTGAGTTCCATCCGTTCCCCGACCACAGTGTCTCCCAGATATGCAGCTGCAGTTTCATTGAGAATAAATGCCTGACGCTCATCAGTGGCAAAAGACTTGTCGAATTCCCTGCCGTCGATTAGTGGGATGTCATAGGTGCGCAGGTAATCTTCATCAACACCCAAGGTTAGCCATTCCGTCTCCAGGAACCGGGGTCGGTCCGGGAAGGACACGTTGAATCCATAGAATCCTGCACCAAGTCCAACTACAGCACTGGATACGGCTACATTCTCTACAAATGACAACTGGCTTAGTTGCTCCTTAAGTACCTCATAGTTGCGGGCGTCTTGCCGATCTACCATCTTGAGCGCCACACGGTAGTTTTTTTCGAAGCCAATACGCTTCGATTGCAAATAGAGATACTGCTGGACCAGGAGCATGGTCAATAGGATAAGAAAGAGCGAGATTGAAAATTGAATGGTCACAAGGACCTTTCGGAAAGTGCCCCTGTTCAGGAATGTGCCGCTGTTTTCGCGAATTACCGCTACGGGGTTCAGGTTGAAGGTGGTCAAAGCCGGATACAATGCCACTATCGTGGATAGCAATAACATACCAAGCAGTAACCAAAGGGGGGTCTTGGGATCCTGGACAAGACTCAGGACTACTTCCTTATTCAGGAGCTGGCCAAGCATTGGTTCCCAGATGATGATGAGCAAAGCCGCCGCCAGTGCCATCGAAGCGCCGATCATCAGCAACGATTCAATATAATACTGGCATATGAATTGGGACCTCGTGGATCCCATGGTCTTTTTGATGCCAACTTCCCTCAATCGCAATTGATTGTTTGCCGTGGTCAGGTTGATGTAGTTAATCGCTACACTAAACAAGATGAAGGCCCCCAGAATAAGGAAGAAATGAATATTGATTTGAGTATTGTTTGGCTTCCATTCACCGCTTCTGCTTGAGGTCAGGTGGATGCGGTCCAGTGCTTGCAGGACAATCTCCGGATCACCGTCGAGGTATCTTTGCTCGGCATGGCGGTTCATAATGGTCTGGCCCCATGTGGTGAAACCAGCAGCACTTTTTTGGTCCTCAAACCGTGCATATAGAAAGGCCGGTGGGTAAAACCAGTTGTCATGCCAAGGGACTACCTGTTCCAGGCTCTTAAAGGACGCCAGGAAATCAATGTTTAGATGAGTATTAAAGGGCAGATCTTTGATCACCGCGACGACATTGAACTCATACACCCCTGAACCTTCATCATATTGGAGGACATTTCCCACCGGATTTTTTGACCCAAAGTACTCCAGCGCCTTTCTCTCTGTGAGTACCAATGAAAATGGGGCCACAAGGGCCTCATTCAGGGATCCATGGACCACTTCCATAGGGAAAACGTCGAATACACTCTGGTCGGCGAAGATGAATTGATGTTGCTTTCTTTTGTCCTTATTCCGGTATTGTACATAGCCAGGCCATGGTAGCATTCTGGCAAAGATTGCGTTGTTACCAGAACTCTCCTCAAATAGCCCTGCCAGTGGTACCGGGCTTCGGGCAGATTGCTGATATTGGCCATCATTTGTGAAATTCGAAGCAACTCTATACACCTGTTCATGGCGCTGGAAGAATCGGTCGTAGCTGGTCTCCTGGAAATAGTAAAAAAGCAAAATGAGAAAAGCCAAAACACCCAAGACAAGTCCGGAGACATTGATGAAGGAAAACAGGGAGTTCTTGCGCATCAACCGCACAGATATTTTGAAGTAGTGGGTCCAGAGCCCGGTGTTTACCGATGTCTTCATGCCATTTGGCTTTTTGATATTCGTCCATCGAAAAAACTTGAGTACATCTAGCAGAAATGTGCTGCGGGCGAAAGCAGGGCCCTTCCTGGTGGCTTTGAGGTAGAACAACTCAAAAAGGTCTCCTTCAATCTCCTCAAGGTGATCCTTGGTGCAGAACCATCTCAGGAATTGCAGGCACCATTTCGGAGGTCCTTGCTTCATGAGAGCGAGGGTCTTATGCGCCTGTACAATCGGGTTCTCATGTCATAGATCTGATCCAGTGTGACCTGACCCGCCTGGGTAAGCGTGTAGATCCGTTTCCTCCTTCCGCCACGTTCGTTAGTAGCTCCACCAAGTCGGGACTTCAGGAATCCCTTGTCTTCCAGGCGCCGCAGTACGGTGTGGATGGCGCCGATATTCATCTTCCGTCCTGTGGTGTCATCGATTTCCGCAACAATCGCAACTCCATAAGCTTCCTCCTTCAAAGCCGCTGCGGTGAGCAGTACTAATTCTTCCAATTCGCCAATAAATGTACCTTTCATCGCGTATGGATATTTATCATACAAATACAAAACTAATAAATCTTTTAGAATGGTCTGAATGTGAGGTTCAGTGGCCACGTGTAATCAAGTACTAATCTTTAAGGCTCAAGGCGCTTTCTTTTTTGCTCGCCGATAATCATCATGCATGCCTTTGCCGTTCAAGATCATCGGTGTCCATTTGTCTATCCTGTTTATCCTGGTTTGCGACTGCTTCGGTTGAGAAAAATGGATGATATAACCCCGCTGTCGACCTGGGGTCAATGCCTCAAAAGCCGTTTTTAACAAGGGATCTTCCTCGAGCATCTTGATCAATTCCGATGGCATGAGCTCCGGAGCTTTCTTGAAAACCACTTGTTTACCTGCTCGCTCAACTTCAATGGCCTCCTCTATATAATTCCTGATCGGCTCTTCATGCTCCAGGATAGACTGGACATCTTCGAATTTGAGCATTCGCGTGGCCTGCGAATTTTGACCCGGTGCGATCAGCAGGTCATGGTCATCCCGAAGTAATGATCCTTTAAAGAAACTAAGGGTGCAGGACGTTTTGAATGCGCTTAGTAGTAAGATGTTTTTTCCCTCCAGGGTGTAGCAGGGGACTCCCCATTTCACGGTTTCTACGAGACCACATTTGCTTATGATTTCCCGCAGCACTATCAATTCCTGAGACCATTGATGCACTTTGCAGTCCGGTGTGGCGGCCAGCTCGCAGCGTCCGCAGCCCTGACTCAAATAAGTTGGTACATCCGTGGTCATGCCCATAGTACAAGAAGATCAGCCTATTACAAGCTACTGATTTACAGGATCCTTTGCAACCAGGGGCAGCTTCAAAGAGCTGGCTCACCATTAATTAGCAAATAATGCATTATCTCAAGATAATATTGAGTTAACGATTTGGTAACAATCGCTAATGGTTCATTGCTGAGTTGGAGGCTGTCCTCAAGATACAACAGCGAGGAGCTCACGGGCTTGCACTGTGCATTCATCAACCGATAACCAGTTCTAGATGAAAAACCTGAAGATAACCTATATCCTGGCGCTTACGATTATTGGAATAGTAGTAGCGCTGAGTCAATTTCTAGTGCAAAAAGCCATTTCCAACGGCGACACGGATGCTCAAACCATTTACCTGTCCAATCGCCAAATCACGCTGTCACAGTCCCTACTCATCAGCGCCAAGAAAATCAACGATGCGTTGAACTATGCCGATGTCCAGCGTTCCAAAGAAAGCCTCAATGCAAATCTGGAATTGTTCAAGCGTGCACAGGAACTCCTTAGGTCGGGAACGCATTCCGAAGGCATCTTCAAGATCAATAACTCCGACAAGACGCTCTCGCTTTACAATCAGCAAAAGCAGCACTATGATGCGATTATCGCCTTATGCTTCAATGTTTTGGATGTCCCTCCAGAGGAGAATTACCTCATTGGTCAAAAGTATTATACAAACTTGGTTGAGGCGCGTCAGGCCTATGTTGATCTGATGCGAGAGATCTCCGCCAATTACGTCGAGGAGTCATCGGAGCGCCTATCAGGCCTTTCAGAAATTGAATATGGAATATTCGCGGTGACCGTCGCATTGCTGTTGTTTGAGGCCTTTTATATTTTCAGACCGGCCATCAATAAGATTGTGGAATACACGGAGACTTTGGCCAAAAAGGAAATTTCACTGAAGAAATCTCTGGTCAAGGAAAAGAAGGCATTTGAGCTACAAAAGGCGGAAAGAAAAAAGGTGGAATACCTCAACCGGCAGGCCAAGACGGTCTTCAAAAATGTAACCAATGGGCTTTTTCTGCTCAAGGAGGATTTCTCAATCAGTGAGATGCATTCTGCGTCCCTGGAAAAGATTTTCGGTCAGCAGGATCTGGGAGGGGAGAATTTCATCAAACTCATGCGGCCCAAGCTCATCTACAAGGAGCAGATGGCATTGGACATGTTTGCCAAGCAGCTTTTCAATCCCAAGATTAGTGAACCCCTCATTCGCAAGGTCAACCCGTTGGATCATGTGCAGATATTTTTCGACGACCATAACGCCTCCATGACCAACAGGCACCTTGAAGTTTCTTTTTTCCGCATCATAGAGGATCGCAGAATCAAGGAAGTACTGGTCAATGTTGCGGATGTGACGCAAGCCGTGAAACTGCAGGCGCAGGTCGACGAAGCCGAGGAGCGCAATAGAAAGGAGTCAGCACAGCTTTTGGCTATTCTGCGGGTGGACCCCTTTGTGCTGGAGGAATACCTGGACAATGTGGAAGAAGACATCCAAAGTATCATCATTAAGTATGAGGCCAATAAGCAAAGCAGGCACCTGGAAAAACTACTCGATTTTACCTATCGCATAGTGCACAACCTGAAAGGAAATGCATTCTTGATAGATCTGGAGCTCCTGGGTGACAAGTTTCATCAGATTGAAGACAAAATCACCGAGCTCAATGAGATGGAGCAGCGAGTGGAAGGTAAAGATTTCCTGAAGATCATCATTGATCTGGATGAGATCCTTAAGATGATCGACAACATGAAAAACCTGATTGACCGTATCAAAGCTATCAACAACACGGTTCAGGACCAGGCGAAAATCGATCCGGAGCTGGCGAAGCAGCGGTTGTACAAAGCCATAAAGAACCGGGCAGAGAAAATCGCTGCTCAATTGGGCAAAAGGGTAGACGTGCGGATCGAAGATGACGGAGCTGAGATACCGGAGAAGTTCAGGTTATCCTTGAAAGATATCCTCATTCACCTGGTCCAAAACTCCCTGGTGCATGGATTGGAGGGGCCGTCTGAGCGGAAGGAAGCGGGCAAGCCTGAGGTCGCTCAGGTAGCATTGCAGTATGAATTTGAGGATGATCAGTTTCATCTCAAATATTGGGATGACGGGAGGGGAATTGATACGGCCAGGCTGGGTGCCAGGCTGGTGGAAAAGGGCGTGGTATCGGAGCTGGCCTACAATAGCCTTCAGCGTTCTGAGCAGTTGAAATTCATTTTCAGACAGGGGATCAGCACTTCAGATGATGTGAATAATCTTGCTGGCAGGGGACAAGGCATGAATATCATCCAAGGAATCATAGAGCGATTCGATGGCTCTTACAAAATACATTCCGAAGTAGGAAAGGGCTTCGGTATTGACCTATACCTTCCAGCCTTGGAGCATGAAGCGATTCCTAAGGCAGGCTAAAATTTCAAAAACAAAATGACCAAAAAACAATGAGAGTTCTAATTGTAGACGATTCTGCTATGGTCCGCAAGGCATTGTCCAGGTACACTGCGAAACTTGATCTGGAGATTGTGGGCATGGCAAGTAATGGCTTCGATGCCATTGAAATGGTCCGGAAAGAAAAGCCGGATATAGTGACGCTGGATATTACCATGCCGGAGATGGATGGCCTTGTGTGTCTTGAGCAGATTATGGATGATGCACCTGATACGAAGGTGCTTATTATCTCTGCGCTTTCCGACAAGTTCACGGCCGTAAAGGCAGTGGAAATGGGTGCCAGCTATTACCTGATTAAACCAATTGAAGAAGAAGAATTAACGGAGGCATTTGAGATAATTACCTCTGACGAATTGTATGGAATTTAACAAAGAAAAGTTCGAAGCCACTTGCCTGGTATTCATTGAGGCAATCACACAGTATTTTGCCAAGCAGACAAAAAAGCCTTCCGTTACCGGGGTTCCTTATATCAAGGAACAGGAGTTGGTGGAGCTCAAGGACTTCACCGGCATGATTGGTATCTCCGGATCGCGCAAGGGATTTGTTTATTTCTCGGCTTTCCGGCTATTATTTGAAAACCTGATTGAGGATTTCGTGGGGATTAAGGACGCAGAGGATGAGGACATTCTGGATATGGCTGGGGAGGTAACCAATGTGGTTTGTGGCAACTTGAGAGATCAGTACGGGAGTGATTTCATGATTTCTGTACCCATCGTCTTCAAAGGCAAACCTGAGCGATTGAAGTTTCCGGAAAACGTGCACGCCTACGTTGTACCAATCAACTGGAACAACCATGAAGCCAACGTCGTAATCGGCATGGAATAACCTCAGTGATAATGGAGACTATAGACAAGATTGAAGATCACTCTCGCCTTAATTATTTTCAGGCTTTCCCGGAGGAAGAACTACTAAGGGTGGCGTTTGGTGACGCTTTCGTTATCAACCAGCCTTTGAGTACTGTGGGAGGGGATGGCTATGCTTTTCATCAGAGCGAACAGTATCTGTACCTTGTGGCATTCGACTGCATGGGGCATGGCAGGTTTGCCAGCATGATGACCAGGAAGTACCTGAATGCCATTGGTGAGGCTCTGGAGTCCAAGGAGAATCTGGAACCTGCTCAACTGCTCGACCGAATCCACAGGACGATTGAGCAGGAGTTTGTTGACGAGAAGAAAAACACGCTTCAGGGTACAGGTGCGGATGTGGGTATCCTCAAGATACCGACCGAGACCTCGAACAGATGCTGCTACGCAGGAGCCAGCATGGACCTCATCTTCATTGAAGGTGGTGAGATTCATAGGTACAGAGGTCATAGAAGACAGGTAGGAGAAATGTTTGATCTTCCAAGGACATATGAGAACATCAACATAACCTACAGCACCAATACCGAAGTCAGATGCTACATGAGTAGCGACGGCATAAGAGACCTCATAGGGGGTCCCAAGAACAGGAAGCTCATGTACAAGAATCTGGCTCCAATCCTTTTGCAGCTTCAGGGGCTCTCGGTTAATGAGCAGAAGCGAGCGCTCGAGAAGAAACTAAAGGGATGGATGGGACCGAATGAGCCCTTGGATGACTTACTGATGATTGGAATTTCACTCTAACATTATGTAAAAATGAATATCAAAAAAGCAGCAAATCCCAGATTCGTGCCGGCCCTGTTTTTGTTTTTGTTGTTCTTTCGAGTGGTTGCACAGGAAGAATCACTGTCGTCTCATGGGCATTTGGGCAACAAGATTCACTACTTTGAGAGTATGCTCTCAGTGGATTCAAGCAATATGAAGCACCGGTACGAACTCTCCAGGGCCTACTACAATGCGAAAGTATACGCTGAGGCCAAGAGGCAGATGGATATCCTTTTGATCAAGGATGAGAACAACCCGCATTATCAATTCCTGAATGCCAAAATCACCTACAGACTGAAGCAATATCAGGAGTCTCTGGAGAGTTATGCCAAAGTACGTGAGAGGTTGAGTGGTGGTGATCCGATTGATCAAATGGAGGTGGATTACTATGAGGGAATGCTCCACATCAAGCTTAAAAAATACCCGGAAGCGATAGGATTGTTGGATAATGCCATCCGCTCGGCACCAAATCACAGTCGAAGTCATCTCAATCGGGGCATTGCCCTGGGAAACATGGGAAACGTGACTGAAGCTTGCAAGTCTTTCAATCGCGCCTATGATCTCGGCGACCAGGCAGCATTGAGTTTTATTAGGAAGTATTGCAAGCTTTCTTATCAAAGGATCCTGTCCGAACGGGGGCAGAAGAACTGAAATAGCACTGTTGTAGACACTGCTCAAGCGAATTGCTACCGAAGTGATTTTCGGATGTGTACCTGTTTGTAGATAAAGTAACACCAATTTTTAGAGAGAAATGAAGGGAATTTTCGCAAGGATTCTTCAAAGAATCATTCCGCCAGATGGCTATGACTTGTACTTTGATGAAGTAATCAACAATTTTGTCGTTCGAAAAAATTGCGGGCAAAAGGACTACTTATTTATTGGGACCAGGAAGGAGTGTGAAAGGTTTATCCATGCCAATTTCATCTTCCCTTCCAGGCAGGTAAAAAGGGCAAAATAGTCCGTCGGCGATGATTTCTCAATATGCAATTCCTTCTCTAGAGGTCATGGTCAAATTATTCACAACAGCAGCCTTGTCCCTCGTTCTTGCTGTGACGGAGTCTATGGCTCAAACGGGACAGGTGCAGGAGCCGAGGGCTCTTAATTTATCCGAAGCTTTCAATCGTCAAGTCTATCCTGAAGCTTTGAAGCAAGCGGCACCAGAAGGTGAAATCATAGTAGACATCTGGATCACTCGTGAAGGGAGGGTCCGGCGATTCGAGGTCGTGAAAGCCACCAATGTGCAGTTGAAAGACTTTGTTATTTCCAGGATGTCAGTGCTCAGGTTTCAGCCCGCTCGTGGTGAATCAGGTGTATTGATACCTTCGAAAGTTCGGCTCCCACTCGTCTTTGCGAGAACAGAGCCTGTTGTGCCCCCCGATTCAACCACCATACCACGCAATCACAATGACAACAATCGGTGATAGAAAGGCGTGCAATGGGGTAGGCTCGATCCAGGAGCAATCACATTTCCGCAGCCTTAGGAATTTGCAACCTATATGATGGGTTATAGCATTTGCTATATTCAATATTTATCCTCATCTTCATATGTCTATGGCAGAGCGTCAAGCAGATGAATTGCTATTTCAGGCACTGAAGAGTGGAGATCAAAATGCGTTCGAAATTCTTTTCAAAACGCACTATGCTTCATTATGCAAAAGGGCGTTGTCCATTGTGCACGAATCTTCAATAGCGCAGGAAATTGTGTCTGATGTATTTATGAATATCTGGAAGAAACGTGAGAAAATTGAAATACACTCCAGTGTATTGGGCTATTTGTTCTTCAGCGTACGCAATCATTCGCTCAATTACCTGAAGAGCAGAAAAATGGGATATGTAGACCTGGAGGAAGTGAGCAATCTACTGGAAGCGGGAGGAGGTGACCCTGTTGAGCAAATTATCTCTACTGAATTTCTTGACGAGTGGGAGGAGCGGATCAAGCGTCTGCCGACCCAACGACAGAAGGTTTTCCGGCTCAATAAGTTGGAAGGCTACACGTACCGCGAAATCGCTCAGAATTTGAATTTATCTGAGAATACCGTGCGCAACCAGGTGCAAATGGCTATCAAATCCTTACTGAAAGCAACCAATGAGCCGCCATAATAGCAAGGTTGTTAGATCCGGAAAAATACAGATCACATTTACGTAATGATTTCTTAACATACACCAATGGTTAGTGGATACATAAAATATTGTCTGGAAGTTATATGAACAGCATTGTCCCCTGGAATATCATCAATAAAGCCTTGAAGCAGGAAGTTCTGAGCTCCGATGACTCGGAAATCCTCAACAACTGGATAGGACAATCTGAGGAAAACGAAGCCTTATGGCAGGAGCTTCAACTCAACTATGCCGTAGGTCAATCCGATGAGTTTGATCGGGATCTGGCATTTGAGAACACGATGGGCAAGGTCCAGTCAGTCGAGCCACCTGCGCCCCAGGCCAGGAAGTTCAATATGTATGTTGTGGGAAGGGTGGCTGCAGCTATCCTGCTACTTATTGGGGTATTTTTTGTCTATCAAAACCTGGTAGTACCCAAACCAGCTCAGCTCGTGGTTAAGACCACAGCGCCCGGACAAAGGTCTGCTGTCACCTTAGCGGATGGCTCTACGGTCAAGCTGAATGTCAACTCAACGCTTCGGTATCCGGAGCGATTCGAAGGCGAGGAGCGAATAGTTGAGTTGCAGGGAGAGGCCTTTTTCCAGATTGCCAGGGATGAAGCTAAACCCTTCAAAGTGAAAGTCGGCGCGATCACAACACAAGTTCTGGGTACCGAATTCAACATCAGGGTGTCTCAGGACAACCAGGTCGAGGTCACTGTCACTTCAGGCAGAGTACAAGTTTTCAATGAATCACCAGACATAGCGAATACTGTGCAGCTCACTAAGGGCCAGCAAGTTGTGGCCAGCAATACAGATGGGTTGTGGCAGGTGCAGGAGGTCGAAACAGCTCCCTATGTGGCATGGATCGACCGCAACCTCGTATTGGACGCCATTCCCTTCAAGGATGCGCTCAGCCAAATCGAAAGGGCCTATGGCATTTCGATAAGATTGGAGAGCGACGATCTTGTGGGGGATTGTCTCATACGAGGTACTTACAAAAATGAACCCCTGGAGCTGGTACTGAAAGGTATGCAGCTGCTTCTGGGATTTGATTACAAATTCGAAGGCGATCTTTTGATTATTTCCGGAGGTTCATGCGAATGACGTAAACACAATCATCAACCACCAAAGACCTAATGAACAACCAGTACACCGAGAAAAGCTAATTCCTGTTCTTCGAGCGCCTACCAGGTAGGTCAAGGAAGAAAAAATCCGAAGCTGTTGGCGCAGCTCCGGACCTGTCTTTCCCCAGTCAATCGTGGGGAAAATCAATAATTAACAACACAACAAACTTATGAAATCGGAATTAATTAGACTATTGATGTTCGCATCAAAGCAGGCTTTCTACATATTCTTGGTTCAGCTCATCGGTCTCCAATTGCTGGTGGCAGAACCCCTTTCAAGTCAGAGTTTACTCAGGGACACGGAGATTTCATTGCTGGTGGAGAATGCCACCATGCAAGAGGTGTTCGAGGCCATTGAGGGGAAAACGACCTATACGTTTGCCTTCGGCAATGCGGTCATCAAGGATAAGCAGACTTTTGACCTGAACGTGCGGGAAGACCTGCATACTTTGCTGTATTCCCTGGCCGCAGAGTCCAGGTACAATTTTCGCCGGATCAACGACATGATCTACGTGATCCCCCGAAAGAAAAACGAACAGCAGCAAATAGAGGAGGAATTTGCTGACCGAACGCTCACGGGGAAAGTAACAGATCGCGAGGGTGAGCCACTCACAGGGGCGACCGTCCGAATCAAAGGGACATCCATCGGTACCATCACTGATATTGATGGCAATTTCAGGCTTATTGTCCCGAATGAAGCCACAACACTGGCGGTGACCTTCATCGGTTTCCTTTCAGCGGAAATTGAGATCGCAGACCAAATAAGTTTTCAAATTGCTTTGGAGGAGGATTTGCAAGCCTTGGGAGAAGTGGTGGTGGTTGGATACGGCACACAGAAACAGGCCAATGTGAGTTCGGCCTTGGGTTCTCTGGATCCTGGCGACATTCAGGAACAGCCCATCCTTAGTTTTGATAGGGCGATGAGCGGTAAGCTCCCAGGCGTTCGGGTGCTGCAAAACAGTGGCATGCCCGGTGCAGGCGTGCAAATAAGAATCAGAGGCACCAATTCCATCAACGCTGGTAATGAACCTCTATATGTGATTGATGGGGTACCCTTGGCCAAGACTGTGAACTACACCACCGGCCCTAGCATCGATCTGCAGCGACCGACCGGTTCCTCTTCACGATATGAGCAACCCTTCAACCCATTGAATACGCTAAATCTCAATGACATCGAATCGGTCGAGGTGCTGAAAGACGCTGCTGCTGCCGCTATTTATGGCTCCAGAGGCTCCAATGGTGTCGTGTTGATCACCACAAAAAAAGGGAAAGGCAAACCGACAGTGACCTACAACACCAATTTCGGAGTTCAACGATTGCTGAATAAAATTGACGTGCTGGATGCTTATGAGTTTGCGGAGTTCGCTGCGGAGGCCCGCAATACTACCTATTTGCGGGAAATTGACGGCGCGTTGATTACGGATACGTACGAGGAGCGCATAGCAAAAGGGGCCAACAACAACCACCTTATACTGCCCGAATTGCAGCCCTATTTGAATGGTGAACCCGGCCTTACCAATACAGATTGGCAGGATGAGGTATTTCGGGAAGCAATCATTCACGATCATTCCATTAGCTTCGGTGGAAGCAGCGAAAACCTCGAATACTTCTTCTCGGGGAATTACTTCAGTCAGGAGGGCATTTTGTTGGGCACTGGCCTTGAACGATACAATACCAGGCTCAACCTCGGTCTGTCGGTCAACGACCGGGTAAAAGTTGGCGTCAACCTGAATCCAACCTACATAGAGCAGGAGCTGGCCAATGCTGAGGGTCCATGGTTTGATCAAGGCCTCATAGGAACGGCCATCGGGGCACTGCCCATATACCCAGTCAGAAATAACGATGGCACCTATTTCGACGTAGGCCAAAATTTTGCCTGGTCATCAGATTTCTTTAATGTAGTCGAGGCCGCTGAAAAACACCAGGATGAGCTGGAGCACAGCAGGCTGCTCGGCAATGTGTTTGGGACATTTGAGGTGCTGGACAGATTAACCTATCGACTATCCCTGGGATTCGATTTGAATGACTACAGGCGAAGCTATTTCAGAAATTCCAGTGTACCCCTTTTGATCGGCTCAGACCCCAAGGCCTTATCCAGTACCGAATCATCAGTCAACTGGCTCATTGAACATACCCTCACCTACGATTGGGAGCGTGGTGGTCACAACTTGACAGCGCTAGGCGGTTTTACCTCACAGCAAGAAAGCATCAATTCCAATAGTATTGCTGCGGAAAACTTCGCCAACAACCTGGTGCCCACCTTGAATGCAGGTCAGATTGTAGGCGGCGGATCCTTTGTTTCCGAATGGTCACTCATGTCCTGGCTGGGAAGGGTCCTCTATGACTATGAAGGCAAATACCTGTTGAGTATGTCGGTCCGAACGGATGGGTCGTCAAGATTTGGTCGTGGCAACAGGTGGGGGACATTCCCTTCATTGTCAGCGGGTTGGAGAATTTCGGATGAGTCGTTTTTTGCACTGGACTTTATTAGCAATCTCAAGTTTCGGAGCAGCTATGGTATCACGGGGAATTTTGAAATCCCCAACTACGGCTCCATTGGGCTGCTGAGTCAGGAGAACTACGTGCTGGGAAACGGAAATATCGTCAGCGGTTTGGTCCCGTCGACCCCGTCAAATGAAGACCTCACCTGGGAGAAGACCACTACCCTTGATTTTGGAATCGACCTGGGTTTTTGGGAGGACAGGATCTATGTCGAAGGGGACTATTTTGTCAGCAACACAACGGACTTGTTGCTCAACGTGCCTATTCCTTCAGCTTCCGGATTCACTACGGCATTACAGAACATTGGTGAGGTAGAGAACGTGGGTTGGGAAGCCTTGATAGGCGTGCGAAATCGCATCAACAATTTCAGATTTGATATCAACGCCAATATAACCGCCATTGCAAATGAGGTCAAAAGCCTGGGCGTCAATGACGAGCCTATCGTGGCCGTAGGAAATCCTTCATCCGCTACCTGGATCACGGAGGTCGGTGGTGAGATTGGTGCCTACTATTTGCCAGTTGCCGATGGCATATTCAACAGTGAAGAGGAAATCTCCAATACCGCCAGTGTGGCGGACGCAGAACCCGGAGATATCCGATTTAGGGATGTGAACGGGGATGGCGTGATCAATCTGTCTGAAGACCGTGCCGTGGTGGGGAGCATTTTTCCTGACTTCTACTATGGACTCAATACTTACATGGCTTACAAGCAGTTCGACTTTTCCTTCTCCTTGCAGGGTGTTCAGGGTTTTGAAATTCTGAACATGTCGAGAAGGTATTATGGAGCGCCCGAGTCCTTCCTCAATCCCATGCGCGTCGTGGCGGAGAATGTCTGGCGCTCAGCGCAAGAACCCGGGGATGGACAAACCCCCAGAGCCAACAGGATTCAGACTGGCGCTTCTGAGCAGGTCTCCACGTACCATGTAGAAGATGGTTCCTATGTGAGAATCAATAACCTTACCTGTGGCTACACACTACCAGAGAGCGTCTATGAAGCATTGCCCATTACAAAGGCACGCTTCTATCTGAGGGTTCAAAACCCATTTCTCTTCACGGATTACTCGGGATACAATCCAGAGGTGAACAATCGTCCTGACAATGCCCTGGCGCCAGGTGAGGACTATGGCAACTATCCGCTTTCGACGATCTACAGTCTGGGCGCTTCCATCTCGTTCAAATGAATACCACCATGAAAACCAATAGATTATATTATCTCATAGCTGCGGCGTTCACACTTTTTACCTACGGATGCGGTGATGACTTTCTGGATCTGACGCCTGTCTCCAATGCAAACCAGGAGGACTTCTTCCAAACCAGGGAAGATTTGGAGGCGGCCTTGTTTGGCGCCTATGCCGAACTGCAAAACAAAGGTCAGTACGGAGGTGGAAATTTGGCCGAAGAGGATGCTGGTAATTTCTTCATCATGATGGAACTACGTGGGGATGACCTGAACGGAGCCACAGCAGACCAGGCGGTGGCTGTCGAACAATTCGATTTCGATAATTTCCAGGAAACATCGTTCAATTCGGCGCTCAGTGTCAGTTGGTCAAGTCTGTATCGAGGTATCAACAGTTGCAACCTCATCCTGGACAACATCGGCAATGTGCAGTTGACTGATGCGGTCAGCAATCAGCTGGCTGGTGAAGCACGATTCATCCGGGCGCTTTCCTATTTCAATTTGGTTCGTCTTTGGGGAGACGTCCCCTTGATCCTAACTACCATCAGCATAGAAGAATCGAGAAATACGGTCAGAGATCCAAGGCTGGATGTTTATGCGGCAATTGTCGACGATCTTGAGTTTGGGACTAGGAACTTACCCAGCGCTGTTGACGCCAGTAGTTTTGGTAGAGCAACTGCCACGGCAGCCAGGGCGCTGCTGGGCAAGGTCTATTTGACCTTGGGACGGTATGAAGAAGCAGTGGGAGTCTTGGAGGAGGTCATACAGCTGGGTTCGACCAGCCTCTTGCCGAACATAGCCGATGTCTTCGATCCACTCAACGAAATCAACGAGGAGATCATCTTCAGTGTCAGGTTTCAGGAAGGTGGACTGGGTGAAGGTTATGTAGGCATTGGTCAGGCTGGATCACTGGAGTACGACAACCTGATAGCCGTCTTCGATACCGTCAACGACGTGCGCTACCGGCTTCTGGAAGACCTCAAGATATTCGCCCAACCTTCATCGACTGGTGATTTTGGACAGGACTTTATTGTATTCAGGTACGCTGAAGTCCTCTTGATGGCCGCAGAAGCCTTAAACGAAATCGGCTACGAAGCCGGGGGAGAGGCTTTCGACCTGTTGAATCAGGTGCGTCTAAGGGCAGGTATACCCGGGTATACGGCGACAGACCTTCCCGATCAAGCCAGCTTCAGAGATGCGGTCCTTCTTGAGCGCAGGTTTGAGTTTCCCCGCGAAAACAAGCGTTGGTTTGACCTGGTGCGAACAGGAAGAGCTGTTCAAACGATGAACGCCAGGGGATTCAACATAGATGAAAACAGACACTTGTACCCGATTCCGCAAAGGGAAATCGACACGTACAATGATCCCCTCAATTTTCCTCAAAACCCTGGTTATTGACACATGGAATACGTCTGCAGGCAAGCAGACTTTTGGGATCGTCCGGGAAACCGGACGATCCCTTTTTTGTGGTTTTGAATGATGGAGCAAGTACTCATTGGCGGACGTCTAAATGGACGGGTACGGATCTGGAATGGGTCGTGTGGTCATTGAACGGGCTGTCGCTATCCTGTCTGCACCTTACAACATCTGCTTGTACAGGTACGTTTGCGCAGGGACATTAAGGAACTACCCGGGCCCAAGGTATTGACGAGCTGCTTGACAGATCATTTCCGCCTTTTCTCAATATCACAAAGCGGAACCATTTCCGCGGTCAGATTTGTGACTCAAACCTTTTTTATCCCGGCCAGGTAGGCGTGGTCTGTCAGGACCCAGCCGCGTCTGATCCAAAGTCATCACAGCTTGGGCGGGTGTCTACATTGGGGACTAAGAATCGACATGTATCTGAGGAGGAGATTAGCGGGGCGAGGTTGCTCCATCCTGCCAATGAGTATCTAATCATGATCATTGGCAGCACACATTTGACTTCTGGCTAGGCGCCAGGAATCATTGCGGCAGAGCGCTGGCAAGGTCCAATCGGTTGTTTTCTGACTGTTTCAATGTGCGATCACGCTCTTAGGTACTGTAGGGAGCTCTTGATGATAGGTTGTCTCCAACCATTCATGTCCAGTACAAGCTGTGCGGGGGAATGCGAAGCCACATCGAAACTAGGGTTAGCTGATCCTGGAGGATCTTTCATTTGGTAGCATTCGGCCATGCCAAAGTTGTTAATTGGTGTATGCCACAAACAGAGCTGTTAGTGGCAGCCACAGCTAAGCAGAATTCTTCCTGAAATGGTCTGCTGCCCACCTGTGACACGAAGCAGATAGACGCCACTGGGGAGGGCTGCTCGGTTTTCATTGACATCCCAGGTCATGGTCAAACCACTCCGGTGATCCAGGGTTGTGGAATTTTCGAGTCTCCCGCTAAGGTCAAACAACTCGACCAGCACCATTCCGTCCGCATCAAAAGATTCATCGAGTCGGATGTTCAATACGCCATTGGAAGGATTTGGATAGACCAGGTTTTCACCGGTTTCCTCAGTCAGTAGATCCAGTAAGGTTTCCTCCGAGGATTCCGAGATCATTCTGGCACTACCGGAGGTAAAGTTGCTCTGCAAATACTGGCAAGCACTGTTGGTAGTGCCTGGGTCCAGTCGCTCGTTATCCCAGGAATTGATAGTCTTGATTTTTGTAGCTTCCTCATCCTTCGACGTCGCACTGAAATGAGTGAAATAGGGGTTCTCAACGTTGATGAAATCAAACGATGAAGTTCCCGTTTGAAATCCCCAGAAGTCTCCTCCCGAGTGTGTTGCGTAGTAGAATGCGTCAGTCCTGCACAGCGGCTTTTTGACAAAGTGGCTGGCATTAATTCTGGCGTCATTGACATACAACTTCAAGGCATCTTCCAGTAATCCCCCCGAATTCCAACTGGTGGATTCCTCCATCACGGTTCCTTGCAAGCCATAATCCAGGTAGTTGCAGTCAAATTTTCCACTGGGTATTCCCACTTGCAGTCGTGCCTCTTCCTTCGACATCACAATGGTAAAGGAGATCTCTTCCGTGCCACCCAGATTTTTGTATCTGGCACCGCTAGGCTCCCAAAAATTGGCGTCGAAGCAATAATTGCTTGCGTTGTTGCACCAGGTAACAAAGAGCTCGTCCTCAGCATTAAAGCCAATTCTCCATACCACATCCTTGGAAGCATTGTCTGTGGTGAGCTCAGCGATTATGCCGCCCTCATTCTGAATGGCGTCGTGTATCTTATTCAAAGTGGTGGTGAAGGCGATGGTGAACCCATTTTCAGTGTCATATTCCGTCTTGGAATAAGCAAATTGGGTGTCACTGTCAGACAACTCCCGAGTACTCGTGATACCACCACCTGCCTTGACATTAAAATGCTCCACCAGGTCCAACTGATCTACAGTGATGACGTCAAAGCCCTTTTGTAACAGCCAGTTCAAGTCTCCTCTGAAATTCTCCACACTATTCAGGCTCAGTATTTCAGGTGCGTAAAAGGCCACGCATTCGAAAGAGGGTTGAAAGAAGGTCATGGTGAGAATGTTGTTGTTTTCGATCAAGGCTAATGCGTCATCCAATTTTTGCTGTGGGTCAGCTTGCGTACCATTACCATTGTTGTTTTGGATGACACTCATCAGGGGGATTTGCATGAAGGTAAGTTTTCGGTCAGCATGCTCATTCACCCATTCTTCGGCGTAGATGGGGATATCATCAAAAGTAGGTCTGTGCGTCCCCATGATGGGCACATAAGCCAGTTTGGGGTATTTGCCGTTCGCATCAGGATTGGTGCTGTTCACCAGGATATTTCTCACAGAATTCCAGAAATCAGCGTCTTCCTCCAGCGGCTTGAAAAGGTAGGATTGCAGCATGACCTGGTCAAGCATATCCTTGTCAGCCACCACTTTGAGTGTTTCCTTCAAATAGTGTGCAAAATTGGCTTTGGATTTTGGTTTGTCATCAGAACCGTCCGGGGCGTAGACCTTAGCGTTGCCATATTTGATATCTATGACAATGGGCTTGGTGATGTTATGGTCCTTGTAGTATTGGAGGGCATCCGCCAATTTCTGAACAGTGTAGCTGGTGACGTCACCGAACCGGTTAGACATGCTGTTCTGACTTATTTGCGTATAGTTAACATGGCCAGGTCGCTTCACTTGAAAAGTGGCGCTGGAGCCAGGGAATACGCGACTCATGTACTCGTCATGCCATAACACGGGTACGCCATCACTGGTCAACGAAACATCAATTTCAATAACCTGAACATTGGAATTGTTTTGTGCCGCGACCATCGCGTCATTGGTAAGTTCCATGTTGTTTTTCCACTGGCCACGGTGTGCGCTGATCAGGAAAGGATCGCCGGTCCGCGTTAGGTTGAGGTTGGCATAATCTGCTGCGAACAATGGAATCGAGGCGATGGTCTTGTTGTTGTCATCCGGTTTGAGGAATTCTATGGCTTCGAATTGGTTGTCCACGACCACCCACCGGTTGTGCTTCAGGTTCAGATAGAATTCATATTGCTTTTTCTCCATGTCCTCATCCAGGTCCTCCACGTAAGGTTTCTTTGCGTTGGTCTGTGGAGCTGTGGTGCCACTCAATATGGCGCTCTTCAATGCATCTGGCTTGACAAATACCTTGGGCAGACTTCGTAGCATGATGCCATGATAAAGGGAAATGCTGCCCCAGGGATTTCTGAGCTCCCACGGAAAGAGAATACGCCGATGATCTCCGGTGCCGTTGTAGGTTGCTCCGGAGGTATTGGTGAAGGCAGTGGAGATGAAAGCAGAGGTGATCTGATGGTCAACATCCAGCGACTGCACATTTTTGAGCGCCCCCAGCGGATCAATGTGATTGGACCAGTAACCCGCGATGGTGTAACTGGTGGTGGATACATAATTTGCCACGGCAGAAAGGTATTGGGTGTTATTTGAAGTGGAGCTACCATTGATTCGATATTCATAGTGGTCTGCGTAGTCATTATTTGGACCAAAACGATCGATCACCGGTGTCCCGCCATTGGGTCTTGCACGTGGTCCATTGACCCAACTGTAGTCACTTTTGAGGTCGGTCACCATTGCCACCTGATAGTCTTCTGCATTCCCTGTCAATCCCAGCCATCCGAACTCAACACCTGTCAACGCTCGCAATGAAACCCTGGCTTCTTCCCCGGCGATCAGCGCATCATCTTCGAGTACATGAATGAGACTTTCTTTCTTATGGGTCCCTTGCTGGGTGCCCCACTTCATCTCTGCGCGCAAAAGGTAATATCCAGGCGTCGTGAATTGTTGAGAAATCTCGAGACCCTCGGTCTGGCTCAAGGGTACTGTCGCCAGGACACTACCATCAAAAGGACTGATTTCTTCCATTTCCCAGGAAATCATGGGATCAGCGTCAGTTTCGTCTATGGTATACAGGAGTCTTCGACTGCTGGGATAAAACGTCCCACCACCTACAGTAGACCTGATGGCGTACGGGTAGGAGTCCCAGACCCGAAAACGAAGGGTGGTGTTCTTCTCCACAACATATGGACCAAAGACCTTGGATAAGTCCTGTCCCATTTTGAAAGTGCTGTCCAGCGGATCCACTACTTGTTTGGGGTCCTCGAATATGTTTCGTTCATACTCATTGGGTCCCAATATCCTGGACTCATTGGCATTGCCGTATTCCAGGCATTTCATCTCACTCAGGTCAATGGACCATAAGTCTTTTCCAGCAATGATCACGGGATCTGCTGTTGCATTTCGCTGGTAAAGGACTGTGAGATCGGTTGTCGCATAATTGCCACTAGGGATAGTAAAACCGCCGGCGCTCATAAGATTGGAAGGGTTTTGAGGATCGAAAGTCAGCGGCTTCACCTCCGTCCCGACATGGCCTCCCTGGGCACCAAAGTAATTGAAGGCCATACTGAAGGTTCCGCTCGCAGACACCTTATCCGGATCAATCTCATTGACCGTATAGGTATCTGTCGTTTGCCTGCCAATCAACGTCTCTCCGTTGATGCCATAGAATTTTTGGTTGGCGAGGGGCGAGCTCACATTGATATCGATCGCCAGGTTGCTCCCGTCCACGGCGATCTGGAGGTGCCCGGGAGCTTTGCTCACGGTTTGCGTGCTTTCATTGGTCTGAACACTGTTCCAGTCACCCAGGGTGCTCATCTGCAGGCCTTCCCAGATCTCGTAGCCATCGTAGGTGTAGCTTGCCGGAAGGTCGGCCAGGGACTGGTCCTGGAGGTGTTGCTCCTTTTGATACCAGGTGACGAGTTCAGCAACCGTATTCAGTTGCTCATCGGGTTGTATGACTTTCCAGGCATCGTTCAGGTTTCGAAACCCCTGTGTTGGGGACTGGGGTGAGGTGTTAGGATACCCTGGAAACACATTGTTGAAAAACACATCGTCCTTGTCGGATTGTGTTACATAGGTGTTGTTGATCAGACCCTGCTGGACGACCATCTGGAAACCGTGCAACACACCCTGTCGCTGGACTGAGGTGCCATACTGGGTTAGTTTCCCGTATGAACCTGTACTGGTACCATATTGCCATGGGTTGGTGCTGTTGTCCTGCCAAAATGGTGCGTTCTCGTCAGTATAATGTTGGTCAAATTGGTAAGGTAGCGAAGCGTCCATAGCACGTTCCAGTGTCCATTCGAAGGTGTAGGTGCCTGCCGTAGCGTCATGTTGCCACGAGGGGTAGTTGGGGTCAAAATCGGTTGCATAGTTACGTACGCGCACGTTGTGAGGTCCGACGTCGTACCCAACCCATGGCTTGTAGGCGCCCGGGGTGATCGACTTGCTGCTCATGAAGATCGACTCGCGGAAAGCTCTTGACACCCAGGTATCCGGCAGACCATGGATCGTTCCGGGCTCGTTGCTGGCTTTGACGACGAAGCGGATATTGTCACCTAAGATTGCGTCAATTGTAGGCGGGTCAAAGTCGTTGGAAAAGAACTCAAACCTTTGCTCGTTGGTCTCTCCAGGATTAATAAAGATGACAACAGGAGGCTGGTTGCCATTTGCACATCTCACAATTCCTGTATTCGGATCAATGGTGCAGCCTGAGAAATCCAGGTCACCAATACCTGGTAAAGTCATGCCGGTGAGGTCCCCAGTTGTAGCAAGGGGTCCGTGGATAACAATTTCTACCACTGCTTCTACCTGCTGGCCTTTGGTGCCGCTGGTGGAACCCAACAAGCCATTGTACGCCGCTTCCTTCAAAAGATAGTTTTTGAAGTAGGCAGTGTTGGTGGCATTCGTGGATGCGGTATGGTCCCCTCGTGCCAGACCATGGCTGGGATCGGTCAGCAGGAAGTCGGCAATGGTCGGGGCCTGGGTATAGAAGTCAGGGAGGGCTTTGAATGGGGTATACATCTTGCCAGAAAAGGAAGAGATGTCATTGACGCCTGTTGATTTGCCACTGCCATTGGTGTCCACAAACCCATAGATGAGCGCGTTTTCACCCTCGCCATTATCCCTGCGCTTTTTGGAGTAAACCTTGACTTCCACGCTCGTAACATTGTTCGGATTTTGGTTCCAGGTTACGCCGTAGTCCGGATCCAATTCATAGGAGGTGCCCAGCGAAAGGTTACGCTCCAGGGGCTCAATGACGATTTGGGCTGATGCGCTTTGCGGGATGAAGATAAGGTTGATCAGCATCAGCTGAGCAACCCATAGACACCGCAGATTTCGGTATTCCATTTTTCTTGTTCATTAGGGTAGCTTAAAAATGAGGGATTCTACCAGGTCTGAAAATTTCAATCTCCCACCTCACGAAATAGGCTCCGAACGGATGAAAATGGACTACCAAAGAGATCGGGAATGTGATAAATCCTTGTAGGCTGGGCATCAAGGTGATGAGGTAGCCATTTAAAACTACTGTAGCCTTTGGCTTCAAGTCATCGTTCGTAGGGGAGGGGTAGACAGATTCATCAATCTATGGGGTCATATTCGTTTTTTCGCTCAATAGCAGTTAACTACGTAATGCAGATCTCTACTTTTTCTCTTATTTAATCAATTCGAGAAATGCATCGCTCATTATTTGTTCTTTCACCGGTTTTACTGGCTTTCGTGTCGGCCAGTTGGGCGCAGAGCCTATTATTTACCGAACTCGCTGCCGAAGCGAAAGAGGAGGAGGCCGAAAAGGTGCGCCTACCGATTTGGGTAAACGATAAAGCCTTCGATCAAGACCTCGTGAGCATAAGATTGGGAGACAAGGCCTATGATATTTTTGATATCGAGCGAAAGAAAACGGGATTCGATGACTTTGTCTGGCAGGGGAAATTTGAACAGGGCTGGGGCTATGTGGTGATAAGTAAGTCAGGCGCTCACCTGGTTGGGGCCATCCATAACGAAGCGGGCCTCTTTCACATCCAGGGAGATTCGGCGCAAACTTTCCTGGAAGAAATCGATCAGTCCATTTATGGAGGTTGCGCCCATGAGGATAGCACTGTACATCAGGATATCGCTTTACCTGTACGTTCGGAGGCTGAAAAATTACAAGGCCATGCCCCTGCAAGAGCACGAATGACTTCGAAATCGGCACATAGGAGTGAGGAGGCCGATGATCCTTGCTCCATCCGGGTTTTGTTTCTCTATGCGAACAACGCTAAAATCATCTGGCCGGGCCTTCAAAACCACATCCGGAGGGAGATTGCCATGACCAACCAGGCCCTGGCAAACAGTGGCATTGACAAGAAAGTGGAAATGGCCTATTTCGGTCATGTTGATTATGATGAGTCTGACGTTCGGTCTGATCGGATAAGATTTTCAGCTTATGGCGATGGCTATATGGAAGAGGTACATCAATTGAGGGATCTCTATAGTGCAGACATTTGTGCCTTGGTTACGTATGGGGCCCGCGATTGTGGTATCGCTGGAGTGCCTTTTTCAGTACCTGGGGGTGGTTACAATGAGGTTGGGTTTCTGGTGATGAGTGCTGCTTGTATGGGCATCTATACTTTCGCACATGAGCTTGGCCATAATCTGGGCGCAAGACACGATACCTACGTCGACCCAGGCACGGATCCGTACGCCTTTGGTCATGGTTGGGTAAATGTTGAGAAAGGTTGGCGCACGATCATGGCCTATGATTGGGCCTGTGAAGCACAGGGCACTAAATGCCCGAAAGTTCCTTACTTCTCCAATCCGGACCTGTTGCATGAAGGTGATCCGTTGGGAGATGAAGCCACGGCCAATGTGGCTGAAGTCTGGCGTTTGGAAGGAGACAATACCGGCGCCTGGCGTCAGCCCCTTTCTGAGCCCATCTCGCTGACCCTGGAGGATGTCAACGTGACGAATGTGGTGAGAAATCCCATCACAGCGGGCTTTGTCAGCATCACCTCCATGTCGACTGTGGACATCCAAAGCCTTGCCATGCCCGAGGGCTTGGATTTGAGCATTCGCCTGAATGTGCCGGAAGCACAGCAGGGTTTTGAACCGTTGCTGGAGTTTGGAGCGGGGTTCGATAGCCATGTGGGCTCTGACCGGGAGCAAGTGCAGATCGAGCTGGGGGAGGTGGAGGAATGTTTCCCGGCAAACCTGGCGGCCAGGCAATTAGCTGCTGAACAAGATAAAGCTGAAACCAGGGCAGTGGGTATTGAGCCTCTGGCAGCGGCTTTGGGTGAAGAAGAAGTGGGGGTTTTTCCAACTCCGTCGAGGGAGCGGGTGGTGATCCTTTATCCCAAAGGTGAAACATTGATGAATGTCAAGGTATTTGCGCTTAGTGGGCAATTGATGGCTTATATACCGCTCCGGGAAAGCGTTGGTAACTATACGCTGGATGTCGGTACCCTAAAGGCAGGCATGTATGTACTGGAATTGGAATTCAGCGATCGGGTGGTGAAGCAAAAACTGCTGAAGGAGTAACTGACTGAGGATCACGCAATGGGATGAAGCGTGAATGGCTACAAGCAGGTGGTCTCGGCAGTGGGGCTACGAAATCTTCAAAATCGCTACCTTTAAATCATGATAACAGATTTGGAGCAGCTGGACCTGAACAAGCGCTATACCTACAGTGACTACGTCACCTGGAAGTTCAAAGAACGCGTTGAATTGATCAAAGGTAAGCTCTTTAAGGTGTCTCCCGCACTCGGTCGTACACACCAAAAGCTTTCTATCAGGCTTGCGTCCAGCTTATTCAATTTCGTCAAAAAACCGTGCGAAGTATATGAAGCTCCATTTGACGTCAAGTTGGTCAAGGGAGACGATAGAACTGTCGTACAACCCGATATCTGTGTGATTTGTGACCCTGCGAAGCTGACTGATTTTGGGTGTGAGGGCGCTCCGGAACTCATTATTGAAATTCTATCTCCCGGCAATTCCAGGAAGGAGATGAAAGAGAAGTTTGAGTTATATGAAGAGAATGGCGTAGAAGAGTACTGGTTGGTCAACCCACAGGATCAAACCATTCTTATTTACAATTTGCAGAAAGGTAAATACGCCGGCAGCAAACCCTACATACCCGGGGAGGTTGCCGCAAGCCCATACCTTCGGGGTTTTGAGGTGGATACGAAGGCGTTAATTGCGGATTGAAAGAGCGACTCAGTCCAGAATTAGATTCCATTATATGCTATTATTAGGCAGCAAAACATATCTTCTGAAATAACATTAAGGTAATATTTTCTTAACATTTATGAGTGGTCAAGTGGTGCGAATTCTTTTGTCATAGGAGTACCTAATGAACAAAAGAGCAAACAACCATGACTACTACGAGTATCGCCCAGGAGGAGGGGGGAAGTACCCTCTTCAGGAAGGAATCGCCAGAAGTACCCAAAACTCCTCAAAAAGAATCTATTCCGGAGAATGTCATGGAATTATCAAAATTCCAGTCAAGTTCTCCATTCCCATTTATTGCCGTCCATTTCAATCCTGTCATTGAGCATTTGAATCTTCAGCGCAACCTATCGCCGAGAAACGATAGACCATTGACAGATCGTATTTTCCTGCGGGACAAGCATCGATTTGTCCCTTTGAAGTTGGAGGATATTTACTACATCAAGGCGGACCGATGCTATTCAGAAATACATAGCTGTGAGCGGAAATACATTTCTTCTGAAAGCCTCACACATTTTCAGAAACTTCTGCCTGCCCCCATGTTCATACGGGTTCATCGCAGTTGGATAATCAATATTCATTTCATTGATGCCATAGCAGAGTTCATGCTTGAGGTGCAAGGAAGGATGATTCCAGTAGGAAAAACCTATAAGAAACCACTCAAAACTTTGTTGAACCTTATCTGATCGAGTTTTAATACGATCTCATCTACGCCCTTGAGAGCAAGTATCGGTCGATCACCGTTAGCATCAAGAAACATAGCATTTGATGAGTATTTTAACTATTTATTATCTTAAGATTCAATTAATGTGTGATCGCCGCTCTTTGGAAGAGCCGTCAAACAGAGTAATTGATATCGCCCGAAATCCTTAGACCAGACCTAATCGAATATGAGCAGAATAAGTATCGTGGAAGGTCACAACGACCAGGCCACCAAATTAGCCCTCTATTGTAGCAGAGGGAATCACGAAGTCATTGGAAAATACGCCAAAGGCGAAGATTTCATAGCAGATTATGAGTACAATCGCCCGGATGTGGTACTCATGGATCTGAAACTCAAGGGATCCTTATCAGGCTTAGAAACGGCCAGTATGGTGGGCTATCCGGAAGACCTTTCCTTTATTTACTTATCCTCTACGGAGGAGAGGCTACCCTTGAATGCCGAAGTCGCTCCCGGACTTCAATTCTTCTTGATGAAACCCATCGTGGAAGACAAGTTGCTGGAGGTGATTGACATGGTCGGCCTTCCGCAATATGCATCGATAAGCAAGCCACAACCGAGTGAGGTGAGGGATAGGATCTTTCTCCGCGAAAAACACCGGTATGAGGCCGTAAAACTGAAAGACATTTATTGCATAAAGGCAGATCGATGCTATACAGAAGTGTTTACGAAATCCAGGAAATACGTGTCTTCTGAAAGCCTCAACCATTTTGAGCAGGTACTTCATCAGGCAGGGCAATTTGTTCGCGTCCATCGAAGCTGGATTGTCAATCTTCACTTCATAGAGGCCTTGGAAGAGGCCCGACTAGAGGTGATGGGTCAGATGATCCCAATGGGCAAGACCTACAGAAAAGATGTCAAGTCCTTGCTGACCATAGTCTGATCCTGTTCCTGGGACATATTGGTGATTGGCTCGGGGAGTAGTTTGCCAGGCTATGGCGGATTCCATGGAAGTCTTGTATGACTAATTTATACCGGAATCAGAGGCTTAACATATACATAATATTGGAGCATGGTATGTATAAAGCCATTTCGCTGTCAGTAGAGTGAAGGCATTGCCGATGAAGTTTGACGCGATGCAAAAAAGATACTCCTGTTGATGGTGCATTAACAGTGGTTTGGTCAATGGTCAATGCGCGGTTGGTTGGCCATTTTTTGAATGCCCCCGATTCGAGGGGCATTCTCCTTTTCGAGCTATCGGAGAATGGGATGTGTTTGATTTGAATTTTTTCTGCAAATGATGGTTAGACAAGCCAATAATTACTGTCTCTATGGTAGGTGCACTTGATGGTCAAGTGAGGTTAGTCTATGCAGTGAGAAGCTTCTCGATCTGAGAGGCTTCTTTTTTTCGTCGCCTTGACGAGGAGACCCTCCAAGCTAGATACAAGGGTACAGGGAAAGAGGGTCTGAAACCTGTGCTGCGACCATTTAGTCAGTCAATCCCAGATCAGCAGTGTATGCTGCAATTGTTCATTGGCGAGTTCTGTGTCAGCTTCTTCGATTGCTTCCAAACCCAGGGAGATGCTTTCACCAAAGCAACGTAACCTTCCCTGGAAAGGAGTAATGTATCCTGCGCTAACCGGTAAAAAAGTTTGGAATGCCGAGTGGCTCAAATCAGCTGAAAAAATGATGATCAGATTATTTGCGGTCCTTATGTATTTCATATAGTTGAACATTGCTCTTTCATGAGATGGCGCGAATGAATTTCTGTGTAGCCACTCCCAAACGGGTAGTACCTCGATCTATGAATTCACGCGCTTTTTTAGATTGAATTTCAGATTTTGGCGTTTCTGCCAGTAGGTCGTATCCTCCTAGAACCAGGCTGATGGCGGTTAAGGCTTCATGCCTGAATTCCAAGTCGGGTCTGGACCCTTCTTTATCCCTCTTTGTCATTTTGCGTTGTATTTAGCTTCTCACGTTCGGGCGCGAAGGCCAGAATGTCACTTTGAGATTTTTAGCTCATCAAAGTTTGAAATTGTGAGGGTATCCGGTAGGGGTCGAATTCGTCAATTAGGGGTACATATTCGGATTTTAATCCTTCAGAGCCAGAGATGTAACCATTTTCCCAGACGGTAGCTTGATCCGTCTCCCAGCAAAAACATTGAATTGCGATAGTATGTGACAGACGCATTTCATGTCCAATCAAAAAACGCTAATGGAACATGTTAAGATCTTTGTTTAACCATTCAAGATCTCTAGCACCTTTTGTGCCAGGGATCGATATGATTTCTTCGGATCTGCCCAACACCTCAAGTCCTGTTTTGCTAGTTTCTTTGGGGGTATTGGCTTTGGTTGCTGTTTGGCTCCGATGGCGAATGGCGCCGGCTAAAACCGTATCGAGGATAGTTGGAACACGCCAGTTGTCATCAGAAGAGAAAGACAAACCGTCTTCGGATCATCATGAATTGGTCGAGTTTCGCCACCATGGAATGCCCGGACCGGCGACCATCGAGGAGCTTGTACTTGTTGTTGAGGATAGTGATGAAATCCGATTTCTTCTCGTAGAACATCTCAAAAAGTACTACCGTATACTGGAGGCAAAGAATGGCCTGGAAGGGCTGGACATCGCCAAACAACATTTGCCGGCCTTAATCGTGACCGATGTAATGATGCCGGAGATGAGTGGTATTGAACTCACCAAGAAACTCAAAGCCGAAATTAAGACAAGCCATATTCCCGTAGTCTTGTTGACAGCTCGAACTTCGCTCGTGTTCATTCATGAAGGTTTTGAGATGGGTGCAGACGAGTACGTCACGAAGCCGTTTGACAAAGTACTGTTGCTCAGCCGGATCAGGAATCTGATCAAAAACCGGAAGCTCATATCGAAGAAGGTACATACCGACGCCCTCACTAGCCCTAAAGTGGAAGAAGGGATTTGTGGCGACGATCTGTTCCTGATTAAAATGGTTGAAATCCTTGAAAACAATCTCACTAAGCAGGAGCTTGGTGCTGAATTTATTTGCCGGGCAGTGGGTATGAGCCACTCGAAGACCTACAAAAAGCTGAAGGACCTCACAGGTATGACGATGGTAGAGTTCGTTAGGGATTTTAGGTTGAAAAAGGCAGCAAAAATGATTGAGGATTTTGATTATAGTGTAAGCGAGATCTCTTACAAAGTTGGATTTTCAGACACCAAATATTTCAGTAGAATGTTCAAGAGAAAGTATGGGGTGAGCCCTTCATCTTTCCTGGAAACCGTCTGAATTTCGATATTTCGAGGTGCAATGCTCAATTTACCTACCCTCAAAGACGATTCTGTGCACCTTCATCATGCTTTGAATCCGGAAGTTTGTGGAAATACTAACATCATGAGCGGACTCAGAGATTTTCAACCCAGAGGCGGTCAAGTCTCATTCAATAGAAAAAAGAAGATAGAACTAGCGCTGGTAGCATTAGCACTGATCGTGACTTACGTGTTCTTTATTTCATTGATATTGTAGGATACTAAAGATCGAGGCAGGGGCATTGTTCAGATGACTTGACGCGGTCGCCGATGAGGGATTTTTTGTGACCAAGGCATTTTTGTCTGGATCACGCTTCCTGTGGATATCTATTTCATCAGTAGCAGCTGGATATGCACTAGCAAAATCCAAATGGCTCTTTTGTGGCTAAAGATATTTGGCCATACTGCAGCCGCGAGGGTGCCCTGTCTTGGTGCTCCCTGTTTCTTGGGTGTTATGACATTGTATTTTGGTGAGGTTGGCCTAAGCTCTCAGGTTTTGATATGGGCTTGAGGGACAGGAATGGAGGCATTAGTCCTTTCAAAAGGTCAGTTGGTGTATTTTATTTTCTTCATAAATGCATGCTGCAAATATTTGAATCAATAAATACTGAAAGACTTCCAATGTAAACGTGAATCTAAAACCGACAGACTATGACAGCTTTGAAATTTATTGATCGAATTGAACGTATCCATTTCTTGATTAGACGAGGGGGTACAGGTTCGCCCAAAGAACTGGCCTCCAGACTCAACTTATCGGAGAGTATGGTTTATGAATATATCAAAACACTGAAAGCACTCGGTGCTCCACTCATGTACGATGCAGATAGGCAAAGCTATATTTACGAAAAACCTTGTAGCCTCAATTTATCCTACCAGATGGAGGAATTGGACAGCGAAGAGATGATGTACGCTGAAGCTGGTTTGAGTATGAGTGATATTGTCATTCTTATGGGGTGGGTGCATCTGGATACCGCAGCCTAATCTTCTCTAAACATCACTGACAGGACGACCAGGAAAAGTGGTCGTCCTTTTTTTCTCCCGATACTCAAAGTATGGTTCCAAATCCATGGAATCCAGCTATTCAGTTAAAGCAGTATTTCCAAAATAATGGGAGTAGACCAACCTGATCTATAGCATAACAAGGTATAAAAACGAATTCCTGGAAAAAAGCTACTGCGAAGTATTAACAAATCACTTCACTCCAAAAAGACTCGAGTGAGCGCTGCTAACCTTGAGGCATAATTCACTTTATAACCTTTAACTATATCAATAATGACAGAATTGAATAAAAAAGAGCTTGCTGAAACTTTCGGAGGTACGGAAACACCTGAACAAAAAGCCTTGAGAGAACTCATGGAGCAAATACAGGCCGCAGTATCAGCTCTGCAGAATATCGTTTAGGTAACTCCCCAGACAGGAGCAAAATCCGATTTTGCCAGAAGATAATTCGCTTGTGACAAGAGTGTGACAAGCGATTTTTATTAATCCAATGTTTAACTTCAAATTTCAACACAATGAAAAATTATGAAAACGCACAGATGGTCAGTCTATCTGAGCAGGAACTAGGTACTACCAATGGTGGCTGTGAGGCGCTATGCTTCACCCTCATCGGAGTAGGACTCGGCATCCTTTTCTCTCAGGATCTTGACGATTTGGGTGCAGCTTTCATGGAAGGTTATAACGATGCCAGATAATACTCATCGATCTCAATATGGAAGCAATTAAAGAACTGAGCCAGGAAGAACTGGTCTCAATAGATGGTGGTGACAATCTCCTGGAATACATCGCATACGGAGTCGGCTGGCTGGTAGGTGCTGTTGTAGGTGGCGCCGAAACGCTGGGCGAAATGGGTGATGGCGTTAGATTTAGCGCCCACTAAATGGATCTGAACCCCAATATGGCATGAAAGGAGGTCGGAAAAAGAAGAAAATCGGTTTTCTCATTCCTGTCCTGTTTGCTGGGCTCGCGGTCTTTTCACAAGTGAATATTGATCAATTATTAAACAATGCAAATACAATGAAACAATCCAATCAAATACAGGAGATGACTGCTGAGGAGCTACAAGCTATCGAAGGCGGTAAGAACCTGGTGGAGTACATCGTTTATGGCGTAGGTTACCTCGTTGGTAGCTTCGAATATACTTTGAGACTCACTAGCGGTTTAGCAGTTAGCTGATAACTGTTATGGTTTGCCACAAATTGTGGCATTGTGATTTTAGTATGAGGACGCCCAGGCGTCCTTTTTTTGTTGAGGGGTTCAAGTGTTGCCACAGAGTAAATGTCAGTAGAGGCTCCAATTTCCCCCGATGGTCTCACCTAAAAGAATTTCCAATTTTTTTTGAAACTCCGAAAACACTGGAGTCATGCGGTATAGACTTGCAATAAGTTATTCAAGGGACAACATTCTGAGAATGACTTACTTACCTAATGTTTAACTTCAAATTCTAACAAAAATGAACAATCTAGAAACACTATCAATCGAAGAGCAGGTACTTACCTCAGGTGGAGATGTTGGCGATTTTGCCTATGCCGTGGGCTGGGTAGTCGGTCGACTCATAAGATATAGCGGCCCAATGGGTGGTGCCAATCTTGCTATCGACATAGCCACGATGTAATCCTGTCACACAATTTTACTTAATGTTTAACTTCAGATTTTAACACAATGAATAATTTAGAAACACTCGGATTTGAAACACTTTCTGCGGACGACAAAAACGAATTGAATGGAGGTTGCTGGTGCGTACTGATACCAGTTGGGATCTATCTCATTGACAACTGGGATTCAGTTGTAGAAGGATTCAATGATGGTTTGAACGGACAATAATCCAGAAATATACGACCATGAAAAATTTCAATGATCAGTTCGCTACCCTGTCAAACGAGGAGATGGAAGCCATCAAAGGTGGAGATGCCGGTGACCTTGCTTACGCTGTGGGTTGGGTTTTTGGGAAACTAGTACGCTATAGCCATCCTATCATGGGTGGACACAACCTAGCCGAGGACCTGGGCTTCTAATCCGGGAGGGTCGGTCAAGTCACCGATCCCTCACGATAGGCCTACATAATGAGGGCTTCTCAAGACTTGACAATGGGTTTGGGAAGTCCTTTTTTAATCCATTTCAACAAATCAATTCATGAAAATCAAAAAAGTGCTCTATTGTATATTACTGATGGCGGTGACCATGAGTGTCATCTATATCATAGATTACCGAGAGATTCTGATAGATGAAATTAGGCGATTCTTCCAGGATCATTCCTGATTTTGACCTGTCCAGCAGCCATTGTTCGAAGCCTTGTGAAACTTTCTTCTGCGAAAGCTGCAACTCCAAAAAGAATAGAGTGCTGGACTTCAACTTTGGATCATCAAAGAAATCCTTAATAAATAGAAAATCATGACTAAACTCAATCAACAAGAACTTGAACATTGCTCCGGTGGAGCAAGGGTGTTTTCCGTCGTCCATTTCGGCAATCCTTCAATGAAGAGGAACCAGGTAGCTCCTGTGAAGAACATATCGATCTTCGATCAGATTAAACTCTGAGCGGAATTTTGATCAACCATAGACGGTCCGGGATTGAATCCATGGTATCGTAGCAATCGTAGGCCACTTCCTGGAGTGAAAGGGATTTGGCTGACAACCGTATAAAATCGAAAAGGGCATAGCGCCCTTTTTTTGTTTCCAATTATTCATACCTACCATTGATCGATTGGTGTATCTTTTTTGTCTCTACGACCCATGGTGCACACTTTTGATTCGTCATAATGCTACAGCTAGAATCTAAGCCCAGCTGCGCAGGATCATGCAGATGCTCCTCCAAGGTTGAGCTATTTGTAAAACTTCATATCTAACATGAAAAATATTGCCGTAAGGATATCCCTCGGAATCATTCTGAACCTGATCATACCCTGGCAGGGTATTTCCAATTCTTTTGAAAGAGACAGTGTCTTACTCTCACTGGGGGAAGCCATCGAATATGCCTTGGCCAATAACCTGGAAATAGAGGGAAACCGCCTTGATACCGAGCAGCAAAGCGTTGATTATTTGCAATCGAGGGCGGCCCTCTTGCCTTCCTTGAATGCCGTATCCGCCTACAATTTTAATCTGGGCAGATCAATCAACCCGGTGACCAATGAGTTCACCAGCAATCCAGTGAATTCCCAAGACTATGGTATCCAGTCGCAGGTGGTGATTTTTGACGGTCTCAAGACCATTCATCAGATCAATGCCGCTAAAGCCGCTGTAGCGGGTGGAAAGTACCAACTGGAAGCGACGAAGCGAGAGATAACGCTGCAGGTTATCAATGCATACCTGCAAGTGCTTCTGAAAAAGGAGTTGGTGGCCAGCGCTGACCAGGCGCGGCAGGCCACAGAGGAACGCATTGCCAAGACGCGAGCCTTGGTCCTGGCAGGGGAGGTAGCTGAGTTTGAGGTGCTGCAACTGCAGAGCCAGTTGGCCGATGAGCAAGTCTCTTACACCAATGCCCTTGCAGAATACAACAATGCCAGGATGCAGCTACGACAGGTACTGCTGGTTCCGGAGTCCCGGAAAATTGAAGTCCGTGGCCTTACTCAAGGACCAGATGAGGCGATGGATCCTAATATAACACACAATAAAAACGATGTGCCTTTAAATGCAGCAATGTCTCAGTCTCGCGAGTACAATCCGGCAATAGCCAATGCTGAAACACAAATAATTCTCAGACAACATGAACTGGCCGCTGCGAAGTCCGACTATCTTCCAAGGGTCACGGCTCAGGCCGGAATATTCACTTCATATTCCAATGATCCTCCACCGTTTCTGGAGCGGAATAATTTTCGCAGCCAATTGGATTTCAATTTAAGACGGTACATCGGTATCGAACTGACCGTTCCCATATTCAACAACTTCAGGACACGTTCAAATATCGCAAGGGCAAGGATTGGAATGGAGCGATCTCTGCTGAACAAGGCCTCAGTCGTCAATGAGCACAACCAGCAAATCGAATTGGTGTATCAGGATCTGGTTTCAGCAGAGGATATCTACGAGTCGGCATATGCACGATTTCAGACGAAGGCACTGGCTTATGAAAGTCTTGTCATAAGATTTGAATTAGGTGAAGCAAGCATCTTTGAGTTGACACAAGCCAAAAATGAATGGGTTCAGGCTGAATCCTTTCATGCTCAGTCAAAATATCGTTTGCTCTTCTTTCAAAAGGTATGGCACTACGTCTTGACCAATGAGACACCAGAATAATAAGAAATAAATCAATCTATCATGTCAAATCGAATCTTCCCGGTCGAAATTACGGAGTTCAGTGTGGAGCAGCACTGGATACAACATAATCGCAATAGTCGTGTGATATATCTAATGGTGGTGATGCTGACCGTCACTGCTTTGATATCGCTCCCTTTTATCTATGTGGATGTAACGGTGAAAAGCGCAGGCATTACCAGGCCAATAACGGAGAAAACCCAACTGAGAATACCACTCAATGGCAAGGTGAGTGACGTACATATCAGAGAAAACACCCGCGTCAATAAAGGAGATTTTATCCTTTCCCTGAGGACGGATCTGTTAGATAGCCGTATCGATTTTCATAGAAGCCGCATTGCGGAACTCACTACATTTCTTGAGGACCTGTCACTGCTGGAAAACGTTACTGAGGATGGAGCAATTGACCGTGGCAGGATCGAATCTAGCCTCTTCTTGAAGGCCTACGATGAGTTTGCTCAGAAACTTGCTGAAGTGGATACCAGGCTTGCTCAATCGGAACGGAGTTACAACAGGGCTGAGGTTCTGTTTGAACAGCAAATAATAGCAACAAAGGACTACGAACAAAGATTACTTGAGAGGGATGTAATCAAGGAGGAGAAGGTGACCCTCCGGGAAGCGCAATTGAACAGGTGGCAGGTTGAAAAAATGCAATACCAAAAGGAGCGACAACAACTCGTTGCAGACCTCAACCAGTTGGAAGAGGAGAAGAAACAATACGTGGTAGTCGCTCCCAAAACAGGTACTATCCAGAATTACAGCAATATCTACGCCGGAAGCAATGTGTTTGCCAATCAGGAAATCGCTGAGATATCACCAGACTCATCGCTGATTGTGGAATGCTACATATCACCGAAAGACATTGGGATGCTGCATGCTGGAATGCCAGTGATTTTCCAGGTCGATGCGTTCAACTACAACGATTGGGGTACGCTCACAGGAAGCATTCAATCCATATCTGACGATATCATTATGGTCGATGATAATCCCGTATTCAGAACAAGGTGCATACTGAATAAGGAGGTTTTGACTTTGAAAAACGGCCATAGTGGCAAGGTGAAAAAGGGCATGACCGTCACCGCAAGATTTAAGGTAACAGAACGATCTGTCTTTCAACTGTTGTATGACAAGGTCGACAATTGGTTGAATCCTACGCTTTCCTAATCCTGAAAACGCTTACAAGATACGATAATGAAAAAAGTCATTAAACAGCACGACATCACGGACTGTGGGGCAGCATGCCTGGCATCAATAGCTGCTCATTACAGATTGAAACTTCCAATTGCACGCATCAGGCAATACGCCTCAACCGATAAGAAGGGTACCAATGTATTGGGGATGATAGAGGCCGCAAACAAAATTGGCTTCTCAGCCAAGGGGGTAAAAGGTCCATTTGAGAGCCTGAAGGAGATCCCCAAGCCTGCAATTGCTCATGTGATTGTCAAGGAGGTATTGCATCATTTTGTTGTAATCTACGAGGTTACTGACAAATACATCCAGGTAATGGATCCCGGTACCGGGACCATGGAGAAAAGGAGCCATGAGCAATTCAAGAAGGAGTGGACGGGCATTCTGATATTGTTGGCTCCAAACGAAGACTTTCAGGCTGGCAATGAAAAGATCTCTACGAAAAGAAGGTTTTGGCACCTGATTAAGCCGCATAAGACGGTTATGAGCCAGGCACTATTTGGGGCTGTTGTATATACCTTGTTGGGGCTGAGTACATCCATTTACGTCCAGAAAATCGTGGATTATGTACTGGTAGATGGCAATCGTAACCTACTGAACTTGCTCAGTACGATAATGCTGGTACTGCTCGTTGTCCAAATATTCATTGGTCTTTCAAAATCGATGT
This sequence comes from Cyclobacteriaceae bacterium, assembly GCA_965601475.1. Lineage (GTDB taxonomy): Bacteria > Bacteroidota > Bacteroidia > Cytophagales > Cyclobacteriaceae > JAWPMT01. The sequence goes on along the minus strand of OZ271832.1, from coordinate 6,119,979 downwards.
TCACTTTGCGGACCGGTCAGAAAATCGATGCTCAATTGATTCTTGGCTATTATAAGCATCTCCTGAAACTTCCCCAGCAATTTTTTGATACGATGCGTGTTGGAGAGATCATTTCCAGGGTAAATGATGCAGTAAAGATTCGGGCCTTCATCAACGACGTATCTATCAACTTGATCGTCAATATCTTCATCGTCTTTTTCTCATTCGGCGTGATGTTCATGTACTATTGGAAGTTGGCCCTCGTAATGTTGCTGATCGTGCCCTTCTATGTTGGAATCTATTGGGTTACCAACAAAGTCAACAAAAAGAATCAGCGGAAGGTCATGGAAAATGCCGCAGACCTGGAGTCGCAACTCGTGGAATCTCTCAATTCCGTGGGTACTATCAAGCGCTTTGGCCTTGAGCATTTTGCCAATATGAAGACCGAAGGGCGTTTTATCAAATTGCTGCAGACGGTTTTTGTTTCGGGAAAGACGGCGGTATTCTCTGCTAATTCTACAGAGTTTGTCTCCAGGGTCTTCACCATCGTGCTATTGTGGGTGGGAGCTGGCTTTGTGATTGATCAATCTATCACCCCGGGTGAGTTATTGTCCTTCTACGCCCTCATCGGTTACCTCACAGGACCGGTGATTGCCCTTATCGGGATGAACGTGACCATCCAGGATGCCATGATCGCCTCGGATCGACTCTTTGAGCTCATGGACCTTGAGCGGGAGGATGTGACCAACAAAATAGAGCTGAAAAAGGATATGATCGGAGATATTGTTTTTGCTGATGTCAGCTTCCGGTATGGTAGCCGCAAGAAGGTATTTGAAGGTCTAAACCTCACTTTACCTCAAGGCAAGGTATCAGCCATCGTGGGTGAAAGTGGATCAGGGAAGACAACGCTCATGTCACTACTGCAAAATATCTACAAGATCAACGCTGGGAATATCTCTATTGGAAAATATGACCTGAAGTATGTGAGCAATGAGAGCTTGAGAAACCTGGTGGCCGTGGTGCCACAGGAGATCCACCTCTTTGCAGGCAATGTAGTGGAGAACGTGGCAGTAGGAGAGACCGAGCCGGATATGGAACGAGTTATTAGTATTTGTACTTCCCTGGGGATTATGGAGTTCATAGAGGACTTGCCACAAGGTTTTGATACTTACCTGGGCGAAAATGGCACGAGTCTATCCGGTGGACAAAAGCAACGGATGGCCATTGCTCGTGCGCTGTACAAAAATCCCGAGATTCTCATTTTGGATGAAGCCACTTCGTCACTGGATTCTGCTTCAGAGAGATACATCCAAAGTGCCATAGACCTAATGAAGCAAAGAGGTAAGACCATCATCATTATCGCGCACCGGTTATCAACCATTTGCAATGCCGACAAGATTTGTGTCATGCAACAAGGTCAACTCATAGAGGAAGGTGCCCATAAGGAGCTGATTATGCAAAAAGGCAATTACTACGACTTGTGGTCAAAGCAATTTCCAATACTCAATGATAAAAAACTATTGGAGTTCTTTTAATCACGAGGTCGTGACTTAAAGAAATGAGATCACAGTTCACCTGTTTTTGATCGCCGGCAGAGGAAACTAATGCCAATTCAAAATAGATCGAAGCTGTCACAAAAGCTCCTCTTGAGTCTATCAAAGGGCAATGTGACAGCTTTTTTTATGGGGATTTTGCCCACTCCGATATGATGCGAGTGCTGAATTCTATCCTTGTACAAGAGATTATTAACCGAAAACAAACTGAAATGAAAAATATAAAGCGACTTACTTCAGCGGAATTGCAGGAATTGTATGGCGGAGGCCTTATCGACAGGGTGGTAGACGCATTGATCGATTGGGTGGTAGACAAAATCCCTGACGGGACACCGCAACTATGAAAAAAGGCCCACGCGAATGCGCAGGCCCGTCATGTTTAACTTCTGAAAGTAATTTAAATACAACTAACGCTTAAATACAAATCAAGCTATGAATAATTTAACACAACTGAATCATCACGAACTTCAATCCATCAATGGCGGGGGCTGGCTGGACAGCATCATAGGCCCTCTGGAGGATTGGCTGCTTTGCAATTTGGTGAATGGTGAAAACTGCCCTCCCAAATAGCATCACCCTAACTAAAACTAGAATTTCTTAACTACTAACATATATTAAAAATGAATACTTCTGAATTACAAGAACTTTCTCTTTCGGAGCAACTGCAAATAGAAGGTGGAAACCTGATCGTAGACTTGTATTGGGCCTACATCGGTGTCAAGAGAGCCATCGAAATCCACAATGGCACGTATGGCCAGGACGGAAACTACTATTGATAGCATCAAAAGGCAACAGACAATAATTAATCGTAATTAAAACTGCAAATCATGTATTTAACTTCTAAACTAATCAACCTATCCTCCATTGAAATTCAAGATGTCCAAGGTGGCGTCACCGAAGGAGGGTGCATCGTGCTACCTTTCCCATTTCCGGCAGGAGGCAATGGTCCTTACAACCCCATTCCTGAAGACACGGATTTCTAAGGGCGAGTAATGATGAATCATAACAATTCAATTTTGGTCGAATTGTCCAAGGAGGCATTGACTGAAGTACAAGGTGGAAATCTGTTGATCGACGCGTATAACGGATATCAAGCCATCCGAACCTATTTGCAGCCCTTCGGGATAGATCTTCCGGACTTTTCTGAAGAGTAATCACTAATCTGTAAGAGGAGCAAGTGACCAACTTCGAAGTAGGTTGCTTCGCTCCCTTGCACAACCTTCAAACAATACTAAGATGAATAACACGTACACTACAAACCTTACTGATGCCGAAATGAACGAAACATTCGGTGGCATCGATATTGAAATTAACTGGGACTACATTGGCGAGAAGCTGCATGAAGCGGCTGAGTTTATCGCTGACCTGGGGGAAAGGCTCACCTAGACAACTAAGTAACACTTCTTCATAAATTACGCCTCCTTGAGAATAGGAGGCGCTTTTTTTGATTGTTTTTTGCTCCTGGCCAGAGCGGACTTGTAATGCTTGGATAAGAAGGTGTATAACAAAAACTCATAGAATCGCTGGCGGCTTGTCAAAGTCCGATTTACTTCCATGTGAATAATGCTACTGGCAAAGCTGTCTAAGCTCAACCTACTGCCCTCATCCAATTTCCTGATTAAGTCCGCCGTGACCTCACCGATCTTTTGTTTCCTTTCTTCCAATATTTCCGACAAGGCCGCGTAAGATTCGCTAAATCCTATGTTGAGTACAGTTTCTATGATCGGTTGGTATTTTCTGAATTTCCTATCAGCCTTTAGCTTCAAGTCTTTGCTGGCCCCGAACTCATTGAAAAAGAGCTGTCGATTTCGCTCGGAGAACTCCAAACGGTGTTCGATTGAAAACCCCAAAGTATCGAATAGATCATCTATGAGTGCAAGCAACCATTGCCAGCGCAGCTCCTCACCTTCGTCACCCGAGATCTTTGTAAGCAATTTCAGCGCAGCAATGCTGTCATAGAAAAATATGCGCTCGGCGATTTCGATGGTATTAGCCCCGTACCGCTCAATTTCTCGCTGGTATGTGCCAATTTCTGTTTTCCAGGAGATATTAGCTTGTTCAAGTCTTCCGATTGTTTCAGAAAAACGTGTCATTATTGATCCGATTTCAAGCCTTCTTTTCGCGTGGAACCTGAGCCGGAGATGATGGCCGTTTTCATTGAATCGAATGAAGAAGAACTGGTCAATAATGTCCTCTGCCACCAGCTCCTGTATCAACGGCCACATGTGATGAGTCAGGATATGATCGCCCAGTCTTTCACCGCAGAATATCTTGTAGTAGAGCCATTCGGTACCAGGTGCAAAAGTTCTTTGGACGTTTCTAGTGTTGTTGAAGCCCAGTGAGGCGCGATATCTCGGTTCTTTGGAGATTAGGCTGGCAACGAACTGGTTCCGATACAATGCTCCGGTTGAGTCCCGCACGCCACTTTTGTCAGTCCATAAGAATTCTTTCAACGTCGCTTTTTGACGGTTTTTGATAGCATCGAGCCACATTCTGATGTCATGCTCCTTAGAAAAGTCAATTAGCAATTCGTTATCACCCTCGGCGTGTAGCACGAGGCGTGGCAATTGCCATCGCCGTCGAAATTCCTCGACTGCCTGAATCATGTCCTCACCACTTTTGAACTTCTGGAGATAGAGGAAGTCTTTGGGTTGCAGGTTCCAGGTGGCTGGATGCAAAACCGCTTTCTTGAACTCCACTCTGGGAAGAAACTGGAATTTTCTGCCCACGCTGCCCCAGCTGAATGTCGGGACAGCAAGAAATTCTTGTGCCTGTAGGTCACACAAAAACTTATAAGCAGGGAGGTAGGACTTTCCGTAGTTGTGCGCTGTGCTTAATCTGGGGATGATCCGCTTCCCCAATTTCCGGGACCACAGTTCAAACCTGTCGGAAACGACCTGTATCCAAAGGTCATTTATGGCTATTTCGTGCTTTTCGTCTACTGAGGCCTTCGCCAGGAATGAGATTTCATAGGGGCGCAAAGTCGGTCTTTGCAGAATGTTCCCAACCCTGCTTTCCGGAAGATGGGCGATTTCCGCAAATACTACATCGCTATTTAGTGCTTGTTCTCTGGAAGTGATATCTATTGCGAGGTCTTTGATTTCCTCGGACCCGTGAGTGAATCTTCCCAGGATATTCGCTGCGCTAGACCCCCAGACGCTCTGCATCTCGATGCTATTGTCCTCCAGATTAGTGACGCGAAACATGACACTCATAGAGGGGGCCATTTTCTGATGGGGAGTTGGAAACCTTTCAAGGTCTTCAGTGGTGAGCTTAATGGAATATTCATCCTTTTTAAGGGCCTGAGAGAGTTTCTCAAGGTACCAGCGTTCCTGGTCATCCCATGTCGTGCTCGTGAGTGCAGCTTCGGTGAAATCAAATCCCTCCGTGAGCTCCGAAATATCTGCTGAAACAGGATTGGGGTAACCTAATCCAGTCTCTGGATCCATCACTTCACTAAGTGGTACCATACGCCGGTCATATCGTTCCAGAAATCTTCGGCGGAAGTTCTTGAGGTTTTCGTTTTCGGTGGGTTTGGCAAAAGCCAGGCACGCTTTGATACCGTCGGTCAGGTTGTTTTGAATCTGCCTGTTCAATTGGCTTGATCCAAATGAATGGAAGGCGTCCGTTTGAATAAGCCGTGATAATGGCACTTCGAACCCAAGGTCCCTTACGCTGCTTTGAAATTCCGAGAAGAAACGGTCCTTTTCTCCGATTCCCGCCGAGGAATCCGATAGCAGCGTGACCAGCCTTGAAAACTGCTCATATTGAGTTTTGAGTAAGGTGCTGCCTGATTGATTTATTGCCTGTTCCAGGAATCCATGGATGATATACTGGTACTCCTTGCCGGTGACTGAGGGTTCTAACTCACTAATGAGTACTTGATTCTCTCTCAGGGCGTTGAGGTAATCCCGAGCTTCCTCACGGGGAATGGTAGGATCAAGCTGGTTGATATCATCGATCAACCTATCAAAGGTCTTACCCTTTTTAGCCTTTGAAATAATAAACTCAAGGTGTTTTGTGGCATTTGTAGCAGCAACTTTGTAGCCACTTCTTTTCTTGGGGTCGAGGCACTCCAGGTATCGATACTCCCCACCCAGTTGATGCAGCGTTTTGTTGGGGAAGTAGCGACAAAATTCTTGTACTTCCGGAAGACCCTCCAGCCAGGCGGCATAGTTGTTGAGAAAATCCATGTCCAGCCGGGATTTCAGCCATGCAGATTGTCGGGTCACGGATGCCGGTGTGTGACCGGGCTCGGTCCATGACAGTATTCCTGTACTCGCAAATGTGCCGAATGGTACAGTCCGTGTACAGATTCGATTCCAATATTTTCTTATCGCCAGAACTACTCCAGCTCGCTCATCCGGCTCGGCGATTTTACCCTCCTGAAGCTTCCCCAGCTTGGCGAACAAGTCTGGAGAAGCCAGCATGAGGGCCTCTAAAAAAGCGCTGTCATTACTGATTGTTTCGAAATCGGCGTCTTTAAGGTCAAGGTGATAAAGGGGTGTTCGCGCAATGACGTTCTTATGAAAGTAATAGTCACCTAAGCTCATGGTAATGGGTTTGAATTCAGAATGGTTAGCACGAGTTCAAGCCTTTGGGTCTTGTCGTGATAGGAAAAATATCTGGATTGGTAGCACAGAAGGATATACCTCCATTGGCGCTTCGGCATTAGGTCTGATGCTACATCCGCGCTTTGGCTATGGATTGGATGAGAATTTGAACTGGCGCCAACGTGATGCTGGTGCCAGTTCAAATCGATCAATTGAGAGAGGCTGAAATGGCCTCGTACATCAATCTGATCAGGTCATTAGAGATATGCTAGTCTCTGAGCCAACTGGTATAGGTGATGGTGTGGGTATCATCTGATTCTCCCGTGTCGGTTAGCCGTCCATTGGCGGCTTTTGTTGCGGCAGAATCTAGTTTACTAATGGTTCGCTTTTCGAAATGTAGCCTCGCTCTTTGGTTCAGTGACTCGTTTTTCATGGTAATTGTGATTTTTAGTATTTAACACTCTAAAAGTATTGGAGAAAGATAATGCCAAGAAAAATTATACACCAATGATGTATTTCGTGGTTACTGACATGCATTTGCTAACGACGAATCTACTTTCACTGATCTCGGCACCCCACGTTCCCGTAGTGTATGCTTCTGCTCCTCATACGTCATTAGCATATGCGGATTGGTCCAGTTCAAATGCATTTGGGTGTAATATCTGATTTTACGTTTCGACGACCGTAGGTGAGTCGCTACTTTCGTAGGCATTAGAACACTTATGAAAATAGAGAGATCAGAGCGTAAATATCATGTCATAGCATGGGCAATTTGGATTGCAATCATGTCTTTGATCATAAGGCTGACGGGAACTACATACTTAATGATGGGTGTATCAGCTATTCTCTACTATGCTTTCCATCTATTCCTGTTCTACTCCCTAGCGCTATTTGTATTGCCCACTTTTTGGAAGAAGGATGCTTTCTTACTTACTGGCAGTTTCGTCCTCCTTGCGGTGTTTTATATTGGTTACAGGTATGTGGTCTTGTATTATCTGATTCCTTTTTTGGATGAAGCGTACTTACCTCCCAGATACACAAACAAGCAGTTTTTCTCTGCGCAACTGTGGTGGTTTTTCCAAATGTCTTTCTTCGCTGTAGGTTACTTCACTTTCAAGAGGAGTGTCTCTTCAATAAAGCAAAAGAATGAGCTGGAAAAATCACTCATTCAATCTGAAACATCTTTCCTGAAGACCCAATTCAACCCGCATTTCATTTTCAATGTGCTCAGTTACATGTATTCCAAGGCTGCCAGCACCTCGGAGGAGCTTTCAAATGCCATTGAGCTATTGTCGGAGATTATGAGGTACTCCATGAAGGAGACTTCGCCAAGCGAAAAGGTATCCCTCACGGACGAGCTCAATCACATCGAAAACTTCATTGAACTGAACAAAATGCGATTCAACAATGATATGTATGTTGAATTCACAGTAGAAGGAGACCTAATTACGAAGAGAATCATCCCACTCATCCTCATATCACAGGTGGAAAATGCCTTCAAACATGGCCTCCTCAATGACCCTCAGCACCCGCTCATTATTTGCCTCAGAGCAAAACCGAAGGAAATTGAATTTCTAATTCGGAATAAGAAGAAACCAAGGGGAATCAAAGGCTCAAAGCCCATTTCCCATGGGATAGGGCTGGAGAATGTACGAAAGCGATTGGAGCTTGCCTATGGTAAGAACTTTGAACAAGAAATAGAAGAGACACCAACTGACTATAGCTACAAACTCACTATAAAAGACTGATGCCATGGATTGCTTGATTATTGACGACGAGAAACATGCTATTGACATATTGGTAGGTCATGTAACCCGTACACCGGACCTCAACCTCGTCTACCACACATCTGTCGCAACAGAGGGATTGTCCTTTCTCCGTGACAACAAGGTGGATCTAATCTTTCTTGACATTGAGATGCCCGAGATGACAGGTATGGACGTGTTAAAGCTGTTGTCGCAATATCCCCTTCAAAACAATCCTTTTGTGATTCTGACCACTGCATACTCTGACTATGCAGTTCAGAGCTACGAGTACAATGTGGTAGATTATATCATGAAGCCCATTACCTACCAGCGTTTTCTGAAGGCCCTGAATAAAATTGACTATGTTTTCAAGAACAGCTCGGCACCTCCAGCGACCAATAAACAAACCGAGGACTTTTTTCTCGTGAAGACGGGGGTAAAAGGTAAAATGATCAAAATCAATTTTGAGGATATTGAATACATCGAGGGTTTAAAGAATTATGTTTCTATCTGTGCAAATGGGAGGAAGATTCCAGTGCTCTACAACATGTCCGATATGGAAAAGATCCTGGCCAATCGTCATTTTATGCGGATTCACAGGTCCTTCATTATCAACCTGAAACTCATTGCGGGCATCGAGGGCAATGAGGTCATGCTACCCGATGATAAAAAGCTAAGTATTGGCGTTAGCTACAGGGAGGAGTTCTTCAAGGCGATAGACGACAAGATACTCAGGAAATAGTTTTGGAGGTATCCCCGAAAGTCATCGGGGGCCACCTGTCCAGAAAAAGTAATGTCGAAATGTTAACCTTGAAAGGCTCGCTAGCGTTGGCGAATCGCTAGTCCCGATTGCCATCGGGAGATTCAGGTGCAAGTAATTTGTGTGGGCCCTGCTGGGCTCGAACCAGCGGCCACCTGTCCCGATAGCTATCGGGAGAGTCAGATGCAAGGGTATTTCATAAGGAGTCGATTTTGGATATCGGGATAGCGGCTAAGATCCTGAAGATATTTGCGACTTTTCATTCGTTTGATGTGCTTCTCGATGGCCATGGCTTGCTGAACACACTGACATTCGATGTGATGATGTATGGCCCAATCCTTTGCATTAGCAGTGAAATGCTGTTTACCATACCCATCTTCATTATGCTTCGGTAGCCTTTCTCGCAAAGATTGTGTTGTCATGCCAATGTAGAATCGGTCAAGAGAACTGCTGAAAAGAATGTAGACAGTCGCCACGATAGAGTGATGTCGAAGATGTTAACCTTACAGGGCTCGCTAGCCCGACTACTACCGAGGGTCCACCTTTCCCGATTGCCATCGGGAGATTCAGGTGCAAGTAATTTGTGTGGCCCTGCTGGGCTCGAACCAGCGGCCACCTGTCCCGATAGCTATCGGGAGAGTCAGATGCAAGGGTATTTCATAAGGAGTCGATTTTGGATATCGGGATAGCGGCTAAGATCCTGAAGATATTTACGACTTTTCATTCGTTTGATGTGCTTCTCGATGGCTATGGCTTGCTGAACACACTGACATTCGATGTGATGATGTATGGCCCAATCCTTTGCATTAGCAGTGAAATGCTGTTTACCATACCCATCTTCATTATGCTTCAGTAGCCTTTCTCGCAACGATTGTGTTGTCATGCCAATGTAGAATCGGTCAAGAGAACTGCTGAAAAGAATGTAGACAGTCGCCACGATAGAGTGATGTCGAAGGTGTTAACCTTGCAAGGCTCGCTAGCCCGACTACTACCGAGGGACCACCTGTCCCGATAGCTATCGGGAGAGTCAGATGCAAGGGTATTTCATAAGGAGTCGATTTTGGATATCGGGATAGCGGCTAAGATCCTGAAGATATTTACGACTTTTCATTCGTTTGATGTGCTTCTCGATGGCTATGGCTTGCTGAACACACTGACATTCGATGTGATGATGTATCGCCCAATCCTTTGCATTAGCAGTGAAATGCTGTTTACCATACCCATCTTCATTATGCTTCAGTAGCCTTTCTCGCAACGATTGTGTTGTCATGCCAATGTAGAATCGGTCAAGAGAACTGCTGAAAAGAATGTAGACAGTCGCCAAGATAGTGTGATGTCGAAGGTGTTAACCTTGCAAGGCTCGCTAGCCTGACTACTACCGAGGGACCACCTTTCCCGATAGCCATCGAGAGATTCAGGTGCAAGTAATTTGTGTGGGCCCTGCTGGGCTCGAACCAGCGGCCACCTGTCCCGATAGCTATCGGGAGAGTCAGATGCAAGGGTATTTCATAAGGAGTCGATTTTGGATATCGGGATAGCGGCTAAGATCCTGAAGATATTTACGACTTTTCATTCGTTTGATGTGCTTCTCGATGGCTATGGCTTGCTGAACACACTGACATTCGATGTGATGATGTATGGCCCAATCCTTTGCATTAGCAGTGAAATGCTGTTTACCATACCCATCTTCATTATGCTTCAGTAGCCTTTCTCGCAAAGATTGTGTTGTCATGCCAATGTAGAATCGGTCAAGAGAACTGCTGAAAAGAATGTAGACAGTCGCCAAGATAGTGTGATGTCGAAGGTGTTAACCTTGCAAGGCTCGCTAGCCCGACTACTACCGAGGGACCACCTTTCCCGATTGCCATCGGGAGATTCAGGTGCAAGTAATTTGTGTGGGCCCTGCTGGGCTCGAACCAGCGGCCACCTGTCCCGATAGCTATCGGGAGAGTCAGATGCAGGCTCGCTAGCCCGACTACTACCGAGGGACCACCTTTCCTGATTGCCATCTGGAGATTCAGGTGCAAGTAATTTGTGTGGGCCCTGCTGGGCTCGAACCAGCGGCCACCTGATTATGAGTCAGGTGCTCTAACCAACTGAGCTAAGGGCCCTTGAAGCACTTCTTGCCCCAAAAAGGACCGCAATATTACGGCTTTCTGTACTCATTTCCCAAGCTAGCCTGTAGGTTTGCGCTTGATGACAAAGAAATTCCCAATACAACATTATGAAACGGTCATTTTCGATCTCGGCCAGGTCATAGTGGACCTCGACGGCAAGGCAGTGATTTCCAAACTTCAGCAGGTTTCCAGTAGGCATGACGTCGACTACAAGGAATTAATTGTGTCTTCTCCTTTGCTGCAGCAATACGAAACGGGAAAGATTGATGGACCTTCGTTTAGGGATGGACTCATGGAATTGCTGAATATTGAGCTTACTTACGAGGAGTTTGACAATATCTGGAACGCGATGTTGGCGGAAATTCCCCTGGCACGTTTGGAGTTGATGGAGCGGCTAGGTGCTGACTTTCAGACAATGATTCTAAGCAATACAAATGCGATACATGAAAGGCGTTTTGATCGCATGGTAGGAGAAAAAGCACAAGGCCGCAAAATGAAGGACTTTGTCAGGCATGCATACTATTCTCACGATATAGGTTTCCGGAAGCCAGACCGAAAGATTTATGAATTCATTATTGATCGCCATGACCTGGACCCGGAGCGAACACTTTTCCTTGACGATCGGTTGGACAATGTAGAATCTGCCCGTGAAGTGGGTATTGACGCCGTGCAGGTAAAACATCCAGATCAAATTTTTGAGATTCTGAAATGAGCGACAATAAGCGCTTGAGGCTGCAAATCATACTGTTTGTATTGACGATCATCACCACAACCTTGGCTGGAGCCGAATGGATGTCGGGTAAGCTCGTGATATTGGGAGATATGTCGTGGTCTGAAGTGCTTGCAGGGCTACACTATGCCGTACCTTTTTTACTCATCCTCACTTGCCACGAATTTGGGCACTACCTGACAGCACGGCACTATGGTATAGATGTAACGCTACCGTATTACATTCCTTTTTGGTTTTTCGGACTACCGGCGCTGGGAACAGCAGGGGCCTATATCAGAATAAAGGAGGAAATACAAAGTCGTAAAGAGTATTTTGATGTTGGCATTGCCGGACCGTTAGCAGGTTTTGTGGTAGCGATTGGATTTCTCTATTACGGGTTTACCCATCTACCCGAACCAGAGCATATTTTCCAGATTCACCCAGAGTATGAAGAGTACGGGCTGGACTATGCGCAATATGTCTATAAGGAGGGGGAGGGGACTTCAATCCGTCTCGGAGATAACCTGCTATTTTGGTTCTTCAAGAAGTACGTCGTGGAGGACCCCGGTAGACTTCCGCACCCCAACGAGATCTATCATTATCCTTATCTTCTTGCTGGCTTTCTGGCATTGTTCTTTACAGCACTCAACCTACTACCTATTGGGCAGTTGGACGGGGGACATGTCATTTTTGGGCTGGTAGGTGAGCGGCATGCCCGAAGAGTATCACAGGTATTGTTTTCAGGCTTTTTGTTCTATGCTGGACTGGGCACCGTTCATGTGGGTATGCTCAAGGATGTCTCCATGGGTTCGGTCTCGCAGTTCCTGTTAATGCTGGCGATCTATCTCTATTTTCTTTACATCTGCCTGTATTCGATGATCGAGGGGAAAAAGGATCGTCTTCTATTTGCGACCATCATTCTGACCCTGCAGTTCGTAGTTTCTACGGTATTCCAGGTGTCAGGATATACAGGTTGGATGTTGTTTGGGTTTCTGATCGGTAGGTTACTAGGTGTTTATCACCCTCCGGTTTCAGATAATCGCCAACTGTCCACCGCTCGCAAAATTCTAGGAATTGTGGCTTTAATCGTTTTCGTGGTTTCCTTTAGCCCACGGCCCTTTATTATTTCGTGATTGGTAAAGGCGATCAGGCGATGTAGGCCTCAATACCCCCAGTGAGGTTGCGAACGTTGGAGTACCCTTTTCCTTTAAGGTATTTTTGCGCCTGAGCACTTCGCCCGCCAGATTTGCAGTGAACGACGATTTCTTCGGACTTCCAGGATTCAATTTCGGTAAGACGAGTAGGCAAGTCTCCAAGGGGGATATTCTTGGCTCCAATGTTTACTTCTTCGTACTCCCATTCTTCTCGCACATCCAGGATATTCACAGCGCCACCATTCGCAAGTCTCTCTTTCAGTTCTTTTACATCGATGTTCATTATTCTTTGATGATTAGTTTCTTGGTGATTGATTGATTTGCCTGCTGGAAGCGCAATATATAAAGTCCTGGTCTTAGGAAACTGAGGTCTAATTTGCGCGTTCTTTCGAAGATACCCAGTTTTTCTCCCGATACGTTATAGACTACCAACTCGTCGTAATCACCTGATATCGAGATATCTCCACTTCCTGGGTTAGGAAATAGATGGATTTCTTGTTCCGGTGATGAGGTACTTAGGATGATCGCATTGGTAGGCCTGAAAATGGGCCGCATCATCAATGCGCCATCTATAAGTGTGTTCCGCTCCCAGGTCCTTGTAGTATTGAAAAATACTTTCTCTGTGGCCACGTTGTTGCTGCGATCCAGGCCGATTCCGATGTAGTTGTCAGTGAACTGCTGATAGCCAATGTAAAAGGTATCACTTACAACGATGGGGGGCAGTAACGTCACTTCCTCAAATTGGTCCCGCCGGGAAGCGCCGGAAACCGAATAGGCCTGACGTCCAATTTCGCCATCTTCAGAGAGTTCTCGCCAAATGATGAGGTCCAGGGGTTGTCCGTCGTTTCCTGGTAAACTGGGGAAGTACAATTCCAGGTGCGAAAGCGTATCGCTTTCAGGAATAAAATATTGTATAGCCAACTGACCTTGATCAAGGTTGAGGCCAGCGGCAAATTCGGCTGTACCATCATCATAGGCATACTTTTGATGAAGTTCGTATCTGCGTCGTATCGTGTCATTGATTTTAAGATCGATATCCAGGAATAGCGTGTCTCCATTGAGGTCTACTTCTTCAAATAGGTTGCGATCTCCAGTACGATAGAAGAATTCGGATTCTAGTACGATGGAGTCTTCGGGAAGATCTGTCAAATCCAGTGAAGCAATTCCATCCACCAGTCGAGATTCATTGGGTAGCAGGATTGGACCAATCAATTGTTCTCGGGCCAGGATATCGCCGTTGATTAAGTTGACAATAGAATGGGTATAATCCAGGGGATGGACGGTATTGTCGAGGTTATTGACCAGAATACGCTGCTGGGTGAATGAAGGATTGAGGAGGTAATGATGAATGGGAACAGCATAGAAATCTCCGAAAAGTGGTCCGGGACCCTCGGATATGGTACGGTCTAACAGCCTTGTTCTGATCCTGTTCTCATTTAGGTAGACATAGTCAATGTGCCAGGTGTCGAAGATGCCCGATCGTGAACTGAAGGACTGGAATTTCATGCGAAAGTTTCGATGGAAGAATTCGTTGTCTCTTATGGGAATGGCCGTGAATTGAAAACTCTCATTGTTAGGACCACTTCCACCCAAGGTAGAAAAAACCGTTCTCCAGGTACTGTCACTGGCCATAAACTGCAACCTGAGGCTATCCATGCTTTCGGGGATTTCCCCGTTACCCTGTACTTGCCAGAAAAAAGTCAGCAAAACGGATGATCGGTTGACCACTGAAGTCATGTCTATAGCCCTGGAAATTAGACTATCTGCGGGTCCTGGCCTCTCGGAAGATGCATTATGAGGCCCTCCAAACGAATTAGCCCCGTCAAAGGTCGCAACATTGATCGAGGGCGCTCCCTTGGGCAGCGTGTTGTTGATAAAGACGTCATCGCCTACTTCCCAAAGTGCCGGGTCCGGAGAAATGTCAGACGTGGAGAAATCGTCCCAAAAGGGGAGGGCGGGGATTGGGTCCTCCACAGACAAGGAAGCTTTAGGAGTTGGGCTTGTATTTTTCGGAATCGACCTCTGTTGCAATTGTGCGCTGGCGCTGAATCCTAAAACCAAGAGAAACATCCATAGCCAATTATTCATCTAGTAGGGTGGGTCTCGTGTTAATAGAGTCGGGTTTGTATATCCATAGGTTAATGCGAGCTTTCAACCTTAAGTTGCTTCCCGCTACAGGGTCTTGCTTGAATACAGTTCCTGGTGACGCTGATTTTCTGACGGCCACCACGGAGCCATCGTCTTTAGTCACAGATTCAACGTAACTCCCATCATTTTCGTATGAGATTTCTCCAACATTCAAGCCAGATCCAATGATAGCTACCGTAGCGCTTTCCTCATCCAGTCCTACCAGGTTTGGCGACTGAAGAGACACAACCCCCAGTCCATCACCAGAAACGATGTCGATGACCGAGCCCTTGGGTAGGAGTTCGTTAGGAAGGACTTCCCGACCATCGTGGAGTTGCCTGAGCACGGTGTTGAAAATCTCATCCGGGATATATGAAATCTCCCCAAGCTGAAGATCGTACGACTTCAAAACAATCTGTGCATTCTTGATAGAACCATCGATGAGGTCCGGCATTTTTACCAATGGCGGATTCAGTGTATTTAAGGTTAGGTAGATCTTGCGGTTCTCTTTGACCTTCGCATCTGGAAGAGGGAACTGCTTGAGGACTTCCAGCGGAGCATAGTCTGCCGAGTAGCTGGAATCTTCTGTGATCTCAAAGCGGAGGTTCCTTACGGTCAATACTTGGTCCAGGTCATTGTAGTGTGTGCCGATTACGTCCGGAACGGTGATCGTCTCCCCATGATTCGTCTTTGCCGGGAGGTAGCCGTAGAAGAAATACAATGTGCCCGCAAAGCCCAAAATAATGGTTAAGCCTATGTGGAAGAGTATTCGGAGCCAAGGATTCTGAATGAAATTCATATGATAGTCGTGAGCATTGTAAACCTAAATAAATCTCCGCAATCAGCCATTTTTCAACTTTCTGTCCATGCCAAATTGGATGATCCTGTCAATGAATTCATAAGGCTTCAAGCCGAAGATTGCGGCCTGATGAAATATGGCCGTCGCTGGCGTCATTCCAGGTAGTGAATTGACTTCGATAATGACAGTCTCTACCCTTCCATCTCCAAACACGCGAACAAAAGCATCTATGCGACAGTAACCCTCTACATGAAGACACCTTGCAACACGCCCTAGCTCTTCCTTTACAGACGCCGAGATCCGCTGATTTTCACTTGCCGAAGGATGAAATCTGGCGGGAGTAATATTTTGGCCCTCGCCTGCCAGGAACTTCTCTTCAATCGATAGGATTTCACCACTTGCCAATGCTTCGGATGGCTCGAAAACAACGTAGTTCAACCCGTCTTCGTGGATTTCGGTCAACATGCCACCGGTTACTTCCAAAAACCGATCTGCCTGGTTAGCGGTGATCAAATCCTCAATGAGAAATGCCTTTTTCTGTGGAAACTCCTCATTGAATTTCAACTTCAGAACTTCCATGGGTTCCTGGGGGAAGTCAGGCTCATCTCTGAACATCATCTCAGAAAAGGCTTCCAATTCTGATCTGTTGTTGATTTTTTTTACGGCAGCACTGCAGCCATCATCGATAGGTTTGGTGATAAATGGGTACTGGAAGGCTGTCTCGATATTCTGATAAAATGCCTGAATATCCTGTTGATAATCAGCTTTTTCCACAATCCGGTGATTAGCTACCAAAAACCCATTCTGTCGTAGAATTTCGTTGGTTTCGTACTTGTTGATCGTGACGGCTGAACTTTCTGGTCCTGAGCCGTTGAAAGGAAGCCCGACTCGAATTAGCTCTCGCTGTACGGCACCGTCTTCTCCTGGCCGGCCATGGAGGCCGATGAAGACAAAGTCCACAAGGTCGGCCAGTTGTTCATATGTAAGGGCTTTGCTTTCCCTCAATGCCATATTGGCATATTTGTCCTGAAGTTGAAGTGATCTCTCGTCGAGCTCTAGGGGCTTATCTCCATCCAGGATTTTTTCATTGATATCATCGGCATTGTCCTTCATAAGGATATTGATCGGGATCTGATAGAGTTCGTGCTGCTCCAGCGTACCGGAAAGAAAAAGCGGGATGGGCTGGTATTTCGTTGAGGATGCAAGCTTTTCGTAGATATTTCGCCCGCTCTCGATGGAAATGTGTCTTTCAGCTGAAAATCCACCCATCAGCACGGCTACAGCCATTTTGTCGCCGGTATCCTTCTTGTTATCATTTACCCTTTGGTCCAACTCCCTGATGAGCGCTTGAATATGATGATAGCTCTTCCCACTTCTGGCGCGCACAGCCAGGGACGTACGTATGATGTAAGTGATTATTTCTGAAGGGTTCAGTCCGATTTCAGCGGTCTGATGAAAGAAAAAACTTGAAGGGAGCATCCCCGAGGTAGTATTGGGATCGTTGAGATAAACTTCCCCATCCTCACCGTAGAATCCGTCAATCCTGGCGTACACATCACTGTGAATAATGCCAAAAAGTGTCTCGCAAGCACTTTTGATTCTGGCAATTTCTGGTGCGGGTAGGCGCATAGGCGTCTCCTTGTGACTCAATCCGGGGAGGTACTTGGTGCGATAATCGAACAGCTCTTTGCCTTTGATAATCTCTGTAGGTGGTAGCGCCAGGGGCTTGCCTTCTTCGTCCTCGATTACGATGCACGAAAACTCTTTGCCTTTGATGAAATCCTCAACCACCACAGAGGATTCGGCATCTTCACAAAGGAGGACAATCTTCTCTTCCTTACAAGTGTCTAATTTTTCCCAAAGGACTTGAGGGTGATATATTTTCTCATCCTGAAAGTAAACCGGGAAGCCAAGGCCTTCCCTGATGTCGGTGAAGTTGATGAGGAATTGGTGCTTCTCATGATCACCCATGCTTTTCCACTCGCCAAGATCCAATTCATGCCGAAAGAATCCTTTGTTGATCCCAGCCTCCAATTCTGTTTCATCATGTACGATCGAAATGCCAATAGAAGACCCCTGGTGTGGAGACTTGACAACCAGTGGAAAGTCCAGGGTATCCATGATCTCGGCAAGCTGTGCACGACTATTATCCAGCCATTCCCGACGCTTGACGATCCTGTAGTTCGGTAGTTTGAACCGGTTCTGGCGGTAGACTTTCTTCTGAACTTCTTTGTCGATCCCGATGCTGCAAGGAAGAATACTTGCACCACTGTAGGGTACACGGAGCCACTCCAGAATCCCCTGGATATTTCCATCTTCGCCATAGGGGCCATGTAGGGTCAAAAAAGCGAAGTCGATCAATCCTGGAATTTCTTCTATCGCCAGTTTCCTTCCGACCCTGGCGATGGCCTGGTCGATCTTGTCCGGATCGTTTCGGAAAGACTCGATATACAATTGGAAATAGTTCTTTGAGTCCGGTAGCAGATCACCAGCTGGGTAGAAATCCCGAATGGTGCCTTTATATACAAATTCCCAATTCAGCAGTATGAAATTGCCCAGACTGTCGACAAAAATGGGCACGGCTTCAAAAAGGGATTTGTTGATATTGTCGTAAACAGTCCGACCACCGGCGAAAGAGATTTCACGCTCTCGGGACTGTCCCCCAAATATTATACCTACTCGCATGGACTACTAACTACCTCAAGAAATTTGTCTGCGAAGATATGCCTAATAGCTGTAGTCTAGGAGGGTCAGCGTATGATTATGCGTTCTGTACTGGTGGAGGAAGCAGCACGCACTTGCACAAAGTAGATACCAGGGTCGGAAACCTCAAAGTCAAAGGTTTGATTCAGTGCTTCTGGTTCAAGAAACTTGAGGATGACCCTTCCCTGGATGTCCAACAAAGTAATGATTGCCGATTCCCTTGTGGGAAGATTAAGTGTGGCATGGAATTGCGTTGAAGCCGGATTGGGGTATACCCTGAGTGGATCCTGGAATGTCAGCAGGGAGCTTGCCGAGGTGGGTACAAATTCCACATTGTCCAGAAAAAGGTCATTGCCACCTCCATTCGTGAAGACAAAGGCAAAGCGCAGTTCACGGAACGCTACAAAACGATCGATATCCAGGATGATCCGCTGCCAATCCGAGGGCGATGACGGCTGAAATGCCCCGGAGGCATCACTGGTCACCAGTTCGGCACTACTCAGGTCAAGAAGGGTCTCTTCAAATCGCTCCCCGCATGATATGGATAATAGCACCTGGAGTCGTTCCGCTCCTAATTCCGCAGCTGCATAGGCGAGATCAAAGACCAAGCTTCCGTTGACAATCCCGTCGGTAGAAAAGGTAGGACTTACTAACCAGGAGGTTCTCCCGATAGCTGGGTTGTCATAGCCAGCTGCACGAATCCATTCCCCATCTTGCTCATGTCTGAAGTCGCTTCCTCCATTGGGACTACTAAGGACCCAGCCATCCACGGTCTCGAAAGTTTGCCTAATGGGTAATAGGTCCGTGCTGGTGTCGACAACCACTGACCGACTGATTAGATTGTTGCCTGGTGCTTGGTCATTTTCACCATTCAGGTTCGTTAGCGTGATAGAAACTTCATTGTCCTGGGGTGCCAGTCCATCCACCTGGAAGATGAAATTGTCGCCCTCACCAGACAGCAGGTTCGTTTCAACACTGGAAGACTGTGCAATTCCATTGATCGAATATTGTAGATCAAAGCCTGTAATAGTCTCAAATCCGACGTTGGTGATTGTCGTGGAGAAGGTGAAGTCACCCTGGCAGGTGACCACAGGGAAATTCTGAATTTGGCCGATAGCCAGGTCGTAGGCGTTGAGGTTTGTTGGTGTCAGCACGACATTGTCAATGTAGATATTGTTACCCGTACCATTAACACCAATCAGCGCAAAACGCAGGTTGGGTATAGATAGAAGTTGCGTGATATTTACACTGACGGATCGCCATTCTGATGGACCAATGGGAACGAAAGCTCCACCAATGGACCTCGAGGTAGTCTGTAGCTCATCTCCGAATGATCGAAACAGATACTGACTTTCCGGAAAAGAGGCACCGCAATCAACAGAGTAGGCCAGTGCCAGGCCATCAATAGCTTCGGTGCTGTCATTGCCATAGGCATAATCAAACGTGATTTCTGCTGAGGACAATTGCGACAGTGGGATCTCAGGTACTATGTAGTGCTGTTTCAGACCAAAGGCCCTGTCTTCCTCAAAGAATTCATAGGCCAGGGCTTGGTTTTCTAACCGATCAATAGGGGCTTGCCGCAGTGTCATGAGCTGTGATTCATCTCCGATGAGGGTGAGGTCAGATGTTTCTGCCACTTCAAAATCCTGCAAGAAAGGAACAGCAGCCATCTGAGCGCTAGCAACTGTGATCGTAACGGAATCGTTGTCGTTGTTACCGTCAGAGGTGGAGTTTACACTCGATATCGTGAATTGCAGGGCTTGATCTTCAGCAACGGAAATCTCTGCGAAGTTGACGGTCGTAGTGTCCAAAGGCTCCAGACGAATTCGCAGCATTTGGGTCTCAGCAACAGTACCTGCGCCATTGCTTAGCGCCACCTCGAATCGGTTGATGGTGTTGTTTCCATAGTTCCTGACGATGATCGCTGGAGTCACACTTTCGTCACACGACCCCGATGGTGGCATCAGAACCCGTTGAATTCCCAGATCATTGGCCACCTGTACAGGCGTATTGAGAGCCCGAGACAGTAGTAGACTTGCCCTGCGAGGACTGTTTTCCAGTACCGTTCTCATACGCGCTTTTTGGCATTGCGTGAAGATATTCATACAGGCGTCGTCGGTGAGAAATAAGTAGTTGCTATACATGTCATTGCTTTCGCAAGACGACTGCTCAGTGTCAGGACAGCTACCACTGTAGCTCAGCCTTGATGCAGGAGTATCCTCGCAGAAATCATCTACATCACAGCCACCATCTCCCCAAACGTGACGCAACCCGAGGTAGTGACCCACCTCGTGTGTGGCGGTACGCCCAAAGCTGGCAAATGAACCGGTGTTGGGGTTGACGCCAAAGAACCGGTGATCGATGACCACACCATCCCGCGATGGGTCAGTGTTGATGTCTGGCACTCCGCCAATATTAGAAAATGGAAACTCTGCCCACCCGATGAGCCCGGAAAGGTTGGCCACGTATATATTGAGATAATCATCAGGGGGCCATTGGATATTGGCTTTGAGTGATACATCCTCGTTGATATTGTAAGAAGACTGGTCACCCTGCATACGGGTGATCCCGTTTGTGGGCAAGCCTTCAGGGTCCCGTCGCGCAAGCGCAAATTGAATAGCCGTGTTGGCGGCGACAGTTCGGAATTCCAATGGGGTCAGACTTGTATCAGCATTCGTCCGACCAAAATCGGCGTTGAGAATGTCGATTTGCCCAAATACCCGCTCGTCGGAGATATTCCCATCGATTCCCAGTGGCTCACCATTGTGAAGGACGTGCACAACTACTGGAATCACCAGGACTTCATCCATGCTTATCCTGGAATGTGCGCTTTTCTTAAGCTGGAGGATCCAGTTTTCAAATGACTCAACAGGCTCCTGATGTGATTTGTGATCAAATCCACATCGCTTTTGGGCAATGAGATCAGGGATAAGGAGGAGAAGGACAATGAGAATCGTTAAGGATCTCATTGTTTGTTCATAGGGTATTGGCGAAGGGCATCTTGGCATTTGGGTCGTCGGGAGAGGTGATGTTCACCGCTTCAACGTGCTTGACCTCAGGAACGGCCCTTACGATGGCTTCTTCCACACCTGCTTTTAAGGTCATCGTGGACATCGGGCAGTTGCCACAATTGCCCAAAAGTTCCAAATACAAGGTATCGCCCTCGAGTTTTAGGATGCGCACATTGCCTCCGTCAGCCTCAAGATAAGGTCTTATGGTGTCTAGCGCGTTTTCTATTCGATCTTTCAGCAAATCATCCATATCAAACCTTCATTTCCACTTTTTCCGTTTTTGCTTGCGTGGCGTTCCGTATCGCAATCTGACGAGCCACATTTGACGCTAAGTTAGCGAAAGCTTCAGAGGTAATTCCATCTTTCATTGCCGCAGGATATCCGTTGTCACCACTTTCGCGAATGCTTTGTACAATTGGCACCTGACCGAGGAAATCCACATCGTGCTTTTCAGCAAGGTTTTTTCCGCCGTCCTCTCCAAAAATGTAGTATTTGTTCTCCGGTAATTCCTCAGGAGTGAAATACGCCATATTTTCGACAATGCCCAATACCGGTACATTGATCTGAGGCTGCTGAAACATGGCCACGCCTTTCTGAGCGTCAGCAATCGCTACTTTCTGAGGAGTAGTTACCACAATCGCACCTGTCACCGGTACCGTTTGTACGAGTGTGAGGTGGATGTCGGAGGTGCCTGGGGGAAGGTCTATTAGCAAGTAATCCAGCTCACCCCAATTCGTATCGCCAATGAACTGTTTCAAGGCTGAACTGGCCATGGGCCCTCGCCAGACGACAGCATTTTCGGCAGGAGTTAGAAAGCCAATGCTGATCAGCTTCACGCCATACTGCTCAATAGGCACGATCTTGTTCTTGCCATCCTCCTGCACGACGCCAGGTTGTTCGAATTCACAATTGAACATCGTAGGAATGGAAGGACCGAAGATATCTGCATCAATCAGCCCCACTTTGGCGCCGGATTTTGCCAGTGCCACGGCCAGATTCGTCGAAATGGTTGACTTACCCACACCCCCTTTACCGGAAGCAATAGCCACAATATTCTTCACCTGCGGAAGCAAAGGTGCGCTATCCCGTATGGTGGTAACTACACTCGTCATGTTGATGTCGAGCTGGACATCATCCCCGAGATGCTTCTTCAGGGCTTTTTCGCAATCCTTGCGTATCAATTCCTTCAGCGGACAAGCTGGGGTAGTCAGCACCACGTCGAATGTCACCTGACGATCCTGTATTCGAATGTGCTGGATCATGCCCAATGTAACCAGGTCCTTCTTCAAATCAGGGTCCTGTACTTCCCTTAGTGCATCCAATACAGCCTTCTCAGATATTCCCATGCTTTTTTTGTCTATATAGCCTAACCCCATTTCGGGTCTGCAAGTTTAACTGCTAAAGTTATTCTGACGAAAGCATCTGTATTTTAATGGCGCTCTTGTCGCTGAAGACCCAAGCACGACGATTGCCCAACACCTAGATACTGGCTTGGTTCTACTAATTTTGTCGCATGATAAATCCAGCTACCATTGATGAGATCAAAAGCAGGATGGATATCCTGGAGGTAGTCAGCGATTTTGTCGATGTGAAGAAATCCGGCAGCAGTTACAAGGCGCTTAGCCCCTTCACGTCCGAAAAGACCCCTTCTTTCTACGTCGTGCCTTCCAAGGGTATATTCAAAGACTTCAGCTCCGGAAAAGGAGGGGACGCCATCACTTTTGTTATGGAGGTGGATGGGTTGGGCTATGTTGAGGCCTTGAAATACCTGGCAGGGAAGTATGGCATAGAAGTCGAAGAAGAAGAGCAGACCGACGAGATGCAGGAGGCACAGAACAAACGCGAGAGTTTGTACATCGTCATGAGTTTTGCTTCCAAGTTTTTCCAGGAGCTGTTGCATGAACATCCCGAAGGAAAATCCATCGGCTATAGCTATTTCAAGGAGCGCGGCTTCACCGACGATACCATCAAGAGTTTCGAGTTGGGCTACACACTGGAGGCGTGGGATCATTTTCACCGTACTGCCCTTAAAAAAGGCTACAACGAGGATCTGCTGGAGGAGGCGGGACTGATCGTAAGAAAGGAAGATCGCACCTATGATAGGTTTCGAGGACGGGTGATATTTCCAATACACAATGTCACAGGCAAAGTCATAGCGTTTGGAGCACGGACGCTCAGCAAGGAGAAGAAGCAACCCAAATACCTCAATTCACCGGAAACCGAGCTCTACAACAAGAGCAAGGTGCTTTACGGACTGGCCCAGTCCAAACAATACATTCGTCAGCTCGACAATTGTTATTTGGTAGAAGGATACACAGATGTGATCTCCCTGCATCAAACGGGTATTCAGAATGTGGTTTCCTCCTCTGGTACGAGCCTCACCGAAGAGCAAGTAAAACTAATGGGGCGCTATTCCAAGAATGTGACCGTGCTTTTCGATGGTGATGCAGCGGGCATTCGCGCTTCCTTAAGAGGAATTGATATGTTGCTGGAAGGAGACCTCAATGTAAGAGCCGTTCCTTTGCCAGACGGTGAGGACCCTGACAGCTATGCACGCCAACTAGGCACCTCCGCTTTTCAGCATTTTCTGGAGTCGAACACGCAGGACATTATCCTTTTCAAGGCAGGGCTGCTATTGGAGGAAGTGCAGCATGACCCCATCAAGAAATCCGATGCAATCCGGGAGATGGTGCAGACCATCGCCAAAGTAAATGACCCCGTTAAGCGGTCGCTGTACCTCAAGGAGTGCGCAAGCCTGATGGATATAGGCGAGTCCGTGCTGGTGATGGAGCAGAACAAATTCCTGATTGAAAAAGGGAAAAAGAAGAGGAAGGATGCCCACCAACAGGATGTCGCACCCCTGCCAATTCTCGACACCGAGCCGGAAGCTCCAAAAGTATCCACCATATACTACCAGGAGCGGGAAAGCATCCGGGTGCTGATTAACTACGGCAACGAATTCATTATCAATCAGAATGAGGAAGACCAGTATTTGTTGGATTACTTTTTGTCGGAGATTGATGGGATCGCATTCGAGCACCAGGTATACAACGACATTCTGACCCTATTCAGGGAAAAAGCTGCAGAAGGCAAGGTAATAGATGCGACATATTTGTTGGATCATGGGAGTGAAGAGGTAAAGAAGGCAGTCGTGGAATTGAGCACTTCCAAGTACGAAATCAGTGACAACTGGAGCTCCAAATACCATATTCCTGTACCCAGAGAAACAGAAAACCTGAAAAACCTCGCATTTACCAATATTTTGCGGCTGAAGTTCCGCATTATACAGCATCTTGTTGGTGAAGAAAGCGAGAAGCTCAAAGTGGCCTCTGAAGAGGAAATAGAAGCGGTTTTGGAAGAAATCGAGTCCCTGAAGAGAATGGAAATGGAAATTGCTGCGATTTTGGGAAACGTCATCGCGAAATAATTGTTTACCCTGAAAAGAGACCCAAAAATATGCTTGACAGTATAGAGGAGGCGATTGAAGCCATCCGCAATGGCGAGATCATCATCGTAGTGGATGATGAAGACCGCGAGAACGAAGGCGACTTCATTTGTGCCGCCGAAAAAGTGACACCCGAGATTATCAATTTCATGACGAAAGAGGGTAGAGGCCTGATTTGTGCGTCTATCACAGAGGAGCGTTGTCAAAAACTGGGGTTAGACCTGATGGTGGGCAAAAACACAGCCATTCATGAGACCCCGTTTACTGTCTCGGTTGATCTGCTCGGACACGGAACTACAACTGGGATTTCCACATCCGATCGAGCTAAGACCATCAAGGCCCTGGCAGATAAGCAGACCAAGCCTGAAGACCTCGGAAGACCTGGTCACATCTTTCCCTTGAAAGCCAGGGCTGGTGGTGTGCTGAGGAGAACGGGCCATACGGAAGCAGCGATAGATTTTGCTCGTCTCGCCGGTTTGGAGCCCGCGGGCGTCCTTGTCGAAATTCTGAAAGATGATGGTTCCATGGCGCGATTACCCGACCTACGGGAGATTGCCGACAAATTTGGCTTGAAGCTGGTGGCCATCAATGACCTTATCGAATACCGGCTGAAGAATGAATCGCTTATCAAAGAAGAGATTGATGTCAAGATGCCGACGGCCTACGGCGATTTTCAACTACGTGCTTTCACACAGATCACTACCGGAGAAAACCACCTGGCACTGGTCAAAGGTACCTGGAAGGAAGATGAGCCTGTCTTGGTCAGGGTGCACTCTTCTTGTGTGACGGGAGACATCTTTCATTCCTATCGTTGTGATTGCGGCAATCAGCTACATGCAGCCATGGACATGGTCGAAAAAGAGGGGAAAGGCGTGGTGCTGTACATGAATCAGGAAGGGCGAGGTATTGGCCTGATCAACAAACTGAGAGCCTATAAGCTTCAGGAAGAGGGGCTTGACACGGTAGAAGCGAACCTGAAACTAGGATTCAAAATGGATCAGCGGGATTATGGTGTTGGTGCCCAGATACTGAGGGCCATCGGCGTCACCAAACTCCGATTAATTACCAACAATCCAAAAAAACGGATCGGTCTGTTGGGTTATGGCCTGGAAATTGTAGAGAATGTCGCTATTGAAATCAATCCAAATGAGCATAACATCAAATACCTGGAGACGAAACGAGACAAAATGGGGCATGAAATATTGAATGAAGAATGAGAAGTTTTGTGATTCTTTTCTTAGTGCTCTCGTGCTTCCTGTCCCGAGCACAGCTCTCAACGGACGTCTGGCATGATGGTTTCCTGGTTACGTCCAAGGGCGACACTCTAAGAGGTAAGATCAAGTATGATATGGACAACAACACGATCCAGTTTTACAACAAGACTGTGATCAGGACCCTCTCTAGCTACCAGGTGATCTACTTCAATATTTTTGATGAGGTCCTTGACAACTATCGGCAGTTCTACTCTATCCCTTATCGGCTAAAAACTGATTACGAGACGCCCATTATCTTCGAACTGCTCTACGAAGGCAATCTGTCTTTGATGGCACGAGAGGCCATCGTCCAGGAAACAGTACCCGTTGGGACTTCAGTCTATTCAGGAATTCGCCGGGACCGACTGTCACAGACCTTCTTTTTTGTGGACAAAAAGGGCAAAATCACCCCATATAGTGGTAAGAAGGGCAAACTTCTCGATATAATGAGGGATAAATCCGATCGGGTGAAAGACTACATTCGACAAAATCGACTCAGAAGTAATACAGCTCCTGACCTGGTTCGAATTACCGCATTTTATAATTCCATTTGATTTTGGTTTTTCTGGATGTTCAATGCTTCTTTGGTCCCTTGAAGAAAGAACTGTATGTCTAATAGTCATCCGCTGATCCTTATCACCAACGACGACGGAATAACCTCCCGAGGAATTCGAAAACTGGTTGAAATCGCTTCACCATTAGGAGAAGTGATTGTAGTAGCTCCTGATAGCCCTCAGTCGGGAATGGGCCACGCCATTACCGTGGGAGAACCATTAAGGCTGAGAAGGAACAACCTTTTTGGCGAAATAGAGGCCTATGAGTGTAGCGGTACACCCGCCGATTGTGTGAAGCTGGCGAAGCATCAGGTCCTGGATGGCAAGAAGTTTGACCTGGTGCTCAGTGGCATGAACCACGGTAGCAATACCTCCATCAGCGTGTTGTATTCAGGTACAATGAGTGCGGCAATTGAAGGGGCCATTGAAGGTACACCAGCCATTGGTTTTTCATTGTGCGATTACAGCCCCAAAGCCAATATCGACCACGTAGACATATATATTGCCGATATCGTCAAGCAGGCCATCGCCAATGGTATACCTAAGGGGATTGCCCTCAATGTCAACATACCTCCGGCACAGAATGAACCTATCAAGGGGATGAAGATATGCCGTCAGGCGCATGCCCGATGGGAGGAGGACTTTGACAAACGTATCGATCCGCATGGGCAGGAGTACTTTTGGATGGTTGGGAATTTCCTGAACCACGACAAAGGGGAGGACAATGATGAATGGGCCATTGCCAATAACTATGTTTCCATCGTGCCATGCCAGTTCGACCTGACAGGCCATCACGCCATAGGCCGACTCAACGACGAGTGGGAGATTTAAAACAGGCCATCAGCAAGTGAAGGCCTGATTCTAACGAGTTTTTGGTTTTAGGGCAGATAGATGGCGAAGCCTACCCCAACAGTGAACACATCGTTACCATCGAAGTCGCCACCACCGATGCTGTAATCCAGGCGCGGCTCTACAGAGATGTGATCATTGATGAAGGCCGCATAGCCCAGCTCAATATTGAATTGATTGCCAGACCTATCCGTATCTCCAAAGTCAGATTCGGTGCTTCCTTCTGAGAAGACGATGCCAGCACCTAGAAAAAACTGCTCGACGTAATACCTTGCAAAGGGACCAACATTGAAGGTGTTAGTCGAGAAATCTCCATGCGAGCTGTTGAAATAGGAAATCGTGAGACCACCAACAAGATCGTCAATCACGAAATAACCGCCTCGCAAGCTCAGTCCAAAGGTATTGGTGTTTTCGTCCTCCCCCTGAAAGCTCGTACTGGAAAAACTGATATTTGAACCTATTCCGGCAAGAATTCGGCCTTGTTCCGTTTGGGCTTGTAAGTGACTAAAGGCAAGGAATAACAGAGCTAAAAGCGTAAACTTTTTCATAGTAATTTTATTTTGAGTTGTTCGTAACTACTACGAAAAAATTGCGCCTTATGATCCCCCTATTTCAAATAGACCTTTTCTTTCTTGTTATTACGATTTCGGTACTTCAAGACGACACCGTCGCCATCCCAGGTCTTGATTTTGTATTCGTAGGGTAGGCGCCTGCGTTCCTCTGTAAAGGAATCATACACCAGCAGTAGCTTACTGCCTACTGTCCAGGTTCCACCAAGTTTAGCGTAGTTGTTTCGCTCGTGGTAGAAAGTGCCATCCACCCTGAATTTCAGCATTTCGCCAATTTCGAAGTACGGGCGTCTGCTCTTGACGTCACGAACGGTCCATTTCGTTTTAGAGGAAATCAGTTTCTCTATTTTGGAAGGTTTCTGTGCATAAGTGGCCAGTGACAGGCACAGGACTAAACCTAAAAGCGCAAATTTTTTCATGATCCGATTATTCTTTTGTGTTCTTTACCTGCGGATTGAATACCAAATAGTGTGCCGGATATTTGCTTGATCCCTTAGTGATTAGAATTTTTGCCGAATTATGCCGGATTTTAAAAAGTACTTCTACCTACCAGCCCCAAGAGCCGATGTCTATGCGGCATTGACCAACCCACTGGCCATCCAACTCTGGACTGGGGAGAAGGCTGAAATGTCCACTTCCGTTGGAGCGGAGTTTTCGATGTGGGATGAATCCATTGTCGGGGAGAACCTGGCTTTCGAAGAAAACAAAAAGATCCAACAGCGGTGGTATTTTGAAGGCACTACCGACGAGTCCGTCGTCACTATTAAACTCCATGAAGACGGGGAGGGAACGTCAATGGAGATCAGACATACCAATATTCCGGAGGAGGACTACGAAGACATAAAGGAAGGCTGGCTCAACCTCTATTTGCCTTCGCTCTATGAATTTTTTCAGGAATAACCTCCGAACCTCCTGCCGTTTGGCCTACAGTTCGTCTGGAACCATCTGAGACCTCAAACATGGATGAAACTGCTTCCCCGGAGCCCAGGGAGCTTGAAACATGGATGAAACACCATTCCTGAGACTCAGGAAAGCCGTAACATGGATGAAACTCCTTTCCTGAAGCCCAGGAAGGTCGAAACATGCGTGAAACACCTTTCCTGGATCCCAGGAATGCTAAAACACAGATGAAATACCGTTTCCGTATTCCAGAGGGCTTGACCAACTTCCGCATCACCTTCATACTTTCGGGTGATTTTGTTGATGTTGCCACCTCATACTGCTAAATCAATGGTGCAATTCCTTTCCTTTGGAAAAAAATGATATGGGTAAAGTCACTGGAATTGGTGGAATCTTCTTCAAGGCAGAAGACCCCACGAAACTCAAGAACTGGTATACGGAAAATCTAGGATTCGCCACAGATCAATATGGTCATATGTTCAAGTCCCGGCAGGCAGAGGATCCTGACAAAGCTGCTTACCTCCAATGGAGCGTGTTCAGTAGCGACTCTGAAGAGATGAAGCCCTCCGAAAAATCGTATATGATCAACTACCGTGTGGAGGGTATTGAGGATCTGGTGAAGGAACTAAAAGCTTCAGGCGTACAAGTGTTGGATGAGATTGCCTCATATGAGTATGGCAAGTTTGTACATATCATGGACCCGGAAGGCAACAAAATCGAACTCTGGGAGCCGGTCGACGCAGCCTTCGATCAGTATGAAGGAGAGGGTCAGTAGCCTAGCGGATAGAATCTGACGAAGAAGTTGATGGCCAGGGTATTGTCCGAAAGGGTGCGGCCGTATCCCGGAATAGTGTATACCTCGATGGGGTCGGTATCGGAGAGCGTCCGATCATAGGACCGAAGGAATCGCCAACGCAGCTGTACACCGATTTTAAAGAGTCGGTTGAGAGGCGACTCCGCTACCTTCTTTTTGAGTTTCAGGGGCCCGGTTGAAGTGAGCACGCCGGACAACCATGAGGCGCTTAGATCTTGTCGCGTGAAGCTGCCGGTGAAAGGATCAGTGAGGTCATCAGCGCTTTCGATCTGGAAAGACCCTTCATCATCGAAGGTGCTTTCGGCATATCGAAAGCCGAAACCTATCTGACTGCCAGGGGTATTGAAAGGTAAGTTGAACCCAGCACCCAGCCGCCAATAGGTTCCCGTCGAGTTGTAGGATCCGTTTTCAATCGCCTGGTCAGCATCCTTGTCCCAGAAGCCAAATTCTCCTACGACGGCAATGTTCTCAAAGATTTCAAGCGCGACACCTCCCTCGTACTTATTTTCGAAGTCGAAGGGGAGGGTAAGGATCTTACCATAGTCTATGTGCAGGGCGAGGTTGAATGGCCGCTTGGGAACTTTGGAGCTATCCGCAATGCCAACGGCGGTCGAGGCTTGTGCAAATGCAGTGCTGTCAGAGGCAGCATTGGCCAGGGAGTCCTGACACCAACCACTCAATACCAGGAGACTAAAAAAAACAAAAGACGCCAGCCTCATTGCTAAAACATTCACTGGTTGTACATACTATAGTTAGGGAATCAAAGGTATGACTGCTCACTCCCAGGTTTAGTGCCCTCACTACCACTTCTCGCTCGATATTCAATTCCTGGATCGTCTCATAGGTCAGGTTGACCAGATATTGGCGATTGGCAATAGAGAATTGATAGGGCATTTCAGCTGACGAAATCTCCAGGGGTAGGCCGTAGACTTCCGCGGAATCTTCGAAAGTCAGGAAAGATCCAGTCAATAAGTTCGTCGCGGTATCTAACAGGATGGTACCACTTTCGATCAGGTCAATTTCGGCCTGGAAGTTGCTGATCTCGGTGCTCAGCGAATCACTGATCAGTTGAATCGAATCAATCTGATTTTGGTTGAAGGCAATTTCCGCTTCCAGAAGCATCGAGTCCTCCCGAAACTCGATAAAACCTGAGTCCAGGAGCACGACGATGGATTCCAGGCTGTCACTCAGCGTAAGATTATCGATGGTCAACGAGTCGATTTCGGTGTTAGCCGCTGTCCGCTCAGTGGCTGTCTGGGCCAGACTGTCGTTGTAGATGGCCAGCAACTTGCCATTGATAAAAATAAATGACGTTCGTGGAGCCGAAACCGAAGGCTCACATTCTTCGCATTCCGAACAAGCCGTCAGCATTAGCCATCCCACAAAAACCAACCACGAAAACCTCATAGGGGATCTACGTCAAAATGAATCCTTACACTTTTGAAAGCTGGCAAAGCTAATAACGTATCTCGGGAAGATTGCAGGAATTGCTTGGCTCCTGCGAGGTTCATTTGCTCTTTGGGGAGTCGGATCATGATTTGATAACGATAGAAATTCCTGATTTTGGATACGATAGGTTCAATAGTATGTGAAGCCATATCATTGAGGTTTTTTCTCAAGACAAAGGACAATTGGTCACTGGCTTCACGTGCGACATTCTTCTCTTTGTGACGAATGGTGATGGAGATGAGCCGGTAGTAGGGAGGATACCTGAAATTTCTTCGTTCGCGCAGTTGATCCTGGTAGAATCCCTCGTAATTCATTTGCTGGATTTGTCTCAATACACGTTGGTCCGGATCATTGGTTTGGATCAGTACGATGCCTTGTTTCTCCTTACGACCAGCACGCCCGCCTACCTGTGTAATCAGGTGAAACGCCCGCTCGTGTGATCGGAAATCCGGAAAGTGAATCATGCGATCCGCATCAAAGACCCCAACTAATGCCACATCGTCGAAATCCAGACCCTTGCTGATCATCTGGGTGCCTACCAGAACGTCGATTTGCTTTTGTTCGAACCTATCGATGATGTCCTGGTAAGCATATTTACTGCGTGTGCTGTCAAGATCCATGCGCTGTATCTGCAAGTCGGGTAACAAGATCTGCAGCTCTTCTTCGATCTTCTCGGTGCCTATGCCGATGGTACGGAATGTGCCCTCCATGCAATTGTCGCATTGCTCGACCATGGATTCATGATACCCACAATAGTGACAGGTGAGGACGTTTTTGTAGATATGATAGGTGAGGCTCACCGAGCAGTTTGGACATTTGGGAGAGTGGCTACAGTTGTCACACAGCAGGAAGGGTGCATAGCCTCGGCGGTTCTGAAAGAGCAGGGCCTGTTGCCCATCATCAATGGCACTACGTATGGCCTCCAGCAGTACTGAAGAAAAGCTACCTTTCAACAATTTCTTTTTCTTCTCGCGACTCATGTCGACGAGGTGCATCGGGGGTGGAGGTAGTTGATTGTAGCGGTCTGTTAGTTCTACCAGGTGGTACTTGCCCTCCAGCGCGTTGGTATAGGATTCGAAAGAAGGTGTAGCACTACCGAGTAGTACATTGGCTTTTTTCAAGTGGCTTAGATACACCGAGGCATCCCTGGCATTGTACCGAGGGGCCGGATCTTGCTGTTTGTAGCTTGTCTCATGCTCTTCATCTACAATTACCAGGGAGAGCTTTTCCATCGGCAAGAACAAGGCGCTCCTCACGCCAATGACGAAATCAAATTCGCCCTTCAGGCACTTCTTCCATACCTCAACACGTTCATTGTCTGAAAACTTGGAATGAAACACACCAAAACGATGGCCAAAGACGGCCCGAAACCGACCAATGATCTGGGTCGTGAGTGCGATTTCCGGAAGTAACAACAGGACCTGACTTCCATTGTTAATGACTTCTTCTACCAGTTTCATGTAGACGGCGGTCTTGCCACTACCCGTCACACCCTTGAGTAGTACTGGTTTGTTTTGCTGAAAGCCGGTGACCACCTGCTGAAGCGCCAGCTCCTGGCTTGGTGTGAGGTCGGGAAGGGTATTTCCCGAATCATCCCCGGCAGCGAATCGATCGACTACCTCATTCCATTCTTCCAGTACGCCATTGTTGATCAGCGTCTTTACTGAGGAAGGGCTAACCCCACTGGCAACCAGTTGGGATTTGGCAATGCCGTTTTCATTCTTTGCGGGGTTCTGGATGATAGGCACCTCGGTCAGGTAACTCACCAGTACATCTACCTGCTTGGGACTTTTCTCTAGTTTTTGAAGTAAATGGTCAAGCGCGTCTTCGGACAGGTAGTCCGTATGCAGTCTTACCCTTCTTTCGGTCCTGGGAGTGTACTTTTCACGTACCTTCTCGATGATGTGAATGATGCCTCGTTGCTGAAGGGATTTAATGAATCTCAGGGGGTGATCAATGCCGGTGATCCTGTGAATTTCCTGAACAGGTACATCCTTTTCCTGCAACCGACGGAGTAGCCAGATCTCCTCCTCTGTGAGAATTCCCTCCTCGATATCGAAGAGCGGATTCATCGTTACCAGGGACTCTGAAGACAACTTGAAGCCCGATGGCAACGCGGCTTGCAGCACCTCGCCCAGACTGCACATGTAGTAGGAGGCCATCCATTTCATGAACTCAAATTGATAGGGCAGTACTATCGGGGTTTCATCGAGTGTTTCGAGAATGGGCTTAAGGTCCCTGGTTGTCGTTCGATCCTCCGTTTCCAGTATGACCCCGGTCAAGAACTTCGACCTTCCAAAGGATACCACCACCCGGTGCCCGGCTTTGGCGTGCGGGGTCAATTCCTCAGGCACAGCATAGGAGAAAGTACCTGGAAGGGGTAAGGGCAGTATTACTTCTGCGACGAGCAATCGACTATCAACGATCTAGTAGGGCAATTTCATCGTAGGCAGCAGATGCCTCTGTTACCGGACGTCGACATACCTTCTCAGAGCAAACGTAGATGGTTGTATTGCCTTCCGTCGTGGTCTTGTACTCCATCAAAGGGAGATTACTCTCTGTGTTGGAGGCCATTACCAGTTGGTTGGGTCTAAGGTCCTTGAGGAAAACTCGGGCCATTTCGGCGGATTGGGGCCCTACAATACTGATCTCAATGGGCTTCTTCAGCTTTTGATTTGACAGTGCTGCCCAGTACGACATAAACTCCGGATCTTTCTTGATGAAGTCCCGAACCTGACTCATCATCTGCTCATGTGTGGTCAGGTATTGCTGATCGTCATAGATGATGCCCAGTTCATAGAGATTCCTTGCCATAATGGCGTTGGAAGAGGGGATGACGTTGTCGAATATCTCCTTTTTTCTTGCGATGAGTGCCTCCGCGTCATTGCTGGTGTAAAAGAACAGGTTTTCACTATCATCAAAGAATTTCTCCATGACCCTATCCGTCAGGTCCTTCGCAAGCCGAAGGTACGATTCATCAAAGAAGACCTGGTAGTACCTCAAGAATCCTTGAATGACCGCGGCATAGTCTTCCAGGAATCCCTCGACATTAAGGCCATGCGTACGCATCAGGCGCTGATCCTGAATCATTTGATCTTTGAGGAATACGGCTAGCGATGCCGATAGTCTTTTGGCATCGGCACTGGAGGTTGCTAGATAGGTATCACACAAGCCCGTGAGTAATAAGCCATTCCAGCCCGCAAGGATCTTGCTATCCAATCCAGGACGAATGCGCTTGGCTCGTGCGGCCAGGGCACCTTTCTTAAATTGATCGATGATCACCGCGAGTTCCTCTACCGTGATGTTGAGCGCCTCAGCCAGGGTCTCATCTTCATGGAGTCTTCGCAATACATTAGTATGCTCCCAGTTACCCTCTTTGCGGACATCATAGTACTTGCTCATGATTTCGTGGTGGTCAGGGAAGAGTTCTTCGATTTCTGACTTATCCCATACGTAGAATTTCCCCTCTACACCCTCACTATCCGCATCCAGTGCTGCGTAGAAGCCTCCTGTTTCGTCAAGCATTTCTCTTTCAAGCCATTCAATGGTTTCATTCAATACCATGAGGTAGGCAGGCTTTGGCTCCAGCATATATCCTTTGGCATAGAGGCTCAGCAACTGGCCATTGTCATACAGCATTTTCTCGAAGTGGGGGACATGCCATTCACCATCAACGGAATACCGCGCAAAGCCACCACCAATCTGATCATAGATGCCCCCCTGAGCAATCCGATCCAGTGTGAATAGGAAATGATCCCTGGCCTCCGAATTGTCTGCAACAAGGTGGTAGGTCAGGAGCCATTGCCATGTGGCGGGCATCGGGAACTTCGGAGCTTTCTGGATGCCACCCCAAACCTTGTCGAACCGCTTCGTAAGGGCTTCGAAGCTGGAGTCAAAGTCTTCTTTGGAGAGTAGGGTTTCATTGGCAGTCAGACCATATTTCTCGATCTCGCTGGAGGAAATGTGGTTGGTAAAGTTGTCGGCCGAGGCTTCGAGCTTCTCCCGATTTTCTTCGAAGGCTTTGTCAATGGCAGTGAGAAGTTCCACCCATTTATTTTTCGGAAAATATGTTCCGCCGTAAAAAGGTTTTTGATCCGGGGTTACAAAGACATTGAGAGGCCAGCCTCCATTGAGCCCCATGGCCTGGACTGCATCCATATATACCTGGTCGATATCTGGTCTTTCTTCACGGTCCAGCTTGATGTTGACAAAGTTGTCATTCATGATTTGCGCCACCGAACTGTCTTCAAAAGATTCATGGGCCATGACATGACACCAGTGGCATGAAGAATAGCCAATGCTGACCAGTACAGGTTTGTCCTCAGCCTTTGCCTTCTCGAAAGCCTCATCTCCCCATTCATACCAATCTACCGGGTTTTTATCGTGCTGTCGCAAATAGGGACTGCTCGCCAGTGCGAGCCTGTTCTTGCCATCAGGAATCTTGTTCATGCTTTCATTGATTTGGCTTTGACAGGAGGCTGCGAAAACCACCAGGGCCATTATGTTGAGTACTCTTGTCAAGGGTCGATTTGATTTTTTAGCGTTGCGATTTCCGCTTGTACATCCACTACATTCGACAGCCGTTCCAGCCTGGAAAGCGTGACCTTGAGAAACTGCTGGTGTGCTTCCGATTGGGGATGAAAAGGCCTATGATTTAGTGCCGCCCGAATCTTTTGCCATTCACTAAGAAATTGCTGCGTATCGGGTGTGCAAGCGGCTTTCACAAACTTTCCCCAAATGTAATCAATGGCTTGTTGAGATGGGTGAATCATGTCTTCCGCATAAAAGCGATAGTCCCGCAGTTCATCGATCATGATCTCGTAGGCAGGAAAGTAATGGCAATTCGGGTTTTGACCGATAATCTCATGTACCGCGGTGAGCAAGATGCTTTTGCTTTGATTGTTTTCAACCAATCCATCCCGGATGTGTCGGACCGGACTCACAGTGAAGAGTATTTGCACATTTGGATTAGCCGCTTGGAGCAAAGCATGAGTCGCTTGGAAGGCTTCCATGATTTCTTCGGTAGTCAATAACCGCTTGCGGAAGGTGTGTTGAGGGTGTTTGTGGCAATTAGCGACGATCTCTGCGGAGTCTTCCAGGGCGTAAACCCAGGCGGTTCCAGGGGTGATGATAAGCCAATCGGCGGATTCAAAGAAGCTCCCTGTGTTGGCGTAAACGCGATCCAGGTTCGACGCGAGTTCGGTTGCGTTGAGGCTGGAAATGGCGGAATGCGTATCCCATGAATAGAATACTCCGGCATGCTCGGTGATCCGGTGATTGGATTGATCCCCTTGCTCCAGACTTAAGCGAAGGTTTCTGAATATCGATAGGGGATTGTAGATGGTTCCGAATGGGTTGGTGAGAGCCGTGAATTTGTGCGCTTCAAACTTCTGACCCATGTTTTCGGAGAAACACGATCCCAGGAGCAAGACCGATTGCTCTTGCGTGAATGACTCCGAAAGGGGATGAACGTCAAAGGAGAGTTTGAACATATACGCAATCAAACAAAAAACCCCGGACAACAGTGCCCGGGGTTCCGTGGTATTTCTTACTCAACAGCTATTCAGCCACAATGTTCAAAGTGATCTCATGATGCACTTCTTTGTGAAGGTCAAGCACTGCAGTGTGCTCACCCAGTTGCTTAATGCTGCTGGCAAATGAAACTTTCTTTCTGTCGATGTCAAAACCCTTCGTTGAAAGGGCGTCAGACACTTGCAACGCAGTGATCGCGCCGAAGATCTTGCCGCTTTCGCCAGCTTTGGTTTTGATTTCGATCGTCATGTCGCCAATCTTGGCCGCAATGTCCTGGGCATCTTTCAAAGCTTTCTCGGCTTTATGAGCTGCTTGACGAATATTCTCGTCAATCATCTTGCGGTTGGATTTGTTGGCAAGGATTGCTTTGCCTTGCGGGATCAGGTAGTTTCTACCGTACCCAGGCTTCACGGTTACCGTGTCATTCTTGTAACCAAGGCCTTTAATGTCTTCTCTTAATATGATTTCCATGGTAATGAATTATTTAAGAGAGTCAGCTACATAAGGCATCAAAGCCAGGTGTCTGGCACGCTTCACAGCGGTGGCTACCTTTCTCTGATACTTCAGGCTGGTACCTGTGATTCTTCTTGGAAGGATTTTGCCTTGTTCATTGACGAACTTCAGCAGGAAATCCGCATCCTTGTAGTCGATGTACTTAATGCCATTCTTCTTGAATCGGCAATATTTCTTCTTCCGCTGTTCGCGGTTGATGGGTTCGTTTTGAAGTGTCATGCTGCTGCTTCCTCTTTTTTGTCTTTTCTAAATGCGCCTTTTCTTCGCTTGTCATTATAAGCCAATGCATGCTTATCCAGTGCTGTGGTCAAGAATCTCATGACCGCCTCATCCCTTCTGTATTCTGTCTCTAGGGCTGCAATTACTTCAGGAGCTGCTTCAAATTCAAAAAGATTGTAAAATCCAGTGGTCTTGTGCTGGATGTTGTAGGCCAGCTTGCGCAAGCCCCAGTTCTCCTCGTTGACGATTTTCGCGCCATTGTCGGTAAGAACTTTTTTGAATTTTTCAACAGTATCCTTCATCTGAGCATCAGACAAAACGGGAGTTAAAATGAATACTGTCTCGTAATTTCTGTTCATAATAAATTTAATATTTCCTATTCCGAAAAATAGACCGCAAAAGTAAGAAGAAGTATTGAAAGAACAGTGGGTGGGTGCGGATCTTTCTTGTTTGTAAATTGCTCAGATCGTCGGATTGCTTCAGTGTGGGTTACCCAAAGGCTAGCTTGAAGCGCTCGTTTGCCCTTCGACTCAACCGCCCATCAATAGCCGATAGAGCTGGACAGATACCACGGTGCCGGTCTGAGCGGCCCGCTGCAAGTCGATGGGAGGTAGGTTCAGTAACATGTCGATGTAGTGCTCACTCACGTTGAGGTCGTTCAGTACAAGCAAGTCATTTTCTCTGATGTCCTCAAAGCTACTGGGACTCTCACAGACCATTGCGCAACCCCCCTGCTCCAGGCAATTCTTAATCAAGTTACCGCAGGAGAATTTTCCGTTGCATTCCCTTGTCCAAATTGTCGTTTCCCCGTTGTTACATTCGACAGTGTAAACTGTAGCAAGTCGTGCATATTCCTCAACACCAGCTATCGGGAATAAGGACGCTCGCCTGAAATTCAGTAGTGTTATGGCGCCTGTTTCAAGGTCAGCAACCATTTCGTAGGAAAGGTATTCCAGGTCGTCTGCGCTGCCGGTCAGACTTTGGAACATAGGATCAAAATCCTCGAGAATACGCTCGATTGCGGCCAGACTCAGTTGGGAAACTTGGGTGTCGGTGCCTGAACTGGCCTCTGTTGATTCCTGGCAAGAAAGCAGCCAACAACAAGAAGGAAGGGTAAAAAGGAAGGTTATTAATTTCATGATTGCTTAGTTTGAATTAATTATTCCCCTAAGCAATTTTCTGTCGCGGACAAATTCTGTCCGTGGGCTATTTCCGCAGAAAATACTTCGACGTGCTTCGGTCGTATCCTATGTCCAGGCCTTCGGCGCGTAAGGTATTGATCATTCTACGCACGGTCCGTTTGCTACATGAAAATCTTGTGGCGAGGGTCTGGGGAGAGCTGGGCCAACCTTTTTCAAGGACTGATTTAAGGTACGCAATCCGCCGGGTGTAGGTCGGGTAATCCATGAAGCAAATGCTTTAGGCTTTGATGTGATGAAACTAGCCCCTTGCATGAAAAAGAAGGTCGACGAATTCGTCAAGAAAGGGTATCGTATTCGGACAAGTCCCCTGAGCCCCTTTGTCGCCGACCATTGAAGATAGTGCGAAGACGAATCCATAGATCACCTGGCGGGGTGAAGGCTGAGCAGTTCGCGCCTTGCCGCCTGAAAAGCCTTTGGCTACAGATGAGAGGGTGGATCGTCAGGTTTCTCAGAATAATCCAACGGAATGGACCGAAAAACTCAATTTGCCCCCGTGATATCCATTTTCCTCCAAATTAGCGGGGGGTTGAAATCAATAAATTAAAAAAAGCCAATATATTAAGTGACGAAAGTGATGATCTGTTTTGAAGGTCAGGCGATTCACACTAATGTTGTCCCCTCAATTCACTAACCAACTATGAGTGCCCAAAATATGTATGCTGGCGATCTATTGTTAAAACAACAGTCGGATTCCGTGGCGGGAGCGTATGTCAAGCTCGACGGAGAAGATTTCTACAAAATATCGAACTATGATCTGATGCGACCATTCTTCATCAGTTTGGTCAGCCACTCAGATCTTTGGCTGTTTACTTCCACGACAGGAGGGCTGTCTGCCGGCCGAAGGAATGAGGAATCGGCATTGTTTCCTTACTACACAGATGACAAGATCTCAGAGTCTTCGGAGACCACAGGTAGCAAGACCATCATACAAAGTGGAGCCGGATCAGACCGGCGGCTGTGGGAACCCTTTTCTGAGCGCTATGCCGGAGTCTACACGGTCAGTAGGAATCTTTACAAAAATGTGGCGGGTACCAAAATCATCTTTGAAGAAATCAATCATGACCTGGCCTTGCAATTCCAGTACTCATGGCGCTTTTCGGAGCAATATGGGTTGGTGAAGCGGAGCGAAATCACGAATCTGGGAGAAGCAAACTTGAATCTGCGCGTGCTCGATGGTATCCAGAACCTCGTGCCTTACGGAGTCAGTACAGGTTTGCAGAACCTGCGTAGTAACCTAGCTCATGCTTACAAGCGAAATGAACTGGATGCAGCCTCCGGCTTGGGCATATTTGCCCTGAGCTCTATGATTGTGGACAAGGCGGAGCCAAGTGAAGCCCTCAAAGCCACTACTGTTTGGAGTGCAGGTGCCCAGGTTGATTGTCACTTGCTTTCAGGGTTGCAACTTCGCCATTTCCGTAAGGGACTGGACCTCACTACCGAAACGGATGTCAAAGCCGAACCGGGATCCTACT
This sequence comes from Cyclobacteriaceae bacterium, assembly GCA_965601475.1. Taxonomy (GTDB): domain Bacteria; phylum Bacteroidota; class Bacteroidia; order Cytophagales; family Cyclobacteriaceae; genus JAWPMT01. Next base: position 6,079,998 of record OZ271832.1, on the reverse strand, counting down.
TCATCCAAACCACGCTGGACCTGGCACCACAGGCTGATGCACACTGGTATCTGGTTGCAGAGGTAAATCAGGATCACGCCGCCATTCACAACCTGATGAAGGTCTTGAAAGGCGATGCTGCAGCATTGATTGCATCACTGGATGAGGATATCGAAAAAGGTACGCAGTCACTCCTGCAACTAGTAGGCATGGCTGATGGGCTGCAACTTACCAACGACAAATTGAGCGTGGGTCGACACTACTCGAATGTCTTATTTAACATCATGCGTGGTGGCATCTTCGATGACCAATACCGGGTGGAGAAGTCGGACCTGTTGGAGTATGCCGAGCAGATGAATGCACCCCTCGTTGACCGAACAGATTTCTTCCAGTCGCTGGAGGATGAATTGGACTACAATGACTTGCTCAAGCGAGCACAGGCTGTCGGAGATGCAGACATCGCAAGGTTGTGCTACGAATACCTTCCGTTGACCTTTAGCCGAAGGCATGGTGATCCCAGCCGGCCGTGGAACAAGTTTTCGATCGAAACCCGCCGTGAGGATGGCGCCAAGCTGCGGAATTACCAAGGCAACTGGCGGGATATTTTCCAGAACTGGGAAGCGCTAAGCCTTTCTTTCCCGGCATTTCTGACTTCCATGATCGCAAAATTCGTCAATGCTTCAACGATAGACGGGTACAACCCCTATCGCATTTCGCGTGAAGGCATTGATTGGGAAGTCATTGAACCTGATGATCCCTGGTCGTACATTGGATATTGGGGTGATCATCAGATCATTTACCTCCTGAAACTCATGGAGCTCGCACAGGCGCATGCCGCTGGGGCCTTTCAGGAACTGTTGTCAAGACCTGAATTCGTGTATGCGAATGTGCCATACCGCATCAAATGGTACGACGAAATTGTAAGAGATCCGCAGGACACCATCGACTTTGATGATGACGCAGAGCATAAGATTCAAGCCATCGTCGATGAGATAGGGGGGGATGGTAAGCTGGTCAGGGATGCTCAGGGTGAGCTGATCAGGTCTAACCTTACAGAAAAATTACTACTGACATTGCTCACAAAGCTTTCCAATTTTGTGCCGGAAGCTGGTATTTGGCTCAATACACAAAGACCCGAATGGAACGACGCCAACAATGCCCTTGTGGGCAATGGAGTGTCTATGGTCACCTTGTACTACGTTCGAAGGTATTTGACTTTCTGCAAGAAACTATTCTCAGATCCGGGAACAGCATACGATCTGAATGCGCCGGTAGCCGATTTATTGCATGGTATTCATGGCGTGTTTGAGGAGCACAAGGCAAAGCTTGACGGTGCTTTCTCGGATGAGCAACGCAAGGTATTTGTGGATGCCCTGGGTCGTTTGGGCGAGACGTACCGGGCCAAAGCCTATCACGGCTTTGATGGTATGCAGTCTGCAGTCGATGGAAATTCCCTTGGGGCATTCTTTGATGTAGCTCTGGCCTACGTAGACCATAGTATACGAGCCAACAAACGTGCCGATGGCTTGTACCACGCGTACAACATCATCCAATTCCAGGGACAGAAGCTGACAATTTCCTATCTGTACGAGATGCTGGAAGGTCAGGTAGCTGTGCTTTCGGCGGGCCTACTGTCGGCAGCTGAGGCGCTCGAGGTGCTGGATGCCTTGAAGGCCAGTGCCATCTATCGGGAGGATCAATTCAGCTACATGCTGTACCCCAACCGGGAGTTGCCCAAGTTTCTGGAGAAGAATCATATCCCGGAAAGTTTTGTGAGTGGATCCAAGCTTGCAGCAGCCCTGTTGAAAGCCTCCGATGCTTCGTTGATCTCGAAGGATGAAGACGGCCATTATCATTTCAATGGCAACTTCCACAATGCCAATGATGTACGTGAAGCCCTGGATCACCTGAAGGCTACTGAAGCTTTCGGATCGCTTGCACAGGCTGAGTACGACGCCTATCTGGGTGTGTTTGAGGAAATGTTTGATCATAAGTCTTTCACCGGTCGTAGCGGAACTTTCTTTGGCTACGAAGGACTGGGCAGCATCTACTGGCACATGGTATCCAAGCTATTACTTTCGGTACAAGAAAACATCTATTGGGCCGGACCGGAGTATGCCGGCTCTAAGGTCATGGGCAAGCTGATGGATCACTACTATGAGATTCGGGCCGGGATTGGTATCAACAAATCTCCTGAGCTCTACGGAGCATTCCCTACTGATCCCTATTCCCACACTCCGGGAAGCAAAGGTGCCCAGCAGCCGGGCATGACCGGACAAGTGAAGGAAGATGTGCTCAACCGATGGGCAGAACTGGGTATTGGTGTTGAAGAGGGTAAAATCCACTTTAATCCGATATTGTTTCATTCTGAGGAACTCGTGCCGGAAGCTTCAGTATTTACCTATTTTGACGTTCATGGTACCAGCCAGCAGATCAATCTTGACGCTGGCCAGCTGGCCTTCACTTATTGCCAGGTGCTGGTCATCTACCAGGCAGCTAGCGAACAGAAGATTTCAATTCACAGCCAGGACGGCCAGGAGGAGGAGATTGCCACCAATGAAATTCCGGAAGCCATCAGCAAGGAGATTTTTGCACGTTCGGGTCGTGTGAACCGCATTGTATATCAATTCCCTGTAAATTGAAAGATTGGAAAATAGATAAACGAACCTAACCCCCCTCAGTATGAATAAGATCGCTACCAAGCTCTCCTTCAGGGAGAAAGTCGGCTACGGCCTCGGAGACACCGCTTCTCACTTTGTGTGGGATATGGTAGGTTTCTGGATCCTGATCTTCTATACCGATACATTTGGGATTACAGCGGCTGCGGCTGGTACGATCATGCTGATAGCGCGGTTTTGGGATATGGTCAGCGATCCCATCATGGGGGTTATTGCCGACCGCACCAACACCCGCTGGGGTAAGTTTCGACCTTATATTCTTTGGATGGCACTGCCATACGCCATTCTGGCGGTGATGACCTTCACCACACCGGACCTCGGACCCACAGGCAAGGTCATTTACGCAGGTACGACCTACCTGCTACTGATGACGGTGTTCACGGCCATCAATCTGCCATATTCTTCACTGGGGGCGGTCATGACAGCCAATTCCCTGGAAAGGGCAGGATTGAATTCCTATCGATTTGTATTTGCCTTTGCGGGCCAGCTCATTGTTACGGGAACGGCGCTGTCACTTGCCAAGTTCTTCGGAAAAGGCAACGATGCCGATGGCTACCAGATGACACTCATCCTGTTTTCAGCCATCAGTTTTGTGCTCTTCATGATCACCTTTACCTCTACGAAGGAGCGGGTGAAGCCTCCTGCAGAGCAGAAATCATCGTTGAAGGAGGACTTCAAGAACCTGATCAAGAACCGGCCCTGGCTCATTCTATTCTTCGTGGGTATCGTGTCGTTTGTCATGTTCGCCCTGCAAAACCTTACGATCGCTTACTATTTCAAGTATTACCTCGGTCAGGAAGAGAATGTACAGCTCTTCAATGTGGTCAGTACCATCGCATTGATCGTCGTGATTCCGCTGTCCAAGCCACTCGCCAAGAAATTTGGCAAGCGCAATACCTTTTTGGGTAGTAGTATCATTTCCGGTGCATTCTTTATGCTTTTGTTCCTTCCAGGGGAGAAGGACATCATTCTCTTCTACGTGATCAACATCTTCGCCAAGATGGCCTATGCACCCGCCGTGCCGCTGCTATGGACCATGCTTGCCGACACCGCAGACTACTCCGAGTGGAAGACTGGTCGCCGGTCTACGGGCTTGGTCTTTTCCGCAGCTACTTTTGCCCAAAAAGCGGGCTGGGGGGTAGGTGGTGCATTGGCGGGTTGGTTATTGGCCTTGTTTCAGTTTGTGCCCAATGAAGTGCAAAGCGCCACATCCCTCAACGGTATCAAACTGATGATCTCCGTCATTCCCGGGATATTGTACATGTCCTGCGCAGTATTTCTCTTCTTCTATACCATCGACGAGAAGACCAGCCAGGAGATGCAGGAAGCCCTGGAGGCCCGTAGAGCCAATGGTGGCCAGGAAGGAGATGGATAGAATTTTGGGCAGCGCCCTGTTGGTGGCTCGTTGCTGAAGGTATTCCGGCTATCGCCTATACGCTTCGCTGCGCTGTAGGGTACCGGCTCTATCCGGGCTGAGGGCCGAGCACGATCCTGTCGAAACCTGGTGTGCTTCGAAGTACTTCAATGTGCTATTGGCGCGGTACTGACAGCACAAAACAGGTATAATCCTTAACCGGCCAAGCGAACCTGGGATTAAGACCATCCTGGTAAAGTACAAATAGGATTATCGTTTACTATTGTGAATCATTGTCAGAATTAATCTAAAACCTTGTCAACTTATTTTAGGACGATACACAACTTGTTTTAGGACGGCACAAACTTATCTTAAGACGATACAATAATCACCTCCGGATGCGGATGATTTATCCCCGGACACACTCGATTCGCCTCCGTTTACATACGATCCTGATCCAACCGAGTATGATTCATGTTCGGAGAAGCACGATCGGCCTCAGGAAATGAATGAATGGCCTTAGGATGTGCGTGATTCATACCGATAAGCGTATGATTCACCTTCGAAAACACATGATTGCCTCCAATTCAACGATGATCCACAAAAGAATGGACCCGAATGATACTGCTTAGATGGTCATGGCCTCAAACCGTCCGTTGATACAGACCTTGCCGAGGTGCCCGGTGTCGGCCCTTACTTCACAGTGAAGAATCCCTTACCCATCAGGTATTCATCGGTATAAACTTCCACCCAATGTTGCCCGATGGCGTATTCACTGCCTTTGTCGTAGAGCAAGGTGACTTCTTGCCGGCTACGGTCATATAGGATCTCCTTCTTGGCCGTATAAAACAACTCACGACTTTCGAAAAAGAAGGATCCAGAACCTCTACTCACATCAAATAGTACGTTGCCATCAGGGGCCACGATGCGCACCAGCAACTCCTTTCCTTCGATGGGAGCCAGGTTGTTTTCACTCACATAGAAGCCAACTTTCAATTGCTCAATATGGCGGTTTCTGAATTCTGCTTCTCTTTCCTTGCCTCTTGAACTCACAGCAAAAACGCGTAGTCCCTCCACCACAAGTCTGCCCGCCAGCGCGACCTGCTCTTCCAACTCTGCTTTCTCTTCGTTTATATTTTGGAGAGTTTCATTCAACTCGTTCTTCTCCACCTTGAGGTTGGTATTTTCCGTGAGGAGTTCGTCGTTGAGCACCTTCAGTTGCTTTATTTCCTCGTCTTTCAGTAGAAGCAGTTCTTTGTAGCCATCTACTCGATTACGTAACGCTGTGATATTCTTCTGTCGTCTTTTGTCAAGGTCCAGGAGATCCTTCTTCTCTTGCTCCAGCTGAGCCCTCACAGACATCAGGGTATCAATTTCACCGCCCAATTCCTCGATGGTGGCGATTTGCTTGTCCATTTCGGTGGACAGTGAATCAAGTTGCAGTACGGCCTGATTAAGTTCTCGTTCTCGCTGCTCCTTTTCCTCAGCCAGGGTGCGGCTTTGCATAAAAAAGTATACTGCGGCGCCCAGCAGGGCGAAGATCACCAAACCGATGACGATGTTTCTGTTTTGATTGTTTACCGCTTCAGTAGCCATTGTAGTAGTCTTTTCCTCGCTTCGAATTGGGCGCAAAATTAACCCTTAGAGTATTTAATTACATCCGTAATCGGAAATGTTGCTTTTCCATTGCGACTTTAGGAAAAATCAAGCCTGCATGGTAGAGGTCTATCGTCAGCGGGAAGGCATTATTGTCGATGATGGTCTGCCATGCCCGGGTCATGGACTTAGAAGCATGGATATCGTGTATCACAATGCACTTTGGAGGCTCGGAGGCTTTTTGGATTGCTGCTATGCAGCGTAGGGTGCCTTCTTTCGAATGATCAGCGTCGAGAAAAATGAACTCAGGAAGGCTTTGGATGGTAGATGCAAATACATTTTTCAATTCACCCCTGATCAACTCAATCTTTTCCGTGCCCAAAGCCAGGAAGTGTTTCTCAGCTATGTTGGCGATGGCTTCGTTCCCTTCAATAGTCCGAACTTGGCACACTCCGGCAGTCCTGGACAAATACAGGGTGTTGAGGCCAAGACTCGTTCCCGTTTCTAATAGGGTAGAGGCCTTAAGGAAAACAATCAATCGTCTGAGAAATAGGGAGAACCGAGCCGGCGTTGGGGAAGTCCTGGCGAGCTTGCCCAGGGTAGTGGTCCATTGTGTTGCACGTTTGAAATCAATTTGGCGAATGGGTTGTGTGGACCTGCGAAGTTTTCTGCGCAGGTTTTCCAACTCGGGATCTGGTATCGATTTTTTTCGAAGTACCTGGTTGTACAGGCTAAAAACAAATGGAGAATGTAGTTGCCCGGCCCCTTTAGACCTGATGGCATGTGAGAAATATTGCTGAATCTGGTGTCTGAGGTTGGGCCTCAAGTCAGTTCAAATGGAAAGGCACGATCATGATGAACTCGGGGATGTTCACATTGAAATACTTGCCGTCAATTAGTTTTTCCATCGTATAGTAGCCATGCATCTTGCCAATACCAGATCTGAGGTTACAGCCGGAAACATACTGGTGAATTTGACCGGGCTCCAGTACAGGTTGCTTACCAACAACGCCTTCGCCATCCACATGTCTCCGGGGATTGGTGACGTCGATGATTTCCCAGTGTCGCGATTTCAACTGGATGGAATGACTGCTTTGATTTTCTATGGTGATCCTGTAAGTGAACACGAAGTGATACTGTCCGGGGTTGGAATACTCCGGTTGGTATTCGGTTTCTACTGTCACCTTGACGCCTTTGGTTGTATCTGTTATCAATTTGCCCATAGACTTATGGTGCCCAAACATTGAGCATTTTTGTCAAACAGACAAATGCTCCGAGCATTTTCTTAAAAAGATTTTTTGGTCAACATTGTTTTAATTAACCAACTTAATTTTCCGAAAAATCTTGTTTTCAGTCGGCTAAATATCTGGTATGAAAGTAAAAATTGAAGAGAGTTGGCAGCGTCGCCTGGATGCGGAGTTTGACAAAGAATACTTCAAACAGCTAGTGGAGTTTGTAAAAGAGGAATACACTCACAAGCGAGTTTATCCACCTGGAAGCCAGATTTTCAACGCTTTTGACTGGTGTCCTTTTGATAAGACCAAGGTTGTGATCCTGGGGCAGGACCCTTATCACGGGCATGGACAGGCACACGGCCTATGTTTTTCAGTAAACCAGGGCGTACCGATGCCGCCTTCACTGGTCAATATTTTCAAAGAGCTACATAGCGATCTTGGGAAACCAATACCTTCCCATGGCAATTTGGAACCGTGGACTGAGGAGGGTGTGCTATTGCTCAATGCGACGCTAACAGTGCGGGCATCAGAACCCGGGTCGCATCAGAATCGGGGCTGGGAGCAGTTTACGGATGCCGTGGTGCGCGTGCTGGCGGAGCAGAAGACCAACCTCGTGTTTATGCTATGGGGCGCATATGCGCAGAAGAAAGGTGAAGTCATCGACAATTCCCGTCATCTGGTGCTGAAATCCCCACACCCTTCTCCATTCTCGGCCAATCGCGGTTTTTTCGGAAACAAACATTTCAGTAAGTGCAATAGTTACCTGGAAAAGGTTGGAATTGAGCCTATCCGCTGGTAGCTTTCAACTGCCAATTGCCATGCTAGACGATCACAAGATTTATAATTTCTATGAACCCGAATCCGAGCGTGATAACAAAGTATCTGGCTTCCTGTTTCTTGTGGCCGTTATTGGTGGAGTTGTGGGGCTCGTGAAGCTGATTACCTACCTACTGTTGTAGGTAATCCTACCTCCGGCTATTCTATCCCTTTAAACAATCTTCTCCAGCGTATAGAGCTGAGTAGGCCCTTTTGATCGTCTGATGACATCCAAATGAAAGAGGCCTCCCCAACGATGAAATCTTCAGAGACAAAACCCCAGTACCGGGAATCTAGGGAGTTGTGTCGGTTATCTCCCATCATGAAGTAGTAGTCTTTTTTGAAGGTGTATTTCTCCAGCTCTTGCCCATCTATAGTAAGGCTTTCGATGCCCACTTCTACATTCTTCCAATCCTCATATTCCTTGATGGTACTACCATACTTGGCGAGTGTAAATTCATTCACTTCTATTTCCATGCCGCGGAAAGGAATTTCTAATGGACCAAAATTATCCTTGTTCCAGGGGTAGTATTGGGCATTGGGAAATATGGAGGGTTCTGGCATGTCTTCAGATGAAAGCTGAATTTCCACACTTTCGATGAAGTCAAGTTTTCTGAGTTCGGCGGCAACCTCCTCAGTAATTTGAGCGAGGTACCCAGTTCCCGGCCGGTGGTTCGGTTCCCGGATGCTGTACTTCTCAAGAATTCGGTCTCTGATGGTTTGACTTGTTTTGATGAAGTAGGTGAACTGCATTTCGTCGGGATTCTCGGAAGGAGAACCGTTCACATGAACCTGCCCTTGACGAATTTCCAGCGTATCGCCTGGTATGGCCACGCACCGCTTAATGTAGTGGGTCTTTAGGTCCATTGGGTGGAAACCGCCATCTGGCCTGCGGTTGAACCGGTCGTCAACGGGGTAGTTGAAAACAACCACATCATTGCGCTCAACAACCCCCAAAGAAGGAAGTCTCCAGTGTGGAAGCGAGATGAATCCCAGGTAAGAGGGGATCTCTGTCCCCCATACTTTGGCGTGCGTGAGGGGTACTTGTATAGGCGTCTTCGGAGTCCTTGGTCCATATTCAATCTTGCTCACAAAGAGAAAGTCCCCCACAAGCAGCGACTTCTCCATCGAAGGTGTAGGAATCACATAGGCTTCCATGAAAATCCAGCGTATGAAAGTGGCCGCGAATACGGCAAAGACTATGGCTTCAAACCATTCTTTCGCGGGACCCTTAGCTTGCTTGGGGATGTCGGTTGCTTTGGCTTTGTACTTCGTAGTGGGTAAAAAGGCAAGGTACACCATGTAGAAGGGTGCCAGCAGCACGCCCACCGCCTGATCGAAATAGCTGTAGCGATCGAAGGATTTCAGCAAGTCCAGATGCATGGTGAGTGCGACAAAGAAGTTGGCCACCGGCACCAGTAGGACTACCAACCACCAGCTAGGCCTGCCAATGATTTTCAAATGGATGAAATAGTTGTAGAAAGGGACAAAACCTATCCATCCCTGTTCTCCGGCCTTTTCAAAGAATTTGTAGTAGGCTATTGCCTGGAGTAGGTACCAGCTTACAAGAAAAACCACCAGAAAAGTGGCGCTGAAATCATTTAGCTGCATTGGCTATCGCTATTTGTAAATAATCTTTCATGTTCAAGAATCCTCGCTTGTCCGCCAGCCACTCCGCAACCTTGACTGCTCCCAGGGCAAAGCCCTTCCTGCTTGCAGCTGTGTGCTTAAGCTCAATAACGTCTTCTTCGGATGAGTAGGATACAGTATGTGTTCCCGGCACGTTCGGAAGCCGCTGAGATATGATGCTAAGGGTCTCAGAATGCTCAGATTCTTCATTTGCCCATTTAGTCTTCGAGGGTATAGCGTTTATTACACCCTCAGCCAGAGAAATTGCAGTACCGGAGGGTTGGTCAAGTTTTTGAGTGTGATGTATCTCCTCAATCTCGACATTGTATCCGGGATAATCCTTCATTATTTCAGCCAGAACCTGATTGAAGTGAAAGAACAGGTTGACCCCCAGGCTGTAATTACTGGCATAGAAGAAGGCACCATTTTTTTCTTCTACTGCTTTTTCCACTTCCGGCATCCTCGCCAGCCAGCCTGTGGTTCCACTCACTACCTTGACCTTTTGATCCAGGCAGGTCATGATATTCTCAAAGGCTGTCTCCGGTGTGGAAAACTCTATCGCGACATCCACCGACGCAGGGGACAACTTGGCAAGCTCCGAAGTGTTGTTATGGTCGACGATGGCAGCGATGGCATGTCCTCTTTGTTCGAGGATGCCATGGATTTCTTTCCCCATCTTACCGTAACCAATCAGCGCGATCTGCAATTTGCTCTAAAAATTTAGTGTGAAGGATAAGCCCAATGACCGCGAAACTAATGGAGTGGACTCTATTTTGGGTTCCAAATTCATCGAAAGGCGCTCGTTGACCTGGAACTCGTGCAAGTGTGCTGCCACGTGGGCCTCGACGATATTGATCAGGTAGGCGACAACGCCAAGTATGATCAGAAAGTCCCTGTTGCGGCGGACCTGATCTCGATTTCTCGATAAAAATTCTGTGCTAACGTTTGAGCCAAAGCGATTGATGGTATTGGGGTCCAGGTCCTGCTCAGCCCTGAGCGCATTGGTGAAATCATTGTACAGACCCTGGTTGTAGCGAACGCCCTGATATATGCCGAGAAAGACGCCAAAAACGATCGGAATTTTCCAATATTGCCGGTTGTAAGCCTGGCCCAGGCCCGGTAGCAGGGCCGAAAAGATTGCCGCCTTATTCGGGTCGAGGTCTGAAATTTCAGTGAAAAATTCCACCTCCTCTTCCGTATTTAAGAAAGTGGAGTCGTCTTCCTGCGCCCAAGAGGAGTTGACGAGGCAAAAAAGAAAAATGAGTAGAAGGTTAAACTTCAAGAATTTCCAGAATCCTGTTGAGGTCATCTGTGGAAACAAACGGGATCTTGATTTCCCCACGATTTTTAGTATCAGCTTTGATTTTGATTTTCGTTCCGAAGTGCGATGAAAGTTGGTCTTGCAGCCGTACAATTTCATAGTTCGCTTCTTCTTTGGCTGCATTGGTTTCCTGTTTTGGGGTAAGTTGTGTCCTAACGAGTTCCTCCGTTTTTCTGACCGACAAGGACTCCCGAATCACTTTTCTGAAAACGTCTAACTGCAGCTCAATATTTTCTATGGATAGCAATGCCTTGGCATGACCCATGGATATTTCTCCGTCTCGGAGTGCGATTTGGATATCCGGGGGCAGCTTCAAAAGTCTCAGGTAGTTGTTGACGGTGGTTCTTTTCTTGCCCACCCGATCGCCAAGTTCCTCCTGTTTCAGGCCAATTTCACTTAAGAGTCGCTGGTAGCTCAGCGCAATCTCAATGGCATTTAGGTTTTCGCGCTGGATGTTTTCAATCAGTGCCATCTCCAGCATCTGCTGATCATCCGCCGTCCTCACATAAGCCGGAATTTTTTCGAGTCCCGCACGTTTTGATGCCTGAAGCCGTCGCTCACCGGAAATGAGTTGAAAGGACTGGTCTGAGAGTTTTCGGACGGTGATGGGTTGGATGATACCCTGCGTTTTGATGGAGTCAGCAAGTTCGTCCAGGGCATCTTCATTGAAATCGGTTCTGGGCTGAAAGGGATTCAGTTCAATTGAGGTGAGTTCAATCTCATCGATCGCGGCCTTAGCCGGTGCAGCTGCTGATGGTGCCTCCTGGCCGTCAGAATCGGATAGCAAAGCCCCAAGTCCTTTGCCAAGTCCTGTACGTTTTTTGTCTTTCGCCATCTACTATGCTGCCTTTACTTGATTCTTCTTCAGAATTTCCCGGGCAAGATTCAAATAGCTCACGGCTCCCTTGGATTCTGCATCATGAGTAATGGCAGGGGTGCCAAAGCTTGGAGATTCACTGAGCTTGATATTTCTTGGGATCAAAGTGTCGAATACCATGGACTTGAAATGCACCTTGACCTCTTCCACTACCTGATTGGAAAGGTTGAGTCGGGTATCATACATGGTAAGGAGAATCCCCTCAATTTCCAGGTCGGTATTCAGCCGACTTTGTATGATTTTGATGGTGTTCAATAGCTTGCCAAGACCTTCCAATGCGAAATATTCGCATTGTACGGGTATGATGACCGAATCGGCTGCGGTAAGGGCATTGATTGTGATTAGTCCCAGAGAGGGTGAGCAATCAATGATGATGAAATCGTACTTGTTCTTAATTCCCGCCAGCGCTTCTTTCATTTTCTCTTCGCGCTTTTCGATGCTTACCATCTCCACTTCGGCACCAACCAGATCAATATGAGAGGGTAGCAAGTCAAGATATTTTACATCGGTCTTGATGATGCTGGCAAAAGCATCTTCTCCGTTGACCATGCATTCATATACACTTACATCAACCTCTTTTGGGTCCTTGCCAACGCCAGAGGTGGCATTGGCCTGGGGGTCAGCGTCAACAATCAAGGTTTTGAATTCGAGTGCTGCCAAACTGGCTGCCAGATTAATGGCGGTCGTGGTCTTGCCGACTCCGCCTTTTTGATTTGCTATTGCAATGATCTTACCCATTCTGTTGTTGTTTTCCCGTATTGTTTAAAGGCCCCGCAAAAAGGACACAAATATATTTAACTACTACACTTAAATTTCCAAGATGTGGGTTAATTGTGGATAGCCAAATGGTTGTCCTCCGGCCGGACACGAAATATACCTGATCTCGTGTCGGAATAGCTTTACTATTTCTTCTTGCCCTTAGATTTCTTCTTGGCTTGCTCGTTGGCTTTCATCGCTTCTTCCAGGCGCTGCTGAAATTTGGACTTCTTCTTATTGGCATTCTTCTTCCGGTTTTCCTCCAAAATTCTCTTTATCTTACTCTCATCAATGATCTTCCGGAACAAATAGATCTGTCCAAAAGACACAATGTTGGAGATGAAATAGTAGTAGGTCAATCCGGAGGAGTAGCTATTGAAAAAGAACAACAGCATGACCGGCATTACGTATTGCAATGATTTCATCGGCCCCTGCACGGTCGTCATCTGGCTGTTGGACCAGGTGTAGAGCAGGGTAGAGGCAGTCATCAATAGCGTGAACAGACTGATGTGGTCTCCGTAGAAAGGCACCTCGAATCCCAACTCAAGGATCGAATCGTAGGTCGAAAGGTCATTAGCCCACAAGAAACTTACCTGCCTGAGTTCGATGGCATTAGGGATGTAGTAGAACAATGCTACCAGGATAGGGAATTGTAGCAACATGGGGATGCAACCGCTCAATGGATTGATTCCCACTTTTTGATATAAGGCCATCTGTTCCTGCTGGGCCTTCTGCATATCATCCCCGTGTTTCTCCTTGATCTCATCCAGTTCCGGCTTCAAAACGCGCATCTTGGCCATAGAAATGTGCGATTTGTAGGTAAGCGGAGAAAGGATAAGCCTGATGATGAGTACAAGAACAATAATCAACAGCGGATAACTGCCTATGAATGACTCTAGCGCTCTCCAAATAGGGAGTATGAGATATTTGTTGACAACAGATAGGATACTCCATCCCAGATTGAGGTTTTCTGTGAACCCTTCGGCAAAACTCTCCAGGGAATAGTATCCATTGGGTCCGAAATAAAATTTGAACTCCGACTTGCCTCCCGCCACTGATGAAAAAGGGATTTCTGTGGTCATCGATAGGTATTTGACCACTGTGGTATCTGCCTCATTGAGGTCCGAAGTAATAAATGCCTTGGTGAATGGCGTTTCAGCGTATATGCCGGCAGTGAAATATTTCTGTTTGAATGCCAGCCAGGAGATGTTGTTTTGAATGGTCTCCTCTTCATGACCGGTGGCGGTAGCTGATAAATAATCGACCTCACCCTCTGCCGTGGCGTATCTTACCGTGGTGCGTTGTCTGGGGTCCTTCAGGTGCGGTTCTACGCGATTCACTTTATGCAACCAGGTGAAGACGAGATCAACCGGGTCGACGATCCTTTCAAAGCCATTGGACTCGATGCGGTATTTCAATTGATATCCCCCTTGAAAGAGCGTATAAATCTGACTAAGGACCACCTGACCATCTCGTTCAAGGAAATACCTGAGCTCGGTACTGTCACCAAGGGAGCGGACAGATTTCTTGAAGTACAGGTCCTTGAAGCTGAGATTCTTGCCTTGCAGGTCAAAATTGATATCCATGCTGGATAGCTCCTTCAGCATCAGTGCCGCATTGCCACCTTCGTGCGAGGTATATTCTTTCAGAGCTGCTTCTGTGAGAAGGCCACCTTTATTGGAGAAGCTCAGCACGAGTGCTCCAGTTTCCAAAGTTGTGAGTTCTTCTTCACCTTGTGAAAATGCAGCAAGAGAGCCATATTGCTCACCCAAAGCTGCAAGTTGTGTAGAATCACTTTCGGTTTCTGAGTCCTCTATTCGGGTAATCTCACGATCCGTGGGTTGCACAGCGGTACTGTCCACAACGATCGGCTCCTGTTGGGCGTAATCCTCAGGTTCAGGGGCGAAGAACTGGAAATAAACAAGTAATAGGGCCAGCATTACCAGCAGACCCGTCAATTGATTTTTATCCATTGGTTTTTTCTAAATCAATAAGTAGTGATGAGCTCTTTACGTTGTGCAAGAGCAGCTTTTATAAATTTTACGAACAGTGGATGAGGGTTGAGTACCGTCGATTTCAACTCCGGATGGAACTGGGTGCCAACAAACCAGGGGTGATCCGGTATTTCCATGATTTCCACAAGGTTCGTATCAGGGTTCACGCCAGTCGCGATCATGCCAGCCGCTTCAAATTGATCCAGGAACTGACTATTGAATTCATAGCGATGACGATGTCTTTCTTTGATTTTGCTGGTAGCATAGGCCTGGTAGGCCTTGGTTCCTTTTTTTAGGGTGCAAGGGTAGGCTCCTAATCGCATCGTTCCTCCCATATCGGTCACTTTTTTCTGATCCTCCATCAGGTCGATCACGGGGTTTTTCGATTTGGGTTGAATTTCAGTAGAGTTTGCTCCTTTCAGTGCCAGTACATTTCGGGCAAATTCCACCACAGCACACTGGAGGCCGAGGCATATGCCAAAAAAGGGAATGCTGTTTTCCCTCGCGTACCGTACGGCTTCGATTTTGCCTTCAATGCCACGCTCACCGAAACCTGGTGCGACCAATATCCCATCAAGGTCGTCCAGCAACTTGTTGACATTACCAGCATCGATATCCTCAGCATGCACCCATTCGATATTGACTTTGCACTCATTTTGAGCACCCGCATGAACGAAAGCCTCAGCGATGGACTTGTAGGCATCTTTTAGTTCCACGTACTTGCCGACAAGGCCAATGTCCACTGTATCTGTTGGATTCTTTAGTCTGCCGAGGTACTCCTTCCAGTGATCAATCTTGGGCTCTCTTTTATGGGACAATTTCAACCGGGACAATACCCTTTCATCCAGCCGTTCTTTCTTCATGAGCAGGGGCACATCATATATGGTCTCCGCATCAAGGGCTTCTATTACAGAACTAGAAGGAACATTACAGAAAAGGGCCAATTTCCGTCGAATTTCGTTGTTGATGGAGTGCTCAGAGCGGCAAACAAGTATATCCGGTTGTATCCCGGCCTCCAACAATTCTTTAACGGAGTGCTGGGTGGGTTTTGTTTTCAACTCACCGGCCGCCTTGAGGTAGGGTATGAGTGTGAGGTGTATTGAAACGAAGTTGTTGGGAGGCAGTTCCAACCTCGCCTGCCGCACGGCTTCGATGAAGGGTAATGATTCAATGTCACCTACACATCCACCAATCTCAGTGATAATGATATCAAACTTTCCTGTTTCGCCGAGTTTGTAGAAGTTGTTTTTGATCTCATCGGTAATGTGGGGTACAACCTGCACGGTCTTACCCAGAAAGTCGCCGGAACGTTCACGCATGATGACATCATAATAGATGCGACCTGTTGTGACATTGTTGTCCTGGGAGGTAGGTATATTGAGAAATCTCTCGTAATGTCCAAGGTCTAAATCCGTCTCAGCACCGTCATCCGTTACATAGCATTCGCCGTGCTCATAGGGATTGAGTGTGCCCGGGTCAACATTGATATAGGGATCGAATTTTTGTATGGTGACTGAAAAGCCTCGAGCTTGCAGGAGCTTCCCAAGGGATGCTGCAATGATACCTTTGCCCAGGGAAGAAGTTACCCCACCCGTAACAAAAATGTACTTCGTTTTCGACATAAAATGAAGGCGCTAGATAAAGTTACGGGATGCAAAACTAGCTTTTTCCCCTGATTATTTTGTTGGTAGCCTGTAATTAAATGAGATAGAGAAATAGCCGATGGGGTCCAGGGTAACCTCCTCTCCTGGAAGTTTCACAGGAATGCTGTAAGTATAAGCCAGCATAAGGAAGAATTTCTTGGCTGAGAGTGTCACGGGTAGACTGAAACTGTAGTTGAGTACACTGAAAACGCTTTCGCTATCCTCAATAAAGACAGCTTCCATAAGTCTGTCGAGTTCTTCATCACTCAGGTTGCGGATTCGCCTTCGAATTTGTTGCGCTTCATCTCTGGTCAATCTCCCACTGAGTACCGCATTGACCAAAAGCGTGTCCAATTCTTCGGAATCCAGCTGGGTCAGGAGAAACAATTCAGTAAGTCGTTCATTGGTTGAGAGGTTGAATGTCGTGACATTGTCGTTGCCGACTATCAACGTGGCGGTGGGATTCACGCTAATGCGATCGAAGATCCACCAGGCCTTTGTGTTGATGTTGCCATAGAGGCTTCCGATGAATCGATTGGCGGTTTCAGAACCGAATAGAAAAGAATAGTCCAAATTGGCCGAAATGGGGCCGAAGTTGTATGATGTTGAAGCGCCCATGCTGTTTTCGAACAGAGCTTCACTGTCATGAAAAATCCATCTTTCATAGGATAAGCCATAGGACCACTTGGGTTGGAAGAAGTCCAGGTACCCGCCGGATATGATCGTGAGATTGTATTGAGGCTCTGCTTCACTATTCCAATAGCCGCTTACATCTGCCCACAATCCCGTCTTGTCGTAATAAGCGATGCCTGGGGCAATGCCATGCTGATTGATACCATAGTTGCGTCCTGCACTGGTGATGTTGCTGTTGTAGCTTATCCGCAGGTTCACTTCGGAAGGAACCTCGGCTTTGGCGGTGAGTAGACTGTCTAAGGCGTTGAATATTGCAAATGAGTCTAATTCCGCTTCCAGCAAAGCCCATTGCTCATCAAGACTCAGGGTGTCTTGTGCACGCAATTGCAGGGCTACGAAAGCCCCCAGGACGAACAACAGGAAAGTACGCATTCAGGTAGGGTAGGGCGTTAGTTATTTCTCCGACGATTCTTCAGGTTGTCATTCTGCTGTCGATTTCGTTCCACTTGCTGTCTTCTTTGTCTGACTCGCTCCAATAGCATTTGTTTGAATTCTTCCTCAGTCCTTCTTAGGTTCAAAAGTTGTCGATCCGTAAGGACTTTACGCATGCGGTCACTGTATTCCCGTTCCAGGTTGAGCTGTCGTTCCTTCACTTTCAATCCAAAGTCGATCATTTTTCTGGTCTCTTCGTCGGTTGCCGTTTTAGCATTGAAGTTTCGCCGCTGATCGGCAAATTCCTTGTGAATGGATGATCGGCGTTGATCGTATTCGCGATAGATGGGCCAGAATTTCTCAGCCTGTTCCGGACTCAGATCCAGTTCTTTGGTAATTAGTGCGATTTTTCTGCTCTCAATTCGGTCCTTAATCTCTTCTGACTGAGAGGCGGCAGACAAGTACAACCCCAATATGCCAATACATAGTATGGTCCACCTTTTCATATTTCCAGTAATTCCTCCGTGGTTTGATATTGTAAGTACAAATCTTCGATATCGTCTTCAGGTATCTCCAGATCTTCAAGCGCTTCCTCCTCTAACCACAGCTGGTCAATATCGGAAGCTTCAAGTACCGAGATAAGCTCCTGCTCAGTGAGTTCGTAAGTGGCCAGGTAGCTGATAATCTCGTCATCTGAAATGCCAGCAAGCCAATCCTCTTGCTGACCATTCCCCGTTTCGAAAATGAAAAACCCCGCAACCAGCACCAGGCTTGCCAATGCTACGGCAGCAGGCCACCGAAGCAAGTAAACCTCCAACCAACTGCGGCTTGAAGACCGTTCAGGCGTAGCAGTGCTGTTGAGGATGGCGTCATTGAGTTCCTCGAAATAGCCTTCGGGCACCACAAATGGATGTTTTACAGGTTTGTCTTTTTCGAGATCTACGTTTTTCATTTTGCTTTAGACAACAGGGTTGCCCATGGGTTTAACGTTCATTCACATATTTTTCTATCTTTTTCACAGCCAGGTGATAGCTGGCCTTGAGTGCTCCGACACTCGTATTCGTTATTTCGGCAATTTCATCAAATTTCAGATTATCAAAATACTTCATATTGAAAACTACGCGTTGCTTGTCCGGAAGAGTCAGTATCGCTTTTTGCAAAATGATTTCGACTTCGTCACCATCAACTAGCGGGTTCGCATCCATTTTCTGATTCAACTCTGCATTTACATCGTGCCAGGCTATGAGGAATTTCTTTTTCTTTTTATTGAGAAAATTGAGGCATTCATTAGTGGCAATTCTGTAAATCCAGGTGAACAGTCTGGATTCTTCTCGAAAGCGGTCAAGGTTTTTCCAGACTTTCAAGAAGATTTCCTGGACGAGATCATTGGCGTCTTCATGATCGATCACCATCTTTCGAACATGCCAATACACCCGTTCCTGATATTCACGCGTCAACAGATTGAATCCGTATCGCCGTGTTTCAGGGTCTTTGATCTTTTCGATGATGAACGATTCTTCCAAGAATTCAGGTAGTAGTCAGCCTTTGACTCAGAAAGCTGCCTTAGGTTTAATCAAAGGTAGATTTAATTATTTGGAGAAGTTTAGGTCGAATATGAACAAGATCAATTTCAATGTCGTTACATTAAATGTTGCTGTAAATTAATTTATTGTGGGATTAGAAGAAGATATCAAGCAAGAAAGGTTCACTTCCGAGTATAGCAAGGCGGTGGTCAACGTAATTTTCACCAATGGCTGGCTCAATCAGCAACATCAAGGTCTCTTCAAGAAGCATGGGCTAACGACTCCCCAATTCAATATCCTACGGATTTTGCGAGGGCAGTATCCTCAGCCTTCGACGGTGAACTTGCTTATCGACCGCATGCTTGATAAGAGCAGCAATGCCTCGCGGATCGTTGACAAGCTGGAATCCAAGGGTTTGGTTATTCGAAAGCAGTGTCCTTCGGATCGAAGAGCTGTGGATGTGTTTATCTCCGATCAGGGTTTGGCGCTCCTGAAGCTCATGGATGTTGAAATGGCGCAGTGGCAAGAAAGCTCCAAAGCCCTGAATGAAGACGAATGTGCTCAGCTGAATCTGCTTCTCGACAAAATGAGACGGGGAGTGACTACAGCTCCTGCAAATACTCAATGATCCCTGCTTTTTTGCCTTTCGGCCGAACGACCAGCAGAGGTACGTCTGAATCGATTTGAATGAGTTTCTCAGCTTTGCTGCCGATGAATAGTGCGGTGGCACCGGATCTACCTTTTGCACCAATCACGATCAGGTCAGAACCCTTGCGCTTAGCCTCAGCATAGATGCAGCCAATCACGTCGTCATCCTTATCCAAGGAATACAATACTTCTGCTTTTAGGTTGCCAAAGTCTAAGTCGCCTGTGAATTTGGCATAATCATTTTCAGCGTGATCTTTCATGATCTGCGCAAACTCATCGAAGGTCTTCCCTGTATAATGATACCCACTTGGGACCTGATAGACGTTTTGCACAACCATCTCAGCTGTTGTTCCGGATTTGTTCCCCAATTCTATGGCCTTTTCCAGTGCGATTTTTGAGTAGTCTGAGAAATCACTTGGGACCAATATTTTTTGAAAATCTACATGGTGTCCCTCAGGAAGAATTAGCAACGATGTAGCCGCCCTTCTTGCCACTCGATTGAGGATGACACCTGTGGAATCTTTATTCTTTTTCCTTCCGAGAATGATCAGGTCTACTTTCTGATTGGCAGAGTATTTCATGATTTCCCGTGTAGGTTGGCCTTGCCTCACAACGAACTCGGTCTTCACATTGGGGCAGGTGAAGTGCTCTTCCACTGCTTCCTGAATTTCTTTCTCGCGGTCATTGAGCGCTTTGTCCAGGATATCAGGAAACTGCTTCAGTAGTTCATCAGGCATCTGAAAATCCCTAATGAGGTTCATGAAAATCACCTCCTCGGAACCTGACAGCTGACAGAGTTTACAGGCCGCATCAATCAATTGTGCGTCCATGTTGCTCTGGTCTAGACCTACCAAAATTCTATTGAAATTATACATGCCTGAGTATTCGAATATTTTTCTGCAAAGGTATCTTTTCGTCGCGGTTAAATACGGAATTCACCTCAATATAGTTCAGTATATTATTGGGATTATTACATTAATCGCCGTCAATATCCGCTATAATTTAGATCTATTTGAACTAACTCAAAAGAAACTTCTTTAGACGATCTTTTCGAGGTGGTCGCAGATCATTTCGATGTGCTCCTTGGAGTGCGCCGGAAAATTTGCTATTCGAATATGATCGGCCTTGTGTTCCCCGTAGCCTTTGCCAATGACAAACTTCATTTTTTCGAAATAGTTTAACAATTCCTGCTGCCTTTGGCCACAATCCGCGACGATGACTGTCTTCGACCGGTTGGTTTTGTTACCAATGTAGGGCTGCAACCAACCATGTTGTTCAAGGGCTTGGTAGAGAATGGTGTTTTTGTAGACAATCTCGTTTTGAATGAGCCTTGGTCCACGGTTGATCATTTCCTGTGCAATCATGCCTAATACATAGATCGCGATAACATTAGGTGTCTCTGGCGTCTGACTTCGGCTGGCGTATTTGAGCAGTGAAGGAAGTGATCGGTAAGTACCTGTTGCATTGCCTGATTCGGCCAATTTGAGGCCTTTCTCGATGGCGCTGTTATTCAACATCCAAACGCCCAACCCCGCCGGCATACCAAAGCACTTCTGCACGGAGAAGTAGGCGATATCGATACTATCAAAGTCAATTGGCACGCCCACAGCACTGCTTACGATATCAAGTGCTATGAGTTTTTCCGGGTTATTGGCTCGTAAGCTCTTGAGCTTTTCCGGGTCAAACGCATAACCAATGCTGGTTTCGTTTTGAGTTATCGCTATCAACTCTGCATTTTCGGGTACCGACAAGTCTGCAAACTCAGCACTACCCTTGGCTACGGTTGAAGTACTATTCTTACCCAATTGCTGACCAAACTCCCAGAATCTTTTTGAGAAAGCTCCATTGACGAAATGATGGGAGCTTTCTGATACCAGGTTCTGGAAAATCCTTTCCCAGATGTCCGTGGCGGAAGACAGGAAAAAGACCGTGAAATCTTCCGGTACCGCCAGTAGTTCCCTTAGCACGTTCTCAGTTTGTTGATACAACGCCTGAAATTCTGCTCCACGGTGCGAAATGCTCCCTAGTTGGCTTTTGAGGGCATTGCGCAGGTGAAATTCATATGCATGGTGAAGCTGGGTAGGGCCCGGTGTGAAATAGACTTTCATTTACAAAAAAATCAATAGGTACAGGGGAGGGACGGCTACACGCGAGTTTCCATCCAACGAAATGTGCGATTGATGATCTTCAGTGCTATTTTGATCTTTTTGAAGTTGATCATTTCATCTGATTCATCATACATAGTTACGCCATCTGCAAAGAGTAGCACCTGTGGTAGGTTATTGTCTACTCCTGCGACCTCCGTGACGATATTTGAAAGGTTACGATTTTGATTCACATCCAGCAAATAGACGTCCAACTCCTGCGATGGAATGGCCCAACTTTCGTCGAGTTTTCGTTTGACAGCCTCACTTTCTTTGGAATCGGGGTGGTATTTGAGTATCAACGCAGGTTTTGTCTTCGAATCCTTTAGTATTTGGTCGAATTGCCTTGTCTGGGTCAGTTGCTTCCAGTTCGGAGTCTGCTGGCGGTGAACACTCATAACCTTGTAAATCTATTCCTTATGTTAGAATCTGCCTAGAAAAAGGTGTGATTTTGTACCCATCATTTGAAATTCACTAGTAGAGTACTCTGAATCGAATTGTGCCTTGGATTTGCTTCAATTCTTTGATCACTTCTTCTTCATAATCCTTGTTTATATCTGTTATTACGTAACCAATGGATTCGTTGGTTTTCAAATATTGACCAACAATGTTCAGCGAATGTTCGGCCAGGGTCTTGTTTATTTTGGCAAGGATACCTGGTTCATTGGCATGAATGTGTATGAGTCGATGGGCATTTTCCAGTTTGGGCAAGACCAAATTGGGGAAATTGACGCTGTTGGATGTGCTCCCGGTATTGATGTAATCCATGATTCGGGAGGGGACAAAGTCAGCGATATTTTGCTGAGCCTCAGTTGTGCTGCCTCCGATATGTGGTGTGAGTATGAGGTTTCGCAGGCCGCGCAGATCAGAGAAAAACTCGTCATCGTTACTCAAAGGTTCTTCCGGAAATACGTCAACGCCGGCACCACGGATTTTGCCAGATTTCACGTGTTCACTCAGAGCTTCAATATCCACTACATGTCCTCGGCTGAGATTCAAGAAAATCACCCCATCCTTCATGATATCAAATTCTTCTTTGCCTATCATACAATGGTTTTCAGGCCTTCCATCGACATGAAGCGAAATGATGTCTGAGCTACTGATCAGCTCAAACATCGTCTTACATCGCGTCGCATTGCCGAGGGCCAGTTTTTCTTCGATATCGAAATACCTGACGTTAAGACCCAGCGCCTCCGCCACGACAGACAGCTGAGATCCGATATTGCCATAACCTATGATTCCCAGTGTTTTACCACGTATTTCAAAGCTATTTTTCGCTGACTTCTCCCACCGCCCTTCATGCATCGCCATGCTTTTGTCGGGGATGTTGCGCGTCAGCAATATCATTTCCGCAATGGCCAGTTCTACGACCGATCTGGTATTGCTAAAGGGTGCATTGAAGACAGCAATTCCCTTGTGCAACGCTGTTTCGAGATCTATTTGATTCGTGCCGATACAAAAAGCTCCAATGGCATGTAGTCGCTTGGCATGATCCAGGACCTTAGCGGTGACCTGCGTTTTGGATCTTATTCCCAGGATGGATACATCTCTGATCGCTTCACACAACTCTTCTTCTGTCATTCCAGCGGGGTGGATATCAACCTGGTAACCTTCCTCCCGGAGTTTGTCAATACCATCAGGATGGATGTTTTCCAGGAGTAATACCCTGATTCTATTCTTAGGATAGGATAGGGCCCTTTCCATCTTATTCACATATAAGACCTCATCCAGGGTGGGAGCGACATGATCCGCCTCTGATAAAATACTCTCTCTTCTCACGTTTTCTGTAAAGGCATAAAATTTATTGGCAAGTCCGGCTTTTTTGATTTCGTAGTCAGTGTAGCCATCACCTAGAACAAAAACAGTCCCTTGTAAATTCAACGATTGTATTTGTTTTGGTTTTCCCCCATTTGATGAAAGGATGTTGTCCTTGTTGAAGCCGATGATTTTACCACTGTCATCGTATAAAAAATCATTGGCAAAGACATTTTCGTCCGGAATACCGAATTGCTTTACAATGGGTATAATGAAATCCTTGAATCCGTTACTAAGGATAAATATGTTTTTCGCATATTTCCGCAAGAATTCCCTGTTGCGTTGGAAGGATTTGGATACCTGCTGGGATAGCCTGGTAATCAGTTCGGGAAGATGATCGCGATGTGCTTCCAGCAAATTGATTCGCTCTTCCAAAGATTCTCTGAAGGAGATTCTGCCTTCCATCCCCTCGTTAGTCACTTCTTGTATCCTCGAGAGAACTTTGTCCTTTTCCGGATTGCCATCCAATGCAATTTCGCACAACACATCCAGCGCCTCGACCTGTGTGAAGGTGCTGTCGAAATCAATTATAAAATATTTAGAATTTTGCATAGGTTCGTTACCAAAAAAAAGAAGACGCAAAACTACACTCCCTGTGCACATTAAGGTCTTTTTCGCAAGCTTATCCCTATTCTGCTTTTCATTCTTTTCATTTTCTCAAAAAATGGATTCTCTGGGGAATACTTTTCAAAAGATTGATAGCCTCATCAACGAGGGGATTAGGAATAGGGCCTTTCCTGGGGCCGTGCTCTATGTGACCAAAGCAGATTCGGTCTATTGGCACAAGGCCTATGGTTTCCATACTTATGATAGTATCAGGCAGGTGCGGAAACATCATCTTTATGACCTGGCTTCAATTACCAAGGTTACCGCTGCGACGTTGGCGCTTATGAAGCTGTATGAAGAAGGAGCCTATGAACTGGATGACCAGATACGATCGTATTTTCCGGAATTAAAAGGAAAGCGTGGAAAGGTCACCTTTCGAATGTTGTTGGCGCATCAATCGGGTTGGCAGAGTTGGATCGCCTATCATAGTCAGATAAGGGACAGGAGGGGGTCTTTGAAGAAAAAATATGTTTCGGACTCTCCAAATGAGCGGTACAACCTTAGGTTGGCGGAAGATAAATACCTGAGAAAAGACTTCTACAGACATATTAAGGGCTATATCAAAAAAGCAGATTTCGACCCGGATCAGGGCTATGTTTACTCAGGTTTGTTCTTCTACCTGGTTCCGGAATTGGTGGAGAAACTAAGCGGCCAGGACTATGTAACCTACCTGAAACAGAATTTTTACACGCCATTGGAAGCAGAGACACTCACATTCAATCCGTTGGGAGCTTTCCCGGATTCTCTCATCGTACCGACTGAGGTGGATACGTTTTTCAGGGAAGAGCCCATACATGGCTGGGTTCATGACGAAGGGGCCATTATGATGGGTGGTATTTCCGGCAATGCAGGTCTTTTCGGGAATGCCGAAGACCTGGCGAAAGTATGGAAGATGCTGATGCGCAGGGGCAGAACTCGCGATACTACCTTATTCAAACACCAAACCGTAGATTTGTTTACAACCGTTCAGTATCCCGCAGAGGGGAATCGTCGGGGACTTGGTTTCGATAAACCTCTGCTGGAATATGATTCGTTGAAGAGTAGTGTGGCCAAATCTGCCAGCGTGAGGAGTTTTGGCCATACTGGCTATACAGGCCCAATCGTTTGGGCGGATCCTGATAGAGAACTGCTTTTCATTTTCCTGTGCAATCGTGTTTATCCAACCAGAAACCAGCGTATGCTCTATGAAATGAACATTCGACCCACCATACATCAGTGGCTTTACGACGCGCTGGATTAGCTATTTCAAGAAAATGTCAAACGACTCGGAGGTGCTTACGTTGCCCAGCTTGTCCACGGCTCTAATGGAGTAAGTCACGATACCCAAAGTATTGAGTACTATGGGTTCGTTGTACTTTCTTTCCGGAGCATCGTTGATGGTGTAGTAGATGGCTTCAGTATCTACGACATTGTCTGTGGCCGCGAGATATAGTTTCACACCTTTTGAATAGACACCTAGAGGCTCAGGCTGATCGTTGAGGGTGATCACACCTACAGGCTCCATGCTGAGGATATGCTCAATTTCCGGTCCGGTATTGTCGACGGTGAAGAAAAACTCCTTCGAATTTCTATTATTCACTTGATCGGTACCATAGAAGTCTATAACATAAGTACCTTCATCTGGTAAGCGGAATGGTCCTTCATAAACGGCTCCTTTGCCGCCGTTTATCTTATAACCAATTCCTTTGACGCCAGAATCATTATCAGTGGCACTGAGACCAATGTCGGTAAGACTGGTGATGAAGGCCGTATCTCGTGAGAAATATTGCTGTCCTGTGTATCCGAAGTCTATCTCAGGCGCTTCAATGTCAATGTCCAAGGATTCTCTGCCACTGGAACTTTCATCAAAGAGTGATCGGAAATCATTATTGACTTTGTCGGACGCGTAGTACTCGATAATGTGGTTTCCAGGAGTCCTTGGCAATTCAAATGGTTCGGTATATGGCACTTCCTGGCCATCGTCAATTTTGAACCAGATCTTGTTGAGGCCGGCTTTGTTGTCGGAAGCTGCTAATTTGACCTTTGTACGCGTAGAAATGAAAACACGGCCCCGGTTTTGATACTGGTCTCCAACGACACTGGCAATAACCTCTGGAGCAGTGCGATCCAGGTAGAAATCATAGGTATTGTCATCTTCTTTGTTGTTGACCTTGTCAATACTGTAATAGGTGAGGACATGATCTCCCTCAGGCACGTCGGTCAAAGCAATGCTGCCATTGAAAACGCGTGGCTCTTCATCGTCGATTTTGAAGTAGACGTCCGCAACTCCCGAAGAACCGTCGTTTCCCTCTAGTCTGATGGTTGTTCTTGGTGATAGGATTTCCTTTGTCTTATCTCCCAATACGGAGTATTTGGTGATTGGATTGGTGAGGTCTACTGTAAAACTGTAGATCTGCGGGTTCTCTGCGTTACCCACCTTATCCAGCGAATAGAATCTCATCGTAAAGTCACCATCCTGGGCGTAGTTGAGATCGGTGCTGAACACCCCGAAGGCACCTGTATTGATGGAATAGAAAATCTCTTCAACTCCGGATAGATTGTCCTTTGCAGTAGCTGTTGTGATGAGGTTGTCGCCGTAGAAGAGCACGTCCTCGCTTTGAAACCTGTTTGGTGCGTTGAATACTACGCTGGTTTCAGGCGCCGTGCCGTCCCTGTAGAGCTCAAATTCCACTTCCTGCTGAGGGGAGACTGGTTCTTTGGTTTTTTGATCAACCGCCCATCGCGTTCGAATAAAATTGATCCCTTCTGTATCCAGGTAGAGTGGATTCACATAGTCTGCAGTGGTTTGACTTTCAAGTCGCTTCGCGCCGCTGCCGTCAGGGTTTTCGGAAATGAACAAGTAAACAGGTCGATCGGCTTGCCAAAAGAGCTTTCCGTCTTCGTCAACATGAAATTTTTTCTCGTGCTCTGGCTGGTCTTGTGCCATGGCACCGAAAAAGAGAATTAGACAGCTGAGATATCCCCAGATTCGTGTCGTCATTTTTATTGATTGGTGTCTATGCGGTTATTAATGGCAAAATAAACCCAAAAATTGAATCAAGAAACTAAATTCGTGGGTAACCAGGATTTTCGATACCAAACATGGTGCATAGGCAAATTATCGGATTCTCCCTTTTACTGATGGTAATCGGGGCACACGCTAATCCGAGCGACAGTACTAAAGCAGAGCAATTCTTCCACAAGGCAGATACGTTCTTGCTGTTCAACAGACATGACAGTTCCATTTTCTATTTTGAGAAAGCCTATGAGCACTTTGCCACAGGTGAAATCTGGGAAGGGATGGTTGCTTCCAAGAATAAGATTTCTGAGAATCTGTGTGCCATATTCGAGTTGCAGGAGGCCCTGGAGACTGCAAACGAAGCCTTAACCGTAGCCGACGCTCACCTAGGTGAAAATCATCTGGAACGGGCCAATGCCCTCAGTAACATTGGGAACGTTTATTATTTAACCGGCCAGCATGAGAAAGCGCTTGAAGAATACAACGAAGCACTCCGTATCACAGAAAGCACCCAGCATGATGAGAAACATCTGTATTCTGCGCCTACAAACCTGGGCATCGGAAATGTGTATTATGGCAAGCTTCAATACGAAGAGGCTTTTCGGTACTTCAAAAATGCCTTAGAAACGAACAGGGAAATTCTCGGTGACCGGCATCCATATGTAGCGAACTCATACCTCAGTTTGGGCAATCTCTATCGAAATAAAGGGAGCTACAATCTTGCCAAGGAGAACTACAATAAAGCTTTGGAAATCAATCTCGAAGTTTTCGGAACAGACCATCCGGATGTAGCTACGACCTATGTCGGAATAGCCGATATCTTCAAGAGCAGTGGTGGGCTGGAGATTGCACTGCAATATTATAATCAGGCACTTATCATTTACTCCAAGTTCCTGGATGAGCGGAACCCGAAATTTGGAGCCATCTTCCTTGGGTTTGCGGATGTCGCAAAGAATAAGGGGGATTATCCCACGGCAATCGAATACTATGAGAAGGCGCTCAATACTTTCAAAAACACCGTCGGAGAGAACCATCAAAGTGCGATTCGCAGTCTGCTTGGTGTAGCCAACACTTATATATATCAGGAGAAGTTTAGGGAGGCACTGGACTACTACGGTCGCGTGCTGGACATAAATTTCAATCTGGTGGGGGAAACGCACGTCAATACCTCGGCAGCCTATAATAACCTCGGAAGCTTGTACTACTTCGCTGGGGATTTTGACCTCGCGATCACTTATTTCAAGAAAGCTCTTGTCATTGATGAAAACATCCACGGCAGTAAGCATCCCAACATAGCCAACGCATATTACAACGTGGCAAGGGTCTATGGTGAGCAAGGGAAGACGAGATTGGCTCTGGAATATGTGCAGTCTGCGATCAATGCCAGCCTTATGGATTTTAATGAAGAGAATATTTTCGTGAATCCATCCCTTGTGAATTTTTTCGACAGTAAGGACCTGCTTTGGTTCCTGCAGTTCAAAGGTGAGTTGCTGGAGTCAGGTTTCAGTAGGAGTGGCAATATGAAAGGGCTGGATATCTCTCTGCAGAGTTTTGTCTTGAGTGACAGCCTTGTAGACAAAATTCGGGAGTCGTACACCGATAGGAGGGATCAGGCCCTGCTCGCTCGCCAATCGACGAAAATCTATGAATCAGCCGTGAATGGGGCTTATTCCATGATCACGCAGTTGAATCCCACCAATGTCAAGCAGATTGGTAAAGAAGCTGTCTATGAGGAGAAGCTCAAAGAATACGAAGACTGGTTTTTCTATTTCACAGAAAAAAATAAGGGGTCAATACTATTCTCATCCCTGGCAGAGTCCAATGCCAAATCCTTTGGTGGAATTCCTGATAGTCTGGTTACGAAGGAGCAGGACCTAAAAAAGACCATCAATCAGATCACCCAAGAACTTTCAGCCAATCCAGACAGCGCCCAAAGGGTCTATTATCAGGATCAACTCTTCAAGGCAAATCAGGCTTATGATCAGTTGATACTCCGGTTGGAGAACGACTTTCCTAAATATTATGATTTGAAATATGACGTAAGTGTGGTGAATATCCAGACCCTGCAGGATTTCCTCCCGGATTCCACCATGCTTCTGACCTACTTTTTGACAGATGATAGTCTCTATGCCAACTATATCACAAAGGAGACCTTTGATATCCACAAGACTGTCAAGAACGTGGGCTACGAAAAGGCCATTTATGCCCTTCGGAAGAGTGTTATATATAAGTTTGACAAGCTGTACAGGAGGTATGCCCGGGACTTGTATGACCAGTTGTTCCCGGCAGAAATTCCCAAAAATGTCAAATACATTATCGTAGCCTTAGATGGCGTGATGGCGACGATTCCCTTCGAAGCGCTGTTGACGCGTGACTTTGATCGTACTACACCTTACGACTCCCTGCCGTATTTAATTAATGATTATGGGTTGTCCTACACATTCTCGGCTAACCTATTGTACAAGACTTTCCAGAATGAAAAGGTAGTCCGGGAGAAGGCACCAAAGGATGTGATCACCATAGCTCCGGTCAATTTCGACGCACCATATTTGGAAATACTAAAAGATAAGCGTCAGTCGTCCTATGATGAAGGTGGTGTGGCCAACGCCTTGAGAAAACGAATATCTATCAGCAAAGCTGAAATCAAACCGCTGCCGGGGTCAGAGGAGGAAGCGCTTATCATTGACAGCACATTCCGGGATTCCAGACGTACTTCCGACCTTTTCATAAGGTCCGACGCCAACGAACGGGTTGTGAAAGGAGGGGAGCTCAAAAACTACAAATATGTGCATATCGCCAGCCATGGGTTCGTAAATCAGCAGGAACCCGAGTTTTCCGGGATTTTCATGTCCCTCGATACGGCGAAGACCGACGAGGACGGCATTCTGTTCGCAGGTGAGGTCTATGATCTTGATCTGAATTCGGAATTGGTAACCCTGTCGGCATGTGAAACGGCATTAGGTAAGATTTCAACTGGAGAGGGAATCATTGGCTTGACAAGGGCGCTGATCTATGCCGGAACCAAGAATGTGAATGTATCTCTCTGGAAAGTGTCGGATGCTTCAACGCGGAACTTGATGATCAATTTCTATGATCGCCTGGCTAAAGCAGAGGTCCCAGAAGAGAAAACCAAATCGCTACAATATGCGAGGTATTTACGTGAGGCAAAACTGCAGATGATTGGAAACAAAGACTATGCTCATCCTTACTATTGGTCACCCTTCGTCCTGTTGGGTAAATAATTATTTAGAATCATTCTAAATAGTAGCTATGAAATGCTTTAATTTTTGGACTAAATAATTGACTGTAAGCTCGTTGATGTCATTCAAGGGGGTCGCTTACGGACCTGAAACAATAAGGTTTTTTAAACTGTTTGAAATACTAAGTTCGGATGTTAGTTTTGTGCACGTTCGAGCCAGAAATGGTAATTTAAAGTACATGATACAAAAATTACGACGCAACCTAACCCAAGCGACAACCGCATTCTTCATCCTTTTCACTCTCACGACTACCACCAGCATTCACGCCCAAGACGAGGCTCCTTCGGATGGTATTCCTACTGAAGAGGCCATCATTTCCGCAGGTGAGCAACTTTACAAAAACAACTGTACACAGTGTCACGCCATCAACGAGGTGGTCATTGGACCAGCGCTGAAAGGTGTGCATGAACGTCGGCCGTTGGAGTGGTTGATTCCCTGGATCAGAAACTCGCAAAAGATGATCCAGGAAGGAGACGAGTATGCTGTCCAGTTGTACGAGGAATACAACAAGACAGTGATGACGGCCTATCCATTCTCGGATGATGAAATACTGTCGATTTTAGCGTATATAAAGGTCGAGTCGAATAAAGAACCGGTACAGGTTGCTGCAGCTGAAGGTGAAACTGTCGCTGGTGATGGTACTCAATCCGGACAGGCAATCGCCACGCCGTATTTGACGGCAGTCGCAATCATTCTTGTGGTCGTTTTGGTCCTCATATTGATTACCCTGGTGCTGGTAGTCAATGTCCTTACCAAATATGTAAAAGGTAACAAGGAACTTGGAGAAGAGGATAGCGAGCTGGTAAATCAAGGTTTTGACGTTTTTGGATATCTCAAAAGCGACGCATTCATAGGCTTGATCGTGTTTGTCTTCATGGCTGTTCTGTTGAAAACGGCGATTGACGGTGCTTTCACCATTGGCGTTCAACAAGGGTATCAACCCACTCAGCCGATCGCTTTTTCTCACGAGATTCATGCGGGCCAGTACGAAATTGACTGTCAGTACTGCCATACAGGCGTGCGAAAGTCGAAATCAGCAAATATTCCATCTGCCAACATTTGTATGAACTGCCACACGGCAATCAAGACTGAATCTGAGGAAATACAAAAAATTTATGCCGCCATAGACTATGACCCTTCAACAGGTGAATATGGCGATAACACACAGCCTATCGAATGGGTAAGGGTACATAACCTCCCAGATCTGGCCTACTTCAATCATGCGCAACATGTGCAAGTGGGTGGCTTAGAATGCGAGACCTGTCATGGTCCAATAGAGGAAATGGAAGTGGTGTATCAGTACTCCGAGCTAACCATGGGATGGTGTATCAACTGTCACCGAGAAACTAACCTCAATACAAAAGGTAATGATTATTACACCAAATTGGTGGAACTGCATTCGGAGACCTCAAAAGAACCAATGAAGGTCGAAGATAACGGCGGTCTGGAATGTTCAAAATGTCATTACTAATTCTGGTATCCTAGTAAACTTATGAATTCAAAAAAGAAATACTGGAAAGGACTCGAGCAACTTCAGAATACTGAGGAATTTGCGCGACGAGCAAACAAGGAGTTTCCAGAATACTTACCTGTAGGAAATGAAGAAGGTGAAGGATCCTCACGAAGGGATTTCCTGAAGCTTATGGGATTCGGCATCGGTGCTGTTTCACTGGCGGCTTGTGAAGCCCCGGTAAGAAAGGCCATCCCCTGGGTGAGGAAGCCGGATACCGTTGATCCTGGTGTGGCCAATTACTACGCTAGTACTTTTGTGAGCGGAAGCGACCACCTAAGCGTTGTTGTTAAAACAAGGGAGGGGCGTCCTATAAAGATTGAGGGGAATACCCTGTCCAGTGTCAGTGGAGGTGGAACCACTTCGCAAGCGGAAGCCTCTGTTCTTTCCTTGTATGACAAGCAGAGATTCCAGGGGCCGCAACAAGGTGGCTCTGATGTTACGTGGGAGGATTTGGACAAAGCTGTAGCTGCACTTCCTGCCTCATCTCGTGTAGCAGTGGTATCGAATACCATGGCGAGTCCAAGTAGCCTTAAAGCTATTGGCCAGTTTGCTGAAAAATTTGCGTCTTTCAGACATGTGGCATATGACCAGTTGTCTGCACACGGTGTTTTGGAAGCCAACCAAAGCAGCTTTGGCGTTCGCAACTTCCCAACTTTTGACTACAGCTCAGCAGAAACCATAGTTTCGTTTGGCGCGGATTTCCTCGGTTCCGGAGCCAATTCCGCTCTGAATAACAAGCAATTCGCCAAAAGCCGAAAACTCGGAGGTGGCAAGAAGGATATGTCGAGGCTTTACGTTTTCGAAAGCAATCTCAGTTTGACTGGGGCCAATGCCGACTATCGCTTCCCAATAAAGGCCTCGGAAGAGGATCTGTTTGTTTTGGAGCTTTACAATGCCATCGTTGGCGGAACCGCTCCGAAGAACAAGAATTTACAAAAGGTTGTAGGCGATTTGAAAGCCTCCAGGGCATCTTTGGTTGTGTCTGGTAGCAATGATTCAAGTGTCCAGCTTCTGGTCAACGCTATCAACAATGCACTTGGCAACTATGGTCAGACCATCAGCGTCGCCAACGTGGATTACACTCGTCAGGGTAATGATGAAGCCTTCCAAACATTGGTTTCAGATATCAATGGAGGGGCAGTGGATGCGCTCTTCTTCGTGAATTGCAATCCAGTTTATGACCATCCACTAGGCACGTCGTTGGGATCAGCCATCAGCAAAGTGAAATTCTCACTATCTACCTCAGATCGGCCCGACGAGACCAACGCCTTGGTTCAGTACATCGCTCCAGATAGTCATTACCTTGAAGCCTGGAACGACTTCCAGCTCACATCCAAGGAATATTCTCTTTCTCAACCTGCGATTTCAAATATTTTCGATACACGTCAGTTTCAGGACTCATTTCTGAAATGGTCTGGAGCATCTGTATCGTACTATGACTTTATTCGGGCAAATTGGGAAGAGCAGGTAATGCCGCTTGCCACTGAGGTGAGTGACTTCTCTCAGTTTTGGGATCAATGCCTTCATGATGGTGTTTACATCGCAACGCAAGAAACGGAGTCCCCTGTTTACAATTCGGACGCCGAGGCTGCGGCACAAAGCGCTGTGGCAAGTAAGAAAGCCGGGAGCGGTTTGGAATTGGTGATGTATGCCAATGCAGGTATTGGAAATGGAATACAGGCCAATAACCCCTGGCTTCAGGAAATGCCGGATCCAATTACCAAAGCTTGTTGGGATAATTACCTGACAGTATCTCCAAAGCAAGCTGAGGAATGGGGAATCCAATTTGGTGACATGTCCACCCAGCTTGTGACACTGACGGTTGGGAGTAGTGAAATTACCGTTCCGGTAATGGCACAACCTGGTCAAGCCTACAATACTATGGGATTGGCCCTTGGCTATGGTCGCGAAAGAGCAGGAAGGGTAGCCGATGGCGTGGGAGTCAACGCTTATCCACTCCTGAGCTATCAAGGGTCAAGCGTTAGCTACAAGGTTACCAGTGGCGTAAACGTCGTGCCAACCTCAGAAGGGTATAAGATTGCCCAGACACAGACCTCTCAGACATACATGGGGCGGGAGACTGTGATCCAGGAGACGATTTTGAAGAAATATCAGGAAGACCCACAAGCAGGTCGCAATTTCCCAAGAATTGCAACCGCAGAAGGTTTCAAGAAACCTGCCGCAGTTTCCTTGTGGAAAGGTCACAAATATGCCAATCACCATTGGGGTATGGCCATTGACCTGAATGCCTGTACAGGTTGCGGTACCTGCACCATAGCCTGTCAGACAGAGAATAACATTCCGGTTGTGGGCAAGCAAGAGGTCCTCAATAGAAGAGAAATGCACTGGATCCGTATTGATCGGTATTACAGTACCGATGCGGAAGAAGGTGATTTGGCAGCAATGGAAGAGGCCGCTGAGAATCCGGAGGTGACCTTCCAGCCGATGATGTGTCAGCAGTGCAATAACGCACCTTGCGAAACGGTGTGTCCGGTTGCAGCGACTACACATAGCTCAGAAGGGCTGAATCAGATGACCTACAACAGATGTATTGGTACTCGATATTGTGCAAATAACTGTCCGTACAAGGTCAGGAGGTTTAACTGGTTCAAATATCACGACAACGATCAATTTGATACCAACTTGGCTATGAGCAATGATCTGGGTAAGATGGTCTTGAACCCTGATGTTACCGTCCGGGCGAGAGGGGTGATGGAGAAATGCACTTTCTGTGTTCAGCGCATTCAAGCAGGGAAATTGGAAGCGAAGAAGGAAAATCGACGTCCGGTTGATGGCGAAGTTCAAACAGCTTGTGTGAAGAGCTGTCCTTCTGATGCCTTGGTCTTTGGGGATATGAAAGATCCGGAGAGCAAGATCTCCAAACTCTTGCAAATCAAAGCCATGGACAAAGGTGTGGAAGCGCAGGAGCCTAGAGCCTACCATGTGTTGGAGGAACTGAGGGTAATGCCAAATATCTGGTACATGACCAAAGTGAGAAATAAAGATGAGGAGAAGAAAGCCGAGACAGCTGAATCATCTCCTGCCTAAATAGAACATAAGACTAGATTACATGACTTCAGAATCAGTAATACGAGACCCCCTAATTACCAACGGCAAATCGCTCCACGATGTCACCGAAGATATCGCCGGACGTGTGGAAGAGAAGCCGCATAAGACGTGGTTGCTAGCCATGGCCGTCTCGCTTGGATTGCTTTTTGCCGGTTTTCTGGCAGTAGCAAAATTGCTTTGGGATGGTATTGGCGTATGGGGACTAAACAAAACTGTTGGCTGGGCCTGGGATATCACCAACTTCGTTTGGTGGGTTGGAATCGGGCATGCTGGTACATTGATTTCTGCGATCCTGCTCTTGTTCCGTCAGCGATGGAGGATGTCCATCAACAGGGCGGCTGAGGCGATGACCATCTTTGCGGTGATTTGTGCGGCAATGTTCCCTGTCCTGCACATGGGTAGACCGTGGCTTGGGTTTTACTGGGCGCTGCCATTACCAAACACCTTCGGCTCGTTGTGGGTGAACTTCAACTCGCCGCTTTTGTGGGACGTTTTCGCCATTAGTACTTATTTCTCTGTATCTCTGGTCTTCTGGTACATTGGGCTGATTCCTGATTTCGCTACCATTAGAGATAGAGCCAAAAATCAAATCTCAAAAGCAATATACGGTGCGCTTAGCTTTGGATGGACAGGAGCGGCCCGAACCTGGAACCACTATGAAACGGTGGCTTTGGTTTTAGCAGGTTTGGCTACGCCACTTGTGCTTTCCGTGCATACAATCGTATCTTTTGACTTTGCTACCTCGGTGATTCCAGGATGGCACACAACCATCTTTCCTCCCTACTTTGTGGCAGGCGCAATCTTTTCAGGATTCGCGATGGTACTCACGCTGTTGCTTGTCATGCGGAAGGTGTACAAACTCGAAGACTACATTACCATTGGGCATATTGAGTTGATGAATATCGTCATCATCATCACTGGTTCCATTGTGGGTATTGCTTATATCACTGAGCTCTTCATTGCCTGGTATTCCGGCGTCGAAGCTGAGCAATATGCATTTCTCAATCGCGTGAGCGGTCCTTACTGGTGGGCTTACTGGTCGATGATGACTTGCAATGTGATCTCACCTCAGCTGTTTTGGTTCAAGAAGATACGGACTAATTTGGCAGCAACTTTCGTATTGTCAATTGTCGTGAACATCGGCATGTGGTTCGAGCGATTCGTGATTATCGTTACTTCGTTGCACAGGGACTTTCTGCCCTCAAGCTGGGCCATGTTCTACCCGACCATCTATGACGTGGGGACCTATGTTTTCACGTTTGGTCTCTTCTTTACAGCATTCTTCCTTTTTGCCAAATTCTTTCCTGTGATCAACATGGCTGAGGTTAAGAGTATTATCAAGGCGACAGGCGAGAAGGCAAGTACGGGGACAAAAACTGTTTCAGGAGCTACAGAAAAGGAATTGGTATAAGATGTCAAAAGGCGAAAAATACATTGTAGGTGTTTATGAGGATGAAGATGTCCTCCTGGACGCCATAAAGAACGTCAGGGGCGAAGGTGTGAAAATTGATGAAGTCTATTCTCCATATCCAGTGCACGGAATAGAGGATGCTTTGGGATATAAGCGCTCCAATATGTCAGTGGCGGCGTTCCTTTTTGGATTGTTGGGTACCTCTCTGGCCCTAACCATGCAAATAGGTATGATGGGGGTTGATTGGCCAATGATCATTGGCGGAAAAGACTATATACCTTTTCCTTCCTTCATTCCAGTCACCTTCGAATTGACCGTCTTACTTGCCTCCTTTGGAATGGTGGGTACATTCATGGTCATCAGCAACTTGAAGCCATGGGGAAAACCCAGAATCTTCGATGAGCGCATCACAGATGACAAGCATGTAATGGCGATTGATCTCGGGGCGAACGCGCTGGATCAAGGTCAGTTGAAAACACTTTTGAAAAAGAATGGTGCTTCTGAGGTTAATGAAAAGAATTTCGATGAATAGAAAGTTTTACAATTTTTTGATTTGCTCGGTTGGGCTCGGAGTCGGGGCAATCCTATTGTCGAGCTGTGCTGCCTCCGGAGATAACCCAGGTCTGGAATATGCACCACAAATGTATCACTCCACACCTTACGAAGGCTTGTCACAGGTGCAGGATGAGGAGGCTGGAAGCTGGCTGGCGTCGACTGACGAAGAGCCTCATGGCGAATTTTACAACAGCAACCCATACAATGAGCACGGTATGACCATGAGGGAGCCCGTACCTAATACCATTGCCCGAGGTAAGTACCTCCCCAATCATATTGAAAAGGATAATTACGAGTTGGCTGATGAGCGCTTGATTAACCCTTATGACTCAAATGCTGTCGCTCTCAAGGAAGGGAAGATTTTGTACGAACGATTTTGCGAGCATTGTCATGGAAGCAAGGGCCAGGGAGATGGTCTTGTTGGAAAGGTTTATAAAGGCGTTACTTCATATACGTCTGCCGCAGTGAAAGATAAAGGACCTGGACATGTTTTTCATGTCATTACCCATGGCAAGGGTAGGATGGGGGCACACGCTTCTCAGATAAGTGTAGATGATCGATGGAAGATCGTCAGCTACGTACAAACATTGCAAAATCAGTAACCTAAGGATTCGTGGAAATCACAGAAGAAAGATTTGAATTTTCGGCAAAGACCAAGAAGAACCTGCTCATCTTCATTGCCTCAGGCCTATTGCTGGCTATTATCGGAGTTGTATTGATGAACCTGGGTGGGCATCATGGAGGAGACCATGGTGCCGCAGATGGCCATCATGCCTTCCACTGGACCAAAAGACTTTATGCCAATATTTGGATCAATAACGTGTTCTTCACGGGTATTGCCATTATCGGTGTGGCCTTTTTTGCGATCCAGTATGCTGCGCAGGCGGGCTGGTCTGCTGGACTTAAGCGGATAGCCCTGTCGTACGGGGCATGGCTTCCTATAGGTGGAGTGCTCATGTTAGGTTCTTTCTTCATCATGGGTCATGATATTTTTCACTGGACTCATCACACTTTGTACGATCCTGCCTCCCCTGATTTCGATCAGATCATCAATGATAAAAGGGCCTTCTTCTTTTGGCCCCTGGAGGACCATCCTTCGACACCTGTTTTCTTTCTTGCTCGGATGGTGATCTTTTTCGGGCTCTGGTACTTCTTCTTTACAAAGCTCAGAGGGTTGGCATTCCAGGAGGATCTCTCAGGAGGTACAGATACCTGGTTTCAAATGAGAAAATGGTCGGCTATATTCCTGGTGATCTTTGCTGTATCGTCATCAGTGTCCGCATGGGATTGGGTGATGTCCATTGATACACACTGGTTTAGTACGATGTTCGGTTGGTATGTTTTTGCTAGTTGGTGGGTCTCTGGCCTGGCACTCACTGCACTGATTGTGGTGCTCTTGAAGGACAAGGGCTATCTCTCTGTCGTCAATTCCAATCATGTTCATGACCTTGGTAAGTTCATGTTCGCATTTTCGATCTTCTGGACCTATATCTGGTTCAGTCAATTCTTGCTCATCTATTACGCCAACATTCCGGAGGAGACCATCTATTTCGTGGAAAGGTGGCAGAGCGATCATTATGGTGGCCTCTTTTTTCTGAACATTATCGTTAATTTCTTACTTCCCTTTCTGGTGTTGATGACGAGAGATTCCAAGCGCCACGCGAGGTTTATCAAGGTGATCGCGCCGATTATTATCATCGGCCATTGGCTGGACTTTTACTTAATGGTTACACCAGGTACTTTGAGAGAGAACGGAGGATTTGGATTCCTGGAACTGGGAGTCATGTTTGTCTACGCCGGGGCATTCATCTATGTAGTGCTCAATCAGATGGCCAAAGCGCCTTTGTATGGTAAGAATCACCCCATGCTGCAGGAGAGCCTGCATCATCACATTTAAAAAATTAGAAAGGAAGGTAGAAGATGTTTAATGTAATCATTTTAGTAGCGGTAGTTCTGGTCCTTGCGATCCTGGTCACGATTTTCCGAGTGACGACCCTGGTGCAAGTGATCAAAGGTTCTGACACAAAAGGTCCGGGGAGTGCAAATCGAATACAGGCATTGCTATTGATGCTCTTTCTGATATTCGGATTGATCGGTTCTTTCTACTATTCTTTTGGGGGCTTGGATGAGAGCTTCAATCAGCCAATTGCATCCGAACATGGTCTGGTAACTGAGCGGCTCTTTTGGATTACCATGGCTATTACAGGGTTTGTCTTCGTATTAACTCAGATATTCTTATTTGGATTCGCCTACAAGTACCAATACAAAGAGGATCGACAAGCTTCTTTCTACCCTCACAACAATACGCTGGAGATCATTTGGACAGCAGTTCCTGCCGTCGTTCTGGCAGTTTTGATACTGACAGGGTGGAAAGCCTGGACCGACATTACTGGCAAGGCTCCAGATAACTCGGAAGTGGTTGAGGTCATGGGATACCAGTATTCCTGGGCGGTTCGATATCCGGGAAAGGACAAGAAGCTTGGAAGCTATGACTACCAGAAAATTGATGTGAGCAATGTTTCGGGTGTGGATTTTTCAGATCAGGCATCGTTTGATGATTTCTACGGCAGGGAGCTTCATGTCCCCAAAGGAAAGCCGGTGCTGCTGAAGATCAGAGCAAGGGATGTTATTCACAGTGTCTATTCTCCACATTTCAGGTTGCAGATGAATGCTGTTCCAGGCATGCCCACACGTTTCTGGTTCGTGCCTACCAAGAGCACCGCGGAAATGCGAGAAGAAACCGGTAATCCGGATTTCAACTATGAACTGGTTTGCAATAAAATATGTGGCAAGGGTCACTTCGGGATGAAATATCTTATTGTGGTTGATGAACCTGCGGATTATGAGAAATGGAAGCAGGAGCAGGAGCCTTGGTTGAAGCAAAACCCTGATTACCTGGCGCAGGTGCCCGCTCACCTCCGCGAACAAGCATTAATAACATTGGGAATTGAGAACATCGAGGATGATCAAGTAGTTGATCAGGAGTTAGTAAGTAAGGTAACAAGATAGAACAGTCATGTCAGTAGCAGATATTGAAATTTCAAAAGACCAGGTACATGGGGATGATCACCATGACGAGCACCATGAGCTTGGCTTCATCGAAAAATACATTTTTTCCACTGATCACAAAACGATAGCCAAGCAGTTCCTGATTACCGGGATCTTTTGGGCCATCATTGGCGTGGCAATGTCGGTGATTTTCCGACTACAATTAGGGTTTCCGAATATGGATTTGGAATGGTTGAGACCAATCCTCGGCAAATGGATTACCGACGCAGGTAAGTTAGATAGTGAGTTCTATTTGGCGCTCGTGACCATGCACGGAACGATCATGGTCTTCTTTGTCCTTACTGCCGGATTGAGTGGAACCTTTAGTAATTTCTTAATACCGCTCCAAATCGGAGCGCGGGATATGGCTTCCGGTTTCATGAACATGCTTTCCTACTGGTTCTTCTTTTTGTCCAGTGTCATCATGTTCGTGTCTTTGTTTCTTGAGACTGGTCCTGCGGCTGGTGGTTGGACGGTTTACCCACCGTTGAGTGCCCTCCCTCAAGCAATTCAGGGATCTGCCGCGGGTATGACTTTGTGGTTGGTCGCGATGGTGTTTTTCATTGCTTCATCGCTTCTGGGTGGAATAAACTATATCACCACGGTCATAAATCTCAGGACGGAGGGAATGTCTTTTTCGAGGCTCCCACTTACGATATGGGCATTCTTCATCACTGCAGTAATTGGCGTATTGTCTTTCCCTGTTCTGTTCGCTGCTGCTTTGTTGCTAGTATTTGACAGGTCATTTGGGACAAGTTTTTACCTAAGTGATATCTACATAGGAGGGGAGGCATTGCCCAATATGGGCGGTAGCCCAATTTTGTATCAGCACTT
The DNA here is from genome assembly GCA_965601475.1 of Cyclobacteriaceae bacterium. Lineage (GTDB taxonomy): Bacteria > Bacteroidota > Bacteroidia > Cytophagales > Cyclobacteriaceae > JAWPMT01. The sequence continues at coordinate 6,039,631 of OZ271832.1, read as the reverse complement.
GTTCTGGTTCCTTGGGCATCCTGAGGTATATATTGTTATTCTACCAGCACTGGGTATCACTTCGGAAATCATTGCTACTAATTCCAGAAAGCCAATTTTTGGGTACAGGGCTATGATTGGGTCGATGCTCGCCATTGCATTCCTTTCTTTCATCGTTTGGGCGCATCACATGTTTGTATCAGGGATGAATCCATTTCTTGGTTCCATCTTCATGTTTTTGACGCTTATCATCGCTGTACCTTCGGCGGTTAAAGCTTTCAATTACATTACAACACTCTGGAAAGGTAATATCGTATTTACACCAGCCATGTTATTTAGTATAGGCCTGGTGTCGTTCTTCGTGTCGGGGGGACTTACGGGTATTTTCCTTGGTAATTCGGCCCTGGACATTAATCTGCATGATACCTATTTCGTAGTTGCGCACTTTCACCTCGTAATGGGAAGTGCCTCTGCTTTCGGATTAGCTGCGGGTGTGTATCATTGGTTCCCGAAGATGTTCGGTAGGATGTTAGATGAACGATTGGGGTATATCCACTTTTGGTTAACATTCGTAGGAATCTACCTGGTATTCTTTCCGCTGCACTACATAGGTATAGCTGGGTTTCCGAGAAGATACTATTCATTTACCAGTTTTGATGCTTTCAGTACTTTCACGGACTTGAATTCTTTTGTGAGTATAGCCGCAATTTTGACATTCGGAGCGCAATTCATATTCCTGTTTAATTTCTTCTACAGTATTTTCCGAGGAAAGCTTGCTCCTGAAAATCCCTGGAAATCTACCACCTTGGAGTGGACAACACCCCGTTTTCCTGAACATGGCAATTGGGTAGGAGCGATTCCAAAGGTGTACAGATGGGCTTACGATTATAGCAAGCCTAACGCAAAAGATGACTTTATACCTCAGCACATACCCCTGTCTGAGACGCCAGAGTCAAACCTGCCTGAAGAGGTGGAATTAGCAAAAGCAGAAAACGTCGAGGTCGCACGAGCGGCAAATGAGGCATGATATTAAACGGTTCAGGATCGTTAATCTAACGACGATCCTGGCTGTTCTTTTTCTAATAGCAGTCGGTAGCATTGTTAGAGTAACGGAGTCCGGTATGGGATGTCCGGACTGGCCGAAATGCTTCGGACAATACATACCTCCTACAAGCGAGGATCAACTGCCAAGAGGCTACCAGGATCGTTACACAGAAAAACGCGTTGAGAAGAACCTGAGGCTCGCGTCTATGATGAGTGCTCTGGGTTGGGAGGAGCTTGCTGTTCAGGTGGTAAATGATCCCTCCATTCAAGAATCACATGATTATGATGTTTGGACTGCCTGGATCGAATACATCAACAGACTTATTGGCGTTGTCATCGGGCTGTTAATTCTGATCTATGTCTATTACGCGCTGTTCCTGTGGAAAACCAATAGGTCAGTAACAGTGATAAGCATAGCTGGTTTGGTTCTTGTACTTTTCCAGGGATGGGTGGGTTCGTTGGTTGTCTCTACGAATTTGCTACCGGGATTCATTTCTTTTCATATGGGACTGGCGTTGCTTTTGGTTGGTTTGCTAGTTCATACCTATTTCCTGACGGGAGAACGCAGCAGGTCTGTCGGGTCTAAAAACCTGCGATGGGTTGCTACAAGCCTTTTTGTGCTTTTGATAATTCAAATATTCATGGGTACTGGAGTTAGGGAAGTCATTGACAGGCTCCTGGCGCAGGGTATGGGTAGGGACCAGTTGATGCCGAACATGGAGCTGGTTTTTTTCGTTCATCGATCATTTTCACTGTTGATTCTGGCGATCGCGCTATATGGCCTGTGGCTGATATGGAAAAACAAAGCTCACAAAACTCCTGTTGGTAAGATGTATTTGGGTGTTGTGGCGCTGTTGGTACTGGAGATTGTTGGCGGAGCCATTATGGCCTATTTCGATGTTCCCAAAATGATTCAGCCTATGCATTTGTTAGCTTCAGCCATGTTGTTCGGCCTTCTTTATTATTTAGTTTTGCAAACCAACTTTAAAGTAGCTACCTCGTGATTGCGACCGTCGGTTCAGACTTCATTTGGCAAAAAGCTCAAGCTTATCTTGAATTAGTCAAGTTGAGATTGAGCGGACTGGTAGTATTCTCTTCTGCCTTCGGTTACTTGCTTGCGTCCAATCACCCATTCATTTGGGCTGATTTTGTGTTGTTTCTCCTGGGTGGATTCATGATCAGCGGGGCTTCAGTTACCATCAATCAAATAGCCGAGAAGGGCTACGATCTGATGATGAAGCGTACAGAGTCGCGCCCCATCCCTACAAATCGGGTAAGTGATACGGAAGCTTCCATCTTGACATTCGTTTTAGCTATTCTCGGAAGTGCTCTCATTCTGTGGTCTTCGAATTATCTAACCTTGGGCCTTTCGCTATTGTCGTTGGTATTGTATGCCTTTGTTTACACGCCTTTGAAAAGAGTGGGTCCGATTGCTGTTTTCGTGGGCGCCGTCCCTGGTGCATTGCCGCCCTTGATCGGATGGGTGGCCGCGGCGGGTGTGATTTCGCATGAGGCGCTACTCATATTTGGAATACAGTTCATTTGGCAATTTCCGCACTTCTGGGCCATAGCCTGGGTCGCTGATGAGGATTACCGTAAGGCAGGTTTCAAATTGCTTCCCGGCGGCGGAAAGAAGGATCTGAATACCGCAATCAATATAATGATTTACACCTTGTTTTTGCTGCCTCTGGGATTACTGCCAAGCTATTTTGGCATCACAGGGCTTACGAGTGGGGTAGTGGCGACAGTATGTGGTGTGTTGTTTTTGAGTCAGACCTTCCAATTGATGAAAGACAATTCACGGAAGTCAGCCCTGAAGATCATGTTTAGTTCTTTTATGTACCTGCCAGTAGTACAAATAGCTTATTTAATCGATAAAGTCTGAGTTTATGTCTGTAGGAGCATCTGTAATATCTGATGGTGTTGGTAAGGTGAGGTCTATGAATCCGAAGAAATTCGGATTGTGGGTATTCATGATTACGGTGGTGATGATTTTTGCCTCATTGACCAGTGCGTACATTGTCAAAAAGGCGGAAGGGGATTGGCTAATTATTCAGTTTCCAGAGTTGTTTAAGGTTACCTCAGTACTCATTGTCCTGAGTAGTATTTCCATGCATTTTGCTTACATAGCGGCTAAGCGCAATCAACTACTGAATATCAGATTGGGCCTGGCCATTACTGGTCTGTTGGCGATTGGGTTTTCAGTAGGTCAATATTTGTCCTGGGGAGAACTTGTAGCTCAAGGCATCTATTTCGTGGGTAATCCTGCCGGTTCGTTCATCTATGTGTTCACGGGATTACACGTAGCCCATCTTTTGGGTGGCCTGGTGTTTTTGATCGTGGTGGTCTCCAGGGCATTCGCCTATAAGGTACACAGCAAGAATATGTTGAGTATTGAGATGTGTGCTACCTATTGGCATTTTCTGGGTGGACTTTGGTTGTATTTGTATATATTTTTGATCGTAAATAATTCATAACCTAATCTCTTCTATGTCTAGTACAGTGGTCGTCGTTGACGAGTCAAAAAAGAGTCCTTGGGCAGGTGGGTTAGCACCAATGAAAGCGAGCTATGGCAAGCTCATGATGTGGTTCTTCCTGCTTTCTGACGCCTTTACTTTTTCTGCCCTTCTTATTACCTATGGGATGATCCGTTTCAGTCATCCTGCCTATGAGGGAGCAGTCGAAGATTTTGTTTTTTCTCAGTCTTACTGGCCTATTCCTGAGAAGGTATTTGAAGCGGTACCCTTCCTCCATGGCCTGGAGGCGCCATTGGTATTTGTTGGTATTATGACCTTTATTCTAATCCTGAGTAGTGTCACTATGGTATTAGCAGTGGAATCCGGCGAAAGAATGGACAGGCGAGGAGTCGAGAAGTGGATGCTTTGGACCATTGTTGGTGGCTTGACATTTCTAGGTTGCCAGGCCTGGGAATGGTCACACTTCATTCATGGGACTGAGGCTGGCGGCATGTGGTTGGATGGGTCCATCATTCACGGTGCCAGTCTTACACAAAATCAATATGGCCCTGCCAACTTTGCAGCACTCTTCTTCTTCATTACCGGATTTCACGGATTTCACGTTTTCAGCGGGGTTGTGATCAACTTTGTTATTTTCTACCAGGCGGTAGTAGGAACCTTGGAAAGAAGAGGTCACTATGAGATGGTGGAGAAAGTTGGATTGTATTGGCACTTTGTCGACCTGGTTTGGGTATTTGTTTTCACTTTCTTCTACCTCGTTTAATTTCAATTGATCATGGAGCAGACTACTAACGTTGAAGTAAAACCCGTAAATAAGGAGAAAGTAAAAACTTTCCTGAGGGTAACCCTATATTTGGCGGCCATCACGGCCTTGGAATTTGCCATTGCATTCACTGTGCCTCACGAATACAAATGGGTGCGAATAGTTGTATTTATTGTGCTTACGATATTTAAGGCTTACTACATTGTATCGGAATTCATGCACCTTGGGCATGAGAGGCGATCCTTGAAAATGAGCATCGTCCTGCCGATGCTGTTTGTTGTTTTCCTGATTTTTGTGCTACTGTTTCAAGCCAGCGCTGTCTACAACCTGCTGAATTGATTTGGCCAAACCGAAGATCAAGAACCTACTGTTAGTTATCATATTGGGGGTACCAGCTGTCTGGTACCTTTTTTTACAGTTTTTCGGCAATAACGAGTTTCAACTTGACCGAATCACTAAAATCGAAGATCGCTGCCTCGATCGCTTGCCGGCAATTTTTGTGGTTGATTCTGCACTTGAAGCTGAAAACCATTGGTTAAGGTTAGAACAAAATGCCTTTACAAGCGATTATTTTAGTCGAGATCAGGTGATTGCTGAGGGCTGCTATGGCGGACCAGCTGAATTGCTTTTGGTAGATGAGGAGGGTTACTTAGTAGGGGAATATACCTATGATTTGGCGGAAGTTGATCGACTGATTATTGAATCGGAGTTATTGACAAAATTGATAGATGGAAGGCGTTCTAAATAGATCACTAGTTAGCACTAAACTTATCGTTTGGGTATCTGTGTTGATTCCGGTTGCTGTGGCGATATTGTTGCTGCTACCGCAGAAAATCGCAGCTGGGAGTTGGGTTTATGTGTTGCCAGATATCAATGCGATAATCAATTCACTCACGAGTTTGTTGCTGGTGGCAGCCTTTGTCATGATCAAACAAGGAAATATCCAGGTGCATCGGACCCTAATGACCATGAGTTTGTTCCTGGGTCTTCTTTTTCTGATCAGTTATGTGATTTACCATGCATCGGCACCTTCCGTGAAGTTTGGTGATAGTAATAATGATGGTGTGCTTTCCGCCGCGGAATTGGCCGCAGTGTCATCGTCTAGAGGCGTTTACCTCTTCTTTTTGCTTTCTCATATATTGCTGTCGATAGTGGTTGTTCCATTTGTGCTTTTCGCTTTCTATTTTGCGCTTACAGAAAAGATCGACAGACACAAAAAACTGGTCAAATTCACTTTTCCTATTTGGTTGTATGTATCAGTGACAGGTGTGGTGGTGTATTTCATGATTAGGAATTATTATTCCTGGGTATGAGTTTAATAAAGATGAGATGGGTAAGTGTTGTTTTCTTACTGCTTGCAACTGTCGTAACTGAGGGACAGTGTGCGATGTGTAGGACTCAGGTTGTGAATAATGTGAGTCATGGAGAGACGGCCTTGGCTGCCGGGTTGAACCTTGGTATTTTATACTTGTTTTTTACACCTTATATATTGATTGGAGTCGTAGCCTTTCTGTGGTTCCGTTACAGCAAAGTCAATGAAACAAAGGAAAGCGTTATCAGCCGTATTAGACGGCAAATGTCCCAGATGTAGGCAGGGTGAGGTTTTTGCTTATCCCCTGTGGAAGATAACGAAATTCAATTCTACCTTAAAAAACTGTCCACATTGCGGGCTTCAGTATGAGGTTGAGCCAGGTTTCTTTTTTGGGGCGATGTATGTGAGTTATGCATTCTCGGTGGCGATTTTCATCAGTGTAGTGGTTTTTCTCAATATCGTGCTGGGGGATCCTGGCCTTGTGACCTACATCTTGTCGGTAACCGTCGTTTCTATGATTACCTATCCAATCAATTTCCGATTATCCAGGTTACTGTTTTTGCACTTATTTAGCGGGATACGGTACGATCCCGGCAAATAGCCAGTATTTAGTAATTTCCCGCCTGATGAAGGTCCTTTGGTGGTTGACATGTTTGACGCTTGGGACAGGACTGGTCCTGGCAGCCATTGATGTCGTCAGCTCGAACCGGGTTGAATCTAACATTCAGGCGAATGTCGAAAAGCGGATTCTGGAACACAACCAAGCCCTGGATATTGGGGATGGATATATCTTCGAAGAAGGTAAGCGGCTTGATGATGTTATTGTCCTGATCTATCACAATGCCAAGCTGATCAATTGGAATTCGATACAACACGTACCCGATTTTTCAGATCATGAGGTCGTGACAAACCACTTCTTCCATGCAGAATCAACCGGTACATATCTGGTGAGTGTTATGCAAAGGGGAGATTACCGGTTCTATGCTATTACTGTCCTTACTCTAGATTATGACCTTCGGAACACCTACGTACAGCCATTTTCAAACGCACAGATTTTTGACGGTAGCCAGGTGGAAGTTGTTACGGGTGAGGGCGAAGAGGTAATTGTCGATGGCAAGTCCATTTTTGGCTTCAAGGTCACGTCGGAGCCAATTTTTCAGTCATCAACCATTTCCATATTCTGGTGTGCTATTCTTTTGATTACAGTGTTGCTGTATCTTCAATTCAGAGCCAGACGTAAATATTGGATCATCTTCCTATTGGGCATATTTCTGGTTGCGGGATGGATTGCACCTACAATCGAACCGGGCCTGAGAACGATCTTTTTGCTGGTAGTGGCTCTGATGTTAGGAACGGAGGCACTCACCTACACTTCGAGGAGTTTGTTTCGCCGAGTCCTCAGATTTGCGGATGGCAAGAATGCCGCGAGTCTGTTGTTTGTGCTGTCTTTTGCTGTGGCATGGAATGTGGTCTATCTTTTCCTGCTTGAGCAGACTTTGCTTGCTTGGGATTGGGAAATCGATATTTCGCGGAGTCTTCGAATTGACACTGGTAGGGTAGTGAGCTATATCATTGTGCTCATTGGTAGCCTGGTACTGCTGGCTGTGAACCATGTGTTTTTGCGCCTCTTGGCAAAAATGAGGGTCAGCTTTCCCGTGCTGGCAGGTGTCTGTGGTGTATTGGTTATCGTCAGTTTTCTCTCTCCGGTGGCACTTGTGACCTACGCGGTTGTTATAACCGCTTTGGTGTACTTATTGATAGCATTTTTTGAGCTGAATCAACCATTGACGAAGTTCTCCTACAACACCTTCTTCTATCTTTTGATCGGGTTTGCCTTGGCCGCTTTTGTCAATACTACGGCGATCTACAAATTTGCGGAAGAGACTGAGAAGCTGGATAAGCGGCGTTTTGCTCAGTACCTCTTGAGTCCGGAGGACAAGGTGTTAGAGTCTGAACTGGCCCAAATTGGTGAGGACATCCAATCCGATCCGAATATTAGAGTAAGGTTCCTCAATCCCGCAATACCGAGGGTACAAATTGAGAATCGTTTGCGGTCCACTTACCTGAGAAGCTTTCTGGATGAATACGAGGTTGAGCTGACCATGTTCGATGCGGTGGGCATAACACTGGGAGGTAATGCTGTTCATCTTCAGGACATCCTGTCCGACTATGGTCTGGGTCCAATTCGTCAGGGTGTTTACTTCCTGGAGAGCCGGGAGGGGTTTGAAAGGCCGAAGTACCTCTCTCTTGTGCCGCTAGGCGTGGGGGAGAAAGCCGTTGGCAGCTTGCTAATTACACTTACAAGGAAGAAAGTGATTCCGAGAACTGTTTACCCCGCACTACTGGACTTTGGGGTGGCGGAAAGGAGACAGTTTGACTTCATGCTTTTCAAAAATGCTGAATTGGTATTTTCCCGGGGGACTTACTCTTTCGACTTTTTTTCCAAGCCGGGGAAGTGGGAAAAGCTCCTCCAATCAGGAGGTGGAGTGGAGACCGAAGGCTATCACCTGTTGGGGCATGCCGAAGGTGATGGTTATGTAGTGGTGATCTCTGAAGTTTATCCAATCAGGTCAATGCTCGCCAACTTCTCTTTTCATTTCATTCTATTCTTGACTGTCTTAGGCGTCTATTTTCTACTATCCAGAATTTTGGGAAGGGGAGTTAAGCTGTCTCTATCCAATCGGATCCAGCTCTATTTGGGAGCTTCGTTCATTCTTCCGCTGCTGGTGGTGAGCGTGGTGATTCTGAATTTACTCAATGTTTCGTACAGAGAGGAAATCATAAGAAACTATGAAAAAAGGTGTATTGCCGTAGCCGACAATATGTACCGAAATCTTAGAGACTTTCACAATAATCAAGTCAATCTGAGCGCTGTTTCTCAGGAGTTGGAAGACGCTTCAAACCTTGTGAGAGCCGATCTTAATCTCTACAGTGCAACCGGGCAGCTGTTGGCTTCCAGTCAACCTGGGATTTATAATAAGAAATTGGTCTCGAAACGTATCAATCCTGCCGCACTCCATGCCATCGAAGAAAAGCCTGAGCAAACCAGTGTCTTTGATGAGCAGATTGCATTGTTGGAATTCCGCTCGGTTTACCGTGGTGTGATTGATCAACGTACAGGTCAATTACTCGGGGTAATTTCAATACCGTTCTTCGAGTCAAAAAATCACTTGAATCGACAGCAGTTGGAGGTATTTGGAAATTTGGTAATGGTATTCGCAGCCATATTTATCGCCAGTACGTTTCTGGGTTATTTTGTAATTCGGAACATCACTTTCCCCATTACCACGATAAGCCGGGCACTGCGTGCAACCAACCTGGAAGCCGATAATGAGCCGATCATCTATCAAGGTGAGGATGAAATCGGCAGGCTGGTGGCGGAATATAACGGCATGTTGCGAAAGCTTGAAGCAAGTAAGGCGGCTTTGGCCCAAAGCCAGAAGGAAACGGCCTGGAAGGAAATCGCCCGACAGGTGGCACATGAAATCAAGAACCCACTGACACCTATGCGACTCAAAATTCAGCAGATATTGCGGCGTATGGATGCTTCCGACGAGAAGAGCGCCATGTTGCAGTCACTCATCAACCAAATTGATTCACTTTCTGATATCGCTGACTCCTTCTCTGCCTTTGCCAAGATGCCCGCTCCAAATAGCGAAGTCGTAAATGTGACGAGGTTGGCGAAAGAAGTTTGCGACTTATATCGTTCAAAGAATGTAAACATTGAATTTGATGGTCAGCAGGACCTGTTGGTGCTTGCTGATCCTAAGATTCTGAATCGTGTGTTCAATAATCTACTACTCAATGGAATTCAGGCTACAGAGAACGAACCTGTGAACATTGATGTGAGTATGGAGAGTGAGCAGAAAAAAGTGAAGATTCAGTTCACTGACCATGGTTTTGGAATACCTGAGGAAATAAGTCATAAAATATTTACCCCGTATTTTAGTACAAAAGAAAAGGGAAGCGGCATTGGGTTGGCTATTGCGAAAAAGGGCATTGAGCAGGCTGGGGGAAGTATTTGGTTCGATTCCAAAGTTGGGGAGGGAACGACCTTCACCATTTTGCTTCCTAAGGTTAGCGATTAGCTTAATTTCAATATGCGTTCTGCATGGTGCTACCGCGCAAAGCAATCTTCGCTGTAAACGAATCACAGGCCCTCAGGAAGTTTTACTGGACAGCATCCCCGTTGACCCCAACAGTATCACCACCTCTCGTGAAGTAGGCTACCGGTATGATGAAGACAAACAGGTATTGGTACTCGAAATCGAGCCTGAAGAAGAATTGGAGGTCTGTTATCGCGTTATCAGCCCTTTGTTGACAAGTCCTTTCTTCATTCGTGACATAGCAAATTACGATTGGACAGGAGCAGACCCTCTGGGGGGTGTGAACTTCAACCAGGAAATACCCGACGTGCGTAATGAGCTATTCACTACTCCGGGGATAAGTAAGTCCGGTGCCATCACCCGAGGAATATCTGTAGGCAACCGACAAAATGTATTCATCAACTCCAGCCTCAACTTAGTCATGGAAGGGCAGCTCAACGATGACTTGAGCGTATCAGCGGTGATCACTGACCAGAATATACCCTACCAACCGGATGGGAACACACAGCAATTGCGGGATTTTGACAATGTTTTTATCAAACTGTACAATGACGATTTCGACTTGACATTAGGGGATGTTGTTCTTAGCAATCCGGTTGAAGACAGTTACTTTCTAAAATTCTACAAAAATGTTCAAGGAGGTACCCTGAGTTATCGGAAAGGTCTGAGTTCAGGATGGCGTTCAGAGAGTCGCCTGTCAGCCTCCATTGCAAAAGGACAGTTTGCTTCGATTTCCATAGATCCTATTGAGGGTGTACAGGGACCTTATCGCGTTAGAGGTCCTGAAGGCCAACGTTTCATTATCGTCCTGGCAAACTCCGAGCGCGTCTTCGTGGATGGGAGACAACTGGAACGTGGTTTTGAGCGTGACTATGTAATTGACTACAACCTTGGGGAGATCATTTTCAACACTAATGTGGTCATAACACGATTTACCCGGATCAGGGTGGATTTTGAGTTTCTTGAGCAAAGCTACGCAAGATCAAATCTGGCTTTGAGCCAGGAGTTTTCCCACGCGAACCACAGGGCCTATTTTTCCTTCTATCGTGAGCGGGATAATCCCAACAACACCGCCACCCTTGATCTGGATGGTAACGGGAGAGCCGCGCTCTCGGTATTGGATGATGGCCAATCCGGGGCTTTCGTGCAAAGTGCAGATTCAATAGGGTTTGTGGAAGAGCGGATCTTATATGCCCGAAGAGATACGATTGTTGACGGAGCGTCTTTCGAGGTATTCATTTACTCCGTTGATCCAAGTGAAGCATTCTACAATGTACGATTTACGGAGTTGGGGCCCAACCAGGGAAATTACAACCTCGCTACTTCCACTGCCAATGGCCGAGTTTATGCATGGACCGCACCCATAGATGGCATACCCCAGGGTAGATTCGAACCTGTAGTCGAGGTCACACCACCCGACCAACGTCAAATGTTTGTGGTGGGAAGCCAATCCCAGCTGGGGAAATTCAAGTTCAACCAGGAGATAGGGGTTTCCGAGAGGGACCTCAATCTACTTTCACCCATTGATGATGAGGACAATACCGGTGTGTCATGGAGGGGAGAAGCTAGAGTTGATTCCACTTTCCGAATAGGCAATTTATATGGCTCGCTATTCGGAAGCTTCGAATTCAATCAAAGGTATTTTGAGCCCATTGATCGTTTCCGCTACATAGAATTTGATAGAGATTGGGTATTTGCTGAAGATACGACCAGGGCCGACCAAACGCTCACCATGCTGGGATGGAGACTGCAGGGTGCTGCGTTGACGCATTATCAATATCAATTGGAAAATCGCAATCGCGGAACCTACAATGGTTGGAGACAAACCTTTGATTTTAGCGAACAGCTGGGGCCTATACGCTTATCAGGTGCATATAGGTTGTTGGACAATGATCAGGAGAATACCGAAGCAGATTGGCTGCAGACCAGAACAGATGTCAGGGCCATGAATAACGTGATAGTACCAGGGTATTCATTTACGTCAGACCAGAACGTCATAAGGTCAATCGGGACAGACAGTGTGCTCAGGTCCGTAATGCACTTCACTGAAAGTCAATTTTATCTCCAGAACCCTGACTCTACTCGGTGGCGATATCGTTTTGCGTACAGTAAAAGAAATGATCAACTCCCTGTTGAAGGTAATCTGGAGGACTTCACGGAAGCGGATAATTTTAACTTGACATTGGGCAGTTCTGGCAGCGGACAAAGGGCGCAGGTAGACTTCAACTATCGGATAGTAGATGACAAGGTGAATGACATGCGTACCGATCAGGTACAAGGTAGGCTCTTGTCAGTGAATGGTTTTTGGGACAATCATGTGCGAAGCAACATGTCGCTAGCCATATCTAATGGTAGGGAGCTACGGCAGGAGTTCATTTATATACTCGTTAATACCGGTGAAGGTACCCATACCTGGCGGGATGAAAACGAAGATGGCATCCAAGACTTAAATGAATTCTATGAAGCCATTAATCCGGACGAGCGGCAGTACATCAAATTGTTTGTCCCGACTGATGAATACATCACGGTCTTCCGCAACCAGTACGTACATAATGTGGACGTCTCTATGCCGCGGGGATGGCGTCAACGTGCTGGCATTTTGAAGTTATTGTCCAAACTTTCGTATCAGGTCAATCTCAATCTGGATAACAAAACCTCGAATGCATCTCTGAATAAACGTATCAATCCCTATACTGCTTTCCAGGCTGACGATCAGATCATCAGCCGGAGGAATCAGGCGCGATACTCAGTTTTCTACAATCGAGTCAATCCTGGGTTCGGTGTTGAGCTTAGCTACAACGATCGTGAACGTCGTCAACTTCTGACGAATGGTTTTGAGCAAACTGACGAAGTCAGCTGGTTTCAGAGTACCAGAATTGGGTTTTTAGAGATGTACGTGTTCACCCTTTCCACTACGATTGGCAATTTGGTCAATGCATCTGATTTCCTGGAGTCGCGGAATTTCGAAGTTTCAACACGGGACATTACGCCTCGTGTGACATGGCAGCAGGGTACCGCCTGGCGGGTGACAGGTGGATACAAACTGATAGTCAAAGAAAACCAGGCGGCAGAAGTCAGTGACGAAAACTCAAGTACCAATGAATGGAGTTTAGAAGTCACTCATTCCCGGGCGATCCAGGGCAACATCAATGGTCGGCTTACTTTCTCCAGCATAGACTTTGAAGGAGATGAGAATACGTTTCTGGGATACACGTTGCTCAATGGACTTCGACCAGGGAGGAACTTCCAGATGAACCTCAATTGGCAGCAGCGGCTTGCTAATGGCCTCCAGTTGACAATGCAATATTTCGGGCGAAAATCCGGGATGGATCGATTTGTACATACTGGGAGCTTTCAACTGACAGCGTTCTTTTGAGTTATTGCCGTCTCCTACAAGAATAGAGAAGGGGATGAAGTGGATTATCGAATGTGGATAGTCCTTCACGATACATCAGTTATGATTGAAGTGAAAAATTCTTAGGTTGTTGAAATTGTTTCAAACAGCTCAGCTTGAAAGGCCCCTTGGTTTGCATCATAGTTCTAAGCGTAGGTTGCAGCTACGCTTTCCGATCTCATGCTTTCGTAGCATGTAACAGTATTAGACGGTAGTTGAGAAGCAATTGGGAATTGTAGAAGAAAAGCTGACCCCTCCATCGGAATGGAGGTGATATTCGAGCGTAGCTGCAATCTACGCTCAGTGGAGACTTTGTAGAGACGATTTCTCTACCGGTTGGTCATCTCGATCCGAAGTGCAAGGCAGGGAGACCTTTTCCGGGCTTCCAAGCATGCTATTTGAAAGAACGACCACTCGGAGGGGACTGCGATTAGATTGAATTCACAATTGGTGTCCTCGCCGGCATTATTGCGGCTGTCACCCTGAGCTAGATCCAAGGGTCAAACAGGCGCATGGATGTTGCAGCTGTCTATGGTTCGACAGGCTCACCATGACAGGCTCACCATGACAGGCCCCCTGCTCTTCGACATGTTCTGAAAGGCATGTCGAAGGACAGATAAAGTGGGATTTTCAATCCCGGAGTCAATGGATGAGCGCCTTTGGCCTTCAAGCACCCTATGTGACGAGAAAGACCTCTCGTGGACTCGAGGTGACATAGCGTCTGGGAAGAGGAATGCGTTGCAAAGACGCTAGCCAGAAGGGCCTAAGGGAAGCGAGAAAATATGTTTGAATCCATTCGAAGGTCTAGTTTGGGCCTTGACCAGTCCAAGGTTGTAAAAAGACAAAAACTGGTTCCAGCGTCTCTGCGACCCCGTCCCTTGGACCTTTTTGTTATCGACGCTCCACTCTCATTCAAGGAAAGGCCATTTTAGCTTGTTCGAAGTAAGATTTTGTACACCGTTTTGTTTATAGAAAATTTTTGGTGTATAGCACTGTACACCGTGTGATTTTTTTCTACCAAGCGGTGTACACCCCTGTACACCGTGAAGTATTTTTGAGCCGAGTGGTGTACAGGACTGTACACCGCTTGAAATTTATTGGAATCACGGTGTACAAAACTTTGAACTACACAAAGGCAAGCTGCCATTTGTCTGGGGACTTCTCGCATTCGCTCGAAGTGACGGGGTTCTTTTCCGGACTTCCAAGCATGCTATTTTGAAAGAACGACCACTCGGAGGGGACAGCGATTAGATTGAATTCACAGTTGTGTCCTCGCCGGCATTATTGCGGCTGTCACCCTGAGCCAGGTCGAAGGGTCAAACAGGCGCATGGATGTTGCTGCCCTGTCTATGGTTCGACAGGCTCACCATGACAGGCTCACCATGACAGGCCCCCTGCTCTTCGACATGTTCTGAAAGGCATGTCGAAGGACAGATAAGGTGGGATTTTCTAATCCCGCAACAAAAGGATGAGCGCCCTTTGGCCTTCAAGTATCCTACATGACAAGAAAGATCTCTCGTGTCCGAGGCGACATAGCGTCTAGGAAGAGGAATCCGTTGCAAAGGCGCTAGCCAGAAGGGCCTTGTTCATTTTAGTAAAAGGACGTAGCAATCAAGGAAAGTACGAAAATATTTTTGAATCCATTCGAAGGTTTAGTTTGAGCCTTGATCAGTCCAAGGTTGTAAAAAGACAAAAACTGGTTCCAGCGTCTCCGCGACCCCGTCCCTTGGACCTTTTTGTTATCGACGCTCCACTCTCATTCAAGGAAAGGCCATTTTAGCTTGTTCGAAGTAAGATTTTGTACACCATTTTGTTTACAGATAATTTTTGGTGTATGGCACTGTACACCGTGTGATTTTTTTCTACCAAGCGGTGTACACCCCTGTACACCGTGAAATTTTTTTGTGCCGAGTGGTGTACAGGACTGTACACCGTTTGAAATTTCTTGGAAGCACGGTGTACAAAGCTTTAAACTACACAAAGACAAGCTGCCATTTGTCTGGGGACTTCTCGCATTCGCTCGAAGTGACGTGGTTCTTTTCTGGGCTTCCAAGCATGCTATTTGAAAGAACGACCACTCGGAGGAGACAGCGATTAGATTCAATTCACAATTGGTGTCATCGCCGGCATTATTGCGGCTGTCACCCTGAGCCAGGTCGAAGGGTCAAACAGGCGGATGGATGTTGCTGCCCTGTCTATGGTTCGACAGGCTCACCATGACAGGCCCCCTGCTCTTCGACATGTTCTGAAAGGCATGTCGAAGGACAGATAAGGTGGGATTTTCAATCCCGGAGTCAATGGATGAGCGCCCTTTGGCCTTCAAGCACCCTATGTGACGAGAAAGACCTCTCGTGGACTCGAGGTGACATTGGCTTTGCATTTCAATAGCGGTAGTTTTTGGCTAATGTGTTGTCATTGTGTTGTAGTGAAGACCAAATGCCTTCACGGTTTGTCAGGTAGATCCGAAGTGCAAGGCAGGGGAGACCTTTTCCTGGTAAAAAAGAAGCTGCCATTTGTCTGGGGACTTCTCGCATTCGCTCGAAGTGACGTGGTTCTTTTCCGGGCTTCCAAGCATGCTATTTGAAAGAACGACCACTCGGAGGGGACAGCGATTAGATTGAATTCACAGTTGGTGTCCTCGCCGGCATTATTGCGGCTGTCACCCTGAGCCAGGTCGGAGGGTCAAACAGGCGCATGGATGTTGCAGGCCCTGTCTATGGTTCGACAGGCTCACCATGACACGCTCACCATGACAGGCTCACCATGACAGGCCCCACCTGGGATTGGTTTGCATCATAGTTCTAAGCGTAGGTTGTAGCTGCGCTTTCCTATCTCATGCTTTCGTAGCATAATATTAGACGATGGTTGAGAAGCAATTGGGAATTTGTAGAAGAAAAGCTCAGTGGTGGCGGTGATTGATCATTGGAGTTCGAAAAAATTGTTCTCGTTCCAGCTCTTGCCCTGGAGGGTATTGGCTTATTGTAATATTTTGTGCGGATGATCGGAGTATTGGCACCGACTTTAGTCACATTTTTTATCCAACCGGGGAAAGTCGACCTTATGGAAGAGTTGTATATAGATGATTTTGAGGTAGGTAATTGTCTTGATCTTTTTTTGTTCCATGCGGGAGTTCTGATCAGCTAAAGGAAGTTTTCCAGTCTCAACTCAGGCCACAAATAACGCTTTATCATTTCTGCATCCATTTGAGCCTTTTTAGTTTCACCCAGGCTGATGAGTGCGTCGTCGAGATTCAAAAGGTGTTTGCAGTTGGATTCCTCGAGTATCGAACATAATGTTTCATCTTCATTCAAATCGCCATGAGCGTAGGTACTCAGTTTATCCAAACCTGTGTAGGCCTTATCGATTTTGCCGAGACCAAGTCTTCTTTGCAATTTCCTGCCTTGGGGAGTACCATCGTTGGTCAGGAAGAGAAACGTCTTTATCACTGCGATGTCCTCAACTAATTCAATTGGCAGATAGCCCAATAGATGACCAAAGTAGTGGTAGGGGACGAGTACCTTATTGCCCCTGCCAGGCAAAGGCTTGTTGAGCAGGAGTGAGTTTGCCAAAGCGCCGTAGAGGCTGCCGAGGTCGAATATGTCCAACCTCTCGTTTAATCTTTCCAGGCTGTGTTTTTGAATATATACTTCCAGTTCTTTCCTATCGGCGTTTCCCTTGCCGAATGCTCTTCCATCTATGACGAGATTATAGATTTCCGCGGCTTCCCAGGCATAGACGCGAAATACCTCTCGTTTTTTGCCATTGAATGATACCTTGCGTCGTTCACAATCTTTAACCTTGAGCACATAGTTGAGCTTTAGTACTGGTCTGGGAAAACTCACTATCATCTCTTCGATCGTGAAGTAGTAAAGGTACTTATCGGGTGAATGTGTCATTCGGTAGGCCTGGAACTGATAGTACCCCTCAGCAAAAGCTTGTGGGTTTTCCCGGCTCTCGGTCAATTCCAGAAGGGGTCGTAGTTTTTGCTCGATTTCATTCTTGTTGATGGCTTGATTGGGTCTCAGTGTGAGCAGCCAATGTTTTATTGTAAGTATGTAGGTGAAGTACTCTGGTGCTGGCAGGTCGACCGATGAGCCTGGGAATCGAAAAGTCATGGCCTTCAGGCACTTGTCCAACTCCTGGTTTAGGTGTTTAGTGATATGACTATGTTTTGCCAATTTCTTTTCCAATTTGACTTGGGGCTGTCTTAATCGAATTAGGTACATGATCTTCATTTCCCTTTCAGGTAGTTTTTCCATCAATGCCCGGGCACCTAGGACATTGCAAATCTCCAGTAGCCGCTCACGATATCGCGCCATGAGACGTGCTTCTACCTTTCGACCGGGTGGCTGGTAGCTTCTTACGGGCTTTCTCTTTTTCGCTTTTTTAGCCATAGCACAGGAATCGGTTTTGTTGAGTGATAAGAAGGTCAGTTCACTAGGGAATAGACAGTCGGAAGTGAGTTCAGGAACTATTGGGCTGATTTTTCTCTATCAGTCCACAATAGAAATATTGTTCCCTGCTACGTTGCCGGGGAGACGGACCCTGCAAGGTATGAAACACCAATGGTCCGGGAAGTCGCCTCTTACCCCCCGGACAATGAATCATTGGTGCGTATTACGTCTGTATTTGTTTGTGAATCATTACACAGTATTTACAGTTTGAAACCAGCGAAGTAATTGGCATCCACCCATTACGGGTGAATGCCTTGTACATGAACCAGTCGCCAAACTGTCTAACTGGTGTAAAAATGAAAGGCTTTAGAATAACGATCTTGCCAAAAGTGCTTACAGATCCGACAAAAATGCCTGAGTCTCAAGAGCTACTATGAGGAGATTGGCGCATACTTAGAAAGGTAGTCTCAGAGCGATCCGCCAGTAGCACATTCCAGTGGTGATAAGGTTATTACACCCATAATTCTGCAATAAATCTATATGATAGAATATTATTTGGATATTGTGGTGGTGTATCTATTTTTTTGGAATATTCATTCGTCGATCGCTTCTATCTGCTTATCGAAATTTGAGGTTTTCGCGAAGGCCTTTGATCTACTTTCCAGTTATAACATAAACCATAAGAGCGATTTAAATGATGCATGAAAAAAGTGATGATGCTGTGGTAGAAGGCTACAACTTCAGCGCACCGGACGGTAGGAAGGCTGTGCAATCTTTTGCGCGGATTCTAGGTGAGTCTGATGCAGAGGATTTGTGGAAGAAAGCCTGTGAGCAACAAAACGTCGACAGCACTACGAAGAACCTTGACGATCTGGAAGCAGTCTACAGATTCTTATCAACAAGACCTGGTAAGACAGGCGTGGTGGGTAAGTCCATGATGGTACGATTGAGAAGTTTCAAAATTTTGAGTCAAAATGCTTAACACAGAAAAAATGCAAGACACATTGAACGATGAGAAGATCCTGGATGAGGGTAGACTGGAGGAGATAGCAAGGCTCAGATTGCATGAGGATCAAGTGGATGAAATCTTGAATGAATATGTAGAGAAAGCCGCTAAAGAATTCGACTTACCGGTAGGATTGGTATCCATCGTTATGGATGGGGCTCAGAAATTTGCGGCTTCCCATGGGATTGAGGGCTGGATACAGCAAGCAAATGGGACGCCGGTAGAGTGGTCTTTCTGTGCCAATTCCGTAAAGACGGAGCAACCGTTCATCGTCGAAGATGCTCATCACCATGAAGTGATGAAGAATAGTCCCCTGGTGACAATGGACAATATTCGATGCTATGCGGGCGTACCCCTGGTGTCGAAAAACGGCTTTGTTGTTGGTAATTTTTGCGTGGTTGGCGATGAGTCAAGAACGTTTGCAGAGAACGAGGTGGAACGCTTAAAAATGTATGCGGAGCAAACCATGGATAGAATTGAAGCACGGGTCGGCTAAATCAATTTTCTGAAATCTATGAGCCCTTACTTTAGCGGGGGCTTTGGTTCCCTGAACTGATAATCACAAAAGCCACCTGGTGAAGACCGGGTGGCTTTTTTGTGAAATCACTTAGGTGATAGCTGCTGATGCTCCCCAAGCGCTGTAGACGGCACCAATCACCTATTCTCGTACCCTTCCGGATACAGTACCAGTTGAATGGGCTTGGTTGTGTCGATGTAGTCGGAGGCGACTGCCTGAATGTCCTCAGAGGTCACTGATCTGACCAGCCCTTCATACTCATAGAAGGTTTTGAGATCCTTCCCCTTCTCGTAGTAGTTGCGAAGTGATCGGAGCCAGTAGCCATTCTCCCTCAGGTTTTCTTTGCGATTTTGAAGGTCGGCTTCTCTTATTTTCTGCAGGTCTTCTGCGGTAACTCCCTCTGCTTGAATCTTTCTGATCTCCTCATAAGTGAGCTGTGTGAGTTTTTCTACATTCTCAGGGCTGCAAGGGAACCGAATGGAGAAAGAGAAACGTTCGTACGGGACATCGGTGGTAGACTTCCCAACATTTACAGTATATACACCACTTTCATTCTCTCTTAGGATATCAATCAGCCTATTTTCAAGAATGTCTCCGAGAACACCAAAATGGTAGGAGCGCTCTTTTTCCAAATACTCGAATCCTGTAAAGGTGATGATGACAGCACTTTTTTCATCTGTGCCTTTGAAAAAGTCTTTCTTCAAGGTTCCTGATGGAATACGAATGCCCGGGTCCTTCCAGGACTCCTTAGTTCTGCTGCCGGGGAGACTGCCCAGGTATTTCTCGACCATGGGCTTCATGGTGGGCAGGTCGATATTGCCAACCAGGAAAAAGGTGAAGTCGCCGGCGTTGGCGAATCGTTCAGCATAGATGTCAAAAGCCCTGCCCATGGATACCTGGTCCAACTCCTCAGGTGTCGGGAACCCTCCGCCGCGAGGATGATTTTGGCTCATCACACGGCTCACCTGGTCGTTGAAATAGTATTGAGGGCTCACAAGTAGATTTTCATAGATGTCTTTGCTCCTGCTGATCATGGATTGAAAAGCTGCGGTGTCCATTCGAGGGGCAGTGAAATACAAGTGGACGAGCTGTAACATCGTCTCAAAATCCTCTGGTGTGGAAGACCCATTGAAACCCTCTTTGAGGCCACTTACGAAGGGACTGACCTCCACGTTTTTGCCACTCAATAGCTTCCTGAGTTCGATCAAGGAAAACGCGCCGATACCACTTTGGTCGATAATGCCGGCGGACATGGAGGCGGATCGAAAGTCTTCATCAGAGTAGAGTGAATGACCACCATCGCTGGTTGCCGCCATGAGAATCTGATCATTTTTAAAGTCGGTAGACTTAACGACGACTTTCATGCCATTGGATAATCGCAATTCGGTAACGCCCACCGTATCAATCTTCTTGGTGAAAATCGTCCTTCCTGCTGGCGGTAGATCCGGGATCAGCGGACTGTCGCTAACAGCGTCATCGTAAGCTGTGATGGATTCCGTGTCTATGTTGTTGATCGCATCCAAAATCTCCGATTCTGATGGTAAGGAAACACCTTCCTTGTCAATGCCCAATAGGATAACCACACGGTTTTCATCCGTGATCCAATCTGCCGCCAAAGCATTGATCTCTTCCACCGTGAGTTCCGGAATGAGTTGCTCAAAAAACGAAAGTTCATAGTCAATGCCTGGTGATGGGGTGCCGGACAAGAAGTAGCTGACGTATTCAGATGCATAACTTCTTGATTCCGTTTTATCCTTTTCTTTGGTGAGGTTCTCAAGTTGGATTTGGAGGTTTTGGACAGCTCTATCCAGTTCTGTAGGTGCAAATCCATGGCGTTTCACGCGTTCGTTTTCTATGACCAGTGTTTTGAGTGCACCTAAGATCTGCTCTGGTGCTGATACAGCAAAAGAAGCATAGGTGTCTGTACTGCGCACCAATGCGCTGAAACTGGAGGCACCAAATATGAATGGCGGTTCTGCCTGTTGCGTAAGTTCCTGTAAGCGACTGTTGAGCATGGCATTGTACAGGGAATACAAGTAGTTTTTTCTCAAATCTGCGAGCGTGTTTTCGCTTTCTTTGGGTCGTTTGTAGATGAGCTGTGCTGCGGTAAAGGAGTTTTCTACATCCTTGGCAATAGCTACCAGGGTCTCTTGATGCGGAGGCACAACGTTGCTTTCCTTTTTTCTTCTTTTCGACTTAGGCTGAACGTCCGAAAAGGTGGCAATGATCTTCTTTTCCAGCGCCTCAATGTCCGTATCGCCGACAGCTACTATGGCCATGAGTTCAGGGCGATACCAATCCTCATAGAAGCGTTTGATATCTTCGTAGGAGGCGTTTTCGATGCTCTCTTTGGTACCTATGGGCAGTCTATCTGCGTAGCGCGATCCCTTGAAAAGGATGGGGAAGTACTTATCACGCATTCGTTGCTGAGCGCCCTGGCCAAGCCGCCATTCTTCCAGTACCACACCTCTTTCCTTTTCCACTTCCTCGGCATCTAAGGTCAAACCCGTAGCCCAATCTTTCAAAACCGTCAGGCCCTTGTCGATGAGCGAATCGTGTTCTGCAGGGATTGGGAGGATATATACGGTCTCATCAAAGCTAGTGTAGGCATTCAGGTCAGCACCAAATTGCAATCCGATACTCTGGAGAAAATCGATCAGGTCGTTTTTTTCAAAATTTGTGGTACCATTGAAAGCCATATGCTCAATGAAATGCGCCATGCCCAGTTGATTTTCGTCCTCTTGCATGGATCCCGCATTTACCACCAGGCGTAGCTCCAGTTTGTCCTCAGGGTATGTATTCTTCCTCAGGAAGTAGGTGAGGCCATTGTCGAGTTTGCCGATCTTGACACGCTCATCAAAGGGGATGGGCTTACTGGGATCAATACCCTGGGTGTGGCCCCAAAAAGTGAGGCCCAATATCAATGAAACTAGAAGAAGACGCATTATCTATGGTTTATGGTACAAGTATCCGCCATTCTCTGTGGACACAAAAATCTAATGTTGACGGACGGTAGATTGTTTCTCCCAGGTATTGGAGCAATAAGAAAGCTATTCAAAAATTCTTTTCATCAGGCGCGTGGCAAACACAAAGTCGTTCAAGTGTTTCACGTCGGACTTGGTAATGTCTTCGTTGCTGCCTTCCCAGAGCTTTTCACCCTCATATAGAAACATCACTTTGTCTCCAATCTCCATTACAGAATTCATGTCATGTGTCACGACGATGGTGGTGATGTTGTATTCGTCCGTAATGTCTTTGATTAGGTTGTCGATCCGTATAGAAGTTTGAGGATCAAGCCCTGAATTGGGTTCATCGCAAAATAGGTAATTGGGGTTGTTCACTATGGCCCTGGCAATGCCAACGCGCTTTTTCATACCACCACTTATCTCTGAAGGCATTTTCTTGTTGACTCCTGTAAGGTTGACTCGGTCCAGGCAAAAATTCACTCGATCCAACTTTTCGTCCTGGGGCATTTTTGTCAGCACATTCAGCGGAAACATGACGTTTTCCTCTACGGTTTTGCTGTCAAAGAGGGCACCTCCCTGGAAAAGCATACCGATCTCTCTCCGTATCTCCGTCTTTACTTCCAGGTCTCCTTTGGTGAAGTCACGATTATCATAGAACACAAGTCCCTGATCAGGTTGTATGAGGCCAACGATATTCTTCAGCAGGACGCTCTTCCCTGTACCGCTGGCTCCGATGATGAGATTGGCCTGACCACGTTCAAAAGTGCCGCTGATATCTGTAAGGACACTCTTACCTTGGAACGCCTTGGAAATGTTCTTGACTTCAATCATGTTACTGCCAGGAATTCAGCCAACATCTGTGCTAACACATAATCTGCCGCCAAAATACCAATGCAACTGTTGTTTACCGCATTGGTGGAGGCGACGCCCACTTCCAGCGCCCCACCTTTTGTGTAAAATCCCTTGAATGAGGATAGGGAGGACACCACGAAAGAAAAAGTATAGGCCTTTATGATAGCAAAGAACACACTGAAAGGAATGAACTGAGACCTGATGCCAAGCACATAATCCGTGCCACTGATCACACCGGTGAGGGTACCAGCCACATAACCCCCCCATATGGTCAGGAACATTGAAAGCACCACCAACATAGGGAACATGATCAGGGAGGCCAGAATCTTGGGCAATACCAGGTAAGACGTAGCATTGATACCCATGACCTCCAGCGCGTCCACTTGCTCCGTGATGCGCATGGTACCCAGTTCGCCGGCGATGTTGGATCCTACTTTGCCGGCAAAAACCAGTGCAATGATCGTGGGTGACAGCTCAAGCAATGTCATATCCCTGGCCACCATTGCGATGACAGGGTCTGGTATAAAAGGACTGATCAGATTATATGCAATCTGAATCGTCGTCACTGCACCCATAAACAGGGAGATGATGGTCACAATAAAGATGGAATTGAACCCCACCTTAATGCATTCTTCCACGGTGAGCTTGAAATAAGTTCGAAAACTCTCCATTCTTCTGAACAACTCACCCAGGAATATGATGTAAGCCCCTATGCTTTTCATTGCTTTCTCTACTTGCCTGCCAAATATAACGCCCAAACTAAACCATTTCTGCTGTTTGTCATGGTCAAATCCGCATAACTTTGGTCGCTCAAAATGAGATATGATGTCTAGCAAGATGGTTGTCGTGACCGGCGGCACAAAGGGAATCGGTAGGGCGATCCTGGAAACTTTTGCCGAACACGGCTATTCGGTAGCTACTTGTTCCAGGAGTGAAGAAGACCTACTACAACTGAAAACGGAAGTGGAAGCGTCCACCAAGGTGAAGATTCATACTTCGAAGGCCGACCTCTCTACTCGTGACGGAGTTTCAGATTTCCTGGATTTCCTTCGTATGGTCGGTAAGGAAATACATGTTTTGGTGAACAATACGGGCATATTCATGCCGGGATCCGTTGAAAGTGAAGAGGAGGGTCTGTTAGAGAAACTAATCCAAACCAATCTCTATTCTGCTTATCACCTCACCAGAGGCTTGCTGCCTGAGCTCAAGAAAATTAGCGGTAGTCACATATTCAATATGTGTTCGATTGCCAGCGTCATACCCTATGCACCCGGTGCCTCTTATGGTATTTCCAAATTCGCGCTCTATGGCTTTTCCAAGTCGCTCAGAGAAGAACTCAAGGAATACGGTGTGCGGGTCACCGCTGTTCTACCAGGGGCAACACTTACACCTACCTGGGATGGGGTAGAGGTCGAACCGGAACGACTCATGAAGGCTTCTGATATTGCCAAGGCAGTTTGGTCAGCGTACGACCTGAGTCCGCAGACGGTGGTTGAAGACATACTACTGCGGCCACAACTGGGAGATTTATAGCCAGTCAAACCAACATTGGCGGTTGCCAGTTAATGTAAGAGAATTCACACAATGGAAGCACAAGACATTTTTTCGCATACTAGAAAATACTGTGAAAGTCTCACGCGATACAGCAGGAGGAAGACCAGGACGGTACAGATTGGCACGGTAGGCATAGGCGGGGATAACCCCATCCGGCTTCAATCCATGACTACTGTGGATACCATGGATACTGCAGGATCTATCAACCAATCGATTCGCATGATTGAAGCAGGTTGCGAGATTGTACGCATCACAGCTCCGAGCCTTAAGGAGGCCCAAAACCTGGAGGCCATCAAACAAGGCCTACGGGCACGAGGCTATCAAACGCCTCTGGTGGCGGATATCCACTTCACCCCCAATGCTGCTGAGCTGGCCGCACGACTTGTGGAGAAAGTTCGGGTGAATCCGGGGAATTATGCCGATAAGAAGAAATTTGAGGAGATAGAATATACAGATGCCAGTTATGAAGCAGAGCTAGACAGGATTCGCGAGAAGTTTACTCCGCTGGTACAGATTTGTAAGGAATATGGTACCGCCATGCGGATTGGTACAAATCATGGTTCGCTATCGGATCGGATCATGAGTCGCTATGGTGATACGCCTATGGGAATGGTAGAGTCTGCACTGGAGTTTCTAAGAATTTGCGAAGACCTCAACTATTACGATATCGTCATCTCCATGAAATCCAGCAATCCGCAGGTCATGGTGCAAGCTTATCGATTGCTTGTGAACCGGTTGGATGAGGAGGGTTTGCAACCTTACCCATTGCACCTGGGGGTAACGGAAGCCGGTGAAGCCGAAGATGGGCGGATCAAGTCTGCCGTAGGTATTGGCACGCTGTTGGAAGATGGGCTAGGAGATACCGTCAGGGTTTCGCTTACCGAGGAACCAGAAGCGGAGATCCCTGTGGCCCGGACGTTGGTTGAAAAACTGGCGGGTCGAGAAACCCATGCCCCAATCAGTGAGATTACGGATTATCCGATAGACCCTTTTGCGTACCGAAAACGCCAGAGTTTTGAGGTAGCCAATGTGGGAGGGAGTAATGTCCCCAGAGTCATCGCGGATCTCAGCAGGCAGGGCTTAGGGGACAAGAAGGACCTGAAAGCGATAGGTCATTTCTACCTTCCTGAATTAGACAAATGGAGTATGAATGACTTCGGTGTGGATTATGTCTATTCGGGAAGTAAGCCTATTGATTTCATGCTTCCAAACGGCGTGAAGGAAGTACTTGATGTCGATACATGGAATTCTGTTGAAGATAAATTAAACAAAATACCATTATTTACACTAAGTCAGCTAGATAGTCGTAAACAGTTTCATGATCACTTGAATTTTTTGAAGCTGAAATCTCATGAGGTCTTTGATATTCCTGCACTGGATGACTGGCATCGTTGGGTTTTAATCCTTGAATCTGACAACCTTCACGCCATGGCCGATCTAAGACGTGCGATGGTAGCGCTTCAGGCAAAGCGGGTAGATGTTCCTGTGGTTTTGAAACGCGATTATGTGACGTCTGATGAAGATTTGCTGATGCTCTATGCGGCCACAGATTTTGGAGGCCTTCTGGTTGATGGCCTGGGCGACGGCGTGATGTTGGGAACAGATCAGCTGCCCACTTCTTCCTTGCAAGACCTGAAGCTGTTTAACGAGACTTGCTTCGGTATCCTGCAAGCTACACGTACCCGGATTACGAAGACAGAATACATCTCATGCCCATCGTGTGGAAGGACGCTTTTTGATTTACAGGAGACCACAGCCATGATCAGAAAACGAACAGATCACCTGAAAGGGGTGAAGATCGGCATCATGGGGTGTATTGTGAATGGCCCTGGAGAAATGGCTGATGCTGACTATGGCTACGTAGGATCAGGAAAAGGAAAGATAACATTATACAAGGGTAAGGAAGTTGTAAAGAGAGCAGTGCCCAGTGAGCGGGCTCTGGATGAACTCATCGAACTAATAAAAGAAGACGGAGCCTGGGTGGAGCCGGCCGCTGCATTAACTTAAAACACATGGAAGAGCAGAAGAGAGAAACGCAACAAGACAAAAAAGGTATAGGCTACTACTTCGGTTTCACAGAGGTATTGACCTACTTCTTTCGCAAGAAAGATCCCAACCGACCCACCAATTTCAATATTAAGGTAATGCACGGCATCAACAAGATCAGCATCATTATGTTCCTGATCTGTGTGTTGATCATCATCGCCAGAAGAATCTTCTAACCAGCTAAGGCTACCTCGACGGAGATAGCCTTAGTCATGCCAGGCTTTAGTTGTCTTGCCTCAAGGTTAGGGTGGGGTTGGTCCTTGCGGCCCGAAATGCCTGCAGAGAGACCAATAGCGTGATGGCAGCGATAGTGCCTCCAAAAGCCAAGGCTCCCAAACCAATTCCAATATTTGTCCGCTCCGAAAAATCCTCCAGCCATAGACTTGCACCGAAATAGGCAAGTGGTAAAGCGGCTACATTGGCCAAAATCACCAACTTCCAAAAACGGAGATTTATCAATTGTAGCAGCGACCATTCCGTAGCACCGAGGACTTTGCGCACAGCAATTGCTTTTAGCTGATCGCGTAGCTCCATCTTCACCACTGCCAACATCCCCACGATAGCAATAAAGATGGAAAGCGCCGTCAAGAACAACATGATATTTCCCAGGGTTTCTTCCTGGTTTACAAGTTCCGAATAAGTCTGATCGAGGAAGAAATACTGTAATGGAGCATTCACACCCATCTTGATCCAGGTATTCTCAATGAATGACAGTGTATTGGGTAGGTCTGAGTCTTGGATTTTGATATAGCCGTAATCTTTGGGGTTGTCTCGGTAGAAGAAGGCAAAGGGTTTGGTCTCAAGTTTGTAGTCCGTGAACCGAAAATCCTCCACTACACCCAGTACCCTGCCATAGATGACGGAGTCCCTCATTTCTGCGACAGGTATGCTTTCGCCCACCTGTTGCGCCGTAATTCCCAGCTCTTTCATGCCCGTCTCATTCAGGATCATTTTCCACCCCTCTTTGTCCGTAGCGATGTCCTTGGAGAAATTTCTTCCATGCTTCAACTTCATGTCAAGCGTATTGATCAGGTCCGGATCCGTGACCACATAGTTCAGGAGAAATGATTCCGGGTAGCCTATGCCAGTGGTCCAGTTCAGTTTGCCGATCACACCGTCCGACTCACTCACAGAAAGAATCTGAGGATACTGCTTCAGTTCATTCTTGAATGCTTCGAAGTTGGTGAGCACATCCGCATTTTCTATTACCAAAACCTGTTCGGTGCTGAGCCCTTTGTCAAGTGTCTTGATGTGAGTTAGCTGCTTATAGACAACGATGGTGCCCATTAACATGAAGATGGAGATTGCAAACTGAAAAACGAGCAGCACCTTGCGAATGTCCACCTTCCGGGACCCTTTGTCGGTGATACCGTTCACGGCTTTAGACACGTCCTTGGAAGCAAGTTTGAGGGCAGGAAACACTCCGGCGACTAATCCCGCCCCTAAAACCAGGAGCAAAGTCGAGATCAGGAGGTAAGAAAACTGCGGATCGAAAATCGTATAGGAGGCACCTAGCAGGTCTTTTTGAGAATAGAGAAAAAACTCAGCAAGTACCACCCCCAGCACGGCAGAAACAGCCGTAGTAAGGAATGTCTCTGTTAGGAATTGTTGTGTCAATAGCTTCCTGGAAGCGCCAAAAGCCTTCCGCACACCAACTTCCTTGAGCCTGCGGACAGATTGAGATACCGTGAGGTTGAGGTAATTCAGGCAGGAAATGATGAGAATGAAAAGTCCAAGTGCACCAAAAATGTAGATATTGGTGATGTTGCCATTTGCACCCAGTTCCCACTTCAGGTGAGAGTGCAGGTGAATGTCCGTGAGTGCTTGCAGGTAGATGATATTCGGTACTTCCTCCTGACCCGACTGTTCCTCAAAAAACGGCTGAAGTTTCTCTTCGAAAGCCACAATATCGGTGGTCTTTCCAGTTTTGATATAGGTGTAATAGTTGTACCAACCCCAGTTTTGGTCGATCTCGTCAAAGGTTAACCTGGCCAGGAAGTCGAACTTGAAGTGTGAGTTCTTTGGTACGTCTTCTATGATGGCAGAAACTTTGTAACCGCCATGATCCTCCACATCGGGACGAAGGATGGTCTTGCCAATAGCATTCTCTTCACCGAAGAATTTCATAGCTGTGGAACGTGTGATGACGATGTCGTCGATTCCATCCAGCGCAGTAGCGGCATCACCATACAGAAATTTGAAGGTGAACACATCGAAAAACGTAGAGTCCGTACGCATGAATCCGCTTTCAAAGAATCGCTTACCATCTTGCGTTGTAAGTAAGAACTTGTTGCCCCAGCTGGGGAAAAGTCTCACGGCTTGCCTGACTTCCGGGAAGTTGGCTTTGAGTGCCGGGGCCAGGGCAGGAGGGGTTGTTGCATCGGGAATTCGATTGCCTTTTTCATCCACAAAATCGATAGGCACCCGATAGATGTCTGCAGCGTCGTTGTGAAAGCGGTCAAAGCTCAGCTCCGAATAACCGTAAATGGATACCGCCAGGAAACAAGCGATTCCGATAGATAGGCTGATTACGTTGATAGCGGTATTGACCTTATGCTTGACAAGGTTTCTTCTTGCCACTTTTAAGTGATTTTGTATCATGATCGTTGATTTTGAGTTTTTTCGTCTGATTGAGAACGGCCTTAAAAAATTGAGTACCTGCGTCCAATAGAAAAGCTGTGCCCTCCATTTGGGGAATCCGGCCGTTTCTATATAGTAGGTTTCTATGAGATCACCCTCGATTTCCTCCAGCAGGTACGGTTTGCAAAAGGCTCTTAGAAATCTTGAGGCGCTCCTGGGGGGTGGGTATGTGTTACCCGAGGACATATTTGATGTCTTTCCATGCCAATTCGGGAATCTGATCCCACAAACTGTTTCTGAGGCTTCGGGTATGCTGAAGTACTTGCTTGCCGGCAGAGGTCATCTGAAACAGACGCTTCCTACGACCACCTCGTTCGTGAGTTTCCTCTGCGAGGGCTGAGGTGAGAAACCCTTTTTTCTCCAGTCGATGTAGTGCGCTGTGGATACCACCCAATGCCACCTTTCTTCCAGTCTGTTCGGCGATTTTGGTTCTGATGTGGGAACCATAAGCTTCCGGATATAAGCTACCTACGATGAGTAGAATCAACTCTTCGAATTCACCAATTTCAGTTCCTTTCATTTTTCATTTTTGTATAAATCGTATAAGCAATTACTACAAATATGAAAAATGGTTACAACCTTTTCAAACTTTTTTAAGCCGGAGGGGGGAGGCCGGTAGATGCTACCCCATCGCTTTCAGGGCCTTCAAGGCCTCTCTTCGGTGCTGGGGGGCATTAAGTGTAGAATTGTAGGTGTGCTGGATAATTCCCTCTTTGTCGATCACGAAAGTCACTCTCCCCGGAAGCAATCCCAATAGTGATCTCGGTACGCCGAAGGCTTTTTCGGCTATTCGCTTTGGATCACTCAAAAGGTCAAAATTCAATTTCAAACGAGTAGCAAACTTCGCATGAGAATTCACCGAGTCTCCGCTGATGCCAAATACCTGGGCACCCAGCGCTGCGAAGTCGTCATAGCTGTCACGAAAGTCACAAGCCTCTCGCGTGCACCCTGGTGTTTCATCTTTCGGATAGAAGTAGATGACCATAGGTTGCTTTCCGATCCACTGGCCGATGTCTATCAACTCTCCGTTTTGATTTTTCAATTGCACAACAGGAACTTTGTTTCCTTTAGACAGCATAGGCTTTGTATTTTGATCATAACTTATTTGAAGCTCCTCGGTTCAGACTTTTTAGCAACAAAGGCAACAACATCAGGTCAGTGGCCAATGCTAACACCATGCTGCAGGCCAGAAAAAGGCCGAGATAGAAAGTGGCACCGAAGTTGGAAGCCATCATAATAGCAAAGCCGGAAATCAAGATGAGTGTAGTATTTAATATTCCTGCTCCGGCCGTGTTGAGTGTGCTGAGTATCCTTTGGTCCACGGGTCCTTCTGTTCTTCTGAAAGTCGTAAGAAAATGGATGGTATCATCCACGACAATGCCGAATGTAAGGGCAAAGATGATCGACGTAGAGAACTGTATGGGAATCCCAAGCAGGTGAACCAAACCGCCAACAAGTAAGAGGGGTAGCAGGTTTGGCGCCAGGGAAACGACCAATACCCACAGCGACCTGAAATACAGGCCCAGCAATATGGAGACCAGGCTTATGGCTAGCAGTAGACTTTTGAGCATGTAACTGGCGAGCAGTCCATTGCTCTTATCAATGAGGTAATTGGTGCCAGTCACCTTGTAATTGATGATTTTGGGATCAATGCTACGCTCAAACTGGCCCATGATGGCTTGATTCATTTGTCTGGTTGCTTTCGATCCCAACTCTGGTATGAGTGCTGTAATGCGTACATGCTTTTTGTCTGCCGACACCAATTGAAAGTTTTGTCTTCGCAAAAGGCTTTGTGCCTCCGCAAAGCTTCGATTATTTCGATGAGGTGTTGTGAATTCACCCGTCCGGAGATGATTGATATATGCCAAAACCTTAGAGGTTGATCGAATTGATGATAGTGGTGTGTCCTCTTCAAGGTAAGAGGTGATTTTGTGAATCTCGCTTTGTACCACCGGATCCCAAATATTGTATTCTGGATTTGCCAGGGTTATTTCCATGGCCCAGGGTTTAGACCCTTGGAGGTACTGGTCCCCATAATCAAAGGCCTGCCTGGAGGTCGACGTTTTTGGCAGGTCGCGCAACAAATAAGCGTCCGTCTCAAGCTGAAAGCTGCCATATACTCCCAAAGTGCCAATCACTAAGAACGCTGTGAGAATGGCCTTCTCGTGCCGCTGCACCCAGAGCCAAAAGGGTTGGAATTCCAGCTGTCTATTCTGGTCGGCAGGCTTTTCGTTCAACAGCGGTGCCAACCCATAGGTGATAAGGAAAGCGAATACGCTGCCGATACCACAGAAAAGCCCAAGTTCACTGACAGGCGCTACGGGTATCACCGCGATGCTCAGAAAACCAAGTGACGTAGTGGCGGAAGTTAAAAAGGTGGGGAAAAGTACTTTTTCATAGGCAAGTTTCTTGGACCCTTTACGCTTCAGAGCAGATAGTAAATGCACCGCATCCGAAGAAGAAATGAACAATATCAGTGGGGGTATGAGTGACGTGACAATGCTTACAGGGGTGATGGTCAGGGCCATGAGCCCAAAAACCCATACCAAACTAATGCTGCAAATGATCAGGGGGAGGAGTGTTGCCCTAAGGTCTCTGAAAATGACTATGAGCACGATCAGGCAGATGACGACAGAGAGTGAAAGAAATCGGCCGAAATCAATTCGGATGTACTTGTTGAATTCCTCCTGGGCCCAGATTTTGCCCAGGACGTGATACTTGTACGGTTGATCGCCGAGAATTGCCTCGATTTCTTCCTGTAAGTTTCTAACAGTTTCCTGGTCCTGTATATGTTCATGACTGAGTGCAATCGGTAGGAATTGCTGATATCCAAAAGACTCACTCAGCCATGGGTCATTCAAAGCAATGGTGCTGTCTCTTTGGAAGTTTGAAGGCAGTTCGAATAGATTTTCAGCCACCAGGCCGTAAGAAGTAACATTCAACCTCTTCAGATCCAATGGATTCCAAATGGACAATACATGATCAATCCCTGTCAACTGCTTGCATGTCTCTCTTATCGTTGCCAGGTACTCCTCATTGAAAATGCCATTTTCGGATATAAGCAGTATCGATATGAAGTCATTGTCGTATCCAAATCGCTCAATATGTGCCTCAAAAAACTGAAGATCGGGATCTGATTGGGGGAAGAGTTGTTCGAGTTCGAAATTGAACCTGAGTTTAGGCAACTGTGCGGCAAAGGCAACTGTGATAACTGCGATGATTGTGGGCAAAATCCACTTCATCCGGGGTCTTAGCAGCCATTGGATCAAATGTTTCTCGAACATGTGGATTTTTAACCTTTTAAAGCTCGACCTGCGTACTGAGCTTATGGAGTTCTACTTAAATTCGCAGAGACCAAAAGTGCGCAATTATGAAGCAATACCATGACTTGATGAGATTTGTTCTGGAAGAGGGGATAGAAAAATCAGATCGGACAGGAACCGGGACAAAAAGCATCTTTGGTTATCAAATGCGATTTGACCTTTCCGAGGGTTTTCCACTGGTTACTACCAAGAAAATTCATACTAGATCTGTGATCCATGAGCTTCTGTGGTTCCTGAAAGGAGATCAGAATATTCAATACCTGAAGGAAAATGGTGTTTCCATCTGGGACGAATGGGCAGATGAAGAGGGAAACCTGGGTCCGGTCTACGGAGTACAATGGAGAAGTTGGCCTTCATCATCCGGCAACATCGATCAAATCGCTCAGGTGATTGATCAAATCAAGCAAAATCCAGATTCCCGTCGGTTGATAGTAAGCGCCTGGAATGTATCGCA
This sequence comes from Cyclobacteriaceae bacterium, assembly GCA_965601475.1. Classification (GTDB taxonomy): domain Bacteria; phylum Bacteroidota; class Bacteroidia; order Cytophagales; family Cyclobacteriaceae; genus JAWPMT01. The sequence goes on along the minus strand of OZ271832.1, from coordinate 6,006,804 downwards.
AGTACAAAATATGGCCTTACCACCATGCCATACGTTCTTCCAGTTTTATGTAGCGGAGGGCCGGCTGTCATGTCAGCTCTACCAGAGAAGTGCAGATATTTTCCTGGGTGTACCATTCAACATTGCTTCTTATGCACTACTCACGATGATGGTAGCCCAGGTCGTGGGACTGGAGGCTGGGGATTTCATCCACACGTTTGGCGATGCTCATTTGTATAGCAATCACCTGGAGCAGGCGGCATTACAACTGCAGCGTGAGTTCAGGCCATTACCGCAGATGAAGCTGAACCCTGAAGTGACTAATATTTTTGATTTCAAGTATGAGGATTTCGAGCTGTTGAACTACGATCCTCATCCGCATATTAGGGCGGCGGTAGCCGTTTAGTTAATTTTTTCGTAAGAAACTGGTGTAAAGTGCGCACTAAATAGTCCATGGCAGAACGAAGCAGCGTTTTTGATATGATCGGGCCTGTAATGATAGGACCCTCCAGCTCTCATACCGCGGGAGTAGTGAAGATCGGCAAAGTCGCCTACTTGCTGTTGCAAGGTGCCCCGACACAGGTGACCATAACCTTCTACAACTCCTTTGCTCGCACCTATGAAGGTCATGGAAGCGATCGGGCGATTTTAGCTGGTCTCATGGGTTATGGGACTGCCGACAAACGAATCAAGGACGCCCTTCAATTGGCGAAGGAGGAAGGGATCGAATATCACTTTCGATCAGTTGGCAATGCCTCCACTTTGCATCCCAATACAGTAAAATTGGAATTAAGGAAAGGTGACCTTGAGCAGACCGTAGTAGGAGAGAGCCGGGGTGGAGGAGTGATCCGCATCAGAGAGGTGAATGGCTTCGACGCCAATTTCACGGCAAGTCTGCACACCATGATTATCGAAGCCGATGATACCAAAGGTAGTATTGCCTTCATCACTGATATCCTTTCACATGATGGTTGTAATATTGCAACCATGACCGTGTCGCGCAAAGCAAAAAACGAGCTGGCATGTCTAATCCTGGAAATGGATTCCGCTCCAAAGGATATCTCCATTGCATACATTGATCACTTGAATTGGGTGCAGAAGACCCGCTACATTGAGCGCCTGGATTGAGCACTTGTATATGACCCTATGAAATATTTTTCAGCATTACTCGCAATTTTTTTGTCTGTTGCCGCATGGGCGCAGGAAAGCAATATTTACACACTTGAGGATTGCATCAACATTGCCATTGAGAACAACCTGAATGTTCAGAGGTCCCGCCTGGCCTTGCAGAATGCCAGGGTCAACTACAATCAAACAAGGGCTTCTCAGCTGCCCAATGCCAATGTGAACTGGAATTTTGGTTACAACTGGGGTCGATCCATTGACCCGACAACTAACCAATTCATCACACAGCGTATCAATTCTTCTGGTTTCAGTGGAAACTCTGCGGTTACGGTCTGGAACGGCCTGCAACAACACAATAGCGTGAGACAAGGGAGGACAGATATAGGGGCCGCCGAGGCTGACCTGGAACGGGCGCGCAATGATATATCCATTAATGTAGCAACCTTTTACCTGAACTTTATTCTCAACAAGGAGCTCGTGGAAAACGCGCGATATCAGCTGGAGAATAGCAATCAACAATTGGAACGCACCAGGATATTGGTTGAGGCCGGCGCCGCACCCTTGACGAACCAGCTTGAATTTCAGAGTCAGGTGGCCAGCAATGAAGCTGCGCTGATCAATGCCGAGAATAACCGGGATCTTGCGCTGCTCAGTTTGAAACAGGCCATGTTGATTCCCGCGTCAGATCAAATGGATGTCCAGGCACCCGAAATCGCTTTCCTCGGGGAGCCAGGTCTCGAGATGACTACGCAAGAGGTCTTTGACATCGCCGAAAACAATCAACCTGAGATTGAAAGCGCAGATTTGAATGTGAAATCGGCAGCGCTGGGTGTCAAAGTAGCGCAAGGCGCAGTTTCACCTGTAGTATCCCTGGGTGGTGGCTTTAGTACCAACTACTCCAACGCTTTTGACCAACGCTTCGTGCCTGATGGTACTATAGGTGTCGATCAAAGCAATCCGACATCGCTGGTGACCTCTTCGGGAGAGGCCATATTTCCCATTGTGCCCGGTGGAACATTCGAAGACTTTGGATATGCCGATCAGTTTGATGAGAACCTCAGCTGGAACATCGGTTTAGGTGTACAGATTCCGATTTTCAATGGACTCCGAACCCACTCAAACATTCAGCGGTCCAAAATTCAGCTGCAGCAGGCTGAAATCAATGCCATCGAACAAAGAAACACCCTGAGGCAGCAAATCGAAACGGCCTATGCGGACGCCAGTGCAGCAGCCAAAAGCTTCGCCGCTTCCACCCGCCAGGTTGAAGCACTGGAGGAGACATTCAGGTCTGTTGAGAATCAGTACAATCTGGGAGCTGCCAACTTTGTGGATTACCAAATAGCGAGTAATAACCTATTTCAGGCAAGGTCGGATTTGGTCAGGGCGAAATACACCTTCGTGTTCAGAAAGAAAATATTAGACTTTTATCAAGGCAAACCGCTTACCCTAGAAGAATGAATAAAAAGAAAAAGAACAATCGGATTATATACATACTTGTGGGCGCAATGGTGTTGCTGGTGGCATTTGCTGTCGTAGGCAAGTCCATGGGCTGGGTAGGTAAGAAGAAGGCGACCAAGGTGGAAGTTTCCATGGCATCTCGCAGCACGATTGTGGAAAAAGTAAATGCCTCCGGAACGGTGCAGCCGGTGATTGAGGTGAAGATCAGTCCGGAGGTATCGGGTGAGATTGTGGAACTATATATCGAGGAAGGTGACTCCGTCGCCGAGGGTAAAGTGCTTGCCAAAATCAATCCGGATAATTTTATAGCCGCCACAGAACGTGCCAAAGCCAACCTTAATCAGCAGAGGGCCAACCGGGCCGATGCAAAGGCCAGGCTGGCCAGGACGAAAGCCTCCTTGACCAGGGCCGAGCAGGAATTTCAACGTCAGAGCAAGCTTTTTCAGGAAAAGGTGATTTCTGAAGCGGATTTTCAATTGGCTGAGGCGAATTATGAAATCGCTGTGCAGGACTTGGAATCCGCAAAGCAGAATGTCGAAGCCGCCATCTACATTGTGACAAGTGCGGAGGCTACTGTAAACGAAGCCAAGGAAAATCTTCGTCGGACTACCATCACTGCTCCGATGTCTGGGATTGTGTCTAAGCTGTCCGTGGAAAAAGGGGAGACGGCGTTGGGAACATCCCAGTTTCAGGGCACGGAAATGTTACGTATAGCCGACCTCGCTAATATGGAAGTACGTGTAGATGTCAACGAGAATGATATTATCAAATTATCCACTGGTGATGAAGTGCTGATCGACGTGGATTCCTATTCCTATCAGGATCGTGAGTTCAAAGGCGTCGTTACGCAAATTGCCAATACCGCCAATGACAAGGTGACAGCAGATGCTGTAACCGAATTTGAGGTAAGGATCAAGATTTTGAACGAATCCTATGCCGATTTGGTCAGTGAGGGCAGCCGCTATCCCTTTCGCCCCGGCATGACTGCCAGTGTGGAAATTATCACAGAGACCAAGTCTAATGTGCTTACTGTGCCGCTGGCTGCTGTGACTACCAGGGTACCCGGACAAGAAAATGATGATGAGAACGGTGGGGAGGAAGAATCCAGCGATGAGGAAGCCGAAGAAGTTGTTTTCAGTTTTACGGAAGGCGAGGCCAAGAAAACTGTCGTGCAAACGGGTATTTCTGATTTTGACAACATCGAGATCCTCAGTGGCGTAGCCGAAGGCGATCTGGTGATTTCCGGGCCATTTCTGGAAGTATCTAAAAGACTCAATGACGGAGACCCTGTTGAAGCCGAGGAGTTACCCAATGAAGGCGAAGGAGACAGCGATGGAGAGTCTGAGGACTAAATTGGCGACAGCCCAAACTCATTCTTCAGACTCATATAGACTTCCTTGACAGGAAGACCGACGACGTTGGAGTACGAACCTTTCATGTAATCTATGCCGACCAGGCCGATCCACTCCTGAATGCCATAGGCGCCTGCTTTGTCAAATGGTCGGCAGGTTTCGATGTAGTGATTGATTTCTGCCATGGAAAGTTCGGTCATGATCACCTCTGTCTCAACCGTGAAGGAGATCTTCCTTTCGTCAGTGGTAATACAAACACCAGAATAGACGAAATGACTTCTTCCGGCCAATTTCAGTAGCATTCCCTGAGCCTCCTCCTTGTTGGCAGGTTTCCCCAGTACGAGATCATCGACCACTACTGTGGTGTCAGCGGTGAGTACGATTTCGTGCCGTGAGGCGATCTTGCGATTTTCTCTGTTTTTCAGTTCTGCCAGGTACTGAGCAGCCGCTTCGGCTGGGATGTCTGGAGGGAAAATTTCCTCTACTTCTTTGGTGCGTACGGAGAATCTAAATCCGGCTTGCTCAAGCAGTTGCTTCCGCCTCGGGGAACTCGAAGCTAGCACTAAGTCCTTGGTTGAATTCATCGTCTAATATTGAGCTGAATAAGAAACCACAAATAACCTTTGGGTAGAAATACGTCGACTTCTGAGGCATGGTATATCCACTGTAGCAAACATCCTTCACCGTGCCGATGGGGATGTCCTTCGTGATGATGGCAAAGGCAGCTTCGTTTTTGATAACCTCCTTCAAGCACTCAGTGAAATTTCTTTCGAAATTGATTAGCCTTGATTCCCGCTGTTTTTTCCCTGGTATACCCAGGATTTTTTCAAAAATGAAATAGTGCATGACCGTCAGGTCCAGTTCTTTGATGTGCTTGGGGAAGTTCCAGGGAATGGTATCAATTCTTTCCGGATGGAGTCGGATCTTGTAAGCATTGTCACCTACCAGTAGGCCGAAAGCCCACTTCTTTCCCAGAATTATTTCGAAAATATCAGGTGGATTTTCTACTGGCTTTATAATGAAGTCGGCCTTTAACTTCTCAAGTAGATCTTCCTCGGAGAGCTTGACTTCCGGGCTTACCAACCGGTGCGTCGGCAATATTCGCAGATCTTCCGATTCCGTATTGGTGAGGTACATCAGGTGAAAATTGTAGCCTTCCCGTCCAGTGTGACCAGGATTGTCCTGCCGCATCTTTTTCATATGGCTTAGGGACCCTTCGTACCGATGGTGCCCATCCGCAAGTATTACCTGTTTATCCCTTAGGATGGTGATAATGCGCCTGATGATCTTGACGTCGTGTATCACGCTCAACCGGTCAATTACGCCTTGGTAGTCCTCCACCTCGTAGATGGGATGTTCCATGCTCTCATCCAGGTACCGTTCTATTTCGTGTGTCGGATCTGTATAAAGCCCGTGAGTAGGACTCACATTCATGCCCGTTTCTTCCAGGACAGCCTGCCGATCACTCACAGAGTGTGGCATAGTGCTTTCATGACGCAGGAGCATCTGCTCATCCCATTCGTAAATACGTATGTTGCAGATAAATCCCTTCCTCACATATAGTCGGTCGCTTCCTGGCAGTGAGAATTGTTGGAAGTAGACATAGATGCCAGGGACCATGTCTTGTACGATCACCCCCTGATCTTTCCAATCCCTCACGGTTTTCCGGGCGTCTTCCACCGGGTTGTTTCCAAATGGTACTGAGAGATGAACGCTATTATATGGATGTTTGTAGAGTTTCTTCCTTTGACGTTCAGAGACCACATCAAATAGCGGAGAAGTCAGTTGTTCTATGTTGGTAGCAAGTTCATTGTTGTATCTCCAAGGTTGGATAGGTCTTATCTCGGCCATTTTCAGTCTCTGAGTCGGTTGCGCCAGGCGGATTGATTCGCCGCGAATTTAGGCTTTTGTTCTGCTTCTTTCTCAGCCCAAAGTTCTTTTGCTACCAGCGCCGTTGCGATTTGCTCTTCCTGGGTCAGTTCTTCTTTCAACAAATCGGGATCGAAATAGGACTCTACGAATTTTGTTGTAAAATGCCCGCCAACGAAATTTTCATGTTCCAGGACAAACTTGCAGAAGGGAAGGGTTGTCTCAATACCGAGGATGTTGTATTCCTCTATGGCCCTGATCATCTTTTTAATGGCCTCTTCACGGTTTTCGCCTTTGGTGATGAGCTTCGAAATCATGGAGTCGTAGTAGATCGGTATTTCCATACCTTCTTCATAACCATCGTCAACCCGAACACCGGGTCCTCTGGGAGGTATGTATTTCTTCAATTTGCCAATTGAGGGAGCAAAGTTGTTCATTGGGTCCTCGGCATAGACCCGAACTTCCATGCTATGTCCGTGGATTTTTATGTCCTCTTGTGTGAAAGGAATCGCTTTCCCTTCAGCTATGTGTATCTGCTCTTTGACCAGGTCAAACCCTGTAATCTCTTCTGTTACGGGATGTTCTACCTGAAGTCTTGTGTTCATCTCCAGAAAGTAGAAGTTTTTGTCTTCATCCATCACGAACTCTACAGTGCCCGCATTTACGTAGTTGCATGCCTTGGCAACCTGGACCGCTGCCTCGCCAATTTTGCGTCGCTGCACGTCATTGAGTATGGCCGATGGAGCTTCTTCTATGACCTTTTGGTGGCGACGCTGAATGCTGCAGTCTCGCTCCATGAGGTAGAGGATGTTGCCGTGGCTATCACCCAGGATCTGTACTTCGATATGTTTGGGGGATGTAATGTATTTCTCTATAAAGACATCTGCATTGCCAAAAGAAGAAGACGCTTCACTGGCTGCACGCTCGATTTCATTGCCCAATTGGTCCGATTCATGGACAATTCTCATGCCCTTTCCACCACCTCCAGCTGTAGCTTTGATCAGTACCGGGTAGCCGATGTCTTCAGCTATCTTTTTGGCTTCTTCCACATTCTCCACCGGTTTGTCCATACCGGGGACGAGCGGCACACCATAAGACTTGACAGCAATTTTGGAGCTGATTTTGTCGCCCATGGTTCGTATGGCGTCGGCTGACGGACCGATAAATTTTATGCCTGACTTTTCCACCATTTCTGAGAAAAGGGCATTCTCAGAAAGAAAACCATAGCCTGGGTGCACGGCATCCACATCCGCGGCCCTGCATATTTCAAGGATCTTATCAATTTTCAGGTAGGACTCTGCGCTAGGCGCTGGTCCCAACAGGTAGGCTTCATCTGCGAATCTGACGAAAGGAGCTCCTCGGTCGGCTTCGCTGAATACGGCAACGGTGCTGATACCTTGTTCTTTGCAGGTTCGCAAAACGCGAAGAGCGATTTCTCCTCGATTGGCAACAAGCACTTTGCGGATTGATTTGGTCATAGATATGGAAAGTTTCGGTTTTGTGGCACTCGGTTGGGTTTGCCAAGACTCAAAATACTGTTAATTTTGCCATCAATTTTTGAGAGAGGAAAAATAAAGAAATCTTCATGGATTTATTTGAAAAGTTGTTGAGTGATCGTGGCCCACTTGGTCAGCATGCTTTTATTGATGACAATTTCTACATGTTCCCCAAGTTAGAGGGACAAATTGCGCCGAGGATGCAGTTCAAGGGCAAGACCGTCCTGACCTGGAGTTTGAACAACTACCTGGGGCTAGCCAATCATCCGGAAGTGCGGGAGGTTGATGCCGAAGCTGCCAAGGAGTGGGGTTTGGGCTATCCTATGGGAGCACGAATGATGACGGGAAACACGGTTTACCACGAGCAACTTGAAAACGAACTAGCTGAATTTGTCGGCAAGCCTGCTGGTATGCTGCTGAATTATGGTTATCAGGGTATCATGTCTGTGATCGATGCCCTGGTAGATCGAAAAGACGTCATAGTGTATGACGCCGAGTCTCATGCTTGTATCATTGATGGTCTGCGCATGCACATGGGTAAACGATTCGTTTATCCGCACAACGACATCGAGAACCTCGAGAAGCAACTCAAAAGAGCGGAAAAAATTACCGCCGAAACCGGAGGTGGTATCCTCGTGATTACGGAAGGAGTTTTTGGAATGTCCGGAAACATGGGTAATCTGAAGGATATCGCACCTTTAAAGAAGAAGTACAATTTCCGGCTACTCGTTGATGACGCCCATGGCTTTGGTACAATGGGAGCCACGGGCGCCGGTACCGGGGAGGAGCAAGGTGTGCAAGATGAAATAGATGTCTACTTCTCCACCTTTGCAAAGTCTATGGCCAGTATCGGAGCCTTCATCGCAGGTCCACCCGAGATCATGGACCATCTCCGATACAATGTGAGATCGCAAATCTTTGCGAAATCATTACCGATGCCCATCGTCATCGGCAACCTAAAGCGACTGGAGATGCTGAGAACAAGACCCGAGCTAAAAGATAAACTTTGGACTATTGTGAACGCTATTCAGGATGGTCTCCGAGGTAAAGGCTTCAACCTGGGTACTACCAAGTCACCGGTGACTCCCGTGCTGTTAACTGGAGATACTTATGCGGCAGCCAATCTCATCCAGGATTTGAGGCTTTCGTACAACATATTCTGCTCAATGATCATCTATCCTGTAGTGCCGAAAGGTGTGATCATGCTAAGAATTATTCCTACTGCAATGCACACAATGGATGATGTGAACGAAACCATTTCCGTGTTCGAGAAAGTGAAAGGAAAACTCGATGACGGTGTGTACGATGCAGCCGGTGTAGAGGGGGCAAATCTGTCGGTAGTTTAGCTAAAAAACCCCCTTATAGTCCAGCATTTAAACATTTTTATTATATTGCCAAATCTTATAACTATCAGTAACCTTAACAGATTATAACATGAATAGATTCGAACAAATAAAAAATCATGTGATGGATTTAGAAGAGGACTTTGTTAAGTTCTATGACAAAGGAAACCAAGCAGCCGGTACGCGTGTGCGTAAAGGCATGCAGGATCTGAAGAATCTGGCTCAGGAAATTCGAATTGAGGTTCAAAACATGAAGAACAACGATTAATCCTCCAAGAAAAGAATCAAAAAGAAGGGGTGGCGAAAGCTATCCCTTTTTTGTTTGGGTAAGAGCTTCTGTGAAGGCCTGTAATAGCGCTGAGGAACCTCTTGCCAGGGGTGGCCTTACCTCTCTACCACATATTTCCAGGGCCTGAAGCCCCGTTTTGATAGACGTTGGATTACCCTCCCTGACACTTAGTTCAAAGAAGTGCTGCAGTTGGAAATACTGCTGGCGAGCGCTTTCAATGGCCTCAGAGGACTTTGCAATCATTTCCGAGACGGCTACGGGCAAGCAATTTGCAAGCACAGAGATCAATCCATCAGCACCCAAACTCATACTAGGAAAGGCCAGCGAATCTTCACCGGAAATAAGCAGAAAATCGTCAGGCTTGCGCGCCGCAATCGCTCCAAATTGCTTTAGATCAGTGGTTGCTTCCTTTACCCCAATCACGTTAGAGTGTTCCGAAAGTGATAGCGTTGTGGCTGTTTCGATGTTAGAGCCTGTACGGGCCGGTACGTTGTAGAGGATAATAGGATAATTGCTCTTGTCAGCGATGAGTTGGTAGTGGTTTTTGATCCCTTCCTGAGATGGCCTATTGTAATAGGGACTTACTGAGAGCAATGCATCGATACCAGAATCCGGAAGGAGGTCCAGGGTCGAAAGAACATCATTTGTGTTGTAAGATCCCAGGCCAAAGACGACGGGCAACCGCCCTTTGTTGTAGGAAATGGTGTGATCCAAAACTTTCATTTTTTCATCCCATGAGAAGGTAGGAGCTTCTCCTGTAGTTCCCATGGAGACGAGGTAGTTCACTCCACCTGCAATGACATGATCTATTAGTCGCTCCAGTCCTTCAAAGTCGATGGACTGGTCATTTTGGATGGGCGTCGCCAGGGCAACACCGGTACCACGTAGAAGTGAGGGTTCAATCATTTATGCTACTTTCCTTAGGTAAGCCACTAAATCCTGATATTTGGACGAGGCACTTGTCGGCTTCACCAACAAATCTAGATGTTCAATGGGCATTTCCGACTGGAAAAAACCGATTTTGAGGGCATTGCACTTAGATACGACAAAGGTGGTGCATACGTCCGGAGAGGAATCCAATACCAGGAGCATCTCAATTTGAGCATCAATGAAGTCCTTCAGTGTAGTGGATTCAATATTACCTGTTAACCCAATATCCTTTTCGACGAAAAATGGAAAGTCGTAGGTCTTCTCTTTATCGAATTTCCGGAGTCTCATCAGGAGCTTGATCTCCTTACCATCCAGCTTTAGCTCATTACGCAAGTAGGAGAGGCCCGCTTCTGATTCACCTTCCGGGAAAATGATACCTATGGTGTCGATTTGGTCGTAGGCACTGAATTGAAAAGTCGAAGCGTGCTTCTTTTTAATCTTCTGCTTCAGCAATAGGTTTTTGAGCATGCTGCTAATTTATCATATTCAGAAATGTGTTCTCGTCAATCGTATCGATACCGAGTTTTTCGGCCTTGGCTTTTTTGGCAGGCCCCATGTTTTCACCAGCAATCAGGAAATCAGTAGCACCAGAAAGACTCGTGACCAGTTTGCCTCCATATTGTTTTATGAGGTCTTTGAGCTCTTCTCGGCTGACAGATTGGAACACCCCTGAAATGACAAAGGCCTTACCCAATAGTACACCTTCCCCTGTTGTAGTTGGTTGATCAATCTGAAGAGAAAGACCCGCGGCTTTTAGCTTATCTACCAAGCTTTGGTTCTGTAGTTCAGCAAACCACTCCACCACACTTTGTGCAATTCTCGACCCAATTTCATGGACTTCGACGATCTCATCGAAGTTGGCCCTGCTCAGGTTGTCGATGCTGATGAAGTGATTGGCCAGTTTCTCGGCGACCGTCTTCCCAACATACCTGATTCCCAGTCCGAAAAGTACCAAAGGAAATGCGACAGTTTTGGACTTTTCAAGTGAGTCCAAAATGTTCTGAGCTGTTTTTTCTTTTATTGACCTCTTTTTGACTTCCCCGGTTTTGGCATCAAGGTCTTCAAATACCAGACCGTTCAGTTGCTCAAATGTCAGTTGATAAAGGTCGCCCAGGTCCGCTATCAGACCCTCTCTAAGGAATGCCTTGATCGTACGTGGCCCCAGGGTTTCAATTGCCATGGCATTCCGGGAAATGAAGTGTTCGACCCTACCAACAACCTGTGGCTCACAGCTAGTGGTGTTAGGGCAATAATGGACTGCTTCATTTTCCTTTCTGATCAAAGGCGTGCCACATTCCGGACAGTTTTGAATATAACGTACGGGTTGGGCATTCTCAGGTCTTGCAGACAAGTCCACCGCAGTCACTTTGGGAATGATCTCTCCGCCCTTTTCCACAAATACGGTGTCACCTTCATGCAGGTCAAGCCTGGCGATCTCATTGGAGTTATGCAGAGAGGCCCGCTTGACGGTCGTTCCTGCGAGTAGCACAGGCTCCAATTCTGCCACCGGAGTGATTGCCCCGGTACGTCCAACCTGGTAGGTGATTCCCCTGAGCCGGGTTGCTGCAGATTCTGACTGGTACTTGTATGCAATAGCCCATCTTGGAATTTTGGCAGTGTATCCTAGTTCCTCCTGCTGCTGCATGGCGTTGACTTTGATCACCACACCATCAGTATCCAGCGGTAGTTCTTTTCGCTTCTCCCGCCATTCCTCAAGGTATTCAAAGACTTCATCCAGGTTTTGACACTTGCTGTAAGTAGGGGATACTTTGAATCCGTTTGCCTTGAGAAATTCCAATGCCTGTTCATGACTGTTTATGCCAGTATTCTCACCATAGACGGCATACAAATAGCAGTCCAGCTTCCTGGAGGCTACGATCGAGGAATCCTGCATCTTCATCGTGCCTGATGCAGTATTTCGTGGATTGGCCAATTGCGCTTCTCCATTGCGGGCTCGCTCCTCGTTGAGCCTGCGGAATATTTCCAGTGGCATAAACACTTCGCCACGCACCTCAAAGGCAGCTGGGAAGTTCTCTTTGCTGATGGAAAGAGGCAGGGTTCGGATGGTCTTGGCATTGGGGGTAATGTTGTCACCCTTCACACCATCTCCACGTGTTACAGCCCTTGTGAGCAAGCCATTTTCATAGCTGAAACTCATCGCGAGCCCGTCAAACTTAAGTTCGCAGATATATTCGAAGTCCTCGGTTCCCAGACCTTTTTTGACGCGCGCGTCAAATTCTACCAGTTCCTCTTTTGAGTAGGTATTGCCCAAAGACAGCATGGGGTAGCGGTGTGGGACCGACTCGAAGTTCTTGGTAATGGTGCCTCCGACACGCTCAGTGGGAGAATCTGGCCGTTTGAAGGCCGGATGTTCCGCTTCGAGTTTTTCCAGCCGTTTTAGTTTCTGGTCAAACTCAAAGTCTGAAATCTCGGAGCGGTCCTCCTGATAGTAGAGGTGGTTGTGGTAGTTGAGTTCCTCTGTGAGGGCTTCAATCTCCTTTTTGATGTCTTCGGGTGTCATTGTCTCTTATCAGAGCCTAAAAATATACCTGAGGCAGAAAACTCTCCTTAGGAATGAATAATTACTATGACTTTCCATTGAGAATTTCTCATATTCTAATTTTGGGGATCTATGTCGAATTTTAAGGAACACATTCTCAAGGTTTCCACGCTGAACCTCATTAGCAAAATTGTGCAACGTGACAAGCAAGAGAGTTATGTTATTGGAGGATATGTACGAGACTTGTTTTTAGAACGAGACTCAAAGGATATCGACATTGTAACCGTGGGCAGCGGTATTGACCTTGCGAAAAGTGTCAAAGAGGCCTTGGGTGAGAGCGCACACCTGACCGTGTACAAGAATTTTGGTACGGCAGCAATTTCCAGCGGAGACATGGTGCTGGAGTTTGTTGGAGCGCGAAAAGAATCCTATCGTAGAAGCTCGCGAAAGCCCATAGTTGAAAGTGGAACCCTCGCGGATGATCAGAACCGACGAGATTTTAGCATTAACGCACTGGCCATTAGTCTGAATGCTGAGGACTTTGGAGAATTGATTGATCCGTTCAACGGGTTACAAGACCTGAAAGAAGGGATAATACGGACGCCCCTGGCTCCTGATCAAACATTTTCCGATGATCCTTTGCGAATGATGAGGGCAATTCGTTTCGCCAGTCAACTGGGCTTCGATATTGAAGCGGATACTTTCCTGGCCATCACGCAAATGAAGGACAGGCTGGAAATCGTGTCGAAAGAGCGCATCTCCGACGAGTTAAATAAGATCATATTATCCCCAAAGCCATCGTATGGCTTCAAATTGCTTTTCAGTTCGGGCATATTGAAATTGATATTTCCGGAGATGTCCAACCTGCAAGGAGTTAAGACCAGAAATGGAAAGGCGCACAAGGACAATTTCTACCACACGCTGCAGGTGCTGGACAACGTCAGCGAGGTCACAGAGGACTTGTGGTTACGATGGGCGGCGATCCTCCATGACATTGCCAAGCCGGCTACACAGCGATTTCATCCTAAGGCGGGTTGGACTTTTCATGGGCATGAAGATCTGGGTGCTCGCTGGGTGCCTGGAATTTTCAAACGTTTGAAGTTACCCCTAAACCAGAAGATGGACTATGTCCAAAAGCTGGTACGGCTGCACTTACGACCCATCGCCCTGGTAAGCGAGAAAGTGACTGATTCTGCTGTAAGAAGATTGTTGTATGAAGCAGGTGACGACGTGGAAGACCTCATGAAACTCTGCAAGGCAGACATTACCTCCAAGAATCACGATCGAGTGCGGAGATACCTTGCCAACTTCGTCAAGGTGGAGCAGAAGCTTGCCGAGGTGGAAGAAAAGGACCATCTCCGAAATTTTAAATTACCTATTACAGGTGAAATCATCATGGATACATTTGGTCTCAAGCCTTCGAGAGAAGTAGGGGAGATCAAGTCAGAAATCAAGGAAGCTATTCTTGAGGGAGAGATCGCTAATGATCGGGATGAAGCATTTCAACTAATGTTGAAGATTGGTCAACTGAAAGGTCTGGTGGCTCGATAATTATGCTAAGTTTGCGGTTTGTTTTGCTCAACGTACCCATGAAGAAAGTCATATTTATTGCGTTTTTGTTGATTATAGCTGGGATGAAGGCTTCTGCGCAAGATGAGCGCACAGTACCTCAAGATAGCCTTCCCTTTGATATCCGTAAACAGGCGTTTATCTATACTGCCGCCCTGAAATACAATGACCCCATCATCGCAAGGATGGCGTTGTATAATCTGCTGGCCTACAATCCTGCCAATACCGCGGTGCTGGACTCATTGGCATTGACCTATATTGAGCTTAGACAATACCCTTCAGCAGTCCTGGCTGCACAGGACGCACTAAAAGTGAATCCAAATGACCGGCTGGCAACTGAAATCGCTGCAGTGGGATTTGAAAGCCTGGGATTGAAGGACCGGTCGATTAGCTACTATGAGACGTTGTACCTTGGCAACAATGACATCAATGTGCTTTATAAAATTGCCTTTCTTCAGCTGGATCTACAGCGTTACAATGAGGCGATTACTTCCACTGACATCTTGATCAATGATCCCGCTGCAACGACAGAGAATGTGGTTTTCCAGAAGAATGAGAGGCAAAACCAGCAAGTTTCTATGCTGGCAGCGGCATATCGTCTGAAGGCGATGATCTACGAAGCTCAAGGCAATACGGATCAGGCAAAGGAACAGTACAACAAGGCTCTTGAAATTGCACCGGACTTTGCTGTGGCCAAGGTGCAGCTTGAGGAGTTAAGCCAGTGATGACTGCTTCTCGCATGCATTTCTAAGTGCATCCAACCAGTCGAGAAGGCTGTGGTGCAAGCCACCATGGTTGATGAACAAGAACGACAGGAATCCTTTTACGGATTGTTCGAGCGTGACGATGGTCTGGGTTTCTTCGGTCTTATCTAGCGTGAACAGATAGATAGATTTCGCGAATCCTGATTTGCCGACTATAGCGATGGCGTTGTGCGTGTTGACATACTCTATTGTCGAGTTCAACTTCTTGCCGTGATACCTCCAACTGAAGCTGTCACCGGGCTTTTTTGGATCGCCATCTACATCTGTGATTTGTTCATTCCAGCTTGACCAATTCGCGACGTCAATGATCTTCGTCCAAACCTCTTCAATGGGACAGTTGATGATAATGGATTGGCGATCGGTGAGACTGGCCTCCTCATCAATTCTGCCTTGCCTAGCGATTTCCTGGAGATTCTTCATAAGTCAGACTAGCGGATTAGTAAACTTACTGATTTATGAGGGGATCGTCCTCAAAATCACTCGAACTGTTTCTCGATTTCCTGGAGAATTCTTCTATTGAAGACAAAAGAAATCAGCCCTCCAACGATGTATGTGAGCGCCAACCCTGCGAAGACGCCCGCTTCTCCCCATAGGGCGCTGCCGGCGTAGATAATGGGCACACCAATCGCTAGCATTTGTACCACAATAATCATCGAAGCGATTAAGGGCTTGTTCAATGTGTTGAGATTGCTATTGACGATGCTCAGGACACCCTGTAGGCCGATACCTGCAGGTAGGATCCATAAGAATAGTTTCACGATTCCTCTTGCAGCAGGATCCTGGGTGAAAATGGATGCAATGCCGTCTGATAATCCAATCAGTACGATCCAGATACCCAATCCATATAATACCGCAAACCTGTTGCTTATCCGGATGCCAGTTCTTATCCGTTCAAATTTTCTACTGCCCAGGTTTTGACCAACAAATGGCCCAATGGACGCTGAAAGTGCAAAAAGTAGACTGGATGCTAGAAACTCAATACGCGTACCCACGCCGTATCCTGCCACTGCCGCTGCTCCATAATCGGCCAGAATCGCAGTGATGATCCCAGTAGCTACGGGCACCACTATTCTTGAGAGCCCTGAAGGTAGAGCAATGTACAAAATAGATCTCCAGCAGCCGAATAAGACGTCTTTTGTTGGGACATCGAAGGTGATGAGTTTCTCCCGATACCTAAGGATATAGAGGGACAGGATCATTGTCAAACCTCTCGATACTGCCGTAGCAATAGCCGCGCCTTGGAGCCCCATGGGCTGGATCGGGCCCCAACCAAAAATCAGAATGGGGTCCAGAATGGCATTTATGATCACGGCAAAAATCATGATGTAACTGGGTGTCTTAGGGTCGCCTACCGCCCTAATGGCCGAATTGCCAACAAATGGGATGGTCACAAAGAATAATGCGAAGTACCAAATGGTCATGTAGGACGATATCAACGGAATCAGCTCTTCATCGGCTCCCAGTAGCCGAAATGTAGGATAGGTGGTGAACAGGCCTACAACAATGAAGGCACCCGCGATGACTACTGCAAGTCCCAGACTGTCGGTGGTTTCGCGTGCGGCCTTGTTTCGATTCTTCTGACCGATCGATTTCGAGATCAGTGCTGTGGCGCCAATTCCGAGGCCCTGAACGACGCTAAAAATGACCATGATCACAGGAAATGTGAAGCTAAGGGCGGCCAGTTCTTGTGTACCCAGTTGGCCGACAAAGTAGGTGTCTACCAGGTTGAAAGCCACCATGCTGATGATTCCCAACATCATAGGGGCGGTAAGTTGGACGAGTCTTTTCGGGATGTCGCCTGTTGTCAGGTCAAGATTTTTCAAGTGTAAAGTGTTGCATTGATCTGGAAGTGTAATTTAGTGGGCTAAAATCTTTAGCAGGTCATGCATCGACGTTCGTTCCTTGATTTTCTCGGCAGAGGCATCATCGCTGCCCCTCTTGTCCCAAATTTGCTGACATCCTGCACCAGCGGGAATGAGTATGTTAACTACGAAATAAAAGGGATTACCCCGCAGTTTTCTGATGATGTCGTGCTTGCGGAGGGTTTATCCTACAAAGTCCTGATCAAGTGGGGCGATGCCATAGGGGATGGCTTTAGGTTTGGATACAACAACGATTACATCGCATTTCTTCCTCAGGGCGAGACAGAAGGTTTATTGTGGGTAAACCACGAATATGTGGATCCTAAAATGGCTTCAGGTTTCAATCCGGAAAATGCAAGATTGAAATCCCAGGTCTTGGCGGAGATGGAGATGGTGGGGGGTTCACTGCTCAAAATCAGGAAACGTCAGGAATGGCAAGTGGTTATCGGCCATGACCAAAATGACCGGTTGTCCGGTTCAAGTCGAATTCCATTCGAATGGAGTGAAAAGGTAGCAGGGGCCAACGAAGCTATAGGTACTCTGGCTAATTGCTCTGGTGGGGTGACGCCATGGGGGACCATTCTGACTTGCGAGGAGAATTACGATTTCTTCTACGGCGAGCGGGATTTTGCTGAAAATTCCTATCAGCCCAGCGAATTGCAATGGGAGGTGTTTTTTCCCAGAAACAGGACTGAGCACTATGGCTGGGTAGTTGAATATGACCCTGCAACGAAATCCGCAAAAAAACACATCAGCCTTGGGCGTTTCGCGCATGAGTGTGCGACGGTCAAAGAGCTTGCTGATGGCCGGGTTGTCATATATTCCGGTGATGATCGAAATGGAGGTTGCCTGTATAAGTATATATCGGATGAACCGGATCAGATTTCTCCGGGAAGGCTTTTTGTCGCGGATGTGGAAAACGGCACCTGGCTACCAATGAGCTACCAGGAAGCAGCCATGTTCAATCGGTTTGCTAATGAAACGGAGATGCTGATTCGTGCCAGGGAAGCTGCAGTAGTTTTGGGAGGCACACCACTGGATCGTCCCGAGGATATTGAAATTGACCCGCTGGATGGTTCATTGCTGATAGCCCTCACCAACAACATACCCAGTGGTAACTATTTTGGCTCATTGATGAGACTACGAGAGTCTGAGGGCTATGATGGTATGAGCTTTACAGCAGAAACTTACCTGGCTGGAGGAGAGGAAACTGGATTTGCATGCCCGGATAACCTCGCTTTCGATCAAGCCGGAAACCTCTGGTTCACATCGGATATATCAGGATCAGGCCTCAACCTGCCTCCATATTCGACTTTTGGGAATAATGGACTGTTTGTTGTGACTCGGGATGGTGTCAATGCGGGTAAGGTGATACAAATTGCCAGTGCGCCCAATGATGCGGAGTTCACAGGGCCTTGCTTTGCTCCTGATGGTACCTTGTTCTTAAGTGTTCAGCACCCTGGAGAGACTTCACCCAGTCCAGGCGAATTGACTTCAACGTGGCCTGATGGACCTGGTAACCTGCCTAAGTCTGCAGTTATTGCCATTACCGGAGATCTTCTGGAAGACATTAGTCCTGTATCTATTTGAACTGTGAACTTTTGCGGGAAGCTCGCAGTTCTGACTTTGCAATTATGGAGAAGATAGCAACATTTGGTTCCGGGTGCTTTTGGTGCACGGAAGCCTTTTTTCAACGATTGGTGGGCGTTAGGTCTGTCAAATCAGGATACGCTGGTGGCCAGACTGATAACCCCACTTACGATGAGGTTTGCTCCGGGCAAACCGGGCATGCAGAGGTGGTGCAAGTAACCTATGATGAAAGTGAGGTGTCATTTGAGGAACTTTTGGAGGTCTTCTGGAAGACTCACGATCCCACTACTTTGAACCGCCAGGGAAACGACGTAGGCACCCAATACCGATCAGTGATCTTTTATCATGACGAAGACCAAAAGAAATTGGCTGAGAACTATCGTCAGGCCCTTGATGAATCAGGTGCCTGGGTTGATCCTATTGTGACCGAAATCTCACCTTTCGAGAAGTTCTATCCCGCTGAAAACTACCATGATGACTACTTCAACAGGAATGGTAGCCAACCCTATTGTACTTTTGTGGTGGCTCCGAAAGTGCAAAAATTCCAGGAGGTTTTCGGAGATAAACTCAAAGCTCGCGTTTAGAAACTAACCCCAACTTCTTCCTCAAGTGTGGGGACATGGAAATTCCATATCTCATCAATCAAGAGCGTGTCCAGGGGTTCGTCAGGTTTTGATACCGGGATGTATCCGAAGTGCTCCCATTTGTAGGCGTTGAGATTAATGGAGAAGTCGATGGTCTCTCCAATGATACCGCTACCTTGAGGGTAGATCACCTGAACGGTTTCTGTGTAGGTCTCTCCGTCAAACTGATAGGTTCCCGTGCCAGCAGTGTAGATCTGGTCACCATCCTTATCGTACCTCGTCCACGCAAAGTGAGTAGGAGTGATGAGTTTGATGTAGCCGGTCATTTCCGGATATTCGTAATAGGTACCATCCAAATTATCGCGATATTGCTTCAAAGCCCATGTGCCCATCAAGTCACTGTTCTGGGCCATTTCATCTGTGCTCTTAGTCCATATCTCTTCGATCTTTGACGAGTCAGTGGCGATCATTCCACCCGTCTCAAAATCAATTTCCATCACTTTGGCAAAGCCGGTGTGATACCACTTGCCATCTTTGAACTCCATGTCGAAAGGGATGGATTGCCCCAGTTCGCTGCTAGCAGGGGGATAGAAGAAATCAATATTTTCGATGTATTTGTTCTCGGCTGTCGAATAATTTCCACCTCCCATTCCTAGTAATAGATCCTGCTCAGTGTCGTACTGCACCCAGGTGAAATGTGTTCCTGTCAGGTGTTTTTGATAAATGATGTTGTCAGGATGGGATTCCCATTCCGTCTTTCCATTGGGATGGTCAATGAACGACACAAGGTTCCAGGTGCCTACTATGCTAACGTCTTCAGTCGTCAGTTCCAGGCTACTTGATGTGGAAGCGCAGGAACTCAGGAAGATCAGAATACAGAAAAATGCAAAAAATTTCATGCCTGTTTTTTTGGTTTTGGCCTTTAATGAAATATAAAATTTTATTAGGATATTTCCAATTAATACAGAAGAAATTGCTGCTGTACTGATGAGAATTTAAATACCATTACCAATTTACCTAGACACGTTTTCCCAGAAAAGTACAATTTCATTTAACTTTAGTTCGTTTGTCAGTCGTATAATGATAGGATGCTTGCCACGCTGGTATTGACGTACTTTTTGAGTTTAGCTCCTTCGCAGCAATTGGAAGCACTCGAGAAAACCCTGGTTGGTGTTTTTCAAGGGGACCCCATTTTCGTGCAGAATCCCTTTTTACCAGAAAAGGGAGAGTTTTGTGTGAAAGCGATATTTGTCAATGACAAGAAGGTCGATTTGAACTATCGACTTAGTGCTTTGAAAGTAGATTTTGAAGGTACTGACCTGTTTGCTCCTGTGTCAGTCCGAATCACTTACTCCGACAGCCTCTGTTCGCCGGACTTTGTTAATCCACAAGCGATCTTTTTTCACTCTTCTTACAAGTTCTTAACCACACAGATATCGGATTCGGCGCTGTACTGGACAACGGAGGGTGAAAGAGAAACTGGCATCTACACGGTGGAGAAGCTCCAGGATGGCATTTGGATAGATCAGGAGACCATTCCGGCAGAGGCAAAATTTGAGTTCACCGATTACATCCATTATCCAATATTTGAGGAGGGTCCAAATAAGTATAGAATTAAATATGACTTTGGTAACGGCAGATATTTGTATTCACAAGAAGTGGAGTATGAGCATTATCCTGACCCAGTGACCTTCGAGCCGTTCACTACAAATTATAAGCTCAAGCTTTCCAGATCCGCTTTTTATGAGGTATTTAACCAGAAGAGTGAAATGGTGCTTTCTGGTAGTGGGGTAGAAGTAGATGTGCGATTTCTGAGACCTGGTGACTATGTCATATATTTTGACCGAAAACAACCAGGGAGTTTCCGGAGAAACAATATGCCCCCTCCCAAAGACTAGATCTCTCTACTTCAGTAGGGAACAGTCCTGGTCTGATCATTAGTCAATCAAATTCTTTTGTGAAAATGCGGCTCATGCAGGTATATGTAACTCATCTAAATGAAGAAGAGATTTTCGTTGACTCTTGTATGAGGTCGAACCAAATTTTCGACAGCTACCAAAGTCCTGACACCTCTTCTTTCCTGACCAGGGTCCTCGCATGAAAGCAGTTAAGGCAGCGCCGAGCAGCGATGCAAAACTTCACCGTGAGCTAAAACTATATGGTATCTATTCCAAAGAAGTTGCTGAGAACAACGAGAATAAACATAATGCCCAGGACGAAGGGTGTAACGTACGTCACAGCAAAGTCGAGCAGCCTTTTGATAATGCTTCGGTGATAACCCTCATAGCCGGAAGCGAGCTCTTCGTGTAGGTTTTCTTTCTTCCAGATGTAAGCTGCAAAACCCACAATCAGACATCCACCAAGCAACAATATGATGTCAGCCAGACGGGCCATCAGGCCCATGAAACTTGTCGATTCACCGGCTACATTGACAAAGCTGGAGAAAAATGGTACTGCTCCTGCTCCTAGTAGGGAGGGTACTCCAACGATGAAGATGATTACTGAAGTGATGATCACTGCCTTGTTTCGTCTCATCCGGAATTCATCAACCATGTAGGACACGGGCACTTCCAACAGGGATACAGTAGACGTGAGTGCCGCGAATGAAAGCAGGAGGAAGAAAAAAGATCCAAGAAAGATGCCAAGCCCCGTTCCCAGTGACGCAAATACACTTGGCAATATCTGGAAAATCAATCCCTCTTCGCCAACCACATTGGTCATATCACCGCCATTGTTATAAGCGACCAGCGGAAACATCATCAAGCCGGCAATAAAAGCGATGCCAACGTCAAAAATGGTGATGTACGCAGCAGAGGAAATGATGTTTTCTTTTCGAGGCAAATAGCTGCCATAAGTGATCAGTGCTCCCATACCCAAGGACAGTGAGAAAAAGGCTTGTCTCAGTGCTCCGCCCAACGTCCTTAAGTTCATTTCACTGAAGTCGGGGACCAGGTAAAACTTAACACCTGCCATAGCATTTGGCAGGGTGAAGGAGTAGGCCACCAGGCCAAGGATCATGATGATCAAAGTAGGCATCAGAATCTTCGCCGCGCGTTCTATGCCGCTTGATACACCTTTGGAGATGATAAAGGCAGTAACCATCATGAAGACAATGGCATAAAGCCCCACTTTCACGGCATTGGCCGTGTAGGCACCAAAACTGGATCCGATCTCAAAATTGCCTTTCACCATTTCAAAGAAATAACCGAAGGCCCACCCGGCAACAACGTTGTAGTAGGAGAGGATAATTACCCCAGCCAGTATTCCAAATTTTCCAACAATGCTCCAATTCTTAAAGCCAAGAGCGGTGAAAGCTCCCGAGGCATTCTTGCTCGTTTTGCGGCCAATCGCCACCTCCGTAACCATTACCGGGTAACAAAGAAGAAAGCAAAATAGCAGATACACCAAGACAAATGCAGCACCACCGCCATCTGCAACCTCAAAGGGAAATTTCCAAATGTTTCCAAGCCCTACAGCGGAGCCCGCAGCTGCCAAAATGAATCCTAGTTTGCTTGAAAAAGCTCCTCTGTCTTGCATACTTTATGGTTTAAACCGCCAAATATAACCGAATTTGATAATGGCGGGGTGGACTGTTATGGGACTTTAAATTTTTCAATTTCCACACCCTGATAGGGGATCGATGACGCTGAAATTCTTTCGTGGCAGAGCGCACATCCATAAAAAAAGGCCTTACGATAAAGGCCTCTTTATATATTTTCCGAAAGTTTCTATTTCGCCGTACGCTTCGTTCTGCGCTTTGGCTTCACCTCCTCTACGATTTCATCTTCTACATCAGAGAGGATGCGACCACAATGCTCGCATACGATGATCTTTTTCTTTTCGCGGATTTCTGCTTGTTTCTGAGGAGGAACAATATTGAAGCAACCCCCACATGCACCTCTTTTTACAGGAACCACGGCCAGGCCATTTCGCATGTTGTGACGAATCTTGTCATAGGATTTCAATAAACGCTCCTCTACATTCTTCGCCGCATTTGCACGGGATTTTTCGAGTTTCTTTTCGTCGTCCTCTGATTCTTTGGTGATTGTCTCCAATTCTGCTTTCTTGGATTGCAGGTCTTTCTCCCGCTCATCGTGGATATTTTGGGACTCTTCTATTTCGCCCTTTTTCACCTCAATTTTTTCGTAGGCTTCTTTTATCCTTTTCTCCAGAATTTGTATTTCGAGCTTCTGAAGTTCTATCTCTTTTGAAATGGCGTCGTACTCACGGTTGTTTCGTACGTTCATTTGCTGCTCCTCGTATTTCTGTATCAGCTTCTCAGCGTCCTTGATGGCTATTCTATTGGAGGAGATACCATCTTCAATATCCTTTTGCTCCTGATTTTGCTTCTCGATGCGTGTCTGATACCCGGCAATTTCATCTTCCAGGTCCATTACCTCATCTGGCAGTGCGCCTCGCACTTTCTTTATTTCGTTGATTTCAGAATCTATCGACTGTAATTTGACAAGTGCTTCGAGCTTGTTCGCTACCGTATTTTCCATTAAGATTTACAAGTAATTGATGGGATTTGTGACCTCCTGTGACAAACGAAGTGCAATATTAGCGAAATTTTCTCTCAATCGATCAGCGATCAAATCCTTTGTGAAGACTTCACTTTCGTAGTGACCGATGTCCATAATTACAATGTCATCCTCAGCTTCAAAAAAGTCATGGTACTTGAAGTCGGCGCTGATGAAAACGTCAGCTTTTTTGGCCTTGGCCTGGCCCAACAAAAAACTTCCGGACCCCCCGCATATCGCAATGCGCTGAACTTTTTGTTTCACTAAAGAGGTGGACTTGATGACATCAAGCTTCATATTGGATTTAAGCTGTTGCACAAAAGCCGTTATCTCCATGGGTTCGGCGAGGGTTCCAATGGCACCTGACCCAATTTCTTGATTCTTGTTCATCAGAGGTTGAAGGTAGTATGCGACTTCCTCGTAAGGATGTCCCGTTCGAAGCGCCGTGAGTACCTGGCCCTGGTTTGCAGTGGACAAGAGTACCTCAATTCTTGTTTCTGCGACCTTTTCGTCACTGTTTTTTACGCCTATGGTTGGATTAGCATGGTCGTTGGGACGAAATGTTCCCGTACCCTCCAGTTGAAAACTGCAATGGTCGTAGTTGCCGATTTCTCCCGCTCCAGCATTATATAAGTGGTCCAGTAGTGAGTCCTTACTTTCGGTAGGTACGAAAGTCACCAGCTTGATGAGGGCGTCACTTTTGGGGCTCAGGATTTTGATGTTTTTAAGTCCAATCTTCTGAGCGATTTTCCAATTTACCCCTGTGGCTACATTGTCAAGGTTGGTATGAATGGCGTAGATTGCTATGTCATGTTTGATGGCCTTGATCAGGCATCTGCCCACCCAATGATGTGGAGTGATTTTTTTGATGCCTTTGAAAATAAGTGGGTGATGCGCGATGATAAGATTGGCTCCGGAGCCGATGGCTTCATCTATGACCTTTTCAGTGACATCTAAGCTTATGAGTATACTGGAAACCTCGTCGCCGCGATTACCGGTGATTAATCCGGAGTTGTCATATGATTCCTGATAAACCGGCGGCGCCCAACGTTCTAAGACCTTTAAAATATCTTTGATCTTCATTTTCGGTTTTATGCTTTGGTGGCAAGTTATTTTATTTCCCTTTGCAATACTCTACGACTTAATTACAAGATTTCGCAATCATCTCTTCAATATTGGCTATACACGTTCGTTTCGGTTTCAGGTGAATACGATCTGCATCGGCAATCTGAGTGTTGGGGGGTCTGGTAAGTCTCCTATGGTGGAGATGCTGACCCGGAGATTTCTGGAGGAAGATAGAACCTTGGCAACATTAAGTCGGGGTTACGGGAGAGGTACAAGGGGTTTTCTATTAGGGGATAAAGAGTCGAAGAGCAGCGACCTGGGTGATGAGCCACTAAGCTTCGCTAAGAAGTTTGCTGCACGTGGCGTCGCTGTAGCAGTCGGCGAGGATCGGGCTATGGCGATACCACAGATTTTGTTTGAGAAGCCAGCAACAGACTTGATTTTACTTGACGATGCTTTTCAACATAGGCGTGTAGAAGCCGATGTCAATATCTTGTTGACCACCTATGATCAACCATTTTTCGGAGATTTTGTGATGCCTTCCGGGACGCTCCGGGAAGCGAGGCACGGTGCAAGTAGGGCCGACGTGATTGTCGTGACCAAAAGTCCGAAGCAAACCTGGCGCAATAGGAAAGCGGAATTCGAAAGGAGCATTCAGCAGTATGCACCTGACGTTCCTGTGTTTTTCGCAAGTACCAGATACCTGGAGCCTGTTCCCTTTGGTAACACTGAAGCAATACCTAAGGCCTTGATAGCTGTAGCAGGAATTGCCCAAAATCAGTTGTTTTTCAACCATATTGCAACACATCAGGTAGTGCTGGAAAAGGTAGCATTTGCTGATCACCATCACTATCAGAAGCAGGACATCAGAAGAATACAAGCATTAGCAAGGGATGGTGCAGGGGTCATCACTACCGAGAAAGATTACGTCAAACTTTGTGAATTTCAGGAAATGGTGGATTTGCCAAGTTTCTATGTGCCGATAGAAATGAACATTCTGGAAGGTGAGCGGCAGTTTTTTGACACAATCGGAAGAATACTCCCAACATATCCACCACATTCCGTTGAATAGCCTTGTTACTTTTGCGGCCGTGATTGACAGAATCGGATTTGTATTTTTATTCCTTCTCATCAGCATTGGGGCTTTCTCGCAGATCACTGATGACTCCAGTAAACTCGTTTACGGGCCAGCTACCACAAGGATCATCTATGAGCGTGATTTGAAGGATAACTTGCCTGTGGGGGAGCACGAGCTGGATACATCCCTTTTCGAATTGGAGAATTTCGTGGCTTATGACCGCCTCAACAGGGCGTATCAGGATCTGGGCAACAATGGTACGGCCATCAGTCCAATTTTTCCCTTACTTCCTTCAACCATAGGCAAGACCTCGGGATTTCATTCCTATGACTACTACTTCAAACAACCCAAGGACTTCAGGTATTACAATACCAGGTCGCCCTTCATGGATGTTCGCGCTGCTTTTGGATCGCAGGGTCGCTCTACGGTGGATTTCTCCTATTCTGCCAACGTGAATCCGACCTGGAATGTGGGCATTGACCTGAGTCGGATCACAACAGACAAGCAAATCGGGGCGGAACAGACACAAGGCGACGCGAATGTCCGCAATACGCTTTATGACATCTACACCTACTACCAACACCCTGATCGTCCCTACAAGTTGATGTTCAATTTTGTAGGATTTACCCACAAAGTAGATGAAACCGGAGGTGTCTTGGTTCTTTCGGAAGCGCCATTGGAGTCTGAGTTTTTTCAGTACCGCGATTCTGACATTCAATTGGAAGATGCTGTCTCAGAAGCGAATTACAGCAATGTTCATCTGTTTCATGAGTATGCCTTATTTGATCAGTTTCAGGTTTATCATCAACTGGACCGAGGCCGCAGAGTGAATCGGTATTCCGATTTCCAGGATGCGGTGAGTGGTGGTTACGATACTTATCGCGACTTCTACAGCAATTTCCTTTTTGATACAGATACGACCTATGAGGAAGCACGCTTTCGTGAATTCTCAAACGAAGTGGGGCTTAAAGGAACCCTTTCTTCGGTGTTTTACAGGTTCTATGTGAGAAGAAGGGACGTAGACCTGTCATATCTCTTGCTTGAGCTACCTGCAGAGGGCGAAAACTATTTGGGTGGGGTGACTCGTTTTGATTGGCGAGATTTTCGGGTAGAAGGGAAAGCAGAATTTCTGTCTACCGGTGAGTTGATGCTGCAAGGCCAATTGCAAAGCGAACTGGTGGAAGCATCCTACACTACCATTCGGTATAAGCCGACCTACCTCACGGATCGTTACTTCGGTAATCACAATGAATGGCGAAACAACTTTTCTCAAGGGTTTAGCAATCACCTGACTGGTGGTCTGAATTTGGAACTAGGACCTGTGGCTTTTCATCCACGCGCGGAACTGCTCAATATGGATGATTTCTTTTATTTCGATCAAAATGTTGTTGCTTCTCAAGCAGTCGGATCAGCCCTCATCACCAGATTGGGTGGCAATTTGAACTTCTTCTTCAAAACCAACAGTGAGGGTGTAAGTGGATTTCACTTTAATAATCAATTCTACTACTCCACAACAAGTGGTGATGCGTCAGAGCTAATTCGGATTCCCGAGTTGTTTTATAATGGCCGCTACTATTGGAAAGGCAAGATTTTTCAAAAATCAGTTCCGGTAGAGATTGGTATCAATGCGCATTCCAAATCCTCCTATTTTGGCAATGCCTATGATCCAGCGACGCAACAATTTTACCTTCAGGATGATTTCCAGATCGACCAATTCCTGGCTATGGATTTCTTTATCAATATGCGCATTGATAAGATCTTTGCCTTCCTGAAGGTCACGCATTTTAATCAAGCGCCGAATAGTGGCTACTTTGTTACTCCCTATTATCCAGGGCAGAATAGAGTTTTTGACTTCGGTGTAAGATGGTTGTTTTTTGATTGATCAAGGTGATGGAAAGTAAAACTACATTAGGCCTCAACCTACCCACAGATCCCCGTTGGGTGAACATTGCGGAGAAGCGTATTGAGGACATTCTGGTAGATCATGCTTATTGCGAACAAAAGGCTGCAAGCTCGTGCATTTCGCTCATCGTACAGTATCCGGACAAAGACGATATTGTTGAGATGCTCACGCCGGTGGTGGCTGAGGAATGGGCCCATTTCGAACGTGTCATTGAGCAACTGAGAAAGCGGGGAATGCATCTGGGTAAGCAGCGGAAAGATGACTACGTGGCGGCACTCTCTGGTATTCTGAAGAAAGGAGGGAGTAGGGATCAGCAACTGGTGGAGAAGCTACTGATGAATGCACTCATCGAGGCACGGAGTTGCGAGAGGTTTAAATTGTTGTGGCAGCATATAGAAGACGAAGAGCTCTCAAAATTCTACTATGAGCTGATGGTATCAGAGGCAGGTCACTACAGCAACTTTCTGGAGCTGGCGAGGAAGTACATGCCTGAAGATTATGTCATGGAACGATGGAAAGAATTTCTGGAGGCAGAAGCGGAGATCATGAAAGACCTCGAGGTCCGGGGTGACCGAATGCACTGACAATCTGAATGATGGAAATTGTCAAACTTCCTGAGGGCCTCGTCCGAAGTAGTCATGCAATCGACTTATTCGACTACCGGGCATCCTTAGAGACTTCAAGACAAAAGGTGGTCCTCACCAAACATGCATTCAGCTTCCTTACAGAAGGGGAGAAAGAGGTGATCACAGATACGAGACACATCACTGTATCCAACGAGTCTTTTCTCATGATGAGAGCCGGTCATTGCTTGATGACGGAGCGCTTTTCAGCATCGAATGGCTATCGAAGTGTGCTGCTCTTTTTTACCGATGAAAATGTGCGTGACTTTCTAGCCAAGCATCCGGTATCGAGGGAAAGGGGGAAAGCAGCTTCATCAGTTGAGGTATTACACTATGATGGTTTTCTACGGAATTATGTAGAGAGTCTTGCCAGTCTAAGGCACTTGACGAACCACCAGAAATCGAAAATCCTGGAAACGAAGTTTGAAGAATTGCTCCTTTATTTAATTGAAACAGCGGGGGAGCATTTACTTTGGTCACTTCTGGGGACTACTGACAGTCAGACGCAGCGATTTGTGCAGCTTGTTGAGCAGAACAAGCACAACAAACTCAACCTGAAGGAATTGGCTTTTCTGTCGAACATGAGCGTTTCTACCTTCAAACGTGTATTTCAGAAGCACTTCGGAGAATCGCCGATTAAGTGGTTCCAGGAGCGTCGATTGGAGTACGCAGCCCACTTATTGAGGTCGGAATCCCGGCGGCCCTCGGAAATCTATGCCCTTGCGGGATTTGAGAGCCTATCCAACTTCATTCAGGCTTTCAAGGTCAAATATGGTACTACACCCAAACAGTACCAGTTAGATTGAGCTTTTAGCAACACTTTTTGACCTTTCTCCAAATCTTATCGACCTAGACCCTGGTCAACTTTGCAAGAAAAAGTGCAATGAAAAAATCATTCTTTCTTTTGTTAGCTATCGTGGCCATGGGCTTCGTGGCATCCGGTCAAAAAAGTTTTACGCTCTATAGCAAGCAGTTGGGTGGCCAGGCTTCCAAGGTCGAAGAGTTCAATGGTTTCGGCTGTGAGGGTCAGAATCAGTCGCCAGACTTGCGTTGGGAGAATGCTCCCGACGGAACAGAGAGTTTCGCCATTACTATGTATGACCCCGATGCGCCCACCGGAAGCGGGTGGTGGCATTGGCTGGCCTTTGATATTCCAGCTACAGTGAGCAATCTACCTCAGGGGGCAGGGCAGCCAGGTGCTGGTTTAATGCCCGAAGGTGCAATCCAAAGTCTTACCAATTATGGTGTAGCAGGCTATGGAGGCCCTTGCCCTCCTCCCGGTCATGGCGCGCACCAGTATATCATCACGGTCTATGCACTGAAGACAGCGAGTCTTGGTCTTGAGGAGCAGACAAACCCGGCAATTGTTGGCTACTACTTGTGGAACAATAGCCTGGCCAAAGCCAGCATTGTAGCTTATTACGAGAGAGCTGAATAACCGACAGGTACCTACTGGTCAAGCTCATCTGGAAATTGCAGGGGCAGGAGTCCTTGCAATTTCCTTAGTTTTTTGGCTGATGTTCAGCATATACCAGGCTCAACAGCTTGAAAGCTGTTCCTTCCGATATTGCACAGCCTTTCTCTATCATGTCAAAGATTTCCTGCTCCCGGTTTTGATTATAGGACTTGCGCTGAGTGCTCAACGTAATTGAATCAGGATGACGGGACACGATCTCATGTAGTGGCTGCAAGGTGAGATCGACTTCGGGAACATTGACCTTCAGGTGCATCAGAATCATTTCTTTTTGCAGGCATTGGAATGCAAAGGTCTCGGTTTGCAATACCCGGTCAAGAAATTTGACCCTCTGCATAATGGACTCGAATACCACATCACTAAAGGAGTCTATGATGGCATTTGCTTTAGGGAGGTCGTTTTCCTGCAATTGCTTCCACTCATCGGCCACAATCCCATTGACAACAAGAAATTCCACAAACTCTTTTTCCAGGGGCTGCAGCTCTTCGGATGTTAGTGGACGATATTTCAAGTCTTCTGCTTTTTCTTCTTGGCGGCAGGGAATAAGATGTTGTTGAGGATCAGCCGATAGCCCGGAGAGTTGGGGTGAAGATTCAGATCTGTAGGCTCTTCACTGACAAAATGCTGATAGTCTTCAGGGTCATGGCCTCCATAGAACGTCCAGAAGCCTTTTCCAAGGATGCCATGTATGTATTTGGCTTCGGATATGCTCTTGGTTTCACCCATTACCAACACATCTCCCTTGACAAGGTCTTTCTTGAATCCGGTGGTTTGCCCCATAAATCCTTTGATCAATTTGGAGTGGTTCTGTGTCAACATGGTAGGTATTGGGTCCCATTTTGCCGAAAACTCAAACAATTTGAAGTAGTCGATCTCTTCACGAAGGCTGCGTTCCTGGGGTTGATTGTCGATGGTCGAAAACTCGTATTCGTAAGGGTTGCGCTCGATTTTGAAGTTCTCAAAAGCCATGGTTTTGGAGTAATCCAGCTTTTGCTGAGCTTGCGGATCTGCCGGATCTCCATCAAACATGACCTCGCAAATGTCAACCCCTTCAGCAGCGAGGGCGATATCGTAAGTATCTGTTGCAGAGCACATGGCGAAGAGAAATCCCCCGCTGGCCACATAGGTCTTTATACGTTTGACAATGCCAAGCTTGAGGTGTGAAACCTTGCTAAAACCGTGCTTCTTCGCTGATTCCTCATACTCCAGTTTTTGCTGCTGATACCAGGGAAGATGTCTGTAGTTTCGGTAGAAGCGACCGTATTGGCCTGTGAAATCTTCATGGTGTAGGTGCAGCCAGTCGTATTTCGGAAGCTCATTGTACATGACCTCATCATCAAAAATGACATCATACGGTATTTCTGCGTAGGTGAGCACAAGCGTTACCGCATCATCCCAGGGTTGCTTGCTCTTAGGGGAATAGACGGCAATTTTCGGATACTTTTCCAGTTTCATCACGTCCATGTTGGACGATGGACTGGCTATGAGATCGTATAGTTGATTGACCTGGGCGTCAGAGATGATTTCATAAGATACATTGCGGATGATCAATTCGTTTTCGATCTGTTGGAGGTAGGGGGTCATGAAACTGCCACCACGATAATTCAGGAGCCAATCCACCTTCACTTCCTCGGTGAGTGCCCAATAGGCGATGCCATAAGCTTTTAGGTGGTTGGACTGCCCTTCGTCCATAGGGATCAAGATGGAAGAGGCTTTGGAAAAAAGACTAAACACCAACCAGCAACCCAACAACAGTGTCCTTTTCATTTCTTTCATTTTGTAATGTCTCTACGAATATTTGCCTGCGACGATTCCAAATTATTACCGGTGGCAATACCTTATTGTAGCGCAACCTCTAAATTTGATTCTGATGGATATCGGAGAAAACATAAAGGAAGGACTAAAATCTGTAAATGCCAACAAGCTACGTACGATTCTTACGGCATTAATAATCGCATTTGGCATCACTTCACTTGTCGGCAGTCTGACCGTTGTGGATGGCATACAGGCGTCCATCAATGATAGTTTTTCCAACCTCGGAGCCAATACTTTCGACGTTGAGCGAAAGCGCGTTGATGAAGGCAGCAGAGATGGCAAGAGTGCCAGGGTATACCCACCCATAAGGTATAGCGAGCTTTTGCTATTCAAAGAAAAATATAATGGGCCCGGTACAGTGAGTCTCAATACCTGGGTGACAGGTATTGCGGAAGTCAAGAAGGGTTCCAAGGTTTCTAATCCCAACCTTCTGATACGTGGAGGCGATGCTGATTTCCTGGTCGTGGACGGCTATGACATAAAGGAAGGTCGGAATTTTTCGATACCTGAGGCGAAAAACGGGGCATTTGTCTGCATAATTGGTCAGCAGGTATTTGACGCGCTATTTGAAGAAAATGAGAATCCCGTCGGTGCCTCCCTGGTTACGCAGGGCGTCAAGTTCAAGATCATAGGAACCCTCGACGAACAGGGTGGGGTTGGAGGCAACTCTTCAGTAGACCGTACGGTCATGGTGCCAATAGAGACTGCGAGGAGAATCGCGGGTCAAAGGAACCTGCGATTTGAAGCTACAGTATCTCTGGATGATCCCACACAAATGGATATGGCCGTGGGGATAGCCACCGGTATTATGCGCGGCATTCGTGGAGATCGAATAGGTGAGGAAGATTCTTTTGATATTCCTGTCAGTAAGTCCCTGGCCGAACGCCTTGGCGAAATTACCGGATACCTGAGAGCAGCAGGATTTGGCATCGGTTTTATCACATTGTTGGGGGCGTCGATTGCGCTCATGAATATTATGTTGGTATCCGTGACCGAAAGGACGCGGGAGATAGGCGTGAGGAAGGCCTTGGGAGCCACCCCGCTTAAGATTCGTCAACAGTTTATTATTGAGGCGATTGTTATCTGCCAATTAGGTGGTTTGGCGGGCATTGTCCTGGGATTGATCATAGGAAATCTTTTGGCGACATCCGTGTTCAATTCGCCATTTGTCATGCCCTGGGGGTGGATTGTCTTCGGACTTGTTGTTGGCTCATTTGTAGGACTCACTTCCGGTTATTTCCCGGCTCATAAGGCTTCGAAGCTTGATCCGATAGAGTCCCTAAGATTTGAGTAGCGCCTTCCTTTTCACAATATTGGCTTCTCTCAAGGCACCCAGGGCATCGAATCGAAGCCTCAGCTGCAGAATCTCATCTTGTTGATCCGGGCAGGTCAGATTGTAGTAAAAGAACTTCTGATTCCTGTTGAACAGCTCATGTCCATCCTGCTTGCCGAGTAAGTTGCGAACCTCGTTTTGGCTGCTCCCTTTGAGCTCATCAAAACGATCAACAATCAACCTTCCCAGGTCAGTTCGGTCCGTGGCACAGTCTTGCAAGGCTAATTTCCACTGACTGGCATCGAAACCGGCGAGTTCCGGGGTGGTGTAGCATGCAAACAGCAGGAAAAACAGGGCTGATATTTGTATGAAGTTTTTCATTTCAATTACAAAACTATTGAACAAAATAGATCCTCTTTTAGGTAATACTTTTGCAACCTCAAAATTACCCCTATGGTTAAAGCTGTTGGCATTGTTCGTTTCCTCTCGGTGGTCCTGTTCCTGGCAATCCTTGGTTTATCATACGCCTATCTTCCGGTGAAGGCGATGTTGGTGCCGGATGACCGGAGTATACAAATCGATCGTGGGGATTTCTTTTATTTCAGTGCAGGTATTTTCGCTGTGCTCAATTTGCTTTTTGCAGTGATTTCAAAGAGTTACTGGGTACGGTTCAAAGAGAATCCCCTGCTTCAGGCCTGGTTGAATGCACTTACACCCATTGTCAACATCTACCTTACACTACTCGTAGGGTTCGTAGCAGTGCTGAATAATCCAACTCATGTCTCCACTTCCAGCTATGGCTACCTGAATTTCCTGGGACCGCTGCTACTACTGGCTTGGATAGTAGGGCTGGCAGTTATTCGTTTCAGGAAAGTTACTGTATGAAGATACCAACGCTCAGCGTCGCGAAGTGGAAGGGCACATCGTACCAATCCTGGAATGTGTAGCCAAGCGAAACCGTATTGCTGAAAGTCTGATCAGGATTGAGTCTGTAACTCACCCTGGAGCCGATCTCTCGCCTGGGGAATCCGTCTCCTGACCACCGGAATGTGGCCGATGGCATCAGATGTCTGTCGAGGAGAAAAACATCCAATTCGAACATGGACTCGAAATGTGTTTGATCGATTTCAGTTTCGTGGGAGAGGCCGAACCCATACAAGAATCGCACGACATCATTGTTCACAATATTGAACTGCAGTATTTGCCAATCGAGGGTGTTGAAAGAGCCGGTTTCATCGAAAAGCCGGTTATACCTTACTTGGGTAGAGAATAACCCCCAATTCAAACGCGCGGAGGGGAGGATTAGGTAGGTATTCCTGCTTGGGTCCAAACCTACCGGCATCTCCAGTTCTGCGCTTACTCGCCAGTCATCGAGCTTCGCCCTTTCCAATTGATCCACTTGCCAGTGATAGAATCCTTTGAAAGGCAATTGTATGACAGCCCAGGTGATATCTGCGAAAATCGATACGAGGATATCATCATCAGCAGATCCGGTATCAAACGATCCTTCGGAGGAAGACGAGGATGAACTTTGTTTGCTTTGCTCAGCACGCTGTCGAACCTTGTCCACTTGAGCGGCGGCGATGATGGAGGATAGAAACAGGAACAGAAATAGCGATTTTTTCATGGCGGTAATTGGATAACCACTGTCCAAATGCTGTGCCATAGTTACAAAGAGCTTCAAAATATCAGCTTCTGATATAATGAAGTTATGGTATTTTTTCAATATCTCAACTTTCAGATATACAGATCATTATGGAGCTCAATCTGAACTGATGCTGAATGTCCTGTGGAAAAACTTTCAACCTGTGTGAATACTATTTTGTATAATTTCAAGATTTAAAGTTTTTTATCGAAGCCCTGAAATATGGCCAATAATTCTGTTGAATACACTGAGGATAGCATCAGATCACTGGACTGGAAAGAGCACATCAGGCTCAGGCCTGGGATGTATATTGGAAAACTTGGTGATGGTTCTGCCCAGGATGATGGAATTTATGTTTTGGTGAAAGAGGTCATCGACAATAGTATCGATGAGCATATGATGGGACACGGGCGAGTAATAAATATCAAGCTCACGGACCATCGTGTAGAGGTGAGGGATTTCGGTCGAGGAATACCTTTGGGAAAAGTGGTCGACTGTGTCTCAAAGATCAACACCGGTGGTAAGTACGATTCGGGGGCCTTTCAAAAATCCGTTGGTCTCAATGGTGTAGGTACCAAGGCTGTAAATGCGCTTTCAAATTATTTCAAGGTCCAATCCTTTAGAGATGGGGAGACGAAGGTCGCTGAGTTCCAGCGGGGTGAACTCGTGAAAGACGCTAAAGTGGGAAAAACCTCGGAGAAGAATGGCACACTTCTAGCTTTCGAACCTGATGGCGATATTTTTAAGAACTTTCACTACATCGCGGATTATCTGGACAACCTGATCTGGAATTATGCCTTTCTAAATGCGGGATTGACCATCAATCTTAATGGGAAAAAGTACCATTCCGAAAATGGACTGCTGGACTTGCTAAAGCGGAAGACGGACGAGGAGAACTTGAGGTATCCCATTATCCATTTGAAAGGACAAGACATTGAACTTGCTCTTTCACACAGCAACCAGTATGGCGAGGAATATTACTCTTTTGTGAATGGTCAGAACACCACGCAAGGCGGTACACATCTTGCGGCTTTTCGCGAATCTATTGTGAAAACGGTCAGGGACTTCTACAAGAAAGAATTTGATGCTTCTGATATCCGTGCAAGTATTGTGGGCGCCATTGCTGTGCGTGTACAAGAGCCGGTCTTTGAAAGTCAAACCAAGACCAAACTAGGATCTCAGAATGTTGCTCCCGAGGGTCCCACGATGAGGACTTTTGTCAACGATTTTGTCCGTACAAATTTGGACAACTACCTCCACCGACACCAGGAGGCTGCAGATGCACTTTTGAAGCGAATTCTCCAATCAGAGAGAGAGCGAAAGGAAATAGCGGGCATCAAAAAGCTTGCGAATGAAAGGGCGAAAAAAGCCAATCTGCATAACAAGAAGCTTCGCGACTGTAGAATACACCTACAAGATAAAAAGGTATCTGACGAGCTGAAGGATTCGACAATGATCTTCATTACTGAAGGTGATTCAGCAAGCGGATCAATCACCAAATCCAGGCAGGTACAAACCCAGGCAGTTTTTAGTCTCAGGGGGAAACCCTTCAACTGTTTCGGCCATACCAAAAAGGTGGTTTACGAAAATGAGGAGTTCAATTTGCTCCAACATGCCCTAAACATTGAAGACGGTTTGGAGGGGCTGCGCTACAGGAAGATTATTATCGCTACAGATGCAGATGTGGATGGTATGCACATTCGGCTGCTCCTGCTGACCTATTTCCTTCAATTCTTTCCGGAACTGGTTCGCAATGGTCACATCTATATTCTTGAGACGCCGCTTTTCAGAGTTAGAAATAAGAAGGAAACCATCTATTGCTACAGCGAGGAGGAGAAGCAGAGAGCCATTGGCAAACTGGGCAAGAAGCCTGAGATTACACGATTCAAAGGTTTGGGAGAGATATCTCCGGATGAGTTTGCGGGCTTCATTGGTGAGGACATAAGATTGGAGCCCGTGATTCTGCAAAAGGAGACCAAAATCAAAGACCTGTTGGGATTCTACATGGGTAAGAACACCCCAGACAGACAGAATTTCATCATCGAGAAGCTGCGCGTGGAAAAGGATATCGTTCAAGAGAAGCCGCAAAATGAAGAAGTCGCATTAGAAACCGCCGAATAGAGCAATGTCAGAGGAATATTCAAACGAAGAGGAAATACATGATGTAGTGCCTGTCTCGGGCATGTACGAAAATTGGTTCCTGGATTATGCCTCATATGTGATCCTGGAGCGTGCAGTGCCATCGATAAACGATGGGTTGAAGCCTGTACAACGGCGTATCCTTCACGCTATGAAGGAAATGGATGATGGACGCTACAATAAGGTGGCCAATATCATAGGAAGTACCATGCAATATCATCCACATGGTGATGCTTCCATTGCCGATGCGATTGTGAACATGGGGCAAAAGGAGCTGCTGATTGATATGCAGGGAAACTGGGGAGATGTCCGTACCGGTGACGGAGCTGCAGCCCCAAGGTACATAGAAGCCAGACTGTCCAAGTTTGCCCTGGAGGTTATCTACAATAATCAGACAACAGACTGGCAGTTGTCCTATGATGGCAGAAAAAAGGAGCCTGTTACTTTTCCGGTCAAATTCCCCTTGCTACTGGCGCAGGGTGCCGATGGGATAGCGGTGGGCCTTTCTACGAAGTTATTGCCCCACAATTTCTGTGAGATACTCAAGGGCGCTATGGACCTTCTGAAAGGCAAAAAGGTAAAGTTGTATCCGGATTTCTTGACAGGTGGTAAAGTCGATGTTTCAGACTACAGCGACGGACACAGGGGAGGTAAGGTCAGGGTCAGGGCAGTCATCGAAGAACTGGATAAGAATACGCTGGTCATAAAGGAGATACCTTATGCCACAACCACCACCTCCTTGATAGACTCCATCGTAAAGGCCAATGACAAGGGCAAAATCAAAATCAAACAGGTTGTAGACAATACTGCAAAAGATATTGAAATCCAGGTAAAGCTTGCACCAGGCACCTCTCCGGACATCACAATCGATGCGCTCTATGCTTTCACGGATTGTGAGGTTTCTATCTCACCCAATGCCTGTGTAATCGTCGATGATAAGCCGAGGTTTATGACCATCTCGGATATCCTGAAGCATTCGGTGGATCAGACTGTGGCGTTGCTGAAGCAGGAGCTGGAAATTAGGAAAGCCGAGTTGCTTGAAAAGATCCTGTTTTCGTCACTGGAGAAGATCTTCATTGAAAACCGAATCTACCGCGATATCGAGGAGTGTGAAACCTGGGAAGCCGTCATCCAAACGATCGATGCGGGTTTGGAACCGTTCAAACCACAGTTCTACAGGGAGATCACTGAGGATGATATCGTTCGGTTGACGGAAATAAAGATCAAGCGAATATCAAGGTTTGACGCCTTCAAGGCTGACGAACTCATGCGTAACCTGGAGGAGGATTTGGCTCAAACCGAGCATCACCTGGCCAACCTCATTGATTATGCCATTGCCTACTATCAGAACTTGCTCGACAAATACGGGAAAGGGAGAGAAAGGCGCACGGAAATTTCCAATTTTGAAACGATCACGGCTACCGTGGTCGCAGCAAACAACGCCAAACTATATGTCAACCGCAAGGATGGGTTCATCGGGTATGGCTTGAAGAAGGATGAATTTGTCAGTGATTGCTCGGATATCGATGACATCATCGTTTTTCGCGGGGATGGCAAGATGGTGGTCAGTAGGATTCAGGATAAGGTATTTGTAGGCAAGAACATCCTTCATGTCGGTGTCTTCAAGAAAGGTGATGAGCGTATGGTCTATAACCTGGCTTATCTGGATGGGAAGACTGGTCGCTCGATGGTGAAACGCTTTTTTGTAACGGCCATTACCCGAGACAAAGAATACGACCTTACGAAAGGGGCCAAGGGTAGCAAGTTGCTCTACTTCACGGCTAACCCAAATGGTGAAGCAGAGACCGTCACAGTATACCTGACGGCATCCAGCTCTGCACGTAAAAAAGTCTTCGATTTTGATTTCTCGACTATCGATATCAAAGGAAGGTCTGCCGGTGGGAATATCCTTTCGCGATATCCTGTCCGTAAGGTACAATTCAAGGCAGCAGGTGTTTCCACGCTTGGAGGCCTGGATGTATGGTATGATGGCGCCACCGGACGATTAAACACCGACGATAGAGGAGAGCATCTCGGGAACTTTAAGGCAGATGATCAGATTATCGTCTTTTACAAGGATGGGCAATATGAACTCACAAGCTTCGAACTCACCAATAGATATGAAGTTTCGCAGTTGATAGCGATTGAGAGATTCGATCCTGACAGCCCTGTGGCTGCTGTACATTACGATTCCAACAACAAGACCTACTATGTGAAACGATTTGTGGTAGAGACCACCAGTATCAACAAACGGTTCCCCTTTATTTCAGATGCCAAGGGGTCGAAGTTGCTGTTTGCATCCAATAGACAGCAGCTTACGGTGGACGTTACCTATCGTGTGAAGAGTAAGCATGAACATCAGCAGTATGAGTTGGACGAGCTTATTGATATCAAAGGCTGGAAAGCCATTGGTAATAAATTTCCTATTCAGGGTTTGGTAAGAGTGGAAATGATTCAAAAGCCGACGGAGGAAAAACCGCAGGTAGATTTAGAGGATTTGAAGAAAGAGGTGAAAGAGGAGGTGGAGAAAGAAGATAATCAACTGGGTTTATTTGGAGGTAAGGCTGAAAATTGAAGACCTTTGAATTTCTATCCCCATTCCACCGTTAAATACAGAAGAATCGCACTATGCAAAATCTTCTAAAGTTCCTGGGAGCAATACTTCTGGCAGTTTTTCTTTTTGTGTTTGTTTCCAATGTGATTATTATCCTGTCCTACCAGGGTTATGTTGCGCACTCCATGGAAGACATTGAGCAGAAAATGGACGTTGGCGTGGTACTTGGAACCAGCCGCTGGACAGTACATGGCGAGGAAAATAGCTATTTTGTAGGGAGGGTCAATGCAGCAGCCGATTTGTTTGCAAATGGCTATGTGCGGCACCTGATTCTTAGTGGTGACAATGCACAGCTCGAATACAATGAGCCTATCCAGTTACAACACGCCCTGGTCGATAGGGATGTACCCCAAGAGGATATGACATTGGATTACGCGGGTTTTCGCACGTTGGATTCGGTAGTCCGGTCCAAGGAAGTTTTTGGACAGGACAGCATCATGATCATCTCTCAAAAATTCCACCTGCCAAGGGCAATTTTTATTGCGCGGAAGAATGGCATCACGGCATTCGGGTTTGTAGCTTCGGGAGCAGAATCCACGGTTACCGTCAAATTGCGTGAGTATATGGCCCGAGCACTATCGGTGGCGGATGTATATATCTTTCGCAGAAGGCCAAAGTTTCTCGGGCAGCAAGAGGAGATTATCATTCGCAGGAAATAGGAAGCTGCTCTTCACAATTTCAAAGCCTTTGGTCAGTACTGAGTAAATTATTTTTTAATTTCGAGCGTCGTAATAACCCAGTGCAGATGACAGTAAATGAGTTTGAAAATCTTCGCCCTGACGAAATTCAGGTCATGTTGGACGCGCCAGTCTACGTCGCGATTCTGATCGCAGGTGCAGACGGTAAAATTGATAACAAAGAGCGTAAGGAGGCGATCGAAGTAGCGAGGAGCAAACAGAGCCGTGCGCGTGAACAACTTGTGGAATTTTATAAGTTGGTTGGACAGGAGTTCGAGACAAAATTCAATGATTTCATTGCGAAATTGCCCGAGGACGAAAAGGATCGAACCAAGGATATTGAGCAGGAATTGCGAAAGTTGAACTTCATATTGCCTAAAATCGATAGACCTTTTGCCATAAAATTTTATGCGAGCCTCAAAGACCTTGCTAAGAAAATTGCAGAGGCTTCTGGTGGAATTTTGGGTTACCTCTCAGTGAGTTATGAAGAACAGACACTGATGGATTTGAAAATGATCAATGATCCACAGAAAATAGGCGTCTAAAAAGTTTGATATACTAGGATAGCCACTTTCGAGTGGCTTTTTTTGTTTATGGCCAACACGAAGCCCAGAAAATCATTCCTACCCCCAATTCGCTTTACTTTCCTGATGTGGCTGGTTTTCAGTGTGGAAGTATCCCTGGGTTTTGACTTTGGCTTTCTGGGTGTCCTTCCCCGGCATACAAGTGGACTTATCGGCGTTGCGACTGCACCATTGATTCATGGTAGCTTGAACCATATTTTGTCCAACACCTTTCCAGTCCTCTTCCTGGGAGGTGTGCTTTACATGTTCTATAACAGTATCGCCAATCAGGTTTTCCTGCAGTGCTACATACTCACGAATTTTTTTGTTTGGCTTTTGGCCAGGCCTTTCTATCATATTGGTGCCAGTGGCCTTGTCTATGCTTTGGCTGCTTTCCTTATCGCCATTGGTCTCTTCAGAAAGGACTTCATGTCGCTCCTCATTGCAGTTTTGGTAATCGGATTGTATGGTGGATTGATGTACGGTTTGCTGCCCATCCACGAGGGTGTGAGTTGGGAGTCACACTTGTTCGGGGCCGTGGTTGGTGTAGGCAGCGCATGGGGGCTCAATAAAAAACCAAAATAGATAACGGTATACTAAATATAATAGCATTAAGCTATTATATTTAGTATGTGAATTCAGAATACTTCAAGGGCAAAGGAGCCCAAATCAATGTCAACAATCGTTTCGAGCGTCTTTCTGTTGTCCAGGACCATGTGGAAGGGTTGGATGAGCCGTTGATGCCTGATAGACCTCAAACGGAACTATACGAGGAGACGCCCAGGAAGATCATTTCGAAAAACGATAGTCCCGATCTTCCATTTATCCATTCGATCAATCCTTACCAGGGATGCGAACATGGTTGTGTCTACTGCTATGCCCGGAATTCCCATGAATATTGGGGTTTCAGTGCGGGTCTGGACTTTGAGTCCAAAATCATTGTGAAGAAGCAGGCAGCAGAGCTCCTGGAGAAACAATTCCTAAGCCCCTCCTGGAAGCCCTCGAATATCATGCTCTCGGGTAATACGGATTGCTATCAGCCATTGGAAAGCAAGCTCAAAATCACGCGTTCTTTGCTGGAAGTCTTCTTGAAATACCGAAATCCAGTGGGTATCATCACCAAGAATGCACTGATTTGCAGGGACCTGGATTTGCTATCAGAATTGGCCAAATACAATCTGGTGCATGTCTACTTCTCAATCACAACGTTCGATGAATCCCTTCGTCGATTGATGGAACCGCGTACCAGTTCAGCCAAGAAAAAGATTGAAAGCATAAGAATCCTCACGGAAGCAGGCGTTCCCGTAGGTATTATGAATGCCCCGATCATTCCCGGCCTCAACCACCATGAAATTCCTGCGATTCTGAAGGCCGTCGGAGAATCAGGAGCCCGCACTGCAGGCTACACGGTAGTCAGGCTCAATGGTCAAATTGCGCAGATATTCAAAGACTGGCTGGAAAAGAACTTTCCGGACCGGGCGAGTAAAGTGTGGAACCAGATCAGTACCATGCACGGGGGCGAGGTGAATGACAGTGCCTGGGGTAGGAGGATGACTGGTGAGGGAAATCACGCCGCCATTATTCACCAACTCTTTGCCAGTAGCCGAAAAAAGTACCTTGGCCAGAGGCAAATGCCTGCCTACAATCTGGAGGCTTTCCGAAAAGGAGGAAATTACAGCTTGTTCTAGTCTCCTGCTTTACTTCCGATGTAAAGTGCGCCCCCCGCCAATGCCAGATCCTTGATGAACATACTTGAGGCCAATGGATTACTTTTTAAGAAACCATCGAGGTGAACCGTCAACGCGAATGCAAGCAACATCAGACCCAATAGTGTGGCACCAAGCCGGGTCTTCTTCCCAATGATGATGCTGATTCCGGCGAGGATAAATGCCACACCTGTGACATAAACCCAAATGTCGGGCATGGGGAAATACCTTGGAACTACACGACTAATGACACCTGGTTTGGAGAAGTGTACAAATCCAGACATCATCATGGGGACTGCGAAAATGATCCGAGCGGGGAGTTCTAGAAATTTCATTGTTAAAATTTGAAACGGCCAATTTATAGAGATTGAAAGAAAGCGAAGTCATCGGTTTGTCTGAGAGGGTGATTTTCCTGGTTCAATGAGTAAGTCTATGACATTATTAAATCATTAACGAAAAGAATAGTGCAAATATTTATTTAAATAGTTATATATTTAACTAATCAACTAATTCAGAGCTATGCGTAAGACCAATTCATTCCTAAGATCAGTATTGATTATTCTACTCCTTTCGCTTTGTGCAATGGCCACTTTTGACGAATCTATGTTCTATGGCTTTTGCGATTTCCAATTGCAGGAGCTACGATTGTTCGCTGGCAACTAGCGCCGTCTGCTGCTATGTAAGGTTTTCCAAGCTGTCTTGCAGCTCTTGGACAGAATCTTTGCCTGTTACACGATAGTAGTTTTTACCATCCATGGTAATGGAAAATCCCTTGGAGTTGGGCCGGGTGCTGACGGCTTCATGCAGTTCCAGTGACTCCAGTGACAAAAGGAGCTTCTTGAGGGATTCCCAGGGTTTCTCCTGCCCATTGCATTCAAAAGAGCGAGTGGCGAAGGAGGCGACCACGCTGTATACCATGGACCCATCCTTGAATACATCCAACTGGAAGGGAGCTTCCGTGCCTTGCAGCTCAAGGAGGCATTGTTGCAACTCTTCCAGCAAGTATTCCCATGCGGCCACGTTCGCCGCGTATCCTTTGTCAACCTCCGTCTTCAGGTGAACCAAATTGCCATATTCCGGCTGAGCCTCAGTGAATTCAGTCTCACTCAATAGCGTAGATATGGCGTTTTTCCAGACTGGCCCAAGTTGGCCTTCCCAACTGAAGTCGTCATTTTCGGAAAAACCCTCCTCCAGGATTTCCTCAAGAGATATCCCTTCACGGTCCAGGTATTCACGCGAATGTGAGACAACTACCTGATTATCTGTAAATTCCATTTCAGTTATGCCAGCATATGCAAAGGGCGGCGGGAGTTGCTGGGTCTCAAATGAGATGCTAATGGATTTCATCCTGTACAATTTTCGCCAAAGCTAGACGATCAATCTTTCCAGAGGCAGTCATAGGGATGGATCTTGACCAAAAAATACGTTTTGGCCGCTCATAGGGATGAAGCTCCGATAAGTCTAGCGATTTTTCAGGTTCTTCACTGGCCAAAATCATGATCTTGCCAAGTTTGTCATCAGGAAGGGAGCTGATAGCAAAAGGCTTGGTAAATTGATTCTTCAGCACGGTTTCTATTTTCTCCGGATCGATTTTAATTCCACCGGAATTAATAATGAAATCAGCCCTACGTAACCATCTGAATTCTTGGTTATTGATCAATTCCACGTGGTCATGGGTTTGAAGCCACTTA
This sequence comes from Cyclobacteriaceae bacterium, assembly GCA_965601475.1. Classification (GTDB taxonomy): domain Bacteria; phylum Bacteroidota; class Bacteroidia; order Cytophagales; family Cyclobacteriaceae; genus JAWPMT01. The sequence continues at coordinate 5,963,308 of OZ271832.1, read as the reverse complement.
TGATTGGTGACCGAACCAGTGATCCTTAAGTTACCCGCTGTCGTCTGAAATTGAGCATCTCCAATAGCAACAAAGGTTTGACCCGGTATTTTGCGTAAGGCTACGTGTGATGCTGTTTCAGTCATGCCATAGGTATGGTAGAAGTTCGTTGGGATGAGAGACAGTTGCTGTTCAATGGACGGATGAATAGGCGCTCCGCCGATCAGGATGTGATCAAACATTTCAAGTAATGCAGGCCTGGTTTTCAGGATTTTCTCTACCTGAAGGGGTACCATCGAGGTCAGTGTGTAATGGCTATCCAGCTGGGAAAAATCTGAATTTGCGGGAATGATGTCTACGTCGAACCCCGCAATCATTGCCCGGATCAAAACCATCTTTCCTCCAATGAAATCTGGAGAAATACAGAGCAGGAATTTACCCTTTTTGCTTGGGGATAGCCCTAGATAGGCCAAAGTCTGCTGCGCGCTGTATAATAACACTTCCTTGGATAATACAATTTCCTTAGGTTTGCTAGTTGAGCCTGAACTGTGGAAGATGTATTCTTTTTCCCCTTTCAGCCAGGAATGGACAAAATCTAAAGCATGGGCATTCGTTTCCGTCAGGGCATATTGGCGATGAAATCCTTTTTTGATTTGTTCTTCCGTAAACTTGTGATCTTCAACCTCAATAAACATCTAGCTAAAAGTTGGCAGATTCGGAAATAATATTGGTAGAAAGGCTTAGGAACAAAGATAAGCGGGCCTTCGAACTTGTGTTTAACCAATACTATGGCGCTATGGTTTCTTATGCGATGCGCTTCATGGACATGAGGGAGGAAGCAGAGGAAATCACGCAGGAGGTCTTTGTTAAGTTTTGGGAGAAATGTGAATTGCTTGCCTTGGACTCCTCGATCAAAAGCTACCTATACCGATCCGTCCACAACACTTGCCTGAATCATTTGAAGCACGAAAAGGTCAAGGACAGTTACCGACAGTATATGGTTCAGTTCATGGAGGACAGTGCGGAGAGTAAGAACTTTGATGAGCAAGTCGACAACCTGCAGGAGAAGATTCTGGATGAAGTCAACAATTTGCCACCACGCTGCAGTGAAATTTTCAAGCTCAGCAGGTACGAGGGCCTCAAATACCAGGAGATTGCGGATCACCTGGAAATTTCCGTGAAAACCGTGGAAGTGCAGATGGGAAAAGCTCTGAAAGTTCTTCGGGACAAACTGAGTGTTTACAAAAATCTGGTTTGATGCGTGGCTCATTTGTTGCTGCGGCTTTCCTTCTTCTTTCAACACTTTCATGGTCCCAAAGTGCCAACACCAGAATTAGTTTGAGTCTTATTGAGGTGCCTCTGGAGGTGGTTCTCGACAGCGTCTCAAGACAAACCAACTATTTTTTTTCCTACAATTCAGACCTCGTACCCGATGAGCGGCTTTTTTCCTGCGAGGCCGAAGAAGAGTCTCTGATCGATTTCCTAGACAAGTTATTTGGCGGGACAGGCATTAGCTACAGTTTCTCGCGTGATCAAATCGTACTCAAGCGCATCTATGACACTCGGCCGCCGAGCCAAAGCGGGTTGAGCAACTTCACACTTTACGGCTGGGCCAAAGATGAGGAGACAGGGGAGTTCATTCCAGGGGTCAATGTCTATTTGAATGGTACCTCCATCGGATCCGTCACCAATATCAATGGATTTTACCGGTTCGAAAACATACCTTACGGCCAGTATACGCTGATATTTTCTCATGTGAGTTATGAGAAATTCTATTTTGAATTCAATGTTAGGGAAGAAGGTTCGGCGGTAGTCAGTGGAGATCTGGAGCCTAAGTTGAATGAGTTGTCGACTGTGGAGATTTCCTCAACGCGATGGGTGCCATTATCTGAAGAGAAGCGCCACAGGGCTTTGACGTTGTTTAGGAAAGAATTTCTGGGTGAGACAAGCAATTCGTCCAGATGCAAGATCCTCAACGAGAGTAAAATCAACTTCTATACTGATCCGGCAGAGGACACACTTTTTGCTGAAGCCGAAGCACCATTACGTATCCGAAATGAGTCGCTTGGCTACATGATCATTTACGAACTTGAATATTTTCGAAACCATAAGGAGGGTATTGCCTATTCTGGTAATGTGCGATTTGAACAAATGCCGGTGCTGGACGATCGATTGGTCAAGGAGTGGAGTAAGAATAGGAGGAAAGCCTATGAAGGCTCGCTCAGACATTTCCTAAAGGCCCTGGTGGATAATAAATTGAAGCGAGAAGGTTTTCAGATTTACCTGAGCAAGGACCTGATCTATGCCAACTCTGAATTACCGGGACCAATTCGAAGGAATCGTATCATCAGCTACCAAAATCGAGGGGAATGGAAGCTGGAATTTGAAGATTATTTATTTGTGGAATTTTCAAAGGAAAAAGAAAGCGAACGATATCTTACCAGGATGAGGCAGGATATTCTGCAGCGAGCGGTGCTTTCTAGTGAAAATTTGTTATTTCTTTCCAGAAAACCTGCAGAACAAAGATCTATGTTAAAATTGAAAGAATCATTTGTAAATATCGATGCAAACGGCCATATTCTGGAACCGTTGGCAGTTTCGACGGTAGGATATTGGGCTTGGGAACGTTTTGCTGATCTATTACCCATTGATTATGACCCAAAAAATGATAAGATCAGATAAATTTGGATAGAGGTTTTTTTAACCTGGACTGTTTAAGTCTTTGATTTCTGTGGACAAAAAGATGAATGAGCAATTAGCTAGGTTTTTTTCGGGTGAAGCTTCTGAGGAAGAAAGAAGAGTAATTCTTTCCTGGAGAGGTGAAAACCGTGAAAATGCAGCAGCGTTTTTGGAGGCGAAAGAAGTTTGGATCAATACTGAGAAAACCAAGATAACTCCTGGCCAAGGAGTTCTTGAGGATATACTCAAAACCAGGACACTGGATAGTCTTAGGCCGTCTTTTGGATGGCTCAGGTATGCCGCCCTGATTGTGTCAGTAATAGCTGTAGCGTTTTGGTTCTACGGCGGCCAGGATGAGGGGGAATTCAAATTACCTCTGGCGGAATCCTATAGATTGAAAGATGGCTCCACCATTACAGTGCATGGCTCCAGCAAGTTTGAAGTTCTTGAAATGTCAAAGCAGCAAAGGGTAGTGTCGCTCAGGGGAAAGGCCTATTTCGACGTAGAAAGGGATGAGACGCGCCCATTTCTCATTCAAACTGAAAATGCTACCATCAGCGTACTCGGGACTTCTTTTGTCATTGACAGTGAGACTACAACCACGCATGTGCTGGTAGAATCCGGAAAGGTGGCAATGGAGGCCTCTAGCAATACCAATTTGCCAAAGGTCTATCTGGAAGGTGGCGACCGTGGTACGTGGCGCGATGGCGCTCGGGCCATAAGCAAGAAGCGAATTCGAGACGACAACTATCTGGCCTGGAACACAGGGCTGTTGGTTTTTGACGAAGCGAAGCTCAATGAGGTTCAGAGCGTTCTGAAGGATGTCTATGATTTAGATCTGGAACTCTCCGGTGAAGGTCTGGCAGACTGCAGGTTGACAGCCAAATTTGATAAGCGGCCCGCTAAGGAAGTGGTGGAGATTATTGCAGCCACGTTCGATTTGAGTGCTTCCTTCTCCGGAAACGAGGCTACGCTGGTTGGACAATCCTGCCAGTAGCACAACCGCTCATATTCGCTTTTTTAATTCTTGAAATACCCTTTTGTTCACTTCAGAGGTGGTGTTGACCTCCAATAGGCCCGGCCCATTCGATGTCCAAAATTGCTTGAGTGAAGTATCCATATCCTGCAAGGATGTGATCTGCGCGTATGCCATACCGGCCTCCTCGGCGAATAGTCGAAAGTCACTGTGGTGAGGCGTCTTCATAAGTTGCTTCTCGTCGGCGAGCATGGCTTCTGGCCCTTTGATGAGGTCGAAGATTCCACCTTCCCGATTATTTAGCACGATTACCTTGAAGTTGTTGGGGCAACCGTGCAAGAATGCATTACGGTCATAGTGTAAACTCAAGTCGCCCGTAAGAAGAACGTTAGGTTTTTTCGTGACCATGGAGATGCCCAGGGCTGTGGAATTTGATCCATCTATGCCGCTGGTACCTCTGTTAGCATATACGCCTACACCCTTTTTTCCTGCTATCCCCAGAAAGTTGACATACCGCACAGCCATGCTATTGGCCAAATGGAGGTTCGTATGGTCAGGTAGGCTCCTGATTACATGGAAGGTGGCAGATAGGTCCGACAGTTCAGCTTCTCGGGCAAATTGTTGCAATCTGAGTCTCGCTTCAGTGTCGATCTCCCTCCACTGGTTGGCATATGTCTGATTTTTGTTGGATCCTTCAGCCAATTCGGCAAGCAAGCTGTAATCTTCCACCACCATTTCCCTGGTAAGCTTCTGGAAGGTGTCCGTGGCCGGATGATCCCCTGTGGAGTAATGCCAGTGCTCATTGGCATGTGCTCTCAGGAATTGCTTCAGATGCTTAGAAATCAGTGAACCGCCCAATGTCAGTACGAGATCCGGAGCCAATTCATCCCAGATTGCCCTATTGGAAAGAAACACATCATGACTCAAGACGATGTCTCCTGAGATGTCGTGGCTATTTGCGGTGACATCAGCAATGATGGGAATCCCTTCTCCACGAGCTAAGGCACTAAGCAGCCTGTTTCTGACTGGATCAAACTGGCACTGGCCGATGACGATGATCTTCTTTTTCGCTTGTGACCAATGCTCTTTCAACTCCCGCAGGTCTTCCTTCTGCACTGATGCGTTGAAGCTCATGAGGGTTGTTCGTTTCCTGAGATCCCCGGTAAAGGAGAGCGTCTGACCTTGGTCCGGGTAGAAAGGCTCTCTGAATGGAATATTGAGATGTACAGGGCCCATTGGAGCTGTTGTGGCAATATGTACTGCTTCCTGGAGTTTTCTGCGATACTCCCACTGAGCGTCAGGGTGATCCAGATCTACCGGCAAGTCAATATTTGCTTTCACATGCGAACCTAATGTCCCGGATTGCCTTATGGTTTGTCCATCACCTTGGTCTGTCCAGGATGGCGGTCGATCCCCCGATATAAGAATCAAAGGGATACGCTGATAAAAGGATTCAGCGGCAGCGGGCCCAAAATTCAATAATGCAGTACCTGAAGTACAGCAGGCAACTACTGGCTTCTTTTTGGCCAAAGCCATCCCCATAGCCGCATAAGCTCCGGATCGCTCATCTAAGAAACTGTAGGTTTGAATGTGCTCATTGCGAGAGAAACTAATGATGAGCGGTGCATTGCGTGAACCCGGGCAAATCACCGCGTCCTCAACACCTTGCAATCTCAGGATCTCAGAAGTATCAAAGTGAGATTGATGCATTAGCTATTCAAAATGACACTTTTCATGGTTTTCAGCTTTGCTGATGTCTCTTCGAATTCCTTTTCCGCGACAGAGTCTATCGTTATTCCAGCTCCAGCATAAAATCTGCCCAAGGATGCTAATTGTTGCATACATCGCAAGTTGACAAATAAGTTCGTATTGCCCTCGAAATTCACCGGTCCCAAAAAGCCAGCATAGAATCCCCGGTCATAGCCTTCATTTTCAAGAATGAAATTCATGGACTCCCTGAGTGGCATGCCGCAGACTGCAGAGGTAGGGTGGAGCAAGTCTAGCATGATACTGCCCAGGTTGGGAGTATTGGTTTCTGTCATATCAACTCGAAACTCCGTTTTCAAGTGACCAAGATTTCCCGCCTTCGCCGTCCTGGGGCCTTTCTCCTCGAATTCACGGAGTCGTATTTTCTTAAAGCAATCGATGATGTATCGCGAGACCATGGCCTGCTCTTCAATTTCCTTTTGGCGCCAGCCAATCTCCGCAGGGCTTAGACCTTCGGGAATGACCTGCGTGCCCGCAAGTGCCACAGTTTTGAAAATGCGGCTGTCTTTTATGGTGAGTAGTTCCTCAGGGGTCGCGCCCATCCAAGTACCAATGCCTGGTAGGTAGAAGGCATACTTCATGGCATTGGGATACTTCGCGGCCATAGATTCAAATGCCTGGAAAACCGAAAAGTCGTGCGGAAGTTGATGGTCTTCAAATCTACTCAGGACCACTTTTTGCAAAGTGCCTTGGCGCAAATCACCTAAGGCCTTTTCCACAAGCTGTTGATAATCGGCAGTAGACTTACCCCGTGCGGGCTTATTGATTATGTGGTTGCTTTGGGATCCACGACTGCTTAGAAAGGCATCAACTTCGGTGGCCGAAACGCGAGGATCAACCGTGGTCTGCACTTCTGCTTCTGGATGGCTATGCCACTTCAGGACCAGATCCCCCTTAAGGAAATAGGATTTGGGTGGGTGGGCAGCTTCAAACGTGTTGATCATAAACCCACTTTCAAGCAGTTCCAGCTCATGTGGTTGTGGCTTTAGGTTTGGTCGCAAATCAACAAGTGCCACAAACTCATCTTCAAGGGGTAGCTGCCACAGTACCATCGGGTAGTCGCTGAAGCAATAATTCTCCCAGAGTTGGGAAGGTCCCATTTCTTGAAGGGCGCTCTCTATTTTTTGATGGAGGCTCAAGGTTTTCGTTTTTCGATGATCGATGTCGTGAGACGGGCCAAACTCACCAGTTCATTACTTTCAGTTCGAATTTCTATATGCCATACATGCGTGCGTTTCCCAACGTGTATTGGTGATACCCTGCCGAGGACGTGACCCTCACGTACAGATTTGATGTGATTGGCGTTGATCTCCAAACCTACCGGTGCTTGTTTCTCCATGTCGATGACCAGTGTCGAAGCTATACTACCCAAAGTCTCTGCCATTGCTACAGACGCTCCTCCGTGCAACAGTCCCATGGGTTGTTTTGTTCTGGCGTCAACGGGCATACGGCCCTCCAGAAAATCAGGTCCAAAGTCCGTCAGGACTATTCCCAGGTTGCTCACCAGGGTATCCTGGCCCATTTTGTTGAGGTTTTCCAAAGAGAGATCTTTTGGGAACATTGCTTCGTTTATTTTCGCCGCGAATATTCCAAAATTATGGCTGCTGCTCAGAAATCCAAACGTCTTTACATCATTCGACATGGAGAAACAGACTATAATCGTCAAGGTATGGTCCAGGGAAGGGGTATTGACGCTAGTCTCAACGAGCAGGGGCGCAGGCAAGCAGCTGCCTTTCACGCCCAATATCGCGGTCATTCCTTTGAAAAGGCATACGTATCGGAAATGAAACGCACCAAAGAGAGCATAAGCAATTTCATTGATGACGGACTAGCCTACGAAAAACTTGCTGGCCTTGACGAAATAAGTTGGGGTAGCCAGGAAGGTGTGAGGTTTTCGGAAGATACTAAGCAGGAGTATATGGAGACGATTCAGCAATGGAGAAACGGAAATCTCACGCGCTCAGTAGCAGGTGGTGAGTCACCGATAGACGTGATGCTGCGTCAGAAGGAAGCCATGGCCCATATCCTGGCTGGTTCCGAACAGGAGGTATTGATCTGCATGCACGGAAGAGCAATCAGAATCTTGATGGCATGGCTTCTGAATTATGACCTCAGCCTGATTGATCACTTTCCGCACACCAATTTGGGGCTCTATCAGCTCTTATTTTCGGGAAGGTCCTTCCGTGTGGAAAGGATAAATGATAATACTCATTTGAAGAATCTTTAGAATACAAGTGAAAAAGAGTACTTTTGCTCGTCGTTTTAAGTCTGTTCCTATCCGTTGAATACGCTCACCTGACTATTTTCCAGATTCGCACTTGCTTCTTGCGGCCAATAATTATCTATTTTACTAATGAACATTTTTGTAACAAAGTTGAGCTATGACACTTCAGAAGAGTCGTTGTCGCAACTATTTGAACAATTCGGATCAGTTGATTCGGTAAAGATTATCATGGACAGAGACACAGGTCGTAGCAAAGGCTATGGTTTTGTGGAAATGTCAGACTCAGAAGGAAGAGAGGCTATTGATGCATTGAATGAATCTAAGTTGGACGGAAGAACCATCATCGTCAAAGAAGCCAGACCTAGAGAAGAAGGTGGCGGATCGCGCGGCGGTCGCTTTGGTGGTGGAGGCGGAGGCCGACGCTATTAAGAGATATTTTCTGAAGAGATTTGAAATTGAAGCCCCTGATGGGGCTTTTTTATTTTTGCAGAGTCATGGCCAAGCGAAAAGTCCATGTGGAACTGGGAAAACGGAAGCTCGACCTTTCCAACCTTGATAAGCTGCTTTATCCTGAAGATGGCGTCATCAAGGCTGAGGTGGTGGAGTACTACCTGCAAATGGCACCTGTCATCCTTTCTCACATCAAGCATCGGCCGCTTTCCCTAGTACGATTCCCTGACGGGATACATGGAGAACAATTCTTCCAAAAAAATCGCCCGGATTGGACCCCTGATTGGATTGACTATGTTCGGCTCGGTGGCGATCGAAAGAAGGAATACGTTATGGCCAATGAGGAAGCGACACTCGTGTGGCTCGCTAACCTCGCTTGCCTGGAGCTACATCAGATGCACAGCACGTATCAGCACACCGACAAGCCAGATTACATTGTCTACGACCTTGATCCACCGGAAGAGTACGACTTTCAGACGCTAAAAAGCATCGCATTCCACCTTCGTGAATACCTTGAACGCTTTGGCTACAGGGTGTTTCTGAAAACCACGGGTGGAAAAGGACTGCACCTGGTCACACCTATTGCGGTGAAGTACACGTTCGATGAGGCCTTTCAGACAGCCAAAGTGCTGGCTTCTGCCTTCCTGGAGAAAAACAAAGACGTTACACTCAGTATCAAGAAAGAAGGGCGTAAGGGCAGGGTGCTGGTGGACATCTATCGCAATCGTCCGTCACAGACCATCATTGGAGCCTACAGCCTGAGAGGGAAGCAGGGAGCTACTGTTTCTTGTCCCATTACATGGGATAAACTGGCTACAGTCTCATCGAATCTTGATTTGAATATCGGGAATGTCAGGGACATGGTCAATGAAGAGGGTGATGCCTGGGAGTCTATACGCGCATGGGCAATACCGCTACACACGGATAAGAAGGCCAGCGTATCCAAAACACATGAACCTCATGACAAGCGAAAGACGGAAGATCAGTTGAAGGATTACGAAGCCAAACGTGACTTCACCAGAACACCGGAACCCGACATCGTAGCGGAGGATGGTGCAGGCAACAGATACGTCATTCAGCGCCATCATGCTTCACATCTTCATTACGACTTACGACTGGAGCAGGAGGGAACCCTGAAGTCCTGGGCCTTACCAAGGGGTTTGCCGCCTTTTCCCGGTGTGAAGCGCCTGGCAGTCCAGACTGAGGATCACCCCTTGAAGTACCTGTCGTTTGAGGGCGAGATCCCCAAAGGTGAGTATGGCGGTGGCATGATGTGGGTCTACAATTCGGGTCGATACGAAATCACCAAGGAAAAGAAAAGTGGCTTCTATTTCAGGCTGGCCAGCAAGCACCACAATGCCGAATACCGCATGCACCTAATGAAGGGCAATGAATGGTTGCTTGAGCGCGTAGACCAGCCACTTACCAATTTTCTGGAGCGTGAGGTGAAGCCGATGTTGGCTGAATCCGCCAAAACACCCCCAAAGGGCGACTACGTCTATGAGGTGAAGTGGGATGGCATTCGAGTGATTATTACCGTGAATGAAGGCAAACTCACCATTCGTTCAAGAAACATGAATGATATCACGGCGCAATTTCCGGAACTGAACATGCCCGAAGAGGCTTTTCGCATCAACAATGGTGTCTTTGACGGTGAAATTGTTTGTTTGGATGCCGCTGGCAAGGCAGATTTCAAAAAAGTGATCAAACGTCTGATGACCAAGAATGCAAGAGACTTCGAGTCCGTCAGCCGTCGCAACCCTGCGTACTGTTACCTATTTGATTGTCTATACCTCGATGGGAAGTCCCTGGTGAATGATCCACTGCTCCGAAGAACCGCCTGGCTCAAGGATTCCGTTCGTATGGATGGCCATTATCGAATTTCCGAAATGGTGGAAGATGGTGAGGCCCTTTTTGAAGCCGCTAAACACCTTGGGGTTGAAGGTATTATGGCTAAGAGACCCGACGGAAAGTACTATCCTGGCAGGAGGTCTGATGCCTGGATCAAGGTGAAAGTGAAGGAGACCAGGAACTTTTTGATCCTGGGATTCACATCAGGAGAAGGAGAGCGTGAGGCCTTTTTCGGCTCATTGCAGATCGGGGAGCAGGAGGGGAATCACATCACCTACCGGGGTCGGGTGGGTACTGGATTTGATCAAAGTCTACTGAAATACCTATCAGATCAGCTACACGGCCTGCCCGAGGCAGTAAAACCATTCGACGAACCGGCGCACGAAGAGAAAAAGACGATCTGGGTGGAGCCAAAACTTCGAGCAGAGGTGGAATTCTCCATGCTTACCGACAACGGCACCCTCCGCGACCCAGTATTCAAGCAATTGTTGGACGATAGCCTTTGAGGCTTCCCGATCAGTCCTTCAAACCTGCATATACCAAGCCAACCATTTCCCCGATTTTCGAGGGTTCCAACCAGCGGGTGACAATGACCAGGTCTCTTTGCTGATCAACGACGATGAAGTTTCCGCCAAATCCTGCTGCATAGAAAAGATGTGTGGGCAAACCTTCCCATTGACGCGGTCCTTTGTTGAGCCACCACATATAACCGTAGCTTTCCATAGGTTCAGCCGGAGTCTGAATCATTTGTGTCCATTCCTCGGAGATGAGCTGTTGGTCCAGCCACTTACCTTTTCTGGCAAACAATAGTCCAAACCTTGCATGGTCCTCTGAAGAGATGAATACGCCACCACCGTGATGCCCACCGCCACTCACAGACTGCATTTGGATACCATCGATATTGGTCCAGGTGTTTTCGTAGCCATACCATCGCCACGTAGTGCTGGCGCCAATCGGATCCATGATGCGCTCTTTGAGCACCTGCGGCAAAGGTCGTCGCCATACCTGCAATAGGGAATAGGCCAGCAAGTTGACCCTGACATCATTGTACTTGAATGCCGTTCCAGGCTTTTTCAACTCCCGATATTTCCAATCGTCCAGCGACTTTTCCCTTGCAGGTCGATCCGCCCAGTCGTCCAGGCCAAAGAGCGTTCCGGACCAATCTGAGGTCTGGTGAAGTAGGTGTTCCCAGGTAATCTGACCATTGTGTTGTCCGTCGTATGTGCCGTCCCAAACGTACGATCCCGCCTTATCCTTTACAGAAGTGATCAATCCATCTTCCAGAGCTAAGCCAGCCACGGTTGATAGGTAACTCTTGGTGACGCTGAAGGTCATATCAACGCGCTTGGTGTCTCCCCAGGAAGCCACAACATAGCCATCTTTGAGGATCATACCGGCGGGCCCACCTCGCTCTTTTGTCGGACCGGCGAGCTGGTGCCCTGGTTCCCGACTGAAGGCTTTCAGGATGGCCAGACGCAGATCTCTTTCGCCAGAATACTCATTGGCATTGGCAAAGTCGACCGCAGCGGAAATCGCCGCCTCATCGAGTCCCACGGTAGCAGGATCTCTGGTGTCCCAGGTTTTTGCAGGGTAATACGCCTGACCCTCGACCAAAGCAGGCAGGACGAAAATCAGCGCCAGGCTGAAAAGGATTTGATACATTCTAGACATAAATTTCAACAAGTGCTTCAATCAATATTATTCCTTTTGACCTGGAATTGGACCGACTCATGCGTTTTTTTACAGTTTCACGAGTCTTTTTTTTCGCCATTGGAAATTTTGGGTAATTTCCCACCCAACAACTAGAGCTAACCTTACCTAACTTTAATCATGTCCCGATTTTTTTCGAACCAATGGACTGCCATGATGGGAATTGATTTTTCATATTCCGTAATTATTAAATTCTAAAATACGATTAACATGGCAACTATTTACTTGAAGTATGACAATGGTCTACAGTGCTCAACTGACAACAAGAGTTGGGAAGAGGTGACTGAAGGAACTATCACGGGCTGTAATTCCAACGAATTGATTTCCTGGCAAATTTCTGATCAGGATGAGCAGTTGCAGGAACTACAGTCAATTGTACCAGTCTCTGGAAAGGCGAATGTAAAACTACCTGATGGCGCACACTGGGAAGACACCTGGGAAGTGATTCCAAAAGTGGTTAGCAACTCAGAGGTTCAGGGCTGTCCGATGCCGGAGGGAGCCACGAAGGAAAACCCCGCTGTATTTGCTTACAATATCTCTTTTGTGCTGAAGAAGAATCCTCAGGTGGTTGTCACCATTGACCCTGTGATAAATATTCCGCAGCAATGAAAAAATGGCTGGAGTTACACATGAAGGCATGCTTAATTGCCTTCATGCTTCTTCCATCAGCAGTAACTCTCAGTCAAAACCAAAGACTGGCGGATAGTTTGAGATTGGTTCTGGAAACACTGCCAGATGACACTAATAAATTGCCTTTGCTCAGGCAAATTGTGATTTATACTGCTGCACCAGATGCAAAGTTGGCTGGAGCAGACAGTTTACTTGCCTACAGTACCCTGTTGAATGATCCATATTTCATTAGTTACGCGCTAATGTTGAAGGGTACTGCTTGGAGGCAAATGGGGAATCTCCAGAAGTCACTGGAATCATATTTTGAAGCTGCAGAAATTGCAGCGAAATTGAATTACAAGGATATTCTTGGTCAATGCTATTCTGAAATATCCACAGGATATTCAAAAAACCAAGACTTCGACAACTATCTGATTTATAGCAACAAAGCCATCCAGATATTTGAAGATATCGGAGATCAAGTGTCCAAAGGGCTAACGCTACTTAATACAGGATATATATATTTTGAGCGAGGGTTTCTCGACAGCGCCTATATCTACTACTTACGCTCAGAACCCATTTTGGAGGCAATTGACCTACCCATCGGAAAGGCTTATGTGAAGGGGAATAAAGCACTTGTGAAAGCGGCAAGAGGTGAAGTTAGTGAGGCGGAGCGCGAGGTTTTGGAGGCTGTAGAAATGCTCAGACCTCTAGGAGACACCTACGGAATTGCCGACCTCTTAAACCAACTTGGAAAGATTTATCTCAAAATGGGAGATTTTGAGAGAGCTACGCTAAGGGTCAAGGAGGCATTGGAAATTGCTCAGGAGGCTCAGCTAATGGAGCAAGCCCGAGATGCTTCGCAAATCCTGTCAGAACTTTATGAGGCACTCGGTGACTATGAACTGGCTCTAGAACATGATAGGCGATTCATAGGATATAAAGACAGTATTCAGAATGCAGATATGATCAGGCAACTGGCTAATCAACGTACCACCTACGAAGTAGGCCTCAAGCAAGCGGAGTTGGATGTGGCCAATGCCGAGAAACAGACCCAGCAGTATTTTCTCATCATCATCGCTGCCTTTACAATACTAGTGCTAGTGGTGACACTCATTGTCTATCGTAACTTCCTGGATAAAAAGCGGGTCAACAAACAGCTCGAAGAACAAAAACAAGCCCTGGAAGACCTCAATAACACCAAGGACCGCTTTTTCTCCATTATCTCACACGACCTGAGAGGTCCGGTGCAGGCCTTTCACGGGGTCTCCCGCATCATCAAGTTCATGGTGCAGCAGAAGCAAACTGAGCAGCTGGAAGAACTAGCGGAGCACATCGACGATTCTGCCGATCGACTTTCAACCCTACTGGACAATCTGCTCAACTGGGCTGTGCAACAACAAGGTCAGATTCCCTACATACCCGAGAAGCTGGATATGTCGGAGCTTTGCCATGACCTGGTGATGACCTTTCAGAACATGGCGGATGGTAAGAGCATCGAGATCCGTTATAGTGTGCCGAGGGAATTGTTCTCTTGGTCAGACCGTAATACGACCATGACCATCTTCCGTAACCTGTTGAACAACGCACTGAAATTCACCCCTGGCGGTGGGAAAGTGAACTTCCGAGCCGAACTTCAGGGTGATCAGGTTGTGGCTTTCGTGGAAGACTCAGGCGTTGGCATACCCACTGCAAAAATGGAGGACCTCTTCAAAATGAAAGCCAAGAAGTCTACCTGGGGTACAAGCGGTGAGAAGGGCCTTGGGTTGGGCCTACAGTTGGTCAAAGAGTTTGTGGACATGAACCAGGGTCAGATCGAAGTAGACAGTCAGGAGGGGAAAGGCACCACTTTCAAAGTCACGTTGCCCGCCTATGTAGAAGAGGCTATTCAAGCAAAAAGTTGAGCTTGTATTGAAGCCTTTCTTGTTGCTCAGCCGTTAATAGGCTGTGCGGCTCTTATTATTCAGTGTATTTATTGCCAACCTTACCTTCTGCTACGCTCAGGAGCTACCCGAAGGACAGATACTAAAAAGTATCTACTTTGATGGTGGCAGTTATTACGTCGATCCTGTACAGATGGAGCAGGTATATGAGTTTCTGGAGTCCATTCCGGACATCTACCAATATCATATCACCATTCATAGCCATACGGATAACATTGGAGGTGCCTACTACAACGAATGGCTCTCGCGCCAACGGAGTGACGCCGTTATAGAGAAGCTACTGGACAAATCCATTCCGGAAGAACTCATCGAAATTCGGGATTTTGGTCAGTTCAATGCCCTCTACGACAACAACTCGTGGGTTGGGCGACTAAAGAACAGGCGTGTAGATATCATCTTTTGGCCCGTGGTGATGTGACGTCACTAAATTGAACTTATCCAGACCCCGACCTCGCTCATCAACATCTCCAACAAATAGCTCAATATACTGTCCTGGGATGAGCAGAAGTCTCTTACGTTTCTTTGGAAGAATGAAACCTCAAACAAGAGCGGGTTAGATGGAATCATTTTGACTCGAAACGAACTGGTGACAGACTAAACTCGTCTGGCCATTGTGCTTCAGCCATCGTCCAGAGAGGGTCCCAGGGATAAAATTTCATCAGAATTGGTAGAAGGATTCGTTTTTCTTTCCTTCATCGGCAATTCCGCCTGCATGGGTTGATTCGAAAATACCATCTTCACGATTAATGATTCCACCAAAACTAAGGAACCGTGGTATTGCCAGGGCTATCGTGCAGGCGTGTGTCTGGGCCTACTTTATCGGTTAAAATCCAAAGAAGTCAATGATCATGAATTGCGCCAAAACCACGAGTTGAAACCAAACAACATCACATAATTATGCAAATCATGACACAAACACTAAAGCAGGCAATGGCGCTTTCAATCCTCCTGCTAATAGCTGATTCCGTCTACAGTCAAATCGTTACAGAGGGTATTGATGTCAAGCTCAACAATGGGAAGACCGTCATTGACGGCAAAGTGGAGATGACGGGCCAGGTGGATATCAGGGATGAATTCAGAATCATCGAAAAAGCGATAGCCTGGAATCCCAGGTCGGACAAATTCGCCTCCTCTCATTTGACACTGAGGTCCTGGGATGTCGGCGAGTCCAATGCCTATGTGGGATTAACATTCGAACAACAGAATCGATATGCGGTTATGATCCGAGCTAGGGCTAACGGCTTCCACTTCACAGCAAAGACGAGCAACACCTACAGGAATCTTCATGCTTCTGGCTTCAACCAAACCTCGGATTTATCCTTTAAGACTGATATCCAAACCATTCCCAATTCCCTGGAATTGATCGGTGGCTTGCGTGGGGTGACCTTCCGATGGATTGATTCCGGGCAAGCTTCAGTGGGCTTCATCGCCCAGGAAGTGGAGCTGGTGCTACCTGAGGTTGTGCAGGGCGAAGAAGGCAGCAAGTCGGTGCAATACGCCAATATCGTGGCAGTGGTAGTAGAGGCCATCAAGGAGCTCAAATCCAAAGTCGCAGTACTGGAAGCGGAGGTGCAATCACTGAAAGGGCAGTAGCGCAACCGTCCCTGGCTCTGATGTCGATTTTGGGAGTAGTCGAGCCCCGGTAATCTTGACTAATTCCTCTTTGACAGTAAATCATGCTGCTTACACCAGCATGATTTCCCCTTCGAGAGGTGTGGTAGTGTGTTCCTGTAGGACCCGATTCTCACTGTGCAAATGAATGAGCATACGGTTCGATAAAAGAAGGAAGGTAACAATCACCGCATTTGGTAATTGAGATTCTCATATACGGTAGAAATCGCACTCAGCATTGTTGTATAAACTTCATAATCAGATACTTATATTCTGTGGCATCGATTTGGGACTAGCTTCTGTACAACAAGATGTTTTCAATAATGGGAAAGTCAACCACTACATCGCTGTTACTCTTCATACTAGGATTTGGGGGCTTCATGTTTACCAGATTGAGTCCCTTGGTGCCATTGATTCCTGTGGCCATACTTATCGCGCCTATCTTCATTTTGCGATTCATCCGGATTCAAAGTGCCACCAGGGGAATATTGCTGACACTCCTGGGATTCTTGCTGAGCTTCAATATTGCCCTGTGGGGCCTGTTCCAGTTTGATAACCCGTCAGTAGTGAATATTTACAGCCTCGTTCGGAGCTCCATGTTGGCCATTGTATGGTTTTTGCCCTTCATGATCGACCGATGGATCTATCCCAAATTCAAGGGCTTTGGCATGGTTTCTACAATTACATTCCCGATGGTGGCTACGGCAATTTTCTTCCTTTCCTCACTTGATGGGCCATTTGATGACGGCGGTGGCACCTTGAGTTCCTTTTCATTTGGATCGTTGACCTTTTTGCAAGCGCATTCGCTCTTCGGGGTTTGGACATTCGTATTCCTGTATTCCTGGCTTTTTGCATTGGTCAATTATTGTTGGGAAGAAGGTTTTGGCTGGAAGGCTATACAGAAACCTGTGACCATATACTTGGGGCTGGTGGTCGTGATTTACGCCTATGGTTTTGCCAAAAAGAGTTTTTGGTCCAGTACGGATGGCGAGAAAGTGAAGGTAGCAGCTGCGGTGCTCATACCTGAAGACGGCAGAGCGGTGAGGATGGAGCGCATCTTCAATGAGCAAGTTACGTCTCCCTTTGCCGAGACCACCGCAAGAATCAATCGGCTGGTGCAAAAGTCAGCCAGAAATGGAGCCAGGATTGTCTCTTTTCAAGAGTTTGCTATGACCATCGATCAGCATAGCGTTGAGGAGCTTGTCCAGGAATATGCCAGGATCGCTGATAGAAATGATGTATACCTGAGCGTCACCTTCGCCTATTTTGGTAAAGAGGAGAAAGGAGAGAACAAGCACCTTTTCATCGGACCTGATGGTGAGATTCTATTGGACTATGCCAAGAGGTACCTCATGGGCTATGGCAATTTTGGAGAGACTTCTGTTTTCAGAAAAGGGGCTGAGGTCATTCAGTCTGTCGAGACTCCATATGGAAGAATTGGTCTGTCCATCTGCCGCGATATGGGATTTCCATCTTATCTGAGGCAAGCAGCAAGAGCAGATGTGGATATCATGCTGTCACCTTCCTACGACTGGCCCAAAAGCCCAGGGCCATGGTATCTATTGAGTACGATTGAAAACGGCTTTTCTTTTGTCCGTCCCACCTACAATGGGTATTCCTATGCCGCAGATTATCACGGAGAAGTCATCAACTATATGCATTCCGATGAAACTGATGAAGGTATCATGTACGCTCAGGTACCTACGCAGGGGATCGATACTTTGTATCCCGTGGTTGGCGATATCCTTGGCTGGATATGCCTGATAGGCCTGCTTCCACTGATCGTCTACCGACCCGCAAAAAGGGAGAAAAATGAGTTGGCTTGAAGTCATAGCGCTCAGGAGTCCAGATCATGCCAGGTCTGAAATCAAGCAGCTCTTCAATGACTTGGTTCAAGATCTGAAGCGCGACCCGAAGAATCCACGAATAAGAATATACCAAAACCACACGGTATTGGGTGACTACAGCATACACCTCATGCACAGAGACACCACGCCGGATGCCTGGGGAAGTGTGCTGGGTATGAGCGTTGCCTCATCACTCAAAGCATTTGGTTTGGTCAATCATTCCATTTGGGAGGAGCATGAATCGAAGCATATAGAAGGCAAAATTTCAAGAAATCATGAATAAGACATTACTCATCACCGGTACCTCAACCGGCATTGGTAGGGCCTGCGCGTTGCACCTGGACAATCTGGGTTTCAATGTTTATGCTGGCGTAAGGGGCCAGGGAGATGTTGAGGCGTTGCAAGCAGAAGCTTCAGATCGACTGAAGCCCATCATTCTGGATGTCACGGATGAGAAAGCCATCAGTGAAGCCATTGCGAAGATTGGCGTTGAGGCCGGTCATTTGGATGCACTCATCAACAATGCGGGGGTCGGGCTTGGGGGAGCTCTTGAAGTAACACCTATTGAAGAGATACGAAAACTGTTGAATGTCAATGTGATAGGGTTATTGGCCGTCACGAAAGCGTGCCTGCCCCTGTTGAGAGTGTGCAAGGGGAGAATCATCAACATCGGATCCAGTGCCGGCTACCTTGCCTTTCCAGGAGCCAGTGTTTATTCAGCATCAAAATTCGCCGTCAGGGCCATTTCGGATGCGCTGAGACTGGAATTGCATCATTTCGGGATAAAGGTAATTCTGATATCTCCGGGTGCCATTGCCAGTGCCATCTGGGACAAGGGCAAAGTCTACAGGGAGGCATTGCAGGCTCAGGTTGATCCGGAAATAGCTACAGGCTATGAGACTTTGCGACGATTTGGTGATAGCCTGTATACGGATATGAAGAGAATACCAGCTTCTGAGGTGGCCAAGGTCGTGGCGCAGGTTCTGCTAGACAAGCGTCCGAAGCGTTACTATGTCGTTGGCAAGGACGCCAAGGGTGCCAAGAGTGCTGCCTTCCTGCCGGCCGCCGTTCTGGATAAGATCATATTGAAAAGAATTGATGAGTTTGCCTAGTCGCCCCATCAGCGTCGGGGCTAATAGGGCAAAGAAAGCTGGAGCAATCTGATTGTAAGACCCTGGTGCGTACAAAGTCTGTGCTTTTCGGTGGAGCAAGGAGTATTACCTTTTGAAGGGCTCCTACGCTACAACTGTCACACCTTGGCAAATGGGTTGTCTAAGCCATTGTAGCTTCAATTCAGAAAATAAGTATGAAAGTGGTGAAAGCAAGAAGATGGATGCGGCTAAGTCTGATCTATCCTTGTATCGTACTCCTTACTTCAGGCATTGGCCTGTTGTTGGCGCCTCATGTAATCCTGAATCTTTTTCAATCGTCCAGGGTATATGACCCTGTTATCCTTAGGTTCTCGGGGATGTTTATGTGCGTTTTGAGCGTATTCGTTGCGGGGACCGTGGCATATCGCGTTCGTACCTTCTACAACTGGACGCTCTACCTACGGTTCTTCATGGCCATCTGTCTATTGAATTTCTATCAATCCAGCCAGAACCCGCTGTTTCTGTATGTGCTGGGTGTATTGATCACGGGATTGATCCTGAGTTTTGCTGGCATAGCGGCAGACAGGAGAGCAGGGTAGGTAGTTAAGTAAATTCAATTACCTGCAAGCCAGTCTTTGGCGTCTTCCACTGTATCAAAGACCCGTGTGCTATTCCCGGAGACTCGGTTGTAGGCATTAAGCAAGATCTTTTTTGCTCCGGTGATTCCAACAGCCGCGCGTTTGATGGTAAGGTGATTGGTGACCTTTCCGCTGTACTGAGCTTTCTCCACTACCTCTTTCACTGCAAATACACCGGTCATATTAGATAGCCGGAGCAAGGGCCGGTTTTCCTTGAGCGCAAATGCAGTGGCGTCGTCCATCGTTTTCAGTACTTCCTCCTTGGTCATTCCGGTATAGTCCACATATAGGATGTCTTTGCCCTTATGTTGTATCAATGAAAAACCTGACATTTTCAAATTATGGTGGTGTTGTGGCAAGGTCGAATTTAGTAGGATTCTACTTCTTTTTGAAGCATGGTGAGGTCAAATGGACCTTCTGCGTATTGGCCTGGAAGAATGAAGGATGAATACAACAATGCTATTGAAGGTATAATGGTATGGCTGGTCGAATCCTGTAAGAATGAAAGTGTAAATGCTGTCACAAAACATCTGTGCGGATGTCCGTCATTCATTGACAATAGGCCAGGTAGGAATCCTACTGTCCTGAAAGGGAGCCTTAGTGGAAGGGACAGAATGGTCAATTTGAAAGCCTTATTAGGTATAGATGGATGCACTCGTACTAATTCCCACAGTAAGTTCGCCGTTGACATCCTAGAATTGAGGACATGAAAAATGTCCTGCTTGCATTGTACCTGGCGGTGATCATGTATCTTCCAGGCTGTGCCCAAAAAGTGATCGATATGAATGTTGCAGTTTTCATCTACGATGGTGTGGAGGTACTGGATTTCTCCGGACCTGCAGAGGTTTTTGCTGTTTCCCGAGGAACTGACGAAGAAGGGACCCTCAGGTCAAAATTCAACGTCTACACCGTGGCGACCTCAAAAGATCCCATTGTGAGCCAGGGGTTTCTGGATATTGTCCCGGACTACTCGATTGCCACTTGCCCACGCCCCGATATAATTGTTCTGCCGGGGGGAGATACAGGTGCATCCCGAAAGGATGACAACGTGATCCAATGGATCAAAGCCAATGCAGATGAAACGCAGATAATCATGTCCGTATGCACCGGAGCATTTCTTATGGGTGACGCCGGGTTGCTGGATGGGAAGACTGCAACCACCTGGCATGGCCGGATTGATCGACTAAAGGCCGATTTCCCGGAAACGGAGGTCCTTGCAGGTGTCAGATTTGTGGATAATGGCAATATACTAACCACAGCTGGTGTCTCGGCTGGTATCGACGGTGCGCTGCATCTTGTGAGCAGAATCTTGGGTGAGGCAAGCGCTGAAGCAGCTGCCGCCTATATGGAATATGATAAATGGCAACGTGAAGATGGCTTCGTGGTCAAAACTCAATAGTTACTGAATGAGGTTTTTGCAACTTGGGTTGGTGGTTTTTGCCTTGAACTCCGCGTTTTCGTCGCGAGTAGCAGCTATGGACAGCCGACTCAACGTCGCGGTATTGTTGTATGATGGTGCCTTATTGCTGGACTATGGTGTTGCTGCAGAGATGTTTCTGGCAGCTGATTTCATGGAAGCGTTCAATGTCTACACTGTATCCGATGATGACGTGCTTGACCTGACCATTGTTGGCAAGGTCAAAGCCGATTACAGCCTCGATGAAGCGCCCGAAGCCGATATCGTTATCGTCCCAGGAGGGATGGGATGGTTTACTGAGGCAGGAAATGAAAGAACCATTGCATATCTCAAGTCTTCGCTGAAAAACGATGCCGTACTCTTCGCTGTCTGCACGGGTTCGCTGCTTCTGGCAAAAGCGGGTCTGCTCAAAAGCAGGAAGGCAACTACCAACATTCAGGGCATCAAGATGCTCAGTCAATTGGATTCGTCCATTCAAATAGTCGAGAATCAGAAATTCGTTGACACGGGAAATATTCTAACCACAGCCGGCTCTGGATGTGCTATTGAAGCGACCCTGTATTTGGTGGAGAAAGTAACGGGAGCGCCTGTTGCGCAGGATTTGGCATTGAGATACCTGGACTATCATTACAAACCCAGTGAGAAATTGAAGGATCTATGATGCCAAGCATTCAACGGGTTGTCGCCACGAGGTTCTTCCTTGCTATTGTGTTATGTCATGCCTTGTCCTGTCTTTCAGCTCAAAGCAATGAATTGCACCCTTATTGGTCACCAGAGGGAGATGCTTTTGTTTTTGTAAGTGATAAAAATGGGGCGGGACAGCTATATATCTACCAGTTTGAGAGCGGGGAAAGTAAGGCCATTACGCAGAGCGAACTGGATGCTGGCAATCCCGCCTGGTCTCCTTTGGGAGATCTGATCGCATTTCATGCTAAGCCTGAGGACCACTACAATATCTACACCATCCAATCCGACGGACAAGGGTTGAGGCAACTAACCCAACAGAGCTACCCAGAAATGTCTCCGGGCTGGTCGAAGGATGGAGACTATATTTATTTTGACGCGCATGTCAACGGACTTTGGCAAATTGATCGTATCGGGTCCGGTGGTGGGCTTACGGAAACATTTCTCAGGGGCGGAGGAGATTACCTTGCCGCTTTCGGAGGATGGGATGATCAGATATATGTGAGTTTCTCCAGGGAGGTGGGCAATCATCAAAGTGGTCTGGATTTGGTGAGGACAGATAGCAAAGGAGGAATTCTCGAGCAGGTGACCCAAGATTCCGGGGGAAGTTCCAATGCGTCTTTATCCAAAAGTATGAAATGGATGGCCCTCAATACCCTGGAGGATGGAGACTGGGAAATAGTGATTGTGCACTTGACTACAGGAGCACGTGTGAAGATTACAGAAAATGAAGCGATTGATGGTCAGCCGTCGCTGAGCCCTGATGGATCGAAGGTGCTCTTCACCTCTAACGTAGATGGTGATTTTGACGTGTACATGTATGGGATCGGAAGTGGTAAGCTGGAGAACCTAACTGATGACTTTTGAGCGTTTGAAATGGCTGGATCGTTTCAAAAAAAGGTCTACAGACATATGAGAAAGAAGATCTCTTTTTCGAGCTTCGACATCCTAGGCCTGTAAGTAGGGCTTACAATTTCTTTCTATTCGCCAACTGGTCAGTAAGGCAGGGTCGAACCTTGAGTTATATCAATTTGTCCAATGTCCGCCATCATTTCATGGGGATCGATTGTGGCTTAGCTTCCACAGTGACGCAATAGCCAGAATGTGAAAGCTGTTCTTACGATTTGCTTGATGTCTTTGGTCTTCTTCGACCTTCTTGGCCAAACCAGTATCAGACTAGGTGGAGGGGTCAGTGATATTGGTTTTCGGGAAGGTGGTCAAAGCGCCTACCTTGGATATGAGGTCAATTCGCTTACGCATAAGATTCCCTTGTTCACCTATCAGGTAGGTGTTGCCAAGGACTGGTCCCTCTCCAATCGATTCGCGCTACTGACGGAGCTTCTCTGGTCTAGAAAAGGCCTGAGCTATAGCACGGATTATCTGTATGGCGATTTCAAGTATAAGCTCATTTTGCATTACCTCGAATTGCCCATACTGCTCAAGGTGAAGACCAATATCAAGAACCAGAAGTCATCCGGCTTTTTCCTCGGCCCTTACCTGGGTGTCTTACTCAATGATAGGTTAGACAGAAATGAATCCGGTAGGTACAGGGTAGGATACGGTGAGGTAAATAGGCTGGATCCCGGAGTGCTTCTGGGTTATCAAGCTGACTTCAATGTTCGGGAATTGAGGTTCTACTGGGACCTTCGGTCTGGCTACAGCCTGAGCAACATGATGCAATTTGTTGATGACGTGATCTTGTCGACAGATCACCCGGATGAGGCTTATGCGAGGAACATTACCGTCATATTATCACTGGGATATGTTTTGAAATCGAGTCTAAAAAGGGAGGAGCTATGAGACTTTATCCTACTTTGCTTTTCGTGCTTGCCATCCTTCCGATATCCTGCGAGGACGAGGAAATTACCCAAATCGATACAGAGATCGAGTCAACCATCAATGCCTACAACATTCCATCGGTGGCCGCAGGGATTGTGAAAGATGGTGAATTGGTGTGGACGGGTGCTTATGGATTTGCAGATCGGGCGTCAGAGCAACCCGCAACCACGAATAGCCTCTACACCTTGCAGTCTGTTTCCAAGCTGGTCCTTTCGGTAACGGTTATGCAATTGTGGGAGCGAGGCCTGGTCAACCTGGATGAAGACATCAATCAGTACTTACCCTATCCAGTAAGAAACCCTCATTATCCAGCTGTACCCATCACCGTTCATATGCTGCTGAACCAT
The DNA here is from genome assembly GCA_965601475.1 of Cyclobacteriaceae bacterium. Taxonomy (GTDB): domain Bacteria; phylum Bacteroidota; class Bacteroidia; order Cytophagales; family Cyclobacteriaceae; genus JAWPMT01. Next base: position 5,939,646 of record OZ271832.1, on the reverse strand, counting down.
ACCTCCGGATTGGCCTGGCCCGCAGATGGGGATGGTATTCCGGCTTTCCACAATTTCTATTTCCTGGAAGATCCTCCCGAGATCAGTGTATGGCTCCCGGAATATATTTTGCCCGGTGGTTCAGCCTATCGGTCTAAGGTATGGAAAGACTTCGTGCCCGGCACACGTGAGCGCTATTCTAATATAGGAACTTCCCTGTTGGCATTGATCGTAGAGGAAGTCAGCGGTTTAGACTATAGGGATTACTGCAGGGTCAATGTATTCGAGCCCCTGGGTATGGAGAATACGGCTTTTCGGTTTGACGAACTCAACCAAGAAGAACTCGTCACCCCTTATGCAACGATTACACGCCCCATGCAGCCATTTTCCAGCAGACACTATCCCGTAGGTTGGATTTTCACCGATGTTTGGGATTTTTCAAGGTTTGTTGGCTGCATCTTGAATGGAGGTGAGGCGAATGGAGAGCGGATCCTGGAGGCCACTACGGTAAGGGAAATGCATCAGCTTCAGAATCCCGTCACCGGTTGTGCCAATTTGTGGTGGCATATGATGGGAGATGCGGTCGGTCATCGTGGTGGTGGTACGGGCTATAGCTCGTGGGCAGAATGGCATATGGAAGATGATACCGGTTTCTTCATTTTCTCCAATACGGAGACGAGTCAGATTTGGCCAAAGGGGAGGATCTATGAACTGATTCGATATCAATCCAATCAATACTAGTACTGTTGTGCAGAAAGAGGGTGCTTTCAAGAGGAAATAAGATACATCTTGGTCAAAGCACTCCGGATTCTCTGAATCGGAAGTGAGGGGGTTTGGCGGGGTCGTAGATTGCTCCGAAGAATGGAGTAAACAATTTTAACTGTACATGAGGCATTACCCCCTGAATGGCGGCAAGGAGCCCGCTGAACGTTTGGTTTCGCATCTTTTTGATACCCTTATTTGGAAAAGGGCCAGCAACATCACCTGGCTTCTCATGCTGCTATTGCTCGCAAATCATTGGCGTGTGAATGCGCAGGATTTGACCTCCAATGATCGCTTCGGATCGTTTCGATATCATGAGGTGTCATCTTCGCACCTGGAGCAACAGATGGACCTGATTGTGAAATTACCGCTGGGTTATGATAGCAACACAAGGCGCTACCCACTGATGGTTCTCCCGGATGCTGAGGTAATGATGGGTGTAGCTTCTGATATTCCGACACTAATGGCCTTTGAGGGACATGTGAAACCCATGATCGTCGTGGGTCTTAGCTTTCAGACTTATGCCAGATGGATTGCTGGCAGGCAAGTGTATCTAACGCCTACTGCAAATGATAGCCTCAACTCCGGCAAAGCAGCGGCTTTTATCGACTTTTTAGAGCAGGAAGTGCTGCCCCTGGTCAAGGAGAATTACCGAGTGGACGAGACCAATACGATACTCTACGGCCATTCGTTCGGGGGGCTGTTGACGCTGAAGGCCCTGGAAGTGAACCCAGATCTTTTCACCACCTACATTGCCAGTAGTCCTTCCCTGGAATGGAATAACGGTGACTATTTGGCTTCCCTGGAGGAATTGTCAAAGCCGCAGGAGCAGAAGCTGCTATACCTTTCACTAGGGACTTCTGAAACGGCGACTTCGGTGTATTTTGACCGTGCCGTGGCGCTGCTTGGAAAATATGATTTCATCGAGCTTAGCACTGAAAAGCTGGAAAATGAGTCGCATATGTCCGCGATTGGAATTGCCTTGACCCATGCGCTACGTTGGGTTTTTGGAGAGCGTTAGGCAAGTCGGTACTTAGACGCATGTGGCGTGATTATCTACCAAACCTATCCTTAACCAGTACGACCGGCAGCGCCAATGAAGTCTGATGGCTTTTTTTTGCCATAGGCCTTCCTGAAGGCACTGTGAAAGGCAGACTTAGACTGGAAGCCAGATGATTTGGCCAGCCCTTCTATCGTCAAATTCTGAGATGAGGGAGAATTGGCCCTCTCGATAAATGCTGCAACTCTGAATTGATTGACATATGTAAAAAAACTCATCTTCAACTCTTTGTTGAGCACCATGGAAACAACATTAGGTCTTTGATTCAGGCGTCGCGCCAAATCATGCAATGAAAGATCCTTGTTAAGATATAGCTTCTCCTTGGTCATGAGGGCATCAAGCCCGCTTATGATCAGATCAATTTCAGTTTTTGAGCGCGTGATGCCTTTATACTTTTTTTCTACATGCCCAACTAGCAGGCGTTTCCTCTCATTGACTATGAAATAGCCAAAGACGTAGCTGTTGATGACCAAATAAAGCCAGGTATAAGAATAGCCCTTGTAACCACCAATAAAATCATACGGTGTGAATTTCAGGGCATATGTCGTTACCCAGATAAGCATTCCGACACTTGTCCATCTTAGTATACTTTGTACAAGCACCTGTTTGGCTTTGTCACCATTTCGCTTCGTGATGAATCGCCAACTGGCAATCAGATAGGCTGATAGGGAGACAATCCCCAGTCCTTCGGCCATTAGCCAGAAGTAACCCATTATTTCCTGACTGAAAGTTGTGACAAGACCATGAGCATTAAGTTCGATGAGTGGGTTAAGCGTTAACTCAAAGCCGATAAAGGGAAGAAAATGGAGAAAAAGGTGCTTGGGTTTGACTGCAAATAGGAATTGTATGAACAAGTATATCAATGGGCCATAGAGAAACAAGGACAAATCAAAGACTACTATCAGCCAGGGAAGGTGACTGATCACCTCAGATTGATAAAGCACTTCTCCCAGCAAGGTGATGGAATTGCAGAATAACAACCATGTGTACCACATTCCTGCCTTGGTATGCCTGCCTGAGGAATACATGATCGCCATAAGCGCGAAACCCTGTAAAACCCCGAGCACAAGGACTATTTGGTACCAGTTCAACATCATCGCTACTTTCTAACGTAGATAAACAGCTTCAGAGCAACTATCCTTATTTCTTTCTTTGCTGAGGGTGCACTTTGAAGCGTAAACAAGTTTGGATGTGCACATCCGAACTGCTTTTTGCCGGTTTCCTCCAGCCGCGTGATTTTGGGTTACGTTTCTTTACCACAATGTCGTTGCCCTTGGAACGCAATGACCACAAGTTGTTTAATATGGCGAATGTAGGGAGCACTATTTGCCAATCAAACAGGTCTAAAAGGAAAACAGTCAATTTTGAATTCAAAGTAATCCATGTCAGATATGAGAATGATATTCGTGACCACGCTAACAATGCTTTTCGGATGGAATACCTGGGGTCAGGAAGCGGGCATGCTCTTAACTGAAGGTGAGGGCAAGCATTTCAATACAAATAGCGCAGGTGTACTTCTGGACGGTTATGATATTGTCTCCTACTTCGACGGTGCACCGAAGGCAGGATCAAACCAATATGTGTCGGTTTATGCAGGTATATCGTTTTGGTTTTCCTCTAAGGAGAACAAGGCGAATTTCGAGCGAGATCCGGGGAAGTATTTGCCACAATTCGGCGGTTGGTGTGCCACGGGTATGGCATATGAATTGGTCGATAGCAGATGGCCCTCTGGTAAATACAAAATTGAACCAAACACCTATTTGATAGAGGATGAGAAGCTATACCTGTTCTACAATTTCGAAGGCTATGACGCCAGTAAGGATTGGACACGACAAAGGGTAAAGCTCTTGCCAAAAGCTGAACAGACCTGGAGCGACTATTTGGATGAGAAGAAATGACAATACCCAGGCGACATCTATCTCAGTGCTTGATGTTTCTTCAGCTTGATTTTCATGCCCCAGGTAAGTTAGTATCCTGACTGTGTGAATCATCGTTGTTTTTTACTAGATGGCCGGATGGTCTTATTGGCGTGTGATGAGCTGCTCTTCAGGCTTCTCTGGCAGCCGATCCTTGCGGATCACAAAGTCCACGTCTTCAATGTAGGCGCCATATTTCTGCGGTTCAATTTCGATCACCTTTACGATCGGAGTAGCGATCAGATTTACGGATTTCAATTGCACCTCATCCAACTTCACAATGTAGAGTCCCGGAGAAAGTGACTGGGCGAAATAGGAGCCATCGACATCTGTTATTACAGTTTGGGGCTCTTCCTTGCTGATGTTGGTGATGAGCACCTTTACCTGGCCGATTCCTTTTATTTCATCGCCATCCAGGTAAGAAACGGTGCCACTGATCTCAGCCATTGGAAGAATCGGAACATGTACATTCTTAAGTTGACTCGGATCCGTGGTGACCTTAATCGAATGCCACTTGCATCGCCAGGAAATGTCTTCCAGATGATTGTCATTAAACTGCAAGGTGTAGGTGAGGTTGGGGTTTAGGTTCAAGACGTACGCCTGATCCTGAGTTGCATTATACTGAACCTGGCCGGTGTTTACCTCAACCCTGAGCTCTCTTACCGGGGGTTCTTCGGGGTCCATGATGCCGTCGTGATCGATGTCCAGAAATGGTGTAAGGTGAATCCCCGTCCTGCCATAATTTGGCCGTGGCGATGTCAATATTTTCTTGCTTTCAGCGCAATAGAGTAGTGATCCGGAGAGTGTCTGACTCAACGTGGAGCGCCTTTTTTGGAAATTGAGGGAGCTATTGCTTCGTAGCGGGCCCAGGATAAGCTGCAATTGACAATTGAGCTGTCCGGATTGATTGTGGAAGTTTCTTACATAGTTTACTCCCACAAAGCCACGGTTTCGAATTGCCTTACTCACTTCTAGCGAGGCATTGACTAACTGCCCATTACCCACGTTGTAGTCGACGCGCGATCTCAAACGCCAGGACTTGGGAAGCCGCCAGGAGCTGGTGAGTTGACCTAAGTGATTCATCACCTTTCGATTGTACCATGCTACCCTTGAACCCAGGACGACATTGAGCCTTCCAAAGTAGTTGCTGAAGGTGAAGTCAAGTTCCTGGTTTCGGGTCTGCTCGAAATGATTTTGACGATATTTCAAACGGGAGTATCCTCTGAGCGAAGGCAACTTGTGGTACACGATCACGGCGCCATCCGCCTCCAACCCGGCTTTGTTGAATTCAATTCTTTGTCGGCTTTCATATTTGCTGACACCACCCTGAAATGAGATTCTGGAAGGAAGCGCGTAATTGAATATGGATCTGAAATAGCCGCCCTCCACCCATGTGGCACTCCAAATCAGTCGGTTTAGCGGCATACCAGTCAATTGCAGTGCCGGTACCTGAAGCGTCAGGGAGTCTGTCTGGATTTGCTCGATGTTGGTCCCAATCGTAAGTTTTCGGTTCACACCATAATCTAACCGGAGACCGGTGGCATAGGAAGCCCGCTGATGCTGCAGGACCCCCAGATGGAAATCATACTGAAGTTTGCCAGCCCTGGCGAAACCGTAAGGGATATTGATTTCACGTTCTTCCAGTCGTTCTTCTCCATTGGGGCCATAAAACCTGAGTGCCAGCCGTGTTGAGCCATAGACAAGTGGGACCTCAAAGGCGTATATTCCGGAAGCGTCAGCAAATTGATAGTCCACCAAAACATCATTCACGTACAAGTGCACAGACCAGCCAGGTTCAATGTGATCTGATATCAGATAAGATCCATAACTGGCCTGGAAGTTCGGTGAGGCGTTTGTTGTCGAAAACCCAACGAACTGGTAGGGGAGCTGCACATTCGACTGTGGACTAATTTGACCTGCATGCACCTGCTTGATGAAATTGTCGGTATTCACCCTATGCCAACGGTATCGAAAGATATCCTTGGTGAGCGAAACGGAGTTGTGGCGGTAGGAGAGCAGTAGTTCTCCTCCCATGAACTCACTGCCAAGGTTCAGGTCTCCAAAGAAAACGTTGGAATCTGATTCTATTCGACTGATGCCAACGTTCCAATCGAGGACACCACCGCGCAATAGGTTACGGCACATTTCAATGGATTTCTTTGGGGGTTTGTCGGATTGTTGCTTCGGGATGTTTTCTTCGATCTGCCTTACCTTGAGTAGTCTGATAATGGGTAATTCCAAATCAGAATCCAGGTGGATTGAGAGGTCACGCATCCTGAATTTGAGGCGTATGCCAAAGGCCTTTTCCAGCATTTCAAAGCTGATGTACAATCCCAGGTCTGTGGCTAGCAGCTCATTTGAGGCGGTGTGGTAGGTGCGGTCCCCGACACGTATGATCCGGTCGCTCTGGTCGATGGAATAGACATTCGATGGATCAATAAAGAACCCCTCAACCCGATCTTTGCTTAACGTGAATTTTTGATTGACTTTCAGATACTGGAAAAGCTCATTTGCGAGGATGTAGAGCTTTTTGTCATTGTACAACATGTTGATGTTGTAGTTCCCGGCGTCAGGAATGTACAAAAGTGCGACAATCTCCTCTACCTCCAGTTCTTCGCCGGTTGTGGGATCAGAATGGGCAATGCAGAGGTCAACTGCCAGAAACAGACAAATGAATATGGTGAGTTTCACTATTCATTGATCACGGTCAATTCGATTTCGTATGTTCCACTGTAATTTCCGGAAGGTGTGCCGCCTGCTGGGATTTGTAAGGTGGCACCTACCACAATCCTGTTGAGCGTAGGCGAGGGGTAGATGTTGAAGGACGGATCTACATTGGTAGGGCCCAAAACAACCTGAAGTGTTTCCGAGCCTCCTGACCTTTGTACGACCAGATCTGTTGGGAATGTGATCATTACATTTTCCTGGCTCGCCGTGGTGATGTCAAAAACGGCAGGGCTAAAACCTGTACCGAGCGAATGAACACTTCCTGTGGTGCCAAGACTTCCTTCATGGGTCACAGTGATGGTTCCAGGGCCTGGCTGGAGATAGAAATCTCCAAAATTTAGATGCTGGATTTCATCCAATAAGATGCCCTGGCAATGAGCTGAAATGGCTGTTACGAGCAACTTCAACACTAAGATGAATCTTGCCACGATCATGAAAATCAGGGTAGCGGAATGGACTGCGCTGCATACGAGATCTTTTCGCCAGGTTTTCTTGACTTAAATTCCAGCTCCAGGCTTCCTGCTTCCAGGTCCAGGTTGGCGAATTCGGCAAACGAAAGATGAAACAGACGAGACTTATTAGGTGAGAATATGGTCACGCTGTTGACCTCTTTCAATAGGAGTTTATTGCCCGCAGCATTTCTATAAAAAAGTTGAATACTCCCGTTGATAGAAATATTGCCTGTTCTAACGATTTTGAAGTCCACTGAACGGTTCGGTTTGTCTACAGAGGTGTCAGCAAACCGGGCCTCAGCGTAGACCTCACCCTGCTGAACGATGACCGGAATGGTGACACCGTAGATGGGTATGATCTCAACGGTAAAGGTTTGGGAAACATCTTTCTGCTCCAGGGCAAATAGGGAATTAGGCGACTGAATGGCCTTTTTCGGTACGGCCCTGAAGTAAAGGTGTGATATGTATTCTCCATCAATCATGGATGCTGATCTCCTGAGTTGCATCCTGAGCGTTTGAGGGTCATTGGGTGCCAGGGAAAACTTCTTAGGAAAAAATCTCAGGAACTCGCTGGCAAAGTACTGTCCGGGAACGGGTTCCTCTATTTTGTGGTATTTGCCGTTTTCATCGGCGCGATAATGGACCCATGAAATCAGGTACGTGGCGGTGTCTGAGCCTGTGTTCACCAGTATGAGTTCCTTATTTCTCTCATTTTTCTCAAAAACAATTCGAGTGGGAGTCACGAGCAGATCGCCTTGAGACAAGGCGTCCAAGACACTAAGCAGAAAGAACATCGCCAATAGGCCTTGTAGTGTGGTTGTTGGTTTCATGATTCTGGGTGTTGGGGTTCGCTGAAATAAAAAAGGCAAAGCGACAGCGTTGTGGGCTGTCGCTTTGTGCCTGAAGGTTATTGATAGCTGACAGTTACATCGAATGTTCCATTGTAGGTACCTACCAATTGTGCGGCACCGATGGTTAGGGTACCACCCACATAGATACTACCGGTACCATCGCCTGCCAGTGTTATGCTGGAGCTCGAAAGCGATAGGGTGGAGGTCATGGTCTCCGTCCCACCTACAGTTTCTGTAAGTGTCACGTTCGAATCCACACTCAAGTCCACAGCAGTGTTGGGATGACCAGTGATGTTGAATCTTGCTGATCCCCCTGCATTGCCCACGAGTTCGCAATCGCCGGACTCCAATGATCGTGTTCCCGCAGCACTGTTGAGAATCTTTACAGTACCGCCAGTATTGGGAATTATATCCCCAAAGTCGAGTGGGTTAGCTCCGACGTGGGATATGGCCAAAGCTTCCAGGATATTGGCAGTGCCGGATCCACTGGCTGTTTCCTGAGCGAATGTTGTTGTTGATATGGACATGGCAACTAGCAATGTCATACCCAGTAGTAATTTACTTTTCATGGCACTTTTCTTTTTAATTGTTGTACAAAGCTTCAGCGGAATAGCAAGAGATGTAAGCGTGAATTGCCTAATCGCACTTTTAGGCGATTTGCCTATTGGGACTAGGGAAAATGCCAATGAGGGGATTCGGGAGCTCCGGAATCCTGTTCTACATGTAGGTATGAGAACCTGGCTCAGAGTACTAGCGGTGGGGTAACAGTCTGCGCATACGCTGCACGATCTATAGGGTAGAGTGGATCCGATTGGAACCAGGAGCCAGCCCTGGAGTAATGGGAAATTGGAGTGATTTCTGTTCTGGAGGAAGCGAAGAAAAGAAGCACGTTATTCATAAATATTACTTATAATAACCATAAAAAACATTTATTTATAATTATGTAATACTCTTTGTAACTTCATACTCACTTTTTCACAAATCGTTGGTCATGAGTATTTTAATTAAAGAGACAGAAACCTACACCCTTGAGCATGACCTGGATACTGATAGCATTCTGCACACGATAAAGCGATTTCTGGTGACAGATGAATGGCGGGATCTGTTATGCACGGGTAGGGAGTACTTCTTTGACAATGATCTTTCCAAATGGATCTCAGACAATAGAAATCTTCCCATACTGCACAACAATATCGATGAGTGGCTTTACAGTGACTGGCTTCCCAGCATGATCGATACAGGATGGAGGCAATGGGCTTTGGTGGAGCCGTATATTCCTGCAGCGAAAATGAATCAGAAGACCTACAGAGAGAATTTCGCGAAAATGGGTGTAGAAGTGAAGTCATTCCGGCATTTGCAAGAAGCGAAAGAGTGGATCAAGAATTGATAGTCATCTAGCTTAGTTCAAAGGCGCATTTGTCAAATTGGTCCCTGTCTATTGCTCCCATTGAGGCTACCAATGCTCATAGACGCCAATGCTATCAATTCCTTTCGTAAAGCATCTCTGATTTGAGACATCTAATCATTCCAACGAAAAAGTGGGCATTATGACAGGCAAGGGCCTCCACGAAGGTTTCCTCAACTGGTGAAAAGCAGGCTGCCCCGTATCCCACCAGCTTAAGAACACAATCTGGTGTCGAGGCACAGTCATTTATTGTGCTCTCGAAGACAAATGTTATTTTTCAATTCAATCGATTTGAGGTAAGCGTGTTGGTCATTGTATTCCGGATGATCAGCTCCCAGATATGAAAATCAATTTGATCAACATACTCCATGCACTGGTAGTTTGGCAAAGTCTGCTTTTTGCCATAGTCTTGATGACTCCCAAATTCAGAGCTAGGCGCAGCAACACCTACCTGGCTTTGCTGCTTGTGACCATCGGCCTCCACTTTAGCTACAATATCCTTTACACCAATCAGATTTTGTTGAATGTGCTTAATGCCTACAGCTGTAGCTATGGTTTCTTGTATGGACCGCTGATGTTGCTCTATACAAGGTTTTACCTCCTGGCTAATCTCAGGTTTACATGGGTGGATGCACTTCATTTCTTGCCGGTTTCGCTCGTCGTCGCACTTACCGGGGCAGGTTACCCCGTTTGTAATCATCTCGGGATTCCGTTGATCCTGGTCATGCTGCTATACTGTGTGTTGTCTTATCGGGTGATATGGTTATATGAATCAGGCGTTGTGCAGGTCTATGCAAAAAACGAAACCGCCCAAACTGCCTGGATCAAATTGATGCTCATACTGATGGTCTTCATCCTTTTGGTCAACATGTTGCAGTTTCGTTATGAGTCTTTGGATATACTGGGATGGATCATCCATACCGAAACGTTGGTACAGCTTGGAATTTTGGTATTGATCAACCTGATTTCCTATCAGGGCCTGAAATCGCCGATTTTATTTCAGAAAATTTCAAATCACGACATGGCTTTCTCCAAGCCTACGCAAAGACCGAAGGACAACCAGGAGCTCAGGGCACTTGAGGTCTACGCCAAACGGATTGATGAGCAGGTCATCCAACGCCGACTCTACCTGGATGCCGAACTCAACCTACGACAATTGGCCGCAGAAACGAATCTTCATGAAAAATCTGTTTCCAAGGCGATCAATGCCATCTTGCAGTCCAACTTCTCATCGTACATCAACCAGTACAGAATTGACCACGCCCTGGCACTCATTGAGTCAGATAAAGACCTGTCTATCAAGGAAGTGATGTTCAAGTCCGGTTTCAACTCACGAAGTGTATTCAATACTTTTTTCAAGCAGAAAACAGGACATACGCCTTCAGCTTATCGCCGGCTGATCCTGAAAAAGCGTTCGGATTCCTGATTCCGAACATCTGGGCTACAACCTTACACGCGGTTTTACGCATCTAGTTTTAGCGTCAAACAAAATCTGTCCAATGAAATACTTCAAGCTATCCGTCCTGGCAATGATCCTCTGTGCTTGTGGCACCCCATCGGAGGATGAGTATCAACTGTCTAAGGAGGACTTGGCTGTCGTCGTGGATAGTATCGCTCGCCTTATGGCGACTTATCATTACAATCCCTCACTACTGGAGACGGAGGAGTATCTGCATATGACGGAGAAGATGCAAGATTTGGCTAGTAAGGACCAGACAAAGGAGGAATTTGCATCGGGCTTTGGTACCCTATGGCAGAACGGTCCATTTTCTCATGTGGCCCTGGGCATTTCGAACATGAAATCGGATGACATGGCCGAATACTTCGATACACTTCGCGTTGGAGAACAAAGCACCTCACTTCAGTGGTTTGGTACCACTGCTTTGATGACGGTCAATACAATGATGGGACTTGATACCTATGATGGGATAACTGAAATGTATTCGGACATCGCCGACAAGGATGCCAATGCCTTGATCATTGATGTTCGCAAGAACCCTGGAGGTGCATTTGCCATTGTTCCACTTGTTGGTCACTTGCTTAGCGAACCCATGGATGCTGGTTTTTTTGTATCCCGAAAGTGGTGGTCTGAAAAAGTGAGTACACCCGACCCTGAGCTCATTGGGGGCCTGTCGCCGTGGGCAGGGTGGTCTCTTAGGGCCTTCTGGCACGACGTCCAGGGGGAGCCGCTCATGCGAATTCAGTTCAAGCCGATGCAGCCTTATTACGATGGTCCTGTGTACGTTTTGGTAAGCAATAAGTCCGCCAGCGCTACAGAGTTTGCGATTGACGCGTTGGCAAATCTGGAAAATGTAACCATCATCGGTGAAACTACCGCTGGAGAGATGCTATCTCAAAAGATGTACGATTTGCCCTTCGGATTTCAGCTGTCTTTACCCATAGCAGAGTACTATTCTACCCGTATCGGCAGAATTGAAGGGAAAGGTGTTTCTCCGGACATGGAGGTCGATGCAAGTGTCGCCCGGGAATTGGCGATGTTGCTGATAGAGGGCGAGACTCCAGCTGATGCTTTGACCAAAGCCCGACTTGCCATCGGAACTGCAGATCAGCCTACACTGGGTGATCAGGTAATCTACCTCTTTGGCACAATGAACGACTGGGGGAAGCAGTGGAATGGCACCCCGAAGTTTGAGTATATCGAAAATGGTATTTACGAGGCCAGCACGACTTTGGAGCAGGGAAAGTATGAGTTCAAGATTGCACCTATGGATTGGTCCTTCGACTATGGAGCATCCAGGGACACCAATGTAGTGCCTGGGGAAGAGAAACTGGTAGCACGAATGCCAGGAAGTAAGAATTTGGAAATATTAATCGAGAAGACTACAACACTGAAATTCAGATTGGACCTTAGCCAGGAGGATGAGCCAAAATTGAATGTTTCTGCCTACTAGGTACATGCTTGCTCAAGCTCACTCCATCGATGAAGTTGATGCCACTGCAGCTTCTCAATTAAAAGGTCACCAGATCTAGAAATTCACTTTGTCGAAGCGCTATTCAGTGAATCGGGAATGCACTTTCTTTTGCGGGCAGTGAAGTTTTATTGAAACTGATGTCGTCTTTGGCATTAAAGGTGGACTGATTGTGGCATTTTTGACAATTGAAATAAAAGCTTGGCGCTTGGCATTGCTGGCTTTTTTTGAAGTAAACACGATTAGAGAACCCAAACTCATTGATGGAAACTTATATTGTTGACGCTGTTCGAACCCCAATCGGAAAATTCAGAGGTACCCTTTCTCCTGTGCGAGCTGATGACCTGGCTGTTGTGCCCATTCAGGAGCTGCTGAAGAGAAATGACTTTGACCCCAGTCGTATAGACGATGTCATCTTGGGATGCGCCAATCAGGCAGGAGAGGACAATCGCAATGTCGCCAGGATGGCTCTGCTGCTAGCGGGTTTGCCAATCACGGTGCCAGGAGAAACGGTCAACCGCTTATGTTCTTCCGGGATGTCAGCGGTCATTCACGCCCATCGTGCCATCAAGACCGGTGATGGGGACTTGTTTATTTCTGGGGGTGTGGAGCACATGACTCGAGGCCCCCTGGTTATGTCCAAATCGGCTATGCCCTTCGGCTCCGATGCTAAGCTCTATGACAGCAGTTTTGGGTGGAGGTTCGTGAACCCGAAGATGCATGACAAGTTTGGTACGCATGCGATGGGGGAGACCGCCGAAAACCTCGTAGAGCGTGACGTTATCAGCCGTGAAGATCAAGACAGGTTTGCCTTGTGGAGCCAGCAGAAAGCTGCGCGAGCAAGGACAACCGGGAGATTGGCACAAGAAATTACAGCGGTCAGGATCCCGCAGAAACGGAAGGATCCGATTGTGTTTGATCAGGATGAGTTCATTCGGGAGGATTCCACCTTGGAAGGTCTTGCCACACTCAAACCTGCATTTAAGCGTGATGGTTCTGTCACAGCTGGCAATGCTTCTGGTCTCAATGATGGTGCAGCAGCGCTTTTGATCGCTTCAGAGAAGGCGGTGAAGGAAATGAACCTTACACCCAAGGCTCGCATTGTCAGCTCCCAGGTGGTCGGTGTAGAGCCAAGGGTTATGGGAATAGGTCCAGTGGAAGCCTCCAATAAGGCACTGAGCAAGGCGGGCTTGACCATGGATCAAATGGATGTGATAGAGTTGAATGAAGCCTTCGCGGCTCAGGTACTAGCCTGCACGCGTTCATGGGGTTTGGATGACCAGGACCCCAGACTAAATCCCAATGGAGGGGCCATTGCCCTGGGTCATCCGCTGGGCATGACAGGAGCCAGGCTACTGCAAACAGCCAGCCTGGAACTTCATGAGCGCAATGGTCGGTATGCGCTTTGCACGTTGTGTGTGGGTGTAGGTCAGGGTTATGCCACGGTGATCGAGAAAGTATAGAAGGTCAAGCGTTGGGGATTGATCTTTCCGGGGGCCTAGACCAGTGGCCATAGGCAGTCGAGATCATCACCAGACCAGGGGCAACGCTGCACCTTCCAATATTCAATGAACCTGCGCTTGGGCCCAGCTTGTCATTAGCTCCAGGTAGTCGTCGTAGTACATCCATCCTTCATAGGGACCATCTTCCAATCCATTCTTGTAGAGATAATGGCTGGCCTCCGGGTAGACCTTTACCGTAATGTTCTTTTCAACCTGCTGCAGGTAGGTCACTACGTCTTTCGTTGGGATGTTCTTGTCTCTACCCCCCATCACATAGAGCATGGGTATATCCAAAGCATCAAAATATGGCTTTGGGCTATAGCGGTACCGCCTGGCTCGCGAGGCATACTGTATGGAATCATAGTCACCTAGTTCCGGGTAGGTGAACCATTTGCCGTAGTATTCATCACGATTTAGTTCGCTCAGCCTTTCGTTGATAGCTTTTCTTTCATCACCATAAGGAGGTACGATCCCCGCATGGACATCAATGTAGAATTGCCACCGGCGCCTGGTAATCGGCAAAATGATTTTGTCTATGTCCTTATCAGTAAAACCTTCTTCTTTGGCGTCGCTACGCACTTCATGGGCTAGCGTTTCCATGACACCAAAAGGCGCGCTGACCCTGTTGATCAGAAACTTTATCTCCGAGTTTCTGTAAGCCAATTCTGGGGTAAACCACCCTGATTCACTCAACCCCATCACGCCAATATTGCTTTGATCGATACCTGGTGTAGTCCTCAGGAAGTCGATTGCGGCTTGTGCGTCAGCAAGGAGATCCTCGTAAGTAAACAGGGAATAATCGAAATCCGAGTCCCCAGATCCGCGCTTAGTGTATACAAGAACGGCAAAACCAGCCTCAACAAATGCATTGGCATGAAACCTAAAGTAGAGCTTGTCATAGGGTTGGTGACTTGATCCTGAGCCATGGAGAAGGAGAATCGCCGGGTGAGGGCCAGGGCCATCTGGCCTGATCAAAAGTCCCTCAAGATCAATGTCTGACCGAAATTCTACGGGTTGAGAATTGCCCTTGAACCGCACACTAAACCAGAACACACCAGCAACCGCAATCATCACCATCACCAGGAGCAGAAGCCCCTTTGCAAATCCTTTTAACCTTTTCATTTTGAGTTTTGAAACAAAGGATCGAGCCGACACGGAAAGAATCGACCTAATCTATCATCTGGGACTTATTACTCCAGGCTTTTCTTGAATTGTGAAGGCGTCTGACCTTCTATCGCTTTGAAAATACGGTTGAAGGCTGATTTGCTTTTGAAGCCACTGTCATAGGCAATACCCAACAGCGACCTCTTCGGGTCCAGGATATTTTTCTTCACTTCCTCCACCCGGTATTCATTGATCAACTGGTTGAAATTCTTGTGCTGCATTTCATTGATTACCTGCGACAACTGATGTGTATTGACCTCGAGTTTTTCCGCCAGGATACCAAGGGTCAGCTCCGGATTCAGGTGGGGTTTCTCCGTTTCGAGCAAATGAATTAGTCGCTCATGGGTGTCCTTTTTTTGCTTTTCATCCAAGCTGGAGGTGACATAGGAACCCCGCATATGCTTGTTGGGAATCGTACTGTCGGGATGTAAGATGATGAGAAGAACCAGGGCGAAAAAGAAGAAGACAAAAATTGCTGCCGAGATCCTGTCAGAATCAATCTCCAGTTTGGGAATGGTAAGCTCAATCGCCACCATACCATAAATCAACAGAAGCGCGAAGATTTGGAGTACGACCAATCTGGAAAGCAGTTTGGCATTGTACCAGGTCTTTTTGTGATCATTAGACGATGAGGTTTTCCGGAGGAAAATGTAGGCAAAGACCAGATAGGCGAATGTATGCATTGCCTTGGCGAAGGTGAAAAGGCCGACAGTGTACATGCTCCGCATGCTGGGAAAAACCAGTAGCGTAAGGTATAGGACGAACGGAAGGAGGTGCACGTACGATGAAACGCCGAATGCATAATCCGGTCGAACTACAGATTTCAAATAGAAGAACAGCAGTGGACCCATCAGGAAAGGGATGCCTCCTCCGAATTGGTATAGCTGCGTCATTTCGGCATCATCGAGAAAAAACCCCAAGAGTTGCAAGGTGATTAACGACAGGAGACACAAGATGAGACTGATCAGGATGTTGATCGAGAGTTGTCTCTTGTTGCGTAGTAGGAACAGCGCTACCATGAGGAACAATCCTTCTGCCAGTCCTAAGGACAAGACTACAAACCAAGGATCAACGGTCATGGGGTCAGGATCTCAATTGATGCGTACATCAAAGAAACCAAAAATCTGCATTCCTGAAAACAACCCCTACCTGACCGTCATCCGCGGGAGTCCTGCTGATCAAATTTCACATGACGGGTTTATGCACCAAAGAGAGGGCATCAAAGCGTTATAATGGTGCCTCCTCGCATTTCATTTGCATCAGGCGCTTCAAACCAGCTTTCCATGAAGTCAAATTCGTCCCTGGACACCTCAAACTCGAAGGATTGCCCTTTTTCCTCATTCCTGTTCATGACCCGCTGGAATCGAGTCGCCGTTGGAATGTCCAGATAGTGGGTCGTGTGTTCGAAACCATTTTCGTCTGCGAAGGCTCTGAATTTCTTTCGGTGTTCAAACTTGGCGAATCCCAGATCCAAAATCGAATCTGTTCCTACGGATTCTAACTGTTCGATCAGACTCATGATGATGGCTTCTTCCCGATTGATTCTTTCCAGAAACCACCGCAACCCGTCTGTGGGCCCTTTGTCAGGCAAAAATAATGTCTTATTCCACTGGTCGATCGAGAAGTGAATGGCGTTGGTTATGTCTTTAAGTTGATGGGCGTAGGTGGTTTTTCCGGATCCTGTATTTCCGACAATGAGGTGTATCATTAGGATATAGCGTGCAAAAATTAAGTGCTGATAAAAATGGTGTTCACAATGATGGAGATCTGCTCAGACCCTTAGTCCATTGTATTTGATGCTTGGTAGAACAAAAATGACCTTAACGGGAGTTCGTGCGGATTGATTCAATTCTTACTGGAAATGGTGGATTTCTCAGTCTATGGTATGTGCTCTGGTGGATTCCAAAATTTCACATGCGCTTCTGAGTAGCATCACCCCATTTGACTTGCATAGTCAAAATGATTCAAGCAAGGGTGGCTGTTGAAATCAGCCACCTGGTCATTCAGAATTTCCAACTGTACCCTACACTCAGGTTGAAGAAGAAGGGTGTGTTTCCGAAGCCAATTTCCAAGGCTTCATGGGTCTCCGTTTGCCCTGTGATTCGATTTTCATACACAAGATCACCATCAAGTGTATCCGAGACCCTGGGCCACCACCTGAAACTGGGAGCGAGTGTGATGCCCTTCAATAAATTGTCCTTGTTCTTGAACGGCAACCAGTTGACATAGGCCCCAAGGCCCAATGTAAAGGTGGTGTATTCCCCGATCAGGTTCTGCTCGGTTTGCTCGTCACCTTCGTAGTACAACTCAAACCTGTGCCACTTAGGTTCTGCCCTCAAGTTGAACCAATCAGTAAATCGGTAACCGATGCCAAACCCTGTAGAGTACGGGATGTGGGCCGTCAGACCCTGATCCTTGGCGTCGCCTGTAAGGATATCATTGGTCAGGTCCAGCGAGATGCCGTGTGAATAATCGAAAGCCAATCGCTTATAGAACAGGTTTCCCTCGATGTTAAAACCATCAATCAATAGCTGATTGGTTCCAAATACCAGACTCACCCGATCTTCAAGGGGTTGTCCGGATTGTGCGTGAGCAAGACCCAAGGTCAGGGTCATCCCAAAAATTAGTAGCGTTTTTTTCATGGTTGTGGAATTTGTTTTCCCACAAATCACTATCCATCCATGGAAGAGATCGACTCATACGCTGATTTGAGCCATTTTCATAAGAATTTGAGTCCTTTTTTCAGGAAGCGAGCATTTGCTGTTGATACTCTTTTGGGGTCAGTCCCAGTTGCTGCTTGAACACGCGATTGATGGATGCCTTCGAGTTGAAACCACTTTCCATACCGAGGGCCAAAATTGTATAACGTCTCTTTTCAGGATCGGCGAGTTGTTCTTTGAAGTAACCAAGCCTGTAGTCGTTGACAAACTCGTAAAAGGATTTCCCGGCGATCTCATTCAGTACTTGTGATACGTTGTGATTGGTTACCCCTAGTTTCCCTGCAATGTCCTGCACCTTCAGGTCTGGGTTGTGAAAGATCCTTTCTTTGTCAAAGAGCTCCTTGATGGACGCAAACAGTTCATTCGCAGATTCATTGGAGAGTGATGAGCTCGCATATTTCTTCGCATTTCCAGATTGCGGAGCAGGTTCTGAGAAGTTTGCCAGTGCGTGCTGCCTCAGACCCTGGTAGAACATCCACAACAACGAGAGGGCGATGGCAACTGAAGTAAGCAAATACGGAATTCTGATATCGCTGACCAGTCTGAAGTTGTAGGCCAAATGTGCAAGAAAGGCCGTGCTATAGCTCAAGATGTAAATCCATGTGAAGTATTTGAGCCAGTCGAGTCGCACTGCTTCTAGGTTAGAGTAGTAATCCTGGATTCGCCTTTGATAGATCCTCAGTTTGGATAAAAACCAGATTAACAGACCTATGGTATAGAGCTGCAAGCCCTTATAGAAGAATATATAGAGTCGGTTAGGGGTAGGGCCGTAGTAGAGCCGACGAACCTCTTCCTGGCCGTAGTCGAAGAGGATGAATACGTCGAGGATGACAAACAGGAAATAAGAGATGTGGAAGGCCAAAAACCAAAACCAGGATTTCTCCACACGGTGCTTCCTCGAAATCAGAAGCATCGCGTACAGGAAAAATGGTGAAAACATGGCATAGGAAGCCAAGGCATGAAACGCAAAACTCCAGTGATTCAGGGTGTAGTTGGTCCAAATATCAGAAATCGGATATGCGGCGAAACCCAAAATCGAAGCTAGGAGGAAATAGTCGGTATTTTTCTTATTCTGTTTCACCAGAACAGCCAGAGCTAGAACAACGCATAAAGTAGCAGCAACCCAGTTAGCAACTAGCATTTGATAAGGTTAGGTTTTCGAGATAAAACTACGGGGTAATGACCGAAAATGACGTGCTAGATGCGAAATCAGGACACGGTATCGGATATTGATCAGGAGGTACCCATTGATTCTGCGTATTGTATGGTTGACGTCTTGCTAGCGCAGGATTCTTGTCGGTTCAATCTTTGCTCAACTAGTTGGTACTAAGTAGGGTCAATATATTTCCGTCCAAATCTTTGAAGTGCGCCAAAGTCCCTCCCCATGCTTGTTTTTCCGGAGGTCCAACGAATTCTACCTCTTTTTCAATTAAGCGGCTGTAGGTTTTGTCAATGTCCTCGACGAGCAAAGAGATTCCTACAAACCTCCCAACAAGCTCCTTGAATTCAGGGTCATGCCGTTCCAAACGCTCTATTCCCAAGTAAACATCTTCACCCACCTCCATTTGTGCCCAGCCACTGGCGCCGTCCTTGAATTGTGAATTCAGTCCAAGTACATTTTCATAGAAGTCCATTGCAGATTCCCAATCTTCCACAAAAATTCTAGCGGCATAAAGTTTATAAGTCATAGCTCGGATCTTCAAGTACGGGTCTACCTAAAAGAGGTTTGAATCTTATACGCACTGTAGCGCAAGAAGTCTATACAAATGCCTAAACACATGGCATCGTAGTCCTTTTATCTCGAAGCGGTGCCGAGATGGAAACAATGATAGGTCCTGCTCCATGTGGTGGATTGCCCGGCTCCAAGGTCAATGTTGATGAACAATTCCGGGCTGATCACATGTCCCCAGCCCCAAAGGTTGATGGCCTGGGTTTCAA
Source organism: Cyclobacteriaceae bacterium (assembly GCA_965601475.1). Taxonomy (GTDB): domain Bacteria; phylum Bacteroidota; class Bacteroidia; order Cytophagales; family Cyclobacteriaceae; genus JAWPMT01. The sequence continues at coordinate 5,920,240 of OZ271832.1, read as the reverse complement.
AGCTACCTGTTTCTGAAATACCCACTTGATGTTTATGTTGCACGAGGCGCCAAGATGCTGTCACTTTCCGATCGCCCGAAAGATTGCTGAAGAAAAACTGCTTCCTTGGACTTCCTCGAAAACGTACTTCCTGATGTTCAATATTTACCAGCTTTTCGGGATTCACATGCTCAATGAAAAGCGAGGGGTCAATTCCAAAAGGGAATTCAAGGGCGTAATCGGGATTGATATCCAGATCGTGGATGGTGATGAAATTGTGCGCATACTCTTGTGTGGCAATCCGTTTCTCCCCGGTGTTTTTCAGGTCATAGACAATGACAAACCCATTTTCCTGGAGTTGGATGGTTTTGGTCAAAACATAGGCATATCCATGGCGCTGGGCAGACTTGCAAATTATTGTGACCTGATCTGCCCGAGTCACCACCTCGAATGTGGCCGGTAGAATATTGTAAGGTTTTTGAAAGTCATAGACACGTCCCTTTTTCTGAAGGAGTCCAATGCCAATTTTGTGAAACCAGTCACCTACTGGTGTTTCGGCAAAGCCCAAGGCCTGGTCCATCCCAAACTCATTGTAGAAGCCTTGCCCGTAGGTGGGATCGGCGCCGCTCGGTAATTCATGGCCAGCCATTGATATTCCATCAAAATCCAACCTGGTGACTTTTCCTGTCCAGTCGAATCGTGATTGTTGGTAGTTTTCACCCGGAAGGTCCACCTGGAGGCTTATTCGGTCGTTGCGGATTGTTTCTGGCATATCATTTCAAGTATGTCTAGTCAATGCGCCTGAAATGGCCTGAATCATCTCAATTCTTCGATCACCTGCGCATCTACCCAGTAAATATCGGGCATGAAAAAACCTAACCTGCTGCTGGCGAAAATAAAGTATTTACCATCTGGTGTAAGCCCTGAAGGAAACTCATTGGCAGAAGAATTAATAGCCGACCCATGTTCTTTGCAGGTAGCCAACTGCTGTCCTCATTCCTGAAAATAATGTAGATATCGCCTTCACCATGTCCACCCAGACGATAGTGGCCACACAAATAGCTAAGAGGATCTAACTCACAAAAAAGACTACCTACTACTCAGTCGTACCAGGCAGCGCTTCAAATGGGTTTATCTGATGGACATCACCTTGGAGGCAAGGCGGTGCAATACCGAAGCGATCTTTCGGGTAATAATAGATCTAAAACGGCTTAAACTCCTGATAGTCAATGAAGAGAATACCGGAAGATCTTGGTTTGTTGAAAGGTATATGGCTTGGAAGCCATCGCGGATTGCTGTTGCTTCCGTTTGCTTCTTGTACACCGCACCGGTAATGACGTAGTGTCTTTTTTCAGCACATACGAGATCGTCACAAACAAATTCATGATAGATGTGACTGTCAGAAACCCAGGTCAGTTGATTGTTGGTATTCAATTGGGCATAATGTGGGTTTTCTGAGGTTATGGTGCCTTGATCATCGAAATGGTATACAAACCCCAAAATCAGTACGCTGTCCCTGCCTTCCACCACGTAATTCCATCCAAAGCCGTCTCCGGTGAAGCAGGATTGAAAGCCCACCAGCCCATATTGATCGCTGAGTACCTCCTGATAACGCCGGACTGGAAGCCAAAGGTGATGTACCTCATTAGATTGCCATATGCCGTGCCATTCACCTGAAAAGTGACCTAAAGCCGTGAAGGCCCTGGACGTGTCCGTCAAGTCAGCTTTGGGGAGCTGCAATGGGTGTCCCAGGTCCCTGTGGGTCCATAAGTCCGTATGCCTCATGCGCTTGAGGACATTCCGATTCGCACGTTGAGATCTCTGATAAAAGAGAAGAGATTGTGTGGCGCCATCCCAAAAAAGTTCATGGAACTTCTGTGATGTGATACCAAATCCATTTAGGCTTTCGGTGAAATCGGCAAGCGCTTGAAAATCTGATGTCAGCAAATCGCAAAGTGGCTGACTTATTTTCGGGTTTGACGCCGTCTTCAATGACTGAGTGTCGGCGATGGACGATCCCCACGCGACGTTTGGAGTCGGCAGCAATTGGACGTACTTCTCCATACCCGGCATGACTTCAGTAAAGACCGCGAACAGCGCAGCCAACCCAGGTAGGTAGCTCTTCAATCCCATATTTCATTCGATTTAGTGCGGTGCCTTTTAGATGGGACCAGGCCCAATCAACTCAAGGTGATGACGACATTCCCTTTTTTGCGCCCTGTCTCGACATAGCGATGAGCATCCGGGGTTTGCTCTAGCGTATATCGCTTGTCAATGACCGATTTAAGCACCCCTGCCTCAACCAAGAGCTTTACGGCTACAAGATCCTCCTTGATGGCCTCGGTACTTCTCAGGTAAGTAGTGGCCAGGATGGCTTTCTGGCGGCTGAACCATTTTGTCCATAACATGTGAAACACAGTTGACAACCCGGCGGCGGCCAGGTAGATGCCATTTGACTTGAGTGAACCTCGGCAGTTGAGGAAAGAGCACTTCCCAACCGTATCAAAAATCAGATCATAGGCCTGACCATTTTGAGTGAAATCCTGCCTGGTGTAATCAATGACCTCATGGGCTCCAAGCGACTTTACCAAATCCAGATTGGCAGTACTGCAAACACCGGTGACATGTGCACCAAGGTATTTGGCTATCTGTATGGAGGCGGTTCCCACGGATCCCGAGGCACCATAGATTAATACACGCTGACCGGCCTTTATTTTTCCCTTACTCCGGAGAAAATTCAGTGCGGTCAGACCGCCTTCAACGATCGCTGCAGACTCTTCATAAGTCATATTGGTTGGTTTGGGGAGCAGTGCGGCGTCCTCTGCCAGGCAGGCATATTCGGCGTTTGATCCCAGCCTCAGGCCTGTAAGACCAAACACCTGATCTCCTGTTTTGAAGGAGGATACACCTTTACCGATAGCTCGGATTTCTCCAGCCAGTTCCATGCCCAGAATAGCCTTCTTGGGTCGGAATAAGCCGCTGAATAGGCGGCTAAAGCGTGGCAAGCCTTTTCGGCCAATGAGGCCTGCCGTGGTGATGGCGGCAGCTTGAACTTTGATCAGTAGCTCCTGCTCTTTGGGTATCGGCATGTCTACCTCTTGCAGTTGTAGCACATCGGGAGTTCCGTACTGCGTACATACGATCGCATTCATCTTCATGCCAATACTTTTTTTGAATGAGTAGATGGTAATTGCCAGGCGGTAAAGCCGATGGCGGCAATGGCTGCGCATTCAATGAGGAAAAAGAAGATATCATCCATATCAGCGGTAGCCAGTGAGCTTGCTAACCCCAGAAGGGTGATCACCGCAGCAACCAGGTTAGACCATTTGTTGATCCTATCCGGTAACACCCTTGACAGTAACACCATCAAAATAGGGATCTCCACGACAAAGCCAAAAATGAGCACAAGTTCTTCAGTGACTTCCAGGGCGTTTAAGGATTCCAGAAAGCCCTTGTTGGCGAACTGGTGCAAATCCCGAAAAATCATATTGAAAAGAACGAAAACCCATAAAGTGGACAGCAAAGACTGCCTTCGAAAATCGTTTACTTTCATGCCAATGTTTTTTGAAAAGGCAAAGCTGTTCCTGTCGCAAGCCCTTTTTCATTGACTTGGGTTAAGAAAGGAAAAAAGCACTCAATGTTTTCCGGGCAGGGCGGGCTGAATCAGGATTGTTTCAACATGCGTTTGCGTATGCGGCTCAGGGATTCAGGCTTGATGCCCAGGTAACTGGCAATGAGGTATTGGGGGACTCTACTCAATAATCCCGGCGCGTGGTCTTGAAGGTTTTGATAGCGCTCTTCAGGGGAAAAATTCAAAAGCGCATCGTATTTGATTCTCTGGTTCACCAATTCATCCTGCATAATACCTGCACCCAAATAGGCCATTCTTGGGATTTTCTTCATAATGGATGCTGTTCTTTCTTCTGAGCCCAGGGAAATGATGCAGTCCTCCAAACACTCCAGGTAATAGGCAGATGGTTTCTTGGTTGCGTAGCTGACGGGAGTGATGGGCTGTTTCTCTTCAAAGAATTCCGTGACTTTCAATTCCCCCTCTACCACGTAATAGCTATATACGCAACCCTTCAGGACAAAGAAGCATTCCCTCGAGGTGTCTCCGGCAGACAGCAGTATATCACCCTTTTTGAAGGATTTTATGAATTTTTCTTCTGACAGAATGGCCTTTTCTTCTTCCGTGAGGTCGATATAGGGTGCTAGAAATTCAAAAATTACTTCATCCATGTGAGCCGCTATTGATACACTGAAAAATGCGTGAACTCCAAATTTAGCGAGGTTTGGGGTACTTCAGACGGGAACTAAAATGGAGGGTGTGGTTTCTTTATTTAACACCCTCCGTGCCGAACAGCGCTATTTCCGGAGGACCATGAAACTTATGAATCCCTTTTGCGAAGGAGATAAGCCTGTGGCGTTAATGGAGATTTTGAATCTTCCGGACTTGGAAGGAGTCAAGCGATATGACTGTCCAGCCAAACCCTCCTCCAGTGACAGGGACTCAGTGTTGGCGTTGCCTGAAGGCTTTATTTCCAGTTCTATACCTGGGATGTTGCTATCGCCTATGGCTACAATGACATAGGAATAGTCATCAGTTAACTTGATATTGACGTTTTGCGATGCATTGGCCGCATCGAACTCAGTAATGATTTGAGACCTGAATTCGTACCCTTCACTTTCCTGAAATTCAAGGTATTTGAGATTCTGTTTTTGCAGGCCGTCAATGGGTGTTTGAGCCATCGCCATTACGGATACTACCATCAGTGCAGAGAGGAAGAGTGTTGATTTCATGAACGTAGTTTTTAGAATTCAGACGTCGCTTAAAGCTAAGCAAATACGTTTTGTTTTAGATCTATTTGCACAAACAAGAAGTACGGGTCGTGAGTTTTCGGAAAATGGTAGGTTTCGCATAGTCACTGTTGTAGATTTCGGCCAACTACCGAAGGGAGTACTGGTTTCCGGATACAATCATGTTCTACTACAGATAAGTCTAACCTACTCCATGATACAGTCAATAAGGACCATCTCTTTTGCAGGTACCTTCCTTGTTTGCATGTCTTTGATAGCGCAGGATGCAGATACCACATTTGCCAGTCTCAGCTTTTCTTCCGGATTTGCACAATATGGCAATACGGACCGATACATTACCCGGACACGCTATACAGGATCGTTTTCACCAGTGTCATTTCAGTGGAACCGTTTCAAAGCGGGAAAGGGATTCCATCTAGGCCTGGAAATAGTTGATTTTTCAGATCTGGAGAATGGTGACATACCGAATCTGAGTGCCAGCATCCTTGACTTTCGACTTTCTGCCAATCACTACTATAAAATCTCCTCATTTGATCTCCTCGGTCGCAGGGCTCAACTCTACATTGGTCCCGGCTATGGTGTGCACGCTTATGAAAGGAAACAGAACGTTGCACAAGGAGGTAGGTTGGAGAACCTTGTCAGTTCATACATTATTCAGTTTCCGCTGCGCATCAACGGCCGACTGTATTTGCCCCTTAATGATAGATGGAACATTGTCGGTGAAAGTAGTATCAGTCTGGTGACTGTGGCGTTGCGATCTGACCTTGATGACGAATTTGACGCCCACGTGCTGGCAACCAACAGAAACTTTCAGGGGCTGGTTGACCTGACTGTCAATTATGCAGTACTTGACCGTATTCACCTGTTTGCAGCATTCAAAAACAGGCTTGTCCGGATTTCGGGAACAGATCAGGACCTCTATATGGGTCAAACAGGTGGGGAAATAGGAGCAACCATCGACTTAGCGAAGCGCCAATGATACGAATTGCAATTATAGTTCTTATGCTGGGGGGTGGGCTAGTGGCTTGCCATCAATGGGTGCCGGATGAGTCATCCACGGAGCTCAATGTGCAAGACTTTGAGGCAGCTTGGAATTACATCGAGACCAATTATCCATTGTTGGAATACAAGGGTCTGGATTGGGATGAAGTATATGTGGAATACCGAGCGCGAGCGGAGCAAACGGTGGGGGATGACTTCTATCAGGTGCTGTACGATCTCATTGGGGAGCTGGAGGACGGCCATGCATCCATACTGACGCTTGGTGGAACCAAGGTGAGGCCTCATACGCCGAGAAGGATGATCAGGGATACGGGTGCCCTGGATGTCTTCAACTTGCGGAATTACTTCAGCGTACCACTACGAATTATTGCAAATGAGGCCATAGAATACCAATTCATCACTGCCTCTATTGGCTATGTCCGCATCTCTACTTTCGGTAGCATGCTCGTGGGCCGACAGGATCAATTTTCGGAGGTTGTACGGTATTTTGAAAATGCAGAGGGTTTGATTGTCGATGTGCGAGAGAATGGAGGGGGTAGCAGCGTCGCATTTGAGCCAATTGTTGGCTATCTCATCGCAGACACGGTTCCATCAGGTTATCAGATCTTGGTAGACGAAATAATCGAGCCCGGTTTCGTACCTCCACATCCAGATATCACATTCACCAAACCCATTGTGATTCTGATCAATGGTACAGCCTTCAGTGCAGCTGAAATCTTCGCCGATCGATTCTGGCAGCAATCGCACGTCACGCTGATGGGCGACACTACGGCAGGAGGAGGCATGGGTAGCAATACTGATCCGGTTTTTGCATTGCCTAGCGGCAGGGCTATTTCGTTGAATACCCGAGCGGTCCTCCGGGGCGATAGTGTTCCCGTGGAGTGGAACGGTGTGCCACCCGATATTTATGTCCGGCAGACCGCCGAGGATGCAAGGAACGGTATTGATCGGCAGCTGGAGGCAGCGATTGAATTCTTGCAACGGTAGGCCCCTTGGTTGCTCCAACCTCAACTCAAGGCCCGAACTCCTACGAATATACTTCGGTGAAACCGTGAGAGCCACTACGAAACTGAGATCAATGCGCGTTTTAGGGTGGTGTATCAAGAAATACAATCTGAGGATCTGAATAGTCCAGCGGGACGTTCCGTGGCGTTGACCAAGGTGCAGGCATTCAATGCATCAATCTCCAAATTCAACAGTAGGTTAGTAGAGGCCATTGAAAAGGGTAGGGTTGGCAGATATCGCGGAAACTATGAGGTACTCTACTTATCTAAGCAGCAGGTGCTCAACCAGCCGGATGAGGATGACCGTTAGTTAATGATCCGTCTCGCCGAGGCCAATATCAGGATAGCCGGTTGTACCCGAAGCCTTCTGGCGCTTCAGGCACAAAATGCCGACTGCTTCAATTGCAATTGGCTTCCTGCATATATCATGGCAATTAATTGATCACCATTCTCTAGTTACAAAGCGGGTAACTTTGATGGCAACAATTTTGCTGGACCTATGAATAATATACCTACCGATGAAGCGCTGCTTGCGGCACTCAAAGACGCCGGGCATGCGCATCACAACTACGAGACCCATTACCTGAAAGGGGAGCATGACAAATTTTGGGCAGGATGGTATGCGGCTTTTGTACTTGGAAGACTCGGGGACTTCACCACACCCACAGACCTGACTTTATGGCTGGAATCTGTTCCCTCTGAAAATGATTGGTTCGACGATGCTGTGAATTACATCAAACAACAACTGATGGCATGAACGCTGCCGAACCTGTCGGCCAAGGTGAAGATCGCTATGCGGGAAACAAAAGTGGCCGTGAGGTGAACGGGAATTTGCACAATACCAAAGGAAAGACATCAGACTCTAGTGTGAGCAGTTTGATTGGTAGGTTGGGCTTCCGGGTTGGTAAACCTTACATTTAGTCGTATTCCGCATCCACTTGCTTTTTGCTGGCTTCGTATTTGGTGTACCATTCGCCAGCCGCATCAAAATCTTCCATTGCTTCGCAAATCAGAAACATGTTGTAACTGGCTTTCATTCGAAGGGAGGGGTTCTTGCTTTCAAGGTAGGGTGCAATCAGCGCCTTTGCTTTGTCGAAGTCCTTCTTGTTGAAATGCGTTTCAAAGCCTTTGAATTTGCCGCTGGTATAAGCATTGTCAGTGATCTCCTCGGTTCTGGGGTACCACCGTTTGTAGTATTCCCTGGCTAGCGATCGAAGCATACTAGTAACCTCCCTGGAGAGATCATAGGACTGCTTGTCTAGAACGTCTATGGCCAGAATCAACTCATCACCATCGACGCGTGCCTGGTCCTCCAGGTTTATTTCATTTATCTTTTCTGATCCCTCAAAAAGATGAATGGTAAACGAAGCATAGTAGGTGCTGTAGTTTCTGTTTTCTTCTTCAGAGCTGATAACAAAGCCATCTGACTTAGTGATGTCGAGATCAGCGAATAGTGCCAGTGTGTTGGCATCGTTGTTCACTGCAAGGTCTGCCATGTCACCAAAGAAGGCCCTGTCGCGCACCGAACTGAAGTTGGTATCGGCTTTGAACTCACTCAGCAGACTTTCGAAGAGATACTTTGACGCCGCCTGCTCAAAGGCTTTTTGCTGGCGATGCTTCTTCTTTACTCCAGAGAGATCGGACGAATCCATTTGAAAAGCAATCAGGAGTTCGCGATCGTATGGCGAAGCGATTGGTTCGTATGACACCTTATAGGTGACGGCTGTTGTCGAGCAGGAAAGGCAGATGAGCGACAACCAAATCAAGCGTAATTCCCTGATTATCACACTATAATTTAGTCATGATCCTGAAGAATAGCAAGAGAGATCCTTCAGAGCGGTTGAGCCCCGTCAGGTTCTCTCTAAGCCGGCCTAGATTCCTTGGCACCAAATGCGCACCACTGGATTTCCCTTCACTCCGTTCTCAACCCTACACTGGGATTGGCGATCACACGGTTCAACGCCGCCATACTGATGAAGAATAGTGCCAGGGTCATGATGACTATGCCGATCAGGGTGGAATCCAGGATCCTTGCGTCCTGATAAAACTTGTAAATCTGCGCCAGCACAACTTCACTTAGCAAAATGCCACCTGCAATACCCAAAGCCATGGAAATACCTATGATCCAGCCAAAGGATTTGTAGATGAGGACCAGCACCTGATGGATTCGCGCACCCAATACACGCCTGATACTGATTTCTTTCGTACGCTTGGCCACATTCATGACCGCCATGGAAAATATTCCAATGGTGCTCAGCAAGGAGCCCAGAATCGCAATGCTGAGGAAGATGAGCTTGAGATTGCGCGCATCTCTTGTAGCATAAAACGAAGAAACCATTTTTTGGCTCCGGCCCCGATACGGGGTATCGAAGTTTTCCGACCAATAGCCCTTAATCTGATCCTCGAGAGCATCTGTATTGGAAGCTGCAGTCTTTGCGATCAACATTTGATAGGTAGTCGCGTCTCCAAGATAATAGGCGACAGGTCGTGGCCTGAAATCCGTATAGACATGTTCGATGATGTTCGCCGCGACGCCGATGACGGTACGCTTTTCTCCGTCAATCTCAACTTGCTGTCCAATAGGGTCCTGCCGGATGTCCAGATGGCGTGAGGAAAATTCCTCATTGATGATTACGGCGGTGGTTTTATCCAGCGCTGAACCTTCGATGAAAGACCTACCTGTTTTCAACTCTATTTCCATGACATTCAGATAGTTTGCACTGACGGAATAGGTCGACACCTCGATGTCTGTGGTGTCCGTTTTCAAAGAACCTCGACCACGAGATGCGCCATGATGGTTGCTTGTGCCAATCACCTGCACAGTAGATGCGAGTTGATCGATATCATTTCTCACCATTTCGTAATCCTCATTGGAGTCTAGTGGCAACATGACGACTTGGTCATAATTGTGCCCAAGGTCAATTTCAGAAAGGTAGTGCCCATTTTGACTGAAGGTCCATGCGCATACCAGCAAGCATATGGACACTGCGTATTGACCGATGGTAAGTAGCCGCTGAAACCAACCGACACCTTTTAGTGACTGCTTGCCGCTGAGTATACTCACAGGTGTGAACTTCCAGGCATACAATGCAGGCAATACACCAGCCAGGAAGGTACACACCAACAGAAAGACCAGTACAAAGGGAACAAACCGAAATATGCTAATGTCCTGCAAAAGAAAAGACGCACCGAAAAGACCAAAGATCTGAGATGAGATTGGATTGGCGAAGGCCACGGCAATCACAAAGGCAAAAACCGAAATCACGAGCATTTCCATCATGAATTGCTCAAATAGCTGAAAATTACTGGTACCCAGGGTTTTGCGGATGCCTATTTCACGAATTCTCTTGGACATCAGTGCCATCGCTGTGTTAGCCAGATTGAAACAAGCTACAAGCAGTATCAGGATTGCCAATATGGTAAATACCAACATGGCAGATACGCCAATACGCAAATTGGCCGGGGCATAGGCCATGAAATCCTCAGTGAGCCGCTTATCGTGAAATTCAAGAAGCTCCAGCGAAGCAATTTTCCAGTTTTCCTGATTGATGTGCTGCTCCGGTAAGAAACCTTGTAAGGCTGACGCCACCTGATCGGGTGTCTTGGTTTTGAGGTAAATGGATACGTTGTCGGAATGCTCCCAGCTAGCCTCAGAAGAGCCAGTTGCATTGAGTATCGTACTGTGGTTGACGAGTATGTTGAAGTTAAAGCTGTTGTTTAGCGGTATTTTCTCGAAGACTCCAGCTACTTGCAGGTCTACCCCTTTTTCCTCACCCAGGAACAGTGTTACGGTTTCTCCGACGGGTGAGACGTCTCCAAAGAGCTTCTTTGCCGTTTCTTCGGTGAGGTATACTCCGAACCCATCCGTGATACCTGCTTCGCTTCCGCTCTGGAGTGGGAAATCAAAGTACTCGAAGAAATTGGAGCGTACTGAAGCAATGTATTGAGGGAAATAGTCTTTGCTTGTACGGAAATTGGTGTTTGCTACTTTCAAGGTGCCATTGTGGGTCTCATAGTAGGTCAAGCCTTCGACACCCGGTATTTCCTCTTCAATCTTAGAGACAAAGGGGAGCGGTGCCAGCTCGAAACGACCCAGTTCTTCATTGGTCCACCTGAGACTGTGCAGCCGGTGCATGTCTTTAGCTTCTTTATGGAAGAAGTCAAATTCCAGATTGTATGCATGAAGCATGTAGACGGTGATGCAGAAGCTAAGGGAAAGCCCCATCCCAATGACATTGATAGCGATAGTTGCAAGGTTCTTGCGTGAATTGCGAAGCGCTACTTTCACATAGGAACGATAAAGCGAAGTATTCATTTGAGTTTTTGTTTTTTTGACCGAGTATTTTCTGAAGCAACGGATAACATCCCACCAAAAGGAGAGACCGAGCCTGAGTTTTGAGTATTGGTTGCGTTGCCGCATTTCATGCATCTCCTGTAGGTCACCTTCGAGTTCTTCCAGTCGATCCTTGCGACAATACCACCGAAAGAGCCTGCGTGCCAGGGTAGGCGGAGCTAGATAGGTATGCTGATCACTCACGACAGGTTCTGCAAAGCAGGTTTGGGAATTTGATAGCGTAACTGATCGCGGAGGGACTGGATCTCGTCCAATGCCTTGACACCAAAAGCTGTAAGGAAGAATAGCCGTTTGCGCTTACCACCTCGTGCGCCGCTGGATTCACCAAGCCGTGACTCCAGAAAGCCCTTTTCTTCCAGGCGGTAGAGTACTGTATGTATGGCACTGATGTTGATATTCTTCCCTGTCTGCTTCTTATATTCCTCTACGATGGCTACAGAATAGGCCTGGTCGTAGAGCACGCCAACCAGGAGAAGTATCAGTTCTTCAAAGTTTCCTAATTTGAGTTTCTGCATAAACTTTCACAATTGTAAGTATTATACTCAAGTGCCAAAATAAAGTTTCACTTTTGTAAGTAAAATAAATTTCATGTTAGCTGGTTGGTCCATGAAAACCAAGCTGTGCAACAACAAAAAAGGGAGCCGAAGCTCCCTTTAAGTATCTATTGCCTGACATCATAAAGAGGGCGATAGGGTGAGTTGCGAGCTAGGATCCGTAGCACCAACGGTTGCTACCACTCCGGGGGCGCTGGGGAGACCGAGATAGCTACCTGGAGAGACTACAGATTCCAGCTGATAGTATGCTCCAGGCTGTTGCGTAATCATAAACTGAAAGCTTGGATCTCCTTCCACCAGTTGGGCCATTTGGAATGTATGATTGGTCGTATTGAACTGGAGGCATGCGTACTTGGCGCCGGCTCCGGTGTTTTCCTGGGACGATTGTACGACATACCTTCCTCCGCCTACTGGAAACAATTGAATTTGCTGGCAGGAAACATCCGCTTTATCCTGACAATTGAGATCCGTACTCACGGTGCCCAGAGCGAGCGCGAGCTCGGTATTGGCTGCGAGGTAGATGCCGTAGGATGCAGGTCCTTCCAGGGCATTGATGGTATTGTAGGCATAACCATTGGAAATGGGCACAGGTGTTACAGGTTCTATGGTCCCCTCGTTGTTCGTTGGCAAAGCCACGTAATAGATTGGGTCATAAACGGATTGGATGTTTACACCGCCCACTGTTCGCGTGATCTTGAAGAAGAACCTTTCATCACCATCTGCCAGGGGTGCAATGGTAAAGTCGGGGACGCCGGAGGGTAATACTTCATATTGCAGGTAGTAACCTGGGTTGACATTAGACCCGATGAGGTAGTTTCCGTCACCCACAGCGGTGATGAGGATTTTCTGGGTATTGACGCCCACGGATTGAGGTTGGGAGTTCATTGTCGGGGTGTCACCGCCCCATCCCATGGCCAGAGCGTACTGATCAGGGGAATTGTCCGGGGCTAATATTTCGTAGCCGCCCAAAAGGGCCGACGCCAGCAGGGAGAAATTCCAGACATAAGATTTGTCAACAATGGCAGCGGATTTGGTGCTAGGTTTTCCGGTGGAAATTGTCCCATTCACGTCGCTAAGCAGGTATTCGCCAGTGGCGACGTTTTTGAGTGCGACGTTGCTCCAATTGTAAATGAGGTCGGTACTGTCGGTTAGATCAAAAGGGTCAACCAATTGCCATAGGGCATGCTCATCGTTATCATCTGAGACGTTAGAGACACTTATATTGCCCTTGACAGCGTTTAGTTTAATGACGCCCAAATTGAATTCATCCGCATAGATGACCTGCACCTGGTCTCCATAGGCAGGTGTTGCACTTAGTCCTGAAAGCGAGAAGCCTTGGCCTACCTGGCAGGTGTCGTTGGTCTTGCCGCTAAGTTGGAAACTACACATGTCGTAGGCGAGATGGAGCTTGGTAGCCACGTTCTTCAAACTTACGAATGGTGCCTGATTGATCAAGACAGGAGCAAATGAATTGCCATGTAGGGATGTTTGTAGTTGCAAGCCGCCCTGATTGGATATTTGAGCGAACTTGATGCCGGTGATCGGGTAGTTGCAAGGGGAGGTACTGAATTGGTTTGCTGAGACGTAAGGGCCGGCAAGTTTTACGGGGCTTTCGGTTTGAGCAAGGGTGCCGCTGGCAACAGGCTGGCCCATGGCTCCGAGCTGGACATAGTTGACACTTAAGCTCATGCCGTCCCGATTATAGTGCTGCCAACCTGTCCATTTCCATTCACGTCCATAGTAGTTGGTAAAATCCAGTGTAATGCCCGTAATGACTCTATTGCCGGACAGCTCAAGGATGTCGTTAAACACGAAGAGGCTGGTACTGGCGCCGTCCGGCTGGCAACCGTTGACGGTCGAAGTGCCTTGCACGGTGTTCCAGGACTGGTTTTGCAACTGACCTTTGGCATTTAGTACTCCTCCAGCCATCTGGAGTCCTGGCGTAACTGCGTTGAATTCTATACCACCGGCTACTTGCTGCGGGGCCAGGGTTTGCGGACTCACATTGACCTTGATATTGGTGGTTTCAAGATTGATGAAGTTCGAAGGGTCAGGGCTTGCGTTCCCTTGGCCAAACCATTCAAAAGCAAGGTTCTCGGTTTCCCGGTACTGGTTGACCAGACCCTGACAGTGATTGCCCTGGGCGATGATGTTCTTGTTGACCAGGTAGGAATAGGCCAGCAGGTCATCACTGTTGATTGCTCTCAGACATACCACCGCTCTCAGTTGGAGCCTGATTAGTTTCAGGAATACCTGGTAGGTCATTTCCAAATACGAGGCTGATTGTGCCATCGTCGGGCTGGTGATCATCTTCTGGATAACCAAGTTGATCCAGGTGGTATTAGAGGCATTGGCATTGTTGGCATTGGGTGCATTTCCATCCAAAGTACCTATCATGGCCTGATGGATAAAATTGATAGCATCAATGCAGTTTTTGGCGTCGAAACCGACTTTCGAAGTATCAAGATACTTGCCTTTGAGGAAGGAAGGCGCTATGGTGCCGTCCAACCAGCCCTTGACAAAGGTGTTATAATAGGTCTCAATATTGGCCTGTGCCTGATGGGTGGAGCCATAGAGATTGACCATTTCAATTTCCTCGTAAATGCCACTCAACTCATTTTGGAGATTGGCGATGCTTGCCTCAATGGCATTCAGGGTATCCTGAAGTCGCTCATTGGTTTCATCAGTTTCCTCCGCGTCGTAGACATCGGCTAAAAAGGGACCCACTTCGGGAATTTCACCAAGAAGAGGTCCGACTAAATCGCTGAAAGAAAAACTCATTTCGTCTTTTGTTTTTGTGTCCTACTCTGTTTGATGCAGGCTTTTCGGTAGCGCCTTGCCGGCCATCAAGTCAGCCAACAGGACAAATCTGTATACATCAAGAGCCAAAGGATTCCTCCAATTGAGGGATTAGTATTTATACCGCAAATGCGGTAGGCGTGTACTGTCGGAGCTGATAAGTGGTTTTCAAGGCCAAAACAATAAGTTTCAATTTTCTTCTTTCGCTAGGGGGGATTTCCATTAGGATCATGGTTTCCGTCTTCAGGTTTTGGGATTTAATAGCTCTTTTTCGATTTGAAATCAGAATACTCTTAGCTTGAGGTTGAATCCTGGAGTTGCTACAGAGGAATAATTACGGGTGCTGAGGGGCCGGTATACAGCGGATCCGGCTGATCAAGGCAACGAGCTTCTCGGGTGGCGCACTGCGATCGTAGGGGGTGCATGGCCTTAGGTGGTTTTTATTGTAACCAACTCCAATTGTTATGTTTAGCCCACGTTTTTTTTGGTTGATCACCATCTTTTTATCATTATCCGTTTCATGCTCCAATGACGACGGTCCGGAAAGTCCTTCAGGGCCGGGTGTTTTCTCCACGCCATCAGGTACAGCTTCAATCGAAGGGGAGCTTTTTCTTCCCACAGGATCAGGGCCTTTTCCGGCCATAGTTATTGTCCCTGGTTCTGGAAGTGACCCCCGGCAAGTCCAGCTTCCTCTCGTAGATATAGTAGTACCTATGGGCTATGCCCTTTACCTTTATGATAAGCGGGGAGTGGGAGGTTCCACAGGTAGCTATCCCGTTGAAACCCCGGAGACAGTGGGTGATTTTTTGCAGGCACGGGCAGAGGACGTTATCGGTATCCTGGATTTCCTGGCGACACATGAAGACATCGATGCTGCCCGCATGGGGGTGTACGGTTCCAGTCAGGGGGCCTGGGTCAATAGCCTTGTATTTCAGGGCTCTGACGACCTTGCCTATATTATCATGGCCAGTGGTGGTGTTGCTTCCACAGGACTGGAAGGGTACTACTGCAGCCTGACAGATGATCCGAATACGACTATCGAGGAAGCCATTGCTGCCCTTGATGATTATGAGGGTCCAATGGGTTTTGACCCGGTGCCCATCATCTCTACTATGCAATTGCCAGTCCTATGGATATATGGCAATGACGATCGCTCACATCCCGTAAGGTATGACATTGAGCTGCTGAATGGTGCGCTTAGTCGTGACAACTTCACGCTACAAGTGTACGAAGACACCGACCATGAATTGCTGAACGTCGTCACCCGCATGCCGCCTCAAGATTTCTATTCCAATATAGGTGATTGGCTGGAGGTAAATAATTGAGGTAATCTCAATTTCGGTGTTCTTTACTGCAGGTTGTAGTAGGAGGTAACTCATTCGTTTTTGAATCCCCCTGAGATCGCTTGTGGCTTGGCTTTGCTATACCTAGCATTTCAGTAAACTCATGTCCAGAACAGGTATATGTCCGAGCGTGTAGCGGGCTCCCGGATCATCATTCGGATGACGATGTACATGGCAATTTCCAGATCCATTTCTAATTGAAGATGCCATTTGTCATTTGATGTCAAACGTTGTAAAACTTTCAGTGCCTAGGCGGTCTCAATCGTAGGAATACCTCATATTGACGAACCTAACCGCTTCTGTTTCAGGAAGTGTTGTCACGACATGTATAAGGTATGAAGGCCGATGGTATGGTCGAGCGCCACTGGAAGCCTCCGGGAACCCAAAAAACCAACATTACCGATGAAAGCATTCGTGATATCATACACCCTGATTCTCTTCCTGCATGTAGCATGCCTTGGCCAATCACAAGAGCATCTTCCTCCGATTCCCCAGGAACAAGACCTACTTATCAGGCAGGTCAACGTGGTCACCATGACAGACAGTTTGGTTATCCCCAATCAGGATGTGCTGATTCGTCAAGGTCAGATTGGTGCCATAGTCCCAGCGCAAGCTCCGCAGCAATACCCCGATTCTATCAAAGTCATAGATGGCACTGGCAAGTTTCTCATGCCCGGATTGATTGATGCGCACGCACACATTGAAAGTGTATTTACTGGCGAGTTATTCAGCGATGCTCCTGTTTATCTGGCTTATGGCGTTACTTCCCTCATCAATCTCCGGGGTAGCCCAGAAATATTATCGCTTAGAGACAGCTTAAATGTGGGAGCTACAACTGGCTGGTATCCTGCTATTTATACTGCCGGACCTTATATCAATGAACCCTTCTTTCACACCCCTCAAGAAGTACGGGAGGAAGTGTTCGCGCAAAAGGAAGCCGGTTACGACCTGATCAAAATGCATGGAGATATGAGTACAGAGGCGTTTTCGACCTTGCATCAAACCGCGCAAGAAGCCGGCATGACAGTATATGGACATGCACCCAGAAACCTTGACATAGCGGTCGTCTATCAGGAAGGTCATCACCTGGCGCATGCTGAGGAATTCATGTACACCGCGTTTCAACCGGTGCGGACATCGCAATGGAAGTTCTTCTTTTTCCTTGGGATTCTTTGCTTTGCAACCTTGCTCATCATCACGATTGTGACTGTCATTGTTGGACTGATCCGGGGGAAGAAGTTGGGACATTCGCTTGGTATAAAATATGTCAGAGCACGGACCCTGATTTTCTATACCTTGTTCATGGTGCTGCTACTAATGAGCATTCCACCTGTCAATGCGCTGTTTTATGATAGCCTGGTGATACGAATCCTCCTGATGGCCCTTACAGCATATCTGACATGGACCCTGTACAAGAACCTGGTTGGGGGAGGCCAGGATAGCATAAAACCTCTCTATTACTTGGTCAATCTGCTGATAGTGGCAATGCTCACCTCCATGACTTACTTATGTGCGCAATCCTTCAAGACACTCGACGGGCATGTGGAAAGGGTAGCGCAACGGGTAAAGGACGCGGAAATCACCGTTTGCCCCAACCTGTCTGCCTACCATTACATTGCACTACACCACGACGATGATTGGTTGGATGCGGTCAAATCCCGTCCTGAGATGGCTTACATCAATGCCTATTCTCAAGGCTGGTGGGCGCATGAAGCACAGCGCGACAGGGGCGTTAAAAACCTCATCGCCGGTGGGTTTTTGCGACAGGAATCACTACTCAAAACACTCGTAAAATCAATGTCCGATAAGGGTGTGCCCTTACTGGCTGGAACGGATACGGGGATACCCTGGCTTATTCCAGGACTGTCGATGCACGAGGAGTTGCAGCTACTCGTTGATTCTGGTTTGACCCCATATCAGGCACTGCGGAGTGCTACCGTCAACGTAGCAGCGTTCCTTGACGCCAGTGCTGAGATCGGCACGGTCGAAACTGGCAAAAAGGCCGATATGGTACTATTGCGTGCCAATCCATTGCAGGATATCGCCAATACCCGGGAGGTTCTTGGTGTAATTTCAGGGGGCAGGTGGTTGTCCAATACCCTGATTGAGCAATGCCTTGAAGCTGTCAAAGTGCATAACCTGTAATTGGAATTCCATTCCCACTGAGGTACCAAATCCTAGTAATCCTGCCTGCCTGATGTGGCTATTCCAGAAATGGCTAAAGGACCGTCATATCCAGTCAACATAGAATAGATGAACAAGCACCCGCAATAGCTAACGGGTACTTGATTTCTCTCTAAGGCCGATGTCTGATTGTCCGTCTATTGCCAATTGAAATCAACCTTAGGATTTCGGTGCGGCCTTGACATTTTCCAGTAGGGAGTTGGTAGTGGAGATCAACATAGCAAAACTTTGACTACCACCCCCGATCAATCCGCCTGTCACAAGGATATCGAGTAGCTTGTAGAGCAAAGACTGTCCATACTGCATGTTTTGAGAGATGATCAGCAGGTCATCGAAAATACTCAAACCCATGATAGCCATCAAAACGCCCCCCAGAAATACAAACCTGGCTGCCCTGCGCTGGGTGCCGTTTTCGTAATCTTCCAGTTTGTACTCGTAGCCTTCCAGAATCATCTGGAAGTAGCTCAGGAGTTTCTCATTTTTCACCTTGTCCAGGGCATCACCTTCTTCAGGGGGATTCACTGGCAAAGTGGGTTGATGTACTGTTGGATCCTTACTCTTAAAGGTCAGAAACAAGGGAGCCTCCTTCAGGTAAGAGGACCTGAGTTTCTCATTATACTCAGGTTTCTTAGCATCGTAGCCGATCGTAGCTGAGATTCTGGCTATTCGCTTTTCGAAGTTCTTCTTGCCTTTGTTGCGGTAGATCCTAAGGTATACCGCCGTTGCCCTTTCCAGGGCCACAACCACAAAAATGTAGGTTAGGAATACATCTGTGCCTTTGGTCGAAAGTTCCGGATCTATTGCAATCGTGGAAAACGCATCATTCGAATAAAGGATACTGCCGATGAGGCACAGCAATAGCGCGACAAGGATGTAATACAATCCGAATTTCTCACTCTTGTCCTGGTTCAGTTCTTCATTCATTTTCGTTGATTAAGTCTTTTCCGTTCAGCGCTTGTTCCTTCCAAAAATCAAGATCGAAGGTGCTTTCGATCCCTTTTTCAATCTTGTTGTCAAGACCCGCGAAAAAATCCAGGCCAGCAAATCCCTCCAACGAATCAATTGAAACTGCCGCCTGCCAGATCGAAGGTAGATCCACAGCGTCATGCCTCAGGATGAACCCTACGGCTTGTGTACGGTCCTTGTTGATGAGAGCTTTGTAGAAATAGCCAGGGACGGTGATCGCGCAGGTTTCACCAATCACCTCGAGGTTTTGGATGAAGATTGGCCCTGATACGGCATCCACTTCACCAAGGCCGACGGCGATATCGATCTCCAGGTCTTCCAACGTATACCAATCGCCTCCTGTGCGGTTGAAGTTTACCCCGATCTGGGGCGAGATGTTGGACATGAGGTAGCTCTCTCGGTAAGCACTTCGGCTTACCTTGTTGTACATGGCTCTGGAAATATGACCCCGATCATATCCCGTATTGGTGTAGTCCCCGTGTGTTGACGAGCCTGAGCTGATACTTTGATCTGTAATAAATGTGGAAATCCGACTTTGGCTCGGAAGAAATACTTCCGCTTTTGTCAAGGTATAGGCCACCCATGTAGGTTGCTCGTGCCTTTCTGAATAACAGGTAGTAAATTCCTGATATTGCTTGGTCTCACATTCTCCGCCCCTGGGCACGAAGGCCAATTGGGCACGGAGGATCATGCCCGAAAAGAGCATAATAAAGGTTAGTAATAGTGGTTTCATCTGGTGGTTAATTGCGTGTACTGTAATTTCGGCCATCTTCCGGTCCTTGTCAATACCCAATTTCGGGTATTTCAGACCTACTTGTTCGGTTTTCAATCAGGCCGAGGAGTCCTGAATTCGTACAAATACGGTATGCGTACCAAAGCGCTCGTTTATTTTCAGCCGAGCTTCCCAACATGGCGTAAACGTAGGTCAAACAAAAATTGAAGATCTAAATGACAATGAAACGTTTACTATTCACACTGATGCTAGGGGCGACCATTTTCGTGCAAGCACAGGATCAGGTAAAGTCCTATGTACTTCAAAAGGGTCAGGTATTCGACATCATCTGCCTGAGAACGAATGAAGATGTCAAGGAAGACCTAGATGAGTACTTCAAGCGATTTTTTCCGGTTGCCCAGGAGATGGGGTATGTACCCCTGAAAGGACTGAAGGTGACGGAAAGCCCAACACAGGGTAATTATTGGCCTACGGTTTTGGCGCTAGGTACCTGGAAGGATATTGACGGCCGAACACAATTTCTTGAAAGAATGACGAAAGAAGAACCTGATTTTCATACCATGAGAAGGAAGATCTGGAACTCCTTCTATCTTACCTACTGGCAGGTTCAGGAAGATCAGTCGTTCAATATTGATCCTTCAAAGTTCAATGTGGTAACAGCCTATTGGCAAAAAGATGAAAGGGCCTTTCGGAAATTCAAGTCGGCGTGGCGTGAGACATTCCAGGAATCGGGGGGTGAGTATATTCTTGAACTGACCGACGGAAGTTCTCCTTTTGGTTATCATTACGATCCGGATTATCTGGTGATTACTACCTGGGAGGATCGTGAAGCCTTTGAGCGATTCACGCAAGAGAATCTTGAATTGGATCACGGTGGTGTGGAGCATGTTAACCAATTTGTCGTACAGTAGTCTTGAAGACACTGGCCTAGCAATCATGACACAACCTTGTTTATGAAGGAATCTATCTTAAATCAGTTGGTCTATTTTGGCTTCCTGCAGAGCATATTTCTGATGGGTGTGTATGTGCTCTCACCAAAATTGCGCAAGAGCATCAATGAATATCTTGTCGTTTTGGTGGTGGTACTGATGATTGGGTTGACTGGACGGGTACTCTATGCCTCGGGGGCATTTGGCAAGGATTACCGGCTTACCGGATTTTCCGAATATGCCACTTTCCTGTTTGGGGCTACAGTGTACCTGTTCACAAAGTCTTCACTGCGCGGCACTCGTTTTTCCTTTGGCGATCTTAAACACTACCTGCCTGGTATTGCATACATCTTCACCATTTCCATCTACTACGTCTTTGCTCCTCGTGAACTCGTACTGCAACGCTTGAGAAGTGGGGAACTATTCTGGGCGGTCGTCATCTTTATGGGACTCGGACTAGTGGTAAATATTGCCTATTGGATAGCCAGTTACCGATTGTTTGTGTCATTTCAGAAGCGACTCGGCGAGGAAATTAGCTATTCTGTCAGAACAGAGTTTCTCCATCGGTTCTTGCTAGCCATTGGGCTTTGTCTCCTCTGCTGGCTTTCGGTGTACCTGATTGGGGTTTTTGGTGAAAGTTGGCTGGAGAGAAATGTAAGGCCGTTCATTTGGCTCAGTATCGCATTCCTGGTATTCTTCATCGCATATTATGGAATGAAGGACCCGGAGCTATTCAAAGTAGCCACCATCATTCAACCCCGGAAGTACGCCAATTCACGATTGTCTATTGAAGATCTGGATCGGCTGAAGGAACAGTTGGATCAATTGATGACGGAGAAAAAGCCATACCTCAACCGACATCTGGTCAAGGCTGATTTGGCAGAGATGCTAGGTGTGAATAATCCCGAAATCGCTCGATTGCTTAACGAGCGAATGGGCATGAATTTTTTCGAATACATCAACTACTATCGAATCAAGGAATTTGTGGAATTGGCTCAGTCTGACAAGGCGAAGAACCTCACCTTTTTTGCTTTGGCACAAGAAGCGGGCTTCAATTCAAAAACCACCTTCAACGCCTCTTTTAAGAAGCTAATGGGTACATCACCCAGGGCGTATTTCGCACAAGATACCGCCCAATAGCAAAAATCAATTAACACAGTTTTGGCCGGTTTCCCTCGCACTGCGAGGTGAAGAACCTATGGCCACTACGCTAAATACCATCATGAAATACAGCAAGCAGTTTATTGCCTTTTCTTTAATAGCATATACATTTTTGATTCCCATTCTATCGGCACAGGATAAAGCCGCCTCTGGTATTTTGAAGGGGAAAGTATTGGACCAAAATCTCTTCGAACCCGTGCCTTATGTGACTGTTCTTCTAAAGGAGGTTTCTGGTGAGGCTGCCCTCACCGGGCAAATTACAGATGGTCAAGGTAGCTTTGAAATAGTCGGGGTTCCGTCCGGCCAATTCGTCCTGGAATTTCAGTTTATTGGTTATCAGACCGCGAAGCAGGAGGTCACAGTCAGTAGCGGTGACAACGATCTTGGTACCATTTACATCCAGGAAGACGTTGCTGTCCTGCAAGGCGTCGAAGTCGTGGCCGAACGCTCGACGGTGGAGCAGAAAATTGATCGCAAAGTCATCAATATTGGTAAGGACCTATCTACAGTAGGCGCTACAGCGGCGGACTTGATGGTGAATCTCCCTTCCGTTGACGTAGATCAGGATGGAAACATCTCATTGAGAGGAAATGAAAATGTGCGGATTCTGGTCGATGGGAAACCTACGAACCTCGATGCCTCACAATTGCTACAGCAGATACCCTCCACGTCCATCAAAAGGATTGAGTTAATCACCAACCCTTCAGCGAAATACAACCCGGAGGGCATGAGCGGGCTCATCAATGTGGTCCTGCATAAGAACACCAACCTGGGTTTTAATGGCAACATCTCAGGGGGTCTCACCAGCGGCCAGGAGCGTCGATTTTCAGGTTCGGCAGACCTCAATTACCGAATAAAGAGACTGAACCTGTTTGGGAACTATGGCAACAACTTTGGCAAGTCGCCGGTAGAAGGAGATATCTTCCGGCCAGAAGACCAGTCCAGCGAGCGCTGGGGCTCATTCAACGATCGGACCTCTCATCTCTACAAGATAGGCCTGGACTATTTCTTGGGCGATCGTACGACCTTTTCTGCCTATACCATTCAAAACAGGTTCGACAACCGGTTATGGCGCCAGACCGATATCGCGTATGCCGAGAATGGCAACCTTGACTTCGGACAACAGTATGAAAGCGACGTAGAAAATACCACTTCCACGACCAATCTTGATCTGAAACACAATTTCTCCAAAGAAGGCCACAACCTCGAGTTTGAGATCGATTACAACACCTTTGAAGAAACGGAACTGGCGGATTTCCGCTTCACTGGCGAAAGCATTACTACTGCAAATGCGGAAGAAGATATACGGACTGATAGGGAAAACACTACCATCAACCTGGACTATGTCAACCCGATATCACCAAATCGTAAGCTGGAGTTGGGCCTGGAGGCGCGGGTCCAACGGACAGACAATGGCTATGTGACCACCAATCCTGATCTTAGGGATGCGCAGTACACGTTTGATCGCGACATCTATTCTTTTTACGGCACCTACAGCCAGGATTTTGGACAGTGGTCTTATCAAATTGGCGCAAGGCTGGAGAACTTCGAAACGGATGGCTTTCTCGTCGAAGAGGGGGCCGAGGCTCAAAGATTTCGAGACGAGATTTTCTCTGTTTACCCCTCAGCGTTCGTGACCTACACCCCGGACCCTGCGAAGCGAACCGATGTCTTCAACCTGAACGTGAGCAGGAGGGTCGATCGACCTAACCTCACTCAGGTGAATCCCATTCGTGCCTGGAGTTCGGCGAGGGTCACGAATATTGGAAATCCCGCATTGATACCTCAGTTTACCAATTCCGTAGAGTTGAATTATACCCGTCAGTGGGAGGAAGGAAGCCTCACCACGGGTATATTCTTCCGAAGCATTAATGACGAGATCACAAGATTTGGATTTAATGATCCTAATAACGCTGAAAATGTGCTTTTCTCTTATAATAACTATGAGGATAATGCAGCTTATGGCGCCGAGATCTCTGGAAATTTCCGACTGGCCCAATGGTGGAGTTTCAGTTCCAGTATGGACCTTTATTCTCAAAGACAAAGGGGCGTAGCACAGGATGAATTTCGGGAGGTACAAAATGTGCTTTACAACTTTCGGATGAACCACAGCTTCAAAGCCACGAGGCAACTAACCTTCCAACTGGTCAGCTTGTACAGAGGTGCCAACACCAACTTGCAATACAGGACGTTGGCCTTCTACTTCGTCAATGTTGGAGCCAGATATGCCGTATTCAAAGGGAAGGGCAATGTGAGTCTCAACTTCAATGATATCTTTCATACGCAACAGTTCTCCTTTGAGGGTAAGCGACCAGTGGTACAGGATGGAGCGTTTAGTTGGGATAGTCGTACCGTTTTCATAGGGTTCTCTTACCGCTTTGGAGGACAAGGAAATCAAGCCCTGAAACGAAAGAAGCGGGACAACCGCGAAACAAGAAGTACCGGAGGCTTTTAATCCATGGCCATGATCAGAAGCAAACAAACCGCTATTTATTTCGGGCTACTGGGATTGCTGTTGGAAGCATGCCAACCACAGCCAGAACCCGATTTGACGGAAGAGATAAAACTGCAGAAAGGGGAGGCCCTGTGGTGGATTGAAAGCATGGTGAGCAAAGTTGGCTCTATGCAGGCCTTGCGCGAACTCAGCGATGTCACTTATCGGTACACCTTCCACGACCTGGTGAAGGATCGGAAAGACATCTCCCTGGAACGCTACTTGTTTGAGGGCGAGCGGTCATGGGCTAGCTATGAGACACATGACCATCTCGTGATGCCAGAAGCAAACGGGAAGGTCATTCAAGCGTTTGATGGTGAGGCTACTTGGGTAACACTAAATGATTCC
The DNA here is from genome assembly GCA_965601475.1 of Cyclobacteriaceae bacterium. Classification (GTDB taxonomy): domain Bacteria; phylum Bacteroidota; class Bacteroidia; order Cytophagales; family Cyclobacteriaceae; genus JAWPMT01. The sequence goes on along the minus strand of OZ271832.1, from coordinate 5,895,572 downwards.
ATCATTGAAAGTGAAACCATGATACAAAGCGCCAACTTTCTTAGAAGAGCCAACTTCTATTGGTTCTGTATGATGCAAAAAATGTTGGATGAAGGGCTGAACTATCAACTGCTGGAAGATCCCTTGGTCGAGGACCAATTATACAAGATTGTGAAGGTCTCTTTTGACGCCGATGTTGGGGATGTTCAGGACGATTTCGTGCTGTACATCAATCCGTCCACCTACCTGGTGGATCAGTTCTTATTTACCGTCAAAGGCATTGGTATTTCAAATCCACTGCTGATGGAAGTGGAATACGAGCAAGTTGATGAGATGTACCTGATGGCCAGGCGTTGGGTGATTCCTTCAGATTGGCAAGGCAATAGAATGGGAAGTCCTATCATTGCTCAGTGGTATGAGGACATTCGCTTTGGAAGCGGTTTGAACGAGTCTTTCTTCCGAATTCAGGAGCGCTATTGAATTACCCATGAAGGAAGAAACGATGGAATAAGGGCGGTAACCAGGTTAATGGTTAGGAAGTAGTTATTTCAATTTCTTCATGCCTGCATTTCTATCCGACTATGAAACTCAAATTTGAAGAACGTATCATTCTTGAGAACGAAAGGGTACGCATAGAACCCCTTGAAGAAAGACACATCGAGTCACTTGCGACTATCGCAGTTCGCAATCCTGATTTGCTTAAGTATTCCCCTCCAAAATTTGGAACCGCCGAAAGACTAGCTACCTATGTAGCGCAGCAACTTGACCTGAAGGCCAGGGACTTGAAGTACCCCTTTGCGATCTTTGACAAAGCACAGCATGCCTATGCCGGGTCAACGAGCTTTCTGAACGTCTCCAATGAGAACAGGCGTATCGAAATCGGTTCTACCTGGATCGGCAAGGACTTTCAACGGACAGGTCTCAATCACAATTGCAAATTCCTGCTGATGTCATATGTTTTTGATTATCTGGAGTTTGAACGGTTGGAATTCAAGACAGACAATAGAAATATTCAGTCACAGGGCGCCATTGAAAGGATTGGCGGGAAGTATGAGGGGGTATTGAGAAGTCACACGGTAATGTCTGATGGGTTTAGACGGGATACCAGGTGCTATAGCATTCTGAGAAGTGAATGGAAGGGGATCAAGGAAAAGGTATTCGGAGATTTAGCTTTAAAGAACTAGTAGGCCCAAAAACCTGATATGGGTGATATACTATGATTCGATTTGCTTCATCATAACAACATAATCGTACAATCGACTGGAAAGAGGTCGGCCGTCTCAATTTGCCTGAACCACATAGGCGCCCAATATCTTTCTTATGCCTTTGTGATAAGCCTCAAAATTGATAAGATCATTGTGGCCGCCCCCTGCTATCTCAGTGAATGTTGCACGATCCGTAATCGCCTCATAAAGCTGTTGACCGGACCACAGTGGGACCACAGCATCATCGGTACCATGAAAAATATGGATAGGTAGGTCGGCTTGCTGAAGATGCTGCCAATTGAGAAAATCATAGTTGACCAATAATCTTGTGGGCAGAAATGGGAACCTATGATGCGCCATGCTTTTCAGACTGTAGAAGGGACTTTCCAATATCAATAGCTTAGGGGCATTGTTCGCCGCCAGCCGACAGGCCATGCCTGAGCCCATCGATCGCCCGTACAGAACTATTTCATCCTCTTTCCACTGTTGTTTCAATTGATCATAGAGATATTGTGCATCCCGATGCAGGGTGGCTTCGGTGCGCTTGCCTGTACTTTTTCCATACCCGCGGTAGTCATAAATCAGCACATCATATCCAAACTTCACGAAGTATTCGGCAACTTCTCCCCACCTTGCCAGGTTGCCGGCATTGCCATGATGGTAGTAGATGATGCCTCTGGGATCTTCAGACTTGAAGTGCAGAGCATTGATAGACGCGCCATCTTCCATTTCAAAATCCCGTTCCTCGAAGGGGGTGTCGAAAGCATATGGATAGTCCTTTTCCAGCGGAACAGCGAGGAAGATGAGGTTATCCTGGAAAAAATACAGCGCCAGGACCAATAGCAGGTAGAATCCAATGGCCGTGAGTAAGACGATTTTCAGCACACTCAAAGTTTTACCAGTTTTCGTTTTTTCTTGCGCTTAAAACTAATACTGGTTTCTTTCGGGTCAATGTCGTAGGGCAGTTTCGAGTTGAGAATTTCATCCAGCATGCGATGGTATTCTTCTTTGGTGTAGAGGTTGTTGTGTCCAGCTCCGATGACGGAATACAGTCGTGTATTTTCAGGGTTGATTTTGGATAGTTTGACCGCCGTTTTGTAGGGAATCAACCGGTCGTTGGTGCCATGCAGGATCTTTATGGGGCAGCTGACGTACTTCAACCATTTGTAAGTAGGAATGGGAAACCGCAACAGCAGTGACAATGGGAGAAAAGGGGTGTAACGCCTGGCCGTTTTCTTGATGCTATAGTAGGGAGATTCCAGGATCAACATCCTTGGATTGTTGGTGGATGCTAACTTGGCAGCAAAGCCGGAGCCCATTGACCTCCCATAAAGGATGATATATTTCTCAGCAACCTGTTTCTTCATTTCATCATAGATGAATTGCAGGTCCTTCTTGATTCCCGCCTCGGTACGTTTGCCCGTGCTCTTGCCAAATCCACGATAGTCGATCATGATCACATCATAACCCAGACGCGTAAAGTCGACGGCAAACCTTCCCCAACCTTTGATGGATCGACTGTTGCCCTTGAGGTAGAGCACAACACCTTTGGGCTTGTCCAGGCAAAAGTGGATGCCATTGATATTGACGCCAGGTACTGTTTCGAGATTGTACTCCATGAACTCGATCTCTTCACCGTATTTGTATTCGAAATCAGCAGGTAGCTTCTCAGGTTTAAACAGGAACTTCTCTTGCCAGAAGTAGATGACGAAATTGGCTGCGATGTAGAGCCCGACAACGATGAGTATGATGGTAAGGGTCATGTGCTCACGGGAGGTGAAGGAATTTAGCGTAATTCTGCGAATTTGGAAAACGCAATACCCTGGCAGATAGGTGATCAATTCATTTATTCATCGTAATATTGCAATGTAATAATGGGGGTAACGAAAGTACAGAACTACACGCACGAGCACAACGAGATTGCCATCTTCGGAAAGGCCTTCTCACATCCGGCACGCGTAGCCATTATTACCCACTTGCTGAAAACGAAGGCCTGCATCAACGGTCATCTGGTAGAAGAGTTGGGTTTGGCCCAGGCTACCGTCTCACAACACCTGAAGGAGCTAAAGAATATCGGTATCATACAGGGAACAGTAGAGGGGACGAGTGTGAACTACTGTATCAATCCCGAAGTATGGAATGTCATCAGGAATCGTTTTGAAGAGATTTTCAGGCAATTTGAAGACCAAGAAGACCAATGTTGTTAGAGAATATTGAATTTCTTGATTGTAATAAGTCACTAAAAAGGAAAGACCATGACTGAAGAACAGGAGTTGAAAGACGTAGTCCGAAAGAAATATGCTGAAATCGCCGAACAAGGCAAGGCTGAAAATGCAGCTTCCTGTTGTGGCGCCACCGAACCTTCCAACAAGGTGTACAACATCATGATGGATGACTATACGGATACGGAAGGGTATGTCGAGGACGCAGACTTGGGGCTGGGTTGTGGCCTACCCACGCAATTCGCACAAATTCAGCAAGGGGATACGGTGATAGATCTGGGTTCCGGCGCCGGGAATGATTGTTTCGTAGCCAGACATGAAGCCGGACCTGAAGGTAAAGTCATTGGTATAGATTTTACGCCCTCCATGATTCGAAAAGCCCGGACGAATGCTGAAAAGCTGGGTTACAACAACGTGGAATTCCGCGAAGGAGACATCGACGAAATGCCTGTCAATGACAATGCAGCCGATGTAATCGTGAGTAACTGCGTTCTCAATCTGGTACCCAACAAGCCTAAAGTCATTGGTGAGATATTCAGGGTCCTGAAGCCAGGGGGTCATTTCAGTATCTCTGATATTGTTTTGGTAGGGGACCTGCCAGAAGCACTTCGCAAGGATGCCGAAATGTATGCAGGTTGTGTGGCTGGGGCCATTCAAAAGACGGAATATCTATCGCATATTGAAGCGGCAGGATTCGAAACCATCACGATTCAGAAGGAGAAAACCATTACCATACCTGAGGACATTCTTGCTAAGTACCTGTCATCACAGGAGATAGCCGAGTATGGCAACGGTAATAGTGGTATCTACAGTGTGACCGTCTACGCCGAAAAACCAGGGAAGAAGAGGAAAAAACCCAAAGTCAAGCTTGCTGACCTGCAAAAGGGGGCATGTACTCCTGAATCGGGGTGCTGCTGATCGAGCAGCTAAGCTTGATTCCTTATTGACATCCCCGCCTGGGCAAATGGATAAGGCCACGGGATTGTTGGAGAAATCCATTCAAATCTTAAATTTGGTCATGCCTATCCACGCACTGATCGACACCTTTGAAAACCTGCTTAAGCTAACCGGGGATGAAAAGAAGGTCCTGGAAGAAGTCTTCGAACCCCGTAGTTTCAAACGAAATCAATTCATTCTTCAAAAGGGTGATATCTGCACGCGCCACACCTTCATTGTCGAAGGTTGCTTCCGAATGTATAGTGTAGATACACAGGGAAAAGAACATAACCTCTTATTCGCCTCGGAAAAGGATTGGGTTGGTGATCTGGAAAGCTTCTACAAGCAGCAGCCCAGTGATCACTATATTGAGTCGATGGAGCGCTCGGTAGTCCTGCAAGTTTCCCGCCAAGCGCTCACCAGGCTCTTCGTGAAGTATCCCAAATTCAATAGGATCTTTCGGGTGATTACTGAGAATGAATTGGTAGCTGCTCAAAAAAGAATTCTGAACAACATAAGCCTAACCGCTGAGGATAGGTACCAGCACTTTCTTCGATTACACCCGGAATATTTCAATCGCATCTCAAATGTCCAGATCGCTTCTTTCCTTGGAATAACCCCTGAGTTCCTGAGTATTATTCGCAGACGATTGGCCCAGTCTTAATCTACCTTAAGGTTCGTTCTTAATACATCTTATAGGCCTATTCCCTGATCCTTTCAAACCTTTGGCTCATGAATTATCTAATGCAAACGCGTCATGAAAAAGGGTTTTCTGAGATTTTGAAATATACTCCTAAAGGGAAGGGCTTCACATCGCGAGGTAAGGATGGAACTGTTGTCCACTTCCAAAGTGGGACACGAGGAAGAGCTCGAGTTGCTCTCAAAGCACATAGAGGAAATCAAGTCACTGACTGCAGAGATGAGAGATCGGATCTGTATCCTCAACGAAGACCAAAGCTGCTTAAAAACCTAATTCCAATGGTCTGATCTTAAACTAGTTTAAGGTTCTTTCTTAAACTAGCTTATAGGCCTCCCTGCCTCCGGATGCTCAGCTTTGTCAAGTAGTTAACCTTAAACAAAACGAGACATGAAAAAGCATCTATTAGTCATTCTGGCCGCTGCATTCATCACGCCATTGATGGCTCAAAAACAGCTCAGCGACTATTCACCCATACTTGAATCAACCCTGGAACGAGCCATTCCAGTGGACCCAGACCAGGGCTATGCGATTAAGCAAGTATCTGCTTCCATTTACGTGATCACCGATGGCATATGGCAGTCCATTGCGATCGTAGGAGAGGATGAGGTCATATTGGTGGATTCACCCGAAAGCTTTGGTCACAAGATCCAGGACGCTGTGAAGTCGGTGACTTCCAAACCCATTACGAAACTGATCTACAGTCATGATCACTCCGATCACATTGGAGGATCGCAGCACCTGTCCAGCATCGAGGGACTGGAAGTGATCGCGCTCAACAACGTGAGCGAAGTACTACGAGAACAGCAGGATCCAAGAAGAATTGTGCCCACCAAGACCTTTGATGGTGCCTATGTACTTAAAAGCGGGGATCTCTCCGTTCTGCTGAGCAACCCCATGAATTTCCACTCCACCGAGGGCGACTTGTTTATCTCTATTCCTTCGGAGAAGTTCCTGATGGTGGTGGATGTTTTGGCTCCCGGATATGTGCCTTTCAAGAACCTGGATCTCAGCAACAATGTCCACAATTACCTCAAGGTATTTGATCAGATTCTGGCCTACGATTTTGATGTTTTTGTTGGAGGTCACCTTACTACCACGGGTACCCGGGAGGACGTGTTACTGACCAAGGCCTATGTCATGGACCTCTATGAAACAGTCAAGCGCATACACACGACAAAGAATGAAAACCTGGGTGGTATCATGGCGGAGACTGCCAAAGAAGTAGGATGGGACAACAAATACCTCCTTTTCAAGGTGTTTCTGGATCAGATCATTGACGAAACCGCCGTGGAAATCGAATCTAGGTGGGCCGACAAATTGGCCGCGGTTGATGTCTGGTCCAGAAGCCATGCTCAGGCCATGTTGAACTACGTCCGATGGGAAGACTAGCGCCAATCCGAATGAAGACCTCAATAGTAGCAGCACTTGTGGTATCGATGATACTCAGCTGCCAACCCAATAACAGTGAAATCAATACATCATCAAAAACAATAGAAGCCATGGAAAAAGAAGAAAAAGCAAAAATCGAAACACTCCTGAGTGAGTACAAAAAGTCTTTGAATACCTCCGATGCCGCATTGGCTAAAAGCCTTTATGCCAAGGACGGGATCTTCATGCCAACGGAGGCCCCCTCCGCCATCGGTGCCGAAAGCATCCATAAATCCTATGAATTCATATTCTCGCAGATTCAGCTCAACATCGAATTCTACATCGACGAGATTCAGGTGGAGAATGACCTGGCTTTTGCCGTAACCAGTTCCAAGGGCACCACACACATTCATGCTACGGGAGACACCATTCCCGAAGCCAATCGGGAGCTATTCGTATTTGAGAAAGTAAATGGCGAATGGAAGATCGCCAGGTACATGTTCAATAAAACAGAACCCAAGCAATAGCGATTGCCAGATTTTCAAATGGGGAGCACTTCAAGTCTATTGAAGTGCTCCCATAATTCATACTCAAGAATGACCATGGTTGGGACAAGTGCCAAGAGAAGCTGGGGTATACTGGCTACAGGCAGCATATCCATTTCTCTCATTTCTGCAAAATGACATAAGCCCAATCGGACAGTGCCTGCTCAAAATCCTAATTTTCGTCAAAAACAATGATGAACATGAGGCACTCAAAGCCAAGGCGTCTATTAGCAGTAATACTTAAGATTTGTTTAGTTCTGGTCGTCAGTTGTGGTGACGACGACTCCGAAGATCCAGGGACCGGAAATGTCCCAGAAGGCGTAGTCGACGAACGTGAACGTTATACAGTTTCTACCTTGACGGAGTCTTTCAATGGGAGCGGTGGCCTTGCTGTTGACGCGCAAGGATTGGTTTACGTGGCTGATTTTGGTGACTTCATCAACAATGCCAATGGCAACACAGTTTCAAGAATTAATCCTACAACTGGTGAGGTCACCACTTTCGCTACAGGACTTGTAGGGCCTTCGGGTAATACTTTTGCACCAAATGGAAATCTATTTCAGTCCAACATCGCCGGGAACAGTATCAGTGAGATAACCCCTGACGGAGAGGTGAGTCGTTTCTCAGGTCAGGGCCTCAGCAGCCCCGTGGGTCTGGCCCTCGATCAGGACGGTAACCTCTACGCCTGCAATTGTGGCAGTCAATCCATCCAAATACTCACCCCAACGGGTTCCTCCACGCGCTTCGCCACCTCAAGCTTGCTGAATTGTCCCAATGGTCTGACCATTGACGATCAGGGCAATCTCTATACTGCAAATTTCAATGACGGAAGGATCATCAAAATCAACCCCGATGCTTCCCTGGAAATCCTAGCGACACTTCCCGGAGGCAACAATGCGCACATTGCCTTTAAGAACGGCGGGCTATATGTCCTCAGCAGGGGTGGTCATCAGCTCTACCGCGTGAGCCTTGACGGCGTCGTAACCCTGATCGCCGGAAGTGGATCAGCCGGGAATGAAGATGGGAGTGGAGAACTGGCCTCTTTCAACATCCCCAATGGCATAGACCTGAGTCCGGACGGGGGCAGGATTTATATCACTTCCAGATTAGTGGGTGAAGGAACTCCCTTGAACCCTGTAATTGTCAGGGTGATTGAATTGAAATAATCAGTTGGTAATAAAGGACTTAGGCGTACAACCCTCCACCTTTTTGAATACCCTGTAGAACGTGGCCTGACTGGCAAAGCCTGATTCAATGGCAATCGATGCAATGGTATATTGCTGGCTCTGCGGACTTTTCAACCGTTTTTTGGCCTCTTCGACTCTGAATTGATTCACAAAATCCTTGAAGGACAACTGTGCATGCTCTCTGATCAGGGTTTTGATGAAGTGCTTGGAGTAGCCTAATTGGGTTGCCAGGTGTTGGATGTCATAATCAGGATCCGCGAAGGATTTGCTTGAATGCAGATGATCTCTGACCTTTTTGAAATCGTCCTGGGTACCCATGGTATCGGATGCTCTGAAGGTGAGAGGCTTTCCAGGTAAATAGAGTGTCCCCGGGGATTTGATGCTTCCCAGGTACAGTGTGAGGAGGAAAATCGACAGTGAAATATAATACAGTGAGCCCGTCCATTCCGTGATGAGACCTTTGTTGACGACGAAGAGTGTGATGAAGCTTTGCAAGGTAATGAAGCCCAAGGTGATGATGAGCAACGAGATCCACCGAAACTCACGGTTTACAGGTCGTTGGATCTTCCGCGACCAAAGCATATAGGAAGTGATCCCCAGGTAAGCGATACATTGGGTAGAGAAAATGATGAAACTCAGGTTATGCGTAGGGTGAACGTCTCCGGCGTTTCTGATGCTTTCGAGGTAATACAGCTTGTATTCGGGCGCGAGCAGGTAGAAATCAAGGTTGTTGAAAATAATAAAAACCATCGGAGCGAAGTGCCATGCGTCGTACCATTTCACTTTCTTTTGGAAAACGTAAAGGCGTATGTAGAAGTACAGTAGCGGGCCCATGGTATACCAGAAGGGTCCAAAGGCAAAAATGAGGTGAGGGTAGTCCTTGTAGCCGATGAGGGTTTCGAAGAGGTCTTCGGTCAACACGATGGCAGATAGTAGGGACAAAGATGCCAGTAGCCATTTGGCCTGACCTGATCCCTGTCTGAAGGTGGGAAAAACAAAAAATAGGATGACCCCCTGAATGATCGAGTAGGCTAGCAGGCTTGTCCAAATCAGTTGAAGTACAGGTATCATGGGATGATAACAATCAAATCTCGGGGATACCTATGGAAGGTGTTGATTTGGAGAGTACAGCTGTCTATGGTTCGACAAGCTCACCATGACAGATAGATATGGCGGCTGTCACCCTGAGCCTGTCGAAGGGTAAACAGCACCAGATCGTTTCCAACTCCGCTCTTCGACATGTTCCGAAGGGCATGTCGAAGGACAGATGAAGAGGGATTTGTAATCCCGGCATATGAGAGCCATTCCATTTCTTCAAGCACGCTATTTGACAAGGAAGACCTCTCGTATCCTCGAGGTGACATTGTCTTTGAAAGGTTCGTTTGTGCCTTGTCATCAAGCTGCGTCGTATGGTATCACTGTCTATGGTTCGACAAGCTCACCATGAGAGATAGAGATTGCGGCTGTCACCCTGAGCCTGTCGAAAGGTAGACAGCACCAGATCGTTTCTAAGCGTAGGTTGTAGCTACGCTTTCTTATTTAGGTGCTTTCCTAGCACAATGGTAGATGATCACTAGAAATGGTTAAGTGCTAATCCCTCTCCATTGGAATGGAGGTGATATTGGAGCGTAGATACAATCTACGCTCAGTGAGGGCAGATTGAGGTATCAATTTCAGGTTCTGTGGATTAACCGAGTGCCGTCCGATTTGTCATGTCGAACCGAAGTGCAACGCAGGGAGACATCTTCCTGGAAAAGAAGGAAGCCGCTATTTGGCCGGGGACTTCTCGCTACACTCGAAGTGACGTGGTCCTTTTCTTCATTTCCGTGGAGTTCAGAAACTCTCCGCTCTTCGATATGTTCCGAAGGGCATGTCGAAGGACTGATGAAGAGGGATTTGTAATCCCGGCATATGAGAGCTATTCCATTTCTTCAAGCACGCTATTTGACAAGGAAGACCTCTCGTATCCTCTAGGTGACATTGTCTTTGAAAGGTTCGTTTGTGCCTCGTCATCAAGCTGCGTCGTATGGTATCACCGTCTATGGTTCGACAAGCTCACCATGAGAGATATAGATTGCGACTGTCACCCTGAGCCTGTCGAAGGGTGACAGCCGCAATGCAAATCATATATTCACCAGGATAAGCGATCCTGGCTCTCCGTTTCGGCTACTTGTCTCTTCCAATCATCGGTCAGCCTTGATGAAGCACTTCCTTCCCGGCACGCATGCCGAAGGTGCGACAAAACCATTGTCAGGTGCCATGGGCCCTTGCGTCTTAATACACCAGCAATGTGCCAGGTTGTCGTTTTCCAACTCAGCAGGGGACATGCCACCGCCTACCATGCCATAGCTGGGGCTTTTGGCTTTGAAATATTTACAAAGTGTCTGTGTCATAACTACGCGGTTTGCTCGATGGCTCTTTTAATGATTGCTTTGAAAATGGCTACTTTGTAGGCATTCTTTTCCAGTGGCTTGGCTTTGTCCATGGCTGCATCTGCTGCCTTGATGGCACTTTCGGTGGTTACACCTTCATTTACCAGAATCGATTCTGCATCTTCGGCTCTTATGGGTATAGGTGCCGCGGCTCCCAGTGCAATCTGGGCTGACTTGCACTTGTTCCCCGACAATTCCACGACCACTGCCACATCCGCTAAAGCCCAATCATATGATGCCCGCGCACCTTGCTTCAGGTAGTAGCTCTTCACGCCTTTCTTCATGGGAGGGATGGTAATGGCTGTGATGATCTCACCCGCCTTCAGAATGTTTTCCCGTGTCTCGTCCACCCAGGGCGGAACGAAGAAGTCTGCCATCTTCACCTGGCTACGTCCACCTTCTGCATTCGCGATTTCAATGGTGGCATCGAGGGCCAGGAGTGCCGTAGCAACAGAAGAGGCATAAACACTACTGCAATTCCCATTGTCGATGATGGCATGATATTCGTTCTCCCCATTCTTGGCAAAACAACTGGCACCGCCTTTCCGGAAACAGGCATGTTCCTTACTTCTGAAGTACCAGCAGCGTGTGCGCTGTGCGAGATTGCCACCCAGGGTCGACATGTTCCTGAGCTGAGGTGTGGCGGCCTTGGCGACCGATTGCTGCAGGGCAAGGTAATTGGCCTGGATATCAGCGTTACGCTCAATCTCAGTCAAGGTAACATTAGCACCTATGGTCAATCCCTTCTTGGCATCGAACTCAATCTTGTCGAGACCTGGGATATTGCGAATGTTGACGATTCGTTCCGGGGCGATCAGGCCTTCTTTCATCAGGTCCATGACATCAATGCCGCCCGACTTGATGATGGCGCCTCTTCCGAAGGTATTATTGAAGGAATCAGAAACTGTGGTATCTGCTTCCTTTTGCGCTTCTTCGATGGATGTGGCTTCTAACCAACTTATCTTTTTCATTCCTGTTTTCTTAAACTTTTCCTAACGCTTTTAACACTTTGTCCGGTGTGATCGGCAGCTCCCTGACGCGTACGCCAATGGCATTGTAAACGGCATTGGCAATGGCTGCCGCCGTTGCGATATTGGCAGGCTCTCCAATACCGTAGGCATCAGTCGAAGACTTGGCATTGTAATCCTCCAGCAGTACGATATCGATCTCCGGGATATCTGCACCGTAGGTCGTCTTGTAGGTGTCCAGAGAATGGTTCACCATATGACCCGTATTCCTGTCCAGGATACGGTCTTCGTACAACGCGTAAGAAATGCCTTGGATGATGCCGCCGTTGATTTGGCTATCCAGGTGGAGCGGGTTGAGTGGTCGGCCACAGCTGTGGGCGGCAACGATTTTATCCACCTTGATAAAACCTGTTTCCGTGTCCACATTGAGCTCCGCGAATTGCACTGAACCCAGGTCCCAATGCAGGTAATCACCATCATATTCCTTGGACCTGCTTTCCGTTGCGACAATCTGACTCACAGGGAGCTTGGACACAGCCTCAGTAAAGGATAGGCTCTTCGCTGGGTCTTCCGTAGAAGAGATTTGGCCATTCTCCAGTTTGAGTGAAGCCGCATCAACCTCCAGCATTTCAGCCACCTTTTCGAAGAGCTTCAGTTTTACCTGGTAGGCCGCATTTCTCGCAGCCGGGGTAATAGATGCCGTCACCTGACTACCACCTGAACCTGGTGCATCGGGGAATAAGGTATCACCAATTCTCACATTGATGTCAGTGGTTTCCAACCCAAACTCTTCGGCAACAACTTGTGCCAGAATGGTCTTCGTGCCCGTACCGATGTCCTGCACACCTGATCGCACCTCAAGCGCACCATCACGCAACAGCTTCACCTCAACCGTAGCATTGTAGTTGTAGATGCGCCACCAACTGGATTGGGCTACGCCAATTCCTTTCTTGATGGGTCCGGTATCTGAGGCTTTGGCCCGTCTGCGTGACCAGTCGAATCGCTCAGCACCCATTTTCCGGGCTGCCCTTCTTACGCGGCTGGGATCGGCTTTATCTCTAAGTTGCAGGGGATCCATTTCGATAGACTCAGCGATTTCATCCATCATCTGCTCCAGTCCAAAGATGCCCTGCACTGCACCGGGTGCTCTCCAGGCAGCACCTGGCCCAGCATGGGTAAATACATCATATTGTTTGGTACGGAAGTTGGGGCACGTATAGAGGTTCTCAGCGACACCTCCGACACCCGCGCCTAATCCGACGCCTGCTGTACCATAAGCTTCCTGTTCGATGGCTGTCAGTTCCCCATTTTTCTTAGCACCGACTTTCAATCGCTGAATAGAATTGGGGCGATTGCCCTGGGAGGTTTGCTCTTCCTTGCGTGTGGCCATCATCTTCACCGGCCGACCGGTCTTCTTCGCCAGGTGGCCGGCTGCGCGACCATGGGTACCCAAGCCATGCTTGGCGCCAAATCCTCCGCCCATAAACTCAACCAATACCCTCACTTTACTCCGGGGTAGGTCAAAGAGGTTTGCAAATTCATCCCGCACACCCTGTGTGCCCTGCGTGGAGGCGTAGATGGTGACACCATCAAATCGCCAATCGACGATCATGCCGTGGGATTCCAGGGCGTTATGCGTCTGCACTTGTGTTTTGTAGGTATTCTCGAGTACCACGTCCGCAGCAGCGAAACCTGCATCCATTTCGCCTCGGGGTCGCCCTTCATTGGGGCCGCGTACATTGCCCTGAAGTTTGAGGCCTTCTTCGATCTCCTCACCACCTTCCGAAGCTTCCTGCTCGACGGGTGCTTCATACACTATGGGAGCCTCGGGATTCATGGCTGACTCTACATCGACCACAAAGGGCTTGTCCTGGTAGGTAACTTTGATGAGGCCGATAGCTTCATCTGCAATATCCTCATTTAGCGCTGCTACCGCCACGATCGGCTGACCAGCATATCGAACCGTGGGATAGTCCTGACCTTCTTCATTGCTCATGATATGAAGGCCGTAAACGCCAGGAAGTTTTTCTGCGGCGATGGTATCGATAGACTGAATGGTAGCACTGGCTCGACTGGAAGTCAACATTTTGCCTACCAGCATGCCTGGAAGCTGAATATCCGAAGTATACCGTGCTGCTCCCGTGACTTTGGCTTCAGCATCCAGTCTTGTGACTCGTTTCCCGACCTGCTTCAGTTCTTCATTGACGGGCCAGGCATCAGGATCAGTGACCGGAACTTCACGTTCCACTTCTTCAATACGTTCCCCTTTGATGCCATAAGGCATTTTTATTTTCTTGGTATCCATGATGGTTATTTCATTTTTTTGGCTGCTGCCAGTGTGGCTTCAAATACATGTGGATAGGTACCACAACGGCAGTAATTGCCTCTGGTGGCATGTTTGACGTCCTCGATCGTAGGATCGGGGTTCTGTTTGAGCAGGTGCGCTGTACTCATCAGCATTCCTGGCGTGCAGTAACCACATTGGGAGGCATCATGTGCTATGAAAGCCTCCTGAATGGGATGGAGTTCGCCGTCCTTGGCTAAACCCTCTACGGTTGTAACCTTCTTGTCACCGACATCCATGGCAAAGGTCATGCAGGCATTTACAGGTGTGTCATCAAGCCATACCGTGCAGGCCGAGCAGGACCCTCGATCACAAACGACTTTGGTGCCTGTCAATTGCAGCTCGTCTCTGAGCGCCTTAGCCAAAGTGGCCCGAGGCTCTATCATGAGTTTTCTGACCCTGCCATTGACGTTCATGGATATAGCTACGGCATCCGGGCCAAGTTCCTTGGCCGCTTCCGGGGCTTCCTGGGTACCTGCCAGTGCACCATGCTGAAGGGCAAGGGTCCCTGCCGTTGTCAAGCCAGCACCTTTTATAAAGGTCCTTCTGGAGATACCCGATTTAGATGTGTTCTGATTGTCTTCCATCAACTCGTTTTTATTGGTTCATATGGGTCTAATAAAGTTAAGCAAAATCATATGCAATCAGATATGGTGCATGCATGCTCATATCAATGACCTTTTGTTCATGACATAAGTGGGGATTTTGTGACAAAACGGTGATTGGCGCGCCAGGCAACGTGAGCGCTGCAAAATCTCGACAATGTGCCATGGTCAGGGGCCGAAGATGTACGGCTTCAAGCTTGTTTTTGCAAAAAACTGTTTAGATATTACATAGGGTAGCCTGGCTATCGACATTTAATCAACCAAACCTACATCATGAACGAGCTAACCCGATTCTTCCAGACCAGGAGCGTCCAGAAACTCTCGGAAGAGAGCAAACGCCAAGTGGGCCTGCCTGTTTACCCCGCGTCAGCACTATCCAAGTTTACCTTATCGCTCATTGAGAGTCATTGTAACAAGAAGCAATTGCTGGAACTCATCGCTATGTATCGAAAGAATGAACCAGCATTGACCGCATTGCCCAATATTCTGCTTCAGTTGCTTTATGACTGGGCTGACATGAAAGCCAAGCCGCTGAGAATTCGGGATTTAGGCGCCTTCATCGATGAATTAAATGCTAATGAGCAGTTGAAAGACGCCTCGCTTCCGGACCAGAGCGTATGGCAGCAGGTTGCTGATGCCTATGTAGCTGAACTGATCCTACCTGGTGGTACTGCGCTGGACCTCGACTTGGCCATGAGGTGTTTGTACATCCTTTCCATCCTGATCGAAACGGGGGAAAAATTCAGCTTGGCACAGGGCTCTCAACGTCTGCTGGACCAGCTGATGGGACAACCGCTGATGTTGCCTGATCGCCTGTTCAATTCCAGGTGCTGCAAAACCAAGGGGGACCGGGAGCTGCCGGGAGGAAGGTTGGTCCAGACAGTGGACGTGCAGGCCAAAGCGTATGACGGACCGCCATTGGAGCAACCAGATCCATGTGAGTGTACATGCGATGAAACGTGCCGGCCGCCAAGTCGGGAATGCATTTGCATTAAGCCTTATGTAGCTGACTTGCTCGTAGTACGCGAGGAATTGGTTCGATACGAAGAAGGGGATATCGCCTACATTGAAAACATCCTGGCTGGTGAGCACAAGCGACGAACCCATCGCAGTCTGTATCGAACCGAGGATTATTCAGAGGAAGAAAATGAAACCAATATTTCGGAGGAAAAGGACCTGCAGGTGACGGAGAAATTTTCCCTACAGAGTGAGGTTCAGAAGACCATCAACACCGATCTGAGCCTTGACGCCGGGGTGAGCTACAGCCAAAAGTTTGGGAAAGCCATGGACATCAACGCGCACGCCAATGTTGCCGCCAGCTATTCCAAGACTAAATCCGAAGCCACAGCAAGGTCTTACGCACGTGATGTCATTGATCGATCCGTTTCAAAAATCGATGAAAAGATCCGGACGCTGGAATCAAGAAAAGTCATTCATGAGCTCGAAGAAACCAACAAGCATGGCTTGAACAACGTCGGTGGAGATCACCGTGCAGGTATCTATTACTGGGTTAACAAGATCACCAAGGCGCAGCTCTTCAATTACGGTAAGCGTATGATGATTGACGTTTACGTCCCCGAACCAGCGGCGCTGTACAAGAAGCTGTATCTCCTGAAAAATGAAAACCGCACTCCGGCTACAATCCCACCCACTAAACCCACCATCACCGCAGATGAAATCACCAGGGGCAACTACACCGACAAACTGTTGGAATTTGATGTTGCCGAGGGGGAAGCACCTCCGGATAAAGTGGTTTCGTTGCAATTGGGATTCGAGTATAATGTGAGTGAACCTGACAACAACAGTACCATGGGATTCTCCCAAAGCTTCAAATCAGAAAAAGTCCCGGAGGGGTACCTGGCTAAGGAGATAGATTATGCAATTTCCTGTGCGGCGGGTCACTACAAAAACACGGACTCTGGTTTAGGAGACGAGAAAGACGAAGTAGCCGTACTTGTTCACATTGCGGACCAAAATGTATTCAACAAGAACTTCAATCAACGAACTGATTCGGGTTCAAACAAAGAATGGAGTGCCAGCGGAAAGGTGACGCTCTCTGAGAGTAATCGTATTTCTGGTGTGGTGAGCTATGCGGTATCTGGTTATAGTACCGTGGGTGTCGCTGTGGCGGGTTCGGCGACAATAAAATGTGAATTGAGTGCCGAGGCCTATCAGTCGTGGCAGGTGAAAATGTTCAACCTGATCATGGAAGGCTACATTCGCAAGCTAGAGGCCTATGAACTGGCCAAAGCACAGGACGAAGAACTGGTGCAAATCAAAGGTCGCAATCCTTTTCTCAATAGGGAGGTGGAGCGCAATGAGCTGAAGCGACATGTAATCGCAATCTTGATGTGCAATTACTTCAATGGCTTGGGTTCCATGATGGAACGTGTGGCACCCTGTGGCTACCCTGAAATAGATTTTGGCAAGCTTGAAAAAGACACCCCCTACATCCGCTTCTTCGAACAGGTCTTCGAGTGGCAGCATGTCCTTTACCTGTTTTACCATAGCATGTGGGCACGGAAGTGTAAATGGCCGGAGTTGATGGATGAAGATAGCGGAGATCCACTCTTTGACAAATTCCTGATGGCGGGAGCAAGTCGCGTTCAGGTGCCGGTACGTGAAGGCATGGAGGAAGTCTTTGCCTACTTCCTGGCCACAGGCAAAATATGGGGAGAAAGTGGGATTCCTCCCATATACGGAGAAGATGAATACGTGTCCATCATCCAGGAAATCGTAGAAGCCAGACAAGGAGATTACAGCCAGAGAGAGGGGGAGGTGAGTGCGACGAAGGACGACACCATCATTACCCTGAGCGACAGCACCTACTACTGGGATGAGGTCAATGGTCAGCTCAACCAGCTCAGCATTGACAATGATATCGATCGTGAAATACTCCTCGATATGAAGATCTATCGCATTCAGAGCATTGAGCAAACTGATCCAACGGACATCAGCACCTGGACCATCACCTTGAGCAGTGCCTTTGAGGGAGATACATCCACGGGATTGAAACATGCCGTCGGTGCCAGGTTTGTGGGTGCTCCCTGGGAAGTACGCATACCCACGAAGCTGGTGTATTTGCAGAATGAGACCGACAAGCTGCCTACGTATCCACTGGAAGCCTAAAGGAGAACGACCATGTCAACACCCGCAGGAGGCTACGGAAGTGAAGATAATCAACCTGCCTATGGTCCTGAGGAAGCTCCTTCAGGGGAAGTCCCGGAATTCGTAGGTCCTAAGCTACCGACCTGGACACTGGCCAGTTTCTTTGAGTATGACCCTGTGCTGGAGGGCATGGTAGATTTCGCGTATGATGGCCTTAGTGATGAACAGAGGGTAGGGCAACTCTTTGTGCCGTCCGTGGGTGAGTCCGGGCGATTTAGAACGGCGGAGGCCGCATTTCCCTTGCTAAGAAAAATACAAGCAGGCGGCATATTTCTATTTAAAGGAAATACTGCGCTCTATGAAGCTAACATTCGGGGAATCAATGCTTTTTTCGGAAGCAATGGCTGGATCCCGCCCATATATAGCGTTGATGCAGAACCACACCTAATGCCCATCCGCGTGAATGATTGGCCCTCTGGACGGATTGAAACAAATGCCGCCAGGTTGACTACCACGGCAGCGGTGGAAAGTGCCGTTCAGCCCATCAACGACTGGATGAAATCCATCGGCGCTCACCAGAATTTCGCCCCTGTACTCGACATCAACACCAATCCTGCACTGAAAGGGTGGAATAGGAGGGCCTTTTCAGATCAATTCGCCAAATGCGTCGAGATGAGCAACGCTTTCATCAATGCCACGCAGAAAGACAACCTTATTGCCACAGCGAAACATTTCCCGGGACTGGGCAGCCTTTCAAATGATCCACATGAACAGCTTGTCGTAAATGAGGGTGCCCTGGCTGAACTTGACAACTATCCACCGGTCATCGGTAATCATGTGTTGAGCATCATGCCCACGCATATCATTGCCAGGGGCAATGCCCGTGGGTTCAACACTGAAAATGGTCTGCCTGCCATCATGTCCCGAAAGCTTATCACGGATGTATTGAAGGGGAGCATGGGTTTCAGAGGCCTGGTGATCACAGATGCACTGAACATGCATGGTGCAAGGTTCAAGGCGGGAGATGTATCGATTAGGAATCCAGGTCTGAAGTGCATCCAGGCAGGTTGCGACCAACTGCTGATGTCCTTCACGCCAGAGCGTGATTTCGGGGATATCCTTGCTGAAATGACCAGCAATCCGGAGTTCAATAGCCAGGTCAAGGCTTCGGTGAAGAAGATCCTGCGGCTCAAGTACTGTTTGGGAATCTTATGATGCAGCGATGACATCGGGAGAATCCTGCAACTGACTCAGGGCGGGAACATTGACAAGACACGAAGGTGACCGGAAGGGGGAAATCACCACGTCACTTCGAGTGCAGCGAGAAGTCTCAAACCAAGTAGTGTATGGTTCGTATAGATTCTGAAAAAGACAAGTGGTAAGCATTCTCTTTTTTGTCCTTGAGCTGGACGGGCTGTTATCGGGGCGCGTAGCCTTTTCCATTGACCTTGATCCGCTGAGGCTTCGCCAAGGCGCAGTGAAAAGGAACCAATCCCGATAGCTATCGGGACAAACACCAATCAAGCACTCTTGCCCTTCTTTTTGTCCTCGTGCCGGACAGGCAATTCCTTTTGGCATTGCCCCAAAAGGAATCAAAAACGCTAGCCAAATCAAGCTTCAACGCTAGGGCTCGCGCACGCCCGCGATTTGGCTGGCCCTCGCGCTACACTTCCTCGAAGTGGTTGGGGGTTTTGGCCTTAGCCAGGAAAGGTCTTTCTTATCCTCAAGCGCGTCTGAAGACCAGAAAGGAAAAGAACCACGTCACTTCGAGTGCAGCGAGAAGTCTCAAGCCAAGTAGCATCTTCCTTCTTTTCCAGGAAGATGTCTCCCTGAGTTGCACTTCGGTTCCGGGATTGAAAATCCCTCTTTATCTGTCCTTCGACATGCCCTTCAGAACATGTCGAAGAGCAAAGTCATCTACCATCGTGCTATGAAAGCACATGAATAGGAAAGCGTAGCTACAACCTACGCTTAGAAACGATCTTCTGGCAGGATACGCGGAAATGGGGCTAGTGAATCTTCTATCGATCATGAGGTGCTGTCTACCCTTCGACAGGCTCAGGGTGACAGCCGCATCTCGATCTGTCGGAAGGAGAAAAGAACCACGTCACTTCGATTGTAGCGAGAAGTCCCGAGCCTGGTAGCAGCTCCCTTCTTTTCCAGGAAGATGTCTCCCTGAGTTGCACTTCGGTTCCGGGATTGAAAATCCCTCTTTGTCTGTCCATCGACATGCCCTTCAGAACATGTCGAAGAGCAAAGTTCACCACTGAGCGTAGATTGTATCTACGCTCCAATATCACCTCTATTCCAATGGAGAAGGATTGGCACTTAACAATTTCTAATGATCATCTTCCATCGTGCGATGAAAGCACATAAATAGGAAAGTGTAGCTACAACCTACGCTTAGAAAGGATCTTCTGGCAAGATACGCGGAAATGGGGCTAGTGAATCTTCTATCGATCATGAGGTGCTGTCTACCCTTCGACAGGCTCAGGGTGACAGCCGCATCTCGATCTGTCGGAAGGAGAAAAGAACCACGTCACTTCCAGTGTAGCGAGAAGTCTCCAGTCAAGTAGTGTATTCCTTCTTAACCAGGAAGATGTCTCCCTGAGTTGCACTTCGGTTCGACATGACAAATCGGAGGAAATTCGATTCTTCCTGCTTTTGTCTTGACCGCGCGGCGGACCGCCAAAAGCAGACAAAAGTCAAGGCTGTGTTCATTTCTTAACGTGAAATTTCCTTGGGCTCAAGGCATAAAAAAAACTCGTCCACTTCATGCTTCCCTAGTCCAAAATAATGTTCAAATGGACTCAAACAGATTTTTATGCTTTTCTTGATCGCCACGTCCTTTCACTAAAATGAACAAGGCCCTCTGGCTATCGCCATAACACCGCATTCTCCTCCAAAACCACCATGTCACCTCGAGGTACGAGAGGTCTTTCTTGTCAAATAGTATGCTTGAAGAATGGAACGGCTCTCATATGCTAGTTCCGGGATTACAAATCCCTCTTTATCTGTGCTTCGACATGCCCTTCGGAACATGTCGAAGAGCTAGTAGCAGATTCACCACTGAGCGTAGATTGTATCTACGCTCCAATATCACCTCTATTCCAATGGAGAAGGATTGGCACTTAACAATTTGTGATGATCCTCTACCATCGTGCTATGAAAGCACGTAAGTAGGGAAGAGTAGCGACAAACTACGCTTAGAAACGATCTTCTGGCAAGATATGCGGAAATGGGGCTAGTGAATCTTCTATCGATCATGAGGTGCTGTCTACCCTTCGACAGGCTCAGGGTGACAGCCGAAATAAACCAATGCGACGGCGCTAGGGCCTACTTCGAATACCATCTAAAACCGTATTTTTAGCTAGAGGGTGCGAGAGGTCTTTCTGGATAAACTTTGAGCCTTATTTCCTTCATATTGCCTGCCATCTCCTGACCTTGCCTATTTTCAGTGAATCAGTTAATTTCAACCGCTTTCTGTTCTTGAGATTTTTCCCAAATGAAAACCTTATTCAGTCTTCTATTCCTCTTTGCCTTAGTTCGTTTGACTGCGCAGGAACAAGAATGGGGTCCTTCGGAGCATTGGGTTTGGAAGAAGATACAAGCTGGTCAAATTGCAGATCTTTATGACTTCAAGGGCGAGCCCACCGGGCCAAAACCCAGAATAAGGTCAACCTTCATAGAGGATATTCTGGCGAATGATAGTTTGTCAGCCCTGGTTCCCATCACTGGCATACGCATTTTAAACGCTCAGTTCATGGGGCCCCTGGACTTAAGCAATCACATCATTGACTTCCCATTGTGGCTGGACAAGTCTTACTTTCATTCTGCTGTCAAGATGTATCAAACAACCTTTTCAGCGTATCTTTCACTTGACGGCAGCCAATTCAAAAAAGATGTGAGCCTACGCTATTTGGAGAGTGCAGGTATTCTCAACCTAGACAGTGTTTCAGGGCCATATTTTGATCTAACGGGCAGCTTGATTAGAGGGAATCTGCGGCTGGTGGGGTGCAGGCCGGGGATAGACACTTTGGTATTGAGAAACAGCAAAATTGAAGGAGCCACGATCATTCAGAATTCAGCGATCCAGAGGCTAGATGCCATGAAAATGGTTTCTGAGGGTTCTTTTGAAATTTCACTATCCAAGGACATTGAAGACGTAGACCTTAATGGTGCCCGTATCAATCAGGACTTGTTGATTATCGAACTTGCCGACTTTGATTCAATAAGCCTCAGCAATTCGACCCTAGACAAGCTGAGTCTACATAACCTAAAGGGATCGGTTATTCTAATGAATTCTGTAAGTATTCAGAATGATTGTAATGTACTCAGTGACACACTCGCATTGGTTTTCAATCAAGGAGAAGTCAAGGGCAACTTGAATGTTAGCGAATCATTTTTAACATTTCTTCTACTTTTTCAGACTGAAATCCAGGGCCACTTCAACGTCCTGAATACTCATATTGGTGGGGTAAATGGGTTTCTAATGAGTTCTACCTCAATGTTCTTCGACAGCACCATCTTCTACAGCGCCGCTTCGTTTGGCTCGAGTAGTTTCCGGGAATTGGTAGGCGTTGGGAGTTGCACGTTTCATAAGGGACTAGACATGAACGGATCCAAATTCGGAAGCAATGTGCTCATCCGGGACGATACCATATGCGGTGAACTTAGGTTAGCCAATATCACGACCGCTGGAGACTTGAGGCTCGATGGTTCGTTGCTATCCACGGTGGTGGCCAGTGGTGCAGAAATTGGTGGGTCCCTTTGGTTATTTGATGAAAGAAGAGGTAAACCACCAACCCATTGGCAAAAATCGGATACGATCACCACCTTTCTGGACCTGAATTACGCTAGCGTCGGATTGATCAGGGACAATGAGACCAAGTGGGTTGACAGCCTCGACGTGCGTAGAACCTGGCCGGATTCACTCGACTTACGGGGCTTCACCTATGAAGACATCTATTTCCTGGACCGGGAATCTGATTGGTATATCCAGTGGCTGGACAAATCTCCTTATTTCAAATCCTCCTATGATCAACTTGCCACCATATTGCGGGCAGCCGGGAAACGAGATGCGGCAAAAGCCGTTGCGATTGAATCAGGTGAGAAGCTGAAGAATCTAAGTGCCTGGTACAGTGGCGAGCGTATTTTCCTGACATTCATGTGGCTCGTTACCGAATATGGCGAGAAGAAGAACCGGATCTTGTATATCCTTTTCGCATTTGTTGGCATCGGGATGATGGTCCTGCATTTTAGTGGTGAAAGGGATAAACAGAAGCTAGGTGTGGGATTCCTTTATTCCCTGGACAAGATATTGCCAATCATTTCCCTTGACAAAAGCCTGGAGGGTGTACATCTACAGACGGGTTGGGTCAGAAATTATTTCTATTTCCACCAGTTGCTGGGCTATTTGCTATTGACATTGCTACTCGCAAGTCTTGCGGATGATTTGATCATATAGACCAAAACCAACTTGGCTCCTCGAGGATACAGAAGGTCTTCTCCACTGGTTTCTGAAGTGGAACCTCAAATAGGCCAAGACTAGTCAAGGTGTGTGCATTCGCTTTCCATTATTGAGTCTGTCTACCCTTCGACAGGCTCAGGGTGACAGCCGCATCTCGATCTGCGGAAGGAGAAAAGAACCACGTCACTTCGAGTGCAGCGAGAAGTCTCCAGCCAGGTAGCAGCTTCCTTCTTTTCCAGGAAGATGTCTCCCTGCGTTGCACTTCGGTTCGACATGACAAATCGGAGGAAATTCGATTCTTCCTGCTTTTGTCTTGACCGCGCGGCGGACCGCCAAAAGCAGACAAAAGTCAAGGCTGTGTTCATTTCTTAACGTGAAATTTCCTTGCGCTCAAGGCATAAAAAAAACTCGTCCACTTCATGCTTCCCTAGTCCAAAGTAATGTTCAAATGGACTCAAACAGATTTTTATGCTTTTCTTGATCGTCACGTCCTTTCACTAAAATGAACAAGGCCCTCTGGCTATCGCCATAACACCGCATTCTCCTCCAAAACCACCATGTCACCTCGAGGTAGGAGAGGTGTTTCTTGTCACAATGCTCATCTGAAGCCTGGAAGAGAAAAGAACCACGTCACTTCGAGTGCAGCGAGAAGTCCCGAGCCAAGTAGTATCTTCCTGCTTAACAAGGAAGATGTCTCCCTGCGTTGCACTTCGGTTCAACATGACAATCGTGTGTTGCTTGGTTATTAAACAGAACCTTGATATCGATACTCTAATTGGTTCCTCAACTGCTCCGAATAGTATGTCACCTCAAGGTAAGAGAGGTCTTTCTCATCCATTCTTGAGGGGCGCCGACAATGAAAAGAGTTAAAGCACCCTACAGAATTTCAAATGTCCGATCTGTAAGCAAGATTGGCGCTAATGTGATTCCTGGCGTAGCTAATGTTGAATCTCAACAGTCATCCAAGCGCAAATGGGTCAAAGTCATCACCTCAAGCAGCTCAAACAGGATCTCAGCCAATCCTACGAAAACCGTCATTTAAATACCAAGCAGACCATTCACCCTGCTGGTGTGGTACTCCAGGATGTTCCTGAAAGACTCCAACATATTCCCGTCTATTTTAAGAAACCAGTGCATCAATGGATGAAGATCAACCCTGAGGCCTTCCCGTCCGCAGATCAACTGGAAGAATCGGACTTGCAAGAACTCTGTTTCAGGCTGCGCATCCTATTCTACGCCTACCATTATGAAGTCATCATACCTTATACGCTTTCCTTTCCCGAGGAATACACATTCTTAGTGCAAGCTATGTCCCTTGAAGAAAGCAATCACCTCATGGAGGAAGGGCGTCGTGAATACCTTCACCTATGCAAGAGGGAGGAAGCGACCTGCCCTTTTGGCGAGGAATGTGTCCATGGCGGAGATGGACATTGCGGTTCAAATGTGGATAGCGATGGAAAAGGGTGGCTGAGGTATGTGTAGATAAAAGTGAGGGCGCACTTCGAGCCGCGTTTGTCACGTCGAGGGAGGAGAAGCCTCCCAGATGTGGTAGCTGCAGCAAAAGCTAAATTAACACAGGAATTGGCCAAGGGTTAGTGGATCTCTTACCAATCGTACGCAGGGATTGAAATCTCCTTTCACACCTGCTTCTACACCAATGGATATCAGGGACCGCAAATGGCTAGAGCTTTTGTGGGTCTTTGAAAAGTGCAATAGTCGGCTTCATATGAAATCTGCGATTAGCAATAAACAAGATCCGTCATCCGGAAAATACCTGATTACCGGTATTGATCTAATCTCTTTCAAGCGTGAAATTGCCGCAATCAATTTCCAATATCATGAAAAAGTCGCTTCTAACCTTATTAGTGCTTCTTTTGCGGCCAACGAAGTACTGACCTCACGATCTCCACCAAAATGGTACTCATCCAAGACAGATCTTGATAGGTAACAGAAAGAATGCAATTACCTCTTCGGATAATACATCCGTCAAGTGAAAAATACCTAAAAAGGGGTATTCCATTTTCCATTTTGAATACCCAATTTTCTATTTGAAAATCTCCATCTATGAAAACTCTTCGCTACTGCATAATATTCCTCGCATTGGCGCTATTATCAAACTCTGCACTCGCCCAGTTTGGCAAATCCCGATTATCTGCCTCGGTATTTAGCGTTAACAAAGAGGATTTAGATGAAACGAATCGTCCTTCATTGAATGAGTCCCCTTACCTAACAGCCACTTTCTACTTTAGGAACAGAAGAAAATTTGAGGATAAGAAGTATATAAGGAAGATTCTGAATGTGAAGTACTTCTATGTTGAGTCATCCTTTAGTTACACAACTCTAAATAAGGATATAATAGACATAAAGGCACCTTTGTTCATAATTGAGAAGAAGAAAGGCACCTACTCCTCGTCACTACTTGAGGACTTCACCCTCGTCAATAAAATACCTTATAGTGCTTATGGAAGCAGTATTCCTTCGGTGTCTTGCTACACGAAAAGGGTGTCCAAGAACAAATTAGCATTGATTGGAGAGTTGACATCCCTGTACAAGCCATTCATTGGAACCAATCCAATTGGCTCTTTGACGGATGTTACTAGCTTCGTAGATGATGTCGTGAAGAAGTTTGCACAAGATCAAACGCTGGAAGTAAAGGCTTCTTTTCCAGCCTTTAATGTTAGAGATTTGAACATTAAGCCTTTTTCTTACAAAGTCCTTCTTTATCATTCTAATAGCGATGATTTGAGATCAGAAAATCTGGTTCTCAAAGATCAGCAAGGATATCTCTCCCTTCACTCGAAATCAGGCGGCGCTCAGACAAAGCCCCTTGCGAATCCATATATTATAATAGAAATCGGACTTTCAAACTATCTGGCGCTTGGAGGTTTGCCCTCGGAAACCCTTGATCCTGCCGCGATATGCAGTATCTCCCGAAAAGAAATAGACGACTACAAAGCGTTTTTAGAGGAGAACGAAAGATTTTTGAGTAGGAATCAGATTAGGAATGAGGCCTATTTGATTGGTTTGTTGGAGCAGAGTCTTTGGATCAATGAAGGAGTTGAAGCTGAAAGAGATGGGAAGACCGACCTAATCATTAAGTCCTATGATACATACTATGATTTCAAGTATTCTCCCAACAACAAGACTGGCGAACTTTTCGAAGACCATTATAAAGATCTTGCCGAAGCTATCAAGAGTTGTATCAACAATACTCGTCTTGCATATGTGAATAGTTGCAATGTGATAATCGATGAAATTAAAATTAGACCATGGACTGACTACCAATCATTCAACCAAGCTAAAAACGCCAAAGCAATTTTGGATACAGATGGTTCGGGAGCAATGGAGAATACTCGCCTTTACAGGAACATTAGCGACAGACTGGAGTTCTATGAACTTTCTCTCTACAATGCCCAGTTCCGTGGCACCATTAACGATTTGAGCACAGAACTCTCAAAAACCACCCGCCTCACCTCAGCTATAGAACTTTCTGTGGCTGCCTTAGGAAATCAGATAAGGCTCTTCCCTGATTGCGATTTGTGTAAGAAGGAAGTAGACGGGATTAGAGAAATTTACATTGCAAAGATTACAGATTCGAGAATAAGGAATCTGCTGGAGAAGAAGAACAAATTGGAAACCGAAGGCCTAAGAACCCTAAGCAAGCTGGAAGACTTCTTGGAAGCCTTGGAGAATCAGATGTCAACGGAAAATTCTCCGAACAGTGAATTAACGAAAAAAAAGAATGAAATTAACTCTGAAATAGAGGAGTTGAAGAAGGCCCTTGAAGGTTCTACTCGAAGTCAAACCTCAAGCCGATTGTCAGAAGTTGAAATAGAAACACTCTCCGAGCTTCTTGATACTCTTGAAGACAAACTTGAAGTGGCGAATATCTCCATCGGGCAAATGGGCTAGAGTTTTATCGATGTGATTTTGAGGGCTGTTTTGCTATATGGTGGACAACGTTTGCTGATGATGGATTCACAAGCGCTTCTTCTATGAGGCATGTTTAATTGTCTTCACAAAACTAAAATGAATCGTGCTATTTATGTGAATTGGTAGATAGGCAATAGTCAGTATCATTTTATTAGCAACTGGTAACGGTTTCTGTAAGTTGTGGGCATTTTCTCTTCTTTAGATGCCAATAGATCTCCAAGTGAATAGCGGATCACCCCTAGATAGTTTCAAGCCATGTCTTGTGGTATTGGGCTCCCATGTGAATAGAGACTTTGGTGTTCATGACCTCACAAAGACGCCGAGTTTTTCCAGGAGTTGGGGTTGTCCTTCGAGGGCGAGTTCGGCGAGGCCTTTGAGTTCGCGGCAGTAGTCGTCCAGTTCGTCGAGCTTTTCATTGCGGAGGCGGGTAGCTTCCTGGGCCTGACCTTTCTCACGAATAGCGTCATTGCGCAAGGTGCGCAGCTGCAGGATGGCCTCCTTTTCTTCATTGAGGCGCTCGGGTGTAAGATTGAATCGATTCAGGGAATCGACAAAGTCTTTTTCATTGAGTACCCGGTTGTAGAAGTCTATGGCGGTCTCTATCCACACTTCGATGCGGCTGACCTGGCCGGCGGTGAGGCGTAGGCGGTTTTGGAGGTCCTTGTCGTTACGGGAGAGCAGCTTGACCAACTTGACGGTCCGGTTGTAGGCTGCTTCGGCATCGTCTTTTTCCAGGTAGAAGGTATCAAAGGCCTGGCTTTGTTCCTGGTATTCTTTGCGTTGGTTATCCATCAGTCGGATGGTGTCGTTGTAGAGAGTTTCTCCTTGGGAGAGGTAGGCCTCGTCGAGTCCCAGGACCTGGAGAGAGATGACCACTTGCGGGTCCCGGCTGTTGAAAATGAGTAGGCGTGCGGATTCCAATTTGTCAGTAAGTGTAGGCATAGTGTTTTTTTGGAGGCGAAAGTAGGCGGCTGAATAGGTGATGGAGGTACAGTATTTCACCAGAGATGGTGGTCATTTTCGTCTATTGCGAAAAATTGCTCCCATGGATTGGCCAAAATGGTACATAGACCGATAATAGTAGCCATGCGCTGGAGAGAATTAGGAATGGACTTGTTCACTTCAGGAATGAGCTGGTAGCGTCAAGAATGGATTCGTAGGCTCAGAAATGGACTGATTAGACTCAGGAATGCTCTCGGAAAGTCAAAAGTGCACTGGTGAGGGTCAGGAATGAACTGATTAGACCTAAGAATGCATTGGTAGGGTCAATAATAGAATGGTAAGGCTTAAGGATGCACTGATGGGGGTCAAAAGTGGGCTCGTACGTTTGAAAAGTGCGCTGATTACACCCAGGAATGCTCTAGGAAAGTCAAAAGTGGCCTGGTGAGTCGTCTTGCCCTCTTTTCCAACTGTAACCATTATCCTTATTTGCCCTGGATATCAGGGTGTTACCGGCCTGCTTCGCCATAATCAGCAGGTCTTCTCTGCCAAGCCTTTCTCCGGCATGTAATAGGAATAAACCGGTTCCGGCCAGACCTCCCAGCACGTCATTTCCAAGATCCCAGGAGAGGGTATCTTCTTTGTTCCGTGCATAGAATTTGACGAGATCCAATATATGTTCAGCACCCTCTTGGAAGCCAGGATCTCCTAAGTCGCCATGCGCCTCCAGAAGGGCGAAGGCAGCCCCGCAGACATTGCCATAGGGACTAAACGCCAAGGACCGCTGATCCAGGGAATCCTTTCTTTGTGGGAGGTGCTCAAGGAGGTAGTGGGCGGCTAACCGGGTTTCTTCCAGGTACCTGATATTCCCTGTTTCCCGGTGGGCTTGAAGGTAAAACAGCAGCTTGCCAGCCACACCACTGGATATGGAGTTGGTCACCTGCTCAGGCATGTCAAGGGCATCTGGCCAGATCAAGAATCCATCCGACTCCACTTTGGTAGTCTGCAGCCACCGGTCAATGGCTTCAACTTCTTTCAGGTATTGGGTACTCTTCTCAGGTGCACATCGAAAAAGCAATACAACCAGGAAGTTGATGATCATCATTGGTCTCATGATGGCAAATAGACGTCACCGGCCAGGATGAGTTGGAATGGATAACCCTTGATTCGTAAACGGATCGGATTCTTTCGTGAAGGCCCGTCAAAAAAGAGCTTGAACCTTGCTGCGGTAGGATTTTCCTACAGCTACTTCCTCGCCATTTTCGAGTTTCACCAGGAGTTGCTGGTCAGCCCGCCGCAGCCCCTTGATATGTTGGGTATTGACAATGGCAGACCGATGAATACGCATGAATTGGTCATCAGGTAGTTGCTTCACCAGATTGGCCATCGTGTCCTTGTAGAGGAAGAAGCCTGTGTCAGTATGGAGCTTCTGGTAATGGTCCAAGGCTTCAATCCAATGTACTTGATCACGCGCCACAGTCGTGGTGAAGTGGCCGTCCTTGATGACGAACCGTTCCAGGTACTTTGGCTGTGTCTCGCGCCTTTGTTTATGGCTGATGAACAAAAGGATGATCCAATAAGCCAGCAGGTGAAACTGGATGAATCCTGTCAGGTATTTCTTGATGAAGACAGGAAAAATAGGAGAGGAAGAAAGGTCAATAACGTACAATATCAGGTTGCAGAGCAGCATCTGAAGCAAAACCAAGCCCAGACTCAATCCGATGTGGATCCCTATGTTTCCGAGCTGATGTTTAGCCAAAGGGAATCGCTGCGTCAGCCTAATGATGATGGGCGTGAAGAGTACGAAGCTCGAGAACACGATAAAGTTGAAGAGCAGGGTAAGGGGGATCGAGAAGTAGTCGACCGTAGCGGCGTATTTCAGGTAGTTCTGAGCCGACCTCAAGAGGGCAAGACCTACCAGAAACAGAAATGAAATGACGATGATCCTTGTCTCGTACTTGGACAAGGAGAGGGGAACATGTCTGGTCTTTGCTGGGATCAACCTTTGATTCCTTTTTGAACTTGAGAATACCGAAGATAATCATTTGTTGGGAGGTTTTTTGGAGGAGTTGGAGGTGGAGTTTTCCGATGATTATAAGGAGGTTAGACTGCGTCTAGCCTGTTCTTTGTCCTTGAGCCGGACGGGCTGTTACCGGCGCGGGTAGCCTTTTCCTTTGGCCTGGCCGGCTGCATGAAAAGGAACCAATTCCGATAGCTATCGGGACAAGACAGAATCATGGCGGACGGCCAGTCCTTCATCCTTGCAGTCTCCCACACCCCCCATCGGCCGCCAGAGGCTCGCCGACGGCACGGCGCTATTCTGTCTGGCCCTCGCACTTCACTTCTGCGAAGTGGTGGAGGAGCTCTTTCTGATGACATTTTCATCCCGTCTGATTGACCCTTCGACTAGGCTCAGGGTGACAGACGGCAAGGCGCGATTACTCAGAGTTGTTGTTTGCTTTTATCGGCCTTCGTGGATCTCCTTCGTAGATTTTGTGTCGCGGAAGGCTGGTCGGCCTACGCGCTTCACTTCTAAGAAGTGGTGGGGGATTCACCCTCTGGTCCAAAGCTTCAATGCAGTAGGCCATGACGAGACATCGCTGATGTTGTCGGCGTCCCGCATTCATTAGTTATTCTGTCAGCGCAGGGTAGCTGGGTCTTTGTTTCTCCCATATTTTAGCGGCTCAAAGAATTATACATATGCCTTCTGGAATATTTGCGCTGTTGGATGATATCGGATTGCTCATGGATGATGTGGCAACCATGGGTAAGGTTGCCGGAAAGAAGACTGCCGGTATCCTGGGTGATGACCTCGCGGTGAACGCCGAGAAAGCATCTGGTTTCCTCTCTTCCCGTGAGCTACCAGTATTGTGGGCCATCACCAAAGGATCTCTCATCAATAAAGTGATCATTTTGCCCTTTGCGTTCTTGCTCAGTGCGCTATTTCCAGTCGCCATTACGGTGATACTCATTGTTGGGGGCTTGTACCTGGCTTATGAAGGCGCTGAGAAGATCTATGAGTTCTTTGTACCGCATGCCCATGACCCACAGCATCCGACAGCCCAAGGCCTGCAAGAAGAAGAGATCCTGGCACTCGAAAAGCAAAAGGTGAAGTCAGCGATTATCACAGACTTCATCCTTTCTGTTGAGATTGTAATCATCGCGCTGGGGGCTGTTTCCGACGAAGCACTCAAAGTGCAAATCCCCGTCGTTTCGTTCATTGCGCTGCTGGCCACAGTCGGTGTTTATGGCATTGTGGCGCTGATTGTGCGTATGGATGATTTTGGGTTCAGGCTGATTAGATTAAATCCTGAAGACAATACCTTTTCCGACAAAGTCGGGATCCTTTTAGTAAAGGCTTTACCGATGGTGATCAAAGGCCTATCTGTCATCGGTACCATCGCGCTTTTATTGGTATCGGGAGGGCTATTCGTTCACAACCTGTCCTTCTTCCACCACCTGGAGGAGAGCATACCTGTACCGGGTATTTTGTTCGAATTCCTCACTGGTGGAATTGTTGGTTTTGTTGTGTTGCTGGTAATCTCCGGGGGGATGAGGCTATGGAAGGCAATCAGTAAATCTTAAGTTGGTTGTGGCCGGCCTTTTTGGAGCTAGTTCAGAGGGAGTGAGTAATTCCGGTTGCCATTTAGTTCGTGATAGAAATCACCTTTTATCTGTGCTTCAACATGCCCTATGGAACATGTCAAAGAGCACGGTGGAAATATGCCTTGACTTTAGCTCAGAGTCCTCTGGGAGTGACTCTGAAGGGAGTAGCTTAAGTGGACAAGGAAGACCTCTCCTCGCGTCGAGGTGACAACATATTTATTACGGGCTTCCTGGAACACTTCACATCCCCATGTAGAGTGATGCGAAAAAGAATACCG
This sequence comes from Cyclobacteriaceae bacterium, assembly GCA_965601475.1. Lineage (GTDB taxonomy): Bacteria > Bacteroidota > Bacteroidia > Cytophagales > Cyclobacteriaceae > JAWPMT01. The sequence continues at coordinate 5,863,747 of OZ271832.1, read as the reverse complement.
TCATTCCGGTTTGCCTAGAACAATTGCATGGTAAACGGCACAAATGCGGCAATACCGGAATCTTTGTCAACTCGAGGGTACGAGAGGTCTTTCTCGTGTATGGTTCGCATAGATGCTGAAAAAAGGCAAGAGGTAAGCATGTTCTTTTTTGTCCTCTAGCCGGACAGTCTGTGACCGGGGGGCTTAGCCTTTTCTATTGACCTTGCTCCGCTGAAGCTTTGCCAAGGCGCAGTGAAAAGGAACCAAACCCGATAGCTATCGGGAGCCGACGCACCCCCCATCGGCCGCCAGAGGCTCGCCGACGGCACGGCGCTATTCTGTCCGGCTCTCGCGCTTCACTTCTTCGAAGTGGTTGGTGAGCGTTTTCTAGGGGAAGTTTCATAGTGTTTGCAATATTTGAATGCTTCATGAATTGTTATTGACCAATGGTATCAGAAAGGCGGTGGGGGCCAGGAAAATGGCGGGAGGCTTGAGCGACAATGGCCGTGTTGGGAGCTGTGAGGGGGTCCGATATTCTATCGGAATGTGCTGTGGGTGAGCCAAGGCCGCGGGCTACATAATTTTCCGAAGGCTCCCGATGGCTATCGAGATGCCCACTTTTTGGCCTCAAAAAGTGGGAAGAAGAAGGCTCGGAGATCCCGGAATTTCGGTTGATTCTGTCCGTTATTGCGGGCAAAGGCCAGATGGCTTAAATGGTGAAAGACATGCTAACGATCAAAATTAAACCTAAAAGTTCCACGCTAGCTCTCGTGCTTCACTTCCACGAAGTGGTTGGGGAGGTCTTTCTGATAACATTTTCACCCCGTCTGATTGACCCTTCGACTGAGCTCAGGATGACAGACGGCACAAGCCTTCGACTGAGCTCATGATGAAAAGCGGTGCCACACCTCGACTTAGTTGAAGGTGGCAGACATACAACACATCAACCCAGCTCAGGGTAATGACGTAGCCCAGGTCCCCAAAGCCTAAAGACGTACCAGACGGAGGGTCGTTCATGGCCAATCCGGCCGGAGCCTTTATCTTACCACTTTGAATTTGCCATTGCAACCTATGAAATACCTTGTTTGCCTTCTGATCCTCATTGGCTGTTCACAGCCTCAGTCTTCTACCTCTGAAGCCCCTGCTTCCCAATTGGGGGACCTGCGTCATCCCTTCACCATCTCGGAGGAAGCCCAGCCGGGCTTTGATAAGGGACTGCTTTTGCTCCATAGCTTCGAATATGATGATGCTCGCACTGCTTTCGAAGAAGCCCTGGCCCAGGACTCCACGGAACTAATGGTGTACTGGGGCCTGGCCATGACACACTACAAAGCCCTCTGGGGCCTGCAGAACCTGGAAGCCGGACGCGCCATCATGGCCCGAGTGGGGGACACGGAATCTCAACGTCTCGATCGATTCGATGACGATATGGAAAAAGATTTTTGGCAAGGCATAGAACTGCTCTTTGGAGAAGGGGAGTTGCGTGAACGTAATGAACGTTACGTTGCTCACATGAAATCGGTATACGAACGCCGTCCGGATAACCAGGAAGTGGCGGCTTTCTATGCCTTGGGGCTCATGTGGGCTGATTACAACAACCGGGAGAACCTTTCGTTGTCGTCGCAAGTGGCTGCTAGCATCATCGCGGAAAACCCCACACACCCTGGCGCATTGCATTACATGATTCACGCCAATGACGACCCTCAATATGCGCTGGAGGCCATTGAAGCAGCAAATCAATACGCTCAAGTGGCACCGGATGCGGCACACGCCCTGCACATGCCTTCACACATCTACGTGGCCCTGGGGATGTGGAAGGAAGTCGTAAGCTCGAATGCTGATTCCTACCAGGCGAGCATTAACCGCATGGAACGTAAAGGACTTAGCGGCAATAGCCGTGGATATCACTCCATGGCCTGGCTGCACTATGGCTACCTGCAGTTGGGCCAATATGATAAGGCAGCTACACTGCTGGAGGAGATGATTGGCTATCACCAGGATGGCACAGCAGACAAGAGCTATGTGATCATGATGCAGAATCAGCAGCGCATAGAGTCAGGGGTCTGGCCAGATAGTCTGGAATTCCAGGAAGTAGATCTCAATGCACTGCGGATAGGGATGGAGGGCAAGGCAAAAGTTCATTTCCTGAAGAGCTTGCTCGCGTATGACCGCCAGGAGTCAACGGCCATTGGTGCTCAGATCGAATCACTGTCGCAGCACCTTGAGGTGGCGAAGCTTCAGGTGACCGAGGCAGGAGTGGCCTTGTGCAGTGCCGGACCTACACGTTATGCCCCTGACGAAGAGAGCATCAAGCGCACGCAGGTGGTCTTATATCAGATGGAAGCTTTGAAGGCGCAAGTCGAAGATGATACCGAGCAAACGGAGATGTGGCTAAAAAAAGCAGTGGCACTGGAGCAGGAGGTAGGCTATGATCCTGGCCCTCCATTCATTGCGCTGCCATCCTATGAGCAATATGGTGAATGGCTACTGACGCAAGGTCGCCACGAAGAAGCATTGGGTTTGTTTGACCAATCATTGGAGCAACGAACACATCGTGTGAAAGCACTCCGCGGGAAGAAAAGAGCCCTGGAGGCACTAGGGCGTGACCAGGAAGCAAAAGCCGTAGATCAGTTATTGAATGATTTGGAAGTGGTGGTGGAGCCCTTTCTAATGACATTTTCACCCCGTCTGATTGACCCTTCGACTGGGCTCAGGGTGACAGACGGCACAGCATGATGTGACCATTTTGCTGTCCTGCAGCCCAACTGGCTGCTACCGGGGCACGGAGCCTTTTCCTGAGGCGCTATTAATCAGAGCTGTTGCTTGCCTTCATCAGCCTTCCTGAATCTCCTTAGTCGATTTGTGTCGCGGACGGCTAGTCGGGCCCTCGCGCTTCACTTCTACGAAGTGGTTGGGGGAGCCTTTTCAGATGACATTTTCACCTCGTCTGATTGACCCTTCGACTGAGCTCAGGGTGACAGACGGCAACGCGTGATTACTCAGAGTTGTTGTTTGCTCTATCGGCCTTCATGAATCTCCTGGGTCGATTTGTGTCGCGGACGGCTACTCGGGCCCTCGGGCTTCACTTCTGCGAAGTGGGTGGGGAGCTTTTTCAGATGACATTTTCACCTCGTCTGATTGACCCTTCGACTGAGCTCAGGGTGACAGACGGCAACGTGTGATTACTCAGAGTTGTTGTTTGCTCTATCGGCCTTCATGAATCTCCTTCGTCGATTTGTGTCACGGGCGGCGAGTCGGGCCCTCGCGCTTCACTTCTGCGAAGTCGCTGGGGAGCGCTTTCTGATGACATTTTCACCCGTCTGATTGACCCTTTGACCGAGCTCAGGGTGACAGACGGCACAGCATGATATGACCTTTTTGCTATCCTCATCTCCTCGGCGTGTGGCGGCCTTTAGCGAAGGGCTCAGCGGCAGCATGCGGCTTGAGTGATAGAATGTCCTCACTTTTGAGTTAGATCCCCGATGCGGATCAGACTGCGGTCAATACCCCATCCTCAAGACTCAACCTACGATCAAAGCCTTCGACGGCTTCCAACCGATGGGTGACGAAGAGTATCGACAGGTTGGGATAATGCTTTCGGATCTTCAGCAGTACTTCCTGCTCAATTTTTTTGTCCAAGGAAGCTGTAGCCTCATCCAATATCAATAACTGAGGGTCGTTGTACAACGCGCGTGCCAGTGCCACCCTTTGTCTTTGTCCTCCCGAGAGTAGATTACCTTGCTCTCCCAGTTTGGTTTGTAGGCCGTCTTCCAGATCTGGCAGGAACTCACTGACCATCGAGGCCTCGAGGCAACGCTCGAGTTTGTGCTGATCCGGGGATGCGTCTGAAAGCAGGATGTTTTCCAATAGCGTACCCGAAAACACGTAGAAGGATTGGGGTAAGTAGCCGATTTCAGTACGGAAGGGCTTCAACGAAGGGTAGGAGGTTCCATTCACCAGAAATGAGCCCTGTTGCGGATCAATGAGGCTGGCGAAGATCTCGCTGAGTGTGCTTTTACCAGAGCCAGACCTTCCCATGAGTGCAATTCTTTCTCCTTTCTTCAAGGTCAGGTTGATGTCCTTAAGCGTCGTTTCGTTGGGCTTATAGCCAAAAGTGACATCCTTCAGGATGATCTCATCGAAGATCAGTGGCTCACTGGCGGGGAGTGCCTCGCGGTACTGTGAGATCTTCTCCTTTTCCTTATTGATTTCCTCAATAGCGGGTTGATTTACCCTGAAATCCAGGGAGTAGTGCATCACTTCATTGAAAGCAGGCAGCAACTTCCTGATCACAAAAAGGTAAAAAACCACCGTCGGCAGGATATCCCGACCACTGTTGCCCAGGACTACGCTCCAATAGGCGAATCCCAGGGTGATGATCAGATAAACTGCGGATTCCATGTAGATGACCGGAAATTTGGGCAGCATCCGGGATATGGAGAAGTTGCTGTAGTAGGTGTGTACACTGCTCCCCACGTTCTTGAGGTAGAAATCGATGTTGTTGTTGAATTTCAATTCTTTGAAGGATCGATACGACTCGGAGATCAGATTCTGCATGAGTGCCTGGGCGTCGTGTGCACGTTGTCCTGCCACAACTGTGGGCCGCTTGTTAATTCTCAGTAGGAAGATCACCAGCAGCGAAGCTACAAAGGCGATAGCCAGGGAGGTGATGTCATAAATGCCCAGGGCAAACACCAGTACAATGATCAATATCAAACTTTTGCTGGCTTCGAAGAATCGTTCCACGCCAAAGGTGGCATTTCTGACGGTAAGGGTGGAGTTTCTGACAGCCGAAGCCAAATCGAGTTGCTTGAAACGCAAGTAGCCCATGCCCAGGTAGCCCGAATTGAGGGTCATGACCGTTTCCGTATAGATTTTACTGAAGAACCTGTGACTTACTTTCGTGATGAAGATTTGCATGAAAAAGCGTATAACCGTCAATCCCAGCATGAGGATCAAAAGCACATTTCTGTTGACAGGGGGGATAAACAGGAAACCGTTAGTTTCAGACTGGTCTTCCAGAATCAAGCTGGTGAAGATCGGGATGGTTGACACCAGGGCAAGTTCGAAGAATGCCAGGATTGCGGTCCCGAAAATCAGGAGCCACCATTGCCACAGATGCGCTTTGCCAATGTACAGGCGTATCGACGCTAGCTGTCGACTATTGAGATACGACAAAAAACCAGAAAGAAGATTCGTCAAGGGGCCGGTCTATCTATACAATGTGAAGCGCCAAATATATAGCTTCGCCGGACCTATATTACGCATATTGCTTAGACCTTAGTGTCGGAATGCCGGAATTCTCCATCATTGTACCTGTTTACAACCGAATCACCTTCCTGGAGGACGCACTCGCGTCTTGTCTTGATCAGACCCATACGGATTTTGAAGTCATCCTTGTAGATGATGGCTCTCAAGAGCAAATTGCGCGGGACCTGGACCTGATCGCTGATCAAAACCCGCACTTCCAGGTGATTCACAAGGACATGAATGAAGGGGTTTCGGCAGCCAGAAACACGGGGATAGTCCATGCCAGGGGCGAGTTCTTCATCTTTTTGGACGACGATGATCAGTTAGTGCCCGATATGTTGCAACGCACCCATGATTTCTTCACACAGTATCCTGAAGTGCATATCCTGGCCTGTAAGGGAACAGCGCTCATTGATGATGAAATGCTATGGGATCAGGGCAACTTCCTTCGGCAGGGGCAGGTAAATGATGCCAACACCCACCTCCATTGGCTTGAGACGAGCAAAAAGTCCATGTACTTTCTGATGTACTATCCGCTGGTGAATGCCTTTGCCTATCGCAAGGAAGTGTTTCTTCATCACCGATTTCCACCTGAGCTGCCAGTGAGCTCCGGGGAAGATACCTACCTATGGTTTGAGTTGAGCAAAGGCAATTATGTGTTTAAGGTGGTGCCATGGTATGGTGCATACTACCGCTTGCATGGATTGGAATCGACGACCTCCGTACAGACCATCGATCACAGGCTGTTATTTTGGAAAGCCCTGGAACAGCTGGCTACCAGTCGCGAAGAGCACCTCTTTGTCAAGAAAGCAAGGGCAGGACTACTCCTGGCCAAGAAGGATATTACCTGGATACAATATTTCAGGGTAGTACTTCGATTTCCCTTTTTCTATTTGAAGTTGATGTGGCTGACGCTGCGCCGCAGGTTAAGGGCCAAGGCAAAATACCGTCTATATCGATGGCGTAAGAGATTTGGATCTTGATGCCAGTGGCCTCACACGCTAAGCTTCAAAGCCGCCCCAATCGGATCTCGAAGATGAGCCGCAAATAGCGAGGGATCACTCGAAGCACTGACATTTTGGACAGCCCATAGGCCCTGCCAGACCAGCTTACAGGTATGGTTGTGTATTTGAATTTCCGAAGTATACTCGTCAAGGCCAATTCTATCACCAGGGTGGTGTCAATGCGCCGTGGACTAATCGTCTCCCAAACTTCCCTGCGATAGGCTTTGAAGGAATTCGTGATGTCATTACAACGAATGCCGAACAACAACTGGATGAACCGATTGCCCCATTTTGAAAGTGCTGTCTTCAGCGTAGGCCCACCGCTGATGCTGGCACCAGGCAAAAATCGTGAACCGAAGACCATGTCATACCCTCCTTCAATCAGGTGGATATATGCCATGACGTCCTCGAGCGAATCGCTGAAATCCCCATTGAAGGGAATAATGATCTCGCCGGTGGCCAATTCAAAGCCTCTTCTTAAAGCCGTTCCATAGCCAGCGGGATTTCCGCCTTTGGTTATCAGCACATTATCATGTTTCTCCTGGAAAGTGCTGATGATTTGCCAGGTATTGTCGGTGCTGTCATCGACGGCGATGAGTTCAAAGTCCACCCGCTCTCGCGTTAAGAAAGCATGTGCTTCGCCAAGCGTTAGGCTGGCATACGCTTCTTCGTTTCTAAAAGGGATAATGAGGGATACTTTCAAGCTAGGCGGGGTTATTTCTCAAGAGAATCAGGATCTGTGCTCAATTTGCCTTCCATCCGTTTTTTTCTGTAGATCACAAGATTATGGTCACCGCGGTGGTCTATTTCGTAGTTCTGCTGAAGGAAAGTAGTCAGTCTTCCGAACTCAGTAGAAGTATCCGGACCCTGGAGCTCGTAATGGTCAACCTGGATGATGAATTCCGGTGGCGCGGCGTCAAGTGCTTCCAGGAAATGGGTTCTGAGCGATTGAATGTAGGGGTTTGAGACGTGATGATAGAAGCACATATCCCATAGGTAAGGTGTTGCCGGTTTTGCCCTGACAGCAAGCATCGCCTCAATCGGACCGCCTATCCAGCTCAGGGGCTGCACAGTATGCGCAGGCAGAAGGTTTGCGCCCAGGTAGGCACGGATTTCATCCTTTCGCTCCTTTATGGTAGACTCCATAGGATACCTGGGGGGTATCCATTCCTGGTTTTCACGCTTATAGCGGAACAAACTATAGGGCATCCTCAGCACAGAAAGCAAGACGACCACGAAAATCAGCAAGGCGGCTAGGCGCATGCGGTAGGCTTGTGAAGTCAGTCCCAGCAGCAAGGCAGCGCCCAGGCTGGCAAAATACAGGAACGGCAAGAGGTAATTGGACAACACCTTGCCTCCGACTACAACTGTAAATGCGTAGAGTATCGTGAGCAGCAACAGCAGCATGATACGTTTTTTCACTGCGAAAGTGGCTTTACTTCTGACGATGGTAAAAGTGCTGAAGACTACTGCAAAGCCAAGAATACTGAAGGACTTGACCTGTGCCAATCCTTTCAAGACATGCAGAATGCGATCACTACCTTCCCGAAATACAAGGTCATCGGACATTCGTGCGTAAAGTGGCGTGTAGGACGATGTGATCTTCCAAAAGACCTCCAGCCCATCGGTCTTCCAAAGCCAAAGCAGCGGTAGTGCTACGACAATCACAAAACCTATAGCGGCGAACCAGGCACCATGCAGGAAGCTATGGAGCAATTTGCGCCTGTGCTGAAAATCAGCGAAGGATGAAACGCAGCCGAACAACACCAGAAAAGGCAGCCCAATGATCAGGTGCGGTTTGATGAAGACCACCGCACCCAATAAAGCACCGAGGGAGGCCTGCAATCGGGGTGGGGCAGGTCCGGACCTGGGTTTACAGACCAGCAAGACAGCAACGGCGATCGGAATAAGCGCGATGAACTCCCGCTGCAGTCGCATAACCGGTCCGAATCCCAAATAAATCAACCCAAAGAGCAAGCATCCCGCCAGGGCCGACACCTTGCCAAAAGATCGAAGTACGAGGTAAGTGACGCCAAGGAGAGCCGCGAGCATGAAGACATGAGCCCACGTAAGTGCCATGTCGGTATAGCCCAGTAACTTACCTACACCCAAATGAAATAGGTAGGTAGTAGGTAAGTTGATGGTAAACACATCCCTGTATGGTACCCAGGCGTGTCGATCAAACAGATAGGTCAGGTAGTGTAAATAGACTGCATCCCCAATTTGCTCCTGATACAATGAAGATATCAGCATCACCACAAAAACCATGGATAGGGAGGCAATTATCACGTACCTGATCACGTCCACCCAGCGGTGTGGGCTGCTGTCGTGTGGAGATGGTGTTGCCAATGCCTTCATGGAAACTGAGTGCGTAAATCCTACAAAACAGGCTTTTTCTTTGCCGTGACAAATACAAACCACATGTTCTTTTTGTGCATGGTGATTTCAAACTTCGAAGAAAGGTAATTGAAGAACCGTGTTTGACTCTCTCTCCAAAGGGGGTACATACCAGACTCAAACTCCAGGCCCATCACGCGATGTCTCAAGGCCCAGGGACCTTTTAATATTTTCCTGATGGGTGTTCGAAAAGTCATAAAATCAAGTAGGTCCCTGAAAATCGAGAAGTGCGGTTCTATGAATGAGAGGGTTCCCTCCGGCCTTAAGATTCTCCACATTTCATCCAATGCCTGCTCATAATCCGAAATGTGATGGAATACATTTTCTACCATGACAGCATCAAATGATGCATCTTCAAGACCCGTTTGCTGCAGACTTCCTAACCTCACATCCAGCCCCTTTTGCTGTGCCTTCTTCACCATGTACTCGTCGATTTCCACGCCCGCCACATCGGCATAGCCCATGTCGGTGAGGATTTCGATACGGTCTCCAAATCCACATCCTATATCAACAACACGCGCATCGACTGGAATTTTGAACATGCCATAATCGTATCGAAAGTGCTTATCAGTAAAGGTCTTATACTTCTCGTATTCTCGTGAATATCCGTCTATATCCTTACCTATTTCGGCTTTTTCTGACATCAGCGACTACTTTGATATGATTTTGACCTTGGGATGGGGTACAATGAACTTGCCGCCATTTTCCAGGTAATCCTGGTATTTGTCCATGAAAAAGTCAAGGAAATTCCAGGTCAATACGAGAAAAAAATCCGGTAGCTGCTCAAGCTCATCTTCGTGAACTATGGGTATGTGCGTGCCAGGAGAGAATCGACCCACTTTTTGCGGGTTAACGTCTACAATCCGCTGAACCCACTCGGGGCCAATGCCAAAGTAGTTCAACAAGGTGCTGCTTTTCAGAGGTGCTCCTAATCCGTAAACTGTCTTTCCTGAGGCTGCAATTTCTTGTAGCAGCCGAACCATTTCCTTTTTGTTCTTATCTACTTGCTGCGTGAACGAATGGTAGGTTTCAAGTTGTAGTAAACCCGCGTCCCTTTCCGCTGCAATGACTTTTTGTATGTTGCCACTGGTTGGGTGATGTGAGCTGTCTCTACCTACATAAAGGATGAATGACCCGCCATGAATGGGCGTGAGCTCTACGTCAAGCAACCGGAATCCATACCTACTGAAGAGTTGCTTCAGCGGACCAATTCCATGAATCGTGGTGTGCTCGTGATAGAAATGATCGAACTGCAGATTTTCAAGGAGGTCCTTTATATACACACACTGCGCGCAAAAGACCGTCTCAGGCCTCATGATCTCATCCAGTCCCTGAATGAAGCTATGGAGGTCATCTACATGGTAGAAAACCGCTGTGGCTGTGATCAAATCTGGTTGAATACCGCATTCCCGAAGCTCTCTGGCGCTCTGCAGGTTCCAAAAATCGCGGATGATGTCGATCCCGGCGTCGCTGGCGATGGGATTGGTATTGTGACAGGGGTCCATGCCCATCACGCGCATTCCCAGATCCCGGAATTTACTGAGTAAGGTGCCATCATTGGCCCCAATGTCAAAAACAAGGCTATTCGCTTCCAGATTGAACTTATCGATAACCTTCCTTGCAAGCGATTCGAAATGTTCCACCACAGGTTGATTGAGTCCGGTCAGATAGGGATGATGACTGAACATCTGATGTACCGGCGGGAAAGTCTCAAGCTGCACTTGCCAGCAATTGGTGCACACACACATAACGAAAGGGTAAGTTTCTTCGGTGCTGATTTCTTCCGCTGACGGAAAAACGTTTCCATTTGGTTGGTCCCCCAGATCAATAAAGGGTTCTAAGCTTCTGTGCCCACAGTTCATACAGGGTCTTTCGCTCATGTGGTTGCCTTTTTCTGTACTGGTAGATGAAGTAGCGGAATAACTGTGCCTCATGGGTTTCTTAAGAGAATCTTGAAATATTCACTGCTGTATTCCTCACTGTAGTGTTTTTGCACGAATTCCCCCAATTCCGGAAAGCTGTCGTTGGTGTATTTTTCTAGTAACAATTCGCAGTAATATGATTTGATGATGAACCTGGGCTTTTTCAACACCAGGTCGTTTATAAAACTGGCCCTTATTTCCTGCACGTAAGGATTCGTTGGATAAAAATAGAATTCGTAATCGGTGATGTGGCGAGTCGCAGGAACAGCTCCGGCCAATAGCATGCCATGCACCGCCCCACCTACGATCCAGTCCAGGGGCTGGACGGCATCCCCAGGGTTCATATTGCCCTCGAGGTAAGTTCTGATCTCTTCCACATTGCGATAGTAGACCTCGCTTTCTATGCCAGACCCTTCCAGCGGGATGGGTTCACTTCTGAAATGCGTAAGACCCTTGTAGGCAGGCTTCAAGGTGGAAACAATGGCAAAAACCAGCAAAAAGAGGAATTGAGCCACAGACTTAGCATTAATCCCTGGGGCCGAATCGCCGGTGAAGCAGTACGCCGCGCACATCGCTGCAAAATATTGAAACAGCAGCCAGTGGTAATCCCAAAATTTACCACCAAGGACAACATACACCGCATACGCGAAAACCAGCGAGAGCAGGAGGTACGCGCGCCTTCGATTCGACTCGTTTTTGGTGCTCACATGAAAGAGATAAACGCCAAACAAGGCATAGAGCGCCAGGTTGCCATATTGTAGTCGCAGGTAATAGATGATGTGCCGTACCAGGTATTCCAGTCTGCTCCCCTCAAAAGGGGTGAGACTCCCGGTGATCTTGGCGTAGACGGGAACAAAAGATGAGAAGATTTCTAAAAATGACGACCAGGCCTCAATGTTCCACAACCACCAGGCTGCTACACCCATTGGCAGTATGAACCCTCCAAGGGTGAAAAGGCTTAATCTCAGGAATTTCAGGGCCAACACCTTCCAGGAATTGGCAAGGCCATGGCCCTCTGAAAGTTGGTAGATCATCACAAAAGGCAAGCCAACCACGGCATGGGGTTTGATCAAAGCAGCCAGGGCAAAGAGGAATCCGGTAATCCCGGGTATCCAGCTATCCCTTATGCCTTGAATTGACCTGGTATTTAATAAGACCGCAGTTGCCACAGGTACAATAGCCAGCGCATCTCGTTGTAACAAAAGTGATCCCCCTCGCTCCAGGTAGAAGATACCAAAGATCATGCAACTCACGTAAGCATACAGTCTGCCGTTTGGTCGCTGTATGAACCACATAAACGCCATCAAGAGGGTGAATACAATCACATGAGCCACCCTCAATGCGACATCCGAATAGCCCAACACCTTACCCATCGCCATATGAAACCAGTAGGAGGCAGGCATATTGAATTCAAACAGGTCTTTGTAGGGCACAAAGTCGTGTTCGTTGATCAGATAGGCCAGATAGGTCATGAATCCCTGATCGTAATACATCCTGGACTTCATTGACAATGTCAATAACAGCAGAAAGACCAGCCCTAACCAACCCAGCAGCGCGTACCTTATCCAGGTAAAGGCCTTAGTCCACCCCATGTCTATATCTGGCTTTTCCAAGAGTCACTTTCAGAAGAAGTGCACAAAAGTAGGTTGTGCTTCAACGTCTTCGGGAAATATTGCAGCTTTTTGTAAGTATTGGAGCCGTCCAGCCGAACTACGGGAGGTCGCACATCTCTGGAAAAATCCAATTGTAGGGGTCTGATAAGTGAGGGATCAATCGTCAAGGCCTCCGCAATGGCCATTGCGTAGTCGTACCGGGACACGGGCTCTGTTCCAATGCAATGGAATATCCCGCGGTGCCCTTCGGCAATAATCAACTTCAACATGTTGAATAGGTCCGAAATCCAGGTAGGACAATTCACCAGGTTAGCGAACGCCTCAAATTTCCCCACATCCCGAATCTCGTCTTGAATCAGATGGATAAAGTCACCGGCCAAACCATAGAGTTGCGCAGTTCGGATGATGGCGTAGTTCATGAGCGTGTTTTGGATCAAGGCCTCGCTGTCTGCCTTGTCACGGCCGTAGATGGTTGTGGGGCAGGTGACGTCATCCTCGCTCCAATACGTATCACGCTGACCAAAGACATAGTCTGTCGAAAAATAGATGAGCCGTACATCAGCATCCCGGCACACCCTGCTCAATATTTCAGTGGTGCCATAATTCACACGGCGGGCCTCCTCCACATTTCTTTCGCAATATTGAATGTTTGTAAGTGCCGCAAGGTGGATGATGATATGCGGCCGATAGCTATTGATCAGCTGATGGACAGCCAGTTCGTTTGTCAAGTCAACCGAGGTACAAGTTTTATGCACCTTCGCATCAACACCATGCACCTCATAGCCAAGTCGTTTCAGGAAAGAATGCAACTGTTGCCCAACATTTCCAGCCGCTCCTGTAATCAATATCTTCAAACTAACTTCTGAAGTAGTCGTCATGCGAGTCCGGATATGCTAGATGTCGAACTTGAACACCTTGTACAACGCGTAACTGAGCAGGATTCTCATCTTTACCCGAAACTGCGACAGTACCCCAATGAAGAAGGATATGGGATCTGTTCGGAGGCCAGAAATCAGTATGCCCAGGGCTTCATCGAACTTCCGCATGAGGATAAGACGCATGAAAATCTTCAAGTCGAGAACAGACTTCAGACCTGAGTCCTCGGCAGCATGATTGCTTTTGACTTTACGAAGAAAATCCAGGACATCTTCATGGGTCGTTTGGGAAAGGTGATATATACCGTGTACCCTGATCAGTGCGCTGGCGCCTGAATTCCTGGGAATTTTTTCAGAGAATTGGAAGTTCTCCTGAACGATCATCATCCACAAGTACAAGTCCTCTCCAAAAGAAATTGACGTGTCAAATTGGTGCTTTGAGAAGATGTCCTTCCGAAATACCATGGAGTTGATCTGCGGAGGATACTTAACCAGCAACTTGGTGTCGTCGTTGTATCGCCTCTTGAAGGGTTGCGCGCGGAGTGTTTCCTTGATGTTGTGGTAACGCAATAGGTTCTTGTTGGAATCCGGATGGGGCACCGCAGGAAATATTACAACGGAGGTGTCTTCAGCCTCCGTAAAAGTCTGGTGAGCGATTTCAAGATAGTTGCCAACGATACAATCATCATCATCAAGGAAAATGATGTATTCGCCATTCACGTGGTTCAATCCAATGTTTCTGGAAGCAGAAACACCCATATTCTGAGCATTACGGATGTAAACAACCCTTGGATCAGTAGCAGCTATGGCTGCCAGTTCCGCTTCGTAATTCGCATTCGAATGATCATCAATGATGATGATCTCAAAGCGAGAAAAGTGCTGAGCAAGAATACTCCCAACTGCCTCTTTCAGGTACTCAGGGCGATTAAATGTGGGAATAATCACCGAGAACAGTGGGTTTGCTTCAGACATTGACGCAATATTAGCTTGCTTGCTTTCAACATTTTGGAGATGACGAAGTCTTTTTTGGCTGATTCGCTCCTAGGCTCCATTCATTATGTCTCTCGAAGAAGCGGCTGGCATCTGGTTCCATTGGACCGGAACCGGTATGAATAAAATCGGAGTAGTACCCGGCCAAAAACGGAATCAACATGATCGTTGAAAGTCCTATAGTTCTAATGGTACAGGAGGGTATTGGCTATGCTCGTCAAACTGCAATATGATGGACGAAGAAGTTGGCAGAAAACACCCGAGAACCCTTCTGGCTTGCGCAACAGGTATTCGAATTTTGGAAGTACATAACCAGATTCCCCGAATCAGGAGAAACCTCAGTCTCTGCGCATTGATCTTGGATGCATAGAAATCCAAACACTCAATGAAGACCAAATCAAGGAACCTGCCAACAGCCAATAGAATCCCAGTGCTTTTAACCATATTGTGGACCTCCCTCAGCCAATCAGCCTACACACAGAAAGTGAGTTACGAAGACTATGATATTGATAATTTGGGGGATGGCTTGAGCGCCCAACTTGGAACATTTGAAGTCTTTCAGGACCAATTGAGCAAGGAGGGCACCACAATAAAACTGGCCTTTGTCAAACTCTACAGTGAAAACCATGCCGGTGGATATCCCACTATTTACCTTGCCGGCGGTCCCGGTGGAAGCGGCATATCAGCAGCCCTGGGAAGACGCAAGTCCCTGTTTGAACAATTGACCAAAGCCGGTGACGTCATTGCTTTTGATCAAAGGGGCACAGGCAAGTCATCACCGTTTCCGACCTGTAGTAAAGTGTTGGATGTGCCGTTGGCGGAGCCATTCGATGTCGATGACTACGTAAGGCAGGTAGGTGCTGTCCTTCCAGCGTGCATTGTCGAATGGCAACAGGCGGGCCTGGATTTCTGCATGTTCAATTCCCGCCAAAGTGCGGCGGACCTCGAATCGCTTAGATTGGCCCTGGGTGTCGATAAAATTAATCTCTGGGGGATCAGCTACGGTACACACCTTGGCCTCGCATACTTGAAGTACTATCCAAATCGTGTTGACAAAGTTGTATTTGCTGGTCTTGAAGGCCTGGATCAGACGGTGAAGCAGCCTGTACACCTGGATCAGTACCTTGCGCGTGTCAATGAACGACTGCAGGTGAACGCCGACTATCGAGCCCTTGTGCCGGACCTGAAGGGTTTGATGCGTTCAGTATTTGTGCAACTTGAAGAATCACCACTGCTCGTTGAAACGAAGCATCCAAGGTCTGGTCAAGCAGTTACGGTGGCAATAGGAAAGGAGGATTTACAGCTTTTTACCAGCTTTTACTTACTCAAGAACCCAAGGGAACTCAGTCAGCTTCCCCTGATATTCATCGCTTTCCAAAGTGGACAGGTTGAGGAGATCGCGCCGTATTTCGCCCTTTTCAAGCCGTATCTGAATGAGCTAGATGGTATGTCCATGGCTATGGACGCCATGTCAGGTATCTCCGGCGGATTGATGAAGCAAATAAACGCCCAGGAACCCGAGGCAACATTGGGGCTGATGCACAATTTTCCGTTCCCACAATTGTGGAACCACTATGATTTCGACGTACTGGATGACGAATTCAGGGCACATTTCGAAATTGACACACCAGCGCTACTGCTGAGTGGTGAATTGGATGGCAGAACACCGCTTGAGAGTACCCAAGCAGTCCGCAATCAATTTACCAATGCTAAGCACATTGTGGTTAAGGACGCGGGGCATGACTTGTTCATGAGCAGTCCTACGGTGGGTAAAGCGATTTTAGACTTCCTCTTGGGCAAAGACATTGCAATCGAGGAAATCACTGACTTGCCTCCCTTTCAGTTCATAACCCCCTAGCCGCAGGCTCAGCCAGATGGAGGGTAGATTCGTCTTCATCACAAATGGTCATGCCAGGATGGGTGTCGACGACGCGGCTCCAACTGGTGCTGATGTGACGTGAAAATAAAAACGCGATTCATGCCTAAAAAGCTACTGGAAACCGTCCTTCCCATTGTCTTCGCCGTTCTATTGGCACTGGCGCTAGACGCATGGTATGCCAATCTGAAAGAGGATCGCATTACTCAAAGTACCCTTTCGGATATTGCCCTCGATATCAGGAACTACACTGAATTGGAGGAAGTCTATTCGCTAAATGCGACCTATCTAGATTCGCTTACTCGGCAAATTGAGCGGCACGAACAAGGGGAATCTGTGACCTTCTCCTTTGGGTTTGGCAGACCTGAAATCAATTCCATGGCCTGGCAAATGGCTCGCGAAACCGGCGTGGCCTCAAATTTCGGCCGGGAGCTTTATAAGGATATTGCCAGGGTCTTTGTAGAGTTTGATCGGCTGGAGAAGCTATGGAACTACAATTACCAGTTCAAGTTGGAAAGGAATCCCAATATGGATCAGTACACCCTCGCGAGACATTTCAGACGTCAATTGGTCAGTATACAGTCCAGACATCTGGAGCTCATGGAGAAGTCGGCCGAGTTTCTGGAAAAGTACAAAGATGCCAGCTTCATGACGTCGATACCCTGACCCTGCACCAACATCAATATGCAAGGCCGGGCTGGGCCAAGTGACTGATAGGGGTGAGAGGCACTGGACAAAAGGCTTCGAAAAAGACCTATACTGCTTGTGAAGTATTTACTTTTGCCGGCTTACCCGAATAAACGCAAAAATGAAGATCGATAAGCATACTGTAGCCTCAGTCACATACAGCCTGGAAGTAGATGGAAGTCCTGTTGAGCAGGCGGATGAGCAAAACCCTTTGACCTTCCTCGTGGGGGTGGGAATGATGATCCCCGGCTTTGAAAATCAATTGCTGGGAAAAGTCAAAGGTGACAGTTATGAAATCACGGTGTCCCCTGAGGAAGGATATGGTGAAATTGATCCATCCGCAATTGTGGACCTGTCCCAGGACATTTTCAAGGTGGACGGCGTGATCGATTTTAATTTGATGAAGGTCGGAAACGTGTTGCCCATGCAAGATCAGAATGGCAACCGCCTACAGGGCACGGTGCAATCGATAAATGAGGGCACCGTAACCGTAGATTTCAATCATCAGATGGCCGGGAAGACCCTGAATTTCAAAGGCAAAATACTGGATGTGCGACAGGCAACCGCCGAGGAACTTCAGCAGGGCCCCGGTGCTCAGCAATAATTGTGAGTATTTCTTTCCCAGGCGTGTAGTTAGTTACAACCCCATGTGTTTACAGGGCGTGCATTCGATAATGTGGAGAGATTCAGATGAGTGCGATCTCGGACTCGCTGGTTTTCTACAACAGTCCAGTGTTGACATCCACGCAATGGAGCCCAGCGAATACTTCGATTTCCGCGAGGGCGAAACTTCCAATACCTAGGTGGTTCGAAGCCCTTTCTGGTATTTCAGAACCACTTAGCCTTAATGTCTTTGTATCGGGTTCTTCCGATGGGGATGATGGTACCATTTTTCAGTTCGGCCATGTATTTACTCCCGGAGGCTACAGAAATCCCCCTTACCTCAGACATCCTGACCAGGTAGGACTTGTGGATACGCTCAAAAGCGGGGGAGAGTAGCTGTTCCAGCTTATCAAGTGATTTATCATGCAATTCCCTGGCTCCATCCGTCATGAAGAGTTCGGTGTAGGCACCAGCGCCTTTGGCATACAGCAAATCTTCCAGCGGCATCAGTTGTATTCTTCCTCTCTTTTTGACGGCAAGCAACTTCGTCTTATTGGCCGCTGGCCTTTCTTTGGCCATGGCGCGATCGAAAGCCTGTAAGAGTCTTTCCCGGTTAAAGGGTTTGGGAACAAAGTCTAAAACCCCGTATTCAAAGGCTGTGATGGCCTGGTCTTTATATGCAGAAATGATGATTGTGTGAAACGACTCAGCAACTGCCGTAGTGAGGAGATCGAAACCGCTTTCTCCGTTGAGGTTCAAGTCCAGAAGTACGAGATCTAAGGTATTGCGCTCGATGAATTTCAAAGCCTCCTGCAAGGTGTTGATGTGGGTGAGAGATGTCAGGTTCTTTCCCAGGATTTCGCGGGTCATGCGCTCAATACGCTTCGCGATCCGCGATTCGTCTTCGATAATTAAGAGCTTCATCCCTCTAGGCATAGATCTTTATGGTGCTCTTCCAGCCATCATCGGTAGGTTCCGAGGTGAAATCCCATTGCGAATCATAGCTTTCTGTCAGTCGGGCCTTGATGTATTTCTGGCCGGTACCTTCTTGTCGCTCGCCCCGAGCCTCTTTCACGCCAGCAGCAAATGTCAGGAAAGTATAGCGCTTGAAGTCGTTATTGGCTTCGAAGGCCAATTTGAATCGGATGGTGTTGTCCTCCCGCGGCAAGCTGTGTGTAATCCCGTTTTCCAACAAGGTGTGGAGAATGGCAGGAGGTATTTTTTCCGTTGGATCAATGCCTTCTTCCTCCCAGCAATAGTGGATTTCCTTCCGGTATTCCATGATCTCCAGATGTGATCTACAAAGGGCTATTTCCTGAGTGATGGGGATCAGGGTTTGGTTCTCAATTTGGTTGAAGAGGTCAAATTCCCTGGCCAGCGCCTCAATGAACAAAACGCCCTTCTTAGGAGCCTCTTCGACCCAATCGATCAATGAGGTAAGTGTGTTCATCAGAAAATGCGGTTGAATGTTCTTCTTTACCAATTCCAGCTGAAGACGTGTGGACTGCACTAGTGAGTTTTCGTAGGCCAGTCGTTGTGCCTTGATGCGTATGGAGAGCAAGTACATCATGCCCAGAAGGATAAGACTAAAACCCACATAAAGCCCGATATCGAAGGGAAGAATAAGGGCGATCACTAAAGCCAGAATCAGGGTCCACAGGACGAGTCGGGTACCTTTCATGTTTTGCCGAACTCCAAACACCACTATGCCAAAACAATAGATCCACATACTCCAGGCCATATTCCGGGCCGTGAAGAAAAAGAAATCGCGCTTGATCAGGAAGATGAACAACAACACTGCCGCATAGGTGGCAAGTAGCAGTTTTCTTCTGGGATACGGAAACTGCATGGAGAAATAGAGTGGAATCAAAAAGGAGATACCAAACATGAGGATCCCGATCGTTTCCAGTCGTATGTGGTGCAGACTGTAATGGATGGGGAGGTAAGTTCTAAGAAACTCCATGAGGTTCAAGGCAAAGAATAGGAAGCAGCTGATACTGAATACCAGCATGGGGTATTCCTTACGGTCACTGAGAAAAAGAAAGAGAAAATAGAGTGAGGCGATCAGAAAAGCACCGGCAAAAAGGTGCATGTAGGACGTTTCGATGAGCCGGTCAGTCAGCAGATCATCGTAGTAGTCCAGCACCACACGGAAGACGCCGACATGATCCGGGAAGTAATGAAGACTCGATCGTATCGCCAGTGTGTGCTCTCCAACACCCGAGAGGTGCATCGGAATGCTAAAGGTTTCCGACATGGCACCTTCCGGTCCCAGCTGGACCTCCTGTCCGGGATTTCCATTTTTACCAATTAGCACACCGTCCCAAAAGACTTCATGCTCACCGTAGAGAATCGGCCGAATGCCATAAGCTTTGACTGACTCAGGGGCCTTGGTAATATCAACTTTCGTTCGGGACCAGAAAACCCGGCCATCCGTCAGGACAATTTCGTTCTCCCAGTCATCGTCATTGAAGTCTTTGGCTGCCCATTCGGGTTGATCGCCGATCCGGTAAACGGTTTCTTTCTCCTCATATACCGGTTCTTTGCTGCTACAGGACGCCAGTAGGAATATGACGATAAAGCCAAAAAAACCTTGCAGCCACTTCCTGGGTACGTACTTTGCTTTCTGATGGCCTGCCGTCCTCAAATCCTTCATTGCTTTGGAGATGCACTTTTTCGACTATGCTGAAAAGTATTTTCAAAATAAGAAAGAATTCTCCTGACCCCGAAACGACTAGGACCGTAGTCTTGAGCAGTTCATACATTCATGGAGCAGTTGGCAAGATATATGACTGACTTCAACAACCCCTGCGAAACGTTTGAAGTATACCTTCCAAAATTCCGCAGCACCTATGCACCAGTACTTTTTCTGCTTCTTCAGGCAAATAGCTGCCAGCTTTCCCATAATGTTTCATATGCTCATTACGGCAGCTCCTGGAGTTGCCATAGCCCAGGAATCCGAGAGCGGCTTTGATTTCCCACTTTTGGCGGGCCCATACATGGGGCAGAAGCCTCCGGGCATGGTGGCAGAACCTTTTGCGCCTGGCATCATCTCAAAAGAAGGTTGGGAGCTCGAGGGCGTATTTGCCCCTGGTATGAAGGAATTCTACTTCACAACTTCCAAGGCCGAACCCTTCAGTCCCACGGTTATTGGCTTTCGGCAGGAAGGTCAAGTTTGGAAGAAATACACTGAATTCCGACGTCGTGGCGAGATCGTGTTTTCACCGGACGGCAATCGGATGCACATGGCCCAGGGATACAAGGATCGGAAAAGGGATGGCTGGACCGAACGCAAAAGTCTCGGGCCAATGTTTGACCGTGAAGACTGGGGAATCATGCGGCTTTCAGCCTCAGCAAGTGGCACCTATGTATTTGATGATTACAAAAGCGGGGATGTGATACGCATCTCGACACTTGAAGATGGCCAACGCCAGGCGCCAACCGAGCTGGGGTCTGTGGTCAACTCCGGTGAATGGACGGCACACCCCTTTATTGCACCAGATGAAAGCTATCTGATCTGGGACAGCGAACGGGAAGAGGGCTATGGCGACTCTGATCTCTACATCAGTTTCCGACAGCCTGATGGTAAGTGGGGTCCTGCGATTAACATGGGTGACAATGTTAATTCTGCCGGATGGGATGCTTATGCCAGTGTTACTCCCGACGGGAAATACATACTTTTCAACCGGGGTATGGATGACACCAATGACAATGTAGATATCTACTGGGTTGATGCCAGGGTCATAGACACCCTCAGGCCACAACCCTGATGGCTCAGCACGGGAGAATGGTTGAAGGATCATGATCCGCCCTATAATTCCCTGAAAATAAGATCAATAGATCGCCTAAACTCAATCAAAATTGACATTATAATGAAGCCCTCCCAAATGCAGTCATGGTCACGATGCGCCCGGTTTCAAGACAACTCGAACCCTTCTGCCAATAGATTGATTAGGAATATGGGATTAGCAAAAGCCTTATCAATATCCGCAGCCCTTACCATCCTGCTCATGGCTTGTCAGCAGCGTAAGCCATCCCATACCAGGCTGCTTAGCGACCACGTCCCCACCGAAACCCCGACTGTTTTTGCACCGGGGGTCATTTCAACGGAGGGTCATGTTGAAGGTTCCATCGTATTCAACCCGGAGATGACTGAGCTGTTCTTCCAACGGCGTAAGTCCGGAGAAAGCCACAACATCTATACCATGAAGTTGATCAACGGGGAATGGACCAAACCGGCATTGACATCCTTTTCCCAGAACAAGGCATACCTCGACCTGCATCCACGCTTAAGTCCAGACGGCCATCGGCTCTATTTTGGCAGCACCAGACCCCTTCCGGACTCCACAAAATCATCGGGCCTGCATCAATGGTATGTGGAAAGAAATGACAATGAATGGGGAGAACCTCAATTGCTCCTACCAGCATTTTTGAAGGATGAATGGACCATGTGTGTAACGCCCTCTGAAAAAGGCAACCTGTATTTTACCTACAGGGCGAGTGGAGAGAAAATGAAGGACGAGGGTATTTACTATGCCGTCACTCAAGGTGATCACTACGGCGCCATTCAAAGCATGGGGCCGAACATCAACGGCGATGGCAACTGGATAGCGCATCCTTTTGTGGCATCTGACGAGAGCTATGTCCTTTATGACGCGGAAAGAACCACCATACCCGAGAATGGGGACTTGTACATCACATTCAAGCAAGATGACGCGTGGAGCGAGTCCTACTCGTTGGGACCTGATATTAATACTGAAATCAGCGAGGGGGCAGCCACCGTATCCCCTGATGGTAAATACCTATTTTTTTCAAGGGGAAGCGAGAAGACCAGGGCGGACGGCAGCACCTATTGGACCGGTAATATCTACTGGGTGGACTTTGAAAAGCTCAAGCGTCGGTTGTTCAGTAATGTCCAAAGCCATTGACTACTATGGGACAGATGGTCAGGCATTTCCAAGAATTAACCTCTACAAAAAAGCACATTCAAAAACAGACATAAATCAATGAAAATCATCCAATTACCGATATTGGCCATGGCCATTTCTTGCCATGCCCTCTTGGCCCAGGAACCGCCACAAGGGCCTGCTCTGGAGTTACCTAAGATCACTGTAGTGCCTATTCAGGATTCCGGAGCCGGGAGACCTTATGAGCTGTACATCAAGGTGCCTGAGGGGTATGCCGACAGCACACACAAGCAATACCCAGTGATCTTCTACACCGATGCCATGTGGCATGTCGAGATGCTATCAGGGTCTACGGAATACATGATGGAAGAATCGATCCTGGTAGGTATTTCCTGGCAAAAGGACCTGACTTTGGATGTAGGGGCTCACGTCAGTCGGTATCGGGATTACTCAATCCGGGAGTCCAGCAATGCTGACCACCAGGCCAAATATCAGTTTGGACAAGCCGAGAGTCACCTCAATTTCATCCGCAAGGACGTAATTCCTTTTATTGAAGAAAACTATCGTGTGAATGCCAATCAGCATACCTACTTTGGTTATTCATTGGGTGGGGAATTTGGTGCCTACGTACTTTTGACAGAACCCGATACCTTCAAAAACTACATCCTGGGTAGTCCCTCTCTCAGGGGTGAGATTCCCTGGCTTACTGAAGCCAGTGCGGCCAGGAGCGGTGAAAAACTCAATGCCAATGTCTTCATTTCCTATGGCTCTCTGGAGGAAGAGTTGGGCAACCATGCAGACCAATTCATTGCGGTGCTAAGGAACAGAAATGACGAAAGTCTCTCCCTGAAGCACGTCGTAATAGACGGCACCCACTCGAGCGCGTTCCCAGCTACGGCCGTGCGTGCTGTGAAGTGGTTGGCCAATTCAGGAGAGGGAGAGGAGTAACCCCAATGATTGGAGCTGAGCCGCGGAAACAAGGAAGACATGGTGTTGGGTAAAACAGAAAAATCACTCATGATTTGAGATGGTAACTTATTGTTTATCAAGGACTTGATATCCGAACGTTCTGGTGGCTTCGAGGAAGGTCAAAATCCCATGTCATTGACCTCCGGCGAAATGCCCGAATAGGTAATTCTTGGTATAGCTTTGCCTCCTAGCGACAATAAGAGATGGCCTCAGCATTATACAACAACGGATTTACCAGTCTCAAGCAATACTGGAAGCGGGACCTGATTTCGGGCTTTATGGTTTCGCTGATTGCCTTGCCACTGTGTTTGGGGATTGCGGTAGCCTCAGGCGTTCCGCCCATGTCTGGCCTCATAGCGGCGGTTGTCGGTGGGCTGTTGATGTCCAGGGTTACAGGGTCGTATGTTACGATCAGTGGTCCGGCTGCCGGCCTTATTGTGGTCAACCTGGGTGCTGTCGAATCTTTGGGGCAAGGTGATATGCTGGCGGGCTATAAATATGCCCTTGCGGCTTTTTTGGTTGCCGGCATTATCCAGATGATTCTGGGTTTCCTGAAAGTGGGCAAGTTTGGCGATTTCTTTCCCTCAGCGGCTGTCCATGGCATGCTTGCCGCCATAGGGGTTATCATCATTGTCAAACAGCTTTTTGTAGCCCTGGATTATACCCCGGAGGCAGACCATGGTCATGGTATACTGGGTTCCATCATACAGATTCCCGATGCCTTTATCAACATGAACCCGGAGATCGCCTTCATTGCGCTGATCAGTATTTTCATCCTGGTCGTTCATCCCCGCATCACTTTCAAGCCCATCAAAATGATTCCTGCCCCTATGTGGGTGATCATTTGTTCCATTCCGTTCTCGCATATTTTCGATTTGTTTCATGAGCACAACTACAAGCTAATTGGTCATGTCTATCAATTGGGACCCAAAAACCTCGTTCACCTTCCGGATAAAGTGATCCAGGGATTTGTGTTGCCGGACTTTGGGATGACGTTTACAGGTACCTTCTGGTTAGCCGTGCTCAGCATTGCGCTGGTTGCCAGTTTGGAGTCCCTGCTGAGCGCTTCGGCGGTGGATACCCTGGATCCATATCACAGAAAGTCAAATCTCAACAGGGATGTTTCTGCAATGGGTGCAGGTAGTGCGATTTCGTCATTGATCGGTGGACTACCCATGATCTCAGAAATCGTTCGGAGTACGGCCAACATCACCAATGGTGGTAAAACGCAATGGGCCAATTTCTTTCATGGCGGCTTTTTGCTGCTGTTCTTACTCTTTGGAAAGCCCATCATCGAACAGATTCCTCTGGCAGCGCTTGCCGCCATGTTGATTCATGTCGGATTCAGACTTGCCTCACCCTCCGAGTTCAAGCATGTATACGAAATAGGGAAGGAGCAATTGCTGATCTTCCTCACCACGTTGATTACTGTGCTGGCCACCGACCTGATCATAGGCGTATTGGCGGGAATAGTCATGCAGGTGTTGATTCATCTATATTACGGTGCTCCACTCAAGTTCTTATTCAAATCACGGTTTGACTATACTACGGACACTGCTGGGGACCATGCCGTGATCTATCTACATCACTCGGCCATTTTCTCGAATTATATCTCACTGAAATCCGAGATAGAAAAACACCGGGACCTGGGTCACCTGGTACTGGATTGTACCGACGTAAACATCATCGATCATACTTTCCGAGCCCACCTGCAGGAACTGAAGAAGGAGTGGGAGAAAGAAGGAAAAAGACTGGTTTTCGAAAATGTTGACCACTTGATCCCTGTATCTGATCATCCCCTGGCCACGCAGATCAAAGGTGATCCATCGATAGAGCGAATAGATGCACTTACCGGACATCAGCAATACCTGAAAAAAGTAGCCGATCGGAACGAGTGGCGCTATTATCCAGACAAGACCATATCCGTAGCGGATTTCGTGGGCTTCACATTCAGCAAAGGCACCAAAATCGTGCACGCACAAAACATTATATCGGGGGTTTACGAAGGGGTGAGGTTGATCTATTCGGAGGTGATTTATGATAAAACACCTGAGACCAAATCCGCGGATTCCAAGTTGTCAGCGTTGATTATCAAACCACCCATGGAGTTGCCCGTCTTCATTCTCGAAAAGGAGGGCTTTTTTGAGAAGATCACAGATCTCGCCAAGAGGACGGACATTGACTTTGAAGCCTATCCCATCTTTTCCGACCAATTCGTGCTAAAAGGCCCCGATGAAGGTGAGATCAGACATTTCTTCCATCCGGGACTCATCAGAAAGATCGAGGCTTACCCGCATTTTCATATCGAGAGTAATGGTAGAGCCATCATTATTCACCGGTTTGATCAGTCAGCGGATCAGGAGTCTACCGATGAGCTGATCCGCTTTGGTAAGATTCTGGCATTGATTGCCTAATCCCAGGAGCAATAACCTCTCTTCGTTGTGTCCATGACTCGAGGGACTCGTACAGACAGTTTGATAGACATAATATTGATGTCTCCCTAAGCCACACTGAGGGGTGGACAGATAAACCATTACAGAACGGCTCAGTCAGCAATATAAAAGCCTCGACACCTTCTCTATTTGCCAGCTGCCAATAGCTATTTCTCTTCCCAACTGTCACACCTGGCGCTGCTCGTGGTATCAATTGCTGAAAAGTCATTGAGACCATGAAAACAAAATCCATACATGCATTGAGGATCATCTTCCTGTTGAGCCTGATCGGGCTGACAATCCGGTTGAGTGCCCTGGTGCCCCATCCCTCAAAAGAAATGAAACAAACCATTGATCCGGACGGACCGCTACGGACTTTCCTGGAGAACCCCACGAATTACAACTTCTTATGCACCAGTACCAGTCACGGCGAAGTGCTGAAGGCCTCCATTACCTCCGAGGGCATATTGACCATTCACTACGCCTCTACCTGGGAAGATGGTGATCACTCGGGAGTTGCCTTCGGCGGCTACAACCCAGAGAACCATCGCTTTGATGGGCGCTACAAGACCTATGATGGCCGATTTGAGGGGGAAATCAATTTCACCTTTTCCGATACCGGGGAGGCTCACGGTACCTGGGACCATGGCTATGGCACCATCAGCATACCCCTCAAGGACAACAAATAAATTCTTACCAAAACTCGTCACACCTGGGACCTGGAGTGGTATCAGGTGTAAATGAACCTTGAATTGAATAAAAAGAGACAAATGAAAAAGCTACCAATTTACAATTCGACCCTACTTGTGCTGGCGCTGATCTTCTCTACCATGGCTTTCATCGCAAAAGAAAGTCCGGTAGAAGGCGCGAAAGCGGCTGATCGCAAGGCGCTGTTCCTGGGTCAGTGGGAAACATCAAAGATCTACACCCTCGAAATCATAGAAGCGATGCCTGAAGGTTCTTTTGATTTCAAGCCCATGGGTGTAGACAGTGTCCGAACTTTCGCCCAGCAGCTCAAACACCTGGGTGTGGTGATATTCGGGATGAACAGCGTTTTCATCAAAGACGAGGCACCCATGGCTCCTGATCCCGATATTGAAAACACGGGCTTGAGCAAAGCAGAGGTAAAGGCCTTTGTCGAATCATCATTTGATATGGTGACTGCAACCGTCAAAGGCATGTCCGACGAGGAGCTAAGCGAAGAACGGGAAATGATGTTCATGCCCGGGAAACCCAAATTCACCAAGTATGAGTACCTGGATTTCATCCGCGACCACTGTGCCCACCATAGGGGTCAAGCACTGGTGTACCTGCGAAGCGCCGGCATCACCCCACCCATTTACAAATACTTCCCCATGTGAGGGGCAGCACATATCGAAAATTCACAACAAACGCTAAATAGAACAATGAAAACTGGAATTAAGAATGAAATCAGCACCACCCTGGACACAAGTCCTTCAACCCTCTGGGACGTATTGAAAACCGGGGCAGGAGTGGACAAGTGGTTTCCTTTTATCAAGACCTGCAACCTGGAAGGCGAGGGGGTCGGCGCCAAGCGCTATTGCACTACACAAGATGGCAAGAGCCTGGAAGAGTCCATCGTGGCCATTGACCATGAAAACATGATTTTCAAATATGCTATCGACAATCACGATATGGAAATGCCTACGGCCAACATTCTAGGTACTATGCACATAAGAAATGAGGATGGCAAGGCAAACCTGAACTGGGAAGTCATTTTTGATCTGACCATGGACCTTGATGAAGCGACCGTCAATGAAATGAAAGGCGGAATGGTCGGTATGATGCAGGCTGGAGTAGACGGCCTGCAGGCATTCTTCAAACAATAGAATACATCAACCAGGCGCAAATCCGAAGTAAGGAGAAGTCCCTCCTTACTTCTTATCTTTCTGAAAATATGGAGAACCCTTTATCACTCGACAAATACAATGATGACGCTGATAAACAGCTAATTGACAAATCTTTGAGTGGCGATAAGAAATCGTTGGATGAGCTGTTGTCCAAGCACCGGGACTACATCTTCAATATTGCTCTGAAGATGCTCAACAATGTACCCGAGGCGGAAGATGTGGCTCAGGAAATACTAATCAAAGTAGTCACGAACCTCTCCAAGTACAAGGCTGAGAAAGCTCGGTTCAGGACCTGGATGTACCGGATTACGGTCAATCACATTCTGAATCAGAAGAAGCGAAAGCAAGAGCAAAATGAACTGACCTTCCCGAAATTCTTCGAGTTCATTGAGAATGTTCCTGAGGAGCCATTCATGGAGCAAGAAAACATCAAGGGACAGCCCATAGAAGAAGCACGCATCAGCTGCATGGCGGGTATGCTCATGTGCCTCGATCGCGAACAGCGCCTCACATACATCATTGGGGAAATCTTTAAGATAGACCACAAACTTGCTTCGGAGATCTTCGAAATCACACCCGCCAACTTTCGCAAAAAGCTGTCCAGAGCACGGTCAGATTTACACCAATGGATGCATATGAAATGTGGTCTTGTCAATGAGGCCAATCCCTGCCGGTGTCGGAACAAGACCAAGAAGTTCATCGAGCTGGGGCTTGTCAATCCGGATCAACCCAAATGGCAGTCGAACTACAAAAATAAGATCTATGAATTGGTGGAAGACAAGGCAGAAGAGATGGCCATTACCACCGATGAGTGGTATGCGCGATTGTATCGACAGGACCCCTTCAAAGAGAGTTTGAGGGCGCAAGACCTGTACCATGAGATCATAGATCATAAAGGTTTTTCCAGGTTTATGAAGCTCTAGTGCTATGGGCCACTCCAATCCGTCTTGACCGGTTTCCAAAGGGCCCACTAGCCACGGGAGATGCCTTAATATTCTGTTTTGGCAGTGAAGGTATCCTGGTGTAGTGAATGCAGTGAGTTCTTGAAAAAGCTGCTCATTTACTACTTCTGTTCTCCTGATTGCAACAATCCGAAGGCGAGCGACGTGCACAAGAAAGATCTTGGTCACCAAACCTTCAAGAAATGAGTAGAAGCTTCGTCCTCCTTGCCCTGACGCTAATCTTTGCCTGCCGGCCGCAAGTCGCGGTCAATCAAGAAATTCCTTTTGATCAGAACAATGAATATGAACGTGCCCTCGCTGGGTTCAACCTGGCCTCCAGGATGGCGAATTATGGTGTACCGGGTGTCAGTTTTGCTGTGATCAGAGATGGGGACCTGTCCTGGGCAAAGGGCTACGGCCTTTTACAAACTGGTCAACCAGAGGCAGTAGATCAGAATACAGTGTTTTCCGTAGGTTCCGTCAGCAAAGTGGGCACAGCTGTGATCACCCTGAGGTTGCGGCAACTGGAAAAGCTGGACGTGGATACCGATGTGAACCAATATCTGCAATCCTGGAAAATCCCTGAAAACGACTATACCCAAACGCGGGCTGTTACCCTGAGGCACATCATGTCTCACACTGGCGGGCTTACGGTCCATGGCTTCGCCGATTTCTATCCAGGGGAGAACCAACCGAATACGGTGGAAATTTTGAACGGGAACGGCCCTGCAAAAAATGATGCCGTATACGTAAGCAGACCGGTGGGAAGGGCATTTCGCTATTCCGGGGGTGGTACCACAATTGAACAATTGGTCGTTGAGGATGGCACAGGCTTGCGCTTTCATGAAGCAGCAGACAGTCTATTGTTTCAGCCCCTGGGTATGGACCGAAGTTCTTATGAGAATCCATTACCTCAGGACTGGGGAAATATCGCCAAGGCACATGACCGAAGCGGTCGGCCTGTGGCCCTTCCAAGAGGCTATCAAAGCATGCCCGAAACTGCGGCGTCTGGTCTGTGGACAACGCCCTCCGATTTTGCGAAATTGATGATGATGTTGATGCGTGCTTATCGGGCTCACCATACTTATCTGAGCCAAGAAATCGTACAAGACATGATGACGCCTGTGCATCCCAGTGACTATGGATTGGGACCGCGCATTCAAAAGAAAGGAGGAGACATACAATTTTCACATGGTGGTTCCAATGAATCTTACAAAGCCCGTTTCATTGGTTCGCTCAGCAAACAAAGTGGCATCGTCATCTTTACCAATGGTGCCCAGGGTTCTGCCTTGATCAGGGAATTGCTGCCCTTGTTTGAGGAATTGCTTTTCTGAAGGGTAAGTCATTCAGCTTCTCCTGTGTGTTGAGTGCGGATGGCGGTGAGGTGCTGGAACCAGGGCCTTGCCACTGAAAGAACAATCAACACCATATTGCAAAATGCACTGCCCAAGTTATTGGCGATGAAACTACCTTAGTCGTTGCCAAAAGACAGTCGTAACAACGCCAATGGCCTCTATTCTCCTTATCGCCACCATCCAGTCGTGGTTCTTTGCCTTCATGGTGTGGAATTTCAAGAAAAGTAAAGAACTGTCTGATGTGCTATTGATGGTTTGGTTTCTCATCCTTGGATTACACACCGTATCGTTTTTCTTCACCCACGCCAATGGTGTCAATGGATTGAGTTCCGCGTTTCCTTTTCTTCAAGGACCCTTTCTCTACTTGTACATATCGTATAAGGTGCAACAGCGGAGGCGGTTCAGGGCGGTTGATTGGCTTCATGCTTTGCCTTTTCTGGTATTTGTCGCATATCAATATTATCATTTCTTCCAACTGGGTTCAGGGGAGCCTGAGCACCTGCATTATATCCCTTTCCTGTCTTTCCAAAACCCCTTCAGTCTGCTGTTCATCACTTCCTTAGGCCTTTACATTTTCCTGTCCTACCAACTGACGCGACTGAGTGGACCTTACCTCGTTTGGACGAGATCGCTCGTCTTTTCCCTGTCAATCATTTGGCTGTCTTCAATGGTGATCATGTTCTTCCCCAATGTCATGAGCCATCAGATGCAGGTCACTGTCGACTATCTGATTTTCATCGTACTGGTGGGTTTTATTTACATCACCAGCTACTTTGGTCTAAAGGAGAATATTTTCAAGACGGATATCCCGAGAATCGGAAAACCCAAGTATGAAAAGAATGCCCTCTCGGAAAGCGAGATCCGCATCATTTGGGAGCGACTGACCACCACCATGGTGAAGGAGGAACCCTTTGTGAATCCGGATCTGAAATTGACCGATCTGGCCCAACATCTGGAAACCAGCACCAACAAACTCTCCCAAGTGATCAATAAGCAGGCCCGGATGACATTCAATGATTTCGTCAATTCCCATCGGGTAGACAAAGCCAAGGCAATGATGGAAGACGAAGCCAAACGCCATCTCACCTTGCTTGCCATAGCCTATGATTCAGGGTTCAGCTCAAAAACTACCTTCAACCGGGCTTTCAAAAAGATGGAAGGAACTACACCATCTGCATATCAGCGGAAATGCCTTGAAAAATAGGTTTCATCTCATAAGATGAAACGATCTCCAGGGGGAAGCTACCTTCATTTGACCTCAAAAAACGCAATGAAGCAACTAATTGCTCTGGGCCTAATCCTGATCATACTGGGAGCTAAAGGGCAGGACACGGAGTCTCAAGCCAAGATAAGCAGCATAACAAACGATTTGAAGGATGGTATCAATCAAAGGGACTTTACACTCATCAAACCACATCTTTCGAAAGCATACCGCTACCAGGGTATGGCGGAGCCCATGGCCAGCTCCATTCTACGGCAGGTCGTCGGTCAGTACCCCAAAATAGATTCCATCAAAATCATTTCCACACAGACCCTGAGGAGCCAAACCATTGTCTCCATCGCGATTCATGCGGTTAATGGCATTGAGAACAAACAGTTGATACTGGATGAAAACCTGAAGTTGGTGTGTGCGGATATTGCCGAGATCCAGTTGGGCGGCCATGGTGCTTCAGCCAAGGTGCCTGCTACGTCGGATTTAAAGGAATTCTCATTCACGCTGAGCCCCACACAACATCTCATCGTGGAAGCCAGCGTCGACGGAATCAAAGGCAATTTCATTGTGGACTCGGGATTTGCGGGTTCCCTCATGCTGAATAAAGGCTATTACCAGCTTGCTCACAAACCTTCAAGTGAACAAGCCCTTGGGGTTAACGGTCAGCTGCCAGATTACGAGGTGGGGAAGATCAGTCAATTCAAATGGGGCGCCTTAGTTCAAAATGATTTGGAAGTGACCTCAACCTCCCTGGAGCACCTCGGTCAGGCCATGGATGTTGAAAATTTTGGAGGTATCATCGGAGCCGGATTTTATCAGAATCAAGTGCTTGGGCTTGATTACAGCCAGCGAAAACTATGGCTCAGTTCCTCTAAGGATGCGATCCTGTCGCAGTTTGCAGGATCCGATAAGGTCGCAATCCCTATCTCAATGGCTTTTCATCTTCCAGTGGTAGAATGTACTATCGATGGGCAAACGTACAGACTGGGTATTGACACAGGAGCTCAGAGTAATATGCTCACAAAGGCTTTTCAAGAAGAATTGGAACCTCAACTCCTTAACAAAAGGACAGAGCCATTGCAAGGTGCAGATGGAAAGATGACGGAGGTGCTCAAGGGTCGGATCGCCAACGTTGACCTGGCCCAGCGACGCTACAACATGGATTTTGTTTTCGGTGATCTCTTTGGAGGACATCATGAAGTGACCTTAATGGACGGGCTTCTGGGTCATTCTTTTCTGGCCAGCCAGCCCTTGATTATCGACTTTGTCGAACAGGAATTAATTCTGCTGAACTCAAAAGCACTAGAATAGGCATAATGGCCGATGCAAGTGTGCCAGGCCATTTGACCCTGATTGATCTTTTGGCTACAGTAAGCAACCAATGCAGGAAAAGGAAGACTTTAAGAAAGAGCATAGCAGTTCAATCCTCCATTCATCACCACAGATCGAAACAAAATGGCCTCTAAAATCACTAAATCCAGTCATCTGATCCTTGTCATCCTGCTGGCACTCAATGCAGGACAGGTCCATGCGCAACTCGAATCAGCCACCAAGCAGGCTGAGGAAATTATCAACCCCTTGCTGGATACCTATCCCGGCATATCCATTGCTGTAGGGATAGGGGATGAGGTGGTATGGTCGAAAGGCTTCGGATGGGCTGATGCCAGCAGCCAAACGGCTGTAACGCCAACTCATCGGTTCAGGTATTACAGCCTGTCGAAGTCAATCACGGGGCTGGCCCTGGCAAAACTAATCGAGCAAGGGAAGCTCAACATTGAGGAGGGAATCCGCACCTATTTACCCGATCTGCCAAACACCTTTGCTAACGTGAAGGTCAGGCATCTGATCAACCACACTGCCGGGGTAAGGCACTACAACAAAGGAGAGTGGTTGGCCATCAGCAAAGACCAATGTACCTCAACTGCGGCAGCGTTGGGCACCTTCATCAGCGATGACCTCGAGGATACCCCCGGAGCAATGTATTCCTATTCTTCCTTCGGCTATGTGCTGCTGTCCCATTTGGTTAGCGTAGTTAGCGGAAAGGCGTATCCGGTCTTTGTGCAAAATGAAATCTTATCACCCCTGGGCATTGAGGACATAGCCATCGATCAATCCACGACTTTAAACAATGAAGTGACCTACTACGAGAAGTGGAATGGTAAGAAACAAAAGGGGAAAGAAGCGATGTCTGTCAACAACAGCTGCAAGTTTGGCGGAGGAGCCTTTGTCGGTACTGCCGAAAGTCTTGTTAAGCTCTATTTGGGGGTGCTGAATGGTCAGGTGCTTACTGAGGAGTTGCAAGCGGTCTTTTTCTCAGAAATCCCCACGGACAAGGGTGAATCAACGCATTATGCCTTTGGTATTGGAGATAATTTCACTCAGGCTGGCGACCGCTATCATGTACATACAGGCTCCGCTGTAGGGGCCAGTGCTATTTTGTTGCTCTATCCGGAAGAGAAGGTTGTCGTGTCGATCTTATCGAATATGAAGGATGCCACCCTCAACGGGAAAATTGGCGAGATTGCCAAGGCGTTCAGAAGTATTGAAGACTGAAAGACACAAAAAAAAGGGAGACTCCCACTGCTGGGGAAGTCTCCCTGGTATTGATGCATATTCATACCTTTTAGCCTACAACCTGTCTAATCCATTAAGGGTTTATCAGACTTTCTTGCAAGAATGGCTCACAGTCCTTGTTGATACCTTGCATGCTCACCAAATAGCTGTCGTTTTGAGCTATGGAAGCGGCTTCAGCGTTGCCATCCTCAGAGACTGTGGATCTGTCAAGCAGCAATGCCGGTGTGGTCCGAAGGGCATCATAACTCGCCATATAATAAAGGTCAGTCTTCAGATCTTCCGGCTGTAGATAGCTCAATATGGTCACGGGACTTTCTGAACGCGTGTAGATGAATATTGCGCCACCGGCCGCCGTACCAAACCTGTTTCCAACAACTGAAGGATTTGCGCCGTAGATCATCGCTCTTGGGCCTTTAAGCACATCGATAAATTCTACCCTTTGAACGGCAAGGTCTCTGACGAGGCTAACATCTACGGGAACGCCATCCAGAAAGTAGTTTGCATTGCGGTTTCTAATAAGTGCCCGCTGCTCTCCAAGTCTGCCGACGACACCCACGCCAGGCATTTTGCCCAGTAAGTCGAAAATTGTTCGGCTTGTGGCGATTTCGCTCGCCGAATTCACAACAATTCTGTGATTGGGTTCCTGGTAGGTTACCCTTTGATCGATGCTTTTCGGTTGCTGTGCTGACAAGTAGCCGAGGCCTGCCACAACCACTGCCATAATAGAAATACTTAGTCGTTTCATCTGGTTCTCATTTAAAGTTTAACAAATACATTCTATAATTAATAACAGTAATAGAATGAAATAGGTTTTGAAATGTTGATTGAGGAGGTAACCGGGGAGCAAGCTTGATCAGGAAGAGTTTCTTTTACGACCCTTTCATTATATTGACCGTCAAATATTTGACAACCTGGAATGAAAAACACCTTATTCACCACCCTTCTCCTTGGCGCATTTCTAGTGGTTATCACTACGACTACGGCGCAACGCAGATCCAAGGCACCACAATTATCTTTCGACCCGGAACTCTACTCCAGCATGAAATGGCGGTCCATTGGCCCCTTCCGTGGTGGCAGGGCCGGAACCGTAACCGGCGTGGTCGGCAACCGCAACCTCTACTACATGGGTACCGCAGGTGGTGGCGTATGGAAAACCGAAGACGCCGGCAGTTCCTGGACATGTATTTCTGATGGCTACTTTGGCGGATCCATCGGCGCCGTGGCGGTATCGGAGTCAGATCCGAATGTTATCTATGTGGGGGAAGGGGAACAAACCCTTCGGGGCAATGTCAGCTCCGGTCGTGGTCTTTGGCGTTCCACTGATGCCGGCGACTCCTGGACCTTCATCGGCCTGGATGAGAGCGAACATATCGCCCGCATTCGCATACATCCCACCAACCCTGATATCGTCTACGTAGCAGCCATTGGGAACCTCTGGAAACCCAATCAGCAACGTGGCGTCTTCAAATCCACCGACGGTGGCCAGACCTGGAACAAAATCCTCTACGTCAGCGACAAGGCTGGAGCCGGCGATTTAGTAATCGACCCCAAGAATCCGCGCATCCTCTATGCTGCCACCTGGCAAATGCAGCGCAATGGCTACCGCATGGACAGCGGGGGGCCAGACAGCAAGATCTTCAAAAGCAAGGACAGCGGCGAGACCTGGGAAGAAATTTCCGCCAACGACGGCCTACCTCCAGGACCTTGGGGCATCGTTGGGCTGACGGTCAGTCCCGTGAATTCCGATCGCGTCTATGCCATCATAGAAGCGGATAAGGGCGGCGTGTATCGCTCTGACGATGCGGGTAAGACCTGGAAGAAGGTCAATGAAAATCGTGCCCTTCGACAACGGGCCTGGTACTACAGCCGCATCTACGCGGACACGCAGAATGAAGACATCGTTTACGTGATGAACGTCAGCTACGGCGTTTCAAAAGATGGCGGCAAAACCTTCGAACTGAAGAACGCACCCCATGGCGACCATCACGATCTTTGGATCGATCCACTCGACAACCAGCGCATGGCCATCGCCGATGATGGGGGCGCCCAGGTTTCCAATGATGGTGGCGAGAACTGGACGACCTACCACAACCAGCCCACTGCACAGTTTTATCGCGTTACGACGGATGATGTCTTTCCCTACCGAATCTATGGGGCACAACAAGACAACAGCACGGTAAGGATCAACCACCGCAGTAAAGGCAATAGTATCACTGAGCGGGATTGGGAACCCTCAGCAGGAGGGGAGAGCGCCCACCTGGCGCCGGATCCACAAAATCCGGAAGTAGTGTACGGTGGCACCTTCAAAGGTTATATGATGCGCCTGGACCACAGCACAGGACAGATGCGCTCAACCAACGTATGGCCAGACAACCCTGCGGGTTCCGGCGTGGAAGTCATGAAGTACCGCTTCAACTGGAACTTTCCCGTCTTTTTCAGCCCACATGATCCCAATAAATTGTATGCCGGCAGTCATGTCTTGCACATGTCTACCAACCAGGGTCAATCCTGGGAGGTGATCTCACCTGATCTGACCCGCGGCAAGGCCGAGACGCTCCTGTCTTCCGGAGGTCCAATCACCCAGGACAACACCGGCGTGGAGTTCTACGCTACCCTGTTTGCGGGCGAGGAATCAGAGCAGGAGAAAGGGGTCATCTGGATGGGTAGTGACGATGGGCTTGTGCATGTCACCAGAGACGGAGGCGCGAACTGGGAGAACGTAACACCTCCAATGTCACCGGAAGCCAACATGATCAATTGCATCGATGTAAACCCACATGTCCCTGGGGGCGCCTATGTGGCCGCGACTTCCTATAAGTTTGGTGACTACACTCCTTATCTATACAAAACCAACGACTACGGCAAGACCTGGCAGCTGATCACCCAGGGCATTCCCGACAACTACTACACCCGCGCCATCCGGGCGGACCTCAAACGTCCTGGACTGTTGTACGCCGGTACGGAGTGGGGGATCTTCGTGAGTTTTGACGACGGTGAAAACTGGCAAAGCCTGCAACTCAACCTGCCTATCGTGAGCATCCGTGATTTGCATGTCAA
This sequence comes from Cyclobacteriaceae bacterium, assembly GCA_965601475.1. Lineage (GTDB taxonomy): Bacteria > Bacteroidota > Bacteroidia > Cytophagales > Cyclobacteriaceae > JAWPMT01. The sequence goes on along the minus strand of OZ271832.1, from coordinate 5,827,232 downwards.
AGGCAATGACCTGATTGCCGCTACGCATGGTCGCAGCTTCTGGCTTATCGACGACCTCAAACCACTGCATCAGCTTTCAGCCGAAGTAGCGAATGCCAACTTCTACCTTTTCCAACCTGATGACAGCTATCGGATGAACCAGGGTGGATGGGGTAGACCCAACCTGAAACTGGAAGGCGAGAACCACCCGAATGGCGTGAGCTTTCAGTACTATGTGAAAGCCTGGGATGAAGAGCAGGAAGCTAAACTTGAAATCATGGAAATGGACGGTGATGTGATCCGCACCTTTTCAACCAAGACTGAAGACAAGAAGGACAAATTCACCATCAAGACGGGAGGGAATCAGTTTGTCTGGGACATGCGCTACCCGGGGTTCACGAGCTTCAAGGGTATGATCCTGTACAGCTCACCGAACCGAGGGCCTAAAGCTGTACCAGGGACTTATAAGGCCCGGCTTACGCTTGGGGAAGAATCGATGGAACAGGAATTCACAATCCTCAAAGACCCACGACTACCCAATACACAGGAGGATTACCAAAAACAATTTGACTACCTCATCGGTGTGAGGGACCGTGTGTCGGAAGCCAATCAGGCGATCGTCGACATTCGGGATACCCGCAAGGATCTGGACTATTTCCGAGAGAAAATCGGGGATGCGCCCGAGTATGACGAGCTGAAGCAAATGGCAGACGAGCTGGACGATGCCATGAAGGTCATCGAGAACAACATTCACATGACAAAAAACCAGAGCTACCAGGATCCGCTGAACTATGGTATCCGCATCAACAACCGCATTGCATTCCTGTTGGCGGATCAGCAGCGAGGTGATTTTCCACCCACAGACCAGGCGGTTGAGTTCTTCAAAGCGGTGAGTGAAGAATTGGAAAAAGAGCTGTCGGAATTGTCGCGATTGCTGAATGAATCCGTCCCTGAGCTCAATAGCCGGGTAGAGGACAGTGGACTTAAACTATTGAATATCAAGGATAAAAAGGAAGGATTATAAAGTTTACAGAATACACTTAAAGTAGTGAATTCGCCTGGTGTGAAATAAAGATGTTCGTCATCACCTTTCGCACCAGGCCCATGTTTTCCGGTCGTTATGAAATTGAAGCGTGACATACGGTCTTTGCTGGTATTCGGGTCCATACTGATGGCCATGGTACCCCTTGCGCAGGAACGTATTCCAACCTTAGAAGCGCAGCTCAAAGACCAATATGGCATGGAGAAGCTGGTCACGCTCGTGGAGTTGGCCACCCACTATGAAGGTGTGGACAGCAAGAAGTGCCTGAAGTACGCCCGACAAGGAGAGCAGCTCAGCAACAATTTGCTCCAGTCCGGTCTGGCGATCAGCTCGGAACAATATGCCAACATCATCGAGGCGAAGGAGATCTACGGTACAGTCCAGTACAAACGAGGAAAATACCTACAGGCTCGGGAAGCGTTGCTGGAGGCCCAGGAGTATGGTCGCGAACACAACCATGAGGCGCTCGCTGCCGAGACCTATCTTTTCAAAATTGATTCCCTGGCGTCGCTGGGTGTCGTCAAAGACAACCCCATTAAGCAGGTCTTTCGTGACATCAAAGTGGATGCCGCCATCAAAAACTCCGGTAACAATGTCACCGTCTCCCTGGAGTTGAACAAGGCCAAGATGGCGGAGAAAAAAGGCAATATCGATGAGGCCATTGCCCATTATGAGAAGGCTGCAGGCATCCTGCGTTTGACGAAGGCCACGGCCAGAGCTGAACAGATAGAATCGAAAGTCCGTGCATTGCAGGAAATGCAATCCCTCAACGCCGAGGCGCTGGGTGAGCTGGCACTGGAATTACCTGAATACGATACGGTCGAAGTGGTTTCACTAACACCCGTCAGGTCTACGGTTTCCCGAGACAGCGCCCTCAAGGACCTGGAGGACATCGTAGCCCGCATTGGTCAGACGGAGAACTACCAGGAGGTCCTGGACTACTATGATGAATACCTGGCGCTACAATCGCAACTCATCGAGGACAGCTTACACCAGCAGGCGCAGATGCAGCAAGCGAATCTTGAGATGGAGCGGCTCCGTCAGGAAAATGAGATCGCCGACCTCAACATTGCGGCCATCCAACTGGAGAAACAAGCAGAGGCCCGATTGAAGAATACGCTGATTATCATCGTGAGCTTCGTGGTCCTGGCAACGGCGATCATCCTTTTCATGTACGTATCCAAGCGAAAGAAACACCAGGCTCTGACGGCCGCTTACACAGATCTGGATCAGGCCAAACAGGAACTGGAGGAAGCTGAATCACGCATCTCCAGGCTGCTGGCGCAACAGGTATCTCCGGAAATCGCCAGTGCGCTTATCGAAGAACATCCCGAACGCAAGAAGCAGGTCGTGGCAGTTATGTTCCTCGACATCAGGGATTTTACGCCCATGGCCGAACAGATGGAACCGGCAGCGCTAATCGACTACCAAAACAAGGTCTTTGGTTTCATGATCGACATCATCGATCAGCACAACGGCAACATCAACCAGTTTATGGGAGACGGCTTCATGGCCACCTTCGGTGCGCCCAAATCCCATGGAAATGATAGCCGCAATGCCTTTCTGGCGGCTGTGGGGATCCTCGAAGAAATCAGAAGACGTAATGACAGTCAATACATTCCTCATACTCAGGTGGGTATTGGCCTGCATTGTGGTGAAGTCGTGACGGGCAATGTCGGTACAGAACACCGCAAGCAATTCTCCGTGACCGGAAATGCCGTCATCATCGCTGCCCGTGTAGAGCAGCTCAACAAATCCTACAATTCCAATCTCATAGTTACGCAGGAGGTGGCTTCCAGTTTAAGCAGGGAAGATCTTGATAATCATGTCTTTCAGCACTTCGATGTACATGTCAAGGGACGCCAGGAACCTGTCAGCATTCATGTGTTGACTGAAGGGGGGAAGCCTTCAACCCAAGAGGTACCTGACCGGCAGGAAAGTATTGACCAACAGGAGGGAAGCTAGGCCTATTTCCCAAAAACCTGCGGTTAATACCAGTCCAACCGATTTCTTCCGCCAATCGTCCAACTTTTTGCAAAGAAGTCCTGTTTTTGGACTTACTTCATACTATCGACAACAGCACCCCAACATGGAAACGAAAGACCTACAAACCCTGGAAAATTTGGTCAGCCGCATCAAGGTAGCCAACAGCATGCGCCGCATTCATGATGACGACTGGCTCAGCCAGTCGCTGCAAGAAGAAGTAGCAGAGCTCAAAAAACGCTACGGTGCGTTCCTGCAGGACCGACTCTTTGACATCTATGACGACTACTTCTCAGACAATCAGATGCAGGACCTCGAGGACTATATCCTGGGAGACGTTCGGGTTTCCGGGGATGAACTGGATCAAAACGACCTGCGTATTCGCATCAAGTGTGCACCCCTGCGCGTAGAGGTTGAAAACCCCGAGAATCGGTATCATCAGGTGATGTGGGAAGCAGCATGAATGGCCTGCTTTTTGGGCTAAAAGCATAGCAAAACCCTGCTTGAACTAATGATGACCGGTTCTGGGAACTGAAATTTGAGAATCTCATAGCCTGATTTCTCCCACTTTTTGAGGCCAAAAAGTGGGCAAAAAGCCTTCGGAAAATTATGTAACCCACGGCCTTCGCACACCCACCGCGCATCCCGATAGCTATCGGGACCACCACCTATCTCCCAACACGGCCATTGTCGCTCAAGCCTCCCGCCATTTTCCTGGCCAGCACCACCTTTCTGACACCATTTATCAATGACAGTCCGTGAAGCTTTCAGAATTGCGAGTAAAATCTGCCTTGAGAAAGCGGTCCCCAAACACTTCGAAGAAGTGAAGCGCGAGGGCCCGACAGAATAGCGGGGGTGCGTCGGCTAGTGCGAGGAAGCATTATTCTGTCTAGATTTTTGGTTCCTTTTCATCAATGGAAAAGGAACAGCCCGTCCGGCTTCAGGACAAAGAGAAAAACGCCAATGTTCCTATTCGTTCAGCCGACACCAGGTTCCGATACTAAACAGCCACCACATATTTTGTATTACAACTCCCCAAACACTTCGAAGAAGTGAAGCGCGAGGGCCCGACCCAAATCGACAAGGGAGATTCATGAAGGCCAATAAAAACAAACAATAGCTCTGAGTAATCGCGCCTTGCCGTCGGCGAACCTTTGGCGACCGATGGAGGGTGCGTCGGCTAGTACGAGGAAGGACTGGCCGTCCGCCATGATTCTGTCTAGTCCCGATGGCTATCGGGATTGGTTCCTTTTCACTGCGCCTTTGCGAAGCTTCAGCGGAGCAAGGTCAATGGAAAAGGCTACGCGCCCCGGGAACAGCCCGTCCGGCTTTGGGACGAAAGAAAATGAGCTATTTCAAAGTGATGTGATTTTCTGTATACTTTCTTTTGAAAAATGATTGCCCTTGGAGGTAATCCCGGATAGAAGCAATCAAAATTCCAGAATCTCTGCGGGCCAAAACCGGAGCAATCCCGAAGGCATAAAGATCCTTTTCATTGGACCACTAAGGGCGTATCTTCTCAAGACAAAACTCAAGCAGATATTGGGAGAGCAATTTCATAAGGACAATAAAAAAACCAGTCCCGATTGGGACTGGTAATTCCCTTGGCTTGATGCCAACAAAACCCTTAACTACTTCACCAACTCCATGGCTAAACTATTCTTGGGATTCATCTCTAGTACCTTTTGTGCTAATTCCCGGGCGTCCTTAGCCATATTTTGTTCCCAAAGTCCCAGGGCATAGTTGGCCCATACCCAGTCTGTTTCCGGGAAGTATTCCGTGTTTTGCTTGAGTATGGCGAGGTAGCTTTCAGGGTTGTCATACTGTCGCAGCTTCTTGGCCAGGAAGTCAACCAATACCGGGCTAAGGGGTCGCGTCGCGCCTTGCTTTACCTCTTCCAATTTCGCCAGGCCCGCTGCAGCACCTTCACTCATGAATGCATTAAACACTGATGCAGGTTTCTCCTGATTCAGGGATGTCATGCGGTCCATGTTTTGGCGGGTAAACGAAAAGGTGAATTCGATCCTTGCCTCATCCGAAATGCTGTTACCCCAGAAGCCTCCGGTAGGGCCCAAATTGTAAGCACCACGGGAGAAGGCAAAAGTTCCCTTGAAGGTCACGCGGTTATTACCCCAGGGATCAGGAGCAGGGCCCACGGTTTTCTCGTAAGGGCTGGTGATGGCATACGTTTCACCTTTGATGGTGAGGTCCCCGGAGATTTCCGTGGCGCTCACGGACTTGCTGGTAAAACGAATGATTTCGTATTGCGCGGTGTCCAGGAATTCGGGATTCGTGAGGTGCTTGTCGCGCCAGTCATTGTCAGTGCGCAGGGAAGCACTTTCAATCACAACTGTGACCGAGAGGTTTTCGGGGTTCTGGTCGTCATACAGGACGTCACCCCAAATGTTTCCAAATACGCCTTCGACTTCCATCATGTCGCCGAGGACGCCTATGAATTTGACCTGGGAGTGGGCGGCGTCCATACCAAAGTGCTGGCTTTGCGCCGACGCCAGGGTAGTTGTTAACAGTAGTAGTCCGATGAGTTTTCCGATCTTTTTCATGCGTTTTTTTAGGAGCAAGAAGACCGTAAAAGCGGCGTAAATCGACAAATCCGATTGGATTTTACCTCGAACAACCCGTTTTTTTGGCTCTGAACGCTACTAGTTAAAACTTTGGGACAAGGTATCCGCTTTGGCTTTGTCCTTGTATTCGGAAGGCGTCAATCCCGTAAAAAGCTTAAAGTATTTGTTGAAGGTGGCCTTATTGCTAAAACCGGATTGGTGGGCAATCTGCAGGAGTGAGGCACCACCATTTTCACGGATCAGGCGTTGTGCTTCATGGACGCGGAAGCGATTGAGGAACGCGTTGAAGGACAGTTGCTGGGAGCTGTTGACGCTCTGACTGATGGTATGTCGGGAATAGCCTAACTGCTGCGCCACGCGATCCAGGTTAAGCTCTGGATTCTTGAACGCCTGCTCGGTTTGCATGAGCTGGGTGAGGTCACGCATGACCGCTTCGATCTCTACCGCAGAAAGCTGGGATTTCTCGTACTTGTCAGACTTACGCAAGCGGATGTCTGTTCGGAACCACTCCGGATGACGCAGGTGCGCATAAACAACATAGTAGATTAGGATGGCAAATGGCACGACGATCAGGTAATCCCATTCCCGACGGTAATAGAATTGCGTGACGAAGATTCCGTAGAAAACCAGCACCATCAGGTAAAGCAGGGATATCGCCTGTATAGAACGTTTGAGGAAGGGTTGATCCGGTTGTTCGTGCTGGTAGGCATAACGCCACGAATAGGCGATGTATGCACCCAGGTGAACGAACTGCAACATGAAGATGACGCCGTAGGTGGCGTTGATGGTTGTGAGGCCCATGTCCGGGTATTTAAAGACCGTGAGCATGCTGTAGTCGACGCCGCGCTTAGGGATCGTATCAAGCGCCAGCGCTGGAAAGACAATGGCTGCCAGCAGGAATGGTGTCAGGTGTATCAGCAGACGTTGCCAGGAAAGCCCTTGGTGAAAGGACGCTGTGTAGTACCAGATCAGTGGACCGACGAGGAGCCAGCCACCATGGTGAGTGAGCAGGAGGTTTTTGTATTCCAGGCTGATGGCATTGCGGACCAGCAGAAACTCCAACTGGAAGTAGAGTAAGGCCAGGAGTAACAAGACCAGGGGCAATCGCGGAAAGGAGATTTTCCGGGCGCCCAGCAGGAAAGCTACGAGCAGAAGCGCCTGGATGACGCTGAAGCCAACGATGAGGTTGCCAATGTCCATGATCTTAAAGTTAGTGAATGTTAGGAGCCAGCAGGCATAAAATACACCAGCGGGGGAGTTGGCCTGCTTACTTTAAACGGACCGCCATTCTTATCTGATTACGAGGCGGCCAACTGGAACTGATTAATGCCATCTTTCAGCTCAGTGGAAATTTCATTCAGCCGGTGAAACCTATCCAGGAAGCTCGACATCCCGGATGAAAGTTCGCTGGAAGAGCTCGCTACCTCGTCTGACCCAGTTGCGGTCTGTTGCGCGATGACTACCACGGATTCAATAATTGAAACGACCTCCGTGATCTTCTCCGTTTGGGTTTGGGTCGCCTGTAGGATTTCCTCCGAATGGTCCAACGTATGGGCCGAGTTGTTTGCAATCTCCTTGAATTTGTCACTAGCAGTAGTGGACGACTCAACAGTTAGTTGCACGCTTTTTTCCATTTTGCTGATGGCTTGAGAGGCTTCCTTTGTGTCGTTTTGAACATCCGAAACAAGCTTTTCAATCTCTTTGGTTGAATTCCTGGCATCCTCAGCTAGTTTTCTGATCTCTTCTGCTACCACCGAGAATCCTCTTCCAGCTTCTCCAGCCTGGGCGGCCTCAATTGCAGCATTGAGTGCCAGAAGGTTGGTTTGAGCGGCAATCTCACCGATGAAGCTTAGCACGCGGTTGATCTCGGTCGAGCGCTCATTGAGCACTGCCATAGACTGAGTAGAAAGCTGCGTTAAATCCCGTATCTGCTTTATGCTTTCCAATACTTCCGTCAGCACCGTGGAGCCTTCATCACTGCCCAGGGCGCCTTTAGCTGCTGCATCATTGATCAAACTTGATTTGGTACCCATATCGTTGGAAGACTCCAGGATTCTTTCCACCAATACTGAGGACTCATCGACCTTACCCACCTGGGTCTGAGCGCCATGACTCATCTGACCTATGGCTCCGGCGATTTCTTTGATACTTATAGACATTTCGCTTCCGGTAACTTTCATCTCATCCGTATATTCTTCAATGATGAGTGCCTTTTCCAGAATGCGTTCCATCAGCTGCCGGATATGCTCAATGGCTTTGTTTAGGTTGTCAGTAAGTACTTTCATTTGCCCTTTGGATTCGTGGCAAAAACTTGCAGAAAGATTGCCTTTCGAGAGTTCCTGGACGACGTCATTCAATTGAAGGATGGGTTCGGAAAGGCTAGTAAATAGCCTGTTGATTGAGGTGGCGAGTTCGTTCCATGCTCCGGATTTGTCTTCGGTGTTTATCTGAACAGAAAGGTCTCCCTCATCCCGCGCGACTTCAACGGCGGCATCCATCTCCAAAATGAAATTTTTGAGTTTGTCCCTCATTAAAATCAACGATTTGCCCAGTTCATCTCCCTGGCTGAGTAACCGATAGTCTACTGTCAGATTACCTTTTTCAATTTCAGAGGCAAAATTTATGGTACCCTTGAAAGAGTTTTGCAAGGTGCTCAGCGCTCCGATCATTTTCCCAATTTCATCGCTGGATTCGCTGAGGGATATGTCCGGCAGTCTGCCCAATGCAAGGGCATCAATGATATCCTTTACTTTCTTGACAGGTTGCACGATGAATACCACGGAATATAGCATCACCAAAAAGCTTATAACCGCCGTCAAGAACATCACCGCGCCGATGGATATCTGAATGGACTGGAAATTTTCGTTTTTCACGGCCACAAGTGAATCGTTGAAAGCTTTGACAGCCTGGATATTGTTTTCCAGCGTCAATAAACTGGAGTTTATGGTGGGTTTCACCTGATCGTCGAAAATCGGAATTGCCGTGAACAACTTCTCTGAGTCATCGTAATCTTCCCTTTTCTTAAGAATGGACATGATTTGTCGCTGGTAGTCAATGGCATTTTGCACATTTTCAACGAAAGTGGAAAGACTGTCGATTTCTGCTATTGCCGCAAGTCTTTGAATTTCTTCCAGTTGAGGAGGCACAAGTCAGTAGTCACTCGGGAAGCATGCGCCGGCAGGTTTCACTGCCTTTGGGGATTTCCATTTGTAATGGACCATATCTTCCAGAATCGACTGGATGCCCCCAGGAGCGATTGCTCATGTAGTGAGCCGGAGGTTGCGGCGGCGGCTATTGAAAAGGATGTTGTTCCAGACGAAGCCTCGAAGCGCTACGTCATCATGTGCGTTGAGAGCGATGGTTCCTGAGATGAGGCTTTAGGCGTACTACAGTTGTTGCAAGAGAGAGTCAAATTCAAGGATGAGCTCGTCACGATCGATGTTGGATTTGGACATATCCAGTAGTAGGGTGGATTCAGAAATATTGTACTTAACATAATATAAATTATATAACAAGCTTGGTGATTTGCCGTAATACGAGTGCAGCGAGTATTTACACACAAGATCAGATATATAACTGCGTGTTCGCTCTAGCGAAGCTGAGTTGTATATCGGTACGATCTTATGTTAAGGCAAATACATATTGATGAATTATCAACAGCAAATCCAAGCTTCCCAGCTAAGCTGCATCACAGCCGCTACGCAATCGCGCACCTTTGCCCTGACCAAACGGCTATGCGCCCCAGGCTATTGATAGTTTTTTGCTACCATGCTCCGCTGAAGCTTCGCCAAGCCGAGACCGCTTTCAGGCTTTAGCTGTCCGCGGATATCCTCTTATTTTTCGTCACCCGTACCATTGGCAAGTTTGATTTCAAATACGCGATTGTCAAGCGTTATGATTATTTCCAAAGGAGCTTGACGAATGCTGCGCATTTCTCAGTCGTTAGTCCCAATAGCTATCGGGATTGCCTGTGATACACTTGCTGGCCAACGCCTTGTTGCGACCGGCTAGGTTGGCTCACAGCACAAGCCCTCAAGTAGCACGTCATTGCGAGGAACCTTTCAGCTGTGGCTGACTGGTAGCGTGGCAATCTCCTTGCTACACGTTAATCTATTAGGATTGAATCAAGTAGGTTCAGTGAGTATTGGTCACCGTCATCAGTCAGATTTCCTTCTACAATCATCTCTTCCAAGTCATTGAGTTTCCTCTCATCCGACTTATCCTTAAAGTATACAACTAGCTTCCTAGTTCTTGATTGATACTCCACCTCTGAAATTACATAGAAATGTCCTCCGTCAACTCCAGTAGAGTTTATTCGATAATCTGTGAGTTTGAATTTTGATCGTAACATTCTTTAATGATTGAAGTTTCTTCTCAGTAACGCTCAAGCCGTGCTCCGTCGCTGTAGCTTTGGCGCAAGCGACTGGGCTTTTGCTTTTTTCAGGCAAAACTCTCTACTTAGGATTAAAGGTTTTCCAATCCACAACATCAGAAATACCCATAGATGGATAACCAGCAAATATCGGTCTTTGAATTTCATTTGCTAAAGCCTGTGCATTGGAATAAGCTCCATAACAAGAGAGTAACTTTACAGGGTCCACACTTGATTTACCTCCGTATAATCCAGGACGCTGCCCTAAATACTTATTGAAATTCTTCCGAGAAATTGGCCGATAGGCTTCCTGCCCATTATAATCTGTGTTTATTAGATACCCGCGCTTAAAGCCATGAATATCGATGGTATCATAATGTTCTGACCCACTTGTATTTAAACGCATAGCGGCATATCCAGAGTCACTGATATCCTCGGCATGCTCACTTTTTTTCACGAAATGGAGCCATCGTCTATCACTTCCACCTGAGTCACGTTTAAGATTAACTTCCCAATTTATTGAACCAAACTCGTCCTCTTCCACGGGAAGAGGGATTGTTCTTTTCGGTCCAAATCCATGATACGCCATTGAGCCTAAAAGTCCTCCTCCGGCACCTGCAGCTGCTCCAACAGCAAAACTGATGGCTGTACTCTCACTGAAGAAGGGTTGATGATATGCTCCCGATATAACACCAGCAGCTGCTAAAGAACCAGCGGCTCCTCCTGAGAGTCCTGAGGAAACTGAGCCAATACGGGTTATTGCAGCTTGCGAAAGCCCTCTGGAAAAGGCCGCTCTCATTGTGGCCTTACCAACGGCACTTCCTACACCTGCTCCTACCGCTCCAGCAGCTCCACCAGATGCAAGGTCAATCATGGCTCTTCCGGCTGTAAATTTTTCACCTCTCAAACCTGCAAATGTTGCGTCTCCAGCTACTGATCCTGCAGCTCCAGCAATGACACCAACGGAAATGCTGGCCGCCACACATTCTGCTCCAAAGACATCCGCAGCAATGGCTCCAGCAGCTCCACCAGTAGCCACCGTCGCAACAATCCCAACAACCGCCGATATGGCCAATGCTGCACCTACATCTACAACTGCTGAATGCCCAGTTGGGTCATATGCGTTAATAGGATCTGCCTCACAATAACTGTAGAGGTTATCCCTATTTGCACTGTCCATAGTAAGGAAGTGCATTTGGTTTGGATCGTAAAAACGAGCTCTGAGATACACCAAATTGGTCAATGGATCCTGGTATTCCTGATTCCAAGTAAAATTCTTTGAAGCAGGAATGGAATCCGATTCTGTAGCAACACCATATGGCGAATACTTAATTGAGATCTCCTTGGAGCCGTCTGCCAATAAAGCGGTTGAGCGATTTGTTGTATGATAGTAAGAAGATTGACCCGAAGTATAAGCCGATTCTCGTTGAAGCGAACTGCTCAAGAAAGTCGTCCAATTGGTTATAGGTGATGAGACCTCATTACCTTCTGATGAACTTGTCGTTTCTGAAATGGCATTTAAAAATGCAGAATCGTAAAAGAAGTTTAACGGGCGATCGGAATTTTGAGATTCTGCCAGAGCACCATTAGGATGATAGCCAAAGCTGTTCAAAGTTTTAGCTCCAGCTGGAGTAACTGATATCAGATGGTCAAATTCATCATAGGCATACGTATTACCTTGAGCATCCGTAATCAATCGACCATCCTTGTCGTAAGTTATTCCAGATAAAGACAATTGATCAAGATCATTGTATGTAAATGTCTTGGTGGTCCCATTCTCTACAGAGCTGAGTACATTGCTATTACCATCATAGACAAATGAATATGAATCAGAAGGATCGGAATTTGCATAAGTTACATCTTCGGAAGAAAGCTGATTTAATCCGTCGTATCTGAAAGTTTTGGTTAAGTTCAATGCCGCATTGTCGCTTTGGGTTGCCGATTGCAGGCTTAGACTTGTTATTCGTCCCAGTGCATCACGATCCAGAGCTTCGGACAAGATAACATCCTGATTTGAATTCTTTACCGTCCGACTAGTCAGTTGATTGAATCCATCGAAAGACAGGCTCCTGGAATACGACTCAGAGCCTGACATTTGCATGCCGGTCAGCGAATTTTTAAGTCCATTTACAACTCCGAAATTAAAGTCGATCGTATCGCCCTTATAAGCTCTACTAGACAATTGACTATATGAGTTGTAAACATTCGTCAAGGTTTGTCCGGACGCATCGGTTTGCCCAACAATCCTACTGTATTCATCAAGTTGATAAGATTGTGTTTCTCCAGATGGAAAGCTTACCTGCTTTAGGCTACCATCGAGATAGTACTCGTAACTCATTGTATTACTTCCCTCAGTAACGCTTAAAAGCTTATTATCTGAATTATAGGAATATAGCCTATTACCATCAGCCCAGGTCATTTTGGTCATATTGCCATTGGCGTCATATTCATACTGAAAGGAAGCGCCACCAAAACGAGTCAATTTCGACCTTCTGCCATCCGAATTGTATGCATACGACTCGGTATCTCCAAGTTGATTTTGATAGCTAACCAACTGACCAGCAGCATTGTATTTGTTTATGCCTCCATTATGACTATAAGTATCTCCCCCAACATACTCTATGGATTTACTGTAGGAAATTTCATGATTTTGAAGTTCGTATACCATGTCGCGCGTGGTATTGACCTGATTGGTTCCCAGGTATCCTTTGAAGGTCTCTTGCGTAACTTTAAAATCCGGATCATAGGTAAAACTGTGTTCGCTCAACTCTTTTATCAGGCTATCATCACTTATCTTCATTTGGTTTAAGCTAGTTCCTGTTTTCTTGCCCAGACCATTGTATGAAATGAGGGTTTGATGATAATATGTAGCTCCAGGAGCCGACGTATCAGGATAAACATCTACCTGAATGGTTCTGCCTACGCCGTCTTTGACGGTATTTTGATGAAGAACAGAATTGACTTTAATGGTCGTAGTCAAAGCCGCATCATTATGCTCTGTAGTAGTCTTGTTTTCTTTTGGATCTATGTGCTCAATAACACGTCCCAAGGCATCGTAAGAATAGGTGTTGATCAATCCCAAAGAATCTGTTTTGATCTTCAACAGTCCAATGGCATTATAGGTCATTTGCCTTAAAACTCGATTGACCGCTGTTGATGTAGAAGCTGTAGGGTCACCATTGTCAGATACCTTTATCGTTTTGCCTTGCGCATTCATTATGGCTTCATTTAGGTAGCCATCAGCGCGCAAAGTAGTTACTGAGTTCTTGCCTCCCGTAGCGTAAATCAGAAACGTATTTTGAGTTACATTTCCGTTAGGGTCGGTGTGTTTTGTCCTTCTGCCCAATGCATCATACTCGTAAGTTGTAATACTTCCGCCAGGGCTGGTTAGCTTGCATTCTGGCCCACCGGATTTGCTTACATCATAAACGTGGGTAGTTGTATTGCCATTTGGGTCTGTCATTGACACTGTCAACTCATGTGAGGCATCATCAAAGGCATAAGCGTATTGTTCACTAGTATTCGCAATGCTGTTCGAAGGTGGGTGAACACCTGATGACCAGGCCAGGGTAATTTCAGTTAGCCGACCATTTGAATCATAAGTGTAGGTCTTGGTTTTCCATGCTGCCCAAATGCCTGTGGAACCATTTCGATAACTCAGTGCGGCACCTGCCACAGATTTTTGATCGCTTGTTAAGGTGTAATCAATTTTCTTTTCGAAATTGTCGATATGATCAATGTAAGTAGACGCTAAGGGCATCTCGCCACCCCAGGAAGCCGAAACGTACGTATGCACTTCACTCATTTGAGATACGAATCCCTGAGTGCTTGAGTCGTAGAGAAATTCTTCGCTACTCAGTGGTTGTCCAAAGTTGTCGTAGCTCGTCGTGGACTTTTTCATAGGGACATAATCCGTACCATTCCACACCGAATAAACAGTTGCTATGGGACGGTTAAAATTGACTTGCCGTGCATGAATGTTTGGTTCTACTAAATAGGTATACTCGGTTTGGTAGGCCTTTTTTAAGGTGTTTGTTCCGTCTACCAAAAAGTCTTGTGTAAGGATCGGAACATGCAAATAATTGTAATAGACCAAAGAGCCTGAAAGAATATTGCCACTTGCATCCAGTTTAAGAATTCTTACATCATAGCGATAGGTAGTGTTGTTACTTTCCATAAGACCATCACTATTCCCTCCTATTCTGTAACCAGCATTGTACCCAGTGTAGGTATTTCCGGCAGTTTCAACACCATAAGCATATTGCGTTTGACTCATAAATGCCCCGGTTTCATCTAGATGGGTCAGTTGAGAGACCGCGGGAAAAGTTTTGGTACCTCCTTGCGTATCGTAGTAACCAATTGCTGTGTAAATAATGTTGGTCTGCAATCCTGTGGGATAATTGATCTGATTGATTACAGAATCACCACTTTCGGAAGTATACTGCATCAGCGTTTTGTTTCCCAATGGGTCTTCGATTTGGGAGATTCCGGAGGCCGAGTACAAAATTGTTGTTTTACTTCCGTCAGGGGTGGTAACGTATATAGTGTTTGGATCATATGAAAATTGAGTGGTTTGGCCAAAGCTGTCTACTATTCTATCAAGAAGACAAGTAGAAACAGTTCCAATTTCAGGAGTATAGTAATAGTTTATAGCATTGCCATAGATATCAGCATGTTGTAAAAGTTTACCGGTAGAATCGAAGTAATCAACTGAACCATCAGCATATTTATACTTAAAAGAATAAGTGGCTGTTGACCTTCCAGGTACAAGTTGCGGAGGTACAATCGGTTCAAACTTCACACCATTATTGTTTAGGTATCTAATACCTGATTGATATCCATTACTGTCTGCCCAGGTTAAGTCTATGACACTGGTTTTACCCTGACTTGTAACGGTCCCATTGGTGCCAGGCATTACATAGGAAATACTCCAGCCCCAGTTTTTGGGTAAACCCAGGACTCCACTTCCACTGGGTGCGGCCGAATAGGCTAAAGAAATTTTTAATCCTATGTGCTGATTGATTCCTTTAAGATTTACAATAGGTTTTGATAGTATAAGGGAACCTGAATTCTTGTTGATGTACTCGTCCACTAAAAACATCTGATTAAATGCTTGTGAACCTTTGTATTCTGAAGACATGCTTTTAAGATTTTAATTAGTGGGGCGCCAGGAGTAAAGGACACCTGGCGCCATAGTTTAGTTTGACAATTCTGAGTGTTGCATCAATGGCTACTCTTCATCTTTTTTAAAACAGGTTGGTTTTGATGCTTCGAACAAATGTTCGTCTACCAATGGCCCGAAAAGCTCTTCAATATGATGATGTTTCTCCTCAGGTGTCACATACCACATCAACGGCAAATGTTGAATGGCTGCTGTAGTTATAGGGCTAAATATAATATACAACGTTCCTGTTCCGTGCCATTTTTGATAAGTGTCATTGCCCTTGGCACATATGGTATTTACTGTAGTACTCCCCGGATTATTTAGCTGAATTGAGTTAAATTCTGGTGGGGTATACCATTGCGATTGGACCGATCCTGAATAGGGTGTGTTTTCGATGTTATAACCCAAAGTCCATAGAGATGCCGCTGATAGGCATTTACAACCACTTACTTTGGCTTCAACATAACCTACACTTGTGCATTGAACACCTGTAGTACCCTTGGCAATGGTCATAGATGCTGCATTACCACTGTTGTTCATACAAGCATCATCGTGTGTGGTAAAATCGACTGTAACTTCATTTTGTAATGGTGTTGGCAAATAAATGCCAGCATGTACGTTCGCTCCTGCTCCCATTGTGTTTTAATTTTAGAAGATTGATAAATTTGTTTTATGGTACCAAAGAAAATCTCCAACAAGCTTTGGCTTATACCCCAAAAGCAGTATATGACTAAATACCCCTTTTGAGTAATTCTAAAAAATCGAAATACAACCTGATTTTTATCCGTAAATTTCAGCAGACGCACCACACACATTTACCACTCTCCTCCCTCCTGGCCTACATCTCTCACTGTGGCATGGTGATTCCTCGGACAAGGTTTCTCCCATCGTTACGGGTGGCAAGAGAGTGGACTAGGCGTCCCCCTCGTTCCTGCAACGAAATAGTGAGTGCGTTTTTAATTGATGTTAGATGCCATGACCGGGTCGCGTAGACTGGCCGTCCGCCAATTCCTTTGCGGTCCTAAACTATTAATCCCCTTCTTCGCTAAGCTTCGAAGGACAAAGCCCACCCCTAATCCCCTAGCCAGGCGCCAAAGCTGCGTTAATCCCGATAGTAATAAGGAGACTGGTTGTGTCGCCGCCACAGCTGCCTATTCACCATGTTACTATTTGATTCAGCTGCTTGCTCCAGCATACTACGAGGCCCTATCCAATATTCCATTTTACAACTCTACAATTAGTTGATTACCTAATCATTGCCTTTATTTACAACTCTACAATTAGGAATATACTTATGCACAGATACAGCATTGGTGAGTTTGAAGAAATAGTCTTGTTAACTGTGGGCGTACTTTACGACCAGGCATACGGCGTTTCTGTCAAAGAAGAAATCGAGAAAAGTTTGAAGCGCGGGGTAAGTGTTGGCGCCTTACAGTCAGCTTTGAAACGTCTCTCCGACAAAGGCTATTTAACCTCAAAAGAAGGAGAGGCCAACTCCAGCCGGGGAGGCAGGCCAAAGCTTTACTATTTCCTGACACCTGCAGGGAAAGAAGCCATTAAGGAAACGCGATCCATACGGAACCAGCTTTTTGACAAGATCCCCGAGATAGTACTATCCTGATAATTTAACAGTTCATTATGCAAGGGCCTCCTCCCCGACCACCGAAACTACCTTTTCGCATCCTCAAGCTGTTTTGCCATGCTGATTTATACAAGTACATCGAAGGAGATCTCTGGGAGATGTACGAGAAAGCTTTTTATGAACATGGACGTCGTAGCGCTACCCTTCAGCTGGCTCTTGAAGTATTCAAGTTGTTTAGAATTTCACTCCTGAGGTCCTTTCCGACCGAATCCAACTACATCACATTCTTTAACATGCTAAACCATATTTTCCTTATTTCCCTCCGCAATTACAAAAGATTCAAAGGCTCATTTATCATAAATATCACCGGACTGGCGACAGGTCTTGCTGGCGCTCTCTTAATCTACCTATGGGTTAATGATGAGCTGAAAGTAGATCAGTTTCATCAAAATAAAGACCGGCTGTACCAGGTTCTGGAGCATCACGACCAGGCCTACGGCATAAAGACCACTGAAACTACTGCCGGCCCTATGGCAGCAGCACTATTGGACGACTACGCGGAAGTCCAGCAGGTAGCTTCCAGAGGAACGCTCGACGAGGAGATTGTAATTTCAGCCAACGAAAAGAACATACGATCCATCGCTTCATTCGTATCGGACTCCTACTTCGAGCTATTCTCCTTTCCGATCTTGAAAGGAAACAAAAGTGAACTATTTCCGGATCGAAACTCAATTGTACTTTCAGAGCGCCTTGCAACCAAGCTATTTGGAAACTCGGATGTTCTGGGTGAAGTGGTCGAATATCAAAATAGGATAAAGTTCCAGGTAACCGGGGTATTTGAAGATATTGGACCTCACTCCATGGAAAGCTTTGACTTTGCCCTACCCTATGAGCAATTTGAGGAGATGTTCCCAGGTTCCCGGGATTGGGGAAATACGGGTACGGAAGTCTATGCCCTTCTTAATAATTCAGCAGTAGTAACCGATCTTAATCAAAAGTTAGAGAACTACATCCAAACTAAAACGGAAGGTGAATACGAGTTCCGAACTACCTTCTTAAAGCAGTACTCCAGCAAATACTTATATGGCAGATACGAGAATGGAAATCTGGTAGGTGGACGAATTCAATACGTACGTTTATTCTCAATAGCAGCTGTTTTCATCTTACTCATTGCCTGTATCAATTTTATGAATCTCGCTACTGCGAGAGCCTCTCGCAGAGTGAAGGAAGTAGGGGTAAAAAAAGCGATGGGTTCCACCAGGACCGCATTGGTATATCAATTTCTTACCGAATCCGTGATTCTCTCTCTGTTGAGTTTAGGTGTAGCCATCTTATTAGTCTGGCTCTGTTTACCACATTTCAATGAAATCACTGGAAAAAGCATTGAAACGGTACTAGATCTACAATCCCTGTTGATGCTGTTGCTCGTTTCGATAGGTACAGGGTTGATTGCAGGAAGTTACCCGGCCTTCTACCTATCCAAGTTTGACCCGACTACTATCTTCAGAGGAAAATTGAAGAAAGCGAGCGGTGAAGTTTGGTTGCGAAAAGGGCTGGTAGTTTTTCAGTTTGGCGTTTCTATAGTCCTGATCGTCTCGATTTTTGTCATTTCGGATCAGATAAAGTACATCCAGTCCAAAAATATAGGCTTCGACAGAGCTGGTATCCTCTCATTTCCTCGTGAAGGGCGATTATTAGAAAATGAGCCTTTTCAAACCTTCAAAACGGAAGCGGAGGCACTAGCCGGAGTTAAAAATGTTTCTTCTATACGGCATAATCTTGCAGGGCATGTCTGGGGAGCAGGTGGATTGAGCTGGCCTGGTAAAGACCCGGATGATATGACCGAATTTGAGGTGATACCGATTAATTACGGTATGATCGAAATGCTGGGTTTCACGATCAAAGAAGGCCGAAACTTCTCTCCTGAATACGGACTTGACTGGAAGAATTTGATCCTCAATGAAGCAGCCATCGAGCATATGGCATTGGAAGACCCTGTTGGAACCAACATTCAGGGCTGGGGATTTGATGATCGTCAAATCATCGGCGTGGTAGAGGATTTCCATTTTGAATCGCTCCATAAAAAGATTAAGCCGGCTGTATTTACGATCTGGCCCGCTCGAACAGATCGTGTAATGGTGAAAATCGACCTGTCGAATCAAAGGCAATCCATCGATCACCTGGAAAAAGTCTATGCTTCCGTAAACCCGGGCTTTTCCCTGGATTTCAAGTTCCTTGATGATACATATCAGTCCCAATATGTTGCGGAGAGGAGAGCATCGGAGCTAGCTAACTACTTCGCCATTTTGGCGATCCTTATTTCTTGTCTGGGCTTATTTGGTTTGGCATCCTTTACGCTGGAAAGGAGAACCAAAGAAATCGGTATCAGGAAAACCCTGGGATCTGGCAGTGTTCGTATTTTTCAAATGTTATGCCAGGATTTTTCAGGTATGATTCTGATCGCTGTAATAATAGGATTACCCGTGAGCTTTGCCTTTACGAGCTCGTGGTTAGAAAATTTTGCTTTTCGCATTAGCTTAAGTTGGCAACACTTTGCGCTTCCTGCCCTTATCATACTCGTTATTGCCTTCTTAGCCATTGGTTTTCAAATACTAAAGGCAGCGAATATCAATCCGGTGGATAGTCTGAAGGATGAGTAGCCGAATATGTGTGTGTGCTCGCTCCTGCCAAGAAATGATAGGTACGTTTTTAATTGATGTTAGAGACTATGTCTACGCGACCCGCCCTAAACTATTAATCCCCTTCTTCGCTAAGTTTCGAAGGACAAAGCCGGCCCCTGAACCCCTGGCCGGGCGCCAATGCTATATTAATGCCGATAGAAATCGAGACAGGCTATAACGCAGTCCCCTCTCCTACTTCATTTCATTTATAGCTCTTCTCCAACTCATCTGGACCTTTCCACGGACCTAGTGATTGTGGAATTGCAACAAAAAACTGGACAGATAGTCAAGCGCATTTCAAATAGTAATCATCAACAAATTCCTCTGGAGTTTTTGACCCCAGGTATTTGTGTTTTCTTTTTCTGTTGTACCAGATTTCAATGAATTCAAATAGCTCATTGCTCGCCTGAAGTATGCTGTGAAATCGCAGGTGTTTGACTAGTTCGTGTTTGAGTATTTTGAAAAAACTCTCAGCTACAGCATTGTCCCAGCAGTTACCCTTTCGACTCATGCTTTGAACAACTGGCAGATGCTTCAATTTATCGGTAAAGGCATAGGAAGCATATTGAATGCCTTGATCGGAATGAAAGATCAATTGACCAACGATAGGCCGGTTGATCAAAGCCATTCTCCAGGCTGCCAGCACAGTATTCTGCGTAGTCATATCTGTGCTAAGTGACCATCCAATGACCTTTCTGTCGAATAGATCCATGATGATAGTCAAATACAGCCAGCCTTGGTCAGTGGGAATGTAGGTAATGTCAGAGACCCACTTATGTGCTGGCCGGTTGGCTCTAAAATCTCTTTGGAGGAGATTTTCGGCCACCGGGAGCCGATGATTGGAGTCCGTGGTAGTTCCCCGAAACTTCTTACAAATAATACTCCTTAGCCCCTCTGATCGCATGATTCTAGCCACTCTGGGTCTGGATACCTTCCAGCCACTATCCAGCAACTCGTCAGTGACCTTGGGGCTACCGTATCTGCCTCTACTAGCCTGGAAAACTGCTCTGATTTGTTGAACAATCATCTTTCTCTCGATCTCTCTATCAGATGGTCTTCGATGTAACCAATCGTAGTAGCCACTTCTGCTCACCTTGAACACACAACACATCTTCTCAACACCAAATTTGTGGCTGTAATCCTTTATGAATTTGAATATTTGTTGTCTCCCTTGGAGAAGATGCTGATGGCCTTTTTTAAGATATCGCGTTCTAATTGAGCTTCTCTTAACTCTTTCTTCAGTTTGGCAATTTCCTTTTGCTCATCGGTCATATTCATATTACCGTGCCCTGAAAAACTACCTTCTTTGAACCTACGATGTTCCCTTTTCCAGCGATTTAAAAGATCGACTGTGATCCCTAAATCCTCAGCAACCTCTCTCGTGGCTTTACCTGACAGACACAGGTTTACTGCCATTAACTTGAATTCCTTGTCAAATTTTCTCCTACTCTTATCCATTCTGAATGTAAGTTTAACTCTATTGAGCTTTTCTTACTGTCCAGTCAAATGTAGCAGCTCCAATTGTGGATTGTTAGACTTATATTTTTTATCATCAATCTGACTCACTATCTCCAAGTCACCTAGTGCCTTCGGTTCAATATAGCATTCGATAAGCTTGTTAGTAATTGTGGCATTCATAGGGCTTCCTTGACGAAAATGCTTCTCACTGTGCGGCATCATTTTCATGGCCAAATGATTTTGTAAATCTACTTTAGTGAAAGTCTTGTTCTTTGGTAGGAATAATTGAACAAAGAAGTGCCAAGCCTCGGCATTTTCTGGATCAATGCTTAACTGAAGATGCATAAACCACTTGGTTACATTGTTTTCAAGCTCTGGATCATGAGACCAAATGACTTCTCCAAAAGGGGTCAATTCAGCTTTTCTTCTATTTTTTAGAATCCCTGTTTTAACTAACCAGGTGCGGTATTTTTGACCAAAGGGTGCACCGTACCCGAAAGGTGCAGCCAAATTCTCAAAAGAGACATTCTTATCTTTGATCAAAGCAGCCAATACACCAGACATAAATGGGCGATTTAGCCCAAAACTACCATGGAAGTAAACAGACATTTTGTATCATCAGAATTGATTATCGTATAGGAAGATAAGCCTATAATATTGCAGAAACAATCTGATGAAAGAAGAGCTAATATATTTTGACAATAATGCTACTACCCCACTCGACCCTCGGGTACTAGAGGCAATGATGCCATATCTGACCAATCAATATGGAAATTCTGCCAGCAATCATGCATTCGGACATCAAGCGAAGGAGATGGTCAAATCGGCCAGGGAGCAAATCGCTTCTTTGATAAATTCAGAAGCTCATGAAATTGTATTTACCTCTGGGGCTACAGAAAGCATCAATCTAGCCATAAAAGGAGTTGCTGATTCTTATCAA
This sequence comes from Cyclobacteriaceae bacterium, assembly GCA_965601475.1. Taxonomy (GTDB): domain Bacteria; phylum Bacteroidota; class Bacteroidia; order Cytophagales; family Cyclobacteriaceae; genus JAWPMT01. Next base: position 5,805,449 of record OZ271832.1, on the reverse strand, counting down.
GTAAAAGGTAAACACATCATAACCGTTTTGACGGAGCATTCTGCTGTTCTGGATGTATGTGAATATCTCGAACTAAAGGGATATGATATCACCTATCTAGAGGTAGATCAGTTCGGGCTTATCGACTTAGGAGAATTACAAGAAGCTATCAGGCCAAATACAGTTCTTGTATCTGTAATGATGGTCAATAATGAAACCGGCGTTATTCAACCAATCAAGGAGATTGCTGAGATTGCTCATCAAGCTGAGGCTTTGTTCATGACTGATGCCACTCAGGCTTTTGGTAAGATGCCAATTGATGTAGATGAACTAGGAATTGACCTTATGGCCTTTTCCGGTCATAAAATTTATGGTCCTAAAGGTGCAGGCGGATTGTTTGTAAGGCAGAGAAGGCCAACACGCATTAAGTTGACACCTATTATCCATGGAGGTGGTCATGAAAAAGGCATGCGGAGTGGTACCTCCAATGTCCCAGGAATTATTGGGCTTGGAGAAGCCGCGAGGATCGCACAAGAACAAATGTTTGCTGACAAGGATTCGGTAGGTCTGTTTCGTGATCGACTTGAGTCTGAACTCCTGAATATTCCAGATGTTTCACTTAATGGACATCCTGAACAACGGCTATACAATGTTAGCAGTTTATGCTTCAAAGGAGCTGATGCAGATGCTATCATGATTGGGCTGAAGTCCATCATGGTATCGAATGGATCCGCGTGTACCTCTACTAAGATTGAGCCTTCTCACGTATTAACTGCAATGGGACTATCAGAACCGGATTCATATTCAACTATTAGGTTTAGTTTGGGACGCTTTACTTCTTTATCTGATATTGACCAAGCCATTGCGATTGTACCAAAAGTTGTGACAGAGTTGAGAAAGATGGTTTCTTGAGTTATTAACTATGATCAAATTCTTTCAAATGCATTTTTTCTAGAAAATTTCGAGCATCGACACCATTTTCTTCTGGAACTTCTCCTGGTGTAGCAACTAAGAAATTCAGGTCATAACCTATAACCTTAATAAGCATTTGAATGGTGAGTAAGACTATCCTACTACTTGCAGAAATAATTACAATATCGTGAGGTTTTATAGGGTTCCATTCATGAGGTTCTGAGAATTTAAAATTACCATGAGCAAAAAGATTCCGAATTTTATAAACTACTTTAAGGCCGATGAGATCTTTAGATGTACACTCATTGGATTTAAATAATTCTTCATGATCTCCGCACCATGTGTTAGCTGAGATTTTATCTTTTAGCAATTGCAAAACCTCTACATAATAGCTTAAAGGAGAAAAATTTGGAAGATACTCAGCCTTGAGAGCATAATTAATCGCATTTATTTTTCCAGAATATTTTGGGCAATTTTCCAAGTTTAGTTCGTCATAAAAAGACTCTAAACCTCCCCAAATGAAATTGAATCTTGTAAGTTCTAAGATGAGCTTGGAATGAAATTTTGACCTTTCTCCTTCATATTCAATGGAAGGACCACACCATATTGAATATTCGTCATATAAGTCACTTATGTATTTAACTTCTGTGATTCCCGAAGCGATTTGAAACCAATTAGCGGATTGTGATGGTTCCTCATATAAATTGGAAAATAGAAAAAAACGATAAATATTGTGACAATGCCTTTTAAGGTCTATAAGTGGGCCATGGGTTGGACATAGAACTGTATGACTCATTTATGTAAGCCCTTTTATTTCCTTTACAAAATCATCCCAGCCAGAATGATTGCGGTCAAGAATTCCTCCGTTTTCGGTCCATGTATACATGTGCCAATAGTTATCGTAACCGATTTCTATGGCTTTTTCTTTTACTCTATTGGGACTTAAAGGACCGCAACACTCTGAAAATAGCCAAACTTTATCTACATACTTTTTCATTTCATGGCAATAATCAACTTCTATATCAATAGGTCTAATGAATGATTTACAGCTTACTACGGCAATAGCATTGGAACGCGAAATGAATTTAAAGTTCATTATGGGATCAATACCCCCATTACCGTTCCATTGTCTGATATGACCTCCTTTGTGAATAATGATATCTGCTTCTTTAGAACAATAGGTGCCGCTTTCATCAACAATATGACCCCAATTCGCTGTTAGTTCAGTATCGTTTAGGTATTCCCGAATTGCGTATGTCAACAGAGATGAGAATCTTAAACCTCTAACAAATGGCAAAACTTTTCCAACATTAGGGCCCTTTTTCTTTTCCAACATCCTCACAAAATTGTCAATTCTATGAGATGAAAGTACACCAAATATTTCTTCGAATTTTTCTCTTTCTAAGAGCCTCTGATGACCTTGTTCCATTTTAACTATTTATTCAAAACTTCTTTTAAGTAAGACTTTAGGTTTTCTCCCTTGCTTTCTTTTTTGAGCTTAACTTCACCATCTTTAGTCAACTTGAGAATACCTAAATAGCCTTTGGTCTCAACTGATATTATGTTCTCTTCCCCTACTATTTCTCTTATTCTATCATTCATCATTTTGGAATCCATTATTTTAGGTAATTGAATGTAGAAAACTGATACCTTAATGTTTTTTGATTCAACCACCTTTTGAGCCAATTCATTGATTGGTTTGTCTGAGAATCGCGTCTTTAGCGGACCGATAGCTCTAATGTCTTGACTATTTAGACTGCCATTAATAAAATTGTCAGCTAAATAAAGTTGGTCATGATCAGTGTATTTTGAAATGTAATTCGCTACAGATACGCTATCTAGTTCCCGTGTTATTATTTTTTCTCTGACTTCCTTGGAAAGCTTGTTAACACTTAAGAATTGATTAAGCATATGTCCGGATATTCCGATTAGTTTGCTAACCTGATCTAGGCCTCCAACTTCTTCAGAAAGTGCCTCAATATCTCTCGCAATCTCAAGTAGATTATTGAGTCTCCTATTCCTTTTTGTATTCAGAATCAATCTCGCAACTAGTTCCTCCTGACTATCCATTAATTCAAATATTCATTGTCCTTTAGCCAATCTGTTAAAACGTTCAGAGAGAGCGTTTCTAAATCAAGAGAGAGTTCATCAGCAGCCTTTCTTACAGCCTCCGTAATATTTATGGAAAGATTCAAAACCACAGTCTCTTCGAGTTTGGGCTTTTTAGCATCTTCAATTATCTCGCCAACGGTTGCATTTGGGTTATCTTGACCAAAGCTTACAGCCCTATTCTTTTCGTATTTTGACAGTGAAGAAATTATATCAACTAATTCATCAATTTTTTCTTTGGCTCCATTAGCGGCCTGAATAACTCTTTTCAGGTCAGCCTTTGTGATTTCACCTTCCTCGAGGTATTGCTTACCTTTTTGTGTACTAAACTCTTCTATGTTGATAAAATCTCTAATTGTCCTTACACTCATTCCCAAAGCATCTTTTACTTTGTACTCATCGCGATCAAAATGTATATAGAGGTCAGTGATAGCTTTTGCAGTATCGGTGTACTTTGGTTCGGTACGTTGCATGTTTTCTGCTAAAGAATATAGTAGAGCATCTGTTTCATCTTCAACTCCAGAGAAAACTGCTCTAATCTTATCTCGACCTAGAAGCATGTGGGCCAGATATCGTCTTTGTCCTACGATAATTTTGTAAGGCTTAGCGGAATTTTCATTCCCTTTGAGAACAATTGGCTGCATTTGACCATGAATCTTTATACTCTCTGCAAGTTCTTCTAGGGCGTCATCTGCATGGGATTTTCGCACGTTTTCCTCTGCGACTTCCACATCTTCGAGGTTTATCAGATGAATTTGTTCAGTTTCCATTTTGTGATTTTTTCTATAAACTATCAGAGTATTCAATCAATATTTCCATTAACTTCTCAGTACTAAAATCGCCATCCATATGAGAACAAAGGATTGTAAAACCAGAGTCGGCATAGGCTTGGATGACTTCTCTAAACTGCTCGTTATTCTCTGTACTGCGCCCTAGGACTTCAAACTCCTGACAAGCTTCAACAGCTATCATACTTAAAAAGGGTTTCTGAACTTCATCGTCAAATGCACCCCAATGAATTTCACCTCGGCCCTTTTCTGAAATACTTAGTCTTTTTGGAGAACCAATAGCATTTTGATATCCTAGTGCTACACACCAAAAGAACATGTCGGATCTTTGTGGAAACAGTTTATTGTCACCGTAGCTATTTTCCTCGTAGACCTCTCGAGATTGTTTGCTGTAATAAAAACGGAAGTCGTTATGCATATACTAGCTCTTTTAATTCAACGATGGAGTGCTGTCGATCTTTGTTCAACTCGATCCAGTACCTCTTTCCGATTTTCTTTTGTAGCGATTTTGGTAGTTCCTCCGGCACACTACCATCTTTAAGTATTAGAATTACCTGATTAAAGACTTTACCAAATCCAGTTAATGCTGATTGAATTGCACTGTCACCAATTTCGGACGTAGGTGCATCCATGACCAGTGGATATTCTTCTTGCCAGGTTTCTTTAGCTATTCGAGTAAGGGCTGAGATAAATGAAAGAACTAGAAGAATTGAATGCCCGGTATTGAGAATAGATCTGGTCGGATTACCATCTATGTCATAGAGTTCGAAATAGTTTTCTTCTGAATCAAACTTGATTTTATCATAATTCAATTTATCATAAACAAGAATGTCCCAATGCTCCTGAGTGTATTTCTCCAAGTCTTCATATATAGCTTTTTCATACTGACGTTTCAGTTTTCTAATTTCCTTTAAAGCATTATCAGCAAGGTTAGCCTTAATGGCTGGGAATTTGTTTTGCTCCAGCTTATTTTGACATTCCTCCAATAGTCGCTCATGCTGATCTATTTCCGCTTCCTTGTCCTTAATTAGACTTTCGGTCTGTTTGATCTTGGCTACTGTCTTTTCCTGCTCAGTTTTGGCTGCATCTTGTTTATTCTGCAACTCGTCTACATCCTCACTAATCTCTCCAATTTTCTTTTTCCAGCCATCTATTCTGATGTTACGTTCCTGCATTTCTGAACGCAAATTCAGTTCCCTTTGAGACAGTCTTCTAATATCTTCAGGATATTGATCTAGCAAATTGTTTATTCTGGCCACATCGCCCATAAGCGATTCAATAGCCCCCATTAGATGGTCAAAAGATCCTAAATCTTTTAAGCGCTGTATCAATTCGTATTCTTGAGAGTCTTTGTCAATACCTCGCCCACAGATACATCTCAAATCATGCAATATCTTATCTATGAGGGTATTCTTAATATCTGGAGGATAGATTCCTGAATTAACCGCCTCCTGATACCTGTTACCTATCTTTTTTACTACATCCTTTAGCAGCAAGGCACCCCATTTTCTGGTTATGAGTTTTCTTCTTTCCTCATAAAGGAGATCAAGCTGGCTGCCAAGGCGCTTGATTTCACCTTCCTCGCCTTCAATCTTGTTTTTTATTTCAAGAGCCTGATAATTCTTCTTTATCAGGTCTCTATATTTTTCATACTCTTCTCTTTTTTGTGTTTCTATATTCTGAAGATTAATCAGTTCTTTTTGATAATCCGCAAGGACTTGCTGAGCATCACTCTTATTAGCTAGTGCTTCTTGGATTTGTTTCTTTAATTCATCGTCTGCCTCTTCTGCCAACTCTCTACGCAAATCATCTCTTACGGCTTCTAAATGCCGGACACTTCGCTTAAACACGGCTACTTTGGATAGTTCGTCTAAAGCGTTCTGAAATTTCCCTTTCCCTTGCAATTGCACCAATTCCGTTCTGTTTTCCCCTCTAAAAAGAAAATAGTTAGATAAGGATGTAGGAAAAAAATTTTCTATTTCGGCGGAAGCTTCTTCTCCTTCAAATCGCTTGCTGGAGCCGTCCAACGAACTTCTTTTTTCTAATTCCAATTGTGAGTAGCGCTGAAAATTCCAGTTAGATTTTCTGCGAATTCCTGATTGCGTTCTTTTTATCAGGTACTTGTTATTATCGTCATCGAAAAACTCTATTTCAACCAAAATATCTACATGCTCTCCTTCACTGTTTCTTTCTTTGAGAATCCCTTTGTTAAATAGAAAGACAGTATCCGGATCAGGAGAAGTCTCTAGTTCGTGCTTATCACTATCCCAGTACTGGTCAAAAAGGCACCAGTAGAACGCATTTAGCAAGTTGGATTTACCATGTCCCATTTGGCCTTCCAAAACGGTGATAAACCTACTTTCATCAGTCGAAAACTTAATAACTTGACGTTCGCGATAGGATTTAAAGTTCTCTATGGTGATTTGTGAGATTTTCATGGTGGCTATTTAATATTCTTAGCCTCCTTCGCTATGATATCCTTAATTTCTTCTTTGATTTTGTGAGGCCTTTTCAAACTGAGTTTGTTCAGTTCAGCTACTACAACTTGTTCTACAACTTTACGAGTGGATTCATTCACCTCGCCATCAGAAGAGAATCGAGAGATTAGACTTGTAAATATTTGATTGTATTTGCTACTCATATTTTCAATCCATATTTTTCTAGAGTCTCCTTAAGTGGTTCAATGGCCTCCACATAGTTGAAGGCATCATCAGCGAACTCACGATAGCGACTTAATTCCTGATTAATAATGATCCTATCCACTTGCTCCAATTGTTCTTCCTTAGGCAAAGTGGGAGGAACCGCCAATATATCGTGAAGGTGAGCAAAACTCTTTTTGGGATGAGTTCTCAATACCCTCCCTCTTCTTTGAATATATTGTCTTGGATTAGTGCTACTTGACAGAAAGATAGCAATTTTTGTTTGTTTTACATCTACCCCTTCGTCAAGGCATTTCATGGCCAACAAGCATTGAATACGACCTTTATCAAAATCTTCAAGCAACCTTTGCCTTTCCTCCGGAGGAGTTTCACCTACGAATTTTCCAATTCTGAGACCTTTTTCTAGACCTAGAAACTTTCCGTACTCATCAATTATTCGTGCATCTTCATCTGGGTTATTTCCTTCTGGACAGTAAACCAACGTGTGTTTTACTTCCCCATCTGATTCTATTATAGAATCAATAATTTGACCTAAAATGGACAATTTACCTTCAGCTCGATTTAAGATATTTCTACGATCACGTAATAGCTGTTCAAGTTGATGATCAGGTTCTTCTTGATTTTTGATTATGTGAGCCTTTTTAGCTATTCTTTTAGTTAAATCAATGTATGCCTCATATTCGGATTCATTTAATACGGCCAGGTGAGGGTACAGTTTGTACTGGCAAAGGAACTTATCTGCTATGGCTTGCTTCAAATCGAGTTTATAGGTAGGCGCAGTTTCTGCGTTAAAGAACTTCAGAAGTTTATGAGTACCGGAATCATCAAAATGCCGATGGGGGGTCGCCGATAATCCTAGACGGTATGAGATATTCGATGGTAATTTTTGTAGCATTTGAGGAGCACCCATAGTGTGTGCTTCATCAGCCAAAAGCATGGTTTCCTTAGGAAGCTTTAACAGAAATGACTCAAACTTTGATGACTTATAGGAATCATAGGTGCTTATACATACTACCTGATCGATGGTATTCAACTTAAAGGCATTGATTGCAGATAACAATGCTTTATCCCAATCTTTATGGTGGGATGATACGACAATAGTATTACTATACCCTACTTTCTTAACCTCTTCATTCCATTGCTCTGCAAGTGAAATGGTAGGAACCAGAGTTAATAAAAAGCACTTGCTCAATTTCTCTTTCAATGACAGAGATGCAAAAAGACCAGTGAACGTTTTTCCTGTACCAGTTGCCATCTCGAAAAAGCCCTGAAAATTTCCATTAACCCAATTCGTGATGGCTTCCTGCTGGTATTCTCTTGGTTCGGGACTACCTTCCTCACTTTGGTTTGGCACCTTTTTGCCTTTAATCCTTTCCTGAAGTCTTTCTAAAGTGTGCCTGCCCAAATCATCCGGTTCACTTTTTAATTGCTGATTGATTAAGTCGAGTTCTACTTCAAGTAACTCCTCGATATCTGTAATAGGGAAAGACGAGGAGATTTGCGTTTTGACCCTTTCAATAGGTATGAATTTTACAGCTTCATTTTGTCCTGTCCATATTTTTCTGAAAAGTGAATTGTAGTAGCTGACCCTTTCGTTCTCCACATTCCAGGATCTATAACAACTAATCGTTTCAACATTGTATAATAGAGCACTTTCGGAAAAATTTAGTGAACCTGTAAATGCAACCTTATCAGATTGATTATCAGTAAAAACTCCAAATTTTTGATGAGCTATTCCGATTCCATTGTTTTTAGGAACTATTGCTACTATCGATAGTCTATCTTGTGCTATGAGCCAGGAGAGGCAGTTGAAAAAGTGGCGATCTCGTCTTGACAAAGTCTTCTGAAGGGCGATGATGTCCGTTATTAATCGATCTTCTATCAGCTGATCTGGGGAGCTTTTTTGACCTTTTTCGATAGCTTCTTTGTCTTGAGGAGTAAGTACACTATTAATGATAAGTCTCATCTTACCGCCTCTACTTATGAAGTAGGCAAAACCATGGCTCAAGACCTTGAAACCGCTCGAACTAAAAAATCCCAGGCCTAAATCAAGGTTCTGACTTTCCATGAGTGCTTCGGAATAAAAAGCGAACGGTTCATCTTCACCAGTGGAATACACCATTTTAAAATCCCCGTCTCGAAGCATCTATTGAATGTGTTTTAATCCTTCATCAATCTTTTGTACTAGAAAGTCGAACCCGTTAATGTTAGGATTCTCCCTTATTTCTTGATCAATTATTTCCAACCCATCATCAACGTGCATTTTGATGTATTTAGGAATGTCCTTATCTGTTTTATAGAGATTATAGTGTGTGCAGATTAGAGCAATGTAGTGATTGAGATTACTTCCAAACAGAACGTTTTTGCTGTATTCTTTTCCGGATGAATTTTGAATGTTTACTAATTCTAGAACCCTGTCTTTAGACAGTGAGTAGGTTAGTGCAATTCTAGCTATGACATTTTCAGGTCCGAGTTGGAGTTTCCGAGTAAGCTCTGTAACCCTAATTTTATTATCACTTGACGTCTTAATACTAGTAAACATGTTCACTGTAGGTTTCAAATAGTTGATCTGGTCTTATCTGATGAAATTCCGAGCTGTTATGATCAATATTCTTAATCAGAAATGCATTGCTAACATTAGGTAACAACCCTTGATATTCTAGATGGCTCAACTCCTTTTCTAGTAGAGGAAATAAGACCACTTGTTCGGAAATGTTAGGATAAAAATCTGTTATGATATTGCCTGAATGTCTTTTATCAAATTTCTGTAGAGGGCTGTCGATAAATATTGGAAATTTAACATTAGACTCGTCAACCAATGCCTTGAGTATTGCAGTAGCATAAAGCTGCTGCTCTCCCTTTGATAGTGACTCAGTTGGGATTCTATGATCAGAGCTATCAAAGAGGTTTATATCGATGATCTCACCTTTAATGTCTACATCCACGCAATGCACGAAATCAGACTTATGCATCAGCCTATTTAGCTCCTGTTTTATTCCATTTTCTAGGGTCGACCTTTTTTCGGACTTCAATTTCTCTATGAAGGCCTCAAGGTATGCAATCAGATTTTCAGCTTCCTTATCTTTAGCTCTATCATATTCATCGATCTGTATTCTCTTGGATAGTTCAGATAATTGTCTGGAGAGCACTCCAAGTTCTCGTTGCAAGCCACCAACGTGCTGATTTAATTCAGCCGTTTTTTTATCTATTTCTGCCACACGATTATCGACATTGGCTTTTTCACGCCTTATTTCTTGGACCAATAGATCATTTTCCTTCGATTCAGAATTTTTAATCTTTCTAATGATTTTGTTGTAGGCTACCTTATTGCTCCTGTCTGCTTTTACTAGCTCCTTGAATAGATTGCTGTAAGAAAATCTCAGGTTTTCCCAAATAGCCATGAATTCGTTGTTCTCTGAATCATTCAGGTCGAGTAGCACCTTGTGATCTCTATTTTGCAAAGTGAATTCTTGAAGTATACCTTCGTTTAGGCTCTTCAAAAGTTTAGACCTAGACTCATCATCTACTTTAATTCTATTCAATCCATCCTTCTGAAATTTTGCAGTTATGGCTTTTGCCTTCTTATTGATCAATGCTGGATCAAATTGATTCGCCTTATCATGAGCTTCTGCCTGAACTTGGTTTTTTGCTTCTTTAAGTTTTGAACCGGCAATGGCAAAAGGTGCTAACTCAAGCAACTCTTTAATTTGAGACCTAATGCTTTTTCCTTCCTCTGATAGGCTATCTCTAAGTTTTTTTAAATCAACCAACTCCTCTACAGTGAGAGAATTTCCTTCCCTGATGAGTTTTTCCTGGTATTGTTCGGATTGTCTTTTTTTCGATTGTTTTTCTTCCAGCAAATTGGCTATCTGTTCTTCATCAAATTCAATCCTCCCTTGAATCTTATCAACCTCTTTCTGAAGTTTTTCAAACTTGTCTCTATCTTTTTTGCTGGCTGAGCTTCTGGAAAGCCTCAACCTAAGGTCTTGAAGATTGTTTTTGAGATCAACATATTTTTTGATCCCTAACACTTCAGAGTACGCTTTACTTAGTTTTTGTTTGTCCTCGATGGTGTTCATTTCGGCTAACGAAACGATTTTCTCAGCGTCAAAAAAGAAGAATTTTGCTACTTCTTTGGGAAGGATGAAATCATGAATGAAAATCTCTGATCCAACTTCTTTAGTTAGTTCGTTGGTGTTGCCATCTATTAAAATAGCTATATGATCTTCCTGTTTATCAAGGTCAAAAGTCCTTTTTATCTGTACTTCCTGACAAGGAATTGAGGGAATGAAAATATCAGATAACGAAATACTGACCGAATATTCTCGAGTTTCTTTTTCTGATCGATTCAGGTTGTTTGTCGCATATTTTTTATACCCCCCCGCTTCATAGATCTCTCGTTTGTATTTTTCATCTACATCAATCATCAGTTTGCCATACAAACACCATACTAATGCAGTTAAAAATGTGGTTTTACCAAAACCATTTTCTCCCGAGATAATAAATACGTTCTTCTCCTGATGAACATTGAAATCAATCTCATTCACCCCACGGTAAATTCTGAAATCCTCTAATTGAACCTTTTTAATAATCACTGGTCAGGCCTTTTTCTTTTACATATTGCTCCAATCGATTTTCCAAATCGTTTTGTAAGCCTCTATTATTCATTAAAATCGTCTTGGATTTTTGAAGAGTAAGCAACTCATTTACCAATTGAAATCTTTCCTCATCATTATTGCATGCTTCTTTGAGCATTTTCTTTTCTTTGATTAATCTGTTGTTTGAGCTTTCTAAATCAATAGATTTCTCAAAAACTCTACTGTATATTTCTGCGACATTGTAATTGAAAATTGCGTCCCTATGCCACAAGACCTGAATAGCGACTAATTCTTGATAATTGATCAAATTGATCTCAGGTTGTTCTAACTGGATTTCTTTCTGGCTTTGCAACAACATCTCCAAAAATCTCGCGCGAAACTCAGGTTTATAGGGACCTAACTGACCTTCTTTTTCGCTTCCGTCTCTTCTTCTTCTTTCACGAACACTTTCATCATCTCGGGATGCTGCCAAAAGATCTCTTAGTTCCATGAGGGGTTCCATCCATTCTTCGCCATTCTCTACCAGTGCCTCCATAGACTTATCTCGCTTAACTACGGTGCAGACCCAACAACCAAATCGGCTATTTCCGCAAGATGGTGTGGTGGTATCTATGACCAAAGGACAATCTCCGCTGTTCGCGTTTTTATACAATGTGATAAGTTCTTTATTTGACGCTCCCCAAGGTGACGGGACTTGTGCAAGGTATTGCCATAAGTCATCTGTCTTCACATCCTTAATGGCGGCATACACATAGGCATTTGGTAAGATATGTTTTCTTAGTCTTTCACCTTTAACTTCTCGTTTCTTCAGATTTTTTGCACGGTTCGCACTTTCATCGCTTCTAGTTCCCAGCAAAATGATCACTTCTCCAGAGTCATTCGTCTTTTCAAGAATGAACTTGGTGGTAGGATTTATTTTTAACCTTTCAGTACACCATCTAAATATGTTATTTGGAGACGGGTAACCTTTACCAATAAGATTTACCCAGAAAGTATCTTCTAAGGCCGGAGTGGTTTGCTTAACAATAATGGGCATTGACTGATTATGAGCCGCACTTTGGATTTTATCTAGCACTCCATACACATAATCGATTACTTTAGGATTTTCAACAAGTGTGTTATTACATACTACATACACCTGCCTTTTTCTCATTTGAGGCGGGATTTGTTTTATGGCAAGCCATGCTAATTGTAAAAGTAAAGTTGAGTCTTTACCACCGCTAAACCCAACTATCCAAGGCCTATTATTGTCATACTCTTCGTACTGCTCTCGGATTTCAGATATAAGATGCTTATGATCAAACGCCATTAAAGTTCAGTTTACCTTGATTATAATTTTTGCTTTTTAGGTAGTCCAGTTTTTCCTTTGCCGCTTCTAGAATTCTCTCTGCGTTCTGATAAGGCAAAATAGGGTTGAGTACTTTGTCACTTAAGTAAGAAAGCCTTAGTTCCTCAATATCAGCGCTAAAGAACTTAGCGATTTCTGGAATGAATTCTTCCTTTGGAAGTCTCTCACATCTCTCAAATTTGCTCAAAGTTGATTGGTCAATATCCAATGCTGCTGCAACTTTCCTAATAGGGATATCTTTTTCCTCTCTAAGCTTTCTCAAATACTCACCAAAACGCTCTTTCATTGATCTGGAAATAATTATTCTGGACAAAAATTGTCTAGTAAGGATAAATGTAATTGGATCTAATACCATATCCAACAATCGCGAAGACATTGAACACGGACATCTTTTCACAGAGGAGACTAATCCTACTTCCTTGGACCTTGCCCTTCGCTTGGGGCTTTCGGTCGTACATGCCGGAAAAACATCTGTAGATTTCCTCAATCCCAGATGCTTAATCAACCCTTTCTTCCACCACGCGGCGCAGGCACACATTTACCACTCTTACCTTCCTGGAGCATAGCACAGGCAGGCTTCTGCCCTGCCCTCGCTGCGGCTTGGTGATTCCCCCGATGGCGGTCCGCCTCGTTACTGCCAAAAATTGAAGTGAAGTTTTTAATCAATGTTAGAGGCTGTGACCAGTTCGTTTAGAACCCACAATGGTAACGATATCCACTTCTTCAAAATTGTGAAAGCTCTCCAACCAGAAGTCTTTCCAGCGTGTCTGCATTTGCATATCATTGCGGCCAATACGCTCACCAAAGTCCAAAACAACAATCAGCGTAAATGTATCAGTACATCAAGTTCAACCTTTTTCGAAAGTGTAAAAGGCGATTAGGTCTTTTTGCAGTCCTCACCTTCCTGGCCACGGCTGTCAATGGCCAACTGGTAATCAATGAGGTCATGAGTTCCAACGAAAGCTTCTTCCAAAATGACCGTGGCGAATACCCGGACTGGGTAGAAATTCATAATGCTGGTCAGGATGCAATGAACTTGCAAGGCTATGGCTTGTCAGACCGCCGCTCCGATATCAAGTACCGATTCCCAAACACCATGCTTGCTCCAAAGGCTTTCATGGTGGTCTTTGCTTCTGAGGGTCCTGGTGAACTTGAAGCAAGCTTCAAACTGAGTAAGGAAGGAGAAACTGTTTTTCTTTTCAATACCACCGACGAACTCGTGGACTCTATGCAGGTGGCTCCTTTGGAAGATGATCAAAGCTTTGGACGATTATGCGACTCACTTGCCGTGTATGGGCATTTCAATGAACCCACCTTTTCCGCATCGAATTGCGATTCTGATATCCAGTTCATTGGGGGCCCCGTTAGTTTCTCGAAAAAAGGTGGGTACTACCCGGAAGCTTTTGATTTATCGCTTGAATGCCCCTTGCCGGAAGCTGAAGTCCGCTTTACCCTTGATCATAGTGATCCTGACGCCAATTCTCAGTTATATCAAGCGCCTCTGACGCTTCAATCCCGACCGGATGAACAGTATTACTATGCCAACATCAAGACCTCATCAGCCATATCAATTGATACCGTCTATGCTCCGCAGCCGAAAGCTACCGTGGTGAGAGCTGCTTGTTTCGTCGATGGTAAACGCCAGGGAGATGTGGTTACGCATACCTACTTCATCGAACGCTTACCTCACGATTTACCCATTGTGTCACTGGTATCTGCAGAAAAGCACTTCTTCTCCAGGAAGAGTGGCATCATGGTTCCTGGCAATCCGAAGGGCGGGTATAATTATGAACAAAAAGGAAGAGCATGGGAGCGGCCGGTGAGTTTTGAATATTTCATCGATGGAGAACTACAATTGGCCCGAAATGCCGGAGTGCGCATTCATGGTGGCACTACCAGAGGGCTTCCATTGAAATCACTAAGGCTGTATGCCAGGGAGGACTATGGCTTTGATAATTTTCACTTCCCATTTTTTCCCGATCGAGAGGAAGATAAATACAAGAGGCTCTTGCTTCGGAATGCGGGACAGGACTATTGGGGAGCTTTTTTAAGAGACGCTCTGGCTCATGAAATTCTAAAAGGTACTACCCTGGATATCCAGGCGAACCAGCCGGTAGTGGTTTATCTGAATGGTGAGTATTGGGGACTGGCCAATATGCGGGAATACCAGGATGATCACTATGTTGAAAGTCACTACGGCATTGACTCTCGTACTGTGAAGAGGTACAAGTATCAAAGCAATGAGTTGATTCAGTTTGCTCGTAAAAATGACATGAAAGATTCAGTCATATATCAGCAAATGAAGGAAATGATGGACGTTCGGAACTATCAAGACCTGGTAATTGCGGATAACTACTTCTATCGTTGGGATAACAACAACCGTGAGTTGTGGGACAGTCCGGGAAGGCCAAAGCGATTTTTTCTGTTTGACATGGACGTAGGACTTGGCGGGGCATCAACCCAGGAGCAACCCTGGCTATTTGACTATTTCAAGTACATGGACGACCCTACCAATGAGTTGGGAGAACGAGACATTCACGAAGATTACAACCACCCTTTTTCTTACGTCTATTTGAGTCTGATGGAAAACGACTCGTTCCAAACTCAATTCCTGGAAAGGTACCTGGACTTGCTGAAAACAAATTTTTCATATCCTAATACCAGAGGATTGGCCAGAAGAATGGCCTCCAGGATTGAGGACGAAATGATCAATCACATTGAAAGGTGGGGACAGTTTCCTGGAATAGATTATTGGTTCTGGCACCTCGATTACATTGACGATTTTCTTCGAATGCGACCCTGTGCTGTTTATGATCAGCTTGTGGAAAGGTTTGGCGTTTTCGACGAAACATTGGATCGGGAAACCTGTGAAGAACTGGATCCGCTTGATGTGCCCCACGAAATTGAGTCGGTCGTATTTCCTAATCCAACCGATGGACCATTGACCATTCAGTTTGAGAAACAGGTTTCCGGTTCGTTCAGATTAATCAATGCCCAAGGTCAGATTCTCGATGAAATACCCCTGGAGAACACCAATCAATTTTCAATGGATATCTCCCACTATCCTCCCGGACTTTATTACATCCTGGTTACCGGAAGCGACCGGTACTTCATGAAGGTTAGAAAGCTCTGAATAAACCCAATTGTTATCCTTTGTTAAGGTATCCGTAATCGCCAGATGCTCTGCTTTCAAGCATTCCAGTTTTGTGGGGGGAGTTGAAAAACGTATATCTCAAATTGTGAGGGTTTCAAAATGGGATTCTTCCATTGTTGTCCCTCGTCCATTTACTTGATTTCTGTTCAACCCAATATGGCATATATCAATTCGGGTTGCTGTATTCTAAGGGGAATTTCGCACTTATCTCGACTGGTTGTTAAGAAGCATTAAAGTTACTTTGACGCATGAAGTCATTACGCGAGGAAATTGAGAAAGACGTAGCGGTAAGCGACTCATTATGGGACGCACTCCGGTCTCGCTCAAAGGAGGTTCATTTTAAGAAAGGCGAGGTAATTATTCCTTTTGGATCCAATAGTCAGTTTTCTTACTTCATTGCTTCAGGAACATGTATTTGTTCTCAGGCTGCCAAATCCGGAGAAGCAAGGGTCGTGTGGTTTTACCTGGATGAGCTTTTCACGTTCTTCAGTGCTACGGATAGTTATTTCAACAATGAACCTACCAAGTATGAATTGCGTGCCTTAGAGGACTGCAGCCTGGTGCGGTTTCATAAGGACACGATTGACGAGTTGATCGCTACAGATCGAGCTTTTAATGAGTTTTTTATCAAGCGGATCGTGGCCACTTACATCGCGATTTTTGAGATCAGAAGTTATCTGCTGACGTATACTTCTGAAGAGTTTCTCGCGTACATCTATGAGAAATACCCACAGCTCATCGAAAGGGTTCCGGCAAAATACATTGCGGACTTTATTGGGGTTACGCCAGAATGGTACAGCAAGCTAAAAAAGCAGCTAGGTCTATGACAGACCTCCCCTTTGCTAAATGATCAATGTAATCCTAGCAAGATCACAAACAATACCAAAAACAGCCCTGTGACCATAGTAATCAGGACCAAATCTCTCCTCGAATAGCTCCTTTTTTGCTCTAAATTTTTCATGACTCAATTCATTTTGGTTTCTATTGTTTTGAGTATCAAGCTACAGCATGAACATTGCTTCTGCATTGAATTAATTCATTGTTGATGAAGGTCATATACATATATGACGAGGGTCTTTCGATGCTTTGGTCTCCATAAAATTTGCCAGGATGGGCCCAGGCTATACGCTAAGCTATGGATGTAGCGGGCTTGGTTGATGTTTGAGGGTCTTAGGCATTTTATTCGTCTCAACTATCTTAGTAAGGAACTCTCCCTCCATGCGTTTCTTCTTGCTTGTAGGCTTATCACTAACCACTTTGTGCGGCGTGGCTCAGGATTCCAAAGTCCTGAAGTCTGATTCCACGGATGTATATGTTTGTCCTCCATGTGGGCTTAGCTGTGATCACCTGACATTCGGGCAGCCAGGTCGATGCCACGTGTGCAACATGCAGCTTATTAGACTTAGCGAAGTCGAATCGTATGATGCAGGGGTCTTTCAATCTCTCAAGAAACAAGGTGTCTTCTATTTGATTATATTCTTTGGGGCCTTTCAGGGATTGATACTTTCCATGTTTCTCACTTTTTCTAAGCGCGCGAAAAAGCAGAAATCAAATAAGTATTTGGCCCTTCTGGTGTTAAGCATTACCCTGGGTTGTGCATATTACCTGATCCTGGAGTATCGTTTGATTTACCAATACCCCTGGTTGAGCTTCATGCCCTTGAAGTTGTTTTACCTATATGGAACAACACTATACCTGTATGTGGCCACTTCATTAGGTCACACCATCCCCAAAGGCAAATTGTTAGCGCACTTTTCCCCTGCCCTTATTACAATCACAACCGGTTTCCTGCTACTGACATTCGGAGTTTCTCCCAATGAACCTTTGTATGGAACCTACAACCTACTAGTAATTGACATTTTGGGTTCAGCCCATGCCGTGTGCTACTTCATCCTCAGTTTTAATATCGCTCGGAATTACAATAAACACATCCAGCACTATGTATCAGACGATCAGCTGAAACTCACCTGGCTTCAAAATCTCTTAAGATTTCTGGTTCCGTTTTTTACACTTTGGGTCCTCTTTCTTCTCTACAGTTTCGTTGATCCCGGCCACCTGCTCAACAACTACATGTTCATATTTTGGATTTTTGCGGGTGTGCTCATCTACTGGATCGGCTATCGTGGCTTTGCTCAACCTGAATTGTTTGTCCTGCCTGACAAAGCAGTCACATGGACGAACTCAGCGCCGCAAAAGAACTTAAATCCCTATGTTCAGGCCTTGGAGAATACGATGACTGATTCCAAACTCTACTTAAACCAGGTGTTGACCCGACGTGATGTAGCTGAGCATTTGCAAATTACTCCCAACCAGCTCAGTTACATTCTCAATTCGCTGATTGGAAAATCATTCTATGATTATGTCAATGAATTTCGAGTGGCCGAAGTAATGTCAAAAATCGAAGATCCGAAATACATTCATTTGACGTTGGAAGGCATCGCTTACGAATCAGGATTCAACTCGAAATCAACCTTTAATTCAATCTTCAAGAAAGTAAAGGGCATGACCCCAAAAGAGTACAAAAACTCGCGAATCGGTCACTGAGTGATTCCAATTGGCCTGAACGATTAACGAATACGTGCAGCTCCTTACTCATTATGACCGAATCTACCCTTTCGGACATTTTAGTGACGTTCATTGACTTGCTTCACACAAAAACCCTGAAATAATCGTGAATACAAAGTCTTTGATCTTTCTACTTATAGGCCTACTGTTAGTCGTAGGATTTAATGCTTGCGGGCCCATCCGGGAACTTCACCGCAACGACCCCTACTCGGGTCCCGACCTGGAGCCCAATGAAAAAAAGTTGAATCCGGCGCTCCCAACAGTCGTCATTCTGGCAAGCAACCAGGGGACAGAAATTTTTGATTTGATGGCTCCATATCATCTTTTTTCGGAAACCAATGCGCTCAACATAGTGGTTGTTGCACCCCGGAAGAAAGTTCTCCCACTATGGAAAGGACTTTACCTGATACCGCACATGAGTCTGTCGGAGTTTGATCAACTCGGTGTTGAACCCTCGATGATCGTAGTCCCCAATATTGCTGATCCAGAAAATGAATCCATTGGCAAATGGCTTGCCAAATACCAGGATTCAGATAGTCAGGTGATGACCGTATGTGAGGGTGCCAGGGTCATCGCGCAAAATCACTTATATGAAGGCAGCAAACTGACTACTCACCATTCTTCCATCGGGAAAATTGAAAAGAAGAGCCCGGATTACCAATGGGTCAGAGGAAGCAAGTACATTGACGATGGTCTACTATCCAGTACTTCCGGTGTTTCTGCTGCCGTTGAGGGATCACTGGTTGCCATTGAAAAACTATTAGGTCCGGAAGCTGCCGAACGGGTAATGGACAGCATTGACTATCCTGCCAACCAACCCCTGTTAGATGTCAGGGACTCCAACATGCGTTTCGGTGATCTGCTGAGGATCCTTGGGAAAACCGCGTTTACTAACAACAAAAGAATTGGCATCTATGTACCTCAAAAAGCCAATGAATTGGAATTAGCGGCTATTGTAGATACTTACAATCGCACGTTGCCATCACAACTGGAAACCATTTCAATGGACGGTCTTCCGGTCATCTCCCAACACGGACTGCTACTTGTACCAAGCTCGTTATTAGCTAATGTTGCTTCTTCATTTGATGAGGTCATTGTGCCTGACATTCAGCATGCAAAAGCGGATGAACGGAAGTTCATTGAGCAGTTGCGTATGAGAACCAATGCTACCCTCTATCATGAATCTGAACGATACATCTTCCATGAGATTTATGATCAGTTGCGGCTACATCATACCAAATCGTTTACGCAAACAGTATTCAGACTCTTGGATTACAACATCGAAGAGGAACTCGAACAGACCAATAAAGGATCATAACAAGTACGAGAAAAAGGCCTTTGGTTTCCGAGAAGATGAAGGTTAGAAAGCTCTGAATAAACCGATAGCTATCCTCTATCAAGGTATCCGCAATCGCCAGATGCTTTGCTTTCAAGCAGTCCAGTTTTGTGGCAGAAGTCAATACACATCTATCACTTTCACCTGCCTGAGCAAAGCGCTGGTAGGCTCCTTCCCTCCTGCCAATTTTCCTAGCCGGTATCATTCTTCGCCAAGCTTCGAAGAACAAAGCCAAACCCTGGGTCTAGCGACTGGTCCCAACCTATATTAATCGGTTCAGGCCATAATGCAGGCTACTAAGCAACGTTCCGTGTTGACATATAGACCGGAGTATGAGAATCTTTCACTATTGGAAGTACAACTTACCGTTCATGGGTTGATTGATGAAGTTAGCCGGTTGTACTTTGACCTTGTAATTGCCATTGGTGGGGCGGGGCAAAAAACTACGCCGTACCCCTCATGTAATCTCCTAGGAGCAAAGTGTTAAATATGAGGCCGTTTCTCCACATCTGTTTCAGCCCCTATATCACCTCCTATCAGGTTGAAAGTGAAAGCAGTGTTTATCTAATCCAATTGACTTTTTTGCTGGCGAGGATACATTTATAAACAATTCAGAAACCTTTAATTCTCAATCAATCCGATCTATTTTTAAGATTATCAAGTATCAACCTAATCTGATAAGACTTAGCCGCGCAATGCTTAGAAATCTATTGCTATTCACTATTTCAATGTTGATCTCATCCTTGGCCTACTCCCAGGCAGATTCGACAAATATTGACCAACTCAGAACCGAATCCGGCGTGGACCCGACACGAGTAATCTCGAAAGCAGTGTATTCTGTTTGGTACTTTGATCGGGGTGAAAACCGTTCACAAATAAATAACCGGTTCAATTTTACCGTGGGGATCAACCGGTGGAGCTTTGCTTTGAAACCGGAAATAGTTACCATCAACAATGGAGTTCCGGGAGAAGGCTTTCAAACCAACAACGGTGACATGAGATTCTCCATACTTAATGCGTTTTACATCCAGGGCAAGCATTCTTTGGCTGGTGCTGCCGAATTCACATTACCTATGGCAAAGCAGGGTTTTGGTAGTCAATATTTTTCTGTAAATCCATCACTAACATATGCATACACCATCAATCAGAGCCTATTTTTAGCACTTTCTCCCCAATATAGTTTTCACTTACAAAAAGATCCAGGGAATCCCGACTTGGGCGTTTTTACACTTAGGACATTCCTTGCAAAATTCTTTTCGTCAGGCTGGTTTTTTGTGTTTGAGCCTAGGATTACCAGCGATGAGGTAAATGATACTTTCGATTTTATTATATCACCGATAATCGGAAAATCACTAGGTGCTGGCTTTAACTTTACTTCGGTGTTGGAGCTGCCCACAAGGCGAGAAACAAGGAACAATAGAGGTGTACTTGTTCAATTGGGCGTCACAAAAAACTTCTAATCATGAGAAACATATTCTTAGTAACAATTTCATGTTTAATCATATGTAGCGCACGAGCTCAGCAGCAGTATCTGGATGCTGAATCCTCTGACCCAGAGAAAATGGGCTGGATGCAAGGGTTTCCACCGCCCACAGACAAGCAAGTCTTCGCTTCAAATGGTTCATTCTTTCGGTTTCCCGCTTTGCGATACAGTGTGGTACACATGCGCCAGTTTTTGCCTACAGTAAATGTACCAAGAGGAAATAGACCAGTTTCTGAATTCGATTATGACCTGGATGAACAGATCGATAACATCACATTCATTCCACAAAATGATGATGAACTTATGACCTGGTCAGAGTCTTTGGCAAAAAGCTACGCAGATGGAATCCTGATATTGCATAAAGGAGAAGTAGTTTACGAAAAGTACTTTGGAGAGCTAACGGAAGAACGAGTACATGCCGTAATGTCTGTTACCAAGACTTTTACCGGAACACTTGCTGCCATACTTGTAGCGGAAGGAAAACTCGACGAAAATAAATTAGCGAGTGAGTACATCCCAGAGCTAAAAGTATCAGCCTATGGTGATGCAACAATCAGGCAGATCATGGATATGACAACTGGGATTAAATTCAGTGAGAATTACGCTGATCCTAAAGCCGAAGTATGGAAATTTACTGCAGCGGGAAATCCTCTCCCTAAACCTGCTGATTATCAAGGGCCTGTTGGATTTTTTGAATACATCAAATCTGTCCAAAAAGAAGGAAACCACGGGGAAGCTTTTGGATACAAGACCGTAAACACAGATGCACTGGGATGGATCGTTTCCCGGGCAACTGGCAAGTCCATTGCAGAATTGCTCTCAGAAAGAATCTGGAAAAAATTGGGAATGGAGCAGGACAGCTACTATCAAGTAGATGCACTAGGTGCTCCATTTGCTGGTGGCGGCTTTAGTGCAGGCCTACGAGATCTTGCACGGTTTGGTGAGATGATCCGGAATTATGGTGTATGGGAAGGGGAACAGATCATCCCAAGAGAGACAGTAGCTGATATAGTAAAAGGTGGCAGCAAGGAGGCTTTTGAAAGATCAGCCTACTCTAAGCTTCAAGGATGGAGCTATCGCAACATGTGGTGGATGACCCACAATGAGCATGGGGCATATGCTGCACGCGGCGTCCATGGGCAAACGATCTACATTGATCCAACAGCAGAAATGGTTTTGGTTCGCCTGGCGTCTCACCCCGTCGCAGCCAATGCAGCAATCGATCCATTTTCCTTACCTGCGTATCATGCAATTGCCAAGTATTTGATCAGTAAAGGTTAATCGACTACTCTGTGCATTTTGACTCGAAAATCTTCCTGGCGGTATGTCTACAAAGTTCCTCTGGTCTCATCAGCTTCTATTTTTCATAATTCAAATCCTCTTGGTCAATGGTTCTGTTGCCCAATCAGACACCTTGATTTTTGAAAATGGAAACACCCTGATTGGAGAGATAATCGGTATGGAAAAAGGTGTGCTTGAAATTGATGTCTCGTATGGAGACAGTGATTTCATGGTTCGGTGGTTGGATGTCAAAGAAATTTACACAGAGTCTACGTTCATCATAAGTTTGGGTAAGGATATTTACAAAGGTCGGTTAGCATCGACAGCTGATCAGAAACTAAAAGTTTATGATAAGGATACTGTTTTTGCGTGGACTGCGTTTGATGAGATTGTATACTTAAAGCCTGTAAATGAAGCATTTTCAGATCGCTTCGATGCAGCGATTGAGTTGGGATTCAATACAACGAAGGCACAAAGCCTTCGACAATTTTCCAGCCGAAATGCCATCGGCTACAGGACGGATAGGTGGTTAACGGACGCTTACTACAATACCCTGCGATCCACACAAGATAACAGTGAAGCCATCAATCGGAATGATGGCCAGTTGAACTTCAGGTACTTAATCTTTAAAAATTGGTACCTTATTTCCAGCTATTCCATTTTATCCAATAGCGAACAAAGACTTGATCTGCGCATGAACTCGCAGGTGGGCTTTGGGAAATTCTTGTACAGCACCAATAAATCTTATTGGTCTGTCAAACTTGGATACAATAACAATAATGAAAAGTTTACCGATGAATCAAGAGCACAAAACAGTTCAGAAGCCTATGTAGGTACGGTACTCAACCTATATGATATTGGCGACCTCGAGCTTTTGATCGAGTATATTGGTTTTACGGGTTTAGATGAGTTTACTCGCTACCGCTCTGACGCCAATATAGACCTAAAGTATGAGCTTCCTTTCGACCTGTTTATTCGGACAGGTTTCAGTATCAACTATGATAATCAGCCTGCTACCAGCGGGAGCACAACCTCCTACATTTTGCGCACAGGTATTGGGTGGGAGTGGTAAATTAGATAAAACCTAGAAACGACTTGATTGTTACTATCATTGAGTTAAATTCTCATAGAGCATTGATGTATGAAACAACAAGTTGTTTTTTTAGTCATTTTCCATCTCGCTTCGATCTATCTAACGGGATGCAAAACCTACTCGCTGGGAGATAGTCATGGAACGAGAATCGAGCTAGAAAAAAAGGAGTATGTTATTCTGGGGCCTGTCAGAGTGGAAGGGAAAAGCCGTAGAAAAGAAATCACTTATGATCGAATTCTGTCTGCGGCAAGGGAGAAATACGGCGTTGAGAATGCTGATGTTATCAATATTAAGATTGATAAGGTCAAAAATGGTAAAATCTTTATCATCAATGGATATGCCATAAAATACAAGCAATGAAAAGCTACATTCAGTCTGTTTTGAAATCTTTTATCAATAAATACCTGTCTATTTCATTAATGCTTTTACCTACTTCCTGGGCTTTTAGTCAAGAGAAAGGTGAAATAAATGTGACTGGAAATTTTTCTACGGCTATTTATCCTGACTCATTGTTATTGGCAATTGAGATCACAACATTTTCAGAAAACGGAAAGTCAATTAGTTTAGAAAGTCAGGAAGAAGAAATCGTTCAAAGACTAAAATCTCGAAATCTATATTCGGAGTCCTCTTTCCGACCGCTAGAAAATTTTGGAACAGCAGAATCATCAAGCGACAACCAACTTCCGAGAAGTAGTTTTTTGGGTATAGGTCGAAAAAATCGCACTAAGAAAGTTTCCTCTTCATCCGGACTGAGAAGCTACGCCATTACTCTTAGTGGGTATCAGGAACTGACAGCTCTCATTGAAGTACTGAATGATGTACCGATAAACAAGATATTTTTCGTAACTGCTACTCACAGCAAGCTAGACGAATTTTTGTCCAAATCTCATGAAATGGCTCTTAGCAATGCAAGGAATAAAGCTTCGACATTGTTAGGGGTTGAGCGCCTTAAAATTGGTAAAACGATCTCAATCCGGGAATTAAAGGATGAGATCAAGATGCCTACTCAAAGTTTATCATTCTTTAGTCCATCGCTTAGACCCTCTAAGAACCTTACTTCAAAGCTACTGGAGGATCCTTCTATTTTTAAACCTATTGAGTACTGCTATCAGGTTGATGCGGTTTTCGAAATATCAAACTAACAGTCCGCAAAGTTTCAATCGATAACTGCGTTATGGTGACCTTCTCCTGTACTTGTTATACATCCATTACCTAGCTTTTCGCCCTCGAATTGATCCATAAGGGTGATGGCGCCTCTAATTCTTTGAGAAAATGCAGATATAGTATCTGATACGGTTATCAATGCCGGTTTTCATATCCAGCTTGTACCTCGAATAAAGAGCCATAAAATCTCCATAATCCATCTACGCTCATAGGTGTCCATTTGGCATGATCGGATGAAGGGTACTTGTCCATAGTTTGGCGTCAGTCAAGTTGAATGCCAGAGTCAATGCGCATCAGAAGATCCAGATCTCTGATTGATTTTCTGGTCTTCGGTATTGGACCCGGAAGAACCTTCTGGGGGATATTTGATGGTCCCTTTCAGTCGATTGATTGTCTCTCCATCAAACTCCGGCAGTTCCAATTCACCATCTTGCATCCACTGTTGCACCTTCTTCTCAGCATCTCCGGATTTAGTTTTGGACAGTCCCGCATCTTTGGATAAGTAAACAGTCTGAGATGGGAATGCAAACCCGCTACCACTTTCTTCAATTACATGAGCGAGTCTCAAGTTGATGTCCTCTTGAACAGCTAGAAATTCATTGTAATCCTGTGCATGAATGTAGGCGAAAAGTTCCACTTGCAATGAGTCACTGCCATACTCCAGAAACCTGACCCTTGCCGGGTCTTGATCGACTTTCGGGTGCGCGTATAGTAGCCTGCGCAACTCCACCAGTATGTAGCGCATTTGATCAGAGGAGGTCTCATACCTTAGGCCGAGTATTTTTTTATATAAAAATTTATCTCTTTGGGTATAGTTTTCGATCAACTGAGAGGCGAAATCTCCATTGGGAATAGTTACTACCGTTCGGTCCAAGGTCCTTATCCTGGTGGAACGCATACCGATGCTTTCTACTGTACCCATCATCGCACCAAACTTGCAAAAGTCACCCACCCTTACAGGTTGATCAAACACAACAGTCAAGCTCCCCACCAGATTTTCAATCGTTTTCTGCGCACCCAACGCCAATGCAATACCTCCAATACCCAGGGCTGCCAGACCGGCTGTGACGTTCACACCCAATGTATCGAGAATCATAATCAGTGCAAACGCTATCAGAACGAACTTGGCGCTATTTCTTAGGAATAGTGTAACCGAAAGACCCGCAACATTATTTTTTTCCCTTAATCGCTGTTCACCATAGGCAAAAAGGGTACCAATGAGGAGCCAAATAAAGATGAATAGTGCAATCCACAAAAAGCTCAGGTTAATGATACTGAAGGACTGCCGGACCAGAATAGAAATATCCAATGCACGAGCGAGGGTTACAAATATTGCAACGGCTATCACAATTCGAAGCGGTATCAAGAAGGTCCTGATTAGGCTGGCGTGTTTTCCGCCTGCGAAAGTGCTCCACCATAACCGAATCATCCAATTAAGAACCATCGTGATGAGCCACGCAAACAAATACGAACCAATTGCCAACAGGCATATGGCCAGCCAATGACTGATTTGAGCTCCCCGCCACTTGGATTGTAAAGACCCTTTGGGCATAATCTTTTCAATAAAGACCTCGTTCGTTACATCAAATTCTTTAGGAATTTTTTGGATGGTCTGCCAGGAAAAAAGCCAAACAAGCTGTTCACCTTCAAGGGTTACACGCTCCAGAAAAATTGGTATACTCTCGCCTTCCCAGTAGATCATACCAACCACTTCAACATCGGGATCTAAACCATCCTCTGTGTCCCCTACTGACTGATCATTGATTAGATTGATAGGATCGATATTGCCCCCCTTGTCGAGAAAAGCTTCAAATTCCTCTACCAGGATTAAACCCTTGGACTGACGATCTTTATCCGGAATCGGAGATAGATCTAAATACTTAAGAGCTCTGGGATAATCTCCCTTCCTCAGAGCCGTGAAGTATCCTTTTACAGTACCTCTGGGGGTAGCTCTACCGAAGGTATCACCAAAAGCCAATTCCTGAGATTTTGCTGAAGTATCCTCTTTTACTTCGGGGAATATCTGATGAGAAATGCCATGAACGGGGGATAATATCGCTACAAGCAAAAATGAAATCAATAATGTGTGCTTCATAGGATAGCCATTTAGAGAATCGGGTCACTCATTTTTTCTTTTCTTCTGAGGGTGATTTATTCTGCCTGTGTAAAATACGTCGCAATCTTTGCCCGAAATTGCTGAGAAGAGACTGGTGAGAGGTGCCATAATGGTTGGGATCACTTTTATACCATCCATCTTAGGGTTGAGACGGCTGCCACCCATCCGTTGACTAATGATTGGGCAGCTGTCTCTGTCCAGAGCTGCCACTTGAATGTCCAAGCTGTCGGATTCAAAATCAACCCAACCTTGCCCGGCAATTCGGTTCTCATAAGTGGCAAAGGCTACATCCACTATCGTACAACGACCACCTTTAATCTCCCACTTAGAGGATAGCTCGTTCACCAATGTGGAATCTTCGGCTTTTAACCTGAGAAGATTCAGATAGTTACTTCCCTTTGATATGGCAATACCTACTGGTCCAGCCAGCACCAAAGAACTGAAATCCAGAAGATTGAATTTTTGCGTACGTTCAAACTTTCGTATGATCCGGTCCATATCTAGTCCATAAACTGTCAGGTTTTCACCATTCAAGTCAATTGATCCTTCCAGGTTTTTAAATAGGGCTTCCTTTTCCTGACCGAATGTTGTTAAATGTAACTCAAGGTTGGCGAGACCTGAAACCATCGGCTCTTCATAAAAGCCTGAAATGAAGTCTTCAACAGCATATTGATTGACGACATAATCAAATTGGAGTTTGAGTGGATCAGCAAAAGGACTCAGCGTGTAGGTGCCTTTCCCAATCTTGCCAAAAATGGAACTCTCAACCGGAGTGACCTTGTACACGCCTTCTTCTACAGATACCTCATAGCTCAAGTTGGGTTTGTTCAACCACTTGGACCGAAGGTCAACCAAATCCAGGTTCAATTGGGTAGACAAGCTAGCCAGCGGATTTTCGCTTGGTTTGAATTGAATGCTATTTGCGTCGGCGCTCAAGGATGCCAGCTCAAGAGTATCTGTATCAGACACGTATCGGAGTGATTTTGCTTCCAATGTAATGCGATCAAATTGATATTCCTTCTCTGTAGACTGTTTTGTTCTGATGCATAGTTTTCCGTCAATCAAGCCCCCTGCAACATTGCTGTCGGATGGCTCCCGAAATGCCAATTGTTTTGGGTCTATGTTAGTGAACGCCAAATCCACCCGCATAGAATCCATCGGTGTGTCAAAATCAAATAACTCAAAATCGATCTGGCTTCTGGACTCACCAATTTCAAGTGTGAAGTCTTTGAAATGAAAGTGATCAGAGCCTTCAAATCCGTCACGTAAATCAAAGGTGCCATTTGACAGTGTGAATGATGGCAGCAGCTTTGGTACGGTCGCATTCAAGTGGTGTACTTCAAAGGTCAAATCCGGAACACTTCGATGTTCGGTTAACCGCCGATAGTTAGTTGCAAAAGTTACTTCGATCAACAAGTCATTGATAACGTAAGGGAAGCTTCGAGACAGTTTAGGCTTAAAGGACCAAAAGGAAGGAAAGTCAAAATTCGCCGAAGCAATCTCCAGGTCTGCCTCTACATCATGCCCAAGGTCAAAAAAAAGATCACGGATGTGCTTGACCTCACCGTTGATTTGTAGATCTGTATAATCCGTAAGAATCTTTAGCTCTTCGATTGTGATCGAATCAATAGAGCCACCAAGGGTCCCATCAATGAGATCTACTTCCGCAATGTCCGGAATACTCAGAGATATACTATCAAGCTCAAGTGATAGATTCGCATTTCCAGTCCGGTCAATCCACTCATTTTCCAATTTTTTGCCTCTGAATTGATCTTTTAGAGCGAGTGAGCCTCGTAAGCTTTTTATTGAGCCCAAAGCAAATACCTGATCCAGGTTGTCAATGCTTGTTTTAAGGTCCAAAGAGTACGTTAATGTTGGGCTTACAAAGTTTTGATAGTCTATGGATGCGCGCAAGTGACCATCTGGCATAGTGGCATGTAGGGTATCTATCCATAGGCTTGCCAGGGACAGGTCAGCTAAATTTCCCGAGGCAAATCGACCTAGCAGATTTAAGTCTTCAATTGACTTGTCAGTTTTTGGGATTTTGACAGTAAAATCATTTGCTCCGAATGAAACATCTATCCTGGGCCTGCTTCCATTGTAGTTTCCCTGTATGGTCCCATTGAGGAATAAGTTTCCCTTCCTAATATGATCGAAACCCTGCGAGGTTAGTAAGAGCCTGGCCAACCCGAGATCCTCATCACTGGATGCGAAACTTATATCTACTTTCTTGTCCGCAAAATCAATCATTCCGCTCAGTTGTAGCCTGGCGTTTCTAAACCCCAAATCACCGGTGTGAACATGCAGCTGTTTCTTAGCAACATCAAAAATGAAATCAGTATCCAGTTTGAGCGGCTCCTCTGCTAAACGTACGGCGCCTAACTTGAAACCATCGTTGAGTAGCAGGTCCGTATCCAAAGAACACTGTATAGAATCAGAGAGGTAATTAAAGGATAGTTTGGCTTTACTTAGGGTAATTCTCTGTTGTTGGCCTATTGGTTTCCGGTCAATTAAGAGTGCAATGTCCCTGAGCAATAGATCGTCTAGTGCAATGGAGATAGATGGGCCCACCGCATCATCCTCATCAACAACGGATATTGTATCGGGAGCCTTCCGATCCAATACTCTTTGGACATTGAAACTGCTGTCTTCGTACTGCACCAAATTGATGAGCCCATTTTCTAACCTCACTTTCTTTACATCCACATTGCCTTTCATTAGTTCCAGGATGTCAAATGCAAGGTGTAACTTTTCAAGCTGGAGAATCTCTTCGGCCGGTGCTCTCCTGATGGAGTCTGTATCTAAAGCGAAGGATACATCTTTCAACGTGATAGAGATGCCAGGAAACTGAGCAAAGGGGTTGAGGCTAAGTTGGCTATATGCAAGCTCCCCATTCGTTTCCTGAGTAAAATAGTTGATAAGTCGCTGATAAATTGTTTCTCTATTGAGGTGGAGAAGACCTGCTATCGTGCTGATCAAGAATATCATAATGATCGCCAAGAATGAGATGAATTTCAAAACGACCCTCATAAAAGACTTATTATTTTTATCTTCCACCTTTCCAAGAACCCGAATTTGTAAATACTCATTGACAATTCAAACATCAAAAATATGCTCTTCAAAAAGATTATAGATTTCAAAAAATTGCTAAGTAATAGTCGAAAGGTTCTTCTCGAATTTACAGAGTGATGAGAATTGGGTGATTGCTTCTCAAGTATCCATGAATCCTTCTAGACGAAGAGACTTAGACTAATTTCATTGAGCGTTACCCTTCGGGTCGGGTGCGGCCGGCTAGGCCTTAGGCAGTACATGCCGGGTAGACGTTCTGTACTTGCCTCAATCGCTCATTTAAAAAGCCCTTTCCTCCCCACATATCTACCTGCCAGGGTAGGCAGGTTTAACACTCTCCTTCCCTCACCGACGTTCCACTAACTAGGCGCCTCACCGCGGTAGTGTGATTCCTCCGACTTGCTATCCGCCTCGTTGCTACCAGGAAGGATAGACGGGTTTTTAATTGATGTTAGAAGCACAACAACCCGGCTTAGTACGGGACGGCGAAGGCTCATTCCCAATTCTTCCGCTATCCCCCATTCTAATCCCGGGAGCACACCCTTCCCTAATCACGAAACTTCAAGCCATTTAGGGCCTTGCTTACTTTTCTGTTATCGCCATAGATCGCAATCCCGACTAGATCTTGTTCCTCGTCTGTGTATTTTCCGATTTCTGAATGGTTTCCATCTTCATTTCTTGTAGCAAATAGTGGCTGCGTGTAGATTCCAACCTGTAGTTCCCTGTCTTTCGCTCTGTTGAAGGCCCGCTTTATTTGTTGTTCGTCATTGGCCTTGTAGTCCCTGAGCCTGTCGAAGGGTGTCTGCGCGACCCGGTCTTCGCGACTCGGTCTACGCGACCCGGTCTGGGCTCGATACGATCGTCCATACTTCTGGCCGGCCACAGGAATACCTTTTTGGAAAAGCCTGCTGAAATCCAATACTTTCACATATGCAATCGTCCAGCCGACGGATGCCCTTTTGGCGCTCAAGCCTGATAGGTTTGGAGAGTCTGTAAGGAATGGACCCAGGAATATCAAACAAAGAAGCGACTCTACTTCAGGATGCCATGAGGACAGTATATTGCGCAGTGAAATAGTAGTGGGTATATCCCCTATCGCTCAAATTCGAAACGTTAGATTTAACCCCCGTATTTTCAAGCAACCTTCTTTGATCCAATTGAATCTATTTCCAAAGTTTTAACCAAAATGAGTATTGACCGACGGTACGATATTGACTGGATAAGGGTAATTGTTTTTGATATTCTGATCATTTACCATATTGGTATGTTCTTCGTGCCATGGGATTGGGAAATTAAGAACAATGAAATCGTCGAATGGATTGAATGGCCAATGATTTTTGTGAACCGTTGGCGTCTGTCGATTCTCTTTTTGATATCTGGTATAGGAACATGGTTTGCGCTATCACGAAAAAACGTGTTTCAATTTGTTAGGGAGCGTTTTGAACGACTCTTCATTCCTTTGCTTTTTGGTACGCTCTTTATCGTCTCTCCACAGATCTACATCGTTCGAACTACGGAAGGCCTGTCCTATTCGTCGTTCTTCGAATTCTACCCCGATTTTTTTGTAGGAATTTACCCCGAAGGAAATTTCAGCTGGGGACATTTATGGTTTCTACCCTATCTATTGTTCATAACACTTGTGTCCGTTCCTATTGTGATCGCCTTGCGCCGCGAGTCCAACCCCCTCGTTCTTTGGTTGAAGCGCTTTGTGGGCAGATTTCCAATGGGGCTATACATTTTTATCCTTCCGCTATTTCTGGTAGAGGTTTATCTAGAACCCTATTATCCGATTAATTATTCATTATGGGGGGACTGGTATGCACTTGCTCATTACTCACTTTGCTTCCTAAGCGGGTTCATACTTATTTGCATGAAGGATGACTTTTGGAATGCAGCTGTGAAAGTTAGGAACTATGCCCTCTTGATAGGTTTGGTTTCGTTTCCGACCATGTTATGGATGTGGGAAAACTACCAAAGTATTTTTTGGATCCCCCTCTTTGCTACCTTAAATCGTTGGAGTTGGATTCTGGTAATTTTCGGTTTTTCCGGCTCGTTTTTGAACAAAGCAAGTCGCATTTTGCAATATAGAAACCAGGCTGTTTACCCTTTCTATATTTTGCATCAGACCATTACCATTGCCCTGGGTTTTTTCCTGACAAATAGCGCGATTGCCAATTCCTGGAAGTTTCTGATTTTGTTGACAGGAACTTATTTGGGATGCTGGTTGCTTTATGAGCTTCTTATAAAAAGAGTAACGGTATTGAGGCCTCTATTTGGACTGAAAAAGGTTAACAAATGACAAAATGCATTTCCGTCTGATCTATGAACAACTTGCAACACGAAACGTAACTATTGGAATGAGAAAGGCAGTTCAATGAGCTGAAGGAACGTCGTAGCTCTTTAGAATATGATGAGATCAACAACATTGTTACTTGGTATTTTTTCAATCATCAGCTTTGTCTGTAAGTCGCAGACCGGGGTATCTCGAATCGAAATAGTTCCACCAACCATTGAACAGGAAGCTACCTCCATTTGGAGGACAATTAACGATATAACTTTCCTAGAGAAGCAGGGATATGACATTAACCTACCAAAGGATTCTTTGATTGAATCATTGATAACAAAATCTAAAAATGGAACCTTTGGAAATGATGACTTCTCGGTAGTCTATTCCCTTACCGAAAGAGTATTCGACCAAAAGCATTATGAAAAAGCCAGACAGAAAGTAGCGCAACAGATTGACCTTTTAAATGACCTGATTAGTGAAATTGATTCCAGCAATAGTCAATGGGATTGGACCTTCAAGATGTTTGATCAATACAAAGTTGTTTTCACATTATACGGGACCGGAGGCAGCTACGACCCTGATGAAGGATCTGTGACTTTGTTAACAAATGAAGAAGGGCGTTTTATCAAATATCAAAACCCTGCCTATACGATCATTCACGAAATCACCCATATGGGAATGGAGTATTCAATTGTTCGCAAATACGACCTCAATCATGGGCTGAAGGAAAGGCTGGTAGACACTTTTGTATATCTGATGTTCCCGGAAAAACTGCCTGAATACACAATCCAACGTATGGGAGATCAGCATATTGATAGCTACTTCAACAGGAAAAAGGACATTGAATCTCTAAATGCACGCGTGTCGGAATTTCTGAGTAAATGAACTCACCACCGTGCGAGTAGCCGCTTAGCACATAGAAACCAAAGGGTGGTTTGTGATGACGGCCTTCGATCGGAGCTTGATGGCCACCTCTTTTCCAGGAAAGTTTCCGGAACAAAACCGACCATCAGCAACCATCAATTGTTCAATTTTCCCCGTCCGCCGCTGTCTCAATCCTGACCTAGTTCCTTCAAGTCACCCTTCGAATAGTTGATGATGCTTTCACGCTCACTGGCGGAAAGGTCCGGATCACCTTCAACGAGAGAAAGTGCATCATTGTAATGTTTAACTGCCTTCTCATTTTGACCTACTTGCATTGAGTAATACGCCAGGTAATAGTTCATCCGGGCGGATTCGGGATAGCTATCGTAACCCAATTCATAGAGTCTTTGACGGTACACATAGTCCTCATCCTTCTGCCAGGCCAGCCAGCTCCGGTAGTCCTTGTAGAAGGACTTTGAATAAGGCTGAAGATTCCCGTTCTCTTTTAACCCTGCATAAATGCGTTCAATCTCATCAAATCCGTCTTTCAGGAATCGATCTTTCAGAATCGCAATGTTGGGAGGTGCCGGAATTCCTTCCAAAACAAAAGTGCTGTCAATTTCAGTTTGTGCATTTAGGAAGGTAGCATCAAAGAGCTCCTCAGTTTCATCCCCGCCTGCCAGAGCACTTGTACGGCGGCCAGGTTTGACATTTTGGTCCAGGAACCTCAACACCAGTTGATGTGCTTCTATGTATCCTTTTTGCGTGTTCCCCTTGTGCTCCCCCAGAATATTGGGAACAATGGCATCGAACATGCCAAAATTGAGCATGACGAATTCCGACATATTCGGAAAACGCGCGTAGTACCTATCGGCGTATTTCAGCTGAAAAGTGTGTTTTGGATCAATGGCTGGGTGAGCAGAATAAATGATAAGGATGGGGGCCGTAATATTCTCCGGCAAGTAAAAGACCGACTCCTTCAAAAGGCCTTGCTCAAAAGCGCTTGGAAGCCCGCCCTCCAGGCTGATCAGTGCCTTAAGCTTGTCGTTTCTTGAGATCGCAGCAGCACCCACAGAAGATGAGATGGCATTGGCGACAATGGATACTTTGTCCATATCGACATTGGGTTGCTCACTCACTTTTGCCAACACGAATTCAAAATCATCAACAGCTACTTCCAATCCGATGGTGGATATTTCCATTCCGGAAGAAAATCGACCTTTAGGCGCAAAGGCTACCACCACGTATCCATGGCTAGCCAGGTATTCGCAGGTGATACTTTGAAAGGCGGGGCTGCCGCCATTGGGGTATACCACTACCGGGAATTTTCCATTGACAGGTGTTGCATTGAGGCGACCATATACTTCCAATTCAAGGAGCTGATCAAGTTGCTCACTGGTGAACTCCTCCTTCGTACTTCCCAGCACGCCTATGGTAACATTGCCGAGGCCTTCGGTCTGGTCGATAAAGGTCTGTCTGGCACTTTCCTCCTGCCCTTCCGACGCTTCAAAATTTGTTTGTCGACCCTTAAGATCAACATAATGCGAATAGTCGATTCGGTCACCGGAACCCCGTTCGGCGGGGTACCAAACATTGATCTGGAACTGTCGCCCCAGTTCAGGCTTGTGGTTATTGGTCAGATTCCCATCCCAATCGGAATAGGGTACGCCATTTCTTGTGACATCGTAAGTGAAGATGGTTTTATAGCCAACCCCGTAGTCTCCCAAAACAAGATCTCCCATGATGGGTAGCTTCTCGTTGGTGACTTGTTCTGACTGACATCCACATAATCCCAGAAGTATCGAAAATACAACCGGCACTCTCATTTTCTTATTGATATGCATTGCTTTAGCCCCTTTTGGTTTAAGGTTTTGAGTTTCCAGCAAATTAGCTTCATGCTACTCTCCGAAAGTCTCACTTGCAGTAAACAAGTCTCATTACCTGTATGGTCAGAAATTTCGGGACTTGAATTCCCTTGGTGTTTGGCCGGTCAGCTGCTTAAAGACCCTGTTGAAGCTTGCCTTGGAATTGAACCCTGCCGCTGTCGCCAGGGTCAGTATCTTAAGGTGATCATTACCAGGGTCTTGCAACAACATTTTGATTTCTTCTACCCGATATTCGTTAATCAATTGATAGAAGTTCTTATTCAACTCCTGGTTAATGGTATCGGAAATTGAACGCTCAGATATGGCAACAGCCCGACTTAAATCCGTCAGTGATAGTTCCGGGTTTCGATAGAGTTTCTGAGCGCGTATGGTCTCATCCAGTTTCCGGACAATTTCAGAGGGTCTTTTTGATTCATTTCCCTCAACCCTACGTGCAGGAATTTTGTGTATTTGTGCTTGTTTGAATCCGCTGATACTAATCCAGTACAAGGTGCCGGCGTAAACGAGCAATAAGAAAGCTCTTGGATCATCCCAATCTCTCAAAGTGTATCTACCCCCTGCCAGGATACTCGCGGCCAGGAAGATGACAAAAAGTAGACAAACACCACCGATGATGTAAATGATCTGACTGACCCATCTCAAATCAATCCTTTCGGTATTAGATACATTATCCAATAATGATCTTCGGTAGGGTTTGATTAACCTAAAGGACAGGATCAGGTAAATGGCAATGGAAAGGATTGAGGCCGATTCCAATATCTCGGCAAAATGATGAAAATAGGGCCATGGGTCGGCGTTGTTCAACAGGGCATGATAGGCACTATGAAAATAGTTGAGGACAATTGGCGAGAAGTGCCAAAGGTCTTTTTTCCTAAATCCCGAACTGCTTGTTAGTGTTTTTATGTAGAAATAAAAGGACGGCCCTACCCAATAGGAAAGCGAAAAAGGGAGCCATGCTAACCATTGGTAAGCATTCCATACCGACATATCCAAAACCAGAGGAGTCAACGTCAGGCACATGGACAAAATCATCAATGAAAGAAACCGATTGGCCTGCCGATTCTCCTTCTTTTCAAACAGCAAAAAAGCAAATACCAACCCATTGATAACGGCACAAATGGTGATGAGCTGAATGGGAGAAACCTCAAATTGCATCTTACAATTGTACGCTAAGACCGCATAATGGATATGGGACCTATTCTTTTTCAGCGGTCCATCTGGTCAATCCACAGCGGCGCGGTGAAGAAAACGCTACATGGCCCTCCTACCCGAATCGATCACAAAAAATCTAATGGACCGACGGTTCCCAAACTAGTCACTCACAACATACTCCGATAGCAACCGGGAAACCGCGTTCACGGCTTTTGTCATGCCGGGTCGATATTCTAACCGATGTCATTCAGAAATGGCAAGATCCGCTAGTCCAACTCTGACAGGAATCGGAATGCAACCTCCATGCTAGCCTCTTTGGCCTTTTCATCGTAGTTGGCTCCATTATTGAAAAGCTTTTGAGCAAACGCATGCCTGGCTCCCGGATAAATGAATAGCCTGGCCGTTCCGGAAGCTTCATTCACGCCATTGAAAAAAGCGATCGCTCCAGCTGGATTATCTAGTGCCCCCATCACCATTAATGCAGGGAAGGTAATCTTGGCCAATTGTTCTTTGTCATTGGTGACGTTACCATAAAACAAGATAAGCCCATCCACCAATTCATTGTTCCGAATCCCTGTCTGAGAGGCTGGTAAAGTCCCAAGGCTAAAGCCCCAAACAAAAACCTTTTCAAATTTCTTGTCCACCATGGATAGTACCTCATTGATATAGGCCCACATATTTGCTTGATCGATGCTGTTCATCAGTGCAGCAGCTTCCGCATTGGTTTTTGCCGATTTACCTTTATACAAGTCCATGATGACCACATCCATCCCCGCGGCCACTATGCGATCACCCATCTCGAAGCTCAGGTCCGATACACCAAACCAATCATGAAAGAGGATAACCACCGAGGACGAATTGCTGGATAATTCATAGTACTGGAATGAGGTGTCACCGGTCTCAACATTTTTCCTACCATACTCCTGGCCCTGGGCAAGGGTGCTGTTGGTGAAGCATACGATTAAAACGAATAGAATGGCTCGGACTAGTCTGTTCATCTGCTTACAGAGGTTTGGTTATGGACAAAACATTCACTGTATTGGAAACCTTTAGCCGCTCATACTATTAGTTGCGAATGAGAATTCACTGCTTGAAAGGTATAGCGGGAATCACCACCGGACTTGGACGGAGCCCCATAGCTGATCAGCCGACCACCCCTACTCCATCCGTAGACTCTTGACGGGATTCATCCGGGCGGCTCGTATCGACTGGAAGCTAACAGTTGCTAAAGTAATGACCATAGCACCCGCCGCCGCAGTTATAAAGAACCACCAGCTCACATCTATGCGATATTCATAGTGGCCCAACCAGGATGACAAGGCATAATAGGCGATCGGCGATGCAATGATGCAGGACGCCAGTACCAACAGGACAAACTCGCTGGTAAGCATTTGCCACAGATTAAGGACGGTAGCGCCCAGGACTTTCCGAATCCCAATTTCTTTGGTGCGTTGCTCAGCCACAAAAGAAGCCAACCCAAATAACCCAAGACAACTGATGAAAATGGCCAACATGGAAAAAGTCCCCGCCAGTTTGGCCACACGCTCTTCGGCTGCAAACTTATTGGCGTGTTCCAGGTCAACGAACGTAGGGTTAAAAGGCACCTTGGGTACAATTTCAGCCATTACCCTTTCCACCTGATCCAGGGAGGTGCCGATACTTTGCTCCGGATTCAATTTAAACGTCATATAGTTCGCCTGGTCGTCATAACTCATCATGTAGATGGTAGGTGTTACTGATTTGAAAGGAGATTCCATCAGCATATTCTTCACTACTCCTATGATGGTGTGCTCACGACTACCCCACTTCATGCGTTGCCCAATGGGGTTCTCAATATCCATGTAGTCTACCGCCGCTTCATTTAAGAGATAGGCCGTAGAATCCCCGGCGATCTCCCTGGAGAAATCCCGACCCTCCAGAATCTCCCAACCCACGGTATTGCCATAATCATGTGTGACGTAAACAATGGAAAAACTGGTATTGAAGTTTGGGTCTTTTCCCTGCCAACTGAATCCCCCGTTGGTGTGTTGGACGTTTGTCATTCTACTCGAAGATTCAGTCATATCCACAATGCCCCCGCTACTGATTAATTCATTCCTTAGCAGGTTGTATTTTCCCTCAAAATCTGAGGTGTTCAACTCAATCGTAATCACACCATTTTTATCATATCCTAGTGGGCGATTTTTGGAATGTTGAATTTGATTGAACACCACAATCGTGCCGATGATCAGGAGAACAGAGACCGAAAATTGAAAAACCACCAACGCTCTTCTGAATAATACCGCTGATGGCCCCGCTTTGAAGGTACCTTTTAGCGCTTTGATCGGCTGTAAGGAGGATAGATACAATGCGGGATAGCTACCAGCCAATAATCCGGTAATCAGCATAAAGGCGCCCGAAATGAGCCAGAAATAGGCATCGGTTAAAGGTAATTGTATGGGGTAGCCTACCATGTTGCTCGCCAGCGGTGATACCAGGGTCACCAATACCATAGAAAGTAGGAATGCCAGGACCACCACGAGGAAAGACTCGCACAAAAACTGGTGAACCAGCTGTACCCGAAATGTGCCCATGGATTTTCGTATCCCCACTTCTTTGGCCCTTTTTTCGGAACGAGCTGTACTCAGGTTCATGAAATTAACGCAGGCCAAAACCAGTACAAACAGGCCGATGATACCAAACAACCAGACATACTGAATGAGTCCCCCTGTTTGAATGCCGTTTTCCCAATTGGAGCGTAAATGCCAATCCGACATGGGGTGCAGGAAAATTTCAGGCTCAGAGGATCTTTGATTGTCGTTCAACTGATCATACTTCGCAAATGTGATTTTTTTGCTGACATCAGTCATTGAGACGGACTCGGCTAGTTGGACGAAAAGCTGGAAGGAATTTTCATCCCAGGCCTGTCTTTCTTTCGCGCTGCGTACCCAGTCATAGGCGGATACATACAGTTCCCACGGTGCGACAAAATGTAAATCCCCAAAACTGGAGTTGGAAGGGAGATCTGAATAGATACCGCTCACGGTAACTGTCAGTTCATTGTCGAGCTCCATGCTTTGACCCATAGGATCCGTATCTCCAAATAGGGCTTTGGCGGTGGATTCGGAGAGCAAGATGGAATGGGGATCCTGGAGAGCGTCTCGTGAGCCTTTGGTCATTTTCAATGAAAGCAAATGAGGGGCCTGAACATCCATGAAGCTTCCCATTTGCATGATACTCATCTTGTCATTGGACAATATGTGTTCGTACGTCCAGTCAGACATCACTACGTACTTGAAATCACTGCTATATTTTGTTGTCAGTTCTTCGCCCATCGGAAAAGGCACGGCGTCGTGGGTGTGTTTCCCTCCATTGTATGTTTCATGCTGGATGACCTGTGCGATTCGATCGTAATGGGCATGGGACTTATTATGAGATAGCTCTGCTTTTATCCAAAGTCCGATTATCATCGTAATGGCCATACCTACAGTAAGCCCGCTGATGTTGATTGCTGAATAGCCTCTGTTAATCAGGAGGTTACGGTATCCAATTTTGAAGTAGTTCTTGAACATGTCCATCCGGTTTGAATTTTGACGTGTATTGAATCTCGAGTTGTACATGCGCATGAACAGCAAGGCATTGAGTACATATTTGACATTTGCCTGGAACCTACCCTTTTGGAGCCATCGGTCATAGAGCTCCATTAGATCTCCTCGGATTTCATTGGCATACTCTTCCCTGCAGTACCAATCTAAAATCCGATTGATCCACCTGGGTGGTTGGTGTTTCTTCATTTCTCCCATACCAGCTTTGGAATGTCTGTCCATAGTTGATTTCGAAGTTCCCGGGCTTCGTTGATGACTTGTTTTCCATCGGTGGTCATTTCGAATATGCGCTTTGTCCGGCCTCCCCTTATCTCATTGGCCCCTCCCATGTATGATTTCAGGAGCCCCTTTTTCTCCAGGCGCACGAGGGTGGAATGGATGGAACTGATCGTGACATTCCGACCGGTGCGTTTTTTGATTTCATCCTGTACGGAAACCCCGTAAGCCTCTTCATTTAAGACGCCCACGACAAGCAGGCACAGCTCCTCAAACTCCCCAATGGTAACTCGTTTCATGTGTATCGTGTCTAGATTTTATCAGTCATATGGTATTCGCATCAACTATCCCCAAGCGAACCGATTTGTCCCCGGTTGGCTGGTTGCAGACTGATACTCATTTCATATCTTTCTATTTTGCCGAACATGATGAGATAACGAAGTCCTATCAGATATGTTTCGATTTTGCCGATGTTAATAGAACTGCAGAGTCAAAGCGCAGGGCATTTCGCGATCACTCTTTGTTCCTGGTGATGAAGTAAAACACGATTCCGACGAGGAATACGCCCATGCTCACCCCACTTTCGAAGGGTTGTTGAACGGCGACAAAAATCAATGTCCATGTGCTAACCACAATGAAAATGATCGGAGTGAAAGGATAACCCCATGCTTTGTAGCCGTCTGACTGAAGCTTACCTCTTAAGCGAAGTCTAAAAATCCCCGCTACTGTGATGGTGGTGATGGAAATGAGTAAGAACGACGTGTACAACAGAACCTGCTCGAATGTCGAAGAATAAATGAATACGAGGCTGAGAACCGTAGAAAAAACAAAG
Source organism: Cyclobacteriaceae bacterium (assembly GCA_965601475.1). Taxonomy (GTDB): domain Bacteria; phylum Bacteroidota; class Bacteroidia; order Cytophagales; family Cyclobacteriaceae; genus JAWPMT01. The sequence goes on along the minus strand of OZ271832.1, from coordinate 5,764,973 downwards.
GCATTGATGGGGATGCCTCGCGAATTGGTTTTGGCGAAAAACCCAAATGCTCTCATGTCTTCTCCCAATTCCTTGCTGACGCGTGGGCCCAGAAAAACATAGGCACTTACGGTAGAAAGCAGCAGCACCGAAATGGCGATGGCTATGATGGTTCCTCCAACTTCTCCAAAAATGGCCCGACCAGACAAAAAGCCTACTTCAAGCTCCCCTGCCAACGTGGGGATCGGGACCGTGTACAAAAAAATGTAATTGAGCAGCAGGTATAGCATCATAACGATGAAAGTTCCCAAAAACAGGGACTTTGGAAGGTCTCGCCCCGGTTCCTTCATTTCTCCAATGATGTAAATAGAGCTGTTCCAACCGGTATAGGCATATGACACATAGATTAGGGCTACTGCAAATGGGGGACTCACGATCTCACGCCAACTCTGAGCTGTAGGTGAAAGTGCAACCTCCTGGGGAACCGAAACCCCAAAGCCCACGAAGATGAACAACAGGATCAGCACCACTTTCAGCAGTGTAGTCACATTCTGAATGCGACTTCCGAACTGCAGCGATTGGGAGTGAATGAATCCAAATAGGATGATCGTAGTGGCTGCTACATGATTTTCGGGCAGACCGGGAATGATGGTACCCAAATAGGACGCCAACGCTATGGCAGCCAAAGATGCCGGAGCAGCAAAACCTACGGTGATGGACACCCAACCAGCCACAAAGCCTAATGAGGGATGATACACTTCCCGAAGCAGGTTATATTCTCCACCTGAACGTTTGTAAACCGAGCCTAGCTCAGCGTAGCATACCGCCCCACAAAAGGCCACTACCCCACCCAGCAACCAGAGGAAAAGAATCGCAAAGCCGGATTTGATGTCGACGATCTGAAAACCCAAGCTGGTAAACACACCTGTCCCTATCATTGAAGAAATGACCAGGGAAGAAGCTGTCAGGATACCTAGTTTTTTGGCTGTCATTTGTGAATAAGTTGCAGGACAAATAAAGCATGTTTCCACCACCCCCTTCCCCCGCCAGCGGGGACCTGGGGGTGGGACTACGGCGTTCTCATCAATCCAACTCCCTATCTCCGCTCTTACATGCTCAATGTACTCCAGCACCTCTTCGTCAGTAAACCGGAGGATGGTGAACCCATGTGCTTCAAGATCAGCTTGCCTTGCTTCATCTTTTCTGATGGTCTCTTCTTTTGGTAGGTGTTAGCGTCCATTTTCGGAATCGTGTATTTTGAAAGAATTCAGCGTATTCCCTATAAGCCTTTTCATACTCCTCTGCTTCAAACTTTGTCTCGAAATCATTCAATTTGGAATACCGAGATCTCTTAAGAAACTTGTGCAGTGTCTCAATCTTGGTAAACAATCCGCCTTTTTGATTGAATACCTCCGCATGTATGTTTCTGAATTCAGGAGTATACTGAAACCTGTTTCCTTTTTTCCTGATGAGGCCAGACTGGATTCCCTTTGTTAATCCTTGTAGCATTTCTCTCTCCGATGGGATAGCGTGATTGAGCGCATCACTCATGGCCACAATTTCATGCAATAAGCTGCCTTTTGAATTGTTTGCAATACTCAGGATTATCCAGCAATCATCTTTCGTGAACTCCATTTCCACATCCATCACACGACCAGGTTTGCTTTCTCCTTTGCCACGCCAAACTCAACGATACTTCCAGCATTGAAGCTTAAAAAATCAGATTCAACGCCATCGCTGAAAATCACTCCATTTGAGGGCATCCGGGATTCAACCCTCAATCTCTTATGCTTGGTGATAGTACCAAACCCAAGCGCAGTACCTGTCACTTTGCTCAAGAATGGTTCTCTTACGACAAAGATTAACTTTTCGTCCTCCCAGTTCAGCTTGGCCTTGACGTGCTTTTCCTCTCTATGAGATTGCTTACGGACATTGAATGCCATGTTGAATATCGAGCTTAGCCATCCCGTAGACCCGGCTCCAGTGGATATGATAATGCCGCTAGATGACTGATTCTCTGTCTCGCCATCAAATGAAATTTGGTATCTGGAAGAAACATGTGAAGCAGCTCCCAAATAAAAATCATTGAAAGCGAGTAGTCTTTGACCGTCCTGGAGTACGGCCTCAGCCATTGCTACCCGTCGAATTTCACCTCGATCATTCAACAATTCATCAATTGCTTTTTGAACATTCTCGGCATTGTAAGGTAACAACACGCCATCGTATTGGTCAGGATCAGGATTCACTGCCACAATGGGTAATTCATCAACATACTTGGCGGTGTTGGCCACCAATCCATCCTGGCCAATCACTACGATTAGGTCCTTATCAGTGAAAATATAGGTAGCCAGAAATGATCGGTCCAGGATCTTCACTTTGAAGTTCTTTACTACGGTCTCTTGCGTTTTCTTGAGCGAATCGTAGAACCTGTGATGCTCCTTTTCATAGAACCCAAAATCCCCTCCGGTACTTTCAATGTAAAACTTGGCCTGGGCTTTGGAGTTGAACCGCTCAATCAACTGCTCAAGTCTGGTCTTATCACGAATTATGATTGCCTTTTCGAAATCCATTGTGATCAATTTTTAGATCCCATTATGGAGTGCAGCAATTCCGGAGATATATTGATACTTCCAATCTTTTCTGCATTCTCAGCTAACTCCCGAAATGCTAAGGCAATATTGTCTTTGGCTTGGATTCCATTAGAATTGATGGCCATCAACGTCTTCCAATCCAAGTCCTGGTATGGTCTCAAAGATGCTGCCAGCACGTACTCATTTGCGTCAGCTTCCTTCTTCTCGTTTTGCACCTTGAGATCGATGAGTTCCTGCTTTTGCTCTTCCAATGAAATGCTCGATTTCATTTCCATTTCCTTCAGTTGCTGATCGTTTTCCTGTTTTACTACTTCTGTTTCCATCTGCTTTTCGGCAATTTGTTTTTGCTTTTCTTCGACGGCGATTTCAGTATTCAGCTCACTTTCCTTGATCATTCTCTCCTGCTCTACTGCGAAGTTTCGACGTTCATATATCGCTTGATCAGCTTCCTTTTGAAGTGATTCTCTTGTTTGTGCTTCCAGTGCCCGAGCCATCTCCGGATTCGGCGTGACGCCAAGAACATTTACACTCATTACTTCCAATCCAAGCATCTTGACGGTCTTAGATTTCTGAACACTTTCAAGAATACTGTTTTCAATTTCTTGTAGCTGTCTTAAAGCCTCCTTGACATTCAACCCTTGAATGACAGAGGCGCTTGCGGTTTGAGCTTCGTTGATGATTCTTTGCTGGATCTTTTCATAATCTTCCTTGATGTACTTCCGCCTGGAATCAACTGTGAAGTCTAAGCTTTCCGCCAATTGCTTGGGATCCATCACTTTATAGGTGATTTGTCCTTGTATCGTTACTTCCTGATAGTCTTTGGTTGATTCCTTAAATACGAACTGAAAGTCGTTGCTTTCAAGCGGAATGGAAACTATAGATGAGCTTGGAGCGAAGTAGAAGAAAGCCAAGCCTCTTCCCTCTTTCCGGATCTTTCCATTTTTGTAAAGAATGACATGATTCATGGAGTCAAATTTGATGTAGTTGAAGCCGAACATTGTTACTAGATATTTACGTTAAACATTTATTTTGTGTAATACTTACGCAAATATGAAAAGAGCAGATTCACTTTTACAAATCTTTTTGCGTCTTTTTTACGCAAATATCCTTATGTCTTTGGTTTAGAGGCTCTTAAATTTCAAAGACGATCCCCTCTTCTTTGAGTTGAAAGTATCTGGCTTTGTTGAAGCGAAAAAGGTTGGCAGGCCTTCCGGCACTTTTCTTCACCTTTTGATCCAGCTCATCCAGCATGCCAAAGCTTAGGATCTTCTTTCGAAAATTTCGTCTATCTATCTCCCTGCCCAGCAAGGTGCTGTATAGATTTTCTAAATCAGAAAATGGAAACTTTTCATCCAACAATTCAAAACCGATTGGTTCATATGTAATCTTGGCCCTTAACCTCTTTATCGCGACTTCCATGATCTCATGGTGATCAAAGGCCAATTGAGGAAGCTGATTGATATCGAACCACTCAACTGCTTTAGCATCTGAGGAAGCGCTTATCTTAAATGTGTCAGGTTTTACCAATCCAAAATATGCCACGGAAACCACCCTTCCCCTTGGGTCCCGATTAGGCGTGCCAAAAGTGTAGAGTTGCTCCAGATACCCAATATTTACGCCGGTTTCTTCTTCCAGTTCCCGATGGACCGCTCGCTCAAGCGACTCTCCTTCCTCAACAAAACCACCAGGAATGGCCCAATGGTCCTTGTAAGGTTCATATAGTCTTTTTACTAAAAGCACTGAAATCTTTGGGGTCGAATCGTATCCAAATACAACGGCATCGACGGTAAGCTTCAAATCGGATCTTGACATATTGCGTACAATATACGCAATAAGTGCCTCTGGACGCTTATCCCTTCCACATCAAATTCATGCCCAGTTTCTTTTCCAATCTCGGTTTAGGTCAAACCAACCGGAGGTGAATCCGTTCCCCCATTCACGTCATATCTACATCAACGCTTTACCAATGACTTGGTCATACTTTTCTTCGTCATAAATGTGAAGCGCCATTCTTGCCCTGTGTCTGATCTTTCTTGTCTCTCTTTTTCTAGACCATTTGTTGAGCCAACTTTTGTCACAGTCCCAGGAATACGCATATAGATCATTTCTGAGTAGCTGATTCTTGAGCTCGGCGATCCTACGTTCCAATTCGCTATCCACTACCCTTCTATGTGTGATATAAGCCTTTTCATATGTGGTTATGAAGTAGTGCTTTGGCACGTGGCAATAGAATCTATTGATGGAGCCTTGCCAGGCAGTCCATTACCATTCGTATTTGACAAAGTACTTTTTGGCTTTTTGAGATAGGATTTTATACTTGTCTGGTGTCGTCCATTTTCTTATCACTTCCCCATACCCACCTTGCACGAACATCCAGAATCTCCTGGAAGACTGGTGCATCCTTTCTTCTCGCAACATCACTTCTCAACACCAGGTGTTTATACCAGCCATTTCGTATCGGTTTATCCAGGGGAATTTCTCCAAGATCGTATAGTGCATCGTAGAGGGTTCTAAGCTCTTTTTGTATCTCCCTTACTATGGTTTCTTTTTCTTCTATTTATTCTGAATCCCAATATTTCTTTCCTCTTTCATCATATCTCTAAATTCCATAAGCGCGAAGCCCAGAAGGTTAAGTCCTCTCCATTTAAGTGGGATAGTGGCGAATTCACTGTTACTATCCAACCCAATTCCCCAGATAGGATCAACTGGACTTGCTTCAACAAGGACCCTCTTCTTGGTGCCCAACAAATAGGACTCCAGGTCCTTATTTTGAGTAAACTTCAAGTAATTGCCCTTGACAACTATTTCGCTCCTGTGCTCCTCCCAAATACGCTGATCAAATCCAATGACATTCCTGCCCAAACGCTTGGCTTCTCCCGGGGACTTCGACCCCAATATTCTGCTCAATGTCTCGGTATCATCAAACAACCTGGCTTTTTCAGCCATCATCCAATGTTCAGAGGTAGGGTATTTCATTGCTATGATTCCCCTCGCTTGCGGGGACCTGGGGTGGGACTACGGCATTCTCATCAATCCAACTCCCTATCTCCGCTCTTACATGCTCAATGTACTCCAACACCTCTTCGTCAGTGAACCGGAGGATGGTGAAACCATGTGCTTCAAGATCAGCTCGCCTTGCTTCATCTTTTCGGATGACCTCTTCGAGAGTATGTGCTATACCATCGACCTCAATGATCAAATTCAATTCTTTTACACATGAAGTCAGAAATGTACTTGAGAACAGGTCTCAGTCTACGAAATTGATAACCCCTCATCATCCTTTCTTTGAGTACATACTTCCAAAGACAGGCTTCGGCCTTTGTCATATCCTTCCGCAAGGCGTTTGCGAAGGGTTGTAGGTTTTTGTTGTAGTACTTGTGGTTTGCGTTAGTCATGTGATTTCAGCGTCCTACATCCGAAAACTCGTTCAAATGCTTCCATTAGGACTTCTTTTGCTGAACTGGAGCTGGTACTCAATGGCTTTCTCTCTTAATTACCTGGACAAGTGAACGTATCAATCCAAGTCATATGGACCATAAGAAATGCTGTTTGATCATACTGTTATTCATCAGCCTAAAGACCCCTGGACAAGACTGCCAATTAGGTACAAATTCATCTTTCTCGCCACAATGGTCGCACGATGGGCAGTTCATTTCGTTTCACAACAACACGCACTCCAATCGAGAGATTTATCTTTTCAACATCAAGACCTCGCAGCTGGAAAGACTAACCCATTCGCCTGACCAGGAGCGGGTGCCGGTGATGTCCCCTGATGGTACAAGCGTTCTCTTCTTTCGAACAGAGAAAGACAGGAAGTACTCAGCCATATTCTCATTGGACCTTGACAGCAAAGACGAACTAGCGCTTACTGCCTTGACTGGACAAAATCTGGATCCGGCCTGGTCACCAGACATGAGTCGGTTGACGTTCGTTTCCTCCATTGACGGCAATTGGGAAATACACACAATGAATCCGTCCGATTCCGCAAGCGTCAGGCGATTGACCCACAATCCAACTTATGATTACTCACCTCACTGGTCCCCTGATGGAAAATACATTGGCTATGTATCTCAAAAATCCGGTCAGGATGATATTTGGATCATGAGGGCTGATGGTGACGACCAAAGAAACCTGACGCCAGACACCAATGAGGAGATTTCATTTAGCTGGTCTCCTGATGGCACAAAACTTCTTTACTCATCCAGAAAGCCAAAGTCCAGTTTTGAAAATGTACCAGACGTGAACCTGGGAAATGCCTCTAACAACAGCTCCGAAATCTACTTGCTTGACCTAAAGACGACGGAGATAAAAAGGCTAACAACTAATGACTACCTCGATGTCTACCCCAGTTGGTCTCCAGATGGCCGTCAAATTGCCTATTGCAGTTGCAAGACTGGTCATTTGAGAATATACCTGATGGACATAAATGGAAATAATAGCTCACTTTTACTTGATAAAGGCATTGAATGAATTGTGAACATATCAATGTTGGAAAAGGAACAAGCATCCATGAAACTTTGAGATAATCATGAAATCACTCACCAACCACCTGCTCACGCTCTTGCTCCTGGCGTCTTGTGTTTCTCGAGAAAAAGAAATGGAAGGATACTGGGAAGGTGAAACGGAATTGAATAACCAGAAAGCACGAATCGGTTTGGAGCTTGAAAAAGACTCTGTTGATTATATCACCCACATCATTATCCCAGCGTACGGCTGGAAGTTTTCGTTTCCGGGATCAAAGATTGCCAATGATTCCATTATAGTCGGAAGCTGGAGGGCACACTACGATCGGAAGGAAGGTGTAATAAGGGGCACTGTTCCCAAGTTTCTCCTACCGAAGTATGACGTCGATTTTGCGCTGTCCAAAAGCGAAAAAATCGAGCTTCCTGAGAATGAACCGCTGCCCTCTACCCGGGAACCTGATCACACCTTGGACATCTCCAGCCCTATTTGGTCCAATATGGTCAGTGATGGAAGGCTATTGTATTTTGGAACGACAGATAGCCTTTTTCACTGCATCGATCCCGCCAAAGGAACGACGCTCTGGACAAAGAAGGTCAATGGTGAAGTTCGTGGCGAAGCAGGGCTGTACAACAGTCATAGCTTGATCTTCTATTCAGATGCTGGTACACTGTATAGCTTAAATCTGCAGGGAGACGAAAACTGGAGGCAAGCGCTGGCTGTCGATAGCATAGAAAGAAGAGCGTTTGACTATGACTATTATTCCGCAGCCCCTCTCATCGTCGACGACAGGATTTATTTTGGAAATGGAAGTGGTAAAATGTATTGTATCAATGCGGAGGATGGTTCAATCATCTGGAGCTACCAAACCAATGGACCGATCAGGACCAAAGCTGCCTTATTGGAGGATCAATTGATATTTGGATCTTTTGATGGGAGCATCTATTCTCTGGATCAAATTGGAAACCTGAATTGGAAATATGAAGTTGGCTATCCCCTTGTGGGAGGAGTTACCGTGGTCAATGATCTCGCCATCTTAGGTAGTAGAAGCCAGGAATTATTGGCCATTGATAAGCATGGAGCAGTCAGATGGAGCAATTACTTCTGGTATTCCTGGGTTGAATCTACCCCCGTCCTACATAATGACACCCTCTATATTGGCTCTTCTGATTCTCAAAAGATAAGCTCCATCAATCCCAAAAATGGGGAGTTGATCTGGGAGTTTGATACTGGAGGTTGTCCATGGCCTACCCCGTTTGTTACAGATGATTATGTGATCATCAGCGCATTGGGGAATGACGCCTACTTTCATAAACACTTCTCTTATGCCATTGGCCTGGACCGCAAAACTGGCCAGGAACTATGGAGGCATACCATTGAAGAGAAAGAAGAGCATTACTACGGGTACGCCAGCGCTCCGGTACAGGTCGGAAATACAATTTGGATACCCACCACTTCGGGAAGGATAGCTGGGTTTGATTTGGCAGAGCCAATGTAAAGCACATTGGCCAGAGCATAGGCCATTTGTCAAGTCTTGGTGATATACTTCAGGATTTAAGCGTATAGGCTCAATATGATCATGGGCTCATCACTCATCTCCTCAATATTTTCCTTCTATTTCGGACAGCCTCCTATCTACATCCACGACGTAAATATCCTTATCACCAAGGTTAGCTGAGAAGATCACTTGTTGGCCATCCTCCGACCAAATCAATCCCTTTTCTTCTGCTCTTGTGTGGGTAATGCGTTTGGCTTGGCCACCGCTTGCAGGACATATGTATACGTCATAAATCGACTCTTCATTGTCATTGCTTAAGAAAGCGATTTGACTCCCATCCGGAGAAAATACAGCTCCCCGGCCTCCGCCAGTTGATGTCTCTAATTCAGTATAAGTTCCCCCATCAAGGGACATCCGATAGACCTTCTCGCTTCCTGAAAAATTACCAGTGAATAACAAAGTTCTTGTCGACGGAGAAACATCGCTTGGGTACAAATCACTATCCGGATCCATCAATATCGGCCTGGCGATACCGGTACTGATTTGATAAGCCCAGATGTCGTAGTTATCATAACTAGTGCTACTGTCATAACTAAAAGTAAAATTGTCTTCATCAATCCAGCAATAGCCCTTAATTCCGCCTATGCTGGTAATAGGTCTTTTGTTTGTGCCATCCTGATTCATCATCCAAAGGTCATTTGTGTCTGATGCACCCCCAATACCATGTATGAAGGCAATCTGGCCATTGGAGTTGGGCACCCAGGTTGGGTAGGTATCCGATTGATGATCCTCTTCCGGCGGGATAGAGACAACCCTACCCGTATGAAGATCCCTAATAACAACATTTTTGTTGTCACTATAAAGCAAAAACCTGCCATCTGCACTGAGACAAGGATTCGTTTCGTAAGCGTTAGATTCGTCGGGCAGCAGCAAGCTCGTTTTACCATTTTCAACAGAAACGGAATACAGCCGATCCTTTTGATGCATTCCAACCAATGCAAGCCTGTTTCCTTTTGGAGACCAGCTCAAGGGGCTCCATAATACGATCATCTCTTGTTTTAGAAGAAGGCTCTCTATGGTCTTCGTACTTCTTTTGAATACTCCTATATCATTTGAATTGTCCCACGTGAAGAAAGCGATCATATCTTCCTGGTAGTTCAGTGATGGACCAAATTCTTCAATATCTCTGTTGGCAATTCCGGTCAAGCCCTCAGGGGTGCCATCCGTCAACCATATATCCGTCATTTCATCATTCCAGGTGCTGTAAAAGACCACCTCGAAGCTTTTCTTTGACCATCTTGGATGCCACTCGAATCCATCCTGGTCGGAAATGAGTTTCTTGACTTCACCGGTTTCCCAATTTACCGCCTGAAGGTGAGTATACGCCGATCCACGCGAAGCATAGCCAACCCATTTTCCATCAAATGAATAACCAAAATTTTCTTCCTCACCCTGCAAAGCAGTGAGCTGGGTAAATTCAGAATTTTCTAATTGCAGCGTCCAAATGTTCTTGCCGTCAACGTGCACGTCCATGACGAGGTATCTTCCTTCAGGTGACCAATGTGCATTGGAAGCTCTCTGGCTTGAGGTTGTCACGGTATCTGTTCTTGAGGCTTTCATATTGAATAGGGCAACTTGAGGGTTGCCGTTGGTATACACGGTGAAGGAAATATAGTTATCATCGGGAGACCATTGTAAGTCATTGTGATCTTTATTGGAGCTGGTGATCATTCTATCGTCACCTGTCTCCAGATCTTTCACACGAATGTCCCAAACACCATTTTCATTGGTTCTATAGGCAAGGTATTTCCCAGCACTGGAGAACACCGGATCTATTTGGTCACCCGGCTGGTTTGTTATCCGAAACATTGCCTCATCCATAGCTTGATCACTGTCAAGTGTGCACGAAGCATTTAGCAACACCGAAATGATAAGGATATTTAAGCCACTCTTAGTCATAACTGTTGATAACATGAATTAATCTCACACTCAAAATTCCAGGCAATGCATTGTGGAGAGGCTGTGCTAACATCATTGCCCAACTCCCTGGGAGACTGAGTCCTTTCCACTTTTTCACATAAATGATAGATTCGAGGCATACGAGTTATGAAGAACATGGCACTGCTACCTGTTGAAAGAAATCTTCCGGACTTCACCCGTTTCCAGATCTACCAGATGTAGACCTTTCGATCCATAGCCTTCCAGGTACCATTCGAATATGAGCTTCTCTCCTGAGGGATGCCATTTAGCGTGTGTTTGCTGTCCCGGAAGATCCGTAATTCTTTTCAGGTTGGTTCCATCCGCATGCATCAAATACAGATTGTAGTTGCCTGAAGGACTCAGCTCAGGATCATCACGGTTGGAATGAAAGGCAATTTGCCTTCCGTCGGGTGAGTATTCGGGAAACCAGTTAATGGCCTTAGTTGAAGTTAATTGTCTGATGTTGCTGCTGTCCGGACTCATGATGAATATGTCATAGAAGTCGCTTTCGTGAACGTCAGAGGTAAAAATGATTTCATCTTGAGGGGTTATTCTCGGATACCAGTTTTGGCCATCCGGGTTCGGAAGGGATTGAACGTCGCTGCCATCCGCATTCATGATCAGCATCCTTGTGAGCCCCTCACTGGGTATGGACTGGTTGTAGATGATCTTGCGTCCGTCTGCGGACCAATAGGGCTCACAATTGTATCCAGGGGCATCGGTTATTTGTGTAAGATCCCGGCCATCGGAATCCATGACGAAAATTTGAGAGCCATCGTTGATATCTGCATGGAACGCTATCCGGGATCCGTCTGGTGACCAAACAGGGCCTTTCTTGATTTTTGCCTCCGGAAAAAATGTAAGCTGCTTTACCCCTCTGCCAGTGATATCTGCGGAGTATACCTCCCAGGCATCTTCACGTTTATCCGCATAAATGAAGACAATCCTTACTCCATCAGATGAGATATCAGGGCGAGCAAAGAATTTACCTGTCAGTTGGCCTTCGCTTGTCTTACATTGAAAAAGAAGTGCTGCTGAGGCTAAGGAAACAAGAATTGGAAATAGCTTATTCATTGTTGGCTTGAACTTTCTTTTGAGTTTGACGCAACGACGCTTTTTCATTGTTGGGTCCATCCCATTTGGATAGATCCCATCGAAAAGCTGCTTGAAACTATTTCAATTATTGCCTTTTCGCTTGATTCCTCAATGTGAATAGGTACAGGTGGATGATTCTGCACTTCTTGAGGATCGGGAGAACAAGAAGTGGTTGATTTGGTTATCGCAAGGCTTTTTTCCCAGCAATAGTTCTAAGGTATCTTGGCTAAACTCTTTTTTGCGTGTTCGTCCTCAGGCCTTAATTCCAGCACTCTCCTATAGTATTTCTTGGACTCATTCATACTTCCAAACTCCAAAAGAGTATCGGCAAGTGCATTGAGTAACGCCGTGTTGTCGGGGTGTTTTTCGTGCGCCAATTCAAGTAGAATCAACTGATCGCCGAATTTTTTTTCCATGTTCAATCGGTATGACAACTTCAGGAATCGGTCGGGTCCCAATAAATACCATGTCGGATAGCGATTCTTCATGGTTCTAAAAGCCTTCACGCCATCTCTGAAATTCGCCGTTAAACGTTGTTCGATTTCAAAGGGATAAGGAGGTACATCCAGCCACAATTCTTTGGACACCAGAAGTAGAAAATCTTGGGCTAATTCATTATCTGGGTCGCGATTCTTATAGAATTCAGCTAACTCATAAGCTTCATTCAGCCGATCTTGTTCGATCAGGATGGAGATAAGGTTTCTTAACTCGGCATCAGTAAAATACCTCTTCGCCTGCTGTTGCTGAATAGCATCTTTATAACTCGAAATGGCTTGACTAACACTGACCTTTAGTGCCAACTCATAGAAGTCACTTTGAACAAGCGTTGTGATACGTTGAGGTTCACTCATATCCGCATTAGCCGTGTAAATACATCTGTGAGCATCTCTCCATGTTGTGAAGACTACCTTTTGACCATCATATGACCACTTCAATTGGGCACTGCCACCTACTCCATCGAAGAATATGGGCTCTAAACTGCCGCTCTCAAGGTTCATCCTATACAGCTGATTGTATTTCCAGCCATCTCTCTTTGGTCCCAATCCGTCACGATCTGAGGAGAAGGCTATATGCTTTCCATCCTTGGCATATGCGGGGGTTCTTTCGTTGTTATAGGTGTAGGTTAGCCTTTTTAGCGCTGCACCACCAACATCGATTTCATATATCTGAAAAGGACCATCCATATTGGATGAAAATGCAATTCTTGAACCGTCAGGATGCCAAAAAGGATCGTAATTTTCAGCTCCATTGTCGGTCAAGTTGAATACCGAACCATTGTCAAGATTCAGAATGTAGATATCAACAATATCTCCCGATCTCTGTGAATAGGCTATCATAGTTCCATCTGGCGACCAGCTTGGCCCGAACTCCTCTCTATCGGTATTTGTAATATTCTTTATCGAAAGCGTTTCCAGGTTCAATATGAACAGATCAAGGCCATCGTCACGATCACTTGTAAAACATATCCGTTCACCACCAGGTGAACAAACAGGTTGAAAGTCTTGCGCCGGATTGTTCGTTAGGTTTCGCACCTTGCTCCCATCAGCTTTTACCGAGAAAATGTCCCATTGCCATTCGGCATTGATCCCGTCATCCTTGGTTATTGTCCAATCCGTATATACTAAGAAGCTATCGTCGGGCGTCCATGTAGCACTCCATGGAGTGAAGGTGTCTGCTAGATCAATAGGTTTGATGGTTTGCCTCTGGCCCTTGACCGCGAAGGACGCAAATAGCATTGTAAACGTCACTGAAATTCTTACATACACACTCACTGTCATCATCTGCACATTGCATTTAGGGTTAAAAAACAATGTAAATGAATGCTTCACACAGAATTTTTCGAACCGGTCATGCACCATATAAGTACAAATACATCCATTCGTACTTATATGGTGAGTTGATGAGGTATGGAATTGGTGAATGCTTGTTTTGATTGGCAATCCAACTTCAGCGAAATGAAACAGGTCTGGTTTAAGTACCAACAAAAACTGGGGACAGCAGGCAAGTATATGAGTCAATCCACTGTTGATTCGCCATTATTCATTCGCACGAATTTTATTCAATTCAGCTATCAGATCGGCTGACTTGATGTCGATCGCACGAATAATGCCATTCGTATCAATCAAATAATTTTTGGGCAGTGTCACCGCCTGATACTGGTTGATGACCAATTCGTCTGTTGTCCGGGATTGTGGCCAATAGATTCCATCTCTTTCAATGGCCCTCTTCCAGGCTTCTTCTTTGGCATCAGTACTCACACTCCAGATCACAAAGTCATTGTTGTCCATCGTTTTCAAAACTTTGACGAATTCACGATTTTCTTTTCTACACGGCAAACACCAGGAAGCCCAGAAATCCAGCAGGACGATCTTCTTTTCAGTATTGAAGTTACTTATCGACTGTAAATCGCCCGCCAGTGTTTCCAATTGCAGATCCTGAATGCTGTTGCCAGGTTTCAGTAGCCTGGCTTCATCGATCAATTCTCTCAGGCGCCTGGTGAATGGCAGTTCAGGTCTTTCAGCTGCCAATTTTTGATAGAAGAGCTGTTCAATGGGTTCGAGGTACTTGGTGAAATCCAGATCGATCACAATCGCATAAACGGCCAATGAAGAACCCATGCTCATGATCTTTTGAGTCAATGAATCAACAAATACTTTGAGATTGGTCCTGTATTGCGCCTCAACAGAAGCCATAAGTTCCCCATCATTTTGTTCCAAGGCCCTTTTCATGGGTGCTTCCAGCGGATACAGCAACTCGCCTTGGAGTCGACCCACCAGGGTATTGTACTCGAGCAAGTACTGACTGGCGATAGACCCGTTGATTTGAAAAGGGTTATCAGACTCAAGGTTGATGCGGATATCAATTTTGGAGTCTCCGTCATTAATGAATGTTAGGCCTTTTCCACCAAGCAAAAGCTGGTACATATTGGGTGATTGTGATAGCTGGAATGAGAACTCCCCTTCCGCGGTCAATTTGAGATCCCGATCTTTGATATAGGCATTTTGTGCAATGTCGTAGGCGTGCAATTCCAACGGATATTCCTTTCCGGGAAGTATCTGACCGCTAACCAACGTTTGTGCCTCTGCTTGAATTTGTACAAGAGCAAGTAATGCGGCGAACAGCAAATAATTTGACTTCATAGTATTATAGATTATTCTGAAGCCAAACTTCAATAGTCGCAGTTTCAGATTATTCCGGAATCATATTTCGGAATGCCTGAGTTATGATAACGGCACATTTTTTCCTGGCGGAGCAATGTGTGGAGGGGCTCAAATCCACGAGTTTCATGTGCAAGCCAAACTGAAGTTGGAAATAGCGACAAGGTTACTTCGCGAGAGACTGCTTAAATGACCAGCTCGTGTTCGTTGCTGGATATTGATCGCTTCCTGCACTTGATATGCATGGGACTGAAAAAGCAATTCAATCGAAATCCAAGTTCATATTTTACTCCCCTCTATCCTACGCCTGAAAGTCAGGCCATTAAGGAATCAGCAATATCTACATGTACGTTACTTCCTATTTTCTCTGAAAGTTACGTAACTTCAAAATCCTCTGTTCCAACTCTAGCAATTACTGTCTCAATGGCAAAAAGTAAGTCAAAGGCAATTATCAATGCTCATACGCATGCATTTACCAGCCATTTCGTTCCCCCGTTCCTGGCAAAAACTATTGTCCCATGGCCGCTGTATTACCTGATCAACACACAGTGGGTGGTTGGACTGGCCAAGCGCTATTTTAAGTATAAGATGAGCTTTCAGTTTCCTACGGATGGAGATGACGATGCCGCCTGGGCGCGTATTTATGCAAAGCGTAAATCTCGAAGACGCCAGGCGCTGCTACTTTTTGGAATCCGTTCCAGGTGGTACCTCGATGGACCTTATCGAATCGTTATTTTCTGGTTAGCTCTCGTGGCCACCCTCTATGTAATCGAGTTTTTCACATATGTTTTGGGCCTTAACCCTCGAATCATACAAGCGCTTGATTTCATTGAAGCATGGCTGGCTTCTTATTACCTATTTTTTGATTTGCCCAATTGGGGTAAAGTACTATGGGTGATACTGGTTTTGGTTTTTATCAACTGGAGTCGAAGAGCCGTTGGTTTTCTACTGAGTAAACTCTTTCCGCTTCTTTCAAGTATTCTGAATCCTCAAGGAACCGCATTACTGGAGCGATACCTGCTTATGGGTCGGTTTGCTCTATATGGCTCGCAAAGACAGGTAGCGCAGCGGGCCCTGGATCAATTGCCTCCAGGTTCTGAAATGGTGATTCTGCCAATGGATATGGAATATATGGGTGCTGGAAGGACAAGGTTGACCAAAAGCATGCTCAAGGATAAAGAGCAAAAGCTACAGGATGGCTGGACCGAAGAGGACTTCAAAAATACTTTTACCTACCAAATGAGAGAACTGTGGGATTTTGTAGAAGCAAGGAGAAAGTCTGCTGATTCGTACCATCCATTTCTGTTCTTACACCCTGATCGAATCGAGAAGGAAGGCAAGGCATTCTTTGATTACGAAATCAAAAATGACCGGATGGAGCTGAAGGCATGCTTTGTTAAGACCTATATGGAAGATCGGAAATTCAGCGGGTTTAAGATTTACCCGGCTTTGGGGTATTATCCTTTTGATGAGCGTCTACTGCCCCTTTGGCGATATGCTGCTGAAAACAACATTCCCATCATGACTCACTGCGTCATTGGTGTGATCTACTATCGTGGAGAAAAGAAACCAACGTGGAATTTTCATCCAGTATTTAAGCAAGCCTATAGCGACGTACGCCAGCCGCAAAACCCGTATGAGCCCATGTTATTGCCGCAAATTAAGCCAGTAGACATCCAATTCAATTTTACCCACCCCTTGAATTACCTGTGCCTCCTGGAAGAACCCTTATTGCGAGAAGTCGTGGGCAATGCCAGTGAGAAGGTGCAAACATTGTTTGGATTCGAGGATAAGGACACTCCACTCAGGCAAACGCTGGAGAACATTAAGATTTGTTTGGCTCATTATGGTGGCGAAGAAGAGTGGATCAAATTTCTGGAAACTGACAGGGATGTTTATGCGCGTTCTATCGTGAAAAAACCGGATGAAGGGATCAATTTCATGCAGAACTCAAGGGGTAATTTCTCCTGGAGCAAGCTAAACAGCCTTTGGCATGATACAGACTGGTATTCACTTATTACCAGCATGATCATGAATTATACCAACATGTATGCGGATCTGAGTTACATCATCAGCAAACCATCCATATATCCGCTTCTGAATACCACGCTAGCCAAAGGCCCGGGTTACGAAACTCAAATTAAGGCCTATGAAAGGGAACCCTCGGATAACAAAAAGGCCTCCCACCTTATTGGGAGGAACCGCTTGAGAAGTCATATTCTATACGGAACTGACTTTTATGTCGTCCGAAATCACAATTCGGATAAAGACCTCTACATACAAACCAGGGACGCGGTGGATGAAGAAAGCTTCGATCTCATTGCCCGTGAAAATACGCATAACTACTTATCGCGAACCTAGAGGTTGAATCCATGCCTGTTCTGTCCTATTGAAGTGAGAAGAAAACGCGGTCCCGGGAAATGAGAAAAGAGCTATTTGAGGGGGGTCTGCATCATTTCAATTGCCCAATCAAACCAACGCTCATATTAGGCAGTAGTGCTTTTTCACCAATATTTCATCTATAGAAGGTACTGCTTCCATTCTCAGTCTACTTCCTGAAACTTCTCATCACCACACATTCTCACGATCTTTGGTTGGAAAGTACCAACCACATCAACCAAATCCTTTTGTGACTCCATGACTTTTTTGATGTCTTTGTAAGCCATAGGCGCCTCGTCCAAGCCCGAGCCGATCACTTCAACACCGGAATTGTGAATATGCTGCACTACTGCCTCCTTGTCCAAAGTGTTCTTGGCCTGCGTTCTGGACATGGTCCGACCTGCTCCGTGTGAAGCAGAGTTAATTGATGCCTCATCTCCTTTTCCCCTGACGATAAAACCTGACGCTGTCATAGAGCCTGGAATAATTCCTAATACACCCTTTCCTGCGGGCGTTGCACCTTTCCTGTGAACGATGATTTCATCCTCATTTCTGTCTTTCTCTTCCCAAGCGAAGTTGTGATGGTTTTCAATCATGGTAACAGGATTCGCTCTTAACCCAACCGCCATTCTTTCATGGATTTGATGATGACAAGCGGAAGCATAATCGCCGGCAAGATTCATCGCCAACCAATACTCCTGACCCAGCTCTGTATCTAGATCCAACCAGGCCAGATGTCTGGCTTCATGTGGAAGTTTGCAGTTTTCCCTGGCAAGCTTTGTATAATGTTTGGCGATTGTTGCACCAAATCCTCTTGAACCTGAATGTGATAACAGTGCCAGGTAATTTCCTCTAACCAATCCAAATTCGTTGTTCTCGTCTTCAATTTCGGTAATACCAAATTCTACAAAGTGATTGCCACCACCAGATGTTCCTATTTGAGCTGCAGCACGATCCTTGAGCTTTCCAACAACTTGTATCTCGTTAAACAGACTGTTTTCCAGTACTTCATGATCTTTTGGCTTCTTGAAAGTAGCCTTTCCGAATTTGGTGTTTCTCACCAACATCTTCTTCAGGTCTTCCTTTCTTTCTACCAATATTGAAGCTGGAATGTCATAGATGGTCATACACATTCTACAACCTATATCTACGCCTACGCCATATGGTATTACCGAGTTTTCAGTTGCAAGTACACCACCAATTGGAAGTCCATATCCTTGATGTGCATCAGGCATTAGGGCCCCGGCTTTTGCAATTGGCAATCGCATAGCCGTTTCTATTTGATTCAATGCGCCCTGCTCTATACCATCTGCACCGTAAACTTTGTACAAATCAGGCGTTTCCCTCAGTGGAAGAACGGATTCAACCGGAGCAATGAGTTCTTTGGCAATAGGCGCGAAAACCTCATGATCAACAAAATCTCCAGGCTTTGACAACACTTGCTGAAGTGGTTCTATAGCATTTTCAATCTCTTTTGAATTAATGATCTCCATTGCCACACCTATTGCTTTGCCTTCGGGATAGCCCAGGTCAATCAATTCTCTACCTGTAATATGTGTTTTGTTTTCTTCCATGATCCAAAGTAAAATATCATGTGCGCAGTCTATTTGCGTAGTTAGAAATTATCAAAAAAAAAGGAGATGTTTATACATCTCCTTACTTGCCAGGAGCAAAAATTCCTTTCAACTGGTCGACAATCTGCCCGTTACCGGAAACAGTAATCTCTCCAATCTTGTCAGCAATTTTCTCGACATATTCCATCTCTTTCAATTTGAACAACATGTCGTTTTCCTCCATCAATTTGGCAGTATTCAACAAGCTCCTTGTGGAAGCTGTTTCCTCCCTTCTTGTGATCACATTTGCTTGTGCCTGCTTTTGAGCGATTAGCACTTGGTTCATGATCTCCTTCATATCACCAGGCAAGATGATATCTCTCACACCGCATCCTCTTATTTCAACACCAAGAGTCGAAGCTTTTCCGCTTAGCGCGGCTGATACGTACTCATTAATGGCTTCTTTGTTTTCCAACAGTTCATCCAAAGTCAAAGTACCAATAAACTCTCTCAATGCGAACTGCATGAAGATGTACAGTTGCTTTTCGTAGTCTTTGTTGTCGACTACTGCTTTTGTCACATCAACCACTTTGTATTGCGTATAGAAGCTAATTCTTAAGGCAGCTTTGTCCTTAGTCAAGATTTCCTGACCAGAAACTTCCAGTTGCAATTGCCTCAAGTCCACTTTTGAAACCGACACGTCTTTGGCATTTTTCCAGAAGTAGTATTCTCCAGGTCCCAAAATTCTATCAACCTTATTGTCAACGAACAAAACTCCATTTTCATAAGAATCAATTTTGCAGACTCTTACATAGGGAACCAACTCCTTTCTTTTGATTGACAAAAGATCTATCCCCTCGGTGATCTCGATTTTACTCAAGTCTACCTTAACGAAAGAATATTCGGTCACCCCTTTCCAGAAAGCGTACCTGCCGGGAGTCAAGACCGCTTGAAAGTTGCCATTCTCATATTGAATTGCAAGCTCATTGTCAGCGACTTCAACTACGATGAGATGTTCAACCAACCTTTCATCCCTCAGAAGCACATTGAGTTCGATTGAAGGATAGAAGGGCTTAGACAAATCGTACTTTACGACTGTCTCTAGTGGTTTTATCCAGTTTAATCCTTCTGTGATCACTCTATTGTAATCACCCTTTCTGAATACCAAACCAATTTTACCAGCATTAATTCTGATCCTTTTCATCACTAAAAATTTAAAAGTTTAAGGTGTGATGGAATTCGCCGAAGCGCATTTCATCGAGTATAATTATTGGTCAAATAATCTTCTAAAAGAAAGCAGCTTGAACTCAACCATCTTTCGAATGTGGAATCATGATTCAGATTGAATCTATTCAATTAGTTTTCTTAAGAGGGATCATCCTTTTGCATTAATCATGACGATAACGTTACTCGGGGTCTGCCTTAAGAAAAGTAATCTTGTCTTTTCAAACGGTATCCTCACTAATTCAAGACATCTCCAGACTGCCCGGTATTCCGAAGATTACTGAACAGGCTAAGTTCATTCTGCTTTCAAAAGGTTCGCCGTAGCGATCGTGTCATGTTTTAGAAGCTGACGGCTTCAATCGGAACCCTAAATCCGGCGTGTTACCAATTACACTATCTCAATTCACCATTGAGAGTGGGATTCGAACCCACAATTCTTGCTGTTCTAACCAACTGAACTACCACACCCCTAAGGTGTGAGAGGGAGTCGAACCCTCGTCCTGCAATTTGGAAAACAACTTCCAGCTTGAGCAGCATATCCCAATACATAGGGACACTTTGGAGCTATACAGAAACTCTCACCAGGTCTCAATGCTTTTCGTTTTTCCATGCTTCCCTTTAGGGGAAGATCTTCCGTGCCGTTCCGGCATAGCGGCTAGGGCACAATATTTTTCAATAGGTGAAGGAACATTTTTAGTTGCGGAAGCAGGACTCGAACCATTCACCTTCAGTACCATCTGGTCTCCTGACCACCAGATGGTTCAGCAGTGTGAGTCTCCCTACTCAGATTCGAACTGAGACTTCCCTCTTCGGGATTAGCCTGGCTCTAAATGCGCTTCCCTACTTGACTTCTTTTGAGTGGTCTTTCGGTGCTTCTGCAAATTCTATCCGTGCAAAGGCGCGCCTTGCACAACATCATCCAGGCAGTACACGGTGGCGTAAAGGACTTTTACCGCAGCACTTCCTTTTATGCTATAGGGAGTTGTGGGGATCTCAAGATTCGAACTTGATCAGCTATGAGCACCTGTTTTACAGACAGGCCCGACTCTCCAGCTTCGGCGCATCCCCTACATATCAAAGAACAAATTGTCTGAGAAGCGGGATTGTTCATACCCAAAGCCATGCATACAACCCTTCATGAATCTTCGATTTCGAACCTACGACCCCCTGCGTCCAAGGCAGGCAAAAAAACACCGTTATCTTCTCAGTCCTGAAACCCCTCCATCCCATTTGAGGAGTGGAGGGGGCATCTTGCACCGTCTGTGCTTCAATCATGATTCAAAGCTGAATAGCACCTGCGCAGTCTTTTTGCGTAGTAGAAGAATTTTCCATTTTTTTACAAAAAAGTTGCTGTGCCAGTCAACAGAAACGCTCTAGTACGCTACAAAACCATTGATAACTGTCTGAGAAACAGGCACAGAAAATGGACATTGGAGGATCTCATAGAGGCCTGCTCAGATGCTCTTTATGATTATGAAGGCATTGATAAAGGATTAAGTAAAAGAACAGTACAGATGGATATCCAAATGATGCGCAGCGATAAGCTTGGATATTATGCTCCCATAATCGTAGAAGAAAAGAAATACTACACCTACTCTGATCCCGACTATTCCATCACCAATATTCCACTAACCGATCAAGACTTAGGCAAGCTCACTGAAGTGGTTGACATCCTTAAGCAGTTCAAGGGGTTCACCCATTTCCAGGAACTGAGCGGCATGGTTCAGAAGCTTGAGGATAAGATACATGTATCCAGAACCAACGAGCGACCTATCATTGATCTTGAAAAGAACGAGAACCTGAAAGGATTGGAACACATTGATCCAATCTTTCAAGCGGTTTCCAAGCGTAACAAAGTCAGCGTCACTTATCAATCATTTAAAGCACGGACTCCTGGAACTTTTGAATTTCATCCCGCACTATTGAAGGAATGGAGGAACAGATGGTTCGTACTGGGCAAGAAAAAAGCCTCCGCTAACTTCATGATGCTTGCACTTGATAGGATTATGCAGATTGAGCACCTTGCGGAACCAGCAATCTCGTACGAAGACTATGACCTGTCCAATCATTTCAGAGATGTGATCGGAGCCACTGTAAATATCGGGGAGGATCCTCAAGAGATCCGACTCTTTGTGTACGGAATGCACGCTCCCTATGTGATAACTAAGCCGCTACACCATAGCCAAAAAGTGATAGAAAAAACCAACGAAGGGATTCTTATTTCAATTATGGTTCAGCACAACTTTGAACTGGAGAAAGAAATACTCTCCTATGGGGATACGATGAAAGTCATTTCGCCACGCAGGTTGAGGTCTAAAATAAAGGAAAGACTTGTACATTCAATCGACTTATACGAAACGGAATTGAGTGAGAATAGCATTCAATATTTAGGGAAGAGACTTGAGACCAAAGGATCTTGCATCACCAACCACATCTACACCAAGAAAGAGGTCGCCAAAATGGGTTCCATTCTTCATCATAGGAAGGATGAAAAGCCCGGGAAAAACGAAGAAGTCTATGCCATCCGCAATTTACTAAGAAAGGTGCCCGAACTTAAATCCGTACTGTTCAATAGAAATCTTAGTAAAATCTTGTCAAAGATCGACGAGAACCTGTTTCTGTCCAAAGCAATCTTTTTTGATAAACCGGCCCAGTCCAACTGGTATGTCACGTGGCACCAAGACACTACCATCAATGTCAGAGACAAAAAGGAGATTTCAGGCTACGATAATTGGACAAAAAAAGAGGACTTCTACGGTGTATGCCCGCCGGAAGAAGTTCTGCACAATACAGTTACCGTTAGGATTCATTTAGACGATACAACTACAGAAAATGGAGCCTTAAAGGTGTTACCAGGATCACATAAAAAGAGACTCACTGGTGAACAGATAAGCCTAATCACTCAGAATAGCATTCCATCCGTATGTGAGGTGCGAACCGGAGGAATACACATTATGAAGCCACTACTACTCCACGCCTCTTCAAAGACCACTAACAACAAAAATCGTAGGGTTATTCACTTGGAGTTTAATTCAGTTACCCTCCCCGATAGTCTGAATTGGGCTGAGAAACTGATTTGACAGCGGCCCCAATTCATCTAGTCCCCCAAAATGACATTCATGAACGTCTTACTTCGAATTCCATTCCAGAGGATCTTGGCAGTCACATGAAATCCACCACCTTCCAACTCGACATTACTCAATAGCTCATCCAGCTTTTGCCTATCGTAGCAATTACCTTGTGCGATCACCATGTCGATTGCAGCAACATGGTCAATGGAAACCAATGGATTCTTATCAAGCAGTACCAGGTCGGCCACCTTCCCTTTTTCCACGCTTCCGAGGAGCGAATCAAGGCCAAAGAATTCTGCAGCGTCCAGGGTAGCAATTCTCAGCACCTCGTCCGGGGGTATCCCCGCCAAGGCTAATACTTTTAATTCATCGTGTAACCCGGATCCCGGAAAAACGACCTGAGCCGGGGAATCTGTTCCGGCCAGTATTCGCACACCAGCCTTGTGCGCACGAGATATGGTGCTGAGTCCAAGGTCATAGTATCGCAGTAGTCTTTCGTGTAGTTCCTCACTTCGAGCCGCACGCTCTGCCATTTCATCTTTCCAATCCAGCCTCATCAGTTGCGGTAAATAGCGCAGCCGAGGGTCATTGGTGAATGAAGTATCATTGGCAAATGCGTCCTTTTTTCGAACCACATGGGTGGGACACCAGTAGGTATTGTTTCGGACCATGGTTTTGAATATCTCATCGCAAATAGCAGGATCATGGTTTTCAATCATCTCCTGAAGTGGCATACGCCCCCTTCCCTGTTGATACAGCTTTCTAATTGAATCCGCACCGCTAAAGCATTCGCGTATGAACACATGAGAATGCTCTATGCTTTTCTGACCTGCATTAGAGGCCTCAATGGCCGAAACAGCAAACGGTCGATGACCAACTACCTCGAGGTCCAGCTCGCGGGCCAAAGCCATAAGGGCGAAGTAGGACTCCCTTGAAAGATGGCTGTAGACCTTGATGAAATCCACTTGCTCATGAGCATAATAGTCCACCAGCTTCCTAATGTCCTCCGCTGACTTTGCCCAAAACATTTCCGGGAATCCAGTGAGGAGATTTGTAGGACTCCCAATGGGAAATGTCCCCATACCCCGTACTTTCGGGCCCACAAGTGTGGCGTTATCCACCTGTTCATTCCAATACCGCTTATCGCTCGTTGTCACAATGAATGGATCGTCCTCTTCCATTGACCCGTACGGATCCCGAATACTTGTTGCGCCATGTGCGAGATGTAACGGATAGATCGTTGAGAGGCTCACGGGCTTGAATCCTAAATGTGCATGCATATCCCATAATCCGGGGATCAGGTATTTACCCAAACCCTCAATAACCATGACATCTTCAGGAATTTCAAACTTCACTGCAGAGTCGAGCGCTGCAATCATGCCATCTTTCAACAGAACATTCTGGTCTTTGATGACCTCACCCCGCTCGACATCAACAACATTCACATTAGCAATCAGCACATCT
Organism: Cyclobacteriaceae bacterium; assembly: GCA_965601475.1. Lineage (GTDB taxonomy): Bacteria > Bacteroidota > Bacteroidia > Cytophagales > Cyclobacteriaceae > JAWPMT01. Next base: position 5,740,520 of record OZ271832.1, on the reverse strand, counting down.
CCACTCTTCACAGGTTTTGGCAAACGCGTAGGCCACAAAACGCCTAATGTCATCAGCAAAACCAGCATAGCCAGCAGACCTATGACTACCAAAAATGTCCATTTAAGGATCTTCCATATGGTTTGAACCAGGCGTTTCACGATTACAAGCTCAAATGGCAATCGTTTGATGACGACTCAAACACCAAATTGTTACTTCCGTGATATGAATACACATGGTTCGAGGGACTCAAAAAAGTTAGCTTCCGGGACGAACATTGCCTAACCCGCTACCGCTCCAACCTACGTCCACAAACCAGCGCTCAAACGATATAATCACTGTAAGAATCCGGACACACTCCGCTACTTTACCTTTGCCAACTAGCATAATCCCTCCCGGTCCTTGATCAATATTCTTATCATCGGTCTCATTCAGTGTGTTATTTTCCTGGCACTTAATCTTCAGAAGAGCAACAAAAACCGCGCAGACCATGTATTGCTTCTTTGGCTAACCGTCTTTACGGCCCACCTCCTGATGCTGTTGATGGAGGTCGTGGATCTGGCACCACCTCCGCTGCAGGTCTTTTCTAAGGCTATTGTCTTGTTGCATGGCCCCATCCTGTTCATCTATGCCACCACGATCTTCAAGAATGAAAATCGTCGCTACCTGAGCCTCCATCTGGTTCCTTTTATGCTGTTTTCGTTATTCGGCCTGGTGATGTTTCCATCACACTACAGACTATGGCAGGATGCCCTGTTGGTTGGAAAAGTGAGTTCCATTCTGGCTTATCCCCTGTTAACAATTCATTGGTTGAATAAGCGGTCAAGGGTATTGAGAAACGAAAACTCGAATAACATCGTCTTAGAGATCAATTGGATAAAGGCCCTGGCCTTACTGCTTTTCAGTTCCTATCTGATCAGTTTGATATTTGTCCTGTTCAACGAGATGCTCGGCTGGGAACTTGACAACAACCTGGACCTCATCGTCTATGTCATCATGATCACGGTCATGGGTTATTATGGCCTGAAATTGGGGGTGGTTTTTACACCTGATTCAACCGGCGACAAATTACAAGAGCAAATCAAAAAAAGCTATCAACATAGTCCATTGAGGGATGATCAAATGCAACAAATTGAAACGCAGATCACGACCCATTTTTCGACTCACGCGTCTCATCTGAATCCCAATTTCTCCATACAGCTGCTCTCCGATTCGCTCCAAATTCCTAAGCACCACCTTTCCCAGGTCATCAACCGTAAAATGAACACTAGTTTTTATGAATTGGTCAATTCTAATCGTGTCCAATACGCGAAAGAAAAACTACTTTCAGCACCAGCTTCTAATCACACTCTTGAATCGATTGGGTACTCAGCTGGATTCAACACGAAAGCGGCCTTCTTCTCACATTTCAAGAAAATGACTGGAAAAACGCCTGGCCAGTTCAGGAAGGAAATGGGTATTGATTAATTAAGCAGTTCTTTCAAGGGTTTAGTCTGCTGTCTTTTTGCCAAAATTCAAGACAGATGAAAAGACTATTGCACTTCACTTTTTGGGTATTGTTCCTCGCCTTCATTTATCGGGTGACCTTCCCCCTCTTCAACAGCGGAACGGGCAAAGAGATTTCTGGGCTACTAAGGGGCTACACACCTTTATTTGCAGCCATTCTGACGATCCTAATCACCGCTCGAAGTGAGCTCAATTCTTATTGGCAATCATGCATCAGGTTAAAGGCATCTCCTGAAGCCTATCTCATGGCGATTTTACTGCCCTTGCTGATCAATGCATTGGTGGTCGTCATCACTTATTTGGTAAACGATCAGCCGATTTCGTTTGCCGCACTCAACATTCCCAGGTTCTTTGCCATCTATTTCATCTTCATCTTTCTGGATGGCCCACTTGGTGAAGAGCTGGGTTGGCGGGGATTTTTCCTACCAAAACTCTTGACAAAATACAGTCCGCTGACGTCCAGTCTCATTATTGCCATGGTCATGTTCGTGTGGCACATCATTATATTCTCAGCGGATGGCCCTGAGCTTACGGCCATGTTTATGTTCAAGTACCTGCTGTCAATGATTGGCATATCCATGATTTTCACCTTCGTCTACCTGAAGTTCAGTGAAATTCCCGTGGTTGCGGTGCTCTTGCATACCTCTGTTAACTATTTCATCTTCCTGAGAAACAGCCTGATACCCGATTTGCGAGATACGAGTGTCGACAACATCAGCTATATCATGTTGGTTGTGGTTCTGGGTATCGCTTTCATGTTTACCTTGAGAAAGCAGAGGCATTCCGTACCTGATTAGAGGCCTCCGCCCTTCCCCTTGGTATAACAAAAGCGGCGTTGCAATTTCTTGACCAAGGGTACTTTTTGCAACCATGTATATTTCAATTCGTAATACTTTGGTATTCTATGTATTCTGAATTTCTAGATACTTTTGTTGGAAGAATAATGTAAGCATGATTTCTAAAAACTTAACCGCAGCCTCTACCAAGCCCATCATACTGGGTATTCTCAAACAGGGAAATAGCTATGGCTACCTGATCATCAAAAAGATAAAAGAGCTCACTGGCGGCAAAATGGAATATTCTGACGGCATGCTCTACCCGGTACTTCATCGGTTGGAAAAAGAGAAACTCATCCAATCGAAATGGACCATGGACGGTGGTACACGCCCCAGGAAATACTATGAAATCACGGAGTTAGGCAAACAGGAATTGATAGAAGAGCAAAGCCAATGGCAGCAAGTAAATGCCCTCCTGGACATGCTTTGGAATGCAAAACCCTCAACGAATTAGGTCATGTTCAAACTCGAAAACTCAATTAACAAATGGCTAAGGACCCTGAGAAAGCACAAGGCTTTTGATGAAGGGTCCATGCAAGAAATGGAGCTCCATCTCCGGGATCACATAGAGGATCTGGTGCACCAAGGGCACTCGGAGAAAGAAGCATTTGACAAGGCTGTAGCGGCTTTTGGTGAAGTCAGCAATGTGGCGGAAGAGGACTTTTCCAACATTCAGTCGAAGGACAAGTTCAAAGCGTTTCTTTTCAGGGCTATGCTCAACAACTTTTCCAAGACGACTTTCCGAAGTATGATGAAGAATCCGCTCAACTCTTTTATCAATGTCTTTGGATTAGCTGTGGCCATTGGTGCATGCATGGTCACCTATGCATTTATTGATTTCGACCTGAGCATTGATCGCTTTCATGAGCACAAAGATGAGATCTTCTTGTCCACCTATGACGTCAACCGACAAGGAACCAGTGAACGTTATGGTGATGCCCCTGCCCCATTGGCTGAGATGTTGAGAAATGATTTCTCCAACATCAAAAATGTTTCCCGGGTAAATGATGGCAATGCCGTCATCAAATATGGAGATCAGGTTTTTCATGAACGCATCAGGTATGTGGATCCGGAATTCCTCCGGATGTTCACCTTTCCCCTCAAATGGGGCGTCTCCAGTGCGTTGGAAGATGTAAACAGCATCATCCTAAGCGAGGAGACAGCCAGGAAATACTTCAATGAGGAGAATCCAATCGGTCAGGAAATTGAGCTCATCGTAGGTGATCAAATTTCCAAGGTGTTCATGATCGCTGGAGTAGCGAAACCCTTTCCCAAAGCACGGATCATTGACTTTGACTTCCTTACCAATATTGAGAATATGAAGGTTTTGTATCCGTCCTTTGATTTCAATGATTGGGGGTCAAAAATCAATGCTACCTTCATCCAAGTAGGAAATGTCGAAGAGCTCGCAAGTATGAGCGACCAAATGGGTCGATACAAAAACCTGCAAAACAGTGTTGAATCCGACTGGCCTATCAGTTCTTTTGGATTCGTATCATTGCATGATTTACATCTGGTATCAGACGAAATCAAAAGAGATATTTCGTATGATGGCTCGGATGAAGGTCGGATAGGTTTGCCATTTATTGCGGGTTTTATTTTGGCCCTGGCATGTTTCAATTACCTGAACATCGCCATCGTTTCAGCTTCCAGGAGATTAAAGGAAATCGGTATGAGGAAGGTGATTGGCGCTGGTAGACGATTGATCATTTTCCAGTTCTTGACGGAGAACCTGTTGCTTACCCTCATTGCTGGAATTGTCGGTTTCATTTTGGCTGCTGCGCTATTTCTTCCGTGGTTTTCCACCTTCTCAAGTATCACAAGTGAGTTTGATTTATTGGATCCAAACTTATGGATCACCCTGACCTGTGTCCTGATTTTTACGGGTTTTGCTTCGGGCATTTATCCGGCTTTCTATATTTCAAAATTCCAGGCGATTACCATTTTTCGGGGTTCAGTGAAGTTTGGGAAGAAAAATTTGGCTTCCAAGGTATTTCTCATTGTACAACTCATTATCACCTGCGTAGGCATTGGGTTTGCAGTGATTTTCGCTCAAAACAGCTGGTACCAGGGCAATCGGGAATGGGGGTACAACAAGGATCAGGCGCTCTATGCCGAGGTACCGGATCCCGCCGATTTAGCAATGCTCAAATCAGCTATGGAACAACAGCCTGGTGTACTTGCTGTTGCAGGATCGCAGCATCACTTCTCTAAGAAGTTTCGGACAACCGTAGTTCATCTACCAGATCAGGAATATGAGGTTCACGACATAGCTGTAGGGCCCAACTATTTGGAAGTAATGGGTTTGGAACCCAAAATTGGGAGGTTTTTTCATCCTAATCGGGCCAGTGACCAAAAGACCGTTGTCATCAACGAGTTGTTTGCTGTAAAGCTGGGACTGAATAAGCCCATCGGTCAGAGCATTCGAATCGACTCCATTCAACATGAAATCATTGGGGTGGTTGAAGACTTTCATTTCAACAATTTCTATTACGAGCAAGCACCAACCATGTTCACGCTAGCTGATGAAGCTGTTCATACATATTTGACAATGAAAGTAGCCGAGAACGCCAAGATGGAGAGCTACAAAGCCTTGCAGGAAAACTGGGCAGTGCTCTTCCCGACTACCCCATTCAACGGTGGTTTTCAGGAAGATACGTGGCCTGGATTCTATGAAGACCTAAATACCATGCAGCGATTTACCCGGGCGATAGCGGCGGTCTTTGTGTTGCTTGCCAGTCTGGGATTGTATGGTTTGATCCAACTCAATATCCAGGGAAGGATTCGAGAGTTCAGCATTCGAAAGACCTTGGGCGCCAGTATCAGGCACCTTACTTCAAACATAGCCCGTCAGTATTATATCATTTTTGGTATTGCCATTCTGCTTGGAATTCCTGCTGCTCATACATTGAATAGTGCTATGTTGGGTATGATGTTCGCAGATCCACTCCCCCATGGCTACCTTGGTGCGATCGGATCAGCGGTGTTGCTCATTGTTGTCCTGGTGGCAGTGGTTGCCACACAAGTGCGAAAAATCTCCAGAAGCAATCCTGTTGAAGGATTGAAAGTTGAATAGCATCTGGGCAAAAGCTCTGACTCGGCTTGCGGGCAAGCCGTGTTTGAGACCGGCCTGGTCAGCAAATGATTGAGCTAGCATTCTAGCTGGCTATTGCAAAGGGTTTTAATGCTTTTTATTTGATGTTAGTGGCGTGACAACTATCGTATGAACTGGGCAGCCTAAGGGAACCCCACGTTATCCGTTTTATTTATTTCCCTGTTTTGCGCAGCTTTGGAGCATGATCCGCTTTTGTATTTCAATTTGCCTGCTAACCTTTTTTCAATCTGCCTTCGCTCAGCAGGATCCACTTCAGACCTCGGAGTGGAAGGAGTTTTTCCGTGAGAAGGTTTATGAGAAGCAGGCATTGCAATTTTCAGACGAGACTTTCTGGGAACTCAATGATAGCTATACCTACTACCAGGCCTATCCGGTTTTGCTCATTTATTCAGACAGCACCTCCCGCATCATCCAATGGTCATTCGAGGGGCTGGACAAACTCGTCTACAAAAAAGAAGCCCTGACTGCCACGGATTTCGAAAGATGGGAGAAAGAGAATCTTGCCTATATGGTTTTTGATAGCATCCTTTTCAAAAATCCCCGAGTCGGCAATAAGATAGCTGGCGACTTTATGGTCGTATACAAGAAAGGCCCCCTTAGTCTTTACAGAGAGTACTACACCTCCCCCATTACCAGGGAAAATATCCAATCTGTCCTCACCCCTTATTATCTGGGAGAAATGGTCAAAAACTTCTACCTCGGTAGCCTCAGGAAAAAGTTGATGAAGTTGGTGGAGGATTACCCCGAGTTGCAGGAGAAAATAAAGGAAGGCGCTACAGGCTACCAGGAGGAAGATGAGGACATACTTCGCATAGCGGATGAATATAATATTTGGACGAAGGAAAACTACCCCTATCGATTTGCTGACCATGCGGTATTCTTCTGGCAGGAAGCTGAGTATTGAAATAGGTAAGTAAGCCGAATGCTCATTGGTGAGCTATGACTCAATCAGCGCTGATGTCTCAGGACTTAGGAGATTGTCAGTCCTGGTGACCAGTCTGCGTGACCCAATTTATGGTCTATACCATCGATCCTAATGGAAAAGTATAATAGCTTTAGACACACAAACAAGGCCACATGTCATCATCCAAACTACTGCTCCACAATAGGGACCAAAAGGTATTAGTTGAGCTCGACCTAAAGAACCAAGATATAAGTGAGCACCACCGACATCAGAAATTGGAAAAGATGTCAGCCTCTCCTTACGTCTTCTTTCGAGGCTCTAATCACCTGTACTGGGAAGATTTTTATAATGACTGGCGCATCAACTTCTTCGGTGGGATCAAGGAAACGCTCACCTGGATCAACGGAGATGCCCATATCTACAACTATGGCGCCTACGCAGACCATCATGGGCAGGCGATCTTCTGTATGGATGATTTTGATGACAGCATCATAGCTGATTATCAATTCGATTTGTGGCGTATGGCGATTAGTATCGTCCTGGATTGCCGGGAACATGACGTCTTTTCAAAAAAGGAACAAAAACGGGCCATTCGCACGTTTGCCAGCGCCTACCGACAGCAAATGTGTAAGCATGAGACAGATGATCCCTCCAATGAGAAACACCTCACTGCAAGAACAGCCAAAGGGTTGCTCAAGAAATTCCTGAAGAAAGTAGAAAAGAAGAAAGATCAGTTAAAGATGCTCAACAAGTGGACAGTTATTGAGCATGGGAAACGTCAGTTTGATTTGAATAACCCCAAAGTTAAGCCGATCGATAAAGACACCTATGCTTCCCTGGAGCAGGCCTTGAAAGCCTATCAATCCACCGTCACCTCGGACCTGGCCAAGGATACCTCCAGGTTTCAGGTAAAAGACATTGTACGTCGCGTAAGTGCAGGTACTGGCTCATTGGGTTCAGACCGGTATTATGCTTTATTGGAAGGAGCCACCTCAGAAAATGAGGACGATATCATCATTGATATCAAAGAGCAAGGAAAGCCACCCCTATACGACCATATGAGCCCCGAAGAGCAGCAAGAGTTTGATCGGCTATTTCCTAACCCCGCAAAGCGACATGCCCTTGCTTTTCAGGCCCTCGCAGAGCATCCGGATAAGTACCTGGGCTGGCTGGAATGGGATGGAAAGTCTTTTTCTGTGAAGCAACGATCTCCCTTCAAGGCAGACTTCCCAACTGAGAAATTGGAAAACCAAAAAGACCTCCTTTTCATGGCGGCTATATGGGGAGATGTATTGGCATCACGCCATAAGCGAGCCAGTTATGTACTAAATGAGCAAGCGCATGAGATGCCAGAAGCATTTGCTTCCATGATAGACGGTAAGGAGGAAGACTTTGATGACATGGTTACTTCTATTGCTTTTCAATATGCCGATTGCGTCAAGCAAGATCATAAGTATCTGGTAAAGAGCAGACCCAAATAGTCACCACAAAGTTAAAAATGAACCCCCTCAGGGATGAGCCTGAGATTTGATCGCTCAAAAGATTGACATTCCCGGAGTGGTTGTAGGTTATGCGCCAAGACAAACCCGGCTTCCCTCAATACTACTGTCTGGTCATTTCCTCAGACTGGCTTTGACTCAAAAAGCCTGCTACCTTCTGTCAGGAATTGGTAGATCATCCATTGATTATTCATTCAAGATTGAAATCAAAAAATCCTTAGTTTTCTTACCATAAATACCATCCACCTGGAGTCCGCCATCTGCTTGCAGTCGTTTCACGGCTCTTTCGGTCCGAGGCCCAAAGTCTCCATCAGCGGTTCCTACCGGATAATCAGCCATATTCAAAGCTTCTTGTAATTGCTTAACCTTTCCACCTCTATCTCCCTTTTTCAGTACGTCATCCGGTAAGTTGATCATGGTGGAAGACTGCAGCTTGCGGAAGCCCAGTATCGTATCCACCGGGTAGGCTGAAACACTCACCTGGTTTCCCTGATTACCGCCAAGACAGTAGACCCTGCTTGCGTCTCTGGAAAAACCGGTAAAAAACCCCACATGGCCTTTCCAGCTTTCCGGCGATTCTCGCCAAAAGATGACCACATCTCCCGGCTCAGGATTGGAGGTTTTGGTGCCTACACGCAGCCAGGAGCGGGCATTGGCTCTTTTAGATCTTTTTAGATCACACTTCATGGCTACCCAGCTCACGAAGATGGAGCACCAGGGCGTCTCGTCATCATCGACCCAACCAAACCCGGATTCTTTTGCATACTTGACAATGGTAGGATTGTCCTCCGGACCGGATATTTCTTTTTCGCCGAGCTGAGAAAAAGCGATCTTCAAAAGTTGATTCATGGTGACTGAAGTGAATTGTAGAACCAATTTCGGCATTGGCGGTCATTAAGTAAATACCCATTTGTAGGTATTTTTCGGATGACGGAAGGATTATCGGATTCCATCCGATCATTTCGAGCCAGAAAACCGGACGGGTTAGATTCGATCCCCTGATATACAAATGTTTGACCTGATTGCTAACCAAACTCTACGACAAAATTATTGGGAAAAGGTCCTTCCATGAGTCCGGTTCCGGCCCCTGACGATCCCGAAGCCCGACGGACATTCGGAAGCCGAAGCACCGCAGCCACAAACGTTGGAATAGTGATGGCATTTACATATTTGCCGTAGCATTCATGCAAAGCGAAGCCATAATTCATATACTGAGCCTCACGCTTAGGATCGAAAGACTTGGGCGCCGGGAATAAGGCGGGATCAAACATCGCAGCTGATGTCAAAGCGAAAACCTTTCGCTTCGCGGCTATGGTATAAGACTTATTACTTCCCTGAACACTCTGCGCTTCTTCACAGTACCGTATTACCAAAGGTTGGTGGGGGTTGAAGCGTAGTGCCTCTGATACGTATCCATACATTTCTTTTGTATCGCCATTGCCAGCAACAGCAATGGCGTCTTTCAGGATATCCGGACGATCGAAAAGCGCGTCCAGGACCAACACAACCGATTTACTGGTCGTTTCCAGGGCTCCTGTGATGATCCCGGAGATATTCCTGCGTATGGTATCATCATCAAGCCACTGGTAATCGTCTTGCCTTTGCAGAAGGATCATTCGATTCAGCAAATTGTCATTTAAGCTTCCACCTTCATTCAACTCGCTTTTCCTTTTGAATATCAGTTGCTCAATACAAACCTTCATCTCATCGGCAGCCTTTAGTGCGCGCTCGTGAATGGCTTTGTCATCCCCAAGGTTGAGGAAGAGATCCCAAAAAATGGCTCTGAGCCATGCCTTCATTTTGGCATCAGTGTATGCGTAAACACCAAAATAATGCCTGATCAATTGTGTCTGAACACCCCTTACCAAAGTGTTCACCACATCCAGCTTGCCATAGGGCAAGGCGGAATTGGTTGTTTCCAGGGAATTGTCCTTTATGAAATCCTGTATGAACGTAATATCCTCCCGCTTGATCACACCTCTGGCCATGTCGCGTTCCCGATCAAACTGCGGGTTTCTGCGATCCATTCCCAAAAAGAAGGCATCATTCAGTTTGGACATCTTCTTGGAATTGATTTCTTCTATGGTGAAGTCATTGTCTCTGTTCAGTACTTCTACGACCAACTCATTCTTGCTCACCACCACCAGTTTCGAAAAAGGAATTTTGAAGAGTGGAAAACGGCGCTGCAAAAAATAGAAAAGATTGGGTTTGAATTTCTTCCCGAAAATGGCCCTTCCGATTTGCTGATTGAGCCGAGCGACTGCGCCAGGTTCCTTGGGAATCTCACTTTGGTCTCTAAGTTTCGGTCGGTCCTCCTGATATAGCCTCAGGACAAACTGGCCTGCCTTAGTGGCTCGAAGCCGGTAGACGATTTGTCTCAATTCATCAGGTATTTGGTTGATGTCCGTCGTCACCGCGCCGTACTGGTCCGGCAATATCAGCGGACCGGCGATGGAAGCGAAGGCAATATCTGCCAGACTTAGCCTCTCGCCTACCAGGTACTTTCTTCCATCTTGGAGTAAATCATCGACAAAGGAAAATACTTCATCTATCACCTCCATTCGCTGCTTGTTATTCCCATCGGCAAGCCCCAGGCCTTTGCTCAATGCGCGGCGCAATATGGGGTACCCCACTTTGAAAATGACTCTTTCCTTCCATGGCACCCTCCTGGTGAAAAGCGGAATGGCGAAGTTTCGATGTGGGAGTATATAGGCATACACCAGTTTTGATAAGGGCCCGGTCAACTCTTTTTGAAACTTTTGATACAGCTCAAGCGTGGTTTTTCTTTCCTCCGGATCTGAAGAAATAATGCGGCCTTCGGAAGCGGTTCTACCCTCGATCAGCTGAACGATACTTGGCACCGTGTAAACCAGGGCATCGGTTGAAAACAGCACCGGATTGTTCCACAGACCTTTTCCCCCGCTAAGTTTGTTCACCACAGGAACATAAAGGCCTGGAGCGTGTGGCTCATCTTTGTACAGAATGCCCTGTCGATCGAGTACCCATCTGGCCATTTCATCCACACAACTCACACTGTTGCTGACAAATGTTGGCACCTTACGAGCATAGGCAAATTCCTTTCGAAACTTGATGTCGCCCAGTACCTTGTTGATTTGTGTCATGATCAGAAGTTTCTACCTCTTTTGCTGAATACTGAAATGGATCAGGTTCGCCTATGTCGGGTCAACAATGCCTTCACTGATGTATTTGAGGGCCGTCAGACTTGGAATGAATAGGTAGACCCCACCACGCGTTTCAATGAACCGAGGTATGCCGGACAAGAACTTGGGCACGTTGTTGTCGTCCCCTTCTATCACCAACCGTCCACCTTCATCGTCTTGATCTCCGGTGATTGGATCTTTGTCATTGGCCAGTTTGAAATCGTTCCCATAGTTGAGCCACTGCTGCACGACAAACTCGAACTGGCGCTTGATGTTGGCCACGATCGTCATGATGATGGTTCCATGCTCTCCATCATTGCTGTCAGGTGTAGAAATACCATAAGGAAGACCCCTGCGAATCATTCGTCTTCTGTTGTCCAATGCTGCGGGTGTACTAAATGCATCTTTGGACTCAAACTCCAGTGCTCCTCTTGGGTTAGCGCGGCGTATGTGTGAGCCCACCGGACATCTGCTTCCGGGGATATCATCAAAGAAATCGAAGCCAATGAAATGCTTGTTCACTGCTTTGAATCGTTCGTGCGCTTTGCCCAGCTCCTCCGGCGTTTTGGCCTGCTTCATCGCCAATATTGCTCGTTGACGTTCGCCAGCGATTTCATCCGCCGCTTCTTGGGTGGGAAAGGTGGTTAAAGGAGCGCCATTGCGCCACCGCCCTACAAACTTGGCAGCGAGCTCTTCCTTGTCAATGTTGTATTTCTCGGTGGCCGTATCCAAGTAATCGTTGAACCTACCCACGTTCTCATGAAACTTATTGAAAACCATGAAAGACCCGTTTTTCGACAATAGTTTAGGGATCGGAGCCGCAGAATATTCGTTCGCTTCATCCCGGTAGCCAAGAATAAACTCGCCTGTCTCGATGGGGCCCCAATTCTCTTCGGATAATGGACTGTCGTAGTTCAATTTCTTGCCCCCACCGATTACTTCCCCCATCTCTGGGGTCATCCCTTTGAAGAAGGGGTTGCTAATGCCGTCTGTATACCCAAAATGTTCTTTTGCTGTAGGGAAACCGTTTTCATCGTATATGACCGATGCATCCTGATAATTGGAAAGTTCCCCTTTATCGTTTTTGCAGCCTTTTATCAAATTGACGCCTTGAAATTTGTCTACAAGCTTTTCAATTTCGGCGTATCGAGCTTCCAAGTCCTCCTTTTCCTTGGCGTCTATGGATATGAAAATGTGTATTTCTTCTCTATATACCTTATCCCACTCTTTCGGACTACTGGCACTATTATCCCCAAGTATGCTCGTCCGGTTTCTTATGCCCATGACAAACTCGTCCGGAAAGGCATGCAAGCTGAGCACTGGAATGCCGAGTCTTTTCAAGCCATTATAGGTAAAAGAAATATTGGTGGTGACCTCCGGCAATGAAATGATGCCATTTTCTTTCAATGCCGATGACGTAATCAATGGGGCGATTTCTTTCAGAAAGTCTCTCCCATCTTCCCCTCTTGTGACCTCAAGAAAGGCATACCTCGATTTGATGTAACCAAACTCAGCATAGTTAATCATGATGTTCCCCTGAACATCATAGAAATCAATAACATTATCCATTTGCTTTTCTTTTAGATAATCGAGCTTCTCAGTTAATTGAAGGTTATGGCATTACTCACCTATGGCCACAATCTTTGACAAATCAGATTCACCAGGTTTCCACCTTGGAAACGCTGCTGCAGGCTTACACTCCTCTACAAATTCCCTGAAACCTTGAAGTACCTCCTCAGCAGACTTGTGCGCGTTTTCAAAAACGAACCTTGAGAACTCCTGCTTGATATACAGCGCCTTAAGCTGATCCTGGAGGGAGTCGTCGGTTGATCCGTTGAAGTAAAAGGTTGTCTCCACCTGGCACTTCTTGATATATGACTTAAAGCTCTCGGGGTCCTTCACGTCAGGATGAAAGCCGTAGCAATCTTGCCATACCGACGCTACCTCCTCCGGAATAGCCTTGTACATGCCTTCCAGATAGGCGTCCAGGTCACCGTAAAAGTTAGATGTAAATACCAGGTACTTCGACTTCAGGTGTTCGAGTCTGTATGGATAGTTTTCATAAAAGACGTCTTCAAGAATCCAAAGCCTTGACAGGTAGGTATTTGGAACCCTGGACATGGGCGATGTGTCCAGCTGATTGAAGCTCTGGAGTAAGTTTCGCAGCTTTGGAATGACTGCCTGACCGTCACTGTCGATCTCTTTCAGTGGGCTCAAAACCGTAAGTCCGTAAGCATTTCCTGATTGATTAGGCATTGCTGTGCTGTTTAGTTAGGTTATGCATTTACTTCTTCTATACTCTTACGCTTCTCGATGGCCTCATGCGCGAGACTAACAATTGGCGTTGGTTCCATCTTGCTCAGATCACTCTGACGATCCAGAAGGACTTTATCAAAAGCGGCTTTGAAATCCTCAGCTGCAGTGGTAGACAGACTATCAGCCAACCCTTTCACATCCGCCAGGACTTTTTTGGCAGACTTCACATCATTGGATGAAGCCAACGGATAAGCATTGTAGTAATACTCCGTATCGATCTGATTGCTGACAACGTAGGCATTGAAAGGTGTTTCCACGTTGGCATCTTTCCACCCCGCGTTTTTGTTCCAGAGCAAATTGAGTCCTCCTGCTATCGCCACCGAAAACGAATCGACATACTGGGTCCAGCTTCCATTGAAGTTGCTGAAAAACAACATGTAACCATACTTCAACTCTTCCTTTGGTTGATCCTCGCTCAGCCTGGGAAACTCAAAATCCCTCAGAATTACCCAACGGGCGTAATGGATGAGCGAAAGTGTGTTGAGTCCTGAAAAAGACCGATTTTGGAACGCTCTCAAACCAGCCAGCCAAAAAATGAATCGGTTTAGCCAGGTGACACCATTTCGAAGGAGGTTGAATCCCACAACCAATAGTGCCACACCCACAATACCATATAGAATGGCGGAGATGATATGAATTTCCGTCAGCACAACCAAAATGAAGGACAGCATACTGGTTGACCACCAAATGAGGGGGTTGAGCCAATTGACAATACCAATCCATCTGATAAGGCCGAAGACTAAGAGCACCAACCCGGCAAGCAAGAACACAATGCCCAGTGGCCACAAGGCAATTGCCACCGGGGAGAATGTGGACAGGAAACTTAGTGCCTTCAAGGAAACAATGATTCCCGGAAAAAAGAGTAACAACAACCAATTCGTTCTTACATAAATCGGCGTGATGAGGTTCATGGCATATGCCTTGCCAGCAATGTTAGACATAGTCAGTTGTGGTTTTTGATGGCTAATTAGCGATCAGGTTGACAAATGTGATTATCTGAATTGGGTAGTGATTATTTGGTTACAGTAAGCTAATCACTATCCCCGTGGATGGAAATACCCATTTTTGGGTATTTTTCAGACACCGGTAGTATGTTTTCGGGAACCAATTGCACGATACTAATACCGCAAGTATTTGTGCACTTTCTTGTCAATCCCCTGAGGTGGTCGGAAAACTCCAGTTTGGGATGCTTCTTCGCTCCTCCTGACATTCTACGCGTACACTGGCTCTATTGACGCTAATGTCCCCCAGGCCGGCAACACCTTGGTCAGATGTATTGGTAAATGATGTTGAGCCCACCATGGCTCGTCAGGTGCATGAATAGCTTATGTTCCTGAATGATTTGGCTAATGATTGCCTCCCACAAATCATTACCGATAATATCAGAGCTATAACTGTTCTTAGGCGCTTGCGTAGAAGAAATGCGATGATGCACTTGCTAGTTTCAACACAACCAGGTTGAATAAATGCCAAACGGAAAATGGACAGGGAACTAACTGACGACGAAAAGGTCGAAAATAAGAAGAAGTTCGGAGACACGAGCAGAGGCCATTCCTCCGACCGTATCAGCATATCATATCAGTTTGTCATCACATGGTCGGTATTTGCAGCATTCCTGATACTACCCTCTGTTGTAGATTATACCATTGAGACCCTTGCTAGCATAATCTACATAGATAAACCTATCGAACGGGCACCCCATACAGAACAGGACGACGGGCCGGCCCTGCGTGTATATGCTGCCAGAACCTGGGGTCCTAAAGGAATGTTTGCTGTGCATTCCTGGATCGCCATGAAGCGACGGGGAAGCGAAAACTTTGAAGTGATCCAGGTCATCGGTTGGAGACAAGGTCCTGGTGGCAATGTGCTCTTTCGTGAAACCAATGTCCCGATAGACTCCTGGTGGGGCAATGAAGCAACCCTGATACTGGATCTGCAGGGTGATGATATTGAGGCCGTCATCGACAAAGTGGATGCCGCCATATTGGAATACCCATGGAAGCGTGAATACACTTTGTATCCAGGCCCCAACAGTAACACTTTCGTGGCCTGGATCGGCCTTCAAGTACCCGAGATGGGTCTTGATTTACCATCGACCGCCATCGGCAAGGATTGGCGGCCATTGGAGCATTCGTTGGGCTCATCTGCCAGTGGAACGGGCCTTCAAGCTTCCCTTCTTGGATTGTTGGGAACAAGTATTGGTCTTGAGGAGGGATTGGAGATTAACATTTTCGGACTCAGCTTCGAGATGGATGTATTTGACTTAGCGCTCGAAATACCTCTTTTTGGCAGGTACGAGGTTTGGTACCTACTGTGCTATTTGGTGATTTGGCTTTCCGTGAGAAAATCGATTCATAGAGCCAAATCGAAATATTTCCACCTTGTATGACTGTGAGTATTTAGGGCATTCCCACAAATTTGCAGTTCCTCATATTTGGGGTTTACTAGTACTTCTCAAAGCAAACAACCATGAGATCTCAGCTAATCACACCAGAGGGAATGGAACGTCTGAAGGACGAGCTCAATCACTTATGGCGTGTGGAGCGACCTGAAGTTACCAATAAAGTTTCCTGGGCGGCCAGTCTTGGAGACCGCTCTGAAAATGCGGATTATCACTATAATAAAAAGCGACTCCGCGAAATCGACAAACGCTTGCTTTATCTGCGAAGGTGTATTGATAATTTCAAGGTCATCGATTATCACCCCCATATGGATGGAACGGTGAATTTTGGTGCCTGGGTTGAAATTGAAAATGTGGAGAAGAAGATGAAAAAGCGATTACGTATCGTGGGTTACGAAGAACTCATCGGCAACAAAGACTACGTATCCATGGATTCTCCCATGGCCAAAGCCTTGCTTCACAAGAAAGTTGGGGATGAAGCGATCGTCGAAACCAAAATAGCCAGGTTCGCATGGCGTATCCTCAACATCGAGTACATGAAAAGCTAGAACATGGGCTCCACCGAAGAGCCATTATCTCAATTTGATCTTCACCCGTTGGTCGGCCATCTTCACGGCCTCATAAGCGTTGATGATACCTCCGGTTTTAGACAATTCAGAAAAATTGATCTTTTCCTCGGAACCCGGTTTGTTGACTTCCAAATCCACCTTAGTGGTAGACTGTAGCAATATCTCTTTCACTTCGGAGGCTTCGAGATCAGGAAAGTAGCTCAACAGTAGAGCACTAACCCCTGCTACCACCGGAGCGGCCATACTGGTGCCACTGTTTGCCTGGTACGTATTCCCAGGCACAGCCGACATGATGTTCACACCGGGAGCAAACAGATCGACATTCTGCTTACCATAGTTTGAGAATTCGGCAGGCAGGGCTTCATTGTAATTCTTGGAGGATGCGCCCACCTCGATCCAACTTTTTGATTTCTTCGATTTAGATATGGAACCGTCGGGATAGGACAACGCTTCGTCATTGTTTTTACCGTCGTTACCGGCGGCATGTACCATCAAGACGCCTTTGGATTCGGCATACTTCACTGCCTTCCGCACATAGTCCTGATCCGGGGAATAATCCTTTCCGAAACTCATGTTGATCACCTGTGCACCATTGTCAGCAGCATAGCGGATGGCATTCCCCACATCCTTATCTCTTTCATCACCACTGGGCACAGCCCTGATGAACATGAACTCCACGTTTTCAGAAATGCCGATGGTGGTCTCCCCTACTTTTCCACCGACGATCCCAGCGACGTGCGTCCCATGGCTTCCACCAAATCCACCGACCTCATCAATTTGATTATTTCCATAACTTCGATTTTTTAGATCTTCGGCATCGTCACCGACGAGGTTTCGCGGATCGAAGTCCAAATTATAGGCATAGTTGCCTTGATAGTCGTAATATCCTACCCCTCCCTCAAATAAGGAAAGGATTTGATCTAACGTGGCTTGTCCTTCAAAGTATCCAAGAATTCGTGTGAGGTAATTATCCGCCGCAATCACCACGGAGTCCTGGGATTCAATTCCTTCCAAGGCCTCAATACTAAGCGTATCGACCATGGCATAGCCCGCCAGTAGTTTGTATTGATGCGGCACCCCATTGTAACGGCTTAGAAACCCCTCTGCCGCCGCCATGGCTTCTTCACTCTCGGCCAGATAAGCCTCTTCAACTTCTTTCCAATATTTGTACTCAGCAGACCGACCCTCAGCGACATTCTCATATTTGGGTTTGAGTCTTCTATACTCCCTGGTCAGCTCCATGGTCTCATTGATGACGTTCCCTTCAGCTCCACCAATAAAATTCCAGCCATTGATATCGTCTACGTATCCATTGCCGTCATCATCTTTTCCATTTCCAGCTATTTCACCCTCATTGACCCAGGTATTGGTTTGGAACGCGTCATGATCTAATTCATATCCGCTATCGATGATAGCCACGATTACTTTTTTAGATGGGCGTCCTTCCAGGTATTCTTGCGCTTGCTTCAAACTGACACCAGGAATATCGTTGTCAGCTAGATCCTTGTGATGCCAAAGGTCATTCAGGTCTTGCGCATTAATTGACGCAGCTAATCCTACGAGTACACAGAATGAAAGGAACAGTTTCATGAAAGTGATATTTTAGTTGAAGTTTCGAAAGTATAAAAAGTCTGCACTTGTAACACAATGTTGCATGAAGTAAGAACAGAATTGATGACCAGTGGCTTAATTCTCTCTTTGCGTGGTATCTAACTAAAAGGTTGGCGTGGATAGTCCTGCCCAAAGAAGGCGTCATCTAATGAGGACTTAGAGATTTTTGTAGGTTTTTGCATCAAAAGCTTCAACTCTCCCAAGCGCAATAGCGAATCAACTATTTCTTAGACCCAGAGCCAGCTCAATGCCCATATGAGCCTTGAAGAGCTAACTCCTCTTGATTGACTGCGCCGAGAAACCGTAAAATCACAAAAACATCACATTTCTTATGGGAAAAAAGACCAATTCAGAGGTTCATTGATGACGCGCTATTTTGAATTTGAGCACCCCGTTTCGGTGGGCTATGGCCTGGGTGTGAGAGAGGTTGTTTTTGATGGGAAAATCCTTTGGGGTCATACGGGAGGCATGCGCGGGTATGGCTCGTATATGTTTTTTGACCCGGCGACCAACGTTAGCATTGCCATGTTGAACAATCAAAGCAATTCTCCAAACGGACCGCTATTAAGGTATGAGCTGGTCAATGAGCTTTTGTGCGAAGTTTTTGGTTCGCATTGATAATGGATCATCCGCTACGATAGCTTCCGATAAACCTGGACAAACTCATTTACCTCGCTTATCCATTTTCGAAGGCATGAATCTTCAGCTTGTCATTCCTTCCCATTCTGTCAAAAAAATGCCGTGGGCGTCTATGAACTGAAGTAAACTCCTTGAGGTAAAATCTCAATACCTGGTAACCGCCGCCGTGGTTCGTCGGCACATTGATTCAGCTACTCCTCTCTCCAATCGTACTTCATGGCATCTTTTATGAAATATTTTAACCAATTTTAACTCGTTAACGCAAATATTACGCTATTAATATGATTGTTATGTATTTATTTTATTATCAGTTACCAAAAATAGCATTTCATGCATCTAGATGAGAAGGACCAACAAATAGTAGACCTGTTACAAGCAAATGGACGTCTCTCCTACGCTGACATTGGCAACCATGTCAAACTATCGGTTTCGGGTGTCAAGCAACGAATAGAAAAACTGATGAACACAGGCGTGCTGAGCCAAAACGTCTTCTTGGTGGATCCGCAAGCGGTGGGCTTGGAAATATGTGCTTTTGTGTTGGTACTCATTCCCGAGCCATCTGCTGAACCTAACTTCATAGCATGCATGAATGACGTACCAGAAGTCCTGGAATGTCATTGCATTACTGGGGAGTATTCTTACCTACTGAAAGTCCGTGTGAAGAATACCCAGGTACTGGAAAGGCTGATTGCCGAGAAGGTGACCAGCATCAAAGGCGTAGAACGGACCAATACGATCATTGCCCTTACCTCTTCCAAAGAAATCACTCAAATCAAATTGCCATGAGAAAAATGAAAATCCCGCAATCAATTAAGGATATCAGAAATGCAGTCGCGGTAGGTATCCTCACCTTGTCCGCCTTCTTAAGTGTCGGTCTGATCTTACGCCACGATGTACCTGACAAAGCCTACATCGAGCTGGCTAAAGCGTATCCGCAGCTGTGTCATTTTGCCGATGGAGAAGGAACGCTGATCGCGTCACAATGGGTAGTCACGGCTGCACATGTGGCCGAGGCGATCAAAGAAGGATTAACCTATGAAAGTCAGGAAATACTCTGCAATGACCAATCCTATGAAATCGAAGAGGTAATTGTTCATCCGGAATTTGCGCTTTCCCCTGCGTCAATTGCCAATGACATTGCTCTGGTCAAATTGAAAAAACCAGTGACTGGTGTGGAACCTGCCAGATTGTATTCGAAACAAGATGAAAAGGGCAAGCTAATCACCGTAATAGGTAGAGGAGACACAGGCACAGGCCTCACCGGACCTGTTGAAATGGATAAAATCAATAGAGCTGGCACCAATAAAGTCGATGGTAGTGATGAAGAGTGGATCTACTTCAAGTTTGACGGGCCTGATTCCCCCAATACCACCCCAATGGAAGCCATCAGCGGTCCTGGTGACTCCGGAGGACCCGCATTCTTTGATGACGGTGATACCAGGTACATCCTGGGGGTAAGTTCTTTTCAAGACGGTGAAGTTGGTGAAGGAAGGTACGGCGTAACCGAATACTATGCGCGTGTCAGTGCGTACAAAAACTGGATCGAAGAAACCATAAGTACCTACAAACCAACGGCTAAAGCACCTCAAGCCAATCAACCCTCTCCCCTGGGCATTTATGCCGGAACATACGAAGGCGACCGAACGATACGGATCCATCAAAACACTATAAAATACCGACGGGGCGGTGGACCGTACCTGACACTTAGACCTAAAGGAGAAAACCTTTATGAATTCCAGCTTCCCAAAAATGTGGTGTCTGAAAATCCATTGCCAGAAGCGAGATTCACTTTTGATGCCAATGGCAAGGTGACAGGCCTTATCCTTGTCCATGAAAACCGTACCGACAACTTCAAAAAGCTGGATTGACACTTATGAATGGGGACTGGCTGTTGTGATACTATTTAGTCGATGCCGTTCCGGTGAAGATTGATTGCATAGGTTTCTGACGAATGGCGTGACTAGTTAGACGCGCACACTGGCTTTCATGCGGGCTTTTCGCTTCCAGCTCTATCAAAGCAATTTGAAGTGTATGAAACCCCGAAAATTATCGGGGCTACATGCACTGATCAGCTATGTTTTTGTCCTCATTTACGGATACCTATAGTAAAACACACCCTGGCCGTAAATGCCGGCAACGAGCATATTGGAGCAGGATTGATGGCTCAGCTTCACTACAGGTGCACTGGGTAGACCCACTTCTATGATCTTAGCCCAACTAAAAATACCGGGCTGGGTCAAGGGTCCGCCTCGCCAGATACCGTTTTCTGTTCCTATCAGGACCCTTGAAACAGTCTGGTTCCCGGGTTCGTGCAAGAGGCACATGACTGTCATCTCTGGCAGATCTGCTGTGACGTCGGACCAGGATGCTTCTGCAAATGGCCTGGCCCAGATACGGGTCGCTTTTGTCTCTTTGTGACGTAAAAGCGCCACCAGGTTGCCCCCTGCATCGCCAACACTGATATCAATCACCTCATAAGCTTCTCCAGCCTCATTGAATATGGAAATGGGTTCCGGGTTGGTGGCGTTGCCAGGGTAGTACACGTAGATTCTCCCCTCAGACGTACCCAAAAAAATGGCGTTTTCCCTGAATGGATCATATCTCACTACTGAGAAACTTCCTTCCACCGATTCATGGGTGTATGTGGCGACTGAGCGCAGTTGCAAGTCATCACCACGCAAGGTTGTGACCTCGATGGTCTTCTGCCCCACGCCGTAATGTACCCGGTTTGAATAGTCGTACACACCTAGAAAACTAAGGCTAACATCACCTAGGAAGGTGTCATTTCGGTAAAGGTTACAGTTTGTACCATTGAAACCGCTAATAATGCTCACATTCTTTTCATCATTGTAATAGACCTTTTTTGATTCACCGCTGACACCATTTCCACCTGCGAAACCTGGTAATTCATATTGCATGGACCCGTCCGGTTTAAAGACATATCCCGCATGATCCCACACACCCGCAGCAAACAATTTGGTATTGGTGGCGGCCACTGCATCCATGACCAGTGGGGTATTGTATCCCCTGCTCTTTAGGTCCTGATCCAGAATGCCGTTTGGATCCCGCGTCATCCGGAAAATACCTACATCAGTTCCAAAAACCATCCTGCCCACACTGAAGTTATTGCTAATGTAGCGACTACCCGACATGGAGTGTACATCTACCATATCCTGATAAGGGACCTGCCTTTCGTTCACGGAATTGTCGGTGGTATTCCAGCCGTGTAGCCCGGCGGAGCCAGTGAATACCTGATCCTTGTCCACGGGATCTACCATCAATGACAGATGGTTGGAAGCCACGATGACTTGTTTCGTTGGATCTTCGGGTTGCAGCTGGCCAAGTTTTTGCCATGTGCCTTCAGCTCCAAATCCTTCTGATTTGTATAAGAACAGGTAGGCTCCTCCTGTCCTCAAGGCATAAAGTGTACCCAATGAATACGCCAGAAGCGACCTCCTGGATTTTGCACATTCTGGTTCGGTGCAGTTAGGGTCTTCGGTTAGCACCGGGCTCCAGGAAATACCATCGGTGCTCCTGCTGATGATGAAATCGGAAGCATTAGACCGCAGAAGAGATGATATGCCATTCACAGCAACAATGGATTGGTCACCCAACACCTGCACATCACTTACAGGGTGGTCAATCACCTTGGTAAAGGTCAGGGCACTATCCTGACTCAAATGTAGCCCCGTACTGGTGGCTACATAGATATGACCCGTACCCCAATGAATTTCAATGTCGTTCACATACCGAAAGTCAGCGTTGTTGTGGGTGAAAGGCACTACGCTGAAAGGTTGCTGCGTTGTCGTCTGAACACTGCGGTAAATGCCGTTTCCTCGAAGCATGTGACCGAGGTAATCGAAGTACTGGACACCGGTACCAAAATAGATCTGGTCAGGGTTTCGTGGATTTTGAGCAATACAGGAGATAATGGTGGCCTGACTGTTCAATTGAGTCCAAAGGTTATTGTCATTTTCAATATCTTCTTTGTACCAGAGTCCCCCACCAGGGGAACCCGCGTATGCGGCCTTTTTGTCGGGGTGCCTGCTATCCAATAACAAGGCTGTTGTGCGACCGGGCACATCTTGTGGTCCGGCATGGATCCACTGACCAATATCATCAGTATCGTCATCCTTGCACTGGTTACAGCTTTGGTAGATGCTCAAAGATGCAATTAGTAGAATAGTAAATAAATTTTTAAGATTAGTCATATTGGCGGAGGTTAGAATGTAATAGATTGTTGATTCCATTCAATTTAACACACAATGCTTTAACAACCAATTAGCCCCAATCTACTGGTCCGCCTTTGGCAGTCATTTAAACTAACCCGACATATTTTGGTCCTACCAAAACCTTGGCACTTCAAGATAGATTCGGCACCACGTTCATCTACAACCTCGAATAAACGATCATAACCAATCCCAGGATGAAGGATACAAACATCATGGCAATGAGCAGGTTGGTTCCCTTTGGGGCCGTTTTGAACTCTTTCCAAATGAATACCCCCCAGGCTGCAGCAATCATGGTGGCTCCCTGACCGAGCCCATAGGATATGGCAAAACCGGCTTTCTCTGTGGCGGTCATACTGAAAGACATACCGATACCCCAGATAATGCCCCCCAGGATTCCTGTAAGATGGAGCTTCGGTGTCCCCATTTTGAAATAATCGGCATAGGAAACGGCATTCCCTGAAATGGGTCTGCGCATGAACCAGGTATTCCATATGAAATTCGACACCAGAACACCTAGTGAAAAAATGAATACTGCACTGTATGGGGTGTACTGACCGGCTGCTGGCTGCTCAAAGTCTGTGGCCACAGATGCGGCAACAAATCGAAAAAAGAATCCCATCAGGATACCGCCAAAAACAGCCAACAGGAGTCCCTTTGAGACATTATGCCCATCTTGTTGTGGCAATCGCTTGTAGGCCATCGCATCGAATACAATGGCAACAACCACCAATGCCACACCACCAAACAAAAACCAGGGGTCTCCGACTGGTGTGGCCACATAGTTGATGATGACGCCCAATACCAACGCTATGCCTATACCCACGGGAAAAGCAACAGCCATTCCGGCAACGGAGATAGCGGCAACAATCAATAGATTGGCCAAATTGAATATGACACCACCAAAAAGAGCAGACAGAAATGAGTGCAAGCTACCTTGAGCCAGATCGGAAACAAATGATCGGCCAGATCCACCACCAGTGCTTCCCAGGGTAAGGCCAAAAGTCAATGTCAGCAATACGATGCCGAATACATAATCCCAATAAAACAATGGAAAGGCCCAGGACTTGCTTGTCAATTTCTGCGTATTGGCCCAGGAACCCCAGGCGAGCATCGTAACGACACAAAGTACAACGGAGACGGAATAAGTCGAAGGTATAAACATGGCTATTGTTTAGAGATGAGTTCATTTCTTGTCGGAATGGAAGTTTGGGCTCCAAGAATGCCCACTGCATGCGCTGCTGCTTGGTTGCCAAACCTCACAGCTTCAGTTAAAGGCTTCCCCTCGCTCAATGCGACGGCCAGTGCCCCGTTGAAAGTATCCCCGGCAGCTGTGGTATCGATAACCTCGGCAGGAAAAGCATCAATGATTCCATTGAAGTCCTCTGAGGCGACGTAAGCACCTTTACCTCCTAGGGTGATTACCACGTTTTGAACTCCCTGTGACCTGAGTTTTGCAGCGGCGGTTTTCGCCGTTTCTTCGTTATGGACACTAATGCCACTCAACATCCCCGCCTCTATGGTATTTGGGGTGATCATAAAAAGGCCGTCTAACGTAGTCTCCGGAAGCATGTCGGCTGGTGCGGGGTTGAGGATCAGTCGAAGATGATGGCTTCTCGCAGCTGCCGCCAGGTGATTGACTGTCTCCAAAGGCGTTTCCAACTGCACCAATACCAAAGTGCCTGGGGGTAATTCTGACAGCAAGGGTGTAATATGGTCTGCGCTCAGATTGTCGTTGGCGCCGAGTGAGACGGCAATGGAGTTTTCCCCCTTGCTGTCCACCAGGATAAGTGCAACACCTGAAGGTTTTTCATCATCGACTGAAATGTACCGGGTGTCAATTCCTTCTTTCTCAAAATCAGCTATTGCCTGTCTTCCGAACTGATCATTTCCCACCCGCGCTGCGAAAGTGACATGGCCGCCCAATCGAGCTGCGGCTACTGCCTGGTTAGCACCTTTTCCTCCTGCATTCATCGAGAAACTACCCCCAAGCACAGTTTCGCCTGGAGCTGGCAGATGGTCCGATTGTAGGACCATATCTGTGTTGCTACTCCCTACAACTACAATTTTCGTTTCCGTCATTTCTTTTCTAAATCTTTTGTATTAGTATTGCACAATCGATTGTGCAAATTAGTGATATTTATGGCATTAACCAAATTCCTCCTGTTCTTTAACCTTAACTAATAGAATCTCACTGCTATGACCATCAAGGAACTCGCCAACGAATTAAACATGTCCACCACTACGGTGTCGCGGGTCCTCACAGGTCAGGAAGCGAAATACCGGATAAGTGCAAAGACCGCGCAACGCGTGCGGGACAAAATAGACTCACTCGGCTTCTCGCCTAACCAGATTGCCAGGAATCTCCGGCTTAAGGTCACCAACACCATAGGCCTCGCTATCCCAGACATCAGTAATCCCTTTTTTGCGAACCTCGCCCGATCGGTGGAAGAAGAATTACGGAAAGCAGGTAAGATGGTCTTATTGTGCGACACCAAGGACTCCACTGCCATTGAAATGGAATCCCTGGAACTATTGATGTCGAGAAAAGTAGATGGTCTGTTGGTCGCCCCTGTTGGCGATCAATGGGAACATTTGTCAAAGATCAATGTACCTATGATCCTCATCGACAGGCACTTCGACAATGGTCAATTTCCATACGTTTCGACGGACAACCACAACGGTGCTTATGTAGCCTGCAACCACTTGTTATCAAATGGTCATCGCGAAATCGCTTGTATCCAAGGGCTACCAGATACCTCTGCCAACCAGGAGCGACTATCTGGATATAAAGAAGCATTGAGCACTCACCAGGTGTCGGTCAATGAAGCGTACATTGTTGGTAATGACTATAGCGTAGACAACGGGTATAGAGAAACAAAGAATTTGCTCAACACGAGTCAACCCCCTTCAGCCATTTTTGCGCTCAACAACCAGATTGCCATCGGGGCATTGAAAGCCATCAACGAGTTAGACCTCAAAGTACCCGACGATATTTCCCTCATCTCATTTGATGAGCAACCCTATTTCGAACTACTCTCCCCTCCGCTTACTGCCGTGAAGCAACCCATGGGAGCCATTGGCAAAAAGGCAGTAGAACTGCTTTTTGACAGAATGGCGGGTAAAGACGTCGAAAGCTGTCTGCTAAATCCAGAACTGATCATTCGCTCTTCAGTCAAAACGATATAACCCAAATGAAAAGCCTCCTCATTTCCAATATGCTAAAGCCGAACCACTCGCAACAGAACAACTACCAGAAGCAATTCACAGCCTTCGATAGCTCTAGCAGTTTGGACACCATCGGGTATCATACCTATGATACCAACACCATTCAACTTTTTGAAAATCAATACATTAGCTCATGATCTTCATGCAATACTACAGGCATAAGTGCCTATCGCTCATCGCATTGATCACAATCATTGGTTGTGCCACTGAGCAGCAAACCAGTGACCCTGGCAACACGCCAGTGAAAATGATATTCGACACCGACTTTGGCGGTGATGCCGATGACCTTGGCGCCTTGGCCATGCTCAATCACTTTCAAAACAAAGGCGAAGTCGACCTGCTCGCCGTGATGTGCTGGAATGTAGAGCAATATGCCGTAAGCGCTATTGATGCGGTCAACACGTATTATGGCAATCCGGATATTCCAATAGGCTTGCGTAAACCTGGTTTTCATGAGACTGCATGGAATCACACCAAGGTTTTGGCCGACAGCTTGCCCCACGATGCTACTCGAGACAATGTACCGGAAAGCACTGAACTATATCGCAAAATCCTGGCGGAAAACCCTGACAAAAGCATCAAGATCGTAACTGTAGGTCCCCTGCTCAATATTCAGAACTTAATTGATTCTGAGGCAGATCAGTATTCATCGCTCAACGGACGAGACTTGATTGCTGCCAAGGTCACAGAATTCATCATCATGGGGGGCAACTTCCCTAGCGGAGAAGAAGAATGGAATTTCAATGGGGACATGCCTGGTGTCACAAAGTATGTCATCGAAAACCTCCCGGTGCCAATCACGTTCTCCGGGGCCGAGCTAGGCGCAGAGATCAGAACCGGTGAAGTATTCAATGCACTACCTAAGGATTCCCCGCTGTACTTAGGGTTTTTTCATTTCAGCAAATACGCACCATGGATGAACCATCAGTTTGAAGGTAAGATCTATGACAATGCCACATTTGACCAAACAGCAGTCCTCTACGCCATTCGGGATGGTGTTGGTACCTACTGGTCCAGGGTGGCGTATGGCCGATGTGTCCCGGATTCTACCGGAGGCAATACCTGGGTAGAGGATCGAACTTCGAACCAATCCTATCTCGTACGCGCAATGCCACTGGCTGAGATAGAAGCGAGTTTCGAAGATTTTATGATAGGTAATTTCTAAGCAGATGAGACTCGCTCTGCAACTCCCAGATATGATAAAGGAAATCAAGGATATCCATGATCG
Organism: Cyclobacteriaceae bacterium; assembly: GCA_965601475.1. GTDB lineage: Bacteria > Bacteroidota > Bacteroidia > Cytophagales > Cyclobacteriaceae > JAWPMT01. The sequence continues at coordinate 5,713,299 of OZ271832.1, read as the reverse complement.
ACATGAGGAGAATCCACGGAAACCCAAACAAATCAGGCATTCACGTCATTTCGTTCAAATAGTCGGCTTGTCCCTGCTTCTCCTCTTCACAAATGGCTGTCGAAGCACACTGATGCGTCAAGCTAAGGGGTCGAAGGTGGCAGACCCCGATGCCACATTGGCCACCAGGCACTTATTGAAACGTATAGAAGAAATCCCTCGTTATGGCTATGCTTTTGGTCACCAGGATGCTACGGCATATGGCATTGGGTGGAAAAATGATGGCAAGTTAAAGAAGAGTGATGTTTCAGATGTCACAGGTGATTATCCAGCGGTCTATGGATTCGAAATTGGTGATATCGAATTGGGACGTTCTCAAAACCTTGATTCAGTAGACTTCGCTCTGATGTCGGAGTTGATCAGGCAGGCCCATCGTAAGGGAGGCATTGTTACCATCAGCTGGCACCCCAACAATCCCGTCACAGGAGGTACAGCCTGGGATCCTACACCCGTAGTGCCAGAGATTCTTACAGGTGGTTCAAAACATGACATTTACCGCGCCTGGGTGAAGGAGGTCGCGGATTTCATGAAGGCATTAAAAACGAGCAGCGGCAAACCAATTCCCATTGTTTTCCGGCCCTTTCATGAGATGAACGGTTCATGGTTTTGGTGGGGTAATGACAACTGTACACCAGAGGAATATCAAAAGCTCTGGAAAGAAACCTATCAACTACTTACTCGGACCTACCAGGTACATAATCTGCTTTTTTGCTATTCTCCTGATACGGTAGCTGATGAAGCGGAATACTTGAAATTCTATCCCGGAGATGGTTACGTTGATATGCTTGGCATTGACCTCTACCAGAAGTCCACCATCTCAGATTACGAACGGTTGTTGCAAAGCAATCTGGGGATGCTGGCAGCAATCGCTCGATCAAAAGACAAGCCCTTTGCCATGACGGAAGGAGGTTGGGAAGCCATACCCAATGCCACCTGGTGGACGGAAGTACTACATCCTCAGGTCGCTGAGTCTGGCGTTTCATGGGCACTTTTTTGGCGCAATGCCAACCGGACTCATCACTATGGTCCATATCCCGGACATGTAAGTGCTCCCAGTTTTACCGACTATGAATCACTGGACAACACCATGTTTCTGAAACAGATCAAAAAAATCAAATAGCATGGAGAAACTGCAACTCAAAGAAAAAGTGGGTTATGGGCTGGGCGACTTTTCCTCATCGATGTTCTGGAAGATGTTCAGCGTCTATCTGCTGTTTTTTTATACCGATGTATTTGGAATCCCAGCTGCGGTAGTAGGTACGATGTTCCTGATCACCCGAATCTTTGATGGCCTCAATGATCCGTTGATGGGCATTATTGCAGACAGGACGACTACCAGGTATGGAAAATTCAGGCCCTACCTGCTTTGGATAGCTGCTCCTTTTGGGCTGCTGGGGATCTTGCTCTTCACTACTCCCGATTTCACGATCAATCAAAAGATCGTCTATGCCTACCTGACCTACTGCGCTATGATGATCGCATATACGGCTGTAAACGTCCCCTACTCTTCATTATTGGGGGTGATGACTTCCGACCTGGAAGACCGAACATCCCTGGCTTCTTACAGGTTTTTGTTTGCCTTTGCCGGCAGCATATTGGTATTGGCCACCGCTGAACCGCTCGCTGAGTTACTGGGCGGAAAAGGGGAAAACCCTCAGACAGGGTGGCAGCAAACCATGACGATTTATAGCTTCATCGCGGCATTGCTTTTCATAGGCACATTCCTGCTGACGAGGGAACGCATAACACCATCAGCTTCGCAAGAAACCTCCTTGAAAGATGATCTCAAGGATCTCGCGAAGAACAAGCCCTGGTTCATATTGCTGGGTGCCGGAATATGCACCCTCATTTTCAACTCCATTCGTGATGGGTCCACGATCTATTACTTTAAATACTATGTGGTCTCCCAAGAGGCATTTCAACTCCCGGTGGTCCAGGTGACGATTACCTTTAGCACGCTCTACCTGGTTCTTGGTCAAATGGCCAATATCCTGGGCGTATTACTGGCGAAACCGGTATCGGCACTTATCGGGAAGAAGAACACTTTCATTGGTGCCATGGCATTGGCAGCGGTAATGAGCGCCCTATTCTATTTTTTCCGCGCTGACCAGGTGAGCATTATCTTCATCTTCCAGTTTCTGATCAGTACGTGTGCAGGGATCATCTTTCCACTGTTGTGGTCCATGTATGCAGATATCGCAGATTACTCCGAATGGAAAACAGGTCGACGAGCCACCGGGCTGATTTTCTCCTCGTCCTCCATGTCACAGAAGATGGGCTGGACCCTGGGAGGCGCCCTGACGGGATGGATATTGGCCTATTACGGCTTTGAAGCGAATATGGAACAGACGCAAGAGGCTCAAAAAGGCATCCGGATGATGATGAGCATCCTACCTGCCGTAGGCGCCTGCCTTTCAGCATTTTTCCTGGTTTTCTATAAACTCAATGACGCCTTTATGGAGAAGATCAATTTGGATTTGACAGAAAGAAGAGCCTCCTAACCTATGATCAATATCACTATGCAAACCATAACAAACGATAAAAAATCTATACAGTCGATGTTCGATAGATACGAACAGTTGATCCAAAGAAAGAACGTCGCCCAGCTGGATCCTTCGCATCTTTTTTCCCGATATCAGTACCCTATCTTAACTGCTGAGCACGCGCCTTTACATTGGCGATACGACCTGAACCCAACCACCAATCCGCACCTACTGGAACGATTCGGTATCAACGCCGTGTTCAACGCGGGTGCCATCAAATGGCAGGGTAAATATTTGTTACTCGCTCGTGTGGAAGGAAAGGACAGGAAGTCATTTTTTGCCTTCGCCGAAAGTGAGAATGCCATTGAGAAATTTAGGTTTTGGGATCGACCGATTATTTTGCCCCAGGCAGAAGATCCGGACATCAACGTGTATGACATGCGGCTTACGCATCATGAAGATGGATTCGTATATGGTATATTCTGTACCGAAAGGAAGGATCCCAAAGCACCGACTTCTGATACTTCTTCGGCAGTAGCCAATGCCGGGATCATTCGGTCGAGAGACCTGAAACACTGGGAACGACTACCTGACCTCATCTCAGCCTCTGCTCAGCAGCGCAATGTGGCCCTTCACCCGGAATTTGTGAATGGCAAATATGCCATCTATACGCGTCCCCAGGACGGCTTTATCGATACCGGCGGTGGCGGTGGCATTGGACTGGGCTATATAGAGGACATGACTCATCCTGAAGTGACAAGCGAGGTGATTGTCAATCCCAAGGTTTACCACACCATCTATGAAGTAAAGAATGGACAGGGCCCATCCCCCATCAAAACCAAAGAAGGTTGGTTGCACCTGGCACATGGCGTGCGGAATACAGCCGCCGGATTGAGGTATGTGCTTTACCTGTTCATGACGGATCTGAATGACATTGAGCGGGTAATTCATCAGCCTGCCGGCTATTTCATGGCGCCGAATGATTCAGAAATCATCGGAGATGTTGGAAATGTACTCTTCTCCAATGGCTGGATAGCTGATGACAATGGTGAGGTGTTCATCTACTATGCTTCCTCAGACACCAGGGTCCATGTAGCCACCTCTCGCCTGGACCTGCTGGTGGACTACTGCAAAAACACGCCGGAGGATCAACTGAGCAGCAATGGATCGGTAAAAACCCTCCTGGGATTCGTCGATAACAATCAAGGATACTATGAGCCCTTCGATCATGGACAACCATAAGATCACCGTGCTCCGGGAAAGTCTCGCATCTGAGCTAAATGCCATGCTCGGCTTTTGGCAATCGAAGACGCCCGATCGCGAGTATGGGGGCTTCGTGGGCCAAATCGATGGGCAGGGAATAACCAATCATCATCATCCAAAAGGCATTATCCTTAATACCAGGATCCTGTGGACCTTTTCACGAGCCAACATCTTCTATGGTGATGATCGTTACGAACAAGAATGCCTTAGGGCTTTTGACTACCTGGTCAATCATTTTCAAGACAAAGATCACGGAGGCTTCTTCTGGGAATTAGATCATCTGGGTAATCCCACCAACAAAAGGAAGCAGGTATATGCACAGGCCTTTGCCATTTACGCTTTCTCGGCGTATTACCAGTATTGTGGCAAGCAGGAGGTGCTTGATTTGGCATTCTCACTTTTCAGATTGATTGAGGACAAAGCCTGGGACCATGCTCATGAGGGGTATTTTGAAGCCTTTGGGGAAACCTGGGAGCCAATTGAAGATATGCGTCTGAGTGACAAGGATTTAAATACCGCTAAGTCAACCAATACTCATCTACATGTTCTTGAGGCTTATACCAGTCTACTGGAGGTGAGTGGCGATTCAAATGTACACACCGCCTTATCAAAACTGATCTCATTGTTTGATACCCAAATGATCGATCATGACAATCATCATTTGAAGTTGTTTTTCGATACACAATGGCAAGCACAATCCAGTGAGATTTCATTTGGGCACGATATTGAAACGGTCTGGTTGCTCCTACTGGCTGCCCGTGTCCTAGGATCTACTCAGCAGATAAAGCGATGTGAGGACATTGGTAAGGAAATGGCTGATATCTTTCTCATTGAAGCGCTGGATCAGAAGAACGGTGTGTTGAACGCCTACGATCCTGAAAAAGGTGAGTGGGACACGGACCTGCATTGGTGGCCGCAGATCGAGGCGATGACAGGGTTAGGCTACCTCTGGGACCTTACCGGCGAGGCGAGATATCTCGAGGCTTCCACGGCCATCTGGGATTTCACACAAGCATACATTATTGACCACGAGAGAGGCGAATGGTTTTTCAGAGTCTCCGCTCAAGGTCAACCCTATTTGGAAGAAGACAAAGTGGGACCTTGGAAATGTCCCTATCACAATGGTCGGGGACTGATGGAGATGCTAGGGCTGCTTGACAAGAAGAATCGGTGACTGTTGTTTCATCTGTCGACTCTCTCAAAATGATCTATGCCCAAACCAGATCTGGTTCCAGGTCCTACCTTTACTGATCCAGGGGAAACCTCAGCCCCACCACTTGCATCGATTCACCTCAACGGATGCGAGACTCAGGTGGTCACCCCACTAACCCTCCAGGATCTTCCTGAATAGCGAAATACTCAGCCTTTTATACAGATGATCGTAGTCTTTTCTGAAGTGATGGTTGCTGGAGAGCTTCACGATCACAGCGTCCTTGTCGGGATCGATGTAGATGAACTGATCATAAACGCCAATGGCCATGAATTCATCGTTGGCACCATAGGGAATCCACCATTGGTAACCGTATCCGTCTTTGTTTTTGCCATTCTCCGTCCTTTGCTGCACATGCGGATCCTGAGGTCTGGTCGATGTCAGCACCCAACTTTCGGGGACGACTTGTTTACCCCTCCACCTGCCAGAATCCAAAAACAGAATTCCCATCTTGGCATAATCCCTCAAGGTGGCGTTCAATCCACCTAAAGCAAACTCCATGTCCGCATTGTCGATGATCCAGTGTGCATCATCCTGTGCGCCCATGGGATTCCAAACCTTCTCCTTCGAATATTGGGTAATTGATTGCCCCGTGGCATTTACCAATACCATTCCCAGTACCTGGGTATCTATGCTGACATAATGGTTGTAGGTTCCCGGTGGCCTTTCATTGACCAGGGAAGCAGCGAAATCGGCCATCGGCATGCCCAGAGCGAAATATCTACCCATTCGGTTGATATCTGAATTGAAATCCCCATAATCCTCATTGAACATGATCCCGGAGCTCATCTGCAACAGGTTTTTGATCGTCACGGTCTCGTAACCAGATCCTTTCAGTGCTGGCACATAGTCTATTGCGAGCTGATCAATGCTTTGGATCTTTCCTTCTTCCAGGGCAATTCCGATGAGCATACTGATCAGAGATTTTGACATGGACCAGGATATGTGGATGTCCGTTTTTTCGAATCCATTCCCGTAGTACTCAAAACGAACGCTGTCTCCCTGGTAAATCAATAACCCATCGGTGTTGGTATGATCCAAGAAAGCCTGTGTCTGGATGACGGTATCCCCCATTTGAAAGCGCTCCGGAAGTGAAATATGCCCGGCTTGTGGTAGTATGGTAGGCTGCTCGCTTTTGGTTAGCACAGCCGTATTGACATACTCAGGGAAGGACTTGAAGTTCTCTGAGATGTTTTCAGGTTCAAACATGGTGATGACCTTGTTGAGGCGGACGAGTTCTTCACGGAAGTAAAAGCCGCTTATGACAAGACTGAGCGCCAGCGCTGCCAGTACGAACAATAGAATCTTTTTGATCATGGGGTTGGGTCGATATTGCTGATTACAAGACTAACTGAAAATCCTTCTTGTTTCTCTTGTTTCATACTTTTTCCTTCCCGCGTCAGCTGTGCGTAGATGGCTGGACTCATATCGGCTCGCACAGGCTTTTCCAATTGGCTTCCCCCCAATACCCCTTTTACCAGGCCAGGACCATTTACCAATAAACAAATGACTAACTTATAAAGACTAAAAACCATCCTTATGAACCATCCAAATGCACATTTACTCATCAGCTGCAAACACCTGAAAGAACATCTGGAAGACGATGACCTTGTCATTATTGATTGTCACTGGGATATGAATGCCTACCTCAGAGGTCATATTCCCGGTGCCATAGCACGCCCGGGCCATCCTTATGTCAAAGGAGCTTCAGAAGGTGAGGCTTCCAGGTACCTTCCGGATGAGGAAGGCTATGTCGCCATGATGGCTGCCTTGGGGATCACGAATGACAAGCAAGTGGTGCTCTATGACGAATGGGACAACCATTTCGCCACAAGACTCTGGTGGGTGATGGATTTCTATGGTCACCCCAACGTTCAACTCTTAAATGGGGGCTGGCAGGCTTGGGTAACGCAAGGTGGTCCCATTTCCCTCACACCCCATGAAGCCACGCCTGCTATCCCAGCCATAGTGCCTCGCCCCAACCCTAGGCGACAGGCGACCATGGACGAAATCATGCAGCACTTGTCCGACGAATCCTGGCAGGTGCTCGATGTCAGGTCTGATAGCGAATATGACGGCTCAGATGTTCAAAACGCCAGAGGAGGACATATCCCTGGCGCCCTTCACCTGGAATGGAAGCGCATGTTGCAACCCTCAGACCTTCCGCCTACCAGGGAGTTTGGTTCGGTAGCTCACATGACACAACTCTTGGAAGCTGCAGGTGTTGATCGCAACAAAACCATCGTCTCGCATTGCCAGTCTGGCATTCGCGGGTCTTTTATGGTTTTCTGCCTTGTGCTCTTAGGCTATGAAAAGGTGAAACTCTATGATGCCTCTATGGCGGAGTGGGCCAATCGTGAGGAAACACCGTTGGTATCCTAAGCCAGATGGACTCAAACAACGACCAGCTTCCAAGAAAGATCCCCTACTCGGTATTAAAGGACCTGAAAGCACTTCAAGAATTGTTCCCCGGCACATCCGCGTGGCAAGCGAAGACTCTGGACACGCTGGGATACTCCGGAGCTACTTTTACGAGATTGACATTCCATGGTAATGGTAGTGATCAGCAACTTATTCTCAAGGAACTGGATGTTGAGCATGACTGGTTTTCCCAACGTAGCGGAGATACCTTGGGTCGTGAGGCTGCAATCCTGGTGGAGCCTGCTGCGGAGAGGATTCATGAGATATTTGATTTGCCATACCTCTGCATTGCCATTGAACCTGGTAAAATTGGTATGCTCATGAGGGATGTGTCCCCTGGGTTGTTTCCCGACGAACGAAAACCCATTTCAAATCAAGATCAGGATCTGATCCTGGACAAGATGGCTGAAGTCCATGCCTGTTTCTGGGAGGAGCCGGCCCTCTTTTCACTACCGTGGTTGCATCAGTCCGAAGACTTTCTATACCTCATGGGACCGCTGGACCATGACACCTCGGAAAAGACAGGAGCCTCAGCGAGAAATGTGCAGGACGCCATCAAATCAGGTTGGAAAAAGGCGGAAGAAAACCTTCCACCTTCCATGAAAAGACTACTCTACCAGAAGCCACAGAAGTTGGCTGAAAGTTGGAAGGACTTGCCCAAAACGCTGGTTCATGGAGATACCAAAATGGCCAATTTTGCTAGGATGTCCTCCCATCGACTTGGTCTACTCGACTGGGCTTTTGTCGGTCATGTACCGTGGATATAGGCTGGTTCGTGGCCGTCAATGCCACCCGGCTTAGCGATCCCAAGGAAGTCGTTCTCCAAAAATACCGGCATAGCCTGGAAGCTCACCTGGGTCATCGGTTGGAAGATCGGTTGTGGAACGACCTGGAGGCAGCAGGTATCCTGTGTGGAGCGATGATGCTGCTATGGTCCAAGGCCACCGCCCTCGTCGGCGAAAAGGCCCATGCGCGGTCGGAATGGGACTGGTGGATCAAACGCCTGGCCACTATGCAAGCGAATGGTCATTAGTAGCTGTTTTCCTGATCCCTCCTCCTACTAGGGTTCCTCTTCACCTTTTCTGATGGGTTTGACATGTCAAATCCGATTTCAGCTACAACCTACCCGGATTTGGCTACTTCGGTCAATCATCCGCTCCCTTGCTTTGTAACCGGAATAAACTAAACACAAAATACTATGTCGAAAGTACTAATTACAGGAGCAAACGGAGGCTTTGGAGCCTTGACCGTCAATACATTACTAGCGCAAGGACACAGCGTCGTAGCTACTGTCCGCAATCCGGAGACTAAGAACAAGGAAGCAGCAGCTGCTCTGGCCAATGCCGGCGCGCATGTGGTGAACCTGGATGTCACCGATGACGAAAGCGTTGATAAGGGCGTTGCAAAAGCCATTGAACTACTAGGAGGACTTGACGTGGTCGTCAACAACGCCGGAGTGGGTGTACTTGGGATTCAGGAACAGTTTACCTCAGCAGACTTCCAGAAACTGTTTGACGTCAATGTTTTTGGTGTGCAGCGTGTCAATAGAGCCGCATTGCCCTACCTGAGACAACAGGGATCAGGACTGCTCATTCATGTATCCAGCCTACTGGGCAGAATTGCATTTCCCTTCTATGGGCCATACAATGCTTCCAAATGGGCTTTGGAAGCGCTTGCAGAGAACTACCGCGTAGAATTGTCAGGCTTCGGAATAGACGCCGTGATCGTGGAACCAGGTGGATATCCAACAGGTTTCTTTGGCAACCTGATGAAACCTTCCGATACGTCTCAAAATGAAGGCTATGGCGATATGGTGAATGCGCCACAGCAGGCATTTGAAAATTTTGAAGGTGCCTTAGCCAGCAATCCGGCACAAGACCCTCAAAATGTGGCTGATGCAATCGCCAAAGTGATCAATACCCCTGCAGGTAGTCGTCCGGTGAGAACCGTAGTAGATAAAATGGGTATGGGTGACCATATTGACCCTTACAATCAGCAGTTGGCACAGATCCACGAAGGTCTCTATGGAGCCTTTGGCATGGGAGATATGCTCAAACTCAAGGTATAAACATCTTCTTTCAACACCGGTGGTTTGAAGGTTCGCCGGTGTTTTTCTTTTATTCAGTAACTTGAAACCATGGCCTCTACCGAAATAGCCCGACTTGAAACCATCAGTGACTTACACCGATTCAATGATATCCCTCCTCCGGAGCATCCATTAATCAGTCTGATTGACTATCAACTGGTCAAACACACATCCGAAACCAATGAGTTTAAATGGATCCAGTCTTACTACTCGATCTCTATCAAGCGAAATGTGTTGGGCAAATACCGATATGGGCAACAGTCTTATGATTTTGACGAAGGCGTCATGACATTCTTCTCCCCGGACCAGGTCATCACGGTAGAGTTACTGGAACCCGATGAAACGGCGGAACCGCCATCCGGTTGGATTCTGGCCATTCACCCAGATTTCCTGTTCGGTACTTCCCTGGCTCGTAACATTCACAAGTACGCTTTCTTCAAGTATTCCGTCAGAGAAGCCTTATTTCTTTCGGAAAAAGAAGAAAATACTATCCTGGAAATACTCAGGAATATTCAGGCTGAGTACCAGGCCAACATCGATCAATTCAGTCAACAGATCATCATCAGTCAGCTGGAGTTGCTCATGAGCTATTCGGAACGATTCTACCAGCGTCAGTTCCTGACCAGAAAGATATCCAACCACCAGATCCTGCAACAGTTGGAGGATTACCTGGATGCATACTTCGGCGAAGAAAATGCCATCAACAAGGGCTTACCATCGGTTCATGATATTGCAGAAGAATTGAATGTCACGCCGGACTACCTAAGCAGTATGCTCAAGAATTTAACCGGACAAACCACACAGCAACACATCCATCATAAAGTAATCGAAATGGCCAAAGTGAAGCTGTCAGTGAGCGATTCTTCCGTGAGCGAAATTGCCTATAGCCTGGGATTTGAGCATCCACAGTCATTCAGCAAATTCTTCAAATCAAAAACCAAGCAAACCCCACTTGAGTATCGACTTTCTTTTAATTGACCAAAGCCTTCCTTACATCGAAATCATTTGCCCACGGGTCGGAAAAAGGGAGTCTTCTCCCCTTTTCAGCGTTTCAGTAGCTTAAAGCCAATCTCCCTGCCTTGCCCTTGCACCATGGCGAGATTGATCCAGAATTGAGCGAATTGCTCCATGAGACTGAACTTATCGTTTCCACCCACATCATAGCACGCCGCAAAACCTGCATCCAAAGCGAGTTGGTGAACGATGGTCTTTCCTTTCACGCTGTCCCCCGCCGTGAACATGTCCAACAGCTGTCCCTGATATTGCGGGTCCAGCATGTTGTTGAAACCAGTGGTGTTAAATGACTTGACAACATCGGTAGTACTGGTATTCGCAAGAAGCGCCTCAGAAGTATTCGTATAACCGGCTGGGCCATTGCCCCTTACAATGTTCATGGCATCTATGATGACCTTATTCGTGGTGTCGCCCAGGCTCCTGGTGACTTCCACAGCTACCATAGCAGGTGTAGCCAATAGGATTACCTCGGCGTTTCGCACTGCTTCCGCCACCTCATGCACCGACGTCCGCTCATTTGCTAAAAGTTTTTGGCCCTTGAAGTTGCTGGTATCTTTCACACCGAGCAAAATCGTGTGCCCTGCCCCGGACCATTTTGTAGCCAGGGCACCTCCCACATTGCCGGTCCCAATGATTGCTATATTCATAAGGTCAATAATAAAAAATCTCTTTTACGACTTTGCCATCCTCTACTTCATAAACGATGATCTCGTCCATCGAAGAGGGCTCCTGACCTTTAAATGTCAGGTCTACTTTCAAGGCAATAGAGAAATAGTCTTTGGAGACCACCGGTTCACCTACCGCAATGCCATGCCACGCTTCCACACCTGCTCTGAATTGCGCTCCTTTGTTCAAAATAGCCTCAAGGCCGTTTGTCTGAGGCAGATTGGCCTTTGCTGGCTCAATACTCACGATATCGGTATGGAAAAGTGCTTTTTGTGCACCTTCGAAATCTCCCTGTTTTAGGAAATTCGCCATTTGATTTGAAATTTGTTCAGTATTCATTTTTTGAATTTTAGTATTTTCTAATCATTAATAGGCCGACAATCATCAATGCAGCGCCGGCCAACCTCTTCCAATTGAAGGTATGGATGCTCAGTCCCATCCATCCGTAATGGTCCATCACCATGGCCATGAGCATCTGCCCCAGTACCACTAGTCCTACTACGGTAGCCATACCCAGTCTGGGTGCAGTGGTAATGAGGATGAAGATGTAAGCCGCCCCCAACACGCCACCCACCAGCCATGCGTAAAGCGGAATCTCCGAAAGCTGACTGAGCGATGGAATGGAGGGTCTTTGGAATGCCAGGATGATCAGTGAACTGAACGCTGCCACCAGGAAAACGACGAAGGTGGACAGCATACCATGGCTCAGTCCTTTGGTCAGAAAGGCATTGGCACCGGTTTGCAGGGGAACAAATGCCCCTGCGGCCAGTGCAAGTACGATAGGCCAAACAGCTAGTTTCACTTCAGAGCTTTGATGCCGTTAGTCCTTCTACTACTAAAGCCGCTGCGGCAGCCCCGGAATGCTGCTGTTGCCCGGTAATCAGATGTCCATCCATAATGGCATAGGCCGAGAATGGCTCCGACACCTGAAAGGTTGTCCCCGCCAGCTTGCCTGCCTCTTCTTCAATTCTATAAGGCTGAATTTGTTGACCCACGGCCTGGTCGGCGAAGTCTTCCTCTGCATTGGCAAAGCCTGTCCAGGTCTTGCCTTGCACCACCAACTCACCAGTCGATAATCTGGCCTCCAACAACAGACTCGTAGCATGGCATACGGCCGCACTTGGTTTTCCGGCTTCGTAGAAGCTCGCGAATAATGCCTCTAACTCAGCATTTCCCCTGAACGTGTACATCGGCCCCTGACCTCCAACCAGAAAAATGGCATCATAATCTTCCTGCTTGACTTCGGCGATTTTTGCGGTGTCGGTCAGTGCCTGCTCGAACCACTCCTGCTGCAAATAACCCAGTGAAATAACATCATGTGCGGAATACCCGCTCTCATCCCTGGGGTCGGAGTATCCGTCCATTTGTACGGCTCCACCTTCGGTTGAAGCAAAGGAGACTTCGTAACCTGCTTCCTGAAACACGTGCAGCGGATGCGTCAGCTCGGCTGCCCAATAGCCAATAGGCCATCCGGTTTGCCCGGAAACGGCAGGACTACTCAAAACCATCAGTATTTTTCCGCGAAAGGGCATGCCAGGGCTATGCACATAGGCTTGCGATTCCTTTATTGTAGTGATCATTTTTGAATTCTTTTTGTTTCTGAAGTAATGTTACGCTAATCACTTACATTTGATATTATACTATCTCATTTAATATATACTTACTTTTTAGAAAGTAAATTGACTATCAAATACTTATGCCCGAGTTCATTTATAAGAAGAAGGTCTATTACAACCCTGTTGAGTTTGCCATGGACCACATCGGCGGTACGTGGAAGATGCCCATTCTCTGGAGACTTCAGGATCGTGTCATGCGCTTCAGTGAATTGAAAAAAGACATCAAACACATTACTGACAAGATGCTCACGACGCAGCTCAGAGAGCTTGAGGCCGAAGGGTTCATCCATCGTGAAGTGTATCCCGTAGTCCCCCCAAAAGTGGAATACTCCATCACCCCAAGAGGTAAGCGATGCATCCCCATCATCGAGAAAATTCGGGAATATGGATTGTCGCTGATGGAGGAAGCCGGTATCAGCCACGAGTAGCATCAATGAATTGCAAGTGACTGACTATCTGAGTATATTCCTGTATGAAAAAATCCGTCATACTTAGCCTTTGTTTGGTGCTGGTCTATTTTGCTGGCGCTCAGTCACTCGTTGTGAACCCTGTCATTACCTGCAGAAGCGGCACCTATGTACAACCCCATACGGTCGCCAAGACCTCTCACCACACCAGCGGAGCTTATTCAACCATCCACTTCACACTCACTAGTACAGCAACAGACGGAAATAGGTATTGTAATGGATACAACCGTAAGTACCGGGCCAACTATACGCGTCTTTACATTTCTTCCGACCCTTACTGGCAGTCATACGACGCCAAATTGTCCCAGGTCAGAGCCAGAACAAGCACATATCAAACCAAGACATCGACTTTAACAACGTCTAAACGCGTTTATGACAGTACCCTGAAGAATGGATATTTTCAGGACAAGGTTTATTTGCTTTTGACTAAACAGATATGTTTAGAGTCTGATATTGACGGCATTTGCAGTTGTGAGCCGGAACAATTTGTGGGGATAGCCCAGGAATTGAACATCATAGATCGTGCCTTCAATGAAATTCAATTGGATGTGCAACGGCTTCCTAATCGATCGGGCTATCAATATTACCGATTTGAAGTAGACAATATCGGTACCGTGCTAAGCAATATCAACTACACCTGGGAATTCAAAGTATTCAATACCTATGGCGGAGGATGGAATGTCTTCCAGCAAACCGGCAATGGCACCCTAAACAATGTGAGCAGTGTCTCTGAATCAGGATATTTGAACTTACCTACTGTTTCGGGATCATCTCATCTGATTCAGCTGACGATTTTTCCCTCAGACGACCAAAATACGCAGAATAACAAAATGACTACTTAATACTCCAACTAGGAAGTCAACTGTCCAAACCAAGCATAGCCGGGTAGATGAGGGCGAGCAGAAATGGACTTTCAGCTGGTGGTTATCGACACCAAGCTAGTGGAGAGCGGGTCGCGGAGACCGGGTCGCGGAGACCGGGTGAAGGGCACTAACTTGTTCTCGAGGGTTTCTGGCCTCAGGCCTTCGCTTAATAATGTTAAGTAGGCATTCACGCCGTTCCTAGCCCAGTCGTTCGTTGATTAACCTCACATAGCGATCCGTATCTTCTAACTCAGGGAAGTGACCGCACTGTTCGAACTCCACGATTTCACATGACTGGACGTGCTCCCTAATGGATTCCTTATCTGTCTTGCGGTGAGTGAAATCTTTGGCGCCCCAAACGAGTGTCACATCTGTCTCACCGAGTTGAAATTGATTACCCGCTTCACGCTTCAGGTTTTGAACCAGACTCGACAAGCAAAAGCATCCTCCTTTGGTCAGTACTTCTCGTGCCAACCCCCTGAATGGCGTCCTATGAGTGGATTCCTTCGGCAAAGCATATTGAAACCAAATATGGGCTAGTTTCTGCTTCATCAGAAGATTCGAAACCTGACCCAATACCGGGATTTTCACAAAATTGGGAATGGACTTCTGGGTCCAGGTGACCATGGACGATACAGAGGGTGTTTGCGAAATGAATATGTGCTGAATTCGAGTCGGATCTATTTTCGCGGCATTCATCGCGTAAAACCCGTTTGAACAGGAAAAGAGCAGTGAGGCTACTTTAACCTTCAATATTTCCATTAGATGCAGGAGCAAATACGATCCGCTTTCAAATGAATAGTCATAGGTCTCATTCGGATATGAAAACCCCAATCCCGGATACTCAAAACAGATGACCCTGTATCGCTTCGAGAGCTTGCTCACCAGATTCAGCTGATGTTCTATCATGTTGGGGCCATCAGGCACATTGATGATGGTGGGCTTGTTGCTCCCGCCAGTGTCGAACACGCGAAGCTTTCCATACTGGGTCTCTACAAAGAAAAAGCCCTCCGAAAACGCTGTTTTCGTCTTTGCATTAAGGTAGTAGAGCGTATCGATAAACTTCCCAGTCATTGTCTTCTTCGGTTACATAGTTGCCGCATAGGATCATTTGCCGGAGTCAGTTCCTACCGGGAGAACCTGGCAATATTACCAGGTTCTTTCAGCTTTTCAAGTAGCACAGGGTACCATGTTTCAATCATGAAGCTTGTTTAGTGCATGATCCTTGGTGGCTTTACCATTTTACTTCAAGGAGAATACATGCGTATACTTCACCTGCACATTCCATGCTTGGGTGAAGGGCACATCGATACCTTCCCTATTCTGTATGGTATTGGTGCTATTGTTGAAGACAATAAAGAGATCTCGACGCTCGCTTGGATTGTACCGTAAGCGAATGTTAGCTGCTACCTGATCAACCAAGGCATTGTACTGGATCAATCCTGAGACTGAAAATTTCGTATTGGCCATGGCCAACGTAGTGAGCCCGATCAGGTGGTTTTTCAAGGACGCGCTTCTGTCGTCGAATGCAATGTCATCGTATTGATAATTGAACGTCAGCTTGAAAAAACGGCTGGCATCCCACCTTAGATTGGCATTGTAGGTAGTCTTGGTGCCGTCATAGAACTCACCTATTGATATCCAGTTTCCTGCAGATAGAGAATAGACGGAAGGACTCTGATAACCTACCTGGCCACTGAAGAAATTGTATTCTCCCACAGGGACCTGTACTTCGTTGGAAAACGGAAGTGCCGTCTGCAAATGCTCTACCTGGACCACGGGTTTGAGCCAGAAACTGGAACCATTTTTACGCTCCTGTCGATACTCCAAGTCATAGTAGATGGATTCCAGATCGTAGTCGTCATAGCTGTTGATGACCCAGCCGTTCGAACTCATCACATGCCTGAAGATTTTCCCACTATTTTGAGCAAACAATCCATAACCGAGCCGGAAGCTATTGTTCCACCTGCTTCCCCGTTCTTCAAATCCCAAAGTGGGCGTATAGGCCTCTCCGACCAATCCTGAACTCAGGGTATAGAACCACCCTTTTTCAATGAGTTTGTCCAGCCTTATATCATATCTCATCTGATCCAATGATACCCCCGACTGATCATCCCCCAGGCTTTGCGCTAAGGCCACCCGCAAAAAGTTATTTTGGAAGACCTTCGTTCGGGCATCCAAACCTACCGTGTAATCATAATTGGAGCTATTCCGTATGTTGCTGGTAACAATACCCCCGACATAGGTGTCTGCATCTCCCAGCTGCCTTTTGAGCCGAATGGCACTCAAATTTTGAACTTCACTCACGTCGTTTTGATTCTCCGTCAGCATGTTCAATGCCCCGATGTCTAATTTCTCCCCGGACCTTCCGACCAGCCTCAACCCACCATATATCCGTGACGGAATGCCGTTTTCCAGTCCAATGCGTCGACTGTAAAATGCGTTGTTGAAATTGGCATTGGTCGGATTGAATCCCGTAAACCCAAAGTCGAACTTGTCATTTCGCTCCAGGAAGAATTCTCTCTTCTCCGGAAAGAAAAGAGACGACCGTTCCAGGTTGATCTGGACATTGTCTGCCTCCACCTGTGCGAAATCCGTATTGACTGATGCATCTAAGGTCAACCTTGGATTCAGGTTGTACTTCAGGTCTGCGCCAAACTCCGTTTTCCAATCCTCTTGCTTCAGGTATTGGTCCTGCTGCTGATTGAGTTGATATTCTTCCTGATACCCACCGAGCGCATAGGGAAACACATAAACGGGTTTGGCCGCTTCTACATGGCTAAATTGTAAGGTTTGCCCTTTTGACAACTTGGCAAAGCTGAGCGTTCCCCAATTCGGCGGGATATTGGGATACACTTCGAATTCATTGTTGTAAGTCAGTTTTCTCCAAAGCACGAACTGCATCAATACTTCCTCTGGATTCTTATCCGAGAACCGCAATGAAGACCATGGAATGGCAAATTCAGCCGTCCAGCCAATGGTTGGGTCTTTTGTGCTGGCCACATTCCAAAATGTATTGAAACTGGCATCCAATGATATTTGGGTCCCGTCAATAAGAAAAGCGTCCCACCGGTTGCCAGAGGGCGTGGTCGCGAAAGCAAATCCGGATGGAGGGTTGGCACCATCCCCTCCTATGGCAAAGCCAATCCAGTCGCAGGGACAGTCTGCATCCCTTTGCAAGGAGTAGTCCTGCACATTATCGAAATCTTCCGTGTGAAGTATTGCCAGGATGTACAGGTTGTCATTGTCGTAAGCAAGTTTGATGGTAGTCTCCTCGGAAGGCGCTGCCTGGTAATCGGGGCTCTGTCGCGTCATTTGCAGTGGTGCTATATTTTGCCAAAAGACTTCGTTGGCGAGTCCGTCAATCGCCACGGATTCATCCACTCGATCTACAATGTAGTTGCCACCATCCGTTTGCCCGTAGACGTGGGAAAGCGCTAACGGAAGCAGCGCCATTAAGAGTTGTTTTTGCCAGTTTGTGAACATAGAAATTCTTTGTTTTCCGGCAAAGAATCGTCACGAACAGGCTGTAATCGACTGGACTTATAAATCAGAACCTTTTTTCCAGAGAAATCATGCGGAGTGCAATTGATTCAACTTCTGTTCCCTGTAAGCTCTGGGTGTCATTTGGGTATTCTTCTTGAATGCTGTGTTGAAAACCGACTTTGAATTGAAGCCCACTTCATATAGAATCTGGCTGATATTCTTCTCGGTATTGGAATAGTTTGCCAAGAGCTTCTTGCTCTCCTCAATTCGATAGTGATTAATGAAATCCTGAAAATTCTTTCCGAGATGCTCGTTGATGAGTTGAGAAAATTCATGAATACTTAAACCAAAACCTTCCGCAAGGTCTTTCATTCGGACCTCCGGGTTTAGGTAAATACGGGAGGTTTCCATAAAATGAGATAGCGCTTTGAGAACCGTTTGCGGGTCTTTCGTTTCAGATGAAGCTATTGACAGTTTCCTGAACCTTGGTACATCCACCAATACCTTACTGTTGCGAATGCCCTTGAACACATAGATCATCATGATCGTCAGGAAAATGATTTCAGAGGTGATGTGCATGACAACCAATAGTTGATCGCTAGCTCCTGCAAACAGCCAAAGCAGGAAGTCCGCCATCAGTATGAACTTCCAGGCCGCTAATCCGCCCACCAATAATTTGAGCCATTGAAAGTTGGCTTCTCCAATCTTGATCTGACCAGTGTAGATGTAGACGCTCCTCCACGCCATTCCTGCGTAGGCGAAGAACAATCCGTACTGCATCATGGCGATCCAAAAGAACTCAGACTCCGACCATACACCAGTGTAGCAGATGAGCTCGGTCATGACGAGGGATTCCGTCTGTGCCATCTTCCAACCCGACAACGACATCATGCCCATGAATGGGATAAAATGTAGTATCTGTGCAGGCTTAGGGCTAAAAGACGGATTGACTTTTGATACTATATAGAGAAAGAGTACAGGCGGCCAGACAAAATCAAAAGATTCCTGAAAAAAGAAAAAATGTGGAATCCGCTCTGCCAGGTAGAATTTCATCTCTTCAAAAAAGTAGATGAAGTCACCTAATTCAGGTATCACCTTCAACAGTAGAAAAGCAATAAAAAGGGCTTTTGGAACAAAATGCCTGGTTCTTATGCCGGTAAGGTAGATGACAAAAAACAGTAACTGAATGATGATCGCAAAATGAAAGAACGCTTTGAAGTAGGGAGCCATGGCGTAGATGAATAACTCCATTTACGTCCGATCCCGCTTTCAGGTTTGGGCCTTCCGGCTGGCTTCTAAGCGTAGGTTGCAGCTACGCTTTGTTATTTTTTGCGCTTTCGTAGCGCGGTGGCTGTTGGAATCCAGCCCTTCCACCTATTCTGACAGGCATGCGGAAGAACAGACAATATGGGATTTGAAATAATATTACGCCGTTTGGAGCTTCCGCAGCTGCACCGATGATCCGACCTTCCTGGATCTCGGGAACCTTGTTTCACTCGTGTTACGGCCTACCGGAGGCTCAGGAAACCTGTTTCATGCGTGCGACGACTTTCCGGGACCACAGGAATTGCGTTTCGTCTGTGTTTGGGCATTCCTGACATCCAGGAACTGTGTTGCACGGATGTTTCTCCCTTCCTAGCTTCCAGGGAAGCTGTTTCATGCATGTTTCTGCTTACGTCTATACTATTGATTGATTTGGGAAATCCACAAGAAAGACCGCCCCCAGGTCGAATAGCAACAGTGGAAAAGCGCTACTTTGCCTGGTCATTCCGGTTTCTCGGGCACGAAGAATACCGGACTCATGTCCTGGACCCTAGAATTAAGGCCGCGTACCCAACCAAGAACCACCCCCATCTGGCGCAAGCGTGCCCTACCTCCTACTAGCGCAATCGTCCGCTTGTGCAGTCATAACATACGTCGCCATCCCGCTCTTCCACCTATTCTGAAAGACATGTGGATTTATGAATACTGCCGGATTTAGTTGGGCTCGCTTCATGCCATTGATTGAATTATACTTAGGTGAAGTGCCTGCAACTAGGCCTCAAAGTCGAGGTGACTGTGTTGGTCGCTCTCTGGAAAATCCCGTAAATTATGAGGATGAGATTATCATTAATAATTCTCCAGTTGTTTCTTTCGAATCTCATATGCTCGGCGCAAACTGATGCAGAAGAAAAAGAGAACTTAAAGAAAGTAGCATTCTGTCAATGCGTATATAAGGCTTTCGAACAAGATTCGATCTCTATCGGCAATGAGGGAAGTGGCTCCGCTTATCTCGAAAAAGGCACTTCGGATATTGATGTTTACCTCAAAGCCTTATCATTCGCAAATCAATTTGTGGAAAACAGCGAATCACAGTACAAATCCAAGAATGGTAGAAGTTTGGCTTTAATGAGGTGTCTGGATTTACTTCATAGCAAAGAATTGGACTCACTATTGAATGGTTGGCCATAGTCGAAGCATGTTGCAACACGTGCCCCTAGGACTACTTTGCTCCCTTCCACCTATTCTGAAAGGCATGTGGAAGCAGATATCATCAGGGATTTACAAATCCCGGAACAAGACTGAGAATGCACAAACAATAAGGTCCAAGCGGACGCTTGAACCAGTTTTTGCGTTAACCTTGGAGGAGTTGCGGTTTTGTAGGTCTAATAAATGAAATGCGGATTGAATTGAAACAAGAACAGCTCTTTACGGAATTCTTAAATAACCTTCATGAACAACATTTTCGACAATAGCAATTCCTGCACGTGGAACTCAGTGAAATGACAAATACTTCCCTAAATAAATCATGGATGAGACCTATTCTAAAACACGCTCTTCCACATGTTCTGACAGGCATGTGGTATAGATGCCGATGCATTTCCAAATCCGAGGACATGACTGAAAATGCACACAAAACAATAAGGTCCAAGCGGACGCTTGAACCAGTTTTTGCGTTAACCTTGGAGGAGTTGCTGGGGATTTGAAATTATACCTAGGATGAACAAATCAATTTATGCAATCCTGATTATCGGCACTTTTTTTGCCTTTTGTAGTAATAAGAAGTCAATCACAAACAAAACATATTGTTGTATAAGACTTGAATTCGTTGGATTGTCAGGGGGAGCCCGTTTAACAATGATCCTTAAAGATCAGCGGGTCAGTTGTCTCAATTGCAATAACTCCAGAGATGATCCCATAGTAACACAAAGATTAGAAGTAGATAGTTCTTCGATCATGAAAATTGCCGAAATCATAAAGGCTAGAAAACAGATCTATGATGGATATGACAATGACACCTCTGGTTATGCTGCAATTCTAATCTCAGAAGGACAAAACGATGAAGTCTATCCCTTTTTAGAATATAGTGTTTTTGTAGGTCTAATAAATGAAATGCGGATTGAATTGAAACAAGAAGAGCTCTTCACGGAATTCTTAAATAACCTTCATGAACAAGATTTTCGAGAGTGATTTTATACCCCTAAAAGCACTGCATCGAAATTAGACCTGGCTGATCTCGAGTATCTGATTTCTAGAAGTTCACCTATTGCACATGTTCTGAAAGGCATGTGGAAGGATAGACATTGACGACTTTCCAAATCCGGGACAAGACTGAAAACGCAATAAACAAAAAGGTCCAAGCGGACGCTTGAAGCAGTTTTTGTTCTAACCTTGGAGGAGAGGCAAACCGGTTAACTTTTGTATCTCGGTGTATCACAGTGATATTGTTGAAACGAATGGCGAGGTCTACCAGGAGGCTGGAAGAGCAATATTGAATATCAGGGATCGTATTGCCGGAAAAAGAAACGAGTTTCGAATATGAACCTACATAGCATTACTAGCAGGTTAAAATATATGAGCTTACTGTTCCTAATCTCCTGTGGGCAAATCTCTAGTAGTGAACATGAACAAACAGTTGAGGAGAGGGCTCTAGGCTTTTTCTTAGATAGCCTTAAAGGTCAAACGGATCTTTTTTTCCAATTCGATTCGGAGCATGGAGTTAGAATTCCAAATCTGGATGAGGAAGTTTATGAAAATGGTTTGTTTAGTGGATGGAGCTTATTGCTGGACAACAGGATAACAAATATCACCAGACCTTGGTTGGATTCGCTTTCACTTGTCTTGGCCCCGGATATCTTTGAAGAAAGTGATAAAGAACTATTTAGAGCTCTTTTCGCATCAAACATTGAGAAGTCGAGGACCGCAATTCCATACACCATAGAGTCCCAAGGATTGGAGACCGCACTGGTTGAAAGACTGGCTGATTTTCAGAATCAAAGTGTTTTCGTAATAGAAATACGCCATTCAATTGAAGCCAAGGAAAGAACTTACGTTGAAATGAATTTTCATAGATATTTCGATGAGTTGTCAACAGACTACTACTCCCTTTATGTTGTTTTCGATAGCAAGAATAATGTTGTAGGGTGGTCATTCAGATAGATGGAAATACCCCATCTAGCGCAAGCGGACCCTTAAACCAGTTTTTGTTTGTTTAACCTTGGACGCGCGGAGGACACGTATTTCCCAAGTTTAACAGGCCGATATCTATTTTTTGGTAAGTCTGAATTCGTTGGACCCGTCGGGGTCAATGAGAAAGATGTCTCCCTTATTCTTCTCACCATACCTGTATGATGAAAAAGCTATTCTACTTCCATCCGGAGACCAGCTTGGTAACACATCGTTGTCCTCATTGAATGTGATTTGCTGCTGATTAGCACCATCAGAACCCATCACGAATAGCTCATAATCGCCGTCGCGATTTGATATGAAAACGATCTTATCATCAATGGACCAGTCTCCGTGTTTGTTGTCACCAACACCATCTGTAAGCTGCGTCAGCTCCCTTGTTGCCAAATCCAACGTGTATAACTGGAAGTTGCCACTCCGATTACTTTCAAATAGGATCCTTGTGCCATCAGGAGACCAGCCACCGTACTTGTCGGCAGATGGATGATACGTGAGGTTTTCCGGATTGGTCCCATCACTCTGAATCAAGATGACCTCGCTGTCCACGTCTTTACCCAGGCAATTCCCACAGTATAACAACCGACTCCCATCCGGTGAGACCCTTGGGTAAATATTGAAAGTGTTGGAATCTGAATCAAAAGTGAGTCTTGTGAAGTCGCCATTGGCTTTTAGTGCATAAATCTCCGACCCGCCAAAACGTTCATACTTGCCAAAATCCGAGCTCACAAAAATGCTTTCGTCAATGGGAGAAATGTCGCTCCACCATTCATTGTGATAGGTGGATGTCAGTCTGGCAAGGCCTGTACCATCAGGGAATACGGCATAGAGTTCTGCACCCTCCGGATCATGCCGGTAGGTATAGAATAGGATCTTATTCCCCGTTTTCATCCATCTTGGCGCAGTATCATATACCAGCGTATCTGTCGATATGACTTTAGCCAATTCTGATCCATTGGAAGACTTTTGCTGGCATCCTACGGCGCCAATGAATGCGATAAGATAGACCAATGGAATACGTGGGGCTCGTTTTTTACCAGGCATGCTTTGTTAAAATCGGTTGAAGTTTGATTCTTATCCATAAACCGGCCTTCTCTTGCTCAAGGACAGATTACGCTGCCAAGGATAACAAAGATCAAATCAGCTCGACTCCGCATAAATGACCAGCCGTTGATAGTGTGATGAAGGGTTTCAGTGCCGGACCATCTGATGAACCATCATTGAAGCCAGGGACACCGCGCTCCATCCGGCAGAAATTCGCATGTTGGACATTGGCCGAGATTGACAAACTGCAGCAACTGACCTACGAATTTCAGTGGCAAAGCCTCTGCTCCGATCTTAGGAGTTAGCCCCGCTCCTTTCCTTCGACGTGCTTCAGGTAGAACGTCCATGCATGTCTGGCCACATCCCGCCCCAGCGACAGTCCGGCGACATTGTCCGCCTGAATGTGGTAACCTCCCAGCACCCGCGACTGACCGGCCATCTCGGCTGTTTCCGTAAAGGTTGGGAACCTCAGTACCACGGTATCTCCCAAGTTGTCAGGTTCTGTCAATGCCCCTGCCACCAGTTGCACTTCTTCACCAAATTCGTCACTCCCTGTCCATAGCTTGAGCGCCTCACCACAGGCGCCACTGACGCAACTATGTCCCGATACGTAGCTGGGAAATGGTGGGCACAAGAAGGTTTCCGGAGAATAAGGTCGCCATTGCTGACCGTTTATGTCCAGCATACCTTTGCCCTCACCTCCCCACGCTTTGATGATTTGGTCCTCATAATACTGGTGGACCAAAGCGTAGGGTCGCGCATAGTCATAATACATTTTGGAGTCCCAGGAAGCGATGAATGCATCCATGGCCACGACCTGATTGAAGAAATACATTTTCACATCCTCATCTAGCGTATGATTATCCCTTCTGGAAACGTCCTGGGCAAATTTGAGCCAGTGTCCGGCTTGTTGCACAGACTGGGGACCATCCCGCATGAATTCAACCAGGGCTTTGTCATAGTCAGTCAGACTGGCTTGCACGTCAATCACCTCCTGCACTTCCTGAGCCAATTGGTCGGACCCAATCATCGGTGGTGGTCCTGGCCGAAACTGGTCTCCAGACACCAGTGATACCGGTCGCACTTTATCCCAGAAAGGAGTCAAACAACCCGGAGCAAATTTCCCGCCTTTTCCATCTGAGAAATACTTGGGCTGCCAGCGATTTGGATCGACATTGTTGTCAGCAGAATTTACCGGCTCATAGCCAACATAGTCGTAGTAGGCCTCCCCGTTGGAACCCTCTTCTTCACCATACTGATTCGCGCCATCGTATTTTCTCGCCTCTATGACTGCCGTGGCAGCTAGAAGTCCGATGCCCTCAGGCGAAGAAGGATCTATCGTTGTGACCTCCGGATCGAAACCAAGTTCCCTCATGAATTCCGAAAATAGTTTTTCATCAGAGTAGTAGTACTCAGTCATCGCCTTGTAGGCGGCATAGCTAATGGCGATTTCCTTGTTTTTGAGGGTCTGTTCATCTGACGGCCTTCGGGCCACACCATTCAGGTAGACGGGCGAGGCCTTGTCATCGTACCTTGACCAGGCGTCGAATATGGCGATGAAAATCAGCCCAAGGTAACGTGAAGTGACCGTGGGTCTGGGTTGAAACCTTTCCGTATCATTGGCTGTGGCCTGCAGTGCCATTTCACCCCATCTGTAGGCTAGGTTCTCTACACCCCGAGGTTCCTCGACGGATTCATTGGACTGGCTACAGGAAAGCGAAAAAAGAAAAACCAGGCAAATAGTGGACTTGTTCATTGGGCGACAGATTGTTGGTGCCTCGCAAACATATGGAATACCCGAACCCGGAAAAATGACTTTTGTCGTGCCTTCAGGGCCGGTTTTTCCTTTTCGTCCAAGGTATCCATAAAATCGCAGCCTTCGACACCTGAGGTACTGCCGAAGCAGGCAAACCCATCATCCTATTCCTTCGACCTCAAGCGCTCAATCACCTGCGCATCCACCCAGAACAGGTCTGATTGCGCTTGCCCCTCATCATTGGCTGAAGGCACCATTCGGTTGAAGAAAAGGAATTTTCCATCAGGCGTAACCCGCGGCCCGCCTTCTTCGGCTGCGGTGTTGATCTCACCGCCGAGGTTGATCGCTTCACCCCAGGTGCGATCCGCTTGTCGAAAGCTGATGTAGATATCCGAACTCCCATAGCCGCTCGCTCTTTCACCATCCCACATGACGTAGGACTCGTCTGGTGCGATGAAGGGGTGGGCATTCCATGTGCCCGTGTTGATGGCTTCACTGAAGGGTTCCGGGTCCTGACGATTACCGTCCACCACTCGTGAATAGCGCAGCACCCCATTGCCACCCCTCCCAACCTCATCCAAAACCAAGGTGCCTTCGTCGGAAGCAGAAAGGCTCATGATGCGAATGGCTTCAAAAGCAGCTCCCAGGCTCTTCTCTGCCGACCACCCTTGAGCTGTACGCTCTTGATACGTACTGCGCAAGTACCTGGTGTTGCCATCTGGCGAAAACGAAGGGAGGCCAACTCTACTGGTGTCCACCTTCTCAATCCATTCGCCAGCCCTTTTGATAAAGGTGACCGACGCTCTTTCTACTTCCTCATCCACCATGCGCCACCTGCTGACATAGAATTCATCCATATCCATGGAAAAGACGCCTGCATCCCCCCAATCCGGGGTAGTCACCAGACCAGGTGCAAAAACTTCAGGCGTGAGACCGGGGGTTTCCTGACCTAGGTAGGGACCCTCTAACGATAGAGAATAGGAACTGGTTTCTTTACTTTCCTGAGCCATTACGACATTGAAAGAAACAACGAAGGCCAACATCCACATTTTCGTCATTTTCATATACTTTCCTTTTTCATGATTAGTAATAGTCTGATTTACTGATGATTATATGTCCATATTTGAAGCAATGAAACTATGGCTTAGGTCTGTGCTGCTCAAAGACCTGGGTGCTTACCCAATATTTTTCCGCTTCCCAATACGTGCTGCCGTCTTCCCGAACCTTTTCCTCTGCCCTCCAGAAGAAAAGATATTTTCCATCTGGGGTCACCCTTGAACTATTTTCCTGAAGTGGTGTATTTACATCATCTCCCAGGTTAATGGCAGTTCCCCATGAACCATCTTCCTGCCTAAAACTGACATAGAGGTCCGAATCGCCAAATCCACCCGCGCGCTCACTGTCCCAAATGAGATAGGACTCGTCCGGCGCGATGAAAGGGTGAGCTGTCCATTTCCCAGTATTGATCTCTTCACCGAGTAATTGCGGTGCTTCGCGTTTGCCGTCCTTGATCCTGGAGATCCGAATGACGTCATTGCTCTTCCAATCGTCAAAGACATAGGTACCCTTCAAGGAAGCCGACAGTCGCATAATGCCCCAATCTTCTCTTTCAAACATGGCGCCAAGGGTCTTTATCTGGGACCAACCCGAGTCGGTTTGTTCAATGTATTTATTCTTCCAATAGAGCCTATTCCCGTCATTGCCGTAGGTAGCATAAAAATCATATTGCTTCCAGTTCCCGTCTTCCCTGCGAAACACGATAACCGTAGGACCATAGGGTGCCTCACGAGTCGTCGTCAGATAGTACTCATTCATATCAGGATTGAACCTGGTCCCCAACTCCCAGCCGTCTGTAGGCAGGCTATCCGGGGCCCACGGTTTAGCTGCAAGGCCAGGCGGTATTTGTCCCAAATAGGGATCTGCTGAGGTTGAAGCTTCAGGGTCTCTTGTTTCCTGATTGGCAGTAGTGCAGGCCTTGAGGAGCATTGTCCCTACTACCAACACTATCAAATGGGTCTTCCTCATGATTCGGATTCTCACGGAACTTGCGTCAATTGATAAAGGCTGGTAGGATCCGTTCTGCCGTCATCTGCAGGACACTAGTCTCCAATCGATGGACAGTGGATACAACGATCAGGTCCAGCTCCTCAATTAATATGATCGTTTGGCCGCTTCCGCCTTGCGCCGAGGTGCTGAAATAGCGCTTATCCCCTGCTTTGAGGTCTGCCTGCCACCAGAAATAGCCATAGCCGATGTTCGAGACATCCCCATGGTCATCGAAATTCTCTTCATCGCCGTTCGTGACAATGCGGTGGATGGCTTTGGTGATATAGGCCTCAGGAATCAACTGCTCACTATTCCACCGGCCTTTGTTCATGGCCAATAAGCCCCACTTGACCATATCGCGTGAGGTCATGTTGGAACGACTTCCCGCTCTGGGCAGGCCGCTGATGTCCGTCGGCCAGCTGTAATTGGTGATGCCCAATTTGTCCAGGAGCTCCGCTTTGATGAAGTCTTCAGCTGACCCAGGCACCACGGCCTCAATGACTTGCATGACCAAGGTCGGGTTGTAGTTGCCATAGGCAAAGGGTTGTGATGCCGAGGTAATGGGTGCGCTTTGCTCAAAAAGCGTTTGAACCAGGCCCTGGCCTTTTAGTGGGTCCGGATTTTGTTCGAATGCTTCGCGCTGTTCGTCACTGATACGCAGTCCTCCGCGCATGGTCAGCGCCTGATGCAACGTAATCTTATCTACTCCCTCAACAAATTGCGTGGGGTCCAGGTCTTTGAGAAAGCTCACCAGGGGCTTGTCCAAATCCGCCATAGTCAGATATCCCATTTGAATGGCACGCCCGAGCGCCAGGGCCGTGTAGGCCTTCGTGGCAGACGCTTGTGGATGAGGCAGATCAATACGGCCTCGCTTGTAGTAGGATTCAAAAACCAGCTTGCCTTTATGCACGATGAGTAACCCATCGTAATTGCCATGTTCATGGTCGGCAATTTCCTGCGCCAGCTTGATCAACATCGCTTTGTTTACCCCATTTGTACCCAATTCACCCACGTGGATACCGTCTTTCCTGTCCGCAGGTGTCGGGTCGATGTAGGCTTCCTTGAGATAGGAAATATCCCGAAAGTCCATTGCAGCCTCGGCTGCCGTGGCCTCGGGCGCAGTGTTCCTCCCGCCGTTTTGGGCATAGGCGGTGCCCAGGCATATCATATTGGATAATAGGAATGTCTTGATCAACATACCACTTCTGTGCCTTGCTTGCTGCATATACTTGGTGAGTCTGGTCATCAGTTTCGATTGAGTTTTTGAGGGGTTTACCTCAAAATTCCCCGAAGCGTTGTGGACGGCCGTCCTTTATTTGGCCAACTGCTCTGTGATTGAATGAACTGCTCAAATCAGTTCAATTTTGGATGGGTTTTGGTTTGATAATGTCCCAGGTTGGTAGCTTCTCTTTTCAAATGTAGCCGAAAAGTCTCCCGGCTGATTGCTAGCGATGAGCCGGCAAAATATTGGCATTAGCACTTATGGAACGAAGCGGGATGCTACCAGGGCCACCTCGGCATCAGGGCTGGTACCTGCGTTCTGTATCTCTGGTAAGCTGGATTGTCTTTGTACCTGGCTTCCAGCATGGGAACCCCGGAGACGTAGCGAATGAGCAGTGTGATGGTCAGGGGGCCGATCACGAAAGGCCAGCTCATGGGCAATGGCCATACGATGAGATAGATGCCCCACCACATGGTAACCTCTCCGAAGTAGTTGGGGTGGCGGGAGTATCGCCACAAACCGGTTTGGAGCACTTCATCTTTGCTTTTGCGCTGCTTGAGGAATTGCCTCAGTTGATAGTCACCCAGGCTTTGCCAATAAAACCCGAATCCCCAGATCATCACACCAATCACGGTATAGATGGACCAGTCAGATTCGCCAACAGCAGCTGCGAACAAGATGGGTGAAATGATGATCAGAAGAAAGAAGGCCTGCAGCAGATAGACTTGCAGGAAAGACCGCCAGTAGAATGTCTTGCCCCACTCCTGCCGCCACTGGAGGTATCGGAAGTCCTCAGTCTTCCGTCTGTTGCGTTGGTGAAGAAACACGCTCAGTCGCAATCCCCAGATCAGCACCAGCAGATAACAGACCATCACCACCGGATGCAGCGGCCGTGTCAGCGCATGGTAAGCACACAGCAAGACATAGCCCAATCCCCAGGCGATATCGGCATAGTCGTTGCGCTTAATGATCAGCGAGATGATAAACCAAAGGGTGGCATAACCTGTCAATATCAGCGCACTCTCCAGGAAGACGGCTATCATCGATTCATCCACTGCGTGATGTAAAAGCCAGATATGCTTACAGAAGCTGTCAGGACGATCCCCCAGAGGATGTCCACGATCACCACTTTGATGGGCCAGTTGTTCAGCGTAGCCAGGTTGGTGAGGTCGTAGGTGGCATAGGTAAAGAACCCGAATAGTGCCCCGTAGATCAATGCGTGGCTCCAGGAATTCTTCTCCACGGCCGTCATGATGGCGAAAATGAAGATCCCAACGATGAACAGCAGGTAGAAAACGATGGCAGCCGTCCAGTTCACCTTCTCCGCAAGGAAATTGGAGAGGTGCCTTCCGTAGAAGTCCTTGGCTATGAAACCCAGCCACAGCAGGTCAATCGCGAAAAAGACCACTGTGGTCAAGAGATAACTAAAGATGAGCTTGGAGATGGGCATAGCAGTTTGTTTACGCAATTGCCTTAGTGAAAATGTGTGTATCTAACTATTGGGAGCGTGTTATGGTTTTTTAGGTGGTTGGCTTTAGGGAGTATTCCGCGCCTTTTCGCTTCACTTCAGTCGGATCCGGTTTGTGAGGAATCCACCTAGCTCACTATTGAAGAGTGCTCTCCAACAATACCGGAATCTTAACCAAAGTTCCCTTCAAACCAAAAAAGGTCATTTGGGGCACAACTGATATCAGAGAACCATCAACTTTTTCAATACGATTGCTTTTGAGCTTAACGTTGCAAAACTTGAAAAGAAGCAAACTATTGCGTTATTTTCTACTTTAATAGATGCTCACGTCGAAGAATGCCTCCTTGAGCAAAAATACTTGTGCAGAAATGTGCAAATGGGTATATTGAATTATCGCCATAAACCACCTGTTACCTGAGAATATGGACTTCTCACATCCTTTTTTTCTCCAATCAAATTTGGAGGAAGACCTATGCGCAGTACTCAATAGTCAATACGATATCATATCTGTAAACGACCACCTATTGGGTGGGAAAGCGACTAGACCCAACTCATTTCAAGCTCTCTTTTCTGAAGAGGATCATCAGTTGTTGCTGGAGAACCTTCAGAAAACAGCGCCCGGGAGACTTCACCGGTTTCAGGCCAATACAAGTATCAATGCTCAATCAAGAGACATCGTATGGACATTCTTTCATGATCAAGATTCCGACTTGATCTATGTCTCAGGATTAATCATCAACAAGGTTTCACCAACCAAAGTACTGTCCAGGAGTCGGCTTCAGGATACCTTGGCAAGATTCGAAGGTGCCAGCGAGATGACCTCGATTGGTTACTGGGACATGGATTTGGTTACACAAAAGCTGGAGTGGAGCCGGATGACAAGAAAAATACACGAAGTTCCTGATGATTTCGTGCCCGATGTAGAAAAGGCCATTGGCTTTTACGAAGAAGGAGAACACCGCGATAAGATTACAGAACTCTTTCGAAGATGTGCTGAAGAAGGACTTCCATCAACAAATGAATTTGAAATCATCACCTACACTGGAACAAAGAAATGGGTGATCGCTTCTGGTTTACCAGAATACAAAAATGGTGTGGTTGTAAAAGTATATGGCCTATTCCAGGACATCTCTGCATCAAAAAATAATGAACAAAGACTGGAAGCAGCGCTTGCTGAAAAGACGGTGCTTTTCAAAGAGCTACACCACCGGGTAAAGAACAATTTACATATGGTCATCAGCTTGCTTTTCCTCAAATCGACGGTCACCGAAAACCAGGAGCTGAAAGACTTCATCATTGAGACGCAGAACAGGATCAAATCAATAGCCAAAACACACAACCTGCTGCTTCATCTGCAAGAGCTGGACGAGTTGTACACCAAAAAATACCTGGAAGAACTCGTATCAGAGATAGTTGCCTCATTAACCAATGACCCATCACGCTACCCACTGAATTTGGACATTGCAGATGTCAAACTTCATGTTGACACCATCCTCTCATTGGGTCTATTGACCAACGAGATTGTCTCCAATGTGATCAAACATGCTTATTTACCGGAAACAGGAGGACCGGTTAATCTGCAATTTTCATGTAACAAGGATAATTGTAGCTTCATCATTTCTGATCATGGATCAGGGTTTCAGCCTGATGCGGCGAACAATCACTCGATAGGGCTATTAATCGTTGATCAATTGGTGAAGTCAATCTCAGGTGAACTTACTCGCAAAAGTGATGATGGAACGCAATACACCATTAAATTTCCAAAACCCGCCAAGTCATGAAGACACTGAACCTGATCGCTTTTGAAGATAATCATATCTCTCAGTTTGTCCTTCAGAAGATGATACACCGCATCGGGCATATTTGCGACAAATTGTATGAGTCGGCCGATGATTTACAAAACATAGTTGAAGCCACTAAACCCGACATAATATTGATGGACATCTCTTTGAATGGCATAAAAACAGGCTTAGAGGCAGTGATCGAATTAAGAGAGACAACCAATACGCTGGTGTTTTTCCTATCCGCCCACACCGACTCTAAAACCGTGAGCACTATCGATACAATTGACAATTCTAAACTAATAGCCAAACCATACACCATGGCAGACATTGAGAGTGCCATAGCCGAGTATTTTGACTGAGGCCGTCTCAGGTCATGACCTCACAAGACATAGCCTCCTTTTGCCATTTTCGAGGTTCGGCAATAATTAGAGATTCCGGCATTTCGCTCGTTTCACTTCAGCCGGAATGATGTAGTGGTTTAGATCGTCATTCCGGTTTGTGAGGAATCCGCCTGGCTCACAATTGAAGAGTATTTTCGAACAATACCGGAATCTTGTCCGTCATTGCATGTCTTCCACTTCAGGAAAGAGAGCTTTCCATGTGAGATTCATTTTGTTGGTCATGCACTGCCCTGCTTGTGATCATAAACTCCGGCATAGGTTAGCAAGAACATTCGAGATTCCGGTATTTCACTCGTTTCACTTCGCTTTAGCCGGCAAGACGTACTGGTTTAGATCATCATTCCGGTTTGTGAGGAATCCGCTTGGCTCACTATTGAAGCGTGCTCTCGAAAATAGGTGAATCTTGTCCGTCATTGCATGTCTTCCACTTCAGGAAAGAGAGCTTTCCATGTGAGATTCATTTTGTTGGTCATGCACTGCCCTGCTTGTGATCATAAACTCCGGCATAGGTTAGCAAGAACATTCGACATTCCGGCATTTCGTTCGTTTCACTTCACTTCAGCCGGAATGACGTAGTGGTTTAGATCGTCATTCCGGTTTGTGAGGAATCCGCCTGGCTCACAATTGAAAAGTATTTTCGAACAATACCGGAATCTTGTCCGTCATTGCATGTCTTCCACTTCAGGAAAGAGAGCTTTCCATGTGAGATTCATTTTGTTGGTCATGCACTGCCCTGCTTGTGATCATAAACTCCGGCATAGGTTAGCAAGAACATTCGAGATTCCGGCATTTCGTTCGTTTCACTTCACTTCAGCCGGAATGACGTAGTGGTTTAGATCATCATTCCGGTTTGTGAGGAAACCGCTTGGCTCACTATTGAAGCGTGCTCTCGAAAATAGGTGAATCTTGTCCGTCATTGCATGTCTTCCACTTCAGGAAAGAGAGCTTTCCATGTGAGATTCATTTTGTTGATCATGCACTGCCCTGCTTGTGATCATAAACTCCGGCATAGGTTAGCAAGAACATTCGACATTCCGGCATTTCGTTCGTTTCACTTCACTTCAGCCGGAATGACGTAGTGGTTTAGATCGTCATTCCGGTTTGTGAGGAATCCGCCTGGCTCACAATTGAAGAGTGTTTTCGAACAATACCGGAATCTTGTCCGTCATTGCATGTCTTCCACTTCAGGAAAGAGAGCTTTCCATGTGAGATTCATTTTGTTGGTCATGCACTGCCCTGCTTGTGATCATAAACTCCGGCATAGGTTAGCAAGAACATTCGAGATTCCGGTATTTCACTCGTTTCACTTCGCTTTAGCCGGCAAGACGTACTGGTTTAGATCATCATTCCGGTTTGTGAGGAATCCGCTTGGCTCACTATTGAAGCGTGCTCTCGAAAATAGGTGAATCTTGTCCGTCATTGCATGTCTTCCACTTCAGGAAAGAGAGCTTTCCATGTGAGATTCATTTTGTTGGTCATGCACTGCCCTGCTTGTGATCATAAACTCCGGCATAGGTTAGCAAGAACATTCGACATTCCGGCATTTCGTTCGTTTCACTTCACTTCAGCCGGAATGACGTAGTGGTTTAGATCGTCATTCCGGTTTGTGAGGAATCCGCCTGGCTCACAATTGAAAAGTATTTTCGAACAATACCGGAATCTTGTCCGTCATTGCATGTCTTCCACTTCAGGAAAGAGAGCTTTCCATGTGAGATTCATTTTGTTGGTCATGCACTGCCCTGCTTGTGATCATAAACTCCGGCATAGGTTAGCAAGAACATTCGAGATTCCGGCATTTCGTTCGTTTCACTTCACTTCAGCCGGAATGACGTAGTGGTTTAGATCATCATTCCGGTTTGTGAGGAATCAGCCTGGCTCACAATTGAAGAGTGTTTTCGAACAATACCGGAATCTCAACCCAAGTAACCCGAAACGAATAAGTGCCCTTTAGGACAGCAAGAGTATAAGAGAGTACCATCAACTTCACCCCCATCCTTACCAACATGGACTTTTAGCCCGTTCTGAGCTATATTGAAGTGGAATAGATTCAACCTAACACACCATGCCCGCCAAAACCAAAAACCGCTTTTGCGAAAAGTCTGGAAGAGAAGTCCGTGCCAGGGCGCTAGCCACTAGCTTGCTTGCACTGCTTCTGACCTGCTACAGTCAGGCGCAGGAATTGAAAATTTTGAAACAGGGACTCGGCTCCGGCACAGTCAAAACAGAGAACATCCCCATCATCGATTGTGGCCTTCGCTGTGATGCCTCCGGTGCTACGGAGGACGACCTGACGCTGATCGCTGAGGCTGATGACGACTCCTATTTTGTCGGTTGGGAAGGTAATTATCCACAGGACTTAGACCCTGATGATGGTGATAACCGCCTTACCATTCGCGTACCGTCCAATGGCGTAACCACCGTCCGTGCGATTTTCGAATTGATTTTACCCGACGATCTTAGTGAATTTCCTGAATTGCAGCCGTCGCAAATTTCTCCGCAGGGCATACAGGACTTTCTGGAGGAGTACACATTCATCACTACCCCTGATCGATTTTTGAAGGCCCTTCCCCCGGAATACAAGGACAACTGGATCATGATGACCCGATCGGAGAGTCTGCAAACGGGTACGGCGAAGTACCCGAGAATCATATTGCCCAGTGCCGACGCGCAACATATCTTCACCATAGGCTTGAGCCCCCATCCCTCTTTCCCGTTGGCACACCCCAACGTAATAGAATACATGCAATGGGATCCAGACAGCAGCAATTTTCGACTCCATGAAATTGTCCTCGATGTGGTCCCTCCAATGGGTGTTTTGGGCGAACGCCGAAGAATGGTCATTCAAGATGATCCGAAGTGCTTCCACTGCCACTCGACCCAAAATGTCATCAACAAGAGCAGTCACGTGGGTACCACGGGCATTCCGAGTTTGGCGCGGCCCAATGAAATAGTCCTGTCCAAAGCAAAGCCCAATTGGGATACCTACGACAGCTGGGCGGGTATGCTGGCATTCAATTTTGATAAAATCTTCAAGGGTAGCATTGAGGAGAAAGCCTTTAGACACATTCTTAACGTTTGGAACTGGCGTGGTACTGAAAAGGATGAGCAAATCCGGAAAATTTTACACCAACTCGAATTGCAGCCGGAGGACGCCCATCCGGAGGATCAAATCAGCAGAAACATAGATGAAGTCGACAATGAGGAGCACCTCACCATCGCCTTTGGCAGATTGCCGGCTCCTTTCGAGCGCACGACCAACTACAATTTTGGAGATCCCGCAGAGGCCCCCACGACTTTCCATCAAGCAGAAGAACCTCATATTGTATTGGTCCATTCCGAAAATATTGGAGGTGACGCCGGCCGCGGGTCAATCCTCTGGGATCGGCTGGGAGGCCAGCCTACCCTAAATGGTCCTCCTTCTGCCAATTGGCTCCGAATAACGGATGAAATTGTTTCTCACCGCTTTGCCACAGGCGGTCATTCGTTTGACGTGAGACCATTGGTCCTGGCCATTGCTTCGAGGTACATCGTCATGCAGAATGGCCAGGCCGTGTTCGATTTGAATGATGAGGCTTTCTTGCCTCACGTTCAGGCCTTTTTCGACGCACGGAATGGTTTTGGCTCTGCTTTGTACCCCGAAATTCAGAATTTGTCAGATCTACTGGGGGATACGGAAGCTCGGAGTAAGTCTATGGTGACCCGCAAGGTGGATTTGCAGAGGACCAATATTGACAGGACATTCCCGTCAGTTGGCGGTGGTTCAAGGCCAAAGGATCCCTACGCGGTCTCTGGGGAAAATGGACTTCTACAGGAATACGGCGACCTGGAGTCGATTTCTGTCGACTCGTTGCGCAAAGTCATTTTTCAAAGGTCTACAGCAACCGGACCGGTGTCCAGCTTGATCGATGGCGGCGTATACACGGAAATTGAGGATTATGAAAGTCCACAGGGACGGCAGAACCTGGAACAGATTACGCTGTTTAGGTATTTTCTGGAGCCCCTCGGCGTCTCCGTTAGCACCTGGTCTATGGGTGCAAGGGCAAGGTCTGGCACCTATGCTTTCTCCACAGATATGTTCAATGGTCATTTGATCACTACGCTAATTACGACTTTGCGCGATACCCTGCAGAAACAGCCTCCAGCACTGCCTACAAGCTTTAGCGGCACCTTCAATCCTACCAATGAGGAACATGTGATTGCAGCGGTCAAAGAATCGCTGAAGAATCTCCCCAGAGCGGAGGAAGTTCCCAAATTCACGGACCTACAACGGATTTTCAATAAGTCATGTGTGGCTTGCCATGGAGGCCTGGAATATCCGCCCTACACACCGGATCGCGGGCGGATCAACTTCGCGGAACTGGAGGAACCGATTGCCTACAGTGATGAAATTCTCGAGGTATTCAACACAGGTAATCAGGTGTACGACCCCACCCATAGCCCGCGGCTCTGGCAATCCTACTATTGGGCCGCCTACTACGGAGACGGATTAGGCGATGAGCTATACAAAAAGGTATCCGACCGCTCCCTGGGCGAAAATGATATTGATGGCATCATGCCGGCCGGGGGTCCGATGCTCAGTCAGGTGGATATCGAAACCATCAGACGATGGATCGGAGACGGAGCAGAACGTCCTTTTTCCCTTGGTGATCCGCATATCAAAACTGTTGACGGAACCAGCTATGATTTTCAGGGAGATGGAGAATATGTTTTGCTGCGCGGAGATTTCATGGAAGTGCAAGTCAGACAAAAGGCGGCGGCCACCAACAACCAGGTGGGACCTAACCTCCAAACCGGCCTAACTTCTTGCGTCAGTCTCAACACCGCCGTAGCCCTTTCTATCACAGGCCATCGCGTGACCTACCAACCCAATCTCAATGGCCAGCCCGACCCCAACGGCATGCAATTGCGCGTTGATGGGCAATTGATCGATCTAGACCAACTGCCCTACCGTTTTGCCCCTAACTCCCGTATCTCCAAGATCTCGGATAAGGGCGCTTTGTTTATTCAGGGGATTGGTGGGACGTCCATCGTGTTGACACCGACTTTTTGGGAACGATACCAGCTGTGGTTTCTCAATATCGATATCCGAAATGCCAAAGCCAATCAGGGCCTAATGGGAACGGTGAAACCGGGAAGTTGGCTTCCTGCGTTACCAAATGGCACTGAGTTGCCCTGGAGTAAAAACGAAGAAGAACGGTTTCGGATGCTATACGAGGATTTTGGCGATGCCTGGCGCGTGTCTGATGATATCTCTCTGTTTGACTATGCGCCAGGAACTTCGACCGCGACTTTCACCAATGCCGACTGGCCGACTTACGGTCCGGGATCATGTGTTCCTACAGGTCAGATGCCATTGCAAAACACCATGAGCCTCGCGGAGGCCACTTCAATCTGCTCAGGAGTACTGGATGAAGGACGGCGCGAACTCTGCATTATCGATATGATGGCAACAGGTGACGTCGAATTTGCCCAGGCCTACCTTTTCTCTGACAGTATCGACAGACGCCTGAACCCCGCTCCTCTCCAGCTGCTTTCGCCTGGTCAGTACCTAGAAACCGACCGCGACGATGTGGAATTTGCGTGGGCCAACAGCGGTTCCCACATGAGTCCGGTGGATTACCATTTCTACCTGTGGGATGCCAGTGAGGTACCCGACGACAACCGAGCCATTTTCGTCGCAGGTTCATCCAGTGCCTCTGCATTGAAATTCTCACGGTGTCACTGGATCATTCTCCTGGTGGCCCTCATACTGATCATACTTTGGTACTTCCTGTTTTGGAAAAGAAACAGAAAGATCTTCTGGGCCTTGACCATTGTGACACTCCTACTGGCAGTGGTAGCCACTCAAATCTGGTGCAGCGACAGCGATCAAATCAACTACTCCGTTGATGGATTGGAATCGGGGCACTACTATTTCTGGAAAGTCATCGCCTCCGACGATTGTGTGGGTATCACGGAAAGTGAAATCAGAAGGATATACATCAAATAACTAAGTCATCATTCTGTATTAACCTGCTTATATTCAGATATTTATTATGCAATACTCTAAGTGAATAGTTCACTTCAAGGTGGATACCAGAGAGCGGCAGGTCCTGGGACACTTTCTCTTTGAAGAGATTCCGGCATTCCGCTCGTTTCACTTCACTTCAGCCGGAATGACTTGGTGATCTTGACTGTCATTCCCTCCTTTTGCCATTGTCGACGTTAACGATACATTCGAGATTCCGGCATTTCGTTCCATCTGAAAGACATATCTAACCTGCTTCCATTGCAGGCCAAAGTAACTCCACATCAATTCCTTCTCGAAACCTCCAACAGCTTTTGCTTTACCTTGTTGAGCCGGTCTCTGCTCATGACAAACTCGGTTTGCTTCTCATCATTCATGCGAAGCACATATTTGTCATTCTCCCAAAACGAATAGTTCTGTACAAAATCCACGTTAACAATGGTGCTTCGGTTAACACGCACGAATTGCTCCGAATCGAGCTTTTCCTCAAGCTGCGAAATGCTATCTTTCAATCGGTACCTTTCCGAAGCCGTAATGGCGAAGGTTCTTCTCTCCTCCCTCACCACCCATCGGATCTGGTCAATGGCCAAAAAGACCTCCCCGAAATCATCCGCGGCCCAAAGCCGCTCTCTCTTTCTCCGGGTCCTCTCTTTGGTCAGGTCGGTTTGCGTCGCATCAAGTTGTTGGTTGTACTGGAAGATCAGGTTCGCATTCAAAATGCCATATCCAAATAAAAGAGAAGGAAACAAGTATACGAGGTAGAGTTCAGTGCTGTAAAAATACGATTCGAAGTACGTCGACCAATCCGGATGTGGTAGTGCATGATACAAGAACCGAATGGTCAACGTGAACGGCGCAAAAACGAAGAATGCCAGTAAGAGCAACGGGAGAAATATGAGTTCGTAGCGCAGCACTTCCTTGGGCCTCAAATGAATTTCATCAGGGGAAAAATACCTGGCCCAAATACTCAGGAGAAAAAATATGATCGCTACTGTGACACATTCAATTAGTATTTGATCAACAAGAACAAACAGCAACAAATTGGACCAGGAGAAATTGTCGCTTGCAGTCCATCCCAGGTTCTCAGGATGGAAGTATACCAATACGAGATAGGTTAATACCACGCCTGCGGAAGTCAGCACAACGGCCTTCCAGCTTTTCAGCAATTCGTAGTTGAGTGATAGCCGCATGAGGTGCCAGATTTCAGACCTGAATATAGGCGATTCGGACAACCCAGCTCCAAAGTCACAAGCGCAAATACCCCGATTTCAGACATCCGAAACCGGATTTGAGACAACATCCGGAAGTACCCAATGGGCATCCCTCTTGCTTTGAACGAAAAAAGTCACATATGAAAACAGCCATTTCCCTATTACTGCTGCTCATCGGCGTAACCGGATTCTCTCAAGGTCAACTTCAGGTCCACATTATCGGAACCGCTCACAGCTTCAGCGAAGAATATCAGCACTTACAAAGCTTTGATGATGTACAGGCCTATATCAAGACGCTAGATCCAGACATCATCTGTATCGAAGCAACTCCTACCCATGATCATTCAAGTTTGAGGGAGATTTCAGCCAGTGCCATGACCGAGGCCGATCAACTCAGAGATACATTGAAAACAACCGGGTCTTGTGATGCTTTTGGAGGTAATTCCAAGCTCAGGAAGGGTGCAGAAGCTTTCTCCAACTACGATTTTTGGAATGGCTACTATCATTGGTTTCAAGCGTTGGAGGATGGAGATTCATTGGGTTTTCTATCCAGGCACTATCGGGATCAGTCCAACTCGGAGTATGGGTTGATGCTATTTCCTGCAGCCCGCGATCTGGGTATCGATTATCTACATGGAATAGACTATCGAGCAGATGAACAGCAGTTTCTTACTGCCAACAGCAAAGTCATGAAGAAGCTATTATTCACGCTGAAGTGGAAGCCCATCCGTACTTATCTGAAAATACAGCAGCAATACAAGAAGGCTGAGAAGGCCGGCATGCTCATCGAATTCATCAATGGGGATGAGTTTCAAAACGCGTTTTCTGAACTCATAGATGACTTACCGAACAAACTTCCCAGGTCAGAAGAGGCCCAATTCGTCAAAGCATATTGGCTCAAAAGGAACGAGATCATGGCGAAGCGAATCATTGAAACTGCCATGGCCAACAAAGCCAAGAACATCCTACTCACGGTTGGCAGTGCACATGTCACCCACATTAAGTACTTCCTGGAGCAAGAAGGACATCAAGTGACTACCTATGGTGATATCCTTGAACGTAAAAGACAGTAGTTATGGAAGAGATCATGCAATCAAATGCCTTTTTCATGGTTCCACTGACATCGGCTTACCTAGCCATATGCTTGTTGTGGTTCTGGCTGGACAAAAGAGGTAAATCCTGGCGTATTGAGCCCATCCCTGCCCCCCTTGGTCCTTGGTTGGAATTCGGACTGGGCCTGCTGGTTTGCCTTGCAGTAATCGGAATAGGTCAGCTATTCTCCGCAGGATTCCTGATCCCCAAAGCCAGGCACACCCTGTTAAACCAGTTGGTTGTTTGGCCTATGAACAATGTGATTATCTATTCACCCATTTTTTTGGTGCTGCTCATTCGCAAGCAAATTCAAAAACAATCTTCATCTCTCGGCATGGCCTTTTTAGAAAATTGGGATTTGGCCTGGTGGCTTCGATCATTGGTATTTTCATCTTCACAGGAATCAGAGGCGAATGGACACGCATCCCGCAAATTTTTGCTTCGTCCCTCCAGGTGGAATCCTTGTCGAATTTCCCGGCGGTTTTCTTCGAAAATGTAGCCCTGGCCTTTCTTTTCGTAAGATTGAAATGGGCTGCAGGGATCAAGTGGGCCATTGGGCTGCCTGCAGTTCTATTTGCATTGGCGCATGTTCCGGGATCCCTCGCCGAAGGAGACGCTTTAGGTCACATCGCCACGTTCTTTGTGCTGACCGGCAGCTTGACCACTTTCATTCTCTATACGGCTTACAGGAGCCGGGATATCATCTGGTTGGGGGTTGTACATTATCTCATGGATGTGGCTATCAAGGCTTTCGGATCATAGCGGATGTGGGGAGAAAATCCGCGACCCTCCTCGCTAGAATATTCTAAGGAAATGCAACCTTCCAAAAAATAGCTCCGTATAAATATTCATATTCAAAGTTTTTTTTTGAATATTCAAAGTTTAGATACCATGTTCAACAAACTCCCCCAAATGCTCGAAGACGATGATGAACCCCCCAGTCGGGTCCATCAGCTTCTCCAGGAACTCCAACAAGGAATCGAAACACTGAAGTCACAAATCGATTCCATCTCTCAAACCACGATCGTCCAACAGGACAAACTCCTTCAGCTCCGAGACCAGGAAAAAATGCTTAAAGCACAAGCCAAGAGAGCGCACGCCAGGAAGGAAGATTTCAAGACACGAAGCCTCTTTGAGGAACTTGTAGTCGTAGCCGACAAAATCACGCAATATCAGCAGCTTCATTCCTCTATCAACCAGTCCAGGATAAAGCTTCAAAAGCGCCTTAATGAGCTGGAATTCAACAGAGATCAAATCATCGCCAAAGTGGAGGTTGGCGAGGTTGATGCCAATGCTTCACAGCAATATGCCGAAATAATGGAAGGCCTCATGCTGCTGAAAAACAGTGGCGAACTCTCTAAACACCAGGAAGCCATTAATGAAGCGGAATACAAGACTGAGGCGCTCAAGGAACTCACGAAAGTAGCCATCTCAGAAAATACCCCTCCCAACGACCTCTCAGAAATAGCAGCGTCAATCAAGGAAGACCAACAAGCGGATGACCAGTTAGCCATCAACCAGCTGCAGGTCAAGTATCAGCACTTCTTTGAAAGCAACACTTCCTACGAAGCGACCAGGCAAAAGTCCGATCGCCTCGAAGCCCTTGCCATGCAAAACGTGGCCCAGACCAAAATAGACGAATTCTTCGAAAATGAAGATCGGGCAGAACCATCTTCAGAACAGGCAGACCGGATCAAGAATTTCTTTGGGAAATGACGTAAGTCGCTTACCGGGATTTTTACTTTTTCTTAACTAAACACTACAACAATGGCAATTGAACTGAAGAAAGGTCATACGTTCGACCTTACCAAGAAAAAACCGTCGCTTAACAAAATACTTGTTGGGCTTGGATGGGATGTACGACCTGGCAACAGCCTGGACCTGGATGCAGTCTGTTTTATGCTGGCAGCCAACAACAAATTGGTTGGTGACGACTTCTTTGTTTTCTACAACAATCTGAGGTCAGGGGATCGGTCGGTGGAACACACCGGAGACAACCGGACAGGGCTGGGCGAAGGCGATGATGAAATGATTCTCGTGAACCTCACCAACGTGGACCCCAGAGTCGAGGAGATGCTTTTTGTTGTGACCATCAACGATGCGTTTACCAAAAAGCACAACTTCGGGATGGTGGAGAATGCGTTTATCCGAATTGTTAATGTGGAAACCAACGAGGAAATCCTGCGCTACAACCTGGATGTGGATTATTCAGAAGCTACTGAAGTTGAATTTGGCAAGCTTGTCAAGGACGGATCCGAATGGCAATTCAATGCTGTGGGCATCTCCACGGAAAAAGGTCTCCAAGGTTATGTTGACATCTACGCCTGATGATAACATTAGATAAAAAAACCGGAATAAACCTTAAGAAGGGAACTTCCATTCGGCTGGAAAAAGAAGGCAGAAAATTGGCGCATATATGTGTCGGTCTCAACTGGGGAGCAATCCCCAGAAGAGGCATGCTCAAGGGGTTGCTTGGTGACACCATCGCGGTAGACCTGGATGGTGCGGTCAGCACCTATTCCCAAGGTGAACTGAGGGAAACGGTTTACTTTCGTCACCTCCGTTCGGCAGACGGGTCTATCCATCACTCAGGGGATGACCTCACCGGCGACCTGGAAGGCGACGACGGACTTGACAATGAAGTGATCACCATCGACTTGCAGAGTATAGCTCCTTCGGTAGATGCGATCTTTGTGTATTTGAACTCCTATCAGGGCCAGGACTTTGGTGACATCCCCTACTCCAAACTGAGAATCTATGAGGGGACGCCGGATTTTGTCGAGGAGACGCTGGCAACTTTTAACCTGTCCGTTGAGAAGAAGTTCAAGGGACATGTGTCGATGATCATGGGCAAACTTGTCAAATCAGGTGAAGTATGGACCTTTCATACCATAGGTGAGCCTGTGAAGCCAAGGAAAATTCCTGATATCGCCTGGCATATCAAGCAAGCCTATTTGTCTTGAATATAGAGCCCCGAAAGGGGCTTTTTTATTAGGTATTGTGCCTGTCACCTCGAGGTAAGGAGAGGTCTTTTCAGTCAATTTGGTGAAGTAAATCTTAGTCCTTTGTAGTGCAAAGGTTCGATGAATAGTAAGGTCGCTACCGTCCCTCACTTCACCTCCACCGGAACGCCTGAAAAGGCTGCATTACCGGAGAAACCGTCGATCAATTGGTCATCGGTGAGGTCATTGATGGATGCCCCCGCATGCTGCTCCGCTAGCTTCCAGCGGGTTCCCTTCCTGTCGTGCCCCCAGCCGTGGGGAATGCTCACAACCCCCTGCATGATCTCGTCCGTTATCTCAACTGGCAGATGGACCTTGCCTACCCTGGAGGTGACTTCCACCTGCTGCGTATCCTTGAGATCCCGATCTGCGGCATCCTGAGGATGCATCATCAGGGTACAACGTTCTGGCCCCTTGACCAGCCGTTCGCAATTGTGCATCCATGAGTTATTGCTTCTCAGATGTCGCCTGCCAATCAGCAAAAGCGAATCTGATTGCCAGTTCTGCAGCTTGGCGACTACCTCCGTCAATTCCTGCTGGAAAGGTTCGGGTGCCAGATCCAGCTTTTTGTCTTGGGTGAATAAGCGCTGCGGCAATGCAGGTTTCAAAGGGCCCAGGTCAAGGCCATGCTTGTGTTCCTTTAGTTTTTTCAAGGTTAGCGCATAGGGTCCCTTTTTGAGCTTTTGGTTAAGAATAGCTTCCGGCGTCAGGAATGGAAACATCGCGCGCTCAGCAAGAGATTGTTTCCGGAGGCGTTGGATCAATGATTTGAAGATCTGCCAGTCAGCCTGGCTACCATCTACGCCTTTGACAAGGGGCTCAGAGTACTTGGCAGTGTTGTGAATGGCCAAGGCATTGAAGACAACATCGTAGTGAGGGGTCTCCAGGCCGTTCGTGGGCGGGAGAATGACATCTGCGTGTCTGGAGGTCTCATTGAGGTAAATATCTATGGCGACCATGAAGTCAAGATTAGCGAATGCTTTATCCAATTGTTGGCCATTGGGGGTAGACAGGATCGGATTACCCGCTACGGTCACCATGCCCTTTATCTGCCCCTCACCTGCTTCCAGCATATCTTCCGCCAGGGCAGCCACCGGCAGTTCTCCACCGAATTCCGGCAATCCACGAACCCGAGATTGCCACCTGTTGAACTTATTGGCGGTTCCCTTAGGGGACTGCATGACCACGTCAAAGGCAGGATGCGTGAACATGGCTCCACCGGGTTGGTCAAAGTTTCCTGTCAGGATATTGATAAGGTTCACCATCCACTGACACAAAACCCCGTACTGCTGCGTGGAAATACCCATTCTGCCATAACAAACGGCCCGTCTTGCTTCGGCAAATGATCGCGTCAATTGCAACAGGTCCCTGGCCGAAATACCGGTGATCTTAGCCGTCACCTGTGGATCAAAGCCTGAAAACAAGTCCATCAATCCCTCCGCATGCTTCATGTACTCAGGCAAAGTCCGGGTCCACTCGTTCTTGAGTAGCAGGTATATCATGGAGGCGAGCAGAAAGACATCTGTGCCGGGCCTTATGTGTAAGTTAAAATCCGCCTTCTTTGCTGTCTCGGTCTTTCGGGGATCAATAACAACTATCTTCCCACCTCGCTCCTGAATAGCTTTCAGACGTGGTGCAGCACCTCCCGTGCTCATGATACTGCCATTTGAAGCTAGGGGATTGGCGCCCAGTATCAGTAAAAAATCCGTTCGGTTGAGATCTGGAATGGGTAGCATGAACAAATGCCCCATCATAAACTGTGCAGCAACATGATGCGGGAGCTGATCGACGGAGGTGGCGGAGAATCGGTTCCGGGTTTTTAAGGCCCTGACAAACATTCCGCCGAAGAGCATGCTACCGAGGTTATGCACATTGGGATTGCCCT
Organism: Cyclobacteriaceae bacterium; assembly: GCA_965601475.1. GTDB lineage: Bacteria > Bacteroidota > Bacteroidia > Cytophagales > Cyclobacteriaceae > JAWPMT01. Next base: position 5,668,324 of record OZ271832.1, on the reverse strand, counting down.
GGTACACCCCAACAGCGTCTCTGCCATGTTCTCTTTGTACCTGTTTGAGGCCTTTCGCAGCAAGATCATAAGCTTCTTTCCAGGAGATCTCCTTCCAACCGGCATTGGTTTTTTTGATGGGCTTCCTAAGGCGATCCGGATCATTCAGTAGATCCTGCAATGCATTGCCTTTCGGACAGATATACCCCTGACTGAATGGATCATTCACATCTCCCTTAATATGCCTGATAGCTCCATCCTCCGTTTTGATCTCAAGGCCACACATGGCCTCGCAAAGATTGCAGGTGCGATAGTGAAAAGCGGTCCCCTTCTTTGTCATGGTCAATCCGATTTCAAGAAAAATAAAGGGCTTTGAGCAGAAAAGCGGTAGAAAAGACCCGAAAATGCAGTTCTCACCAATCTTAGTCAAAAGGCGAACGGGTGTCAGCAAGTAAGCAACAGCCAAATCATTATCCGGCTGTTGCTTCTATCAGTCCACTTCTCCAAACCTTCTGTCGCCACACATGCGGACAACCTTCGGTGTGAAGGACGCCAGTACATCGACGAGTTCGGTTTGATAGGACATCACTTTGTGGATGTCCTTATATACCATCGGTGCTTCGTCCAACCCGGAACCCAAGAGGGCTATCCCGGATTTCCGCAAATGCCGATTCACCTCTTTTTGCGAGAGCGTCTCCTTGGCCTTACGGCGGGACATCACGCGGCCAGCACCATGTGAGGCCGACTTGAGGGAAGTTGGCTCTCCCTTTCCAGCGACAATGAAGCCTGGAGAAGTCATAGAACCGGGAATGATTCCCAGGACACCCTCTCCTGCTGGCGTGGCCCCCTTCCGATGAACAATCAGCTCCTCACCTTGCATATTTTGCTCCTTCCAGGCAAAATTGTGGTGATTCTCAACCCTAAGCACCTGTCGCTCACCCAGGTCCCTGGCTATACGCTCATGGATCTGATGATGGCATGCTGAGGCGTAGTCACCAGCAAGGTTCATCGCCATCCAGTAGGCTTGCCCATCCTCCGTGTCCAAATCCAGCCAGGCCAGGTGTCGGGCTTCCGCTGGAAGTTTACAAGTATCCATCGCCAGTTTCGTGTAATGACGTGCGATATTCGCGCCCAGGCCCCGGGAACCACTATGCGATAGTACTGAAAGGTATTTCCCTTTCGGCAATTGCAAAGCGGACTCCTCACCGAGGACTTCCACAATACCAAACTCCACAAAGTGATTTCCACCCCCGGAGGTACCGATTTGGGCGTAGGCCCTATCCTTCAGGGATTTCAGAATATTGATCTCCCCAAATTCCCTGCGATCGAGCACCTCGTGCCCCATCGGTCTTTTGAAGGCCTCATTGCCAAACCTTGTATTGTTCAAAAGCAAGGACTTAAGCCCGTCCAGGTGCTGAGCCACATAGCCAGCCCCGATATCATAGACAGACAAACACATTCTGCAGCCGATGTCGACCCCGACGCCATAGGGAATCACCGCATTTCTCGTCGCCAGTACTCCCCCAATGGGCAATCCATAACCCTGATGCGCATCCGGCATCAAAGCCCCGGCTGTGGCAACGGGTAGCTTCATGGCGATTTCCATCTGATTAACAGCGCCTGCTTCAATGCCCTCAGCTCCGAATATGGCATAGTCCGTCCTTTTCTTCGTCAAGCTCAAAGTCTCGTTGTGCTCTGTTTTGATGATCAGACTCTTGGCGATGGGGCCAAGTTTGTCGTGTTTGACATACAAACCCGGCATGTTGACCAACTTGGACAATAGCTCCAGTTTGAATTTTTTGCTCTTGCCCTTGTAGTGTCTCTCCATCACCTCAATGGCGGTACCAATGACCCTGCCTTCAGGCAGCCCAATATGGCGCAACTCCTTTCCTGATAATTTTGCAGTTGCCATTATTTCTTTCTTTTAAATGTTCATTTTCCACCACCGCAATGGCTGCTTCCTGAAGATTCGCCTCACATACTTTTCGCGGCGGATCATCTCAGGAGCCCTGTCCGTCTGCTCAAAACAAAAACGCTTAGGCAGTTTTGTGTAGAGTGACCTTGGTGGCTTTCCGTCTTCCAAACCTTTCAAGAGATTTCCACTATCAAAATCATGATAGTAAATATCGCTTACCCCCAATTCCTGCTTAGCAAAATGCACAGCAAGACTCAGGGTTGCCTCGTCCCAGATGTTTTGGTAGGATTCAAGCAAACTGAAGTATTCGCCAAAAGCCTCGGGTCGAAGTGCAAACCATAGCAGTTTTTTGGAGCTCACTCTCGGATCCTTACATGTCTCTATTGCTTTCTTGATCCTATTGACTTCACGCAACCAGTCATTCTGGACCTCCTCAATGAGCATCTCCCCCTGGTCCAGGTCAATATCCAGTCGGGCCCAGGCCATGGTGAATTGGCGTTTCAGTGCAATGGGATGACAAGAAAAGACGAAAGGGTCCGCCATATAGTCATTGCGAATCAAATCATGGTACCTGTAATTGTGCCATGGGTCAAAGTTCAATTGCAAGACAAGGTTCAATCCCGGCCTGCTGGTCTGATTCCAAGTATCGTTCCTGTGTGGGATATATTCACCCCACCTGGAAAGCGTGTAATTGAAATGCTTACCTGCCTCCATGGGTTGAGCGTGCAACAAGCTGGGAATGAGCACCTGATCGCCACATTGCCGTAGCACATCGCGAACCACAGGTTTGCTCAGTAAGCCCTGATACCTGGAGCGCTTCAATTCATGGATTTTTATGCTGTCCTTTACATGATATTGGATGAGTTGCAGGGCATACTTATCCCTGTAGTAGTAATATGGTTTTTGATCCGAACCTATTATTTTCTCAATAAATTCTATTTCTAAAGGTGTCATGACCTGTCAGATTAAAAATTTCAAAATCGATTTTTCCTTCGTGCCGATTCCTGCTAATCTGAGTGGGCCATTCAGTGAAACCTTCAGGTCTTTCTCATACCAGCCAGGAAGGGCCGCCGATCAAAACGACTGTGCTGTAGCTTCTTCATAGTGCTATTCTTATTTATTCTGTTGTACTAACAGACCGGGGATACCCTCCCCGGTCCGGGTGGTTTTCAAAACATGAAAAGCCATCTCTTATTTCTACATCGTTTGATGTTGTCTTTCGCAATGGCTATTTCATGATCATTCAAACTCCACCTGATAGCGTCCTTGTATGACTTGATGGCAGAACGATACCTTCCCTTCACCTCATGCAGTCTTCCGTATTCATTACAGATGAAAGACTTTTCAACCCCGGGCACCTGGTCCGCCTGTTCCAGCATGCGCTCGCACGCGTCAAACCTGCCCATATCAAACAAGAGGGTTGACATGTGGACGTAAGGAGCGTTGTAGTTGGACGTATACTTCAACGCCAACTTCAAGTGTCGCTCGGCCTTATCCAGGTCATGCAAGTGATACATGTACAACCAGCCAAGGTGGTTGTGAGCCTTACCATAGGTAGGCTCCTCTGCAAGAGCTTCTTCCAGATAGCCCTTACCTTCCAGAAACAACTGCTCCTCAAACGCCCTTTCAGCATCTAAAACGCATTGTTCCAGCATTCTGAGTGTCACTACTCTACCATTTAAAATGAAACATATAACCATAGATCCCGCCAGTGTCGGAATCCAAAACAATACTTGAGGAAGAAGTCAGAATCGAACTGACACTCACAGGACTTCACCCTGCTGCTCTACCGTTGGAGCTATTCTTCCTTGAGTCGTCCATACCGGATCAATAGGATCCGCTGAGACGACCACCCTCGCCTGGAGCTTTTTCACAACATGGCCAGACAAACGGAATCTGACGTATGGCCTTCAACCATTCTCCAAGCACAGACACCCGCTTTGCATCTGTTTTGGGTTATACTGGGGGAATATTGGGCATAAAAAAACCCTGACCGATTTGGCCAGGGTTCATCATGAAATGATGAAACCTCTGCCTTATCGCATCCCTATACTTCCGTTTCTGCTCTTCCGGGAATTCAGACTCAATTGGGCGTACCTCTCCCCCTGAAAGCAGACCAAAAACCAAATAATATTTTGACTATGCCTCATATCGCAATTTTCAGTATATAACAAAAAACCCAAGCTTTAGGCTTGGGTTTCGTATATTTTCATCAAGTGAAAAGTCAACTTATACCAAGCCACAGCTCATTCATACTGTCAAAACCGAGTTTTTCTCCCAGTTGAGATGAATATGTATGTAGTATGTGCTGTTTCATTGTGTTCATTTATCGTGATGCAAGTATCGGAACTTATTCTTTACAAACCAAATAAAATTTTGAAATATATCGAAACTGTAGTTGCCGGACCTGTTGCTTAAATGGGGTGATCCATACCTCCGCAAAGTGCTTCGCGTGTCCTTAGCCAGGGCCGCCACAGAGGCCTAGTCAGCTAATTGCTTTCTGATCAAGGGACTGGCTAGGAGTGCGTAGAGGTATTTGAAATTGAGATGCCATAAAGAAGCAACCGATTCCGACTCCCTGATCATTGCGTCGAGCGTGTCTCTGGAATAGTAATTTCCATTGAGGAATACTGCGTCTATGGAACGCGTATTGCTGATGTCCTCCAAAGGGTTGGCATTTAGCAAAATGATGTCAGCACGCATGTCTTCCGCCACGCGCCCGAGTTCAGCTACACCTGCAAAATGGGAAGGCACAACTGTTGCCGACTGAAGCGCCTCCAACGGGGTCAATCCGCTGATTACCAATTCTTCCAATTCATCGTGCAGCGAAATACCAGGGAACGTGTAGGAGTCCGTCAGGTCAGTACCTGCCATAATTGGGACACCCTGATCATGGGCCAGGCTCACCAGATACCTTGAAAGGCCCAGGAGCCTCTGGTTAAGTCCCTTACCCGCCTCGGATTCATTGTATTTAGCAGCAGCATTCATATCCGGATCCCACCATAGGTTCTTTTGTATCGAGGGAATGAACCTGAGGTTGGGGGTATTGACAAAAGATGGCTCCGTAGCCTTCGCCGCACTTTTTAAGGTCTGAAGCGTTGGTACCCAATAGGATTGATGAGTAGACATCAAGGACATTAATTCAATGGCTTCAAGGGTATCAAACTTCAAGATCATCTCCGACTTTTGTTCTCGGTAGAAATTAACGGGACTAGTGCTTGTCCTAAGTCCATCTGCTTCTGGAAAGCACTCGAAAATGAACACCCGGCCGTGCTCAAAGCTCCGTTGGCCCAGGATCACAGCGTCACGTAGCGATACGGCCAAAGGCTTATGCCCAGCCACATGCATGCCATAGTCAGGTGCAGTTGCCATCAACTCCTGGTACACCATAGGGTTGATTTCCGAATACACCTTGATGAAATCAGTTTTATCCTCTCGATAGTACTCAAGCAATTGAGGAACGTCGGTTGTGCGTTCCATCTTGAAAAAGTCAGGATAGCCACCAGGCACAGCATTCTCTCCATTTATCTGATAGCTGCTCTGCAAAGGATATCTGGGGCTGACAATTTTTCCTTTTTCCATTAGCTCGTTCCATCGTAATCGATCCGTGGTACCTGCCCAATAGGAATCATCCACCCCGAGGTGACCCGACATATCTCGAATGGATGTCACCCCATGGGCAATCAGCAATGGATGGTGTATCCAGGGTGACAACTTGTTTGAGTGGGTATGCATGTCCCAGAGTCCAGGAATTAAGTACTTGCCTTTTCCGTCGATAATCAACTCCACGTCGGGCATCGAGGCAACGGCAGAATCTATCGCCACAATCCGATTATCAGATATCAGGACCGCTCTGTCTACCAACACTTCCCCTGACACCACATCAACAATATTGACTGACTGAATCAGGATCGAACCAGGTCCCCTGGGTGCTTCAATTTGTGTCAGTGGCCACCAGAGACCCATTAGGAATATCGCCGAAGCTGAAGCGATGACGACAAGGAATAACACACCTGCTTTCTTAATCACAAATAATGACTTTCTACCCTCAAAAAAATTTTAGAACTGGATCGGGAGGTCCCAAACCGAAAAAAAGAGATACGCTAACCCTACGATCAATGTTACCGATTTTGCAGAAATTCGAGATACTTCGTTTCGGCCCCCCTCCCTATCTGAAATCATATGGATGTACGTAGCTTCAAGATCGTGATCCAGATCATTAATCCATCAGTCTAAAGACCGGGTATCTTAAGTACTCTGGTTCGGGTGTACAGACCTTTGATAGATGAATTCAAGCTGACCGTAGGCGCTTTCAGCAAGTTTGGGGTCTTCGGCCTTGGCTAATTCAAGCTCACGCTTAATATCCGGGTTCTTCTCAAGGATATTCGCGGCATGATCTTCAAATACATAAGAAGAAAAATGCTCTTTCTGCTGAAGGATGGCATCGAAGTAGTTCCAGGAAAAAAATGAATCGGGTGCTTCAGGCTCCAGGGTTTCAACAATATAGCGATTCCTCCATTGGTTCACTGGCACCAGGAAATCACCTTTTCTCAGGTCAACCGTCACCTGCTTGGGAGACACTTTCACATCATAGTGTCGATAGTGACCTTCGTAAGGCCTGCCGCTCGTCTGGTAGTCTGAAATCAAGTAGGCCTCCACATCAAGGGTACTGTCTCTTTCCAGCATCAACATCTCAATCTGATTTATTTGCAATAAATCGATCACCTTGCTCCATTGCTGCGGAATGACATAGTATTTCGGTGCATTGACAACCTTGTCCGCCCGATAGGTATCCATAAATTTCACATCCTGGGTGAAAGGTCGATCTCTGTCATATTTCAAGCGCCGCAGTCCCGAGACTTCGCTTTCGACATAGGTGGGTTCATAGCCTCGGAATTCCAGGGATTTGTATTGCGTGGTGTCAACCGACCAGGAAATCTCAAACTCCTTCTGGTTGCTGACCGCTTGCTTCCTTGCTTCTCTTATGCGGATCAGTTCGTTCCCTTGTTCGCTGAGCAACTCCAGGATCGTCTCCATGAGTGCATAGGTCGATTCGACACGCTGTTGGAAAGACTTGAGCATGTGGGTCTCGCTCATGTATCCTGGTGTGTGGAACAATGCGGCATAGCCAGTTGAGTATCGGGGTAAATCTATAAACTGATACCAACCCTGATCGGGTGTCCTGCCCCAGGCGTTGACATACGGAATGGCATCAAAGCCTCTCCGTTTCATACCCTCATAGGAATGCGGTAATAATATCTCGTCCACAAACTGCCCAAGCTCACCCCCCATTTTGTCTTTCTGTGAATAAAGCAAGGTGACAATGTGTTGATAGTCGGCTCCATTGCTGGCATGAGTATCCAGCAGGAAGTCGGGATCGTAGCGTTGGAAGAGCTCCTGAAAAGCACGCGCGTTGCGGGTATCGGATTTAATGAAATCACGATTCAGATCGTAGTGTCTGGCATTTCCCCGGAAACCGTATTCGACAGGGCCATTCTGGTTGACCCGGGTGCTCGTGTTTCTGTTCAAGGCGCCCCCTATGTTGTAAAATGGGATAATCGCGATAGCCACTTTCTCAAGCATCTGTTCATACTTCTCACGGTTTTCCATGAGGTCCCTGGCAAACATTTGACTTGCGCTCACGCCGTCAGGTTCACCAGGATGGATGGCATTGTTGATGAGCCAAAGGGCTTTCCCTGACTGCTGCAAAGCTTCCTGTGTCTTCTCATCTCCAGTATTGATGAGGACTACCTGAAGCGGTATGCCAATGTCCGTTGGCCCATGCGTCCGAATCGACACTTCCTCATACCTCTCTGCCAATGTCTCGTAGAATGACATAGCTTCTTCATAGGTAGCCGTTTCCTTGAAGCCCGATTGTTCGTATCGAGTCTGCAACTGTGACTTTGCAGATAACACTCCCACAACAAAGGTGGCAAGCAATAGTCCTCTCATGTAACCTTTATTTTCGTCAATGATAGCCATACCACCATTGCCAATCAAGTAAGCCTCTCATGATCAGTGAGGGCCTGTGGAGATTGGTCGAGGGCAGTGGTGGTGTTAAGGTGGAAAGTCTCAATCCAAAAGAAGATTAATCTTCGTCACTGGAAGGAAAACCTGCAAGGCCAGGTTTGTTGTCCAGGCTCATCTCATCACTTCAGATACATGCTATTCAGATTCTTTCTTCGTATGTTTCCTATATTGAAGTGATACAACCTTAAAACAGCTGCATATGATCAGGCAATTCGGAGGGTCCATAACCAAAAAACACAAGGAGCAGTACAAGAGATCCAAACAATGGAATGGTAAGATCTTTGAAAACCAGGAGGTTACGACCATGGATGTGAACCTGAAGAGTCTACCAGGACTAATACAGGAGAACTTCAAGGGAAGAAAGGACCGGGACCCCAAGCAGGAGATTCCAGTAACTCCATTTGGCCGTCAGTCCTTCGATAGGGATGGAAAAACGAAATTCGTTTGGTACGGACACTCAGCAGTATTGTTGCAAATGGCCAATCTGACTATCCTGATTGACCCCATGCTGGGGCCTGATGCCTCTCCTATCGGACCTGTGCGCACCCGACGATTTTCAAGCAACACTCTTGAATTGATTGATGAATTTCCACCCATTGACTTTGTGCTACTCACCCATGATCACTACGACCATCTGGACCTGGCAAGTATCGAAAAACTTCAAGGGAAAGTAGACCAATGGCTAGTATGTCTTGGGGTGGGAAGACACCTGGAAAAGTGGGGCATCGCCTCAGAAAAAATCAGAGAATTTGACTGGTGGGACAAGTATGAATGCGGTGAAATCACCATTACCAGTACGCCATCGCGACATTTTTCGGGCAGGGGGCTTAAGGACAGGGCCAAATCCCTTTGGTGTGGCTGGGTCCTCAGGTCTAATCATGAAAACATCTACTGGAGCGGGGATGGTGGGTATGGTAGCCACTTCAAAGAGATTGGGGATCAACTGGGACCCTTTGATTTTGGTTTCATGGAGTGCGGACAGTATTACAAAGCCTGGCATAAGATACACATGTACCCCGAGGAAGCCGTTCTGGCTGCACTGGAAGCTCAAGCCAAAAAAGCCATGGCCGTGCATTGGGGTGGGTTCACCTTATCCCTTCACCACTGGAAAGATCCTATTGAACGTTTTGTTCGTGAGGCCCAATCAACAGGCCTTGCTATCGTCACGCCAGAGATAGGAAAGGTATGTGGCCTTGATGAAGAAATCAAAACGCGTTGGTGGGAGGATTTTGAGTAAGGCAATAAGTGCCGAGTGCCTTAGAACCTACGGTGGGATTCGAAAAAGGATAGGACTGCCGCGATGGTTTGAATTGCTGAGGACGATGATCAGAGACTTCAGCATCACCATTCATCCCATGCCCTAAGACATCTTGAAATAAAAGAAGAAAACCTCCCGAAAGGAGGCTTTACCTATTACATAGCTGATTCGAACAAAGTCATTTACTGATATAATCCTGGCAGCTGGAGTAGCTACCTTCATAGATCGGGAGGCCCTGATAGATGACCTGATATATATCTGGTTTTTCACCGTGTCTCTTCACGGCGTAGGATGATGTCTTACCGAAGAAGCAGTTGATAATGTAACTCACAATTTTCATACCCACACTAGTTTTTGTTTCACATATTCAGTGTATATAACGCCTTGAAAAACAAAAACCTTACGTCAAAAAGGGAAAAATCACCAAAAACAGAAAAAAAGCTTCCTACAAGAAGCTTTTTGAAAAACGATCTATAAAACTACTTTTGACTAATCTCCATATAATGTCGGGCTGACCTCAAGTTTGCGCCCGTTGATGAACTCCTGGCAACGTTTATAGTTACCCTCATAGATTCTCTTGCCCTGAAAGAAGATCATGTAGAGATCAGGGTTCTTCTTATTTCTTCTTAATTGATAAGGTGAAGGTTTCTCAAAGAAACAACTGATAATGTAACGGATTATTCGCATAGCGTTCTGTATTAAGGGTTGAATAACTGATTAACTAACTTTCTCAATGGGGCCTAGATCTTTCTCTGAGACCTCCAGCAATTCCTGGAAGTAGTCGAAAAGCATACGTTTCTCCATCTGCTGCAATTCTTTCCACACAAAAACCAATCTGCTCAAACCGGGGTACTTCCTTGCTCCTGAGATTTCCTCTTCCACTTTACGTAAGAAATTCTTGTAGGTAAGGTTCTCGAAGAAGGATACATCATGTACCATACTGTCGGCCTCAAAGACCTTTTCAGCAATGCTCTTCAATACAGGGCTGATGTCATTCCTGTTGAGGCTACTGATGGTCATCTTATAGTCCATGGAGACTGAGTCCAAATGGATCTTTTGGATCAATTGGTAATCCCCTTCCATCTTTCTCCAGAAAGACTTCAATTCATCCATGCTTGAGGCGCTAACACTTATCATAGGTCTCGTTTTTTTCGATTACTTAAACGAAGATGACCTAAAGCCCCGAAACAATTAAGTCCAGGTGAATAAGCAGGAAATTGCACTGCTGAATGGGTAAAAAAAAACCATGCTCCTAGGAACATGGCTTTGTGAAGTTTGTGTCTTTTCGTGGCGCTTATTCGATTCCCGCTGCCTCGATCCTGCCCTGAATTACTTCTGCCTCGTCGGTCATCTTGAGTTGCAGATATATATATCGGAGTGTAGTCATACCCGTCTCATCGTCAGGCTGCAGTTCATGAACCCTCTCCCACTGTGGTAGTGCATCTCTCAGTTTCTGATCGATCACTGGCTCAAGCTCTTCAGCTTTTTTCAAGTCTGCATCGGTAATGCCCAGGTTATTACTCTCTTTGATCACCTCAGTCGCCTCGTTGATCAGGAGAACGCCCAGGTTAAAGTTTGCATTGTAGTTCGATCCATCGACCTCGATGGCCTTCTTGTAGGCCGCTTTTGCTCCCTCCGGATCTCCAGATTCTTCCAGCAGAACCCCGTAGATGAAGTGGTAATTCGTATTGTTCGGATCTTCCGCCAATTGGGCCTCAATGTTGGAGCGGGCTTCCTCTGTCTTGCCCATCTGTATCAACAGGTTGATCTCACTACGAGCAAATTCCCTGTCTCCTACAAAAACCTCCTGGGCCTTTCTGATGACCTCGAGACCTTTGTCGTAATCCTTTTTCTCAGCGATCAATACAGACATGTACAGTTCAAAAATGTCACGAGATTTTACACCCTTGGCGATGGCACCTTCGTAGTTCCTGATTGCAGCATCCCACATTTGTGAATTATGTGCAGCCAGGGCGGCGTTGGTATAGGCGTTGCTGTCTTCAGGATTGACGACTTGTGCTTTTTCGAAGCTTGCCACGGCAGACTCAAAATCTTCATTACCGTAAGCAGTAGCTCCTTCGTTGAAATAGTAGGTCCAATAATTGCTGATATGCTGATCGAAGAAGACGGGTAGCCCCAATCCTCCTGCTCCGGGTGTGCTCAGCTTCTCATATCCGTCCATTTCCTTCGCTTTGGCAAAAGAAGCCATGGCCTCGGCCATTGGATCATCTACAAGGTCGGTACCGGAGGTATCGATCGCCATGTAGACACGCGCACGAAGGAACCAGGTTTTGGGACTGTCCTTCAACTTCTCGTACTCAGAAGCCTGATCCGCAATGTCACGAGCTGTTGCATAGTCTCCTGCTGACAGCGCTTTCTCACCCGATGCCAGCTTCGGTTTCTTTTGAGCAAAAGCGGTGGTGACCAACAGGCCACAAAGTAATATGGTTAATATAGATCTCATCTTTGTTAGGTTTCTAAGTTCAAGTTTCATCATTTTTCTCACCATTGTCAACTTCCCCGGTAGAAGCTTCATCATGATCCTTGTCATCTTCTATGAACTCGATTTTCTCAATGGCCGAGATTTCGTCGTTATCATTGAGTCTTATCAGCTTGACACCCTGAGTGGCACGGCCCATGACGCGCAGGTCCGAAACAGGTGTTCTGATAGCTATTCCTGACTTGTTGATAATCATCAGTTCATCCAGATCGTTGACATCCTGAATGGCTACCAGTGCACCGGTTTTTTCAGTGATGTTCAAGGTTTTTACACCTTTTCCTCCCCTTTTGGTGATTCTATAATCGCCAAGGTCAGATCGCTTACCGTATCCCTTTTCGGACACAACAAGTAGGGTCTGGTTGTCCGAATGGTTGACGCACACCATGCCCACGACTCTCTCCGATCCTTCATCCAACCAAATTCCACGAACTCCCGCAGCAGTACGTCCCATACTTCGCACATCCGATTCGTGGAAATGGATGGCTCGCCCACTATTAGTAGCAAGCACTACGTGACTGTCACCGTCGGTCAATCGCACCTGTAGCAACAGGTCATTTTCGTTGATGGTGATGGCGTTGATACCGTTCTGACGTGGTCTGCTATAGGCCTCAAGCGAGGTCTTTTTGATGGTACCCATTTTGGTACACATCAGAATATACGTATTGTTGAGATAGTCAGGGTCAGTCAGTGACTTTACCCTCAGTACGGCCTTGATTTTGTCATCAGGATCGATGTTGATCAGGTTTTGAATGGCCCTGCCCTTGGCAGTCTTGCCTCCCTCAGGGATCTCCCAGACCTTCTTCCAAAACACCTTACCAAACTCTGTAAAGATCAAGAGATAGTTGTGCGCCGTCGCCACAAATAAGTGTTCGGTGAAGTCATCGTCTTTCGAGCTGGCTGCTCTTGATCCCACACCACCTCGACCTTGCGTTCGGTATTCCACCAGCGGCGTGCGTTTGATGTACCCCTGATGAGAAATCATAATCGCCATTTCCTCGTCTGGGATCATGTCTTCGGCCGTGAACTCGTCCGCACTGTGGATGATGTCCGTGTTGCGCTCATCGCCATACCGATCTCGTACTTCGATGAGTTCCTCCTTGATAAGGTTCATCCGAAGTTCTTCACTGGCAAGGATCGCCTTCAAGCGCTCAATCAATTGCTTGATCTCTTCGTATTCCTGCTGGATTTTTTCACGTTCAAGACCCGTGAGCCGCTGTAGTCGCATTTCCAGAATCGCCTTGGCCTGGATTTCGGTGAGGCCGAAGTTCTCCATCAGTCCGGCCTTGGCTGTTTCAGGATCGCGAGAATTTCTGATGAGCTCGATCACTGCATCAAGATTATCCAGGGCGATAAGATATCCCTCCAGTATGTGCGCACGCTTTTCAGCCTCATCCAGTTCGTATTGCGTACGTCGGGTGACCACTTCATGCCTGTGCTCCACATAATAGTGGATCAATTCCTTCAGATTGAGGGTCTTGGGTCTGCCATTCACCAGGGCAACATTGTTGACACTGAATGAACTCTGTAGCTGCGTGTATTTGTAAAGGTTGTTGAGCACCACATTGGGGATGGCATCTCGTTTCAACTCGTATACAATCCTTAAGCCCTTACGGTCTGACTCATCCCTCAGATCTGCAATCCCTTCCAGTTTCTTTTCATTGACCAGCTGCGCTGTCCGCTCAATCATCGATGCCTTATTGACCTGGTACGGAATCTCGGTCACAACAATCTGTTCTTTGTCGTTGCGCAACGGCTCGATCTCAGCTTTGGCCCTAAGCACAATCCTGCCACGACCTGTTTCGAAGGCTGACCTGACCCCCTGGTAACCATAGATAGAAGCTCCTGTTGGGAAATCCGGGGCCGTAATATGCTCCATGAGTTCGCTGATCTCGATGTCGCGGTTGTCGATGTAGGCAATTACCCCATTGATTGTCTCGGTGAGGTTGTGCGGGGGCATGTTCGTGGCCATACCTACTGCTATTCCCGATGCTCCATTGAGCAACAAGTTTGGAAACTTGGCCGGAAGTACGGTCGGCTCGCTGGCCGAATCATCGTAATTGGGCTGAAAGTCCACCGTATTCTTTCCGATGTCAGCGAGAAGCTCTTCGGAGATCCGTTTCAAGCGCGCCTCAGTATACCTCATGGCTGCCGGTGAATCGCCGTCTATGGAGCCGAAGTTGCCTTGTCCATCTACGAGCGGATAGCGCAAAGACCATTCCTGGGCCATTCGGACCAGCGTATCGTAAACAGCAGTATCGCCATGCGGATGGTACTTACCCAGTACATCCCCCACAATACGCGCACACTTCTTGTAAGACCGGTTGTAGTTGACCCCCAACTCATCCATCCCGTAGAGGATACGTCGGTGAACAGGTTTCAAACCATCCCTGACATCCGGCAGGGCTCTCGAAATGATGACACTCATCGAATAGTCGATGTAGGCGCCTCTCATTTCATCTTCAATATTTATGGGAATGATGTTGTGATCCTCGATTCCTGACCCCTCTTGCTCGTTGTCAATATCTCCGTCTGACATGTATTAGATCGAATAAATATGTAGGTAAAACAGCCCGCAATTTAATCATTTTTTGCGTGCCTCAAGCGCTTTAGTATGGGTTGAGTTTGCGCTTATTTTTTCGCTTGTATCGCCAAAGTTTTCTGTGATTTTCTCCCACTTTCGGATTTTGTTTTTTCCATATGGGCTGACCCCTCACTTCGATCAGCCTGCCACTACCTGGATCAGTAATTACGTGCTTCAACTGTACATGATCAGCGGCCATGGGTGACCTTGGTATCTCCGGTATGTTAATGCTAATTCCAAACTTCAGGAAGAAGCTATTTTGGCCATGACGGATAGTGCCGGACCCATCGGGAAGATTGACGGTATAGCTTTTAATCTCATAGCTCGGCTTAAGGATCAGACGGAAGTATTCCGACCAGTTCTGTTCAATACTCACGCCCACCGTGGTGTAGACACCCCTGGAGATGTTGGCGTCGTTGAATTGTCTGCCTGCGGTGATTCTGCCGATTTCCACCTCAGCCACGAAGGTGTAATCCCAGTATTCATAAAACTTGTAGCCCACCAAGCCGAACAACCGGGTAAACTGAGTGGACTTGAAATTGGGTGTATAGGGTCTGATATCGTTGGTAAATGCACTTGGCTTGAGCTCAGAAACGAACTGCTTCTCCCAGTTGAAACCAAAGCCAAACCTAAAGTCCTGGTAGTTGTAGTGGACACTGAACTGAATTGGTATGCTATGTGCGATTCCCGTAAATCTCAATTCCGTCGTATCGGTATTGAGCAGAAATGTGGAATTGCGTAGTGTGTCGTTGAATACCGGATTCGGCAGGTAATTGTAGGGAACCTCGAACAGGTTGTCGTTGAGCAAGGTATCCGAGGCCATGGGATCATTCAGCCAGTTGTTAAATCCGCTGAACCTTACCGGCAGGGTTGCCTCCTGGTTTCCTACTACAAGTTGCTGCCGGTCATCCTGATAGAAATACAGGTTTTCCAGGTTGTGACGGTAGTTGGTGTTGCCATAGCCCAGGCTTAGTGTCCACGAAAATTTGTTGAGAAAGACCCTCACCGGATTGCGATAGATATTGTATCGCTCATAAATATCCTGCTCTTGTGCCTGCAACGGCGATAAAGCAAAGAGGACCAGCCACAAAAGGATGATATAGTGTTGTGTTCTTCTCAAGGGGATCGGTGCACGGCCAAAAGTACGCATTCGACGGCGCTTAATTGCTAGGTCTGATCGTAACCTCGAAAGAAAGCGGCTCATACGGACCCACCCTCAGTACATAATCGGGAACGATCCTGCTTTCGACTGCGGTTGGGCCGAAGGATGGCGGGATCACGGCGGCACTTTCACGATAGGCAAAACTGGAGGGCATGATGATCAGTGCCCTTTCGCCGAATTCCATCTCACCTATGCCAATATCCAGCCCCGGGATTACCAGTCCTGTATTGAAAGTGTATTCAAAGGGCTGCGTCTGATAGCGTTGATCAAAGACAACACTGTCTGGCCCGGCAAACCTCCCGAGGTAATTGATGTTGATCAATTCTCCGTTTCTAGGGATGGTGCCATTGCCAGCGGCTAACCGCTTGTAGGCTATGGCATTGGTTTGACCGATGAATTCCACGGAATCCAACGGAACCAGGTCTAAACTGTCAAGAAAAGCATCTTCAATATAGTTGGCGATCAGGGTGTCTTCCTCAATCCCAATTTCGCCCTCACTTCTGACCTGAACCAACTCGACTTCAAACTGGACAATACTATTCAGCGGTACCGACGAGAAATTGACTGTGTCATAGGCCAGCGTACTGGGCAATACAAAGCCATAGGTTTCCCCCTGATTCATCAGTGCCAGTCCGGCGTCCAGACCTACTGGATAAATTGCATTGGCACCCTGTCGCATCACCAGCGGGTCGCCATCTGAGGCCCCATAGCTGTCGATCAGCGTGCCATCCAATAAGGACAAACTATAATAAATGGAAACCACTGCTCCGGCACCTGAGGCACCACTAGGGTTTAGCGTTATTGGATAGGCGTAGATTCCACTTGCATCCAGCAAAAAACTGTCATTGGCAGCATCCTCAAAGAATGAGAGAATCGTCGAGTCCTGACTGACGTCGATAGGCATGACATCATCGCTGGTATTGCACCTGAAAGTAAAGAGCACAATCACCCAGGTTAAAAAAGGGAGCCAATTTGACCTCATACGAAAAGCAAACGAGCCGCTTTGGACTCTATTGTATGTTATTTCACCTGGAAGGTTTTACAAAACATCTGAAATACCGGGATCAAGGAGAGTCCCAGTTCCTCTCCAATTTCCAGAATCCTCTTGTATTCGCTTTTCCTCACATGTCGTTTATCATTGATAATATCTTCCTCACTTTCCAGGAAGAAGCTCGCAATGAAACGAATGAGAATATATGGCGTACGCAACACTTCCTTTTTGTATTCGTCGTAGGTCACGTCCACGCCGTCATCAAAGGATTCGGTTTTCTCAATGCCTTCGTAGTGGAATGAGTGCTCGATGGCTTTCCTCAGTACCCCCAAAAATTTCTCTGACCATTTGTCGTAGCCTTTCAATAAGAACTTCATGGCATAAACCACAGGATCCTTCTTCATGAAGTAGCCGCCTTTCGAGAGCTTTCGGGCTTTCTTGTTGAGTGCCAGCTCCTCAAACAGGCTGACGTTGCCATCGGCCAGTGCAATCCCAAGTGTTGGTGTCATCATGACCAGAGAGAAGAAGTCATGATCTGAAACCTCCAGGTAGGGAGCCTCGCTTTTGATAAATTCCTTTTTGAGTTCAAATGTTGCCTCCCTGATCTCAGGGATTTCCATCATGGTTTCGATCTCAAATTCCGTGAACATGAATGCGCTTGATTTAGGAATTCCTAAAGTACAGTACTTTTTCCATAATAAAAAAGCGCGGTGACTGAAGCCTCAATATAGGGTTTGGAACGTGTGAAAGACGGTACTGCCCCGATTTCCGTCGAAGGCAAAATTCTCTACCTGGTCTCCCCTATCCCTGGACTTGAGTCGAATCTGCAGCTCGTTTCTGCCGGACTCCAATGGAATTCTGGTGTAGTAAATGCTATGTGGGATTGTCTGCCAGTTTCGGGTGTCTGCCTTTTCAGTAAGCGCATTCACAATGCCAACGAGCAACCCGAGGCCCTCATTCTCGCTCTCCACGGCTTGTTCTGCAGCCTTTTTCAGCGCAGCCCTCAGCAAAGACTGGCTGAACTCAAGCAACATTCGCTGTCGCAGGACTTGAAAGGCAATGGCATTAACATTCTCGGCAAGTTCCAGGTCATACTGGTTTCCAGCCATGGTCAACACCGCACGCTCGTGAGTAGGTGCACGCTCCACATATTTAGGGAAGGCTACACGCAGAAAGTCCAGGTCTGTGAGCTTGGTTTGGCCATCGTCGTCATCAAAGTCATACGTGAATGGAAAGCTAAATCCCATGTCAGCATTGGCAAAGGTCACAATGCCAGGTCCGCCATCAACCACGGTAAAATTGACCGACCATTCATCTTTGACCGGTCCCAGGCCATTGTGCCAAAAGAAAACGAGATCTCCATTATTGGAAGGCTTGTGCTGATATTGCTGTCCAAATTCGTTTTCGTAGAATGACAGCTCATCATTGAAACCATTGAGGTAAGCGGTTCGCAGCAAGTCTTGTTTCAGTTGATCAGGAATAGCAACAAAGAATAGGTCAGCATAATCTTCCTTGTAGACGTCATAGGCATTTCTGTAGGCGATGAAGGCGTTGTTGTAGTCTCCACTCGCTTCATAGATGATGCCCATCAGGTTATTGATGAAAGCATCTCTCTTGTATTTCTTATCAGATTTATACTTATCGCTTAGCGCATTGAGGCGGTTGTTCAACCTTCGACATTCTACCAGGGCAGCTTCATAGTCGTTTAGTTTCAAGTAGTTGATGGCTTTATAGTATAGCAACAGCAGGTGCTCATGATCTTCTCCCGGGTATTCATTGAGGGTGGGATTTACCAGGAATGAGGCCGCGAAATTCAGGTAATTCCGACGATAGTCCTCCCCAAAAAGGTAAGCATCCTCAAAATGTTGATTGCTGATTTCATAGTCGCCCAGGAGTTGTGTCACTACCCCCTTATTCGCTGAATATAGGAAGGTGGTTTTCCGTGTGAGTCTTTTCTTGTTCTTTTCCAGGACCTGGTTGGCCTTCTCGATATTGCCCTGTTCGAAATTCTGGTTGAAGTCGTAATTAATCTCGTAGAACGTAGCGCAGGCTGAAAGAATTATAGCAAGGCCAAGCAAAGCATAAGCGGATCGTCTAAAACGCATAAGACGGTGGGGATTCGGTATAGCTATGGAAGTGGATGATAAGCAAAAAGGTCCTCAAACGCGCCAATGCACATCTGAGAACCTTCTTCGAATCTCAATTAGTTCTTAATGTATTTCTTGATTTCCTTGTCACCTATCCAGACTTTCTCGTTCGTCTCAACATTCGCCAACTCCAAATTCACCTTGTAGTTGACCACTTTCTCTTTTTTGTAAGAGTCTGTTGTTGAGTTGATTACACCGAAAAGCATAAAGTCGGCCCCAAGTTCTTTGCCCCATTTGGCCTGTGTCTCAGGGGAAGCGAATTCGCCTTGTTCGGCTCTTTCTTCACGCAGTTTTTCGCGGAATTCACTGTTTTGGACGACCCTCACCATGCCACTGTTAACAAACTCACGCTCCATATCCTTGATGAACGTCTCGGATTGGATATGCTCCGAGCTCTTATTGGAAACGATACCTACAATAACGACAGGTTTCTTGCTCTTGGCAGCGAAGAAGTCACTTCTCCAGGGTCTGCCGAGCACATCCCTGATCATCTCTTCAGCTACCAGCTTGGAATCCGTATCATTCCAGCGGCCACTCAGATCAATCTGTTGGTCGGGACTTACTCTTGTGACACTCCTGCTACACCCAAAGGCTAGGATGGAAACGATCGCCAGGAGATAAATAGGCTTCATGATTTTATTCATTTTAACGGTAATTAAGTCTTCTGCAAATTTAGGATTAAACGTAATCGAACGAATTAAAATTTCGTTGTAAACTTAATATTCAAAAACCTTGCCGATAATGAATTTGGCACGGCAAAATTTGCGCCATTGACATCTTCAATCCATATGTAAGACAACGTGTTGTCTGCCGCCAGCGCATTGAGCATCTCTGCCCTTACGACCATTTCCCGAACAAAGGGGATTTTCGGATAAAAGTGCTTGGAGATACCCAGATCCACTCGATAATATTCGTCACCACTAAAAGCATTTCGAAATTCCGGTACCTCCGGCGGGCCAAATGGATAACCTGAACCCACATTCAGGGTGAAGTAGACCCGCAAGGTAGGATCGAGCGGCAAGTGATCTTCAAAATAGGCACCGAGATTGACGCGTTGATCCGTTGGTCTTCTGATGAATCCCTGGTTATCGCCTGCCACGTCTTCCTGCACCTGAAGTATACCAAGACTAAACCAGGATTGTGTTCCGCTGATGAACTCGCCATTAATCCTGAAGTCCACGCCCCTGGCAAATGCTCTTGCATCATTATTGGCAAAGTATCTCAATCTGATATTCTCCACGTCATAAGGTACCACGTCCCACATCAACTTCCAGTAGATCTCGCTGGTGAGCACAAAGTCTCTGCCCCAAATGCTGAGCCCCTGCTCCCATCCCAGGATGAAATGCGCCGACTTCTGGGCTAAGAGCCCTTCGACGATCTCGCCGCGACGGTCTCTCAACTCCCGATAAAATGGTGGCTGACTATAAATACCTGTGGCCAGGCGAATGTTGGTACGATCGGATAGCCGCAAGAGATATTGCATACGAGGACTTACCAGCCACTCATTGTTCTCGTCCCAATAGTTGAAACGAACGCCATAAGTAAGGATGTGGGTTGAATCACCGAAGAACGTCGTATTCTGAATGAAACCTGCATATTGAAAACTGTTTAGGTCTAGGCTGTTGTGAATCTGTTCGGTGATCGTGACAAAATCTACTGAGTCCACGAAGGCAAACTCATCGATTTCATCTTCGATAGCCTGGTAGGTCAGGCTGCCGCCAAATTCCAGGTTGTTTTGGGAGTTGATCAACCATTGATTTCTGATTTCATGTGTAAGGATAGTTGCTCCTAATTGGTTTCGGCCAAAGTTGTAATTGGTACCCACTCCCCTGGTCACCACGCATTCCTCAAAGGAGCTCGACCCGGGGTCATTATCGACATCACACAAGCGGTAGGCTCCTTCCACCTCAAAGTCCTCACGTTCATAGGTCTGAACCGCCGAAGTGATGTAATCGGTATTGAAAAAGTCATTCCAGCGATGTGAAAACCTCGCCCCGCCCTGGAAAGTGTCGTAATTCAGGATTTCTCTTCCTTCAAAAGCGGTCTGAAGTCTAAAATTCTGTTGTACTGAGCCAAACTCCGTCTCCAGCGATGCAGGCTCCGTGAGGTAACGATTTCGGGCATAAGAGAAAAGCAGGGACAAGGTTGTACGATTGATCTGACCGCTCTGCCGTTTGCTCAGGTCGATGGTGCTGAAGGCCTGGATATCAGAAAAAGTGGGAAAGTATTGCCCATCGACTTCCAGGGTATTCAAAAGGTACCTGGAGTCCCGGTGACGAGCACCCACGAGATAACTGGCACGTGCTTTTGGCAAATACCCGCCAACGTAGGCTGTGCCGCCCAGGAGCCCCACAGTAGCCGCACCCTCAAGCTGCTCTGGCCGTTTATATTCTATGTTTAAACTGGAAGATAATTTATCGCCATACTTAGGAGCCCAGCCTCCTGCATAGAAATTGATATTTCTCACCAGGTCAGGATTGACAAAACTGAGTCCTTCCTGCCGACCGGAATTCGCCAAAAAAGGTCTGTAGATAGGTATGTCGTTGACGTATACCAGATTCTCATCGAAATTGCCCCCTCGAACAGAATAAGTCGACGAGAGCTCATTATTGTTGGCAACTCCTGGTAGTGTAGCCAGAACCTGAGAGAATTCCCCAAAGGCCGAAGGTAGCAATCGTGCTGACTCGCTGGAGATGTTCAGTACCGGTGCGGCGTCAATACGGACCTGATCTTCCACGACTTCCAGTTCTTCCAGCACGGTGGCCTCAGGCACCATCCGAATCGTCCTGTCGGCAAGGGCCATCATCTCCCCCACTGTAAGTGTTATGGTCTTATATCCTACATAGGAAATCGTGCAGGTCAGTGTATCCTCAGCTATGGTGATCTCGAAGCGCCCGGAACCGTCTGTGGTTGTTCCCTGATTCAGCGTCGGTATGGTGATGTTGACACCGGCTAAAGCGTTGCCGTCCTCATTAACAACCTGACCACGGTAGACCGTCTGCCCAAAACCATATGCAGCCGAGAGCCAAACTGCGACAATGATGACTAACCTCCTGATCATCAGCCCTTAGAGGCTTTTTAAAGAGGAGATGGTCGAAATGGGGTTATCCGAGCCAAAGACAAAACTGCCCGCCACCAGCATGTCCGCCCCGGCCTCGGTTAGTCTTTTTGCGTTTCCCAGACTCACGCCACCATCAATTTCTATCTTCAGCTCCGGATTGAGGTCCTCACTAAGACGCCTTAGGCGCTTCACTTTGTTGTAAGTGTTGTCAATGAAGCCCTGGCCGCCGAAGCCCGGATTGACGGACATCACTATTACCACCTGAATGTCTGGAAGAATATCCTGAAGAACCTCGACAGGCGTATGTGGGTTGATGGCTACGCCAGCCTCTATGCCCATTCCTCTAATCGCTCCTATTGTGCGATGCAAATGATCGCAGGCTTCGAAGTGTACGGAGATGATGTTTGCGCCGCTTTTGCGGCAATGCTCCAGGTACAAATCCGGATTTACAATCATCAG
The DNA here is from genome assembly GCA_965601475.1 of Cyclobacteriaceae bacterium. Lineage (GTDB taxonomy): Bacteria > Bacteroidota > Bacteroidia > Cytophagales > Cyclobacteriaceae > JAWPMT01. The sequence continues at coordinate 5,646,241 of OZ271832.1, read as the reverse complement.
GTGAAAATCCAGGGGCTTCCGGGTGTGCTGAAAAATGGCTTCAGTCACGGGGAAACCAAAAGAGATATTGGGCACAAACTGACCATCCATGATGTCGATGTGGATATAATCAGCTTCACTTTGATTCAGCATTTCCACCTCTTGTTGAATATTGGCAAAATCAGCGGCAAGTATGGAAGGACAGACAAGTGGATTTGACATGTTATTCTTTGATGATGCTATGAATCGATGAACTGTGTTGCGAAAGGAGCTTGATGAAGTACCTGCCACTTCCAAACCGCATCAAATCGATTTTTTTCGAATCCTGGTCAAGGTCAAATCTTGCCAGGACCTGACCCCTTACATTGACGAGTACAGCCGTGTAGAAGGCATCTTCTCCCAGGTCAATGTTTAGCTGCATCCCCGACGGCAAGGGGTTTGGATAGATATGGATCTGGCTACGCTCGGCAACACTTGAAAGAACCAAATCCGTCTTACGGATTTCATAGTTTGGAATACCGTTGCCAACCTGGTTGTTCGGCTTTAGCACATGCGTCCCTGATGCTCTCAAATGTGAGATCACTTCCGCCGTTGTCCACTGCGGGTTGGCTGATAGCAAACCTGCGGCCAGGCCTGTCACTAACGGCGCTGCAAAGCTGGTTCCACTTCCCAGCCTGAATCTATCGTCGGAAAAAACAGTGGCATTTTCTCCCAGGGCCACAAGGTCTGGCTTTCGACGATTGTCAGCCGTGGGCCCAACCGAACTAAGACCGGCCTTGTTCAATTTATGATCTACCGCCCCAATAGACAATACGCTGCTGGCATCTGCCGGAGCCGAGATGATTTGCCATGATGAACTATTGCCAAGGTTCCCGGCACTCGTGACCAGCAATATGCCTTTTGACGCCGCGATCTCCGAAGCCCTGCTGATAACTGCAGTTTCACCATTCATATCAGAAGTGGCGTAATTCATGGAAGGATCATCGAAGTCCGTATAACCCAAGGAAGTATTGATGATATCTACACCCATACTATCTGCCATCTCCGCAGCAAAGAGCCAGTTGTATTCCTCCACCCGATATTCTGTGCGTACCTCTTCCGTCACAAAAAGCGCATAATTCGACTGTGGGGCTCCCCCCTTCAGTGACGGACCTTGTCCCCCGGCCATGCAGGAAAGTACAGAGGTGCCATGGGTTGAATATTGATAAGCATTATAGCCATCCGAAACGAGGTCCCGGGTGAAGACAATTTGATCATTCTCATACAATTCCTGAAAGACCACGGATGTATGTGTACCGGAAAAACCACCATCCATCACGGCGATAAGAACATCCTGACCAAAAAAACCATCAGCATGCATTTGAGGAATACCCAGCATCCCCAACTGAAAATCCGTGGAAAAGTCGGCCGTATCGACGGGATTGAAGGGATTGGCTTCGGGAGCTGGCGCTTTACCAACGGTCAACCTTCCACCTGGCGCGACGAATTCCACTCCGTCCACAAAATCGAGCCCCGCTACTTCGTCGACTCTTGAGGCATCCATTTGCACCAGAACACCATTCATCCACCGGCTCTCGAAATAGGTCGCGATGCCAAGTGACTTTAGCGAATTTGAATAGGCCCTGTTCACGGGAAAGTCCTCTGCTGTTGTTGCCACGCCGTTCCTGACTCTCCGGAGCATGGCCCGGGCCGACAGAAACTCTTCAGGTCGATCGATGGAGAAGGCCGAAGAGTCTTTATCCGCGAAAAAAACCATGTAGCGATTCACCTGTCCCACGGCGAGGTTAGATGCCGCTAGCAGTACAAGCGTGAGTGTGTAGATCTTAAAGCGCGCCAAATTCAATTAGTTCTTGCGATAACCTGAGACCCCCCAAGGTATCTCCTGCGTCGCACTCCGTAGTGCATAGTGAAATCCGAAGGTAATCCTTTTCTATGAGCCCCACGCCTTCGCCATATATCTCGCTCCTTTGATCGGTTCCAGTAATTGCTGATGAGATATCGCTGATGATGGTACGAATGAAGGCAACAGAATCTGCATCCGACCATACCCCTGGCAACTCGTCGTCAAGTACCGAGTCAAATCTGTAAGTCTGGTTTCCTTTGTTGTTGAATGAGTTACCATCCCACGTTTGTCCCTCTGCCACTGGAAAAACCAATTTTACGAAAGGCACATTGCTTTCGGTGACCACCACCGATTGGCTGGTGTTGCGGACTGTCCAGAGCGAATCCGCCTCCCAGGGCTCTGCCGGTGTCGAGCGAGTTTCACGACTGATCAGATAAGTCACATCACCCAGTGCCGAAACAATGCTGTCCACGAGTATTTCCCGTAGTTGGAAAGTGGAGGTATCTGACTCCAGCAGCGTAATCACTACCTGCTCTACGTCATAGATCCAATAATTGCCAATGGCCAGAGGATAGTAGCCCGGACCGGAAAGGTTTGGGTTGGGCTTTTCAATTTCCTCCCCGCATCCAAAGCCAATGAAAATCAACAAAACGAAAACCCTGAAATTCACAATATCTAAACGGTAGCTACTACTGATTTATTCTTTTCCCGCGCCTGGTGGAAGCTCGAATGAATCCAACCGCCACCAATGACGTCGTTGCCCTCATAGAAGACTGCTGCTTGTCCCGGTGCTATGGCAGATACGCCATTTCCAAAAAACACCTTCATCGTATCACCGACCTGCTCAATCACCGCGGGACTACCCGTATCATTATACCTCACTTTGGTGATGGTGTCTTTTCGATCACCTGGCTCCAGTCTTTCGTACTTCTGTAGAGTGAGTTGGTTTACGTACATCCCATCCCTACTCAGCTCATCAAAAGTTCCTAACACCACCCGATTCTTATCTTTCTGTATTTCAGTGACATAAACCGGATACCCTAAAGCTATTCCCAGGCCTTTACGTTGACCCACGGTATAAAAAGGGTAACCTTCATGCGTCCCCACTACAGTACCATCTTCCAAAACAAATTCTCCTCCGGCTACACTTCCCTCAAGACCGTCCACACGCCTTCTCAGGAATCCACGGTAGTCATTGTCCGGCACAAAGCATATTTCATAGGACTCCGATTTACTGACCAGCTCGTGAAAGCCCCTTTCTTCAGCCAGTTTTCGGATTTCGGTTTTACGAAGCTTGCCCAACGGATACATGGTGCGGCTGAGACTCTCTTGCGAAATTCCCCAAAGCGCATAGGATTGGTCCTTGCTCTCATCCAAACCTTTACTCACCACATACCGCCCGTTTTCCTGTCGGATATTCGCATAGTGCCCTGTAGCGATGTAGTCACACCCCAATTTGTCTGCGCGCCGCAGCAGTGCGTCCCATTTGATATGGGTGTTGCACAATACGCATGGATTGGGTGTTCTACCCGCCAGGTATTCATTGGTAAAGTGATCAATCACATAATCACCAAATTCGTCCCTGATGTCTATGATGTAATGTGGGAATCCGAGATTTACTGCAATGTTCCTTGCATCATTAATAGAATCCAGGCTGCAACAGCCCGTTTCTTTCTTGCTTCCTCCAGAGGTGGCATAGTCCCATGTCTTCATGGTCATGCCGATGACCTCATATCCTTGTTCGTGCAATAGCACCGCGGCCACAGAGCTGTCTATCCCACCGCTCATGGCCACCAAAACGCGTCCTTTCTTACTCATAATCGCTTCGCCAGGTTCACAGCCTGGTTTACGTTTCTAAATGAATGTGCAAAAATAGTGAATCGACGACTGTACCCGGCACCTGCATTTGCCTTAATCATTATGTTTGCACGTTAATAAACTGGTAAAATGCTGAAGACATTCGTCAAGATTGGAAATATCACAAATTTGAGCGATGCACGCTATTGTGCTGGTATGGGTGTGGATATGTTAGGTTTCCCCATTGCGGAAGCCATGGAAAATCGACTTCCGGCCGATATGTTTCAGGAGATTACCAATTGGGTACAGGGCCCAACCATGGTCGGGGAATTTGGTAATGCATCGCTGGAAGAAATCAAAACCGCAGTATTGTCTTACGACCTCGACGCTATTGAAACAGACAACATGGATATTGTTGAGTCCGTGCAACTGCTGGGCAAGCCTGTTATTTTTCGGCACACCATCGATTCCGAAGAAGCATTGTCAAAGCTTCGATCCAAGCTCTCCTACCTTGACGAGCTTGCCAAAGTGGTTATCATCAATTCCTCCAATCCTGAAATGTTCGCTGCCATAGACGATGCCATGTGTTACTATGGCGGTAATCTCAGGTTAATCAAGAGCTATGGCATTACTGCTGAGAATGCCTTAGACCTGGCGGCTTTCAAAGGCATTGAACTAACCGGCACCCCAGAAGACCGTCCGGGCTTCAAGGACTATGGTCAGGTAATGGATGTGCTTGAGTCTTTGGAGGAGGATTGATCCACCTTCTTTGCTGGCAGGAATCCACCTACAGCAGATACCAGCACGGTAATCATAAAGAAAATCAAACTGAATGCCACGGCGGTAGTCTGATCAATACCTAGTATGTCGTTGCCCAGGATAAAGGTCAATTCCCTCGCTCCGATGCCGCCAATCGTAAACGGTAGTACGGCCACAATGGATGAAATTAGAAACAATACCAGGTATTCCAATATGCGCTCGTCTATACCGAGCGATTGCAATATGAAGTATGCCGAGACGACCTGGGATCCTTGTGTGAGAAATGAAAAGGGTGTTGTTCTCCAGAAAATACCTGTAAAGCTCTTGAAAAGCCAATAGACCCCTACCTGATAGGTAGGATAAGCCATTACAGTTGCTATCAGCACCAAAGGCAACAGCCAATTGGGAAAAGCCTCCTGTGGTAAGGAGCAGTACCCGATACCTGCCAAACACGCCAGTGCCACTACTCCATTGATGCGGTCGAGCAAGACACCAGCACCCAGCAACTTGGCTTTGACGTTGTACTGACCGTTCAACAAATAAACCTTGTAGGCGTCACCACCAATTCCTCCGGGAAGAAAGAAGTTGTAGAACATGCCAATCCAGGTCAACCGCAAATTGTAAAGGGTGCTGATAGCGACGCCGATGGCGGCAAAATAGACCCCCAGGCGTAGCGTGCTGAAGACTTTGGATATAGCAAAAAAGACAATTGCCGGTACAAGCCAAATTAGCTTGAGCTCGAGAAATATCGATTCGACCTGTATCCAGTCAATACTTCTAAAGACAATGGTGAGTGCGGCAGCAGAAAGGCCAAATTTCAACCCGGTCTTTAAGAGCTGCTTCGTGCGTTCAGACACCTTGATGGATTTCTCGGACGCGGTAGGTCTTTTTATCCTGGGACTCAAAATACGTCCGTACAATCAGTTCCGCAACGATACCAATCGTTACCAATTGTATCCCCCCCAGCACCAGAGTAATCCCTAGGAAAAGAAGGGGTCGTCCTCCGATTTCCTCACCGAATATCTTCAGCACCAGCAGGTATAAGTTGATCACCATCCCCATGCCAAAAGTGACGAGACCGACGGCGCCAAAGAGGTGCATAGGGCGTTGAAGGTATTTTTGAAAGAAAACAACCAACAGCAAATCACTTAGCACTTTGAAAGTGCGCCCAAGGCCATATTTTGACTTCCCGAAGCGCCTCGCATGGTGCTTGACGGGCATCTCAGCCATGTGGGCCCCCTGTAATTGCGCCAATACGGGTATAAAACGATGCAACTCGCCATACAGACCCAGGTTCTTTGCAATGTCCTTCTTGAAAACCTTCAAGGTACAGCCATAGTCATGCAAATACACACCTGTTAGCTTGCGTATCATGGCATTGGCTATGCCACTGGGGATTTTCCTAAGAAACATGCCGTCTTTGCGATTGGCTCTGATCCCGGCTACCACGTCCAAACCCTCCTCCTCCAACTTGTCGATCATCGCGGCAATGTCAGAGGGGTCGTTTTGCAGATCCCCATCCAAAGTAACAATGTAATCGCCCTCCGCAGCATCTATTCCTGCAGCCATAGCCGTCGTCTGGCCATAGTTCTTTTGTAGTACTACGGTCTTGATATGACTATCACCAAACTCCTTGATCTTAGCCACGGTCTGATCTGTGCTACCATCATCTACCATGACGACCTCATAGGCGTAGCCCTGCAAGGCGTCATTGACACTTTCAAAGAGCGGCTCAATGTTTTCCTCTTCATTCATGACGGGGATGACGAGAGAGATTCTGTAGGGCATCGCAATTCTTATTTGAGCGCAAAAATAAGCTTTAGACATTATGACGGCGAACTTTGATTATTTACATTTATGTAGCTACATTTAATGTATAAAACATCTAATTATGAGCGCAATCACAGATTCTTTTTCCAAACCCCTTCGGATCACCGCAACTGTTGTCCGCTACTTACTTGGAATCATATTTTTGGTTTTTGGACTGAATGGATTTCTCAATTTCATTCCCCAGCCTCCCATGGAGGGAGATCCAGCCACATTCATGGGTGGATTAATGGTTGCAGGGTATTTCTTCCCGCTTCTCAAAGGTGTGGAGACCCTATGTGGTGTATTGCTATTGAGTGGATTTTATGTACCGCTCGCAATTGCGGTATTGGGGCCTATTACCCTAAACATCTTCCTGGTCCACACTTTCCTCTTGCCGCCCAACCCAGTATCTATCCTGGTATTTGTTGGAAATATCTTTCTAGCCGTGGCCTACAAGGAACACTTCAAGGGGATCTTTGAACGCTAATTTCCAAAGACGCAAAAAGACCTCCGCAAGGAGGCCTTCTATTGCGCCAGGACCCTCAAGCTGCTATCTGATCCTGTAACTGCCTCCAATCAGGATCATAGAGGTGGTCATGTCGTAGGAAATCTCGCTTCCTGGTACTGCGCCCAATGGAGGAGCTGTGGCAATAAACTGTGGATTGAGCAGAGACCCGGAAGTATCGCCATTGCTCGTGCCGTAGTGATAACCTGCGTCGATGGTGAGATCGTCATTCACCTCAAATCCAAGACCCAGTTGGAAACCATTGGCAATGATAGCCGGAGCTGGCACATTGAAGAATACCACCTCCTCGTTGATGGGATTACTTCCATACGTATACCCCAAGCGTACTGCCAGGCTTTCCACTCCTGTGTACTGAACACCTGCCGACAAAACCGAAATACTCTCCCAGCCGAAACCCGTTACAGAAGCAGCAGGAGTCCAGCCAGTCTCAGAAAAGCCGTCGGTATTTTCATAATCCACATACCGATAATCAAGCGCCAGATCAAAATCATTGAATGAATAACCTAGGCCGACAGAGATCACGGCTGGATAATCCATATTGAAAGCATTTGAGGCCGTACTACCATCGAGATGCGTGTTGTCGAAATCGAAGTCACTGAAGAACTGAGGTGATTTGTACGAGACTCCTGCATTAAATCCATTCTGGGTGAAGAACACGCCCACCTGTCCGCCATATCCAAACGCTGTGGTCGATCCGGTAGAGGGATACCCTGAGGCATTGGGGTTTGCCGTGGGGTTGGGCAAAAGTTCGAGGGTGGCATAGTTGAAGTTGGGTTGAACACCGATTGAAAACTGATCCGTGATTTGATAGGCCCAAGTAAAACTAATTTGAAGCAGTCGGTAGTCGGACTCGATTCTACCAAAGCCACCCATGCTTTGAGGTAGTGTGATGGGATTGTCTGTACTCTCCGGAAAGGTCACCCCAAATCCCGCGATGCCAAAAGCCGAGGCTCCAAACTTGTGTGGGCTTTCCTCGCTTCCCCAAACTGCAGCTAATGCCGGCAAGATGGAAACCCCCCGATCGTCTTCAGTACTGCCGGAGAAGAAATTGCCTGTGGGGTTCCCAAATTCATCTACGATAGGTACGGTGGACGAAACCTCCGGTGAAGAATAAAACAGGCCGACATCAAACCTGACCTGAGTTCCATCAAATGTAGTGATGCCCGCAGGATTCCAATGCAACGCTCCGGAAATGTCCAACGGTTGACCAGTGGCAGCGCCACCCATCGTTGTATTTACCGAGCCGATGCCCTGAAGTAAGTGGCCAGTTTGTGCCAATGTCAGATAGCTAAACAGGACTGCAAGAAGTGTTAGATATGGCTTTTTCATAACTTGGTTTTTTTGGTTTTTGGGAGTTGGAATGAACTCAAAAGTGCTACCGTAGTAGCTAGGAATACTGGGTTTATATCATTGTGGAAGAGGTTTTTAATCATATCATAGATTCATATGACCATTATACAGGAAAAAAACAAATATGCAAAATGAATCTGCCTTGATACCGTTTTTGGCTATCTAAAGACTTTTGTGAGGCGATTCTACGATTGTCAATCCGACATCCGGAGCATCTTGGAAGCTTTCAGAAGTGAGCTTTCCAGGGGAATGGCGCCAAAGCCCTCCCAATAATAATTGTCAAGAATCAGGGGTTGATCCAGAAATACCTGATCCAATTTGAAAGCCGCAGTGCGATCAATTTTCCTGACGTCTTCAAGGACATGGGAATGCATCAGCAACTCGGATTGCGTTTCATACTTTATCGAAAACGGACCCTTGCCTTTGCGTACCTTATACTCCGTTTCCAGGGAAACGTAGTTCAGGCCCATTCTGCCCTCCACTTCTGTATAGCTCACAAAGTAATTGGCAGACTTCAGCTTCGCTCTGTACCCTCTATTGGCTTTGATCACGAACGGATTGGCCAGGCGCTTCAATTGTTTGGCATCTAGTTCGAAGGTAACAGAGGTGACGGCTAAGGTCTCGGTATCGATGTTCATCTGGCCTTTGTAGGGCATATTTGAGGAACGAGGTCTTCGGACAAATCCAACGACATACTGTAGGCTTTCGCCGTCTGTGACCATATCCTTGTAATGGTAATCGTAATGCTCCAGCGAGGTAGTACCGGCATAGAAAGCAGGTCTATTCTTTACGATATCCAATTCCAGGCAACTCCTTAGTGATCCCTTGATTTTGAATTCCAAGGTATCCAACAAGGATCTATTGACGATACGTCGGCTCTTTCGGATACGAAACCGGTCGGTTCCTTTCTTCATTGTTGCATAGGGCTGGTTATGGACCCTAAATGCCCCTTCAGAGAGTTTTGCAAGTTTCTTGTTTCTGAAAATCGCTTCTCGGAAAAAGGCATCGGCATTAGACTCCTGATCAAGGTAGTTCTCATCAATCCGATCAAAGGACCTGATCATGATATCTTCAGCGGGAACTCCCCTTACCACAATTTCCTGTAGGGAAACATAGGTACCCTCCAACATGAGCTGGCCAATATCTGCACCCACAGCTTCTTTGACGTAGATATGTCGATACCCTGGCGTTGAAATGAACAAATGAATGGAGTCATAGCTACACGGAATATCGATGCGAAACTGCCCGTCCTGATTGGAAACAGTTTTGAATCCGGTCTGCATCTCTATGATATTGACATGTTCGAGACCGTGATTTGTGAGCAGGTCTGTTAGTCTTCCGTAATTGGACTTGTGGCAATTGATGGGTATTTGATCTAGGTCATAGATGGCCAATTGTGTACCAATGACTTTGAATGGCACGGAGTCTCGCTGGAAGATCAAGGACAAAATCGACGAAAGCGATACCGAATCAGTCCCGATATCGAGTTCTCTGTCCTTGAAATACCGGGAATTGTAGGAGATATTGGTTTCGAGTACGGTACCGATATGACCCAGCAGTGCAGAGGCCCTGACTTTACCTTGGCTGAATTTGAACTTTCTTTCAGCAAGATTCTGGTCCTGGCCAATTCCCTGAATATGAATCAGGGTAATCAGAAGATATATCCACAGTGCCTTCATTTGGTCGACGGCTTCTCAAATGCCACGCTGATATTCTCAAATTCATTTGGGTTTCAGGCTTCCGGATAGTATTCCTACCTGGAGACCTGCCCTACTCCGAGTTACACCCCGCTCCCATTACCCTGAAGGTCCGCTGTCCGGATCTTTCAAATTCAACATCGAAAATCAGGGCTAGTGTTGCAAGTACATCGTCCAACGTTTCGTTGTCGAAGTTAGCTGTTAGTTTGCAATCATAGACCGCTTCATTCTCAACCTGGAAACTGACATGGTACGTCCTTTGCAGGGATGCCAGCACCGCTGAAAATTGCTCACCTTCAAAGCGCAGATTCTTGTCAAACCAGGAGATTTCGTTTTTCCCAGCCCTTGCGCTCTCGAGATTCCCCAATTGGTCGGATGTGGCCTTATCTCCGGCAGATAACACCGTTAACTCACCACTTCTGGCAGATGACACCTCCACTGTTCCTGAAGCAACCACTACTTCCTGAAAGCTCTCGTCTGCACGTACATTGAAAGTGGTCCCAAGAACCTTTACTGAAATACCCGCCGCGTCTATGACGAAGGGCGCATTACTCTTCACAACCTCAAAGAAGGCCTCCCCCTCCAATTGGATAGATCGCCTGCCAGCGCTGTAGTCTTTGGAGTACCTGCTGTTCTCATTCAACGTGATTTTGGAACCATCATCCAATACAAATTCCTTGACCTCGCCAGCTGAGGTTTCAAACCAAGCCATTTCAACGGGCGATCGATCAGTCCAGAAGTAGACCATGGCGGCCACCACAATTCCGATGAACGTTGCGGCCCATTTCAGGTAGTTTGTTGATGACTCCAACTTCGGGGTCTCAGGTTTTGCCAATATTCGGTTCTTCTGCGCTTGCCAGGCGGCCTCACCGTCCAGGCTATCATACAAAATGAAATCGGAAATCAGCTTCCATTCCTCCTCAGCTTCCATATACTTCTTTTCCTTTTCAGGATGATCCGCAAGAGACCTAAAGAAAGCTTCGCGCTCATCTACAGAAGCTTCACCAGTCAATATGGGCAAAAACTCTTCTCGATATGCTTGTGAGTTCTTCATTGTACTTGATTTAAGATAAGCAGCATGACTGTGAGATAGGGTTTCAATTCCTTTCTCAGCAAGGCCAGGGCTTTGCTCATGTGAGACTCCACGGTTTTGATTGAAACTTGCAATACTTCGGCTATCTCCTTATTCTTTTTTTGCTCCGCCCGACTCATCAGAAATATTTCTTTCGTTCTGGTGGGTAATCCCCGCAGTGTTTTGCTGAGACATTTTTCCACCTCTTGTAACTGTATGTAATGCTGTGGATCATGGGAAACTGCTTCCGTCCTCGACTTCTCATGGGCCTGATGCTTTCTTACCACTTTCAAATGCCTCGCTTTTTTGAAGCACTCATTCCTTACTGCCGTGAATAAGTAACTGACCATGTCTATATGGTCAGTGCTACCTTGTTGCCAAAGTCGCTCGAAGACATCCTGTACCACATCCTCGGCCTCAGCTTTGTCATTCGTAAGTCGCATCGCATACACAACCAGCGGTTTGTAGTAGGTTTTGAAAAGGGACTCGTGCCGTGACAGTCTGTCGTGCGACACAAGCCCTTCTCGCGCTACGGTATGCTCTGCTACCAGGTTCAATTTTTGCTGTTTTTGCGGTTGATTTTCGAAATAGCTTTCTTCAAGTCATCTTCCGGCTCAATGATGGAATACTCTTGCCAGAATGCAGGGTCTGTCACCGAAATCACCTTTTCGCTGAAGAGATCCCACTCCCGGGTGATCAATTCTCTGTTCAGATCAAGGCTCTGACCGTTGTCCTTGTCAGTTACAACCATTTCACTTACGGCCCGGAATGTGGAATTGAAGAGTCTTTTCTTCCACCTTATCTTCATTTCTACCTCATTTCGCACATAGTCGAGGTACCACTTGTCGTCCACCTCGCGATACTGGACCTCATAGTTGATCGCTACAGGCTTAACCTTTACCGTTGCAGGCTGCTTTTTCACCAAATTTCGATAGGCCAGTTCCATGTTTCGGTCGTCATAGCCAAACTTCAAACCGGAGATGGCCAGACTTTCTTTTTCGACGTAAATGGTACCTGCAAATAGCGGCACGATGTTACCTTCTTTGGGCTGGAACCTGATCACATAGTTGCTCTTGTTATCCATGATTTGTGAACCAAGTAGGACATATTGATATTGGTCGAAGATATCGGGATCCAAAACCAAACCAGGTCGCTTCACAATATCAAGCAACAACATGACATTGGGACCACCGGCAACTCGGAAAGCTAGGGTGTCCTTTGGACTGTAGTTCTCGCTCTTACTTCCTTTCACAATATATAATTGATCTTTGCTGCCTGTGGTGTAAGGCGTCTTGGCAATGTTCAGAATGCCCTGAGACACCTCCATGTAGCTGCGGTTTTTCCTTACCACTTCCCGATAGAACGATGTCATCGATTTTCCCTCAGTAGGATAATTTTCATCCTTCCGCCTCAGCGCTTCGGAGAGTATACCGGATACTTCACCAATGACGACCTCACCCAAGATGGCCTGAGAAAGCTCCAGACTTACCTCCAGGTCACGTTTGGGAAGTTCAGAAATCTTAGCTCGATATGACTCGTATCCAATGTAGCTGATGACCAGGCTATTGGATGAAAATTGACCGGGTGCCTTGAGAACGAATTCACCTGAATTATTGGTGATAGTTCCTATGCCTGTCTCGTCGATGTAGACATTACACTGGGCCAAAGGCTTTCCTGTTTCGGCACTAATTACGGTGCCGCTTACCTTTATTCTATCTTGTTTTTGTTGTGCAAATGCGGCTATATTAATAACCGAAAGCAATATCACACTCAATACTATCCGTATCATGACTTTCAATTTTTAGGGTCTTCAAAAAAAATCTACACGCTCGCATCCGGACTCAACCCGAATGACCATCAAATACCTCCAGTGCAATGCTGACCGGAGATTCAAGGTACCTTCACTATTGATGATCCCTAATCCACCATTTACCCTATGGAATAAAACAAATATTTTCAAAAAGTTAGTCGCCCCAGGTTTGAATGTCCTCAAGAAACCGAGCAAATCTTGCCTCTTCAGCAAGAATGAGCAATACTGCATTTAGGAAATTGTTGAAACTTTTTTAGTATTGCCTACGAATACTACATTTAGGACATTGGAAAAATGAAGAGATTTCAGTTAGGAGAATTTGAAGAAGTGGTCATGTTGATTGTAGGCGTTCTCTACGACGAAGCCTATGGTGTGGCCATCAAGACGGAAATCGAAGCTCGGCTGAAGCGCAAGGTGAGTGTAGGCGCATTGCAGTCAGCATTGCGACGGCTGGAAAAAAAGGGATTTCTGGATTCACGCGTTGGTGAAATCAATGCTATCCGGGGTGGTAAACCCAAGCGGTACTTCACGATTACAGCCTTTGGTAAGCAGGCCCTGGAGTACAACAAGGATATGCGCAGTCAACTTTGGCAGGATATCCCCCAGGTCGCATTGGACCTTAAGATCGTATGATCCGATCCTTTGCCCAACGCATTTTCAGATGGTACTGTCACCCGGACTTCCAGTCAGACATATTGGGTGATCTGGATGAATTGTATCATCACAATAGCCATCAACATTCCAGGCGTAGCGCGGAGTGGAAATACCTCATCGACGTGTTGCTTCTTTTTCGTCCGGCACTATTCAAATCTTTTGGTCAAAACTCAATAATCAATACAGGCATGCTCAAAAACTATTTTAAAATCAGCATTCGTAACCTACTCAGGTACAAGGTATACTCCGGCATTAACATACTAGGCCTTGCATTCGGCCTCGCCGCTTTTTTCCTCATTAGTTTGTACACCAGTTTCGAACAGAGTTATGATCGTTTTTTCGAGAAATCGGACCAGCTCTACCGCTTGACAACCGATTTGGTAAATGAGGGTGTCATTGGTACACGTGATGCCATGTCCTTTGCCCCTAGTGGCAAAGCCCTTTCAGAAGAACTTCCGGAGGTATTGGATTACACCACGACATACATGTTTCAGGAAATCGCCTTTCGTCACAGCGGAAAAGTCAGGTCGGAAGAACATGTGGTTGGGGCGGATTCAAATTATTTCAAGCTATTTGACTACACGATGATCCATGGCAATCCCCTAACAGCCCTGGAAGACCCCTACTCGATTGTCCTGACCGAGAGCAAGGCCCGCGACTATTTCGGCAGCATCAATCCTGTGGGTAAGACACTGGAGCTGTTGAGTGGATTTGGACGAAATTTTAAGGTGACGGGGGTGATTGAAGATGTACCCGAAAACACGCATTATAAATTCGAGTTTTTGATCTCCCTCAGCAGCATCAAATCACGGATTGAGCGTGATGCATGGAGGGGTTTCAATTACTATACCTACCTATTGCTTGATGAAAATGCCAATATTCCCGAGGTGCAGGAGAAATTGCCAGACCTGACCGAAAAATACCTTGCGGAGGGAAGTTCACTTGTTTTCAACCTGCAACCGGTTAAGCGCATTCACCTTTATTCCAATTTCACCTATGAGCCCGAGATTCACGGCAATGCCAAAGCCGTGCGCTTCCTCAGCATTATCGGCTTATTTGTGCTCATCATCGCCTGGGTAAACTATATCAACCTGTCTACTGCCAGGGCCATTGACAGGGCCAAAGAAGTAGGACTTAGAAAGGTAATCGGGGCAAAGAAGGGTCAACTGGTCACCCAGTTTCTATTTGAATCCCTGCTCATCAATGGCGCTGGTATTCTGGTAGCAGTTGGGTTGGCGGAGCTCTTTCTGCCCACCTTCAACATCTTAGTGGGCAAGGAATTAGCCAAGCACGTGTGGGAATCAAGCGGATTCCTGACCAATGCTGTTAGCTTTTTCCTTCTGGGCACCTTTGTAACCGGTCTGTACCCAGCGTTGGTACTATCTCAATTCAAACCGGTGATTGTACTCAAGGGGAAGTTTCGAAACTCCAAAGGTGGAATTCTGCTACGAAAAGGGCTGGTTGTCGCCCAGTTTGCAGTGTCCATTGTGATGATAGCCGGGACATTCATCGTGATTGAGCAAGTGAATTACATGCGCAACAAGGACAAGGGTTTTGATATTGAAAATGTCATCGGTCTCAGCACCCCTCTCGCTCCCGAGGAAGAGGAAGAAGCGCAGCATGAGCGGAAGTTGGCCTTCATGCAGACCCTTAGGGATTTAACTGACGTGATCAACGTGGGCGCGACTTCAGATTTGCCAGGGGGAGGCAGTGCGGATATCAGCTCAAGCTCCGGCCAGATACAGATTGTGGGCATGACAGACCCGCTCAGGGCCACTACTTATATACATATGGTAGATGATCAGTTCTTCGAAACCATGGACATGAAGATACTTCATGGCCGCAATTTCAACCATGAACTGGCCACTGACACATCGGCCATTATCGTAAACCAGGCATTTGTCAGGCGATTCGGTATCGCCGAGCTTGAAAAGGTCGTCAATGAACGTGTGCGCTTTGGTATTGATCCTGAAAACGAAAGGTTCCCTATCGTCGGCGTTTTACAGGACTTCAACCGCACCTCGCTTAAGATCGACATAGAACCTACTGTATATGTGCATCAACCGGAGGTTCGGTCTGTCGTTGTGAGGTTGTCGGCAACCCATTTCAGAGATGGCATTGACGAGATCGCTACTCAGTGGACCAACTTTTTCCCCAATGCGCCACTGGATATCCGTTTTCTGGATGAGCGTTTCGAAAAGCTGTATGCCGAGGACAAGCGCTTCGGCTCCGTATTTGGCGCCTTTTCGGGGCTAGCAATACTTGTTGCGATATTGGGGCTATTTGGTCTCTCCTCCTTCATGGCTGTTCAGCGCACCAAAGAAATGGGCATTCGCAAAGTACTGGGGGCACCAATAACAAGAATCGTCATGATTTTCTACAAGGATTTCGCTTTCCTGATAGGCGTAGCGGCACTTATCGGAATGCCAACGCTATACCTCATCATGAATGGCTGGTTGGACAACTATGCTTATCGAATCCCCTTTCCATGGCTCAGTGCGGCGCTTGCCCTGGTGATCATCCTGCTCTTTGCGTTGATAACCGTGGGCTATCAGATCTATAAGGTGGCTGTACTGAATCCGGCGAAAATCATCCGGTACGAATAGCGGTTGTCAGACCTTCAACAGCGGTATGCCTCGCAATGCTAACCATAGCGTTAGCGAGGCTAGCAGGAAGTAACCTGCTGCCAAGGTCAGCAGCCACCTCGTGTCTGAAAATAGATAGTACCCCGCAAGAGGAAGGATTTGAAGTCCGTGCATTCCAACGAAGTGGGCGATACGAAGATCGCCATGGGTAACGCTCCAGTTCAGGAATTTTAACCCGGCACCACCATCAGGTGCACCTACGGTGTGGGCCAGGTTTGCTCCCATTACATAACCTTCCATGGCAAAGATTACAAAACATAAAATGCCCAGCCTGATGCCCCAGAGGTAAGCGGTTGGCAACTCGGGAAAACCACCCTGAAAGAACATTAGTCCAATGAATAAAGTGAAAATGGTCATAATGCCTATAGCAGTGCCCATCAGACCGAACATCGCGGCTTTGAAAGGTTCGGAGATGTCAAAATGAGACAGCTGACCCACTCCGGCAGACCACGAAATGTAGGCTAGCTCAAATGCAAGTATGGCAATAACGGTCCAACTGTAAATCGTGACCACACCCTGCTGTGGCAGGTAGGCCATTATCCATGCCATCGTCCATACAAATATGGTTGTGGACAGGTAGAACTTGGCTGGCTTAATCCAGGCGTTGATTCCAAGTACCTGGGAGGTAGTGACTTGCATCAGTAGCAAACAAATCAAAGCACATATCAAGCTTACCAGGCCAAAAGTGGCCAATGGTGCATTTCTATCGAATAGTGTTGTCAGATAATCCATACCGAGGGTTTTGTATCATTTTAACCCAGGACATGAGTCCATGTTGGTACTTTCACCTCGAAGCCCGGAATTCCTACGGTGAAATAGGCAAATCGGACGATGGGATTTCCTAGTAATGATCGCTTTTCATTAAGGAATTCATTCAGTTGGTCTTTGCCTCATCATTGTAAATCACCGGCATCTGCCCTTTCCATACCCGCCATAGGTCATTGTCTGAGATGAGTCGGGCCATGAAGTTGGCGACATTGATGCGACTGGTCTGACCGGGATTGAATAAGGCACTTCTCGTGGGTGAAGCGTACAATTGGTAGGCACTGACCTTGTCCTTATCGATCAGGTTATCCGGCCTAACCACCGACCATTCTATCATCTGGTGCGATTGACCGATATTAAGTCTCAGGAAATCCGCTGCCTTTTCATTGTCAGGATGCGGTGGAAGCAATAGCCGAAGCAAGGCGATCACGAGGCGCTCACCTGGGGAGATGGGTTCATTCAGGTCTCGGTTGCGGTTCCCTGCGGTATTCATCAGTACGATTTTTACTGGATGAATCGGTTGATGACGAATGATCGCCGAGCATGTCCGCGCTATGGCATCCGTGACTAACCGCCTGGGTTTACCGTAAATACCCTTCAAACTCATATTGTGTCCCAGGCAGGAGGCGACCGCATCGCAACCCTCAAGGCAATCACCCAACTCCCTATCCGTCATTTCCGAGATACTGCCCTGCCTTATGGTAATCAAATTGTGCTCATGCCAGGATTGAGGTAGCGCTTCCGGCGTCCGCACCAAAACGGTCACAGCTTGTTCCGACATCACCAATTGTTCCACCAAATGCCTTCCGGTGGCCCCGCTTGCTCCCAGGACCAGGGTCATTCCTTTCTTTTCCACATTCGGAGAATTCACAATAGCTAGAAACTAGGAATCTTAACGGTGACTTTGGTGATACCTTCTCCGGGTGGTTTTGCACCGCTGGTGCACTTGCCAATGGGGCCTGCGATAGTAGGATCTTGGCCATAGATATCATCATAGCCAAAGCCATAGACCTTGCCATTCAGAGCATGCTCATGGAGAATATGGGCGTAGATGTTGTACTTCTTGTCTGAGCGCTTGTAGAAGGTTGTCGCACCCTTGAGGTCATTGGACCATTTTGCATAATCGTCAAAAACACCGCGATTGATGGCTGCCAAAATGAATGAACCCAGTCGCTTGTGGGCATTGGTCCCGCTATTGGAGTAGGAATTGGGCGGTGGCGCGGTATCGTCACACTTAAATACAATGTCGGTAGAGGGTTTGGGTAGGTTGAATACGTCGCCATTACCCGTCTTACCGGCAGGTACTTCCGTACAGGTCATGTCCAATGTAGCTGCCTTGCCAATTTTGGTGCCCGTGTACTTGAATCCGTATGGATTGTGGCCTGGAAGGTTATCCGGGATATTCAATGCTTTTTGAGCGTAGGTGGCCCATGTGTCATCGATCACGGTTTGAAGGAAATTCACCAGCGCGCCGGCGGGATTCAGTTGAATGATGTTTTGTGGACCCAGTACCCGCAAAATATCACTCGTTTTCTCGGCTTTTTTATCGAAGCTTAAGCTACCGCCACCCTTACCATCGGTCAGGACATACCCCATGAAACCGGCAGACCCTGAGTCCAGGCCATTGAATTCCCCAAGCAGTTGCTCCCGAATCCCTGCTTCGAACCCTACCGATTGGGTACTGCCATCTTCAAATGAAACCTCCATACCCAAACCAATGGAAAAGAAATCCACGACGCTGGTATTGGCATACAACGTGTAGTAGGGATCCTTGACCGTCAGGTCAGTTGTGGCACTAAGCTCCATGAATTCAAAAGGGATGAGATAGTCCGGAGACCCTGAAAACGAAGGTCCCTGAAGGGACAGCTTACTAAAAGGCGGAGGCGTGAAAGTAAGGGATTGGGCTGCGGCATTTTTGGTGATCGCATTGTTCAGCTTGATGCTGTGGGCATCCACGATGCTACTGACTACCGTACCTGCAGGGACCCCTGCCCCACTTACGGGTTCTCCCGCATACAGCACCTTGGTTGCATCCACGGTCAGGCCTGTAATGGATGTTCCTGTGCTATCGCTATCACCTTTTGCTGTTACGCTACTGGTGACGGGTGTACCTGCCCCCGTAGGCTGGCCATTGCCGTCCAATGCAAATGCATACCCTGGAGCTGTAATACCAACACCCGGAAGAATACTGCCAAATGAAAGGTAAATCCTGCCAGAATAGAGGTGTTCCCTTGGCACATCCATGGAATAAAGGTGGTCGCTGGCGGAAACCTTGTGCAAATCCGTGAGTTTGATGAAATACTTCTCATTCCCTAGAAAAGCCCCATTTGGTTCTTTTTTGAGTAGTGTCGCCGGAGTATCGTCAAACTCGGTCAATGACTGGGCGGAAGGTCCCGACAAGTAAAACCAGGTGTCAAGTGCTGCATTTTTACCACTTATCTGGATGAAGACCTCATTATCGGCATAGGAAGACTTGTTTTCAATGTTGAGGCTGAAAGTCGTAGGGTTAGGCGTTGTTGTCATGCTGGTAAGTTCTTTTAGTTAAGATAATAGGAAACGGCAAGGAAATGGAAGAACAGGCACGAACAATCTGAATCAGGAAAGGTGGCTACTGCCTACGGGGAGCTTGATCTTTACCTCAGTCCCTTCGCCAACGGCCGACTGGATCGCAATATCGCCACCATGCTCCTCTACAATGGCATACGCAATGGACAATCCAAGTCCAGTACCCACGCCGGGATCTTTGGTAGTGAAGAATGGATCCATGATTTTGTTCATATATTGTTCTTCTATGCCGACACCGTCATCCTCGATGAGTATCACGATCTGCCCTGCGTCGAGCCGGGTGGAAATACTTATCCAACCCTTGTTTTCAATGGCCTGAACGCTATTGAGCAATAGGTTCACAAAGAGTTGGTGCAGTTTGCTTTCATCGGCCACCAGCTCAAAGTCTTCTTCGGTAAAATCCAGTCTGAGCCCGATGGATTCGTAGATTTTGTTTCCAAGAACTGTGAGGCAATTCCGAATGATCTTGTGAATATCACAGATCGTGTTGTTGTGATATGAAGAGGCGCTGAATTGATTCAGACTCTTGACAATGTCGGCAATGCGGCGTACCCCGGAATCAATCGCCTCCAGGAGCTCTTCTGACTCCTCATCCAATTCTGAGAAATGATCCAGAAGGTAGTTCTTAATACCCAGCGCACCGCCCACAATGTAGTTCAGCGGATTGTTCAACTCATGGGACATCCCTGAAGTCAAAACGCCCAGAGACGCCATTTTTTCCGAGCGTACCAACTGCATTTCAGCAAACTTCAATTCATCAATAGCACGTTTGAGTTGCTCATTGGACTCCAACAGTTTCAGTTGACTCCGCACCAGTTCTTCATTAGCAGCAGCCAGATCCCTCGTTCGCCGTCTTACCCTAGCCTCCAATTCAGTATTCAGCTTGCCCAATTCATTTTGAGCCTTTTTAAAATCAGTCACGTCAAGAATAAGGGTGTTCCAAATCACACCACCCTCAGCACTGCGAACAGGATAGCCACGTCCATTGAGCCATTTGACGCTGCCATTGATATTGACCCGCCAGACATGGTCCCAAAAGCTGAGTTCCATCGCGGACTTTTGTACAGAGGCTTGCATCTCCGAAATATCTTCGGGGTCAACCACTTGCCATAGCAAGGCAGCATTCTTCAGGGCATCCTCTTTGGCAACACCCCAAACCTCACTCACCTGATCACTGATAAAGAGGATATTGTCAGTTCCATCGGGACGAATCTCATATAGCAACATCGCTCCGGGGATGGCGTTGGCAATGTTATGGATCTGAAGGTGTGTTCTGAGAGACGAACTACTTTCTGCGGATTGTCTGGGCAAGAGATAGTTGTCGACCGTCACGAAAACCGTTTCACTACCACACATAGGACAAGCCCTGGCTTCGGGAAAAAGGGCCCCAGACAAGGAAATCTCACAATCTGTCTGTTGACATTGGTAAGGCATGATTGACGGCAGCTGATTAAAATCCAATCACCGTCTACAGGCGAAAGACGACAGTTCAGGCGATTGTACAAATAAATTACACTAATAACGGAAGAATTGCAAAGTCCTCCCAGATTAATTTAGAACAAAGCACCTCCAGATGCAGAACTTTGAGCGTCTACTTTGATGCGTCAACCAGTGATCCTACGCATGACCCATTCTACCGGCCCCAGCTTGTGATTCTTCCTCCACCAAGTCGCAAAAACACCACAAATGGCAATGAAGATCAGCGCATAAACCATGGAAAACGCCAGGCTATATGTACCAAGTGGTTTTGTTGTGAGTGCTTCCACCAATCCCATCCCAATCACGACATGGGCCACATAGAAAGTCAGCGCCAATTCTCCGATGCGCCGAAGAACAACAATGATTTGACTTCCAGCCATTTGCCATGCCAACAAAATGCTACCGGAAATCACGAAACCTGCAATGCTTAGTCCATTCAACATATACAATGGCATCGGTGGCATGGGACTCACGCCCACAAGGTATTGGGCATCTTCCACGGTACCTTCCAGAAGGAACATCAGTACGCCCGAGGTCACCTGGCAAAGGATGAAAACACCAGCACTCCAGCGCATCACACTCTTAACCCAGACTTTATTGTGCAGATCGTGACGCCCCAACCACATCCCAAAGATCATGAAAGCTACCCAGGGAATCAGGGGGTGAAATCCATTATAGAACAGGTTCCTAAGAAAACCCTCCCACTCCCAAAACCCTTGATATTCAAAGGTTTTGAAGTTCCAACCTGATTCATAATCCCAAATCACCAACATTACTGGAAATAGCAAAACCGAAAGGGTTGCTGAAAGGAGAAGCGTCTTGTTGGGGGAGTCAATGAGCAGAAGGCAGACCAACATGTAGATACCATAGAAATGCAATATGTCAGCAGGCCAAATGGTGAGGTAGGACAAGCCCACAACAAAAAGAAAAATGGAACGCTTCAAAAGGCGCCGTCGGACAAGCCGCAGTTTTACCTGATCTTCCTGCATCAGTGCAGACCTGGCGACCAGGGAGATCCCCATTCCCGCCAGAACGACGAAAGTGGCGGCGGCCTTTCCATCGAAGACATTGGAAATCGCTTGAAGCCAGTTGGGGCCGTCTGCTCCAAAGACCATCTTGAAGTTGACGATGATCATACCCATCACGGCAATGGCCCGGGCGACGTCCAGGCCTTCTATTCGTTGCTGAGCCATGTGAGTGATAACTTAGTCATTGCGCTTGCGACGTATGTCGTTTGACTAAGTTACCACGCAACAGTGCTTTTTGCCAGTAGTCTGGCCTATACCTTGGCAGCGTACTTCTGGGCAAAGGTGACCTCCTCCTTGCTGTCAGGATCTACCTTATCCGTAAGCCAGGCGATGCCTATGCGTTCCCAGTCACTATTGGAAGAGGCATCAATATACCGTTCCCATTCATAGATGCCACTTTGCTTTGCGATTCTCTTGAATTGCATGGTCAGAATAGGGTCATTCAGTACGACGACTGACCGAACCATTCCTCTCTCCTTATAGTGTTTCTGACCTGCTTCCATTTTGCTCTGGCTCTCTGATGGTAAGGGTTTCAGTTCTCTCATGTCCACAAATACCCCAAATTTGTCGGGCATGTCCTTCAGAGCCACTAGTGACTCATCATACCACTGATTCATTTCGGCCTCTTTTATGAATCCACCAAATGTCAGGTGAAACCCATAATGTTTCTTCTCAATCTTGTACATGGTTAATTTCATTTGTTTGCACATTCAAGGTGACAAAACCCGCCAGATTTTCAAAATTTCCCCGAGCTAACGTATCAAATAGGCGCTGAGCTTGAAAAAAGCATTATCCGATGTTTGCCTGATCCTTCGCTATTCATCTTCCACTATATGGTTCATGGGCTAATCCCCACTGGCTTGGGTCGGCGTCAACCAGTTGTAAAGAACCGGCACTACAAACAGTGTGAGCAGTGTGGATGAGATCATACCTCCAATGATTGTCCAACCTAAAGGAGACCACAAATTGGTACCTTGGAATGTCAGTGGAACCAAGCCGAGAATGGTGGTCATGGTGGTCAATACGATTGGTGTGAATCTGGTACGTGCTGCCAGCATAATGGCCTCATATTTGTTTGATCCTGCCCGCATCAATTGATTGGTATAGTCGACGAGGATAATGGAGTTATTCACTACGATACCTACGAGGCTAATGAAACCGACGAAAGCAAAGAAAGAGAATGGCCAACCGGTCAGAAATAGTGCAACAAATGAGCCTGTAATGGCCAGAGGAATAGCCGCGAAGACAATCAAAGGCTGACGCCACGACCGAAATTGTAGCACCAATACGGCAAAGATCCCCAGCAACGCCAGCATCAGCAGGGTTCCCAGATCGCCAAAAGATTCCTGTTGACTTTCATACTCTCCTCCCACCTGATAAGTAATTCCGTCAGGGAATTCGACCTCTTCCAACTGGTCTATGATCTCCAGCGTGATCGCGATAGCCTCATCCGGGTTGAGCAAACTGGCAGTGATGGATGTGCTTCTATCGGTATCATAGTGCCTGATCTCGGCCACCGCCGATTCGAATTTCAGTCCAGCTATTTGTGAGATCGGAACCTGGTCGCCACGAAAGTTGGAAAAATGGATTTTACTGAGTTCCGTGACGCGATCTGCGTTGTAATCAGCCTGCAGAATAATGTCGTATTCCTCCTGACCAAATGAGACGTCATCCACTTTCAGACCATCCACACCTACCCTCATCATTTGATCAATTTCTGCCAGGGCCACTCCCGCCATTCCCGCTTTTTCGCGATTGATGGCAACTCGGAGATCAGTTTTGTTGATGCTCAGTGGATTGTAGGTATCTATGGTACCCTTCGCATTGGCTATGATGCGTTCTACCTCATAAGAAGCTACTTTCATCTTTGCCAGGTCATCACCTATGAGCCGGATCTCAACAGGAGCCTCAATGGGCGGTCCGTTTTTCAACTCCTGAAAGGTGATGCGGGCGTCAGGATATTGAGAGAAAGCATATCGAAGCTCTTCGAGTGTCTGATAGAATTTGGCAGGCTCCCATTGCTCGAAATTCACCAGGAGTTGTCCATGGTACTTTTTGTAGCTCTCCCCTGTTCTGTTGTAATAAATCGTTGGATTACCATGACCGGTATTGGAGGCGTAGCGCTTCACGAAGGCGGTTGAATCCAACACGGATTCCACAAACCTCACCGCTTTGTCGGTGCGCTCCAGGCTGCTTCCTCTGGGCGTTTCAACCTCAATCAGTAGCAGTGGCTTATCGGCAGTCGGGAAGAACGTGACTCCAATGGCCGGGAAAAGTGAAAGGCTGGCCATGAGCAGCACTATGCCGATGGCAAGGACCAACCACCCTCTTTTTAGCGAGAAACGCAGCAGGGGCTCATAAACCTTCCCAATGGCACGTTCCAGACCCTTATCCACCACTTTCAACTTAGCCTTACTGTTCGGTCGTAAGAACTTTCCTGCTACCATGGGTGTCAAAGTCATGGCCAACATCAGGGAAATGATCATCACAAAAATGACTGTCAGCGGCAACGACCGCAGGAACTCTCCAGGGCCACTTTCCAGGAAAACGAGTGGAAAGAAAGCGAGCAGTGTGGTCACAGTGGAACTGATCACAGCATAGCCTACCTCAGCCGTACCCTTTATGGCCGCTTCTTTCAGCGCATATCCTTCCCTTACGAAACGTTGAATGTTCTCAACCACGACGATTCCATTGTCGACCAATAACCCCAAGGCGATGACCAGGGCGGCAATGGAAATTTGTTGCAAGGCATAGTCTGCCAGATCCAGCACGCCAATGCCTATGATGATCGATAAGGGAATCACGGTCATCACAATCAAGGATGGTCGAAACCCCAGGAAAAGAAAGATGATCAGCCCTACCAACACTACACCCTGGACAAGACTCCAGAAGAAGTTGGTGATGCGATCGGCCACCGCTGGTCCCTGTTCAAAGACCGTAGCAACCTCATAGCCAGCAGGCAATTCAGCCTGAAACTGGTCTATGGCGACGTTAATGGCTCCCCCTACTTCGACTAAGTTATTACCTGATTTCTGCGTGACCGTTAAGAACAGGGCACGCTCCCCGTCGATCCTGCCGATCCAATTGTCGTCCTCGTAGTCAAATTCCACCATCGCAAAGTCCTTGAGGTATACAACCTGATCACCTGATGTGCGCATCACAGCTTCTCTCAGCTGCGATAAATCCTCAAAACTTCCGGAAGATTTTACGCTAAAGGAATGCGTACCCGCCGCAAGGTCCCCTGCGGGAATATTCAGGTTTTGTGTAACCAGGACCCTGGAGACCTCATCGAGTGTAATGCCAAGTGCCGCCATACGCTGCAAATCCAGTTGGACCTTAATTACTTCATCCGGATTAGCTACGATATCTACCTCGTCCACACCCGAGATATCTTCAATGCGCCTTTCAAGGATTTCAGCCTGATGCTCTAATTCCCGATATGAAGCGCCGGACGCTGACAGGGCAATCTGTTGAATAGCTACATTCTTATTGGGTTCGAACTTGCTGATTTCCAGGGAATAAACATCATCAGGTAAATCGGGCTCAACACTTTTGACTTCGCGTATGATCTCATCGTACTTATCGTCAATATCTACCCCGAACTGGCCCTCCACCCGAATAACGGCCAACCCCTCTTCTATGATGGTGACAAGGTGGTCAATATCATCCAACTGGTCCAGTTCTTCCTCCAGAGGATCAACAACAAGTTCTTCTACATCTTCAGGGCTTGCTCCAGGATAGATGGCCACGATCGTGTAGAAAGGGAACTTGGGGTTCGGGTCTTCATTGCGAGGCATACTTCCAATGGCTGTGATCCCGATGAAGGCAGCCATCCCAATCAGTATCAGTACAAACTGATAATTCTTTAAAGCAATTGCTGGGAGTCTCATGAGCTCAATCGTTAATTGTTTCGAAAGCTTCGCCATCACGCAGGTAGGCTGCGCCATCGGTAATCACCTGTTTGGACTGCAGTTGGGATACCTCCACGGTAAAGAAATCGTCGCCAATGAATTGCGGAGAGACAATGGTTCTTTTTGCCTTTTCCTCACTTACCGTGAAAACCGCTACCTCATTGTCAAGCCCCTCTACCAGCGCATGCATGGGAACCTTGATATATTCCTCTTGCTGAGAAGGGAGAATCTCCGCTTTGGCAAAGAATCCGGCCTTCAACTCATATGGGAATTCCACTATCCGCAACTCTACATCGAAGGTACCAGCAACAGGATGTGCTTCGGCTGCCAGCTCATTGACTTCAGCTCTGGCCATTTTCCCCGGATAGGCATCCAGTCTCACCATCGCCGGATCACCGAGTCTGAGCTTGACAATGTCCTTATCCGAGAGGCCCACTGTCAGCACCATACCTTCTTCCTGACTGGCCATCAGGTAGATCGGTGAACCGCCCGATACCAGTTCATTCGGCTCGGCCAGGCGCTGCAAGATGCGGCCTGAGGCCGGAGCCACAATTTCGCTGTATCGTCGATTGAACCTGGCTATCCGGAGTCCCGATTCCGCAATTCGCAAACCGGTCTCAATATCCTGCACACTTTCCAAGGTGGCCGCAGAGTCGGCAAATAGCCTTTGGAAACGCTGAAGGTCGCGACGCATTTTCTCTACATTGGCCTCGGCCTCAGTCACTTGCGAATTGATTTCCTCCTGTTCCAACGTGGCCATCAACTGGCCTTTTTGCACATATTGTCCTTTCTCAAAGTTGATGGCGGCTATTACACCACCAATTTTGAATGATAGGCGAATGTTCTCATCCGCTTCGATCTTCCCCACGGCATAAACGGGAAGCGGCTCACTACTGGATTCCAGCGCCACGACTCTGGCCTTCTTCACTGAAGACAGTGTCCGTGGTGTTTTGACATAGTCTTGTTTGCAGGCTGTAAATCCCAACAGCAGCAACAAAAGCATTGCATATTTCATTGTCCTTATGTTTTGTTCTTGATTCATCAATATTTTAATAAGCCATGGCACGTTGAAGCTCAGCTTCACTGGCCAAAACCGCGTACCTGGAAATCGACCATTGCAAGTCCGCAGATAAGAGGTTGGATTGTGCATCCAGGTACTCCACCAGCAAAGCCTGGCCCTCCAGGTAGCGTTTGTCTGTGATCTCGTAGCTCTTTCGGGCGCTCCTGACTTTGATTACTGCCGCGTCATACCGCTTATTGGCGGCTACAAACGCCTGGTAACTCTGGGTTACCTCAAGCGCAATGCGCTTTTTCAGCTGGGTTTCCTGACTTTCAAGTCGCTCCAGCTCGATCCGCTGTCTTTGCACCTTTCGCTGGTTTTGAAACCCTTTGAAAAGGTTCCAGCTCACCGAGAAATTGACCAGGTAGTATTGCTGTTCACTGTCAAATGAGTAGCCAAACCCCTGATATCCAAGGTCGAGTACTCCGTTGACTTGAGGAAGCTTTGCCCCTTTCGCCAGGTTGATGGCATGGTACTGTGCTTCCTGAGCGGCCCTTACCTCATCCAATTCCTGACGTTGTTGAAGTGCCTGGTCAATGGATATGTCGTGCTCCAACTCTGTGACATCAAGCGTTGAATCGACAAGGATATCTGTATTGACAGGTCTATCGAGCAAGAAGTTGAAATAAGCCTTAGAGGTCACCACCTGCTCTCTTGCCAGTGCCTTGTCTGCCTGAATATCTGCCAATTCCGAGGATATGCGGTACACCTCATCCCTGGTGATCACACCTTGCTCAAATCGCCGCTGGTTGAAACGTTCCGCCTCTTCCAGGACAGTGGCGTTGGCTTCGTAAATGCCAACGGATTCCAGGGCCTGCAGGTGGTTGAAATAGGCCACCTTCACTTCTTTGATGAGCTCCTTCTCGTATGCGGCCTTGCGAGCCTCACTCACCTTCAACAGTTGCTGCGCTGCTTTGCGATTGTAATAGATATCGGAGTTGAAGAGAGGTTGTACCACACGGATCTTGGTTTCATGGAAATCGTTGGGCAGGAATTGCTCATTGACGTTTTCCAGGTCTGTCGGAAAGGTGTTGCTCTCCGTTAGTTGATTGAGTGTACCATAAACGGGATTGAAAAGATCCCCTACGGGAAAACCGATGGACCTGCCTCCATCTGCCAAAGTATAGTCTGCCATAAAATCGACCGATGGTAAATAAAGGCCACCGGCCTCTCCCAGTGCTTCATGACTACTCCGCACACGCATTGCTTCCTGTAGAAGCTGCTGATTATTCTGCAAAGCTTCATCGACATAGCTACTAAGGATCTGCTGGGAAAACCCAGCAGATCCGAACCATAGTACCAGTCCAAAAGTGATTAAAGATTTCATTGTAATTTTATTGAACACTGTTTAGTAATTGTCAAAATTTTTTTAGGCGTTGTCCAGCATCATGTTGAATGATTTCAGCGCTTCGTCCACTAATGTCTCCTGCCGCTCTTCCGGATACATGGATAGTCGCTGACGGATTTTCAATGTTGCCATTCCATGTACCCCGGACCAAATGGCAAGACTCAGGGCCTCAGGATCGTGACCTTGAAAATGGCCTGCATCAATGCATTCCTGAACGGCGTTGGTCAATACCTCGTGGCTTCTCTGCCCATTGGGCCAGGTCTCGTGTGTATGCTGTGTCTCCATAGGCGCACGGATAACGAACATCAGGTCATAATAGAAAGGCTGATCTGCTACAAATTGGAGATAGACCTTACCAAGCGCCTTGATCCTCTCCATGGGGTCCTGGATGTGACCAACACGTGAGAAGTATTCGAAGAATAAGCTAAAGGCCCGATCCATAATCTCATAGAATAACTCATTCTTGTCCTTGAAATAAAGGTAAATTGTGGCCGGGCTATACTCGATGCGCTCCGCGATCATTCGAATACTGGTCTTCTCAATCCCATTTTCCAGGAACAAGGCTGTGGCTGCTGAAACAATACGTTCCCTCAGCTCCTGCTTCTCTCGTTCCTTTCGCTCTGCTACACCCATAATGCAATTATAGTTAACATTATACACTTACTAAACGGCGTTCAGTAAATAATGTTTCCTTCTGATAGATACTTAGGTCGGAATTATCAGAAGAGCCGCACAAAAGGTTTAAAAAACATGGTTCTCCCCTGACCTATTTGCTTTTCAAACACCTCGTCACTAATATCACTGCAGCATGTTGAATCGTCTTATTAGCAAACTACTCGGCCTGAGGCCAGATGCCAATACCCTGAAAGTAGGTCTCGCCCTGGGTGGTGGCGGAGCCAGGGGATTTGTGCATTTGGGGATTGCTCAGGGGTTGCGGGAAAAAGGAGTTAATCCGTCGGTGATTTCCGGGACCAGTGCAGGAGCCATAGTTGGCGCCTTCCTTGCAGCCGGAAAAGCCCCCAAAGACATTCTCGATTTACTGAAAGCAAAGAGCCTGTTCAGCTATTCGAAAATCCATTGGCCTCGACACGGTTTGTTCAAACTGGATGGTTTGTCCAGTATGATACGCTCCGAGATCCCATTCCAAAACATCGAAGATCTACCGACGCCATTGGTAGTAGCGTCATGCTCCATGAATTCGGGCAAAGTCCGGTACTTTGATTCTGGCAATCTTGCCGAGATCATCACCGCTTCTTCCAGCATCCCATTCATATTCAAACCTGTGACCATCGAAGGTGAGAAATATGTGGATGGTGGCGTCATGGATAACCTGCCAGTCAAGCCTTTGCTCAACCGTGCCAACGAAATCATAGCGGTCAACATCAGTCCTATCGAAGAAATTGAGAAGATCGACAATCTGGTGAGTATCGCCACACGGACTTTCCAGATGTCGGTAAATGCACAGATGCTCACAAAAAAGGAGGATTGTACCTTATATATAGAGCCACGGGGGATCCGGGGTTATGACATCTTCGACCTGAAAAAGGCCGACGAACTCTATGACCTGGGTCTACAGTACATTGAATCAATCGACCTTGAAGAGTTGAGCTTTCTGTGAGTCAGTGTCCAGACCAACCCACACCTATTCGAATCGCGCCAAAGACTGCCTTGCTGAATTTACAGTCAATTGGGTCACATCAGGCCGCGAGTAGTGCCCCACAGGATCAAAGTTTTGTCGCTCTTCCAGCACACGGTTGAAATTCACCTCTCCGATAAACAATCCTTCCTCACCGACGATTGGAGGTATCACCCACTGACCATCTGGTCCCGCGATGCAGGATCCTCCGTTGGTTGAAACCTCAGGTGCATTCGCCAGAATCTCCTCTACATATGGCGTATCCGGGGGAAAATCCTGTTTGCTCATCAAACCAGACACTGATACTGCGAAGGATCTTCCCTCCTTCGCCATGAATCGCGTAATGTCTTCTGTATTGTGTTTGGAACCAGGCCAAACAGCCACGTGTAGATCTTCGCCTTGTGCGTAGAGGGCTGTTCTTGAAAGTGGCATCCAGTTTTCCCAGCAATTCAACCCACCAACCGTAAAATTTTCCAGGGCATGAACCTTCAAGCCATGACCATCTCCGGGAGACCAAACCAGGCGTTCTTCATAGGTAGGCTGGAGCTTCCGGTGTGCAGATTGAATTTGCCCTCCTTTGTCGATATACACCAGGGTACAGTACACGCTATGTCCACCCCGATCTGCCGCGCGCTCTATACAACCGAGGTAGGCCGCTATTTGCTTCTCCCGGCAAACCTGGCAGATATCGTCGAGGTCACCGTCGCTCAAGCTGACAGCATTCTTGACATAGTGTGCGTAGAGCTCCTTCTGCATCGTGGAGTTGAACCTGGCACCATTAGTCAGTTCAACCCATAGCGGGTAGCCTGGCAGCAAGGCTTCACCAAATACAACCAGATCACATTGCCGATCTCCAGCGTCATTGATGTAATCACATATCTTGCGGATTGTTCCTGTTCTATTCAGCCAGACCGGCGCTATTTGCGCAAGCCCAATGCTGACAATATCCTTGCCTTCCATACTCAAATCGTTTGTTATTGCAGGAGTCAAAGATGTCCAATACAGAGAGAAGTCCGGGAACCGTTCATATTAATTCCCGGATTTCTTTACTACTCGTCGCGCAGCGCCTTCACCGGATTGTTTCTCGCCACCCGTCGGCCCTGCAAAAGGATGGGAACACTCGTTACGCAAATGACCAGAATGGTAGAAAAGACGACCCAGTCGAAGCCATAGGTGGTGCTGTAGGAAAATCCATCCTTCCAAATGCCTATGAGGTAGAGACTTAGCGGAATGCCCAGGAATAATGCGACGAACATAAGCCAAACAAAGTCTTTGGTGAGTCGGTAGAGGATCTGGCTTAGTCGGGCACCAAGCACCTTACGAATGCCAATCTCCTTCACTTTCCTTTCGAGGGTCATGGTTGTGAGCCCATAAAGCCCCAGGACCACCATGATCAAGGAAAGCACCGTGAAAGCCCGACTGATCTGGCTCAATCGGAATTCAGCCTGATATTGCCGCTGATATTGATCTTCCAGAAAATAGTAATCAAAATAGTTGCCCGGGAAGATCCGATCATAAACCTCTTTTAGGTTAGCCAAAATGGCCTCATTGGCTGCATTATCGAGTTTCACCGAGTACTGGTGACTTGTGCCATAATATGGTATCAACACAAGCGGCTCTATCTTGTCATGCAAGGACAGCTGATGGAAATCGTTCACCACGCCCACGACCGTCCAGTCTTTGTCCCAGAAATTGACACCTGCGCCTATGGCCTCACTTTCAGAAGCAATTCCCAAATAAGCTAACGCGGCATGGTTGATCACAACATTTTTGACCAGATTGGGATCATAGTTGTGATCCATGGCATCGAAGCCCCTTCCAGCCAAGACCTCCAGACCGAATAATTCATCGAAGCCATGATCTACCTGAATGAAATTGAGGGTGAGATCCCTGGCTTCAGGATTGCTGGAACTTCTCACCTGGAACACCCGTCCCATTCTATTGCCTGCTACCCGATTAGAACATGATACGGCCTTCACACCTGACAACCCCTCAGCCAAATCCTTGAAACGACCCACATTCGGAATGTAGGTGCTATCCCATGAAGTCATCGCAGGCCCGTATATCACCAGGGTATTTTCAATGTCCAAACCGAGGTCCTTGTCAAGCATGTAATCGATTTGATCCGATATGGCCATTGCTCCATTGATTAAGGCTACGGCCGTTACAAACTGGAAGACCACCAGGGCTTTTCTCAGCCATGCCACTTCCCCCTTCAACTGATATCGTCCATGAACAACATCCCTGGACTTGAAATTGGCTACCAGAAAGGCAGGATAAAAAGAGACCAGCACCATTAGCACGACAAACCCAGCCGCAAACAGCACAGGAAATGGCAACGCCAGAAACTCGCCGTACCACAAGAAAGACATGTCAAGGCTTAGTCCGGTGAGTTGATTGAAAAAGGGCTGCGACAACCAAACCAATCCCATGGAGACGCAAAGTGCCAGGAGGTTGATCAGCAAAGTCTCAACAATGAATTGCAAAACGATCTGTCGCTTGCCAGCGCCTACAGCCTTCCTGATTCCAACTTCTTTCGCGCGCTGTAACGCCCTACTTGTTGCCAGGTTGATATAGTTGATCCAGGCCACCAGGAGGATAAAGCTTGCTATGATCAGTAGCGTCCAAACGATTTCTCCATCCACGACATGGCCAATTTCGTATTCCATGGAAATGTCCATGTGGGCTACCGATAGCGGCTGCAGGTAGAACTGCTCTTCTCCACCTGACACTTCGCCATCTTTGAAATACCTACTGCCAAAATCTGCCAATTTCACATCCAAATCCGCCACTTCTACCTCGGGGCCCAATTTTACATAGTGGTAGAAATCTGACCATTGCCAGCTATTGTCGGCGCCGGGTCCGGCCATGGCAATGAAAGTCTTGTAACTCACCAGCATATCAAATTGTAAGTGTGATTGCGCAGGGACATCCTCAATGATACCGGTGACTAGGGCTGAAGCACCATAAATTTCAAAGACCTCTCCAATCAGGTCTTTTGGCGCTTGCCCAGCCTTGACAATGCGATTAGCAAAGGACTCGGAAAATACCAATACATAAGGTTCGTCCAAAGCGGTTGCTTTGTCGCCATGGGTCATCTCAAAAGAGAAGAAGTCGAGGAAGTTTTCGTCGGCGATTAAAAATTCTTCAACGAGGTAAAGCTCTTCTTCATGCGCGATGTAGCTTCGGGTATTGTAGGTCATGCGTGTAAAGGCCTCGACCTCAGGAAAGTCCTGATGCATCGTGGGTCCTATCGTGGGATAGGTAATGGTGCCGTGCTGGACAAGCTTGCCGTTTTGGAAGCGGTCATTCACAACTCGGTAGATTCGATCCTTGTCCTCATGAAAGCGGTCAAATCCTGTTTCGTAAAGGACATATTGAAATATGAGCAAAGCTACGGTCATGGCCGAAACCAGGCCCGTGAGGTTAATGGCAGTGTAGGTTCTGTTACGCGACAAATCACGCCACGAGACTTTCAGGTAGTTTTTGATCAACGACATGTTATTTTGAGTTTTTGAGTTTCCCTTTCGGCGTAGTCGATGATACCATAAGAAAGAAACGGCACTGACTAGGTACCGCCGTTGTGCCTTCCGAACACCTAACACTTCTGATTCCAGGTCATACAACTCTTTCAGGTCACCGGCAAAGGCTTCATGAAGCTTACTATCGCAAAACCTCTCGAGCAACCAGTCGACAAGTGCTTTGAGTTTCATGGCTATGACTCGAAGGCGATCTCAGGGATTCCCTGCCACAACGACTCCCTCATACTGCGGGAATAAGTCAGTGCCTGCCGGCCAGCAGACGTCACACGAAAGAGCAGTTTCCGTTTGCCGCCCCTCTCCTTTGTAGGTTCGCTGTACCTGGAATTCAGAAACCCCTTCTCTTGCAGTCGCTGTAAGACGTTGTGGACAGTGCTAATGGTGATCTTCCGTTTACACTTCTCCTCAATTTCCAGCTTAATCACGACCCCATAGGCATTGTCGTAGAGGTTGGCTACGACCAGCAGCACGATCTCTTCCAGCTCTCCCAGGTTTGTTCCTTTCATTTTGATATTTAATCGACAAAAGCGAATTTAAATTATTTTTCGTAAATGTCGAATAAATAAGCGGCATTCGTTTCGGGTTACTCTAGCTTGTCCGATACGGTTATTTTCCTTTAATCCTGGGAAGAAATACTTTTAGCATGAGCGATGTCCGATCGTAAAGCAGGGAGGCGAAGTCATTGACCTCAGGTGATGCGATGGGTGTGGTTCCAGCGACAAAAGGGGATCTCAAATGTCTAATTCCGAACTCGAACTTTGCGCGTCCCACAGCAATAGTCGAAGATAGCGAAACCCAAACCCCAGGATATCGATTTTCTAGTTCGTCTTTCCATTCGCCATTGGCATTCAGTAAGAACGCAGTGTACAAGCCAGCACCCCACCCTAAGGCAAACTCTCGAAACTGCTGATTGTATCGAACTCCATATTGGAACGTCAAATTGCTCATTCGTAGTTCATCCTCGATCTGTTCAATGATAGTACCCCCCTCCTCAAGAAAAGCAACTTGTCCCAACATGACTTCATACACACCTTGGGCAAAAAGCACATCCCCCACCAAGGCGAGCCGATCATTCGTCCTTGGGAAAGCAACCTGGCCATGGATCCCTGGAACTGGTCGTAATCCTGAATTGAACTTTTCACCAACTATTTTCACCCTGGAATTAGCGAGGTCCAGACTCACCCCCCAGTCGAACCTGACAAACTTTTCATTGGCTTTGAAAACCTGATAATCGCCCTGGCCATCGCAATTGTTGTAAGCAAGGACAATCCCCGAGATACCTTGCTCTCCATATTTTATCCTGCTTACTTTTTCGCGGAGGGCTGCCTCATCACAATCTCCTATCTGGCTGGAAAGTGTTTGTCGCCACCTATTGTCATCCAGCAATTTCTGACCAGGTTCTATTTGGACGCTTTGGGGAATCTTCTCCGGTGTCTTTGAAATGTAATGTAGCTCTCCGTCTTTTTCCAGGTAAAAGCCCTCTTCGACTCTGTAAAGACTCAATTTTCCTTTGATCAATACTTCGGCAAACTGACCCGGTATGATTTCGGAAGTGAAGAACTTGAAATTGACGTATCCAAAACCAGCAATTTCATCAGGCCCAAAATCCTGTATTTCCTGGTTTTTGAGAAAGCGACATGACTCGAAGTTCTTGACATTTTTTCTAAAGGCCACCTCTCCCATCAGGGTGTCCTTTTCCATTGTAATCACGTATCCATCTCTGAAATTCCCCTGAGCGCAGGCAATCGAGCAGCTCAGTAGTGTGGCACCAAAGAACGCGGTCGTGTATTTAGAAAGTCTCATGCTGTAAGAATTGTATGAAGAGTCTTGTGGATGACGACCATGACATTGATATGGCTGTGGTCCACACTCCTCCCCCTGGTGCTTTTTTGTTAGAATGTCCTCAAAGCCAGCGCGATTTCGGCGCGGTTATAGGCGATTCTGAACCCACTTTCCTGATTAATCCTACGCGCTTGAAAGCCGCGTAGCTGCAGCCCCAGATTGACATCCCCGAATCTTTTTTCAGCGCCAATTCCTCCCCAAAGACCAAAGTACGCATTACTGAGGCTGAATGATCCACCAGGCTCTTCCGGACCCTCCTGGGTTCCCTGGACTGCTTGCTCAGTAAAGGGAATCTCTTTCTCCAGTAGAAAATTGAAATGCAATCCGGCCAGGGCATGAACGTTGAAATCACCCATCCTCATGGCATATTTGGCCCCTAGAGGCACTGTAATCTGTCGAATCTCAATGGTAGCGTTGTAGTAGGTTCCTACGAACTGGTCATCTCCTACCGCAAAATTATTGGAGGGAACGAGGACCCTGTCTGGATAATCAGCCGATACATAGAGCAACTCCGCATGAAATGCCATCAGTTCAGTGACACGGGGGGCGGTGATATCGACCGTAGCACCAAAAACGAAGTCGCCGCTGGAGTTGTAGTCTTCGCTCAATCTCAATCGAAAGCCTCGCGCAATATTGGTCAGAGTTAATCCTGAAGCCGTCCAGGCCACTAAAACACCTGGTGAAAAGGCCAACCAGGGTTTCTTATCCTTAAAAGTCACCAGTTCTCCACCTTTGCATAAATTGTAGCCAGTAACGATCTGCGTAAGTCCTCTCTCCTGAAAGCGCATTCTTGCCAACTTCTCTCTTTCTTCTGGGCTCAAACAATCGCCCAGAGCGCTTGAAAGTAGGCCTTTCCATTTGTTGTCCTCAGATACCAGCTTATAGCCTTCCGTTTGAACACTTTGGGATACGAATCCCGGGTCCTTTTCCAAAAGCGTGAGCTGACCATCCTTTTGTATATAATAACCTGCCTCGGATCGGTAAAGATTGACGGTGCCCAGTACCAGCACCTCCACAAACTTGCCCTCAATGATTTCGGAGGTAAAGAATTTGTCATCCTTGTACCCAAATCCACGAATTTCCGAAGGTGTGATTTGGCGTATGGTCCCATCGACATCGCGAAAACGGCAGGAAGTGTAGTTTTTCGTGTTGGACCGAAAATCCACCTGCCCTAGCAGGGTATCCCCCTCGGCCGTGATGAGAAATCCCTCCTGAAAATCACTCTGAGCATAGGAAACGGAAACACCGATCAATAAAAAGCTGAATACAAGGAGTTGCGTCCTCAGTCGTTTTGTTGTTGTCATATGGTTTTTGAAATTCAGGCGCAATATTAATCTGCCAGACGAAGCATACTGAAAGCGTTTAGCAATTTTTTTTCCTTGCTGCTTATGCCTACCGGAGTTATGGACCAACATTCAGGAACCTGACATGCTCGGGCGTCCTGGACTCAGCCGTCCAACCACTGCTTGAATTCCTGCACGCGCTCCCTGGCGACGATCACATTTTCGTCGGAATAGTTGCGGATTTTTAGCTTCAGACGGGAATTGGAAAATGCGAGAATATCTTCTATGGACTCCATGCATACGATATACTTCCTGGAAATACGGAAATACCGCTTCGGGTCCACCAACTCTACCAGGCGATCCAGGGGAAAATCTATGATATAGTTTCTGCCGTCAGTCGAAAGAATGAATGTGGCCTTCTCTTCACTGTAGAAGAGATCAATCTCCCCTATAGGTATGGCTTTCAGATGATCACCAATCTTGACAACAAATCGCTCCTTGTAGCCGTCTTTCTGCTGAATGCTCTCGAGCGCTTTTTTGATCTCCCCGGCAAAGTCATTTGGTGCTGAACTTGATTGCGTAGCTACAAACTGACTTTCAAACTTGGAAATCGCACCCTCCAATTCATCTTCGTCAATAGGTTTTAGCAGATAGTCGATGCCATTGGTCTTGAAAGCTTTGATGGCGTATTGGTCGTAGGCTGTTGTGAAAATGACCGGTTTCTTCATGGAGATCTGGTCAAATATCTCGAAGGACAGACCATCGGCCAATTGGATATCCATGAAGAGTATATCGAATTTCAGCGCCGCTAAAGAAATCGTGGCCCCTTCCACTGAGTCAAGTGTGGTCACGTACTCATAGTTTGGCCTTAAACCCTGTACCAGCTTCTTTAGTCGGTTGGCGGCTATCTGTTCGTCTTCAATGATAATGTATCTCATTTCACATCTAATATCGGCAAGTTGACGCGAAAATACGAACCATCGTCGGACACTGTCATTTCCTCATTAGAAAGATATTTGTAACGGGCCTTGAGGTTGGATAATCCGATACCTGTGGAGTCGGTCGCTTGCTTCCGTTGAATCACATTTTCGACCAGCATGTCATGCTTCCTGATGTTGATATTGAGGGTCAGTGGCTTGCTATCGGAGACCACATTGTGTTTGACGGCATTCTCTACCAGCAGCTGCAGCGCCAACGGGGGTAGAAAACCTGCGGCCTTGTCATCACCATCTATTTTCACCTGGAAATTCTCTCCGAAACGAATCTGTTGAAGGAAGATATAAGCCTTGGTGAAAGTGAGTTCATCTATGACCGGTACTATTTCCTCATCTTTCTTATCCAATACATAGCGATAGACCTCCGACAACTTACGAATGAATTGTATAGCCTTCTTTTGATCATCATAGACCAATGAACTCAGTGCATTCAGACTATTGAACAGGAAGTGTGGATTCACTTGGTTCTTCAGACTTTGATACTGGGAAGACAACTGCTCGTTCTTCATTTTCTCTATATCGATGGCGGCCTGCCTCCAGTTGAGCAGAAAACTCCGACCGTGCATGACCGCATTGATCCCAATGGTCACACCCAGTACAGGCAAAGTTTCAGCCATGGAATAACTGGGTATGATTTTGCTGTAGTCTGTCTCGAATATCAGGAGGTGAAAGAAGAAATGGATCAGAAAAGTAGACCCATACACTACCACCGTCACACCCGCCAGGCTCACAATCAGCCTGCGCGCCGGATTCGCGGTCCACTCGACCCAACGATTGAGTATGCGCACCAGGTGTACACTCCCCCGCCAAAGCGCTGTCCACATCAACCCTGCCCAGCAAAAGGTTATCAGGAAACGAGACGCATCGTCCCAGCATTCGGGACAGAACACAACTATTTGGAAAAACCCACCAAACAAGAAGATGAGGGTAGATTCAAAAAGCTCTTGTCTCGTGGTGAGAATTCTGTTCTGGGCCATCAGATATCAATTTACGACTAAGATCCTGCGATTCGCCGAATTCCCTAAATCTAGGTTACTCAACTGTCAAATTGGTCATACTGGATGTCAATATGGGAAATTCACATGTTTTTAATTTAGTATGCATGCATAATAAAAATCCTTTTATTACATTTGAAAAATAGTATGCATGCATAACATTATTGCAGCCCTTTTTACGACAATAGATCATTAACATGGAAGCATTAGCAACAAAAGAAGCTTTAAAAGGAGGTGAATTCCTGATCAAGGAATCAGAAGCAGAGGACGTCTTCATCCCCGAGGAATTTTCCGAAGAACAAAAAATGATGGCAGCCGCCACCATGGATTTCATCGACAAAGAAATCAACCCCAACATAGAGACCATGGATGGTGGAGACCATCCTGAATTCATGCCTCAGCTTATGGACAAGGCAGGCGAATTGGGTCTTTTGGGCGTGAACATACCTGAGCAGTATGGTGGTCTCGGTATGAGCTTCAATACAGGTATGTTGATTGCTGATGTGGTAGCGTCATCAGGTAGTTTCTCTACCGCCTACGGTGCGCACACAGGAATTGGCACCCTCCCTATCCTGTACTACGGAAACGAAGAGCAGAAATCCAAATACCTTCCAAAACTAGCCTCTGGCGAATGGAAAGCATGTTATTGTCTGACGGAGCCTGATTCCGGATCTGATGCCAACAGTGGCAAAACGAAAGCTGTTTTGTCTGATGACGGCAAGCACTACCTGATCACCGGTCAGAAAATGTGGATCTCAAATGCTGGATTCGCCGAACTATTCATTGTTTTCGCTAAGATCGAGGACGACAGGAATCTTACTGCCTTCATTGTTGAGAAGTCTTTTGGCGGCATTACCATGAATGATGAAGAAAGAAAGCTGGGTATCAAAGGGTCTTCGACTCGCCAGGTATTCTTCAATGACTGCAAGGTGCCCGTAGAGAATATGCTCTCTGAAAGGGAAAACGGTTTCAAGATTGCCGTCAATATCCTGAACATCGGAAGGATCAAGTTGGGCTGTGGCGTGATCGGTGGCTGTAAGGACGTTACCAATCACTCTGTAAACTATGCTAATGAAAGAAAGCAATTTGGCGTTTCGATTTCCAGTTTTGGAGCTATCAAGTACAAGCTGGCAGAAATGGCCATCAAGACCTACGCGGTAGAATCTGCTTCTTATCGCGCAGGACAGAATATTGAAGATAAGATTGAAGCGCTGATCGCCGAAGGCATGGATCCCGAAAAGGCCAAGCTGAAAGGTGTTGAGCAGTTTGCCATCGAGTGTGCCATTATCAAGGTACATGGTTCGGAAGTGCTGGACTGGGTGGTAGATCAGGGTGTTCAGGTCTATGGTGGAATGGGCTTCAGCGAAGAAGCGCCAATGGCCCGAGCTTATCGCGATGCCAGAATCACAAGGATCTATGAGGGCACCAACGAGATCAACCGAATGCTATTGGTTGGTATGATCCTGAAAAGGGCAATGAAGGGAGAATTGGATCTGCTAGGGCCTGCCATGGCCGTAGGCAAGGAGCTTACTTCTGTACCTTCTTTCGAGGCACCTGATTTCAGTCAACCGCTGGCGGAAGAAAAAGCTGTGGTTCGCTCCATGAAGAAGGCTGTCCTCATGGTTGCTGGCAAGGCTGCTGAGAAATTTGGTCCTACCCTCAACGACGAGCAGGAGATCCTGATGAACATCGCGGACATGGTTATCGAGACCTATGTGGCGGAGTCTACCATTCTCCGAACCGAGAAGATGATCGGTAAAACCGGTGAAGCTGCTAACGAAATGTACATCGATCTGGCCAGGGGCTACCTACATCAAGCCATGCAAAAAGTGAAGAACGCAGGTGATGAAGCCATTGCCTCATTCACCAGTGGAGATGAGCTCAAAGTCATGATGATGGGCATGAAGCGGTTCACGAAAATGAATCCTGTCAATACCAAGGAACTGAGGAGACGAATTGCGGACGAGATGATTGAGAAAAACCAGTTTCCTTACGCATTATACAAGTAAATGCTTCTTTTGGTTAAATAGATGAGCCACCTTTTAGGTGGCTTTTTTGTTGTAAGAAAAAAGAGAAGATAAGGTTCAGCTGTATGGTGCTTCTTGAACCTTCTTGTCTAATTTTAGTACCGCTTAAGGGAATGCCAAGACATGGACGATCAATTCAAAAAACTCACAACAAAGGAGAAAGCGCTGCAACTGAACCTCGATCCAAAGACCTACGGGACAATCGCGGAAATCGGGGGCGGCCAGGAAGTGGCTTCCCATTTTTTTAAGGCGGGCGCGGCCTCTGGTTCGATCGCCAAGACCATGTCGGCTTATGACATGACGTTTAGTGACGCCATCTATGGCAAGACGTCTCGCTACGTTTGTGAGGAGAAGCTCCTCAAGATGCTCAACAAGGAGTACAAACTCCTGAGCCAAAGGCTGACCCAACGCGCGAAGAAGTCCCATTTCTTTGCTTTCGCCAATACGGTCGAGACCCTTAACTACTCCAAAACCAACGCCGGTCACGGTTGGTTGGGACTTCGATTCCAACTACACCCCAACTCGGCATCCAATGACTGTATCGTTCACGTCAACCTGAAGGACAATGATGCCATCTGGCAGCAACAGGTTCTGGGTATCATCGGAGTCAACCTGATCCATGGTTGCTACCATAGCACCGATCCGGAGGAGATCATGAACGGTCTGGCCGACAACGTCAGTCGGGACCGCTTCGAAATAGATATGTTCAGGATTGAAGGTCCGGACTTTCATCATGTAGACAACCGGTTAATGACCTTGAAACTGGTGAAGAATGGCCTCACCCACGCTGCCATGTTTGGTCCAAAAGGCAACGTCATGCAGGCCTCGCAAGCGCTCTACAAGAAGAATGTGGTGGTATTGCGTGGTAGGTTTCGGCCGGTGACCATGGTGCACGTAGATATGATGATCAGCGGAATGCGTGCTTTTCGCAAGGAAGAGGATGTAGAAAGGGGAAACATGATTACCCTTACCGAGCTGACACTCAATGACCTAAGTACACAAGGTGGAATTGATGAAGCAGACTTCCTCGATCGTGTCGATTGCTTGTGTTCCCTGGGACAGAATGTGCTCATATCTAACTACCAGGAGCACTACAAACTTGCCGCATACCTTTCACAATTCACCAGAAAAAGGAAATTGGGTATCATTCTGGGCGTCAACAACCTCATCAGAATCTTTGATGAGTCCTACTATACCAACCTGGATGGCGGCATACTGGAATCCTTCAGCCGACTATTTGGCAGCAACGTCCGACTCTTCGTCTATCCTGCGATGGTCGAGGATGGAAAAGTCCTGACAAGCCTGGATTTCGAACCCGCCAAGCACCTGGTCAATTTGCTGCAATACCTGATCGACAACGACAAAATCAAGGACCTCACTGATGCCAAGACAGAGAACCTGCATATTATTTCCGACGAACTGCTGGATAGAATCAGGGACAATGAACCGGGATGGGAGGAACAAATACCTCAGAAAGTGGCCCAACTGATCAAAGCCAACCACATGTTTGACTTTCCCTATGAGGTACCAGAAGATGTAGAAGAAGACTACCTGACACAGGAAGATGAATCCTCTACCTGAGTGATAGGATTTTGAGAAAAATTCATACTTTTTGATCTCTTTACCGTAAGGTATTTCGAGTTGTCACTTTTTCCCTTTTAAGAACCTTACTTTTTTCTGTTTCACTCCTCCATGCATCGAACCGCTCTCCTTCAACCATTTGGACGGCTACTAACGGTATACCTCACATCCTGCGCGCTCTTTATGTCCCTGGGTACCTTCAAAGCTTATGCGCAGGGGTCCAGCGTACTCCTGGGAAGGGTTACTGAGGCTGGTTCAGGCGAGATCGTACCCTTCGCCCATGTGACGATAGGAGAAAGTGTGATAGGCACCAGCACGAACCTGGATGGCCATTTTGAACTGAGAATCCCGGAGGGTACCCCAAGGCCCTATACCATCAAGATCTCCTGCATTGGGTACAAACCCAGCATATCTGAGATCCATACGATACCCAATAGCCGCCAGTCGTTCACCATCAATCCCGCCACCACCAGTTTGGGAAGTGTGGTCATCACAGCTGACAAGAAGCGGAAGAAACTCCGGGATCCCGCCAAACAGCTTGTACGTAAGGCCCTGAAAAGAATCCCGAAGAACTACAGTGATGAACCTTCGATCTACCCTGCCTTCTACCGGCACTACTGCGCCGAGAATGACAACTACGTCAGGCTGATTGAAGCCGCTCTGGAACTGACCCGATCCGGAAAGGATCCATACACCTCAACTATTCCCCAGGAAAACTTGGGATTTGAGGTAAAGCAACTTCGACGCAGCTTTGATTTTACCCAGAACTCGTCTCTCTCCCATCCACCCATATCCCTCAATTATCTGCTGACCGGAGATCTGACCGCCTACAACTACACCAATCCACTGCGGGATATGCCCACCAAATATGCCATGTTGGACACGACCTATCTCGATGGCAATGTGATCTATGTAATACAATTCCATACCAAACCAACGGGGTTGAACCATAGGTACTATACGGGAAAGCTGTTTATAGAGGCGGAAAGTCTTGCATTTGTGAGGATAGAGACGACGGAGGACTACGGCCTCAGGACCATTGGCGACAGCACCGACATTCTATCCCAACGCATTTGCATCTACAAAGAATTCAACGGGCAATACCACCTGGACAGATCCAGTGTGGATTTATCAGGATTGCACCTCTCCTACGACACCTTGGGTCAGGTCGTAGATTCGGTCGTACACACTTCCCATATTGAACTCATCACCAACAACATCCTTCCTAATCCCTCCAAACGTAAAGGCAGTGAGGAACCTACCTCGGAAGACCTGGTCAATGTTCCATACGATTCCACTTTTTGGGACCACTACAATATCCTGGAGGCGACAGCCATGGAGACCAAGATCATCGAAGACCTTTCGCGGAAAATCGACCTGAGGAAGCAATTCGCTTTGTTCAATACCATTGAAGAAGGCGGTAAATCCATCATCGCCTCGGAACCTTTTCAAGAGGTACTGGCCCGATACGAAGGTACCCCTACCTATGTCGTTATCTGGTCCCCCGCCAGCCGCCCCAACTATTTTGACATCAGGCCACACACGCGATTTCTAAGGAAGCTCAATAGGGATAAACTCCAACTGGTAATGGTGTCGATCGATGATAATGACGAAAGCTGGCAACTCACAAGGCAGCTCTACAAACTGGATCAGAAAGGGATTGAGCATGCCCGGATTTCCTTTGACTTTGATTCTAAGCTGCTGGAAGAGCTTTTCAACGATGTCCTCCCCTTCTATTGCTTTTTTGATGAATCTGGAGCACTGCTGACCACAGACCCCCCGCTGCCGTCACATCAGGACATCCAGTTCCTCATTCGATCTCCTGGCCAAAATCAAAACGTTGAAGCATCAGATAGAAAACCTTCTCATGGAGAATAAATCCATAGTTCAAGATTTCGCCTCCTGATACCGGGATAGAAAAGGGCGCAATGTTGTGCCTGTGCACGGTTTTCTGCTCAGGCATTCCTGCCGTCCACCTCAGGTAGCCCGCTTTGGTGGCCACCCATAGCGTCGTTTCCTCGCCCTTGAAGGTCAGATTGGCATTACGGATGCTAAAATCCGAGTTCACCTCCCTGGGCATTTTGAGCTGAAATCCTGAAAAGGCGCCGTCAACCAATCGCAACACAGTGGAATGGGTATGTCGATTGCCCTTTTCCTGTACACGGTCAATGATGACCTCCCGAAACCTGTAAGTGGTCTCTTCCGTATTTTGGAAGTTCTCGGCCCGATCGTCAAAGGAAGGCGTATCGCCCGCGGCATTTGTCTGAAAGTCCCTCCGACCGTATCTATTCAGGTCTACCTGGTCAATGAGCGACTGCTGATCAGACTCCCTTTGCATCAGGCCTCGGACCTCATAGTCCTTCACCAGCGTTTCCAGGGAAATCAAAGCGCCTCCTTCCGGCAGAAATGCAACACTTTCCAGGGTGCCTTTGATG
Source organism: Cyclobacteriaceae bacterium (assembly GCA_965601475.1). GTDB lineage: Bacteria > Bacteroidota > Bacteroidia > Cytophagales > Cyclobacteriaceae > JAWPMT01. The sequence goes on along the minus strand of OZ271832.1, from coordinate 5,601,811 downwards.
GATTTGGGTGCCTTGCCCTGCTTACTGCTTCCATCTTCCGCATACACCTCACCCACCCCTGGTATATCTTTTAAGGGGTAGAACCTGCCTGATACGTCTGATTCATTGAAAACGACAATACCGGTGATGTCGTCTTTGCTTTTCTTGGTACTGGCTGCCAGGGCCCTTACCATGCCATCAGCGCTTTTCCGGAATTGAAGGTCCTTGATATCTGCCGGGGGATACGAAAAAATCTGGTTACGCTTGACCTCGCCCGATCGGCCAATGGATCGGAGGACGTAGCATTGTGAACCATTTGCCGAGGTTTCCAGCAGCAGGTCGAGTTCGTCATTCAGTTCATCATAGGTGAGCTGTGCAATATCCGTGACCTTCGCCGTATGGCCGACTGGCAGTGCTTTGAAAGTGCCTGTGGGCGCATCCAGGCTAAATGCCACGGGCTCCGCACCGATGGTGCCACTCAGCCAAAATCGCTCCCGAGACCTCGCCAGTTTGCGCGGAACGAAAGTGGTCGTAATGTCGTACGTGGCATTGTAATAATGGCCTGTCTCAGCATCGATTTCCAACAACACAAAGGACTGCTGCTTATTGTCCGACATCAGTAGCACCAGGATATCATCAAGTGACTGGGCCAAATGCAGCAACGGAAAATTCACAGTGAGACCAATACCCCATTTCTCCTCCATGGTCTGATTGAAGGCCCGCACTTCCAGCGAATTGCCTTTGTGCACCTTCACCACATAGGTATCCGTCTTGCCCGCTACAACCTGTACCTTTTCTTCAGCTGGGTTTACGGGCAAAAAGGTTCTCCCTGTTTGTCCTACGGCAAGTGTTGCCAACGCAAAACATGAGATTGAGAAGATGAGTCGCATGCAATAAGTTTCGACTAAAAGTACGGCAGAATTGCCATGGCAGGAATCCATGACTGGAAATTTGAGAAAACTTAATGTGGGACCCTCCAAATCATTAGAAAATTTTAATTTTTCGGCATGGAAATGCTAGGAATTGACATCGGGGGCACTGGTATCAAAGGTGCGGTTGTGGATTTGAAAACGGGAGAGTTGGTAACAGACCGGGTCAAAATCAAGACCCCCCAGCCTGCCACGCCTGAGGCGGTCATACACACGGTCAAGGAACTTGTGGATCGTTTTGAATGGAAAGGCAAGATCGGATGTGGCTTTCCTGCTGCTGTAAAAGAAGAAATCGTAAAGACAGCCTCCAACATTGATAAGTCTTGGATGGGTGTGAATGCTGCTGAGGAAATCAAAAAAATCACAGGCTGCGAGGCCCACGTGCTCAATGATGTCGACGCCGCAGGTTGGGGCGAAGTCGCCTTCGGTGCTGGCAAGGGACACCACGGCACGATCATCGTCGTCGCCTTTGGAACAGGCATTGGCTCAGCGATTTTCACGGAGGGGCGTCTTGTACCCAACTCGGAGCTGGGACACCTGCGCATGCATGGCAAGATTGCCGAGCACTACACCAGCAATTCCGCTCGGGAAGCCGAGAAACTGGATTTTGACGCTTTCGGAGCTCGGGTCAATGAATACCTGCAGCGGTTGGAATTCCTGTTCTGGCCTGACCTCCTGATCGTAGGCGGAGGCGTTTCCAAGCGCTACAGTGAATTCTCACATAAGTTTGACCTTGAATGTGAAGTACTTCCTGCTACCCTTCGCAACAATGCCGGCATCATCGGCGCAGCCTTATCAGCCGCCGATTATATTCAGCATCACCATTCCGTGTGAAAAATACCTTCCTGGTCTAAGCGTTCATAGGTGTGCGATCCAAAATGATCGCGCTGGGCCTGAATTAGGTTAAGTGGCAAGCGACCACTGGTGAATGCCTGTAGGTAATTGAGGCTTGCGCTCAGTGCCATGACGGGGATGTTGTTATTCACAGCAAACACTACCGTTTGCTTCAGGTCTTCCAATCCACCTTTCACGCCGGAGGCAAAATCCTCATCCAACAGGAGATTACTCAACGCAGGATTGGCTTTGTAGGCATTGCGCATGTCCTCAAGTATGGCAGAGCGTATGATACATCCACCTCGCCAGATCCTCGAGATCGTCTCCATATCGAGACCATAACCATATTCCTCAGAAGCATACGCCAACTGCGTCATCCCCTGGGCATAGGAGATAATGAATGACATATACAGGGCACTTTCTACCTGGTCTACATTTAGCAATCCACCATTATTGGCCTTGGATCCATAGACTCCTTCTGCCTTTACCCTATCGTCCTTCAGCGCCGATATTTCACGCATGCTCACTGCAGCGTCAATGGTGGGGATAGCGGAACCCAGGTCCATCGCATTCTGCGACGTCCACTTACCTGTACCTTTTTGCTTGGCCTTGTCGAGGATCTTGTCCACCAGGTGACCAGACCCTTTATCATCACCCTTCTGAAAGATCTCGGCCGTGATTTCTACAAGAAAAGACTGAAGTCTCCCCTTATTCCAGCTATCAAAGATTTCATGAAGCTGCTCATTCGATTTACCCAAACCTACCTTCATGACATGATAGACCTCGGAGATTAGTTGCATCATCCCATATTCGATACCATTGTGGACCATTTTCACGTAGTTTCCGGCAGAGCCTTTGCCGAGGAAAGCCACACAGGGGTCTTCCCCTACTTTGGCAGCCGCCGCTTCGAAGATGGGTTTCACGATTTCGTAAGAGGCTTCAGAGCCCCCTGGCATCATACTAGGGCCAAACCGAGCGCCCTTGGCACCGCCAGAGACACCACAACCCATGAAGTGAATGCCTTTTTCCTCGAGGTAAGTAAACCGACGATCTGTATCAGCAAAATAGGAGTTGCCCCCATCGATCAACAGATCCCCTTTATCCAGATGAGGCAATAAGTCTTCAATCACACTGTCCACGGGACCACCCGCCGGGACCAGCATCATGATCTTGCGCGGTGTTGAAAGGTTTTTGACAAATTCGACCTTATCTGTCGTGCCGTCAACAGTCTTGCCCTTTCCTTCTTCTCGCAAGGCTTCGACTTTCTCAGGATCTGTATCCAGACCGAAAGCCGCAAAATCATTGTCAGCTACATTCAGAATGAAGTTGCGACCCATAACGCCAAGGCCGACCAAACCAAAATCGTAAGACATTCTATTCTGTGGTTAGTGTTGGCGACAAGTTATAAATTCATTGCGATTATTGGAATCAAATAACGACCGAATCAAATGCAACCAATTCTGGTTTATATTCGAGTAGACCAAAAAGATCATTCATCACTAGCCTAATTCGATAATGGCCACAAACAAAATTCAAAATCAGGTACTCATCATTTTTGGCGCTTCAGGCGACCTGACGACAAGGAAGCTGGTACCTGCTATCTTCAACCTGTTCAAAGGCGGCCTTTTGCCCATGCATTTCGTCGTATTGGGTGTCGGACGTACACACCTCGCTGACGAGGGCTTTCGAAAGAAATCCGTCTACGAAAGCGACTTCATCAAGAAGGACGAGGTGAGCGAAGAGCAGTTGGATGAGTTTGCCAACATGCTGCAATACCAGGCCCTGGACACGGCACACGATGGCGCTTTCAGGACTTTGCGCGAGCGACTCGACAAAATCAAAACGGAAGACGGCACGGAAGGCAATTGCATCTTCTACCTCTCTACACCTCCCAGCCTTTATGGCCCCATTTCCAATGGTCTCTCGAGTGTCCGGCTCAACCAGGAAGATGACGGCTGGAAGCATCTGATCATTGAAAAACCCTTTGGCTATAGCCTGTCAACAGCGCAGGAACTCAACGCGGAATTGAAGAAGTGCTTCAAGGAGCGACAGATCTATCGTATTGATCATTACCTGGGCAAGGAAACGGTTCAAAACCTCTTTGTAACCCGCTTTGCCAACAGCATCTTCGAACCGCTCTGGAACAGAAACTATATCCATCGCGTGGAAATCACCTCCGCAGAAAGCGTAGGCGTAGAGAAGCGCGGCGGCTACTACGATGGGTCCGGCGCCTTGCGGGACATGATCCAGAACCACCTCCTTCAATTGATCTCACTGGTGGCCATGGAACCTCCCGTCAAAGTAGATGCCGATAGTATCCGCAATGAAAAGCTCAAACTCTTCCAATCACTGCGGCCCTATACTCCCGAGGACATCAAGAAGAATGTCATCCGAGGTCAGTACATGAGCTCCAATATTCGAGGTGAGGCAATGCCTGGGTACCGAGAGGAACAAGGTGTGGACCCCAACTCCAAGACCGAGACCTTCGTGGCCATGAAGTTCTACATCGACAACTGGCGGTGGGCGGATGTGCCCTTTTTCATCCGAACAGGCAAGCGCTTGCCTACACGGGTGTCTGAAGTAGTCATCCACTTCAAGCCCAATCATCACCACCTCTTCGGCAAGTCAGACTTACACAACTCCCAAAACATGCTGGTCCTGCGCATACAGCCCAATGAAGGCATGTTGCTCAAAGTGGGATTCAAAGTGCCTGGAGCCGGATTCAAGGTGAAGAATGTCAACCTTGACTTCCACTACGACGAGCTGGCAGATGCCTACGTCCCCGAGGCCTATGAACGACTCATCCTCGACGCCATGCAATCCGATGCTACACTATACGCCCGGGGAGACAGTGTCGAAGCCGCATGGAAGTTCGTAGATCCCATTTTGGAAGCCTGGCAAAACGACGATTCCATACCCGTTTTCGGCTATCCAGCAGGCACCTGGGGTCCTGAACATGTAGATGACCTTATCGATGGTGAAAACATGTCCTGGCGCTACCCCTGCAAGAATTTGGTTGATGACGGAGAGTACTGCGAACTATGAAGCCAGAGATCAGAGTCTACAAAAGCGGTGCTGAAGTCGCGGAGGCATTCGCCAGTTTCTTTCAGAAGGAAGTCAACAATAGCGAGCGTATCACCATCTCCCTGTCAGGAGGCTCCACCCCTAAACTGCTCTTTCAAATCCTCTCAAAGGAATATGCTGAAATTGTGGAATGGTCCAAGGCCCACTTTTTCTGGGGTGATGAGCGGTGTGTGCCTCCAACAGATGGCGAGAGCAACTACAAGATGACCAAAGACTTTCTCTTCGATCATGTTAGCATTCCCGAAGGCAATATCCATCGGGTCCTCGGAGAAAACGATCCACAGGAAGAAGCCATCCGCTATGGTCAGCAGCTTTCGGAAGTATGCACCGAAGCTAACGGATTACCACAGGTCGACCTCATGATCCTGGGTATGGGTGACGATGGACATACGGCCTCTATCTTCCCGAACAATATGGCTTTACTCCAATCTGATAAGGTATGCGATGTCGCTACACATCCGGAGAGCGGTCAGAAAAGGGTGACTTTGACGGGGCCGGTGCTCAACAACAGTAAGATCATCTGCTTCCTCGTCACCGGAAAGAAGAAAGCGGAGAAGATTAAATCCATCCTACAGGACGAGCCCGGAGCTGCCGATTTCCCGGCCTATCACATCAAAAATGAGAAAGTGATCTGGTTTCTGGATGAAGAGGCTGCCCACCTTATGAATCCATGAAGATCATATCTGCGGCCTTTTCCGCAATGACGTAGCAAGCGGCGTTGGTATTGCCGGTAACGATCTCCGGCATGATGGAAGCATCGACGACACGAAGCCCGTCAACACCTCGTACTTTCAACATCGGATCGACGACAGACTCATGATCTAACCCCATTCTGCAGGTGCCTACCGGGTGATAGATGGTCTCTACTGACTTGCGCACATGTTCCTTCCAATCCTCATCCGTGTTGGCCTCGACGGGTGCCACGTGCTCTTTCCTGTAAGGGTCAAATGCGGCATTCTCCAGCCATTCCCTGGCGATCTTCCCTCCTTTCACCAGCTGGTCCATATCTGCAGGATCAGAGAGGAAATTCGGTTGAATGAGAGGGGTATCACCTGGCTGGCTTGACCTTAATCGGACCTCTCCCCGACTCTTCGGGTGCAGCAAAGAGGGCAGTATCGTGAATCCATCATCATGTGGAAAGGTACTCAGGTCGTAAACGTCATAGTCATAGCCCTTGCCGATGTGCAGGGGCGCGAAGTGAAACTGAAAGTCACAATCGTCACTCTGCTTATCCGCCATATTGAAAAAGGCCACAGCCTCCAAGGGACCTATCGTCAAGGCGCCGGACTTATTGAATAGGTACTTCCCCAGATGCCAAAGTTGGCTTCCTAGCCCTATCACATGATTGATGCCCTGTTGCACGGTGGCCGAGGCCGAAACGGAATAGAAGAGGTGATCCTGCAGGTTTTGCCCCACGTTAGGGGACTCCACTTTCACGTCGATACCATGCCCCTTCAGCTGATCAGTCTCCCCAATCCCCGACAACATCAGCAGCTGTGGCGAATTGATGGCTCCAGCGGATACAATTACTTCCTTGTTGGCAGTTATGGCCTCGGTGCTTCCCCCATTTTGGATGGTGACACCTGCTGCCCGATCACCTTTGATCAGGATATTGGAGACCAATGCCTTTGTCATCACTGATAAGTTAGCGCGACTCATGACCGGCTTCAGGTAAGCGGTGGCACTGCTATGTCGCTTTCCACCATCAATCGTGAACTGAAATTTTGATACGCCCGATTGGCGCTTTCCATTGTAGTCCTTATTGTACGGCAGGCCCCATGCCTGTCCGGCCTCCAGGAAGGCCTCAGAAAAGGGCGTTTGGAATTTCTGATTGAAGTCCACCGCCAGTTCTCCCTGCGTGCCATGGTATTCCCCATCCATGTCCACCATCACCCGATTGTTCTCTCCGCGTTGGAAGAGTGGTAACAATTCCACAAAAGACCAGCTCTTGTCCGAAACCTCAGCCCAGCGATCATAATCCCGCTGATTACCACGTACATACGCCATGGCATTGGTACTACTACTTCCGCCTAGTGTTTTACCTCTCGGCACGAAAATCCGTCGGTTATTGACATGTTCCTGCGGCTCTGTCCAGTAGGCCCAGTCAAAGGGTTTGCGAAAAAGCTTGCCATAGGCACCAGGGATCTGGATCAAAGGATCACGGTCTCGCCCCCCCGCTTCAATCAGCAGGACGCTGAACTCTCCGTGAGAAGACAATCGATTGGCGAGTAGGCAACCCGAGGAGCCCGCCCCTATGATGATGTAGTCGTACGCTTTGGCCATGACATCGAAGATAGCCAATTACCTTTGCAGTCTAATCAAAATTGCACTCATGGCAAGAACACCCTCCAACATGCTTCCACTGGGCACCAAAGCCCCTGACTTCACTTTGCCAGATACGATGGACGGCATGGGTGCGAAGTCCCTTGAAGGCATCAAAGGCGACAAGGGTACGCTTGTCATGTTCATCTGTAATCACTGTCCTTTCGTTATCCACGTCATGCAGGAGCTGGTGAAGCTCGGCCAGGAGTATCCGTCCAGGGGCATCAAGCTCGTCGCCATCAGCAGCAATGATGTGATCGGTTACCCACAGGACGGCCCAACGGAGATGACGAAGTTGGGACAGGAACTGCGTTTTGGATTTCCCTACCTTTACGATGAATCCCAGGAGGTCGCCAAGGCCTATGACGCTGCTTGTACACCAGATTTCTACCTGTTTGATGAGGAGTTGAGTCTAGTATACCGGGGTCAGTTGGACGGTTCAAGACCTGGCAATGCTATCCCTGTAGATGGTCGTGACCTTCGTAGCGCCATGAATCAATTGCTGGCGGGAGAAGCCATTGCCGCAGATCAGAAGCCCAGTTTGGGTTGTAATATTAAGTGGAAAACGAGTTTCTAGTCTTTCGTTGAACGGCTTCCGACAACACCGCGATAGCAATTCGAGGGTAGTGGCCCATATCGAGAATAATCTCTTGTCCTCATGCCGGACGGGCACTTACTTTCTTTCTTCGACAAAGAAAGTAAGCAAAGAAGTCAAGGCTATGTTCATTTCTTAACGTGAAACTTCCTTGCGCTCAAGGCATAAAAAAAACTCGTCCATTCCATGTCTCCCATACCGAAACTAACCTTCGAAGGACTCAAACAGATTTTTATGCTTTTCTTGATCGCTACGTCCTTTCACTAAAATGAACAAGGCCCTTCTGGCTGGTGCCTTTGGAACGCATCATACTCTAAAACCCTATGTCACCTCGAGGAATCGAGAGGTCTTTCTTTTCATATAGCATCCTTAGACCAAAAAGACTCCCCAACCACTTCGAAGAAGTGAAGCGCGTTGGGCAGACAGAATAGCGGGCGTGCGGGGGTCCCGATGGCTATCGGGATGCGTGGAAGCATTATTCTGTCTTGATTTTTGCGTACTTTTCATCTAAGGAAAAGTATGTGCCCGTCCGGCACAAGGACAAGAAAAGAGGCTACTCGGGGCCTTTTAATTGTAAAGCGCGCTTAGCCAAAAAAGCCACTCCTTGACTTGTCATGGCGAGCCTGTCGAACCAGACAAAGACCGCAAAAGAACCACGTCACTTCGAGTGTAGCGAGAAGTCTCCTGCCAAATGGCCGCTTCCCTTTTCCTGGGAAGATGACTCCCCACGTTGCACTTCGACATGACAAATCGAGTGGGTATGTGGTCTTCTTTTCTTCACGAAATACTCCGAGAAGTGGTCATTAGGCGATGAAAAGCACATTCGCTACTGTTTTGTCTTGACACAAAAAGTAGCCAAAAAAGTCAAGGCTGTGTTCATTTCTTAACGTGAAACTTCCTTGCGCTCAAGGCATAAAAAAAACTCGTCCATTTTATACTCCCCTAGCCCAAACTAACCTGCAAATGGACTCAAACAGATTTTTATGCTTTTCTTGATCGCGACGTCCTTTCACTAAAATGAACAAGGCCCTTCTGGCTTCTCAAAACTGGTTTCAGTCTACAATCGAAGCTTGCCAAATCTTCGGAAGGATGACGTTGAGGGAATACAAGCTGCAATAAACACCGGTGACTGGGCTGGCCCTTCAAGTAAACAGCACCCAAAAACCGCATGTCACCTCGAGGGTGCGAGAGGTCTTTCTTGTCATGTAGGATTGTTAGCCCAAAAAACTACTGATAGCTATCGGGACTGACCTCCATGGTGAGTTTGTCATGGTGAGCCTGTCGAACCATAGACAGTACAGAAGCAACTATTCAAGCGTCTGATCTACCCTTCGACCTGGCTCAGGGTGACAGCCGCAATGAGTATTGATGACGGGTCTAGCCCACAATACACGATAGAGACTTTCCCCTTAAGAAAATACACCCAAATGGGTTCCTAGAGGGCATGAAAAATACATTCGCTACTGCTTTGTCTTGACACAAAGCAGACAAAAGTCAAGGCTGTGTTCATTTCTTAACGTGAAACTTCCTTGCGCTCAAGGCATAAAAAAAACTCGTCCATTCCATGTCACCCATACCGAAACGAACCTTCGGAAGGACTCAAACAGATTTTTATGCTTTTCTTGATCGCTACGTCCTTTCACTAAAATGAACAAGGCCCTTCTGGCTGGTACCTACGTAAAACATTACTCCTCCAAAACCCTATGTCACCCTCGAGGGCACGAGAGGTCTTTCTTTTAGCGCGGCACGCTCTGACCACGGGAATACAAAATCCCTCTTTATCTATCCCTTCGACATGCCTTGTGGAACGGCTCGAAGAGCCGGAACTCTACTTGCTGTCCAGTCAAAATGTAGCAGGTCCAAATCCGCTACGGTCCGTGTCAGAATTGTTTTATAGCGTCCTCCATTTACGTAACTCTGATATGACACCCTTTGAAACGAGTATCATAAAACTTGTTACAAGTGATTTTTTCATCAGTCTTCATTCATTAATCGGAGTATCTAGAAAAATCTCACTGTATTGAGGATTCTTAGATGAATACAAAATCTTGAAAACATCCCCAACCTTAACTGCTTCAGTGGTAAACCCTTCGTGACCTGTATAATCTACTCCATTGATATTGTACTTGTATTCACAAGTTCTGCCTCTCGTATTTTGTGTATACACCCTAATTATCTTAGCTGTGGATTCTTGTCCATATTCAGCAATTTCAGCCTTCTCCGTTTGGCTGGCAAAAAAACCTAGCGATACTCCTCCAACCATTAAAATCAATAGTATTAAATACGGTAAGGCTTTTCTATCCATTTTCCGATTAATTAATTGTTTCTGAATCATGCTAGCTTGGGGAATTACTTATTATCGGAAAAGCACTTCTCTTCCTTTCAATTAAGGTCTCAGGAAAGTAGTCTTGTACTCGATCCAGCAAGAGACAGGATATATGAATTACCTTGCCACTCTTCAAATGAAACGAAGTGAAGAAGTATCTTCCAAAAAAGAGATAGTCCACTCGCTTATCATATGAAGGTGGCGACAGATTCAATTCAATCCTTTTGATTTCATCAAAAGTGAATTTCAGAAATGAATTTCCATCAAAATATTCAACTCTACCACCCTGAAGAATAATCCTTCTTCCTATACTACTTTTCATGTGGTAATAAAAAAGTACGAAAGTAGGCGTCGCAAAGAATAGAAGCCATCCAAAAAAAACTACTAAGGATATACCTTCCTTGTTCTGTGCTCCGAAAAGCACAAAAAATAAAATCAATGGAATGAAATGCCCCAGAAAAGTCTGGATCAGAATTTCATCAAGATATTTCCTTCGGGCTTTTACTGTCACTTCGAATTTTCTTGCACCGAATTTTTAGCGGTTTATGCTGCTCAGCGTCACTCGCAGAGGACTCTGAGTTTCTCGCCATATATCCGACACTCTTCAAAGATAGTGCTGTATAACTCAGCGTCCGGTCACCCTCTATCCCCAGAAAGAAGAGGCTATGCGCTGGTGGAAGGAAGCGCCGGCTCCCGATAGCTATCGGGATTGGTTCCTTTTCATCGCCGCGGCCGCGTTCCTCTGGAAAAGGCTACGCGCCCCGGGAACAGCCTCCGCGGCTAGAGCGGGTAAAAACAATCAAATCTTGAGGTTGATGCCGAAGATTGTATCGAACAATACAAGGCCTAAACAACCATGAAAGCGTCTGATCTACCCTTCGACCTGGCTCAGGGTGACAGCCGCAATGAGTATTGATGACGGGTCTAGCCCACAATGCACGATAGAGACTTTCCCCTTAAGAAAATACACCCAAATGGGTTCCTAGAGGGCATGAAAAATACATTCGCTACTGTTTTGTCTTGACCGCGCGGCGGACCGCCAAAAAGTAGCCAAAAAAGTCAAGGTTGTGTTCATTTCTTAACGTGAAACTTCCTTGCGCTCAAGGCATAAAAAAAACTCGTCCATTCCATGTCTCCCATACCGAAACTAACCTTCGAAGGACTCAAACAGATTTTTATGCTTTTCTTGATCGCTACCTCCTTTCACTAAAATGAACAAGGCCCTTTTGGCTGGTGCCTACGTAAAACATTACTCCTCCAAAACCCCCATGTCACCTCGAGGAAACGAGTGGTCTTTCTTGTCATGTAGGATGGTTAGCTCAAAAAAACTCCCGATAGCTATCGGGACTGACTTGTCATGGTGAGCCTATCGAACCATAGACAGTACAGAAGCAACTATTCAAGCGTCTGATCTACCCTTCGACCTGGCTCAGGGTGACAGCCGCAATGAGTATTGATGACGGGTCTAGCCCACAATACACGATAGAGACTTTCCCCTTAAGAAAATACACCCAAATGGGTTCGTAGAGGGCAAGATGGTACATTCGCTACTGCTTTGTCTTGACCGAGCGGCGGACCGCCAAAGCAGACAAAAGTCAAGGCTGTGTTCATTTCTTAACGTGAAACTTCCTTGCGCTCAAGGCATAAAAAAACTCGGCCATTCCATGTCACCCATACCGAAACTAACCTTCGAAAGGACTCAAACAGATTTTTATGCTTTTCTTGATCGCTACCTCCTTTCACTAAAATGAACAAGGCCCTTTTGGCTGGTGCCTACGTAAAACATTACTCCTCCAAAACCCCATGTCACCTCGAGGAAACGAGAGGACTCCCCTTCTCAAGGTGTGCTCGCATATATTAAATCCGGGTTTGCAAATCCCAACTTATCTGTCTTTCGACATGCCTTTCAGAACATGTCGAAGAGCGGGATGCAATTCCACACTAATTACCTTTTTTCAAAAGAAATTTCTCTTTATAAAGGTTGATCACTTCATTTTCTATTCCCCCAAGAACGATGTCTCCTTCAAAAAACATATAATTCTCAAAGTCCAATTCATCAATTTCCTCTTGAGACATGATTATTTCACAATCGTCATCCAAATGATCTGGACCAATAAAATACACAAGGTAGAATCCATTGTAATCTTCTTTGATCCGCAACAGTTCTATAGCAAAACCGTCAATAACCATATCATTAGGATGATATTCTGCTGCAAAACAAAAGTCCAGTAACTCAGAAACAGTCTCCGGTGCTCTGCCGTTTTCATGGCAATAAGCTTCTATAGCACTTTGAACTCTTTGTTTCAAAGGGGCAGAGTAATCAAGATTTGATACTATAGTGTAGTATTTGTAATTGTCCGATTCACTAATGCCTTGTCCATCAACGCCAACTGAAAGACATAAAACAAAGAAGAAGTAAATTGACAGCTTAATACCTTTCATCTGTATAAGTATTTCTATTATATCTTTTCCGTTTTACTATATCCGAATCTGTCTCATTTGGTTACCCCTAGGTGGCGCAAGCGTCCGCTCTAGTTGGTATTCACCAATTCGAAATCCTCGTACCTAAGAGCATCAATTTGGCGCCCCAAGGAATCATAGATATAAGTAATCCCATTACCAACACTATCGGTCATAATATGAATGCTACCATTGGGATGGTATTGTTTGAAAATACCTATTGGAGCTCCATTGGAAAAGTTTGCCAAAGTCCTTGGCCTGCCGTTCTCGTAAAAGGTCTCTTCTAGCCCATGCTTGATCTTATTCAAGTATTGTGATCTAGTATGTAAATTCCCATTCTCGTAATATGAATACTCCTGAAGTACCTCGTCCCGAAACACTCTTTTTATCACAGGTCTTCCATTAGAATATCTTTGCTGCAGCCTCAAAATTCCCCCTTTGTAAACCATGAAAAGCGAAGTGTCACCATTCGGATTGTAGTGCACCCGAATTGAATCAGATCCTTTGACAAATAGCTCTGACTGCAACTCACCACTTTCATGATATCTCTTGCTCCCACTGCCGAAGTCGCAACTGATTGTCAGAATCAATATCCAAATACATTTCCTCATTTATTCCATCTGGACAAACCCCAATAGATTGTATCTACCTTCGAGTGTAAGGAGCGTACCAAAAAGCGCTAGGCGATTTCTACACTAGCCAGAATTTCTTTCCTCTTTATTTTAGAAGCAAAGCCTTCGGACATATCATTTGTCTTGGAGATGAATTCCCTACCATCAAGCCACACTTGCTTGCTCTTCGCTTTCAACACACTTTTTAACGCTCTAACAAAGCCCTTATAAATTTTCAGATATTCTTTATTATCATAAATCTCCTCCGGTTCGTCAGCTTTGAAGTACTTATCGATAAAACCCAAATGTGACTGCTCTATCTTCCCGTTTCTAACTATTCCATGTTGTAGATCAATTAATCCATTGTACATTAAATAGGTTTGATAATCTCCCTGGGCCCCGTAAGGAACTGTTTCTTGATCTGCAATATGGGCAGTTAGCACATGACTTCTCAGATAAAACCTCGATACTCCCTCAATCCGTAGTTTGACAAAATCACTCACACTTCTCTGCTCAAAAGAAAAGATCTTCCTTCTATCATTTCGGATACTGTAGATCAAAGAGTAAGGAGCAAACTCATCGGGAAGCTTTGAGTTTAGCATTTCTGATATTTCTTCATCCAATGCAAAAAAGGAAAAGGTTTTCCCTCTTCCTGATCTGATGTAATTTCTTATCTCATTTAGTCCTATCATCCGTGCCTACTAATGCAAATCCCACATAAAGCTGCTATGCACCTCGACGGTGCCAGAGGTCTTTCTTTTCGCATTGTGTTCTCCATCTATTAGTTAGGGGGATTGAATCGATTCCAGGCTATCAATCTTGACCAGCAATATTGCTATACTATCATCTTTCATTTTTCGTATCGATTCCAAGAAATCATCCGAAGGCTCTAGAATGGCTTTTAGCTCAGAATTTTGAGCGGCCCAGTATCTACTCTCTCTCCTGAGTTGATAATTCCAGACCAACAAGACTATCAAAGTCAACACAGCGAAAAACCTAAATAGTCCTCTCATTTAGATTCTTTGTCTATTTCCGTAGTCAAGATTTGAACCTTTGTAAGTAGCATCTTAATTGAGTCGCTCTTTATCGAAATGGCCTCATACGCTATTGCCTCTTCCTCCAAAACAGCGGATAACCTCTTATTCTCATCTTCATCCTCTTCAATATAAGCTCGAAGGATTGAATTGTTGACCAGAAGGGCAATCACAAACAGAATGAACAAACCTGTTTCTATTATTCTCTTTATAATTGGTTCCTGGCCTTTGCTTTCGTTGTATGGTAATGATCCCCCACTGAGCGTAGATTGTATCTACGCTCGAATATCATCTCCATTCCAATGGAGGAGAAAGAGATCAAAGCCACCAATTTCAGGACCGGGGAAAAAGTCCTCACACCACCGCAAGGGCCGAACGACGTGGGCTTTTCTTATCTGCATGCGTTACAAATGCGCGCTTTCTGATGACTCAACCTTCAAAGGCTCTCTCATACTTTTCGGCCATTTTCGATTTATTTCCAAAAAGATCAAATAGGAGTGTAAGAACTAAGAAGAACCCTCCTATGGCTAACCCAGTGTTAAAGTACCTTGATTTAAAATTCACTCCTTCAATGTAATTGTATTGAGGAAAGGATGCATTGTAACAAACAGTCAGCGTTGACGGGTTCTTACCAACTCGATTCTCAAAAACCTCTTTGAAAAAAGAGTCTGATACAGTGAAATTCTTGTTCTTCGAACTGTAAGTATAATTGATGTCCAATTTCCCTTCTCTTAAAGATGGCTTTATTTCAAATGCCTTCACATTATCGCATTTCTCACTGAACAAATTGAAATGAATATTGTACATCGCTCCCATGAGAAGAGAGTACAGAACTAAGCCACCCCAAAAAAGGTAGCTTAACAAAAATGAGTATTTTAACAGTTTCTTCAATATCCCGGTTAATTCCCCACTCTGGCCCAATGTCCGCTTGTGCCTTCTGTAATATACTGAGTCCACTGAGCATAGATTGAATCTACTTTCAAATATCAACCCCTTCTGAAAGAGGAATGGCATTCCTTCAAATATTCACAATAGCTTCTCTCCATCTAGCATTGTGCTACCAAATAACAAAAGCGTAGGTCCAAGCGGACGCTTGAACCAGCTTTGTTTTTTAGGTTACAACCTGGGACTGTAGTGGGCACCGTCTATCTTGCCAGCAAACTTGCCACCGCAACAAAATGGTCCCTGAACACTACTCTCAATTTATCACCCTCATAATCGGACTTGACGGGTTTCATTTGAGTCCGTAATACAGACTCAAACACCGATAACTCTAGCTCCCATAAATCATCTCTAATCATGCTAAAGAAGGTTTGTTGATAATGAATGCCCGTAATTGAATCACCTGTGACATCAACCTTCCAAACGTCATTGGCCATTACTTCCAAACTACCTTCCCTTGTACGAAGGAGGCCTGCATTAAAGGCATCTTGAACCGACATACCAAGTCGTAATTCACCATAGTAAAATCTGTCTTGCCATTCCCAATACCTTTTTTCTACTGTGGACATTTGTCAAGTTTATTTCCCTCCAAAAATGCGTCGTCCAAGTCAAATGTGGCAGGTACAAATCCCTCTTTATCTATCCTTCGACATGACTTTCAGAACATGTCGAAGAGCGAGTAACCTCATAAAAGCCACCAACCTCAGACTAGGTCTATCCATCAAAGCTCCCTCCTCATTTCCCAAGTTGAAGACTTCTCCGTTTTTGTGCTTTTATAATTGCTAAACTCAAGTCACAGACTTAAGCCGGAGGAGGATCAAATCTCTTCGAGACTGATGTTTTCAATCTTCCAGTTCCCATCTAATTTGATCAAGCAAGCATCAACTTTGCTGTTTTTGGAAGTATCGCCATAAACTGAGAACTTGAAGCATGCATACCCTTGTGACTTTTGAGTGGTTTTTGCGGATACATTTCCCTTAACAATAAGTCCAGTTCTGACCATCGAATTATTCTTCTCAATCTCTCTAACCAGTACGTTAAATGCATCCGTAGATTTATACACCCTACTTATACCAATCGTAAGCATGCCAATCACAAAAAAGGTAAGTACCACAAGCTTTATAAGCAGTAAAATCCCTGTAAGAGTAATCACCTTTATCAAGCTGAAAAACTAAAAATCACTTCTTTGTACAAATCCTGATATTTAACAAAATCCCGCTTCTGCCGCAAGAATCCGCTTGTGCCTTCTGTAAATGACCAACGCGGGCAAATGAATCCAGGTAACATACCATTTCTGATAGTTGGATGCCGTTCCAAAACCAAATCCGAAACCCATGAAAATGTTGGCGTACCGCAATACAATAAAAACGATATAATTGAGAATTATCCGTTTTAGTAGTTTCCTCATTATTTTACTTGAACCCCGTCAGAGTCACTCGCAGAGGACTCTGAGTTTCTCCCCATATATCCGACACTCTTCAAAGATAGTCCTGCACACCTCAACGCCCGGTCACCCTCTATCCCCAGAAAGAAGAGGCTATGCGTTAGTGGAAGGAAGTGTCACCTGCAAGCGCTCCCCAACCACTTCGCAGAAGATGAAGCGCGAGGGCCAGAAAGAATCGCGAGGGTGTGGTGGTTCCCGATAGCTATCGGGATGCGTAGAAGCTTGATTCTTTCTTGATCTTTTTGCTTCGTTTTTGTATCAAGACAAAAATGAAGTGCCCGTCCGGCACAAGGACAAGAAAAGAAGCTACTCGGGGCCTTCTAATTGTAAAGCGCGCTTAGCCAAAAAAGCCACTCCTTGACTTGTCATGATGAGCCTGTCGAACCAGACAAAGACCTCAAAAGAACCACGTCACTTCGAGTGTAGCGAGAAGTCTCCTGCCAAATGGCCGCTTCCCCTTTCCTGGGAAGATGTCTCCATGCGTTGCACTTCGGTCGACATGACAAATCGAGTGGGTATTTGGTCTTCTTTTCTTCATGAAATACTCCGAGAAGGTGTCGTTAGGAGATGAAAAGTACATTCGCTACTGTTTTGTCTTGACACAAAAAGTAGCCAAAAAAGTCAAGGCTGTGTTCATTTCTTAACGCGAAACTTCCTTGCGCTCAAGGCATAAAAAAAACTCGTCCACTTCATGTCACCCAAACTAAAAGAAACCTTCAAATGGACTCAAACAGGTTTTTATGCTTTTCTTGATCGCTACGTTCCTTTCACTAAAATGAACAAGGCCCCTTTGGCTGGTGCCTTTGGAACGCATCATACTCTAAAACCCTATGTCACCTCGAGGAATCGAGAGGCCTTCCTTGTCATGTAGCCTGCCCAGCCCAAAAAAACTCCCGATAACTATCGGGACTGACTTGTCATGGTGAGCCTGTCGAACCATAGACAGTACCAGAAGCAACTATCAGGCGTCTGATCTATCCTTCGACCTGGCTCAGGGTGACAGCCGCAATGAGTATTGATGACGGGTCTAGTCCATAATGCACGATAGAGACTTTCTCCTTAAGAAAATACACCCAAATGGGTTCGTAGAGGGCATGAAAAGCACATTCGCTACTGTTTTGTCTTGACCGCGCGGCGGACCGCCAAAAAGTAGCCAAAAAAGTCAAGGCTGTGTTCATTTCTTAACGTGAAACTTCCTTGCGCTCAAGGCATAAAAAAAACTCGTCCATTTCATGTTCCCCTGGCCCAAAATAACCTTTGAATGGACTCAAACAGATTTTTATGCTTTTCTTGATCGCTACGTCCTTTCACTAAAATGAAGAAGGCCCTTTTGGCTGGAGCCTACGTAAAACATTACTCCTCCAAAACCCCCATGTCACCTCGAGGAAACGAGAGGTATTTCTTTCATTTTTACCGTAGGGCTGCTGTGGGCATTTTAAGCATTTGATTGATTATTGAGCGAATCCATTGCCTGTTTGAGTTTGCACTCATCTAATTCTGTTTTCAACCGCAAGATTTCATCATTCAAATTCAAATTTTTGTCCATATATCCTTGATTTTTATTTGCCAATTCTTTGAACATCTGTCTTTCCTCAGCATATCTGTAGGAGATGAATATTGAATACCCCAAAACAAGTACAAGAAGAATACTTGATTTATTCAAAATGATTGTTCTAATAGTCATATTCAACATTTTTTGTTCCAGCTTCTAGTATTTCTGCAATGGCCGGCATCATAGGCCTTTCCTATCTGACCGTGTCGAAAGCCTCCCCTAGCAATTTCAATGCCCTATTTAGGTAAAAGAATCATATTTCCTAATAGGAAATGGCTTATTAGAAACATCGAAATCAGGAACAGTGCCACAACTGTAGCGTGGTATCCTTCTTTCCATTTTCTTGCTACCAAATAGATAGTTGTGATTTGAATGACCAACGCGGGCAAATGAATCCAGGTAACATACCATTTTTGATAGTTGGATGCCGTTCCAAAACCAAATCCGAAACCCATGAAAATGTTGGCGTACCGCAATACAATAAAAACGACATAATTGAGAATTATCCGTAATAGTAGTTTCCTCATTATTTTACTTAAACCCTCAGAGTCACTAGCAGAGCACTCTGAGTTTCTCCCCATATTTCCGACACTCTTCAAATACAGTGCTGCAATACCTCAGCGTCCTCTCGCCCGCAGCCTCTACAACGTGAGTGAGAGGGTATGGAATACGAAATAAGAGATAGCTCCAAGCGGACGGGGTCGCCAGGTGTTTGAACCAGTTCTTGTTTTTTAAACTTGGACCAGTTGCGGGGCTTAGACCATATACCTAGGGATCTTGCCTTGCTCCTCCCATCGAATACAATTTACTCTATGCATTTCAAAGTCCCCAAAACAAAGAGCATCCAACATTTATTTCTTAGAAAGATCTGGGGCATTGAACTTATCTCTAATAATTCCTTCATTGTTTTCCACATAATTTTCAAACCGCTGATAAGCCCATATGTAATCCTTCTCTTGATCTAAATCCTTAAATTCATTTGGTAAATCACCCAATTGCGTAGAAGTACGTACCAAAAGCCCTAAAAACTCTTTCGGCACGGCTCTGTGGTCAAAAAAAAATGGAACTGAAACGGAGATAGCATATTGGCCAGGTTGTATTTCGGTAACACCATCAATCCGCAATCCAATAGATGCTAAATCTTCATATTCCTTTTCAAATTCCTTCAATATCAATTCTTTGTTCATTTGCCCGATAAGTGGATTTGCCCTTTCCGACTCACTCGAGTGGACTTTGAGTTCGTCACGAAGTCTCCTTACGCTTTCAAATATAGTAGGGTATGCCTCGGCGTCATCAGACAAGACCCTTCAAACAACCACATCACTTCCAATGTAGCGAGAAGTCCCCAGCCAAATGGTTGCTTCCCTTATCCTGGGAAGATGTCTCACTTCGTTGCACTTCGGTTCGACATGACAAATCGGATGAGCACTCGGCCTTGCTAGAGTAACCTTGACATCGATAGTACATTAACCCCCCAACTAAAGTAAATAACGTTCAAAACCCTTTGTCACCTCGAGGAATCGAGAGGTCTTTCTTTTCATATGGCATACTTAGACCAAAGAGACTCCCCAACCACTTCGAAGAAGTGAAGCGCGTTGGACGGACAGAATAGCGGGCGTGCGGGGGTTTCCCGATCGCTATCGGGATGCGTGGAAGCATTATTCTGTCTTGATTTTTGCATACTTTTCATCTAAGGAAAAGTATGTGCCTGTCCGGCACAAGGACAAGAAAAGAAGCTACTCGGGGCCTTTTAATTGTAAAGCGCGCTTAGCCAAAAAAGCCACTCCTTGACTTGTCATGGTGAGCCTGTCGAACCAGACAAAGACCGGTAGAAAAACCCTCAAGCGTCTGATCTACCCTTCGACCTCGCTCAGGGTGACAGCCGCAATAAAGGTAATTCCAAGTAAATAGAATGCAAGGAAACACACTTCCGCGCTACGAGCGGTGATGAGGAGGGTACCGAAAGATGTAGTGCATGGCGACGAAAGGCTACAAATTGAAACCATGAAGGATGGGCCCCATGAAAACGGGCGATGCTCGTCAGTGCATCGCCCGTTTTTCATCTCAGAAGGAAGGCTTGGTTTATCTTCCAATCTCGCTAAGGGTATCGTTGGCAACCAGGTTGAGGTCCTGCATGATGCCTTTGCTCAGGTCTTTAGCTCCCCGGATTCTGGCGTGAACTTCCACCGTATAGTTGCCGGGTGCAAGACCGGCGGGAACCTGAAAAAGTAGCTCGCCATAAGTGATGAGTTGAAGAAATTGTACTTTGGTTTGGGTCCTGTCATCGGCCACCAGGTAGACACCCTGTTCCTCGTCAGTTAGATTGAGGGTCATGTTTTCTCCCAATACCCTTACCATGCCTCCTGCTGTGAGCACTTCGTTCCGGGTCTTGGTGGTGAAATCATATACTTGTTCCAACACGATGGAGGTCGTGCTGCCCTTTACCTTGGTCAGGGGTAGTTCCAAAAGCGCTGCTTTTAGGAACCTGCCCGGTGTGATCTTGATATTGAGCTGATGACGATCGGGATCAAAATAGTCGTCCTTACTGGAGAAAACACCAGTAATGGAAAACCTGATCTTCAGGAAGTCCAGGGAAATGGTCTGACCGAGGCCAAGAAAATAATTGACTGACTTGAAGAACTCCAGGATATTGGAGCGGGCCTCACTTTCTTTGATGGCGCCGCCCTCTCCGGTCATGTGTCTGATGATTTGTTCTAATGTCGTGGTGCCTGAGTGCTCCACCTTAGCCAATTGATCGTTGGGGTCATCGGTGAACTGATTGGGTCTTAGACTATAATCCATAGTTGAAAAGGTTTTTAATGATGGGGCTCGTACCAACGGAGCACCCTTGCTTTCCTAACTGACAAGTTTTTGACCCGGTATTTACTATTCACCTGCAAAACTTTTTTCTGTTTTATCCTCAAGCGCGGATAGCCGTGCATGAAAAAAGGTCCTCTGAGGGATCAGGAATGACCATTAAAGAACCACGTCACTTCGAGTGCAGCGAGAAGTCCCCAGCCAAATGGTAGCTTCCCTTTTCCTAGGCGACACTGAGCACTCAACATTTTCTAATGATGATCTACCATCGTGCTACGAAAGCACATAAATAGGAAAGCGTAGGTACAACCTACGCTTCGAAATGATCTTCCGACAGGCTAGGTCGAGATGGGGATTGCAAATCCCTACTTATCTGTCCTTCGACATGCCTTTCAGAACATGTCGAAGAGCGGGGATCGATATCGACCATAAAAAAAGCCCTTGCATCAATGCAAGGGCCTTTCTTTATTTCTGTACAAGACTAGGTCTATCCATTGGACTTCCCACCTCATTGTCGAAGTTGAAAACTTCTCCGTTTTCGTGCTCTTGTAATTGCTAAACTTAAGTCACAGACTTAGGCCAGCGGAGGTTCATTTCAAATATTAACCTTCTATCTCTTTTGATGCTCGGAAAAGCTTGTAGATGTGCTCGCAAGCTTCATTTTCAGAGTCAAATACTTTTTCATCATTTCTACCACCTCTTTCATCAAGGTAGAACACCTTCCATTTATGATACGAGTTGTATAAAATGATAGTATCAGGTACAAGTTCTCCCTCCAATGAATAAGCTTGAGAAGCGACACCAAGGAAATCTAATCTAGTTTGAAGCTCTTTCTTATTCATATCAAATTATTTCAATGGCACAATTATCCCTCGTTTCAAAAGAACATTCATATTTAAACCCCCTCAGCGTCCTCTCACCCGCATCCCCCAGCAGGGGTGACGCTGAGGGGATGGAAATAACAAAAGCACAGGTCCAAGCGGACGCTTGAACCAGCTTTGTTTTTAGGACAACCTGGGACTATATGGAATTATAAAAAAGCCCTTCGCATTCCTGCAAAGGGCTTTCGTTTCTTATCTGAAGCACTCGTTACAAACGAGAGCTATTGGGGATCAATAAATTTTGATTCCCTTCACGGTATCGATACTTGAAGGTTCGCATTTGACCATAGGGTGTCGTAATAAATTTCTTTTTCCTGATAAGAAACTTTCTCCTAGGATGATCACTAACAAAACCATTTTCATTGAAATAAAGATTTAAAGTATCTTCTGTAACTGACCAGTTTCCATGTAAGCTATCATAAGTAACCATTTGATCACGAATATCCTTCTTAGGAAACTCTTTCGATATCAAAATGAATGTAGAATCTTCGTAGATAATATATTCTTTCTCAATTTTTGAGAGCTTTTCACTATATACTTTATATGACAAACAAAATTTAGCAAAATCACTTTGCCCATAAGCATTGATAACTAAAAAAAGAACCACTATGAAAAATATTGATTTCATACTTAATTGATTTAGTCCTTAGTAAAGCTTGGCATCAATTCTAATACAGTGGGCACATTTCTTGGATCCCAAGCTCTATGTCGTCTTTTTACATTCGACGGCCATAAAATACCAGGAACTGGTTTTCCCATATTGATATTAGTAGCACTATTAAAAGTTGCTCCCGCAGTTCCTCTTTCACCTCCTACGTTTCCATCTCTTCCTAATAAACCAAAGCTAATACCATGTAAGAATGAAGCCTTTCCGAAACCAACCGGTGGATTCCCTGGAGTAGCCGGCGCTCTTCCCGCATCTAGATTCCATACTTTACCCGTTATACCAAAACCGCCATTATTTTGTTGAACGACATCATTTTCAAAATACATATTTACATGTTCCACCTGACCTAAAATCTGAATTGATTCATCTAATTGATAATCACTTCTAGCTGGGGTATTAAGCGTTAGCAGGTTAAAATTCTCATCCGGTAAAATTTCTGTCAACATATTTAAAGTCTCAATCGCCACATTACCTCCATGACTATGTCCTACTAAACTAATTCCTTCTCCAGGTACATAAGTGTCCAATATGTGGTTTAATAAATCTACCGATGCAATTGACCTTGAAGCACTATTATTACCTCCATCCCATGAAAATAATTCAACCCCATCACCGTGTGATTTATTACCTAATTTCTCCCTAATCGCTGACCTAAAATTCTCGTCTCTGTCCCAAGCACCAGGTTCCGAACCAGTTCCATGAATAAAATATGCTTCTAATCCTTCAAGTTCAACATGTACCGTTACTTTATTCTCACTGAATGCATAAGTCGAGTTATAATAAAAATCTTCAGCTAAAGGATCAACATTGAAGAACCTTCCGATACTCGGATCAGCATTACGCCATTTGTATTGATCCCAGCCAGTTTCGGGTTGGTGTTCTTGTCCCTGGAACATGTATTGATTCTTGGGAGCAATATTCCAGGAGTTAAACGTTAGCCCAAAAGGGTAGTAATCATCCCCCTGTACTGCATTGCCGCTTTCATCCACGGTCACGCGGACGTTGCCCAGGTGGTCCGTGAGGTTGTACTGAAAGTCCCAGTTGCTGCCGTCGTATAGTACGCGCCCTTCGGCATGTTGCATGAACTCCAGCTCAGGGGCGCCTTCCCCCACTTCCTGCTCGTAGTGGATTCCTCCAATGTAGTGAGTGGATTTGCCGCCACTCACTTCTTTGCTTAGCTTCATACCCGCTGCATCGTAGGTGTATGCTATTTCAGTACCATTGTCCATCACTACCAGTTCGGGTAAGTTAAGGTAATTGTAGTTGGAGCCTCAGAGTCCTCTCACCCTCAACCCCCGCTAAGGTGACTCTGAGGGGATGAAAATTCCTATTTACTGGTGATGCTACACCAGTTGAAGGTGTAGCAAATTCGATTACCTCAAAAGGCCCTTGGACTGTAGACCCGTCAGGGTTTTTCAATGTCAGCCTGTCCGATACAGCTGAGGGATTTTAAAAAGCCCCTGATCTCTCAGAGGCTCTTCGTTTTCATATCTAGTATCACATCCTAACCCGAGGTGTATAGGAGTTCAAACTCGCGTTTGTAGCAAGGACATTCTGTTTCAAAAAGCCCTTTCTCGTAAGCCCGCTTGTGTATCTCAGGAAGTTTCTGATACTTTTTTTTCCTTTTCCTGTCGACACGCTTTAATGACATGAAGTCGTAAGTGCCGCTTAACATTAAAACCACTTCAATATTGCATTCATCTACAAGACCAATAGTTGTTGTTTCCACTCCCAAGAAACGGAAAGTTATTCTTTCTGCAGAAACAGGAATGTCTATTTGAAAGAAACCATCCATGTCTGCCCTTCCAACTTCAAGCGTATCATTGACCATAATTGATGTTCCTGTCAAAGTATCAAATTGATCAGAAATTACTCTTCCTTTTATTGTTTTTTTCTGAGAATAAAGACTAGACACTGATATTACGAATGCAATAAGTAGAGTTGATAGTTTCTTCATATCAACGCTTTTTCTTTTTCTTAGGAGTTCGGTAATGATGGGTATAAGGGTATTCTGCTGGCTTTTTCTGACCCACCCTTCTATATAGAACAATATAACTCGCGTTAGGTGCACAATATTGTTTCTCAGCTTGCATACCTTTTACATCCTGAGACAATTCAGGATTAGATTGAGTTGCTCCAAGTTTACCGTCAGGATGAGTATGAAATACTTGAGTAATGTTAGCTGAAGAATAATCAGATCCATATTTTTTAACTATTTCAGCAGGAGGGGATGGAAGCCACCAAACTCAAGGTATTATAAAAAAAGTCCTTGCATCACTGCAAGGGCTTCATTTTCTTCAATCACAAGCGGACGATCGCGCTAGTCGGGGTGCTAAACTTAAGTCACAGACTTAAGCCAGTGGAGGGGATAATTCTGACAAAAAAATCATATAGCTTTTTCATGTGCTGTATAAATAACTCTTCATTGAACTCCTGTCTTACCTTAGCTTCAATATCTAAAATCTGATCATTGGATGAGTTCCATAAGAATTCTGTATAAACATAATCTTTGAATAAAAGTGTGTTTTTACCTTCAAGGATGGTCAGTAGAGATTGATCGTTCTTTTGATAGGCAAAATCTCCAATCAGGTTTAAAATATCGTTCACTTCTATAAGTAAATTCTTTTGTTCAATATCTAAAAAATGCTCTCTTTGATCAACTAACCTTTGTATTTGATCAAAATTATAAGTCGCATACGGTTCGATATTCTCTGATTCATTTAGCCATTTCAAGAAGTTGGCTCTATCAAATAACAATTCAGTATGAGACAACAAGTAGTTTTTTAATCCTTCGAAATCAGTTGAAAAGATGATCTCACCATTATTACCAATAATTAACTTATCATCATCACCTTCTAGGTCAGTACCCCAAACCGTTTGGTAATTCCTTCCAAAAATTGAGATTGAGATAAGATATTTTCTATAATCTTCCGAAACCTTATTCTCCACGATCATTTTGGTCTTTTATTTCTAAACCACTTTTTTAATTGATTATTGGGTGATCTTGGTCCACGTTGACCATCACCAAATGCATCAGATATTTCATCAGCTAATTCAGAATCAGATTTACCCCAATCTATAACACTTGGTGGTGTGCCATATTGATCAGGCCAAACATTTCTTTTACACCCTCGATAACCTCAACGAAGCCGCCAAGATCAAGGCATAAAAAAAAGCCCTTCGCATTTCTGCAAAGGGCATACCCATGTGGGCTGTTTCTTATCTGCACGCGTTGCAAACGCGCGCTAGCTGGGAGTAACGCGCTCTAGCTGGGCAAAATCTCTCCCCGAAGCAGATTAAAGAATGTCCATACTTCTTCTTTAGTCAAGACAATACCACCTGATCTAGAATTATCATCTGGCAAGTACCGATAATAGGTGTCTGCTACCATTCTCCAGACGATGCGAACACCCTCATTGGTACCAAAAAACCTGATTTCAAAATCATCAAAGGATTCTCCTAGAGATAGAATACACCCATCAAAAACTTCATCGTCACTCTCGATAATGGTAGCCAAAGCATCCGCATCCGACATATCATTCAATTCCTGAAGTTCCACCACTGGATTAGTCAATCTTAGGAACTGACTGACAAATACCCTCAAATTTATCGACTCATCAAAATACCCTATCTCTTTGCCGTCAATGTAAAGTAATACCTTTCCATAGATATTATTTCCTGAGCTATTATCAACTCTCTCAACCTTAACCGCAATCTTATTTTTCGACCCAATGATCTTCATCGTAACCTTTTAATAGAATTTGGTACATTGTTTATACTTATACCTCGAGGCTTACCTGACTTGGTTACACCATTAGTAGCTCCATTCCAATGCCAGTTACCATTGCCATCATCTTGGAACCTGTGGTAAACTGCCTTCCTACCACTACCTACTTTAGTCCATCTATTACCATCTCCACCTTCCACACTAGCTCGCCAAAGCTTATGATGATCTTCCGGCAAAACACTTTTTGTGGGGTCGTAATGCTCGGCCCCACCATTCGGATCGTGATGCCCGGGGTTTTCATAAGTCCTCTTTACGACATTTCCATCGGCATCAAAGCCAAATCTCAAACCGAGATCTCTTAAGCGAGTCTTCTCCTCTTTCGTCAGGTTTTGAGGAGCCCTCCTTGAAAGGCGCTCAAACTCCTCCTTATCCAGCTCCTCCTCGCTTTTCATTATCACCTCATTCGTAGGAATCGGAATGAAGAACTTCAAAATATCCCAGAGATTTTCACCCCAGTCATTCGTCCCAGGCGGAGCAACTAAGGGGACTACAACAGGCGGGGCCATAGTAACCGAAGATTTTTCCTCACATGGTCGTTCGCCCGGGCCTCCACAGCCATCATCGTCGTCAAGACTTGTCCCAACAATCCCACCATCAAACCTCTCCGGCATCATACCATCAGGGTCTATGAAGACGATGGGATTATTAAATGCATATGTATAAGGACTGAACCTTCTCATAAGATCCGCCGCCGGATCAACTTGCAAGAATCTACCCAAGGCCGGATCATAGTATCGAGCGAGGTAATCGTACCATCCAGTCTCTACCTGGACCTCGAAACCATTGTACTTATACAAATTCGCAGGACTCACCGCGCTTGAATTAAAACTTAGCCCAAAGGGATAATAGTCATCACCCTGCACCGCATTGCCGCTTTCATCCACGGTCACGCGGACATTGCCCAGGTGGTCGGTGAGATGGTACTGGTAGCTGAACGCGCTGCCATCATACAAGGCCCGGCCTTCGGCGTGCGGAAGGAACTCCAATTCAGGGGTGCCCTCTCCTACTTCCTGATCGTACTGGATGTCTCCAATGTAGTGGGTGGACTTACCACCACTCACTGCCTTGCTGAGCTTCATGCCTGCGGCATCATAGGTGTATGCTATTTCAGTACCATTGTCCATAACGACGAGTTCCGGCAAGTTAAGGTATGTTCGGGATTACTAATCCCTCTCTGTTTGTCCTTCGACATGCCTTTCAGAACAAATCGAAGAGCAGGCTACACCCTCGATAACGTCATTTAAGCCACCAACTCAAGACACTATAAAAAAGCCCTTGCATCACTGCAAGGGCCTTTTCTTTGTTTCGATACAAGACTCAGTCTTGTTTTTATCCATTGAAGCTCCCACCTCATTGCCGAAGTTGAAAACTTCTCCGTTTTCGTGCTCTTGTAATTGCTAAACTTAAGTCATAGACTTAAGCCAGTGGAGGGCTTTTTCTTATCTGCACGCGTTATCAAACGCGCGCTAGCTAGGTATTGCTATCTTGGAAGATACTGTTTAATTACAGATTGTTCTATCCGAGATGCTTCTTTCCACAAATACATTTTATAATGGTCGGCACCTTCCAACCCATCCTCACTTACCGTTCTTAATCCACCGTAGCAAATAAGTGCCCCATAAAGGCCCCTGTCAATTTCTATTGTATGATAATCATCTTCATAATCTGTCGTCCCCGAAACTTTAAGAATCCCGGATGCAATATCAATCCCGCATTGATTTATATGATCCCATTCTTCCTGATTTATTTCTGGTCTAATTTGGCATATCTCTATGCTAAAGGGCACCTCCATACTCCTCAAGGTTTCTACAATAACCATATTGTCACGAGACAACAACATGACATCAGAATCCTCTTCTACCCAATCCAAAGACTCAGAACTATTTGATTCAGCCAAATCTTGGACAAAGACTTGGGAGTAGTCTGCAAAGATCTTATAGTCATATCTCATACAATTATTTGTTAATAGGAACATTAATTGGAATAACAACAACGCGTGTGCCATCTTTGAAACGTGATATTTGTGTCCTAATCTGTACCCCAGCATTTCTATTATCAGCCCTACCAATTACTCTTACACTGGTTCTGCCGTCCGGAGAAATCACTGCAGGCGGAAATTCATCCCTGTCTTTGTAAGGAACCGTGGGAATACCCCTAAGGTTTTTTGACCTCCGAGCAGCAGTTCCAGGTCTATCCAAAGTCCCAGTATTTAAGACGCCGCCCAAAATTGCATCATATGCATGTTGAGCAGCTTCTGGAGCGCTACGCCCGTCAATAAGAATAACAATAGTCTCACCAGCATCTGTCGCATTTGTAGTCCCGGAGACAGGAAAAGCAACAGGAGGTCGAACTGGTTCTTTAAGAATGGCGATGTAGATCACCGTTGCTCCAACTACAACGGGAATAAGCACATCGTCATATTTTGTTTTTGTACGTCCAAAAGCTATAGCTGTTGCTACCGCTGCACTGATCTCCTTTTGACCATTTTCGGTATTTGTATCTACAATCGATGGGAAATATGCCTCATATTTATCACCTTTCTTATATGTCCTTCTTGGATCCTCAAATCCCAAGATCGGTATGCCAGTTTTAGATCCATCCCATGAACTGGGATTGTTAACCAAATAAACAAAAGGATCTCCGTCATCCCTGTGCTCAATTACATTTCCATTTGGATCAACAAAAGTAGATGCTATTTCTTGCTGCCTAAAATCTTCTCCAATCATCCCCGACGGATCGTTGAAAACGATCGGATTGTTTCCAACATAGGTATACGCAGAACTTGAAGGATCTACCTCGATAAGTGGGTCCAAAGTACTCCACCTTCCCAACCAAGGGTCGAAATATCTAGCACCATAGTCATAGATTGAAGTCTCTTTCTGCTCTTCCTTCCCATTGTATTTATACAGGTTCTCTGGACTGGTAGCGGAACTATTAAATGTCCCCCCAAAAGGGTAGTAGTCATCACCCTGCACCGCATTGCCGCTGTCGTCTACTGTTACTCGGACGTTGCCCAGGTGGTCGGTGAGGTTGTACTGGTAGCTGAACGCGCTGCCATCATACAAGGCCCGGCCCTCAGCGTGCAGGAGGAACTCCAACTCCGGTGCCGACTCCCCTACTTCCTGCTCGTAGTGGATGCCACCAATGTAGTGGGTGGACTTACCACCAGTCACCGCTTTGCTCAGCTTCATGCCTGCCGCATCGTAGGTATACGCTATTTCAGTACCATTGTCCATCACTACCAGTTCCGGCAAGTTAAGGTAATTGTAGTTGATCAGGGTGATGCCCTTGTTCAGATCGCTGGCCATGTTGCCGTTTTTGTCATAGAGGTACTCTTCGATCTGCGAAGCACCATCTTCGAAGCCTGAGGTACCGCTGATGTTGTCGTCTACCTTCCGAAGCTGATTGCCATTGTAACCGTAGGTCAGGTCGTCAATGTTACCCCTCGTCAGTTGAAGAATGTTACCATTGTGATCATAGCTCAATCCACTCACGGATTTGTTCCCAGACCCGGAGTAAGTGGCCCCTGTCAATCGGTTTTGCTGATCATAGCTGTAGGAATAAGTCTGTGCCGCCGTGTTGGCACCTCCTTTATTTACCCAGCTCATCTGCCCGATGTTGCCGTTGAACTGGCCAGCGCTATCATAAGACAGTGACATACCGAATTTGTCATTGGGATCACTGGACGCGGTGCCTTCATTCATGGTAGTCAGCCATCCACGGATGTTGTAGTCATAGTCCACCAATTGCGCCCCGTTACCCAGGTCCTTTTGGATCAGCTCACCAATGTCGTTGTAGGTGTGCTCAGCAATTTTAGTCCAACCGGTCGCTCCATCGAGTTTCTGACGTATGCGCAACAACCGATCACGGTGGTCATACAGGAAATCTTCCTCAATGGTGTGGGTTGCCGTACCATCATCATGTGTCCTTAGGGTAGAAGCTACCAGAGCCGATACCTCGTTGCGGTATGTGGTCTCCATGATATCCTGACCACCCAAATGGTTGTCGGTCTTGGCGTATATAGGACGCATGAAGTGGTCATAGTACGTGGTACTGTTGAGCCAGGTTGTGCTACCCAGGACGCGTGTTTTGGCTCCGGTCACCTGGCCCTGGACAATGCTCCGTGCACCTGCCGGCAATGGATCGGCCGTGAATCCATAGTCATCATAATAGGTGACTGTCAGCAGCTGGCTGGTATTCACATACGGATAGCTCTGGTTGGTGTAGCCTTCCAGAGGACCTCCGCCCGTGTAGCTCTCGTAGCGGTCGCCCCCCCCATCGTAAAAAAGATCGACATCATCCTGACGGGTTTGGCGTGTGCCGCCACCATTCCAGATTCCGGTCATCACCGGGCGATTGAGGTCATCATACTTGGTGAAGGTCCACAAGTTTCCAGGCAGGCCGCCATTGACAGAGGCATGGAAGGACTTCGTCCCGGAGGCTTTGAAACTGAAGCCAGGCTTCAGTGATAGTACCGCGGAAGGATCAACATTGTATGACTTGCCTTCATAAGTGTCGATGTTCTCATTGACCGAGATGGAGCGTTTGACGCGCTGATTGCCATCCTGGGTCAGTACTAACCGATCGTACGGATCATAGACCATATAAACCCAATCGGTGCCTGGCACACGCTTGGCGATCATGCGGTTACGATAATCATACTGGTAAGAAAACATCCATTTTTGGTTAAAGTTATCGTCCGCCAGGAGCAGGTTGGGATTCCCTTCGGCCAGTAGGATTTTCACCCCTTCCGGCTGGATCACATAGGCCAGATTATCCAGATCATCATAGATGTAGTAGGTCTGCGCCCATTCACCGGCTATCTCATTGATGGCCACTTTCTTCAGGATCGTTTGCCCATGCATGTCGGTGAAGGTGACGACCAGGTTGCCGTTCTCATCACGAGTTTCATTCTTATGGAGCGTGCCCACAGCATATTCCTGATGTTTCGCTGGCAATCCGCCCTCCAACTCGAACTCCCAAACGCCATCGCCAGCAACATTAAGGTTGTAGCTGTTGCGCACCACCTTGTCGGTGGTCACTAACGGGTTGCTATCTGACTGGTACACCGAACCGGGACTGCCTTGCTTAGCCACTCGGTTGAGGGGTGAGGCTTCAAACACGGTTTTCGCATAGGGTGCTACATCATGAGCTATATCCGTGGCATTCTGATAAAAATGGTATTGCGCCCCCGCCAGGTAGTCACCCGCACTTCCCTTTGCGGTACTTTGGTAGTGTCCGGTACTATATGTTGCAGTCAGGTCCACATAAGGCAGGTAGTTCGTCGCCTGACGGCCAAGGCCATCATAGTCAATCGGTGTAACCAGGTCTTGACTTCCAGGAGACGCTTGAACGGCAATCTGCTGCAGCGGACGACCCAGTCCATCCACATAGGCAATGTCCTGCATGACCTCGCTGTTCGTCATCCCCTTGATGCAGGCCTGCAATTCCACCCGTGGTATGAAAGTGCGAACATAGTTCTGGCTTCCAGTCGGGTTGACCGTGGGTGCCTGGCAAGTTACGACTGAGAAATTCGAAGATACGATCTCAATGGTTTGACCTTCAACCTGCTGTGAAATCCGGATTTGATAGTCATTTCCTGCCGCAAGGCCCGGCATCTGCCAATCGTACTCAAACTCACTATTGACCACATCGATGGTCTGGTTGAAAACACCCCCTTTGTGCAAGTCCAGGGTGAAATCGTAGCCCGAAGCCCCGCCAAACCAACGCAGTGGGAGTATCCCGTCATTGTCATACTGATGGCCCCCTGAAGGTCCATCGACTGTAATATCTACATCACACGAGGCAGTAATGCTGGTGGGCGGTACGATGTCGACGGTCGGGCTGGTAAAGCCAGAACAGACACCCCCCTCAATGGTCGCTTCCAACTGGTAGGTACCATAGCCGATATTGAGCCAGTCGATAGGGTTCCCATCTCCGGCAACTTCAAAGCCGGTCGCCGTAAGGGTCTGCCCTTCCACCCTGTACAGCTGGTAGATCACCCCGGCCTGAGAGCTGGCAATGGACAATCTCGTCGTTTCATCCGGACACAATCCATTGTTGTCAGGCACCAAAGGCAGCGGGTCCACATCATCGTGTGACACAACTGCAAGCACTGCCTCTACGGGCGTGGCACATGCCGCCCTGGCGGTCACCTTCACATTGGTAAAATTCTCATAATTGGCTGGCCATGTCACCAATCCGGCATCTACAGTCACCACATCCCCCAGGCTTTCTACGGACCAGTCATAGACCGTGGCACCCACGGATTCAGTGTGACCATATTGCAAGGAAAGCTGCGACTCACAGCGGTCCGTAGGGCCGGTAACCCTAAACGTATCCAGGGCAGGCGTAGGAATGCTTTCTACTACCGCCACTGCATCTCGTGGCTGAGCGCAGGAGGTCTCACTTCCGGAAACACGGTATCTGATAACGTCATCATTCACTGTTGGGTCAATGGAAGACATGCCACTATACTGGCTCAGCGGGATCCAGTTGGCCTCTTCATCTGCAACGGTCAAAGGACTTGTGGTGAAGCTCCAGGAATAACTACTACCACCAGCAGCCCTGACGGTAATCTGGTCTCCCAGGCAATGGGCGTTGAGGGAGATGCCGTGTTCGCCAGGGATGTTCAGTGAGTTAGGATCAGCATCTACTTCTATGGTCACATCTCCAGGATTCAACCTCGTAATGGCCGCGGGATTGTTCATTTCCACCTCGGTACAAAGTCCATTGCTACGGGTCCCTGTAACCCTGTAAGTGCCAATATCAATGTTACTCCAAATTAACTGTCCCTGATTGACCGTTGGTGTCACACTTTGCTCTACGTCATTTTTGAAGAGCTTATAGTCCACCTCTGTTTCAAAAGCATCCAGCGTCAATGTGGTCGTCTCACCCACGCAAAGCGTGTTGTCCCCAGCTGTCACAGAAAGAACGGCGGGTGGTGCATAAACCTGAACATCCCGCGTAGCGTCCATATCGTTGCCACAGTCATCATAGGCCGTCAGACGCACCGTCGCGAGGCCCGTAAACTGCTGATTCCAGGTGACTGTCCCGCTTTGGTCAATAGATCCGGGACTTGTCCCCCCACCTGCGCTCAAGGACCATGTATGACTGGTCGCAGCCTGATCAAGGTCTTCGGTGAAGTTCGTACTCACAGTACCTTGACATATTTCATCGGCTCCTCCCAGGATCTCAACGGATTGTAGCGTTGGAGCGGGTATGACGGTTTCGGTATCTTCACCACGGATATTGGTACAAGCCACATTGGCCTCCACTTTGTAGGTTACGGGATCTGCGATGGCTACCGATGCTATGTTCAACACATTGGAAGTTTCCCCATTCATTGGCTGGAAATCGTCATTCCCGATTTTCTGGAACCACTGCCAGCCACTTCCCCCATCTGCTGATGCCGTGAGCTGAACCGCCGTTCCGGGGCAATGCGTCACTGTTCCGGGTGTCTTGTTGATGTCCACGGTCCCTACCGAGCGACGCGTCAGTTCTACGTTGCCCATTTCCACCGCATTACATAATCCATTGGTTCTGGTGGCCACCACCTTGTAAACGCCCAGAGCGCTGATATTGGTCCACGTAATGGAGCTGCCATTACTGCCAGGCTCCGCACTACCAACGGCATTGTTTCCTCGCATCAACTGATAGAGGATATCTGACTCACTGGTGCTCAGGGTCAGGGTCGTTCCTTCATCGGCGCAGAGCGCTGTTTTCAAAGCAGAAAAGCTAAATGCTTGGGGTGGAGCGTAGATTACCATGGTTTCACTATCCTCAACAACAGAACCACAGACCCCATAGCTTCTCACGGTAATGGTTACCGGGCCGACGTGGTCCGGATCCCAGTCCATCAAACCTGAATTGGAGATGGTACCCGCCCCCACGGGGCTGACACTCCAGGTATGGCTCGTCTCATTGTTGTCGTAGTTTGCCGTGAACTGTGTGTCGGGACTGTTCTTACAAACATCTCCCACACCCCCGGTGATGGTCACTTGCTGTACCACCTGGGCAGGAGCAACAATTGTCGTAGCTTCATCTTTTACACCACCACCGCAGTCTACGTTGGCTTTCACCATGTAGGTAACTGCGTCGACAAAACCCACCGTGACCGTAATGGAGCTCGCACCTGCAGAATTAGGTACCGGCTCATAGGGCTCACTGCCGATTTTCTGCCACCACTCATGGTTGGTACTGCCAACACTTGCCCTCAGCTCGACTTGCGAGTTGGGACAATGTGTAAAAGTGCTCGGTGACTTGCTTAAAGTAAGGATTCCCGGATCCTTCCTCTCCAAGGTCACGGTATTATCCATGTCCCTGCTACTGCAAATTCCATCCACTGGCGTAGCTATGACCTTGTAGGCCCCCAGGGCACTTCTATCGTTCCAGTTCAGCGCGTTGCCAGTGCCACTTTTAGGAGAACCGACATTCGTGGTGCCCCTTACCAGTTGATATTCGACCCCTAACTCGCTGCCATACAATGTGATGGTAGTGCCTTCACCCGAACACAACTGCGTCGTCCCGGCGCCCAAGCTAAACTTGATAGGACGAGCCTGCACTGTCATCGTTTCACTATCTTCTACAAAGGAGCCACAAACCCCATTACTTCTCACGGTAATGGTTACTGGGCCGTCATACTCCGGATCCCAGTCCATCAAACCCGAATTAGAGATAGTACCTGCAGCCACGGGGTTGACGCTCCAGGTGTGGCTGGTTTCGTTGTTGTCGTAGTCTGCGGTGAACTGTGTGTTGGGGCTGTTCTCACAGACATCTCCCACACCGCCGGTGATGGTCACTTGCTGTACCACCTGGGCAGGAGCTACTGTTTGTGTGGCCACATCCAAGGTACTCCCGCCACAGGTGACAGTACCTCTTACCTGATAGGTCACCACATCCACAAAACCAGCCGTAACCGTGATCGAACTGGCGCTACCTGAACCAGGCACTGGCTCGTACGGCTCGCTGCCTACTTTCTGCCACCACTCATAGTTGGAACCACCCGACGCGGTGAGGGTGACCTGGGAATTGGGACAATGCGTAAAAGTGCTCGGTGACTTGCTCAAAGTAAGGTTTCCAGGATCCTTCCTCTCCAGGGTCACGGTATTATCCATGTCCCTGCTACTGCAAATTCCATCCAATGGCGTAGCTACAACCTTGTAGGCACCCAAGGCACTTCTATCGTTCCAGTTCAGCGCGTTGCCAGTGCCACTTTTAGGAGAACCGACATTCGTGGTGCCCCTTACCAGTTGATATTCGACCCCCATCTCGCTGCCATCCAATGTGATGGTAGTGCCTTCACCCGAACACAGCTGCGTCGTCCCGGCATTCAAGCCAAACCTGATAGGACGAGCCTTCACGGTCATCGTTTCGCTGTCCTGGACGGAAGAACCGCAGTATCCGTTGCTTCGAACGGTGATCGTTACCGGGCCTGTGTAACTGGCATCCCAATCCATGAGGCCAGAATTACTAATCGTGCCAGCGCTTCCGGGGCTAACGCTCCAGGTGTGGCTGGTTTCGTTGTTGTCGTAGTTTGCGGTGAACTGTGTGTCAGGACTGTTCTTACAGACGTCTCCTACTCCCCCGGTGATGGTCACTTGCTGTACTACCTGGGCAGGAGCTACTGTTTGTGTGGCCACATCCAAGGTACTCCCGCCACAGGTGACAGTACCTCTTACCTGATAGGTCACCACATCCACAAAACCAGCCGAAACCGTGATCGAACTGGCGCTACCTGAACCAGGCACTGGCTCGTACGGCTCGCTGCCTACTTTCTGCCACCACTCATAGTTGGAACCACCCGACGCCGTGAGGGTGACCTGGGAATTGGGACAATGCGTCAAATCACCTGGGGATTTACTCAAGGTGATATTGCCATCGTTCAGCCGTTGCAATGTGACTGTATTGTTCATCTCCACAGCACTGCAAACGCCATTATTCCTGGTCGCCACGACCTTATATGTTTTGATGGCGCTAATGTTATTCCAGGAGATGGCACTACCCGTTCCGCTTTTGGCCGCGCCGATGTTATTTCCATTGCTATCCTTCAGCTGGTAGCTCATCGCGCTTTGAGAGTCCGAAAGAGTCAGGGTAGTACTGGTTCCGGAACACAATTGGGTGTTTCCAGCGCTGAGATTGTAGGTATTGGGAGGATTGTACGAAGTGACCGTCTTCTCGGAACCCACGTTCTTCCAGCTGCAGTGTGTGTGCTCCCGGGATTTCACCTGGTAGCTGCCCGCCCCCAGTCCAGTCCATGTCAGTGATCCACCACCCGATTGGCCAGAAACATTGCTGCCATCTTTGTACAAACGGTAGTTATAACTGTTGTCCGTATTGTTTACCGTGATAGATGTGGTGCTTCCAGCACAAATGGAAGCCGATCCCAGGTTGACGGATTCACCAGAGGAATTGATGCAAGGCTCCACGACCACGATACCTGTCACCACGATGGGCGTGCCATTGCCACTGATGGTGATCGTAAAAGTACCGGTGGACGAAGGCGACCAGTTGACGCCGCATACGTTGCCGGGACAATCCTCTGCGATGTCCATGTTCCCGATGGGGAAAGAGACGGTTTCTCCGTCCTTCTGTCCCACGACAATCCAGGGAAAGTTTTTGGTCCCACTGTAAGACCATTCAATATAATAGGGCTCTCCTTGCGTAAGCTGGGTGCCATTGACCGGTGTAATGATGGACTGTGCTTGCCCTTCAACATACACGAGTAACAAAATGGTCAAAAAGGCCAGGAGTTTCATCCAGGAGCAAGTGCGACCTGAATCTTTAGCTGAGAAAATGCTTATAAATGCTTTCATCTTCGTAGTCGGTTGATCTGGATTAGTCATTGGCGAAATTGTACTCATACTGCTGCCGGATATTTCCGCGATCATCCACGACCCGCTTCAATCGACCTTCCGCATCGTACTCATAGTACGTTCGGAGCTGGTTGTTGTCCATCGTCTCGCTGATGCCTCTGCCCGGTTTGTGAGCATAAAGCGTCACATGCGCTCCTGGAATGGTGTAGAGGGGTTGGAGAAGTGTCATCAGTTCTCCATCGGGTAAGTCATTATTTTGGATATAGGAGATGGTCCCCGAGGTGAGTGCGCTCTCTACTGTTGCGTAGTCTGCATTCCGGATGTGCGCCACCATGAATCGGCTGTCATAACTCCACAAGAAAGTTTGCTTCACGCCAGGCTCCTGAATGGTTTCAGCTTCCTGAACATTTCCGGCTGTATTGTAAGCAAAGACTTCCCGTACTTCTAACGGGTTGTCACCGACGGCTATTTCCCGGGAGGCGGGATAGTATCCGCTTCCGACAGCCGCGTAATTGATCCTTTGGGTAGATCGAAGTATTTCCACAGGCGGATTAATTCCATCCGGCTCCAACTCATAAAGCTCCGATTCGATGACACGATTCAGCTGCCGATCGTTCCTCATAGCGATGGATACACCGTCCGAAAAATCTGTAGGATAATGGAAGACCACGCTGTCTTTGTGTCCTTCGCTGTTGGTTCTGGTACGGGACCTTACATTCTGCCAAAGGTCATTGGCGAGCCAGGTTTCATTGACCTCCAAGAGCTGGTCATTTGTATCTTGGGCCTGATAGGTCCGTGTAGAGGACTGTTCATACTCATTGTGACCGGAGGCAATGGAAAGATGAGCCTGCAGACCAGCGACACGCTGACCCACATCCGAAATCAAGCCGCTGGCTTCTCCGTAGCAGGTTACCCCTGGTATACCACACACCCGATCTTCGCAATTCAATGCAACATCAGGTTGGAGCTGAAGGAAGGAGTTGCTCCAGCCAAATTCACAGGCAAGCGGTACGTGAATTCTAGGGCAATCTCCAGGAGAGAAACCAAAAGATGGTGCCTGTAAACAGATACCCACACACTGAGAGGTTTTGATGCGATAGACGGTCGAGCCATTTTCCAGACTTGGATAGACAATGGCGAAATGGGGATAAAGCTCCGGGTTGAATTTCGCAACGATTGTGCGATTGCTGTTGACCTGCTTTCGATCAAAGACCCGATCCACACTTTCAATGGGATCAGTGCCAATAGATGGAGCCGGATAAGTCCGAGTCGCAATTTCCTTCCCAAAACTTGCTGAAGAAGAAAAGTAGCTGGAAACACCAAAGAGGGTTTGCCATCCGCTTGGGCCTGCGCTGTAGTCGTGCATGGTGTAGCCATTTTCATAGGTCCCGTTTCCGAATGTTCCGGGGCTGGAACGCTTCACCACCTTGACCGACTCGTACGCAATATGAGGGACATTTCCACTGCCAGCAGCTTGCGATACCCGCATCATACTGGTTTGACCTTCACTGAAGTCCTCAAAGATGCTGCCAAAACTCGTATTGAAGGTGATCAGCGTGGGTTCAGATAGCCTTTTCTGAGTCCCATATATGTACTCTGTACCACTTGCATAGCCAGATTCATCAAAGTTTCTGATGGACTTAATGCGTTGACCTGCCAGCGGTTCCCCGGGCACGGTCTGGATCACTTCCTCGTTCACGTAAAAAGTGCTCGTTGTCAAAACGTTGGCATTGGCCAACGTCATCTGATAATACCCCGCTTCCAAAGTGATGTTCTCCGTAAACGGATTGTTGTTGGTCCAATTTCCTTTTTCCAGTAGCGCACTAAGTCCAAGGAATGAGACTTCCTGGTCATCATCCAACTTATGCAAATAGGCCACGGCTTCCTGGTCATCCAGTGCGATGTCCACCTGATACGTTTTTGTTTCAGGAATGTAAATGACCTTGTAGGCAAATGTTGGGGTAGCCGACCATTGATCACATTCACCTCCACACTCCATGGGATTCCCAACGGCGCCTTGAAGAACCAGATACTCCCTTGTTCTCATCACGCCTTCAGTGCCTGCGGCACGAGTGCCGTGCGATTCATATTCAAACTCCGTGCGCCCACCGGTCGGATAGGTAATATCCTTCAGTGTTCCGTATTGAGATTTTGTGGGGTCGGGTGTTCGGTTGGCTCCTTCGAATACCCAGACGTCGCCGGCACTTTCCAAATCATAGCGCGGTATCAGGTTATTGCCATTGCTGCGACCGTTGAAATAGCCCAGGTAATCCTGGGAAGAGACGGAATTAACGTCAGGTTCCGGCACAAGGTCCGGTTGGATATAGGTGAAGCTGTAGTCATGACCATACGGCTGGCCATTGGCATTCAGAAAAGTGAGACCGTCAAGCTTCAACCTGCCGGTACCGCCACTGAAATAACTGTGATCAAAGCGAATCTGGCGATAGAGCCCGTCTGTTTCGAAAATAGAAATGACATTGATCGCGCTCTTAGGTCCAGCGTAGTCGTCGCGCAATTTGTAATTGATGCTAACAACGGAATTGTTATTGTGTGTAATGGTACTCAAGACGGTACGTTCCACCTCTGTGGTGGGCTGGAAATGTGCTTGAGATCCGGATCCTAGCGGAAAAGTCGTCGGGGTCACCAGCCCAGACGTGTTATTGACTTCAGACAAAGCCCCCACTTGGGTCACACCCTCTTCTGTTCTGCCAAGACTTGTGTAATTGAACTCATAATTATCCAGGCCGTTTGGCGACTCTATTCTCGTGAGCAGCCAGGACGAATTGTAGGTTTTGCATATGCCATTGGGTGAACTCCCCCCTGGAGCGGGGCCACCTAGCCAGTCGTCACCACAGGTTTTGGTTTCCTCAGCGTCTTCAAAGTAGTATTTGGTCCCATCTTCTCCAGTAATCGTCCAGGATTCGAGACTGCCACTTACCAGCTGGGCCTCTGCTTTGATCCGCGGATTGTTGAGTACACGCGGTTGGGGCTGGCCTGCACCTAGATTAAAAACCACAAAAGCGTTCAAACCACCTACATTCACGGTGTAGTAATCTATTTGAGCGTCAATGAGCCCAGCATCGATGTCCCTAAGGAAATCCAAGTAAGCAATGGCTTCAACATCTGAACCAAAAGTTTGGTTGTTTTCCGCGTATTCTTTGAGCATCTGGCCAATAAAGGTCCCAGGAGCAGTAGGCAAGCCATCTCGGAACGTGTAGTAGCCAGGGTTGGGGCCCTCAATCATAGAGTAGTCGTCGGGACCGCCATTCATAATGCGACTGACGCGACCCCCTACCCTTAAGTTCCAGCCCAATCCCGCTGAGGTGGACAGTTGCGTCACTTTGACGCCACTGGCGTCGTAGGTCAGCTCCATGGGCAATGCCATCTCCCTACCTTGGTGCGTATGCAGAGGGACGGAAATGTTGGGTGTACCGGAATATAGGTTGACGCTGTAGTCACCATACTTCATAAAGGCCTCCGCCTCCGGGGAATTGGGAATGCGGATCTTATTTTGCAGGGCGTTGCTAAAATCCTGGCTCTGGGCCATCAAGGTCGTGGTCAACAGTAGCGCACACATAGTGGTCCCTGCTGATTTTAAGAAATCCATCATTTTCATGCTGAAATAAAGTTTGGACTACTGCTCTTTCAGGGCCTGAACTTCAGCTTCCAAGGCTGCTACCTTCGCTTTCAATTCCTTGATGGCTTCCACAGCCACCGCAACGATGTTGGCGTATTGTACCGACTTGCTCCCTTCTTCGCCTTGAACCACATCTGGCAATACCTGCTCTACCTCCTGAGCAATGAACCCGACCGAAGGCTCACCTGAGTCGATCCAGCGGAAAGTCACCCCACGCAGACCATCAATCAAGGTCAGTGGATCAGAAATGGTTTCAATATCTGTCTTAAATGAAAGGTCCGAAGACTGGTTGAAGCCCGAAGCATGGAGGTTCTTATAAGTATTGGTGGTCTTGTTGGTGAAGTGAAAACCATTGGCTCGTACCCGCATCATCAAGGCATATTGGCTAGCCTGTTCGAACAAGATGCCAACATAAGCATTAGTAGCCCCTACATCCCAAGAGCGAACCTGCAAGTGATAATTCGAAAAATCTGGAGAACTTGGATCCCAGTCCGTGGCTCTTTCTTGGAAAATAACAGGATCCTTAAAAGTGACTCCACCGGTCATTTCCACGGTCCCGTCAATAATCGTTTTGCCGCTATTGAGTTGTACATTGACTTCTTCAGTAGTAATCTGGCTGTGGGCCGTCCAGGCTGTGATCGTAAGGATTGATAATACCAGTGCTTGTCTTAATGTTTGTCTCATGATCTGTGTGAGTATAATTATGTTGTTTGGTTTGTATGTCAATTTGAAAATGGTCGTGTGGCCTAAAGGCAAAAAGCAATATGCCTTCGTCGAAATGCTGTCCCTGCAACAGCAGGTTCAACAAGGCTAGCACAATAAAATCGTCCGGCGAGGATGTGTGGGTGAAGGTGAGTGGGCAGAAAATTCGCACCAAAAACGGCACAGTATTCCTGCGAAAAGTGAGTTAGTTGTCATAATGGTTAGGCCTTTCTCGGTTCCTTAAGCTGTTGATCGCAAATGAAATAAAGTCTGGCTAAATTCCAAATACCTGATGCAGCATTTGCTATCAATTTTTATGAAAGGATTTCAGAAAGCGAAAAGAACCACGTCACTTCGAGTGTAGCGAGAAGTCTCCTAGCCAGCTGGTAGCCCCTCTCCTTTTCCAGGAAGATGTCTCCCTGCGTTGCACTGCGGTTGGACATGACAAATCGAGTGCGTCATGTTGAGTCTGTCGAACCAGGCAGAACCCAAACAAAAATACAAGCGTCTGATCTACCCTTCGACCGGGCTCAGGGTGACAGCCGCGATAAATTCAGAGTACGGCGCTAGCGCCACTATCTATCCTAGAGGTTATCTTTCAAACAAAACCACGCCGTGGCGAGGTCGTTGAGGGATCAATAGTCCGTTCGCTACTTTTTGTCTTAACACAAAAAGTAGCCAAAAAAGTCAAGGCTGTGTTCATTTCTTAACGTGAAACTTCCTTGCGCTCAAGGCATAAAAAAAACTCGTTCAGTTCATGCTCCCCTAGCCCAAACTAAACTTCGAATGGACTCAAACAGATTTTTATGCTTTTCTTGATCGCTACGTCCTTTCACTAAAATGAACAAGGCCCTTCTGGCTGGTGCCTTAGGAACTCATTCCTCCTCTAAAACCCTATGTCACCTCGAGGTCACGAGAGGTCTTTCTTGTCATCTAGCATATGTAGCCCAAAAAGACTCCCCAACCACTTCGCAGAAGTGAAGCGCGAGGGCCGGAACCAATCGCGCCGTGCCGTCGGCGAGCCTTTGGCGGCCGATGGGGGGTGCGCAGGGCCAGCGGGCAGAAGCTTGATTTGGCTAGTCCCTATAGCTATCGGGATTGCTTCGTTTTTGCATCAAGGCTACGCGCCCCGGACAAAAATGAAGTGCCCGTCCGGCACAAGGACAAGAAAAGAGGTTCGCAACCTCGAATGTCCCAAGATGTCTCCTACGTTCCACTTCGGTTCGACATGACAAATCGGGTAGGTTGTTCGGTCGTTCTTCAAAGCCTGTCGAACCAGACAAGGCCTCTACAACCATGCAAGCGACTGATCTACCCTTCGACCTGGCTCAGGATGACAGCCGCAATGAGTATTGATGACGGATCTAGCCCACAATGTACGATAGAGACTTTCTTCCTAAGAAAATACACCCAAATGGTTCGTAGAGGGCATGAAAAGTACATTCGCTACTGTTTTGTCTTGACC
Organism: Cyclobacteriaceae bacterium; assembly: GCA_965601475.1. Taxonomy (GTDB): domain Bacteria; phylum Bacteroidota; class Bacteroidia; order Cytophagales; family Cyclobacteriaceae; genus JAWPMT01. Next base: position 5,558,929 of record OZ271832.1, on the reverse strand, counting down.
GCGCGGCGGACCGCCAAAAAGTAGCCAAAAAAGTCAAGGCTGTGTTCCTTTATTAAAGTGAAACTTCCTTGCGCTCAAGGCATAAAAAAAACTCGTCCATTTCATGCTCCCCTAACCCAAACTAAAACTTCGAATGGACTCAAACAGATTTTTATGCTTTTCTTGATCGCGACGTCCTTTCACTAAAATGAACAAGGCCCTTTTGGCTGGTGCCTACGCAAAACATTCCTCCTCCAAAACCCTATGTCACCTCGAGGTCACGAGAGGTCTTTCTTTTTGCACGGCGCGCTCTGACTACGGGATTGCAAATCCCTCATTATCTGTGCTTCTAGAAAACGCTCCCCAACCACTTCGCAGAAGTGAAGCGCGAGGGCCAGAAAGAATCGCGCCTTGCCGTCGGCGAGCCTATGGCGGCCGATGGAGGGTGTGGTGGTTCCCGATAGCTATCGGGATGCGTAGAAGCATTATTCTGTCTTGTCCCGATAGCTATCGGGATTGCTTCGTTCTTGGCGGTACGCCGCAGCGTTCAAGACAAAAATGAAGTGCCCGTCCGGCACAAGGACAAGAAAAGAGGTTCGCAACCTCGAATGTCCCAAGATGTCTCCTACGTTCCACTCGGTTCGACATGACAAATCGGGTAGGTTGTTCGGTCTTTCTTCAAAGCCTGTTAAACCAGACAGGAGAGGTCTTTCTTGACATGTAGCATACTTAGCCCAAAAAAGCACTTATGCAGTGCCATGAAATAGCCTCAATAAACTAGAATCTACTCATAGATCACCCTAGCATCCATATGGAACCAGGTTGGATACATGGACTGATGGATTGCCTCGACCCTTGCTCTCCTCACTTTCAGTGACGGCGTCATGAGTCCATTGTCCACCGTCCATTGCTCTTTCATGATTACGGCTTTCTCCAGCCTTTCATGCTTCATCAACGTAGGATTCACCTCGTCGATGGTTCGCAGAATGGACTTGTCGAATTCCTCCCGAGGTTTGTCATTGCCGGCCTCAGAGGGAATGATCAATGCAATGGGCTGCGCAATTCCCATGCCCACCACACAGACCTGCTCGATATCTGTGTTCTTAGAGAGTGGTAATTCGATCTGCGCTGGTGCAATGTATTTTCCCTTATCAGTTTTGAATTGGTCCTTTATTCTCCCCGTGATCTTCAGGAAACCATCGTGATCAAACTCCCCTACATCTCCCGTCTTCAAATACCCGTCTTCGGCAAACATCACGGCGGTTTTCTCCGGCTCATTGTAATAGCCCACCATCAGCGTATCATTCATCACCTGGATTTCGCCCTCGGGGGACAGCCTGGAGCTCACGCCTGGCAAGGGCCTACCCACCGTACCAAACCGGTTTTCGCCTTTGACACTGAAATGAGAGTAGATACAATCTTCTGTCATACCATAGGCTTGCAGGATGTTGATGCCGAGCTTGTCGTACCATTCCAATAGACTGATAGCCATCGGCGCAGCCCCGGCATAGCAATGCGACGCCTGATCCAGGCCCAGCTTTTGTCTGATCTTCTTTTTGATGATCCCTCCGATGATGGGTAGTCCGAGCAGACGGTCAAGCTTTTTCTGCGGTAGCTTCTCCAGGATTTTCTCCTGAAACTTCTGCCAGATCCTGGGTACGGCCATGAAGACGGTTGGTCTTACCATGGCCAGATCCTCCGGGAAAGTCTCCAAAGACTCCGGAAAGCTAACACAACCTCCCTGGTAGATAGAACCCATTTCTATGCCAATGCGCTCGGCAATGTGAGAAAGTGGCAAGTAGGAAAAGTAGCGACCATTTCTGGGGATACCCAGCGCGGGCATTGCGATGATACTGACTTGATTGAAGGACTTCACACGGTGCATCACGCCTTTTGGATCCCCCGTGGTACCCGAGGTATACATGATGGTGATCAGGTCTTCGGGGTCAAGGGTCCTAGGTTCAAAGTCACCAACCCCCGTTCCTTGTATTTCCTCCCAGCTATGTTGCTCCTGCGTACCATACAGGCCGATTCCGATCCTGAGGATTTCTTCCGGAATACCTGGCCGCTGTTTCTCATAATCATCCAGCTTACCTACGATAATGGCCTTGGTACCACTATGTCGTAAAATCTCCCTGATGGATTCGGGGTCCAGTGTCGGATAAATGGGAACGGAGACATACCCGCCCATCATCATCGCCAGATCAGCTATGAACCAATGCGCACAATTTTTAGATAACAATGCCACATGATCCCCCGGTTTCAAGCCCTGGTTATGCAGGAATGCCGCCACAGATCGTGCTTCGTCGGCTGCATCCTTCCGGGTGTACTCCTGAAATTTCCTGTTGAAGGGTTGGCGTAGGAAAATGAAGTTGGGATCATCTTCTAGCCAATAATTAAACGCTTCCAGGGGGGTCTTAAAGTCCATGACAGGTATGGGTTTAGGTACAACCACATAATTTAAGAAAAATCAAGGTGATCGTCTTTATTGTAAATATGGAAGTCCCTGAGTCGCCAGCAGTCCTACCCAAACATTTGACTAATTTTCAGCCATGGCTTCCGGAGATATCGTCCTGATCATCGTCAGCGGACTTGGTGTAGTACACGGGCTCGCCCTTGCACTCTATTCCTGGGTCTATACACGAGGGCTGCGTCTTGCCAATCGGCTACTGAGCGTACTGCTGCTCGTGCTCTCCTTTCGTGTTGGAAAATCGGTATTCCTCGTCTTTGCCGAGGACATCGATGTTAAACTGATTTTTGTGGGATTGGGAACATTGATGGCCATTGGTCCACTCTACCACCTTTTTGTCCGGGCATGCCTGCACAAATGGAAATCGCTCCATCGGAAGGAATTGATTCAGTTCATTCCGGCCGTTGTTGGTGTTTGCTTTGGTTTGTGGCTCGACGACTCCCACATCCAGACAATACCCAAGTGGGTATTCGCAGTGATCTTTCTTTCCTATTACCTGCACCTCCTACTCTACCTTGGATCGAGCTACCTCTTGATCAGAAGGTCCTCTGCAGTCCTTCCAGCAGACGTCAAACGACTTCTCCAATTGTTCCTGTATGGACTATTGGTCATCTGGATCGCTTATGTGCTCAATCTATTTGACGACCTCATACCCTATGTGGCGGGACCGGTCCTCTATTCCTTTGTCGCCTATGCCATCAGCTTTGAAGTGATCAGGAAGGGTTACCTGGATAAGGTCGAGCAGGCCAAATACAAAACGACACACGCCAATGATCAGCAAGTTGAGGAGGCCTACGACCGGGTGCTGGAGATCATCCATGGTGAACAGGCATACAAAAATCCTGACATTACGCTGCAATCTCTGAGTGATCGATTGAGGTTGAGTTCACAATTGCTTTCCATGGCCATCAATCAAAAGAGTGGAAAAAACTTCAATCAATTCATCAATACCTTCCGTGTCAATGAGGCCGCGAAGCTCTTTGAGCAGGCGGACCATCAACACCAAACCATTGCTGCCATAGCGTTCCATTCGGGATTCAACAGCATCTCCAGTTTCAATACTGCCTTCAAAAAAGAGTTCGGCATGACGCCCAAGCAGTTTCGGAGTCAGCTTCCGAAATGATGATATTGTCTATCGAAATGATCATTTCGATAGTGGTCGCCCCTTGACCTGCTCAGTTTTGGCAAAAAAACAAAAAGGAAAATGTCAAAGCGTAAAAAAATCATCAAGTGGTCAATCATATCTATCGTGGCCCTTGTCATCGCTGTAGTCTCATTTGGATATTGGTTTATGAGCCTCCTGCCAGCACCCACTGTTTCGAAAGAGGAGTTGGCAGCTACCCAACCCACGGATCTTCCCTACCTGACAGAAGACCTTGTTCCAAATCGTGGAAAGATATTGGCCGTAGTGACCAGTGCCTCAACCATGGGTGACACGGAAAAGTCAACAGGCTACGAACTCACGGAACTGGCCCGGGCCTACTATGTCTTCCAGGCCAACGGCTACGATGTCGATATCGCAAGTCCTCAGGGTGGCCTCCCTCCCGTGGTGATTGACAAAGGGGATATGAAGGAATTTGACTATGCTTTTCTGAATGATCGTGAGGCCCAGCGAAAAGTCCAAAAAACAATTCATGTGGCAGATGTAGATAGCACTATGTACGAGGCCATTTATTTCGTCGGTGGAAAAGGCGCCATGTTCGATTTCCCCGACAACGAGCACATCCAATCGCTGATCAGGACTTTCTACGAAGGCGATAAGGTCATTGGTGCGGTATGCCATGGACCTGCCGCACTCGTAAATGTGATGCTCAGTGATGGACAACCCCTGCTACAAAACAAGCAGGTCAGTTGCTTCACAAGTGAAGAAGAGCTGTTTCTCATCCCAGATGCCGAAACGATTTTCCCCTTCCTGCTCGATGCCAAAATCACCGAGCGCGGTGGACAAATGGCGAAAGGCACCATGTATCTTAAGCAGGTAAGTGTGGATGGCAACCTGGTAACGGGCCAGAACCCATGGTCGACATGGGAGTCTGCAGAATCTGTCATTCGTGCACTGGGCCATCCTGTAAAACCACGGACGCTGTCCCCGGAAGAGCACAGTGTGAGTATCCTTGGGACCTACGACAAACATGGCATCGAAGAAGCCAGAAAGCTGACCAATGTCCTTTGTTCACAAGACCCATATGCCATCGATCGTGAAATGCTGGCAATACATAGCATCGTTTCCACCATGCAATGGGACTTTCGAAAATCCGCCCACCTGATAGGACTCCTTCGCTCCAGCAATACATTTCTGGAATAGTTGAAGCCTGGAGCATGTAGCGATGACCTTAGGCTCCGGAGCTTACGCGGGCCAGCAATGCATGGTCAACTCAGGCTGCTTACGCCTTTCTAAAAAGTGAGTGTTGTTGATGGGCTATGCGTCGTACATGTAGCCCATTTTTTTTGGCCTTCAGCTCGCCGATGCAATACACAAAAGATGGCCAACAAAGGTCAATCCCAGATCGATTTGCACACTGTAACCTTCTACCGTTGGCGAGGTATTACTACAATTAGGAAATAATACCGGATTTGTAGTAGTTTAGTATTACTACAAATAGGAATATACTTATGAAGCCATATAAGCTGGGTGAGTTTGAGGAGATCGTATTGCTGGTCGTTGCCGTGCTCGACGATCAGGCCTACGGATTTGGGATCAAGGAGGAAATCGCCAATCGTTTGGGCAGGTCGGTCAGCATTGGAGCACTGCAATCAGCGCTGACTCGGATGAAAGACAAGGGTTACCTCACCACCCGTAAGGGAGAAGGCAGCACAGAGCGCGGCGGCAGACCCAAATTGTATTTCGAAATCACCGAGCTTGGCATGGGCGCCCTGAACTACAATAGAAAGGTAAGGACGGACCTTTGGCAGTCCATCCCTTTTCGCTTACAACAACTTGGCCATGATTAAGCGTTTTTCTGATTGGCTCTTGCGTAGTCTCTGCCGGGGTGATCTCCACATTTACATCCATGGTGATCTGCAGGAATACCACCTGAAGCAACGATCCGTCTACGGCAAGCCACTAGCTGAACTACTCTACCTCAAAGAGGTAATCCTGCTGCTTCGTCCTGGCCTCATGCAATTACCACTGACAACTCCATCGACAAACCACATAGATATGATCAGAAGCTACATCAAAATCGCTCTACGCACCTTGCGGCGACAATGGGTCTATACCTCCGTCAACATTTTGGGACTGGCCACGGGCATTATCAGTCTGTTCTTTATTCTGATCTTCATTGAGTCAGAGTTGAGTTACGATCACCATCACGTGGACAAGGACAGGACCTATCGGATTACTACCCAGTCTGTCGTCAACGGGGAGACGGTCAAGATGGCAACATCGCCTCCCGGACTGTCCAGGCGGCTCATGGCAGACCTGCCTGAAATCGAAACGAGCACACGTGTTGTCAGTTTTCTGGGGATCAAGAAGAACATCCTGAAAGTCGGGGAACGCACATTCCCGGAAAAGAAAGGATACCTGGCTGACAGCAATTTCTTCGATGTGCATTCCTACCCCATCCTGGCCGGAAACAAGCGAACCATGTTGTCAAAACCGCAGAGCATGGTCCTATCACGAACATTGGCCATGAAGATGTTCCTAAGTACAGATATCCTGGGGGAAGTGGTGACCATCATCAATGACTATGGAAAGTCCGACTACCAGATTACTGGTGTTTATGGAACAGAAGGCATCAACTCGCACCTCGATGCTACATTCTTCTGCTCCATGAACAGCGGGTCTATTGGTGCCTTTGTTACGGGCAACGACAGGATCGTCGGTAATAACTTTCTATACACCTATGTGAAGACCAAAAAGGGTGTCGATATCCAGGAGCTGAGCCAAAAGATGCCGTCTTTCTTATCCAGATACATGGAAAAGGTGGAACATTCCCATGGATTTATTCCCATCTCCAGGATCTACTTACATGGCAACATGCAAAACGAATCTGGCATTGGTGGGGACATCAGGTACATCTACATCCTGGTGACCATCGCCTTACTCATCCTGATTGTGGCTTGTGTGAATTTCGCCAATATGGTAACGGCACAAGCTGACCGTCGGACCAAGGAAATCGGTATCCGAAAAACCTTTGGTGCTCAACGTCAAATGATCATTTCTCAATTTCTGGGAGAAGCTGCTGTCCTCACATTTTTCGCTGCCTGGTTTTCACTTGTTGTGATTTGGCTATTGTCGCCCTACTACACTAATCTGACGGGTAAGGAGGTCTCGCTGAGTTTACTCATTGAAAAGATGCCGTGGTTATTGCTCATCGCAGGGGTGACAAGCCTCCTGGCTGGCTCATACCCCTCCTTCTATCTCTCGACACTGAAGCTTCAATCCGTCATGCATACCCAGGCTAAGGACTCCAGATCGCTCCTGATCCGTAGGGCTCTTGTCACGTTTCAATTTGCGGTGGGCATTCTGTTCATGCTGGGGTCACTGACGATCTTAAATCAGCTTCACTTTATTCAAAACAAGCCACTCGGGTTTCACACCAGCAACCAATTGATTGTGCCATTGCAATCCGAAGAAGCGATTGACCAGCTAGAGACGCTAAAACGCGCCTTCTCCTCCATTCCGGGTATCGAAAGTGTGGCCGGAACCAGCTATACACCCGCAGAATTTGTGCTCAGTGATAACCGCTATCACCGTACGCGCATCCCCGAGGGAGAAGGCGTCATTATCAGGCAAAATGACGTGGATTTTGGCTTGATTGAAACGCTGGGTATTGAACTGCTGGCAGGACGAACCTTCCAAAGCAATCGTTCCAGCCATGATTCTTCGGTAGTCCTCAACCAATCCGCAGTGGAAGCCCTTGGACTCACCGTGGAAGAAGCAATCAATCGATCCATCTACACCTCCGAGGGTGAGGGTGTCATTGCTTACAAGGTGATCGGTGTCGTGGACGATTTTCATGCCAATTCGCTTCATCGGCCGATAGAACCATATCTGTTTGCCATGCGACCTGGCAGGGGTGTCAGCTCATTGATCGTTACCATCAGCAACTCAGACTTGCAGCGCATCATTTCAGCCATGGACCAGGGCTGGCGCGAATTATTCCCTTCGCTTCCCTTTGAATTTGACTTTCTGGATCGGCAACTCAACCGGAGGTATAGTAACGACATCAAATTTGGTCAGGTGCTTTTGTTGTTCTCCGCAGTGGCCCTGACGCTTTGCTTGATAGGCATCTTTGCACTTACTTCATTTAGTGTCCAACAGAACATCAAGTCCATCAGCATTCGTAAGGTGCTGGGTGCCTCGACAGCGCGCATTTACCTGGGTATGGCTTATAAGTTCATCCTGTTGATTCTCATTGCTTCCGCCATTGCTTTACCTCTTGGAATAATCCTAATGGAGCGTTGGCTGGGGCTGTTTGCCTATCGGATTGAACCCGGCATCGCTTCAGCCGTAGGCCCTGTGCTGATGGTTGTCTTTTGCACGCTTGTCGTCATCAGCTACAAGCTGATCAAAGTTGCCCGGTTGAATCCGGCAAGCACATTGCGAAGTGACTGAATTGGGCACACAGGGCATTGTGAGCACCATGTGAACAATGTTCCACAGGGCTCAGCGCTAGCTGGCCAATGGCTTGATGCGCTTGGCAGGGGTGCTGTGTTTTTCCCTTTTGTAGGCACGATAAAACGCACTCTTGGAATGAAAACCTGCCTGTTGTGCCAGGGCCCAATGGGTCAAATTGGCGTTCTCCTGCAGCTGAGCCAATTCTTCGAATTTTTCAATTCGCATTCGATTGACATATTCCGGAAAGGTGCATTTATAAGTACGGTTGATGGCCTGAGAAAGGAACAGTGTATTTGTTCCTAATTGCTGGGCAATGTCAGGCAACCGGATCTCAGCGTCAAGGTACTTGTGTTCTGATTTGAGGAGGTACTCAAAGGCCTGAAGATCTACCTTGTTGGTGGTCTTCTTTTTCGTCGGAAACATCGTAATACCAAAGAAGAACCAGTATGTGATCAGGTAAATGACAAGGGACAACAGAATCCAAATGGTCTGAAAAAAGATATTGGACAAAACGGATCCCCTAGCAAGGGCTTCGATATTGGCGGCCATCCAGAGCAGGACAACGAGGCCGAGAATCCAGAAAAGTGGCTGCCAGCTTTTTTTGTCCACTTCGTCCCTTCCCCGCACATCTTTTCTCCAAACTACGAGGACGTAGCACAGCAGGTGTAGATTGGCAAGCACAGACACTGTCATGAAATAGATATTCAGTCCACCATCTTGCAGCATTTGCCTGTAGTCCTCCTCTCTCCAACTGATCAGTATGACCAGCGATAGGGTATGCACAAATGCGGGGAGAAAGTGAGGTACAAGTTTCCAGGTTGCTACCCTACTGTTGTAATACTGGTCAAAAAGCCATAACAGCATGGGGCCATAGATGAATAGCAATGTATCAGAAAAGAGTGCCAGCTGGGGTTTATAGAGGAAACCTGTGTCGTAGAAGACCCGGGCCGTCAGGGTGAGCATGACCATGAGGATCAACAGGGAGTTGGATTTGGAAAATCTCCTACCCCTTGTATTGAACAGCACCAGGGAAAATATTCCCTGCATAATTCCGGCTATGCTGAAGGCAGTTATCCAATTCATCTACTATCTCATTTTAGGACAGTGTGGGTTCAAAATAGCAAGAACGATTCGAGGTTTGGGCAAAAGACCCCGTAAAAGGGTCTTCTGCTGATTTCAGTCTCAGAAAATCCTTTCACTCCGTTTGCTTCTCATAGAGCATATAGATCGCAAAGTCCCATTCCACCTCCCCGTCGCCTGCCGCCAGTAACTTGTCATGGTCAATATTGAACCAGGTAAGTTCAAATAGTGAATCGGATAGCTGCTGAATGAGGAATTTGTTTTTCTGCGCAGACTGGTTTTCACCGTGATTGTTGTATGTGGCCGTGTTTTCATTGGAGAGCAGAAAACCTGCATCTGAGAAATCACCTTCGTAGATATCTTCCAGTGCCAGCAGGTTGTCGAGCACCACACAGCGAAATTTTTGCTGAAACCTATCGTAGCTATAGATACTCGTGTACCTCCAGTGAGAGAACCCTTCATGATCGCCAATTGGAAAGCCATCGGATACTTCCATCACAAAAGCGCCATCATACACATCAGTGAACTCACTCCTCGTTTGACCAATGACTGGCCACTCCGATTTATCAAGGCTCATATCCCCTGTCCATTTCAAGGTGACTTCCCAAGAGCCCTCAAGGAAAGCCAGTTGCGCCATTTCCGGAGGTTTGCCGGCATCAAAACCTGGTGAATAATCCATTTGCGCCAGCGCAGTAAGACCACTAGCCAATAGAATGATGGTTGCTAAAAGCTTCATATTCTTATTTGTTTCCACGTCTTGCATCCGAACATTTGCGCGTTCTGCATGACAAGCTGAGCAAACCTACGTGTGGAATCAGCGGCCGGATTTGATGGTCCGGAGCTAAGAAGTTCCGATTTATAAATGAGAACTTAATTCCCTACTGATTACCACCACCGATCATCATCGGTATCGCCAGACAGTGTCGCCAGGTTATCCCTAAGCCCAGCCCACCTATGGGGTGAGATGTGACGAAGACTAGTTCACTTCCAAATATGGCAACGACATAGTACATTCACAGCTCATTCAGTTTTCTATGAGAATAGTACAGACCCTATGGACAGGCAGCCAGGTGGGTAACCTGCTCGACAACCACGGCGGTTGGGCTTCACCGGAATACCACTGGATGTCTTGGGCCCTGAGCAGTGCGTTACTCCGCCGTCAATATGATGAAGTCGAGCTCTACACCGACGAGCTTGGCAAAGCCGTTTTGATAGACGAACTGCAACTGCCCTATACCAAAGTGCACCTTGCTTTTGACGACACCTTTCAGATTCCTGACCGGCTCTTTTCGCTTGCCAAAATCCACACTTTCAGTCTTCAGCAAACGCCTTTCCTTCATGTTGATGGTGATCTGTTCATCTGGAAGGCCTTTCCGGAGCGGTTACTTGAAGCCGCCGTCATATCTTCCAACCTGGAAAAGAACCTCTTTTTCAATAAGACGATTCTGGAGGAGGTTCATCAACATTTTCCATATCTCCCCGAACACATCAAGAACGTGCACCTCCAGGGAGACATTTTTGCCAGCAATGCGGGCATCATCGGTGGAAAGGATCTCACTTTCATCAGGGAGTATTGTCAGCATGCATTGGAATTCATCGAGCATAACAGGGCACATATCTCATCGGTCAATACGGGCAACCTGAATTTCCTCATAGAACAAATCTCTCTGTACTATTTAGCCCAGTCCAAGGGTGTGCCTATCGCCTACCTGATGGACCAACCTGTCACGCACCCGCTTTACCAGGATTACCTGCGTTTTGCAGATGTGCCGGATGTCGAGATGATTCACGCGGTCGGTGGATGCAAGCGAATGCCATTCATGCTAAGTCATTTGTCCCGCAGGTTGAGATTGGAATTTCCAGAGTTGTATTACCGTGTACTAGCCACTTGCAAGCGGCATCGGGTGGGTATTGCGATGCCACTCTACGACCACCTACAGCTGGAAAACCTCGTCAAAGGCGAAGAGCTCAGCACCAAGGAAGGATTTGTTTCAAGCCTCACAAACCCGCTCCGCCCATCTGATCAGCCAGCTTTTCAGGCAAAATACGAACGGTCTATAGCCCTGGCCGAGGTACTCACCGGCCACAAGGCCTCCAATCGGGAAACGTTAGAAAGTGCCGTGAAAGAGCATGGGAGCTGTGAACCCTTGCAAGAGGTTTTCGCTCTCGAAAATTACCGCGAACAGACCTTACAAAAACTACACGCCAACATCAACGCTGGGGTGATCTACGGCGATTGGTTCGGCCAATACGCCAAGGCTAGCACCTGGAATCGACAACTGAATTTCCTTGAATGGCGCATCAGCCTCAACCCTAATGCCAGGGTCCTAAGACTTCAGTGGAAGTGGATCATGGAAGAACAGGAAGACGACGAAGGTCTTATTGGTTTCCTGCAAAAGAACCTCTCACTGGACGGGGACACTTTCATCGTCACGCTGGTACCGAATGTCCAACTCATGTCGATAGAAGAAACCTATCACGAGGGCGTAGATGCCTTGATATTGCACCTCCTGGACGAATCTAACGGACAAGGGCTAGAGGTCTCCGAATTACTCAAACAAATGACAGCCTATTTTGAGGAAGATGTCCAACCCGACGATAATGGCCTGCAAACTTTGTGCTTTGATGCCATTAAGCGTTTGGCGTTTGCATACACCGTATATATTGATTGAATACTGACTTTCGTTAACAACGTAATCAATTATGTTCCAAATCTAGTATTTCTCCTCTTTTCTACTTATCATTACTGTGTTTGTTAACTTAAATTAATCATTATGAAATCACTGAATTTAGGAAAAGAACTCACTAAGAATGACCAGAAGAAAGTCATGGGTGGAGCTACAGTCGTTTGTAGCGGAGGTACTGTTACTTCTAACTGGTTGTGGTGCTCTTCTGCTGCGGCCTATTGCATCGGCACGGGTAGAGGATATTTGATTTCCTGCTCCGACTAATGATCGCCATTCCATTGACAAGAGCTATTTAAACTATAACTCATAACCCAATGAGAGGGAATTTGAAGAGGCCGCTTCTACCAGTTGTGGCCTCTTTTTTTAGTTCAGCGCCTCCGATTGGGAGCGGAAGTTTCGCTGCAAATCCTGCAAGAGTTTTGTTACGAATCGTTCCCGGGACACCACTACCTCCACATCGCCAACCATTTCCTGAATCGGGTCAAGACCAGAAGGCATCTCGAAAGCAACGCGCTGCTCTGCCTCCAGATACGCTGCCATTATTTCCACAACTTCACCATCCGCCAATTGCATGCGAACAGTAGGTGCTGATTCAAAGTGGATCTGGCCGAAGGCATCGAACGATTCCATGCTACCCACATAACTACCCTTCTCCTTTTCAAGGGTAAAGATGACTTTCTCAACAGTTACCTTTTCCGGTATGCTCACGAACCAACCAAATGTGAAGAGCCCACCGATGAAGAGCATCAACAAGGGCACTGCCCAATAAGAAACAAAGGGGCTGCGATAGGATACCACCTCCTCATAGGCGACTGATTTAACGAAGGAACGTTCTGCTTTGTCTTCCTGCTTTGTTTCTTTCTCTGACATTACTCCCCTAGCTCCAATTGGTTTTTGACAAGTTCATAGTATTTCCCCCTTTTCGCTGTCAGGTACTCATGATCTCCCTGTTCAATGATCTTACCCGCCTCTATGACGACAATATTGTTGGCATTTCTCACCGTGCTCAACCTATGGGCTACGACAACGACCGTCCGCCCCTCAAAATACTCATCGAGCTTCTCCACGATGTATTTCTCATTGTTGGCGTCCAGGGCATTGGTGGCCTCGTCAAAAAACAGGTATTGAGGATTCTTGTAGACGGCCCTGGCAATCAAGATGCGCTGCCGCTGACCCTGACTGATCCCCTGACCCGCTGAACCCAATTGGGTGTTGAAGCCATTGGGTAAACCTTCCACGAAGTCCAGGATGTTGGCAATGCGGCAAGATTGTACCAGACGCTGCTCGTCTGGAAACTGATCCATTACTGCAATGTTCCGCGCCACGGTATCATTGAAAACGAAGCCGTCCTGCATGACCGTACCACAATTTCTCCGCCAGAATGACGGGCTGAGTGTCCTAAAATCATTACCTCCCACTGAAATCTCCCCTTTGTAGTTTTCATAGAATTTCAACAGCAACTTCAGCAGGGTTGTCTTGCCACTGCCGCTGGACCCCACGATGGCAGTCATTTTGCCTTGTGGAATCGTCAGGTTGATATCCTCCAACACAGGATCATGGCTACCAGGATAGGTAAATGCAAGGCCCTTGATTTCAATGGTATGGTCCTCAGGCAGGACGGACACCCGCTCCTGAGCCTGGCTTTCCTCATCATCCATTTCATGGATTTCGTTCAGCCTTTCCATCCCTATCTTCGCTTCCTGACCCTGCTGTACGAAGGAGATGAGTTGCTCGATGGGGCTACTCAGTTGTCCAATGATGTACTGAATGGCCAGCATAGCCCCCAAGGTAAGTTGACCCTCAATCACCAGTCCAGCGACGTAGAATGTAATGAATACATCTTTGCCCTGATTGATGAGTGTGGCTCCTCCCTGCTGTAATTGATTGAACGACAAGCTCTTGAAGCTCAATTTGAAAATACGCGACTGGATGCCCTCCCACTCCCATCGCTTCAAATGCTCGGCGTTGTTTAGCTTGATTTCGGGCATGCCTTCAATCAGCTGCAAGGTCGAGTTGTTCTCTTTGGATGAGAGATAGAAGTTCTGATAGTTGATCTTCCGCAGGATCTTCAGAAAGAACAGGATCCAGGAGAAGTACAGCAGACTCCCGCCAAGGAACAGCAGCAGCAAATAGGGATTGTACAAGGCCAGGATCACCACGTAGACCAGAAAATTGATCGTGGAAAAGAAAGTGCTCAAGGCAGAACTTGTAAGGAAGTCCTGGATGGTCTTGTGGTCATCAATGCGTTGCATGATGTCCCCAATTTGTGACCTACTGAAATAGCTGATCGGGAGCTTAGTCAACTTAATCCAGAAGTCCGAGAGAATCGACAGGTTAAGCATGGACGAGACCTGCAACAAGAGTCGGTTTCTGATGAACTCACTAATGTTAGTGCTGAACACCAACATCAGCTGGGCAATGAGCACGATAGAAATGAATGACAGATTCTTAGTGCTGATGCCAGTATCTACGATACTCTGTGTCAGGAAAGGGAAAATGAGCTGAAGCAGCGACGTGATTAGCAACAACACGAACACCTGGCCCAACTCCCAGGAGCTTTTCTTCAAATAGCCCAGTAGCCATTTCCAGCTGAGCCTTGAGAGGCTTTGGTTCTCCTGCTGATAAAACTGGGCCGTAGGATCAAGCAGTAGCACCGACCCTACTGGCTCGTTGTCTGACTTGTACTGTGTGCTGATCCAGTGCTCCTCAAATTCTCTTCTCGTAAAGGTGAGAATACCCTTCGCCGGGTCCGCCACCTTGATTTTCTTTTCACTGCCGAAAGACATCGCCACGGCGTAATGCCGCTGATCCCAGTGGAGGATACATGGCAGTATCGCATGACGGGAAAGTTCCTTGTAGGTCAGGTGCGCACCACGAGTCCGAAATCCCAATTGCTCTGCCGCTTCGCTGAGGCTTAGCATGGACACGCCCAGCCTGGATTGGCTGGTCAGTTTCCTTAAGGTGTCTGTCGTAAAATGCTTGCCATAGTAATGTGCCACCATGCGAAGACAAGTTGCTCCGCAGTCCATGGCATTGAGTTGTTTATGAAACGTGAATTTCCTTTTCAATCCATCAACTATTTGCGGCACCGACTTTCTCCTCAATCAGGGACGAGTTCGTGCGGGATTTGAGAATTTCCAGATATTCCGAGACAAATAATAACAGATCCTTAAATGTATGGGGATTTGGCATTTCATGACCATTGACAAAGAATGCCGGTGTTTGCGTGATTTGCATTTTGTTGGTCCAATCAATGGACTGCCGAATCATCTGATCCACCTCACTGCTTTGACTGCCGGTCGGATATCGCTCCTTCCACTGCTCCAACTGCTGATGTTCAAACCAATACCCGAGCATATCATGAGTGTCTGGCTGCTGCTCACCTTTGGCATCCCAAAGGAATTGGTCATAAGCACCCAGGATTTGGGCAGCGGCCTGTTGCTTGTCACTGGAAGGGTCGTAGGCATTAAGTGCAAACCTGAACCGGGCCCCAATATCGCCGGGGTGCTTCGCAAGGATCAGTGCCAACTCCCGATGGGCCTTTGCACAAGAGGAGCAGTATGGATCACTTACCACGATGATCTGGAGAATACCGTCGGGGTTGCCGGCGGTGATCTCTTTGGGCCACCATCGATCGTCAATTCGTTTGTGTAAGGGCAGCAGCGCATCAAACCAGGCAGGGTCCTGTCGCCATTTTCTTATCCTGATTTGCTGCTCCTGAGCATCCAGAAAACCGTTGAGCAGGGGCTTCACCAATAACCAGCTGCCGGCGATCAGGAACGAGCTCGCAAGCGCCAAATAAACCTCAATCTCGATCAACGTCAGGGACGACGGCTGGGAAGCTCCACCCGCAATAAGCAAGGCCAGTTGCAACCATAGAACACCCGTAACAACCAGGCACATCCTACACCATGATCCCATCCGCCACTGGTAGGCCAAAGAGACAAAAGTGAATCCCCAGGAGACCCATGCCAGGGCCTCCAGCAGCACTTTAGAACTGTTGGCAGGGAAGTTCCAGGAAAACAGGTGAAAGACAAATAAGCCACCAAAAAAAATCGCTACCAGGTCCGTGAGTCCATAATCACCACCAAACCTTGCCAGTTTGGAGCTTAGCACACTATTGCAGCCCTGAGCCTCAACTTTGCAAAAGGCGTCAGAGATTTGAGTATTCACGCCATAGCTATAGGACACCAGGGCAATGGAGAAAATCAATCCTACGACAGTAAGCAAGGCGTGTGCCGCCATTAAGACCTCAGAATTCCAAATCAACGAGACGAGAAAAGCCAAGGCGACAAGCCCAAAGAAGACGCCCTGAACGCCTTTCCTTATTTGTTCCTTTCGCAAGAACCACTGATGCTCCTCATGATCGATTGCGTTCCGCTCACCGATGACCAGGGTCACACCGGTCCAATCGGAAATGAAAGATTCCTGGGGCCCAATATCCTTCCTACGACGGATGATTTCGAAATCTTCGTAACCCTGCTGATTCACTACATGGGCGAGGAAAGGAAAACCAATTTCCAACCATCGGTGCTTATCCTCAATCTGAAAGGCCTGGTATTCGACATGCCATTCGTCCAACAAATCGGTAAGGGCATGCAGCGAAGGATAATGGGGATGAGCCTCCAGCCTTTCCCGGAGATAGTTGCTACTCACCTTGATTCCAGATGCCTTGAGAAAATTGAATGCCGTGCGGTAAAACGCTATGGGTCGCTGAGTCGAAATATTAGGTTGATGTTTAAATCAAATGTAATGGATTTTTGATCTTGAGACAGTATTTACAATATTTCTTTTTAAGCCAGAATTACTTAGGAAAAGAAGTGAAATCCGGACCCGTCAAAGTCCTGCATTGGACTTTCAGCAGATGATTGGACCGTGTTCTTGGATAAACATCGTGCTGGTGGTACCCTTTTCCGGTAAGGTTATCTGTTTTCTAACCCTGATTCTTACCGGCTGAAGGAAAATGATAAAACCGATGACCAACGCAAGCAACAACACAATCGCAAGGGTCAAATGGCGTTTGATCCATACTCCTGATGGGACCTTGCCGTGGACCTCCTCATGCACCAATTGATATCCCCTCCTGGGAATGGTCCTTATCACCACAGACTTACAAGGAGCAAGTACTTGCCTCAATCGAGACACGGCCTGGGTGAGTCCCTGATCATTGGCCAATTTGTCGCCCCATACTTGCATTAGCAATTCCGTTCTGCTCACGGTAGTTCCCTGACGGTCATTCAGCATCTGCAAAACACCAATTTCCTTTGGTGTCAGCTTGATCCTATTATCACCTACCCGCACTTCATGCGTATCCCCATGTATCTCGAAAACCGGTGCTCGATGAACTGAAAACATACCCTACAAAATAGGAAAGTCCGATGTTAATTATTGTTAACGAATAAAAAAAGAAGGTTTTCTGTAGGTGGAAGATCACACAATCCCTGGTTCTTGGACATCAAAATCCGCGTCCATGAAAACCCTCATTTGCCTCGTTGCATTGGTACTTCTGAGTTTCTCCTCAGGTTTTGGACAATCCATTTCCAAGCCCGAAAAAGGGAAAATTATCAAAACGCTTTCCGATGTCATTCAGGGGCATTACGTGTTGCAGGACTCAGTTGACCTCATCACCGATGAGCTTTCGTTGATATCGAAGTCCGACGAGTTTGAAAGCAAGCAAACCGCCAATCAGTATGCATCTTATCTCACCGAGACGTTGAGATCTATCAGCAAGGATGCTCACTTTGCCGTACTGCATGATGAGCAGATGTATGCCATGGCATTGGCTCTGCAACAGAACACGCCAGGAGAAAGCACACCCAATTTGTCTTTTGGCGGGAGGGCAATGAATGATCGTAGAAGCAATTTCTTCTTCACCAAACTTGAAGTCCTCGATGGCAACGTAGGTTATCTCAAGATTGATCGGATACCCGCACTCGAGTACAGCAAGGCCACAGTCGATGCGGCCATGGCCTTCCTGAAACACACCGATGCGCTGATCGTTGACCTTCGTTCGAATCCGGGAGGAATTGGTGGATTTATCCCCTATTTTATGAGCTATTTCTTTGCCGAGGAAAGGCAGTTGCTCTACTCCCGGGAGTTTCTCGCCTGGGATTCCACTTCCTATCATTACACCCATCAAGAGATTGGCGGCGATCGCTATACGGACAAGCCACTGTATGTTCTCATCAATACATTCACTGGTTCTGCCGCCACCAATATGGCCTATACCTTAAAATCATTCGAGCGGGCAACCCTGGTAGGTGAAAATACAGGTGCAGGTTACCGGGGTGCCCACAGCGCGACTATCCTTCCGCTCAAGGATAATTTTGTAGCACTTGTACCCATCGGTCGTGTGGTCAATGCCAAGACCAATACCAACTGGCGCTCCGGTGGTGTCGACCCACACATTGAATCACCCTCCAACAGCGCTTTGGTAGTAGCTCACCAAAAGGCTCTCGAGACCCTTTTGAAGAAATCATTCAGCGCAGAAGTTTCCACGGATATCGAAGAGGCCCTCAAGACCCTGGAAGAAAGAAAAACTCAAAAACTCGGGGCTCCGGCCGCTGAAGACCTGTCCCAATACCAGGGCCAGTATGGAGATACCACCATATCCTGGGAAAATGGCAAACTCTACACCAAGAGACCCACGACCCCGATAAAACTGGAAATCCAAAGGAAAAATGGGGAATTATTCAAAATCATTCTTCCTCCCAATGCTCGTGGAAATGTGCCCGATCTGTTGTTCAATCGAATGGATGGTGAAGTGATCTCTTTGACCACCATTCGGGATGGCGTGGAAGAACGTACTGAAAAGAAGGCGATAGATGAATGATCTTAGAAAACCAGAATGAAGTCTTGCTTGCCAATCGGAGCATCCATTCCGCCGATCCAATCCATTTCCAATCACCTCAAATCGTTTCTGATATGAAAACCTTGACATCAGTGCTCATCCTTTTTTGCACTGCATCCTTGCAAGCCCAGGGGCCTTCTGCTTCGGGCCAGACGATTTTCCAACAACTCACAGCGGATGCCCTGATCATTACCAGCCAGGGCTTGTTCAGGGGTCTTCAGGAGGCCAGCGAGTTTCTCCCGGCCTTCGCATTGGATTCCGAAAGTGATGGTGTGTATCGGCAGGACTATACTGCGCAAGTGAACGCCTCCCTATCTTATGAAATAGGTGAAATCGAATCGGGGGCAGGCTCATTCCCCATCATGTTCATCAAAAGTATGAACGAACCGGATAGTCCGGAGATTGAGTTACTGGTCATATATGAAAGAGAAAGCACACCGGACGATAGTCAGGTACTGGACGACAGGAGAAAGGAATGGATGGAATTGTGTAACTCCCATCAAGCCAGCAGGTTGGTGAAACAGCTGTATCACAAAGATGCCTACTACTACAATCGCGGAAGGCTCATTCAGGGAACCAAGGCATTGACTTCCGAATATAGCTACATGAATGCCTCAAGCTATTCCCTGACCCTAACGCCAGGGCATGTCCTATTCGCATCAGAAAATGTCGCCTATGAAATTGGACAATGTAGTGGGTCCTACCCTTTTCCCTACCTATTGCTTTGGTCCAGGCAAGACGACGGGAGTTGGAAAATCATGCTGGACTCTAACTATTGAATTCTGTGCAGGCTAGTGGCCGAAACTGAGGGCTGCGTGATTCCAGCGTCATAAACCACCGAGCTCCGGCTCGCAACATGTGGCTTCTTGTTTTCGGCTTTTTCCTATCCCTTGAAATATGCCGGGCAAGCTCTAAATTGTATGCTCAACATCATAAGAAAATGCTTATCCAATAAGTGATGAGCCTAAGGACCTGAAGACAAACAATGGAACCTTTTGAGCAGTTTCGCACCCGGATTCAGCAAAAAATAGCCTCGCAGCATGGCCTGCAGACATCCTATGATGTCATTGTTTTGGGCGTAGGGAGTATGGGCTCGGCCGCTTGCTATCACCTGGCCAAAAAAGGACACAGGGTATTGGGACTGGAGCAATTTGACATCCCACATGAAGAGGGCTCACACGCCGGTCAAACGCGCATCATCCGCAAAGCCTATTTCGAACATCCCAACTACGTGCCGCTTCTGCACAGGGCTTATACCAACTGGAAATTGCTGGAGGAAGCCTGCAGCACCCAGCTGTACTTTCCCACTGGTCTGCTTTACTTTGGACCGGCGGATCATGAGCTCATCACCGGCACACTCGCATCAGCCGAGCAATACAATATCGAAGTCAATCCATTGAGTGAGGGTCAGGAAAACCCCTATCCGCAGTTCAATGTCCCTTCAGGCTGTAAGCGCCTGATAGAACCAGATGCAGGTTTCGTGATCCCGGAGCGAGCCATTCTCGCCCATGTTGACCAGGCACTCCAATGTGGTGCAGTGATTCGTACTCGTGAGAAAATACTAGACTGGTCATCCCAGAATGGGTCGATTGAAGTTCGTACGAACCATCAGATCTACACATGTGATAAACTAGTTATATGCGCTGGTGCCTGGACCTCACAACTAACGCCGCTTTCTGAACTGGAAGTGACCAGGCAGGTAATCGCATGGGCAACTCCCAAAGACCGAGAACCCTTTGAACTAGGGAACCTACCCTGTTGGACACTTGGAGACCCGGCAGTCAGTGGCATTTATTACGGCTTCCCCATTTTGCCTGCTCATGCTGCGGGTGGGCCTGCTGGGTTGAAGTTTGCACATCACACCAAGGGTAGCCTTTCAGATCCGGATAGCGTCGATCGAAGGGCGACGAAGGAAGAAACAGAAAGACTCATCGCCACCATAGGTGAGTTCATGCCAGAAGCTATCGATTCCATACAAACGCTGAAGACATGCTTATATACTTATAGCCCCGATGATCATTTCATCATAGACTTCCATCCCAATAATGCAGATGTCATCATCGCAGCAGGGTTCAGCGGTCATGGCTTCAAGTTTGCCAGCGTCATTGGAGAAGTATTGTCTGAACTGGCACTGGATGGCCGCACCTCCCATCCTATCGATTTCCTGACTCGTAAACGACTTGATTGAACCTTCTCCTCCGAACAGGAATTAGGTATTAATTTCGGGACATTCCATGGGTAAAGTTCAAGTATGGTCACCGTAACGCCTTTCAAATTTGAAGGCATCCGTTACTTCAAGTTCGGATACAGTCCGATTGGGAAGCCCTCCATGTTCGTCTATATCTATTTCGTAGATGGCTTGCTCATTGATACCGGTCAACGTAGAGTGAAGAAGGAAGCCGTTGCTACCCTCTCCCATTTGGAGGTTGATCAGATGTTCATCACGCATCATCACGAAGACCATACGGGAAACATTGCACCCCTGCAGCGCCAGTTTGATTGCCCGGTCTACGCACCGACGTTGTGTTGCGAATTGATGAAGGGCCCGCCGCCGCTCAGCATTGCTCAGAAAGTCGTTTGGGGATCCAGACCTGCTTATGCAGACCTGATCCCCATCACTGACCAATTGAAAACGGCGAATCACAATTTCCTCATGATACCTATCCCCGGCCATGCCGAAGATATGGTGGCGCTATTCGAGCCTGACAAAGGGTGGCTCTTCTCCGCGGACCTGTACATCAACTCCTACATAGGATACTACCTGAAGAACGAAAGCATTACCCAACAAATCCAATCCCTAAAAAGAACGCTGGAACTCGATTTCCGGGTGTTGTTTTGTGCCCATAGCCCTCAACTGCACCATGCCAAGGAAAAACTGGAAGACAAACTTCAATTTCTTGAAGACTTCTATGGCCAGGTAGTCCATTGGTACTTGAAAGGTTACGGACCCAAAGCAATCTTCAAGGCCATGGGTCTAAGTGAGCATGGCGCTATTCATCGACTTTCGCTGGGGCAACTTTCAAAGCTCAATATGGTAAGATCCGCCATCAGAGATTTCCAAAATGCAAAGCAGGGTTAGACGGCGAGCAGAGGCGCACCGTCCAATCCCCACAACCTGACCATCTCTAGCTCCACATCATTCCACATGTGAATGGACTGATGATACCTAACTTTTCAGGAGCTTTGGCGGTCCTCAATGTCCTTGATCACCTGGGCAATGGACTTCAATTCGCTGAAGGTAAATCCCGGCATGCTGAATTTGTAGTCGGTCTTGTTCTCGTAAGCAAAAATCGGCACATGAGAGCCTATCAAATTGTTGTACCACTTGCGGTCCCACCGCTTTTCTTTCCACAGGTGCCCGTTGATGATGGATGTGGAAGCAATGAGCGCCGAGGCACCGTAGGTCCACCAGAAGGCAGTTTCATGGCCTGCCTCAAGTCCAATAAGGTGAAACTTCTGGTTTCGTTTGCCATGCGACTTTCGCACGGATTTCAGCAGGTCATTGAAAGCGTGATGAATAGGATGCGTAGCCCAATGGGTCTTCCCGACAGGTACTTTGGGGACAATGAGTATCGTGCGCTGCAGATCGATGGCTTCGAGCTTTTGCATGGATTTACTCCAGGCATTATCACTTGAACTCACTTCTGTGAGTACAGCTACAATTTCATAGTCTTTGGACCGATCAAAGTCCGAAGGAAGTAACAGACCATACTCAAAGCGTATGCCATTGGGTGCTTTAAAGTGATGCAACTCGTTCGAATCTTCTTGCTGAGTTATTGCCACGACATGCATCAAACACATCGCAAAGATCAAGGGTAGTGTATGTTTCTTCATGGTTTTCAAGCTTTACATGGAATGATGAACCGTACGATTAGATCTTTGATTCTATGTCGCTGATGAGCGCATCCGCACGACTTTTGACAAACCCATCCGGATCCAGGCCCAGGACCTTTTTGGCCGACTTCAGGGCCATTTCCAATTCCCCATTGGCTTTGTATGCTTCTCCCAGGGTCAAATGCGCCACGGGTTCATCGGTATTCCTCTTTGCATAGCTTCTGGCCACATTTCTCGCCTTTTCCGATTGCTGATAGTTGATCAAATTGTTGGTGAGCATATACATCTGCCATGGGCTGGCATCTTTCACAATTCGGTCCAACAGTTCCGCGGACTCTTCTTCCTCTCCCGCTTTGATGAGAATGGAGGCCTTCAATATCAAGTTGGGCACTGTGGGACCATTGTTGACTGCCCATTCTGCATACCTCAGGGCTTTCTCCGGGTAGATGTCCTCACTTAGCAAGTAACCGGCTGCTGTTGCGGGCCCTTCGGCGCCAAAACCAACCGTACCCTTCATGGACTCCTCAAAACTTGCCAGTGCTATGGCATGGACATCGACTTGTATGTTGAAAGCAATTCGCTTATGCTCCCAGGTCATGGCCAGCTCACAGCTCTTATCCTGGATGTTATCAAAGCTGTAGGTAAGACTATTCGTAAAGGGTGCATCTTCCATTTGCGTTTCGACCCGGAGCACATCATTGTCCGGGTGGTACCAGAAACTCTCCCAGGAGTTCGCGTTACTTGAAAATATCAGAGTCACCTTACCGTCTTCATAAATGGCCATGTAAAAACCGTAAGTACCCGCTTTCAACTCATTGCCATTGATTTTCACGTCATGCCCGAATGAGATGGTCGTATTTTTATTGCGGCCGGCAGTCCATGGAATCTCTTGCTGATATCCAAAACCTATCCTATTGAAACCATAGGCTACTTGGTCACCCCAGATTTTGCCTGTATTGTCCTGGTCCCCATTAATCACGCGCGGGCGTGAGTATGATACTGTAATTTCCGTCAGGCCTATGGTCTGACTCACCGTTGCCGCCGGACTGTCCCCATAGGGAACGGCGATTATCTGTCCGAAAATGGGTGTTGACGACCATACGGCCAATAGGGCTATGCCCCATGCAAGGATTGATTTCTTTTTCATGCCAATGCTTATTTTGATTAAACCTGATTCCAAGGTAAAGGCAGGAAAAGGCTCACGAAAAAGAATAGTGATCGGGTGTTGACCCGGTGATGAATGGTTTGGGTTCTACAAGGTTTTCAGCATTTTCAACTGTCGCAGAAGGCCGAGGCTGTAAGTATCCGGCTTGTTCCTTTTCCATCTGAAAATGGTGTGCCACCAAGGCTTCAACCTCCGCCACTTAAACTTTTAGCTGGGTTCATTACCTTCGGGCTTGAAAAATTCCATCAATTAAGACGTGCAACAGCTCATTAGCAACATTGACCTCGCCGTAATCGGCGGTTATTTCCTCATCGTTTTTGCCATTGGATTCTGGGTTGCCAGCAAGACAAAATCCGGCGACGACCTTTTCCTTGGTGGCAGAACGCTTACATGGGGTGTCATTGGGCTTTCTCTATTTGCATCGAATATTTCAAGTGCTACCATCATTGGGTTGACCGGTGCCGCGTACTCATCAGGTATTGTACAGTCAGTTTATGAATGGATTTCTGGTCTACCCCTGATCATTGCGGCTTTCATCTTTATTCCACTCTACCTCAATTCGAAAATCACTACGATCCCGGAATTTCTGCAGCACCGGTATGACCGCAGATCTCAAATCTTCTTTTCGGTGGTCACGCTTTTTACGAGCATCATGGTAGAGACCGCGGGAGGACTTTATGCAGGCGCCATTGTACTCAAATCATTCTTCCCTGATCTGGTCATCTGGCAAACCACATTTGTTTTGGCCTTTGTAGCGGGTTTGTATACTGCCTTTGGAGGACTGAAAGCGGTAGTCTACACCGACACACTTCAAGCCATCATTCTGATCTTTGGGAGCGCTGTATTGACTTACATACTCTTCGAAAAAATAGATTTTTCCATCAGCGATATGCTGGCCTCAGTTCCCGAGGGGCATTTTTCCATTGTCAGGCCTCTGGGAGATAGCACGCTTCCATGGCCAGGTCTTTTCCTTGGTGCCCCCATTCTTGGTTTTTGGTACTGGTCTACCAATCAGTACATCGTACAACGGGTACTTGGTGCCAAGGATGTGAAGCATGCCCGGTGGGGTGTGCTCTTTGGTGGTTTCCTGAAGCTAATCCCCCTATTCATCATGGTCATTCCGGGAGCCATGGCCATCAGTATCTATCAGGGAATTGAAAATCCGGACCTTGTCTACCCCACCATCGTCTTGAATGCTCTGCCTGTGGGTCTGATTGGTCTGGTGCTGGCAGGACTGATATCGGCCATCATGTCCAGCGTGGATTCTACGCTCAATTCGTCGTCTACGCTGATTGTTATTGACTTCATCAAACCTAACAAACCTGACATCACATCAGCTCAGGTGGCCAAATATGGTCGTATTTCTACCTTGGTCCTGATGGTGATCGCCGCAGCCTGGGCGCCGATGATTGCCAACTTCGGTGGTCTTTGGGTGTACTTGCAGCAGATGTACACCATTTTCGTCCCGCCGATCGTGGTTCTGTTCCTGGTAGGCACATTCTACAAAGCTGGAAATGCCCATGGCGCTTTTATGACCCTGGTAGTTGGGACTATCATAGGAATTGTATTTTTCGTGCTTGGACAGCTAGGAATTTGGCCTGTTCACTTCACCATCACTGCAGGCCTGGTCCTTGCGCTATCCGTGGTCGTGTTTCTCTATACCAGCCGGTTTGGAGCTAAACCCACCACAGAAGCCATTACAAACTTCACTTTCTCACGTGCGCTCATAGATCAGGATAATGAGGACCTTCCGTGGTATCAGAACTACAAATACTGGTCGGTATTACTGGTACTGGCCATATTGGCGATTTTCATCATGTTGTTCTAAGCCCTGAATGCCTAAAGGCCTCGCCATCGTGGGTGGGGCTATAGTTCATTACTTGTACACAGAGACACGCTTGATGAACTTAACGCCACATTCAATCTTCAATGAATTCTTCGTCAATCAAGCTCTTTTTAACTTCATGAGATCTTCGAAGTACGGGGGGTCTGCTGACTCATACTTCTACCGAATTCTTATCCCATATGCATGAGAAGTATCCCGTCACCTTCGAGAGAATTCCGGCGAAATATGTAGCTGACTTCCTCGAGGTTACTCCCGAGTGGTATAGTAAATTGAGAAAAGAGCCAGGCATCTGATTGCTACATCTGCCTATTCCTGATTACCTATCAGATGTATCCAAGAAATGCTGCAAAAAGTGCCAGGAACATACCTGTGATCAGAATAACCAAGTACACATCACTATCAAAGTGGAGATTATCTTTTTTTAGACTTTCCATGACGCACAACTTTTGAGTTCCCTATCAATTCATTATTAAGATACGAAACAAGTGGCGCTTTTCCATTGAATTAGTTCAAGTTTGACCAAGATCATAGCGTGTGATGACATAGGTCTCACTTTTCAGCTCATTTGAGTCCTAATTGGCTAGTAATCAGCCTACTGCAAAGCGATCAGCTATTCCTTTCGTGCCATCCAGGCTTCGTAATCCAACACGAGAATACCCCTTCCCATGCCAGCCATATCCTCGGTCTGTGCGTATTGGAAAGCGATAAATTTCCCGTCATCACTTACCACCGGGTTGGAGGCTTTGTACCTGGGATTGTCATTGAAATAAGTGATTCGCTCCAGACGCCCCTCTCCATCAAGGTTCATCCGGTAGATATCGAGGGTCAGGAATTCCTGCATGCCATTGTAGGTCACTCTATGGCGGTTGCTTTCGACCAAAATGCCGATTCCATCCGGGAAAGTACCTTCCGGCTCATCGTAGAACTTCGGATCCTTAGTGTAATTGACAAAGATCCCCTTCTCGATATCGAAGCCCATCACTTCTGCCCCCAATTTGCCTTCCCCACCGAAGGCATTGAAAATCAGCTCGTTTTCATTTTTGGGTCTGAAGTTCTGCGTCTCAAGGTTAAAACCCGTTACCGGAGCCGGCATATCGGTCGAAGAAAAAAGTGGCTTCACCTTAGCCAAGGCAGGATTCCCGTTTTCATAATCAATCTCTCCCATCCTGATGGTACTTCCCAGCGTCCAGGCTATGCGCATTTCCGTTCGTGAAACGGCAGGTCCTTCTTTGCAATGTACCCCAAGTGGTATGGCCGCAGCGCTCAAATCCGCCTTCAGCACCCATAGCTCCGCATTTCGGGCATCCCTACTTTTCCACGGATCTTTGGCATCGAAGGTAGGTGCTCCGGAGAGCAGGATATCTCCATTGGCAAGGTAAAGTGCTCGCGTATACCCCTCATGAAAATAATGATGCGTAAGCGGACGGATATCCCCAGAGGCCAGTTCCAGTTCGAATACATCCCCAAAGGTCTTCTCCAGAAACAGAATTCGGCTACCATCGAGTGACCAGTCGGCACGTTCACCGAAAGTGGTCACCTGCCGGATATAAGGAGGAAGATTTCGAAGGGGTGAATCAGCAGGGATCTTTTGTGCAAATGCCAGAAAAGCGCAACAAAGTGCGATAGTGGCGACAAGTATTCTCTTCATAGGGCGCGAATATACACAGCAATAGGTCTTGCTATCTCGATCGGAGTTCTGCTAATGAGATAAGCCAGGTCGATAACCGATTCAATTCCTGTATCTGTCCGAATTTCAGGAATACCAGCAGCAATGTCCCAATAGTCACCTGCGACCCCTACTCCTCCACCAAGACAAAAGCCTGATCCACGTACTTGTATCGAAGCGTCGATTGCACCTCTCCCTGATCATCCCTTTGGTAAACCACTTTGGCAAACCCTGAATTCTTCAGGTTGAAAGGAATCCCCGCTTCATCGAGAAAGGTTTGACTGATCAAAAATCTACCATCCTCTGACCACTCAAAAACCATTTTCGCATAGCCATTGTAGCCATTCTTCAGGTTGCCAGCGGCGTCTTGAAATACTAGCTGAGTCTTGTTACCATATCGATCGTATTCTGAATGCCAGCGCTCCACACCAGACCAATGCGTGGTGGGATTGCCCTGACCATCGAAAAACCGAATATTGGAGAGGTAATAGCCTTCAAAATCGTTTTGCTCCCCGCATGTCCCTGAGGGTCCGGGTACGGGGTTATGCTCCTGATCATAAACTTCCCAACGGACAAACCGGCCATGCTCGTCGTAGAAGTATTTGAAATAGGCACAGCCTTGGGAGGTATTTGTCAAATCACCCTGCTCGTCGACATTCTGCAGAACAGCAGGATAACCATCCGGTCCATATACGATGCGTGTCCTTTCCAAAAGGAACTGTCCACGAAGCTGAACCATGGCCCCTTTATCATCAAATCGTTCCTCGATGACCGATCCATCTGACCGGTGCTGCCACGTGTATTCCATAATCCCAAAAAAGTCTTTGGCCGCAGCGCCTGCTGTATCGAGAAAGGTCAATCGAACGTTCCGACCATAATCATCTTTGTGATAGACTTTCCTGTGCACGCCTTGCATCACAGATATCTGCTCCCCCAATCGGTTATGAAACGTATGTATTTCCTGCTTGCCTTCGTAGCGAACCCTGGTCAGCGGGGCGTTGATATAGAGGTTGCCCAAACGACCTTCGAAGGCTTTCAGGGATGATCCAAGCCTTACCTGCGCCTGTACAACCCTATTGGAATTGTCATAGTCCAGTTTCAGATGCAATAGACCTTTTGCCTGATCCGGCGAGATCGGAACTGCACCGCGAAAAGGGGTTAAAGGTGATTCCCAAAAAGGCAGGACCGCAAAGTATTCGGATCTAGCCATTTGTCCACTGACAGACCCCATCGTTGCGACAGCGCAACACACCACCAAAACGAATTTGAGCCAAAAAGTACCGTTATTCTCCCCAGATCCATCTTTATTCATCATATTACTAGATTACAAATTCTATAAGAAGGTGGCCTTACACCATTATCTGATACCAAATTAGACCCTAAAGCATATCCCGTGCCTCAATGGTTTTTGTAATTTCCTCGTCACCTCGGCCTATCACCAATTGGATAATGCCACCTTCTCCATATTTCAGGTATTTCTGAGCGGAATGATAGCCGTAGGACTTAATGGACGTATCATTTAACCTGATCAATCGATCTCCTGGTTGCAATCCGGCTGCCTCACCACTTGAGCCCTCCAGAATTCTCATGATTACGAGGGAAGAGATTGCAGGATCATACCCAATGAAGATGCCGGTTCTCGTAAAAACATGTGGGTCCTCGATGGTGCGATTGGGTATCAACTTCACCTTCTCATCAACAAAATTGAAAACAAGTGTGTACCGCGCAAGCAACCGGTTTCCCAGGTTTGCTCCGTAAGCATTTGACGCCAACTCTCCCGTGGTGTTTCTCGAAAGCTGCGCGATAGGCATAGCCAATCGTTGGTCACCCATCTTCACCGAGGTGAGCCGGCAGTACTCCGAAGAGAACTTACCACCAACTCCGCCTCTCGGGTTTACCCACGGAATGGTCTTGCCCACCTTGGTGAAGACGTCATGCTCATCGCACAACTGATTCGTCAGTATGATGGAGTGCGCCCCACCTAAATCAATAAGGCTGTAGGTATCGATCATAGATCCGTCAGAAAGCTCCAGGGTCACCGGTATATTGATCTTGTTGCGAAATATTTGATAAGGGATCCAACCCGATTCGCCGTACTCCTCTACCATCTCCGCCAGTGGCTTAATCGCCATTTGGCTGCTTTCGAAATCGATAGACAGCGCCTCCTCCTTGAACAAATTCCAGCCTACAATACCATCGAATCGCCGACCCAATGCCGGTCCCAGCAACGAATCCAGCGGCAGCGCCACCGGCCAGCTAAGGTTGTAGGTAGAGTCCCCAAGTTGCATCTGTAAGGACTGTGCAAACAAGGCTGTCATTCTGGCCTGGCCTGCCCCGCTCACTTGCACTTCCTGTCCATGGGGCGAATCCTCACCCTTCATCAAATCTATCCCTAGTGATTGCAGGTAGTCCTTGTCAAAATAGGCACCGGAGGCGCCGGTATCAAACAACAGCTTGGTGGTATCCTGCCCTGCGACAATGGCCTTCACATAGAGATGAGATTCATAGTCAAAAGGAATGACTTGTGCGAAAGACATATATACGGAGCTCAGTAGAATGGATAAATAGGTTGCTATGCGTTTCATAAGTAGTAATAATTTTGGGTGCCTACGCCGTACGCCGACACCAGTGATGCGGTAAATTGGTCAAGCCTTCCACGCTCTATGTTTTGATTTCGTAAATCACAACATAATTACCTGACACCTTCAGGACGCCATATTCACGAAGGGGAAATTCCACCCTCACCGAGTACCGCTCTTCTATTGATTTCGTGAATCCCGATAGTTGAAATGACCGGATGCCACAGCTTCGCATCATGCAACGCTGTACAACGAACATCAAACTACTTATGAAAATATTTTGCTACTGCCTGGTGTTGTCCGCTTGCTTCGTCGGGCATACACAAGATTCCAAAGAAGAACGTGAAGTCGTTTCCAAACTGCATAGCCTCATTGAGGAAAAGAACTACTTCGAGTTACAAAGGATGCTCGACACCGAACCGAGTCTATCGGAGCGAGAACGTCTGTATTTCTACGCCCACCTTGAAAACGCGCGCTTCAAGGGAACACAATCCAATGACTACATTGATCGACTGTTGAACGGGTTCCGTGGACAGCTGGCGGATACCACACTGGTGCAGCTTCTGACCCTAAAGGCAAGCAACCAGGTAAGAAATTATCAATATGCTTCAGCAGCGAAGATCTACCAGTCAATCCTAAATGACTACGACCAAACCCTTGACAGTGCCAGAGCGGCAAGCATTCAAAACGTTGCCAATCTATACGGTACCCTCGCGGAGATACCCCCACAGCGCATTCATTTGGACAAGGATGTGGCAATCCCCGCCTATCGCAACCGCTTTGATCATTTGATGGTACCGGTGAAAAGCGGCGGAATCCAGGACGAGTTCCTTTTCGACACCGGAGCCAATCTTTCCACTGTGGCTTACAGCTATGCAGTGAAGATGGGCATGCAAATTTTTGAATCAGAGATCCATGTTGGCTCTTCCACCACATCCATCAAAACCAGACTTGCCGTGGCCGATAGCCTCTATCTGGGAGACATTCTATATGAAAACATTGTGTTCCTGGTGACTTCAGACGAGGAACTGACCTTTCCGTCCGTGAACCTGGAAATTCATGGTATCCTGGGCTTCCCTGTGATTGCCCAGATGTCAGAAATACATTTACACCGTGACGGCAAAATCTTCGTTCCCAAGACCTCACGTGACCGACAGTTGAACAATATGTTCATAGATGGCCTACAACCGGTAGTTCAGTTCATCTCAAAAGGCGACTCATTGCTGCTTATGCTGGACACTGGCGCCAATGTCACAGAGCTGTCGGTGAGCTATCTTGAGCAAAACAGAAGCTATGTTGAAGCAAACGGTGAATTGCGCATCACCAACGAAGGAGGTGCCGGAGGTGTTACCCAGGAAAGCACCTACATCTTGCAAGACTTTCCATATTCCATAGGAACCAAATCCGGGAAGCTGAAAGAAATTGCTATTCAGACGGAAAAATCATTCATTAAGCACTTTGATGGCAACCTGGGGCAAGACGTGCTCTCCCAATACAAGGCACTGATTCTCAATTTTGAGCACATGTATATGGATTTTGATTGATGAGGACCTGTCCACGTCGTCCGATCATAGGTACCATCACCTTACAATAACCCTTTCGGTTTCATTTACTGTTGGCCCCCCAAGCCGGACAATATAAATGCCAGGAGGCCAATCAGAGGCATCAACCGTCGTGCCGTTTCCCAGGTTGATACCCTTCTCTATGATGATGCCTCCCATGTCGTAAACAACATACGTTACATACGGCGCCAGGATTTGGAAGGAGGTGCTCGTCGCTGTGGGCAAAACGTAGGCTTTTGGAGTTGATACCTGATTTGATAGCAAGGTCTCCGAATCACAATCGAAGAGACCGGACCATTTCGGCGAGGTAGTGGTCTCCTGCCACTGACTTTCCAGGATGCCAAATGAGCCAAAATCATCAGGGCCCTCAGCCAGGTTGAAGACATTGAAAAGCCCGCCCTGGTGTGTATCATACCATTGATCCAGTAGATTGCAGAAGAAGGTCTCCATGCCTTGAAGCCTGTTCACCTCTGCCACCAAATCCGCTGCGCAGGGCTCCATGGGTTGGAAATTTAGCTCAGTCAGGTGCTGGCCGCCCTCATAGGCGATCACCTCGATTCCAGCATCTGTAAATAATTCAGTGTATCTGGTGACCATCTCCTCCAATTCACGGTTCGTTCTGGCAAGCAAGGTATCCAACAGGTCCTGGGGGGTGTGATCGCATATCTCAATATTCTGATCTCTGAGATCATCAAATAGTGTCACCCCGATGTACGAGGCAATGGCCACGCCATCCGGCATACGATTGTCCGGATTTACCGATTCGAGTTGATAGGCCTCCGCCACAAGGTCCGCAGTAAAAGGATCAGATTGTGCGCCATGAACCCGAAACAGCCTGCTATCATCGTCAAATTGATCTTCGAAGATCCGAAAAATCTCCAGGGACCTGAGCGCGTGATATCGGTGTATGGCTTCGAATTCAGCTACCTCAGGTATGGTACTTGTGGCCAGGGATGCTCCCATATCCAACATATGAGCCCGGGTAGCAGGATATGCAGGGTTCCAGGTCTCATTGCCGTATTCAATGTATACAGTGAGATCCTCGTCCAGCCTGGCATCGACAAGCGCAGCCAATTCGCGAACATACTCATCGGTAGCCAGATAGGGAATTGTAATCCAGGGGTTAGTACCGGTGAGATTACTTATTGCCAAAACATCCTCGTACGGCATGCCAGGCAAAATCGTATTTTCAAGATCCAGAAAATGGGAAAAATGATCTGTAAGGGATCGGTCGCGGAAATCGCGGATCGTATTGTTTTCCGACCTCAGTGGCTTCATGTACCGAAGGACATCAAATTCAGAGGCCAATTGTAGAAATTCCTGTTGGAAACGAGGTTCATTGTTGGCGTCGACATAATCCGGAAATATCAACTCAACGTGCCTGACAGGATCATATCGATCCGACACCAGAATAGTCAGTTGCAATCCAAAAGAGCTCGGATTGCTTATTGAAATTTCATAAGAACCCGCTTCGTTGAATTGCAGATATTCACCATCAAGATCTCCTTGCACAGCAATGGTGCCTGTACCTTCAAAAATCAACAGATACGTTCCAGCAGGATATAAATGTGGCTCTGGCTGACCGTTGAGCACCAGACAGCTCACACCCAACCTCTTGCCGGAGAGTTGCGCTTCGCCCGAGGTAAAAGGTACTCTAAGCGGATAGCCCTGCCCATCGAATGCCTCAGAGACCCCAGCCGTCAATTCAGTATTGAAGTTGATCGGATCGCGCTCTTCATCCAGATTATAAACAAGCCATCCGGAAGATTGCTTCAGCGCATTGGTGTAGTACCACAACGTTCCAAAAGGCGAAACATCAGTCAGGTTAGCACCCAGAGGTCTTTCTGGTATCGACTGGCAGAGCCCCACAGTGGCACTTAAAAAGCAACAAACGGAAAAGAAGATTCGCATCCTTCCAACAAAATAAATGTCATTCGTTCCCATCGACGGTTGAAGCCTTTCACAAAAGCATTCACAAAATGACCTACAAGCCCTCCAGAAAGGCATTCAGGTCCCCACCTCTGCCAAGTTGAAGCGCACTTCGTATCTTGGAAGTCATATTCTCCAGTGACCGCACACTCAAATGTGGGAACAGTGATTCCTGGATTTCGGACCGATCCAGCTTGAGGTAAATACCGGATAGCAAGAGGATTTGATCCGCCGAAAGTCCGAATTGCAATAGCTTATTCACCTGTCGTTCACTGAAAACCTCTGCCGAAAGTGAGGAAACGGACTCCAGGCCACCACTGGTTTCCAGGATTGTCAGCAGTTCCTGTTGTATTTTTTTAGGCAACTGGCTTTTGATCTTGTCCAGCCGTTTTTCCAAAATCTCCTCCCTCTTGGCGAGCATCTGATTTCTTTCACGGGCTTTGAACAGGTTGTTCTTCAGCCTCTCTTTTTGGGCCGCAATTTGAATGTCACTGGAGATAAGCCGGAACCTTACCCTGACCAGGAAGTAATTGTAGACAGTCGCCGCAAAGGCTGTTGAAAGCAAGAAAACGCTTTGGACGGTGATTTCCTTACGGCTCATCAGGTCCATGTCCGTCTGCATGTACCATATCATGGTTACCGTCGTTGAGAATAGTAAAATCGGCATCCAAATGGTTCCGAAGTACAAGGATGCAAACAATACCATGAAGAAGGCAATGATCATCGGATAGTAAACCCGAATGATTGCGATCTCAGCATATCTATGAACTAAAAGCAGTGTAGAAAATGAGAGAACGACATAGGTATTGATGAGGATCGCATCGAGCCTTCTTGGAAGTAGGCCCTTGAATTGCAGGATCATGAGTGGGCCCAATACGGAGATTGATGCCGCCCCCTTGACGCCAAGTAGAAAAGTAAGGTCCTCGTGGATCAGCCATAGGTCAATGCTCGAAAACGCCACGAACACACCTACCGTGAGGATAACACCAATAAAGACAGGCCTTGTCATCAACCTGCGATAACTATCACTGAAATTGGACATAGTTCTAAGCCTTGCAACCTCCATTCGCCAGTAATATAGTGGCTCTCTTTGCAGAAATGGGCAGTAGAACTATGCCGACTGGAGCTCCACGAAGAAGCTGGCCCCCTCTCCCAGTTCGCTTTCCACACCTACATGGCCACCCATTTTTTCAACGAATTCCTTGACGATGAATAATCCAAGTCCTGTAGAGCTTTCATTTCCGGTCGGTTTTGCACTTAACCGTTGAAAGCGTTGAAACAACTTCTGCTTATCTCCGATGCTCAATCCAGGCCCCTCATCTTTGACTTCAAGGGTTAGGTAGTCCCTGGGTTTGGATAGCCTGACTACAACATTCTTTTTGGGTGGCGAGAACTTCAGGGCATTGGACAGCAGGTTTTCAACGACTTGATTGATGTAGCGCTCATCCACCAGTCCCACCAGATCAGTATCAATTTGTCTCTCTATGGCTATCTCCTTTCGGGCTGCCTGCCCGGAAAATTGATTGCAGATGTCTTCTACAGTTGACGATACATTGTAAGGTCGCACCCGAATTTCTGCTATGTTCTTTTCAATCGCCTCAACATTGAGAATCTCCGAGACCATGTTTGACATTCTCCTGGCCGCCTTCACCACAAATTGGTTCATCTCCTTCTTCTCGCCGTCCAGTCCCATGTCGTCCATCAATTGAGCAGCGCCAATGATTCCAGCAATCGGACTCTTGAGGTCATGCGCCACGATGTTGATTAGGTTGTTCTTCTCCTCATTCAATGCCCTGAGGGATTCATTGCGGTCATTTACTTCCTTATTCAAAAGCGAAAGGCGTCGGTTAGAGTCATTCTTCAGGTGATAGTATCTATATAGTATACCAAGGACTACAACGAGGACAATCACCGCAATAAGAAAGGCCAGTTGCATGTTGCGCTGATGGGAGATTTCCTGGTCAAGGAGAAGCTTCTCCCTTTCGTTGGCAAATTGAATGGAATCCTTTACCTGCTCAAACTGATACTCGGCCTCCAGCAGGGTAATTCTCTTTGTGACTGCCTCATTTGAAAGGCTGTCAGAAACCTGCTGAAACAACACCTGCGCCTCGTAGGCATCTTCGAAATGTCCGAGCTTCATCTCAGCCGTGGCCAATAACTTCGCTGCATCCCTGATGCTTTCCAACAGCCTCGAACTCCGGGCCAGGTCAATCCCCCTCATCAGGTATTGCTTAGCTTCCAAATATGCACCGAGTTGTAAATGTGAGCCTCCAAGCGCAATCAGCGCATTCACCTTTCCCCAGTCAGAGTCTATCTCACTGGAAATGGCCAATGACCTAGATTGGTAGTCAATCGCTTCGGCATAGCTTCCTTGATCTTCAAAGAGCCGACCCATATTCAAATAGCCGTCCGCCACACCCCGCTTGTCACCTAAGCCCTCTTTCATCTCCAGCGCATTGCTGTAAAATGCCTCAGCCTTTGCAAAATCACGCAATTCGTGATAAACAACACCCATGTAGTAGGTCACCTGAGCTACTCCTCGCATCTCACCGATGGCTTGTCTGATCTTCAGAGACAACTCATAATACTCGAGCGTTTTGGCATAATCTCCCTGACGGTTGTGAACCAACCCAATGTTTTGATAGGTATAGGCGAGCCCACTCTTATCGTCAATATCTTCCTGAATACCCAATGCCTGGAAATAGGCCTCTAAGGCAGCAGGGTAGTCACCGCGAAGACCGCTAATCACGCCGATATGATTCAGGCATTCAGCAATGCCAGTTTGATGGTGGTTCGACCTTTCAATTTCAAGCGATTCGTGGAGGAAAAACAGCGCCTGGTCAAAATCACCTATGAGCTTATAAGTTATCCCCAGTCCCCTCATGCTACTGGCGACATCCAGCTGATCTGGCAGTGTATTTCTGATAGCAAGGGCGCGCTTATGAAAGCCTATGCTTTTTTGATACTCCCCACGGTAGTAACTCAACCAACCTAGTCCAAACAGCGCCTTCCCCTCACCCTTGGTGTAGTCGATGCGGTTGACCAGGTCCATCAAAACCTCCAAATCCAGTGCTGACTGATCGTAATCCCCTCGGAGCATCGCATTGCGACTCATGACGTAAATCGCATCCGCCTTGCCTCTGGAATAGCCAATGCTGTCTGCCAGCATTGTGGCCTTTCTGATATGCAATTCAGAATTAGTAGCATCTGACCCACTGTATTGCAGAGCTATCTCCACATGTGCGTCAACAATGGCCTCCACCGAAATGCCGGATGCTACCCGCTGCATCAATGAGTCGATGACTGCGAGATTCTGGCCATAAAAGGGACTGGAAAAGGAAAAAGCCAGTAATACTAAAAATGCCTTTCTCATGCGGTTGTAGTCCGAAACTGAAATACGGAACATTCAAAAATAGTATTATCCCATGAAAAACTATACTTTTTATTGGATGTCTTTTCCCGATATGGGCTGGAAGTACGGAATTAGTGATCCTTCTCTCCCTTTTAGCTGACCGAAAACGAGTGCAAAGCGCTTTAGGAAAATCGTGTAAATTCGCGGCCAATCTCCCAGAGTTTATGATTGCTACTCACAATATTTCCCTGCAATATGGGAAACGCGTCCTTTTTGACGAGGTCAATGTCAACTTTACCCCTGGCAACTGCTATGGGATCATTGGTGCCAATGGTGCCGGCAAATCCACCTTTCTGAAGATACTTTCCGGAGAGATCTCTCCCAATGCGGGTGAAGTGAAGCTGGAGCCAGGTAAGCGAATCTCGATATTGAAGCAAAACCACCACGAATACGATGACACGCCTGTTCTGGACACGGTGCTCATGGGACACGAGAAACTATGGGCCATCAAGGAGGAAAAGGATGCCATTTACGCAAAGCCGGATTTCAGTGAGGAGGACGGCAACCGCGCCTCGGAACTGGAAGCAGAATTTGCCGATATGGACGGCTGGAATGCTGAATCTGATGCCGCTGCGCTATTGAGTGGACTCAAGATCACGGAGGACAAACACTATGCACTGGTGCGGGATCTGAATGGCAATGAGAAGGTACGGGTGCTGCTGGCACAAACACTTTTTGGCGATCCCGACGTCCTCATCCTGGATGAGCCTACCAATGACCTGGATATTCAGACCATATCCTGGCTTGAAGACCACTTATTGGAGTTCAAAAATACGCTCATTGTTGTTTCGCACGACCGGCACTTTTTGGACACGATCTGTACGCACATCGCGGACATTGATTTTGGTGCAATCAAACTCTTTACAGGAAACTACTCCTTCTGGTACGAATCCAGCCAACTGGCCCTTAGCCAGCGCTCGGCAGCCAATAAAAAGGCGGAGGAAAAGAAAAAGGAGCTGCAGGAATTCATTGCCCGATTTAGCGCCAACGCTGCAAAATCGAAGCAGGCGACCAGCAGAAAAAAACTCCTGGATAAGATCAATATTGAAGACATCCAACCTTCCAACCGGAAATATCCCGCGATCATCTTCACGCAGAACAGAACTGCCGGTGACCAGATCCTGGAGTTGCAAAACCTGTCTTACGAAAACTCCGGTGACCTGCTATTCAAAGACATTGATCTATTCGTGAACCGGGGTGACAAAATCACCGTCGTCGCTGACGATAGCCTGGCAATCACATCTTTTTTCCAGGTATTGACGGGAGAGAAAAAACCCAGTTCCGGTCATTTTAAATTTGGACAAACGATCACGCCGGCGTATTTGCCCAACAACAATGACGAGTACTTCCAAACCGACGACAACCTTATCGATTGGCTTCGACAATATGCAGAGGGTGAGAAGGACGAGGTGTATATCCGAGGATTTTTGGGTAAGATGCTCTTTTCCGGTCAGGAAACCCTGAAAAAAGCCAATGTGCTTTCGGGAGGAGAAAAAGTGCGTTGTATGATCTCACGCATGATGCTGCAAGGCGCTAACCTCCTTATTCTGGACGAACCTACGAACCACCTGGACCTCGAATCCATAACAGCCTTCAACAATGCGTTGATCAACTTCCCGGGTACAGTACTCTTCACTTCCCACGATCATACCTTCACCCAGACGATTGCGAACCGGGTGTTGGAAATTCGACCTGATGGATTCCTGGACACCTTGAACACCTACGACGAGTACCTGGAAAGAAAAAAGCTACAGGAAGCATAGCTAAATCGCGCTTCGCGTAACAATGGGGAGCGGCCAATGGCCAATGCAATGAGATATGAAAGATGGGCGCAAAGGCCCATCTCTTAACCCAGCAAGACCTTTCACCATTGAAAGACCTTCGTATGATATAACCCACCTCCGGCGGTGCCCACCGGACATTCTCCACCTTCTTCTTGCCCGATGACAACCTCTTGTCCAGTAAGGGGATCGTACATAGTGATATCTTCACTCGAGTTGCACTCACAGGTCGTTCCCTGGCTGTCGGGCATGCACCAATTGCATTCAGCCAGATCACAGACCACGTACCAAACCACAGACTTACTGATCTCGAGATCAACTTTCGCAGCACTGCTTACAGTCTTGAAGGCTTCTACGCGGGAATTACCGGCGGCATCCAGGCCTTTTCGGATGAAAGCATATTCCGCTCCCAGGGGCCTCAAACCAAAGAGTTGAATAGGGCCACCATCTTCAAAGTGTTTTGACAATCGATCTACCAAAAGTTGCATTTCTCCCGTTTGCGGGTCTACCTCCGCTACGGTCAAATTACCAGGATTGGCTTGCATGGTGAACTGAGGAAGTGTTTCTTCCTCCATGAGCACTTCGGCCTCTGGTTGGCATGATCCCAAAATCAAGACCAGGGCCAGTGCCATGAAATAGTTGGTTCTGTGTTTCATAAGACGATAGTTTTTAATTGATGTGAATCCAAATTAGCAACTACCGGTTGGTCTGGACTGACCCATTGAGTGAACGTATCATTCCTCCTAGTAAACAACGTTTTTAATTATTTTATCAAGGAGGTTTGCACCAGTTTACCTGAGCTTTCGATCCTGCGATGACCACGAAAGTAGCGGCATCCACCAAGGGATGCCGCTGATATCTTATACCCTATTCGTACCTGAGGTTGGTGGCAGGGTTCTGTTGTGTGACCTTGGAGGTCTGAAAGAAAATGGACAAAAAACCGACACTGAACAGGAAAACCACTCCTCCCACGATTTCCAGGATACCCAAACCAGTGCCGTTCGGAATAACGAAGAAGAGAAATAGGCGATCATAGAAAAGGTATGAAAATGGAATCGCGATCAACGACGAGATGGCGATCAACTTAAGGAAATCCCGTGTAAGCAGATAGTGTAACGTGGGCGTACTAGCTCCCATTATTTTGCGGATAGCAATTTCCTTGGTACGATTCTCAGTCGTGTACGTCACCATGCCCAACAGGCCCAACAACGATATGGTAATGGCAAATGCACTTAGGTAGCTAAATATTCTCATCTGAGCCATCAGAAAGTAATAGGCATCCTCAATTTCATCATCTAAGAAGGAGGATTCGAAGAGGGCCTCTTTGTCAACACCTTCCCATATCTCCTCTAATGCCACCAGCGTCGCTGTAACATTCTGCGAGTTGATGGTAAGTAGCGCATATTCGCTTTCTTCCAGTGAATACCGGAAAATAATTGGCTTGAGGTGCTCGCTGAGGGGCTCAAAGAAAAAATCATCCAGAATCCCCACGATGCGGCAATGTGTTCCATCTTCAAGGGTGAAACCAAGCGTGTCTTTTTGGATGTTGAATACCGACATGGACCGCAAAAACTGCTGATTGACGAGTACAGATTCCTCATTTCTTGTCGAGCTGGCAGAAGAGCCAATTTCACCCCAATGTAACTTCAGCCTAAAATTTTCCACAAAATCGTCACCCATAAAGACCTGTTGCACCTGTAAGGTGTCCAGGTCGTTGGATGTAGCCATCACCCTCCGGGGTAACCGTACGCCCGGAAGATTGGAAGCGGTAGTAATGGACTTGACATCGGGATGCGTTGCAAGTTCATGCAGAGCGACCTGTTTTTCTACCTTATTGAAAGGTACAACCAGTACATTGTCCGAGTCGAAGCCATGATTATTGTTGAACGCATATGCATATTGCTTTGCAATGGCCGCGACACCGATGATAAACACCAGTGATAGGAAAAACTGAAAAACGAACAATCCCTTTTTCATGCCAGAAACTTTCCCCAAACCACCGGAGACACCTCCCTTGAGGGTGTGAAGCGGATTCATTCTTGAGAAAAACAACGCGGGAGCTACTCCTGCAAACAAGCCAACAATAACTGCAAAAAATACGAATGCCAAAACCAACTCAATACCCATTGAAATATCCAGCACTTTGGCGGCACGGACCATGTCGAGGAATTCGCTCCGAAGGGGTATGAAAATCAAAGTTGCGCCGATTAGCGAGAACATTGTGACCAGCAAGGTCTCTACAATGAATTGCGTTTTTATTTGGCCATTTTCAGCTCCGACCACTTTTCGAATCCCGATCTCCTTGGCTCTTTTCAAGGCATGCGCAATCGACAGGTTCGTATAGTTGAAGATAGCCGGGAGAAGGATAAGCAGACCAATGGCCATGAAGAATATCATCGATGGTTGGTCCCACCCTATCCCAATGGCATTGCTGATATTCCAGCGAGGTACAGCTTTGTCGAGTCTAACGGCCGACAGGGAGATTGTTTTGCCCGGGTGAAAAGACTCGGCATAGGTACTCACCTGCGTCAAAGCAGATGCTAATGTAGATGGATCGGTACCCTCCTGTAATAATAAATAGGTATAGGTTTCCATATGGTCCCGCCATAGGAGTTCTTCGTTAAGGGACTGCAAGTGCTCAAGAGTAGCATAAGAAGTTAGTACATCGAAGAAAAAGTGCGTCTGTTTCAAATCCTCCATTACACCAGTCACCGTGTAATCTCCATGGTCGGTCTTCAAGATCTCGCCAACAGGGTCCTTATCCCTGAAAAGCACCTCAGCTACCGACTGCGTCAGGACCAAACTAAAGGGCTGTGAAAGCGCCGTGGCGGGATCGCCCTGAATGAGCTGGAAGTCGAAGATTTGAAAAAAGGCTGCACCAGCATAATAACCCCTGTAGGGCATGAGGTTTCCGCGGTGCTCGAATTCAGGCCTAAAGTCATTATTGATGTTCACCACCTCTTCTATGAAAGGATAGTCACGCAACATCTGGGCGCCTAATCCCCCGAAAGTGGAGCCGAAAGTCCTATCCTCGCTCTCAGTAGCCACATAGGTATTGACTTGATAGGTACGACGCTTGTTTTTATGAAATTCATCCGATTTGTAGATCGCCACAGAAACGCCAAGTGCCAGCAGGCAAATGGACATGCCCATCGCGAGGCCTAGCATGTTGATGAGGGTGAATAATTTGTGTTTTGAGAAGTTGCGACTTGCGATTTTGAAGTAGTTGATCCACATGGTGAAAGTATGAGTTTGGAAATAATAAGAATAGGCGGCAGCACTTCGGCGCTTCCGCAAGGCGTAAGAAAAAAGTAGTGAAAATACCTGTTTGTGGTAACGCCATTGAGCACTGAGTTTGCTTTTCGACTTCAGATCGAGCAAATAGTATTCGTCGATGTCTCCGAGCAGGTCCTCAAGTTCTGCTCTCCCGCTCCACCAAATGAAGAATGACCGCAAGAGCTGAGGAG
Organism: Cyclobacteriaceae bacterium; assembly: GCA_965601475.1. Lineage (GTDB taxonomy): Bacteria > Bacteroidota > Bacteroidia > Cytophagales > Cyclobacteriaceae > JAWPMT01. The sequence goes on along the minus strand of OZ271832.1, from coordinate 5,517,059 downwards.
GCTTAGGATCGTTTTTCATAAAGATAAATTCACTTTGGCGTTGGCCCATAAGTCGTCGCGCAGTGACTTCATATCATTGAGTGCCGAGATAGCACTACTAGTCAACTGAAAGTAACGCTTGCGTCTACCCCCTCTTTCATTCGTCGGTTCGCCCAAATAGGAAGTAACAAAACCTTTCTCCTCCAGTCGGGTCAGTGTTGAATGCAAGGCTCCTATGCTCAGATTGCGTCGAGCGCGCTCGTTGATATCTCTCAATATCGAAAGTCCGTAGGCCTGCTGATCCAGGTTGGCTATGGTGAGTAGCACGAGCTCCTCAAATTCTCCTAAAAATCCTTTCATTTATATATTTCTATTTTTAAGATGATATATCGTACGCAAGGATAGTATATATGTTTCTTTTTTTAAGAAAATATATTTCAGCAGGCGTAAGGAGACTCGCATTAGACATGAAATACGCCGGAAGTCCGATTTTTTCAAGACCAGCAGGGCTACAAACGCTCATCATATAGACCACCAACAATACTGCTGACCCCTGACTATGTCATCATCCGGCGCCGGGCCAATCAGTTAGTAATGCAATTTCATGGGAATTAATTTCATAAATATGTGGATTGTACCTAAGTTAGAATAGATTGAAATAAACAGTTACTCAAAGCACCGAGTTACCACTTCACCACCAAACAACACATAAATGGCAGACCGTATAAATGAAGGTAAAATCACGATTTTATACGTGGACGACGAAGAGACGAATTTGATGTTGTTCAAATTGAATTTTCAGCGGAACTACAAAGTTTATACGGCTTCCACTCCTATCATCGGATTGAAGGAGTTGGAGGAGCACAAAGGAGAAATCATCGTTGTGATCTCGGACATGCGTATGCCGCTGATGAACGGGGTTGAGTTCATCAGGAAAGCGAGGGAGAAACACAAGAATATCCACTACTTCATACTGAGCGCGTATGACTACAACGAAGAAATCGAAGTGGCAGTCAAAAAGAGGGAGGTAGAAATGTTTCTACCCAAACCTTTCGTCAAGGAAGATATAGATCATGCCATTCAGCGCGTAATAAAAGGTGCCGCCTAGCTAGGTAATGCGTGGTCGCTGGGTGGAAATGGATTAAGTATGACAAACACCTGTATCAGATGCTACCTGATCACCCTGTTGTGGCTGGGAAGTTACCTTCTGATGGCTCAGAAGGAGCTCAATTTCGAGGTTATAGGTGTCGATAATGGTTTGTCCTCCAGTGTTATTAATTCCGTTCTACAAGATTCCAGGGGCTACTTGTGGATCGCTACGCGCGATGGTCTGAATAAGTATGATGGCGTTGGTATTGACGTAGTTCGATTCTCCAAAAAGAACAACGTTGTATCCAGTATCATCGAGTCGAAGGATGGTACCTTATACCTTGGTGTTCTAGGGCTGGGGTTGGTGCATTATGATCCTATCCACGAAACATTCGACATATACTCGAAAGATCCGGAAGATCCCCGCTCACTGCGTGATAATGACATCACCTTTCTCCATGAGGACGACTCCGGAAATATCTGGGCCGCCACCAAACTAGGTGGGTTTGAATTGTTGGATGTGCAAACCCGGCAGTTCACCTCCCATTTGACTGAAGGTCCTGGATCGAACGTCAGCTACTTCCATGAGGATGATCAAGGCAACATTTGGATAGGAGCTGATGATGGAAGTTTGTACCTACACGACGCCAAAAGCGGTCAGTTCACTTCCTTTCCTATTGGTACGCTCAATAAAAACCGAGTTTCCTGCATTTTCCCAACAGGGACCGGCGCACTGCTGCTGGGCACTGAAAACGGACTTTTTCTATTTGATGTTGCAAGTCGTTCTTTCTCCCAAATCGCCTCGGAACATATCCCACGTGTGGCAACCATCTGGATGGATAACAATGGTCAACTGTGGGTTGCTACTGGCCCTGACCTACTGCAGCTAGACCTCGACAGTCGGCAAACGATCCTACGCTTGCGTCTGTCAGATCACGAGATAGTTCCCAAATCCATGGATCGCAATTCCTGGAACTTCATTGGAGAGAAAACCTATCTGACGGCCCAAGGTGAACAAGCCGTACTGGTCGATGATGACAATATCTTCTGGATGATCACGAGCAAGGGCCTGGACCAGTTTACTCCTGCGACCGGCCGGCTAAAGGAAATAAGAATGGACAACAGCTTCAACAATTTCAGTCGATCACTTCTTACTTGTGCCATGAAAGATCGTGCAGGCAGTTTGTGGTTCGGTACCGTCGGTGGAGGCATCAACAAATACAAAGACTCCAAATTTGATCATTACTCCTACAAGCGAGACGCCTCCAATTCATTAGCCAATCCAGGCGTTCTCAGCTTCTACGAACACTCCAATGGCCAGGTCTGGATCGGCAACAATGGCGGTTTTTTTAGTCGATTTGACAGAAAAAAACAGACATTCGAACGTTACAAAATACCTGGATTTGAGGCTGTTACTTTTGATCTGCTTCAATCCGACGATCAAAACCTATGGCTGGCATCCGCTGGAAACGGTCTCGTGAACTTCAACCTCCGGAGTGGTCAATTCCAATTTTACAAGCACCAGGATTCTGACCCCGAATCCATTGTCAGCGATCAGGTTCAACGGTTGCTGCTCAATTCCGATGGATCTATGTGGGTTGGCACCGACAAAGGACTGGACTTGTTCAATCCGCAGACCGGGCAATTCAAGCACGTTGACCTTGGCGAGAAAATTACACCCAATACCTTCGAACTAAGGCGACGGGAAAATACCCTCTGGATTGGTACACTGGGCTATGGAATCTTTGGATTGAATCTTGAGGATACCACCATTTACAACCGATTCAATGCCCAGACGCTGGCTGACGACAAGGTCAATGACTACATTACGTCAATCTTCCTCGATTCGGCGGGCGTACTGTGGTCAGGAACCTATGGCGGCGGACTGATACGTATTGACCCAAGAAATAATTCGCACAAGGTAGTATCAACAGCAGATGGTTTACCGAACAGTGTTATTTACTACGTTGCTGAGGACTCGGAACAAAACCTTTGGTTGACATCCAATGCCGGCCTCATCAAACTGGACAAAGCCAGTTATGAAATCCTGGATGTCTTTGACAAAGACGATGGACTGCAGTCTAACGAATTCAATCGCGGAGCAGGTGCTCAATTGAGTGACGGTTGCCTTGTGATCGGCGGCATCAACGGCTTCAACCAGTTTCACCCTAAAGAAGTGAAAAAGGGTTCTTTCCAACCAACCACTGTCTTCACTTCCTTCAAAATATTTGGCCAAACTAACCAGGATATTCTATCCAGGATTCAGCAAGGCACAACCACTTTCCAGCTGCCTTACGATCGGAATACGATTAGTATTGGCTTTGCTACCCTGGACTATCGTAATCCCTCTCGCAATCAATATCGATACCGTCTCCAAGGTTTGTCCGACTACTGGACCTCAATCGCCGAGGGACAACCAACAGCCAGTTTCACCAGTCTGGACCCCGGAACCTACAGGTTTGAGTTGTTTACCTCCAACAGCGATGGTATATGGACTGAAGAACCCTATGTGCTGACTTTGGAAATATCCGCCCCCTATTGGCAAAGGACCTGGTTTAGGTTGACTGGACTGGCTTTGCTCATTGCGATTGCCATGTCCATCCCCTTTGCCCGGATCAAAAGGCTCAGACGACAACGAGCCAGATTAAATGACCTGGTAGCCAGTCGTACCGACGAAATACAGGCAAAAAATCAAGAATTGAGTGAGGCGCTTGAATCGCTAAAGGAAACGCAGTCTCAACTTATTGCATCAGAAAAGATGGCATCTCTGGGCGTCTTGTCTGCGGGTATGGGGCATGAAATCAACAACCCGTTGAACTTCATCAAAGGAGGCGCCTCGGCGTTGAGAGATAAGGTAGAAAATGACGAAGCCCTGGACAAGACCAATGTCCAACCCATCATTGATGCCATATTGGAAGGTGTGACCCGGGCGTCAAACATCGTTGAAAGTCTCGGACAATTCAGTAGGAAGGGCACTAAGATGGACGAAGACTGCTGCCTCGACGACATCCTGGAAAACTGCCTTGTATTGCTCGAAAACAAGATTAAGGGCCGAATTGACATTGAAAGGGCATATGAAGCCACAGAGATGGTCATCAAAGGAAATTCAGGTCGGCTGCATCAGGCTTTCCTGAACATCCTCTCCAATGCCGCGCAGGCCATTGATGGAAAAGGTACAATCTCCATCAAAAGTCGAACGTTTCGGAAGAAATTTCAGATAACTATTGCGGACGATGGTACAGGTATTCCGAATGAACTGATAGACAAGGTGATGGATCCTTTTTTCACAACAAAACCCCCAGGTGCCGGAACCGGCCTTGGCCTTTCCATCACCTATAACATCATCAAGGAGCATAAGGGTAAAATTTCCATTTCCTCCACAGTCAATCAAGGCACAGCGATAACGATAACCCTGTAAGCCCAGGCAAACCTCTGAAGTACTATCCTTCATGACATCTTACACCTCATGTTGTTCGGTGCCTAATAGCCGCAAAGCATTCCGATGCATCACTTGGCAGTGGTTTGGCCCAAGGATCATTCACTGAATGATGAAGTTGGTAGCAAACTAAATCTCCCAGTCCATCACATAAAGCGTCCAGAGGACCCATTTTCTGCCCGCTCTGAAAAAAACCAAAAAAGTTTTGTCACAAGTGCCCACCTCGTCGGTCCAACCGGAGCACAACAGAAAAAATAAATGAAAATGAAAACCAAGCAATTTCTGACGCCAACACTGATCACAGTGGCCACGCTGTTGGCAAGTCCTTGGCTGTCGGGCAACGCCGGCTGGACCTCCTCTTTGGAAACTGACATGAATGAATACGAAATGAATACACCATTCGAAAAAAACGGTGAGGTCTACGAGGTAGTCCTTTACCAAATAAAAGATGCAGAAAACAAAAGTTTTGAGGAGCTAAGCACCTTGGTCGCGGAGCATTTGTCCACTTATGATGGATACATTGGTTCTGAGACACATCGATCCATCGATAAACCGAACCTCTACCTGGATATCGTGCATTGGAAATCTTTAGAAACAGCGAAAGCGGCCCAGAAGCAATTTGAATCCGCTCCCAATGCCATTGTCCAGCGGTTCCTGACATCAATCGACCATGTTCGCTTTGCAGACCATGTGAGAACGCTTAGAAAGCACAGCTATGCAGACCTTGATGGTTCGGAAGTTCTGGAATTTGCGGTGATTTACACGCAGGAGGGTGCCCTTGATCGTCTACTCGGAAGTCACGCCAAATTGATGCAGTATATCAATCGCGGTTATGAAGAGTTCAAGCATATCAATACAGTACAATCCGTGGACAATCCTAACCTCCTGATAGACCTGGCCCACTGGGCCAATGCGGAAGTATGTCCGATTGTGCAGAAGGAGGTGGAGTCGCACGAGTTGTTTATGAATTTTGCCTCTACCTTTAATATGGAAAAGGAGCAGGATATGATTATGGAATATTTCACCAGGTTGAGATAATGAAAAGTACGCTGATCGATCACAACTACGACAAAGCAGAGGATCTGGACTTAAGGTCCTCTGCCCTATCCGGCGACCAACAAGCCCTGGAGAAGCTCATCACCCGACACTACGCGTTCATCTACAATGTGGCGCTGAAAATGGTTCTGGAACCGGCTGACGCCGAAGATGTCGCCCAGGAGATTGTCATTAAACTCATCACCCACCTGGGCAATTTCAAAGGGGAATCGAGCCTACGCACGTGGCTCTATCGCATTGTTGTCAATCACATCTTGAATATGAAGCAGCGGCATTGCGAAAAAATGATCCATTCCTTCCAGGAATATGGGGATACCCTGGATGCTATGCCAAATAGTGATTACCCCAAGCCCTACCGACCCGATGAGCAAATGGTACTTGATGAGATAAAATTCAGTTGTACAGCAGGGATGCTCATGTGCCTGGATCGTAAACAAAGGCTGATTTATGTACTTGGCGAAGTTTTCGAAATTGATCAGGGACTTGGCGCAGAATTACTCAATATCAGCAGGGACAACTATCGCCAACAGCTCAGCCGGGCCCGACATCAATTGTCACAATTTATGAATGATAAATGTGGGTTGATCAACAAAAAGAACCCCTGCCGTTGCAGCAAGAAGGCCAGGGCCTTTATTGACCAGGGCATTGTGCATCCTGATCGCATGGTTTATAACCATGATTTCAAAAAGAAGATCTATGAGCTGCTGCCGGAGCTTCAAACAAAGATGACCAACGAACTGGAAGAAAAATCTGCTTTTCTATTCAGGGATAGCCCCTTTCAGGAACGTAAAACGCTGAAGAAGAAATTGCTGCAAGTCATGGATTCTGACACCTTCCGGAAGGCCTTGGGAGAAACGCTATACTGAGCTCATTTGAGGAATGGGCCGCACAATTGTCCTGTCTTTAGTCACACACGAGGTGCAGGTCAAATCTTTGATTTTCAAGGATGTATTCAGAATCCAGCAGTGACAATCGCTGGTGAAATCGGATATGATTTTCCGTCGTAGCAAAAGTTTTCACAGCCCAACGACGTTGATTGCCCTCCTGGAACGATATACAATCTTTGCATTTCGTCAACGGGATTGCCAGGAAGGTCGAAACGAAAGCTGATCACAGCTTTGATTGTATCCAGATGACTGTTGATCAAGACCATGGCACTGCCACAATCAGATGCCAGGCAATCGCCGCTTCTGGCAATATCCAGAAAGGGCCTTCCCTCGGCGCCATATCCGTCACCATGTACGTCTATACCTTGAGCATTGTTGGCATCCAGCATTAGCGTCCACAGATCCACATAGCTCAATTCCGACACTGGCTTCATGTCCTCATCTTCAGCAGTTTGCTCACGCGTTGTTGGGCTACAAACAGTAGATGTAACCACAATCAATACGTACCAATATTTGGTGAATCTTTCCATTGATCAACCGAATATACGCCAATTCCCTTTTAAACACATTCCGGAAAGCCGAGGAGATCGTTTTGGCTAATTTTGGATCTTCATGAACCATGTGCGCGGCATATTGGACAAATACTATTCACTTCCATTCAAATGGCGGTGGGCGTGGCTATCGGCTATTCTGATCACCGCGATACAGGTCGGTCAACGATACACGGATCACCTCGTCTCCGAGCGCAATTATGATTTCAGTTGGATACCCGTCTTTTCCAGCTTTTTCATCAACTATATGGTCTGGGTATTGTGGTTACCAGCTTTGTATAGATGGGTAAACTGGTTTCGGAAAACGCCCTACCGCTGGGTCACAGCCGTCTCCACTGGCATCCTTATCGCCGCAATCCATCGGACGCTGGTATCCCGGTTAGTTGACTTGAGTAACTACTTTCGTTATGGATATCTCAGAGATTTTTTGGGAGCCAATAGCGTGCTCGAAATTTCGGTAGGCGTTTTCAATAGTGCGCTGGCATTGATGGCCATTGTGCTCATATTCCTGGCATTTGACTACCAACAGCGCTATTTATCACAGCAAAGACTGAGGGCTCAAGCCCAACTTCATGCGCTACGCATGCAGCTCAACCCGCACTTCTTGTTTAACACGCTGCACTCCATCTCAGCATTGATTGATATTGACTACAAAAAAGCCCAGCAAATGCTTTCGAAGCTGGGGTCGTTGCTACGAAAAGTGCTGGATGAAGAGGATCAGCAACTGGTTCCACTGCGTGAGGAGATTGACTTTATTCGGGAGTACCTCGACATAGAGCAAATCCGCTTCGATCACCTGCGCGTCAACCTTAGCATCGGTGATACGACGGATGATGCCCTGGTTCCGCACCTGATTTTGCAGCCGCTGGTTGAAAACGCGGTAAAACATGGAAGCAGCAACCTCAACACCGCCATCACCCAAATTGCCATAAAAACTGAGCAGATCACTTTCAACGAGAAAAAAGGCCTTCAACTCACGGTAGAAAATCAAATCGACCCTGACAATGACAATACCATCAAGGGTCTGGGCATAGGCCTTATTAACATCAGAAAACGGCTGGAAGAATTGTACAAAACTTTTGAACTCGAGACCTTCAGAAGGAAGGACCAAACATTTGTAGCCCGAATTGCGATCCCCTTTCAAGTATGAGAGCTGCCATCATAGATGACGAATTTCTTGCCCGTAAACGACTGGCGGACTTACTGGAAGACCAGGAGGATGTTCAATTGGTGGGACAAGCAAAAAATGGAGAGGAAGCACTGGCCCTGATCAGGCTGAAGGCTCCGGATGTCATCTTTTTGGACATCAAAATGCCCAAAATCGATGGCTTTCAGCTTTTGCAAAAGCTGGACAAAATTCCACTAATCATTTTTACAACAGCCCACGATGAATTTGCCATACGTGCTTTCGAATCAGAAGCGGTGGATTATCTTCTAAAACCATTCGACGAAGAGAGGTTGCACAAAGCTGTCAGTCTATGTTTGAAAAGAATAGAACAAGCCAAATCCTCGGATTTTGCCGAGAAGCTCCAATACATGGTGAGGTCTTTTCAAGCAGAAAAAAGCCGATACCTGGACCGTTTACAAATCAAAGAAAAGGGCAGGTATCTGACCATCCTTTTGGACGATGTGCTGTACCTGGAGGCAGAAGGAAACTACGTGAAACTGGTATTAGCTGACGTATCCAAGTTGTACCGGGTGAGCATGAACAAGCTTGTCGAAGAGCTCAACCCCGAACAATACCTGCGTGTTCATAGGTCTTTTATCGTGAATGCCCAGTGGGTTCAGGGGTACAAGTATGTTGGCAACAATGAATATCAAATTTCACTTTCCAACGGCCAGGTCATACAATCCGGCCGCGCCTACAAAGAAGAAATCGATGCTTTTCTAGGAGGTTGAAGAACGGGTCACCCCAATTCTAACGACCTGTAGCTTTTTCTTTTTACGCTCCTGACCTGCTTCATACATTTGATCAACTGCGATCAAAAATTCAAATACGATGAAAAGGAAACCCACTTTATTGATTCAGCTCCTGTTTGTGCTCGGATGTGTATGCGCCACCACACCTGGCCATACACAAGCCAATCCGCCCGAGGGGCCAATTTCTAAGGAACAAGTGCTCTCAGCCTGGAATAGAATGGCCGACATGGTAATCGGGTCCACAGAGAAGATGCCTGCGGAACATTTCACTTTTTCTCCAATCGAACCATTGGCATCCTGATACAAGCAACAAAGAAGAGGTGATCAGCGCGTTAACAAAGTCTTTCAACTTCATTGGCGAAGGAATCTCGCAATTGAACGACGATCAGCTCAACGAACGAATTGAGTGGTTTGGAACGGAAATGTCTCGCCTCAATGCAATTCTGACCATGACTGACCACCTTCAACGTGAATATGGCAAGAATATCACCTACCTCAGGCTGAAGGGCATTGCGCCTGTAAGATCCGCAGGATGGTAGACTGAACTTCGAGACACTAAAGGAGCGACTCCACCATGGGACCAGCATTGTACATTTCTTCATACCCCAAAGCCGGAGGATCGTCTCCGGCTTTTTTTGTAGGTTCATCAAGTTCGGCCATAGATACATCCCCAATTTCAATGTGAGCGTTGCGCAGCTACACTTGTCTGCAATGGCTCAGATTGTACTTTCTGAGCTTTCCACCTCAGACCAAAAAGAGGCCTGATCAACGCGATCCGTCGAATCACGAACTCGTAGATGACATAAGATGTGACACCCGTAAACAAGATGATGCCAACGAACTCGAGCATCCCTGGAAGTCCCAGAGGCAAAATGATCAACGCCCCCAGATACAATGCAAACATATGAATGATGTAGACGGGATACGCCGCCTGGCTCAGGTAGCTCAACGCGGTACTGGGTTTGTTCAAGTACTTATAGGCCAAACCAAAAACACCAAAGATCCAACAGTTTGATTCCATGGAAAGTAGGTAACCCGGAGCTTGTGTGTCGAAAATCGCCAGCCTGATTCCATAAAGGATCGAAGCCAGACCGACATAGAGCCACCACCACTTCTTCACATTTTCCCAGAAAGGCTTACCTGCCAGGACGAATAGAAAGCCGAAGAAGAAAGCCAGCAGCCCAATAGCGAAGCCATGCCAGGTTTGAGCGTACATTTCGAACGGCCGGGGCTGAAGCAACAGTACCTCCACTACAAAGAAGACACATATCGACAGAAGGCCAAGCGGATGGCTCACAAGTGTAGTGAATCCTCGCATGAAGCTACCCTCTTGCTTGCGTTTCAAGAGGAAGAAAACAGGGACCAGCACCAGGACATAGACGAAAATATTCCCCAGGAACCATAAGTGACCCGCATGTGGGTAGTAGCTCAATTGAAGGTTGTAGTACTTCTGGAAAAGGAACATGTGTAGAGGTGTGATCGCGACAATGCCAAAAATGAAGGGTACCAGAATCCGCCTGGCCCGCTCTCCCAGCATCTGTAGCCAATTGCGCTTGCGAATGGCAAAGTACAGACCCATACCCGAAACATAGAACAACAGTGGAATTCGCCAGACATTGAGCATCGTCATCGGCGTCCACAAATCGGGCATGAGCTGCTCACTACGAATGAAGCCAATGAGCATACCCCAGGGCTGAAAAATGATCGCTATATGGTAGATCAGCAGCAGGCCAATGGCAATGACCCGCAACCAATCTATATCGTATCTTCTTTCCGTCTTCATTGCTGTTGGAATTTTGAGATTATTGCAACATCATGACAATGACCGGACGGGTCTTCTCAATCTCCGCAAGATCGAGTTGTAAACCAAGTGGCCCGAGTTGCTGCTGCATCATTTCATAAACTGGCTTGATTTCCGCGAAGGGTCCCATCACTATTTCCCTTGGCGTTGCGTTGTAGTTGTTTTTTAGGGTCCTATCTGCCTTGGCATCGATCAGCATTTGCACAATTTCTACTTCGCAAAAGAAGGCTGCTGCGTGAAGTGCTGTGGTACCATCGTTGTTTTTCAGAGAGAGGTCCACACCAGCGTCGATCAGCGCTTTGGCAATTTCAACTTTGCCGAAAGTGGATGCTGTAATCAATGGTGTGGAACCACCAAAAGGATCTTTTTCACTGAGATCGGACCCTGCGGCAATGTGTTGCTTCACGGCCTGGAGGTCTCCAGATATCACTGCATTATGAATATCCACCTTGGGTTTGGCTACTTTGGAATCTGTACTGGTACCATCACCAGATCCTGTACACGCGGAAAATAGAAGTGCCAAAAGGAACATGCCGGCCCATTTTGTCTTGGCTTCAAATTTTGAGGTTTTCATCATCCTAGAATTTTAGTAATTGACTTGATTTTGTTCCTACAAAGGTCTTGTAGGCCTTTGCACGAGGCTTATGAGCCATGAAGCCAAAAACATCAAGTTTGACGACGACGTAAAAACTATGACGCAGGCATATAAATTATGACGCAAAGTGTGACTTTTTGCGGGTCTGTGCGAACAACAGTATATCAGGTCGATGCTTGAAATATTTTCTAAATTCGACCCAGTCAAGAACAATGTCAGATACGTCAATCACAGAATCAGACTTCATCGAGCAAGCCGAAGCTATCCTTCTGGATAACCTCTCCAATGAACAATTTGGTGTATCCGAGCTAGCGGCTGCCATGAACATGAGCCGTTCCAACCTACTGAGGAAGATCAAGAAGCACACCCAACTTTCGGTAAGCCAGTTTATCCGACAAGTACGCCTGAAACGAGCCCTGGCTCTGCTTAAGGAAACTTCCTTGACGGTCTCGGAGATTTCTTTTCAGGTGGGTTTTGGCAGCACCTCTTACTTTATAAAATGCTTCCGAGAACATTATGGACATCCTCCGGGAGAGGTTGGAAAGCATGCTTTAGACGAGGTGCCTGCCCCCATGGAGAGTTCCGGGAAGCGATCGTGGCCCATCGTCCTGGGGGCGGTGTTGGTCCTCGCCGTAGCAGCCTCGGTCTTTGTTCTCAATAACAGAAGCACCACTGAACCGGCTTTGGCAAAATCCATTGCCGTCTTACCCTTCAAAAATGAAAGCAGCGACTCTTCGAACCTGTACTTTGTCAATGGCTTAATGGAATCGGCCTTGACCAATCTCCAGAAGATCGAAGACTTACGGGTAATCAGCAGAACATCAGTGGAACAGTTTCGCAACAGCGATAAGTCCATACCAGAAATCGCAGAAGAGTTGAATGTAAACTACATCGTCGAAGGCAGCGGACAACGCGTGGGTGATCAGGTGCTGTTGAATATTCAATTGATAGAGGCCACGAATGACCGACATCTATGGGCCGAGCAATACAGCCGTGAAGTTGTAGACATTTTTGCCTTGCAAAATGAAGTAGCCAAGCAAATTGCGGATGGGATTGAAGCGGTGGTAACCCCGGCGGAACTGGCCCAAATTGAGAAGAAGCCCACCGAAAACCTTGAGGCCTATGACTATTATCTCCAGGCACTGGTCCCCTATTTCACACGTACACGAGAGGGATTGCTGGAAGCGATACCCCTGTTTAATAAGGCCATCGAAATCGACCCGGAATTCGCACTTGCCCATGCCCAGGTAGCGATATGCTACTACTACCTCGATGAGTATCTGACTGAAAAGCAATACACTGAAGATATCAACAACTATGCCGATAAGGCCTTGCTGTACGATTCTAAATTACCCGAAAGCCTGATCGCAAAGGCATTGTACTACTTTCAAACCAAGGAGTATAGACTGGCGCTACCCCACTTGCAGAAAGCCCTCGAGTACAATCCCAATTCGAGTGTGGTCATCCACATGTTGTCAAATTTTTATGGCAGGATCATACCCAACACCAGCAAATACCTCGAATATGCCCTCAAAGGGCTGCAACTGGATGTGGCCACCAATGATTCCACCACCAGGAGCTATACTTATCTGCACCTATGCAATGCGCTCGTCCAGTCGGGATTTGTGGATGAAGCCCTTACCTATGTCAACAAGTCACTCGACCTCCTTCCTCAAAATTACTATGCCCCTTATCTCAAGATCTTCATCCTCCATGCCAGGGACCAGGAAATAGAAAGGACCAGGCACGGTCTGATAACTGAATGGAAGAAAGATACCACTCGCCTGGACATACTTCAGGAAATCGGGAAGCTGCTTTACTATCAGGAAGATTATGACAGTGCTTATTACTACTACCAAAAGTTTGCTACTACACGAGATATCGTCGGCCTTGATATCTATGCGTACGAAGATCTGAAGATTGGTATCACCTACGAGAAGCAGGGTTATCCGGAGCAGGCAGCAAGGTTTTACGAAAGTTATGAAGCCTATTGCGAAGGTGACGACTCCATTTACAAAGGGGTGAGCCTGGCAGCTTTGCATATGCACAGGAATGAACCTGATCTGGCCATGGAGCAGCTCAAGATATTTTCTACACAACGAAACATTCAATACTGGTTCCTCCTTTTCCTGGACACTGACCCGCTTTTCAGACGTTTAGCATCTCACTCCGAGTACGCTACCACCATCCAAAAAATTGAAAAGCAATTCTGGGAAGACCACAATAGGTTGAAAAAATCCCTGGAAGAAAAAGATTTGATTTGAAGCCTCAGCCTCGAGACACCAGCAATCATGCAACGGAGAAATTAAAGTGCCTTTGAAGTAGACTTTCAACGCCCAATTAGGACTAAATTCCTTTTAATGAGTATCATCTTCGTCATCGGCGTCGTGCAGGCTTTCTTCATCGAGTTCATCTTGCTCAACAAGAAGAATAAGACACTGGCGGACAAGGTGCTTGCGGTCTGGATGTTCTTTATTGGGCTGCATTTGTTCCTTTTCTACCTGGACTATGAAGGCTTCCTGATGCACTTGCCTCATGTCATCGGGATCCTGCTACCCTTACCCCTGATTCACGGACCCTTTTTACTCATTTACATCAATCATCTTATCGATGCCAGGCAACAATTCGACAGGTCTGAGTTCCTTCACTTCCTCCCTATTCTGATTTGCTATTTGATCATGATTCCCCAGTTCCTTATGCCTGTGAAGGAGCTAAATGCTCACATCGACCTGATCGAGACAGGTGGCCATACCCCCTTCTACCTCCAGATCCTGGGTACCATGACCATGCTTACCGGGATGGTCTACATACCCTGGTCCCTTTTGCGTCTGAGAAATCACAAGAAATCCCTGGGGGAAAATTTCTCCTACAAAGAATCAATAGACCTTCAATGGCTGCGCAACCTCGTGATCGGCATGGGTATCATTTGGGTAGCCGTGATTGGCACCAATGTAGTCTTTATGTACTTCGAAGGTGAAGCTACCTACGGTGAGACCATCATCTTCTCAACGGTCACGCTGTTCGTATTCCTTATCGGGTATTTCGGTATTCGGCAAGGTCGAATATTTGCAGACCCTGCCACGGGAACTATCCTGCAGGAAAATGAGGAACCGAAGAAATACGGAAAATCAAGTCTGAAAGAAGGCAAAGCACAGCAGTACCTGACAGCATTGCAACAGTTGATGGAGCAGGATAAACCACATCTGGAACCTAAGATCACATTAGCCCAATTGGCGAGGCGACTGGGCATCACCGCCAACAATCTCTCGCAGGTGATCAATGAGCAGCTTGAGCAAAACTTCTTCGACTTCATCAACGAATATCGCGTGGAAGAATTCAAAGCGAGGCTTATGGCCGACAAGGAGAAGAAAATCACCTTGCTTGGTCATGCGCTGGACAGTGGGTTCAGCTCGAAGTCTTCCTTCAACGAAGTATTCAAGAAGGTCACCGGGCAAACGCCATCTGCATTTCAAAGGCAGATCAAAAATTAGAAGTCCAGATACTCACTTCTGGACCCATTGGACGTCCAGACTTTCATAGTCGAGCGCTTCGCAGGGGCCGGCATTCTTCATTTGTATCAGGTTTCACCCAATTCGAAAAACAATGAAGAACGCAATTTTTTCCCTAATATGTCTAGGACTATTACTGAATACTTATGGTCAGGGCCTCACGCAAACAGTAAGAGGAAAAGTGTACGATGAAGTCACTGAATTACCCTTGATTGGCGCCACAATCCGAACCATCGTCGGCGATGAGGTTATCGGAGCCGTTGCAGATGTAAATGGCGCATTCGTCATTCCCGAAGTACCCATAGGCAGGACAAGCTTCAAGGTCACCTTCGTAGGATATGAAGAAATCATCATTCCCGATGTTGCTGTACATTCTGGTAAATCAGTATTCCTGGAAGTGAAAATGAAAGAGTCGCTAGGTTACCTTGAGGAGGTAGTTGTACAAGCCGAAAATCTGAAGGATTTGCCGCTCAATGAGATGGCTTTCGTCAGTGCCAGATCCTTTACGACCGACGAAACACAACGATACGCAGGGGGATTGGATGATCCAGGAAGGATGGCCAGTGCCTTTGCAGGCGTTACCTCAACGACTTTGGGTGAGAACGCCATCGTGATCAGGGGCAATGCCCCCAAAGGTGTGCAATGGCGCATGGAAGGCATCGAAATCCCCAGCCCCAGCCACTTTGCAGGAGCAACCGTGACCGGAGGTGGATTCGTAACGTTGCTGAGCAACCATGTACTTGCCAATTCCGACTTCCTTACAGGAGCGTTCTCAGCTGATTATGGCAACGCCTTATCAGGTGTTTTTGATATGAACATGAGGACAGGTAACACCAGCGAGTCAGAGCGTACCTTTCAGGCCGGGATGTTGGGCATTGACTTTGCCGCAGAAGGCCCCTTCAATGCCAAAGGCAACTCCTCTTACCTCTTCAACTATCGGTATTCTACTTTGGGTCTTATAGAACCAGTGTTACCCGAAGAAACGAACACCATCAGGTACCAGGACCTGTCTTTCAACTTTCATTTTGACACAGAAAAGCAGGGTAGCTTCTCCTTCTGGGGTATTGGTGGCAAGGACTATGGCCGAAAGAACGAGGAACTCCTACTGTCTCGCGACAGATGGGAAATGGAAGACGACAGACAAGACTACGAATATGGCTTCCTGGTAGGTGCTACTGGTGTACAACATAAACTGAATATCGGTAGCCGTTCACTACTCAAAACCAGCATTGCCGCATCAGTCAACGATGCTTTCTGGGATGTGGAGCGAATAGATGACGAGCTGAATTTGGTTCCTGATACAGAAGTGGACAATCTGACGGGTCAATATTCTCTCTCCTCTGTCCTCAACCACAAATTCTCACCAAAGCAAACAGTTCAAACCGGGATTATCTTGCACCGACATCAGTATAACATTACCATCCAGGAGTCCCCTGAGAATCTACCGCCACTTGCGACGATCGTAGATGAAAAAGGGAGTAGCTACAGAACCCAGGTCTTCGCACAATCCCGTACACGACTAGGCAGACAACTCACCCTGAATACCGGACTTCATAGCCAACATTTCAGGCTCAACCGACAAACTACCCTGGAGCCCAGATTGGGCATAAAATATGCGCTGGACTACAACAACACCGTGGGCATTGGCTATGGTAATCACAGTCAGATGGAAGACCTGAAGATCTACCTGATCCAGGACCCTGCAGGCAATTTAGTGAACAAGGATCTCAGACTGACAAGAGCCCACCACCTTGTTTTCAGCTATGACCGGATTCTGGGCGAAGATGTTCGGCTCAAAGTTGAGCCCTACTATCAATTCCTCTATGATGTGCCTGTAGCGCCCGACAGTTCCTTCTCTATGGTCAACTTCTCACAAGACTGGTTCCTGACGCAAGACCTGGTCAACGACGGCAAAGGTCGGAACTATGGTATTGACCTCACCCTGGAGCGCTTCCTGAGAAACAATTTCTATTACCTCGTCACGGGGTCCATCTTCAAGTCTGAGTACCAGGGCGGAGATGGCGTTTGGAGAAATAGCAGATATGATCGTGGTTTTGCTTTCAATTTTCTGGCTGGCAAAGAATGGCAGTTTGGCACCGATGGCAGCAAGTGGTTCGGCCTCAACGGCAGGTTGAATTTGATGGGCGGCCTCCGTTACAGCCCTGTGGATGACGCCGCTTCAATTGCAGCAGAGGAGGTCATCTTCGATGAGACCAATGCATTTCAGGATCAGGCACCTACTGTCAACTACCTGGACATGACCATCACCTATCGCAAGAACAAGCGGAATTTCTCAACTGTCTGGTCTTTGCAGGTGAAGAACCTCTTAGGCTATGAGGATTTTGATGGTTACAACTACAATTTCAGCGAGATGGCGGTGGAAGAATCCAGGTCGATCGTGATGATCCCGAATTTGAGTTACAAGATTGAATTCTGATGAAAAGCAAGGAATTGCCCTTTGTTTTGATCCAGTTGATCAGCTTGCTCATTTTGCTGGCCATCCTTCTGAGTTACCTACTGGGATAATGGTGCAAAGCAAGTGCGTGCTCAGCGCCGTCTGCCGACGGCGCTGAGCACCATTGTGTTCTTACGACCGGTCAAAGTACCCGCCTTGGTGAATCGTCTTCGGGATCGTGCCGGTAGGTTTGCGAATCTTCATCGTAATACCATCCCTGAAGTCCAACAATATTGCCCCCCTCCCGAACAATGCGAAGTTTGAAGTCAGCATATTCCAGAAAGACGATCCAGTCATCTGATGGCAATGCAAGCAGCTCTAACTCCAAAACATCCGTATCGGTCCGAAGATAGTAGAGTGACCGATTTTTCAATCTGAGTTCCCGATTGGTGTAATCTCCAGCCAATGCCTGCATATATACTTCGTCATAGTTTCCAGATTTTCTGAACTCCAGATGCCCTACCAGGTCTTGCAAAAACAATAGCCCGGGTTGGGCTTCCAAGGCCTGTTTATAACAAATCAGGGCCGAATCAAAGTCTTGGTCGCGAATCATGCTTTCCCCTTTTTTGATTAGCGCTCCGCTTCGCCAGAACCATTGAGTATAAATGTCTTCATCCAGGGTACGATCAACCATTAGCAATCGCAATGGCTCAGAATCCTCGCCTCCGTAAACCAATTCATTACTAATCACCGTCTCCTGATCAAACCAAACCAGTAAGGAATCAGTCATCAGGAAGCACAGGTTTGAAGTTCCTTCGTCCCAAATTTCCTGGAGGTAATGCTTCTTGGAAATCAAATTGTAGCTCTGCAAACGATCGGAACTTCGGTACACCCCTTCAAACCGTTGCAATGCACTCATAATCTGATCAGCGTCCTTTTCCTGGTAATATTGGCACACACGTATCGCAGAATCGAGGACTTTACTTTCTGGCATCACAAGCTTACCGGATTCGAAATTATCTTTGGCCTGTTCGAAATTTCCCCGGAGGAGTTCAAGAAGGCCTAACTCAAAGTCGTATTGCCATGAGGTGGTATCAATAAAGTCCTTAATGAGTTTTTCCGCCTCGTCCAATCGGTCAGCAAGCAAAAGTAGATCGATCAAATAATCATAACCATCTTCTATCGGGCCATGCTTCCGAAGCATCCCGAATGCGACATCGATAGCCTCGTCAATCCAACCGAAATTGCCATACAAGTACATCAACTGCAATTTGCCATCGATATTATTTGGATTCAAAAGGATGAAATTTTCTGCCACTTTGATGGCTTTGTCAGTGTCATTCTGAATGAGATAGTGCAGTACCCGGACCCTCATCTCATAGATTGCAGGAAGCTTACTCCTGTTTTGCATGGCGAGTTCTATGTATCGCCTGTTGGCGTAGTGATCAAAGCCCAGGAAATCAGCGTATCCCGCCAGAGCGATGGCTAACATCGCATAGGTTGAATCCCTGTCGAATGCGCGGTTGTAGAAGCCGAGACATCTCAGTCTGTAGGCCTCGATGTCCTCGGTCAAAATCTCCGAAAGCGGTTGATCGTAGATTTCCAAACTGCGGATCAGGTCAGCATTGGCAACATGATTCTGTACCATGATGGATATTGAATCCAAAAGGTCAAAGAATTGAGACCCTTTAACCGATATTTCCGAAATTCTCCTTCCCTTGTTACTGAAGAGGGATCCATTGATTTGAAAAGTGTCCCCTGCCACCAGGTAGGTGCCATGTAGGAAATAGTCCATACTTCCTTCTTGCACTAAATCCACACGCTCCCGGTTGGAGTTGGTCTTTTCATACCTTGACACATATAATGAATTGAATTGCTCAAGATCGATAACAAGGGCATTTGCTATACCCTCCTCCAACCAGTCGTGGGCGGTGTCTTTCCTGATCGCATCAAAGGGAAAAACCGCAACCTGATCAAGGAAGGCATCATCTATGAGCACGGCAGACTGCTGTTCTCCAAATTCATCTTCAAAGGAGATATTGCGCTTCATGAAGCCCAGGTCCTTACCCCAGAATAAATAAGTCAAAATCCCAAAGGCGATAAGCACATTTAGCGGCATGAAATAGCGCTTACGTCTCAATACGCTGTTTTCAGAGCTCCTGGCCCATACCCCCAACATCACAGAAGGAAACATCAACAGCAGCGCGAATAGTATTAGGTCTACCCAATGATGAGAAATGAAGAATCTTACGGTAATGAAGGAAGTGAACTCCAGCAGCGTCCAACAGCCGACGAGGTAGGTAACAATGACCTGAACCTTTCGATTTCGCCAGAATTCTGATGTGGGCGCTATCGAGGCGGATGCCTTCTCCTCTCCCATGGATGGTGCGGTTGGTGTGAATATAAATTTACTACCAAATAGATTGATGTGGCGTTACCTTCCTACATACCTGGAGTATACCCCTTCAGAATCCATGGCCAGTTCTATTCGAAAAATCAATTTTTACATTTACGAAACAAATATCCAACTGCGTCGTAACATCCATATACAAATTCGACAAAAACGAAAGAAATAATTAACTTGTCTTAAGATCAATTTCCTGGTTGCAGATGAAGGAAAATCCAAAAAACCATCCTCCCCGATGGATACAAAACTTACTGAAAAGCTATTGTGATCCATTCTTGTATGAGGGCATTGCGGGGGATTTGCTGGAGACCTATTATCGCAATCTGGAAGCTCATGGTCACCAAAAGGCAAGTTGGATATACTGCTTTCAGTCGTTGGGTTTCATACGCACATCATTCAAACAAAAACGACTCACCATGACGCCATTTTCAGCCATTTGGATGAATTATTTCAGGACCACACTCCGCACCATCGGCAAACACAAGCTCTATTTCATCATCAGCTTATTGGGCCTGGTGCTGGCAATCGCCAGTGGCTGGTTTGCTACGGTCTATATCCTGGATGAGCTCCAATTTGATCGGATGCACAGCGCCGGAGACCAAATCTACAGGCTCTACCGGCACAGCTACAAACCCGACGAAAACGTCGACCATCACACCTATGAGACCTCCGGAATGATGGCTCCCACCATAATGGAAGATTACCCGGAAGTAGCAGCGTATGCCAGGGTTTGCCCCTGGTTTGAGAGTACCATCCTCAGCTTGGAAGAAACCAGTGTTTCCACTGAAGGCTTCTATTTTGCTGACTCGGTCTTTTTCGATTTTTTTGACTTTCCTGTGGTTCGGGGCAACCCTGCGGAATTTTTGACGGCGCCTGCAACCATCGTCCTGAGTGAATCCATGGCTCAATCGCTATTTGGCCGTGACGATCCCATGGGCAAGGTCATCATAGGTCTGCAAGGCATTGACTATACGGTGACGGGAATCTTCAAAGATGTTCCCAGGCACTCCTCCATGCAGTTCGAAGCCGTGGCTTCCTGGAGCACTACAGTGCCGAATGTTGGTCCCCTCAATTACAACTGGATGAACAACTGGTTTGCCCAGGGCATATTTTCCTATATCCAGCTACACCCTGGCAATCCTCCAACCACGCTGCAGCAAAAGCTTCCGGAAATGATGCAGGCGCATTTCCCCGAGCGTGCCGATCAATACACCTTGAAGCTCATCTCACTCAAAGACATGTATTTGTCCTCCGACTGGATCAAGTATGATCGTGGTGGTCGCAAGGGAAGCATGACGTTTGTGATGGTGCTTGGATTCTCCGCCCTGCTGATCATGGTAATGGCAAGCCTCAACTACATCAACATAGCGATTTCGAGAGCTGCGCAGGCCAGGCACGAAGTGGGTGTCAGGAAAGTACTGGGTTCTTCCCGACTCCAGTTGATGGGTCGGTTCATGATGGAGACCTTTTTCAGCACTACTGTAGCAGCCATAGTCGCAATAGCCATCGTGCTGGTCTGGCTACCCGAAATCAATGCGATCAGCGGAAAAAATCTCCCACGAGAGGTGTTTGCACAGCCCTTGGCCCTGGGTGGAATAGTCCTCTTCATTTTCTTCCTCACGTTTGCCACTGGCAGCTATCCGTCGTGGATCATGGCTAAGCCACAGGTGGCAGGTATTCTGAAGGGTGAGACTACCGGCGGGAAGAAAAGCATGCTCAAGAAAGGCTTGCTGGCACTGCAATACGCGATGTCCATTTTGCTGATCATTTGTGCGCTGTTTATCACCAAACAAATCAACTATCTGGAAAACAAACCGCTGGGTTTTGAGAAGGACGGGGTGCTGGTCGTCGACCTCAACAATGAAGTAGGCGAAAAAGCGGAAGTCTTTGAAAACGAGCTGCTCAAACATCCCAATATCCTAGACATCAGCACTTCCCGCTCAGCCATTGGTGCGGGCTCCTACTCTACCACGATCTATCCGGAAGGCAGTACCGAGGAAACTACCATTCGTCTGTACGCCATAAACCCCGGATTCTTTGAGGTCTATGGTATGAACATGCACCTGGGGAGGTCATTTATCCGGGGATCAATTGCGGATTCCGCCAATATGATTGTCAATGAAGCTTTCGTAGCGCAGATGGGTTGGAAGGATCCACTTGGAAAACGCATCCGTTTCCAGGAAGACGGTGACCTCTACCCCATCATTGGTGTGGTCGAGGACTTTCACTATCGCTCACTCGCCCAAGATCAGATTGAGCCTATGGTCCTCTATCTCAATCCGGAGATCAAATACAACAGCTCGATCAAGCTCGGAAACGGCGATATCCCCGCGACACTCGAACACATTGAAAAGACCTGGGACCAGCTGGCTACGCGCACACCACTCCAATACTACTTTGTGGATGGCTGGTTCAACGAACGGTACAAGAAAGAGCGCCAGCTTTTCAAGATTGCCATCCTCTACGCCTTGATCAGCCTGGTCTTAAGCGGTCTCGGACTCTACGGGCTGACGAGCTTGCAATTGCAGCAGCAACGCAAAGAGATCACCATCCGAAAAATACTGGGGGCATCAGTTAATGGTATTGCAGGCATGGTCAACCGGCAATACCTGGTGATCATCGCTATCAGCTTTCTCACCATGACGCCGTTGGGATATTTCCTCGTACGTGCCTGGCTAAGCAAGTTTGCCTATCGCATTTCCATGGACATAGGCCCTTTTGTTACCGCGGGATTGATCACGCTCCTCGGTACCGTCATTATTGTTACGGTTTTGGCCATTCGACATGCCAATGTCAACCCGGCCCAAACCCTACGAACCGAATAGCAAATGCATAACTTTTGCAAAAACGTAAGTGCACAACACAGTTCACCAAAAAAGGCTCCCTTGAGGAGCCTGCTTTAACTATCTGGTATGAAAGGTTATTCGTCACCACCTGGAGGCTTGGGCGGATCGTCGTCACCCTCCCCCGTTTGGAGTATGATATCATCTCCGACAATAATCGACTCTTCCTCACAGGCAGTAAATAGTATTGCCATGCAAAAGACGACGGCCAATAGCTGAAATATTTTCTTCATAGGTGTAGTGATTGAGTTAGTAGGTGGGATTAAAGATAACCCTGCTATACAGCAATTGCAAAAGTCCATTCATCAAGAGTTGGGATCCTTTTCGCACTCGTTTCGTTGACCTTGAAAGTATCGTAACCTACCTACAAATGAAAAGAATACTTACCTATTCATGCCTGCTCATCCTGGCCACCTCACTTCTCTCTCCTTTAAATGCCCAAGAGACAAAACCTACCGACACAGTTCAAGAAGCCTGGATCAACGCCTTCAACCAAACACAGGACCTGGCTCCGTTTCTAACTGAGCAAAGTGGCATTCTGCACCAGAATGAATTGACCCTTGGAGTCATGCCGGTAATTGACCAATGGAAAAAGCTTCATGCACGTTCCGGGACCATTGAAGCATTTGAATCACAAGCCTTCCAGCAGTTGCGTCCTGGTCAGAAGTTCGAATTAGGTCGGTACGAGATGCAAGATGGGACCTTCTATCGCACCATCATTGGCTGGAGGATGCAGGAAGAATGGATAAAGGAAGTTGAAGTGGTCTATCTGGAAGGCGCATATACATCCTCTGGAGAGGGCGCAGTCGACGAAGGCCGGAAGCGCTGGCAGGATTTGTCCAATCAGCATCGACCGGACCTGATTGCCAGCGAGGTTTTTTCCGAAGATGGTGTATACTTCAATCGGGGCAACAGGTATGACGGACCAGCCATAGCCGGAGCTTATGATTACATGGAAAAGCCTTCGTACCGCATCACACTTGAGGCCTTGAACGTCGTACAAGTCAATCCGGATGTCGTGTATGAAATTGGTGTTTTCGAAACAAACGGAAAAGGTCTCTACATTCTGATATGGACGCGCGAGGAGGCTGCATGGAAACTGCTCATGGACTTCAATTTCTGAGCTTCGAATTCATTTGGAGTTGCCCTTCAGGGTTGCGCCAATGACAGCATTTGTCACCTGGCTGAAACTTCACGATTTCTTAACTTTTTGGCAGAACGATTGTGTTCCTATTTCTCTTTTTAGTGGAGTTCTCAAAAACCAATAAGAAACTATGAGTAATTCCCTCTTCGAGCCCTATACGCTCGGCAACCTGACCCTGAAGAACAAGATAGTGATGGCGCCAATGACGCGTAGCCGCTCTACCGCCGATCATACACCGACCAGTGAATTGATGGCCACCTATTATGGTCAGCGTTCAGGCGCTGGCCTGATCATTACCGAGGGCACAAGCCCCTCTCCCAATGGCGTTGGCTACCCAAGAATACCCGGCATATACAATGAGGCGCAGGTCGAGGCCTGGAAACCCATCACCGCCAAAGTGCATCAAGCAGATGCCAAGATCTTTCTGCAAATCATGCACACAGGTCGTGTCGGTCATACCAATAACCTACCTGCAGGCGCTGAGCTGATTGGCCCTTCGGCCATTGCTCCTGCGGGAACTGAAATGTACACTGACCAGGAAGGCAATCAAAAAATACCGGCTCCACGAGAAATGAACGCCGCAGATATTGCGCAGGCCATCGGCGAATACGTCGCAGCTGCCAAAAATGCCATCGCAGCCGGATTTGATGGCGTCGAGCTACATGCAGCGAATGGCTATCTGCTAGAGCAGTTTATCAATCCAAATGCGAATCACAGAACGGACGAATACGGTGGTTCCAAAGAAAACAGGGCTCGTTTTGTTCTGGAAGTAGCCCAGGCGGTTATTGACGCCATTGGTGCCGAAAGGACAGGTATCAGGCTCAGTCCGGGCGGAGCTTTCAATGACGTGATTCCATTCGATGAACAGCATGAGTCCTTCGTCTATCTGGCAGGACAGTTGAAAGCACTCGACCTTGTGTATGTGCACCTGGTAGATCACAGCTCACTGGGAGCACCAGCCGTGGACATAGATATGAAGAAGGCGATCCGAGATGCATTTGGTGGAACGGTCATCATTTCCGGCGGCTATGATAAGGCAAGGGCAACACAGGACCTTCAAGATGGATTGGGGCACCTGGTAGCTTTTGGAAGGCCATTCATTGCCAATCCTGATCTGGTCGATAGGATGAAGGAAGACAAGGAATTGGCCCAGCCCAATTTTGATACGTTCTATACACCCGGGGAGATCGGCTATACCGACTATCCCTCAGGATCTTAATCCAAGCATACAGGAACAAAAAAAGCCATCTGATGAAGATGGCTTTTTTGTTGCTGCAAAACTATTGCACGTCTTTCTTTCTACTCGTTGAACTCGATCACATGAGCGCTTACGGTAATGGTTCGCTTGGTATAGAAGGGAGGAAAACCACCAACATGCTCTTCTGTCAGCAAGTTGACCACGGCTCGGGATCCTGATTCCAGATTTGCCGCATCGAGCATTTTGCTATAGGCATCGGCGTACAGCTGACGCTTCTTCCAACCACCGAAAATGAGCACATAATCCACTTCCGCAGTGCCGGACACCCTGTCTGTTACTGTGTAGTTGTCTTCCGCCAAATGTACTTGAGTGGAGTTCTGATTCTGATTCTCAAGAATGGCGATGCCTACTCCACATGACGACACCAACAATACGAGCACCATCGCGATCAGGTAATTACTTAACTTTTTCATTTTGAATTGATTATGTGATTTAAACAGGAAAGATTTTCTCTTGCGATCCTTAATGCAAACCCCGTACCACTTTCACGGTTATTGCAAAAAGAAATTCACCTCCAAGGCCCCAGGCCACAACAAAAAAGGCGCCCCATTTAGAACGCCTTAGACCTGGTTCAAATTGACCAACTGTCAATATGCTTCCAGCACTTCTTCATGACCATTGGTATTTATCAATTCACTCTGCATATGCTCCGGCACCGGGGCATATTCGGCAAATTGGCTATGGAAACTTGCCCTTCCTTGCGTAATAGAGCGTAGGGCACTGGTATACCTGTCCAATTCCGCGAGAGGTGTCTTTGCCTTGATCACCTGGTGTCGGCCATTAGTGTCTATGCCCATGATGATGGATCGCCTGGTCTGCAAATCCGACATTACCTCTCCCATGAGTGCCTCGGGAACAAGGATCTCCAGATCATAGACGGGCTCCAACAACTTAGGCCTGGCAGCCATAAAAGCTTCTTTGAAAGCGTTCATGCCAGCGATTTTGAAAGCGATGTCATTAGAGTCCACCGCGTGCATTTTGCCATCGTAGACGATCACCCTAACATCACGAATGTAAGAACCCGTGAGCGGCCCCCGTTCCATGACCTCCATCACGCCTTTTTGGATCGAGGGTAGAAAACGAGCGTCAATGACACCACCCACAATACAATTGTAAAAAAGCAACTTACCGCCCCATTCCAGGTTGACTTCCTCTTTGCCCCTAATGGATACACCTGTTGGCTCAGGCATACCTTCTTCATAGGGCTCCACTTTCATGAATACTTCAGCAAACTGACCTGCACCTCCCGACTGCTTTTTGTGTCTGTAATTGGTATCTGCAGGTTTCTGGATGGTCTCGCGATAGGAAATGCGAGGGGTTGAATAGCTGACATCAAGGTGATAGATGTGCTCTATCATCCATTGGACAACAGTGAGATGCAGCTCACCCTGAACACCCAGAATCAACTGCCGCAACTCCTTGGAATACTGGAAGGTCATTGAGGGATCCTCCTGATGTACCTTTTGAAGGACCTCGCCAAGTTTGTCGTCATCCGCCTTGTTGTTGGCTTTGATAGCAGTGAACATCCTCGGTTCCGGAAATTCAATACCTTCTACGCCATGATTAACTGATGCGGCACGTAAGGTATGATTGGTATCTGTGTGCTTGAGCTTGAGTGTAGCACCCAGGTCCCCGACACACAACTTGTTCACAGGGTTGCGCTTATGACCGTCAATGATAAAGAGTTGGTTGATCCTTTCCAGCGTGCCTGTCTGATGATTCACCAATTCGTCGCCGGTATTGATTTCTCCGGAAATAACCTTGAAAAAGGAGATTTTCCCAAGGTTGGGTTCCTGCAACGTCTTGTAAACAAACAAAATTGTGGGAGCTTTCGGATCATGGACGATATCTTCACCACTTTCGGTTTTGTCTGGTTGGGTATCTATCGAAGAAGGAGCTACGTTGTCGATGAAGCCCATCATCCGCCCACTTCCCATATCGTTCTTGGCTGAGAGGCAGAAGATGGGAAAAACTTCGTGTTTCCTCATACCAATCTTCAAACCCTCGCTCATATGGTCCTCATCGAGTGTTCCTTTTTCAAAGTACAGTTCCATCAAACCCTCGTCGTTCTCAGCGGCCTTCTCTACCAGCTCATTGTGTAGGGCTTCCGCTCGCTCTTTTTCACTATCGGGAATGGGCATTTTTTCAGGCTTTCCTCCTTCGGCCGGGAACCTGTAGTAGGTCATCTTCAGTAAGTCAATGATTCCGTTAAAGTCCGGGCCTTCATTGACCGGATACTGCATCAAAGTCACAGGGTTGCCAAATCGTTCTTTCAGGCTATCGACCGATGCATCAAAATCCGACTTTGGATGATCCAGCTGATTGATGGCAAAAATGGTGGGCTTAGCGAAACGATCGACATTATTCCAGATCAATTCGGTGCCAATCTCAACACCATGTTGGGCATTGATGACAAAAACACAAGTATCTGCCACACGCACCGATGAGCTCACCTCTCCCACAAAATCGTCCAGTCCGGGAGTATCAATGATATTGATCTTATAGTTTTTCCATTCCGTGTGCAGTGATGTAGAATACACCGAGCATCCGCGCTCATGCTCGATTTCATGGTAATCAGAAACTGTATTCTGATCCTCAACTGTTCCTCTGCGGTTGATCAGCCCTGCTTCAAACAGCATGGTTTCGGCCAGCGTGGTCTTGCCGGCCTTGGAACAGCCTAACAAGACAATGTTTTTTATGTGTTTTTCGTCAAATACTTTCATAGTGAATCTTAATTAGGAGGGATGAAAAAATGGGGTAAGGAGATACCATATACTTAATTCGAAGTGAAGCTAAAGACCTTGCGGCGCTGCCCATGTGAGTTATGTCAGCATGAAGGCTGATTTGTATGGCGTAGTGAGTTAGCCTACCTCCGAACTCGCCGCTCTATGACGAAATCGCAAGAAGCAACCGGTGTAAGCAAATACAAAGTCTACCGCCTCAGAAATCCATCTTACTCACCCTCTTCAAAATCATGACCATAGGACCAATGACCCAAAGCAACAAGACGGCCATGGTCAAAAGGAAGCCGGTATTTGTACCAATAAATTGTTGAAAAACAGCACCAGTATATCCCAGTAAGGCGGATATCTCGAGCCTGAGGAGTATCATGATCCTGGATAGATCGATCGGATTCAGAAACGAGGCTGCCAACGCAAAATGATCCAGGGGG
Organism: Cyclobacteriaceae bacterium; assembly: GCA_965601475.1. Taxonomy (GTDB): domain Bacteria; phylum Bacteroidota; class Bacteroidia; order Cytophagales; family Cyclobacteriaceae; genus JAWPMT01. Next base: position 5,489,017 of record OZ271832.1, on the reverse strand, counting down.
TAGTCATCGAAAACGATCAGAAGGGTCATAAAGATGCCGTCATAGATCACGGCAAAGAAAAGCCATAGCAAAATGGCATAGCCAAAGCCCTTGATACGATCAGCATTGAACAGGCCAATCAAAACCGCCAGCGCCACAAAAATGAAGGTAAGAAAGGTTCCGGAAAGCAGTAGGATTAGCAATTGATACCCTGCACGAGTATTCCAGGCTCCGTAGATGAGAAAGGGGATTCCAAGTCCCACAATAAAACTCATGGAGAGGGAAATGGCTATACCCAGGTATTGTCCCAAAATGATGTCCCGCCGTTTGAGCGGTTGTGCGAGTAATAGTTCCGTGAACTCGCGCGAGTTGTAGTGATACATGATGCCGAAAATGGTGCCAATCATCGGCGTAAGCACAACGATGATGTTCATCAGCGTAATCGTGGCCTTGGACAGGTCGCTGTTCAAAAACAACAGTACAAAGCCCAGCGCCAGGTAGAAGGCCAGGTAAACATAACTCCAGCGACTGCGCATGAGGTCATAAAAACTGTATTTGAGAATCTTAATCATTCGACCAACATCTCAGCTATTGCATGTTCAAGATCGTTTTCGCCATGTCCATTGAGCAGGGCTTTCACAGGCCCCTGAAAACGGACCTTACCATCCAGGAGAAAAATGATCTCCTCCGCCAACTCCTGCACCAGTGGCATAATATGCGTGGTGATGATGATGATCTTGCCTCGATTTCGTTCTTCAGCGATCAATTGCTTCAATTCGATCATGGCCACTGGGTCCAGTCCCGCAGTGGGCTCGTCAAGGATGCACAGTTCCGCATCAAACATAAATGACAGCACTATATTGACCTTCTGACGTGTGCCTCCCGAGAGTTCTCCCAACTTCATTTTGAGCATATCTCCAAGATCAAATCGGTCAATTAGCCACTCATCCCTTCCCTGAAGCGCCCTCACATCCTTGAGCATATGAATCAACTCCTTCACCCTAAGGTTGTCTGGAAAACGGGCGATCTGAGGTAAGTAGGCAATGTTCTTCCTGTAGCGGTAATTGAGTGTGACCGATTCCTGGTTGATGCGTATATCTCCACCATCCGGTACTACCATACCCAGCATCATTTTCAGGAGGGTAGTCTTTCCCGAGCCATTTGGTCCGAGAATGGCAAACACGCCCCCGTCCCTAATGTCAAAACTCACACCATCGAGTACCTGAACTTTGCCAAATCGCTTCCGAACGTCGTTGATTTCAATCATGGGAAAGGTCGGATAGCAGGTGAAGTATCAATAAGGTTGTCTGGCGTAAAGATCGGTGACACTCGCTCAGAGAAATTGATGATATCAATAAACAGGCTTCGCATGAGTACGATTGTCTCGGGGGTCTGGTTGACAATGTAGGAGAACAACTTTACCGGACGATGGGGCACGTCCCCTATGCCATCTCTATCTAAGTCATAGCCGGCATAGTCTGCCCAATAGTTACCAGTGAATGTGTTGTCGTTCAACTTGGAGTGATAAGATACGTCAAAGGTGTTACCAATGAAATTGTTGTTGAACAGGTGATTTGCATAACATCCGCCCGAAACCTTAATGGCCCAACCATTTTGCCTAAAAAGGTTGTTGGCGTAGTTGATGCGCGTTGTACCATCGATGAAAATGGCAGTGGTATTTTCGACAAAGGCATTTTCCCGTACCTCAGCGTCGTAGATTTCCTTCAAAAGCAATCCATACGAAGCAGCACCCCAATTATTGACAAAGCGATTGTTTATCATCCTGATGAACTTCGAGAACATCACAGCAACTCCTGCCCCATTTTCCCGAAATATATTCTCCACGTATTCATCGTGGTTTGAAAACATGAAATGAAGTCCATAACGGACATTGTCGTGTGCATAGTTTCGAGTGACCCTACTGCTGTCCACAAATTCCAGGTAGAGGCCATCCCTCATCCCAAAGACCTCATTGTCTGTAATCTCGATATTTCGACAGTGCCAAAGGTGAATGCCATTGCCTGCATCATCCTCTTTCAAGGTATGGCCACTGATTGTGTTATTGGCTATCAACCCGTTCTTTGATTTCTCGATGAGCAGCCCAAAAAACGGATCCTCAATTTCGTTTTCCACTATACGGAAATGGTCAACTTTGAAAGCGTATATGGCTGCAAAATCCTTTGTGTAGCTCCTTCCTGAATTAATGAATTTGAGACCCTTTATGGAAACACTATCGGCAAAAACTTTCAGCAGGTATCCTTCCTTCTGTCCGTCTAATGTAGCTCCGGATTCGCCCAGGATGGTGAGTCGTTTGGCGATATTCAAATTCACGCACCGATAGACCCCAGCCCGGATCAAAATCGTATCTCCTTCCTGCGCACTTTCCACAGCCAGTTCCAGGTCAGCCAACTCACAGGTATGGCAAACCTCCAAGGTCGCGGCTCCTATCTCCAGCCACAGACCAGCCAGGAAAAAAAAGAAGATGAACGACTTCGTCATTTTTTGTTTCTATATCGAATACCTAAGCCCTGCCAACAGCGTAGACCCGGCAGACATTTGTATGCCCTGAACTCGCTGATACACTGGTATGCCGTATTCTATTCCGATTTTGAAATCCCTCAGGACAGGCTGATCACCCAGTGACAAGTTACTACCAAGATAGGTCCAAATGCGTGTATGCCCTGTATTGCCTGGATTGGCCGGCGGAGCCATCATGGGATTCAACTCGTCATCGATCCCGTGCAAACCTGACATTCTTGTGTACAGGCCCCTCCCGGAAACACTCAAGAACCTATTTATATCATAGCTCAACCAGGAAGCTATATCTAATTGATTTCCAAAACGATAACCCTGGTTATTTTCACCTGTTCGGATGACCCCAAGGGGCTGAATACCCGCACTCCACCGATCCATTGAGCCTTTGATTGTCCCGCCAAGGGTAACATCATAAGTCCCACTGCCCAATTGCATGGCATATGGAAGTTTCATGTCTTGCATCATAGGTGTGTGGTCTCGTTGTGTCACATCTCCAATGGGTATGTTGAGCGCTGCATTCAGATGGAAAGAGACCTGGTCGTTGGCAAGTAGTCCATACAACACACTGATCCTCATATCACCCAGACCGGCGCTTTCCGTTGAGAAATCCATGCCCATCATGCTTTCCAGGTCCATCGACTTTTGCACAAAGTGTTGCATGATCATCAGCGTGATCCTGTCATGTGGTGCATACATGGCTCCTAACATATACATCCGCATCGTCATGGCTTGCGGTGCTACCATGTAGTCTTGAAAGATACTTTGATTGGTCACCTCCCCCGAACCTTTGAGGTTGTCTTCCATACGCATATCCATCATCCTGAAACTCAGCATCAGCCCACCCTCATGATGAAGGTGATCACCCATGATCCCGATGGGTGCGTAGGCCCCGGGAAGATGATGATGGTGCGTTGGCTGATTGATGAGGCCAAATCGGGAATCCTCAAACAGCTTTTTCAGGGCCTCCCAGTTATATATCTCCCCTCCCTTTTCCATCTGCACCTCTTTGGCTGCCTTCTCCGAAGGATATGCTGAAATGTATGCACCCATCGGACTGGGAATCTCCCTGCTCTTCAGAAAAAATGCCTTCTCCGCTTCAATCAACCGGCCACCGTGGATGTAGTCCGCCACCAACAACCTGCTGAAGACGATATCATCATTTTCCTTAAGAAAGTTAACCAGACATTCAATGGCGTCGAATGTATACGCTTCATCTCCATTTATGGCCAGGGCAGCAAAATTCGGATCCTTGATCGACATGCTGCAATGGTTGCATCGGTCAGATTGAATGTTTATCGTATGTTGGGCAGAGCACCATATACCCAGCCCTAACATCAGAACGAATATTATTGGTTTTCTCATGGTTGTAAAGTTCTTATTCATGGTTTAGTTCAAATCTCGATTTCAGCACGTTCCATTCCAGTTCTTCGCCAACTCCCGTCTCGTTGACGGAAGCCCTTTTGTCTTTCCGGGCGAAGGCTGTAAGGAAGGCTCCCATAGGACTGGGGATCTCCTCACTGATCAGGTAATGTGCAGTGATGGCATCAGTCAATTCTCCCGGATTAGCGTAATCGGAGACAAGGAAATGAGCGACCGCAGGCCTATCCCACGTCTTCAGGTCATTCATCATACACTCTATCGCATCGTATTTGTATGACTTGCCTTTCACTGTCACAATCTGTGCTGCGTGTTGCCGGTCGACGATCGTCATTTGACAAAAGCTGCAGGCGTCAACTCCGTAGTTGATGGGTCGCGGTGATGTACCGCAGGCACTCAGGACCAGGAGCATGAGCAATAGCATTACATATTTCATTTCACTCCTTTTTAGACTGAAAAAAGGCTAAAACTGAAAGGGCCATTCCCAAAAACATAGCGTAAGCGCCTAGTCTGGGCATTGATATTGCCCGGAAATTCAGGATCATCTTGGCCCCAATCAATGGGGGCTGATAAGCCATGGGTTCACCCTTTTCATCGGTGAACTTGATGGCTGCGGTTTCCTTCAAATTGTGGCCATAGTCATATTCCCACAAGTAGAAGTCGTACATGGCAATAGAGCCCAGTATGACCATGATGGCAAACCACACTAAATAGAGCTTGGGCTTGCCAATGATTGCGACAAGGCACCCCAGCACGATCATGCCGATGGCGAAATACGGAAATATGTCAAATTCAGGGATGGTTTCCGGAATATCCTTCATGCCCACGTAGTGATTCATGATATTGATATTCTGAATATCATTGGGTTGGGCATCCGCAAATCGATTGATGTGAATGTCCATACCTATGGGGTCAGGGTATTGGGGAGCTTCGAGGGTGATATTCCATATGGGCCAGACAAACAACCCACCCAGGAGTATCGCACCCAGGAACATGAGCAGTTTAGAGCGTTTCATAATGTTGATGTTTAAAGTGTGGCTGCCTTTCGGCAGCCACTGAGACTAACCGAAATACCTATTCCCCGTCAAGGCTCCATTTCAAAGGAACGTCAGCTCCTCGAGCCGAGACCCGTATGTAGCCTTGCATCTCTTGATGCAGCGCGGAACAGAAATCAGTACAGTAGAAGGGCCATACCCCTTCTTTTTTGGGTTCCCAGACAAACGTCTCGGTCTGACCGGGCATGATGAGCAGTTCAGCGGTGTTAGCGCCAATCATACTAATGCCATGCGGCACATCGTAGTCCTGCTCCAGATTGGTCACATGGAAGTATACCTTATCTCCCACTTTGATCCCCTCGATATTGTCTGGCGCAAAATGACTCCGGATTGTAGTCATATAGATGCGTACCTCATTCCCATCGCGGACCACCCGTGTTTCTCTTTCACTTCTTACCGCATGGGGGTGATTGTTTTCTTCAAGCTTATAGAACTTTTTCTGGTTTGGCTTGATCAGATCAGCAGGAGCTCCCGCAGCATAGTGAGGTTCTCCAACTGTTGGGAAATCCAGTATCAACTCCATCTTATCCCCGGAAATGTCAAACAACTGGGCAGAGTGCGTCAGCTCAGGCCCGGTGGGCAAGTATCGATCTTTGGTAATCTTGTTCATCGCCACGAGGTACTTACCAAAAGGCTTTTGTGAATTACCTCCAGGGATCATCAGGTGGCCGACGGAGTAGTAAGTAGGTTGACGGTCCAACACTTCCCAGGTACCCAATTGCCACTTCACTACTTCAGAGCTGATGAAGAAGGTCGTATAGGCATTGCCTTTACCATCAAATTCCGTATGTAATGGGCCGAGACCCGCCTGCTGAACCACACCTGCAACAACATCCTCATAGTTGATGATGGGAATACCGTAGGCATCGCCGTCAAACTTCTCGTTCTTGATAGCATCCAACATTTTGGTAAAAGAATGAGCGGTCATGGCAGCAGCGAGTTTGCCACTTCCGATGATATATTCTCCGGAAGGATCCACATCACATCCATGGGGAGACTTCGGCGTTGGTAAGAAATATACCAATCCGGGATACTTCGAAGGGTCCAGCACCCTCACCTCGGTCTTCAAGGTGGATGTCGCCATGTGCGTGGATTCATCATACACGTTGTGCGCGTAGGATGTATTCATCGTTTCAAATTCCCCATTTGCGATGAGTTCTTCCGCTTTCTTCCAGTTGATTGCCGCAATGAAGTCTTTGTCGTTCTGGGAGGCATTCACCTCCAGTAGCGTATTGGCTTCCTCGGTGTTGTAGGTCGAGAAGAACATCCATCCATGAGAAGCCTTGCGTCCCGGGTGAGCCAGATCGAAGTTGAAACCAGGCATCATTACCTGGAACTCAAGGTTCATACGTCCTGTCTCCTGGTCGACTTTGATGAAGCTCAGCGCGCCCTTGAAGTTGCCTTTGTATCCATCGATTGGCATGTCCCTTTGGGGTACCGGAACACCAAACCTGGTACCAGCAACGACATACTCGGTATTTTCAGTAACAAAGGAAGAACTATGGTTACCCGCACTATTGGGCAGCTCAATGATCTCTTCGGTTTCAAAACTGGCTAGACTAACCCGGGCTATCCGGGGGGTGTTGTTGCCATTGAGGAAACACCACCGACCGTCTACCTCACCATTAGTTTGAGACAGATCAGGATGGTGTGAGTCATCCCAGGGGACAAATCCAAATGAAGTATTGAGCATTGGCTTTGTCTCTTCGTTGAAGCCGTAGGCTTTTTCCGCATCAACAGAAAATACTGGAACCACCCGAAACAGCCTGCCGGAAGGCAAACCATAGATGGCCAACTGGCCGCTGTAGCCACCGGAAATGAAGGCATAGAACTCGTCATGTTCGCCAGGGGGCACAAATGACCTCTCGGCCATGTTGCCTTTGAGTGCACCTGACTGCCCTCCTTGCGGGCCACAGGAAGTGACCAGAATACCGAGGGTCAAAACGACTGCAACGGAAAATAGGAAAGATTGAAGTTTCATAATCATAAATTTCTTAATTGGGTAAAATCACTTTGTCTACTACATTGATCACGCCGTTGGAGGTCTGGATAGAGCCGATGACCTTGGCCCCTCCTACCGTGATGTCTTCGCCGTCAACGACCACTTCGAGGTAGTCGCCGGTAGCCATATACAACTTGCGGCCCCTGGAGGCCTCTTTCTTCAATGCCTCCGGGTTGTAGGAACCAGGGGCCGCGTGCAAGGTCAGGATATTGGCCAGATCACCTTTGTTCTCAGGCTTCAGCAGATTACTCAACGCACCCTCCGGAAGCGCGTCAAATGCATCGTTGGTCGGTGCAAAAACCGTCAGAGGTCCCGCATTGACCAGCACGTGTTCTATACCGGCAGCCTCCACCCCTGCCACAAGCGTGGTGTGAGCCGCTGAGGACATGGCCACTTGTAAGATGTTCTTGTCAGAATCTTCATCTTCCACAGAAGCCTGGCCTTTGGGGTGTGTCACCACAGCCTCTGATGTAGAAGTCGATTCTTGTTGTGTAGGGCCGCACGATGCCACCAAGAAGATCGTCAGTAGCATCAGTGTGAAGTTTTTCATATATCTCATAGGTTAAAAATTTGGGTTTCTATAGTGTTCGGAAGTACTCCAGGATGGCCCTGGCCTCATCCTCCGTCAGGTTTTGGTTGGCCATGGGCGATCCATTGAACTCAATCAGCAGTTTCTTCGCCATGGCATCCTTTTGCACCATTTCCTCAGGATTCAGGATCATATTCATGATCCACGCTGGCGTCCTTTTTTCCAGGATACCCTTCGGTGCAGGGCCAATAAATCTCTTCTCTGCCTTATGGCACGCCGTGCACTTCGCCTCATAGACCTCGAATCCTTGTTCGGCCAAGGCCTGGTCAATTTCGGCCGGCAGATCAAAAGCCTGGATGGGGCCAACACCGTGATTGGTCTCCCACAATTCATAGGGGTCGGCTGGTTCGATAGTTGATTGTTCCTTGATGCGGTCAATCCTACTCTGCCCTCCGCCACAGGCTAGAAGGAAAGCGCCAATTAGTGGAAAGATTAGTTTTTTCATATTTAAGATATTAAGATCATTTTATCCGTTATTCTTTAAAAATATTATCCTTTTAGTTTGCTTGTTTCTATCAATAGCTTCGGATCACGAATATCTGTCGAAAGCAAGGTTTCTTTCAATTGGTTTCTAATCGCCAGGAACTTCTCATGGACCGGACACGGATTGCGGCTAGAGCAATGCTCCAGACCTAATACACATTCCTCAAGCAGCTTATCACCGTCTATCACTGAAACGATATCCACCAACCTGATTTCTTTGTCTTGTGTCAATTCAAAGCCTCCAGACGGACCTTTGAAGGAATCCAATAACTTGCTCCGCACCAGTTGCTGCAGAATTTTCGCCGTAAAGGCCTCTGGCGAACCAATCGCCTCGGTAATCTCCTTTAGTCCTGTGCGTCTGCCTTCCTGTTCGTTTCCAGCGATATAGATCATGATCTTTATGGCGTATTCGCAAGCTCTTGAAAACATTGAACCATTTTTTGTTGAGGCTAAAATAGAGCAGAAATAATAACGGACAAATTGATCCTTTACTATTTTATTATGACTTATGTCAATTTTGTGAAGATTTGCCGGGATACTCCTACCCTTTCAAGCATGAAAGATCTCGTAACCACCAGGCTCCAATTCCGACAATGGAAGGAATCAGACTTCAATCAGATAGCAGAATTTTACCAGGATCCCGTCAACTCCAGGTTTGTAGGTGGCATGAAGTCAGCCGAAGCTTCCTGGCGGCTGATGGCAACCTACATTGGCCACTATGAACTGAAAGGTTACTCTTACCTGGCCATTGACAGCAAGGAAACCCAGGCCTTAATTGGGACAGTGGGGCTCTGGAACAGTGAACCATGGCCGGAACCAGAGCTGGGTTATTGGTTGCTTCCTCAAGCACAGGGCAAAGGTTACGCGCTTGAAGCCGGGACTGCCGTTCTGGAATTTGCGCGGAGCCTCAATCTCCCGTCCCTGGTGAGCTACATTGACCCGCAGAACGTACCATCCAAAAAGCTAGCGCTCAAGCTTGGCGCCATACACTCGGGTGAAATCCCACTACTGGATTTCGGTCCACATGAAGTATATCGGTACTGGTAGCGCTGTCGTTTGCTGGCCAGTAAGCCACACTCCTACCAGCGCTTCAACCCCAGCAGCTTCTCTCCAAGCTCTGACAGCCGCGCTTGAGGGTATTTGGTCTGCTCCCAGTTTCTGGGATCGCCGGGAAAAGCATATCCTTCGGGGGCTATCCGATTCTTCCATGAATTGATGCGCCAATCCCGGAGAGCTTCGTTGTGCTCTTCAGCCGGCATCATGGAAATGTATTGCGCTATTCGCACCTTATCCTTTGACCGATTGGCCCGTATACCATGGGGTTGACTGCTGTTGAATATCAGCAGGTCGCCAGCCTCCAGAGGAACCTTCACCAGTTCTGCTTCCAAACCAGTGACATCAGGTTTGAAGTGGTCCCGATCCTGCGGTTGACTAAGCTTCCATTTTTCGTAATTGCGGAACAGCCACGGAATGCACTGGAAACCGCCCATGTTTTCATCTGTCTGATCGGCCAATGCCAACACGCCCTGCACATTCTGAGGTTTCGTCTCAGGATCATAATCCCAGTGGATAAAGCCTCTATACTCATGGCCCGGCCGAATCGGGAAATTCAGGTTGGCCCGGTCGATCGTCACCCAAAGTTTCTCAGTCCCCCAAATGTCTGTAAAAGCATTGTAAACCCGCTCAGCCTGGCGATTACTCCACAGTGCCTGATTATTGTAGACTTCCACCATGCCAGTACCAGCCAGTTCTTTCATTTGAATTTCCGCTCGGGGCGCGGTGTACCAGGTATTGGCGTCAACCGGGTTCTTTTCCTCGAATTCCCAAAGGAAACGTGCGGTAGCCTCTGCGGCCTCCTTAGTTACGGCATTTTTGATAACTACATAGCCATTGTGCTTCCAGAATTGCCACTGCTCCATGGATAGGACTTTGAGTGTCTCGGGAGTCGCATGCTCTCGGAGCCTTACCTCACTGCTCATGGCTGTGGAGGGATTTCCAGGTATATCCTTGTGTAAATTGTCCGTCAAGGCCTCAGGGATAGCTTCATCTTTCATCATTTTCTTTTCTCATTTTCTACATTGACAAAGAACTGGCGCATTTCACAATATCAATTTAATGAACTTAGCCAATATTTGTACAATATTGATATTTGAAGATCTTAAGGTAAGCCTGAATGCCAATATTATGAAAATAGAGAAATTCCTTCTATGAAGATCCAACTGGAAACGATCACGAGCGCGGAACAGCGGTCTTTCAGTATGATGTTCAATCCACGCCTGAGTGACCTGTTTTTCTGGCACTTTCACCCTGAATATGAAATTGTGTATATCGACAATGCCACTGGAACAAGGCATGTGGGCGAACACATATCCACTTATGAGGGCAGCGACCTGGTGATGATTGGTTCCAATATCCCCCACCTCAACTTCGACTACGGTGTGACCTCGGATTACAGAAAGGTGGTGTTACACCTCAAAAAGGAATTTGTAGAACAGCACCTGGTCCTCATACCGGAGTTGTCAGCATTATCGACATTGTTCACGCAATCACGCCACGGGATTGCATTTCCCGGAGCCGATCAGCATCTATTTGGTGAAAGGCTTTTCGAAATGCAGCGAATGGCACCCCTTGAACAATACCTTCACTTGATAGAACTGCTGCAATCCCTGGCCAGCCTCGAACATCCTCAGCGGCTCCATGATCGCCCATACGAAAGGATCTACAGTGACCGGGAACAAGGAAGGCTGAGAGACATCCACGCTTTTGTGGACAAGCACTATCACGAGAAGATCGAACTCGATACCATCGCATCAGTAAGCAACATGACCCGCGAGGCCTTCTGCCGGTATTTCAAAAAAGTCACGACTTACACTTTCGTGGAGTTCCTGAATCGATATCGCATCAGCCAGGCCAAACGCATCCTGCTTTCAGGTCGGAATGTTAGCACTGCCTGCTACCAATGTGGGTTTGAGAGCCTCTCCTATTTCAATCGTGTATTTAAGGCCATTGCCGGAGAAAGCCCCCGCGATTTCAGAAAGCGACATTTGTAATTGAAAAGGTTGATCAGAACCTAAACCTTCTGGTACCTGTCGGGCTGATCGAACAATGTCAGGTCTTTGTAGCCTTTCCTGATCTTCACAGTATGCACTACTCCCCTGTCGATGAAATAGGTATCGCCCTTTCTGAGGGTTTCGCTTTGCCCGGCCATCGTCAATTCCATTTCCCCCTCCAGCACCACACCCCACTGGGCTTCATGCGAGTGCGCTGGAATCACAACATCTTCATCAAACTCCATGAAGATGAATTGCTGATGAGATGCCTGTATAAGCCTTGAAGTGACACCGTCTACGGGGATGTCGGCACTAGGAAATTTTGAAAAGAAAGGGTGAGATTTGAACATGATGATACTTCTTTAAATCGAGATATTTAGATATGTTGAATCAAATTTTTAAGTGATGCTGTCTACAAATGCGCTTAATACCTCCTCATTGCGTCTGAAATAGGTCCATTTACCATCCCTTGTTGAAATCAACAGTCCACATTTCTCCATATTCGTCAGGTACGTCGAAATGGTTGATTGAGACAGCCCAGCCTTCCTCTGAATGAACGTGGCACATACGCCAAAATCAAAGTGACCAATTGTCGGATGTGGTGGAAAATTACCTTCAGGGTCCTTGAGCCACTCCAGGATCTTCACCCGAGTGGGATTAGTGAGGGATTGACTAATTGCCGTTATTGATTTGATATCCACACTCAAACATATCGATAATTTTAGATATATAGAAATAAGTATTTATTGAGGCTGCCGAAGCCTTCAATCATTACCATCATGTAAAAACATCGCTAGGTCCGTATCACCTTCCGCCTGGCGTTGACCATACCTCCTATCGAAAAGAGCAGAAAAACCAGGACGCTGTTGATCATTGCCAGATAATCACTTAAGGCATCATCGATGATGCCATTGATGCTGCTGGCAGGATTGGCAAAGGGTAGCCACCAAACCTCAATTTGATTGTCAATCAATAGCTGTGCGAAGACAAATCCGAGGATACCTATGGCCAATGGCAGGATAAAGCGATTTGAGAAATAGCTGACAAAATATACGAGTCCGAGAATGCCCAGGGAGGAAATCACGGTAGCGGTGTAGAGACTGAATACCAATTGTATTGGTGGCCTTGCTCCGAAAGCAAATCCTAGCAATGGTGGTGACAGGACCATCAATATTGCAAAAAGCAAGTGGGAAGAGGCAAACAACAAAGTAATTGCCAACGACTTCATAAGATAGATACTGGAAGCTGGAATGGGCAACGAATAGAGCAACTTCCACGTATTTGCGCGTTGTTCCAGCGAAATGGATAAGGCGCAAAGAATCACCAAAAACATAGGCAACAACATGGGCGAAACACCCTTGTAGTGCCATGAAATCCAGCTCTCCCAATCGTTTATAGGCTCAATCTCAATCAGGGCTACCTCAGTATGCGAGAGGTAATAGCCCGTCCCTGCCAGGATCACATTGCAGAGCAGGCATCCGACTGTTGCCAGCCAGAGCATACCGGAATTCTTTAGTTTCAAGATCTCCGCCCTAAACAAAGCCATTGCTTTTGTTGATACTCAGGTACATCTCTTCAAGATCTCTGTACTTTTCAAGTTGATTTACCGGTCCATGGTACAATGGTTGGCCTTCCCGTAAAATGAGCACCTCGTCACAGAGCTTTTCAACCTCAGAAAGCTGATGGCTAGATACTACAAGTGCCTTTCCCTCTGCTTTCAATTGCAGGAAAAGACCACGAATGGATGCCATCCCCTCAGGATCAAGCCCGCTAGATGGCTCATCCAGCAGGAGCAATTCGGGATCGCCAAAGAGCGCCAAAGCAATGGCTAGACGCTGTCTCATGCCCGTGGATAGCCTACGCACCAACTTGGTCAAATGATCCTGCATACCCACCCGCTCCAGCAATTGAAGGGCGCTTTCAAAGGTAATCCCATAGGCATGGGCGAATATCCGCAGGTTGTCACTTACCGTAAGGTGGCCATAACCTCCGGGAGACTCAATCATCAATCCGATTCGAGCGTTTAAGGTTGTCCTCCGGTATTGCTGAACCTCTTTGCCGTCAATCAAGTAGCTGCCAGCCTGTACTGGCCTCAACAATCCCAGAAGTTTGAGCAAAGTTGACTTCCCGGACCCATTGTGACCTAACAAACCCAAGGCCTTGCCTTCGGCCAGTTCGAAACCGATATCTCGTAAGACCTCCTGACCTTTATGGTAGTGAAAGCAAATACCTGACAAAGCAATCTGCAAAAGAAAGGTTGTTTATAATAAGGTGATGAATTTAGTAAAGTTGCCTCAGTAACCTGGCATGCGCCGACTGCACTTCGACCAAGCATTGGTGAGATCTCTATGCTTAGGTTGTGATGCCGGGATCGCTCCTTCAATCCGAGGAATTCTCCATCTTCGTATTGCGATATGAATGTACTAGCCTCTCTTTCCGTAATTGCCATGAGCTTATTCTTGCTTCTTGGGATATTTCTGCTCTCGGAAGGTCTGCAGAGGAAGAACGCATTTGGATGGCTGGGGCTTTTTTTCATCCTGCTTGGCATCAATTCCCTGGATGCTACATTGGCCTTTAACGGATTCTACCTACAGCATCCCATGCTCATCTTGTGGGAGGATCCCATGGTGTTATTGTATGGACCACTGATCTATTTCTTTACCCGCAGTCTGCTGGGCAAAGTGACTTGGCACTTCCTTCTACACCTCATCCCATTCGTGCTTGGGGAACTAGTAGTCCTGCTTTTCCACCTCCAAAGCGACCGGGCTTCCAGGTTAGAAGTTGTTGCCCTTAGCAGCAGCATGCAATTGGATGTACCCACACTACTAGTGTTCATGTCCGTTTTCTTGCAATTTTTTGGCTACGTGTGGGTCGCCCGTCGAAACCTGAAGATTTTTGATCGACAACAGAGAGAGTACTACGCCAACCAGGAAGTCAGCTGGTCTAAGGCCTTCATTAACCTGATCACCATCATTTTTGCCGGGTCCGCGTTGGGATCGGTCCTCCGCCTTTCTTCCCCGGAGATTGTTTCTGCTGCACCACTACTCTTCACGATTGTGTTTTCCATCCTGTTGACTTTGACAGTCATCGTCAGGGCAATGAAGTACCCAATCTTCAAACCCTTCGCCACAAACATCAAACGGGCATCGCCTGATCTGCAGCACTTAGTTCATTTGGCACCAAAGATTGAGGAGGTAATGAAAGATCAGAAGCTCTATAACAATCCCCAGTTGACCATCAAAGATGTCGCCGCAGTACTTGGCGAGACGGAGCGTTCCGTCTCCAACATCATCAACCATTCCATGGCAGAAAATTTCTATGACTATGTCAATGGTCATCGTATTGAGGCTGCGAAGCAGATATTGGCTGAAAATGAAGACCCCAAGCTCACGGTACTAGAAGTCATGTACCAGGTAGGATTCAACTCAAAGTCATCTTTCAACACCCAATTCAAGAAGAAAACCGGACTGACTCCCTCCTCCTACCGCAATCAGTTTATCAAAAAGTAGTTCGAGTACGCGTATTCGGTCGATTCTGGAGGTTCATGGAGTGACTTTTGGTCAAAAACAAGTTGCCATGAAAACGCTCGAAAACCAACTCCCGATACCGCGACTGATTCTCTACCACTTCTACGCTGGTATTCTGATAACGGCCTTTTATATCTGGCTCAGTCCTCATGTAATTGCGGCCGGGCTGCCAGGCCTTTCGGTGCTCTTGATGGCTGAGCTATTTGTGCTTACGCCGGTCGTTGGTGGGCATTTGCTATGGTTAGGGAGAAGAGTTAATGGGCGATACTCCCTGAAAAATATCGTCCTTTTTCGGAGGTCCATGCCTTGGAAGCAGTTTACGTTATGGGTCCTGGGGGGAATGGTAGTTTCAGTAATCATTTACATTCCACTATATCCCTTGGGTCTGCACCTCAGAGCGACAATCTTCTCCTGGTTGCCCGAATGGTATTTCAACCCCTCCTTCGGGACGGACAATACCCAATTGATTGCACAGATGTTCTTATTGGCCATATTGATAGACGGGTTTGTGGGACCCATAGTGGAAGAGCTTTTTTTCAGGGGCTACCTTCTGCCCCGCATGGCTTACTTGAAAAGCTGGGCACCAATCCTTAACGGGGTGATGTTTGGGCTCTACCATTTCTGGCAGCCACACAATCTGATAGCGGTTTGCGCTATGGGCGTAATCTTGAGTTGGATCGTCTGGAAAACGAAAAACGTCTACCTGGGCATTGCGATCCATTGCGCCATGAATGTACTGGGCGCCATAGGTGGCTATCTGGCAGTAAGTGGCGGCGTTATGATTGGCAGGTAAAGCACTCCAAAATAGCAACAGCCTTGTGGTCTGCCCGGCAACATCAATTCACGATTGCCTCGCAGCTTCCAGCTTTTCCCTGTAGGCTGAAGGTGAGCAACCCACAAATTTTTTGAAAGCCTGATTGAATGAGGTTTTGTTGTTGAACCCCACATCCATAGCCAGTCGATTGATGTGGGTGGTGTCAAGGATTCTCCGTTTTGCCTCCTCAATTCGATAGGCATTGATGAATTCGGAGAAATTTCGTTGTGCCTGTTCGTTGATGACCTGCGATAGTTGGTGGGGTGTGATCGAAAGTCGTTCAGCCAAAGCCGGGAGTCTCAGGCTGCTGTCGGTATAAACCTTTGAAGAGGCCACAAAATCACAGACTTGAGCGAATAGCTGACTACTGGCCGTCTCAGTTAGGGTTGTAGAAGCATACTTCACTTCCTTCACTTTGATGCCATTGAGGAGTTTGCTCTTCGAGAAACCCAAGTAGCCAATGAAATAGATCGTCAGGGCTGAAACCAAGGCTACCATGTGATCTGAATTGATTGACCCCAGTCCGGTGTAGACAAGCACCTGATAGCTGAGAAATGTGGTATTGAAGAGCAGAAATGCTCCAAATATTTGCGTCAGCCAATTCCTGAATTCAAGTATCTTCAAATCACTGCTTGCTTCGTAGGATTTCATCAGGCGCAGTATCAATAAGCTGTACCCCAACAATGAGAGTGTTTGGGCGGGCGGGACAATAAGCACGTGGACTGGATTTTGGTGCCAGCTCTTGATTTGCTCCAATTTCTCAGGTGCACTGCTTAGATAGTACGGACTCAGGTAGAGCAATAGCAAGCCTGGCAGCACAAAGTGAACCCAATCCCGCCAACTCAATTGACCTGACTTGAGCGCCTCTCTGAAATACAAAAAGAAAAGCGGCCCATATATCATTGGGAATGCCATACTAACGCCCAACAAATGAGGGTTTGACTCATAACACTTCAGCCAGAAGCATACATTGTCTGTTAGAGCAATGGAATATAGGAGAATGACCAGGCCGAGCAACATGTTTTTCCGATCCGGGCTTTTTGTCGCAAACAATACCAAGGCGAGAAACAACCCCTGAGCGGCGGCAAAATAGAAAAACAGGTACCATGCTGATAAGTCCATTCCTTTCAAAGTAACCATTTCAAATGCTATGAGGGGTCAATTATTATAAATATTGGCCCCTCCGAAGTCACGCGATCGTTTCTCCCATCAAAAATTCAACGATGAAACGAACGTACTTTTTTCTAACACTGATTTTTTCGACCCTGCTCAGTCAAGCCCAAAATGAACAAGCCCTGAAAATCCTCAAAGACGTCAATGAGAAGAATAACCAGACACGGACACTGCAATACAGCTACACCTACGAAGGTTGGGGCAAGACCTTCGGTAAGTTCTCCGGCGAGGTGGTACTGGACAAGCAGCAGGGCCTGCAGCTCCTGGTGGTACTGAATACCCATGATGCGTCGGGACAGATCCAAAATACCGAATACATCTACACCAATGGAGATCAACTCAAACTTGCAGACACCCAGGCCAAAGTCCTGAAGAAAGGTTCTGTATCAGGAGGTTCTCAGCACCTGATGTCCTACGCCTGGTACGCTGTCTTCCGGGAATTCCTGATGCCCAATGCTTTTGCCATGGGGCTGCAAGATTCCTCCCTAAACTATGAAGGCTCGGAGACTATCGATGGCACCGATTGTCATATCGTCTCCATGAACAATCCCTGGGGAGATCGTAACTTTTGGTATTTCGGAAAATCCGACAATCTCATTTACGGCCAATTCCAGGAGAATAAGAACCCTGACACCCAGGGTGGATTTGTCTTCAAGATGTCCGATGTACGTATCAATGCAACGCTTCCCTCCACAGCCTTTGAAGTTCCTACCCAGGGGCTTACCGTGGTAGATGAAAACCAGCGCAAGGTTGCCGTGGGTGAACAAGCTCCTGAATGGCTCTTGAAGAATGGCGCCAATGAGTCGATTACCAGCCGCCAACAGCAAGGAAAATTGACACTCCTGGACTTCTGGGCAAGCTGGTGCAGTCCTTGCTGGCAGATCATGCCCATCATCGACAACATCAAAAAGGACTATGGGACCAGTGCGCTGGATGTCTATGGTGTCAATGTCTGGGAATCTCCCAAGGTCAATATCGCTGACTATCTCAACCGAAAAAACCTCAATCACTATGAGGTATTGTTTGACATGGACGCGGCGGTGGCCAAGAGCTTCAAGATTGCTGCACTACCATTGGTAGTTCTCATCGATAAGGAAGGCAAAATTCTTTACATCAACAGCGGTCGGGATCCGGAGATGGACGCCAACCTGCGCGAAATTCTGGACCGTAACCTATAATACCCATGAAAAGGAGCAACTACATCGTTCAAGTCTTATTAGCCTTGGTGTTGGCCTGGCGATATTTCACCTTCACCACCATCCATGCCCTGGGTGCACCGCCAAATCAAACCCTACTTACCCAGCTCTTTGGAGTTATGGGGATCTTATGCACCCTTATCGGGACTGTATTGCACTTCAAAGTCCATAGTTATAAGTCACTTGTCTTTGCACTTTACTGTTGTTCCATGGGGATTCACTGGGGATACTTTCCCCAGTTTTCTCATACACTGCAAGGTTATTTGCAAGGGGCCTACTTATTGATTTCCATGCTCATGGGTAGCTTCCTGCTGCATTTTCTTTTGACCTTCCTGGACAAATCCCTCAGTCGTTTCTCTTTCACCCTGGTCTACTTGCCAGGACTCCTGGGGCTTGGCCTGCTTTTCTTCAGTCTGAGAGACCCTGCCCTATTACCCGTTTTTCAGGTTGTGGAGATGGCAACGGTCACACTGTATGGACTCGTAGGTTTTGTAATATTCTTCATCAGATACCCAAAACTGGGGGGTGACGCAAAAGGTGCAGCTCAATGGATTTTTTGGGGGATTCTCATCGGAAACGGGCCTTATCTGCTCGGCGAATTCCTCCCATTCCTTCATTTCCAGGATCCATTGGGTGCCCAGCCCTACGCTTTCTTCTTTTTGCTCATGATCATCTTGTTCGCCACGAGTTTCCGTAGTGAGTTAACCTAGCCACGCCTTCGCAGGTTCCTAGTCACACTACTGTCATCATTTTTCATTAGACTTGTTTTTACTGGAAACAAAAGTGAAGACGAAATGAGGCGCGTGTGTGTCGTCGGGGCAGGTCCTTCCGGAATCACTGCCATCAAAAATTTGATTGATGAGGAATTGGAAGTCGTGGCCTATGATTTTAATGCGGACGTAGGTGGCAACTGGATCTACAGTGAGGACGAAAGTCACTCAAGTGTTTTCGACACAACACACATCATCAGCTCCAAGACACTGTCGCAATACGCCGATTTCACATTCGACGATTTCGAAGCTGCCATCCCCGATTACCCCTCTCATGACCAGCTAAGGAGGTATTTCCAGGCCTACGCCCGGAAGTTCAACCTCTACCCTTTTATACAGTTCAACACGTTGGTGAGACATTGCGAGCGTGGAGAAAATGGAGACTGGAAGGTCACCACCGAAAAAGATGGCCAAACTAGTACGGAGACCTTCACTGACCTGGTCGTCTGCAATGGTCATCACTGGCAGCCAAGGTACCCTAACTATCCTGGAGAGTTCACCGGCCAGTTGCTACACTCCCATCACTACAAGAAAGCGGCACCATTCAAGGACAAGCGTGTTCTCGTCATTGGTGGTGGCAACTCGGCTTGTGACGTAGCCGTCGAAACAAGTCGTGTGAGCAAAAAGACCACGATCAGCTGGAGAAGAGGTTACCGAATCATTCCCAAGTTCCTGTTTGGCAAACCCAGCGATGTGGTAGCTTCAAAAATGGCATTTCTTCCCACCAGGCTGAAATACTTCTTATCCGAAATGACTGTCAGGCTGTTCCTGGGTCCAAATAAATTGTACGGTCTGCCTGAACCCCAGCAGGGAGTCAGTGGCACCCACCCTACCATCAATGATGAACTGCTACACAAGCTTCGTCATGGCAAGGTCCTGCCAAAGGGCGATATTGAGCGTTATGAGGGCAACCGCGTTCACTTCAAGGACGGCACCTCCGATGAGTTCGACGTGATCGTGGCTTGCACTGGATTTGTGCTGGCTCACCCATTTTTTGATAAAGAGCTAATCAACTACAGTGAAGGTGACGTACCCCTCTACCTGAAGATGTTTCATCCTGAACATGAAAACCTATACTTCATAGGCATGTTTCAACCGCTCGGGTGTATCTGGCCGGGATCAGAACTACAAAGCAAGTTAGCAGCCAGGGCGATATCCGGAAAGTGGCAGCGTCCATCCAATATCAAAGCACTTTGCGAACAGGAAGCTGCTCACCCCCACCTTAGGCAAATCAAGACACCACGCCACACCATCACGGTAGATTACCATCTATTTGTGAAGGCATTGAAGAAGCACCTTCCTAAAAAATACATAAGCAAACAACCCAGGAAGCACCAGGCTACGGTGCTGGAGTAAATGGGCAGTTGATCGATCATCGCAAAGGCTTTACCGGTCTTTTCCGGTTAGTTATTGACAAGGGGTGTTTATTCAGAAAACACCTTGACCCACCGCTTGAAGGTTCATGCATTGCTGGACCTGAGCCATTACAGACATTACTCTCGCAGTATTTTCATCTGTATTCGCAATTTCAAGTGCCACAATTACCCTAACTTATTGAACATGGAAAGTGCCATTGAACAGAGAGCTCTTACGCGCCAATTTTTTTGGCAGAAGGTGGTGATTGTCATCTGGATCACCCTGTTCTGGCTGTTGGTATCCTTTTATCAATATTTTGATCGCTTTTTCATCCTATTGGATCGCGAGTGCATCGAAAACTACCCCCACGGACCACTGGTGAGAAATATGCTGGTATCGCTGTTGCTAGGTGGATTACTAGGTGGTACTGCATTGGTGTTCATTTGGGAGAAATGGTTGAGGAGCCTGCCATTTATCAAAGCCATCGGATATATGTTCGCATGGTATTGTGGGCTCTATGTGTTGCTCACGTTCATCGCGATCACCACGTATGATGGTGCAGACTCGCCCCTTCACGGTCAACCGTTTCACAAAGCCATCTTGCCGGCCATTTTCAACATCGCGCTCCTGCCAAATTTCATATTCTGGCTTTGTGTCATGCTTGTCACGCTGACCTTTCTGTTGATACGGGAAAAATTTGGACCGGGCGTTTTCGGCTCATTTTTGCTAGGTAAGTACTTTCGACCAAAGAAAGAATCACGGATTTTCATGTTCATGGACCTTAAGTCCTCCACGACAATTGCCGAAGAACTGGGAGAGGAACGCTATTTCGAATTTCTAAGTGACACCTTTAGCACCGCGACACCAGGGATTATGGTCACCAAGGGTGAAATTTACCAATACGTAGGTGATGAGGTCGTAGTCACCTGGCCGATGGCACTTGGCCTTAAGCAAGGCAATTGCATACGTTGCTTCAAAGCCATGAAGGAGTTGCTAAATCGGAATGCATCCAAATTCCAATCCAAATATGGTGTGATGCCCCAATTCAAAGCGGGTTTGCATGCCGGGGAGGTGATCGCCGGGGAAATTGGTGTCATCAAGCGCGAAATTGTCTACACGGGGGACGTCCTTAACACCACGGCAAGAATACAGTCCAAATGCAATGAATTGGGCGTTGACATACTGGTTTCTGAGACATTGGCCGGCAAATTAGACGAGCGTGGCGCGCTTTTTCACTTCAGAAACCTGGGACCTCTGGAATTGAAAGGTAAATCAGATACTGTGACCGTGACCACGCTGGGATGAGCTTACGCGGCTTGCTGAGTTCTTACTGATCGCTTTGGGATTTGCTTAAGGCCTCCAGGTCCTTCCACCAGGATTCGTTGTCGATTTTATCTCCAAATCGGATCGACTGACCGAGCTTCGGCGTAACTAATGCTACATTTTTCTTTCTGGCAAACTCCACTGTCAGATTGATTGGCTCATACCAATCATGAAAGGACAGGTTGAATGTACCCCAATGAATGGGGAAAAACAGGCTGGCTCGGACATCTCTGCCTGCCTCGATGGAGTACTCCGTGAACATGTGGATATCCCGCCAGCCGAGATCCATGCCGTAGTCCCCGACCTTGATGAACGCCATGTCAATAGGACCATACCGCTCACCAATTGCCTTGAAATGTGACTCATATCCGGAATCGCCACTATGAAAGATTTTGTGATTGGGACCTTCTATCACCCATGACGTCCATAGCGTCGAATTATTCATACCCGTTCGCCCGGAATAATGTCTGGCAGGCGTACAGTGAATGCGAAAGCCTTCAAATTCCAGACTTTCCCACCAATCCATCTCACTGATTTGCGTCTCAGGTACTTTCCATCTCATGAGGTGGGCTTTGATCCCCAAGCCCACGAAAAATTGACTGCCACCATCAGCCAGCGCCTTTACTGTCGGCATGTCCAGGTGATCAAAATGATCGTGCGAAATGGTGACAATATCCACAGGTGGCAACTCATCCACCGTCATCGGTGGAGGGTTGAAACGTTCCGGGGCCAAAAACCTGATTGGGAAAGCATGGCTGGATAGCATTGGGTCGGTGATTATCCGCTTCCCGTCCATCTCCACATATACAGTTGCATGTCCAAACCAGGTAGCCTTGAGCTCGTCACCGACGACCTCCGAAATCTGTGGACGGTCCATCGGAAAAGGGCCTGGAGGAACCCTATTCTGACCACCGCGCATGTCTTTGAAGTTTACCCAGAGGTCATTGTCGAGTGCCTCGGGATCATTTTGGAATTTACCCTCCACAAATTGAGGTGAATCCATTGCCCGGTCGAGACTCTCAGCATCCATTTTATCCCCGAATGCCTCACCGCTCATGATAATTTTGGCAAGCACAAAAAGTACAATCCCGATGGCAACGATGGAGATCACGACAATAACAAGGACTCTCTTCATATGGATCTAATTCAGACTCACACTGGACTAGCCCCAAGTTAATGGGTAGTGACAGTGAAACCTAGTGAATTGGCCCTTGCCTGAGAGATGCCTACCAAGCAACTCATCCATGTGCTACTCCATCAGTGCAGGCACAACATACCTTTTCATTAGCGTGAAGAGCTTGGTCTTAGAGGTGTAAGTACTGCCTGTGAAGACCACCACTGCTTCCAGTTCGGGAATGACAAAAATCTTTTGTCCACCCCAGCCTCCTGCTTCGAAGGCGTTGATACGTTTGCCCTTTGTGTAGAAACTCGCTATCCACCAGGAGTAGCCATAGCCCAGGTTTCTACCGTCCGTACCAGGTACGTCAATCTCGAAGTCGCGATAGTTGGTGGCCGATTTTCTTACCCAATCACTTGAAATGACCTGTTGACCTTGCCATTGACCATCGTTGAGGTAGGTAACTCCCACTTTGAGCATGCTCCTGGGTGTCATCCTGAGGCTCCCCGCCGCTTCGTAGACTCCATTGGGAAACTGTAGGTACCAGTCGACGGTATCGATGCCCAGGGGTTCAAATAGATACTCACGAGAGAATTGATCAATGTCTTTGCCTGTGGCGTTCTTAAGTATTTCTGACAAGACCACCTGGGATCCACCATAGTAGGAATAGTGCGTACCAGGCTCGTGTTTCATGTGTGCATGAAACGTAAAGCTGACGGGATCTTTGTCGGAATACCACACCGCGACTACTGGATTTTCGGTGTTGTTGTAAGAAGACCCCCATTCGTACCAGGGTAAGCCGGAGGTCATGGTGAGCAGGTGCTCAATGGTGATGTCCTCCCTGCCTTCCGAACGATAAGCCTGGTGGTCTGGCAGGTAATCAAATATGGACTGATCAACTGCCTCGATGAAACCCTTATCTAAAGCTATCCCAATACATGCCGAGGTGATGCTCTTTGTGACTGAGTGTATATCGTGAACCAGTTCAGGGTTCCACTGGGTCCATGTGCCACGATGTCCGGGTGCATCGTATCTGAAGTCGTGACCTGGGAAATATTCCTCTACCACAAGTTTTCCGGATTTGTAGATCAACATCGAATGTACTTCCTTAAATCTACCCATTCGAATTCGGTCAACAGCGTTGGCAATGGCCCCTTCGTCCATACCCATCTCCACCATGCTTCCCACCGACAATCCATCCGCCAGATCTTGAGGTTGTTGATAGACATACAGCTCGCGAGGTCCTTGCGAACACCCGAACAAATAAGCCACTAATACACATAGTAATAATATCTGTCGCTTCATGACATTGAATGTTTATGACGTAATTAATATCCCTAATAAGTTGGTTGCACGACGGAAGGCTTCGAGGGCATGGTGATGGTCGTCGATCCCCTAAGCCTACGCGCTTTCATTTGTTGAATCCATTTTTCCAATGTAATCTTAGGTGTACCCAACACCCTTTGGGCTGCTGTGGGGTCCCCCAACTCTCCCACTTTCTCAAAGAACTTCATCAGTTGCACCACATCACGAAGCATCTTCTTGCCAGTAACCAAACCGATCAATGCCCCTACGAAATAGGGTACTACGCTGACGGACTTGATTTCCGGATGAACCACATGAACATATTGCTCTAGGGCATCTTTGAATCGAAAGCTCTCCGGCCCATAGATATAGAAAATCCGGTCCCTTGCTTCGCGACGCAGATAAGCCACAGAAACCATATTGGCGTAGTCTTCAGCAGCCACAAAATGAAACAACGCAGGATTGTCACCAAAAGTGGTGGCGCGCTTGCCCCTTACAAATAGCGGCAGGGATTCCATGAACCAGGTAGGTCGGAAGATGGTATAGTTGATACGACTGTCCATGATCGCGCGCTCGGCATCGTATTTGCGTTTCTCAAATGGAAACCAGATCGTTTCTTCCGAAACATTAGATCCCGAAATGAAGGTAATTCGCCTAAGATCATTGGCCTTTGCTGCATCAACGATGGCTTTCACGCCTTCTACCTCCCTTTCACCGGAAAGGTTGATATGAACACCTGCAACGCCATGGCAGGCCACATCCAATGATTCGGGATTGAACACATCCCCTACGATATATTCAAAATCTTCACCCAGCTGGTGCTTGGCCTTGCTTAGACTTCTCACCAGTAAACGAACTTCGAATTTTTCTTTCAGTTTCTGAGCCACGGGCATACCCAGCATGCCTGTGGCGCCGACTACTAGTATCTTTTTCATGGCGATAGTATTTCAAGTTCGATACAAAGACTCCTGTTACAATACACAGCCCGCCGATCAGGGACCATGAGGTCGGCCACTCCCCAAGCCAGAAATGCCCCAAGATCAGGGTCGCAACGGGCACCAAAAACAAAAACATTGCCGCTCGGGACGCTTCCATCGTCGCGAGCACCCTCGTCCAGGACAGGTGGGCCAGGACGGTCGCCAGACCCACAAACACCAGGATCAGGCTCAATCTACCTTCAGCCTGCATCAGACCCTGGTGCCCGGCCCAGCCAAAAGGAAGTAGCAAGACAGTCGTGATGATCAGGGCATAGAAAATGATCTCATTGGGCCGATTTTCCCTGAGAAGTGGCTTTTGCATGATGAAGAAGACGGCATTCAGCAGCGCTGCCCCCAGTACCAATGGAATACCGTAATTGAACGAAAGCCCATGCGTATTGACCAGTGCAATGATGGCCACACCCAAAAAACTCATGGACATACCCAGAACAAAACGCAAGGAAACCCATTCGTGGAGAAACCAGGCGGCCAGTAAGATCTGAAACAATTGGGAAGTACTCACCAGGAAGGTCGTCTCTCCCGCAGTAATATGTTGAATACCATAATTGAGCAATAGGTGATTTCCGGCCAGAACAATGCCCAACGGGAAAAAAGGTCTGGCCTTGCGCCAGCTCAATTTGATGTCACTGTCAAACCATGCCAGAATCATCAAGGTTGCCGTCGCGACCAGAAATCTCACTGAAGCGATCGTCAGCGGGCTGAATGCTTGCAAGGCATCCTTGATGCCAACAAAAGTGAAAGCCCAGCACGCTACAGCCAATATGATGAGTAAATAGGTCAAAACTTGAGAATGGACGCCCCCTCCGGTAATTTCGAATGACTAAGCCACCCATGCAATGGCTTTTCTCATATCACATCCTGACTCAAGTTGCAGTTCTGATCATTTTGATCCTTGGCTTCCAGCAAGCATGGATAAGACGACGTTGGCACCTACTGCAAGCGCACTAGCCAGGACATTGAAAAGAATATCGCGTACGTCAAATATTCGGTTGGGAAGTTGCCATTGTATTCCCTCATCGATCGCTCCGAATACGGAGGCTACAACAACTGCCAACAAGGCCAGCTTGATGCGACTGATCTTTGGTGGCTCCCTTGCCAAAAGGGCCTGGTAGATAAGTAGTGCAAGCGCACTATACTCGATCAGGTGGGTCCGTTCCTCAGGGATTTCAATTCTGATGATCACCAATAGGTATACCGCTCCTACCACAGCCAGCGTCCCGAAATAAGCCATACCGTGACCAGACTTCCATGCGTAGACAACAATGCTCCCTACGATGAGGAGCATAGCCAGGACAAAACCTGCCTCTAACAGTCCCCTTTCCCTTAGTGTAGCAGATAATGGCCTGGCAATGGGTAGCGTCCCATAAATCCCGGCCAGGGTAAGTGTCGCCGCTGCCCAGAGCTGTTTCTCCCTTCGACTGGTAAAAATCAAGCCATTTGCATTTTTCTCTTGAATCGCTTCCCAATGTAAACCCGGACCAGCCAGTAGAACAGGGACACCACCACCAGCAGCACGGGAATGTTCAGCACTCCGGAGCTTCGTATGAATTCAGGAAATACCTGGGGTTGCCCCAGGAAGAAAGACCCACAAGCAATAAATAGTGCAAGGATCATCCGCCAAAGGTGACGGGCATTCCGATGGGCACCCAATACGCCTCCTCCCAGTGTCACTTTGAGATCAAGAATCAAGGCCAGCAATGCCAGCACAGCATAGACGTAATAGGCCTCCACATAGACGCCATCAATCGCCGTCTCGCCACTCCTGATGGCCATGATGCTCAGACCTGTGAAAGCCAGGAATAGCAGCAGCACGAAAAGGCTACCCAGTCGATCCCGGTTCGTTACCCTGCCGCTTCGATTCGAAGCCGCCCATTTCCCTGTTAGCACCAGGTAAAGCGTGAAAAGGCCTATGGCCATGTTGATTTTTTCAAATACAACAAACGATGCCAGATAGGTCGCCGATCCGGCCATCGCGATCATGGCATAGAAAAATATCGTGCCCAATAGTCGGTGAGACTTGCCCCCTTTGCGAAAAACCATAGAAAGAAATCCTGTGAAGATGGCCGTACAACCCCCTCCGATGTGCAGTGTAAGCAGTAAAGTGTGAACCATAGCAGTATAGCCTCTATTTGAGCATTGCCTTTTTTCGTGGATGACAATTCATCCTAAATGGTTGCTTGCTGCCATTTGCAATGCTCCTCATGCTTTTTAAATAATATTTACTGCAATTACGAATAAAATGAAACTATATTTACTGCAATTACGAATAATATAACCGATGAAAAAGACCAAACTCGGGGAATTTGAGGAATTTGTATTGCTCACAGTAGTGGTCCTCCAGGAAAATGCCTACGGCGTCGAGATCAAGCGCGAGCTGGAACGTCGTCTCAAGGAGCAACTCAGCGTCGGCTCCGTGCAATCCGCTCTGAAACGAATGGAAGAAAAAGGCTTTCTCACCTCCCAATTTGGCGAGGCCACACAACGTCGGGGTGGTAAGCGCAAAAGAATTTACGCCGCCACTCCCTATGCACTCAAGGTCCTCTCCGAACTCAAGGAATTGCGCTACGACCTCTGGCAAGCTGTACCTTCCAAGGTTTTCAATTTTCTCACACCATGAACGCCGAAACGCCCACCATGCCACCACAATGGCCGCTTAAGCTTCTGAAGCGGGTGATCAAATCGGACTACCTGGAAGAACTTGAGGGCGATATCCACGAAGTGTTCCTTGACGACCTGGAGAGCATGTCATCGGCCAGAGCCGGTAGAAAATATATTTGGGAGTGTCTGAGGCTCTTGCGCCAAAACCTTGTAGGCACCCCACGAATCCTTCAAAAACTCAATACATATACCATGATCAAAACCAATTTCAAAATAGCTTTTCGAATATTGAGAAAAGGAAAGACGTATACGGCCATCAACCTGCTGGGCCTGGCAAGTTCCCTCGCTATCGCCTTGCTCATCATCCAGTACGTTCGATTCGAATTGAGCTATGAATCCTACAATCCCAATGCCGACGAGCTCATACGCGTCACGATGGATTACCTTGACGGTGACGTGGTATTTGAGCAGGATTGCGAGACCTACCCCCCTTTGGGTCCAAAAATCAAGAACGAATTCCCCCAGGTCAAAGCGTTCACCCGAGCCTATCACATTGATGAGCTCACCCTAAAAGTAGGAGACAGTTACTTCAGAGAGTCGAAGATGTATGGAGCAGACCCCGCATTCTTCGAACTGTTCCACTACCCCTTCCTGCAAGGCAATCAAGAAGAGGCATTCCTCGCGCCATGGGAAGTGGTCCTTACTCAATCCCAGGCCAGGAAGATGTTTGGCACTGAGGACGTCGTCGGAAAGACCATGGAAATCACCAGCGACGACTTCACACTTGAGGTCGTTGGTCTCATTGCTGATCCGCCGGCCAACACGCATCTGAAATTCAACATGCTCCTTTCCTACGAAACACTGAAGGACGTTTATGAAGAAACCGATGACAACTGGGACGGCAACAACACCTTCACTTACCTGCAATTGTCCGATAAGACGCAGTATGGGAGCTTCCTAAGCCGATTGGATCAACTGAACCAAGAATTGCGGGAACAGGATCTTCTGTCTTCCGAGAAAGTACTGGCCCAACCCATGAAGGACATTCACCTGTATTCCAACAAATCCTTCGAAGCAGAACCCAACGGCAATGCCGATACTGTCTATTTCATGTTGGGAGTATCCCTATTGATCATATTAATTGCACTTTTCAACTACATCAACCTCGCCACTTCTCAGGCCCTTGATCGCGCCAGGGAGGTAGGCATTCGTAAGATACATGGCTCTACGAGGGCCCAGTTGATCTCCCAGTTCTATATGGAGAGTATTTTGATGTTTGCTGCTTCAGGAGCTTTGGCCATTGGCCTGATTACCCTGTTCCTGAATTACTTCCGCAACCTTGCCCAACTTCCTGGTGATTGGAACCCCCTGGTCGAAAACCAATACTGGTTGCTTTTTGCAGTGATCATTCTAATCTGCACTTTCGTCAGTGGCAGCATCCCCGCAGTTGTGCTTTCTTCTTTCAAACCCTCTGACGTGCTGAAAGGCAAATACGCCCACTCCATAGCGGGAAATCGGCTACGGCAGGCCCTGGTTGTCTTACAATTTGGAATTACCGTCTTCTTGCTGGTACAGACACTCACCGCGAGCCAACAACTCAACTACATGCGGAACAAAGACCTGGGGCTGAAAGGCGAGAACGTCATGGTGATCTATACCCCGGACCAGAACTGGACGGCCGAGAACTACGAGGCTTTCAAAGGAGAGGTTCTCAATCAGGCGCCATTTGTCAATGTGGCACTTTCGGATGCCGTCCCGGGTATGCCTGCCCATGTCATGGGCACGTCCATGGGAGTCAACCCTGTCGATGCCGTGGAGAAACACAACAACAACATGTATATCTACCAAATCGACCATGAATTCCTCAGTGTGTTGGGCATGGAGTTGGCAGCAGGTGAGAACTTTGTCAAAGGGGAAAACGCCGGTAAGCTGATTGTAAATGAGGAGGCCCTAAGGGTCTGGGGCATTCCTGAAGCCGAGTTAGCCATCGGTAAACAGGTGGGGTTTTGGGGCGAACGAAGAACCATCATTGGTGTGATGGAGGACTTTCATCAATTCAGTCCAAAGGATCCGCTGATACCGATGATTTTTGCACCCACCCAGGACGGAGCCTGGCTTATGAGTATCCAAACCAGCAATGGATCGCCGCTGGCACAGGCCGCCCAGCTGGAAGAAGTCTACAAACGACACTTCCCTGATAATCCATTCAATTTCTTCTGGCTAGACCAGGAGTTTGACAAGCAGTACCAAAGTGATGTCCAGTTTCAACAGGTTTTTGCAGTACTGACCGTCCTTGCCGTCATGATTGCCTGCCTGGGCCTGTTTGGTTTGGCTTCCTTCACAATCACGAAACGCTCCAAGGAGATCGGTATCCGCAAGGTCTTGGGAGCCAGCATACAATCAGTCATCTTTCTGGTCTCCAGCCAATTCATGAAACTTGTGATGGTATCCCTCCTACTCGCCCTACCCCTCACCTTCTGGATTGTGCGACAGTGGCTCGAAGATTTCACCTATCAGGTGGTGCTTTCGCCCTGGCTCTTTCTTGCGCCGGCTTTGCTGATCGTTGCCGTGGCCTTCCTATCCATTTTCAGCAAAACCTATCGCGTCTCTGTGACCAACCCTGTGAAATCCCTAAGGGATGAATAGCCTCCGAAGCCACGTAAGTGGGGAAGGGTACTCACCCCAGAAAAAGAACTACAGCAATTCGAAGTTTCCCATTCACCTTCCGGCAGACATCGCCGGTAGCGGGTTTTGCCGTCGCTGGTACTTCAGCCACGATTTGTTTTGCTTGTCGTCGAGAATCGTGGCCATGGATTGGTTGAGGACATTCTCTGCTGCCATCACCTCTTTCCTGATCGGAGGAATGATGAGCTTGATACGCTCCCTCACCCCATTCATCCGACTGCGATCTCTGTTTTGCATCGCGATTTTTACGTTCTCGTCGAATTCAGCTTCCAGGTTCTGCAATGTAGCGCCATGTGTCACTGACAGTTCATAGACCTTCACATTGTATGCACTCAGAGCCTCTGCTACCCTTCGCTTATCCCCAGTTTCTGAGACTTTCAACTTCTTGATCACCTCATCAATATCAAAACTTATGAGGCCAGCCGCTTCTTCAGCATCAAATTCCGGAGGCGCCATACCTCCGCGAGGATTTTGCGCCTGAGAGGCTAAGCTGGAGATACTGAATACAAAAAACAGTGCGATGACAAGTTTCGACATTTTACTTCGATTTAAGGTTCAGCAAATCTCACGATCTGATAGCCCCGGATACTGGAATTTCATGCACGAACAGCCCAAATGGGGTCCGAAGCAACCGAAGACAGGTTCCAATGAATTTGACCCTATTGAACCTGCGCTCCATCGCATTGTATGGACTTTTGTCAATTATGCTTTTTTACAATGCTTAACATCTTTTTACATGTCAAGACCCTGGCTTTGCGCTTCCTTTCGTTTTATTGAGAAACCATTAGACTCCCTCTCCTATGCTTCGTATCATCTACAAGTTGGCCCTGCGTAATTTGCTGCATCACCGTTCTTTCGGTCTGTTGAACATACTCGGATTGAGCATCGGCATTTCGGCAGCCCTTTTGATCATCATGTACTGCATTGATGAACTATCCTTCGACGCCATGCATCCGCAAGCAGACCAGACCTATCGCATCGGCTATGAATTCAGCTCGCCCAATGGTTTCAATGGTTCCTCACCCGGAGGACCCGCAGGTTGGGACAACTACCTGACGGAGACCTACCCCAGTGTCACTGAAAATACCGGCTTTCAAATTTTCGGCATGCCCACCTCCCTGCACCACAAAGCCACGGACAAGATCATCATGACAGAGGATATTCTTTGGATTGAGGACAATTTCCAGGAGTTGCTGGCGGTGGAGCCGGTTAAAGGCAACCGGGACGATCTGCTTCCAAAAATCAATTCCATGGTCCTGACCGAATCTTCTGCTGAGAAGCTCTTCGGTACCAATGATCCAATCGGAGAAATTGTGACGGTATCACACATGTGGGCCACCGACAGTACTGAAGTGAACCTTGAAGTCACCGGCGTTGTCAAGGATTTCCGAGCCAACAACCACTTGCAGCCGGAATTCCTAATGAATCACGATGTGCTTAGGCAGTTTGTCGAGAACCCTGAACAGTTTGACAATATCACTCCGGGTTTTGGGGAATTTTCCGAGATGATGTTTGTCTGTAGCAACCCCGAGGATATCGAGACCATCCAGGAAGACCTGCAAGGAAGAGTGGACGATTTCATCTCTACCAACAACCTGGACTTTGAGTACAAAGTATTGATTGCCAACCTGCGAGACCTGCACTTCGATCAGGAAGTGGACTGGTCCTTTGGTTCCAAGTCCGCGGACATCCGCTATGTGTATGTCTTCATCGCCATAGCCATTATGATTTTGGCGGTGGCATGCATCAACTACATCAACCTGACGACTGCAAGATCTATCCGCAGGGCAAAGGAAATCGGCCTGAGAAAGACCTTCGGAAGTACCCGATTCTACCTGATCGCGCAATTCATGATGGAGTCCCTCCTCACCGTGCTGGCTTCAGGTTTTGTGGCATTGGTCCTGGTACTGCTGCTACTTCCCTACTTCAATGGTATTACCGACAAAGATTTCACCTTCCTGGATATATTCTCCTGGCAAGTGCTGCTCACGTTTGTAGTTACCCTGGTGCTGACTACCGTCGTTGCGGGTTCATATCCGGCTTTCTCCATGATTCGTTTCGAGCCTGCTGCCGTGCTCAGAGGCAATGTCAAGCAGAAGTCCACTTCCGGGCTCTTCAGAAAGGTACTGACCACGTTGCAATTCGCTATCTCTATCATGTTGATTGCCGCCAGTCTCATTGTCGTCAAGCAGATGGGACTGATGGTGGATTCGAAATTGAATGAATCAGGCAAACAAATCGTTTCCGTTCGCTACGGTGGCTTCAACGGTCCTGCCACGCTACAGAAGTACCAGGTATTCAAAAGTGAGTTGCTGACCAATCCCAATATTCAGTCGGTCACCCTCGCCAACCACCTGCCACGACTGGATTATTTCGGCCCCATCAACATGCATTATAAGCTACCCTCGTTGGGAGATGAAGTCATGCGATGGAACAGGCTCAATGGCGATTACGATTTCCCTGTGACCTTCGACATGGAGCTGATCGCCGGTCGGTACTTCGAAGATGGAAACACAGCCGATTCCACCTCCTTCATCGTCAATGAAGCCGCCGCACGGCAGCTCAATATGCGGCCTGAGGAACTCGTCGGCATGGACATCTGGGAACCCCTGAACCTGAACTTCGTGGGGGATACAGATTTCAGCAATGCCCTCCGAGGAACCATCGTCGGGGTAGTGAAGGACTTCCCCTACCAGTCTATCTACCACGAAATCGAGCCATTGGTCGTTGTACCACGCCCCCAACCCATGGACAGAATCATCCATGTGAAACTCATGCCTGGCAATTTCAGTGCGCAAATGGATTTCATGGAAAGCACCTGGCGTCGGATATACCCTGATTTTGGTTTTGACTACTGGTTCATCGACGACGAGTTCAACCGCATGTATGAGAAAGAAACACAGGTGGCAGGTATGACGAAGAACTTCACTGTCCTGGCCATCCTGCTGACCTGCTTTGGTATCTACGGACTCTCGTCCTACATGGCGCAACGCAAAATCAAGGAGATCGGCATTCGCAAGGTGCTGGGTGCCAGTGTGGGCCAGATCGTTTTCATGCTGGTATCCACCTTCCTGATCCTCATTGGCATTGCCAGCCTGATCTCCGTGCCTTTAGCAGCCTTTGGCATGTCTCAATACTGGTTGGATGGCTTTTCTTATCGCACGCCGCTATCACTAGACGTAATCCTATTCCCTTCTTTGATCATCATGGCCATCAGTTTGATGACCATGGGTTGGGAGATCATCAAAGCCGCACGGGCCAATCCTGTGGAGTCTTTGAAGTATGAGTAGGGAATCTGATACCGGTTGCAAATGGAGGTGGGGCTTTGTCCCCACCTTTTGTTTTTGGGGCCTCACAACCTCCCCCTTGGCCCACTCACTACCCCCCTGCGGGCTGCTCAGCCTTCGCCCCCGCCACCTTACACGCAGGCCAAGGCTTGTCTTCACACTGCCCTTTAATCCTCAGACCGCAGTATCACACTGACTTGTTACGGTAAGCTCGTCGAACCATAGACAGTGCCAGAGGCCACTATTCAAGCGTCTGATCTACCCTTCGACCCGGCTCAGGGTGACAGCCGCAATGGGCGACTTCCGCCACGCCTTACCGTAAATACCACCTAAAACCGTGTGTCACCTCGAGGTTACGAGAGGTCTTTCTAGTCACGTAGCGTATCTAACCGCTTTATGTGCAGTCATTGGCCTGTCATGGTGAGCCTGTCGAAGCATAGACAAGACAATGTGTTGGCTCCCAAAAAGAACCACGTCACTTCCAGCGCAGCGAGAAGTCTCCAGCCAGATAGCAGCTTCTTTTTTGCCAGGAAGATGTTTCCCCTGCGCTGCACTTCGGACCGACACGACCTGTTTAACTGAGCGTAGATTGCATCTACGCTCGAATATCACCTCCATTCCGATGGAGGATAACAATCCTTCCACAATTTCCAATTGGGTTCCCAACTACCGCCTGATTCTATGCTACGAAAGCATAAGATAGGAAAGCGTAGCTGCAACCTACGCTTAGCGCTATTATGCAAACTAATTCAAGGTGGGGCCTGTCATGGTGAGCCTGTCGAACCATAGAGAGGACTGACCAAAGAACCACGTCACTTCGAGTGCAGCGAGAAGTCTCCAGCCGGGTAGCGGCTTCTTTTTTGCCAGGAAGATGTCTCCCCTGCGTTGCACTTCGGGTCGACATGACAAACCGGGAGAAAATATCGTCTCTAAAAAGTCCCCACTGAGCGTAGATTGCATCTACGCTCGAATATCATCTCCATTCCGATGGAGGACCAGCATTCCTTCTCAATTCCCAATTGTTTCTCAACCACCGTCTAGAAGTATGCTACGAAAGCATAAGATAGGAAAGCGTAGCTGCAACCTACCCTCAGAACTATAATGCAAACTAATCCCAGGTGAGGCCTGTCATGGTGAGCCCCCCACTGAGCGTAGATTGCATCTACGCTCGAATATCATCTCCATTCCGATGGAGGACCAGCATTCCTTCTCAATTCCCAATTGTTTCTCAACCACCGTCTGGTACCATTCTACGAAAGCATGGTATAGGAAAACGTAGCTGCAACCTACACATAGACCTGTTATGCAAACTAATCCCAGGTGGGGCCTGTCATGGTGAGCCTGTCGAACCATAGACAGGACTGACCAAAGAACCACGTCACTGCGAGCGCCTTTCTCTGAAGTGTAGAGCTTTGTACACCGTTCTTCCTAGAAATCTCAAACGGTGTACAGCACTGTACACCATTCGGCAGAAAAAAATCTCACGGTGTACAAAGGTGTACACCAAAAATATTTCAAAAACTAAATGGTGTACAAAACCTCACTTCGAACAAACTACAATGGCCTTTCCTTAAATGAGGGGGGAGCGTGAATAGCAAAAGATCCAAGCAAACGGTCGACGAGATGCTGGAACCAGTTTTTGTCTTTTTACCACCTTGGGCAGGTTAAGGTCCAAACTAAACTTCGAATGATCTCAAACATTTTTTATGTTTTCTTGATTGCTACATCCTTTCACTAAAATGAACAAGGCCCATCTAGATAGCGTCTTAGTAGCGCATTCCTCCTCCAAAACCGCAATGTCACCTCGAGGGCACGAGAGGTCTTTCCTGTCATGTAGCATGGTTAGCTCAAAAGACTCCCCCACTGAGCAATCCTTCCACAATTCCCAATTGCTTCTCACCACAGTCTGGTACTATGCTACGAAAGCATAAGATAGAAAAGCGTAGCTACAACCTACGCTTAGAACTGTGATGCCAACTAATCCCAGGTGGGGCCTGTCATGGTGAGCCTGTCGAACCATAGAGAGGACTGACCAAAGAACCACGTCACTTCGAGTGCAGCGAGAAGTCTCCAGCCGGGTAGCGGCTTCTTTTTTGCCAGGAAGATGTCTCCCCTGCGTTGCACTTCGGGTCGACATGACAAACCGGGAGAAAATATCGTCTCTAAAAAGTCCCCACTGAGCGTAGATTGCATCTACGCTCGAATATCATCTCCATTCCGATGGAGGACCAGCATTCCTTCTCAATTCCCAATTGTTTCTCAACCATCGTCTAGAAGTATGCTACGAAAGCATAAGATAGGAAAGCGTAGCTGCAACCTACGCTTAGAAAGTTCTATACAGAACAGGGCCCATTAACGTTGGTATCCCTGTCAAGTGGATTGATCAACGATTTTGGTCAGAAACCACTTAGAATCAATGTTTTCGAAGTGATACACCATTCTAATTCCATTGTCTATACCTCGTCTCAGGTAAATCACTTGACTACTGGACTTATGCTCAATAACCGTCTCAAAAGCACTCAATTCGAAATTAATGGCATCAGCATCCTTGGTAAAATCAATATAAGACCAGTCACCATAATTTAATCTCCTGGTTTGCTTATTATCCAAAATGTCGTAAGTCTCCACTTCAAGAGGAAAACTTATACGACGTGCCTGGAAGTCGGATTTTGATTTGAAGGACTCGAAGAACTCTTCAAAACCCTCCATCTCTACGTATCCATCACCCTTTGCGCTGGTGTGGGGAGTTCCACAGGCAAGGGCCAGAACTAGTATTAGAAGGCTAAAACCACATTTGTCATGCATGGCTTTTCATTTCTTATTCAGTGCTACCAAGCGGTAAATTCGCAAAGCATAGACAAAACCTGCGTTTTAGAAACTATTCTCATTCAAACTATGCCGGGATGAGAAACTTTGGACGCTAGAAGCACTCTTCGGGTCTCAAAAATTCAATATTATCCTCTGCATCCCTAAAGA
The DNA here is from genome assembly GCA_965601475.1 of Cyclobacteriaceae bacterium. Lineage (GTDB taxonomy): Bacteria > Bacteroidota > Bacteroidia > Cytophagales > Cyclobacteriaceae > JAWPMT01. Next base: position 5,452,822 of record OZ271832.1, on the reverse strand, counting down.
CTATTGTTTCTGATTCATCGTATCTACCTGAAATCCAGAATTCCCTTCTCTTCTTGTCAAAAACGTAATACTTCCTGAAACCGACGGCTGAAGAATAGTGCTCAAACACTATACGCAAATCACTTTGTTTCAGGAATCCAAAGTCATCTGGATAAGAGCTTGGTATAATACTGTAGCAAAACTCACCATTTGATTTTAGGAAAAGTAAGTTGTATACAGGCTCAACATTCCACCTGTCACTTGATTCATAGTACGCAATTTGCACATAGCCCACCGCATATTCTTCAAATGCAATTGAATCAAAACCCAATGGTTTGTTTTCGGGGAAGTGCTTTTCGACAACACCATTTTCAATTAGATACTGTAGTAGCTCTTGATTCCCTACTTGCATCAATCCTATCCTCTCTGCAGGGTCTGAACCGTCAGAACTTGATAATGTACCAACCCCTTCTTCGAACATGTAGGAAAGAGATGCAAGCAAGTAAATCAGTGCATATTTTAGCATATCAACTTATTCCAAAGAAATCAATTCAAGAAACAAAGAAAAGACTCCCCCACTGAGCGTAGATTGCATCTACGCTCAACTATCACCTCCATTCCCATGGAGGATAGCAATCCTTCCACAATTCCCAATTGCTTCTCACCACAGTCTGGTACGATGCTACGAAAGCATAAGATAGAAAAACGTAGCTGCAACCTACGCTTAGAACTGTGATGCCAACTAAAGTGTCTTTCAAGTTGAGCTGTTTGAAACAATTTCAACAACATAAGAATTTTTCACTTCAAACATAATTGACGTATCATGAAGGGCTATCCACATTCGATAATCAACTTCATCCCCTTCTCTGTTCTTGTAGGACAGGGCAAAAACTTCCTTTAGCTGATCGGAATGAGTACCGACGGTAATATCATAAGGCATGAGTTTGAAGGTAGAATCTTTGAGGTAAAAATCAATCATTTTGCCTCCTAGGAAACTCAACTCAGAGTCGCTATAAGTCAATACTGCGATTTGCTCACCATAGATCTCATGAAAAACGACTGAACTGTAATCAGGCTCTCCAGCATGTAACAGAAAAACATCAAGACTATTCCCGACCTTAAAATCATCTAAAAATAACTCTCCTATAAGGTCGACTTTCCCGATTTGGATAAATAATGCGATTAAAGTCAGTGACAATACTCTGATCATCTGCACAAATTATTATATAAACAAATACCCTCCAGAGCAAGAACAACTTTTTCGAATTCCAATGATCAATCACCACCAATGACCCCCACCACTGAGCGTAGAATCTACATTCGAATATCACCTCCATTCCTATTGAGGGGTCAGCTTTCCCTCTACGTTTCCAATTACTTCTCAACTACCGTCTCGTACTATGCTAAGAAACTATGAGATAGAAAAGCGTAGCTACAACCTACCCTTAGAATCGCTTACCTCTAGGTAAGGTCAAAATACCCACTTCTTTCCCTGCATTATTGGCGTCCTCGCTGAAAACCATCAATTCTTCTCATCACATCGGCCTTATAGTTGCGACTAATTTTTAGGCGATCGTCACCAACCTGTACCTGGTTGCCTGAGACGCCATCGATCTTCTTCAGATTGACGAGGTACGACTTATGTATTCGAACGAAACCCTCACCCAACTGCTCGTGCAACTCCTTCATTCGGATATATACAAGATCAGGAAGCTGATCCTCCAACACCACCTTCATGTATTCCTTTTGGGCCTCCACGAACAGGATCTGATCATGCCGCACACGCTTCAAGCCGTAGCCGGTACGCAGGTATACCTGCTCCGTTTCTTTCTGCTGGTTTCTAAGAAAGTATTGATAGTCTTTGAATTTGCTCACTGCTTTTGCAAATCGCTCGGGAGCAATGGGCTTCACCAGATAGTCGATGACATCCAGTTCGAAAGCTTTAACTGCATATTCGTCGTAGGCCGTCGTAATGACCGTCAGTGGCGGATGTGCTACCTTCTCCAAAAGCCCTATTCCCGTCAGGCCTGGCATGCGGATATCGAGGAACATTAGGTCGACTTTGTTTTGGCTAAGGAAATCAATGGCCTCAAGGGCATTCTTACACTCCTTAAGGCATTCCAGTTCCACAAGATCACTTAAGTAATTCTGTATCAACCGCCGGGCCAGGGGCTCGTCATCAACAATTATGCAGGTGTATCTATCGCTCATTTAGATCTATCGTTAAAATAGCTCGATACACATCTCCTTTGGATTCAGTGGTCAGCTGATAGCCACCGGGATACAGCATTTCCAATCTTCTTTGTACATTTTCCAGACCAATCCCCGATTGAGCCTCTTTATCTGTGCTCGCTGAGCTAATGGGGTTCTGTGTTTCGAAGTCCAGCTTATCCCCATCGATTGACAGACGAAGCAGCCAGGTAGCTTGTTGTTGCTCAAAGTCTCCGTGTTTGAACAAATTCTCAATGAAAGGAAGCAGCACCAGTGGCGGTATTTTGTAACCTGCAATGCTACCCACCACCTTCACTTCATGGAAAGGAATAGCGTCATAGCGAAGCGAATAGAGTTTGATCAGGGTATTGAGAAAATGGACTTCCTCTTCTACCAGGATTGAGTCCTTCTCCGTTTTGTAAATGAGGTATCGGAGCATTTGCGAAATCTCCAGCAGTAAAGCAGCTGTAGCATCCTTGTGCTCGATCGCAATGGAATAGACATTGTTGATCGAGTTGAACAAAAAATGAGGCCGCAATTGATTCTTCAGCATTTTCAGTTCAGTCTCGTTCTTTAGCGCTTTGAGTTGGTATTCCTCGGTCTCCCGACGCATCCAGTTTGTGGCCATGCGGAAGACGAACGCCAGGAGGAAGAAGCTGACGGAACTGACCACATACCTTAGACCTACAAGGCCGTCGTTGTCTAAAAGCGAGATATTAATGTAGGCCGACAACAGGACCTCCTCCACATAGTACCTCATAAGGATAATCGCGGTGACAAAGACAATAGACGCAAGGAAATAGCGTAAGTAACGGCCCTCAAAATACAACCGGGGCATGAGGTAGAAATAATTGCCATAGAAGAGCCCCATACCGAAGCCATAGACCACAGGCACCTTCAACATAGGATCGAAAGCAAACCCAAAGACACTGATGACCAATGCCAGGGCCAAAATCACCATGAGCGACCAAAGTATGATGTGAACAAGGGTGAGGTTCCACCTCATGGGCTGACGGTCAAATGTTTTCGAAGGCAAATTAGCTACAAATCGCTGGGGAGGTTGATGCTTCTGCGCCTGTCATTGAAGGAAATCTACCGGACGTTGAAAGTGCACACACCACGAATTAAACCTTCAGGTCTGACTGCCATCTCAGACATAAATTCGAAACATGAAAACAATGAATCAACAAAGCAATCCATCCATCATAGCCAAAACCCTGGCAGTTTTGACATGCTTCACCCTGATGACCGCATGCAGCGACGAAGAAAGCCCTGAGGCCACCCTAACTATTAGCTCGGAAGAGACAGCAGAGATTGTTGGTGCTTCCCTGGCCGGGGATGCAAAAGGACTGACGGCTACCCTGGAAGAATCCGCACAAGACGCCCAGGAACTTACGCGAGAGACCGTCGGGAACGGGCGAACTGATGGTATCACATCATGTGGACTGGATTCGACGGCCACTTTCACGGTAACAAATCCTTTGGACCTTGGACTCAATTTTGATTATGCACTCAGCTACACTTATGTCTTGACTTGCAACCAGTTCAACATCCCTACGGAAATGGATTTCTCCTTTACCCAATCTGGTGAAGTGGATGCACCAAGGTACCGCTCCAATACCAACGGCAATGGTAACTGGAACCTCAGTGGCCTGGAGATCGCTGCTACGGAATACGCACTCAATGGCACCTACTCGAGTGCCGGCAGTCACGAGTCTCTCATTCGTAATCGAAGCACCTTCGACTTCGACCTCGACATGACTTTGAGCGATTTGACACTCAATAAGGGCAATTATCAGATCACCGGAGGGTCAGCAGACTTTAGTATGAGTGGCACCAACATCTCGGACGAAAGCTTTTCGGTGACAGGTTCTATTGTCTACCTGGGTGATGGTATCGTATCCATCACCGTCAACGAAGACACTTACCGGATCGACCTGAACACAGGCGAAATCATCGAATAAACAATTTCTGGTGGTTGTGCGATAGGTTGAGGTGGGGCGACGTCCCCACCTTTCCTTTTTTGCCTCAACTGCCCTGCGTTTCGATTGGAACAACAACCTGGCTCAATAGCCCTTAGACTGCGGGGCTTCCACTACCTTGACCTATCACCTGGAGGTATAGCCGCACCTCTTTCAACGCCACCAGCACCTGATATTGGTCCTGTATCAGCTCTGGTTTGAATTTCTTTCAAGTCGGGGCTGATCTGTCACAAACCTTCCATACCAGGAAGTCCAAAGATTGGATCTTGGTTTTGAAATCCTTAAATTGATCAGGGTACGACTGCTCTAATAGCTCATGGACCGATCGGGAAAGTCCAACTGGAAAACGCTGTCAGGTTTTATGCTGGACCTCACTGATAGAGGAGCGGACAGAAGAGCTAAGTCTGGAACCAATATTGATTTTAGTACGACCGTCACCACAGCCGCCGCCGCTTTGGGACTCATGCTACAGCTGTTTACCAGTGTACCTTCCTTGCTAGGCGTTCCTGGACCCATCCTCAATATTGTCGTCTCAATGATTGCCGCTGGGGGTAGTCTCCATATCATCGCAGCAAAGCACACCAAAGCGATTTCCACGACCTTAACCCTTCCGAATTCGCCAACATCGGTTGAATATCTTTTCAACCATTATTTCCGACAAGTAGCCAAATGCATACTATTTCTGGCATTGCTCGTGTCAGTACCCTACAACACAAGCGCCTTCTTGGTGTCAATTGACAAGCTTCCAAAGGTCCTCTATGGCTATGTCTACGACGCGGGGACCCGGTCTCCCATACAGGGTGCGGTAATCAGGATCTTTGACCAACATGTCGATGTCACTCAAGAAAGTCTCCCTTCCGATGTAAATGGATTCTACATTGTGGAATCCAAACGAAAAGTCAATAGAACAGCCTATCTGGTTGCAAGCGTCGAAGGCTGTCAGCAACAGCACAAGCTACTCTTGCTGAAGGACTTCGAAATAGCCAAGCTGGAGGCCCGTGATACGGCCGCATATGAATTTCCAACCTTCACACATTACATCATATGCCCATAGTACTCTCCCAGATCTACACACTACTGATGCTGCTTTTCTTGGGTCTGACTCCAGCGTTTGCCAATGAATTTAGATTAAGGGTTGATGGCGAATTTGAAAAAAGGCCCAATCAATATGAGGTGCTACTGATCGTCAATAACAGGGAATACATCGGGCAACCGATAAGGGCCGTTCAGCGCTCCCCTGGCGGATTTTCATATGAGTTTTCCATCCCTTCCAGGCCGCGGTTTGGTCGAATAGAAATCGAGGTTAGCGGGTATGAACTATGGGCTTACAATTTTGTATTAAAAAAGGACCAGCTGACCATTACTTTGAAACGCATTAGCCTACAACCCGTCCGTGATATCACATTGGCGGATTTGGTGGAAATGTTGCAGCAATCCCGAAAGCTCTCGAGCCAATTCAAAAAGGAAATGGACCGCCTAAGCACGACGAGTTCCCCCCACACAGCTTTCACAGACGACAATGAAATCCTAAGGCTCAAAACCGTTCTCCGAAACCTCATTTCACTGTATGGAAGTCAAGCATCCATTCCTTTCCAGTTGAGAAAATACGCTTCGGAGGGATACAGCAGAACCGACTACCAAACGGAGTGGGAAGACATATTGTGGGAAATCGAGGACCTTTCCAGCCAGGTGCTGGATTTGATCGAGGTCTTCGCAGATACCCAAACGGAGCTGCTCTATAGAGATGTAGACACCTACCGAAAGATTCATGTCGGGCTGAGACAACGTATGCTCTTCTACGAGAAGATCAGCACCATTCCCCCTCCCAAGTCTCCGCGGGAACTGAGGAGTCTAAGAAGAATGGCTGACAACTATGAGCAGCTTATTGAGGAAAACAAAGCAATCCAGGATAGGCTGGCAAACTACCTCCAAATTGAATCAGATTTTTCCAGCCCATGCATGGGGATGTTGTTCACTGAAGAGGAATGGTATTTCAACCCACCTGTTTCCAAAACCTACATTGAAGCCGTCCAAAAGCTTCCCACCACATTATCATTTGATACCACATCCATGTTGATACAGTTTGAACTTGAATTTCATGCCGAACAGTTAATCAGAAATACCCTCACTGAGCTGCTACAATCTTCAATCTTTGATGGATCAGATGATCAATGGTACTGCCAGCATTTTGTACAAGGCAAGAAGTATGTATTGCGCTTCCATTCCGAAGAAGCATTGAGCATAGCCTTCGAAAAGGCATTCAAACCGCCGAATGGCAAATGGTGGAGCACTGAAATCGGCTCGATGGTGACATTCAGGCAAGTCGGAGGCAAGTGGTTGGAGGTCTTTGTCCCCAGGGAAAACTTCTTCAAGGTTTCCAAATTAATTTTTGAGGGAAGGTGGCCTCAATGAGTGGATCATCGCGACTCAATGGGTTCCCTTAGCTCATGGTATAGTCGATAGAATCCGTTCGATCTTTTCCTAATTTTATGTCCGTTGTAGAATAAAACCATCAACAGGAAGAGACTCGTCCAGCCAAATCCAACCTCGCAACCATGTCTCTCATATATTCGATGCGTGGTTGAATCCACAAGCATGGCTACTGGAATTGTGTTTACCTCTACCAGATTCCGCCTTACGCCAAAGCTATCAGACCACTTCCCTATACTGCCGAAGTAGTAATTGAGAAATCGGATTTTGTCTCAAAACTTTACCCCCAGAATCAAACTGAAATACGAGTTGCCAGATTTGATAGGTTTGACTTTTTTCCCCTTTTTCGTTACACAAGAAATCCCTGGTTACGGTGGTGGTGGTCGCTTTCTGGATGGAGACCGTGTGCGTTTGCGATTGCGTCCAGGTAAAACTGGCGCTCAGCTTCGCATTGAGACTAGCCAGAAAATCTCCTATTCCCCCTGTGCTCACCTCAATGCCCAAGGATTGGGCAAAACTTGTCGTTTCCGAATCCGTGACGTCCACTCCCTTGGTCGTTGCTTTGCTGAAGTGGCTGGGAGCATCGGGATAGGCTATTCCCTGATCCATAGATTTCCAAAAGTATGAGGCCGACAGTGGAACATTGTTCGAGCTGAAAGTTGCGGAGCGGATCCAGGCCCCTGTCCCCCAAACCCGAATTTCCAGGGTGTTGGGTACATTTGTTACCAGCCAGCTTGGGTCCAGATCAAACTCCACAGCATGCCAGTTCAGATTGTGGTCCTGTTTGATCCCTTTCTCGAAACGTGCGCCATTTAGGTAAATATCGAACACAATATCTCCTTGGCCCTGAATCCCCACGACCGCCATGTCCAGTTGAATTTTGATAGGAACACCATACGGATTGTTCAGTTTGAACCAAACACCATTCCCACTTGTGACGTTCCAGAATTGGGCACCGCCAAAATTGTAATGGAAAGTACCATAGGGCGCTACTCTGTCATCCACAAAGACACCACCTGGCGAATAAGGGTATACTGCTGTAGGTGGAAAGAGATTTGAACTGCTGTTTTCAAGCGTAACCAATGGCGTTGTTTGATCTGCGTAGCCACCTGGTTCTGTTATGGCAGGGGGAAATTGATTGATGGTCCATCCGTAGACATCAAAAGGAGTATCATTTTCAATCATGATATGGAAATAAATTGTTTATGCTGTTGCGACTAATCTATTGAAAACTCGCGGAAGTATTGCCATTGTATGGGAATTTAAGCTCTGCGCTGCAAGCTATTCTGATCGTCCAGTCAAATGTAGGAGGTCCAAGGGGATGAAAATCCAGGATCATTTCTCATCATAGTAATTGATAAATTCCAAATCACTTTGTTGAAGAGTAGGCTATAATTTGACCATCCTCATAAAATACCTTATACCCCCTCAGAGTCACTCGAAGAGGACTCTGAGGGGAATGGATGCATCCGCACGAGCAGCGAGGAGTGTGATTATTTCCTCAGCTGTTCCAGCAATATGCAATGAATCTCCATTCACATCGATATTCCGAATTGGGTTACCTGCTGATACTGAGTTAGCTGAGGGAGTTCAACTTTCCAGATTTAACATAAACCACCGACTCTGCCAACATTACAACAGATCCTATGCAAGCAACAGCAAAACCAACCCAGTACATTTCAAAAATTGAGCAAAAAGTTAGGAACAAACCAATCACTATGGATCCATAGAGACTGACTTTGGCATGCAGTAGATGTCGAGATTTTCTAGTTACCAACCACACCAAAAAAGACAAGACCAAAAGTGTCGGCAAGATAACTGTAGGTACAACCAAAAGGTGTAGTCCATCATTTCTGGAATCCCCCCGAGCAAATTGGTCGATTTTTGAAGTGTTTAAATATCCGATATAGCAAACTACTGAAGCTCTTGAAAATGTCAAAAAAGCAAATAGTATTAGCCTCATCCTCTTATGAATTTTATGAATTGTATTCTAAATCAATCATGGGAATTGTAGTACTAATCGCAAGGGTATTTGGTTGTGGGCTTACAAGGGGACGAACTACCCTTAGAGCCATCTGAGCTATTGACTTGATTCTTAGCGGCTCTTTCAGCAACCCCATACTGGCTCAAGCGTCCGCTTAGGCCTTTTCTCTAAATATGGCAACTCCAAGAATAGCCATGAACCGTATCCTCGAACTTCAAAAGCTGCCCGAAGAAGACAAGTAGCATATCTACTACACCCTCGACAACCTCATCAAAGCCGCCAAGCTCAAGGCATTATAAAAAAGCCCTTGCATCACTGCAAGGGCTTCATTTTATTCAATCACAAGCGGACGCTTGCGCTAGCTGGGGTTAGTTTGGAGCTGCTACATTTGACCGGACAGTAAGAAGAGCTCGTAGAGTTAAATTTACTGTAGATGAAAAGAGAGAGACGACACTTTGATCGAGAGTTCAAACAAATGGTGGTGAACTTATGTCTGGCCGGTAAATCCACACGTGAGGTGGCTGATGAACTGGGCCTTAGGACGGAGTTGGTTACCAGATGGAAGCGAGAACATCAACGATATGGGGATGGTAGTTTTTCGGGGCATGGAAATGTGAACATGACCTCAGAGCAGAAGGAAATAGCCAGGCTAAAGAAGGAACTTAGGGATGCCCAACTTGAGCGTGATATTCTAAAAAAGGCCATAAGCATCTTCTCCAAGGGAGACAACAAATATTCCAATTCATAAAGGATTACAGCCACAAATTTGGTGTTGAGAAGATGTGTTGTGTGTTCAAGGTGAGCAGAAGTGGCTACTACGATTGGTTACATCGAAGACCATCTGATAGAGAGATGGAGAGAAGGGTGATTGTTCAACAAATCAGAGCAGTTTACCAGGCTAGTAGAGGCAGATACGGTAGCCCCAAGGTCACTGACGAGTTGCTGGATAGTGGCTGGAAGGTATCCAGACCCAGAGTGGCTAGAATCATGCGATCAGAGGGGCTAAGGAGTATTATTTGTAAGAAGTTTCGGGGAACTACCACGGACTCCAATCATCGGCTCCCGGTGGCCGAAAATCTCCTCCAAAGAGATTTTAGAGCCAACCGGCCAGCACATAAGTGGGTCTCTGACATTACCTACATTCCCACTGACCAAGGCTGGCTGTATTTGACTATCATCATGGATCTATTCGACAGAAAGGTCATTGGATGGTCACTTAGCACAGATATGACTACGCAGAATACTGTGCTGGCAGCCTGGAGAATGGCTTTGATCAACCGGCCTATCGTTGGTCAATTGATCTTTCATTCCGATCAAGGCATTCAATACGCTTCCTATGCCTTTACTGATAAATTGAAGCATCTGCCAGTTGTTCAAAGCATGAGTCGAAAGGGTAACTGATGGGACAATGCTGTAGCTGAGAGTTTTTTCAAAATACTCAAACACGAACTAGTCAAACACCTGCGATTTCACAGCATACTTCAGGCGAGCAATGAGCTATTTGAATTCATTGAAATCTGGTACAACAGAAAAAGAAAACACAAATACCTGGGGTCAAAAACTCCAGAGGAATCTGTTAAGAACTACTATTTGAAAGGCGCCTGACTATCTGTCCAGTTTTTTGTTGCAAATCCACTTCCTTTTTCTTCAATCACAAGCGGACGCTTGCGCTATTCGGGGCTCATTATTGCAGTAGCTCTCCAATGACATAGAGATTGAGGAATGTTATTAATATCAATAGCAAAGCCATATACATTCTTCTCACAATTGCTCTTAGCCCCTTAGCAGGCATAGAATTGGACTCTGTTGAATATTCCTCAATAATGGACATGTAGTTATTGTCATGGAAAAGGTAACGATAATTCAAAACCAAAACTAATCCCATTAAGCTAAGCGAGAATAAGATACCTGAAGGTTTGCCTGTCGCTCCCACAATCTTGAAAATATCAAATCCAAATAAGAGTTTCAAATAACTCCACATCATTAAGAAATTCGCGCCCATTATTGCGGACACGTATACGCAAGAGACAACAGATGCTTCTTTCTTACTCCTGTAGACCTCATTGACATATGACCTTGGAAGGAAATGAAACCAGAATTTTCTATACAGCTCTCGCATAATTACTGACTATAGTGGTCATATGCCATCCTACCTGCAAAGTAAATTCCAGAGCCAATTCCGACAGCTGTAACTACGGGTGTACTAACAACTAAAGCGCCTGTAGCCACCGCCAGACCAGAAAGACCTACACCGTAGGAGATCGTTGCATCAGCCCAATCAAGAGTGGTTCCGTTACCTGATGCAATATTATAGGTAGAAAACCCCGCCCCTGCGAAACTTGCAATAGGTCCTGCCCACTTCAATAGATTTGCCAATTTCAGAGTATTTACGCCATTGAGAAATCGATTTGCATACCAGAAAGCATCATCGGAGAGATTGACCGAAGCTTTCGAAACCTGTACCTCCTCAGAGTCACTCGAAGAGGACTCTGATGGGGTTACTACAGAGCCCAATCGTTCTTCAAGTACGTCTTGTATTCCCCCAGATTCCTCTCACTCGCAACCCCCAGCAAGAGTGACTCTGGGGGGGTGAATCCTCGAACTCCAAAAACCTCATCAAAGCCGCCAAACTCAAGGCATTATAAAAAAGCCCTTGCATCACTGCAAGGGCTGGGCCATGTACCTAATTGTAGAACCAAAAACATGCTTTTCTCCGAGCTTCAGGTCCTCCAAAGAAATGTCCAAAAACGCGCACCCTTGGTTTGATGAATCTGGTATAAAGATTTCACAAAGGTACCCAGTTAGTCGATCCTCAACTTTTTCCTTTGAAATACAGATCACATTTGTGCTAGAATTGTAGGCTTGGGTAGCCTCTTCAGCCGTTCCTTCCTGAATAAGTAGACGCATACCAAGACTATCTCTAGGTATCATTGAATGACTAGGCCTAAAACAGAAATCCTGTCCATCAAACTCCATTTCTATTGTGAAATAGCAGGACTCTATACTTCCTTTCTCGTCAAAATCCTTCTTATAAATCAATGAGTCATACTTTGTGTGTATATAGGCCTTATGCCGCCCACTTTCAAAATACTCAAACGCAGTTGAAGTATTCCCACCATCTGAGTAATTACCTTCTATCTTTAACGCACCACTAGGATAGAACGTCTGAAAGGGTCCCTTCAAGAGACTTTTTGAATAATTCTGCCTACCTCGAATACTGCCAAGAGAATCATATAGAACAACCTCTCCCTCTTGATGGCCCTTGACGAAATTTGCCTCCAATCTCTTCTTCCCATTCCGATAAAAGGAAGTTGTGGTCCCATCCTTTAGCCCGTTCTTCCAGTGACTCACCTGTTCCATGGAACCGTCTTCATAGTAGGTATACCCCTTGCCTTCTCGTTTTCCATCCTCAAGCGTGTACTTCCATTTTAGAGCACCAGAAGGATAGAACTGCTGCTCCTCACCCTTCTGCCACGCACTACATGAGTAGAGTAGGATCAGGATAGTCCAATAACAACTATTTTTTCGGCCAATAACCCTTACCGGTCGGTTCAGCTTGTTTTTTCCCATTGTCAAAATAGATTGTATCCCCAAGGCGGAATGTACCGTATTGATAGTGATCATAATAAACGGTATCACCGCTAATTTCAAGAATTGGCCATTGACCTTTCCCTTTATTCGAATAGTCCTTTGCTCCACCAGCCTTAGCTGTAAGGAATTTTAAAGCACTCATGATACTTTTTGAGTCTGTCATATCCTTTGGGCCCTTAAACCCAATTGAACTCATTAAGTCATTGAATTCTGACAATTCCAAAGTATATGTTTTGGCTTTTGGGTCAAATTCACCTCCAAAGCTTTCAATATGCTTTCCGATTTTTGAATCTCCATGAATGACATATTGAACTCCATCAATTTGTATTCTGAAAGCGGTAACGTCATTATTTTTTGAAACGCTCATTTGCTTAAACCAGCCACTAACGACTTCACCAAGACCGTTGAATGCTGTAACCAGTGGATTTTCCACCTTCCGTTGTTTGGGCTTCCCGCCGCCATCATTTCCAATAACTCCACCATTTAGATCTTCCTGTAACTTCAGCCTTTCCGCAGTTTCCTGATCCATTTCATCATCCCAGTCAACCTTCCCCATTCCAGTCATGTCCTCTGGCATCATTCCATCCGGATCAATGAACCGTATTGGATTATCAAAAGCATAATTGTACGGTGAGTGTCTTCTCATTAGATCAGCAGCCGGATCTACTTGCAAGAACCTTCCCAAAGCAGGATCATAGTATCGAGCCAAGTAATCATACCACCCAGTTTCTACTTGCTGTTCAAAACCGTTGTACTTATACAAGTTCTCCGGACTTACTGCTGAGGAGTTAAACGTTAGCCCAAAGGGGTAGTAGTCATCCCCTTGCACGGCATTGCCGCTCTCATCTACGGTTACGCGGACATTGCCCAGGTGGTCGGTGAGGTTGTACTGGTAGCTGAACGCGCTGCCATCATAAAGGGCTCTGCCTTCTACATGCTGGAGAAACTCCAGCTCAGGGGCGGACTCCCCTACTTCCTGCTCATAGTGGATACCACCAATGTAGTGGGTGGACTTGCCACCACTCACAGACTTGCTAAGCTTCATGCCTGCAGCATCGTAGGTATACGCTATGTTCGTACCATTGTCCATCACCACCAGTTCTGGCAAGTTAAGGTAGTTGTAGTTGATCAGCTTGATGCCCTTGTTCAAATCACGGGTCATGTTGCCGTTTTTGTCATAAACGTATTCTTCGGCGCTTGTGGTATTGTTCACAAAGCCTGATGTGCCCGTTGCAGCGTCTTCCACCGCCACCAGCTGGTTGGCGGCATAGCTGTAGGTCAGGTCATCAATATTGCCTCTCGTCAGCTGCTGGATGTTGCCATTGTAGTCATAACCCAATCCACTCACCGACTGGTTGCCTGATCCCGTGTAGGTGGCCCCCGTCAGTCGGCTCATGTGATCATAGCTGTAGGCATAGGTCTGGGCCGCTGTGTTGCTGCCACCTTTGTTCACCCAGGTCATCTCAGCAATGTTGCCATTGTACTGCGAGGTGCCCGTCGCGTTGTTGTAGCGCAACTCCATCCCAAACTGGTCATTGGGATCACTGGAAGCCGTACCCTCATTCACAGTCGTCAGCCAGCCGCGGATGTTGTAGTCGTAGTCCACATTTTGTGCGCCACTGCCCAGGTTCTTCTCCACCAGCTCACCCACATCGTTGTAGGTGTGCTTGGCAATTCGAGTCCAGTCAGCCGCACCATCAAGCTTCTGACGAATCCTTACCAACCTGTCGAGGTGGTCGTACTGGTAGTCTTCTTCGATCGTGTGAGTTGTCGTGCCATCATCATGGGTACGCAAGGTGCTGGCCACCAAGCCTGACACCACATTGCGGTAGTTGGTCTCAATGACATCCTGTCCCCCCAGGTGGTTGTCGCTCACCGTCTTGATGGGTCGTACCCGATCATCATAGAACGTGGTGGTGGTCAACCATTGGCTTGAGCCCAATACTTTGATCTTGCTACCCGTGACCATCCCTTGTGGTTCGCTCAGTGCGCCTGCAGGGATCGTCTCGCCCGTGAAGCTGTAGTCGTCGTAGTAGGTGACCGTCAGCAGCTGGCTGGCATCCACATCGGGGTAGCTCTGGTTGGTGTAGCCTTCCAGGGCTCCACCTCCAGTATGGGTTTCATAGCGGTCTCCCCCTCCATCGTAGAAAGTGTCGATATCATCCTGCCTGCTCTGTCGGCTGCCACCACCATTCCAAATACCTGTCATCACCGGCCTGTTGAGGTAATCGTACTTGGTGAAGGTCCATGGATTGGATTGCAGGTTGCCATTGATACTTGAGCTGAAAGACTTCGTCGCCGAGGCTTTGAAGGTAAATCCTGGCTTCAGTGATAGCACTGCTGATGAATCTACGTTGTAAGACCTGCCTTCATAGGTGTCTATGTCTTCATTGGTCGAGATGGTGCGCCTGATGCGCTGATTACCATCCTGGGTCAGTACCAATCGATCATAGCGATCGTAGACCATGTAGACCCAACTGCTTCCGGGTACACGCTTGGCGATCATACGCTTGCGGGCATCATACTCATAGGAGAACATCCATTGCTGACGGAAGGTACCATCATTGACACTGGCCCAGGTATAGGCAGGATCTTCTTCCATGAGGCGTGCGCCTTCAGGTTGGATCACATACCTCAACTGATCAAAGTCGTCATAGACATAGTAGGTCGTTGCATAGGCCGAGCTGGAGATCTTCACCTGCTTGGCCACTACCAATCCTTTGGGGTCAGTGTAGGTGATCACAATACCTCGTCGGGTCGTGTTCTCATCCTGGACAATGTCCTTGGTCAGCTCTCCGGCAGCATAGTAGCCTGAAACCTCGTCGTACAACACGCTGTCATAACCTGCCCTTACTTCCAGTCTCAGCAGTTGTTCAGTGCCATCATTGACACTATAGCTGTTTTCGACAGTTCGGTTAGTAGATTCCCGCCAGGCATTACCTGGTGCTACCTGCTTCTTCACCCGGTTGAGTGCCGAAGCTTCATAGATGGGTTGCGCATAGGCATGGTTGGCATCATTGGCATTGAAGCGTGATGTCTGCCAGGCCACCTGGTTGGTGAGGGCATTGGCCCGATAAGTACCCCCATTGTCGGTTTCCGGGTACGGTAGGTAGGTCTTCTCCGTTCGGCCTACCGAATCATAGGTCGAGAAGCTCACCACATCCTGGCCCACATTGGAAGCATCCAGTTCGGTACCATTGCGCAGTACCTCCTGGACCACCCGGCCCAGTCCATCCACATAGGCAATCTGTTCCATCACCTCATTCGGGTCCAATCGGAACTGGATACATTCTGACATGGGTTCCCTCGGGGTGTAGGTCTTCACATAGGCTTTATCCCGTGATGATTTGAACGCTGGCTCCCAGGTACCTGTCGGTAAGGCCGGGACCGTAACCGGTGAGGCCAGCACCATGGAGTTGGCTTTGCTTACCAATCGGTAGTCGCGGGTCACCACTTCTTTGTCTACCTGGTACTGGTAGTATTGTCCCACTTTTTGGGATATCGCGCCGGTGTTGGACCAGCTACCCTGATCATCCAGCATTTGCAGCTCATACTTATCCATCTGGCATCCGTCCAGCGTCGTGACGACGGCTGAGACCAATGGTAGACTACAAGCCAATGGTACCTCACTCACCGACAGGATCGTCGTGGGGAGGGCAATGCCCGGAAGTATCATGGTAGCCGATATAGCTGGCTCATCCGTGGCCCCTGACTTCAAGCCCATCCGGTAGGTTTTGTTTGACTCCTTCCTGGGTATCTGGTAGGTCAGCCCACCAGCATTCGACACCCATGAACTGTTGTCCTTGATCCACGTACCATCCGACTTCTGACGTTGTAGTTCGTAGTTGGAAAGGTCCACACAGGCATTGCTGGTCACCAACAGCTCAGTATACTCGATCGTCCCCGGACAAGAAGCATAGTCAATGTCATTGCCCCATTCGACAGTAATCTCGGAATCAATCCACTGCGCAGCTTCGGCTTCCACCGCCAGCGATCCTCCCCAGCCACTCCAGATGTTGTATTTGCGTAAATAGTAGGTACCCGAGCTTTGTACCGTCAGCGTCGTGGGATTGGCAAAAGATTCACCTGTGGCTGTGAGCTGCCAGTAGTAGCTGTTTTCAAGGTTGGTCGGGGCGCCATTGTAAGACAAGGTAGCCTCATCACAGTCATAGGCTACCTGGGGTAAGGCTTTGCCTGTAGTGGGGGCACTCACAATCCCCCGGACCATGATCACATCGCTGCTGGCAGGAATCTGACCCGTTTCAATCGTGCCGCCACCATCATTACACTCAAAGTTGTAAGTGCTCGTCACCCGCAGGAAACCATTTTCGGTTAGGTTGATATTAATCGAGTTGGTCGTAGCCGATTCATCATAGCCATTAGGCTTGATGTCCCAGGTGAAAGATTCGGTAGGATTGCCACAGGGAGCTCCTGCAGGTGTGGATGCCGTAATGGTGCGGCTCTCTCCTACAGTATTGGGACGACAGAATACCGTCTCCACATCGGCCACCACATAAGGAAAGCGTGCCGTACATCCTGCCCCCGTAGTGGACTCCACATAGTAGGTAGCTCCCACAGCGTTGTCGGGAACCACCACGTAGTTGGTGGATGACAGGCTGCTGGTCGTGGTAGCATCAGCATACCAGCGGTCTTCTTCTTTGGTGGTGCCCAGTGTGATGCCGGTACCATTGCTACACTTCACCGGCTGCAACACCACCCAGACTCCGGGAAAGTTGTTGATCTCCGAAGATTGCACGGTATTGGTATAGGCCTGACTCAGACAACCATTGCGTTGCACCTTGTAGCGGTAGTCTCCTGCACTGGTCACCACCTTATCACCTGTCTGATCGAAATTGTTAGCCGTGGACTCCCAGTAGATGGTGCCATTGCCTACATAGCTCAGGGTAACCTCACCACAGACCGAGTTGTCTTCACTGATGGTACCAACGCCCACCGGAGATTTCTTGGTGAAGTTCACACGGTCGGTGGTATTATCACATTCGCCATTGCTGGCTGTACGCTCCGCATAGTAATCCCCCGCAGGAAGGTCGGCCGTCACCACCAATCTTGCGCTGGTGCTGTTGCTGGTGACATACTGGTCCGGAATATTGTCATTCCAACTGTAAGTAATCGCACTGATCGATCCCCCAGAGGCATCCTGTGTATTAGTGATGGTCACACCATCCAGGTCACAGACCTCCGAAGGTCCTGAGATCAATCCAGGATCTACCGTCGCCGACAGGTTCACCGTCAGATATCCAGCCGACTGAAACCACTGGCCATCACAGGCCCGGCGTACTTCACGGGTATAGGTGCCTCCCACGCTCGTTGTAGGGGGATCGAAGTCAGCAATATTCCGACCTTCCGCAACAATGGTGTTACCCAAAAACCAACGATACCTATTGACGCCTGTTTCGCCACCTCCGTTTATCAAACCAGGGTTGACCGAACTACAGCCTATCAAGGGTGGCGGGTCTGTCGGTGCAATAGAACCTGCTGAAAAGGGCGCTGTTTTGACAAAAACCTCACGCGTTGTCACAGCGGGTCTGCAGGTGCTTCCCGGATCATGATTGTATGCGCGGCGTTCAGCCCAATAGGTTCCAGGTGGAGCACTAGTTAAGACCTCCATGGATCTGCCATCGTTGTTTACCCGATAATGACTTGGATTAGCATTTGTATGCCATTCGTATCGCACCGGATCTATTCCCGCACTGGCATCTTGAGTGCTACTGAAAATCCGGCCACCGCTTGTATTACAAGTATCTACGTTGTTGACACTGATGGAGCCGGCTGATATGGTGTTAATCTCAATTTCCCTGTAACCTCCTGATCCAACCCAGACCCCGCATGGATTCAGAACTTCTCGCGTGAATTGAGTGGTGTAGTACAATGAATCCGGATCGTAGTCTTTGCCAGTGGCACCAACTATCACCATACCATTGGTATACCATCGATAGGCTGATCCGCGAACGGCTGCAGCAGTCCTGATGATCGGCGGATTGTAGCCAGCACATCTGTCCGGATCAGTGCCTTTATCAATGAGCCCTCCTGGAGAAAAAGCCGGTTCTTTGGTGAAAGTAATTGGTTCAGTAAAGGCAACGGCGCAACTATTGGAAGTATTAGTAGCTTTTCTCCGGACAGTGTAGGTATCTGGTGGTGCTGAACTCCTAATATCCAATGATGCTCCGTATTCCGCATAGTGGCTTGTACTAAGACTTGGAAAAATTTCCCAGGAATATGAAACTCCATCCGGCCCGGCACTGGCATCAATTGTACTCGAAAAACTGCGACCATTGTGAGCATTGCAGGCAGTGACAGAGTTGATTCTTATGGCGCCAGGAGAAATAGTATTGATCTCTATGGTCTGGTAGTCGCCGCTTTGAACCCATTTTCCACATGGACCCTTCACCTTCCTGATGAAAGTTGTGGTCTGCGTGAGTGGCCCTGGTTTAAGCTGCTGACTGTTCGAACCTTTTATTTCCGAATTGTTGGCAAACCATCTGTATTCAGTAGCTAAAGGTGCGATGGTTCCCCTGATGACAACAGGATCATACCCTGGACACTGATCATGAATTGTCCCTTTGTCAACTAAGGATCCAGCCGAAAACTCACCTGGATATTCCGTGACCTCTACCGACAAGGCAGGGCTCCAGCATCCATCGGGATTCAGACGACGAATGTAATAAGTACCATTGGCAAATACTTCGGTGTTGACATTGCGGGATGGCTTAGTGGAGGTACCATGCTCGTTAGTCTGCCAATAGGTTTGGTGATTGTCATTGCCAGTCCAACTAAGCCTTACCCTGTCACAAAGCACCGTCTTTTGCACGGCACTGGAATATGGCGTGTTTCCTCCTCCGACAGTGACATTTATCGTTCCATTCTCCGCTAGGGCATTACAAGAGTATGTATAGTTTATCTGAAAATCTCCTCTGGCTTTTGCGTTGCTCACCGTAATCGTGTTGCCAGCGTACGTAATTGTTGCGCGATTAGCTCCGACCCAGGAAGCCTTTGTTACTTGTACGCCGCTACTGCACCAAGGGGCAACAATTACCGATTCTGACTCCCCCAGACATACACTCATACTCTGAGAGTAACCCGGTGAAATCTGGCCTGTTCCAAATGCCCAGAATACTGCAATGGCCATCGTTTTCGAAGCGTATTTCATTTTTCTCCTAGCTTATTGGCGTAGTTGCACTGGTAATGCGTCAATACGTTTTCATCCCGAATTCCGGACTTGCTCCAATACGGCCCACCCAGTCCTAGAAAATGGATTCTGACAATCCCGCGTTGTATTCACTATCTGACGCCATCCACTGGACGGAAGCAGTAAGTGATATTTATGTCAATTGAAATGATGGCTGTCGAAGAGCAAGAGGCGGCGCGTTCTGTCAACATGTCTTACCTACAAGAGCAGGTTCGGCATAGAAGTGTGGCGCAAAAAATCGTCCGACGAGGAAAGGTGAGTGAAGGTGGATCAGTAGGAAGTCCAACAACCTATGAAGGGATGTTTTCTTTCTTTGGATTGCGTGAATATCGCAATCATCCGCGATTCGTTGCCATATGAAATTGAGACTACTTGAAGAAAAAAGAATCCTTCTACCAACTTTGACGAAAATGTCTACCTGCCTCCAGTTTCGATCAATGGCTGAACTACATGATTAGCATAATGAATTGGTCTTTTGCCATAAGACCGGAAGGGAAAAAACCACGTCACTTCGAAGCGCAGCGAGAAGTCTCCAGCCTGATAGTACCTTCTCTTCTACCAGAAAGATGTCTCCCTGCGTTGCACTTCGGTTCGACATGACAAATTGGGAAAACGTTAGGTCTTTCTTCGAAACCTTGAGATGACACCCCAATTAATCCTCAAATAGTCCAAATAGCATTCAAAACCCCATGTCACCTCGAGGAAACGAGAGGTCTTTCTTGTCATGTAGCGTATTCAACCGCTTGAAGTGCAGTCATTAGTCTGTCATGGTGAGCCTGTCGAACAATTGACAGGTCTGGAAACCAGCGTCCAAGCGTCTGATCTACCCTTCGACCCAGCTCAGGGTGACAGCCGCAAGAAATAATGGTGACGGCGCTAGCCCAGGGTGCCATCCCTGAAAAAATCACTTTAGACACCACCTATAACCGCTGTGTCACCTCGAGGTCACGACAGGTCTTTCTTGTCATATGACCTATTTTGCCAAAAAAACCACTCATTGACCTGTCATGGTGAGCCTGTCGAAGCATGGACAGGAATGACCAAAAAACCACGTCACTTCGAAGCGCAGCGAGAAGTCTCCAGCCTGATAGTACCTTCTCTTCTACCAGAAAGATGTCTCCCTGCGTTGCACTTCGGTTCGACATGACAAATTGGGATAACGTTAGGTCTTTCTTCGAAACCTTGAGATGACAACCCAATTAATCCTCAAATAGTCCAAATAGCATTCAAAACCCCATGTCACCTCGAGGAAACGAGAGGTCTTTCTTGTCATGTAGCGTATTCAACCGCTTGAAGTGCAGTCATTAGTCTGTCATGGTGAGCCTGTCGAACAATTGACAGGTCTGGAAACCAGCGTCCAAGCGTCTGATCTACCCTTCGACCCAGCTCAGGGTGACAGCCGCCAGAAATAATGGTGACGGCGCTAGCCCAGGGTGCCATCCCTGAAAAAATCACTTTAGACACCACCTATAACCGCTGTGTCACCTCGAGGTCACGAGAGGTCTTTCTCGTCATGTAGCGTATTCAACCGCTTGAAGTGCAGTCATTAGTCTGTCATGGTGAGCCTGTCGAACCATAGACAGACTTTCCTCTGAATTTCCATCCTTACTTGAGACTTTTGATAAGTAAGTGTTATATTTACACTAAGTAATTAAAATGAACGTCCATCCTCACATTTCTGTCGATTGCGTAGTCTTTGGCTACGATGGTGAAAAGCTCAACGTCCTGTTGGTCAAGCGGACGATTAATACGAATGGCCGAAAGACGGATTTCACCCCAGACTGGACCCTCACAGGAAATCACGTGTACGAACAGGAGCCCATCCTCGACGCCGCCAAACGCGTCCTGCATGACCTAACAGGATTCTCTGACATCTATCTGGAGCAGTTCAGGACCTTTGCACATCCGACTCGACTACTGAAACCCAAAGACCAACTTTGGTTGCGCCACATCGGCCACGATCCTTCCAAGCGCGTAGTGTCCATCGGCTACTTTGCCCTGCTGGCTACCGAAGACGTCGCGCTACGTGCTTTCGACCGGGAAGTCAGATGGACACCTGTAAAAGAAATCGGTAAACTGGCTTTTGATCACAACGAGATAATAGATGCTGCACTTATCGCTCTCCGCAATAAGATGAAGCATGAACCCATTGGCTTCGAGCTGCTACCGCTCAAGTTCACGCTCTCGCAACTCCAAAACGTTTACGAGCAGATCTTCGACGTGACTTTCGACAAACGCAACTTCCGCAAGAAAGTCAGCCGCATGAAATACGTCATCGCCCTCAACGAAAAGCAGCAAGGCGTCCGCCACAAGCCTGCCCAGCTCTACATGTTCAGCCGGGAAGTATTTGAGAAAACGAAAAGAGAATTGTTTGATTTCCTCGTGTAACCCTCCTTACCTATGAACCCTCAAAAAACGCAGAAACTGTCCTTCCTCGAAAAAGCCGGCTATGCCCTGGGTGATGGAGCCGCGAACATCGCCTGGCGTGGCGTCGCCACTTTCCTTTTCATCTTCTACACCGATGTGTTTGGCCTGACACCCGGTTCGGTCGGATTGTTGCTGTTGGTTGCTCGCTCCAGCGATGGTATCAGCGACGTTCTCATGGGCATTGTAGGAGATCGTACCCAAACCAAATATGGCAAATTCCGGCCCTGGATTCTCTGGACGGCTGTACCCCTGGCAGCTACATTATCACTACTTTTTACGACACCTGACCTCAGTACCACCGGCAAGATCATCTATGCCTACTCCACCTACATCATCTTCACATTACTCTACACAGCCAACAACATCCCCTATGGTGCTTTGATGGCCGTGATGACCGGGGACGATAAGGAGCGTACCAGCCTGGGTTCTTTCCGAATGGTAGGGGCCTTCGCCGGAGGTATGCTGGTACAAGGTGCTATGTTATTCCTGGTGGCCTACTTCGGGAATGTAGATCCCAGGATTGACGTCACTGAAATCGATTCGACAACCTACGAAATTGCTGTTACTGCACCCAATGATGTCGCCAATGCTTACATCAAGACAGACGCCGGTGTAGCCACGGTCACCTGGGCTGATCAAGAGGTTACTGAGGAAGAACTTACCAAAAGCATCAGTTTCACCCTGAAAGCGGAAGAGACCTACGTTTTTCGATTTACTGGCGAAGCCAATTTGACCACCAAGGACATTCTATTGATTGACCAGAAACAGGGCTACAGCAATGCCATCTATTTGCTGTCGGTTTTTCTGGCGATGTTCATGCTCATCACCTTCGTCAGTACGCGGGAAAGGGTGGCTCCTCCTAAGGAGCAACAAACTAACCTCAAGAGAGATTTTGGCGACCTGATCCGGAACCGGCCATGGATCGTGCTCTTGTTTATCGGATTACTCTTCAATGTGTATAACTCCATTAAGCAAGGCATCACGGTCATCTATTTCACCCACTATCTGCAGGACCAGCTCCTCTCAGCATCTTACCTCATTGCGTTGATGATAGCGTCCATTATCGGTGCCATGGCGACTTCCTGGTTGGGGCAACGTCTGGGTAAGAAGCGGCTATTCATCTATGCATTGTTGTTTTCCGGCGCGGTGAATACCCTGCTCCTCTTTTGCGGACCGGATTCGGTCTTCTGGATTTTTGCCATCGGTACGCTATCGGAAATGGCGGCTGCTATCTTCCCTACCCTCTTTTTTGCCATGCTCGGTGACGCTGCCGACTATTCAGAATACAAGAACGGGCGTCGGGCCACAGGGCTCGTGTATTCGGCAGGTTCCTTTGCCACGAAGTTTGGTGGTGGACTGGCGGGCGTTGTCATTGGAGGTGTCCTGGCGGCTTTTAGCTACGATGGATTAGATCAAAACGCTATCCGCGGGGCCATCCCTGGCATTATCATGCTGATGAGCTGGATACCTGCCATCGTCGCTGGATTTGCGGCAGTTGTCATGCTGGCATATCCCCTGGACCAAGACAAAATGGATGAGATCACGTTGGAGCTCAATCGCAGACGTCAAGCCGAAACGGTCTCAGCAGGAAACTCATGAAAGATTATCAATAGAAGCCTTAATACAACATATACATGCAATTTGGATTTTTTGACGACGCCAATCGCGAGTACGTAATCACCGACCCGGCCACACCCTGGCCCTGGATCAATTACCTTGGAAATACTGACTTTTTTTCCCTCATCTCAAATACTGCGGGGGGCTATGCCTTCTACAAGGACGCAAAGTTTCGGCGACTCACGCGTTACCGATACAACAATGTACCCATGGATTCGGGGGGTCGCTATTTCTACCTGAAAGACGGTGACACCATCTGGTCTCCGGGATGGAAGCCAACCAAGACGCCTTTGGATCGCTACGAGTGCCGGCATGGCATGAACTACACCCGTATTCGCGGCGAAAAGAAAGGCATTTCGGCAGAAACCCTCTTCTTCGTACCACTAAATACCCATGCGGAGATCCAAAAACTCACGCTACATAACCACGGCGATACACCCAAGACGTTGAAGCTGTTTTCCTTCACGGAATGGGCTTTGTGGAATGCCGTCACAGACATGGAAAACTTTCAGCGCAACTTTTCCACAGGCGAGGTGGAGATCGAAGGCTCCACACTCTACCACAAGACGGAGTACCGAGAACGACGCAATCATTACGCATTCTACCACGTCAACACCGACATTCACGGATACGACACGGACCGTGAAGCCTTCATGGGTCTACACAACGGCTTTCATGAGCCCCAGGCCGTACTGGATGGAAAACCTCGTATGAGTGAGGCCCACGGCTGGTCTCCTATCGCCTCACATTACATTGAAGTGAGCCTGGAACCCGGCGAATCGAAAGATTTTATTTTCATCCTGGGATACATCGAGAATGATGAGCATGACAAATGGGAATCGAAGGGGGTGATCAACAAAACCAAAGCTCATGCAACGATCAAGGCATTCAATACCACTGAGAAAGTAGATGCTGCACTGGCTGCACTGAAAGGGTACTGGGAGGAATTGCTTAGTGTCTACTCCGTTCAAAGCAACGACGAGAAACTGGACCGTATGGTCAACATATGGAATCAATACCAATGCATGATCACTTTCTGCTTCTCACGGTCTGCCTCCTTCTTTGAGAGCGGCATTGGCCGGGGCATGGGGTTCCGTGATTCCAATCAGGATCTCATTGGTTTTGTACACCAGGTGCCGGAACGTGCGCGCCAACGCATCCTGGACATTGCGGCAACGCAGTTCCCAGACGGAAGTTGCTACCATCAGTACCAACCCTTGACTAAACGCGGAAACGACGACATTGGCAGTGGCTTCAATGACGATCCCTTATGGCTGATCCTGGGTACTACCTCCTATCTGAAAGAAACCGGGGACTGGTCAATCCTTGAAGAACAGGTTGCTTTCGACAATGACGAAAGCCTGGCGAAAAGCCTTTTCGAGCACCTTACCATTTCTTTCGACTACACTGCCAATAACCTCGGACCACACGGACTGCCCCTCATTGGTCGTGCCGACTGGAATGACTGTCTGAACCTTAACTGCTTCAGCAAGGATCCAAACGAGTCCTTTCAGACCACGGAGAACAAGACAGAGGGTTCGAAGGCAGAGTCCCTGATGATCGCCGGGCTCTTTGTTGTATATGGGCGAGAGTACGTATCGCTCTGCCGACAACTGCATGAAGACGCCGAAGCACAGCGCGCCCAACAGCATGTGGATATGATGGTAGAGTCCATCAAAAAGCACGGTTGGGATGGCGAATGGTTCCTAAGGGCATATGATTACTTCGGCAACAAGATCGGCAGTAACGAAAACGAAGAAGGAAAGATCTTCATCGAATCCAATGGCTGGTGCAGCATGGCCGGCATAGGCCTGGAAGACGGCATGGTTGAAAAAGCATTGAATCAGGTGAAGGAACGACTAGACACGCCTTATGGAATTGTGCTCAACAATCCCGCGTACACCAAGTACCACATCGAGTATGGGGAGATCTCAACGTACCCGGAAGGCTACAAGGAAAACGCAGGTATATTCTGCCACAACAACCCCTGGATCATCATAGGCGAAACCGTATTAGGGCGAGGCGACCAGGCCTGGGACTACTTCCGAAAGATTTGCCCGGCCTATCTGGAGGACATCAGCGAGCTGCACAAGACCGAACCCTATGTTTACGCACAAATGATTGCGGGGAAAGATGCCTTCAAGCCAGGTGAAGCCAAAAACTCCTGGCTTACAGGAACTGCAGCCTGGAACTTCTATACCATCAGCCAGTACATCCTGGGTATCCGACCTGGCTACAATGGACTCGAAATTGATCCCTGCATTCCATCAGATTGGAAAGGCTACCAGGTCACCCGCAAGTTCAGAGGTGCGACTTACCACATCAAAGTCAACAACTCCAATGGAGCAAATAAGGGCGTGAAAAGCCTGCAAATCGATGGTCAGCCCCTTGCCAGTACCACTGTTCCTCTGCAACCTGCCGGTACTTATCACATTGAAGTCGAACTCGGAAAATAATCTTTTTGACAAATCATGAAAACCCTTCACATATTCCCCATCCTGTTAAGTTTCGTCTGCTTTGCAAGCTGCAGCGAATCATCCAGGAACTTCCAACCAACCCTCTCCGAAGCCATTCTGGTCAATCAACTTGGATATCCTTTGAATGCGGACAAGAGTGCCTTACTCAAAATGGAGGCGACCGCGTTCACCCTTCGCGACATGACAGGTGAGGTAGTCTTCCAGGGCACTGCTGGAAAACCCAGGTCCTGGGAATTGGCTGGAGATACCGTCAGGGTTGCGGATTTCTCGGATTTCAATACTCCGGGCGAATACCGGCTTTGCCTCGAAGGCGACGTTTGCTCCTACCCTTTCTCCATTGGGGCCTCCCTCTACGACAACCTGGCGGATGCCGCCCTCAAATCCTACTATTATGCGCGGTGCAGCTATGGGATCGACTCCGTCTATGGAGGCGAATGGTCCCGAAAGGCGGGACATCCGGATACTGAAGTGAAGGTGCATGCATCCGCAGCTGACGACCAACGTCCGGAAGGAACCCTTATCTCCTCTCCCGGAGGCTGGTACGATGCCGGAGATTATGGCAAGTATATTGTGAATAGCAGCATCACCACCTGGACCATCCTGCAAAGCGCCAGGTTGAATGCGGCCTATCACGATGTTCAAGACCTGAACATTCCTGAATCTGGAAATGAAGTGGCTGACGTACTAGATGAAGCGCTCGTGAACCTACGGTGGATGATGACCATGCAGGATCCGAATGATGGCGGCGTCTACCATAAGCTCACCACCAAAGGCTTTGATGGATTCATCCTACCAGAAGCTACCAGCAAGCAACGCTGGGTAGTCCAAAAGAGCACTTCCGCTGCACTCGATTTCGCGGCGACCATGGCAACAGCATCCCGAGTCGTGAAAGACCAGGGCATGAAAACTTTGGCAGAAGAAATGAAAAAAGCGGCGATTGGGGCGTGGCAATGGGCATTGAAAAACCCAGAAGCGTACTATGAACAGCCAGAAGACATCAGCACGGGTGCCTACCCAGATAGGTCCTATACCGATGAATGGTTCTGGGCCGCAGCGGAACTGTACCTGTTGACGGGTGCAGCGGAATATAAGGATACCATGACGGACAATTACCTGAGACCTGTCACTCCGAAATGGGACGTCGTACATGCCCTGGGGGTAATTTCTGTCCTTACTTCCGATCGCCAATCAGAATTCCCACAAATGCAAGAGGATTTCCTGGGTTATGTCGATGGAATGCTGAGCAAGGAAGCGTCATGCCCTTATCTGATTAGCATGAGTGAATTTGCCTGGGGCAGCAACTCGGACGTCGCCAATGACGGCATGCTCAAGTTGGTCGCCAATCAACTGAGACCAGACCCCGATTATGTGACGTCGGCTTATAATGACCTGCACTATATCCTCGGCCGCAATGCCACGGGATACTCCTTTGTGACGGAGTTTGGTGACAAAACCCCTCAAGTCCCTCATAACCGGATATTCAGTGCGGATGGTGTGGAGGCTCCCATACCCGGCTACATCGTTGGAGGCCCGAATACCATTGTCCTGGAAGACTGTGCACCGCAGGAGGTATGGCGAAGCCAATATCCCGCGGCCTCCTATACCGACACCGAATGCAGCTACTCAACGAACGAGACCGCCATCAACTGGAATGCACCACTGGTCTTTCTGGCCACTGGCTTGAGTATTGTGGAAAAGAATGCCCAGACGCCTTAGAGAGCATGAGAAGCTGGCAACGAGTTCCGTAGGTCTATGAGAGGCCCAATATCCCTCCTAAAGGATAATGATGTAGTCTAGCGATGTAAAGCGCCCTACAACATGCAATCTGTCATTGCAGCGGCAAGAGAAATCTCCTTTCCCAATCACAAAATACGATCAGAAAGGTCCATTCTTCGCGGGCTGCCTCACGGGCCATTGGGACCGCATTTCTTGCAAGAACAGACACAACAGTAAGATATTAAGATCACCTACATCTCCAGAGGTAAGTCCATTCCTCCCTGCAGCTGAAGAAATGAAAAATTGGAAATAATCGTTATTTTGTAGAAAACCTTGAGCAATGAGCACAACACAAATGAAAAAATTGGAATTATTGGAGTGGTTGGCAACAGTTCAGGACAAAGCTCTCATAGAGGAGCTTTCAAAGTGGAAGGAGGAACATGCTCATGTCAGCATCGACCAGTATAACAAAGAACTGGAAGAGGCTGAGGGCAGAATAGCGTCGGGAGACTTCATTTCCCATGAAGATGTAATGAAGGAATCCAATTCGTGGCTTAAATGAGAATTGTTTGGGATTCCCATGCCAGGAACTCGTTTAGAAAACTTCTCAATCACATAAAAAAGGACTCCAGTCAATCTGCAGAGAAGGTCCGAATCGAAATTTTGGCAGAAGTGGGTAAACTGTCCAAGCATCCTGAGAAGTTTCCACTCGATAGGTTCAAATTAAATAACGCTGGAAATCACCGAGCTTTTGAAAAGCACAATTGTCGGATCTCTTATTTAGTCGCAAAGAATGAGATTAAGATTTTGAGAGTTCGACATGTGAAGCAAGAACCAAGAATCTATTGAATGTTGGGCCCGAGAACAGAAAATCCCGCACTTATTTTCCACGAAGATAAAGAAGACCTCCATTGAAGTAGTCAAAGATCCCTGCTATTACCATTATGGACCGTTCAAGAAAAGAGTAGACAGTCCAATGTCAATGGTGATCACCGTCCCACGTGCAGTACAAAGCCTACACCATGTACGGTCTCAATATGAACCGAAGGATCCTCAGCAAGGTATTTGCGCAAGCGAGCAATAAAGACATCGAGACTCCTGCCTTTGAAATAGTCATTCTCACCCCAAAGGCTCATGAGGATCTCATCCCTTCGAACTAGCCTGTTTGAGCCGTTGGCAAGGTATTGAAGGAGTTGGCTCTCTTTTTCTGTCATTCGCTTGACTTCATCACCAATGGTTAGTGCCTGGTTGGATGGATTGAAACAGTACCCTCCGAGACGGATCTGACCCGTTACTTTGGCAATACCTTGAGGTGAATTTTTGCGCATCGTGTCAATAACCCGAAAATAAATGAAGCCGAAAGCTGCCATGATCATCAGCGTAGTGACCAATTCCCCTGCAAAATCGGCGATCAGGACGTTGCTCAGTGTTGGAGGTTCAATGATCATCCTGGCCGTTTGAAGACTTGCAGGAGGTTGAGCAGTTTGCACATCAAGCTCATAAGGCAGGTCAAACTCAGTTTCGACTTTCAGCTGCCCGGAGATCACATCAGCCAGGCTTTCATGCGTCGCCGAGGCCACCATTTCAAATGATCCGTCACCTTTGTTGGCGCAACCCTGAACCTCCAAATCAAGTGAAGAGTCTGCTGCAATGGTCTCAAAAGTTTGGCAGATGGCCGTTGTCGCAGCTTCCCGGATCTGCTGCTTCTCAATCCCGGCCCTGCCAAGAAGCCCTTTGAACTGCAGGCCAACCAATACCAAGGTCATCAGCATCAAGCCTAAAACGTACTTTCGGATGTGTTTCATGGTAAAGTCTTTAACTAGAGAAAGTCTGAAAAATACCAACGTGAGGGTAATCATGCAGGTTTTAACCACTTGTTAACATCGCATTAACCACCCATTGGCCCAGCCCATATTGCGCCTTCAATAATTTGACCAGCCAAATCAAAGCATCTATTTCAGTGAAAAAGGAAAAACCAGTCATCGACCCACAAGCACGAAGAAGCTTCGTAATGAAATTGGGCAAAGCCTCTGCCACCCTAGTATTTTCCGGAGCCATTCTCAACAAAACCTTGGGCCGTGCCATCAGACAGACCCCTGGCCCAGGACAAGGAACCCGATGGTCCAGCGCAAATCCCCTTCCCAATGCCAATGATCCCGTGCAGGCGGTTCCGGGTACAAGGCCTGAGCTTACTCCCCTGGAAGATCATTATAAAATGATTCACTTCGGTATCCCCAAGGAACCAGACCTCGACACCTGGCGTCTGCGGTTTGATGGCCTTGTGGAACGTCCCATCGACCTCAGCTATGATGACATTCGACAATTTGAACCAATCCATGAATTTATCACCCTCACTTGCATTACCAATCCCGTGGGCGGGGGGCTGAGCGGCACGACGCGTTGGACGGGCGTCAGTATGCAAAAAATCCTTCCACTCCTGGAACTCAAGAACAACGCCACACACCTTAGAATCGGATGTGCCGACGCCTTCTTTGAGACAGTGGCGGTTGAAACGATTCTGTCTGACGAGCGGGTCATGCTGGCTTATCTCTGGGATGGTGTTCCACTGCCCATGGCACATGGTTATCCCTTACGCATATACATTCCCAATCGCTACGGGATGAAGCTACCCAAGTGGATCACTTCCTTCACGGCCATGGACCATTGGGAACCTGGTTATTCCGTGAAAAACACCTGGGACAAGGAAGCACTCATGAAAACCACTTCTGTGATTGACAGTCTTCACGTAGAGGGCGATGACATCCACATCGGCGGCATTGCTCATGGCGGCTCTAATGGCATTTCGAAAGTTGAGGTACAAGTAGATGGGGGCACCTGGCAAACGGCCTTATTGCGCAAACCACTCTCCCAGCTTTCGTGGGTCATCTGGCGGTTCACCTGGCCCTTCAGCGAGGGTCAGCACGAATTTGCGGTTCGCGCCTACAACCGTAAAGGCCAACTTCAGGAGATAGAAACCACCGGCGCCTACCCTGACGGCGCATCGGGAGTATTCCGGAAATCGAAAACATTTTAACCTACAGTCGATCAATTCTCGTAAGCATAGTTTAACCACTTGACTTAGAAAATGGACCGACGTCATTTCCTCAAAAGATCAGCAGCAGCGGGCATTGCAGCCAATAGCCTGCTGCTATCAGCCTGTAGTTCCTCTACAAAACGCCTTAGGGTATTGGTACTTGGCGGTACCCAATTCGTGGGGCCAGCCGTTGTGAATGCGGCGCTCAAGGCTGGTCATGAAGTCACCTTATTCAACAGAGGAATTACCAATCCACAACTCTTTGGGGATCTGCGACTTATCAAAGGTGATCGTGAGCAAGGAATCGCCGCCTACAGACCGTTAACAATGGAGAAATGGGACATCGTCATTGATGTCTGGCCTGAGGTTGCGACGCTGGTAGATGAGGCAACATCGGCCCTACAGGATGTCGCCTCCCACTATGTATTTATCTCCAGCATTGCCGTCTACAACAACTTCCAGGAAGTAGGTCTACACGAGGAATCAAGAACCGTAAGTCTGGACACCGCCAGGGAGCAATGGACTTATTCAGAAGAAAAAGCCGCCGCCGAGCAACTGGTGAGAGAACGCTTCCTCGACCGGCATACGCTGCTCCGGCCAGGTCCTATCAAAGGATGGCGAGACCCCGCTTTTGACCTACTCTATTGGTGTATCAAACTGCAACGAGATGATGCGATCATCGCCCCTGGATCCGGAAACGACCCCCTTCAATTCATAGATGTGAAAGACGTCGGTCGCTTTGCTGTACATGCCGCCAGCAACGGGTTGTCCGGGACCTACAACGTCACAGGTCCCACGCCGAACCAGGTGCTATGGAAGGATTTCCTTGTGATGGCGAAAGCCCATCTGCAATCCAATACCGATTTGGTGTGGGTGGATGAAGCGTTCCTGGGTGAGCACAATGTTTATTCTTTCTCAGACCTTCCGCTTTGGGCACCTCTTTCCGAAGACAAAGGATTCATGCAGATCAGCAATAAGAAACTGGTAAACACAGGTTTTCAATTGACCCCAATCAGTCAGACCCTGGATGATTGCTTGAAGTGGCACCAGGCGGCGATACCGACCCTGGCTTTCGGTACAGAGGAAGTGGGCGTTGGACTGGCAGCTGCACGAGAGCAAATGCTACTCACCAGCTATCGCGAATCCATCAAGCAGGACTTATAGCCTTCTGGTCCCTATCCAGGGAGGTAACACCTAACCGGTGCCCTGGGGGGTTCACTTAATGCTTTTTGACAACCCTTTCTGCCATTTGGAGAAACTCATGCGGCTCCTTGATACCTCCCTCATTGGCGAGCACCCGGCCCTCCTGGTCGAAGAAAAGAAACTGCGGATAGTAGTTGAATAGGAGTTCGCGGGAAATACTACCTGTATCGCTGATACGTCGATTGATTGAGATCGATATAAAGTTATTGTTGTAGTACTTCCAAACCTGCTTTTGGTTGAGCGTACGCATCCTCAGGAAGTTGCAAGCGCCACATTTGTCCGAATATAAATACACGAAGACGGGCTTATCCTGCTTCGCCGCCGCTCGCATGGCTTCTTCCAGGGTAAGGTCCTGGAATTTGATACCACGCCCGGCTGCGAGGTCAGGAACTGGTGTCAGGATGGCTAAGAGCGTGATGAAGAGCAATGTCATGATATATTCAATTTACGGCGTTTTCGGCAAAACCTGTGCCAACTCTAGTGGCTCCGCACATCGCTTTCAACCTGACAAACAGACTTGCTATGAAGCACAAGGACGGAGGAGCTTGGACAGACATCGGTTCACACTGGAGAGTCATTCATTGTGACTGGACATGATACCAAGGTCCTCTTCGGCGCTGCACCTCTGCTTCGCGATCTTGTAGGTGTGTCTCGCGACCTTCCCGCTGGGATTCGCCGCAATGTACCTGATGTTCGGGGCGGGCGCATCAAGCTTCGACGCACGGTATGGGTAATTCGCAAAGGTCATCAACATGCCATCCGCATTGGACGACAGGATTGAACCTCTCCACAGCATGATTTCGACGTGAGGCTACATATTTTCAACTGCCAAGATCTTCAAAAATACCCACCGATCGAGGCCGCACTCGGTCGGAGCGTCCTCGACCCTCGAAGTATTGAGGGTCGCACTACCTAGAACTCTCCTATCGCCACAGCCAGAGCGCTTCGATTTCGTTGCCGATGCAATTGCTGCGGATCCGATGTTTAGATTGGCAATGTTGGCAGCGCTGGAAAATAACGGCCAGGGCTCCTCAGGATACTCCATCAGTTGTTCAAGGATAGGGACAATATTCGACTGGCTTGTTCAAGAAAACCCTGTTGCCAAATTCAGCTCTGTCAAAGGCATGGCGCATCGCCCAGTATTCCAGAACACGTCCATCGAAATAACCAATATTCACCCCGTTGTATTCCTCGTTGCGGCCCTGATTGGAAAGCTCCTGCTGAAAAACCGCACGCACATCATCTCGGTCCTTTTTCTTCTTAGCCAGTTGGGAGACGTCTCCTTTCCTGACATGCAATACCACCTCTACGTGTTGCTTGCCGGATTTGATGAGGGCACTGAGGATCTTCTCCTTGTTTTCCTGCTTCTCTTCCACCCATTTGTCAAATCTCTTCTGCAATACATCGCTGGCCAGCGGGCCGTAGTGACGCATATCCAGGTAATCCGTATAAGGTACTTTCCAGTCTGCCGTTTGATTGAACTCAGTGATTAGTTTTGAGAGGCTCCTCCCACTTAAGGCCCCGAGGTTGACCTTGACCTTCACAGCCAAAATAGACTTCAGCTTGGGCTCAACCATGGGTGTACGAACTCCATATTGTGATGCGCTTGCGATTTCAAGAAATTTCAGAAATCCCGACTCGTAGAAGGTCAGGGCATTGTGATGCGAAGATAAGTGCGTGAAGACCGGACCTTCGATTCCCAATTCCGCACATAATTCACTTTCGATCCGCTTGGCTTCATCAATCTGTGCCTGGATCTCCCCACCCAACCAATCGACACCGTTATCAAATTTCTGCTGGTTGTAGTCAGCCCAATCAATGAACCTGCCGTCCACGCCAACAAACCCATTGGATGCACCGAGGGCACTCAGCGGTCGTCCTGAGGTAATAGTCAGGTGAATGCCCAGGTCTAAGGCCTTCCCCTGCTTCTTAAGTTCGAACAGGCGCTTGATTCGCTCTTTCCGATCCGGACCGTTCACAAAACACTCTACACTATCTATTTTGTCATTGGCTGCCAGGTCATAGATGCCGTCATCTATCGTGTCGATGACGCCATAATCGTCGCAGGTGAAGGTCATCTTCAGGTCTTTGCCAAAATCTGGCAATTCGCTATCGTCAAAGCCTCCAATGTTTCCTGACCAAAGGAAGTCGCGTTGTTCATTGAGATACCATTTGTTGTTACCTTGAATGGACTCCCCCTGCGCTTTGCCTATCAGTCTGACTTCATTTCCCACGGGCTCCGCTCCCGCCCCGGAAGCCTGCGTAGCCGAAGGAAACATAGGATGAAGGGTTGCCGGCCGGTTGATTACCCTGCTTCTTTTCATTTTTGGAAGTTTGGTTAGGTTTAAGAATTGGGGAATTTAAGACCTTTCGTTCGCAATTGACATACCGATTCTACTGGATTCTTACGCGAAGCAAACCGATCTGTGCCAGTACCTGTTAACTTTATGAGGCGCTAAAACCTACCGATGACAATCATTCTTGAAAAAGAGTTGCTCAACCTGTTGATAAGTATTTTGGGCAACCATACCTATCACAAGGCCAGAAATGTAATTACGGATCTGGTGGGGAGTGACTCGATTGCGCAGGATCTGACAGATGCCTTCCGGGAAGCTCTGAAGGAGGAAAAGAACCCGGGTTTCCGCGATTACGTCAGCATCTACGAAAAGGCAGCGCAGCGCCAGGTTTTTGCAGAGAGTCTGGGGGAGGAATTTGCATCCCTAGATGACGAAACGATCCAAGACTTCATTGGACGGTTCAAATCGTTACTCTACACCAAGAAGAATTTTGCAAGGAAGCAAAGCCTTCTACAAGGTGAAGAAATCTTAGCCATGACCAAGCGGATGGAGCTCAGGTTGAACGAGTTCGCCGAAGAGCTTCCATTTCTTCATTCCACAATCACAAGGCTTTCTTCAATCGACCAGGACCAATTGCCAACCCCCGAAGAGGCGATTCAGCATTGGGAAAGTTTTGTCTCGGAGGAATTTGGAAACATCACAAATCTTGATTTGTACCAGGCTGAGGAATTTAATGTCCGTCGTGACGCGCTGGAGGACGCATTTCTGAGGTTTTTGCAGGATACGCCATGGCATGTATTCATCAAAGAGAAAATCACCGAAATAATCTCATCTCTTGGAGCTTTCGACCAAAGCAATGAGGGCTTACTCAAGAGATTGGAGTCAATCGACAGCTCTGGAAAGTACAGTTCTCTGCTTGCAGACGTCCGTGCAATTCTTAGAGATCGAGCATGGAAATCATTTTTGATCAAGCTTGGCAATGAAGAAGAAAAGCGGGGAATCCTAAATTCAATCAAGAAGAACGAGGCCCTTTTGCAGGAAGAAATTGAAAACCCCAGTTTTGGAAAGGTTTTCGAAATAACCGGTTCTTCCGGCAGTGGAAAAACGCATTTCCTCATCCAGGAACTAGGAAGACTCACGAAAACCAAGCAAGTCTTACCTCTATATATCAATGCCTTCAAATCTCCGAATGAATCTCTTGAGCAACTGCTCGCGAGTGCCTTCGAGAATGCCCTTGGATTTGCCCAGCCCCTTGAGGGTTACCTGGAGTTTCTAAGCAAGCATGAGGCTTTTGCAAATTTCAAAATAGTCATTGCGCTGGATGAGGTTGAGGAACTCGACGCTAATCAATTCCAGGCAATGCAAAAACTCATTTCAGAGTACACTGCATTTCCAATCCTGTATTGGGTCATCTCGTTGAACTTCAATTTTATAGATCGATTTCTGCACAAGGATTTCTCCCAGTTTGGCTACGCTTACAGTCAGGATTCTTTGAAGATCGAGGAACTTTCGATGGATGCGGGGCGGAAATTCCGCCGACAGATTCAGATACCACGTACCCGCTGGTTCTATTTGGATTATATAAACGAGTTTTATCAAGTCTCGGAAAAAGTACTAGACTTCCTCATGGCCAGTAAGTCTCCGGACGAGTCCCGAGGTCTCGTGGACTTCTCCAAAGGATTGGTGACGCCTGGACTTGCTTGGAAAATTGGAAGGATTTCCGCCATCCCCAAGCACGTGAGTTCAATACAGCTAGGTGAAAGGATCAGCGAGGAGACCATGGCAGCTGCTAATGTTACGGAGAAGGGGATGAAGGAGATTTCTTCTTCAATCTGCCAGGTGGTTTTGGAAACTCAGTCATATAAGTTCGACGGCGGCAACCTCAGAAAAAGGATAGAGCATTGGCTTAGTGAGCACTCATTTATGGGTCAAAATTCTGCCAGGACCTTGCTTGAGGCATTGCTTAAGGTTCATTTGATCGACAACTTGGATTATACGCTCAATATCGACGGCCAAAGGCTCATACTGAGAAACAGGTTATTCTGGCAATACGAACTCGCCAAGGCAGTAACCAATTCTGCTACGGATCCGAATTCCCTAACAACTCAGATAGGTCGAATTCCCACAGATCGGGCGTTTTGGGATGGTACGAGAGAGAACATTCTACTGCATTATGGGGCTTCCGACGCAGGTGCTGGCTCCATCTTTGAGTCGGTTTCCAAGCGTATTCTGCTGGACACTCAATGGCTGCCGAAGAGGATACTGTGGAGATCCCTTCCATGGTTTACTGATGAGAACACCCACCAGATTGCCGGGTTTATCAAAAAGAAAGTGCTTGATCCTCGTGAACGAATCCTGAGCCAGTCATCATCAAAGGATACTCATCCGAAAGCAGCAAAAGCCAAATCGTCACGACGTAACCGAAGAAAAAAACGCAGCTCGAAAAAAGCTCGAAGACGTTAAGCGAATGCATAAAAAACAAGGCAAGAAAGCCCCTATCCTTCATTTCCTCCATTCCAACAGGCGCGATCTAATTGCCCTAATCAACTATTTTGGAGTTGAGAGTCGCGAGGAGATACTCCAGGATTATGACAAACTATCCTATTTGGATTTTCACTCAGAAGATATTCGCAATCACGACCTTGGGGGACTCTATCTGAATACAATTCAGAAAATTCTTTACCGAACTGAAAGTGTACCTAATCTCATTCATCTTTTGCAAAAATTGAGACAGACCCATGTACCTCTGATCGCTGAGGAGGTCGCATCAGAGTTTGTCCATCAACTGCTCCATGTGGGTACAAACCCCAACGGAGATATTATAGCGGAATGTCGGAAAATCTGGACTCAGGTAGCCTATCAATTGCGACAAAAGAAGTTTCGACGGGACACTGAAAAGGGATGGAGACGGAAGTATCTGGAAGAATGGATCCTTTATTTCTTTGCCGGTCAAATAGTGCAGCGAAGCGCCTCTCCTGCTACCTCCTACTCGTTCTTCAAAAACGCGGACTGGTATACCTCACAAAGAGACAGAGGTTTTTCACTAGCCATGGAAACAGAAGCCAACATTGCCATTAGTTCCCTCAAGCTAAAACCGTCTTTTCTCGGCTTTTTGGAAGAGTTGTACGACACCAACAAACTACACGACCAAAGAAATTGCTTCCACATTATTAGACACACAGAGCAAACACGGGGCAAGATAGCAGTAAGAGTACACCACAAGTACCACGATCTTCTCAGAAGAATCTACAATCACAGCGATTTGCAGAAATCGTTGAGGAGGTTTGATCAATTTTTTGCGTCTAACCTGGATCTTTCTTAGGTCCCACCAAATTCGACAGTTTCAGGCCCCAACCGACGACGTCATCATATTTCAGCACCTCAGCACCATATCCAGGCTTACAAACCTCGTAGATACCCAACAAGCAATTTGGCATTGTGATGTTTTGGTGGTTTCGCTATATTATCAGATGCTTTCACGTAAAAGCGCCATTTTCCTGGTAGCCTTCCTGCTACTATTGATCATCTTCGATGCTTTCCAGCAGAAGTACTATGTAGACAATTTTGTGTCTACTTCCCAGGATGACCCCGTTTCTATCATGGAACTCCTCCGGAGTCACGCGCTGCGTTGGTTACTTTGGGGTATTGCCGGGCTACCATTGACATTGTACATCAGAAAGTCAGCCATAGGTCCTTTTGGAAATACCTTGTCCAGGACCTTTGGAATCACGCTTGTCACCCTGGTGTTGGCCTTGATTATGGTGAGCCTGGTGACGATGGTGCAGCAAGAAATACCCTGGTCCTTGGCATCCTTTCTTGAGATCTTCGAGTTCTTTTGTTACCAGAAAGGCCTGACCTTCCTCATGGCCTACGGCACGCTTCTGCTATTGCTCAAAGGAGAAGCTGACGGCAAAGTTGTAGCTGCACAAAGTGTTGAAATCGAACACCTGGAAGCCACCACGCGCCACCTTTCATCGGCACTTGAAACAGCTACAGAACCCGAGCAGCCACACATCAACATCAAAGTAGGTTATCAGGTGAAACCGGTGCCGCTGAACGAAGTGCTCTGGATACAGGCAGATGACTATTGTGCAAGAATCCATACCACCGACAAAGTATTCACGATCCGAAAATCCCTGAAGTCTTTCGAGAAACAGTTGGCGCCTTTCGGTTTTATTCGCGTCCACCGTGGCGCTTTGATCAATGTGGATTACCTGGATCGGGTCAATTTCGATGAAGCTAAGCTGGTACTTCGCAATACCGAAGAGCTTCCCATCTCAAAGTCGGGGGAACAGACCCTAAAAAAGCAACTGGGGCGAGGGGCACTCTAGCCATTCCCTGCAAAACTCTTCTCGTTCCCTGCATATTCTTCGGCACGAAGCACTTTTCGGTGTTGGTTTGAAAAAAACCGACAACTCCTATGCGAATTAGTTTCCTGTTTACCCTTCTACTGTTTGGATCGATCCTTCTGTATGCCCAAGACTACACGCAAGAAGTATCCAAATCCTCCCCTTACGGCCAACCACATCCCGATGCCCCCGATGCGATTAAGGATTGGGAAGAACTCATCGGCACCTGCATCTGTAAGTCCGTCACCAGGATAGATGCTACAACATGGGGAGACACCCTGAGCATGACCTGGAAGTGGCAATACATCCTCAATGGTTGGGGCGTTCAGGACCATGCACTGAAATCAGACGGAACGCACGGTGGTAGCATTCGTCAATTTATCCCTGACAGTGCCAAGTGGTATGTCCACTACTATAGCAATGTGGGCCCTACCCCAGTGCTTCCTGCCTGGTCGGGCACGCGTAATGGAGATCGTATTGTGCTATACAATCGACAAAAAGCCCCGAACGGAATGGATGGATTCTATCGTATCACCTTCTCCGACATCAAGCCTACGGGTTTCAACTGGGAAGGTGATTGGATCAGCATAGACCAATCCATCGTTTATCCCACATGGAGAATATACTGCAAAAAGGAAGGTTAGCGCCCAGACAAAACACCGCCACTATTCATTCTTCAGGTTTTCTGTTGGATTGGCCTGTGCAGCCCTCAAGGCATGGTAGCCTGTCGTGGACACAGTCACCATTAGGATGATGAAGGTAACAGCAACAAACAACAGAAAATTGATGTCCACATGATACTGAAACTCCTGAAGCCAATTGTTGGCGAATAGGTACGCGAACACAAAGGCCGGAATGGCGCCAAGCAGCACCAACCAGACAAACTCTTTGACCAATAGGCCAATCAATCCCTGAATGCTGGCGCCAAGGACTTTACGAATGCTGATCTCCTTACTCCGCTGCTCCGCTGTGAAGGACGCCAGTCCCAGCAATCCCAGGGAGGCAATGACAATCATCATGAAAGAGAAACCCAGAAACAGGTTGCCGCGGATCTGGTCATCTTCATATGAACCGACGAAGTTCTGATCGAGGAACTCAGACTCGAATGGCAAATTGGGGAATAGCTCATTCCAGGTGCGTTCGATATCTGCTACTGTCGCCTGATAATTGCTCTCTATCCGAATGAGCACATTTCTGTTGTTCAAATTGGGAACGAACATCAGCGGCTCAATGGGATTGTACAGCGAGAGATGGTGGAAATCTTTGGCTACGCCAATAACCCGGTGAAAAACGGTGGAATCCTGGTCAAACTGAAAACGCTTTCCGATGGGATCATCCCAGCCAAAGCGCGCCACCATGGCTTCGTTGATAATGACCGCCTGGGAAGTGTCTGTTGCGTAGTCCAGTGAGAAATTTCGACCCTGTACTATGTCCACGCCAAGGGTATTGAAATAATCGAAATCTACCTGAAACAGGTTCACGCCGTAGTCATCCATCACACCATCTTTGTTTTCCACACTGGTGAGGTTCTTTCCATAGCCATTACCAGGTATAGTACTTGCGGTAGCCACCTCAAGGATATTGGGGTTTTGGAGCAATTGATTCTTCAGTACATCCCACTTTTCAAATGAAGCACCTCGAAGCAAAAACGTCGCTACCTGATTTTTGTCGAAACCAAGATCCTTGCTTCGTACGAACTGCATCTGGTCATAAATGATAAATGTGCTGATGAGCATGAAGATGGAGATGGCAAACTGCAGACCTACCAAAGCCCTTCGCAACCAGCGATTGCCTGCGGCCTTGCTGCTGCCACCACCCCTCAGCGACTTGGAAGGTGTGAATGCCGACAGGTAGAAGGCAGGATACGAACCACTTAGGAATCCGGTGAAAACCAAAATGGCCAAAATGATGAGAATGATTTGAGGCGTGAGCAATTGTTGAATGTCAAGCGATGTGCCGAGACCTGCGTTGATGGATGGAACCAGGAGAATCAGGAGCAAAACACTCAAAACCAAACTCAGTAATGCAATGATCACACTCTCGGCAATGAACTGCCCAATCAGCATACCGCGTTTAGCACCCATTACCTTTCTGATTCCCACTTCCAGTGCTCGACGCATAGACCGGGCCGTGGCCAAATTCATGTAGTTGATGCAGGCAATACCAATAAGGAATATGGCGACGACGGCAAAAATGTAGATGTAGTCCATACTGCCCAGGGGCACAGGCTCTCCTTCATAATCAGACTTCAGGTGAATGTCCCGAATGGCCATCAAATCGTAGGTCACTTTGACATTGAACTGGTCAAAAATGACACTCACATATCGTTCCATGATCTCCTTATTCAATTTATCTTCCACTACCTGCGGGTCGGCTTGTGGATTGAGTTTGATATAGGAGTAAATGAAGAAACTGCCCCAGTTCTCCGATGTGTAGAGTTGTCTTGCAGTACTGAGCGAAGCCAGTGCATTGGGGATGATATGGCTGTTGGTTGGTTGATCTGCGAAAACGCCTGTTACCTTGTAAGAGTTGTTGTCAGTCTCCAGCAACTGCCCCATAGGATTTTCGCCTTTGAAGATACGCTGAGCTTCGGAAGCACTCAGGCAAATGGCATTTGGTTCATCCAATGCCGTGCCAGGATCCCCTTGAACGAATTCATAGTTGAATACATCAAAAACCGTAGAATCCGCCAGGTATAGATTTTCTACGTTGTAGCTAATGTTGTTGAATGCGAGGCGTGTTTGTTGTGAAGGTACAAATCGTACGTATTGATCGACTTCCCCAAAAGTCTCTTTGACCGTACGTCCAAGGGGTACCTGTGTGGACGCCCAGTTGAATGCGTCGTCCGTTTCGGTGATGCGAGAACAAATCCTGAAGATCCTATCTGCATCCTGATGATGGCTGTCGAAGCTCAATTCCTGAAACAGGTAGAGCACAATCAGTAGACTTGACACCATACCCAGTGTCAGGCCGAAGATGTTTAGCCCGGCATAGCCTGGCTGCCGGAGAAGGTGCCGTACAGCAATCCTTAAGTAATTCTTTATCATGAGCATCAACCTTTGATGATGAAGATCTTGTTATTCTCGGATTCATACAAGCTCGAAGAGGATCAACGACTGGAAATGTGTTTGAGCGGGTTTTTTGGATTTGCGCAAGAGCAGGAATGTGCATTGGTGTTGAACCCGTCAGAAGCTTTTCTTAATCTACATTAAGTCCGATTAAGGTCGATTGACAATAACTTTTGCCTCTATTTGCCCGCAAACCATGAAAAGACATCCAACTCAATTGAAAACGCTGAAAGTCAAAAAAGGTGAAATCATCCAACACAAGGGAGAAATCAACTCCAAACTATACTTCATCAAAAAGGGGCTATTGCGGAGTTATACCATTGATCAGAAAGGCAGAGAGCACATTTTCATGTTTGCCACCGAGGGAAGCGTCATCGCAGACGCCACCTACCCCGAAGACCCTTGTGAATTGTTCATCGATGCATTGGAAGACAGTGAACTGACGGCGCATGAAAAAGACATGGTAAGAGACGCCAGGCCCGGCACCTTGAAAATGGTGATCAAATGCATGGTGGACTTGCAGCATCGGGTATTGATGATGATGAGTGAATCGGCCATTGAGCGATATGCACATTTCGAAAGCACCTATCCGCAACTCATGAAGCGCCTCCCTCAACGCATGATTGCCGCCTACCTTGGTATCACGCCAGAGGCCCTCAGCAAAATAAGAAGCGAACGCGCCAGAAATAAATGAATGCCATGGTGCTTTCTTAATCTAGGTTAATGCGCAGCGAGCAGGAGGATGGCAATTTTAACCCTGTTGTACCAACCTCATCAAAAACGCTGAACATGAATTACGGAATCTTCTTTAAAATCTCAACCATACTTTGGGTCATTTGGGGCCTTGTCCACGTCTTCGCTGGTGTCATGACGATTTACAATGTGGCCGCCGTGGATACTACCGCCGCTATCGCCGGTATCGCAGATGATGTAGATCCGACCACATTAGCAGTGGATTATCCTGATGCAGCAGGAGCTGTGATCAGCCAACACGGCTTCAACCTGCTATGGATTGGCCTGGTGACCTTTATCTGCGCCTTCTATATATGGAATGGCAACAAGCACGCCATATTCCTTGCCGCCATTACCGGAGGTCTCGCCGATCTCGGTTATTTCCTGTTTCTGGATCTGGGTGGTTTTGTGAAGTTTATGCCCGGCACGTTGATGACGCTTTTCTCAAGTGCCGCCATCATATTGAGCTTCGTCGCCTACTTTCGCTCATCAGGAAAGGGCACGTGATCAGACGCTCGCAGCGGCTGTCAGGACTTACTGTTGGCATGCTTTTGACATCCGGTCTGCTATTAGGCCAGGACAGCGATATCCCGGAAATTCCTCCCATCAAAATCCCCAGAGCAGAAGAGTCGTATCAGTTCCTGGATGGACAAGATCCAGGTCTGCTATGGCTGCAGCCGCTGAAATACATGAAACTGGGCGAACGCGATGGCTATCATCTCACCCTGGGAGGAGGTTATCGGTCAAGGCTTGAACATACCACCAACCTCTCCTACACCACCGAAGATGAAACCTACTATTCCCAGCGATTGAGCCTTCATGCCGCTCTGCGGTTGGGAAAACAGTTGCGCTTCTACACCGAGCTCTACCATGGGTTGACGACTGGGGAAGACAGGTTGTTCCAGGACGATGATCTGGACTTACACCAGGCGTTCATGGAAATCCTATTGATTGATGGCCAGTCCTCCGATTTGTCAATGCGGTTAGGACGACAGGAAATTGCCTACGGTGTCTCCAGGGTTGTGGGCCTCCGAGAGGGACCCAATATGCGCAGATCCTTTGATCTGGCCCAGCTGACGTACAAAATGCAGGCCCGATCGGTGAACTTAGTTTACGGCAAAGAACTGGTCTATGGGTTTGAGGCTTTTGACAATGAATCCAACTTCTTCGAAGATGATGCGCCAAATCCTACATTGTGGGGAATGTACGTTCGAGACAATGTATTGGGTCGCATTGGGCACCTGGATTTCTATTATCTCCAATTCCGAACGGATGGGGCTCAGTTCAACGACGTGCAAGGGGCCGAAAGAAGGTCTTCCCTGGGTGTCAGGTCTTATGGCAAGATGGGCAGGTTTAGCTTCAATACGGAATTCATTTATCAGTTTGGAACACTGGCAGATAGCGAAATATCAGCCTTCAATCTTGAGACAGACTGGAAATATGGCTTTCAGAGTAGCCTCGACCCTCAGTTGGGACTACGCCTTGACGTTTCCTCCGGGGACACTGAGGCGAATGACGGGAAAATACAAACCTTCAACCCCCTATTTGTCAACCCGGCAATATACAGTCTGGCCGCTGTAAACACCCCGGCAAATCTGGTCAGCTTGCACCCTAACTTCTCGCTATCTCCCTTCGAGGGGCTGTCTGTTTACCTGGAATATGCAGTTTTCTTCAGGACCAGCAAAAGAGACGGTCTTTACTCGCCACCCCGGTTTTTACTAAGGCCGGCAGGCGGAATGGAAGACCGACACATTGGGAATGTGATCGGCTTTCAAGTCACTTATGAGATGAATCGCAACCTCTCGATGGACATTCGAAGTTCCTACTTCATCACTGGCAGCTACATCCAAGCCTCCGGGGAGTCCAACAATATCTTGTTTATCGCTCCGACAGTGGATTTCAAGTTTTAGAGCCTTAGTTTTACTTGAAAATGGTGGGCAGGTGTGCGGGTTTCCCTCGACTTTTCTTACACGATGCTATCTTGGCCTGTACAATTTGTTCTCATCCCAACCACGGAGTTGGTAGTATTTTTCGCGGGGTTCTCCCGTCCATCCATTAATTCCCTTTCTGGGCAACAGGACAGTGTGTATATAGACAGCCGGAAGCAAGCTGAGCCCCAAAAAGATCATGGAGATTGTTCTGCTCACAAAAATTGAAAGACATACCACAATCGACAAAAACAATACATACTTAGCCATTCTTTTTACCTTAGGTATTTCCTCTTCAAAATGGCCGAACAGGATATTCCCCAGAGCGAATACAACACTGACAATTGCAATCTCAAACCAAATAGAATCAGTTGCCCACATGCGCTAATTTTTTAATCTCCGAATTGCATCGATGCTCAGGTGAAATGATATAGAGCCTGAGCATTAATAATCACTTAAAAGTAGCTTAAATGCCCAACAAGGAGTGAAACGCTATAGGCAATAA
Organism: Cyclobacteriaceae bacterium; assembly: GCA_965601475.1. Classification (GTDB taxonomy): domain Bacteria; phylum Bacteroidota; class Bacteroidia; order Cytophagales; family Cyclobacteriaceae; genus JAWPMT01. The sequence continues at coordinate 5,408,085 of OZ271832.1, read as the reverse complement.
ATGCGATAACAAACTTTAAAAATATGCTGAAAGAGTTCTTCCATGAACCATCCAGATCGCCTTGTTGCCCCGTCATAAGATCGGCATGCTTTAGGAAGGAAATGTTAGTGAAAAAATTGTTCCAGGGTCTTCACAATGGTTATCATACAATCGATTAAGAACGCTATATGATATATAAAACACTCATATCCACCCTCACGATGCAAATACATTCTCAAAAAAAGTGACCATTCTTTTCCATGCCTTGTCACTCACGCTTTCATTGTATACCAAACCTTTGTCAGGAAACCTGGCCTTCGGATTTGTAAATGCGTGACCCGTTTTTCCGTAGGCATTGATTTCCCAATCTGCGTCTTTCCTTGTCAATTCCTCGGCCAACATGACTGCATCATTTGGTGGAGCCAAGGGATCATCCCAACCATGCAATACAAGAACAGGGGTGGTAATTTTTGTATCCTGATTGAACTGAGGCGCATCATATAACCCATGAAAGCTGACGATTCCACTCAATTTCTCTCCTGACCGAGCTAAATCCAAGACACATTTACCTCCGAAACAGAATCCGATCGCTCCAATTTTAGTCGTATCAGCAAGTTCAAACCACTTTGCTTGTGCCAAACACATCTGCATTCTTTCTAAAAGCAACTTTCGGTCAGCATTTAGAACGTCCATCAATGCCTGCGCTTCTTGAGGGCTTTTTGCTCTTTTCCCCTGGCCATATATGTCAATGGCAAATCCCAAGTATCCTAATTCTGCCAATGCAATGGCCTTACTTTCCTCAAACTTTGATTGGCCGCCAAAGGCATGCGCTACAAGGACAACAGGGATTTTGCCTGTCACTTCTGTGTCGTAGGCCAAAACACCTTCAAAACCATTTTGGGCATCATTGTAGAGAATTCTTTCTGTATTGATCGCCATTTTTAATTAGGACTGAAGTTACTGTGATAAGCGTCCGATGCTATCCGGCACCTGGTGAGCATCAATATCTTCAAAGTGTAAAACTCGTCAACTTTATATCATGATGCTGTCGCCGATTTAGGACAGCCGACAAAATCCAGCAAAGATCTGTCGCAGTTCTAGTCATAGGCGTCATTGCCTGAACTGCGTTTAATCACCATTTCGCGATGCTGCGTAACGCCTCCAAAGCCTTAGGGATCGGGCCTTTCGGCCCGATCCGGATCCAGCAATCCAGTGCTGAACTACCCAACATACGCAGGTCTGACTGATCAACCTGCCAACACATCTCCAAATTGGGGAAAGAGCGTACCCAGGGGCAGCAGTGGCCCAATGGGAATCAACTCAAAACCCAGGATCCCCAACTCAACAAAAGGAAGGGTATCCAGAGATGCCTTTGCTTCTTCGAGCGTCTCAACTTCCATGATCAAGATGATCCCTGGACGGTCCTTACGGAAGTAGAAGGTTCTGACCTTTTCCTCCAGGTATAATTTCACCGTTGCCGCTAGTTCCTCCGGAAGGTGTTTTTGGAGTTCACTGTCCTCAACTTGCTTGAGCATTTTGTCAATTGCTAATACTTGCATGATTATGATTTAAAATGATGTAATGGATTTGAGTTTTTGAATGCTATTCACAATCAGATCGGGATGCTCCGAGGTGGTCATATGTCCACCTGGATACATATCAATTTTCAGCCCCAGGGGCTCCAGGGTGCTACGGGCCTTGCGTACTTGTCGTGGCTCAAATTGATCCTTCTCACTGCCGGCCACAATGTATTTGACCCTGGGAAAGGTGGTTGCGAAGATTCTGCCCAGGTCCCAACGCTCCGCATTTCCACGATGCTCATCCACAAAGCCAGCGGCGTTGCTCATGAAAACGGTACCACCTCTCCTGCTAATGGCTTCATGATTTTCTGCCAGCTCTGCTTTGGTGATCTTGTATTCCCGGGACCACAGGTCTTTCATCATCATGTTGAAAGCGGGTTTGGAATTTTGAGCAAACCTGGCACCCATTCTTCCAAGCGAAGTCTTTAGCAACGGCGTAGTCATGATGGGATGTGAGTGCGCGTCGGCAAATAGCCCGCCATTGATAAAAAGTACCCCCTCAATGTAGGTTTCAGGCTTCAGTCCGGCATTATCCTGTAAAATTTGCCTGCTTAACAATTCCAACGCAACCAGGGACGAAAAATCGAACGTGACCAATAGCGTCCGCTTCACCCCATGATGACGCCACAGAGCCGCTACAAGATCCGCCCGTTCCATTACGCTGTAGTCGTAACCCTCCGGCTTGTCAGAATCACCCATACCTACATACTCCACATACAGCCTTGGCATAGGCTCCATTTCGCCAAGCAGATTGTCAGTTGACGCCCAGCCAAAAGATCCATCGGGAAACCCCGGCATCATTGTGATCCAATCCCCGAGAGGTTCAGACGGCCCGACTACTCTCCTGTTCCAAACGTGGACCACCTCCTGACCCCCTCCGTCCTTTCCACCTGCTGTGGCAATTTGTTTTTGAGTAAGACTATATGGCAACCGCTCTCCGGAGCCAAACCATTGGCTCGCTTTCGGCTTTGTGTTGATTCTCATTTTTGCTGATGTGCTCATTTGCATTAAAAAAATATTTGGTTATCAAAGACTATTGTATATACAACTATAAAAGAAAAATCAGATTCTTGCCACACCTCTTTCAAATCGATCAAATCCCGTGACCTCATGCGCATCTAGAACACCATGTATCTTGTCCATAGCAATTTCCCAACCATGGATCATCGATGCCACCTTCTTTCGACCTGCCTCTGTCAACTTCACTGTGGGTTTGTTGATGGGGCCAGTCTTTGCTACCAACCCTGACGTCACAAGTCGACCGATACTGCGACCAAGACCTGATTTCTCAAGGTGAAGTAGCGCACCGAGGCGCTTTTGCTCCATGGCACCAGCTTGGTATAGGGCCATCATCAAACTCAATTGGTTTTCGGTAATACCTGAATTTCCCAGCTGTCTTCGATAGATGCCGTCGATCTTCCTTGACAGGACCCGAACCCTGCTACCCATACATTCCTCAAGTTGATATTTCAATTTCGCATTCTTCTAAGTTGTATATGCAACGCATGCTTCATGTAGAAGGTTTCAACTTTCATGAAACCAGTAATTGATTGCTATGCTATTCCTGCCCCAGTACCTCTGTGTGGTTCAGGTTTGCCAACTGGATACGCTGTATGCTCGTGATCAAAAGCACAGGGATGTGATCAGCTCTTCAAATTCCCCAGGTAGTTCTTCTTCTGATTCGAGTTACTACCTGGGGCTTCGGGCCATTTGATGGTTATTCCACACGCAAAGATTCTACGGGATTGACTTTGAAAGCCCTGAAGGTATGATACCCAATCACAATACCCGCCACCAAAATCGCTGCCAGGCCACTCAGAACGAAGATACCCGCATCGATGCTGGCCCGGAAAGCAAAATTGTCGAGCCAGCCATTGATAAGCCATAGACTGAGGGGAATCGACAAGATGATAGCCACCGTGATCTGAATGGAGAAGCTTCTTGCTAATACCGAAAAAATGGAAAGTGGTGACGCTCCCAGTACCTTCCTGACCCCGATCTCTTTGACCTTGCTGGCCACCACCAGGAGTGAAAGTCCCAGAAGTCCTAATCCCGCAATGACGATGGATAGTATCGTGGCCACAGTGATGAGCTTGTTCATACGAACCTCATTGTCATATTGTGCCCGAATTTTCTCATCAACAAATTCGTAGTTCCAGCTTTCATTGGGAAAGGATGCCTCCCACTCTTCCCTGAGCAAGTCCGTTGCTTCCAGCAGGTTGGTCCCATTGTAGCGAAAAACCAACTTGGGTATGTAGGAATCGTTGACGTCAAGGTCAGAAATGCCCTCGAGAATGGGCATAGGATTTTGAACAATGACCAGTGGCTCGATGTCGCTATGCAAAGATGAGAAGTGAAAAGCCTCGGTCACACCCAGAATTTGATGTTCGCCAAACTCATCCCCAGGCAGCTTCTTACCTACCGGATCCTCTATCTCCATCAACGCGACTGCAGCGGGATTGAGCAATACACCCTGGCGCTCGTCGAAGGTGTTGCCCGCTTCGAAAGAACGGCCCTCCTGCATCCGAATACCAAACATCGCCAAGTATTGAGGATCCGCGATCAACAGTCTGAAGCGCTTGAAATTGTCCTGCTTGTCATTGAACCCAAAGTGCATCCAGCCATTGTTGCCAAAGACGTGGCTGGCGATACCGACTTCAGCAATTTCCGGATGGCTCAGCAGCCGAGCCTTCAATATCTCACCATTGGCTCTTGCTGAGGCCGTGACCTCCGTGATTCGCTGCGCCGTCGGCGATGGATGCAGCCGAGCAGAGATCAACGCGTCGTAGCTAATACCCAAGTCCTTGTTTTGCAAGTAGTCAACTTGCTTCCTAATCATAAGAGAAGTGCTGATCAGGAACACCGTGATGACAAATTGCAGTATCACCATTCCTTTTCTCGCCTTCACCTTCCCTGCGGACTGCGAGGCACTTCTGAGCACTTCGATGGCTTTAAAACGCGACTGTATCAGTGCTGGATAAATGCTAGTCAATGCACCTACGACCACAGCAAATCCTAATGCAAAAGGTATGTACCACCACTGAAAACGGACGGTCAGATCCACGCCTGTCAGTAGGTTGAAAGTGGGAATCAAGAGAAAGGCCAGTGCCAAAGCGATGGCCATGGCCAGCACAGTAATGATAATCCCCTCCAGTATGTATTGCGAGGCCAGGTTGGACCCATAGGCACCCATCACCTTCCTTACACCCACTTCCTTTGATCGCTTCAAAGACTGTCCCGTAGATAAGGTTGCGTAGTTGATGCAGGCGATGATGATCACCAGCAAACCTATGGCGCCGAGAATAAGCACATATTGAGGGTTCCCTACAGGGGCATAGCCCAGCGGAACTTCATCATTCAGATGTATATCCACCAGTGGTTGCAACAGCACATTGTACTGATCCCGCTCTATCTTCGTACCTCCATAGCTCGCATCCCCCATTTGGCCAAGGACCACATCCTGCATCTTATTATCAACTGCAGCCACACGTTCGCCTTCTTTTAGCAATACATACGTTTCAGGAATAATATTAAACCAGGCCTTGAACGACTGCTCACGATAGAGTTCTCGGCACAATTCCGTAGAGAGGGCAATCTCCATCCGAATACTCGATGACTTGGGAAAATCCTCAAATACCCCCTCCACGAGGAAGTCTCTGATCTCGTCATTGATCTGAATGGGCAATAGCTGGCCAATGGCATTGGTTCCTCCAAAATACTTTTCGGCATAGCGACGAGAAACCCAGGCACTCCCGGCGTTGGAGAATGGGGCACTGCGGTTTCCCAGGAGAACCTCAAAATCGAATACCTGGAAGAAATCCGGACTGATCAGGGATACGGGCTCATTGATCCGCTTTTCTCCCCTACCGACAAGTTGCGTGCGCTGGATGAACTGGACTGCCCTTTCTACCTCAGGGAAATGGTCCTCGAGCATCGCTTCAAACCGCAATGGTGTCGTCGCATTATAGAAGGTCCGTCCATCGCCATAGTCCTCTTTCAGCAGAAGGCGGTAAATACGGTCCTTATTGGAATGAAATTGATCGTAACTGACCTCCTGCTTTGCATAGAGGCCCAAAAGCAAAAAGCATGTGATACCGATGGTCAAGCCAAGCAGATTGATGGCCGTGTTGAGCTTATCCCGGCGCAATACGCGCCATGCGATCTTCAAGTTGTGTTGTGTCATGATATATCCTGAGTTTTTGAGTTTTCTTGGGGATTTCAAAGCGGACCACCGAAAGGACCGAATGACCAACCACCAGTAGATCAGGTCTGCGCGCGACTTGCTCTTATCCAGCACATCGGCATAGATTTCATAAAGGTCGCCCTGCAGGTCTTCGAGCAAGCCCGGATCACAATACCACGCCAGGAACCTATCGGCCCATTTTGGCGGCCGAATCATTGCAGGGTCACAAAAGAGAGCTTGGGTAACTTCTGATATAGTGCAAAGCGCAAAGACATGGATGCATCCAGCGCCTTCCTACCTTCCATGGTCAGGGTGAAGTAACGTTTGCGTCTCCCTCCTCTTTCGTTGGAAGCTCCTCCCATCTCCGAAGCCACAAAACCCTTCTTCTCCAATCTTCTGAGCACGGAATGAATAGCCGTCACATCCATTGCACGATTACTGCTATCCTTCAATTCCTTGAGAATAGCCACGGCATAAGCCTCATTGACCAAACCACCGATTGTCAGCAATACCAACTCTTCCAATTCGCCGAGGTGTTGTCCTTTCATCTTCTTACAATTAGTTGGACAAACGTACAACATATGAATTAGTTGTACAAATACACAATAAATGAAGAAGTCCGCCCTTAGGAGCGGTGCAGGCCCTATTCCATCCCGAAGCTTTGTGTCCCCAACGCCTGGATCCTGCCATTTTCTCGTATGTAGAAATCGATGAACCGAAGCTTCAAACTACCGCTATCTCCTCCCGAAAGGTATCGCATCTCCTCCCAACCTCGCACGATGGCCACATCCTGGTATGCATCAATTTCCAGGTCATAAAGGTCCATTTGCTGGACGTGAAAGTCACTGGTTGCCAGATTGTTCATCACCTGAGCTTTGTCTGACTTGCTACCATCAGCACCGGAGTAAGTATATCTGGAATGAAGAACTTCGTCTAAAAGCGCCGTGTCTCTCGCATAGTAGGCCTGGCTCCATTTTTTGAGCACGGCTTCTGCTTCCTGAAGCGTGATCGGATCTGAGGACTGCTGGTTCGAAATCTCGCAAGCCTGGAGCCACACGCTGGCAAGAATGATAAAGAATATATGTCTCATTTATTCTCCTTGTAAAAGATCTTGCTGGTGACTTTCCACTCTCCGTCAATTTTCAACAGCTGCATGTAGTCATGGAAGAAGAACGTACCGTATTCAATCTTCAACCTGGCCTGAGCGGCATTCCCTGCAATTTCAATAGACTCAATAGACGTCTTTCGGTCTTGCGCAGGACCTGATTTCATACCCTTTCTAAAGAAAGCGATGGCATTGACTTCTTTATAGCCGTCGCTGGAGATAAATTTCATCGTTGCGTTTTCATGAAACGCTTGCGACAGCATCTCAAGATCATTGTTGGTACCCCCAACCAGGTAGTAATTCAACACCTTGCTCACCTGGGCAAACTCGTCGCTTTGAGATTGTGCAAAAGAGATTCCGACACAGGCAAAGGTGGCAAGAATCGTAAATAAACATCTGTTCATAGTCATGCGTAGATTTCAGTTATGGATTTGACAAATTGATTCATTTCTTCATGCGTACCGATGGTTACACGCGCGTGGAGCTTCTCCTGCCATGACAGTTGACCGATCCGGATGCCCTTGGCCAGCATGAGCGCCTGGAGGTCCTTGTTTCCGGGAATTGGAAAAAAGACAAAGTTCGCAGCAGCGTTCGCGGGACGAATCGCCAGCTTGGCCAAACCTTTCAACGTTTCCTTTTTCACGGCTTGGTTTCTGGAACGGCTTTGCTTGACAAAGGGCATATCTGCTAGAGAAGCACTGGCTGCCGCAATCCCCAAAGCATTCATACTGTGGTAAGACCAGATGCTGAGGTCTTTCAATTGGGAGACGATTTCCTGACCACCCAACAAGTAACCTATCCGCATGCCCGCAAGGCCGAAAATCTTGGAAAAGGTTCTTACAATGATGAGTCTGGGGAATTCCCCCAGCACTGATACCAGAGATTCGTCGTCAGAGATATATTCAATGTAGGCCTCATCCAAGATCAGGTAGGCATTCCGGGTCACCTCCCTGCAAAAAGCCAGTAGTTCTTTTCTTGGAATTTTGGTTCCCGTGGGATTGTTTGGATTGACCAGGTACACGACACCTGTATGGTTGGCACTGGCCTTTATCAGCCCCTCGAGATCATAGTCGAATGTCCCTGTCATGGGCACCGTGTGGACTTCCCCACCATGTCGTCCAACAAAGGTGGGCAGTATATCAAAAGTGGGCGCACTGTGGACCAAAGGCAACCCTTGATCCGCTACCCAACGCCCGAGGACTTCCAGTATATGCGAGCTACCCGCACCCAAAAGCACTCGCTGCTCAGAAAGATCAAATCGTTGGGCAACTTTCCCCTGTAGTGCCCTGGCATCCCCAAAAGGATAACGATTCGAAATTTTGAAGCACCCGGTCATGGCCTCCCTGGCATTGTCCGAGGGTCCGTAAGGGTTTTCGTTTCCACTAAGCTTTATCATTGCCGCTTGCGGAGCTTGTTCAGCGCTTTCTGCTTGTATGAAGGTTCCGGTCAATGTTGAGGCAGCGCCCAGGATTGTTGCCTGCCTGATCCAATTCCGTCTGTTAATCGCCTGCCCTATCATCAGCTTTTTTATTCAATGATGATAGAAATTTTGAAAGAAAAGGAAATCTACCTTTTGAGCCGTTCTATCCTCTTCCTAATGGTTATGGAACTGCATATGCTCCAACAGATGGCCTCGACTTTTTCGACTGAGTGGTAACGATTCTCCTGTCTTCAAAATCACATGGTAGGTATTGTGCTTCACCTTTTTGATCGCCTCGATATTTTGACTATGCACCGCGTAGGACCTGTGAATGCGGAAATAATCAGCAGGAAGTAACTGCATCAGGGCATTGAGGGGTTTATCGTAGATGTGGACCTGACCATCCCCACAATTCAAGTAAGCGTAAATACCTGCTGCCTGGATATAAGAGATGTCGGCCAGAGGGATAAAATGGACATCTCCTCGAATCGTAACAGCCAGCTGGGCCGTGCTACCGGCTCCTCCAAATTGCGCCGCATCGAAGTACCGGGCCAGGGCCTTGCCAAGCCTTTCCCTTGTAAAGGGTTTGCCCACGAAATCCAGCACACCATACTCGAATGCATTCAGGGCCTCCTCGGTATAGGCTGAGACTATAATGGTATGAAACGGCCGATTTAGAAAGCCTTTCAACAGGTCAAACCCCGATTTACCGTTGAGGTTCAGGTCCAGGAAAAGCAAATCGACCTGATGCGTCTCCAGATAACGTCCCCCCTTCGAAAGGGTCCTTTCATGATGTATCGTCAGGGCTCTGCTCGTTGCTTCCCGAAGGAGACGGGCCAACCGCTGCGCTACCAGCGCCTCATCTTCCACCATCAGTATACGCGTCATACGCCAATGGTGATTTTGGCCATGAAGCCATGACTCATTTGCTCGAACTCCAGGGAAAATCGATTACCAAATGCCTCCTCCAACCTGGATCTGACATAATGTAGCCCTACCCCCTCCCTGATCTCCTCAGGAGGTATGCCATTGTTTTCTATGGTCAGGACAGTTGATTCAGGTGTCATGGATTTACTAAGCACAAACCTCCCTTCCGATTGCTGTTCAAAACCATGGGTTACCCCGTTCTCGACAAGCGTGAGCAGCACCCCTGGTGGGATCATTTCCTTACCGTCCAGGTCCTGAACGACCATCTCAAATTGCTTATCCATGCGTACAGCCATTACCTTGAGAAAAGACCGTACCAGTTCCAGCTCCTCTTTAAGGCTGATCAACTGGCGATCGCTAACACGGGCAAAAACCGAGAATACCCGCGAAAGGTCCTGGACGAACCCGGAGGCCAGTTGCGGATGCCTTTCGATCAACTCCTGCAAAGATGTGAGGGCGTTCAACACAAAATGAGGCTGTATGCTCTTCTTCAAGAGTTGATTCTCCAGCCTTGCGGACTTAAGCGTAGCCTCGCTTAACTGTCGCGTTTGCCTGGCCAGGGCCACCCCCGAAGAAATGACCATGAACAAGATCATCAAAATGGTGCCGACAAAATATCCAAAAGGCAACACCCCCATGGCACCTAACAAGGTCAACATCAACAAGGACAGTAGCCCTATCAGGTAGCTCCAGTCTCCTGGTCGTTTCCGAAAGCCGGAAATACTTTGAGACAAGGCGATCGCAATACCCAGGTAGATGAAAGCACCTTCAGAAAGGGTAAAAAAAGCAGTCAGTGAAAAGACGGCCCCACCAACAATAAAGGGCTTCTTCTGACGGATCTCGTAATGGTGAAGCAGAAAGATATTCAACGAGAAAAGTCCGAAGATCACAGAGATATAGACCAGGTCAAAGGCCGTAAGCATCAGGGAGGTGATGAGCACCTGATCTTCAGGAAACGTTTTCAGCCAAACTTTGAAGACATGGAAAGCGCAGTAACACGCAAAAAACAGGTAATCAGGCTTCTTGTGGTAGCCAAAAAAAAGTGCCAGATTGAAAACCGCCGCCGTAATGAATGTGGAGGAAAGAATCAGAAATAACTCTTGGATCTCAAAAGGCATGGTCAACGGTGTCTTTCATTCCATCGTTCAGCTTTACCATTGGAATAGACATGGCCTGACAGGACGATAGATGTCATGATGAAAATTTCATCACTTTCTACATCCAGGTACTTCTCGACGAGGCTGGACAAAGTCTCTTGGATTATTTGCACTTGGTCTTCACTCCATAAGGAAGGTAAGTAAAGGTTCGCCACGACCGGAAAACGGCTACCAAACTGAGCCCGATTTGTGACTAAATTCAACGTTATGTCCTCTTCCGAGACTTCAATAGTCCTCGCCCATTCCGAAACCAACGTCTCAAAATCAGCGCCTTTAAGTTTTTCTTTGTCCAGATAGCAAACAGCAAACGGCATCCTTCAGGGCTTTCCACAAATTACGAAGAAAACAAGGACATCGTGCAGCCAACTTCCCACAGGTTACATAAACATTCAAATGGTTAGCTTCTGGGGAGCCGGTTGAAATCTGCCGGACCCAACAAAAGCCGATCAAAATCGCAAAGAACAACTATTTCCTTAAGTAGTCCGTCACATTTACACTAGTCCAGCTTTCCTCACCCTCCCGTTGGAGGAAAATTGTCATTTGGATGTGGTTTGGGGATTTCAGCTCATAAATCACCTTGTAGAAGTATTTTGAGCCCTCCCGTATGAATGATGTGCCGGAATTCACATTAGACAACGTCAGCCTGCGCTCATCCAAAGCCCCTTCATGTACATCCAGGAATCCATGTTGATTGTCCAATATGGCAAACCGAAAGAGCCCTCTTGCCGCGTCAAACCCCATCAGCGTGCGCGTCACAAATTTTCTACCCTGAAAATAGAATGTGGCATTTTCCTCAATACCCATATCCTCCAGGATGTACACAAAGGAAGCTTCTCCATCTGGATTATCAATCCAATTTCCCGATGGATCAAGGTATTTTGATTTCAGCTCCCATTGACCGAGAAAGAAGGCGAGATCCGTGATATTCATGCAATGACAAAACTAGAACAATGCAAGAGCGGGCATCCCTAGTGCGGTTGTTTATTCATCACGGATGCTTTCAATGGGATTGGAAATGGCTGCTTCGTACGTTTTCAAGATCACCGTGACCAAAGCAATAGCAGCAGTAGCGATCCCTGCCAAAACAAAATCGTACCAGTGATCGCCGATCATGATGCGATAGGCATAACCATCCAACCAACCCTTGAGGAAGTAAACCGCCAGGGGTATAGCGACGATACTCGCCAGGGCCACAAGCATCACAAACTCCCGGGAAATCAAAGTAATGATCTGACGAGCCGTAGCACCCAGCACCTTCCGAATCCCCAGCTCCTTTTGTCTTCGGTGAATGGCGTAGGCAGCCAGACCAAAAATCCCTAAACAGGCCAGAAAAATCGACAATCCTGAAAACGTGGCGAAAATCCTGGTTTGCTGCTGTTCCTTTTCGTAGAGCCTCCCCAACCGATCGTCCAGAAACTGATAGCTCATGGGAAAGTCAGGTACCAATGCGTTGTAAGTTTCCTCCAGAAAGGAAAGCTGCTCGGTGACATTGTTCATATTGACTTTTAGTGCGACCTTTCTGTGAAATCCACCGGTAAGGATCGCCAGAGGCTCAATTTCGTTTTGCAAGCCGATGAAGTGATAATCTGCCACCACGCCCACAATCTGCACATTGCTGATGTCCCATCCAGGCATGGAGAGGCGTTTGCCAATAACCTCATCAGCGTCCACTCCAAGCTCCTTGATGGCTTTCTCATTGAAGATTGCCACATAATCCTGGTCATCATCAATTTCCTTGGAAAAACCTCTTCCCGCTACGATATCGATGTCCATTACCTTGAAGTATTCCACATCTGTAAACAAGGTACGCATGCGATGCTTTTCGTCTACGCCTCCGACCTGGAAAGAAGAAGCATCGTGAAATCCACCAGGCTCTCCTGAGAATGAAGTCACCCCCAGGATGTTGGAATTGGCCATGAGCCTTTTCTTAAAGGTCTCCCGTTGCCTTCTGATTTGGGAATTGTTCATGTCCACCAGTACAATCGCCTCCTTGTCAAACCCCAGGGATTTGGAGCTGAGGAAACGTGTCTGTTTCGCAACCAACAGACTTGCTGCAATCAGGAAAATCGAAATACTAAATTGAATGATGACCAGCGACTTCCTCAAAATAAAGTGCCTGCCTAATGAGAGCTTACCATCTCGCAGCATATGCAGTGACTTGAAGGAAGAAAGCAAAAAAGCAGGGTACAATCCGGAGGTCAGCACCAATCCAGAGATCAGGACCCCCAGAAAAATCAACACCCTCGGATTGAGCCAGTCAAGGACCACCTCCAACCCAAAGAAGGTATTGAAATAGGGCTTGGTCATCACGCAGATCCCGATTGAAATCAGCACAGCAAGCATGATGATTACCAGGGACTCCGATAACAACTGCAGCACCAGCCGGGAGCGCACCCCGCCCAGCACCTTTCGTACCCCCACCTCTTTCGACCTGGAGAAAGACTGCGCAATGGACAAATTGACGTAGTTGAAACAGGCGATAAATAAAATCGCGATGGCCACCCATCCAAGGGTAATGATGGAATTCCAATTGCCATGGGCCACGCCCAGATCATATCGAGTCTCATCGTTGAAGTATACATCAGAGAGTGGCTCAAGCTCCAGGCCGACCCGATTACCCGATTGCTTGAAATCCTCGCCGAAATACTTGTCCATGAATCCTTCAAACTGATCTTCCAAGCGACTAGCCTGCGCAGCCGAGGGAATCTTGAGATAGGTGATCAGATTGTTGCTCCACCAGCCACCAAACCAGTCGTAGCTCTCCAGCAGGTCAATCCGAAAAGCCATGCTGAAATTGAGGTGCGCATTAGCTGGAATATCATCCATGACACCAGACACAATGAATTCATCCTCATTGTCGAGCGTCAGAATCTGACCGATGGGATTATCGTCGCCGAAGTATTTAGATGCAGCTTCCCGTGACAATACCACAGAATTGGCTGTAGAAAGGACCGTACCCGGATCTCCGGTACGTAACGGGAAGGAGAAAAACTGAAAGAAGTTTTCGTCTACAAATAGCAGGTCATTTTCATAAATTTTCTTGTCCCCCACTTCCACAAGCCCTCTCTCAGCGGCTACTCTCGTCACCGATTCGACATCCCCCGGAAAGTCGTTGAGCAAGGCTTGAGCAAAAGGAGCCGACGTCACCCCGATACGGTACGGGGAGCCATTGATTTCTCCTACACGCAGGATTCTATAGGTCTTTTCTCGGTCCACATGGAATCGATCGGTAGACCATTCAGCGTAAATGTAGAACCCCAGGAAGAAGGTAGCTACGAGTCCCAGGGCAAAGCCGAAAATGCTGATGAGTGAAGTTGACCGATGCCGATAGAGGTTTCTGAAAGTCAGCTTAGGATTGAAAATAAACATAGACCTTGAATTTTGAGTGTTGAACGATTTGAGTGTGGAGGGTCGCAGGTATTGCAACACCTGCAGCCAATATTTGAAAGACCTCGTTTTCGAAGCCTGCAATTCATGATGATATTGCACCAGATCTCCTTGCAGCTCCTCGACCAGCTCCTCCTTGCACAACCATTGGATCAGTCGAAGCGAAAATGGAGACGGATGTGGGCCGCTAGACATGTAGGAACTTCATTTGAAAGGAAGGCACCTGTCTCCAGAGATTAGCCCTCAGTTCCTTTACTTCATTGAGTGCTGCTTTGCCCTCAGCGGTAAGCGTGTAGATTCTCTTCCTTCTGCCGCCACGTTCCTGTGTGGCACCACCCATCTCAGATTGCAAGAACGCCTTCTTCTCCAGCCGACTCAATGTCGTATGCAAAGCGCCCATAGACATAGACCTGTTTGCCTGATTATTGAGCTCATCTTTGATCCGCAGCATATAAGCCTCCTCTTTCAAAATGAGCACAACCAATAAAAGCAGCTCCTCGAATTCTCCCAGTTTAGTTCCTCGCATGGCGATTAGTTTCTATTTTGCAGTATTATCTACGAAGATAGGAGAATATTTGTTTCTATAAAATAGAAAGAAATTAATCTGATTTCCTTGCAGGGATTGTGGTAGACAAGATGTCAACATGCGACATTTGGGCTCCTCTATACATTTCGTTACTTGCATATTTCTGTATTTTCGCTCCGCAAATTCTAAGCACTGAACTATGAAGCGTTTTCAACCATTCGCCATACTATTGATGGCCTTCATCCTATCCTGCTCCCCGCAGAAACCTGGCGCTGAGGCAGAAGAAACTACCCTCCCTACTGGGACACTTGAAGTCTACGCGGCATTGGAAATCAATCCTGGCAATGTGGCTGTTTCTAGCGACGGTCGCGTATTTATGTCTGTCCATCCCATGCGCGGCGGAGATTTGCAATTTGTCGAGGTAACCGACAAAACCAACTATGAGTCCTTCCCGGATGCTTCCTATCAAACCCCAAAAGGGGAAACAGCCGATTTTGGATTCGACACACCTCTGGGCACCATCGTCGATTCGAAAAACCGGCTCTGGGTGATCGACGCGGGTCTCGCTATTGGCAGGGCCCGTCTGTTCGCGTTCGACGTCAACTCAGGAAAAGAACTCCATCGCTTCGAAATTCCTGCAGAGATCGCTCCCAGCACCAGCTTTGTCCAGGATTTGGCCATCGACGCTGAGAATAACTGGGCATTCCTGGCTGACTTCGGTGATACGGGGATCATCGCCGTGAATATTGAAGATAGTACCTACCGAAAATTCACGGACAGTACCATGCTTGCCGAGGATATCGATATGGTCATTGATGGAAAGGCTCAAAATTTCGAAGGTGCTCCTGCCAGAATCGGAATCAACCCAATTACCCTTTCAGGAGATGGACAATGGGTTTACTACGGCGCCATGAGCGGCACCCAATGGTATAGGGTCTCGGCCCAGGCATTGAGAACGGGTGCTCCGGATGACTCGGTGAGGGCGACCATTTCTGTGGAGTCTCCCAAGCCCATCTCAGATGGCGTGGCCACAACTGTCGACGGTAAGCACTATTTCACCAACATCCAGGACGGCAGCATAGATGTATTTGCCGATGGGCAACTTCAGACCCTCGTCAAAGACGAGAAAATTGACTGGCCAGACAATGTTCGCATTGGTCCGGATAATTGGCTCTACATATCCGTCAATCAACTCCACAAATCCCCGGCATTTACGGGCGGAGAAGATGTTTCCACCTTACCCTACTACATTTTGAGGGTGAAGATGTGATTCCACGCTGCTCTTCGTAAATTGGGGTTGGGTATCGTGGATGCCCTTTTAAGATTTTGCGATGGAAATTGACCCAAAATACAAACCCCTATTGTTGGAAGCCCTGGAAGATATGATGTATAAACTTTCACTGCAACTGGAAAACCTCAAAGGTGGCCCGTTGGATACAGAGCGAAAGGCTTTGACCGACAAGCAATCTGAGGTAGAAGCATTGCAACACATCATCTCCACAGCTGAAGATTAGCCCTACATTGACAGCTATTCCACTTTGATGGCATCTACGGGGTTGGAAGAAGCCGCCTTCCAACTTAGATAACTCACAGTCACACCGGCGATGAGAAAAGTCATCGCCGCCGTTGCCAGATAAACCCATATGGGCTGCTGTATGCGATAAGCAAAGGCATCCAACCATTGACCCATGAGGTAGAACGCCACCGGTGTCGCAAGGACAAAGGCAACTGCCAGAATCCTGGCAAAATTTTGGTTGATGAGCAGAATCAGTTGCCAGGTATTGGCACCCAGTACCTTCCTCAAACCAATTTCCTTAAAACGTTTCTCAGTCGTGAAGAGCGCAAATCCGAAGAGACCCATGCCTCCTAAGACGATGGAAACGATGCTGAAAAGCGTGAAAAGCTGGCTTTCATTGTCTTCACGGGCATAAAGATCTGCAGATTGCTGGTCGAGGAAGCTGTAGAAGAAAGGCACTGATTCCCCAAAGGTGGCGTACCAACCCTCCTCGAGCCTGACGAGGTTGTCGGCGAAGTTTTGGGACTGCAGCCTAACGGAGATGTAATCCAGCCGGTCCCAATTGACATACATCACAAAGGGTTGGATATTGTGATGGAGCGAACGAAAGTGGAAGTCCTTTACGACCCCGACGATCTTGCCTGTCTTATCGAGACCCTCATCTGTTATTGTTTTTCCCAATACCTGCTCGGGGGTGAATCCAAGTGCCTGAACAGCACTTTCATTGACAACGAAAGCCGTGGAATCCGAGGCAATGCTGGCATCAAAACCCCGACCAGCTACCAGCTCCAGGTCAAAGGCTTCGATGTAGTCATGCTCCACCGTATAACGCTCCCACTTCCGTATCTCCTCCAACCCATCGATCTTGAAGTTGGTAATGTAGGTGTAATCTGAAAACATCTCGTGAGATGCGGCAGTGACATGGCTAATTCCTGAATGAGCGGTGACTTCATTTCTAAAAGCGTTGATTTTTGGAATCACCGCATCATCGTTGTGAATGGGCATATTCACGATCAAAGACCTGTCAAAACCTACTTCTTTGTTGCGCAAATACTGCAATTGCAAATAGACCATGAACGTACATATCACCAGACCCGTGGTGATGGCAAACTGCGCCGTCACCAGGACGTTTCGCACCGTCTTACCACCGGAAAGTGAATGGTTGTGTTTCATCAACTGCAGGGATTGGATGCTTGATATATATAGCGCCGGATAGGCCCCTGCAACCGCTGCTACCGAGAGGAGAATCACCAGGAAAGGCACGAGAAAATCAGGATGATACAGGTCATTGAGGCCATAACGATGTGCCGTTAGTTCCCCCAGTCTGGGTAGCAGTCCGTAGATCAAAATCAAGGAAAAAATGCCTGCCACGACCACAAAGACGATAGTCTCAAAGAAGGTTTGTTGCGCGATCTGACGTTTCTGGCTTCCCAGAACCTTCCTTACCCCTACTTCCTTGGTTCTTTGACTTGCCTGAGCCGTGACCATATTCATGAAATTGAAACAACCCAGGCTCAGGATGATGACCCCAATGGCACCAAACAATATGAGCGTCTGGACATCATTGTGCGTACTCCACTCACCAATGTCCATGGGTGTGTCCAAGTGAATATCTGTCAGGGCTTGAAGCGAAGCCACCCAGGCCTCTGGTTTGTCTGGGGTAAAGTAGGCAGAAGTGGCTTTCTGTGCCTCCTCAACAATTGCCTCCACTTCACCCGGCTTCACCACGACGTAGGCACTCACAAACATGTTGTTCCAGTCCCGTAGCCAACCACCGGACCACATGGTTCGGCGGCAGGTTTCTATGTTGGAAATCAGGTCCAGTTGAAAGCTTGTATTGCTTGGAAAATCTTCATAAACCCCCACGACCTCCAGCTGTGTAAAGGGTTCCCAATTGAATTCCAGTACTTCTCCAAGCGGGTTCTGATCACCAAAATACTTCCTGGCAATACTTTCACTGATGACCACCACGTTTGGCCTACTAAGGACTTCATCAGCAGCACCATGAACCAATGGGAGGTCAAATATTTCGAAGAAGGTGGGATCAGCCCACCCAAACTTCGCCTCATTGAAAGAAAGGTTGCGACTGGCCACTGTCACCGGAATAGCACGGCGGTATTTAAATATCCTCGTCCCTGTCTCTACGGCATCCATTTGCTCAGTAAGATGTGGTGTCATCCCCAGGGGAGCGAAAGCATAACTGCGACCGGAGTTGTTGCTAAAATGGTTAATTCGGAAAATGCTGTCAGATTGCGTGTAGACCCTATCAAAAGTTAATTCCTTGTTGATGTAGAGGTATATCAACCCCGCACAAGTGATCCCAAGCGTCAAACTGGCAATGGAAATAGATGTGTAGATCTTGGATTTTCTTACGTTGCGACGTAGCACCCTGCTGTACTGAAGAATCATGGACCAATGATTTGCCAGGATTGAGTGTTGATAGTTTTCCATTATGCCGATATTTCGTTTGTTGAATGATAGGAGTACTTCTTTGAAAAATTTCAACCTGGCCGCAGATGGCCTGGAAGTATGTCGATGGTAGTAGGCCTCAATCAAATCACCTTCAATCTCATGGATCAGGCTCCGTTTGCAGAACCATCTGAGAAATTTCAAGGGTAATCTGGGGATGTCTGGCCGGTCCATCAGATGCTCATATTGGGTATCATGGACCAAAGATCTTCACGCTGCTCCCGGAGCTCGGTGATTAAAGCATAACCAGAGTTTGTGATTGTATAGATCCGTTTCTTTCTTCCCCCCCGCTCTGCCGTGGGTGCAGAGTCGTGCGACCTCAGCAAACCTTTGTTTTCCAACCGTTTCAACACCGTATGAATTGCCGGAATGGAAATATCGTTGTCCGTCCTGATTGTGTATTCCCTTGCTATTGAAACGGCGTATGCATCACCTTGCAGCGCTGCCGCAAGCAGAATAACCATTTCCTCCAGTGCTCCTACCTTATACATTTATTTAATTAACTTTTGTATAAAACGAAGTTAAAGCGAAAAAGGTTAGGGTGCAACCTTCAGGCCCTCTACGCCATCTAATTACGCAGAGCATCCAATTCCTACTATGGTCCAAACTCTTCTCCCCAACCTTTTGCCATATCACCTCGTATTTGTTTTACAAAAGGGTAAATAAATGCGTTTCAATCTCGGTGAATTCGAAGAAATCGTCCTCTTGCTGGTCGCCGCTCAGCATGAGGAGGCCTATGGTATGTCTGTTTGCAAGGCCATTGAAGAGGAGCTCAACCGGCCAGTGACACTCAGTAGCGTGCACACAGCGCTCTATCGACTGGAGGAAAAAGGCTTAATCGCTTCAGAGGTCGGCGGTACTTCAAAGAATCGTGGCGGCAGAAGAAAACGAATTTTCAAGATCACCAACATTGGAAAGCAAGCGCTCCTTGATGCAAGAGAAGCCCGCACCCGGCTGTGGTCGCTCATACCAAAATTTGTTTTCGACGGAAGATGAGTCACGACAGCGCTCCCCAACCTCCAAGATGGGCGGATCGATTTTTCGGTTGGTACTGTCGCAATGAACTGGCAGAATCGGTAATGGGAGACCTTCATGAACGCTATGAGGATTACCGCCTGCACCACAAGAAAGGATATGCCGATGCCAAATATTGGCTAGATGTGCTACGCTTCATCAACCGACACACGCTGAAAAGGAAAACTCAAAATAGAAGGATACTAATCAATACCATCATGTTCAAAAACTTCGCACTTGTTGCCTTCCGAAACATTCTCAGAAACAGAGCATTCACTGCAATCAATGTGCTGGGCCTCGCCGTGGCCATGTCCGTTTGCCTGATCATCATCACCATGATCAATGATCAACTGGGATACGATCAGTTTCACACGCAAAGAGATGAAATATACAGGGTCATCCACCGTCGATCGACGGGCGTCGATCTGGCCATTGCGACCACCCCCCTGCCCCTAGAAGCCAAAGTACGGAGCGACTACCCTGGCATAAAGCAGCTGGTCCCATTCCGAAGAGGCCTTGACGGTGAGATATTGGACAATGGCAAAGCGATTCCGATCAACGGACTCTTCACAAACCCTGAATTCTTCGAACTTTTCGACTTTGAGCTCAGCCTTGGAAACCCTAAGACGGCGTTGCTGGATCCTTATTCCATCGTCATCACAACAGAAGTGGCCGAAAAGTTCTTCCGCAACCAGGACCCGATGGGTCAGACCCTGACCATTGGAGAAAAGGGTCAGTTCACGGTAACGGGAGTTTTTGCTGAGTTGCCAGGCAAAACCCACATTGAGTTTGAAGCTTTAGGGTCATATACCACAGTACCTATTCTGGAGAATCAGGAGAAACTGCCCAAACACCTTGATAGTTGGGAAAACGCATCGAGTGGATGGCTATATTTCACACTCCAGGATGGACAACGACGAGGCGATTTTCAAGTTTTCCTGGATGGCCTCACAAAGGAATTCTACAATGAAAGTTCGGAGTTTGTGGCCACCTTCAGGATACAGAAGATGACCGACATCACCCCAGGGCCACTGATGGGCAATCAGATTGGTCAGGCCATGCCCAATTTTTTCGTTTATGGCTTGATCGTATTGGCAGTCCTGATCATGATCTGTGCGACCTTGAATTATGCCAATCTGTCTACTGCAAGGGCACTGACCAGATTCAAAGAAGTAGGCATCAGAAAAATCATGGGGTCCAGTCGATCGCAAGTCATTCTGCAATTCGTACTCGAAGCCATTATTGTATCGGTGATTTCATTGGCATTAGCCATTGGCCTACTTCGGTTGCTCATACCCGCTTTTGAGCAATTGACGCTGAGTTCGATTCTGGGATGGCAGCTAGTGCCCGACATGAAAGTATACATACAGTTTTTCTTATTCAGCCTCCTTACGGGTTTGCTGACAGGCTTCTTTCCAGCCTTATATATGGCGTCGGTAAAGATCTTATCCGCGCTGAAAGGCGTCAACGTCCCCAAAATGTCCAAAATCGGTCTGCGAAAATCCCTGATTGTCGTTCAACTGGTGATCACCATAGTCTTGATCATCTCCTCCTCTTTGGTCTATCGGCAGATTCATTTCATGATGAACAAGGATTATGGATTCCATAAGGACAACATCGTCAACATCGACCTTCAGGGTCAGGACTTTGACTTACTCAAAGCCGAACTGGATCGGCTTTCTTTTGTGCAACAGGTATCTGGTGCTAACAATATCCCCAGCGTCGGGCAACACAATGACCTGAAGATCAGAAGGCTGCAAAGCGATGATCCCCAGGACTTCTACTACTTCTCAGTGGACCAAAATTACATTGACAACCTGCAGTTGAAGCAGGTGGCGGGGACGAACTTCATTCCTTCGGAGAAGGGCATACAACAAATCATGCTCAATGAAACCGCTCTCAAAGAGATCGGCTATGCGGATGCAATGTCTGCGATTGGGGAAAATGTCATCCTCGAGGACAGTACGCAAGCCAAAGTTGTGGGTGTAGTTCAAGACTACAATTTCATGATGCTCTACATGGACATCAAGCCGCTTGTCCTGCGCTACCATCCTGAGGAGTTTGAGTGGGCTCAGGTAAGAATTTCGGGATCGAATCCATTGGATGAGCTGGAGCAGTTGGAAGCACTATGGGCCGGCTTCGACCCTAACCATGATCTTGAGTACCAATTCTTCGATGAGCAAATTGAGGAGTTCTATTCTACCTTTTTCGACATCGTCTATATCGTTGGGCTGGTTTCTGTACTCAGCTTCGTCATTGCCAGCATGGGATTACTTGGTATCACGTCTTATGCCATGCGATCTCGGCTGAAGGAGGTGAGTATTCGCAAAGTGCTCGGAGCCAGAGGAAAAGATATTGTATTGATGTTGGGCAAAGGCTTCGTTGTGATGATTACCGGCGCGACATTGATTGGCGGCCTGCTCTCCTACTTCGGCAATAAACTGTGGCTGGATATGTTTGCCTATCGAATTGACTTTGGTTTGGATGTGGTAGGCATTGCCTTCCTGTTCATTGCCGTAATCACAGGTTTGACAGTTGGTATACAGGCAATAAGGGCCGTGGGTACCAATCCCGCTGATGTGCTGAGGACTGAATGAATGCAGTGTTGATCGCATGAGGCCGGTGCGGTGGCCGGAGATTCTTCCATTCCCCACACCAGCCTTATGCCAATTAGCTATTCAAGATTTCCAATGGGCAATGACCCACTTCGGCCGGTTCCATCTACCTGTCCTGAGCTTTGGAAGCTCACCGTTTGACCTTATTTTAGGATTCAAAACGAAATTGGACCATGGAAACCGATCTCATAGAATTCGATATCGATGGTGGGAAAATTCTCATTGAAGCTGAAAGTATCCCACAGTTGCAACAGGAGGAAGCAGTATTTGTGGATGGTGAGGAAAAGGAAGTGAAAAAGGCGCTGGTCAGAATAGACAATGCCCTCAATCCACTGAAAGCCGTCGGCGTAAAGATCTTTGAGACCCTGTCACAAGCCGACAAGGCACCCAAGGAAGTCTCTATCGAGATGGGCGTGAAATTCAGTGCCGAGGCTGGCATCGTCATATCCAAAGCCAGCACTGAAGCCAATATTAAGCTGCAGCTGAAGTGGATCAATGAGTGACCCCCTGAAATATCAGGAGGGGATTGTTCGAATTCTCAAGGAGGGAAAGGCGCTGGGAACAGCTTTTCTTGTTGAGCGAGATCTGCACCCCTACCTGCTTACCTGTACCCATGTCATACAGAAGGTACAACCCACCCGAGCGAAAGGATCAATCATCTCTTTTGCACGCAAAGGATCGCCGGAACCGCTGAACGCTAAAATCGAGATCTCCCAGTCCCTTGAGGAGGGCGATGTGACCTTGCTAAAGATAGTTGATCCGGATGCTGTCGCCGGGTTGCAACCATTCATTCTCGGTAGTCCCGCAACAACGGATTTCAAATATCAGACCTTTGGATATCCATCCGTACAGAGTTTGAATGGCGATCCGGCAAGCGGACGTGCAAGTAGGCACGATGTAACCAAATCAGATAACATTGGGGTCAATGTTTACAAATTGGACGACGCCAATGACATCAGACCTGGATACAGCGGTGCGCCTTTGATAGACATGGATATGAGGACCGTCATTGGCATTGTAGACAGTATCATCAAGGTTGACGCGAACCAAAGAGGGCAAAATGTAGCCTATGCAGTTCAAATTGATGAGAATATAGCCACGCATTTTCACTTGCCATTCAAGTCTTTCGAGGCCCCTGTTCCTGCACCAAAACCTGATACCCCGGTGAATGAATTGGCCTGGATGGGTTTCAACCGCACGCATCAGCGTAACGAGATACAGAAGGAATTGAGCAAGTCAGGTGGTCGCAGCCACTTCTTCCTGTTGAAGGGTCCCGCAAACCAGAGCCACTACAATTTCATTGTGAGCACAAAGGAAGATCTCAAACTCAAACAAAAAAATCAGCTTCCTCCTGGACCCATTTTCGTGTCTCCTGAAATTGACCTGCCTCATCAATCGGCAGACATGGACCGGAACCTTGCAGATTTCAAAGCGACTTTCTCGGACACGATTGGGTATGACGAATTGGGCGATGGTACCTGGAAGCTGGAGGAGCTGTTTCGACTTCCCTGCTTTGCCCGAAACAGTATTCTCATCATCGCAATTGCCGTCTACAACGATAGGTGGAACAAGCATGTGACCAAAGGGCTGCAGAAAATTCATGAACAATTGCAATTGAGTGTGCACAAGAACAAAGCGCTATTTCTCTACGTGAGCATAAAATTCCCTGAGAAGACTGGTTTTCTGGATTTCTCAGCGAAGATTAAGGCGAAGACCATAAGAAGTGAGTTCAAACAAATGGAGGCTAAAAATTGGGTCGCTCTACCCGAGCTCAGTTCGGTGAAGAAAAACCGTCAGGACACACAGCTATGGAAGAACCGCTACAAGTTGCGGCATCTTAGTGATCTTGGCGTGGAGGAAAAAATCTTCAAACATGACGAATCAGAACTATCCATGGATGTTGTCGAAGACAGACTTCGGGAACTTCTCGATAGCTAGCATATGACAACCATCAACATACTTAGGATATCACAGCAATGACTTTTGAAATTTATAAGGGTAACAACACTAAATCCGAGGTGAAATTGCCTCCTGTCCTGGGCAACGGACTACCTGAGCAAATTGGCGAAGGCTACGTCACCTCCATGGAGCTTCGGGATGCCGTGAATGTCGCAATAGCACTTGGGCAACCCCTACTGCTCACCGGCGAACCCGGTACCGGTAAGTCGCAACTGGCTTACAGCCTTGCCTACGAATTTCAGTTCAACGGCGGCGTTCCACTGATTTTTCGAACCAAATCTACTTCCATCGCTCAGGATCTATTCTATCAATATGACTCCATAGGGCACTTCCGGGAAAGTCAAATTGAGCAAAAGCAAGACATTCGAAAAAGGGACTTCGTACGCCTCGAGTCGCTGGGAATTGCCACGGCTTTGTGCTCTGAGGACAACAACATTGTAGACTTGCTACCGGAGGCGTTTCGTGAGGTGCAAAGACCCATGAGGGCCATTATACTCATCGACGAGATCGACAAGGCCCCAAGGGATTTTCCCAATGACATACTCAACGAAATAGAATCGATGAGTTTCTACATCCCGGAGTTGGCAACCACGGTAGCAGCAGATCCGGCCTACAAACCACTTGTCATCATCACTTCTAATTCTGAGAAAAACTTGCCGGACGCATTTTTGAGGCGCTGCGTTTTCAAGCACATTGAATTTCCCAGTGATCCAGCCTTCTTATCGAAAATCGTAAGCAATCGGGTCGCTTCCATAAATGATGAAGAAATCAGGCCCGCCATTTCGCACTTCATCGAAATTCGAAAACTGTTGCTGAAAAAGAAACCCGGATCGGCCGAACTCATCGATTGGATCAAAGTCCTCAAGAGCAAAAACCTGCTTTCAAAGGAGATTCAAGCCATCCGCTCCGAAGGGGAAAAGGACTTGCTCATTATGAGCTATGCTGCCATCGCCAAGAGTGAAGAGGATCACAAAACGCTCGTTGAGTGGATTCAGAAAAAAAATGGATAATCGATCCGCCCATGTTGGCGGATTTCCTGGAAGAACTCAAGGATCGGGGTTTCAAGATTTCCCCCAAAACCTACATCGATGTTCAGGACATTCTATTCAAGCTTTCGCAAGCACCTACTCATCGGCTGCGTAGCACCCTAGGACCTATCATCTGCACCAATGCCTCGGAGCAGGAGCTCTTCGACGAATTGTTCGACCGACACTTCGCCCATAGGTCGATTTCGGAATTTCTTCCCCCAACAGAAGGGCTGTTTGAGCAACAGGCAACGCCTCAGCATATAGACCAACCGCAAGACGACCCCGAAAAAGACACTTCGGACGAGCCACACCTTCCGGCTGACGGATCTGGCAGCTTTCTTTTCTCTATGCGATTAAGATCCATTGTCGCAATTGTGTTTGTTGCAGTATTGATTTCATTTGGTCTCTGGACTGCATTGACCCTGAGTACTCCTGAACAAACACTTCCAGGGCCCAAGACGGATAGCCTAACTGCTATACCCAAGGATCCCATCTTACCCCAAACCGACCCGGACCCCCCGGAAATACGGGAGGATCCGTCCGACGAACCTGAGGAAAAAGCGCCATCACAGCCAAAGCCCGCAGATCAAGGAAGTGATGAACCACCAAGCAACTTAACACCTGGCGTTGACCGTCCGGAAGCAGTCGCCGACGACACCAGGGATCCCACAGGGGAAGCAGACGATACACGATCATCGATTATCCTGGACATCCTTACTTTGGCAGATATAGATTTACCTACCGAAAGGTATTCCATTGACCAATACCGCTACACGCTCAACTTTTTGCAGCGCTACAATTTCGAAATCCTGACGGCGCTGTTCTTCGTGATGGTGGTCATGGTTCTTGTCGTTTTCAGAATTATCCCAAAAGCCATCATACATGGCAACTGGGCTGTGCGCTCACTAAGCACTCCCCCATTCTGGTTTCCAATTCGCGTCCCTGCAGAGAAGATCCAGTTTCTCGATGACTTGCAAGTCAAATCCACGGCGCGCACCCTGCATGGCAAGGTGATTTCGAGCCTGCGACCCAGATTTGCGGTGAAGGAGAGCATCAACAAGACGATTAGCTCAGGCGGCTTCTTCCAGGTCGTTCATCGGCCAAACACGAAGGATCCGACGTATGTCGTTATGGTGCAAAACCGCTCTGGCAGATCGTTGCTTTCGCCTTTTGTGAAAACCATGATCACCAAGCTTTCGGACAGGCATGTACAATTTGCTTACTACGAATATCAGGAAGACCTGAGTACCATTTTTGACCCTGAGACCCTGGATACGCTGGACATCACTGACTTCCAGAGTAGGCATATCAACGGGCGGCTACTGGTCATCGGATCTACCGAATCCATCATGGCCAGCCCCAGGGAAATAGAATTGCTCGGCACCACTTATCCGCAGCTCTTGATTCTCAATCCAAAACCCGGACATTTATGGTCTGTTGCTGATCATGAACTGGCAAAATCACTCCCGCTACTGCCGTTATCCCTGGCGTCACTGGAAGAGATCATCAGACCTCAATTCACACCACCGGCATTCAGGTCGCGATTGGAGGACCAGCATCATTTTGATCGCCTTCGTCGAAGCTACCGGGCCTGGGATTACAAATCAGTCGCCCGGGAGGTCAGGGACCTCGGGGATGAGGGCTTTGAAAAGTGGATTCAGGCTTGTGCCATTCACCCTCGGCTGGAATGGGATTGGGTCGTATACCTTGCCGTTAAACTGGCCAACCAACACCAGGCCAACGCCCAGGACTGGCTCCTATTGGGCATGCAACTGCCCTGGATGCAGGAGGGTAAAATGGTCAAAGAACTACGGAAAGTATTTCTGACCTACATGCCCATTGAGCTGGAAATGGACATCAGAGAAGACCTCAATGGTTTCCTGAAGGAGACTGATCTGGGTGTGGTTTCCAAAGCGTCCTACGAGACCAAGCAACTCCAAAAGCTCAATCAGAAGCTGCAGCGAAAGTCCTCTGTACAGCGTGTACGCAGGTTCAGGGAGCGCATTCAAACCGTCCCCGATGTTGGCCTCTACAGCCTGGAAATGAACGATCTGACCCGGCTCAAATGGGGAACACTGGTGACGATCCTCCTCTCCTACAATAAGCGGAAAAGAAAACACAAGCTCCGGCTAATCTTCCGCTTCTTGCTATGGGTATTAGCGGGAAACGCCTACGACCCAACCAACAGCTATCTTCGGGAAGCTGGCCGAGTCCCACCCAACACCTACCTGGTTGCAGGAACTACAGTAAATCTGGTCGAACATGAAGGGCGTTCCTTTTTCTTACCAGAGCCCCTCGAAGAGGGATCGATTACATTGGATTCGGCACGAATGCTTCTTCGAGATCCAGCGGCCCAACTGTACTGGTTTGACGGAGATTCGACAAGCCTCAGTCGCTGGCTAGCAGCCAATTTCCCCACAACTCATATCGACAAGGCTTGCCTTCTGGAAGAAGATTATTTCAACGGACTGTGCCAACTAGCCAACGGCATCGCCATGTTCGAAAGGTATGGCAATGAAGTAACGCTCGATGAAACAATCACCGGTTGGCTTTGGTCGAGTACAGAAATTGATACGCTACCCACAGCTCAGGAGCGCTTCCAGGAAGCACTACGCGCTTTCACGGAAGAAGATCAGGACCTGCAGCGAGCCGCACTTTATAACATTGGCGTCTGTGACTTCTACGATGGGCGGTACGAAAGGGCCCTGGGGTCTTTCATAGCCGTGGCGAAAAAACAGGAACCCTACGGCTTGCTTGCGACATACGCACAGGTGGTGACCTACATACAGTCAGATCAAATCGAAATGGCCGCAGACCCCTGGACTCTCGTACTGGAAGCGGACTCAGCCCAGCGGCAAAAACTAAATCACTTCGACTCTGTGAGTCAAATTATGTGGCGATACGAAGATGCCAAGTCCGTGCCTCTCTTTCGATTCAGCAGTCTGCAATCTAATCGAACAACGCTTCGCGCCGACCAGAGTACCGTCATTTCAGCTACCCTTTACAATGACGGAGGAATGGTGGAGAATGAGTTCTATGTTGATCTCGTGACGTCCCGTGGAACACCGGCCTTGGTAGAGCGGCAGGTTCAGAGGGTAGCTACGGACCGTAGGCAGCAAGAGTTTACGTTTGTTTTGAATAGTCGCCGGGTAATGCGAGCCGATTTCCGTGGCAACGTCAAGCTGCGGCTCACAGATCTCAAGGGGGAGATTTTGGCTGAAAGCAGGCCCATAGTGTTGCAATTCGTTGCCACCTCTGCACAGCGTCTTGTTGATTCCACAGGGAGGGAAATTGACGAGTCCCTCACTAAGGAGCTTATTATTGATGACGACGATTTAGACCACGTTTACGAGATAGTGGAGGAAGCTCCTGCTTTTCCTGGAGGTGAGACAGCCTTCTATGAATACATTTCAAAGAATCTGGAATACCCCAAAGAAGCCTTGCGTGAGAAAGTTGAAGGCAGCGTAAATGTCGAATTCACCGTAAGCACAGACGGAAGTCTTAATGATATCCAGGTGGTCAAGGGCATTGGTTTTGGATGCGATGAGGAGGCGCAACGGTTGATCCGGAATAGCCCGAATTGGACGCCGGGCCGCCAAGGGGGAAAGCCAGTGAACGTGAGGGTGTTTTGGCCGGTCGCCTTCAGGCTGGATTGATCACACAGGACAAACCATCCTCATATGGCCAATCCAAAACCAGATATGTTGCCATACACTCAATTAGAGCCTATTTGACCGTCAATGGCCTTTGATCAGGCGTTACATGCTATCTCCTTGCTCGTTGTAACCCACCATCCAGTTGATACCAAACTTGTCGGTGAGGGATCCAAAATAGTCCCCCCAGAAAGTATCAGACAAGGGCATGGTAACCTTGCCATCCAACGACAAAGAGGTGAACAAGTGGTCAGCCTGTTCCTTGGAATCGGCAGTGACGGAAACCGAAAAGTTATTTCCTTGCGTGAATCCGGCTCCCCATTCCCCGCCGGTGTCGCTACCCATGAGTCGGGTTTCCTGGCTAATGGGTAGACCCACATGCATGACACGGTTCATTTGATCTTCGGGGATGGTGTCCCCTCCAGCCTCAGCAGGCATGTCGCTGAACCTGCCCATGAAGCTGAATTCTCCACCAAAAACAGTCTTGTAGAAATTGAAAGCTTCTTCACAATTTCCATCGAACGTGAGGTAAATATTGATGAGTGGCATGACCGATGAATTTCTATAAAAGTTAGTCATCTTTCACGCCTTTGTCAAGGACTGGGCAGCCCTATTCAAGCAGCCACGGAAAGGCCTCTTCCTGATTTGTAAAAAGCTTGGTCTTCTTCCTTTGACCTGTAACCCGAATGTAGCCGTTGTAAAAGATAGTCTGGAACTTGGTGAGCCCGACGATGGCGATCTTTTTCATGTCATTGTCCAACTCCACGCCCGCCTTCTTAAGCGCAGCTACGATTTCATTATTGGCCTTGGCGCCAGTGAAATCCGTTAGCAATAGCACATCGGTTCCTGCGCCTTTCTGCGTCGTATAACTCACATTGAATACGCCCATAAGATCCTTCCCATTAAGGTGGCTGTAGTCGGCCACCAGGACGCGTTTTCCATTGTCCTGATGCCATCTAACCCTAGCGTTATAATCCATTTGTTGTTTTGCTTGGAGCGAATTTAATCGCAAAACACCGGAAGTAACGAAATGGTTAAGCGACGCAAAGTTCTACCCCTTCCTTCTCCCTATAGCCTTCAGCAAAATATCAAGCAGTCTGTTTCAGTGCGCCAAGCCAGTCCTGGGCATCATCGACGCTATCGAAATATCGGGTTTCCACATCGATGTCCTGTACTTTGGTTAGGATATTCTTCACTGACATGGTGCTAAGAACGCTTCTGGGCATAATAATCGCCATATTTCGGATTCCGGCTAAAATGGCCCTGGGGTACCAATCGACATTGGACCATTCCTGATCTTCCTTAGTTACCGTGCCAAGATCCCTTAAATCGGCCAGCCAATTGGCGGATCGGTTGGCACTAAGCAGGTTTAGGCCTTCATCCAAGCCCGCTCTGAATTGATCACCTTTCACAAATCGCTTCCAGGTCATCACCACGGTTTGGGTTTCGGCGCACCAGTGGATGTCTAAAAAATCAAATTCCTTGTGTAGTTGCATGTCTGTCATGGTCTGGTTTAAGCACCAAAATACATGCAGAGAATATAGTCTAGAAAAAAATATGTATGGGCCTGGATACACCAATCATGAAAGAGAAAAGGAATGGGTAACTGGTTTACCTCCGCACAGGATCTTCCCTCCAAACCAGTCACCCACTTCTCCCATTACCTGATCATACCCCCAAGACGTTGGCTTTTGCCGCTGCAACTTTCGCTATGGGTACCCGATAAGTCGAGCAGCTGACATAATTCATACCCAAGTGATGGCAGAAGGCCACAGATTCTGGCTCGCCACCATGCTCACCACAGATGCCAATAACGAGGTTATGCCTGGAAGTACGGCCTTTTTGAATGGCTAGCGCCACCAGTTGTCCAACACCCTCCTGATCAAGCACCTGGAATGGATCGACTTCAAGAATACCTTTTTCAGTATAGATAGGTAAAAACTTACCGCAGTCATCCCTGGAGTATCCAAAGGTCATCTGAGTCAGGTCGTTGGTACCAAAAGAAAAGAACTCAGCGCGTTTGGCAATCTTGTCGGCCACCAACGCTGCCCTGGGTACCTCTATCATCGTACCAACCTTGTATGGCATATGATCATTGCGTTCATGGAATACCCGATCGATCTCGTTCTTGACGATTTCCGCCTGCATGTCAAACTCTTTCACCGTGCCAATCAATGGAACCATGATCTCCGGTTTCGCCACAATCCCTTTTTGTTTCAGGTTCAAGGCGGCCTCGATAATTGCCCTGGCTTGCATTTCCGTGATCTCAGGATAGGTATTCCCCAATCTACAACCCCTGTGCCCAAGCATGGGATTGACTTCTTCTAGATTCGCAATTTTGGCCTGGATATCCTCCACGGTGATGTTCATCATCTCAGCCATTTCTTCCTGGCTTTTGCGGTCTTGTGGCAAGAATTCATGAAGTGGTGGATCCAGCAACCTGATGGTCACAGGAAATCCTTGCATGGCTTCAAGAATGCCCTCGAAATCGGATCGCTGCATAGGAAGCAGTTTTTCTAATGCTTTGCGCCTTCCGGCTTCATCATTGGCGAGGATCATTTCCCGCATGGCGACAATTCTCGGACCTTCAAAAAACATGTGCTCTGTACGGCAGAGCCCTATGCCCTCAGCTCCGAATTCTCTAGCTGCCTTTGCAGCTTCTGGAGTATCGGCATTGGCGTGAACCTTGAGCTTGGAATTCTTCTCAGCCAGTTCGATGATCCTTGCCAGGTTTCCACCAAGTTCAGGATCGCGGGTTTTGATTTTCCCAGCATACACCCGACCAGTAGTACCATCCAGTGACAACCAATCCCCTTCCTGGTATACTTGATCTCCCACTGTCATCGTCTTGCGAGCCGTGTCTATTCGAATGGCTCCTGCGCCACTAATACAGCATTTGCCCATTCCTCGAGCCACTACCGCCGCGTGCGAGGTCATACCTCCCCTGGCTGTAAGAATACCAACAGCCGCATCCATACCGGCCAGGTCTTCAGGAGAAGTTTCGATCCGCACCAGGATCACTTGGTTTTCTCCTTTGGCTTTCCATTCCGTAGCATCATCGGAGAAGAATACTATCTTACCGGATGCAGCACCTGGTGAAGCCGGGAGTCCCCGAGCGATTTTTGTAGCTCCACTCAGGGCCTTTGGATCAAAAACAGGGTGAAGCAATTCATCGATTTTGGCGGGATTCATTCTGCGGACGGCATCCTTCTCATCTATCAGACCATCATCGAGCATCTCCATAGCGATCCGCACCATGGCCTCTCCCGTCCGCTTACCATTGCGTGTCTGCAAGATCCATAGCCGATCTTCCTCGATAGTGAACTCCATGTCCTGCATGTCCCGGAAGTGGTCCTCAAGCTTCTGTTGCCATTCATTCAGTTCCTGGTAAGTCTCTGGCATGTATTCCTCCAAGGACAAGTATTCCTTTTTACGAGTGTCTTCATCAACTAGTGCCAATTTGGCCCACTGCTTCGATCCTTGTAACGTCACCTGATGTGGTGTGCGGGCACCCGATACCACGTCTTCTCCCTGCGCATCAATGAGGTATTCTCCATTAAATGCATTCTCTCCCGTGGCGGCATCCCGTGTGAAAGCAACGCCGGACGCAGATCGTATACCCATATTGCCGTAGACCATCGCCTGTACATTGACAGCAGTACCCCATTCTTCTGGAATGTTGTTCAGCTTTCTGTAAACGATCGCCCGTGGCGTATGCCAGCTTTCAAATACTGCAATAATCGAGTTCCAAAGCTGCTCAGGTGGGTCTTGTGGGAATGGTCCACCAGTCAGTTCGATAATTCTGGCTTTGTATTGCTCTACCAATTCCTTGAGATCGTCCGTGGTGAGTTCCTGGTCTGTCTGAACACCACGATCTTCTTTCATCGCATGCAGAATCACCTCAAAGACGTCTTCGTCCTCGGTTACGAACGTATTGACCTTCATCACCACATCGCCGTACATCTGAATGAAACGCCGGTAAGAGTCCCAGGCAAAATGGTCTTTGCCAGACTTCCTTGCCAGCCCCTCCACAACCTTGTCATTCAACCCAATGTTGAGAACCGTGTCCATCATGCCAGGCATTGAATCTCGGGCCCCTGACCGAACTGAGAGCAACAATGGGTTCTTCTCGTCATCAAACGTGGAGCCCATAATTTCTTCAATGAAGTGAACACCGGAACGGACCTCAGGCCGCAAAAGCTTCTTCACCTGCTCTTTCCCTAATTCATGATATTCTGTACACACCTCGGTGGTGATCGTAAAGCCAGGAGGTACCGGCAAGCCGATGTGGGTCATCTCCGCCAGATTGGCTCCTTTGCCTCCCAGTAAGGGTTTCATCGTCGTACGGCCATCAGCCTGGCCATTACCAAATCGGTATACGCGTTTGTAAGGTTTAAGTGCTTTTTCCATGATATTTCGGGGTATGAATGTGGGTAGTGATTTTAGTCATTTCCCCACTCTGAAAACATGACTAATCCGGCCTTTTCAACTGATAAATCATAGCATTATAGAGGAACTATATAGGTGCCGGTTATCTGGCAGAAAGATATTCCCTTATGCGTTGCTTCACTAGTGGAAAGGAGTCTCTAACCGGAATGGAAAGTTCTTGCCCCAATTCCCATTGCTTTCCCTGCAAACCAATGAAGTAAACAGTAGCTGGTCGCTTCTCCAGGATTGACGCAAGATCCATTGCCTGCTTCAGACTCACGCTATGGCTACTGCAGTGTACCGACGCCTCCTCTTGCCACTGGGTAAGGTCACGTGTTTCAAGTATTTCCCCTGGGTCACAATCACGGCTTTGAATGGCGTCAACGAGGACCACCTCACGATTCACCCATATGTCCAGTAGACGAGTGAGGTCATCACTTTCCAAATGATAATCGGCAATGCCGGAATCCTCTTCCATCATTTCTTTTACCAGGGTAATCCCCAAAGCATCGTCTCCACGCAGGGTGTTGCCAATGCCTATGATCAACGTCTTAGTCGCGGTCAATGGTGACGTTGAGGAAGTGGGTGGAACAAGAGATGCACGGATCGTAGTTTCGAACGGAAGTCTCGCATCGCTCAGTCAACAAGGTATCATTCAAATCCAGGTTCTGTTCTACCAAATGCCTTAGATCCAGCTCCATTACCTTCTGGTTGTGGCTCGTAGGGGCCACAATACGGGCATTCTTAATGGTACCTTGATCATCAATGGAATAGCGATGGAACAGAATCCCCCTCGGTGCTTCGGTAACGGCCTCCCCAGTTCCAGCCACTGGCGTGACTTCATCCAGAATATCCTGAGGATATTGGTAGGCACTGAGCAATCGAATGGCTTCATCACAGGCATAGTAGGTTTCCACCATACGGACCAGTAAGCTCTTGAAAGGGTTGGTAATGCCCGGTTGCAGGTTGACCTCATGTGCCAGTTGCTTGGTAGCTGCTGACAATTGGTCAAAGTTCAGGTTAAAGCGGGCCAGGGGTCCCGTGAAAATGATCTTTTCCTCGTCAAGTGTAGTATGTAAGGTGGTGCTATAGGGTACATGCTCCTCCTGAAAATGTGACTCATATTCACTCACATCGATGTCCAGCCCTTTGTTGGAGACGAGGCGACCATGATTCATGGGATACTCGTCGGGGTGAGTCATGGCGACAAACTCGTAATCCATGTTGAAATCAGGGAATTCTAATCCCGCCATCCATCTGGCTGCTGCCTCGGCAATGTCCCTTCCTTGCTTCAGTTGCTCAAGGAGCGACTTGAATTCCCGTGGTTGTGGATAGCGATAGAAACCACCTACCTTCACGTTAATAGGATGTATTTCACGTCCCCCAAGTTGGTTGACCAGGCTATTGCCAGCCTTTTTCAAGGTCAACGCTTTCTCTACCCAATCCCTGTGATCTTTGGCCATGGTGATGGCATCGGGATAACCCAGAAAATCAGGCACGTGTAGCATGAAGGTGTGTAGGGCATGACTTTCAATCCACTCACCACAATACAGCACTCGTCGCAAGAGGTCAACCATTGGATGTGGTGTAAATCCACAAATCTTTTCCATGGCATGGACCGAACTCATTTGATAGGCAACTGGGCAAATTCCACAGATACGTGCGGTGATGTCCGGTGTCTCTTTAAAAGAACGACCCACCAAAAATCCCTCAAAAAAACGAGGAGGTTCAAAGATCTTCAGTTGGGAAGCCTCCACCTTGCGGTCTTTCACTTTTACGTAAAAGGAGCCTTCCCCCTCCACCCTGGCGATGTAGTCCAGCTTGATGGTTCTGGTTTTGTCGTCACTCATAGTTCTTACTTTCTGTTGCAAATGCTTCGGATCCACTGCTAAAGCCCCTGAATAGGCGCATGATGTCAGCATCGGCTAGTCCTTCATCCGAGAGATAGCTCGCCAGTGCTTTTGTGTTGGGATTCTCCTTGGGACCGTAGCATCCGAAGCAACCTCGGTAGTAGCTCGGACAAAGGGCACCACAACCGGCATGGGTAACAGGACCCAGGCAAGGAACGTTCTTGGCTACCAGCACACAGACATTGCCTTGTTGCTTGCACTCCAGGCAGACGCTATGGTCAGGGGTGTTGGGTCGCTTGCCATTGAGGAAAGAAGCCAGGACCTCAAGCAATTGATACTTATTGACTGGGCACCCACGAAGTTCGAAATCCACATTGATATGGTCACTGATGGGGGTGGAAGTCTCAAGGGTTTGGATGTATTCCGGATGTGCATAGACCTGTTTCACATACTTGGACACGCGCGTGTAGTTCCTCAAGGCCTGGATGCCTCCGGAAGTAGCACAGGCGCCTATGCTAATGACCAGCTTTGAATTTTTGCGAATCCGCAGGAGCTGAATGGCGTCATGTGGTGTTGTCACTGACCCTTCCACCAAGGAGATATCGTAGGGACCTGCAATGACAGACTTGGTTGCTTCCGGGAAGTAGGCAATGGTGATGGCACCTGCCAGGGTCAGCAGTTCGTCTTCACAATCCAAGATACTCAACTGACACCCATCGCAGGAAGCAAACTTCCAGACGGCCAGTTTCTTCTTCTTCTTCGCTTTCATAGGTCCTGTACGTTGAGGTAATGCTGAATCGCAGGGTAGTCAAAAACGGCTCCGTCTTTGCAAAGAAAGTGCGGTCCGTACTGGCAGTGGCCACACCAACCGATGGCACACTTCATGTTCCTTTCCATGGAAAGATAAATGTCGTTCTTGTCAATACCTGCATCCCGGCAGGCATAAATGGCAAATCGCATCATCACCTCGGGGCCGCATACAAAGACAACGGTATTGTTTGGATCAAAACGAGCTTTCGGGATCAGTCTTGTCACTACCCCGACGTTGCCATGCCAACGAGAAAAGGCGTGATCCACAGTGACCAGGAAGTTGTTTTGAGGATCTGACTGCCAGGAGATGATATCAGGGTGGAAAATAATATTATCCGGATCCCTGGCACCATAGAGGATGTTCAGTTCCCCAATTTGATGCCTTTCGGCAAGCAGGTACTCTATGACCGGCCTCAGCGGACAAAGCCCTACACCCCCAGCAATGATCAGCACGTCTTTGTTGTAAGCCTTTTCTATGGGCCAAATGGTCCCAAATGGTCCCCTCACCCCAATTTCTTCCTTGCCTGATCGTTCAAAAATGGCCTTGGAAACCGGCCCAACATCCTGAATGGTGTGTACGATCGTCGGATGTTCGACAGCGATACTACTCACTGAAATGGGTACTTCTCCAACGCCGAATACATATAGCATATTGAACTGACCTGGTTCTATGGGCGCGATCGCCTGCGGACCCGACGGCTCCATTTCCAGGGTGATGAGCTTATCACTTTCCAGTTTCCGGTCTACAACACGATAAGGGATTGGCTCCCAAATGTTGGGACCTGTAATCGGCATTGGGGTGGCGATATCAGATTCTTTCGCGGTAGACATCCAATAGTTGCATTCTGGTATCCATTAATCTTGCGTTGACAACCGCTGCTGAGCGCTTCATCAGGAAATAGCCCAGTTCAGGATCCTCTTCACATTTCTTTCGCACACATCCTGCATCCAGCGCTACTACAGAAGTCTGGCCAAGGGCTTTCACATTGGCCTGAAATCGATAAGGAGGTATGATCCAATTGAACCCTACTATTTCCCCTTCTCCAAGGGTACGGATCATCATGGATCCTTTTACCGGATGGTTAATCTCCAGCGCTACCTGTCCTCTCTTGATAACATACAAATACTTCACTGTGTCATTCTCTTTGCCCAGGTATTCATTGGGTACAAAGTGCATATTTTGACCACACCCTGCCAGAAACTCCAACTTGTCCTGAGACATATCCTCAAAAAAGTTGAGTTCCTGCAAGATGTCTTTAATGGATTTCGGTTTCATCAGCTTTAGGGTTTATGGTTTCCTATCCGTTCGAAGGCGTTGAGCTCATTTTCTGTAACTCCTCCGTAATATCAATACCTACTGGGCACCAGCTAATACATCGTCCACATCCCACACAACCTGAGCTCCCAAACTGGTCGTGCCAATGGGCCAGCTTGTGCGTCATCCACTGCCTGTACCTTGCTTTTGTCGAATCACGAATGACACCACCATGGATGTAAGAAAACTCCCCATTGAAACAGCTATCCCAGCGTAACCAACGCTCGGTATGATCTCCGGAGAGGTCGTCGACATCCTCAGTGCTTGTGCAGAAGCAGGTGGGGCAAACCATGGTGCAATTAGCACAACTCAGACACCTTTGGGCTATTTCGTCCCATTGTGGATTTTCCAGGTTTTTCTTCAAAATAGCCTCGGCATCCTTCATTTGGGGTCTGATCTCCATCCCTTCCACTGCTAGCGCTATCCGCTCTTCGGCTTGTTGGATTTCCTGGGCGGTGGCTTGTGGTAAATTCAGTTTTCTTACCAGAGCCTCAGCATGCGCAGAACCTGTTTCTAAGGTCAGGTAGTGTTCTCCTTCATCCTTAACCTCCATCAAATTCATGTCAAAGGCCTCCTGCGGACTTGGCCCTGAGCCATTGCTGGTGCAAAAACATGTTTGGGAAGGGTGGCTACAGGCCACAGAAACAATAAACAATTTCTCCCGAGCTTCCTGGTACCATGCATTCGGTGTGGCTCCCTCCAGAAAGACCCTATCCAGGATTCGAATGGCCGCAAGGTCGCAATTGCGGACGCCCCAGAAAACCATAGGCGGCGGCGTAGGGCCTTCTTTCACACTAAAAGATCGCTTGTTTCTGGTAGCAGTCCACAATTGCCGGCGCGGTGGGTGAAGAAATTGCTTAAACGACTGGGGTCCCAGGGTGTAATGAAAAAAACTACCATCGGCGGAATCAATGAGTTGATAGCTGCCGCGGTCCTGCTTATCGTAAAAGCCCCTGGCGAGTTCGTCGAAGCTGCCGAGCGTATCGAGCATGATCGCGCCATCCCTTGCTACAGGACCGATTTGTTCGTAACCTTCCGATGCCAGCTGGTCAAACAACGCAGCTAGCGCAGAATGGTCAATTCGATATCGTATTTTGGTTTCAGGCACCTCTTCTAAGGCCAGGATTAGATGCTGGAAAGTCGGCATTCCGGCCAACATTCGACATGACCAGAACTAGGTCAAATCCTGATACATGTCATTTCAAAAACTGAAACCTATTTCAGCGATTCACCAGGTGGCTGCTTCCAGCAGCGTCAACGACTGTCTGGCAATTTCCAACTCCTCATTTGTTGGTACCACCAGTACCTTTACTCGACTTTCGTGCGCATTGATTGCACAGGCACCACCTTCTGGACGCTGATTATGGCTATCATCCAATTTGAGGCCAATATGCTCCAGGTCTTGACACACCTTTTGCCGGATAAGGGCGCTGTTCTCGCCCACGCCACCCGTGAAGATGATTGCATCTGTAGGCCCCAAAACGGCCAGATACGCGCCGAGGTATTTGCGAATCCGGTAGACATACATTTCGATAGCAAGTGTCGCCTCAACATCTCCACTTTCATGGCGCAGTACAATAT
Organism: Cyclobacteriaceae bacterium; assembly: GCA_965601475.1. Classification (GTDB taxonomy): domain Bacteria; phylum Bacteroidota; class Bacteroidia; order Cytophagales; family Cyclobacteriaceae; genus JAWPMT01. Next base: position 5,369,583 of record OZ271832.1, on the reverse strand, counting down.
TCCGGAGATCCTGCTCCCCTGCCACTCCCTTCAAGCCGGATTCCTTATTAAGAACCCTGTCGATGTCCTTCAGGGACATATTGAGGTGGTTGTGCATGAAAAAAATCAACGAAGGGTCGATGTCGCCGCTTCGGGTTCCCATCATCAATCCCGCCAATGGCGTGAGCCCCATGGTCGTGTCTACACTCTGTCCACCTCGGATGGCAGCCATACTACACCCATTGCCCAAATGAAGCGTTATCGCATTGAAGTCCTCATATTCTCTACCCAGGAAATTTGCCGCCTCCCTGGCGACAAAGGCGTGTGAAGTCCCATGAAATCCATATACACGTATCCCATGCTCATGATAGAGGTGATTGGGAAGGGCATAGCGGTATGCCGCCTCAGGAATAGATTGGTGAAATGCGGTGTCAAAGACGGCCACCTGTGGCACCTCTGGAAAAATGCGATGTGCTACTTCGATCCCGAGCAGATTGGCAGGGTTGTGCAAGGGCGCCAAATGCGAAATGGCCTTCAACTCATTCAGGATTTTTTCATCGACCAATGTGGGCTGGCTGAATTTCTCGCCGCCGTGAACCACACGGTGCCCGACTGCTTCAATGAGCAGTTGTTCTGCTTCTCCATGGGTCAATCGATCGGCTATCAGCTTTAAGCTGGCATGATGGTCGGGAATGTCGAGAATCTCCTTCTGCGAATCGAACGAACCTTCAGCGTTCCGAACTTCGTGCTTGAGTTGGCTACCCTCCTCTCCTATCTTTTCTACCATACCCCTGGCAAGTACGCGAGCGGCAGGCATTTCAAAGAGCTGGTACTTGATCGACGAGCTCCCGGCATTGAGTACTAAGACTTTTTTCATACCGGTACGAGTTCAGGTTCTTGCGCTTGTATAGCTGTAATAATCACCGTATTGATGATATCGGTGACGGTACAACCCCTGCTCAAATCGTTGACAGGTTTGTTCAACCCCTGCAATACAGGTCCAATGGCAACGGCTCCCGTTTCTCGTTGCACCGCCTTGTAGGTGTTGTTTCCAGTGTTAAGGTCGGGGAATATCAGTACAGAAGCTTTTCCTGCAACCTCTGAACCAGGGACTTTCTTTGCGCCAACCTTAGGGTCGACAGCCGCATCATATTGAATAGGTCCTTCCACTTTCAGGTCAGGTCTTCTTTCACGGATCAGGGCCGTCGCCTCACGGACCTTCTCGACATCCGCGCCTTTCCCGGATTCGCCGGATGAGTAGGATAGCATTGCCACTTTCGGGTCGATCTCAAAGGCCGCAGCCGTATCCGCTGAAGAAATGGCGATTTCCGCCAATTCATTTGCATTAGGGTTCGGGTTCACAGCACAATCGCCATATACCAGGACCCGATCATCCAGGCACATGAAGAATACTGAGGAGACAATGGAAAACTCGGGCTTGGTCTTCACAAACTGCAAGGCAGGCCTGATGGTGTGTTGGGTGGTATGAATGGCCCCCGATACCATACCATCCGCATCTCCCTTGTATACCATCATCGTAGCAAAGTAGGAGCGATCGCTGATCACATCATAAGCCATCTCCATGGTGATACCTTTCTCCTTGCGCAACTCAAAGAAAGTCTGCGCATATTCTTCGAACTTCGGATGAACCAGCGGATCAATGATCTGCACATCCTCATGACCCAGGCTGAGTCCCAATCGGTTGATGCTTTTTTCAATCTCCATGGGATTGCCCAACAACGAAACCCTAACAATGCCCTGGCCGATGAGGTACTCCGCCGCCTTGAGGATGCGATCATCTTCGGCTTCAGGGAGGACAATATGTTGCTTGTCTGCCTTTGCCTTTTGAGTGAGGGTATACTGAAACATCCTTGGCGTCATGCCATGGGCCACCACAATACTTGTTTTTTCCTCCAACTGCTGCGGGTCAACATGCGCTTCAAACAGTCTAAGACTTTCATTGATCTTCAATTTGTTGTCTGGCGTGATATAGGAATTGATATGGTCCAGTTGTGTAGCTGTCTCAAAGGTGTTTTGTTTAACTGCCAGTATGGGAATACTGTGCGGCAAGCCATCCAAAAGCCTCAGAATAGAAGGTGGTGGTTTTAGACCACCCGTCAATATCAAGCCGGCTATTTTCGGATAATTCTTAGAGATATGAGCCTCCAGAGTACCCAAGGCAATATCCCCTCTGTCTCCTGGCGTGATGACCAAGGCGCGATCAGTGATGGAATTGAGGAAGTTAGGCAATTGCATGGCAGCTACGGAATACCTGTAAACTTGATTCTCCAGCAGATCTTCACCATATAGGATCTCAGCATCCAGATGAAACACAATTTCTCTGATCGTTGGACTCTTCAATAACTGGTTGTCAGGAATCATCGACAGTAGCAAATTGCTTGAGGGTAGCTGGGCTTTCATGGCAGAGAGCACATCATCCCGCTTAGCCATATCCGCTCTGTTGACAATGGCACCAACAACGTCATAGTCCTCCTCGTGGAAGTTTTCAATGGCCAGCTGGATAGGACTCAGCATATCTTCGACAGATCGACCCAGATCGCCCCTTCCAATGACAATGACGGAGCTCCCCAATTCCTTGGCAATTTGCACATTCACACCAAACTCGAAAGCGCTTCCCTCAGAAAGAAAATCGGTACCCTCACAAAGGACAAAATCACTTCTCTTTTCAAGGCGCTTGTACTTTTGAATTACGCCATCAAGCAGTGCATCGGTTTTGCCAAGTGAAATGAGTTTTTGCGCTTCCTGCAAGTGAAATGCGAAGGCCTCATCATAGGTTTGATTCAGCTGAAAATACTCCAGCATGAGCTCAATGTTTTTGTCCCTCTGACCCGAGCCAGCCGTAATGATGGGTCGGAAGAGGGTAACTCGAGGTGTTTTCTTGAGCATATAGTCCATAATGCCCAGGCAGACCAGCGACTTCCCGCAATGCGGTTCTGCTGTGGTCACATAGATGGAATTGGCCATGGTTTTGGGGGGTTAATCGTGGGGGATAAAGGTAGGAACCTTCAGGGGTGAAAAGCAATGACGTGTGTCATTCCTTCCAGGTGAAAATGCGCATTTCTTCGAGCGCGATGCCCTTAGATTCCAGTTGATGGAAAGTGGTGTCCGATGAGGTCTTATGATGATGTAGTTCTCCATTGGGATTGCCAAAGCAGAATACCACCCATGCCAAACGAAACATAGATCGGGTTTCGCCCAGATGAAGGGTATGGAGTCGCCAAGTCCAGGGGAATGGAGTAATCTGGATCACCCCAGGTAGACAGGTGATCCAAAAGATGACATAGGGGTATCCGAAAGACAACTTATTCCTTCGCACCTCGTCTAAAGTTGTTATGCGTCTCGAAGCGGGTTGTTATTTTGGCCATGTAAAATCTGCAGAATTGGAAGGCTACTCTGTTGGGCTCTCCTTTCATCAGTCTCATGATCATCTGCCAAAACATCACCATGAATACCCCTACTGGAGCTTTCCTCTGCAAGGTTCGTATCTGGAAAAAGTCTCAGGGACTGAAGCTCTCATTGACAATAGGCAGGTCTTGTTCCGACCTGCAGGCTATGAGCATCAAAATGAGTTCGGCCGGATACCTGGCGTTTGTTTCAATATTGAAATCAAGAACCCAAAAGTCAGTGACAAGCCCAATGTGTTGGAGACGCCCAGACGAATGCAACTGTCCCTGAATGCGACGCAGGTCCTTGCAGCTTACCTAAATCAGGCGCCCAAGGATGAATTGGAGTGCCTGGTTGAAGAGTTTCTAAGTGAATGGAACGGTCGCAGTAACATTGCCAGTGCTCCCAAAAAGGTCAGAAAGGTCAAGGACTACGTTCGAGAAAATTACCAGCGCAAGATCAGCCTCGCAGAGATTGCTCAGCTTTTGGATGTCAGCAAGCATTACCTGGCCAGGCTCTTTCGGAAATCTACCGGCCAGACCATAGGGTCCTACATCAGGGAAGTGCGCCTGGCCCATGCCTACATTGCGGTGTTGCAGGACCGGGAAGCTAATCTTACCCACCTGGCGCTCCGGCATGGTTTCTATGATCAGGCCCATTTCATCAGGAACTTCAATGAGTTCTACCGGAAAGCACCATTGCATCATCGAAAAAAGTTCAAGGAGGTCAACCCGGTACAATTTTAGACGGCTGGGGCCATTTTGTTTTGCCCCATGCAAAAGTCACAACAACTCAAATCAGGGCTGCTGCTCGGTTGCCAAATCATGCTCAGCAGCTGGCTATTCGGACAACATACTCCTCCCAGCGACCCATTGCAGGAGGTATATTCTTATGCCATCCAGGGAAACATCGAAAATGCCCTCGCCATACTTGAACATTACGAGGGAGATGATGATGCTGTGATATCAGTGAGGGAAGGCCTGGCAGAACGATTCGACGCAGGAACCACCACTTCATTCACCGATGATAAGGATGTCAACGAATACGTGTCACTCTATCAAAAATACTGGCAAGCTTCACTTATGAGGAGAGCTGAACAGGAGACATTGGACAGGGAACTTCACACCTCGTTGGTCGCTTTCCTTTCTCGCCATTTTCCCGCGTTGAGTGAAAGAGAGCTGAAGACCGACACCAAAAATATCAGCGAACAGTTCCTTTTGGATCGGGGATTCTACGCCAATGCATGCAGTAAGACCGCACAGCTCTATGACTTATTCCTGTGGCAGACCAACATTCAGAAGGACTATGAGGTGGAGTTGATTTCGGATAAGGTTCAGGTCACCGTGAACCTAATGGAGGACCCTGTACTGGCGGGTTGGATTGGGTACGCCACATTGGGAAAATCTCAAGCAGGAGGATGGGCGACCAAGGAAGCACTTTTTGCTTTTTCAAGCACTTATGATACCACCAGCGAAAGTTACAAAGTCAGCTACTTATGCCATGAAGGGCAACACTTTCAGGACTACCAGGCCTTTCCCAAACTAGCGGGTCCGGACCTGGAATATCGAGCGAAGCTGGTAGAGTTGATTAAGCTAGAAGTGGAATTCTGGAGCACTTTCAATCACTTTTTGGTGCAAGCAGCACCTATACCAGACCAGCCCCATCCGTTCGCTAACTATAAGATCATGGAGCAGCTATCATTGAAGTTTTTTACGGATTACGAGAAAGACATCGACAATTGGAAAAAACTGACAAAAAATCAGATCAAGGATGCTTGTAAAACGCTCCTGGAAACTCATAGTGCAGCACTTCATAAGGCTGGAGCTACGGAGGTGGTTTCCTTTATTGACACGCTGTAAGCTTGGCTGGTGCAGCAAAGGAAATACCTCACCGCACAAAGCTTCTGACGATAGCTCCCAAAATGAGTGGCTTGAACCACCTCCAGAGGATCAGGAACGTTGGGATGGGAAACAGGACAAACCAATGCGTCAGGGGATCCTGGAACAGTTCCCTCCATGGCAGATCCCGGATCAAGGTGTAGATTGGAATAACGGAGAGAAGGACGATAGTGACCAAACGGATGACCAACCTGGGCAGCAATTCCAGTTGATCTACTTTGAATGAGAGTTCGTCGCAGGCCTGCTGGCAGAGGTCACTCATCACGAGATCGTCCATTTGTGAGATATCCATTTCAGGAGGGTGCGAGATTTCATTGATCATGTCCCCATCCACCCCCAGCCTAATGCAGACTTGCTGGCTCCCGTGACCTTGAAAGCTTTGCAAAGCGCCATACTCTGCAAATTCGTAGTAGGGTGCCAGCAGATTCTTATGCAAAGAGCGCTCGTAGCGTATGGCCTCTATCAGCTGTTTCCAGCGTGCCACAAGCCGGTGGATATATTTCATTTCAGGTTGTTTATCAAAGACTTACCCAAAGTCGTGACAATATTGACCAGTGTCTTCCAGAAGTCAAGTGAAATATTGGTAGACCGGTGGTGAAGTTCATTTATGAAGTCCACAGGTTCATTGGCAAACTTCGATGATATCCTGGTTGTCACATCTCCATCCAATCCAATTCGGGTCTGCATGACAATGCGTTCCGTTCCCAGATCATAGATTTTCCGTAGCTGCATCACTTCACCAAGGTCCAGGTCAAGGGCAAAAGGTTGGCGCTGGGCCAGCGAAGCGTCGCGGTATTCCCTAAAGCCCTCCTCATTATCATCAAAAACATGACCTTGCGGTTGATTTTTGAGCATATTCCTGATATGGGCGGCATTCTTGTATATTCTGAAAAGGAGGGCGATATCGGTTTCCAAATCGCCGCCATCAACGGCCTGGCTACTGTGATTCAATACAAACGTCTTACGTTGCTCAAGCATCATGTACGTGGTCTCAGCACGTTGACGCATCTCATCAAAAGACTCCCATCCGACACCTTTCTTTACTTCGGGGCCCCGGAAGTACTTCTGGCTCAATTGCTCCTCCTCAGGAAAGATGGCTTTGTACTTCTCTCCGAAAGCGGTGAGCTTGACGTGATATCGCTTGATGATACCGTAGAGCAACAACCACTCATCTTTGGGTGGTTTGGCTCCTGTCATATCGGTCTTGACAATCGTATTGATTTCGAGATGGGTCAGGTCATCCAGTACCGCCTTGATTTTCGCAGAATCCCATCGCTTCTTCTCCTTCCGAAACCAGGCCATGCCCTACTGGTCATTGTCCGTTGTGCTCTTCCCCCACTCTACCAGAGCGGAGCCTATTTCCTTCAGCACGGCGATATTCCGCTTGATGATTTCGTGGCCTTGATTCTCCCTGATCAGATGGTACTCCCGCAACTCCTTATATTCTGTCACGAATTTGTCGGTCATCGCCGTAGAGATATCGCCTGTCAGTAAATCGATTTGGGAAGTCATTCGCTCCTCACCGCTCGCCGGGTCTATACTTTTGGTATCTCCCGTAAACTGAAAGTCTCCGACAATGGTGTTGACGTCGAGTCGCTTGAGGTTGGACAATGTCGCGATCGCGGATTGGAAAAATTCATTTGCAGCCATTTGCTTTGGATTTATTGGATTATGAGTTTGTAATTACTTGCAGCAGTCTTAAAAGACTTGATCAACTTAAGTATAAAAAAGGGCCAACCGATGGGGTTGGCAGCCAGAATAAAGTCTTTGAGCAGGTTCATTACCGTACTGATGAACAGCAGGCTGAAACGCATGGAAAGTACGCGCTTGTTTACTTTGTCCATGTGCATTTTCAAGGAATCCATACCCTCGGACGAAAGAATGGAGATCGCATCCTTATCGAAATCGAAGTTCGAATAATGCAGTTTTCGGTCCTGAACGGTCATGACGGGAGCCTTCCCGATCAGGAACAAAATACCCTCAATCAGATGCTTTACAGCTTGCTTTATAAAATTGTATATGTTCTTGATGAAATTCTTGAGAAAACTCAAAACTCGCTTTGGCAACTCGACCAGCCATTTGAAAATCTTCCCTGAGAACTTCAGTGCTTTTCTGAAGAAGCCCCTGATGCCAACAAATACCCGCTTCAAGAAGCCATTCATTTTCTCCGGCGCCTTTGAAGAGGCGGAACAAACCTCTTCAATCTGATTGTTGAAATTGTGTTCAAATTGGGCCTTTGCTTCTTCACTGGCCTGCCCAAGGCTGGTAGAAAGGTTGCTCAGCACACCCTCGAGCGGGTCCTTGACATTGGACTCTTGCTGGTATTTCTTAAGGAAATAGAGGGCATTGAATACGCAGAGGTCGCCCTTCACGCGCACCAACACCTCCCCGGTTTTCAAGGCGCCTTCGTTGCTTTCATTGAAATCTGTGATCAGGTCGATAAGACTTTTTGCGGTGAGGTCTCCCAGCTCTCCATCGAGGGTACCCTCGTAGGTACCTTCAATCCACTGATGGATCTGGATAAGTCTGATGGTAAAGGCGTTTTTGGGATCATCGGAGAGTCTGCGCAGGAATGCCTCGTTTACTTTCTTGTCGTCGCGGTAGAGGACTTGATCTTTGATAAAGTCAAAGGCCTTGTCATGGTCTCTGAGATCCCGTTTGAGCCTTCGCTTGAATTTCCCGGAGTAGTCGGGAATTTGCACGGCCTGACTCAGGTCGAAGCTGACGAGTGAATGATCGTACAACTGGTTGTTGAGGTAGAATTTGGTGAGGTCATGGATGTCAGCCGTAAGCTCCAGTGCTTTGGGCATACTCGTCCCGAGCACCTTGCTCAATGCCTGTATTGCTTGATAGGAATAGGCATTGAAGGGCTGCTCGACCTTGCCTTCGTAGAGACCCATAATGCTCAACCGGTAATGCACTACCCGGGAGACGATGTCCTGCTGTCCAAATGCACAGACCTTCGAGACATTAAAACCCTCATCCATATCCAGGGTTTTCTCCAATAGCTTGAGCGCTGTGTCCTCCCCATACACCTGATACAACTCCGACAACTCACCTTCCGAAACCAGACCACTATGAAGCAAATCTTGCTCGAAGAGCTTGTAGGCCTCAAAGACTTCGCGATTGAGGTTGAAGTCTGCCAGGAACTCCTGCGTCAGATAACCGAGATCTATCAATAGCTGACCCTGCAATTCTACGATATTTCCCTTGCCATCTTCCTGCAGATAATTGCTTCCGGCTTCTTCAACAAAACTGAGCAGCGGTTCGGGCATTAAAACGGCAGCAGCTCTTTGGCAAACTCGAACATGGCCTTGCGGGCATTTTGTGCCGATTCCACCATTGATTTATGAGCATCGAGTAGCGGCTTCTCCTGCTCGGTAAGGGAGGATTTCACCACGCTGGAGACGTCTGAGTCTATTTCAAACCTGGAATAGGCCAGCAGATTCAATTTGGCGTTGAGCGTGGATGGCGTGGTGTCCAGCAAGGACTTGATCTGAAATTTGTCACCATCCTCGAGTTTGATGTCACTGATGCTGAGGTTGAAGTCGTTGCTTGTGTAGGTTGTCACCTCCAGGGTGGCCAGGTCTTCGACTTTGTCAGCGATTTTCTCTCCGAGGGATTTGAGTGCATCTTTGATATTTGCCATGTGCTTTCTGATTTATGGCAGATAATTTAACCGATCTACCTGAAAAGATCATGGAAAGTAGCGGTCGAATTGCGTTTTGGAACTGGATTTCTTCAGGACGCAAGGATTAGCCAGTCCCATGTGGTCACATGGATAAAAACAAAGCCCTGACCTCTGAATCAGGGCTTTGCGTCTATTTGGTTAATCCCCTTCCTCTAAGGGAGTTGTCTCCCATTGTTCCTGGGACTCACAATGATGATGTGACCATCCATGGTGACCATAACCGTAGGAATATCGATCCCAGTGATCGAAGCCCATCGTTAGTGACAAGCTCCCAAAGGTAATGGCTGCTGCAGCCAGACCTATCAATAGTCGTGATCTTCGTCTCATGATGCCACAGTATTAGAAGGTGCGTCATCGTTTTTCCACCGAGCTCCACCGCATCGATGGCCTGGGCCAAATTGCTGCTTGAAGTTCTCGTAGTCCTCATCGCTCATGCCCCTGATCTTGTCGGCGTAAGCCCAGCCTGCCGGGCCGCGATAGGCCGGGCCGCGATAACCGCGATAGTACCTGCCTCTACCGAAAAATCGGAAGATCAGGCCTATGAGTAAGAAGAAAACAATAACCTTCAAGACGAAGAAGGGTACCAGAAAAAGCGCTGCGCCTAGCGCGGCTCCTATCAAAATGGGTTTTAAAATTTGCAGATTCATTGTCCTTTTGAAATGATTTTCAAGGGGGAAGACGGACAAGTCCCGCAATTACTTTAAACAGACCTCAACTTTTTTCAATTTTCTTTTCTTCGGTGCCCGGTCGGCACCTCTCCTTCCATCTGTCACGCAGCCGTTGGCGATCCTCATCGCTCATCTGTTTCCATCTTTCTTTCCAATGATGCGACCTGCCACCACGCGACCAGGGCGGACCCCCAAACCTGCCAAAAAGTATTCTGCACAATAACAGCAATCCCGCTGCTTCCCAGAAGTTGAGGCTAGGAAGGGCAAACAGCTGCACAACAATTTGATTCCAGAGCAACATGACTGCTGTCGAAAGCAGCGCAGCCACAATCAACACCATGAACAGGAACTTCACGGGCCTTGGCGGCCCACCTCTATATCTTCGGCTCTTCATCATTTAAAGGTCATTAAGTTCGTCATATAATTGTTGTAAGCGGCGCTTGAGGTGTTGTACGGCATATCTTTTCCTGGAAATGACCGTTTTCAGCTTGTCTTGCTGCTCCTCGGCAATCTCCTGGAGGGTCATCCCTTCTAACTCGTGCTTCACAAAAACTTCTCTTTGGTTGGGTGGTAATTCATCGAGTGCCGCCATCAGTTCCTCCCAAAATACCTCTTTGAAGAATTCGTCTTCAGGCAAGCGGTCAGTCTCCAACATAATATCAGAGAACCCATCACCTTGTTCAAATAGCCCTTCATCAAGGATAAGGTCCTTTTTCTTCCGATAACGATCGATGATTTTGCTTCTTGCCGTCTGGAATAGCCAGCCACTGATGCTTTGCAGTTCCTCGATATCCACCACCCTGGTCAACTGATACCACACCTCCTGCAAAATGTCCTCGGCATCCTCTTCCCTGCTGACACGTCCGCGTATGAACCCAAAAAGCCGTTGGCTATACTGCCTGATGACTTTGACTATGGATTGGTCCCGGGTTTCTGCCATGCAAGCCTGAAGTTAACGCATATTTTCGCACCTATTTGGAGGCAACCGGCCGATTTTTACAGTGCCTGGCGATGGGCATTTAGGTAACTTAGGTTCCAAAAATCTCCACACCCATGAATTCCAAATGGCTATTACTATTCATTCTGCCTTTGTCTTTTGAGCTATGTGCTCAAGAAAACCCCTCTATTACCATCATTGAGTTCGTTGAGATCCTGGATGAGCAGAAAGCAGAAGCTGTGTACTACTATGAAAACAACTGGAAATCACTCCGAGTCGAGGCCCTAAAGCGTGAATACATCTCGGACTTCAGCCTCTTTGAAATCCCATACAGTCAAGAGCTTCCTGCGCATCTGGTGCTTTTGACTGAATTCAAAGATCAGGAGCAATACGATGCTGTTGAAGAGAATTTCAAGATCTTGTTCGAAGAACGCGGTGAAAGGAAGTTACTCAATGAGAAACAGCCCGGAGAATTCAGGAAGACCGTCATCAGCAAGGTGTCAGTCCGAAGCTATTGACTCAGGGATTAGCCATCATCCTGGCCCAGTCAACCACCTGCTGTGGAACGGCCGGATCCCACTTTCCTGGTCGGCCATGGAAGGAGTCGTCAGGCGTCTGATGAATGGTGTTCCAATGGTCCAGACCGGGATAAATCAGTAATTCGTGATCTTCGTGTCCGACACGATCCAGGACCCTGATGATCATGTGGTTGTCGAACTCCGACATGATCCAATCATTTGAGCCATACAACAGCCGGACAGGAGCCTGTACCTTCTCCCACTCACCCGCCAGGTCATATTTTTGTAGCTGTTGATAATATGACATTGGGCGACCGTACATGTGCTGGGGCCCATGGTAGTTGTAGTCAGCCAATGATGGCGTTTCTTTCACAACTTCCTCATAAGCCTTTCCCTGAATCAACATGCCATAATACAGCGGGATATAAGCTTCATTCATTTTCTTCAGAATCGCTGATTCGTTATCTCCATTCATCTGGAGGATCCTTCTTTCAATCTCCAGCATGTGCTCGTACCATGTTTTGAAAAACGTACCATCGGAAATCACTCCCGCCAGTTCAAATTCATTGGCCAACAGTGGAGCAAGGGCACTCCCCATGCTGGACCCGTAGACAACGATGCGTTGCGGGTCCACATAGTCTTTACTTTTCAGGGCGCGCAAAGCCGCGCGATAGCCCTCCAGCTCTGTGATGAAATCAGTCTGGGAGCAATCTCCTTCACTGTCGCCTACTCCGGGTTTTTCTACGCGCATTACCACCATACCGGACTGCTCCACGACGTAAGTGATATGTTTGGCCCAATTGCTAGTTCTGCCCGGGTAATCCTCGATGGTGCTGCAACTCAATCCCTGAAGGAGCATGATAGCCGGCATCCGACCCGATTGGCCTTGAGGTTTGGTAATGATCGTCCTTTGGCCGATTCCATAGTCACCTGTGACTTCCTCATAAAAGGTATCCAACCCCTCGTGCGTTTCCTTGCCAAGCTCATTGAGCCGCACCTCAACGGCTCCCACTTTGTCCCCACGGCGGTAGGTGATCTTCGTGGGTTCGTTGGCTCGTATCGCATAGGTCGCTACACCCCAGTCCTCACTGGTCAGCAACCGGCGATCATTCACCTGCAGCACCTTGTCCATCTCTTTCAAGCCCACGTCAGCCAAGGGGCTTTGGTCTTCAATGGATTTTATCCAAACCCCTGGGAAATCGCCTTCGAAGGAAGCCTGCCAGCGGGCCCTTCGGCTTAGGTCTTGTGAAAAAGCAGTGAAGGTGATGCCAGAGAAAAGTAAAATCATTGCGCTTCTCATGGATTTCCGGATTTGTAATGCCATTGGATTTTTGCCCTGAAACAAACGAAGAAATGATTGTCGATTCGGACTTTTATGTATCCAAAGTCATTTCTTACGTGAATGCACTTATCTTCATGACGTGATGAAGCCAATTTTGTCCCCGGCACTCTACCTATTCAATTCCCGGATGTTGACGCACATCGTCTTCTGGGTATTCTACTACGTTTTCTTCAGCTTTCTGTGGGCCAAAGAGGGTCGACTGTTTGCTTCCTTCGAGTTGGAATTTGTATTGATGCCTTTGCGTATAGGCGCTTCGTATGTGTCCATCTATTACCTGATTCCGCAGTTCCTTGGCCGTGAACGGCTGCTTCGATTCCTGCTCACCTACCTTCTCCTCGTGATTGTGGCGGGATTGTTACAAAGGGTATTGACCTATTACTTTCATGAATTGCTTTTGCTTGAACAAACCAGTCTTTGGTCTGCAACAGCTGCCGTGAGGTCCATAGTGCTTATCAATTCCACTGTAATGCTGCTAAGTGCCCTGAAAATCTACCAGTATTGGATTGGTGAAAGAAAAGCAACAGTTGACATCAAGGAGACTCCATTAGAAATTCGCAGCGATAAGCGATACCATCGGGTACGGCCATCTGCTATTCTTTACGTTGAGGGCCTGGGCAACTACATTACAATCTACCTGGAGAACAACAAATCGCTGATCTCGTATTTGACCCTGAAGGAGGCAGAAAATCTCCTGCCGGACTACTTCCAGCGTATCCACAAATCCTTTATCATCAACAAGGATAAGATCGCCTCCTACAACAATGAGAATGTCGAGATTGGAGGACGCATTATTCCTATCGGGAAGTCATACGAACTATGATATGACCCAATGGTCAATAGCTCTATCCATCAACTGATTTTATAATTTGCACCCTATAACCCAAATCAGGAAAAGTGATGAATTTCCAGGAATTGATATTGCAGGGCATCCCCAGGGCTTTACCCCGAAAAAGTACCTTTGATGCCAAGGCGAATCACGCGCCAAAGCGAAAGGATATCCTATCAGCGGAAGAAAAGCAACTAGCCATCAAAAATGCCCTCCGGTATTTCCCTGTAGGCTGGCACCAAGAACTTGCAACAGAATTCGCCCAGGAACTCAGGGATTATGGTAGAATCTACATGTACCGCTTCAAGCCGGAGTATCAGATGTATGCCCGACCCCTCCACGAGTATCCATCCCAAACCCGACAAGCTGCAGCCATCATGTTGATGATCCAGAACAATCTGGACCCCAAAGTAGCACAACACCCCGAAGAATTGATCACCTATGGTGGCAACGGCGCTGTCTTTCAAAACTGGGCGCAGTATCTGTTGACCATGCAGTATCTCTCCACCATGACCGATCAACAGACCCTACACATGTATTCAGGTCATCCTATGGGTTTGTTTCCGTCTTCACCCGAGTCTCCCAGGGTAATCGTCACGAATGGCATGATGATCCCCAATTACTCTGCTCCTGATGATTGGGAAAAATACAATGCCCTGGGCGTGACGCAATATGGACAAATGACAGCCGGATCCTACATGTACATCGGCCCGCAAGGTATCGTCCATGGTACGACCATAACGGTCATGAACGCCTTTCGAAAAGTCTTGAACCAGGGAGAAACACCCCAGGGCAAGATCTTTCTGACTGCAGGTTTGGGCGGCATGAGCGGGGCGCAACCCAAAGCGGGGAATATTGCCAATTGCATCACGGTCTGTGCAGAGGTGAATCCGCAGGCGGCGAGGAAACGACATGAGCAAGGCTGGGTAGATGAACTCATCGATAATATGGAAGCGTTAGTTGCACGGACGAAACAAGCTCAGCAGCGGGGGGAAGTGGTATCCATTGCCTTCATTGGCAATGTGGTAGAAGTATGGGAACGCTTTGATGAGGAAGACATTTTCGTGCACCTTGGCTCTGATCAGACCTCCCTCCACATTCCTTGGACAGGTGGATACTATCCAGTCGACGTGACTTTTGAAGAATCCAATCGATTGATTCGGGAAGAGCCGGAAATATTCAAACAGAAGGTCCAGGAATCCTTGCGTCGCCATGCCGCAGCCATCAACCGGCATACTGCCAAAGGCACCTATTTCTTCGACTATGGGAATGCCTTCCTATTGGAAGCATCCCGCGCCGGTGCAGATGTAATGGCTCCGAACAAGATCGACTTTCGGTATCCCTCCTACGTCCAGGACATCCTCGGTCCCATGTGCTTTGATTACGGCTTTGGGCCATTTAGATGGGTCTGCGCCTCAGGAGAGCCAGAAGACCTGGACCGTACCGATGAAATCGCCATGCAGACCCTGGAAAGTATCATGAAAGCAGCTCCCAAAGAAATCCAGTTGCAAATGCAGGACAACATCACCTGGATCAGGGATGCGAAGGAGAATCGTCTGGTCGTCGGATCGCAGGCTCGCATCCTTTACGCCGATGCCGAGGGGCGCATCAACATAGCCAAGGCTTTCAACGATGCTGTAGCCCGTGGTGACATCGGCCCTGTAGTACTGGGCAGAGACCATCATGATGTCAGCGGTACGGACTCTCCCTATCGAGAGACTTCAAACATTTATGACGGGAGCAAATTCACAGCAGACATGGCCATTCACAATGTAATTGGAGACAGCTTCCGTGGTGCGACCTGGGTGTCCATTCACAATGGTGGTGGTGTTGGCTGGGGTGAAGTGATCAATGGTGGTTTTGGCATGCTCCTGGACGGCACCCCGGCAGCAGAGAAGCGACTTGAATCGATGCTCTTCTATGACGTGAACAATGGCATTGCGCGCAGGAGTTGGGCACGAAATGAAGGAGCAAGATTCGCCATAGTACGGGAAATGAGAAGAACGCCCAACTTGAGGGTTACACTTGCCAACCCAGTGGAAGATGACCTACTCAAAGACCTCTTCAGATGATGTTGTTAATCAAGAACATCAAGGAGCTGCTGCAGGTGCGGCATGACGAGGTGCGATTCGTGGCCGGGAAAGCGATGCAAACACTGCCAACGTTGCAGAATGCTTTCCTCCAGATTCGAGACGGCCGGATAGACAGCTTTGGGTCCATGGAGCAGTGCCCTTCTCCCGAAGAGCCAACGGAGGTGATTGATGCAACTGGCAAGATCGTACTGCCTGCATGGTGCGATTCTCATACGCACCTGGTGTATGCTGGCAATCGTGAAGGAGAGTTTGTGGACAGAATCAAGGGACTCAGCTATGAGGAGATCGCCAAAAAGGGTGGTGGCATCTTGAATTCCGCAGCGAAACTTCAAGGCACTTCAGAGGAAGACCTGTTTCAACAGAGCAAGGTTCGGCTTGAGGAAGTGATAAAGTTGGGCACCGGGGCGATAGAAATCAAATCCGGCTACGGGCTCACCCCTGAAGCTGAGTTGAAAATGCTGCGGGTGATCAAGAGATTGGGCGAAGCGTTCCCCATACCCATCAAAGCCACTTACCTGGCCGCGCATGCACTCCCCGGGGAATTCTCTGGGAAGACCCAAGAATTCCTCCGAATGATGACCGAAGAGGTATTGCCTGAAATTGCCAACTCACATTTAGCTGACTACATCGACGTGTTTTGCGAGACCGGCTACTTCTCACTGGAAGACACGGAATACGTGCTCTCTTCGGCAAAAGCCTATGGCCTTGTTCCGAAAATCCATGTCAACCAGTTCAATGCTTTTGGAGGTGTGGCTCTGGCGGTCAAGCACCAGGCACTTTCTGTGGATCACTTGGAGATCTTGCGGGATGAGGATATCGATGCACTCAAAGGCGCGGAGACGATGCCTGTGGCTTTGCCGGGCTGTTCCTTTTTCCTGGGCATACCCTATACCCCAGCCCGTCAATTGATTGATGCCGGCCTGCCACTTGCCCTCGCGACAGACTACAATCCTGGCTCAGCACCATCAGGGAATATGAATTTTGTGGTTTCGGCAGCTACCGTCAAAATGGGCCTCACACCAGAGGAAGCTATCAACGCGGCAACGATCAATGGTGCATATGCCATGGGTCTGGAAGAAAAAGTAGGATCCATTGCTGAAGGCAAACAGGCGAACCTAATCCTCACAAAACCGATCAGTTCCTACAATGCCCTACCCTATGCATTTGGAAGTGATCAGATTGACGAAGTCTTCCTGTCTGGTCGAAAACAAATCCACCCATGACCCGAATGAGGAACTACAGATCACCAGACCCTGGCCTATGGCAAGGACGCAAGAGCTCACAGTCACAAGGTCCGCAGTATTGGCATGAGGCCGTCACTCTCATCAACCTTGACACCAGATCACTGAAGGAGCTGAAGGATGACACGCCAGACATCGCACTCGTGGGATATGCCTGCGATGAGGGAGTCCGTCGAAACCTGGGAAGACCTGGTGCCAAGGAAGGACCTCTGGCCATTCGACGGCGATTAGCAAAACTTGCTTATCATCACACCGAATGCCAGGTAGCAGATCTGGGCGATATCGTCTGTGCCGAGTTAGCGATGGAAGAAGCACAGGAGGACCTTTCTACGCTTGTCGCACATCTCCTCCAGACAGGCGTCTTCCCACTAGTCCTGGGTGGTGGTCATGATGTCGCGTACGGGCATTACAGAGGCATCAGCAGGTTCATCGGTGATCAACCGAAAAGAAGAATCGGTATCATCAACTTCGACGCACACTTCGACCTTCGGCCCGTCGAAAACCAATCGCACTCCGGAACACCATTCTATCAAATATTGACTGAAAGCCAGGAGGTCGGTTATTTCGCCTTGGGTATCCAAAAGGCCTCTAATGCGCCATTGCTTTTTGAGATGGCCCAGGAAACCCAGACAAAATATATACTAAGTGAAGATTGTGATATAGCCGATTTTGAATTGATAACCAGTAAGTTAAATTCCTTCATTGAAAGTCATGATTGGCTTTATATCACCATCGACCTGGACGGGTTCTCCTCAGCCTATGCACCGGGCGTAAGTGCACCGTCACCAATGGGTTTCACCCCGTCTTTTGTCGAGAAGACCCTTACCTATCTATTCAATAGTGGCAAAGTTCTCTCCTGCGATATTGCTGAACTCAACCCCATTTTCGACGTGGATGATCATACCGCAACCCTGGCCGCCAGACTGGTGGAAATAATCACCACGCTTCATAAGCAAACACACATCGACTAGAGATCATTCATACCTGAGTGCCTTGACCGGATTGATCTTCTGGGTTTGAAATACCTTGCTCCCAACAATCAACAATAGCAATAGGATCATGCATGAGATTGTGACAACAAAAGACAAAGCCCCTGGTGTTATGCGGTAATTGAAATTCTCCAACCACCGTTCAACAGCCAGCAACGCCAGGGGAACAGCAACGACATTGGCAATGATCATCAGGCCTATGTAACCTTTGGAGAGCAGCCGAAATACTTGCCCAAGATCGATACCAAGAATTTTGCGAATGGCTATTTCTTTTGTGCGCTCTTTCAGTGCGTAGGACAACAAACCATAGAGACCCAAAAGTGCCAGCATAATGGCAATCACAGTTAGTATGCCGATCAACCTGCCAGTTTGCATTTCTGCGCGGTAGAGGTTGTCGAATTGCGCATCCGCAAAGGCATATTCAAATGCGCTGTTGGGAAGAATACCAGCATAGGTGGCTTCTACCAGCTGCATCAGCCCACGTATGTCGGTGGTGTTGAAACTGACAGAAATCTGGCTGACCCTGTCGGCGGTGACTACAAGTGCCAAAGGCTCAATGGCATTGTGCAAAGATTTGTAGTTGAAATCCTTCACAACACCGGAAATGGGTACCATTCGATCTTTGCTATGTGCAGAGAATGGAATGCCCACTACCTGTTCCTGTTTTAGGTATTGTGCTGCAGTCTCATTGAGGATGTATTGCAACGGCAGTTGCGAAGATTTAATCTGATCAAGGTCTCCTTGAATCAATTCTAGCCCATAAGTTTCTATGAAGTCCTCATCGACTTCGATCAGAAAAAAATTGAGCTCCTCCTCAATACCACTCCAATGGACCGTCTGTTGCCAGTTGGGCTGACCAGGGGTAAACCTGGAAGCACATACCCTTTCAACCCCTGGAATTTGCATGAAGGCGGCCTTCAATGAGGTAACATTTTCTAAGGAAGCCTCATTGTACAGTTGAACATTGACAATACCATCTTGCTCCAGGCCTAGGTCGCTATCGCGCATATGCTGCAATTGCTGGTAGACAATCCAGGTTGAGAGGATAAGGAAACTTGAAATGGCAAACTGCGTGGTGAGCAAAGCCGACTTGAAGAACTTGCCCTTGTTTCCAATCTTGACTGTTCCCTTGATCGCTGTAATGGGGTGAAAGGTCAATATGAACACGGAGATGTACGAACCCGCGGCCAGGGCGATTACTACGGTCAGCAGTAGCACCGGCCCCAGGACCTCCAAATCCCAGGGGTTGAAGTAGAGGTTGGTATTGAGCAACCCATTAATCTGCTCCAGAAATACATAGCGAGATAGCACAAGTGCAAGGATCCCCGCCCCTAGCGCTACTATAAAACCTTCGAGAATAAATTGCGAAACCAGTTGCCCCCTACTAGCGCCTACTACTTTGCGCAGCCCCACTTCTTTGATTCGGCGGGTACTCCCCGCGATGCTGAGATTGACAAAATTGATAAAGGAGATGAGCAATATGCCCACGGCAATGGATCCGAATATCAATAGGTACTTGGCATCATAAGCCTTTTTCGCATTGCCCCGACTTGCTTGAAAATGGATGTCGGCTGCAGCTTGCAAACCCAGTCGCTCAAACTTTATAGAAGTGCCATCTGCAAACTCGGCAACGATTTCTTTCATTTTGAGATCAACCAGAAATGGGTTGGCCGAAGGTTCCAACTGTACATAGGTGTAATAGTTGAACTGGCGCCAGTTGCCATTTATCCGCGTTCCGGGTTTCACCCGCTCCAGGTTTTCGAAAGGCACGATGAAGTCTATATCAATGTGGCTATTAAACGGGATGTCTTCGAAAACACCGGAAACCACATATTCGCTGCGACTATCTACTTTGAGTTCTTGCCCAATGGGGTTGTCGTCCCCAAAGTACTTTGACGCCATGGCCCGTGAAATGATCACCTGCTCCGGGGATTGCAGCGGTTGCTGAGGCCCTTGCAGCATATTGATGCTGAACATGGCCAATAGTGCGGGATCGGCCAGGTAGAAATTGCTTTCATTAAAGATCTTATCTCCCGAGCGAACTGTGACCTTTGGATCGTAGCTATGTGGGGTAATGCGCGCATATGACACCACTTCTGGCAATTCTGCCTGGAGTTTGGGTGCAACAGGACTGGATACCCTGGGCCAGTAGCCTCCGTGGCCCCCACCCGCGATTACCCGAAAGACCTGGTGTTTATTGAGCATGTGGTCGTCATAGCTGTGCTCGTAGCTAATGTGCAGGTAGGCAATGAGGCAGGCTGACAGTCCCAGGGTGAGACCGAACAGGTTGAGCAAGAGAGAGGTCTTGTCTTTCAGAATAGAGCGAAGTGAGGAAAGGAAGTAGTTGCGAATCATAAGCCAAGGATATTTATGCCTAAGTGGACAAGCAATGTCTGAGAAGGTTGCACGATTGCAGCACTTTGTGATAGCTCCAGTGCTTTTCCCAGTCATTTCACGCCAACATCGAAAGGTATTTGGACTAGAAAAATCCTTAGTTTCGCAGAACCGAAAATTGATACTTTATGCACCCCATTAAAATCATAAAGAATCGATCCGATATCGGCGCAGGCACCCGCGGATCTGATCTGGGCATTGATGCCATCGAAATTGCTGCCATCAACCAGGATAATGACTATTTCAATCGCTTTCCTTTCCTTGATGTGGAGACGGCCAATGAGGCCATCTACGACAAGGTGAAGACCACCTTCGCAAAGCGAATCCGACATGTTCGTGTTCAGTGTGAGCGAGTCGCCAAAGCCCTTTCGCAGACACTCAAAGACAATTTCTTTCCTATCGTGCTTTCAGGTGACCATAGTTCCGCGTTGGGAACCATGAGTGGCATCAAAGCCCATTTTGAGGATAAGCGGCTTGGAATTGTTTGGATCGATGCGCACGCCGATATGCATTCTCCCTACACTACACCATCTGGGAATGTGCATGGGATGCCTCTGGCGGCGGCCCTTGGCGCAGACAACAAAAAGAATCAAATAAACGAAGTATCGGATGTCACTGAAAGGGAGTGGGAGCACATGAAAAACATTGGCGTCGCCGGCCCCAAATTTCTTCCGGAGGACCTGGTCTACTTCGGTGTGAGGGATACGGAGCCACCCGAAGATGAAATCCGCAAGGCACTGGGTCTCAGAAAATACATGGTCCATGAAGTGCGGTACAAAGGTTTGGACAATGTGTTGGATGAGGTAATTGAGAAGTTGTCTGGCTGTGATGCACTCTACATCACTTTTGATGTGGATAGCCTGGATTGCGACTTAGTATCTCATGGTACCGGCACTCCCGTCTCAAAAGGATTTGATCCTGAAGAGGTCACTCGCATCATTAATCGACTGCTCGAAACAGACAAAGTCGTATGCCTGGAATTGACCGAGGTGAACCCACTGTTAGATGACCATGGCAACAAAATGGCTGAAACGGCTTTCCGAATTTTGGATGACGTCACCGAGACCATCACGGGAAAGAAGAAACCGTCCAGCAACCACAATGCGGGCGTTCTGACCAGTTAAGGCGCGCGGTATGAGAACGGCCTGTTGAATCCAGCGGGCCCTGCTTGCTTCTGTTTAGAAACCGTTCCCATTATTGCTCAAGTCGCAAATCGGAGGGATAATCGGTTGATCGCAGCCAGAGATTCAGACGCCCTTCATCATCAGGCAGGTATTGCAGAATCAACCCTCTGAACTTCATTTCTTCCAGATCAGACTGTTGAAACAATTCCTTTAGAAAACTGTCGTAGGCCTCCACGCCCATGCGTTTGTAAAGGTCGTAGAGGAACAACCTCACGCGATCCGAAAGGATAAACAAATCCTTGTAGACACTGATTTCTTCTTTGGTGATGGCAAGGATCGCCTTTTCTTCGGGCAGGCGGTTGCCGCGCCGATCTTCACCAGTGGATTTCTTCTTCATATAGCTCCTTTCTACCCTGATCATCATTTGTTCCAAATCGAACTCCTCTCGCGGCTGAAGCCTATGCATCGCATAAAGGTGGAAAAAGCTTGGAAAACCCTCCATAACCAACGCCGTCAGTGGGGAATCTTCAGGAAGTGGCAAGGAAACATATGGATGTACCAACTCATGCGCCAGTGTTGATTTGGCATAGAAATCTTCGAGGAAGTTCTCATAAACACTCGTCGAAATACCCACCACATTGTCACTTGAAATATCGCCATACTTCGGCATCTCAATGATATGGAGCGTTTCCAAGTCGGCTGCTGGTCGGTAGTTTGAAGCATAAAACGTTGTCAACTCCTCACAAAACCGCAAAATGGAGGCTGCCTGCTCAGCTCCGCCAACGTGATATAGCGTCACAGCCCCTTGTCGTTGCACCTCGTAAGGTCTCGCCGTGCACTGAACACCAAACAGGGAGCTGGTGCCCGGATTCCAGGTGGTCTCACAAAGCTGGTCATCACAAACTTCTTGTTCCAACACACCTGATACCACCGTTTTGAATCGCCTGGGAGTGGTGACAGTTACTTTCCCGAATGGGACCTTATCAAAAATGTCCATGCCCTCAGGAAATGGAAACCAATTGGAGTACCCTGTGGCTCGAAGAAAGACACCTTTCTCCTTTTGAATATGCATGTAGTCGGACAGACTCCTGGCGCGGGAGGGATTGAAAAAGCCTGAATACGCAATGACAAGTTCATTCCCATTGTCAAGGTCCCTGGTGCCAAAAGCAAACCTGGTGGCCACCATGCTGTAATCCTCTTCGTAGAGGACCTTCTCTGTAATAAACTCAACTGACTTTCCCTCCATCAGGATCGAGTCAATCTCGAGTTCGCCATGAAGATAGAAGGCCAGAGAGTCCTCGAATGAACCCTCGAAAGCAATCTCAGCTGTTCCTCGCATGAAGGCGTCATTGGCTACCGGATACCCCCACATGGAAGCATCCTCCGGAAAGAAGCGAACATTGATGTCGTACTTCGAGATTTCTTGGGCTGAGGTGCCAGAAAGCAGAAAGGCAAAGAACAGGAGTAGTGGGTAACGTATCATTTGGTTAGGGTGTTGGCTCAACTGAATTACTGAGGAAAATGCCATTAGTTGCACGGCTGATGGAATTTTCTGAGGAAATGGAGCATTCCGGATTTAGAAATCAAGTCAACGTTCCATGCTTTTCAGAGTCACCTAAGGACCTACACCCATGATTCCTCGGATGTGTCTGTGGGAACCCACCATTGGCTGATTCACTCTCCTACCATCACAAAAGGTGCCCAGTAGTATGGATGGGGGTATTTTTCGCGGATTCTCAATTTGGCCTTGCTAAATGCCGTTCTCCTATCCTGATTTTTCAACAACCAAAACGTATAAAATGAAGTCATGAGTTCTTGTGTGACCTGGTCGTCTACTGACCACAGAGACATCACCATAGACTTCGCTCCTGCTACGCGGAAAGCATGTTGCAAGCCATACACCCCTTCCCCATTTTTGATATCGCCGAGTCCGGTTTCGCAAGCCGACAGCACGACAAGTTTGGTATGGCGAAGATCCAGGTTCATGACTTCGTAGGCTGTAAGTATGCCTTCGCCTCCAGACGCCATCGCCTCCCTGGCACCTGCCAGTAACAAACCAGACTTAAGTAAAGGATTCCTGCGATGCGTAGTATGGAAGGCAGAGCGCGTTGTAGCACCACGAAAGTCATCCTCTTCCAGAAAATAGCCATGTGTGGCGAAGTGGATCAAACCCGGATCAACCCAGTCAGAAACCGCATCCTCTGTGGCCATTTCCCTAGTGAATATCCTGTAGGGAATAGCCGCTTCATCGAGGATGGTGCCAATTGATTTGATCTCCCTTTCTGTTCCAGGAAGCATCTCGATTTCATCTCCATCAAAAAACCTTTGCTCCCTGAATTCTGAATCGGAGCTCGCTGAAGGCGATAAATGGCCCGTAGAATCACTCAGGTTGTAAGACGGATCGCCAACTAGAATAACATTGCTAGGGCCAGTCGTATTGTCAGATTCACTGAACAAATCCCTACTGTTTGAGACAAGCCGCAGGTCGATCTCGTCCTTCAGGTATCGGCCTGTCTCAGGGTTAAGCAGTCCATCGAAGCTTATTTTGTGAAATACCCCATCGCCTGAGAGGAAAACACGATCAATGTCCTTGAGACCGGCAGCAAGTGGTTCCCAATACTTCGTATAAGAAACTACATCCTGAATCTTATATGCTATGCTGTTACTATATCTGCTGAGGTACTCATTTTCCAACTTATTGCCTTCTGCCAGGGGTATGAGCAAAGGTGTTTCGTAGTTGGGGTTTACGATCAGTGCCATGTACAGGATCGAGTCAATCCAGTCCTTCTCAAAGAGCTGAAAGCGAATAATCTCAATTGCCGCCTCATTAGGTTCCAACTGACGAACTATGTCCTTCCATGAGACATCCACCTTCCCCAAAGCCTCACCGAGTACGACTGATCTTTTGGTCAGGTCCTTTTCAAGCTTCCTGGCCACATCCTTCTGGACAGCCAACTTGCGCTCAAATTCCTCGTGTTCTGCTTCCTGCTCATACAAATCGGCGATGGATTTCAGCTGCTCCCTCCATTGGCGATAGAGCTCAGCAAGTTCCTCATCCTCGCTCCTCCAAACTGCCCTGTTCAGGTCTACATGTGCATCGTAAATAAGTCCTTTGGTCTGCAGCCGAAGATCAAAAAGGTGACCGACAATAGCCGGGTTTTGATCTTGGCGCTTTAGAGCGAAAGAACAGAAATGCTCAAACTGGTGGTCCAGTGTCCTAATGAATTCCTGCTTCTCTTCCTCTGTCAGCAAAGGAAAAGACAGATCTATTTGGTCGATGGCGGCTTCAATCGCCTGCAAATAGTACGGCTCTGCTTCATCCAACAGGTCTTGGGCTTCGTAAGAAGCAGCCAGGTTAGACAAGGCATGGACGTACTTCGGGTTATTCCTTCCAAATGAGGAAGCCACAACCGCGAGGGCCTTTTCGTAGAGGGGTAATGATTCCTCATACGATCCGAAGCGGTCAAAGACCAGGGCTATGGCGTTGAGGGATGCGGCATACTCGGGATGATCAGTACCGAGGACGCGCTCACGGATTTCCAGGCTCTTTTGGTAAAGCGGCAGTGCCCCTTCTAAATCACCCAGAAATTCATGGTTGCCTGCTAGGTTGTGAAGGGCAGTGGCATATTCCGGATGCCCCTCTCCCAGGGCTTCCAGCAAATCTTCGCAGGCTTCCACGAACCATGGCTGGGCCTCCTCAAACCTTCCTTGGGACTGATAGACTCCTGCCAGGTTATTCTTGAGTCTGCCGATCTGCAGCCCCGAAGCAAAGAATGAGTCTTGCAATTCAGCGAGGGCAACCAGGTAATTTTCTGCAGCTGCTTCATATCTACCAAGGGCCATCTGGGCATTGGCCAAATTCGACAGCATCGATTGTCTCGATGCCTCAGGAATCACCTCCTGCCGATAGACTTCCAGTAGCAAGTTTTCGGATCGAACGTATTTACCTTGAAGGTTGTACAAGACTGCCAGGTTGTTCAGAAGTATGAACCTCATGGCTTCCAAATCCAGTGCTTCGGCATGACGAATTGCTTCTAAGTACAATACCTCAGCGTTTTCAAAGAAACCCATGTCCTTGTTGGTGCCAGCAAGTAGGTTGAGGATCTGGAGGAGACTGCTTGTGGGGTCCTGACCACTTGTGGTCCTTAGGCCCTCAAGAAGTTCAAGAGCTTCCATATATCTCCCCTGGATCTTCCACACATTGGCAAGCGCTAATGCGGTAGAAAGGTACTCCTCACTGCCCGTCCCAAAAGCATCCTTCGCCACCCGCATCGCCTGTAGGAAGGCACTTTCACTCGCTTGGAATCGCTCTTGATTGAGATAGGATATTCCAAGATTTCGAAGTATCGTCAGGCATTCGCCCGCTTCCTTTCCATGCTCCTTTTCACAGAGCGCCAGCGCCGCTTCATACCTGGGGTTCGACATTGAGTACAAACCAACTGAATCCAACATGTATGCTGTATTGTTAAGAACCGTTTTATAAGATACTCCATCACCTTGGCCAGTTAGGACATTGACTTCTCGCCGCTTCTGATAATAGTTTGCAGCGGTGACGAAATCACCATTTGTTTCATAGATGCTAGTGAGGCTTTTGAGAACAGTCCCATAAAGCGGCTCATCCACACCCCTCGACTTCCTGATCAGCTTTTCCAACTCCAGGAACACCTCCTCACATTCGGCAATTGGGCCCTCTACATAGAGGCTTCCGGCCAGCAAAGACATGGCTTTAAGTGGGAAATCCTCCTCTTTTTCATAGATGCCCTCACTTAGCGCCAGTGCCTCGCGAAAAAGTGGAATAGCATTTTGATAGTCTTCCTGGTCAAAGAATTGCTCACCCTGATAGATTAACTGCTGTATCCGATATTGATGTGCGTAGATCACACTGTCCCTGTTTCGCTGCCTGAGTTCTCTCTTGGTAGGTGTGTTGTAAGGGTTGCCTTCTTCTGATAGGCCCCGGAGTTGGTCGTAGGTCATCGGCAAAAGCATATCTGGCCTGGTCTTGAATTGGTTGTAGCGTATGTCCAGGATCTGCATGCGCCATAGCTCAGAGAAACTGGCGGGAAGCACTTCCAATTCATTCCATGCCAGGGTAAACGCCCATAGCTCCTCGGACAACCCACCAATGGATTCAGGCAACGCCTTGATCCGATTGCTGTCCAAGTGCAACTCAACCAACCGCCCCAGGTTGCCAATTGACTCCGGGAGCGTCCTCAGTCGATTTTTCTCCACTCCCAGGTATTCCAGGTTCTCTAGCTTGCCCAATGATTCAGGCAATTCCTTGATGCTATTGTTGTCCAAATGCAATCTATTCAGCTGACTCAGGTTGCCGAGGGATTCGGGAAGGGTCTTCAGCTGATTTTTCGACAGATTCAGGTATTTCAGCTTCTCCAATTTGCCAATAGCATCAGGCAATGCTTTTATCTGGTTATCGGCGAGATCTAGTCGTTCCAGATTAGTAAATTCCCCGATTTCGTCCGGGATGACCAGCGTACCCTGGCTATGTAGCTCAAGCGCCTGCAACATGTTCAGCTTCCAGATGGACTGCGGTATGTGCTCCAGTGGATTGCCTTGCAAATACAATGATTCCAGGTTGGTAAGTACCCCAATGGAATCCGGGAGTGATGTCAATCCCTGGTTCGACAGATCCAGCTTATAGACCTTTCTCGGGTCCTTTAGCGCTTCTTCCAGGGAGGAGTATCGATAAAATCGATAAGTATCTTCAAAGGTTTTCACATTCACAGTAGCACTTGGGAAGCGCTCGCGAAGGAAGGCTCGATCTGCCTCAGAGAGCGGATTGTGTTCCAAATCAAGAAAAGACAAATTGCCTAAGCCAGCCATTTCCTTAGGCACAGCGGCGATTTGATTGTCTCCGAATTCCAGCCACTCCAGTAGATCTAAGCGGGTGATCCCATCCGGCCATTGGTTGATTTGGTTGAAATCCACACTCAATTCCACAAGGTTGCTGAAATCAAAAAGCCAATCTGGAAGTGACTTCAGTTGGTTCCTGTCCAGGTTCAGTGAACTTAATACTGTGTACTCCGGGACGGCTACAGCCCGCGGCAATTGAAGGATCTGGTTATCAGACAGATTCAGTGTTTGCAACGAATCAATGGTGAATATTTCAGTGGGGATAGTCTTTAGTTGATTTTCGCTAAGGTCCAGTTTTTTAAGCGTATTGGGTAGAACCAGATCCGGAGGGAAGTCAGTAAGGCGGTTCCTTCCGAGGTACAACGACTGCAGCGAATCCAGAGCGAAGGCTTGCGGGGCGAATGCGGCAATTTGATTATTGCCAAGTGCCAGGTAGCGAAGGTCACCCGGAAATTCGAACGCGACAGGTATCTCCTGAATTTCATTTCCAGTTAGCGCCAAACTTTTGAGTGAGGACAGCGCCGAAATTACGGAAGGCACGGCCTGCAGTTGATTGTGTACTATTTCCAACACTTCCAAACTCGCCAATTGCCCAATTTCATTTGGGATTGTCTTCAGGCCTGCTTTGGAAATCTCCAGGTGCTCCAGACGATCAAGCTTCTCAATGGCCTTTGGGAGGTGTTCGATCGGTGTGTAGACAATGCTCAAAACCTTCAGCCCTTTCAGTTCGAATAGTTCCGGGGGTAGTACTTTGATATTCTGATTTTTGATATGCAGCCGCTGTAAATTGACCAACTGGCCGATCGCAGCTGGCAGGCTATCCAGCTTGTCCCGAGTTCGATAAAGCATCAAGCCGTAGTCGTAGAATGGGCTGGCATCCAGGGAAAGTTGATAGACCTGTTCAGGGTTGGTGAGTGCAGTGTCCAGGGAACTGTAGATCACGTCCTCCTGTGCCCAAAGGACCTGAGGCCAGAAAATGACACAAATCAGCAGGCGGATCAACCTGATGGCAGCAGCTTGAATGTTATTTATTTCCGGTGCCTTGAGTTCCATTGGGAGGAAAGCTAGATATTTATAGGGAATCAAGTTCACTGTGTATGATAGACAAGTACTATCTCTTCTCCGATTCTCAGGAAATTTCTTACCTCCTGGGTCCGGAAGGGTTTAATGCTGACCCTCAACTTCCCTACAACGAAATCAAGGCCTGGCGATTTTTTGATGGCGAATCAAATCTCTATTTTGTCACGCATGGCAATGACATATTGGCCTTCTTCGCCAAAGGGGATGAATTGATTGATCACTTGAAGCAGGCTGGTGTCGTACTCGCCGAAATAGAAACCAAGGAGAAAACACTCAACGGTGTCCTGCCACACTACACGTTAGTCGATGGTGGTGTTTTTGAGGTTTTCACCGGCGACTCCACGTTCATAAACTGCCAACTCAAAAACAAGGATGAGACAACCCTGTTCAGGGGTCAATTGGATCAGGGCTTCAGTCACACTGCACTACATATCGATGATTTTGATAAGAAATTCAAAATGATCCGGCGTAAGCTTTTTGAAGACAGTGTCAAGCTGGCAAGTACCGCAGACCCAGATGAATCTGGCAATCCACCGGCCTGGGTGCAAGCAAGGCAATCCAAAATGAGGGGTCAGGCAGCTACGGCCTCCACCATGAACGCCGTTTGGGTAGTTGTCCTGATCTTGCTTGTTCTTATTTATTTGATCTTTGCCTGACGGCTGAAGGAGTTGTAGAGATAGTGGAATGTTGGGGTGGGCTTTTGAATCAGTAAGATCTCGTATTGAGATATTTGTACTTCTCCTTCTTGAAATCCAGCCAAAAGCTGACAGGTGAAAAAATACCCTCACCCCTACCAACCTGCTCCTTCTTCCATTCGGGAAAGTATCTTCCTGCTACTTTCTCAAAAGCAAACACATAGACCTTCTTACGTTTCTGATGCACCAAAGGGATCAACTGAAAGTAGTAGTTTTTGGCATCCATTGGCGTGTCGGGATCCTGGTTCAATTCATCACTGAACAACAGAATTTCGTTCTCACAAAACTGGGCAATGAGCTGCAATATACGCGTCCGCTCTTCAGCAGACACCTCCCAGTGCGTGCATTCATAGCAGTCATCTTTTGGATGTTGGGCATATACGGATTCGCTCATTGTCAGCCAGGTGACCTGCTCTGGTTGCAATGAAGACGATTGTGCAAAAATGCCACTGGACATGACTATCATGATGATGAGTACTAATGGAAATCGCTCTTGAGGTCGGGGCATTTCATAACATTTAGTATAACAACATAATCAATTCCAATGATAAAAGGTGGAGAATCAAGCCGAGAGAAGCGCAACTGTATTCTGAGGATTTGAAAATGTGCAACTGGATGCACCCGTACTTTTTCGCGGAGACAAATGGGCGAAAACAGCTTGCAGTGTCTACTCCTTCTCAAACCTACCAAAACGATCACCGTAAAATTGTGTGATGGCAAAACAGGTCATGCTTTTGGTCTTGATGGCCGTAGTGAGTTCTCAGGCACTCTCACAGGTAGATGCTAACGTGCCCCACAAATGCCCCCCTTGCGGATGCAGGCTCGATTCTGTATTAGTCATGGGACCTGGACGCTGTTCAGCATGTGAAATGAAACTGATTCCTGTAAAATCCGGAACAAAGGGGCACATTGCCGACACGCTTTCGCCCATATTTCGAGATGGATTTTTCGGTCATCTTTATCCCAAACTCATCTACCCCATCTTCGCCATCGCGGTGCTTGCATGCTTGTACCTGATACTGCTACATTTTAGGGGACGATCGATCAACATCTACCTTATTTCCCTCATGTTGACCTTGTCGCTTTATGGCTTCAAGCATTCCATCTATGGCATCCGACATGGGATCACGGGGAACAATACGTATTTGTTTCTACCCCTTTCGTACATCTCCGTACTGGGCGCTTTGATTTACTTCTATACACAAAGCCTGATTCGTCAAGCCTTCAGACCAAGGGCTATTCATTGGCTACACTTCGCTCCTGGTGTCCTGTTTTCTACATTGTATGTGGTACCATGGATCATCCCTACCAGCAAAGAACAACTGCTGTTCTCACCTTTCGACGTTTCCTTCAGCCACTTTGAGCAAATCACGGCCTTGCTCCTTGGATTCTCATATCTATGGATTTCTCATCGTACCATACAGAGCACGGACATTGGAAATGCTCCGCACCTTGCGGAAGTCAAACCCTGGCTCCGGCGCTGTTTCATCTGGTTTGGATTGTTGTTCGTAGTTTGGGCATCGATCATACTGATTAATTACTGGTTCTTTGACCTGGGCGTGTCCACATTGACCTACAATCCTCTTTGGTTGGTGATGGCACTTCTACTGATCTGGATAGCTATTGAGATCCTGAAAAATCCCAGGTTTTTCCTGCTCAGCGGTCCAAAGATTGACACAGGAAATACCAGGGTGCTTACCGAGAGCGATGTAGCACGCTACACTGCCAGACTTGATGGTCTCATGACTCATGATTTGCTATACACCAACCCCGAACTGACGCTCAATCAACTGGCCTCCGAGATGGATATCAACGTCAAATACCTGAGCATGCTCCTCAACAACTATATTGGAAAGAGTTTCTATGACTATGTCAATGGCCATCGCATTGAAGCTGTAAAGAAGATGTTGAAGGATCCCCAAAACCGGAACCTGACCATTGAGGGAATCGCGAATAAGGCAGGATTCAAGTCTAAATCCACCTTCAATGCAGTGTTTAAAAAACAACTTAAGATGACGCCCAGGGAATATTTGCGCAGTGCTTCGTGATTGGGTCGAGCCTACGGCCTCCATGCATACCCAACCTTAAAGAACAAGGACTGATTCACCTGCTGCAGGGAGATTTCCCGATCATCCGAAAGATTACTCATGCCTTTATGGTTGTCGACATAGCCAAGAAATACAACAGACTGGGGATTGAGCTTGTAGGACAGTAAGAGCTGCGCAAAAACAGCTTCATCCAAGCTATTGACGGACGTATCATCGAACAATTGAGGGTTTCTGAGGGTGCGTCTGTATTGCAGAATCATCCGAAAAAACATTCGGCGATTGAAATTATAGGCGGCCTGCAGCTGAGTCAAATTTGCGATGAAAATGGTTTCGCCCGAGAGGTGTAATCTAAGGAATCGGTGATTGATAGTCATATCGATGTGTCGACCCAAGCGGATGTCCGATTCAAGACGGAATTGCAGGTTGTCAGCCTTCCTGTTGTTTTCGAAATCCACCGCCGGGCCAAGATTGATCCAGCCATTGATACCCAGGTTACCAAGTGGTTGGATGTCAAAGCCTGTCCACAGCCTGGCCAAGCCGTAGGTGGACCCTTCGTATTGTTGCCAAATGTAGTCCGGGTTGATCCAATAGTTCAATTGCAATGGCCCATTGAGAAACGCACTGATCCATCCACCTCCCAGGTCCAGGGTCCCGTCATTAGAACCCCTCCTGAACCCCCCTGTACTCCAACCAAAATTTGTGATCGCACTTCCTTCCCTGGGCCAATAGTTCCTCACAATCCAATATCTGATTCGAACCAAATCAACCTGTGGAACGAAACCAGCATCCGCACGGAAACCAGGGGTTCTGTTTTCAAATGTAAGTTGGCTTCGCCATTTCCTGGTCGCATATCGGGCCTGGAAGTTGTAGGAATTCCCTCCGAACTGACGTGCATTCACATCATTATCTACCAGGATCAAGGAGTCATATTGCGTCTCTGAGTGTAGGTATTGCATCCGCAGTGTCAAGGCATCGAATGGACGAATAAAGGCATCCAGACCCCCCACCCGGTTGAAATAATCGTCCCCTTCACGGTCAGTTACCAAAATGCCAGCATTGGCATTTTCGCCTATGTCTCTTCTGTATCGCGCAATCACACTGGTCACCTCCGAAGCTACAGAAGTACGCTCTGAGCCCTGGAAACCCGGAAGAATAATCCCATTGACCTGATCCCGAGCCACTAGGAGGCCTACCGCATTTTTACTCAGCTTACCAGTAATCTTGGTACCAAAAGAAGGATCGACGATTGTCCTTGTAAAAAAGGCTTGCAACGGGGTATTGAAGAAGTCGGCACCTTCCAAAAAGAAAGGACGCTTCTCGGGAAACTGCAGGGAAAAACGGTTATTGACATTTAGCTGGGCAGCGTCCGCTTCCACATTGGAAAAGTCTGGGTTGAGGGTGGCGTTGAGGGTCAAGTCCGTGGTGATACCCCATCGAGCGTCGAAGCCAACATTCACATCCACATCTCCTTGATCCACATCCCCTCGGGGAAAATCAGCATTTTCGTCGAAACGATTGATGGTCAAGGTGGGTGTAAATTCCAGGTTGGTCCCAGCCCTGATGTTTTCCAGACCCGTAATCAGATTGCCCTGGCAAAGCAGACAAGTGTTATCCTGATCTAGGGGCATCGAGTGAAATACCCTGAAAATGCTCCTGGGATACACCCTCCTACCGAAAAATCTCCAGGTCTGAACTTCACTGGTACTTGGAAAGCGCAATGACTTGAAAGGTATGGCTCCTTCTACCGAATAGCCGGTTTCCGTAATGCGGCCTGCGGAATTCCAAATGGCGTCCCAGCTAAGATCCTCGCTATCATTCTGCGTGTCATAGACACCATCTTGCTGTATACCCAGCGGATTGAGTGCAAAAAAGAAGGCCCGTCTCGAATCCTGAAAAGGATCCAGGAACAGCGTAACCACATCATTGTCATCTAATTTGTCCCGATCATTGATGACGGCACGAATGGATTGAGGTTCGGGATCCTTCACTGAAAAGGAGAAATACAGATTCTCTTCATCATAGGCGAGCTTCAAGACGGTTTCCACACAAGCCTCGGCATTATTGGAAGGGAAGGTCTCATAAGCAAGTGCGATACCCTCACCATCGAGCCAGGCGTCTTCATCGAGGATACCATCGATCCTGATGGTGGTTTCTCGAGCATCGTAGATATTGAAGGTATCCCCGCTTTCAGTTGAGGAGTGAGCACGCAGCTCCGCAAATATGAAAAAACAAAAAACACACGCTAAAAAGTTGGGAATGTGCTGTGTATCCATGCCAAATGCATTTGCAACAACGATACGTGATCAAGCGGCGTGAGGATTGTCAATGAGGGTAAGACCTTGTCCAGATTCATCCAGGTGGACGGAACAGGGCTTTTTCGAAAGGCTTCATGGAGAGGGACACGCTAAAATTGGAAAAAATGAAATCATGAAAGGGATCTTCATACTACTCTGTCTATTTAGTGCATTCCATACCGCCCTGGCGCAGACCTGGTCGCCTGAGGGCAAAACCATGGCCTTTTTCTACATACACGCAGTCGAGGACATCTACCTTGTGAATGAGGATGGCACAGACTTTCAGATTATTGACGCACACCCGGAACGTGACTTTGGTCCGGTATGGTCTCCGGATGGAACCAAATTGCTCTTCACCTCGGTGCGCGACGGAAACCATGAACTTCATGAACTCCATCTGAAGACTGGAGACGTCAGGCAGTTGACCTCCTCCACAAACTTCGAAAGTCACGATGGTTGCTATTCCCCTGATGGAAAGAAGATCATCTTCTCAAGTCAGCGAAAAGGTAATTACGGACTGTATCGTATCCATTCAGATGGATCCAATGAAGAAGAGCTGCTCCTGATAACGGGATTTGACATGCATTTTCCTCGGTTCTTTCCGGATGGGAATTGTGTGCTGTTTGTGGGAATAAAAACGGGACAAAACGGAGACCTCTATATGCTCAATCTGACCAACAGAAAGGTCACTCAAATCACCCATACACCGGAATCAGAGTTTCATCCGTCTCTTTCGCCCGATGGAAAGAGAATCACTTATATCAAAGTAGCGGATGGAGCCTTTCAGGTACATGTGGCCAATGCCGATGGTACCGATGGGCAAGCAGTGGTGAGCAAGCAAGGATATCAGGCGTTTTATCCAAACTGGTCTCCCGATGGAAGACGTATCGCATTCACCAGAGATGTCATGGAAGGCGTCGAAGCCGGGTTGCCTGCGTTGCTTATTGTCGACATGGACGGTAATGAGCGATTAGTGACCAATGAGAATAGTTTTGAAAAATAAATAGCTTCTCAATAGCACGGTTGGATCGAAAATATGAGTTGTTTGTGATATGAAAATCTAACAGTTCCCGGTTTTTCATTCAGAAACATTAACTTTTCTCCTTTATTCTTCAAGCGTGAAGGCAGAAGAGACCACCATTCACTCCAACAACGTGGACCATCAGTTGATCAACTACCTATTACTAATAGGTGGGTCTTTTGGGTTGTTGACATTCATTACTTCAATCATTACAGAAGGTCCTGTGTGGCCGTATCGCGTTGTGCAGATCTCCAGCCTGCTACTGGCAACTGCACTCTACATCCTTCGGCAGCGGGTGACGCTGAGGTTCAAAGTCAATTTTGTCTCCGTGTTGTTGATGTTAGTGGTAGTGAATGGTCTCATCAAGAGTGGTCCTAAGGCTAGTGTGTCCCTGCTGATGATCCTGATCGCCCTGATCACACTCTTAGCTTATGAAAAGCGGCAGGCCATGGCCATTTATGGTGGGGCAATACTCTGCTATGTTGCTTTTGGACTTGTCAGTCCACACTTACCTATCCCTCAAAGCCCGCAGCCCACCGGCATCTGGTTGGCACATGCCCTACTCTTAACAATGGTTGGTACGGTCATCCAATTGTATATATCAACCTACATTAAGTCATTAAAGGACCTGCTTGCGCATCTGGGAGAAAAGATCGAAGACCTGCAAGCGCATCGCAAAGAACTGGAAGACACTAAAAACCTACTCGAAAGTGCTATTGCCCATTCTCCCTCGGGCATTATGATTGCGGACGCTGATTCAGTGAAAATCAGCCTTGCCAACAACGCAGCATTCTTCATCCACGGGGAGAAGTCTCAAATCCTCACAGGCATAGATCCAAAAACCTACACCGAAGAGTGGGAAGTGCTTCATACAGATTTCCAACCTTACCTGCCTACTGAACTGCCCCTCTATCGTGCGCTGGTGAACGGAGAGTTCATATATTCGGAAGAAGCCATTATCAAAAGGCCCAAAGAGCAAAAGGAGCATTGGATCAGTGCAAATGCGGCGCCAATCATCAACGCTGAAGGGAAGATCACATCTGCGATTGTGCTTTTCCACGACATCACAGAAATCAAAAGGGCACAATTGAACCTTGAAAAGCTGGTGGCCGAAAGAACCGAAAAACTCCAGATGAGCAATGCCGAGTTGAATGACCAAAAATCAAAGCTGGAAAAGTCCATAAGGGAATTGAAAGAGACGCAGTCGCAACTGGTAAGATCTGAGAAAATGGCATCGCTGGGAACACTGGTAGCAGGTGTTGGACATGAAATCAACAATCCATTGAATTTTGTGAAAGGCGGCGTACTTGGCATTAGCCAATTCATAGATGACCATGAGGTGAATGATGAGCAACTACAAGAAATAAAGCCTTTTATCGACTCCATTGAAGAGGGTGTTTCCAGGGCCTCGAAAATTGTCAAGAGCCTGGCACATGTATCAAGGCAGAACAATGCCTTCAATGAAAAGTGCCACATTCATGATATTCTCGACAATTGTCTCCTCATGCTTCACAACAAAATGAAGGACAGGGTGAAGGTCATCAAGAAATACCTTACACAAGAGATTGTTGTTATGGGTAATGAAGGTAAACTCCATCAGGTCTTCATGAATATCTTGTCCAATGCTGAGCAGGCTATTGAGAATGATGGTTTCGTTACCATTGAAACCCGAATTCAAAATGCAATTGCCGAAATCAAGATCTCTGACTCAGGAAAGGGAATTGCTAAAGGGGA
The DNA here is from genome assembly GCA_965601475.1 of Cyclobacteriaceae bacterium. GTDB lineage: Bacteria > Bacteroidota > Bacteroidia > Cytophagales > Cyclobacteriaceae > JAWPMT01. The sequence goes on along the minus strand of OZ271832.1, from coordinate 5,333,738 downwards.
TATGAAGAAAATTGGTGATCCATTCTTCACCACGAAGGAACCTGGCACCGGGGTCGGTTTAGGATTATACATTGTACATACGATCCTGGAAGAACATCACGGAGACTGGCACGTAGATTCGGAGAAGCAACGTGGCTCTACCTTCATCATCAAATTACCGATAAGGCCTAATCCCTTCAGGGAGGCAATGAATTAGCAGGTGTTTTCTATTCCAGAACAACAAAGCAATCAGCTAGTAGCCAATTATCTTTCAGCCTCAGCCCCTTCCGGGAATAACCACTTCTGAAGCACTTTCTCGATGGCGTTGTTGACAATGGGCTTGGATATGAAATCATCCATTCCCGCCTCGAAGCATATTTCAGCTTCCCCCTTCATAGAGCCCGCCGTCAACGCCACAATCGGCACCCTCCCTTCAGTCTCCAGGCTCCTTATTTGTTCCGTAGCATCATAGCCATCCATTTTGGGCATTTGCACATCCATGAAAATCAAATCCGGTTTTTCCTGCCTGAAAAGCGCGACTGCCGCCTCTCCGTCCCAGGCTTCCAGCAATTTGGCTTTTGGTAAGGCTTTCTCAATGATCACCTTGGCCAGGGCCATGTTCATCTCATTGTCTTCAGCAATAAGCACCTTCACGGCTTCATTGCTCACCACACTGCCTTCACCGGATGATGGCCCACGTCCCCATCCAGTTTCTCTCTTTATACCCTCAATTGCGCCCTCCGCAGGAGTCAGCTCTATCTCAAAATAAAACTTACTGCCCTTGCCCGGGGTGCTCTCGAGCTGCAGTTTGCTTTCCATCAAGGCCAGTAGACTACTGGAAATAGTCAATCCGAGACCTGTCCCTCCATATATTCTGGTCGTAGAATTATCACCCTGAGAAAAGGCTTTGAAAATCTTCTGTTGATTTTCTGGCTTGATTCCGATACCGGTATCACTTACGCTAAAATACCACTTCGAAGTAGTTGAGGATGGTGGTGTCACATTGCGGATAGTGAGCTCCACATGTCCATGATCAGTAAATTTCAAGGCATTGCCAATGAGATTGAACAAAACCTGACGCAGGCGAAGTTCGTCTGCCATGACAAAACGTTGCTCACCAAGATCAACGGAAAACCTCATGTCCAGGCCCTTTTCATTGGCACGCAAATCAAACATCCTCATGACATGGTTTCCTAAGCTGAGGAGGTCTATGGGTGCTAGATCAAGGTCGATCTTGCCAGTTTCGATTTTGGAAAAGTCCAGGATTTCGTTGATGATCGCAAGCAAGTCATGCGCGGAACTATTCACTGTGGACAGGTAATCCTTAGCCTTCTTTTGAACAGTCATTTGCAACAACTGATCGGTATATCCGATAATTCCATTGAGTGGTGTCCTTATTTCATGACTCATATTAGCCAGGAACTCAGATTTCGCAAGGTTAGCAACCTCCGCCTCTCTTCGTGCTTTATCACGTTCCTTGACTTGCAACTGCAACTCCTTTTCCTTCTTTTTTCCCAGACGGAAAAACACCCCCAGCGCCGCAAGGAGCAGAGAAAGTAAGACAATGCCCACCAACGCAAACAACGACAGCTGACGTTCGCGATCTATCAACTGCTGGTTGAGGACCTTCTCTGTTTGGAGCTCCTCAATGCGACGTTCTTTCTCACGATTCTCATACAGTACCTTCACCCGCGCCGTCTCCTCCAGCAGGTTGACACGCGCCAGACTGTCATTCAGCCGTAGAATTTGAGGGTAGAGCTCGGGTAATGTTTCGGTTTCTCCGGATTTCGTCAGGATGCCAGCCTTCACAAGAAGACTTTGGTAATGAACTTTCAAGGCACCTATATCCAGCGCCAACTCTTCCGCCTTACGGATAGATTTCAGCGCTTTACGGAACTCATCCTTTTTGTTGTAGGCATCTGCCAGCATAGCATAAGACAATGCCAGGCTGTATCGATCATCGAACTCTTCATCGATCAGAATGGTCCCCAGGGCAAGTATGATCGTGCGATCATAGTCTCCCAGACGCAGATAAGAATCCGCCATATTCGAAAGTGCAATGGAAACACCACGACGATCTCCGAGTGAATCCAAAAGGGCGCGGGCCTGGTCAAAAAACTCCAGTGCGACAGCGTAGTTTTCCTCCTTCTGGTAAAGCTCACCCACGTTGTTGTAGCCATAGGCAATGCCTTTCTTATCACCCAGGTGCTTTTTCAGGGCAATGGATTCATTGTAGAATTTTCTGGAAGTTTCAATATCCTCAAGATTCTTATAGGCAATGCCAAGGTTATTCTTCAGTCGGGCAATACCCAGGGTATCTCCCAATTCTTCGAAAATGGAAAGGGACTGCAGAAAATAGTTGATCGCTTCGTTGGAATTGCCCTGGATATCATAAGCAATTGCTTTGTTCTTCAATGCAATGGCATGTCCACTTTCATAGCCAAGATCGATAGCCAAACTAATCGCCTCATCAAATACCACCCTGGCATCAAAAGGGTCTTTGAATATCAGATCAAAACCAACATCATTGAGCGTATCCACCCGTGCTGCACCACTCGTAACGGCTCCTATTCGTAATAACAGACTATCAACGGACTGGGCCGACGAAGGTGTGGAAAAGCTGGAGATCGCTAGAACTAATAACTGAAAATATTTAGGAAGAATACTCCTCATCTATGGGTTGAAACAGCGTGCATCTGGCTAGGTAGCTTTAAAATTACCCCATAATCCGATAAATCAAGGAATTCAGACGCCCTCATTGAACTTACCTGCGCTTCACATCGACATACGCAATGCAATCCTGGCTTGCCTGGGCGTTGCCAATCAAACCAGTTATTTAGAATTGGATGAGAAAGCAAGCCCACCATACTTGCTTGTGTAATTGCCTATGCTCTTTTTTAGGTCATGTTATAACCTTGCAACTTTGCCGTTATTCATCTCTCAAATTCTCAACAGGATTTGCATTGGCAGCTCTGTAAGTCAAGAGGGACACTACCGACCAGGCCAGTACCAACGTGAAGACTCCCGAGGTCAGCAGCATTGGCCAGCTGATATTGATGCGATGGGCAAACCCATCCAGCCACCGATTCATCAAAACCCAACCTGGAGGAATGCCCAGGGCAATAGCGACTGCTATGGGTTGCGTGAGGCCATAGGCTACCAGCCAAATCAATTGTTGAAGATTAGCTCACAGCACCCTCCTCACCCCCATTTCCTTTTGGCGTCGAAGCGTATGAACAACAGCGAGGCCTATGAGCCCAAGCGACGCGATGAAAATTGCAATGACGACGAAAACGTCAAATACGCGTTTCATTTGTTGCTCCAGCGTATAGAACCTGGTGTAGCGCTCAGTGCCAAATTGGAACGACATGATGTGGTCTTCGATCAAGGTGCTCCAAGTGGCCTCCAGCTTCCCTACCAGTCCGGCCAGGTCATTAGTATGATACCTGACTGCCAATCTCGTTGGGGAAGCCACCTGATGCAATGCCACCGCAAAGAGCCGTGACTTCAGTGACCTGACATGAAAATCGTTGATAACACCTATGACCTTGAAAGACTCATCCTTACCATCTGTAAAACTGATCGATTTACCCAATGGATCAGGGCCCAGACCCAAGGAAGCTACTGCCGATGCTGTAATGATTACCGCCATGGAATCCCTTCCAGTAACCATATCGAAGTTCCGGCCTTGCTGAATCTCCAGGCCCATCGTTGGGATGAGTTCAGAATCTACCCAAAGCCTCTTGCAATTGATCCGGCCGTCTTGTGTATTTCTGTTCGATTCATACATCATGCCACCAAAGAAGAAGAGGTCTCCCGGCACATGGCGGGGAGCAGAGACCGATATGATTTCCGGAAATTGCATCAGGGCATTGCGGAATTCCTCAAGCCTTTGGCCTACCGCCTCAGCATTGTTTATGACCAATAGGTTTTCCATGTCGTAGCCAAGCTCTTCGGTTTGCAAGAATCGAAGCTGGTGATAGACCACCGTTGTCCCGACCATCAGAAAGACGACTATCGTATACTGAAATGCCACAAGTGAATGCCGAAGGAACCAGTTCTTCCGAAGTGAAAGACCTTTGCCCTTCAAAGCACTGATGGATTGAACCTTCGAAAGCACCAACGCGGGATAGCAACCCACCAGCATACCTGCCAGCAGCGCTGTCATCAACAGGTAGAACCACATTCCGTGCTCATTCATCAAGGGGTCCAAAATCTCCTTGCCAGTGACCTCATTGAAGACGGGGAACACCAGGTAAGAGAGCAGTGCCGCAAGACCAGCGGCCAACAATGATATGGTGAGTGACTCCAGCATAAATTGCCTCCCGAGCTGCAACCTTGAGGAACCAATGATCTTTTTCATGGCAAGCTCTTTCTGACGGTGGCTGGAACTCGCAATGGTCAAATTGACAAAATTGATATAGGCCATGCCCAGAATAAGTAAACCGATCAGCCCAAAGAGTGTCAGATGCCTGATATTGCCTTGTGCCAGACCGTCATTTTGAAAGTCTGAGTGCAGATACACCTCTACCAAGGGTTGTAAGCGGTAATCATATTTGTTGCCCTCTGCCTTGAATTCCTCCCATGTTTGCCCTGAAAAAGCCTGGGTTACAGGATTGAAGTATCGGGGATAAATGGCTTCGAATTGCTGCTCCAACAGCCTGGGATCGGTACCTGGCCTAAGCTTCAAATACGTCCGATAGACCGACGCTGTCCAGTACGCGAGGAGAGGCACCTTTGACGGATCACTCCATTGATCATTTATTGTCGTACGAATCATGCTGGCTTCGAAATGTGAATTCCGCGGAATATCCCGAACCACGCAGGAAATTTTGAATACCTCACCTTCATTGGTTTTCAAGATCTGGCCCACAGGGTTCTTGTCCCCGAAGAACTTTCGGGATGTTGATTGTGTGAGCACCATGGTATTGGGCTCACTCAAGGCTCCGACGGTAGAACCGTAAACAGGTTCCAGCGAAAAAACCTCGAAAAAGGACTGATCCGCATAGATAATCTGCTTTTGGAGGGTCAGTGCATCCTTGTGTCTGAAGGTGAGGTCAGGTGAATTGATCCACCGGGCTGCTACCAGCACGTCAGCAAAGTCGTTCTCAAAAATATTGGCCATTGGCGCAGTAGCATTGGCATATTTCGCCTGAGTAGTTCCAAAATCGATGTCTACATAGACACGATAGATTTGCTCTCTGTCTTTCCAGTGCCTATCAAAACTCCACTCATCAAGGACGTAAAGACCAATGAGTAAACTACTACACAAGCCCACAGCAAGGCCCATTACATTTAGCAGGGAGAAGAACCGATGTCGTTTCAGGTACCTCCAGGTAAATAGCAGATCAAATCGCAATAGCATTATCCATTGCCCTGATAAAGGTGGAAAGGCCCTCAACAATTGCGGTCTTAGCAAGTGCAATACCTGGAACCAATACTGTAGTTTCCGTCTGAGACCCGGGGGTTGTCTAGCATAAAACTCCCTCAAATCACCCTCAATTGCCTCAAGTAGATCTGGCTTGCAGCATTTTCTCAACAACCAGTTGGCCCATTTCGGTGTGATACCACTCATGATGATGTCGTAGGGTTGAGCGCAGGTATCTGCTGCCAAAGTCGCAATTTCATATCCCGACTATTCACGAGCACCTGCTTACCCAGAGCCGTAATCCTGATCAGGCGCTTTCTGCGACCACCCCGTTCGGCTGTAGCACCCCCAAGCGTTGTTTCGATGTAGCCCTTTTTCTCCAGTCTTACCGTCGTGGCATGAACGGCTCCAATGGTGGCAGTGCGGTCGGTATGCTTGGCAATCTCATCACAGATCAATAAGCCATAAGCCTGATCCTCATATTTAGCAATCATTAGAAGTACTAACTCTTCAAATTCCCCCAGATAGCCTTTACTCATCTCATTAGATCTATAATGTAGATGTAATTATAACCAAATTCGATTTGATTTCATCTACATTATAGATAATATATTTGATCGGTTCCAGGGTCAATCATTTCCTTTTCATCGATGAATTCATGCAAAACCGCATCTCCAGACCCAAATAATTAATAGTCACACCTATCTTCACACTTGAGCCCATTGCTATTGTGGAGATCTGTTACTCATGAAGGCCAAGATGTATTCATCTACTTGTTCATTCATACACACTTATGTCCTCAATCACCCAACAGGTTTTCGCCGGGAAAGCGCTTAAAAGGTTTTTCAAAACCGGCACCAATCACGCCCAGTCCAACTACGAATTCATCAAAATCTACGCTACGAATGCGACAGTATTTGTCACTTTGATCGCTGGTCTCAGTTTCACTGGGGTCATTTTCTTCGAGGATTGGGTACTCAGCCTCTATCCACTATCAGGAGTTCTTGCTTCTGCCTTCGCAGTATACCTCAATGCCCTTGGCAAGCACAGGTCGTCGCGATACCTAATCGCTTTGTATATACCCCTGGCCAATACTTTCTGCCACGCTCATGCGGTAGCACCTGGTGAAGCGGTGATTCCTTCCTTTTACCTCTCGCAGTTTGCTTTTTCCATGATTGCATGGGTTGTGTTTGATATGCGCGAACGGAGGTTGTTGTTTTCCGCGATCGCAATCAACATGGCATTTATAGTTCTGCAACCCCTCACCAACCAACTGTACAATCTTCCAGAGAGCTCCTCGTTGGCGACCAATCAGCTCTTCAACGTAATGGTTTATCTTGTTTCTGTTTTCTCTTTGATATCGTGCCTTGCTTCTTTGCTTATGCAAAACCAGCGCAGCGAGTCCGCCATCATCAAGCAAAGCGAGGAAATTCAAGAACAGAATGAGGCATTGGAAACACAGCAAGGCAAGTTGCAGATTGTTCTTGATGACGTCAACCTTGTCCTGAAAGAGGCTGTCGATTCTGGCAATTTCAAAGCCAGAATTGATGTGGAAAAGAAAGAGGGAAAATGGAAAGTCCTCAGTCAGTCAATCAACGCCTTGTTTGACTCTATTTCTACCCCTGCCACGGTTATCAGCGCCATTGTTGATCGGATGGTCACCGGGGATCTGACTCATCGGTATGAGACCGAGGCAAAAGGAGACATCTTGCTCATTAAGAACAGTTTCAACCTGACATTGAACAATCTCAATGCCCTGCTCCTTGACATCCTACGTGAGTTGAACATCGTCACAACATCCACGGTCGAAATGCGCGCTTCCACAGAGGAGATGAAGTTCAGCGCTGAGGAAATCTCGGCCTCTATCCATGAAATGAGTAGCGGATCGCAATCGCAAGTACTTAAAGTCGATGAATCCTCGGCGCTGATGGAAGTAATCGTAAAGTCCTCCGATGACATGGGTCAACAGGCACAAAGAATCAATGAAAAGGCCCGACTAGGGGTTGATATGAGCGGCCAGGGAACCTCTCTAATTGAAAAGGTGGGATCGGATATGCAGGAAATACTTCAGAACTCCGAAGCTACAAGTGCATCGGTTGATGCGCTAACGCAACGTTCGCAGGAGATCACCAGAATTCTAAGTATTATCAAGGAAATCGCGGCTCAGACCAATCTATTGGCCCTGAATGCTGCAATTGAAGCCGCTCAAGCCGGTGATGCCGGACGAGGTTTTGCTGTGGTAGCTAACGAAATCCGAAAACTTGCCGAAGCGTCTGATACTTCTGTCAAGGAAATCGAACAGATCATTAGCAGCATTCAAGAAGAAACCACTGCTACGAGCCAACTAATGCAGCAAATGAAGGAAAATGTGCAAGCTGGTGAGAAAGCCACACAAACAGGTATCTCCACCTTCCAAAAGATAGAAGCGGCATCGAAGGACACACTGGATTGGTCAGAGAAGATAGTGACCACGACACACAAGCAAACAACGGACCTGAAGAACATCATGTCCATCATAGAGGGCATCGTGGTGATCGCGGAAGAATCAGCTGCCGGAGCAGCCGAAGTCGCCGCCTCTTCCGCAGAGCTAACCAACGGAATGGACAACCACGCCCAAAAGAGTCAGGAAGTCATCCGAGTCTTAGATCGACTCAAATCGCAAATCGCTCAGTACCAATTGGCCAAGGAGCAAGAATCCTAACCTGCCAGTTTTTGATAACTTCGTCCCCCGCTGGGTATGAGTACACAAACCATTGACACACTTGCTACAATTGCCGTCTTGCTCAATTTCGGGGCGGCATTCCAGGCGATCTTCCTGGCCTTCCGGCTCTGGTCAAGACCTGGTCAGGAGCGTAAGGCCAATAGGCTCCTGTCCCTATTGCTTATTGTGTTCATCATCAACATCCTCAATACCGTCATCATCTTTACAGGACATGCGGAGATACTGTACTTTTTTCAAGACTTTTCCAATGCTTCTCTCCTGCTGATAGGTCCCACGCTATATTTCTATTTTGCCAGTATCACAAGGCAACACCGCCTTGGCAGGCGGGACCTTTGGCACTACACCCCCCCGATAGCCTATTCGGTGGCCTTGCTTGCTTACTATCTGTTTGACGTGTTTTCCCCAGCAGTTCATGAAGGAATTCACAACTTCATGTTTCTCATTTTCAATGTGCAGATTGTCACCTACTTCGTGTTCTCCTTTCGATTGCTCAACAGGCATCAGCAACACATAGTCGATCAACTATCGACCCTGGAAAGTGTCTCTTTCCACTGGGCCAAGAACACATTGGTCGCCTTTGCTATCATCTATGTCCTGGTCATAAGCACAGCATTGTATGAAGGTCTTGTGGGCCCGGTTCCCGCCATCATCCGCCTCAACTATGTACTGATCTGGTCTTTCCAGGTCAATTACCTGTCATGGAAAAGTCTTCACCTACCACCCCCGGCTTTTCAGCAGATTGAAGTAGCCAGCAGTCAGCCCAAGCTACAACTTGATCGCGCACAAGCCCAGGACATCATAGGAAAAGCAGAAGCGCTACTCAATACTGATCCCCAGTACACGAATCCCAACTTCACGCTCAACGATCTATCCAAACTATTGGACATTTCTCCGCGCTATTTGTCAGCGGCCATTAACCAGGAAAGAAAACTGACATTTTATCAATTCGTCAACGCCTTTCGCGTAGATATGGTGAAAAAGAGGTTGAGTGATCCATCTTCGACCAATATCACGCTGATGGGATTAGCGTCGGAATGTGGTTTTCAGTCGAGCTCCACTTTCAACACGGCATTCAAGAAGGCTACCGGCGTCAAACCCTCAGAGTATCGCAAGCAAATCACTGAGATCGCTCGTACCGCCTAATTGAACCATGTCCTTCCGATCTGAATTCTTAGCTGAACCGGATAGTAGAATACTTCGTCTCTTATGCGTTGCTGCGCAAACCGCAGATCTTGCTCAGCGATGGTATCGCCGTTATCCAGTTCAACCGAAATGTCTTCATGATAAGGACTTGAGAAAATCGGCACCTGAAAACTGAATTCAGCAACCCATCCACCTTTCCACTTCTGGGTATAGCCCAGGGACAATGCTGGAGCAAGGGCAGATTTGTAATTCCATTCACCCCTCGCTGCGGAGGCATAGGGACTACCCCCAACAATCAGGTTCTGGCCCACCGGAGTGAGTCTCATTTCGTAATCAGACTTGCTAAGGTATTGCACACCAGCACCAAGGAAGAGCCCTTTCCGGAAGGGGTAGTACTGGCCATTTAGAGCGATGATAAACGGGGTGCTGTAGTTGAGTTCGAGATCGCCATCCAAAGGTTGATTGCTAAGACCCCATTGCTCTTCCATTTCAACTTTGTAGGCCGGCGTCAGTGACAGGCCCACCACCACTTTCTTATTGACAGGTCTCGTGATTGCCAATCCAGGAATGAACCATCGCTTGACTTTGAACGAAGTGATCTCCTCATCGGAAATGATTGGGCCGAGGGTTTTGAGTACAATACCAGAAAGGTCCAGGCGTACATCAACCTGGGACATCTTTGGTTCCTGGGCAAAAGCTAAGCCTGTGCTTAGGGCAACAATGAGCGTTGCAACGATTGATCTTGTCATGTAACTTGATTTTGACGCAATGAACGCCAAATCATGATTGATTGACCAGGATTTCGAGCTATCTCCTGTTCGATCACGCGTATTCGAATGTCCTTTTGACAGACTAAGCCCTCAAGAACCTTAGATTGCTCCTGTTGCGAGCGATGAACGTACTAAGCCCCCTTGACTTTAGAGCTAGCCGATGCATGTGCCTGATAGTCTGTCGTCCGTTGAGCAAAACAGGATATCGGTAGGTTCTACCTGTTCTAAATTGCACCTTGATGAAGTCTTCGCCCAGTTCGTAGCCTGCGACACCTGAAAGCTTTTTGCCTGTAGATTTATAAGGAATCATGAGGGGGAGATGACTACAGTATCATCTTGACAGTACCAGCCGCTTCGTGAATGTTCCTTCGTTCGTCCTGAGCTGGAGCGCGTAAATTCCATTGGCTAATGCTGAGACATCCACCTCAAATAGAGCCCTCGGAAGTCCCACATCTGTTGATCCCATCAAGGCATTACCGGATAGGTCGGTAATCAGCCATTCAAACACCTTCAGTGTTGAAGGCCACTCAAGATTGAATCGTCCACTTGATGGATTGGGATAGATGCGAATGGCTTGGGTCTCTAACATTGTTGCTGACAATGCTACCTCATCCAATACGACGATGAGGAACGCTTTCTGCAGGGTCAAACCTTCAGCATCACTCACCTCAATCAGTACTTCGAATTCACTTTCTATATCAAAGTCAAGAACCCTGGCAGTTTGTAGTTCGGAACCCACAATTTGAAAGGTTGGTGTGTCGTCCGCGATGGTGAACGAGAAAGTATCTCCAGCATCTGGATCCGTTGCCGTGAGATCACCAATGACTGTTCCCACAGGGAGATTCTCCAAAACCTCATTCCCATCCAATAGAATGTCGGTAGGCGCTTCATTTTCGTCGATCACGGTGACATTGAAGTCCGCTATGGCCGTAAGGCCTCCCCCGTCAGTTGTTGTTACCGTGATCGTATAGCTAGACTGAATTTCAAAATCGAGCACTTCTGCTGTTTGGAGCTTAGCACCAGCCACCTGAAAGCTGGAAGCGTCATCCCCGGACAAACTGAAAGTGAAAGTGTCTCCCACATCCGGATCTGTGGCTGTCAGTTTCCCCACTAACGTGCCTGTGGATCGATTCTCTAAAATCGTGGTATTGTCCAAAGCCACAGCCACAGGTGACTCATTTTCATCGATCACAGTGATGGTAAAGTCATCCGATATCGTGAGTCCTCCTTCATCTGTAGCCGTGATGGTGACAGAATAGCTAGGTTGAGCCTCAAAATCAAAGACCTCCGCCGATTGCAGCTCAGCACCATCCACCTGAAAGCTGGAAGCGTCATCCCCGGACAAACTGAAGGTAAAAGTGTCTCCCACATCGGGATCTGAAACTGACAAAGTACCCACCACTGTACCTGCTGATGGATTTTCTGCTATTGCGGCATTATCCATGGTCACTGCCGCTGGTGACTCATTTTCATCGATCACAGTGATGGTGAAGTCATCCGATATCGTGAGTCCTCCTTCATCTGTCGCCGTGATGGTGACTAAATAGCTGGATTGAACTTCAAAGTCAAAGACGTCTGCCGATTGCAGCTCAGCACCAGCCACCTGAAAGCTGGCAGCGTCATCCCCGGACAAAGTGAAATTGAAAGTGTCTCCCGCATCCGGATCTATAGCTGTCAAATTCCCCACCAAACTACCTTTGGATCGATTCTCTACAATCGTGGCGTTGTCCAAAGCCAAAGCGATCGGCGACTCACTTTCATCGATCACGGTGATGGTGAGGTCATCCGATATCGCGAGTCCTCCTTCATCTGTAACCGTGACTGTCACTGAATAGCTGGATTGAACTTCAAAGTCGAACACCTCCGTTGATTGGAACTCTGCACCATCTAACTGGAAACTGGTAGCATCATCCCCAGACAAACTGAAGGTGAAAGTGTCTCCCCCATCGGGATCTGAAACTGACAAAGTACCCACTACTGTACCTGCTGATCGATTTTCTGCTATCGTGGTATTATCCAGGGTCACTGCCGTAGGAGACTCATTTTCATCGATCACATTGATAGTGAAGTCATCCGATATCGTGAGTCCTCCTTCATCTGCCACCGTGACTGTAACTGAATAGTTAGATTGAACTTCAAAGTCAAAGGCCTCCGCCGATTGGAGCTCTGCATCAGCCAGTTGAAAACTGGCAGCGTCGTCCCCTGCCAAGCTGAAGGTGAAAGTGTCTCCGTCATCGGGATCTGGGGCTGTCAATGTGCCTACCACCGTACCTGCTGATTGATTTTCTGCTATCATGGTTTTATCCAGGTTCACTGCCGTAGGAGACTCATTTTCATCGATCACAGTGATGGTGAAGTCTTCGGAAACCGCGAGACCGCCGAAATCCGTCGCCGTAACCGTGACAGAATAGACCGACTGGCTTTCAAAGTTAAAGGCCTCCGCTGATTGCAGTTCATTGCCTTCAACCTGGAAGCTGGCCGCGTCCGTGCCCGACAAACTAAAGGTAAAGGTTTCGTCCTCATCCGGATCTGTAGCAGTGAGATTGGCCACCAATGTGCCTGTGGGTTGGTTTTCTGCTATCGTGGTGTTGTCAAGTATGACTGACGTTGGTGCCTCATTCACTTCCAGGAAGATGGTGTTTCGGGTCAGGGTGAGCAATGGTGCTCCCGGGTTGGAGATACGGCAGGTATACTCGCCTTCGTCAGATACTGAAAGCTCCGCAATGGTAAAGCTTGGATCATTGGCACCTGCAATGGCTGTTCCATCTTTCAGCCATTGATATTCATTCAAAGCTGTACGCTCGGTCACCTCCAGCGTGATAGATGTTACTTCATTTGGGGTTAGGGTCTCTTCTTCGTCGACATTGGCTTGGGGGGTGTACTCCGTCAGCACTGAGATGTTGGGCAGCAAGGCATCAAAACCAAAGGCATTTTCCTGCGCTTCGAAGAACTCCAGGCCTCCTAGCGTCCCGTTGTCGAAGGTGGGTAAAGAGGTTAGGTGATTCCTGGAAAGATTCAATCTCCTCAAGTTGATAAGATCGGTCAATTCCTGGGGTACCGCGCCTTCCAGGCTATTGCTTTGAAGTTCCAAATCAACAAGGTTGCTTAACGCACCCAATTCAGATGGTATGGGGCCACTTAGCTGATTGTTGTCGAAATTCAATTGGTCCAGCCTACCCAGGTTGCCTAATTCGGATGGTATGTTCCCAATTAATTGATTGTTGCTGAGCTCCAAACGTTCCAGATCAACCAGGCTGCCCAATTCTGGAGGGATACCGCCAGACAAATTGTTTCCAGCGAGTAACAACACCTTGAGATTGCCAAGGTCAGCCAAGGACAAAGGGATAAGACCAGAAAGCCCGTTGGCGCCAAGGTCCAAAAACTCCAGGGCGCCCAGATTCCCCAATTCCGTGGGAATGGATCCAACAAGCTGATTCTGATTTAGATCAAGTTCTTTCAGGTTGCTAAGGTTGCCGAGGGCGGACGGTATTTCGCCCGTGAGTTGATTTCTGTCCAAATCCGCCACCACGAGCTTGCTCAGATCCCCAAAGGCAGCTGGGATCTCACCCGAAAAATCATTGTCATTCAGGAACAAGACCTCCAATTCCGCCAGGGCCCCTAGCTCCTCCGGTATTGACCCTGAAAAATCATTGTCAGACACATTGAAATACTCCAGGTTGTTCAGGCTGCCAATATCCGGAAGTATGTGTCCATCCAAGCTGTTGCCTTCCATTGATAGCACGGTAAGCAAAGTCAAATCCCAGATGGAGGCCGGCAGGTTTCCGGCCAGGGCATTGAAGTCGAGTCCCAAAAATGTTAAATGACTCAGATCACCAATCTCGTTTGGAATTGCGCCGACAAGGTTATTGGCTGTGAGGTTCAATTCAGTTACCCGATTGTCGCCATTGACTTCTACACCGAACCAGGACCCAAGGGGAGCATCAGACAGCCAGTGGGTGTTGTCTGTCCACTCATCACCAGACCATGCGTGATACAGTGCTTCCAGCGCCTGACGTTCAAAGTTGTCAAGTCTGACAGCCAGTGCATTGTTCTCGAGATTGATATCCCGGGCAGCTTCCAGGACCACCTCCAGGTCAAAGGACTGTGGTGCTGACAAGTCCAGGGTAGCTGTGGTGGTATAGGCAATGGACTGGCCTGCTGCCACAGGCTGGCCCACAGTTTCACGAATGACTTCAACACCATCCAGCACAATGCTCACCGCAGGTGCTGCAACTCCTATGGGGCCCACGTTCCGCATGATAAAACTGACGGGGCTTGCTGCATTTAATTCACCATTCAACGGACCAAGTACTTCCTCTACCACAAGGTCAGGTCCGATAGCATCTTTGACCAAAGTGAATGTAGCATCGGCGATGCCGCAGTCATTGGCGTTTTCCTCCAAGGTCATGGTGAAGGTATCGTCGTCGTTCAGATCCAGGATCCCCGGTAGATCTGCTGGCTGCAGCACAACAGGCAGGCCCGATGCTTCGCAGACGACCTCAGCAACCTCCTGTTCCTGAAAAAACGCCTCCGCAGTACCATCGATAAAATTGGGAAGAATGATGAAGGTGAAGTCAGTCGATTCCCCTCCCAGATAGGTAGCGGAGAAAGTTCGATGATCTTCATCACTCTTTTGCAAGAAGACTTCAAGGGTTTCAGTTCCGAAAATGGGTAATCCAAAGACCCCCACCCCTGGTGCATTTTGGGTCATGGTGTAGTTGCCTATGAATGGCGTGTTGACCACGACCTTTTCGAAGGCATCATTGGTGGCCTCCCGATCACCCGCCAGTTCCACTTCTGCACGAATGCGTTGCGAGCCCGAGTTGGAAAAATCGAAAGTCGTTTGAAAGGTGTATGACAGCACTTCCTCCGGTATAAGGGAAGCCGTTAGGGTTTCTGTGGCTGCCAGGGTCTCATCTACAAAGTACGATACCTGAAAAGTCTCAACCTCCAGGGCTTCGAGGCTCTGGTTCTGAATTTCAATAACGACAACGTCTTCGCCAAATACATCGGTGCCAGGGAATGGAATGTCAATAAGGGCCAGATCGCGTGTGCTCTCTTCCAGGCGAACATCATCAATGGCAATTTGATTGTTGAAGCCGCCGACAGCACTTCCGGCAAATTCCAAACTGATCACCTGATCTCGAAATGCCTCCAGGAAAACTTCAGCCTGTGAGTAGGGCTCGTCTCCGGACGCATGCTGCTGTCCCGTGATTTCCAGGAGCGTAGTTGTAACGGTTTCTCCTTCACTCAGCACGTTGACCTGCAGCGTGCCGATATTGCTGCCAAACATGTGATAGTGGAAAAGCAATGTTGGGGCCGCGATCCCGGATAGGTCTATTTCAGGAGTTTTCAACCTGGCAATGCTTCCACTGGTCACTGATGAAAGAATGGCTGTATGCATGAAAAACCCGTCGCCCGTACTTTCAAACGTGGTATGATCGGTATTGGGGCCTGTGCCGGGAAATATCGTGACCCCTGAATTGATGATCCATGACCAACTATCCTCTTCTGTGATGGTCCAATCCGCCGGCAAAGCGCCTCCGTTACTGTCGAATGTTTCCAGGTAGGGAAAAGTGGTGATCGGCTCCTGCTGAAAGGCGAACCCGAACGTACTCAGCCAAATTCCCAGTGCATTGGCAAACAAAATTTTCTTAATCATATTCACTTGATTTTTACCCAGTATTCCAAGGAGCGTATGGACAGTACTCAAGGGTAAAAATCCTGGTCTATTGGAAGACCTAGGGGGGTCACATTCGTCTAATGGGTGGACAAATTCGTCACCCGCACTGTTTGTTTAGCGGTCTTCGTGATGGTGGTCCTGGCCGTGCTGCATGCTTTTCCTAGCGACCATGGATAGCCATGGACGCTTCTTCCGAAGTCAATCTGGGTGGCATTGGGTCCAACGAGTTCCGTGCGTTCCTCTGACGATGCGGGGAAAAGAGGTGTCGGCTGGTGATCTGGAGTTGGCTTTGGCCTTTACGGATGTGCCGTAGCGCATCATGGTTTCCATGCCTCGATGACGTGTCTACTAGTATGAATCACGTCCTTCCGAGTATTGATCATGCGCTCTTGATAGTGAATCAAGTATTTCTGCGTGTTGATCATGCATAAAATGGAATGAATTGCCCATAGCTTGAACCCAATCATGTACAGACTAGCATGAATCATACACTTATTCAAGTCGATCAGGTGCAAATTGAGGTGAATTATGTGCTATACAGACACATTTGGACGCAGACTGACGCGAATCATTCATATCCGGCCTTGATCAAGCATGGTTGAGGACAAATCGTCATAGGACTGGCGGGCTTGAAGTATGGAACTGCCTGAATCTCGCGACAGCCATGGTCTGGGCAATTCACTGACGAAGCTCATAGTCCCCAAAAAGGGCTTTGGCAGTACTGGAAAGCACAGTCTCTAACCTTGGTCGATGACCTCGCCCCTAGCCCGGATAGAGCCGGTACCCTGCAGCGCAGCGAAGCGTAAAGGCGAAAGCCGGCGATGCCCCTAATCCAAGGGAAAAACGATGATGCTCCAAAAAATCATGTCAACAAGACTGGGATTCATACCCCCACCTGATGTTCATCATAAGATGTGAGTTCGCAAGTTTTCACTTTTATGGCATGGTAGCTGTGGCATCAGATAATCAGGACCTGGGGGAGAACATTGTGGAGATTCTGAATCACTCACAGATCGATTGTGCAGCTCCTTTGGCATCCTTCTGGGAGTTGCATAAGTTCTCACGAAAGGACATCGAGCTGCTGATCTATTGTTGCTCTAATGACCCGTTGGGACAGGAATTCCTATGGTATCTCCTGCATAGCCAGCGCTACGATTTGAAAAGGTTGTTGCTTGTGCATGATGCAAGTAAGGTCGAACACATCGAGAAGCTGCAATTGCCTGTGCAGATACCCTTTGAACCAGTGGATCTGATATCCAACGCGAAACACCTGCTGTGAGGACGCCTACAGGAGAATCCATCACCGGACGAAGAACTTGTGAACTGCTAAGTGATCAGACTCGGCTGACGTGACTTTGAGGGCGTATATGCCTGTTTTGAGGTCTTCCATATTGATCCGCCACAAATAGCGCTGCGCGGCGATCTCCCGCTCCTCTACTTTGCTCAATTCGCCTGAGGTACTGAGAATCGTGACCGTTAGTGAACCGGTAATCCCCTCCAGTCGCAGATACAATTGCTCACTGACGGGATTGGGGAAGATCGCTGAACTGATGCTGGTTGGGGAATCCGCGGTTGCGTAGGCCAATCGCACCATGTTGGCTCGCCTGGGTGAATGCTCCAAAACGGTCAGCATCCTTTCCTTTTGACCTTCAGTGAATATACTCTTGCAAAGGTCGTCGGTGTAGTCCATGTAGTTTTGGATCATGGACTCCTCTTCGCAAGAGTAAGCACCCTGTGGACAGCCCGCGAAGGATTCCGCTGCGGGTGGCGTGTCTATCACGTAGTCATCCATAGCACAATCGCCATCACCCCATATATGACGGAGTCCGAGCCAATCCCCCATCTCATGTGTGGTGCTTCGACCATGGTCGTAAGGGGCCACCAGGCTTTGGAAATCACCTTTTTCGCGGCTTCCAAAGTATTTGTAGTCGATCACAATACCATCGGTGTGGGCACTGCCTTCTTCCTCCTCGAGGCCTTGTAAATCGGATGCATCGGGAAACTGCGCGTAACCCAGCAAGAAACGACCAATGGGGCCGCCAAAGTTGAGTGTCCAGATGTTACAATAGCGGTCCGTGTCCCAAATGGTCGAAGGCTTGAGCTCCGACTCTACTTCACTTTGCAACAGGCCGTGGGTCCATTCCTCCTGACCTCCATGGATACGGTCGATACCTGGCTCGGGTAGCAGGTTACCCATAGGGTCCTGGGGAGCCAGGAAGAACTCGATGTGGGTATCGGCGCCATCGGCATGGGTGTTGAACCCATTGGTCCCGAAGGCCCTTCTGAAATCCTCGTTGAGCACATCGATTTGGGACAAAACCTGGTCATGGCTGAGATTGGCACCTGTCCCGACAGGCTCTCCATTGTGCACCACGTGGACAACCACCGGGATACGATAGATGGTGGTACCTGTCGTCGGCCTGGAACCTTTGCGACCTTTTGTTTCCGTCATCCAGCGCTCAAAACTTTTTGTCGTCCCGGAAGAGGGATATTGGGATCGGCGCACACTGTCCATGGTATTGGTGAGGCAGTGCACCTGTGCTTGACCAGCAGTCCAAACCACCATCAAAACAAATCGAACATACCAACGCACAAATGCTTTCACCTTCACCTTACTCTTTTTGACTTGAACCCCATTCAATTGCCATGAAATCAATAGGATCTGAGCCTCAAGCGTCATGCTGCAAATACACCCCTTCCGGAGTTAGCAATGAACACCAAACTGGCGGAAGCAGACGCATTGTCAGCTGAATCGACTCTGGTGCTTATTGAATTTTCCTGGGTTGCTGGTCACTTTGCAAGCTCCAATGGGCATAATCTGAGCTCCCATGGGGATTCAAAGGCATCGATTTTGCCCTGTGCGACCAGGTGAAAAGGTGATGACGGTCGGCGGCTTCGCTTCACGAGTCGGGAGGAGAGAACCAGTCTTCCGATGGAGAGCTCCGGCGAGAAAGCTGGGGGGTCTGCGATCTCGGTTTTTTTGAGGGTAAGCCGGTAATGAAATTCGTGTTCCCTAACAAAGAAGTCGGCTTGCAAACCTGATAGCGAATCAATGGAGCTATGGGTTTTGTGCTTACCTTCCTGAACCCTGGCGATATGTTTCAGTCGTGATAGCCTCGTTACCCAGTTTTGGCGCGTATTGGAACTGAGCCAAAACTGCTTCAGGTCCTCAGCTGATTTGAAAGAACGAATTTCCAACAATCCCATGGGGTAATTGATGGATTTGGAGCCTTTGCCGACTGCTTGCCAGGATAGCGTTATCCCGAGAGCAAGTATCCTGGCCACCATCAGCGGATCGTCGGTATGGAGGTCCAGCACCACTTCATGCTCCGTCTCACGCATCGAATAGTCCAGGCTGAGGCCATTTATGGTTATTTTCTGGCAATCGCGTTCACCTTCCGGACAAGGGTCCTGCACCCTCCTGGAAGCGGTACAGCTGGCATGCTGTACCATCACCAACGCACAAAGTATGGAATTCCAGAGGAATGCAGTCATAACATATAGCCGTCGCTGAGTTCCAGGATCCGATCGCTTTTGCCAGCAAACTCTTCATCGTGCGTCACCGCAATGATCGTCTGGCCCCGCTCTTCGGCAAGTTGCCGGAAGATATCAAAAACAACTTCCGTATTCTTGGAGTCCAGGTTGCCGGTGGGTTCGTCCCCCATGATGATCGCCGGCTCGTTGATCAAGGCTCTGGCAATGGCTACACGTTGCTGTTGACCGCCGGATAGTTTGTTGGCAGACTTCAGTGCCTGATCTTCCAAGCCCAGGAGCTTTAGGTTGGCCATGGCATTTTCCTTTATTTCTTCTTTGGTCTTTTTGCCCAATTTCAAGGCAGGAAGCATGACGTTGTCGAGGGAAGTAAACTCTGGCAACAGGTAGTGGAACTGGAATACAAAACCGATGTTGGCATTGCGAAAGGCTGCGAGTTCATTTTGAGTCCTGCCGGTCAATTTCTCCTGATTGATCGTCAAATCTCCGCCGTAGCTGGTATCCATTGTGGATAGCACATACAAGAGGGTGGATTTGCCAGAGCCTGATTTACCGACCAGCGAGAGAAACTCCCCTCTTCTGACCTGAAATGATATATCCTTGAGTGCCTGAAATGTGGAGGGTTCATAAAAGAACTTGTCGATGTGGGATGCGCTGAGCGCGATGTCATTTTGCATGATATTATCCTCTAATGATGGCTACTGGATCTACCTGGGATGCTTTCTTGGCCGGCAGATAGCCAGCGACAAATGTTGTCAGCAGGCCAAAACCAAATGCCGCGAGATAATCTTCCAACCTATAGGCCATGGGCAGCGTCTCCAATGTGGCCAATGGGAAAGGGATCTTGCTAATTGTATAGGATACCAAGGTCCCGAATATGACCCCTACTATGCCACCAAGTACGCCGATGACAACGGATTGAACCAGGAAGATCTGGACGATGTCTCCTCCTTCAAAGCCCATGGCTTTGAGGATGGCGATCTCCTTGATCTTCTCATTGACCGTCATATTCATAATGTTGTAGATACCAAACCCGGCAACCAGGAGAATGGTCAAAGACACGGCAATGGCGATAATGTTTCGAAGGTCTGCTCCTGCCTCCAATTGCCCGTTGGCAATATTCCAGGCCTCTGCTCGGTAGTCTATGAGTGGTTTGATCTGCTCAGCTACCCTTTCGGCATCATTATAGTCCTTGACATTCACCTGGATATCTGTAGCGTAGCTTCGGTGCTTTGAGATCAGTTGGCGCGCGGAATTGGCACGAACATACGCTTTGCCATTGTCGACATTGGCCAGGGTAGTCTCAATGAGTCCGATGATTTTGAAGGTCCGGTCGACGCCATCCGCCGTCTTGACTACCACATTGTCATGTAGGTTGAGACTCAAACGCTTGGCAAGTCCAACCCCCATTACGATCCCATCGCCGCGATTGTCGATGAGTTCCCATGAACCCTCGATGATGGACTCCCCTGTACCGAAGAGTTCGTGCTCGCGGACCGCATTTACACCGGACAGCTGGCCGTTGGCCTTTGTAGCTCCATTTCTAAAGAATACGTTGATGTTCACTTGGGTGACAATCCCCTCGACCTCCGGGATCCCAGAGATGGCCTGGATCACCTCCTCGCTGTTGCGAATGCCCTCGGTATACTGGATGACCTTGGGGTTTCTTAGGTTGACAAAATGGGTTTCTTCGGGATAAAGACCGGTCAACAGGTTGGACCTGTCTTCCGGCAAATCGTTGTAGATATGGACATGTGCCAGGGTACTGAAGGCGAGCTCCGTTTGGATATCGTTGACACCTGTCATGAAACCATTCATGAAGATGTACATGGAAATACCAAAAGTGACGCTTAGCGTAGCCACCAACCCCTGCTTCACGCGGGAAGTCAGGTGCGAAAACGCTACCGTATAGTTTGTAGGTCTGATCATAGCTGTTCCGGCCGCTGTAGTACCTCCGACGAATTCACGCCCTCAACAATTTCCACCCATCGATCATTGCGGATGCCCGTCCGGACGAACAGCAGGTCACCACGCTTTGTGATCACGCTATCCCCTTTGAGCAGGTATTGAGAGGGAATGACCAATGCCCCGTCTCTCTTACCAATGATGATGTTGGCTTGCAGTTGGGTGTTGTGGAAAAGGCGCGTTGGTTCCTTTTTGAATACGGCTTCCACCATGAATGACTGCTCTATTTCATCGAAAGAAGGGTAGATCTTACTAATGACGCCCTCCACCGGTTGGTCCCTATCTGTGTTGAGGCTAAGAATGACCTCTTGTCCAATGGAAACTTCTCTGATATCCTCTTCGGCAATGTATAGTTCGACCAGTTTCTCTCCGCCACCGATTTTTGCTACTACTTCTCCCCTTCTGACCAAATCACCCTGTTTTTTGAATACCTGAAGTACCTCGCCATCAATTGCTGAGGACAGAAAATAATCCGAATCATTCTCCTTCTGGATAACCAGCTGTGTCTCGGCATTGTCAAGGTTTAGCTCCAGACTGTTGATCAGGTCTGCTAGGGCCTCCTCATTTATCGCTACGTTTCTCTTCGCATTTTCATATTGAAGTTCCATCTTTTCAAAGTCCAGCTTTGACACTGCCTTGGATTCCCAGAGCTTTTGGTACCGCTCGAAGTTCTTCTTGTCCAACTCCAGCTGAGACTTGGACTGTTCAATCTGTAGTTCCAACTTGATCCGGTCTGGTGAGTTCTTGTTCAACTTCTCCAGGGCGTCCTGGTAGTTGACCTGGGCGTTGGACAATTGCTTGGAAGACACGTCATTCGACAACTGAAACAGTGGCATTCCTCCATTTACCAGGGCGCCCTCATCGACAAAACTTCGGATGAGGTAGCCTTCGGTGTTGGCTGTGACCTGATACTCATTGTCAGCTATGACCTGACCACTGGCAAAGACCGCATCGATGATATCGGCCTGTACGGGTTGTGTTGTTTCGACCTTATTGCAGGCGAACAGTCCCGCTGCCACAATGACTGAAAGTGATTTTGAAAGTAGTTTTTTCATCGTTGTATTCTTGGTAAGACTTGACTGTAATTCGTATAGGCCTTGGACAGTGCATTGAGGTAGGTGTTTTCCGCCCTGAGGTAGTCCTCAAAAACACTCAGATAGCTATCCAGGCCAATAATCCCTTCGTCGTATTTCTTGAGTGTGAGATCGGCGTTCTCCTCATAAAGTTTGTAGTTTTCATATGCCGACTGAGCATCTGCCTGGCTCAGCAGGTAGTCGCTCAAAATCAGTTCGTCGTTATGCGTTGCGGTGTATTCCGCTTTTCTTCGCTCATTCAGGGCAATCTGTTGACTAACCTGGCTTTTCTTGATTCGATTTCTGTTGCTGAACCCTGCGAAAATGGGCATGGACAGGTTCAGGGATACATAGCTGTAGTTTGTCCAGTCATTACTGCCAAAGCCTACACCAAAGTCATCACGAAACTGCTGTTTGCCAAAGTAGGAATTTACAGAAAGTGTTGGGAGTAAAGCGGATCTGCTGGCTTTCAACTGAACCCCAGACTGCTCTACACTCAACCTGGCACTCTCGATCACAGGATCCGCTACCAACTGATCCAATCCCACACTCGGTGGGACTTCCAGGTCAGAATCATCCGCCAAAACAATTTTGTCTGTCGGGGCCATGCCAAACAACTTCCTCAACTCCATCTCGCATTGCTTCTGTAGCTGCCGATTGGCATTGAGATTTTGTTTTACCTTATTCTCATTGATCAGGGCCGTATTTCTGACGATCGCATCTATCAGCCCTTCATCGAAACGCTGCTGACTGATGCTGCTGATGTCCTGAGCGCTCCGTAGGTCCTCCAGGCCCAGGTCGACCGCCCTTTTTGCGATCAGCGCAGTGAAATAATAGAGATTGGTCTGCTCTTTAAGCAGGTCTTCAAAGATTCTCTTCTCGACATTCGCCTGATCAATGCTCAGCTTTGAGAATTGCGCCTGGAGTTGCGATTCGCGGTTGATCAATTGTAGGCCCACGTTGAATCCGGCATTGTAGTTGTAGTTTTGACCGAATTGTGTCTCTACCGTCTGCTCGGGTTGCCCGAAGATCTCACCTGGCAAGGGCGTCGTGGCGAGGTCAAGGTTGCGTTGGCCACTTACCGTCGCGCTGATATTGGGTAGGCGAAAGTTCCTGGCCTGTCTGTAATCCAGATCCGCTTGTTCCTGATTCAAAACATAGTTTTGATAATCTAAATTTTGTGAAAGCGCCAGTGCAATGGCCTCCTCTGAGCTCCGGATGACGACATCCTGAGCCAGCCCGATTCCTTGCAAAATAGCAAGGGCGCCCACGCTCAAAAGTCCTTTCAGTTTGTTCTTGATACGGTGCATTACTACTCTTTTCTTGGGTTGAGAATGAATTGAAGAGATATGGAGGTCGTAACTCCATTGGCGGAAGTTATACCGCCTACAGGGTCTCCTTTGGAGGTACCTGTATAGCCCACGTTGAAGTCAAGCATGAAACCAGGAGCCGCCCTGTGGGTGATCCCCAGGAGCAGTTGTGCAACACCCAGGCTTGCTCGGAGTTCGTCAATATTATCCTCCCGTCCTGAGTTGAAACTGAAGTTGACTGAACCTCCTTTGGCCAGAAGGCGCATGGTTCCTAATTCCATTCCTACATAAGGTCGGGTATAGCGTTTGGCATTGAAATAATATTTCGCCCCCAGATTGAAGTTGAGCAAGGCACCACCATTGCCCTGTCCTTCCACCGAAATCCCGTTGGTCCCTCCTATGGTAAGCGAATTGATCTCCTGTTCTCTGGGGAGCAGACCAAAGTTGAAGTTGAAACCCAGATGCAGGTTGTCTTTAAGGAAATACCCAAATCCAGCACCGAAGAAAGAACGAAACTTTGTGAAATCTGCGAAAGTTATGGTATCCTCGACACTGGACTTATTTGAGCTGAGGATGAAACGTTGGCCGTAAGCAAAGTCAAGTGTCCACTTCCCTTTGTAGGCCTTTCTGAGGGAATCTTTCAAAACAGCCTCCTGTTCAGAACTGGCGACGGCTCTGCGTGCTTCGGAGAATGGAGTGGGCCGAGACTGCCCTATTGCCACGGTTGCGCACACGACAAAACCCATTACTGCAATTACTCTCACTATCAAAGCACCGTTCTTGTCCACTTCTTCTCCCTGGTCATGCCCATCACTGAGACTTCAATGATCAGCTCGTCATTATTATTGAGTGTTAGTATGGCAGGAAGTGTCCGACCATGCTTCGGGGTGTAGATGGTGCCCACCCACTTTCCATCTTCAAAGGCCAGATCCTCCAGCAAGCTCAAACCCATGAGTGGTCGGCTTCTGAGTGCCTTGTTTGGGTTCTTACGATCGGTTGGAATTCGTCCTTTTTTATTCTCCGGGACGTCGATCCAGACAATTTTCCCTGTGTATAGGCCTGGATTGGCACTGAAGATTTCCACCTTCGTCTTCCCTTCCCCGGCAAGCCATATACCTTCAATCTCTTCCTGCCCAAATGCGACAAGGAATGTGCCTATGGCAAGGCATGTTGTTAATAGTACTCTTTTCATTGTGCTTTTTGTAGTGTGATTGGAGGTCTGAAGAAAAGGCCCGCCTGTAGCAGGCCCTTTCCAAATTTTCCTATTATTCAAACCTCAATTCAAAAAAACGATACCATATTATCCAGATGAAGGGAAAGGTGACTGAGTAATCCAAATTGGACACTGAAGCTGCCTATTCAAGAATGGATCAGAAGTCCATCCCAACGCTTGACAATTGCTCCAGTGGATTTCCAGCGCCAGTATTTCGGAGATTGATTTGCAACTTCAGATTGAAATAAAAACCGGGATCTACCGCCGATTTGAATAGGTTCTGGGGGTTGAAAATCGATCCTCCCTCTTCCGCGAAAACGATCTCTCTGCCACCCAGCACACCGATCTCAGGGAGTACACTGAATGCTCCGAATGCGAACGAAGCACTGGCGCCGACCTTAATGGCGCGCTCTCTCAGCACCAGGTGATCTTGCTCTATCTCTTGAAATGAATTACCCGCACGATAGCGGTCTATATCGCCTTGTGGCTTGAGAAAAAGGCTGTAACCAAATCTTGCGGAAGGTTTGACATTGTAAGTAATGGATAAGGGAAGCATAACACTTAGGTTAGAGCTTTCTTTGAAGGTCTTTCGGAATCCAAGGAGTGGGAAAGGCATACCCGAGCCAAAGTTGAAAGTATAGGCAGCACCCAGTAAAAAGCTAAAAGTCGGACTTTGCCGGACGCTTGCGATGGCGAGCCCTGTTGGAATCAATCGCCCGGGGCCACCTTCGCTGTCCTTTAGCCACCGCAAAGCTATGTTACCCATGAATATGACCTTGTTTCCTGGATTGTAGACAAAGGAAGAACCCAACCAGGGCCTGATGAAGGTGCGGTCCTTAAAGGCCTCAAACCGGACTTGCTTCGTTTCAAATGCGCCATTGGCCATCACCATAAAGAATGAAGGTGTATCGCCTCCTTTGTCGAGCATCTTACCCATTACAGGGATGCTCCACCCGACCGATATGCTCCGGGAAGAAAAGCCTCCCAGGGTATCACTGAGGTCGGCAGTCGGCAAATAGGAACTTTGAACAAGTAGCTTTGGCGATATGCCTTGGGCGTTGCCAATTTTTGGCGTCAAAATGAAAAGGGCCGTCATGAGGCCCATTGCGTTGATAATACATTTGAATTTCATTTTCCGATAGGTTTAAAAAAGGAATTTGTTCTTGCAATTGTGAGATTTGGCGTAGACGCCCTCGATCATCGAGGGTGTGCTGGGTTTATCGTTCTATTTGGGTGACTTCTCCCGTCTGCAAATCGATCTGATAGAGGAACTCAAAGGTCGATGCGTCCAGAAGTCCCAGGTTGATGTCGGTGACTGTCAAAGTACCTGTACCATCACCAAATGCTTCGGAGGAACTGCTGACGTTGAAATCAAGGGTCATTGCTCCTTCAAGAAAGTCCCCGTCCCGGTTGACCACAAGATCATTAGATTGGAAAGCCAGTAGGGTGCTAAACCTTTCCTCTTCTTCAATCTTAAATTCTTCTTCTCCCTGGTAGTCGTATATCCCAGTAAGCTGATATTCTATGTCAATATTTTCCGACAACGTCCATTCAGAGCTGGTTTTTGACTGCACGTCCAATCTGGTAAGTTCAGCTTCGCGGGACGACTCCAGGCTATAGGCCAATTCTACGAACTGGTCATTTTCATCACATTTGACAGTCGTCTCGATGACGTAGTCAATTTCTATTGATCTCCCCAGAAAATTGCTTGACTCCTCAAAAGACTCTTCCTCACTGAAACCACATTCCTCGGACAAGTAATCGATCAGAACATCCACCTGGTCCGCAAATCCCCCGTCGTCCTCACTCAATGCCACGGCGATGATCTCCGCAACACTGGATTCGTCGATCTCAATAATTACCTCGATCGGGCCTTCAATTTGCTGATCGTTGCAAGCCGAAGAGAGCACTGATATGATGGCTAGCAGGATGAGGCTCCTCCAGTGTTGGCTTTTCAATTTTTTCATGACCGCTCTTTTGGGCCCAAAATGAAGGCTGTTATGCCGCAGGTAAAACAGAAATGTGGCTGGAGCTTCCGTATTCAGGTCTGAAGTGGTGCGAACCTACCCCAGAATCACTCAACGAAGAGTCTGTGCACTGCCTCCCTGTTCCCCATATTCAATGACAGGAAATAAAGTCCGGGGCGTATGGAATCCGGCAATTGGAAACTGACCGTTCCGTCCCTCTGATTACTGGGTTGATCCAGTTCTGCAATCACGGAACCCGAAAGGTCATAAAGATGCAGCTGCAAGGGAAGATTCAAGTCGTCCTGGGTAAGCCTGGCAAAAAAAACACGCCCAGGGCCAATCGGATTGGGGTAAACGGTGAAATCAAAATCATCAGGTATGGCCACCGACACCAGGATCGTAGGTGAAAACTCGAACGCTCCACCATAATCCACCTGACGCAGGCGGTAGTAGTTGAACCCTTGCACCGGGTTCTCGTGGTAGAGTTGATATGCGATGATCTCATCTGAATCACCATGACCCGACACGCTGCCGACAACCTGAAAAGATCCTAGTTCACCTGTCGGGGAATGTTGCACTTCGAAAAAGTCGTTGTTCAACTCGACAGCCGTCTGCCATTGAAGGGAAACGCCTTTTCCATCCTCCCGTCCTGTGAAGTTCAGGAGTTCTACTGGCAATGAAATCGGTAGGGGCTCGAAGGCGTTGTTTTCATACAATCCGGCAAATGATGTTGATCCTGGGTTTCCACAGATAAGGACATCGAGGTCATTGTCATCGTCTAAATCCGCAAAGCCGAAGGAACTTTTGGAAATGGGAGCAATCGAAATCGTAGTTTCTGTGAAGTTGCCACTACCGTCGTTGGTATAAAGTCTTGTGATGGTTGGAAAACCGGAAAGAAGTAAATCCTGATCACCGTCATTGTTCACATCGGCAAAAGCGGCACTTCCATTCGAAATTCCAATGAAGGGTACCGAGGTATCCTCGGTGAATCCACCGGTGCCGTCATTGATGTACAGTCTGGAAGCCCGGATCAACCCCCCCGATTCAATTCCGGAAATCAACAAATCCTGATCCAGATCCCCATCCACATCTGCAAAGGCCACAGCACCGTCGGCAACCGCGACGAAGGGTACGGATGTATCCTCAGTAAACTGCCCAAGCCCGTTATTGAGGTAAATTTTCGCAATTCGGGCCGAACTCGCCTGGCCGGTAATCACAAGATCCTGGTCGGCATCACCGTCCACATCGGCAAATGCAACAGCACTGAGTTGGACACCGGTGAAGGGTACGGATGTGTCCTCAGTGAAGGCACCCATACCGTCATTGACATATAATTTCGCTATCTGTGTGGCGCTTCCCGAAACACCCGTAATCAGTACATCTTCGTCATTGTCATTGTCAACATCTGCAAAAGAAACTGTTCCCGCAATCACTCCCTCAAAGGGAGCGGAAAGATCTTGGGTAAAGCCCCCCATCCCATTATTCTTGTAGAGTTGAGTGATCAATGTATTGTCCTCATTTTGACCTGCAATGATCACATCCTCGTCTCCATCGTTGTCAATGTCGGCGAATGCGGCCGTTGATCGCTCGGAAACGCTTTCGAATGGAACCGTGGTATCCTCTGCAAATCCACCGAACCCATCATTGAGATACAACCTGGAAGTGGCTTCTGGGTCTGCAAGTAATGACGGAGTGTTCTCCCCTACCAAAAGCACATCCTGATCATCATCATTGTCGACATCGGCAAAAACAACTGCTCCGGATTCGACGCCAGCCAATGACGTGTTTGTCTGCTCCATGAAACGAATCAGTCTATTGCTTCTGTAGACCCGGGAGAACGGGTTTCCGAGGCTGTTTCTTCCGGTCAGCAGCAAGTCCAGATCACCATCATTGTCCAGATCACCCAATGCTACATCACCTGTATCTACATCCGTAAAAGGCACGGAGGCATCCTCCGTGAACCCGCCGGAGCCGTCATTCACATAGAATTCTGTGACCTGCTCGTCCCCTGAATCCCTTCCTGTGATCAGAACATCCGGATCTCCATCCCCATCCGTATCTGAAATGGTCACCGCGCCGTTACCAACTCCTGTGAATGGCTGTGAGTTATCCTCAGTGAATGTTCCGCTCTCATTGAGGTACAGACGAGCTATTTCTACAGAGGAATTGTTGATTCCCGTAATCAGGATGTCTTCATCACCATCCATATCCACATCCACGAAATTGGCAGTACTCTCCATGACACCATCAAGCACTACTGAGGCGTCCTGGGTAAAGCCCGCGGCCCCGTCATTCAAATAGAGAACGCTACTTGAAGTAGTACTACCCCCCAAACGCCCCGTGATCAAAACGTCTAAATCTCCATCACCATCTACATCTGAGAAGTCTGTAGCTCCCTGACCATAGTCGTCAAATGGCTCTGAAGCGTCTTCAGTAAAAGTGCCTGAGCCGTCATTGGTATAGAATCCTGTAAACTCCTGGGAGGAACTTGCAAGACCTGTGAGCAGCAAGTCCTGATCTCCATCACCATCTGCATCGAAAAAGCCCGCATCTCCGGATGAAATATCCGGAAAGGGAGCTGATAAGTCCTCGGTAAATGTGCCGGCACCATTGTTAATGTAGAGCTTGGTTACGGGATTGCTTGCTCCATGGAGGCCCGCAATCAGGACATCCTCATCGCCATCATTGTCTACGTCGGCAATGGCGATGATGCCGGAAGATACCCGCTCAAAAGGAACCGACGTATCTATAGCGAAAACTCCTATTCCGTTGTTCCGATAGAATCTCGCGATCGGATTGTCAGAGGAATTCGTACCCGTGATGAGGACATCAAGGTCACCATCATTTTCTACGTCGATAAGGGCCACTGCACTGTTGTCTACTGCAGTGAATGGAAATGTGGTATCTTCAACGAATTCCTGGCCGACCGCGGTCCAGGATGCGGCCATGTGCAGAAAACAAAAAAAATGTAACCTGAATCTTTTGACACCCTTCCACTCAAGGATTCCCGTGTCGTGAAGGACTGATAAATCACAAAACTTAGTATTCATCTAATGCTGTATTTAGAACCGGTAATGCAATCAGTTCTTCACAGCAAACAAGTCAGATTTAAAGGGATCTGATGGTATACATTTTCGTCAATTATGGGTTCATTTTCGTATATCGGCCGATTTTTCCCTTGATCGATAAAACACAGGAATGGTGACCTGCCTAGGCAAGCCACCATGTCCCAACACCGCCAAATAAAGGTCCTTGCTAATGGAAGAATTCGTCGAATGTGATAGAAACGTAGTAGAGTGCGCCAACGGTGGGATTCCCGAGGGCTTGTTCGTACCGATTGTTGAATAGGTTGGAACCTCCCACTTTCAGACGTGATTTCCAATCAGGAATCGCATAAGACACCTGCGCATCCACTGTAGCGAAAGCAGGCACATCGCCTTCGGCGAAAGTGCTTTCCCACAGGAATGAATCCTGCCATCTCCAGGTCACATTGAAGCCCAGTCTATCGGTCAATTTTCTGTTGGACACAGAGAAGTTAAATTTGTTTTCCGGAGTATTGAAGCCGGACTGGAATCCTTCGGGAAGATCATCTCTGTTTGTGAGTTCATTCCAGGCATAGTTACCCGAAATCCTATATCCACTATTGAAGGCATACGAAAGACCTAACGCCGCACCTTGAGACTTCACATCCTGATCAATGCTGACGGTGGTTTGGTAAACGGCGGGAGCCAACAATCCTGAGGGGTCACCTGCGATGGTACTGGACTGAAAGAGGTTAAATGCGCCTGAGAAATTGCTGAAGACGCTGTTGTAGTAGTACGCATCAATCATAAGCTGATTGTTGATGAGGCTGCGATAGCCAAATTCAATCGTCCTGTTTTGCTCCAGGTTGAACTCGGTTTCTCCTACTTCGGCACCATCCAATATGGGAGCTGCTGCAGTAGCGGCTTCAACAGCGGCAGTCTCAAAGTCCAATCCTCCTGCCAAAGCTTCGTTTAGCACGGCTTCATAAGTACCGGCATAAGTGAAATAGGTCTCCTGGTCATATACCGGGTTGGTGTCAAAGTTGTACCGGTCTCTGAAGAGTGGCAACCCTCCTATCAACCGTGCTGAAGGCGTCGGAAGGTCTATGTACTGGTTTTGGGTCGTTGGCATTCGGAAGCCCGTCTGATAGGAAACCCGAAAATTGTGGTCGCCAAACAGATTGTACACGCCGGAGATCCTTGGTGTTGTCCTGCCATCGAAATTCTCATTCTTATCATATCTGAGCGAGCCTGTGAGCTTTAGCCGGTCTTCCAGTAGCCGTTTGGACACCTGGACAAAGCCACCATACTCCGAAATGTTGAACTCATCTCCATTGTCGTCCAGGGCGAAAAGTGTGCCTTCGCTATTGAGGGAATATATGCGGTAGTTGGCGCCTATGATCACCTCTGCAAAATCTATCTGATCCCTGAAATTGTAGGCACCGTCAAACGCATAGAGCTTGGATTTATCCAAAAACTTGGCTCCTCCTTCGGACAAGGGTGTATCAATGATCCCCTGCCTGGCTGCTTCAAATTCCGGGGAGCCAGGCAAAGGGAGATCTCGATCTGCATAAGCCCTGGCAGCATTGTGGTTGAATCCCTCGACACCCGGGACACCACCACCAAAAGCGGTGGAATATTCACCAAACCACACATCGCTCGGCTTCAGCGCTTCATTCAATAAACCACCCAATGTCCCGGCAGCAAAAGAATCTCCCGAATTCTCATTGGTATTGTACGCCCGTAGCGTGAAGTTTGAACCCCGCAGCTCAGCTTTGAATTGGCTTAATGAAAAGTCGAGTAGAGAATACCGGTCGATACCCGTATACACTGACTGTCCGGTACCAAAATTCGCCTGCAGAATACCTTCAACATTCGGGCTGAACTTGTAATGCATGGCGCCGGACAACTTCATGCTCCGCGCGGTGTAATCTACCAGGTCCTGCTCCAGAAACCCAGTCCGCGTAACGGTCACATTCTCTCCATTGGCTCCCAGCGGCAAAGCCAACGAGGTCTCATCTCCCAGAACATTTATAGCCTCGAAGCCTGGGTTGTCACGGGTAATGGCCGGATCCAGGGATCTGTCGCGCATATCTGTAGCATACCAGTCCTCCGCGTCCAAGAAAGAGGCATTCACCTTGAAAGCAAATTTGTTATTGAACGATTTGGCGTAGCGTAGAGACAGATCAGTAAAGGGCGTGGGGTCCTGATCTTCACCACCTACATGATTGACCCCGCCCTTCACATTGACGCTCAGCCCCGGATAGTCAAAAGGGCTCTTACTGCTCATGGTAATGATGCCATTGATGGCATTGGGTCCATAGAGTGCCGATGATGCTCCCGGCAGAAGCTCCACGCTCTCGAGGTCGAGTGCGGAAATACCTACGATGTTGCCCACTGGAAAATTCAAACCCGGTGCCTGATTGTCGATACCATCGATCAATTGGACCATGCGTGTATTGCCATTCGCATTGAAACCCCTAAGTGTGAGGGATCTGAAGGTAAAAGACTGCGTACTCATGTCAACGTTCTTGTAGTTGATAAGGGCGCCGTAGAAATCCTGCGATGCTGATTCCTGGATGTCGAGGATATCCATTTTTTCGATAGAGACGGGAGATTCCAGGATGTTCTCTTCCACCCGTGAGGCGGATACCACGACTTCGTTTCCAAACAGCACCGATTCATCCAAAGTGAAGGTCATGGGGAATGCAGCCGAAGCTGGAATGCTGATGGTCTTCGTTTCGAAACCCACGCTGGACAGCACCAAATCGACCGGTAAGGCCTCCCTAATCTCAAATTCGAAGTACCCTTCGTTATTGGTTGTTGTGCCCACCAGTTGATCTTTCAACTTAATATTGACACCGATCAATGGATTGCCATTGGTGTCCGTAACAGTACCAGAAATGGTTTGATTCTGTGCAAAGGCGGTGACATAGCCGCCTATGAGGAGTAAATAGGCTAAAAGTTGTTTCATGTGAAATTTGATATGCAAACGAATTTCACCGGATCGGCTTCAGTTGCAGCCGGATATCATGCTGAAGCTGCGATATTCGAAACTCAAGCCGTCGTTTTGAGGCGGAAGCGGATCAGTAGTCTGCCCACCTTTTGAAGTGGGTAGCTTTCTCCTTGCTGATGATGACGGATGTGTAGGCCTCGGGTTTTACCGCCAGGATGAGTCTTCCATTGAAATAGGGTTCGATTTCCTGAATGGCGGATCTGGCTACCAGAAATTGGCGATTGGCCCGATAAAATAGCGCAGGGTCCAACTGCTTCTCCAGGTCGTCCAGGAAAAAGTCAATGACGTACTCCACACCGTCTTTCTTTTTCAGGAACACCCCCCTTTCTTTGATGTAGACATAGGCAACATCTCCTATGTCGATCAACATCATCTTCTGCCGGAACGAAACCAAAAAACTAGACCGAAACGTTGTAGGACGAAACTCTGCTGCCAATCTCACGAGCTGATTGAGGTAATCATCCTGCGATGAGGCGCCACTCTGAGCCAGGAATTTGTCCACCGCTGCTTTGAGCTCTTCCGGATCAATGGGTTTCAGCAAATAGTCGATACTGTTGACTTTGAACGCCTGTAGGGCATATTCGTCATAGGCGGTAGTGAAAATGATGGGACATCGTACTTCGGCCTCCTTGAAGATTTCCAGGCTCAGGCCATCTGTAAGGTGTATGTCCATGAAGATCAGGTCCACCTGCGACTCCTGTTTGAGCCAGGCCAATGTCCCTTTCACACTATCCAATACGGTCAGAATGTCAAATTCCACGTCCGGAATCTGATCCAACTCCTTACGCAGGCGGTTGACGGCGGCACTTTCGTCCTCTATGATTACCGTTTTGATCGTTGTCATGGCTATGAAGTTTTCAGGGGTATTCTAACGACAAATTCTTCGTCCTCCTTACCATATTCTATAGGTCTGTGGAGCAAGGTGAATCGTTGTTGCAGGTTTTTCAATCCCACTTTTTCGCTTACCACGGGGTAATTTTTGAGATTGATCTTGTTGCTAATAATCAAAGTACTACTGTCTTCACGAATTGTTATCAAGAGTGGCGTTCGTGTAGAGGCTTCGTTGTGTTTCACGGCATTTTCAATGATGAACTGTAGACTCAAAGGAGGAATCAAGGCCTCTTCAAGGCCCTCTGCGATTTGAACTTCCAAGTCAATGGCATCGCGAAAACGAACCTTGAGTAAGTTCCAGTAGTCATTGAGAAAACTGAGTTCGTCAGCCAGCGGGATAAAATCATGTTTGGCGCTTTGGAGTACTACCCGATACAGGCTTGAGAAATTCCGAACGTATTTCACTGCGGATTTCGTATCCTCCTCAATGAGGTCCAGTAGCGTATTCAGGCTATTGAACAGAAAGTGCGGGTTGATTTGCTGCTTCATCAGGTCTATCTGAAATTTCAGATTCTCGGCCTGGAGGGAGAGATTCTGAAATTTCAGGGCAGTGCTTTCTTTTTGAGCTTTGAAGATCCTCAGCACAATGTTAAAAATCAGCGTAATCAGACTTAGACGAACGGCCAGCAACCAGGCGGGCATGATCGTGCCAAGGCCATAGCTTTTGACCAGTTGGTCAAGCAAGGTGATGCTCCCTATGACCAAGGCATTGACGATGACTGCGGTCGTATTAACACCCAACATTTCCTTCAGGCGATACTGACCATTGAGCAGCCAATAGTTGAGGTACCAGATGAGTAAGAGGAAAAGTGATGCTTCAAGGTAGCGGAAGGCAATTTCAAGGACCTCTTTGCCAGTGAGATCAATAGAATTGTTGATCATGCCCACAGCCGGCCCCAGCAGTGCTAAAATAAAGGGGAGATATTTTTCCGCTCTCGACATGAATGCTAACGTACCAACAAAAGATCTTACTGTGAAAGAAATAAATTGACGAGACTTCGGTTTTCGGAACTGAAACTGACAAGTAGCCAATAAATCATTTCATCTATTCCTCCAGCAACCACAATTTGTGTTCCATTGCAGGTCATGTTTCATTGATTGATTCACCCCTTTTCGCTGATTGGTTGGCGCTCTTTTTCTTCCCTTGGGATAACGGAAGCGTGATGATCAATTCGGTACCCTCTCCTATCTCGCTATTCACTTCGATGTTTCCTTTGTGTCTCTGAACAATCCCAAAACTGATGGACAATCCAAGTCCTGCACCATTCCCCACCTCTTTGGTTGAGAAGAATGGGTCGAAGATCTTTCGGACAACATCCTCCCGCATGCCGGGTCCATTGTCCTTGATGTGGACTTTTACATTGCTTTCCTCTGCCCTGGTCGTGATGTTAATGATCCCATCATGGTCACCGATAGCGTCGATGGCATTGTTGAGCACATTCACAAAAACCTGACTCATCTGCCCCGGATAGCCTGGCGCCTTGTCCAGGGCGCGGTCATAATTCTTGACTATGGTAATGTGTCCCCTGATTCTACTTCCCAGCACCACCAGCGACGTGTCTATCTGATCATGGAGATTTACCTCTCCCAACTCAGCAACCCCACCCTTGCTGAAGAGCTTCAAACTCTTAACAATTTCTGAAATCCGTTCTATCCCTTCGTTGACCCCGGTAGACATCATCTGCATCTCCTTCATCATCTCTTCCAGGCCGAGTTCATCATGCAAGGACTGGAGTTCTTTCAACTGTTCCTTAGAAATGCCTCCGTTCCCCAGATCTATTGCCGCATAAGCCTTGGCGAGTTTCTCCAGGTCCTTGAGGTTTCTTTCCATGAGGAAGGTACCGGAGGATATGAAATTCAGCGGGTTGTTGATTTCATGGGCCACACCGGCGGTCACCTGGCCCAGGGAGGCCATTTTCTCAGAATGAACCAATTGTGATTGGGTACGTCGCAGGTCCGTAATAGCGTGAGACAAACTCTTGTTTGCGCGATCCCTGATTTTGTTAATCCTCAATAATGCCACAATTAGTCCCAGTGCCAGAATAAGCGCAATGACGATGACCACATTGGTGTTGAATTGGTTGTGTACCTGCAACTCCAACAACGACTCCCTTTCTTTCAAAAGGTCGTTCTCTATTTTGCTCTTCTCCGTTTCATATTTGATCCGGAGGTCTGCAATCTGGTTGTTCTTTTGCTGACTAAAGACACTATCCTTCAAGGTGGCGAAAGCTTTGAAAAACTTCAGGGACGGGGCATACTGCTGTTTTGCATCATAAACCTGATGCAGAAGCCAGTAGGTATCCATTCGCAACCTCATATAGTCTGAAGCACTCACGAGCACATCACTATCCAAAAGGTGTTTTTCCGCAATTTCGTATTCACCTTTTTTCATGTGGACCCGCGCCAGCCGATTGCAGGTGTATATATGATTGATCATATTTCCTATCTGCACTGCCAACTCCAGGGCCTTGGTTTGGTAGGTAATCGCCTCGTCGTAATCACCCTTTTCTTCATAGATATCCCCAATGTTGTTGTAAGAAATTGAGGCACCGAGCAAATCATTGTTGGCCAGCTTCAACTCGAGTGATTGCTGATGGTAGGCCAAGCCCTCATCGAGCAGGTCCATTTCATACATGACACTGCCCAGGTTATTCAGGCTTTGCGCCATCCCATATAGGTCATCGATGGACTCCTGAATCTCCAGCCCTTTTTGATAGTGATTTCTGGCTTCTTCGAAGTTCTGTTGTTGGTAGAAAATATGGCCCGTTCGATTGTAGGTATCTGCCAGTTCAGGGAGCTGGCTAAGTGAATCAAAAATCTGTATGGCCAGTAGAAAATTCTCATAGGATCGATCATATTGACCATGGTCATAATGCAATTTGCCAAGATTGGCAAGCGTCATGGCCTGACCTTGAAGGTTTTGCATCTCCTGAAACTTTTCCAAGGCGATAGAGAGATGTTTGAAAGCATTTCTGTAGCTGCCTCCTTCACGCAATACGGCTTCTTCTATGTTTGAGAAAAAGCCCAACAGGCGATGCGCTTCGGCCTGGCCGTAGGGATATCTTATGGAATCAGCCAGTTCCAGGGCCTGCTCAGCGTAATGGTAAGCCGCTCGCTGATCGGTGGCTACAAGCTGTTGCGCCAGTTCATTCAAGACATTGACCGTAGTGCTGTCTCTGCCGCCGGGAAGCAGCGCTCTTAAGCTATCTGCAGGTGATGGTGACGGTTGCCCGGAAAGAGCAAATACCACAAGAATTGTATGTAGACAGCTGACGAGGTTCATTCATCCCAAAACTGGAAATATCGAAGATATTATGAACGAAAGATTTAACCATGGTTCTGGTACAAAAACGTATTTGAATTGACAGCATCGCCCAATATGCTTTTGCCGTAGGTAATTACAACTTCTTTGACCCAAACAACCTGACCTACAAGTCCATGCTTGCCAGCGGCGATTTCAAATTCATCAAGGACGTCCAGCTCAAGCGGCAAATCACAACAGTCTACAGTCAATACGACTTCATTGTCGAATTGCAGCAAAACCACCTTCAGGCGCTGGATGAGCATTATTTCCCCGTACTGGTGAACCATGTAGACTACGCGACTGGCCAGGTCGTGGGTCCAATTTCGGAGAACCACCTCATCAAAAACTACTTTGCATTCACGTACAATGAGTTGAGTATGCACAATGCCAGCTATGGTCGTGCCATCAAGTACATCTCCAAACTTGACAGTCTCCTGGAAGTGAGCATGGAACAATCTCCCGCGAACAAGTGGTTTTTCAACCCGTCTAGCACATTGTGCACGCCTTATCACAAATCGCTAAGAGGTTTCCCTTCGTCTGCATAACCTTGGTTGCATAATTCCACTGGCCTTGCCGCCAAAACGGTTCAAACAAAAACGACGAAGACATGAAAATACCATACAGTATTAACCTCGTGCCTGGTTTTTTGGCGATTCTCCTGAGCATCAATCTATACGGCCAACAGGGCGCCGATGACTGGGGTCCTGAGCCCTCACCAAATGGTGAGCAAATTGCCTTCTACTCCACTAGAGGGGGTAGTGATCTGGGAAGGATCTTCCTCATGAATGCCGACGGATCCAACCTTCGCGAGCTCCCTTATGAGCAAACTGGCGGTCACGACATCGAGCCTTCATGGTCCCCTGATGGGCGGCGGATCGCTTTCACGAGCCAAAGCAATTTCAAAGATGGGAGCGTATCGGCACGCACATACGTCATGAATAGTGACGGCTCGAACCTGAAACTGTTGTATGATCACGATGAAGATGAAAATGGCGCCACACATTTCGGAGACTGGAACGCCGACGGTAGTGCATTCTATTTCTTCTATTGGTCATACGGGGGCTTTGAACCCAATATCTACGTTCGGTATTTGGAAAAAGAAAAGGTAAAGCAACTGACTTCAGACAATCAAAGTTATCAACCTCGTTTTGCTAACGGTGCTATTTGGTTTAGCTCCAACAGATCAGGCGAACCCCTCACCTATCGCATGGACGACAATGGTCAAAATGTTGTCGCTGTACACGAACTGGTCAATCGCTCCTATACCTATGGACTTCCTGGAAACAAGAACTTCTACTACTGCGCGGCTGACGAACAGCAGCAAACTGCCAACTTCTTCAAACACAACCTGAGCAATTCCAAGGTCAGTGAATTGGCTACCATCGACCACGTCCCTGCCTACTTCCTGGCACTCGCGGAAGAGCAGCAATACATCGTTCATAGTGTCATGGGTGAAAACAACCATGATATCAACAAGCTTGACCTTACCTCAGGAGAAATTGTATCCTTGATTTCTGACTAATTATTCAATCACAATGCTTTCGAAGGTTTCCTATTTGATTGGACTACTCTGCCTAACTTGCCTACCATGCTTGAAGGGTCAATCCATTTCCAGGACCATCACCATGGCTGGCAAGCAGCTAGATTATCGCGTGACGCTACCATCCCAATACAATGCAGAGGTCGACTATCCCCTGCTCCTGGTACCCGGCTATGAAAGGGAGGGTGATGACTACTCCCTTTATTTGGGAAATGATCCTACGCAATTTGACTGGATCATCGTAGAAAGCATTGTGAATATCAAACCCGAATTTTTCAGGGCACTGATCAGTCAACTGAAGGCTGACTACAAGGTCAGATCCGTCTTTGTTTCTGGTTTTTCAGCCAATAGTGTACCCATGTTTTCAGCCATCGCCAGAGCCCCAGGGCTATTGCAAGGCGTGATTGGCATGCCAGGCTACGCCAATGATTTCGATGAAAAAGTCCTGGAGCAGAACCCTGAAATGAAGGTAATGCTCATTGTGGGCGAAGATGACGGATACTGGAAAAGAATGGCTATTGCTGCAAATCGGAACCTGAAGGCCTATGGTTTCGACGTGAGCCTGCATGTCATCCCCAACCAGGGCCATATCATCAAAGCACTTGCAGGCCGCCCATTTTTTGATTTGCTGCAAAAACTCAAATGATGAAGAAATACCTATTGGTGCTGTTATCATCACTTCCATTGCTGGCAACCGCCCAATCGGCTGACAACCCTTCAATCGCATTTTACCGGGGCAATACCGCTGGTTCGCAGGGCGATCTGTATACCATGGGCATGGACGGAAGCCAGGTCCGCAAATTGGGCCGGTCGGGAAGCCGCCCTGACTACTACCCCAATTGGTCGCCGGATGGTCGCCAAATCACTTTCCAATCTTACCGGGAAGGTGGTTGGCGAATTTGGATCATGGATCGGGATGGACAGAACGCCCAGAGATTGGTATCCGGAGGGTTTGGGACCGGTTCTTATGAGTTTGACCCAACCTTCGATGAAACCGGCAGCTATGTGGTTTTCTTCAAGTACGGTGAGGGCGGTAGTGACTTATTCAAAGTGTCGGTGGAGACAGGTAAAGTCTCATCCATCACCAATACACCGGGCGTAGCGGAGTATCATCCAGATGTTTCACCAAACGGGCAAATCCTTTTTAGCTACAGTGAACGGGGCACATCGGGCATTGCCACGCTGGACCCCAAGACTGGTGAGCGAGTCCGATTGACGAGTAGTAGAAACCATGTCGATCACGCGCCAACATGGTCGCCCGATGGCAGTGAGATACTCTTCTACTCAGACCGGGAGAGTGGACTTGAATTATTTGTGATGAAGGCAGACGGCACTGATATGCGTCGGTTGATCGCCGACTCATTGTTGGATGAACACCATATCAAGTCCGGGAAATTTCTACCCCTGGATGAGGGATGGAATATCTGCCTGCAATATGTCGCTTCCTTCTCGCCGGACGGGAGACGGGTGGCCTTCTCTGCAGACACTCCCGATGGCAGAGAGATTTTCCTGTATGACCGAGCCCATCAGCAATTGGAAAGGTTGACCCAGAACGACCAGCACGATGGGTTTCCCGTTTTTTCAACGCAATGATTGAAAGGGACCTTTTCATTCGTACTGAGTAAGCTCCGCAGCTCCCTCTTTACCATTCACAAGGCAAATCCGGGGCGTTATCAGAGGTCGAAAACCCTGGTAGGGTGTTTTTCCGTCCAAATAATATGACCTACCCAACAGAACTACTTCAGTCCATTTTCTCCTTGAAGAATGGCCTGGAGCTGATTTTGACGTTTGTGATCATGGCCCAACTGGCCTATATGCTCTTCAAAATGCAGCGATCCAAAATATTCTGGAGTCATGTGACCTTCCTGAGTTTGCTCTTGTTGCATTTCATACTGCTGAATGCCTATTCCTACTTCCAGATAGTGCTCTTCCAACCCTACTTGTTCTATCCCATTTACGGATCGGTGCTGATGCTCAGCTATGAACTGATAAGCAAAGGCCTAGTCACAGGCAGGGCGATATGGTTGAACGGACTGATTACCGGATTGGGGTTGGTCTTCTACTTCACTTTCCCACTGGAGTATCACCTCAACTCCCTTCACCTTGTGGTCGTTATTGGCTATTTGCTTTGGCAGATGCAGTCTGAAGTGACGAACGACATCAGCCGCTGGTACAAGCGATTGTGCTACTTCATGATTTTCCTGGTGGGTATCTTCCCGCTCATTTATTTGTTTCTGAGCATGGAGAATTACCTCAAGTTCAAAATTCCCTACGCTGTTGTTTTCCTGGTTTTTGTCAGCCAAAATTTCCTTGCTTTCCTGGGTAAGCCGAAGTTCTTTATCAGTAAAGCCAGCCCGGCAACGACGAATTTTTATGATCCGGTTTTACAAAAAATCAAATTGGCACTGGAAGCGCAGGGGCTTTATCGGAAGACCTCCCTGACCATCAGTGATTTTTCGAAAGAGATCAATGAACCTATCTACAAAATATCCAAGACCCTCAATCAGCATTATGCCAAGTCTTTCCCCGAGCTGGTGAATTCTTTTCGGGTCCATGAAGTGAAGAACAGGCTCCTGGAGCCACAAGATGCCAACCTCACCATAGAAGCACTGGCCTTTGAAGCAGGGTTCAATACACCCTCCTCGTTCTATGTGGCGTTCAAAAAGGAGTTGGGGCTTACGCCTAAGCAATACAAGCGTCAGCATCTGCAGGCCGTCTGAGCGCTCCTTATGACGTTCCTACAGTCCAGGAATGTTGTTTCATGCATGGGAGAGCGTTCCTAGGATCCAGGAAACGTGTTTCACGCGTGCGACGGCTTTCCTGACACGCAGGAATTGCATTTCATCCATGCGACAAGCTTCCTGACGCTCAGGAAGGGTGTTTCATCCATGTTACGGCTTTCCGTAAGCTCAAGGAACGGTGTTTCACGCGTGCGACAGCTTTCCTGGGAAGCAGGAATTGAATTTTATCCATGTTGCAGGATTCCGAAAGCTCAGAGGTGTCCCATGCCTGCTCCCTCATCGCTAATCATGGTCACCCCTACGCTGCAACCCCGGGACCTTTAAGGATGATGCCAATGTCCCTGGAAAGGATTCTCCGGATCGAAAAACTGGTCTGGGAGTTGTGGTTTGATATCAATGTCCTGGTAGGTTTCCAACTGCACCAATCTGCCTTCTACATACACCGATACCTTTGTTTCGATCCAGAAACTTCCCAGCTGCACGAAATCATCATATCGGACATCCAACCTACGACCGTCAGCCAACAGCATGATGTTGCGGATCACATAGAAATGCTCCTTATCTAACCAAAATTGCTGGGAACTCAAATCAT
This sequence comes from Cyclobacteriaceae bacterium, assembly GCA_965601475.1. Taxonomy (GTDB): domain Bacteria; phylum Bacteroidota; class Bacteroidia; order Cytophagales; family Cyclobacteriaceae; genus JAWPMT01. Next base: position 5,291,946 of record OZ271832.1, on the reverse strand, counting down.
GAGGGTTTCCACCTATGACGTAAACACCTTGCGCCTCCAGATCATAAAATTCATCGGGATCATAACCCAACTCCTCAAACCGACCCAAGACTTCCTCCAAGGTGTTGTATCCACTGAAACCGCTTTCCAGGAACAGAAATGCCTGCGGCGAGTGGTAGGTCGTATCCAAAAGATGATCTCGAAATCGGTAGCATGAATCGTACCTGAAAATCGCCGTATTGCCACTATCCCATTGGCGAATATCAATTCTGAATCTATCGGGATAGGCCACTGCCTCGTACCAGGTACTTGTGTCCCTGGGATTGCCAAGGGTGTCATAGCGAATGGTCTCTTGCACAAAAGTGTAGGACTCGACATCGCTCCCGGGCTTTTGCTTCAGGACCTCTATCAAATCTTCGGTTGACTTGATATCGGACGAGACTGGCCTTGAACAACTGGCCACCACCATCAGTACCAGCAGGATGGAGCCAAAACGGAATGAACGTATTCGATTAGTCATTGAACGATTCTTTGGATAGTACAAAGCCTAGGGCTTTTTCTTCTTCTATTTCATGATCTGGCCTGACGCCAACACCCTCCCAATTGGTTTTGGTGATCGGGTTGATGGCCCTCCCAACAGGTATCATGGCGGTAAATCCGCCATCAAACATGTAGGGAACAACCGGATGTGCACCTCCCCCGGTGACTTCCCCAACAATCACCGCCCTTTGCTGTGCCTGCAGATTGTAAGCAAACTCCTCTGCGGCTGAAAATGTGAAATCGCTTGTAAGCAAATACAACTCCTGTTGTAGCAAGCGAGGTCCATCGACCTCTTTCAGGACAAAGAAGTCCTGGCGAAAGCCTCTATTCCTGATTTCTAGTGTGTTGAGATGGATGTTGTCATCGGCCTTGAAAAAGTAGCTACATAGCAGCTGTACCGCCCCAGGTGAGCCACCGCTATTGTTTCGCAGGTCGATGATCACTTTCTCAAAATTTGCCAAAAAAGTCATTTGTTTCTTCACGTGCGACCTCAGCGCCTCAGACACGGGTCTGAAACCAACAATCTCCAGATAGCCAACACCTGGAGCCACTTCTTTGGCTGTGCCTATCCCATGTTGGTATTCAGGGATTTTCCTTTTCAATCCCCGTCTTGCTCCCGCACCTGCCCTATTCAGCGATTCGTAAACAACAGCCAGATGTTTGTCTCCACTGAACGTTTGCAAGTCTTTGTGCAGCATCTCAGCTAAATCACCCTCTTCAAGGTCATCATACCGCCCAGCTCGCAAATTTTCCAGAAGCATCTTCTCCATGGCCTGACCTTTGTCCTCAAAGACATAGTTCGCCGCAATGGAACCGGCAAGTGCTCTGACAAAAGCCTCATTCGCCTTTGCGTGGCCCAGGAAACTGAAAACCACAAAAACCACAAAAACCACAATCAATACTTTTTTCATTCCAGAACCAGTTGGTTATTGATTACTATTCAATTCGAAGAGATTTCACAGGATTTTGGCGCGCTATACGGAATACATGGATGCTAATCGTCGAAATCAACAGTACTAGTAGTAGCAGCACCGCCAAGGCGAACATCCACGGTGCTATTTCGATCCTGAAAGAGAAATCATCCAACCATTTATCCCCCATCCAAAATGAAACGGGTGTGGCAATGATGAATGCAATACCAATCAGTAGCATGAACTTTCGAGAGAGCAAAAACACAATGCTGGTAACCGTCGAACCGAGGACTTTCCTTATGGCAAGCTCCTTCATCTTGCGTGACACAATGTAGACCAGGAGGCCATAGGCTCCCAGGCATGAAAGCAAGATGGCTACGATAGCAAAAAAGCCAATGAGGTTGCCCAGTCGCTCATCGTCGTCATACACCCCTTCCAGTCGCTCATCGAGAAACCGAAAATCAAAAGTCTGGTCCGGGAAACTTTGCTTCCAGGTATCCTCGATGGCCTTCACTGCGTCCGGCAAGTCATTGGTCTCCAGCTTGATTGAAAACACCGTCAGTGTTGGAAAAACACGCTCCAGGATGAGCGTAGCTATGGGTTGGGTCAACGGCAGAAAGTGAAAGTCCCGGACCACACCTACCACTTTCCCCTCTCGACCACCGATAGTAATGGATTTTCCCAGGGCCTCCTCGGGTTTGCCGAAGTTCCACGCACTAAGTGCGGTCTCATTGATAATCAGGGAGGAAATGGTGCTTTCAAACTCCTCCGAAAGTGCTCTGCCCGCAAGTAGCTCCATTTCATAAACCTCCAGGAAATCGTAGTCTATGGACAAGACCGGAGAAAACATATTAGCATTCTCATCATACCCTTCCGGGATGATGATCTGATTCGTCATACCAAAACCAGGTAATAGTGAAGACAATGTGCTTCCCTTGACCCCGGGGATGGAAGATAACTTAGTCTCGAACGTGGCTATTCGGGCTTCATCGCCCTCATTCAATCCACCGAAGACGTTGTTGGTATTCTGGCTTCGAATCGGGACAGTGAGTATAGCCTCCTGATTGTATCCCAAGGGCTTGCTCCGCAGCATATCCAGCTGATAGAACACCACAAGACTCAAAGTGATCAGCGTTATAGAAATCGCAAACTGCGTGGTAATCAGAGAGGATCTGAAAGAAAAACCTCTTCTCCGTGAAATCATGGGATTATTTCTAAGATCCTTTTCTGAAATAAGATTCGTAGCGAAAACTGACGGATAAAGACCCGCCAACACACCGACAGTCAACCATAGCCCCATGTAAATGAGGATGGTCTCCGGATCGTACAAAATCCGGATTGGAATCGTACGATCCATCACCTCCTCGAGGGTTGGTAGCAATATCATGGCTGCAGCCACCGCCAACAACAAACTCAGAAGGACTACGAAAAACGACTCACCCAGTAGCTGAAACACAAGCCATCGTTTCCTTACGCCAAGTACTTTGCGCACACCAATCTCCTTGGTTTTCTGGAAAGCCCGAGCTGTAGATAGGTTGATGAAATTGATGCAAGAAATCAGCAGACTCAGTGTCCCCACCATCAAGAGAATATACACGAATTGGGCATTGCTAGGTGGTTCGGGCTGTGCTTGCACTTCTTCATCCAAATGGATATCAGCCAGTGCCTGCAGCTCAAATGACTGGTCTCGCTTGAAAATATCAGGCATTTTCTCCTGAATGAAATTTTCGAACCGACTATTGACCCTACCGGCATCGGCCCCTTCTGCCAACAAGACATAGACATGTGAGTGGGAGATCAGCCAATTGCGTGCTAGATTTCGGCGCAAGCGCTCCTGCACCCCAGGCGTTTCCACATCATACATATTTTCAAAAGGCAGGATCATCGCAAAGTGGATATGGCTGTTTACAGGAAAATCCCGTGCCACGGCCATCACCTGGAAGGGTTTACCTTCGACATAAAGCGTATTGCCCACCGCTTCATTGTCGCCAAAATACTTTGTTGCCATCTCCTCACTGATAATCATAGTGAAGTCATCCCGCAGCAGCTTATCCCGTTGACCTGACACGACATTGACATCCATGATATCCAGGATTTCGGGATCCGAAAAAAGTACATTGGTTTCTTCGAATTGCTTCTCTGTGCCTCCATAGACCGATTTGACGCTTGCCGATCGGCTATAGACCTTGGCACTGGTAGTAATTTCAGGGAAGTAATCCTCAAGGTTTTCCTGCAAAACCGGCGGTATCCGAGCCAGTTGCAAGTCGTTGATGTGGTACTTGAGTCGGAATATGCGATCATGTTTGTCGTGAAAAGTATCGTAGCTCAATTCTCCTCTCACATAAATGAAAATGAGCAGAAACGAGGCCAAACCGATGGTCAGGCCGGTCAGATTAATGAGGGTAAATGTGCTGTCCTTCAGCAGGCTCCGCCAATTGGCAAGAAACAGATTCTTAAACATAGAGGGAATTCTTAATGGTGCAAATGCTCAAGGTGTTGATCACTCTGTGCGCAGCGAATCGACAGGATTTTGATGTACTGCCCTACGGCTAATAATATACAAGGCCCCTATGACCAGCATAGCCAGGAACATGATGGGTACCAGAAAATCGAGCGGATGAAGTCCGATGCGTGATTCAAAACCCTGTAGCCAGCGCAAAGACAGATAGACAGCAATGGGGGTACCAAGCGTGGCAGCAATGAAGATATATCGCCCATAGTTCCTGAATACGCGTAGGTAAATGCTGAGACTTGTTGCTCCCAGTACTTTGCGAATGCCAAACTCCTTGAAACGCGATAAGAGATCCAGTGTAGCCAGCGAGATCATACCCAGTACCGACAGCAATATGGCAATCAGACAGAACAATGCCAATGCTTGATTTCCCGCTTGTATGCGATCATAAGCTTCGAAATATTCCGCTTGCAGGTCTCGGTAATGGAAGGAATTGCCTGGAAAGAAAAGCTCATAGTTTGCTCGTACATGATCTATGAATGCTGTTGGCGCAGATGAGGTATGAAAAGCGATCTGAAAGTTGGAACTGATAGCTGGGATCAGTGCAATAGGTGCATAGTCATGCTCCAGTGAGCGCTGCCGAAAATTCTCGATAACCCCCACGATTTCTTTGGACCTGCCCATCAGATCAATATGCTGTCCGATCGCCATTGAAGGTTGGGAGATGCCCAGTGCCCTCAGGGCTCTGCGGTTGATGATGACCTGACTCACCTCGTCAAATCGGGTACCTACCTCACCCCTGCGAAAATTCCTTCCTGCCAGTAATGGCAAGCTGTAAGCGTCCAGGTAACGTTCATCAACACCAATGTACCCGAATGCATAGGTCTCGCCTTTGAAACGGGCATCATGTGCTATCTGAAGCTGCTGGCCAGGTGTACGTTGGTTGGACGTGACCTTCGAGATACCGGCCCTTGATTCCAAAGCTGCCTTAAATCCGGCAAGCCTGGGAATGAAGGTGCTGTCTGTAGGGGTCAATTTGGGTTGGCTGATGACCCACCGATCATCCAATTCCAGGCCGAGCGGTGCCTCAACCAGGTGCTGATGTTGCCGATATACAATGACCCCCAGCACCATGGCAACGATGGAGAGTGTAAATTGGAAGCCCAATAAGATCTTACCCAGGTTTCGCTTGCCACCAGGCTTACTGGCTCCCTTTAACCTAATCACTTCCGCCAGACGGTTCTTCCTGCTTGATAGGTCAAGGATCCCCCACGCCAGCAAGCAGTGATAAAGTATGACCATCATCATGACAATTAACAGTGATTGGTGGATGGCCTTCATACGCCAGAGTTCCGCCCAGCTGTAGATGCTGAAATCCAACTCCTTCAAAGCGATTGTCGCCATTGAAGCCAGAACAAACCCCATTACCAGGGCCATGGCCATTGTTATCAGCGCATCCATGGCGAGCTGTGTGGAGATGAAGGAGGGCCTTGCTCCCAAAATTCTTTGCAATCCAGTGGTCTTAGCCTGCTCTATGGATAGTGCACCGCTCAAATTGATGTAGTTGACCCAACTGATAATGAAGAGCACCAATCCAATGAGCAAGAGCATGTATATCAATTCCCGATCGCCTTTGGCTACGTCATATTGCAGGCTCGTATCGCCCAGGTAGATGTCTTCAACGTGCTGCAACTCGAACCGCTCGGTCTCACCGGGGATGGGATCGACATAATTGTCCCGGAAGCTGGCAATTTTTTCACCCAAAAGGTCCAAATCAGTGCCAGGAGCTACTTCCATATAGTGCCTGAAATCCAGGATATTCCAATCGAAATGCGCTTCACGAAACTGCCATCTATCGATGATACATGTGTAGGAAAGAAACAAGTCATAATCGAGATGGGCGTTGATGGGTAGCGGCTCCACAACCCCCTTGACAATGTAGGGGTCAGCCTCATTATCCAATTTCACCCTGGTATCTATGATCGTGTCAAAGGATTCCAGGTCACCAAACAAGCCAATGGCTGTGGTCCTGGTGAGGATGATTTCATTGGGACCGTCAAAACTCAATTCAGGATCCCCGGCAATGAACTTCATGTCAAACATGTCAAAGAAGCTGGCCTCAACTGCCGTGCATCGGTTGATGTTTATGGCATTTCCCTGATAATTGGCTACTGCATTGCCAAATGGAAAGTACCTCGACTGCTGAAGTATCTCCGGCAAATCCGCCGCCATCGCCGGACCCACGGCGGAATAGGTCACCGGACTGTAATGCGTCCTTTCCTCGCCAAGGTATTTGGAATGAATGACGCGGTATATATCCTTGGACCAGCCCTTATCATAGCTTAGTTCGAAGGATACAAATTGAAAGATCAGCATTAGCGTGCCAAAAGCAATCGTCAGTCCAAATAAGTTGGTCGCATAATACCTGCTGTACCTGACCAATCTTCTCATAAAAAATGTCCAGCTCAACCCCATGTCCTCTCTTAGATTGTTCTTGATTCAACCAGTTCTATATTGAGATAAGGACTTGGGACGAAGAATTTCACCAACTTCTTCTCGGGACCCTTGGCGATCCAGATTCTATTGTCCAGCAATCCGCCAGTGTTGAGATAGATGACTGTGGTATCGAAAGTTCCGGCTGGCACCTCAATTCGTTCCTCCTGCTCATAGACAATTGCTGCATCTATCGTCGTGAAGCTGTTGGGAAAAAACATCTTGAAAGGCAAACTGTCGCCAGGGTTGATATCAATGGTATGCAGGAGCATATAGACCTCCTCGCGAAAGATGTCATACACATAGGCAGAATCGATCTCCCGATCCACGAGTACAGTGGTATCCCGAAGCACTTTGTAGGCACCGGAGATGGCCCCTGTCTGCGGAGCCAGGTCGATGAAAACGTCGGCTCCCTGAATCTGAATATCCATGTCCAAATTGCTCAGAGCACCCTGCTCCAGATCCACTTCGATTTGCACAGTTTCATAAACACTCCCATCATCGAACTGTGAGGTGTCCCTGGCCAACCAGCGGTTTCCCTCCTGCCTCAGCCCAAAGACCATAGATCCTACCTTCGTGTCCGAAGAGTCCATCATGTGATAGGTGTTGACTACATCTCGTAAGTGTGAGGCATCAATTTGCTTAGTAAGCCATGGTGCGAGTTGAGGGTCCTGCTGGCTTTCCGGAGGTGTGGTACAAGCCAGAAAGAATAGAAAAACAAAATAGGCAACGCTTCCCGAATTGGAAAATATTTTCATACCGTGAGATTTGTTCTGATTTTACAATCAAAGCAATGACCTCCCTGGCATGAAGCTCTCTTGATTATTAGAATGTGGAGAAAAAGAATTGGCCAGGCGGTCCAACTGTAAGCACGCATTCGGACCAATTCTCACGCTCCTCCGGTACTAGATTACCACCACAATCTTTCCCTTGGCACGATTATCTTCCATGTATTGATGGGCCTGCGCGACCTCTTCCAGACGGTAAGTCTTATCGATATTCAATTTCAAATGCCCCTCTTCCACTTTGTCGATGAAATCCTGCAAAGACTCCTTTGACAAATTCTCCGGTTCTCCCATGTAGACAGTCAACCTTCCCAGGGACGGTATGTCCCCCATCGGTGTAAATTCTTTCATAGTCCACTCATTGCCCAGGATACCCGTCATGCAGACGATACCCTTTTTTGACAGGCATTGAAGCGAATCCTTTAGGGTTCGGGTACCGATCAGTTCCAATACCTTATTCACCCCTTGCGGATATAATTTCTTCACTTCATTCTGAACATTGCCCGTGTCGATGATGACGTGATCGGCTCCATTGTCCAGCAAGGCCTGCGATTTGGCATTGTTTCTAGTCGTAGACAATACCGACAAACCCTCCGCCTTGGCCAACTGGCAGGCCAACATCCCAATGGAAGATGTGCCACCACGAATAAGCAGTGTTTCGCCTTTGGCAATGTCAAGCGCCTGATGCAGAGAACCGGACACAGTTTGAAACATTTCTGGAATAGCCCCCAGAATGTCCCAGGACAAATCACTTGCAAAAGGAAACACAATTTCAATCGGTGCCAGGCAATACTCGGCATAACCTCCATCAAAAATCCGTCCCATTCCTCCCATGATGGCCGCGACCTGTTGACCAGTTGCGTAAGTACCCGAAGGATCTTCTTCCACGACGCCCACACACTCTATCCCCTGGACTCTGGGGAATTCTACGCCCGGAGAATCACCTTTCCGGGTAAACAGCTCTGATCGATTGAGTCCGAATGCCTTGACCTGGATCAATACCCATCCTGCTTTGGCTGCCGGCTTGGGCCAATCCCTGATTTCAATGACATCGGGGCTACCGATGGCTGTAGTTACTGCTGCTTTCATCATTAGTTTTTCGGTTCCGTCTTGTTGAACATGTACCTGGCGATTTTCCATTCATCAGCCACTTTTGCGAACACGAATAGCTCCCTGTTGGCTTCAGGGACCGTCTCACCGGTCGCATGAATCTTCGTGGTGCCCTTCGAGCTGGTAACGGCGAAACCAAAATCATTTTCTACCTCAATTTCATCAATGAAAAACTCAATGTTCAATTGAATCTGGGAAAAAATGAAAGTATACGATTCCAGGATGTTTTCAGAACCAATCGCCGAGGGCGCCTCGGTCGGCATAAAAATTCCATCGGCCGTGTAAAGGCTCTGCGCCAATTGCGCATCGGAATTATTCAGCGCTGTTTTGTATTGTGCCAGCAGGTTCTGGATCTTCTCTTTTTCTGCTTCCTGTGCGAAGCCTTCAAGGCCAACAGTAAGAAATAAGGCCACAAGGGCAATTGTTATTTGTTTCATGATCTCTTGGAATTTGTTATGCAGCAAAGCTCTTGCAGGCGCGGCAGGTGCACCTATAAGGTAGTTTAAGAAAGGGCCTTAAGGTAGTTTAAGCGTTTGCCAGTTTTTTGCGGATGGTACTGAGAAACTCCGGTGTAACACCGAGGTAAGAAGCGATCTGAACGTTGGACACGCGGTTGAAAAATTGGGGATATCGATGAAGGAAGTCGAGGTAACGCTCTTCAGCGGTGGAACTGATGTTTTGCAGGATTCTGCGCTGTGCGCTGACCAGTGCATTTTCGGTAATCACCCGAAAGATCCTGTTGAACTTCGGGTACTGGACAAACAACCTGAGCTGGTCTTTCTTCCTGATCTGTAGGATAGTGGAACGCTCGATGGCCTCAATGAAAAGTTTACTGGGTTCTTCACTATGGAAACTGCCGATATCTCCAATCCACCAATTCTCAATGGCAAATTGAAGGTTATGCTCTTTGCCCGTTTCATCGATACAGTACATTTTCAAACAACCTTCAACCACGAATGTGTTGGCTTTGCAAACATCTCCGGCTTGCAGAATGTACTGCCTCCGCTTGACCTTCCTTTCAACAAATACCTCATTCAGAAAATCAATTTCTTCCTCGGTCAAGCTAAGATGGTCGTTGAAATATGCTATTACCGGAGCTACGGGCATGGCCTGTTATTTGGGTCAAGGTCTCAGTAAACTTAATAACATTTGAATGCCAATAATTCTCCCTCTTTCACAATTGGATAGAGAGGCCTGCCTGTAGGTTGCTTGTGAAGTATTCCTGGAAAGCAATGGACCCAGGATCGGGATTGTTTGAAAGCCTTCGGACCAGTCGGCCTTTCAGGTAGAGCCGCACAGTTTCTTCGAGGAAATATTGAAGCTGCCCATTGAATCGGAAGTATTGGTATGCTAATACGAGGTCGTCATTACCACGGCCAGGTGTGATCGTATCATAGTTGCGATGTGAGAAGCTCATGCCTCCCTGCATCCTTAGTTTCCCCATGCGGTATTCACCTTCCAGCAAGGGTGCAAATTCGCGGTAACTATTGCTACCGGACAAATCCTTTCTACGCAGGTGATGGACCGCAGCCGTGATCCCCAGTTTCTTACCACTCAGCAGCAGGCCCAGCTCCTGTTTACTATAGTTCCACTTTCTTACCTTTTCCACCAGCAACGCTTCGTCTTCCCCCTCATCATTGCTGCGTTCCACGTCCCGGTATCGTCGAAGCATGGCATCCGTACTCAGATACAGCTTGTGAGTCCAGCCTCCGGCAACCCATTTCTTACTGATCAATGCCTGCAGGAATGGCGCATGATAGTAGAGTCGCTCGCCAGCTGTTTGGTCATAATTTTTGTACCTGTAACCTACCTCAGTCTTCAACCAGCTTTTACTGCCCAAATAGAAATCTGCGTGGATTGGTATTTCGGCTAGCAGATAGGAAAAAGGGGTTTGGAGAACCGCATCGGAAACATTCACGCCGCTTCTCTTTTTCCGCGACACCGTGGGCGCCACCTCCAGATACTTTCGAGGGCCATACTTTGTTCTAAAAGACCCTTCCAGGTGCAAAGCATACCTATTTGCATTCATTTCCGTCTGGTATAGTCCAAGACCTCCCCCTCCACCCAGTTTCCAGGTGTGATTTGCCTGTTTCGTTTTCCAGACATGTCTTAGGGACAGGGCCTGGTAAGTCCCATTGTCCCAGAGATCGGTGCGATCCAAGACCTCATCGTCAGTCTCCAGCAAATCAGGATTCAGGAATACATTTTGCTCGTGGCCTGCTGACAGGTCAATGGTTGTATTTTGGGTGGTTTGCCCGAAGACATCAAGGATTGATAGGCTCAAGACCAACGTGATCGATGGTAATTTCATGGTTAGGGTTGTTTTGAGTGATGGATATACTGGTGATTAGTTGAGGGTCGGCCGGAGCAATTTCAGCTCCGGGGACGGCGACAATCTCTAGTCCCGGTTCATCTCGTTGGTATTTATCGATTGTAGAAATTCCAATCAGTAGCAGGACAAGGCCGACATAAATCGTCGAGGGCTTTTTATATTTCATTTGTCTAATTGATTTGATTAGTTGCGATTTCTTGTGCGAGGCCTCTGCGATTAGCCATCTGTATCGTCAACCCCGGCCTGACATTGACTTCCATCACCATGGGACCACGGTCCTTATCTATCACGATGTCAACACCCAAATAATTGAGCGGAAAATGGCTCACCGCTTGCCGGGCCAAATCCTTCACCACCTCCCAATGAGGTACTACCTGACCGGAGATTGGAATCATGCTGTCTGGATGGGTATGGGTATGCCGTTTCCCATCATAAACAGAACCAAGACTGCCATCTATCATATCAATGCCTATTGCGATACCCCCCTGATGAATATTCGCTTTTCCTCCCGAGCGCCTGGTCGGCATTCGGAGCATAGCCTGTAAGGGTCTGCCGTTCAACAATATGATCCTGATGTCCGGGACACCTGCCGGGAATATCCGGTGGAAAAATGGATGTGGGTTGATGCATTCCTCGATGATGGCGACATCGTCATCCCCAAATGAGTAAATACCGAAAAGGATATTGGCGATATGAACGAAGATGTCATGCTCGGGCATACTATCACCTCCTGCATACCAATCCCCATTCTCCCGCTTCAGTATCAGAATACCCTTCCCACCAGCACCTTTTGCAGGCTTCACCACCAGCATCCGATGATGAGCGACGCTGTTCCAGCATTCCTCTATTTGCCCCATGTGCTCAACCTTCGCATAGGTTCTGGGACAAGTGATAGCAGCTTCCTCCAAGATGGATTTGGCCAGAGCCTTGTCATCTGCGAATTTGTAATTTGGCCTGGGGTTATGCTCGTAGATGAGCTCCAGATTGCGTCTATTCATTCCAATGGCGTTTTCACCAATATGTTTCAGCCTTTGCAGGATCCTTTTCATGAGTTTGAATGTGACAATCCCCTGAATCGATAATACTCTGTAAGTCGCAAGCCTATCCATTTCCCCAACATGAGATTGACCCCGGCCATGGACAAAATGATCTCGGGAAATGTGAGGATGAAGTCCTGAATGAACCTGGAGGATAGTACCAAATATATCACCAGTGTCACGACAAGGGTACTTCCATAGAGCTTCAACGCTTCCGCGATTCCCTCTTCTTCGGTTTTCTGAGCGAATCGCTCACTGATCATCGTCAAAATGATAATCGGAAAGAATAGTGGTGTGGCTGTCGATAGTAGATGAATTTTCAGAAATAGCCCCACCAATCCTAAAGTGAGCACAATGACAACAATGAGCATCACTGAAATTTTGGTGGTGTATTGTATGCGCCAGTGTTCCAGCGGTTTACTTAACAACGCCACCATCATCACCATGAGGTTGAAAAGGGCTAAACCAGCCATCAAACCCGTCTGGAGGAGTGCCAGGGCAATCAAAACCGGAAGGAAGACGCCATAGGTCTTGAGACCTACCACAATTTTGAAAATCGACACCAGCAGTGCCCCCAGCGGCAGCAGCAGCAAAGCCAGCAACATCTCTTTGGTTAGCTCCGATTGCTGCAGGATATCCCATAGGTTAATCACCGACAGCCTGGCAAAGTCATTCACAAGGACTTCCTCGATGTGGTAGTGGTAATCAAATTGAAAGTGCTTGCTTCGTGTGATCAGGAACTCATCACCTGTATAAAGTTGCAGGTAATTGGAAGGAATGGTGGCAAAATGTCCATTCAAGGCATCAAAAGGCACCCATGTTTCACCAAACTGCACCTCCGCCCACAAGTGAGATGTCTTCTTGCGCGTATCCTCAAGTATCAGGCCGCCTGTCACACGCGCTGGAATACCGTGGCTTCGACAGAGCGCAACAAAAAGTCTGCTCTTACCATTGCAGGAACCCCTAAAATCTCTGTAAGTACGGAGGGCATCGGTGAGTTCGCTCGACTGGCTTGAAGGAATTTGCTCGACATAGTCGAAAAAACGACGGACCTTATTCACGTTTGACAAAGACTGCCCGGTCGTAAGCCGCATGGCGAGGTTCTGAATTTCCGGATGATCCGACTGAATGTACCTGGAAGGCTCGACAAAGACTAAATCCTCATCATTGGGAAATGACACATAGGAAGCAGAGTCCAGAATATAGGTGATTGGCTGACCACTGAATCTAAAGGCATAAGCAATCTGACCCTTGAATCCTTCCCCCTGCCATGAGCCAATCTCATTCTTTGCGGCATCAGGATATTGCTGAAAATCCACATTGGTCTGTAATCTGGTTTCCTCAATGGTTTGGCGGATGGTGCTTTGAGGGAGAAAGCTCCGCACCCAAAAAGCAGAATCTGCAGCGACATCGAATTCGTATCTCACCACATACTGTGTCTCGGGACCGATACGCCTGGATTCCGAATTCACTGCAAATCGGACGGCAATGAGCAGTAACGGAAGAATAATCAGAATAAGTTGAACAATCTTGAGCGAGTTGGTAGTCTTCATGCTAGTAGTAATCTTGACTTTACTACCAGACAATAAAATTTTACCCTACCAATATTTTAAATATTCCTACAAAAAATTGAATTATATCAATTTCAGAATATCTGAAGCCTTACGGAATTCCAGTTTTAGGGATGTCGTTGTTCTACGCCTATTTGCGCTTCTCCACATCCTCGAGCACTACGATGAAAGTGCTGCCACCATCCGGATTCTGGCTTGCGTCCAGGGTCCCACCCATCAGCGTTATAAGGTCCAGTGTCAACAGCAGACCGATACCAGTACCCTTCTCATTGGCTGTACCAATCATTGGCCTCAGAGCCCCTTCTCTTAGCTTTTGGATAATATCCGGATCGATACCCACTCCGGTATCGGTGACCGCTATACTGAGGGCGCCTTGCCCTTCTTCCAGCGTCACACTCACCTTACCCCCCGAAGGTGTGAATTTGATGGCATTGGTCAAGAGATTGTTCAGGATGAGCATCATCATGTTAGCGTCAGCTCTGACCTTCGAAGTTGCCTCGGTCTGGTAGTGGAGCTCCACTTCCTTGTTATCAGCCATGTACGCGACGTATTGTATCGACTGTTTGATGAGTTGGTCGAGATCCACCAGCTCCATTGTCGCCACCAACCCCTTCTCCTGACTCCTGGACCACTTGATAAGCGTCTCGGAAAGCGTCTCCAGTCGGTCGGTCTGATCCACCAAAGACCCTGCGTATTGGTTGAATTCATCCGGTGTGATCAGCCCATCCCTGGCTAGTTTGAGCATGCCATTGATGTTGCTGAGCGGATTGCGAATATCATGCGTGATGATTGAAATGAGCTTGTTTTTCGTCGTATTGAGTTGCTGAAGGTCCTCATTTTGGTGATTGATCTTCTTCCTGGCCACCTTCAATTTGTTGTTTTGCCGTAGCACAAACCCCAAACTACCCAGGGCCAATAGTAATGTGAGGATCATCCCTATGAGCATATTGCGCTGATAGCCTATCTGCACTTTCTGAGAAAGATTCTCAGCCTTCAACTTCAGCGTACTGATTTCATTTTCCTTTTGATTTTTGTAGTGATCGAGCGCAAGAAATTTCTGGTCGGTAAGCACCAGTTCCAGGCTATCGGCGTAGGTATAGCTCTTGTTCAGAAAACCCAGTGCCTGGCGAAAGTAGCCCTGGCGGGTTTTCACTTCTGAAAGCACCTTATATATCAAATCGAGCTCTATCGCAATACCACTTTCTTCGGAAATCCTTATTGCTTCCAGGGCATTGCGCTCGGCTGCCGCCACATCCCCCAATTCAAGTTCCAATTGTGCCATGAGCGTATGGTTGTAGCTCAGATCCCAATTGTTGCCCTCTTCCAGGTTCATCACCATGGCCTTCTCAATCTTGTGACGCGCGTCGTCATACCGGCCTTGTTTCAGGTACACACCTCCTTGTTGATTATAGAGAAAGGAGTTGGTATGAGTCATCATCGTATCCAGGATCTCTGCGGTGCGATCATAGAAGTACAATGCCGTGTCCAGCTCATCCCTCAGATAATAATGATAGGCCAGATTGATAAAGGTGACAGAAAGTCGTTCGGCGTCATTGGTCTGCAGTCTGATCTGATGCGCTTGCCAGAAGTAGTCATAGGCAAGGCTATGCATACCGATCTTGTCATAGGTCTGGCCGATATCTATCATGACATCCGCCTGCATGCCGACATCATTTACATCATAAGCCAGATCAAGCAGCGCCAACATATAGAAAGCAGCGCTATCCATACGACCCAGCAGGTAATGAGAGTTGCCAATCAGTCTTAAGCCTTCAAGCTTTCCCCGCTGATACTGCGCCTCTTCGGAAAGTTCGACAATCTCCTTTCCCAGGCTCATCGACGCTTCCGGAGATGTGAAATAGATCCGTTTGCCCTCAGCAACCAAGCTATCCAGCTCAGCAAAAGAGGCCTGTTGCTGGGCTGTGAGTGACACACCCAGACAAAAGGTCGAGACAACAAGCAGTGTCCTGAGCGATCGCTTCTTCATGGCTTCGCAAAAATACTTCAAATGTTATCCCCTGCTACTAAAAGCGGATGAGCCTGAACTTAAAGCGTTAGATGCAGCCATGGACAGGGAAATCAGCCCTCCAAGACCTAGACAATGGCACTGGCTTCGGCAGCCTGTAAGGGTAGAATGACATGAAAAGTAGTGCCTTTGCCTAGGGTCGTATGGTAAATCACCTGACCATGCATCTTTTCCACGTACAGTTTGACGATCGACAGCCCCAGGCCGATAGAAGCTTCACCGCCAGTGGGTCGGGCACTGAGTTTTTGAAATTTTTGAAATAGCTTTTTCTGATCGTCTTCTGTGAGTCCCGGACCCTGATCTTCCACTGCGATATCCACCTGATCTTCCTTCTGGGAAACCCTGATCCAAACTGTGCTTTCTGGGTGATTGAACTTCAGAGCGTTCGAGACAAGGTTATCGATCACCTGTGTCAAATAGAAACGGTCGGCGATGGCGATCAATTCGCTACTAACCTCCTGCTTAAGCGTAATGCTTTTGCGACCTGCAGCCTGTTTGTTATCACGAATTACCTGGGTGATGACTTCCTCTACCGGAACAGGCTGAAGTTTCATATTGAGTTCACCACTCTCAATCGCGTCTACATCCAATATCTTGGTGATCATCAACTCGATTTTCCTGGAGGCTTGAAGGATGTATTCATTCATTTGGAGATCATCCTCATTGAAGTTTGGGTTATCCTTGAAAAGCATGGAAATCCCCAAAATATTTGCCAGAGGAGAGCGTAAGTCATGGGCAAGTATTTTGATCAGATCATTCTTCTCCTGGTTGATTGATTTCAGCATCACGTTGTTCTGCTCAATTTTGTCGTATTGCGTCTTCAGCAGTCGATTAGTCTGCCTGCCCTGTCGGTTGACGTACACCAGCACAAAGGCTGCAGAGGTGATCAAAATCACGGCCACGAGGTATAACGAGTTATTTCGAGCTTGCATCCGCTCTCTCCTGGCGACCTCAAGAAGTTCTTGGTACTGCAATTCCTTCTCCTGGTTGGAAAGGGCAATCTCCTCCAGGGGCCCATACACGGCAGACCTGCCTATGCGGTTGATGATGGCTCGGGCATTTGGACCAAGGTATTTCACAATGATTCTTTCATTATCCCGCTGGTACTGAGCGCTGCCAAAATAGTCGGTCACCGGATCCGCCCAGTCCGAACCCTTGGGATATGAAAATGCAAGGCCATTCTGCTTAAGAGGCCGGAAAAACTGACGCCTCACGTTTTCAGAATCTTTGAATGAATTCAGGAAATTGGGCAGCCCAACGTAGGCAAGGGCGTCGGGCGTACTGGCCACTACATCCATGATCTGACCACTATTATTTAGGTATTGGATCTCATACTCCAGGTCATATTCAAGTTGAAGGTCTAACAGTGATTTCTCGTGCGTGGTCCCTTTGATCGAGAAGATCGTTGCCGTGGACAATAGCTTCTTGAACTCCTCATCTGTTTGTGCCAGAGGAAGTGTAGTATTTGACACCAAAACCGCAACGTCGGGCAGGAACGGCGGCGTGAAGTCCATCCGGGCACTTCGTTCTTTGGTGATGGAAATGGAACTGGCTCCAAACACCCCCCCTTCACCAACTGCTGTTGCGTCCATTACCTCCTGGAAATCCGCTGTACCCACCCATGTGACCTCAATAGCCACATTGTACTTGGCCTCCAGGTAGGCCTCGAAAGCATCCATGAGATCGTGCTCAATACCATCGACAACATCTTTGGAGATCGTGATATCTTCATTATTGGGATACCAGAATACTTTGATTTCACCACCCCCATTTTCCAAGATATCCTGCCAGGTGTCTCCCTTGTAGGGATTGCACACGGCTATCATGGAAACGGCCATAAAGCAGTAGGTGAGTAGACTCTTCGTCATACTAGGAATGTCGGTCTGCAGGTCTTTAGAAGCTTTCGGCGAAAATTAATCATGGAATGCCTATTCGCATAGTGAAATAGCAATTTGATGTCGGCTCCCGGTATAATTCCTGTTCAATGAAGCTATATCGTTTCCAATAAGCGTCCGAAGTCACTCACTGCAAAAACTTTGACATCAGGATAACCGTACGCATATCCAATTACACTTGGTATGATCAAGCACAGGGACCAGCTATTGCTCGGCAAAACCACGGTCTTTACACGCATCGCCGTGGAAACACCACTCGAAGACGATCTGGGTCTTCCTGCTGATGCCTGTTACCTCTATATTCAGGAGGGTGAGGGTCAAACGCTTTACGCTCCTGCACAAATCACAGCATCAAAGGGCACAGTCATCCTTTCTACGTGTGGATTGACCATTGGAAACCTCATCGCCCATGAAATGGCAGGTTCAATGGAAACGATCATTGTCCACTTCAACCGTGACCTGCTGCAACTCATATTCGAAGGTGAAAAACCGGCCATTTGGAAAGAACTGCAACGACCGGTAAATCAATACCTTGTTCAAGAGGCTGCGAGCCAGCTGGTAAAGCTGTATTTCAACAACATCAATGAGCTCTTCGACAATCAGGCCGCCGTCACCGAGGAGTTACTCAAGCTCAAGTTGAAGGAAATCGTCCTACTGCTGCTGCAAACGGAAAATGCCGAGCCTGTGAAAGAAATCATGCGAAGCCTATTTTCCGACCGGATTTTCGATTTTGAAGAGATCGTGGAGGCCCATCTCCTCACTCCTGCCACGGTCACCAATCTCGCCCAACTCACCAACTCCAGTTTGAGCACGTTCAAACGGCGTTTCAAAGAGGTCTATCATCAGTCTCCCGGCCAATACCTGCTTGAGAAACGATTGGAGAAGATAGCTGAGGAGCTTCGTATGTCCGACGAGGCCATCAGCAGCATAGGCTATAGGCTTGGCTTCGATAGCCCCGAACATCTGTCCCGATCATTCAAAAAGAAATTCGGTGTATCTCCTTCCTCCTATCGGATGACCTCAATGGTCAAGTAAGTGGCCTGATTCATCAAGATGTGAACTTCAATGAACATGAGCTTTGTGGTTCAATTAGATCGAATCATGGAAAAGACAAGAATCACATTGAACATTAGTGATCCAAGGGTTGTGCTTTCGACGACTTGGGTTTTTGTTTTGCTAAATATGGTGTACGCTGATATCCTTGGCATGTTGAAACCTGGCTATCTTCAGGACCTGGAACGGTTGAGTCAGGATCTTTCGGCGGAGATGGTGCTTGGTTTTGCGTTTTTTATGGAAGTGCCCATCATCATGGTGTTGCTCTCGAGGTTGCTTCCACGCCAATCGAATCGTATCGCCAATTTCATCGGGTCGATTTTTTCGATGCTTTGGGTGGTGGTACCGGCATTGATTTCCTCACTGGGAAGCACCCCACTCTCCTACCTGTTCTTCTCGACGGTAGAAGTAGCCGCCTTGATCTACGTTTTTCAGTATGCCCTGAGATGGCCAAAATCAGCAGTTGCATCATGAAAGCTTTTACTTACAGGAAATATGGTGGGCCCGAGGTACTTCAAATGAACGAAGTTGCCAAACCCGCCCCCAAGCGGGGTGAGATCCTCATCAAAACAAAAGCCATTTCCATCAACCCTGCGGAGTGGCATCACCTTAGAGGTTCAATCTGGTTGATCCGATTGGTAAGTGGGCTTTTCAAACCGAAACACGCCATTCTAGGTGGTGATGTCTCCGGGGTAGTGCAGGAAGTCGGTGAAGGGGTTGAAGGCTTTCAGGTAGGTGACAGGGTTTTTGGGCGAACTTTTCGAGGGGGTCTGGCTGAATATGTCTGCCTGAAGGAAACGGAAGCGGCCAAAATGCCAGATAGCCTGGGTTATGAAGAAGCAGCGGCTATCCCCCTGGCTGGCATCACAGCCCTGGGCGCTTTGGAGCTTCACGGCAAGATTCTCCCCGGCAGTAAGGTGTTGGTGAACGGAGCCTCTGGGGGCATTGGCACTTTCGCCGTGCAATTGGCAAAACATGAGGGAGCTGTCGTGCATGGCATTTCCAGCCAAAAAAACGTGGAGTTGGTAAAGCGACTGGGTGCGGAAGCAGTAATCAACTACCAACAAACGGACTTTACAGCGCGGGAAGATCGATATGACGTGATCGTTGACCTGGTGGGCAATGTCGTTCCCAAAAAGGTGAGCAAGATGATGAAATTGCATAGCACCTGCATCATGGTAGGGTTTACAAACTTCAGGTCAATGTTTCAGTTTCTTGCGCAAGGGATCCGGATCGGCAAAAAAAATCATCAAAGGTTCGTCACAATGGATGCAAAGACTACGACAGAGGGACTGAGTTATCTGGCTAATTTGGCTGCAACGCGACAAGTTCGGCCTGTGATCGGGCGATGCTTTGACTTTCAATCCATACCTTCCGCTTTCAAATATCTGGGCACCCGCAGGGCAGTTGGGAAAATTGTTGTGACACTAGCCGAGAAGCAATAGTCAGTCATTAGGGTGCCAGGCTTTTGAAGTGTATTTTAGTTCTATGGCTACTTCACGGATGAAACAATGTATGTATGTCTTGATTTTGTCGACCTGTCTCGCCTGTGCCGATGATGACAGTTCACCGGACACATTGCTTTCCGCACCCATCCAACGCATCCAGCTAGTGACTGATTCCACTTATTCACTCTCAGGAGAAATCAATGGAACCATCACTTTAGAAAATGCAGCCGAAGGGGGATTGCGCCTGACGTTGTCTATGGAGGGGCTGGTACCAAACACCAGTCACGCGGTACATCTTCACCATGGTAGTTGTGAACAGCCCCGACATCACTGGAATCAAAATTCTGATGGGAGTTTTTGCGATGAAACGAGTTATGGGTTTGCGTGGTCGCGTCCGAAAGCTGGAGATGTCGGTAACCTATTGGCAGATAACCAGGGCCAAGGTGTGCTTATGATCGAATCCCAGCTCTGGTCTTATGGCACCGGTGACCATAGAGATTTGAGAAATACGGTCCTGATCGTGCACGAAGGACCTGAGGATTTTGTGGGTGAGTGTTTCAATAATGTATTTCACGACCACAGCGCCAATGCCAAAATTGCCTGTGGAAGCATAGAATGAAAAAGGCATCCCCCATGCAGGAGGATGCGGAATTCACTTCTGACTAGCCTAGTTCGGTGCCGTATACCTCACAAGATCAATACCGATACCATTCGGGTCCTGGATGGCAAAATGCCTGTCACCCCAGGGTTCATCCCGAATATCTATCTTGATATCTACACCTTTTTGCTTTATTGAACTGTACAAGGCATCGACATCATCCACCTCGATGGTTAGATACATGCCCTGCCCTTCGAAAGCGGCTTGGAACAGTGGCTGTTGAGATGGATGGTTGGGCAGCAGAAAGCTCAGTTGCGCATGCCCTCCGGGAGTTTGCATCAGGAGGTAGAAGTCATTCTCAAATACTACCTCAAATTCAAGGTTTTCCTGATAGAATTTTTTCGTTTCAGAAATTTTTGATGTGATAATGCCTGCGTTGAGTTTCATGTTTTTGGATTGTTGAGTTTCAAATGTTTGGGCCTGAATATGGCTAGTGATCAACCACCAACCGACCAAGAATGCGAGTCGTTTCATCGTGTTTCTCATTGTTTTGAGACAAAGATGAATCTGCTATGACATCCGGGATTGTAAGAATCGGACAAAGTGCCTAACGTCCAAAGGCCTTGTTGGGTGTGACACCATAGAAAGCTTTGAATTCCTTGATGAAGTGTGCCTGGTCATAGTAGCCCTCATCATAGAAGATCTTGTTGTACCTAAGGCTTTTGGTTGACGGTTTGGCGCCAAGGATATTCTGAAATCGGACGATCTTAGCGAAAGTCTTGGGAGATTCCCCAAAGTAGAATGCGAACAACCTCCTCAACTGCCTTTCGCTAACACCTACATCGAGTGTACCCAAATTGATGGCTCCCCTGGATTCCAGAATCTGTATCATCGCGGCATTACAACGGGGGTCCATGCCCCCTTTTGGCAAAGTCTTGACCACATTGGAGAAGTGCCCGTCAAATGCCCATTTAGCTTCATCCAGTGTCCAGACACTTGTGATCATTTCATGAAATCCCCTATTCAAGGCCCCAGAGATATCACTTAATGGTAGGAACTGATTGCTGAGCTGGTCAGCCGCAATGTCGAACAGCGCCGGAAATCCCCCGGGTAAAAAACGAACACCCACATAGTCAAAAGCATGACCCAAGTCATACTCAAGGTATTTTGTGGAAAACCCGGTAATAAAAACCTCTTCCGGCGCACCCTGCTCAAAGAGAATGTCGATGCACCCGTCAGAAACAACCCTGTAGAGAAAACTGGCACTCAGCTCCTCGCGAGAGCGGAGCCGCCAGTAGCAATGGATGTATTCCTGCAGCAATTCACTGGGAGCCGTTTCCTCATAGTCCACCGTTGATTCATTACCATAGGCAATACTGGGCTGATAGGGCTTGAAAAGCGTTCGTATGGTATTCATTCTTTCCAGATGACCTCAAATTCACTGCAGGCAACTTTCAGAAAGTTATGGTTGTAGAAGCTTCTGTGCAAAAAAGAAACACCGCCATGTTCTTACCGATACCTGAATATTGACTCACCTGGAGGTGACCTCTTCAAACAACCATTCTCAGAAGGCCTGGAAAGAATCTATCCATCAGGTTTGACCACCAGAAGCCGGTCCAGCGCTAGCCTTCCTCCACCACTAATCAACAAGCTGACGGCCATACCAAGCCAAAGCAGGAAGTACTCATACCCCTCTCCCTGCTGATTTCCAAACCAATTCATGAAAAAGCCGTATTGGGCATGCGAAGAGAAAATGATGCCTAGCACCAGGAAAATGTAGCCAAGGGCCAAGAATCTGGTGCCAATCCCGAACAGAAGCGCCAGGGCACCGAGGGATTCCAACACTATCACCAAAAAACCCATGATCCATGGCAAGCCCATGGTTTCGGTGAAGAATCCCATCGTTCCCGAAAAACCATAGCCCCCAAACCATCCAAAAAGCTTCTGGGCGCCATGTGGAAATACGACCGCGGCTAGCATGACGCGAATGATGAGGGGAGCCATGCTGTTCGTTGTCTGCAAGGTCCACTGCTTCAATCCAGATACCTCAATCATGATAGTAGAATTTCTCTTTGACAATCAACCCATCCTTCCATTCCTGCACCGAAACCTGGGTATAATTCCTTACGCCCCATTCTCTGTGTGTGAAATCATAGTGCCATTCCACCATGGTCACACCCTCACCGGCTGTCACCTTGACCACCTCAGCTCCACGGAAGTCGAGTAGATTTGAAAGAAAGAGCTCCTCCCGTTCCCTATTCGCCGCCTTCCCCACTGTAGGGTCAGCCTCGTTCTCCTGCATTACCACGTCTTCATGGTAGTACTTTTCAAAAGCCTCAAGGGTCTTTCCTTGCAAGACCAGCCCATTGAGGTCATTGATTTTTTTCATTAGATCGGACATATCTTTTTGTTTGAAATTGTCCCTCAAAGCTCAGCCAGCAACCATTCCGAAAAATTCCGGTAGGAGAAAAAAAGCAGTTAATCTAGATTAACTAATTGGACCGATCAGCGGCGATTTCCGCTCGGATCTTGCTCAAAAATTGCTTGGTGATACCCAGGTAGGACGCAATAAGGTATTGAGGTACGCGCTGCTCGATTTCCGGATTCTGCTCAACAAAAAGCAGGTAGCGTTGCTTTGCCGGTAGACTCAGGTTTCTAACGATGCGTTGCTGAGAAGCAACAAAGGCATTTTGTAAGATGATTCGGAAAAATCGCTCCAATCGGGGAATGCGATCATAAAGCCGCTCCAAAGCAGGTACCGAAAACTGAGCCAATGTGGTCTTTTCCAGGCATTGAACATTGTATTCCGCCGGTTCCTGGGAAATGAAACTACCCAAATCAGCGGTCCACCAGTTTTCTAAAGCAAACATGACAACATGTTCGTTACCATCCTGATCGACGAAGAAAGTCTTGGTGCAGCCCGAAAGCACAAAGTTCTCGTATCGGCAGACATCACCCTGCTGCACAAGATATTGTCCCTTTAGCAAACTCCGCAATTTCACTTCGCTCTCCAGAAGTTCGATGTCCGCCTGGCTCAAAGCAATGTATTTTGTGATGTACTCAATCAGGGGTTGGAGGTTCATCTTTCTAGACTGATACGGCTTTTTATAACGCGGCTAAAGATAACCTATCTCTTTACGGGAGGTCCTATGGGTATTGCTGCCAAATTAGGCGATGTACCTAAATCATCAAATAGGTGAAATGCGCTGGTATGGACGTCAGCAATCGACAAACTTTGAATAACCATTCAAGCCGAAGACTATGAATTGACTTTCCCTAAACTTGATCCTGGCCTCACTCCTTTTGTTGGGAAGCAAAAGCATTTAAGGATAACTGTCAGTCTTTGAGTTGTACTTTTTAGCATGGTGGCCCTGGCAAATCATAGGATACGGGGCAAGTAGCAGTGCCTGGCCGCCAGCTAAATTCAATAGAGTTCTTCCCCAGACAGGCTCAGTGACCGTTGCGGATCCGCCTGACAGGAGACGCATCAACTAGTTGATTCCACGCGCCATTTTGGAAAGTCCAGACATCTCCAAAGACATTTTTACCGTCATGACCGCCGAAAAGGACCAGACGTTCATTCCACTCGTCGTAAACCAATGCACTGTGATTTCGAGCATCAGGACTCAACTTGGTAGCCACCCGGACCCACCGGTTCCCAGACAGTTCCCACGTTTCATTGATCCTGGAATCGCCATTCCAGCCACCAAACCGGATCACTGCTCTCTTGGATTTGTCCCAGGCCATTGCGGCATTGAATACACCCAAAGGTTGATCCATATCTACTTGGAGCCAAACCCGGCCGTCCCATTGCCAGGTCTCGCCCTTTGATGGACCATATTGCTTATCCTCAGTGCTTCCGCCAAAGAGTAACACGGTTTCTCTAGTTGGATCATAGACCACGCCGGCGCCATGGCGAGGTGAAGGTCCGGATTCGCCCACCAACTCCCAGTCACCGTCTCGAAACTCCCACGTGTCAGCCAACTTCACGTATTCACCATTTTCAATGGTATACCCACCGAAAAGGACCATAGCGTTACGTTTCGAATCATACGCCATCGACATCTCAGCCCTGGGAGACGGTGAATGCACAGTCAACAATTGTTGCCATTGGCCTTCGTGAAACTGCCACGTATCGTTGAGCAGGTTTCTTACTGATGGTCCGTCACCGAACAACACCTTGCTTCCGCCAAATAGAATCAGGCGATTGGCGACATCATCGTATACCAAAGCGGCAAATGTCCGGGGCGCCGGAGTAGTATCCGGGCTCACCTTTTGCCAGGACCCATTTTCCAATGTCCATAAGTCTGACAGGACCTCCCGTGCGTTGGCACCGCCAAAAGCATAGATCAGCGAATCTCCAGCGTGATATACCATGCTATGTGCATTGCGCACGAATGCGGATTCCTGGTTGGATGGATCAGGCCCCTTAGAACAGGAACTGATCAGAATCAATGAAAGGAAAAGGCATTCGAAAGCGCTTCTTTTTGCCATGAGGGAAGAGCGGTTGTCAAAGGATAACACTGAAGTTGAAATCCTCCCCTATGAGTTGGTTGCCGTCAGGCTAATCGCCGCCTAGAAATAGTCTCGAAGTACGATCGTTCTTGCTGCTAATTTGTTGTCGTCTCTGACTTCTAACCGAAAGCTTTTTTTCTCCCCATCATGAAACATCCGCCAAATTGCTGGTAGTCCGATCCCTTCTGCCGTATCACCATTGATACGCATAATGATGTTCCCCGCAATGATCCCAACCTCTGCTGCAGGTGAATCTGCGTAGACGTGCAGGACTTCGATCCCTTTGGCCGTATGAGCCAACAGCATACCACTCAAATCCCAGCGAATGGGAGCCTCAAACCGGTCGTTGGGTTGAAGGTAGACTTCACTCGCAGTGTAGTTGATGTAAATCTTGAATCGACTCAGGAGCTCCCCTCCCAATACGCCATCAAAAGTCTCATCGTTGATACCATCTTCAGCGTGGCCAGCTACCACTTCGTTGAACTGAAAGCCTAGTAAGTTAAAGCCAGCCAATTTATACATCTGACCTGGAGTACTCCCTCCAAAACCTACTGCAAGAGACTCCCTGGGCGTAACCGAATGCCGGAGATGTTTCTGATAATAGGATTCATTGAGCCCCACACTCATCATACTTCCGGTATCAATGAGCCAGTTCCCTGGTATTTCCTGTCCCCTTTCTGAAATAAGGCCTTCGACAACAGGCATCCCCTCACGCATCATTATTTCCCCACGGACCCCCTGCCCTGTTCGGTTTGCCCTCGGGTCAAGTATGGTGACTGTATTGGCTACATAGTCAATTTCGAATGCGTACCTGCTGATGAAGTCAAATCCCAAAATCCCAGCACATGGTCTACCAATGTAATCATTGAACCCACCTTCGGACAAATTAGCCGAAGCTATCGGCATGGTACCCTGCACCTCCTCAATGGTATATTCAAGTTGTTCAATGCTTCCCAGTCGTACATTGCCTCCTGGGCGTTCCATGATCCTGACATTGTCAATTTTCAGATCAAGTTGCTCCGCTACTTTTTCATCAATCACGCTGAACCCAGCTCCTGTGTCCATGATCATATGGACCGTTTCACCATTTATCTGAATAGGGAGAAAGATCAGATTGAAGTCTGTCTGGATGGAGGTCGTCGCCAAACGCGTGGATGTGGGTTGTGCCCAGGCCAACACTCCCACGGTTATGAAGCAAAGGAAAATCAGTTGTCGTCTCATCGTCATACAAGTTTTTTGCTTCGAATAAACGGGTGACTGAAAGAACTTAACCGAGTCTCCAAGTCGCTGCCGATAGGATGAGAGTTACCTATCTGATTTCTGTTGCTCGCGAAATTGGCTTGGCGTAACACCAGTAGCTTTCTTGAACAAACGAAAAAATGAAGAGGCCGAGGCGAAGCCACTCAAGCTGGCCATATCAGCGACGGAATGATTATTCTTTTCGGATAGCAATCGCTTGGCTTCCTCCAAACGATAGGAATTGATCAGTTCATTGAAAGATTTGCCGTAGACAGAATTGATAACCTGGCTGAGGTAGTGCCCGTTCGTTTCGGTCTTCCTAGCCAGTTTTTGCAAAGTCAAGAGGGGATCCTTAAAGGCCTTGTCCTGATTGAAGGCCGCTTCCAGCTTTTGGCGAATGTCTTGTTCCTCCGCTGGCGAGAGACCAGACCGTCGGTATTTGTCAGTCTGGGTAAGCTTTTTCGGCGGACTAAAATAGAGATAGGTCAAACCGAAGATGTGAGAAGCGAAGATCACAAGAAATACCGCTAACCTCCCAACAGAAAACACAGGTGACCATGACCAGGAAAAACCTATCAGCAGAGCCATCAAAGCAATACACATCAGTCCCAAAATCAGGAATTGCACAAAGCCAAGGGTGACGCGGGACTGATAACGGTCAACTTTGGTTTTAAGATACCTCCAGGCCATCGCGAGGTAGGTCAAAAAATAGATACGAAAGAGGCTATTGATCACCACTTCTATCCATGGCCTGCTGCTATTGCTCTCCGTCAACGTCTCACGAAAAAAAACCAGGTACGCTTCCTTTTCGGCATATGGTAAGATGTGGTAGTTTACGACAGCCAGGGCAAAGGCCGCAAGCGCGGGAGAAAGGTGCAAGATCCAAATGGGTTTTGGTCTCGTTCGAACCCCTGACGATAGGTGTGCGTAACCCAGCAGCATGGGGCCAACTGCTGCCAACAGCGGTGTGCCAAAGTAATAAAGGGATATCGGAAGTTGACTGCCGCCGAAGAAAAGTAATACTTCATCGTACAGTGTAAAAACCTCTATCAGGACGACCAAGGCCAGGATGCTCATGGGTCGGAAAGCCTTTCCAGAGGAAAGCATCATATGCAGCGCCAGAAACGCCCCTTGCCCAATGGTCAGTAAGCAACAGAAATATATTACTTTCATTGTCTCCTGATGCAACTGGACCTGGCAACAGGCCGGGTCCAGGATCATTCCAAAAATACTAAGTCATTTCTCAATCAGGAGGCGCGCAACTCTGCCATCTGCGCCGCGTAGATCTGCTTCTCCCAGTTTTCAAACAACTCCGCCACAATGCTGGAAAACTTCCAACGCATCAGGGGATGCAACAGCAAATTTTGCCATGCCTGCCTGTAGCGAAAATCGAAGCTCATGTCAACCAGCGTCCCCTGCTCCATTGCTTCCAGCTTCCAGGTACCTTTGAGTTGATTGAGGGGAAAGGGATAATCAGGAGCCGCCGTATTCACTTCAAATGCATATTGGTGACCTTCCTCCCATAGTGTGCAAGTCTCCGTCCAGTGTTTTCCACCTTGCGCACAATTTCTTACAAGCCCCTTCCCTGCCCCGGAGACAATTTTTACATCATCTATGTTGGGAGCTACAAGGTGGTAGTTACCAATATCAGCAATCACTGCCCAGACCGTTGAACGGTCAGCTTGAAAGGGCTTTTTGTAACTGAGCCTTTTCTTTCCATCGCCAATACCATCCACCTTAGAGAGCGCTGTAGCCTGCAACACACCCATTAGCAGAACCACGAAGGCCACGACAGCAATAATCCATTCACCCGAGTTGGTAATAGAAAAAGGTTTCAACACCAAAATCGAAATACTGCCAACCACCCATATCATATCCTGAACAATAATCCACAATACAGCCATCGCCCGCTGCTTCACGGTCTCCAGGAACACTGAGGCTGAAAATAAGAGTAGGCCGAAGCCTATGATTACGAAGCTTTGATTATCAGGCACACCAAAGATTGCTGCAGTACGGGTACTAAACGCAACCAGGACTACTCCCGAAAAACCTGAGAAAATTGCATTTGTCAAAAGGTAGGTTTGTAAACGCGTCATTACTTGTTTCCATTTTGTTCTGGAAGCAAAGCTGAAGGACCTGACTAAGGCGCTACTTGACAAATGTTAAGAAGTCGTATCTGTAAGATTTTTTCTGAGTCTACTGAGAGATTCGGGAGCAATACCAATCATGGAAGCAATGTATTGGAGCGGCACGTTCTGAAAAATATCAGGTTGGTTCTCCATCAGGTCTTCGAAACGCTCCTGTGCGGTGGTATGAAGTTGGGCCAACCAGCTTTGCTCCAGCAAGGCAAATGAACGCGCTAGTAATAGGTTGTCAAACTCCAGCCACTTCGGTTCAGATTGGCAAAGCGCCTCATGTTTAGCGCGGCCGATTACGTGAAGCTGACAATCAGTTATGGCCTGGATATTCCAATGGTTTTCTGACTGGAATACGAAGCTGGAAAGGGATGTGATAAAGCGGCCTGCACTACCAATCCAAAAGGTAATTTCCTTGCCATTGACAATGTCAAACATCCGCAAGTATCCTGACTCGATGTAAGCCATTCTTCTGCAGATGCTGCCGGGTTTCAGGAAAAAGTCTCCCTTTTTCAGGGATATTGGCTCAAAGGCATCCAAAATTTTCACAAGCCTGTCTTGCCCCATGGGCACCTGGGAGAGTATGCATTGACTGAGGGATTCCGTCATTGAAGTAATAATCTACTTTCTAAAGATAGGTATGCAGCGCGCACGCTACCACCTGATCTTAACGATTTTCCCCTGGGTCAGGCTGCGCCAAACCCATTCGAAAGGTCCATATTGGAAATGCCTCAGCCACCAGTCGCTTACCAGTGGTTGTACCAGCCAGACCATAACAACCAACAAAAACTGATGAATCCGATCCAGCCGACCAAACCAACCAAAACCGTAGAAAAGGGTAGCGAAGAAAAAAGATTGCAAGAGATAGTTACTGAGTGCCATCCTGCCTACAGACGCCAGTTTGGATGTAATCGCAGGAAACAGACCCTGGCGACAGATCAATACCACCGCACTCATGTAGGCCATCGCCATACCAAGACTCCCCCAATAGTTGAACTGGCTCCCTAGCAACATCGCATATTGGAGCTTCCATTGGTGATGGAAATTGAAAATCAACCCCGTTACCACCAGACTCAGGCCCAGAACGCCACCTAGCAGCAATACCTTCTGATAAAATGCAGTTTCCAGCTGCCCGGTAATAAAGCCTGATTTGAACATTGCCATTCCCAACAGCATCAATCCAAGAATCCGCCAGAGATAGTGCCCGGGAAAGTACTGTGTCTGCATGAAAATGGTCGTTTGCATCCTTTGAGTTAACTGGCTACGGAAATCACCCTGGTAGGCCAATAACTCCCGCTCTATTTGGGCATCCGTAGGATTCCAGGCCCCTTGCATGGCCTTGACAGTTTCCGCTGGGGCCTGCAACAAACTCAGTCCCGATACAAGGTCCGAAATGCTGCTGACGGAGAAAAAGATCAACCCCAAAGCCGCTAAATGTGGGACTTTCATTTTTCTCAAGGGATAGACGAGCCATGCCGTAACGGCATACGGTGCCAGGATATCGCCGTACCAAACCAGATAGGCGTGTGAAAGGCCGATTATAAGCAGCCAAAAATTCCTACGATAATGGGCTGGCCAGGGACGCAATCCCCTGGACTCCAGGTTACCCACGATCATCAAGGTCGACGCACCGAAAAGCAAAGAGAATATGGTCATGAATTTGTGATCGGCCACGACGTGACTGAAGAGCCAAATGCCCAGATTCAAACCGGTCAGGTCTCCGTAAACTGTGGGATTAAGATAAGCCTGGCTGATCATGGCAAAGCTTTGAATATTCATCAGTGGAATGCCTAGGATGGCAAAACCTCTCAGCACATCGAGCACAACAACTCTCCTGGAATCTGGCATAACTTTTTTCGACAACATTACGAGCGAGCTCCCCGCCTAAACTGCCAATTCCGCCTTTTTGGGATGTAAGGGCAGCTGGCTGTTACGACTGGTCAGGTCCGCGTAGCACAGTGAGTAATGTGGTGGACCTCGTTCGTGCCACTGGTATGATGGCATCGCCGGCCATGATCAATTTTAGATCACGCGCATTGCCTTCGAATCGTATGATGTGCTGAATATTGACAATGTAGCTCTTGTGACATTGATAGAATCCCTCAGAAGGAAGGAAATCATAGAGCTGCTTCAGGCGATTTCGAATAATTTTCTTCATTGTGGTCCCTGGCTTTTCTTGAAATACCACGTCCACGTAGTTGCCGTCAGCCTTTAGGTATAAGATGTGCTGAGGTAGCAATTGAATCTCGAAAGCTCCTTTTTCATCAAGTAGCCGTACCGTAGCCGAAACTTGCATTGAAAGTGGATGAGCCCGCAACTCTTCATTGAGAGACTTCGCTAGCTCCAGTTGCTGGCGCAAGGCCTTCTGGTGTTTTAGGGCTATCAGCGCAAGGACTGGCAAAATACCCACAACGAATGTATGCGATTCTAACCTGGCAAGCGTGTCAATAAAACTTTCCTGCGGGCGATAGGCGAAATACAGATATAGGGTATTGAGCAATCCGATCATCGCCACATCATACACATTGTAAACGATCTCCCGGCCTACCGTCCAGTTGGCTTCGGTCATCCACCCTGGAACGAGCAGTTTTGCCAACCACAGGCTCAGGGGTGCTGCCATCGCCGTGATTGTAGCAAAAGGAAGAGCTTTCAGGATTCTGGCGCCCAGTGGTACTTCAGCAAACCCGTAAGGTGCCAATCCAACGAGTATGAAGAATACTGCCCCTGCTGGTACCAGGGCGTACGCCCAGCCAAAACCAAGGGGATGGGGACTCCGCAAATTCTGAAGGAAGCGCTTCATCTGGCCGCAAGTTATGATATGTACAAGGAAGGCCTGATGAACATAATAGCTGCGCACCCACTGACGTAATACATAACAATCCTTAAAGGGAGTGGCATTTGGGTTTGGCAACTTTTATTGTTTATTCAGAGTTAAGATTGCATTAGTTTTAGGACATGGCAGAAACTTCTTTTTGGACTGGGTCCGCAAAATATTTATGTGATCCGGCATTGGCCCAAGCCTTCCATATGGCGCGCACACTTGGCATGCCTTTGCTCATTGAAGGTGAGCCTGGGACCGGCAAAACAGAATTACCATTGCACTACGCGAAAGATCGAAGTCTCGAGCTGTTTGTTTATCCCGTGGGTTCCAAAAGCAATGTTGAACAGTTTGTTGCGCGATTTGATCATGTGAAGTACCTCCGCGATTCCCAGATCGAGATTCAAAATGCCGAACGGGAAGAAAAAGGACTAGCCTCTCGCCTGTCTACCGGGGGGCGTAATCCTGAACGACTGCAAGATTATGTGGTGAAAGGGCCTGCTGCCGAAGCCTACAGCAGTCCCAACTCGGTATTGCTCATTGATGAGATTGACAAAGCACCCAGGGAATTTCCGAACGATTTGCTGTATGCGCTGAGCCATAGGAAATTCATTATGCCTGAGTCGGGTGAAGTGGTTGAATCCACGGAAGAGGAAATGCCCACGATCGTCATCACTTCCAACCGCGAACAGGAGCTACCCACAGCTTTCAAGGGACGTTGTATCTATCACTACATCGATTTCCCGGAAGCTCCAACCATGGGCAAGATCGTGGAAAAGCACCATCCCAATCTGGAGGAGAAAGTTGTGAACGCGGCCTTGGATATTTTCTACCATTTGCGAAGAATTGGCTTGGAGAGAGCGCCTACAACACGCGAGATTCTGAACTGGCTCAAATACATGAAAGACACTCAGCCTGAGGAGGCTGTAGCCAAAATCGAAGGTCTGGAAGGCGTTGGAGCGCTGATCAAGACCCAGGCTGACATGGACAAGGTGGCCAGGATGCTGGGCGCCGGAAGTTTAGGGTTTTCAAACAATTGATATGCTGAGCTCATTACCACAAACATTCAGGTCCTATGGACTCAAAACAGACGTAAGGACACTTCTATTACTAAGAAAATCCATGTCCAAAGGTCTTGTGAAGACATTGGGGGACCTCCACAATGTGCTCAAGTGTGCCATTGTCAAGTCACCTGAAGATTTAGGCCCGTTCACAAAGGCCTACTATGACTATTTCCTGAATATCGATGTAAAGCCAGGAGAAACATTGGAAGATGCCATTCTTCGATCGGAAACTTTCCAAAAGTGGAAGCACGAATATGTGGAGGAGCCTGATCTTGAGGACGACGAATCTCTCGTAACTCGCTTCCTGGACCAGGTACACCTTACCCACTACGACATCAAGGAAATCATTTCGGGAAAGGACATCATCGACAAGAATGAAGCCGACAAAAGCGACGAAGACCCTGAAAATGAGTCTGAAGAAGTCGTCGAACGTGACCTGGAGAAGATGGCTGATTATTCCGATATCAGCCTGGAAGAATTGCTGGATCGTCTGGACAAAATAAAGGATCAACAACGCACCCGACACGGAGGCGGAGACCATTGGATTGGCACTGGCGGGATCTCAGCTTTTGGGCATGGGGGCGCCGCAAAACAGGGTATCCGCGTGGGTGGTACTGGCGGCGGCCGTATGGCGCGAAAGGCCATGGGCGATCCTCACTACTTCCCGGTAAACAAAGACGAGCTACTCAGTGACAACAATATCGACGCTGCGCTTGCCGGTATCAAGGGTGTAATCGAAGAAAGTGCCGAAGAGCGACTTGATATCCCCAAAACCATCAAAACAGGCGTGAAACGAGGCGGCCTGTTCTTACCGGAACTGGGCAGTGAGAACTTTGAAGATCTTAAAGTGATCGTGATGATCGATAACGGGGGTTATTCCATGGCACCATACATCCGTACCGTGCAGGAATTGTTCCGCAAAATGAAAACCCGCTTCGCGCATGACCTGCAGGTATTTTATTTTCACAATACCATTTACAACGTTGTCTACACCGACGAGCGCCGTCGAGATCGGTTAACGATTCCAAGATTTTTGAAGTTGGACAAGAACTACCGTGTATTCATCATTGGAGATGCAGCCATGGCTCCCTATGAACTTACGGGGGATAGTTTTCAAACCCTGCACGCCATCCACGACCGATTCAAAAAGTCTGTGTGGCTAAATCCCGAACCCTTGAAATACTGGCCGATGACATACACGATCCAGGCCATCATGCAAGTATTTCCCATGTTTCCCCTTACACCGAGAGGCATCGAGCGGGCCGTTCGGAGCATGAACAAGGCCCGAAATACGAACGATTAGCCATCTCCTTTGTATTGATTTATTATCGCCACCAGGAACGTTTACGTTCCTCCATTTTACCCTTGATGAAAACCTTCAGTGAATCCTTTGACACGCCATTCTCAGGGAAATCTTCTGGTGTCAGGTAGTAAGGAGCCATTTTGAAATCGATGATCCTGGCATTGCCCGGGTTGGATGTTTCAAACTGCACAAAATAGTTATGATGATCGGCCTTGGCATCGACAATATCGAAATCCACTTCAGACTTCGTATCATACAGTTCTCCGTTTACCCGATATCTGAAGTGGCGATACTTGATTTCTCGGAAAGGGCTTTGAAACGAAAATTCTTGAGAAATTTCATAGGTTGTCCCCAAAGTCCACCGATAGTTGATGTTGCGTTCCTCGAACTTGTTGAGGGTTATCAGGCCTATGATGATAGGAATGCCTGTAAGCAGTATATTCCAGTAGATCTTTGCCACCCAGGCTTCCTTTTCCTTCTCTTCCTCCGCTACGGCTTCATGGCGAATTCTACTCAGGTATTCAGCTTCGGTATGGTCAGGATTGAAAGCAGGACATCTATCTTCTTTGAACTCAGGGAGTGGATCTAACCCACAAACCACGCCATACTTGGGGTTCAATTTCCTGTTCCTGCACAGACGACAATGACTGAGCCTGAATTCGTTTGAGATCATAATCCGTCCACCAGGTTAGACTTCTTCAAAGAATTGCAATCCCAGTAATTTGCATAATCGATACTTCAGGTCGATCCATGGCTTAAATACACTGATCATCTCCTGATCAGCTATGCCCTTCCATCGCTCATCTGCTACCTCAATGCGCCTTTCGTGCTGAGCCATCCAATGTGCCTGAATGTAGCGGCTGAAATTAAAAAACAAGCGGCCTTCGATAACAGAAAATGCCCGAAAATCCGGTGGTGCCTTGTAGCCAAGCGAAACGCCATAGGCGCAATAGCCACCATATGCGGGGGCATAGACTGTAGGGTTTTCCTTAAAGCGTTTTAGATTACTTTCGCTATGGAACCGCCAGATGACACCCTCCCATTCCGTCGAAAAAGCCTCCTGACCCTTTTGAAGGCGCTGACGCAAATTCAATTCCAACACGTCGTATCCGTCGAGGGCAATGCCATTTTGATTAAAATATTTATCGCTTCTCATAGACTGAAGGCCAGAACTTTGTTTCCTTTTGGTGTTCCCAATTTCTCACCGCCACATACCACGACGACGTATTGTTTGCCACCGCAAGCGTAGATCGAGGGCGTCATAAAAGCTGGCGCAGGTAGCTCATAGTCCCAAAGCAAATCGCCGGTCTCACGATCAAAAACACGGAAGTAGCCATCCTTGGTTCCGGCAATGAAAATGAGCCCGCCAGCGGTAATCGCAGGTCCCCCATAGCTCTCAATTCCCGTATCATTAATGCCTTTGGCTGCCAATGATGGTGCGTGTCCCAATGGTTTAGTCCAAATATAACTGCCATCATTTAGATCGATGGCATGGAGTTGCCCCCAAGGCGGGCTTATGGCAGGTAGTCCATTACCATCCAGCCATTTGCTATAGCCTGTATGACGATATGGCAATTTCGGATCGACTGTACTCTCCTCCTCAACCACTTCCTTCTCAATATCCAAGAGGAAATCAATCAACAAATCGCTTTCACGAATAGACAACTGTGCAAATCCAGGCATCATGCCTTGACCATTTAGAATCAACTCCCGGATAGCTGATCTATTCAAACGCTCTTCCACATTGAGAAGAGAAGGATATCCACTGGCTTCAGAACCACTTCGATCTGGCAAGTGACAACTACTGCAATATCTTTGATACAAGCTAGCTCCTGGGGATATCTCCTGAAGTATCGTTGTCGGAGCCATTCGCAGCTCCCAGGCCATTTCATTGCTATTCACATATAAGATACCTTGCTCAGGATCTGCGGCAGCGCCACCCCATTCACCTCCCCCATCATATCCTGGAAGAAGTAACGCTGGATTTGTATCCGGTGGTCGGTAGGTTTGTCTGATGAAGCCTCGAAATTGTTGTTGGAGTGCTTCGCGATCTGGCGCAAAAGGGCTGATATCCTCCTCCGTAAGCTCATCTATCTGCCTGGCAAAGGGTCGGGGGAGCCTGGGTATCGGTTGAGTTCGGGCCGCCTGTTCACCGACGAGATTGGAGGATGGTACGGGTACTTCGTCTATTTCGAATAATGGTTCACCTGTATAGCGATGGAAGACGAAAACAAAGCCCTGCTTCGTGATTTGCGCTACCGCAGGGACTTTTTCACCATTTCTTTCGAGCCACAGGAGATTGGGAGGCGCGGGTGGATCGCGATCCCAAATATCATGATGTACCATTTGGTAATGCCACAATCGTTTACCTGTATTGGCATTCAGTGCAAGCAGACAATTGGCAAAGAGGTTATCACCCCGCCTTTGTCCTCCGTAAAAATCCGGAGCCGCAGAACCTGTGGGAACGTAGATAATACCCGCTTCCGGATCAATGGCCATGCCGGCCCAATTATTGGCACCACCTACGGATTCGGATTCGCGGGCATTGCGCGGCTCCCAGGTCTGATATCCCAGTTGCCCCCGTCCGGGAATGGTATGAAACGTCCACCTGATCTCGCCAGTCCGCACATCGTACGCCCTGATGTCTCCCGGTGCAGCTCCATAGCCCTCACCAACCCTTATGGGCATGACAATCAAATCCTTATATACTGTGCCAGGCGTCGTGGAACCCACAAATCGATCAGCAGCATAGTCTGGCAATCCCAGCCTCAGGTCCACAGACCCGTCACTTCCAAATGTCGGTATCCCGTTTCCGGTTTGGGCATCTACCGCCAGAAGTTTGCTGCCCCTGGTGAAGAATATTCTGGATTCCAGGCTATCACTCCAAAAGGCGACTCCTCGAGACGCATTGTGCCACTCATTCACAGTGTCTCGATTCCGCCAGATTTCTTTGCCAGTACCTGCATGTAAGGCATGAATGGTCAAGCCGGCAGAAACGAGGTACAGCACAGAATCCACCACAATTGGATTTGCCTGCATCTGACCACTATCGGCAACGGAAAACTCCCATGCCACCTCCAGGTCCAGGATGTTCTCCTTCGATATGTTATCCAAAATAGAATAGTGATTCCGATCCGGCCCGCCAAGATACTCTCGCCATTGATCGTACCTGTAGTCATAATCTTCGAAGCGTATCCCTTCCTCACGCCTCTCGCACCCCAACAACAAAAGGGCACAAAAAAAGATATGACTAGCTGGTTTCATGGAAAGGTGGGAAAATAAAAAATACCTCCGAAATAGAAAAAGCACCTGACAAAAATCAAAAAGAGATCATATTGGGTTAAATATAGCGTGAAGAATAAGCGAGAAGGAAATTGCGCGATGTGTGCTCGCTGGCGTTTGCTCACGTTTCACCATCTCATTCCCAAAAAGGTGCACACTAACAAATGGTTCAAAAAGAACTTCACCCGTGAGCAAAGGTTGTTTGCTGGGATTGATATCTGCCGCGAGTGCCATGACCACTTACATGTGTTATTTACGGAAAAAGAACTTGGCAGGACCTACAACACCTTGGATGCGATTTGTGCTCATCCGGAGGTGTCAAAATTTATCCATTGGATCAAGGGCCGGTAGTCACTCCGGATGGTAAGCGCGAACAGCCTGCGCACGCACGACATCCCAATCCAGGGTCATGGGTTTCAATTCCTGATTGAGAAAAAGGTCCATTTGATCGGCATAATGTGGGCTTTCGGGTTGGTTTGAAGCACCATAAACGTTCACAGTTTCAATGATCGGCCACCCTGTCGAAGGATAGCGTATCATCATAATGTGAGACTCCCCAGCAATGGCCTTTCTACGACCTTGCTTGTAAGGTCCACTATGGATGGCCGCTAAAACGTCCGGCATACCCCAAATCGGTGATTGTCGATCACCTCTGACCAGGAATTGGAATTCTCCCAGGGTCACTTCGATTTTCCTGAAGTGCTTGGTCAGGTACTTGTCAGTCTGCACCAGCGCCTCCTCCAGCTGCTCCGCTGTGGGTCTGTAACGGGACTTGTAAGCGGTCGGACGCAGCTGCTGCAGGAACTGATAGGTAAGAATCAGATGCGCAGGACCTACTGAGGAGATAGATGCCGTACGATCCCAGCTTTCAATAATCGCTTTGATCCTTTGCGCCTGGGGGGGTTTCGGAATAAAAGCTGGATCAAACAACGGGTTGACATCAATCGGATATTCCAGTAACTCCGGTAAAGTAATGTCATATTTGATTTGCTTGAAAGTCCCATAATCCACCTTTGAATGCTCTGAAATCAAATCCAGAAAACGAAGGCTGCGGTTGTTTTCCCATTGATCAAAACCCATGGTCTTGTCATAGTTTCCTGGCTT
This sequence comes from Cyclobacteriaceae bacterium, assembly GCA_965601475.1. Classification (GTDB taxonomy): domain Bacteria; phylum Bacteroidota; class Bacteroidia; order Cytophagales; family Cyclobacteriaceae; genus JAWPMT01. The sequence goes on along the minus strand of OZ271832.1, from coordinate 5,254,256 downwards.
GGGATTGCTTCCACTGGCACTACTGGAAAAGGCGCTGTTGTTGGTATTGAAAACAAACCCACTCGCGGGGTTTTCATTTTTTGGCAGGGCCTCAAAGTCATGATACTCCCGGATTGCGTGTTTTGACTGATTACCGGCAATGACGCCTTTCCAGTCAGGTCCAGGTGCCCGCTTCGGTATTTTACCATAACCAAAATGGGCAATGTTACCCTCACGATCGCCATACACAATGTTGAATCCGGGATTCCTGACATCTCAAAGGATCGTTTTGAAAGTTGAGAAATCCCTGGCTTTGTTCAATTCATACCATTGCTCCAACGCTCCGATTTCATCAATGGTGCTCAGGTGAAAGGCAAATACGCCTTTTTTATTTCGCATCGCCGGGCCGAATTCCGACCAAAGCACCTCCCTTTTCACGGAAAACCGAACACCGAATATTTTGAAAGGCAGCTTCACCTTATCTGTTTGTAGTGGTTGCCACTGACCATCGATTTTGTAACTGTTTTTGTCCTGGGGATTTATCTCCAACTGATACACATCAATCTTATCAGGATGGTTGACCGTATGCGCCCAGCCAAGGTTGGCATTGGTGCCATGCAGTACCACAGGAGCACCAGGAAAAAGCCCACCCATTACATTCAAGCCTTCATCACTACCCATATGGGCCTCATACCAGGCCACCGGACCCTCCAGGGGCTGATGTGAATTCACTGCCAGGAATGTCTGTCCTTCGACTGTCTTTGCAGGTGCCAGGGCGAAGGCATTTGACCCTACCCCACGCAGTACTGGCTCAATCTCACCCTGGTGGAGCTGACTGATCGTCTCGTCTGCACCGGAAATGACTGCCAAAGACAACCCATAGGCTTTGTAAACATCGAGCTCCTCTACAGGAAAGGCCTTTTTCACCAACACCCTGTCGGGATACCTTTCTGCAAAACGATTGATGGACTGGACATAAGCAAGGACCAAAGCTCTGAAGGCCGGGCTCACCTGCTCCTGATATGCCCGGGCGGTTTCATCGAGACGAAGTAGCTCCACCACATAGTCAACTCCGGCACCCCTCGGGCCTAAGTGCAAACCCAGCATTTGTTTGGCGGAGAGTAGCGGAAGTTGCATGGTTTCAAAATCGTCTTCGGCGTGTGCCCAGGCCAGGCCATAGGCCGCACCTGCATCCGTTTGGGCGTAGACATGCGGAACTCCCCATTCATCTCTCAGGATTTCTACGGTCGAAGGATCTACCTGCGCCTGGACCAGGTTGGCCAGCATTGAAAATATCAAGAGTAGTCCAATGCTGATATTCACGCGCAATTCGATTTTGAGAAGTTCATTCATACCATTGGTGGAAATAACCCTATTTCAATCTGAGTGTTTATTAGTTTCGAAGCCAAATCCAGATTCAGCATGCAAAGCAAACATCTTCTATTCACGCTTTTCATTACAATGTCAGTCTCCATATTCGCTCAGGAGACCCCAAAATATGCGGGCAAATTCGAAGCCATCGACCGGCTCCTCGACCCGCCAAGCCCCTACCGTACGGCTTCAGGCGCCCCTGGTGCTCAATATTGGCAACAAAGGGCGGACTACAACATCAAGGCATCCATAGACGAGAATACCAACATTCTTGAAGGCGAAGAAACCATCACGTACTACAACAACTCACCCGATGAGCTCAAATTTTTGTGGATCAATCTTGAGCAAAATGTCAATAAGAAAGGAAACGAGGATTTCTCCTACATCTATGGTGGCATCAAAGATTCCATCAATTCCCTGACCATGCAACGAATACTGAGACCTATTGATTTCCCGGCGGGTACAGAGATAAAAAGTGTGAAATATGACGATGGTCAAGACCTTGCCTATACGGTAAATAATACCATGATGCGGCTGGACCTCAGAGCACCACTGAAGTCAGGTGAGAATATCACCTTTTCGATCGCATGGAGAAACTACATAACGGACAGAGGCAAGTTCCTACTGTCTCGGGAAGGCTACGAATATTTCCCTGCCGACGACAACAAAGTCTTTCTCCTGGGGCATTGGTTTCCAAGAATGGCGGTGTACAACGACACAGAAGGCTGGCAAAACAAGCAGTTCCAGCGGCTCGGAGAGTTTGCATTGGAGTTTGGAGATTATGAAGTTGAACTGACCGTCCCTTCCGATCACATAGTCGCGGGGACCGGATCCCTAACCAATGAGCGGGAGGTGCTGAGCAGGACGCAAATCCAACGCCTGAATCAAGCACGTCAGTCTTTTGACGAGATCGTTATGGTAGTGACTCAGGAAGAGGCCAAAGCCAACGAATCGGATAAGGCCAGTGGAACTAAAACCTGGAAATTCTCTGCAAAGAATGTACGAGATGTCGCCTTTGCAAGCTCAAGGAAGTTCATCTGGGATGCCCAGGCTGTGAAGCTACCCTCCAATACCGTAATGGCCATGTCATTCTATCCTAATGAAGGCATGCCTGTCTGGTCGGAGGAGTCAACCAATGCGGTGAAGCAAGCCCTTGAAGTATACTCCAATTACACCTTTGACTACCCCTATCCTACTGCCATATCCGTCAATACCTCCAATATTGGTATGGAGTTTCCCATGATTTCCTTCAATGGCGGAAGGCCCAAAAATGGGGAAATTTCCGAGCAGGCGCGACGCGGGATGACCAGTACCATCGTTCATGAAGTCGGTCACAACTGGTTCCCGATGATTGTAAGTTCCGACGAGCGGAAATGGATGTGGATGGATGAAGGGCTCAACACTTACCTGCACCAAAAGACCCTGGAGGAGAGATACCCGCAGTGGAGTCATACGGAACCGAAAGACATTGTCAACTTCATGAAGGGAGACAAGGAAGTGCTAAGGCCAATCATGACCAACGCAGATAATGATCTGCTTTTCCAAATGGGTGCGAATTTTTATCAAAAACCCACTGTCGGATTTCAGATGCTGCGCAACTCCATCGTTGGTGAGGAGCTATTTGATCAGGCTTTCAAGGAATACGCCAATCGTTGGAAATATAAGCACCCCAATCCATCCGACCTTTTCAGAACATTGGAAGACGTGACGGCCGTCGATTTAGACTGGTTTTGGAGGGGCTGGTACTTCACTACGGATAATGTAGACATTGAACTGGCCAATGTGAAATGGTATCAGGTGACCGAAGAGAACGTCGGTGTAGAGAATAAGGTCAAGAAAGGCAAAGCCAATATTGAAGGCGCCGGCAGCGGTGACACTGCCAATGATTTCAGCGAGGGGCCCACGGAAATCACCATGGTTCCGACACCCGGAAACAATTATGGTCAGTTCCTCAGCCGCTTGAATGAAGACGAAGTCATGGCCGGGGTTGCGGGTAAGAACATATATGAGGTGACATTGAAGAACAAAGGTGGCTTGGTGATGCCCATCATCATCGAATGGACTTTTGCTGATGGCTCCAAAGAGATAGACCGACTTCCGGCCGAAGTGTGGCGACACAACGAAGCTGAATTCAAAAGAGCCTTCCTCAAGGAAAAAGAGGTGGTTAATGTCATGGTCGATCCCAATTTGGAGCTTGCAGATGTCAACCTGGACAATAATGCCTTTCCAAGAACCGAAGCTGAAAGTAGAATAGACAAATTCAAGGGTAACTAGAGTCCATTCTCCGCTTCAATTGCAGTAAGTGCCATAGCTAAATCGCAGCCATTACTTTCATAAAAAGTACAACTAATTGATTACTTTCACGTTTTCAACAACTAATAAGAATTGAAAGCATGAAGGGTACACATCTGGGAGAACTGGAAGAATTAGTACTGTTGACAGTAGGATCCTTGTATGATGAAGCCTATGGTGTGGCGGTCATGGATGAAATCCTGTCCCGGACAGGTAGAGACATGAATATCAGCGCTGTACATGCTGTCCTGCGTCGCCTGGAAGAGAAGCAGTTGCTGGCATCTCGAATGGGTGGTTCCACCAATGAGCGCGGCGGCAGAAGGAAGAGGCTTTTCACCCTGACCAAAGCAGGGAAGCTTGCCCTGGACCATAACATGGCACTGAGAACCAGCCTATACCAGCGCATACCTGATCTCACTTTCAATTTTTCCATATGAGTCACCCTGCTCCACCGCGTTGGGCAGAGAGATTTCTTCGATGGTATTGCAATCCAAGGTACCACGAAGAGATAGAAGGTGACATTTATGAGCTATTTGATCGCAGGATCGAAACTCAAAACGAAAAGACAGCAAAACTCAAATTTATCTGGGACGTATTCCGGTTTTTCCGGTGGTCCAATATCAAAAGGTCAAACTCAAAATCAATCAAAATGAATCGACTTGTCTTATTCCGCAATTACCTGAAGCTTGGTTTCAGGAATATGCAAAAGAACATGGTCTCATCAGCCATAAACATCATCGGTCTGGCTGTGGCACTGGGTATCACGATCACAACTTTCGTGTTTATCGATCTTCAGTTCAGCATGGATCAATACCATACGAAGAAGGATCGCATCTACCAAATCACCAATTATGTGGAAGAGGAAGATGGCACGGAAATCTGGGGTGACTCACCCATGCCCCTGGGTCCTGCACTGGCCAAGGATCACGCATCTATAGAAGACTACTGCAGGATAGAATTCGCCAATGCCAACGTACGATATGGGGATAATGTATTCGAAGAGTTCTTCTCTTTTGCAGACCCAGCCATCCTGCACATTTTTGACTTTCCTATCCTCTATGGCAACCGCGATGTCCTGAAAGACAAGAAGAATGTGGTGATCAGCAGGGAAATGGCCATCAAGTATTTTGACAACCAGGATCCTATAGGAAAAGAATTGGCATTTAAGTTTCCCGACGGCACCATCAAGCGCTTTGTAGTCGGAGCAGTACTCGCTAAAGAGCCCTACAATGCAATGATGACCTTCAACTTCCTGCTGTCCATTGACAACTTCTTCGATCTGAAACCAGAAGAAAAGTATGGTTGGGAGTATCTGACAGATGCGACCATCGTGCTCCTGCGCCCGGATAGCGATATCAAAGACCTGGACGCATCTTTTGACCGCTATCAAAAGCTTCAGGTCGCCAGCAACCCTGAATGGAAAGTGGAAAGCTTCCTCCCTATCTCATGGACGGAGATTTCCCTGCGTGGATATGAGATCGTGAGCCCTGTAAGTGGTGGCAGTCATCCTGCAGGAAGGTTGGCCCTTTCCGTGATTTCAGCCCTGCTACTTTTTATGGCCTGTTTCAACTTCATGAACATTTCCATTGCCTCCTCAACAAAACGGCTGAAGGAAATTGCATTGCGCAAGGCAATGGGTGGTGTAAGGCAACAGATCGTCCACCAATTTCTGGTAGAAAACGTTTTGCAATGTATTTTCGCCTTGGTTCTAGGTACGCTCCTGGCCTATTTCCTTTTTGTGCCAGGATTCGATGCCCTCATTCCACCGCTGGATATACAATTTCGCTCAGGGAATCCGTTGACCATGGTCATCTTCTTTGCAAGCCTGCTGGTCGGTATTGGTCTATTATCCGGAGCATACCCTGCCTTTTACATTTCCAAGTTTCAGCCCATCGCCATATTCAGGGGCAATGAAAAGTTGGGATCCAGCAACTTGTTCTCCAAGATATTGTTGGGCTTTCAGTTGTTTTTTGCCTTTCAGACCATCGTGGGGTCACTCCTCTTCCTCGACGAATCCCGCTACAACGCACGGCGTGATTGGGGTTACGATGCGGGAAATACATTCTCAGTATCTGTCCAAAGCACCGAACAGTATCAGAAACTCCGTGACGCCATAGAAGGTCATGATGGGATAGTCGCTGTCTCTGGTGGGACTGGCAACATCAGCCGTGGCATGCCAGCTCGCTCTTTCGAGTATCTGGACAAACAATTCCGAATGCGGCTGCTGAAAGTGGACGATGACTATTTTGAAACTGCGGGAGTCCGACTCCTTGATGGTAGATTTCTCACAGATAACACCTCCGACCAAACGAGCGGTGTGGTGATCAACGAGACATTCGCTGAACAAATGGGATGGGAAGATCCGGTCAATAAGACATTCGTTTTTGACAGTGCAAAGCACACGGTCGTCGGTTTGGTGCAGGATTTCCATTATTACTCGTTGTATTTTGATATCGAACCTGTCATGTTCAAAGGGTTTGCCGACGCAAAAGCGCGATACATTACCATTAGGACCAAGCCCGGAAGAATGGAAGAAGTGGACGGTTTCCTCAAAAGCAAGTGGCTGGACATTACACCCTACGAAGCTTATGATCGGGAATTTCAGGAAGATGTGCTGGATGATTTTTACCAGGAGAATACGGCGAATATGACCATCATCATCGTCATCACCATTTGTGCCGCTATGCTCGCATGTCTTGGACTGTATGGCTTATTGGCTTTCAACATTCAGAAGAAACTCAAAGAGTTCTCCATCAGGAAGGTGCTGGGAGCAAATCCTAAATCCATCGCTTCGATTGCCGGCAAGCAATATTCGTGGATTGTAGGGATTGCTTTCGTCATAGGCGCCCCGGTCGGGATATTACTGATGTCCTCCTTGATCAACAGCATATATCCGGACCCCAGAGGTGTAACGCCATTCCCTTTTGTGGTGTCTTTCCTGCTCATTGTCTCGACCCTCACCATAACTGTGGCCGGTCAGGTGCGGAAAGCCGTTCGGGTGAACCCCGCCACTAACCTTAGAAGCGAATAAACATATACATCTCCCAGGTCCAATGCAACGGACCTGGGAGATTAGTTAAATGCCCTGTAATCTGGTGTTTTTGCGTTTTCGCCCCGTGTCTGAAAATACATTTTCAACGAGTTGTTGAGCGGTTCGGGTTCATTCTTTAAATTTGATCCCTATTACTTACGAAAGTTGCAATGATCAAATCGAATCAAATGAAAAAGTTATTCTATTCATTGGTGTTGGGCTTGTTGGCTCTTGCGTTCACGAACTGTGGAGGTACCTCAGAAAAATCCCCTGAAGAGAAAGAGAAGGAAAAAGAGGAATTGTCCACCTTTGTGGAGCGGGAATTCGAATATCCCATCCCAACGTCCTATGAAGTGACGAATCGGCTCCAAAAAGCCAACGCCAACTTCGTATTTAACATCACCAATCCTCCTGAAAACGTAGACAAGTACATTGCTGATTGGCAGAAAGCGATGAATCTTGGTGTCTATGGTGCCGACCTTAGTTATGCCAGCACCTACAACAAGCAGGAAGAAACCACTGAATTCCTCAATGCTTCACGCCAGCTTGTCGAAGAACTCAATATCACTTCTGCTTTCAACGAGGAGATGCTGGGGCGAATCGAGGAAAACCTCGACAACAAAGATGAGATGATCCTGATCATCACGGAGTCTATTTACGATACTTACAATCACCTAAACGCCAACGGTGAAGAATTGAACTCCCTGCTCGTAATTGCCGGTAGTGTAATCGAAGGGCTCTACATCACAGGACAGCTGATCATATCCAGTGAATACAATGAAGATTTGATGAGCGTACTGGCAGAGCAAAAGTCACAGGTAAACAAATTGGTAGAGTTGATGGAAAAATATTCCGATGATGAGAATGTCAACCGTGTACTCCCCAAATTGAGATATATCAGCCTGTTCTTTGATCAGTTGGGTGAAGGCGGCGCGATGACAGAAGATCAATTCAACGACGTGATCGGCAGTATCAACGAGATGCGATCTACGGTCGTGAACTAAGCAAGAATAAAAATTTTGGTAAGCGGAAAGTCCTGCGAGAAATCGTCAGGACTTTCTTATTTTAGCTCCGATGCAACAGATGAGCGAAACCATCGTCAACGCATTGGTGCACCTTTTTGCCATCATTGAGAGTGTCAAAGAGGACTTCAAGCATGATGCTGGTAAATTGATTGTTAAGCCCTACCTGGAGAAGAACCTCAACCAGGAGCTTACCAACGAATACATCAAGCTTTTTTATGATTACCTGTCCTTTTACAAAGAGGCGAATCAGGACCCTGCAGGTGATCACGAACTTGGTATAGATTCTACAAGTATCATTCAGATTGCCAAGATCTGTAACCAACTCAATAAGGAACTTGTCCAAAGTGAGCGGCTAACGGTTTTCATCGAACTGTTAGAGCTGATCAATGCGGACATGAAAATAATCGACAAGGAGAGCGAATTCGCTTCGCTTGTGGCCATGAACTTCAACCTCAACCAGGATGAAGTCCAGAACATCAAGTCTTTTGTGTTCGACATGGCTGCCGACAAAGCAGACCCCTCCCAGTTACTCCTCATCGACAACAAGATGACAGAATGGCCCGAGGAAGTGGCCTGGATGATGCGCAAAAAGAAGAAGCAGGTATCTGATGGCACGCCGCATCTTCATATGTATGTCGAAAACCTCTACGGCAAGATCTATGTCCTTCAGATAGAAAGTGTGGAGCGTTTCGTATTCAAGTACGACGGGCCCCTTAACCTCTACCTGGAAGGTAGCAAGATATCCCCCCGCAAGGTGTATTTCCTTAGCCCAGGGTCTATCATCAAGGGGCCTAACATTGAATCTATCTATGAAACAGAGGTTACCAAGCAATTCCTGAAGGACAAGACCAAGGTCAAGATCGTCATGACCGGCGAGGCATTGGAGTTTCAGTTCAAAAACAGCACAAACGGAATTCAGCGCTTCAACTTTTCTGAGGAATCGGGGCACCTGGTGGGAATCATGGGTGGTAGTGGCACAGGCAAGTCTACCCTACTCAATCTCCTCAATGGAAAGCTGGAACCTAGTTCTGGTCGGGTTCACATCAATGGCCACTCGGTACAGCGTGCCGGCCGGGAAGGCGTCATTGGCTATGTACCCCAGGATGACCTACTCTTTGATGAGCTCACGGTATACCAAAACCTGTACTTCAATGCGAAGATCTCTTTCTCTGGTTTTTCTGAGGAGTTGCTAAGGAAGACGGTAGAGAAAGTTTTAGCGGATCTGTCACTGCTTGAAATCAGAGATCTCAGGGTCGGCAACGCGCTCAACAAAAGCATTAGTGGTGGCCAGAGAAAGCGACTCAACATCGCCCTGGAAATCATGCGCGAGCCAGCGGTACTTTTTGTGGATGAACCTACAAGCGGCTTGTCCTCCAATGACTCAGAAAAGGTGATGTGGTTGCTTCGGGATCTTGCTCGCAAGGGCAAACTGATCATCGCCATCATTCATCAGCCCTCTTCCGATATCTTCAAACTCTTCGACAAGCTCTGGATCCTGGATAAGGGGGGCTTCCCTATATACAACGGCAATCCAATAGATGCTGTGGTTTATTTCAAAATGATGAGTACGCAAGTGAATGCAGCCGAAAGCGAATGTCCTCGTTGTGGCAACGTCATTCCTGAGCAAATTCTCCAAATCATTGAGGCCAATGAAATCGACGACTTCGGCAAAAGCACCAACAAGCGGCGGGTCAGTCCCAGAAGCTGGTATTTGAAATACAAAGAACACATCGAAGGAAAGTTGAAAAAGGTCCGGTATGATGAGCGATTACCGCCAAACAATTTCAACATACCATCGAAACTGGGTCAGTTGCAGATTTTTAGTCACCGCAACTTTCTATCAAAATTGGCCAATCGCCAATACATATTAATCAACCTACTAGAAGCGCCGGTCCTGGCCTTCATTCTTGGCTATTTCGCCAAATATGTGGGTGAAGAGGGGTTTCTCTTTCAGGATAATAAGAACCTCCCCGTCTACCTTTTTATGGCGGTGGTCGTCTCGTTGTTCATGGGAATGTCGGTGAGTGCGGAAGAGATATTCAAGGACAAGAAGATCCTTGAACGGGAATCGTTTCTGAACTTGAGCAGAGTCAGCTACCTCAATGCTAAAATCTCCTTCCTGTTCCTGCTTTCCGCCACCCAGAGCCTTGCTTTCGTATTGGTGGGGAATTACGTGATGGAAATCCAGGGTATGACTTTCTACTACTGGCTGATTTTGTTTAGTACATCCTGTGCCGCCAACCTCATTGGGCTGAACATATCTTCGGCGTTGAACTCCATCATCACCATCTATATCCTCATTCCATTTATTTTGGTGCCTCAATTATTGCTTGGGGGGGCCATGATCCGCTTTGACGACCTGCACGGCACGCTCACCAGTCGCAAGTATGTTCCGATTGTCGGGGACATCATGATTTCTCGCTGGTCCTACGAAGCACTGGCCGTAGCACAGTTCAAAGACAATAAGTTTGAAAGTAATTTCTTCGAGGTTGAAAAGGACATGAGTCATTACTCTTTCCAGACGGCATACCTTATGCCCAGGATTGAGTCCATCATCAACAACCTCAAACGCTCTGCAAGCTTCGAGGGTAAGGAGGATCAGTTCCGGTTGTTGCGAAATGAATTGAACAAACTCAACAGCCCGGAGCTAAGCTTCGGATTGATCAACGCCATAGATACCATTTCATTCAATGAAGCCATTGCTGATCGAACGCTGAACTACCTGGAAAGACTCAAAGAACAATACCAGGAGAACTACAAGACGGCTGTCAACGCCAAAGATTCCATATACAACCAACTTGTGGATGAGATGGGCAAAGAGGGCGTTTATCAGTTGAAAGTAGACCACTTCAACAAGGCCCTTTCAGACATCGTAACCAATCGCTCCGAGCTTAGGAAGGTATACCGCACCAAAAGAGAGTTTCTTCAGAAGAAGGACCCCATTTACATGGAACCCGATTCTAACGTGGCCCGAGCTCATTTCTATGCACCTGTCAAGATCGTCTTCGGATTCAAATTCGACACTGTATTGTTCAACATCTGCGTGATCTGGCTCATTACCGGTCTTTTGTACATAACCTTAGTGGGCGACTCCCTGAAGAAGTTCATCAAATTCTTCAGTGGCGACCGCAAGAAGAAGAAAGCCAACCTGTTGCGGGTTTAGCCTGACATAGACTGCGGAAAACGGGGAATCAGGCTAAAGTCCCTCAAAACACATTCTCCAAGGCATTGGCCAATGCTCCTCTCAACTACCAGGCAAGATACCTGGATCTCTTTCAAAAACTGCCTGCGACCTAATCCTAAGATTAGGAGGATAGAGGCTATTTGATCTATTGCCAAGGTGATTGACCACTGCCAGGTTCACACCTCGATACGCCAGCACTTTGTAGCCCTTGCTTGATGCTATAGACAGAGGTTCTTTCCGCAAGAGTCGAATCGCTTCATGATATTCCAACTCCACTTTCTCCAAGTCAGTATTATCGGCACCTACCAATTGGGAAAGCCTGTGGGCAGGTATCACTTTGTCTCTTTTCATGGCGCCTACTTGCATGCCAGATTTCCACCGGTTTAGCTTGGTCAAACCTTGCCAATCATCATCTTGAAGTGCCGGAAACAAAGCATCATCTTCTATCTGCAGCGGAAGCCCAAATGCTGTCAACTTCTTTGGCAGCTTGAGCGTAGCGGACTTTTTTCGCCTAATGCTGGGTGCTGGCTCCTGTTTCTGAATCACGCAGAACGAAAAGCCCTCACCAGCTAACTTGCTGGGCAGACATCTATAAAAACCCTGCTCCGACTTGGAAAGCCCCATGTCTATCACCTCATCAAAAGCCAGTAATCTGAAATCGTTGGACCTGGCGAATTCCTTCAATGTCAACTCATTTTCCACCTCGTTGAAAGTACAGGTGCAATAAACCAGGTATCCACCCTCTTTCAAAGCATCCCAGACGTCATGAAGTATACGTTGCTGCCTGGCATGGCACAATTTCACGCTTTCAACTGACCATTCCTGTCTGGCCGCCGGATCCTTTCTGAACATCCCTTCACCCGAACAAGGGGCGTCAACAACCACCACATCGAAAAAGCCTGGTATCCGACCAAACTCCTGGGGATCACTATTGGTCACTTCATGTCGCATTTTGCCCCAGCGCACGCAGTTTTGGAGGAGTGTACCCGCCCTGGATTGTATTACTTCGTTGCTGACCAGAAGGTCGTCATGTTCAAGCTCAGAAGCAATGTCTGTCGTCTTACCTCCAGGTGCACCGCAAAGGTCCAACACCCTAACCGGACAATCGAAGGACTTCTTCAACCTACGCATGATATATCCAACAAACATGGATGAAGCCTCCTGTACATAGTAAGCACCGGCATGCCATAGGGGATCGCTATTGAACAGAGGTCTCTCTTCCATATAATACCCCGAAGACGCCCAGGGCACTTTGTGATAGGGAACCTCCCCCTCCCACTTGGATTGGTTGACTCTAATACTCAGTATTGGCGGTGCGTCAAGTGCTTCAAGCAGATCCTTGCGGTCATCAACTGACAGAAAACCTAGGTATTCATCGAAGGACGGTGGGAAATTCACGAATCTAAATTAGTGAACAAACAACGTCCCCAACCAAAAAATCAAATGACGTTTGCATCGGTCATGTTGGTATTCTCAGCTTTCGATAGATGGCGTTCCGCGAGATCATTCGCAGGTCTCCGGGACTCAAGTCACCAAGCTGAAGGTCCTCAATGGCTATTCGAACCAGGCGTAGGGTGGGAAATCCCACTTTGGCTGTCATCTTGCGGACCTGCCGATTCTTGCCCTCACGAAGCACGATCTTCAGCCATGAAGTATTTGGGTACTTGGATTGGTTTACAGGCACAGAGCGATCCGGTAATTGCACTTCCGCCGGATTGATGTGTGCCACCTCCGCCGGTAGCGTTCTGTAATTGCCCGTCTTCAAGCGGATCCCCACCCCCCTCTCCAGCAAATTGCAAGCCTCTCTTGTAACCTCACCATCCACCTGCGCCAGATACATGCGTCTATGTCCATACGATGGATCAAGCAGCTTATGATTAAGATTCCTATCGTTGGTCATGATCAGCAGACCCTCGCTGTCCAGGTCCAACCGACCCACAGGATAGACATCCCGAGGTAAGTCGACCAGGCCACCGAAGCCACGGTTAGTACCTTCGTCACTGAATTGGCTCAGAATCTTATAAGGCTTATGGAAGAGGAAATATCTTAATTTCGACGCCAAAAGAAGTTTCGATGTTTTCTGATTTGGTATTGCAATACTACCAACAATTGGTCCCCCCAACACAGCTACCTCAGGATGTGGAGGTAATGAATCCCTACCTTAACCCTACTACTTTTGATATCGCTGGAGCATTTTACAAGAAATATTATGGAGATAATACCCCACGCATCGTTTGTTTTGGCATCAACCCGGGAAGATTTGGCGCCGGTATTACGGGGATCCCTTTTACGGACCCCATCAGACTAAAAGAGGACTGTGGCATCTCCAATCCATTTGAGCAAAGGGCGGAGTTGTCCTCCAAGTTCATCTATGAGATGATCGATGCCTATGGTGGCCCAGTATCCTTTTACGGTCGTTTCTTCATTTCCGCGGTCTCCCCCCTGGGGTATCTACAAAATGGAATCAACCTCAATTACTACGACATCAAAGGTTTCAAGGCAAGATTTGAAAAATATGTGGCCCAGGAAATCGAAAAGCAACTCGCTTTCGGACTAGAAACCGATGTGGCCTTTAGTATAGGTAAAGGTCAGAACATCAAGTTCCTTCATTGGATAAACGATAAGTATGGTTTCTTCAAGGAAATCAAACCCCTATCGCATCCAAGGTGGGTCATGCAATACCGGTTGAAGCGTAAGCAGGAATTCATTCAGGAATACCTAAATGCATTTGGATCCTAGGCAAGTCGGTTCACCAGATTTCGAGCGACTGACCGTCTTCCAGCTTTTCATAGGAAATTTCAGCGCTTTCCAGCATGTCTGTACCCATATGTGTCAACAGCAATCGCTTGGTTCCAAGAAGCCTCACATGGGATTCCAATGTTGGTAATGCAATATGACCCGGGGTTTCTTTGTCCAGGTTGTTGCACTCACAAATCATGACTTCAGTACCTGCTGCAAGTTTGATGAGATTGTCTGTCCACTCGGTATCCCCCGAGTAGGCCAGGACTTTATCACCCCTCCTCATTCTTATGCCGTGAGGATTGCTGGGCGGGGCATGTTTCACCGGGAAAGCCTGAACTTCCCAGTCCCCTACCGCCGACCAATCGTCCGAATACTCCTTAAAGCTAACTTGGATTTCATCAATAATGCTTCCAGTTCCAGGGTACATCGCTTCCTGGAGTGCCAGGGTCTTTTCCTTGATACCCTGTGGCCCAAAGATGGTCAGCGGCTTCTCTCTTGGCTTTTCGTAGCGACTGGAAATCATGAAAAACGGTAACCCCCCATAGTGATCTCCGTGGAAGTGTGTAATGACGATGAAGTCCAGCTCATTAGGATCAAGTGAGAGTTGCTTCATGCGTATTAAGGTGCTCGCCCCACAATCTATCAATCCCGAAGCATCCGCATCATTCAAGTAGAAAGATGTGCAAAATCTACCGCCTGAAGCGAAAGCATCGCCACAACCCAGGACAATCAGTCTAGTCATAAAGCACTTTTGATTCGAGCATCGGAATTTAGGTAAAAACTATTATTTCTTGGTTGCATATTCGCGATATGAATTTATTCATCAACGATTCCACAGGCTCCGTTCATGCAGACCTAAAAGAGTCCAGTGAGCCCCGATACGCGCTGGTGCTGACACACGGTGCCGGTGCTGGTATGCAGCATCCATTCATGCAGGAGCTCGGCTCAGCAATGACGCGAAACGCTCATGTTTTGCTACCCAATTTCCCCTACATGGATGCAGGAAAAAAGGTCCCTGGTTCTCCACAAGTGGCCATTCAAACCATCACAGCGGCCATCAAATTTTTGAAGAAGCAGTACCCATCACTTCCTGTCGTACTTTCGGGAAAATCCTACGGTGGCAGGATGTGCTCTCACCAGGTTGCAGAAAATGGAACAGACGGTGCAATGGCACTGGTTTACTTTGGCTTTCCATTGCATGCACCCGGAAAAGACAGCCTTCATAGGGCCAAGCATCTGAACGCAGTAAGTGTTCCTCAGCTATTCATTCAAGGAAGCAACGATAAGTTGGCGAACATTGGATTGATCAAAAAGCTGCAGGCCGGCCTGAAATCCTCAGATCTCATGGAGATAAAGCATGCCGACCATTCCTTCAAAATACCCAAGAAACTGGGTGGCAATCCGGATGGATTTTTGTCCTCGATTGCACAAAAGGCTAACAACTGGCTACTGCAACGCCTGGAATAGGATGTTTTATTGGTTTCTCTGCTATATTGGAGGAATACGACTGACACCATCAAAAAGTTCAAAGAACATTTCGTGGCGGTCGCTAGGTTCACCTACCGACTGATTGTATCTGTTATACTACTGCAAGTGGCATGCTTCATCGCTGGAGCAATACTCTTTGGTGTTTATAAGAAAGAGATTCACCATGGCATAGAAAGAGCCCTGGGACAAGATGTGCTTCATGGTGACTCCCTGCACATCGAGGATCTGGACTATGGCAGTACGCTATTGTTGCAGCCGCGTCTGAAGCTTGATCATGTACAGGTTTGGGGGCTGGACGCCAGGGACCTCCCGGCGGTGTTTGACATTGAACAAATCAACATAGACCTTTCCTGGTTGAAAACCTTTTCGATGCTATGGGAAGCATCCGAGTTTTCATGGAGTCGACCCATATTCCTCATAAGGAATGATTTGGTCCGCATTCGACTCCAGGGTCTACACCTGATCAACGGCAAGATCATCATGCATCGGACGGAAGATGGTCACAACCATCGTCTCTTCCGACCACCGATGGAAAGGATTTTGAAGTTCGCTTCCGGAGAAATGAAAATGGCTGGCGGGTTCGAGATCAATAATTTCACGGTTGAGAATGTCTTTTTGGATTACCTCAAGACGGAAGGCAATAACCCTGACGAGGCCCTACCGAAGGTTTATAAGATCCAGATTGACGACTTAAGCATGAAGTTGTCCTCTGACTCCACCAAAACGGGTTTTGATGACTTCAGGATGGCTGGAACCATAGGGTCAATCAGGGTAAGGGATAACGAAGGCCTGGTAGGTCGGTCATTCAAGGCTTCCGGATCAGCGGACCTGAGAAAGCTCTCTCTTAGTCAGAAATTACAGGATGATACAGGATTTGACCTTGTTAGTGACAATCTAAAAGTTGAATTCAAGGGGCTTGAGGTCACCGCCGCAGGCATTTTGTCCACCCTCAACGAAAGGATGCGGCTTGATATTGATTTCCAAAGTCTAACGGGGACAAACGATAAGACCAATGAATCACTGTTATCATTTCTGGAGTTGGCCTTATCTGATCGGTTTCTGAGCGTGATCAAGAGCTATGATCCGCTGGGTGAGTTGGAGTTTGATGGAAGAATATTCAGCAAGAACAATGAATATGGGGGTTCCATACGCATTGACCTCAAATACCTGGCACGCGATACCTCATTCAAATTTCGATTCTTCGAAAATGGGGAAAGACATGTTGTCAATAACCTGGAGTTGAATGGTCTGTTTCAGGTTGGCGGAGACACGGCCTCATATATCTCCGCCAATATCGCAGAAGGAGAGCTCTACGAGGGCCAGCACTTTCAGGCAGAAATCATTCTTGACAATGTATTCAGAAGGGAATTCCTGGATTCCCTGGAGCAGTTGCGTCAACCTCCACTAGCTTCAGTCAAGTTCGATTCCTATGACATCGAATTCAAGGGATTACTTGAGTTCATGGAGTTCAAGAAGTTCCAGGGTGTAGCCGGGACCATTGACTTTGAAAACTTTCATTTCTCAGGCCCAATTTCCAGTTTATCCAAGTCATATGGCGATCTCGACTATGGGGGAAATTTCCGGATGAATGGCCTGGCTTTCAACTATGACAACGAACATCTCCCCATTGCCGCAAACATCACCAACGCAAACGGTAAGGTCACCCTTGCGAAGAATCGTGCGATCCCACTGTTTGACTTCACCCTGAATGGGCAGCCGATCCAAATAGAAAGTGGGGAAATACGCGACTTCATACCCTATGTCTTGAACCAAGATCGTGAGCATTTGATGCTCGACCATTTTCTGATCAAAATCCCCGGATTAGTGGCGAGTGAACTGCTGGAGGACTACCGGCAAATGATGTCTCCACAAGACCAGCCTGCCTCTCTCGGAGATATGTCGAAGTTGCTCGACAAAATAAAAAGACACGTCAACACCCGAAGTTTCACCCTGGAGTTTCCAGAGATTAATGTGGACAGCATCTATCTGTTGGATAGCATCAATGGCTACTATCCGCGTGGTTTTGATGAAAGTACAATTACGATAGAAGCTGATATTGGCAATAATGTATCCGCCACAGCTTCCTGGAAGAGTGCAGTAGACACAATTGCTTTCCAAACGGTCATCAGTCAAAACAGCGAGCTAAGTGCCCTCTCCAACATCACTACCTCTATTTCCGATGTGGCAGATTTTGCCTGCCGTATTGGAATACCTCCCCCCTTGGGCCAGCACCTCGATGTGCCGTTTACCTTCAACTCCGATCTGACCACACGTATGAGTCTGGAAGAAGAGCATTTGACGGTTGACTTTGGTGCGGATGAATTTCGCCTGAAGAATTCCGAAATGGATATAGATGCAAGGATTTCCGAGTTCAATGGCTCCTTCCAGGTGAAATTGGATACCTTCTCCATTCTACCTCCAGCAGAATTCAGCCTTGCGGTGGATTTGGACGATGAAACATTGGTGGCTTCTTTTCGGACTACTGAAGATAGCTTGCAAATCAGTACACAAGGAGAACAGCAGCTAAAGTTCCAAACTGCAAAAAAGTATCTATCACTCTTTTGTGAAATCAACCAGAACCTCAGCAGGCTCGACAACCTTGACGGTGAAATGAGCTTTCAGACCGTCATCTCCGAACACACAGGGGAACATGGGTTGGATGTGCTCATGAACGCAAGCCGTATTGGCACTTTTGACATCAATGGTTTGAGTTTTGACTTTCTGAAAGGCGGAGAGGCTATTCATTTTGACAACATCAATGCTCAAATCGAATATGACGATCAAGGTATTTCGATAAATGATTTCAAGGGTAACTACCTGGATTCGGATTTTCACATATTTGATACGCGATTGCAAGGGTTGCTTGAGTTCGTATTGCTTGGAGAGCCTCTGGCCGTGGATACCATGCACATCCGTTCCGAGGTGTTGGACCTCGTTACGCTTTTTGAGGTCAATGGCGGCTCTGGGTACCGGTGTGAAGTAATCGAAAATCGCGTGGAAGAACCAACCCAATGTCCAACCTGCATACAACCCGTTCAGCAACTATCAAGGGAGTCTGAGCCCCTTGCATTTTCGTTGTTGGATTTCCTCAGGTTCTCCAAAGTACAATACGCAGATGCTTATCTGGAAAAAATACTTTTTAGGCCTATCCCAGGCAGCGAGATCTTTGAAATTGACAACATGAACGGTAGCGGCTACCTGGATTCGGGAATTCTCGTACTCAATGACCTACAAGCTCATTTCGCCGATGGGCTCATATTCCAGTACCAACCGCTCACGGTTCAGGTATTCAACAAAGACACACTCACCGTCACCGGCGCCTATACCGTCGAGGACCTGGAACTACATGAGGTGGTAGAAAACCTGAACAGCAAAGCTTTCGAAGATTTGAAGTCAGACCGGCTGAATTTTCGGGGAAAACTCTCCATGGATTTCGACTTTGTGGATACGCTGACCAGCGAAACGGACGTCAATTCGCTGGAATTCCGGATCAACGACATGGACGTAGTTCAGGGCTCCGCCAAGGAATTACGAATTGTGGGTATGGATCAGCAATGGAAGCAGAGTGTTGGTCCATTTCAAAGGGTGCTGGCCACGATATTTCTGGGAAATTTCAAAAAGAAGTTTAACAGACCCTCAAAGTATGTCATGCATTTGGAAAACATGGTCCTGGACAAGGGATGGGTCAATTATGACCTGATGGAATTCTACAACAACCAGGTCAATGTGATTAGCCAGGGTGCCTATCACATCGCTTCAGGAGAGCGGGACATTGATTTGCTGCTCCAAAGGCGCGTGAAACGCTATGACTACACAGAATTCACCTCGTCGTATTGTGATGGAGGATTTCTGACCTACTTCAATATTGTTGATGATGCCGAGAAACTTGCGATCCGTAATCCCACAGCGGAAGAGGTAAATGAGAGAACTTCGGACTTCAATCAATGCATGCTTGAATGTCCCTGTGCCGTAGAGGATTGCGAGGACTATTGCAAAGAGGCCTTCCCTCCTTTGCAACCCACTCGGGAGGTGTACAACGATATATCCCTCAAACTTGGGAACAAACGGCTGAAAGACCGATGTAAATAATCACATGGCTTTTTTCGAATCGCTGAGGTTCTTGCCTTTGGCTTTTTCCATCGGCATCTTAGCCTTGATCAATGCTGCGGCAGCTGCTTTTTCCAGGAGTTCTTCATTGGCCACATACGTGAAGCCCAGTGCTTTGAGCTCGTTAATGATCTTGCTGTACTCTTCTGCCCGGGTGGTGGTGAACATCTCCCGATTTTGAAAATACACAGCTTCGATGATTCTCAATGTTCTTTTCACCAACTCGAATAGCTTCTGATCCTTAGTCGTTTCAGGTATGACGTCGGATTTGGCGTAAATCTCCGGCACCGTCTTTTTCAACTCTTCAAAGTGCTCTCGTAAGATGTCTGTCGCTGTTTTCATCGTTCTAGTTAAATGTGTTCAATGTTTTTATCAGATCCTGAGCCACTCCATGGTCGAAACCCGGAGAAAGCTCAATGTATTTTTGCAATGTGCGCTGTGCCTCGTGATACTCCTTCAGTGAAATCAGCACAAGCGCCAGGTTGTAATGGCTATTGGAAAATGAGGGCTCGATCTCTATGGCTATCTCGTAATGCAATCTTGCCAGGGGAAAATTTCCCATATCCGAATACACGTTGCCCAGGTTATAGTGCGCTTCGAAATGTCGAGGATTTGTCTTCAGGCATTTCGACAAATGGTCAACTGCCTTCGGAAAGTCATTATCCTTAGAGAAAATTATGCCCAGATTGCAATGGGCATCTGCCAGGGCTTGCTTCGCATCAACTGCCTTAAGGTAGAGCTTGATGGCCTCTTCTGTTTTTCCAGCTTCGTCCAGTTTGAGCGCTTCATCAAAGAAGCTCTCCCCTTCGATCGACCTGACTGTAGCTGTACCAACCTGCTTGAACAGGTTCAGCTGACCAAAGTCCTCAGGATCTTTCTTCCTGCGTTTTTTCGCCTTATGATGGCCCAATTTGGCCGGAGGTGATACCGGAAATTTTACAACCTTCGCCATCATTCAAAGTTACCCTGCCTTTTTGGCTTCCTGCTCCATTTCGTTTTCGCCAGAGGCTTTTTCCATGGGTTTTTTTGTCTTCTTCGCGTCTTCGATGGACTGCTTCAAAGCGGTCATGATGTCCACGACTTCTGGCTCTTCTTCCTTCACCATAACCACTTCTTTGCCCTCTATTTTACTGTCAATTACCTCCCTGAGCGCGTTGTTGTATTTGTCCTCCAGCACCAGGTCTTTGAACTTCTTACTCATGCTGTCTACAAGCGTCTTGGCGAGTTTTAGCTGGTCAGCATCAGCGGCAGTTTCTTTTGGCATCTGAGGAACATCGAGCATGTTTCTGACTTCCTGAGGATACCTCAATTTGTAAAGGAGGATACCGGATTCATGAGGGGTCAGAAGCACCACGCTCTCCCTGTCTCTCAGCACTACCTTTCCCACACCCACTTTGCCTGACTCCTTCAAAGTCTCACAGAGTAGCGCATAAGTTTTACCCGCTACCTCGCCATCAGGCCCCGCAAAATATGGCGCATCAAAAAGTGTGTGGTGCACCTCATTGGCATCCACGAAACCCTCTATCTCAATCAGTTTAGTACTCTTTAGCTTGATTTTCTGAAAGTCCTCATCTTCGATAATCACAAACTGGCCAGGCTCATATTGATACCCTTTCACAATGTCTTCACTCCGAAGCAAGTCGCCGGTGACTTTGTCCCGCTTCTCGTATTTGACCTGATTGTTAGTTTCCTTACTCAACAAATTGAATCGTATGCTCTGAGCAGTATCGATGGCATTGTATATCCTGATGGGGATAGTAACCAAAGAAAACTGAATATGCCCTTTCCAGATCGCTCTCATGCCTTGGAGATTTTTGCGTGCTAAAGATATTTTGTTTGAATAATAAATAAAAGTAATAGTATTTAAATATCTGAAAATGTGATATTTATGAAGGAATAGATGTCAGAAAAATAGTCTGAATGATATTTGTTAGTTTCGTGCTCAGTCAGAGATCAAATGAAAAAAGGCAAATACCTACCGCTCGGACTTGGCCTCGGGATCGCGATCGGCACTTCGCTAGGAATTGCCTTTGACAATTTGTCCGTTGGACTTGCCCTGGGGATCGCCTTTGGGATTTCAGGAGGTCTGGGGCTTAGCGAAGCTATGGACAGACAAGATTCGGAAAAACAATAATTCCTACTTTGACACAGCAAGAAGCTTTTGAAATCCTAAAACTTGGCCATAACACCTTCCTCACGGGTTCCGCAGGAACTGGTAAATCATACCTGCTAAATCAATACATCACCTACCTAAGGTCCCGAGAAGTGCCCCTGGCCATCACGGCTTCCACCGGCATTGCCGCGACCCATATTGGTGGCCAAACAATCCACTCATGGAGTGGGATTGGCATCAAAGACACCGTCAGCAAAGGCAATCTGGTACTACTCGAAAAAAACGACAAGCTGGCTAAGCGCCTGCGTTCGGTACGAGTTCTGATAATTGACGAAATCTCCATGCTCTCTGGCAAAATACTCACTGGTGTCAGTGAGATATTGAAACACATCCGAAAAAGTCCTGAGCCTTTTGGTGGACTCCAGGTGATCCTATCCGGGGATTTTTTTCAGCTACCTCCGGTATTCAAAATACCAGTGCCATCAAAGGACAAATTTGCCTTTATGGCTCCAGTTTGGGTGGAAGCTGGATTTAAAATCTGCTATCTAACCCAACAGTACCGGCAAGAGCAGTCTCCATTGGATAATATCCTGGCCTGTATTCGGAGCCGTAGTCAGATGGACCAGTGTAGACGTCATTTGCAAGTCCGGGAGGTGGATGACAGTAGCGTGGATGCCATAAGGCTCTTTACCCACAATGTGGATGTTGACGCCCTCAACGAGAAAGAACTTCAGGTGCTTCTGGGAGAGGAAACTACTTTTCAAGCGAAAACCAAGGGCTCAAAACCTCTGGTCGAAACCCTCAAAAGCTCTGTACTTGCCCAGCCCACCTTGAAACTCAAGGAGAAAGCGAAGGTGATGTTTGTACGCAACAATCCCGAACGAGGGTACCACAATGGTACCTTGGGCACGGTGATGGATTTCGATGAAGAGGGTTACCCACTGATCAAGACCACTCAAGATCGATGGATCGTCGCCAAGCCTGAAGAATGGACCATTTCTGACGACAATGACAAAATCCTAGCCTCTTACAAGCAGCTTCCTCTCCGACTGGCTTGGGCCATCACCATCCATAAGAGCCAGGGAATGACACTGGACAGGGCCGAAATTGATTTGTCCCGAACATTCGAGCCAGGACAGGGGTATGTAGCCCTCTCCCGGCTCAGATCGCTGGAAGGTCTGTACCTAAGGGGATGGAACGACATGGCACTACAAATAGACAACCTGGCTTTCAAGGCAGACCAACGTTTCCAGGAGCTTTCAGAAGACCATCGACGGGAATTGACGCAATTGGAGAAGGAGGCGATTGCGACCAGTCAATTAGATTTTGTGGAAAGATGCGGAGGAACCAATGATCCTGAAACCATAAAGAAGAACGAGCATAAGGTAAGAGAAGTGGTGAGTGCTAAGAAGGAAAACACTTATGATCGTACCAAGAAATTGGTGGAACAAGGACAAACCCTTGAAGAAATAGCCTTCGAGCGTGACCTTACCCAAGGAACAATCATCAGCCACCTTCAGCACATCATGAAAGACCATCCAAATCTGGATCTCAGTAAGTTCAAACCCGATGATAAGCACATTGAGCGAGTGAGTAAAGTGATATCCAAACTTGAAAGCCAAGGCGACGAGGCTTTCTATGATATCCACGGCAAGATAAAGCTGGGCTACATATTCAAGGCACTAAATGGGTCCATGGACTATGAGGACATCAGGCTAGCTCGTTTGTTCCTTTAATTGATTCAGTTCCTCTTTGAGTTTTTTCGGGAGACTACTGACAATCAGATCATAACTGTGGTCCGCCAGCTCCAGAATCTGTTTGTCCGGCAAGGAACCGGTGGTATATACACTATTCCAATGCTTCTTATTCATGTGGTATCCCGGCCTTATCTCATCATGCTCATGTCGCAACTCCGCCGCCCTATCGGGATTGCATTTCAAGTTGACAAATTCAAAATTCTCAATATCTGTGATGGCAAATATCTTGCCCATAACCCTGAAAACCAGTGTATTCTCATCAAAGGGAGTGTCTTCGCTGGTACCCGGCTTGGACAGACAATAATCTCTAAAACCGATAAGATCCATTACATCTATTTGATAAAAGCCAATGAAATACCCCCTGAGATAAAATAGTCCGGCGCTACGTCGGATATGCCAAAACCACCCGAAAGATCCAGTTGCAGCTTATCATTCACCAAGTAGGTAAAGCCCGTGTTGCCCCTGTGATCGTCAAGATCATCACCAATGAACCCATATAATTCGAAGAACCAGGCGAAGCTGTCGGCAAAGCCCTGATTGAAGATAAGGGTGTAGATGTTGGTCGTTTCATTGGCTTCGTCAACCCACTCCATACCCCAATTGTAACCTATGCTCGTTTGCGAACTTAGGTTGTGGAGCATGGTAAACCTGAAAGCCGGAACGACCGTGTGAATTCGAAATGGCTCCTCACCGGTTGGCAAGGCTACCTGGCCCACAAAACCAACCTGGGGCCAGAAACCGTTTTCCTTGGCAATTTCAGATTTGAACCCCACTACCACTGGACTGAAGCCGCTTTCACTACGTTCGGCACCATCCAGTGATTGGTCAAATCCTTCATAATTGAAGGTAAGTCGAGCTTCGAACCCGTCAAAAAGTCCATAGCGAAATAAGGAGTTGTTGACCGTATACTGATTCAATGTTTCGTCAGTACCCTGGAACAAAGCTCCGGTTTCCCATTGTAATCTTCCTTGGGGTAAAACATAGGGGGAGGCACTCTGCGTCGGACGGTCCGTATTGATTGTTTGCGCATATGCGGCAATCGTCCAACAAAAAACGATCGAAAAAATGAGGCTTTTCATGATTGAAAAAATGGATTTCTATTCAAAGATGAGACCTCTTTACCAGAATAAAAAAGCCTCGAAAGAATACGAGGCTCAAGGCTTTTGGCGAGTCCCTAAAGATTAAAAGCTACCGATCTTCAGGGTAAGGAAGAAGTTGAGTTTCTGCAGGGCCTGACCATCCGTTTCTATCAAATCAAAGTCCTGTGTGTAGCGACGGCTAACCCCAAAAACCAACCTGAAATTTCTTGCGACATTCACCTCCACGTCTGCACCAGGTTCGACGTACCAGAAGACATCGTCGTCAATAATGGAATTCTCAGAGAAGCTAAACCCAGGACCACTGGTCTCCACAGTACCTTCGTACCCTACCCAACCTGCTCCGGCAGCCACAGGAAACGTAACATGTACTACCTGATTGGAGAAGAAAATCAATTCCAGAAACATCCCACCGTATCCACCAAGGGCCAAAACCTCCGTGTCGGGTACGATATCCTCATATTTTGAAGTGGGAATGATCCCATAACCTTCGGCACCTATCGCGAGGGTCCGGTTTATGATCCATCCGCCGCGTCCACCTACAAAAACCATGGCCGCATCGCGGTAGGAAGTGGATTTGAAAGACACCGCTCCAAAACCACCAGAGTGTTGCATGGAACCCGACAGCGTCTTTATTCGGGTTCTTCCGCCGCTTCTGTCTCTATTGGTGAAGGTCCGTCTGTCATCCCGGTCTTCGTTTTGATAATAAATAATCTTTGGTTCGGTCTCTTGTTCGGGTATGGTATCCGCTACTACAACTTCGTGTGTCCTTGACCAGGCCAGTATCGCGACCAACACACCTAACAGTACCAAGAAAGCTCTTTTCATCGTCCTTTTTATCTTGTGAATTCTGAACTAAGGACAAGCCCTGACTCCCAAGGTTTCCAAAGGCCGGCAAATCATGTTCAAAAAAAACCTTGCTTCCGCCAAACATCAAAAGCTAGCTCCAATAACCCTGATTTAATGAGGTATAATTTTACCTTTGCCAGCTTTAAATTCTCCACAAAGCACCTTGCAGATTCGATGGCAGCATACGATTTCTCGACGATAGAAAAAAAATGGCAACAATACTGGGAAGAACAGGAAATCTACCGTGTTTCCGAAGACACTCAAAGACCCAAATATTATGTGCTGGATATGTTTCCCTATCCCTCAGGAGCCGGACTTCATGTGGGTCATCCACTTGGATACATCGCTTCCGATATCATATCTCGATTTAAGCGTCTGAAGGGATTCAATGTACTGCACCCTATGGGTTTCGATAGCTTTGGTTTGCCAGCAGAACAATATGCCATTCAGACCGGCCAGCATCCGGCGATTACAACCGAAACCAACATTAACCGATATAAGGAACAGCTCACAGCGCTTGGCTTTTCATATGATTGGTCCAGGGAAGTACGCACTAGCGACCCCTCCTATTACAAATGGACACAATGGATCTTCAAGCTCATCTACAACAGCTGGTACAACAAGGAAGCTGATCGTGCAGAGCCCATTGAGACATTGATCCAGCGGTTTGAAGCCTCTGGAAATAACGGCGTCAATGCTGAATGCGACGCAGATACCCCTTCGATCACCGCAGGTGATTGGAGTAACTTCGATGAAAAACAAAAACAGGACTTCCTTCTTAAGTACCGCCTAACTTATCTGGCTGAAACCCGAGTGAATTGGTGTCCTGCGTTGGGTACCGTTCTCTCTAACGACGAAGTCAAAGACGGTTATTCCGAAAGAGGTGGCCATCCCGTGGTAAAGAAAAACATGCCACAGTGGAATATGAGGATAACTGCTTATGCCGACAGGTTATTGACTGGCTTGGATAAGATAGACTGGCCTGAGCCCATCAAAGAAATGCAACGCAACTGGATCGGTAAGTCGTACGGAGCTGAAGTTGATTTCGTGATTGAAGGGTCTGATGAAAAGATCAGAGTGTTTACCACCAGAATTGATACGATTTATGGGGTTACGTTCATGGTGCTGGCCCCTGAAAGTGAATTGGTGCAAGACTTAACGACTGAAGAGCAGGAGGAAGCTGTCAAGGCGTATGTCAAAGTTTCTGTCAACAGGTCTGAAAGGGATCGGATGAGCGATGCCAAAAACGTGACAGGTGTATTCACTGGCAGCTATGCGATCCACCCGTTTACGAAGGAGAGGCTCCCCATTTGGATTGCTGATTATGTGCTGGCCGGATATGGAACCGGGGCAGTAATGGCCGTACCAAGTGGAGACCAAAGAGATTTTGATTTTGCAAAGCACTTTGGTCTTCCTATTGTAGAAATAAATGACTCTCAGAAGCTGACAGAAACGGAGGCCGATCCCACCAAAGAAGGGAAAATAATCAACTCGGATTTCCTTGACGGTCTGACTCCCATCGAAGGGATGGAGCGAGGAGTTGAGGAAGTTGAAAAGAGAGGTTTGGGGAATCGAAAAGTCAACTTCAAGATAAGAGACGCCATTTTCGGGCGTCAGAGATATTGGGGAGAACCTATTCCCGTATTTTATGAAAAGGGCATTCCCGATCTTCTTGACAATAAAGAACTTCCTCTGGAGTTGCCATCGGTGGACGAATATCTGCCTACCGAAGATGGTGATCCGCCGCTGGGCAGAGCAAAAGGCTGGGCACAGGAAGGAAAACCTTATGAGCTCAGTACCATGCCGGGATGGGCAGGAAGCAGTTGGTATTTCTTCAGATACATGGACCCGCACAACGGCGAGGAATTCTGTAGCAAAGAAGCCCTGGATTACTGGCAGGATGTTGACTTCTATCTGGGCGGGTCAGAACACGCGACCGGGCATCTGCTCTACTCCAGGTTCTGGACCAAATTCCTTTATGACAGGGGAATCATTTCCGTGGATGAATATGCGAAAAAGCTGGTCAACCAGGGCATGATCCAGGGACGTTCGAACTTTGTATATCGTGTAACCGGCGAAAACAAGTACGTATCCTACGGTTTGAGAGGCAACTATGACTGTTCGCCAATTCATGTGGACATCAGTATCGTGACAGATGACATCCTGGATATTGAACAATTCAAGTCCGGTACTCAAGATGGAGCAGACGCCGAATTTGTCCTGGAAAATGGCCAATATGTATGCGGCTGGGAAATCGAAAAAATGTCGAAGTCGAAGTACAACGTGGTCAACCCTGACTACCTGGTTACCAAATACGGGGCAGATACACTGAGAATGTACGAGATGTTTCTAGGTCCGATCGAACAGAGCAAGCCCTGGAACACTAACGGTATTGAAGGGGTTTTCAAGTTCCTGAAGAAATTTTGGGCGCTTTTTCATGACAATGAATATCAATGGCACATCGATGAGAGCGAACCAGGTAGAGCAGAGTACAAGGTGCTGCATAGTACGCTCAAAAAGGTCCATGATGACATCGAACGTCTGTCTTTGAACACAGGTGTAAGCAACTTCATGATCGCTGCGAATGAACTAAGCACCTTAAAATGCAACAAACGAAAGGTTTTGGAACCGTTGGTCATAGCGCTTTCACCTTATGCACCTCACGTAGCTGAAGAGCTCTGGTCTCTTCTCGGGCATACCGGATCAGTCACTGCGGAGACCTTTCCTACAATCGAAGAGCAGTACCTGCAAGAGGATTCGCATGAGTATCCTGTGTCAGTGAATGGTAAGATGCGGGCCAAGATATCGCTGCCGCTATCACTTTCAAATGCCGAAATAGAACACGAGGTATTGGCCAATGATGTGGTCCAAAAATGGACTGAGGGGAAAACTCCGAAAAAAGTCATCATTGTGCCAAAACGAATTGTCAATGTAGTGGTTTAGTGCATTGGGTGGGTTACCAGAAAAAATAAATTACCTGGGTCAAAAACCCTCCCAAAGGGTAAATTTGTTAATTTCTAATCCTTATTTAAGGTAATGCTTGTCACGCGCAAAATTCTGGTTTGTCTAGATGGTTCGGAAATGGACAAGACGCTCATGTCTTTCGTCTCATTTATCCTCAAATCCTCCCCTGCTGAAGAGGTTTATTTCATGAATGTGCTGTCGGACCTTTCGGACGTTCAGGACGCCAGTTTCACCAAACTCAACGATGAGGTTCTGAAATTCAGGAAGGAGGACATTCACAAGCAAGTGACCTCCTTTATCCCTGCGGATACCAAAGCGCACATCCATGTAATTGTGAAAAAGGGAAGCCCGTCCAGGGAGGTTTTGAAGGCACTCGAGGCCAAGGACATCGACGTCGTGATATCCGGCAATAAATGGAAGTCCAAAGGCTCAGGCGTATTCAACCAGCGACTTGCAAGGAGGGCACCTTGCAGCTTGATTGTCATTCCGGAAGGGCACATGCCGGAACTGAAGAAGCTGCTGATTCCGATTGATTTTTCTCAACATAGCCAAATGGCACTTGAGTATGGCGTGTTCATCTCAAAAAGCAATGACTTCAACGTGGAGCTTATTCTGCAAAACGTTTACCACGTTCCAACTGGATACCACTATTCCGGCAAATCCTACAAGGACTTTGCCAGCATCATGCAGGAAAATGCCAAAAAGGAGTACGATGCCTGGATCTCAAAAATTGACACGTTAGATACGCCCATATCGCTCCGTTTTTCACTGGACGACCACGATGATTTTGGACAAACCATCAAAGACATGGTGATCAAAGAGGAAGTGAGCGGAATTCTGATCGGCGCCAAAGGGCGTACAGCGGCTTCTGCGCTTTTCATTGGAAGCACTGCGGAAAAATTGATCCATGCCATTGACTATTTGCCACTTACTATTGTCAGGAAGAAGGGGTCCAATGCTACAGTGCTGGAATCCTTGCGCGAGCTCTAGGTGACGATATTGAGTTTCAGGGTATTGAGGAAGCTCTTGTCTAGCATCCAGACGAAATAGGGATTGATGTTTACTACCACACCGGACAGGTTGCTACTGACATGAAAATTGGTCTGATTGTGTCGGTTTTCGCTCATCAGATACTGGTTGATGTCCTCTCCATGCATAATCTCAACTTCGGGTACATCGCTGAGCAACTGAACACCTAGAAAATCCGATATTTCACCAATGGACAGTGCCGCTATCATATTCTCTATTTCGGACATGAAGCCATGCTTCATTAGCTTGTCTTCCGACAGCGTTGAGGCGTTCATCTCTTGCGGTAAGCAGACCTGATTGATGAGATCAACCTCATGACCATTGACCAGAAAGTAAAAGGCACCACCGATTTCTCCTTTTAGCAGTACCCTTACGACATGCACTTTGAAACGACCAAGTTGATCGAACTCCGGAATTGGATCCAGTCGACTAA
Organism: Cyclobacteriaceae bacterium; assembly: GCA_965601475.1. Classification (GTDB taxonomy): domain Bacteria; phylum Bacteroidota; class Bacteroidia; order Cytophagales; family Cyclobacteriaceae; genus JAWPMT01. Next base: position 5,224,795 of record OZ271832.1, on the reverse strand, counting down.
AGCCATATTTGAGGTTTTCGGAACGGATGCGAATCTTGAGCATGCGCTCCATCGCTTCGCAGGACTTGGCAAGGGCGTTTTGTATCAGCTCATCAATTACTTCCTTATATATCGGCGACAAATCATCCATTAAAGGATCCTCCTTTGTACAAAAGTAAGCTCATGCGTCGAATGAGAGGCGCAGTTGATTACGATAATGAGAGGAAAATCCGGTGACGGGGAATTATCGTTGATTGAAGTAAATCGTGAACTTAGCTCCTTTCTTTGGCTGGCTCTCGGCTTTGATCGTGTCGTGATGATAGTCCAATATCGTCTTGACAATGTACATACCCAATCCACTTCCTCCGGTATGCGTATGCAGGCGTACAAATGGCTTGACAATGTCATCCTTGTACTTGATTGAATCGAAACCCAGACCATTGTCCTTTACGGTCAGAATCACCTGATTTTTGTAGGTCGCGGTACGGAGGTGAATGACCAGTGGCTTCTCCGGATTACGGTAGCGTATGGAATTGGTCAGCAAATTCTGGACTATGGTTTTGAGGTGATATTTGGGATACTTCAACTCTTTGCTCGCAGAAAAATCCTTCTTGATCACCGCATTCGCGTTTTTGATGTCATCGATGATTCCTGCACCTACTTCATTGAGCACTCGATCGAAATTTACAAGATCTGTAGGTTCAATAAGCCGCTCCCTAAGCTGATTCACCTCATTCAAAGCACCTACGGTATCCGCCAGTTGATCTGCGGCCCGCTTGGTATTGCGAAGAATAGCATCATAGTCCGCCTGTCTGATATCTTTCTTGCTAAGCATATCCAGTAGCGACCTAACAGTCTCTACAGGAGCCTTCAGGTCGTTTGCCGTGCTGTAGGAGAAATTGATAAAACGATCGATTTCCTCTTGTGAAGCCTGCAGATCCGACGCCATTTGGTTAAAAGAATTCACAATATCTTCCGTGACACTGGTACTCCGCAATTGTATACGAGTATCCAGGTGGCCGGCGCCCAATTTTTCTGCTCCACTTCTGATATCCTCAAGCGGTCGCCATATGGTGTAGGAGAATGTGAAGACAGCCACCAATGAAAATATGACAAACACCAGGGTTAATATCACAATCCATTTCATCGAAAGCACCTCCTCCTCTTCCACAATATCTACCAGCGCTTCAGTGAACATCTCATGCCTCATCAGGACACCTTCTATCTGCTTGTTGAATTGATTTTCCTCAGCTTCCACTCGCTCCACTATCAAAAGGGCCTCATCCAACTTGCCGACTTCGAGCAAGTCCAGCACGTCAATAACATGCTCCTCATAGCTCTCATGGTCCTTACGAAGTTTCTTTATGGACAGTAACAGTCCTCTCATTTTGATTTGCTGGGCCTCCTGCGAAGTCCTCTGCAAGGCATCTACCACCTGCTTCTCCGCTACCAGCAGATCCTGATCTACCAGATTGGCCATGAAGCGAAAATTGCTATCCGCCGCCTGGAAATTTTGGATGGCGAAGTCATTTTTATCTACCTCCTCAGAGTACCTGATAGCGCGCTCAAAGCTGAGAGATTGTTCAAGCTGGTTGGTCTCGATTTGCGTCAATATCTCTATGAGTGGAAGATCAATATTCGCAACATCGTCAACATCCTTGTGTGTGGTGGCTACCCGTAGCAAGGCCACTGCGCTCAGAATCAATAGCAGCGTTATAATGAAGCTTGTACGCTTCAATATGATGTCCCTCACTTTGTTTTGCATTCCCATATCAAAAAATGGATCAGTCTACGACCCGCTAATCTAATTCAACTTTTGCGGTCATGACTCTTATTGCCTCATCCAAATTCATGATTTGGATTTTTAGCCTGTATATCAGGTCTTCATAGTTCTCGCGATCCTCCCAACTCAACTTGATTAGATCCATTAATCCAAGGATATTGGCGATAGGCCCTCGTACGTAGTGAGAGGTGTAAAAGGCATGATCTGCTAACTTTTGCTCTAGCCGCTCCTGCTCTCCTAGTGATTTCTTTTCTTTCGTGATTTCCGTGATGACCGCAATTCTTGCCTTATTGCCCGAATAGCTGGTATGGGAAGTCCGCGCCTGCACGAACAGATTGTTCCCGTTTTTATGCTTCAACTGCCATTCATGTCTATTCCAGATTTCGCCGTTGTCGACCGCGAGGTCGGCGATTTGCATGGCTGGCAGCAAATCTGACAGCGTCGTGCGCTGAAAATCCTCCGAATCGTAACCACAAATATTCGAAGCCAGCTCATTGGCATCGAAAATTTGATAATTGGCAGCGTCAAAAATGATTATGGGAATGGGGATATCGCTGAATATCGTGGTGAAGTCTGGTGTGTTTTCTTCCAGGAATCGCTGTTCTCTGCGGCTCAGGCTGTGATCATAGCTTTGCGATACCAATGAACAGGCATTGGCTAATAGTACCTGATCCTCACTTTGCCAGTTTTTGGCCCTTTTGTTGGATTCAAGAAAAAGAAACCCAAACAGGTTGCCCTTGTTCCAGATCTGCATGCCTATCATAGAATGAATATTGTATGGCCTACAGTATTCTGTTTTGAAACTCTTGAGGTTCTCCCAGGAACCCACATCACCTATGGACACATTCACATTGCCTTTCAATAGCTGGAAAAGCAGCGTATGATCGATCTCATGCAAAACATCATTGCTGTAATAGGCGTCGTCCTGAGAGGCATAGACACAATAGTTCCTTATGGAGTTCTTCGAAGGCTGATATAACCACAAAATCGCTCTTTCCGAGGCGGATTGTAGCGTTAGTTGCCTTAGTAACAACTTCACAAATTCCTTGAAGTGCCCATTGCGAAAAGCATAGGAATCAACTAAAGTACTAAGCGTAGGTAAGCTAGCTGTCATTTACTGGTTGGCGTACAAATCTTAGCAAGATATACTTCTAGTGAAAATAATTGATTAGCGACACAATTACCTCAAGCTCGAAAAAAATTATTTGTCAAAAAATACACTTTCATCTTAAAAAATTCCCTCCCTAACTTACTGGCCTGGCCAACTTTGGGCTTTCATCTCTACCGTTTCTTCATCAGTCGCAATCCCTCCAGCTTGCCAGGGCCTTCACTGAAGGATCTTCGATTTTGGTCGGTACTGCTTTGGTAGTATCGACAACATCATCACGTTCTGAATAAGCGTGGCCAAATTCTAATTAAGAGCGATCACTACAAATGCCTCATGTTTCTTCCATTGAATGGGGATCACATACAGGGATACCTCATCATTTATATCCAGTTCGTTGGGCATACCCTCAAAAACTACCGGAACGGAAATCATAAAATTCGTACCAAGGTTGGCTCGCACATTGCCAGCGACAACATTCGATATCTCACCGGCCATATCCAGGACATCGGCATTGGTTGGGTTTTCGATCCCTATGAATATGTAAATCAGATCCTCAAACATTTCCCTATTTGCAGAAATGTATACGAACCCCGTTTTACTGCCACTAATACCAATCATGCCCGTGTAATCTTTCAGTACCAGGCCCTTTGTCTCTTTGAGATATGGAACATGGGTACTGGAATCGATTTCCGTAAGGTGGGTGAAATAGTTGCTTACGGCGTCGATGAAGAGGTTGCAGGTGGATTCGAACTCGGCTTTTTTATCTTGCATTTCTGTTTAAGAGTTTGTCGAATGCTCTGGCCAGGTCCTGAGCGTTAACTGGTTTATATAGAAAGCCCCTCGCCCCTTTGTCCAAAGCGACCAATCCTGTCAATTTATCGGAAAGTGCCGTTATGATCATGACCTTTGCTGCAGGATGAATCTGCATGATATTCTCGAGGCAGGAAATCCCATCCATCTCAGGCATGGTAATGTCTAACGTAATAACATCCGGCATCTCGGCTTTCACCATTTCGATGGCTTCCTTACCATTTGATGCCATTCCTATAATTTCCAGATCGTATTCAGATAGATTTTTCTCAATCGTGCGCCTCATAATTGAGGAGTCATCAACAATCAACAAGGTCATGATAGTATGTCTTCAGGTTGTTTCTCATAGACAGACGGTAGCTTGATGATCATTTCAAAGAATTTCCCCTGATCAAAATTGATGGAATAGGCACCCTTCTGATCTTCAATGATGTTCTTCACAAGGTTCATCCCCTGCCCTCTACCACTATGGGTATCCGCTTTGTCACTGGTAGAGAAGCCTCGCCGAAAGATGAGGTCTGGGATTTTTTCAGGAGCGAGGTTCTCCGCTTCAAATTCAGAAACGATGTTCCGCTCTATGGCTTTTTCCTTGATTTTGTCCAGATCAAGTCCAGCTCCGTCATCTCTATATGCAACCAGAATGTCGTCTTGCGCTGTGGAGCTTATATCGATGGTAATGTTTCCTTTCAGCGCCTTGCCCTTGGCCACCCTCACGTTACCTTCTTCGATGCCATGAGCAAGCGAATTCCGAATGAGTTGGATCATAATGTCCTTGAAGGGGTTGATGTAAGTCTCTGGTATCACAATGTTCTTATCGTTCTTCAACTGCAGACTTACAGGCTTACCAAGCTCCTCACTTAGGGTCTCAGCTCCCTTTTGTAAGGTGTTGATAACCATTATATTAGAAACCACCTGGCCTTCGGCTGGGAATTTCTTGTAGATATCAGCAATCTTCCTCAGCATTTCGGCCATTTCGCCCAAAATCTTGTTGGCCGCATCGATTTCATAGAGGATGGTAAGGAAATCCTTTCCTTTTACAACGCCGCCCTTCAACCGCGTGATAGCCTCTTCTATATCATGAAACTTGCCGCTCATGAGATCCAGGCCGATAACCGAGGCATTCCCCTTCAGGTTGTGTATCGACTCAAAAGTCTCATCAAGCAACAACTTGTAATCGTCGCCTTCGAAGGATTCATACCGTTCGGAAATATTGCTCAGCGCTTTCTTCGTATTGAAAAGGAAGCCTCTCAATACAGAAGGATCAATTTTCAAGATGCTAAGTACTTGTTCGGTTTCTTGTTTCTTCTTTTGCTCCGCTTCTTCCAGATGCTGCTGGAGTAGCACTGATTTGGTTTCATCGGAGACAGTAACCATGATGCTCTGGATTTGCCCTTTCCTCAGGATTCTGGTGAAACCTACATGGATGTACTTGGTACTGACAACGCCATTGCTTTCGGTGTAGATCTTCACCTGCTCTATGGGATTGAGCTGATTGACTACATCTTCATCCATATCGGGATTAAACAGGTGCCTCATGAACATTTCCAGGGCCTCTAAATCCCTGGGTATGATCAGTGGCCTCATGAAATTGGCAAAATTCTCTCCGCCGATTTTCTTCCTGTCGAAAATCATCTCCATGGCCTTGGAGTACAGCTTGCTGATGCGGAACTTCTTGTCTAATAAGAAAATACCTTGCTGAACATTCTCAAAGACAACCTCCGACTGCTTATAGATATTCTCGTAGAGATACTTTGCATGATCCCTTTCCTTCTTCAACAAAGCATGCGATTTCTTAATCTCATCGACCATGATGTTGAAGGTGGTAGCGTAATGGCCCAATTCGTCTTTGGTATCGATACGTACCTTCTTGCTTAGGTCTCCTGATGAAATCCGCTTAGTGTAGATGTCCAGCGTCTTTACATTCTCCAGCATGTTGGTGACGATCGTACTCATGAGCCAAAAGGCAAGAATACCAATCAAAATGTCAATGGCAAGAAAGGTCCAGAAACTTCGATTGGCTTCTTTCGCAATATTTTCGGTGTAGCTGTGGATCCGATCAGACATCAGGTCCTCCACCCTCTTGAGCATATTGATGCGATTGGTACTCACCTGATACCAATAGTTGGGGTCCTCATCGAGCTCGCTATTTTCAAAAAGAACATTGCGCATTCGATCCACCTCTACGACATCTGGTCCCTGAACCACGCGTTGGTAGTTGGTTCTGGACTGCTCATTAGCTATGGTCACGAATGCTTCATGGTAAGCCCTTTGCGAAGCAACGACGGACGTGAATTGATTGTACATACCATAATCCAGGCTATTGTGTGAGAAAGCCTGAGTTCCTATAGCCCTTTCTACACTCGCATACTCCTTGGATTTCAGGAAATAGATGATGGCATGGACCTGTTGTGCAACTTCCTTGTTTCGAGTGTCATTGATGAGGTCATTGACAATATTCAGCGCGGTATTGTCAATGTCCGAATAGTAGTTGATGGCCAATTCCGGGCTTATGGCCAAATCGTCCACTTGGGTGCGTAAGTCGCTTATTTTGTCAAAATTTTCTTCCAAATGCTCCAAATCCTTCTGATGAAGCTTGAGAAGATCGCTCAGATCCGGACGAAGGATCTCGGTAAAAAATCTATTGATCGTGCTGTCGGTCTTCTGCCGTTGCACGGCCATGTCGGTCCAAAAGGCACCGCCGTCACTGGCCAGGTAGCCCGTTGCGATACTCCGCTCCTTTTGTACTTCATGCACTGCATGATTGATTTCAATACCAATAACAATGGCTTTGTTGAGGCGCGAAGCATCCTGGTAATCAAGGTATTTGTGCTTGATTTGGAGATAATCAAAGCACAATATGGTCACAATAAGAGGTATGATTACTACTGCAAACTTCCTCCTGATTGACAAGTCATATAGGCGTTTCATCATAATACTGGTGTTTTTGGCGGTTGGAAGTATATTAGGTCATCACCCTTTGAACCACGGTCAGTAGATCTTCCGAGGTAAAAGGTTTGACAATGTAATCTTCGGCTCCAAGCTCTTTGCCTTTGTTTACTACGGTCTGTTGCCCTACGGCACTAATCATGATAACCTTGGCATCGAGGCCCTCTTCCTTCAAGACCTTCAAAATTTCAAATCCCATCATGTCAGGCAGGATGTTGTCCAAGGTAATAAGGTCCGGTTGCAAATCCAGTGCAAGGTCAATGGCAGTTTCTCCATTCTGAGCTTCACCAACGATTTGATATCCCGTTTCTTCAAGTGCGTTTTTTATCAACGACCTCATGTAAATTGAGTCGTCTACGATTAATACTTTTTTACCCATAATCACAAATGGTATTTACCTTTTTAGTCTTCCTTTTAAGTGTTTCGTCTCTTTAAAATCCTCTATACAAATTAAACCTGTTGCTTAATTCTTTCTACCAGATCCTTCTGGAATATCCACACAAAATCCGGACTAATGTCCAGCTCTGAACCATGAAATATGGCTTTGAAGTGGATGATTGCATCAAATTCACTTGATTCATTGACAAAATATTGCTCTACTTCCTCAATCTTCACCACCTGGAGCGAAGGAACATGACCATAAATATTGAGGTCCAGGAAATTTGCAAATTCCGTAATCACAGCGGCTGCCACCATGTTATCGATTTCCGTCAGAAAACCCATTTTCATCACACGGTTTTCAGGGGTGTCATTTTCCAGGATCGAAGGTGGCAGACAGGCTTTGAAGATACTCTCGACATCTTTCTCTGAGAAGATCAGATGGCTAGTACCTTTGAGGTCTCCTATGAGGTTGGTTTTGATGATATGAAGCGAACCAGACTGATCCTCATGAACCGACGGAAACTTCTTTTCTGCATCGCTGTAATCAATTTTCTTGATCCCAATCGGGCTTTGCAAAATTTGCTCCATAGAGGCTTTTGCCATGGAGAGTCCATCGAATATCAGTTTCGTTGCTACCTCAAGTTCATTTTCTTCTAGATTGTGAAGCATAACCTGTTGTTAATCAGTTGCATATTTATTTCAAAAGTCATGGAAAGGCATCAATCTAACCTCAATTGATTGCGTCAATAAGGATAATATTGGGATGAACCAGATGACTATAAATTAAGTAATTCTTCTATCCTACTCCTAACTGCTTCCATGTCTATTGGTTTGACCAAATAACCGTCTGCTCCAATATTATTTGCCTCATTGATTGTAGACTGCTGTCCGACGGCACTGATCATCAAAAATTTCGTGTCCGGCAGTTGACCTTTCAGTACCCGCAAGACGTCGATTCCCGTCATGTCCGGAAGGATATTGTCCAGCGTGACCAGGTCCGGGACGTACTCCATTGCCATATCAAGTGCCTGCTCACCATTGGCAGCTTTACCAACAATCTGCAACCCTGGCGTACTCGATACGATCTGCGTAATTTGGCTTCTCATGTAGGCTGAATCATCCACTATCAGAACTTTGTGAACCATGATCATCCGAGTTTGGAGTTTCTTTTTGTGTAGATGCGTGTTCTTACATCATACAACTGAAAAAGCTTCTTCCCATATTCGGGCATAATGTCATAGTAGCCAATGACGAGAAAACCTCCTGGATTCAAGCTCCGATATAGCAAATTCAGCACTTCCGTCTTGAGTTTATCATCAAAATAGATCATCACGTTTCGGCAAAAGATAATGTCGAAATTGCCTGGCGAAGGATCATTGACCAGATTGTGCAATTCATAATTTACCGAGCGCTTGTACTGTGGCTTGATCGTCGCGTGCGTATCTCCAAACTGGAAGAAGTCCTCCATCCTGGAGTGGGGGAAATACCCCAAAAATGGTCTGAGATATTGCTTCAGCAATTGGACCGGGTAGCTCCCAACCTTGGCGGCTTTTAGTGCTTTTTTGCTCAGATCTGTGGCCAGTGTGTTGGTAACGCCGAGCATATGCTTCTCCTCCAAAACCATCGCCATGGTGTACACTTCTTCACCTGTAGAACAGCCGGCATGCCAGATATTGAGTCGTTGACTTTGGTATCTGTCCAGAATCTGATTTCTCATCATGAGCCAAACATCGGGGTTTCGGAAAAGCTCAGTAAGGTTCACCAATAGATCGTCAATCGCCGAGGAGAAAAAATCCGCATCCCGCAGAATCCGCGACCACAACTCAAGCAGCGAATCCATATGATGCTTCATCATGAGACGAGAAATACCTCGTTTCAAGGAGCCCTTCTCATAGTTCGTGAAATCAAGACCGTAGCGATTCTTGATCGCCACCATCAGCGCATTGAGCTCCTCGTCAGTTACGACGACCGGTGTTTCTATTAAGGGTCTCAGTTTGTTACTTTTTTGGATGTTGCTTGTCTAAACAGTAAATCACTTATGGCAGCAACATCGATCACGGGACAAACATTGCCATTCCCCAAAATCGTAGTGCCACTCAATAGCTTAACACCATCCAGGGGTTTTTGAAGGGGCTTCTCCAGTACCTCTTGTCGATGAAGCAGTTTGTCCACGGCCAGGCCGATCAATTTGCCCACGTATCCCACCACTATCACATCCAACTTGTCACTCTCATCAAGATGTTGGAAGGCGTTGTTCAATGAAATCAAGCCCTCTCCCTCTTCCAGGGATTTGGCATCCAGCAAGTCCTGAAGAAATATGAGCGGGATGGTCTGCTCCAAGTACTCAATGGTAAAGTTTCGGCCAATCTGATGGATTTCCGCCTTACCCACTGAAATGACTCCCTCCGTAAACGACAAAGGAATTGCATATTCCTGGTCGGCAATAACCATTAGCAAGACGGCTTTCAGTGCCAATGACGATGGCAGCAAAAGGTGAATAGCCGTGCCCTTGCCCACCTCTGACTTGATATCAATTTGACCGCCAATAGACTCTACGGATTTCTTCACTACATCCATACCTACGCCGCGGCCGGAGATCTCCGTAACCTTCTCGGCATTTGAAAATCCTGGTTGGAAAATTTGAAGGATCGCGTCCTGGTCACTCAATGACAGGGCCACTTCCCTGTCCATTAGCCCTTTCTCAAAAACCTTGCGACGCAAGGAGTCCGGATCAATCCCAGCACCATCATCCTCCACTTTGATCAGCACGCTGTCTTTTTCATAAAGGGCTTCCAGGGTAACCTTTCCCGTTTCCTCTTTCCCCAGTTTCTTTCGGTCTGCCGGGGGTTCAATGCCATGGCTGACGGCATTTCTGGTCACATGAATTAAGGAGTCGCTGATGATCTTGAGGATGTTTCGGTCAATTTCAACGTCCGTACCCTTCAGCACCAGGTCAACTTTCTTTTTCTCAATGAGCGCGGCATCTCTGACAATCCTGTGGAACTTGTTGAACATGAACTCCATCGGTACCATTCGAGCATTGAGAATGCTGTATTGGAGATCCGAGGTAATTCGCTGTAGGCTGTCAAATTCCGATCTGCTACCATTTTGGCCGATTCGTGAAATGAGCCGATCTTTTTCAATGATCAACTGACCCACCAAATTGAGCATTTCATCCATTTTACCAACCGGTATTTGGATGACATCAGTAAATGTGATCTCCGGGGTCTCAGCCTCCTCAGGACTGGATGCCTGTTTATCACCTTCCTGTGGCTTTTCCTCTACCTCCGTTTCATTTTCACGGGCATTCTTGAGCAGTATCTCAAGTTTTGTCTTGATTCCGAGGTAATTGACTTTCTTACCGCTTTCAACGGCACGTAGGAGTTGTCCCAGTTTGTCTACCGCCCGAAAAATGGAATCAAAAAGGGATTCATCGAGGGCTACATGACCTTCCTTCACTTCCCCCATGACATCTTCAATAACATGAGACAGATTGGCAATTGCCTCAAAACCTAATCCCATGGCATTCCCTTTGACTGTATGCACTAGTCGAAAGATGGAATTGATTGCCTTTTTGTCGCTGTTGTTTTTTTCCAGTAGAATGAGGTGCTTATTCAGCTCTTCGAAATTCTCACTCGCTTCCTGCAAAAACAGCCTCTGATATTCTTGTTCCTTGCTACTACTCATAATTTTCTCAATAAGAAGCTAGCCATTTCCTTGATTCCCAACACTTTGCTCGCCGCACCCTTATCGATAGCCACTTTCGGCATACCGAAGATGATACTCGATTCCTGATTCTGAGCAATTGTGAAACCTCCCTTTTCCCGGATTGCCAATAATCCGTTTGCGCCGTCCTTCCCCATGCCTGTGAGTAAAATACCCAGGGCCTTCTTCCGATATATTTCCGCAATGGAGGTAAATAGTGCGTTGATGGATGGATTGTTGTACTCTCTGAATACCTTTTGCGAGAATCCTATCATCTTGGCACCGGTCTCTTTGTCTTCCTTCAACACCATATTGCTATTGCCGGGAGCCACAATCGCCTGACCAGGCCTGGGTACCATCCCCTTTTCACCGACAAGCACATTGAGTTCGCTTAGTCCATTCAGCCTGTCTACAAAGGGCTTGATGAAATTCTCCGGCATATGCTGGCATATTACAATGGGCACTCCAGTACTTGCTGGTAAGTGCGATACGATTTCTTCGACCGCAGCCGGTCCACCGGTGGAGGCACCGATGCAAGCGATGTCGAAATGAATGGATTCTTCAACCCGTAGTGCATCCTCATCTACCTTTCTCGCAACAGGAACGGTTTTCGGACTGGATCTGGCGATATCCTTGATTTTTCCAATGAGGTCGCCTTCAATTACCCGCAATTTTGAGCTGCTGCGGCTGGGCTTATTCATATAATCCACAGCACCCAACTTCAAAGCCTCGAATATGGGCTGTAGGTTTGTATTCCCTACAGCACTTAGGATTAATATGGGCCTTGGTGTTTCAGTCATGATGCGCTCAACCGCATAAAGTCCATCATACTCTCCCATATTCATATCCAGGAGTACGACGTTGGGGTTGAGTGATTTTGTCTTTTCTACAGCTTCCTTTCCATCATTGGCTGTGCCGACAATGTCTATATCCGGTGACTTGGACAGAATATCCGATAGCAACAGCCTCATGAAGGCTGAATCGTCGACCACTAATACCTTGATTTTACCTGATCTCATGTGGTGGATTGCAGGTTTTCAGGTAGCATCTGGACCTTATTTCCATCGACAAATTCTTCGATATCCATCAGAAATATCAAATCACCATCATGATCGATAACACCCTTGATGTACGTTTCATCTCTGGTGGTGTCAGAAACCATCTTGCCGGCGGTATTTACAGTAGATCCTGATACCTTGAGGGTGCGGGGAACCTCCCTGATCATCAGACCCACCTTGTAGTCGGCATGTTCGACGATTAAGGTAAATGGTGGTACTGTTTTCTCATTGCCCTCTATGCCGAACTTCTCCTCAAGATCCAACATCAGCACCATGGACTCCCTGACTTTGGCGACGCCTGAGATGTGCGAGGCCGTGTGAGGTAACTCTGAAAATGATGGCGTTGGGATGACCTCACGTGTTCGCAATATCTCGAAGGCATATTGTTCCGACCCGATCCTGAAGACAATCAGTTGCAGATTGGCTCCACGCATCTGCTCAATTTCGGCATCAAATTTTGCTTTGAGGCGCTTTCTTCGCTCGAAGACCTCTTTTGCGAGATAGTTGTCCAACTTCCTGAATGCCCTGGAGATGTCACCTGCCTCTCCCTGGGCACCCACTTGTGGATCTTGATCTTCCCTTGTAGGAATTAGTTTCTTTTTCGTTATTTTCTTTCCCAAAGCCAACCGTTATTTCTTTGTTATCTCAAGGAACTCCTTCGCAAACCGCACATAATCTTTGGCACTATTGGATTGAGGTGCATAGTCAATGACACTCTTACCAAAAGAAGGAGCCTCTGAAGCTTTCACATTATTTCTTATTCTTGATTCAAAGAGTGGAATATCATAGTTGTTCGATACATAATCCTGAACCTCAGCGGTCAATTTTCTTCTCTTGTCAACGAGCACCGGCAACACCCCAAGTATTTGTAAGTGGGGATTGAGGCTATCCTTGATCTGAGAAACGGTTTCCACTATCAGGTCCAGTCCCTGAAGGCTGAGCACTTCAAGTTGCATGGGGATGATCACTTTGCTACAGGCGGAAAGCGCGTTGACCGTCAAAAGAGAAAGTGATGGAGGGCAATCAATGAGTATGTGGTCGAAGTCCTGTTGGGCGAGCAATGTCGCCAATACCTGTTCCCTACCTCCCCGGTCGATCAGCGAGAATTCGGTGTCCGCGAGAGAAATATCCGCTGGCAGCACATGCAGCCCGTCAACTTGCGCCAGGCTGTCTGCAATTGATACTTCACCGTTGATCACTTCGGAAATGGTTCGTCCGGGTTGATCCAAGCCAAAAGAGTAAGACAGGTTTCCCTGTGGGTCCAAATCAACCAGCAAAACGTTCTTTTCCATCTTTGCCAGTGCACTCCCAAGATTGACTGTGGTAGTTGTCTTTCCAGTACCTCCTTTTTGGTTGATGATGGCTGTAATCATGACTGGCCGAGTAGCGAGAACAAATGTTAATAGTACATGTAAGAAATGAAGAGAACTTCGATAAAAAAAATACAATGAGGGGAAAGGGAAAAAATGCGTTTGAGTCGGTTCACAAGCTGAAACCCACGATCAAGACATCATCCAAAGGCTGAAATCCCCCAGACCAATGTTGAAGAAATTCCTTGATGCGCGCCTTCTGGGTAGCCATTGGGTATTCGTAATTTTCTTCCAACACCCGCTTCACATTGCTCTTGCCTAACTTCTTCGCTTCAAACCCGCCAAAGAGGTCCTTGAACCCATCAGAAGAGAGGTAGAAGTTGAACTTGGTTCTGGCATCCAGCTCCAAAGTCCGTGTCTGGTAGTCATGGGCAATATCGAAGTGATCGCCAATTTGAATCCTGTCTGGCTTGAGGACCTCATACCCCTCCTCGTTGACGAAGCACAGTTCCATTTTGGCACCGGCAAACTCCAACTTCCTTACCATCATATCCACTTTCACCACACCTACATCGGCTCCCGAACCTACCTGGAGATTCTTTTTACCGCCAAACTTCTCCTTGATGACTTCATGAAGCTGCGAAAGAATACGACCAGGATCTTCTTCTCTTTGAACTTCAAGCACCTGTTCCATGGCCTGTGTGTAGATTCTGGTCATCATGCTAGCGAGATGTCCGTGACCCATGCAGTCGAAGACGATAATGTAAAGGTGCTGAAGTGTTTGGTGGACCCAAAAACCATCCCCACCGACGCTGCCATTCATAGGCTGGTTGATGACGAAAGCATCGAGCATACTTGCAATGCGCTCCTCAGGGAAGAGTGAAAAATAATTTTGACTTGTTGCGTCTTGTACCTTTGTCATGGATTGCGGCGTCTACATGGTGTTGAACACATTACGAACTAAGATAAAAAGCATCAAATCCAATCCATCGACTCGATAAAGTGGGAGAAATCTTCGATGAACAAGTATTTATCATGGTTTTTGATAGGATTCTACTTTGATAAGTTAAAACGTCCCATGTGACCTTTTAGTTTTTCAGATATCTGCGAAAGTTGGTGTGATTTGTTCATATAGCTCTCCATCCCAGCTGATAGCTCCGAGGCGGAACTGGCGACTTCCTCCGTGCCAGCGGCGGTCTGCTCTGCGATGACTACAATTGCCTCGGTAATGCTAACGACGTTTTTTATGTCTCCTACCTGAGCCTGTGCAGAGTTGAGGATCTGCTCAGAAAGCTCCAAGGTCTTGGACGAAGATTCGGCGATTGATTTGAATGACGTGGAGGCCTCCTCTGAGGCTTGCTCCCCTCCTTTTATACTCTCAATCATGACCTCCAGCACCTTGGACGCTTCCTCTGTGTCGTTCTGGACATCATTGACCAATTTTTCGATTTCTTTCGCACTCTTGCGGGAGTCCTCTGCCAGCTTTCGGATCTCTTCTGCCACCACCGCAAATCCCCGACCAGCATCTCCGGCCTGCGCAGCCTCAATGGCAGCATTCAAGGCTAAGAGATTAGTCTGAGCCGCAATGTCTGAAATAACGCCCAACACCCGGGTAATCTCCCTGGACCTGTCAGTCAGAACTTTGAATGAATGACTTGTATCCCTGGAAAAAGAAGAAATGTCCTTCATGCTGAGACCCACTTTTTGAACGAGTTCCAAACCCTGTTCCCCGTCTGTCGCTCCCTGCTTGGCTGCAGAGTTGATCGCCTCAGCCTGCTCTCCCATCCTCGTAGATGATTGCATGATGTCCTCCACAAGGTTGGAGGATTCATCTACTTTCAGCACCTGGTTTTGGGCGCCGGCACTCATCTCGCTGATGGCTGAAGCTATCTCGGAGGTATTGACGTTCATCTCTTCACTACCTCCCAGCATTTCAAGACTCGAATCCCCAACTGAATCGACACTCTCGATGATATGTTTCATCAGGTCATTGAGATTGTCAAGCGCTTTGTTGAGATTTTGAGCCAGCTCATCCATGTCGCCTCTCACCTCCAGGTCGAACCGCTTGGAAAGGTCTCCTTCAGCCATGGCATTGACTACCTGGTTCACAGCATCGAAGGAATTGTCCACGGACTTGAGCAAATTGTTGACGAGCATAGCGATGTCTTTCCAGACGCCAAGCTTGTCTCCAGTGTCTATTTCCACCGACATATTACCTTCATCCACGGAACGACTCACCACAGTTTTGATATCGCTGATCACAATGTTCAGGTTGTCTCTCATCTGGATCAATGAAGAACCTAAAAGATCGTTTTCCCCAGAAAGCTCAAAATCACCATTGAGCTTACCCTGGCCTATATCCATGGTGAAATCGGCCTTTTTCTTGAGTTCTGTCAGCATATTATTGACAGCCACGGCAATAGCTCCGACCTCATCTCCGCGCGTGTCGTCGAGCCTGTATTTCTCGTCAATATCCCCTTCCGCCAGTCTTCTCAATAAATCGCCGGACCGCTCCAAGGGCCCCGAAATGGCATTGGCTATGGAAAGCACGATGGCAATGAGTAATGCCAAACCGAGTAGTCCGATCAGTACTGTCGTAACTAGGGTCGAAGTAAATGAAGCAGTAATTTCGGAATAGGGCACTACGGTCGCTATTGCCCAAAAACTCTTCGAATCTCCCACCGGTACTGGCGCGAAGGTCACATGTACACTTTCGCTAAGGTCGGAATCATACGATCTGAAGGAAGTAGATTCACCGGATGCAAGTTGATCCCGGATTTCCAACACATTGATGTCTTTGAGAAACGAAAGTGTGTCTACATATTGATTGAGCAGTAGGTCAGACGGATGCGCGACTATGCGCCCTCGTGCGGAAAGCAATATGGCATAGGCATTTTCAAAGCCTTCAAATTGAGTGGTGCTTCCGTAACTATCCAATTTGAAATCAAAACCCACTTGCCCCAGATAGGTGTTTCCGTCGACAATCGGCGACACAATGGATGTGCCGTAGAGTGGCTTGTCGGACAGGACATTGCTTTGATCTATGGAATAAGGCTCAGCTATACCCTCCGTGCCAAGATCCCTCAGGGTGTAGTAGAAATTATCAGGATCGTAACTTGATAGATCCGTCGAATCAAAGATCTCCTTGGTCCCATTGCCAATATTGACCAGCACATTCCTTTCCCGTCCAAAATCTTTAGTCCAATTGGGATCAACAGCTCCCATTTCCCAACTGATCCACATGATCTCAAAATC
Organism: Cyclobacteriaceae bacterium; assembly: GCA_965601475.1. Lineage (GTDB taxonomy): Bacteria > Bacteroidota > Bacteroidia > Cytophagales > Cyclobacteriaceae > JAWPMT01. The sequence continues at coordinate 5,208,460 of OZ271832.1, read as the reverse complement.
CTCATTGCTGGATTGGACATCTTTGAGCAAATCGCTCTGTAGTGCCCGTCGTTCGGAGAATGGTTTTTCCAGGTAACCCTGAACAATCGATGCCAGGGCTCGTGAAAGTGACAAATAGCCTTCGAAATCCCGCCTGATCTCAACGGCTTTTTGCAAAGCAGTGCTATCCGCTAATTTGATTGCATCATCAATAGACTTGGCTCTCAAATTCCATGCGATGTAGCCCAACGTAACGAGGTAGACAATGGACGAGACGCCCAAAATCAGAAAGAGCATTTTCTTTCTGATCGTCCAGTGTTTCAATTGCATGATTCTCAAAGTTTATTCGACTAAACTTCCACTGGCTGGTTCTTAAAATATTTCCGGCCCTTCTTTCTCCGGTATGGGCCAATCTCTTCTAATCCTCCCTCAGGCTGAAGCTACCCATATGGCCCTTCAGCGTTTCAGATATCTGAGATAGCTGATGAGACTTGTTCATATAGCTCTCCATACCTGCGGATAGTTCTGAAGCTGAACTCGCTACTTCTTCAGTGCCCGCTGCAGTCTGCTCGGCAATGACCACGATGGCCTCTGTGATGCTGACAACGTTTTTGATATCCCCTATCTGACCCTGGGCGGAATTCAGGATCTGCTCAGAAAGCTCCAGTGTCTTCTGGGAAGATTCTGCTATGGACTTGAAAGATGTGGATGCTTCCTGTGACGCTTCCTCTCCTCCTTTGATGCTCTCGATCATTACCTCAAGCACCTTGGAAGCCTCTTCCGTATCATTCTGGACATCATTGACCAGTTTTTCGATCTCTTTCGCACTCTTGCGAGAATCTTCCGCCAGTTTCCGGATTTCCTCCGCTACCACGGCAAACCCTCGACCCGCATCTCCAGCTTGCGCAGCTTCTATGGCGGCATTCAATGCCAGTAGATTAGTCTGGGCCGCGATGTCCGAAATAACGGCAAGTACTCGCGTGATCTCCCGGGACCTATCCGTCAAAACCTTGAAAGAGTGACTGGTGTCTTGGGAAAACGCCGAAATATCCTTCATACTGAAACCTACTTTCTGCACAAGTTTCAAGCCCTGCTCTCCATCCGTTGCTCCTTGTTTAGCAGCAATGTTGATCGCCTCGGCCTGCTCCCCCATTCTGGTAGACGACTGCATAATATCTTCAACCAGGTTCGAAGATTCGTCCACTTTCGAAACCTGATTTTGGGCGCCTGCACTCATCTGACTAATAGCTGAGGCAATCTCAGAAGTATTGACGTTCATTTCTTCACTGCCCCCTAGCATCTCCAGACTTGAGTCGCCCACCGCATCGACACTCTCGATGATATGCTTCATGAGATCATTCAGATTGTCGAGTGCAGTGTTGAGGTTGCCGGCCAACTTTTCCATATCTCCCTTGACCTCCAGTTCGAATCGCTTTGATAGGTCCCCCTCTGCCATGGCATTTACCACCTGATTGACGGCATCGAAAGAGCTGTCAACAGACTTGAGTAAGTTATTGACCAATATCACAATATCCTGCCACACGCCAAGCTTGCCCTCAGTCTCAATACTCACCGACATATTCCCATCTTCAACCGACTGAGTCACCACGGATTTGATATCCTTAATGACCATCTGAAGGTTTTGCCGCATCATTAAAAGGGAATTTCCTAATTCATCGTTGTCGCCGCTCAAAGTGAACTCAAATTCCAAATCGCCATTGCCGATGCGCTTGGCGAATTCGGCCTTGCTCTTCAACTCATCCAATAGTTTGTTGACACTGGTTGCAATTTGAGCAAGCTCATCTCCTCCTGACACTGCCAGACGGTTGTTCTCGTTGAAGTCCCCTTGTGCCAGGGCCTTGAGTAAATGATTGGAGTTTTCGAGAGAGCCGCTAATCCCCCTGGCAATTCGTATAACGACCAACGCCAAAACCAGGAATCCAAGGGCGCCAACAACCAATGTGATTTGAAGCGTGCTGTTGAAGGATTTGGTGATCTCTGAAAGTGGCACTACTGTACCAATCGCCCAAAAACCATCAGATCGACCCACGGGAACGAGCGCAAAGCTCAGAAACACATCTTCACCACTGGCATCCTTCGTTTCGTAGGAGACATAGCCGTTTTCATCTACGGATGACTTTATGGACGGTATATCAAGGCCATTCACGACCGCCAATGTATCCACATATTGGTTGATCAAGTTGGCGTCCGGGTGCGCTACGATATAACCATTTCCAGCTAGCAGGAATGAATAGGAGTTGTCGTAGGCTTTGAACTCTGTGACTTCCTCATATTCCGATAGGGACAAATCCGAACCTATGAGCCCAATGAACTCATCGTTGAGCAGAATCGGTATACAAACGGACGTTCCCAGCAATTGCTCGGTCTCCTCGTCGTCTTCGTCGTAATTCCGATAGAAATAAGGTTCGGAGATTCCCTCCTTTTTATTCCGCTTATAGTAGAGGTATACTCCACCCTCTACATCTCCGTCAAGGTCCACCCTGTCGATGGTGGCATTGACACTTCCGTCTTTCACGTAGTAGGTACTTCTCTGGCGGCCATAGGGCTTGTCCCACGTAGGATCGATAGTCCGCAGCTCCCAGCTCAACCATGTCGACTGGTATTTGGGATTCTCCAGTAAGACGGAAGTCAATAACTCAAATTGCTGTTGTCGCCGTGTGACGGGATCAAAGGCGACGTAGTTCTTGATGATGGATGCCATGGTACGAGCCGTGGCCACATCTTCTGCCAATCGGGATTTCACTTCGTTCGCTTTTTGCAACACTATCGCACTCGCCAATTTTCTACCTTCCCTCAGTCCATTGTCCCTAATGGAAATGCTGAAATAAGCGATGGTAGCCACATAAGTAAAAAGCGTAACTCCCAGAATCAGGAGCATCATCTTTTGCCGAATGGTCCAACTATTGTAATTCATTTGCCTGCCTTATGTTCGCAACTTAGATACTGACGGACTCTACCATCCTTTCGGTATCCAAAAGGACAACGATTTCGCCGTTTTCCTTGATCAACCCTTCCACGTAAGTCAAATCCTGGGATGCCTGAGCAGTAAATTCGTAAGAGGTATCGAGGCTCTCCCCGTTGATCTCTTTGGTGTTTGGAATTCCCCAAATATGCAATGCCGTACTGTAGTTTTTGGTCTTCAGTACCAGCAAATAAGGTGTGAGGTCCATCTCCGTGGTGGGGTGGCCCAGTTTGGAAGCTACATCGAGCACGGCATATACCTGCCCCCGTACATTCGCCATACCCAATATGTGATCTGGTGCCTGCGGTACTTTTGTAACACGGGGGGAGGGTACAACTTCCTTCACTACCGCTATGGGTATACCGTATTGCTCTCCGGAAATTCTAAAGATGACGAGCATTTTCCGAGACGAGGTTGCCGTCAAACCCTCGGTTGTTGCCAATGGATTCGACACCGTTTCACGTTCCACTTCTTCACTCTCCACTTCTACGAGTGTCTCTGCTGCAGACTTTGCGTTGGGCTCTTCGACCAATTCAGTCTTTTCTTTTTTCCTCTTAAGGTTAGATCCTAGTGCCATCTGGAATGGGTCAACCGGCAAAGTAAATGATTGCCAGCCAACCACAAAGTCACAAACGCCAACCTAGTCATATTAATTACCAATGGGGGATTTTGGAAAGTGAATGAATGATCTAGTGACTTAAGCTCACTTGTTTCCCTATGAGGAGATAGAAGCCATAGGTAATTGTAAACTGCAAAATGTAAGAATAAATGAGGCACAATGCCATCAGCATTAAACCTAACGTGTTCCACATGCGGAAGAATTTCATAATAACATATACGCTGTAGAGTGTAGTGCCAACCGTATACACCTGCAGTATGATCGGCTTCGCACCTGGAAAAAACTGGAGGAAGGGAAAGATAATGATGAGCGTCCACAGTTGCTGCGCCGTGATATAGGCTTGAAGGGTTAGGTTTTCCGCATAATTGTGCCCCTTCGGTCGAAAGAAAATGTAGGTCCCCAAAGCAAAAACGGGAATGGCGAGGAGATTGAAGAGGGTTAGGTTGTCGTTGGCATAAACAAAAAACTCTCTGTCAACGAAGTTGAGGAAGGGTACCTGGACATCTTCCAGGTTGATATGAAATATCTTGTATTGCTTTGAAATGATGGTAGCAATCGTACCACCAAGCACCAAATACCGGAACGCCGGATAGAGCAATTTGCGCTTACCCATAACATAGGCGCGAATCACCTCTCCAGGTTTTACGAATAGCCACCAGAAGGTCCAGGGTAATCCGTGATTTTCGATGTGAAAAGGAGAAAGCAAGAACTCGGTCAAGATCTCTTTCACCTGGAGACGACCCACCTTTGCCTTCTGACCGCAATTCTGACAGAAATGGCCGTAGAGCGGCTCACCACAATTCAGACAGGCACCATTCCGGGAGTCGGTCATTGACAAACCGTACTATTCGAAATGTATTGAGACAATACAGAAGACTGCACGTCATCGAGTGTGAGCGTCTTCCAATCATCGACGACTCCTACTCTGCCGCGCAGAGAAATCGGTATGCCCACGTAAGGCAATATCTCCGAACCCACGGGCCGACCTTCACGATCAAGCAAGAAATAGTAGTCTTTGAATACTCCCGCCTCCCGTATTCCCAAGATCGCCGGAACTCCTCCGGCAATGCAACGAATTGCACAGCTCCGATGCACCGCCTTGGTACCCGGATTCATGACTCCAAAGAAGCATTTGGGATCGATGATCTCCCCTGCCAGATTGGCAATTCCGAGATCTTGCCGATGCCGCTTGGGCCTGGTCTGTATTTCATAGGCTACAAGGCTCGCGGCCCCTTCCGTGAGCTCCATCCATTGTTTATCACCATAATTGAAGAGGGTCCCACGTACAGTCACCCGTAAAGCTGTCAAATCTTCACCTTCAACCTCCAAAGCAATCTGATCCAAAGCCGCATCAGCTCCAAATTTTCCAAATCCCACAAGGGGCACAGTCAATCTATTGCCATTTACCATTGTTAGCAAAGCAGGAATGGGCTCCTGCACCAGTGTTCCTTCCAGCGTGGTCAGGTTGCCGTAGTCGAAATAACTATCGATGAAACCCCTTTGAGATCGGGAGAAAAAGAAGGCAAAGAGTAGCCCCAGGAGCAAGACAGTCAGAAGGAATAGCCTGGCCACCTTGGCAAAGCTACCTGGCGCCTCTGCTTGCCATCCGATGTAGAAATCTCGCTTGCTCATCGCTTCAATTTAATGGGTTCTACTTCAGTTCCTGGGTCATTGGGGTTGGGGTTGATAAAGACCTGCTCCCCTCGAAGTTGAAGAAAATAGGTCTCCACTTTCTCCGTGAATGGTGGTGGCGATTGCCCATTGCCAGGCAGGTATTGATACCCATGCCATGGACATGTGATGCAGTCATCAATGATCTTGCCTTCTCCCAATGGACCGCCCTGGTGCCGACATACATTACTCACTGCCGAAAGCTTATCATCATACTTGAAAATCGCAACGCGTTCTCCTCCCACCGTGATCACCTTAGCCTCGTCATCCTCGATATCCTGAACATCACAAGCATATACAAAATCGAGCTCGGCCGAATGCCCAATGCTCCGGTCGTTACCTCTTTCCTGAAAGCCCGTGTAGAGATGCAGACCCGTAACAACCACAAAGCCGAATATCAACATATCAAAGATGATGGGACTTGTTTCGTTTTGAAGTCCGCCCAAGACAATGTGCATCAAGAGCAGCCCATAGGCAATATACACCAGCATATGAAGGGCCTTCCAGGTCTTTACTCCCAGGTTCTTCAGCCAAAAATCATGACTGCTTGTCGCCATGAGACCCAGAACTACCAAGGCGAGAAACCCCAGGGTTTGAAAGGGAAAATAAGCAATGCTATCGTAGCGAAGATTGGAGAGAAATACCGAGCGCACGGGGTTCATATTGCTGAGCGAGTGGAAATTCAGAATGCTGAATATGCCATGAATGGCACCCATCAAAAACATCGTGACGCCCAAATGCCTCCGGTTGTACAGGATGATCAAGAATCTTCTGTCGATTCTGCTCAAGGGTCCTATCACCAAAACAACATGCAACAGGAATATTGCAAGCCACCCAAAAGCTCGAATGAAGATGGTCTCGAACGTCGCCGTAGGATGCCAGAGTGAATGAAGTACAAAAAACAGCACCAGGAACGAAAGCACAAATACTGCAATACCTGCATCGTACCTTTTCTTCTGCTTATTCCAAAGGATAGAGGTGTATGAGACGCTCATTTCTGATGAATTGCTTCAGGATGGTCGCCCTGAAAAACGGGCAGACTATTTCTTCCGTAAGCCAAGAGAGTCACCAGTGCCACGGCGATAATTAACCACATGAGGAGATGTCGCTTTCGTAGGGTTCTAGTCATTTTTTAGTGATTTGAGGAACAGCGGCACCCAAAACAAGACAACACCAGGAAAGATGATCAGCTTGAAGTGCCAGGGTGTGCCAACAACACCTTCATCGATCTGCTTACCGGCCTTGAGGTAGAAATACATTGAAAACAGGAGCCCCAAAATCACATACAAGACCATTCCCAAAAGAAAGATGTCAACAATCAGAATCATAGCTAAGGGTTGACGCCAGCGTATTGGATTCCTGTGAGCTTGTGCATTTCGTAGTCAAATGTCGAGAGATCGTCCTTGGCGAAGTACCTGAAATCACCATGACCACACGCCCGGCTGAGCACTTTCATTAAATCCACGGTGGCACTGAAAAAGTTGTGAAGCCTTCCTGCTGATTTGTCGATAATCAATCGTGATCTCAGTGTTTCCTTCTGAGTGGCTATCCCAACGGGACAGTTATTGGTATGACAGGCCCGCATACCCAGACAGCCAATGGCCTGGAGGGCAGAATTTGAAACCGCCACAGCATCAGCTCCCATGGCCAGTGCCTTCGCAAAATCAGAAGCCACGCGAAGGCCACCGGTGATAATCAGGCTAACACCATAAGCGCCTACCTTATCCAGATGCTTACGTGCACGAGCCAGCGCTGGTATTGTGGGAACATTGATGTGGTTCCTGAGAACAATAGGTGCGGCACCAGTACCTCCGCCCCGTCCATCGAGGATGATGTAATCCACACCACAATCCAAAGCAAAATCGATATCTTCTTCTATCCTACTTGCCGCAATCTTGAAGCCTACAGGGATCCCACCGGTCTCATCTCTGACCGTATCAGCAAACGCCGCAAACTCTTTCGCTGTGCGTAAATCGGTGAAAGTGGCCGGACTAATCGCGGTCTCACCAGGATTGAGACCCCTGACTTTGGCTATCTCTCCTACCACCTTGTGGCCTGGCAGGTGCCCACCAGTCCCGGTCTTGGCGCCTTGCCCACCTTTGAAGTGAAAAGCCTGAGCCTTCTGTACTTTGTCCCAGGTGAATCCGAACTTAGCCGAAGCCAACTCATATAGGTATCGAGAATTGCTTGCCTGCTCATCCGGCAACATACCTCCCTCTCCGGAGCAAATACCTGTTCCTGCCAATTCCGCTCCTTTGGCCAACGCCAGCTTCGCCTCTCTTGAAAGTGCGCCAAACGACATGTCAGAAACAAATAGCGGTATATCCAGCTCCAATGGTTTCCTGGCGTTGGGGCCTATAATGACCTTCGACTCTACCGGCTCTTCATCCAGTAGCGGCTTACGGCTCAGCTGTGCGGGTAACATTTGAATGTTGTCCCATTTAGGCAGGCTATCTCTTTCTACGCCCATGGCCGTGGAAACGCCATGATGCCCTACTTTAGACAGCCCATGCTTCGCCAGGTCCTGGATGTAACGATTGTAAGGTTCAGGTGCTTCCGGGTGCGTATCCTGATACTTCCCAAGGTATTCGTCCTCGTTGAACCTCGGAGGTATCTGATCGCGCTCGAATTCGACGATTTCATCATCATCCACCAATACCTGCCCATCCTTCACTTCATGTCGAAATTTATGGAGCCGCTCATTTGGCGCATACTCACTCACACCTGTGTCATATCGATAATCCCAGTTGTGAACTCCGCAAATCAGGTTATGACCATCAACAAAACCATCGGACAACAAGGCCCCACGATGGACGCATCGGCCATACAAAACCGACACCTCATTGCCATACTTCACCAAGACGAGGTCTGTCCCTCGAACCTGTGCATGTGTGGGCTGCTTTTCTTCCAGTTTATTGAATTCCGCAATCTTAATCGGGGTGTTTAGAACGGTACTCTCCGCCATATATAAAAGTGTTTTCCTGTGTATTGTAATATAAGAGATATGTTGGCGACCTGAATCCTCCAGATCGATAATGAACAATCTACTAAATCAGCATGGTATCGCAAATGACCTCCACCGTGCCAGGACCCTCATGGGCCATCAAGCGTGCGAGAGCATCATCCAATTGGTCCGCATGAGTAACCTTGATACCCAATGCGCCACAGCTACTGACGAACTCCGAGAAATTGGGATTCTTGAGGCTGGTTTGCCATACATCAAATTCTGCTGCCCGTTGCTCCTTGGATATCTTTCCTAACTCACTGTTATTCAGCAGAATGTGTTTTATTGGCATTCCGTACTTTACGGCTGTGGTTATCTCCATTGGGTATTGCCCAAATCCACCATCCCCAGTGACGGCAATGACTGGCCTGGAATCCCCAACAGCTGCCCAAAGTCCCATTGCAGCGGGGTACCCAAATCCAATGGACCCAAGGTAGCCACTCATCACGATGGACTGCTGACGACACTCAAAATATCGCCCAAAGCTGTAGGTGTTATTCCCAACATCCACTGCCATCGCGGCATTGTCAGGCACGTGTCTATTCATCGCTTCGAATACCGCAACGGAGCTCACACCCTCGCCACGATCCTCCAACAGACGCTTTTGCTTCTCTTTTTTCCATATGGCCCAACGCTCGGCCACTGCAGGTTTGCGATCCGTGGCTGCCAATGTTTCTCCCTGTAGCCTTTCGATCATGAGTCTGGCGGTTTCCCCCAACTCTGCCCAGATAGGAATTTCGATACCATGGAATTTCGCAAGGGCCAGACGGTCAAAGTCTACTTGTATGGTTGGGATTTTTGAGGTGATGCCCGTGTGGTTGGAGAATGAGGCACCAAATACCATCAGCAAATCTGCTTCATTCATGAAATAGGAGGCTATAGGGGTACCACTTCTACCCAACACGCCGCATCCCAGCGGATGATCATCAGCAATAAGTCCTTTGCCTTTAAAGGTGGTCAAGACGGGCGCATTGAGTTGCTCCGCCAACGATGTAATAGCCGCCATATCAAATCGTGCACCATGACCTACAATGATGGTAGGTGTCTTGGCATTCCTGATCTTGGCAATCGCCTGATCAAGTATGGCTGCAGGGGGTAATATATGCTGATCGGCTATCCTTTGGTCAAGCGTTCCTGCAGCCTCTCCCTCTGCTTCTTGGATCTGGACATCATCAGGGAATGTAAGGTGGGAAACATCCCGATTGACAATCGCGTGCTTCACCGCAAGCGTCATCAGCTCTGCATGCTTGCTGTCGGACTGCACTCGGTGATTGAATGCAGCTACTGAAGAGAAGGCACTCACCAAATCCACTTCCTGAAAAGCGCCGGTGCCAACGACTTGCGTCTGCACCTGACCCGAAAGCGCCAGCAGAGGAGCCCTGTCGTTTTTTGCATCCCACATGCCCGTATACATATTGGTGGCACCTGGCCCTGCTATCCCAAAACATGCAGCAGGCTTCCCAGTGAGTTTGCCGTAGGCCGAAGCTGCAAATGCTGCCGCCCCTTCATGACGTATACCTATGAACTTCAATTTGCCTTGATCCTCCTGCTTCCGCATGGCATCTGCCACGCCCAGGTTTGAGTGCCCAACCATGCCAAACACATGCGTAATGCCGGCATTCACCATGGTCTCAACCATCACATCCGAAACCGTCCTTGGAACCGGGGGTTCTTCCTCCAGTTGGATATACACGCCGTCATCACGGATTTCCACGGGGAATGACTCCACCCCATCATCAAACCCAGGAGCCTTTCCTGTAATCGGATCGTAATCCCAGCCATGCCATGGGCACCTCAAGAGGCCATTTTCAATGGAGCCCTCTCCCAAAGGACCACCCTGGTGTGGACATTTATTATCAAGGCATCCAAATTTCCCCTCATGGTGTGTCAAACAAAAGCTTCGATGGCCGGCAGTAACCGTCATCACACGCTCATCCAGCAATTGATTCGGGGTGTCCAGGACCTTGGTCCAGGTGAGTTTTTTATCGGGCATTGGTGTAGGTTTCTTTTCTAATGTAGAATCTATTTAAAATCTAAGCAATAAGCACAACTTAATAGCGGGTGAATTGACGGCTACTTACCACTTTTTCAAAAACTTTCGAGGTTCACTTCTAGCGAAGATTCGATTTGCACCACATAGTTTTGCAGCCGAATCTAGATAGGATATGAAAGATTTTGTAGCAGAATTGTCCTGGCGTGGTATGGTACACGACAAGACCCCAGGATTAGAGGAAGAACTAGCCAAGGGTATCACGCCCGCGTACATCGGATTTGATCCCACCGCAGACTCATTGCATATCGGGAATCTTGTACAAATTATGACTCTTGTGCACTTCCAAAGATGCGGACATAAGCCTATTGCCCTGGTGGGAGGAGCTACTGGAATGGTGGGTGACCCGTCCGGCAAATCCCAGGAAAGAAATCTGCTCGATGAGGATACACTCAACCACAACCTTTCCTGCGTACAAAAGCAGTTGGAAAAGTTTCTGGATTTCGAAGGCGACAACGCCGCAGAAGTTGTTAACAACTACGACTGGTTTAAAGAACTCAACTTCCTCGACTTCATTCGGGATGTGGGCAAGCACATCACGGTCAATTACATGATGGCAAAAGACTCCGTCAAGACGAGATTGGACACAGGACTCTCTTTCACCGAGTTTTCTTACCAGTTGGTGCAAGGATATGATTTTTACTGGCTGTGGAAGCACAAAGATGTGAAGCTGCAACTCGGGGGATCGGACCAATGGGGCAATATTGTCACGGGAACGGAGCTGATCAGACGCAAAGCGCAAGGAGAAGCTTATGCGATGACTACTCCGTTGATCACCAAGGCCGATGGTACTAAGTTCGGAAAAACGGAAGGGGGCAATATCTGGCTCGACGCTGAGAAGACCTCCCCATATCAATTCTACCAGTACTGGATCAACGCCAGCGATGAAGATGTCAAGACCTACATCAGGATATTCAGTCTAATGGACCAGCAATCTATTGAGGCGTTGAGCAAGGAACACGATGAGGCGCCTCATTTGCGGGTGTTGCAGAAGACGTTGGCGGAGGAAATCACCCGAAGAGTCCATTCGGAAGAAGATCTGCTGATGGCACAAAAAGCGAGCAACATTCTATTTGGCAAATCCACCACAGAAGACCTGGCATCCCTCAACGAAAAAACATTGCTCCAGGTCTTTGAAGGTGTACCCCAGACCGAAATCTCCAAGGACCAATTGGCCAATGTGGCCAACGCAACGGATCTGTTGAGTGAAGACACCCAGGGTATTATTTTCCCTTCAAAGGGTGAGGCCAGGAGAATGATCAAGGGTGGAGGTGTGAGTATCAACAAGCAGAAAGTAACAGATGCCAATTCCATGCCTGACATTGAGTTGCTACAGGGCAAGTACATCCTTGCCCAAAAAGGCAAGAAAAACTATTATCTGATCAAAGCGGTCTAACCATGAGCGCTGAAAAGCCTCTCCTACTCACAAAGCCCATCCGCATTCATGGCTATGACATCGATGTCCTTGGCATCGTGAGCAACATTGTCTATGTGCGCTGGTTTGAGGACCTGAGGATGCATTTCCTGGATACCTACTACCCTTTTCAAGAACTCTACCAGGACAATAAATCGCCGGTACTGAGTGATACGCAGGTGAAGTATCATTACCCCCTGGATATCCATGACGAGGTTACAGGCAATGTCTGGCTTTCGAATGTGAATAAATCAAAATGGGAGTGCTCCTTCGAAATCATTACGGAAAAGCGGATGCACGCCTCAGGTCTGCAAAGTGGTTACTTCATCGATGTACAAAGGAAGAGGCCCACGAGGATTCCCGACCGGTTCATGGAACTCTGGAATGCGGAAGTGCATCCATGAATCTTCGACCGTTTATAAAAAGCGTAACGGCAATTTTCCCCGATTTTCCTAAGTTGCGGCTTGCAAAAATCAGCCCTGTAATCATGAGAAACTTGTTACTTGTAGCGCTACTATTCACCACAGCGCATGTCATTAGTGCTCAAAAGCTAGACATTTCCCGATTTGAAAACATGAAAGCCCGCAGCATCGGCCCTGCAGGTATGTCCGGAAGAATCACGGCCATTGACGCCGTACATAGTGATCCCGATGTTATCTACGTAGGCGCGGCTTCCGGTGGTGTATGGAAATCCGAAAGCGGAGGCATTGCCTGGGAACCCATTTTCAATAAAGAGACAACGGCATCCGTCGGTGCCATCGCTATTCAACAATCAAACCCTTCCGTGATCTGGGTAGGCACTGGTGAAGGCAACCCGAGAAACTCCCTCAACGGTGGCGACGGTATCTATAAAAGCCTGGATGGTGGCAAGACCTGGAAGAAAATGGGTCTTGCGGCAACCCGCCACATACATCGCATCATCATCGATCCAACGAATCCAAATACTGTGTATGCCGGAGCCATCGGCTCTCCGTGGGGAGAACACCCCGAACGCGGCTTGTACAAAACCACCGATGGCGGCAAGACCTGGAGCAAGATCCTGTTTGCCAATAACAAAACGGGTGTTGCCGATATGGTGATGGATCCTACCAACCCCAACAAATTGATTGTGGCACTGTGGGAACACAAGAGGGATCCCTGGTTTTTCAAATCAGGAGGCCCTGGATCAGGTTTGCACATTACCTATGATGGTGGCGAAACCTGGAAGCAACTCTCAGATAAGGAAGGTTTACCCAAGGGAGAACTCGGCCGGATAGGTCTGGCTATCGCGCCTTCCAAACCTAAGCGCGTCTATGCCATTATTGAAGCGAAGAAAAATGCGTTCTACAGGTCTGACGACGGCGGAGAGAAATGGACCAAAGTCAACGATAAAGATGAAATTGGAAACCGACCATTTTACTACAGCGACCTCTATGTAGACCCGAGCAACGAAAACAGGGTATTCAGCATTTTCACCTACGTCAATGTCACTGAGGACGGTGGCAAGTCCTTCAAGCAATTGATGCCCGCTTATAACACGACAAGAGGTGTTCATCCGGACCACCATTCCTGGTGGATTCACCCCACAAATGCAGATTTCATGATGGATGGGAACGACGGTGGCTTAAACATCACCAAAGACCGTGGTAAGACCTGGCGCTTTGTTGAGAATCTTCCGGTCGGGCAATTCTATCACATCGCCGTCGACAACGAATACCCTTACAACGTTTATGGCGGTATGCAGGACAATGGCTCCTGGGCAGGCCCCGCCTACGTATGGAAGGCACAGGGCATCCGCAACAACTACTGGCAGGAGATTTCTTTCGGAGATGGCTTTGATGTATTGCCAGATCCTGATAACAGTCGGATTGGAATATCTACCGCTCAGCAAGGTTTTGCAGGAATTTATGACCGCCAGACAGGCAGCTTCGAGATCGTAAGGCCCACTTACCCCGAAGGCGATGTTGAATTGCGATTCAATTGGAATGTTGGCATGGCGAGGGATCCTTTCAATTCATCAGTCATATACTTTGGCAGTCAGTTTGTACACAAGAGCACAGACCGAGGACAGAGCTGGGAAATTATATCTCCGGACCTTACGACAAATGACCCTGAGAAGCAAAAGCAGGGTGAAAGTGGAGGGCTCACCATGGATGCCACCGGAGCGGAAAACTATTGTACCATTTTGGTCATTTCACCTTCTCCCACCGAAGAGGGTGTACTTTGGGTTGGTACAGACGATGGCAGGGTCCATGTGTCAAGAAATGGTGGCAACACCTGGACTGACGTTTCTACGTCCCTACCCGATGGGGTTTGGGTCACTCAGATCAAGCCAAGCACAACAAGAAATGGTTATGCGCTACTAGTTGCCAATGACTATCGCAGATATAACTACGAGCCCATGGCCTATCGAACAACCGACTACGGCCAAACCTGGGAAAGGATCGTAGATGGTAATGATGTATCAAGCTACGCCTTGGCCATTATTGAAGACCCTGTGGAAAATCGGCTGAAGTTCCTCGGAACGGATGACGGCCTTTATGTTTCCGTAGACGATGCGCAATCCTGGGTGAAATGGACCGCAGGATTCCCAACCACAAATGCCATGGATCTGATCATCCATCCCCGTGAGCATGATTTGGTCATAGGGACATTCGGTCGGGCCATCTATGTGTTGGATGACATCCGGCCACTGCGGGAAGTAGCAGCAGCAGGTACCAGCCTGCTCAATAAGCAGTTACATGTTTTTGATCCACCCACAGCATACAACACAGCCATTCAACAGGCCACCGGCACAAGATTTGGCGCGGATGCCACTTTTAACGGGGAAAACAGACGCCGTGGAGCTCTATTGACTTACGTCATCAACAAACCTGAAGAAGAAAAAACAGAACCCGAAGACGGGGGCAAATCCAAGAAGAGCAGAAAGGACAAGTCAGATGCCGAGGAAAAGACCGAAGAAGAAGGACCGAAAATCAAGTACGATTCCATCAAGGTCGAAATATTCAACGCTGGAGGGGATCTGATCCGTACCCTGAAACAAAAAGCGCCGGACAAGAATGGTGTTCACAGAATGAGTTGGAACCTCAACGAAAAAGGATTCTACAACCTATCGAGAAATGAAGTGAAGAAAGGAAACGACCCCAATGGTGTGACAGCACGACCAGGGGAATACAAGGTTCGTTTCACTTTTGGCGATCAGATGGATTCTACCATACTCACAATTGCCTACGACCCGCGTCTGAACATGTCCTCATCAGCAATAGAAGGCAGGTACCAGGCGCAGAAGGAAATCGAAGCGGGCAAGGCGTTAGCCTTTACTGCCGTGGAGCGATTGAAAGAAAGCATGAAGCTCGCAGATGACTATGCCGCCAGGCTGAAGGCAAAAGATGAGGAAGGCTACAAAGAGCAAATAGACTTGTGCAAAACAACGAAGGACACCCTTTCAGCGATGTTGGACTTGTTCGTTGGCAAGGAGGACAAGCGTCAGGGCATTACTCGAAATCAGCCCAACAGTGTGAACGCCAAAATGGGCAATGCCAATTTCTACACAGGTAATGCGACACATGCACCAGGATCTACGGAAAGGGCATTGATTTCGGCCTTTCAGCAGGAGCTGAATTCCGCTTTGTCCGAAGTCAACGCCTACTATGAAGAAGCCTGGCCGGCATTCCGAGAGACGTTGGAGGCCATAGATTTGACCCCTTTCAAAGACTACCAAAAAATAGAATAACCTAAGCACCGAAACATCCATGAAAAACCTCCTGAGCAGGATTTGGATTCTGTTGATCGCCATGCCCACTGCGACCTGGTCTCAGACGGTCTTCGAAAGCGATGCAATGAAGATCAACCAAATCACGGAGAACACCTATGTTCATATCACCTACCTCAACACCGAGGAATATGGACTGGTAGCCTGCAATGGCATGTTGGTCATTAACGGTGGAGAAGCCATCGTTTTTGACACACCCTCCTACGATTCAGTCGCTACTGAGTTGATTCAGTGGATTGAATCGGAGAAGCAGGCGGAAGTCAAGGGCGTTGTCGTTAATCACCACCACATCGACTGCCTGGGTGGCCTGGGGGTTTTTCATGAAAGGGGCATTCCCTCCTATGCCAGCAATACTACCATCAACCTGGCACTGAAAGACGGTGTGGAAACACCAAAGATTGGTTTCTCCGAGGTACTCAGGTTGAAGGCCGGCAAGATCCCCATTGAAAATCGCTTCTTTGGGGAGGCCCACACCAAAGGCAACATCGCGAGCTACGTGAAGAAAGAAGACATACTCTTTGGAGGATGCATGGTCAAGTCGCTCAAAGCTGGAAGAGGAAATATCAACGATGCCAATTTGGAAGAATGGTCCAATACGATAGACCAGATTATCGAAGAGTATCCGAAGTTGACTACCGTAATACCTGGGCACGGTCCTGTGGGACAGAAGAATCTGCTGGAGTACACCGCGGGTATGTTCAAACAATGAGCGATCTTAACTCGCTAGCAAGTACCTCAAGCGATGAATGATTGCATCACCAAAGACGCATAGACCGCTATTGAATACCACCAATGAGGCAGTTCCTGCCAGGACCCAATCTAAGGTTGGGGCTCCACCGTATTTGAGCATGGCTGACTCGGAGATAAAGCAAATTCCCATACCAGTTAATACCAGACCTACTGGGGCTTGAATCAGCCATCTTCGATAATGCCGCTGCTTATTGTTCATGCAGTAGCAACCTCATACCGGTGGAATGGTTTAACCCCGGCGATCCCAGTCACCAAAGATCCAATTCCCCTTCTGTTTGGGATCATCAGAAACGATGAAGGTCTCGAAGGCGAATATCAACTCATTGCGGGAAAGTCGTCCGTCCTTGTTGATATCCAGGTTGATGAATGATTTGGCGGAATACTTGATGTCTATATGATAGATCAAGAAGAGATCAGCATATTCTTCTGCTGAGATGTACCCATCCTTGTTCTCGTCGAAAAGATCAAAAAAGAAACCTACCATAAACTCGGTGAACTCTTCCAAGGCCTCCATGTCCGGATTACTGACCAATGACTTATCCAAAAAGCTCAGCCACTCTTCGAGACTGATTTTCTGCTTGTCATGATGTGAGATGTTGGTCAAAAGCTTATGGAAGAAGTTCACACAACGATCAACATTGAACTTGTCCTCCTTGCTGTTGTAGGCATAAGCAAATTCCATCCGGAGTCTTTCTGCGATATCAGAAAAATCTTCCAGCTGCAAACAGCCGTCGTCGTTTTGATCGAGTAGCTTGAAGAAATGCGTAAGCTTCCTCGTCTGAAAATTCGAGAGCATATATGGATAGGTTGACCCGCGAATTTAATTCAAATACGAACAATCTGGCTAACTAGCCATTGTTTGTGTCGCCAAGCTTTCCCAACCAGGATGCCAGGGCATAAAGGCCCAACATGCCGACAAATAATCCTAATAATCCGAGCATTCGATAATTTTTGAGCAATACAAATTTAACATTACGGAAATATTAAAATCAAGTTGGTCCTCGACGGATTTACACCATTCATCGACAATTTTTCTAACGTTGTTGACAGAAGTCTAGCCTGCGATTTTTTGTTCCGTCATGGGTACCAGTTCCTGTGGATCGCCGTCATCCAGATTATGTAACAGACGACTAAACCGCTCTGATTGGATCTTGATATCATCCTCTCCTATCCCATCAAAGGGGTCCTCCATGTGCTCTTGAATATTGATCAAGCTGATCAGGATGAAGGAATAAAGAATCGGAATCACGTAGGTCAATATGGGGATTGTGAAAATATTCACAGAGGACGCGAACGAAGGTGAAAGTAAAATAGGAAAGGAAAAAATGAATGCCCGACTGTAAGTTCGCAAAGTGATGGGCGTACGGTACTCACGAATGATCTTGAGCTCCTCAAAATCCACCGTCAGCATACTCACATATTCATTGATACGCGACATCTCAGAGCTCACTACTACCGAGCGCATGGCCTGCAATTTCCTGGACAGGTTAGAGATCATGGTAAAAACGCCCACCTCCATTTTCTCATGTTCGTCGGAGACAAGGTAGCGCTTAACAGACTTAAGGACATCTATGATCTTTTCTCTCACCTCCTGCAACAATTCGTGGGGCGCAGGACCATGCTCTCCCCAGTGTTTCACAGCCAGGAAAACGGAAACGGCATGTCCGTTGATGCCGGCAAGGTGTTTTAAGGCCTCTTCCCGGCGTTGGTAGGCTGAATTGATCGCAAACACGATTGGGAAGACAATGGCTACCGATACCATTGACAGGCTGATCTCTGCAAAAATCTCGAAATAGATACAGAGCCAGGTCGCAAATACTGAGAAAAAGGTGATCAGAAATGTCCGATAATTAATAATTACGAAAAGGCTGCCAAAAAATGATTTCATAGGTGGTGGTCGAATAACAGGTTGAAATTGGGCCTATGAATATACTGTTATTTTGAGGCAAGTTCAAGGAAGGATATTCTAAAAATCTCTGTTCCGGCCAATTCTTGGAATTAGAAGAATCGGATATCGGACCAAACCCTCACAACACCTCCATCCGATCAAAAAGGGCCGCTCGATGTGACCTCCCGATAGGTATGCACTGGCCCCGGACCTGGAGGGAGTTTCCTTCTATGAGCTCAATACAATTCAAGTTGATAATATAGGATTTATGTACCCTGCAAAACACATTCCCCGGCAATTTCTCTTCTATGGTCTTTAAGGTATGGCTCTGTAAGTACTCATCTCCGGCACGCATAACAATTTTTGTGTAGTTGCTTTCGGCCTTCAGATAGGCAATCTCATCGGGGTCAATGGGTTTGAGCAGGCCCGCATCACGTACAAGCAGTTTGGAAATATCCTTCTTGGGGGATTTCGCATATTGATGTTTCTGAAGTGCTAGCCGGATGTTCAGCAGTACTTCTTCATGTTTGAAGGGCTTTACAATGTAAGCAGCAGGCTGTGCGGATTCTACCCGCTTCAACGTTTCCTCATCGTAATAAGAAGTGATGAAGATGAAAGGTATTTCATAGCGATCTCGTAGTTCCCGACCAATATCAATGCCCGACATGGCCCCCTGAATATTGATGTCCAGCAAGGCGAGGTCTACCTGATTTCCTGACAGCAGTTGCAATGCATCGGGACCATTATCCACAGGTCCCTCAATGGCAAAACCCTGATCTTGTAGAAACAAGGCCAGGTCCTCTGCGATGATCACTTCGTCCTCAACGATCAGTATTCGCTTCTCCACTTCTTGGAAGGGTTAATTCTATTTTGGTACCTACACCGTTTTTCACCAGTACTGAGCCCTGCATGGATTTGGTGATGGACTCCACAAGCTTCCAACCATAGCCCGAAGCCAGAGGAGTCTTTCCGATGTCGGCGTGCCCGAAACCAACACCATTGTCCTGCACACCAAAAGAGATCACTTCTTCATTCGCCTCTAAACATAAACTGATTTCTCTCTTGTCCTTAAATCCTCGCGGAAAGGCATGTTTCAAGGCATTGGTTACTAATTCATTGGCAATCAAGCCCAGGTTCACTGCCATATCCGCGGGCACGGCAATGTCTTCAATCTGATACTTGAAATCAATGGGCTCATCCGGGTCTTCAAAGCTTTGTTGAAGAGATGATGTCAGGTTCTTAAGGTATTCACCAACGCTCACCTCTGATACTTTCGCCCCCTGATAGAGGTTCTGGTGGACCAAAGCCATGGCCAGTACCCTATTCTGTATGTCTGTGAGGGCCTTCTTACCCTTTTCGTCGTCCAGAAAGTGCGTCTGGATACGCAATAAACTGGAGACGATCTGCAAGTTGTTCTTGACCCGGTGATGGATCTCCTTCATCAACAGTTCGTTTGTTTTCAGGGCATCTGTAATCCTGTTGTTCTTCTCAGTGAGCTGCAAATTGGACCGATCCTTTAGACGATAAAATCGAAAGAGAACCAGCGCAAGAACCAGGGTGAAGCCGAGTACCACAAGGATAATGCGTTGGATAGACGACCTTCTTTCGATTTCGGCATCGTATTGCACAAGGTCCATTTCCCGGATGAATGCCAGTGAGTCCTTCTCCAGCTCAAAGTCATAGGACATTTCCAACCTTGTGAGCTTCTCAGTCAGGTCTTCATTTTGGATACTATCCTTAGTTGCCTGATTGATTTCCAAATACTTCAGTGCTTGTCGATAGTCTCCTCGGCTTTTGTAATAGTCATAAAGCGCGGCTGATAATTCCTTCTTTCCGGAAAGGAGATCATTTTCCTCAGCAAGTCGGTAGCCTTCGAGCAATATAGACTGTGCCAGGGCATACTGCCCCCTCTTCTGAGATATGGACCCGAGTACCTCCCTTGCATCTACCTTGATCACAGGATCGCCGCATTCATCAGCTTCTTCTTGCGCCTCGCGGGCATATTGTTCCGCCAGATCCAATTCGCCCAGTTCCACAAGAACACTGGCCAGACCGCTGGCTGGATACATTTTCAGGCATTGCACCGGTTCCTCTGCGATAATGTCATAGGCTTCCTGATAGTAGTCTCTCGCTGATGCAAAATCCTTGAGATTGAGGTAGACTAAACCGATATTACCCAAGGTACGCGAGATCCCCCGGGGCTGCCGCAATTCTTTTTCCAAAGTGGCCGCCTGATTGAACAGGTCCAGGGCTTCGTCATATTTCTCTTGATCGAGTTTGATGATGCCAAGGTTATTGTAAATCAAGGCTGCCCCCCTGAGATCGCCAGGTCGCAATTTTAGCGATAGCTGGTAATTGTCCAGGGCCCGAGCATAGTCCCCCCTAACCGCGTAGATGGAACCCATGTTGTTATGCAGCCGAGCAACCTGCATGGAATCCTCACGAGGTTGATTGAGTAGCGCTTGCTGGTAATTGAACAACGCCGAATCAAAAGCTCCCTGGATGTGGAAAGTAATGGCAAGGTTGTAATGAGATATGGCCGAACCCCGTCGGAAATTGCTATTCTGAGCAAGCATCAAGGCTGCAGTGGCCATGCTTTTGGCTGAGTCAACATCTAAATAACTCATCTCTGAGGACATTTCATTCAAGATCAACACACGCAAGCTGTCGGACGTGGATCGCTCATAGGAGACAATCAGACTATCATAATTGCGTTGTGTCCATCCGAAATTGACAAGTCCAATTGCACACAAAAAGCAAATGACTTTCGGGTGATGTAGTTTCAATGGTCCAAGGACTAGGTTGTGTTAAATGTAGATGCTATTTGCTAAGAATTTGGATCGTTGGCTCAAAAAATCTGTCAGTCACGTGAAATCGATGGCATATGAGTTTATTGAAGATGAATTTGTGTTGGAAAAGCCGTGACCAGACTTTGTACGATATTCGTCCTGTTGCTCTTGGCATTGACATCCAGGGCAGGCAATCCAACTACCGCAAGGGTCTATACCGATGCCTCCAAGACGGAAGAGGTGCTTGACTGGAAGCAGATGTCGAAGGAGTATTTGCTCCATGCTCCTCTAACCAAGGAATGTCTGGAGGGTGTAGTGAAAATGGTTGGTTTCAGTATTACCCCCTATCACATCGCCGTCTCCTTCGAAGGAAATGAGGTGTCCGAGGGCTTTGATGGCCTTGAATTCTATACTGCGGATGGCGAAGCACAGCCAGGATTTCACTCCCTCCAGAAGAGACAAGGCTACGTTGAATACCCCATCGATGGCGAAAAACTTCGCAAGAGCATGGTGGAGCACCTGGAAGCGCACAATTGGCCTGCGGGTAAGCTCACACTACATGTGAAGTTGGTCTCACAAAACGACTCCGGAGAACCAATCGTCGTTTCGAGGGCCATCACCACAATAGAGGGCGGCAAAAGAGGACCTGCCTACATACACTTCAAGGGAGCGTTGAAAGCCAGACACGAAGCGGTATACAAAAAATTCACGTCAGGGACAGCCGCCAATACACTCCGTAATCGAGCCTTAGCCGCAGCGGTAGAGTACTACTTCGAAACGAGATGGCCCAATGAAGACATCACGACAGTCAACCTCACTGGTATGCGCTATCAGGATACCTCCATGACGGATTTCAGCATTGACGGCTATTACATTTCACAGAAGGATGGCGAATGTTTTTATAGCAGTTTTTATGGAGATGGTTTACCATCCATGGGGGGCTATTCAGTCACCTGGTTCAACAGCCTGGATCAGGAAGAACTCCTCGATTGTACGGTAGCCGAGCGCTTAAGAAATAGATGAGTTTTGTTTTTAGCTGGTTGAATGAAAAGCACCCTCCTCAAAGAGGGTGTTTTCTTATTTTGCACTAGTCAGTTCTCGGCCAATGACCAACCTGCATTGCAACCGCAACAAGATAAGAGCAGATGGCAAGATGCGTTTCTTCTCCCCAACGATTCTTTACGATTGAGGGTCTTCCAGAAAAGCGTTACTTCTTGACAAAAGTCATTGACGAATTTTCAGCCATGCACAATCTTTTTCTCATGTTTGCGGATATGGATCAGCAAATAACTTTTGTAGGTCTGATGACCTTGCTCCTACTGGTCTCCTGCTCAGATGAGATAGCGGAAACACCAGAATCACCCATCGACGTACCTCGGGAAGTGCTCTATGTTGGCTACGAAGTTCCTTCAGAAGGCCTGAATCAATCTGTACTCTACGGGGTCTCCAGTGAAAACAACAGTGAAAGGATACTCAGTCTGGGTGAGGACCTGACACCATGGGCCATGACCACCTTTCGCAGTGGCAACACCGTACTCATGTCTGACTGGCACGGAAATGCTGTCACATACGACCTGTCTAGCAGAGAAATTTTCGAGGGCCAGGAGTTTCCAGCGCGTTTTGATCTATCTTCTGACGATGCCTTTCGCGTCACTTCCATCACGGAAAACAGTGCTGCCAGCTGGTACCTTGACGCTAGTGGTCATTACAATGTGTTTTTTCACAGGCTTCCAACATATGAAGAAGTTCAGCAAGTACCGTCTCTCGGTGAAGACATAGGTTTGGCAGGAATGGCGGGAAATTATTACGCCATTTCCTTAGTTGACAATAACGCTGGCAAATCGGTTGAGCTCTACCGATGGTCCGAAATCTCATCGTCACCAGACAAGCAGGTCACATTGAATTTGGAAACCGACCTGGCGTCCGACTTCGCCGGTTGGCATCTATTTGATGATGTAATCTTTGTCTTCACGGATAGTGATTCATTATTGCGATTCGATGCAAATCTGGAATTGCTTGAAAAACAATACGCTGATTTTGATGCTTACAAAGCAATTCTCCCAATGCCTTCCTTCCATCTCCCCAGGACTAAACCATCGCAGCGCGGCTATGGCGATACCCAATATGACGGTAGGTACTTGTATGT
Source organism: Cyclobacteriaceae bacterium (assembly GCA_965601475.1). GTDB lineage: Bacteria > Bacteroidota > Bacteroidia > Cytophagales > Cyclobacteriaceae > JAWPMT01. Next base: position 5,185,416 of record OZ271832.1, on the reverse strand, counting down.
TAAGCCCAGAATTGTCGGGGACAACCTGGAAGTACCGGAGGCTATTGACCTGCAAACTTTGGAACGGAGCAGTGTCATTGATTCCGAGGCCATTTCGGAGATGTTTCTCTCAAATGACCTATTTGCAAACCTGGTGATGACTACTTACAAAGTTGACTTCGACAATGGCCTACTGATTTTCGGTTTTTCGGATACCACGGAATACCTCATCGACCCGGATTCAAACGATCAGATCTTCTACTTTGACTTCTCTGGGAACCTGCTCGAGTCCGTACCCGCTGTCGAGGCCCCCATTGAAATCATTCTCCCTTGAGTTTATTGTCAAGGAGACAATGGGCAAACAAGAACGGTCGTCTGATCAGATAGGAGTGACGATGGTGCATTGAATGTAGGTCCGTGGTAATTTCTCCCTGTAGAAAAAGCACCAGCTACCAGTAGCTCTAAACCAAATCCAAGCTGTCATAAATTGGTTTTGGTAAAATAATTTGCTAGTTTTTGAAGATATAACCAAATCAAACCTATCAAATGAAGCAGATTTTCAGACTATCCCTTCTACTATGTTTTTTCCTGGTATTCTCGGCAGCGGACCATCCCAGTCTCGAACCAAAGACAGATGCTGACTTCGTTCGGTGCATGTGCACCTACAAGCTCATGGAGAAAAATGGAAGTACTTACAACTACTGGTACCAATGCTATGGTGGAAGCAAAATGCAATGCGGAACAAGATCCACCACGAAATTAGTTTCAGTTACCGGCAGCTCCTGGGAAAGGCGCAAAGCATATTTGGAGGGCTTGTGTGATGGCTGCTCCTCCTTCGAATGGGATGAAGCAGCTGATTGATGGCGAATCATTCTTTCTAATCAAAAAAACCCCGGAAGAATCGATCTTTCGGGGTTTTCCTTTTTATTGGACGAAGAATGAGATCAAAACCCTCACAATAACACTTAGGTATTTTTTACTCATGTTGGATTAACTTGTTGTACTAAACCTACCCCAATACCACATGAACAGACGTCAATGGCTTAGAAGATCCGGAGCAGCAAGTGCCACGGGTCTTCTTCTCCCTACCTCCCTCTCAGCTTTCAGTCCTTCTCAAATCGCAAGTTTCAACGCCAGGCCGATGGAAGAGTTCGTCAGGTTGAGCAGCAATGAAAACCCCTATGGCCCTTCTGACAAGGTCCGCAAAGCCATGGAAAAAGCCTTCGACCTGGGCTGCAGATACCCCTACTCTTACAGTGACGAGCTCTTTGAGATGATTGCCGAAAAAGAGGGTGTCAGCAAAAACCATATCGTCATAGGGGGTGGATCCACCGAAGGCCTGAAGATTGCCGGCATCACCTATGGCGCGAACGGAGGCGAAATCATTGCCGCCCGACCTACATTCCTCGCCATGATGAACTATGCCCGTCAATGGGGCGGAACCGTCAACTGGGTACCTGTAGACAGCAACCACCTGCACAACCTGGATGAAATGGAGAAACGGATCTCCGACAAGACCAAACTGATCTTTCTGTGCAATCCCAACAACCCTACCTCCACGCTCCTGCCCAAAGATCAGCTGCTGGATTTCTGCGAAACTGCCTCAAAAAAGGCCATCGTATTCAGTGACGAAGCCTACTATGACTTCATCGAGGAGCCAGATTACCCCTCGATGGTTGAATTGGTCAAGAAAGGTGCTGATGTAATCGTATCCCGGACTTTTTCCAAAGTATATGGACTTGCAGGCCTGCGCATTGGGTATATGATCGCCAAACCCGAAATCGCAGGAAAGCTGCGTAAAAACATTGTGGCTTACACGAATATACTGGCCGTCGAAGCAGCCAAGGCGGCAATGAGAGATGATGACTTCTATCAATTCAGCCTTGCACAAACCAAAGAAGCGAAAAAGCGCATCTACAAGACCCTCGATGAATTGCAGCTGCCGTATGTTCAGTCACATACCAACTTTATCTTCTTCAAATCAGGGATGGATATCAATACCCTAAACCAAAAAATGAAGGCAGAAGGTGTATTGGTTGGCAGACCATTCCCTCCTTTAATGGAATGGTGTCGGATCAGCACGGGAACACTCGAAGAGGTAGACCGCTTTAATGAGGCACTGAAGAAGGTGATTGTCTAAAGTTCCTGATAGCCAGGGCCTTTGACGAACCTGCCAGGGGTGGCACCAGTATGGTCCCCATCTTGAAGTACTGCTGTACCATTGACAAAAACATGCACCATACCCTCAGCATATTGGTGAGGTTCCTGAAAAGTAGCATTGTCCTTCACTTCTTTCGGGTCGAATACGACGATATCCGCGAAGTGACCAACCTCAATCTTTCCTCGCCGGTCAAGCTTCAGGTTGGTTGCCGGCAAACTGGTGAGCTTGCGGATACCTTCAGCCAAGGAAATCACTTCTTCATCTCGGGCAAACTTGCCAAGTACACGAATAAATGATCCATAAGCCCGGGGATGGGTACTCTGCTGGAGAAAAATGCCTTCACTGGTATAGGAACCTGCATCCGAGCAGAAGCTCACCCAAGGTACAGCAACCTTTTTTTGGATGTTTTCTTCTGACATTGAAAAGTAAACCACCTGAATGCGACTCTCATCCTGGACAATCAGGTCTACCACAGCTTCAGCTGGGGTCTTGCCCAGCTCCTGGGCCACTTCAGGCAAGTACTTGCCGATGTATTTTCGCATCTCCTGAGTCTTGAAACCCACAAAAAGTATGGTCTCGGGTGGATTGCGGAATTGAATTTCCCCAACGGCACGCGCCCGCATCTCAGGGTCTTTCATGCGCTCAATGGTGGCTTCTACCCCACCTTCCCTTGCCCAATCCGGCAGTTGCACGTGCAATCCCGTACTTGAGGCATTGTAGGTATAAATGTCCGCAGTGATTTCGAGTCCGGTACTGCGCGCAGAATCGATTTTGGCAATGGCCAGGTCCATTTTGTGCCAGTTGTCTCTACCGGAAGCCTTCAAGTGATATACTTCAGCAGGCAGATTCGCTTCCTTGCCAATGGTGATCAATTCATCAATGGACTCCAGCAGCAGGTCACCTTCATTGCGAATATGTGAGACGTACAGCCCTCCGTACTCACCGGCTACCTTGGCCAATTGGATCAACTCCTCCGTATCGGCGTACATACTCGGGGCGTAGAGTAATGAGGATGAAATACCGACAGCACCTTGCTCCATGGCCTCCCGGGTAAGGCGCTGCATTTCGGAGATCTCCTCCGGAGTTGCTTTCCGGTTTTCATAGCCGATCACATGTCGCCGCAAAGTGCCATTGCCAACAAACGACGCGATGTTCGTTGATACTCCCTTATTCTCAAGAAATTGTAAATACTCCCCCAGCGTGGTCCACTCGACATCAAACTTGATGTCGACCTGGTTAGCCACCATTTCCGCTTTCATCGCTTCGGTCAGGGGACCCATTGATCGGCCCTCACCCATTACCTCCAAGGTAACTCCCTGACGGATATCGCTTTGTGAACGTCCGTCTTCAATCAGCGATACATTCGCCCAACTGAGCATGTTGATAAAACCCGGCGCCACAGCCAATTCCTCCAGATCAACAATCTGTTCAGCTCGAGCATATTCCAATTCACCGATCGCAGCAATACTATCTGCTACAATACCAATGTCGGCTTTATAGGGTTCACCACCGCTTCCATCGTAGATGACACCATTTCTCAATACAATATCAAACCGGGGTTGGCTGGAACAGGCCATCAAAGACAAAACAGACAGGGCATAGAGTAATCGCTTCATGACCTAAAGATAAGCGATATATAGAGCCTGCTATCTTCTCAGCTTCCTTTCCCAGTCAAAGGCCTCCCGCTCCTTCCTGAGCTGAGCGAGTTGCTCCGGAGCACGCAATTTGGGGTGGATCTCCCCTTTTGACGTAAAATGCCAGCTACCACAATGTTCGCACTGATAGATGTTGATAGGGCCACTGTGGTTTCGGTGAAATTGCCTGGCGTGATGACTTAGCAGAGCCTCTTCAGCAATAACCTCTGAATCAAAACAAACCTTGCGGGTTACGGGACAGTGCATTAATCCTTGAAGTGATAGAGCATGATCAAGGTTCCGGTAAAGGCCGGTTTTCTTTCCCCCTCGATCTCCATTCTCGCTCCTACTTCAGCTTTGATGATACCCCTGAGATTGCTCAGGCCCTCAAGTTTCGCTTTCAAAATAAGTTTGGAGCCTACGGGCACGGGTTGAGCAAAGCGCAGTTTTTCAATGCCGTAGTTGACCATCATTTTCAAATTCTTCACTTCCAGGATCTGATTCCACATGTACGGGATCATGGAAAGGGTGAGGTAACCATGCGCAATAGGTTGGCCAAAAGGGCCCTCACTAGCCTTTTTCGGATCAGTATGTATCCATTGGTGGTCCAAAGTAGCCTCAGCAAACTGGTTGATTTGCTCCTGCGTTATTTCATGTGGTGCTGAAGTTCCAAGGTCCTGACCGCGATATTTCTCAAATTCTTCAAAACTGTGGATGGTGATCTGCGCCATAAAAAGTGCTTTTGTTTTTTCAAGTGCCGCGAAGTTACTAAACCCGCCAATTATCTACATTGGATAATTCATACTCCAGAGAGCTGGACACAGCTCATTTTTTTACGAGCTTGTGAGGGGGTGAGGCCGTATTTCTCCTTGAAGTTCTTGAGAAACAGAGACCTGGAGTTGTACCCTGCCTGATACATGACTTCATTGATCCGCATATCGGGATGGTCCTGCAACAAAATCCAGGACCGCTCTACGCGAAGCTGGTTGATATACTCTCGAAACGTACTACCTAGCAAGCGGTTTACGGCAAGTGAAATATCATGGGCAGGAAAACCAATTATCGCGGATAGGCTTTGTAAGGTAAGATCCTGTTGCTGAAATCGACCCTGATTTTCAACAGCATCACGTACTTGCGCCAATACCTTCTCCAGGTAGGACCTGTTACTCCCCGTGATTATCTTATTAGGCTGCTTCTTAAGCGACTCCGGCTTGTGCAGCGTCAAAATAAGCATCCCATCCACCATGGAAGTGAGTACAACCAGGAAGAATACCTTGTAGAAGATATAAGCTGCTCCACCATTGAATTCTGCATCTATCAATAACAGGACGAAGGAAAGGATCATCAGTGCATAGCCTGCATTGAGCGAAAGCATAAACCAGCCACCATTATTCGCCTTCCGACTTTGAAAGAACACCCAAACACTGCAACCAATATAGGTGAGGTTGTGTAGGTAGATCAGGACGCGGTAGTCAGAAAGCTCGGTCATGGGCCAATTGGCTATCGCAGGAAACAAAGCCAGTTCCTCCAGAAGAGGAATGATAATGATTAGAAAGTGCCATCCGTGTTTCTCCACGGTCACACGGATATCAGCCATCGCGAGGTTGGCAAGATACAGCAATGGGCCATACACAAAGAGTGCAATGGAAGTGAAGTAATCCGTCAACGCTGCAAGCAGCAAATTGTCTGACACCTGCAACGATGCCAGCATCGCAAAATGCAGGCCCAGAAACAAGATGAAGGCCCCAACCCATTTCACCCCGGGCCTGGCGTTCTTGCGCAGGAGCATATATGATCCGAACAACAGTAGGTGCGAGCAAGCGACAAACTCCAGGATACTTATGATCAGCGCGTTGGTCATCTAAGTCATTACTGCTGAGAATTTCAATCCCCTTACCATCAGGTTCAGTTTTATGAAAATGAACAGGTCTGGATAGAATAGAAATTAGGTTTAGGCAATATCATAACGGTGGGACGATACTCATAATAGCTAGTAGTTAGTACTTCGTTTGTTTTTTGCATGAAAAGGTGTTTATTGAGAATATGAACACCTTTTTTCTTCTAACCCGCAGACGCACACAGGCTTTTTTGACCTTCTTTCCACTAGCACTGGTAATCGCCTGCTCTGAGGATGATGAGGGCCAGCCCCCCCCTACCAACCCAAAGCCATCCATCGAGATTTCCACTACTGTTGACAATGTCGACATTGAAGGCGCAATCGCCCACGCTGCCAGCATCTGGGAAAGTCATCTAGATTTGGAACTAGGCATCAGAATCAACCTTGTATTCGTACCATTCAATACCGGATTCCTTGGCAGGTCCATCCCAAACGGTTTTAGAAATTTTCCGAATGCCCCTCAAAATGACATCTGGTACCCTTCCGCCCTGGCCAAGCAATTCGCAGGGGAAGACTTGAGTGCAGGTACCTTTGACATGGATATCCTGATCGATGGTACAGCCAACTATTACTTTGGCATAGATGGTCAACCCGCAGATTTTCAATATGACTTCGTTTCCCTGCTCCTTCACGAAATCGCACATGGACTCGGTCATGGGACTCTAGCGGGCTTGGAGAATGGAAATTTGGGAGCATTCAGCATCCAACCCGATCTTGGACCGTACATACCTAGTTTTAGCATCCCTCAACTGGAGAACTTGCCGACAGTGTATGACCTTTTTATGAGAGATGGTAGCAATCGCAACCTGGTTGCGGACTTGCCAAACCCATCCTCCGAACTATTCATGATCTTCACGAGCGACGCCGTGTTTTTCGCGGGCCCCCAAAGCACCTTTGCCAATGGAGGTCAAGCCCCCAACCTGTATGCCCCCACCAATTTTCGTGATGGCTCTTCACTATCCCACCTGGATGAGACCACCTACAACAATACCGAAAATGCGCTCATGACGCCTTTTCTTTCCGAAGCCGAGGTGAATCATAACCCAGGTCCAATCACGCTGGGCATCCTGCAGGACCTTGGCTGGCAATTGAAATAGTTGCACTTGTCGAATTATCTTTATCAGATCATCAAACTCCTATCCATGTTACGATTTCGATTCCTCCTCCCCTTTCTTTGCGCGCCCATAATGCTGTTCGGCCAATCAGCCCAGGAGCAGATTCTTCGAAATATTACCGACAATCTCGATAGCTACGAGGAAGCTGCCTTGAAAATTTGGGACCTGGCCGAAGTAGGCTATCAGGAATACGAAAGCACGAAAATATTGCAGCGTCTACTCATAGAAGCTGGTTTCACGATTGAATCAGGCGTTGCTGGCATCCCAACAGCGTTTGTAGCTTCCTACGGCGAAGGAGCACCTACCATTGGTATCCTCGGAGAGTTTGATGCCCTTCCCGGACTTTCGCAAAAGGCCCTTCCCAACAAGGAGCCCATAATCGAAGAAGGCCCGGGGCACGCCTGCGGTCATCACCTCTTTGGTGTAGCTTCAGCCGCAGCAGCTATTGCGGTTAAAGACTGGATGACCAACAATAACATCAACGGCACAATCAAATTTTTCGGTACCCCGGCTGAGGAAGGTGGTTCCGGCAAGGTTTATATGGTTCGGGAAGGGCTGTTTGATGAAGTTGATGCCGTCTTACACTGGCATCCTGCCAGCGGCAATGGCGCCAGTCCTTTTACAACACTTGCCAACAAGACCGGCAAATTCCGGTTTTATGGAGTCTCCGCACATGCCTCAGGTGCCCCAGAACGCGGAAGATCAGCGCTTGATGGAGTAGAAGCGATGAACCACATGGTGAACATGATGCGGGAGCACACCACCGAAGACACAAGAATTCACTACGTCATTACAAAAGGTGGCAGTGCCCCCAATGTAGTCCCTGACTTTGCTGAAGTCTATTACTATGTCCGACATCCGGACCCTCAGGAAGTGAAATCCCTGTGGCAAAGATTGGAGAATGCAGCCAAAGGTGCTGCCCTTGGAACCGACACGGAGGTCAAAATTGAAGTAACCGGAGGGGTCTACAATGTCCTTACCAATGATGTCATGCAAAAACTCGTCTACAATAACCTAAAAACTGTGGGTGGATTCACGTACACCGATGAAGAAAAGGCTTTCGCCGAAGGCATTTCCAAGACACTGGGTAAGAGTGCCCGGCCACTCAGTTCAACCATTGACATCGGTCCCTATGAATACCGGGTAGTGAAGGCATCTACAGATGTGGGTGATGTGAGCTGGACCGTACCTACGGCTGGACTGAATACAGCTACATGGGTGCCAGGGACGGCCGCCCATTCATGGCAGGCCGTTGCTGCGGGTGGAACATCCATTGGAATCAAAGGCATGGAAGTAGCTACAAAAGTCATTGCGCTAAGTGCCGCTGACCTGATGTCGGATGCGGCGCTGCTTGAACAGGCCAGGGACGAATTCCAATCCAACAGAGGTGCTGATTTCAATTACGAAGCCCTCATTGGAGACCGGGCGCCTGCTTTGGATTATCGAAAATGACTTGATCAGAAATCCGTTTCCAGGCTAAGCCGTTTTAGTTCACATACACTTTTTCCTCATAGAACGCGTTTTCTTCAGGAAAATGCCCCTTAATTGGTTTGGGAGCCATGCAGGAATTAGAATTGTTAGTGAAGATGAAAAAGCCTCTGTTCATAGCGTCTGTATTTTTTGCGTTTTTCATATCAACTGTTGGATTTGGTCAGCGCATAGATGAGCAAATAGACGACCTCACTTATGCGTGGGACGTCGAAGCGGAGAAACTCTCATCCTATGAGGGTCTGATCGAATTTTGTCAGGACAAGGAATACAGGTTCGCCACAATCAATCTTTTCAAGGAAATCCATCACCTGGACTCCCTACTTTATGATCGGCTAGTTACCGCAAGCAGACGCGGCTCTCACGATCATGAAATTCAAAAGACGCTTCGGGACATCGAAGAGTTTGAATCAAAATATACCACCAAAAACTTCGTCCATTTCTTACACGAGGAATGCATGGAAAGCGAGGATCTTGAACTTCACAGCGACGACTTGAGAAAAGACACCGGTGTAGGATCCTATGACAACAGGGTCTATATCCTGGAGGTCGAACTTGGTCGCTATGTACATCATGTTACCAAAAAAATCGATCAGATTCGGGAGCATGTGCATCACCTCCGCAATCAGTAATACGTACTGCCAGGATTCCTGCCCGGCTAGCACTTCTTGTGCCAGTATTTGACAGAAATCACCCCACCATTTGATACTCCTCATAAGCTACTGACCCTACTCGCGATAGCTTGGGCTTCAATTACCAAATGAAGCAAAAATGGGAGAGCTCGAAATCAATGATGCATTAAATAAGGCCGAATTGTGCCTGGCCAGCGCAAGGGAGGGCTTGTGTAAACCAGAAGAAGATGTTGTTCCCTATAGCATCTGTGAGAACGCCTACAAATCAGTTTCAGCCTATTTGCAGGCGTTTTTGTTGAAGCACGGCAAGAAAGTCAAAGGCAGAAAAGAACTTGCCGAAATGCTCGCCTACTGCCGGGAAGTAGATCCCCGATTCCAGGAATTGCATCTTCACCCTTTATTCCATCCTACCGAAACGGAGGACATCTGGATGAATCTGGACACTGCCAACGACTTTGTGTCAATAGCTGAAAAAACGCGGAACCTGGTGACTCAGAACTGAAATAGCAGTTCGGATGCCACAATCATCATTGTCAATCTAAGGTAACTTCATCATGTCAAAATCAAAGGAACCAAAATATCCCGGTCGCCGCGTAGCCATGGACGGCAACACCGCAGCAATCATGTGTGAGCGTGAATCTTCCGACGCCGCGGGAGCCTATCCCATCACACCTTCAACCCAAATGGGTGAGTACTGGGCAGAGGAGGCCGCCAGAGGTCATCTCAATATTTCAGACCGACCACTAATATTCATCGAACCTGAAGGGGAACACGCTGCAGCCGCAGTCACCGCCGGGCTCTCCATGACCGGACAGCGCGCAGCCAACTTCTCTTCTGGTCAAGGTATTGCCTATATGCATGAGTCCTTGTATGCGGCAGTCGGCAAACGCCTCACTTATGTTTTGAACATTGGCGCCCGGGCCATCACCAAGAGTACCCTGAACGTGCATGCCGGACATGACGACTATCACGCCATTGACGACACCGGATTCTTCCAACTTTTCGCCAAGAACGCCCAACACGTTGCAGACCTCAATATTCTTGCTCACAAAATTGCAGAACAAGCACTCAACCCTGGTGTCATTGCACAGGATGGCTTCCTAACTACACATTTGATTGAATCCCTCAACCTTCCTGAACGCGAGCTCATCAAGGAGTTTCTGGGTAGACCTGATGATATCATTGCCACTCCCACTCCTGCCCAGCGCATCATTTACGGTGAAACCCGAAGGCGGATCCCGGAAGTATGGGATGTTGACAACCCGATGATGGCAGGTATTGTCCAAAATCAGGATGCCTACATGCAGAGCGTCGCCGCACAAAGACCTTTCTTCTTTGATCATATCGCAGAGATCGCAGATAAGGCCTTTCATGAGTTCTACGACCTGACAGGACGTAAGTATGCCAGAGTGATGACCTACAAAGCTGACGATGCAGACTACCTCATCTTAGGACAAGGCAGTCTTATTCCAAGTACTGAAGCCGTGGTCGACTACCTGAGGAAGAAGCGGAAGATCAAAGTGGGCGTTGTCGACCTGGTCATGTTCCGACCCTTCCCCGGAGACATGCTCTCGCAAATCATCAAAGGCAAGAAAGCCGTCACGATCCTGGAAAGACTGGATCAACCATTGGCCGTAGATCCTCCAATAACCAGGGAACTCCGCAGTGTAGTAACGAAGTGCCTGGAGAATGGCACAGCGAAAGGCGATCTGCCCTACCCTGAGCTGGAAGTTTACAAACCTTCCGACATCCCCAAACTCTACTCCGGCTCTTTCGGTATGGGTAGTCGGGACTTGCAAGCCGAAGGTATTGTCGGCGCCATCGAGAACATGCTTCCCGAAGGCAAGCACAAAAAACAATTCTATCTCAGCATCGATTTTGTCCGTGACAATCCGTTCACACCAAAACAACGAAGCTACCAGGAAACCATTTCCGACGCCTACCCTCATGTGAAGGAGTTGGCTGTCCACGGCTCAGAGAATCCCAACCTGATGCCCAAAGAGGCCATTACCGTAAGGTTCCACTCTATTGGTGGCTGGGGAGCAATCACTACAGGCAAAAACCTGGCAATGACCTTGTTCGATCTACTGGACTATGATATCAAAGCCAATCCCAAGTACGGATCAGAGAAGAAAGGTCAACCGACGACATACTATCTTTCTGCCGCTCCGGAACCTATTCGAATGAACTGCGAATACTTCTTCGTAGACGTGGTACTCTCACCGGACCCTAATGTATTCAAGCACACCAATGCGCTGGCAGGTCTGAAGAAAGGCGGGTCATTCATCATACAAAGCGATAAGACCAAGCCGGATGACGTTTGGGCGGAAATACCAAAGCACTATCAGAAGCTCATCATCGACCAAGATATACATGTCTTCTACATTGATGGATTCAAAATTGCCCGGGAAGAAGCAACTGACCCTGAGCTGCAATTGAGAATGCAGGGAATTGCCTTCCAAGGTGCGTTTTTTGCAGCCTCACCCTTGATGAAACAGACTGGGCTCTCCGAAGCTTCGCTACTGAAGGCCATTGAAGATCAACTTCAAAAGAAATTCGGAGCCAAAGGTCAGCGAGTAGTGGACGACAACATGCGCGTGGTGAGAAGGGGTTTTGACGAAGTGCACGAAATCAAAAACAAAGCACTTTCTGATGCCAATGGTCATACTTCCAAAGGCGCTGTAGAGCTCCCCATACCTTCCATGCTCAAAAGCAATCCCCAAAGCGAATCCAAGCTTTCCGACATTCATCGCTTCTGGGAACAAACCGGAAACTTCTACCAGAAAGGCATGGGTACAGACAATCTCACTGACCCATTTATTGGCCTGAGTGTGATGCCGGCAACTTCTGCCCTTTTCAGGGACATGACCGGCATACGGTTTGAGCACCCGGAGTGGATACCCAACAATTGTACGGCTTGCGGGGATTGCTATACCGTATGTCCCGATACGGCGATACCAGGCCTGGTTACGGAACTCTCAGATGTGCTGGATACAGTGGTCAAGCGCGTGAAAAAGAACCATGAAAAGGTGGAGCAACTTCCTAAAGCCGTGAGGCAAATGGAGGGACAGATACGCCAACTACTGAACGGTGAGAAGAATGGTGCCACGGTAAATAACCTCATGCAAGATGCTATAGACCAGGCAATTGAAACCTCTGGCAACCAACAACTTGCAGAGGAAATGGGCTGGTTCCGAGAGGAATTGGGCGATTTCCAATTTGCCCTAACGAGGCCATACTACGACCTACCTGAGAAGAAAAATGCCGGAGATGGCGGCCTGTTCAGCATCACGATCAATCCAAATACTTGCAAAGGGTGTATGGAGTGCATCGAAGTTTGTGATGACAACGCATTGCAGAAAGTAATCCAGACAGATGGCACTATAGCGAAACTCCGAAAGGACTGGGATCTCTGGAGCGACCTACCCACGACACCAGAGAAATACAATCGAATTGACAACCTGGAAGAAAAGATAGGGCCCCTCGAGACCATACTGCTAAACAAAGAGGCCTACCTCAATTTCTCCAGTGGCGACGGTGCCTGTCTGGGTTGTTCTGAAAAATCGGTTATTCACCTGTTTGTGGCCACGGTAGAGGCGCTCATGCAACCTCGCGTGAAGCAACACCTCGAAAAAATCGATGACTTGACCAAGCGGCTTGAGCGACACATACAGACAAAGTTGATGAGTGCTGTGGATGTGAGCGACGCCGACGCGCTCGCCAAGATACTCGCCGACGCCCAGGATCGAGACCTCACCATATCCACTCTCGCCAGCAAAATCGAAACCGCCAATGGTACTGAACCTATCGATCAGGATTGGCTGCGGGATATGACGCAATTGCTGGGTAAACTGAAAAAGCTGAAGTGGAGATATGAACAAGGATCCACAGGTCAGGGAAGATCCAATATGGGTATGACGAACGCCACCGGCTGTACATCAGTTTGGGGTAGCACCTATCCGTTCAACCCCTATCCATTCCCATGGGCCAACCATCTCTTCCAGGATGCTCCTTCACTCGCCATGGGCATATTTGAGGGACACATGGCCAAGATGGCTGATGGATTCAAAACCATCCGTAAAGCAGAACTGGAGCTGGAAGGCAAGTACAATTCATCAGAGCACGACGATTTCTTCACCTACTTCAACTGGAATCAATTCACGGATGAAGAATGGCAGTTGTGTCCCCCTGTCGTAGCACTAGGAGGTGATGGAGCCATGTATGACATCGGATTCCAAAACCTCAGTCGCATGATGGCTAGTGGTAAACCCATCAAAGCCATCGTGGTGGATACGCAAGTCTACTCCAATACAGGTGGCCAGGCTTGTACCTCCGGATTCATTGGACAGGTCTCCGATATGGCCCAGTTTGGCAAAGTATGGAAAGGAAAACCTGAACCAAGGAAGGAGATTGGCCTTATTGGCATGGCCCACCGCAATACTTACGTACTGCAAGCGACGCTGGCCAATACGACTCAGATGATCGAAGGATTCATCGAAGGTCTCTTGGCAAGAAGGCCGGCACTCTTCAATCTCTATACCACCTGCCAGCCAGAACATGGTGTGGGTGATGACCTTGGCGTACATCAAGCTAAACTGGCTGTAGAGTCCAGAGCTTATCCGATATTCAAGTACGACCCTGACGCGGGCAAAACAGCCCAAGAAGCATTTGATCTCAGCGGTAATCCCGATATGGAAGGCACCTGGCCGACATACCAACTCAAGTACATGGAGAATGGGCGCCTGAAAACCATGGATGTGGCGATGACTTTTGCGGATTTTGCGATTACAGAAGCCAGGTTCAGGAAACATTTCCGCCAGGCCCCCAGGGACACCTGGAACGAAAACATGGTGGTACTTTCCGAATTCCTGGAAATGGATGAAAGCGACCGAGAGGGAAAATATCCTTTCATCTGGGCCATAAACAAGAAGCAACACCTCAATAGAGTCCTGGTGGACAAAACCATGGTGGAGTCCTGCGAAGAACGTCGAGATTTCTGGATCATGTTGCGGGATATGTCTGGTTTCAAACCGGTGGAACCCCAAGGAGAGGATTTGGAAGCGACAGTCCGCAAAGATGTCATTGGCAAAATCGCCAAAGGGTTGATGCAAATGGTGGAAGGCGAAGGAGGCCAAATAGAGGGCCTCATACTGGACGCACCAGAGACTTCTTCATCAGCAGAACCAGCGGACACAGCTACGCAATCGGGCATGTCTCCATGGCTGGAAACTGAAGAGTGTACAGCATGTGACGAATGCATCAAGATCAATCCGAAGATCTTTGAGTACAATGCTGATAAGAAAGCATTCATCAAGGATCCGAATGCCGGACCGTATTCCGACCTGGTCAAGGCGGCTGAGAAATGTACCGCTCAGGTAATACATCCAGGATTGCCGGGAAACAGCCAGGAAAAGGACCTTGACAAATGGATCAAACGGGCAGAAAAATTCAATTGATCTGTGTTGGGATTAGCGACTAAGACCTTCAAAAACGGCATTCATCCTCCGGAATGCAAGGATGATACGAAGGAGCTACCTATCAGGCAATTCCAATTTCCACCCGTATTGGTCATCCCCATGGCACAGCACATTGGGGCTCCATCCAGGATCGTTGTTCGCGAGGGACAGGAAGTTCATCGCGGACAATTACTGGCCGAGGCGGATGGCTATGTCTCTGTGCCCATGCATGCTCCGGCCTCCGGAAAAATCAGAAAAATCGGCAACGTCCCGACGATCACAGGGAAGATGTGCCAGGGGATTTACCTGGAACCACACCCCTACTCCGGCCAGGAGGTGCAGGAAGGGACTCCTACTGACCTTGACAGCAGTCCGGAAGTTATCTTGAAAGCCATTCAGGAAGCGGGAATAGTAGGTCTGGGTGGTGCTGCCTTCCCTACGCATGTGAAGCTTAAGATCCCCGATGGCAAGGTCTGTGACACGCTCATCATCAATGGTATTGAGTGTGAACCTTATCTCACGACTGATCACCGAGTCATGCTTGAGCAGGCCGAAGATATTTTCCAGGGCATTCGCTACCTCAAAAAGGCGACGGGCATTGACAATGTCGTTATTGGCATAGAGGCCAACAAGCAAGATGCAGCAGACCACCTGCAACAACTCTTACCCGCTGACCTGGAAGTTGACATAAGCGTCGTACCTGTCAAGTATCCTCAGGGAGCAGAAAAGATGCTCATCACAGCCATCCTGGGACGAGAAGTACCCTCCGGAGGCTTACCGGCAGATGTTGGCGCGATAGTCACCAATGTAGCGACAACAGCCGAAATCGGTCGGCTACTTCCCTACGGCAGGGGTATCCAGGAGCGGGTAGTGACTATCACAGGACCTGCGGTAAAGAAGAAGGGTAACTATCTCATTCCCATCGGCACACCCTTGAGGTATGTCCTTGAGGAAGTCGGGGCGGACGAAAACACCAGCGAAGTGTATATGGGAGGTCCAATGATGGGTGTGGCTGTATCTAACCTTGATATCTCCCTAACCAAAGGGACTTCAGGTATTTTGGTATTTACGCAGAAGGAAGCCAGCAGACCATCCAAGGTATATCCCTGCATTCGATGCGGTGCATGTATAGATGCTTGCCCCATCTCGCTGAACCCCTCAAGACTGGGGTTATTAGCCAGGTTTGAAGCTTACGATGAAATGGCAGAAAACCATCACCTAATGGATTGCTTCGAATGTGGATCATGCACCTACGTGTGTCCTTCCAACATTCCGCTGGTTCAGTACTTTCGACTTTCCAAGTCCATTGTGAGGAAACGCGCAGCAACAAAAAAGGTCACTGATGCAAGCTAAGACGCTACATATCAGCAGTTCCCCGCACATCTCTAAGAATCTAGGCGCGGAGACCATCATGCAAAATGTGGTGATCGCCCTTCTACCTGTGGCACTATTCTCGGTTTATGCTTTCGGCATCAATGCCATGTTGGTGCTGATCACAGCCACATTGTCCTGCCTGGTTACAGAACATGTGCTGTGTCTATGGTCCGGAAAAGAAAGTACCATTTCTGATTGGTCCTCTGTCATCACCGGTTTACTCCTGGGCCTTACGCTACCACCCTCATTTCCACTTTGGATGACCTTCATGGGAGGCGTGATCGCTGTTGCCCTGGGCAAATTTGCTTTTGGAGGATTGGGCTACAACGCCTTCAATCCAGCGTTGGTAGGTCGCGCATTTCTTCAGGCCGCGTTTCCGGTAGCGATCACCACCTGGCACCCCGCTTTTCTCAGCAACCGTTTCAATGAAATATCCCAGTCTGTGCTGGCCCTGCCCTTCATGAGCCCTACTAAGAACGTAGATGCCATGACGGGAGCCACACCTTTGGCGGCCTGGAAATTTGAAGGTCTCCATACCAGCAGCAGTGACCTGGCCCTTGGACTGATCAGTGGCTCTGCTGGTGAAACCTGCGGATTACTCATTCTGCTTGGAGGGGTTTACCTGGTCATTCGAAACATGATGAACTGGCGTATCCCTATTGCTGTCCTGGGAACGGTGTTCACTTTGTCGGGCATCCTTTACCTCATCAATCCGGAGACGTACCCCTCACCCATGTTTATGTTGTTCTCAGGGGGTTTGATGTTAGGTGCGGTGTTCATGGCCAGCGATATGGTAGGGTCACCGATGACCTCCACTGGCATCTGGATCTACGGATCATTGATCGGTCTGCTGGTCGTTGTGATCCGCATTTGGGGCGGGTTACCCGAAGGTGTGATGTACGCCATACTTTTTGGAAACGCCATTACACCGCTTATTGATAAAGTCGTGCAACCACGTGTCTATGGCACCAATAGGAATAGGAAATGATGGAAGCAAATACTCAAAAGACCAAAGCGCCAAGCTACAGTAGCAACAAGATGTTGAAGGCCATGGTGGGTATAGGGGTGGCTTGCGCCCTGCTTATAGTGACTAGCTATCAGTCCACACTTCCGCGTATTCAGCGATTGAGGGAAGAAGCACTTCAGAAAGCCATATTCAAGGTGGTACCCAACACCTCTACTGCCGAGACCTTCGTTTTTCATGGGGATGGCTTCTCGCCCCAGTCCTCCGGCCAGGAAGGTGTTAAGGTATACGCCGCCTACGATGCGCAAGGTGGGCTTTCAGGTGTCGCCATTGAAGCCAGTGGCCAAGGCTATGCTGACGTTATCCGCATCCTCTATGGCTACGATCCGGAGCGCGAGGTGATTGTTGGCTTTCATGTCCTGGAAAGCAAGGAAACCCCAGGGCTAGGCGACAAGATTGAAAAAGCGGAACATTTCCTGGCCAATTTCAAGGCGCTGGATGTGCGCCTTTCGGCTGAGTCCACACTAATCAATGAGGTCGTTACGGTAAAACAAGGCCAAAAGACTCAGGCCTGGGAAGTAGATGGGATTACCGGCGCCACGATCTCCTCTAGGGCCATTGGTGATATCCTCAATGAAAGTGCCCAAATCTGGATGCCCCGTATCCAGCAGTATTTGTCAGACTTAGAAAAGACCGAACCGTGAGTGTAACAAAAGACAAAGCCGGTTTCTGGCAAAAACTCGAAGAAGGCCCCTCCACCAACGAGTTCATCAAGGGCTTGTGGAAAGACAATCCGGTCTTTGTCCAGGTGCTGGGTATGTGCCCGGTTTTGGCGGTATCGAACACCGCACTCAATGCCCTGGCCATGGGGCTGGCCACAACCTTCGTCTTACTCATGTCGAATGTTCTGGTGTCCCTCCTGAAGCAGTTTATCCCCAAGCAGGTGCGGATTGCGACTTATATCCTCATCATTGCCACGTTTGTCACGATCACCGACTATGCCATCCAGGCCATCAGCGTAGAACTTCACAAAAGCCTTGGAGCCTTTATCTCCTTGATCGTGGTCAACTGCCTAATCCTCAGTCGCGCAGAAGCCTTTGCTTCGAAGAACAGTTTGGGCAAATCAATCCTGGATGCGCTAGGCATGGGTTTCGGTTTTGTCTTTGCCTTACTCTGCCTGGGGGCCATTCGGGAAATCCTGGGGAATGGAACACTATTCGATGTGACCCTCTTTCCGGACCAATTTGAGCGCTGGGTAGTGATGATCTTACCCGCCGGTGGATTCTTCACACTGGCACTTTGGCTACTGATCTTCAACATCATAAGAGAAAGGAGGACCGCCACATGAACACCGAATCCTATTGGTCCATATTTGTAGGTGCAAGCCTCGTCAACAATTTCGTACTTGCGTATTTCCTGGGAATATGTCCTTTTTTGGGAGTCTCCGGCAAATTGGAAACCGGAACCAAGATGGGGGCAGCGGTCACTTTTGTCATGCTAATCAGCTCCATGTGTGCCTATGGCATTCATACATTGCTGGTGGTCATCAATGCCCCATTTCTACAGTTGATCAGCTACATCGTGGTGATTGCATCGACCGTGCAGCTCGTTGAAATGTTCATCAAGAAAATGAGTCCTGCCTTGTTCAATGCACTGGGGATTTTTCTACCGCTGATCACTACCAACTGCGCCATTTTGGGTGTGGCGCTATTTCAGACCAACAAGGGATACGGATTTCTCCAAAGCATAACCTATGCTTTGGGAGCTGGTATTGGTTTCACATTGGCTTTGGTGCTCATTGCGGGCATCAGAGAACAACTGGAATTTGCAGAAGTACCAAAACCCGCCAAGGGCACGGTACTCACGTTGCTCGTCGCAGGGATACTGTCACTTGTATTTATGGGATTTTCGGGATTGGGAGGTTGAAAATGATTGGATCGTATCTCACAGGAATAGGAGTAGTAGTGGGCATCATGATTGGATGGGTCATTGTGCAAAAACAATGGTCCCACCTATTTGCCGACCAAATGGAGGATGAAGATGCATTGGCAGGAAGGAGCAGCTGTGGGAGTTGTGGCTGTATGGGAAGTTGCAAACTCAAAAATCGGACAGCTTGAGCAGATGAGGCACATGAGGAAAGACATAGGAGTAAACAAAAAACACTACACAATAAGACATCACAGTCATGGCACAGTTAGCAGATTTTAGTACCGAGCAACAGTATGAAGCCAAGATCACGGCTTCTCGCTTGCTTACCCCTCCTGAGGTGGAGGAAATAAGAGAAATCGTTCTCGAAGTAAACGATCCCAGCTTTCAATGTGAAGTGGACAAAAGTTTCGGCGTGCTCATCAAAGCAGACAGCGACTTTGGTAACACCTTCCATCATCGCCTCTACAGTGTGGCCGACCTTCCGGAAGTTGCAGGCACAAAACCTCAGCTGACGATGCTTGTGAAGCGATGTGCCTACATTGACCAATTCAGTGGGGAGAAATATGATGGCGTCGCTTCTAACTATCTATGCGACCGCAAAGTAGGTGACAAGATCACCATTACAGGGCCCTTTGATCTGCCCTTTGAAATCCCGGAGGACGTAACGACCAACCTGATCCTCGTAGGCATGGGCACAGGCATAGCCCCTTTTCGGGCCTTCGTCAAGCACATCTACCAGAATGTGAAAGGCTGGGAAGGTAAGATCCGACTGTTTTATGGCGCCAAGAGTGGATTGGAGTTGCTCTACCTCAATGACGAAGATGGCGATCTTACCAATTACTATGACAAGAAAACCTTTGAAGCTTTTCACGCTTTGAGTCCCCGACCCCACATGCATGACCCCATCGCGCTGAGCGAGGTTATCGAAGGACGTGCAGACGAGATATTGAAACTGCTCAATGAGGTGAATACGCGGGTATACGTTGCTGGTTATGAAGGCGTCCGGGAGAAACTCGACAGAGCTTTTTCGAACATCATGGGCTCCGAATCCGCCTGGAAAACAAGGAAGGCTGAGTTGATTGCCGGGAAAAAATGGGCTGAAATCATATACTAGAGCATGACGATACTGGTCTCCATAGCGGCCCTCGGAGGTCTTACCCTCCTACTTGCAGGCATGTTGATTCTTGCTAACAAAAGGCTCTATGTGTGGGAAGACCCTCGTATCGATCAAGTGGAAGACATGCTGCCCCATGCCAACTGTGGTGCTTGCGGCTATCCGGGATGTCGACCATTTGCACAGGCATTGGTCAAGGGTGATGTTTTGCCAGGGAAATGCACCGTGGGGTCCGGTGAAGACCACGAAAAAATTGCCAATTACCTTGGTGTAGATTTGGGTGCCGAGGAAAAACGTGTTGCGCGATTGGCTTGCGCCGGCGGTTCCAATGTGGCCATCAATCGAGCTAAATATGAAGGCTTGCAAACCTGTCGTGCCGCATCGCTGGTCTCAGGTGGCGGCAAAGGGTGCTTCTGGGGCTGTTTGGGTTTTGGGGACTGCGAGCAAGTCTGCGACTTCGACGCGCTCCACATGGATTCACATGGACTCCCGGTGGTAGATGCAGATAAGTGCACGGCTTGTGGCGACTGCGTGGAGATATGCCCCAAGGACCTGTTCACGCTGGAGCCTTTGAGTCACCAACTGTGGGTAGCCTGCAAAAGCCTTGATGCCGGTGACGAGGTACTGGAAGACTGCGAGGTGGGCTGCACAGCTTGTGGCAAATGTGCCATGGATGCCCCGAAAGCGATCACCATGGAGAACAATCTGCCGAAGGTGCATTATTCCGCTGGGGTCCAGGATCGGCAAGCCATTGAACGCTGTCCTACGGGAGCAATCGTATGGCTGGATCAAAAACTGGGGAGTATCCGAGGCAAAGAGGCAAAGAAAATCATTCGAAAGGGAGAAAAGGAAATGGGTCTTACCTGATACCTGACCCGGAAGACGCTATCCGAAATTAATAATGCCTCGAAGGTCATAGCACCAGACCAAAATGCATTTCC
Source organism: Cyclobacteriaceae bacterium (assembly GCA_965601475.1). Taxonomy (GTDB): domain Bacteria; phylum Bacteroidota; class Bacteroidia; order Cytophagales; family Cyclobacteriaceae; genus JAWPMT01. The sequence goes on along the minus strand of OZ271832.1, from coordinate 5,164,732 downwards.
CCCTAACTTTATCATTGATGGTAAGGTCATTCCATATTGTTGGCTTCTGCATATTCCTTGCAAGTTCTGTTTTGGCACAGGAACGCAAGCCTGGAAATGATATTGAGTCATTGAAAAGCGAGCTTTCCACCTTGCGGACTACAGAGTTGGTCATGTCCATGGCACAGCGGTCCCTTGTGATGCCGTCATATTTGGGTGAACTCAAGGCATTGATAGCCAAGCAAGCCTATGACTTCTGGAGGGATCGAGACACAGAACCCTACGTGTCGCATCTCAACGTCTATAACGCACTGCACTATGCCAACAAATACCTGGACTATGATTCAGCCCGTATGTTGGCCTACAATCAGGTAGGTGGTCACACCGAAATGGTCACCTCAATAGCATTTGGAACGAATCCCAATTACTACTATTCCTCATCTTCAGATGGCGAAGTATTGAAATGGAACCTGAACAATGCACAGGAATTACCTCAGACTGTATACACTTCCGACAAGATTATCAGATCCGTCGACATCTCGTTTGATGGTCAGTGGCTCTTAGTGGTTTCTTTGCATTCTGGCGTCAGTCTTGTAGCGCTGGAAAACTCACCGGATAATGAGATTCTGACTTTGGATGATCCGGAACCCGTACAGACTGCAGTATTCCTTCCTGCCACCCAGGAGTACTTGATTGCCACGCGAGATGGTCAATTGAAGGTAAAAGGCTTCCAGACAAGAACGATTGAAGTTGGTCAGTCGGAAGGCACCGTAATGGCTCTGGAAGTTCAAGAGGACACAAGAACTTTCTTCGCCGGCACACAGCAAGGTAATCTGGAGCAATGGGAGGAGCAATCATACTTTGGCTACGATTTGGGGCACCACGCCATCAATTGCCTTGATATCAGCCCGGATGGGACCGTACTAGCCATTGGCAGGGAACGTGGTGATGCCATTCTCTGGAATATTGAACAAGAAAGATTGGAACGTGTAATCTCAGGACATCAGAGTGCCATCACCGATATTCAGTTCAGCCCGAACAACCAACTCCTACTCACCACCAGTCGCGACAGAACCGCCAGGCTCTGGGATCTGGACGACTCCCGGAAACTACCAACGATCATGGACGATCACGACGACTGGGTGATGACCGGTAGCTTTGACCCTTCTGGCAATCGCGTGATTACTGGCTGCAAAGACGAATACATCCGCATATGGCCCACCTCTCCTGATCCTTTGGCCCAAAGGATCTGTGAAATGATGACCAGAGGCATGTCGCAGGATGAGTGGGAGGAATTCGTCGGACTTGACATACCCTACCGGCCAACATGTGACTAACACCTAGGCAAAACCTAGGCCGTGCTCGCGACATCTACAATATATTCACCTTTTTTTGTAGTTGAATTTCCTAAGAATGCCACCATCCTTGCGCTTTGAGCCATGGTAGTATCGAATTCTCACGAAAGCACCTTCCGGCCACGACCGGATATGTATTACGTACATAAGCTGCCCACACTCTATTTCATTCAAAGGGGAAGCGGTTCCATTGAGGTTGATTTCCGGCACTATGCCAACTGGGATCTGAAACTGATATTCATCGATCGCGATCAGTACATTCGATTTCCGAACGATACCTTCGAGGTGATCAAGGTGCCGCTATCAGATGCAGGTGTGGCTGAAGACAGATCTTACAGAGTCCTGTTTAAGCATATTGTGAATCTGGGTACGATTGACTATTTCAAATCCGTAGATTGGATCGACAAGTCCAATCAGGGACTTCTGGATTACTCAGCAACGCAATGGGTCCATCAAAATCCCTTCAAAGTCACGCCTGACCAAAAGGAAATATTGTTCGATACTAAGGAATTAATCGACAGAGATCCTACCGGAGACACGACCAAAGCCCTGGCCGACGCTCGAATTACAGCGCTTTTCCTTCAAAAGGTGGGTGTTTCCATACCCGAACTGGCGCAACGACGCAGAATACTACGTTGTCAAAGGGATCTTGCATTTTCCGAAAAGAGCGTGAAAGAAATCGCTTACGACCATGGGTTTTACGACCCGTCGCATTTCGTTCATTATTTCAAACGTCGGGTACAGGTCACTCCGCAGTCGTTCCGAAATTCCATTGAATATCCTCACCCCCGTCAATTCATGGAAGACCTGCAGGAGCTGATCATCAAATATCATCTGGTAAACAGAGACCCGGCGTTCTACGCCCAAAAACTAAAAATCTCCTCAAACTCCCTTCACCGGAAGGTGAAACAATCTAGCGACCTGAGCTTCTTCAAATTGATGAAGCAAGAGCTGCTCCTTACAGCCAAGTCCTACCTGCGTCAAGGCATGATGATCAAAGAAGTGGCCTCGCGTCTGCAATTCAAAGAGCCTAATCATTTCACGGCTTTCTTCAAAAACGAGACGGGCAAAACACCCTCGCGTTTTATTGAGCTATACAACAGACAGTACTGAATCTGTAGTCGCCTTAGTCGTGCGGATACCGAGCATTGTGCTCAATAGTTACAAACGATGGATCTAAAATCTCTAGTACAAAAAATGGATGAAATGGTGTCCCAAGGGGACATCGTTAACGCCGTAAAGACCCACTTCGCAGACGATGCAGCAACTTCGGACTACGGGAACGTAAAGACTGGTAACAAAGCAGCCATGGTTAGCAAAATGGAGGATTTCCTCAATGCAATCGCCAAGGTAAATGGCATTACGCATCACTACACCCTCGTCGATGGTATGGTTTCAGCTTCGGAATTCACCTTTGACTTTGACATGAAAGACGGTAGCCAAGTCTACTGGCATGAGATCATACGGAGGCTTTGGAATGAAGAAGGCAACGTCATTCAAGAAGAGTATTTCAACGCTTCAAACTAACAGGACCATGAATGTGCAAAGAACACTACTCTTCGGCGTGCTTCTGTTGACCTTGCAAGGGGCTTGGTCACAGGATAAGAAGGCTCATAACATAGATGACAGTAGCATTGCCTTACAGGGCTACAGCCCAGTCTCCTACCTGGACCTCGGATTGGCTCAAAGGGGGTTGAAGCAATATAAGTCCACACACAATCAGGTGAACTACTACTTCACTTCTGAAAAGCAGAAGAAGGCGTTCGACAAAGAACCGGAAAAATATCTGCCTCAGTACGGCGGCTACTGCGCTTTCGGGATCTATGCTGGCGCAAAATTCCGTCCGGACCCTAATAAGTTCATCACGAAGGATGGCAAGTACTTTCTCTATTTGAACAATCTGGAGTTGGACGCCAAGCAGTTGTGGTTGGGCGAAAAAGACCACGAGCGGCTGGTGGCCAAGGCCAATAGCAACTGGGAAAAATTGAAAAGCAAAGAATAGCTGACGGTTATTTTCAGATCGAGCAGGTAAGGTAGATATTGCAACCTTGCCTGCTTTCTAACTATGAATGATCTCCTAAAAGATATTCGACAGTGCCAAATCTGTAGTGAGCACCTTCCGCTCGGACCAAGGCCCGTACTGCAAGCCAGCACCCATAGCAAGATCGTGATCATTGGCCAGGCTCCTGGAGTCAAGGTGCATGAGTCGGGAAAACCCTGGGACGACAAGAGCGGAGAAAGGCTGCGCACCTGGCTTGATATGGAACCTGAGACCTTCTACAACCCTGATGTCGTGGCGCTCATTCCCATGGGGTTTTGTTATCCGGGAAAGGGCAAGTCGGGAGATCTTCCCCCCCGCAAAGAATGTGCTCCCGCCTGGCATCAACTTCTCTGGGAAAAGCTTTCCGATCCCAAGCTGATGATCCTGATAGGCCAATACGCTCAGGCCCATTACCTGAAGGGTAGGCAAGAAAAGACCCTCACCGAGACGATCCGAAACTTCGAAGCCTACCTACCTGATTACTTTGTCCTACCTCACCCTTCTCCTAGAAACAATATCTGGATCAAGAAAAACCCATGGTTTGAGAGGGATCTCCTACCTGCTTTGAAGGCCCGGCTACTAAATTTTTAGATTGCTCAGCAATCAGTGACATAGGGGTGTCACTCTGCTTCATTTTCTTTACTTCATATCAAAAACAATTACGATGACAACACAAGAAATTGCCGAGCGGCTTATCGCACTGTCCAAGGAAGGAAAGTATGAACAAGTGTATCAGGAGCTCTATTCCCCGGAGATCCAGAGTAAGGAACCGCTTCCGAATGGCGAATGGGATACCGCCACAGGTTTTGACGGGCTGAAAGCCAAAGGCGAAAAGTGGCAGGATATGGTAGAAGAGATGTATGAGGGCGAAATCTCTGACCCAATCGTCGCAGAGAATTTTTTCACCTGCTCCTGGAAAATGAAGGTCAAATTCAAGGGCGCCCCAGGGCCGGTGCAGATGGACGAGATCGCCGTCTATGAAGTAAAAGATGGTAAGGTGATCTTAGAACAGTTCTATTATACACCAGAAGAGCAGTAGAAAACACGAAAGGCCTGGTAGCGATCCCACCAGGCCTTTACTTCATAGCTTCTCAGTCATTTCAGCAACAGCCTCCCCCATCATAGAAGAAGGTGCTCCCGGTGACGTGAATATCCTTACGACCGAGATCTTCAATATTACCTGCAGTCTTGTCACAAACCGCCAAAGGCTGGTTGTTCAATAGTACATGCCCTTTCTGATCGTCGAAGTATTCCTCACCTCCATAGTAGATCGCCGTTCGTCCGGTAAAAACGCAAGGCCCATCTTCGGGCATCGGGTCTTTGATCGCACAGACTTCTACACTTTCGATAAAGATGTCCTGATCAGTATCGTAGTGATCAGTGTCGAGGATACGATAAGGACGTTTAGCGCGGATCTCCACTGTGCCAAACCCAATATCGGTGATCATTTTGATGTATTGCTCCAGCGGTAACGCACCGCTCAAGCACAATGCTCGAAGTCGTTCGTCTTGTTTTAGGTTTTCAGGCATGGCCTGCTGCGCCACAGGATCAGAAAGCACGAGTCTCCCGTGGGGTTTTAGCACGCGATACATCTCTTTTAGCGCTAGCTTCAGGTCTTCCTCATGAAAGATGTTGAATAGGCAGTTCTGCGCGGCAACATCGACCGACTCATCTTCGATTGGCAGATTCAAGGCATCCCCTTTGCGAACAGAAACAAAGGAAGAGTCGAACCAAGGATTCAATCGCTCGGCTTCTTTGAAGTTTTCCTGACATGCGTCGATCATTTCATCAACGACATCTACCCCGATCACCCCTTCGAACTGACGACTGAAGTATGAGAACTGCAACAGCTCCATGCCGCCTCCGACACCTACATAAAGGATTTTGGGTGAATTGATCAGGTCCCTGGGATGGACGGTGCTTCCGCAGCCATAGTTCATCTCCAACATCTTTTTGGGAATGTCCAGGCCTGGGAATGCCCATACAGGCGTTGTAGTGCAGCAAAGGCCTACGTCAGGTGTGAGCGCTGCTTCTTTGTATACGTCTTTGGTTGTCTCTAAATAGGTTTCCATGTCTTTCGATGCTTTGATTTAAGCTATGGTTCCACCGCAGCTTGATCCTGCGCCAGCTGTACACCCATAGCAATGTTGATTGATAATGATTTTCCGGTTGTTGAGCTTCGTCAGGTCAAAATCCCGAATGTGATCAGGACTCCCACTGTTGAGTTTGAGGTCCAGCATTTGATTGAAATCGCAGTCGTACAGGTGTCCGTCCCAACCTACTGACAAGGTACTGCGACACATGACCCCATGCGCAGCGGTCGGATTGAAGGCATTGGCCAACTCCTGCATATAATCCTCGTATTTGCCCGTATTGACCAGGTAGTCCAGAAAACGGCTAACTGGTAAGTTCGTGATGGCGAAGAGCTCATTGAAGACAATGTCATAGCCATCCAGCAACTTCTTCTTGAAAGTGGCCTGCAGGCCTTCCTGATCGTCGGGCAGGAAAGCACCTGAGGGATTGTACACCAAATCCAGTTTCAGGCCTGTTCCCTCCTTTCCATAGCCCACGTCATTGAGGAGCTTCAAGGCTTTGATGGATTGCTCAAACACGCCATCCCCTCGTTGAGCATCCGTACGCTTGGCATTGAAATAAGGCAATGACGATACGACGTTCACCCTGTGTTTCTTGAAAAACTCGGGTAGGTCATTATACTTTGGATTGGCCAGGATAATGGTCAGATTGCACCGAACAATGATTTGCTTTCCAAGTTTGGACAGCTCCTCCACAAACCATCGGAAATTGGGATTCATCTCCGGAGCACCTCCTGTTAGATCTACTGTTGAAATGTCGGTTCCCGCCAGTGCCATGAGGCACTCTTCCATGGTCTCGCGAGTCATGATCTCTTTCCGATCCGGACCTGCGTCCACATGGCAATGCTTGCAGACCTGATTGCACATCTTACCCACGTTGACCTGGAAGATGTCAATGCCTGTAGCTGTCAAGGGCGACAGCCCAACACCGTTGATCCTTTCTTTGAAGGAGGTCACGCCCACGGCTTCATGATCAGACAATACCGCCAGTTGCCTATCCGTAGCGGACAAAGCATTCTTGCTTCTGACCAATGTTTGCGTTGCTGGCTTCATTACATCAATTTATCGTTGACCTCATTCATCATCTGGACCCCATGCACCAGGACAGCCCCCCCTTTGATGGCTGCTGCAACATGAACGGCCTCCATCATTTGTTCCTCATCAGCGCCTTTCTTCAGGCATGAGTCTGTATAGGCATCGATGCAATAAGGGCATTGCACAGCGTGGGAAACCGCCAGGGCAATCAGCGCCTTCTCTCTTTTGGTGAGAGCGCCTTCCTGGAAAACCGAGCCATACCAATCGAAAAACTTGTCGCCAAGCTCCTTTTGCCACTCAGTAATGTTGCCGAACTTCTTGAGATCGGCGGGATCGTAATATTGTTTAGACATAAGTTTTTTAAGAATTCTAGAAATACTTGATCACCGCCCTAAGGGAGCGGTATGTGGAAGAAAGTGGGCGATTTTACCCCAAGTAAGTTGGTGGCGCCCTGAGACCACAAGGAGCCACTTGCACCACGCCTGTTCTTAGCGGCGGGTAGACTCCGGGGTGCATTGATGATGAAAAGAGCTGAAGCACCGCGAAGAGCATTCCCTTGATGGTCGAGGCATGTGTCGCGATGAGTCGTTGGAAGTCCCAGCTATTGTCTAGGTCCCTCAGCACCAGGGGCAATACCTCATGATCATCGAAAGTATCAACCAGCGCTTCTGCTACACACTCGGTCTGCCACGGCAGGTCAACAAAAGCCTCAGGGTCAAAAACCTCCTTTTGGATACCAATCAGATAGGCGCCCCCATCCTGCGACTTCCCCATCACGAGGCTTCGGTTCTGAAGCAGCTGGTCAGCTTTCCTGATCATGCCAGCCGTGAGCTCGGGACTGTCATTGCCAATGGTGATGACACGCTCATAGCCCTGATCAAAGATCTTCTGGATGGCATGAGTGAATCGTTCTGCAAAGGACTGCCCTACCTGCTCCGTGTGAACGAAATAGGGAAGCTTTGTCTGTCGAATGGTCGCTATGGCATGAGAAATAAGCCCATCAAAAGCCTTGTCGGCCTGGGTCGGAAAGAGCGTTTTGGCTCTTGCCTCCTCACTGGCAGGTCTTGTAAAAAGCAGTATGGCTGTTGAGTGGATCATTCCGGATGCCAAGATGCATTAATTTTCATCAATAACATTAAGACAGATTATCCATCTGATTGTTTGTCGTTCCTTGGACATGATAGGGCCTTCATATCCTAGAACTCCCGAATCCTCACCTTTCGGAAAGCAACCCGACTGCCGTGATCCTGTAGGCAGATATTTCCGGTCCGTGCCTTGCCAAACCCTTCCCAATCCGCAAAGTGTGTGGGAGCTACCAGGTTATTCCATTCCTCCCCATTGACCGGGAACTCCATCACACGCTGGCCATTGAATTCCAGAAAACCCTCGTTTTGATCCTGATCTATATGTAGCAGGAACTCATTCCACTCACCTGCACCTTTGCTTACGACTGGTGATGGAGCTTGTATAGCGAAAATGGCCCCTGCTCTGGTCTTCTCACCCCGCTCTTCGATATAAGCACTCCAGTTGTCATCGAGGATTTGGATCTCCGGACCCGTCTGGTAGGGATGTTCGTACTGCTCATCCTCTACCACCCCCCAAAAAATACCCGAATTCCCCTGCTCGCTAATCATCCATTCCAGCGACAGTTCAAAATTGGTGTATTGCTTGTCTGTGATCAGGTTGCTCGTCCTCGCCTCGGTCCTCAAGGCGGGGTCAAACAACAGCACGCCGCTTTCGACTGTCCAACCATTGTAGTCCTCTCCTCCTCCATAGACATGCCAACCCTGCAGGTCTTCACCGTTGAACAATGTCTCCCATACTTCAGTGTCTCCACAACCGAAGGTGAACAAGCAGAGCGTCATTAACCACAGATACTTCATTCCTTTTAATTTTTTCAACTGACTTTCAATATAAGGAAATAAGTTTGGTGCGTGTATCCCATTATCAAACAGCCCGTTTTTCTGCTCCTGCTTATGATTGTGCTAGGTTGCTCCTCCGGGCAGCAGGAAGCATCAGACAATTTTTCCATAGACGCAAAACCCGCAACACCCATAAAGGAAAAACCCAAGGCTTCCACGCTCGTGGCCTTAGAAAACAAAGGTGTGGGTCCCATAAGCTCGGTCGCACTATCTGAGGACATTGATATGGTGCTTCATGGCAGCGGGAAAGCGGCTTTCGAAGCCAAATGCACGGCATGTCATCGGCTAGGTGAACGATTCGTAGGGCCTGATTTGAGTGGACTCCTGAAAAGAAGATCCCCGGAATGGGTCATGAACATGATGCTTGATCCCAATCTCATGCTCAAGGAGGATACCCTGGCTCAGGCTCTGTTTCTGGAATTCAACGGCTCACCCATGCTCGATCAGGGATTGACAGAACTGGAGGCAAGGGAGATTCTGGAGTATTTGCGTAATCCCGATATGTAGGCAAACCCAAGAAAATCAAGCATGGCAATCTCCGTTTTCTTTTTGCTAGCAAGTCTTGGAGTGGTCAACGGTACCCTCCTGGGACTTTTCATGTTGTTCAAAAAGAAGCGGCAACTGCAGGAATTGTTCTTTGCGGGTCTGCTCCTGAGCCTCTGTATCCGTATTGGCAAATCCGTATTCTACTATTTCAATCGTGATGCCGACTTGCTGATCCTTCAGGTTGGACTCTCGGCATGTGTGTTCATTGGTCCGTTTTTCTACCTCTTTGTACAATCCTTAAGCAGGAACCAGAAACAGGTTTCCAACTTCAGCAAATACTTACTACCTGGACTACTCCTGGCAATCATTCTGGTGGGGTTGGTGTTCCCCTATCGCACTTCTCCGGAGATGTGGAATGGCTACATCGTCTATGGCATTTACCTCGTCTGGCTTCTCTTCGCTTTACTCGGATGCGTCAATGCATGGAAGCTACTCAGCGCGGGAAAACTAAAAAAGGGTGATCGTCAGCTCTTCATTGGTATTGTTGTGGGATTCCTCTTCATTACCACCACCTACCAGTTGGCGCTCTTCATCGGCATTACCTACATCTGGGGATCTCTCATATTCTCATTCACCTTCTACTGGCTATCCTTGCGCTTCATACTGGGAAAAAAATCATTCTTTCCCAAACCTACAGAGGCCCCAACGGGCGATACATCCATGGTAGGGAAGGTCGACCAGTTGATGCAAATCGAGAAACCATTCCTGCAGCAAGGTTTCAAGCTGGAGGACCTTGCCGACTTGAGCGACATACCCAAGCACACCTTGTCACGTCTGTTGAATGAAGCGCATCCAGGCGGTTTTGCACATTACGTACAGCAATTCCGAGTGGCCGAAGCCCGGAGCCTTATCGAACATCAAACACATCTATCCCTGGAAGGTATAGGATATGAGGCGGGTTTCAAGTCCAAGTCTGCCTTTTTCGAAGCGTTCCGAAAAATCACCAATACGACACCTGCTGCCTATCGCAAGTCGCTTTCGGATGAGGCAGAGGCCTCAAAGTAGTACGGGATTATCATCGCGAACCGTTTGGACGTCCTAATTGGCCACCAGCAGGCTGTTCTTGCCGTAACCTTGACAAACAATTTTTTCCTTATGATCAAGAAAACACTGTCCGCTACTGCCCTATTGTTGTGTCTACTTTGCGCTTCAGCACAATCAGAACTGCCAGCAATCGAAAAGGTGCTCAATCAGTTTATAAACGGAACCATGAACACCTATCCCGATTCCATCCTATCTGCCTTCTACCCCAACACGCCCATGTTTTTGTACAATGGCAAGGAGGAACCCTGGTCTGTCACCTCAGAGGAATATGCCGATTTCTACCGGCGCCGGCCTCCCGGCACCAAGCTCAACCGACCGGGACGAATCGTAGCTGTAGACGTCGTACTGGATGTCGCCACAGCCAAGTTGGAATTCAACATCCCCTCTTTTGGCAATCGCTATCATGACTTGCTCTTGCTAAAGAAGATCTATGGTGAATGGAAGATTGTCGGCAAAGCCACCTCAGCAGAACCCATCCCCAAAGCCCCCCAGGCGGCCATTCCCAAGCCTGTCAAAGAAACGGTGATGGAAGGGCTCAACCGCCCCTGGAGCATGGCCTTTCTATCCGAGACTGAAGTAATTATCGCTGAAAAGGACGGAAGTTTACTCCGAGTGGATCTGGATGCTGGCACACGCCAGGACATCAGCGGATTACCCTCAGATGTTGCCAGGGCTGTGAAAATCGATACTTCACGGCATGCCTTCGGCGTCTTTCCACCCAGAGCTCACGGCCAAACCCACAGTTTCAACGCGGGATGGTTCCAGGTGTTGCTGGACCCTGACTTTCAGGACAACAACTACATCTATCTGTCCTATGCTGCGGAGAATGAAGACAAGGCCAGTCGTTTACAGGTCGTTCGGGGTCAACTCAATGGTACGAGCCTTGACAATGTCCAAACGCTCTTTGTTGCGGGTGATCACACGCACGGCTTATTCCATTACGGTGGCGGTATGGTCTTTGGCTCCGACAAAAAACTCTACATCACTACGGGCGAACGGAACCTCTTCGAGAAGCTCAACCCCACACCTCCCTTCTCTCAGGATGAAAAGGACGGGCGAGGTAAGGTGATTCGCATCAATCCGGATGGTAGCATACCAGAAGACAATCCTGATTTTGGCCGAAGTGGTCTGCCTGGACTATATGCTACTGGCATCCGTGCTGCACAAGGGCTGGCTAAGCACCCGGAGACCCAGCAAATCTGGTTCAGTGAGCATGGCACCATTCAGGGGGATGAATTGAACATTTTGCAACCCGGGGCGAATTATGGCTGGCCCTACCGCACCACAGGCCGCTACCGCACGGATGATTACCAACCTGTAGTACCGGAAGGGTTGGATTTTCAGGATCCCACATTCTATTGGGACAAAACCGTAGCTCCCACCGGACTCTCCTTTTACCAGGGTCAGGAATTCAAAGCCTGGGAAGGTGACTTACTGGTACCTGGCCTCAGCAAAGGCAGCCTGTGGCATATGGTGATAGAAGATGATCAGGTCATCAGGGCAGAAGAACTTTTCCTCAATGACCGAGTACGATTGCGTAAAGTCGCCATTTCACCACGCGGAAAAGTCTACCTCCTGACGGACGAGGAAAATGGTAAGCTCATCCGGCTGAAGAATGCTAACTTTTAGGCCAAATTGAATCCCAGATCTTGGAAAAACGTTCAGCTCGCCTTTTTGGGCTACTATTCTGGTCGGTGTCGTCAATGATATCGGCAGCTGCCCAACAAAATGACAGCATCAGCCGCACCTATGACCTCGAACAAGTAACTGTCACCGCTCCGCGGATAGCCTCGGACCCTTTGACGCTACCTGTGGCCATTACTGCGTTGGACAGCGCCCTTATCCAAAACCAGTTGCAGCAAAACTTGTCAATCAAGGAGAGTCTGCGAGCAGTTCCTGGCATATACATTCAAAATGCCAACAACTTTGCCCAGGATGCCAGGATCTCCATTCGTGGATTTGGAGCAACAGCCCCTTTTGGAATCAGGGGTATTCGTTTGATCATAGATGGTATTCCTGAGACAACGCCAGATGGCCAGGGTCAGTTGGACAACCTGAACCTTGACCTTATACGATCCATAGAGGTCATCCGAGGTGCGTCCTCCAGTTTATATGGCAACGCCTCAGGTGGTGTGATATCCGTCAAAACCTATGACGAGATCGAACGGAGTTTTATCAGGAGCAATTCATCCCTGGGCTCTTACGGTTTCTACTCCCAAGCCATCACTGCAGGCGTGAAAACGCAGAAAGGGCATCTATCCACCCATTTCAGGGCTTTTGGTGCTGATGGTTACCGCGACCATAGTGGCTTCCGGCAAATTAACGGTCGATTGAGCTTCCGTCAGCAGATCAACGATCGATTGAAATGGCGGGTCTTCTCAGAGGTCGTCAACAGCCCTGAAGCACAAGATGCCGGTGGGCTCACCCTTGAAGAAACCGAGTCCGATTTTCGTATGGCCCGGGATCGCAACCTGACCTTCGATGCCGGCGAAGAGATCACCCAATGGAAGACCGGGGTTGGTCTGGATGGCATCATTCCGAACTTCGGGGAATTCAGTACCTATGGTTTCTACAACCTCAGGGTGTTTGACGGGCGTCTACCTTTTGAAGGTGGAGGGGTAATTGACCTCGACCGCACCTATCTGGGTCAGGGTTCCAGCCTATCCTACGTAAGCGATGACAACACGCTCAAATTGGGTTATGATGTGTTTTTCCAGGATGACAAGCGTAAGCGCTTCGATAACCTCAATGGCACCACAGGAGCTGAGACCCTGGACCAGATCGAAAGGTTCAACAATGTCGGAATCTATGTCTTGGATCAACTGGAGATAGATCAATGGACCTTCAATGCGGGACTCCGTTTCGATTTCAATTCCCTGGAAGTCATCGACAGATTCCTGGATGATGGCGACGATACGGGTACTCTCGAATTGAACAACGTGAGCTACAATGTGGGCCTGAGTTATGCCCTTTCCCCATCATTGAGTCCTTTCTTACAACACTCAACCTCCTTTGAAACGCCGACCCTCAACCAACTCAGCAATCGTACCAACAACCTGGGTGGTTTCGAAGATCTGGAAGCAGCCACGGCCAGGAACTTTGAAGGTGGATTGAAGTGGCGGCAGCATCGCTGGAATGGCGAAATAGTAACTTTCTTCACGCGAACACAAGATGAGCTAGTTCCCTTTGAACTGGCGGAATTCCCGGAACGCACCTTTTTCCGCAACGCCGGTGAAACCAATCGAACAGGTATGGAGGTAGCTGGAGGCTACCAGACAGCGCAATGGCGGATACAGGGGACCTATACCTACTCCAATTTTACTTATGGCGACTATGTAGCGAACGACGAGGATTTTGATGGCCAAAGCCTCCCAGGCATCCCGGACCACCGCTTCTCGGCTGTCGTGAACTGGCAACCCCTCAATGGTCTGTTGCTGGCGGCAGACGTGGAATATGTCGGCAATCTGTTTGCGGATGATGCCAATGAAACGGAGATCGATGGCTATTTCCTCACCGCCATGCGGATCAGATATGAAGGCCGAATTGGGAAGCTTGTGGCAGCGCCTTATGCCGCAGTGAACAACCTGACGAATACCCGGTATTTCGACAATATCCGCATCAATGCCTTCGGAAATAGATTCTATGAGCCTGCCGCCCTGGCCAATGTCTATGCGGGATTATCATTGCGCTTCTAGGGACTGCATATCCTCGAATATCCAGACCATACGATCCAGGAACCACATTTTGCTGGCATAGACAAGGATAGTACCCATCACTGTTATTTCAATATTGAGCTTCCAAAGACCAAAAGCCAGCACCGCTGTGCCCAGGGTTTGAAAGAAGATCAGGATGGCAATGACCAGATGATGGCGTTTTGGTACTGGCCGCTCCTCGCGCTCCGTCCAGTACTTCTCTCCCATCACCGCTTTGGACATCCAATTTCTGAAATGGGTCGTTCTTTTGAAGAGCGTGGGGTTGAACTTGATCCAAATAACCAACAACACGATTGGGACAAGGCTGTACCAGCCCAACCATACCCTCGACCAGATGGCCAGGATGAGGAATGGCAAAGTGATCATCCGGGTCCAGGCCGACCAGGGATTGGCGTGAAGCTCCCAGCGGTCACCAGATAGTTGAAAGGCTTTGGCAATGCTTTTTTCTATGACCATGACATTCAGATTTTACCTTTAAGTCGCAAAACTTTTGGACCGGTTCACCTTCGGAGTCATTAATTTTCCTCATCAACCATAATAGAATGCCCACGCTTCAAATTCAACGACTCAACATGGACACCAGCTGGTACATTCGCTGGAATGACACCGCTTTGCTGCTAGATCCCTGGCTAATCGGCTCGGAAGTGGATGGATTTTCCTGGTTTAATGAGCAGTGGCACACCACTACCCCCGTGGCTCTGGAAGACCTACCCCCCTACGACCATATCTTAGTCTCTCAGTCGTATTCCGACCACTGTCATGAACCGACGCTGAAGACCCTGCAGCCCGTACCCCTCTATGTGCCTCCCACAGCAGCGAAGCGGTTGAGCAAACAAGGGTTTGAAGTGCTACCAATACATCCGCTGGGGCAGCCCACGGATCTTGGGGATCTTCAGGTCAGTTACCTGGACCCGGAGCGGAAGATGGATCCCATTTATTACGGCATTGTCCTCACCTTAGGAGACGAAGCGATAGTTTATGCACCTCACGGATTCACTATTGAGGAAAAGCACCTGAAAGCGCTGGAGGATTACAACGTACAACTGCTTATTACGACTTTCTCGCTTTACCAACTACCGGGTTTGTTGGGTGGGAAGGTGAACCCAGGTCTGGAATCAGCCAAGATCCTGGTAGAGCGGCTGCAGCCCAGGCACGTGGTACAATCCCATGATGAACAAAAGGAGGCAAAGGGCCTCATCGATAAGTTAGCGCGTAAAACTTATCCGGAAAGAGCATTATTGGAAAGCACTTTTCCGGAGCAGTTTGTCTACCTGGATGAAAGGTATGATTTGGTGACGTTGGGGTAAACGGAGGAAGACATTTCCAAATTCGAGGTGACGGCATATGTATTGAGGCATCCAGAATGACTTCGGCTCAGAGTCCTCTTCGAGTGACTCTGAGGGGGTTCGGACCACACTATGCCGAATCCAGAATGATTCGAAGAAAAAAGCCGTCATTCCGGTTTGCCAGGAACAATTGCATTGTGAACAGCAAACGATCTGGCAATACCGGAATCTATAGTGCTCCGTCAGACGCATGTCCACTTTGCTCTTCCGGATGTTCCGAAGGGCATCCGGAAGTTTAGATACTGGAGGATTTCCAATCCGTTTTTTATTGAAGTCGTGTGCAAATGACAGGGATCGGTGTCTTAGTCCTCTAGCCGGACAGGCTGTTCCTTTTCCAGCGGTCCGCCGCCGCGGTGATGAAAAGGAACCAATCCCGATAGCTATCGGGACTAGACCCAATCAAGCTCCCACCACTCTGGACTTGCCCTCTCCTCGCGATTGGGCCGGGCCTACGCGCTTCACTTCTAGCGAAGTGGTTGGGGAATCGTTCTTTTGGGATGTTGTGAAGCCCATCAAGAAGTATCAATGTTGAGGAATTCCAGGAGTGTCCGGTTTGCCAGGTGCCGTCCAGAGGGATCCCCCCTACTAGCATTTTTGCAAATGAACAAGAAAGACCTCTCCTGCGTCGAGGTGACAGCTTTTGTAGTAAGGCCTTTCAGACCACATTATATCCGCATTCAACATGATGCCAAGAGAAGACCGTCATTCCGGTTTGTCTCGGACAAGTGCATTGTGAACAGCACACGATCCGGCAATACCGGAATCTAACACTTTGCTCTTCCGTCTTCTATTGAATGTTGATATTCGGGAGATTTGGAAATTCCAACAATCGGTGCTTCGACATGCTCTTCGTAACATGTCGAAGAGCATAATTTCATTTTGACATAGTCTGAAACAAGGTAATTCTAAGCGTAGGTTGCAGCTACCCTTTGCTATTTGCTGTGCTTTCGTAGCACGTTGCTCTTCCTCCATATGAAATGGAGTTTGATATTTGAGCATAGATGCAATCTACGCTCAGTTACAAGGAAGACCTCTCCAAAGTCAAGATGGCAACTGATGTGTTGCGGGCTTCCAGGACCGCACTACACCGCATCCAGAATGATGCTAGAAAAAAGCGTCATTCCGGTTTGCCTGGAACAATTGCATTGTGAACGGGCACATGATCCGGCAATACCGGAATCTATAGTGCTCCGTCAGACGGATGTCCCTCCGCACATTCAGCCTACGAACTTTGCTCTTCCGGATGTTCTGAATGGCATCCGGAAGTTTAGATGCTTGCGGATTTATAATCCGTTTCCTGCTGACCGTTTCATGTGCTTGGAGATCTAAGATCTCCTCTCATCAGCGCGTCGACATGCCCTTCGGAACATGTCGAAGAGCATGTGAAGAAGACCGTCATTCCGGTTTGCCTGGGACAAGTGCATTGTGAACAGTGAACGATGCGGCAATACCGGAATCTATACTTTGGGTCAGACGGATGTCCCTCGCACGTTCTGAATTGATAGAAACCTCTATTTGGGATGAGTGATGCTCAGCGTACTCATGTTCAGATCAACATCCGGGCAGTGCTGGAAGGTCTGAAAAAACCTCATCCTGAATTCATCTTCATTGTCAAAGATCGATCCAATGAATTCAACTTCGTGTTCGATTGATCCTGATCCGCAATCCACCTGATATCTCCTGGTCATGCTTGCACTTCTTCCAGAACCCAACCGACCGGTGATTTCCTCATTCAATTCCAATGTACTTTCCGAATCAACAATGCGCCCACCTACCATGGTGAAGCGCCCTTCTTCTGTGAAGTCCAGATCCAGCGATATGAAAACTGTGTCCTCAGGGTTGATATCGTTGGCGGACCATCCAGTCCATGTTCCATTCAACACTGCAAAGTCTTCAATAATGGAAGGTTCTGAATCATCTTCAGAACAGGATACCAGGATAAAAAGCGAGATGTAGATGATGACATTTGGTTTCATTGGTGTGAGTTTTTTGGCAAGCAAAACGACGAAAGTCCCCAATCATTGTAGTAATCGCCTGGGCGAAACATGAGTTTTATGAAATACAATGGGCAAATGCGTAAATTCTGTATCATGAGTCAAAACCGTACCGGGAAGGCCGCACGTCTGGGGCTTGTCATTGTTGTAATTATCATCATTGTGAGAGGGATTAACTCATCCTCTTTCCCTGAACCAGAGGGGATTGCGTTGTGGTCGCTCATCATAGTGCTCATACTGTACCTCTCTTCGAGGAAATAGATCTGGTTTACCCTCAAATACCTGAGATGGCTTATCTTTTGCGATGTTGGCGTTCCTTTTTGACATTGTCAACTTCTCTTTTCCTACTTCCACTGAGCTTTTGGTAGTTCCAGACATTCTTCTGGACCTTATGAACCATCTTTTGAGGCAGGGCGGCTTTCATTCGCCCTATTCAACTTGTCATTTTCATAGTTCAACCATTTTTTGTCCTACTAATCGTTGTCAAACGCACATCGACAGCTATCATTCACGGCCATTAGACCATCTTTTGAGTGGGTGATGGCGGTATTTTCCACCTCAGAGTCCTCAAACAGCCAACCTCGAAGGCAAGACTGAGGCGTTTACTTGATTTTGGCAGGATTCGACGCGCAAATGTCTGATATGTTATTGGTGCTCGCCTTTGGTTTGGGGTCAAAACACATTTCATTATGAACAGATCAGAAAGAAATCGTGTCAACATGTATCGGACGGTACGTGATTGGCTTACTTCCAACTCATCACTCACAGCATCACTCGCCGCTATTGGTACCTTGTTGGAAAAACTGCGTGTGCTACTGGATGAGATAGACGAGCTGGATACGCAGCTCACGCGCCCAACCTCGGATGTGGCAACTTCCAAGCATCTGGCCAGGGAATCCCTGAAGAGACTGACATTCAATATGGTCAAATCGTTAAAAGCCTATGCTTTACTAGCCAAGGATCCGATCTTGCTGGAGCGCGTGGACTTCACCAAAAGTAGGGTCTATTATTCTACAGAGCAGGTATTGTTGAGTCGTGCTCAAAACATGCTAAAAGAAGCACAACAGCTGCTGCAAAGTGAAGACCGCGGTGCTGCACTGGATGAGGTCAAGATTACCAGGGCGAATGTCGCTGCCCTTCAGGAGGCCCATAAGGCCTTTGCAAGTTTGCAATCCTCAATTCGTACGAGTACGATCGAGAGAAAGGACAACAACACTATACAGTCAGAGAAGATCTCCGAAGCCGGCGCATTGATTGACACCGAACTTGATACACTAATAGACTTATTCGAAGAGGAACATCCTGATCTGTACCAGCAATATAAGGATGCCCGACAGATCGTAGATAGATAAGCAGGGCACAAATGTTTTTCTTGTAATTGGGGTCCCCTGCAGGGGACCTCGAGAAATCTCCTGTCATCAGTGTCTTTTCTAAGCGTTGGTTGTAGCTACGCTTTGCTATTTTCTGTGCTTTCGTTACACAATGCTGTTCCTCCCTAGGAATGGATTTAGTATTTGAGCGTGATAAGAGCTACGGTGGAGTTGGTGCTGACCATTGCTCAGAGTCCTCTGCGAGTGACTCTGAGGGGTTCAGGCCATCTAGAGCCTAAATTGAACCTACGAACAAGGAAGACCTCTCCTGCGTCGAGGTGACAGCTTTTGTAGTGCGGGCTTTCAGACCACATTACATACGCATTCAGAACGATACGAAGAAGAAGACCGTCATTCCGGTTTGCCTGGAACAAATGCATGTGTACGGGTACACGATCCGGCAATACCGGAATCTAACACTTTGCTCTTCCGGATGTTACGGAGGGCATCCGGAGGTTTAGATGCTTGCGGATTTATAATCCGTTTCACGTTGACCATTTCTTGTGCCTGGAGATCTAAGATCTCCTCTCATCAGTGCCTTTTCTAAGCGTAGGTCGCTACGCTTTGCTCTTCTGTGCTTTCGCACACAATGCCATGCCTCCATAGGAATGGAAGTTCATTTGAGCGGATCATCTTTGGCTCAAAACCCACATCCCACGTCACAGGTTATTGAATGTAGACAACATCTTTCGCCTTACCTCTTCTGAAGGAAACTCTCCTCTCCCGCTATTGACGTTTTCAATAGCATGATCTACCCTGGTCGTTGCGGGAATAGCGCAGGTCACCGCCGGGTGGCTGATGATGAACTTCAACATGAACTGTGCCCACGAGTCAATTTCCCATGCTGCACTCCAGGACGGTAGTGGTTTCCCGGTGACCTTTCGAATCAGCCTGCCTGTTTGATAGGGTCGGTTAATGATCACTGCTACGCCCTTATCAGCGGCAAAGGGTAGCAGTCGATCCTCAGCACTCGGATTACCAATATTGAAATTCACCTGCACAAAATCCAAGGGGTATCGCGTAATTATTCGCTGCAAATCGTCATGTGCGTGATTGAGGTAATGGGTGACGCCTATATATTTCAGTTTGCCCTGTTCTTGCTTATCTCGGAGCGTTTGGTAGTGTTTGTCTACGTCCCTCAGGTTGTGAACCTGATGAAGCCGGATATTACCATTAAAGTATTCGCCTGATCTTCGGATCTGGCTTCGACCACGCTCTTTACCATCCGTCCAGACTTTGGTAGCTACCCAGAGTCTGTCGAGGTGCATTGCTTGTGCCAGGCTTCCGATAACTTCTTCCGAGGTCCCGTACATTGGCGAACTGTCAATGACCCTGCCCCCTGCTTCGTAGAAAGCTTTCAGCACCTTTCCCATCTGCTGCTTTCGGGATTGCGAGGTCCCTACATCAAAAGTCAACCAGGAGCCCATCCCTACCACTGGCACCTGCTCTCCCGTGGAGGGAATGGTCCTTAGCACCAAAGGCTTATTCGCAGCAGTGACTATGCGGGGCAACATCATACTCAGCCCTCCCCAAAAAGACTGCCGAAGAAATCGTCTACGCCCCCTCAAGTGCCCTTATTTTGCAGCGGCTGGCGGTGAAAGATCTTGCTGACGATCTTCCATTCACCATCGATCTTGAGGAGGTTCATGTAGTCGACGAACATGAAGTCGTCATACTCGATCTCCAGGCGGGCTTGTGCTGCAACACCGGCTACGTTGATGCTGGTGACCCGGGTTTGCCTGTTTTGTGCGGGACCAGGCTTCATCTTACTGAAGAATTCCAAGGCATTCACTTCTTTGTATTCACCGTCACGGATGTATCGCATGGTGGCTGTTTCATGAAACGCCTTCTTCAGGGTTTCAAAGTCGTTGTTCGTACCACCAACGAGGTAATAGTTCACAGCCTTTTCGACAGCTGCGTAGTCGGAGTTGGTACCCTGCGCACTTACGAAGGCTGGTATTGTGAGGCTAAACAGAAGAAAGTAGGTTAGTTTTTTCATGTTGCATTTTTGGTAGGTATACGCTGAGGTGAACCATTTCGGTCAGGTCAAGGGACCAACTGCGGCTACTGAAGGACGCATTCAAGGTGTTGCGGCAGTTGTGGCAAATGGACAAGGAAGACCTCTCCTGCGTCGAGGTGACAACTGATGTGTTAACGGCTTCGTGGACCACATTGCTTGCTCTTCCAGATGTTCCGAAGGGCATCCGGAAGTTTAGATACTTGAGGATTTGCAATCCGTTTTTCATTGACGTTGTACCTGGAGATTTGGAAATCTCCAAAAATCTGTGCTTCGACATGCCTTGCGGAACATATCGAAGAGCGTAATTGAATGACGTCATTCCGGTTTGCCTGGAACAAATGCATGTGTACGGGTACACGATCCGGTAATACCGGAATCTATAGTGCTCCGTCAGACGGATGTCCCTCTGCACATTCAGCCTACGAACAAGGAAGACCTCTCCTGCGTCGAGGTGACAACTTTTGTATTGGGGGCTTTCAGGAATTGCTCTTCCGGATGTTCCGAAGGGCATCCGGAAGTTTAGATACTTAAGGATTTGCAATCCGTTTTTCATTGATATTGATGTTGTACCTGGAGATCTAATATCTCCTCTTATCAATGCTTCGACATGCCCTGCGGAACATATCGAAGAGCGTAATTGAATGACGTCATTCCGGTTTGCCTTGGAACAAATGCATAGTGTACGGGCACACGATCCGGCAATACCGGAATCTATAGTGCTCCGTCAGACGGATGTCCCTCTGCACATTCAGCCTACGAACAAGTAAGACCTCTCCTGCGTGGAGGTGACAACTTATGTGTTAGCGGCTTCCACATTTTGCTCTTCCGGATGTTCCGAAGGGCATCCGGAAGTTTAGATTCTTGAGGATTTTCAATCCGTTTTTCATTGATATTGATGTTGTACCTGGAGATCTAAGATCTCCTCTTATCAATGCTTCGACATGCCCTGCGGAACATATCGAAGAGCGTAATTGAATGACGTGATTCCGGTTTGCCTGGAACAAATGGATAGTGTACGGGCACACGATCCGGCAATACCGGAATCTATAGTGCTCCGTCAGACGGATGTCCCTCTGCACATTCAGCCTACGAACTAGGAAGACCTCTCCGTGGTCGAGGTGACAACTTTTGTATTGGGGGCTTTCAGGACTTGCTCTTCCGGATGTTCCGAAGGGCATCCGCAAGTTTAGATACTTGAGGATTTTCAATCCGTTTTTCATTGAAGTCCTGTACCAATGACAGGGGTCGGTGTCTTAGTCCTCTAGCCGGACAGGCTGTTCCTTTTCCAGCGGTCCGCCGCCGCGGTGATGAAAAGGAACCAAAAATCTAGACCCAATCAAGCTCCCACCACTCTTGGCTTGCCCTCCCCTCGCGATTGGGCCGGGCCTACGCGCTTCACTTCTAGCGAAGTGGTTGGGGGATTCGTTCTTTCGGATGTTGTGAAGCGTATTCGAAGGTATCGTCAGAAAGAAATGCCAATCAGTATCTAACTCTGCACATTCAGCCTACGAACAAGGAAGACCTCTCCTACGTCGAGGTGACAATTTCCGTGTTAAGTGCTTCCTGGGCCACATTGCATTCGCATGTAGAATGATGGGAAGAGGATCCCGCGGTCATCTACAGCAGCGCGAAGCACGCATTAAAATGCACGAACGATGGTAGGCCGTCCTGAGATCCCGGTATTGCTCAATGACTCGTCCTTTGATGATTCCATTCATGCCTGAGCAAACGGGGATGACGTTCCATATTGTGAGTCAAGTCCCACCGGAAGTGGAACCCCAGTCGAGAATGAGTAAAAACACAATTTCCTACTCACAACCGAAAAATACCTGGTAAATTTCTAGATAGGTTAAGTGCAGGGTCCTGGCGATTATATTGCAGGGTATTCGCACAACTCAATCACCTTTTTAGCCAGTGGGGCCAGTGAACCTTTGCCCTCCAAAGGGACACTGACATGAAAAGACTGACGTTATTTCTAGTTTTAATCGAATGAGGCTATTCCTCGCCCTTACATGTTTGATGCTTCCATGGTTTGGTCATGGTCAATCCACCCTCGTGGACTCCCTGCTGGAGGCTTCAACTGGACCCAGCCTGGAATTCAATGAGCGTAAGGATATTTACCAGGCCATTGTGGATGGATATTTGGGCAATGATTGGCCTGAAGATACCACCTTCGTATTTGCCTTGAACCAATTGGCATTCCATCATTGGAGAGAGAGCCCTACCGCCCTGGACTCTATCGCACGTTTGGCGTCAGAAGCAAGCGAAAGACTTGGCTATCGGTATGGCAGAGCAGATGCCCGCTTCATGATCGGCTTCGCGCAGGACCTGCAAGGGCAGTTCGATGAGGCCCTGGAAAGTTACTTCTTCGCCCTCGAAGAAATGAAAGCCCTCAACGCCGGTGAACGTATTGCAGTAATCACTGAGTATATCGGCATTGTACACCGCCTCATGGGTCAGTTTGACGATGCCCTTGCGTATTACTTCGAGGCACTTGAGGGCTATGAATCCGTAAAGGACTCCACACGCATGGGCAATGTCAACAACAGCATTGGCTCAGTGTATTACGATACGCATGATTATGAAAAGGCTAAGTTCCACTATGAACGTGCGTTAGCGCTCAAGCGAAAGTTTGGTACCAGGGGTAGCGTCGCCAACACCCTGGGCAATTTGTCACTCATCGAAAACGCACTGGGAAACCATCAGCAAGCCTTAACTCAGGCACTTGAAGTATTGGACATCATGAAATCCCTGGGTAACCCTGATGGCATTGCCGTGGCCCAAATGTCCTTGGGTAACATCTATGAAGAGTTGGGTGAGTACGACCTGGCTATACGCTACCTGGAAGAAGGTATCTCTTACACGCGCCGGACCGGACAGAAGGAAGCCATTTCCAGCGACATTCGAATATTGGCCCGAAACAAGGTCAAAGTGGGCGCTTACGATGAGGCAGAAGCACTTCTACTAGAAGCTGAAGCTCTGGCCATAGAAACAGGTGCCATACAGACCTTGCTGGAAGCCTATGAAATTCACATCGGCCTTGATTCCATCCGCGGAAACTATCAATCGGCGCTTGCCTATTCCAACAAAAGGTATAGTCTCCGGGATAGCATTGTCAACGGCGAAACGGTCCGTGGGGTCGCCCGATTAGAATCTGATTATCAAAATCAAAAGCGGATAGACTCCCTTGCCTTCGCACAGCAAGGTGAAAGAAAGGCTTTTGAAACCGAAATACAGCAAAGAAGATCGCTGCAGGGACTTACCTTTCTGACCTTGGCCGTCGTCATCTTTGGACTCGCAGTCATCTATCGGCAATATCGCAAGCTGCAGAAAGCCAACGCAGAACTGGAGAAGCTCAACCAGGCCAAGACGCGGTTTTTCTCTATCATTTCGCATGACCTCCGAGGTCCGTTGACCGCTTTTTCCGGTTTGAAGGCTTTGATTTTTAACCATCTGGAAAGGAAATACTCGGCCAGTGAAGATGAAGAACTTCACCAATACGGTGAATATCTCGACAAGGCCAATCAGGAAGTCACCAGCCTGATGGACGACCTCCTGCAATGGGCAGTAAAAGAGGAGGGTCTGATGCCATATCAACCGGAGGTGCTAAATCTCAGTCACTGCCTGGAAGAATTGCGGTCGACCATTGCCTCACAAGCGATGGCTAAATCCATCACCCTCCATGTGCAGACAAACGGCGAGCAGGTATATGCTGACAAGAGTAGTTTCATGACCATTTTGCGCAACTTGAGTACCAACGCCATCAAGTTCACACCATACGGAGGCGAAATCACTTTCGGAGCCGAAGCAAATGGGGAAGACACTACGGTCTTTGTCCAGGACTCTGGTGTAGGCATTCCCGAAGACCGACTCGGAACCATTTTTCAATTGGGCAACGAATCCACTACCAAGGGTACTGCCGGAGAAAAAGGTACAGGCCTGGG
This sequence comes from Cyclobacteriaceae bacterium, assembly GCA_965601475.1. Classification (GTDB taxonomy): domain Bacteria; phylum Bacteroidota; class Bacteroidia; order Cytophagales; family Cyclobacteriaceae; genus JAWPMT01. The sequence goes on along the minus strand of OZ271832.1, from coordinate 5,140,330 downwards.
ATTGAAGCTTGTAGCAGATTTCGTGGAGATGAATCAGGGTAAGATCAATGTGACAAGTGAGGAAGGTAAGGGTTCGACCTTCTCCATCCAGTTCCCAAATGAGAAACCGTCCCGATGAGCATAATCCATTGGGACTAGTGACGGGCAATCAATCCTCGAGCATAATTCTTGATTCAGAAAAAAGGTCATAAGCTGCAATGGCTTTCTCTTGAATGCCATCTGCCCTGAAGGACATAAGGTCTTCGCGATTCAAGAAATAAATGGGTTTGAAATCTTCATCTTGCACCGTCCAGGTCACCAGCATAAACTGGTATCCGATTTTGTTCTCCCTCCCCTTTTCCAACCATTCATCGAAAAGATCTTCATCCAGGGATTTACCGTTGCCGAACGATTCAAACATTCATATAAAATTAGATGGCGAATTAATACAAAAGGACTGAATCTAACACTGGATCGGCCACCCTGGTTTCACCTCTTTCAAAAAGCGCTGTGCCGTAGGTTGAAGGGTGACCTAAAAGCTCTTTATGTTTCCGGACTCGACCTGCTTGTAAGCGAACACTGAGACTCTCAAGTGATTGATCAATGCTCCTCCCTAACCAACTCAATATCTCTATGTGATGCCGGGACGGCAATTCTGAAAGCGATGAATGGGAACAGGGGGTTGGGTAACCAGTACTTCCATCCCAGCATAGGGGATTTCTGGCCGTTACGAGGTTGAAAGTGGTACCAGAAGTAAATGAATTTGTATGGACAGAGCCCGGGAATACCTGTGAATCTGAAGCCTTTGGTCTTCAAATACTTCTGAGCAATGTAGTAGTTGCCTTCGAAGGGAAACATACCCCAGCCCTTTGGGCCCGCAGCAATCAACTCACCTGAAGGTTTGTGGTAGATGGAAATGATTTGCGACATCGGGCTAAATTGAAACCAAAGGCAAGAAAGGATTGTATCCTTTAAGACTTCTGACGGCCGAAACCATGCAGGTTTTGCCCTATAAAATTCTTAGGAAACTTCTCTACCCCCGGGAAGCCCAGCTTAATGTCTCTGCCATCACGGGGTATATAGTCCGTTTTGAAGAGATAGTCCCAAAGACTCAAGGTGATCCCGAAATTCACACCATATTGTTTTTCTGAGGGCAGGTCATGCGCATGATGCCAGATGTGCATTTGCGGATTGTTGAATATGAATTTCAGGGGGCCCAAATTCAATTTCCAATTGGAATGGTTGAAATGTCCAACCGCCAGCGTGAATATGTGAATGATGAAGAAGTCTCTCAATCCGATACCAATCAGGGCCAGTGGCAGATATTCGATGGACCTGTAGACCACATTTTCCATCCAATGATATCGCAGATGAGCCGCGAAACCCATCTGCTCAACAGAGTGGTGAACCTTATGAAATTCCCACAGTGCAGGCACCCGATGCAACAAGCGATGTGTCCACCACTGCACAAAATCCCGGACCAGGAACCCTGCTAAGAGGTGCGCCCACACTGGCCATGACATCACCTCAAAGGCCAGTAGGTTGTTGATCCCAATGGCTGCCAAGGCATCGTTGAAGAAGTTGACAACCACATCTGAAGCCGCATTGTAGATGATCAGTGAGAAAAGGAAGAAATTGAAGAACATATAGAAGAAGTCCAACCAGAAGTCTTTCCTGAATTTGGGTTGACCGGCACGCCAGGGACGGACCAGTTCCAGCGCATAGAAAAAAGCCGAAACTCCCAACAGCCAATAGAAGTAATTGTGCCATGATGGATGTGTGATCTCATACCAAAAATAAGAGGCGTACCCTTTGTAGCCGTTGATGATGATGTCAATGTATTCTTGCATACTTACTGATTGATCAATGTGTCCCGCTCGACAGGCTGGGCGTGGTAACTCCATTCCACCCAGGAGCCGTCATAGTTCATAACTTGCTCGTAGTCCAGAAGTTCCGTAAGCACAAAATAGGTATGTGCCGACCTCACTCCACTGTGACAATAGGTAACGACCTTACGGTCTCTTGGTAAATCGTAGCTTGCCTCCAACTGCCCCAGACTCTTGAATTGGTGGTCTTCCGTTACAGCTTCCATCCAATCCAGGTGGATGCTACCCGGCACTCTCCCCGCGAGACTGGCCCCTTTCTTCATGACCTGTCCTGAATATTCATCCCTGGTTCTTGCATCAAGCAGCAAAGCCGAACCATTCGCAATGAATTGCCCAACTTGTGCCATGCTGGCGATCATCTTTTCATCTCCATCCCCCGGAAGACGAAATGTGGCTTCCGGGCGACCTGGATTCTCGGCAGTAGCCTCGGAGTTCTGTAGCCACGCTTGCAGCCCTCCATTCAAAATGGCCATTTTTTCGTAACCATAATACTTCAGGATCCACCACATCCGAGCTGACTCACAGGCGCCCCTGTCATCATACATCACCAGGAAGCTACCTGAGGCTATCCCCTTTGCCCCAAAAAGCGCTTCAATTTGGGACTTGGTACCCATCACTCCTTGATAGGGATAGGAATTGTCCTGCATTTCACTTCGCCAAATACTTATTGCCCCGGGGATGTGTCCGGTAGCATATTGCTCAGGCTTGCGCAAGTCCAGGACTACGGTTTGCGGTTCGTCAAGCACTCGGTTGAGCTGATCCACAGACAGCAGATACTTACTCCCCATAGGATGCTCGGGCTCGGACGTACAACCGAGACACAAGAACAGACAACCTAAGATCATTGACTCAGTCGAGCGCATACCATTCAATGTCAGTTAAAGGGGCTCTCCTCCCCTTTTTCACGGGGGCATAGTTTGTAGCCAGATACTTCAGGATAGGTGTTTCATTTTCTCCAAGATCCCAGAGGTTTTGGGTTTGCTGCATCCACCTTATGGTGGTTTCCCAGCTTTCCAGGGACATTCGGTTTTGTGAAATAAGCTTAGCAGAATGGCAGGGCGTGCAATTCTGAATAACCAATTGAAGCCCTTCACCATCCAGAAGTCCGGTGCGGACATGAATACCATCGACCACTTCCGGTTCGTTCGATTCAACCTCGACAACCGCCGCTACAGGTTCGGGAGAAAGCAAGCCTGGGTTCACGCTGATCAGGACGACGAAACCCAATAGCAGAACCACCACTACCGTAGCGGTGGTGAGCACCTGAATGATTGATTTGAGCAGTTTTTCGAAGTCTTGCTGTTCCATACCTATCCTACCTTCACGGCAATTCGATGACAGGCATTGTTCAGGTAGCCCTTGGGATTCCATCCGGGTACGAGCATGGGTTGCATTTTTCCGTTTGAATCGGTCGCCCTCGCCCACACTTCATAGTATCCCTGCTTGGGAAAAGCCACCTGAGCTTTCCAGTGCTGCCAGGCCAATCGATTGGCTGCTGATTCGAGGTTGCATCTTTGCCAGGTGGCACCAAAATCAATGGATACATCGACTTTAGATATGCTGTACTCACCAGCCCATGCATGTCCACGAACTTCAATTGTTCGTCCTTCTTCAATCAATGCCCCTGATTTTGGATAGGTGACCAGGGACTTCACCGGCATAGATTCGATAATACACATGTCCTCATCCGCCACTTTGGCTCCCGGTTCGACAGGATCACAAGGCACCCTATAGGATGTGCCGGTCATCTTGGCTCCATCATGGACCTTATTTCGCACGCTCAAGCGATGAATCCATTTCCCTGAGGCAGAGGCAGGCCAGCCTCCTGCTACCAGTCTCAACGGATACCCATGCACGAGTGGAATGTCCTCACCATTCATCTCATAGGCCACCAAGGTCTCTTCCATCATTGCTTTGGCAATGGGAACACCCCTGGATATTGGGTTCTTGTCGGGACTGCCACTCAAGTGAATGTCTTTTCCGTAGTATCCTACATATACAGCATCGTCCTTCATACCTACGTCTTCCAGTAAGTCTCTCAACCGTACGCCACTCCAGGTAGCGCAGGAAACCGCACCCACCGTCCACTGATTGCCTTTTGCTGGAGGATCAAACTCACTGCGACCATTGCCCCCACATTCCAGGGTAAGTTGATAATTGTATTTTGGAAACCGCTTCAGATCTGCCAGTGTGTAGGTCTTCGCCTGTTGGGCGGACTCTCCATCTATGGTCAATTCCCAGGTGTTTACGTCAATCTCAGACGGTACGAGCCCATTGTTGCGGACGAACATTCTTGAAGCCGGCGTGATTCTGTCATCGAGGATGTGCGCCTTAGCCTCGGCATTCCAGGGACGATCATTGAGGATGACGATGTCCTTATCCTTACCAAACTTCTCATAGAAGTCGAGCTGATCAAATACCACAGGCGCATAACCGTCGGGCATGGAGTGTCCAAAAACAATATCTGCACCTACCAGGGAAGATAGCGCAAGCAACCCCCCACGCTTCACAAAATCTCTTCTACTACTCAAATCACATTTGTATTAATCCCCGAACCTACAATCTCCGGGAGAAAGTCACCGTAACAATTGTTACATAAATTAATAAATGCCAGCCAGGCAGTCCCCAGTTTGACGTGGTTGTGACATTGAGAAAGTTGTAAGTGTTGACACCACATCGTCAAAGCGGCTGCGACCAGACCACAAAAACTTATCGGCCAGATCATTATATTTAAACCAAAGCCGATTCCTGGACAATGAAGTGGAATACCGATCGTATCGTGAGCATAAGCGCCATGATTGTGAGTGTAGGTACATTATTTCTCATCATGTACCAGACCCACCTTAACCGCAAGGCGCAATTCGCCTCAGTAATGCCCTATTTGCAAATCTCTTTGTCATTCAACGATGGCAAGGGCAACCAGTCAATCAATATCGCCAACACAGGATTAGGACCAGCGCTAGTCAAGGGCGTGTATATCAAGGATGGAGGAACAGTCCTTTTTGAAGGCAATCCATCCACTTTCGCCAGGCAGGCATTGGGGGATAGTCTCCGCTTGCTTCAGGGGTTCTCCAACGATCTACTATTACCAGGCTCCCTGTTACCAGCAAACGAAGGGAAAAGGGTATTCAGTCATAGTCGATTGGGGCCCTATGGCAATTTCATCAGCAAGAACTTCAAGTTCACTTACAATACGGAGGGTAAGTATTTAATCGAAATCATCTACGAATCTGTTTATGGCCAGCGCTGGGTGATCACTTCGGACAACGCTATTCCCAAACTGGTGGACTAGGAACTTGGGGTTCCAGATTACTCAAGACACTGGTTCCACCATTCACGAAGTGCATCCCGCCATTGGAGGTGATAACGCCCATTCAGGGCTATCTGCGAGGCTAGTTTCGAAGAAAAAATCAAAAATGAAAGTAGCAAGACAAAACCTCGCGTTAGCCCTCGGTATGTTATTGGCATTCACCGTTACGGCAATGCCCCCATCGCCCAAAGCAAAGAGCAAGAAATACTATCAGGTTGTCATGATCTGGCTAAAGGACCCACAAAAGTTCCATCAATATGGTGAGCAAATGGGACCTATCGTCAGCAAATATGGCGGAGGCGGAGAACGCATCATCACACCAGTATCTACCTTCTATGGTGGCAATACTGGTAAGGACCTTTCAGCTCCTGATATGGTCAACATCGTGTTCTACGACAGCAAAGAGGCCTACGAAGACTTCGAAAATGACCCTGCGTTTCAAAGAATCAAATCCCTGAGATCGGAGTCCATCAAAATGGCTGGTATTGGCGGTGAGGTCCTCGATGGGGAACTGATGCAAGGAAATGTCGAGAATCGCCTTTACATGATCGAGTTCACCTATTATCAGGATGATAATCCTTCGGCGTACAAGCAATATGAAAGGCAAGCCAGGGCTTACTTCAAGAAGCATGGAGTAAGAAAGGAAAGGGTGTTGAAGCCTGATGCGGTATTCGGTGGGATTGAGATGCCTCACCAGGTGACCATCAAATACCTCGATGACGCCTCAAACAAAGCAGCTATGGAAGCAGATCCTCAACACAAGGAAATCGAGGATCTGTATGGCGCTGCCATCCGCGACCTCATATGGATCGAAGGGAAAGCCGCCTTCGTAAATATGGACTGAGGGTTAGGTTCAGTAGCGATTGGGGAAGGTTTATGCCTTCCCTTCTTATTTTTAACAAATATGAAAAGGCGTCAGATCACATTCATTGTCATTGCAGCAATAGGCCTTGGCATGCCCTCCTACTACAAAATCAAGTTTCTCTTGTTGGGGGTCATCACTCCCGGGGACCTATGGCACTGGACACTCCCTGTGGAATTGCTGTTTTCCTTCATGCTGGCCGGCCTCATTGTCGCAGCTCACGATTTTGTGGCTGGAAAATTGCGAAGATGGCTGCGAAAGGAAGCCTATTCCCTGAGAAAGTTTATTATCCAATACGCTATTTCCACCGTCGTCGCGGTGTTGACGGCCGTGGTATTCAGCTTGTTTTTCTGGAATTACGTGGCCAGGATGCCTATTACCAACGAGTATGTCTTTGACTACGCCGTGTTGGGGCTCATCATCCCCATCCTGGTGACCGGAGCCTCGGAGAGTGTGTTTTTCTATGGTCGTTGGGAAAAGGCCAATGTGGAAAAGGAGATGTTGCGTCGTGAGAACATTGAAGCCAAATATAACGTCCTTCAGAACCAGGTCAACCCTCATTTCCTTTTCAACTGTCTGAATACCCTTGGGACGCTCATTCAGGAGAGCAAGCAAAGCGCGGCAGAATTTCTGCGTGATCTTTCGAGTATCTATCGCTATGTACTTGAAATGAGAAATCATGATCTGGCGACCATCAAGGAAGAATTGCAATCATTGAAATCATACACAAACCTCATGCGCCACCGTTTTGGTGATCATTTCAAACTGAATCTGGACATTTCGACTACCGGAACGTTCCTGGCTCCTCTGACTTTGCAGATGCTCATGGAAAATGTTTTTAAGCACAACCAATGCTCTGAAGCCTTTCCCCTGGAGATTGACGTCCATGAAGATCCGGGCTATCTTGTATTCTCTAACAAGATTCAAGCCATCGACCAGCACCAACCCAGCACAGGCGTGGGCCTCAAAAACCTTATGGCCAGGTATGCACTCCTATCCGATCACCAGTTGATTGTGGACCATGGAGAAAGTGCTTTTACTGTGAAGGTGCCTTTGCTCAAACCTGAAATGGCATGACAGTGATCATCATAGAAGATGAGGAAGCAGCCCGCAGAGGCTTAAGGCGAATCCTGTCTCAACTGATGCCCCAGGCTCAATGTCTGGCGGAGCTAGCTTCCATCAAGGAAAGCGTGGACTGGTTTCGACGAAACACGATGCCCGACCTTGTATTCATGGACATTCAATTGAAAGATGGTACGAGCTTTGATATTTTCAAGGAAGTCAGCATCAACACGCCCATCATTTTCTGCACTGCCTATGACCAATATGCCGTCGAAGCCTTCAAGGCCAATAGCATCGGGTATTTACTTAAACCTATTGATGAATCTGCAGTCAAGGACTGTCTGGACAAGCTGAACCAGTTTCGTCATCATTTTACCCATGAGGCACTGAAGAATCTTGCTGGAGCAAGTCAATTGTCATCCGGCACCGAAGCTGCAGACCGGTTTCTGGTCAAGGTTGGTAAGAAACTCATGCACCTTGAGGTGGATGCCATCGCTTATCTACACACGCAAAATCGCATCACCTACGCCGTAGATTTTGATGGATCAAAGTTCCCTCTGGATCAAAGCCTTGAACAACTTGAGCGGAGACTGCCAGAAGCCAATTTCTTTCGTATCAATCGACAGTACATTGTCAACATCAAGTCCATCATAGAAGCCGTGGAAGACTACGGCGACTATGCCTTGAAAATAAGTCCAGCTCCCCCCGAATCGCTGTTTGTTAGCCGGTATCGGTTTCAGGCATTCAAACAATGGTTGGGAAATTGAGTCAGGCGCCTTCAGCGTCCCATTCGATTCATGAGTTTTTCGAGATCTTTGTCAATGCCCCGTTCAAGTGTGATGTAGAGCAAGGTGACCATAGCCGAGGCAATCCACAAAGCGTCATCTACCGAAGTACCAAAGACAAGCCGGGTGATCAGGGCTCCCAACATTACCGTGGCCAAAATCAATGCCCCATATTGCCAAACCCTTGGGATCAGAATAAGAATGCCGCCACATAATTCCAAGACACCGATTAAATACATGAAATAGAGACCATAACCCCATTGTTCGATGAATGCCTTCGACCAAAAACCACCGGAATCGAACTTCATCCAACCATGTGGAATGAAGGTAATGGCAAAGCCTGCTGACATCAGAAATAGCAATATCTGCTTCAGAATTCTCATCTTTTCTTTCTCAAGATGAGGCTTCATCTGACAAACCTACAACTGCCTTAGGCCCATTTGTGATGAACTGACTGCAATTCGGGATGGAATGTTGGCCTTGATGTCCCGCGGATCATATCATCCATGGAAGACTTGTAGGTACGGCTGCTTGAAAGAGATTTCCCATCGGCCATGATCACAAGGTATTCTCCATTCCTCCAGTGCCTGCATTGTTTTACATAATGGGGATTGATGATCGTGGACCGATGTATTTGGACAAAAGCATCCGCCAGCTTGAGTTTAAACGACTTCAGTGTATCACGGGATCTTATTGTCGCATCTTGGGATTGAATAATCAGGTAGTTTCCATCTGCCTGGATGTACATAATCTCATATTGATTCAACTTGAACAGTGATCCATCCGTGGCCTTTAGGACGAGGTTCGTGAAACTGTGTCGGTTGAAGTGCTGAAAGTACACAAGCCCAATAATGACCAACATCTTGAAGAAGGCCATTGGAGATGTGGACAGCACCACGAGCCACACCTGGTTCAATACGGTAAAGGGGCTTGCTGAAGTCCAACCAATGACATACTTGATGGTAAAATCCAGCAGAATATCGAATGTTCTAATCAAAGGACTCAGCGCCAATAGCAAGAAAAAGAGCGCCAGCACCCGCCTTATGGAAAGGTTCCTGAAGCGTTTCTCTGACCATCTGGTGAAAGCCCAAAACAATAGCATCCAGCTTACCAACGGGGTGAAATGAAAGAATGACACATCCAAAAGCCAATAGGTAGAGGGCCACCCACTGGTATGGATCATCATCAGGAAGCCTGAAATGTAACTTATCGATGACATGCCCAGGCCCGCAGCAAAAGACCACAGAAGGTTTTTTGGGGATTGCTTCATGGAATGAAGCTAGCAAAAGCAGTTAACAAAACCTGCCAGCTTTCCGTGAGCGGCCGCCCAAATCATTGCCCGCGATTTGAAGCTTTCGCTCTACAGGAGGAAATCAGCGTCTTACCTTAAGTTCCTTGTTTTTGAAATATAAGAAGAGCCAGCGATCGTAGGCAGATAAATACACATCGTCCACTGACTTACTCCAAGCATTTGCCTTCATTGATGTGAGATTTGTTGAAACCATAGTCCGGCGACCTTCAAATTGTGGAGCGCTAATGTGGCCTCCAGGTCAAACCCGGAGTAATTAATACGATTTTCGAAGCATAACGTTTCTGTACGGCGCAGGAATGCCGTTTGCCGTTTTGTGGATTTTGCGACTTTGGCTAAATCAAGCCGTGGTGAGCACCGAATTCTTGGCTTCGATGCTCCTCCCACTGCTATGATAATCTATATATAGTTATTGAATTGCTATTGTCCTCGCCGGTTTAGGCTTGGCTTCTTCCTTTTTCGGTATAGAAATGCTGAGAATTCCATTCTTGTAACTGGCACCAATTTTCTCTCCGTCCGCAGTTTCAGGAAGGGTGAAAGACCTCCTGAAAGCGTGATAGGCAAATTCTCTCCTGGTGTATTGGCCCTCATCACTCTGGTCCTCGGCTTCTCGCTCGGAAGAAATGGTCAAGGCATTTTGGTCCAGATGAATATGAAAGTCTGCTTTCTTCATTCCAGGAGCTGCCATCTCTACAGTGAATTTGTCCTCATCCTCCTTGATATTCACTTTCGGTAGCGTGGTCTGGGTGCTGGAATAATTCTGACGTTTCCAATCTCCCATTTCTGTGTTGAGGAAATCGTCAAACAGGCTGCTGAATGACGGATAGTTTGATCTTACGAGTGTCATCGTTCTTTTCAGGTTATTGTTCAACATAGGTCTTGTTTGTTGGTGTACAAAGGTTGTTCCATCGAAGAAAAGGTGTCAAAAAGACAGTGAAGAACAATGACTACTGACATAACGACAGTGAGGGCCTTTCGGGAATCGGAAGAAATGGGTACAATCGTGCGATCTCGTCGTGTTGGACGCAGGCCGGGCAATTTTTTTTGAAAATATCCTAAACGATAAAGGTGCACAGTTAGTTACTAAATGCACACCTATCAAGCCTTTGAATACCGCCAAAGTGAAAGAGTCGTTTGAAATCGCCCACATTCGTCAGCATGACTTGTTGCATTGTTTCTGGAGAGGAGAGTTTAAGGATAGAGCCCGCGCCGAATCCTACTGTATGCAAATGGTTGAAGAAGTAAGGCGGTTGAAGGTGAAGAAGCTGATCAACGACAATCGCCAACAAATAGGACAATGGCCAGACATGGGTACCTGGTTGCAGGATGTATGGTTTCCTGCTATATCCGAGTCTGGATTGAGGTATTTTGCCCACTTACTTTCACCTGACGCCAAAGCCAGGACCACTCCCGACTCTATCTTCAACAAAACACATCTGGGTGTTTGTTACGTCACATTTTTCAGTTATGAGAGCGCTTTCAACTGGCTTCATACGATTGACCCCTCCAAAGAGGGAAATTGCTAAAATCCCACGGTCAGGAAGAAGCGAAAGCTACGACCCATTTCTGTGATTCGTGACCCAAAAGGCATATAGGTTTCGTTGGTCAGGTTTGTCGCTTCGAGCCTCAGCGTTATCGGAAGATGAGCTATTTCGGCTTCGGCGCTTGTACCGAGAGATAGCAGGGTGTAAGCGGGTGTTTCCACTATACCCCAAATCTGATTGACAAAGCCCTCCGGAATTCGATCAAAGGCAAACACCTGGTCCACAGCAATGAAGTTCTTCAGAACAAATGCTGTATTGAACCGATGGTCATACACCAACTTCATATCCAGACGCATGGGAGGTATGCCAAAGAGCGGCCCTCCAGCGGTAAAAACCTCAAGACCTTCCAGCTCGTCCCCCCTCATTGCTGTACTACCCAGAAAGGCTTGAAGGCTCTGGTGATCACGCAACAACGGAAACCGGTAAGACATAGCTGCTGACAAGCCGACGACCCGAGCATAGCTGACGTTATCGTAGGTAAACTCACTGTTTCCCAGGGGAACTTCGACAATCCGGTTGGTAAACAAGCTCCACCAGGCCTCCAGCTCATAGTTGAATACACCGGAAGACTTCTGCAACTGCCACTCTACCTGGTAATTGTACTCCGGGGTGATGTCCGGGTTTCCGTAGAACGTCCCCCTCCCACCAAAGAAAACACCCGTCGCCTCCAACTGCGATGGGTACCTGAAATACCTCCCTACGGAAAGCGTTTGCTCATATCCACTTGCTCCGGCATATTCCAATTCCAAGCCGCCTGTGATACTCCGAAAGTTTCTACGTACCTCACCATCCCCAATATTGGCAGCGTCGGCCCGAAAGGATGATCGAAAACTCCAATTACCCTGCAGCCAATCAGCCCATGCAAATACGCCACCCTGGTGTTCCCTACGTTCAGCGTCCAACAGATCATTGACATAAATGGCGTTGACAAAGTCCTCTTCTGTAAGATATTCCTTGATGTTGCTACCAAAGTAATCCAACCCCGTTCTGAAAACGATGGCTCTCTTACGCCAAACCAACGTACTACGGTGGCTCCCAGCTCGTTTGGCATAGCTTCTCACCAAAGCACGATTGAGCATGTCGAAGGTGCCATCAAAACTATCTCGCTGTTGTTCTGTCTCCTGCCGCTGAAAGGTCAGCTGATGCTTCAGACTAAGTTCATCAGAATACCTGGATTCATATGTCAGCTGCGTGAGGGACCCAAATCGGGAACGGAAAGCACGCAACTCAAACGGATTGTTCTGAAAACCTTGAGGCCGTTGCCATAGACCATTGTTCACCTGTTGATTGATCACCAGACTGTGGCGACTTCGCCAGTCATAAGAAATGCGGAGGTTTGCCGTGTTTTGGTCAAAGGCCGAATGCTCTTGTTTGGAACCTCCCGGTATTCTATAATCGGCCGCATCGACTCTCCTTGCAGTCATCGATATACCCAATTTCTCCCAGGATTTTGTCAAACCTAAACCTGTGGTAAAACTGCGGTTGCCTGATTCATAACCGGCATATACTTGACTCGTGATGTTGGTCCTTGCGATTAGTTGTATGATCCCACCTGTACTTCCGGAACCAAAGATGGCTTTCTCCACACCGCGAACGACATTGATGCGACCCACATCGCCCGGATTGAGGTCCTCACCATAATAGCCTTGTTGCAGTACACCTGTTCGCCGAAAGCCATTCTGCTCGACACGCAATCTATCACCATGCTGACCGCGAAAACTAAGTGGAAAATTGTTGGATTGTACTTTTTGAAAACCAGGAATTTCATCAAGCGCCTCCGAAATACTGCCAGACCTGGCTTCCAGCTTTTCCTGCACCAACCGCCCACCTACACTGAGCCGATCACCTGATACTACCAACTGTGCTAGCTCAATGGCAACAGAATCTTGCTCATTGAGCGCACCAGCAGATTGCGCTATGGTCTCCGTAACGGTAAAAAGCAGTAAGCATATGCCAAGACTGCGCGACAACTACTCTATCGCATCTGTAGCAAACCGAGCCCACCGCAAGTTGATGGTTCCCCCCATCTCTAGTTGTACAAACTGGAATTTATAGAGATCGCCCTCCTTGCTTCTGATCAGAAAAACAGGCTGATCGGATTCTTCCAGATTGATGACGGCATTGCCAATGACGAGATTCTCATAAGCCGCCAACAGCAAATCCAAATCTGACATGCCACTATCGTCTACATCCGTCTCAGGATCAAAATCAAAGACACCATCTGTTGTCAGCGCAGATTGCATAGCGCTGGTTACATTGGTGAAAGAAGTGAAAGCCCCTGCGCCGGTACCAACTTCTGTAGCAGCAGCTGAAATATCAAGCCCCTCTGCAGCGTCGGTTACCGTCTGATCTCCAAAAAGGAATATTCCAGGTCGGCCGCCCTGGCTCGTGCGGTAAGTGAGTATCATCAGATCCCAATCCAGACCTGCTTCAGCATCCAACTGGGCGACCCGACCCGTATCTCCAGCACTGAGGTCAAGCCCCACACCGGCTGGGAAGTTGGCAGGATTGATCATTCCTGTACCTTCAAAGGTTTCCGTCGAAAAGGTGACTTCCGGCGTATCATCATCACTACATCCGACAAGAATGATTGTTATGCATATTAGGACGACGAGAACTTTGCGTGTTTTCATGGCTGTTTTTCAAGTTAGGTGGGCTAAATATAGGGGGCTTGGCACAAAACCGCATCGTCAACTACCATAATTCACCTTGTCACTTATGAGCATAATTTCCTTCACACCGCTTTAAAATGCATTTCCGTTATTTTGGAATGGTGGCAATTAGCTATATTACTTATTACCAACCCACCTAACTATTATGATCCAGCCTAACTTAAACCAATTTATTATGGCAGTGCTATTGGTCGGGAGTGTCCTTAGCAGCTGTCAACAGGAGCAGTCCTCCAACAATGTTGAGACCAATTTTCTCACGGTCCCCATACCGGGTCAAGAACTCCTGACACAGACCCTGGACCTTTCGGTAGATCCACCAGTTTGTAGTTCCGGCAGTACATGCCCCAACCTATCGGTAACCTCTACTACTGGAGCAATTTATCGAAGCGACTTCAGCACCTGGTCCCTTATTAGCGACCCTGAAGGTATCACCTTGGCGCTTAACGTGGATGCTCCTATGCCCGTGGTTCTGACCTTGAGCGTGGCCGCAGCACTGGTAGAGGGTGCGCCTAATTCACCTGTAAGCATCTTCGTGAATGGTGATACACTCGTCAGACAGTATGCCGATACCAATCCCAACTTTCACCCGGTAGCCTGGAAGATCCCAACCTCGATGGTCGAAGCCGGTACGAACGAGATCCGGATAGCGCTTACACAGGAAGCAACTGTGCAATATTTTATTAATGCCGTCACCGCAAGCTCATTTGATGAACCTGAGCGAGTGGTCTCCAGAAACGGGGTTCTAAATACGGACATCTATGTTCAATTTGGTCTGGCCAACATCACCGGCGCCCTCGATGCCAATGGTAACCTGACAAGTAAAGAGATATGGACCCGAGCCTACTCCCTGATGCCTCCACAGCCAGACCCCAAGGATACAAGCAAGTGGCTTCCCAATGAAGACATTGTGCCGGGGCCAACCCTAGTGTTTCAGCCAAACGATGTAATGAATATCAATTTCGTCAATAACCTCAACACGAAAAGATCAGCATGGCTATCGGAATTTGAAGGTAGTATCACCCCGAATAATCCGGATGATATTGAGCAGCATATTGGACATGAAGTAAATATTCCTCACAATGCTGACAACACCAACCTCCATACCCATGGTTTGCATGTAGATCCTAGACGCGACAATGTAACACTGCTTATCATTCCTGAAAATGATAACCCCGATCACTATCACGATGGACTCAGAGCAGTAATACCCAATGCTTCTGGCAACCAGGTTCCGGGTGGTCCACCCGCCAACGGAAAATACTGGACTTGGCTCTACTCTTACAAGATTCCAGCTGATCACTTACCTGGAACCCACTGGTTCCATGCCCACAAACATGGTTCTACATCGACACATGTCGAAAATGGCATGGCGGGCACTTTTGTCGTGCGACCCATGGACGAGAATAACACCTTCGCACCAGGATTGTGGAATGATGATCCGGACCTATCTAATGATCGCGTGATGGTCCTGCAGGAAATTGCAAACTACGGTATACAGCAAGGTGATGCCAAGGTGAAAAACGTGCAGCCAGGCACGCCGGATATCACCGTAAATGGCGTCCACCAACCTACTCTACAACTGAAGAAAAACCAGATTGAGCGATGGCGATTCGTCAACGCGGGTGCCAACCACAGAACTTCGGCGTTCATCTGGTTAGGTAAGCAAAATGGCACGTTTGCCGATTCAATTAATGGCCAAATCGTGGATATTCCTTTGTTTGAAAATGCCGTCCCAGCCGACGACGATTCCACTACGGCCCAGATGTATCTGGTAGCCCTGGATGGTGTTACGCTCAGCGATCCGCTCAAAATCACTGCCACCCAGCCCCTGCTCCTGGCAGCCGGCAACCGAGCCGATGTGTTGGTGCGAATTCCTGACGATGGCAATTACGCGATCTTCAAAAACTTCCCCCAGCAACCAAAGAAAGTCTCTAACAAAAAAGTCAACCCGGGGGGCTATTCCATTCCCGCGGCACCTGCTCCCATGAACACCGACTCCTACGATCTGGGCACAAACTGGAAAGGATTCCAACAGACCTGGAGGATGTCGCCTTCAAGTAAGGATACAGTCATATCCATGGCCCCTATCCTAACCGGCCAATACGATCCGAAAAACCGAAACCTTGTGAATATAAACCTGAAGAATTTTGGGAGTTCGCAGCTAGAATCTGTAGGCTGGCAGCCAGCTACTCATGGTGGTGGTGCGATCGATAACCAACTGCTGTTTCATGTCAATTTGATTAATGGTACTCCGAAAAACAGCACGATTCCGACGGACCTTAGTTCAGTGGACCTCAGTCCCTACAGTCCTTCCGGCTCCGCTACCAAGCTCACGTATATAGATGGTAACGGCAATCCCCAACAAGGGCAAGCACCGGGCTATGCCTCACCAATCGATGACTCGGATATCACCACACCACCCCAAGTTATGGTTTTCGACCTTTCCGGGGTCCAATTTGACTATGAAAACAGCGCGAACAATGCCATCAAACAATTCTGGCTCAATGGACGTCAGTTCGATCTCAATGATTATGTAGGTAATACCGGTGCCAATAGCTTGATTCAAAAGCCAATTCCAAAAGAGGTCACGTTGGATGATGGCACATCCATAGGAAGTTATAACTATGCATCTACCTCGCTTTGGACCAACCAAATTGCAAAACTGGATGACCAGGCGTTTTGGACCAATCCTGGCTATTATGTTCCAGTGATGAAATCTGACACAGGTAATTTTTATACCTACGATTACAACAATGCCAACATTACTTTGCCGGATTACAACGACCTCACCGGCGGCGTTGCACCAAGTCAACCCACTGCTACGACCGCCCAGGAATGGCTGCTAGTAAACAATTCTGATGTTTTCCATCCTTTCCATATCCACATCAGCCCATTCTTCGTCACCGAAATAGGCCAGTTGAATTATGATACTGCGAGCAACTCATGGCAAACGAGGTACATCTATGACGACCCAACAAATCATGTAGCGCGCACAAGGCAATCATGGGAGGTGGAAGTGACCAACAGTGCAGTGGACTACGCTGTTGGCACGTGGTGGGATGTAATCATGATTCCCCCGCATGGGTATGTGAAAATGAAAACCTGGGTGAATGTGCCCTGGCAGAGTGACGACAGTACGGTTGCAGAAAACACAAACAATGTGGGTTCCTGGGTATTTCACTGCCACATCTTGCGTCATGAGGATCGTGGCATGATGATGATGGTGAAAACGAAGAAAAAGTAAAATGATGTGGCGGCAAGCCATCGCCAGATGTCTTGCCGCAATATCAACTCAGTATGTGACCCTTCCACAAGTTGATATAGCCGGTATTAATCGTCGCTCCTTATCACCAGTTCCAATAATTCCTGGCTTTCCGAAATGCTACGATTTTGGACGAGTGAGGTTTGCGAGGGATCTGGGTCATCTGATCTCTTCGCCACTTCATATACCGGGACCTGGACCACACGCTCCAGGTAGATCGTATCCCGGGAATGTACCCTCAACGTATCCACCTTGGTGACCTCCACGAGTCGATCTCTTGTCACTACCTCCACCTGCTGCGGCAAAAGGAACCAACCCAGGACAAAGAAAGCCACACTCGTCAAGACATGAGAATATATGGGTGTTTGGATGGCCCACCATTGATGGTCAAGCTTTTTCGACGATTTCAAACCGGCGACAAGGGCCTTTTTAATCCCAGGATCGGTTTTCCTGATTTCCGACTTCAGGACCAGAATGGCTTGCTGCTCACCTTCGAAGGCCTCGCGCCCACCAAACTTTTCCACCAGGTCCCTCTCCTCTCTATCCAGAGTATCATAGCTCCTGGATTGCAGCAATGATTCGTATTTTTCAAAATTCTCCATCAGTAATTAAGTGTTTTCCGGATTTTCTCCCGGGTGTAAAAAAGTCTGGATTTGATGGTGCCTTCAGACACCTCCAGCATTTCCGACAATTCTTTGATACTCAATTCTTGCTGATAGCGTAGCAGAAATATGAGTTTGCGCTCCTCTCCCATAGTATCCAATAAACTGTGGATTGCGTCTGTAAGCACAATGGTATCCGTCGCCTCGTCATCGAGCTCTTCAGTTCCCGATGAAGTATTGCGCTCATGCTCTTTGTATGCTTTCTCAAAGGCCCTTTTCCGATAGATATTCTTACACATGTTGGCAGCCACCTTGAAGAGCCATGGCTCAAAATCGTAATCAGGGTTAAAGCGCTCGGGTTTTTGGATGATTTTAGCAAAGACGTCGTGCACACAATCCTGGGATAATTCACCATCCCCCCAAAGCATTCGATAGAAGAAAGCATTTAGACGATTGGCATAACGATCATAGAGCTCTGCAAATGCCTGATGGTCCCCATTATCTTGAATGAGAACCATCAGATTTCGATCCGTTTGTCGCTTGTATCGACGGAACAGCATATTGCTACTCTTCCAGGACTTCCATGAACAATCTGAAGCCCACCCGGATATCCGACTGGCCGTAATCCAAAACACTTGTGATGGTGCAATCTTCCGGTTCTTGATTCCAGCTTCCCCCCATGGCCCTGCCTGGTTCGCTGATCATTTCGGCTACATTGCCGATGACATCAAATAACCCCATCTCATTAGGGAAATAAGTACTGGTAGGCGACGTAATGGTGAATCCATCGCCCTTGATCCCAGCCGGGCACGTCACTTCCTCCGGAGCTTTCACGTTGGCAAGGTAGCAATTGTGTCGATTGGTGATGCTATTGCGCCGCTCCCACTCAAACAATCCCCATGGATAGTCAACGGTATATTGCTTCAGGTCAAATGACTCAGCTTTCTTCCTGTTGCCATTGACATGGGCCAGTACCTGATTCTCCTCCAAAGTCCATGAAGTAAACCCTTTGTGACCAAGCGCTGCCATCTGCCACTCTGCTTTCGATGGAAGCCTGAATATGACTTTTTGATACTTTCTTTTCGGCTGCTCGTGATATTGATAGGTCAACCATTCACAATAGGCAACTGCAGCCTCATAGCTCATATCCAGGGCCGGATATCTTAGAAAAGTATGTTTTTCGTGCTTTTCGCTCATTTCAACGTTGGCTGGGCTGTAGTAGAAATTGCTGAGCATCGTGGCCGTAAGGTCGTCATATTTGGACCGATCCTGCAAAGCCTGATGATAAAGATCTGTGTAGTTGTTGCTCCTTAGGTAATCCAGGTAGGCCCAGTATTCCTTGTTGGTAAGCTCTGTACTGCTAGCATAGATGTTATCCTTGACCTGCCTCAAGTTTTTTTCCAGAGTCCTGACATCCAGTTCGGTTTTCACATATGACAAGGGCTCGATCTCCTTCTCTTCGTCAAGCAATCTGGTGACCCTCCTTTTCATAGGTGATGACGAAGCAAGCGCAAGAATGCTCTTCTTAAGTTTTGCAGATTGGCGGCTGTCTCCTGCCTGGTCATAAAAACCCTTGAGCAGCACTAACGGAACGATGTAATTGGATGACAGCACCTTCCCTGTAGCTGTCTTCGGTTCACCGTTGAAATCAATGGAGAGGTAATCCATCAGGAATTTCTCTTCGACGTTGGCCCGCAAAACTTCGAAATGTGCAAAGTCATCTTCTGCCTGGGTACTCGCCAGCCCCACTACATAGAGTCTGTTTTCAATTGATTTGAGTCTTTCCCTGGGCAAAGTCAAAGCGTAATAAACTTCCAAACCAGTCTCTGTTTCAAACAGATCATGTGGCACTTCGAGCTCCATACGCATGGACTGCACTTTATTGGAGAAATAGTCATCAAATTGCTGAATCAGCTGAAGATTGAGCACTTCCACGTCGGCTCTGACACCCATGACATCCTGCAATACCCAGAGTGGAACAGTAGAATGCAGCCCCTCCGTGACCAATACGCCGCCCTCAGAGACAGACATGAGCAAGTTGTAGTTGTAGCTGAGCGTGCTCGGTAAGACCAGACCCTCACGGTAAATTTGGTGACTGAGATCTCCCTGGCGTTTACCCGACAATTCGGATAAGATAAGTTCATCTTCCAATGTCAAAATACGCTCATGGGGTTTATCCAACGCCCTCTTTAGGGCTATAAGCCCTTCCTCGTTCCAGCCCTTGTTCTGAAAAGTGGCATAATGATCCAGAAAGCTATCCGGAAAATTGGACGTGAGCTCTCGAGACGATTCAGCCAAAGTTTTCTCGTCACCGGCGTATTGAAGTGCGCGCAAATAGCTCAGCCAACCCTTTACATCGTCTGGATGAGTTTCGAGATAAGTCTGCCAATGCCCGGAGACCTGGGCATACCAGGCCTTTGGCTTGAGTTCTGTGATTTTTGAAGGTACGATATCAGGTTTTTCCGAAGCAAGAAGCAGGTAATGTGTACCTAGCAACAACGCTAGCAAGAAGATTCTCCTCATGGTATTCATGTTTTGCTAGCCATACACGGCAACACCCTGAACGTTCAAATGAAATACAAGATTTCAGGAAATCACCCTTGGATAGCTGTTACAAGGTGTGATTTGGTCATCATGGATATATCCCTTGCTTGCGTTTACTCAGCCATCCGGCTGAAGTTGCCATCTGAATGGAATGTAGCCCAGTCGAAATCCGACAAAGCCCCTGAAATTGCTAATTGGCTGGTTGTAGGAGACAGAAAGATCCATCCGGCCCAACAAATAGCCAAGGCGTCCTCCCATGCTTAAACTACTGACGGATAATCTTGTATCTCGCCATTGGCCTATTACGCGCGAAGTGATCACGTACCGCTGATGAGCAAGCATATTGGCACTCAGGCCTACATAAGCTTGTCTCAGGCCACCCTTCTTCCCATAGCTGGACTTGCCCCAAAAGAGGTCTCCAGAGACGAAGTTATTCAAAAGGTAGTTTGAACCTTCACGGCAAGAAGGGACACCTGGGTATCTTCGATGTTCATGTTCGCATCCTCCTGGCAAGACCAGCACCCCGTAGACCAAGGCAGTAGGCTCTACACCCAGGGCAACCCTGATATTTTCTTTCGGGAAATAGTCTGCCTGCAGGAACATGCCCAGGCCCGTGGTATTGTTGAAGGCGTCTGACGATTGGTTGAATACAGGACCCAGTTGAATCGCTAACCGACCTTCATTGCTTTGGGCCCAAACCGGATTGGTAAATATGATTCCAATGCTGAAGGCCAGTAAATGAAATGCAACTCGAACTAACATAGCTACACAAATAACTGATACCAATTTACCACCAATTTGATAAAAAGGTAGATTGAATGATTTGGATTCACACAGGGCAAAATTGATGCCAGATACTTCGCAAATAGATTTTCTTATTGACAATCCAGCGTCCAAGAGACTCCCGAGCTTACTCAAATTAGCTGTTGGTGATTAATTCGTAAATTCAGGCGTCGGATTTTTTTGAGATGATCATCCCAGAACCCAAGTATGATTTCCTGGCACTCCTGATGTTCACAGGCGTGCTTCAAGGCACATTGATCGGGTTGTTGTTGCTGCAGAGAACACGCAGTAACCTTCCTAACCTTCTCCTGGGATCACTGGGCCTGGTGCTGGTTTTAAGTCTGGTGGAGATTTTTCTCAACCACACAAGGCTAATGCTCAGGGCCCTTTATCTCTACAATTTCACTGAGTCACTTCAGTTCCTTATTGGTCCCCTCTTGCTTCTTTATTCGCAAAAATTGAATCACTCGGTGTGGCGACGGATTGACTGGCTACATTTTCTGCCATTTGTCTTTTTCACAGCTTACTTGTTTCTTGAATTCACTGCACCAATTGCGCAGAAGTACAACAACTATATCGCCAATTACTATCCATTTATTCGGTTTGTGCCAGTCGCAGAACCTGCGGCATTAGATCCATGGCACATACGTCCGTTCTTCACCTCCACTTTGATTTACCTCCAGTTGGGACTGTACATTGTGTTGTCCATTCAACAGTTTCGGGTTTATTTCAACTCCCGCAACAAAGCATCTCGCCGCAAGTGGCTCAGAAATCTAGTCATCTTTTCAGCACTGGGTTTTATGCTTTTCCTACTCACGAAATGGTTGCTTCCATTTGCCACTGGCGAAAATGTAGTAGGAATATTCCTTACCCTATTCGTCTATATGATAGGTTTTTCCATGCTGCAAGATTCGGGGTTCCTGAAACCTGAAAAAGCACGTTATGCCAATCCGGGCTTAGATTCCGCATTTGCCGAGGAGAAAATATCTCGGTTGCAAACGTTGCTGGGAGTTGAGAAAGTGTTCCTCAATGCAGACCTTTCCATGGCTGATCTCGCGCAAAACATAGGTATTCCTGAACATCAGCTCTCCCGATTGATAAATGAACACCTCCAAACCAATTTTTTTGGCCTTGTGAATCAATACAGAGTCGAAGAAGCCAAGAAAATGCTGGAGGACCCCAATATGAATCACCTGAAAGTGGAAGAAATTGGCTACCGGAGCGGCTACAACTCGAAATCCGTTTTTTTCAACGCTTTCAAAAAAGTGTATGGGACTACGCCCAGTGCCCACCGGAACCTCTAAGTCCGGTACTGATTCGTAAAGTAGGAGTCCTGATTCAGCTACTCAGACACTCCCGAGGAAAGCTCCTGTCATATTCGCCAAAAAAATCAAAATGAACGCAATCAAACTTTTGGGACTCGGGATAGCCTTAGGTATAATCACCGTGTCCTGTAGCGATGAAGGGGAAATCTCCCCAATTGAGAAATCGGTTATCACAGGAAGACAAGACTTACTGGAGGCAGAATTTCTGACCGAAATATCTGAAAAAGAAATTGACGATATACTGCAAGGCTTTCCGCACTTATCAGACCTTAGCAATGCTTTGCCTGTCCGGGTTGATGTGTATCGCCTCGCCTATCTTACCAAGAACTATGATGGACAAGTGATCACAGCCTCCGGTCTTGCGCTAATACCATCTACATCAAATGCCCCGCTATTGTCATACCAGCACGGCACCATACTTAAGCAAAGCGAGGCACCCTCTGCTTTTGCCACTTCAAATGGGCTTTTGGATGTGTTGACCCTTTTTGCGACTTACGGCTACATCGTCTCGGCACCAGATTACATTGGATATGGTCTATCGAGCGGCTTACCACATCCCTTTGAGCATGATGCCACAATGGGAAGCTCCTCCTTCGATATGTTGATGGCGACCAGGGAGCTTGTTTCGCTACTGGACAAACCAACGAGCGGTAAGGTTTTCCTGGCAGGGTATTCGCAAGGAGGTTATGCAACAATGGCCATGCACCGATACCTTGAAGCCAATTCTGACTTATCAGTGACGATGAGTGCACCAGGAGCGGGTGCCTACAACAAATCGGGGACTGTGGCAGCATTGGAAGATCAGGACATATCGATAGACAACCCTGGTGCCTGGCTGTGGAACATTGATGTCATTAATCGCACTTCCGGTGTAAACCGTCCGTGGAGCGAAATCCTGCAGGAACCCAACCTGTCGATGTTTAGCAGCACCACGGACCCCATGCGCTTACCCACGCTGGCAAACCTGGATAGGGATCCCAGGAATCTCTTTAGACCTGAATTCATCCAAGGTCTTTCTACAGGTGAGGATGAGGAAATGCTTGAAGCCTTTCGTGCAAATGACAACCACGACTGGGCACCCAAAGGTCCCATCACACTCTACTTCGGGACTGCCGACAAGAGCGTGTTTCCGTTCCACGCAGAAAGCGCCTACGAAGCACTGAGTGTACGAAGTGATAAAGTTCAACTCGTACGCTTTCCGGGAGCAACGCACAATTCAGCTGTTGAGCCTTACTGGCTGAGCATTTTTGAGCTATTTGAAAGATTGAGATAATCTCTGACAGGTCGGGCCTGAAACAAACCAGGGTACTGCCCAACATTGGGGTACGTTGGATCACAACCCGACCTTCTTCCCTTGATTCTGCCATGCCAGGTCTTCAGGGGTCTGGGAGAAGTATTGCCTGGGAGTGAGCCCGGTCAACAATTTGAAATCATTGGCAAAATGCGCCTGGTCATAGTAATCCAGCTTGTAAGCAAGCGTCGTCAGGGAGGAGACCTTCTTCTCAAACATTGCAGCATGTATCCTTGCTATTCGCATCAACTGCTTCGGCGTATATCCTGTATAGTGCTTGCATTTCCTTTGAAAGGATCTAAGATTGATTTGGTTTTCAGCGACGAAGTCGTTGATCTTCCCTGCTCGATATTGCAAAAGGTCCCGGATCATTTTGAAGGTCTGCGCATGCTCACCCTGTAGACGGGACAGTGTGCCTTTAAGAAAACCCGCTGCCATGGTTATGCGCTCCTTGTCCAAAATGTCAACTTCGGCATCCGGCAACAAGGCATTAGGATCTATGCCCAGCTTGCCGGACAACGGCATATAATTATTCGTATAATGCTCCGCGGCCGTCCCTGACAAAAATGGAATCGTGTATGGATATAGACAAATACCGAAAATGCGGAAATCCTCCGCTAATCTGAAAGTGGTCAGTTGATTGCTTTGCCCCATCAAAATCGGTTCATCGGGTAGTCGGACGAAACGATCTTCGAATCCGATAGCGGCATGGCCCTGAACCTGCTGGATCACTTCAGACCTCCCATTCGGAATCATCTTATGCTCATAGGGGGACGAAGCCGAGGCTTTTCCTTCGAAGAACCAGAAATAACACACAAAGTCCTTAAGGTCCTCTTCCGGAGGAATTATCTGGAATCTAGTTACCATATTCCGTTATGTCGCCTTTTTCCAATTCATGACATGGCGGCTTCTCTACATTTGATTTTGTAAATAAATCAATCTTCATGAATAGACTCAATAGACTCCTTGTCAATATTGTTTCGAATGAGCTGAAAGCCACGAAACACTTCTACACGTCTCTTTTTGACTTTGTAGTGGACTACGACAGTGAGTGGTTTATCCACCTTATCTCGGAGCAAAACAACCTCGAATTGGGTATCATAGAAGCTTCGAATGAAATCGTCCCGGGGAACCTTCAGGCCACTCAGCAAGGGTTCTACCTCACCTTTGTTGTGGACAGTGCAGATGAGCTGTATGAAACAGCCAAATCCAAGGGATATGAAGTGATCAGCAAACCTTCTGACACCTTCTACGGTCAGAGACGAGTACTCTTGCAAGATCCCAATGGAATGACCATTGATGTCTCATCTCCCACACAAGACAGCTAACCTCCCGCTATGACTTCACTGACAGAGATCATCGATATTGAAATTGACCTGGCGGCCAAAGGCAAGATTGCCGGAACGCTCTACAAGCCCAATGATATCACCAATATGAAGGGCGCTGTTATGATTGGTCCGGCAACGGGAATCAAGCGATCCTTCTATGCGGCATTTGCTTCCTACCTGGCAGCGCATGATTATGGGGTCCTCACCTATGACAATCGGGGTATAGGTGATTCGCGCAACGCCAAGCTTCGTGATGTGGGAGTCTCATTGCAGGAGTGGGGATTCGAGGACATGCCGGCCGCATTGGCCAGACTCAAGTCCGAATTCCCTGGCACCAAATATCATCTGGTGGGTCATAGCGCTGGAGGTCAGCTCTTCGGCCTAATGCACAACTGGTCAGCTTTGACTTCAGTGTTCAACTATGCTTGTTCTTCAGGATGCATCAAAAACATGTCCGGACCTTTCTGGTTGCAAGCCATATTCTTTATGCGCATTTTCATTCCACTCTCCAATCGCGTCTATGGTTTTACGCAAACACAATGGGTGGGTATGGGTGAACCTCTGCCTGCTAACGTGGCCCAGCAGTGGGCTCACTGGTGCCTCGGTCAAGGATATGCAAAAACAGCGTTTGGCCATTCGATACATGAACACTGGTATGATGATGTGGACCTCCCTTCGTTATGGATAAACGCGATAGACGATGATATCGCCAACGACGCTAATGTAGATGATATGATTGCGGTAATGCCCAAGCTACGTGCTGAGAAAATGACCCTTATACCTGAAGATCATGATCTGCAATCCATCGGACACATGAAATTCTTCAGCCGAAAGAGTAAGATACTTTGGGATTATTGCCTGAAATGGCTGGATCAGTTCTGATCAAGAAGGCCTATAAAATGCTCCGGACAAATTGAGTGGCTCTGGATCGCAGTCCTGCCCTACTCCGATTCCCCGCGGCCTGCCCAACTGTCGAGACATATTTACGGAGTTTGTTTTATTGGCAGGCTCGTATTAAACGAAAGAAGCCCACACTATCGATGTGGGCTCCAATTTTTTAGAGAAATAGGGTTTATTTCACTTTGTCCACGATTGCCTTGAAGGCATCCGGATGATTCATCGCAAGGTCTGCGAGTACTTTTCTATCAATCTCAATTTCTTTGGCTTTCAACAGGCCCATAAATTTGCTGTAAGAGAGGTCATGTTCCCGGACCGCAGCGTTGATTCGTTGGATCCACAAAGCTCTGAATTCTCTCTTCTTAACCTTTCGGTCACGGTATGAATATTGCATACCCTTTTCGACCGCATTCTTAGCTACGGTCCAAACATTCTTCCTACGGCCAAAGTATCCTTTGGCTTGCTTCATCACCTTTTTTCTCCTGGCTCTTGAAGCTACATGATTTACTGATCTAGACATTTTTCATTTTTTTGACAATTGGCGCCTCTTTTGCAGAGAACTTCAAGCCAAATCATCGGGTTAAACAATTAAACCATTAGACGTTAAGCATCTCCTTAATATTCTTCTCATCCGCACCATTCACGACGGTCATTTTAGCAAGATTTCTCTTCTGCTTCGTCTCCTTCTTGGTGAGAATGTGATTTTTAAAGGCATGCTTCCGCTTCACTTTACCAGTACCTGTCAGCTTGAATCGCTTCTTAGCACTGGATTTAGTTTTCATCTTTGGCATTCTACTCTATTTACATTCAATTTATTTCTTCTTTACCCTCGGGGCCAGGATCAAGGACATCCGTTTGCCTTCCAATTTTGGCAACGTCTCGACCTTCCCGTCTTCCTCCAGGGCCTGTGCAAATTTCAATAACAGAATCTCCCCTCGTTCTTTGAAAACAATAGTCCTTCCGACAAAGTGAACAAATGCCTTCACCTTCGCGCCTTCAGCAAGAAATTTCTTTGCATGATTTAGCTTGAAGTTGAAATCGTGGTCATCTGTATTGGGTCCAAAGCGTATTTCCTTGACAACTGTCTTGGCGGCTTTTGACTTGATTTCCTTTTGTTTCTTCTTTTGTTCGTACTTGAACTTTGAGTAATCGATGATCTTGCAAACCGGCGGATCCGCCTTGGGAGAAATTTCCACCAAATCCAGATTCTGTGCCCTTGCCATCTCCAATGCTTTTTGGAGTGGATATACATCCACAGCCACATTGTCACCGACGACCCTTACTCTTTGTGCGAGTATCTTATCATTGACCTTGTAAGGTTCTTCAACCCTACCTCGATAAGGCCTTCTTTTTTGTTTACCGATTGCTTACCTCCTTTGTTAGTTGCACCATTTTCAAAAACGAAACGCAAATATGGTTATTCTTTTGGAAGAAAACGATCAGAATAATCTTATTATAGCACGGAAGTCGGACTTTTACTCATTATGAAAATATTTAGACTGAGCTACCTGATGGTACTGCTGGCCTGCAACTCTAGTACAAAACCCGGAATGGTAGAGGCCACCTTTGAAGTGAACAGAACATTGCTCTCGTCGGAGGCTTACCTGGATGAGCAGGGTTTACAGCTTTTTCCACCCAAAACATGGATAAAGGCTGATACGAGTACCAATCCGCCTTTGCTAATATTGGGTGAGGGGGATTATTTCTTCAATCCCAGTGATTCCTCTATGTTGCTCATAAGCCCAGAACCCCTAGATATCAACTTCGAAGGGCACAAACAGCGGACAGCTTTTATTGTAAATGACGTGCTCGTGCAACAAACAGTTTTTCAGGATCCCATTTTACTGATTTTTCAGTTAGTATTGACGGATCATCAAGGGAAATCACTATTTTACGTCGTCACCAATAATAACCTGGAAGACAAGCTCAAGCAAATAGAATCTTCTATTGGATCTATTTCTTTTCAAAACACCTACTAACATGAAAAATTTTAAAGCCTTATTCTTAGCATTAGTAATGCTTGTATCCTTTACTTCTTGCTACACGCTGGAGCATCAGGTTGGCCAGGGAGCTAACTCAGGTAACTCCGTCGAAAAAAGACAATGGTATGTACTTTGGGGATTGGTACCCATCAACGAAGTTGATTCCAAAGCCATGGCAGATGGCGCCACAGACTACACCATAGAAACAAAGCACACCTTTGTGGATGTCGTTATTGGCGTATTCACAGGCTTTGTTACGGTTTATCCTAAAACCGTCAAGGTGACTAAGTAATCAATTTAACCCTATTTGCCAGAGCTTGTCTTAAGGGTTATACTGCACTTTTTTCTCGAAAATGGGCCTTGAATTCTGCTAAGGTCATCGAGCCTAAGTCTCCGGTACCATGGGCTCTGACAGATACTTGCCCGGCCTCCTTCTCCTTTTCTCCGACGATGAGCATGAAGGGGATTTTCGACACTTCGGCATCCCGGATTTTCTTACCGATCTTCTCATCTCGCTCATCTACAAAACCACGAATGTCATCCTCCTGCAAGTCCATGAATACTTCCGAAGCATAGTCATGAAATTTCTCGGAAATTGGCAATATCGCGATCTGCTCAGGTGCCAGCCAAAGCGGGAAGTTTCCGCCGGTATTTTCTATCAAGATACCGATAAACCGCTCCATCGACCCAAATGGCGCGCGGTGGATCATCACTGGTCGGTGTTTCTGATTATCTGACCCCACGTACTCCAGCTCAAAACGTTCGGGTAAGCTGTAATCTACCTGGATGGTTCCCATTTGCCAGCTTCGACCAAGGGCATCCCTGACCATAAAATCCAGCTTGGGTCCATAGAATGCCGCCTCTCCCAATTCGACAACAGTATCCAGTCCCATTTCATTGGCTACCTCCTGGATCTCTCGCTCTGCCCTATCCCAGTCTTCATCACGACCAATATACTTTTCAGGATTTTCAGGATCCCGCAAGGATACCTGCGCGGTGAATTCAGGGAAATGCAGTGACTTCAAAACGTACATCACCAGGTTGATCACATTGGCAAACTCTGCTTTCAACTGGTCTGGTCGACAAAAGATATGGGCATCATCTTGCGTGAAGCCGCGCACTCTTGTTAGTCCATGTAGCTCACCACTCTGCTCGTAGCGATATACTGTTCCAAATTCTGCATACCGGACCGGAAGATCTTTGTAGGATTTGGGTTGAGACTTGAAGATCTCGATGTGATGCGGACAGTTCATCGGCTTCAGTAGAAACTCCTCATCTTCGTTGGGTGTATGTATCGGCTGGAACGAATCCTCTCCATACTTGGCGTAATGCCCCGAGGTCACGTACAGGTCCTTGCTTCCGATGTGCGGCGTAACTACGGGAGAATAACCGGCCCGTACCTGTGCTTTTCTCATGAAATTCTCCAGCCGCTCACGTAACACCGCTCCTTTCGGTAGCCACAGCGGCAACCCTTTTCCAACTTTCTCAGAAAAAGTGAAGAGACCCAACTCCTTGCCTACCTTACGATGGTCCCTCTTTTTAGCTTCTTCCACCAACTCCAGGTACTCCTTCAGTTCCTTTTGCTTGGGAAAGGTGATTCCATATAATCTTGTCAACTGCTTTCGCTTTTCATCGCCACGCCAGAAAGCCCCAGCCACATTGGTGATCTTTGCCGCTTTGATGAAGCCAGTATGCGGAATATGGGGTCCTCGGCATAGGTCTACAAAGTTTCCCTGTTGATAGAAGGTGATAGTACCATCCTCCAATTCATCAATGAGTTCAAGCTTATACTCATCACCCTTCTCCTCAAAGTAGGCAACTGCATCAGCCTTACTAATTTCGGTTCTATCATAGGTGTTCTTCTGACGAGCAAGCTCCATCATTTTATCCTCGAGGACCTTTAAGTTCTCAGAATCAAATTTCTGGTCTCCAAAATCGACATCGTAGTAGAACCCCTTTTCGATGGCCGGGCCAATTCCGAATTTTACACCAGGATACAGGGCCTCCAATGCCTCTGCCATCAAATGTGCGGAAGAATGCCACATCGTGGATTGACCATCAGCATCTTTCCAAGTCAATAGCTGCAAGGTAGCATTCTCGGTAATGGGCCGGGTTGCATCCATCACTTCACCATTCACCTTCGCCGAAAGTACATTTCTAGCCAGCCCTTCGCTGATTTCGCCGGCAATTTCCAAGGCTGTTATACCGGAATTGTAATCCCTTACACTGCCATCCGGCAGGGTAATCTTGATGGATTGTTCGTTCATTTACTGAATACGCTTTTTGGATTCTAAATCAATGGTAGGAATTTCCTGCTGGGCTTCCCGAATTCTCCGCAAATATGCAATTTTTCGACCAACGATATCCAGGCGCTCAGCAATGTCGCCATAGGTCGAATCCATCTCCCAGGCCTGACGATACGAAACAAGGGATTGGCTCAGCCAACCACGGGTTTCGTCGATTTCGCCCTTCCTTACCAAAGCTTCAATGTCGCTGTTGTCAGCAATAAGTATCCTATCAATGCAAAAATGAGCTGAGTCCCATTTGTATTCTCGCAGATATAGTGCTGACAGTTGGAAGAAAGCCGACCGATTGGGCTGCATCCTCAACATCGACTTGGCTCGGCTCAATTCACCCATCTCGTAAAAGACCTTTGACCCTACCAACGCAACGGGCAGCGACAACTGGTCATCCTTCCGAGCCCGTAGCGCATCCGCAATTCTGTCGGTCAAACCCTGCTCATAAGCCACTGGAACAAATGCTTCCAGGTAAGCTGGTTCCTCCATCATATCATCGTAAGCCTTCAGCAAATGGTATATTCCCAGAACTGAGTCGCCGGCGACTAAATATTGCTTACCTCCCCAAAAGTGCGACTCGGCATCATCATGATCATTGAAGAAGTCTCGGAGTAATTCGCGTGCCCTGATCGTGCTACCCATAGCATTGTAGGAAGCGATAGCATATTGTTCCATCCAAACCGGTGCCTGATACGTACCAGACATCTCCTCACGAAGGTTGATAAAATCGAGGTGCAGTTCGTTGGATGAGTAGAAATCTGCATAGTCTCTGGCCAAAATCGGATCCAACGGCAGCACCTGCCTGGCGCGTCTGACAGCTTCACGAGCTTTTAGAGGCCAACCAAGCTCTTTGTAGTAGCGAAGTTGCAGTCGAATGGCACTGGGTTGGTCGGGATTGTTCCTAAGAAACCGTTCAATTTCCCGAACAGACTCCTCATAGAAAGCGCTGCTTATGACTGGCTGCACGATTTTGTCTTCTCGGGGCCGCAGTTGACAGGATATGCCAAGTAGCAATGGAAGAATAAGAATAAGATGACTTCGCACAGCTTGTCTAGAGGATCAATTGGAAACTGACTTTGACTCCAAATTTACTCACTCCCGGGTGATCAAGATAGGTAAGGCGGTGAAATGCGTCCACCCTGCCCACCTTGAAAATGTTCTCGATACCATAGCCTAACTCGACATAAGGTCGCCTGTCGAAGGTGAAAAAAGGCCGAATCGGATTTCCATCGCTGTCAGATCCGGCAAAGGCAAGGTTGCGATTATCCTCACTCATACTCCCGTACAGAATGTTGGCATTTGCCACCAGACGCCATTTCAGCTTCCTGAGTAAAGGAATGTAATTGAGTATAAGCCCCTCAAATGAGTGTCTGTACCTTAACTCTACGAACCGATCGGTGGAGAACTCAAAGAAATTGAGCAGGTTATAAGCAAAATTCACGTAGAAGGGTGTCTCATTCCCCAGCGTGTTGTACAAGAGCGGATATGGCAAATCACCAAAGATGACCCCAGCCTTGAGGCGGTACCTGGAAACACCGAAAGCTGCCATTTTCTGTCTCTTTTCTACGGATAACAACAGTTTATGATATTCGAAATCGCTGCCAAAAAGTCCTTTGAAACCATAAGTATATCCCAAGGTAACTGCCGGCCAGCGTTGCGTGCCCAAGCTCATACGCTGATTGTCATTGATTAGGAAAACCTCATCCTTACCCCATCTTGTGAAGAGCGTTACCTCCGAGATATCGAAATCACTTCGGGTAGCGGCCCCCGGATCATTGATGTCACTGACCCGATAGCTAAAGTCAAATAAGGGTTGAAAAGACTGTTGTTTGAATTCAATACCTGGTTGTAAACCTCTCGTCATCTGACTCTTGAGGTTAATCCGATTTTTCTGATAGAGAAAGGGCTGTGTCAAATCGCCAAACCTGCTGAAGGTGTAGAAGAAAGTCCCCTGAGCAATGTTCTCATTCAGCAACCAAACCTGGTCAATTTCCTCCTGACGCTCGATCAGTAAATTCGTCCATTTCTTCCTGGACAATATGAAGTCGACATAAGCCCGATATTTTGAGCGTCGATCATCAAATCCATATCCGTAGTATCCACCTAGTGTCAAATGCCTGCTCAACCCCTGACGGGTGCGGAAGGCACCTCCTAGCCTGAGACCTTCCACGTCATTCAAACCTACCAGGGTGGAATATGGCCCAAGGTCTAAATAGTCATTTAATTTTACATAGCCCGTAGACGCAATTCGAATGCCATCCGTCACAAGTTTGATGGTTGGTATCTTTTTCAAGGTATCGATCATACGATACACATTTTGCTCTGTAGCACTCAAAGTATCGTGTCTATGCTCATCCCAGAATACCTCGTCAAAATCCTGAACATCCTCCTCCATCGTGACGGGATTCTGATAGAATGAAACGTCCCTCGGCTCATTGACGGTGATATCCCTGGCGGAGATATAGAACTTTGCCAGAAACCCTGCGGTCTTATCTGTGAGCTGAGAGATATCAACTACCACCCTCGATTTCTCAGGAAGCCAAGGCCCCGCATCGGTTTTCACCAGGTCTTGCTGGATCTTGATCTTCTCAACGAAATTGATATTTGCTTTCCTATTGACGGTGGCATCAATCCGCTTCAGTGCATAGTCCTCCTTCGTGATCCACATGAGCCCACTAAAGGCCAGGTTTTGGTCTTGTTTTGGCTCAAATTCAATTTTGTAGCAATAGTCATCATCGATGTACATGCTATCCTCCAGGTGATAATGGTAGTTGGCTCTCCATCCGTTGGCGATCGGAGAGACAAATTCCTTATTCACGATGTTCAGCCAGTTTTGGTAGAAGTTATATTCCTGCAGTGTAGATCCAATGATCTGAGAGGTGGTACTCCCATCAGTCAGGCCTACCCCCCTCAACTTCGTTTTGAGAATATTCTCTTTGCGGAAATTAGGTTTGCTCCGGTAATAGTATCGGGAGAGGGCTTCTGAAATGAAAATAGGTAATACGGGTTGGCCATCCTCCCCGGCGATTTGTTCGATGCTGTCCAGGACCGCAGTAATTTTCTGGACCAGCTTGCGACGCCTGAACCTTTCTGAGATATTGTCGACATCCACCTCAATTTTCGTGTAGCTTTCATACTCATAAGCTTCCAGCGACCTTTTGTCGTTACGCTTCTTATTGTCCACAACGTTTCTCATGATGGGCCAGGCCGGGTTCTCACCAGCATAAACAACTACCTCCTCCAGTTGCGTCAGGTTCTCATCCATCTGAAAATTGATGACTTGCTGCGTACCTGCAACGACTGCCTTAGCCCTCCGGATATAGCCAATATAACGTACTTCGACAGAGTCCACAGGCAGCGAACTGCTAATGGTGAACTTACCATCAAAATCGGTTATGCCTCCATCCGTAGTGCCGGCAAATAGGACATTAGCGAATGGTATGGCCGTACCTGTGCTTGCTTCGGTAACTTTTCCAGTAACGACTGTCTGACCTTGAGCAAAAAGAGAAAAAGCCGGAAAAAATGCCAGCAGGATTAAGTTAAACCTCACGAATTCGTTGTTAACACTCAGCTCAACGCAAAAATGATGCAACGATTTGTTTTATAACGGCAATTTTTGCTTTAATCGTTTGCGTTGAGGCCTTTCTTTATGGCAACAACGTCTGATTTGATGTCCCGTACAAGCCCTGTCAATTGTTCCAAAGAAAATTCTGAAGCCGCTTCAGGATCCGGAAATTCAATACTGATATAGGCCTTGGCCTCCCAGATTTCTTCAACGTCTTCAGCCTTCACTTCATAAGCCGAATAAGATTTGTTGTCAGAAACGAGAAACAATGCGCCCTTCTCGTCAATGTAGTTGAAGACACGCTTGTAAACGATGCCTTCACTATGTGTCAGCAAGATGTAGGTTTTGCCATTTCTTATCTCGTCGAGGGTGGCCAGGTATTTGCCGATGATGATGGTCCCGGACCGCAATGGCTGCATGGAATCTCCCTGAATCTCGAATGCCCTGTAGGTACCATTGCCGGGCAACATTGGCAACTTGAATTTTGGGAGCTCCGATAGGTACTCAGGGTCGGAATAACCATTCAAATATCCCGCGGCCGCCTTCTGAGGAACCAATTCGATGTTCTCTTCATTCTGTTCGTCCACAGTGATCGAAAGAATCTTCAATGATCGCTGTGAAGACTTCAAAGGTCCTTTGGATAAGTCTTCATTGATCAAGGAGTCTGTAGAAACCCCCAAGACCTGGGCAATTTTGGTCAGGGTTTGCAAGCGGGGCTCCGCCCTGGCCTCCTCATAGGCTCCCACCAATGATCGCTTAATCCCCACCTGCTCAGCGAATTGCTCCTGGGTAAGTCCTGCTTTCTTGCGAAGCGTTTTGATGTTGTTGGCGATAATGGACATGTGGTTGCTCCTTTTTTGATTAGTCAAAGAAAATAAAACTCATGTCATCCTGACCTTGCTTGCCGATGGAATAGAGGTGAATGTGATGAAAGTCCCTAGTAGCATCAATGGTCCTCAGTCTGTCATTGATGCGACTCACTACATTCTTTAAGGTCTGGTCTGCTTCGACCAGTACGTACCCATGTAATGCTTCACGATTCCGAACGGTGGCGTAAAACTTTACCTGGCACTTTCCTGATCTCAATTTCTTTGATGAGAGTTTCAACTTGTAAGCACTGGGCAACTCAGCCAACTCGCGGGTGTCGCAAAAATTACCGATGGTCACTTGATCTATCATGGGAGATTGCAATTACTATTATTATTAGATTATTCAGCTAATATAATTAGTATTTTCCTTTTCTTTAGCAGAAATACTAAATAATTTAGCGTCAAGCCATGATTATTTAACCACCCCTTACCCGTCGGATCTGCACAGGCCGATGGGTATTGTCTTCTTAATATGTCAGCAGTCAATACACAGCAATCACATGGAGACAGAACCATTTTACATATGGATCTCGATGCCTTCTTCGTGGCAGTGGAATGCTTACGCGACGAACGACTCAAAGGCATACCCCTCATCATCGGGGGTCAAAATGGCAAGGGTGTAGTCACCGCTTGCAGTTATGAAACCCGGAAATTCGGTGTGCATTCGGCCATGCCAATGCGCCTGGCATTACAATTATGTCCGAATGCCAAAGTCATTTCCGGAGATATGGAGGCATATAGTTACTTCTCACACCTGGTAACGGCGGTTATTGCCGAAGAAGCTCCTGTATTTGAAAAATCCAGCATTGACGAATTTTATGTGGATGCAACGGGGTTAGATCGCTTTTTTGGCGCTTACAAATGGGCCAAGGCCCTGAGACGTAGAATCAAGGAGGAAACCGGCTTACCCATTTCCATGGGAATGTCCCTCAACAAGATGGTAGCCAAAGTAGCTACCGGAGAATCGAAGCCGGATGGAGAAGGCCACGTACCCGCTGGCGAGGAACAACAATTCCTCGCTCCCATGCCTGTCAGGAAAATCCCCATGATTGGACCCAAGACCACACAGTTCCTGGCAGAAATGGGTATCACACACGTGCACTTGCTACGTCAAATGCCACTGGGGTTGCTAAAAAAAGCATTTGGGATCAATGGCCTTGAACTCTGGAAAAGGTCAAGAGGTATCGACAACAGCCCGGTGCATGCCTTCTCAGAGCGAAAGTCAATTTCCACAGAATGCACCTTCGGGCATTCTATGGATGTCAAGCAACTCAAAAGCATGCTGACCGCCATGATTGAGAAACTCTGCCATAAGCTAAGAGAAGAAAACTGGCTCACGGCCTGTGTTACTGTGAAAATTCGGTATACAAACTTTGATACAGAAACCAAGCAAAAACATGTTCCCTACACCAGTTCGGATCGCTATCTGATCACTGAAGTGATGCAGTTATTTGACAGACTCTACACGCGACGGATGCAGTTGAGATTGGTTGGCGTTCGACTAAGCAACCTCGTACACGGGAATTACCAAATCAATCTTTTCGAAGACACTGCTGAATCCATCAATCTCTATCAGGCCATGGACAAGATCAAGACCCTCCATGGCCCGCATAGCATTGTAAGAGCCTCTACCCTGGAATTGGACCGTAGGATCAGACTTGATACCAACGCATTTCAGGGATAATTTAAGTAAGATCTGCTACCAAACCCTGAAAGCGTGGTTCGCCTGCATACTTGGTGAAGATATCAGGACTGAATTCGCAAAGGGAATATCCTAGTCGAGCAGCTTTTTCGAATGTCTGGTAGAACTGGTCCTCCTGCTCAGCATAGAAATTCAACTCTGCCAGGACAGCATAGGCCGAGGCATTTTCCGGGTCGAGGTTAAGTGATCGGTCAATATCCCTCCTGGCTTCCGTAAAATTGCTTTCTGAAATATGCAACTCGGCCCTGATAATGTAGGTCCTGGGATTGCCAGGCTCCAGCGAAATGGCTTTGGCAAGATCTTTCATGGCCATCTTTTTCTTGTCTATCAACATCAGAAGATTGGCTCGCTCCAAATAGGCTGAAGTATTCAGGGTATTCAATTCTACCGCTTTTTTGAAATCGTCGAAAGCATCTTTCAACATCTTCAATTTAACCCAGGCTTTGCCTCTACTGACATACGCAACCGAAGATTCAGGGGCGTGTCTAACGGCCTGATCATAATCATCAAAAGCCGACTGATAATCGTGCCTTCCATATTGAATATTGCCTCTCATCAAGTAGGCATCTGCATAATCAGGACTAAGGTTCAGGGCCTTGTTGAGGTCACGGATCGCCTCTAATTCCCTACCCTCCTTTAAGAATGTAACGGCACGCTTGAAAAAGACATTCTTGTTGTCGGGAAACAGGCGACTTGCCTCCTCATAGAGTGACCGGGCCCTGTCGAAATCACTTTCGTGACAAGCCAATTCATATAACTTGTTGAATTCAGCCTTGCGCTTAACTTTTAAAAAATCCCAAAATCCCATTGGCGTGTTTTATTTGTAACTTTTAGTGCGACATTTATTTCAGGATTAGTAGACGCCCTTTGGAAAAAATTGGTTTCAGCCTATCAGGATATAGTTTGTATAAGTCTGCTGGCCTACAATACGCCGCAAAGAAGTCGTCCTGATCTTGAATAAAAAGCCTGGAGGGTGTAACTGATGATACCGATGGTCAATGAATTACCTTTCATGAAAGTGAACATCTCGACAAAAATGCGATATTGGGTTGTGTAAGTAAATCATCGAAAAAGATAGCCAGCGTGAGATTCCTATTCATTGCCTCCTTTTTCTGCATGTTGACCATGCTATCCTATGGCGTAGTAGCCCAGGAGAACAGTGAAAAAGAGAAATCTAGTGTAAGAAAGAAATCCTTTTGGGCCAACCTGGATTCCATCCGTGCAGCAAAATTGGAAAAGGGTCAATCGCTGTTCACTCCTTTCGTGGCACCGTCATTCTCTCCTGAATTGGGATTCCTCATTTCAGGAGGTGGATTATACTCTTTTCAAGTGCAAAGGGACAATCCAATTGTCGAGCGGTCTTCCATTCCGTTCGCACTAGGGATCAGTAGTAATGGCTCGATCACCGCCAACGCCCGCCTAACCTTGTACGGCCGCAATGATCAACTTCGGGCCAGTGGCGAAGTTTGGTATAAGAAAATGCCCGACAACTATTTCGGTGTGGGTTATGAAAACGCTCGCAATACCGAGCTGGGCGACTCGACTACCACCTACAATCGAAAGTGGATACAGTTCTACTACAAATTGGTGAAGCGCTTTGGCAATCATCTCTTCTGGGGAGCGATTTTGGATATCAATCGGACCACCGCCAAAGAGACGAGTGCCTTCTTCGAGGCAGATCCTTTTGTGCAGCGTTTCGGAAGGATCAGTAAGAATGCTGGTTTTGGACTGGTGATACAACACGATAGTCGGGATCTGATCGTCAATGCCTACAAGGGTTGGTTTGCCGACTTGAGTTTTGTGAGCTATGGTCGATTCTTTGGGGGTGTAAACAACTATGAGGTGGTCAATGTCGATTACCGGCAATACCAGCAACTATCCCCCAAACGACAAGTACTCGCATGGCAGGTACGCTTTCGTCATACCTTCCGAGATGCCCCCTGGCCGGAATTGTCCCAACTGGGCACACCTTTTGACCTGAGGGGATATCGTTGGGGTCGATTCAGAGATGAAGCCATGGTTTTTGGCATATTGGAGTTTCGACAAATGTTTGGTGAGTCGACGGAGAAGTTCAGCTTTCGCAACCGGTCGGGTTTTGTGACCTGGATTGGCACTGGAAGCGTAGGTAAAACCATCACCGCATTTGATAAATGGCTACCGAACGCCGGGGTTGGTTATCGCTTTGAAACCGAACCCAGAATGAATATTCGCATCGATTATGGGTTGGGGATTGACTCACAATTTTTGTATGTATCCTTCAACGAAGCCTTTTAAATAACTAATTAAATTAGTATTTTAGCTAAAATAATTAGCTATTGTACTTCAACTGTCATTCCTATTTTTCTTTCCAGTATGGCACGCTATCCATACAGGACTTATTTGCGGAAGCCAAAAAGCATAAGGTAAGAAAGCTGGTCCTGACAGATATCAACAATACTTCGGGATACATCGACTTCCTGAGGATTTGCAATGAAAATCGTAGCGAGTGGGATCTTGAAGTTGCACTGGGTATTGAATTCCGCCAGGAAAATGATTTGCTCTATATCGGTTTAGCTCAAAACAATGAAGGCTTTCTCCACCTCAATCGTTTTTTATCGAGCCACAACCTCAGCAAAAACCCGCTTCCTCAACGTGCTCCGACCCTTCCCCACACCTATTTTATTTATCCCCTCACCAACCTACCCGATTGGCTGGAGGAAAACGAGTGGGTTGGCATCCGTCCCAAAGAACGCAACAAAATTTTCCGAAACTGTGTCGACCGCGGACCACATCGACAGCGCATCCCATCATCTAAATTAGTCGCCTGGCAGCCTGTCACCTTCCATAGTGAGCATAAAAACAAACAAGCCTATAACATCCATCGGTTGCTAAGAGCCATCGATCAAAATACGATTCTCAGCAAACTCTCCCCCGAACTTCAAGCGGACCAGCATGAAGTCATGATGCCTGAAGCTCACTTGCAAAAGCAATATGACAATCATCCTCAACTCATCCGAAATGCCAGAAAAATTCTGGAGAGCTGCCATTTCGATATTCCGTTGGGCACAGACAAAAACAAACAGTGCTTTTCCGTAACCAACTCAAAAAAGGACGATCGTGAATACCTGCTGGCGGAAGCAAAAAAGGGCTATGAACACAGATATGGACATCGAGCCAATGCCATTACACAGGAAAGGTTTGATCGCGAAATCAGTATCATCAGCCAAAAAAGTTTTGAAGCCTATTACCTCATTAGTTATGATATCGTAAGACATGCCCGCGAGCAAGGGTACGAATATGTAGGACGAGGCAGTGGTGCCAACAGTCTCATCGCCTACTGCCTGGGCATTACCAACACCGACCCCATCGATTTGGATCTTTATTTTGAGCGGTTTCTCAACCCTGAGCGTAGTTCACCTCCTGACTTCGACATGGACTTTTCATGGAGAGACAGGGACAGGGTTTACGACTACATTTTCGATCAATATGACCCCAACCATGTCTGCCTGCTAGGTACACACACCACGTACAAAGGCCGATCTAATATCCGGGAACTGGCTAAAGTCTTTGGACTGCCAAAAGAAGAAATAGACAAGATCATCCAATACCCCAATGATCGCAGGCCTGACGAAGTATCCTCGCTGGTCTTCAAATATGCAGACCTTATGCAGGGCATGCCCGCACACATTTCTATTCATGCCGGAGGGGTGCTCATCACCGAAAAGCCCATTTATCAATACACCGCCCTGGACCTTCCTCCCAAAGGCTACCCAGTCGCACATTTGGAGATGCACGCAGCAGAGGATATGGGCATATATAAATTCGACATCCTCAGCCAACGGGGACTGGGGCATATCAAAGACACCATATCCATCGTCCAAAAAAACCAGGGCATCAAAGAAGACATTGATCGGTTCCACGAATTCAAAGAAGATCCCAAGATTCGCTCACTCCTAGAAAAAGGTAATACGATGGGGTGCTTTTATGTAGAATCCCCAGCCATGCGCATGCTACTGGGCAAACTGGAATGCCAGGATTACATCACGCTGGTGGCCGCCAGCTCTATCATACGTCCGGGAGTAGCCAGATCCGGTATGATGAGGGCTTATATTGAGCGCCACCATGCCGTAAAGCAGGGAAAAGCCTACGAGACCATACACCCCAAAATGTATGAACTGATGGAAGACACGTATGGCGTGATGGTCTATCAGGAAGATGTGATCAAGGTAGCTCATCATTTTGCGGGCCTCACCCTCACCGAAGCAGATGTGTTGCGTAGAGGCATGTCGGGAAAATATCGCTCACGCAAAGAATTTCAGAAAGTAAGAGATCAGTTTTTCCTCAATTGCAAAACCAAGGGCTATCCCGACCCTATCACTGATCGGGTGTGGTTTGAGATCGAAAGTTTTTCAGGTTATTCTTTTTCCAAAGGCCACTCGGCCAGCTATGCTGTGGAAAGCTACCAAAGCCTCTATTTAAAGGCACATTACCCCCTGGAATTCATGGTAGGTGTCATCAATAACTTCGGTGGGTTTTACAAGACCGAGTTCTACTTTCACGAAGCAAGAATGTGGGGCGCAAGTGTGGAGCCACCGTGCATCAACCACAGCGAGTACCTCACGACAATCCTCGGGAAGTCCATTTATATTGGATTCATTCATTTGAAGGACCTTCAGCAAAAGATTGGGGAGATCATTCATCTCGAAAGGGCACAAAACGGCCCATACCGAAGCCTCGACAATTTCATCCGGAGGATTCCCATTGGCCTCGAACAGCTGCGTATTCTTATCCGAATCGGAGCATTTCGGTTTACCGGCAAAAACAAGAAGGAATTGCTCTGGCAGGCACAACTGTATTTTGGCAAGAAAAGCCCCAAAGTCTACTTCACCAACTTATTCGAAGAAGAACCTGAGACCTACGACCTTCCCTTCCTGCGACAAGAACCCATGGAAGACGCCTTCGATGAAATGGAACTACTGGGGTTCCCCCTTTGTGATCCCTACTTACTACTTGAAACAGACCACCTTGGTGATACCATGGCTGCGCAACTTATGCCAAAGCTCTCCCAAAAAGTAGAAATGGTCGGCTACCTCGTCACCACCAAAGACACCAGCACCAAAGACGGCAAGCGCATGCACTTTGGCACGTTTTACGATGCCCATGGACATGTTTTTGATACGGTTCACTTCCCTCCTGTCGCCAGAAAGTACCCTATCCAGGGACGTGGGTTCTACCGTATTCGAGGCAAAGTGGTAGAAGATTTTGGCTACCCCATGCTTGAAACTGATTGGATGGAAAAACTGGGTATTAAAAATAGATTTGGCGATGCACCCGTCAATGTCAATCCCAAAGTAATGACCAGATGGTGATCCATTGCGTTGGAAATACCGTTAATTTTATAGTACGTAAAAAAGTACGTAATTATGAAAATAGTAAATTATACAGAGCTAAGAGAAAATCTCAAAGGTTGGTTGGACAAGGTGGTCGATGATGTTGAGGAAGTTGTTATCACCAGAAAAGGCAGAAAGGATATCGTTATGGTTTCCCTGGAGGAATACAACGCCCTCAAGGAAACCCATTACTTGCTCTCCGGGAAGAATAAAGAGCGATTGCTGATGTCTGCCAAAAAGGCTAAAGCCGGCGATTATCAGTCCAAGGACCTAATTGAAGAATGACGCTATCCTGGACTGAAGAGGCCTGGGATGATTATCTGTATTGGCAAAAAGTGGATAGAAAGAAGCTGAAACGAATCAACGAATTAATCAGAAGCTGCCTG
Source organism: Cyclobacteriaceae bacterium (assembly GCA_965601475.1). Classification (GTDB taxonomy): domain Bacteria; phylum Bacteroidota; class Bacteroidia; order Cytophagales; family Cyclobacteriaceae; genus JAWPMT01. Next base: position 5,098,719 of record OZ271832.1, on the reverse strand, counting down.
CGCACTCCTTTTGAAGGAATAGGTAATCCCGAACCCCTGAAGCATCAACTGCAAGGGTTTTGGTCTCGCAGAATCGATGGAGAACATAGGTTGGTTTACATGGTAGAACATCAAACTTTGGTAATCACGGCATGCCGATACCATTATTGAGAAATGAATAAATCAGGATACGCAGACCTCCCGCTCCACAATGGCCGTGTGCCACGTTGGCTGGCCGAGCGCATGTCCAAACTAGGGGGCGCCATCGTCGAAGCGCTGATTATTGAATATGGACAGCGGGAAGTGATCAAGCGCCTGAGTGACCCCGCATGGTTCCAGTCGCTGGGCTGTGTGCTGGGGATGGACTGGCACAGCAGCGGCATTACTACCTCAGTCATGGGTGCACTGAAATCAGCCATCAATCCCCGATCCAAAGAATTGGGAATTTTTATCTGTGGAGGACGAGGCAAACACTCCCGACAGACACCCCAGGAATTGATCGCCATTGCCGAGAAGACCGGATTGGACGGCAATGCACTCGTGAAGAGCAGCCGACTCACAGCCAAAGTCGACAATACTGCCATTCAGGATGGGTTTCAGATCTATCTGCACTCGTTTATCCTAAGCAGCCAGGGGGAATGGGCTGTTGTACAACAAGGCATGAACGCTACCACAGGGTATGCCCGGCGATACCATTGGCACTCCCGGGATCTTAAAGATTACATCAATGAGCCACATACCTTCGTCTATGGAAGGTCACAAGGGCCAATCCTAAACCTAACCGATCACGCGGCCGGAGAAACAAGAGACGGCATTGTGGACATTGCCTCCGCACATCCAGAGAAGATGATCCGGGAAATCCGAAAGATAAAACTCCCCGCACACCATGATGTCAAGGGTAAGGATGTCGATCTGAAAAGACTGGGGACCGTCCTTGCATTGGCACAAGATCTTCCAACCCAGGATTTTGAATCACTACTATTGGTCCAGGGGCTTGGGCCAAGAACGTTGCAATCCCTGACACTGGTGAGTGAAGTGATTTATGGTACGCCCAGCCGGTTCCGGGACCCTGCGAGGTTCTCTTTTGCCCATGGTGGTAAGGACGGTCATCCTTTCCCAGTGCCTACAAAGACCTATGACGAAAGTATATCCTTATTGAAATCATCCATCGAGCGTGCCAAAATCGGCCATTCGGATAAAATGAAAGCGATAAGGAGTCTCTCAGAGGCCGCCAAAAGAATGGAGTCCAATTTTAAACCATCAGGGCAACTTGAGGACGTGATTGAGCAAGAGCGGCGCGATTCATGGAAGTATGGTGGACGCACTGTGCAGGGATGGGCCAAACCACCGCGCAATCCACAACTCGACCTTTTCTAGTCTCCCGCCGGCTGCAGCTGATTGGTGGTTTCGACCTTTTCAAAACCCGTGTCAACTACTGTTCTTGGTCGGGGCCATTTGCTGACCAGGACGATGCCCATTGCTATCGATGTGATCCCTGCCAAAATAGCGTTGGCTTCAAAGCCGAAATCTGCGTAAATGGGTCCTGACAGGACCGATCCAAGTACCATACCCACTTGTCCCGTAGCTATCAACAGATTGAGGCTTTTTCCTCGGTGCAGGTCGCAAGTTTTATCCGAGATCATCGACTGGTAGGCGACTGACCTGGCCGACATGAACAACATCACAGCAAAGAAGACCAAAGACGCAGAAAACACATCCAGTTGAAAGAAAAGACTGATGCCCATGGCCCCAGCGAGTGACAAACTGGAAGTCAACGCAACAGGGATTCTTCCACCTTTATCTGACAGCCAACCTGCAACCGGACCCGCGACCAAGGTCGCCGCACCACCGACAAGAAACAGGAAGGCAAGTTGCTCTGGAGTTGCTGCCTTGGTTTGCTCCAGCCACTGAGGGAAGTATACAAGGTAGGCCGTGACACTGAAGAACATGAGCCCGTAGCCTAGCGCAGCCTTCTGATAGAACTTCTGTTGGATCAGGCGACCATATTCTTCAAATAGTGAGTGAAACTGAATGGAGTAGCTTGTCTCATAGCCCGTCAATGCTTCCGGTAGGAGCTTTCTGATCATGGCAAAAGCAATAAGCAATATGGTACCTAGTAAGACAAAAGGACCTTGCACCCCGAAATAGTCCGCCAGAAGAATACCTACGGGAATACCCAACAACTGACCTACGGCACTGCCGGTCAAAACCCATCCATTGGCCTTGCCGCGTTTCTCAAAAGGGAAATAGTCCCTCACATAGGCAACGCAAGAACCTGTGAGCAGGCCTCCACAAATCCCAGCAAGGAATCGAAGAAAGAGCAGCGAGTAGAAATCCGCTGCCACAGCGTGAAGGATCAAGATCAGTCCCATAAAACCCGACCCCATCGTCAATATCCTCCTTCGGCCCAGCTTGTCAGATAAGATACCTGCGAAAAGAGCCGACACTCCCAATGAAAAAGAGTAGATACCGATGAGCGTTCCCAAGAGTCCATCCTCCACACAGAACTGGCGCGCGACTTGTGGCAGCAGCGGCGACATGATAAAGAACTGCGTACTGGAGACGAACATTACCGACCATAGGGAAATGATCACAACATAATCTTGCTTTCGATAAGCCAAAGGAATCCTTGAAGTTTTCCTATGCTACGCAATTAGCGTTCAAATGATACAATTCTGCAACAGACGATCCCTATGCGATGACCAACGGCAAACCCAGGCAATTCAAACGTTCTATGTAAATCAAAAAATGAAAGGGCATAAAAAAAGGGCCCCTCAGAAGAACTGCGAGAGACCCTAACACCGCCAAGACTCAAATATTGATATTTTTTACAATCTTATAAAGCGAATACCTAAGTTTTTTGTTTCGGATTGAGTACATTTTATCAGCTACCTGACAATTGACCTCTCCCATATAGTGCCCTCCAGGCGAATAATATTTTAGTGAAATAGCATATGAATTAATAAGAGAGATATCAAAAGGCCAAAGCCCATATTTTTGATGGAATTATTCGAGTACGTTAAATTATTGTTAAGACCAGGAAATCTACCCCTCTCCCTAGCCAAAAAACCAACAACCAACAGCGAAATGCCAATGACCCACCCTGCACGGACAAAATAATTCATGTCCGGCCAGGCGAACTGACTCAGGAGTTGTCCGACAATCGTCAGCACAAAAGCAATGAGAATCGGTACCGGCTTAGGGGCCACCATAAAGACCACACTGCAGATGATCACAACTATACCACAGTTCACATAGTAGCGAATTGAATTAAGTGTATGGGTGAAAGCAGAGGCCGGGTCTTCCAGCTTCACATATAAGAGTATCCAACCGACAATGACCCCACTCACCAAAGTAACAAGAATCGTCTTGCGGCCAGCAGTGACCAATTCCTGATCTGTGGCCTGCGGATTCAGTTTTTCCTTGTATATATCAATGGACCAGAGCGTGGCGATTGAATTGAATAGAGAATCCACGGTGCTCATCAGCGAAGCAAAGAGCGCACAAAGTATGATACCTCTCACCCCAGATGGCAGGAATCGCGATACCAGGTAAGGAAATGCCTGATCCGGTTCTGAAAGTCCAGTCTGGCCTACTATTCCAACCAAAGCGATACCAGGAACAACAATTACCACGGCCATCAGGTATTTCATCATTCCTCCAGCCATCAAGCCGACCTGCGCCTCTTTGAGCGAACGCGCCGCCAGCGACCTTTGAATCACGCTCTGGTTGGCACACCAATAGTTGATGTTCAGCAAGAAGAGGCCAAAGATCAGGGTCCATGGTAGTTGCGGGTGGTCGGCAGGCAAGTGCAGATGCATCAGACGCGAAGTTTCAGGCCTTGCATAGAGTTCCGACCAACCGCCGAGCTGGTTGACAGCTACCAGCAGGACAATCACCCCACCTGTAAGCAGAATGAAAAACTGGATGATGTCTGTCTTGACAACGGCATTGAGCCCACCGAAATACGTGTAAATGGCCGAAAAAACGCCAAGGAATGCCACAATCGACCCTATCCTCAACAAACGATTCGGAGAAATGAATACAAGAATATCACTAAAGACTACGTCTGCCGCGTAAGCCCCCCAAAACAAGGCAGCCCCTAGCCCTACTGTTGAAAGCAGCGCAATATTCGATACGGAATAAACAAGCGCCACTTTCTCCCCTACCCGCTTCTTGATCAATTGCGTGATTGTCACCACCCGATTCTTCAAATAAAGCGGCACAAAGATGAAAGCTGCCATCCAGAGGCCCGTCACGGCATTGAGCTCCAGGTTGGCCTGCGCCAGTCCATACAAATAGGCTGAGCCCATCATGCCCAGAAATTGATAACCCTGAATATTTGTTGCGATGGTGCTTAGTGCAATCGAAGGCCACCGCAATGACCTATTGCTTAGGAAGTATTCCTCCGAAGAGGCATCATCGGCTACCTTTCCTCGCAACGCCACCCACATGATGACGGCGAAGTAGATCAAAACGATGGCAAAATCGAGATAGAGCATTATCGTCGCTTTCCTTTTCCCAATGGTGTATTTGGGGTTTCCATGGGACGTCTTCCCTGGAGTTCGGGCATGGAGAAGGTGTTGATTCTTGGCAGAACATACCGGGCAAAGTGCTCACTCTCATCAAGATGAGGATAACCCGACAAGATAAATGACCGAATACCGAGGTGCATATACGACTGCAACTTCTCATAGACCTGATCGGGATCCCCGACCAATGCCGCGCCACAACCCGAGCGGGCACGACCGATTTCGGTCCAAAGGAATGGTTCCGCAAAGCCGTCGGCATCGGCGCCTTCACGCAGACTGGATTGCTTAGCCACACCAAGGGATTTCGCATCCTGGGCACGACCTTTGATCTCGTTGCCCAGTTTGTCGTCCATCTTGCTCATCAACCTGCGAGCAGCTGCACGCGCCTCATTCTCCGTCTCACGAACAATTACATGTACTCGTAGGCCAAAGTCGATAATACGACCATGCTCAGCGGCCAGGGCACTCATGTCCTGCATCTGCTGCTTGATCACATCGAATCGATCCGGCCACATGAGATAGACATCGCAATGTTCGGCGCACAACTTCAAACCATCCGGTGAATATCCACCAAAGTACAGCAACGGGCCGCCCCCCTGCTGGTACGGCTTGGTTGGCTCTGTCGGCAGTCGCAATTGATAGAAATCGCCCGAAAAATCAATTTCATCTTTCTGCCAGCACTGCTTCAATATTTCGATCACCTCTCTGGATCTTTGATAGCGCGCTGCCGAAGGAAGCTTCTCTCCCGGTAGATCAGAGCTGATGATATTGACGGTCAACCGCCCTTTCAAAATGTGATCTATCGTAGCCAAGGTCCGTGCCAACATCGGCGGATGGACCTCACCGCAGCGCACAGCGGCCAGGAAATTAATATTCTGAGTAAGGGGAGCCATCGCAGACACGAAAGGCAAAGTATCCTGCCCTACCTGATAGGAAGATGGACATAGAATATTGCGATATCCTAATTGGTCGGCTCGCCGGACAAGCGTCGAGATATTTTCCCAGGAGCTCTTGTATCGATCATCAAATTCGCCCAGAAATTCAAAATCACCATTGCAAATGGGAGCAAACCACGAGACCTCAGCACCTTCCGCAGATGCACTCCTTACCCTAATTTCATCCACTTTCATAACCAATTTCCTAAAATAAGGCAGAAAAATTACCCAAAACTGGGTATTTCAAATTCGCGGCCATCCATGGAACTTGCAACATTGAATGATCAATAGAAAGATCACTCGCCGACCAATAACACTGAAAAAAATGTTGCTTCGCATGGAATTGATTTGGTACAACCCTGATCTTGATAATTATCAGAAAGGAAGCATGGAAGATTTCAGCGCTACCATGGCACAAAGCGTTAACCAGGAACGCTTTTCAATCCTTTATCAATTCACGGATAACTCTCGTAAGCTCGCCGACAAGATATTGCACTCCCTCAACCTGGTCCGCGAAGACAGCAAATCTTCAATGTGAACTTTGAAGTCATTCAGCTATTTTAGCTGCATGTTCAGATGGAGTATACTTTTTCTGTTTCTGGCTGCCAGTTGCGCACCGAAAGTTATTCACTTCACCAATGACGATCAACTAGGTAATTTTTCTTCGTACGTTTTACTCAATTTTAAGGTAGGTGACCGGCAAACTTCTCCCGAAGGCCGTCAATTGATCAGCCTCATCGAGCGAAAACTGCAGGAGGAAATGTCTCTAAAGGGGTACCGTCGGGTCACAGCTGAAGAGCCCGATCTCTTACTGAGATACGAACTGGTCGCCACCCGCAGGACCCGAACTGACGTCAATCCAGTGCCTTTCAGTGCTTACTCCACTGTAAACACACGGGTATTCCAGGAATCGATTTTGCTGGTCGAACTCACCAATCGTAAGAACCGAAAGCTCGTCTGGCAAGGCAGCGTAGATCTCAAGCAATATGCCAAAAAGAACAAAGCCAACGAAGCCTTGGAAAAAGCCATTGTCAGCATCTTCGAAACCTTCAACCATCCCGGAAAAAGTACCAATATCCAATGAGTGAATACGGTATTTGGTCATTGCTGCCTCCCGTCCTCGCCATCGCCCTGGCCATCAGGACAAAACAAGTCATCTTCTCCCTTCTGCTGGGCATCTTCACAGGTTGGTTGATCATAGACGGTGGAAATCCATTTACCGCTTTCCTGTCTACGGTTGGATCTATGGTTACTGTGATGCAAAGCGAGGGTAATACACGCACCATCATCTTCACGCTGCTGATCGGTGCGTTGATCCAACTCATCCGAAAAGCCAACGGCATGGCTGGGTTTATCCAGTTCATTCAGCGGCGACTGGAAAAAAGCAAACGGCCTGAGTCCAGACTGCAGGTAGCTGCTGGCCTCACCGGGTTCCTGATATTCATAGAATCCAATATTTCCATACTGACAGTTGGCACTGCTTTCCAGCCATTATTCAAGCGGTATAAGATTGCAAAAGAAAAATTAGCTTATCTCGCGGATTCCAGCTCAGCGCCATCATGCATCCTTTTTCCTGTCAATGCCTGGGGCGCCTACGTCATGGGATTGCTCGCAGCCTACCAATACCTTGACCCATTTCAGGCGCTGGTGTATTCCATCCCCTTTAATTTCTACCCCATACTGACGTTAATACTGCTTTTCTACCTGGCGCTCTCAGGCAAAAGCTACGGGCCTATGAAAACAGCTGAAGCACGGAGAACTGAAGAAGATGAGGAAGAAGTCGAGGAATCAGCTACTGATGGAAAGCCCATCAACATGGTCCTTCCCCTACTGATAATGATCCTCTCCATGCCCCTATACCTAATTCAATCCGGGTGGGCGGGTGCTGAGGAAATCCCGGGTCTTGGAGGAAAGATATGGCATGCCATTGGCAATGGTTCCGGGTCAAGTGCCGTGCTCTCGGCTGTAGTGACCGCAGTGGTATTTGCAGGGATATTCTTTGGAGCGCAAAAAGTCATTAACGTGAAGAGCTTCTTCGAAGAATCCCTAAAAGGCATGAGTGATATGTTGGTGATGGCCATACTCATGGTACTGGCCTTTGCCATTGGGAACATCTGCGGAGAGCTGAAAACCGGGTTATATGTTGCCGAAAGCACCAAAGCCTGGCTGTCCCCCGCACTGGCTCCCGCATTGATCTTTGCTATCAGTTGCTTTGTGGCATTTGCGACCGGGACCTCCTGGGGCACATTTGCAATCATGCTTTCGATTGGCGTACCCCTGGCCCAGGCCATAGGCATCAACCCCTACATCATGATTGCCGCGGTACTTGGCGGTGGGGTCTTTGGCGACCACTGTTCGCCCATATCGGATACGACCTTGATCAGCTCGATGGCCTCCGGTACTGAGCACATCGAACATGTCCGTACACAACTGCCCTACGCCCTCCTTACAGGTGGTATCGCCTTCCTGCTCTATATTCTGGCGGGCATTTTTGTCGTATAGACTACCCAACGCAATGGATTGCCGATTTTTTTGCATCATAAACGTAACATTATTTATTACGGCCAGTTCCTAGATGTGTAATAGACAAAGAGTGAAATGAAAAGACTAATTCTGACCAGCATCTTATTCACAGCAGTTTTCGTTGTAAGCGTCGCACAAGCAAAGTATCCTTCTATACAGGAGGAGTTCGCATTTGACGGCAACGATCTGGTATCGTATTTTGAAACCAATGCTGCTCCTGTAAAGGGAGATGAGCAATATGCCTACCAATATGAGGACCTGAAATTGAAATTCTCCACACAGGAAAACCTCAATAAGTTTCGTTCAAATCCTGAGAAATATATACCGGCATACAATGGTTGGTGTGCCATAGCGCTAACACATGGTAACTGGATCCGACCCGACTTCAACCAATACAAGATCCAGGATGGCAAGTTACTGTTCTTCGAAGTCCGGGCGTTTTTCAATGGCAAGACAGCATGGGAGAAAGACCCGGAAATCAACAAAGTGGTAGCAGACAAGAAATGGGAAGAGCTTACAGCCAATTGATGAGGTAGCCAAACAAATGGGATTTATATAAAAAGGGAGCTCAAATGAGCTCCCTTTTTCGTTTTTTCCCAGCCAGCGTGACCCGAAATTGAGGAATCTGTAAATTTTTCAACTCATTTTGAGGTCTTTTGGCATTTTTTTTGACTTATGTCAAGATTTGAATGAACTTTACCAAGTACAACACTGCCATGAGTCAAACTGCTAGCACAAAAAGAACAAAACTGAAAATGGCCCTGCTCATTTCGGTTTACGCCATGTTGATGAGTCTATTCCTCCTGGAAGACCAAGCCGTCATTACTACACTCGCGGAGAATTTCTACAGCCTGAGCATTTACAAGCCTTACTAAGCCCTTCTCTCCTTTCATCCACGTACATCAGGTGAGCTGAACAAAGGTGACCCTGTCTGGGCGACCCCGTCTGGGCGACCCCGTCTGGGCGACCCCGTCTGGGCGACCCCGTCTAGGGCGACCCCGTCTAGGCGACCTCTTCAGGACCCTCTGTTGATGCCGCCCACGCGCAAAGCGACGGCCACATGATTCCTTTCCTGTTCTTCCCAAAATACTAAACCCTTGCACCAGGAAATGGGCTAATCTTTCCTGGCAGGCTGTTGAACACACACGCACTACTTCACTGCAGCCCACACACCTACGGAGAAAAGGCAGTCCTGCATTCCTTAATCCTGGATTCATCCGTTTTTCCGAGCAATACAAGACTTTACACCCTTTCTAATCAATTTTTGTTTTGGTGTACAGCCCTGTACACCGTTCGAAAAAAAAATTCACTGTGGTGTACAGCACTGTACACCACCAAATATTTTTTTGGAAGAGGGTGTACAAGAAAGTATGCCGCTGCCTGTACACCAAAGAAGTGCGTATAGAAAAAAGGTGTACAGGATCATTGCCTTGAGTCTTCTGATCTGAGACGACATTCTAGACACAGAAAGAGCTTCCGCAATAAGATCAAAACGAAGCCGGCCGGTGCATTTGCAATGCACCGGCCGGAAAAGTCATGACAACGCCTGGGTGAGAAGCTCCGCGGCTTACTTCAGCGCAATCTCAATCGACTTTTTTTGTTTGGTGAAATCAAACCGCGACTTCTTATAACTCGGTATATTGATCCAACCGCCATCGACATTGGAAAAACCGTAAGGCTCTTTCGGTATCTTGAAAAAGTTGGTATCCAATTCACCATTTCCATTGACGTCATGGTAAGTGATCACGGCATATTCTCCATAGGTCAAATTGTCAAATGCGATCCACTGTTCGTGGTTTTCAACAGGGACACGTGCGCTGGCCACGGCCTCTTTACCCATGAACAATTCCTCCTTGTCGTAGACCGCCATCATAATGGCACCTTTGATTTCCTCAATGTTACTAACCTTGACCCTCAGGGTATCGGTAGACTGGCCCGTGGCCATGATAGACACAAAGACCAATGTAGCTAGGATAAGATATTTCATGTTTATTCGGCTCTCAATTGTTCAACAGGATTTGCATTTGCGGCATGGTGCACCTTGGTGCCTATCGCAATCAAAACAGCTGAAGCGACCGCAAGTATCGGAAAAAGAAAGTGTCTCACACCAATTTCCAGATGGTAGGCGTAAATAATGTCCAACAAATTGTCGATGAAGAAATATCCGCTGGTCAAACCGATGGCTCCAGCCACGGCAAGAATCAAGATCAAATCCTTATTGAGCAGGTAGGCAATACCCCAGGTACTGGCACCAAGGACCTTGCGTACGCCAAATTCCTTAATGCGCCTTTGCACACTCAACGATACTGCAGAGTATAATCCAATGATTGAAATCAACAATGCCGCAACAGCCACGAACGAATTGATGTTCAAAATGATGTTGTTGGTTTCCTCAAGCGGGCGCAACACCTTTTCCTGGAAATAGCCCTTGTAGAGCTGATCCGGAAAGAGCTCATACCAGACCGCCTTGACCGCATCATCGACAACATGAGCATTCTTCTTATCAAAGGAAACGACACTATGGGCTAGCAGTGAGTCCGACGACAGCATGATCACTGTAGGCTTGATCTTATTCTTCAATAGGATTGTTCTCAGGTTGAAATCCTTCACAACACCCACCACCCGATATGACGTTGTTTCAAAACGAAGATTTTGGTCCAGTACTTCCTGACCTACCAATTCTTTGAAGGTTTCGTTGACGAGAATGGTGTTTCCAGGCGATTCATTGGATCGAAAGTCACGCCCTTCTATGAGCTCCACGCCAAGCGTCTCCATGTATTCATTTCCCACCCCAAACATCGCAACGGAGTGGACGGCTCCGCCAAAAGCCACATCCACCTGATCATGATTGAAACCGATAACATGCGCTGTACTTGCCACTTGCTCGATGAGGGGTTCTGCTTCCAACGCCGCCTTCAATACGCGCTGCTGCTGACTTGTACCGGCCGGAACGTTGAGTACACTTTCCACATCATAGCCCCTATCCATATTTCTTTGATATCCGGCATTTTCCGAGAAAATCAAAAGACTGAAAATATTGTAAAAGCATATTATGAATTGCAACGCTAGCAATACCGCCAATATTCTGCGGTTGGAGGCCTGTTGCCAACTGCCTCGAAATACGCTAAGCAGCGGAACCTTATTGATAAACCGGCTTGGATACAGCGACGAAGCCAACACCACAATGCTGACCAACAGCAGGGTAAAACCCAGAAACGGACCCATTTGGATGAAGTCCATCTGGACGATGTTGAACGGGAACATCGCATTGTAATACGGAAAAAGAAAGTAGGAAATCGCTACTGAGACCCCCAGTGCCATTACCACAAGTAGCGTATTTTCAACCAACAGTTGAACGAGGATCTCTCGTTTTCCTGCTCCCATCACCTTCTTCACCGCCATTTGTTTCATCCGTTTCCCTGCCAGCGCCAGGTTCGTATTGATGAAATTGAAGCAAGCCAATAGCAATACAAAGATGGCAGAGCTCACAGTACCCAAAACCGAAGCGGGATGCAGGCCATGTCTAAAGACATTGTCTAACAAGGAGGAAGCATGCGATGGCCATTCCCTGGCGTCCATCAACTCATATCGCAGCACCTTCAGACCTTCTTCCCTGTTTTGAAAATCCAGGAATGCGTTGAGTTCATCCACCAAGCCTCCTGGGGCCATTTCACCCTGCACAAAAGTTGCATCGATACGATGGGACCAATCAGTGGCCGTCAGGGCATGTAGATTTTCGTACACTTCCATGTGGAGCAGTACCGTGAAATAGAAACTGGTGTTTTCGGGATATTTTTCAATGACTTGCCTGACCCGGAAGGTCGTGCGATGACCCTGAATCTCCATCTCCAGGTCCTGGCCCACTGCCTTGCCGTCGGGAAAAAGGCGATCCGCAGTGCGCCGATGTAAAATCACTTCCTTCGTGCTGGTGAGTCCGGCAATCCTACCGTCACTGGTGCCAAATGGAAACATCTCGAGAAATCCAGGGTCGCAATAGCCCACACGTTCGCTGAACAGCCTATCTTCTACCCGCGAAACGCCTGAGCCATAGGTGATCCTCGAAGCCCGAACATCCTGCCCATCTGTAAATTGCGCTGCCAGCGCAAAAGGACTTGCACTTGAGGTGCGGACACCCGACGGGCTTTCCAGGACCGAATTCACCTTATACACTTCCGAGGCATTCGGAAAGAACGCATTGAAATTGTAATTGAAGTCCAAATTGAAATAGCCAATGGTGCAGATCGAAAAACCCACACCCAGGCTAAGCACATTGGCGAGCACGTAGATCCAGCTATCACGCCATGCACGTATTGCCGCAAAAAAATTGAAAGTTTTCATCTTGAGTTTTTTTACCAAAACTCAGTCAAAACGAAAGGCCGAGCGTCCAAACCGACCCATTTGGACCTATTGCGCGGGTAAGGTCAGGGTTTTCTTATACTCAGTGGGCGTGAGACCTTCCATTTTCTTGAAGACCTGGTTGAAAGATGACTTCGAGTTGAATCCACAATCCAGTGCCAAACCCAGTGTGCTTAGGTGACCATATTTTCCGCTGGCAACGCGTTGCTTGAATGACTGAACCCGGTGTCGATTCACAAAATCGTAGAAATTGGTTTCCAGTCCTTCATTCAGGACATGCGAGAGGTCGTGCTTCGACACGTTGATCTGCTGGGCCAACACATTGAGAGACAATTTAGGGTCAAGAAAGGGCTGGTCATTAACCATGTGACCTTCCAACGTAGCCACAATCTCTTTGACCCTTTCCGCTGCTAGCCTTGAGTTCTGATACTTCTCTTCGGACTGATCATTCCTTTCCTCTTCGAAAATAATCGGTTGTTTCAATCCAAAAAAACCGACGATAAAGACATTGAGCAGGATGATTGCGGCGAGTACCTGGAAGCTTTGTACATATTCCAAAATGTCAAACTCCGCGGCCCATATGACCAGGTAGCTGATCACAAAGCCCATCAATTCCAGAATCACCCAATGATTCAGCCAATTCAGCGTAATCTCTTCATTGTATGAAAATTCGTTTTCAATTTGCCTGCGATGCTGCCGCAATGCCCGCAAACTGACAAGGGGATAGATCAGCGAGGTCAAGGCCAGAAAAGAAGAATAGTTTTTCGCCAATTCATTGGCTACCCGCACATGAATAAATCCATCACTGACAAACATGTTGCCGCCTTGATACAGGATCTGGAAAAGTACGAAGAAGAATATAAAGGGTATGGCATGGGGTACAATTTCCCTTGGCTTCCAATATGGCCGGGTCAGGCTGCGGATATAAATAAATAATAACGGAGCCCCGATAAACTGCATGAGTCCTCCCGTGAGCATCAGCCTGGGGGGGAAGGCATCGACCACGTCAACAAAATTGAGATAGAAAAAGACCAGCTGAAACGCGCTAAGCACCATCCACACGACAAGAATGAAATCCACAGGTCGTCTATGCTGCTTGGAAAGCAAGAGTGCCGATACCAGAATGGCCTGGCCCACACCTGTGAAGTAGATCGCGTTCATGGATTGGGTATCTCACCGTGAAGATATAGCAAACTCCGGTCCTCCAAATTCTCAGGCCTTTACTGCCCGGCTCTGGGTCTGTGCGCTACGAAATTGGTCATCGCGCGAAATGTCCTAAATACAGTAATCTCACACCTAAGGACGGTAGTCCCAATAGGTAATCGATGGTCCAGGACAATATCATAAGTGGTAAAATTTGGGACAGGTGGCCAATGGATCCAAGAATCTTAGACATGTCGCCTTTGTGGCCCGCTTTGATTGTGGCGGCTTACAACTTCGACCTGGATTGATCTGGAGCCCAAGCTGCTTAGATTTGGGAAACCGGGAGCTTCCTCCTGCAACGACCTCCTGCGATCGAGCAAAATAGCCAAAACCAATAGGCACCTCCAATAGTGAGCAGGCATGAGCCGCATGGACTCATGCCCTTATTGCTTTTCTTTACTTGATCGCCACCTGCGCCATGGTTTTGTCCCAGGCGAAAGTGAGCATGCCATCATTGCTGAAGACGATTGCGAAGGCTTCTACCTCCGCAGAAAGGTCAGCTACCTTGGCTGTTGCCCTTGCCACGTCCTTTGACTGATCGTAGCCGTAGCTCCCCCATTGATTGAGTTGTGAATTGAGAATGACCGTCCACTCTTCCTCCCCGGGAATTGTAAACAAGGCATAGGTTCCTGCACTAACCTGTTTGTCGCCAAGCGTCACATCTCTGTAGAAGGTGATTTCCGCAGCTTCATTGGCGCCTGTACGCCATACCTTGCCATAGGAAACCAGTCCTCCAAAGACCTCACGACCCTTCTTCTGTGGTCGGCCGTATATCACTTTTGCTACAGGCTGCTTTTCGACACTGTAAATGGCTATGTCTACGGGGCTCTTGTCTAAACCTGGAAATTTGAGATCTCCCTGCGCGAATGCCATAGAGCTCATTGCCAATAAGGCTATGACGTATGTTGAAAGATGTTTCATGATAATTTGTTTGATGGAAGGAACCAAGATAAACAGAGCCTGTCAAATACCTGACCGGTGCCAGGAGAGTAGTTTCTGTTTTTGGTGGATTTGTCGTCTGAAATGGCTGAGAATTGGCTACAATCCTAGACAACTGGAGCATTTTGACTCACGCGATTGTGGGGCGCATCTCCACAAACAAAAAAAGCGGCCCGAAATCCGGGCCGCTCCATTATACAATATCTAAAAAGCGCTTATTGTGCTTTTGTCAGGTTCATGTCAAGACTTGCCACGATGATGTTGTCCATACCATCGCCTGTCAAATCAGTAGCCTGTGGGAAATCAAATGTGAAGTTGGCATCTGTAGCTGTCAACGTAACCACGTTGAAGAACAAATCCACAGGATTCGGATCTTCATCATCCGGATCTGGGCTTAGCGTGTAAACAGTATTGTCCGCGTTGGCCACCCAGCCACCTGTAGTAGGGCCGGTGGACAAGTTGATTGAGTAAGTTGCATCCGCATTGAAATCGGCTGTAAGGCCCTGGAAAGTAGCAAGAACACCACTTTCAAACAATGATACTGACTGATCTACAAAAGCAGTGAGTGCTTCATCTTGCAGACCTTGTGCCTGACCGGCTGCTGTAAAGAATGCATTGATGTCAGCGCCATCCACTGTGATTCCAGTGATCGTCGCAGACACGAAGTTCCATGTACCAATAACTGGATCTACGTCATCACCTTCGTCGTCGTCGGAACACGCAGCCAGTACCAAAAGACCGAGCACACCTAGGTACAATAGGCTTTTAGAGAATAAGTTTTTCATAATAGGAATTTGAATAGTTAGTTTCTGTCGAAGCTTAAAACAGGGGCAAAGGAATGTTATTTAATTGTAAAATTTCAAATCAAGAATGGAAAAATGCAAATTACAGGTGTTTATAAATACGTTTAGTGTCTACTGGCAAACCAAAGAATCGATCGATGCGAACCAAAGTATGCTTTTTCCTCCTATGCCTTGTATTGGTCCACGTCAGTCCCGCGCAAAAAAAGAATAACGAGGAGGATCCGGTAAAGATCTTCGACCAAAAGACGGACGATGGTCTGGCACTATATGGCGTTAATGAGGGACTCGTACCCTACACCCTGGAAATTGTGATTGACGGAACCAACCTAACCAGCAATAAACAATTCCCCCTGAAGCTGGTCCTGGAGCCGACCGGTGAAACAGTACAGCTGGCAACGTTCGGACCCAAAAACGTCCGAAAGAGCTGGGGCTACAGTTCGAAATTCACCTACTACGAAGGTGACTACAATGACCGGCATGATGATGACTTCGCCTATGGATTACCTTTCCAGGCAGGTGAAAGCTACATTATGAGTCAGGGTTATAACGGTTCCTTTTCGCATCAGGGTAAAAATGCCATTGATTTCACCGTACCCATAGGCACCAAGATTGTTGCAGCCAGAGGCGGTTTGGTGATGGAGGTAAAAGAAGACTCCAACCGCGGCTGCCCTGATCGCAGTTGCCTGGACTACGCCAATCGCATATCCATCTACCATGAAGATGGTTCTTTTGCGGACTATGTACACCTCAAGAAAAAGGGAAGCCTGGTAAGTGTCGGAGATCGGGTATCTAAAGGCCAGGTTATTGGTCTTAGCGGCGATACGGGGTTTTCCTCAGGTCCTCATCTTCATTTTGAAGTGTATCTACCCCAGAAAAACAGTCACGAGTCCATTAAGACATTCTTCGAAGTATCCCCAGGCAAAAAGGAGCGATTGAAGGAAATGGAAACCTACACAGCCTTCTAAGCAAGATCATCACTGAACACCGACGGCGCAGGATCTCTCAAATTGTAGCGGCTACTCATCACTTCGGCATATGCTCCTGCTGAACGTATGGCCAATAAATCACCACGCTCACTGACCGGCAATTGGATGCCTCTTGCAAAAGCATCGGAAGTTTCACAAATGGGCCCCACTACATCAAACACCTGCTGCGAATTACCACCAGGACGAAGGTTCTCGATCACATGGTGTGCTTGATATAATGCGGGTCTAATGAGTTCCGTCATACCAGCATCGACCACCAGAAAGGTAGTGCCATCACCTGGTTTGTTGTAGAGTACCCTGGTCACCAGGGACCCACATTGCCCGACAAGCGAGCGGCCCAATTCGAAATGTAAAGTCTGGCCAGGTCTAAGCTTCAGCTCTTTTTTAAAGAAGCTGAAATAGGTTTTGAAATCCGGTATTGCCGCCAGGTCCGGCGCATCATAGTCGATGCCCAGCCCACCTCCGACATTCAGATGGGGCAAATCAAAGCCTTCACGCACCAGCAGCTCCTGTACTTCATTGACCTTTTCCACCAAATGCGAGAAACGATCGAGTTCCGTGATTTGGGAGCCGATGTGAAAGTGCGTGCCGATGAATTCCAAATGCTTCAGGGACTTGATAAAGGGAATGGAGGCTTGCAGTTCCTGGAAAGTGACACCAAACTTATTGTTGCGCTTTCCCGTGGTGATGTATTCATGGGTACCAGCATCCACATTGGGGTTCAGCCTGAGTGCAAACCTGGATCGTTTGCCTTTTTGTCCCGCCATTTCTTCCAGCACCGCCAACTCCTGAATAGACTCCACATTGAAGGCGAAGATCTCTGCATCCAGTCCGATAGCAATCTCTTTGTCGGTCTTGCCAACTCCAGCAAAGACGATATGCTCCTTCGGAAACCCTACTTCCAGTGCCCGCAAGACCTCATTGCCCGATACGCAATCGGCCCCGAAGCCAAAAGATTGGATTTCCCTGAGTATCCGTTTATTCGTGTTGGCTTTGAGTGCGTAGTGTATTTGGAATGGATGTCCCTCAATCTCCGATTTGGCTGCTTGCATCGACCTACGAAGGACCTCCAGGTCATAGAAGTAAAATGGGGTTTCGACATTTTCGAAAGCCCCCGAGTAGTCACTCACCGCCATCAATTGCAGTATTTTGTGATGGCTTCTTTACCTCCGGGCACCTCCAGATTGACGGCTTTTCGGAAATCTTCGCAAGCCAACCGACCTTTATTGAGTTGAACCTTTAGTGCTCCTCGGTAGAGATAGGCTTCGCCGAAATCTTTATCGAGCTTTATGGCCAGGCTGTAGGACTCCAGAGCGCCTTCAAAATATCCCAACTGGTGACGGGATCTGGCTTCCAGGAAATGGGCCTGTGCCAGGTTCTCATTCAGCTTCAGTGCCTTGCCCGCATTGACTAACGCCAGCGAAAACTTACCTTCATTGTAATAGACTTTTGCGAGACTGAGAAAAGCCTGCACATTGCGTTCATCCTTCTCCAGCACCGCCTCGAAATCAGCAATAGCCGAAGAAGCCTGACCCAGCTCCTCGTAAGCTCTTCCCCTATTGTACAACGTCTTGACATCAGCCGGATTGGAAGCAAGGTGATCGTCGTAAGCGACGACAGCTTCCTTGTATTTGCCTTGCTGGAACAACTGATCTCCCCGATTCGTATCGCCGGTACTGCACGAAAACAAAATGAACGGTAATAAAAGCTGAGCAATCCTTCTCATAAGATTCTAAAATGAAGGCGCAAAGCTAGGTAGGTTAATCGGAATCGCCGCCGTATTTTAGGTTGCGATAGCCGACAATTTCGCAGGATGCCTTGCCAATAAACATGTCGGCAGTCACTTTCACAGGTAGTTGATTCAGATCCGCGGACACCCAAAAGGTCAGGGAATTCTTACCATCAAACACAGAATTTTCAGGCATAATTGGCAATAGCTTGTGCGATACAATCTTCCCCACTTTGGTCTTCACCCGTTCCTTTCCCATGTAAGCCACTTTGAAATCATAAAACGTGTCTTCAAAGAAAGCATCCAATGCGATGGTGTCCCCAGCTTCAAATTGATTGAGGTCCAAGGCTCTGATTTTCATCATGCCGCCTAGCATATCATATACACCCTTCTCAGTATCAAATTCAAAATACCTGGTTGGTCGTTGAGGTACACTCTTATGTGCTTTGTACTGCTCTACCGTAATGGTACCCTCCTCGTAGTCGAAGTGAATATCTTCCTCCAATCTGTACTTACCTTCTTTGATATCCCTGTAGGTGTAGACGGGTTGCAGATCATCTTTCCTAACCAACGCACCCCATTCATCTTCCACCGTGGTAAATACATTCAAGAACCCGGAACTGCCACCCTCAACTTTGATGGCCAGGCAACTGTTGCAATTCATACTGTCCCTCACCTCATCCAATCTGAATGAGGCCTTCCCAATGGAGAACCAACCATAATTGAGTTTGTACTCAAGGTACTCGCCCTGCTCAAATGGATAGACAGACCAGGTGACCTGCGTGTGCCCCATGGCTGCAAGCACACTGAATGAAAGTGTTAGAATAAACTGTCGCACTCCAAATTGTTTTGAAAGCGAGGTTGCAAAATCCGTGCCTTTCTGACTAAACCGCCACATCATTCTCTCTCAGTGCCTGATTGAGAGATGTCTTTTTGTCCGTGCTTTCCTTGCGCTTACCGATGATCAAAGCGCAGGGTACATTGTATTCCCCGGCGGGAAACCTCTTGGGAATACTCCCCGGTATCACCACCGATCGAGCAGGTACGTGACCCCGATATTCCTTGGGCTCCTCCCCTGTAACATCAATGATTTTCGAGCTCGCTGTCAACACCACATTGGCACCGAGTACCGCCTCCTTCCCAATATGAACACCTTCAACCACAATACACCGGGACCCTAAGAAAGCCCCATCTTCCACAATCACAGGAGCTGCCTGCACAGGTTCCAGTACCCCACCTATGCCGACACCACCACTGAGGTGAACATGCTTACCAATCTGTGCACAACTGCCTACTGTTGCCCAGGTATCAACCATACTTCCCTCATCCACATAGGCCCCGATGTTGATGTATGAAGGCATCAAGACTGTGTTCTGATTGATGAAAGATCCATATCGTGCAATGGCATGTGGTACGACCCTTACACCTAGCTGATCGTAGCCCGACTTCAATTTGATTTTGTCATGGAACTGAAAGGGTCCGATTTCAATGAGCTGCATTTTCATCAATGGAAAATAGAGGATCACTGCCTTCTTCAACCAGTCATTCACCTCCCAACCGTCGGGGCCGGGTTCGGCTATTCTACGCTTGCCATTGTCTAAATCGTCAATGATAGTTTTAACAGCCACTGTGATCTCCTTGTCATGAAGTAAAGACCGATCATCCCAGGCTGCTTCTATCAAATTCTTTAGTTCCATTTAGTTTCTTTTCAAATGAAAAAATTCCTTGCGGGTTTGGTCTCCAAATAGAAGTAAAACTGACTTTATTGTCAAAGCAAGCATTGAAATATTTCTTCGTCGAATGACGAATGGCCAAGGTGAAGGCTTTCAATCAGGACCAAAACCATGACCGCAAATAAATGATGTGATACTTATTATGAAGCACTGTAATAGGCTGATTTAAAAAGGCTTATAAATTTCCATATTTAATCATCTAAATATTTTTTTAGATTAATCTAAAAATAGTAATTATCTTTACTGCATGGCCCAGAACCTTAGCTACACGGAGGAAAATTACATCAAGGCTATCTACCATCTGGCTAAGGAATCAGGCACCAATGTATCCACAAATGCCCTGGCCGAATACATGTCCACAAGGCCTGCTACAGTCAGTGACATGATCAAGCGACTCTCCAAAAAGGATATCATCGTCTACGAAAAATATAAGGGCGTAAGTCTTACCAGTAAAGGCGACACCATTGCCTTGAATGTAATTCGCAAGCACAGATTGTGGGAAGTATTCCTGCATGAGAAACTGTCATTCAACTGGGACGAGGTCCATGAAGTTGCTGAGCAA
Source organism: Cyclobacteriaceae bacterium (assembly GCA_965601475.1). GTDB lineage: Bacteria > Bacteroidota > Bacteroidia > Cytophagales > Cyclobacteriaceae > JAWPMT01. The sequence continues at coordinate 5,078,439 of OZ271832.1, read as the reverse complement.
TTGGAGCATGTCAAATCTCCCCTTCTCATCGACAGGCTGGATAAGTTTTTGGGTGAGCCCGCCGTAGACCCCCATGGAGACCCGATACCTGACAAGCATGGAAATTTCAAGATTGGTGAGGCGATTCCGCTAACTGAGATGAAGGTCAAGGATCACTGTGTACTTGTTACCGTTGGCAATGACGACCCTCGCTTGCTGCAACATCTTGACCGACTAAGTTTGAGGTTGGGTTCGAAAATTCACATTACAGACATCATCGATTTTGACGGATCGATCGAGATCCAGTTAGTCGAAGGCAAAAGTGCCATCCTGTCCAGGACCATCGCCCAATACCTATCAGTAAGGAAATTGAATTAGAGAAGCTATGTACCCTGACCCCATACTTTCACTCGTCGTTTTTGCCTCCCTCATTTTGGCTACCTATGGGGTGATCAGATTTTTCAATTCCTCATGGTTCATAGAAAACGTCCGACATAGCAAGAAGGAACAAATTGAGGATATCCTGAAGCAGTTGTTTCATGTCGAGTATGGAGGGCGGGCAGCAAGCCTCAACGCCATGGCGGGAGCCCTTCGTCTCTCCCACCGTAAGCTCATCAAACTGGTTGAGGAGATGACCCAGAAAGCGTTAGTCCGTCTGGAGAATGATACCATTTCCCTCACGTCAGAGGGACAGGATTATGCACTAAAAATCATAAGGGTTCATCGGCTCTGGGAAAAGTACCTGGCCGAAAAGACCGGGTTCCAACCAGTGGATTGGCATCAGCTGGCTGAAATGAAAGAGCACAGACTAGATGAAAGGAAAACACAGTCGTTGAGTGATGAGTTGGGGCATCCTCGGTTTGATCCCCACGGCGATCCCATCCCTACTGCGACAGGCGAAATGATAGAAATCAAATGGCAATCCCTGACTACCCTCGAACCAGGAGTACCAGCGAAAATTGTTCATATCGAGGATGAACCAGAATCGATTTACCGCCAGATCCTTTCTCACAAGTTAAGCATCGGAGCACAGATCATCGTCATCGAGAACAGCGACCAAAGTGTGGATTTGAAGTCTGAGGGAATCTCTCATCGACTATCTACCATCGTGGCCAGCAATGTCAGTGTGAGCCCCCTGTCGAAGCAGGAGATTTATGAAGCCAAGGCGGTGAGGCTGTCGGCATTGAATCCCGGTGAAGAAGCTAAAATCCTAGGTATTGCCAGAGACTGCCGGGGTTCCAACAGGCGTCGCCTACTGGATTTGGGTTTTGTGCCCGGAAGCAGGATCGAGGCAGAATTCGAGAATCCACTGAAAGAACCAAAAGCCTACTCCATACGCAATACCATTGTGGCACTCAGGAACGACCAGGCTGACTTCATATTAATAGAAAAGGAATTATGAGTAGTGTAGTACATTCTGATTGCGATGATTGCGTATTTCACAACGCGGCACAGCTTAAGAAACTCGGCATCGATGTCTCAAGTTTTGATCATGTGGTAGCGCTGGCAGGCAATCCCAATACTGGAAAGAGTACAATATTCAATGCTTTGACAGGCTTGCGCCAACATACGGGTAATTGGCCTGGCAAAACCGTGACACGCGCTGAGGGCGGGTACGAATATGGAGATAAGAAGTACAAACTTGTGGACCTGCCCGGGACCTACTCGCTACTGTCAACATCCACTGACGAAGAGGTCGCCAGGAACTTCATTCTCTTTGGGCAACCAGACGTGACCATAGTAGTCGTGGATGCTTCACGCCTTGAACGAAACCTCAATCTTACCCTGCAGGTACTGGAGATTACCGATAAGGTTGTGGTATGCCTTAACCTCATGGACGAAGCCAAAAGGCACGACATTGAAATTGATGATCGTATGCTTTCCAAAGACCTGGGTGTACCGGTAGTGCCAACCTCGGCCAGGAGTCAGAAAGGAATCAACGAGCTCCTGAATGTAGTGCACGAGGTAGCCACACAATCTATTTCGACAAAACCTCATCGGATCAAGTCATTGTCAAAGGAAGTCGAAAAAGCGATTGGTGCACTATCCTCAAAACTGCAAAACCTCTATCCGGGCCTACCCAATACAAGATGGATTGCCATGCGCCTACTGGATGGTGATCAACGCATAATAGAGGCTGTAAGAGAAAATGAATTTTTGACGGAATAGCTGATGAAGGAGGAAAAGATTGACGATTTACTCGCGACAGCATCAGAGTTGCGATGGCAGGTAGGGAATGATTTTCACGATCAGCTCACGGAGAGCATCTATGCAGATGCGGCAAACATTAGCGGAAGGTCTGAAAACAAACCTGACCGGAAGATCAGCTATAGCTTTGACAGGGCACTGGACAAAGTGCTTACCAGCAAAAATCTTGGTTTTCCGATCATGCTGATGATTTTGTCAGTGGTCTTGTGGCTAACCATCGAAGGAGCAAACTATCCCTCAAGCATGTTGGCGACGCTGTTTCTCGACACACTTTACCCGCTACTGAAGCAGGGTTCTGCCAGCATTGGAATACCCTGGTGGATTGATGGTTTACTGATCGACGGTATTTACCTGGCTGTTACGTGGGTCATCTCTGTGATGCTACCTCCCATGGCCATCTTCTTTCCAATATTCACGTTGTTGGAGGACTTTGGCTATCTGCCGAGGGTGGCTTTTAACCTGGATTCACTGTTCAAAAGGGCCGGCGCACATGGTAAGCAAGCATTGACGATGACAATGGGTTGGGGCTGCAATGCTGCCGGTGTCGTTTCCACCCGGATCATCGACAGTCCGAGGGAACGATTGATTGCGATCATCACCAACAATTTCAGCCTTTGCAATGGCCGATGGCCCACGCAGATATTGATTGCTACGATCTTCATTGGTGTGCTTGTGCCACAGCAGTTCAGCGGTTTGGCCGCTACAGGTGCCGTGATCTTCGTGGCGCTGCTGGGTGTCTTCTTCATGTTTGGCACGAGTTGGTTCCTTTCTCGTACGATCCTGAGGGGCGAAGTCTCGACGTTCACCCTGGAGCTTCCTCCCTACAGACCTCCTCGCTTTTGGAAGACTTTGTATACCTCGCTCATTGATAGAACGCTGATTGTACTGTGGCGTGCGATCATTTTTGCAGCTCCGGCCGGCCTGGTAATTTGGCTGATATCCAACATTAACGTTGGTGGTGACTCGCTTGCCAACCTCACAATCGATTGGTTCGATGGGTTTGGACTCTATATAGGCTTGAATGGGGTGATCCTGCTCGCTTACATAGTGGCTATTCCGGCGAATGAAATCGTGATTCCCACCATTCTAATGTTGACAGTAGCCAAACTTGGCCTTCTGGGTGTTGGTGCCGGAGAGGGGGTCATGTTTGAATTGGACTCCCCATTGGCTACAGCAGAGATACTCAAAGCGGGAGGCTGGACGTTACTCACGGGAATCAATCTCATGTTATTTAGCTTGCTACACAATCCTTGTAGCACGACAATCTATACCATATACAAGGAGACGAAGAGTTGGAAATGGACGACGGTTTCCAGTATTCTTCCCGTCATTGTAGGCTTTGTGGTCACATTCCTGGTAGCTCAAATCTGGAGGATCCTGAGCTGATGGATACCCCTACAATTATAGCGCTGTCCACACCCCCAGGAATTGGAGCAATAGGTGTGATCAGGCTATCAGGCAATGATGCGATCATGCTGGTCAATCAGGCCTTTAAGGGCAAAGATCTGGAAAAACAACCATCTCACACGGTTCATTTCGGTACCATAAGAGCTAGTGAGCATATCATTGATGAAGTGGTTGTTACGATATTCAAAGGCCCAAACTCCTTCACGAAGGAAGATGTCGTTGAAATATCTTGTCACGGTTCCAATTACATTATTCAGTCGATACTCAAACTATTCATTGGAGCTGGTGCCATACTCGCCAAACCGGGTGAGTTCACACAGCGAGCCTTCATCAACGGCCGGTTTGATCTCGCCCAGGCTGAGGCAGTAGCCGATCTGATTGCGGCAGAATCGGAAGCAGCCCATAGCGCAGCAATGAAGCAGATGCGTGGAGGCTTCTCCGGGGAGATTCAGCAACTTCGAGAGGAGTTGATCCATTTCGCCTCTATGATCGAGCTGGAATTGGACTTCTCAGAGGAGGATGTAGAGTTTGCCAGCAGAGTGGAACTCTCGGAACTGGTCAATCGCATACTCAAAACCATAAATGGGCTGATCCGCAGTTTCGAACTAGGCAATGCCCTAAAAAAAGGTGTACCCGTTGTGATAGCGGGCAAACCCAATGCCGGTAAATCCACCTTACTCAATGCATTGTTGAATGAAGACAAGGCTATTGTGTCCGATATTCCCGGCACCACGCGGGATACAGTCGAAGACACCATAAACATAGAAGGCGTATTATTCCGATTCATTGATACGGCTGGTTTGCGAGAGACCAGCGACAAAATTGAATCGATCGGGGTACAAAAGACGCGGGAAAAAATGCGCCAGGCTGCCGTGATCATATTACTCATTGACCTGAGTGCAGATGAAGAATCGTCCATAAGGTCGCAAATTGAGGAAGTCTCGGGCCTAGGCATTCCATTTTTTGTAATTGGGAACAAATCAGACCTATCTCCCAGAAATCTGAGCAGCATCCACGAGGATAGCATGGTCATTTCCGCTAAAGACAAAATCAATCTGGAGTTGGTACGCGAGAAGCTGGTCAACCACACAAGCTTCGGTGAGATCACCACAGAGAGCACAGTGGTCACCTCGGTAAGACATCTTGAGTGCCTGACCAATACAAAGGGTGCACTTCAGAGGGTGCTGGCAGGTGTTGAAAGCGAAATCACCAACGACTTTCTGGCCATGGACATCCGCCAGGCGCTATTTCACTTGGGGGAAATCACCGGGGAGATTACAACCGATGACCTCCTCGCCAATATTTTCTCAAAATTTTGTATTGGGAAATAAGGTTCGAATCAACAAAATGGCACAGAGGAAGGGTCGCCATTCATTCAATATCGGACGCTTAGTCGCTTCTTATCACTCGATCATATCATTCTATTTGAAGGTGATTTTAGATGTCTAGTCTCCTCAAACACATACTGATATAGCCAAATCACCAAAAGATCCAGTAGATCAACAAACTGATAACGAGTAAGACAACCAGGCTTATTCCAATGCAGCCTAAGTTGCCTTCGAGTGATTGTCTCTTTTGCAGCTTGTTCTTTTCAATTACAAAATCTTTCAAAACCTTTGGGGCGTGTACATCGTCCCAATTGCCTTTCCAGACTTCCTTTAGTGTTTGGTCTAGTAACTCGATAACCGAGGGCTTCTTGTGCTCATCACTCCAATAGAATATTTTCTGCAAATGCCCCTCCAAAAACATTTGACCCTCCGTGTAATTCTCATCCAGGCTCTCATTGATTAACAGAAACTCGTCATTGGCAAGTTTGAAGTACCAGGTTTTCTTCCCAGTTTGAGTCTCCTTCACATCTTCTGAGAGAATCATTTTTCGATAATTCTGGATACCATTTTGCTTGAGATAATCCGCAAAAACCTGCGCATCTTTGAAAACAAGTGCATCCAATCCTGGCAAAGTCAAAATATTGAAGGAACGCTCTTCACCCACTAGTTCAATAAGAGTCAGGCGAGATAAATCCACCGCTTGGTCATAGTATTGACTTGAAAAGAAATGCGTCTTCTCCAAATATTGCACCAAGTAGAAATGCTGCCCGGAATCCACTTTACTGGTCAGAAAAAACCGAGCGCTGGACTGGTGATGAAATCCAAATGTGAAGAGGTCGTTGCTATGTGATTGCAATAGGTCCTCCTCCTTTGCGGTCAATGTATATTCTTCTGTCGACAGAGCACGCATACCAACATTGTCTGCCCAACTGTAGAACCTTCTGGAGTGCTTGACTTCGCCTAATGGTAGCTCTTTATTTTCGATGTCCCAAATAAAGAACTTTCGATAAGAATAGAACATGTATAATGCACCGCCCTCCAGGTAGATTGAGTCCCTTTCCTGGTTTTTACCACTGGTCATTTCAAAACGCTCATGGAATGGTAGAGTCCTCAGCAGGAATTCAATAAAATCATCCTTCTCGGTTGAGATATATATCCATTCATAGATTTCACTAAATGCTATCCATTGCCGGTCCACATTTTCCTTATGGAACACATATATCCTTATGGACTCAATAGGTACGAAATAGTTTTGCTCCCCCCAAATACCAATTTCACTACCCTTAAAGGTTATGGGTGGCCTCACCTTTTGGCTTTCAAAGAACAGTCGCTTGACCTCCATGAATCGGAAGATACAAAAACAGGACTTCCTCAGTCAAGGGCGAGGCAAAATATCTGAAGTGTTTCTCCCCCACTATGACTATCGAAAATACCCATCTGAATTGCCGTGAAGAACAGTCCGCAGGGAAAGGTCGCTAACCTCCCTCCATCATTGCTTGGAGAATCTCCATGCCATCACCTCTCCATCCACCGTCGCTTGCAGTAGGTAAATTCCGGCCTTAAGGGCCTGGACATCGATGGCACCCTGATGTCGATCCAGCGTAACATCGATTAGCACCTGCCCGGACATGTTGACTACCTGTACAGGCATCGCTGACTGCTCCGCACCCATGTCAATATGCAGTATGGTTCGAACTGGATTCGGGAATAATCTGATATCTACCAAGTGCTCCACTGAGAGTACGGCCTGGTCCTCCTCATTGAGGAAACCGTCTCCATTCGTATCTCCCTCCATTTCTCCAGCTCCAATGCTACCATCCCCATCGATATCGCCAACCATCTCGGTATCATCAATGGACCGGTCGCCATCAGCATCACCGGCGATTTCGTCATCACCAATTTGCAGGTCTCCGTTCACATCACCTGCAATCTCATCACCGTTAATGGTGCCATCTCCATCAATATCTCCTGCAATCTCCACAATACCATCAATTCTTCCTTCCTCATCCCGGTTGATAACACCGTCTCCATTGATGTCTCCTGCGATCTCACCAACTCCGATGGTACCATCCCCATCAACATCACCAGCGATCTCTCCAATTCCGATGATTCCATCCATATTGACGTCCCCGGCGATCTCATCTTCGCCAATGATTCCGTCGTCATTCAGATCACCGCTGATAAGCGACTCCCTAACGTTGGTGACCTCGATGACCACCTCCAAGCTACTGAAGTTTTGCAGTAGGTCTGCTGCCAGCACCTCAATCACATATCTGTTGTCTCCGTCGGCATCCAAAGGTTCCTCAAAATTCGGAGGTACCAGAAAGCTGACTTCTCCGTCAGCAGCCAGGACAAATAGCGACTCATCATTCGACGTACCCAGACTGAAGATGGCCGGTTCGGAAGCGGTGGCCACATAGGCCACATCCGTGCTGTTCTCGCTGAAATATGTGATATCCGGCGAGGTGATAGCTGGGCCATTATCAAGCAAATCCGATACTTCAATGGCGAGTTCCATGGCAGAGGTATTGCCCGCTGTATCCACTGCAAAAACGTCGAGCAAGTAAACATTGTCTCCATCCGAATCTTGCGGATCTTCAAAATCCGGGGCAGTGACGAAATAGATTTTATTGCCATTGCTCAGGTAAAAAAGTGGCTCGTCTTTATCGGCACCCAGAGCAAAGCTGGCAACTTCGTCGGTCTTGATCTTGTATGCCATATCCACACCATTTTCGTCGAAAGACACGAATGATGGCGAGGTAAACGTAGGTTCTTTCTCATCCTCATCCATCACAATGATGATTACCTCAAGCATGCTATCATTGCCAGCATCATCGGTAGCGAAAATGTCCAGTTCATATGCATTGTCACCGTCTGCATCCAATGGGTTTTCAAAATCAGGAGCATCAATGAACTTGATCTTATCATCAGATATGAACTGAAATAGGGCTTCATCCTTGTCGTTGCCCAATGCAAAAGTCACCTGTTCGTCTGCTGTTGCGTGGTAGGCAATTGCCGTTCCGTTTTCGACGAATTCGACTTCACTCTCAGATGTAATGATAGGTGCATCATCATCCAAATTGAGGACAGTAATGATAATCTCCAATGAACTGCTATTACCCGCCAGGTCCGTGGCTATGATATCGAGCTCATAGTGATTATCGCCATCCGCATCCCGTGGATCCTCAAAGTCGGGTGCAGAAAGGAAACCAATGTCTGTCCCATTCGATAGCTCAAACAGCGCCTCATCCTTGGCACTACCTAAACTGAACACTACAGCCTCGTCGGCGGAGGCACTGTAGACGACGCCTCCTGTGTTTTCAACCAAGGTGGCAGCATCAGCAGAAGTGATAGTTGGTGGGATTTCATCCAAATCCGACACGGTAATGGTCACATCCAGAGTGCTACTGTTGCCTATTATGTCTGTAGCAATCACCGTAATTTCGTATCCATTGTCCATGTTGAGGTCCTGTGGATCTTCATAATCAGGGGGAGTTGTAAAACTTATGTGCCCAAGATTGTTAGTACTAAACAAGGCCTCATCCGCACCTTCGCCCAGACTAAACACCACCTCTTCATCTGCCGTGGGTAAGTAAGCCGTTTCAGTTCCGTTCTCTTCAAAAGTAGAAGCTGGAAGTGAGGTAATGGACGGATCGACATCATCAACATTCAATTCAACCGTCACCGAGGATTCGTCCTCGTCATTGCTAAATATCGTCAGTAATCCATCTACATTATTTTCACTGGGTGAATAGGAAATCACCAAAAATTCAGCGTCGAAAGCTGCAATTTCCATCGTCGTTTGATTCACGACATAGGCGGTGTTGTTGGTTTGAATATCACTGATAACCAGCACATCAGTACCCTCATTGATTATACGTACACTGTCCACTAGCAAGCCACCAACTAACTCATTCTGAAAATCAATCCTGGTCTTGTCAAAGGAAATATCAGGCACACCCGTAACTTCCAAGGTAACTGGAACTTTGACAATGGGATTGATTGGATCGTTGCTGGAAACAGTCAAAACCGCTTCATACACTCCTCCAAAGAGACCGGACGCATCAAAATCAACCGCTATGCCCTGAGTGCCCCCAGCAGCAAGCGTATCGGCTGTCTGATCTACTGTAAGCCAATTAAAAGGTCTATTTCCATAGGTGACCGCATTGGAGATGATTATCGCCGCGTTATCATCATAATCATAGAAATCGTAACCTATATAAATCACACTTCCCAAGCCTAGTTCCTTGAAGGCCACCGCAGTGTGGCCATCATAACTGACCAATTGTTTGGCTTCGCTATCTTCCAAGACCAGCAGGTAGGTAGCATTCTGTACGGGTATAAGCGAACCCAAGCCAGAAGTTACCGCATGGCTCGTGTCTTCAACCATCATCATCCCACCATATTCCCCGCCTTGATAGCTCAATGTGAGCAAGCCACTTTTATTGAGTATTTGATGGGCACCGGAGTAAGAACCACATTGCAGCACCGTACCTCCACCTTCCACAAAATCTGTCAGCACCTCAGACCAACTGCTACCCAGCGACCTAAATATCGAGGCGCTTCCACCTTCTTGTTCAGGTATCAGAAATACATCAACATCTGCCAGTTGATCCTTCAAAACATCTGGATCAGACGTGGTTGTGGTCGTCACGGTGTAATCGGTGAAGTATTGTGAAATCGCATTCAGGGTGTTGGGATACTCCCTGGAAAAATCTGCGTAGGTCGTCCAGGACAAAATGCGGGTCTCACCGGAGAGCTGGTTGATAATGTCCATCGGTATAGGACTGACCCTTCCTTTTCCGCTGTTGTGCTCGTCGGCATCAACGGTGGTGCGGCTCTTCGCACCATCGTAGGCGTTATAGAGGTTCGAGGTTGTTGTTGACCTGGGGTTCGTTTCAATGGTCCATATCAAATCACTTCCGCCAGCACTGTTATCAATGGTGAACAGTTGGGTGGATGTTTCTCCAGTGAACAGTGCCTCGTCAATGCTATCGGGCGTCACCACGATTACGGGAGGAGCTACTGCCTCAGCCAGCAGGCGAACAAGCAGTGAATCTTCGTCCCGGTCATTGCTCACGAAGAACAGTTCAATATCATCTACTTCCACTGCCGCAGGTGAGTAGGTAAGCTTGACTTCCAAAGATTCACCTGGCTTCAATCCAAAGGCCGTGGTATCGGCTTCGAAGTCCAGGTTATCTATTGCAACGTCCGTAACGCCCAGACTATCAGTGCCCTCATTACTGACAGTAAGGGTCTTGGTCACCTGAGCTCCGACAAACTGAATACCGAAATCCAGGGAATCTTGGGAAACGATAATGTCCGGAGCAGCAGTAACTTCCAAAGCGACAGGAACCTGCACGGAAGAATTGACGGGATCGTTGCTGGAAACCGTCAATGTAGCTTCGTACACTCCTCCAAAGAGACCGGCCGCATCCAAATTTACCTCAATGTCCTGAGTGCTGCCTGCGGCAAGAGTGTCTGTTGTCTGATCCACTACTAACCAACCCAAACGGTTACCCAAATAGGTGACCGCATTGGAGATGATCATGGCCGCATTATCATCATAATCATAGAAATCGTAACCCACATAAATTACACTTCCTAAACCCACTTCCTTGATTGCCACCGCCGTATGGTCATCATGACTGACCAGTTGTGTGGCTTCGCTATCTTCCAAGTCCAGCACGTACATGAAATACTGTGACGGTATCAACGAACTCAAGCCAGAGGTTAACGCATGGGTTGTGTCTTCCACCATCATCATCCCCTTAGGCGCCCAACCATGATAGCTCACTGTAAGCAAACCACTTTTATTGAGTATTTGATGGGCACTAGAAGAAGAGCCACATTGCAGTAGAATACCCCCACCCTGCACAAAAACTTTCAGCACCTCAGCCCAACTCTTACCTAACGACCTAAATAGCGAGTTGCTTCCACCCTCTTGTTCTGGTATCAGAAACACATCAGCGTCAGCCAGTTGATCCCTCAAAACCTCCGGATTCTTGGTTCTGGTGGTAGTCACGGTGTAATCGGTGAAGTATTGAGAAATAGCATTCAAGGTGTTGGGATACTCTCTGGAAAGATCTGTAAATCTCGTCCAAGACAAAATGCGGGTCTCACCGGAGAGCTGGTTGATAATGTCCATCGGTATTGGACCAACCCTTCCTTTTCCACTGTTGTGCTCGTCGGCATTGACGGTGGTGCGGCTCTTCTTATCGTAGGCGTTATACAGGTTCGAGGTTTTTGTTGCCCTGGGGTTCGTTTCAATGGCCCAAATCAAATCACTTCCGCCAGCACTGTTATCGATCGTGAGAAATTTTGTCGCAACCTCACCGGTATGCAACGCTTCACCAAGACTATCGGGAGACACGGCAATGACCGGTGGTGCCACACCTTCTCCGTATAGGCGGACGAACAAGGTGTCTTTATCAAAATCGTTGGTAACAATAGTCATGAGACCCTCTTCTGCAGCCGCCACCAAAGGATTAAATGAAATAGGAAGTTCAAATTCCTGCCCTGGTTCCAAAGTGAGTGACGCCGTGTCCACCGAGAACACGCTATTGGAAAAAATGAATTTCAAAATTTCAAGATCCTCGGTCCCATCATTAGCCACACTCAGCGTACGAGTTGCCAAGGTACCTGTGAATTGTACCCCAAAATTTATCGAGTCAGCACCCAGTTCTACGTCTGGTGCATCTGTCACCCTCAATTGCACAGGGACCACTTCGTGGGAAGCGAAGGGATCGTTGCTGGTAATGACCAGATTGACCTCATATGTATCACCAATCAAGCCGTCAGCATTCAGCAGAACATCTACCTGGTAAGCAGAATCCGGAGGGACTACACCCGAAGTCGTTTCTAATCTAACCCAACCCTGCGTATTTCTGACGAGCTCGTGGACATTGAGACGGCCACCTGTTACCGTATTACTTGCTACTGCAGCAATGGGGTCGACTGTTTCAAAAAGCAGTTCCTTGATTTCCATGTTGCTCAGATACGGGGACTGTCCCCAGGCCAAAGCAATCGCACCTGCAACATGCGGCGAAGCCATGGAGGTACCATTGAAACTTGAATAACCATTTCCCGGAACGGAACTCAGCACGGAAACCCCCGGAGCCGCCAGGTCTACTGTTGTCGCTCCATAGTTGGAAAAGTCGGCCAATTGGTCATTGTGGTCCGTTGCGGCAACTGAAATAATATTTCTCACATTGTAGCTGGAAGGGTAATGGGGACTGAAATCATTATCGTCCCCACTGTTTCCTGCAGCAGCCACAAAAAGTTGATTAGCTTCATGCGCAGCAAGAATAACATCTCTTAAGGCCCTGCTACGTCCTCCACCGCCCCAACTGTTGTTGGTAAGATTGGCACCATTGGCAATGGCATATTCTATGGCTTCAATGGCATCAGAAGTGCTACCTGACCCACCATCATTCAGAAATTTTAACGCCATGAGTTGGACGTTCCAGGTCACACCGGCCACTCCGATCCCATTATCTCCTTCGGCACCTACCGTACCCGCAACGTGCGTGCCATGGTTATGCCCGTCCATCGGGTCGTTATCGTCGTAGACGAAATCCCAACCATATACATCGTCGACATATCCGTTTCCATCATCATCAAGACCATTGTCGGGTATCTCATCATCGTTGACCCATATATTGTTGCTCAGGTCCTCATGATTATAGTCAATACCTGTGTCGATGATACCTACTACAATGTTTCTGCTGTCGGTGGAAAGGTCCCAAGCCTCCATCGCGTCGATATCAGCATCAGCGGTTCCACCCGTCTGTCCTGTATTGTGCATGCCCCAGAGGCTACTAAAGGAAGGGTCATCGGGAATATCAATGGCCTGAACCTCATAATCCGGCTCGGCATATAGTACATTATCATCTTCATAAACCGACTGAATGGCCTCTTCAACCGTCATATCAGAGATGGACCATAGCTCCGTATCGGTATACCTGTAGCGATGCAAGGTCCGGGCATTGAATCGTGTCTTTAAATCCAACACGACGGACCTTGAAACGCTGTTCTTCAGCTTGATAAGGAGACGGTTCTTGACAAACTTTTTTCCTTTAGGTAGCTCCCGAAGTTTATTGTAAACCTGGGAAGTACTTTGTGCGCTCCTGTTTGCAGTGGTTGTCACAGCCTCTACACCGACGTGGAAAGTCAAGTCACTAGCTCCCGCTGTGGTTGTGTTGGCAATGGTAACAAATGCCGTCACCGAATCGCCAGTCAGCAGGTCCTCGGCAATCGAAGTAGGAGACAATTCCATGGTCGGGGGCTCCAGTGAATTACCTGTGAGCGCAATAATCCGAACAGAATCCTGTCTGTCGTTCGAAACAATCCGCAAACTATCAGTGAAGGCTCCAGGCGCATCGGACTGGAAATAGATTTGAATAGACCTTGATTCTTTGGGCAGGAATGTAATGGGGTAAGCGAGCGATTCAATTGAGAATGGGAGATCCGTACCTGCGATATCGCTGATGATCAATGTTTCGGACCCAACATTCGAAAGTCGTAGTTCCAAGGAATCTCGTGAGCTCAAAAAGTTGTCACCAAAGTCCAGAAGTGTATCAGAGACTGCGATATTCGGTACACCATTCACATGCAGTATGACCGGTATCGTAATGGAAGGATTCGTTGGATCATTACTGGAAAGTGTTATCGTACGTTCATAATTACCAGCGTCAATACTGTCAGCCTGAAAGGAGACCAGAACATCCTTGCTATCACCTGCCGGGATTGACCCGCTGGATGGTAATATTTGCGAGATAAAATCCGGTAAGGATGAGATTCTTATGGCTAGAGAATCCGCTATGTAAGCAGTGTTGAAGGCCACTTGCATGCCTTCGGTACCATCAAAACTTTCAATTCCAACTGTCGCCGAAGCTCTGTCGGTCATATCCAGATAGAAAAACTCAATCACACCATCTTCTCGAAGCACTACCTGGAAGGTATTGTCAACGGAGGAATTTCCATAGAAACCTACACCTGTGAATTGAACGGTAAACTTGTCTTCTTCCTTCAGGTAATGCACTTGTCCCGAAGATGGATACAGATCATCCCAAAATGGGGCAATGATGTCATTGGGTGCAGACGTCGTTGGGATCTGCTGGTTGACGTAATTTATGGCACCAGCGGAGCCAAACGACAGGAAACCATTTGATGAAATGTATACAGAAGACTTGGTCTCATCATAGAAGGGGAAATCAAAACCCAATTTCACTAGCTCTCTGTCGTCATCAGACAGGTAGACCGGAGTTCCAGTACTTGAGATATCCATCCACGAAAAAGCCGGTCCTCCCGGATGATTGCTATCTATCCAGGAATATCCGAAGCCCCCATCCTCTCCTCTTCCCTGCAAAACGGGATGTCCATGCCTGGTATCCTCCTCATCCTTACTGAAAGACCCATAGCTAAAATCGATGAAGCTGGTCTTGTTGTCGTTGAGGTCTGGGGATGAGCTAAAATCAGGAAAATCAAATTCCAGCACTTCATTGCCATCATTAGAAATGGTAATGACCAAGGTGGTATCGGATCCCTGGTCGAGCACTGCCAGGAGCGAATCAGGGTCTATGCCGATTTCAGGTATGTCCAGTGTTGTGACACTGAGCGTATTGGACAACCCCGAGGTATTGCCAAAGAAATTGATGGTCTTCATGGCAAAGTAGTAAGTCGTAAGGGGATCAAGTCCCACAACCGTAGCTGATTGTGTGGTACCTGCCGTTCCTGGACTAGGCACGCTGGTGACTTGCGCGGCCGTGGCGAAATTCGCCAAATCAATGGGAAACCTTGCGTACCTCAGGTCATATCTGCTTGCTACGCCGGAATCGGCATTTGCCCCCGGTGCCGTCCAGCTAAGGTCAACCGAAAAACCCGTAATCGATGTGGCAGTAAGATCTATGATATCACTGGGAGGAATTCCACTGTCTGTCTGAAGCGCATTGAAGGCATTGAGACGGCCTGAACCAAGATCTCCCTCGAAACCTGGGTTCAAAGGATCGATATCATCTGTAGTACCAACCAACCGGCCCCAAACTTCGGCCGGGGTGAGACCCATACCGCCAAATTCAGAAACAATCAAAGCAGCGGCACCCGACACGTGTGGGCAGGCCATGGACGTACCGGAAATGCTTCCATAGGTATTTCCAGGGAATGAACTAAGAACACTAGAACCCGGTGCCGCAATGTCAACCCAGCCACCGTAGTTGGAAAAGGAAGATCGTATATCTCGGTGATCGGTTGATGCTACCGCCAGGACCGACTCATAATATCCAGGATAATAATCGGCGGAACTGTTGCTATTTCCTGCAGCAAAAACAACCAGTCCACCTTGCATTGGACCAACAGGATTTCCAAATTCGTCAAAGCCTGCATTGGCAATAAAGTAGCCAATGGCATCAAGAACCGACTGTTCATAAGCTCCGGGAGATGTATACCCCCAGCTGTTTTGAGCAATTACAGCCCCATTGTCCGCAGCATACACAAATGCTGCATCGAAGCCTCCTGTACCGAATGCTCCGAAGGCGGCACAGGACATAAGCCGAACACCATTTCCTGACCCATCTCCACCAGCAACTCCAGAAACTCCCGTGCCGTTGTTATTGACTGCCCCAACGGTACCTCCAACGTGTGTTCCATGATCATCGGCGGGAATAGTACCACTGTTGTCCCCAAAGCTGTAGCCATAAACGTCGTCGACATAGCCATTGCCGTCATCATCCACGCCTGTAGTACCTAATTGTTCTGCAGTATTCACCCACATGGCATCAGACAAGTCTTCATGTGAAACGTCAATGCCACCATCTATTACTGCTACAACCACATTGGGATCGCCTGTTTGAATGTCCCAGGCACTCAATAGATCGGTATCGGCCCCAGGCGACCCGCCCGTTTGTCCGGTATTGTCGTAGTGCCACTGATTAGGTAATTGAGGGTCATCAAAACTGGAAACTCGAGCAGGACCTATGTCTTCTCCAGTTGCTGTGAATATGTTCCGAGACAGGTGTGTAAACCCATCGTTGTGTTTCTTCTCTAAGAAAATCTCTGCCTTCAGCACAAAGCCACAATCCTCATAGATCCTGGCACACTGCCGGGCGGATAATTGCGGGTCCGATGTTGTTAGCTTATACCACAATTGTAGACCATGCTTCCGATGGCGTTTATCAAATTTCTCATTGTAAGGAAAAAGGCGTTCCATTTGCATGACCTTGAACACCTCATTGAGAGAATCCAAAGGTCTGATTCCAAACTTCACTAGCCCGTCCACACTCTGGCGCTTCACCGAAGTCTCCAGCTGTGCAGCAAAATCAGGATCAAACTTTACTTTGATTGCATTGGACTGAGCAGAGCTAACCCATGTACCCAACGATATAATGACCAGAAATACTACTCTAAACCATGCCCGAAAAAAAACCAGGCCAACCTCCTTTTTCCCTGCTTGTGTTGTCATTGCCCTAAGTTTGCAAACCTTGGAAAGAAAAAATTGGACATACCCGATAGGACCCCAGAAATTTCGTCGTTCTGTCGATATACTAAACGGAATACGTTAATACAAAATTGTATATCAATTACTAATATTTCGCATACATTCACCGCTATTTTCTCGCTGAAGAAGGAATTTGGGGGTTAGGACTAATTGACAAATGCTTTCCCAATTTGCATAAAAATTGTACATATTGGTATTATTGATTCAAATACTCGGCATAATGCCTACCAAAGGTCTTGATACCACACACTGGTCACTCAGTCCCTGGCTCTTCGAAACCGTTTCGTCAGGTATCCAATTCGGATGTAATAATGGCCAGGGATCAATCCGGATATATCAAGCAACAGTGATTGACCACTCGCTTCCCACGGCACCAGAGATGACACATTGCGCCCGTCCATCGCGAAGATCTGAAAATCACCACTAGTAGTTCTATTCACGCGCAGGAGGTTTCTCGCAGGATTAGGGTACACAAGTACCCATCGCGCATCCGCAACATGGACTACTACAGGTTTGAAATATTCATAGCCGCCATCATAGTCAGTTTGCTTCAACCGATAGTAGTTGGTACCCAAGTGGGGAGCAATGTCTAAGTAGCTATATGGTATGGGAGTATCTGAATTGCCGGCTCCGTCTATCGTCGCCAGTAGTTGCCATTGCATACCATCGAATGATCGCTCTACAGAGTAAAAATCATTGTCAATTTCTTTGGTGGATTTCCACTTCAATACCACCTTTCCACCCTCATCATACTTGGCTTTGAAGTAATCTAAGATGATGGGAAGGGCGGAGCCAGCTGATTCAATAGCAAATGGTGAAAAAGAGTTGACTCCTGTCGCTGTAAGGCTATAGTTGTTGCCGGCGAGATTCACAGCGCTCCCTGATCCTACGTCGATCCAGGAACCATCAAAATGTATTGCTGTAGCATTATTGCGATTGAATCCCGTAAGTTCATTATTTCCATTCCATTGAAAGGTTATTTGTACATTGGAGCCGCCAGGCACTGATTCGCTGATCATCCAGGTGCGATCTACAATACCACTGCTCGCCTGATTTCCCGCCTCACCTTGTGAAAGCACATGATCAGTTACGCGCACCGAAAAATCATCCACAGTCCCAAAATTGGTGATCACGACAGGTTGATGAGTAATCTCGTCCGATCCTACGGCGAAGGTCTTGGATGTGGTTCCTAATTCCAATCGAACCAAAGACCCTGTGCCATTGGTGACTACCCAATGGCTGCCGGCATCCATTGTGGCCGTCTGCGCCAAGATCAGATCGTGACCATCTAGTTGGAGAAACTCCGACAATGTCAGTTCGCCTCGAACAGTAGTCTCCCCTATCAATGCCACGGAAGCATCGGATGCAATTTCAAGATCCGAATAACTCAAAGGAAAGACACCTGCCTCCGAGGAAGCATGGACAATGCGATTTCCGTCAGCACTCAAATCCCAAAAACCAGCAATATCACCAACTGCCCCTACGCTACCTGTCACTTCGAGCAGCCCGGTTGCATGGTTTACCAAGGTGCTACCCCCCGAGATATTGTCAAATTGCCCGACAACGACTGAACCACTATTCCTTATGGTCGCATTGGCCACGTCTAGTATTGAAATGGTGATCGTACTCCCCGCTTCTACGGTAAGATCGGCGACGTTTATGCTCGTTCCGATACGACCATTCGCATCTATGGCACCTCCAGCTTGCACGGTAGCGGTATCAACCTCCAGCGTGAGGTTGCTACCACCAAATATCAAGCTCCCTGTTCCTTCCACTACCAAATCTGAAATGTCAACATTCGTATTAAGCGTTACTTCATCTCCACCACCAATGAACACTGTACCATTTGCGGCAGGTATGCAATTGCAAGCGCCTGCGGTGTGACCGTCATTGGACCAGACTGTGCCCGATTCCCAAGATCCATTCGCCCTTGAGAAGTATGACGTCACAATCTCCAGTGAATAATCCTCCACTTCTCCGAAATCAAAGGCACCTGTATGTGTGCCACAGGGATCCAGCGTCAAATCTGTCGGGGCCCCGTTGAATGAGGTGATGATCCTCATTCTCGTTATTCCGAGCGCCGCATCTGAAGGCACAGTAATCGGGACCGGTGCTGTTGATGCAGGATCAAAACTTTCTCCGACATCATCGAAATCAAAATCCTGATTCCAATCGATGTAGACACCCAGATGCTGTCCGCTTACGCCATCAATGGTTAGTGTATAGGTTGAATCGCGATGAAGTACTGTAGACAGGTGGGTGAAGTCCGTATAGTCGGAGCCCGCATTGCTACTGTTGCTTATTGTATTCAGTGATACACGCAAAATAAATGGTGCCCTGGTATCTCCAATACGCTTGTCGCAATACTGCCCTTGAGAAGCTACAAAACTCGAAAGGAGAAATACTGAGATTAGAACCCTCAAACTGTCCATAGTAAATGCTCTGTTTCCTTGTTTATGTCTGAAAGTTCACGCCACGATGAATCACATATCAGACAATCTCATTCACTGGACTGACAATATTTTTAAGGCCGGTAACACATGCTCAATGATTAACTCTATGTTAAGAAATCCAATGAGGAATGTGGGATTTGAATACGGTTGGTCTATTAGGCAGGGCAAAAAAAGAACCTCAGCAGAAAGCGCTGAGGTTCAACCTAATAAACAAAAAACGAGTTAATCGCATTTCAAGACGAAATTGAGTGCTTCTCCACGTACATATCGGACAAAACCACTTACGATCCTGCCAAAAATCGATCTTGATGAATTTTCTAAGAGGATTCCTTATCGATTTGGTCAAAAATGGACTCTCCGAAACGCTTTTTGTAAAGTCTGTTGAAATAACTGGCATTATTCATACCTACAAGACGCACGAGTTTTGAGGCAGAATGAACCTTGTGATTTAAAAGGTACTGCCTTATGTACTGCAGCCTTGACTCCTTGATCAATTCGTGGGGTGTATATCCCGTGAGCTTACGTGTCAATCGATAAAGATTGCGTTCACTGGTAACTACTTCGTTGGCCAGGTCTGCAACAGTAAGGGTGGGGTCAGCGATATTCTTGATAATGGCCGCTTCGATCTTCAGGATGATGTCTTTCTCAAATTCCTCCTCATCCAGCTCCTGTATCTTTTGGGGCCCGGATGGAGTAGACCATGTACTGTTGATCATATTGGAGACCCTTAGCTTCAGTTCTTTCTTATCGAAAGGTTTATGAATGACATCAATTCCGTGTGCCATTAAGTCGAGCTTTTCGGAATGGTCCGTTCTCGCACTGATTACAAGCACTGGAATACTTCTCATGGTCTTGTCTTTTTTCAATTGATCAATCAATTCAAAACCATTCATATTAGGCATCATAAGATCTGTAAGTAGCAGGTCAATGCGATGCCCTCGGAGGATCTCCATGGCCTGCCTTCCATCAGCGGCGAGAAACACCTGATAATCGGAGTCCAACAATCCTTTGATATAGTACCTTAGTTCCCTGTGATCCTCAACTATCAGAATACGCTTTAGGTCAGTTCCAACATCATCTATCATCCCCATGTGAACCATCTCCTTTTCGTCATTGAGGTCTTCCCAAAGGGAATTTCTTGAGATTACATCCCAAGACTCGGTGGGAATGATAGCCTCCTGAATAGCGGACTCATGGCAGGGCAAGTGGACCCGGAAGCTACTCCCCTCTACCGAACTCTCGACGTCCACTTTCCCGTTGTGTAGTTCGACAAGTTCCTTGACCAATGCAAGTCCGATACCCACGCCGATCTGGGCAGCATTTTCAGCAGCTCCGGACTGATAGAATCGATCAAATATGTGGTCTAAACTCTCTTCACTAATACCCGGTCCATTATCATTAATGTCCAGCATTACTGATTGGGCTTCTGCGGAGAGTACTACATCAATTTTGCCTTTGCGTGGCGTAAACTTCAATGCGTTTGAGATCAGATTGTAGATGATCTTCTCAAAGTGCTTCGGGTCCACGAGCACGATGGTCTGTTCATCAACCCTATTGACGAACAACAACTCGATATCTTTGATATCCGCAGCGCTACGAAACATTTTGGTCAACAAACGCATGTAGGGTACTATCCTAACAGGTTCCAGCGCCAATCTGATCTTACCTTCCTCCAACCTTGTCAGTTCCATGATCTCATCTGCCAAATTCATGAGCCGCTGACCATTCTTCAATCCGACCTCCAGCAGACTCCTCGACTCGCCGTCCATCCAGGTACTTTCACGTTCGAATATTTGATTCAGAGCACCAACCATCAGGGTAAGCGGCGATCTCAGATCATGAGAAATATTAGCAAAGAAGCGAGATTTGGCCTGGTCGAGCTCCCGGAGTTTAACGGCTTGTCGTTCTATTTCTGATAGTAACTGTTTTCGCTGTTGAAGCTGATAGTAGAGCACAAAAACAATCACAAGTACCAGAAAAAAAATAATACTTGCTGCCACTGCGTCTGAACGGCTGTCTTCACCGGATTCGATATAGGAATAACCGTAGTCAGCAAGAATCAGTATTTCGTGATCGATCGGTCTTTCTGAGGTTGTGTAGAAGTCAAAACTCCCATGGTATACCACTCCAAACTGGAAATGAAAAAGAACAAAAAGGATTGCGATTGCAGGATTGCATGAAATGCCGATTTTATCACTACGCATACGGTGTAAAGGATCAGAAAACAGATTCAATTTTCTTTTATCAAACGATATGAATAAGACATAATTAATATCAAATGATATCTGAAAGAAAAACCTCAAATGAATTACGGTTCCGCCACATTTGATAAGAATACCGCCAAATGATGCCTGATGGCATTTTCTAACATCTAGACACCTAAAAAGTGTCATTTTGATCATTGGTTTCTCAGTATTCGCAACATATTTCCTTACATGTTTTGCCGAACCTTGATTTCTGACTCCTCAGGGCCAGCCTTCCAGAAAAGTTCATCGCATCTAGACTATCCCCAATAGGGGTTCTATGACTCGAGAACGTCAATTTCCCGATGCTTTGGCAACAATAGTCTTCACGATGAGAAAGCCCTTCAAAGATGTTCTGGCCGCATATTCCAATTCTAACCATAAGCTCCTGCGAAAATTGATTTTCGATATCATGGAGACTCAGTCACATCCACCCCTATATCCAACCGCCAATGGAATGCATAAGCAATCTGCCATAACCCTTAAATTGGGCATTCTACGAGCGGAGCCTGGCTCAAAATCGTTCCTTGCGATGGGTTTCGTATCTCGCAAATACCTGCTCTCATCAACATGATTGATACTACGGATCGAGATATTTTCAGCATAGACCCGCTCTTTCGGTAAAAAAGGTCCGTCATTAAGCGTCATGCTAATTTGGTTTTCAAAATATCGCCTTTGCAGCATTCACCCTCAAGAAAAATTCAGGAGACCAGATCTGAAATCAGGCTGCGCATAGAGGGACTTGGTGAATCAGGTAATGGATCGTTGACAGTTGCTACTTCATGGTAAGTAAGAGATGATCAAAAGGAAATCAGGGCCCATTAGACCCTGATTTCTCACTTCAACCACCATGTCCAAGGGACATTCCTCTGATACTTTTACAATGAATTACATTCAGTTCTCGGCGAGACATTGGCGAATTCCGATTGCACGCACAATGCCCTGCGGACCCTGCGTTTCACGATTGTTCCATTTGAAGTCCCGATTTTCGTAAGATGAAATGTCTGTAACTTGACGGCGTGATTCCATATTTTCTCTTGAATAACTTGCTGAAATATTTGGCATCAGAGAAACCAACAATGAAGGAAGCTTCTGACACATTGTACGCTGATCTCTTGATCAGTTTGGCCGCCTTTTTTAATCTGAAATCCCTAATGAATTCTACAAGGCTCAATCCAGTTAGGGATTTGATTTTCTTATACAAGACTGAATAGCTGATTCCAAGGGATTTGGCGATAAAACTGGGGCCAAGCTTCTCCTCACCAAGGTTTGACTCAATGGTGTCAATCACGGATAGAAGGAACTCTTCATCTTTGGAATTGATCGTCAACTCCATTGGCGACGTGATCATATCTCTACGGATTTTTTCTGCTACCCGTCTCCGATTTTCAAGCAGATTCCGAATTCTGCTGTGCAATAGAAAGTTTGAGAAGGGTTTGGAAATGTAGTCATCAGCACCAGTCTCATAACCCTCCTGCTCACCCGTGGCCGATGAAAGGCCTGTGAGGATAATGACAGGGATGTGGCTGGTCCTTCGATCCGTCTTCAGGAATCTTGTCAATTCAATTCCATCCATCTGAGGCATGACCACATCACTCACCACCAAATCAGGTAAACAACCAAGAGCCATTCTATGAGCCTCCAGACCATTCGATGCTTCTATTGTCCGATATGATCGACTTAGGCTCCTGACCAAAAATCTTCGAAGATCATCATTGTCTTCTGCGATCAGAACAGATGTATTCCGCCCGGAACCATGCGCTCCGTCATGACTTTGGTATGCATCCCGCAATTCCTCACTGGACACAGCACTGCCCGCGACCTGATTCCTGGCTTTTGGTAATCTCATTTCTACCACTACTTCTTTCGAACATGATGAAATCCTGGAAGATAGAGTCCCGCCGTGTCCTTCGACGATTTTCTGCGCTGTGAACAGCCCCAATCGTGATGCGCCCGAATGATCAATAGCCCCGGCCAGCCGAGATGTGAACCGAAGGCTTTTTCGGGAAACACCCGGATCGACATATGCTACCGTGATGAGCAGACATTGACCATCGTCCACTAGTCCGATATCAATGATGCCGTCTTGAGCTGCTAAGCGTGTAACTGCATGAAGTATTCGATGCAAAACACGCTTCATTTGAACACTATCAAAATCGACAAAGGCTTTCTCTTTGGGAATATCCAAGTTCAACCTTGGACCGCCCAACTCCGCCACGCTTAGAAATGACAGACAAATCTCTCTGATGAATGTCGCGAAGTCAGCGCTAGTCAATTTGAGATCCACTGGCCCGGTTTCAATCCTGTTGAGATCTATCATTTCATCTACCAAAGACGAGAAAAAGATGGTACTTGCTGAAATGGAAGAATCAAACGCAATATTTTTTTTGTTGCGAAAACTCTTTCTTTCCGCAGGTGTAATTCTTTGAAGATGCTGTATCAGGCGACCAACTATCGTGGCCGAGACGTATTTGTTAAGGCCCCAAAATTTTGAAGTCCTGGAATTTGCTACTTCCGGGGATTCCGACTTCGGTCCCTGCTTTGGAATGGGTCTTGTGCCGTGGGGCTGGAAACCATGAATTAATGCCAGGACCAACAGAAATACCAAAACGAGACTGAAATGGAATGTTGAAAATGCCCTGGATGGGATGAGAGGACTCACAACGCTGACTCGAAAACGTTTTGGTTGAAGAAGCGAATCATCTTGTGCCACCCATTGAAATAGTCCATCTTGAAATAGTCCACCGTCAATGCTCAACTCCTTTGTAGCGGAAATAGGCCAATACCAGTCCATATCCTTTTCACTCTCAAATTGAAAAGTACATAGTATCATCAATATCCTCAATTTCACAATGGTCACGTAAGCTCTGTTTTGTCACTTATACAAAGCAGCAGACAAAGGCCTTTCGGGAAGTCTAAAAAATGGTCAAAAAGGTTCAATATTTTCAAAAGATCCCCTATTGCGAATAATCAAGCCTTTTTGACGATTTTTCTGAATCGAAGTCTGCCGAAAACCGCATTATTCGCGCTCGGGACCGATAAAAATCCCTTTTTACCCATGCCAAACAAAACCAAAGTGCTATCCATGATCCCAATGAAATACATACGCACGCGATCGGATTCCATCGTAGTCTTTCCGGCGGATCTGCAACATTCCGAATTCGGCATCCTGGATCCCGTCAGCGCCGGATTCATTGTCAGACACAAAGGTCGATTGGTATGTTTTGGAGAGAGTACTTCATTAGGTATAAGCTCAATTGGCACCCTGGACAGTGCTTTGGCAAATCAGCAATTTAGATGATCGTATCTATCTGAAGATCCAAAAGAGGAATATAGCGCATGAAGCACGCCCAGACCTGGACATAGCCAACAGTAAACCTAACCACCTCCTTTTCGAGATATACTTCTTACCTCATGTTAGAGGGTGCGCAGCGAAAAATACCAATTTGTGGGGTAACGTTGATTCTCAGAGTTGTCATTTCGATCAAGGAGCGGTTTTCTGTTCACATTCGGGTGTACGAACAGGAGGATGCCCCTGGTCGGGCACCCCTAGCCGGGCGCCTCCCAAGTTGGCATGACAGCCTGAGGGGGTCTAAGTCCCTATCTATTCCGTCATTTCGAATGCAGTGCGAAACCTCCATATCTGATGCAGTACTTAGCAAGGGGACCTCTCCTCCTGCCGTCGAAGAAGTGCGTTGGTTCTGGGGTTGGGGACACCGGTGAGTTCTAGATCCCCGTCATAAGATTCCGGTATTCCTCGTGCCTCAGAACCGGAATGCTGAAGCAAAAAAGGAGTTTGACTCACATACTGTCACCTCGACGAAGGAGAGGTCTTTCTCGCTTTAATGTAGGTTGTTCTAACCGCGAGGATGCCTCCAGGGCGGCTTGATAATTCAAGTATTGTGTCCTGTGCGGACGGCAAATACTTTTTCCTAGATGAAAAACTATTGAACCCCGATAGCTATCAGGACTAGCCAAAATAAACACCTATCCGCCCTTCCCGATGAGTATCGGGACCTCCCCACGCCCCATCGGTCGCCAAAGGCTTGCCGACGGCACGGCGGGAATTTTGGCCCGGCCTCCGCGCTTCACTTCTAGAGAAGTGATTGGGGTACGGCTCGTACTGAAGCTTTGTACCACGCAGACTGAAATTTTCATTCGATCTGTGAGGTAACGTTGGTTTCCATGGTTTGCACCTCAACGAAGGAGCGGTTTTCTGATCACATTCGGGCGTACGAACAGGAGGATGCCCCTGGTCGGGCACCCCTAGCCGGGCGCCCCTAGCCGGGCGCCTCCCAAGTTGGCATGACAGCCTTAGGGGGCTAAAGGGTGTTAGGGTATTCTTTAGGTAAGCAAGAGGCTGTCTCAAAGCTTCTGTCATTACAGACGTATTTTCAAGACAGCCTCTCGATTGATTCAGTGGGTGCTCGTGCTATTGCCTGGTTGCTGCTTCCAGTTTTTCGATGCGTTGTATAAGTGACTGAATCAGGGCCTGCTGTGATTCCAGCGTCGCTTGCTGTTCTTTCAGTTCCTTTTCTTGCGCCTGTATTTTCTTTTCCTGGGCAATGTTGTGGAGAACTTGCTCTTCCAGGTTTTTAAGCTGGCCTACGAGCATATCATCCACTTCGTATATGCCATCGTTAGCCTTCACTTCTGTCACGCTTTTGACATCAGGGAGGTGTTTATGGGTCGTGACGAAGGCTTCGATCTCACTCAGGGGCGTCAACCTGTAATCCTTCTCAAACACATAGTCTGCGCCCCATTGCCCGGTGGTGGCGATGGCCAGGTCTTCCGAAAGAATGCCCTTGGTCACATACAGATTGTAATTTTCTGCAGCTCCAGAGATGGCTGGTTGGGTAGCGTCATCATAAATCAGGGCAGTGCCTTGGACGGTGAGTGGCCTGGAAGGGCTATCTACTCCACCAATGCCGATATTCCCTGTAGACCCATCCACTTCCATTTTCATGTACCCTTCAATATTGAAATGAAGATCCTGACCAGCAGCTGCATTGACTATAGTATGGCCAACATTCGTTTGCCCCAGGGCATAAAAGTTACCAGAATTAAGCTCTTTATGCCTGAAAAGTACAGCGGGCACCCCGCGAACGTTTCCACTTGTTAGTAACCAATGCCCTATGATCCCATTGCCCTCAACTTCAAGTTTGGCGGCAGGGCTGGTGGTGCCGATACCTACCTTTCCGTCATTGTTCAGAAGGAATAGAGCACTAGAAAGAAGCTCTGGCTGACTGGCATCATACCCCACTGAGAAGCCATTGATGGGATTGCCACCATCGTAAGGTACGCCCATGTACCAGTCATGATCACTTTCTTGCGTCTCGTTTATCCAAATTCCTGCTGCCTTTGAACGGTTTTTCCGATTGAGTAAGAGCCGAGAAGACCAGGAGAAACCATCCGAATTTCCACCATCCAGCTCAATCTCAGCTTGATTTCTGTCAGCAATTTTCACGTTGCCGTGAACTTCCAGCTTTTCGCTGGGGCTATCGGTGCCAATACCAACATTCCCCTCCAGAAACGTGATGTCGTTGTCATTGTCAATATTGGTCCAGAATGAATCGGAAGAAGGCAGATTGGTCAGCTGCGATCCATCGCCGATAAAAGCGGCAGCTTTCACGTTGCCAATAACCTCAAGTTTTTCGCCCGGACTGGTGGTGCCGATGCCCACAGAACCATCATTGCCACCATCCAGGGTCATGATGTGTCGGGTACCCACAGCTACAGCTTCATCTATAGTGTTGTTCCAAACATAGAAATCAAGGGCATTTCCGTCCGGGCTATTGGCATTGTGTCGGGTTTTTATCGAATGTCGATAGAGATCGTACCCACTGTGGTGGGAAAAGATCAGCTGATCCATGCCAGATGAGCTAGTACCCCCGTTTGAGGTCGTAAGGGACCTTCGAATGCGGACATCCCCGTTGTGATCCCAAGATAGTGAGTATTGGTTACCAAAAATTCGAGTTCCCAAAGACCCACCAAATTTTCCGAATAATACCGGCCCGCCAAAGGACATAGGCCAGTCCTCAACTTCTCCCTTTGCCAATCCAATGAAATCCAGTTGGTGTCCAATACGAAATGCCGTCGCCTTTATACCACCATTTACTTCCAGCTTCTCGGTGGGATTGCCTGTACCAATGCCTACCCTACCTGAGCCATTGCCACTGAGCGTCATGACATGTTTGGAGCCTGGGGAACTTATGTGGTCTGTGCCCTGATTCCAGAGGTAGAAATCCAGGGCATTGCCTGCCGCATTGCTGCCGTGATGTCGGGACTTGATGACATGCGTAAAGTTTCTCGTGCCATTGTGGGAAAACTGTAGTTGCGCGCCTAATCCACCGTTTTTAACCCTTAGAGAACTTAGGAGCTCAAGATTACCGAATTTGGACAACTGCATTTTGTTGCTTCCACGATGAAGAAAATGACCTGTGTCGTCATAAGACCAGTACAAGGAGTTGCCATTGGCGTGGTACATGTTCCAGGCCTGGTTGTTTGACACTTGCAGCCTCAGGCTGGACCAGTGGTTCGATTTGTCCTGATTGATCACCCAGTAGTCAAAGTTGGTGCCTTGTGCTTTGTTCGTCCAAGACTGGGCCGAGAGCATGGTAGTGAATGACAGTAGAAACAGGACCAACAATAATCGTTGGTGTAGGTAGGGTATGGACTTCAGGTAGCAGCAATGATCTTTGTTGAGCGTCCAACAGAATGCGGAGCTGTTATCTCCTCTTATTAAGCTTTTTGGAGAGCTGAGGAAATGCCAGGAAGATGTATCTAACAGACGTAATAAGCCATTCCAGGGCCAACCTTGCGCCTTGCGCTTCAAATAAATTTTTGTCATTTGTGTCATCATCTTTTAATCTGTTTGGTGTTGACAGCAACCACCGGCAACGCTTCCAAAAGGAAGAAATGCATGACGCTTCCACAAATCGGATTACTCCCCATTGATCAATTGGGAGTTCTGTTAACATTGAGGTAACATTGGAAAAATGGTTTTGATTTTCAGGCTTGAGGCATGAGAGTCCGGTATTCCTCGTGCCTTGGAAACCGGAATGACGAAGCAAAAAAGGAGTTTGACTCAAATACTGTCACCTCGACAAAGGAGAGGTCTTTCTCGGTTTATGTAGGTTGTTCTAAGCACGAGGATGCCTCCAGGGCGGCATGACATTCCGAGAGAGAGTCTGAATGTCCTTGCCAGGAGACTTCTCCTCCTGTCGTCGTCGAAGTGACGTGGTTGGGAGTTGGGTACGGCAGTGAGCTTAAGGTCTGGGAAATGAGATTCCGGTATTCCTCGTGCCTCGGAAACCGGAATGACGAAGCGAGTAGTGTTTACTTCCACTGTTGTCATTTCGACGATAGGAGAAATCTTTCTTCCAGCATAAGCCAATTACCGACACATAAGTTCGATTTCGGTAATTGTCACAACAATCCCTAACTGTCATTTCGAACGCAGTGAGAAATCTCCATATCTGGTGCAGTACTTAGCCAGGAGACTTCTCCTCCTGCCGTCGTCGAAGTGACGTGGTTGTGGGTTGGGTACGCCAGTGAGTGCGGGGCCTCGGGCATGAGATTCCCCTATTCTTCGTACTTCAGAAACCGGAGTGACGAAGCAAAAAAGGAGTTTGACTCCAATACTGTCACCTCGACGAAGGAGAGGTCTTTCTGGCAGCAAATAGGGCGTTCTAACCAGCAGGGTGACTCCAGGGCCACATGACATTCCGAGAGAGAGTCTGAAGGTCCTTGCCAGGAGACTTCTCCTCCAGTCGTCGTCGAAGTCACGTGATTGTGGGTTGGGTACGGCAGTGAGCTTAAGGTCTGGGAAATGAGATTCCGGTATTCCTCGTGCCTCGGAAACCGGAATGACGAAGCGAGTAGTGTTTACTTCCACTGTTGTCATTTCGACGATAGGAGAAATCTTTCTTCCAGCATAAGCCAATTACCGACACATAAGTTCGATTTCGGTAATTGTCACAACAATCCCTAACTGTCATTTCGAACGCAGTGAGAAATCTCCATATCTGGTGCAGTACTTAGCCAGGAGACTTCTCCTCCTGCCGTCGTCGAAGTGACGTGGTTGTGGGTTGGGTACGCCAGTGAGTGCGGGGCCTCGGGCATGAGATTCCCCTATTCTTCGTACTTCAGAAACCGGAGTGACGAAGCGAATATGGAGGTTGCTTTGCGTCAGGTCAATTCCTTCTCCTGGCGTTGTTAGGGTGTCCTACGGGAAAACAAGAGGCTGCCTCAAAAAGCTTAGTCTCTATCAACATTCACTTTCAAGACAACCTCTTGGGTGGTTGAGTGGTGACTACTGGCTGGTTGTTTCTTCCAGTTTTTCGATGCGTTGGATAAGCGACTGGATCAGGACCTGCTGTGCTTCCAGCGTCGCTTGTTGTTCTTTCAGTTCCTGTTCTTGCGCCTGTATTTTCTTTTCCTGGGCGATATTGTGGAGGACTTGCTCTTCCAGGTTTTTGAGCTGGCCTACAAGCATATCATCCACTTCATAGATGCCATCGTTGGCTTTCACTTCTGTCACGCTTTTGACATCAGGAAGGTGTTTGTGCGTCCTGACGAAGGCTTCGATCTCACTCAGGGGCGTCAGCCTGTAATCCTTCTCAAACACATAGTCTGCACCCCATTGCGCAGTGGTGGCGATGGCCAGGTCTTCCGACAGAATGCCTTTGGTGACATAGAGGTTGTAATTGTCCGCAGCTCCGGAGATGGTTGGTGGGGTCGCGTCATCATAAATCAGGGCAGTGCCTTGGACGGTGAATGTTTCCTGAGGGCTGGTGGTACCGATTCCCACCAAACCATTGTGATCCCAATACAAGGCGATCTTCTCCGTACCTAAGTAACTGGTTCCCAAAGCTCCGGACTCGTAACCATATAACACCGGTCCCTCTAGCTCCTCCCCTGCAAAGGCATGTCCAGGGCCGCTAAACCTTAATGCATGATTTTGGCTAGTTCCTGACCTTAGGTACAGCGGGGTATTGTTGAGCCGAATAGAACCATGGACGTCAAGTTTTGCGTTCGGAGTGGAAGTGCCGATACCTACTTCGCCATCTTCGGTAATTGTCATTTTCACATCATCATCTACACCAAACACCAAATCATGAGGCGTTAGTGTGCTCAGTGCCAATCGATCTGAACTCATTCCAAAATATCCTACCATCGTTTCCTGAACCTGGTTTTGGACTTCGACTGTCAGTGATTCGGTCTTCACGTCTCCGCTTACCTCCAGTGCGGATGTGGGAATCTGAACACCGATACCAATATTACCATTGTAATGGATGCTACTGCCAATACCGAAAATCCATGGTGAAGCTTGCAACAGATTGCCATTTGAATCCAGGAATTCCGAAGCTTTAATCTTGCCGTTTACTTCAAGTTTTTCAGTGGGATCGGTTGTGCCTATGCCAACTAGGCCGTTCTTATTAATATAGAACTTGGAGTGGGTCAACTGATTGGCATTTTGACCATTGTAACCAATGGTGAAAGTCCCTTGATGCTCGGTAAAATGGCTAAATGGAGTCCCAACGTACCAATCATCAAGTGCGCCCCAATCGTCGAGCCACAGTCCCGCTCCCTGGTGGCCATTACTTCTTCTCAACGAGAGCTGAGCACTTGTACCATCCTTTTTCAACCTCATAAAGGTGTCGCCTTCATAGGCATTGTTCTTGTCGTCGTTTGCTTTCACATTAAGGGAATAATTCCATAACAGCAGCGGTTCATCGTTGTATTTGTCATGAATCATGTTCCATCCATTGTTGCCATATTGCAGTCTTAGAAGTGAGGCAGCATCAGAATCGTCACTGTTGATTCCGACTGCGTTTTCCTTATGACCCTTGAAGCCATTGGGATTCCACCTCAGGTCTTGTGCATGGACCTGCGAGGCCATGGTCATGGAACAGAGCACCACTGTCCAGAACTTTATGGTCGAGTTACAAAAGCTCAAGTGGGTCTTCCTGCCAGGTTTCGATTTTGTCGTTTTCATCTCTTGGTGTCTCTGGGGTGTAGTGTATTGGTAGTGGCTGTGTCTATTGATGGTCTTCTTGTTCATCTGCTGTCAGCAAGGTTTCCAATCGGCGCAATCGCTCCTCAAACGCTTTGTTTTTCTTCTCCTGGGCGATCAGGTGTAGTGTGAGTTCTTCGATTTTTTCCAGGTACTTTACGGCGATTTCGTTGAGCCGATAGCCATGGGCTTTCACCTCTTCCGCGCTTGGGATATTCGGAAGATGGCCATGCTTCCTGATGTAGGTTTCTACTTCGTCCAGGCTGCTGAGCTCGTACCCGGCGTCGAAAACATAATCAGCCCACTCATCCAGATCCCGCACCTCCAGGTCGGTGGTGACAATGCCTTTGGATACCCAGAGGGAATAGGCAAAGTCTTGTACCGGCACAGAGTCGGGATGAAAGGCAGATTGCCCGGCTACGGCCTTTTCGTACATGATGTGGGCACTGTCTCCAACAAACACGCGGGCCTCTGCTGTGGAGATGCGCAGCAGGTCGTGCCGGGCGTCCGGAACAGCGGCGTCGTCAAATGTAATGGCGAAGTCGCCATTGTTGATGAATACGTGACTGGCATTGACACTATCTGCAGCCACGGACCCGGACGTGGTGAAGTTGTAGTCCGCCGGCAAGGCGCTGGCTGTCACTCCGGTAAGCTGCGAACCATCCACCACGGGTAGTGCACCAGACCCATCCAGCTGCACCAGTTGGTTGGCGGAGGTGCCCGCATTTAAGGTGGCGGCAGTGCCCAGGCCACTGATTTGGGTATGGGCCAGGTTGGTGAGCTGGGATCCATCACCGATGAAGGCATTGGCCGTGACATCCGCAGTAGTGGTGAAGACGTAATTGGAAGGCAAAGACGTCGTAACTCCCGTAAGCTGCGAACCATCCACCGCTGGTAGTGCACCGGACCCATTCAGTTGCACCAGTTGGTTGGCGGAGGTGCCCACATTCAAGGTGGCGGCAGTGCCCAGGCCACTGATTTGGGTATGAGCGAGGTTGGTGAGTTGGGATCCATCACCGACGAAAGCATTGGCCGTGATATCTCCATTGGGGTTGATGGTGATGATGCCATCTGACACGACGTACGGATCGTTTCCGTAGCCAATCTGGAGGTAATTGACAATGTTGCCATTGTTATAAGGTACCCCAAAGTACCAGTTGAGTGCGGATCCGCCACTGGTATTTCGGTTTTCAATTTGGAGTCCCGCGGCTTTCGCCCGATTGTCTTTTTTCAGCACTAGACGCGAATTCCATCCCGCTGAGGGGTTCTGGCCTTCAATGATCAATTCCCCGGTCTGCCCCACCAGGTACATGTTATTGGCCTGGATGTTTCCCGTGGTGGTCCAGGAGTAGTCCCCTGGCAGCGAGCTGGCTGCGACATTGGTCAATTGCGCACCATCACCAATAAAGGTTGTGGCCTTGACATTGCCACTCACATCCAGCTTTTCTGTCGGTGACAAGGTGCCAATACCTACTTTACCGGTGTTGTTGTAGTTCAAAATAGTATTGGCATTGACGTTGCCGCTTTGAATGTGCAGGTCTCGCTGGTCTGTGGATCCATCTTCCATGAAGGTATGGATCTCATTGGCATCCATGTATAGGGCGTAAGACCCATTGCCAATTTTGAAAGGTGCATTGTTGCGATTGGCAATATCAAAGCCGATCGAATTGGCCCCAGTGACTTCCAAGGTGGTGGCGGGTGTACTCGTCCCAATACCAACATCTCCCCCGCTATAAGAAATATTTGAGGTACCTGTCCAAACCGACGAAGGAACATTGGTCAACTGCGAGCCATCCCCAATGAAGTTTGTGGCTTTGACGTTGCCACTCACATCGAGCGCTTCTGTGGGTGAGGTGGTCCGGATGCCAACCCTCCCGGAGCCACCTCCACTGAGGGTCAATACATGGCGGGTACCAGAGGCCCCAATGTGGTCGGTGCCCTGATTCCAAAGGTAGAAGTCCAGGGCATTGGCTGCCGCATTGCTGCCGTGATGTCGGGACTTGATGACGTGGGTGTAGTTTTTGGTCCCATTGTGAGAAAACTGCAATTGATCCCCCAGCCCACCGTTTTTTACCCGTATGGAACCGAGCAACTCCAGGTTGCCGAGCTTGTGCAAGATCATTTTGGTAGTTCCCAGGCTCGTTTCAGTGCCAGTGGCATCATAGGACCAATACAAAGAATTGCCGTTGGCGTGGCTCATGTTCCAGGCCTGGTTGCTTGATACCTGCAAGCGCAGGCTGGACCAGTGGTTGCTGTTGTCGGTGTTGATGACCCAATATTCGTCATTGGTGCCATCATGACTACTGCTCCAGGTCTGTGCCGTCACACTAGTACTGGCCAGCAGCAGCAATGCCAGCGACAGTATAGTCAGGCAAAGGGATTTCGCACCGGTTTTCCGCGATAAGGAACTGGTCAGGTGGTTTACATTTTTCATTTGCGTGGGATTTATCGGCATTGGATTAAGTTCATATGGGCATCAGAACCCAGTCGATCTGAGTTTCCGTAGTTTAAAGATTGTGAGTCGAGAGCAGCTCGCCCAATCCGATCTCCCAACTGTGGATATGACCTCCGAACGTCAACAAAATGACTACCAAGGAAAATGGGAGGTATCAGGTGTTTGAGGAGTTTTCGCCGCATCTCCTATCAAGACCCAGTTGCGGAACCAGGAGAATCCTCCAACTGGACCGCTTGCTTGTCAGTGGCCTACCCTGGATATCCTAGCAGTACATACACATTCCGATAGACCTGGTACTAATGATTGAGGGGTTCAATTATTAGTACCATTATTATCATCGGCTATCACCACTCGTGCCAGAGAAAACGGTGGAAACGAATATGTCCTACCTAATTGATGAATTTGTCCACCTTTTGCACCTCTGGGCAGACATAAATTGACTGCACATCAAACTGATGTGACGTAAATGATAGCTATTTTCTTCACCCCCCGGGAGGTGCTGTGGCGCTCCTCGAAGGGACAGGCTTCGTATGCCCTAATGGACGAGCGTCTGGCGGAATACAAGGAATACAGATGTCTGCCTTTCTTCTTTAGGTATAAGGAGGATCCAACTTTGGGTCCTGTACCAATCCATTGTTCTCCTGATCTGTTTGTGGACTTGTTGATCCACCTCATTCCGAAAGAGGGATTTCGTGATGAACGTATCAACCTGAATACACTGGCAAGATACATCGGCAGCAATCGTTCGTACCTTTCAGAGACGGTCAACATTTTTGCCGGCGAACATTTCTCTACCTTTCTGACAAGGATTCGCATTGACCAATTCAAGCGACTGCTGGGTAAACATGCTACAGGACGCCTGACCTATGAGGGATTGGCCCAAGAGGTGGGTTTTGCAAGCAAATCGGCATTCTATCGTTCGTTCAAGCTGCTGGAAGGTATTTCTCCTGCCAAATACGCTCAACGAATCAGGGAATCCTGAGCAAATGAAAGAGCTCTTGCTCATGCTGATTCCTTACTAAGTGAATTTTGTCGGATCTGTTAGCGAATATGGCGGGATTGGGATTCTGATCTCTCGCAATTTTGAGATCTCTATTCCATACGAGCTGGTTCTTATTTTGGTGAAACCCATCCGATTGTGATGGGTTTCTACTTTTACCAGCCATAGTTCCTCTCACAATCGCTGATGCGACCGCGCTCGGGTTACGGACTGCTGCTATACCGGTTTCGGAACTGGGATTTGGCTTCAGTCTAGCTCCTATTTCGACCGATAGGTCAAGGACCTCAAGTCACCTTGATCTTGGGGATTGCCAGGGACCCTAGCCCGGATAGAGCCGATACCCTGCAGCGCAGCGAAGCGTAAAGGCGAAAGCCGGAATACCTGTAGTAAAATCACCACATCCTCTGCTGCTACCCCTATTTTCGGATTTGCAACCATTCGGGGAGGGATCCAACGTTCTGGTTCTCAAGTTGAGTCAAAATGTGGCAGCGCGGGCTGTTTCCTGTTGCGCTAGCACCTCTTTCAGGTGAGGCTATTCCCGACAGGAAATGAATCTACTATTGCTTCACGATGCTGATGCGCTCATCTGCCACAGCTATCATGACACTGTCGCTATATATCCTGCTGACTCGAAAATCCTCGTATGACTCCCCTCGCTTCAGAAATACTTCTTTACCATTGATTAGCAGCAGGGCTACGCGGCCCGTGGCCCCTGATGGCGTGACGTATCCTTTATAAGCAATATCATAGGTAACAGGTGGGGTATCTGCCTTTGGCAATTCCATCACCGTTTCTGGTTCCTCCTCCACTGGAGATGTAGACGCAACCTGTACGGTATTGAGTTTCTTGAGAAATGGATCGGGGTAATTGAAAGCAGGTCTGTAGTCTTCGTCTGCATGCTCCGTGTCACCGACCACAAAAGGTCGCGCCACGCTACCCACGGGGTCTTCTGTCTGAAAATCAAGGACTCGATAGATGATCATTCCCCAAATCAGGACGACCGCCGGCACAAGAAAATATAGGTTCTTCTTGTTTTTCATCATGCGGCTCAATCCACGGAGAGTCTTCTAACTACAGCTGAGTCCGTACGGGTGGCATTGTTGATGCCCTGTACACGCCACTCATAGTTGCCTGAGTCCAGTGTGACTGTGATTTGGGTTTCCTCCGTGATGGTGTCCGTCACCACCTGACGAATCACCGTAAAGCCGGGAGATACAATCTGGAACTGGTAGCGTCTGGCATCGGCCAAAGGCTCCCATAGAAAGACCACATCTCCCTCTGCGGCTGTTGTGCCATTGGCGGGTGAGAGGTACCTCACCCGGGACGATGTGATGTCAGCATCCCGTTCAGCCTCCAGGACTGTGAATGTATTCACAAAAAATGCTGTGCTGAAAGCGCTATTCAAACCCCGGACACCCCAGGCGTACTCCCCCGGGCCCAAGGCGGTGACAAAACTGTTGTCTGAAGTAATGGTATCGCCATGAACTGTAGCTGGATTGTCAAAATCGGGAGAGAGCACCAACAACTCATATTCAGTTGCACCTTCCAAATGCTCCCAGAGGAAAGTAACGGCACCGGAGTCAATTTCAACACCTTGCGAAGGCGCCACTAGGAATACCTCCGCATTGGTAATGTCCTCCTCGAACACGTCGTCGCAGCTCACGACTAATACCCAGGCCAGTAGTACCGCCCAAAAAAGTGATCCTTTCATGATGTGATTGAAGAACTTCATTTAGCAAAATACATCTCTAAGTACAAACGCGAAACTTTCGTCCGCCGATCGGTCTCTACTTCAAATTTAACGGAGGCCACAGCGCCACCATAGTTTCTTTGTTCGACTTCATGCAGCAACTGGCCCAACCCCGCATAGGGGCCCTCAAATCGGAAGACGCTGAAACGGCTGCCTGTACTACGCTGTGTCACTTCTGAGTAACGTACGAGCTGAACAGGGGGCAGATTGATCCTCGTGAGTTGCCTCAAGAGCAGTTCCTCTTCTTCTTCGGCGTACACGCTACCCAGAATCGAATCCAGCCTTTGCTTTTGCCGTGTCAATGCGATCAACTCCACTTTGCTGTTGTCGGCATCGGCCAAGCCCTCGGAGAGGGTGGCATTCTCCTGATAGAGGTCGATGGTCTTGCGAATACCCAACAGGTAGCCAAGCACCAGAATCAAGGCACAAGCCACCAAAAAGTAGCTATTCTTTTTCCGATAACTCCAGGTCCTAAACACCGGACGTGAGTTTAATTTGAATCCTGAAAGAGGCCCTGGCGCTTTGCAGGTCTACGGCGTAGTCATTCTCTTCGATGGCTCCTGTCCAATCCATTTGGCTGAGTCTTTCCACCCACAGGGTATAGGCCCTTGCTGAGGTGCTCACACCTTCCAGAATCAAACGATCCTGGCCCTCCACGCGCTTGGACTGAAGCAAGAGTGGTTCTATTTCCAGGACCGTAAGACTAATATCGGCTGGCACCGAAGACCCGATATCGTCCACCATTTTCGTCATGATAAATCCCTGGCTCTGCAAAAGATCCTGATGTTCGGCAATGAATGACCGGTAGGATACGATACGGCTGGCGACGGAGCTGGACCCGGCAAACTCCTGCTGCAACTCCTCATTCTTGTCTGAAAGATTGAGGAAGAGCATGGCATTGATGAGAAAAATGAGGAATACGGCTGCAACGATCCATTTCCCAAATCGATTGAGGAAATTTCGATGCATCAATTCCAGTTGCTGTGTCCGTCTGGGATGGGTATTGCGCAGATTCATACCCGACCAGTATGTTGCGGCACCTGCGAAGCACCAGACATTCTCTTCCTTGACCCCACCGGTGAGCAAGGCGGGATCTGTCCTGGCCCCTTGCACCCTCGCAACTCCACTTGGTTTTTCTCCGTCCCGTTCCACACGCCAGCCAGCGACATGTGTTTCCGCTCCTTCCAATCCGGTACTCAGTACGGTTGCAAGAATTGGGGCCAGCAGTACATCTATGACGATGACATCTTCCGGGATCAGGTCCAATACATTGGCTATCACATGTTGGCGTACCACGGCGACGACATTGGCTGACGTTCCCGGCAAGGCCTGCAGGAAGAAATCAGTGGCACTGGCCTGTGGAATGACTTTTCTCAACAGCTCACCTTCGGCCGCCTCTTCCCCCTCTACGATTCTCGACAGAATCTCCGGGGTGTCCAGGCTGATCACCATGGGCATCTCCTTGCGTGTCTCCAACCAGGTAGCGAGTTGACCCGAAGAGTCCAGGGTGGCTTCCGCCAAAATCCTGATCTGGCCAGTCGGGTCCTTCTCTAGCACGGTTGCATACATGTGCCACCTGGATCGCTCTGCTTCCTGGATCGTGACCACGATCAATTGATTACTCAAAAGGTAGGTTTCCAAGCGTTCCCTGAGTTTCATCAGTAGACGATGGTTGGCTTAATGAATATCAGCAGCTTGTTGTTCTGCTCGTTTTTGGTCCTCGAGCTGAACAGCCACTTGATCACCGGAATACGAGACAGCAGTGGAACCCCGCGCCCGGTCTCAGATTTCGAAACTTCCTCCAATCCGCCCAGGACAATCATTTCTTCGTTGCGTATGCGTATACGGCTTATGAACTTCCGCGTAGCATTGCCGGGAGGTGCCCCTTCCACAGTTGGGTCAATGAAATCCGAAAACTCAGCCTCAATGCCCAGCGTGATATCCTCGTTGCCGGAGACATAAGGCGTAATCTTGATGTCCAGGTTGGCTTCGACCTTCTCGTATCTGGGTGACCGTGTCACAATGGGGTTTACCCCTCCTACCACATTCTGGTTTTCAATGAGGAAATATACGCTTTGACCGATGGTGAGCGTAGCCTCGTTGCCATTTAAGGTGGATAGCTTTGGCGTAGACCTGACATCGATGTTGTTGTTGGTTTCCAACGCGCGGATCGTCGCATAGAACTTCGGGGTAACCCGACCCAGGTTCACGATACCCCTGTTGTCAAGGCCGCTAAAAACCGAATTGATGGACGCAGAGCTAAGCGTGAGGTCAACCCCTCCCAGCAACTGCCCCCCGGTATTGGGCACGGAATCGGACAAAAACGCTTCCACACCGGTACTTATGCCGGAACCTTCGTTGATTTCTGTGACGATCACCTCGATGAGCACATTGGGGATGGGTTCATCTATTTGCTCCAGGAAATCGATAAGCTCAATGGCATCTTTCTCACCCCCTACGATCAATACGGCATTCAGCTCCGGAAGCAGGGAAACCTGTAGGTTGCTGTATATGGAGGGTATCAGCTCTTCTACCCCTTCAATGCTTCGATTGTGAAACCTGTAGACGGTGGTTTCTGTCAGGCCTACTTTGTCACCATTGCCCACGATGTACACATCTCCCTTCTTCCCATAAGTGAGCCCTGCGGATTCCATGGCAAACGCCAGGAACCGGTCGAAGGTGATCTTGGAAAAATACCCTTCAATGGCCCCTTGAGGCGGATCCAGTACGATATAGCTCACTTTGAGGTCTTGTGCCACGGCGTTCAATACTTGAGCAATGTCCGCACCCCGAGCATCCAGCTGAAGGTAGGCATCTTCCCCCTCCCTGATGGTACGTAAGTTGTAATCTCCCGCGCCCCTGCGCGCTGTGGTGGTCCTTCGTCTCCTTCGGTTATTAGTGGCTTGCTGGCCAGCAACCGGCTCCGGTACATCAAACAACTCCTCTCCGGCACTGAGCACGAATACGCCAGACGCATCTTTCTCCAATTCCAGGTTGTTGGTCTTTGCCAACTGAGCAACGGCTACTTCAAAAGGTAACTTTGAGACATACCCCGAGACTAGCTGATTGCGAATTTCCGGGGTGGCCAATACGTTCTTGCCGCTGCTAATGGTGATTTGCTTCACCACTGCGGCCAGGGTGTCATGGCGTAAGTCATAGCTGAGCTGATCGGTTGTACCCTGGTATTCAATGGGGATCTCCTTGGGCCTGGGATCCACGTAAGGTTTAATGGTGAGGATGTTATTGACAAATTCCACATCCAAACGATACTCTCTACTCAGGAAAATCAGGACGTCTTTGACAGTGACATTCTTGAAATTATTGGTGATGGAGAGATCGGGCAGTCGCCGAATATTGATGTTGAGGTTGTTGGTTTCGGCAATGGCCCGGAGGAGCTCATGTACCGGCGCATTGTTGAGGGTAAAATCTACAGGTCCCACGAGTCCCGGAACCTCTTCCTCCAGCGTGTCCAGGCGATCGCTCAATGCCTGGATTCTGTTATCCTGGGCAGCCACCACAGTAAAGCAAAAACAAAAAAACGAAGCTAGGAGGAATCGCATTAAAAAAGATAGGGGGTTATTTCTTCTACACTTGTTTCACCGGACCGGAAAAGTGCCAGGGCGCTTTGTCGTAATGTGCCCACGTGTCCATGGTCTATGTCTTCGTCGAACTTGTCTGCAAGTTTAATACCTTTTCTTATTTCGTCGTTGACGGGTATCATCTCATAAATGGCCTTTCTGCCCTGGTAGCCCGTGTGGTAGCAACTTTCACACCCCTTGGGCGAATAGTAGTGTTGGGTACCGTTCATATCCAGACCTTTGAGCACATCGAGATTCGTTTCCTTTTGTTTGCAAACGGGGCAAAGCAGTCGGATCAGTCGTTGGGCGACGGCGATATTGAGGGTATCCGCCAGAATGTAGGGTGATATGCCCATTTCGATCAATCGGGAGATGATTCCCCAGGCCGAATTGGTATGCACCGTGGACAGTACGAGGTGGCCTGTCAAAGCGGCCCGGATGGCCATTTTTGCTGTTGCCAGATCGCGAATCTCGCCCACCATGATGATGTCCGGATCCTGTCGGAGAAACGTTCTCAGCGCTGAAGCATAGTCCAATCCGATTTTCTCTTTCAGCTGGACCTGGTTCACGCCTTCCAGAGTGTATTCGACAGGATCTTCAATGGTCAGGATGTTTTTGGTGCTCTTGTTGAGTTCCTTGAGTGTGGCATAGAGTGTGGTCGTCTTTCCACTACCCGTTGGCCCGCTGATTAGTACTATGCCATGCGGTTTCTTCACGGCCTGTACGTAGACTTCGCGTTGCTCAGGATTCAGGCCCAGGTAGTCGATACTGAGGGAGGCATTTTCGTCGGACAGCAATCGTAACACCACCTTTTCGCCATACAATGTCGGTAAGACCGAAACACGTAGATCAAATTGCTTATCGGCTTCTTTGACCATGATACGCCCGTCCTGGGGCAGCCGCTTCTCTGCGATGTCCAGGTTGCTCATGATTTTGAGGCGGTTGACGAATTCCGGATAATCGGCCTTTGGGATGTAAAACCGCTCTATCAACTGTCCATCCAACCGCATACGGATGCGGCAGTTGTCTTCGTAGGATTCCAAATGGATGTCGCTGCAGTTGAGTTGTTCGGCCTCCCGGATCAGTTCCTGAAGGAAGTTGTCTGAGGAGAGTGACAGCTCACTCTTGCGTGATTTGCCTCTTTTCAGGTAATACCGGGAAAGCGCCGACTCCAGCTCAGTCTTGGGTATGGCCTCGATGTCCACCTTCTTGCCAAAGACGATCTCCAATTCCTGCAGTCGCACATTGGTCTCCCCAGATAACTCCGCATAGAAAACCAGCCGATCCGCCTCGTCACTCTTGGGGACGATCCTGTAGTAATGCGCCTGGTCTGTGGTGATGAGCTGCTTCAGCTCGGTGGCTAATGTGATCATCTCCATCCTGTGTTATCCACCCATAGAAATATCAAAAGGCTCAGGGAAAAGAAGCCTGCCAGGGGTACTGACCCTTTTTGCTGATACCAGGCCAACCGACCCAGCGCCCAATGCAGCAGTACGGAGCCGATCAGTGTGATGTTGAACCAGAAGATGAAATGAATGGTATCGAGCCAAAATACGCCCGGTATGAAGAAGAGCAAATCCCCTTTCCCGATCATTCGCGAAGGTTTCAGTCCGCGCTTCCAATGCATGACCAGCACACTTATTCCCAGGATTAGGGCAACAAGGGCCAGATTGAGGGCTCCCGCGGCGACGCTGCTCGTTGTAGAAGTTTGAAACATCAGATGTAAGACTGTGAGGACCAGGAAAACCAACCAGGCCACGCCATGGATGTGTCGGTCGCGCAGGTCAGTATAAGCCATATGCAACAGGGGCAGCGTTACCATCAGGAGGAGGTAATCGCTGATCAATCCTTCTGGACTTCCACCAGCAACCCGCTCTGGTCGATCTCCCAAATATTGTAAGCGCCGTCGCCATCGAAATCTACGACGGAAGTAGCTCGGGCCTGGAAACCAGTGGCGGAGGCATCAGCAATCTCCACGAGGTAGTTGGCAGTGCCGGGAGGTTCATCAGTGACCAGTCGCGCCTGCTCAAAGCCGAGGGCCAGCATATCATCTGTATAGCGCGAATACTCGAAGAAGTACGTCTTTTGCAGTGTCTCCAGGTGCTTGAGCTGCTTTTTCGCTTCCAAACCCCGGGTACGTGAAATGAGGGGCATCAACGACGGCAATGCCAGCAGCACGAGTATGCCTACGATCACCAATACCACCAACAGTTCTGATAGCGTAAACGCCGAGAACTTCTTATTCCAATTTAACGTCTTCATGGTCTTTAGTATGTCGCTGCAAAATTAGGTCTTAACGGCTATTTTCGGAAACGCAGTTTATGTCAGTGGTAGGGCAAATGATTTGGAATCCGCAATCCATCTTTATCGGTCCTTCGACGGGCCTTTGAGGAGAAGTCCAAAGCCTAAACGAGAAATGCAAACGAATGTGCAACAGCGAGTTTGGAAAAAATAATTGCCTCGCTTTGTTTGTTAACTACTTTTTGTCTTAACACTAAAATGAACAAGGCCCTCGGGCTGGCGCCTACTATGAAAAAGTGC
Organism: Cyclobacteriaceae bacterium; assembly: GCA_965601475.1. Lineage (GTDB taxonomy): Bacteria > Bacteroidota > Bacteroidia > Cytophagales > Cyclobacteriaceae > JAWPMT01. Next base: position 5,035,985 of record OZ271832.1, on the reverse strand, counting down.
TCATTGACTTGTCATGGTGAGCCTGTCGAACATAGACAAGACATTGTTAGTGGCACCTTAAAAGAACCACGTCATTTCGAGTGCAGCGAGAAGTCCCCAGCCAAATGGCAGCTTCCCTTTTCCTGGGTGACAATGAGCACTTAACAATTTCAAATGATCATTACCATCGTGCTACGAAAGCACATAAAATAGAAAGCGTAGCTACAACCTACGCTTAGAGATCCTCTTCTGACAACTACACAGAGATGGGCATTACAAATCCCTCTTTATCTGTCCTTCGACATGCCTTTCAGAACATGTCGAAGAGCGGGCCTTGCGGGGTTACAATCTGCTTGGATTTTTTAGGTTTGTCCAGACCCTTAGGATATTGATCACTTTTTCGTCGAAAGAGTAAAAAATAGTGGTTTGCGGTGAGTGCTGGTACTCCTTCGCTCCTGGCTTCCGAACTGAGTCTTTTTGTCGATATGGAGCTTCTTTGATATTCTCGAGACACTCTTCTAAACGAGTAAAAAACTTATGGATCTCTTTCTCTGTCCACTTCTCCTCCAAATGCTCAATGATTTCATCTAAACCTCCATTGGCTTCATCTGACCAAACGATCTCTAAAGCCATTTTTTGTATTTCTTTCTCACTTCACTGTGCGGAGTAACTTTGCCTTCTTGTACTTGTTGTATGGCTCGATCCAGTGACGCGGATAGTTCTGATTCCTTTTCCAGAAACCTTTCTATCCTATCCAGCTCTTTTTCATCAAAGTGCATCAATCGTTCTATCAGATGATATTTTCTTGCTTCAATGCTCATACTTACAAAGTAACGATTTCTTAACTCTTTTCTCCTCACCACAATGGATGATACTGCTAGATTTCTACATTCAGTCCTCCCAATTCGTTCTCTGTATCCCCTCAGCTTCCTGCACCTGATACTCCAGTGAGGGTGACGCCGATGGGGTGGAAGGCCATATCGACTTCTTACGGTGAGCCTGTCGAACCAGACAGAACCCAAACAACCATGCAAGCGTCTGATCTACCCTTCGACTTGGCTCAGGGTGACAGCCGCAACGAATAGAGTCTACGGTGCTGGCGCCACTATATATGCTCAGTGACTGTCTTCTTTCACAAACTAGACCGCAGTTGGGAATTGGCCCTGCTTTTGTCTTGACCGCGCGGCGGACCGCCAAAAAGTAGCCAAAAAAGTCAAGGCTCTGTTCATTTCCTAACGTGAAACTTCCTTGCGCTCAAGGCATAAAAAAAACTCGTCCATTTCATGCTCCCCTGGCCCAAACTAAACCTTCGGATGGACTCAAACAGATTTTTATGCTTTTCTTGATCGCTACGTCCTTTCACTAAAATGAACAAGGCCCCTCGGGCTGGCGCCTACTATGAAAGAGTGCTCATTGACTTGTCATGGTGAGCTTGTCGAACCATAGACAGGACAATCTATGGCTGCCTAAAAAGGACCACGTCACTTCCAGTGTAACGAGAAGTCTCCGGCCAAATGGCAGCTTCCCTTTTCCCGTAAAGGTGTTTCCCTGAGTTGCACTTCGGTTCGACATGACAAATTGGGTGGCATGTTGAGCTTGTCGAACCAAGCAGAACCCAAGGAACCATACAAGCGTCTGATCTACCCTTCGACCCGGCTCAGGGTGACAGCCACAACGAGTATTGATGACGGGTCTAGCCCCACAATCTACGATAGAGACTGTCTCCTTGACAGAATACACCCAAATGGGTTCGTTGAGGGCATGAATATTACATCCGCTACTGTTTTGTCTTGACCGCGCGGCGGACCGCCAAAAAGTAGCCAAAAAAGTCAAGGCTGTGTTCATTTCTTAACGTGAAACTTCCTTGCGCTCAAGGCATAAAAAAAACTCGTCCATTTCATGCTCCCCTGGCTCGAACCAAACTTCGAATGGACTCAAACAGATTTTTATGCTTTTCTTGATCGCTACGTCCTTTCACTAAAATGAACAAGGCCATTCTGGCTGGTGCCTACGCAAAACAATTCTCCTCCAAAACCCTATGTTACCTCGAGGGTACGAGAGTGTAAAGCTTTGTACACCGTTCTTCCTAGAAATTCTCAACGGTGTACAGCACTGTACACCATTCAGTAGAAAAAATATCACGGTGTACAGAGGTGTACACCACAAATTTTATGAAAATGAAATGGTGTACAGAATCTTAATTCGAACAAGCTAAAATGGCCTTTCCTTAAATGAGGGGAGAGCTTCGATAACAAAAGGCCCAAGACGGGGTAGCCGAGACGCTGGAACCAGTTTTTGTCTTCTTACGACCTTGGACTGGTTAGAATAAAGGCTTGGCCTTATTATCAAATCACGATTTCCACCCTTGGGGATTCTTGTGTGTGCTCAAAACCGCCAAGACATAGATTTTGTCTCCTTCCACAGTAAAATGGATGGCCTATGGAAAACGCTTCACCAAAGCAAAACGTGTGGATTTGTATCTGATTTGATAGTGAAGAGGATCACGAGCGACTAGCTGCAACTTGTCTTCAAAAGCAACCAAAAACCTTTGTCCCAGGCCTTCTCTTTGATTTTCATACCATCTAACAGAATCAAGTAAATCAAGCTCAGCATCCGGCTTGATAATAAGATGGTATTTCACAGCCGTCGTTTGATATCGGACTTCAAATCCTCCCAGCTTCTTCCCTCGGATGGATTTAATTCATGAGCTGCGATTCGCTGGTCCAAAATAGCCTTATGAGCATCACTAAGCTGATAATCAGCTTCTGTCATATCGGCTTGGATCATTGCATAAATCACATTCAGCAAACGAGTATCTGCCTTATCAATAAATTCATGTAGCTCTTCACGGATCTGAGTAATACTCATGAGGATTATTCTTTCCACCAATTAACGATTTATCAGAGTATTTTGATCATACACCCAGAAGGATGATACTCCCGAAACCTCAGAGTCCTCTCACCCTCCATCCCCCACCAGGGTGACTCTGAGGGGATGAAAGATGACAAGCAGCATATCTACTACACCCTCGACAACCTCATCAAAGCCGCCAAGCTCAAGGCATTATGAAAAGCCCTTGCATCACTGCAAGGGCCCTGTAGGCTTTTTCTTGTCTGCACGCGTTGCAACCTTAGGTTAGCTGCATAACTTTAATTGACCCTTTTCCAAACAGTACCAGTTTGATCAATATGCTTGACTAATCCCCTCTTATTCCAATAATGAGTACCATCTCCAAATTGACAATCAAACCTCAATGTATCTCCCCTTTGAAATCGGGAGTTGATATTGTCCGCATACACGTCACCTGAATACCCGCAATTGAAGCTTATGTAGAAGGAAACACTATCTGGTCGAGGTTTCTTCAAGTACACTAAGTGCTGTTTAGCAGTAGTATCAATCAAAGATGTGTACTCAACGCGTGCACCCTGAGGTAAATAATACCCATGCTTTAGAATTGGGTCATATTCATCATAGCCTAACGTTATACCACTAATCTGAATACTGTCTAGCGCGCCTTTCCCGCTCCTAAACACTATTGTATCTCCCACTACATAATCGCCAAGCCAAAAAAGTTCATCTTGACTCAATACAGTCTTCTTGCCACATCCAAATTGGACGAATATGGTCCCTAATAGAAATAGCTTGATATAATTCATATTTTAGGCTTCCTCTTTTCTTTTACGACGTCGCTCTTCCCTCTTTTTCTTCTTCTTGTTTCGCTGATGAACATTAACCCTTATTCCCATTGACCTGAAATAGCTTACCCAGCTATCCAAGTCATGTCCTCCCTTTTTTCCTCGGTGCTCTTGACGAATATTATATTCACTTATATCTACACCGTCAATTTGCCCCAAATGAGAGCCTCCATTGGCGCCAAGCATATTTAGGATACCACCAACCAAGCTACTGTAGCACCCACTGGCGCAAGCGTCCGTTTGTGCCTATTCTCTAATATAGCAACTCCAAGAATAGCCATGAACCGTATCCTCGAACTCCAAAAGCTGCCCGAAGATGACAAGCAGCATATCTACTACACCCTCGACAACCTCATCAAAGCCGCCAAACTCAAGGCACTATAAAAAAGCCCTTCACATTTCTGCAAAGGGCTTCATTTTTCTTCAATCACAAGCGGACGCTTGCGCTAGTCGGGGTGATGGATTGCTATTGACTATATGTCCAGTGTTTTGTTGCAAATCCGGGTGGTTTAAGTCTTACCGAAATCTTTCCATTCTAGCCTTCTCTTGCTCAGAGAAAATTCTTTCTCGGCTCTTGTTCGCGAGTGTGATGTAGAGGATTATACTTACTACGATACAAACAACAATAGCAATCCCACCCCTCCTATCGGTTGTAAATCCGTAGTTCAGAAATTTCTTTGGCCTCACCAAAAAATTGTAATTGACTATCCATATTGCCGCCAACAAGCCCAAGAAAATGCTCAATCCTATTGGGGGTAAATAAAACAGATACTTGAAAAATGAATATACCGTGAAAAAAATGCTTCCAATGACAATTGTTGAAACCGCAGAGACATACATCAAGGGCACGTTTCTTTCTCGCAACTGCACTGTATACAACATGTAAATACGATAGAGAAAATAGTTATAAAATCTCATGCTATTTACCTCGGTTTTTCAAAAAAACTCCTCTCGCTGGCGCGCGTTTGCAACGCGTGCATCACGATACAAGCAGCTCAACATCGATCAATCCCTTGACTCCAACATAATGACTGGGCGTCAGGCACCCGGCATGGACCACCAATCCTTTCTCTTGCTGACAATGCCTGATCGAATCAACAATCACATACCTTATTTCTTTTCTGGTGAACAGGTCAATCCAATCCACTATCGTACTCGTCACAAAGTATGGACCTTCGGGATTATCAAATTTGTACTTCCCCGACACATCTCTAAGCTAATAGACAATTGCACGCGTTACAAACGCGCGCTAGCTGGAGATGAAAAAAAAAGCCCTTGCATCGCTGCAAGGGCGGGGCCACATGGGCCTTTTCTTATCCGCACGCGTTGCAAACGCGCGCTAGCTGGAATTTCACATCGTTTTGGCCATCAGTTGCTATTATGATCGTTATAAGGCTATTCTGGATAACACACCTTTCCAGTCGGGGCAGAAAATGAGTCATATTGATTCAAAGAATCTTTTATTTTACTAAGCCATTTTTCTTGAAAGTAAGCGTCTTGACCATTTAGAGTCTCATTATCGTAATCAACTTGAATCATAGGTATTTGGTTAATTAATGCTCTAATGTCAATATCGACATCTTCGCGCTTGTAACCAAGAGCTATCTTCTCTGCAATGCTCTTTCTTATCTTCCGCGAATAAAGCTCAACTATATCAAAGTGTAGCTGCTCATGATTGAGCAATTCTAGACTTTTGATCCCTGAAACCCAAGATTGATTTCTATTGAATACAGAATAGACCTCATAGTTCAAACAACTATCCTCATAAAAAGTCGAGGCCAGGACAGCACAATATGCTGTTGCTTCTCCCATTATTTCATCTAATTGCCCGTTTTTGACATTGAAATCTTTCCATTCTAACTCTCTTTCATTCCAATAAACCAAGCTATCTTCTTTCAAACTTTGTCCAATTGCCAATTGAGAAAGCAGAAATGAAAAAATGAAAAAAGTCATTTTGGTCATTTGATTATAATCCTAAGGTGATTATTTACTGTTTGTACACCATTTGTTTTGACCCTTGAAAGATCGATCCCTAAATCTCTAAATGCTTTTTCATAAGCCGCAATTCTTTTATTCAATAGTTCTCTTCCCGTCATACTTTTATTTTTTGGCAGAGCACTATCTAAATCTGCAGCCGTTCGAAACTGAAAATCAACTGTCATTCCACTATTCTGTTTTAAATAATTTACTATCGGAATAATCAGTCCTTCCAAAACATTTCTGGGAATTGTGTATTGTTCTTCCTCCCAAACTGGACGTGTTTCAACATGCCTACCCGGTGTCGGTTCAAAGAAAACAGGATAATCCTTTTTTTCATTTATCAGATTTGGTCTTGGTTTTTCTTCTCTGTTCACCAATTGAGGTACTCCTCTTTCGAAGCCAAAATCAAAACTTGATGGATCTGGAACGGATGGATATGTCGGATCGAAGTCACTATCCGAGTCCCTGCCAGTTTTTTTCGTCCCGCCTGAGCTTGGTTTTCCTTTTTCTTTTCCTTTCCTCGGCTTACCGCCCTTACTCTTTGGGCCACCATCCCCAGGTATCCTGACTATCACATTTTTCCCGTTCACAGGAACTCTCTTTTTGTTGCGCCTACGTCTCTTTTTGTTCTTGTCTTTGTTTTTTCCCATTAATCCCTCTGGATCAATCATGCTAATAGGATTGTTGAAACCAAAGTTGTAAGGGTTTATTCCAGGCATAAAGTCTGCTAAAGGATCAATCTGCATAAACCTTCCTAAAGCAGGATCATAGCCCCTGAAAAGCGTCTCATAGATGCCGGTGTTTGGATCCTGCTCTACACCATTGTACTTATAAAGATTCTCCGGACTCACCGCACTGGAGTTAAATGTTAGCCCAAAAGGGTAGTAATCATCTCCCTGTACTGCATTGCCGCTTTCATCTACTGTTACCCGGACATTGCCCAGGTGGTCGGTCAGGTTGTATTGGTAGCTGAACGCACTGCCATCGTACAGGGCCCGGCCCTCGGCATGCTGCAGGAACTCCAACTCAGGGGCGCCCTCGCCTACTTCCTGCTCATAGTGGATGCCGGCAATGTAGTGGGTAGACTTACCACCACTCACTGCCTTGCTGAGCTTCATGCCCGCCGCATCGTAGGTATACGCTATGTTCGTACCATTGTCCATCACCACCAGTTCAGGCAAGTTAAGGTAATTGTAGTTGATCAGCTTAATGCCCTTGTTCAAATCACGGGTCATGTTGCCGTTCTTGTCATAAACGTATTCTTCGGCACTTGTGGTATTATTCACAAAGCCGGAATTTCCCGTTACAACGTCTTCCACCGCCACTAACTGGTTGGCTGCGTAGCTGTAGGTCAGGTCATCAATGTTGCCTCTCGTCAGCTGCTGGATGTTGCCATTGTAGTCATAGCTTAAGCCACTTACCGACTGGTTGCCTGATCCCGTGTAGGTGGCCCCCGTCAGTCGACTCATGTGATCATAGCTGTAGGCATAGGTCTGTGCTGCCGTGTTGCTGCCGCCTTTGTTCACCCAGGTCATCTCAGCAATGTTGCCATTGTACTGTGAAGTGCCCGTAGCGTTGTTGTAACGCAGCTCCATCCCAAACTGGTCATTGGGATCACTGGAAGCCGTACCCTCATTCACAGTCGTCAGCCAGCCCCGGATGTTGTAGTCGTAGTCCACATTTTGTGCGCCGCTGCCCAGGTTCTTCCCGATCAGCTCACCCACATCGTTGTAGGTGTGCTTGGCAAGGCGGGTCCAGTCCGCCGCACCATCAAGCTTCTGACGAATCCTTACCAGTCGGTCCAGGTGGTCGTACTGGTAGTCTTCTTCGATCGTATGAGTGGTCGTGCCATCATCGTGGGTACGCAAGGTGCTGGCCACCAACCCTGACACCACATTGCGGTAGTTGGTCTCAATGACATCCTGTCCCCCCAGGTGGTTGTCGCTCACCGTCTTGATGGGTCGTACCCGATCATCATAGAACGTGGTGGTGGTCAACCATTGGCTTGAGCCCAATACTTTGATCTTGCTACCCGTGACCATCCCTTGTGGTTCGCTCAGTGCGCCTGCAGGGATCGTCTCGCCCATGAAGCTGTAGTCGTCGTAGTAGGTGACCGTCAGCAGCTGGCTGGCATCCACATCGGGGTAGCTCTGGTTGGTATAGCCTTCCAGGGCTCCACCTCCAGTATGGGTTTCATAGCGGTCTCCCCCTCCATCGTAGAAAGCGTCGATATCATCCTGCCTGCTCTGTCGGCTGCCACCACTATTCCAAATACCTGTCATCACCGGCCTGTTGAGGTAATCGTACTTGGTGAAGGTCCATGGATTGGATTGCAGGTTGCCATTGATACTTGAGCTGAAAGACTTCGTCGCCGAGGCTTTGAAGGTAAATCCTGGCTTCAGTGATAGCACTGCTGATGAATCTACGTTGTAAGACCTGCCTTCATAGGTGTCTATGTCTTCATTGGTCGAGATGGTGCGCCTGATGCGCTGATTACCATCCTGGGTCAGTACCAATCGATCATAGCGATCGTAGACCATGTAGACCCAACTGCTTCCGGGTACACGCTTGGCGATCATACGCTTGCGGGCATCATACTCATAGGAGAACATCCATTGCTGACGGAAGGTACCATCATTGACACTGGCCCAGGTATAGGCAGGATCTTCTTCCATGAGGCGTGCGCCTTCAGGTTGGATCACATACCTCAACTGATCAAAGTCGTCATAGACATAGTAGGTCGTTGCATAGGCCGAGCTGGAGATCTTCACCTGCTTGGCCACTACCAATCCTTTGGGGTCAGTGTAGGTGATCACAATACCTCGTCGGGTCGTGTTCTCATCCTGGACAATGTCCTTGGTCAGCTCTCCGGCAGCATAGTAGCCTGAAACCTCGTCGTACAACACGCTGTCATAACCTGCCCTTACTTCCAGTCTCAGCAGTTGTTCAGTGCCATCATTGACACTATAGCTGTTTTCGACAGTTCGGTTAGTAGATTCCCGCCAGGCATTACCTGGTGCTACCTGCTTCTTCACCCGGTTGAGTGCCGAAGCTTCATAGATGGGTTGCGCATAGGCATGGTTGGCATCATTGGCATTGAAGCGTGATGTCTGCCAGGCCACCTGGTTGGTGAGGGCATTGGCCCGATAAGTACCCCCATTGTCGGTTTCCGGGTACGGTAGGTAGGTCTTCTCCGTTCGGCCTACCGAATCATAGGTCGAGAAGCTCACCACATCCTGGCCCACATTGGAAGCATCCAGTTCGGTACCATTGCGCAGTACCTCCTGGACCACCCGGCCCAGTCCATCCACATAGGCAATCTGTTCCATCACCTCATTCGGGTCCAATCGGAACTGGATACATTCTGACATGGGTTCCCTCGGGGTGTAGGTCTTCACATAGGCTTTATCCCGTGATGATTTGAACGCTGGCTCCCAGGTACCTGTCGGTAAGGCCGGGACCGTAACCGGTGAGGCCAGCACCATGGAGTTGGCTTTGCTTACCAATCGGTAGTCGCGGGTCACCACTTCTTTGTCTACCTGGTACTGGTAGTATTGTCCCACTTTTTGGGATATCGCGCCGGTGTTGGACCAGCTACCCTGATCATCCAGCATTTGCAGCTCATACTTATCCATCTGGCATCCGTCCAGCGTCGTGACGACGGCTGAGACCAATGGTAGACTACAAGCCAATGGTACCTCACTCACCGACAGGATCGTCGTGGGGAGGGCAATGCCCGGAAGTATCATGGTAGCCGATATAGCTGGCTCATCCGTGGCCCCTGACTTCAAGCCCATCCGGTAGGTTTTGTTTGACTCCTTCCTGGGTATCTGGTAGGTCAGCCCACCAGCATTCGACACCCATGAACTGTTGTCCTTGATCCACGTACCATCCGACTTCTGACGTTGTAGTTCGTAGTTGGAAAGGTCCACACAGGCATTGCTGGTCACCAACAGCTCAGTATACTCGATCGTCCCCGGACAAGAAGCATAGTCAATGTCATTGCCCCATTCGACAGTAATCTCGGAATCAATCCACTGCGCAGCTTCGGCTTCCACCGCCAGCGATCCTCCCCAGCCACTCCAGATGTTGTATTTGCGTAAATAGTAGGTACCCGAGCTTTGTACCGTCAGCGTCGTGGGATTGGCAAAAGATTCACCTGTGGCTGTGAGCTGCCAGTAGTAGCTGTTTTCAAGGTTGGTCGGGGCGCCATTGTAAGACAAGGTAGCCTCATCACAGTCATAGGCTACCTGGGGTAAGGCTTTGCCTGTAGTGGGGGCACTCACAATCCCCCGGACCATGATCACATCGCTGCTGGCAGGAATCTGACCCGTTTCAATCGTGCCGCCACCATCATTACACTCAAAGTTGTAAGTGCTCGTCACCCGCAGGAAACCATTTTCGGTTAGGTTGATATTAATCGAGTTGGTCGTAGCCGATTCATCATAGCCATTAGGCTTGATGTCCCAGGTGAAAGATTCGGTAGGATTGCCACAGGGAGCTCCTGCAGGTGTGGATGCCGTAATGGTGCGGCTCTCTCCTACAGTATTGGGACGACAGAATACCGTCTCCACATCGGCCACCACATAAGGAAAGCGTGCCGTACATCCTGCCCCCGTAGTGGACTCCACATAGTAGGTAGCTCCCACAGCGTTGTCGGGAACCACCACGTAGTTGGTGGATGACAGGCTGCTGGTCGTGGTAGCATCAGCATACCAGCGGTCTTCTTCTTTGGTGGTGCCCAGTGTGATGCCGGTACCATTGCTACACTTCACCGGCTGCAACACCACCCAGACTCCGGGAAAGTTGTTGATCTCCGAAGATTGCACGGTATTGGTATAGGCCTGACTCAGACAACCATTGCGTTGCACCTTGTAGCGGTAGTCTCCTGCACTGGTCACCACCTTATCACCTGTCTGATCGAAATTGTTAGCCGTGGACTCCCAGTAGATGGTGCCATTGCCTACATAGCTCAGGGTAACCTCACCACAGACCGAATTGTCTTCATTGATGGTGCCAACGCCCACCGGAGATTTCTTGGTGAAGTTCACCCGGCTGGTGGTATTATCACATTCGCCATTACTGGCTGTACGCTCTGCATAGTAATCCCCAGCAGGAAGGTCGGCCGTCACCACCAATCTTGCGCTGGTGCTGTTGCTGGTGATGTACTGGCTGGGAACATCGGTCGTCCAACTGTAAGTAATCGCACTGATCGATCCGCCAGAGGCATCCTGGTCATTAGTGATGGTCACACCATCCAGGTCACAGACCTCCGAAGGTCCTGAGATCAATCCAGGATCTACCGTCGCCGACAGGTTCACCGTCAGATATCCAGCCGACTGAAACCACTGGCCATCACAGGCCCGACGTACTTCGCGGGTATAGGTACCGCCCACGCTCGTTGAAGGGGGATTGTAATCCTCTATGTCCGTGCCATTGACCAATACGGTATTGCCCAGCTTCCAACGATATCTATCCACCCCGACGCCCGGGGTGCCGTTAATCATACCTGGATTAGCGGAATCACATTGTTCTATTGTTGAGCCGTCGGTAGGCGTGATCGATCCCGCATCAAAGGGTTCAGTCTTGGTGAAGGTCACAGAATTAGACAGTTCACCAGTTGTACAGGCCGTCGATTGACTGTTGTTATAAGCTATCCGAGTAGCCGTGTAGGTCCCAGGAGGGGCACTGCTGAGTACTTCCAGCGTGCGCCCGCCACTGTTTATGTTATAGTGGCTCGGACTCAGGTTGGTGTTCCACTCGTAACGCACTGGGTCCATACCGGCATCAGCATCTGCAGTACTCAAAAAGATTCTTCCTGATGAGGTGCTGCAGGCGTCTACATCATTGATCTCAATGGCCCCAGGGTCGACGTTGTCAATGTCGATGGTCCAGTAGCCCGCAGTCCCTACCCAGTTCCCGCAGGGGTCCTTGACTTCCCGCTGGAAAGTCGTAAACACGAAGATGGGGTCCGGATCGTAGTTCCTTACATCCGAATTGGGTAGCACCACATTATTGGCTTTCCACCGGTATTTCGTACCTGTACTGGTGGCTGTGGCTTGAATAGTGGGTGGGTCATAACCAGGGCACCGGCCCTGCTCCAAGGTCCCTGAATTACTGATATTGAGGTCACCTGCTGTAAAAACGGTAAACGTTTCACTCACTACCGTACTCCAGCATCCCGAAGCATCCCGGGCTGCCGAATACACCGTGTGTGTACCTTCATCGAAAGTCTTGGCGGCATTGCCACCAGTGGTGGTAAAGGGGCCATTGATATCGTCCAACCAATAAGCCGTAGCGCCCGCAGGGTCAGCCAACGTAGTAGTAACACTCGTCAAACAAAGGTCAGATACATTGATCGTAGGCTGGTTGACATAGTTACATACCTGGACCGACCGGGTTTTGGTGCCCGTGGGGCCGGAAGTATAGGAAATGCTGGCATCGGGATCGGCACTCCCCCATTGTACCCTTACCTGGGTGCTCTCGCAGCCCAGGATCTGGCCACCCACTACATTCCAGGTATACTCATACTCGGGGTTGCCGCAGCTTGTATCATTTGTACCATAAGGGTCCTGGCAGTAGGGTTCACCTAGTTGCTCACAAATGGTTACGCCATTGATCGTTACACAATCGCCCGTACTCGTTGAGCAGTCATCAGGAAGTCCGGATACTATTGTATAGGTCTGCGTGCTATTCGGGGGCACTTTGAAATTGCCACTGATGTTCTGTGCCTCCAGGGCGACAGCTGAACCAAGAAAGAGTATCAACAGAAACCCTTTCGACAATGCTTGGATTAATTCTTTCATCGTTTTCAAGGGTTTAATAGTTGTACTCGTAGTGTGTCAGGACGTTTTGATCCTGGTCTCTGATCTGTTCCAGGCGGCCTAGCCGGTCATAGGAATAGATCCTGGTAATCCCGTTGGGACCGGTCTCCGAGGTGATCCCCAGCACCGGGTCGTGGGTATAGGTTGTGATCTGCGCTCCTGATAAACTATTGTTATTCCTGAAATCCGTCGGATCCGCATCATACGCCTGTTTCAGCGTATTGTGATTCACACCGACCGCCACCACGATGGGCACCGTGTTATTGTACCCCCATAGGTAAGCGGTAATCACGCCATTGCGGTCAATCCGCTCTACCACCTGGCCGTTGTCAAACTTGAGGTCAACCTCCGGGATGGGACTGTAATCCGCGTCAATCTGTATGGAGTTACCGGAGATGGCTGCCGGAACAAAGTCCGTCACCCCAAAAGCATTCTCAAAGGTGTAGACTTTGTCGAGGTGTACATCGCCGCTTCCATAGGCTTGGTACTCATAATAGTTCGCCGCCATAACTTTCCCATTGCGGGATATCCTTGTTTCGACAGGCTGACCGATCTGATTGTTCCGTTCCATCCAGTACAAAGCCCCCGTGGGGTTTGGGGTCAAAAGGCCAGTTGTTGTACATGCCCTTCCATCATCATGGCTCTGCAAATCAGAGACATATGTTTTGCGCAATTCATTTAGATCATAATGATATTGAAAATAAGCAGCCAAGCGGCACTGCAAGACGCCCTCATCGCACGATTGTAAATTGTTGCTATGAATATTGACCAGATCGTTACACACTACGGAGTAGTTACCTGCATCACATAGATCACATTGTGTCTGGTAGGCACCGTCCAGGGAAGCCTTATTTATTAGGTACAGGGCATAACTGGTAAACTCGGCGTCTCTACAAGCTGTCAGATCAGAGGCATATTTGATTTCTTCCTTTTCCTCACCAATGACATCATCTAATGTGACAGTACTCGTGGCTTGATTATGCCCAACTCCGTCAAATCTGGTGGTACTGGTATACGATTGATAGTTGGTAACATCATCAGGGTCATAACTCCTAACCTGTTGCGTCGATTCTACCAATCTTTCTGATCTCATTTCATAGAAATGCGGCACAATGACGTTGTTGGTGACCTCCTCCGCACCATCTTCCGTTACCAACAGACTTCCAATGGAGGCAATAACCTGAGCACTTACTGCGAAGGTAACTTCAGGTAGCGGTTCATATGTGTAGCTGAATTCTTCCTGCCTCAGCAAACTTCCAACAACATCATAGTAACTCTTGGAGATTAACTTGCCTCTATTGAAATCATAGGGCAAAGGCACAAATGGGAAGACCGGGTCATCCGGTAAGCAAACGTTCCTATCCACCGATCTCACACTCACGTCCCGCAACGCTGACCATCCTGCTGGCAAAACCGTCTGTCCCGAGAATGAATACTGCGTATACCCACCATCTCCCTGCGTCTCCACAACTTTTCCATAGCCAATGTGGTAGCCCTGGCCCCCTTGTAGTGGATGAGTGTTAGCGGGAGAAGTACGCACCTGAACTGAATATGACCCTGGAGTATTGAACCAACACTCAGAATCGTACAAAGTACTGAGATGAGAAATACCGCTGGACATTGCCGCATTCTTCAATTTGAAGACATACCTCGGCACGTTGTAGAGTTGTGGATCCTCATAGGAGTAACTCTTGACTATGGGCACGCCACCCGCTGGATCATCGTGCGTAATCGAAGCAATTCTCAATCCTCCAACTAACTGAATGCTACTGCTACTACATGATATGACCTCACCTCTGACTCCTGTACCGCTAGTCCCATCGGAATTGGCGTAGGATTGGATTTGGTAATTTCCTGCGTCCAACACTCTTACGTAATTCACACTGGAGCTGGAGCCATCATTTACGAGTATCTCTTGTCCATCCAAATACAAACTACCTGAGCCTCCACCTTCACTGTATAAGTGAAATCTGAATGCTCCTTGCTCTTGAACTTGCAACGTATAAATGTCCCCGAATTCCGCAGAGAGCGTTCCCAGCCCCGCAATCAGATTTGAGGTAATTGGGGTCCCGTCCGTACATCCGATTGGAAAAGTCTTTACCTCATTGGACTGATAGCTGAAGGTGGTACTTCCACCTTCGGGATAGGTTATAGATTTCAAACTTCCTGCTCTCATTTCAGGAAAGGCAGGATCCCGAATTCCTGAACCCAAAACCGCATCACCCGCGGAAGTTGTCGTTTCGTTATTAGTCGAATAGGAAGGCAACAAAGTCTGATTCGCCGAAGCGCCATTGAAAAATCCCCAATGGTCCTGAGCAAAAGACAATCTGCGTGGTACCTGAGAAGGCTGATAATAGTCAAAGGTATATGGTGGCTTAACCAAATTGCCGCTGCAATCCAATTCCTCGACAGCGTCTAATTTCAACCGCTTTTGGTCGTAAGTATAGGCTATTCCTGGAACCAGATTTGCCGGAGCTTCACTGCTTTCAAAATAATCGTGGCTGAAAACAAAAGACTTGCAAAAATCCGAATGAAGTGAACTGATTTGGATCTCCTGGAGACTCTTAGCTTCGGTATTCGGTAAATCGGGATTAAAAGGTGCCACATCGGAAGAAAGGTCTTCGCGAGGAGTAGCCGATGGCACAAACTGAATATCCACGTTGCTCGTGGTAATCGTCGAAAGTCGGGCACCCTTAAATAGCATTTTTATGGGCACAATCTTATCGTTACAATCGGGAACACACGGAGCAGTGGAAATCGTATAGTAGCCGTAATTCTCCTCCTCGTAACTTAGGTTGATCTCATGTGACCCATCCAACGATTCTATTTTATGTAAGTACCAGGAAGATATCACCCTGGAATAAGTGGTGATATTGTCGCTCGAAGAGACCCCCGTTTCTTCAATGGGGTCATCGCCCACCAATTCATTGTTCTCAGTCAATCCAAAGTAATATTTTGTACCGTCAGGGGTCGTTATCTTGAATCCTTGAAAGTAATCCAAAACACCGTAGGTAAGGCCGCCAGACTTTAGTATCAACTCTATGCTCAAATCAGACGCAGGAAGTAGTACCGGCTTTTGATCCTCATTAATGTAGAACTGCCCGGAATAAGACCCAAAGTTGAAGTAGAACATGTCCGGCTCTCCATCTTTCTGTCCTGCACCAAACTGTTGGAAGTTAGTAATGTCAACAGGGTTGAAAACATCGGGTTCGGCAAAATACTCCGAGAACCCGCCATCTCTATAAAATGATCCTTCCACGCTACCGCCGCTACTGTTGAGACTCCCAACCTGATCATCTGGCAGGCCCCTAACAGTACGAGAAATAACCCCCCCTGCATTCAAGGACCATCCGATCCCTACCCAGCTAGCCACTTCCATTACCTTAAGCCCAGAGGCGTGATAACTAAGACTAATGGGCAATTGAATATTACCCTCTCGTACAGCGTAAATGGGAATATCAATGCTAGGAATGCCAGTATGGAGGTCCACTGGAACGTCTATGTATTTGCCTAGTGATGAAGCCGACGGCGAAATGATATTGACCCCAAGTTGACTATTCAAAGCGGAACTTTGACCAGCCACACGGAAGCATATAACCAAAATGACGATGGTCGCAAGAAAATTTCCACGAAATCTCATGTGATAATTCTTTTAGTTGGAACTGAGTTAAAAACTGAAATAGAAATAGCCGCTCGACTACTGCCCCTGTAGGGCTTGAACTTCAGCTTCCAACGTTTGGACTTGCGCTTCCAGGGCTGCCACCTTAGCATTCAGCGCCTTGATAGCTTCCACCGCGACCGCCACGATGTTGGCGTATTGTACTGACTTGCTGCCTTCTTCACCCTGAACCACGTCAGGCAATACCTGCTCTACCTCCTGGGCAATGAACCCTACCGAAGGCTCACCCGAGTCAATCCAGCGAAAGGTTACCCCCCGAAGACCATCAATCAAGGTCAGTGGACTGGCAATGGTCTGGACATCCGTTTTGAAAGAAAGATCCGAAGACTGGTTGAAGCCCGAGGCATGCAGGTTCTTGTAAGAATTGGTCGCACCCGTGGTGAAATGAAAACCATTGGTCCTAGCTCTCATCATGAGTGCATATTGGTTGACCTGCTCGAACAACAATCCGATGTAGGCACTCGTAGAACCTTGATCCGCAGATCTTAAGGCCATATGGTAGTTTTCAAAGTCAGGTGAGCTAGGGTCCCAGGTGGTGGCATTCTGGATCATCCTTACACGATCCCGCATGTCTACCCTGCCAGTCATCTCCACTTCGCCGGCGATTTCGGTGACGCCGCCATTGAGTTGGACATTGACTTCTTCAGCCGTGATCTGGCCGTGGGCCGTCCAGGCTGCGAAAGTGATGATTGATAATACCAATGCTTGTCTTAATGTTTGTCTCATGATCTGTGTGAGTATAATTATGTTGTTTGGTTTGTATGTCAATAGAAATGGTGGTCTTGCCGAAAGGCAAGAGGCGGTTTGGTTCTTCAAATGTTGTCCCTACAGTAGCAGGTTCAACAAGGAAGTCTAGCACAATAAAATTGTCCGCTGAGGATGTGTGGGTGAAGGTGACAGTACAGAAAATATGCACCTGAGTGGGCACAGTATTCCTGTCAAAAGTGAGTTAATTGTCATAGTGGTCAGGTCCTTTTTGGTTCCTTAAGCTGTTGGTCGCAAATCAAATAAAGTCTGGCCAAATTCCAAATACCGAATGCAGCATTTGCTATAATTTTTTATGAAAGGCTTGCAGAAAGCGAAAAGAACCACGTCACTTCGAGTGTAGCGAGAAGTCACCTAGCCAGTTGGTAGCCCCTCTCCTTTTCCAGGAAGATGTCTCACTGCGTTCCACTTCGGTTGACATGACAAATCGGTAGGTGGTTCGGTCTTTCTTCAAGGCCTTAAGATTGACACCGACGTCTAGCCATCAACTACTAAAATGACATTCAAAACCTAGTGTCACCTCGAGGAAACGAGAGGTCTTTCTGATCCGCAAGGAATGCAAACCATTGGAAAGCCTAGGTACTACCTACGTCGAGGAGACTCTACCTTCGTGGCCCAGACCGAGAATAATCTTTTGTCCTCATGCCGGACGGGCACTTACTTTCTTTCTTCGACAAAGAAAGTAACCGCGGCGGCGGACCGTCAAAGAAGTCAAGGAAGAATCAAGCTCCCGCGCATCCCGATAGCTATCGGGACCCACCGCACCCTCGCGATTCTTCCGGGCCTGCCCTCCTAAGCTGTAGTGTCTAGTGGTATAACCTCTCAAAGTTCCTCGCTAAGGACTTTGAGGTGTACCACCACTCGCTCTTCAAATATCGTCCTGCACACCTCAACGCCTGGTCACCCTCTACCCCCAGAAAGAAGAGGCTATGCGCTAGTGCAAGAAATTGTCACCTACAGGCGCTCTCCAACCACTTCGAAGAAGTGAAGCGCGAAGGCCCGAACCAATCGCGAGGCAGGCGCAGGCAAGTGGGCTGAAGCATGATTGGCGGTCAGCCGCAGTGGTTCTAGTCCCGATAGCTATCGGGATTGGTTCCTTTTCACTGCGCCTTCGCGAAGCTTCTGCGGAGCAAGGTCAATGGAAAAGGCTACGCGCCCCGGGAACAGCCTCCGCGGCTAGAGCGGGTAAAGAGAATTCAAACCTTGAGGTTGATGTCGAAGATTGTATCGAACAAGACAGAACCTAAACAACCATGCAAGCGACTGATCTACCCTTCGACCGGGCTCAGGGTGACAGTCGCAATGAGTATTGATGACGGATCTAGCCCACAATGTACGATAGAGACTTTCTCCTTAAGAAAACACACCCAAATGGGTTCGTTGAGGGCATGAATAGTACATTCGCTACTGTTTTGTCTTGACCGCGCGGCGGACCGCCAAAAGCATACAAAAGTCAAGGCTGTGTTCATTTCTTAACGTGAAACTTCTTTGCGCTCAAGGCATAAAAAAACTCGTCCAGTTCATCAACCCTTGTCCAAGATAACCTTCGAATGGACTCAAACAGATTTTCTATGCTTTTCTTGATCGCTACGTCCTTTCACTAAAATGAACAAGGCCCTTCTGGCTGGTGCCTTAGGAGCGCATTCCTCCTCCAAAAAACCCCATGTCACCTCGAGGTTACGAGAGGACTTTCTTTTTGCACGGCGCGCTCTGACTACGGGATTACAAATCCCTCATTATCTGTGCTTCGACATACCTTTCAGAACATGTCGAAGAGCGGGAGAGGCCCTTCCAATACTATTGACAAAATCGACCAAGGACTTAGCAGAATACGGGCTACTTTCATTATAATATTCATCCACCTGGAGGTTGTGTTCCCCCACTCAAGCCGTGGAGGCTCTCACTTTTTCTAGGCCAAAAAGTGAGGAAAAGGCCTTCCTTCATGCAGGTCTTCCGAGCACTTTCGCAGCCCCGAAAATAGTTGAGAGCACCAGGGACTAGCGAGAAGCAATACCCATAGGAGCTCCCGCAGTAGCACAACCTTGCATGAAGGCTTTCTAATTTCGATCAGATTCAAGATGACAAATCGGGAGGATGTTGTCACCTCGACGTCACGAGAGGTCTTTCTTGTCATCTAGCATACTTCGCCCAGAAAGACTCCCCAACCACTTCGAAGAAGTGAAGTGCGCGGGCCCGGCACAATCGCGAGGGTGTGAGGGCCTACAGGGATGAAGCATGGTTGTGCCTAGATTTTTGGTTCCTTTTCATCAATGGAAAAGGAACAGCCAGTCCGGCTAGAGGACAAAAAAGTATAAACCTCCAAATAAACCCCTACCACAAGTATCCCCCACTGAGCACTTAACAATTTCTAACGATCATCTACCATCGAGCTACGAAAGCACATAAATAGGAAAGCGTAGCTACAGCCTACGCTTAGAGAACCTTTTCTCAAAAAACTACACCGAGATGGGGATTGGCCCTGCTTTTGTCTTGACCGCGCGGCGGACCGCCAAAAGCAGACAAAAGTCAAGGCTGTGTTCATTTCTTAACGTGAAACTTCCTTGCGCTCAAGGCATAAAAAAAAACTCGTCCATTTCATACTCCTTTGGCCCGAACCAAACTTCGAATGGACTCAAACAGATTTTTATGCTTTTCTTGATCGCTAGGTCCTTTCACTAAAATGAACAAGGCCCCTTTGGCTGGTGCCTTAGGAACGCATTCCTCCTCCAAAAAACCCCATGTCACCTCGAGGTTACGAAAGGACTTTCTTTTTGCACGGCGCGCTCTGACTACGGGATTACAAATCCCTCATTATCTGTGCTTCGACATACCTTTCAGAACATGTCGAAGAGCGGGACCTGTACATGAGGCCCTTCCAATACTATTGTCAAAATCGACCAAGGACTTAGCAGAATACGGGCTACTTTCATTATAATATTCATCCACCAGGAGGTTGTGTTCCCCCACTCAAGCCGTGG
This sequence comes from Cyclobacteriaceae bacterium, assembly GCA_965601475.1. Taxonomy (GTDB): domain Bacteria; phylum Bacteroidota; class Bacteroidia; order Cytophagales; family Cyclobacteriaceae; genus JAWPMT01. The sequence goes on along the minus strand of OZ271832.1, from coordinate 5,016,085 downwards.
AGGCTCTCACTTTTTCTAGGCCAAAAAGTGAGGAAAAGGCCTTCCTTCATGCAGGTCTTCCGAGCACTTTCGGAGCCCCGAAAATAGTTGAGAGCACCAGGGACTAGCGAGAAGCAATACCCATAGGAGCTCCCGCAGTAGCACAACCTTGCATGAAGGCTTTCTAATTTCGATCAGATTCAAGATGACAAATCGGGAGGATGTTGTCACCTCGAGGAAACAAGAGGTCTTCCTTGTCATCTAGCATACTTTCGCCCAAAAAGACTCCCCAACCACTTCGCAGAAGTGAAGCGCGTTGGGCGGACAGAATAGCGGGCGTGCGGGGGTCCCGATGGCTATCGGGATGAGTGGAAGCATTATTCTGTCTTGTCCCGATAGCTATCGGGATTGCTTCGTTCTTGGCGGTACGCCGCAGCGTTCAAGACAAAAATAAAGTGCCCGTCCGGCACAAGGACAAGAAAAGATGTTCGCAACCTCGAATGTCCCAAGATGTCTCCCTACGTTGCACTTCGGTTCGACATGACAAATCGTGTGAGCGTCATGTTGAACCTGTCGAATCAGACAAGGCCTAAAGAACCATGCAAGCACCTGATCTACCCTTCGACCTGGCTCAGGGTGACAGTCGCGATGAATTCAGGGTACGGCGCTAGTGCCTGGAGTAAGTACCAGTCAACACCGCATGTCACCTCCAGGAATCGAGAGGTCTTTTTTGTCATGTACCATACTTAGCCCAAAGAGACTCCCCAACCACTTCGCAGAAGTGAAGTGCGCGGGCCCGGCACAATCGCGCCTAGCCGTCGGCAAGCCTTTGGCGGCCGATGGAGGGTGTGAGGGCCTACAGGGATGAAGCATGATTGTCGGTCAGCCGCAGTGGTTCTAGTCCCGATAGCTATCGGGATTGGTTCCTTTTCATCAATGGAAAAGGAACAGCCAGTCCGGCTAGAGGACAAAAAAGTATAAACCTCCAAATAAACCCCTACCACAAGTATCCCCCACTGAGCACTTAACAATTTCTAATGATCATCTACCATCGTGCTACGAAAGCACATAAACAGGAAAGCGTAGCTACAACCTACGCTTAGAGACCCTCTTCTGAAAAACTACACCGAGATGGACCTAAACAACCATGCAAGCGTCTGATCTACCCTTCGACCTGGCTCAGGGTGACAGCCGTAATTACAATCAATTGATCTCCAGGCTAGTGGAGAGCTGGAACATCGGCAGGTACATGGCAATGAGGATGAGTCCAACCACCAATCCCAGAAACACGATCATGACAGGCTCCAAAAAGGTGTTCAACTGCTTCGTGCGATAGCTCGCGGCGTTGGCATACTCCGTAGACAGCTTCTCGAAAAAGTCTCCCAGCTTGTTTACTTCCTCTCCTACTTTCACCAGGGACAGGAAGTTCCTGTCAAAGACCACATTGCCGGCCAAAGCCTCATGCAACGTACTTCCTTTGAGAATCCTCTGCTGCGCCTGACCAAGGGCCATCTGCAAATGGCGCATGGTGATCATCTGTTTTACAAAGTCCAGGGTTTGATTGAGTGGCACACTGGCATTGACCAGCAGCGCTATCGAAGCGGCACATCGGCTGAGTTGAACATCCAGGTATAGTCGCCCCACATAAGGTATCCTCAACATCAACCGCTCCCAGGCTACGACAGCTCCTTCTCGCTTACTCAACATATACCCCAAAGCCACCACCAGCAACAGTAGCAACCCCAGCAACCAGCCCTTCTCAGCGAAGAACTTACTGACAGCGAGAATCATGCGCGTAAGGGCGGGAAGTTCACTACCAAATCGATTGAATACTTCTTCAAACATGGGGATGATGAACAGCAACATAAAGGCCACCGCCCCCATGGAACTCAGTACAATGAGTACCGGATAGGACAGGGCGCTGACCAGTTGCCTTCTTTGCTCCAGGCGCTGATCAAAATAATCTGCCAGTGTATCCAGCACTTCAGGTAATCGTCCCGACTCCTCTCCTATCCTCAAGCTGATGTTCTCGTAGTTGGAAAAGGCCTCACTCGAAGCGTAGGCCTGATGGAGGCTGCTTCCGGCGACTAATTGCTCCAACACCCGGGCTAAAGCCTCCCTGGCTTTTTTCTTGGACAGCTGATCGGACACCAGCTCCAAGGCAGTCCGGATGTCCACACCTGCACCAATCAACGTTCTCATTTGATGGTAGAGGGTAGCTTTGTCCTTATCGGACATCTGCTTACCTCCCAGACTGATGTCCCGGTCCCAGATGGATACTCGCTCCTGCTCGGTTTGGGCCTGCTTTGTTTTGGTAAAGTCGTTAATGTTCATAAATCGTCGGTAGCTGAGTCCAAATTCAACCTACGGTGATTGCTCAGCATGAATCTTATGCCGATGTCTCCGGAAGCAAGATAGACCGTCAAACCATCACCAGTGTAATGCGTCGTTCCCCGGATTTGAAACGTGTCAAGACGTATACCTTGTTGCCTGACTATGGGCTCACCAAAAACGTATGCGGTGGTGTCTGTGTCTGTGGAAAAGACCAAACGGGCATTTTCGAAGTCGAAAGTACGGTACTGGCCCGCATCTCTTTGAAGCAGGCGGTGCACTTGATTGATCTCAGATGTGGCATCCAGGCGATCTGTGAGTTGGAGATGGTACGTACTGAAATAATAAAAGGTCCCTCCGACCAGTGTCATAAGTACAGCTACGAGAATCATCACCTGAAGGAGCTCCAGTAATGTGAACGCCAGTAAGCTATTCTGGCTCCTGAAACCTGTAAATGATCTTAGTACTCTCCGCTGCATTATTCAATGAATCGGTGACGACGCAAGTTAGTAACCAGGCATTTGGGAAAGTGCGGTCATCGTAGGATTCCACCAGGAATTCAACCTCTAGACCAGCAGTAGTCGTGTAGGACACTAGCCCATCCACTTCGAGCGATCTCAAGGCACCAAGCGAATCAAGGTGGTAACGAGATTCGTATTGCAATGAATCCTTGTACCCACTGTTCAGACTTGCCCCAATATTCAAATAGATAATGGCGCCGAAACTCAAAATCATCGAAGCCAATGTCATGCTCACCACCACTTCGATCAGGCTCGAACCTTTGTACCTCACTGCAGCCACTGCAATATCTCTTTTTGTCCGAAACTTCGCCAAATACCTGGCAACCGCAAACTTTGCGCATCAGCATTGCCTTCTATCTCGCCGTTGAAAATGTAGTTTTCATAAACAGCATTTTGCGTACGGACAAGCGTTTTTCTTGTAGTGACATGACCAGCGATCTTACCATACACCTCCAGGTAACCATTGCAATAAACCACGCCCTGTACCTTGACGCCATCTTCAATGCGCATAATCCGCTGGCTATAGAGATTGGGATCTCCGGTGAGGCCTACCAAGCCCTGCACCCTGGCTCCCTTTTCTATGGCCATGGTCCCTACGGAGCGTTCGTTGTTCAGAAAAAGTACAGAAGGATAAACCAGGTTGGCACCCGTAACAAGCAAGGAGTCTTCTGCCAGGAATTGACCTGAGCCTTCATACCCCTCGTGGAAACGAATGACCTCAGCCTTTACAATAATATCCCTGGTGCGAGAGGTTGGTAGAAAATCGACCTGTGCGGCATCAATGAAAATCTTTCCTTCCAGCGTGTCAGCAATTTCTAACCTGCCGCCGGAAATTCTTAGGACTGTGTCATTGAGAAAAGAGTGACGATGCGATCCGGCATCATTGACAAGACGGGTGGTGTACTTACTCAGTATATCCCAACGGTCGAAAAGGTCGTCGCGCAACGCCGGAAGACTATCGCCACTGAGTCTTTTTTCCCCATAGTACAGACTATCATTTTGATACCCTTGCCGATCAATGAATGCACTTTGAATACCCGACTGTGGTAAATACAACACACCTGATAGTCGCGTATCTCCTGCTACCGACAATGGGCGCCGATCATCATAGAGGTAGAATGCAGACTGCATGAGCGTATCGGGCAAATACCCCAATTCAAAATGGGACTGAGAAGCAAATCGACTTTGAAATGCCCGAACGTCAAAATGATCGAAAAAACCCCAGGGGAGTTTCTGTATACTCACCGAGTCGCGTGTTGAACCATAAAGGTCAATTATCTCCGTTTTGAAGTGCTCAAAGTGACCTGGATTACTCAAGGCCAATTGCTCAGCGGACTTCAGGTTGAAAAGCAACTTATTCCTGATTTCGATGGACTTTTGCTCCACCCGATGGTAGTAGGCGAGCAGAATCATGGAGGACAACAACATGCTGACCACAATGCTTATGCCCAGCGTATAGGACAGAATACCGGCTTTGACCTTTGAAAACCCATCGAATTCCACAACTGCAAAACAATGCAAAATTTGGTTTCAACCGCAGCCTAATGCTGTGGTACTCCGTGAATCCGCCAGCACCTTCGTCGCCATTCAATATCAACGCCCGACCATCCGGATGCTAGGAACGATCAACAAAATCTCTGTTTTAGGCATCAAATGTCCAAAATTGTCGCATCTGTTAGCAAGATTGGCAGGATTGTGCTCCAAACATCCTCAACCTTTGTGTCATCGAGTCATTTGGCGAGCAGACTCGGTAGACGATCTAGTCCATAGTTCGTGAAACCCATCTCCTCCAAGATGGGTTTCTTTTTTTCTCTTCCCAAGAGACTCCACTGAGCAGAAAAAACCATATAAAAAAAAGAAAGCCACCCCTCAGGATGGCCATGGTAGTTGAGTATCTAAATCCACCACCTAGACTTTGAAATCCTCGGGTTTGAAGCCGTTATTGAACTTTACTTCCTTGAGTGTTTGCACGAGGCTGGCTTCATCAGACAGTTCACCATCAGGTCCCGGCATATAAATCAATCGCTTCGTTGGGATCTTGATACCCTCAAAATCGGAATAATCAAGTTCCATTTTGAGGACGATGTCATTCACCCCCAACGCCGGCAGCGAGAAGTAGAAGTGATCGACCAGACCCGTCTCAGCATTGATGTAGAGCAAGTAGCCATCATTTTGTTCTTTACCGGTTGAAACTGCATCGTAGGTGACCTGGACTTTCTCGTAGGTGACACCGTGCACCAATTCCGAACCCATATACTGGTGCCGGGCTCCGGGATTGGCGAGTTTGAAATTCATGGTAAACCAGAAATAGTTAGCCCGTCGTAAGAAGTCTGCGGTGCCTACTGCCTTTGGGTCCTCTACGACACTACCATCCAGCGTGCAGACTGTCTTATTGTCAACACAGGCCTGTACCACCACCCCTTCTTTGTCAGGCATGGTGTTGATTTCATGGGTTGAATATTTTGCCCAGGAATGCTCTCCTTCGAAAATGTAGCGCTCCGTTGAGTAGTCGCGCTTACCTTGCTGTGGATAGTGATAGTCATAGTCAAACTGGACATCATTTCGTGCATATAATGCCTCCCAGCTTCCCACAGCCGCCTCCAATTCACTGATGAGTTGAGAAGCCTTAGGGTCGGATTGGGCATTGATTGTCAAGAGGCCCAAAAGGGCAACGACAATACCGGCAATGAGTATTTTTGTTCTTTTCATAGCGTAGGCTGAATTTGTTCAGACCAAGCAACGAAAGAACAGAGATTTTTGCATCACCCTGAGGCGACGAATTCCGCAGTTTCTCCCGGAAATGTCAGGGGACTGACCTTAGTATTTCCGATTCAATATCTCGCCAAGAATAATGGCCTTTTTCGCACTTTTAGAATTGGAAAGCATGTCTCTGATGTCTTTGGCAAACTGGCTTTGCTCTGCTTTCTCACGTTCCTTCAACTTGATGGAAAAGTGCTCATCCCGCTCAAATGGCGCCTTAGATCCCTCTGCCGCTTTGATCGATTGCTCATAGACCTGTCGACTTTGTTCATCACTGAAATGGCGGGTAGATCCTTCCTTTGTGAAGTCCTCTGCTTTGGTCGCCGTCTTTGGAGATACCTGCTTTTCCTGTTTCCTGGCCTGCGGCTTTTGCTCAGCCTGGGGTTCACGCTGCTCGGTGATTTCCCGCAACAATTCCTCGAAGCTGGCAGGTTGACGTCGCTGAGGTCGTGCCTCCCCTTCCGTTTCCAAAGGAGACTGCTTTTGAGGCTCCTGAGGTTTCTTTCTGAGACTTCTACTTAGGAAGTATAGAATTCCAAAAATGACATAGACCCAGATCTGAAGATCCTCCATCAGCAACAATTATTTTTGCGAAATTTAAAGCCTTGAGGAATAAGTTAAAACCGCAAGAGCCTATTTATTTTTGGAGGCACTTTTGGAGAAACAGTACCGTCAACCCATTATTGCTCCTTCGAGCAGGCGCTAATAATGCCATGGCTGCGACTCCAACTACATACTTTGGCTATCCTGCTGGTAACGGCATCATGGGTACCAATATCCTAAACGACTAATTTTTGAGCTGAATGCAACTCACACGCCTGGAAATCAAGGGTTTCAAAAGTTTCGCTGACAAGGTCACCATCAATTTTGATGATGGCATCACGGGCATAGTAGGCCCCAATGGGTGTGGGAAATCCAACGTTGTTGATTCCATCCGCTGGGTACTGGGGGAACAAAAAAGCCGTGTGCTTCGGTCAGAGAAGATGGAAAACATCATCTTCAATGGCACCAAAAACCGCAAACAGACTCAGTTGGCAGAGGTATCATTGACCTTCAACAACACGAAGAACCTCATTCCTACGGAATATTCTCAGGTGACCATCACCCGGCGCTACTATCGGTCAGGAGAAAGTGAGTACCTGCTCAATGGCGTGGCTTGCCGCCTGAAGGACATTACCAATCTCTTCCTGGACACAGGCATTGCTTCCAACAGCTACGCGATCATCGAATTGAAGATGGTCGATGACCTGCTCAACGACAAAGACAATTCCAGGCGAGCACTGTTTGAGGAAGCTGCAGGTATTTCCAAATTCAAAATCAGGAAAAAGGAGACGCTGAAGAAACTCAACGATACCTCCGAAGATCTCGACCGCGTCGAAGACTTGCTCTTCGAGATAGAGAAGAACCTTCGCTCCCTGGAACGACAGGCGAAGCAAGCCAGACGCTACTACGACACACGGGAAGATTACAAATCCAAGAGCATTGCCCTGGCCCACATCACTGTGAAATCCCTCCTGGAGATCAGTGATAAAATTGCCGAACAAATCCGGCAGGAACAGGACAAGAAACTAGCTCTCAACCAGGAACTTGCCAATCACGAGGCATTGCAGGAAAAACACAAGACCGACCAGGTCTCCAAAGAAAAGCTGCTGGCATCACGGCAGAAAACCCTTAACGACCATGTCCTGAAGATTCGCCAATATGAGAGTGATAAAAAAATCCGCAACGAACGCCAGAGATTCTTACAGGACAAAGCCTCCAACCTGAAAGAGCAAATATCCCAGGACAAACAAAGCAATGAAAGGGCCCTCTTCTCCATTCAGAGCCTGCAGAGCGAAAACGAAACTGCCCAGAAGATACTGAATGAGATCGGCCACAAGCTGGAGAACCTGCGTGAGGACTATGAAAACCAGAAGTCTCAAACCAAGGATGCTCAGGATGGCCTCACTGAGGCCAATGATCACTTCAACGCGAAACGAGAAGCACTCTATCAAGCCAAAAAAGAAATCGAAATCAAAGAAGTCCAACTCGACGCGATCAGAAATGAGTTGAGTCGAAATGATGAAGACTCGCGAGAGCAAAGTGCTAGCCTGGAGCAGTTTGCCGACAAGCTTGGAGAGATCGAAGCAGAAAAGAATACAAAGCAAGGCCAGTATGAAGACCTCCTACATTATGAGGACGCCCTGGCCGAGAAGTCAGAGACATTGAAACAACACCTGGAAATCCTGAGGGACGAGCAAGCTCAGGCCAATCGGGAGTTGGACGCCAAGCAAAACGAATTCAATCTCACCAAATCCCTGGTTGAGAACCTGGAGGGCTTCCCTCAAGCCATCAAATTCCTGAAGAAACACAAAAACTACAAGGACACACCTCTCCTATCAGATATCATCACGTGCCCCGAAGACTACAGGATTTGTATCGAAAACTACCTAGAAAACTACATGAACTACTATGTGGTAGCCAACCAGCAGGAGGCCTTGGAAGCCGTTGAGTTGCTGAGTAGCGGCTCCCAGGGACGGGCCAATTTCTTTATCCTGGACCAGTTGGCCTCTTACCACGCTGACAGCACGTCCATCGTCCCGGGTGCCACCCCCGCTTCTGAGCTTGTGGAGTATGATGATCAATACGCCAAACTAATCGCACATCTGCTAGACAATGTCTTCATTTACGATGGGGAGGTACCTGAAACTACGGACAGGGTGACACTGCTGTCGAAATCCGGGAAGCTCTCCACACGCAAATTCAGTGTCGGAGGTGGATCTGTGGGTCTCTTCGAAGGCAAGCGCATTGGTCGTGCCAAGAACCTGGAGAAGCTGGAAAAGGACATCAAGTCTTTAAGACTGAAAAAAGAGAAGACGCACGCCAAGCTTATCAATTGCGAAGAGGAGATTCGTACCCTTGCCGGCGAGTCACGAAAAGGCGCCTTGGAACAAGTCAGGGATGAGATGAACATACTCAACGAATCCTACGTGTCCCTAAAGACAAAGCAAGAGCAATTCCACTCCATGCTCACCAACAACTCGAGCAAGCAAGATCACCTGAAGACCCAAATTCATGAGCTGGAGGCATCCTTGCAAGAATTGGTTCCGGGCAATCAAATACTGGAAGAAGAAATTCTACAACTTGAAAACCTTGTCACCGAAAAACGTGGCGAAACGGCCCTGGCCAATGAAATGTTGACGCAAAAATCCTCCGTGTACAATGAGGAGAACGTCCTGTTTCATCAGCAGCAAAACAAAGTCAACTCCATCAGCGGGGAGATCAGTTTCAAACAGGAAAGCTTTGAGAGCAGCAAGTCCCGCATCGAAAAAAACCAGGAAGAGCTAGACCTGACCCAGGGTGATCTTGAAGAGCTGGTCAAAAGAACCCATGTCAATGATGACGACCTCATCCGTTTGTATGAGGAAAAAGAAAGTATTGAGGAAGGCGTGAATGAAGCCGAAAAGGAATATTACCAGGTGAGAGGTGATATTGATTCGACTGAAAAAGAAATCCGCGAAACCCAACGGCGACGCGAGACCGTGGACCAGGTATTGATGCAATGGCAAAATGAAGCCAATGAGACGGCCCTACAACTGAATTCTGTCAAAGAAAGACTCTCGGTGGAGTTCGAGATCAACTTTGAAGACCTGGAGGCCTCTCCCGAAGCGCTGGAAGACACGACCGAAGCGGAGTTGAAGTCAGTGGTGGAAAAACTGAAGCAAAAACTCGATTCCATGGGTCCCATCAATCCCATGGCCATGGAGGCCTTCGAGGAAATCAAAGAGCGGTACGACTTTATTTCCGGACAGAAAGAGGATCTCCTACAGGCAAAAGAATCCCTACTGGAGACGATTGCGGAGATAGATGGGGTAGCAAAGGAGACATTCCTCACCGCGTTCGAGGAGATCAAGGCCAATTTCATCAAGGTATTCCGAACATTGTTCACGGAAGAAGACGACTGTGACTTAAGACTCACCAACCCGGAAGACCCCCTGGAGAGCAGCATAGATATCATGGCTAAGCCCAAAGGCAAACGACCCCTGACGATCAATCAATTGTCCGGAGGAGAGAAAACGCTGACAGCCACCTCCCTGCTATTTGCCATTTACCTGATCAAACCTGCTCCGTTCTGTATTTTTGACGAAGTAGATGCTCCTTTGGATGATGCCAATATTGATAAGTTCAACAACATCATTCGGAAGTTTTCGGCGGATTCGCAATTCATCATTGTCACCCATAACAAGCGGACTATGGCAAGTACCGACGTCATTTACGGTGTGACTATGATAGAACAAGGGATATCCAGGGTGGTTCCCGTCGATCTACGTGAGCTGGCATGAGCCAAAAGCTATGTATTTTCACCACTGACTCAATATTTTTGTATTGATTAACGTACATCTAGCCCCATGAGACTAAGTCTTGTTGCCCGAAAGTTGGACGTCAAGCCAACGGAAATCATTTCACTGCTCAGTGATGAGGGGATAAAACCCCACGGCAACACAAAATTGAATGAAGCCCAACTGGAAAGAGTAATTGCCAACTTCGGGCCGCTACCCGAAGAAAAGGAGGAAGCCATCTCCGCCGACAGTCCACAGCTGACGAATCCAGCTCCTGTCGAAGATCCAGAAGTAGCGGAAGTCCCCCCTTCCCCAACGGAGCAACCAGAGGAAGAAGAAGCATCATCAGAACAAAATCACGTTGACGACCCACAAAGTGTCGTACCTACCCCGGTGGAAGACACCGAAGCTAAGGAAATGGAAGAGGAATCTGCCGCCGACGCGAAAGCTGAAACCCAGGAAGAGGATGCGATCATGGTAGCTGCCGAACAAGAGGAAGAAACACCTGGTGAGGAAGTTGGTGACCCTGAGGAAGTCCAAAGCGAACTGGAAGCATCAGGAGCTGGCTCCAGTGCCGCTGACGAAGAAACGAATGAGCAAGAAGAGAAGCCCAAGCGCAAAATCGTGATGGAGGTCTCCGACCTGCTGGAGCAGGAAACAGACACCCACAATCCTGATGAGGAAGAAGTGCTGATCAAAGCGCCCAAAATGCACCTCCCAGGGCTCACCGTGAAGGGAAAAATCGACCTACCCCCTGAGCGGGAAAGACCCAAAAAGGAAAAGCCTGATGATTCGGATGACGCCCGAACAGGACGGCAGGGCCGAAGAGGTAGAAGGAGACGAGGAAACGAAAATCCTATTGCCGCAGAGCGCCGACGCAAAGAAAGAGAGGAAGAAAAGCTCCAAAAACGCAAAAAACAACAGGAGAAGGAGCGCAAAGCCAAGCGCTATCAGGAGATGGTGAGCACCCAACCGAAAAAGGAAGGTCCGAAGAAGTCTCGAAAAAAACCACAGCAGCCATCACCCCAAAAGTCAGCACCACAAAAAGGTGGAAATGTCTTTCAAAGATTCTGGCGCTGGATGAATACCTGATCCGAACGAAACCTTTTCAACTGCTTTCTGTTTTGATAGCAATACTATTATAACAAGTAGTTTTGCAATTAAAACCAAACAAGCATTATGTTTTCACAACCCAAGGTTGAGCAAGGTAGCATGTCCGCTGCCGACATGCATTCAAAAGTCAAGATCGCGGTTGCCAAGGGAGATGGTATTGGTCCTGAAATCATGGACGCCACTCTCAAGATCATCATGGCCGCCGGGGCACGCATTTCTCCCTCCTATATAGATGTAGGTGAGCGCGTTTTTCTCGCTGGCAACACCTCCGGCATCACCCAGGAAGCATGGCAAACCGTGCGTGAGACCAAGGTGCTTCTGAAAAGCCCCATCACCACTCCGCAAGGGAAAGGCTACAAGAGTCTCAACGTCACCATGAGAAAGAGCCTTGGGTTGTTTGCCAATGTTCGGCCTGCTGGCTCTTTGCATCCTTTTGTACAAACACATTTCCCAAAAATGGATGTTGTTGTGATCCGGGAAAATGAAGAAGATCTCTATGCGGGCATTGAGCATCGCCAAACACAAGACGTCTATCAATGCCTCAAGTTGATCACCCGTCCGGGCTGCGAGCGCATCATTCGATATGCCTTCGAATATACCCGTACGAATGGTCGAAAAAAACTGACTTGCATGGTCAAGGACAACATCATGAAGCTCACTGATGGCCTGTTTCACAAAGTCTTCAATGAAATTGGTGCAGAATACCCGGACATTGAGCAACAGGTCCAAATCATTGACATCGCTACGGCCAGACTTGCTGCGAAGCCAGAACAATACGATGTCATCGTTACCTCCAACCTATACGGTGATATCATCTCCGATGTCGCCGCCGAAATTACAGGCTCAGTAGGACTTGCAGGCTCCGCTAACGTGGGTACTGAAGTTGCGATGTTTGAGGCCATACACGGATCCGCACCTGACATTGCCGGTCTCAATCTGGCGAATCCCTCTGGCTTGCTCAACGGCGCAGTGATGATGTTGGCTCACATAGGTCAAGCCGACATTGCTGACAAAGTCAAAAATGCCTGGGCTAAAACCATCGAGGATGGCATCCATACGGCGGACATATATGATCCGGGCACAAGTGCCAGAAAAGTTTCCACCAGCGACTTTGCAGATGCCGTAATCGAGCGGTTGGGTCAGTCTCCCGCCACATTGAAGAAGAGTGAAATCAGTCAGGGGTCCGGCACAATACAGTTGCCTGACTTCGAGCGAAAACCACAGAAAAAAGTACTTGTGGGTGTGGATGTTTTCCTGGATTGGGCGAAAGGAACACCTGAGATATTGGGCCAGGCGTTAAGCCAGATTCACGCCTTCAATGTCAAGCTCAAAATGATTACCAATAGGGGTGTAAAGGTATTTCCAAATGGTCTTCCGGAGACTTTCTGCACCGATCACTGGCGATGCCGATTTGTTTCGAGCGATGCCATCCTGGAAGAAGGCAATCCTGTATATGAGGAGATCACCTACGAGCAGGTGCTGGCACTTTTAGCCGGACTGCACGAAAAAGGCTACGACATCATCAAGACGGAAAATCTCTATGAGTTCGACGGAGAAAGAGGCTTCTCCTTAGGACAGGGAGAGTAGTTACAAATCAGCCTACGGCGCAGTCCTCACGGGGCTGCGCCATTCAACTCCGGTGTATTACCTCACCCCCTTCTCAGGATATTTGCCCTTGATAGTCCTGAAATACGCCTGCATTTTTTCAATATCCTCTTCCACATTGCCTGAAGGATAAAAAGCTTCCTTCAACTCCACGATTTTGTGTTCATAGTCAAATCCGGCCATCATGATGGGCACTTTCGCTTTCACGGCCACATAGTAAAATCCGGTCTTCCACTTCTCCACATATGACCGGGTACCCTCCGGCGTGATCGTCATGATGAATTCATCATTGTCGTTGAAGATGTCCACAATCTGCTCTACCAGGTTGCGGTTCTGAGACCGATCAACAGGATAGCCACCAATGCTCTTGAGGAACCATCCCACGAGGGGAATGGTAAAGAGCGACTTTTTACCCAGGTACCTTGGCTTAAAGTTGTGAAGTATGTACTTCACACAAACGCCGATAAAAAAATCGATGTTGCTGGTATGGGGAGCCACTACAATGACATACTTGGGCGTCTCGGGCAGCTTCCCCTTGATCTTCCACCCCCAAAGTTTGAAAAAGACAAATGAGAAAAAGGCCCTTCTCATCCCTCCTGGAACACGCCCATCGTTCCAAACTTGTCGATTCGAGTGGTGATTCGCTCATCCGGATCTATGCCCTTCAGTTTTTTGTATTGGTCCAGAATTGCCTTCTTCACTGCGCCAGCCGAAGCCTTGAGGTCGGTATGTGCGCCACCCAGGGGCTCAGGAATTACACCATCAATCAGTTTATTCTTCAACATGTCACTTGCCGTCAGCTTTAGCGACTCAGCGGCCTGCTCCTTATAATCCCAGCTTCTCCACAGGATGGAGGAACATGACTCCGGCGAGATTACTGAGTACCAGGTATTTTCCATCATCAGAACACTATCACCTATGGCGATGCCCAGGGCACCACCGGAAGCGCCTTCTCCGATGATGATGCAGATAACAGGTACCTGCAGCATGAACATCTCTTTCAGGTTTCGCGCAATGGCTTCCCCCTGCCCGCGTTGCTCGGCTTCGATACCTGGAAAAGCACCGGGTGTATCGATGAGGGTAACGATGGGCTTATTGAATTTCTCAGCCAGCTTCATGAGGCGTAAGGCCTTGCGATAACCTTCAGGGTTAGCCATCCCGAAGTTTCTTTCCTGACGTTGCTTGGTATTGCGGCCCTTCTGCTGACCGATGAGCATGAAGCTTTGTCCGTTGATGCTCCCAAAGCCGCCCACCATGGCTTTGTCGTCTCTCACTGCACGATCGCCATGCAGTTCCACAAATTCGTCCGTAATTTCATAGATATAGTCCAGGGTGTAAGGTCGATCGGGATGCCTGGAGAGTTGTACACGTTGCCATCGGGTCAGGTTTTGGAAAGTCTCCTTCTTCAGGTTGACGATTTTTTTCTCCAATCCGGCAATGGCCTCGGTAACATCTACATCACTTTCCTTTGCCAGGTTCTTCATTTGATTGAGCTTCTCTTCGAGTTCAGCGATTGGCTTTTCAAATTCCAGTAACATATACGTCAATTTGGCCTCAAAAATAGGCCATTCCGAGTTGGCAGGATTTTGCGGCGTGAGAAAAAGGAATAAATATTTTTTTGAGTTGGGTTCTTGCGTTATTGGAGTAAACATCTAATTTTGCGTCACCTTTTTCACAAGGAGGTCCGGTAGTTCAGTTGGTTAGAATGCCTGCCTGTCACGCAGGAGGTCGCGAGTTCGAGTCTCGTCCGGACCGCTGAATAAAAGCTCAACAGTAATGTTGGGCTTTTTTTATGGCCCTCGGGGATTCCCCCTCCCCCAGTGGTCTCAATTAACTTTCAAAGTATGTCCTCCGAGTATACTGAATCCAAAAACCCTCGCCTCACAAATTCATAGACATTCCTTAGCCAATCGTGAGAGCACAAAACCACCATCAAATGGTCGGTCTTCTCAATATTGAAGTGAATGCCGTGCAATGGCTCATGCAAACTAAGTAAATGGCCAATGAACAATGAATCTCAACATGAGAAGACTTATATCTAGATGCTAAGCCAAAAAGGAACTGACAGTTGTCTTACAATCCTTGCGGAGGGACGATTCTATCAAATCTGACATCAGCATTTTGCCCGTATCTAGCGTAAACTACCTCGGCTACTGCTTTGGCCATATTCGCATTGGTATTTTCCTTAATTATTTTGTCTTCGACAATGGCATAGTGCTTGCCATCAAAAGTGTAATATTTGGCTATAACCATTCCGCTTGTAGGCATCCTGAATCCAGAAACCGGGTGAAGACTCAGAAGGTTTTGGACAGGATCAAACCAGGTAAAATTGTCAATAACGGATCAAAATCGAAAACCGAACACCTCTCATAACAAAGGAATTCAAGACACATACGACCCCAGGGAGGGTTTACACCATACACTGGATGTGCTGGTGGAGACTATGGATTCACTTCCAAGGTCTCGTTTTACTATTTCTTCGACGCCAATAAAGTAAACAATCATGAATCAGTACCAAGTTGGCATTGATTCTGATCCCCTAATGGTGCTCACTTCCGTTCTTTGAATGTCCAACAACTTCCATTCTACGATTACGGATTGGCATTCAACAATTCTTTTCATGCAAACAACATTGAAAATATTCATCAGGTCCCTCCTCCGGGATAAGGTTCATAGCCTAATCAATTTGTCCGGGCTAGCCCTCGGCTTCTTCTCCTTCATTGCCATCCAGCTATATGTTCACTACCAGGAGAGCTATGACGATTTCTACTCTCCCCACATCTATCGATTTCATACCCAAAAGACGCAAGGCCAGGAGGTTCAACCCTGGAAGTCGTCAGCCTCAGTAAATCTTAGCAACTATCTCACCACAAACTTCCCACAAGTGGTGGCAGCTACCCGAGTCAATAAGTTCAATCAAGACCGAATTCTGCTTGAAGTGGAGCATCAAGGTACGAATCAACTGTTCGAAGAATTTGTTGGAAGGCGGGCCGATGGAAACTTCTTTGACATTTTTGAAACACCCTTTATATCAGGCAACCCCACCACAGCACTCACAGAACCCTACTCTATTGTCTTGACAGCGCGTATTGCCAAAGCGCTTTTCGGGTCAACCCAGGCACTTGGAAAAACAGTTCGATTGATTGAAGACGAAAGGACCACGATGAAAGTAACCGGGGTAATAGAGGACATCCCCGACAACACGCATATGCCTTTCGACTACCTAATCAGTCTTGCGACCATGCAGGCGGCACATCCGGATTGGAATTGGCGCGACGCCTGGTACTGGGATTACTTTCATACCTATGCCAAGCTAGCTCCAGGAACTGATTTGGAGAGATTCACTGAAAGACTAAATGAAGCCGTGGCTAGTTCAGGTGCGGAGCAATTTGGACGGATGAATTTCTCGATGGCCTTTCAGATGCTCAGCGCCCAAGACATTCACCTGAAGTCTAGTATTAACAATGAATTCGCCAATAATGCTAACGGCAGCACGATAAAGTTGCTTTCCTGGATCTCTTACTTCATACTATTGGTTGCCTGGATCAACTACATCAACCTCACCACTGCCAAGTCCATCAACCGTAGCAAGGAGATCGGGGTGAAAAAGACCATGGGTGCTCTCCAATCCTCTCTCATCAACCAGCTATTAATTGAGTCCCTGCTATTCAATCTAATGGCTTTAATACTATCGACATTAGGCCTGATTGCTTGTTATCCGTGGCTCGCTACCTTGGTGCCACCACAAGTCTTTTCCATCCCAGGGAAAGAGCTCCTTCTTGGTGGTTTTCTTGTAATCTTTCTGCTGGGCTCCATCGGATCCTCCATCTATCCCGCACTTCTGACAAGTAAGTTGGATATCGTTTTGGCTGTCAAGGGCGCCTTCAAAACTTCCAAAGAAGGACTCGTCATACGCAAGAGTCTGGTAATATTCCAATTTATGCTAACGACTGTCCTGGTTGTTGGAACCTTGATCATTTATCAGCAAATGTCCCATTTACTAAACCGGGACCTTGGATTCAGTCCGGAACAAATCCTCATCATCAGTGAACCCAACGATGTAGAAAACTACCAGGTGAGTTACTACTCGTACAAGCATAGTGTTTTGCAAGATTCTCACGTCGAAGCACTAACCTCCGTTGGTAAGATCCCTGGCATCTATAACAACAATCTGGAAAGGTTCCGGCGAGAATTTGAAAACAACGCGGAAGCCAAGCCCATGAAATTCCATGTCGTTGACTATGACTTTGAATCTGTTTTTGGATTGGAGGTCTTAGGTGGAAGGTCTTTTGATCGAGCTATGGAAAATGAAGAAACAAGGGTAGTGGTAATGAATGAATCCGCGATCAAACTTTTGGGTTTTTCCGATGCAAACGAAGCCATAGGCATGGACCTCATTCACCTCACCTATGGTCTGAGAGAACTGCCAGTGAAACTCATCGGTGTGGTAAATGACTATAATCATAGTGCTATGAACACCGTAGACCCTATGGTCTTTATGCTGGACGAGCAGGTTTATTGGAGGCCGTCTCACTTCATGTGCCTCAAAGTGAGTACTAGGGATATTTCTAATACGCTGAGCTTCCTGCAACAAGAGTACAACTCATTCTTTCCCGGGGATAAATTCAGCTACTGGTTTCTGGATAGGACTTATAATCAGGCATACGAATCACATCTGGTCTTCCAAAAAGTCTTTAACCTATTCTCGATTCTTGGAGTTATCGTAGCTAATCTTGGACTCATTGGCCTGTCGATATTTACGATAAACCAGTCAAAGAAGGAGCTTAGCATCAGAAAGGTACTTGGAGCCAGTGTACACCTTCTCTACCGCCAGTTTTCTCTAAGGTTTGTCAAGTTGGTCCTACTGGGTTCAGCCCTTGGGGTACCCATGGCCTACTTTTTCTTCGATAGGTGGCTGGAAGACTACCCCAGTAGAGTCTCAATTGGCATGTCATTTCTGATTTTGCCCGTGGTCGTACTCGTATTACTGGCTCTGCTGGTGATCAGCAGCATTATCATTAAAGCGGTCAAGTCCAACCCAATCAAAAATCTAAGTAGTGAATAGTTCCACAATGAAGTCAGCTGTCAGCAATTCAATAATGAAAGGAGCGCTTCTCAAACACCTTAGTCGTACCGCCGATCTATCTTCTCCAGTCGCCTGATCAACCTGCGCAGCACTTGTGGCGGATTGAGGTAATCAAATTGAGCTGACTGATATTCACCCTTGTCCGAGGTGATGATCACGCTGGCCAGTGGCGACCGGTCACTTGCGCTCAATTTTTTGGAAGTCTTAAGGTTTTCCAATTCCCCGGCGTCCACTTCCATCACCGCCAGGAAGTCGTCCAATGCACCTTGTTGACTATGAACGTACCGGACCTCCTCCTGTTTGTAGCAGGTTATTTGGTCTTTTTCTATGACAAACTTGTCATTGATCCCTCGGGACTGGGTGACCAACGTAATGCTTTGAATGGTTTCCACGGACTGCGGAACCTTGCAGCCCATGGACAGGAAAATGATCAACCCAAACGGTAAATACCAGCCAACTGCTGAAATTCTGCTAACCATTGGCAAATGATGCCCTTGGACCGCCTGATTTGAATATGGCTCGCCCCCGACGTTTTTGACCGTTAGTAAACATGTACATACAGGCATCATTGGTGTAGTCCATGTAGTTCATGGTCATGTCCACGGATTTGCAATGTCGTGTCGGGTAAGCCGGGCAGCCATAGTTTGGTTGATTAGATTTGGGTGTGTCACTTACAAAGTCGTCCTGATTACATCCGCCATCTCCCCAGATATGGCGCAAATTCAGCCAGTGTCCCACCTCATGCGTTGCGGTGCGACCCCGATCAAATGGAGCAGATACGCGGCCTGTCCTTCCAAAGTAATTGTGTGCTACGACAATGCCGTCGGTCTTTCGAGCCCCACCTGGAAACTGTGCATACCCAAGTACACCACCCTTCAATGCGTTGACCACCCAGACATTGAGTTTCGTCTTGGGGCTGATAGGAGCTATGCCGCCCTTTGAAGGCTTCTTCATAGCGTCATTCGTATTCCACGACTTCTTGTTCGCATAGGTGCGTGTAATCCGGTCCAGCTTGAACTTGATTCTGAAGTTGCCGATTTCATCCTCAAACTTTTTTGGTGTCAAGCTGAGGTCGCTATTGTTTGCATTGAAATCTTCATTCAATACATCAATTTGTGACAAGATCTGCTTTCTGGAAATATTCTCCTTATTACTCCGATACAGCACATGTACTACCACTGGTATGGTGATGGCTTTTTTTGCTACCCTTTCCTGATTTTCGTCCTTGATTTGTTGATTGATGAATTGCTCTATTCGTGCCATGTTTTCGGCCAGCCCTGGATCGGCTTCCAAATTTTGCTGCAACACATCCATAGAGGCACAAAACCTGTGGGAAGGCACATGAAGTGACGACTCATTCAGATCTGCTGATTCAAGGCTGGGTGCAATCTCTGATTCTTCTACGATCGACTCCTCACAACGGTTAAATATCAGTAACGCGGCAAGAGCAAGGAGATAAGTCTTGGCTAATTTCATGACAATAAGATTTGATGACGGTTTAAGGAGAGGAATTTAAGCAAAGTATCAGTGGCTAAAAAGGAAAGATGATAAAGATCACTCCAAAACAACCTAAACCATCTCATACGAGGTGCTGAGTTCTGCGCGGAAAGCAGGTTGGCCGATCGAGTCAATCCAAGATGCAACGTCTAACGTTCCTTGCATGCACTCAAGCCCAACATCAGAAACACTTGCCGAGCCCCAAGCAGGGAAGCTCCAACTGCACCAGTTTTTGATTTGGGCTCTTCGGGGTTTCTTGTCTGCCTGCTGTTATAGCTACCACCTACCAGAGTCTCTACCAACCAATAATATCATGGATGGATTGATCAATATCCCCCTGTTCCTTGTATCATCAATGCTGATCATCGTTGCCCCAGGGCCGGATTTCATCTACGTTACGGCCAGGGGAATCTCTGAAGGTAACAAAGCAGGTCTGTTATCCGCGCTTGGCATTAGCATCGGTCTTTTGATACATACACTGTTTGCTGCCTTCGGACTCTCAGCTCTCATTCAGTCTTCTCGTCTGGCATATGTGGTAATCAAATATCTGGGTGCCGGATACTTAATCTTTTTAGGTGCCAAGGTGCTATTGAATGGCAAGAAAGTGACACCCGCGACCGAGCACCGTGGTATGAAAAAGGGCAATGTCTTCAGGCAAGGGGTGATCACCAACGTGTTCAATCCCAAAGCCATTGTGACCTTTATGGCGTTTCTTCCGCAGTTTGTTGATGTAAGCGTCACAAACCCCATTGGCCAATTCATCACACTGGGTATCATTCTGGCTGTCATGGCCATGCTTTGGTTTGCGATTGTGGGATACTTTGCGGGATCCATCGGCAATTACATTCGCCGAAACAGGCAGATCCAATATGCTATCAATCGCATCAGTGGGTCTGTAATGGTGCTACTGGGTTTGCGATTGGCACTGAAGAAGGAATAGAGCGCAATGATGTCGCAGACTCCCAAGAATTTGAAACCTGATTCCTCCGCAGAAGCACCAAAGACTCGCGTGCTTTGGTGAATGGAACCCCGGTCAACTCACTGAAGCCAACACCCGCTTCGGGATAAGAACCTTTGCTTAGCGACAGCTTTTGGTTAAAGCCCCATCAACAACGTGAGTTGCCAAACAAAGACATTAGGGTCTAGTTGACAGGGGAAAGAAGACCACTCAACTCCCAAAATCTTCCATTCGTCGAAGGTGGACCATTTCCAGTTAACATTGAGATAATTTCGTGAATGAAATAGTGAGTATCTATTTTCCATAGCTGGTTCTTAAATGGGCAATGCATCTTTTGACGCATTGCCTTTTTTTGAGATCTAACGGCGCATGTGTAAAATGATAGTCTCCATTTCTAGCATTTTACACCAAATCTAACTTCTTATGACCGTCAAAACCCTTAACAGGATAGTCCTGGGACTATGCCTGATGCTTCTCTGTTATGGCTGTACCACCAAAACAGATACTGAATCCAACGCAGAAACCACGTCCTCTGTTGAAGCTACTGCCAAGTCAAAATTTGAGTATGAACCACCAAAGCCGCAGAATGGTGAACGTTTTGGGGCCATCATTCTAGGTTCATCAGGATTCGATGCATTTGTCGTAGAGATTGATTCCGCCAAAAACTGGGAACTCGTGGAAGCAGACTATGGCGTCAGCAACGTCTATGAAAACCAGGCTGATGCCTCCGCCATCAAAACAGGTCTGCAGGACTACGTGAGCGCTATGGTAGAAAAAGAAGTGGCCGGCGACAAAATTCATTTCATCGTCAGTTCTTCTGCGAAGGAAGATGACCGTGTAAAGGAAATCACTGCGACCCTGGAAACCCTGGGCTATGTGGTGAATCCTGTAGATGAAGCGATGGAAGCTCGATGTGCCTACTATTCGGCCATTCCTCCAGCATTTCGGGGGGAATCCTTTGTTGTAGACATTGGATCCGGCAACACCAAGATTTCATGGTTCCAGAATGATGAGGTCAAAAGTGTCGCCACCTATGGCTCGAAATATTACGTGGACGAGGTTGCAGACAGCACGGTTTACAATGCCGTGGTCAAAGCCTCCATGGCCGTTCCCGAAGCCAATATCGACAAAGCCTTCTTCATTGGAGGTGCCGCCTACCAGTTGGCGAAAGTCTCAAGGAAAAACGGCGAACGGTATACTACTCTGGATGATCCTATGGCCTATGGTTCCATCGAGGATCAGAAAGGACAGAGCGGGGTCAATATCTACAAGGCCCTGCAATTCAGTACAAAATGTGAGACCTTCATCTTTGACTGGCATTCCAATTTTGCTATTGGATTCTTGTTGCTGCTGGATTGAGATCTTCGATAAGTCAAAACATATAGAAGGCCCTTCCCTACCAGGATGGGCCTTTTGCATTGGTGGCTATTGTGCAGAGGATTGTAACGCAGAGATTGCTCAAGATATCACGACAAAGCGATTATCATTTTTTGACGAAGCCCCTAAATCAAAAAATTTCAGGCTTTCTAAGAAAACCACTCTCAATTCAAAATTTCATAAAAAATCCACATTCAGGATAAATTTGGAGGTCATAAAGTGCATTTTGTTTGAAACAAATTACATTTGGGGTCGATTTTTAACCATAACCTTGCAAAATGGCGAAAAGTAAACTCGAGTACATCTGGCTGGACGGATATAAACCCACACAGTCCTTGCGCAGTAAGACGAAAATCGTCGATAATTTCAGTGGTAAACTGGAAGACTGTCCTGAATGGTCTTTTGACGGTAGTTCTACGGAACAAGCCGAAGGTAATTCCTCAGATTGTCTGTTGAAACCTGTATTCATTGTAGAGGATCCCGCAGTGACCAATGGCTATCTGGTCATGACGGAAGTGCTCAATGCTGACGGCACTGCCCACGAATCCAATGGAAGGGCAACCATAGACGATGAGGACGATGATTTTTGGTTTGGTTTTGAGCAGGAATACTTCATTTGGAATCCTGAAACCAACCGACCAATTGGCTTCCCTGCTGGTGGTTTCCCTGGCCCTCAAGGACCTTACTATTGCGGCGTGGGCGGACAAAATGTCTTCGGTCGTGATATCAAGGACGAACACCTGGACTTGTGCCTGGCCGCCGGACTTAATGTAGAAGGAACTAACGGTGAAGTAGCCGCTGGTCAGTGGGAATTTCAGATTTTCGCCAAAGGTGCCAAGCAAGCAGGAGACGAAATCTGGATGGGCCGGTATCTCCTGGAGCGATTGGTAGAAAAATATGGTTTGTCTATCAACTGGCATCCCAAGCCGCTTGGACCTCTTGATTGGAATGGTTCAGGTATGCATGCCAACTTCTCCAATGGCCTCATCAGAACAGCTGGTTCCAAAGAGAAAATTGAAGAGGTGTGTGAAGCATTCAGAGGCGTTGTGGATGAGCACATCGCTGTATATGGTGCGGATAACGACAAGCGCCTAACTGGATTGCACGAGACTGCTGCAATCACAGATTTCTCTTATGGAGTGTCTGACAGAGGAGCATCCATCCGAATCCCTATCTACACGGCGACGCACGGTTGGAATGGTTACCTGGAGGATAGAAGACCTGCTTCCAACGCAGATCCTTACAAAGTTGCGGCACGCATTGTAAAAACGGTAAAGACAGTGAAATAACCTTTGCAAACACAAAGAGCATAAAGGCACCCTTTGGGTGCCTTTTTTTTGTTACTCTACACGTAGCCCCTCTGCAGGGTTTGATTTAGCCAACTTCTGAATCTGTGTCGACATCACCGCGATCAAAATAACCATAAGAATCACCGTCGCAATGATCACACCTCGTACTTCCATGGGCCTGGGATCCGGAAACATCATGTCGATATTGGCCTTGATAAGGAAGTAACTCGCTGGCGCACCAATCAATAATGAAATGCCCGCTAAGACCAGATACTGGCGGGTGAGTACTGTTGCAAGATTTGCAAGCCTCGCACCCAAGGCCTTTCTGATACTAAATTCCTTGGATCGACCGGAGACGTTTAAGGTAATCAGTCCATAGAGACCCAAACTCGCCAAAATCACGGCAATGCTGGCTATGACATTGTTATACTCCTCCATTACTTCGAGGTCTTCGTAGAAATTGACCCAAATATCAGACTGGTGCCCGCCCAGGAATGGCTCCTCCGGAAACAAGGTGGTCCAGTGCTTTCTCAAAGATGCATAAACCGTGTGCTCTGTACCCCGGGTCACGCGCATATTCAGGTACCTGAAATCTTCGTCATTCGCCAGGGTGAAGACAATCGGTTCCATGTCATAGTAGAAATTATTGAAATGAAAGTTCTTCACCAGGCCAATCACCACATACTGCGTACTGTCAATTTTTAAGGTTTTCCCGATGGGGTCCGACCATTCGAGGACCTCTAACAGGTGTTGGTTGACAATGATGCCCGTCTTGTCGCTCGCACGGTCTTCCACAAATTCACGACCTTCCAATACCGGTACCTTCATAGCCTCCAGATACTCAGCTCCTACGGCCAATCTGCGAACTTCGAACTCCCGATCAGGCAAATGCAAGACGATTTTGTCTGAACTTTCGCCCAGGTGGTGCTGCGACCCCACAATGGCCTGAACTTCCGGTTGTTGGCCCATGTTCAAAGCCAGCCGATCATAGGCAGATTCATCGGGAACGGCAGTATATATTACACCTTGTTGGTCATATCCCCAACCCCTCTCTCTTTGGTAATTGCTGTTTTGTGTGAACATCACCGCCGCTGTCACCCCAATACAGGCAAACACCAGTTGCAATCCCAGGAATACCTTGGTGAGCAGATTCTTCTTGCCGAATTTCACAGATCCCTTAAAAATCTGAATAACGTCAAATCGTGAGATGTAAAAGGAGGGATAAATACCTGATACAAAGCCTGTCACCAAGAGCACCATTAGCAGGAACATCCACAGTTGGACATCCATCAACTCGAGGTAAATCGGCAGTCCCGTCATACCTCTGAACCAGGGAAGCAGCAATACCATGGCAATCACAATGCCCAGCACCAGGGCCAGGAACGTGACCAGAATATTCTCAGCCAGAAATTGAAATATGATCTTGGTACGATTGGCACCAATCACCTTGCGCATCCCGATTTCCTTTAACCTTCTGGCGGCAGATACAATGGCAATATTGATGTAATTAAGACACGCCAACACCAACATCATAAGTGCTACCACAGGAAGGGAAACACGACCTTCATAATAGCGATCATAAATGATGGAATTTTTGATGCCACGCGCCCGAAGGTGAAATCCTTCCATTCTTTCCATCATAAATTGATCGATGGCCCAGTCTTTTTGTACTTCATTTTGGCGATCTCGGTAGGTATTTGCCTGTGCCTGAATGGTTGCGATAGCATCTGGATCAGGCACCTCAATCATCGCTGCCGTGATAAACTCCGACCAGTCATTCTCACGAAAACCTGCTCTGGCTAACTCCAGATTTGAAAATGGTACCAAAAAATCAAAAGATACCTGGTGAGCCACCGGGAATTGCTCTGCCACACCGCGGACGGTAAACAGTTTCTGGCGACCCCCTTCAAACTTGATAAGCACCTGCTTACCTACAGCTTCGTCATGACCAAAGTACTTCTGATAAGTATCAAAACTCAAAATGACAGCGTTAGGGTCCTCGAGTGCCGCGTCATCGCCAGCCTTGAGCGGAAAGGTGAGCATCTGCAGAAAATCCGCATCCACAAACCTTAGCCGCTCGTGAAAAACCCGATCTTCGAATTTCACAACGGCTTCTCCGTCCTCAATTCGACAAAACCGAGTGATGCCACTCACATCTCCACTGAGGGTTTGCACCAGGGGCAGTGGGCTCATGCCATATTGGTGGGTCTCCCCCTCTCTGTCCATGAAGAAGGTGGTGAAATAAATCTTGTGTGCATTTTCGTGATGAGTATCCAACCTCAAATCGTGTTGAATAAAGGTATATATCCAAATGCAGACCCCCAGGGCCACTGCCAACCCGAACACATTGATGAATGTACTCAGTGGATTGCGCATCATACTCCTCAAGGACGTTTTGTAGTAGTTCTTATATAGATGCAGTTGTGTCGTTATTCTGTTTTTCATGATCTTAATGGCAAAAGGTCGAAAGAAATTGATGAATTGGAACCAGTAGAAAGCCGATCGCTTCCAGCTCGGAAGGCCTTGAATTTGATCGCGATATTCTTCAAGGTCTCCCAATATTTCCTCCAGCAGCTCATCTTTGAGCACCAGCACCAGAAGTCGCTCAGAGAGTCTCATTGCCTAGCTGGAGAATTGGAGAGCAAACTCTGGTATTTGCCCCCACAGGTGTAGTTTGAGATCTCTGCTGCGCTGCAGTGCCTTTTTTCCGGAGGCAGTGATGGTAAAAATCCGCTTGCGTCGTCCACCGCGAATCTCTGTAGCACCCCCCATGGAAGATTCGATGAGCCCTTTGCTCTCAAGTCGGTTCACCGTACCATGTACTGCACCAATGGTCACAATGCGAGAGGCTTGTTCTTTTAGCGCATTGCGGATGGCCAATCCGTATGCTTCCTCTCCCAGCATGACAATCAAAAGCAGAATCAGCTCTTCAAGCTCTCCAAGATGTTCCTTATTCATCGTGATTATTTCTATTTAATATAACAAACATACGAACCGCATCTACATTAGTTATACTAAATATATGAAATAGTGACTGAATCGGGACTCAGCAACTACGAACCGGCATTTGCGTAAGAATGATCGGACCAAAACTCAAAATCATCAACACGACCAAAAGGATACATGCTGTCGATGCGCTACGCGGGTTTGCGTTAGCAGGTGTGGCGCTAGTTCACATGACAGAGCAATATATTGGCGGACCCACCCCAGAAGGTTTCATGGAAGGGGTCGATTCGCTTCCAGACCAAATCATTAAGGGCCTCATAGGATTTTTATTCATTGGTAAATTTTTCGGTTTGTTTTCCATCCTGTTTGGATTGAGCTTTTCCATTCAGATGGATTCTGCCTACCAAAAGGGAAATGACTTCTCCCTACGATTCCTTTGGAGAGCGTTTCTGCTCTTGCTGATTGGCATCGTGCATCACATGTTCTATCGTGGAGACATTTTAACCATTTATGCCGTACTGGCTCCTCTCCTTATTCCTTTTCATCGGTTGAGTAACAAGTGGATTTTGGGCATGGCCGCCATTTGTTTTCTGAGTATTCCCCGCTTCATCAGCTACGCGTTGGTAGGTAATAGTGGGATACTGGGGTTACCAGGAGTCCTCAACAGCCCGCTAGAACCAGGCTATGTAGCGCTCCTAAGATCAGGACCTCTGACCACACTATTCTGGGAAAATCTGGATTATGGTATGCGGTTGAAGATAAGCTTTCAGATCACCTTTTTTGGTAGATTCTACTACACGTTTGGCTACTTTCTCCTCGGCCTTTATATCGGCAGATCAGGTATACTGCGACAACTGTCAGAAAACCGAAAGAAAGTCAGGAAATGGCTCATCTGGTCAGCCTGGGGATTCCTTGGAGCTGCCGTATTAGGCGCAGCTACCTTTTTCACAGCTCCTCAGCCAGTGGACTTCTCCAATTGGCACCAGGTGCTGGGCCTCAATTTTTTCGACTGGGCCAATCTCGCCATGACCTCAGTGATTTTCAATGGGTTCTTGCTGCTCTACCTCAAACAAAATTGGGAACAGAAATTGCAGTTTTTCGCACCCTACGGAAGAATGGCACTGACCAATTACTTACTTCAGGCACTGATTGGCACTGCACTATTCTTCGGGTGGGGTTTCGGACTTCTTGAACAGATAAGGACCTTGTACTTGTTCTTCCTGGCAATTGCAGTCTTTATCCTGCAGCGTTACCTGAGCAAATGGTGGCTCAGTAGATTCAAATACGGACCACTGGAATGGCTTTGGAGGAGTGGTACATTCCTAAGGTGGCAGCAGATGCCCCATCAACCAACGAATTCGAGAAATGATTGACCCACGGATTTGACATTCCGTCGAAAAACCTTTCTCTTTGATCTACAGCCTTAACTCCTATTTATCATGACCTGGATTAAAATCGCCGACACCAGTCAATTGGAGGCTGGTGTGAAAATCCGTCTAGACGATCGATTTGGAAAGTTCACCTACTGGACCATCGCCAAAATTAAAGGTGACAAAGTGATCATTACCAACGAGGAAAATGACGAGTTCCTTGTCCCTCCCAGCCTGCTAAAGGGCGTCGAAATGGACAAGGATTCGTAGGTTGCTCAATTGCTCACTCCCAGCAGGTTTATATCGAATATCAGGTTGGCATTGGGAGGTATAGCGCCTCGTCCCACGGTTCCGTAGGCGAAACCGGAAGGAATGTATAAGGTGATACTCCCACCCGGCTGAATTTTTGGTATACCTATCTGCCACCCTGCGATGAGGCCAGAACCCAATTGGAATTCAGAACCAGCAGAAGAATCGAATACTCCCCCATCGAAGTATCGACCTTCGTAGGTCACGATGATATCACTGCCTATCGTGGGAAATGGCCCCTCACCTTGCTCGTGAATCACGTATCGAAGGCCGGTCTCGTCGACCACAGCTTCGATGTTGTTCTCGGCCAAAAAATCATCAATAAGTCCCTCATCAATAGCAAGCTGTTCTTCAAAACTAATTTCCGGCTCATCAGGTCCATCGTCATTGTTGCAACTTGCTAACAAACTCAGGCAAAGCAACATCATTCCTAGCTTTCTCATTGTCAAATTGAAATTTCAAATATTTAATAGTCTCTCCTTTCGCATGAAATATCTGCTCGTATTTCGTCTTGATACCATAATGCTCTTCATTTAACGGAGACTTATATAGGTCAAAAGTATGTACGAGGTTTTTTACATGCAATTCGCTTGCCAAAACCTCCAAAGTATATTCAAACAATGGCGTATTGTCGGTCTTGAACTTGAACCAGCCATCGGTCTTGAGTATGTACTGGTAATACTGCAAGAATGTAGGATATGTAAGCCGCCGCTTCATCTCACGCTTTTTCGGACGGGGGTCGGGAAATGTCAACCAAATCTCGTCAACCTCACCTTTTTCGAAAAACTTCAGCAGAAAGGCCATTTCTGTCCTGAGAAATGCCACATTTCCCAATTTCTCCTCTTCCGCAATTTTGCTCCCAACCCAGATGCGGTCACCTTTCAAATCGATTCCAACGAAATTCCGATCCGCAAACTGCCTTCCAAGCCCAATGGTATATTCGCCCCTTCCACAACCCAGCTCCACCACCAGGTCCTGGCTATTTTTAAAAAAATCGGATTTCCACTTTCCCTTAATTTGCTCGTAAATTTCCTTGCCTGGCTCCAGCACATTTTCACGCTGAGCGTTTTCGGCAAATCGCTTAAGTTTTCCTCTCACAAATCCTCAATTTCTGCGACGACAAAAGTACTACCAGTTACGACAATGAGATCCTCCGAACTTGCTTCTGACTGTGCCAGGGCCAGTGCCTTATTGACATCGGCATGAGACTGACCAACCAATCCCTTCCCCATAGCCAGTTGCTCCAGATCAACTACTGGCAATGCCCGTGGGACATGACTTTGGGTGAAATAGTAAATGGCATCTTTAGGAAACAGGTCCAGAAGATCCGCCACTTGCTTATCTCTGACAAAACCCAGAACTAGTCTCAACTGACCTTTCCGGGCCATCCTCACCTGATGCATCAAGGCAGCTATACCCATGGCGTTGTGGCTTATGTCTGCAATCACCAAAGGTCGCTCACTCAGCACCTGCACCCGTCCCTTTATGACGAAATGCGCAAGGCCTTTCCGCAGCGCGTTGTCACCGACATCAAAGCCCGCCGACGACAATGCGTCCAGACTCGCCAGCACTCCAGGAAGATTGTTGAGGACGTAGGCCCCACCATTGTTGATAACCAGGTCTTCCAACCAAAGGGCTCCATCTCTGATTACGGAAAACTTCTGTTTTATGAGGGAGGCAGAGGTCACTAAAATCTCAAACCTGCTGTAGGCCTCGATGAGTTTGCAATTGCTAGCCTTCGCTTTGCTCACAAAAACGTCCCGAATTTCAGGCTGAGCAGCACTCAACACCAAAGGCACTCCCTCCTTAGCAATACCAGCTTTCTCCGACGCAATTTTAGGCAAGGTATCACCGAGTATGTCCATGTGGTCATATCCTATTTGGGTGATCACTGAAACCAAAGGTTGAATTACATTGGTGCTGTCCAGGCGACCTCCCAACCCTGTCTCCACAACTGCCAGGTCTACCTGCTGCTCCCGGAAATACCAAAAAGCCATGGCTACCGTCATCTCGAAAAACGAGGGTTGAATTTCTACCACCTTATCCTTAATCAAGCTCACAAACCTCACAACGTCCTGTTCACCTATCTCCTCCTGCCCAATGCGGATCCGCTCAGTAAATCTCTGCAAGTGGGGACTTGTGTATAACCCGACCCGATAGCCAGCTGCCGCCAGGATAGAAGCTACCATATGGCAGGTTGTTCCCTTCCCATTTGTTCCCGCAACATGGACAAATTTCAGGTCGTGATGTGGATTCCCCAGGAGATCCAGTAGTCGCAGGGTATTCGTCAGGTCTTTCTTATAGGCAGTCTTCCCTACTCGCTGATACATCGGTAGTTGTGCGTACAACCACTCCAGGGTCTCCTCAAAATTCATATGCAAATATGCTACCGCGACTTGATAATGAATGTTATCGTCCCGGTAGAAGTGGGTGCTGGCTGGTAAGCAGAGGTCTTGCTGAAAGTCAGTCTTTCCACAGCTTGCCGGTAGTATTGTTCGACGGACGGTGTCAATGAACTACTCAGGGTTACTACTTTGAGGATGTAACCTTCATTGTCGATGGTGATTTTATATACCACTTTGCCTGTTTCAGGTGAATCGTCCATCGGTGTGGGTTCAAAATCCCAAATCCAGCCAGAAAGCTGAAGTGAAGCACCATCTTCCGGGCCTGAGCCAGCTTTACGGTACAAG
Organism: Cyclobacteriaceae bacterium; assembly: GCA_965601475.1. Classification (GTDB taxonomy): domain Bacteria; phylum Bacteroidota; class Bacteroidia; order Cytophagales; family Cyclobacteriaceae; genus JAWPMT01. The sequence continues at coordinate 4,985,935 of OZ271832.1, read as the reverse complement.
GCGCGTTCGTCTATGACTGGTGCTGATGGTTGTTCCTGTTGTTCCGATTCCAGCTCCGCACCCTCAGGCTGGTCATTCTTGGCTTCGCTTTCTTCGATGTCTTGTTGAGCTTCAGACGCTTGCTCATTTTCCTCTTCCGCTTCGGCTGGGAGCACCTCATCATTTCCCTCCAGTTCCTCTGGTGGTTCGGCTTCGTCTGTTGTTGTTTCCTGCTGTATGTCTTCCTGGTCCGCTTCTTCAGATGCAGAAGTTTCTACCACCGGAGCCGCCCTGGGGGCACGTGGTGCCGTTTGACTGCCCCCGCTCACAAAGGACAGTTCAATTCCAAACTCCTCAATTGGAGGAAATGGGGCCTTCCAGGCAGTCATTAGGTACAACACCGTAAGCACCAACACCTGCACCAGGATGGTGATGAAAATACTCTTTCTTCGATTGACTCGCTCCTGCTCCTCCAAAATTGATCAATCCGGTTTGGTGGCGATTGATACCCTGGCTTCGAGACCCGTAGCAACGGATGCGACGGCAACGAGTTCTTCTACCGGCACATCCTTGTCGCAGTGCAATACCACAACCCCTTCCTTGCCTTCAAACGCATTGCGAAGAACGCCTTCGAGTTGCCCCAGCTTGATAGGCTTGTCATCCACATAGTACTTGAGGTCCCTGGTAATGGTCACACTCACTTTCTGAATAACGATATTCGAATTTTTGGATTTGGGGAGATTTACCGGTAGACCCGATGGCGTGATGAAAGATGCCGTGAGCATGAAAAAGATCAATAGCAGAAAGACCACATCTGTCATGGACGACATGCTGAATCCCGCACTGACTTTATGTTTGGAATTGAGATTCATTTGCGCTTTGGTTCTTGCAGTAGGTCAATAAAATCGATGGCATTGTACTCCATCTTATGAATCAATTTCTGCACGCGAAGTGTCAGATAGTTATAGCCAAGGTAGGCAAGAATACCTACGAACAGGCCAAAGGCTGTGGTGATCATGGCTTCGTAGATACCACTTGAGAGCAGTTTTGGGCTCACAGCCCCTTCCTCCTGGGCGATTGCGAGAAATGCCTGTATCATACCCGTGACGGTTCCCAGAAAACCTATCATGGGAGCTGCCCCTGAAATTGTGGCCAGGAAACCCAGGTTTTTCTCCAGTCTGTATATCTCGATTTTACCAATGTTTTCTATGCTCACCTCGATGTTTTTCAAGGGGCTACCTATCCGCGAAAGTCCTTTCTCAATCATCCTGGAAACGGGTGTATTGGTTTCCCGACAAAGCGATTTGGAGCCTTCAAGATCTCCACGCAAAACCCTATCCCTGATTTTGTCCTTGAAATCATTCGGCGTTTTGGAAGATTTGCGGATCACCAGGTGTCTTTCAACGAAAATGTAGACGGCAACCAGCCAAAGGAGGGCCAGCGGCAACATCATGTACCCTCCTTTTGTCATTAACTCCAAGACCGAAATTGTGGCCTCGGGATTGGGTACCTGATCAATTTGCATAGTTGTGGATTGAGTTTTAATGGGTTAAACGCAAAAAAGGGACAAACATTATGTTGTCCCTTCCAAAGAAAATCTTGTATTGCTTAGTACCGGAGTGCCCAAATATCTTCTCCGTACTCAGCTTTAAATTCCACCAGGGCGCCATTGGCCTGGTCAAACGAACTGAAGGAGGCAATGGCCACACGGTAGAACCTGTGATCATCAAAAGGAGGAATGATGGTAGGGCTTTGACCCAGACCAGCCAATTCCTGTGCATAGTCTTCAGCCAGATCACCATCGATGAAACTTCCTATGATGATATAAGAATTACTGGTTTTTGCTGACAGCCGCGTTATTTCTCCTGCTGGAGCAGCAATCGGCTCATTGCGGACTGGCTCAGGCTCGGGCTCGGGCTGTACTTCCTCTTTGGGTTCCGGCTTCGGCTCAGGTCTTGGTTCAGGCTTCACTTCCTGCTTTGGAGGTTCTTCCGCTACGACCTCCTCACTTTTACCGCCATATAGCCAAAATAACAGGAATCCGAGAAGCGCAATGATAACCGTCCCAAAGACCACAATCCTGGTAAAGGACGCCCTGCTTTGAGATTCCGAATATTTGAACTCTACACCCTTATTCTCTTTATCAGCCAGGTTTTTGTATCCCTCTCCCGCTGCATGCGTGGAGGCCGCTGCTGCGGCGGCAGCTGCATCGTCCGAATCGAATTCTTCGAATGACTCTTCTTCGTAAAAATCTGCTTCTTCGCCTTCGAGATCCAGATCTTCCTCCGAAATATCGTCCAAATCGAGCCCTTCCAGATCAAGCCCTTCCAGATCGTCGTCGCTTATATCGAGGTCGTCTTCGTCAATTTCGATTTCATCTTCTGATATCTCCAATTCCGCGGAATCCGTCTCTGCGGACACCTCCTCCTCTATTTCCTCGGTAGCTGCTGCTACCTCCTCCTCTTCATCATCAGCTTCGAATACGCTCTCCTCGACTGCTTCCTCTTCCTGATCATCCTCTATTGCCGAAACCTCCTCTAGTTCCTCTTCCAGAGGCTCGTCTATCTCCTCTTCCTCGTCGGCAAAATCATCCAACTCGTCATATTCCAGATCGGGAAGGCCAAAATCCTCGTCATCATCGAAGAATTCGTTCTTTCTTTCGTTGGGTTCTTCCTCGTTGTTTTTGTCTTCTGCCATAAAAATCGTAGAATGATGCGCCCAATTTAGCAACTTTTGGTAACTGGTGAAATAAGATTTCGAAATTGTTATCCGCTTAAACTCTAGAACTTATAAGACAAGCCGACCTTTGCCTCCAATGTCCTGGAAGGATAATTGAGATAATGCTCGAACTTTCTATTCAAGAGATTCCGCCAATTTGTGAATATGACAAATTGCTCATTCAAGGTGTAGCTCATAAAGACCCCCGTATCGATAATCCGCTGAAGTGCTACTGCATTTTCGTCCATCGTTGGTGCTTGTAAACCCCCAATCAAGTCCGCATTTGCGCTGAAAGAAAACGCTCCAAATTGCTTACTCAGGTTAACGGATAGGCTCGAAGTTGGTCGGTACCAAGCTTCAGCCTCACTCCCGGCACCATTCTCGAACACAGAAAAGCTGGCGCTGACGTGGAAACTCGGGTCTGGCTCCAACACAAAACCAAAAACGTACTCAAAGATGCTCAGGTCCCCTTCGTCATATCGCAATTGAAACCTCGAACTATCACTTTCTGCAGGCACAAAGTACAGTGCGTACTCCTGATCCTGGATATTCATTCCCCCAAAAACTGTCAGTGCCCTGGTCACACTACCCTGAATACGCGCATGAAAGGGGATTTTGACAATCGTACTTCGCAGCTCCAGGCTGTCGAAGAGGAATTGATTCTGTAGGTGCAGGTCCAATAGTCTGTTCTGCTGCAATTCGTTACCAATCCCGGCTTTCAATTTCCAATTTTCAGCAAGAGGAAGCTCCAAGCTCATTACCGCACCAATTTGACTGTAAGCATTCCTGACTATATCATCAACAAAATTCAATTGGAAGCCCAGGGTAATGTCGATCACGCTGATTGCGGTGCGGTATTCAGGTTGGAGCGTAAAGCGCGTTCTTGCGCCATCCACCAGGTCGTAGTTTGACAACTGGTTGGAAGAGTGCAACTGAAAGGCATTTTTGTCATTGAAACGGTGAGTGAAATCAGCGACAACTCCGAAGTTCAGTTCCTGGCCAAATCTTTCACCTTGATTTTCCACGTTGGAAATAAAATCCAATTTTGGCTGGATGCTAAAACTTGTTTGGCGGTGGTTGCCGGATAGTGCCGTAGACGCCGAGAGTACCGTCCAATTCGATCTTCCGGTGACGACAGCAGGTTCGCCGGCAGCAAAAGCGGCGTCAGAAAGACCGAAGAAGTAATAATCATCCCGGGTCCAGCTTAACCTGCTCTCCCAGGAATATTCACCAAATTTTCTTTGGTAGTTCGCCAACGCTCTATACGCGGCGGCGCCGCTTGACTCTTTCCGCACCGGGCCGGTCAAATAGCTCTCATGGAAGAGACTCACTCCGTACTGCTGATCATCGTCGCTGTTGAAATGCCGAAAAGCAGCCAGTGGTGAGGTGAAGTTGCCAAAACCAAGCTTCAATTCACTATTGTAGGGCAACTGTCCCACTGGGACCTCAACTTCAGGCACATCAATTTCCGGTTCGAACTGAGGAAGCGTAACGTTGGGAAAACGCCTTTCAAACGACAGTTGCGGCTTAGTGCTCCTTGCGAGGTTGCTGGTTGCTGGCAGGGAAACCCGCTCTTGCTTGAGAATATTGACCTTCCTGGACTTCTCGATAACAATTTCAGCATCTTGAATCTCCCCTACTTTCGAGTTCGTAGTATCCCCATCCTGCGCTCCTGCACGAAAAATTAGGATCAGGCATAAGAGCAAAAAATTCCACCTCATCTTAGTGTATCAAGGGGTTCTGTTAACAATGTGTCAGCCGACAGTTTGACCAGTTTCTGCTTTTCGGCCAGAATGTCAAGGGATTTTGCCGTAGCCGCCTCCAGCAAAAAGGTATCCGTTGCATTGGCCAGAATGCTCTCGTTAGTTGCCTCTGCCTGCAATACTTCTTCAAGGGCCAGGTAGTTATCCACCAGTAGCAAATAGGCTTTGCCCACCGTGACCTCCTCCTCGGCATGCCGGCTGATCAGATCGAAGAGCATATCATTGGATCCTTCGAAATCCGTCAAATTGCTCTTGGCCTGGGCTGCAAGCAACAGTGCCTGAGCGTCGTAGGTATCCCCTCTGGGCTCCAGCTCCCGAGCCATTTGGACCACAAGCTGCCACCTATCATTCTCCGCTTGATGCTCCATCATCGTCAATTGGGCAGATCTGGCTCCATTCAGCGGAAGCCAGGGGCCATCCAGTAGGCGATTGCCATAGTAGAGAACACTATCACTTCCCAAGCCCCTGTGTGTCAACATGAGACCCTCCAAACCCAAATAAGTCTCCTTGCCATTTTGAGCCCTGCGCAGCAGCAAATGGTAGTTGCGCAGACTCTCATTAAAAGCTTCCAAATGCAGCAAGGCCCTCCCGTTTTTGTCGAGGACCCTGGAGTGATAATCAAATTGCTGAAGTTCCAACAGGGGCTCAAAGGCCCCTGTTGCCAGCTCGTATTGTTCCTGCTGATAGTAGCCGTCTGCCAAATAGTAGAGCATGTCCGGAATGAAGTTACTCTTAGGGTGATCCCGCTGAAAATCAGCTATATAAAGCGGAAGCCTGGTATACTCCCCTGCAAAATAGATCGATTTGATGCGTTCAAAGTCAATCGCTTCCAGACTCCCATCTTCAGGATTCGCCTGTTTATAGAAATCGATAATTTCATCCAGCTGGACAACTGAGTGTCCTTTTTTCTCCAATTCCTGTAATCCAAGCACCGCATCCCTGGCCTCAACATCCTGCGGATACGCTTGAACGACCTCGATGAACTGAAGTTTTGCGTTCTCCAATTCACCGGTATTTGACAGTGAAAGACCCCTTTTTAGCTTAGCAGCAGGCAGTAATTCACTTCCTGGGAAGTCCTGGGTCAAATTTAGGAACGTCTGTGCGGCGTTTGAAAAACGAGACTGTTCGAACTGCATCTGACCAATCTGGAACATTGCATCATCTGCCAATTCATTACCTGTCGCTACCACTTTCTCAAAATTGATTTTGCTATTCTCCAGATCCCCGGTATGATAGTCGATCCAACCCAATTGATACATCAAATAGTCCGTCTGTTTCCCGAAGGGTACCAGCTCTAAATAGGCCTTTCTGGCTAAATCGAAAGACTCGAGCATAAACCGGCAATCTGCCTCCCTTATCGCAGCATCCAGCCAAAAAGGATGTGTAGCCTCCAAGGATCGCAGCGACTGAAAATACCGGATTGCGCTCTCGTAATCTTCCTCTTCAAAGTCAAGATATCCTAATGCATATTGGCTCAAGTGGAATGTTTCTCCTTTTCGGCTGGCACTTTGTTGCAAGTACTCCCGCGCGCGTTCCGGCTGCTCCAGCGCGATGTGACACTCACCGTACCAGTGCAGTCCCTCCGTGTACAATGCTTCATTCTCAACAAATCGGAAGGATTTACTCAGATATCGTAAGGCCGCATCGAATTCTTCCTGGTTGAAGTAGCTTAAGCCTTTGAAAAAAGTGGCCTTCTGATAGGCCGATCGTGAAATTGATGTCGGATTTTGTTGCATTTCGACATATCCGATGACCTTGTCATAGTTCGAGGTACGAAGCCAACTCTCAGCAAGCAAATCACTGGCTTCCTCACTACCATCGCTTTGAGGATACATTTCAAGCCATCGTTGAAGCATCGTAATAGCTTCATCGTATTGCTCCAACTCAACTTTTATCTTCCCGGCAAGAAAAAGAGCATTGCGACTAAGTTCCGAAGAATAGTGTTTAGAAGAAACGGCCTGGAAAGATTGAGATGCATATTCGTAATCACCCTGTTCAAGATATAAGTAGCCAAGTCTGTAAGCACTCAATTGACCCACCTCAGAATCTTCGAGGGCCGCAATTTTATATTGTTCAATAGCACGATCCCCATCTTCAGTTGATTCGTAGGCAAAACCTAGCTTGTAGTGTACCGTGGCATCTACCAGCGAAAGCCTAACAGTCTGTCCGTGGTGCTTTATCGTCTCTCGGAAATCTCCTGCTTCGAAATAGGCGTCACCAAGCAATCGATACAGAACGGCCTTAACGTCCTTATCCGATGAAGGCAAGCGGGTTTTCGCGTATTCAATCACTCGCTCCTTTTTTCCCAGTTGCGCATAGCTATTTGCCACCATAGGAATGACTTCCCGTCTTTCCTCCACTGTCTCCAGGTAAACAAGGGCTTTGGCGAAGTCACCACGACCATAGTGGATGTACCCGACAAAGAAGGAAACCTCATCCGCATATCCGGGATCACCAAGCACCAATTCGAAGTGAGTCAGGGCTTCGTCATAGTGGCCCTGTTCGAACTCACAGATACCCATACCGTATACCACGGGTGCGTAGGACTTCCTGGAAACCCGTGAAGCCTCAACTTGCTGATAGGCCTCCAATGCCCGACTATATTCACCCCGCCTCAACAAGAAGTTGCCCAATGAAATTTTGACTCGGGCTGTGTGCGTAGAAAAAGTATGTTTTTCAATAAACCTTTCAGCCTCTGGTGAATATTGCTCCTGGCCCATTTCCAACTGCGCGGAAATATTCCTGCTGTTCACCTCCTCTGTGGAGCGGGAAAAGTGCTGGCGATATTCCTTCGACAGCTCAGCAACCAATTGCCAATCTCCGGTGCCGTAGTGGTTCCTGATATCTTCAAGTAATTGATATTCAATTCTTTCTGGAAGTACGGATTGACCCAAGGCCAGCAAACTTGTACTAAACAGTGCGCCGAATAAAAAGTGCTTCACCCAAATGAGAAATTCAAATTGTGGCTATAACGTAAATAATATGGATTTTGATATGCCTGGTGTTCAGTTCATCAATTTGTAGACGAGTTCTTTCAGCAGGTCTCCTTCCGAGGGAACCAACTGGTTCACCCCCTTGCTTGCAAGATCTGCCTGATGGACAAATTGAATGTTTCGTAGAACGACAGGCAATGAATACTGACGCAGTGCCCTTATGTATTCTTCCGCAAAGAAAGGGTGCACGCCGATGGCCTTCGCAATGCTGTGCTTGTCCTTTTTAGGGGAATGATGTGCTAATAGTAGCTTGCTGAAGTAGGAGAACAAATTGTAAATGGTCAGTACCATTGGGTGATTTGCCGGGTTGGCTGCGAAGTACTTTACAATTTTTTGAGCTTTCAATTGGTTTCCGGTACTCAATGCTGATTGCAACTCAAAGACATTGTAATCTTTGCTGATACCCACATATCGATGCACTGCCTTGTCATCGATGGTATCCCCTTCCTTCACATTAAGCAGCAACTTTTCTATCTCATTGGATAATCTCTGCAGGTTGTTTCCAATGTTCTCTGCTAGTAACCCAACAGCTCTGTTAGAAATATCTACTTTCCTGGCGCGTGTGTAGCTATGAATCCAATCCGGGACCTGATTGTCATATATCTTCTTACTGTGCAGCATAACAGTCCGGCTGTCAAGTTCTTTTGCCAGCTTGGTGCGTTTATCAAGGGTCTTGTACTTGTACCCGAATACGAGGATCGTAGATGTCAGCGGATTGGCCAGGTAATCCATCAACAATGTCTGATTCACCTCTTTATTCCATCCTTTCAACTCCTGAGCTTCCTTCACGATTACTACTTGCCGCTCACCCATCATCGGAAACTGCTTGGCCGTGCCCAACACTCTGGGGAAGTCTGTTTCTTTGCCATAGAGCACATATTGATTGAAGCTTTTTTGGGATTCTTCCAGGGCATTCTGCTCGATGTGTTCGATGATGTTGTCTATGAAAAACGGTTCATCTCCTTGCAAAAAATAGACAGGTGCGTAGTTGCCTTCTCCAACTGACCTGACGATATCCGCGTAATCCATGGTGGCAAAGCTAGCATCTGGAATATTTCTTGTTCAATCAAATCATGGCAACTTTGCGCGCTTACGTAAGTGATGTTATGTTCTCGATCCTAAAAAGAAAAAGAAAAGAAAACGGACCACCGTCAATCTTTGACCTGAATGGCAACCCACTGATAGAGGGAGACATTGTCATTTGTCATCGATATGAACTTGGGGAATCGAAAGTTGTCCTGGAAGAAAGGCAGTTTTTCTACGAACCCAAGCATGGTGGAGCGCGCGTAAGTTATGTGCGCATGATTGACGCCATCACCGGTCACCAGAAAGTCACCAAAAAAGAAAATCCTTGAGGAGCATCCTGCTGATATCGCTCGCATTACTCCTTGCAAGCCCTAAGGGGCACACTCAGCAGGCGCTGACTTTTGGCGATTATGGTCCTATCGCTTTTGAGAGTTTCTGGCGATTCACCCCAATAGCATTTTCCGGGCAATGGGGTATCGAGTCGTTTGCCCGATGGAGCGCAGATAGGTCTGAAAATCGATATTTCACACAGTATTTCCAAGTGGAAGCACCCCTGGGCAATGGAAATTCCCTGATGCTTAGAACACCCTATCACTGGTTCAACCTCACACCGGCAGAACAGCAAAGGTTGGGCGCGGACCAAGCCTCAGGAAGTTCCTGGGGTGACATTGATATCATTTTCAATATTCAGGTACTTCGGTTCCTGACCAATGAATGGTGGAAACTATACCTATCCGGGGAGATGCACACGGCCCCTACCAATCGCGAAACCCGGCAGTTCACCGACACACTGAAAATGCTGGGTATGCTCATCAGCCAATTCAAATTGCTTCAATCTGAAAATCAAGAGTTTAGGGCTGTCATGGGTCTGGGTGGAGGCGGATGGCAAGATGATGTCATTCCAAGACAAAACCATATCTTCAAGCAAAGCGCCCAATTGTCCTATCGTAGGTTGATTGCCAGCAACTGGAACAGCTTAACCCTGGGGCAAACCTTCCTAGCCGGTGAAAGGGATAATGATCAGGGTTTGCTTGTTGGATTGACCTTAGCTTCTGAACTGAAAAACCTTACCGTGCATACGTCTCTCAGATCTTTACGGTACACTGAGGGCCCGAGGAAAGTCACGCGTCAAATTCAAATCGGTGCCAGGTACAACTTCCAATAATCCAACTCTTTACATTATCCTTTTCGAATCTACTTGTGAGTTCATATCTTGCCGATTGGCCTGACCAGCTACAACCACTATGAGAAGACCATTACTGGCTTTGCTTATGGCATTTTCGGGGCTCGTGCTCAACGCACAAAACTCCATAACAGATAGCCTGGAAGTGGCACTGTCGTCACATCAGACAGTGGATACAGTACTAGTCAAGATACTCAATGATCTTTCATTCCAATACTTAAACTCCGATCGTGGCAAGGGATTGGATATGGTCAACAAGTCCATCCGGCTTTCCGATTCACTCGAGTACAAAGAAGGAAAAATCTGGGCGCTGGTCAATAAGGGCAATGCGCTTTGGCTCAGCGGCTTGTATGACGAGGCAATGGTATGGTTTTACCGGGCCAATGCCCTGAATGGGCCAAGGCAGAACTTCGCGAGGATGGCCATCGCCAACAACATTGCGGAGGTGTTCAAGAAGAAACAGCAGGCAGATTCCGCTTTGGTATATTATCGGACTTGCTGGCAAATTGTCATCGAAAATGATCTGAGTGAACCCAAGCCCCTTTTGGCCTACAATATTGGGGAGTTATTCCAAATGATGGGAAAGGCCGACTCCAGCACCAAATACTACGAAATCGCTTACCAGGAGGCGCTAAAGAGTCGTAATGAGCGGTATTTAGGTTATGCCTTGTTTGGTAAGGGTGAATTGGCAATGGGTGTTGGGGACACAGCGTTGGCACTGATGTACCTGCAACAATCGCTGAACACCCGACGCAAAATAGAGGATATCCCAGGCACCATTCAAAGTTTGCACCGGCTATCGCAAATGAAGATAGCCTCCAATGAGTATCAGGACGCAGCAGAACTGCTTATTGAATCCGGCCAACTCTCCAGACAAATCGATGGCCTGGATTACTTAAGTGACACCTACCTCCAGCAATCGATGTTGTATGAAGCTCAGGGCAAATACAGCCTGGCCAATCAATACATGAAGTTGCATTACAATTTGAAGGATAGCCTTGAGTCACAGTCCTTCCTGACAAGATCAGAGCAAATCCAGGAAGCATTGCTTTCAGAAATCCGATTCAAAGAATATCAGTTATCTGAGCAGCAGCGGCTTGGCCAGGAACAGGACATCAGACTTCAGACCTGGATCATAGCCTTCATCTCATTTCTCATGCTGGTTTTATTTGCCTATTTCTTCAATTACAGAAGGGGACTCAGAATCGCTCAACGCCAGAGCAAGGCACTCAACGATTTGAACGGCGTAATACTCTCCAAGAACCGGGAAATTGAGGAGATAAACAAGAAGCTTGATCACAAGCTCATCAGCGTAACCAAATTGTTGTCCGAAAGTCAGAAGATCGCCAAACTGGGCAGTTGGGAATACAATTGTATCACCAAAGAATACCAATGGACCGATGAAACCTACCGGCAGTTGGGCCTTGCGCCGCAAAGTGCAAAACCGAGCAACGAATTGCTTCGTGAAAGGGTCCCCCCAGAAGACTACGCCAGGTTAACCGAAGCACTGAAGCGCACTCGAACCAAGGGCGTAATTTCTTCTGAGCATTTCAGACTCCATTTGAGCACGGGTGAAGAGAAGTTTATCCGCATCAAATACTTTCCTGAGATCATCAAAGGCAGACTGGTGCGGGTCTACGGGTCCAATCAGGACATCACTGAAGCCATCCTGACAGAGCAGGGTGAAAAGGCGGTCATACGGTCCCTGCTGGAGCTATCGCGATTTGCCAACCTCAATCGATACGATTTCAAGCACTTCGTAGATTACCTGCTTAAGCAAGCCGCGCAGATCCTCAATGTGGACCGTGCAAGCTTCTGGCTCTACAAAGGCGAAAGCAAGCAACTGGTTTGTTTCAAATCGTACTGCCTTGAAAGCAAGTCAACAAGTCAGATAGAGACCATCACGCTCAGCGACTTCCCTGCCTATCTTTCGGCGATCATGGACCATCGTACCCTGCCGGTGTCTGACGCTGGCAGCGATACAGCTACATCAGGTTTGCACAAAAAGGTACTTTCGAGATACGACCTCAACTCCTTGCTGGATGCCAAGGTCCAGATCGATGGCGAAATGGTAGGCCTATTCTCAGTCGGCGATAGCGTGCAAAAGGAATGGAGCTTTTCCGACCAGCGTTATGTGGGGTCTCTTACAGATATCATAGCAACTGCCTACTCCACCAGCCAAAATCAAAAACTGGAAATTGAAAAAGGAGAACTCATCAACAAGCTCTTCAAAAAGAGTCAGAACCTGGAGGAGTTGGCCTATGTAGTGTCCCACAACCTCCGGGGGCCAGTCACACAAATCATGGGCTTGGCTGAACTATACAGCGACCCTCAGTCCCAGGGTCTGGAAAAAGACATCATCAGGCGGATTGCAGAGTCCTCAAAAGAACTTGACAAGGTAATCAAGGATCTTAGCGAGATCTTGAAGCAACAAGAAGAAGAAACAGAACTAATCGAGGAACTCTCCTTCAAGAAAACCGTCCACGAAATACTGGCACAGGTACGGACAGAGTGGCCCAAGATCGACTACAAACTGAATCTCTCCGTTGAAGAAGGCTTTGTGATCCAGGGTAAGCGTTCACAAATCAACAACATTGTATACACGCTCCTGTCGAATTCATTCAAATACCGACAGCCCGACCGAAGATTGGACCTCAACGTCACTGCGAAGCGGTCGACCTATGCCATTCAGTTGTCTTTTGCAGATAATGGCCTTGGAATTGATTTAGCCAAGTATGAGTCTAAAATTTTCCGTATGTACCAACGATTTCACCCGGAAATAAACGGCACAGGTATAGGGCTCTTTATTGTTAAGAATCAGGTGGAGGCTATGGGTGGTTCCATTGAAGTAACAAGTCACCTGCTTGAAGGAACAATTTTCACAGTCGAACTTCCTCTGAGTGCACCCAGGTCTGTCACAGTCTTGAAAATGGAAAAGGCGATCTAGCCTCTGAAGAACCGATCATATATCTCTGAAAGCACATCCTGAGATAGCGGCTTGGACTTAAATCCATCAATCTCAGCAATGCTTTCAGCCTTCTTCTCGTCCTTGGGATTGATTGAAGAGGTAAGCATTATCACTTTTGGTGCATTGCCATTGAGACCAATCTCTCCGTATTTTTTGATAAAATCCCAACCATCCATCAAGGGCATATTGATATCGAGAAATATCAAATCCGGAAGCTGACCATTGTTTTTCTCCTCCTCAATGTAGGACAACGCCGTTGATGCTTCTGTATAGGCAACAACCTTCTCCGCAAAATGTGCATGTTTGATGATGGTCCTATTCAAAAAATTGGTGTGTTCATCATCATCCACCAACAATATTTTGTCTAATTTTTTCACTGGCCGAAAACAGATAAAGGCACCTTTAGCCCCTTGAGAAAAACAAACTTAATGCAACTTCCAAACACAGTTAACAATCTAGGCATTCAAAATTGAAGTACCAACCAGACATTCGTTGAATTGTAGGATTTCAGAGTTAAATTGTATTATTCAGCCATCAAAATCCTCATTTCCTGAGGCAGTAGAACCCATTTGCAGTTGCAGTCTGCTACAAACTGGCACTTAGACACCTTACGCTTCCAACCTCTCCCTTGAGCAGGTTCGACACATTCTCCAAAACGTCGATATTGCTTAAACTTGCATGAAATCAAAGCAATATGAAAGCGGAAATACATACTAAGAAAGGTGTGCTGAAGATTGAATTCTACGAAAAAGATGCACCGAATACAGTGAAGAACTTCACGGACCTGGCGAAAAAGGGGTTTTATGATGGTCTCATCTTCCACCGCGTGATACCAAATTTCGTAATTCAGGGAGGAGACCCTAATGGTGATGGCACCGGAGGCCCCGGATATCACATAGATTGCGAACTGGATGGCGAAAACCAATACCATGACCGTGGCGTGCTTTCAATGGCACATGCTGGGCGAAATACCGGAGGATCCCAGTTCTTCATCTGTCACAACAGGCAAAACACTCAGCACCTGGACCGAAACCACACGGCATTCGGGAAAGTATATGATGGCCTGGACGTAATCGACAAAATCCAACAGGGAGATGTAATGGAGAAAGTCACTATCACAGAATAGTCCTCACAAAATGAGAATATCAAAGCGGTCCATTACTTTGGCCGCTTTTCTTTTTTTAAATTAACTGGTCAATAAGCAAATACCTCAATGACAACAAAGAAGCATCTCCTTATTCTAATATCGAATTTCTGCCTTTGCCTGATGGCAATTGGCCAGGATCTCAAAGTTGAACCACCCTTCTGGTGGTCAGGGATGCCTACCAACACGTTGCAATTGATGGTTTATGGAGAGGATATTGGCCACTACACGGCAACCATCGAAGCAGAGGGCATCACCCTGGACCGCCAATTATCAGGTGACTCCAAGAATTATAAGTTTCTGTATTTGACCCTCTCGTCCGAGGCTGCTGGTGTTTTCGATATTTCATTTCGCTTCAATAAGAAATCGACCACACTCAGCTACGAACTGAAGACACGGGAACAAGACCCAAAGAAGAATCAGGGGTTCAACAGTAGCGACGTCATTTACCTGCTGATGCCCGATCGGTTTGCCAACGGCAATCCCGAGAATGACAGCATTGACGGGATGCTGGAAACAGCAGACAGAAGCAATCCCAATGGCCGTCATGGTGGCGATATCGCGGGCATCCGTGAAAACCTCGGGTACATCAAGAGCTTGGGTATGACAGCCGTATGGCTCACGCCTGTCTTTGAGAATGACATGACGGCAAACTATGGTGCGTACCATGGCTATGCTGCAACTGATCTTTACAAAATCGACAGGAGATATGGATCCAATGAGGAGTTCAAATCCTTCGTCACGTACTCTCATGAAAACGATGTGAAAGTGATTATGGACATGATCCACAATCACATTGGTGATCAACACTGGTGGATGAATGACTTGCCCATGAAAGACTGGGTACATGACCTGGAGAAGTACGGGACCACCAACTACCGCGGGCTCATCCAGTCCGATCCCTACGCATCAGCTCATGACCTGGCCAAATTGGAAAAGGCGTGGTTCGTCAATGAAATGCCAGATCTAAATCAGCGTAACCCGCTCCTGGCGGATTATCTGATACAAAATACACTGTGGTGGATTGAATACTCCGGAATTGACGGCATACGCATGGACACTTACGTCTATCCTTACAAGGACTACATGGCAAGATGGGTGAAAGAAGTCCTGGAAGCGTATCCCCAATTCAACATCGTAGGAGAAGCCTGGGTTGAAAGTGTAGCACATGAAGCCTATTGGCAACGGGATCTTCCGGGACAGAACGATGGGTACGAGTCTTATTTGCCCAATGTGACTGACTTCCAAGTTCAGGGGGCAATTGCCCGGGCAATGACTCAGGAAGACGATTGGCTTACTGGCTTGATGCAATTATACCTGACCCTGTCTCAGGACAGGCTCTATTCAAATCCACACGAGAACGTCATATTTCTCGACAATCATGATCTGGAGCGCTTTTTCACGCAAGTCAACGAGGATGAAGAACTATTCAAGATGGCTTATGCTTACCTAATGACCACGCGAGGCATTCCCCAGGTTTACTATGGCACTGAATTGATGTTTGCCAATGCCCCGACCGATGGTGATAGTCGAAAAAGGGCAGATATGCCCGGGGGTTGGGCTGGTGACGACAGGAGCGCCTTTGACAAAAAGAATCTTACCAACACGGAAGTTCAAGTACTAGAATATGTATCAAAGCTCACCCGATGGCGTAAGAATGCAGAAGCCATTCACAACGGCAAACTGGTACATTTCATCCCTGAAGATGATGTATATGTGTTCTTCAGGTACAATGACACCGAATGCTACATGATCACTGTCAATCGCAATGGTGAATCCAAGACCCTTAAAAGATCTCGATTCCTGGAAATACTGGAGAAGTATCAGGAAGCTGAAAGTGTAATAGATGGAACCAAACTGGATATTTCCAGTGATTTTGACATACCCGGGCGTGCAACCTCAATCTACCAACTAACAAAATAATGCTATGATCAGGAAAATACTTATTGGCGTCGGAGTCCTGATACTTATATTGGGCATCTTCGTCGTATACATCACACTGACCACTAAGAGCCACAGCCCTTCAGCTGTCGCAAGTTATGAATCAGAGGAAATTAACGTTGAGATTAAATACTGTCGACCCTACAAAAAGGATCGCCTGATCTTCGGAAAAGAGGAAGATGGCGCCCTTGTTCCCTTTGGCCAAAAGTGGCGAACAGGTGCAAATGAAGCAACGGAAATATGGGTCACCAGGGACGTGCAGATCAATAACTCGACCTTGAAGTCCGGCCATTATTCTATCTACACCATTCCGGGCGAGGACGTTTGGCAGGTGGCCTTCAATGAAAGGGTTGGCTATTGGGGAGCAAGTATGTGGGACGAGCCTTTTAAGGAAGAGTTCGATGTATTGCGGGTACCCGCTAAAACAACGAGTCTCTCAACTCCTGTAGAACAGTTTGGTATATCAATCCAGAAGATAGGATCGGATTCTGTGAAAATAAGTTTTGCCTGGGACGTTACCCAAGCTGATTTGCTGATTACCTATTGACGGAACGGATGAATTCCTCTGGGTGAGGAGCGAGTCTTCGAGAGAGATTTCAAACTAGTACCGAAAGGCACCCAGGCGAGTAGGTGCCTTCTGAACTTTGAAACCGAAACTAAGCTATCCCAACGAATAGTTATTCAAGTTTTGCAGGTAGGTCTGACACTGCTCTTTTGTTCCCGTGTAAAGAATGCTGCCCTTTCGTACCACAACATAAGAGTTCCATTCTTTATCGAACTTCACTTTTGGCGTGTCATCAGATTTTGAAAAAAATTTAAGCATGATTGGTTTGTTTTCGTTTCGTAATGATCCCATATTATGACTTTAGAATCCTGCCAAAACCATTCACATTCATACCAAACTTTAAAAATCTGCCAATATTTTCCCTCAGAAATTCCTCCTGGACGAAAACATTTCACCGCGGCTAGCTGAATACATTAGAGGTGAAGGCTTCGAAGCTGTTCACATAATGGAAGTCGTAAGGGACCGGTCAACCTCTGTCAAAGATGAGGAAATACGCAGGTTCTGTCTGCGAAACAAGGTTATCCTTATCACAAGGGATCAGGATTTTGTCGCCAGCTACTTCCATCGCAATGTCCCCGACAAACTACTTTTCGTACACGGTGACTTTAGCAAGGATCAACTAGTCACGCAATTTGCGACTTGCTTCAAAGAAATGCTTGACGCATTCGACAATGCGAACCTGATCGAACTCTCCCCAAAGGGGTTTAGGATACCCTAGAAAATGCGTTTAGGCTGCTTGCTTAACGCGCTCCGGTACGTCAGATGTTGACTTCAACCTGATCACACCAATCCAGTTCAAGAACCGAATAACCTGATATGTGGGGTCAATCTCATGCCACCTGATACCTCCAAAATTGGCTCTTGTTCCGAATTTATGATGGTTGTTGTGATAGCTCTCACCCATCATGAGAAAGTCAAAGGGCAGGAAATTGCGGGAGGTATCCCCTACCTCATAATTTCGATAACCATACTTATGGGCGAACCAGTTGATGATCGCTCCATGAATCGGGGCAAGCGCAAATTGCATAGGCAGGAACAACCACAGCCACCATGCATCTGCATATAAGTAATAAACCCCAACGTAGATCGCACCCCAGAATATTCTTGAAACCCATGATCTGGCGAACTTGTCAAAAGGGGTCCAGGCCGGAACGCCATCAGTAAAACGTGATTCTATTTCCACCTTGCCATTCGCTATTGCGGAATAGAAAGTCTTGGTCTTCCACATCATCTTCCAAATGCTCTCGTCATACTTCGGCGAATGCGGATCTTGAGGCGTGTCAGCAAATGCGTGGTGCATTCTGTGCATGACACCGTAGCCGTAAGCACTCAGGTAATTCGAACCCTGGAAAATCCAGGTCAGAACGAAAAAAACTCTTTCTGTAAAGCGAGACATCGTGAATGCACCGTGTGAGGCGTACCTATGCAGAAAGAAAGTCTGAAAGAACAGCGACAAATACCAATGCGCGATGAAAAAGGTGATAATTACTTCCATTTGAATATACTAGTCTTGACGTCCATTTCATATAGGACAATGCCACTTCTTATTTGTGACAAAAACCTGGATTTATTTTTTTCTTCCCGGAATTTCTAGCTTGAAATCGGCAATAAGATCCGATAACTGCCCCAGACTACAAGCATTCCTGAACGTTGCCGGAAGCTTAATCGATGGCATCTCCAAGTGAATTTTCGGTACTTCTTCGTTGATCTTTGCCTTCGCCCGGCTGAATAGCTGTCGACAGTTGTCTGAGCTCTTATCCACTATATGCTGAAGGTCCTCGTATTCGAGATTGAATGCCTCTCTCAAGACATAGACGGCCCTTTCCACGGGTGCCAGCTTGAAATTAATCAGACTCCAGGCATGTTGTATCTTGCGTTCCACATCAATCTCCTCCGGAAGATGGTCGACGCCTTCCACCAACACATCCTCAGAAAGTTCATCGCATAAGGCCTTCTTGGACTTCTTGATAAAATTGATACAGTTATTGATCACTGATCGTACCAGAAATGCCTTTACGTTTTGAATTTTGGAGTTGTCTATGGTCATCCATTTGAGGAAAGTGTCTTGCACGACATCCTCAGCATCTGCCAAACATCCTAACATGCTGACCGCTATGGACTGCAATGTGGGTCGGTAAAGCGTGATAACCTGAGCCTGATCCATGGGAACAAAGATAGCGGACAAGCCAATACTTGGAAAGTCCACAATTTTAATTCTATTTACTTAATGCTTCTAACCATCAAATTGTTCTAATTCTCATGAAGATTGGCCCTGCGACACTCGTGACAGCGGCTTTCATCGGCCCTGGAACTGTGACCGTCTGCACATTGACAGGATTTAGCCATGGCTACACCATGCTATGGGCCCTGTTACTAGCCATTGTCATTGCAGTCATACTCCAGGAAATGGCAGCAAGGATTGGCGTTATTACCCAGGCCGGACTGGGAGAATCACTGCGCAAAAATTTACATGGCCTCCCTGCCAGAATCACAGGGTTTGGTCTGATCATTTCGGCGATTGTGATTGGAAACGCTGCATATGAGGCAGGAAATATTGCCGGAGCGGCACTAGGAGTGGACGTAATTCTCCCTTTTTCTACGGCTACACTTAAACCGACCAATTTAGTCATTGGGCTAGGGGCATTTTTTCTGCTTTTTTTTGGAGGCTACAAATCCCTTGAAAAAACCCTCATAGGTATTGTGGCCTTCATGGCGATTTGTTTTGTAGTGACGGTATTCATGGTGAAGCCACCCATTGCTTTGGTGGTCGTTGGCATGTTCAAGCCAACCTCAGGACCAAATGATATCCTGCCCATCATAGCGATTGTAGGTACCACAGTGGTTCCATACAACCTATTTCTGCATTCTTCCTCCGTGGCAAAGCGCTGGAAAAGACCTGAGGATTTGAGAGCGGCCAGAATTGATAACTTGTTTTCGATCGCAATCGGCGGCATCATATCATTAAGCATCATGATCGTCGCAGCGGCCTCTGCATCTGTGATCTCACAGGTCGGCAATGCCGGAGACCTGGCCGTCGGTTTGGCTCCTCTTTTCGGTGATTTTGCCAAATATGCCATCGCACTTGGCTTATTGGCCGCCGGATTATCTTCGGCCATTACTGCGCCACTGGCTGCGGCTTATGCCGTCACTGGTCTATTCCCTAACCACCCTCCACTCTTCCGGTGGACGTGGATGACCATATTGGCAGTAGGAACGCTATTCTCCACTTTCGACTTCAACCCTATCAGCATCATTCGCTTTGCCCAGGTCGCCAATGGGCTCTTGTTACCCATTGTTGTAGGTTTTGTCCTTTGGTTGGTCAATCACTCACCAGTGATGGGTAAGTACAAAAACAATGCATGGCAAAACACCCTCGGATTTATGGTACTGCTCGTGACATTATTGCTATCCTATCGAACATTTAACAACTTATTGTCATGAAAAGGGAGCTGGATATCAATGCAGACGTGGGTGAAAGCTATGGTAATTTCAGCATAGGTAATGACAGCGTGATCTTGCCTATGCTCAGCAGTTGCAACATAGCCTGTGGCATGCACGGCGGGGATCCACTGACTATCAAACGAACCATCGACATGGCGTTGCAAAATGGCGTGAAGGTAGGTGCACACCCCTCCTATCCGGACCTACAGGGTTTCGGGCGTAGGTCAATGAAAATGGCCACTGACGAACTTGAAGCGTCGATTGTCTATCAGGTTTCCGCGCTGAAAGGCATGGTAGAAGCCGCCGGCGGTACTTTGCATCATGTGAAGCCACATGGTGCATTAAACAATGATATGGTCAAATCCACCGAGATTATGGATATCATCATCAAGGCAACTGCAAAAGTCGACCCTGACCTGAAGCTCTTCATCCCTTATCAGAAGGGCCTTCGCAAGCAGAAAAACTTTGTCTGGGAGGTATTCGCTGACCGAACCTATGAGAATGACCTCTCGCTTACCCCACGGTCTATGCCGGGCAGTGTCCTTGGCAATGACACCAGACTTGAGGAACACCTGCAAAATTTAATCAGGCATGGTTACGTCTCGACACCATCTGGTCATGTACTGATCGAAGCAGAAACAGTGTGCGTACATGGTGACAATCCGGATGTAGAACAAATCCTGGGTTTGATACACAAATTGTTGCAGCAATAACCCAAAGTATGTGCAATGAAGTTATCACGATACAACGAAGATACCATCGTCATCAACTTTGATCTTTCCCCGGAAAGTAATTTGAAAAATGCTCATGCTTATTATCGAATGCTCTCAAAATCGAAAGGCACTAAGGGTATTCTGGACGTGTGGTCAACATACGATGCTGTGGCCCTGCGGGTCGACCCGAGGTTTTCGAGCATGGAGCGAATTGAACGCTTACTTGAGGAGCTTGAACCCACTCCCCAACCGGAGTCGACCTCCATCTGGGAGATCCCGGTAAACTACGATCTTGAAGGCCAGGACCTGACGGCCATTTGCGAAATCAAAGGTTTGAGTCCACAGGAGGTTGTCGAATTGCACACGAATCCTACTTATCAGGTGGCCATGATCGGATTTCTACCAGGCTTCCCCTACTTAGCCGGGTTGGCGAGCGCTCTGAGTATGCCAAGAAAGACCTCTCCAGCACTTTCTGTACCGGCCGGAAGTGTCGCCATTGGCGGTGCACATACCGGAATTTACCCATTCCAGAGCCCAGGTGGGTGGCATATCATTGGCCATACAGACAGGGAGCTTTTCGAAAAGCCAGATCACTTCCTGCTGGAGCCAGGAGACCGGCTAAGATTCATTGCTGTATGAGTCCAATACTATCGATCATTTCGTCTGGTCACTACACCACGATCCAAGACGAGGGACGAATAGGATACCTCTCCAAGGGCGTGCCTAAAAGTGGTTTCCTAGACGAAGTATCCGCTGCCAAAGCCAATCTGCTCGTGGGAAATCGCGTCGACGCCCCATGTCTGGAATGTATAGCCTCAGGCCTGGTATGCAAGTTTTTGGACTATGCGGCCATAGGCTGGTATGGCGCAAGGGTGGATTCCTCAATCAATGATGTTGCACAGGCAGGAAATTTCAGTGCTTTCGTGGCTCCAGGTGATGTACTGAGCATCAGTAAGCCGAAGAAGGGCAACATTACATACCTGGCAGTACGAGGAGGCTTCCACGGAGAGAAAATACTGGGTAGCGCTTCCACTTTCCTCAAAGCCAAATGGGGAGGGATCCACGGTCGCAGGCTGCTACCAGGGGACATGCTGTTCTCTGCCAGGATTTCAAACCTCAGTCATCCACACCAGTTCGAGCCAGATGATGGTGTTTTCGACAAGAAAGTGCGAATCATAAAGGGCCCTGAGTGCTTGATGACAGATTGGCGACAGCTCCT
The DNA here is from genome assembly GCA_965601475.1 of Cyclobacteriaceae bacterium. Lineage (GTDB taxonomy): Bacteria > Bacteroidota > Bacteroidia > Cytophagales > Cyclobacteriaceae > JAWPMT01. The sequence continues at coordinate 4,964,282 of OZ271832.1, read as the reverse complement.
GACCAGCGATTGGAAAATCTCCTCACAAAGCGACAGAACCGGCCTCAGAATGCAGGGCAAGAACCTTCCCCTATTTCAGGACCATGAAATGCTCTCGAGTCCCCTCGACATAGGCACAATCCAGCTCCCGCCAGATGGCAAACCGATTGTTCTCCTCAATGATGGCGCAGCCACGGGTGGATATCCCCGAATTGCCAGCGTGATCAAGGCAGATTTACCCGTTTTGGTTCAAAAGCCAATCAACGCGGTACTACGGTTTCAAGAGGTAGACCTGAACAAAGCCATCGAGCTGTGTCAGCATGTCAAGAATTCCATCAATACAAGGGACTGAGACCGAGCACCTCCTCCATGTACCTTGCTGTTTCAAACTGGACAGACTCCCAGTCGCCCGAAGTCATATCGGAAGCAATCACATGATTACCTGTATTGGGGAATGCCCTCGCCTCCTTTGAGTCCTCAGGCGTACTTGTCTGCGCATGAAAATCCAGCATCGCCTGAACCGAGACAACCTTGTCTTGTTCTTCCTCATTCTTGAAGTAATAGCCCAGAAAATAGGGTTGTCTGACATCCTCAAATATCTCTTGCGTCATCGTCTGCTCAATAAGGTCCTGTAAGGCGATGATACCCTCAGACCTGTACTTGAGCGTCCAATATTGCTCCTTTTCAGTGCCCCTGTCCTCAGGGTGATCACGATAATCGCCTACTATGGATTTGAGGATCTTCTCGCCCCATGGATCGTTGACGATTTTGACTGTCTTATCAAATATTTCAATGTTTGGCGAATACAGCAGTTGCGCATGGACAAGGTTGGGGTTGGTAGCGGCAAGATATATGGACATGGTTCCTCCGGTGGAACAAGACATCAATATGATTTTCTTTCCAAGAATTTGCCCAACAGCCAGTGCTTCTTTGGCACTATTCATCAACGAAGATGGTGTGAGTTCCAAAAAAGCTTCGGTATCGTCAATTCCATGCATAGAGAGCCGAGGCAGGTATAGATTGGCTCCAAATTTCTTCGCCAGGTTGAAATGCACAGGTCGGGATTCCATGACACTGGCTGAGAAACCGTGGAGATAGACAATGACATACTCGGTCTGTTGGACCCCATCCGCCCACACGATACGTGATTGATTTTCCGGCTTTATCCCCTCTACCATCCTTTCATTCGAACTGATGAAGGGTTCAATTTCTTCAATTGGGATATCCAGCAGGTCTACCTCGGGTGAAACGGCACTGTAGCTGACGACTGGTCCTGTGTAATAAGCCGCAGCAAGGCCTCCCACAAGAACCAACAAGACAATAAGGAATTTTTTCATTTGGGAACGTTTCCTGTGGGAAAAATAGCCAATTCAACCTGGACTAGGAAATAAGCAATTCGTCACCTGTACGGTTGACTGAAAATTCAGCTAAATTTTTCTTTGCCGGCCCTGAAACCACTTCCCCTCTATAGTCGAACTTTGAGCTATGGCAGGTACACGTGAAAACACCTCTGCCGAACACCCAGTTTCGTGAGCAACCTTCATGTGTACATACGCTGGTAAAGGCCCTGATTTGATCTTCCCAATTGACAATGAGCACATTCTCTTCCGGATGCAGTACCCATCCCCTGCTCAATACTTCGTCAAAGGGTGCCTGAGTGAGGTTGATCGCAAGTCCATCTCCCAGATCCGGGGTTGGCAAGTCGTCATCCGAGCAACTATCAAGGGACAAACCCAGGCCAGATAGGGCAATTGCTGCTCCGGTTTTTTGGATAAACTCTTTTCTCGTCATCAGCATCATTACCAGACTGATCGGGTATCAGTTGGCTTAGTCTTCCTCAAAATTGGCTTTTATGTCCTCGTATTCCTCTTTTTCCAGGGTTCGAACCACAAATTCAGCTTTGTAGATCGATCCTTTTTCCAGATCCATTAGCCCTTCCTGGTTGTTGAAAGCATTCACATTACAATTCATAGGTTCAATGGCAATGCTGTCCCGATCCTCGGGAATATAGACCTGCAAGAACAGGAACTCTTTTGATCCTTCAAAGGCCAGACCGCAACCTTTAGCAGTGGAAAACAAAGCACTCTTGTCCTGCATGATGAGCTTGAAACAGTCATCAAAGCCTCTTTCACCCACTTTGTTAAAGTTCTCGTAGTCAAAAAAGTCTATGACTTTACCCGTTGGAAGGTTTATTTCATCCAGCTCGACCTGGCTCACAAACGGCAGCTTCAACTCAAGGTCATCTACCTTCTCACCCAGGCTAAAATAAGGATGCCACCCCAACCCCACTGGCATGTGCGTATTGCCCCTGTTTTCAACGGAGAACTTCGTCGTCAACTGGTTGTTGTGGTACTCAAATTCGATATAAAGACCAAAAGGGAATGGATAGTAGGGCAAATCTCCGGAGCTGTAGTAGGCCAGCTTGACCTTGCCGCCAGTATCGTGCGCTTCATAACCTTCCAGCTTAAATGGCTGCTTCCTGACCAGGCCATGGATGGCATTGCCGTTGTGCTTTTCCTCCGTTGGGAATTGATACTCTATTCCTTCATACTTGTATTTCCCCTGCTTAAGACGATTGGGGAACGGGAACAGAATTCCACTCCTGCTACCGGGAAAATTCGGAACTTCCTCATAAGATGCATACCCTTCAATAACACTTACCAGGTTGCCTGAGAGCTCAAGTTTCAGCTGGTTCAAGGTAGCTCCATGTGCTGGAAGTATTTCCATCAACACTTCTCCATTTCGCTTCAGTTGCAGTGCCTGTATGCCCTGCTCCTCTATTTCCTCAAATGCGAATGACATGCGATCAAAAAGTTTCGGTCGGTTGAATTAAGTCGAAAGCTGGGAAGAATTATTTGTTTTTTCAAGTTATCCGGCACATTACTCCTGATTGTAGATCGCTTCAATGCGCTTCCTGTCTTCGTCCGGAATATCCGGATCGGCCATCAGGTCCCACGCTTCCTTACGGGACTTGATATCGTACTTGAGCAGTACATCATTTTCCCGCTCACGCTTTCTAATTCTCCGACCGACGAAGAAAAGCCCAATCTGGACCAAAAAAACAACACCAATAATCACATAAAGCCAAATCAGATCCATAGCCCAAATAAACTAATATGTGAACAAAAAAAAGGGTATCACCTTGCGGCAATACCCCAGCGTAGTAGTACAAATCCAAAAACTATTCGTCTCTCAGCGACTTCACGGGATTGGCTATTGCCGCATTGTAAACGGTACTACCACAGGTCAAAAGTCCTACAATGATCAAAACGATGGCACCAGCCAGTAGCGGAATTGGGCCTACTGAGATGTGATATGCATAAATCTCCCCGAGCAATTGTGAAGACAGAAAATACCCGCCCACGGCTCCTATGATGGCTGCAATGACCAATATGATCGAGAACTCCTTGCTCAAAAGCATCACCATGTTCTGAATCGATGCGCCCAGCGCTTTTCTTATGCCTATTTCCTTCGTTCTTTTTTCAACATTGAGCGATGCCAGGGCGAAAATTCCAGAGGCAGAAAGCAATCCACCCAGGATGGTCAGAAAAATGAAGATCTTTTTCAAGTTGTTGTTGGTCTGCCTGATCCCCTGGAACGTAAGGTCATCCTGCAACCTGCTCACAAAAGGTCTGTTGGGAAATTGTTCTTTCCATTGCTCCTCAATCGCATCCTGCAGGCCTCTCAAGGATGTCGTATTGGCTTTGACTAGCATCATTCTGTATTCATGGCGCTTAGCAGGGTAGAAAACAAATGGCTCTGGCTCGCGCGCGCGAAACAGGTTGTCAACATGATTTTCCACCACACCGACTATCCTCCTACGATCTTCTCTGACAGTCACAATGGCATTGAGTGGATCCTTGATCCCCGTCTCTTCAAGAAACCGTTGATTGACAACAATAGCCCCCAATTCGTCATTGGTCCTGGTCATGTCGATAAACCTGCCGCTTACCAGTTGCAAGCCCATGATTTCAAAAAAGTTCTCCCCTGTTTCGATGTGTTGAACCTGGTATTCGCTGGTATCGACTTTGACGGGAAAAGGATAGCTGCTCCAGCTCAGTGTGTGATGGGTCGCACCGGTCATTTCCACCTGAGGTAGCGAAGCGACCGTGCCCTTCAAAATATCATAGTCTCCTTTGTTCAGTATATCAACGGTGAGCACGTCTTCGATATCAAATCCATAATTGACACTTTCCTGAAACCTGGTGTTTTGAATGAAGATGATACCATTAATCATCACAATCACCGAAATCACAAACTGAACACCTACCAGCGTCCTTGTGAAAAAGTTGGTCCCCTTAATTTTGGCACCACCCTTGAGTATGATCGCTGGCTGAAATTTGCTATTAAACATGGCTGGGTAGAGCCCCGCAAGGATCGCCGTGATGAAGACCAGACCTATCATCAAGATGACAAGATTCAATCCATTGAGGTCTTCAAGCCCATACTGGAGATTCCACATATCTGCAAACTCTCGGACAATGAATCTGGAAATGACCAGACCCACGATCATGGCAAATATGATGGTCACAATCATCTCCAGGATAAACTGTCCGATGATATGCATGCGAGTGGCCCCAATGACCTTCCTCACGCCCACTTCTTTGAGACGTCTTGCGGCAATGGCGAAGGAAGTATTTGCCAGGTTAAAACATGCAACCATCAGAATCATCAATGCCATTATGGAAAACACAATCAAGGGCACCGTACTAATCCGGATATTCGTTTGCGTCCAGTTGATTTCATCCTGATTGAAATTGGACTTAAAAGGCTGGAGTTGATATGAAGTAACGACCAAATCCTCTCGCGCTTCATTCCTGATGTCCATATATGGCTTAGTCAGCTTGCCAATATTTTCGGCATTGGCAGGATCTTCGACCTTTAGGAAAAGCGCCGGGTCCCTCCAGCCATTCCAGGTCGCACTGTTCAGATTATGGATATCATAGAAGTGCTCAATGCGCATCATCATGTCAAAAACCAGCGTGCTATTCAATGGATATTTCTCAATCACAGCACCTACCTGCACATTGATTTCGGTTTCGTTGGCAAAATTGGCTGTCAGCACCTTGCCAATAGACGACTCATCAGGAAAGTACTTTTCGGCGATTTCACGGCTGATTACCACCGTACTGGGGTCTTTGAACGATTCGAGTGATCCTTCCAGGACCTGAAAAGGAAATATTTCATAGAAGGAAGGATCTGCGAAAATAACGCCCTCGTTGAAGACCTTATCACCGTACCTTATCGCTCCCCGATCTCCATTCCACCGGGTGAAGTCGGTTATACCGGCGATATTATTTGCCATCGCGGGACCCAAATTTATTGGAGTCACCAGGTGATGTCCTGAATTGCCATCTGCATAGTCGACATGTGTATGAACCACAAACACATCCTCAACCGCTTCATCGGGCATTGAAGAATCGAATTCCAGGTTGTACGCCAGTAACAGGTAGGCAGTGACACAACAAGCGAGAGAGACGCCCAGGCCTAGTGTATTGATGATGAGATAGGCCTTGTTCTTTCGAAGGTTTCTGAAGGTTATTTTGAGATAGTTGCGCAGCATTTCATTGCTCTATTTGGTATCTGAGCAATTGTACGCATCCTAGGCGCCATGGAAATCACGCTGGTGTAAAGGGTTGTAAATTGTTGTCACGAGTCTTCTTCCTCGTCATCATTGGCCTCATCGACTTCCTCTACTGGCTCCGGATCAAGCTTGTTTTTTTTCTTGAAAAGACCCTTGAGACCCTTTTTCTCCTTGGTCGCCAAGCTATCCGGCACTACCTCTCCATTGGAAATATTGGCCAATGAATCCGAAGGCTGCTCCTCTGGCTCGGGTGTCAGATCCAGCAGCAGTACACCAAAATACTTGTTGTAGTAGTCCTGCTCCACATTGAAATTGTCTTTGGGGTCGTACCGAAAGCGATACCTCTGCTCCTTCTTCTTCGGTTCTTCTTCCACGTCTTCGGCAGAGGCTACAGCCACAGAATCACTCGCAAACCCAGTAGAGTCCATCGCCACAGGCGCTACAGCGGCAGAGTCAAGCTCTGTTTCCGCACCTGCGATTAGTTGCTCTGGTTGAGGCTCCTCCGGAGTTGTCAGAGGTTTTTCGGGACCCAGGACATTCTCCATAGGAGAAGTCTTCATGTTGTAGTTTTTCAACCAATAGGGTTCATACTTCACTATCCCGTATTTAGTCTTGCGCACGTTATGTCGTGTAGGCTGATAATCCCCGGCGTATGCATAATACTCTCCCCAACCCAATCCCTGGTCACCCGCTACGACGGCGCCAGAATCAGGGGTGGACGAGGAGGAAGAGTCCAATGAAGCAATGTATTGATCACGTGTGGCATCATCCAGCTGCCAGACGTAGGAGAAATAGGCCGTCCTTGTGGAGTCGTCAAGGATATAGGTGCTCTGGAAAGCTGCGCAAATAATCTTATCACGACATGCAGATGCCAATAGCATCATGAGAACAAAAACGCAAACATATCGCATAAAGTGCCTAAGCGGTTTGACGCTCCGAATTTAGAATTATTACCTCACAACGCCAAAACCAGAACTTTTCTTGAATGGCAACCGCATTATTTTGCAACCTTAGCGCGTACATCGGCAAAGATCAGGTCCACCCACAACGTATACATATCTCCCGAAGGGTGTAAACTGTCTTCGGCTACCAAGCTCCCGTCCCCTTTGGCACGTCTGGATATCTCGGTGATATTGTAGTAAGCCAGGCCATATTCTTCCGCTATGCGCTTAGCATATGCATTGTATTGATCCAGCTCTAGGGCGATCTTGGCCGGATCTTTCTTCTGGCCAAAAGGCGTGACACCGTAATCAGGGATGGAAACGATAAACACTCCACGCTCTGCTTGATTACAAAAGCTTATCGCTCTTTTGACAAGCGCTTCAAACTCTCTCTCGTATTGTTCAAAATCATAACCGCGGTATTGATTGTTGACACCAATGAGCAGCGAGACAAGGTCAAATTGCCCAGTAATGTTCCTCTCAGTGATGGCCTTTTGCAACTCATCAGTCGTCCAACCCGTCTTGGCAACAATCAATGGGTCCTCAACGTCCAGACCTTCACTTTGCATTCTGTTAACGAGCTGTACAGGCCATCGCCTTTCAATCGGGACGCTTTCCCCAATGGTGTAGGAATCGCCAAGTGCAAGATAGGTTGTGCTCTGTGCCATAGAAGAGAAGGTGATGAAAGCTATGAAAACGAGGGCGAAATACTTCATGATCGCGTGCAGGGATTTAAGCGGTCTGCAGTTTATAAAATTTTCTAATCACTTCGTACAGTTCCTCAGGTTTAAATGGTTTGCTCACAAAGTCATTCATCCCCGCTTTGATGACTTTGTCAAATACGTTCGAATATATGTCCGCGGATAGCGCCACAATGGGTACATCTGCTTTCGAATTTTGCAAACCCCTGACAGCCCTGGTCACATCGTAACCATCGAAGTCAGGCATTTGGATGTCGAGCAAGATCAGGTGAAAGTCCTCCTTGTCTACCAATTTCAAAGCATCTTTCCCATTGTCGACGCTCTGGAATTTTATCTCCCACTTGGTCAGGAACTGCTCCAGCACGACCCTATTCATGACATTGTCATCTACAACCAGCACGCAGAAACCCTTGAGTGGTTCGAAGGACAGATGTTTTTCCTCACGGATGTGGTCCTGATCCAGGACTTTCTTGAATTTGAGATCAAAGGAAAACGCAGATCCTTTTCCCACTTCACTGAACACCCTGATGCTGCTACCCTGAATTTCCAATAGCTTTTTGCTGATGGCCAATCCAAGACCCGTACCCCCAAACTTGCGGGTTGTACTTGAAGTAGCTTGCGTGAAGTTTTCAAAAATCCTGTGCAATTTATCTCCAGGTATCCCCATCCCCGTGTCCTTTACGGAGAAATTGAGCTCCACATACTCATCTGTTTCGGACTCCCGGGTGACACTCAGAATCACACTTCCATGCTCTGTAAACTTAATTGCGTTGCTGATAAGGTTGTTCAATATCTGGGACAATCGTCCCTGATCTCCTTCATAATAGCTGTCTAGTCCCTCTGCCATGGCGATCTTAAAGTCAATCCCCTTCTCATCCGCTTTAGGTAGGTAGAGCGTATTGGTCCTTTTGAGCAGATCCCGAAGGTTGAACTCAGCTATTTCCAGTTCAATCTTACCAGATTCGATCTTGTTGAGGTCCAGTATGTCATTGATCAGTTGCACGAGGCTATCAGCGGAAAACTTGAGGCTCCGCAAGTTTTCGAGCTGAGCCTTCCTTGGCTTATCTTCTAGTAACAAATGAGTCATGCCAATAATGGCATTCATTGGGGTGCGAATCTCATGGCTCATCACTGAGAGGAACTCAGATTTCGTCTTGGCTGCTTCCTCTGCAACCTCCTTGGCCCTTTCCAATAGCTCGTTGCGGTGCTCCAGCTCGATGGTCCGTGACTTCACCTCTTCTTCCAGCTGATCTCTTTGATTTTCTATCAAGGATTCGGACCGTTTCAACTCTTCGATCAATTCTTCCTGCGCCTCTCTTTTCGCGGCCTCCACTAGCCTCATGCGTTTGCCGAGGCCCAATGAAAACAGCAAAATCTCTGCAACAAACCCAACCCTGGCAAAATTGCCCCACGTCTGCCTGGTGTCCCAAACGATAGCGTCTATCATCCCGCCTATGAGTAAGAGCATCGTTCCCCAGACGAAATAGTTAACCATACGATGACGCGAAAGTAAGATGGCGACCAGGCTGGAGAGGGTAACAACAGAAACTAGAACCACATTTACTCGCATGATGTACATGACGAGCAGGAAATTGCTATTGACCAGCAAGATCAAATTGCCTACGAAAAAAAGCACGAAGTTTAGGTATGCCAGGCTTTTGAGGACAACATTCCAGTTCGGTATTGTCCTGTCGATTTCTAGAAACTCCTTCATAAAATGGTAGTAGAAGAAGTACGCGAGAAAAAGAATATTCAGAAAGAAGATAGAATAGTAGGGTGCGTTTGAGAGAACGGTTTCCCTAATGTAGCCCTCAGAAAAAAGGTAGAATACAGCTACTGTGAACAGGTAAGAACTATAAGCAATGCCTGCTCTGTCTCTGAAGTGGATAAAGATCAGGAGATTGTACATGATCATGATCCAGAGAAAGCCCTGAAAAGCCATATTAAAGGAAAGGCGGTCAGAGTAGCTCCTGAGCATGTGGAAAGGGTTTTCAAACCTCAGGTACTTGAAACTGTGCTCATGGATATCTTGCGAGACCCGGAAGAAAATACTCTTCTCTACGCCATATGGCAGTGTCACCGAGGCGTAGTAACTTCCTTCTGCGACGGCTTTTTCGTGTGCCGGAACAAGATAGCCAGTGCGTTGACGAAAGATACCCTGGCGCTCCTTGAATTCGAAAACATCGATGTAGTCATTGCGATCAAAATAGATCAGCCAAGTCAATTGGCTGCTATCAAGATTGATGAGGTGCACCTTCCCCCAATATGCTTTGTCTTTGTCGAAGTCCTCGTTGAAGGTCTCCAAGGGCCGGAAACGATCGCTGAACACAACGTCCTCAAACTCCAATGTGTCGGTGGGATCTTCCAGTAGTTCGACAAAAGGAAGGAGATCATAGCTACCCTCCTGATTGCTATGCACAACCAATGTCTCCTGACATACGCCGGGCCTCAGAAACCCCAAAAAGAGGATAGAAAGAAGAATTGAACGAGTCAAAATGCTGGGTTGTAAGGCTGTTAGAACCCAATTTCCGGCATTAATTCCGCAATTCCAAAAGCGACCGGGTAACTGCTAGCCTGTATTCCTCATCGCTCCGGCCAATGCATTGATGGTGAGCATGAGTGAAGTCTGTACCTTGCCTGTTGATTTGTTACCTTCTTTCTTCATTCTCCTCCATTCACCCAGCAATCTCACCTGGTTAATGTGCAGTTTGTCCATCAGTGACGCACGAAGGAGGTTGGAGTGGTAGTGATTTTTTCTACGTTCACTGACTGGTGATTCCAACAAGTCCTGAAGATGCGACTTGGTGAGCTTCAGTTCATTCAAAAACTTATCAAGGAATTTTTTCTTCAAATCCTGGTCTTCCACCAAATCGGCATACTTGGCGATGATTTCCTCGTCAGTAGCGGCCAGACTTGTATCCACGTTCGTCAGTACATAGCGAATAAATGGATCTGTCTTTGTGGCTTCCTTGAACCGCTGGTAGTCCCCATGCCGCGTATCTCTAAGGAGATCCAGGGTAGAGCCTATACCGTACCAACTGGTCATATGGCATCGCGCCTGACTCCACGAAAAAACCCACGGAATAGCCCGAAGGTCCTGAAGACTGTTTGCACCCGTACGCTTGGCGGGTCTTGAGCCAATTTTGCTGCTTTCAATTGCATCAATTGGCGTTGCCTGGCGGAAGTATGGTATAAACCCATCCTCCTTCATCAGCTCCTCATACCTCTTTTTGCTTTCTATGGCCAGAAACTCAAGAACATCCTCCAGGTCATGGGAGACAGCACCATTTCGGCTATCTCGCGCCACTTTGGCCGCAGTGGATGAAGTCAGCAACTCCAGGTTGTAGACCGCATTGACTTTGTTCGCATATTTCTGACTGATGGTTTCGCCTTGTTCGGTCAATCGTATATCCCCTGAGAGCGCTTTTTTGGGTAAGGCACTGACGAAATAGTGTGTTGGACCGGCTCCACGGCTGATGGACCCACCCTTGCCATGAAAGAACTGAATGTCCACACCATGCTTGGCTCCAATAGCACACAGTCTCGCCTGGGCTTTGTATAGATGCCATTGGCTTGCAATGATGCCACCGTCCTTGTTGGAATCGCTATAGCCCACCATTACCTGCTGCTTCTTATGGCCGTTGCCAATTCCTGCCAGATAGTCTATACTTCTTTTTGTGAATGGGTGACTTAAGAACGCGTCCAGGATTTCCGGACCGTTTTCCAAATCATCAATGGTCTCAAGCAGTGGCACAACAGGGATGGTACATACCAATCCATCGTTAGTCTTTCGGGTAAGGCCAGCCTCTCTTGCCAATACATATACCACCAGCAAGTCAGACAAGGATCGGGTCATGCTCACAATGAATGAACCTATGCAATTCAGCCCATACTGAGAGGTGTGCTGCTGCACGACCTTATAAGAAGACAGTACTTTACCAGCCTCTTTATCCAGGGTCAGGTTGTAGGGCAAGAATGGCCGATTCGATTTAAGCTCCTCATTGAGAAAGCGCTGCCGTTCTTCCTCAGACCAATCACCGAAGTCTGTTCTTTCGAAAGACGAAGCCTCCAGCATTTGTCCCATGGCCTTATCGTGGAAGGCACTATTTTGCCGAATATCCAATTTGGCCAGGTGGAAACCAAAGGTCTCCACGATGCGGATCACGACGAATACATCATCATAGGCTACACTGCTAGCACCATATTCCACCAACTCGGATTGCAGGAGTTGCAGGTCCTCTTTGAGCTCCCTGGAATGAACATAGATGCCTTCAAAATCCAGAAGGCCCGTGGCATGTCCCCTCTTTGTATCCACGGCCAATTTGGCTATCATCAGATTTACAAACTGCCTGAAGAGCTCTCCTTTGTTTCTGTCGAAGGCTTCGTGACCCCGAACACCCAACTCCTGAACCATCGTTTCGACTCTTGTCTTCACCTGCCTGGAAGCCTCGCCAAGGGTGTAGCTGAAACTCAGCCGTTTCACAAGCAAGGTGAGCTTCCTTCGTAAAACTACGAACGCGTTGAGCCTCAACTGCTCCAGGGTGTATTTCGTCACTTCCTCCGTCACCAGGGGGTGTCCATCGCGGTCTCCACCTACCCAGTCTCCAAAATTGAAAGACGGAAATGCCGCGCTCTCCAACAAATCCTGTTTGGTGAACCCAACCTCGCTCCACGCCTGCAACAAACGGCGGTCATGAATCGGAATGACTTCAGGAAAGACATTGACAAGATAGTGAAGCACATTGCGGAGCTCATCTTCAACCTGCGGCTTCTCAATATATATTTCACCCGTTTTCCAGATTCGGAAGAGTGTCTGCTTGATGTTGTGCCGGATGTTGCGTTGCTCATTCTTGGTGTACATCTGGTTTTCCATTTGTACGAGGAGCAAGTACAATTCCCGATAATGTTCCAGCACCGTAGCCCGCTTAGCCTCGGTAGGATGCGCTGTCAACACGGGCTCAATATTTACGGACTTGATGTTGGCTTTGATCTCATCTTTCGTAAACCCTTCATTTACGAGTCTCTTGAGATTATTTGCCCAAAGTCCACTCACTGCGTCAAGACTGTGTTCATCTTCCGTTTTTCTACGCAGCTGAACAGCGCCATTGATCTCTACGATATTGATAAGCTGGAAGACCAATGAATACAACTGAATCTCCTTGTCGGACATTTCCTCCAATTCGGCTCCATTGCCAATTAGGGGAACCTTGGACGCGATTTCCGGATCTCCGTTTTCCCGCAATATTTCTTCCAAAGCCGTCAAAAGAAATTCGAGGTCTTTGTAGGGTTTGCCGATCTTTTCCTGAACGTCCTTGAGTATGGTCTTCATAGTTTATTTGAGAATGAGGGCTTAAAAAAAGTGATTAATAGCCACTTTCAAAAACCGGAATCTTCAGGAAATGGTTGGAAAACGTTTACGTCCAATCACTCTGTATTTCTTTTACAAGAAAATGAACGATGACAGCCGGGTATTTGAGGCGAAGAAATGGCATATATGTTGACACCATGTTGCAAAACACGATTTTCATAAAACATTCCGCTCATAATCGATGTACTGAAAATATCCAACACCGATCGATGACACTATCTTTACACTCAACAAAAGCTATTCATTCATGAACAACCGAAAATATTTGCCCCTCATTGTCATCCTCTCGATTTCTATTGTTGTCATCTTTTCCTTGTCCAACAGCATATTCTACACCATCCAAGCCACAGAGCGTGCCGTCATTTTCAAAAAGTTTGCTGGTGGGCTTGATAAAGAAAACATCATCCGTCCTGGGTTCCACGTAAAGGCTCCATGGAATGACGTTTACGTCTACGATGTGTCGGAGAACCAAATTGAAGAGCAGATGGACGTCCTTGACAAAAATGGATTGAACATCAATGTGGACATCAGCGTCAGGTTCCATCCGATGTACGACAAGATCGGTGACATCCATGAGACTTTCCAACGAGATTATGTGAGGAGACTCGTCATTCCCGAAGTAAGATCCACCGTCAGGCAGGTAATGGGAAGGTATACTGCCGAAGAAATCTACTCCACCAAACGTCCCGAAGTGGAGTCTTCCATCAAGAAAGAAACGGAAGATATACTGGGCGCCTCAGGAAACAATGTGGTGATGCGAGCACTGCTGATTCGGTCCATCGCACTTCCCGACCAGATCCGCCAGGCAATTGAAAATAAGCTAAAACAAGAGCAGGAAGCACTTGCCTACCAGTTTCGTCTTGACAAAGAGAAAAGTGAGGCAGAGCGCAAGCGGATCATGGCAGAAGGAGAAGCTCGAGCCAACGACATTATCAATAGTAGTCTCACGTCCAACCTCTTGAGAATGCGGGGAATTGAGGCGACAAGGGAACTGGCCAACTCGGAAAATGCGAAAGTTGTCGTCATTGGTAGTGGCGAAGACGGATTACCTTTGATTCTCGGAGGTAATTAAACCCAAGGCTGTCAATAAATTGTTATTTTAGGAATTCGACAACTCAATAATCTAAATAGGAAAAGTCAATGTCAAACACGGCTGAAATTAAAGTGGATGGAACCACTTACGAACTACCAGTAATTGAAGGATCCGAGCAGGAAAAAGCCATAGATATCAGCAAATTTCGAGGACAATCCGGAGTGATCACCATCGACCCTGGATTCAAAAACACAGGATCGACAAAAAGTGCCATCACCTTTCTCGATGGAGAGAAGGGTATTCTGAGGTACAGGGGATACCCAATCGAACAATTGGCCGATGAGTCTACATTTCTCGAAGTATCGTATCTGCTGATTTACGGCGAGTTGCCATCCAAATCAGGTTTCGAGCAATTCCAACAGGACATTACGAATCACACACTTGTCCACGAGGATTTCAAAAAAATATTAGATGGGTTTCCATCCTCCTCCCACCCCATGGGTGTACTCTCATCTCTTGTAACGGCATTGACAGCTTTCTATCCGAAGAGTGTGGACCCGACGAGGTCTGTTGAGGAGGTCGATTTGAGCATCATTCGAATCATGGCGAAGATGCCAACATTTGCAGCCTGGAGCTACAAAAATCAAATTGGGCAACCCGTGAATTACCCGGACAATCGGCTAGATTACTGCAGTAACTTCCTGAAAATGATGTTTGCAGTACCCTCCACGGACTTCGAAATAGATCCCGTGGTGGCAAAAGCCCTGGATAAACTCTTGATCCTCCACGCGGACCACGAACAGAATTGCTCGGCTTCTACCGTAAGGATCGTTGGGTCCTCGCAAGCCAGTCTTTATGCGTCACTGTCAGCCGGTATCAACGCGCTCTGGGGACCCTTGCATGGCGGTGCCAACCAGGCGGTAATAGAAATGCTTGAAGGTATCAAAGCCGATGGCGGAGACACGAAGAAGTGGATGGCCAAAGCCAAGGACAAGGATGATCCTTTCCGGCTCATGGGATTTGGTCACCGCGTCTACAAAAACTTTGACCCCCGAGCCAGGATCATCAAGAAAGCCGCTGACGAAGTATTGACCGCATTGGGCGTTAACGATCCGGTCCTGGACATCGCAAAAGGTCTGGAAGAGGAAGCTTTGAGTGATTCCTACTTTGTAGAACGCAAGCTCTACCCCAATGTCGATTTCTACTCAGGAATCATCTACAGAGCACTCGGCATACCGACAGAAATGTTTACCGTGATGTTTGCCTTAGGAAGACTCCCGGGCTGGATCGCGCAATGGAAAGAGATGCGAGAAAACAAAGAGCCTATTGGTCGTCCAAGGCAGGTCTATACCGGCGCCACTGAAAGGGATTATGTCTCCGCAGACAAGCGATAGGTAGTCTCAACAACAAACCACAATTTGGGCACCTCAGGTGCCCTTTTTTGTGCTTAAGAGAAAACCTGTGACCGGCTCAGGCAGGTTTTCCCTCCATTCACCGACAATTAAAGAGTTATTCACTTCGATTTCGAAACCTAGTCGATACTAAATAGTTAACATCTCCGTAATAACAAAACTATGGATATCGCATTTCAGCAGGTAGAAGACGAAAGGGTGCAGAAGCGCTTTGTTGAGGTGATGGAGAGATTCCCTCAGCTACATCCGTTCCCTATGGTATTGAAGCAACATCCGGTGAAATCCTCCACCATGCAGGCACAGCCGATTATCAATCTGAGCAACCTCTTTACCAATGACAAGCGGTATCAGGTCAGACTAGCTGTCTACCTTAAGGACAGCCAGGGCCTGAAGGTATCTGATCTTCCAGACGATGTACTAGCTGGCTGGTTTGCCCATGAGCTTGGACATGTAGTAGACTACCTGCCCTACTCCAACCTTCAGATGGTGGGATACGGGCTGAAGTACCTGTATCACAAACCCTTCAAAAAACAATCAGAACATGCAGCGGACCATGTGGCCATCGCCAACGGTTTTCACGAGGAAATTATAGCTACGAAACGATTCATCCTGGAGCATGACTTGCTGAAAGAGAGGTACAAGAACACCATCAGGAAGTATTACTTATCTATCGAGGAAGTTAGGCTGTGTATGGCGGGCCAACTGAAACTTCAACCCGTCTTTCAGCAAATCTATCGTTAAGTCATTTGCTGGTACGTCACCTTCAGACCGGTGATCTTCTGAGCAGTAGTTATCTACTACACCACACCCTTTTGGCTAAAGCTTTGGCCTTCAATAAGGGGATATACTCCCTGTCGCCATAACTACCCATCTAAACCGTTCTGAGAGATGAAATAGACACATGGCTTGTTGTCAACCTCTTTATTCTTCGGTCATTGCTCTAAACGGCTGACTGACAGGACGCGATCAGGTGTACTTTTCGAATAAATTGTATACCTCAGGCACTTGACTTAGCGAGCCCATTGGCCGATATTAGACATTATGACACGAAAGCAGAGATACCGACTCACCTACCTTTTCAGACTCTATGACTATGATCGAAACGGCTGCCTCGATGTCGACGACATTGCCAGCGTCACTGAAAAAATTGAGGAAAGGATGTCCAGTATGCAGGGGCGCGAAAGGTGGAAATATGAGAAAGTAGTCGAAAAATCTGTTCGGTTCTTTTACCGGTTGCTCAAAGAGATACCCAGCAATGACAAGCAGCAAATCGAGCTAAGTCAATGGATACAGTTCTTCGAAGGGCAAATGGAAGAAGATGAATATCTCGAGGAGTACGTGGAACTGTTGATCAACTTTATGTTTGACCTTTTTGATGAGGACCACGATGGATACATTTCCGAAGAAGAATATGGCTTTTTCTATGAGATTTTCGGGATCGACAAAAATTCATTCGAAAAGGCTTTTACCAACCTGGACCTCAACAATGACAACCGGGTTTCCAGATACGAAATGATCAGGCAATTGGAGGCGTACTTCATCGATGATTCCGAGGCCCCTGGAGACGACAATGAAGTTTTTGGAAGGCTTGATGGCTGAGGAAATTTGGTGTCTCGACGTGGTCAATAACCAGAGACGGATTGTCAAATCATTTCAACACCCAGGTTTCGGCGAATCCTACGCCCCGGAAGTTCGTTTCATTGAATGACTAAATGTAAAAAGACACATGATCAACGGAATATATTTATTGGCAGCGCTCTTCATCGCTGATCCGACCCTGCCAGATCTCAATCAACGTATCGTAGAATACCTGGGTCAGGTAATGGGCAAACGTGTCGACCGTGGGGAGTGTTGGGATCTGGCTGCTGGCGCCCTGAACTACTCCGGGGCATATTTTGACCGCTCAAGCAAGCGAACAATCAACGTCTATGGAAAAAGAGTAGACCCTCAGCGAGAAACAATCTACCCCGGTGATCTTATCCAATTCGAAAATGTGAAGTTGGAATGGAAAAAACAGTACTCCACATTCAGGGAGGAAATGAAACATCATACAGCGATTGTCTACAAAGTCAATGGACCGGGAGATTATGAGATTGCCCATCAAAACACCTCCAAATGGGGCCGCAAAGTGGGTGTAAGCAGGTTTGTTTTGAGCAGGGTGAAGAAAGGAAAAATCATGTTTTATCGTCCGGTTAAGAATCGTCCGTAATCACCTCCCTGAGTTGCAAGCAAGTCTCGGTTGGCGTATCTTCAAGGCATTTGCTAACCTCAACACCCAAACGGCATGCCCGATTTATCCGAGATATTTTCACATGAAAACCTACCCGAACTCACTTCAGGAAAAACGCTGCAAGACAAAGACCTGCTCGTTGACCCCGCAACCCTTGGTGCAGAAGGATCTCTATCCATTGAAAATGAGGATGTTACATTCTCTATTGGCGCCAGCTCCGGTCTTGTCATCCAGCTCTTCAACGACGAAGATGATGTCGATGATGAAGAGTTGATCAATGTTGATGCGCCCTTTATCCCTGTAGATTACGGGAGTCAGGCCTTCCTGAAATACTCCCTCTTCGTGAACCCCAAGGCCAAAGGGTCAGCCACGCTCAAGGACGTGGGTTTCGAATTCGATGCGGACCGGATCATTGAAACTGGGCTGTATGCACCCCATAGCAGCACGGATGGTATTGGTAACGCTGTAGCCAGTGACATAGCCACGGTGAAGACCATTTTCAAGTGGAGCGACGTCGAAGGCCTGGAAGATAAGAAGTCCCTCTATTTCCTTACTCGAGGTAATTTGACTGGTAAAGTCAGCGTCAGTTGGTCGGACATCCTTTCGAAGTCTCTCAATTCGCTGGGTGCTCTTCTTCAATTGCCCGAAGATATCAGCCTGGACATCAGTCTGAGCCCATCATTTGCGGCGTCGTACCAGATCCAGGTCAAGGATGACTTTCTCTATGCCATTCACCGCAATGAAGATCGGTTCGATGTGAAAGTAACCAAGGCCATTTCCACAGACCAAAGTGCCAAAATGAGTGCCTCGGTGGGTGCAGCATTTGCCAATCCCGAAGAATTAGAAGGAGCTCTGGAAACGCTGGTGGATAAAATCATTGAATCGGCAACCGGCTACGCCAAAGACAAGGTGTCGGAGCTCATTGATAAGGCAATACAGGGCTTGACTAATGATGGAGAAAATGAAACCATCACAGAGATCATCGACCGGCTTGATCTAGAGGAAGAGCTTGACCCATTCGAGGCTGTGCAGGAGTACCTGGATAAAATTGAAGAGAAGGCCAAGGAAGTCATTGAAACAATTGCTAAAGCCAACGTCAAGTTGAGTTTCAGCTATGAGTACCAAAGGATATCAACGAAAAAGGAATTGCTGCTGGCTAGCTTCAACACTGAAACGTTGAAAGCATACCATGGCGACTTTCTCCGGTTCAAACTTGGGGCTTTTGTAGACAACTACCCTGACCTCTCAGAAGCTCAGGTTGCACTCAAGCAATACCTCAATGAAAAGACAATAACCTTGAAAAAATCCTGGGGCTTCGGATTTTCCTTTGGCAAGAAGACCCTTTTCAGCGGAAAGGATTATTCCAATACCAACGAAACCGTGCGTAAGAATATCCAGGGTGGTCAGCAAGTGGCTCTGGATACTACCAGAGGCTACGAAGGCAAGCTAGGCAGTACCGAGAAGTGGATGGGCACCATCGCTGCCGAAATGCAGAGCTTCTCCGTTTCGGGCCCACCCAAAATGCGGGAGTTCCAATACAGTATGTCCCTGCAAATGCAAACCATCGCCAAGATCACTTCTGGTGATCAGCTCATACAATTCCTGGATCTCGGCGTGCTCTGGGGTGCTCTGGATGCATCGGAGATTGAGCGGCTGGTGGAGAAATACTTAGACACGCTCGCCGCGGAGGACAGTGTTTCCCTGGAGGCCAAAATCAATTTCACTGATACAGCATTTCAGGCAATGATTCATAATATCGGAATCAATAGCATGAATGAGACAAACATGAGCCTGCTGGCCAAGGCACTCGCCGGGGGTATGGATCAGCACAATGATTTCCCGGAATTGGAGAGCGTAGAAACCAGAATACGATCCTATGCGCCTGTCTGGAAGTTTTTCCTGGAAAAGCCAAAAAAGAGCAACTCCACCTATCGTAAGGCGGGAGTTACCCAATTGAAGAATCTGGGGATTGGTAGTCGAGCAAAATTGCTTGAGGATACGCATGGCATCTCCCCCATCTTGAAGATGAACCCTAACACTTATAAGGACCTTTCAGGCTTTATGTTAGGGATCACTGACCTAAGCAAAGGCATCCGAAACAATGTGAGCTATCAGGGTGAAATCGAGGAAAGCATGGAGCAGATCCAGCGTTTTTTCAAGCAGTCTCATTATGTGCGCAGTGCAGGTGCCTTTTTCAACCAATACCTCGAACAAAACGCTTTCTTGCAGGAAAAGGTGGAAAGGATACTCACCATCACTTACGGTGAGGGAGACGGAGAAACGGCCATCAACATAGCGAAGGGTTAGTTTTGGACGTCAGGCCAGTGACAAATCGGAAATAACTGCATCCAGAAATCAACTTGGCATTGGCAGATGGAGTAATAATAGTATTCAACAAAATCTACTGACATGAAAATTCTGAGTTTTTTGGCATTGACCATTTTCCTTACCTCGGGAAATGACAGAACATTAGAGACCTTCAATATCGACACGGAAAAAAGCACCGTGAAATGGACCGGCTATCACCTGGCTAAATCCTACGACCATTACGGCAACGTCAATATCAAATCTGGTTCGCTCGAGATCGAAAACGGCAAGCTCACCGGTGGCACCATCGTTATTGACATGAATAGCATCACCAACGAAGATATAGCTAAGGAAAAAGACAATGCCAAATTGGTAAACCACCTGAAGTCTGAAGATTTCTTCAATGTGTCCGAATTCCCAGAGGCTACCCTCAACATCACAAGCGCGAACGCCAGTGGTTCAACTTATCAAGTTGAGGGAAACATCACGATCCGGGGTATCACCAAACCTGTCCAGTTCGAAGCCCAAAAGACAGGTGACAAAGCATATTCCGCAAAGGTCACAGTCAATCGCACCGAGCACGAGGTCATGTACGGCTGGAAGCTGGAAAACGCTGTTCTAGGTGGAGATTTTGACTTAGAAGTTAGCCTAGTCCTGAAATAATCGACCCAATCAATCCAAAAACAAAAAGGCCAGATTCATCTGGCTTTTTGCATTTTCAGGTGTTTGGCTTAAGCCGCATCATCCTGATCATTGTCTGCAAGCACCACAAGCTAACCGCCAATGTCAATATCCCCGTGACTTCAAACAGCAAGTCATCAGGCAATTCATACTTTGGCGGGGGATACATCGTGAGCAGGCATTCTTCTGCTACCCCAGAAAAGAAGAGCACATTCTTCAGCAGGTGGTTATAAGCACCCTCATAGAACCCAATGGCTAGCACAAAGAAGAAGCCGGCAATGACCACAAAAAGCCATCGAAAGAGCCGGGGATACCAGAAATAACTCAACCCCAGCAATAAGTAGGAAACGAGCAACCACGTTAACCCTTGGTAAGCAATGTGCGTCCTCCAGGGTGTCTCGTACAGCCAGGCGCCATAGATATGATGGGCCGAAGTGACTATGTAAACGCAAAGCACAGCCAAAACTGCCTGGCCATCATTCTTTCTTAACTTGAGCATATAACCTTTTCTTTCTTGTGGTTGTCAAACCTAGAGGTGAATGGAGCAGCATTGGTCAGAAAAAACCTTTAGAAAATATTGAGATTATGGGCGTCAGGGTAATTACAAAGGACATACATCTGGATGCGGAGAGGCATCTTTTGATTTTCAAAAGAACGGGTAAACAGAAGCAGTTGGAACCTCGACTGGTCCGACTCCTTGAAATCCTGGCAAAGCAACGGGGGCAAGTCGTGGCCCATGGGGAATTGATTCAACAGCTGTGGGGCAACTACAACAGCGGCCCGAAACTGCTGACACATTCCATAGCCATGGTCAGGAAGGAGATCGGTAAGGATGCTATCAAGACCATCCCGAAGACGGGCTACATGCTGATGAATGATCATTTGCTCCAACCGGCTAGAATAAGGACCACTACTTCCTATTTACGGCGTCATTGGTATGTCTTACTGCTCGCTTTCTTTCTCCTGAAGATGGCTTTCTTCCCTCACCACTAAAAAGCGAAAGCCTGCCGGTTATTTGAGGGCAGCGTGGGTCAAAAACTGTACTTGAATCGCATAAACAGAAAGGCTCCGCCATCTCCGTATAAAGTGGACGTGGGTCCCAGGAAAAACTGCCCTGCCAACAAAAAGTCCAGATTCTCAGCTACCGACCAGTCGACTGTTGGTCCCATGAAACTCGACCCGTCCCTGGGATTGATAATGGTCGCTATTGTCGTGGTCACAATAGGTGATAGCTGGCCCCTAGCCTGAAAGAGGAGGTTGTGGCGTGCTGGACTCAAGGTCTGAGCTGTGAAGGCCCGCTCCAGATAAAAGGCGGTGTAATCACCCCTCCGGGCATTGAGCCCTACTGAATTGAACAAGTAAGATGTTTGAAGCACCAGGTTGATTTGATTGGAAAATGCATAATCCAGATCGATCGAACCAACTAATTGATCTTCGACGTCAAGTCCTGCTTCAGGTATGAAATAAGTCGCCTCTCCCCTGAATCCGGCACCAGCAATATCTCCTGCCCACCCCAAGCCCGCAACAAAAAATTGGGTCTGGTAGCCACCCAGCACCTGAAAATCGTATCCCTTCATGTTCCACCGATAGCGTGCACCTAACTTGCTTCCTTGTAAGCTATCCGCCAACTCATAAACCAAACCCAACTCCGAGGTAAATGATGAGTAGTAGTTGACTTGAATGGCGTCGGTACCGGGCCTTTCCTCATAGTCAAAGTCAAAAAACGAATAGGTATTGAATATGTCATTGGGGTTCCAGATCAGGGTCATCCCCCAATTCACACGTTGGCGACCCACGACCAACTCAAATTTGTCTTTTTCCATCGTGAGGAAAAGCCGATCAAGAATCGTGTGGAAGGCATAGCTATCGCCTTCCATCCAGAGCACGTCCAAGTCTAACCAATTTTGATTTTGCGCCACCTGCTGCGAGACCCCCAAGTTCCGTACCAACTCCCCCCAAAAAAATCGACTGCGTGCAGATGCATTAAACCTGAAGTTATCCGAAATATCCCAGGCGTAATTCAGGCGGTTGTGAAAGAAATTATCAGTGATGAGTTCACCGGAATCCCCTGGGATGAATGCCTGGTTCAAGTACTTCATATACCCATTCAGCGACATGCCTTCAGTCCAGCCTGGTCGCTCTTCCTCTGACTGGCCTTGGGCAAAGGACGTGAAGAAAATCAAAAAGACAAGTATGAGGCTACCGTTTCTCATCGGCCTGCACTTTGCCGTCATCAAGCCTGATTAGCCTTCTGGCTCGCTGCATTACCCGGTCATCGTGCGTGGAAAAGATGAATGTCGTACCCTCCTTCTCATTCATTTTTTGCATGATATCCAGCAGGTTGAAAGTAGCTTGACTATCAAGGTTGGCAGTGGGTTCATCGGCGAGCACAAACTTTGGTCTCGGGGCCAGGGCCCTCGCTACAGCTACCCTTTGCTGCTGACCACCTGACATTTTATTGGGCCGTGCATCTGCTTTGTCCGGGATGTCCATCGCCTCGAGCAATTCATTGACGCGGTCACGGGTTTCTTTTTCGTCCTTGCCCAGGAGTTCCATGATAAAGGAGATGTTCTCATAGGCACTCATGACCGGAATGAGATTGTAAGCCTGAAATACGAAACCGATATTGTGCAACCTGAAATCGGTGAGTTTGGCTTGGGAAAGCTTGGTGATGTCCGAACCATTGACGTTCACTCCCCCGGAGGTAGGCGTCTCCAGACCTCCAATTAGGTTAAGGAAAGTCGTCTTGCCGCATCCCGACGGCCCAACAACGGCAGCAAATTCACCTTCCTCAAATGCAAGTGAAATGCCATCGACCGCACGAACAGGTATGGTATCCGGATTGTAGACTTTGGTGACTTGATGGGTACTGATAATGCTCATAGCTAATCTCTTATGGCCAAAGCGGGATTGAGTCTGAAGGCCCGCATGATGGGAAAAAATGAGGCAATGATAGCAGTGAGGACCACCATCACCGTGATAAACAAATAGAACTCGTTTTCTACCACAGGGTAGATCTTGGCAGACATACCATAGAGTTCGAAACCCTTTTCAAAGCTCTCAAACTCCATGCCTCGCGCGCCGAAATAACTGATGGCCATAACACCCAGGGCATTACCTATGACACATCCCACCAGGCACAGAAATATGGTCTCCAACATGATCATTTGTCCGATCCTGGATCTGGACATTCCCAGGGAGCGAAGCATACCGATTTCTTTGGTGCGCTCAAGTATCACCATCAGCATGGTGTTGATGATACCAAAAATGAGGGCGATCAGTACGATGATTACCATGACGTAGCTAAAGACTGACATGCTGCTTTCTGTGACACGAAGCAGTGGACTCAAATCAAGCCAACTCTCCACCTTGGCCGCCATCAGTTGTTGAGCCAGTGTTTCCACGGTCTGAGGTAACAGCGTTTCGTCAGCCACACGAATGGCAAACTCATGCACTTCGTTGTTATCCAGTTTCAGAATTTGCTGAAGGTGATCTTTTTCGATGTACACTGTACCCTCATCAAAAATGGCATTGTTGGTATTGAAGAGTCCACAGACCTTGAAATTGTCATACGCGATTTCTCCATTTTTATCGGCAAGTGAGAAAATCACTTTGGACTTCAATCGCACTTTAAGCTTTTCTGCCAGGCGAGCCGAAATGAGCACCTGCTTGAACTTCGAATCCAACTCGAAATAGCTTCCCTCAACCAATTCTTCATGTATGGTAGTCACGACTTTCTCTCGCTCCGGATCAATGCCAAGCAGCATTACCTGCCTGCTGTTGTTGGCCGTCGACACCATGGCTTCGCTTTTGATGCGTGAGGTGAAAACGCTGATGTTATCTTCCGCTGCCAGGATTTGCGCTATTGCCTTCTCCTCCATGGTCATGGAGAGGTCTTCCATGATCAGATAGTCTGCGTTGTGTATTTGAGCATCGGAAATGTGGGTATCTATAGCAGCCTGTATCATCTTATCTGCCATCCCATTGGCCATGGCCGCAATAAAAAGCGCACCAAACAAACCGCTGGCCAGCGCCAAAATCACGGCGAGGCTCCTTGACCGATTTCTCCAGACGTTCCTCCAGGCTAGTGTTGCAATCATTGTCTTCCCCGGATAATGTCCACAATTTCAAACTTCAGGATATTGCGCAAAGGCAACAAAGAAGCCACTATACTCAGGATGAGCACGATGGCAAACTGACTGATCATATACCCGGCATTGGTGGAGATGGCCAGAATGGGCTCGATGTTCATCTCCCGGTATACCTCCATGTTATCCCCGGTGATCTCAATGGGATTCGCTGCATAAAAAAAGATCAGAGGGAAACTCAAGATCAATCCAGCCACTGAACCCAGGGCTGCTATGTAGATCGACTCGATAATGACGTGTGAGATCAATCGTGTGCGCCGCATCCCAATAGCTATCATGATCGAAAACTCTTTCTTCCGCTCCATGGTCATCATGAGGATGGTTCCATAGATCCCAAACCCAATCACCATGTAGAGGATCCCAATCATGATCACTCCAAAGAAATTATCGGACTCAATCGCAGAGAGGATTTCTTCATTCATGGTCTCCCAATGACGTACCTCAAGTAAGGTAGTATCGACAATACCCAACAGGTCAGTTCTGACTTGCGGAATCAGATCCTTATCATTCAAAACCACATGCACAGCACTTCTTCTTTCCTCCATGAAAAAAAGGTATTCAGCGGAAAGCAGAGGTAAAAAGACCAGGCGCTTATTGAAGTCCGCCATTGGGTGATCGAATATTCCTTTGATCGGGTACTTAGCCGCTGCAGTCACGCCCATATATCCTTGTCCGAAGAGCACCACCGTATCGCCTGCTGACAACTGAAGAAACTGCGCTAATTCCTTGCCAATTAAAACGGCATCATCCTCACGATCCAGGTACTGTCCCTCAATGATCTTGTCCTTGAGCCGTATCTGCTGATCCTGGACTCCCGGATTCACCCCCATTACCATCACCCCTCGGGTCTGCTTGCCCGAAGAGACAAGGCATCCGGCACTGATTTCCTCCGCCCAAAACTCAATACGATCATCAGCGTTCAGGTAGTTTACCACATCCCCGGGTAAATGCAGGCTGTTGATCAATGTCTTGTCTTCCCAGTACAACTTATCCATGAGCGCAACATGGCCGGTGGTAGATCGGATGGTATCATCAATCATCTTATCATAGCTACCAAGCTGCAAGCCCCTCATAAAGGTGGCAATGACTACAGCAAACGTGATGGAAGCAAGGGTGATATAAGTACGCTTCTTGTTTCTCCAGAGATTGCGCCAACCAAGGATCAGCTTGCGTTTCATTTCACCCGCTTCATATTTTGTTGTGAAAAGAACCCGTCCTCAAGTGGCGCGTTGAACGAAAGCGCCTTATTGAAAAGAATCGTCTGATTTCCGGGTTTACTCAAGGGCGTCATGACCAATTTGGCGGGCAGTTTTCGGTCTCCAAATTGGGTGATTTCCGATGCTTCCATCTTGGTCACCATCTCGAAATCTTCATCAAAATAAATGGCTTGCATCTGATAGAACCCTTCTTTGGCCACCCAGAGATGCACTTTGCCCCAGACGACGCTGGCTTCGGGTTTTGGGATCAACTCGATCTTATAGCATTCCAGGCCCTCGACGGACTCCATGGCCAATAACTGATGCTCATAATCATCTGCCAGACTGTTCATTTTGACCAGGTCATCGTTGGTGAAGTCTGAACCCATCCAGTTCTGGCTCATCATTGAAGGGGGAATTTTGATCATCCGGCCAATTGTAGGCACCCAATTCCACATCTCGGTGTTGCGCTTAAGAAATACCTGTCCTTTGTCTCGGGCTGGTGCAGTGATGTAGATTAGGAAATAGTCATTGCCCAGGCTCCAGGTCTTCATAGATATAGCTCGACTATAGCGCGGTCGCACCAATGTCATTTCCATTTCACCAATGCTACTTTTTCCATTGAGTCGATCAATAGACTGTTGTATGACCTGTCTTGGATCTACTTCCTGGGCCGCCGCGAGACCGACGAATACCAGCAAAAACAACGTGATAGTGTTCCGGATCATGCGATGATTGTCTACTTAAATTTCGAGTATTTGCCTCGCCGATCCTAGGGCTATTTGTTATTTATTGAGGTGATTTTCACCCATATGCGGCCACTCAAAAAGGATATTTCGCCTTAGCGTTTAGCGTTGCTTCAAGAGCACGACTATACTTCGGGCATTTACTTTCAAAGCCTTTGTTGTTACGGGTGATGGCTTCTTTATACAAGCCTCCGGGCCATCTTTATGCGTGTCGATGACGACCCCCCATTTGCCCTTTTCCATAATCCTGAAAGATACCGGCTCCCAGTAACCGTTGATCATAACATACAGGTCATCATCATCTAGGTCAAAAAACGCATTCTGACCCTTCAGGTAATAGGCAAGCGCATGCGAATCCTCTCCGAGGTCCTTGTCTCCCTGCGCGCCATACCAGATCACATCATCTTGCCAGTAACGTCCCCTTGCAATGGAAGGATGAGCTTTCCGAAAATCGATGATGTCACTAAAAAAATTGGACACTTCTTCAAAGTCCTTGGACCGTTGCCAATCCAGCCAAACCCTTTTGTCGTCAATGTTGTAAGGGTTTTCAAGGCCATACTGCGTTTGAAGGAACTCATCCCCAGCCCGGAACATGGGTGTACCATTGGACAGCATCAGCAATGTGATGAAATTTCGAACTTGCTTCCTTCTCAACGCCATTACCGACTTTGGCACCTTTTTTACCCCATCCCAACCACAATCCCATGACTGTTGCGACGGTCGGGTGTGCGAAACCAAATCGTACATGGTCAGTCCGTCATGAGAGCTAATGTAATTGAGGCTTTGGCTTGGGGTATGACTCAACCGAAGCTCACTCTCCGGGCCTGGAAACAGGTCAGCACTTCCGTACATGCGCGTCATGAGCTGTCCGACTTTGCCACGGTCTCCCTTGATGAACTGCCTGAACAGGGTGCGCCCCTTGTCATTCCACTGCTTCCAGTTTCCTCCGGGAAAACTCTTACCCAGGAAATAACCCTGAGTATCGAAATCACCATCCCATGGCTCAGTGAAAATCAAAATATCCTGCAGCACGGGATCATGATTGATCTGATCGATGACAGAGTAGAATTTAGGTTCGTATTCTCCGGCACTGTTCAGCGCAAAGATGGAACCCAGGTCAAACCGAAATCCATCAATTCCCATTTCGGTTACCCAGTATCGAAGGCTCTCCATGATCAAAAGGCGTGCCTGCGGGTGGGCACTCCGCAGTGTATTGCCAGTGCCGGAAAAGTTGGCGTAGTCTTCTCCATTGTCTCCGGCCAGGTAGTAGCTATTGTTGTCAATACCTCGGAAAGAATAGCATGGACCTTCCGTATCGCCTTCTGTGGTATGGTTATATACCACATCCATGATTACTCTGATGTTGGCTTCATGCAGTGCATGCACCATCTTCTTGAATTCCTTGATCGGTCCATACAAGCTCTGATCCCGGGCGTAGCCGCGATGGGGGGTGAAAAAGTTCAGTGTCATGTACCCCCACGCACTGCCCTCCTGAGGATCCCACTGTTGCACAGGCATTAACTCTACCGCTGTGATGCCCAGCTTTTGCAGGTATGGAATTTTTTCAATTACACCTTCGTAAGTACCTCTGTTCTCCGGTGAAACGCCTGAGTTGGCATTGGCTGTGAACTGGCGGACGTGCATTTCATAGACGATGAGCCTATGGTCCCTGATTCGAGGTAATGTAGACAAAGTCGTCGGGAATGCTTTTGGTGGTGGCAACACCCCCAATGGCGCTTTGCCAGCATTGTCACCAGGTTCGGAAGCTGCGTCCCGGCTGTGTCCTGGTGGAATATATACGTTTCTCGCAAATGGATCCAGGAGTAACTTCTCCGGGTCAAACGCGTGGAAGGTATAAGTGTCATGAGGTTCAGGACCCCAGACGCGATAGGCATAGTATATGGCCTCTCCAAGTTGCTTCCTGCGCAAGCGAATATGCCACAGACGTTGGGTTTTGTGCCTTCGAGGGTTGAGGTCAATGGTCTTTAGCGGAGTGATAACGTCTTCATCAAAAAGCACCAACTTCACGCGAGAGGCGTTGCTCGCGTATAGGGAGAAGTTGTACATGTCCTTTTCCGGAAGGTAAGTGACCCCCTGCGGAGCGGGCGATCCCTGCAAGTCATACCAATCCCTCATTTGCCTATTGTGGTTGGGGTGAAAATGGATTCGAGCATAAGCTTCGGTGTGAGGATAAAGCTACCAACCAACACCGGTTTGGTCAAGCTCTGGGCAATCAAATTCGTGATTTGGCGAACGTGAGCGATATTATGCGGCGTCGGCCATGTCTTTGTCCCGATTTCGTTTACGCTTACTTAAGCGTACACTACGAGAGACTTTGAGAAATGAAGACCTTGCAAATTGTCGGTTGCCGGGACGGCGATCATCTAAAAATCCTAATGCCTTGCTCACAAGAAGCAGCACGATCATGAAGAAAAAGCATATAATACCCAGCCCTATTGCAAGTGTTTCCATTTTTTACCGTCGTGGCGAATTAAACAGGTTTGGGACAATCTGAGTTTCAATCACCATCGAAATTTTACAGTAACGGTATTTTGGGCCTGCGAGGTGGAAGAATTCATTCTTCAAGGTCTGAACAAAAACTCCGAAACTAGGTGCAAGACCATCAAAATCACACCAGCATATGAGAAGACGACAAAGATTAGACTGAGCAGATAGGCGACCTGCATCATAGGTGTATCAGCTAACCGAAAGAGCTTCACCGATTTGGTTATACCGGGAACGGTTCGAAAACTGGTGATCCCCGCCTGGAGAAAGGTACTGTTGTCAAACTGCGTACCAAGTGCCAAGAGTATGCTTGAAAGGGCTTGCGCGCTCAGGATAAAAACCGCAAGCCCCTGGGCCGTTTGCATTATCGTTTAATTCATGATATCCTCATTCATCACATAGCCCTTATAACTCACGCGGAACAAGATAGAGTAGAATGAAGGGATAAAAACCAGGGTGATGATGGTTCCAAACAACAGCCCGATCATAATGGACACTGCCATGCCCTCCCACATCTCTCCTCCACTGAGGTATAGAGGCAACAATCCCAACACTGTGGTGAACGTGGCCAGGAGGATCGGCCGAAACCTTTGGAGACAAGCGGCTATAACTGAATCTTGAACAGTCCTCTTCAACTCCGTCTGCTCTATCTCTATCCGATCAATCAAGACAATGGCATTGTTGATGACGATCCCTGCCAGGGATATCACACCCAGAAACGGCATAAAACCGAATGGTTCCTGAAATGAAAGCAAGCCTATGACCACGCCGATCACGCCTAGGGGAATTGTTGCCGTGACCATGATCATCTTTCGAAAAGAGTTGAACTGAATGATCAGAAGCAGTAGAATGATGAATCCTGACAATGGCAAATAGGTAATGACCGCACCCATATTTTCAGCGGTGTTCTGCGCATCTCCGCCAAACTCATAGAAATAGCCGGAGGGCCAATTTGCTCTGTCTTCCTCTAACCATGGTGTGATTGCTGCGGTAATCGCTGCAGCATTGCCATCATCTTTCAGCTCACTGGAGATATTCACCGTTCTTCTGAGGTCTTTGCGTTTGATCTTTGCGTATTGCCATTCCGGGAGGATTTCGGCCACCTGCAATAGCGGAACACTCCGACCGGTACTTTGAGAGTAGACATTCAGCGTCTCAAGCGATTCCAGGGACTGCTGCTGGCGGCTGTCGCTACGCATAATCACCGGGATGGACTTATCCCCTTCCCTGTATTCACCAGTTTGAAATCCATCCAGCACAGTCTTAAGCGACGTGGCAATGTCCTGATTTGAGATACCTGCAGCCTGAGCCCTGCTCTCATCGATCATAATTACCAGCTTCTTGCTCTTGGGACCCCAATCGTCTTTTACGTTCTTGGTACCGGCGATTGATGAAAGTTGTTTCTTGACACGTTTGGCAATGCGAGCCAACTCATCCGAGTCAGTACCAGACACCTTTATCTCTATAGGCACCCCGCCACCTCCCGCGCCCAAGGCGCTGACCTTGATATCGGCACTGGGGAAATTGTTGAAACAGAAAGCATCGATGATCCGGATGGCTTCATTGTTGAAAGTTGCCTCGGAGGTATTGACAAGAAGATGTGCATAGCTGGAGTTGGCTTCATCCGGCGCGTAACCCAGGTCGTAGGACTCGGGGCCTTCACCGATATAGGATGACCAACTCATCAAACCAACAGATCGCTCCTCACCTATGAGCAGGGAATCCATAAAGAATTGATCGATGGAGCTGACAATACGCGACGTCTCTTCAACACGTGTACCTAGAGGTAGATTCACATCTACCGTGATCATATTACGGTCGCTATCCGGAAAGAAAAGAAATGGAATCTTTGTAAAGCCAAACATTGAGGCGAAAAAAGCCACAACAATGAGGACGAGCACAAGGAATTTATTGGCTAGAGCTCTCAATATTAGGTTTTTGTAATGCACTTTCAAGGCATCAATGATCCGGTCCACCAGTCCGCGTTCGGCCTCACCCTTTTTCTTCACTTTGAGGAATAGATAACAGAACATGGTGATTACAGTCAAAGCCACCAGCCATGAAGACAACAGCGCCAGCGTTATGACAACGAAGATGGGCCCCACAATATCGCCCATGACAGACTCCGCCAGGTAAAAAGAAAGGAAGGCGGCTGAGGTCGTTAGCGTCGAGATTAATAGTGGAGTAAACAGCTCCGAACAGGAGTCGATGGCCGCCTTCTTCGCCCCGATTCCATTTTCCATCTTCACAATAATTGATTCCGCTACCACAATGGCATTGTCTACCATCATTCCGAGCGCCATGATCAGGGCAGCCAGTGTCACCTGATTCAGTCCTATGCCCATGAAGCCCATCAACATGAGTGTCATGATTGTGACGATAGGTATCAGGCTGGCTATGACAGACCCTGTTCGAAGTCCAAGGAAAATCAGCATGACCAGGAGGACAATGGCAATGGCCTGGATCAAATTGACGATGAAGTCACTGATTTTGAAATCGATATAATCATCCAGAGAGGAAAGTCGCACCAGCTCCAGGCCAATAGGCAATTTCCCTTTCCACTCGTCCAAGATCCGATTGACTTCCACACCCAGGTTGATCACGTTGGCACCCTCCTTGAGATTGATGTGCATGGATATGGCGTTCTTGCCATTAACCAACACCTTTTGCTTAGTAGGATCAATGTAGCCCTTCGTGACGTTGGTGATATCCTCCAATTGGATGAGCTGTGAGCCATCACCCACAGGTATCAACATACTTTGGAGGTCTGCAACGCTATTGAAATTTCCAGTGGGTTCGAGGATGATCCGCTCACCCTCAAGGTTGATGACACCCCCGGAACTGAGGATATTGGTGGAAGCAATGGCACTTTGAAGCCTGCTGGAGGTGACACCATATTCATTGAGCTGGGCATCATCAAACTCGATAAAAATGCGCTCCTCCTGCTCTCCTCCCAGCTCCACTTTGGCCGCGTCATCCAGCTTGATAAGGTCATCCTTAATGTCATCGGCATACTCCTTCATTTGGGCATATGTGAAGCCATCGCTGGTCAATCCGACAACAATACCATACACATCGCCAACACCATCGTCCTCCAACGAGGGATCTACACCTTGTGGCAGTCCCTCCAGGTTGCTCAACTTTCTTCTGAGCCTGTCCCAGACGGATTGCAGATCTTCAGGAGCCACTTCATCCCGCAATTCCACGGTGACCACGGAAAGACCGGACCTGGAGGTGCTGTTGACCTCTTTGAGCTCAGGCAATTCCTGCGCCACCTTTTCAATTTTATCGCTGACCAGCTGTTCAACCCGTTCAGGGCTTGCCCCTGGAAACTGAGAAACCACACTTGCAACCCTCACCGTATAGGGAGGCATGCTATCTCGAGGTAGGCCCTGGTACATCACCAGCCCCATAACGACAATCACCGTCAAAACAGTAATGGTGATTCGGTTGCGTTCTATCGCAAATTGAGTGAGATTCATACGCTGTGATTAATCCAGGTTCAGTTTTCGTACAGTTTGACCTTCATGCCCTCCAGTAGTGTTTGGAGTCCAGCTGTCGCAATCAACTCTCCTTCATCCAAACCATCGGTGATTTGGAAACCGTTTGCGGTGAGCTGACCTACCTTGACTGACCGACGAGACACCAGATAGTAATCCTCCTCTGCCGCAAGCGTGAAGACAAAATTGCCCTCTTCATCCTCTCCTACAGCCTGCGTGGGCACCAATAGCAAATCCGGCTCATCTGGCTTAGACGTATTGATGCTGAAAGTAACCGAGGCGGCCATACCTGGACGGATGGCTCCCGTATCACCTATTAACTTCACCACGACAGGATAAGTAGAAGTTTGACTATTGATGGAGAAGGACACTTCAGAGACAATTCCCTGAAAAACCTTTTCAGGTATCGCCGAGAAGCCCACTTCCACCTGGTCCTGAACGTTGACATTCGCAATGTAGGACTCTGGCAACCCAAGGTTCACCTCCAGATCTCCTTCTGAACTCAATATCAGGATCATTTGCCCAGCACTCACATTTTCATTGACTTCGGCACTCAGCGAAGCCACCGCCCCCTGGATGGGTGCATACAATTTACAGTACTCCAGCTGTGCACGGGCCAGTTTCCTGGCTTGCTTAGCAGAGCTCTCGCTGGCTTTGGCCGATTCGAAAGTGGCCTTGGCATTTTCGAAATCACTGAGTGAGGTACTGCCATTTTCATAGAGCGAACGAACACGCTCGTAGTTGGACTTGGACTGCTTCTCGATAGCGTCAGCGTTCTTCACGGACGCGTCGGCGCGCTCGTATTCCAGCTCATAGTCCGAATCATCCAGTGTGGCCAGTAGCTGACCTTTGCGCACCTCTTCGCCCACCTTCACGCGCAGGGAGAGAATATTGCCTGAAACTTTGAAACTCAGACGGGTCTCTGTGCCGGAAATAGCTGTACCGGTGAATGTGCGCTGTTGCATGCCACCTCCAGGCACAACCCGTTCATACATGACCGGTCGGATGACCTCTTTTTTTGCTTCTTCCTGACCACCACAGGCCACCAAAAGGAGCATGAGGGCACAAAGCATAGTAGAATAGAAATAAGAACGACTCATAGATTGATTTTTTCTAATTGGAAAAGTAAGTAGTGATATCATTGGTGTAGGCTTCCTTCTGTTCATCGGTCATCAACATGTAGAAAGATCCTGAGGCCCGCTCCATGCTCAATAGGTCGATAAGGAAGATATAAATAGCATTAGCACTGTTTAATTGTGCGGATATGGCCGCATTCTGTGCATCCAGTAGCTGTGTGATGGTCACGCGGCCCTTGGAATAGGCATCCTGTACGATTTCGAAGTTGCGGACGACTGCTTCTTCAGCTTCTTTGGTCAATTCGAGGTTTCGGTAGGATGCGCGTACATTCTCCAGCTCCGACCGTACCTGCTGCTCAATCAGCCGCTCGGTGTTGTTTCGTCGGGTATTGAGCTGCGCCAACTGCACCCTCGATTGCTGGTATTGGGAGGAGCGCCGACCACCTTGAAAAAGTGGCACCGAAGCCCCAAACTGCAAGTTCCAGTTCCAGTCATTGGGAGCTTCACCAAAATCCGGAGTAACCCCATTCCCGGCACGGTAAAACTCATAATTGTAATTACCCCCCAAGGAAAACACAGGCAGGTAGCGATTGCGTTGGTTGAAGAGCACCGAACGCTCCTGCGCCTGTACGTTGTAATCGAACTGCTTCAGATCAGGGGTAATTTCCTTAGCCCGGGCTACCTGAAAATCTGCCAAGCGGTAGAACTGCCTGGGGTTGGTAATGAGGGCATCTATGGTTTCGTTGTTGATGACCAGTCGGCTGTCCTCCAGATCCACCTCCTCTGTGTTGAATTCCTCACTGATGGGCCGGTTGAGAATCTGGTTCAGCGCCAACTCTGCTTGCCTTCGTGCTGCTGAGGCATTGACTAAATTGGCCTTCGCCGTGGCAATCTCACCCTGCCAACGGTACAAGTCCGAAGGTCCTGTTTGTCCCAGCGATGAGCTTACACGGGCGAGCTCCAGGTTTTTGCGGGTCAACTCCAGGTTTTGCTTCTGAATGGCCTCTCCGGTTTTGGCCTGCATAAGGTTCAGGTAAGTGACCGAAACATTCAGTACCACATCCAGGGACTGCGCTTCCAGGGATTCCCGCTGCGCCTGCAACAGGTATTTTTGGATTCTGTTATTGGCTGTGACCTGCTCGGAATAAATCACCTGGCTCAATTGAAGGTTTCCTAACCCCCTTGTTTCGGGATTCTGACCATTGGATACTTCCGCAGTGGTGTTGTCGACGATTGTATTACTGGCGGACGCGTTCACCTCCGGCAACAGGAATGAACGGGCAATGTCAGCATCTTCTTCTACAATCTCAACATCTCTTTTGGCAATCTCCAGATCCAGGTTCTCCTCCAGGCCTTCACCGATGGCAGTGAATATATTGATGGATCGCTCAATATCATCTCGCTCTTCGTTGATCAAGACAGCTTCCGCCAGCGCATCCCAACTGGGACTGTAGTCGATGTTACGGGCCGTGGCCATGTTGATGACAAGCTCCTCTTTCTGCAATAATTTGACGCTCATATCTTCCAGGTCCTCGTCATTCAAATACCGCTGGATGTCCAGCGCAATCCGTCTGGCAATCAATGGGATATTCGAGGCTGGGGCCACTCCCGCGAGGACCCCCAATTCAACATCCGGACGACCCAATACGGAAAAAGACTTAAGCCCCCGGTCATTGGCGCCGTCAATCAGTTTCTGATATTCTGCATCCGACAATTGATCCGACGGAAACATGTATACGGCGTCGCAGTTTTCGATTTTGGCCAGGGTTTCTGTAGCAGTAGTGCTGGTAAAGACAAAATCATGTTCGGCTCCCAGGTCCGTCAATCCCTGGTCCAGGAATCGCTGGATCTCAGGAATACCCTGAAATACGTTCTCATCGAGGACCACCGCCAGCCGTTCGAAACCAATAAGATTCTTGAACACTTCCAGGTCGCGTAAAGGCGAAAAAGGCATTTCCAGGTAGGTGAGATTATCAACGCCAGAGGTCCCATTACCTTTGATGGGGAGGTCTTGCACCTGTGCGTTGATGACGATTACGCCGATAACGGGTTTATTATAAGGCCCACTGGTAGCCATGACGTGAGAACTGAGCACATCCATACCCAAAATGATGTCCACTTCGTCGTCGGCCAACAATTGATCCAGGTTGGCCTTGGCATTCTCGATCTGGCAATCGGAGTGCAGGATATGCCTTGATTCCAGGACTAGTTGCGTTTTTGAAGATACCAGCGGTCTTGCCTCTTGCAAGATAAAATTGGCAAACTGTTCAGATTGAGGGTTTGGGCAATCTGTGACGATCCCAATGTTGATCTTTTGGGCTTGTGATGTGAGGCCTAGGGCCAGGAGCGCCAGAAAAAGTAAAGGCACGCCCGGACGCACCAATACCCTCCACGGGCTTCGCCGAAGCCATACAAAGGTTAGGTTTTTCATACTGATAAATTAGATGAAAGTGACTAAAGCGACAAACCGTCCCTCCATGACGTAAAAGAAAGATAACATCAGGCGGGAACGGGAAGTCGCTGCCTTGCATTGGTCGGCTGAGCAGACTCATCGGTCGTGCGGAAGGGTCTATAGTCACCCCTCCCAGCTTTGGACAGCTCCCCTGGAATCAGGGGAGCTTCTCATTATTGAAGTCTGAAAACAATGGGCACCATCATCCGGACTTTTACGGGTCTCCCCCGCTGCTTGCCCGGTTTCCATGGCTCCGCAAGTGCAAGCACACGTAAGGCTTCCTCATCACAACCCGCTCCGATGCCTCTTGCCACTTCCAAATGCGTTAGGTTGCCCTCTTCATCAATGATGAATTGGACATACACCCTACCCTCTACGCCCATTCGTCGGGCCTGCTTGGGATACTTGATGTGCTGTCCAAGAAATCGATAAAACTCGGACAAGCCGTTCGCAGGGGAAGGCATCACCTCGACTACGTCGAATATTGTTTCTTCGACTTTCTCATCTGTAAGTTCCGGAATCGCAGGTATCTCAATGGGAGTTTCATCTATATTCACAACCAAATTGGGTGGTGGCTTCACTTCTTCTTTGGTCTCCTCGATCTTCGTCGGGATTATTGGCTTGGGTGGCGGTGGTTTGGGCTGAGGAATTTTGGTAATGGGAATCACATCCGCATCATCCCAAATGTCCTGATCAAAACGATCGATAATCCCCATCTTTTCGGGTGTTCGCCACTCAAAAGCGGTGATAACAAAGGCAAGACTCACGGTCAGGCCAATCAGAAAAAACTGGCCACGCTTTCTTTCGAGGATCAGTTTTGGATTCTTTTTTCGCTCCATAATTATATCATTTTAGTATTTGATCTGCATTGTGAAACCGGGGTCGCTCAGGGTGATGGCCATGAACATCCTGCGCCGAAACACCCAAAAACAGTGCGCCTAGTAGCAAGGCCAGCAAGGCTAGAATCAACAAAACCTTCGTTTTTATTTCGCCTCTCTTCCGGGTTTGGAACTCATTTCGAAACCGATCAAACCGGCGATATTGATCGATCTTCCTTCCTTCAAAAAGGGCTCTTCGAGTTCTGAAATCTTTTTTAGTCATGGTCTTAATGTCTTTTTCAGCCGATCCAACAACCTGTAAACCTTCATTTTCACCGCACTCTCGGATTGTCCATTGAGTAGTGCTATTTCCTTGAAGGTCTTCCCCTCAAAAAATTTCCATTCCAGTAGCACCAACTCATCATCCGAGAGCTGCGCAAAAACAGCCCGCAGCAGCTCGGAATCGTCGATTTCCTCCTCCATGGCAGCCGCAATACGATCTTCCTCAATCAAGTAAAGTAGTGTGCCCTTGCGGTAGTGCTTCTTGATTTCGTTTGCAGCAATGGTATAGAGCCATGCGCCAAAGGGACGGCCTTGCCATTTGAATTTCTTAATATTGCGCAAAGCCTTGTAAAAGGTGTCAGAACATAAATCTGCAGCCACCATCTCATCCTCAACCCTCCGATATATGAACCGAAAGATTTCATCATAATACTTTTCATAAAGTGGCTGAAAATGGTTGATATCCTTTTGGGATCTGAGGATGCATGTTTGTTCTGTTTCCAGGTCAATATGATGACGTTCGTCGTCCAAATCAGGCTTTTTCTTCTATAATCCAAAAACATGCCGATAGTCACAATTGCAAAATATTTTTTTGTTGCTAATGATTTTACCAATGAAAATTGTGACTTTCCGGGTCTTTGCGGATTATTTCCGTAAAACCAAAATCATGTACAGCAAATCAGATATTCCCGAGGTAAATGCCGGCTCTATGGCTGACATTGCCTTTCTGCTCTTGATCTTTTTCCTGGTAACGACCACAATCCTGCAGGAAAAGGGCCTACTCCTGAAATTGCCTCCAAAGCCTGAAAAAGAGATCGTCAAAGAGGTTCATGATCGGAACCTCTTTAAGATATTGGTCAACTCCAACGATCAATTCCTGATTGAAGGCAAGGTCACATCACAACTAACCGGACTCCAGGATGATCTGAAACGCTTCATTCTGAACTATGGGGAATCTCCCGAACGCTCTGACTCCCCCCAAGACGCAGTCATATCCATCAAAGTCAACCGTGGAACCAGTTATGGAAGGTTCATAGAAGTACTGGATGAAGCCAAATCAGCTTACTATGAGATTTACGCTGAACGCGTGGGGATCACCGCTACGGAATTCCGGGCCCTGGATACTCGAGACCCCCAGCAAAAGGACCTGTACGACCAGGCCCGTGAGGGAGTGCCCATGAATATCTCGATTGCAGAACCTGAAATTGCTGGATCATGAGCAAGTTCAAAATCGCCTCAAAAAAGAAAAGCGTGGTATCCACAGCAAGCCTCCCGGATATTGTCTTTCTATTGTTGTTTTTCTTCATGATGACCGCCACCATCCGTGCGGAGGAGGATCAGCAAAAGATTGTGGAGCCGCGTGCCAGGGCATTGACCAAAGTAGAGCAGAAGCGTTTGATCCAGGAATTGGTTGTGGGTCCCATGAAAGACGATGGGTTTGGCGCTGACCCTAAGATCCTGGCAGATGGAAGACTGATTCCAGTAGATCAAATTCCACAGTGGGCGCTTGAAGCTCAGAGTAGATTACCAGAATACCTGCGACCGCAAATGGTGGTATTGATAAGGGCGGATGAAAATGTGAGGATGGGGCTTATCTCTGATATCCAGGAGGGTCTAAGGGAAGCCAACGCCAGAAAGATACTCTACAGATCGAAGGAGAAGGTGGAGTAAATCGTTTGAAAGCTTGAAGCTTTCCCAAAACCTCTTGATCACCGTGATCGCAACCCTGGCGATCAACGTGCAAAAACAGAAGGAAATACTGAAGAGCTGCTCATTGTGCCGAGATTTCAACGTTCAAAAGCCGCCAATATGTCTTATTTCCACCCCAGAAGACCCAATTCACTGCCATAATTTCCACTTTCGTTCGATGGTATTCTTTTTGAACCTGGAAATGAAAAGAAGGATCACATGAGTGACTCGGAAATACGCGCCAACAACACCTTCCAAAAATATGCCCTGTTGATTGGAGCCTTTGGACTGGCGGCTTTCCTGGGTAGTCTTTGGCTAGGCTTGACGCTCACGCTAGCGGTTTTGGGCATGGGTGCCTTGATCACTACTTTCTCCATGCAAATGGCTCCTCAACAAATCCTGCGCTGGCAACGAGCCAAAAGGCTAGATCGCTTTTACCACGCAGACTTGTATCAACTCATTAACCGGCTGGCTCATCGGGCCGGATTGATCTACTCACCCGAAATCTATCTTGTAGGGAGTCGTGTGCCCAATGCTTTTGCTGTTGGAACAAAAGAAAAACCCGTCATTGGCATGACAACTGGTCTGGTAAATATGCTCAGCGAGCGTGAGCTGAGTGGTGTACTAGCCCATGAGATCAGTCACATCAAAAACAATGACCTGCTCGTCAAAGGACTGGCACTTAGTTTTGGCAACCTCACCAACACACTTTCCTGGGTCGGCAGGTTGCTTCTGCTTTTCGCTCTACCAATGTTTCTGCTGGGTAGTGAGACCATATCTCTAGGGGCCATATTATTATTGATCCTATCGCCGGGATTGAACGCTCTACTGCAATTGGGGCTTTCAAGAAGCATGGAATACCTGGCAGACCATGACGCAGCCCTGATCACCAAGGATCCGCTGGGGTTGGCTTCGGCGCTGCAACGTATTGATCGATTGAGTCGTCCCTGGTGGCGGGCATGGAATCCTGTCGCATCACAGGCCAGTACCGATTGGCTACGTTCGCACCCCAAAACCGAGAAACGTATTGAGCGCCTCCGTACATTGGCAGCAGACGACAGGTCGATGAACCAAAACCATCAATACATTGACCCCAGAGAAGCGTTACTTCGGCGTGAATGGCCCTTCTGGATAGGTCGCTAAATCGCCCACAACATGAATCAATGACGAAACGATCTCTATGGAATATTGTGTGGGTTTCCGCACCCTCACTTCTACGTGAGAAGAGCGGGAGTAACTCCGGTGCATACCGGCAAGCCCCTACTCTATGTTCTTCAAGAGAACCTTTGACTTCGAGAACGCCTCTGAGGCTCTCAGATGATCAAGCAACAGAGGCCATTGCTCTTTCTTTACGTATGTGGAAAGAAAACAATGCTCAGTTGAGAGTTTAACACCCTCAGGTCCGCTTGTTGCCGTCGATCGAAAATAGCCCGTTTCATTCTCAACATCTAAAGCCAGCTGCTCTATGCCTACGATGGTGTAATTTGCCGGGGCCACCAATTCCAGTTCAGTCTTGTAGCATCCTGTATTTTCCAGGTAAACATCATGGCTCCGGTCTTCCGTTAGTTCTTCCTTAAAAGGTCGCTCCACCAATTTTCCGATGGCGAGAATCTTGTTCTCTCCGGCATTCGACAGCAACTCGCGGGTTTTAACACTGTAGCTCATGACAAAGGGATCTCCAAAACGCCCCGTCTGGACAATACTCAAGTCCCGTGCTGTATCCAATTCAAAACTGAGCGTCTCATTAAGATGGGTTTCAAGTTGTTCAGTCTTTTTCTTCGGTCGCTTCATCAGATAGCTCCGGCGTTTGGTATAGTCACCGGGATCCAGCTCTGGCAAAGGCCCGAACATGCGTTCCTCTTCACCATACACATCATAGTAGTCAACAAACTTTTCCTGGAACTGCGCTTTGTAAGTGCCACTCACCTCTTTTCTGCTTTCTAACAGCAACAAGTCGTCGTCGGCTGGATTCCATAAGACTTTCTGACGATTCAGAATCACACTTTCATTTGCTTCCTTCACCGGTATGGCCTCCCGAAAACGATCGGAAAGTGGATTCACCGTACTTCCGGATTCGCGCCAGAAAATAGCCGAGTTTCCTTGTGCCATTGGATGTGTGAGTTCCAGGTCATCATGAAAATTGAAGTCTGTCACATAATATTTACGATGGGGCGTTTCCACATACACCCCATAGATCAGTTCCTGCGGGAAAGCAACGTCTTCCAGGGATGAGAAATTTCGGGTCGATGTTACGAAGTAGTAGTTCCTGATACCGTTTTTAGTCAAAACACTAGAAAAAGACTTCATCGAATAGAAGTTACCTATTGCATATTGCGCAAAATTCGGATTGTTGAGAAAATCCAATTCGTACTTGCGGACTTGATTGAGGTATCGCAGATAGTAATAGGTAAGCGAAACAATGCTGTCATGATCCATGATATGGTCCTTCATGGTCTTTTTTATTTGCTTGTTCACCTTCACTTTGCTCTGGGCAAACCGCTGATCTTCTGACTTTGCAAGCTGCTGCAAGATCTCAAACTCAGTGATTTCGGTCTTGGGAAAACCAGGCCGTCCCGTGAAAGGTATGCTCCCTGCATAGCGATCAGGCGCGTATGTCACCTTCAGCTTGATGTAGGGAATGCTCCGGTAGGGAAACATCATGATATCTTGCTCTATGGCATCTACGTCCCGCACCTCCACATAGAACAGCTTATTCTTCTCATCTTCCTGGATCAAGAGATCAGGAGCACCATTCATCGACCTGAGGTTGAGGTAGACGCGTTTGTCAAGATCAAATGACAGATACTGATACTTGACTGGATAGGCGCCAGCAATTTCGTAAATGACAGGATCGAATCGAATTGGATAGTTTGCCAGATAACTTGTCATCTGCACCTGATAGTAGTCCAATATATCCCCTGGCTCCAGGTTTGGTACTGCCACTTTGAGTCGCTGCCTTTTGAAATAGCCGATTGAGAGCTCTTCCTCCTTTCCAATTTCATTGGCATCGTATACCATCACTTCACCACTTTCCTTCATCACCTTTATGCCCTGAAAGAATTTACTACTGCCAAAGCTTTTGGGGAAGGTCATCGTCGCAAACTGCTCTACTGCTTTTCGATCATTCAGTTTTACCCGAATGCGAAATCTACGTTGGAACCGAAAAGGACCAAGAAATTCCCGATCGTAATCATAGTGCGTGTATTTTGCTAAAATCACTGCGGATTCATCCATCCACTGCTCAGGAATATCGTCTTTTCCGAAATTCTCATTGAAGTCTTCAACATAGAATTCGTTGTAGACCGAGTATTCATTTATTGCTGGTTGCTGCCCCGAAACGAGCAGGTAGGTCATCGAAGAAAGTAGAACTAAAAGTCTTTTTTTCATCTCAGGGTAAATATGAAGGGTTCTCGTTGACTTTTGCTGACTGCCCGCACATGCTCATTCCATTGGACTTTCATGGCATCCGGGATCAAGTGATTTGATAACTGGTATTGATATTGCAGCAATAAGGCTGAACCCTCGTTTTTCACCTCCCTTTTCAGATCATAGTGATTGGTAACCAGGTCGAAGTCATTCGGCACAGTCACTAATTCCGCCACTTCAGGGTTTGTGATGCTAATACTATATTGCTGCGTTGATGGAATACCCACATCGTGGAGCATCCAATCTCCATCTGCTATTTCCTCCAAGTTGAAGAAAGTCTGAACTTCTGGGAGCGTGAGATAGACCTCCTCTCCAAAGGTTGACAACAAGCTCCTATCCTGGAAAGAATAGGTGATCATCAGATCCTTTTCTCGGTCCAGCGGGCCAATGCTATCTATTCTTAAATCATCAATTTCTCCCTTCAGTAGGTAGGCGAGCAAAGCCTCGTACTCTTCATCACCTGTGAAGTCCAAAATCTCCTTCATGATTATTTTATATACCCCTGACAATTGGAGCGTGCCTTTCCCTTTCAACTCGGTGACTTCGTCGTTGAAAGAGATTTCCAGATGATGGTAAACCTCATTCTTCTGAGCATCCCGGGCGGGTATTTTGGTAATGAAGTAGTCATCATTTCCCTCCACAAGCACCTCTTTGTTCATGAGATGATAGGGCATCTCTCTGAGTGACACGAAATCATTGGTAGCATCCAGAAATACGGTATCCCGAGATTGAATAACCGCACAAATCATATGGTTGTCCACAACCAATGAAGGTATGTCATAAGTATAGGGAAGTCGACTTGTGCCCATCCAGGACAGCCTGGCATCGAAACCGGCATAGTCCAGCATGTGCTCCAACAAATTGGCCATGGCCTTGCAATCGCCATATTTGTTGAAATAGGTAACATTTGGATCTTCAGGTTTGAAACCCGCTATACCATCTTCGAAAGCGATGTATCTGATGTTGTCCTGCACCCAATAATAAATGGACCGAATTAGGTCCTCAGGGCTTTCAGCATCCTTGCCAAACCCATCCACCAACTCTTTCAGTCCCTCCTCCAGTGATGTATCACTTGTTAGTTGTCGATACCATTCATACAAACCCTGCACATCCGCAAGCACCTCGTGCTTGATCCGGTTTTTGTCAACAAAGGAATGAACCACAGGTATGATATGTGGTAGGCACCTCGACGCCGTGCTCATGTCAGAATTGGCTGTACCATCGAGATCATATGAGTCATAAATAATTTTGCGATGGCCATTTTCTGTGATTTCGCTCCTGTTTATCTCAAAGCCATCAAAGTTGAATTCTACGAACTCCACGTCCACGTAATCCGGAATATTGAAAACGATGCTTCGATGTGTCACGTCAGAACTTTCATGAAAAAAGACCCTGGACAAGTATTTTGGATCCAGGTATTCGCGCTCGATTTTGTACGTTACAGGCTGGGAAACCATCAAACTGTAGATACATTCTTGGAAATCCGAGTAAAAGAATTCTCCGGATTGCACATGCGCACAGCCCTGGAGCGGCCTAAAACGGGATCCATCGGCCTTTTCAAATCTGGTCTTCGTGAGCTTTACCTGATCGTTGTAGTAGGTCGTAACTGCATGGGCTACCTCAGACCCTGTGCTTCTGAATCTGGCAAACTTGGATTCTTCGGTCCTGAGCTGGCCTTCACGAGTGAGCACAAATTCGAAACGGGATTCCAGAGCAGTATATAACACCGGACTAGGGGCACCAGAAGCGGCCTCGGCAAGCGTTGAAAGATGCATCACCACAAATACCGCCAAAGACAGCCGGTGATGCCAAGAACCTTTAGGCCAGAAGTATTGCATTGTCACAGTTTTGAGCAATTGACACGGTATCCTGCGAAAGACACCATCCGGGGCGTGAAATTACTATCGCGACCTTAATAAACTATCATTTACTTCCAGGGATTGCCGAGAGGCTTTTCGACGCTCATTCCACCCAAAAGGGTTAAGATCAATGCA
This sequence comes from Cyclobacteriaceae bacterium, assembly GCA_965601475.1. Lineage (GTDB taxonomy): Bacteria > Bacteroidota > Bacteroidia > Cytophagales > Cyclobacteriaceae > JAWPMT01. The sequence continues at coordinate 4,920,214 of OZ271832.1, read as the reverse complement.
TAAGTTGGAGGACAGTGTGATATGAAAGAAATAAACTATAACTTTGCGCCCGATTCACAGGCTTCTGCTTAGCAATCCTTCTGTAAAAAGAGCATTTCTAACCGTTTTTGGCTTCTGAATTGCGCTGGACCGGGTCCGGCAAGAGTGTCTTGGACTGAGTTTCCGGGTCAAACAGAAGGAAGTGAATGCCAGCATATTCATCTTAGCTGGCCGCTAGCTCCCATTAATTTATTTCGAGAACTTATAAAGAGGTACCACGCTATCCATTGGTCTGCGATGGTCCCTACACAATATTTATGTATAAAACACAGACGAACAAAAGAAGGAAGAACACTTCCAGGCGAAGGTTTTCAAAACCAACAAATCGCAAACCAAAGACAAACTACGAGCGCTACACCAATGAAGGTCGTGAGGTAGAAGCACCCCAACCTTACCGGAGTGAGCACCGATTTCAGGATTTCGGACTTGACCAGCGCCTGCTGAACAAGATTCGTAAAAAAGGCTATGAGTACCCTTCGGAGATCCAGGACAAAGCCATCCCTCCGGCGCTGGATGATCAGGACATCGTAGGTATCGCCGGAACAGGAACTGGCAAGACATCTGCCTTCCTCATCCCCATTGTACAACATCTATTAGAAGATCCACAGGAAGATTATGCGCTCATCGCCACGCCTACACGCGAATTGGCGAGTCAGGTAAAGGAGGAATTGTCGTCCTTGGCCAAAAAGCTGGACATCTACTCTACTACGCTGATAGGTGGATCCTCAGTGAGCGAAAACCTCAAGTCCCTCAGAAGACGCAATCACGTGATCATAGGCACACCTGGGAGATTGCAAGACATGGCCCGAAGAAAAGCTTTAGACTTCAGCAATTTCAAAGTCCTTGTATTGGATGAGTTTGACAGAATGCTGGACATGGGTTTTGCCGACGAGATGCGAGAGATAAACAAACAGATGGTACAGAAGGAGCAGACTTTGTTATTCTCTGCGACGCTCGACCCATCTCAAGCCAAACTTGTGGAGGAAATGACAACCGAGCCCATCCGAGTGACTGCCGCGCAGGCTACGCAAGACACAAGCGCCATACAACAGGAAGTGCGTCATGTGAAAGGAAGAGACAAATTGATGCTGGTAAAAGAGGTGATCGAGGAAAGCGCTTCACAAAGGACCATCCTTTTCTGCGAGACCAAACGAGAGGCTGAGAAAATGTCAGAGAAACTCAAAAAAGTACAAATAACTTCAGATGCGATTCATGGCGACAAGTCGCAAAGAGCACGAGAAGTAGCACTTCGCAAGTTTAAAAAAGGCCATGTGAATGTATTAGTAGCTACAGATGTCGTGGCACGAGGCATTGACGTAAAAGACGTCTCTCTGGTCATAAACTATGCGGAGCCACGCAACTACACGGACTATGTTCACCGCATCGGACGGACAGGTCGCGCCGGTAAGCGTGGTAGAGCTGTGACTTTCATTGACTAGGCAACAAAAACACTGATACCCTACCAGTATATACAAAAAGTACGATAGGGAGTTGTAGGGCCCGTTAGTTACCTTGAAAACCACGATACGGAGCTAAAAAGGCTTGTAAGAATAATATTATTACATAATCAAACATGTAAGAATATTATTCTTACACCATCCATTATGAAGAAATTAAACCATCTAATAACATGGTTTATCCTCCTTTCTTCATAAATTCCATGTCTAACGTTTTTTTACTAACATTAACCCCCTTTGTACGATGGACCAACTTCCGTACCCCTGTGTAAGACGCATGCACAAGGGGTTATTTATCATTTTATTCCTATTTGGCGTTATTTCATTACATGGCCAGAACTATCAGTTGGTATTTGCTGATGAGTTTAACGGCACAGCAGTAGACCCCAACAATTGGACTTTCTTATTTGGTGACGGCACCGATGTAGGCCTTCCTCCCGGGTGGGGTAACAACGAACTTCAATATTACCGCGAAGAAAACACCACTGTCAGTGGTGGTTTCATGACGATAACGGCCAGAGAGGAATTCTTTGAAGGATACAATTACACCTCCTCTCGCCTGATTACAGAAGGCAAACATGATTTCACCTACGGTCGATTCGAAATGCGTGCCAAAATGCCTATCGGACAAGGGCTTTGGCCGGCATACTGGATGTTCTTCACAGCCCCCGGAGCGTATGGCGGCTGGGCTGCCAGTGGAGAGATCGACATCATGGAGTATCTCGGAGATAAGCCAAACGAGGTTTTTGGCACAATTCACTTTGGTGAGCCCTTCCCGGGTAACCTTTTCTCTTCAATCGAATACACCCTTCCCTCAGGCGACTTCAACGAGGACTTTCACTTGTTCGCCATTGAATGGGAACCTGGTGAAATCCGTTGGTTTGTGGATGAGGTGCTATATGCCACACAGAATATCTGGTGGTCCAATGGAGGGCCCTACCCAGCACCGTTTGATCAGGATTTTCACTTACTGCTGAATTTGGCCGTAGGTGGTAACCTGCCGGGGAACCCTGATGAGACCACTGTATTCCCACAAGAATATGTAATTGACTATGTACGGGTTTATGAAGACCTTGACCTACCTACAGTGACGCTCGATGCACCTGCCAACGGAGCTAGCATCGCTGCAGGAGATAACCTGACCTTAACGGCTACGCCATCAGCACCACTAGGAGTTACGAAGGTTGAATTCTTCCAGGGAGACCTCAAACTGGGGGAGGCTACAAGTGCTCCTTATGAATTGACAATTAACAATGTTTCGGAAGGCTCCTACCGCCTACGGGCCATTGTAACGGACAACAACGGCAAATTCAACTATTCAGACTTTGCTGAAATCACAGTAGGCGCTGGGGGCCAGGGTCCTTACGCCCTGAATCCATTGGTACTTCCTGGCATCCTGGAAATGGAGAACTATGACGTCGGTGGAAATGGCGTCGCTTTCAACGACAACGATTCTCCCTTGAATCAGGGCAGTAAGAATTCAAGCAATACCTACCGCTCGAATGAGGGTGTGGATCTGGAACCTACCACGGACGTTGGAGGAGGCCAAAATGTAGGTTTCATCAATGCTGGGGAATGGATTGAATATACAGTCGATGTTGCGGCAACGGCTGAATATGACATCATTTCGCGGGTGGCTTCCAGTTCTTCCGGAGGAAGCTTCAGGGTGCTTCTGGATGGCGCCGACATTACAGGCCCATTGAGTTTTGGAAACACTGGTGGTTCGCAATCCTGGATAGATGTAGGCAAAGAAGGTGTAACCCTATCTGCAGGCGTTCAGGTCTTGCGTGTGGAAATGCTGCAGGGTGGTTTCAACTTCAACCGCATTACGGTAAGTCCGGCCGACCCCTTCTCTGGTGAGAAGGTGACCTTCGACGATATGGAACATGGCGATCCCCTGGGGAACGGCTGGTTTACTTTTAACGGTGACGGTGGTGGCGGGATCAGTGCCAACAGCACGGATCTACCACCAAGAAATGCCGGAAGTTTCTCTCTGGAGACCGGATGGGGATCTGGTGGTGTTCCTGGTTTCTTTGGCGGCTTTGGCCGAGGTCAGGTGGTGCAAGTTGGAGCTACCGACTTCTTCAACTTCTGGATCAATCCCAACGCAGGACAAGATTACACACTTGAGATCAACATCCAGGATGATGAGGATGATGACGGAAACCCTAGCGACGAATTTCAATACAATCTCGTCGTCAACGCAGGTGGCGGGGATGTCATTGCCGGTGGCGGGTGGCAACTGGTGTCAATACCGCTGAGTGATTTCTTTGATGACAATAGTTTTGTCACTGCACCGGAGGGCAATGGCACCCTAGACAGCAAAGTCATCAATATCGTGTGGGCAGTCATCAGCAACTCTGGCGCAGATGTGAATTTCCGCACGGACTTCTGGTCATTCACCAACGGGCCCCTGGGACCTGAAATTAATGTCTCTCCGGACGCCAATGACTTTGGCTCCATAGGCCTGGGTGGAAACGGCGCCCAGCTCTTCACACTCAACAACGAGGGATGCACGGCGCTTGACATCACAGCGACCAGTATTATCGGCGCCAATGCCGCTGACTTCCAAATCGTGTCTGGAAATGCTCCCGTGACCGTGGCTCCCGGAAGCAGTGAGACGCTGCTTGTCACCTTCACACCTGACGAACTAGGTGCGAGGTCTGCCGAACTTGTGATAGAAAGTAGCGATGTGGATGAACCCGTAACAACCATACCATTAACCGGAACGGGAATCGATGCTCCGGTGATCCAGAAAGTACTGTTTGACGATATGGAACATGGTGATCCCCAGTCGAACGACTACTTCACTTTCAATGGCCTGTCGGGAGTTACGCTTGAAGGCACATCCACAGATTTACCACCTGAAAACTCCGGTGCATTCTCACTTAGTACGAGCATGACCAGCGGAGGAACATCTGGGTTCTTCGGTGGGTTTGGTCGAACCTTTCCCGTAGACCTGACCGATATGACTCATTTCAACTTCTGGATCAATCCCGATGCGGAACAGGACTACCTGATTGAAATCCAGTTGCAGGATGACGATAATGGCGATGACCTTATTCCTTTCCCCTCTCAGGGCAATGACGACGAATTCCAGTTCAACTTCAATGTGAACGCCTCGGGAGACGCCATTGCAGGTGGAGGATGGCAACTGATATCCATTCCACTCAATGCATTCTTTGACGACAACTCGTTGCAGAATGGAGGCAACGGCATACTTGATCCTATCGCTGTTTCCAGTGGGGGTAACGGACAATTGGTCAATGTTGTCTTCGGCTTCATCAGCAACAGTGGTTCTGATATCAGCCTGCGTACCGACTTCTGGTGTTTCTCAAAAGGCCCGCTCAACAGCTCCGAGCCTGATATCGAAGTGACCCCACTTTCTCAGAATTTCGGGCTGATCTCCCCTGGAACCACCAACGATGAAACCTTCACTATTGCCAACAATGGAGGTGCGCCACTGGAAGTTTCCGCTCTCAATATCACTGGCCCTGATGCCGCAAGCTTTGCCGCAATCACGTCAGCGCCACTCACTGTAGATATCGGCGAAACAGCAGATGTTGTAGTGGCTTTCAGCCCCGACAATGTAGGCCCGAAGAGCGCCACCCTGGAAATCGTAAGCAACGACCCGGATGCAGGTGTTGTGTCTGTAGCCCTTGCGGGAGAAGGATCCAACATCAACAAGGTGATTTTTGATGACATGGAGCATGGCAATCCCCTTGGTAATGGATGGTTCACATTCAATGGCATAGGAGGCGGTGGCCTCGATGTCAGCACCACGGACTTGCCTCCGGTAAGTGGGGGTGTATTCTCCCTCCAAACTGGCTGGGGTGCAGGTGGCAACACAGGATTCTTCGGAGGCTTTGGAAGAACCCAATCTGCAGACCTCTCACAAATGACCCATTTCAACATATGGATCAACCCAGATGCGGGACAGGCGTACACGCTGGAAATAAACCTGCAGGAAGATGATGATGGTGACGGCTCCTTCCCATTCCCGGCACCAAACGATGACGAATTCCAATACAATCTCACCGTTGGTGAGTCCGGAACAGATGTGATCGCCGGTGGAGGCTGGCAGTTGGTGTCCATACCTTTCACGGACTTCTTCGACGACAATTCAATCCACGGTGGAAACGGAGTGTTTGACCCTACGCCAGTTGCTGATGGCGGTAATGGCGAGTTACTGGGAATTGTAATCGCTGTAATCGGTGATTCAGGTTCAGATGTGAATTTCAGAACGGATTTTTGGTGCTTCTCCGAAGGACCAGTAAGAGCCAAGTTGCCTTTCGACGACATGGAACACGGCGATCCCTTCAACAACGGCTGGTTTGCCTTCGGCGGTGCTGTCGGCGGAGGTGGCTTAGATGCCAATTTCTCTGACCTTCCACCTCAAAACGGTGGAATCGCGTCGCTGCAAAGCGGATGGGGATCTGGTGGCACTCCGGGATTCTTTGGAGGATTCGGACGAACAAGTTCGGCACATATCGCCAACCTCACCCACTTCAACTTCTGGATCAACCCAGATGCTGATCAGGATTACCTCCTGGAAATCAACCTCCAGGAAGATGACGACGGTGATGGAGTATTCCCCTTCCCTGCACCCAATGATGACGAATTTCAGTTCAATCTCGAAGTTGGCCCCAACGGCAAGCATGCCATTGCTGGTGGCGGGTGGCAGCTTATTTCAATACCTTTCACGGACTTCTTCGACGATAATTCCATACATGGAGGAAACGGAATCTTTGATCCGGTACCCACAGGCAGTGGAGGCAATGGTCAATTATTAAGCATTGTCGTCGCGGTCATCAGCAACTCTGGCGCGGATGTGAACTTCCGAACGGATTTCTGGTGCTTCTCCGACGGTCCTCTGGAGGAGGCAGACATTGCTCTGAATCCTGCGGCATTTGACTTTGGAGGAATAGAAGTTGGATCCAGTTCCTCACAGGACTTCGAGGTAAGCAACGCAGGTATTGCCAACCTGTGGGTGGATGCCATTTCAATCAGCGGATCGGATGCTGGAGAATTCTCAGCCACTGGCGTGAGTGCCCCGGTAGCCGTCCCTGGAGGTCAAAATGCTACAATTTCAGTATCCTTCGCACCTAGCAGTGCTTCGGCTACTACGAAATCAGCGACGCTGGAAGTCGTCAGCAATGACCCCGACGAGCCCTCAGTATCCTCCCAGCTAACTGGCCTCGGCATACCAGGGTTTGCTCACCCCTACCTCCTGCTGGCGGATGATGACATCGAAGTTGAGCGGCCAACGACTTTTGTCGGTGATGTGCATACCAATGATGATCTGGAGCTGGAAAGAGGTGATCCCTCAACCTATGTCGGAAACCTCACAGCAGTAGATGACATTGAAATTGAAAAGGACAACACCGTGCAAGGCAATGTCACGGCGGGTGATGATGTTGATTTGGACAAGGATGTGACTATTACAGGTGATGTAATTGAGAACGCCAATGTCGAAGAAGTGTCCTTGCCAGACCTGGATTTTGAAGCAGGGGGCGATGACGTCGATGTGAAAAAATTTGGAAGCAGTTCGCTGGCACCAGGTTCTTATGGTGAAGTTGAAGTAGAAAGAGGTGGAAATTTGACCCTAAGTTCCGGTAGCTATTTCCTTGAAGAACTTGAACTGAAAAAGGATGCAACCTTGACCCTTGATATTAGCAACGGACCCATTGTGATCAATGTAGAAGATGATGTCGAGCTCAACAGAGGGGCTAATACAGTGTTCAATCCGGATATCAATGATGAAAGTTTATTCTTAACCTTGAACACACTTGACGATGTGGAGCTCAAGCGAGATGCTACCTTCAAAGGGTCCATTCTTGCACCACATGGTGAAGTGGAGCTTTCTCGAGGTGTGAGTTTTGAAGGGGCGATTTGCGCCGAAGAGATCGAAGTATCAAGAGACGGAGCACTCTTATTCCATGGAGCCACGGCACCGGAAGTAGGCGCCAAGTCAGTTCCTGAAACGACTGAAGAGGAAACAACCTCTGCCCCTGAAATTGCGCAGGTTCCGAGAGACTATTCTTTCTATCCCAACCCTGCAGGGGATTACCTGAATGTCTTCATACCTTCAGAGGCAACCGAAAGTATGAGCTTGCGTCTCTATGATTACGGCGGAAGGCTGAGACTGCTACAAACTGTAGCACCCAACAGTCTACAGCAGGTTGACTTGCGATCGCTACCCAATGGCATCTATTTATTGAAGGTGGACGGACTTGAACGTTTCACAACGCAGAAAGTCATCATTCAACACTAAGGTCCCCTGGGACCAGAGCGAAAAACCCCGGAGCAAGTATCCGGGGTTTTTTATTGCTCATGCTTTACCGCTCCGTGGTAGTGAGACGACCACCTTGGTGCCCTTGCCTTCTTCGGATTCGATGCTCAATTCTCCGCTATGATCTTTGATGATGGTGTAGGCGATAGTGAGTCCAAGTCCCTTGCGACTCAGGTCGTCCGTCTTGGTGGTGAAAAAGGGATCGGCCACTTTGAGTAAGTCCTCCCTTGGTATCCCTTTCCCTGTGTCCGTGATCGATACTTGTAGCTGCTCGCTGTCTTCCTCCAGTGAGACGGTGATGCTTCCCTCTTCCTGAATGGCCTGTTCAGCATTGTTAAGAATATTGAAGAAAGCCTGGAAAAGAGAAACCTCGCTACCAAAGAGGTTTGGAGACTTCGCAAGAAATTGACGATTCACCGCAACATGTCCATTGCGTTTTGTCTCAGTAACGGCGAGACAGTTATCCAAAATCTCGTCCAATCGGCAATCTGCTTTGGCATCGGGGTCCTGCTGACTGAAGCGTTTCAGGCTCTGAACAATGGATGAGATCCGTTTCACGCCCTCGTTGATTACGTCAGTATAGGATTTAATTTGCCTGTTCGTTTCTTCATCCAGCGTATCGTGTATACCAAAAAGTCCTCCGGTGATGAAATTCAATGGATTGTTGATCTCATGATTCAACCCAGCTGTAAGCATCCCAATAGAAGCCATTTTCTCCGACTGGATCAACATGCTTTGTGTTCGCTGCAATTCGGCCAGAGCTTCCTCGAGATTGTCTCGCTGCTGCTGAATTTCCTCCCTACTTTTCCGAATTTCTTCATGTCGCTGCATGAGTTCACGATTGGCCCTTCGCTTGAGGTCAAAGAAGCGATAAGTAACGAATAGCCCAATCAGCAGTACAATGGATCCCGCCAAAAAAACAGATGAGCGATTCTGCTCGCGGGAAATCCGTTGATCCATCAGCAGACGTTCACTTCGATTGGCATACTCCAGGGAATCTCTGATTTTCTGAAACTCGTAAGTGGCTTCCAATCGAGCCAATCGCCGGGATTGCTCATCACTCCGTAGGCTATCGGCGATCATCTTGAACTGAACCTGGATGGTATAAGCCTGCTCAAAATCTCTTAATCCCTCATAGACCTTGGCCAAAAGCTCCAGAGCCGTTTTTTTATTCTCCAGCAAACCAATTTCATTGGCGAAGGACAAGGATTGTTGCAATGAGGAGCGTGCAGCCAAAAAATCCTGCTTTCTCCAATAGGCATCGCCGATCTCAAGCAAGAGAGAGCTGAGTTGTATCTTAGATCCCAGTGCCTCGAAAACGTCCAACGCCGTCAGGTAATGCTTCAAAGCTGTGTCAAGATTGCCCTCCGCCTTCGACAAGTTACCGAGGTACTGGTAGGTTCGGGCAGTGGCATTCTCATTTCCAAATTGTTTATTGATGGCCAAAGCCTGATCATATTCAATACGGGCTTCTTTGAGGTTGCCTTGCATCTGATTGATGAGACCAATGTTGCTGTGACTGTCTGCGACACCTTCCCAGTTTCCCATAGCTTTTTTCAACTCCAGGGAACGGCCGTAATAGTGGACCGCGCTATCATATTTATTCAATAGTTTATAAACCAGGCCCACATTGGTACAACTCCTGGTCAATCCTGGCAAGTCATCCAATGCTTCCTTGATCTTCAAAGAACTGAAATAATACTTCAAGGCCTGCGGGTAGTTTTCCTGATTGAAATAAACTCCGCCGATGTTGTTGTAGCTTCTGGCGATAGCCACACTGTCGCCAAGCATTTCTCTGACGGCCAGGGACTTCAGGTAGTTGTCCAGGGCAGTGGCATAATGACCGCGATAAAAGCTAATAATACCCAGGCCATTGTACCCCTTGGCCTTGCCTTCCAGGAAATTTGCATCATCAGAGAGTGTCACCACATTACTGTACAGGTTCTTGGCAGTTTCATAGTGACCCTTAGACATAGCCGCCCATCCTATTTCATAATAGGCATCGGCCTTTGCGGCCCTATCTCCCACTTCATCGGCCAATTGGATGGCCAGCTGGGCATATCGTGCTGTATTGGCCGAGTCTGATCTTCGATACTGGTAAGCCAGATCGAGGTATACTTCAATGCGTTGACTAGCGGTAATGTCATAGTTAAGCCTTGTCAAAAGAGAGTCAATCACTGCAGTATCCTGCCCCCAGGCATTGGCGGTACTCAGCGTCAAGAGGAAGAAAGATAGGACTCTATTGACGATCACGGCGAGAAAGAATTGTAGTCCAACTCGAAGCTAATAATAGCAGGTCAGAATATCATGACGGAATCGGTGAACGGAAGCTTTTGCCCGAATTTTCGGAAATCCTACACTTAGCGCTTGTGCATAGAGTTGAAATCCGCAATTGATATCAAACAGTACCCGTAGATACTATATCATATCGGGCATTGCAGATCAACTACTCCACGAGAAAAGGAATATTGGCATGGGCAGCATGATTATTGCCATCAAATGCATAGACAAAAAGTCTGTATGCCCCTGCTTCTCCTGGGGCCGTGAAAGCAATATTTTCAAGGGTTGGATCCTGTATGAGCCCCTCAAGCCGCTCCGGAACCTCTTCCTGGTCTCCCCCATCTCCCAGGTCCTCACTCTCTTCCATGATTTCCCATCTGTACGTCAATTCATCTCCATCCGGATCCGTTATTTGGGCTATCGCACTGCAATCCTCATTGGCTGATACTTTCACACTTGCGATGCCTTCTTGCTCATTCAAAGTAATTGCTTGCACTTGTGGCGTACGGTTCTCTGGCCATTCACCATTCCATATGTAATGCACTATATCGACTGTCTCAGTCTCCTCCCCCGTCGGCAAAAACATACCGTACCAGGTCGGCGTGCGCTCTTGCTTTTGCCCCCAAAGGAAGACATAGTTGCCGATGATTTGATCCTTGTAAGGTTCAATCACCTCCTTATAACTCCGTAGATAATTGGCGGCTTTGGCACTACTGTGATTTTCTACAGGTGCACCCCAGTCTGTAGCTGGCACTTCCCAGTGCCCTACTGCTCCCCACTCCGTAATCATATAAGGGCCTTCATACCCAGCTTCATCCACATACCTGGGGAGATTGATCAGATCTCCATACATCTGAATACTGAGAAAGTCCAGATCAGGGGCCCGAGCAGCGATAATATCTCCCAAATCCTTGTTGAAGCCTGCCGTTGTGGTGGTGGTTGGATGATAGGGGTCGAGCTCGTGAACCATCTTGGAAATGTCATTCACCGCATCATAGATTTTTGGGTTCTCCATCAGCAGGTTCAGCTCGTTGCCAACGATCCAGGTCAAAAGCGCGGGATGATCCTTGTACTTCAGTACTTCCGCCTTGAGCTCTTGAAACTGTCGTTCCACTGCCTCAGGATCGTCGTAATCAAACCCATGCCGTTCCCGCACGACCTCAAGACACATAGATACCGTAAAGCCCAGGGCTTGGGCCTTATCTAAAACTTCCAATGCACTTTCCCGGCCATTTTCAGTTCTCCAGGTACGAAAAGAATTGGCCCCATGACTCCTTAGCCCTTCTTTGTCGCCAAACTCCAAACCTGCACCTTTCACGATGTACGGTTGACCTGCCCGATAAAGCTGGAATGAACCATTCTCCTCTACGACCTCCACCTTTATGGGCCCTGGTCCCTTTGAATCTTCCTGTTGTTGGTTGTCTGATTTTGGGCTGCATGCTATGAATACAAGTACAGCCAGGATCAAAATTTGCAATCGATTCATACTCATTTGATTAAGATAGCTTCGAGTTCCTCAAGAGATTTGCCTTTGGTTTCCGGCACTTTCCTTAATATGAAGACCAGTCCCACGGCCGCAAAAGCGCCATAGATCAGGAAGGTCATTGAGCTCCCGAAGTTGGCGAGTTCCCATGGAAATACCAGCTGAACCAAAAAACTGATGGCCGAATTGATCAACCCAACGAAGGAAATGGCAATAGCTCTTATGCGATTGGGAAATAGTTCTGAAAACAGAACCCACATGACCGGTCCGATGGAAATGGCAAATGATGCTACAAATCCCAATATGCCAAAGAGAATAAGTGCAGGGTTCATTTGAATGGCCGCTGTAATGAGCGTGGATTCATGCTCCTTACCTTCATCCCCGAGGGCGTCGCGAATGGCGGACTTATAGGCTAAATCGTTTTCATACTCCACTCCCACCATCGCCGACAATTTTGTCTTGTCGATTGTAGCGGGTAACGTGGTCATGCTTTCCTCGGTGAGCGTGTACCTTGCAGACCCAAAGCCGGCCGCCAGTATGAACATACAGATGGCTATACCAGCGACACCAAAACTCAGCAATGGCTTACGGCCAAAGCGATCTATCATGAGAATGGCCATGACGGTGAATACCAGATTTGTCAGTCCAACCAAAATCGCCTGAACAAAGGAGGCATCGGTGCCAATACCAGATTGCTCAAAAATCATGGGTGCATAGAAGAATACCGAGTTGATGCCCGTGATCTGCTGCAGGATGGCTACTACCACACCAATTGTCACGACCAGACGCAATGTCGGATGCAGCAGGTCTTTGAAGGATCCTTGCTCTTGGTCCTCCTGATGATGAAGACTGTTGTGGATGGTCTGCAATTGCTCTTTTGCTGCCTCAGCGCCACTGGCTTTCACCATGATTGCCATGGCTTCCTCCTCTCGCCCTTTCATGGCCAGCCATCTCGGACTTTCTGGTACCGCGAATAAACTGAAAAAGTAGAGTACAGCCGGTAGTGTCTCCAAGCCTAGCATCCAACGCCAATTCCAGTCATCGAACTTGAGCGCCTGCGCCCATGAGGCATCGGATTGCCCCAGCTGTAGAATGAGGTAGTTGGTGAAAAAGGCTACAGATATGCCAATCACGATATTCAGCTGATTGAAAGAAACCATCTGCCCTCTCATTTTCGGTGGCGCAATCTCAGCAATGTACATAGGTGCAATGATGAGGGCAGCTCCCACACCAAACCCCCCGATCATGCGCGCAATCACCAGAAACAAGAAGTTCGGCGCGAAGGCAGACGCAATCGCCGAAATGGCAAATAGTATGGCGGCATATACCAGTACCTGACGTCGGCCAATTCTATCGCTCAGAGGCCCTGAGACGAGCATGGCCAAGGTTGCAGTCAGCGTCAAGGAGCTAACGGACCAGCCCAATTGCAGTTTTGTGAGTTGAAATTCAGGTTCAATGAACTTGACAACACCTGAGATCACGGAAGCGTCAAATCCCATCAAAAATCCGCCCAAGGCCACAATCAAGGCCACTATGAACGTAAATCTTTTCTCCTTAGTCATTCTTCGGGGGTTAGGTTTTGTCCGAATATAATCAATTAGGAGAGTCCTGAAACCCTGAATTGACAGAGAACTGCGATTTGCAGACCTTTTAGAAGATGGACGGCATTTATTTAGTCCGACCGAAGGCTAGTAAACATCAGGAATAAAGGTCTGATATTCCATTGGTGGCCTGACATAACCTTTGTGTTGCGGTATTGGGGGAAGCTCAAAGTACTCAGGCACAAACGGTTTGTGAGGAACCAAACTCAGGAAGTGATGAATACAGTTGAGTCTTGCTCGCTTCTTGTCATCACCGTTGACCACATGCCAGGGGCACTGCTTGGTATCAGTATGTGCAAACATCATGTCCTTGGCTTTTGAATACTCCAGCCATTTCTCCCGTGACTTGAGGTCCATGGCACTGAATTTCCAGCTCTTAACCGGATTGGTGATTCGCTCTTGAAATCGGCGTTCCTGTTCCTCATCGCTCACCGAAAACCAGTATTTGATCAGAATAATACCAGACCTCACAAGCATCCGCTCAAACTCAGGGCAGGACCGCAGAAACTCCTCATACTCTGCGTCGGTGCAGAATCCCATCACACGCTCCACACCTGCCCGATTGTACCAACTACGATCAAAAAGGACAATTTCCCCGGCGGAGGGCAAATGCTCCGCATATCGCTGAAAATACCATTGCGTCTTCTCCTTTTCAGTGGGTACTCCCAAGGCGACCACCCTACATACTCGTGGGTTCAGCGGTGCTGTGATCCTTTTGATCACACCTCCCTTTCCGGAAGCATCACGGCCTTCAAAAAGGACAAGCACCTTCAGACCCTCTTTTTTCACCCATTGCTGTAAATGGACGAGTCTTACATTGAGCTCCTTGATGTGCTTGTCGTAACTTGATTTGTTCATTCCACGTGATCCGTGGACATCAGTTTCTTTCTTATGATTCACTCGTAGAATCTCTTATTCAATGTCATAATTGGAATATCAAAATCCTTGCTCAAATGCATCGCCAATGAACTCTGGATAAATCTCCACAAGCCAGATTTTGCCTCAGACAATACAGCGATTGTACCCGCCCCGGCCTTCACGGCATAGTCCTTCAGCGCTTGCTCCACGTTTTCAGCTTCTATCATGTGAAGTTCAGCTTCTGTCAGATGCATCCTTTGGGCCAACAGCTCCAACTGCTTGTGGTGACTGGACTTATCCTTATCGTCAGGCTTAATCACCGAGACAAAATGGATTTTCGCATTGAAATTTAATAAAGCGTCCTTCATTTTCCTCAGAGCGGATGGGGAATATTGCTCTTTGAGGTCTACTGCCAGCATAATATCCCGGACCTTGCCGTAAAGTACCGGCTGTTTCATGGAAATCACCGGAATACCGAGGTGCTCTATCAACTGTTCGGTATGGTTTCCAGAGAAGAATTCCTCGATATTCTGTTCACCGGATGTTCCCATAATGACCATACTGGTATCATACTTTTTGGTGAAGTGCTTTATGCCATTCAGGAATCCACCCCCTGCCAGCTCTGCTGTCACAGTCACACCGCTTTCCTCGTACTTCGCTACGATCTTGTCGAGCTTTTGCTTGTTGGTACGCATCAATTGAATGTTGTAAAGGGACTCCTCTGTAGTTCCGACTACGGCCGTATCCGCAGTGACCAGTGTCACCTCCTCGGTCGCTACCTGCACGAAATGAACTGCTTGAACCTCGGCTACAGCATAACGTGCCATATCCACGGCAAAGTCCAATGCCTGCTGCGACAACTCGGAAAAATCTGTGGGTACTAGAATCTTATTCATTACTGTCGAATTTTGGGTTGTATCTTCAAGTCACTTGACTTGCCATCTGATATTTTTCTTGATTTTTGAGTAATACTTCGTCCAGGTCAATTCCCGGAATCGGAACTATCTCCTGCGCTTTGTGATCCCAATAGATGGTGCGATCCAGCTTATAGGCCAATCCACCCATATGTGCACTTATGGCCTCATCAAAACCCTCTTTGATGCCACAACTCGGACTGCCACCGTTGCGAATGCAGCTGAGCCACTCTCGTAGGTGCAAGAAGGTAGAATCCACTCGCTTGCCATCGACGTAGGTCCAAAGGAGTCCTTTGTCGGCAAAGTATTGGGCTGTTGCCGAGGTCACGCCATCCACGGCATCGGCGGCAGGATCGTATTGATAAATGGGAACATTGGGACTTATCCGTTCTTCTTCGAAGAGTTGGGCATATCGCGTGGATCCACGGTCAGCCCATACGGTCAGTCGATTGCCTAGTTCCATCGTGCCATCGTGGCCCATCAAAACGGTAGGTCGACTGTACTGATTACCCAAGGTAGCACTGTAAACGAAAGTCATTCCGCCTTCCTTACCTGGCTTTTGGCTGGTACCTGTCGTGTAATTTGGAAATTCCATATTGATCTGCATCACATCGGGGACATTGCGTCCATCCTTGTGCGTGTAGATACCTCCCGAAGCCGTTACGGACCTTGGAATTCCCATATTAAGCACGCAATTCAGCCTGTCATAGTCATGGGTCATCAGATCACCGGAAAGTCCCGAACCATAGGCCCACCACTTCCTCCATCTGAAGAAATGCTCCTTATTGAATGGAACGTTTGGAGCAGGACCAAGAAACAAGTCCCAATCTATGGACTTGGCGTTGGCTCGTTGGTGTATATCATATTGCCAGGCTCCGTTGTCGTCATTACGGTTGGTGTGGGTGGAAATCAACGAAACATGCCCCAAAACACCCTCATTCACGATTTCCCTGGCTGTCAGGAAACTCTGTGTTTGTCTATGCTGATGCCCTACTGCAAAAACCGCCCTGGTATTTTCAGCTGCTGCCTTTAGCTCGTATGTTTCGGCTATCGTATGCGTCATGGGCTTCTCCACGTAGACATGGATACCAGCTTTAAGCGCGTCAATCGCCATGGGCGCGTGCCAGTGATCGGGAGTGGCGATGATGATGGCATCTATCTCGCCGCTTTCAATCATCTCAGTATGCGTACGGTAGCGTTTGATACGATTATCCTCAGTACTGAAGGAATCAAGTGCTATCTGAGCCTGAACATCGAAGACATCGCAAATTCCCGTCAGTTTCACATTTAGGTCCTCCTGATCAAGAAACTCGCTAAGTCGGGTATCACGGCTATTGGCTGCGTTTGCGTCCTTCATGGCGAGCAGCCAATCGTTTGTCGCAAACCCCAAAGACCTGCACAATTGCTTGCCGCGAATACCAAACCCAACAATGCCGACTCGAATGGCGTCTCCGTCCATTGGTCCCGTTTCCCTAGGAACCGCTGCATCAATCTGTAGTTTTTCCAACAGGGCAGCTTTTTCCGATCGCTTCCTTGTAGTGTGTATGCTGCCGGCAGTCCAGGCAGCGCCCAGGATCGGAATCCCACCAAGACCTTTCAAAATTTCTCTTCTAGTCCACGGCATGTTTAAGATGTTTTTATTTGTTTTTTGACGAGCAGGATTTCCAGGCCGAAATGTCTTCCGGTGGGTAGCATGTAGAGTACCATCAAAGCCGCCGCTTCAACCAGGTTCTTATTGATCAACCAGTAGTTACCCTCTGTTGGCCCTTGCTGCAACCAAGGAAATGCCGGGTGCGCAAAATAGTAGAGCATCAGCAGTGCAAAACCCGCCAAACTACCTGCTCGCTCGTAAATCCCGAGTATCAGCGTGGCCCCTACAAATAGGAGTGCCCCAATGTTGAGTGCATCAACCACTCCGACCAGTGAATCCGAAGCTAACCATTGGTAAAACCCATCCATAAATCCGTCGGCGCTGAGCAAATAACCTTTGGATGTCCAAGCCGGATTATACACCTTGGTAACACCTTCGTACAAGAAATGCCACCCGATAAAGATCCTTAGGACGACCGTTGGCCATACAATTCTGTTTTCAGTTTTCTGTAAATCCATTTTTGGTTTTTCGGCAAGATGAATTCGGCCCATTCGGGTCAAGGTGAAAGTAGCCCCTCCGGTAATTTAGGTGGCTGATTCTCGTTAGGCTAACCCATGAATTTTGGCAGTTCACAACGGCCATAAATCGAGACTACAAAAAGTGTTCGGCCTGGGTCAATCTGTACGATAGCGGACGTTAAGATTCCACTGTATCATTTTGTAAACCACTGAATAACAGATATTTGATAATCCTGGCACCCAATTGGTAAAATGGAGACCAAAGCCTTCACCATGTTCAGAAATTACTTCCTCATCTCCGTCAGAAACCTGCTAAAGAATAACTTCTACCTCTTCATCAATGTGTTGGGGCTGGCCCTGGCACTGACAACTTGTACAGTCGCGTATTTCAACTCCTCTTTTGCGTTGGGGTATGACGAATTTCATGAAAACATTGATGAGATCTATAAAGTGCATATCCATAAATCTTCTGATAATGGATTCACAACCTTTGGCATGAACCCTATAGCATTGGGTGAAGCAGCTAGCCAGGACATCAGTGCCATCAACAGGTCTGTTCGACTCAACAATCCAAGGCTCACAGTAAAGAAAGGTGACAAAGTCCTTTCGAAAGTAGTGGCTTTTGTGGAAGAAGGTTTTTTCGAAATGTTTACGTTCCCTCTGGAGTCGGGGAATGCTGATTTGCTGAGTGATCCCAGAAGTATATTCTTATCCAAACAGACGGCAGAAGTCTATTTCGCGGAGCAAAACCCCATCGGCGAATCCATTACGTTGATCAGCGACAGCGACAAGGAGGTGACTTATTTGGTGGCAGGCGTTTTGAAGGAAGTTCCAGCAAATAGTACCATGGATTTCGACCTAATAAGCCTCTACGACAACTATTTCACCTTAAACGATTATGATAGAAATGTCTGGGATAACTTCATCGCTGCCACGTTCTTTCAAATCAGCAGTCCAGAGGAGGCCAGGGAAGTTGAACGTCTCCTTCAGAACTATGTGGCGGTACAGAATGAAGCGAGAGAGGATTGGAAGATTGCCAAGTACTCGCTCATGCCCTACGAGGAATTTGCCGGAACGACATCAAAAATCTACGCCAACTGGATAGGTGGCGGTATGCACATCGCCGCTGTGATAGGACCTCCGGTTATGGCACTACTCATGCTCTTGATTGCCTGCTTCAACTTCACCAATACCTCCCTGGCTATGGCCAACAAACGGCTTAAGGAGATCGGCGTGCGAAAGACTATGGGCGGAAGTAGATTCCAATTGGTACTCCAGTTCATGGGGGAAAACCTATTGATCTGCTTCATTGCTGTCCTCGTATCGCTCGTATTCTCCAACTATGTTGTCCCGGAATATGGGGCTTTGTGGGAAGGTGTTGAGCTGAACCTGGACTTTCGCGCGGGATATGCTTTTTATCTATTCCTGATTGGTATGCTGTTGCTCACCTCGGTCATCGCGGGATCATACCCTTCTTTGTATGTGAGTGCTTTCAATCCAGTGCAGATTTTACGCGGTTCTTTGAAAATTTCAGGCTCAAGCAGGTTCTCCCGCTTCCTTTTGGGCTTTCAGTATGTATTGACGGTGATGACCCTATTCTGCGGGTTTGCATTCATCCAAAACGCCCACTTTCAGGACGAAGCGGATGTAGGCTTCAATCGGGACCGCCTTGTAGGGATACAGGTCGAGAATGCCACGGACTTCGCCAAAATGGAGCCCTTTTTCAGAAGCCACCCAGATATTGACGGGTATTCGGATTCCGGGAATCACCTGGGCAGAGGGGACTACTCCCAGACCCTGGAACATGCAGGTCAGAAGATTGAATCCATGATGATGAATCTGGGTGCCAATTACAAAGAAGTGATGGAATTGAAAATGGTGGCCGGTCGATGGTTTGATCCCAACTTGAAGCAATCCGATCAAGAAAATGCACTCATCGTAAACGAAAGATTGGCTGGTGAATTTGGCTGGAAAGACCCGATCGGAAAGCGTATAACCATCGACGACAGTACTAAACTGACAATAATCGGTGTTGCCAAAGACTTTCACCAGCACGGATTCTGGAACGAAGTACAACCTTACGGCATCAGGCTTGCCAAGGACGACCGCAGGTACTTCCTGGTAGCTAAGGCGGCACCGGACAAGCTCAAGGGAATTTATGCGGATCTTGAAACAGAATGGACCGCTAAAATCCCCAATCGAACGTTCCAGGGGTTCTTCCAGGACCAACTGGGCATTATCCGAATGGCCAAGGAGGTTAATAACAATATCGTAATCGTGTTTGGCTTCATGGCGGTGCTCTCAGTTGTGCTGTCTGCCTTGGGATTGTTCACCCTTGTCTCGCTCAACATCATGAAGCGCATAAAGGAGATCGGTATCAGAAAAGTCTTGGGAGCCCCTATACCCCAAATACTATACATGATCAATAAGCCCTTTCTGATCATCATGGCAATAGGGTCAGTGCTTGGGTTGGTCTCCGGGTATTACGTCACTGAATTGATGATAAGTTCGATCTTTGATTACTACAAGCCCTTCGACCTGCTCACTTTCCTGGCTCCGATGGTACTTGTTGTGATGATTTCATTGGCGACATCGATCTCCAGAATTTTGGCTGCTGCGTTAGCCAATCCGGTCAGATCGTTGCGATACGAATGACTTCACCAGCCCCAGGTTCCAGCTGATCCTTTAAAAGGTCCAACAACCTTTGAGTAGATCCAACCACCGTAGAAGTCACCTTCCTGGGGCTGAACCTGCTCGTCATTGACGTAGCAGGCATCCACCCTATGCGCATAGACCGAAATGTGATTGGCAATGTCTTTGAATCCCGGACTTGGGTTCTTATAACCCCAGGCGACTTTCCTCGCTATGTGGCCTCCGAGTTTCAGATCATAGTAGTGAGCGGTTCCCTTAAACTCACAAAAGGAACTTCCTGGAGTAGGGATCAACACACCGGATTTGAAGTCCGATTCCGGGATATAAAACGTAGGAGGGTGGCTGGTCTCCAGGACCCTATATGCATTGTTGGAGTCCATAATGACCTCTCCTCCAAAAACGATCCTGAGGTGTCCGGTGAACTTCTCCAGTTTTGGTGGCCGCGGATAGTCCCAAACGGACTCCTGACCGGGTCCTGGCTTTATTCTTTTCTTATTCATCTAATTCTAAAATAAAAATGGGTTCTTCTGAGTAGGCCAGGTAATTGACATCTATCAGGTCGTTGCCCCCCACCTCATTTCTCATAAGAAAGGTAGATTGGGTATGTCCTACGACCTGGTTTATGCCTGGATAGGGATCCGGGACTAACTCCTTTCTGTAGTCGCACCAAAAAGGCCCACCATAACCATGGGTACCGCCTCTCGCGACGCCTATCTCGGCCAGTTTGTTGAGCTCTTCGGGGCTTTTTTGCATGGCGTTCAGGCGATGAGCTAATTCCCCTGCTCCCAGGTTAGGGCCGAGGTGAGTGGTGGCCCACTGCCTGGATAGTCCGGCGTGGGTGAAGATATAATTTCCAAAAGCCCTTCCCGCTAGAAAGCTGGATTGGCTTGATTGGAATAATTCCTGAAGCACCCCGTGTATAGTATCACGAAAGCCGGTGCTTCTGAACTTTGGAAAGTACAGGTAGTGAATGTCATGGTTGCCTAGTAACAACGTGACCTCATCAGGTTTACCCGCCTTGAATGCCAAAATCTCCTTGAAGTTCTTCAGGATCGTTTCGTCGGAGAGCGTGTGTGAATCCACGTAATCGCCCACAAATACGATGTGATCTACCTGTAAGTCAGTCACCTCTTTCCAACGATCCACACCATGGAGATCTCCAATGCAAGCAATTCTCATGGATTATTTCGACGCATTTCCGCCCTTCGCATAGGCATAGTATCTACTAGATCAAAAACTTGTTTGGGGTGGACGAAGGTATCGGATCGAAATTTTATCCCACCATCCTTGCCGATCAAAATGACTTGAAATCTCCCATCTTTCAGGCCCAGAGCGCCTCGCAATTGGTGGATTTCAAAGGTCTCATCACCCACCGAAATGTGATTATCTTTTGCAATCAACAATTTCATGTGGCGGACCGCCATATCATCTGACATAGCGTCGAAAGCCTCCAATTGCTCCACTGCTAATGTGCTTTCATCATCCACTATGATCACCAATCGGTTTTCCCAGCGAAATTGCTGCAAAGGATCTTGCTGTGATAGTGGCAAAAGGATTAGGGCCAAGATAAGGGCATTCATGGATTGCTAACCCATTGGGAAGTGCCAGTGTTCAATTAGGAGGTACCGAATCAGACTCAAGCACATAGATATCCTCGTGGCCCAATTGCGTGAGTAACATCCACGCCTGATGCGCTTGCGTCGGGTCGTGTGGTAGGATGATTTTCTTAGCATCACTGGCCAACACAGTTTTGTACTGATCTTCCAGCATTGCACCGATGGGTATGTTGATCACATTAAGCTCAGGATTTGCCAATGCAAAATCCCTCGCGCTTCGTAAATCCAGGAACAGGACCTTATCTGTCTGCGATAAATCACCAAGCTTTACCTCGTAGTTCTTTCCCGAAACTACCGCGAGCATCTCCTCGCCTGTCAATTTGAATCCTGATCGCTCACTTACCAAACTGACAATCAACAAAAACCCCAAGAGGGACAAGGTAATGATTGCCAAGGGCCTTGCAGATGATGATTTCATAGGCTTCATATTTTGGTTTGGTCAGGAACAGCCCCCCTCCACACGACGTTTCTTTTTACCTCTGACAGGCAGAATGGGTTGAACATTCGCTTTCGGTAGTGCCTCGGCTCCTGTGAAAAACTGCCTGAAAGCCAAGCGCTTCGCGTACAAGTCAAATGCCTCCCTGGAAGCAGTAGCTTCTGGAGATTCGGGATTCAATATGGTACGATTCCAGTGCTCCAAGCCTCCCTTCATCAGATAGTTGCTACCGTAGCCTCGCTGCCTCACGATCATCCAGACCTGGGCCGCAGCTTTGTCATTCTCGCTGTAGATCACATTTCGCCTGTCGGGTTGATCAAAGAGGTATTCGAAGTTTGCCGATAGCACACTGTCCAGTGGAATGTTGATAGCTCCTGGCAATGCATTGCTTGGGTATACTTCGTTACTTCTAACATCTATCAACTGGACCGCGGGATCTCCCGAAATGATCAGCTCTGCCACTTCATCTACATTAAGGTGGTTTTCTTCCAACAGAATCTCCTGCAACAGGGCCTTTTCATCGAGTGCCAGTGAATCGTTGGTACGACCGGGGATCATGGCCGCGGTTACCCCGAGAGCCAGAATGATGATGGAAAATACGATCCGAATATTCATAACTACAGTTCTTTAGATATGTCAGGACGTCGGAACCTTTGTTCCGCCCACTCGCCCAGCCAAAACATCAGGACCGCCATGATGACCACGGCCATAACCATCAATCCATCTGAAATGCCCAGGGTTGCGGAAATCTTGACACCACCAAGATAATCCCGCAGGTAGATATCCTTCCACCACGCGTAGGTCTCACCAAAGAGGAATATGCCAATCAGACTACCGCCGAGATAGGCCATGGCATCGATTTTTCCGATGGCTGCCGCACACACCCCCGTCCCTGGGCAAAATCCACCGACAATAAACCCTATACCCATGATGACACCTCCAATAATCGCGGATTGGATATAGTATTCGTTCACATAAACGATGCTCATGTCGATCATCTGGAAGTAGTTGAGAAAAACTAACCCAAGCATGGCGACAATGGCCGCCGTGAAGAAGACCTTCAAGACAGTGGTGTCGTAGCCGTAGAACATCCCTGCCAGTTTCCTGCTTGATGAGAAACCAGCCTGCTCCAGTGCGAAACCAAATCCGATGCCTATGACGAAGGCGATCAGGAAATTTAGCTCCTGGGAAATTTCAAAAATCGGTATAATCGGTCCCATTAGATCCAGTTTTTTCTGAAGAAATAAGCAAACAGGTAAGCAGTGCCAAAAATGGCAATCATGGTAACGAAGCCTGCCAATGATAGCGTGGCCATCCCACTTAACGCAGCACCACTGGTGCACCCTCGGCCAAATTGCGAACCGAAGCCAAATAAAACACCTCCCAGCACGGCCATGATCAATCGTCGTTTACTGGTGATGCCAGGCGCATGCTCGGTCTTGAACTTGAGACGACCTGCCAGGGCTCCAGATAGAAATCCCCCTACAAGCACGCCAAACACCTGAAATACCAACCAACTCTTCATGGGATTCTGGCCATTGGTCACATATTTCGAATAGAAATCAGAAGCTGCGACTTTGTCCTCGCTCACCACCTCGATCGAACTGACGACCACACTCTTCATGGCTCCGCTCGCTCCAAGCCCCCTTCCTGTCAGGTAAAAGCTCAGGAGCAGTACCAGTCCGAGGATGATCCCCGCGAGATAAGGGTTCATATACTTCGACTTCCCGGTAATGTAGTTATGGTGTGACATGGCTAGTAGAGATATCTGGTGGCCTGACCGGCATAAACAACTATGAATCGCAATACAATATTTCCCGCAAGAATCAGCAGAACAGGGATGAGCGCAGGAATTCGCTGGCCCCTTAATTCTAGTACTTCCAAAACCGCTGGAACAACCATTCCCAAAAACACAACGAAAATCCAAAATGGCAATGTATATGGGCCTCCCAAAAAGAGTCTCGCCGCTTCAATCTGTACTTCGGTACTTGCCAGCAAACCCATGAAAAGGTGAATAATCAAAAAAAGCTCCACCCCGATAACGACCAAATCAATCTGGCTAAAGTGCTTTCGCTCTAACTCGCTCTTCGCAAAAAGGACAATTACTGCTGCTCCAGCAGAGAGGCCGGATGCCAAAAACAAGGGCCCCAAAATCGATGTATTCCACAGTGGCCGGGCATTGAAAGCTGAAAGCAAGATGCCAGTATATATACCAAGTATAATTGAATAGATGACCAGTATCCAAGCCATAACCTTTCGGTGTTTGATGCAAAATGCTTCGAATTGGTTGAGCCATAGGAGTTTCCAATCCCAGGAAGGCCACAATTCCCGAATGTAGGTCGCGCTCCAGATGAAAGATAGGGGGGTAATTACCAGTAGAGTCCATGCGCCCCAACTCATGGGCGAAGCCAACTTCACAGTAGTATAAAGTCTCCAGAAATAAAATTTGTGATGCAAGTCGAGGAATAGGGCCAACAGGCCACAGACTAACAGTACCGGTGCCACCATCGGCGCCCATTTTATTGTTGCCGGATAGTCCTTCTCCTTACCCCTCAGGTAGTAGAAAGAAGCAAAAAAGAGAAGACCCGCGGCCAGACCACCTAAAAACAGGTATACAGCAATTTCCCATCCCCAGATGTGTAAAAAGGGATCGACTTTGGCATTCATTCTACCGCTGATAATGATTTCCTCCTTCATGTCAAGTCAAAAAATATAGTTGTGGGTCGGTACCAGCTTCCGTTTTCAGTCGTTTGTATTTTCTCTCTTTGATCTTCCTGGAGACTTCACTGTTCGGATCATCCAAATCTCCGAAATAGAGACAATTCGTGGGGCAAACTTCCACGCAAGCGGGTTGTTCTCCCCTACGCACTTTGTGGATACAGAAGGTGCATTTGTCAACATACCCATCGGGATGAGGATACCTTGCATCATAGGGGCACGAAGCAATGCATGCACCACAGCCGATACACTTGTCCGGTGTAACCAATACCACTCCACCTTCTTCTATATGGCTGGCTCCTGTGGGGCAACATCTGACGCAGGGTGCATTGGCACAATGATGGCACCTTTCAGACCTGAATTCCAGATCTAGGGTTGGATAGGTGCCGATTGTTGTCTCTACTATCCATTCCCTACAATAGCCCGCTGGCACGTTGTTCTCCAATTGACAGGCAATGACGCAATCGCTGCATCCGACGCATTTCTTCGTGTCTATGGCCATTGCATACCTCATGATAGTACTGCTTTTTTAGGTTTCTTAGTCAGAATGCTCACAAAGTTTCCCCTCATACCTGTACCTCCCATGATTGGATCCAGCATTACATTGCTGATCAATTCTGTATCGCTGGCACCCTTTCCATACGCTCGTCTCAACTTCTTATTGGAATGTCCAAAACCATGAACCATATAGACGGAGTCCCATCTGATCCGCTCCGTAATCCTAACTTTAATGGAAAAGGTAGAAACAACCTCATCTTGATTCTTCAGCCATACAGGTTGCCCACTTACCAACCCCAGGCTCATCGCGACTTTAGGGTTTACCCACAATTCATTTTCGGGCATAATTTCCGCCAAATTCGGATTATTGGAGGTTCTGCTGAAGGTATGTACAGGCGACCTTCCGTAATTCAGCCTGTAATATCCTGGTGGTGGTTCGGGGTGCTTCGTGAAGCTGGGTAAAGGGTCAAACCCCTCATTCGCCATTTCAGTAGCGTATAGCTCAATCTTCCCTGTGTTGGTATTGAATTCCACATCCTGACCTTCCAGAAAATAGAGATCGTCGTAAGGTCGATCAAACTTCTTCACACCGATCTGCTGCATCTCCACAATGGAGCTGCCCACTTGCTTCAGTTGCCAATCCAGGACCTCCTCTATGTCACGGTATTTGAAGTAATCGTCGAGTCCCAATTCATACCCCAACTGCTGCGCAATCCACCAATCAGGTTTAGTATTGTACTTAGGCTTAGTCGCTGGCATTCGTAGTGATATTACCGGCTCCCGATGCGGAGAATTTCGTATCGCATCATAGCGCTCAAGGTAGGTGCATTCGGGAAGAATCACATCCGCATAGCCTGTAATCTCCATGGGCATGGTATCGATGACTACCAGAAGTTCCAAAGCTTCAATGGCTTTTAAGGTGCTTTGCTGGTCAGGCAACGTATGAATAAGGTTAGTCCCATTCACAATCCAACCCTTGATGTTGCAGTCGCGCTCGGGAGAAGGATGTGTGACTTCGCAAATTCCGTTGCTTATTACTTCCGTCGCCAGTTGGTATTTTCCTTCCAAGGCCTCCATGTAGTTACGCTTAGGTTGGGGATAGGGAGGATGTGGAAAACTTGGAATGTCCACTTTCTCGGGATTGTAAAAACCTCCTCTCCTGCCCCAGGAACCTAGCAGGGCATTCAGGATTGCTACTGCTCGAAGTCGCTGCGTATCATCCCCGTACCAGGTAACATGCCTTCCCGGGTGCACAATTACGCTGGGTGAAGCACTTGCCATTTCCCTCGCAGTCTCCCGGATCGTTGCGGGGTCGATGGTAGTGATGCCATAAGCCCATTCAGGAGTATAGGGCTCTACATGGGCCTTCAGTTGCTCGAAACCGAAAGTGTATTTCTCGACATATTCTTTGTCATACCACCCCTCATTGATAATTACATGTATCCAGCTCAGGAGCAGTGCTAAGTCTGTGGCAGGCTTTATCGGCAACCAATGCTTTGATTTGCTGGCCGCCGTGGAAAACCTGGGATCAACGGTGATGATTGTGGCTCCCTTATCGATGGCTTCGGACATTTCCTGTACCTGGCCATTGTGCATGTTTTCGCCGATGTGTGAACCGATCAAGACCAGGCAACGGGTATCTCGGATATCCGTCCTTTCCGGCGACAAAACACCTTCACCAAACGTCGCATAAAAAGCAACCTCGCGAGGTCCCCGGCACTGGGCAAAACTAGGTGCCGTGATGTGGGGGGAGCCATAGGCCTTCAACAGATGGCCCAGGAACTTCCCTCCGGAGCCATGCGTGAAAAGTGCCATACATTCAGGTCCATAGTCCTTGGCAATTTGCTTCATCTTGTCACCGATATAGGTGATGGCTTCCGGCCAGGAAGCTTGACGGAAATACTGCTTGCCATTCTCTTCGGTGCGGATCAGGGGATGTTTGAGTCTATCCTCATCATGGTACATACCCACACCGCCCGTCCCTCTGGGGCAAAGGCGGCCATTGCAATGCGGATCATCCTTGTGTCCTTCCACTTTCCAGATATCTCCTTGTTCATTCTTAACCACCCACCCTGCACACTTCCAAAAGCAGACTTCACAGTAGGTCGGGGTGCGCTCAGGATTGGTTGGGGCGGGGATGGACTGGTCAATTACAGCACCGTTCAGCCAGTGCATAGACGAGGTCGCTACTGCCGCTGATCCCACACCTGCGGCTGAAATTTTTAGGAATGATCTTCGACTTGACTGCATCGGCAAACTTTGATGCTAATTTTTCACCTTCCAGCTAGTAGCCGAATGACTAGAATCAGCGCTACCATTGATATTTGTTGAACAGGAGGCGGGAACCCCAACAAGTTCTTATCCTGCAAATGGTACGTAGGTCTGGATTTCGTTGTCATCATGGAAAGCCTTTAACCAGCTTGACAATGACAAATTCAGATATCCTGCAGAAATCCGGCAATATCCGAGGATTGCCCGGAAAATTCCTAATTCCCTATGTTGGTTGCTTTCTTTTCGCCCTTTGGACGTACAACACCGTCAGCAGGCTCACGGAGCTGGAAAGCATCAAGTCCAACTTACTTCGATTCCAATCGCTTGTTTTTCAGGCCCAAACTCAGCGACAGGCCTTTTTGAGTGAGGGTTTCAAAGGCTCCGAATTCCTGCCTAAAGGTGATAGTCCCGAATTGAACGAACACAACCTGATAATGGAGCGACTGGCAGCTATAAGCCTGCAGTTGCAAGATGCCAGCATCATCCACAAAGCAAACTACGACAGCATCCAGCTGCTTAAGACGCAATATGAAAATCGGTTTCTTAAACTCGTGCAACTCACTCGGGAAAAGGGTTTCAAGGACCATGGGCTAATTGGGCAGCTACGCAATACCATCCATGAGGTTGAAGAAGTGGATATCGACTATGACAGATCCTTACTGCTGATGCTCAGACGGCATGAGAAGGACTTTTTCCTTAGCTATGATCTGATCTACAAAGACAAGTTTCGACAGGCCATATTCGATTTCAAAGATCACATACAGCGTATATATGCTACTGAAGAGCGTAAAAACCTTCTTGTCAAGAGGCTATCGGATTATCAAAGCGCTTTCGAAAAAACAGTTTCAATTCAAGCACGAATCGGCCTCACGGATCAGGATGGATTGAAAGGTGAAATAAGTGGAATCGTTCAGGTACTGGTGTTCCAACTAGAAGGACTCATTTCAAAATCTATCGAGGAAGCCAATGACAGGATCCGACTCAATATCTTCTTACTGGTAATTCTGCTATTGGCCATCACAGGGATTGGCATCTTCCTCCTGACATTTCGAATCAACAGGTTTGGTCGAAGCATAAACCTCATGCAGCACAATGTAATGATGCTCGCCGCCGGGAGTTTCCCAAAGACCAATGGAGTCAAAAGTCGCGACGAATTGTATCTGGCCCATCAGGCCATAGGTGAGCTGACAGAGAGCCTGAGGCAAAAATCCAGGTTTGCCGAAAGTCTCATAAGAGGTGAGCTGGATGCTGAGTTGGAAATCCTGAGTGAGAGGGACCATTTGGGGTTTTCCTTGATAGAATTGCGCGACAACCTCGTGGATATTGCCACTGAGGCTAGCATGGCCTTGAATGAAGTTGGAATTGATGGAAAACTGGCCACCAAGGTGGATACACAGGGCAAGAGCGGCACATGGAGGGACCTCGCCGAAAGCACTAACAGCTTACTATCATCAGTCGAAGAAAGGGTGAGTTCTCTAATCGAGATAGCGGATGCGATGGCTCATGGGGATCTTACTAATACGTACACGACAGAAAGCAATGGGGATATTTCGGCCCTGGCCCGGCAATTGAACCTGGCTTTGGCAAGTATCAATGAGTTACTTACAAAAATTAAATCCAGCGCTACGCAGATCGAGGGCTTCTCGCAAGAAATGCTGGCATCCGGAGCAGAAATAAACATGAGCACTAAGGAGGTCGCTACCACCATTTCGCAAATGGGTGTAGGAGCGGAAAATCAGGTAGCGACAGCGGATGTGGCCTCCTCGAATTTTGAAAAGGTACTGGAGAGCGCCAAATCGATGAACGAGAAGTCTTCCTCCATCACGATAGCCGCAAAAAAAGGGGTTGGCAAAGCTAAAGAGGGGGTCACTTTGGTTGGAGATGTGAGAAAAAGCATCGGTATCATCTCCAGATATTCGGAATACACAAAAGCTAGCATGGATACCCTGGGGAAACGATCCAGCGAAATCGTAGAGTTCCTCTCCGTCATCCAGGACATTGCCGGCCAAACCAACCTTTTGGCCTTGAATGCCGCCATTGAGGCTGCACAGGCCGGAGATGCTGGAAGGGGTTTCGCTGTAGTAGCCGAGGAAATTAGAAAGCTCGCTGAAAACTCAAAAAAATCCACCACCGAAATCGAAAAGCTTGTAGGTGCCATCCAGAACGACACTCAGGTAGCTCAGGAAGCAGCTGAGCAGACGCATACAGGCGTAAAACAAGGCAAGGCGGTGACTGCTGCACTGGAAAAGGTCTTTTCAGAAATTGTAAATTCTTCTGAAGAGACCTTCGATGATTCAATGGAAATCCTGGATCAGGCCCAGCACCAACAGAAAGACATCGAAACTTTGGTGAGCGTCATGGAACGTGTTGTAGTATTTGCCGCGCAAACAGCCGCCGGAACGAAAGAAGTTGCCGGTGCCACCGAAGAAATAGCTGGTGGTATGGAGCTATACATGAGAAAAGTCCAGGAAATGGCAGATGTGGTGAGAACATTACGTGATGAACTGAGCAACTTCAAGCTGAGGGAAACACAAGACTACGCAGCGCCCCCCGCGTAGGAAGAAGCAAAATTGTAGGCCAAATCCTCCAGCAACCCCGCCGCGTTCTCCATAGCGTGAGCCTGTGATTGAGCCAAAGACATCACTTCCATCAACGCTACAGCATCGAATGGCATCTGGATTCGTAGCTCTTCAGCGGCGACGCCGCAGAAAATAGCAAAGGTTTTCTGATGCTTCTTCGCCACGGTCCCAGCGCCAGCCACAACCTTGCCATGCAACGTTTGCAGATCCAGTTTCCCCTCGCCACTCAAGACCCAATCTACCTCCTTCACACGATCTTCAAAAGCCGTCAATTCCATGACAAAATCTATCCCGGAAACCAGAGAAGCATTGAACAATCCAACCATGCCTCCCCCTACTCCACCCGCGGCACCAGCTCCGGGCATGGTTGAAATGTCTTGACCATAGTCACCCAACACCTCAGCAAAGTGACGGAGTCCGTTGTCCAGGAATACAATATCATCCTCAGTGGCGCCTTTCTGCTTCGCGTAGGTAAAGGCAGCACCTTCAGTTCCAAAAAATGGATTCTTGACATCGCAGATGACTTCAAAAGTGACTGCGTCCGGAGGTTGCCAGGTCCGCTCAATCTTCGAAACCGCCTGTAGATGCTCACCTATCGGTGATAATTCTCTACCATTTTCATCG
Source organism: Cyclobacteriaceae bacterium (assembly GCA_965601475.1). Classification (GTDB taxonomy): domain Bacteria; phylum Bacteroidota; class Bacteroidia; order Cytophagales; family Cyclobacteriaceae; genus JAWPMT01. Next base: position 4,889,787 of record OZ271832.1, on the reverse strand, counting down.
AGAAAGCGGCATCCCAAACCTGCTGCAATTCCCATCGCCGCATCATTCGTGGCGCTTCCACCAATGAACAACGACACCTTGCGACAGCCATGATCAATGGCATGCCTGATCAACTGACCAGTACCGAGTGAAGTCGTTTGCCTGCAATTTCTTTCTTCTGGTTTCAAAAGTTGAAGACCTGAAGCAAATGCCATTTCTACGAAGGCATGATCGTCTTTTCGGAGATAATAAGTCTCCATTTCCCTAAATAACGGATCCGAAACAGTCTGAGACACCTCCTCTAAACCCAAAATGTCTTGCAGCAATTCCAGGGTACCCTCACCACCATCTGCCAACGGATGCAAGGTGGTCTCAAATTGGAAATGTTCACATCTATTCAACCCTGCCGCTATAGCCTCAGCAGCTTCCATGGCAGTCAGAGAACCTTTGAATTTATCGGGAGCAATAAGTACCTTCTTGAGGATGGGCATGGTGTTAGAAATTTATTGAAAGCGAAAGACCGGAAGGTCCTACATGCATACTGGAAAGCAGGTCCATCATTTGACTACCTCCCCTATTTTGTGCGATGAAGAAGACAAGATCAAACCCAAAAAGAAAGGCACCTTGCAAAATGATCGATTGGCCAAAGCCTTTCAAACGTTCCGAATTGCGGCCTCCTCGTCTGGACCTTTCAATCAAATAAAGGCCTCCCAACATGTAGCCAACATCTAATCCGGCATTGAAAAGTAGGATTTTCTCCATGCTCGCCTGCTCCGAAAGCGTGCTTCCAAGGTCAAACACAGATGGATCCGTAGTGACGGCCGACCAGTAACCAAAACCAGCTAAACCCAGATTTACCAGGTTCCAATACAAATTCATGTCATAAAAATACTTTCGAGATCCATCCGCAGAAGCTCGCAGGATCGGACTCGAACCAATATTAGCGATGGCCCAGGATCCCAGCACGACCATTCCGATCTTGTTGCGTTGAAGGCGTTCTTTGTTGAGGGTGGTCAAGTCCTGGGCAAATGCCTCAAAAGCCAATAGACAAAGGAATAGTGCAAAAACCTTTCCTAAACTCACAATTTCGAAATCTTAATTATTGCGTCCACAAATGCATCCAGCTCAGAAGTACTTGTGTAGACATTAGGCGTGATTCTCAAGCCTCGGACCCCAGGTCGGTCGATAGCTACTGTCCAAATCCGATGATCATCCAACATCCGCTTGGCCAGATCCTTCGGCTCAATGCCCTCAATACCCACATTGCCAATTCCTCCATGTCGGTACATCTCCTTGGGTGTATTTACCATCACCTTTGGTAAGTCCCGAACCTTCGACGTCCAATAGTCCTGGAGGTATTTCAGGCGAGCTTGCTTCCGCTCAATGCCTATCATCTCATGAAATTCAATGGCCTTCATTATGGCCAGATCAGTGTGTACCGGATGGGTCCCGGTATGGTTCAATCGCTTGATGGTAGTGTCATGACTGTGGTGTTCGGCAAATAATGGCCAAACATCCTTCTGGTTGCGCTTATTCACATAAAGAAACCCAGCACCCAACGGAACACTGAGCCACTTGTGCAGACTGGTTCCATAGTAGTCGCAATCCAATTCAGCCAAATTGAAGTCAATATGCGCAAATGCATGGGCGCCATCCACCATCACCTGCACACCCTTCTTATGAGCCATGTCAATGACCTTCTTCACTGGGAGCACCTGACCTGTGATATTGACCATATGACAAATCATCAACAACTTCGTCTTGTCGGTGATAGCATCCTCATAGAGCGATACAATCTCCTCATCACTTGCAGGGTGATTGGGCAGCGAGATCTTGACCGACTTGATACCATACCGCCTCTCCATCATCCCAAACTGGTCCAGCATAGCTCCATAATCCTGCAAGGCCATCACCGCTTCATCTCCCTCCATCCAGTCTTGACCGGCTATGACGAGATCCAACGCCTCGGTAGTATTGCGGGTAATCACCAATTCCTCCGGGCTGCAACCAGCTAACTTCGATAATGCCGAGGCGGAACTGTCCTTGTTCTCCCACTGTACAGTACGCATGTACCAGGAGGCATCGTAGTTGACCTGGCGTATGAGTTCCAGGTATTCCTCCAATGTCTTTTCCGGAAGCATGCAGTAGTAGCCATTTTCCAGATTGATATAGTCAGGTTTCAACCGATAAGCCTTTCTCACTTCACGCCAGAATGCCTCGTCACCACTCCATTCTTCCGGCCGCTTGTGTTGCTCACCAGCAAATAAATCTGAGATCGGTATTTGCCCGGAAGGAATAGCAGCCGTGAGCAAACCCATTCGTTGGAGAAACGCCCTTTTCTTCATGTGGTAGATTCAAGAGTATATTCTGAATCAAGTTAGGAAATAATACAGAACCAGAACAAGTCAAGCAGGCTCCTGGCTCAATGCGGGGAGGAATGAGAACAAACTATTATCCAACAAATGGCTCGGATGTACATTCTTCAAGGCCGTTAGCATGATCTCCTTTCGATCGGGATACCGTTTTTCCCAGGTCGCGAGCATATCCTTGATCACTTGCCGCTGAAGACCTTCCTGCGAGCCACACAAATTGCAGGGTATGATTGGAAAGTGGCGAAGGGCAGCGTAAGTGGCTATATCTTCTTCCTTCAGATTCACCATCGGACGAATGACTTCCAAAGAACCATCATCCGTCGTGTATTTGGCCGGCATTGCTTCCAATTTTCCATTGAAAAAGAGATTCATCATAAAGGTCTCAAGTACATCCTCCCTGTGATGCCCCAATGCCAGTTTGTTGAAGCCTTTCCTTCGGGCATAATCATATAGCGTCCCCCGACGTAAGCGAGAACAAAGACTGCACATGGTCTTGCCTTCGGGCACTTTCTCCTCAACGATGCTGTAGGTATCCCTTTCTATGATATCAAACGGTACTCTAAGTTCTGAGAGATATGTTGGTAATATTTCCTCCGGAAATCCAGGTTGTTTTTGATCAAGATTTACCGCCAACAACTCAAAATCCCCCGCCCTGGCCTTTTGTGCATTTAGCATCAGATCCAGCAAGGTATAACTGTCCTTGCCTCCGGAAAGACATACCATTATTCGATCGCCAGGCGATATGAGATGATAACTCTCCTGCGCCTCCCAGAATCCTCTTCTGAGTGCCCGAACCAGCTTAAGGTGTGACCGGCTAATCTCCTCGACTTTCATGTCGCAAAAATGCTAACGTTTTCAAAGCCTAATGATTTTGGTATGAATTTTTTCATCTCATTCAATATGAGACCAGGAAAGCAAGTTCATTTGTAAAATTTGAAAAATGCTTAAGCCAACATTAACAATGAGCCAACAAAACAGTGGTAGATTGATACGGCGACAAAATTCTGTTTTACTGAGGATAGTTACTTTAGTTAATTCTTTTGTTTTCTAATTATGGAAAGTGGTCTTAAAAGTAAGCAGGGATTGTATGATCCCACTTTTGAAAGAGATGCATGTGGGGTAGGGTGCGTGGTCAATATCAATGGAAGGAAATCCCACAAAGCCATCAAGGATGCGTTGCTCATGCTCAAGAATATGGAGCACCGGGGAGCCACCGGGTCTGATCCGGATACCGGAGATGGCGCAGGCATCTTATTTCAAATACCCCACTCCTTTTTCAAGCAGGAGCTGAGGGAGCTGGGCCTGAATCTGCCCGATGAGGGTGAGTATGGTGTAGGGATGATTTTCTATCCCCAGCACTATCCTACAAGGGATGCTTGCAGAAAAGCGATGAACGGGGCCATTAGAAAAATGGGCTTCCAACTGATAGGTTATCGTACAGTACCCGTAGACGGATCCATCCCCGGGCATGAGTCGAAGTCCGTGGAACCGTTTTCAGAGCAGGTCTTTGTGCAGCATCGAGACCATACCCTGAGTTCCGATGAATTGGAACGCAAGCTTTTTGTCTTGAATCAGTTGATTAAGCATGAGGTGAAAGAGCAGGTCATTGGAGAGAATGATGAGTTTTATTTGTCTAGCCTGTCCTCCCGCAAAATCATTTACAAAGGCCAGCTGAAAACCAACCAACTTGAAAAATACTACCATGACCTGGTAAATCCGGAATTGAAATCGGCCTTGGCCATCGTACACTCCCGGTTCTCTACCAACACGTTCCCTAACTGGAGACTTGCTCAGCCGTTTTCTTACATTGCTCACAACGGAGAAATAAATACAATCCGGGGAAACGTCACGAAGATGCAATCCAAGGAGGCTTTGATGAGCTCTCCATACTTCACTCCGGAGGAGTTGTACTGGTTGACCCCTATTACGAATCCTAGGAATTCCGACTCAGCCAACCTCAACGCTTTGGTGGAATTGCTAACGCTCTCGGGAAGGTCGCTTCCCCATGTTATGATGATGCTGGTACCAGAGGTCTGGCAGGACAACAAGCGTATGGACCCCATGCGTAAAGCCTTTTACAAGTACCACTCAGGATTGATGGAACCCTGGGATGGGCCTGCTGCGCTGTTCTTCACTAACGGCTCACAAATAGGTGCAACGCTGGATCGAAACGGCCTTCGCCCGGTTCGCTTTTGTGTCACCACCGACAAGCGGCTGATTATGGCCTCTGAAGCTGGAGTCATTCCGGTCAAAGAAGAGCATATTGTAAGAAAAGGCCGTCTGCAACCGGGAAAAATGATCTTAGCCGACCTTGAAAGGCAGGAAGTCCTGGCCGACAATGAAATAAAGAAGGAGACCTACGAACAAAAGCCTTACATCGACTGGATCAAAGAGCATCGCATCAAACTGCGGCTCATGCCAATTCCTGACCTGGAACCGAAAGTGATCGAATCCAGTAGGTTGCGAACACGTCAGATCTCCAACGGCATTACCGAAGAGGATATCAAACACATCATACTTCCATTTGCCAACACGGCCACGGAACCACTGGGCTCCATGGGTGCAGATATCCCATTGGCTGTATTGTCCAAACAAAGCCAACATGTGGCTTCGTATTTCAAACAGTATTTTGCGCAGGTCAGCAATCCACCCATCGATCCGATTCGGGAGCGGTTAGTGATGTCACTATTCACAAGGATCGGAGAATCGAAAAATATCCTGAGTGAATCCCCCGACCATACCCGACAGGTGCATATCTCACAGCCTGTGCTGTCCAGGGAAGACTTCTACCGCATCAAAGCACTGGAAAAAGAGGGTTTCAACTATCGCACCATAGACGCCACCTTCGACGCGAAGCATGGAGAAACTTTGAGCGAAGCTATCGATAGAATATGTAGCGAGTCGGTGCTGGCGATAGAAGAAGGTATCTCAGTGCTTATCATTTCCAACAGAAAAGAATCCGCACATCGCGCACCAATCCCGGGGCTATTGGCCATTGGAGCAATCCATCACCATTTGGTAGATCAGAAACTTCGTACCAAAGCCGGTTTGATCGGGGAGTGTAGCGACACCTGGGAAACCCATCACTTTGCCACCATCATCGGCTATGGCGGAAGTGCTATCTACCCATATCTGGTCTATGACTGCATCCGCGATGCATACGACAAAAAACAACTCGACGCGGCGAAACCCGTGGAGTATTACTTCGAGAATTACATTAAGGGCGTTGGTAAAGGGCTGCTGAAAATCCTGTCAAAAATGGGCATAAGCACCCTCCAATCCTATCAGGCAGCGCAAATATTCGAATGCCTGGGTCTGGGAGAAGAGGTGATTGCCAAGTGCTTTAAAGGCACGATCAGCAGACTTGACGGTCTGGATTTTAGTGATTTGGAGAAGGAGGTATTGGTAAAACACAGACTGGCTTACGTCGCCGAAGGCAATCTGCTTGAAACAGGCGGCGTCTACCAATGGAAACGGAAAGGCGAAAAGCATCTACTCAATCCCAAAACAATCCATTTGCTTCAGAAGAGTACGAAGTCCAACGACCTTCAACTCTTCAAGGAATACAGCGCCTTGATTGACGAACCCAAAGAGGATATCATCAATATTCGCGACCTATTCGAGTTCAAGCGCCGAAGGTCGGTTCCTTTGGATGAAGTAGAGCCTGCGGAAGAAATCCTCAAGCGGTTTGCCACGGGTGCCATGTCTTTTGGATCAATCTCCCACGAAGCGCACAGTACACTGGCAATTGCGATGAACCGAATCGGCGCGAAAAGTAACAGCGGCGAGGGTGGCGAAGATGAAGCACGGTATGAGCGCAAGCCCAATGGAGACTGGGAACGAAGCGCCATCAAGCAGGTTGCTTCGGGACGATTCGGTGTCACCATTGAATACCTTTCCAGTGCTGATGAATTACAAATCAAAATTGCTCAGGGTGCAAAACCAGGTGAGGGTGGACAACTACCTGGGCATAAAGTAGATGAGTGGATCGCAAGGGTTCGTCATAGCACTCCAGGTGTCGGCCTTATATCACCTCCACCACATCACGACATCTATTCTATTGAGGATCTTAAGCAGTTGATTTACGATCTCAAAAACAGTAATCCTGAAGCCAGGGTCAATGTAAAGCTCGTGTCAGAGGCTGGTGTAGGTACCATTGCGGCTGGTGTAGCCAAAGCAAAATCAGACGTCATTCTCATATCAGGCGCTGATGGTGGTACAGGAGCAAGTCCGCTGAGTTCAATTCGCCACGCAGGCCTACCTTGGGAAATCGGCCTGGCCGAAGCTCATCAAACCCTCGTCAAGAACAACCTTCGCAGCAGAGTGGTATTGCAAACCGATGGAAAAATCATGACTGCTCGAGACCTCGCAATAGCCACCCTGTTGGGTGCCGAGGAATGGGGAATTAGTACTGCAGCCTTAGTAGTAGAAGGATGCATCATGATGCGAAAATGTCACCTCAACACCTGTCCTGTAGGCATCGCCACGCAAAAAGAGGAGCTCAGAAAACTCTTCACAGGTGATCCGGACCACGTAGTGAATTTCTTTCAACTGCTTGTTCGTGAGCTCAGAGAAATAATGGCTAAGCTGGGATTTCGCACGATCAATGAAATGGTGGGTCAAACGCATGTGCTTCGACTTCGTCCGGACATTGACCATTGGAAAATCAACAGACTCGACCTCACACCGATCCTATTTTCCGAATCTGCACCGAGTCACGTAGGTACTTACCAGCAGATTGCACAAAACCACGGTTTGGAGAAAGTACTGGATCAAAGGATAATCAGAGATCTCAAGAAAGCGGATAGACCTGTGCAGTTGGAGTATACCATCAAAAACACCGACCGCACAACCGGGGCCTTACTGTCTCACTTCCTGACGAAAAACAAGATGATTGGAGACAACATAAGTGTGAAATTTCAGGGATCAGCAGGTCAAAGTTTTGGAGCCTTCTTGTCGAAGCGTCTTCATTTCGACTTAATCGGTGAAGCGAATGACTATGTGGGCAAGGGCCTCTCCGGAGGCAGATTGGTGATCAAGCCAAGCCCCGATGCCAATTTTGTCCCTGAAGAGAATATCATTATTGGCAATGTATCTCTCTATGGAGCCACCTCAGGTGAAGTATACATCAATGGCCAAGCCGGAGAAAGGTTTTGCGTCAGGAACTCCGGTGCCGAAGCAGTTGTCGAAGGAATCGGAGATCATGGTTGTGAGTATATGACCGGTGGACTCACCATTGTACTGGGTAAGGTCGGCAACAATTTTGGTGCTGGGATGAGTGGTGGTATCGCGTACGTCCTCGATGAAGACGAATCTTTCCATGGCCGGATTAACGCAGAAATGATCTCCTTGGAAAAACCATCGGAGGAGGACCTAGACCTCCTAGTCACCAAAATCACAAATCATTTGGAATTGACTTCCAGCCCCCAGGCCAAACGTATCATGGAGAACTGGGCAGGATATAAGGGTATGTTCAAGAAAGTGATGCCCAATGACCTAAAAAGGGTACTGGAATCCAGAAATCAACAAGATAAAGTCGCTTAAGAAATGGGAAGTGTAGACGGATTTATCAAAGAAGGCCGGCAATTGCCTCAAACCAGAGATCCCAAATCTCGAATCAATGACTACAATGAACTGTACAAACCATACAGCGACGAGCTGACCATCAAACAGGCCAGTCGCTGCATGGACTGTGGTGTTCCCTTTTGTCACAGCGGTTGTCCACTCGGCAACTACATTCCCGACTTCAATGATGCGGTATACCACGAAGAATGGGAAAGAGCCCTGGAAATTTTATTGTCAACTAACAATTTCCCGGAATTCACAGGACGTATTTGCCCTGCACCGTGTGAGGGCTCCTGTGTCTTGGGTATCAACAAACCACCCGTAGCGATAGAGCACATCGAAAAATCCATCATCGAAAAAGGCTTTGAGCTCGGGCTGATCAATCCCAATCCGCCGACCTCAAGGAACGGGCATACAGTAGCGATTATTGGCTCCGGACCTGCCGGACTTGCGGCTGCTGACCAATTGAACAAAGACGGTTACAGTGTCACCATCTTCGAAAGAGATGAAAAACCCGGAGGACTCCTGCGCTTTGGTATTCCGGATTTCAAGCTGGAGAAGTCCGTGGTTGAAAGAAGGATTGAAATCATGGAAAAAGAGGGTGTTGTCTTCCAATTAAACACCGAAGTAGGCACAGACATCACGAAGAAGGACCTCGAGCAGTTCGATGCTGTCTTGCTGAGTGGAGGCTCTACCGTCCCGCGAAACCTGCCCATTGAAGGCAGAGATCTGAAGGGGATTCACTACGCGATGGACTTCCTCACTCAACAAAACAGACGGGTATCTCAGTTGGAGTTTAAAGATCAGGAGATCTTGGCTGGAGATAAGCATGTCATCGTCATTGGAGGCGGAGATACCGGATCAGATTGCATTGGTACATCCAATAGACATGGAGCCAAATCTGTCACTCAGTTTGAGATCCTTGACAAACCTCCTGTGGGCAGGTCAGTCAATAACCCCTGGCCTGAATGGCCTATGATTCTACGTACCTCTTCTTCGCACGAAGAAGGCGTTGACCGTGAATGGTCCATCATGACCAAGTCATTTGTCGGAGAAGAAGGGACAATCAAGGGCTTGACAACAGTCAAAATAGCGTGGCAAGATGGCAAGCCAATGCAAGTACCCGGTACAGAAGAGCTACATCCCTGTGACCTTGTGTTGCTGGCTATGGGTTTTGTACACCCTGAAAAAGAAGGGATTCTCAGCCAATTGGGTGTGGAGTTGGATGGTCGAGGCAATGTTAAGACCAACAGCTACCAAACCAACGTTAAGGGCGTGTTTGCAGCCGGAGACATGAGAAGAGGCCAATCTTTGGTGGTTTGGGCCATCTCCGAGGGCAGAGAGGCAGCCAGGGCTATAGCGAAATATGTCAATGCAACCACGGCATTACCGTCTAAGAATTACTCAGAATACAGCCTTTAGATCTCCAGAATTTCAAAATCTCTCCCACGGCCATACCTGATGAGGTCGCTCATCAGGTATTGTTCCAGTGTGTTTAAATCTTTGAGGTAAAAGTCCTTTTCGATAATTTTCTGTACAGTGAATTGAGACACTTCCCCAAAATTTGTGAGCTGATACTTCTTGCCCGTTCTCAAACTGCTAAACGCCAGGCCCTTCATGCTGCTTTTTTTGATTCTTAGGCAAATAACAGTGATATTTACATATAAATTAAATCCAACGAATCCTCAGTGCAGGATTCAATCTAAAACCTATACCATGCATAACAACAACCTTCGACCGCTTTACCTGGTGATTCTGGTTTTTGTTCTGAGCGCTTGTGGGGGTGGCACTAAACAAGAGGAAGACGTGGCAGGTGATGTCACTTTTAGCGAGGCAGAGCAAAAAATCATCACAGACATGAGCCAGGTCATCAATGATCTACCTCCACCCTCCATTGTTCCCAACACCCTGAAGAAACTGGGAACAGAGTATGATCCCGACCTACCCAACAGCATTGACAGAATAGAGGAGTATCAAACGAACGAAGATAAAGCAGCCCTCAATCTTGGCATCTATGCCACTGATGTTGGCTATCAAATTGCCTATCAGCAGGTTGAAGAATCAATGTCACACCTTGGTGCCCTGCAAAAGCTTGCTGAAACAGTTGGCGTATCCACAGCTTTCGACATGGGCATGATGGAAGAATATGAGAAAAGCCTGGACAACCCGGACTCCCTGGCTGGCCTTCTCAACCGTACAATGCTACTTGCTGAAGAAAGGCTGGAAAGCAGTGACAGATTGGCAATGGCTGCATTGGTTTTGAGCGGAAGCTTCGTGGAAGGCCTTTACCTCATCATCCGAATCATTGAAGACTACGAAGGTGCAGGGATGTCTGCTCAGCAGCGAAACGAAAAACTCCAGCCCCTGGTAAATCTGGTACTGGAACAAGAAAAACCGCTGAGAGACGTGATCGGACTCATGAAGGATATCCCCAGCGACGAGGCCATCCTGAGAATGATCTCCGAACTGGAAATCCTGAGAGTACTCTATGAAAGCGATATGAACGTAATTCGTGAAGCCATGGGAGATGATCAGGACTATGTCATACCCCCGGATATGATGATCGATATTACCACCGAGGTAAAGCGGATTAGAAGAGATATAGTAAGTTGATCTATAATCCCTGAAAGGTACGTGAAGCATTGGAAGTCGATTTCAATGCTTTTTTTATATTTAGCGCTTTCCTCACCTAACCTAATAGATTCCTCAACATGAGTGAACAGATTCTAAAAGCCATCATCCAACTCTTAGCGATTGTCGCCAAGGAGGATGACCTCACAAAGGACGAGATTTCCGCCATTGAGGAGTTCTTAGCTGAAAGTTTGTCCTTTGACGATGCCAGAAAATACCTCAAGCTCTTCAAGGAACTGGTAGAGGTCAGCCCTGGCACCCAGGCGGAAGAGTACCGCAGGATTGATGAAGTCTGTTTCGAGATTAATAGAGATCAACCCTTACAGCAGAAAATACTCATTGTGCTGGATCTCATAGAACTGATTGCCGCTGACGGTCATATATCAGTAAGGGAAAATGAACTTGTATATTACATTTCCGAGAAACTCAACATTGAGAAGAAGAGAATCGATTTAATAAGGGCCTTTGTCACCATCAAGGAACCCACTAAGATCAATTCATCAAACTTGTTGATCATCGATGACGGCAAGAATCACCTTCCAGAAAAGTGTAAGAGCATCAAAGTCAACAACCTGGAAGGTTTCGTCAGCGTCCTTCGAATACCGCAGGTTGAAACATACTTCACAAAATTTATTGGTGAGGATGAAGTGCTGCTCAATGGCGTCGCTATGCGAACGAACCATGTATATATCTTCTCCCCAGGAAGCGTATTTAAGAGCACGGGCAACGAGCCCGTCTTTCAAAGCGACGTGGCGAGTGAGTTTAGGATATCAAAAGACGACAACCCCTTAACCTTCGTAGCGACAGATATTCACTACAAATTCAAAAATGGTAAAGTAGGACTTCGTGACATAGATGTCTCCGAGGAAAATGGCAAGCTCATTGGCTTGATGGGAGGTAGTGGTGCTGGAAAATCAACGCTCCTCAATGTGCTCAATGGCAACATTAATCCCACAAAGGGTTCTGTGAGAATCAATGGGATAGACGTCCATGCCAACAAAAAACAAATTGAAGGCGTCATCGGCTATGTGCCGCAGGATGACCTTTTGGTGGAAGAGCTGACTGTTTACGAAAATCTCTACTTTGCTGCCAAACTCTGCTTCAACAAAAAGAGCAAAGAGGAATTGAACCTTCTGGTAGAAAAGACCCTCGAAGCCTTAGGCCTTGGTGAGACCCGTGACCTCAAAGTGGGCAATTCACTTGAGAAAAGTATAAGTGGTGGACAGCGAAAACGGGTGAACATTGGACTTGAGCTACTCCGGGAGCCATCAGTTCTGTTTGTAGATGAACCCACCAGCGGGCTCTCCTCAAGAGATTCAGAGAATATCATGGATCTCCTGAAAGAACTGGCCTTCAAGGGCAAAATGGTCTTTGTGGTTATTCACCAGCCCTCGGAAGACATCTTCAAAATGTTCGACAAGCTCATCCTGCTCGATGTCGGCGGATATCAAATCTATTATGGAGATCCTGTGGAGGCCATCACCTATTTCAAGGAGTTGACCAGTATGGTTGACAAACGTCGGAGTGCCAACCCCGAATTGCTATTCAACATCATTGAGGCGAAGGTGGTCAATGAGTTTGGTACTTTCACCAAGAAACGGAAAACCTCTCCCAAGCAGTGGTTTGAGAAATACAGCCAAAAAATTGTCGTGCCAAAAACCACGGAGACGACCGTTCCTCCTCCCAAGTCACTCGATATCCCCGGAGCCATAAAGCAGTTCTTTATTTTCGGGCACCGGGATGTTCTGACCAAACTGAGCAACAAACAATATCTCATCGTCAATTTCCTGGAGGCACCCCTCCTAGCGGCCCTGCTGGCATTCATCACCAGATACATGCCCGAGGATACGGACATTTACCATTTCAAGGAAAACCTCAATATCCCGGTGTTCTTCTTCATGAGTGTCATTGTTGCGCTGTTCATGGGATTGACGGTAAGTGCAGAGGAAATCATCAAAGATCGCAAGCTCCTGAAGCGGGAGTCTTTTCTCAACCTTAGCAGATGGAGTTACTTATTCTCCAAGTTCTATATCCTTTTTGCCCTTTCGGCTTTCCAGACACTCACGTACGTCCTGGTGAGTTCCTGGATACTGGAAATCAAAGGACTGACATTGAGCTTTTGGCTCATCCTTTTCAGCACTTCCTGCTTTGCCAATTTGCTGGGCCTCAACCTCAGTTCGGCATTCAAGAACGCCATCACTGTCTACGTCCTCATACCACTCATGATCATTCCACAATTGATATTGAGCGGTGTAGTCGTCAATTTCGACAAACTCAACCCCGTCATCACCACTGAAGATCAGGTACCCATCATTGGTGAGATCATGGCATCGAGATGGGCCTATGAGGCGATCATGGTGTCTCAATTCAAGAGCAATGAGTACGAACGAAATTTCTACCCCTACGATAAGGTCATGGCGCAAGCCGAATTCAAGACCGTCTACTTCATTCCCAGGTTGCAATCAGACCTGGAATTCGTCCATCATCACATCGAAAACCGAACCGATGAAGAAAGACGTAATGTAGAATACCGTCTACAGACCATTCGGATGGAAATCACCAAAGAATTGCAATCAATTTCAGGGGCAACATTTCCAGACCTATCCAACCTCCACTATGATAAGTTTTCAGAAGAGGTTTTCGTCAATACTATGGAATTCCTTGAAACACTTCGCTCCTATTACAACCTGCGATTTAAGAAAGCAGACGGAATGAAGAAAGAGATCATGCATGACTTCACCAAGGACGCGGAATCCCGTGAGGCTTTCATAGCGCTAAGAACGGCCTATGAAAATGAAGCCATCGCCACGCTAGTCAAAAATACTACCACGGAACACCGTATCCTGGAACACAATAATCACCTGATTCAAAAGATATACCCCGTATACATGGATCACGACTTCCCCAATCACCTTCTGGACTTCCGGGCACAGTTTTACTCCTCCAACAAGCACATCCTGGGGTTACACCTGGATACTTTGCTGTTCAACGTGCTGGTGATTTGGCTTATGACCGTCATCTTAGCGCTGACGCTGTACTTCGACTTGTTCAATAAACTTGTCCTCGGCTTTTCCAGAAGGTAGTGTTTTTTGTCCTTTCTAAGCTTCTGGGACTACTATTGAATCCACTAATCTGGATTTTTGCCTTAATGCTCGTGGGTATCCTCAGGGCAAAAAGAACACCTTTCATCGCGGCGCTATTCATGCTGATATTCTTTACCAATCCCTTTCTGGCCAATAGGGTCATGAAAACCTGGGAATATCCAGCTCAAAACCTCGGTAACGCAAAGTTCGAAGCAGGGGTCATTCTGACCGGAATGACCATACCAACCATCCACGTACCCGGACAGTTGCAGTTTGGCTCAAGCGCTGAACGCATTATTGAACCATTGCGACTCTTCCACAAGGAACAACTGAACCTACTGATTATCTCTGGTGGTTCGGGGAACCTGCTCAGGCCTGAACTGCTGGAAAGTCCAGCCTTGGCAATGCTGGCAGAGGACTTACTAGTTCCCAAAGAAAGAATCTTTGTCGAATCAGCTTCCCGCAACACATTTCAAAATGCTAGAAATACCAAGGAGGTGTTAGCTGAACAGGGGCTGGAACAAGAGTCTATTTTGATTATAACCAGCGCCTATCACATGCGAAGAGCAAAGGCGTGTTTTGAAAAGCAGGGAATTGATGTCATACCTTACCCTGTTGATTTCGTCGCCAGGTCAGAGTCGCACATTGCATCACTTATACCTCGCCAGTACGCATTGGAACTATGGAAAGTAGCCCTGCATGAGTGGGTGGGCTACATATCCTACTACTTAGTAGGATATATCTAAAGATGTAAAACTACTCGGTAGCCGAATCTTCGGTCGATTCAGCTTTTTCGGAAGCAACTTCCTCAACCTGAGGCTTTTCGGCCTTTTTGGTGGTTTTCTTCTTAGCTGCAGGCTTTGAAGCAGCGTCAAACTCCGCTTTTACGGCTTCTACGTCAATGTTCTTGATAACCGGTTTCACAGAAAGTCGCTTCATCGTATTCACGCGTTTCTTAGCGACATTCTTATTCTTCCTTCCTTTTCGTTCTAGTCTTGTAACAGCCATTAGGAGTTGTATTATTCGGAGCGCAAAAATAGGCTTTTGTGTACTTTTGTCCAAATAAGAAAGTTACGCCGCGTGCAAAAACCCACAGTACCCAAAGGAACCAGGGATTTCAATCCAATTACCTCCGCTAGAAGAGATTTCCTGATCAACATCATCAACCAACAGTTTCAAAAGTATGGGTTTCAAAAGATTGAAACCCCGGCCATGGAAAACCTATCGGTACTGACAGGGAAGTATGGGGATGAAGGAGACCAACTGCTGTTCAAAGTCCTGAATTCAGGTGATTACCTAAAGCAATCAACTGTTGATGATTTTGAGCAAGGTTCAAAGAATCTGCTGGGCAAAATCGCAGAGAAAGGTCTCAGATATGACCTCACCGTGCCCTTTGCAAGATATGTGGCGATGAACCAAAATGAAATTGCGTTCCCTTTCAAGCGTTATCAAATACAACCCGTATGGCGAGCAGATAGGCCGCAAAGAGGCAGGTATCGCGAATTTGTCCAATGCGACGCAGATATCATTGGGTCAAATAGCATTTGGGCAGAAGCAGAGTTGACCTTGTTGATACATGATGTTTTCGAAGAGCTAGGACTGAACGGTTATGTTCTCAAAATAAATCACCGCGAAGTACTCTTCGGCTTAGCCAGATGGCTGGGTCTATCCGGAAAAGAAGTGCCTTTCTGCACGATTGTGGACAAACTGGACAAAGTATCGAAAGAAATTGTCATCGGTGAGTTGCGGGAATTGAATCCGCACAGCGACCAGCTAACTCAATTGGACATGCTTCTTGAGAACCGCGCGACTTCCTCAGCGAACGATCTCACTAACCTGCAATCCATAATTGAAGGGAACGAGGGATTGGAATTCGTAAAGAAATATTTTGCCATCCTCGACGACTTTAAGGATCGCAAATTCAAAGTCGAGTTTGACTGGACTCTCGCCCGTGGCCTCTCCTACTATACTGGTCTCATTTATGAAGCCAAGGCTACCACTGTAAAAATGGGTAGCATATTGGGAGGAGGTCGCTATGACAACTTAACAGGCATGTTTGGCCTCCCGGAAATGTCCGGTGTGGGCATCTCTTTCGGAATTGACCGAATATATGACGTAATGAACGAACTGAACCTCTTCCCAGAGAGACTGGCCTCGGCTACCCGGGCTTTGCTCACACACTTTGATGAAGAAACATTCAGACACAGCTACCTACTTTTGGATCAGTTGCGAGCGGCGGGAATAGCTGCCGACAGTTACCCTGATCGGGCAAAAATCAAAAAGCAAATGTCATTTGCCAATAAAACGGGTGTCCCTTACGTCATCACCGTAGGGCAAGAAGAAATAGAAACCGGCCTTTATTCGTTGAAGGAAATGAAGACAGGAGAAATTCAAAAACTGCCATTGGATAAGCTCCTCGAGAAATTGAGAGATTAGGTTGATTGAAATATTTCCCAGCTGTCATACTACTACTGAGTCACACTGCAATTTGCCAGGTACAGAGTGATCTTGGTCGCTTTTCAGTGGACTACGCAAGAGGTTGTGCACCCTTGCGAATAGAGGTTCAGGAACTTGATGACTTTGGCAACATCAGCAGGCAATACCGCTATGAAGAAGGATTGCCGGAAACATTCTCACAAACCCATACCTACCAAACACCGGGAATTTATCAGATTGTGCAAATTGTTGGAGTGGATGTAGATCCAAAGACCGACACATTGATGGTGGAGGTACTCGAGCCGCGATCTATTGACTTTGAGGTGCTCACTTGTGAAGACTTAAGTGTCTCCGTCACCATCGTGGACGATTACTACCAATCATTCGAAATCGCCTGGGGGGATGGCACATCGGCGCAAGCTCAGGATAACGTCCCCGTTTCACATGAATTTACAGGCACGGGGCAATTCTCAATAAGTGCAAGGGGATTCTTCCAGGATGGCGCTCCAAATTGTCCAAGCTCTGACCAGACCATCAATATCGATGCTTTCCAAAACAATGGACGCATCAACGCCATCAACCTGGTTCAACCGTGCCTTGACCGAGTGGAAGCCACCTTGGAGATGGATCTGGACCCACTGCAGCGTTACACGGTAGCGTATTCGACCGATGATGGAAATACGTACCTATCGGCCATTGACGACTTCATAGGTGACTCACTTATCATCAGGGACATCGACATCTCCGCCCAATCTCAGTTGATCTGCTTCCGGGTAAATGCCGTATCGCCATGTTCAGGCACATCCTTCCCTGGGGAAGAAATTTGCATAGCCAATCCAGTCGTCGCAAATGCCTCCATAGACTCAGCTCGCGCCACTTACATCGGCGAAGATATTCTGCTCGAGTTTCTTGATCTCGGCGTACCGGGGTATATCGGAAATAGACAAATTGTAGGCTTCGAGTCTGCACCTTTGGATACCCTCTTCCCAGGATATATTGACACAGACATCTCACCCATACGAGAATATCGCTACGAAATAGCGTTTGAAGATGAATGTGGCAACACGCTCGCCCCTGTCGCAACCAACGCCCCGTTTCTGAGATTGCGGGAAATCGACATCAACCTTTACGAAATTACCTGGACTGACCCTGTCAATGGGCTATTGGAAAATCCATCCATCGAATTTCAGGTGAGCGATCTTTCTGGCAGCTCTATATTTTCTGTTTTTGCTCCGGTACAAAACCAGCAGTATCGACTGCAAGAAGAGCAAGGTAGATCTCAATTTGCAAGACTCGTCTATACCTATCCCAATGCGGGCCTTACTATCCTATCTAACACAGTCAATCTCCAATTTCAATTTGTAGGTTTCATACCCGAAGCCTTTACACCTAATGGTGATGGGCTAAACGACCAATTGCAGGTCTTTGGTCTGGCGACGAATGAGCTGATGTTCCGCGTTTACAATAGGTGGGGAGAAATCATTGCCACTTCCCGAGACCCAAAAAACCTTTGGGATGGCCTTGTTGGGTCCGAAAAAGCCCCTGAAGGTAAATATTTCTACCAATTGATTTTTGACAACATCGAGGGTGAAGTTACGCGGCAGCAAGGTAGTTTTGTATTGTTAAGAAAGTGACGATTATGTTTGACATGATGAAAATGATGGGCAAGGTGAAGGAACTTCAGGACCAAATGAAGGTTGCCCAGGAGGAATTGAAAGGCATAACTGCAGAAGGCGAAGCTGGCGCAGGGATGGTAAAGGCCACGGTTAATGGTGAGAAACAGGTCGTGGATTTACAAATTGACCCATCGCTCTTCAAGGAAGAAGATCAAGACCTGATGAAAGACCTGATCATTGGAGCTGTCAACAACGGAATCAAGGACGCCGAGTCCAAAGCAAAAGAACACATCAAGAAGAGAACCGAAGGCATGTTGCCAAACATCCCCGGTTTCGATCTCAACAACATGATGTGAAGCATGAAGTAGCAGTTGTAGTACTCAACTACAATGGACAGGAATTTCTCAAGAAATTCCTACCAGATCTTGTTACCAACAGCCACCCCTATAAGGTAGTCGTAGCTGACAACGCTTCGACAGATTCGTCCGTGGCCCTACTCAAAACTGATTTCCCCGAAGTACGCCTTGTTGTGCTGGAGGAGAACCGGGGTTATGCAGGGGGTTACAACGAGGCCCTGCGACTGATTGAAGCCAGGTATTATATCCTGATAAATTCGGATGTAGAAGTTTCAGAGAATTGGGCAGCACCCCTCATCTCCTTTCTGCAGGACAATCAAAATTTTGCTGCCTGTCAGCCCAAAATCCTTTCTTTCGACGATCGCAATCTTCTGGAATACGCTGGTGCGGCGGGAGGATTTCTCGACTTCCTGGGATATCCGTTTTGTCGAGGTAGAATCTTTGATACGGTGGAACCCGATAGTGGTCAATATGATGAAACCATAGAAACGTTCTGGGCCTCAGGAGCTTGCTTAGCAATCAAGGCCGATTTATTCCATGCTGTCGGAGGCTTTGACGAGGACTTCTTTGCACACATGGAGGAAATAGACTTATGTTGGAGACTAAAGGCATTAGGCTTTCGGGTCGGTTGTGTCCCGAATAGTAGTGTTTTTCATGTAGGTGGTGGTACGCTTTCCAAATCCAACCCAAAAAAAACCTACCTGAATTTCAGAAACAGCCTTGCGGTGATCACCAAGAATTTACCAGCATGGGAGTTGGTGTGGAAACTGCCCATCAGACTTATGCTTGACATACTAGCAGCGTTTGTCTTTCTCTTCAATGACTCACCTGGCCACTTCCGAGCCGTTGGCGGCGCCATCAGAGATTTCCTAAGAACATTTCCTGAAACGCTGGCAAAACGAAAACTCATTACTGTGCGTGAACGAGTGCGACTATCACCATACAGCGTTGTATACCAATATTTTATACTTGGAAAAAGGAGATACCGCGATCTCGATTAGCCGATCAATAGTACCAGAGCGTGTTGTGTCGTCGCCGGAGCCATTTGCGAAAATTCATCACGAAGGCCAGGGTCAAATAGACAATGACAGGTGAACCCACAGTTAGGAAACTGGCATAAATAAAAAATAGGCGAATACTGGAGGTCGGTATTTCCAATTTCTCTCCAAGCCTGGTGCACACTCCAAACGCGTGCTTTTCAAAGAAGTCTTGCAAACTTTTCAAATCTCGAAAAATTTCTATCGCAAAGATAACGGCAATACGTCGATTTTGTTGAAAGGGCTTAATGTAAAGTATAATTTTCCCTATTATTGCACCAATTAGAAAACGTATCTATAACGCGTATTTTTGAATGCCAACTAAGAAAATCATGAGTATTACGAAAAATTTGAAATCAGGGATCGGTTTCATTTTAACTCTGGCTATCCTCTCAAGCTGTAGCCTGAATAAGATGGTACAACTCTCCGAGCAGCAGGATCTTCAGGTAGATCCAGAGCCGCTTGAGGTGCATGGAGGTAAAGTTCCGTTCACAATGTCTGCCGTACTTCCACCAAAGATGCTTCCATCTGGAAAGGTTTGGACCATCAATAATTTCTATCAGTATGATGATAAAGAGATCGAAGTAGGTTCGGTTGAATTCAAAGCTGATGATTTTCCTAACAGCAGCACTTCGACTTCCAGGAAGAGCGAAAGTTTCGAATTTCCATATCGCGATGAGCTAAACCCAGGTAAGTTACTCATTCAAGGAGTGGCTTCAGATCCGCGAAACGGCAAGTCGAAATCATCCGAGAAATTGGAAGTAGCTACAGGTATCATCACCACTTCAATGGAAGTTAAGGACGTCTACCTGACTGCCTATGCGGACCATGGCTACAATGATCAAGAGGAGCTCATCCCAACAAAAACAGATTTCTATTTTCCTCAAGGACGCTCGACGTTGGTGTCAAGCTTGGCCACAGATGGTAAGAGTAACAGAGACAAGCAAACTGACCTTTCAGCTTTCATCGCGGAGAAAAATGTTACCCGTACAGTAACAATCACAGGTACGCACTCACCAGAAGGTCCGGAAAGAATCAACAGCAACCTTTCTCAAGACAGAGCGGAAGCGATCGAGAAATTCTATCGTGACCAAATGAGTCGCTATGACTACAAAGGCGTAGCGGATTCAATTGAATTCATTTTGAAACCCGTCGTTGAAAGTTGGACTGAGTTCAGAAGGGCGCTGGATAATTATGGAAAACTAAGTGACAGCCAACTGGATCAATATCTTGCCGTTATCGATGGTTCTGGAACCTTCGAAGACAAGGAAAAAGCACTGAGATCTCTACCCAGATATCAAGATATTTTTGAGACGGTTTATCCGACATTGAGGACAGCTAAAACTGAAATCCTGACTGTCAAGCCGAAAAAATCCAATGCAGAGATTGCTGTACTTGCCAAGGGTGTTGCTGGCGGCGATGTAGATGCTGATACACTATCTTCTGAAGAAATGCTGTTTGCTGGTACTCTGACGCCTTCAGCTGACGAGAAAATAGCCATTTACAGCGCCTCTACGAAGAAGGATGGCTCATGGGTTGCGCACAACAACCTGGCCGCTGCTCACCTGGAAAAGGCTACGAAAACCAATTCCAACCAGCAACTGGTAGCAGATGCCCTTACGCAGTTGGAAATTGCCAGCAAGAAGAAAGATGCGGCTGAAATTCACGCTAACATGGGGGCTGCCTACATGATGCAACAAGAATATGCCAAGGCTTATGAGAGCCTGAATAAGGCCCTGGAATACAGCCCTAGCAACAAACTTAAGACTGACATCAATACGCTGAAAGGTGTAATCGAAATCAGAATGGCTAATTACGATGCTGCGAAAGCTTCGCTTGCTTCTGGCAAAACCGGACCATGGGCAACATACAATAGAGGGTTGGCGCATCTTTTATCTAAAGACTATGCTGCTGCTGATTCCTTCTTCGGAGATGCTGCCGGCAAGAATGATAAGATTGCTGCAGATGCTTACTATTTGAGGGCGGTAACAGCTGCGAGAAGAAATAGCCCCGCAGATATCACATCAAACCTTGCTGAGGCAGTGAAACTGAATAATGATCTGAAAGACAAAGCGCTCAATGATCTGGAATTCTCTGACTACGCAAATGCCGTTAACGAGGGTGTGAAATAAATCACTAATACGAAACAGAGCTAAAAGCCCTCAATCATGAGGGCTTTTTTTTATTCCTACATCTCAACACTTGAATTTTTGAAAAGATAGTCTCGCCCAATTTGAGTATCGCGGTGTATTTTCGCACTGGACTTAAAAAATAACCCATGCGCACTATTCAGTTTCGCGAAGCATTGAGAGAAGCCATGTCTGAAGAAATGAGAAAAGATGGAAATATCTTTCTCATGGGAGAAGAAGTGGCTGAATATAACGGGGCTTACAAAGTAAGCCAAGGTATGCTTGACGAATTTGGAGCAAAACGAGTCATAGACACACCCATCACCGAACTTGGTTTTGCCGGAATAGGCGTTGGAGCCGCCATGAACGGCCTCAGACCCATCATTGAATTCATGACCTTCAATTTCTCGCTTGTCGCCATTGATCAGGTCATCAATAGTGCGGCTAAAATGATGTCAATGTCAGGAGGTCAGTACAGTGTGCCGATAGTTTTTCGTGGCCCTACCGGAAATGCCGGACAACTCAGCTCACAACACTCACAGAACTTTGAAAACTGGTATGCCAATACCCCTGGACTCAAGGTAGTCGTTCCTTCTAACCCCTACGATGCCAAGGGACTGCTGAAGTCATCAATACGTGACAACGACCCGGTGATATTTATGGAGTCAGAGTTGATGTATGGCGATAAAGGAGAGGTTCCTGAAGAGGAATACACGCTTGAGATCGGTAAAGCACATGTGGTGAAAGAAGGATCAGACGTGACTTTGGTGTCATTTGGGAAAATGATGAAGATCGTAGATGAGGCTGCCATCGAACTGGCCAAAGAAGACATCAACGCGGAAGTAATAGACCTGAGATCGGTAAGACCTCTGGATTATGAAACCATCATCAATTCCGTGAAAAAAACCAACCGCCTCGTGATCATAGAAGAAGCGTGGCCGCTAGCCTCTATCTCCACCGACATTAGTCATCAGGTCCAAAGGCAGGCTTTTGATTTCCTGGATGCGCCAATTCATCGTGTTAATAGCAGAGACTTACCTCTCCCCTATGCGCCCACGCTTATCGAGGAAATTCTTCCCAATGTAAAAAGGACCCTGGAAGCCGCCAGGGCAGTATGTTATCGCTAAACGAATCAATTGAGCATATTGCGTAGCGCCTTCTGACCTCCCATTTTGTTCATGGTCTTCATCATCTTGCGCATTTGTTCAAATTGCTTCAGTAGTTGATTTACTTCCTGAATAGAAGTACCACTTCCTTTGGCGATCCGCTGACGGCGACTTCCATTCAACAAATCAGGATTGGAACGCTCTTGAGGTGTCATGGACTTTATGATAGCTTCTATCGGCTTTAGAGAGTCGTCATCAATATCGATATCCTTGATGGCTTTACCAACACCTGGGATCATCCCCATGATGTCTTTCAGGTTTCCCATTTTCTTAATCTGCTCCATCTGTGAAAGGAAATCATCAAAGCCAAATTGGTTCTTTCGCATCTTCTTGTTGATGCGCCTCGCCTCTTCCTGATCAAATGACTGTTGCGCCTTCTCCACGAGTGACACAACATCCCCCATCCCAAGGATCCTGTTGGCCATCCGATCAGGATGGAAAAGATCCAAGGCATCCAGCTTCTCCCCAGTGCTGACAAATTTTATTGGTTTCTCAACCTGTTTGCGTATAGATAAAGCAGCACCACCACGTGTATCGCCATCAAGCTTGGTCAGTACTACACCATCAAAATCCAGCCTCTCATTGAATGTCTTTGCTGTATTGACCGCATCCTGACCTGTCATGGCATCCACTACAAACAAGGTCTCAGAAGGACTGATCGCTTTCTTCACGGCTTCGATCTCCTGCATCATCTCCTCGTCCACTGCCAATCGACCGGCGGTATCAATAATGATCGTCTTCTTGCCCTGCGCCTTACCATACTTCACGGCCGCTTTGGCTATTTCCACAGGATTCTTATTCTCGGGCTCTGCATACACCTCCACATCAATCTGCTCCCCAAGGACCTTCAGCTGATCGATGGCTGCGGGTCGGTACACGTCGCATGCTGCCATCAGCACAGTACGCCCGTGCTTTTTCAGACTGTTGCCAAGCTTTCCCGTAAAGGTTGTCTTACCCGAACCTTGCAGACCAGAAATCAAAATTACATTAGGATTCCCCTCAAGGTTGAGTGGCACATTCTCCTGGCCCATGAGCAAGGTAAGCTCTTCGGCAACGATTTTTGTCAATAACTGACCAGGAGAAACCGCAATCAATACATCCCTCCCAAGGGCTTTCTCCCTTATCGAGTCCGTAACATCTTTGGCAACCTTGAAATTAACGTCAGCGTCAACCAAAGCTCTCCTGATCTCCTTTATGGTCGAAGCAACATTGATCTCCGTGATTCTACCCTGGCCCTTTAGGTTCTTAACCGCACGATCCAGCTTCGCACTTAAACTATCAAACATGATCTTGAATTAGAATTTCAAAATTATCAATTAAAGGTATGTAGCTGAAACCTTTTCGTTAAGAATCAGTATAATCTATCATTCAGTACCTTGCATAACAAAATACCAAATGAAGTCAATACTACTTGCCACAGCCATCTGTTTCGGTGCATTCATCCCCGCCACCGTATTAGGACAAAAGATCACAGAGAAAGATTTGATCGGTTCCACCTGGAAACTGAAAATCGACATTGAAAGTGCCCTTGAAGAGGCGGAAGAAGAAGTAGAGGAAGAGGGAAATATCATCGCAGAAGTGATCCTAAGTGGCGTTTCCGGCATGGTAAAGGGCATAATCAACAACATAGACGTGTATTTTGAATTCGAGAAAAACAACGAGTTACGCGTTTATGTAGAGGCCTTCGACGAAGAAGATGTAGAATATACCTACTGGGAAATCAACAAATACGGTGAACTGGTCATCGACGATACGGAGCACTTTAGCACCGAAAACGATGGCTACTGGATCTACGAAGATGGCATATTTGTCTACCTCGAAGACGATCATGACCGTGATGATCCAAAAATCTTTTTAGTGGAAGTAAGGTAAATACCTAGTTTAGGGTATTGCAATTCTGCAAATAATTGGTTTAGCTTTGAACATGTATAGGAATTATACATTATTACTAAGCTCAACCGCCCTAGACGATGAAACTTAAAAAAAGGTGGAGTAAAACGATAGTACTCTTTATGGTCTATGTTTTACTAATGGCATTTTTTGCGACAGAAGAGCAAAACATCTTCAGAGAAGTGCTCATCCAAAACTTCCATAGCCTAAGTATCTATAAGCCTTTCTAATCGATCAACCCTTATTCCTCTCAATAATGGCAGTAAGGTCTGCAGCGGAATAATTGATCGATTTTAGCGTTTTGTTGTCTTCAGACCTATACACCAGATATAGTCCATCCACTTGCTTGTAATAGCAGTCAGTGTTTCTCTCGTTCTTATAGTGTTCCACGGTCGCCTCAGCTTCCTCCTGCGTCTTACATGCTTTACTCATATTGGACCTTTGGACTTCATCAAAGAGCTCCCGAAACTGCTCACCCAGACCAAATTCCAACACAGCACCAGATAAGACATATTGGATATCACAGAGCGCGTCGGCTACTTCTACGACGTCCTGGTCCTTTATGGCCTGTTCTAGTTCCTTCAGCTCTTCGGTCAAGAGCTCTACGCGTAGTTTACACCGCTCTGCAGAAGGTATTTGTGGTTTGTCCAGTACAGGGTGTTTGAATGTTCTGTGAAAATCAGCTACCTGATTTAGCGGATCAATTTTGTCCATTTGTTTTCTTTTTCTTCTTTTCGTAACGCACGGCCAGGGATAGAAAGTAAGCAAATCCTCCTACCACAATACCCAAAATCAAAATCATGCTCAAGAGACTGGTCGGGCTCATTTTTGATAATCAATTACAAACTTTTTGTAGAGAAACCCATTTATCAGAACCCCTACCACCATTACCAAGACCCACTGACTAATCACAGAGGCATTGCTGTATACATCGAAGAGATTCCATTTACCAGAAGCATCGAACCAGGGATATTCGCTGTACCCTTGGGACAGCCACCAATAAATCAAAAATATCGCAAGGATCAGGTTCAAATACACAGCCCCCAGAAAGTAGCGATCTGCGACTTTGAAATCAGAATCTTCATCTATGTAGGCCTTTTTGAAACCAATAGCACCGGATCTTACCGTCACTAAGAGGATAAAAAATCCGGAGACAATCAATCCAACTCCCCAGACCCAATCCTGATTGTTAAAGAAATCGAGGCTGTACGCAGAGGGAAATCCGAACAGGACAAAAAAGAATGCCACAAATATGACGGCTGTCCTTCGGCTTGCACCAACGTTCGTAAGGTTGCTGATGAAGAGTTCAATCATGGGCAACAGGGAACTAAAGGCGGCGAAAAACAGTGCCAGGAAAAACACAATGGCCAGGAAAGCACCTCCTTGGAAGGTATCAAATAGTGAAGGAATGATGATGAACGTGAGCGATTGATTCCCAGCCTGCAAAGCCAGCAAGGCTTCTTCATTACTACTAGCCAGGGCAAAGACAGATGGAATAATAGCCATTCCAGCCACCAGGGAGGCCGTATTGTTCCCAAAAGCACCTATGAATGTATTGAGCGTAATATCCTCTTTCTGACGGCTGTAGGATGAAATGGTCATCATCAATCCCCAGCCTGCGCCGGTAGACCAGGCTGATTGGCTCAGTGCCTCTATCCAAACTTTTGGTTCAAGAAAAAGAGACCGATCTACACTAAACATGTATTCGAGGCCCTGCAATCCATTAGGCATACTAAGGGCCATCACCGCAATGACCAGCAGCAATCCAAATAGACTTGGGATCAATATTCTATTAGCTCTTTCGAGCCCCTTCTGAATACCTCTCCCCAGCACCGATATTCCTGCTACAACCACCAGAATATAAAGTCCTATGGTTATACCATTGGCATTGGCAATATCATCCCACTGCGCACTCAGAAAATCGGGATCCACCAACAGCCTCTCCCCTATGGAGAAGCCCGACAGTGCATTGGCAATAGAAATACCCAGGTACTGCAGGGCCCAGGCTGTAACGACAGAATAGTAAAAAGCGATCCCCAACGTACAAACTGTGATGAAAAAGCCCATCCAGACCAACCTTTTGCCTGATAAAGCACCAAATGAGCCTATGACACCTTTTCTGAAGCGTTTGCCAATCGAGAACTCCGCGAGCAACAGCGGGATTGACCAAATAAACAGAAAGACAATCCACAATACGATAAAAGAGCCACCGTATTGACCCGCAAGACGGGGGAAACGCCACAAATTACCGGCTCCAATGGCCATGCCCAATGAAGCCAGTATGATTCCCCAGCGATTGCTAAATGATTCTGTTTTTGACATCCCAAATTTTGGAGAACGTCAAATATATGCAAAACGATTTAGCAGCTGGGTTGAATTCTATTCGTCCTTTAAAGTTCTTGCAGGATTTAACATGGCCGAAGATATCGTCCGGTGACTGATGGTGGCCAGGGCCAGGAAAGCCGATATCAAAAGTGCAATACCAAAATAGCCAGGACCCATACCAATACTGAATTTGAAGTCTTCCAACCACGCTTTGAGTACCCAATAGGCGACGGGACTCGCTAGCACAAAGGCAATCATCATGAGTACAATGATCTCCCGAGAGAATAAGCTAAGAATACTGAATACCGACGCCCCCAGCACCTTTCTTACCCCAATTTCCTTCATCTTGTTTTGTGCAATGAACGATATCAATCCGTATAGACCCAGGCACCCAATAGCAATAGAAATAAGCGAAAACAGCTTCATCAAAGCAGAAATACTTCGCTCACTCTCATAATTATCCGCTAGTTGTTCATCATAAAACGCCCAGCTAGAGACAAACTGAGGAAATACTACCTCCCAGGATTTTTCGAAGTGGTCGATGGCCTGCTGGTAATTGCCAGTCGTTGTTTTGAATGCCAACTCGTAGAAGAAGCTAGTTTCGTTCATCAGCAACACGTAGTCCAAATCTTCATGAAGGGACTTCGTGTGGAAATTCTCCATAACTCCAACGACTCGCTTCTCACCATTCCAACCTGTCGATAATTTCTCTCCCAGGACTTCGTCGTATTTGCCTTGGAAACCCATCAGGTCGGCAATTTTTCGATTTATTACCACCAGGTTGCTACTGTCTTTGTCCAACAGATTTCGGCCAGCCAGAATGGATATATCGTAGAATTCAGTGTAGCTGGCATCTACAGGTTTGAAGTTTCCCTGATAGTTATCCTCAGATTTCAAAGGTGCATAGTTGAAATTCGAGTGAGAGCTCGATGTGCCCGTCGGCGCACTGAGCGAAAAGGTCACCTCCTGAATGGCTGAGGAAGACAACAACTCCTGTTTGAGCCTTTCTCTATTCGTCGCATTTTCCGGATCAGGGAAAGGCGTCAGAATGATGGCTTCTGTCTCAAAACCCAACTCCTTGTTCAGGAAATAATCCATTTGAGCAATGATGACCAGCGTCCCGATAATCATAAACTGGGAGATCGCGAACTGAAAAATGACCAGACCCTTTCTTAATGAGAGCCCACCCGAATGCTGCTTTACCGTGATTTTATTTTTCAGCGCCATCACCGTGTTCATCCTGGAAAGCAAGAAGGAAGGGTATGCTGCAGACAAGAATGTGACTATGACCACTATCCCCACGAAAAATGCAATGGTTGGCAAGTCATTGAAGGGAAAGAGCGTCAGGCGATAGCCGATAACCTCCTCCAGGTAGATGAACAAGACCTCTCCAATCGCAAGGGAAATCACACTCGCAATCAATGTAATCAACAGTACTTCAGCGAAAAATTGAACAACCAGCTGATACTTTGACACTCCAATGGCCTTACGAATGCCAACCTCCTTTGATCGGTTCGCAGCCTGCGCCGTAGCCAGGTTGATAAAATTGATACACGCGGTCAGTACCAAAAAGAGCGCGATTAGGGCCAGCCCGTAAATTGACTGCTTTGGCACATTGCTCTGATAGCTTTCATAATCCTTACTGTAATGTACTTCCGAAAGAGACTGCACGCTGTAGATACGCTCTTCCGACTCGCCCTCGCCGTGATATTTTTCAACAAACTTCGGAAGTTTGCTTTCCAAAGCGCGTTTAGAGAAACCCTCGCTTCCGAGAAAATAGGCATTCGTGTTTGAAGCCACACTGTTCCACTTCTTCCCTTCCTGGAAATAGATATTCGTAGCGCCCTGGCCGAAGTACTCCAAAAAAATCTTAAAGGGGAGATTGGTATTCCCGGGAAAATCACGAATGACACCGACGATTTCGAACCGGTTCCTGTTGTTTTCCTGAATGACCCGGCCAACGGCTTCATCGGCATCGCGTTCATCCAGTCCGAAAAATTGGTTTGCAACCGATGCAGTTATGACCGCTGTATTGGGTCTTGCAAGCGCCATCTCCGGGTTCCCTGCTAGCCACTCCACATCAAAAATCTCAAAAAAAGCAGGCTCTGAATAGACAATACCCTCCTCTACTAAGAATTTCTTTTCGATCTCATCATTGTCCAGGGTATTGATTTGTGCAGACTGGACATAGTGCGTCCTCACAACCTCCTTAACCTCAGGAAATTCAGATTTCATTGCAGGTGCCAATGGATGAGGTACCCCCATGCCAAAATCTACACGGTCAGGTCGAACTTCCTGGGAAACGACTCTATAGATATTCTCATAATTCTGATGATGTTGATCGTAGCTAATTTCATAATCAATCACCTTGAATATGACCAGAGCACAGCCTATGCCCAAGGCCAGGCCTATGATGTTTAGCAGTGCATAGACCCTATTTCGCTTTAGATTTCTGAAACCGGTAAGCAAGTAATTTCTTAACATATCTCCAAGATTTATCCCAGTAGGGCAAACCCAATACCATCTAAATTAACTCATTGATAATCATTCACTTAATACCAATTACCAATCCTTAAAGTAATATTTTGTATGAATTGGGACAATACGCTGTTTGTTTTTGATACAAAACCCAAGCATTTTAAAGTCTAGAATGAAGAAGGAAGCTAAAATTTTGGTACTAGACGACGACGAAGCTATACTCTCGTCGGCGAAGTTATTCCTGAAGCAGAAGTTTAGTTTCATTCAAACAGCCTCGAACCCCCAACTACTTCATGAACTTCTGGAGGAAATTGACTTTGATGTGCTGCTGCTTGATATGAACTTTTCCAAAGGCGAAAATGACGGGAAAGAAGGTTTGAGTCTGATTGATGAGAGCCTTCGACATTCACCCAATCTGGAAGTGATAGCAATCACAGCATATGGTGAGATCGATTTGGCGGTGGAGGCCGTACGTCGGGGTGCCCGGGACTTCATTACCAAGCCTTGGCGGAATGAGAAGTTGCTCTTGTCAATTGAACACCTACTCAATCTAAAGCAACATACTTCTTCAGATGAGAAAGGTGGAAATCCCACCGTAATCGGCAATTCAAAGCCTTTCCAGGAAATGATGGCCCTGGTCAGGAAGGTGGCCACAACGGATGCCAACGTACTGATCCTGGGTGAAAATGGTGCTGGAAAAGAGGTGATCGCCAAGGAAATACACCAGCTTTCCGAAAGGTCCGACGAAGCTCTGGTAACTGTGGATTTGGGTGCGCTAACAGCTTCATTGCTGGAAAGTGAACTTTTTGGACATAAGAAAGGTGCCTTCACGGACGCCGTGCAGGACAAGCAAGGAAAATTTCAATCTGCGCAAGGTGGCACACTATTCCTGGATGAGATCGCAAACCTCCCTCTCGTTCAGCAATCCAAACTGCTCTCTGCGCTTCAAAACAGAAAGGTGGCTCCTGTCGGGTCCAATGTGGAAGAACCAATAGACATACGATTAATCTCCGCTACGAATGCCAATATTGAAGAACTGGTGAGTCGGGGTGAATTCCGACAGGACCTGCTCTACCGCATCAACACGATCGAAATCAAGGTACCGGCTTTGAGAGAGCGAATAGAGGATATTCCCTTGCTGGTCAACCACTATTTGGATTTCTACAAGCAGAAATATCAAAAACCATCCCTCAAGATTGAAAAAGGAGCGCTTGAAGAACTGACAAAGTATTCATGGCCAGGCAATATCAGAGAACTGGCACAATCAGTAGAGCGAGCCGTGATCCTGGCCGATTTTCCAAAATTGACCATTCAGGATTTCAAACTGAGCCATAGCGAGACATCTGAAGCTTCGCTGAACCTCCGTGAAATGGAAAAATCCATGATCCTGAAGGCGCTGGAAAAAAACAGAGGCAACATCACCCATGCCGCGAAAGATCTAGGCATCGATAGACTGGCGCTGTACCGCAGACTGGAAAAATATGGTCTTTAATCGTTTTTTCTTCCAGGTACTGGCGCGTGTTTTACTGGTGGCCCTCAACATTGGGATTTTTGCCAGCATATTCCTGAGAGAGGATCTGTTCTTCACACAGGTCATTATGTTCTCGCTTGCTATTGGCCAGATTGCCGAATTGGCCAATTTCACCAACAAGACCAATTTAGAGCTGAGCAGGTTTTTGGCAGGTGTGAAAGATGGAGACTACCAGCTGAACTATGAGCGACATTCAAAGTCTAAATCCCTTTCCAAACTCTATCGATCCTTTGGGCAAGTGATAGATACGCTGAAAGACCTGGAAACTCAGCGAAACGCGCAAAATGAGTTTCTCAATACCATCATCAATCAAATCGGGTTTGGGATCATTGTTTTTGACAGCGAAAGTGAAATCACACTCATGAACCAAGAAGCCAGCGCGCTGCTGTCGTTGCCCAAAGTCAAGAAATGGCGATCCCTGAAGAATCCAAATACTGCTTTCCTTGAAACACTCACCTCCCTACCCGGCACCCAAAATCAGCTGGTAGAAAGTCATATTAATGAAGAGAGTCAGTACTTCACCGTTAGCGTTAGCATTATCCAAATTCTGGAAAAGCCACTGCGCGTGGTTTCCTTTCAGAATATCAAATCCGAGATCAGACAGAAGGAAATTGAAGCCTGGCACAAATTGATACGAATCCTTACCCATGAGACGATGAACTCAGTGACACCCATCGTATCTCTTGCCGAGACAATGCAACTAATACTTACTTCTGAAGAAAGCGGTCAAGTCAAACGAAGCAAGGAGGTGACGGACGAAAACCTAGAGGATCTCACAGCATCCGTCGAGACCATCGTCAACAGAGGTGAGGGCATACTCAAATTTGTGAGTGAATACCGGAAACTTACCCGAATTCCACAACCTGAATTGCAGCATGTGGCTCTTGAAGGTCTAGTGCAAAAAACGATGAAGTTGTTCGAAAAGGACATCGAAAATGAAAACATTCAGTTGCAAATGAATTTCCAAGATGCTACTCTAAATATCGATCCCGTACTCATACAGCAAGTGCTGATCAACCTGATCAAAAACGCAATAGAGGCTTTGGGCGATCAAGCGGATAGACATATTGCCATCACAGGCCAATCCAAAGGTGATAACTATTTGCTGATGATTTCCGACAGTGGACCGGGGATTCCCACGGACAAACAAGACAAAGTATTCATACCATTCTACACCACAAAAAAGAATGGCTCAGGCATTGGCCTTAGTGTTTCCAGGCAGATCCTTAATTTGCATGGAGGACACCTGGATTTTAACAGTATGCCCAACACAATGACCACATTTACATTGACGTTCAGGAAATAATGGAGAAAGGTCTCGTAAAATCATTGCTAGGTAAGATTCCTCAGGTTGGGGAGGTTGTTTTTGTGTCGGTGCGTCCGGTAAGAAAGCAGCCACCTTCGGAACTAGAGGAAGTTACCGCCGAGCGCGGAAAGGGCCTTAACGGTGACCATTTCGCAGGAAAATTCAGCCAAAAGCGAGCTGTTACGCTGATTCAGAAAGAACACCTTGACGCTGTCGCCAGCATATTACAAAAAGAAGAAATCGATCCATTGCTCACCAGACGCAATATCGTCGTCTCAGGCATCAATCTGCTGTCTTTGAGGGGTCAGGAATTCCGTATTGGCGATGCTATACTGCAGGGCACGGGCCTTTGCCATCCTTGTGCTCGAATGGAGGAGAACCTTGGTCCCGGAGGATACAATGCCATGAGGGGGC
Organism: Cyclobacteriaceae bacterium; assembly: GCA_965601475.1. GTDB lineage: Bacteria > Bacteroidota > Bacteroidia > Cytophagales > Cyclobacteriaceae > JAWPMT01. Next base: position 4,857,473 of record OZ271832.1, on the reverse strand, counting down.
ATGGTGGTATTACCGCACAAGTCATCCAAGGCGGAACGATCAGAATTGGAGATAAAGTGCAACTCATGAAAGCCTCAGACGCCGAATAACTGAATATCAACCTGAAGGTTGGTAAAACGCACCACCCGCAAATCAGTCTCAGTCACCACTCCATTGACAGCAGGTCAGGCCCTATACCAATATCCGCAACAGGGCCTTGGCTTCGTTTGATCTTGTGCGACCTGAGCATCAGTCCACAGAAAGCTCATCACGTCGATGGCAAAACGCCAAAGTTCTATACCCCAACACGGAACGGGGCCATCGGCATCAGCCCTTTTTAGACACCTTTACAACTGTTCTATACATATACAATAGGACCAGGATAAGCAATGCCAGGCCTACATAGCTACCCGCCGGCACTTCATCAAAAAGTGCAAGATTCAGCCCTAATGAGACCAGCAATGCCATGAGTATACCCATAAGGGCTTCACCAGTGATTAACCCGGAGGCCAGCAACAGCCCGGCATTGGAGGCATTTGGAACGAAGTCTTTCGTCTTGAGCTTCTTGTAACCCCTTTCAAGCAGCCATGCCATCACGCCTCCAACAAAAATTGACGAGTCCAATTCAAAAGGCAGATAGAGACCAACTGCCACCGCTAGTACAGGCATTCGAAAAGTAGAGCCTTTGCTCTTCAAATATTGATCAACAATAATGATCACCGCCCCTATTGCAGCACCGACGCTAATGATGTTCCAGGGTAGATTACCCCCGAAAATCCCCGTTGCCACACTCATCATCAAAGTGGCCTGAGGGGCACTAAGGGGATCAGGATGCTCAGCAGTTGGGGTTCCCATACCTTTTGAAGCCAAAAGCAGGTTTAGCACAGGAGCGATAAGCAATGCACCAGCCACAACACCGATCATTTGCATGACCTGCTGATTACGAGGGGTGGCCCCAAGTACGTGGCCGGCTTTCAAATCCTGCATATTGTCACCGGCAATAGCTGCCGCACAAGCAACCACCGCCCCTACTAAAATGGCTCCTGCGGCACCTTTACCAGCATCACTACTTCCAAGAAGCAAAAGCAAAAGCAGGGCTGTAGATAGTATCGTGGCTATCGTGACTCCCGAGATTGGATTGTTGGAACTCCCAACCAAACCGGCCATGTAACCGGCAACGGCTGAAAAGAGAAACCCAGCCAATATCATGATAACAGCCATGAACAGTGTGACGCCCACACCTTGAATGATATTGAAATAGATAAAGAAGATTGGGACGACCAAAATACCTATACCCAGGAACACATAGGACATAGGCGTATCCAGTTCTGTTCTAAGAACTGTCTTCAGCTTATCGCCCCCCTTCTGGAAGGCTTCCACACCGGAAGAAAAAGCTTGGCCAAGTGCCGACCTAAGGCTGAGCAAGGCCCACAAGCCCCCAACAACCATAGCCCCAACACCCAAATACCGTATTTTGCTACTCCAAATGGCCCCTCCTATCGCCTCGGCACTTCCCACATCTGGTGCTCCATTGATCAAAATGTAAATCGGAATCCCAAGGTACCAACTGATACACCCCCCAAGGAAGACTAGAAAAGCGATATTCAATCCAACAATGTATCCTACCGCAACCAGAGCTGGCGACAAATTAAGGCTGAAATAGAGGTAATATTTTTCTTGTAGTAACGCGGCTTTTTCAAATAGACCACTAAACAAATTGAGTGCTTCGTGGCCAAACTTAAATAATCCACCAATCAATCCACCATAAACCAGGTATTTGATGGACTTACCACCTTTTTCTCCGGTTTTCAGTACCTCAGCAGTTGCAACCCCCTCGGGAAACATGAGTTTCTCTTTTACAATCAACGCTTTTCTGAGTGGTACCGTAAACAATACACCGAGCACACCTCCACAAATCGATATTAGGGTAGTTTCCAGGTAGTTAAACTCTTGCCAGTAACCCATGATGACCAGCGCTGGAATTGTAAAGATCACCCCTGCAGCCAAGGACTCTCCTGCAGATGCAGCGGTCTGTACCATGTTGTTCTCCAGGATGTTGGCATTCTTGAAAGCCTTCAATATGGCCATAGAGATGACCGCTGCGGGAATGGACGCCGATACCGTGAGTCCAGAAAAAAGACCAAAATAAGCATTAGCAGCGCCAAGAACTACGGAGAGCAGCGCGCCCAAAATGATCGCTCGAAAAGTAAGTTCAGTAAGCTTGGTCTCGGGGGAAATATAGGGTTTGTCCATGTAAGGAGGTAAAGTTGGTTAAGCAATACCTCCAAAAATGTCCATTATTCGGCGAAAGCAAAAATCAGATTGCGATATACATGTTATCAATTGCGAAAATCCATATCGCCGCTAGAGGTCAAACCCTTTACCCAGAAGAATTCATCCCCTTCCTTGATGTACAAATCCCGCTCACCGGAACGACGGCCAACATCGAGATCACCACTCGATGATTCAAGTTCAAAATTTAGGTTTGAAATATCATTGACCAACACGATTTCAATATCACCAGAAGACGCTCTAACCAACAAATCAGCAGTAAGCTCAAGATCATAGCCATCGATATTCCCGGAAGTAGATCGAAAGGTCATTTCACCCTTTCCACGCTTGACCTTGATTTCTCCGCTGGTGGTGCGAATTTCTGTCCCTCCAACAAAACTCTCTAGCTGAATATCACCGGAGGTGGCGAGACAACTGATCTCACCCTCAACATCCTGAATATCTATATCTCCACTGGTGGTGGCGACGGCTACGTTTGCCCGGATGTCTCTCAACTCAATATCTCCGGACGTGCATTCGACGTCCAACTCACCACTTATCCCACTGGCTTCAATGTCGCCACTCGAGGTATTTAGCCTGATTCTATCACCAGAAATACCATCCACGTATACATCCCCGGAGGAGTTGTCGATAAACAACTCTGTGTTCGCAGGTATCTTCAATTCCAGCTTGGACTGGGCGTTCCAGTTCCATCCCCAGCGAGCGCCTCGCCGGCTTTGCACACGGATTTCTAGTTGGTCGCCATCCAGGTCAGACAATATTTCGTAGTCACCCTCCCGGCCCTTGCCTTCGATAATTCCTTTGAAATAGACCTTATCACCCGTCTCTACATAGACATCGCAGAATGAACCTCTAAGGGTAACGGTGGAGACATTTTCAGCTTCAAATTCCTCCGAGGCAAGGACATTTTGTGACAAAACCTGGGAAGCTGTTGTTATGGTGAGCAATATTATTATAAGGAAGGACCGCATTGTTTTTGACATCTTTTAATTACTAGATGCGAAAAAAAACAAAAGGTTGCTCGCAAATACCAAAATCTACTACGAATGAATAGAATCAACCTGATCCTGCTATTGATCGCAATGGCCTGCCAAAAAAGTGAAAAACCCGCAGAGAATATTGGTGATACCAGTTCTGAAAGCAGGTCATATCCAGCATCCCTAACCAAAAGTTTTGATCGGCTTGGAGGTCTGGAACGCTGGAAACAAATGAAGACCCTGAGCTATAGCATTGAGAAAAAGGAAGGAATGGAACACCATGCGATAGATCTGCAATCCAGGCGGGTAAGGATATCCGCTGATGACTATACCATAGGTTTCGATGGAAAGGACGTTTGGCTCGCACCAGATAGCACCTCATTTGCCAGCAATGCGCGTTTCTATCACAACCTCTACTTCTACTTCTATGCGCTGCCTTACCTGGCAGCTGATCCGGGATTGAACTATGAAGATCTTGGCAAAGCAATTGTCAATGGAAGTACCTACGACAAGGTGCTCATTACGTTCAATGACCATGTGGGCGACTCCCCTGAAGATGAATATGTACTTTATTTCAATGAAGAGGGCTTACTCGAACTGATCAACTATTCGGTGACCTATTATGACGTCAGCAGAGCGAAGAAGAAGTACAGCGCCATCAAATATGAAGACTGGGCAACTGTAAACGGACTCCTGCTCCCAGGAAGACTAGTCGGTTTCGAATGGGAGAACGATTCCCTCGGTGACAAACGCTACGAACGTACTTTTCTGGACCCCGAATTGAGTGAGCAGCAACTTCCGGATTCTGTGTTTGCAAGGCCAGCAGGTGCTCACGTAAGCACCAAACCTTCGAAAAGGCCCGAAAGCTAGGTTTATTCCAGCACCAGATTAACCTACTTTGTTCCTTGAGAGTTCGGCCAGGAGTCGCAATGCCTCCTTGAGGTAAGGGTCTTCAGTGAGTTTCTCGCGATTCGCATCGTCGGTGAAGACCTCCGTCTCATCTATGACCGTGGATAAGTCTCCAGGATTTTCTTCAACATTCAAGGCAGCCTGGCGGGTATCAAAGTTCAAGGAAACGCTTGACTCCTCTTCCCGGTTTTTGAGTTCCTGTGTTTCTTTCTGCAATCTGGCCAGATCCGGATCCGCTTCGAGATGATCTCTGTACAATGTCAGTAGTTTCTGTTTCAACTCCGGAGAGATCTGATTGGTAGGCTCAAATTCCGAGGATGTTATTTCATCCCAGGGCAAGGCGTTGGCGCGGCTGCTCTCACCGAAATCCACTGCATCGAATGGCGTCGGAAAAATAATATCTGGTGCTACACCTAGCCGCTGAGTACTGCTTCCCGTAACCCTGTAAAACTTGGCCAGCGTCATTTTTACCTGTCCCAAGGTCAATTCACCAGTTCTGATATCATCTCGCATTTTTTCCAGGTCGGAGACATCCTTCCCTGCAGACTTGCGATAGGCAATCATACGATTCATATAATTGAGCACGGGTCTACCTAAATCAATAAGATTTTGCACTGTGCCTTTTCCAAAACTATTTTCCCCAACAACTATGCCTCGCCCATAGTCCTGGATGGCGCCGGAAAAAATCTCCGATGCCGACGCGCTGTATCGGTTCACCAGGACCGCCAATGGCCCGTCGTAGTACGTCTGTGCTTCATCTTCGTCATCAAGAATGTCCACAGTCTGATCAGAATTTCTCACCTGGACCACCGGTCCCTCAGGTATGAACAAGCCAGTAAGGTCAATGGCCTCTTGTAGTGAACCTCCTCCATTGTATCTGAGATCTATGAGCAGACCGTCTACCCCTTTCTCGCGTAGGTCTTCTATCAATTTCTTCACATCCCGCGTGGTGCTTTTGTAATCTTCCACGCCGCGGCTTCTGGCCTCAAAATCAATATAGAAACTGGGCAAATTAATTACACCTAATTGGTAGGTATCGTTGCCTTCGACAATGGGAATGACCTCAGCGCTGGCTGATTGTTCCTCTAGTTTGATTTTGTCCCGGACGATTCTGATCGTATCAGGAAGATCGGTGATCTCCTTTTCCGCCGCAAGTACGACTAGCCGTACAACGGATCCTTTTGGGCCTCTTATTTTTTGCACAACATCATCCAGGCGCCAGCCAATGACATCCTCGAATTTCCCATCATCTCCTTGCGCGACACCGATAATTCTGTCATCCTTTTTCAGTTTCTTGGTCTTGAAAGCCGGTCCACCGGGAACGATGCTGGCGATGAGTGTATAATCCAGCTGCTGCATGAGTCTTGCACCAATACCTTCCAATGAAAGACTCATCTCAATTTGAAAGTTCTCTTTGGCAATCGGGGAGAAATAGTTGGTATGCGGATCGAAAGCCCGTGTAAATGAATTCATGTAGAGTTGGAAGACGTCCTCACTCTTGTACTGATAAATCGCCTTCTCCACTCGCTTATAACGATTCGACAACAAGTCAACGGTACCTTCCCAGTCCTTACCTGATAGCTGTAGACTTAGGGCCTGATTCTTGAGAAGCTTCCTCCACCGCTCATTGAGTTCATCGTAATTCACAGCCCATTCCAGCTTATCGGGATCTGTTTCAAACTCTTCTTCCTTTTCAAAATCAAAACCCCGTTCAAAACTCTCTTCTATACTGGAAAGTCGCTTGAGAGCCTTTTCCCGATACAACCCGAAAAGCTGATAGGCAAAATCTATATTGCCTAACTGAAGATCGTTGTCGATCTGGTACTTGTACTTTGAGAAATAATCAATCTCGGACTGGAGGAAATAGACCTTGTTTGGGTCCAGGGCTCCAACGAAGTTATCAAATATGACTTCAGAAATTGAATCGTTGAGTGGGAGTTTGCGATAATGGTACTGATTGAAGAGCGTTAGGATTACCATGAGCGAATTCTCATGTTCTGGAAGTGGCTTCAGCACTTCCAGCTCCTGATCTTCCTGAGCCCATAGATCACTGCCGCCGAATAACAGGCATAAGCCCAATGCCAACATCACGAATCTCTTTGCCATAGTATTTCTGAGTATTTCTTACGCTATAACGAATCCAGGAAAAAATGAGCCAATAAAAATAGCTGATTTTTTACCAACGGAGTATTGTACTTCTCAGTTATACAACCGTCATTCTTCGAGTTGGTTCCACACCAGCGCGGCTGCGCCGAGAATTGCCGCGTTTTTGTCAAGCATTCCACTGGGCTCGATGCTTACTTTGCCTTTGTAATAGGGAAGTACTTTTTCCTCGAAATATTGGATCGTTGGGTTAAAGATCCACTTACCTGCTTTCGCCAACCCGCCTAGCAGAAAAATCGTTTGCGGATGCGAAAAGGCGACAAAATCAGCCAGTTGTTTTCCGAGCAGTTCACCGGTGTAGCGGTACGCTTCCATCGCAATGGGATCACCTTCCTCGGCAGCTTGCGTAATTTCTTCACCGTGAATTTCATTGAAGGGAATATCCCGAAAACGACTGGGTTCCAAAGAGTCGGCCAATAGCGCGTAGATCGTCCGTTTTATGCCTGTCGAAGAAACATAGGCCTCCAGGCAACCTCTTCTGCCCGTTCCGCATACCCTACCTCCCTCAATCACAGTTATGTGTCCCAGTTCCCCTGCCTGAGCATCATGTCCATAGACCAGAGATCCATTAGCAACGATCCCACTGCCTAGTCCTGTTCCCAGGGTTATTACCATGAAATCCTTCATACCCGCAGCATTGCCGTAAATCATTTCACCTATCGCGGCAGCATTGGCATCGTTGGTTATGAAAATGGGCAGGTCATATTTCTTCTTCAGTTCTTCCGTGAAGGGTACAACGCCTTTCCAGATGAGATTGGCGGCGTGTTCGATGGTTCCTCGGAAATAATTTGCGTTAGGCGCGCCAACACCAATTCCCAGGATCTTTATTTCCTCATTCACATTGCTTTTCAAGCGCTCAATCTCTTCGGACAATTTCTCCAGGTAGCTTGCGAAATCCGGACTCTTCTTGGTTCGAAAGTCACTATGGCCATAAAAATGACCTTCGCGATCAACAAGACCCACTTTGGTAAGGGTGCCACCAATATCTATTCCGACTGCAATTTCTTTTGCCATAAGTTAAGCGTTTTGCTGCGCGCGTTTGTCTTAAATAAAAGTTTTAGGGAGGCTAGCCTCTAAACCGCCGCAAGGTAGCAGCTAAAAAAGTGGTAAATTAGGAAATCTCAAAACCAACAGATAAATATCAAGGTTTTTCGAGCAATGAAGCATATCAGTATTCAACTTTTGATGATTACGTTCTTGACTTGCGGGTCGCTGGAAGTGGCTGGTCAGAAATTGCTTCGCGTCAATACACCTACTCAAAAAGGCCAGTTAACGAAGAAAAAGAAAGAAAGGGTTGGTGTCTGGCGGTTCTATGAGAACGGCCGCCTGGTACTTGAATATGACTATGACGTAGATCGGGTGATCTTCCAGCAAACAACAGATGACAAGTCCTATTTCTATCGCGATGGTGAGCGATGGATTCCAGTGGCACAACTCGAAGTCTACCCCCGTTACAAAGGGAGCTACTTACAATTCTATGAGACCATTTACCAATACCTGCGCTACCCGAGGCGAGCACAAGAACACCTGGTGGAGGGTATATCATTCCTTAGCTTCGAAATTAACGGTGACGGAGAAGCCATCAATCCCGAAATCATACATAGTATCGGTTACGGTTGCGATCAGGAAATGCTGAAGGCTTATAAGAAGATCAAAGATCAATGGATACCTGGTATTAAAAACGGACGGCCGATCCATACACGATTCGTGGTGCCCTTTGTATTCAGTTTTTTCGGATCTGACTATCAATTGAATATAGATGATCGTCTACCCCCTGCCTCTCTACTTGATGGTGTGAACATTACCCTTTACAGGGATAGATTGAGGCAGTAACATGTCGGAATGGTTTTTCCCAATGACCCTCCTTCCGGGTGTAGGCCTACTGATCATGTCAACTTCTAACCTTGCCATGGGTTTGAGCAACGAAATCGCCATGCTGCTAAATGAGAAGAATGGCAACCCAAAGATCATCAAGCAAAAGATCAAGCAACTGAGCAGAATCAACAAGAGTCTCACAGCATTCTACGTCAGCTGTGCTACACTGGTGATCTCCGGTCTGATAGGTGGCGTTGGACAGGATTACTCCAGCGCAATCAAGGGCATGTCAGAATGGTTGCTCTGGCTGTCCATACTCTGCATTTTCTTTGCATTGATCTTACTTATGATTTACTCCGCCAATGCCGTCAAGATCAAGCAGCGCCAATTTGAAGAACGTCTATAAAAAGCGATAGTTGAATGGCCCGGCTGGATATTAGTTTTTGAGAGCAAAAACCTTGGTGTGAAGCCGGAGGCTGAGCCCAAGGCTAAGGGAGCAAGGCTACTGCCAGAGGAAAACAGTTACCCAGCAGAAGTTGCGAAAGATGGACAAACAGCTACATGCCTGGCGAAATAGATGAGCGATTTACTATTTGCGTATGGGTTCCTGCAAAGAAGTCACAGGTCCAGATTCCCAGAATTACAAAGTGTGAAATTGGAATACCTGTGCAAGGCCCAGGCACGAGGAACGCTGTATTACTTAGGTGAATATCCTGGTGCCAAATTCATGAACAGTAGCCCGTACTGGATTCATGGTGAAGTTTTTCGAATCAAAGACAGCGCAAGTATTGAGGTTTTGGATGCCTTTGAAGGAATCGATGATCCGTACCCGGAGTACCGAAGAATCATCATAGATGTCCGTGCAAACAAGCGCATACCAGCCTGCTGGGCGTACGACTACATTGGGCCCACGGACAGGTCCGTGATTCAGAGCGGAATGTTCTGAAGAAATGCTATATTTATTGGAATTCAAAACACCCCAGAACATGGCTCGCATCAAACTTCATTCCCTCCAGTGCATTCTCAACGACGAAGTAGACAAAGACGAAGTTTATTTAAAACTGGATGGTAAGAAAATCTGGCCCCACGGCCTTTATAAGCAGATCAACTCAGGTGACAAGGTAGCTGTCAACCTATCTTTTGACCATACAGATGAAAAGATGGAAATTCAGCTTTGGGACTTCGATTACCTAAGCAAGAATGACCACATTGGCACCTTCATTATTTACCCCCATGGTGAGGAAGGAAAATTTACCGCCAGCATGCGGTTGGACCGCCCAGGCAGCACGGCAAGTTATCTTCTCGAGTGGGAAGCCGGAGGCTAAGTTAGGTGAACACTGCGGCGGACCAGCACCTGATCCAAATACTGAAAGACCCCAACCAGCAAGGCGGTACCTGCAGCGTATAGCAAGGTGGTCTTCATACCGGACAGACCCTCCCAGCCCAGGGCATACCAAATACCCGCAAAACCCAATACTACAAACACGGCAATGCTGATAGCCAGTACCCAGTAGTGATCGACATCGGATTGTGTCTCTGGCAATGACATGCGCTCCAAAATGGCCTTTTCAAAATCCTTGGAGAAATGGTACTCTGGCCTGCTTTCCAAACCAGCAATGATCTGACTCATCGCTTCGTCTTGCTCCTGCTCAAAAAGCTTTTTATCTATTTCGCTCATCCCAGTAGTTTTTCTCGTTCCACATGTGGCTCTAACAAAGTTCTTAATTTTTGCCGAGCTCTGAATAAATAATTTTTGACTGTCCCCTCCGGCATATTCATTGCTTCCATGATTTCCTGATACGAAAAGCCTTCCAGGTGATAGAAGGTAAGAATCGCTCTGTAGGGAGTCGGCAGTTTCTCAACCGCAGCCTGGACAAAAGCGTTCATATCCACCTGGTCAAAACCGATATCCTCGGAAAATGGATCGAAAGTGATATCGTCGAGACTGTCATTGTCTGCATGTTTCTTATTCTTCTTGAGGGTATTCACAGCATGGCGGTAAGCGATGGTTGCAATCCAGGTGCTCAGTTTAGATTGAAAATTGAATTCTGACAACTTCTCAAAAATCTTTACAAAAACATCCTGAGCCACCTCTTCCCGGTCCATTGTGTGATCGATGAGTCGATAAACAACGTGAGCAACCAAACGCTCATACTGTTTGATCAACTCCGAAAATGCACTTCGTTCACCCGCAAGTACCCTTTGAACTAGTTTCTTTTCATCCATGAACACTCCATGAGACAGCGCAATAAAAAAAATGTTGCTACAACCTGCAACAATTGTGTCAACTCCTGCTGTCTCATGTAGCAAATACAATTTTAAACTCTTAAAACTCAAAGTAATGGACGGAGATTTGGCAGAACTGCTCACACCCGTTGGTGTATTGGCAACCATAGCAGCGGGCATAGGTTATATCATGAAGACACTCACCGATTATCGACTCAAGAAGAAGCTGATAGAAAAGGACCTGATCAATCAGGATGCAGCGCAATTATTCCAGGATCAAACCGACGGTCGGTACGCTTCTCTGAAATGGGGACTCATCGTACTCTTTGGTGGTTTGGGACTCATCATATTGCATTCAATTGATTATTACAGAGATTCTCCGCTGCCATTCGGGATATTTGCAGTGTCTATTTCCCTTGGTTTCCTGGTTTACTTCGCCATTGTCAGAAGGATGTCGAACTAGCAACACCAAATTTCAGGAAATGAATAGCCAGGCAAGTGCCTGGCTTTTTTTGTTCGGATGTTATCCCCAACTTTGGGTGAAACCACCCGAGCATGCAGTATAAGACGCTGGGAAATACCGGCCTTATCGTATCCGACCTTACACTAGGTACAATGACCTTTGGAGAGTCTTCTTCCCGTAGCACTCCGGAAAAAGAATCCATCACCCAAATTGATACATTCCTCGATGCAGGGGGCAATCATATCGACACGGCGAATGTGTACGCCGGAGGTGTCTCCGAGGAAATTGTGGGGAAAGCTCTAAAAAAGAAACGTAAGCAAGCGGTGGTTGCCACCAAAGTCCGATTTCCCATGGGTGATGGGCAAAACCAGCAAGGTCTTTCGAGATGGGCCATCATTGAAGAAGTCGAAAACTCCCTAAAGCGGCTGGATACGGATTACATCGATCTGCTCTACATGCATGCCTGGGACCCATTGACCTCAGTGTATGAATCACTCTCGGCCTTTGATAATCTGGTACACACTGGAAAGGTCAGGTACATTGGCGTCTCTAACTTCAAGGCATGGCAACTGATGAAGGCACTTTCTATTAGTGATGCCCGCAACCTGCACCGATTTTGTGTGGCGCAGTATCAATACAGCCTCGTGAAAAGGGATATTGAATACGAGTTTGTGGACCTTTTCCAAAGTGAAGGGCTCAGCCTGATGCCCTGGGGACCTTTGGGAGGTGGGTTTCTGAGCGGCAAATACAGTCCGGATCACCTACCCACCAAAGGCAGAATTGCCGATACCTCCGATCAAACTGAGGAGTCCTGGGAACGCAGAAACACGCAGAAGAACTGGGAGATCCTCAGGGTCGTTGACAAAATAGCTAAAAACCATAGTGCGACTCATGCCCAAGTTTCCATTTCGTGGTTGCGGCAAAAGCCATACGTCGGATCTGTAATCCTGGGCGCCAGGACGACCGATCAGCTAGTCCAAAACTTGAAAGCCGCAGAGATTACGTTGGCACCAGACGAAGTTGAATTGCTCGATGAAGTCAGCCACCTGCCAGAACTCTACCCTTACCGATTCCTCGAAGCCTACGCACAACGTTCCGCATAAAAATTACTGAAATGAGATTACCACTTTTGATCGGCTTTTTGTTTTCTGCACTTCTTTCAATAGCCCAAGACCCATCGAGGTTCGTCGACGAAGTGGATTCCTTGTTGAAAGCCACTAATGAAAAGAAAGACCAATCAGCGGTTGTTTTTGCAGGGAGCAGCAGTTTCAGGTTATGGGATGGTATGGAAGAAGCTTTCCCCGATCAGACCATAGTCAATCACGGTTTTGGCGGGTCCCAAACGAGTGATTTGGCATGCTACGCTCCCCTCCTGATCAATGCCTACAAACCATCGAAAGTCTTCATCTATGAGGGGGACAACGATCTGGCTGAAGGTAAGTCGGTTGATGTCGTCATAGCGGATATGAAAACACTTATCCGAGGCATTCGCAGAAGCCTGAAGGAAGTGCCTATTTACATTGTATCACCTAAACCAAGTATTGTCAGGTGGGATTTGAAAGAGCAATATGAGGAACTCAACGAAGCCCTTGCCAAACTCTGTCCAACCCGTGAAAAAGTCACCTTCATCAATGTTTGGGACAAAATGCTCGAAAAAGGAGAATTGAATGAAGGCCTTTTTGCTGAAGATGGACTGCATATGAACCAGGAAGGCTACCAGATTTGGTCCAAAGCCTTACAGCCTTACGTCAATTGATTTCCATTTTCCGTCATAATTGCCGATAATCGTAAAAACCTCCAAATATGAAACTCCATCTTCGTCTTAGCGTACTCATGCTACTTCTTACATTCGTTTCGGCCAATGCGCAACAAACCATAGTGGAGTTCATAGGCGAATCAGATAAGATATTCTTTGATGGCGTTTTTGCCAATTCGGACCTTAAGAAGAAACTCCGCGATGACATCAAACAAAACAAAATAACGAAGGAGAATTTCCTTCCGAAAAAGGTCGGTCTCCTAACGATGTATTTGTACGAAGAGAATTTCAGAAAAAGAAAAGCTCACCTCACTTTCATTTACTCTGTAGAGGGCAAGGCCAACTATTTCTACAATCAATTGAAGGGACCTGCCCTGCAGGGAATTCAATCTGCATTTTCGCAATCAGGATACGAACTTGTGCTCCCTGAGGAGTTGCTCAAAGCACCGGCAAAACGCGCTGCACTGGAAGCAGCACAGGCGGCGATAAATGACTTGGATGATCCGTTCTTACAAACGCTGGAATCCTATGAAATGACACCCACAGCAGAGGGGATACCGTTCATTTACACGCATATCGAGGAAGGTACAAATGGCTTTGTCGCAGACGAATTAGCCAAACTGGCCAAAGCCCTGGAGGTGGACGCTTTGCTGACGGTTCAGCTCTCAACACTCTACCAGACCAGCACCATCTCTTTTTCTAGCATCGAGTTTCTGCTGCATGGCGCAAACCCTGCAGCTCCGGACGGCGAGCAAGGGTGCCTGTTGACCTCTTATTCACTGTACCCCGATTACCCTTATCCTTTTGTCTCCATCAGAAATGCCAAGACTTTCGGAGAGCGTTTCGGAGCTTATCGCAGACTACTTGAACGATCCACCAAGGACTACCTGAATTTTACAAAAGAGAGCCTGGAGGATCTCTTCTAGTAATCTGCCTGGCGCCCCCCCTGATCCACGAGTTGCCGCAACATGCTGTTGAAGTCTTCTTCACCAAGCAACTGCTCTAGCGTAAGGTGCATCCGATATCGCCAATAGTGTTGTGCAATAGCAGGGACATTGATTCGCTCCTCCTCAGGGCTTTCTCTTCTGAGATTGGCATCCATGGCCAGGAAGTCCTGAAGCGGAAAAATTGCCAGCATACTGGGCGAGTGCATGTGCTGGTTAATAATATCTTTAGCCACCCAAGGCTCACAGAAATAGGGAGATCCACCCTGATGACCCAAAATCGTGCTGTAGAATCGCTGCGTGACATTAGTATCTTCCTGCCACCACTCTCTCAGTGAAGCCATATCGTGACTTCCGGTACTACACACGCTCATGTAGGGATTGTCAGCCGGATGCAAAAACTCGCGATCATCGTTCGGCATCCGCTGAATTGCCAGGGAGAGTATTGCCAGGTCTTGCATCACACCAGGGACACTCGCCGGAACCATCCCAAGGTCCTCCCCTCCGATCAACATGTCTGTTGCATCCTTGATCGCCGGAAGCTTCTGCATGGCACTTTCTCGCCAAAATTCATTGTGTCGATTGTAGAAGAAGTGGATATAGAGTTCATCCAATCTTTCTCGTGTGTAAGGATCCAGCTCTTTGTAGCTGTAGGTACTATGAAATGCAATCCGAGGATTCCAGGCATCACCATCGCTCAGTGGCGCCTCAAGAAATAGCACCTCCGCTAATAACCGATATAGGTTGACTCTCATCCAATTGATAAAATCGGCGTTGTGCGGCTCATCTTTTACCCAGCCGTCAAACCAACCCTTCACCTTTCTTTGAGTATCCACGTGGGGTTTTAGTCGATAACAGCCCTGCGCATATTCATCCAGGTATTGGTCAAAGATGGTATGGGCATGGCTTCCAAATAGCTCATACACCATGTGTGTACGAATGTAAGGTTCCGCAAACCTTTCCTTGTCAAACCAGATTCCCCATTGGCCAAACTCATTGAGGTGAACAGGCAGTGCCGGGTTGAAACGTCCCATGATGCCCTCCACATGCTCCCAGGGAATCTCCCAAATACGGAAAAAACCCAGAATGTGATCAATCCGGAACACATCAAAATACTCTGACATCTTCACAAGGCGGTCTTTCCACCAGGCAAAGCCATCTTCTGCCATTTTTTCCCAGTTGTATGTAGGGAAACCCCAGTTCTGACCCGAAATAGAAAAGTCATCCGGAGGTGCTCCCGCCTGACAGTCCATATTATACAACTCAGGATATATCCAGGCATCCACCGAGTTGCGATATATGCCGATAGGAATGTCTCCTTTTAACACTACGCCGCGCTCCCTGGCATACTCCGACGCAGCTTTCAACTGTTGATCCAAATGATATTGGATGTAGTAGTGCACTGCGATGTCATCATAGTGTCCAGTCTCCAATCCAGCCAACTCCTGAAGTTGCGGTTCAGTCAAAGTTCGGTGCGCTTCCCATTGGGTAAAATCGGGAGTTCCATATTTGTCTCTTAAGAAGCTAAAGCAGGCGTAAGGAAGTAACCAACTCTCATTGGCTTTGTAAAAAGCCTTGAAGGTTTTGCTCTTGAGGAAGTTTCCTTTATTCTCTTGATAACTCAGATGAAAAAACTCACTCTTGAGCTTCATCACGCCCTCATAATCAACCTCCGGCAATTGATTCAAAGCTTGTGCCTGCTCATCAATCCATTTTTGCTTCGTTTTGTCTTTGAGGGTGCCAATCGTCTTCATATTGGCAAAAATTGGGTGAAGTGCATGCACCGATATGGCCGCATATGGGTAAGAGTCTACCCATGTATGAGTGGCTACGGTGTCATTGACAGGTAGGATCTGAATGATCTTCATCCCTGTCTTCACCGACCAATCCACAAAAGGGATGATATCTGTAAACTCACCGACCCCGGCGCTCTTTTCCGACCGCAAGGAGAATACCGGTATGGCTACCCCTGCTGCCTTCCAGTCTCCGACGGGGTACTGGAAATATTCATCTGTGATAAAGAGTGTCTGCTTGCCGCTTATTTTATATCCAGGAAAATACCGATTGTCACGGTTTTCCCAGGTCACTATCTTCTCCTGAGCGTGGCTGTAGATCACGTATTTGTACTCAAAAGGCAGTTCATTCGCTTTTACCGGTATATCTACAGACCATACCGGGTAGTCCTCGTCATGCATCAAGCACAATTTGGACTCGTCCCATGCGCCCAGGGATTTGCTGCTTCCCAGCACACCGAATGAGTAGTCCTTGCCTATTCTTGGTGCTCTCAACTGTAACCTGACGAAGGTCCCCTTCTTTCCCTTTGGCCTATTTTCCGCAGGTTGATCCTCCCGATGGAAAAACGCCTTCTTGAAGGGGGATGTATATAGCGAGTTATCCGGATGATCGGCAGCTCTCCAAAAATCCCTCACCCTTAGGATTTCCAGGCCTTCCGCATTTACCCTAAGCTTTCGAGCCTCCCCAAATTCATAAAAAATCGCTCCCGAACCTTCATCCTTAAGGAAATAGCGATACTCAATGGGGCTCTCTGATGCTTGCAGTTCTACCTCGATTTCCCACTGTTCGCCTACACCTGCTGTTAAGGGCAGGGCATTCTCTTCTACAAATCCACCCAGGGCTTTGGTAGAACCCGTTATGTAAAGTACCTGTCCCCATTGGGTGCGGTAATCAATTTGAAATTTAACCTTCACGTTTCAAGTATTAATCAGATCAAGTATTCGGAGATAATTACGTTTACTGTCTAGGCCTTCACGACTTCATCCTGATCCTTGACAAAATGCACCATAGCGGCCGCAACTAGCAGTGAAACACCAGCCATCACAAGCGCATAGATTGCCTGTGAATCATAGAGTCTCTTCACAATCGGTCCTCCTATGACACCATTGACAATTTGAGGGATCACAATGAAAAAATTGAATATTCCCATATAGATTCCCATCTTGGCCGAGGGAATTGCGCCGGCCAGAATCGCATAAGGCATGGACAAAATACTGGCCCACGCGATGCCAACCAGTGCCATGGACACCAGGGTCATGTATTGATTGGGCGCAAAATAAATGGACAGCAATCCCACTCCTCCGCAGATGAGTGAGATGGAGTGTGTTCGTTTACGACCTACTTTCGCTGCTATGGACGGAAGTGCCAGGGCGAAAAAGGCCGAAACGGCATTGTAAATAGTGAACATCACACCAACCCAGTTTCCAGCGTCGTTGTAGGCCACTGATGAAGTGTCCTCAGTGGAAGCTCCAAAAACATGCTGGGCGATCGCGGGAGTGGAAAAGACCCACATGGAAAAAAGTGCAAACCATGAAAAGAATTGCACCAGGCCAAGCTGCTTCATTGTCGCTGGCATAGCCGCAAAATCCTTGAATATATTGAGGATGCTGCCTTCTGCTTCGGGAGGATCCTCTGCGTTGTATTTCGCCAGTTCTTCAGGCGGGTATTCCTTGGTCTTGGTTACCGTCCAGATGATGGTGGTAATGAATACCACAGCTCCAAAATAAAAGCTGAAGATGACATTTTGCGGGACTTCACCAGGAGCCGCGACTTTGGAAATACCAAACCATTCTGCAAGCATATAAGGCAAAAAAGAACCTACCACAGCCCCCACACCAATCAAGGCGGCCTGAACGGAGAAGCCCTGCGTCCTCTGCTCAGAAGGTAGCATATCCCCTACAAGGGCCCGGAAGGGTTCCATTGAAATATTGATAGAGGCATCCATGATCATCAACATACCGGCTCCAACAAACATCGGCGGTATAAAAGAGGCTAAGGCCCCCGAATTTGGCATCAGGCACAATGCGATGGAGGCCAAAATCGCTCCCGTCAGGAAATAGGGCCTCCGACGACCAAGACTGTTCCAGGTTCTATCACTGTAATGTCCAATGATGGGCTGAACAATCAATCCGGTGACAGGGGCTGCCAGCCAAAACCAGGAAAGGTGCTCCACATCTGCACCAAAATTCTGTAGGATCCTGCTGGCATTCGCATTTTGCAATGCAAATCCAAATTGAATGCCCAGGAAACCAAAACTCATGTTCCAGATTTGAGCGGTCGATAAACGGGGTTTCTGCATGGTTTAGTTAGTTCGGTTAATATGCCCAAGATATCACCTGCGCGCCACTTTCAGCTGTTTTTTCGGTGACAAAAACGCCGAATGACGTTTCAATGTCCGGTTTGGCAGAGGAGCCGAGGTGAGAGAAAAATTCAAAAAATGGATATTGCCAGTTTGAGACATATCCCGACAAAGCTTCATCATTGGTCTGCGAGCCAGCGCCCTGGGATCGCAACGTATTTGATATCGAAGTCGATTGTCCATCAGTTGCGACGCTTGCCCTGCCCTTCTCTCCTGGAAGTGAAGTGTCCGCTGTCAAATCCGAAAAAAATCGAAAATTCCTTTTTTGCGAGAAGCAAGTTGGAAGATCGTCAGGCCCCACGCCAAGAAAACCGAATGCCACTTCCTTAGGCCTTCGAACCGCGAACTGCCTCTTGCAATCGATTGCTTCGTCTTCAATCACTGATTTCAACTGGTGATATATCAAGTTATCCCTTGTCTGGTCAGGCAAAATAGGAAATATGATGCAAACCAGCGGTAATGTCGGGATCTTCCAAATCGGCTCCCAATGACGCGAAACTGCACAATTGATGTTTGAATCGCACATTAAGATTCATGCAGGCAATCCCATATGCGGCAATGTTGACTTACCTTTAGGGCCTTCACTGAA
The DNA here is from genome assembly GCA_965601475.1 of Cyclobacteriaceae bacterium. Lineage (GTDB taxonomy): Bacteria > Bacteroidota > Bacteroidia > Cytophagales > Cyclobacteriaceae > JAWPMT01. Next base: position 4,839,207 of record OZ271832.1, on the reverse strand, counting down.
TGTATTGATACTATGGCCAAGACCATCATTGTTTCCAACCGATTACCCATCAAGATCAAGCAAGAAAAAAATCAGCTGAAGTATGAGACAAGTGAGGGAGGGTTGGCAACGGGCCTCGGTTCTGTCTACAAAGAAGGAGACAACATTTGGGTTGGTTGGCCTGGTTTGGCCGTAACAAAGGCCACGCAGAAAGAGGAAATTTCAAAGCATCTTGCCAAAGAGAGCATGAAGCCAGTGTTCCTTAGTGCTTCCGAGATTGAGGATTTCTATGAGGGATTTAGCAATGAAACACTTTGGCCGAACTTCCATTACTTCAATCAATACACGGTCTATGATGAGAACTTGTGGAAGGCTTATCAAAAAGTCAACAGGAAGTTTGCAAGGGAGCTCGAGGACGTCATAGAGGATGGAGACACCCTATGGATACATGACTACCAGCTACTGTTGCTGCCTGGCCTGGTAAGGGACAATCATCCCACCGTGAGTATTGGCTTTTTTCTCCACATACCCTTTCCGTCATTTGAGTCTTTTCGTCTATTACCCTGGCGGAGGGAACTTCTCAATGGTATGCTTGGAGCCGATTTTCTCGGATTTCACACCTACGATGACATGCGTCATTTTCTTTCTTCTGTCAATCGGCTGGCAGGATTGGGGAATTCTAATGGGATTATCAATGTCGGAAACAGGCAAGTACTTGTTGATGCCTTACCCATGGGCATTGATTACGACAAATACGCCCAGGCTGCTGCCTCACCCGAAACATTGGAACGGGAAGTTCGCTACCGTACCTCGATGGGCAACGAGCAAGTAATCTTATCTATAGATCGACTGGATTACTCAAAAGGAATACCACAAAGGCTGAAGTCCTTTGAGCAGTTTTTAGCAAAATACAGCGAATATCGGGATAAGGTCTCCTTGTTGATGATCGTAGTACCCTCCCGCGACACGGTTCCCAAATACAAACAGTTGAAGGAGGAAATTGACCTCCTTGTGGGCAGAATCAACGGCAGGTTCGGTAGAATGAATTGGACGCCTGTCCACTACTTCTACAGAAGTTTCCCCCTTCACGCGCTTTCGGCTTTCTACCGAATGGCTCAGGTTTGTCTTGTCAATCCCATGCGGGATGGAATGAACCTGGTCTGCAAGGAATACATCGCCAGCAAGCTGGATAAAAAGGGCGTCCTGATCCTAAGTGAAATGGCCGGTGCGTCGAAGGAGCTTTCTGATGCCATTCTCATTAATCCGAACGATATCAATGAATTGGCAGAAGCCATCAAGGACGCACTGGATATGCCAGAAGCAGAGCAAAAAAGCCGCATGGATATCATGCAGAAATCGCTCAAGAGATACAACATACATGCCTGGGTGGAGCTATTTATGACGCGCCTGGCATTTGTAAAGAAGCAGCAGGTAAACCTGCAAACCAAGCCACTGGTTGAGCGTATTTCCGGCGAATTGCTTGAGGCTTATTCCAAAGCCAAGAAAAGGTTGATTTTCCTGGATTATGATGGTACGCTGGTTGGTTTTCATGCCAATCCCGACGACTCAAAGCCAGATAAGGAACTCAAGACCATCCTGCAAAACCTGACTCAGAACCCAAGGAACCAAGTGGTCGTCATCAGTGGAAGAGGCCGGCAAACCCTTCAGGAATGGCTGAAGGATTACGATATCGACATTATAGCCGAACATGGCGTTTGGGTACAGCGCAATGGCGAAGACTGGCGTTTGATCACCAACCTGACTGACTCCTGGAAATCTGACGTCAAGAAAGTGCTGGATGGATATGTAAATCGAACCCCTGGTTCTTTTGTTGAGGAGAAAGACTATTCACTGGTCTGGCATTATCGAAAGGTCGAAACTGGTCTGGGAGAGATTCGGACTCGAGAGCTGGCCAGCCACCTACGTTACATTTCCTCAGATCAAGACCTCCAGGTACTCGAGGGAGACATGGTCGTGGAAATCAAGAACAGCCAGGTCAACAAAGGGAAGGCAGCATCGCAATGGCTGAGTAAGTACAAAGCAGACTTCATCATGGCTTGTGGCGATGACTGGACGGACGAAGATACCTTCAAGGTGATGCCAGAGGAGGCCTTTACCATCAAAGTCGGTGGATTGTCTTCTGCAGCCAAATACCGTGTAGAGAACTACAAAAACATCCGCTCACTACTTCACGAACTGTAGCCAAAGACCATTTCAATTGGGTCTTTGATCAGTAAAAATCAGGGCGATCGAGCTTTCTGGCGATTCTCGTAGCTGCATTAAGCAATCCTACGTGACTATAAGCTTGAGGGAAATTACCCCACATGCTCCCGTCAGCTTCCTTTACATCTTCACTGAGCAGACCGACATGATTGCTGTAGGAAATCAGATTTTCAAAGTACTCTATCGCCTCATCTAATCTACCTACACACGCCAAGGCTTCAACATACCAAAAGGCACAAATGAGGAAGGTAGTTTCCGGTTCTCCAAAGTCATCGACGTGCTTGTAGCGATAGAACAGACCCTTTTTGGCATGTAATTCTTCTTCCAGTGCCCTCAAGTGATTTTTGGACATTTCGGATTCCTTAGGCAAATAGTTCATCATGATCAGCTGCAGCGTACTGGCGTCCATCCTATCCACTCCCACAGCCTGGGCATAACCCTTCTTTCCAGGCACAAAACACTTCTCGATCATCTGAGCCGAGCGCAGTTTCAGGTTGGAAGCCAACTTAGCAATCTTATCATCTTTGATCCGTCGAGCTATCTTGAGTGCTGCGCTGCTACCCGCCCAATGAAAAAGGTAAGTATAGCAGTGATGCTGTGCGAGGTTTCTAAACTCCCATAGGCCAGCATCTTTCTCATCGAAAGTCTTCTCTATCATCTTGAGTGTGCGAAAGATCAATTCAGAGGCATCAAATCGCTCCGTGAATATGATGCGGTGGTCATCGTAGAGCGGGAGCAGTGAAATCAATACCTGCCCGTAGACATCGTTTTGGATATGCGTGTAGGCCTGGTTTCCTACTCTTACTGGTCCATTACCCTGATACCCAGCCAGTCCGATGGAATTCTCGTGCAATACCTTGCGACCTGTGATGCTATACAAAGGTTGAAAACGGTCGTGCTCCTCCAGGGTCGTGTTGAGAATGTAATGGAAATACTTCTCAGATTCTTCGAAGTGACCGATGTTGTTGAATGCATTCAGCGTGTAGAAGGTATCTCGCATCCAACAAAATCTATAATCCCAGTTCCGACCGCTTCCGGGGGACTCTGGCAAACTTGTGGTGGCTGCGGCCATGATAGCCCCAGTGTCCTCATATTGATGGATTTTCAAAACCAGTGCAGACCGAATGGCCTCACGCTGGTAAAAATTTACGATACTGGCTGTCTTGATCCAGCCACGCCAGTATTTTGTGGTTTTATAGAGAAAAGACTCAACCGTTTCTTCTAAGGAGGCTTCCAACGGCGGCCCCCAGGTCAGTACCAGATACTTGGTCTCATTGAGCACAAAGCTCTCCTCCTCCATCACATAATTGAGAGAGATATTGGTAGTCAACCGGACATGTGACTCGAGGTCCAGGAATCGAATATGATTGCTACCCAGGCTATGTGTTGGCTCAACGTGACCGTAGCTACCCATGGGTTTACATTTGACCACAACTTGCGGATTGCCGCGCACACGCTCGATTTTTCTAATGAGCATCAAGGGCCTGTAATACCTGTCATCCTGATAAAAACGAGGTGCAAAATCAGTTACCCTGAAGACACCAGAATCTCCTTGCACCTCTGTACATAGTACATTCGTATTTTCAACATAGTACTGAGTGCTAATCAGCTTATCGCCAAGTGGCTTGATGGAGAACTCCCCGCCCTTTTGCTCATCAAGCAAGCCTCCGAAAATGAAGCTGCTGTCAAAACGCGGCCAGCACATCCAGGAAATGTTGGTATTGGTGTGAATGTGTGCCGTGAAGGCGCAATTACCAATGACACCATAATCATAAGAATGTCTACTCATAAGAATATTTTAGCAGAATGCAAGAACGCATGCGATGTTAGTAAAAAAAGAATCATTTCAATGACAAGTCAAGCAATAAAAGTGATTTTTTCTAAAATATTAGTAAATGGCTTGAAGAGGATATGATCAATGCACTGAAAGATTTGTTCGCACTTGGAAGCGCAAAAACTAGCTCCAACAAATGTAATTGGTGCTTTTGGTTATATTTGGTGCAAGCCGTCCAAACCCATGTTCAGGAAGTACTTTAAAAACCGTCAGGTCGGTATCCTGGTGGATATCATCATTGGAACTGTGATCTACGTGCTGCTGCTGGTTGCACTTGTCAACGTAGAGAAAGTCAGTGACCAGTCGGCGCTAACCACCTACTCAAACGCCTTTTGGTATTCTATTGTAACATTAACTACAGTAGGCTATGGGGACCTATTCCCAGCTACCATCTACGGAAGATTCATAGGTGCAGCTTTTGTATTGATGAGCCTCAGTGTGCACATCGTTCTCATTGGCACATTTGTTAACTTAATGACCACCATAAAAGAAAATAGAAAATTGGGACTCAACGGAACACATTTCAGTGATCATGCAGTGATCATAGGCTGGAACGATTTCGGCAAAATGGTTGCCGATCAGCTTGTTGGTGTGCATAAGAAAATCGCCATTATCACTAACGAGAAACGAGACATAGAATTCATTAGGGAGTTGTACGACCACAAACTGGTATTTACGCTTTACAGTGATTTCAAGAGCTTTGAGTTGCTCAAAAAAGTCAATATCACGCAAAGTTCGATCGTGTTCGTGAACTTCGAAGATGATACGGAAAAGCTGGTTTTCATTGTGAATATGCGAAAGCAGTTTCCAGATCTCGATTTCGTGGTGACGCTTGAGAATGGCGATCTGAAAAACACCTTCATCAATGCGGGAGTGACCAACACCATTTCCAAACACGAGATTTCCTCAAAACTGCTTGCGAGTTATATGTTCGAACCAGACGTAGCCACCTACAGCGAATCCATTATGTCGTTTGCGCAGACTGAGGGTGACTACGACATCAAGCAATTGCTGGTAACACCCTCCAACCCATTTGTTGGCCGCGCTTACCAAGAGGCATTTTTTGAGCTGAAGAAGAAATACAATACGGTACTCATCGGCATCACCAAGCGGGACAAATACGGAAAGAAGAAGCTCATAAAGAATCCGTTGGGCGACCTCAAGATAGCGCCTGGCGACTATCTCGTGCTCATATTGAATGGCAAAGCCTTCAAGTTGCTGCGGAAGATATTCAATGTCGAGGAAGGGGTTTTCAAGGACAAAGCTCGGAAGTCATGAGGGTAATCATCCTAATAGTGCTCGTCGTGATACTCACATGTTGCGAAAACAGGGCAATCAACGAGAGCGAAGAGTTTAGACCAAAGGAAATCCACGAAAAGATCGACTACCACTTTGATAGGATCGTCGTGGATGGTATTGAGTACCTCATTCTTTCCAGGGACAACAACAACCCCCATGAGGGCTTTGGCTTCATGGCCTTTCGAGCCAATCAGGTTTTACAGAAGCAGGACTCCCTGATGGGCTACCTTCAGGCAATGAATAAGATGCAGCTAGAACTGTACGCCCAAACCATGAGGATGTCTCCGGAAGAAGCTCAGGAGAAATTTCAACAGTATTTTGAGGAATCCCTGGTTTCATTTCCAGAGCTAGAAGAAAGGAACCGCGCTACCTACAGCAGCACACCACGCTAAGCCGATTGATCCTCGCTCAGATCAGCTCACTTCAAGGTTGCGAAGTAACTCCTCATACCATGGAGTACCTCTGACAACTCTGAAGAAACTGCTATTGAGTCGACGATATCTTTGGCTACTTTCTCCGCATCAATCAATTCATCTTTATCCCTGAAGACCTCATCTAAGATGTTGCAGTCGTATATCAAAGACATCAAAATGACAAATGATGGCGTGGGCTTTGCGCTTTTGAAGACCATTGCCCTAAGGATATTCCTGATCTCCTTCTCGAAGGCATAGTTTGCATTTCCCATACGTTCTGATAGCGGGATCCACAATAGCTTCGTGGCTTCACGCTTCAAAATACCCCGCTGTGAAAGCAATCCATCGAAATCCTCCTGAATATCCTTAAACTGGGGCGTGAGCCTTTTCACTTCATCGACTACACCACTTCCCTCAGTCAGTTTATGCAAGACATTGTCAAGTATGATATTACCAGTTCCGGATTCGTCCTTGATGTGAATATTGCCGCCCTTGATTTCAATTTTCTTGGTCAGGTGCAGTTCCAAAATGATAGCACTCAACACTCCGGGCACAATCGTTTTTTCCGCGGCCGAGAGAAGTCGGCCTTCTTCATCGTCCAGTGCGATAAGATAAAGTCCTTCTGCTATGCTTAGTTTCATTTTCCGCTGATTTATACGTTCTCCCAGAACGTGTGTTCTTGTCTTATAGGTTGAGAAGCAAAGTTACCTCAAAAACTTACTTTTTCAATAACAAAGGAATAGTAAGCCCTTGAACCAGAATAGAAAATACTACGCAACAATAGGTAGTGAATAGGATAATTTCCTTCACTTCCGCTGGTATGGCAGTGATATCTGAAAGTGATAGCGCCAGCGCCACTGATATCCCACCTCTCAAGCCGCCCCAAGTCAATATCGTAATCGTTTTGGGCTCAAATTTTCTAAAGAACGACATAATGGTGATAGGTAGTGAAACACCGATAAATCTGGCGATCAGCACGATGATGATACCTACGATCCCGAGGACGATCATTCCTGAAGAGAACGTCTTCGCAATGACGATCATCTCCAAGCCAATCAAAATGAAGAGGATGGCGTTCAGGGCTTCGTCTAGCAGGTGCCAGAACTTGAAGACATATTCCCCGGTGGCATTCGCGAGGTTTTCATCCCGGCCTTCATTACCAATGAAGAGTCCCATGACCACCATGGCTAGCGGCGCGGATACATGCAGTAGCTCTGCGATTCTACCACCTACCATCACAAGCGTTAAGGTCACCAACACCTCAAGTTCAACGTGATCATTGTCTATGAAGTCCAGCAGTCGGAATCCCAGAAAGCCAAAAATGGCACCCATCAAGACCCCACCAATAACTTCTTTGCCGAAAAGCAAGCCTACCTCTGTGAAGCTGAATCCGCCACCCCCGTGGGCTGCCTCTTCCGCCGCATGGGCTACCTCAGCCTCGGCACCATGCATCGCTCCAGGCGCTGCTATACCTAAAATGGTAAGAAATACCACAACACCAACACCGTCATTGAACAAGGACTCTCCGGCGATTTTCATCTCCAAATTCTTCGACAAATTGAATTTTTTCACCAAAGCCAATACTGCAATAGGATCCGTAGGGGAAATCAGGGCCCCAAAAAGCAAACAAAATATGTAGTCAATCTTGTAGCCCAGGACAGGAAAGACATAGAAAATCAACGTACCCACGATGAAAGTGGACATGAGCGTGCCGACTGTAGCCAAGACAAGCACAGCTACACGCTCTTCGAGCAATTTCTTCAGGTTTATGCTGAGTGCACCCGCAAACAATAGAAAATTCAGCATTACATTGAGTAGAACCTCCTGAAAATCAAATTCTTCCACAATGGATTCGGCTACTCCTGTCAGCGCAGGAAAGAGCCATCCCAACAGCAGAATCACCACAGACATCATCAGCGCAATGGCCATCAAACCGATGGTGGACGGTAGCTTCAGTACCGTTATATTGATAAGGGTAAAAACTGCCGCTAGAAATATTAGCAGCGTAATTAGGTCTAGGATACTCATTTTTGGCGATGTATGAAATTCAGCCCTGAAAAATCGATCTCAAAATAAGGATAAAATTATTACAAAAAAAATACGCTTGGGATACTCTGAGTCTTAATAAATTGGTAAGATCGTTGTTTCGCTATCTAACCTTACGAAAATTCATGAATACGCCTATGCGTTCTTTCATCATTGCTTCCATATCAATCTCCGCACTACTCAGTTGCTCCTCGGTGAAAAAGCTTGCCATCGAAAGGGACCTGACAGGGATGATCAATAAATCGGAAATATTCCAGGAAGAATTGATGGGTTTGTCGGTCTATGACCCCTACCTGGAGACCTTCCTGATCAACATCAACGATGACAAATATCTGACCCCGGCCTCAAACACGAAGACGTTCACCCTCTTTTCCACCATGGCCATGATCGGCGACTCTATTCCCACATTTGCCTATACCAGGCGTCCGGATAGCCTGATCATACAGCCGCTGGGCGATCCCACCTTTCTCCATCCAGATTTCCAGGGTCAAAACGCCATCCGCGTGATCTCAGATTTTCCCGAAGACAAAATCTACATCAAATACCCGGAAATCGAACTGCCTACTTTTGGACCGGGCTGGGCCTGGGACGACTACAACTACGAGTTCCAACCGGAGAGAACGAGATTTCCCATCTACGGCAATGTCCTGACCACAGTCCAAACAGACAGCACTCAAACCATCATTCCCGAGTTCTTCGCAGACTTCGTAGAATTTGCTGATCCTTTGTACAACTCGCGGCTCCTGGAGCAAAACATATTCCTGCTCAAATCTGCAAGACCTGGTGATACACTCAAAACCGTCATCCCCTTTAAGACGTCCACTGAACTTACCCACCAGCTCCTGGAGGATACCTTGAAAAAGGCCTTGGTACCCATCGAAGCCTCCTACTACATGGAGGATACTATCTACAATGGCGGCACACTTCCTTTGTATGCGACGATGATGCTACGAAGTGACAACTTCCTTGCTGAACAAATGCTATATCTCAGCGCTGTTGAGAATCGCATGCCTTCAATTGCGGCGCACATCAGTGCACTTGGAGACAGGGAGCTAGTATTTCTGCCGGATTCGCTGATATGGGTAGACGGCTCCGGGCTCAGCCGCTACAACATGGTCACTCCCAGAAATCAAATAGCACTGTACCATCGGATTTACAGATCACTGGAGTGGGAAGAGATCGAAACCATTTTTCCTACCGGTGGAGTCCAGGGAACGATTAAGGACTGGTACTCCGGAGAGGAGGAACCATACGTGTTTGCCAAGACCGGCACCCTCAGGCACAATCATTGTCTGAGCGGCTTTCTCAAGACCTCCTCAGGGAAGACCTTGATTTTCAGCTTCATGAACAATCATTACACCCGACCAACGAGTGAAGTCAAGCAACAGATGCAACAGGTACTTGAAAGCATCAGGGATGCTTATTAGTCAGCATACTGCTGTGTGAGCCCTCCTGTCAACCTCAACAAGGTGACCTGCGAATCGAGTAGGTCAAACACCGATTGTAATAGGACCGTCGCCGCTGCAAGGTTGTTGTTCTGAACCGTACGGTAGTCAAATGAATTGATTGACCCATTTCTGAAGCGATCCTCAGAAATCCGAAGGTTCTGTTCTGAAGCCTGATATCTTCGATCATTTATATCATAGAGCTGCTTGCGAACATTGTATTGATCCAGCGCCTGTGCAAGATCCCTGCGCAGCGAGGCTTTCAGGCGATCCGTTTGGATATTCCCGATGTCTTCTCGAATGATTGCCTCTCTAATGGCTCGATTCACTCTACCCCCTTGAAAGAGGTTCCATGAAATGGTAAAATTCAGACCAAGGTTCGTGTTTTCATTATTCCCTGAGACTAAAAAGGGGTCAAACTGTCCGGTTTCACCATTCAGAATCCTACCATCAATGGTTTGTGAATTTCTTGTGAGGCTGTAGTTGCCCCCCAAGGATAAAGTTGGATAGCGGTCCAGTTTCCTCAGTTTGGAAGTGGTTGTGAGTACAGACTGAGTTAAGTACTGTTTCTTCAGGTCCACATTCTGAGACTCCATTTGTTGTATGAGGTCGTCATAGGTCAACTCCTGGTATTCAAAGGCCAGGTCGTCAGTGAAGTTGTATTGCTTTGTTGGATTAGGTTCATCCAAAAGAAAGTTGAGATTGGAGACTGCATTCTGATAAACCAACAATTGGTTCACATAATTGACGCTATCCGTCAGGTAGTTGCCTTCTTCCAACAATAGGTCCGCGGTCACCGCTGTGCCCACATCGGCACGTGCCTCGAGCAATTGATACTTATCCCTGCTCAGGTCCAACTGCTTTTCGAACTCCTGCAGGCGTCTCAACTGCAATACCGCACCATAGTAACCCAGAATGATGGCTTGAATGCTATTGGCAACCACGATCTCTGCATTTCCTTCAGATTCAGCTTCCAATTGTTCCAGTTGCCTTTTTCCCATGGTGATGTTCACGATGCTCAACAGGTCCCAGGTGACATTGACTTGCGGCTGTATTTGCTCTGTTTGCACCTCCCCTAATAGGGAGAATGGGTTCAAAGCTTCACGGTTGTCAAACGTGGTGGAACTTCCTTGAAGGCTCGCCGAGAGCGAGGGAAAAAGCTGACTCCAATTGTTGTTCATCTTGGCGATGTCGACATTACGTCGCTCAACTCTGATATCAAAATTTTGCTCCAATCCCCTTACGATGGCATCGTTGAGTGAAAGGTCTTCCTGTGACAGCCCCACCCATGCGCTAAGCATGAGGCAGGCTGTCATCACTATTCTTGAGATTTTCATTTCTGAGGTTGATAAGGTTTAGGCGGATTCCTTGTATTCTTCCAGGCGTTTCATATCGATGATCACACGTTCTACTTCTTCACGTGTAGGTTTCTTTCCTGTCCAAAGCCATTTGAAAGTCCTCCTGATATCATTCATGATCAGTATAAACACGGGAAAGAACAAAAGGATTAGAAAAGTACCGAAAAGAACACCATAAGCCACCGAAATCGCCATGGGTATAAGAAACTGCGCCTGGAAGCTTGTCTCCTTTATGAGTGGGAATAGCCCTGCCACCGTCGTGATGGAGGTGAGCATGATGGCTCTAAAACGTGCAATACCGGCCTCATAGGCCGCCTGGTAAATGGATAGCCCATCGTTCTTCACAAGTGAATTGAACTTGGCCAGGAATACCACTGCATCGTTGATGATCACCCCGGAAAGTGCAAACATGCCCCAGGCTGATAGGATGGAAACCGGAAAATCTCCGTCCGGCTTTAGCCACGATTCGATGCCATGACCAAGCATGGCGCAAAACCAACCCAGTGGCACCATCATCAGGATGAGCAGGGCTTGATAAAAGGACCTGAAAGTGATCATGAGTATGAACAGGATCACAATAAATGCACCACCGAAATACAATCCGATCTCCTGCCCAGCCCGAGCACTCTCCTCCGATTGACCGCCATAGTCGATTTTGACTGTTGGGAACTCCGCCCTCAACTTGGGTATGATATTATCCTGTACATTCTTAACCACAGGCGGCACCTCTCCAAATGGGTCCACCATCTCCGCTTCCACAGTAACCGCCCGGCTACTATTGAAATGCCTTAAGCCCGCAAGTCCCCGCTCGACTTCATATTCTGCCAATTGGGCGATTGGGAACTCCTGTCCCGAGGTAGTCTTAATCTTAACATCTTCTAATTGGCCTACACTCTTCCTTCCGGAATTGGGGTACCTCACCCATACACGGAGTTCGTCAGTACCTTTCATGAAGCGTTGAACTTCCTCACCAAAGAATCCTTGTCTGATCTGTCGGGTGATGGCATTGTGATCCAAGCCCAGGAAGTATGCCTCAGGTCGTAGGTCGAACAACATTTCCCTATTGCCGATGGCCACATTGTCTTCTATCTCCTTCAGCTCTGATACCTGTTGCAGTTCCTTCTTCAAGAAGGCAGTGGCACTGGTAAGTTCCTCGTAATTTCTGCCCATCAACCGAACAGAAACCGGCTTTCCGAAACGGTTTCCTCCTCCGACATTGAACTTCTCTGCATCCACAACAGGCCCGATTTCCTCGCGAACCCGCTCAATGAGATCAAACTGATTGAGCCCATAGTCATCCAACTCACTGTAGAGCACAAAGATCGACCCTACGTGAGAGCCTGACTCGCCAGCTCCGAAACCTACATTGGTGAAGGTGTATTCAATAAGGTTTTCCTCTGCCTCATACTCCTCCATCAATTGGTTGTTGGTCCTCCAAATGGCATCTTCAAAATCCCTCAAGTATCTTTCGACTTTGTCCTCGCGTTCACCGGGTTTGAAGGCCAGGTTGACCACAAACTGATTGAAAGGTATCTGAGGAAAGAAGGTGGCTTTGATTTGTCCACCAGCCAGAAGACCGCCAATGATAACCATGAAACCAATGACCGCAGCTACCGAAACAATCCTGTATCTCATCGTGAAGGCAAGTGCCTTCCCATAGATTTCTCTACGATTCCAGTCTATGAAATCCGTGAGGGCCTTTCGCATCTTGTAGCTCCTCGTATCCTCCTTTTTCACCCGTAGCACACGCTTGCTTGCCAAGTGTGCCGGCAGTACAAAAAAGGCTTCCAGGAGAGAAAATCCAAGACTGAAGATGACCACAAAAGCCATATCTTTCAAAAACTCAAATCCCCCGGTGAGCAACAGTAGCGGCGTAAAGGCCACAATCGTCGTTGTGACGGAAGTGATTACCGCAGGCATTACCTCCAAAGTACCTTGTACCGCTGCTTTGATCGGGTTTTTCGTACGCTCGAAATGGGTGTAGATGTTTTCGGCAATGACAATGCCATCATCCACCAGGATACCAATAACAAGTATCATCCCAAACAGGGAGATCATGTTGATGGTAAGACCGAAGAATGATCCCAGGATAAACATGCCGAGGAAAGACGAAGGGATACCCCAAGCTACCCAGAAAGACAGTCGTATATTTAGAAACAGGCCGAGCGAAACCAAGACCAGAGCCAGACCAATCATTCCATTTCCAGTGAGTAACTCCAAGCGCTGCGTCAGGATCTTCATAAAATCCCAGGAAATGGTCAATTGCACGGCATCGTTCTCCTCATTGAATTTTGTAACATATTCTTTAACCGCTTCGGAGATGATCTGCAAATCTTCGGTTTCCAGTTTCTTCACCTCCACAAATACTGCCTGATCGCCATTCAGAAAGCCCTTGAAAGGCTGATCAGCAAATTGCTCAGTAACTCGGGCGATGTCACTCAGGCGAATGGTGCTGCCGTCAGGATTGCTCCGAACAACAATGTCGGCGATGTCTTCCGCATCGGTATCTTTGGCTTTGGCACGAATCAGAATCTCCTCCCGATCAGATTTTATGGAACCAGCCGATACATCTGTGTTATTAAAGCGAACCGCATTGGCCACATCATCAAAACTCAGGTTGTACCTGCGCAAAGTCTCTTCCGAAACCTCAATGGAGATTTCCAGTGGCGGGAATCCTGAAACTGCCACCTGGCTAATTTTGCCCGTAGCCAACAACCCGTCCTCTACTTCTTCCGCATAAAACTTCAGCGTCTTCAGATCCACATCACCGGTAAGCCCTAACCACTGGGCAGTAGACTGTTGTCTTTGCTTGAATATGATGGGCTTCTCAGCACCAGCCGGAAAGGAATTGATCCCATCCACAGCATTTTTTACCTGCGTGTATATGTCATCAATATCAAAACTATCGATGATCTCAATGGAGACGTTGGCTGAATTCTCAGATGATGTGGAGGTGATTTCATCAACACCTGCTATCGCTTTGAGGGACTCCTCTATCTTGAGGGTCACCCCTTCTTCCATCTCCTCGGGGGATGCTCCTGGGTAGGCAACGGTTACGTTAATGAATTTATCTGCCCTTGTCGGAAAGAATGATTTCTTGGTGTTGACCAATGCAACAACTCCGCCCAACAGGGTTATGGCGATAACGATATTCGCCAGTATGGGATACTTGACAAAATGTTCAATTAAGTTCTTCATGGCCAGATTAGTTAGTAGCTGTGTCGTTGGATACTGCTTTGGCTAATTCGCGTTCCGTAGTCCGTTTAGTCTCAAGATCAATGTCTTTGTCCTCGAGCTTGAACGCTTTCATATTGTTGTGCGCATTGATCAATGGCTCAACTACCAGGTCACTTCCTTCATCCAGGCCGTTGAATATTGCTGACTCCTCTTGCACACGGACAATATTGATTTGACGAGTCTTCAACAATGTGTCTTCCAGTACAAAGACTTCATTGCCATTGTATATGGCATTGCGCGGCATGATCATACCATCCTTGATAATCCTGGCAGGTATTGCTGCTTGTAAGAACTGACCATCGTAGATTTTCTGACCTCCGGGGTTGATCGCGATAAACACATCCACAGACTGTGTGTTTTGGTTGACGAAATCGCTTATTCTGAGCACCTCACCCGACCAGTACTGCTGTGTTTCGTCACTAAATATCCGGGTCGGGCTACCTTCCTGAATCCACGGAATGTCCTTGGTTTCCACGCTGACCTGAAGCTCATGGAAGCCCTGACGAATGATCCGCCCAATCTTCACTCCCGGATTGATAAAAGCTCCGGACTCCATATTCACTTCGATGATACTGCCATTGAAAGGCGCGTAGTAACGGTGTTTTTTCAGCCTCACCTCAGCACTTTTGATCGTGTAGTAGTTGGAATAGATGCTCTTAGTCGCGAGAAAAGTCTTTTCCTTTTCCTCTCTTACCTCGGGCAAATCAGGAAAATCTTCGTCAATGTCGAGTGTAGAAAAATACTGCTGCCAAGCGTTGTAGTTGGCCGAAAAATCAACTTTGAGATCAGGCAACACGCTGGCTAAATCCCTAAGAAAATTACTTTTCTGTGCCTTAAGGGTGAGCTCTGCCTCCATGTCGTCGACATAAAACAACAATGTACCCTTCCTAAAGCTCTGCCCCTCCTTCAGTCTGATCTTGCCTTCGTACATACGACCTCCTACCTCTGAAAGCAGATCCAGAGACTGGGCGGTCTGAACCCTACCGTAGGCCACGACATCAGTTTGGATATCCTCGTAGACCACGTCGTTTGTTCGAACATATTTCTTGATTTCCGGAGGTTTCTCATTTTCCGGTTCTTCCTTCTGGCTAGCAAAAAAGGAACTCAGCCCAAAAGAGCCTGCAAGTACCAAGACAGTAGCCGAAAGAATAATTATTTGTCTTTTCTTCATTTTGAGAGGTTGTTAGATAGGACCAGGTAAAAAATCGGTGTTTGGATGTTACGTTCTTACTGACTGGATTACGCGAAGATTTGTTACGCTCCTGACAAATTAATTGATGAACGGAAGCGAACAATATTGATGAAATGTAGCCAGAAGGGGATGAACTGTACGGCCGTCAGGCGAAGGTAACCACCATTGACGTCCCTTCGCCGTGCGCTGAGTTGAGTTCTATTTCAGACTTTCCCATACGATCGACGCATGTCTTTACGACATACAGACCCAGGCCTGTGGCGGTCTCACCTCCAGTGGGTTTAGCAGAAAGTTTTGAGAATTTGTCAAAGGCCATATCAATTTCCTCCGGATGGAAGCCGGGGCCCTCATCGGTGATTTTCAATTTGGGCTGCTCATCTGCCGTCAATTCTATACGCACCACAGAGCCCTTAGGAGAGAACTTCGCAGCGTTGGTCAACAGGTTCTGCACCACCAGGTCAAAGTCACGTTTGTCACATGTGTACAACACATCCGCTTGGGGCATTTTCATTTGGATGGTGATATCCTTCTTCTCAAAAAGGTCCCGATAGTCTTCGACCAATGAGTTGAGTGATTGTTTGATGTTGATTTCGACTATGATTCGCTCTTCCTCATCACCTTCGAATTCCTCCACTTCTTTTATTCGGGTGATCATGTTGCTAAGCTGCCAACCCGCACCTACGATCATGGTGGCAAACTCCTGCAAGTCTTCATCGCCTTCCAAATCTTTTTCCAAAAGGTCGGCAAAACCGATAATTCTACTAATGGGGGACCTCAGGTCATGGGAAACTACCCTGATGAAGGCCTTCTTCTCCGCAAGCAGTGAAGCGATCCTGTCTTCCTTTTCCCTAAGTTCAGCTTTGAGTCGGTCTAGTTCTTCCAAAATCTCGAGAAATTCATGCGCAATTTACACATCACAATTTATCTCCACATTTAAGGTGAATTACTTACTTTCAATCGTGCAACCTTTCAAGGTTGGCTAATGGATTATTGACTACAACAAAAAAACCTAAATGAAAAACCTGATCAAAACATTGATGCTTGGTATGGCGATCGTGCTGCTCTCCTGGAATTCGGAAGCTCAGCGACGCAACAGAGGCCAGGCACCAACTGCGCCAACTTACCCTGAAGAACTCTACAAAAACCTGAAATGGAGGAGCATAGGGCCATTTCGCGGTGGCAGGTCAGCAGCTGTGACTGGTGTCTCCGGGAAGCCAAACCTGTTCTATGCTGGTATGACTGGCGGTGGCGTTTGGAGGACTACGGATGGTGGAAATTCCTGGGAAAACATCTCCGATGGCTTCTTTGGCGGCTCCATCGGTGCAGTGGCTGTAAGTGAATGGGACAATAACGTCATCTACGTGGGAGGTGGTGAAGTTACCGTTCGTGGAAATGTTTCTTCTGGGGATGGTCTCTGGAAATCAGTAGATGCCGGGGCTACCTGGAACCGGGCCGGGCTGGAAAAGAGTAGGCACATTCCTCGTATTCAAATACATCCGAAGAATCCGGACATCGTCTACGCAGCCGTAATGGGGGATCTATATAAGCCCACACAAGAACGTGGCATATACAAAAGCACCGACGGTGGCCAGTCCTGGCGGAGGGTGCTCTTCGCAAATGCTGATGCTGGCGCCGTGGAATTGGCCATGGATCCAAATAATCCTCGCATCTTGTATGCCAGCACATGGCGCATACGCAGAACTCCATATAGCCTGGAAAGCGGAGGAGCAGGATCAGCGCTTTGGAAAAGTACTGACGGCGGTGAGAGCTGGAGGGACATCTCAAAGAATGAAGGATTACCATCAGGTCTCTGGGGTATTTCCGGGGTCACCGTGTCGCCGGTGAACTCACAACGCATCTGGGCAATCATTGAAAACAAGAATGGTGGCGTCTACCGTTCTGATGACGGCGGTAAGACCTGGATGTTGACCAACAAGGAACGTAAGCTACGACAGCGAGCGTGGTACTACACTAAGATCTATGCAGACACCCAGGACGAAGATCGTGTGTATGTAATGAATGTCCGATATCACCGAAGTAAAGATGGCGGCAAGACCTTCGAAACCTACAATGCACCCCATGGCGATCACCATGACCTCTGGATCGCGCCCGAAGACAATCAAAGAATGGTGATAGGCGACGATGGAGGCGCCCAGGTATCGTTTGATGGCGGTGAGAACTGGTCAACCTACCACAATCAGCCGACAGCTCAGTTTTACCGGGTAACCACAGATGATGCTTTCCCTTACAGGATCTATGGCGCTCAACAGGACAACTCTACCGTACGGATCAGTCACCGTACTGATGGCAGACTTATTGGTGAGCGAGATTGGGAACCAACTGCTGGCGGCGAAAGCGCGCACATAGCCATCGACCCTGATAACAACGAAGTTGTCTACGGCGGCAGCTATGATGGATTTTTGACGCGCGTCAATCACGAGACCATGGAGATTCGTGCCATCAATGTTTGGCCAGACAACCCTATGGGGCATGGCGCTGAAGACATGAAATACCGCTTTCAGTGGAATTTCCCCATTTTCTTCTCCCCTCACAATCCAGATCGACTGTATACAACATCCAACCAGGTCCACGTCAGTACGGACGAAGGGCAATCATGGGAAGTGATCAGTCCCGACCTCACTCGAAATGATCCTACGAAACTGGGCTCTTCCGGAGGACCCATCACCAAGGACAATACCAGCGTGGAATACTATTGCACCATCTTCGCGGCGGTAGAATCCTACCACGAAGAAGGCGTAATTTGGACAGGTTCGGATGATGGCCTGATCCATGTCACGCGAGATGGTGGGGCCAACTGGACCAATGTTACCCCGGCAGGTATGCCAGAATGGATGATGATCAATAGCGTAGAAATTGACCCTTTCAATGAGGGCGGCCTTTACGTGGCAGGAACGCGATACAAATTGGGTGACTATGCCCCCTACCTTTACAAAACAGAGGACTACGGCCAGAGTTGGCAGAAGATTACTACCGGTATCGGTGCTGAACACTTCACAAGAGCACTTAGAGCCGATCCAGTGAAAGAAGGAATACTATATGCCGGTACGGAAAATGGCATGTACATATCCTTCAATGACGGAGCCAACTGGCAATCCATGCAAATGAATCTGCCGATTGTCCCCATCACAGACCTGGCCATCAAAAACAACAACCTGATTGCCGCAACCCAAGGACGTAGCTTTTGGCTAATCGACGACCTGACGGTCCTGCACCAGCTATCCAGTGATGTGGCCCAGAAATCTCACCACCTCTATAAGCCGATGGACACCTACCGCCTGGGTGGAGGAAACGGCGCTACATCCAGAACACAAGGCATGAACCATCCCGGAGGGGTTCTCGTCCACTATTACGTGAAGGACACCTCAGCGACTGACACCATCAGCATTGCTTTCATGGAGGCCGACGGCGACCTGATCAGAACATTCTCGACGCATCCGGACAAAGAAGCCAAGGAAGAAAAACTGAAGGTCGAAAAAGGGCTAAACACCATGAATTGGGATATGCGCTATCCGGGAGCTACAACATTTGACGGGATGATCCTTTGGTGGGCTACGACGAATGGTCCCGTTGCGGTTCCGGGTAATTACAAGGTGCAAATGAGTGTGAACGGCGAAAGCCAGCAGGTCTCTTTCGAATTGTTGAAAGATCCACGATCAGGTGCATCTCAGCAGGACCTGGAAGCACAATTCGCTTTCCTCAATTCCGTAAAGGATAAGCTTTCCGAGACGAACAAGGCCATCAAGAAAATCCGTAAGGCAAGGACTCAAATCAGCGGCGTGATAGCTAAAACAGAAGCCGATGAAGTAAAGGAAATGGGCAAATCCATTCTGGAGGACATGAAGGCCATTGAGGAAGCATTGTACCAAACCCAAAATGAAAGCCGACAGGACCCCCTCAACTTCCCCATTCGCCTGAACAACAAACTGGGGCATTTGGCTTCGCTGGAAGGTATAGGTGATTTTAAGCCGACGGATCAGGCCAGGGCCTTCAAGGAGGAAGTTACCGCTGCCATCGACGCAGAGCTCAATAAGCTGAGTGACATTTTCGGAGCCAGAATTGACGCATTCAATGAAAAGGTAGCGGCCAGCACTTTCAAGGCCGTTGAACTGGAAGACTAATTCTCACCCAACAGACATCCAAAAAAGCCGGGCTACTACACCCGGCTTTTTTTGACCTCAGCCAGCAGCAAAGGCCATCTCTCGATTGTATTTATTGCGATACTCCAGCGGTGTGAGACCCGCATATCTTTTGAAAAGGGTTCTGAAAGTTTTGTCATCATTATATCCGCAGGCCAGCATCACCTGAAGGACATTCATCGTTGTGGACTCCAGCTTCTTCTTGGCTGCCTCAATCCGCACTCGCTGTATGTATTCTATAGGGGTATTGTGAGTAGCTTTTTTGAACCGTCTTACAAAATTTCTGCTGCTGGTAGCTATTCGATCCGCTAGACCTTCCACACTGATCTTCTTACTATAATTCAACTCAATGTACTCCTGGATCGATGCGATCTCATCGTCCGTATGGTCTTTCTGCCCATTGAAGATCACAAACTGGTTCTGATCGATCCGATCAAATTCGATCTCAGCCATTTTGGAACACCAAATCGCCGTTTCTCTTCCGTAATACTTCTCTATGAGATGCAAAAGCAGATTCAAGAAAGAATATGCTCCTCCACTCGAATAGATACCGTTGTCCTCGTTGATGATCTTATCCGGTGCCAAATTAACAGCGGGAAACATATCTCGAAACAGATCATGCGTTATCCAATGTGTCGCACAGGACTTCCCATTTACCAGGCCTGTCTCCGCCAGCAGGAAGGCGCCTCGGCATAGGCTGGCGATCTCTGCATCATTTTGAACGCGCTGAGACCTCATCCAGTCCACAAAAGGATAGTTCAGCTGAATCTGCTCTTTGAGGTTGCCTACCAACCCAGGCACAATGACAAGGTCGGTCACGGACACCTCCTCCAGTCCTTTTGTCGGTGTAAGCGTGAGAAAATGGCTGTACTGCTGAGGTGTCTTTGTCAATCCGACCATGTCTATCTGAAATAGGCCATCCGACAACTTCTGCTTTTGATGGTAGCTGTTTGCCATGTGGAACATATTGAAAGAACCTATTATCGTATCCACGATTACCGTGCCCCTGGGAACCAAAATGCTGAGGTGCTTCATAAGACAAAAGTAGAAATCCCATTTGTCCTAATCAACCCGCTAATATGTCGTAAAATACACCCTTTAAAGGTGTATATCAGACATAGGTTTGCATTAACGATAATCTTCAAAGAGAAAAAAATGAAAAGTCAAGAAATCACAGTCGTATACAAATGGACCGCAAACGAAGGAAAAGCGGAGGATTTGAAGGCCATTTACCGTGAGGTTGAGCAGAAAATGAAAGCAAACGAACCAGGAGCTTTGCTGGTGTCATGTCATTTCGAAGAAAACACCAATACATTGATCGTGGTGGACCTGTTCAAGGATGGAGAAGCCCTGGGCTTTCATCTGAGTACCACGGCAGCTGGGCATTTCCCGCAATTGTTGCAGATCGCCGTACCCGGGCCTTTCCTATTCCTCGGAGAAGTTCCAGCACCCTTGCAACAGGCCGCCTTAGGTATGGGCCTTGATGCCACATTCGCACCCTTTGCTTTCGGCTTTGATCGTCATTTAGCGACGGCCTGAAGGTTATTGCATCAGAAGCTGGTAAAACGCAAAAGGCGGGTACGCCCCTCATGGAGTTGAAGGACTTTGTAGTCACGTTTGCCGTATTTCATCAAATCCCAAGCAAAACCGCAAACCTGAGTACAAGTATCCGTGACGAGGAGCGTACCATTGCCATGCGTCATACGCTCAAGTAGATGCAATGCTTCCAGCAAGGATTGAGAGTAGGTGGGTTCGAGATTCCCAGTCTCGAGCGTAGCGCAATGTGCCACCGCCTGCATCTTAACCATTTTCGTTTCATCCGATCTCCGGTCAAGAGCCATTTGTACACTGGTCAATAGCCTGGACAGTTGGAAGAAGTTGGGAAGCTGTTTTTGGATACCAACGACGAGTACTCCATCTCCCCTGTGTATTCGTTGCGGGCTCGACCAGTCCAGCGCATTAAACGCTGTCAAGAGGGCTTCCATCATTAGGTCCAAGGTTCTTGAGATACTCCCGTGCCGGGCCGATACGCCATCAATTCCTAGTGCCAACCACATTATTACTCCACTATCGGCGTGAAATATTGCCTGGACATCGACTGATTGGCTAGCTTGTACCACAGCGTAAGGTTTTTTGGAAATAGTAGAAAGCCGCTCTGGGTAGAACGGCTTTCAGATCGATCAATGTCATTATTTATCTAAAGAGGTACTTCTTGATTTCAGCACCCGCGTGATCAAACATAGATTTGGTCGCAGGCAATTCAGCCAGGAAATTCAATAGGCCAAAGTCATGGATCATCCCATTGTAGCGTACTGTGGTCACGCTGACGCCTGCATCATCCAGCTTCCGGCCATAGGCCTCTGCTTCATCCCTGAGGATATCATTCTCGGCTACCTGGATCAGTGTAGGCGGAAGCCCTTCCAGTTGTTCCGAGGAAGCACGAAGTGGTGAAGCGTAAATCGATTTCCTTTCTTCATCGCTGGTAATGTATTGATCCCACATCCACTTCATGATCGAGGTGGTCAGAAATCGATCCTTGGCAAACATCTCATAGGATTTTTGTTGGAAAGAGGCGTCAGTCACAGGCCAAAGCAGGACCTGCAATCTGAGATCAGGACCACCTTTCTCCTTCGCCATGAGAGCGGTTACTGTCGCCATGTTGCCGCCAACACTGTTGCCCACAATACCAAGAGATGATCCGTCTACATTGATTTCCGCTCCGTGATCGGCTACCCATTTGGTTGCTGCATAAATTTCATTGACGGCAGTTGGAAAATGCGCTTCCGGAGACGGCGAGTAATTCACGAAAACGGCCACGGCTCCCGAACGAACAACAAGGTCTCTCACCAGCCGCTTGTGCGTGGGAAAGTCTCCCAGAATCCATCCCCCTCCGTGGATGTACATAAAGGCGGGCAATTGCTCTTTCACACCCACCGGACGCACGATGTTGAGCTTGATGCTGTAACCCTCCGTCTCGATGGTCTTCTCAGATTCCTCGATACCTGATAGATCTACTTCTACAGCCTTTTGGGCATCAATCAAAACCTGGCGGGCATCTTCCTTGGACAATGTCTCCAATGCAGGCCCACCTGAGGTATTCAAGGCTTCCAGAAAGGACTTGGTTCCACGGTCGAGGCGTGGGTCGGTCAAATAATCTTGTACTTGTGATTTTGCTGAATTGCTCATGATTATTAAGGTTAAAATTTGGATGAAAGTCTTCATCGTTTCCATTTGTTATTCATGGGCAATTCTACGCTCGTCACCTAGCAATCATCAATTATTCAGATTAATTGAATTATTATTTTATAAATTCAATTTATAATATTATATCAGCAGAAAACTTGCCAATGACACTCCAACAGCTCAAATACATCGTCGTACTTGATCAGGAAAGGCACTTTGCCATAGCTGCAGAGAAATGTGCAGTGACGCAACCGGGGTTGACGATACAGTTGAAGAAACTTGAGGAGGAAATAGGCATTAAGGTCTTCGATCGGTCCAAAGTACCCCTAAAACCCACACCGCTGGGCATGGAGATTGTCGCAATGGCTAAAAAAGTACTTCACGACACTGAGGCCATAAGGGACTTTGTGGCTGCTGAGAAAAACATGCTAAAGGGAAATGTGACCATCGGCGTTGTGGCAACACTTTCTCCCTACCTCATTCCATTGTGCATCGGCAGAATTCACAAAGCCCTTCCCAAGGTGAAGCTAACGATCAGGGAGGCTACGACAGTGAACCTAATGAAGCAGTTGGAGGTAGGTGACATCGACATCGCCCTCATGTCCACTCCTACTGGTCATCCTTATCTAAAAGAATACCCGGTCTTTGATGAGCCTTTTCTGGCTTACTTGCCTACCCTACATGTACAGTCGAGAAGAAAGTTCTACACCCTGGATCCAAAAGATGTGAACAAGCTATTGATCCTCGAAGATGAGTATTGCTACAATTCTCAAATGCTGAATATCTGCGACTTGACAAAGAAGCGCAATGATCCAAATTACACCTACGACATCGGTTCTATCGAAACCTTGAAGAATATGGTGCGGTCACAACATGGATTTGCCATTATTCCGTGGCTTGCCGACAAAGACAAGTCCGCCTCTGAGGACGCCGTCTGCATACCGTTTGAAGACCCACAGCCGGTGCGGGAGATCAGCCTTGTCACCTCAGACACCTTCGCTAAGAAATTGCTGCTGGAAAAAATCAGCAAGGCCATATGGGATGGACTGCCAGCGGAACTCAAGGGTATCAAAAACTATCGGAAAATACGGTGGGATGACTCACCCTACTTCGCGAGGTCCGTGGCGAAGCCGAGATAACTTGAATCGTAGAACTGAACATTGGCACATTACTATTGATCACTCAAATATTTCACCATATCCAGGTTGTCCAATCCTTCGTGGTGAAACTCACCAAGCGTTTGAAAACCATTCTTCTGGTAGTACCTCACTGCTTTTTGATTTCTGGATTGCACACCTCCCCAAAGCACCAGTTTGTGTGCTCCTTCCTCTTTCAGGATATGTTCCACATATACCAGTAATTTGCTTCCTATGCCTTTTGACTGAAAGGAATCAGCCACAGAAGGTGCAAACAAAAAATCATACCCTGGATTCATCTCAATCGCATAGTCCGGAAACCTGTACCACTCTCCCTCCGAGTATCCCCTTCTCACTACTGCATAACCTACCAGCTCACCTTCGGCTTCGCAAACAAATCCACGAAGCCCCTCTCCCATACTCTCGCAAATGGCAGCAACGGCAGCAGCGTCAAAAGGATGTGGCGCAAAATAAGACCTTGTCTCTGCTGAAAGGCCTGCCAGATATTCCAACAATGGAGTAACGTCAGCCTCACGGACGGCTCTACAGACAACCTTGTTTTCTTTTGCTTCCGGTGACATTACTCGTTGGCCAAACCTCGATATGCTTCTATGATCTCCAAGCTTACCCAATAGACATTGGAAAATGTCGCCTGTTCCCACTGATCTCGTCTGGAGAAGAACAAGAATCTCCCATCCGGGGAAATGTATGGGGCAAACTCGAAAGCCTCAGTATTGATCGTATCGTCCAATCTGACAGGTGCTGACCATTCAGTACCCTCAGCAAAGGTGATGTAGAGATCAGCTTTGGCTGTTGAATCATCGGGTAGCCGAGAAAAGATCACATAATCCCCATTGGGAGCCATTACGGGATCCCGAACATCACTGTCGTTGAAAACCCCATTGACCTTCTGCAAATTCTTGTATGCGCCTTCTTCCCGCTTGCCTTGGTACATTGTCCCGTTCGTGAAGTACAGATCCCCAGACGCAAAGGTGACGTACCAGTCCGCTTCCGGCGTACTCAAATCCAACTTCTCAGGACTTGACCAATCGCCATTCGCGGTTCTCTTTGACCGCCATAAGTCGGGAGGATAGTCGGCCACGAAGAAAAGACTTTGATCATCTGGTGAGACCATAGGCTCACCGATGAACCACTCGTTCTTATACTCAAATTCACGTACGAACTGAGGAGTATCCAAAACCACGTCTCCATTGCCCATGGTCTTCAAGCGCAGTAGTCGTTCGTAGCGCCAAAGCGCCTTGTCAGTCTGAGTGATGTAATGCTCCTTTCCGTCGGTGGTCATTGTCAGGTTCTGTTGCAACCTGCCCGCGACATTTATGATGCCCTCGGCATACAGCTCCGGTATTGATCCGGGATAATCCCTATCCAGGTAGGTAACGGGTTCTTGGTAAGCAAGAAGCCCTAGCATCGCGGCAAATTCAATGGTCAATCTCCAGGAAAAAATCATATTAATCGCAGGGGTCTTATTTCGCAAAGTACAGTGCTCCTATCAGAAAACCTCAGAAAAACTACTCCCTAAACCACATTTCGAAAAAAATTCCTATAACAGCTAAAAAATACTGTTCATCCAATATCATACCTCACTATCCCTCTGATTTTTCAAGAATTTCAGCATTTTCAACCATGAAATATAAATCCTTCAAAATTGGTAACAACTTGCTAGCCTCTAAGGCACTCAGTGCGCATTTACCGGTTTTCATCAGCAAACAATCTCCTCTAAATTCAAGGTTTGTATGTCATACATCGCTGGAAAAAACGTCTCTAACCAAACCGATCGATCATGAATACTTCCCGACGCCAATTGCTCAGAAACGGGCTAATGACTGTAGGAGGACTTACACTCGCACCACACCTCAGCTTTTCAGAATCCTGGAGAGCTCCTGTGAAAATAAGTGGACAGGGCACTGTACCCTACAGTCCGTTCTTTGAAGAGTACATTGATACGGCATTCCCCGAAGCCAGCAAGGCACTTTCGGCAAAATTGAATGCCAATGAAAATCCATATGGGCCAAGTCCCAAAGCCGTGAAGGCTCATGAATTGGGCAGTGCTAAAGGGAACCGATATGCATGGCGAGAGCTATTCGAACTAATAGACAAAATAGCCACGAAAGAGGGTGTGAAGTCTGAAAATGTAATCATGGGGCCTGGGTCCTCGGACCTCCTTGAGAAGTTCGGTATGGTCTACTACATGCAAGGCGGAAACATCGTTTCAGCCGACCCTTCCTATATGTCCATGATTCGCGTCGCCGAGGCTGTCGGTGCCAGCTGGAAAGGCATCAAGCTGACGGACGACTGGGCGCATGATCTCGCGGCCATGGAGGCTTCCCTCGACGGCGATACGAAGTTGGTTTACATCTGCAATCCAAATAATCCTACAGGTAGTATTACTGATGGACAGGCGCTATTGGATTTTTGCAAGCGCGTTTCAAAGAAAGTTCCAGTCTATGTAGACGAGGCATACCTGGAATTCTTGCCTGAAAGCGAGCAGGTGAGCATGGCTCCTTTGGTGGCCGAAGGTTATGACGTGGTCGTAGCCCGGACGTTCTCCAAAATCCATGGCATGGCGGGTCTGAGAGTTGGGTATGCAGTGGCATTAGAAAAAACCATCGAAAAGATACAAAACATCACCCGCGGGGGTATGGGCATCTCCTACCCGTCAGTGATGGCGGCGCTGGCCAGCATGGAAGATGGCGAATTTCATGCTCAATCCAGGGTGAAAAACACCGCTGCACGGGACTACGTCTGCTCAGAACTAAAGAAAAGAGGCTTTGAGCATGCTCCTTCGGTCACCAGCTTCGTTTTGTTTCCCATTGAGATGGAGGGGAAAGCATTCCTGAAGAAGATGACGGACCAAAAAGTGGGGGTTCGGGCTTTCAAAATTTACGACCGCGACTGGTGTCGCGTAAGTATTGGAACGCTCGAAGAAATGAAAATATTTGTAGGCGCCCTGGACACTGTCTTGAGCTAGAAAAATCTTATCCAGGTACGTTGGAAAAGACCCTCAGTCTATTGTTGATCATCGGTTTGGGATTGGTCCTGCAATCCAAAATCAAATCGCCAGAACATCTCAAAGGTGTCAAAGTGCTGATCCTCTCTGTGGCTTTACCGGCCACGATTTTTGTAGCTTTGCTCAATGTGAAAATTGACCAGGAAATGCTGCTATTGCCGGTGCTCGGATTGCTGGTAAATGGCGTGCTCCTGGGGGTGTTCTACTTTACCTTCAAGTTCTTTGTACCGATCCAGGCCGACAATAAGCGGACTTTGCTCATGCTGATGCCATCTCTGGCACCAGGTTTATCCTGTTTTCCCTTCATTTCAGAATACCTGGGCTCAGATGCCTTGGCCATGGCAGCATTGGCAGATGTTGGCAACAAGGTCTTTGTACTGATATTGCTCTATCTGCTGGCGATGCATTGGTATTATCACCGTGCCTCCGGTACCGAAAAGCAGCGTAACCGGCTCAGAGAACTGTTGACGTCCCTGATCAAGGAGCCGATCAACATGGTGATTGTACTGGCATTTGTGCTGCTAGCCTTAGGTATCAATATGGATTCATTGCCTTCCACACTGTCCTCGCTGCTAGTGCGACTGAGCGCCATGATGGCACCTTTGGTGTTGCTCTTCATTGGCATGGCCGTAAAGATCAAAAGGAATGACATGGGCGTGATTTTGCGGATGCTCGTCCTGCGTTCGGGGCTTGCGTTCTTACTGAGCGCTGTACTCATCGGTTTGTTACCGAACCTGACCTCGGTTATGGTCCTGTTGCTCCTGGTCTTTGTCCAGAGCTCTGCCAGTTTCTGGCCCTTTGCGCACATCAGCGTAGTCAATCAACTCGAAGACGGTGCAAAGACCAAAACCTTCAATGGCGACCTGGCACTTTCGGTATTGGCCTTATCGCTTCCTTTCTCCACCTTCGTAATCCTGGGCATCTTGTCGGTCCCATCCATCGCCGTTTCACCAATTTACCCGGCCATGGCCGGCTTGGTGCTTATCTTCCTATTTCTACTGGGCCCCATCTGGCAATGGGCCAAGGGCATCAGGTCTATGAAACACCAGGAGCTGGAAGTTCCTCAGAATACGGCCACTATGGAAGAGCAGGTGGTTGGGTGAATTGCAGAAAAGACAGAATAATTCGGCCAGGAAAAATCACAACTCCTCTATCAATATCTGCTGATTGAAAAGATTCACCACTTTGTCCAAATATTCCCGAATGCTCCGATAATCACGCGGCGAGTACTTGGCCTTCTTGAACTTGTAATGTCCCCGGCTTTTGAGCACATTGTCCTCGAGCGTGTAGTATAAGGCAATATCCGCCAAATCATTATCTATTTTCAAACCTTTCGGCAAAACCCTCACGGTATAGCCTTCCGGAATTTCCAGGGAAGACACAAACTCATCACTCCAGGGGTAAACAAAATCCACTGGATAGTTCCTTTTCTCCTGCGTAAGACCGTTTTTAGCTATAGGCAAATCCAGAAAGGGTTTCACAACGGTCCTTTTACCCAATTTCTCTGTTTCGTATTCAGATTCCATGCTGATGGAATAGGGTAAGCTTTTTTTGAGGAAATTGATGGTCTTGACGCGATGGACAGAGCCGATCTGCTGCGAGAAGAAGGCTTTTAGCTTCACGGTATCATCCTCAAATTCATTGCGAGTGGCAAAGCCCTCGTATTCAGTCATTTGTCTCGATGCTCGGACTTTAAGGTCCATGGTTTCAGTATCCATCACCATGTCCATCGTAGTCCTTCTCAGCGACGGAATGGCGTAGTTGAGATTGAGCCACTGTGCCTCTTTCGCATTGGAGACCAAAAGCCCCCGCCCATTGAGACATCTGGTAGGCAACCGCCAATTCTGCAGCAAATCCTCAGTGGCGTCCGCTAAATAAGCAGTCTCGCTTTCTACCATCGCGACTACATAGTTGGTGAAGTGGTCGAAGGGATAGTCATCGGGAATTCTCCCATGGCCTCTGGTGCTCAGAATAACAGGCTGACTCGAAATATCAGCCTCCTTCAGGATTGCGATCAGCATCAAGTTGATATCTGCGGAGTTTCCGACTTTTCGCTCAGCAAATTCCTTCGGTGATTGGGAAGCATATTTGGAGGAGTATCCGTTCCATGTGAAATGCTTTTTCACATATTCAATGATTCTGTCAGCTTTTTGGCTCTCCTCCTGGTTCGCCAGGTTCAGTTCCTTGTCGAGCATCTTCCTGGCCAGCGGTGAACAGTTTTTGAGGTATTTCCCAAATTTGTCATGCTTGAGCAGTGCTTTATTCAAAGCAGGCCAGGTGGATATTATTTCCGTGGAACCTCCTATGGGATGGTAGATTTTGGAAAGCTGAAAATCCAGCTTAATGATGTAGTCATTGATGCTGGTGATGTAGGATTCATCCTTGAATCCCGGGACATCGCGCAACGCATAGGTGTAGACATAATCCTGAAATTCCACACCATTGCCAACGTAGCCAGAACGTGCCTTTATGACACTCCCCCATGTCCTGGTCTCTTCCATTACCCGAGCGTTTTCGTAATCAAATTTCGACACACCCTGTAAAATGAGTTCATATTCATAAAAGGGGATCATACCGACCTGATACTCACTGTAGATGGTCGGAATTCGGTCCTGAAATTCCCAGTCCGGCAAATTGAAGTGAAATGGGGTTTCCAGTACGTATCTTACCTCAAGCACCGAACCATCCTGAACATCCGGAAATACGAATTTCTTATTGTACCACCGCGAACTAACCTGTTCTGTATACACTGCTTGCGGATCCAGGTTCTTCCGGAGGATTTTGCCCTCTACGAGATTATAGGTAGTCGCTTCAACCGATCTGACGACCTCGGATCTTCCCGGGCCATCGACATAATATGGCATGCTGATAACGGCCTGCTCATGAGCCGATTTGTCGAATATCTTTAGTCGCTTATGTCTGGTGAACCTGATATCGTAGCCACCACGATCAGAATCAACAAAAACTGACGATCCTGCGTCGTACAGTACTACCGCCTGTGCTTCTGGGTCCTTTTCATAGAACGCCATCTCCAACTCTTCTTGGGATATGTCGCCAAAAATCAGCTTTTTTCGTTGAGCGGAAAGGTCAAAAAAGCATACCAGGACCAAAAGGGGGATGACAGTTTTCATTGGATAATTATGGCTGAGGTTTTCTTGTGATCTATGATCATTGCAATGAAGGAATAAAACATTGGGTAGTCTTCCAGGGGAATTTCTCCAGCGAAAATAGTCAGATGCTCGAGGATTTCTACTGCATCACCTTTTAGGGTATACGCCGTGGAGTAGTTACCAAAGCTGGACTTCAAATCTATCGGTTCGGGTAACTCAATTTCTCTCGCGCTTGAATCCTCCAAAGGGTAAATGGTCTTATCAAGGTAACTGATGGGAACATTCATCCGGACTGGTAGGCTACGCTTCCCCGGAGGTTGGAAATCAGGGATTTCGATTCGAAGGGGATTGAGCACTTGAAAACCCCCAAATTCTCTTGTCAGGCCATGAAATTCACCAGATAATCGTACCTCAACATTTGAACTGTCCCTATTGGAATCCACCAATTCCCAATGTTGCAATTTGAAAGATGGGTGTGCATTGATGGCCAAGAATGCTTGCTCCAGCTGCCCGCGTTCGCCATTCGCCGCAAGGTATCTAACCCTTTCAAACGGGCCTCCCCTCAGATTCATATTGATCGAGCCTCGCTGCCCACCGCTGCCTGGTAGATTAAATTGACGACGAATCTCGACGTCTTCTATGGCAAGTTTGGGAGTCTTGATTAGTCGGCTCTCCTTTCCATTCACCATGAGCGCCCATTTGTTTTGAGTGAAGGTACCTAGGTAATTGAAAGGCAAAGCGTTGGAGGTATTCTCAAGCCACAGGGTGTCGCCATTAATAGGCACCACCGCAATGACGTGATTGAATTGCTGGTATAGATGATCAGAATTGAGCCTGGAACCATTTGACCCTGCATTCACCAGGGCATAGTAAGACTCAATTCCCAAGCTTGCAAGCATTGCCTTCATATAGGTGGTCAGGGCTTTGCAGTCCCCATACTTGTTTTCGCAAACATATGTCGCAGGGTAACTCTTCATCCCTCCTACATCGATGGCTACATTCACATATTTGGTGCGATCCTGTAGGTAGTGATATAGCTTCTTGATGATCTGCACTGTATCCCCTAGATCCTGAACAACAAAATCGACGGTGGTCTTTTCAGTGACTGGCAGAAAATCAGTCCCTTGGTTCAGTTCATCAAACCATGCACCAAATGCAGTCCAGGAATCCCAGCTACCAGCAACACCATATTGAAACTCACGGGGCACAACAGCGACCCAGGGTATAATTTCCCGAAGTGGAGGTGCATATATCTCATTCTTTGGTACCGAACTATTGAAACATAACCACTTGTAGGTCTTCCGACCTTCCACTTCGGTGACCGAGTAGTTGAGTCCCGCCGATTGACTGATCTCGATCCTTCTTGCAGCTGGAACCGTGACTTGAAGGGATGAGAAGATGGTGGGGACTTCCGCAAAGAGCATCGGAGACCACCATGTCAAATGAAGGTATTCCCGTTCCGAAATGGTGTAGGCATACTCAATTTCGTATGGATACACATCCCAGAAAAGATCGAATTCAGTAACCAAATTATCCTGATAAAAAGCCTCGTTTGATAGATCACTGCGGGTGACTAGGTCTTTCTTCTTGATGCTTCGGCGTGTTTTTCCCGATCCATCCATGATTCTTCCATATTGGAATGAAAAATCCTGGGAAGGGCTATGGCGAATTTCCACGTGTGCCAATTCCGCAGCCGACCGATCCTGAATTCGAAGTCGAATGATCCTCTTCATCACCTTTTCGCCGTCGTCAGATAATGAGACAAGCGTCTCATTTCGAACCACCTGAGCAATGGAGGTATAGGCAATCAGATAAACAAGGTGGAGAAATATCCCGAATCGAAAGGTCCGCATCTCTTAGTTGAGGCAAAACAGCACCCTCTCAATCCAACAAACAAATATTTCCCAAAAAGACCCCACAGAAATGCGAAAATGTCATCCCTACATCTATCAACCACATCAACTACCTAGCCTGACTGGGATCCGACTTGAATGACCTGTTCGTATTTCTTCTTGAAATCTGGCTTATATTTTCTCCCCAATGGAATTGAATGCTCACCGACGAAAAGGTTGCAACTATTTCCGTTTCAACCTCCTCTTGACCCTTCTGAAAGCCCAGATAGATGCCCCCAGGATCAAAGCAAATGGCCATAGCGTAGCCACTGCCACCAAGAAGGTGAGAAAACCTTGCCATCCGTTGTCCAATGCCTCCAGTATTCTAGCACCAAATCCCTTCCTACTGCTCCCTTCGTAGGTATATGGCAGCACCTCATAGAAAGATACTTGAAGTGTGCTGTAACTGACTTGTTTACTGAGGTATTTGAATTGGCCTTCCAGACGGTCAATTTCATTCCTGACATTGCTGAGATTTCGCTCGATTTCCAATATGTCTTTGATTGATACGGCCTTGTTCAGTAGCTCCAGGCACCGGGCTTCCAGGGCCTTTTTATGTTTGATCCTGGATTTCAGATCGTAGTACCTGCCAGTGACGTCCTCCATGTTGGAATACCGATGGTCCAGCTTGTGGGCAAGGTTGGAAATGGTATTGTACAAGGTGTCATAACCCTGAGCCGGCACGCGAATGGTCAGGTCATAGCTGACCCGATTCACCGACTTGTTCTGACTCTCATTTTCGATGTAGGCGTTGAATTGAGGCAAAAGACCCACAATCTTTCGGTAGTCATCCTGAATCGCACGAGACTCGAAGTTGACGCCTCCGGTCTTCACCACCTTACGGCTGATTTCATCCTCAACGGCTTCGTCCTGCTCCGGCGACGGTGACTGCCTCGTCGCAGGCGCTGCCATGACCTCCTCAAAGTCCGCATCATCCATGGCATAGCCACCCTCCGTGGACCCATTGCCACAGTTGAAAAGCAACAGAAGTCCAAGCACTTGATAGATTTTCATAGGATATGCAATAGGTTTCATTCCACCTCTTAACGTCGATCCGATGATTGAAGTATCCGAGCACCATTGAATTCCGGACCACAAGGACCCAGATTATGACAACCGCGGGGTTCCACTTAGGCCTGCTTCAGGAAAAACAGCGCCTCCCGACCATAGACCTTAAGCCCTCCCCTGCTGGCATCGCCCCATTTCGTCACATACTTCTTACCAGCAGATCGCCCAATGGCCACCTCAAATTGGTTTCGAACTTCGACATAAGTCCCCTCCAGATGCGTGAGTGTTAAATCCAACACGGGAATATCAAAGGTCTGAGTTGATTTGTTGATCACGCAAAAACCTTCATTTCCCCGTTCCATAAAAAGGACGTTGTCGCTATCTAGTACCTCGAGTACTTGCTCAACCACATACACGCCCTCATACATTCTTCGTGTGATCTCACTTCGAAAGCGGACCCCGGCACGGATGAAGCCGCAATCTTCATCATCTCGGTTCATGATCAAGGGCGTGCCATAGGCTTTGGCCAGTACGTAGGCGGAGGCCAGATAGGCATCAGTCTTGTCGCTGTAGGGTGCAATTGCATGGTCGTTCAGTTCTTTGATGGTGTCATGATTCCTTCCAAAGGTCACTGAGCGCGAATCTCCATTAGAGTGTGGTATTTTTAGCCGCCTCAGACTTCCGCCGTAAGAAAAGGCAGATTTCATGGCATGATACAAATTGAAATCAGCGATGGCTGCTATCCAGTTATAGAAATAGTGTTTGGTATCGCTGTCGGTGATAACCTCCAGATAATTCCAGCAGGTTGGTAGATCAGTTTTATCTCTCTTTGCTGAATACACATTGATAAAATCAATGTAGCGTTGAATCACCCAATAAGGCATATGCTTGGCGGCATCAAACCGGAACCCATCTATGCCCATATCCATCAACATTTCCAAATGACGAATTTGGATCTGCATAACACGCTCGGTGTGCTTTAGATCGGGTAGCCCACCCAGCCAATGATAGAGTTCCGTATAGTTGTTGCCATCCTGGTAATCAATCGTTCCTGAACGCTCGTTGTCGCTATTGACCAACGTATGAAAATCTTCCGGTGATAGTCCCGGGTATTTTGTGAGGTCTTCCCGTTCTTCCCCACCATCTAAGTTGGCCATGTGATTGAAGACTACATCTGCTATCACTTTGAGCCCTTTGTCATGTGCGCGGTCGAGGAGGGATTGCAATTCAACCTTGCTTCCAAGCCCTTCAATGATGGCATAGTTGACAGGTTGGTATCTCGCCCACCAGTCATGGCTTGGATTGGATTTCTGACACGGTGAAATCTGCAGGTGTGAATAGCCTGTATCAGCCATTTGCTGGAGTCGCGCTTCCGTAATTGCAGAATAGTGCTCATCAAACGCATGGTAGATGGCAACTGGTCTCATTGGATGGTTCATGGCATGGAGTTTTAGGTTCTTAAAGATTTCAATTCATAGAAGCTGATTTATTGGTGGAGAATAAGCCAGGGAAAGACTCACTTCCGTTATTTGCTTTACCTACCTAAAGATACCGTTTTCCCCTGCCTCTCGCAATTAGCTGAGTCTCTAGATTTTGGGATTTCGGTAACTGAAAATGGCCAAGACAGTACTACGGTCTTGCTTCCAAATATGGGTTGTAACTTCAATTGGTTCTTCCAAATTTTATCCCAAATTCAGCGTCTTCTGTTCCTGCAAAAAGGACGGTAGGTCCTTCTGAAGCCTTAGCAGTATGCCTCTCCGATCGCAGGCAAGAATGATGCTAGGCGCTATGCCTTTGGCTATCTGTTGGCTTCATCAAAATCATCATCCAACCAATGAATGATATTCAATAGAAGCTGTTGGTTGTATTTCGTTTTGGGGTCTGACAAACCCAGTTTGTTGGAGCTCAGGCCCCATCCTAGTTGGCTCGTAAACATCATGGCCTCGCCAAACGCAACGACTTTGCCCTTTCCGAACCTCATGTACATACCCTGAGCATATCCTTCAACTCCATAGGGGGTAACGCCATCAAAACGCCACGCTCGCTCCGGTTCCCACTGCAAATAGTCCTTTCCGAATGTCAATATTGGCGTGGCCGAAGGTGGAATTTTGAAAGCCTGCCCTGTAAATGTCAAGATTGAATCCACGGTCTCACCAGTGCGGTAGCCTGAGGTAATCTTGTTAGTTGCCAGTGTTCCATTGCTCCTGACAAACCAGTCGTCGAGATTGAGTGTATCCATGGCAAATCCATTGATGAATTCTATACCAAATCGTTTCGCTAAGGGGGCAGCTGCCCCGGATGTAGGCATATGATCTGCAATAAGGAAGAGGGAGCCGCCCTCCCTCACCCACTTCTCCAAGGCGATCATCTCTTGCTCAGTGAAAGCAGAATAGGTTGGGTTGACCCAGTTCTTCTCATTTTTAGGGTGGAGGGCATTGGCTATGGCCAAAATCTTCTTGTCCCGGAGCGAAGCATCTGTAAACAACTCCGTTGAAGCGGCAGTGACATACCCATCTCTTCTCAACACCTCGCCAAAACCCCAGTACAACCCATCAAGCTTATG
Source organism: Cyclobacteriaceae bacterium (assembly GCA_965601475.1). Classification (GTDB taxonomy): domain Bacteria; phylum Bacteroidota; class Bacteroidia; order Cytophagales; family Cyclobacteriaceae; genus JAWPMT01. The sequence goes on along the minus strand of OZ271832.1, from coordinate 4,804,104 downwards.
AAAATTGTAATGGGCTTCATCCAGGTAGACGATAGGCCCATCCATATCCGGATAAGCGGGATTCAATACTACAGGGTCAAATAGTTTGTTTGGCGTTTGAGGTTTTATGGGGGCGTTCAATAGCGACAAGAGCACCGCCAGAAACAACATCAGGTTGATAGGCATCAGTTGTCGCCGCTGTATCCTGACAGAATTGAAAAACAGCAGTATTGTAATGGCTGCAAATGATATTATCACTGGCGGATTTGGTTCCATGATCAGCATCGGTGCCAGAACAATCAGCAAAACACTTAGAATCCCAAAGAATAGCCGTGACCACTTCGGAAGCCTACCTTCCAGATGTTTGAACTCGATCGATACTTTGAGCGGAATGAATATGAGTATCAAAAACAGTAGTCCAGCGATGTAAAATGGCAATTGATTAGGATACCCGATCAGTCGAATCACTATACCTATAGACATTAGCGTGTACGCGATGACGCCAATGGTCATCAACGTACGGATGTTTTTGTCTTTCATGGATATTTAGGTTGTCGGTGTACAGGTAGCTGCCTACCTATCGAGGTAACGTTGGAGAGTCATATCGAAGTATCCGGCAACCCATATTTATGGCTATTGGTATCCCATTCCATGCGATACAGCAGGCCTTAAATCAAGCGCATTGGTGCCAATGGGACCAATCATACGGAGAATCCGTCCTTCTTTTGCAAGTAATTCCAACCTCTTTTCAAAAGAACACGAGAATTCAGGATATTCGTAGGCAATCCTCACCAACCATGCATATGCAACGGACTGTCTTCCTGCTTCTTTTAAGTTGTTTCTGGACCCTTGCCCAAGGCCAATCCTTCAATAAGACGGATATGGTATTGTGCAGTTTTGACGTCCAGATTGATTCAATTTTCAACACGGAACCCAACCAGGATATTTTCGATGACTTCTACTTGCGACTGGAACAGGCTCTGGCAGACTCTGCCAGTATTACCCTCCAGCCGGTAAGCACATTGAAAGAAAACTTAAAAATGGTTTTCGGGAACTTTGGCTATCCAAGGGTAAAGGGGAAAAGGGCGGCCAAATCCAAGGCATCGGATAGTTATCTGAAAGCGAAAATAGAGTTAACCACCCTGGGCATCATGACTGGTGGGCAGGATCAGATAGGGACGGCGGATATATTGCTCAATAAGAATAAGCAAAAAGTCAAGGTACGTGTGATCACCGATATCACCGTGTACGACGGCAAGGGATCAAAAGTCCGGGATTTCAAGGTGCAGGCGGCGACCAAGGACAAGGTGACATTTACCAGCAAGACCTTCGATATTGGCGGATTTGTCATTGCGCAAGGTGACAAAGCTGAAAACGAGAATATGGCCATACTTGAGGAACTTATCACAGATTCCTTCGCACAGGCCGCTAGAAAACTCCGGTAACTTATAAGCAGTCAGTCCATCAGAACGCTCCTTTCCCTACATTCGTCAAGTACGATTTGAGACTTTGCTGAATGAAATACCTCCAACCTCCTTCGCCACTTTCCCGGCTGAACTCCGGAATATCGTCAGGAAAGTCCTCAACTACCGTATGTACCAACCTCAGCATGGTGCTACCCCCTTGCGTGGTCAAAGCAACGGATACCGTGGAGTCTCCCTGGTAGCCATCATACCTCCAGTCGTAGACAATGCTTGAAGGTGGATCCACTGCTGATACCTCCCAGAGGTGAGGAAAAACCCTGCCTTGATTTTCCACAATGAACTTTGTCTGAAATCCCACAGTGGCTTCAAAAGAATGAATGGATTTGAAAAACCATTGCTGCATCTCCTGCACGTGCGTGATGGCGCTCCATACCCTCTCTATGGGGGCGTCAAATGTTTCTTCTACGATGATGGGTGGTTCGGTACGCTTCATGGATCCGGTTTACTAAATATTCGCACTTCACAACTCCGTTGACCTACTCAAGTGCCTGAAGCACCTGGCTCAAGATATTGTACGATCTACGATGGGCGTACCGCTGACCATAGGCACTGGAAGTCAAAGCAATCACCAGCTCCTCCTCAGGTACAACGACCAGGTGATTGCCTCCATTTCCTGAAGCAAACAAATAGTCATATTCTTTTCCCCCAAATTCTCTGTGAGATCTGTACCACATCATGCCATAGGTGTCCGCGAAAGCATTTTCTTCCGGAAGCTCAATGTTTTGACCAGAAAGCAATTGATTAATATAATCCGGAGCAATCAGCTGCCTGTTTCCCCATTTTCCTTCATTGGTGATGAGTGTACCCAATTTAGCAAAATCCAGTGTAGACAGGTACAGATTGCCAGCTGCCCCGGTCTGGTTACTGCCATTGGTATACCAATAGAATTGCTCGATTCCCATGGGATCAAACAACTGGACCCTGGCAAATTCCCGGAGACTCAATCCTGATGTCTCTTCAATAACACCTCCCACAAGTAGCGCATTGATGTCGGCATACACCCATCGCATGCCCGGGTCGGTAGCCAGCGGAACCTGTAGCAGGTATGTTTTCCATTCATCTCTATCGATCCATTTGCCCACATGGCCGATGGTACTGGGTCTATCGGTATCTGCGTCCAAACCAGATGACATGTCGAGAAGGTGTCTCAATGTAACTTGCTTCAGGTCCTCATTGATGTTGGGATACTTGCCTTTTGGGAAAAAGGAATAGACCTCCTGCTCCGTGTCCTGCACAAGACCTTGTTCGATCGCCACTCCCAGGAGTAAGGCAGTGATGCTCTTACCGGCAGATCGCACGTCATGGATCGAACGCCTCCAGAAAGTACTGAAGTACTCCTCGATGACGACCTCGTTGTTTTTGATCACCACGATGCCTCTGAAATCATGTGGTGGTGTATCTTCAATGGATTGCAAGAGGTTGCGGATGGAATCGGCATTGAAACCGCCATCTTCCCAGGAAACGGTAGGCAGACCCCCGGCAAGACTGCCAGAATCTTGGCCACAGGATTGGAAAAAGAAAAGCAGGCTTATCAGCAGGGCTACAGACTTCATGCAAATCCGGGTTGACTGTCAGCGAAGAAAAAGAAAATTGTGCTCATAAATCGTCCTGTTCTTGAAAGAATCCCTGAAGTGGAACCTCGAAAACTAAGCCGATAGAGCTTCCGAAAACCGTGCTAGAAACGCCAAATCATCCATTTCATATCTCACAGATGGCTATTCGTGCAAATAGTCGCTGACCACTGGTCCTTGGTTCGCCATACTCGTCGACACCTTCCGAGTTCACACCATAATACACATCCTCCTCGTGCTTCTCAACATCCCCAGCCTGGTGCCCCACGCATATGGTCGTTTCCGATTCGCAAGTGAAAAAACAGTCAAACAGACTGGGGTATGAGCCATCACTCAGCGCCCAACTCCCGACACAGAAGTTTTTGTGCCGAGTATCATCCTCGTCTTCCAGCCGATAGAGGACGCAATAGCCGGGAAAGTGCTCATTTACCTGCTTTTTGTAGAATTCGGTCTGCATTGTCACGGTCGAAAAACCATTGATTCGGTAGGTACCGGCCTGCAATACGATGGCACCTGTGTACCCGCCCAGATCATTCTTCTCAGGTCTGATCTTATTTCCAGCCATCGCTTCTTCCCTGTTAAAGATCCTCCGGTTTGAACCCGAGATCATTTTATTTTGAGCAGTCTCAAATTCAGCAAGAATAGCATACGATAGGGGAACTGGCCCATCACTTCGGTTACTCATAGCAGTACTGGTTTAGTATGTCAGCGTATTGACAGACAAAGCAACAGCCAAAAGTCTACTGCTTCTCTCAACAAGATAGTCAAGGATAGGTCTTCAAGGCAAATTGAGGCGTTTTCGCCTGGACAGTCAATGAAACAGTCCCCTAAAAAAACGGATCCTCCATTGCACAAAGCCTGACTCATTAGCCACCCTGGCACTACCGATGAAACATGATGAAATTCATGTCATTTGCAGAAGTCTACCATATATTTATGATCCTATACCAAACTAACTTGATCACCAAAGCTTTAATCTAAACGACATACCATGAAATTCCAGACCCCTCTTTTTGCAGTAACAATCCTTGTCTTCTTCGCCTGTAGCCCCCAACCAAAAGAAGCTGAAACTACCGAGGAAAGTGATGGTAAGGGCCTCGTTGGCTATGTGGAATTGACAGACCCACTGGACGAAAACATGATTGCAAAAGGCACTGAGATCTTCACCAGCAAGTGTGCGAGGTGCCATACACTGGATACTGTTGAGTTTGCAGTACCCTCGTTTGCGGGTGTTACCAATCGGAGATCACCAGAGTGGATCATGAACATGATCATCAACGTGGACCAAATGCTGGAGCGTGACCCTGTTGCCGCGGAGTTGCTGAAAAAGCATAAAATCGAAATGCCCGATCCTAACCTAGAGGTAGACGAGGCACGAGCAGTACTTGAGTTTCTAAGGAACAACGACCTTCAGCAAGTGGGAGAAAAGGATCAGGCCGTTTCAAAATAGGCATCAAAGCTCCGATTCCACCGTTGTATTTCGGCTGATGACACCGAATATCAGTCAGGGCTCCCGGACAAATAATAGGCGCGCCGATTGAGGCGCGCCGCAATTAGCTCATTGCCGGAGATATGCCGAGCCACTTCTCCTGCCCAGGTCTGGTAAGTCAGTTTGGAAGGGTGAACACCATCGCTGAAAAAATCTGCTTTGGACACAGGAGGCTGCAGTTTGTCAATCCATCCGGATAAGGTGATTTTCTCCTCCACATAAAAGACTTGCTCGTATTGAGCGGCGACTTTCTGCAGTTCCTTACCGAGTATCTCCACCAAATTGCCTAGGACAAACCTAATCAAAGGTGTGAATGCCGGAAACTCTTTGATAGGTGGCATATTGCAAAACACGATAGGTACGTCCGGGTACCGCGAATTCAAACCTCGAATCAAGGTTCGGATTTGCTTTCTCCATCGCCTTGGGCGGTTGAGGGTGAATGCATCGTTACCCCCGAGGCCGATTATAATCAGGTCGGCCTGCTTCTCCGCAATTTTTGGTACTAATCGCTGAGCGACATTCCTGGCGGTATAACCGCTTCGGGCATATACATTCCATTGGACATTTACTGCAAGTAGGTCTGAGAGCTGTCTCGCCACGGTACCAGCAAATCCCTCCTCATGCGTTTCAACGCCCACTCCGGCGATGGTGCTTTCACCTATGATAAGAAGCTGGAAGTTGCCAGCAGTACCCTCTGTGATTTGACAGTATCCACTGGTTCCCGACGCTTCCGGCAGTTGAGGTACTTTGGTCCTGATGCGCTTACCTTGGTGGTACATAATCGGCAGCAGTGGTATGCTCACTAGCGCGCCCAGGAGATATCTCAAATTCATTCTTACGGCTAAAAACTGACAACTTAGTCAAAACTCATATGAGTGCCAGATTTGTTTTCGAAAACTTGCCCTGCAGGATGTTTTCTTTGAGTAGCGCTTCAACCTGTAGCTGGCTAGCGGCGTGCGCGTTTTGCCGTATTCAACGAACCTAGAACCACCTACTCAGGTCCAGTGGGCCAGCAGCGAGTTAGGTACCGGCACATCTCCTTTCGGACTACGCCGAAAAGAAGCAATACTCATCGCTTGATCAACTTGGTCATCGCCAGGCCTTCGCTGCTCTTGATTAGAAGAAAATAGACGCCATTCTGCAGATTTGATAGGTCGAATTGCTGCATCTCTTTTTGCAGTGGGCCTCTTGAGAAGACCTTTTCACCTGCAAGGGTGAAGATATTGATCTCATACGTGTCTTGCCTCTTCGATTCCACACTGAGCACCTCAGATACCGGGTTAGGGTAAACCAAAAATTCTGCTTCGAGCCCCATATGCTGTGTCCCAAGTACCTCCGCCACTTCAAGTGTGATGGGAAATGCGTCGCTATCATCCTCACCGTCGTTCACGGTAGCCAATACATCAATAGTCCCCACAAAATCAGCTTCAGGTGTTATTTGATTGCCATTGACTACATAGTTCTCCCCTTCTAACACCGTGAGCGTGAAATCCCCTGGATATTCATTATCCACATCCGTGACCTGAAGATCCTCCAATAATATCTCAAAAGCGCTATTTCCAGGGATAATAGACAGCCCTGTGAACGCCTCAATTTGTGGAGGATCATTCACTGGGAGTACCTCAAGCGCAATTTCAAATTCGGCACTCTCATCCATTCCATCATTTGCTACGACAGGAACAGTCAAAACCCCATTGAAATCCTGCTCCGGGATGATTCGGTTGTTTCGAACGGTATAATTATCCCCAGGCATAGGTATGATATCGATATCTTCCAGGTTGTCATCGTCGATGACCAAATCGGCAGTCTTTATACGGATGGGGCTCTCTTCAAGTGTACTAAGCGGTTCTACAACATCCAAAATGATTGGCGGTAAATTCAATTCCCTGGATTTCCTTACCCAAACGCCAGTCGCGAAAGTGCCAGCAATCACGGTATTGCGGGACGGGGTCAGAACATTTACGGCTTGATTGCCCAGGTTGCTACTGACATCATACCAAATTTCCCGGCTCTCAGCCGTAACGAAAACACCCTCATTCGAAGCGGCAACGATCTTACCATCTACAAAAGCCATATCCTGCACATCCCTGACCTCATCATTGATCAAACTCCAGGAATCACCCAAATCCTCGCTGATGATTACTCCATCATTGGTCCCTGCGTACAGTTTATCTCCATCAAAAGTCACATCGTAGATGAAATAGGGTTTACCGCTGACAGATATGTCACTCCACCTTGAAATGGAACCATTGGAAACAAATATCTCTCGATTATTGGTTGCAACAACAACCCTATTGCCTCTAATGGTTAAACTCGAATAGCCCACGCTGGTAGTTAACCCATTGGTACTTCCCAGGGACCAGGAATTACCATTGTCAAACGACAGGTAGACCCCCACTCCATTCACCGCCGCTGCCATCACATCTTTGCTAGAGCCCATTGCCCCTACGGAGTTGTTGACCCCTGGATTCAAGACCCGTTCCCAGGTATCACCATTGTCCGATGACCGATACACACCTCCACCTGTCGCAATGACTATATCATCATCTATCAGAACTATGTCGTGAACCGATCTGGAATTTGATGCATCCAAACCCTCATTGATTTTCGACCAGTTTCCGGATTGATCCGACCTGAATATACCCACACCGTTACTTCCGGCATAGGTGTTATCGCCATCTGTGGCAACGGCTGTTATTTGAAGACTCCTCAGGCCATCATTGCTTTCGAACCATGATTTTCCATCATTTGTGGAAGTGAAGATGCCTTCGGAAGTACTCATGATGATCCTGTCGTCCAGAAAAATAGCATCCCTGGCAAACTCCTCAGTGCTGGTATTCTCGATAGATTCCCAGCTTTGACCGGCATCGGTAGTGTAATAGACACTACCAGAACTCGTTGTGGCGAAGACCTTGTCCCCTGAAACTCCCAAATTCGTAATGGAGGCAGGCCTAATGGGCAAGACAGATTTTTCCCAGTCCCGGCCGTTTGTCGAGGTGTAAACACTTAAAGCATCTGCTATGAACAACGTCCTCTCCGTGGCAACCATTGACCGGACACCATTTACGTCTAATCCCGCCACTTCAATCTCCCTCCAGGTGTCTCCATTGTTCGTAGACCGATAAAAAGATCTGCCTCCGATATAGATATTGGATTTGAAGAAAGCCAAACCCTGAAACTGGATGTTGGAGATGCCGTTACTCTTTTCGACCCAGCTACCTCCATTGTCAGAAGAATAGTATATGCCCCCGTTGGCGTTGCCTCCATAGATTTCAGATCCCGATACGGCGATGTTCAAAAAAGTGATTTCCTCGATACCTGCATTGATGGGATTCCAAGACTCTCCCTTATCTGAAGACACATAGACACCGTCCCTGGATAAGGAAGCGTACAACAAATCGTTCTCAACCACCAAGTCCCGAACACCTTCATTGACAGGAAGCCCCGCCACCTTCAATTTCCATGTTGCACCATCGTTGTTGGATTTATATACTCCGCCGTTGCCTGCTTCGACCAAGAGCGTTGAGCCAATGTTGACAATCTCCCCGGAAAAACCTCCGTAAAGAGCCTCCCCTTGCCATTGAGCTTCTAGGGAATAGTTGAACATGACCATCAAGATCAGTAGTAGCTTCGTCCTTTGCATCTGTTGTTTAGGAATTTGGATAGTTCTTAAAAATTGATAAGCGCGTCACATGCTAAATCTTCCCGCAATATAATTGAAAGTGTTACCCCCAGTTTTCAAAGGCTGATATTCTCGAATGTAGTACGGGGACTGATGGAATTCAGGGCTTCTGTTCGTGTGTAGGCCATGAGGCAACCAAAAGGTTTAGCAAACCGACGCAGGTACTCATCATGATAGAAGTCAACATGGAGTCATTGCCATGTTGTGGGTAAGCGATTTTTCCACGGCTTGCTGTCTGATTGCATTCGCAGTTTCGATATCAACAATTAGCGCTTCCAGACTTGTATCACTAGCTCTCGTTTGAGCGAATTCATTGATGGACTGTAGCAGCACAGTGTGATCATGCCAAATACCCAATTGTTCATTCAGTGCTTTGATTTCTTCACGATATACGCGCCACTCGTCATCATCGCTCCATTGGTGGATGAGGTTGAGTATTTCGGCGACTGCCTTCAGATGTATCCTGATCTTATGCAAATTGCGATCATTAGGTAAGGTGTCACCCAGCTCCTGAACTTTGGCCATTTCTTCCTGCACGTAAGCGATAGCATGGTTCAGACAATCCGTCACCGAAAGCCCTTCCATCTGATGTAGCAGTTGGTCATTCAAGGCTTCAAACCGATGAAAATTGAACGCCATCATTTGCTCAATTAACTCGGCACTGGCATGCTCTTGTATGGAGGTCTGATATTGACGGAATTCATCCAAATCATATATGCGATACAGCGTGACCAAGCTAAGGTTGACCTGAGCCTCCCGTACCTTGCCTGCCTCCTCAAAAAGTCGTGAGAAAAGTGACAGGTGTTCTTTCCTACGCCACGTACCCTGAGTCGTCCACTCCGCCATAGACCACAACGCCCGGAGCTTTTTGATTGTCACACGTAGTTGGTGCAAGTCCTCCATATCCTGGTTTTCCAGGGTCTTGCGGAAATAGCTATGGAATGCCTCCAGCAGCTGCTGGTAACGTTCGATAAACGGGTCTTTTTGCATCATGGCATACCCTCCTATTTTATTGAACGCAGAGTCGGACAAGAAGGGTGTGATCTCGGGAAGACCACTGAATACAAACCTGCTTCTATCACAGCACGCTGCATCGCTAGCCACAATTCTCTTTTATCTTCCGCAGGGCCTCAGGAAATTTCTCAGTCATAAACTCCAAATGTTCGTTCATGACATCTATCTCCACCATGAGCGTGTTGGCCGTTTTTCCCTTGAGAAGTGTATAGGTTTCTCTGGTGCCAGACCATTTTGCTGTTTCATCGTCGACAGGTTGCTCCACTCCATCAACCACAGTGCCAATATGCCTGAACTGCATGATTTGATTAGGGAGGTGTTTTTCGATGAAGCTATAGATGCCGTTTTGGTCCGGACCGAGGAAATGTACTCTACTTCCTGCAGTCCAATCTTCAGCAACCACAAAGGAACCTTCAAAGAAAACGCCAGCCCATTCACGATAGGCGGTCTCATCCCAGAGGGCTTTCCAAATCGTGGATGTTTCTGCTTCGATATCAATGGAAAATTCTAATCTTTTTATCATGACTGTTTTTTGCAGGCTTCGAATATTATCCCTCAGTTTTGCGTCGTCCACAAGGCTCACATACGCGATCCAAGCAAGCAATCCCCGATGAACATCGCACCGGGCCTGTATACCCAACCAACTGAATACCAGAGAATAATGAAGGAATGTGTTAGCCCTCCGGGTAAAAGTAAAGCGTTCCGCCTCCATGGGTTTTAAGCCCCAACCTATGGCAGATCTGTATTCACACGATTGAATTTGCCATACTTGATGATGATCAAAGCAACGACGGCATACACCGCACACACCCCAAGGTACGGACCTGCCAGCTCCGCAGGTAGTGTGGTTTGTGTAATCAACGCCGGCGTGATGGGCACTTCCTGGTCCAACGGCATGAACCTTACGATGGAAAGTGAAGCATTGGAGATAGCGTGAAAGCTCACGGCAAAGATCAGGCTTCCCCCCGACCGGTTATATAGCCATGTGAAAAGGAAAGACCACGGAAACAAAAAACACAATACAAAGATCAAAGGTGCATTGTGCATCCCCTGTCCCAGCCAGTAAGTGGGCAAATGCCAGAACAGGTGAGCCAGTGCTAGTACGATGGTAGCGGCAATGGGTCTGAAGTGGCGCTGAAGCCTCGGTAGTGCAAAACCTCGCCAACCTACCTCTTCGCCGAAACCGGCGATCAGGAAAGAAGGAATAATTGCCCCCAACCAGTATTGTGGGTCTCGAAAAAATGGATTGACTGCACCCTCGTAGTACCACTGCCAAAGCGACCTACCTGTGAAGTGGATAGCAGCAGGCAATAGCAAGAGCGCCACCCACCAGTACCACTTCACTTTGTAGCGGGAAAACCTTGAAAACAGTTGTCGGATACCTTCCCGGCCGTAGAACACACCTGTGAGTACCACCGCAGTAAGTGATGGGCACCATACCCCCAACATAATGAGCGGCATAAATGACAATGTGTGGCCTATAGCGAACAACAACCAGGACGTCGAATAGGTCACAATGATGAAGGAGATCAACTGTAGCTGAGTTGACGAACTTGAGATTTTCATGATTTGAGTTTTTTCGTTGCGGAATGGTACGTCAACAGAGGATTAATCTTTTCGCTGACTTCGTTCAAATCATGATCCGGACAATTATCGCTTCATGTGCTGCCGCTGAAATTGGCCGGGGGTCAAGCCCTTGTACTGCTTGAAATGCTGACTGAAACGACTCAAAGAGGCAAATCCTGCATTTTGGGCAATTCCCTGTATCGTCATGTGCTTGTTTTGAGGATCAAGCAGGTCCTGTTCCGCCTGTGCCAGTCTCAGTTCGAGCAAATAGGTGGTGAAGCTCTTTTTGAGCCGCTGATTGATGGCCTGGCTAATGTACTTCTGGGGTATGCCGACTTTCTCTGCCAATGATGATAATTGCAACTCCGGGTCAAGAAAGAGCTTCTCTTCCTTCATGATTCGGTCTACCTGCTCCAGGTGATTTGTCAATTGATCATCGCTCAAGTGCGAGGTACGGTATTTTTTTGGGGTTCGTCCAAAGTCAGGAGAGGCGTTCATCTCCCGGTATGCCATGTAAAAGACTGGTATACTCAATAAAGTTGTCAGGCTGAGCAACAATTCATCAGCTACAAAAATCTGCCCTGAAGAGACCAGGGCCTTGAGTGAGAAATTGGCTACCAGGATCACAATAAAAGTGACGATGGAGGGCAGGGCCCAATTGATGAAGGCACTTTCCGACTGGTAGTGTCGATAGCAATAGGACATCGTGAGAGACAAGTAAATCAGCATCTGTAAAAATCCCAGCCCCGGAAAAAATGATAGGTAGTCAGTATCATAAAGGATAAGGCCCAACATTGCCAAAATCACGAAAGGTGCAAGATGTATCAGCAGAATCCTATTCGGGATAGCTCGCTGGTGATTGGTCACAAACAAGTACATGCTTGGCGCGAAGAACCAGAGAGAATTGTTCGATAGCTCCTGAAAGAAAAGGGTATCCCGATCGGATAGTATGAGATAGGTATTGAGTGATACAATACCAAAAACCACTACCTGAATTGCCACCAACGAATTCAATGCTTTTACTCCCTTCTTTTTCAAAGAGAAATGAATGAACAGGAAGAGGGCCTGTACCGCGATGATAAGATTGGCAACAGAAAGCGCATTTACCATCATTCAAAAATACAAACCAGGACCATTCTTGGGGAGCCCAACACCCCCGTTTTTGAATTCGCCGGAGCGCTTCCTGGCAGTAATAGCTACACCTAATCCACACCCTTCCATCGGCCTCCTCTACCTGCGCTCCTATTTCGATTTGATGATCTCCAGCGCTTTGGTCAGCGCCTCCTTTTCATCCACCACGTGATCAGGTTGTACGCCGGTGGCTTCCCAGCTCTCTGTCGTACCTGGTAAGAATGGTGCAGCTGTAGATATGGCTACCACGAAATCTTCATTGACCGGGAAATAGCTGTTCATATACGCACCTCCGGAGGTTGGTTGTCCAATTATCGTACACCGATTATGGTGCTTGAGGCCAAAAGCGAAAGCCTCCGCAGCAGAGGCCGTACCCTTATTGACCAGCAGGTAAAGCGGCTTCAGGTACCTCTCTTCCAGCAACCACCCGACAGTACCCTCTAACTCCGTTTCACCATTTCTCTGGCGAAACTCCAACAGCGGGACATAGGCTTCAAAAAAATAGGTTTCCAGAACCGAACCTATCGTACTCCCCCCGCCACTGTTATTGCGCAGGTCGATGATCAGGGCTTTGGTATTTTCAACCAATGTCATAGTGGCGTAAAGCTTCCTAAGGCTATGATCTGAAATGTTGATCTGGGAAAGTCTGATATATCCGATATTGCCTGGAAGTATTTCTACGACCTCAAATCCAAAATTAGATTCATAGGCCTCCTTGTTATTGAAGAAATTGGTTGACGTGGAGGTTTTGTCATCTTCTGCTGTCGACTGAAGTTGACGTACGATTTCGCGATTGTTCCAGGTATACAGGTGGAAGTCGTTGCTGGCCTCGCGCAAACTCTTGGTCATAATGGAGTCAAGCTTCTTAAGGTTCCGTGCCTGATAAAACCTTCCATTTTTGAGATCCCCTAGGAATTGCTCCGCGATTTGTTCACCCTTTTTAGGCAGCACATAGTTCGACTTGATGTGATTGGCGATGGTGACACTCATTTCGTTAACCATCTTTTTGGCAGGTTGCTGAGCGAGAAGAGGTCTCGTGGCGGCTACCCCCAGGAAAAAGAGAATACAAAAATCTTTCATGATTCAATTTGAGTTTTCGCAAATTTCCGAGAGGAACCGGACACCGTATAGAATGAAATTAGCCTAAAGGGAGCGAATGACCCCTGGGGTATATCCTGTGTATTTCCTGACCAGCCGATTCATATGACTTTGGTCAGAGAAGCCGCAGTGAAAAGCAACTTGAGCAAGAGAGCGAGTGGATCCCATTAGCATTCCCAATGCTCTTTTTACCTTGATAAGCCTCATGTACTCAGAAAGTGTCATTCCGCAATGCTTGAAGAAGTATTTGGAAATGGTCACAGGATGCACGCCCAATTCTAAGGAGATATCTGCCAGGGAGGGAAATTCATTCCATCGGTCGTTTAGCAGGTCCTTCAGCCTGGAGACCCAATGACCTTCACTATCATAGACATCGGACCAAAACAAAGATTTCACCATTTGCTCAATAGCCTGCGTGGAGTAAGCGTCATTGAGTAAGAGTTCTAAGTAGATACTATGGAACCCGAGATGGGTACTGTCATCCGATGTCAGGCGTGAAAGGCGCAGCTCTTCTCCAAAAAAATCCGTTTCGAACTCGATATTTAGATTCCTCGAAGGATGAGCTGTAAACCTATTGCGGTGAATCTCACCCGCCTCATAGACCATGACCTCTCCGGGAGTTACCTGGATGTCTTTTGTCTTTCGGGATTCAAGATTGCCCCCTTTCATGATGGCCGAAACATGTACTTTGTCATGGAAATGCCAGTCCTCGGAAACCTTCTGGGTATAGTCAACTACTGAAATTCTGAAATTCACATTCTGGTATTGATTGGAGGTATCTCCTAAAAAGTCTTTGGTGAAAACCGTATTCATGAGCAGTTGTGGCTACCGTTAACCTTCATGGTCAGTCGATTACTCGAAGCCCAGAAATAGCTTCATCGACTCCCAAACTGCCGGAAAATTACAGTACAAAATCACATGGCCGCAATCAGGAATGATGGAGAGACGAGCGTCAGGCAAATACTGATAGGCGGCTAGGCAGGCCTTCGGACTCGAATACTCATCACCGTCCCCGCTCATCACCATCACAGGACACTGGATTTTTGAGAAGGTCTCCTCGCTTACAAAACTGTTGTTGTAGAGATCATTGAGCATCTCCAAACTTTCACCCCAGCGCTCAGGTTCGGGCATATTGGTTACTTTTTTTTCGAAGAAACCCCCATAATCCCTCATCAGGACTTCTGCTGAATAAGCACTGGTCCCTGGTCCGTCTTGTCTGGGATCATCGCCAGCCCCCATCACCACCATTTTCTCGATAACTTCCGGATACATGGCAGCTAGCTTATAAGCTGCATAGCCGCCATCACTAAAGCCTATGACAGTCACTTTTTCCAGTTCCAAATGCCTGATCAGCCCAATGGCATCGTTGGCTCTTTGTTCATAGGTAAAGGGCTGACGGCCGATATCGGATTTGACATGTCCTCGGGTGGCAAGGCAGATAACCTGGTATTTTTCAGCAAGTTTTGGAATCAGATTTTCGAACTCGCCAATGTAGCCAAACACACCACCATGGAGCATGAGCAGCGGTTCACCTTCACCGTAAATTTCATAATACAAGTTGGTGTTGGCTTCCACTTCGAAATAGGCGCCGGCCTCGTCATTGTACCCATATGGAATGGACTGAGCAAATAAGACTTGACTGCACAGAATGCAGACCACAGATAACATGTTTCTCATGAATTGAAGGGATTCAAGGTTATGAATGACGTAATTATCGTGAATTGTCTACACAAACGCTTGGGTATGGGGTTGTTCATTTTGGTTCTTTTCGATTCAAAGCAATTCATCAACACTCATGCCATTATGGTGCTTGCAATTCGGATCCTCCTTTGTTGGACAAAAGAAAACTACTACTGACAGGTTTCAGGGATTTAGTGCATACAATACCAATCAGGAGTTTTTGGATGCTTTGAGCATAGTCTTGATCCGCTCAAAAATTTCGTGCACCTCAGGGTGTGGCTTTTCATTGTCGCTTCTGAAAGACAACACCTTGAAACCCTCCTTTTGCGTGACCAGCTCAATGGAGATCTCATATTCCTTGGAGGTGCCTTTGTGAGCGCTGGTGTATTCATCCACGAACACCGAATGCAGATGGAGGTTGGTAATATCAGCGATTGGCCTTCTGTAACCATCTATCTCAAAGCACTTTTTCCGGAAGTCCAGTTTAAAAATGGAGCTCTTCTGGCGTTTCCTGATTTGATGGTAGGCTATCCACCACACCAGAATAATTATCAGTAGAGAAAATAAGGGTACAAAATTGCCAATTATGATTAAACCGATGCTAAGGAATACCGCCAGCACAATGATGAAGGCTTTCGAATCGGCGGACCTTTCAAAAGTCAGGACCCCACTATCCGTTTTCCAACGGTACCCATTTTCTTTCATCAACTCGATAGCGCCTTTACTCAATCCCATACTTCAGCCAGCTGCCTAATATATACCAGGCAACAATTATTTATCAAACCGCTCCACTTCAGGTAGTCCACCAAAACCCTCCGGATGTGGTGTCGCCATCGTAATATGCTTTGTTCAGTATAGATGGATTCTCAGCAGATCCCGATGAACAACTGTCCCAGACGTTCAAGAAATATCCGTGCAAAATAGCAGGTTGTCATCGAGGTTCAGAAATCCCGCTAGTTTCCCCAATTTGATTCCTAGCTCACGCATCAGATGTTCAAAATTATCCTTTTACCAAATTGACAGAACTCCCCACATCCCAACCATTTCTTTCTTAACCTTGCACTTGTCAAACAGGTAGACCATGTACAACGTCGTCATTGTAGGAGGCGGAATCGTCGGGTTGGCTTCAGCCTTGAGGCTCAAAGAAGCCAATCCAAAACTCAAAATCGCCGTCGTCGAAAAGGAAAATGGACTCGCTCTTCACCAGACTGGTCACAATAGCGGCGTAATCCACTCGGGCCTCTACTATAAGCCAGGTAGTTACAAAGCCAGGAATTGCGTTCAAGGCTACAAAGACCTGGTTGCCTTCTGCGACCAGGAAGAAATCCCCTATGAGATCTGCGGCAAAGTAGTGGTCGCGACGTCCGAAGACCAGCTTTCGGCGCTCAACACGCTGGAAGAAAGAGGAGCTGCAAATGGCCTTGACGGAATCATTCGCCTCAACAGCAAAGAGGAATTGCAGGAGTATGAACCTCACGTAAATGGCATTGCGGGACTTTTTGTGCCACAAACAGGCATCATCGACTACAAGCTCGTGGCAGAGAAGTATGCCGAAAAGTTCCAGCATTTCGGGGGTGAGATCTTCACAGGTAATGCGGTCCAAAAGATTAAGTCAAACACCAACAAGTTGCTGACTGTTCAGACCACACACCAGGAACTGGTAACTCGTTTTGTTGTGCATTGCGCCGGACTGCAATCAGATAAATTGGCGAAAATCAGTCACATGAAAGTCAATTACAAGATTATTCCCTTCCGAGGTGAATACTACGAGTTGAAAAAAGAGAAGCAACACCTGGTGAAGAACCTGATCTACCCTGTACCTGATCCCAACTTTCCCTTCCTTGGAGTTCACTTTACGCGGATGATCAATGGGGGCGTCGAAGCTGGGCCCAATGCCGTGCTAGCTTACCGCCGGGAGGGGTACAAGAAAAGTCAGATTCATTTGGGTGAACTCTTTGAGAGCCTGACCTACAAGGGCTTTCGCAAAGTAGCGGCCAAGTACTGGAAAACAGGCTTCGGGGAATTTTACCGCTCCTATTCAAAATCTGCCTTCACTCGGGCCTTGCAGGAACTACTCCCGGAAATCGAAAAACAAGACCTTATCCCTGGAGGCGCAGGGGTTCGCGCCCAGGCTTGCGATCGTGACGGGGGCCTCATCGATGACTTCCTGATCATCGAAGATGAGCGAATTCTCAATGTGGGTAATGCACCCTCCCCGGCTGCCACCTCCAGCCTGGCCATAGGCCGGCGGGTAGCTCAATTGACCGCGGAACGGCTTCAATAGTGTTAAACATTTAACACCTTCGACTCCATGACCAAATATCGTTGTGGCCGGGGATGACCGAGCTTCGGGGAATAGATCAGAGGTGGATATGTCGTGAGACATGTCTTCTTTGAGGGACCCGAGCCTACCGAACTCCGGTATTGCATCATCATTGTCACAGCATTCGAATCTACAACACCTTCAAACCAGGTCCAGGACCATCTTCATGAAAGTGGCAGCCTCATATTCCATCCACGTGTAGTGATCACCAGCAATTGTAAAGCCGACATGGCCACCCTTTTGAGGTGTCTTTAAATGCAGGTATGGGTTGTCCTCCGCCTCATCCAGGGGGTAGCATCCATTGATCAACAGGGGATCATTCCAGGCATTGCCTACAAATACAGGGACTTCCAGACCTTCAAAGAACTGATCGCAGGTGGCCGCATCATAGAAAGATTCCAGCGTCTCAAAGCCATGAAGGGGTACCGTGTACCGTCGGTGGAAGGTCTCGAAATTTCGAATGTCCTGGAGGCCTTCGGCAACGACCTGCTCATGCTGCTGAGCCTTCAGCTCAATCTTCACTTTCAACTTGTTGAGAAACCGCCGTTCATAAAATCGATTGCCTCGTAGTTCCAAGGCTTCGGCACTGTCCTTCAGATTGCACGGTACCGAAAAGGTGACCGCTCCCCTCACCGCTGAAGGTCTTCGGGTTTCACCCAGGTATTTGATGGACATGCTTCCCCCCATGGAGAAGCCCACCAGTACAATGGCTTTGTAACCCCTTCCGAGGGCCTCCTCCACTACTGCGGCGAGGTCTTCAGTGGCGCCATGGTGGTAGAAGCGCGGAAGCTTGTTCATCTCCCCGCTGCAACTGCGACAGTTCCATGCCAGCACCGACCATCCACGTGCATGAAAAAAATGTGCCGACCTCCGAACGTAATGCCTGCTGGAGCTACCCTCCAGACCATGACTAATGATTACCAACTTATTCGCATCCCCATCCAGCCAGTCAAGGTCAAGGAAATCCCCATCGGGAAGATCAAGGCGCGAGCGCTTGTATGGCACTGAGGGTGCGGCATTGCGCATGGACGGAACGATCGTTTCGAAATGGCCATTTAGTAGATACCAGGGATTTTTATAGGCATTTTCTTCCAAAAGAGGCATTGGTAGGATTTTTGCTTATCACCAAGTGTTTTAGTGCATGTGAAAATAGCCACTATGATCACGGTTTTTTAGTTTTGGCGGCCGAATATGAAGTTGAAGTTAAGTAGGGGGGTTGGATTCCTCGTTTTGGGTTTGTTTTTCGCAAGCATATCCCAGGCGCAAATCATCAGGATAGTAGACGAGTCTTCACAAAGGCCTCTGGCAGACGTTTTTATTGTTCACGAAAATCAACAATTCGCCAGCTTCAGCGATGATAAAGGAAAAGCCGATATCTCGGAATTCCCCCTTGAAGGCATCATCATCATTCAACACCCCTCCTATGACAACCTGCAACTCACCAAGCAGGATATCATCGACAACAACCTGGTCGTTTTGTTGAAAGAGGGTATTCAGCATTATGAAGGAATCACGGTCTCAGCCAACAAATGGGAGCAGGAAAAGACCGAAGTGCCCAACGAAATACTATCCATCAAATCTGAGGAAATGGCCTTCGCAAATCCACCCACCTCCGCCGAAGTACTATCAAACAGTGGACAGGTGTATGTACAAAAAAGCCAGTTGGGTGGTGGTAGCCCGACCCTGAGAGGCTTTGCAGCCAATGCAGTTTTGTTGGTAGTAGATGGGGTCCGTCTGAACAATGCCATCTACAGAAGTGGCAACCTGCAAAACGTGATCAATATTGACCCGAATATCCTGGAACAGACTGAGGTTGTCTTCGGGCCCGGATCGGTCATTTACGGAAGTGACGCCCTTGGTGGCGTAATGGATTTCAAGACCCGGGAACCCAAATGGTCATTCAGTGGTCGCACAGAATCCACGGCCAATGGATTGCTGAGATATAGCTCTGCCGCCAACGAGAAGACGGGGCATTTCGATTTCACGATTTCCCAGGAAAAGATCGCATACCTTGGATCCATCTCTTTCACGGATTTTGGCGACCTAAGGGCTGGCAGGCGAAGGTCGGAGGCGTTCGAAGGCTTTTTCGAACGCAACTTCGTTGTGGATCGTGTAGATGGTCAGGATCGACTGGTAGCCAACGAGGACCCCGAGGTTCAACGAGCTTCCGGTTACAACCTCATCAATGTGCTTCAGAAAATCCGCTGGCGGACCTCTGATCGCACTGATATGACCTACAGCTACTTCATCAGTACAACATCCAACATTCCCAGGTATGACAGACTAACCCAGCCACTGCGGGCGGGATCCGATTCGCTGCTCAATGCGGAATGGTACTACGGACCCCAGACCTGGCAGATGCATGCGCTGAAATTCAACTCATATGCCCCTACCAACCTTTTCGATCAGATGCAAACGACGGTGTCCTTTCAATTTTATGAAGAGAGCCGACATGATCGGCGTTTTGGAGATGATCGTCTTAGGAATCGCAAAGAGGAGGTTTCAATTGTCACTATGAATGTAGACTTTGAAAAGAACTTGAACAATGGCACATTTTTTTATGGTGTTGATGGCTTCTTCAACGATGTCAATTCGGTAGCCCAAAGAAGGAACCTCCTCACCGGTGAAACCACCTCTGCAAGTACACGCTACCCCAATGGTGGCAGTCTGTACTATGCTATAGCAGCCTATGGCAATTACAAATGGGATCTCACCAAGAAACTGGTCCTGAATACAGGAGCCAGGTACAGTGTAGTAAGGTTGCAAGCCTCTGCGGAGGATGAAGAAGCGGAGGCAATTCAGGCACAGAACCTCGTGGATCAGGAGAGCGATTTATTGGACAACACCAGTCTCACCAACCACGCTCTGACTGGTAGCTTAAGCCTGGTCTTCAATCCCTCCTCCCAAACAAAACTTAGCACCATACTATCCTCAGGCTTTCGTGCACCCAACATCGATGACGTGGGCAAGGTTTTTGAAATCGACGGTGATGCCATCGTGATCCCCAACGGAGAACTCAATCCAGAATACTCCTACAATCAAGAAATTGGAATTGAGCAGGCTTTCTCCAACCGACTAAACCTGAAAGTAGTGGCCTACCACAGCTGGCTCACCAACGCCATTGTAAGGGACGAGGTAGATTTTAATGGTGAAGCATCTTTGACTTTGGACGGGGAGGAATTGGCCTTACGGTCACAGGTGAATGCACGGAGAGCCCGGCTCTACGGCGGTTCAATATTGCTGAACTACAACCTCAACAAAACATGGAAATTTTCCTCATCACTCAACGTGAATGAAGGCCAGGAGACCGACACAAACGAACCCTTGAGACACGCCACTCCTGTATTTGGCAGAAGTAGTATCACCTACGAGAAGGAGAAATTTCAGTCGGAATTCTTCGTAGACTATCATGCTGCCAAGAGTGCAGACAACCTACCTGCCAGCGAAATCATTGATAAGGCTTACCTCTACACGGATGAGGGCTCACCGGCCTGGAGCACCTTGAATATCCGCTTTGCTTACACACCATCCAAATACGTTCGGCTGGAATCCGGCATGGAAAACATGCTAGATCAACACTACCGAACGTACTCTTCCGGCATCAGTGCACCTGGGCGCAACATCTATTTCTCGGTTCGAGGAAGCCTCTAGCCGCGCTTCAGATTGAAAACCCTTGAAATGTTGAACCCAAAATGGATGTCCCCGTCGAGGAAATCGCCGGTGGTTTCTCCAATAAATCCGGGCTCGTTCATCTGCTGGGCATTAGTAACATGTAGCTGAAAAACGTGGCCACCCGTTTCTATATCAAAACCAATGGCGATGGCATTCTGAAATTGATCACTCTTGTCAGTAAACTGGGGGAAGTACTCAGCGTTGATACTGACACGATTGTTGAGTTTCACACGTCCTCCTAGACCTACTGAGATCAGGTCATTGGCATCCTCCTCCGTACGGACCAGATTGCGATGGATCCAGGTTGGGGAGATTTGGAAAGAAACGGAACTATTGAATTTCCTGGCGATCATGCCTTGCACAGTATAAGCATAGCGGTGTTCCGAGCGATAATCCCGACCGTCATTGGGAAAATCAAGCGTCTGCGAAACAGCGGAAGCCAGCGCCGTGAAAGTGATCGGCATATCGTTGGATTGTTTCAGCACTTTGTATTTGATAAAACCATCATAGACTTTTTCGAAACTGGACCTTCCAACACCGACATTTAGGTCATCCGTAATGCCGTATTCCAGGCCAAACCTGATATTGGCATTGTCGATCCCAAAAAGCTCATCAATCCCCGTATTGACACGTCCGAATCTGTGGCTGATGACAAAATCAAGGACGCCATTGGTTCGCGTTTCGATGGAGTGTCCATTGATAAGCCGTGCGCTCTTAAAAGTGGCAATGGCATATCCCTTATCCTCCGGGGCGGTCTCATTGAGGAGTCGCATGAGGTCATCCTGTGCCCAACCTTTGCTGGACAGCAGGAGACATAAAAAGACAATCTTAATTTTCATGTGCCTTGTACTGAAAGTTTACAGTTACTTCTACAACTTCTGCAATCTTATAAAAAACAGCGGTAGGTATCTCAATATCGTAATCCTTCAGCGCAATAGGAAACACCGCATTTACCTCCACTTTGTCTTCACTGATGTCGAGGTCTCCACTGATTTCAACCGGTTGTTTCACGCCATGAATCTCAAATTCCCCTTCCACAACCACACTCTGTTTGCCCATGGTTTTGTCCCAGTCCTTCACCTTGGCTGAGAGTACGGCATTAGGAAACTTGTCAGATTCCAGGTAGTTTTCGTTGAAGTGCTCCTGCATGAGTTTCTTCTTAAACTGAAAGCTGCGAATGGGAATAGAGAATACGAATTCTCCCTTATCAGCATCAAAAACACCACGTGCTTTGTCGGATACGGCCTCGATATCTTCCAAGGGTGCGTCAGAAAAGAATCTGACATTGCTTTTTTCGCTCACATAGGTTTGAGCCATAAGTTGGGTAGCACCCAGTAGGGCGATTCCCATCAAGAAGTTTTTCATTTTTTGCATTATGATTTAGTGTGTAAGTGATCAGGTATTAGTTATCTGTAGCTCCGTTTTCGACCCAGCAGGCAATCAAATCAACGGTTGCTCTGCTCAGTGGTCGACTCGGCGGCATTGTACCAGCTACAACTCTGGCATTTATCCGTTCCGTGTTTTGTATAATATCCCCTGTGGAATTAAGCAATGGCAACTGACTATCAAGGTGACAACCAGACAATGCACATTGACTATTAATCACAGGTAAAATATCTGCTTCCAGTGAGATAGCAGGATCGCAAGGTTCTGATGCCTGTTCTTCCGGTGTGATGCTCTCATTGGAGTCATCGGCGCAAGATAGAAGCAAGCCAAAAGTGATTAATAACAAAATAAAAAATTTCATCTCGCAAGTATTTGGCTTCTATACCTGCTCGTGCACATCATCGGTTGCCTCGATGACCTCCCAGGTATGATCCGAAAGTAATTTTACTTTGCCCAGGTACTTTTCGAAAGGAAAACTCCTACCCCACTCCTCTTTGCTTACCATAGACAACAGGTCTTTGCCGGATTTTTTGTGGTAGAGATAATATTCCTTGCCTATGACTGGCTGGAAACCCATTTCTGCAAGATAGATGCGTTCTGAGATCTCCACACGCTTCTTCAGGTACTTCGCCTGCTCAACCAGGGTCTGCATTTGCTCAAACAACTGCTGAAACTGCCTGTCCGTTTGGTCATGCATGGCTGCCACGGCATTGCCCTTTATGCGCCCTTTGTCCTCAGGTTTCACAATTGCGCTACCTACGGAATGTGCGAATTGAATCAGCCCGGGATAGTCCGCAATCTTCTCCTTCTCCTTCTCCAGGTCGATTTTGGAAACGTCAACTTTATTTCTATTTATCATCTTCAATGATTCGTTCCTTCAGATTCTTTTTTGCTCCAGGCCAGGTCGTTCTGCGGCTAATGTCCATCCCGATGAGGAAGATGATCAGCAAGAAGACTGCCGCCAGAATAAAAAATAATTTCTTAGACCTTTTCATATTCATAGATCGAACCACAAATTTGGTCAATAGTTCAACATCTTAAACATGAATATCAAAGGGAAACTTCTTGAAAAATATGAGGTGCAGAATGTATCAGAGACATTCCGCAAGAGAGAATTTATTGTAGAGTACACTGAAAACCCTCAGTATCCTGAGTTTCTCAAGTTTGAACTCATACAAAGCAACTGTGACCAGATTGAGCAAATCCCTGTAGGATCTGACATATCTGTGACTTTCAATTTGAAGGGAAGAAAGTGGACAGATAGACAGGGAAAGGTTGTGTATTTCAACAGCCTGCAGGCCTGGCGGGTGGAACAAGAGGCGACTTCCCCCTCCGGCGAAAACATACCGGGAAGTGAGGCGCCCGCCCCTACCGAAGACTGGATGTCATCTGGTGCAGCAGACGACGATGACCTACCCTTTTAGCAGTCGTTTTTTTCTGAAAGTGATTGGAATGTAATCATCTGTTGGGATACCAATGTGGGCCAGTTCCCAGTCGCTGTTGTAGTTAGTCACCAGATTTTTGATACACTCAACGCGATCCTCCGTAGGAAAGGGGCATTCCTCCCAGTAGAATATTTCCACTCGGTAATTGTACTGTTTTTTGATACCATTGATGCGAACCTCAACCTCAATGTCCTGTTCTTCGTTTAGTTGTGGGATTTCTATTCCTATGACGCTCATATTAAGAATTGGTTTTTGATATATTGCTCAAAAAATATTCCTGAATTGACAATTGATTGACTATCAAAATATTAGATTAAAAATTTGAATGTACAAGTGCACGTTTTTCGAACAGAAGAATGTCCGATTTGAGCCAAAAATGATAAGATCCTCCCTCACACTGATCACTTTGCTGACGATTTCGGCGCTATTCACAAAGTGTTCCAATGACTACAAAGACAAATCCAAGAGGCCCTCACCACCGGCGGCAGACACCACCTTGATTCAAACTGCACAGGTGATCATCGACTACAGTAGCCCTGCTGTGAAGAAACGCAAGCTGCTGGATGGCCTCATCCCGTATGGAAAGATTTGGCGCACAGGAGCCAATGAAGCTACCAACCTCATCACAGACAAGGATCTGCTGGTAATGGGCCAGCTACTGCCCAAAGGACGCTATGCGTATTACACCATCGCTTCAGAAGACGAATGGACGATCATTCTGAACAAAGATTGGGATCAATGGGGGGCTTACAACTATGAAGAAGGGAATGATGCGTTGCGGGTTAAGGTCCTCCCCTACCGAACTGAGAACTTCAATGAACGGATGAGGCTATATTTTGAGGACGAAATGTTGCTTTTCCATTGGGGTAATTACCAGTACGGTCTCGAACTGGAAGAAGCTCCCTAATTTCTTCTGATGGCCTCATTGACGACGCGAACTACCAGGGAGGTCATCTTTGAGAGGGTCTCCGGACAGTCCTGAATCATGAACCGCTTGCGCATCAGCTGCGGATCGATGAAGCCTATGTAAACATCTCCATTCTCCTCCCAGACCATAAGCTTCAAAGGGAGGTCCAAAGCAGAAGTCTGTTCGCAGGAAATCAGGTCAGTAGTCAAGTCAGGATCTTCGAAAAGGATCACGTTCGTGGAATCAATTTCCGAATCCCTCTCTATTGCAATTTCATGATGATGGACGGTCTCAAAGAATTTAAGCCCTTTTTGCTTGATGATATTCTCCAGCTTCACAGTGGTTGCCTCAACCCCGAGATTACTTTTGAAGATGGTGAGATTTTGAGCGTGAGAATAACAGGCAAACAGAAGAAAAACAAAAGCGGCGGTCTCTTTCATAGCATACTCTTCTTCGCATCCGAAATTACACTTTCAGATTTAATAAAAAAGAAGAATGTCATTTTTAATGACAATATTTTTATCTTTTCCACTTTGAACAATCCACTGATCTAACCCGAATTTCACCTGATGAAGCTTTATTCCAAACTCATTCTGATAGGTATTATTTCATTAGCAGTCTCCGGGGGAGTGCTATATGGTCTTTCCGCTTCCGGAGTGGCCAGCTTTGGTGCACAACTGCTCGCCTTGGTAATCCTTGCGGGGGTCTTCTCAGCATTTGCCGCAATGTGGCTGGTAAAGCCGGTTGTGGATTTGAGTGTCATCGCCAATAAAATTGGTGAAGGCAATCTTGAGGTGGAAATCACTACCACTTCCGATGATGAGGTTGGGCAATTGGCCAAACAACTGAAGGCCACAGCATTGGAGTTACGCAAAGAGATTCGGGAAGAGAAAGAGCTTAGCGATCAGCTAAGTGCTCAAAAGAACGAACTGGAGGAGCAAAAGGACAAACTCGAAGAAGTGAACAAACAAATAACTTCGAGTATATACTATGCCCAGCGGATTCAGAACTCCATGCTACCTACCCCAGGAGAGCTTAGGAGGAACGTTAGCGATTCCTTCATCCTGTTCCGACCCAAAGATGTGGTAAGCGGTGATTTCTATTGGTTTGAAAAGGTACGCAGAGGAAGAAATGAGTACTTGATCATGGCTTGCGCAGATTGCACCGGTCATGGTGTGCCAGGGGCCATCATGTCGATGATGGGCGGCAACCAATTGACGAACATCATCTATTATCAAAACTATATTGAGCCAGTGAAGATCCTGGCTCGTCTGGACAAGGGCATCAAATTCGAGCTCTACCGAGATGAGCAAAGCAGCCAAAAGCAAGATGGAATGGAGATCATGGTGTGTGTGATCGACTTGGACTCATTGGAAATGAAGTTTGCTGGCGCTGGACTTCCCATTATGCACTGGGATCAAAAGAATATCCAATACATCAAAAGCCCTAAGCTCATGGTGGGAGGTGTTGAAGGAGAAGATGAGAAAGAGGTAGAAGATCAGTTTATGGAGCAATCTATCCAACTCAAAGAGGGTGACCGTATCTACCTGGCCTCAGACGGTTTTCAAGACCAGTTCGGCGGTGACGACGACAAGCGTTTCATGGCCAAGCGTTTCAGAGACTTGCTTCAGAGAACTTCAGATATCAAAATGAAAGAACAAGGCAAAAAGCTGGAAGAGACTTTTGAACGATGGAGGGGCACCCAGGAACAGACAGATGATGTATTGGTAATTGGCTTCGAAGTATAGCCAGCAATAAATTAGCTGAGAACTTCCTCAGCGACGCGAACATCGTAGAGCTCCACTAGCCACTTGTTCAGGATTTCCAAGGCGTCTTCGGACAGCGTGACAACATCATCGGGCTCCTGCAGGCCTTTGGTATCAATACCCTTCTCCCTTAATTCAGGTATGGCCTTCAGGACGATTCTCGGCCAAGACTGAGGTGTGATGTTTTCCGTACACCAATTCTTAAAATTAATTGCCTTGATCATCTATTTAATCTTCGTTCAGCCTAAAACCCACGACCGTGATGTCGTCGCTCAATCCGCGTTCTCCGATCCAATCATTGATGTTGTCTTCGACGAACTTACCCTGCTCCTGCATAGGCTGCAAGTGGATTGACTTCAACAGTTCCTCAAATTTATCATATCCAAATTCTATTCCATCAATATTTTGTTGTTTGAAATAGCCATTGGTATACATATAAAATGTGCTATTGCGCTTCAACTCGATCTTATCGTCGATAAGCGAGTCTACTTTGTCATCTCCTTCACCTTCAAGGATGATCATTTCATTTCCTCCGTTGAAGAGGATCATGTCCTGATTCAACCCGCTGAACTGCAGCGTCTTCTTGTAATTGTCGATGACCAAAACGGAAGCTCTCAGGTCGCACATCAGTTCATTGGAACCCGCAGCATCCACCTCTTCCTTCAGATATTTTATGATATCCCCGGAGTGGAAAATCTTTCGATCGTGTACCAGTTCATTGAGGATAGAATCTGAGATTAGGGTCTTGAGCGAACCTACGATCCCCTTGCCATCAAATTCGATAATAGCCACGATGGTATAGTCCTCCTTACGGAAGTTAAAAGACGTTGCCCAGAAGAACTCCTCACTGAAAAGGTATTTTGTCTTGTACAGGGTGAAAAACTCGCCGAACAGACGGTTCATACCCCTTTGGGTAGGCAACATCGACCGTTGCAATTCACCAGCATACTTGATGCTATTGATCAGTCGCTCATTGATAGTATTGAGCTCCTTGGTACGTTCTGCTACCTTTCGCTCCAACTCTTCGTTGGAGACCTCCAACTCCTTGATATGCTCTTCGGTCTCGACAACGGACAGATAGGACTCCATCCCGCGATCGAGCACCGCTTTCATCTCCTCGAAGTTCCAGGGTTTGGTTATATACTTGTAGATACCGCAACGGTTGATCCCGTCCTTGATTGCTTCAATGTCGGTAAAGCCAGTGAGAATGATTTTGATCACATCCGGATGATCCGGAAGGATCTTTTCCAGAAACTCGGTTCCAGACATCTCAGGCATTCGCTGATCCGTCACGACAATCTGGATATCCTCATTCTTCAGAATGTCGATGGCTTCAACAGGATTAGTACTGGTATGGACCTTATAAAATCGTCTGAAGTTAGATTTGAAAACCCTTAGGTTGGTTTCCTCATCATCTACATAGAGAATCGAGTATTTTTTCTCTTTCTGATCTCTTTTTGGTTCCACAGCATCAGCTACTTCCATGGCTATTGGGTTCTAGGTACGTTTGGTATTTTTGAAATAGGTCGATTAGGATTTTCCTGAAGAAGCTACGACTTCCTCCTCACTCCTCGCTTCGGGCTGCAACTTCTTCGGCAGGTATATGGCAAACTCCGTACCCTTTCCAACCTCACTATTCAGTTCAATTTTGCCGTGATGCTTCTCAATGATACCGTAGGTAATAGACATACCCAAACCTGTACCAACGCCTACCGGCTTGGTGGTGAAGAATGGCTCCCAAATTCTATTTTTGATCTTCTCGGGGATCCCTACACCATTGTCAGTCAGCCTTATCATGATTTGATCTTCCAACTCTTCGGTGTAAATCTGAATTTCGCCATCTTTCCTTTCTTCAGGGATCGCCTGAATACCGTTGTTGAGAATATTCATAAACACCTGGTTCAACTGACCGGGATAGCAGTCAATCTCGGTCATCTTCTCATCATAGTATTTAGACACTTTGACCCTGTTCTTTGTTTTGTTTCTTAGGAGAACCAACGTAGCATCCAGGTTTTCATTGATATTGGCCTTTTTGATTTCCTCCTCATCCAGTCTGGAGAATACTCGAAGACCTTTCACAATTTCAATGGTACGCTGCACACCATAGTTTACATCTTTGATAAGATCATCCAGTTCATCCATCAATTCTTCATACTCATGGTCCTCTTTCAAGTCTTTCACAGCAGCAATCACATCTTTGGGATCTTCCGAACCTTCATCCAGTCTGGAGTACTCTTCCAGGATTTCGGTGAGCGATTGAATGGACATACCCAGAGAGCTCATACCACTGGAAATGAAGTTGACAGGATTGTTGATCTCATGGGCAATACCGGCGGTAAGCTGTCCCAAAGAAGCCATCTTCTCTGAGTGCACCAGTTGCGATTGCGCTTCCTTCAGGTTGTTCATGGCGCCATTGAGATTCTCCTTGGCTTTCTTCTCTTCCTCAAGCAACTGCTTCATCTTCTTCTCGGCCAGGAATAGCTTTTCGTTATCTTCCAGCTGCTTATCTGCCAATTCCCTAATCTCAGATTCAGAATCCTGCAGTTTTGAATACGCTTCATTCAATGCCTCCTGCGCCTTGATCAATTGCTCGTTGATGGCAATTTGCTCCTCCGTACTTTTCAGCAATTTCGACTCAGAGTCTTGTAGCTTGGTGTTTTTCTGCTCCAGTTCTTTCCGCGAAACCACCAACTGCTTATTAATGTGCTTTTGCTTGGCGTAACTCACCCTCAACTTCTTCTCCGAATTCTTCAACTCAACGTATGCTTTATTGGCCGAAAGGAAGTTTTGACCAGCAAGCTTCACGAGCGGTCTAACGATGAAAAGGGCTTGCAATACCAGCATGCCGAAAAAGGCAGCCAGGGCAATCTTTTCGTACAGGTTGAATCCATCTTTGTTCAACTTGGCGTTGTCGTTGAGCCAGTCGGTGATGTTTTCAACTGCCACCTGATACTTCCTTGATGTATTAAGAATCGCCTCAATGGAGCCCCTTAGTGAAATGTAGTTGATGTCGTTTTCGTTGGTAGTGTATTCCAGGCTGAGCAGGTTGTCTGCATTGGTATTCATCTCATCATAGAAAAAGCGCAGATCCTGAAGTAATTGCTCATATTCCTGGGTTGTCGATGGTCGATCTATGTTCAAATCAGCATCTCCTTCGATCAAAGCCAGGTTCATCCGGCGCCATTCGGGCACGATTCTCCCCAGTTCTGCCTGGAAAATCCGGAAGTTCCGTTCTGTCTCAGAATAACCCATTCCTACCGCAGCCTTCGCGATACGTTGGCCAAACATCTCTTGTCTGGCACTGATTTTCACGTAATCAGAATCGTCATTGAATGAATTAATGATGTCTTTCTGCACGAAGAAAATGTAATACGCCACAGCCCCAGCCAAAATGACGGCAGTAAGGATGTAGGCTATCGAAAATAAATCTTTCTTCATAATTCAGTTTGTTCTATACGCCGTTTGAAAGGTTACTCAAAATTATAAATAATGCAAGCAATCAATACCTCAATGTATCATGAAACCATTGATTTAGAGGTTGAACGGGAATAATCAGACCCAGACAAAGTCAAAAAATATGCCTTTCAAAATAACATGATCAAACAATTTTTTTTGACCACCTTTGCGGTGCTAATGGGAACTAGCCCTAGGTTTCGGTATTCTGCGTTCATTTCATAATTGATTCAATAACAATGAGTTATGTACAGAACGACAAAATTACTTTAACTCAAATACCGCAAGCGATTTATATATAATCGTTTAATAAGTTGCATATATGAGTATTTCGTAATTACTTTTCATCGAAAATACCCTGTACAAGCAAATGGATTATTTAAGAAGCTATAAGAACATTTATGACCAGAACATCATCCTGATGTACAAAGGGGAATTAACGTTTGATCTGGTCACTGCGATGATAGCTACCTTGGAGGAGCGTTTGGAGGAATTGGAGGAGAACAGGAAAGTGAAAAAGAAATTCTACAATGTGGCTACAGAGTGTATTCAAAACCTATACTATCACCTGGATGAAGTACATGCCGATGAGCTTCGAATCAGTTCCTATGATTCGCGCTCAGCCTTGATTCTTATAGCGGCAAGAAAGAGATTCTACAGCTTACAAACTGGCAACTACGTGCCCAACGATAAGCTGGATGACCTACAGAAGAGGTTGGATGACATCAACTCCGTAGCACCTGAGGAGTTACGGGCATTATATAAGAGGGTATTAAATGAGCAAGAGTTTTCGGACAAAGGCACAGGAGGTTTGGGTTTTATTGACATTGCAAGAAAGACCGGAGGGCAGAAGCTGGGGTATAAATTTCAAACAGTGACTGAGGAAGTTTCTTATTTCACTTTTCAAGTGAGATTGCCAAGAATTTTCGAATAGTTAAATTGCGCACGGAGTAGCAGATGGAAAAAATTTTCATAGAACCAACCAGGGTAACGCCATTGATCAACTTCGATCCTGATGAAGGGTTGTTGGAGATAAAGGGCAGGTCCAGCCCTGAGAATACAATACAGTTCTACCAGCCACTAATGGAGGCGCTTGAGGCTTTTGCCAGCGATGGTGACAATGGTCTGACGGCAAATATTGCTTTTGAATATTTCAATACGAGTTCATCCAAGTGCCTGTTTGATGTTTTCAAGAAACTTGGCAGA
This sequence comes from Cyclobacteriaceae bacterium, assembly GCA_965601475.1. GTDB lineage: Bacteria > Bacteroidota > Bacteroidia > Cytophagales > Cyclobacteriaceae > JAWPMT01. The sequence goes on along the minus strand of OZ271832.1, from coordinate 4,773,252 downwards.
GTGGAGGAGGATGGACGTGAGCTCACAATCAACTGGTTTTATGAGGAAGATGACGAGGATATGATGGAAGCCGGTGAGGACTATAGTGACCTTTTAGACTTAGAATTCAACTTCCTTGAAATAGAAGATTAAATTTGCTTCTATGGAAAAACCGCGTGAGCTCTATCATGATGAAATTTCGAACCTCAAGGAATTTCGGAGGAAGATAGGTGCCAAAGCGATTTTCAAAGAGGACCTCGACGAATTTTCTGACCACTACGAAGAGCTGATTGCCCAGGCAAAGGTAATCACCAGAGTTAGTGATCGCCTCCAAAAGAAACTCGACAATGCCAACATCCAGATCCAGGATCAGAATGTCGAGATCAAAGACAAAAACCTCCAGCTTGGTAATACAGTAGAGCAACTGGCTAAAGCCAAAATGGGTAAACGGGCTTCCACAATCCTTTTCACTGTAGCCATTCTTCTTTTCATCATTGAGCAGGTTTTTTTACAGCCCATCATCGATCAGTATGTCTCGGTACCCTACCTGGCGCTGGTGCTCCTGATATTGCTATTTCTGGGTGTCAAACTATTTGAAGGTGCCCTCGAATCTCACTTTATGAAGAAGGAGAAGAAGAAAATTATAGAACAACAGGGAGAGGCTCCTACAGCTGTGGAATCTGCTTTTGGATAAGGAGATGATAGATACTATAGAAGTACAATGGACAGCCAGACAAGAAAAACTGGTACAATCCGTACAAGGCGGTAAATTTCTGTTTTACCTACTCCGAAAGCTACCTATGGGTTTCCTGGCCGGAATAAGGGTGCGCAAATTGGAGACCCATACCTGCGTTACTTCAGTGCCGTATAAGTGGTTGAACCAAAACCCTTTCAAGTCGACCTACTTCGCTGTACAAAGTATGGCCGCGGAGTTATCTACTGCTGCCCATTGCCTGATTGCTGTCAGCGATCAGCGACCCTCCGTTGCTTTCATCATTGTGGATATGCAAGCCAGTTTCCTCAAGAAGGCTACTGGTAGGGTCTTCTTCACTTGCAACAACGGCGACCAGGCTTACGAGGCCGTGGAAGCATGCAAGCAGTCCAAATCGGCTGAGACGCGGACCTTCACTACGGTAGGTAGGATGGCAGATGGAACAGAAGTGGCACGCTTCGAATTTACGTGGAGCTTCAAACAGCGATCTTCATAGCTGCTTGATAAGCTTATTGTCATCCGAGCCTTTGATGTTGGCATCCAGATGAGTGAACAGGTTTCCAATCACCCGAAAATGTTCATCATCATCGGCCTTCAACTCATTGAAGCCCACCATATCCATCTTCCTTAGCACGGTGAACACATCCAATCCCGCGATGTCGACAGCGGGTTGGAAGCATTCCGTTTCATCCTCTGAGGATACCGGGTTCAGTATACCTGCATGTACCAGATCCCTGCAAACGTCTCGCACAAATCGGTAGGGAATCTGAACAATGGCCGAGAGATCGCTTACTGTCAGTGGCTTCCCTCCCACCTCAAAGTTTTTTACAATATGTCGCAGAATCAGCAATGTCACCTGCCTCTGGTGCCGGGTGCTCAATTGCATTTGTTTACTCTCGTAATGCCAGATATTGGCGTTTTGTGTGGCAAAGGCATATTCTGACCCAAAGAGCACGATCGTCCAACTGAGCTGTAGCCAGATGAGGAAAAGTGGGAGCGCTGCAAAACCACCATAAATCGCATTGTAGTTTGACAGGTATACCTGCGCCTCAATCCACGCGATCTGCACAAACTCATAGGCGGTCCCTGCCACAATCCCGGCAATCAAAGCTGGAAAGATCTTCACTCTGGTATTGGGAAAGATCAGGTAGAGCAGGGTGAACAATATCCATATCAAAATGTATCTCGAAAAAGAGATCAGCGGCCTGAAATAGGCCAAGACCTCGTACTGCGATGCCAGATTATCCAACTGTGTAGCTACCAGTGCAGTGACACTACCTGATAGTATGATGAAGATTGGGCCAATGATAATGATAGCCAGGTAATCACTCAATTTGCGTTGCCAGGTCCGACTTTTTGTTTGCCAAATCTGATTGAAGGCCACTTCAATATTGTTGAGTAGGCGCAGAACGGCATACATCAAAAAGACAAAACTTATTCCGGTGATTACACCACCATTGGCCGTGGAAATCATGTTTTTGGCAAACTCCAGAGCCGTATCAATCACAGCCCCCTGACTCTCCCCAAAAAACCGGTTCAACTCTGTGATCAAGAACTTCTCCAGCCCAAACCCCTGGGCAATCCCGAAAACCATCGCCAAAACAGGAACCAGTGAGAGCACAGAAAAATAAGTCAAGGCAGAAGCACTCTCGGACCCGCGGTCTTTCCCAAACTCTGAAATAGTAATGATGAGCACTCTGAGTTGCTGATACCAGATTGCTGTCCATTTGGGCAAGGTCGAGATCTTGACATTCCAGATATCTACCTCCAGGAATTTTCGGACGGATTGAATTCGGGCTTTTACGGACATGAGGATGAATTTAGTCCAAAAGGCACGTACAACAAAAAAGGGGCTGAAATCAACCCCTTTTCACCTAATCACCTGTAATAAATCAACCTATTCCTGAAACTTTCATTATTAACCACCGGACAGATACTTCCCCTTATGAGGGACCTCAAAATACCTATCAAGCAGGACGAATTACAAGGTGAGAATGACGAAAGTGATCAGTTCCAATTAGCGATCGGCTCGATAGGCCGATTAGCTCGCGGACCTTTTCAGTTCAATAATGGTGATCTCCGGGAGAATACCAATACGGCCAGGATAGCCGATGTATCCAAATCCCCGATTGACGTAGAGATACTGACTACCCTGCTGGTACAAATCTGCCCATTGTTTGTAAATATATTTGGAAGGACTCCAGCGAAAACTGCCAATTTCTATACCCAATTGCATGCCATGGGTGTGCCCGGCAAGCGTCAGATCGATATCTGGAAAGTCTGGGCGTATCTGCGCGTCCCAGTGGCTGGGATCGTGCGACATCAGCACTTTGAAAGGTAGATCAGCTGTTCCATCATAGGTTTTTGCCAAATCTCCGTACTTGCTGAACCTACCAGCACCCCAGTTCTCTACCCCCAGCAAGGCAATCTCTTCGCCGTCTACTTTGATGAGCTTGTGCTCATTCAGCATGATATTCCAACCCATGTATCGATGCATATCATGTAAGTTCTGGATATCCTTTTGCTTCGCTGACGCCGAAGACCAGGACTTGTAGTCTCCATAATCATGGTTGCCCATAGTGGAATGTACACCCAAAGGAGCTTTCACTTTCTTGAAAACATCCAGGTATTCCTTGGCTTCATCACTTTCGTTATTGACCAGATCGCCAGTGAAGCACACGAGGTCGGGCTTTTCCGCATTGAGCATGTCCACCCCACCCATGACGGCGGTCTTGTTGAAGAAACTTCCGGTGTGAATATCTGACAGCTGAGCTAGCCTGAGCCCATCAAATGCCTTGGGAAGGTTTGGGAAAGAAATGGTCCTGCGTCTGACCCGATAGTCATGAGCCCCTGAAAGGATACCAAAGCTAATGGCCGTAAAGGGTACAGCTCCCGTAATCAATGCCGCTTTGGCAACAAAATCAGACCTGGACACCGAAACTTTTTGGTCCCCGGAATCAAAAAACTGCGCGATCCAGGCAATGCCCCGGCGGAAATCGTCGCCAAACAAAACAATAGACGTAAAGAGCTTGGCGACCAAATTGGTGAAGAAAAAGGACAGCAAGAAGAGCCTGAGGTTCTTGAATAAATGCGGATCCAATTGATTGTAAAGCAAGAGTCCCGCCAAGGAAACCACTGTGAATGACCAATAGGAAAACCACCAGAACCTTTGCCAAAAGGTGGTGGATCCTTCGACCAATTGCCTCACGACCTGAAACACATAAAGGTCGAGTAGTAGATAGATTGCAATGAATGCCGCAAAAAAATATAGCCTGCTCATTTTGGAATATTTTGAGAAAGAAAGACCCCATCACGTGGGGTCTTTGTCAGTAACCTAACTTGTCTATCAGCTGATGCGCAAGGTGCTCTATGCAAACACCCGCACGCTGAATAGCTCTTATAACTAGCCTGAGTAACCTGCCAGCATTCAAGTCCAACAGTTGTTTTCATCGGAACATTCCTGAATCCCGCTTTTTCTCGAATATTGGCTCAGACCATTTCTAAACCTGCTTCAAAGCACTTTGTTCAACTTACGCCGCTTGCTTCATCAGCTGTTCCGAAGACGTCTCTTTCGCAAAAATCCTGTACTTCATCCTGTAAACGATGGTGAACAACACCGGCACAATGATCAGCGTCAGGAATGTAGCCACGATAAGCCCGAAGATTACCGTCCAGGCCAATGGACCCCAGAAAATCACATTATCTCCACCGATATAGATCTTGGGATCGAAATTCGTAAATAAAGAAGCAAAATCGATGTTTAGGCCAATGGCTAGCGGGATTAATCCCAGGACGGTAGTTATTGCCGTCAGGATCACAGGTCTCAGCCTGGCTTTACCCCCTCTCACCACAATTTCCTGCACCATTTCCTTCGGCAGGAACTGCGTCCGCGAAAGGCCAAGTTCTTCTTTCTTACGGTCCATGAGCAGCTGCGTATAGTCGAGCAGTACCACGCCATTATTCACCACGATACCCGCCAAAGAGATGATACCCATCATTGTCATCATGATCACAAAGGGCCAACCGGTGATCATCAACCCACCAAAGACCCCGATAAAGCTGAGGAAGATCGCGAGCATGATAATGGCTGGTCTCGACACACCACCAAACTGAAATACCAATATCAACATGATCAATCCGAGGCCCGAAAAGAATGCACCCATCAAGAAGGCCATTTGCTTATTCTGCTCCTCGATCTGTCCGGTAAAGTCAATGGACACTGTCAATGGCAGGTTGTTGAAGTCCTGCATTTCTTCCTGAATTTGCGTAACAATAGCCCCAGCATCTGTGAATCCGGGTTCCAGCGCAGAATACACAGTCACTACCCTGCGGTTATTTCGGTGTTTGATTGCACTGAAGCCAGAGGTATTTCGCTGACTTGCAACTGAGGCAATGGGCACCTCTTTGATATTTCCACTGGATTGATCGCGGAAAGTGATCTTCTGGTTGAACAAGGCGCTGGTATTGTATCTCAGGTCCTGATCAAACCGAACGTTAATGTCATAATCTTCCCCCTGCAACTTGTAAACCCCGGCTTTCTCCCCGAAAATAGATCTTCGTAGTTGCTGGCCAACCTGACCAGCTGAGACCCCAAGTTCTCCCGCTTTTTCCCGATCCACTGTAACCTCCATCGATGGTTTGCCTTTGTTTACATCTATTTTGAGCTCAGCGATACCGGGTATATTTCTGGAGTTTATGTAGTTGCGCATGGCCTCCGCTGTTGATATCAACTCATCATAGTCATTCCCCTTGAGTTCGATATTGATGGGATAGCCTGCCGGCGGACCAACGGCATCTTTCTCCACCGATATAGCAACGCCGGGATATACCCCTGTCAAAGCCTCCTGGATCTCTTTTCTCAAAGCTTCAGAGTCCTGACCTTCCCGGTACTTGAACTCGCGCATCGATGCTGTGATTTTTGCTCTGTGAGGCATCTCCGCAGATGATCCACCATCGGTCTGTGGATTGCCTGCACCCTCTCCAACCTGAGACACAGATGATTCTACCAATACATTTCGATCATCGCTCACATAGGTACTCCTGTTGATAATACCGTAGACCTTGTCCTCAATCTGCTCTGTGATCTGATTGGTTTTCCGGATGGAAGTGCCCTCCGGGTATTCAATGTACACAATGATCTGATTGGGCACGTTATCCGGGAAGAATTCCACCTTGGTCCTGCCCGATCCAAGGGACATACCAAAAGTCATAAAGGCGATGAAAAGCATCAAAACCGTGCCTCCTGTGAACCAGTAAACATTGAACCCTCGCGTGGCAAAACGCAATTGACGCTCGTAGAAATTCTCAAACCTCACCAGCACTTTGTCCTGGAACCAGTCGGCCATCCGCTTGATGCCAAATTTGTAAATCCAGAAGAGCACTGCGTTGACGATCATCAGCGTTCCCAATCCTCGGGCTGCGCCACCAAAGAAGAAGATAAAGAGGCCCAAACCGACAAGAATCACACTTAATCTGATAAGTTGCCTGATCGTCAGTTCCTTAGATCCTGTCTCCATGAATTGGGAGACCAGCATTGAGTTCATGAAAATTGCGACGAACAAGGATGACCCCAAAACCACGGAAAGGGTAATTGGGAAGTAGATCATGAACTGTCCCATTACACCTGGCCAGAGACCTAGTGGCACAAAGGCCGCAACTGTAGTAGCAGTGGATATAATTATCGGGAATGCAATCTCCCCTATTCCTTTCTTTGCCGCCTGATAGCTCGAAAGACCTTCTTCTTCCATCAAACGATAAACATTCTCCACGACCACAATACCATTATCGACCAACATACCCAGCCCCATGATGAGGCCGAAAAGAATCATAGTGTTCATCGTATAGCCAAGTGTCGACAGGATCATAAATGACATGGTCATCGACATCGGGATTGCAAAACCAACGAAGAGCGCGTTCCTGAAACCGAGGAAAAACATTAGCACTGTCACTACGAGTATGATACCGAAAATGATGTTGTTGACCAGATCACTCACCTGGTTCAATGTGCGGGAAGAGGAGTCATTGGAAATCGTAACATTCAGGTCGGTAGGGAATCGATTCGCTTCGGCGTCAGCGATGATTTCCTTCGTCTGATTTACGGCGTTAATCATATTCTTACCCGCCCGCTTCTTCACATCTAACATCACTACGCTGTGCCCAAACTCTCGCGCGAAAGTTGTTTTGTCTGTCTCTTTGAAAGAAACCTTGGCGATATCCTTGAGGTAAACAGGGGCGCCGTTCTCAGACTTGATCACAAAGCTCTCCAGCTCGTCAGGCTCCTCAATCTCTCCCAATATCCTGATGGTACGTCGCTGGCCACTCACCTTGAGGTTTCCAGCGGACATCGTGGTGTTACCATTGTTGATCGCTGTGAGCACATCGTCAAAGCTCACTTTAGCCGCCATCATTTTGTAGATATCTACAGCGACCTCAACTTCCAACTCTTGTGCACCACGTATGTCAACACCCTTGATCTCTGGCAAATCTTCTATCTCCTCCTCCAGGAATTCTCCAAATTCCTTCAACTTCTGTACAGGGTAGTCACCTGAGATGTTGATGTTCATGATGGGGATCTCCTCGGAAAGGTTGAGATCAAACACATTGGGCTCCACCTTGGCACCGTTGAACAACGGCCAATCCTCAGAGGCTACCTCACCATCCACTTCATCCTTCACCTTTTGTTTGGCCTCCTCGACGCTGATTTCCTCATCAAACTCCACGGTGATGATCGCGTAATCCTCTTGGGAGGTAGATAGAATTTCTACGACATTACTGATATTCTTCAATTCATCCTCCAGTGGGTCAGTGATGAGTCGTTCAATATCTTCAGCTGTATTCCCGGGGAAAGGTGTGCTGATGTAGATCTTCGTTTCCTTGATTTCGGGGAAGTCCTCCCTGGGCATTGAAAAATAGGAGGATAATCCGATGATCAGGAAGATCGCGATCATCACATAAACCACCGAAGGATTGTCGATGGCCCATGACGAAAACGGGAATTCTTTATTGGTCTTGTTTTGCGCCATTTTTTAGCTTTTTAATATTTTGATCTCCTGATTATCCTTCACACTCCTCGCCCCTTCTACGATTACTTGTTGGCCGTTTTTGATCCCCTCAAGCACTTCCACGATATCACCTTGCGTCTTTCCGGTTTTGATGATCTGTTTTCGCGCCTTCGCTAGCCCTTTGTCATCAGTATCTGTAGCCAGATACACGTATTGCTCTCCTTCGGCGTTCTCAGAAATGATACTCTGAGGAATGAGGATAGCCTCATCATTGGTATAATCATTGATCTTCACCTTCGCTGTAAGATTCGGCTTGATTTTCCCGGAGTGATTAGGTACTGGAATCTCAGCTGTGAATGAACGATTGTTGGGATTGATGAAATTGCCTGTTTGCCGAACCTGCGAATTGACCGTTTCGCTCAATACAGGGAAGTCCACAATGACTTCTTTGCCAGGCACGATAGATGGCAGGTAGGCCTCCGGAACATCTACTTCCAAGTACATCTCACTTAGGTTGACAATTCTAAACACCTCTGATCCAGGTCCTCCGGGTGCGACGACCGTGCCTTGATCTTTGATCACCTCATCAATGATCCCTGAGAACGGAGCCCTGATCACATACTTGGCTATTTGTTCCTCTGTTTGTTTTACGGCATTTTCCTGGGATTCGTAATTGGCCTTGGCTTGCAGATATTGTATTTCAGATCCGATCTCTTGCTTCCAGAGATTCTCCTGTCGCTCAAAAGTCGTCTTTGCAAGCGCAAGTTGCGTCTTCAGTTGTAAGAGCAGGTTTCTCAAACCTCCATCATCAATGACGGCCAGCACCTCATTCTTTTTTACCTTTTGTCCATCGACGACCTTCACGCTGATCAAGGAGCCTGACACCTCAGGATAGATCAATAGGTTCTGTCTTGTAGTGACGTCCCCCTGCAGTTCAACAAAATGCTCAAATCGCTGATTCTTCAAAGTCAGGGAGGTTACCAGCGGGATGTTTTTGTTTTCCGTGTTGTCGTTCAAAAACGCATCAAGCTTCGCAATCTCCTGCTCCAGCGACTTTTGCTGATCCGAAAGCGCTTTCCTTTTCGCACGGATGGCTTCCATGTCACCAGTGGCGATCAGGTTTGCCACGGTATTCTCGCGGCTACCACATGCCATCATTATGGTCACGAGTGTCAAAATAATGGCTGAATTGAGAATTTTCTTTCCGTTTTTCATGATCAATTCAAATTTCCTAATGCTTTGTCCAAATCAATTTTAGCGATGATTGCCTCATATAAGGCATTATAGTAATTTGTTTGTGCTTCTTTCAAGCTTGTGTCGGCCTCAACAACTTCCAGGTTGGAACCCACACCCTCTGAGTATTTAATACGAGAAACCTCGTATACTTCGTCGGCCAATTCCATGTTTTCTCGCTGATATTCGAGGTCAGTCAATGCGTTGTTGAGATTGATGGAGGATGTCCTGATGTCCTGCTTGATGTTGTTTCTCGTTTGATCCAGATTCGTTTCAAGCTGGCCCAGGTTCAATCGATTTTGCTGAATGATGTTGCGCTTGCGAAAGCCATCGAATATTGGAATATTCATGCGTAGACCCCAGTTGGTATACCGAAACCAGGTCTGATCGTTGAATTGTGTCAAATCTCCGAAGGTCTGGGTGCCACTTGTCCATCCAAGGTCAAAACTTGCATATAAGTTGGGCAGGTATTGACTCTGAAAATTTTTGATATTCAGCCCGATCAGCTCTTTGTTTTTCTGGATAATCTGATATTCTACCCTACTATCGAAATCAAAGCCTTCCATATCCACCACTACCGGTTCCATTTGCATATCAGCCAGTTCACCGGTGGGTCTGACCCGTTGCTCCAGCGGCATCCCCATTTGAAATTTCAAAAGGTTTGCGGCTATGACCAGTTGATCGCGTGTATCACTGAGTGAATTTCTCAGGTTATTATGTTGAATCTTAATGCGGCTGACATCAATTTTCTCAGCAAAACCATTCTCATAAAGGAGTTGGGTCTCTTTCAGCACCGAATCAATTCTTGCGTAGTTCTTACCCAGCAGCTCCATATTCTCCTGCGTGACCAAAATGAGGTAATACGCTTTGGATACATTTGACACCACTTCAATCTCAGTTCGCTGTGCTTGCTTCACCGAAAGATCCTTGACCGCCTTCGCCGCCCTTACTCCTATGAAGTAGGATCCATCGAATAACAACTGTGAAGCTCCCACGCCTGCTTGTCCAGTGAATTTTGTTCCAAATCTTGCCGGAAAGGTTTGTACCGGAGGAATTTCAGCATTGTCGGCTAAAAGATTTTCATCAAGCAATACGCCGTAAATCGCTGGAGAAATGAAGTCTTCAATAAAACTGGTCTGAACCTGGAGGTTGTGTGTGAACCCAATTTCTCCATTGATTTGGGGTAACCCCTGAGCCAGTGTTTCATTAACCTGAGCTTCAGAAATTTGGCTATCAAACTGAGCTATCTTCAGGGACTCATTGTTGCTTTTTGCGTATTCAATGCAATCCTCAAGGCTCATTTCCAGGACACCACCATCCTGAGACCTTGCCACGAAACTGACAAACAGTATAAATGCGAATAAGGTAAACCTCATTTGACTGTTACTTTTTCTTCTGATAATTGATATGAGTGATATAGTTTCCTCCCCTTTTCTGTCAGAATCCCCTGTACGAAGTGATCAAATAGATGCATTTGAACTTCCGCAAACTGAAATTCCTCCTGGGGGAAAATTTTTGGATTGAATATCATTTCCACCTGCTCAATTCTGAAGGTGGAGAGTATCCTGGCATTAATATCTGGGCGGTAAAAACCTTCTGTAATGCCACGCTTCAGATTATCCTCGACATTTCCACGGACAAACTGGTGTTTGAAGTCGAGGTAGAGATTCCATGCGTCGTAGTGAAACTTCTGTAGATCGTGCAGCAGGCTCGGGTTCATGTCCTGAATGTTCTTCCGCATGCACTTCGCGATTTGGTGAAGTTCGTCTATCGCATTGTCAGCGGAAGAAGCGATCATTCCGTATTCTTCTCGCTCCAGGTCCATGTGAAAACGCGCCACAGCAGAAACAAGCCCATCTTTATTGGTGAAATATTGATACAGGGTCTTCTTTGACATCGAAACCTCGCGTGCCACATCATCCATGGTGACGCTGCGCACACCGTACCTGTTGAACAGGTTCATGGCCTTTTCGAGTATCCTCTGTCGTATTTCCAAATCCAGCTTATCCATTACTTCTGGAAACTTTGGGAGTTCTAATAGTTTCCGGAAGGGTCAACGGATTCGAGACACATTGGTTATAGATTGCGGTGATAATTCTCAGTAATTTTTTATGCAATCGATTGAAAGCATGAGGTTTGTTATGGACGGACCGAACGCCCTGGCCTATGAGAAAGTTGGGAGTGGTCCCAGAAAACTGATCTTGTTCCATGGATTTGGCCAGGATGCCTCATTGTTTGCACGGCATGCAGAACAACTTTCGAAGTCTCATACGGTATTTTCTTTTGATCTCTTCTACCATGGCAGAAGTACCAGGCCTTACGCTACCATGTCCAAAACCGAATGGCAATCTATTTTTACGGCCTTTCTTGAGCAGGAGCGACTTGCACTATTCGAGGTATTGGGATTCAGCCTGGGTGGCAGGTTCGCCATACTCACAAGTCACCTTTTCGATGATAAAATCACCCGTCTGATCCTCCTAGCACCTGACGGCATTCATGTCTCGCCGTGGTACCGCCTGGCGTTGGCATTCAGGCCCTTATTCAGGCATCTAATGTACCACCCTACCCATTTCAACTCCTTTCTGAATACCATCGAACGCCTGGGAATGGCCAATCAGGCCTTGATCAGGTTCAGCAAAAAGGAACTGGGTGGGACCAAAGACCGAAGGCGTGTATATGCTTCCTGGACCTACTTCAGAAAGCTTACGCTCGGCAACGGAAAACTGAGATCTCATTTCAAGATGACACCTTTCGATACCATTGTTTTCCTTGGTAGCAAAGATCCAATCATACCACCTGATAAAGTCGTTCCTGTGCTCAGCGACCTGCCAAGAATGTCCGTCAATATCCTGAACTCCAAGCACCATCAGTTGATAGAAAGCGCGTTCTCAGAAATTGAATTTTAATACTGTCAATCTGCTAGTTTTGCGGCTTGATCCCTACCCACAGTTCATGATCTATTATTTCCAAAAATCCGACTCGGCGTTCCTGGCAGTACAAACGAGCAAAGCCATCGAAGCTGCACATTTTGAAAGACTCATCTGGCTCTTCTCGGGAGCCAGGGTACTGGACCAAAAAACATTGAATGGAGAATATGTAGGGCCGCGTAAGGAGATGATTACCCCTTGGAGTACCAACGCTGTAGAAATTGCACAGAATTGCGGTATTGACTACATCGTTCGAATCGAGCAATTGGAAAAGCATACCTCCAGTTTGGAATTCGACCCGATGCTGCAACATCGATACCTCAATCCTGACCAGGACATATTTGATATTGATCATGAGCCTGATCCCGTGCGGGAAATCGTCAACATCCAGGATTACAACGAACAGGAGGGTTTGGCCTTATCTGCAGAAGAGATACATTTCCTGGAGCAAGTCGCTGAGGAAATCAAGCGGCCACTAACCGACTCTGAGATTTTCGGGTTCTCGCAAATAAACTCCGAGCACTGCCGCCATAAAATATTCAACGGGGAGTTCATTATAGATGGTGAGAAGCGCGAAATGTCACTTTTTCAGTGGATAAAGAAAACCGCCCAGTCAAATCCCAATTTCATTGTCTCCGCCTACAAAGACAATGTCGCTTTTGTGGAGGGGCCCAGGGCCGAGCAATTCGCCCCAAAGCGCCAGGACCGGCCAGATTTTTTTGAAAGAAAGGACTTTGATGCTGTGATTTCTCTTAAAGCTGAGACACACAACTTTCCTACCACCGTAGAACCCTTCAACGGAGCAGCTACCGGGTCGGGTGGAGAAATAAGGGATCGGCTCGCGGGAGGACAGGGAAGCACGCCGCTTGCAGGTACCGCCGTCTACATGACCTCCTATCCTCGTACCGATAAGGGCAGGGCTTTTGAGCAGCATACCGAACCCCGACCATGGCTCTATCAAAGTCCGAAAGACATATTAATCAAAGCTTCGAATGGCGCCAGTGATTTTGGCAACAAGTTTGGACAGCCGCTTATTGCTGGCAGCCTGGTCACATTCGAACAGGAAGAAGACGGCGAAACAGTCGGTTTTGACAAAGTGATCATGCTTGCCGGCGGGATCGGGTTTGGGAAAAAGAAGGAAGCACAGAAGAAGCCAGTTTCTCCGGGTGAGAAAATAGTGGTCATGGGAGGTGACAACTACCGCATTGGTATGGGTGGAGGTGCAGTTTCTTCTGTGAATACCGGGGAATTTGACAATACCATCGAACTCAATGCGGTGCAGCGATCCAACCCCGAAATGCAGAAGCGTGTAGCCAACGCTATCCGGGCCATGACCGAAGCGGACGAAAACCCAATCATTTCACTACACGATCACGGTGCCGGAGGACATCTCAACTGCTTATCGGAATTGGTGGAAGAGACTGGTGGCAATATCGATACGCACAAGTTGCCCATCGGCGACCAAACCCTGTCTGAAAAAGAGATCTTGAGCAACGAATCCCAGGAACGGATGGGACTGGTCATTAGCGCGGAAGACTTCACGTATCTCAAAGATGTAGCTGAAAGAGAAAGAGCCCCCATTTACGAGGTTGGCGATACCGCTGGAAATCATGTACTTGAATTCAAAGGCAAGGAGGCGCACCCGCCATTTCGACTACGCCTCGAACATCTGTTTGGCTCCTCTCCAAAGACCGTACTTTCCGATACCTCAGAGAAAAGGAAGTACCAAGACATCGTCATAGACAAAGGCGCCATCCGGGAGCACCTCAAGGCAGTGCTGCAACTGGAAGCCGTGGCTTCCAAAGACTGGTTGGTCAACAAAGTGGACCGATGCGTGACAGGAAAGGTGGCGCTGCAACAAACGGTCGGCGAAATTCAACTACCACTGAACAATGTCGCTGTCACCACCCTGGATTACCACAACACGAAAGGGATAGCCACTAGCATCGGCCATGCTCCCGTGCCAGCACTGGTAGATGCCGGAGCCGGAAGTCAATTGTCACTTACCGAAAGTCTCACCAACCTCGTTTTTGCTCCGTTGACTCATGGTCTCAGGGGTGTGAGTTTGAGTGCCAATTGGATGTGGCCTGCAAAAAACGAAGGAGAGAATGCCCGGCTCTATGAAGCCGTACAAAAACTGAGTGAGTTTGCCATAGACCTGGGTATCAATATCCCCACGGGCAAAGACTCCCTGTCTATGACGCAGCGGTATCCGGATGGGAAGACAGTAAAATCCCCCGGAACAGTCATCATCAGTGCTGTTGCTGAAGTCTCAGACGTAAGAAAGGTTATCTCCCCTGCTCTCGTGGCAAGTCGGACGGACAGCCAGTTGGTGTATGTGCCTTTTTCCACCTGCGATTTCGCATTGGGTGGAAGTGCAGCAGGTCAGGTGCTGGGAAAATTAGGAACCCGCGTACCCAGCATCCATGCAGAAAGAGTAACGAAAGCCTTTGCGGGTGTGCAACAGCTCATTAATTCAGGAAGTGTTCTTGCGGGACACGATGTCTCCTCAGGTGGTCTGGTTACCACCTTGCTGGAAATGAATTTCCCCAACAGCCAAGGAGGCCTACAGGTCGATTTGGGCGTATTCGAAGCTGACCTGGCTCCCATACTCTTTTCAGAACAACCTGGCATTGTGCTTCAGGTAAGTGCAGGAAGTGACCTATCTCCACTAGGCGATCAAGGTACAGACTATTTCCATGTAGGTCATCCCATTCAGCAGAGGCGACTGGAATTCGTCAAAAATGAGGAGAACCTGCAACTCGAGATCGATGAACTGAGAGATACCTGGATGAGGAGTTCTTATCTTCTGGATCAATTTCAAACCCAACCAGAACTTGCCAAAGTCCGGTACGACAATTACAAGAAGCAGCCACTTCATTATCGATTTCCAGACAAGTTTACGGGCCAGTATGGGGACTATGGTTTCAACCCCAATCGAGAAAACAACTCCGGTATTACCGCCGCGATCATACGCGAAAAGGGTGTCAACAGCGACCGCGAAATGGCCTATGCCCTTTGGCTGGCAGGATTTGACGTGAAAGATGTGCACATGACCGACTTAATCGCGGGTCGAGAGGATCTTTCTGAAGTGCAGATGATTGTATTTGTTGGAGGCTTTTCCAATTCCGACGTATTGGGTTCGGCGAAAGGTTGGGCTGGCTCGTTCCTCTACAATCCCAAAGCCAAGAAAGCCCTGGATGACTTTTATGCCAGGCCAGGGACCCTGAGCCTTGGCGTGTGCAACGGATGCCAACTGATGATGGAACTCGAAGTCGTGTATCCAGGGATGGAAAGCCATCCAAAGATGCACCACAATGCCACTGGCAAATTTGAATGCGCTTTTGTCAATGTGGATATCGCAGAAAACAACACCATCATGTTCGGTAACCTCGCGGGAACCCGCCTGGGTATCTGGCTGGCCCACGGAGAAGGTCGCTTTATCCTCGATGCACCAGCTTCAGAGTACAGTATACCTGTCAAGTACAGCTACCCCGAATTCCCCGGCAATGCCAACGGTAGTGATCATGCCGTAGCGGCCCTATCTTCTGAGGATGGCAGACATGTGGCCATTATGCCCCACCTGGAACGATCGCTATTCCCATGGAACTGGGCACACTACGAGGACAAACTCGCTCATGACGTTAGTCCATGGATGATCCCGTTTGCGAATGCATTTGCATGGCTCAAGACAAAAAGCCAGGGCGGTACTCGCTAAATTGGCTGAATGGAATTTGTCAGAACCCCCGAAGATCAGTTTTCAGCCCTAGCTGACTACCCCTTCGAAGCCAATTATTTTGAGTTAGAGCAAATGCGAATGCATTACGTCGACGAGGGTAGTGGTCCCACGATCATTTTGCTGCATGGAGAACCCTCCTGGTCCTACCTCTACCGCAAAATGATCCCCTTACTCGTCAAGAAGGGCTACAGGACTATTGCTCCGGATCTGATTGGTTTTGGTAAAAGTGACAAGCCAACAAACAGGCAAGACTACACTTACGAAAATCACGAGCGATGGCTGACCGCATTTCTCGAAAGCCTGCAGCTAAAAGAAGAAACGCTGTTTTGCCAGGACTGGGGTGGTCTGCTGGGATTGAGAATACTCTCCAAACATCCGGATTGGTTCGGTCGCGTGCTGGCATCCAACACCTTTCTCCCAACAGGAAATGAGCCATTTCCGGAATCCTTCATACAATGGCGAGCATATGTAGCCCATTCTCACGGTTTCAATATTGGTAATGTGCTGCAGAAAGGCACTTACAGGGATTTGAGCAATGAGGAAATTGCGGCCTACAATGCGCCTTACCCCAGTGAAGAATTCAAGGGTGGAGCGAGAAGATTCCCGGAACTTGTACCCACAGATCCCGAAGACAAAGAAGGCATCCAAAACCAGCAAGCGTGGAGCGAGCTCACCCAATTTCAGAAGCCCTTCCTTACTGTTTTTGGCGCTGACGATCCCATCACCAGAAGCGCCAGGAAGATATTTCAACAACTCATTCCAGGTGCGCAAGGTCAGCCCCATCAACTCCTTGAAGAAGCGGGCCACTTCATACAGGAAGACCAGCCAGCGCAGTTGGCGGAGGCGCTGGATCAACTGATAAGCAGCTGATAAATACAGCGTTACACTCGCTATAACTCGGCTTTTGTGGTAACTTGCCGTTGAGGAAATCGGAAGGATATGCAAATCAGCATCTGGGAGGTCATCATCATTTTTGGCGCAGTTCAGGGCTTCGTTTTTGGTACCATTATCCTCTACAAGCGAAGCCGGAGGCCATACTCCAACCTGCTCATGGCGGGCCTCTTTTACATTTTTGCCCTGGCCAGTTTTGGTATCTTCCTGGAACAATCAGGACTCACCAAAACCTCTCAATTCATCTACCAGATCAATCGGTACCTTCCATTTTTTCATGTTATTCTCATCGGACCTTTCATCTATCTTTTCACAAGACTTGAAATGGATTCCAGTTACATCTTTTCTCGTAAGGAGAAACATCACTTCTACCTTGGCATATGGACCTTTGTGCCCACGGCAATCCTGATCGTGCGTTTTTTGGGGATTGAATTCTACTGGTTTCCCAAACCAACACTGGACAACATTGACTATTTCCTGGTTTTCTTTAAGCGATACGGAGAGGTATTCCTGTGGTTGGTCACCACCAGCTATTTGGTAACGGCACTCGGTGTTTACCATCGGTTCAAAGGATCGCCTCGATCAACCTGGATCAGGCAATTCCTCAACATTTTCTTGTTCTTCCAATTTGGTATTTGGCTTCCAGTGCTCATTGTTAACGTGTCGCCGTTCAAAATGCTAATACCTGAGATCGGATTGGACTATGATTTCATCTATGGGCCCATGGTCATTTTCATCTATTGGATCGGGTTACGGTGGGCCCTGGACGCTCCCACGCTCACCTTCAAGAGCAAGACCAAGGAAGAATTGGAGAAGACCCTACCTCGGGAATTGATAAGAAAATGCATCGACGAGCTGAAATTCATCATGGAATCCCAGAAGCTCTTCCTGAGAAAAGATCTTTCCATAAAGACTGTTGCCGACATCATTGGCGCCAAAGAAAAAACCCTCAACTACGTACTCAACCAGGAAATGGGCATCACGTTCCAGGAGTTTGTGGATAGTTTCAGAATCAACAAGGCCGCAAGGGAAATGCTTGGTATGGACTATTCAAAAAAGGAGGTGGAGAAAATCGCATTGTCCAGCGGCTTCACCAATCTACCTGATTTCCAACGCACCTTCCAGGCTTTCAAAGAGATGACACCCAGGGAGTACATCAGAAAAAACAAAGTCGAAGCGGTAGCTGAAGACTTCTAACCTGTCAAGCAAAAAGCAACCTGCTTTCGTACGTCCATAAAATGGTAAGGAGGTGTAGCAATTGATCAAACCCAATCAAAGGGAAGAAAATCCTGGGCCGCTTCTGATACTTCGCCACGACCTTGGAGGTAAAAAAATCAATGACCCCATGAATCAAGCCATTGACAATACCAAACTTCAGACCCAAAAGTAGAGGTAAGGCGATCATGCTGCTGGCGGAGAACAAGGCCGTGTACGTCGCCACATGAATTCCCAGCCACTTCAAGCTGTGCGCTTTGTTCAGGGCCATCTTTGACGATTGAAAAAGAAAGTCACCTGTCCAGTGACCGACGAATAGAATGGTGAGCGGAATCACAAGCTGGAATTTATGGAATCGGGCCATTTTATCCTAATCTCAAATCGGGGATCACCTTGGCCACAAGCAAATTCCCGTCGCCAGGTTTGACGTCGATCCTTTAAATTGAAGAAAAAACCACCCTTCCATGAAATCATATGACCTGATCGTGATTGGTTCCGGACCTGCTGGAGAAAAAGCCGCCGCTAAAGCTGCCTATTTCGGAAAAAGCGTTGCCCTGATCGAAAAAGAACCCATGTTCGGTGGCGCTGGAGTACAAACGGGCACGCTTCCATCGAAAACCCTCAAAGAAACCGCACTCTACCTTTCAGGCATTTATCAAAAAGGTGTATTCGGAGTTGACAGGGATCTGGGCAGAGAGGCCGGTGTCCACGACTTCATGTATCGTAAGAATGTCGTGACCGACGACATGCACAAAATCATCAACCACAACCTCGAGCGGCACGGCATCGAGGTATTCAAAGGCTCGGCCAGCTTCCAGAGTGACCACGAAGTGCATATCCAGGGACACATCGAACAGACCATCCGTGGAGAGTTCATACTTGTAGCCACAGGTTCATACCCTTACCAACCCACCAACATACCCTTTGATAAGGTAAGGGTCCACGATTCGGATACCATCCTGGATATCAAGCATTTCCCAAAGTCCATCTGTGTGCTGGGTGCAGGTGTCATCGGATGTGAGTATGCCACGATTTTTGGAGCCATGGGTGTGCAAACCTTCATCGTCAATGACCGCGACAAGATCCTTGGTTTCCTGGATAAAGAGATTTCCGAGGCATTGGTCACTCAAATGAAAAAGAGTGGTATCGAAATACTATTCAACAATTCTATTGAAGAATTCAATGTCCCCGACGATCCGGAAGAACAACTCCACCTTAAGCTGAAGTCGGGCGAGATCCTCAATGTGGATATGTTCCTCTTCGCCGCAGGTCGCAGCGGCTGCATCAAAGGCCTGGGTTGCGAGAAGGCCGGTATCGAGACCGGCAAACGCGAAACCATCCTTGTGGATGAGCAATTTCGCACCAACGTACCCAATATCTTCGCAGTGGGCGATGTGATCGGATTTCCAGCTCTCGCCAGCACTAGCATGGAGCAAGGCCGCATCGCCATCACGCACATGTTCGACACCAAAGACCTACCCTCACTCGCGGACGTATTTCCCTATGGGATATACACAGTTCCTGAGGTTTCCATGATTGGTCTTACCGAGGAGCAGGCCCAGACACAGGGAATTCCCTATGGTGTAGGCCACAGCTACTACAGAGATGTAGCGAGAGGCCGCATCATGGGTTATGAAGACAATGGCTTTTTGAAAATCATCTTTAACCGCGAAACGAAGGTCATTATCGGGGCGCACATCATGGGTAATATCGCTACGGAGCTTATCCACTATGGCATGTCGCTGGTCCGCAACGAAAAGACCCTGGACTATGTGATCGGTACGGTCTTCAACTACCCTACACTGCACGACCTCTACAAATACGCCAGCTACGACGGCCTGGGTAATTTGGCAGGCAAAAAAATCCGGAAAGCCGGAGAATTGATTTAGGAGCAGCAAGGACCC
The DNA here is from genome assembly GCA_965601475.1 of Cyclobacteriaceae bacterium. Classification (GTDB taxonomy): domain Bacteria; phylum Bacteroidota; class Bacteroidia; order Cytophagales; family Cyclobacteriaceae; genus JAWPMT01. The sequence goes on along the minus strand of OZ271832.1, from coordinate 4,753,651 downwards.
AGCACAACCTCAACCTCCTCAAGCTCTAACCAAGCCATCAGACTTCTATTAGAAACCAGCGGCGGACTTTGTCCGCCGCTGGTCTTGAATATTACGAAGGCCATCTCTCCCCTGGCATATCAAATCCCCAGCTCTCTTCGGGCAACACTTTCACCCTCCATGTCGGCCGGCATCCCTGGCCCCAAGAACCAGAAGCATTTCTGTCCCCTTCACTCCTGGTAACCAATTCACCTCAGCCCACATGACCCCGAAGAACCTGAAAGTAAGCCAGGCGGGAAAATGGCGGTCCTCTTAGCAATGATGGCGCATTTCTAATTGCCCTTAGCACGACCATTGCCTCATCAAAAAACTAAAGACTATGAAACCTAAAGACGCATGGAAGTTGGCCATCATGGTTAGCCTTGGTACCTCACTCATAAGTGCATGTACTGGTGACACTTCCGCCCAATTGGACAATTCCCAAGATGCTATTGTATCGACGAGTGAACAACCCACAACCAGCAAGCCTACATCTGCCAGCGGTACTGATTGGGGCGTGGAAGCCTCCGAATTTCGACTGACTTCAACAAGCTACAACGACCATATGATCCATCACACCCGAGATAGCTGGTCATATCAGAAGCATTGGATTATTTTCATTTCCGATCGCGATGGCGATTGGGACATCTATGCCCTGAAAACCGCTGACAACAGGATCTTCCAGTTGACAAACGAACCTGATCTCTTCACGACTGCTGATGGAGGAGAAGGTCATCCCACAACCGAAATTGTGCTCTCCGGAAATCGCAACATCCTGTACTACATCCGCTCCGATCAGTCGACCTATGTGAAGGTGGTGGAACTCAATTTTGGGCAGCTGCTATTTCATGCGCAAACGGGTCATCTTGGGCCAAAGGAACAGTACAATCGAATGATCAAGGAATGGACTTCGGGCAATATCAAAGCCATTGGGGGCCTGTCGCTCGATGCCGGAGAATCCCACCTTTACCTGGGCCTGGAGACAGGTAACACTACCAGTACCATTACCAGGGTCAAAATCGCAGATGGCTCGGAGAACAACGTACACGTCAGCCACAACTATGCCATAGGGGAAATCCAGGCCAATCCCTGGGTAAGCAATGAACTCATATTCCAATACGAAAGTCGGCAGAAAGGACAGCCCTTTGATGACATCCCTCCGCAGAAAATCCATTTTGTCAAAGGTGATGGAACCGTATACCAGCAGATCTACAACTACAGTGATGAACCTGAAATTGTCGGTGAGGCCACCTGGGCCTACCCCGACACCATCGCGTTCCACATTACTTCCGGTTCAAGGGACAGGCGAGGGTTGTGGCATGTCAGCAAAGACAATCGTAAAGCACGGAGAATAGCCTCTTTTGATGGACAGGATGAAGATGAATATGTAAGACACGCCAGGGTCTGGGGCACAGACAATTACGTTTTGGATGTGGCTCAGGTGGTAGACTGCAACCCTTGTACCCTGAAAAGCAAGCAATGGTATTTTCTCGATCTTCTTAGCGGCGAAAATGTGCTGTTGGCTTCCGGCCAGGCCGGCAACATCACACCCAGAGTTCATCCTGACAAACAGCAGCTGCTCTTTGAGCACCGCTTGGGAGGATCCAATCTATACGTGATCAATTTCTGATTCGAGACTACAGCTTACCGACCCGCTTCGCGGACTGCGCATTCATCAGTTGCAATTCAAATTTTCAGTCCGGAGTGGTTAGTCCGGATTCAAAAATCTGTCTTCGGAAAAAACAGAACAACAATGGAAATTAGAAACACACTAAAGTATGTCCTTGTGACAATGGGCATGGTTTGTATTGCATTATCATGTCGAGAAGATGATGATGTCGGACCTTTCATACCGCAGGGCCCCGTGGCTCCTGCGGACATTGAAGAGAAACAAGAAGATGATACCATACGGGCGCCGGCGAAAGGCTGGGAGTTAGTCCTGGAAATTTGATGTAATCCAGCGACCCATGGTTCAGCTTTGAGGGGTCGATCATTATTGCTACCCCGGAAGCAAAGAAAAAAAGTCTGCGGCGGACTTCGTCCGCCGCAGACTGAAACCAATTCAAAATATAAGTAGGATCTTACTACTCATTTCTCAAGTACTTCACAGGATTAGCCTGCGCAGCCAATGTCACCTTATAACCCACAGCGGCTACCAGGAGTACAGCAACAGACACAAAAGCCAAACCAAAATTCATGAAGCTGATATCATGACGATAAGCAAAGTTTTCCAGCCAGCTGCTTCCCAGGTAATAGGAAACCGCGGAGCCCAACATGATGGACAAGAAGATCAGCACTGCAAAATCTCTTGTGATGAGCACAAAAAGTTCTGACAGACTGGCGCCTATCACTTTTCGAAGGCTTATCTCTTTTTGCCGTTTGGACACCACGTAAGAGGACAAACCGAACAAGCCAAGGCCTGCAATGATCAGGGCAATCACCGTAAATCCGGTAACCAATTTCAAGAGGCGATTCTCGGACTCGTACATTCTGGCCACATTCTCGTCCAGGAAAAAGAAATCCAATGGCTTCAGCGCCCCGGTCTGCGCCCAAAGGGCTTCCACTTCTTCCACCAATAGCCTTGGATTGGCACTCACGGCATTGATGGTAATTCGTCCGTGTACGGGATGCTCCGAAGCTCTGTGCAGGTGCAAAGTGGGAGCCACCTCCTCTCGCAACGTCTCAAACTTGAAATCGCGGACAAGACCAACCACGTTGAACTTGTGTCTTCCGATCTCTATCTTCTTACTCTCGGTGGATTCCCATCCAAAGGCCTTCAGAGCCGCCTCATTGAGAATCACAGATTCCCGTTGATGACCGTTTTCGTCAGGAAGGAAGCCAGATCCTTCCAGCAGCTCCGCATTATAAGTGTCGAAAAACTCGGCATCCATGAAGGTATACCGCATACGCAATGGACTACCCTCCCAGCCTTCCGGTTGGACAAAAGTGAAACTACGACTCCATTCCGTAGGCACATGCCTGGAGGCAGTAACACTCTCCACCATGGTCAATGATTTCAGTTGGTCTTTGAAGGTGTTGAGTCTGGTGTTGCCCACTTCCTCATCCTCAAAATCAGCAACGCTGGCACGTATTACTAGCTGATTGTTTTTGTCAAACCCCAGCGGGGAATTCTTCATGAACAGTATCTGATCCCGGATGATGAGTGCGCCGATGATCATCATGACCCCTAAAGCAAACTGCGTTACCACCAGAACGTTCCTGAAGTAGCTACCAGATCGGCTTTTGGAAAATCCCTTGAGTGCCACCAGCGTCTTGATTCGAGACATGACCAGCGCCGGATAGCTTCCCGAGAGGGCAGTCAAAACCAGCACAAACAACGCGGCCACTACCCAAAACTGCACCGTGAGAAACACGGAGGTAGAAAGCATGAGTGAAAGGCTGTCATTGAGAAACGGCAGCAACAACCTGGCGATGCCAATCGCAATGAAAGTAGCCAGGGTGATCATAATGAAGGCCTCATAGAAAAACTGCATTTTCAGATTACCAGACAATGCACCAAGCACTTTGCGAACTCCTATCTCTTTGGACCTATCGATGGACCTTGCGGTAGATAGATTCATATAATTGAAAGAGGCAATGAGCACGGTCGCAATAGCTATGAGCAAGAGCAGCTTGGCATCCTGAATGTCTCCAACAAAAGTTTCATAGCTAGCTGTCAAAGGCAACAGCCGGAAGTTCGTGCGCTGCTGGGTCTCCTCGTCCCAAATTTTGGCGATGAAAGCTGGAAAAGCGACTTCCAGATTCTTTTTCGCCTCAGGGCCATCTAGCAGTACGTAGGTAGACAGAAAAGAACTGCCCCATTCATTTTCAATTTCTTCATAGCCAGGGATACCCTCAATCGGCATCAAGACGGATGGTGTGACGCTGGTATTTGCTGGATGATCATTCAATATACCCGTGACCACATAAGACTTCTCAGCACCTATATCCTGATCAAAAACCTGAATTGTCTCTCCCATGGGCTCCTCACTTCCAAACAACCTAAGCGCTACGCTTTGAGAGAGGACAACACTGTTCAAATCCGGAAAAGGTACCTGCTGATTGCCACGCTTGAGCGAGAAAGAGAAAATCTCAAAAAATCCCGGATCTACATATTGGGCCTCCTCCTCAAAGGTCTGATTTCCTAAAGTTATCCGCGTATCCGTTTCTCCGATTCGCGTACCTGAAACCACTTGCGGGAAATCTGACTGCAATTGCGGAAGCAATGGCACCCAGGTATCGTAAGTGGGCTGTATTCCATCTGGCGTGATTCGTTCTTTGTACACCAGATAGGTGTCGGCTCGATTTTGATGTTGAAAGTCATACGTGAAGATGAATAGAACATATATCCCAAGCAGGACCGCCGCCGAGATCCCGGTGACAAGACCCAGCAGGTTGATGCTTGAAAAGGCTAGTGCGTTGAAAAGCGAGCGGTATGCCGCTTTGAAGTAGTGATAGAGCATAAAATGAGTTTTTGACCTGATGCAAGACTACTCCCCACCCTTCAGGAACCAAAGCACCCTGTAATCAATTGTAGAAAGGACTACATGAAATGTAGAGACTATGAAGTCAATTATATTGCAGCCCTAGTTTACTGAAATTGACCAAAACACCCCCTCTCGTTACAATCATCATGGCGGCAAAGGATACAGAGATGTATATTGCCGAGTGCCTCGAATCCATTGTTGCTCAGACCTACCCGCACTGGGAGCTTATTGCCGTCAATGACCATTCGACAGACCGAACCAGGGAAATTCTGGATGAATACTCCCAAAAAGATTCTCGTATCCGGGTATTCGATAGCGACACACCCAGACTCATTCCCACCTTACAAAGGGGTTATAGGGAAGCAAAAGGTTCTTTGATCAACCGGATGGACTCTGATGACAGGATGCCAGCTTATAAACTGGAAGTTCTCGTAGAAAAATGGCTTCAATTTGGCAGAGGGTATGTAGTCGCCGGAGGCACTGAACACTTCGTGTCCGAGGGAGAAGTCGGCGCTGGATTTCGCAGGTACGATCAATGGCTCAATGAGGTGGCCAAAAGGGGAAGTCACTACGAAGAGATTTATCAGGAATGCGTGATTCCCTCCCACTGCTGGATTATCCATAAGGATGACTTCGACATGGTCGGCGCATTTGACCCCGTAGTATATCCGGAAGATTATGACCTGACCTTCAGATTTTATCGACAAGGCCTGAAAGTGATCGGCATGGATAAGATCCTTCACTATTGGCGCGACCGGTCCAATAGAATCTCGCGAACATGGGACGAGTACAAAGACAACCGATACTTTGAGATGAAACTGCGCTACTTCCTGGAGATTGATCGTGATGCTGACAGACCACTGGTATTGTGGGGGGCAGGCAAGAATGGTAAGGATATGGCGAAACTGCTACTTGACAGTGTGCCGACATTTCATTGGGTCTGCGACACAAATTCCAAGGTGGGTAAGCATATTTATGGAATCAAATTGCAACACATCTCCGAAATCCCCCAAATCCCTAATCCACAAATCATGGTCGCTGTGAGCGCCCCGGATGCCAAGAAACAAATCAAACAAATGTTATCGAGCTGGGACAAGCGCCCTGTCGACGACTACTGGTTCTTCTTATGAGCAAGCCTTTACCTAGAAATGTCTGGATCTTAACGCTCGCTCAGGCGCTAATCATGACGGTGAACTCGGTCATTGTTTTCGCAGGAGGATTGGTTGGTGCTGAATTGGCACCCAAACCCGGCTGGGCCACCCTTCCCGTGGCGCTTACTGTTGTTGGAACTGCCTTGTCCACAGTGCCTGTGAGCGCGTTGATGAAGCGGCTTGGTCGTAGAAGAACATTCTTGTTAGTCACCTCATTTTCTATCCTCATCGCGCTACTGGCTGCACTAGCCGTATCCCAGGGATCTTTCTATATGTTCTGCTTCAGCACTTTGCTTTTTGGGATCACGAGTGCGACGGTAATGCAATTTCGGTTTGCGGCGATGGAAAGCGTTGAAATGGACCAGGTCCCCCAAGCAGCATCCACGGTACTGCTAGGGGGCATTGCCGCTGCCTTTCTGGGACCGGAAACGGCCGTCTGGGGAAAAGAGCTAATGGGCACGGATTATGTAGGATCGTTCCTGCTGCTTGGAATTCTATTCGCCTCGGGACTCGTAGCACTGCAATTCTTCAAAAACCCCGTGGCTGTACAATCCGGAGACGATGGTGCTATGAGAAGCATTAAGGCGATTCTCAAACAGAAGATCTTCATCATCGCCCTCTCCAGTGCGATAGTGGGTTACGCGATCATGACCTTCATTATGACAGCCACACCCGTAAGCATGCATGTGATGGACGGGCATTCCCTGCACCACACCAAATGGGTAATACAAAGTCACATCGTGGCCATGTTCCTTCCTTCATTGATTACCCCTAAGCTCATCCATCAATTTGGTATCAGGAAAGTAATGATATCCGGCTTGGCCGCGTATCTCATCTGTATTGGCATCGGCTATGCGGGTCATGCAGTACCGAATTACTGGATCTCACTTATTTTGTTGGGCGTTGGATGGAATTTCCTTTTCATCGGAGGCACTTCGCTTCTACCACAAGCGTATCGACCAGCAGAAAGGTTTCGCGTTCAGGCTGTCAACGACTTTGGTGTTTTTGGCACCCAAGCCATCGCATCATTGTCCGCAGGATGGTTCATATTTACCTTGGGTTGGGAAGTGCTGTTGTTTTCGACGGTTCCCATCATCGCAATGCAAATAGTTGTCCTAAGTAGATGGAAAAACTGACAAAGATTTCCGTATTGGGTTGCGGCTGGCTAGGTTTACCTCTTGCCAAATCACTTGCGCTCAAAGGGTTTGAAGTAAAAGGAAGTACTACCCAAGAAGCTAAACTTGCCGACATCGAAAAGGCGGGTGTGGCCCCCTACCTCATTCACCTGGACCCCGAATTTTCGGGAGACCCTGCCTTCCTGGACTCTGACATCCTCTTCCTCAACATCCCACCAAGAAACCGCAACGACGATCCGGATTATCACCTCCGGCAATTGCGATCCCTGAAAATTGCCGCCGATCAGTCCCCCTTATCTTGGGTGATCATGGCCAGCTCCACTGGGATCTATGAGAACCTGGGACAGGTTGTCACTGAAGAAAATGCCAGCCCCGACGCTGTTTCCAGAGGAGGCGTCAACCTCATGGAAGCCGAGAAGATCTGGCAAAATCAGGCTTCGTTCCAAACGACCACCCTGAGGTTCGGAGGTCTGTATGGTCCGGGTCGTGAGCCAGGAAGATTCTTCCAAGGCAGGAAAGGCATACCTGGTGGTAAAAATCCGATCAACATGATCCACCTGGATGACTGCATCGGTCTGATCCAAAACCTCATTGCAAGCAAGCCTGTCTACGATGTCTTCAATGCTTGCAGCCCATCGCACCCCACTCGTGAGGCCTTCTACACGCTGCAGGCCAAGCAACTGGGAGTCGCCGCCCCGGAATTCCTGGACAACTACACGTCTTGGAAGGAAGTAAGCCCGGAAAAACTCATAAAAGCCACTGGCTATCAATTTCAATACTGATTTTGGCTATTTTTCTGGATCAAAATAGCCTCTCATGCACAGATTCGTAGTTCTCTTAGCTGTTATTTGCTTCATCACCGCCTGTCAGCAAGACACGGAGCGCTCACAAAGCGTTTTTGATCTTTTCCAGACGTTGGAATCAATACCCGGCAAAAGCGAATACCTGCAAAGTCCCTACGTGACTGCCGGGGACCGTCTCTATGTTGTCGGACAACAAAGTGGCCAATTCATCGACCATGGCTGGCATGTGCCTGGTGAGATGGGTGGGGTATGGGATCATCCCATCAAATTGATGGATGGTTTTGCGATCATGGTAAATGCGGGTACCCAGGTTTGGAAACTCCAGGATGCCGAATCCTTTACCAATTACCCCATTGGTAATCGCATGACCTTCAACAATGAGTCACTGGGTCTTGCCATCGAAAGGATACAGTTTGTACCCGACCAGGTCGAAGGCGTGGTGCTCGAATTAGTGATCCAAAACACAGGCACCCAAGTGATGGAGGCGACACTCCAATTCGACGCGGTGGTGGATTTGATGCCGGTTTGGATTTCTGAACGTCTCGAGATTGAAGACGGTGAGGACGAAATCACCTGGGACGACGCAGGATATTTTCTGGCCAGGGATAGTCAGAACCCCTGGTTCGCCGCATGGGCTACTGATCTTCCCGTCGAAAGCCAGTCCGCTACGGAGGGCCAGGCTTCTATCTTGTCAAATCTCGCGTTACAGCCGGGTGAAAAGACCACAGTCCATTATTTCGTCGCCGGCAGCTACCGATCCCAATCGCAAGCCATCGCCACCTTGGAGGACCTGCGCCAAAATTACCTGGCACATGTACAATCCAAGATTGAGCGGTACGCCGCCATGGCGGAAGCCTCCCAAATCGACATTCCAGACCCCAACTTGCTGGCGATGTACAATTGGACCCAGTACAATACCGACTGGCTGATACGGGATGTCGACACCATTGGTCGAGGGCTTTCGGCAGGCATGGCGGATTACCCCTGGTGGTTTGGTGCAGATAATTGCTACTCCCTCCAGGGCTTGCTGGCAACAGGCCAACATGAAGAAGTCTATGCTACCATTGACCTCCTCGCCAAGCTTTCGATTCAAGCCAATGGCATGAGTGGACAGATCATACACGAAGCCTCTACCAATGGCGTGGTATTCAATCCGGGTAACCTCAACGAAACACCCCACTTCGTTTACCTCCTGTGGAAAGTCTACGAATGGACCGGCAACAGGACCTTTCTGGAGAAACACTACGACCTGGCCAAAGCCGCAATGAAATGGATTCTGAGCCAGGACCATGATGACAATCAATATGCCGATGGCCCCGGTATGATGGAAATACCAGGGTTGCATACCGAGATGATCGACGTAGTCGTCTACACGCAGCAAGGCGCCGAAGCCTTGAGCAAAATGGCCCAGGTAATGGGCGACGAGGCCACGGCCTCCGAATACCAGCAATTGGCCGAAACTTTGAAAGAGCGCATAAACACCGAATGGTGGTCTGAATCCTCCGAGTCCTACGCTGACTTTCGAGCAGACAAGGCCAAAACGCTGGAGCTCATCGACGCAGCTATTATCCGATCCGACACCATCAACAAACCCTGGGCCGTGGAGGAACTGGAAACGACGAAAAAGGCTGTTCAGCGACAGACTGGAGAGGTACAAAGTCAGGTAGTCTACCACAATTGGGTTGTCAACACGCCCATGGAAATGGGTATCGCCGAAGCATCAAAAGCCCAGAAAGCACTGGAAAAAGCGCGGCAATATCGCAGCAAGTACGGATCATACGTAACCGGACTCGACCGGGATGAGTCAAAAGGAGAATCAACAAAATGGGAGGTTTTCAGCTATGTAGGTGCGGTGATGACGCTGCCCACCGGCGTGCAGGCCATAGCGGAGAACAACTACGGCAATCCGGACGAAGCCTACACTTACCTTCAGCAACTCACCAACTCCTTCAGCTATGCCTTACCTGGCAGTACTTATGAAGTAAGCCCGGATTATGGGATGATGGCCCAGGCCTGGAACATCTATGCTGTCGCCTATCCGATCGTCAACCAATTTTTCGGATTTCGCCCCGATGCAGGTAGTGAAGTACTCTACCTCGAACCCAACATGCCCAGCGGATGGGACAACGTCTCTATCACCAATGTCAAAGTGGGAGAAAACCTGATTTCATTAGAAAAAACCACAAATGGCAATGTCGTCACCTACCAAATCACCCAAAGCCAGAATTGGGAGATTCAATTCCAGGCGCAGGGTATGGATGCGCCGCACACAAGCACGGAACAGTCTTTTACCGTGACGGTGGATTAGAGCCCACCTCATTCATCTCCACTTTTTGTACACCTTCCATTTCATGGTGAAAAATCGGTGTACACGGCTGTACACCAAAATATTTTCGTAAAACGAACGGTGTACAGCACTGTACACCATAGAAAAAAAAATTTTTGCATGGTGTACAAATAACACCGGCAGGACTTTGTACACCACTGTGAATTGATTTGAATTGCGGTGTACAATTATTCAGATCAAATGGAGCAATTATCAGTATTGGAGAGAATTCGGCTGTGCTTTGATGTCAGCAATACCTCCATTGCGCAGTTGGTAGGGGCATCTGTGGACTTTGTGAAGTCTGTCTCTATTGGCCGCCGGGCCTGGGATTTGAAGCATGTAGAACCTTTGTTGCGGCTAGATGAAGCCTTGTCCGTAGCCACTCCGCTCGAATCCCTGGAACATGCGAAGCCAACATGGACCACTGAGACAAAGAATCTACTGTCGAAGGAGACAGAAAGCATGGAACGTCAGATAAGGAAAAACCAGGAACAACTGGAGAGACTGGAGCGGCATATCTCGTCAATGCGTCGGGGACTGCATGCTGGCACTGTCCTGCTCGGCTCCCCTAAGATGGACCCTGGAGAACGCAAATGGATCGCGATGCATCACCGACACCTGACAACAAAGCTTCAGGAAAAATACTGGAAGCAACTCAGACTAAAGGTAAAGAACGCAGGGCTGGAAGCTGAGCTCCAACTCCTCAAGGATTACCTCTAGTTCGTTATGCCGCTGGTTCGGCTATCTTAAGCTTCAGCGCCTCAATTCGCTCGACCATCAGCTCATATTCTGCATAGCCATTGGATATTAGATAGAGTTGCTCATTGTGCCTTAGCACGAGTGTTGGATAACCTGACACCCCCCACTTCCGATTGGTCACAAACTCCTCATGTGTGGCCTTGGCCGTCTCCGTGGAATGGAATAGACGTTTGAAGTATCCGAAATCAATATTAAACTGCTCACATATGCTGGCATAGAATTGATCCTCTTTCGGGTCCTCGTTATCTACGTAGAATTTGCGTTGAACGGCTTCAAAAAATTCCATGACACCCTTAGTATCCAGAAAATGCTTGGCGGTAACCACCGCCCGACAAGATGGCTCGGTATCGTAGTCGAACTGCTCCAGGCGGAACAATCGATCGCCAAAGGGTTGGCCTGAACGCTTGTTGACTTCCTCCCAGTGATGTTTCAGGAAAGCTTTCATCTGATCATCCCACGGATCCCCGCCGCCAGGCCTGAGACCCCCCAGGATCACATCGAAGCCCAGTTCATGGTCGCTCGTGTACTCCTGAAGCCTTTTGAGGTGATTTGAGATCCCCCAACACCATGAGCACATGGGATCACCAATATAGATGATTTCGAAAGCTTTGGGCTTCGCCTCCTCTATGTGTCCGCTTTCGAGTGGCGCAGGCCGGCAAACACCGTTTTCATCGCAGTTTTCCATATCCATCGTTGTCAACCATGTACTACAACAAATTGGCACAAGTTGTTCCGCAGCAATCAGATGGCTTTACCTATTTTTGGCGATCAGAAAATCATCAATCATGGGTTACAATCTGTTAAAAGGTAAAAGAGGAATTATTTCAGGTGCTTTGGACGAAAATTCAATCGCCTGGAAAGTCGCGGAGAAGGCATTTGCCGAAGGAGCTAAATTCACATTGACCAACGCCCCTATCGCTTTGCGAATGGGCGCTATCAATCAACTGGCCGAACAATGCGAGACAGAAGTTATTCCCGCCGACGCCACCTCTCTAGAAGATATTGAGGCGCTTTACAACCAAACCACAGACAAACTTGGTGGTAAGATCGATTTCATCCTTCATGCCATCGGCATGAGCCCCAATGTGAGAAAGAAGAAGGAATATGGCGACCTCAACTACGACTGGTACCTGAAGACCCTCGACGTTTCTGCAATATCCTTTCATAAGATGATGCAAGTCGCTGAGAAGATGGATGTCATCAACGAGTGGGGTTCCGTCCTGGGACTCTCCTACATCGCTGCTCAGCGGACCTTCCCTGATTACTCGGACATGGCCCAAGCCAAAGCCATGCTGGAGTCCATTGCCAGAAGCTATGGATATCGATTTGCGAAAAGTAAAAAGGTCCGGGTGAATACCATTTCCCAGTCACCCACGATGACCACAGCCGGAAAAGGTGTGCCGGGCTTTGACGTATTCTTCGATTATGCCGACAAAATGTCCCCATTGGGTAATGCAGACGCGGATAGTTGCGCAGACTACTGCATCATGATGTTCTCTGATATGACCCGTATGGTGACTATGCAAAACCTGATGCATGATGGTGGCTTCTCGGCCTCAGGCATCACCGAAGAGATCGTGAGCGAACTCTCCAAGTAAAATTCGGTGCTGGTATTCCCGAATGCCAAGATCAATCTGGGCTTGAACATCCTCTCCAAAAGGGAGGATGGCTACCATAATATTGAGTCCTGTCTGTACCCCATCCCCTGGTGTGATGCCCTGGAAGCAGTACCATCGAAGGAATTCAGTTTTTCGCAAACGGGATTGAACGTTGAGGGAAATCCCCAGGATAACCTCTGTGTCAAGGCTTATCAACTCCTGGCAGAACACCATGGCATACCCCCGGTACAACTGCACCTGCATAAGGTCATTCCCATGGGTGCAGGACTTGGTGGTGGCTCATCCGATGGTGCTTTCACCTTAAAACTGCTCAATACCCTCTTCGAGCTAGACCTTCCGTCCACACTACTGGAGGAATATGCAGCTTCCCTGGGGAGTGACTGTCCGTTCTTCATAGCCAACAAGCCTGGTCTGGCCACTGGTACCGGTACCCAAATATCGCCGATCGACCTTGACCTCTCCGATTGGTACATTGGCATTATTTATCCCAATGTGCACATCAGCACGGCAGAGGCGTATGCGGGTGTTACACCCAAACCCACAAAGACCAGCTTGAAGCATCTGCTCAAAAATGAGGTATCGTCTTGGCAAAAGACATTGAAAAACGACTTTGAAGTCGAGATACGGAAAAATCATACTGAGATTGATGCCAGCCTGACGAAACTGCAAAAAGATGGCGCTGTCTACTATGCACTAAGTGGTTCGGGCTCTGCTGTATTTGGGTTGTTCGAGGACGAACCCAACGGCGGATATCATTTTGTAGCGCCTCTGGCAGAGAATTAGTGAGTGGTGGCCTCCATCAGGTAGGCCTTGAGCTGATCCAAATCGCGAATGAGAATCCTGCGACGATCAAAGCTGATCACGTTGTCATCTCTCAGTTCATTGAAGACAGTAGTGACAGTCTGACGGGAAGTGCCTGTAAGCCTTGATATATCCTTGTGGGTATAGTGGTTCTTGATCATAATTTCATATCCCACTTTAACCCCTTTTTCCTCAGCCATCTCCACGAGAAACTCCAATACCCTGGTACGAGAGTCCTTGAATACCATCGACTCCACCCTCCTTTCCACTTTCCTGAATTTCCAGCCGATGATCTTGATAATGGCAAAGTTCAGCTCCTGATTGTCTTTCATCAACATCCTCAGATCCTCAATAGTGAGCGGACAAATGACGGTGGTTTTGTCCATTGCTTTGGCAAATTCTTTTGTCTTGCGCTCCCCGGCGACACCCAATTCACCAAACAACTCGCCCCGACCTAATATGGCTTTTACTACCTCTTCACCATCATTGGTATAATTGCCAATTTTTACCCTTCCCTCAGAAACCAAATAGACGTACTTGTGAGGTTCATCTGGCATGAATATGTACTCGCCCTTCTTGTATTTCTTGAAGGTGTGTTTTTCCTTCATACCAGGGATCTTGTGCGGACAAAATATACTGTAGAGATCCACACCTTCGAAGTACCAGAAATTATTCTTCGATTCCACTTACCAACCCAATTTGTCCTCTAAAATAAGAACGAAAAGGGAATTGTAAGCAAACTGACATTTAATGAATTAGGCAATCTGACCCGCCCTCTTCACGCCTGATAATATTACAAGGGCCGCTGCCATCATCATCAGGTGGGCCACATCATGATAGTTGAAATAGACAGGGTGGAAAGAGAGCTTCAGGAGTCTGGCCACAGCTGTAAGCGCTGAAATCACAAATCCCAGTAAGATCAATTCACTGCCTTTCAACACATTTGTGAAATATCCATAGGTATGAATAGACAGCACAACGATCAGGGAAATAACGGTTATGACCAGCACAACTTCGAAAGTGCGGAAGTACCAGAGCGCCAGTATGAAAGATACAAACTCAATTTTTGAGAGCAACATCCATGTTCCTACATTCTTACCAGTCATCTGTTCAATAGAGGCAACCTGAGCAAAATAGGCAGCCATTCCGCTGAACACCCAACCTACCAGCCGAAACCAGTGGATATCGTAGGAAGAAAATAGGTGTGAAAAACACCCAATGAAGGTCGCGGATCCCAGCGAAAGAAAGAAATAGAGCCAGGATTGGCGGCCGGCATAACCTGGACCCGAACGGGCATTGAAGAAGGCAAAAAAACAAATCACTGCCAGAATAAGATTCGTCAAAGCGGTAACGGGTTCTGACAATACTATTCCGAAAACGTGAAATTCCATGGTCTCGAGGTGGTTTGAAGCCGCAAGATAAGAAGAACCTGAAAAAATTTTTAGCGCATAAGGTCGGCCTCCAGCGCTTTGCGACGCATCATCTTATTGATAGGAGGATAAATCAAAACTGACACTAAGATCAATGATCCACCGAGGTAGAATCCGGAGCTCATTTTTTCGCTATCACCAAAAATCAAGATGGCCAGAATGATCCCATAAATCGGCTCCAAATTGATGCTGAGGTTGACAGAAAATGCTGAAAGACGTCGGGTCAGTTCCACACTTGCGGAAAATGCATATACCGTACAAACGAAAGCAAGCATCAAAAGGTAAATCCATTCATTCGCTCGGGGGAGATAGGTAATCGGCGTATCCACCATCCAGTCGTAGAACGGAAGAAAAAGGAAGATCACTATCGTAGCAACGAACATCTCGAGCATGGTCATGGTGTAGGGGTCCTGCCGTTTGGTTACACCTGCGTTGATGATGGAGAAAACCGCCGCCAGAAAGGCCGAAAAAATGGCAATGGTAAATCCCCACATGTGATCCAGCTCACTTCTGAAAATCCACACCATCCCCATGAACCCCAGGAAGCTAATGAGAATTTCATATCCGCGGATGCGCTTACCTGTCATAATCGGCTCCAGCAAACCAGTCCATATCGACGTCGTCGCCATTCCGGCAAGACATACGGAAACATTCGACACCCGTGCAGCCAGGAAAAACAGAATCCAGTGCGCTGCGATCAACACGCCTACCACGAGCACATTCTTCAAGTCCTTGATGTCCTTTATCCAATAAGGTCTCTTCGTGATTTTAGCAAGAAACACCAGACCGAGTCCTGCCAGCAAAGTGCGGTAAAACACCAGTTCCACTGGTCCAAGCGTGATGAGCTTGCCCAGTATGGCAGTAAAACCCCAGACGAAAACAATAAAATGCAGGTGCAGGTAGTCCCTGGTCTCGCGGTTCATCGGGGTACGGTATTGTACAACAGAAAGCCCACCAGTGTGAAGGTGATATTGGGTATCCATACCGCGAATACTGGATTCATCGTATTCGCCTCGGCAATGGCCCTCGAAAGGATGAACATGATGATGAAGATAAATGCGATCAGGAAACCCAGCGCAATTTGAAACCCGGTACCGCGTCGTGTCTTCCTGGCTGAAACAATCAATCCAATAAACATCAATATGATCACCCCAAATGGCTGCATGTAGCGAATGTACTTTTCGATCTGATACACCTGCACATCGTCGGCGCCACGAGATTTTTGCAAGGCGATATAGTCGTTGAGTTCATACATCGTGAGCGTTTCCCAAAGTCGCTCCTTGCTATCAAAATCCGATGGATACAGATTGAGTAAAGTGTCAAGCTCCCGGCCACTTTCAAGGGTCTCAAATCCATCATGGAGGGTTCTTTTTTGCCATTGGATCAGTTTCCACTTGGCGGTGGCCGTGTCCCATTCTACCCGTGCGGCGTGAATCTTCTCGGTCAGTTTCAGGTCCTCGATCTTTTCCAAAGTGACCTTGTATCCAATGTCATTTCGGTTATTGTACCGATCCATGTAGATGTAGTCATTCTGGCCAATCTTGAAATGGATATTTCTGTCCGAGAAATAGAAAGGTTTGCCCAGGTATTCGATCTCAAAGGCGATCCTGAACTTGTTTGTATCCGGTATGATGTAGCTATTCAGCACAAAACTGGCAGCAGAAATGAGACAGGCGCCAATGATATAAGGGACCATCAATCTTCGGAAGCTGACACCACTTGCGAGTATGGCTATGATCTCCGTCTTGGCAGCTAGTTTGGCGGTGACAAATACGGAGGCGATAAAAACAGTGATCGGCGTAATCAGACTCGCGATGAAGGGAATGAATGTCAGGTAATAGAGGCCAATCATCTGGGCCGACACCTGGTACTTAATGAAGTCGTCGTTCTTCTCGGTAAAATCGATGACGCAAATGATGGCCAGCAGACCTCCCACCACGAATACGAAGGTCCCCAGAAATTTCTTTAGGATATACCAGTCGAGTTTCTTCATCTAGAGCCTTCTCGATACTTTTTCAACCATATTGTTCTTCCAGCTTGAGAATGTCCCGTTTAGTATTTGTTGCCTGGCTTCATTAGCGAGCCATAAATAAAAGGACAGGTTGTGCACACTGGCTATCTGAGCGCCCAGCATCTCATTGCTAGTGACCAGATGGCGTAGGTATGCCCTGGAGTAAAAGTTGCTGGCATAACCTTCCAGGTTGCTATCCAAAGGGGTGAAGTCTTTCTTCCATTTTTCATTTCTAATATTGACTATCCCTTCCGTAGTGAACAACATACCATTTCTTGCATTCCTAGTAGGCATGACACAATCAAACATGTCTACCCCCAACGAAATGCACTCAAGTATGTTGGCGGGGGTACCTACACCCATCAGGTACCGAGGTTTATCAGCGGGCAATATACTACAGACAAGATCAGTCATCGCGTACATGTCCTCATGAGGTTCCCCAACTGACAAACCACCGATGGCATTGCCTTCACGACCTTGGGCTGCGATGAAATTGGCAGACTCCTCGCGTAGATCAGGGTACACACTGCCTTGCACAATTGGGAACAACGTCTGACTGTAGCCATACAGGCCTTCTGTTTCATCAAATCGCTGAATGCAACGCTTCAGCCACCTATGTGTCATGTGCATTGACCGATCAGCGTAATCCTTGTCGCAGGGATACGGTGTACATTCATCGAAAGCCATAATGATGTCGGCTCCAATTTTTCGCTGTACATCCACGACCCCCTCAGGAGAAAACATATGCCTTGAGCCATCGATATGACTTTGGAATGTGACTCCCTTTTCTTCAATTTTCCGATTGTCTCCCAAAGAATAGACCTGGTAACCTCCACTATCCGTTAGAATCGGCCGATCCCAGCCATTGAACTTGTGCAAACCTCCCGCCGCTGTAATGATATCCAAGCCAGGTCTCAAATAAAGATGGTAGGTATTCCCAAGAATGACCTGGGCATTGATATCTTCCTTCAACTCTCTTTGGTGAACGGCCTTTACCGTTGCTGCAGTTCCAACCGGCATGAAGATCGGGGTTTGGATCTCCCCGTGATCTGTGGCAATGGTTCCTGCTCTCGCTTTGCTTTTGTTGTCCGTTTTTTGGAGTTGAAATTTCAAGGGTGTACGCGTTTTGTATTGGCGCACAAAAATAATTGACCCCATCTATCTTCTTGTCAATCCAGCATCACTCCTGATCTATATTTGCGCCCCATGATGTCAACGATCGACCTGATTTTTTTCTTGTTTATGGTGCTTGTTGGCTGGCACCTGCTTTTCCTGCTCATTAAGTTCATCGCCCTGCTCACACTATCCATGAAGAATCAGCAGGCGGAACCACAACCTGTGTCCATCATTGTTTGTACACGCAATGAAGAAGAGAACCTCCGGGAACTTGTTCCACTGCTCCTGGAGCAGGATCATCCCAATTTTGAAGTAATCATCGTCCTAGACCGGTGTATGGATGAAAGCCTGGACTACTTGAAGGCACTCGAACCAAAACACCCGAACCTACGCACCCTCATTGTGGATTATGTGCCAGATCAGTTCCATCCTAAAAAATTTGGATTGACCTTAGCCATAAAAGGTGCGAAATCCGACTGGGTATTGTTGACTGACGCGGACTGCAGGCCTACATCCAACCAATGGGCCAGTATTTTTTCCAAGGAATTCTCGGAAGGAAAAGACTTTGTCCTGGGCTACAGTCCCTACATGAAAGGAACGGGCTTTCTTCACCACCATATCCAGTATGAAACCTGGACCACGGCATTCGAATATTACGCTATGGCAAAGTTGGGTATGCCCTACATGGGTGTCGGAAGAAATCTGGCCTACCGGAAGTCCGTGTTCCTGAAAGCCAAAGGATTCAATGACTACCAAAGCATTACTGGAGGAGATGATGACCTCTTCGTCCAGCAGCTTGCCACTCGGAAGAACACAAGTCTGGTATTTGGTCAGGAGGCCTTAACCCTGTCGAAGCCGAAAACGACCTGGAGCGGCTACTGGAAACAAAAACTTCGTCACCTTTCCGTTGGCAAGTACTACAAGAGGTCCGTTGTGTTTTGGCACGTCCTGAGATCAAATGTGCATCTAGGGCTTTGGGTTTCTTTCCTTATTTTAGCTATTTCGAATAATGAGCCACTGATCACTTGGCTGACTATGCTAAGTTTGCTATTGATCAAGGGTTTATTTTTTCGGTGGTCAGCTCAAAAATTGGGACAGGGATATCAATACTGGATAACTCCGATTCTGGACTTCTCGTATGCTTTCTTTATTCCCGTTGTTGGAACTACCGCCTTTTTTAGAAAGAATATCAAATGGAAGTAAATCGGCAATTCTCAGATAAAGCACTAGAGGACTTTGATTTGATCGATGAAGCCACCCTAAAAGGTGATGAAACCGCCTTTGCCAAGTTGATGGATCGATACAAGAAGCCCGTGTATCATATGATACTGAAAATGGTGCGAAATGTCGATGATGCCGAAGACCTGACCATCGAAGCATTTGCCAAAGCTTTCAAGAACCTTAAGCGGTTCAAGAAGGATTATACTTTCTCCACCTGGCTTTTCCGGATCGCTACCAACAATGCTATCGACTTCATCCGGAAGAAAAAACTTGAAACCTATAGCCTCAATACGTCCTTCACGGATGACAGTGGTGATGCTGTGAACATCGACGTGGAGGACCGCAACCTCACACCGGACGAGGAAACCATCAAGACCCAGAAGATTGAGCTGGTAAGGATGTTCGTCACCAAGCTTCCCGCCAAGTACCAGCGTTTGGTACGGCTGAGGTACTTCGACGAGCTGTCTTATGAGGAGATCGCTCAGGAACTGGATGCCCCTCTGGGTACAGTAAAAGCACAACTCCATCGCGCCAGAGAACTGATGTACGATCTGGTAAAGGATAAGAAACCGCATATCTGATTTGCAGGTGAGCCCGATCTCCCTTCTACAGCAATATTTCCCGGAGTTATCATCAGCACAGGAGAAGAAGTTCCTGGCACTTTCAGCACTTTATCAATTTTGGAACGAACAGATCAATGTGGTTTCAAGGAAAGATATTGACGAACTCTACGTCAGGCATGTACTTCACAGCCTGGCTATTGCCAAATTCATACAATTCAAGCCCGGCACGAGTGTGATGGATTTGGGCACAGGCGGAGGTTTCCCTGGCATCCCCCTGGCCATCTTCTTTCCGGAAGTCCATTTCTTGCTAGTTGACTCGATTAGCAAGAAAATCAGAGTGGTCCATGAAATTGCCCAAAGCCTGGAGCTAAATAATGTCCAGGCAGCCACTTCCAGGGCTGAGCAGATCAAAGAACAATTTGATTTCGTTGTTACGCGTGCCGTAGCCAGGTCTGCGAAACTCCAAGCCTGGTGCAAAGGAAGGATCAACCCCAGAAGTCAGCATATCCTCCGGAATGGCATCATTGCCCTCAAAGGCGGAGACCTGTCCGATGAGCTCTCCGAAATCCGTGGGAGGCACCAAATCACACCGATAACGGAGTACTTCAAAGAAGCATTCTTCGAAACGAAAAAAATCGTCTACTTCATTCCCTAAGTTGACGGAGTAGCCTGGCTACAGAATATTCTCCTGTAACCCAAAAACAGCCTTTAGTGCGAGATAGAGCACAATAGTGCCTCTACCCCTATTGCCAGGGGCCTTCTTTTTTACAATTAATGGCTCTTTTTCCCCTCTAACCTTACTGTCATTAAATCCAATTTTCAACTAAACACAAATGACTATGAGGAACATTTTACTATGGTTACTCTGCATGAGCGTGGGGTTTGTATCCTACGCTCAGCGGTCTGTGTCCGGAACTGTGACGGACGAAAACGGGGAGCCAATCCCAGGGGTCAATGTGATCTTGAAAGGCACAACAACAGGGAGTACCACCGACCTTGACGGTAGATACAACCTAAGCGTGCCTGACAATAGTGGCACATTGGTCTTTTCTTTCATTGGGTTAGTCACACAGGAATCCGAGATCGGGACTCGGTCCGTGGTGGACGTTAGCATGAAGTCTGATGTTACCGAACTACAGGAAGTAGTGGTGACGGCACTCGGCGTGCAGCGAGACAAGAAAGCTCTTGGTTATGCAGTACAGGAGGTCCAAAGCGAGGCTTTGGTGAATTCTGGTGCAACCAGTGCTGTTGATGCCTTGGTAGGTAAGGCCGCCGGTGTTCAAATTACGCGTTCTTCCGGATCTGCAGGTGGTGGTTCCAGGATATTGATTCGCGGTGTCACTTCTATGGTGGGCAATAACCAACCACTAATCGTAATCGATGGGGTGAGAACAAACAACGACGCCAATAACAGCGACCAAAACGCGTCAGCAACCAACACCAATGGTACGGCTACAGCCAACAGATTCATGGATTTGAATGTCGAGGACATTGAATCCGTGAATGTACTGAAGGGAGCCGCAGCCACAGCAATGTATGGTACTGCCGGGGCCAACGGTGTGGTTTTAGTCACTACAAAGAAAGGTCTGAAAGGCAGTGGACTGAGGGTCAATTTCACTTCCCAGGTGGCGTTTGACAATGTCACCAACCTACCCAATTTGCAAAGGGTCTATGCCCAGGGTCGAAATGGTACCTACCGAGATCCCAACACAGGCGAATCCGGCAGCTGGGGACCACGGATCAGTAACCTTGAATACGCTACGGATCCGAATCATCCCAATGCGCCAGATGCTGATGCTTTTGACAGTCAAGGGAACTATCTGTATGATCGAAATGGGTTTTTGGTGCCCCAAGGAACCGGAAATGGCCGAGCGGCAAACAACTACAACAACCTCGACGATGTATGGCGTACTGGTGTGACGCTCGGAAACTCCTTAGCAATATCCGGAGGGACTGACGTTGCTACTTTCCGGTTTTCGTTCTCAGATCACAATCAGGAAGGTATTCTTCCTAATGAGGAGTATCTCAGAAAGACCGTGAGTGTTGCAAGTACATTGCAAGCCACAGATGCCTTGAGTTTCCAAGCAACTGTGAATTACTCAAAATCCGATTTCACAAGGGTTCAACAAGGCTCCAATACTTCAGGAATAAACCTGGGTCTATTCAGAACGCCTCCTTCCTTTGATAACAGCAATGGATTCGGGAGCGACGCGGTTGATGAGCCTTCCTCATATATATTCCCTAACGGCGAGCAGAGAAGCTATCGAGGTGGTGGAGGTTACGACAACCCCTTCTGGGTAGTGAACAATGCTTTGAGAGATGAGGAAGTACATCGTGTTTTCGGAAGTTTCCAGGTAAACTACAGATTGCACGAATGGGTCAACCTGTCCATGAATATTGGTACCGATGCGACGAATGACATCCGGAAACAGAATTTCGAGATCAATTCACGCACGAATCCTAACGGTCAGATCTTTTTGGACGAGTATACTACCAGGCAGACCGATTTCATCGCCAGCGTGGCTGGAAATGGTCAGTTGAACAGTGATTTCGCGCTGAACTACACGGCGGGCATCAACCTGTTTATGTACAATGATCACAACGCCTATACCCAGGGTGATGTGCTCACGATCCAAGGGTTCGATGACATCAGCAATGCCTCTAATATCAGTGCCATTGAAGATGATACCAAATACCGTCAGCTAGGGTTGTTCGGCCAGGTAGAGGGTAGCTGGAGAAATACAGTGTTCCTGACCTTGAGCGGCCGTCAGGATTATGACTCTAGATTAGTGGTGCCCGGGCAAGAGTTCAATGCCAGTGATGTTGGGTTCTTCTATCCTTCTATCTCTACTTCATTTGCCTTTACTGAGCTTGTTCCCAGCAACACAATCCTGTCCTTTGGTAAGTTGAGGGCTTCATGGGCTCAGGTAGGTGGACCTCCACCGTTTGCATACCTTACCAGTACTCCATATGAGACCAATGCCCTCAATGATGGTTGGGGACCAACAGCACCCTGGCCAATCGCTGGTGTGACTTCATTCGAATTAGACAATCAATTGGGTAACCCGGCACTCAAGCCTGAGTTGTCCACGACCATTGAGCTGGGCGTAGATCTTCGCTTTTTCGAAGGCCTGTTGTCATTGGATGTCACATACTTCACGCGTGATACCGAGGATGCAATCCTGAACGCCTCATTGCCAAGGTCTTCCGGCTACAGCAGTGTATGGCAAAATGCAGGCAGAATGTCTGCCGAAGGATGGGAGGTTACACTGGGAGCAGATCCTATCAGAAGAGGCGAATTCCGATGGAATACACAAGTGAACTTCACCCGAAACGAAGCCATCGTGGATGAACTGGCTCCTGGTATCGAGCGATTGTTCCTTGCTGGTTTTAATAGTGCAGGTTCATACCTGGTTACTGGCAATCCTTATGGAGCGATCTTCGGCGGTGCGTACCTTCGGGCGGAAGCCGGAACCGCGACCGATACAGATCTCAACATCCCTGGTGGTGCAGTTGTCATCAACAACGATCCTGCTTCGGCGGAATACGGGTATCAAAGCGTGGATCCCACACAAAGAGCCATTGGCAATCCTAACCCTGATTTCATCGTAGGTTGGAACAACTCCTTCACCTTCAAAGGCTTCACGGCTGGTTTCCTACTGGACTGGAGAGAAGGTGGAGACCTTTGGAATGGTACTGCCTGGGCCCTTTCATTCTTTGGTGCTTCGCAACTCACAGCGGATACTCGAGAAGAGAATCCGATTGTTTTGCCTGGAGTCATCAACATCGGGACTACCGATAACCCACAGTTTGTTGAAAACAACATTCCAATCGTAAGAGACAGAGACTATTGGACGTCTTCACTCGGAGGCTTTGGCGCGGTTGGAGAGCAATTCGTTCAGGACGGCGGCTGGATCCGACTTAGAGAAGTATCCATTGGTTATCAGCTACCTAGAAATCTATTTGGTCAAAATGTCATCAAAGGTGGCTCCATCACCTTTATTGGTAGAAACCTCTGGTTCGAAACCGAATACGATGGTGTTGACCCTGAAACCAGCCTTACAGGCGTAGGAAACGGCCAAGGTTTCGACTACTTCAACAATCCTAGCACCCGTACCTTCCTGACGAGGTTGACTTTGAACTTCTAAAAACAAGATCATGAAAAAATTGAATATAAAAATTTCATTATTGACATTGTTTGTACTGGGAGCATTTTCATGTGAAGACTTTCTTGGTGATGAGAACGTCGATCCAAACAAGCCAATCAGTGTTTCGGTGACTGGTCAATTGGCCAGTACACAAATTCATCTCGTAGATGTAAGTAACGGTGCGTTTTCCCGCTTCAATTGCATGTTCATGCAACAAGTGGAGGGCGTGGCAAGACAGTGGGATTCTTTCAATGACTATGTCCTGACAGCCAACAGATTCGATAGTCCCTGGACGTTCATATACGAGAACACCCTGGTCGAGCTGAGAACCATTCGTGCACAGGCTACGGAGAACGGTTACAATCACTATCTGGCTGTAGCCAACATCATGGAAGCGCTTACGATGCTTACGGCTACAGACGTTTGGGGTGATATCCCATTTGAAGAAGCAGGTTTGGGGTTTGAAAACTTCAATCCTGTATTTGATGATCAGGCGACTGTGATTTATCCTGCCATCATCTCCATGCTCAATGAGGCCATAGCGCTTTTTGGACAAACTGCCGGTGATGTTGTGCCTGGAGCGGAAGACGTCTTCTATGGTGGTGACATCGATCTATGGACGAAAGCTGCCAATGCGATCCTGGCCCGTGCATACCTCCATCAAGGTAACTACACACAGGCACTGGCCGCAGCACAGGCCTCTTTCGAGGATGCGACGGAAAATATGGCCTATACTTACCCTGATGCCGCTGATGGCTCCAACTGGTATAGATTTAATATCGGCCGTACCGGAGATATCGAGTTTCATCCTAACATGAGGACACTCATGACAGGCTTGAATGATACCACAAGGCTGGCGCGATGGGATGTCACTTTTGACGGTGATCACCCTTATCTCGTAGCCACGTACCGACATGATCTGATTTCCTACAGAGAACTTCAATTCATCATAGCAGAAACTGCCTTCAGGACTGGCGCTGGCGATGATGTCGTTAGAAACGCCTACCTGGCTGGAATTGAAGCATCTTTCGATGAGGCTGGTGTTCCTGAAGGATACGCCGACTATGTTTCTCAAGCTACTGTTGATCCAGGTGCTGGAAACATCACCTTGGAACAAATCATGACACAGAAGTATATCGGTCTTTTTGTTCAGCCTGAAGTCTTCAGCGACTGGAGGAGAACGGGTATTCCGGCACTAAGCCCTACATCAGGAACACAAATTCCTCGAAGATGGGATTACAGCTTCAACGAATACCTATTCAATAGCAATGCGCCCGAGCAGGATGCCGGAATATTGTTTGAGCGTGTAGACTGGGATACCAACTAATATCTAAATGTTGAATACAATGAAAAAACTAGTTTATACGCTCCTAGGAATAGCTGTAGCAGCAGCAGGAGTGATTTCCTGCGATACAGCAGGTGGAATTGAGGACTTCAATGACGGTGTGACGAATGCATCCCTGGCAGTATGGGTAGATACGCCTTTCAGTGATGCAGATACGCTATCGCTATTAGATCCTTCCAATGCGATAGAATTTGAGATAGAATTTCTAGACGAAAGCAACGGAAGTCTTGTTGATGCATTCCAGCTTGAGGTGTCTGATGGCACCAATACGGCCATTCTGATCAGCCAGACAGCCTTCGCTGCAAACGAGAATGGCAATCAAGGCTTTTCAGGAAGTTTCTCCTTGACAGATGTGGTTTCTGCTCTTGGCACGGATCTTATTGATTATGTATCCGGCGATGAGTTTGATTTCACTGGCAATATCACCAGAGGTGGCGTAGTCTATCCTTTTGGTAGTTCCATAAATGCTGTCCAGAACTTTGAAATCGAGATCAACTGATTCTATAGTCGAAGTGAAGCTAAAAGACCGGTCTCCCGACCGGTCTTTTTTTGTGCATTTTTTTACCGTCCATAAAAACCCTTATAATCCTGGTAACTTTTTTTTACTATTTCCGGTAAATAATTCGTTATAATATTGAAAAACGAAATTAAAAACGCATCAGGCCCAGGCCACGCGCGTTTCAAGATAAACTAAGTAGTATAAATCCTATAAAGGCTACTCTCGCTGGGAGTAGCTTTTATTTTTTATGGCAATGCCAAGCACGGGCTTCATTTTATCGCCGGAAAGAAATTCTTTAAGACCAACACCTCCCTCCCAGGCAGGATTACGTCAGGAGCACCTTGTACTCCGTCAGTTGTCTCTAGTCCTCATCGCCTAAGAATTTAGTTGCCTTCTTTTTTACTATTAATGGCCCTTTTTCGCCACTATCCTTACCCTCTCAAAATCCATTTTTTCACTAACAAAAATTACTATGAGGAACATTTTACTATGGTTACTCTGTATGGGTATGGGGCTAGTTTCCTATGCTCAGCAGACGATTTCGGGTACGGTGTCGGACGATAAGGGAGAACCCATCCCTGGTGTCAATGTGATCGTGAAAGGTACCACTACTGGTACAACCACCGATCTCAATGGCCAATATCGTCTGTCTTTGACAGGTGGTGATGCCACTTTGGTATTCACTTTTATTGGTCTGGAAACCGAAGAGACGGAAATTGGCGGTCGTTCGGTGGTGGATGTCACAATGCTTCCGGATGTTACCCAATTGGAAGAGGTCGTCGTGACTGCTGTCGGTGTAGAGCGCAGCAGGAAGGCCCTCGGTTACTCCGTCGGAAGCGTAGGTTCGGATCAAATCCAACAGATATCTGAGCCTGATATCTTGCGATCCATGCAAGGAAAGATTCCCGGTGTCAATATCGCAGCCACTTCCGGAGCACCCGGTAGCGCTACGAGAATCACTGTGAGAGGTGCTTCTTCCTTGTACGGAAACAACGATCCGCTCTTTGTAGTAGATGGTGTTCCATTTAATAACACCCAATACAATACGAGCAATCAACTGCTGGGCGGTGGAGCCTACGGATCACCGCTGTCATTCCTGGATCCCAATATAATCGAGTCAGTAAACGTACTGAAAGGAGCGGCAGCCGCGGCATTGTATGGCTCAAGGGGTGCAAATGGCGTAATACTTATTACAACCACAGCAGCCAAGTCCAAAGTAACGAGAAAAGGTCTTGAAGTGACTGTAAACTCCTCTTTTTCCATCGAGGAAATTGCAAACCTTCCTGACTATCAGAATACCTATGGCAATGGATCGGAGTTCAACTACCAAAATGCCAATGGTTCCTGGGGGCCAGCCTTTGCTGAGCGTGACTCATTCCCCACCTGGCCGACATTCACTGCAGCTTTCCCTGACCTTCCTACCAATTCACCCTATGTGGCAGATCCTGACAACGTAGAGAGTCTTTTTGAAACCGGAAAGGTTTTTGAAAACTCAATCAGTGTACAGGGAGGAAACGAAAACTCTACCTTCTCGGGAGGAATTTCACATCTGACGCAGGATGGATACATACCATTTGCTTCTTTCGACAGGACGTCGATCAATATCGGCTCAAGGACACAATTGAACAATGGTTTCAATTTTGGAGGTTCAGCAACCTATTCGAAGAGCGAAACTAATGGCCCCTTCTTCGGGGAAAACGGAGCCGCTGGAGCGGAAGTTGCTTCATCCTTTGCCAGAACCTTGTGGTTGGGTAGAACATGGGACAGCAGCCTTCCTTATGAGACACCTACAGGTGGAAATGTATTTTACAATGGTAATGGCATTGACAACCCGAGGTGGTCCTGGGAGCATAACGGTATTCAAGAAGTCACTGACAGGATTGGCGCTGCCTTTGATGTAGCCTATGATATCACCGATTGGCTCAACGTATCCTACAAAGTGGGTACAAACCAGTACACAACAAGACGTAAGCAGATCTATGATATCGGTTCCAATGCCTACAGCGGAAACGGCGCCATCACAACGGACGATATTTCATTTGAAGAATTGAATTCAGACCTGTTGATTAGTGCCACACAGGACGTCAATTCTGAAATCAACGTGCGGGTGATTGCAGGACAAAACCTGAATCAGCGATCTTCTACCCAACAGTCTGTAACTGCCACAGGTCTGGTTGTACCCGATATCTTCGATATCACGAATACGGGTTCTGTTGTCGCCAATAACCTTCCAAATCGGGTACCCTTTTTCAAGCGAAGACTTATGGGCTTGTTCTACGACGTATCGGTTGGATATAGGGACTTTTTATTTTTGAATACCACAGGTAGAAATGACTGGTCTTCTACACTGCCTACAGCCAACAGAAGTTTCTTCTATCCTAGTGTTTCGGCCTCCTTCGTATTCACGGAAGTTCTTCCTATCAGCAGAAGCATTGTAGACTTTGGAAAGATCAGAGCCGGATGGGCCAGAGTAGGAAATGATGCGCCAGTGTACTCTTTGACCAACGTATTCAATGTCAACCTGGGTCAGGCTTCAGGAATCATAGGCTCACAGCCAGACATTGATTTTCCTCTCCAAGGTCAATCTGCCGCCACATTATCGAATGTAGGATCGGATCCGGACCTGACTCCTGAGTTCACCAACGAGATTGAATTTGGTTTGAACATTCAACTGCTCAATGGCCGCATCGATCTTGACGCAACCTATTACGACAGGAACTCTACCGATCAAATCGGAACCATCTCAGTTCCTTCCGTGACAGGTTTCGAGCAAGTAGTGACCAACTTCGGTGATGTTGAAAACAAAGGATGGGAAATCGGATTGAATGTCGTTCCTGTAAGAACTGGCAGCGGATTCGAATGGTCCACTTTCTTCAATTTCACGCGCAACAAAAATACGGTTTTGGCCCTATCCGATGGCGTAGAGATTCTGAATCAAAGAAATCTCTTCGGCGGTGGAATTCGGCCGGTATTTATCCCAGGACAGCCCTACGGAGCACTGTACGGTACGACTTCAGCTAAAGATGATGAAGGCAACTGGTTAGTGAACCCTGCGACAGGATTGCTTTTCCCTGCAGTAGGTGACGACAGATTCCAGGTCATTGGTGACCCCAATCCCAATTTCACGCTGGATGTGACCAACAACTTCTCCTTCAAAGGAATATCTCTGAGCTTCTTAGTCTCTTACAAAGATGGTGGCGATATATACAGCACCACCGTAGAACGTCTCATGGGACGTGGTGTGGTTCAGGATACCGAGGACAGGGAGAGATCCAGGATAATTCCAGGATTCTTAGGAGATCCTAACACCGGACAACCATTGCTCGATGATGCTGGAAACAAGATCCCTAACACCATTCAGGTGACTACAAACGACTTGTTCTTTGCTGCAGGAGGCCCTGAATCCTTCTTCATCAATGCATCTGATGAAAACAGCGTTTTCGATGGAACCGTGATCCGCCTGAGAGAAGTTAGTCTGGGCTACAGTCTGCCAGCACAGTGGTTGGACAAGACGCCATTTGGTAGTGCGAACATTTCACTTACCGGAAGGAATCTCTGGTATTTCGCACCAAACATTCCCCACTCTACAAATTTCGATCCTGAGGTCAACGGATTTGGTGCAACCAATACCCAAGGTATTGAGTATGCTGCCGCACCTCAAACGAAGCGATATGGGGTGAATCTCAGGTTTACTTTCTAAAAGTTACAATGATGAAAAAGAACTATATATATAAAGCTTTGGCACCAGTTATGATACTAGTAACATTGGTATCATGTGGTGACTTTTTCGATATCAACGATGATCCCAACAACCCGACGGAAGCTGCAGCGAGTCTGTTGCTTACCAACTCTGAGGCGGCCATCGCGGGAGCAGTAGGTCATGGTAACGGTATCACCAGACAGCTCAGTGTATTCATGCACCAGACTGTGAGACGTGGAGAAGGTGACCAGTATGTGACACAGGGGAACGACTTCTCCGTTGGCACTTCCTGGCAAGCTTTCTATGACATAGCGCTTCCGGATCTTGAAAGTATTATCACTACCGAGACTGAAAGCGACAACATGGTCTATGTCGGTATCGCCAAAATACTGAAAGGTTACATCTACAGCACACTAGTTGATATATGGGGTGATGTGCCGTTTTCAGAAGCGACGCAATTCACAGAATTCAGATTTCCGGTTTACGACGATGATGCTTCCATCTATCCTCAAATACTGGCATTGATTGATGAGGGAATTGCCGATATCAACAACACTGAGGCACTCAACGTGCAGGTACCTGGGCTAGACGACTTGATCTACAATGGTAACACTACCAATTGGATAAAATTCGCCAATACTCTCAAGCTGAAAATGCTATATCAATTGCAGGACGTGGATGTGATCAGTGACAGAAATGCCCAAATCAGTGCGTTGTTGGTAGACCTGGACCAGTTGATTAATGACCCAGGGATGTCTGAGGATTTCGAGTTGTGGTATGGAACCGCGGGTCCCACTCCTGAGAACAGACACGGATTGTTCGTGTCCGAATACACGCAGGCGAACCCGGGCTTCTATGTGAGCCCTTGGCTGTATGAAACCATGGTAGGTCAGAACACAGGGATATTTTCCAACATTGTGGACCCTCGTGTACCCTACTATTGGCACAAGCAATTGCTGCCAGGTGAAGCTGCTGAGAATCCTTTTGAATACCTAACTGATGATGGCTTCCTTACCATTCATTTCGGTTCCATTCATCCTAATCAAGCTTCCGGCCAACAGTCCTCGCAGGCCGTATTTGGTCTCTATCCATGCGGAGGGTTTTACGACGACCAATCTGGCACGAAAGTAAATGCCACAACAGGAAATGGCCAGGCGCCTGAAAGGATCCTGCCCTATTTCAAGGTGCTTTACATGAGAGCCGAACTGGCCTTGGCTGGGATAAGCGGGGAAGATGATAGAGTAATTCTCCAACAAGCCATACAGGCCTCTTTTGATAAGGTGAATCAAATGGTAGGACAAAATGGACAGACCGGCGTACCTGTTATTGATCAGGCGGCTATAGACAATTACATGACAGCCATTCTTTTCGCCTACGATGCAGGTGATGCAGAAAGGAAATTGGAAATCATCCTCACCCAGAAGTGGATAGCCAGTGTGGGTAATAACCTGGATGCATACAACGACTACAGAAGGGAGGGATACCCTGTCATTTTCGATCCGAACAACTACAATGGTAATTATGTCGGCGGAAACCCTCAGAACTTCAGTGCCACCACAACAGCCGGACGGGGATTCCCTGTGAGCTTACCGTGGCAGCAATCAGATTTAGATATCAATCCCAACGCACCTAGTCAAAAGGACCCAACGGTGGACCGTGTTTTCTGGGACGCGCAATAAACAGTAATGAAGATGAAAAAGATTATAAATCTATTTTTAATGGCAACAGGGATGATTCTGGTATCATCCTGTGTTGACGATGATAAGCTCTTCGAGCTGGACGATTTCGAAACAGGTGCGCTACCAAATATGCAGCCGACAGCCAACGACCTGGGCTTCATTGACTCCTTCAATTTCGACACCACTCCCATAGAGTTTACGATTGACTTCACCATCGATGCTCAGCAGAGTGAAGACGGTGGATTGACAAATGGCGGAGATGGACGGATTGAAACAAGTACAGAGTTCAAACCTGTTGCTTCGGTAGACCTCGAGGTGTCATATCAAAATGCGCTGACAGGGACCATCGAAAGTGCCTTCCTGACGAACTACACCTCATGGCCACAAACAGTGACATTCACTGGCGTGAGTGCATTGGTGGAAGCCTTTGAGTCTATTGGTTCTGAAAACGATCTGAATGTGGGAGATGTCTTCACCTTCGTGTGTGGCGTAAACTTCGAAGACGGCACATCGCTCCCGGCTTTCATCCGTGACGCCAATGGCAATGCGCTACCCAATTTCAGCGTCAATTTTGCGGGCTCAGGTAACAATCCAGGATTTGACTTTGCCATAACCAGGAGTGTAGCCTGCTCTTCCAATTTGGGAGGACCGCAAACGTATACTGCAGAAGTGAATGTCACCGGAACATGTTGTGGATTGGCCACAGGAATCCAACCTGGAGGAAGATCTAATGTAACCGTAACACAGATCGGCACCGGACAATACGAGATCTCAGACGCACTGGGAGATCACCTTGCCGTGTTCTTTGGTTCGGCTCCTGAGCCTCTGGTAGTTTTAGATGTGTGCAATACCCTGACCGTCGACGCGTTGACCTGCTCTGATGCCAGTGTACTGTGCTATGGGCCCAATACTCAGGATCCCGCAGGGTCATATGATCCCGCAACGGGCGTCTTCGTGATAAAGTGGGAGGATGCTTTTGGTAATGGAATTCGAGGTGTAACAACCTTAACCCCCAATTGAAAATGCCCTGATAAAGCAAAAAAGCACGATGGCTATCCATCGTGCTTTTCAAGATAAACTAAGTAGTATAATCCTATAAAGGCTACCCTCTTTGGGGGTAGCTTTTATTTTTTGTGAAGCAAAAAGAAATCAATTTTCCCCAGAACACAAAAAAACCCGAAGCGAAAAAACACTTCGGGCTGCAAAACCAAGATCAATATAAGAGGATCAACCGCCTTATTTCTCACATATTCGCTACTCTTTCCTGGTGAATACCTGCTTCGAAAACGGACTCCAGGTAATGCCACCATCCTTAGTCATTTCTACGAGAGACTCATTCTGCTCTGCGGAAATTCTGCGGTAAGTCAGCCTGAAAGAAATGGAATCCCCCTCTTGCGTAACAAATGGTAAATCGGAACTCACATTGTCTATCACCAACTTGCCCCCTACTACATTGCCCTTGTATACATCCATTGTAGAAAACTCTTTATCCAACGCAATGAGCCTCACCTCATTGCTTCTGTGGTCTCTACCAATACTGTTGCTCATGGTGAGGGTGCCTTCCCCATAGGTCAGTTCCAGTTCCTCACGGATAAAAGTGTTGTCCAGGAATGGGTAAAACTGAGCGCTACCTTCTCCCCCATTCTTCCATTGGCCTTTTCCATCAGGTATGAGAACCTCCGTATCGAAGGAGCCGATCAGGAATTCCAAGTCGGCATGT
Organism: Cyclobacteriaceae bacterium; assembly: GCA_965601475.1. GTDB lineage: Bacteria > Bacteroidota > Bacteroidia > Cytophagales > Cyclobacteriaceae > JAWPMT01. The sequence goes on along the minus strand of OZ271832.1, from coordinate 4,721,119 downwards.
TTGAACTGTCCTGTGGCGCAGACTGTGACCATGAACAGGAAAATTGTCGCAATACTCTTCATCAAATAAAAAATTTGTTCAGCCACAAACATTGAAATAAGCCGTGATCCATCACTGCTGAAACTGCCTCAAAAAGTAAATCCTCAAGAAGATTTACATAAAGTCATAATCTGGCCAGATACGCCTTGGGGGTGGAACCATAGTGTTTCTTGAAAGACTTATAGAAACTCACCTTATTGCCAAAACCAACTTGCGCCGCAATAGCCCAATGTGTGAGATGTGATGACATAGGTTTTTGTGCCTCTAGTACAAAGTGCTTTACACGTTGCTCATTGATCAGATCATTGAAATTAGTTTTTAATACTCTGCTAATCGCCCTACTTGTTAGCACAGGGCTAACTTGCAAGCTTTGGGACAACTGTTGCAACGAGTAATTACTCGAAAGGTAGGGTTGCTCATCTTTCAAAAGCTTTTGAATCTGCTCTGCGATTTCATGTAATAGAAAAGTCTCCCTACCATCAAAGGTCTGAGTTAGAAAATAGAAGGAAGAGGGCTTGATCAACGCGAGAAAGGCGAGGCCAAATGTCAGGAACGCAAAGCTGAGGAACGCGAAATTGTAAGCGGACGCCGCGAACTGGTAATGATCTGCCATCCAGAAGCTCATCAGGAAAACCAGAAGCCAGACAACCAGAATGGTCAGGAAAATAGACTGACCATGCCTCAATAGGTCTGGGAACTGCACATCATCGTTTTGGTGAACAAGTTGATGAGCTTTCAAAAAGAAAGACCCATTCACAATGAGGACGGTGATACAGAATACATAGAAGGACCACCTGAACCAATGAGTATGCTCCAGCGCCAGAAGTTCATCGATCCGGAGACTCACCAAATACATCAGAAAAAATATATGAAACAGCATTGGTGCCAGGGCCACCAATTCATTCCGCTGAATCCGCAGCTTCTCATTGACACTTCTCTTAATGGTAAAATACCACAATGGTCCTATCAGATAAGCAATGAGGTCACCTACATACCATATTTGGGGTAATGCAAAATAGGCCTCCGGGCTGTAGAGGAGCTTCATCAATAGCGCCAGGCATATCAAGACCAATAGCGCCAGGAAGAAGCTATTGGTCTTGGGTTTTCCGTAGTTCTTGATGTACAGGGCCAAGGTGAGCAAGAACCCCTGGACCATTCCAATCAGTAATACCGTATCATAAGCACTCACGGCTCAAAAATCGGTATTAAGACCTTTACGCTATGTCAATCCAGGCAAAAGACAGTAAACAATAGCATAAATTAACCAGCTTCCACGTGTGTATCCAGACGAAGTGCTTCTCGCAGGTATTTCCTGGGGCTTACGTCCACAAAATATTTGAACTCCTTGATCAAATGACTTTGGTCGTAGTAGCCACTTTTGAAGGTCAGCTGCGTGAGCGACATGTCCTCATGACTATAGAAATTCTCCATGAATTGATTGAGCTTTTCAATTTTGCAAAACTCCTTGGGGGACAGGCCCATTACCTTTTGAAATCGATCCTCCAAGGTAGATTTGCAAACACCAACGGTGTCATATAAGTCTTTCACTTTGATAGCACCCCGATTGTCCTTGATAAGTGCAATACACTGGCTAACAAGTTCATCATTCATTTCCATGTGATCTTCAATACCTTCAGCCAGTCGCTTTATCAACCGCTTTGGAGAATAGCTCCATGCTCCCATGAGCAGGTCCTCTTTTAGCTTGACGACGTGATTGCGTGTTTCTGAAAACTTTTGATCAAAGGAAGATAGCCTTGCCTGAGGACAAACCTTCAATACCAGGAATTTCACATCGTTGTTCGCATGGAAAATAACTCCCCTTGATCGCAATGATGCGAGGTAGATATTCTTCTCCTTCAATACAGTTTTTTGAGGGGTCCCAATGACCTTTCTTACCATTGTACCCTCCAATACCACAAGCAATTCGGCATAGTTATCTGGGAGGTAGTAATAGCCTTTGCTTATGTTTTCTTCATCTAGTTCGAAAAGCCATGCGTCCTGAAATAGTCCATGACTTTGATCAAGTTTGATTTGAGTTTTTTGCATGATGAGTTTGTTGATTGCCTTCGGGAGCAAGACGATAAAACTCATCGATACACTTAGTATTTTCAGGTCGGGCTGGTTAAGCATCCAAGCCATCCGGTAAGCAATCTAGAATGCTTACGACCCAAAAAAATGTTAACAAGTCTAAATGGCGAGGTTATTCAGCAAGGAGCTTCGATTGCCCCTCTTCCAGGTACTTGGGGAAATGGCATGTATGCGCTTGAATGCCTTGTAGAACGAAACTTTGTTGGCAAAACCAGATTCCAGCCCAATAGCGTCAATAGTGTAGTGCTCGAAATCGGGATCCTTCATCAATTCCTCCGCACGGGCAACCCTGAAGCTGTTGATAAAGGAATTAAAGTTCTCTCCGGAGACCTCATTGACAGCCTTGGAAATCAGCTTTTCACTTATTTTCAATTGACTCGCCAAGTCCGATACTTTGAGGCTACTGTTTAGAAACAGCGCTTCCGATTCTACACGATCCCTGACTTCGACGAATATTGGCTCAAGTTCCGGTTCCTTTTTAGCAAACGTTGGATTAGGTTCGATTTTGGGTTTCTCGAAGAGTATCGAAGAACGCAAAGCAATGAATGCCAGGTAATTTACGGATAGGGCCATACCAGCAAAGAGCAGGATATTGATAATCTCGAGTTCACCACTGAATCTGAATAGCGAGTAGCATATGCTGAGAATCCAATGAAGTACATAGAACACGCTGATCAGCACCATGCCTTTGTTGAGTTTGCGGTAGAGAAAAGGAATAGCCAGCATGTAGATAAACTCATGTGTAACTTTCCCGAGCATGGTTACTCTTGGAAAAAACGGCATTACCTCTCCAAAGTAGTAAAACTGGAAAAGACAATAGACGCTGATAGTGACTGCTAGCAGTGCAAAAGGCAGGTAGTGCCACAACTCCCACCTGAAATGCCAGCCCCCAAGTCGGAATATTGCTCCGAGAAGAATGGGCCCCATTAAGAGCTCCAATGGCCGAAGCATCTGCGCAAAGACAACATGATCCGGGAAATAACCCACCCAGTAGCCCAAGTATTTGAGCAACAACATGCAATAGATAAATATACCAAAGGCTAAGAACCGATCCTTCCTGTTGATCCACATGATGACCGAGAGCATTACGCCATTGAAAATACCTATAGAAAGTATAGCAGTGCCTATGAGCATGTAGCGCGTTAAGTTAGTAGATTATGATTGCCATCAATCCGGGCATTTTTACAATTTATTCGTTTTGGTTTTCGTTAGAACGAAATAGAATAAGGTTCCCCTTACCCGTCTACATAAATCGAAGGCCTTTCCGTGTTAACATTCACAGCCAGGAGTAAATCTTTACCTCCAAAAAGGCCTATTTTCGAACGGAACTAGAGTAAAGATGGATTTAGAAGAATTTCGCAAGCAAGCACACGATGTGGTTGATTGGATAGTAGAATACTATGAGCATATCGAAGATTTCCCGGTAAAGTCTCAGGTACAACCCGGGGAGATCATTGCGCAAATACCTGAGTCTGCTCCTGAATCCCCGGAACCATTTGAGCAGATCATGGCCGATTTCCGGGAAGTCATCTTACCTGGAATCACCCATTGGCAAAACCCCAGTTTTCACGCCTATTTTCCAGGTAACAGTAGCTTTCCTTCCTTACTTGGCGAGATGCTTACGTCGGCCCTTGGCGCCCAGTGCATGGTTTGGGAAACCTCCCCGGCAGCTGCCGAACTCGAGGAGGCCGTCATCAATTGGCTCAAAGAAATTTGCGGTTTGCCACCTTCCTGGCATGGGGTCATACAGGATACAGCAAGCACAGCTACACTAGTGGCTTTGATCACGGCAAGAGAAAAGATGACTGGATTCAGCATCAATCACCGTGGTTTTGAAAACAGGAAGTTACGCATATACGCTTCTGAGGAGATCCATAGCTCCATTGATAAGGCAGTGAAAATTGCCGGCTTTGGGCTAGAGAATTTAGTCAAGATCCCCGTTGACGATTCCCTGGCCCTGATTCCAGCGGAGTTGGAACGCGCAATAGAAGAGGATTTGGCCCAGGATTGCATTCCCTGTGCCGTAGTCGGCGGCTCTGGTACCACCGGTTCGCTAGCCTTTGACCCACTGCTGGAAGTTTCTGAGATTTGCAAGAAGTATGGGGTGTGGTTTCATGTTGACGCCGCCTACGCAGGCAGTGCCATGGCTTTACCGGAGCAACGACATCTTCTGAACGGATTGGAATATGCAGACAGCTACGTATTCAATCCACATAAGTGGCTATTCACAAATTTCGATTGCACAGCCTACTACGTTAAGGACAAGGAAGCCCTGATATCTACTTTTGAAATACTGCCGGAATACCTGAAAACCAAAACCAGGGGCAAAGTCAATGACTATCGAGATTGGGGTATACAGTTGGGCAGAAGGTTTCGGGCATTGAAATTATGGATTGTCCTAAGGACATTCGGGGTAGATGGCATCCGGCAGCGCCTCCGATCGCACATTGCCCTCACCAAGTGGTTGTCCGATCAAATTGATGAACATCCCTCTTATGAGCTACTTACGAAGACGAAACTGAATATGGTCGTTTTCAGATTTTGCCGTGAAGACGAAAACTTGAACCTGGATGACCTCAACGAAAGAATCCTACAATCCATCAACCAATCCGGCACGGCCTACATTACCCATACGAAAGTCCGAGGGAAATATGCCCTGCGTATCGTATTGGGTCAAACTTATCTAAATGAAGATCACGTACATAAGATTTGGAAACTCGTTCAAGACCATGCGCACCAGTTAACAACTCATCTCCCTTCGGTGTAGTGTCGGTAGTGCACTGAGGCAATAATTTCGTGTTTGGCCGGATCCTTTTCCCACTGCGTCAACCCATTGAAGAAGGCCCGGATTTCGAAGAAATGGATCTTGTTGTTCTGAATTTTGTAGTGGGAGAAATCAGGTCTTTTCAATACGTCATACACAAGCGAAATAGCGCACCACCCATCAAAAGCCGGCCAATACCTATCCGGGTAATTCTTGAACCGCTGTAGGTTCTCCGAAGAAGCAAAATACAATCTTACCCCCTGGTGATCTGTTGCGTAAGTTTTTGATCCTTTCTGCAGTTGATCTCCGAAATAACTGACCAGGTCATAGCCATCGAATCCCACCTCACCAGGCGTAAATAGAGATGGTGGATTGGTGCCTGCCTTTACGCCAAAAGTCAGCAAAATCATGATCAAGACTAGCTTCGTTCTCATTTTCCAAATCATCTGGTTTCCTCAGATTAGACGGGTTTTTTTTATTCCGTGTCACTTCTTTGTCCTTAAATCGAGTTCATTTGTCATAAATCGACTTATCCAGCTGTTTCGATAACCTAAGCCGGTTTTGACGCGTAACAAACACAATTTGAATCACGACCCGTCCTATTCTGCGACAAGAAAAGTCATCCATATTGACATGGATGCTTTCTATGCCTCGGTAGAGCAACTCGACAATCCGGACTTGCGAGGTAAGCCCGTGGCTGTGGGTGGAGGCGGACATCGAGGCGTGGTTGCGGCGGCAAGCTATGAAGCCCGAAGGTATGGGGTCAAATCAGCAATGCCTTCCGTAACGGCCATACGCAACTGCCCGGAACTGATCTTTGTGAAGCCCAGATTCGATCGATACAAATCCATCAGCCAAACCATAAGATCCATATTCTTTCAATACACGGAGCTGGTGGAACCGCTCTCACTCGATGAAGCATTTTTGGATGTCACTTCTTCGAAGAGAAAATTGAACTCCGCTACCCTCATTGCAAAAGAAATAAAACAGCAAATCAAAGCGACGACGTCGCTCACCGCTTCGGCAGGTGTCTCTTTCAACAAATTCCTGGCAAAGACTGCATCGGACATGGACAAGCCCAATGGACTATATGTCATTCTTCCTCATGAAGCTGATGAATTCACTGCAAAGCTGCCGATACACAAGTTTTTTGGGATTGGCAGAAAGACAGCTGAAAAGATGAAACACTCGGGAATATTTCTGGGCAGGGATCTACGAAAATTTGAATTAGCTGAACTCACCCGACGTTTTGGTAAGGCAGGATCCTACTACTACAATATATGCCGGGGCATCGACCATAGGGAAGTCATTGCGCATAGGGAAAGAAAATCCATTTCAGTAGAGAATACCTACAACAGCAACTTCATGCATATTGAAGCCATTCATGCTGCCCTGGAAGAACTCACCAGCAGACTGCTGACGAGGTACGATGTACAAAAACCGGGAAGGACCATTACCGTGAAATTGAAGTATGGAGATTTTCAGCAGATCACACGCAGCAAAACACTGGACGGGCCAATCAACAATAGAGAGCAAATCACCACTACTTATCAAGAGCTGATAACCCCGAAAATACTCAAGGATGAAGGTGTCAGATTATTGGGAATCGGAATCAGTAATTTCATTGCCCCATCTGATCAGCCGTCTCAACTCACACTTGAATTCTAATTCTTTTTGGATTTTATATACCGATCGGTATATTTGTGGCATGAGAAACCCCGAGGCCACTCGATCTTTGATAATCAGGAAAGCCATCAACCTCTTCAATACAAAGGGATATCGGGCAACGTCGCTATCGGACATCACCAAGGCTACGGGCATCACGAAAGGTGCCATATACGGACACTTCGACAATAAGGATGGTGTGGCCGAAGCCAGCTTCAAGTATGCTACTGAATTCATTATCGCGCAATTGAGTAAAGTCATTCGGGCAGCTCCCACAGCTCCTGACAAACTCCGGGCTATGGTTCAATACTATTCGGATTACATACAGCAGCCCCCCATCCATGGCGGATGTCCTATCATCAATACCTCCATCGAAGCGGATGATGATCACCCCAGGCTCAGAGCCCAGGTCATACGATTCATGGCGCAGGTGAAGGACTCACTTAAAAAAATTGTATACAGGGGCATCAAGGAAGGACAACTTAAAAATAATATCAACGTTGAGGAATTCTCGTTGCTGTTTTATGCCGCCATTGAGGGTGCTATTATCCAATCAAGGATCGAAGGAGATAACTCTACTTATAACATTATTAGTCGGAGATTACTTAAAGAAATAGAAGATATAACTACTTAAATTTTTTTGTACCATAAAATACCGATCGGTATATGAAGACCACAAATAAGACCACTTTCATCGATGTAGGAGAGATTGACGCTTCCCGACCCAGCAGTCGACCTCCCAAAACGAACTGGAAAATCGAAATGCTCAAGAGAGGTGTGAAAGCACTGCAGCATGTCTCTCCAAAAACGGCTTCGGAAATCGTTTGGAGTCAATTTACCCGTCCGGGAAAACCATATTTTACGGAGAATCAACGGGCACTAATTGATCGTGCTGAGATCGGCAGCACATCATACCTGGGTCATGAAATAGTGACTTACAAGTGGGGTACTCACGGGCCCAGGGTTTTGCTGAGTCATGGCTGGCGGTCTAAAATTGCGGATTTCAGGGCGTTGATTGAGCACCTCGTATCGAAGGGTTATGTTGTGGAGGGGTTGGATTGGAAGGCTCATGGCAAATCGGGAGGTCGACATACTGCACTACCGGAAATGCGCGATATTCTCAAGAACTACTACGTTCAAAATGCTCCCTTCCACGCAGTTGTTGGCTACTCCCTTGGTGGGCTAGCTGCAGGCATCACCTTGAGCGAAATCTCCAAAGACCTACTCCCACAAAAGTTGCTGCTCATTGCCGCACCCCCTTTCACAAGGTACTTCTTCTACGACACGATCAAAGAGGTGGGCTTGTCGGAGAAAGTATACCAGGAAATGTGTTCACTGGTCGGCAAGAACTACTACCAGGATGTTGATTACTTCGACCTGAGGGACAAGGCCAATCATTTCGATGCGACAGAAACACATCTCATCTATGACGAGAATGACTTAACTGTACCCTTCGAACGCGGTCAGGAACTACTCGGTAGCTTTCAGCGGGCGCATTTCGTGCACACCAAAGGTTTGGGGCACTACAAAATCATCTCTCATCAGGAAATACTGAGCTACGTTGAGCGCAAGCTCACAGGCATCGAGATTCTGGCCTAATCGCCGATCACTAGCCCGTTGAGTAAATTGAAGAGCTGAGGCTTATACTTATCAAAGACGTTTTGGCCAGTGAAAGTGTGAAATTGGATAGATCCTCCTTCCCAGGAAAAATAGTAGGAGCAGTAGACGATGGGAATGCCTTGTGTGGTTCCTGCCATTTGCATCCAGATGAGTTGTTGATCATTTACTACTCGAAGATCCTTCCCTTTTACACTCATATCAGGTGCAACATTGATCGCATTGGTGAGCGCGATTTCCGATAAGTTCTGCATTGGTATTTGCAATTCCTCAAATATCACCATTCCGTAGGCATCGCCATTCAAAAGTTGAAAAGCCATGTCAGCATCGGGATTAATACTCCCCGGAGGTACGCGCTTCCAGATTTTCGGATCATACCATACTGCATATCGCTCATCAAATCCCGAAACTTTGTTCGTTGAAGTCTTTGGCTTCACGAACTCATCGCTGTTAAGTTTGGGTCCGTTGGAACTTAAAGAATCTCCTTTTGCGAAATTCTCAAAATAATCCCATGTACCATCGGCATACAGAATGACCGTGTCTCCTCTTTCAGAGAAGGCCATCTCCTGAGCACTGGCGACATGGAACAAGACTACGAAAGCGAGGGAAAAAGCAAAGTTGCTAAAGCTCATATTAGTCCTTTACTCTGTTCACAGCCATAGCCTTGAGAATCCAGTTGGGTACTGGCTTGTTTTGATCTCTCTTGCGAAGATCCAGGTACCAACCTATCTTTTTCACGATCGGAATTTTGTGTGTTTCCACAAACTCAATAAGGGCGCCGTCCGGGTCTTCGATATAGCTGAAATGGCCGGCGGCTTCACCCATATCAAAGGACGCATCCAGGTTGGCAAAGCTATCAACGGTGAAGGGGTGACCGGCTTCAGTGCATTTCTTCTTAAGCGCTTCCATGCCCACGATATCAAAACAGAGGTGAATAAATCCCAGATCCCCCCAAAACCTGCCTTCAAAAATCTTCTTGGGCTTACGGTCCAACACCTGAACAAGCTCTATCTCCGAAGGGCCAAATAACTTGCTGAATCCAGCTGTACGTTGCGCTTTGTGTGTTAGAATTACACGTTTCACCTTGGCATCCCCTCCAGGTAATGATTTCAAGTCATCAAAATGATCTTCGCCCTCAAAGAGGATCTGATCATAACCGAGGATGTCGGAATAGAAAGCTTTTGATTTCTCGAGGTCTGACACGCCAATGATGGCCCCAAAAGTCCCACCGGTATGCTTCTTCTCATCTTTGAACCATGTGCCGTTTTCGACAACATCGAAAACATTGCCATATGGGTCCTCTACGAAAAAGTGCTTATTACCCCTGCCATCAACTTTTGGTTGTGACAAGAGCTTCGCACCCTTCTGCTCAAGAAAAGCATAGGTATCATTCGCATCCTTGCATTTGATTTTTGCGACAAACAAGCCCAAATCCCCAAGCTCTGGTTGTTCTTTTGGTGCTACTGGTGTCCTGGAGGTATACTGCCAGATCTCAAAACCTCCCCCACCCTGAAGATTCACCGCCAATGCTGCTTGCCGACTTCTTGGTTCTCCACCGGTATATGGCAGCATCAACTTGGCCTCTGCCGCCTCCTCAAAGACTTTGATATCCACACCAAAGTGCTTTCTGTACCAATTCCAGGCTTGTGGCATATTCGCCACCCCAATGCCCATTTGTTGAATCCCGCAAATAGTAAAGTCGCTCATTGTCGCAATTTTCCGGGCCCAAATATAGCAGACTGCCTCGTGCTTGTGTGGTGAAAGACATTCGGATTCAAAAAAACATCAGTCACGCAGTCCTTTGGACATGCTTACAATGATCGGGCTTATCTTTGACCAGTATTAAAACCTTTATCTCGCTATGTATCAAATCCTCCTCTACACACACTCCTGGATTCGCTGGATTGTCTTTGCACTTGCCCTCGTAGTCGTGTTGAAGTCGCTCATCGGCCTCTTCAGCGACAACCATGAATACAAAAAACTTGACAATGCCTTGGCCGCCTCATTTGTGGGCTCCATGCACCTCCAATTGTTGATCGGATTGATCCTTTATTTTTTCCTAAGCCCCCTGACTGACCTGGCCATGCGAGATATGGGCTCAGCCATGCGCGACCAGGAATTGCGATTCTGGGCGGTGGAACACATCACCCTCATGATCTTGGCAGTGGTATTCGCTCAGGTAGGAAGGAGTATTAGCAAGAAGTCTGACGACAACGTAGTGAAATTTCGCTTTCAATCCATCTTCTTCGGTGCCGCCACTTTGATGATGATCATTGGCATTCCGTGGGCAGAAGTTGGCAGATTATTCAGATTCTAGATTGAAAAAGCTCGTCGTACTCACCGGAGCTGGCATAAGCGCTGAAAGTGGCATCCGAACATTTAGGGACGCCAATGGCTTGTGGGAGGGCTACGATGTTACCGAAGTCGCCTCTCCTCAGGGATGGGCAGCCAATAGACCGTTAGTGCTGGACTTCTACAACCAACGACGTAGGCAGGCCTTGACCACCAAGCCGAACCTCGGACACCAGACCTTGGCCGAGCTGGAAGAGGATTTCGAGGTAGTGATCGTAACCCAGAATATTGACAATTTACATGAGCAGGCTGGTTCCAGTCAGATAATCCACTTGCACGGCGAGCTCTTCAAATCAAGAAGCACACTAGATCCCGAATTGGTCTATGATATTGAAGGCTGGGAGCTGAAGGAAGGCGATACTTGCGAAAGAGGTAGTCAACTACGTCCACATATCGTGTGGTTTGGAGAAATGGTTCCCATGATGGAGGTGGCTATTGAGGAAGCGCTTTCTGCAGATTTATTTCTCGTCGTTGGAACGTCGCTGGTGGTCTATCCGGCAGCTGGACTCATTAATTACACTCAATCGCATGTTCCGTTGTTTCTGGTAGACCCAAATAAACCGGACATTGCGCTAAATGGAGTAAATTTTTTCCAGGAACCAGCAACCACTGGTGTCCCAAAAGTTGCGAACTTGCTACGGGAAGAATACACTTAGCTCATGGAAGCCCATCATCAACTTATCGACAAGTTCTATTCGTCCTTTCAGGATCACGATCACCAGGGGATGATTGACTGCTATCACAAAGACGTGGTCTTCGAGGATCCCGCATTTGGGGAATTGGTGGGCAAAGAAAGAGTATCGGCCATGTGGAAGATGCTCCTTGAACGAGCCAAAGGAGATCTGATTATCCATTTCGATAGCGTAATGGCGGATGAAATTGGTGGATATTGTCACTGGGAGGCCCACTATCATTTCTCAAAGTCCCAACGTCCAGTTCACAATGAAATCAGGGCTACTTTCAGGTTTCAAGATGGACTAATCATCGAACATCACGACCATTTCAGCCTTTGGAACTGGGCAAGAATGGCCCTGGGACCCACGGGTACGTGGCTGGGCTGGAGTCCCATGGTGCAAAATAAAATCCGGCGATCCTGCATAGGCCAGCTCAACGACTACATGGGCAAATCCGCCGAAGCATGAGCGTACAACTCGCAGCAGATGTGCTGGGATGGATTGGCTCGGTCGAAGTAATTCTTGCCTATGGATTGATTAGCTCACAAAAAGTAGATGGCAAATCAGTTCTATATCAGGTGTTGAATCTTACTGGCGCCATTTTTCTCATCATCAACACCATATATTACGGGGCTTTTCCTTCGACAGCGATCAATGTGGTTTGGGTTGTCATTGCGTTCCTTGCTTTGTGGAAAATATATTTTCGGAAGAGTAAATGAAACCACACCTTAATTTCTGTTTCCCGGAATGGCAGGGGTATGCTGAATCTAATGACGTCTACCATGGTGCTTTGGCAGTGCAAAAGGCCCTTGATGCCAAGAACAACTTTGAAATTATCGAAGTACCGGAATATGAGGAGTTACCTCTTGAAAAGGATATTTTAGGATACCAGGCAAACCTCAGACAACTCAGGTCGGCCAGGTCCCTGTTAGCCGACCTTGCTCCGAAATCTACTTTCATGATTGGTGGCACCTGTGCTGCAGAAATCGCCCCTGTCTCTTACCTCAATCATATCTATGACGGCGATTTGGCGGTCATCTGGTTTGATGCCCATGGCGACCTGAACACCCCTCAATCTTCGCCAAGCAAGCATTTTCACGGTATGCCGCTGAGAGCCCTCCTAGGTGAATCTGAGGCAGAAATCCTGAAATCGAGTTTCTCTCTCATCAAGCCAGATCAGGTGGTCCTGGCGGGTACCCGAGACCTGGATGTAGCAGAAAAGGAATTCATTGACAAGAACCGGCTTGCCGTTTGTACCCCGGAATCTATCGAAGCACTCCCAACGTACCTGGACCAAAAGCAATACAACCACGTATATCTTCATGTTGATCTCGATGTGCTCGATGCAAAGGAATTCCCTCACTTACTCTTGCCTGTGACAGGTGGATTGAGCATCCAAGGATTACTGGACAAGATCAAGACCATTCGCGACGCATATGAAATTGTAGGGTCTAGCATCGTAGAGTATGTACCCCAGGATGGTGAGGGTATCGATACCATTCGTCGTCTGGTACGTGCCTTGGGTGTTTGAGAGGAATCACCTAGATTCAGCACATGCTACAGAAAATCATAGAATTCCTAAGCAAAGTTGCTAGGTTTGTCAGGAACGTGCTGCTCGCCATCATTGTCCTGGCCTTGCTTGTGTTCTTTGTATTCGTGGGTTCTATGGTGGACAAAGCAAAAAACACACGTGAGCTGCCAGCTGATGCACCATTGGTGGTATCAGAACGTACCAGGCGCCTACACCCTCAACTACAAATCGCAGACTGGCATTCTGATAACCTACTATGGGATCGTAATCCGCTCAATCGGTTGGATCATGGCCATGTCGACATTCCCCGGCTTATAGAAGGCGGTTTTTACCTTCAGGTTTTTGGTGCTGTCATCAAGACTCCACGGGGTTTGAACTCCCAAAGCAATGTGGGTCGATCAGACAATATTACGTTCCTGGCCATGGCCAACAGATGGCCTGTCAAGTCATGGCTGAGCCTTTCCGAAAGGGCCATCTACCAAAGCAAGGTACTCCATCTGGCAGCAGACGCCTCTTCGAAACTTACTATCGTTCGAAGCCGGGAGGATCTCGAAATATTTCTAAAACTCCGCCGAAACAACACCAACATGGTTGCAGGTCTGCTATCAATAGAAGGCTTGCATGCCCTGGAAGAAGACATCAACAACCTGGAACAATTCTTTGAAGCAGGTTATCGCATGATGGGTCTGGTTCACTTCTTCGATAATGAGGTAGGTGGATCATCAGCCGGTGTGGAAAAAGGCGGTCTGACCGACTTTGGACGAAGTGTGATACGCGTCATGAATGAGCGAGACATCATCATCGATCTTGCCCATGCCTCTGAGGATCTGTTGTCCGATGTAATCCGCACGTCGACAAAGCCTGTCGTTGTCTCTCATACCGGAGTGAAATCCACACACGAAAGCCCGCGAAACCTCTCTGATCAGCAACTGCGAATGATAGCAGAGAAAGGAGGAATGATCGGTATAGGGTTTTGGGAAGGTGCGGTGGGCAGCACCTCCATCCAGGACATAGTGACTGCGCTTCAACATGCGGTGAGCGTAGCGGGAATCGATCATGTGGGCTTGGGCTCAGATTTTGATGGGGCCACAACCATCCGGTTTGATGCCTCACAGATTATTCTATTGACTGATGGACTGGTGACTGCGGGATTTACCGACGAGGAGATAAAGAAGATTATGGGTGGCAACCAGATTCGGTTTTTGTTGGAAAACCTGCCGTCCGAGAGAACTAGCTATCGTTGACTTCGGAAAGGTTGGCTATCCATGCCCGCACAAGCTCCACACCTTCCTTATGAACGAGTTTTCTACCCAACTCGGGCATCATCACCCCAGGATCCAGGGATTCGATGCGATGAACCAATATGGATCTGTCTGGATTTCCGGGGAAGATCGCGAATTTCAAACCTCCCGAACCTCTACCCGCGGCTACCGGGGGCTTGTTGATGCCGAGCACATACTGGTCTTTTTCCGAAGCTAGCAGGTACAAACCTGAGTTCTTCGCAGGCCCGTCTCTTCTGTGGCAGTGCGCACAATTCGTTTCCAGCCATGATCGGGCCCTAGCATCGAGGGATTCTTCCTCACTTGCCCATGAGGCCAATTTCGGAGCTAAGACCTCCGGCAAACCCTCCAACACCCCCAGATTTGCCCATTGATGAAGTTGATTGTTCCCATCGACCTCATTGTTCAGTTGTCTCGCCGTAAATCCAATCGGCACCAACTGACCTCCTCGCTCATGACAACTCTTGCACTGATTGAGGTTCGGCACGGAGTAGTCAATGCGCTGAAGTTCGCCATACTCATCTGTCCAGGACACCGGAATCGATCGACCGCCAATTTCCAGGTAGGCCTCAATCTGGTCCTCATTCCAAATGTAGGTCAATGGTCTCCACCCCTCGGCTTCGTGCACCAACAATCGTGTCTCCATACGGCGCGCAGCCGCTGTCGGCTTTGAAAAGTCCACTGGATAGTAGAAGTGTTTCACCAGGACCGCCCCTTGCGGAAGTTGGAAAACCTCAGATTCCTCGTATTTCAGATGTGATTCGGTTGGCAGGAAATAGAACCTGCTCTTATGAGCATAATCGCTAAACAGCGGTGAATTCACCTGGTATGGCAGCATCCGCGAGGAGGGTTCCAAGGTTTTCAGGTCTTTGAACAAATCCCACTCGGATAGCTTTTCCGGGGCATCGATGGATTCGACAGCGCCCAGCGATACTTCCTCGACCACTATCGTCTTTGGTGCAAGATTGCAACTCCAGACAAACCATGGGACAAGGAAGATCAATCTATTCCTCACAGGGCGCTAAAAATTGGTTCGATTGTCTCCCCTTCACATGCAAACGCAGACCAATCACCATTCAACTTCTCAAAATCATTGGCTGCATCCAAGTCCCCAAAGTCAATTTCGCCATTCTCCGTGAGGCACAGATCAAAGACATCCCGATCCGGCGCAATACCATCCCAAACCACATCTGGTGTGGAGAAAGGGAATTTCACCAAAAACAACACACCAAAATCATTCTTCAAAGTAGGAAACCAGTATTTGTTGCTGAAATTATTGTGGTGCACATATATACCTGAAGGATAGGGGTCATAGTCGCGGTCTTTTTTGGCGGTGGCAATGTTCTCATCAAGTTGCGTCTCACCATCAGTTCCCAGGGCTTCGACCAGGTCATAGCTGGCAATGGCCAATCCTGCGGTTCGGTTATTGATAATCTCATTCTCAAAAATCTCGATATTCCGCGTTGCTAATAACATGATACCCGTACCAGGCGGTACAGTCGCGACAATATTTCCAGCTGGTGCAAAATTCTTGTAATTGTTTTGATCAATGCGATTCCTGAAAACCCGCGTTGTATGTCCATATTGGGTCAATCCAGGCAAATCAAAAACCAGGATTCCGCCAGTGTTTTTATAGGCTTCATTGCCATAAATCTCCACCCACTTAGAATTCTCACTTTCAATACCGGCAACGTTGTGGTAAACAATGTTGCTCCTGATGATCACACTGTCCGATTGACCAACATAAATGCCTGCATCGGATGCCCCCGCCGCTATGCAATTCTGAATCAGCACATTTTTGCAAAGTACCGGATAGAATGCATAGGCCCCATTTTCTTCTTTGGGATCTCCCAACCAGTGCGACTTCACACCGTCAAAAGTAATCCCTTGGGTATCGGTGACCTTGATATTGTCTCCTTTGGCGTCCTGGATGGTCAGGTCGCGCAGCGTGATGTTGGCACAATTGCTAATTTTCAAACCCTCTGCCCCTTCGCTCTGATTGGCAAAAGAAAGTATGGTTCTATCAATACCGGCACCCTTCAATATTACGTTTTGCTTGCCATCCAACGAGATGCTTTTGGAAAACATGAAATTGCCTGCCGGCAACTCAATGATGGATGAGTCCTGAGCGGTAATAAGTCGCCTTTGAAGGTCTTTTTCGATAGACTGCCAGCGGGTTTCATCGCCACCATCCTGACATGCACCAAGAAGGGCCAGGAACATGAGAACACTTAGATGCTTCATCACCTCAAGATAGACAGCTTAGTCATAAAATATTGACTTCTGGCTCCAGATCGATTCCAAAAGTTTTGGAAACTGAGCCCTGAATATCTCTGGACAACTTTAGCAATTCCTTACCGCTGCCACCCCCATAGTTGACCAGGACCAGGGGTTGCCTTTCATGCACACCAATGTCGCCACGGCGTTTGCCCTTCCAACCGCATTGCTGAATCAACCACGCCGCCGGGATTTTGCACCAGTCGTTGTTTACTTTGAAGGAAGGCATATCAGGATATATCTCTTCCAGGGCCTCTTTCAGTGGGGTCTCCACCATGGGATTCTTGAAGAAACTACCTGCATTACCTATTTCCGCTGGATCCGGAAGCTTGTTTTGTCGGATTTGTATGACCGCTTCACTAATGGCGGCAATACTCAATTGCTCAATACCAGCAGCCTCTAGCGTCGACTTCAAATTGCCATAGGATACGTTGAACCGATGACTCCTTTTGGTAAGCCGCAGGCGTACTTTCGTAATAATGAATTTTCCTTTCAACTGGCCTTTGAAAATACTGTACCGATAACCAAACTGGCAATCATCCAAATAAAAAGTGCGAACGTCGCCGGTCTTGATGTTCAAAGCATCCAGAGAGTAAAAGATTTCCTTCAACTCCACGCCATAGGCTCCAATATTCTGGATAGGGGCAGCACCCAATGTTCCGGGGATCAGTGATAGGTTTTCAGTACCTCCGAGATCATGCTCAATACACCAAAGTACAAACTGGTGCCATATCACCCCTGCTCCAATCTCTACAATGACATGATCCGAGTGATCTTCAATAACGGATATACCATCGATTTCCACTTTGAGAAAAACCTTGCGTTGATTGCCCGTCAACAAGATATTAGAGCCACTCCCCAGAACTACTTTCGGTAAGGGGTTCAATCTGGGCGTGTTGAATACCTCTTCTATGTCCTCGGTATTCTGAATAATGGCCAGGTATTGGCCAAGGACATCCAAACCAAACGTATTGTAGGGTTGGAGTGAAATGTTGTGATGTAATAACAATGACTTTCGTTAAAAAATAACCTACCTCTCAATCTCTCTCAAAAACAACTTCTCCTGCCAAAATAGTCATCATGGCCTGGGTATTGAGTATCTCCTCCTCAGCAACGACCATAATATCCCGATCCAGGACGGCAACATCTGCAAATTTGCCCACTTCCAGCGAACCAATATAGTCCTCCTGGAAAGCTCCGAAAGCGGCATCGATCGTATAGGACCTCAATGCTTGCGCTCGCGTCATGCGTTGATCAGGCTCGTATCCACCTTCGGGCGTTCCTGCAAGGGTTTTGCGTGTCACCGAAGCATAGAACGAAGCGAAAGGGTTGATGGGTTCGACCGGAGCATCTGTACCATTCACAATCGGAATACCGGAAGCCAGCAATTTCTGCCAGACATACGCTCCTTCTTCAATACGCTCTCTTCCCAACCTGAATATCGCCCATGGTCTATCGCTGGACATGTGAATGGCCTGCATCGCTGGAATCACACCCATTTCCGCAAACCTGGGTATGTCCTTTCCATTGATATGCTGGGCATGTTCGATCCTGAATCGATGATCCCGCACCTTGTCCGGAAACCGTTGGAAGGCTCGCTCATAGATATCCAGGACCTCTTTGTTCCCACGATCACCGATGGCGTGGGTACAAACCTGGAAGCCCGCCTCCGTAGCACGCATTGTGATGTCTTCGATGACTTCCATAGGTGTTACATTGTGTCCGAATTGCCCTGGCGCATCCGAATATTCTTCCAACAACCATGCACCTCTGGAACCCAGTGCTCCATCTGAATAGAGCTTGACAGCCCTAATGTTGAGCAACTGATCCTCCAGGTCAATTTCCGGACCTCCGGCAAAGTAACGCTGTAGGAGCTGCTCATCCCGACCACTCAGCATTACATGCATCCTGAGTCCCAAATCACCCTTATCCTTGAATTCCTTGTATAGCTCGATGTCCGGCGTAGGCGATCCCGCCTGGTGGAAGCTTGTGATCCCATATTCCTGACAATGCGCTATGGCAAGTTCTAACACGCGCGCTCGACGAGCCTTTGTCTCATCGGGGATGATGGAGACAATTTCACCCTGAGCGGTTTCATTGAATATACCAGTAGGCTGGCCTCCAAGTCCCTTGAAAATTTCACCGCCATCAGGATCCGGGCTGTCACGCGTCACGCCGGCCAATTCCATGGCTTTGCCATTGGCCAATCCCGCATGACCACTGGCATGTTTCAACCATACCGGGTGATTCGGAACCGCCTGACTCAGCAGATCATGCGTAGGAAAACCCTTGATCAAATCTTCGGGGCCCTGCGTCCATTTGTCCTGGTGCCAGCCCCTACCGACAATCCACTCGCCCTCTGGTGTTTCTGCGGCCTTGGCTGCCACAGCATCTACCAACTCCTGATAACTCTTGGTTTCGCGCAGGTCGATATTGAGAATATTTTGTCCAACTCCCATGATGTGCGCATGTCCCTCAACAAATCCAGGATAGGCTGGCTTACCCAACAAATCCACGACCCTTGTCTGATCCCCCTGATAGCGGGCGATGTCCGTCGTCTTGCCAATGGCCATAACCCGACCCTCTTTAATGGCGACGGCTTCCACGACGCTGTTGAGCGAATCAACAACATATACCTTGCCATTGAGTAATAACAGATCCGCCGGATCTGGCTTATCACAAGCAGTGACAAGTAATACGGCCATTAAAGAATACAGGAACGAACGCATGAGCAATTTTTGAGCTAAAACTAATTGATTTGATCATTAGCCCGAAAAACAAAACAATTAACCCTAATTACATCTGTTTAGCCTAAATTTGCGCCTCGGTTAAGATAGCCGGCCTCAAATCGAGGTTTTTGTTGTATCTAATCCACCTTTATTTTGATCCGTTTAGAGGTGGCGTATCAAAGGATCGTAAAATAATTATGGCAGAAAAAGAAAAGGAAGAAGTTCAGGAAACCGTTGAAAATCAGACTCCTGAAACTCAAGCCACTACTGAAACTTCACAAGTAGAAGCTGCGGAGCCCGCAGCTCAGGAAGAGGTTTCGACTACCGCCACTGCTGAGGCTCCTGCCGAAGCAGCTCCTCAGAAAGAGGAACGACCTGAAATTGAAGACTGGTCATTGCCAGATGACGAGGCTTTTGGCTTTAGCTACACCGAGGCGGAAAGAAAAGAAATGGAGGACCTTTACACCTCCACCCTTACTGAAATCACTGAAAAAGAGGTGATCACAGGTACAGTTGTTGGTATCACTGACAAGGATGTGATCGTCAACATTGGTTTCAAATCAGACGGACTTGTACCGCTTTCCGAATTTCGGGATTATGATGGAGACCTTTCAGCTGGAGATGAGGTGCAGGTATACCTGGAAGAGCAGGAGAATGCCAACGGACAGCTCATCTTGTCAAGGAGAAAAGCCAAAATCGTCAAGGCCTGGGAAAACATCCAAAAAGCCTATGATGAGGATCTGGTAATCGATGGAATGGTCAAACGCAGAACGAAAGGTGGTTTGATCGTAGATATATATGGTGTAGAGTCTTTCTTGCCAGGATCTCAGATCGACGTGAAGCCCATCAGGGACTTTGATGTTTTCGTCGGCAAGAAGATGGAGGTGAAAGTGGTGAAGATTAACTACACCAACGACAACGTAGTAGTATCGCATAAAGTGCTGATCGAGAAAGATCTTGAGCAACAAAAAGCTGAGATCCTGAACAACCTCGAAAAAGGTCAGGTACTGGAAGGTGTCATCAAGAACATGACCAACTTCGGTGTCTTCATTGACCTGGGTGGTGTCGATGGCCTACTGCACATTACTGATATTTCCTGGGGTAGAATTAATCATCCTGAGGAGGTGCTCTCGCTTGATGAAAAAGTCAATGTGGTAGTACTCGACTTCGATGATGACAAGAGAAGGATCTCCCTGGGCATGAAGCAACTGACATCCCATCCTTGGGACTCTCTTGATAAGGATATCGATGTTGGATCCAAGGTAAAAGGCAAGATTGTCAATGTGGCAGATTATGGTTCATTCCTGGAGATCATCCCTGGTGTCGAAGGTTTGATACACGTATCTGAAATGTCCTGGTCACAGCATCTTCGAAATCCACAAGACTTTATGGGTGTTGGGGATGAAATGGAGGCAGTTGTACTCACCATTGACAGAGATGAGCGAAAGATGTCACTGGGCATCAAGCAGCTCACTGAAGACCCTTGGACAAAGCAAGACCTACTGACGAAATATGCCGTGGGAACGCAGCATAAAGGTATCATCCGCAACCTCACCAACTTTGGTTTGTTCATCGAACTGGAAGAAGGTATCGACGGCCTGGTACACGTGTCAGATCTGTCATGGACCAAGAAGATCAAGCATCCTTCCGAATTTGTGAAGGTCAATGATGAATTGGAGGTCGTGGTGATGGAATTGGACACCGAAAACAGAAGACTTGCGCTTAGCCACAAACACCTGGAAGAAAATCCTTGGGATACTTTCGAAACGGTTTTCACCCGTGGGTCAATTCACAAGTGTACTATTGTCGAGAAAACAGATAAAGCAGCAATCCTTGAATTGCCATATGGATTGGAAGGAAGTTGCAACAATAAGAATCTGAAGAAAGAAGACGGTACTAACCCAGCAGAAGGGGAGACGTTGGACTTCAGGGTTTTGGATTTTGCCAAAGACGAGAAGCGAATATTGCTGAGCCATACGGCTACTTGGAAAGATGGGGAAGAAATCGCTCCTGCTCCTAAGAAAAAGGCGAGCCCTGGTAAAGGCAAGACCATTGATAAAATCAATAAGGAAAACGAAAAATCTACCCTAGGCGACTTGGAAGCCCTTTCTGCGCTCAAAGAGCAAATGGAAGGTTCCGCAAAGCCGAAGAAAGCCCCTTCCAAGCCGAAAGCGGCAAAAGAAGAAGAGGAAGAGTAGAGGTTTCAAAAAACAAGAGAAGTTTGGTCAGGCAAAGCCAATATCATGGACTAGCTTGATCAAATTTTCTACTTTTGAAGTATGGTTCCGTGGCCGAGTGGCTAGGCAGAGGTCTGCAAAACCTTTTACAGCGGTTCGAATCCGCTCGGAACCTCAAAGAAAAAGGTTTGACATGAGTCAAACCTTTTTCTTTTTTGGTACCTGTAACCTTCTGAAAGTACTCCTGGCGGCTATTACTTACCTTTCTGCGTGGTTCGGTCTTTACCCTCCCTGGTCAACGCGAAGCTTTCTCGGCGTCTGATCTTTTTGATGAATTCCACCTTTCTGAATCGTAACGCGCTCCAATCCTCATCTATGGCCACCATGCGTACACCCTCCAAACCGAGTGCTCCAAACTTTTCCCAGCCCGTATCCCTATCAAAGTCGCAGGAGTACTTTTTGGAAGATTTTTTGGGGTAGCAAAACCATATCACAGCGTCACCGGCAAGCTTAGGAGCCAGCGATGTAACCATTTCATCCAGTCTGCCTTGCTCCAAGGCGAAAGCGATGGCAAACTCCACCTTCTCTACTCTCGAAATTGCAGTGGCGATCTTGGTTTCCTCCTGCATCTGATCCAATTCTGCCTGAAAAGAAACCGGATGGTCCAGGACGAGTATCTCTGCCTGATGCTTAAAATTGAGTTTCTTGAATAATGGTGTCATTGCACCGGAAGTTAATCAATACCCGGCTGCCACCTATTTCACAAGGCCAAGTTCCAACGCACTTTCTGCACAGGCAATGACTGCTTCCTCGGTTCCGGTCGGATTCCATCCCAGTAGGTTCTTAGCCTTGGAATGATCCACTTTTCGCTCTACCCCCAGGTCGTTCAAAATTGGCTTCAGCGTGGGATCAATATTGGAGAAAAGCCGGACCATTACATTAGGAAGTACGGCTTTCGGAACCTTTCGGTCGGGATACTGGCGTTTCAAAATTCTGGCGATATCAACAAACTTCAAGTAACCTGATGAGCCAATGAACCGCTCTCCTGCTGCTTCCTTTTTCTCCATCGCCAATATGAGCAAATTAGCCACGGATCTCACGTCAACACAGTCAAAACCGATATTAGGTAGTGCAGGTACACTGCCATCCAGGGTTTTAATTACCAAATTGGCAGAGGTGCCAAAGTCTTCCTCGAGGATCGGACCGAGGATAGCTCCAGGGCAAACAGTCGCTAGCTCCAGATCAGGATCATCATTTCTTACAAAATCCCAGGCAGCTTTTTCTGCGATGGTCTTGCTGCGGAAATAGGGTGTTGTGTCCCGCCTGTTGTGAAAGTCAGTCCAATCCCCCTCCGTGTAGGTACCACTTCTATTTTCCTTATCCTTACCATAGACAATAGCGCCTGTTGACGAGGTCAACACTACCCTTTTGACACCATGCCGGGCTGCAGCTCTCATGATAGCCAAAGTACCATCCTTAGCCGGACGGATCAGGTCTTGCTCATTTTTCGGCAACTCCCTCGGAAAAGGTGAGGCAATATGTTGTATGTAATCCACTCCATCCACAATACGACTCCACACTGCAGCGTCATTCAAATCAGCCTCCACAAAGGACAATAGATCAATATTTGCCGTATGATTCGAGATGATATCTTTGATTGAATCTGCTCGATTCATATCTCTCAAGGTGCCAGCAACGGAATATCCCTTTTCCAAGAGTTGAATAGCCGTATGAGAACCTAGGAAACCCGATACACCTGTCAGGAGTACTTTATCTGCCATAGTCTTTCTTGATTTGTAATGACAGAGTTACAGCAAACACAGTCTTCGCCAAACACAAAAAGACGTAAAGTCAAGATTTGAGAAGTTGGGGCAGGAGATTTTACCGCCGAACCTAGTGGTCGAATCTCACCTCAGTCTGCTCATTGGCGTCGTAAACAGGTAGCTTGACCTTAATCGGATGTACCTTCCAAATGTCCTCAGCGTATTGCTGGATGGTGCGATCGCTAGAGAACTTCCCTGATCTCGCAGTATTCAGAATGGATTTTTTGGTCCACTCATATTCATCCTGATAGAGTGCACTCACTTTCTCCTGACAATCGATATAGGCACGGTAGTCAGCCAATACAAGGTACGGATCGTCATATCGGAGATTGTCTACCAGATCCTTGAATAGGTGATGTTCATCGGGGCTGAAATAACCATGATAGAGCATATCCAGACACTGCTTGAGCTCATGATCCGCTTCATAATAGTCGAAGGGGTTGTATCCATTGCTTTTCAGCTCAACGACACCTTTTGCATCCAACCCAAAGAGGAAGAAATTGTCCTCCCCTACCTCCTCCATGATTTCGATATTCGCACCGTCCAATGTTCCAATAGTAAGCGCTCCATTCATGGTGAACTTCATATTGCCTGTTCCCGAGGCTTCCTTTCCTGCTGTGGAAATTTGCTCCGATAGATCTGCTGCCGGGTATACACGTTGGCTATTCGTAACATTATAATCTGGCAGAAAAACTACCTTCATGAGGTGGTTTACTTCAGGGTCAGCATTGACAATATCAGCGACGGAGGTGATCATCTTAATCATCATTTTGGCCATGTGGTAGCCAGGAGCGGCCTTACCGCCAAAAATGAATACCCTCGGCACGATCTCCAGAGAAGGGTCCTTTTTCAGGCGATTGTAGAGGGTGATGATATGGAGTACATTGAGATGTTGTCGCTTGTATTCGTGGATGCGTTTGACCTGAATATCAAACATGGCATGGACATCTACTTCAATGTTCAGGTGTTCCTTAATGTAGTGAGCCAGTTCCTTCTTCACAGCTCGTTTACACCCTTGCCAGGCCAGATGAAAATTTGGATCGTCAGCATATCTTTCAAGGTCTCTCAACTTGGAAAGATCCGTCATCCACCCATCGCCAATTTTCTCAGTTATGAGCTCTGATAGCTTCTGGTTGTTTAACACTACCCACCTTCTGGGTGTCACACCATTGGTTTTGTTGTTGAATTTCTCTGGCCACATTTCGTAGAAATCGCTCATCACATTGGATTGCAGCAAGCTTGTATGCAAGGCCGCAACACCATTGATCGAATAACTACCCACTGCCGCCAGGTGCGCCATTCGTACATATCGTTCACCGGATTCATCAATGATTGACATCCGCGCCCACCGGGCAGGGTCATCCGGAAATCGCTCTTTCACCTCATTCATGAAATGATAATTGATCTCCAGGATGATCTCCATATGTCGGGGCAAAGTCCTATTGAAGAGGGGTATTGACCACTTCTCCAGGGCTTCCGGAAGCAGCGTATGGTTAGTGTAGGCAAAAGTATTTCGGGTGATATGCCAGGCTTCGTCCCAGCCCAGATGAAATTCATCCAAAAGCAACCTCATCATCTCGGCGACAGCAACAGAAGGGTGTGTGTCGTTGAGTTGAAGGGTCATTTTTTCATGAAATCTATTGATAGGATGTTTGCGCATGTTCACATGGAATCGCAGGACATCCTGCATTGTGGCGCTCACGAAAAAATACTGTTGCTTCAATCGCAGTTCCTGACCAGACTCTACATTGTCATTGGGATAAAGAATCTTGGTAATATTTTCGGATTTCACCTTGTCGTCAACTGCCCCGAAGTAGTTGCCCTGATTAAATTTCTGAAAGTCAAATGACTCTGAGGCCTCTGCTTTCCACAGGCGCAGAATAATGGCATTATCCGTTTTGAAACCAAGAACAGGCGTGTCGTATGGTACCGCCAGGACCTCCTCAGAAGGGTACCAGTCCACTTTGTAATTGGTATGCTCATCGTAGCTATGCCGGGTATGGCCGCCAAAGCCTACTTTCACTCCCGCTTCAATCCGCGGAATCTCCCAGGGGTTACCATATTTCAACCACTTGTCGGTAATCTCCACTTGCCATCCATTTTCAATTTCCTGGTCGAAAATGCCAAACTCATAGCGTATGCCATATCCTACAGCTGGAATATTCAGTGTAGCCATGGAATCCAGAAAGCAAGCAGCCAGTCTACCAAGCCCACCATTACCCAGTCCGGGCTCCTCCTCCTGGTCCAGCAACCGCTTCAGATCTATACCCAATTCTTTCATGGACTTTTCAACCTTGTCATAAATGCCCAGGTTGATCATATTATTACCAAGATGAGGACCCATCAGGAACTCAGCAGACAGGTAGCCGATGGTCTTGGCATCATTTTCCAGGTAAGCCTTGCTAGAGTGTAGCCAACGGTGAATCGTCCTATCACGCACTGTAAACGCCAGTGCCATATACAGGTCATTGAGTGTGGCGGTATTGGGCAACTTGCCCTGCACGTAAAAGAGATTGTCAAGAAAGGCCCTTTTGATCGTCTCCAGGTCCGTACCTGTGCGATCATCTTCTACCTTTATTTTGATTCGGGGAGTTGCTGTGACGTCCATTTAAGCAATGATGTGGTACTTATTAAAGTTAATTCATACACACACAAACATCCCGATTTGGATGCGCCGAAATGAAACAACCTGATGAAAATCAGCTTATTACTCCTGACGAAGTGACTTTACTGGGTTCGATCTGGCCGCTCTACCAGCCTGATTAGATACAATGAGCAGCGCAAATAGTAGTGCAATCAAACCCACTGCAGGAAAGATCCACCATTCAATATTGATACGAACTTTGTACTTCTCCAAATATTGATCCATCGCATACCATGCAATGGGAACCATAATCACAAAACTCACAAAAACCAGCTTTGAAAAATCCCTGGATATTAGCAAGATCAGACTGGCAACAGTGGCTCCTAAGACCTTGCGGATTCCAATCTCCTTAGTTCTCTGCTCGGCCATGAAAGAGGCTAGGCCGAACAAACCCATACCCGTGATGAAGACGGCAAGCAGAGCGAAGAGTGTGGCAAGTCGCTGAGTAAGATTGATGGTGGTGAACTTCTCCTGAAAATCCACATCAGCAAAAGTGTATTCGAAAGGATATGCTGAGTTGTGCTTGGTGAAAACTGCTTCGATCTCCCGCAAGCTCTCCTGTAGGTTGCCTGTCTTGTTGATCCGGATGGACACGTAGCCACCCCAATGATCTACAATGAGAAACATGGGTCTGACCTCTTCATAGGGCGATCCCATGAGTACATTGTCTACCACCCCCACTAGCTTTCGCTTCTCACTCCACAAGTCGAGATTTGTACCAATCACGGGCTCGGGCAGGTTCATGAGTTCCAAGGCCGCCTTGTTGATCACAATAGCATTACTGTCCGATGCAAAATCTTTGGAAAGATCTCTACCCATCAATACCTCCACACCCATGGTTTCCGCCCAGTCGTAGTGACCCGCAATCGTCACAAACAACACGCGTAAATCCTCGGGCTTGCCAGGCCAGCCCAGGAAATTATTGGAATTGACCTGCGTAATCTTACTGTTGGATTTTGTCACACTCATCACCGCCTTGGTCGCTTCAAGCTCATTCTTGATGAGGTCATATTTCTCCGTCATCTCTTCATTGAGCTGGACGCTGATGAGTCGTTCCTGATCGTATCCCAACTCCCGGCTCTGAACGAGCGAAATCTGCTGGTAAATCACAATGGTAGCTATCATCAACAGGATACTAAACGCAAATTGCAGGACAACAAGAATTTTCCTTGGCAGGGATGCGCCTTTTCCCACTTTCACCGTTCCTTTCAGCGTGATCACCGGATTGAAAGATGATAGAAATATTGCAGGATAGCTCCCTGAAACCACACCCGTCACCAGAATCAGTGTGACGGCAAATGTCCAGAAAAGTGATGACTGGTAATCAACAAAAAGTTGTTTGTCTACCAGGTCATTGTAGAATGGCAGTGCCACCTCAGCCAGGATCACCGCAATCACAAACGAAATGGCTGAAATGACAACTGACTCACCAAGAAACTGAAAAATGAGGTTGATCCGGGTTGATCCCAGGCTCTTCCGGATACCCACTTCTTTGGCCCTCTTCTCTGACCGGGCAGTTGCCAAATTCATGAAGTTGATACAAGCAATGATCAATATGAAAATTGCAATAAATGAGAACAACTGTACATATTCATGCCTTCCCCCTGATTCTTCACCGCCTTCAAACTCCGAATGCAAGCGCCATCTCGGCATTGGATGCAAAAAGAACTCCCTGGGAACGTCATCCTCTCCGTTCTCTTCAAGCATTGGCGCAATCGTAGCTTCGACCTCCAGCTCCTTCGATGCATCCACCAGCTCGACAAAAATCTGAAAAGAATAATTACCCCAGTTAGTCAGATTATCTCTGATCCATTGTTGTGTGGCAACGCGATGCTTCCAGGGCATGAGATACTCAAACTCGAAAGAGGAATTGCCGGGAAGGTCCTCCAGGATGGCGGTAACCTTCATGAGGTATTCATCCTCCACTCGGATGATCTTGCCCATGGCCTCTTCCTCACCAAAAAGAATCTTAGCGAGCTTCCGAGTAATTACAATCGAATTTACCTCGTCAAGAGCGGTATCAATATCACCTTGGGCCGCCTCATATTCAAACATGTCCAGAAATTCTTCCCCAACATAATATCCGCGCTGTATGATGCGCTTCTCACCGAAGGTCAGAAGGCGGTCACCTCCCCAACCAGCAACCGTAGAATTGAGAATGGCGCTATGCGCTGTTTTCATCGCATCATATGTTGGCAAGGGTACAGATCGCCAAGTATTTATCTTGTTGTCAAAAGAGG
The DNA here is from genome assembly GCA_965601475.1 of Cyclobacteriaceae bacterium. Taxonomy (GTDB): domain Bacteria; phylum Bacteroidota; class Bacteroidia; order Cytophagales; family Cyclobacteriaceae; genus JAWPMT01. The sequence goes on along the minus strand of OZ271832.1, from coordinate 4,693,219 downwards.
CATTGACATACACCTGAAAAAGCCTTTCCGTCTTGGGCACGAAAGTATCGTAAGTAGACTCGTCATAAACCCACAGCAGGATCAGTATACTACAGGCGATGCCGATAGCCAGCCCTGAGATATTGATCACGGTGTAGAGTACGTTTTTCTTTAGACTACGAAAAGTGGAAAGGAAGAAGCTTCTGAGCATAAAATCAGATATTAGATACTTGCTAAGGACAGTCCCAGCACACAAAAGTTGCAAAGAATACCTCTCCCCCAACCAATAGTTACAGGATTTTTGTGAGAATCAGTTGACGCTGGTGATCATTCTGATCTTGCTGCCATCACCAATAAAAATGGTGTCACCCGATAGCGACGCTACAATTCCATTGGGTTTTACGAAGGTCGCCTCATCCCCAGCTCCGTTCTGCGTGCCTCCTCTTCCAGTGCCTGCAATGGTCTCAACATTCCCTGCGAGATCAATTTGGTGGATAATCTTCAGGCTTACACTCGGTACAATGAAGTGATCGTTTTGAAAGAGAATATAGCCTGTCTCCCTACCTCCTGGTTCAGCGAACAAAGAAACCGTGCCCTCGGCTCCAATGCGCATGATCTTGCTATCGAAAAAATTGATGGCGAAGAGATCCCCTGTATCCGTATAGACGAGAGCATCCGGTCCATTGAAGAGACTGCTTCTGGCGAAGGTAGAGACATCTCCTTCCGGAGTTATCCGGGATATGTTATTTCCGATGTTGTTGGCCACAAGCAAATCCCCGTCAGGAGTAAACAGCAATCCTGCAGGCCCTCTCAATCCGGTTGCATAAATTTCACCGTTACCCTCGGTATCAAATTTCATAACCGTACCCGACCAGTAGTTGGAAATGTAGAAATTGCCAGCATCATCAAAGGCTCCTCCAAGGGGTCCTTCCAGGCCAGATTCGACAAAGCGAGTTACCATGCCATCCCGGCCCACTTTGTAGATCTTGTTGTCCTGAAAATCAGGAGTGAATAACTCCCCGGTTGCGCTTATCGACAAGGCCTCGGATCGGGGCACAGAACCAAAGGTTGTCACCAGATAGGAACTGGAGGACTCAGTTATCCCATCGTCAACCGGATCTTCAGGAGACTCGTCGCCAGAGCATGACAGTATGAATACAAATAGAACAAAAACACATACATGTAAGAATTTTGTCATTTTTTTATTTGCAAAAGTGAATAAAATATTTAATTTGCAAAAGTGTATTTTATTTGGGAGCTTAAGATGATATAAAAAAGGCTGTGCGCCACCCCTATGAAAGGATATCATATCGGAGAACTGGAAGAACTGATTTTGTTGACCATTGCTTCAATGGCCGAAGACCAGTACGGAGTAAGAATCAAGCAGGTTTTTGAGGAAGCCTCCGGAAGGAAAGTGAACATCAGTGCCGTTCATGCTGCACTATATCGGATGGAGGACAAAGGATTTTTAAGTTCCGGAATGTCGGAGTCGACTAATATTCGTGGTGGAAAAAGAAAGCGGATATTCACATTGACCAACGCTGGTTTGGGCATCCTGCGTCAGAGTAAAGAATTGCGCGAAACTCTTTGGCAAAAAATACCTCAATTGTCGTAACTCATGCCAAAGCCTCCAGGTATCGCCATACGCTTACTCAGACTCTTAGTAAGCAAAGAAATCGCTGAAGAAATTGAGGGAGATATTTCCGAGCTCTACTACTATCGGTGCGAGGACCAGGGCCATGCCATGGCAGCAGTAATGTGCTGGAAGGACATCCTCTTCTCCTTACGCAACGCCAGAAGAAGAAGACAATCAAATCATAGGACTATTCAAATGACTTATTTTGCAAAGCTTGCCTACCGGAGTCTCTGGAAGCAAAAACTATTCACACTCATCAACGTAACAGGCCTGGCTGTTGGATTAGCTACCTTTTTGGTCGTCGACCAATACATTAGGTATGAACGTAGCTTCGACCAGTTTCATACCAAGAAGGATCGGATACACAGAGTTCATCTGATCCATACGGATGGGGGTATAGAGGAACCCACTTCAGGTAGTTACCCTGCCATAGGCCCGACATTGGCGGAGGAATTCTTAGAGGTCGGCGCCTATACCAGGCTGACACACAAAAGTCTGAGTCAGGGTGTTTTCTCGAATACTGACAAATCCGTCCAATCTTTCGAAGAAAGGGCCTTTTTTGCCAGTGAGGCCTTTTTCAGCATTTTTTCATTTCCACTGATGCAGGGCAATCCCCAAACTGCGCTACAAGAGCCCAACACCATAGTGATCACAGAAAGTCTGGCCAGAAAATACTTTCCCAATGAGGATCCAATGGGGAAAATCCTGGTACGAAACAATCGAGAAAACTATGTTGTGACGGGGGTTGCTCAAGATCCTCCTAGCAACACGCACCTCCCGTTTGACGTGATCATGTCTTTCAAATCTTTTGAACAGATCAGACCTGATGTATCCGAGGAACACGCCTGGAACTGGTGGTACTTCTATACTTACATTCAAACAGACGTCAAAACCGACATTTCATCATTGGAAGAGAAGTTTCCGGACTTCATCAGCAAACACCTTGGCCCCGAGGCAAACGACTGGGTAGAAATGAACACCCAACCCCTCAAGGATATTCATCTCTATTCTCAACTACAGATGGAACCCGAAAGTGGTGGTAATCCAATTTCCCTGAATATCCTGCAATTTCTTTCCATCTTCATTCTGCTGTTGGCCCTTGTCAACTATGTGAACTTGTCAACAGCCAGCGGATTGGAACGAGCCAAGGAAGTGGGCATCAAGAAAGTCATGGGCTCCACCCGGATGGCACTGTCCTCCCAGTTCCTCACAGAATCCATTCTAACTTGTGCCATCGCACTCCTATTGGCGATGGCCATGGTTATGCTTGCCATGCCTGTCGTCAACAACACTTTAGCCACATCACTGGATGTCTGGCAAAGCCCAACATTCTGGCTTAGCGCAGGCACCCTTACAATCGTTGCCGGAATCCTGGCCGGGATGTACCCCGCGCTGATGCTTTCTTCCTTCCAGGCCAAAGAAGTCTTGCGAGGTAGTTTCAAGCACTCAACACACGGGCTTGGTTTGCGAAGAATACTGGTCACCATTCAATTCATCCTCACCTTTGGCATGCTATCGGGAACTTTCATTGTATTGGAACAACTCGGTTTCATGTTAAATCAAGACCTCAATGTCCAGTTGGATGACATCGTAATCTCAAAAGCACCAATACTCCGATCGGACGAACTACGGCAGCGAGTGGAAGTGTTCAAAGACGACCTACTTCAACGACCTGATATCAGTAGCATCACCATCACCTCCGCTGTCCCAGGAATTGAAACCTGGAGTGCAGGAGGCGTGAGAAAGCTCGGTGATGGACCCGAAAATGCACGTCAACTGCAGGGACTGGATGTCGACGAAGACTATGCGCAGGTTTTCGAGCTCGACATGGCCGCAGGAAGATTCTTCAGACGCTCCTCCCCCAACGACCGACATACCCTGGTGCTTTCACAAAAGGCCGTCGAGCTACTTGGATATGAGTCTTACCAGGACGCCCTTGGCGCCCGAATTGCAATGTGGGGGGACACTTTGAGCATTATTGGTGTCACTGAGAACTACCATCATCTCTCACTGCAAAACACCACGGAGCCACTGTTCTTTATGCTCACAACGGACTGGGCATACATGGCATTCAAACTGCAAAACAAGAACAGCCGGGAGTCGCTCACCCTTATCGAGGAGGTATGGCAAAAGCACTTTCCCAATGACCCTTTCGACTTCCAATTTCTGGACAACTCTTTCAAGCAACAATACCAGGAAGAGCAAATCCTGCTGAAATCTTCAACCGCCTTTACCTACATCGCGCTATTTCTCTCAGTCCTTGGATTATTTGGTCTCTCGTATTACAACCTGATTCAACAGAAGATGGCCATTAGCGTCCGAAAGATACTGGGTGCCAGGTTTTCAGACATCTCTATGTTGCTATCGAAGGAATACCTGGGAACAGTAATCGTCGCTACGCTCATTGCCGCTCCGGCCATCTACTTGCTCTACGGGCAGTGGATCAACCAGTTTGCCTACCACATTTCATTCAAGTGGTGGTTCGTGGTGTTGCCAATAACACTACTATTGATCATAACCATTGGTACCGTGGGGATTCAGCTGATCAAGACTTTCTCCACCAATCCAGTCAAGAACTTACGCCAGGAATAGACGGTGCTGAGGTAGATAGGTGATGTTGAGGTTGGTTTGAGCGATCCTCCTTGCAGGAGGATCGCTCTCGCTCTTCTTGGTCAAGGACTAGTACTTCGCTGACTTGCCTCCACTCGAAGTTTTGATGATAAACTCCCTCAAGTCATCATTGGCTTGAATCAAATCCTCATTGCGCAAATACATCATATGACCACTTCTGTAGCCTTTGAAGCTCAACCGGTCCTTCATCTTACCGCTGGGGTCCAACCGCCAAAGTGTGTATTTAGCATCAAAGTATTTCGTGGCACCATCATAGTACCCTGACTGGATCATGGTGTGCAGGTATGGGTTTTGGGCCATCGCCAGTCTAAGATCCTCGCCCGTGGTATTGTCTGAGTTGTCCCAGGGTCTTACGGGCCCGAACATGTTGTACTTCACATCAGTATTGAACTTCAGCACATTTTTATAATAGTAATTGATGCCTGGAGTGAAGGAATGCAACCAGGATGTAAGCTCCGAGTTGTAATCAGGCCTGACGCCCCCCTCGGTCTTATCAATACCACGATACCGGGAATCCAGTCTTCCCACGGTATAGCCCTCATCGCGTAGCAGTTCTTTCCAAAAGAATGCCACGGGGACATCAAGGTTGTATTGCAGGATCGCCTCTTTAGAAATACCTGAATACCTCGCCATCTTCGTTGCAGCAGCATCACGCTCAGCATCCGGGACAAACCCACCTTTCATCATGGTATTTACCAACTCCTCCACGGCAAAAGTCTCAGACTCTTCCAATACCTCCAGCAAATCCTTCGACTGCAGATCCGCCGGCAGTTGCTCATGGTACCACGCTGCTGCCGTGAAATAGGGAACCCTAATGGCCGCTCCTATAGGACTCGAGCGGCGTCCGGAACCCTCTACATCTATGCCCAATTCCGTCGGTGAAACCAGAATCACGCCGTTCAAGTACATCCACTGTCTATTTTGAAGTTCCTTCGCCAACCCGGAGACCCTTGTGGTACCATAGCTTTCACCGATTAGGTATTTCGGTGATTCCCACCGATTCACACGCGTCACGAACGTATTGATCCACTCCGCGAGGTACTTGATGTCTGCGTTTACGCCAAAAAACATCTCCCGCTTGGCCTCCTTATCCACCGTACGTGAGTAACCAGTATTCACCGGATTCACAAACACGATGTCCGCCACATCGAGAATAGAGTTGGGATTATCCTTCACGCCATAAGGCTGCACGGGAAATCCTTCGTCATCGACTTTCAGAATCTTGGGACCAGTATAAGCAAGATGCATCCATACCGATCCCGACCCCGGACCACCATTGAAAGAGATAAACAAAGGCCGCGAGGCTCTGTCCGGTACATCGGTCCGTTCATAATAGGTATAGTGGCAATAAGCCGCCACCTTGTCCATCTCGTCCCAAACAGGCTGAGTTCCTGTAGTCGCACGATAGGGTACCGATTGGCCCTTAATGTTCACACTGTGCGTCGTTACCACGGCGGTATCCGGTGGTAAAGTACGTTGGGCCAAAGCCCATGTGGCGATCAAAAGCATAGCCACCGTCAATTTCATTTTCATAGGATGATTTATTTGTAACAGCTAAAACTAGCAAAGAAGCTCACCCATGAAAAACGGAATATGATAGACGGAGTGTGAAGAAAGGATCAGGAGAGAGCAGCTTGTGGCCCAGCAAATAGGATATCCCTGCTGTCCGCCTTGTCCACCATCGCCTTGCGATTAGGTGAACCCCGCGCACTACCCACCATCAGGTCTAGATAGCCAGGTCACCCCTCCGATCCTAGGTCTGCTCAGCCTTTGATAATAATCATCTAATTTTCCCACATGCGAACCATTATTCTGACAGCCCTTAGCCTCATTTTATTTTCAGCCTGCGTACAGCCGCGGCAGTTTGAAATCAGAAAAGTCCTTGGCGAGCTGCCCATCCTACCAAAACCAGTTGAGATTTCCTCCGATAGCAGCTACCATGTTCTGGGCGCCCTCCAATGGGGGTCAGAGAACACCCCCTCAATTGCAGTCGAGTCGTTGATACAAAGCTGGGAGCCATTGCACAATCCCGAAGAAACAACAACGATCTTTTTCGTCGCCGACTCAACGCAGGCTCCTGAAAGCTATCGACTGGAAATCGATGACTACGACATCAAAATTGTTGCCAGTACCGAGGCTGGTCATTATTGGGGTTTAGTCACCCTGGAACAGGTTGTTCGATTTGGCATGGACTCAACTACCTATGGTATGGCCATACCAACCGGTAGTATTTCAGACAGACCTGTCTATGGCTATCGAGGCATGATGCTGGATATTGCGCGCCATTTCTTCGATGTCGAAGAAATAAAACAAGTCATTGACGATATCACCCGATACAAAATCAACCACTTACATCTGCACTTGGCAGATGATCAGGGATGGAGAATCGAAATCAAGTCATGGCCCAAGCTCACGGAAATTGGTGGCAGTACTGAAGTTGGAGGGGGTCCGGGAGGATACCTAACCCAGGAAGACTACCAGGAAATCGTGGCCTATGCAGCCCAACGAAGCATCACCATTGTTCCAGAAATAGACATGCCTGGCCACACCAATGCAGCATTGGCCTCTTATGCAGAACTCAATTGCGACAACCAGCAGAGAGATCTTTACACAGGTATGCAGGTTGGCTTCAGCTCACTCTGCGTAGACAAGGAAATTACCTACAAATTCATAAGGGATGTGATCACCGAAATTAGCCAAATGACTCCGGGACAGTACTTTCACATTGGTGGGGATGAGAGCCATTCCACAGATCAGGAGGATTACCTGGTTTTCGTAAATCGTGCCAGGCAAATCGTCAACGACGCTGGCAAAATCATGATCGGCTGGGATGAGACGGCTGAGGCCAATCTCGACGAAAGAGCCGTGGTCCAACTGTGGCGTCACACAGACAAAGCCATTAAAGGAATGGACAAAGGAGCCAGTGTGGTTTTTTCCCCGGCGCACAAGGCTTATCTGGACATGAAGTATGACTCCACCACAACACTGGGCCTCAACTGGGCTGGGTTGATCGATATACCGACCGCCTATAACTGGGACCTTGCAGACTTTGTAGATGGAATGTACTCACCTCAATTCCTGGGCTTGGAAGCTCCCCTGTGGAGTGAAACCGTGACAAACACGAACGAAGTCCAATACATGGTGTTTCCGCGCATTACGGCCTATGCCGAGATTGGCTGGACGCCAAAACAAGTAAGAGACTGGGACAGCTACCGTAATCGACTAGATCATCACTATTCCTGGTGGCTAGACCTGAATATCAATGCTTATCGACCATAATTGAATTGTCCGTATCCACCTCGGCATTTCAATATCCCGATTCGGTTCGGCTATTACCCGCCACGGAAGAATTCCCTTTTGAGTTGACTTAACGTACCCCATATTTGGATCATGGAAAAAGCCGGATTCATAGGCAAACACAGGAAAACGCTCCTAATCATACTTGGCAATGTCATTGCATTCATGATTTTGATGAGTGCCAATGCTCAAAATACTGAAGGGTATATCTATGGTAAAGTGCATACCTACCGGCAAACCTACCAGGGGCAAATTAGGTGGGGTAAGGAAGAGGCCTTCTGGAATGATTTTTTCAATGCCGGCAAGACCAGGGACAGCTACCATCAATCCTTTGTAGAAAGAGACCAGAACACAGATGACTCGGATTTTTGGGAGGAACTGGATTGGAGCCTCTCCAGTATCTGGGACAACAAAGGACACGTCAGTCATGAGTTTTCAACACAGTTCGGCAACATCGCAGCCATAATAAATAAGGGCAGATCACGAATTGACCTTCAACTGAAGAATGGCATGCAAATAGAGCTCAGCGGCCGAGGATACAACGATGTGGGTTCGACCATCGTGATCTATGATGAGGAATTGGGTAAGATAAAATTGGACTGGGATCGCATTGAAATGGTGGAATTCATGGCCACACCTAGTGACCTCCGCGTACAGGGTGGTAATCCTATCTATGGCACGGTCGAGACCTTTAGAAGTGGTACGTACACGGGCTTTGTCCAATGGGACCACGATGAAAGATTGGGTGAAGACGTCCTGGACGGTGACTCCCGGGACGGAGATATGTCCATTCCCTTTTCCAACATCAAACGCATCGAGAAAGACAGAGGCGGGAGTTACGTCACCTTGAATTCGGGACGGGAATTTTTCCTTAGAGGCACCAACGATGTCAACAGCGACAATGATGGCATTATTGTAAGTGTGGACGATATTGGCAAAATTGACATTCCCTGGCGTGTGTTTGAAAGCGTCACCTTTGAGGAAGTATCATCCAGTGGTCCATCCTACGATAGTTACAAAGTTCCCAAAGGACTCTCCGGAACAGTACTAACTTATGATCGGGATGAATTCAAAGGCAGAATCATCTATGATGTGGATGAGGCATCAGAAGTGGAAACCCTGGAAGCCGACGATGACGAAATCGAGTACATGGTGCCTTTTTTCAACATCAAAAGGATCACACCCAAAAACTCCGAATACTGTGCTATCGAACTCCGAAATGGGGAGGAGATCTTCCTAGGTGAGCGTAGAGATGTCAACGAAGACAATGATGGCATCCTGCTCTTCGGGAGAAACCAAAAAGACCCCATCTACATCCGATGGAGAGATGTGAAAGAGATCATCTTCGACTAAGCTCCTTTCAAACCCGTTTTCATTAATTTACCGGCCAGCGAAATGATAGGCACCTTGAAGAAAAGGCAGATCATCTGGATATTGGGCATTGCCCTCGTAGCCACACTAACTTACTTGGGTTACAACAACCCTGATGACACTTACTACCTAACAACGGGGTGGGTACTTATGGTGTTCATCTTGCTATGGCTGGGTAATCAGGGCATCACATCTTTCTTCGAGCAGAAGTTCTCGTGGACGCGCTTTGGGAAAAAACGCTTCTTTGGCCAGTTGTTCACAGGAATATTCTATTCGTTGATTGTCCTGAATGTAGCCTATTTCATCTTCAAACTGGTATTGACAGAAGACCCACCGATTGTAGAGCAAATCATCGTCATGAATGTCTGGGGTATTGTACTCACCGTTCCCGCTTACTCCATTTACTTCGGACTTCATTTTCTGAAGCATTGGCAAATGACCGAGCTGGAAGTCGAACGCTACCAGAAAGAAACCACCATCAGCCAGCTTACCAATCTGAAAAATCATCTGGATCCTCACTTCCTCTTCAACAACCTCAATATCCTTTCTTCGCTCATTGACAAAGACAGGGATTTGTCCCAGGAGTTTCTGGTAAGGTTCGCACAAGTCTACAGAACACTGCTGCTCAACAAAGGTGAAGACCTGGTCACGCTGGAAGAAGAACTAGAATTCATCCAATCTTACATATTCCTGATCGAGACGCGATTTGAGAAGAACATTTCCTTTGATTTGAACATCGCCCAGGACGCATTCTACTTCATGCTTCCGCCGCTCACCATTCAGATGCTGATAGAAAATGCCATCAAACACAACAACATCACCGAAGCACGACCACTTCAGATCAGGATCACGACTAATGGCAATCGCCTACATGTCTGCAACTCCCTCTTCGAAAAACCGGAGGATCTGAAAACCAAATCAGGCACCGGGCTCAAGAATATCAAGGCGCGATTCAGTTATTTTACCGATGAGGAATTGATTTTTCAGAAAAACGAAAAGGAATTCCGAGCAAGCGTTCCCATGTTAGAAGTTGAAACCTTATGAACATACTGATACTGGAAGACGAGTCACTAGCGGCCGATCGTATTAGGACCATGATCAGTGAGATCGATTCCTCCATCGATATTGTAGGTGAGATCAAGTCCCTGGAACAAGGAAGAAAATGGTTCGATGAAAACAGTCATCCGGATCTGATCATCAGTGACATCCGCCTGCTGGATGGGTTGAGCTTCGATCTCTTTCGAGAAGTAAAGATTGAAACGCCCGTCATTTTCACCACGGCCTACGACCAATATGCCATCAAAGCCTTTGAGGTCAACAGCATCGACTATCTGCTGAAGCCCATCCAAAAGGAAAAACTGCAAGCGAGCATCGAGCGACACATCAAGAGAACAGAGGAAAATAAATTTCCAGCTGACTTCGACAATCTGTACAACCTCATCGAGGCTCAGAAAAAGGCTTTCAAATCAAGATTTATGATCAAGGCCGGGAACAAGATACTTGCACTGCCAGTAGAAAAGATCTCCTATTTCTTCAGTCAAAACAAACTGACCTACGCAGTCACCCAAGACACCAAGAAATACCCAATCGATCAGCCGCTGGAAGTAGTGGGTAGTCAGTTGGATCCAAAGAACTTCTTTAGAGCCAATCGCCAATTCCTTATCAGCATTGATTCCATTGCAGAAATCCATCCGTATTTCAAAGGCCGGTTGAAAGTAGAACTAAATCCACCTGCCGAAGAAGAAATTGTCATCAGTGCCGAACGCACCCCGGAGTTTAAGGCTTGGCTGGATATGTAGCTTTACCTGGCAACGCTGAAAATGAAGGTCGTGCCCAGTCCCAATGTGGAGCTATAGGTGATATCTCCACCTAAGCCCTCCACAAGTCGCTGCACTGTGGACAATCCAACACCTAAACCATCTTTTCCTTTATGGTCTCCCGTCTTAAAGAGGTTGAATATGGATGCATCCTCCGATGCAACACCATCACCATTGTCAATTACCTGGAAGGTATATTGTTCCTCCTCTTCCTCGAATATGACCTGAATTTCAGGAAACTCCTTACTGTTGTACTTGATGGCATTTGAAAAGAGGTTGAGAAAAATTTGCTCCAGAGCCACCGTGTTAGCCGTTATCTCTCCCTGAGCCTGCTGAAAGCTAAACTTAGCCTGGTGTGCCAGGTCGGAGACCTCCGCAATTGAGGCCAGGAAATCACCCAAATCAATCCTGCGTTTATGTTTCGCCAGGAGGTGCGCCTCCTTACTTTGATCAAGAATATCCTGGATGAGGTGTTGCAGGTGATCGGATGATCTGTTTACCAATGACAACATGTCCAACACCTCACCTCCCAGTTCCGAAGCGTGGTCTGTGAGAATCATATCCGTTGCCATTCGAATCTTACCGAGAGGCGCCTTGATATCATGCGCCGCTACCATAGCAAATCGTCTGAGGTTCTCATTCCTGAGTTCCAACTCTTTGTTCAATACCTGCTGTTTCCTGTTGGCTTTGTGCAACTCAAAAAGTTGGATGATCTGTCTGGATAGCACCTGCAGTGTGTCCTTCTGGGTATCACTCAACTTACGTGGTTCATAATCCACAACACAAAGTGCTCCCAAAGCATGTCCTTCGGGACTGATCAATGGAACCCCCGCATAAAACGACACATCATTCTCCTTAGTCCCTACATAGGGGAAGGCGGCAAAACGATCGTCCTCAGACAGGTTCCCGACTTCCAAGGCCTGGTTGGGATTGGCGATGGTATGAGCACAGATGCTGATTTCCTTTGGCGCCACCTGTACATCCATCCCGTGACTGGACTTGTACCAGGTATGGGTATCCCCTACCAGCGTTATTTGGCTGATGGGTGTTTTGCAGATGAATGCGGCTAATTTGGTGATATCGTCATACTCCTTTTCAGGGAGTGTCTCCATCAGACCATAATCGTCCAAGGCCCCAAGCCGCTCGATTTCTTCTACTGTCAAAGCAGGAGAATAATCCAATACTTCCATAGCAATAATTGTATAGTGCAAAAAGCAACACAGTGTAGTACGTATACTTCCCGCAATTGATTTCAAGAAGGTTGTCGCTACTCAGACTTTTCCCTGGCTTTTTCCTGAACATTACATCCATGCGATATCCCGATTCGGTAAGGTGAGGGCCCACCTCATCGGAAGTAACTTTTTATATAAAGCAAAGTACTTCATCTTCGAAGGGTCAACCATTCACAATTAGTGGATGCCCTTAGGTCAAAAACTCAAATGCTTTTCAGCAGATCGGGATGTTCCCGATCTGTTGATTTCTCTCCTAAGGCTGTTGGCACATCAGGAAACTAAACAGCAAAGCAATGAATCACCTAATCAAGTCTTACGTAGTTGTACTGGCACTTCAGTTTGTCATGTTGCCGCAAGAAGCCCGCGCACAGGATCAAGGATTTATCTATGGGCGTATCAGTACCGAAGAAGGTCGCATCTATGAGGGTCCACTCCGGTGGGGTAAGGAAGAGATTTACTGGACAGATATGTTCAACAGCTCCAAGACCGACAATCCCAATATTGATTACCTGAGCCGTGAGGATATAGAAGACCTTAGACGGAGAAGCGACTGGGGAGACCAGGTGTCCACCTGGTTCAGCAGCAATTGGGGTGATCGTTGGGGACGAAGGTCTTTCACACATCAGTTCAGTTGTCAATTCGGTGAGCTCAAGTCGTTGAAAGTATATCGAAGAAACGATGTAGAGGTAGAACTCCGAGATGGCACACGATTCGAGGTGGATGGTGATGGCTACAATGACATCGGCACCAGGATCAGAATCCTTGATGAGGAAATTGGTGAGGTTGAGATCAGTTGGAGCCGTATAGAAGAAATTGAATTCATCCCCACCCCGAAGAAATTGGATCGAAAATTTGGAGAACCTCTTTATGGCACAGTGGAAACGGATTATGGAGAATTCACCGGTTTTGTTCAATGGGATCATGATGAACGTGTATCGACCGATGTCCTTGACGGTGATACCTACGACGGAGATGTATCCATCCCCTTCGGTAAAATCGCTTCAATAGAAAATCTGGGAAACAGAGCGGGAATTGTCTTGAAATCCGGAAGAGACATGACTCTCAGAGGTAGCAATGATGTCAACAGCGACAACGACGGTATCATTGTCACCATAGAAGGTGTGGGCCGTGTTGATATTCGATGGAGAGACTTTGAAAAAGTCACTTTCACGACCCCTCCCAGTAGCGGCAAAGCTTACAATGACTTCAAGGACAAGGAACCTATCTCAGGAGTGGTCAACACACGGCAAGGCTCGCTTAAGGGAAGAATCATCTTTGACCTCGACGAAGAATTCGATATCGAAATATTACATGGACAGGATGACGATCTGGAATATATCATCCCCTTTAGGAACGTAAAAAGCATAGCACCCAAGAGCTACCGGTATTCAGAAGTGGAATTGAAAAATGGTATGAAGCTTCGATTGGAGGAAAGTCAGGATGTTACCGAGAAAAACACTGGAATACTGGTATTCGAAAATTCAAGGCCTACTTACATCCCCTGGGAGGAAGTGGAGTCTATCGATTTTGACTAAGAAATACTCTTCATTTTAGGAATTGGTTGTTTACAATGAGGAATAAAAGCCCCAGTCCAGGGGCTTTTTATTTTGGCTGCTGTCTCCATATTATTGGATGACAGAACCTTTTTTCGTTGGTAAGCACGCGGCAACCAAACTTTCTTCATATAGGGTTTTTATCTTTTGAGAAGAAAAGATAATTTTGCCGTCCGTTTTGGCCTATGGTGTAACTGGCAACACGTCTGATTTTGGTTCAGAAGAGTCTAGGTTCGAGCCCTAGTAGGCCAACAGCAAAGTTCCCGGCTAAATCAGTCGGGAACATTTATTTTGAGGGAAAGCATGTCATCAGTAAAGATTTTCGCAGGAACAGGCACCGAAGTACTCGCTGGTAAAATTGCGCACTACTTCGGCAAACCCCTCGGCAAATGCAGCTCTCGGCGCTTCAGCGACGGAGAAATAAGCTTCTACTTCGAAGAAACAGTACGCGGGTGTGATGTATTTCTCATCCAATCCACAATGCCACCTGCGGAAAACACCATGGAGTTGCTGCTGATGACTGACGCGGCGAAAAGAGCAAGTGCGTCTTCAGTTACGGTGGTGGTTCCTTACTATGGGTATGCTCGGCAGGACCGAAAGGACAAACCGCGCGTGGCCATTGCCGCAAAGCTCATGGCCAACCTTTTGTCGGCCGCCGGAGCTGGTAGGATCATGACCTGTGACTTGCACGCTGGTCAAATTCAGGGATTCTTCGACTTTCCTGTAGATCACCTCGACGGGGCCTCCATTTTCGTGCCGTACATCAATGGCCTGGGACTAGAGAACCTGATAATAGCCTCTCCGGACGTGGGCGGCAGTGCCAGAGCTCGAACTTATGCCAAGTACTTCAAAGTGGATATGGTAATCTGTGACAAGCACCGGAAGCGAGCCAATGAGATAGCATCGATGCAGGTCATTGGGGATGTAACCGACTGCGATGTCGTTCTGGTGGATGATATGATCGATACTGCCGGTACCATCTGCAAGGCCGCCGGAATCCTCAAAGAAAAGGGTGCAAGATCGGTACGGGCCATATGTACACACGGCGTGCTCTCAGGAAGTGCTTATGAAAATATTGAAGGGTCTGAGCTTGAGGAAGTAATCATATCAGATACTATCCCCCAGCAAAAACGATCAGAGAAGATTAAGGTGCTGACCGTTGCGGATCTTTTTGCGAAGGGAATCCGCAAAATCCATGACCACGAGTCCATCAGCTCCTTATTTATAAGAGACATTAATAACAAATAATAACTATGAAAACTGTTGAGATTATAGGGTATAACAGAGCAAATCTCGGCAAGACAGAAGCTAAGCAACTTCGTGCCGACGGTAATGTTCCTTGCGTACTCTACGGAGGGAAAGAACAAACTCATTTCTATGCTCCCATGATCCTGTTTCGTGATGTGGTCTATACACCCGAAGCGAGATTCGTCGAATTGAACGTCGAGGGAAAGAAAGTGCGCGCAATATTGCAGGACCTGCAATTTCACCCAGTGAGTGAAGTCATTTTGCATGCTGATTTCTTGGAATTGTTCGACGACAAGCCTGTGACCATGGAAATTCCGCTGAAGACAGAAGGTAATGCGCCAGGTGTACAAAGCGGAGGAAAGTTGATCATGAAGCTTACGCACCTGAAGGTGAAAGCCCTTCCTGCCAATATGCCTGAATTCATTACCATTGATATCAACGATTTGAAACTCGGAAAGACCATCAAGGTACGTGAACTATCTCAAGGCGATTACGAAATTCAGAACAGTCCTTTGGTATCCCTATGCTCCGTGGAAGTGCCTAGAGCCATGCGTGGAAAAACTGGAGAAGAAGCTGAAGAGGAAGAAGCTGAAGCTGAAGCTTAATAGAAATAAAGCAAAGTTGATAAGTCCTGCCTTGGCAGGACTTTTTTTGTTAGGTTGAATCCCGAAATATGAAGTACCTGATAGTAGGACTGGGCAACATTGGCGTGGAATATGAAATGACCAGGCACAACATTGGTTTTCTGGTCCTCGACCGACTGGCCGACAAATTAGATGTCAAATTTGACCAGGGGCGCTACGTGTTCAAAGCCGAAGGCAAGCACAAAGGCAGGCAGTTGCATTTGATCAAACCGACGACGTACATGAACCTCAGCGGCAAGGCCGTCAACTACTGGCTCAAAGATTTGAAGGTCCCTAAAGAAAATCTCCTCGTCGTCACGGATGATATCGCCCTACCCTATGGAAAGCTGCGAATGCGACAGAAAGGATCGGCAGGGGGACACAATGGTCTTAAAAGTATCGAGCAGCTCACCGGCGGACAGGACTATCCACGCCTGCGTGTTGGTGTCGGCGATGACTTCCACAAGGGCAATCAAGTTGATTACGTACTCAGCAATTTCTCCAAGAAAGAAGTCGAAGAGCTCGTGCTGCACCTGGATCGTGCCGTCGAATCCATTCTTGCCTTCACCGCCATAGGCATTGAAAGGGCTATGAATTTCCACAATGGCTGAGCCTGTTTTTGAAACAAGTCGATTGAAGTTCAGAACCTGGGATCACACAGATCTCCCCAGCCTTCTGGAAATCAATCAAGACCCAAAGGTCATGGAGTTCTTTCCATCCCTACAGAATGAACAGGTATCGTTGTCATTTATCCAAAAACAGCTCCGGTCATTCAACGATTTTGGATTTTGCTTCTTCGCGGTTACCCTCAAGACCAGTGATGATTTGATTGGATTCATCGGGATAAGCAAGGTTGAATTTAAAGCCACTTTCACACCAGCAATCGAGATCGGATGGCGGTTAGGGTCGCCATACTGGAACAAGGGCTATGCCACTGAAGGAGCAAAAGGATGTCTCGACTGGGCTTTTTCCAACTTCGACCTAAAGCAGATTTTTTCCTTCACCACTGTGAAGAATCTGAGGTCCGAAAATGTGATGCGCAAAATTGGAATGACCTATGAAGGCACTTTCTTGCATCCCGCGCTCACGCCAGGTCATACGCTTTCCGAACACATATTATACACCATCGCCAGATGAGGATTGCGATTATCGGAGGAGGGGCGACAGGATTCTTCACGGCCATCAATATCGCGGAGAAAAACAAGCACGCCGACATCACTATCTTCGAAAAGTCTGCAAAGGTTCTGAGCAAAGTGAAAGTCTCTGGTGGAGGCCGATGCAATGTCACCAATGCCCGTGAGCAGCCCTCCGAGCTTACAACGTTCTACCCCAGGGGAAGCAAAAAACTCTACAAACCGTTCGCGTGTTTTGGCACATCAGAAATGCGACGTTGGCTATTGGAGCATGGCGTGAAAACCAAAACCGAAGAAGATCTACGCGTCTTTCCGGAGAGCAATGAATCCAAAACGATAGTCGACCTATTCACCCAAAGGGCTCAGGTCCTAGGAGTTAAGACTCATAGAGGACAGTTGGTATCGGA
Organism: Cyclobacteriaceae bacterium; assembly: GCA_965601475.1. Taxonomy (GTDB): domain Bacteria; phylum Bacteroidota; class Bacteroidia; order Cytophagales; family Cyclobacteriaceae; genus JAWPMT01. The sequence goes on along the minus strand of OZ271832.1, from coordinate 4,676,292 downwards.
TATCCGCTCCACACCCAAGGGCTGGCTTCTATTGGTGAATAAGGAAGAGTTGGTTTTTGATAAGGTCGTAGTGGCCACGGGAGCCTCGGAGAAGTCCTGGTCTATGCTGGCTGATGTGGGATTGAAACTAGCGCCACGTGTGCCTTCGCTCTTCACCTTCAACATAAAGGACCAGAGACTAAAGCAACTCCAGGGTATCTCCTTTGAGGAATCCAACGTGCAGGTCGTCAAGACCAAACTGAAAGAGGCAGGACCGCTACTCATTACGCATTGGGGACTGAGCGGCCCGGCCATTCTCAAGCTATCTGCCTGGGGAGCCCAGGAGCTGGCACGGGTTGATTATCAGTTCGACATCATTGTGAATTTCATCAACCAGACATCGGATCAATTCAGGAACTGGCTGGCCATGCAAATTACTTCCAGCCATAAGAAACAGGTCGGTAACTTAAGAATCCCTGGTTGTCCAAGAAGGTATTTCGAGAACCTGCTGCAATACCTCAGGATTTCAGAAACAACCCCTCTTAGCGAACTGACCAAAAAAGACAAAAACAGACTGATCGAAGAGCTGATACAGTCCAGGTTTCAGGTCGTTGGCAAAAGCACCTTCAAAGAGGAGTTTGTGACTTGTGGCGGCGTGGAGCTCTCAGAGGTAAGTTTGGAAAACATGGAAGCAAAGCGATTTCCCGGCCTCTACATGGGTGGAGAAGCGCTCAATATCGATGCCCTTACTGGTGGCTTCAACTTCCAGGCTTGTTGGACAGCGGGATGGCTAATTTCAGAACATTTAAAAAACGCAAAATGACAAATCATAAAATTCACTATTCACTGCAGATCGTTCCTAAAGCGGAAGGCAAAGAGACATATGACCTCGTGGACAAAGCCATTGCAGTCATACAGGAATCTGGATTGCGCTATTTAGTTACTCCGATGGATACTGTTATCGAAGGACCCTATGAACAGGTACAACGGATAGCTGAAGACGCCCAAAAGGCTTGCCTGGATGCCGGAGCTGAGGAGGTGCTGGTATTTATCAAGATGCACTACAGGAAAGATAAGGACGTAACCCTGGAAGAAAAGAACCTCAATCGTTAGACGAAGGGCCGCAGGCTTCAAGATGCTGTGGCTGCGGTGTATTTCTTCAGACAGTCTTCACAGATGCCATGAGAGAAGGCCAATTCCGGTGGAAGGCGACTGATAATGGACTCAATTGGATGCCAATTCCCTTCGATGTCCTTTAGACTTTTGCAGTAAGAGCAAATCACAAAAACAGGAATTTGATGATATTCCCTGGCCAGCTTTGCCTCTTTCGCTTCATAGTATTGGACAAAATCCGCAAACTCCTTCAAGGTTCTACCACCGCTATCGCGAATGATTGCTTCCTTCTCGAGATTGATCTCGTCACTGAATGTGGTGACGAGGAATTCCAGGAAATGACCGAGGGAAATGATATTGCCAAAGTCCCAAAACTCATCTTCAGAGAGCAACTCACGGACCACCCTCAGGTTCTCAATGGACAAATTCTTCTCGCGAAAAGCAAAAAATGAAAGCTTTAGCAACTTAGAAAAGCGCTCATGATCGGGTAGCTCATCAGGTAGCTCGAGAAACTCCCTGATGTTGGTGACTTGAGAAAAGCTCAATCCTTGACGCAATAACCATCCGGAATGTATGACATAACAATACTTATTGCTGCAGTTGTAAAGAGAAATAGAAAGAAGTGCTTCAACAATGCGAGGGTCATGGATGGCTCGTCGTTGAAAGTAAACTTTCTTCAATAGGCTAACGAGGGTGGGCAAAAAGTCATGATGGTAGGCCGCCTTGATTACGTTGTTATAGCCATCGGTAAACAAGGATTTGGTCTCTCCCAGTAGCTCGTCAATCGCCTGAATCTCTGCTTCCGATAGCATTGCTTGCACCATACCAATTAGTCAAGTACAATCTTAAGTGGTTGAATAATAGAGACTTAATATAGAAGAACGTGTTGCCAAAAAGAAGCAACTCCTCTCCAATTGCGAAAAAAATTGCTGAAAAGCCCGCTGCGCCAGTTATTCGACCAGCGTGGTCATGCTGTAGCTTCCTGCCGGAGCTTCGAAATAGGACCGCTCAGTATCAGGACGAAACGCTATCTCTGAGAGCTCTGTATCCGTAACATAGGCACCCAGGCTACCATCCACTTCCCACATAAAAGTACGATGCTTTACCGGAAAAGTAATCCCCTGAACCTCTTGCTCACCTTCGTAGGTCATGAGCTTCTCCTGGGTGTGGCCTCCTTCCGGGAAATAACCCGGATATGAGACAACATATCGAATGGCCGTCAGCCTGAACATCTCCTGATCAATGTATAGCACGTAATAGTCGTCAGGTGCATCTCCTACATTTTCTCCGAATGTAACACGTACGATATGGTACTCCTCACCCTCATACGCGGTAGCATCTTCTAACGCCAGCGATACACCTTCGTCCGCAAATACAAATGGCATTCCTGCAAAATAGTAAGGGGTCAAGGCCCAAAAACGAGTGTTGTAGGGTATTTGGGCAGAGTCTGGGAAATACCAGGCCTTCTCACCATCCCAGCCATACTCTACCGAGGGATTACTCACCCTTTGATGTCTGGTAAGCGAAGACCAGTAATCGGCAAGCTCATAGGTATCCCTGGGCGTGCCCGTGCCATTGCGAGGTTGATAATTGAAGCGGTAATACACCGGACCATTCGTCCACCATCGGGAGAGCCCTCCGTGAAATTCCATGGATTTCCAAACCAGTTGACCCGCCTCTGTCTGGCTCAACCGACTACGGGCCGCATCCACCCGCTCCGCTACCCATGCTGCTTTGGGCTTAGCCAGTGTATACGCTTCATCCTCGACAGTTGCCGGTACCTGAGCAGTTTGGGAGCAGGCTCCGGATATCAGGATGGCAACCAAGTAAATCCAATTCGTCTTTTTCATGTTGCAAGTTATGAGGGCCAAATCTAGATTCTTTCCCATCAACGCTTGAAGCTTCGGCTCAAAATTCAAGTCTTATGTCGCTCATGCAACGAAACGCTTCCTGACCAATTTCCCTTAGTTGGTAATCGTGGATGGACCTGAGACTCACCATTCGAATCTGATAGCTCAAGATGTTCAAATATGGATTATTGAACGTCATAGTTTGCTTAGCACCATACTTTAGGTCGTCAAGGTCGAAAAAAGGTAAAAGGCATGAATTCTCATTTCACACTGAGCTATGGTTGTTTGCTCTTGGCACTGGTCTGTGCCTGTAGTTCTTCCACAAGGTTCGATCTGGCTATCACTGGAGTAAGCATTCTGAATACGAGAACCAAGGAGTTAAAAACGGATCAGACCATCTGCATTCAAGAAGGACAAATCGCCCTGATAGCAGCAGGCGATGTACAGATCGATGCTGAGAAGACACTCAAAGCTCCAGGCATGCTGGTAGTTCCTGGATTCATAGATACGCACATTCACCTGACTGATATTTTTGGTGACGGTGAGGAAGCCCCATCCCGCCTTCTGGATGATTCAATCATTAACATCCGGAAGAAGTTCGCCAACACCTACTTGCGCTATGGAGTGACCACGGTTGCCGATATGGGTCAACCCGAAGCGTGGCTGGATGTGACCTTGAAATGGCAACAGGACAGCAACCCCCTTTACCCAGACCTTTTCAACACAGGAAGTGCGTTGATCTCCGACGATGCCAGCGAAACCTACCTCGGCCACATCGTGGTGCGATCACCCATTGAAGCCAAAGCCAAAGTAACCGAATATCATAGCAAAGGCATCCAGCACCTTAAAGCCTACTGGAGACTTGGTTCTTCCGAACTAAAATCAGTAACCAAAATGGCAGACTCCCTGGGCATGAAGTTATATGCCCACATTGACGAACACAACGTGCCAATGGGTCAGGCTGCAAATATGGGCATCCGCCATTTTCAGCACGCCAATACCCTCTCCAACGATGCCTTCGAGTTTGATCGTCAGGGGTTGGGATTGATCAGGATCATGGAGGAGCACTATCCGACACTCAATTGCTACTGGCCATTCGCACTCGAAAAAATCAAGTTTGTAGATGACCATGATTTTTTTCGCAACAAGAGGGACCGATTGACCCAACACCTCATCAATCACAATTGCACCCTCTCCACCACACTTCACACATTCGCGGCGTTTTGCAGGAGGACCTACTTCCAGCTGCCCGACGATAACTTTCAATTGAGTGATAGGCAGCTTGCCCGATTGAATGAAGCGCTGGACACCTTTCTTGAAATCGTAAGAAATGCCCATGAAAAAGGGCTCACATTACGGATAGGTACAGATTGCAAAGCGGGTGGAAAGGCCTTTCTATCGGAATTGCTCTTGCTCGCAGAAGCTGGCATTCCCATGGCAGATATACTTCAGATAGCCACCTGGAACGGCGCACAGGCTTTAGGTGTTCAGGGGGATCGCGGATCTGTGGAAGTGGGGAAAAAAGCTGATCTCGTCATCTTTCACCAAAACCCACTTCTGGACCCTAGGCATATCCTGATGGAAAAAACCATCATCAAAAACGGCAAAGTCTACCACCCAACCAAGGACATGGGTTGGTAGGAAACTCCCCGATATGGCCCCATAGGAAGCGTCCCGTCAGCTTATACCAGATCCATTTTCCGCTGCTTCATCCGGAGTCACCGCTTTCAAAGCACCATCTTCATTTTCGGCGAACAATATCATGCCTTGCGACTCCACACCCATGATTTTACGGGGAGCTAAATTTGCCAGGACTACAACCTTCTTGCCAACCATCTCTTCTGGGGAAAAGTGCTTTGCGATGCCACTGAGGATTGTTCTCTGATCGATACCAGTGTCAACGGTAAACTTCAATAGTTTATTCGACTTCTCAACTTTCTCTGCTGAGCGTATCTCTCCCACCCTCAGATCCATCTTCATGAAATCGTCATAGGTGATCTCATCTTTGAGTGGATTGGCCTGCACAGCAGGTTCCTGCGCATTGGCAGCTTTTGTATCCATTAGTTTCTGTATTTGTTTTTCGATATCCTCATCTTCAATTTTTTCGAAGAGTAAGGACGGCTTCTCAATACTTTGACCTACATCCAAAATCTCCTTACCAGCAGCGGACCATGGCATAGTCTCCAAATTCAGTGCTACCCTAATCTTTGCGGCCGTAGCCGGCAAGAAAGGTTCTGCCAATACTGACAAGTTCGCTACGAGCTGCAAGGCAGTGTTCATGATAGCGCTTACTCGCTCAGGATTTGTTTTTATGAGTTTCCAGGGTTCTGTATCCGCCAGGTATTTGTTACCTATCCTGGCTACTTCCATCAGCTGCCCTAAAGCATCCCTGAACTTGAACTGATCCAGGCGTTCGGCGATTCGTCTGGGATATTGCTCAAGATCTTCTAGAACTGCTTCGTCCACCGGCTCCAGTCGCTCATATTCTGGTACTTTTCCCTCATAATATTTGTGCGTCAACACCACAGCACGGTTCACGAAATTGCCTAAAATAGCTACCAGCTCACTGTTATTTCGGGCCTGGAAGTCTTTCCAGGTGAAGTCATTGTCTCGGGTCTCTGGTGCATTGCTGGTAAGCACATACCTCAGGACATCCTGTTTGCCAGGAAAATCTTCCAGGTACTCATGCAACCACACCGCCCAATTGCGTGAAGTGGATATCTTATTATTCTCCAGGTTGAGGAATTCATTTGCGGGGACATTTTCCGGGAGGACGTATGATCCCTCTGCCTTCAAAATAGAAGGAAAGATGATGCAATGGAAGACGATATTGTCCTTACCAATAAAATGAATCAAACGCGTATCTTCTCGTTTCCAGTAATCTTCCCAATTCTTACCATTCTGCTGCGCCCATTCCTTCGTTGCAGAGATGTAACCAATAGGCGCATCGAACCACACATACAGCACCTTCCCCTCAGCACCTTCGATAGGCACGGGGATACCCCAGTCCAAGTCCCTGGTCATTGGCCGCGGACGTAGACCGCCATCAATCCAGCTCTTACATTGTCCATAGACAGTAGACCTCCACTCTTTGTGGTCTTTCAGTATCCACTCACGAAGCCAATTTTCATATTGGTCCAGAGGAAAATACCAGTGTTTTGTTTCTTTCAATATCGGAGGTTCGCCGCTCAACATGGACTTAGGTTCCTTCAACTCTGAGGGGCTCAGCGTAGAACCACAGTTTTCACATTGATCACCGTAGGCCTCAGGAAACCCACAAACAGGGCAAGTGCCTTTGATATATCGATCGGCCAGAAATTGCCCTTCCGCAGCATCATAAAATTGCTCCGAAACTTCTTCCTCAAAAAGCCCGCGGTCATGGAGCTCCTTGAAGAACTCAGCGGCAGTCTCGTGGTGTATTTTGGCAGAAGTGCGCGAATAGACATCAAAACCAATTCCAAAGTCTTCGAAAGATTGCTTGATCTGCTCGTGGTATTGATCGACCACCTGCTGGGGAGTTTTATGCTCCTTGCGTGCGCGTAATGTAATGGCCACACCGTGCTCATCGGATCCACAAACAAAGGCGACATCTTCACCCTTCAGTCGTAGGTATCTGACATATATGTCCGCCGGCACGTAGACGCCCGCCATATGCCCAATATGAATGGGTCCATTGGCATAAGGTAATGCAGCCGTAATCGTATGTCGACGGAAGCTCTTTTCGCTCATGTTATCGATTTTTGCAAAAATAGAAAGGCACGAATCTCCGAATCCCGGATCGTGTTGAATTAATTAAAAGCAGAAGCCATTACCAACCTGCACCATCCCAGAAACCGAAAAGCCAGTTACCTGGAGCATTTTCGTCATTGCTACGATAAAACTCCTTGACGGCGCTTAATAGTTCTTCGCGACTGATCATGTCGTCTTTGTTGAGATCAATTTTGGTGAAGCTCTTGGCTGAGTACCGTATCTCGATACGATAGGCCATAAAAAGATCAATGTACTCGTCCAATGAGATGAAACCATCGCCATTGGCATCGAAAACGTCAAAAATGTCTTTGACAAACTGGTTGACATGTTTCTCGTAGAGTTCATCGCTACCGTTGACGATCCCCTTGTCAGCAAATTCCAGCCACTCTTCCAGGCTGGCGCTTTGGGCAACATCACGGCCAATAAACTGTCGGAAACTCACCCAAAGGTGCTCACACTTGTCAATGTATTCCTGGTATTTGTCAGTGCCGGGCTTGAAGCCCCAAAGCACGCACAAATTCTCACCGATATTGGTGAAATCATCTTTTTCGATCAGTTTGTTGTTATCAAAATCGAGGATATCAAAGTAGTGAGTGAGCTTTTTCTCTTGAATCTCAGTTAACATGTCCAGCGAGGTATCACAAAATTCCCTGCAAGATAGTTAATCTTGTTGACTAGCCGGAGGCATGTAATACCAGGCTCAAGAATTTCAAATTTCAATAACATAACCCCATCTCAATGCCTGCAAGAGCAGAAATCATAACCATAGGAGACGAAATACTTTACGGTCAGACTTTAGACACCAACAGCCACTGGATGAGCGGCAAACTCGACGACATCAGCGTCAAGGTTCACCAAAAAACTACCATCGGCGACACGGAAGAACACATCCTGCAGGCACTTGAGGAGGCTACCTCCAGAGCTGACATCATCCTCATCACAGGCGGACTGGGCCCCACCTCGGATGACCTCACCAAACCCACCCTGGCCAAGTACTTTGGGGTGGGAATGGAATTGAATGAAGAAGCGCTGCAAGAGATCAAGGACCTTTTCAATCGAGCTGGCCGCACCATGACCATCATGAATGAAAAACAGGCCGAGCTGCCTACCAACTGCGAGAAGATTTCCAACACCATGGGTACCGCGCCGGGTATGTGGTTTGAGGAGGGAGGAAAGATCTTTGTTTCCATGCCTGGCGTACCCTATGAGATGAAAGCCATGATGGAAAAAGATGTCCTTCCGAGACTGTCACAACGCTTTCAGAAGGAAATGATTGTCCATCGAATCGTGAAAACCGTGGGTATACCAGAGTCCCGCCTGGCCGCCATAATCAAAGACTGGCAAGAAAATTTGCCATCAAACCAAAAACTGGCCTACCTACCCTCCTATGCCCAGGTGAAGCTCAGAATCACTGGCGCTGGAACCGACGCTAAAGCACTCCGCGAAGAAATACAACAAAGCATAGATCAATTGCTCCCCCTCATTGAGGAACATGTATTTGGATTCGATGATGACGAACTGGAGCATGTCATTGGCGACCTGCTCAAGGCAAATGGTGCAACCATTAGCACGGCAGAAAGCTGCACAGGCGGGAACGTTGCGGCAGCCATCACCAGCATCCCGGGGAGCTCCAACTACTTTCAGGGATCCGTTATCGCTTACGACAATGAAGTGAAGAAATCGCTTCTAGGCGTTTCCGAAGGAGACTTGCAAGCCCATGGAGCAGTAAGCGAAGCAGTGGTGAAACAAATGGCCCAGGGTGTAAGGCAGCGCTTGAATACAACTGTAGGCATATCCACCAGTGGTATTGCCGGGCCCGGAGGTGGTACAGATGAGAAACCAGTAGGCACCGTGTGGATTGGCTATGCCGACGAGCATAAAACCGTAGCCAGGGAGATGCACTTCACAAAAAACCGTGAATTGAACATCAAGTTTGCGACGGTACTCGCGTTGAACATGTTTAGAACTAATTTTTTACAGTGATCAACAAAATATTTTATCTTTGTTAAACCCAAAAATGAACTAAAAACGAATTTTCTATGGCGACAGTGGAGCTACTTATGCCCAAAATGGGAGAAAGTGTGATGGAAGGTACGGTACTTTCCTGGTTGAAGAACGTTGGAGACACCATCGAAGAGGATGAGAGCCTGTTGGAAGTAGCTACTGACAAGGTGGATACTGAAATCCCTTCCACGCATGCAGGTGTCTTGAAAGAGATCCTGGCTCAGGAAGGCGACGTGGTGCAAGTCGGAAAACCCATCGCCATTATCAGCACGGAAGGAGAAGAAGTGGAAGTTCAGACACCCCCTGCCGCTGCTGCCAGCGAAACGAATAGCCCCGTTGAAGCCGCCTCCGCCCTGCTCAACGAAGCGATGGCCGAACACTCCACTGCGGCCACCGAGCGAATTCCGGCCACATCCTCGTCTGGCAAATTCTACTCTCCCCTGGTGCGCAACATTGCCAAAGAAGAGGGCGTCAGCTTACCGGAACTGGAGCGGATCGAAGGCACAGGAAAAGATGGACGAGTCACTAAGAATGACATTCTCTCTTATCTCAAAGAGAAGGTGGAACGACCTGCCATCACAGCACCGGCTGCACCAGCTCCTGCCAGCAATGGAGTAGAAACACGGAAAGTGGAAACAGTCCCTGCGGTGATCTCCGGAGAGGACGAAATCATCGAGATGGATCGCATGCGCAAAATGATCGCCGAGCGGATGGTAGCATCCAAAGCCATTTCTCCGCACGTGACCTCTTTCGTAGAAGCTGACGTGACCAATATGGTCAAGTGGCGTCACGCCAACAAGAAAATCTATAAGGAAAGAGAAGGTCAAAACCTGACTTTCACGCCCATCATCATTGAAGCGCTTATCAAGGCCATCAAGGACTACCCCATGATCAACATCCAGGTAGATGGCACAAGGATCATCAAGAAAAGCGACATCAATATCGGTATGGCCGTCGCATTGCCGTCAGGTAACCTGATCGTACCTGTCATCCACAATGCCGACCAAATGAACATCCTGGGGCTCACCAAGCGGGTCAATGACCTGGCCAAGCGAGCCAGGGAGAACAAATTAAAACCGGACGAATTGCAAGGAGGCACCTACACCGTTTCCAATGTGGGCTCATTTGGCAATGTGATGGGTACGCCGATCATCGTACAACCGCAAGTAGCGATCATGGCCCTGGGCACCATCCAGAAGAAGCCTGCCGTGATCGAAACGCCTGAAGGTGATTTCATCGGGATACGCCACAAAATGTTCCTCAGCCACAGCTATGACCACAGGGTGGTCGATGGCGCTTTGGGAGGCATGTTCGTACGCCGGGTGGCGGACTATCTCGAGAAGTTTGATGTGAACCGGGAGGCTTAAGTCAGAGGATTTCACGAGCAAAGGGGATCGGGGAACGTAAGGCGGGCGCATATCTCCAGCGAATAGAAGTGCTCTTCGAGATGTTCCGAAGGGCATCTCGAAGCTAGATACTGCTGGATTTTTAATCCAGCCTGACAGCTGGCCATCGGTAGTCATCATGGTCTCCGCTTTGAATCACTAATCCATAGATATTGGCCGATTATGGTTCGCTTGTGCCCTTCGGAACATGTCGAGGAGCTATGTCCTCACTCCCACCCTTCCAGTTCTGGCGCAAGCGTCCGCTTGTGCCTATTCCGCAATGCATATGTCCAATCTGCCTTTTCCTCCCGCATAATCAATGGCACTGCTGTATATCCAATGTTCCGCTTCATCTACAAAACCTGAAACTACCGGATTAGAATGCAAGTATTCCAGTCTTTGAGTGAACATTTGGCTATTGCTTAATTCTATTGGGTGGTTGTGCTGTTGCCACAACTGCCATCCGTTGTTGTTTGCGTTCCTTTGGCCTGCCCTTTCCATCATCCAAATAATCCATTCTCGCCTACTTTCAGATGGATTAGCCGTTATCTCCTCTCTTAGTTTTTTAGAGGTAAAGCTCTTGAAATCGCGCAGAATGTCCTGCATGGGCCGGCCTTTGGTTCCAATGATGAGATGAACATGGCTAGGCATAATGCACCAAGCCCAGATTTCCAGACCTTTTTTCTCCTGACAATGCGCTAAACTCTCAAGTAAAATTTCCGAGTATTCGGGCCGAACGAACAAGTCAATCCAATGAACAGTGGCAAAGCTCACGAAGTATAAGCTCTCTTGATCTCTAAATTTATATTTCCTGCTCACGGCAGCAAGTTACAAAAGGTCCAAGCGGACGCTTGAACCAGTGTTGGGAGATCTAAAATCTCCATTGATCTGTACCTCGACATGCCCTTCGGAACATGTCGAGGAGCTATGGAAGCCAAAATGGGTTTATGGGCTTCTTTTTTGAGATATCTAAATCTCTTCTGATCCGCGCTATTGAGTCGCAACAAATCACTACAAAAGCGCGGAACTCCACTATCACGACGCAATTCTCAACCGAGATCGTGCAACGTTTCACTGTGATGCCGTGATTGTTGACCGAGACGACGCAGTCTCTCACTGAGGGACCTCAGGCATTGACTATAGTACCGCAGCATGCAACTGGCCCAACTCAACCTTCAACTGTAGGAACAGAGCCATTGACTGTAGTAACACAAACATCAACGAACACACCCCAGAACTTCACTGTAGGACCTCAGACATTCACTAAGCGACCGCAGCCTTTCACTAAAGGGCATCAGACATTGACTGTAGCAACGCAGATCCACAAGAGCTCTTCGAGATGTTCCGAAGGGCATCTCGAAGCCAGATATGGCTGGATTTTTAATCCAGCCCGACAGCTGGTTTAGCCTTCCACTAATAGACTTCAGGTATGAACTGTACAACGCGGATCCAAACAGCGCCAGCCAGACACCCAGTCTGCATTCTGTGCGTTATCTTGGACCAAAGCCAAAATTTTGGACATATGGGCTACATGGGTTTTGGAATGAGGAAAGAGGATTACAAGCGAAAGCCTAAAGAATCATTCAAAAAGATCAAGGAGCGCTATGGGAATGATACTCCAAAACCAAAGCACGACCCCAATTCTCCTCAACTTACGAGAGAGGAGGTTTTGAACAAACCGCGGTTCAAGTCAATTCATGACATGAGATTCTTTCAGCTTTTGAAGCTGACTGTGCTGATCGGCTTTGTCGGATTTTTTCTGTACCTCTCCTTGATAAAACCATACATCATTCAATGGCGACTTGAAAACTTCCATCAACTCCTCATCGAACAATACAGCAGTGATCATGACTATATTTTGGCCTCTGGCGACCTCCTACCTCCTATGCTGTCCTTCTCATTTGATTCACTCAGCAATACCACCTTGGTAGTATCCAAAAACATGTCCTTCCTCGGAAGCGCCTACTATCAGCAAGGCCCGGAATTTGTTATTATCGGGACGAGGTTTGCCAATGCATTAGATTTCTCCTTCGATGGAGAAAGACTCCAGGCAGTCCGCGAGGATTCCGTCCAGGTTCTGGAAAACAAATGGGTCATAGCCATTGTGGCGGACTCGATTGACTTCAAATGCCACAAACTGCTTGGGCATCTATTGGTCGATGTCTCCTACATCGATGAGCTGACGAGCCGACTGAAGAAAGTCAAACTGAAAGAAATCTCAAGAAAGAACGGACAAACTATACTGGGATCTTTGAAGTCAAAAAAATACGGATCATACGAATTTGTCCGAACAAGCAAAGCACTGCGTGAGTCCAAGTATCAAATGAAAATCGATGACCGAACGTACCTTCGGAAGCGGGATTGATGAGGTCCTCTGTGCTCTTCGAGATGTTCCGAAGGGCATCTCGAAGCTAGATATTGCTGGATTTTAATCCAGCCTGACAGCTGGTCGTCGGAAATGGTCATGGTCTCGGCTTTGAATCACTAATCCATAGATATTGGCCGCATATGGTTCGCTTGTGCCCTTCGGAACATGTCGAGGAGCTATGTCCTCACTCCCACCCCTCTCTTCTTGCCAGGTCTGCAATGTGTCGGTAGTGATGCTCTCCATGCCATACATACAACCCCACGTTTTTGCGGAGACCGAAAGTGCGACCGCTCTCAGGGTGCTTGAATCGTCTGTTCCATTGCTCCTCGGTCAACCCCCGCAGCAAGTATACCCACCTGGCATGTAATGCCGTCAGGAAGTTGAGTGCCAGCGTCATATCGCCTTCACGGGTATCGAAAAGATCGGACCATGCATCCTGATCATAGGCTTTGATGGTGGGTTGGTCTTCGGTCAGAGCCCACTTGAACCTCACATAGCTGTTGAGGTGGCTATCTCCCAGGTGATTGACGGTCTGCCGGACAGTCCAGCCGCCGGGCCGGTAGGGTGTGGCCAGTTGCTCCTCGGATAGGGGTTCTACCAATGCGGTTAGCTTCTGCGGCAAGGCTTCGATAGCGTCGATCCAGGCGTTGAGTTGCTGCTGGTCGACGGCTTTGGGGATATTGGGTTTACCGATGGGGTATTTCAGTGCTTCGATGTCCATAGGGGAAATATCGGCAGATTCTGCGAAAGAAGCAGCACTTCGACATGCCCTTGGGAGCATGTCCAGCAGCCACCTTTTCTATTGGACTAATGAGCCTGGTATTGCAGTAGCGCCGGGCTCCGGATAGCAGTGGCACCCAGCAAGGCTGGCCGGCAGGTGGCGCGGCCGAGGTACAACGGATAGCCGGTAAAGCCCCCCAATCCTCTCATAAAATTTACTTGCAATGGGTAATAGGGCTCTTCGAGATGTTCCGAAGGGCATCTGGAAGCTAGATATGCTGGATTTTTGATCCAGCTTGACAGCTGGTCGTCTGAAATCGTCGTGGTCTCAGCTTCAAATCACCAATCCATAGGTATTGGCCGGTTATCGTTCGCTTGAGTGTTATGTGGAGATTTGGAAATCTTCATTGATCTATACCTCGACATGCCCTTCGAAACATGTCCAGAAGCCACCTTTTTTATTGGACTAATGAGCCTGTTATTGCAGTAGCGCCGGGCTCCGGATAGCAGTGGCACCCGGCAAGGCTGGCGGGCAGATGGCGCGGCCGAGGTACAACGGATAGCCGGTAAAGCCCCCAATCCTCTCATAAAATTTACTTGCAATGGGACATTCACCTTCACACTATTTCACACGATTTCTGTCTGGGACTTGACAATGCCTGGGCGTCCAAAACTTTTTTCACTGGCACGACTGTTTGATTGTACGTGGAAATACTATCTTCAAATCAAAACCCCTCAGAACCCAATGAAGGCATCTGACCTTTTTATCAAGTGCCTGGAAAACGAAGAAGTGGAATACATCTTCGGCATACCAGGAGAAGAAAACCTCGATTTTCTCGAATCGCTCAAAGACTCACCCATCAAGCTTATACTCACCCGCCACGAACAGGGCGCAGCCTTTATGGCAGCGACATATGGCCGGTTGACCGGTAAGCCGGGTGTGTGCCTTTCGACCCTGGGACCTGGCGCCACGAACTTCGTAACGGCGGCAGCTTATGCACAGCTGGGCGGTATGCCCTTGCTGATGATCACAGGGCAAAAACCGATCAAGAAGAGCAAGCAGGGCCGTTTTCAGATCTTGGACATCGTGGACATGATGCGGCCGCTGACGAAGTTTACCCGACAAATCGTGAACGGAAACAACATACCGGCGCTCGTACGCGAAGCCTTCCGGCTGGCTACTGAAGAGCGACCCGGTGCCGTACACCTCGAACTGCCAGAGGACATTGCGGCGGAAGACGTGGAAGACAAGGTATTTGCCCGAAGCTATCAACGCAGGCCACTACCGGACAAGAAAGCCATGGATGCGGCACTGGAGATGATCCACCTCTCCCGTAAACCGCTGATCTTGATTGGGGCCAGCGGCAACCGCAACCGTACCAGTCAGGCGCTTGAAAGCCTGCTAGACCAATCCGGCATATACTTCTTCAATACGCAAATGGGTAAAGGCGTAGTGGACGAAAGGCATCCCCAATTCCTGGGTACAGCGGCGCTTTCTGACAACGACTACCTGCACGAAGCCATAGATGAAGCGGATCTCATCATCAACATCGGTCACGACGTGATAGAAAAGCCACCCTTTTTCATGAAAGAGGATGGCTGCAACGTGGTGCATATCAACTACTTCACCGCGCAGGTGGATGAGGTTTACTTCCCACAGGTGGAAGTGGTGGGAGACATTGCGGAGAGTGTGCAATACCTCGCGGACAACATCCACCGCCAGTCCAACTGGAACCTGGATTTCTTCGGTAGTGTGAAAGCAGATGTCGAGAGTCACATCACCAAATATTTCGGCGATACACGATTCCCGATCTTGCCGCAGCGTGTAGTGAGCGAAATCCGAAAACTTATGCCCGAGGATGGTATTGTGACCCTGGATAACGGCATTTACAAAATCTGGTTTGCTCGTAACTACGAGGCCTATCAACCCAACACACTGCTTCTGGACAATGCATTAGCCACGATGGGTGCGGGTCTACCCTCCGCCATGGGTGCCAAAATCACATACCCCGACAGGAAAGTGGTGTCGGTCTGTGGAGATGGTGGCTTCATGATGAATTCGCAAGAGTTGGAAACAGCAGTACGGCTGGGATTGGATCTGGTCGTGATTATCCTCAACGACAGCGCCTACGGTATGATCAAATGGAAGCAGGAGGGCATGGATTTCGCCAATTTCGGTTTGGATTTTCAGAACCCGGATTTTGTAAAGTATGCCGAGGCTTATGGCGCTCACGGTCACCGAATATCCAGCACTGAGGGATTCTCGGAGACCCTGGAATCGTGCCTGGAAACTCCGGGCGTACACCTCATCGACCTACCAGTGGACTATTCGCTCAATCACCAGATTCTAATCAAAGGACTCGCAGAAAAAAACAATCATTGACATGGCTGAAGTACTCAAAGTAACCTCTCCCTATGACCTGAGCCTCATCGAAGAGCTGCCTATGCAAGGAGCAGCCGAGGTGGAAAAAGCACTGGAAAAAGCGAAAGGGATCTTCGACGACCGCAAAAAATGGCTCCCCAAGCACGAAAGGATAGCCATCCTGGAAAGGGCCAAGGCCATCATGTCTTCGCGAATTGATGAACTCACCGTTATCGCCGCACAGGAAGGCGGCAAGCCTTACCTGGACTCCAGGGTTGAAGTGCTTCGCGCCATCAATGGTTTGCAGATTGCCATCGAGGAGATGGCACAATTCACGGGAGAAGAAATCCCCATGGGACATACCTCCTCTTCTACGAATCGAATGGCTTTCACCCGCAAAGAACCAATCGGCGTGGTCTCCAGTATCAGTGCTTTCAATCATCCTTTGAATTTGATTGTGCATCAGACCATTCCAGCTATCGCTGTGGGTACGCCTGTAGTGGTGAAGCCCGCACTCACTACACCACGATCCTGTATCAAGCTGGTTGAAATCCTCAAGGAAGCGGGTCTCCCTAAGGGACATTGCGAGTATCTCATTGCCAGCAACGAAGATGCCGAAAAGCTGGTGACCGACCCCAGAATCAACTTCCTGTCTTTCATTGGTTCTGCCCGAGTAGGTTGGTACCTCCGCTCGAAGGTAGCTCCTGGCACCCGTTGTGCCCTGGAACATGGCGGGGCAGCCCCGGCGATCATTGGACCCGATGCAGATCTGGAGGAGATTTTGCCGCCCCTGATGAAGGGTGCTTTCTATCACAGTGGTCAAGTATGTGTCTCCGTACAAAGGGTCATCGCGCACCACAGCATCGCGAGAACGCTCGCTGAAAAAATGGCCACCGCGGCCGAAAAATTGGTAGTTGGGGACCCTGTGAAGGAGGAAACAGAATGTGGCCCACTGATCCTGCCCCGCGAGGTAGATCGGGTGGAGACCTGGGTAAATGAGGCCATTGAAGCGGGTGCAGAGGTGCTCACCGGTGGCAAACGAATCTCTGAAACATTGTATCAACCCACGGTGCTCTTCAATCCTTCAAGAGATTCCAAAGTCTCAAAAGAAGAAATATTCGGTCCTGTAGTATGCGTCTATGCCTATGCGGACCTGGAAGACGCCATCACGCAAGCCAACGAAATCCCCTATGCATTCCAGGCTTCGGTCTTCACGAATGACCTGGATTTGGCCATCAAAGCCAGCAACGAGATCAATGCTGCTGCTGTTATGATCAACGATCACACGGCTTTCCGGGTAGACTGGATGCCCTTCGGCGGCAGAGACCAATCCGGACTGGGTATGGGAGGAATCAAATATTCGATGGAGGATATGTCTCGCGAAAAGATGTTAGTCTTTAAGAGCAAACATCTGTGACGGATCGGTAACACCATTGTAAAAGTGAAAAAGAGCCGTCAGACTCTCCTTGTCTTCGAAATCGGTCTTGTTTTCCTTGAGAAAAACCTTTACATCGGAAGCTCTGGATTCCATTTGCGCCAAAATTTCCTTCTTGCTACTAATGGAATAAATGGAGTTTTCCCTGGCTACGAAAAAAGGCGGAAAAGCCTCCTCATCAAACTGACTGAACTTCACCCCCTGGCGATAAAGAAGAACGATACCCCCGTCACTCAGGATTTCAAAAAGCATGTAGTTGGAATCTGCGCCAAAAACTCCTGAAAGATAGCCTTTGGATCCATCGGGCCCATTCACTACAACCCTTCGGATCTGTGAGGCCACGAGGTTATAGTCCTTCGAACCATCCTTGACACTTACCACGTTACGATTAAGGTCAACCTTTACCTCTCCTTTGATGGTATCTGCTTTGGTGACCACAAAGCCCTCAGCCAGATAATCAAGCGTTCGCTCCGCACAGACCTCCAGCGAGAAGATCAGAGCGATCAATAAATAGATCTTTGGTCCTGTCATAGCACGATGGTTGATGTGCATCCATTATGGAAGTCACAACCACAAATGAAGAGACGGAGATTCTACCCCGGCTGGCATAAGAAGACATTTAACGGAACTTTAATTGGTGGTTAAAGCATTATTCACCATTTGATAACAACCCGCCTAAGACTGTTGTAAATAGCGGAGAAACCCGTCAATTTCTTGATAAGTGCTTTGTAGTTCCTCCTCCGTGATCACATAGGGAGGCAGCAAGTAGATGACGTTACCCAGTGGTCTTAGCAGGAGATCGCGACTCATGAAGTACTCATAGATGACATTCTTGATATCGGACATGTAGCCTCCTCCATCTGTCGCTTTCATTTCCAAAGCCAGGATGGTGCCCTGCTGCCGGACGTCTGCAAGCAGGGGGTGACCCTGAACTTGTTTTGCAAATCCAGCATGTGCCTTGGCTATCATCCTAAGCTGATCCTGTGTCTCCTGCTCCATCAATATCTTGAAGCTTTCATTCGCTGCGGCGCAGGCAATCGGATTGGCCGTGTAGGAGTGTCCATGGAAAAACACTTTTTCTTTCACCGTATCATCAAAGGCTCCTGCCACACGGTCATTGACCGTCGTGATGCTCATAGGTAAGAAACCGCCCGTGAGCCCTTTGGACAGGCAGAAAATATCCGGCTTCTGAGTCAGGTAATCGCAAGCGAAGGTCTTTCCTGTCCTGCCAAAGCCTGTCATCACCTCATCTGCTATGCAAATGATGTCCTTGGACCTGGCAATGGCAATGAGTTGGTCCAATACCTCGGCCGCATACATACGCATACCACCTGCACCCTGTACAAGTGGCTCAAAAATGAATCCTGCCACGTCCTCAGTAGCTAATTGATTCATCTTCTCGATGGCCTCAGATCCATCTCCTTCCGGCAGTGGAATGAAATCCACCTCAAACAAGTGTTCTTGAAAGGGAGCATTGAAGACAGACTTACCTCCCACAGACATCGCTCCGAAGGTATCACCATGATAAGCTCCATCTATAGCGATAATTTTCTTACGCGCTTTGCCATGGTTGTGCCAATACTGTATGGCCAATTTGATGGCCACCTCGGTAGCTGTACTCCCATCGTCTGAGAAGAAGAATTTCGATTGATCTGCCGGCAATACGGTTTTAAGGCGTTCCACCAACCTTAAGGCAGGTCGGTGTGTGAACCCCGCAAAAATCACTTGCTCTAGCCGACGCGCCTGCTTGCCGATGGCTTTGGCTATGCGTTTATTGCCATGACCATGAATGGTCACCCACCACGAAGAAATCAAGTCGAGCACCTTGCGGCCGTCATGGGTATATAAGTATGCGCCCCTGCCTTTCTTGATGTTCAGGATCTCTCCCCCACTCTTCAGCGGCGAGAATGGGTGCCAGATATGTTTGCTATCTGTTTTCTTCCAACTACTCATTGCCAAATCTCTTACTCAGTTTCTCGGCATATTCCAGGACGGTCCCTTTCGTCACTCCTCCTATTTTAGGTAGGTGTAGTAAGCAATCATATCCGGAACGCCGCAGTATGATATCTTCACTTTCGGGGTTGGCCTCACCATTGAAAATAATTCCCCGAACAGGCAGCCGCCTGGACTTCAGGTACTCCACTGTCAGCAGTGTATGATTGATGCTGCCCAGGTAGAGGTTGGATACAAGGATAATTTCCGCATCAAATTTCGGTACCAGGTCGATGATATTGTCTTGGTCATTGAGTGGTACCATGACACCTCCGGCACCTTCGATGATCAAATCTCTATTGGAAATCGGAGGAACGAAGTCCCCCAACTGAACATCTACCTCATCGATTTTCGCCGCCGCATGCGGCGAAGCGGGTGTTTTCAGTAAATGTCTTTCGTTGTAGAACCGACTTTTGTCATTGGAGATGAGCGATTGCACCGTCTCGGTATCTCGTGGGTAACCGGCCTG
This sequence comes from Cyclobacteriaceae bacterium, assembly GCA_965601475.1. Classification (GTDB taxonomy): domain Bacteria; phylum Bacteroidota; class Bacteroidia; order Cytophagales; family Cyclobacteriaceae; genus JAWPMT01. Next base: position 4,656,865 of record OZ271832.1, on the reverse strand, counting down.
GACCGGCTTCCAGTAGTCTGCTTTCAATGCCTCCACCAGGATCGCTGAAATCAATGTTTTGCCACTATCTGTCCCTATGGCCGTCACGAAATAATTCATCCGGCAAAAATGCATTAATAATGATGTTAGAAAAGTAAAGTCATCAAAAGTCTATGCATTGCGCGACCGCCTTCAGCAGGGAGGTAATCTCTTCCTCGGTATTGTATTGATGAAGGCAGATTCTCAGTCGCTCCAGACCTTTTGGTACCGTCGGGGATCTAACGCCCATCGCCGCAAAACCTGCATCCTGCAGGGCTTCCGTGGCGGCAATCACCCGATCGTTTCCCTGCACCCAAATGGGTTGTATGGCCGAATTGCTCGGCGATACCTTTTTGAGTATTTCGACGTGAAGCTCGCGGAAAAGGACGATGACCTTTTGGAGGTCCTGCTGCAAATGCTGATGATCTGCCAAAAACCTGAAACTCTCAATGAGGGTCAACAAGGTATGAGGAGGCAAAGCGGTTGTGTAGATGAAGGGGCGGCTGAAGTTGATAAGGTAATCTATAAGATCCTGAGAACCTGCAATGCATGCGCCATGGGCACCGATTGCTTTTCCGAATGTATAGACACGCGCAAAGACCTTCTCCTCCAAACGTTGGTCCACCAGATAGCCTCCGCCCTGCGGACCGTACGTGCCCGTGCTATGTGCCTCATCTACGACCATATAGCCCCCTACTGCATTGACCAACTCAATCATCTCCGCCAGTGGCGCGAAGTCCCCATCCATAGAGAAGAGGCTTTCAGTAACTACAAAGGTCTTTCCAGCACCCGCAAAACGCTGGAGCTTCTTCTTGAGATCATTCAGGTCGTTGTGTTTGAAGGAATAGCGATCGGCCATGCTCAGCCGCGCGCCATCCTTGAGACAGGCGTGAGACCATTCGTCATACAGAATGACATCACCCTTCTGCGGAATACAAGAGAGCAGGGCCAGATTGGCGTTATAGCCTGAATTGAAAACCAACGTAGCCTCGCTCCTGAAAACCCCTCGGAGTGATGCCTCCAGCTCTTGATTGAGGACATGATTACCCGAGAGCAATCGCGAACCCGTGCCTCCCAACTCCTTGTTCTTCATACCGGACCAACGATCTTCGATCCGCTGCTGTAAATCCCCATTCCTGGCCAACCCCAAGTAATCGTTGGAAACAAAGTCAATGGGAGGTAAAGCTTTCGGCAATTTGCGAAGCGTTCCTTCAGCCTTTCTGCGCTCAAGTTTGTCCGTTAGGAAACTTTCTTCCATCAATGGTCAATAGACTATAGGGTACTACCAGTTGGCAATCGTTTTAAGCAAGATTCAAAACTATATCTTTGGCGCATGCGATCAGCGATTTGCCTCCTTATAATCTTCGCGGCCTTTTCCACGACGGCACAAAATGAGAAACCCGTTTCAAAAACCCTTAGACACGAGCTCGAATTGGTCGTTGAAAATGATGTGTTTCTTTCCCTGGTCAGAGACCAGTACTATAGCAGTGGTATTTTTGGCTCCTACCGACATCAATTAGACTCTGCAAAGTTTCCGAAAGGGGTAATCAACAGCGCGAGGAAGTACTCTTTGATGCAACGCATGTACACATCCTACTTTGTAGAGCTATCGGAATTAGAAGAATTGGATCGGCCATATGCAGGTATATTGAGTGTGTCAGGTCGACAGGATTTCTACCTGGCCAACAAGCAATATCTGGGCATTGAACTGGAGCTGGGCTGGATGGGCCCCGGCAGCCTCACTGGAGATATACATGTTGCCTGGCATGATTTCTTTGGCCTGCCTGACCCCAATGGCTGGTTCTCCCAGGTCAACGATGCGCCGGTCATTAACCTCTACGGAAACCATGCTTTCTTACTGATCAGATCTGGTGGTGTGGTCACGCAGGCGGACATCTCACTGGAGAGCAATATAGCATTAGGGACCGTATACAATTACCTGCATGAGCGTCTGGTAATGCGTTGGGGCAAGACGTTGCCCCTTCATCTTTCTACACACTATGGCAATACACTGGGCCTGGCAAAGCCATCAAAAAAGTCCCAGATCTCAATGGAGGCATATTTGTTTTATGCACCAGGCATCCAGTTTGTAGCTTATGATGGTACTTTACAAGGCGGTCTGATCAACACAGGCGAATCTGTGTTTACGAAGGAGCCTGAGACCTTCAGGCTAACCCATCAATTTGGACTGAATCTGCGGTATGGCACTTTCGACTTCAACTTCATCGTTTACCTGCAGCCGCCGGAAACCGATGGCGTCACCCGCCACAGTTATGGTGGATTGGAGCTAAGACAAAGATTTTAAATTAGGGAATGCAATAACTGATTTGTAGCACATATATGATCTTACGAATTCTCACGGCCCTGGTATTGGCCAGCCCCCTAACCATCCTTGCTCAAGGCTTTGGATTGGGACTGAACCCCTCAAATATGAATTGGAGGCAAATTGATACCGACAAAGTACAGGTTGTGTATCCTGAAGGTCTGGAGCCCAGGGCTCAGCGTGCTGCCAATCTCATTCACATGCTGTATGACAGCAGCTATTACCCACTGGGGGACATGGACAACAAAATCACCGTGATCGTCCAAAACCAGACCACGATATCCAATGGATTTGTCTCCCCCTTTGGCCCGATCAGAACAGAGTTCTTCACTACCCCGCCGCAATTCAGTTTTCTGGGTAATGTAGACTGGTGGGATGCCCTCACCATACACGAATACCGTCATGTAGAGCAAGTGTGGAATGCCCGTAGGGGTTGGACGAAAATCATGTCCTACTTGTTTGGGCAAAATGGCCTGGGAGGTGGTGCCGGCCTGGCCATGCCAAGGTGGTTTTTTGAAGGTGATGCTACTTTCTATGAGACCCAATTGACTACCGCAGGGCGAGGACGAACACCGGATTTCGACAAGCAGTATCGATCGCTCATGTTGGACGACAAGTTTTATGGGTATGAGAAAGCCTCAGCCTTCTCCTTGAGGGATTTCGTCCCCAATCATTACGCTCAGGGCTATTACATGACCACACACATCCGTCGGAAGTATGGTCATGATGCCATGACCGCGGCGGCGCAGAACGCAACAGCCTACCGGACTATCCTTTACCCCTTCTCCTGGGGGTTGAAAAAACACACCGGCAAGACGGCTCCTAAGCTCTACCGTGAGACCTTCCTGGAACTTCAAAAGGAATGGAAAGAAGAGAGTGAGCAAATCGAATTGACAGAATCTGATCAGGTGAACAACAAAGAGAAAAAAGCTTTCACCAGTTACCAGCTCCCCGTCTTCGTGTCTGAATCAGAACTTATCGTGGAAAAACGAGGGTTTCAGGATATTCGACAGTTCTATCGCATCGATGCCCAAGGCAACGAAAAACGACTATTCACTCCCGGGCTAAGCCCCGACCTCAATGCAATCCATACCGTGCAGAAAGACGTGCTGGTCTGGACAGAGCTCGCCTACGACGAACGGTGGGGCAACCAGGACTTTTCTATCCTAAGGCGCCTCAACCTGAATGAAAAGGTCCCGCGAAAGCTAACCACGCGAACCAAGTACTTTGCCCCGGATTTATCAAAAGATGCTTCCAAAATTGTGGTTGTAGAGGCACCGGAAACCACAATTTATGGCCTACATATTCTCAATGCTTACAATGGTGATGTGCTCCAGAAAATTTCCAATCCTGATAACTACTTCTTCTCGTTCCCAAAATGGATAGATGACAGCCGTATTGTCTCAGTGATCCAAAAGAACAGCCGGAACGCCCTGGCCATTATAGATACTGAGACCAATACCATCACACCCATTACTACATGGCGGCTGGAGCAAATCAGTTACCCCAGGCCTTCGGGAGATTACATCTTTTTCAGTAGCACGCTGAGCGGTATCGACAACATTCATGTCTGGGATCAGTCTCGAAATCAGGAATTTCAGGTCACAAGCACGCTGCTTGGAGCCGTTCAACCGGCCGTTAGCCCTTCAGGGCAGAAGCTGGCTTTCAGCGAATTCACATCCGAGGGCTGGAACCTGAAAACCATGGACATAGATCCGGGGTCGTGGAGGCCCATCCAGTCAAAGTATGTCACAGAAATTGACTTCTACCAACCCGTCGACGACTATGGCAGCATTCTGGACAAGGTCCCAACCACAACTTATCCAACCAAGAAGTACAACAAAAACAGTGGCTTCATCAACCTGCACAGCTGGTCACCCATTGCCATCCATCCTGACTACGGAGGCGCCATATTTGTTGGCAACAAGTTCAGTACCTGGAGCGCATCGGGTACGTACCAGTACAATGTCAACGAACGCGGTTCTACCTGGTCCACCAACGCCACGTACGCAGAGTTTTACCCTGTATTGCAGGTGGGCTTCCAGCGGTCAGACCGAAGCAGATCGGTTTTGATTTACGAAGAGAACATTCCTCAAGTGGACGTCCCTACTTTGGGCATTGAAGCTGGGGACACAATCGCCCGTACGACCAGGATTGCAGAATGGACTGAAAATGATCTGAATGCCGGCATTCTGCTACCGCTAAACATCACTTCAGGGAATCACTTTGGTAGTTTGGAATTAAGGTCCATGTACCACGCATTGACCGTAGATTACCGCACTCCCCTGGAAACAGATAGTGATGTGCTAGGTGGACTCAGTGTTCGAGGCGTCCCGGTGGATTTTGGTGAGTACCAACAACCAGAAGAGCGGGTGAGCGAATCGTTCAGCGCCATGGAACTGGGCCTCAGTTTCAGCCACTTCCAGACCAGGGCCAGGCAACAGGTACTTCCCCGATGGGGGCAACTCCTAAACATCGATTACCTCCGGACTGTAGGTTCGGACAACAACGAGGGTGAATACTTTCAAATCAATACAAGGTGGTTCTTCCCCGGACTGGTGAAAACTCATGGATTCAGTATAAGAGGGGGCTTTCGACAGGAAGATGCGAATGCGCAATATAAATTCAGGGACATTTTCTCCTATGCTCGCGGATACAATGTTTCGCTCCTTAGTGATAATGTCTGGGTAGCCGGGGTCGACTACTCCTTCCCTATTTGGTTGCCAGATGTGGCATTGGGTCCGTTTGCTTTCATCAAACGGATCAAGGGCACTGTGTTCTTCGACTATTCGGAATGGAACCGAAATCCAGTCTCAGTCAGAGATCTTCGTCGACTGACAACTTCATCGTTCGCTTTAACCAGCTCCACTTTTGACGTCAATGTGGTCAACCGCTCCGTAGGCCTGGACCTTCGATTTGATGTGAGGCTTTTCAGGATCTTGGAAGCTGATTTTGGCGCGAGGTATGCGTACTTGTTAGATGCGGATGAGGCTGGTTTGGACCAACATCGTATATTGCCTATCGTATTTACCGTAGGCTTCTAACTCGCCCAAAATGCTCAAGAAATTACTCTTAGGCCTTCTGGCCATCATTGTCCTTTTGGTAGGATTTGTAGTGGTCAAAACGCTGACTTTCGCACCCAAATCAAAGGTTGTCGAAACAGTTGAGCCTGTGGATGTTCCACAATCGGCGATCACACACTTCCAACAATCCATACGATTTCCCACCATCTCCTACAACGATACGGCAGACTTCAAATCCGAGCCTTTTATTGGGCTAATGAATTTCATCGACAGTACATATGTACTCGTTGATTCTTTACTTGAACTGAAAGAATTTGGATTCAGTCGACTCTACAAATGGGAAGGTGAGGACAAAACGCTCGACCCCATTGTACTCATGGGTCACACGGATGTGGTGCCAGTGGATCAAAACACCATAGATGGGTGGGAGGCGCCTCCTTTCTCCGGTGAAATCAAGGATGGTAAGATCTACGGTCGCGGCACAATGGATGACAAAGTCCAAGTCATTGGGTTGTTGGAAACCGCTGAGATGTTACTCGCAGAAGGGTTTCAGCCCAATAGAACCGTATTCTTCGCTTTTGGGCATGATGAAGAGATCGGTGGCGAGCAAGGCGCCCGACGTATCGCGGAATACCTGGACGACCAGGGAATCACCCCGTATCTGGTCCTGGATGAAGGGGGATTTATCGCAGAGAACATGATCTCGGGACTGGATAGGCCCCTTGCGATTATCAATACCGGAGAAAAGGGCTATGTATCGTTCAAGATGTCCATAACCACCTCAGGAGGACACTCTTCCAACCCACCGAGGGACAATACAATCGGCTCACTGGCCACTGCGATCACAAAACTGGAAGCCAATCAATTTGACTACAAAATGCTCCCTGTTATTAGAAAACAGGTGGAAGTTGTAGGCCCTCACTTCTCATCTTTCATTTCAAGAATGGCTTTCGCCAATCCGTGGCTATTTGGGCAGCAAATACTGGAAGGCCTCAACGCCCACACCACCATTGCGCCGACAGTAATTGAAGGCGGTGTGAAAGACAATGTTATCCCCACCACCGCATCGGTCGTGATCAATTTCCGGATCATGCCTGGTGAGTCCGTGGAAGAGGTGAAGCAGCACATACTCAATACCATTGGAGATGATCGAATCACACTTAGTCCTATGAGCAATGTGAATGAGCCCTCCAAGGTCTCCAGCTACGAGTCCGATGCCTACCAATTGGTGGAGCGTACTGTGCGACAGCTTCATCCTGACGCCATTGTCTCTCCAGGATTGCTGGGCGCAGGTACGGATTCCAAGCATTTCCTAGGTATCTCGGAAGGGGTTTATCGCTTCTTTCCTACCCGGGTAAATCCCGGGAATGTCACGGGATTTCATGGCATCAATGAGCATTTGCCAATCAGCAACTATGAGGAAATAATCCAATTTGCTCACCAGCTGCTGAAGAACCTTTAGCAATTCGTCCACAAAATACTACGGTCCGGTTTGTCCCATTATTGATTCCAACTTCAGGGTGAGTTCTTTGACCAAAAAAAGGTCATGTACAAAACACTCATCATCAATCACGTCGTCTTGGGGTCCCTCGCCCTGCTTTCTGGTCTCATCATTATGCTTTTACCCAAAGGCAGTCGTTTCCACGTCAGGCTGGGCTGGCTCTATACCATTTGCATGTTTTTGGTCTGCGCAAGCGCATTCAGCATCATTGCCTTTTACCGCTTTAGCTTCTTTCTTATGGTCATCGGTGTGCTCACTTTCTACTCTACCTTCGTGGGCATTCGTGTCTCCAGAAGAAAGAAGGACGGTGCCGTCCAATGGTATGATTGGCTCGTGGCCATTTTTACCTGTGCTTTCGGCATTGGCCTCATTGGCTATGGCGTCGGGCTAATTATCAAGATCCAGGCCTTTCACGCACTCATCCTCCTCTCATTTATCTTTGGCGTATTCACTTTCAACAATGGGTGGACCGACCTCGTTGCTTTCCGCAAAAAAGACTTCGGCAATAGAAAATGGTGGCTCCGACAGCACATCAGTGCCATGGGTGGATCGTACATTGCCGCAGTCACTGCCTTTGCAGTACAGAATGGGCAAATATTCTTATCTGATACCAGCTGGCACTGGACACTGTGGGTGCTTCCGGGCGTCATCGGCGGTATCATCATCTCACGGACTACCGAGAAGATGGGGTTGAAAGCTGGATAATCCCAATGGAAAGGAACCTTGGCCTTTAGAGCGTGCATCCTCATGGTCAAGGTCCTTTGCCTTCGTCGAACCCGCGACTCTGATGTAAAGGAGAAGCCCTTATTCCCCCCTTTGAAGAAAATCACCGGCGGGCTCCCGCCACTTCATCCGCGTTGTTTGTCTTCTGTATTGGGGATGCTGGCCACCGAATCGCTTATGATGCTGCCGTCTATTGCTCCTGAATGACCACGTTGGCGGCAGTGATTGTTGCCTTGGCGGATGACGAAGCAATCCAGGTAGGGGCTTTCTGGGGCCCATCTCCTGCAGGTTGATTATTTTTCATATTGAAAATCGCTGAGATGAAACAAATCAACTGGAAAGATCACCTGGTCAACCTCGTGGTGGTCATACTAGGAATTTCAATCGCTTTCTACCTCGAAGGCTGGCAATCTGGCAACCAACAGAAGCAATTGGAAAGGCAATTCTTACAAGCCCTGGACGGCAGCCTAACCAACGACGCCGCTTTACTGGACACGCTGACCAGTCTGAACAAAGATGTAGAGCAGATACTGATAGAATTTGTTGGTTCCTCAACAGCTGATCAGCCAGATTCAATAATTTACAAGCTTTACCGCATCTTTTATTCCAATCCATTTGTCCCGCAGACTGCCACCTATGAGTCCATGAAAACCTCGGGTGCTCTTCAATCCCTTAATGACTTCGACCTGCAAAATCGGATCGTCTCCCTTTACGAAAACTATTATGATGGTACCAAGCAGTGGGACGAACTTTCAGAAAAATTTCTTAGAGACTTCTACCGACCCTTCGTCATTGGTGAAATCATCTGGGAGAACGGAGCCCCCAGAACCGATTTTTTGGACCGGGGCAAATTCAAACGGATCGTCTACCCAATGCTGAACATGCACCAGGGCAAAGCAGCCTTCTATGAGCTAACCAGAACAGAGATTGATAGTATCAAACTCCTGGTAAAAGCATACACCGGGACTACCGCAAATCCACAATAATTTTCCCTTTTCTACCAGGGGTATCCGCATGCTGGGTCGCCTCGCGGATCTCGTCTAGTGCATATCGCTTCTCCAGATCAGACTTCAGTTGATCCGTGGCTAGCCCTCCCAGGACCTCATGTGCCACCTTCACACGTTCTTCTTTTGACAAGTTGGCCATCCAGGTAGAGAGCCAGAATCCTTTAACCGTCAGGTCTTTGAAAATAAGCAGCCCGCTGTTCAGTGGAATAGGTCGTAAGCTAAGTAGACCGAAGACCAGCATGGTGCCCTGAGCGGCGAGACATTCTAATACCTGGGCCCCCAGCTCCCCCCCGACAGCGTCGAAGATATAGTCTACCCCCTTGCGGTCCGTCATGCGCTTGACCTCCTTCTGCCAGCCATCTACCTCGGTATTCACCACGGCGGTAGCACCCAGATCCTTGAGCTCCTCGATCTGCAAATCACGACGTACCGTGCAGATCGTGTTGATGCCTCTCTTCGCTGCCAATTGAATGGTGAACTTGGCAAAAGCACTTCCACCGGCGGTCAATAACAGCCAGTCACCGGCCTGCAGGCCACTCTCCTGTAACATACCATAAGCCGTGAAGGGGTTTACAAAAGCCTGGCACGCCACCTCATCAGACATTTTCTCAGGAGTCGGAATGACGGTCTTCGCCGGCACCACCACGTACTCCTGCCAAACACCAACTGCCGTAAAGATCACACGTGTACCCTTCGCGAAGCTGGCCCCTCCACCGACCTCATCGATGACACCAGCAGCCTCAAACCACCTACTCCAGGCAACTCAGGACGGATGCCATACATACCCTGTACAAACATGATATCTGAAGGATTGATGTTGCAGGTGGTCACCTTGATCCTTACTTCACCCTCTCCAGGTTCAGGCATTGGCACATCCTGCAATTGCAATACTTCCCAGGGTTTGCCGAGCGTTTCGAAAACTGCGCTTTTCATGATCTTTTTCTGATAAACTTATGGTATTTTCCGATTCAATTGAATTTCAAACAACATGACCATATCCCAAAAATTTGACCTTTCGGGAAAAACTGCCATCGTCACCGGCGCCAGCAAAGGCATTGGCCTTTCAATCGCCAGGGCACTCGGCGAACAAGGTGCCAATGTAATCATTTCCAGCCGCAAAGCAGAGGCTTGCCAGCAAGTCGCTGAAGACCTGAAAAAAGAAGGGATTCAGGCCAGGGGTATTGCCTGCCATATGGGCGATCTGGCTCAGATCCAGCCTTTGGTGGACCAGACGGTAGAGGCCTATGGCTCAATCGATATTCTCGTCAACAATGCCGCTACCAACCCCATATTCGGATCAGTGGAAGATGCAGATGAAAATGCATTTGACAAGATCATGGCGGTCAATGTGAAAGGTCCGTGGGCACTTTGCAAAGCCGCCTACCCACATTTAAAAGAAGTGAAGGGCTCAGTAATCAATATCAGTAGCATTGAGGGTATTACGCCTGGATTCGGTCTGGGGCTCTACAGCGTGAGCAAGTCAGCATTGATTGCACTCACGAAGGTCATGGCACGCGAATGGGGTAAAGACGACATCCGGGCCAATGTCATTTGCCCCGGTCTGGTGGAGACAAAGTTCAGCGAGGCACTAACCTCGAACAAGCAGATCCTGGAACATGTCCAGGCTAAACAGGCGTTGCAAATGCTGGCTCAGCCTGAGGATATGGCAGGCCTTGCCATGTACCTGGCTTCAGAAGCGTCGGCATTCATTACCGGAGGAGTCTATACTGCGGACGGAGGATATACGATATAGGTATGATTGAAATCTTTGCATCGGAGAAGCTGCGGAAGGTGTATGGAAAGTACCGGGAGTTCGTGCATCAAGAACTCATCCCCATCGAAGGTCAACTCCTGAGCGCTCCCTTCCATGAAGCCGACAAGACCTTGCAGGAGAAAAGGAGTCTGGCTAGGGAAAGTGGCCTTTGGACGCCCTACCTGGATGAGGCTGCGGGAGGACTCGGATTGTCCATGATGGATTTTGCTCAGGTGAGTGAACTCATGGCCCTAACCCCATTTGGTCATTATGTATTCAACTGCCAGGCACCTGACATTGGCAATATTGAACTCATGGAAAAATACGCTTCCAAGACACTGAAAGCGCGCTACCTTGAACCGCTTATCCGCGGTGAAATACGTAGCTGTTTCTCGATGACCGAACCTGAATTTGCCGGCAGCAACCCGGTGAACATGGGCACAACCGCCACCTTACAGGGAGGTAACTGGACGATCAATGGACACAAATGGTTCACCACCGCCGCTGACGGCGCCTCCTTTGCCGTGGTCATGGCCGTCACTAACCAGAACGAAACACCCCACAAGCGGGCCAGTATGATAGTAGTGCCTACAGACAACCCCGGCTTTGAGTTGGTAAGAAACATCCCCATCATGGGTGAAGCTGGTGAAGGATACCACAGTCATGCAGAAATCCTATACAATGATTGCATCGTTCCGGAGGATCATTTGATTGGTGAAGAGGGAGCTGGGTTCATGCTGGCACAGGAAAGACTGGGTCCAGGACGTATTCATCACTGCATGCGCTGGATTGGGATTTGTGAGCGTGCACTGCACCTGATGTGCGAAAGAGCGATGTCCCGGGATATGGGTGATGGAACCGTACTCGGGGATAAGCAAACCATACAAAACTGGATCGCGGAAAGTCGGGCAGAAATCAATGCATCCAGATTCATGGTCCTCCACGCCGCTAAAAAACTGGATGATCAAGGCACAAGGGCTTCGAGGCTCGACATTTCGACAATTAAGTTTTACGTCGCCGGGGTACTCATGAACGTACTGGACCGTGCCATTCAAACACACGGAGCATTGGGTATCACCGACGACACCGTCCTGGCATGGTGGTACCGACATGAACGAGGAGCCAGAATTTATGACGGTCCTGATGAAGTGCATAAATCTTCATTGGCAAGATCCATTCTAAAGGACTATCGACATGCATGATTCTCTGGATCAACCTTCCGAAATCCGAAAAGGTGAAGAATTGAATACGGATGCCTTGCAGGACTTTCTGAAGGCCAAACTCAATATCAGCGAAGAGATCACTATCAGTCAGTTCCCAAGTGGGTATTCCAACCTTACTTACTTCGTAAGTGCTGGAAGTCAGGAATGGGTCCTGAGAAGACCTCCTTTCGGAGCCAATATCAAATCGGCACATGATATGTCGCGGGAATTTCAGGTACTGTCCCTGTTAAAGCCTTGCTTTCCCAGCGTACCCACGCCGGTTCTCTACGAGGAAGATGAATCCATCATCGGTGCTCCTTTCTATCTCATGGAAAGGGTAAGCGGAGTTATCCTCAGAAACACAGTTCCAAAAGGAATTGAATTGAGTTCAGCGGCCATGCGGGGAATTTCGGAAGGTACAGTGGAAAAACTGATAGAGCTTCACAACCTCGATTTGGAAGCAAATAACCTTTCAGACTTCGGCAAGCCAGAAGGATATACACGCCGTCAGGTTGAAGGTTGGTCCAAAAGATATCGCAACGCCCAAACGGATACCATCTACGGTATGGATGAAGCCATGGAATGGCTGAATGACATACCTGAGCCCAATGTGCCATCATTTATACACAATGACTACAAATACGACAACCTGGTGCTTCGACCCGAGAAGCTTGATGATATAACCGCCATCCTGGACTGGGAAATGGCTACCGTCGGTGACCCATTGATGGACCTGGGAACGACCCTGGGATACTGGTGTGAAGACTCAGATCCGCCGGCGCTGAAGCCCTTCAACCTCACCTGGATACCTGGCAATCTGACAAGAGAAGAAGTTGCTACGAAATACCTGACTTCCCGGAAAATGGGACACGACAATATTCTGTTCTATTACGTTTTTGGGTGCTTCAAGATCGGCGTAATCGTACAGCAGATTTATGCCCGTTTCAAACAGGGGCTGACCAAGGATCCACGATTTGCGCAATTGCTCTACGTGGTCCAGGCCTGTGGCGAGAATTGCTCGAAGGCCATAAAATTCAATCGTATAAGTAACTTCAAATGAATCAACGCACAATCGAAGACATCAAAAATATACTCATTCTTGGCAGCGGTACGCTAGGACTCAGAGTGGGTTTACAGTGTGCGATATCCGGTCTCAACACCACCATTTTTGACATTGATCAGGAGGCTTTCCCTAAGGCCAGGAAAATCCAGGAAAAATTATTGGAGAAGCAAGTCAAGATGGGTGTTTTGGATGAAAAGGCTGTACCTGGCATATTGGCTGGAATCACCTGGACCAGCAATCGGGATGAAGCCGTGAAAGATGTAGACTTCGTGAATGAGTCGGTAACCGAAAACCTTGAACTAAAGAGAAAGGTCTGGTCCGAATTTGGTCCATTGTGTCCCGCACACGCCATACTTACTACCAATACCTCCTACCTCCTGCCTTCACAAATGTCGGAGGCCAGCGGAGCTCCAGAAAGGTTCTGCGCTTTCCACTTTCACGATGTCTTTTTTGCCAATGTCGTAGATGTGATGCCCCATCCGGGTACGCTTCCCTGGATCCCAGGTTTACTCATGCAATTGGGTGAGCTACTGAATCAGACACCCGTGCTGGTCAAAAAGGAGTATTCTGGCTATATATTCAATGCAATGCTGATAGCCTTGATAGGAGCTGCAGGAAAGCTTGCAACACTCGATGTGGCCAGCATCCATGATATTGACCGCTCCTGGATGGGTAATTTCAAAATGCCGCTGGGGCCCTTTGGAATTCTTGATGAGGTGGGACTGGATACTGCCTGGCACATCACCCATGTGAAGCAAGACGAAGCCAGCCAGCGATTTGCTGATTTCCTCAAGCTATACATCGATCAGGGCAAACTAGGTGTCAAAACTGGAGAAGGCTTCTACCAATACCCCCACCCCAAATTCAAAGAAGAGGGTTTCATCCATGGAAAGATTTAAGCATCTTTAAGTAAAACTTTTTCAATATGCGCTTTCTACCCGCCTTCATGCTCCTGCTACTTTTGGCTTGCTCTACCGAAACTAACACAGAACAGGCGAACGATGCCGCTCCCACTGAAGAAGCTGCAACAGAACCTGAGACGAACGAACCGGCTTCCAGTGCTGCCCCAACTGAGGCCACAACACCCGTCAACACCTCAGGATACAACGAAGAACTCGCCTATGAACTGGGGGCTGACGAGTATGGCATGCGCCAATATGTGTTTGCCTACCTGAAGAGAGGTCCCAACAGGGATATGGAACCGGAAGAAGCTGAGGCCCTCCAACGGGCCCACCTGGACAACATCACACGGCTTGCGGAAGAAGGTAAGCTGGTACTTGCTGGTCCGTTTATGGATGATGGCGATGTACGGGGTATTTACGTTTTCGCCGTAGAGTCCCTCGAAGAGGCCGAACGTATTGCCTTTTCTGACCCTGCTATCGAAGCCGGTAGCCTTGAGATGGAATTGCACCCCTGGTATGGATCTGCTGCCCTCATGATGCTAAATGACTGGCATTCACGCATCTCCAAGGAGGGAATATGATCTTTGGCATGAAATATGTTTTGAAAGGCCCAAAACCTACCACTATGAAATGTTCCTTCAAACCGCTTCTCATCCTTTTTTGTGCAGTCATCAGCTTTCAAAGCATGGCCCAATTCCCATTGTCCAAGACAAAGTCTAAGTTCACCGCCATCCGGGGCTCCATCGGCGGATTTGTAGACGACTACGGCGACCTTTCAGCTGAGGGATTGCTGAGCCTGATCAAGTCCAATCAGGATTACAACTTTGACCTCAGAGACTATGAAGAACTGGAAGGTTATACGACAATCTCAGGAGGCAACATTGGTTTCGAAGCCATTTTCAATCCATACCATACCGATGGTACCATCAATACCAGGCAAGAAATAAGGGTCGGCGCAAGTGCCAACATTGCTCGGGAGGCCATGCTGGATGTGGTGCATCGAGAGGATCAGAGCAATACGTACCCAACTCCCGTCACCCTTTGCATCGTCGAAAATGAGTTTCTTGTGAACGCTTCCTACATCTTCAGACTCCCCTACCTGGACAACATGCTTGATGTATATGCAGGCCCTAGTGTCAATATCGGATCAACATTTGGCAATGAGTTCATCTTTCTCGGAGGCCCTGAACAGACGCTGGAAGCAAAGAACAGCAGCTACTTCCGTGGGGGTGCAATCGTCGGCGGCTCCGTCAACCTAAGAAACTTTTACTACCAAATGGAAGGTTCGCTAGGCCTGGGCGCCCAGGTGGTCCATCAGGGTAATGCCAGTATGCTTACCTCGTCCAACTTCAGATTTGCCATCGGCTATCGATTCAGTAGGGGATAAGTTTCTCGCCACACTTGGAGCAATAGTGGGCGCTCTCGTCAATGGTGACATGATCACAGGATTGACACTGCCTAACGGCCCGCGCATCCTCTCTTATCGCTGCAGCGGTGATTTCAGCAGTGACGATACCAGTTGGCACTGCAATGATGGCATAACCCATCAACATGATGAAACTCGCCAGGAACTGGCCTACGGGTGTCTGAGGTGAAATATCTCCATAGCCTACGGTGGTAATCGTGACAATAGCCCAATAGATACTTCTGGGTATGCTTACGAATCCATTTTGTCCCCCCTCGATTAGATACATGAGGGTACCCATGATAATGGCCAAGGTGAATACAGCCCCCAGAAAGACCATAATCTTATATCGACTGGCGACAAGTGCACCAGTAATCAGCTGTGCCTCGCCCAGGTAGCGTGATAATTTGAGGATACGAAAAACCCGCAGTAACCTAATAGCCCTGATGACGACAAGATAGCTGCCTCCCGTAAGAAAGAGGGTGAGGTAGGTAGGCAGCAACGCCAGCAAGTCTATGATACCAAAAAAGCTCAAGGCATACCTGGATGGCTTTTTCTCGATAAATAGCCTAAGGGCATATTCTATGGTAAACAAAATCGTGAAAGACCATTCTGCGACTTGAAAGATTCTGTCATACCTGGCATTCAGAGAAGGAACACTTTCCATCATCACCTGGATGATGCTCAGTACAATCGCATACAAAAGGATAATGTCGAAGGCCTTACCTGCCTGTGTTTCTGTGCCAAAGACCACCTCATAAAGGCGGGTCCTCAGTTTAGGTAATAGCCTGAATTCTCTTTCTTCTTCCTCCATTCCTCATAAAAATAAAAAACCCCGGCTAAATATAGCCGGGGCTTTGTCATGTCATTAGAAAACCTACAGCACGAAATAGATCGTTCTCAGTGGTAGCACATCGATAGATGGAATGCTCGCACCGAAGTTCTCATTGATGGATTCGATAAATGCGTTGGCAATCAGGCCATAGCCCCGAGGGTTAGGATGAATGCCATCCACAGAGAAAATACCATTTGGCGTGAAATCAGGAGCCAGCGTCGTGCCATTGAATTCAATGCCCTGGACACCATCCGCAGCATCAATACCTGCCTGTGTGAAAGCAAGCGCCGTGGCCGTGGCAGCATCAAGACCAGCGGCATCGGCAAATATCGGATAGACATCAGCTACCGCAAGTACTGTTTCACCTGCAGCAGCGTTGGTCTGCGCCACAATACCATCGATGATGGCAGTGAAGGTTGCTGATGCTGTCACTATCTCCGTCACTTCTGCAAGATCCAGATACTTGCTATCTCCGTTCGTTGTTGGTGCACCATTCTCATCAAAGCCAAAGCCATAAGGTACCGCCACCCCAACAGGGTCAGTTGTGTTAGGATCTCCGTCGAAGTCAGCTCCGAGCTCCGCCAGTCCCGGCAAGAGCACCAACTCTCCCTCTACCAAAGGACGAGATTGCTGAAAAGGCACCAACGCAGCTCGGGAGGCGGCATCAATAGCCCCAGCAAGCAACAGTTGGTCAAAAAACGGACCCAGATCCGTCAGTTCTTCATCCACAACCAGTACCGGATTGGGACCATCCACATAGTTGATCAGTCTGCTGTCGGCATCAGTGATGAATCCAGCACCTTGTGCTGCCCGGATGGCTTCGTTCACGGAAATCAGCCCGGTATTCAGGAGTGATGCTTCCGTACCAGCCAGATTAATGGCGTTCCACGCCACCGCCTGGAAGTAAGGCAACAAGATAATGGGAGGCAAATTCATCAGGACACCCTTGGCTCCCGTACCTACCATGGCTTGGACAAGCTGAGTATACTGTGCTTGAAATGCCGCAGCATCTGTAATGGGTACAGCGCCTGTGCCACCACTGACTGCGTAACCCAGAAAATCATTGCCCCCTAGTGAGCTGGTGAAGAATGTCGGGTTTGTCGCAATCGCATCAGTCAATATGGTTGAAGTCCCGGGATTCGAAGCAAACCGCTCGTAGAAAGGATTGTACGCAGGATTGGCATCCACAGCTGGACCCCCAGTTTCAGGAATAAGCGCCTGACCCAGAACTATACCACCAACACCGAAGTTGTTCAACATCGTCACATCTCCAGTATAAGGAGAAATGAGATCACCACCTGGTTCGGGGAAAATAGAAGGACCCGCCGCATCAAGCGTAAGTCGTCCGAAAATGGTACCATTCTCATCGATCCCTGTGAAGCCAAGTACAGAATTGATATCAGGTTGTTCAAAAGAACCTCCACCGATACCGTCGATCATCAGTTGACCGGCCAATTGATTGGGAAAACTGTAAAGCTGGCCATCGTTATACAATGCGCCATCCATGACTCCCGCAGCAAAGGAAGCTCCAAATGCAACGTAATTGGAGAAATCGGCACTTCCCGCACTGCCAGTAACCGGTGTAGGTGTCGGTATTGGATTGGCTGCTTCCTGGTCGCTGATCAGATCATCCTCTGAGGTACAGGAAACCACCGTAAACAGCATACCAGATAGAATATATATTAAATTCTTTTTCATTTTTTCTTCAGCTAATTAGTTTAAGAATTCGTCGAAGTTCAACTGCACATAGAAGATGGCCCCTTGCCTGGGATTGCCAAATGATGTTGTGAAGCGCTCGTTGAGGATGTTCGACCCTCCCACTTTGACGATGGTCTTCCAGTCTGAAATTTTGTAGGATACCTGAGCATCCATCGTTCCGTAGGCAGGCACAACACCCACACCAAACGATGACTGCCAAAGGAAAGCCTCTTGCCATCTCCAGGCCACATTGAAACCAAGATTGTCTGTGACCTTTCGGTTACCAAAACCAATGTTGTATCGATATTCGGGTGTGTTGAAGGAGGCTCTAAAGCCCTGGTCCAACAAGTCCTGCTCCGAAATTAGGTTGTTGTAAGAAACATTACCTGTCACACGATATCCGCCATTCAAAGTGTATTCCGCACTAAGTCCCCAGCCCTGTGAACGGACATTACCGTCTGCATTGATGTCCACGCCATAGGCTTGTGTAGCGACTGACCCTTCCAGGATAGCTTGCTTGCCAGCAATTGAAGTAGCATCGAAACCGTTGATTGGGGTCTGCAACTGTTGACGGATGTCTCCTCCACCGCTTGGATCATAGGCTTGTACCGGAGTGATCTCGGCGATAAAATCCTGATAGATGTTATAGAAATAGAAACCGTCGATGAGTAACCTTCCGTCGGCAAACAAACCTCGGTAACCACCTTCGAAAGTGTTCACTTTTTCAGTCTTAAACTCTTGCTCCATCAATCGGGTAGCTTCCGGCTGTAGATCTTCGATGGCCAATGTACCAGCACCAACTGCTTGAAGGTCCTCGGCAAGGTAGGCAGCAGAAGCATTGCCCCCATTGATCAGATTGTATCTATCCAGCAGGAACCTCGTACTACCGATCAATCGTCTGCTCACGACGTCCAGATCGATGAACTGATCCTGGGTGGTGGGGATTCGGAAACCCCTTTGGAATGAACCCCGGATGTTGTGATCGGGTACCACCTCATACACTGCACTGAATCTGGGGGAAAACTGCCCATTGAAGAACTCATTCTTATCATACCGTAATGATGCTTGTAACGATAGGGCATCGTTGATAAACGAACGCTTGGCTTGTACATAAGCTCCATACTCTATAAAAGAGATCTCATCGCCATTGTCTTCCAGTGCGAACAGGGTACCTTCAGAATTGAGGTTAAAATTCCTCACGTTGGCACCTGCTACAACATCCGCAAAGTCAATTTCATTTTCGAAGTTGTAGCTACCTTCATAGTGGTAGAGGTTGGACTTGTCCAGGAAAAGCGCTCCACCTTCAGCGATGGACCTGCCTCTGAATTCGCTCAGAGCTGCCTCAAAATCCGGGTCACCTGGCTGGGGTTGGGCAGCATCAGCAGCAGCACGAGCCGCACCGTGTGCTGCATCTACAGAGAGTCCCTGAGCTCTGGCTCCAACGAAAGTTCCCGCATAAGCCGGCAAATAGAATCGCTGGTTGATCAAGGAAGCCACGGTATTCGCAGCATAGCTGTCGCCACTATCTTCCTGCGTGGTATAGGCCCTCAAAAAGAAATTGGAACCTCTCAATTCTACCTTTCCAGTCCATATAACGAAATCATCCAGCACAAACCGGTCATTGGCTGTGTAGACGGTACTTCCGCTACCCCAGTTAAATTGCCCTAACACCTCGAGGTTGTCGTTGATCCGGTAGTTGACGCCGGCACCCAGCTTGATACTCTCAGTGGTATTATCTACAAACGATGATTCAGCAAACCCTCGTGGCGTGAAGGATCCGGCGGCACCAGAAGGTAACAGTGCGCTAACTCCCGCGAGCGCATCCGATGCTGCTCCAATCGTAGCGAGATCTATCAAAAAATCACCATAAGTATTTACGCCATCATAAACGCGATTGTCTCCTCTCTCAGTAGCACCTCTTTCCACCACACCAGCGGTGGCAGGCCCTTGATCTCTGAAATCCACACCCACAAAATCATTTGCCCGCAGGTAAGAGCCAGTTACTTTGAAAGCAAACTTATTGTTGAATGCCTTTGCATAGCGTACACCCCAGTCCTGATACAATGACGCATCATCATCTTCTCCGTCGATGTGGTTGACGCCTAGCTTGGAGTAAGCGGATAGTCCCTGGTATTCGAAGGGGCTCTTACTATTCATCAGCAAAATCCCCTGCAAGGCGTTTGGACCGTACAGCGCCGAAGCCGGGCCGGGAATCATCTCCACACTCTCCAAATCCAGTTCACCAATACCTACAACATTGCCCACTGGGAAATTCAATCCTGGTGCCTGGTTGTCAATACCGTCGATGAGCTGAACAAATCGTGTGTTACCATTTGAGCCAAAACCACGGGCATTCACCGATTTGAAAGTCAAACTTTGTGTGCTAAAATCCACACCATTCATATTCTTCAATGCATCATAGAAGTCAGTGGATGCATTGTTCTGAATATCGAGGATATCCATACGTTGGATCGAAACCGGCGACCTCAGGGTGCTCTCCTCCACCCTGGAGGCAGAAACCACCACTTCCTGACCTAGAATCACACTTTCAGAAAGCGTAATGGCTATGTTAGATGTGGCAGCGTTGGAGATTTCTACTTCTTTCCTATCGTAGCCAACACTACTGATCACTAATGTTAGCGGTGGTGCTGATCGCACATTCAGGTTAAAGTTTCCTTGTAGGTCAGTAATGGTACCAAGGACAGTACCTTTTACCAGTATGTTGACCCCTGGCAATGGTTCCCCGGTGGTACCATCAGTAACGGTCCCGGAAATAGCCGTTCCCTGGGCCATAGCATATGAAAATGTATGCATGCATACTATTAACACAAGCGAGACCTTCGTAAACGTTCTTTTCATACAGTTGAGGTTTGTTTTTAATAAATCTTAATATTAGAGAAATTTTTTGTTAAAAACATGAATTACAACCTCCTGAAGGGCTTCTTAATGCAATATTCACATTGCTTCAATTAGGAATTTTGCAAGAATTGTAAGCATTCGCTGTTCACGTTAACCAATGTTATGAAAGCGTTTGCATTTGAACAAAAAAAAGCAGCTTTCTGGTTGAAAGCTGCTTTCTGGCCATGTTTCCCTTTTTTTAAGAATATTCCTTCTTCACGTGTTCCACGAGACGGTCACAAACCTCGCTAAGCTCAGACGCCATGTATTCGTCGCCTGTCGCATTGAGTATGCTCTGCGAGAGCCCTCCAACACAGTCAATGTAGAATCGCTTCATTTCATCCATGGGCATGTCCTTGGTCCAAAGATCTATGCGCATGGAGTTCTTGTTGTTGTGGTCCCAAAGTGACACCGAAATACTCTTGGTTTCGCTGTAGCCGGATGTTTCTTTATGATCGGCATCCCACTCAATCTTCTCAGGTACGTTGTCCTGATCCAGGCTTATCCTGAATTTGATATCTGATGTACTCATTGTGGCAGGCTGTTGATAAAATCCTGATAAGTCATACCTGTTTCGCTGATCGCTGAAGTACTGCACCCAATCTCTGTTGCTTTGGCATTGATATCCTCCACTCTGCTATCTGGCGAAGGGTGTGTACTCAGGAATGCTGGTGTACCTCCTCCTCCATCTGCACTGAGCTTCTCGAAGAAAGTAGCTGCACCATTGCAGGCATAGTCGGTATCATTGAGATATATCACCGAATATTCGTCGGATTCTGCCTCGTCACTTCTACTGAAGCTCAGGCTCAAAAAGTTGGCACCCAGTTGCGCAAGCTGCGAAGAAGAAGCTTCGCCAAGGACGATTGAGAGCAAAAACTGCAATCCCAGGTTTTGTCTCAATTGATCTGAGGAATGTCGCAAAGAAGCATGCGCAATTTCGTGGCCCATGACACCCGCCAGGTCATCTGCTCTGTCCAGGAACTTGATAAGTCCTGTATATACGTATATGAAACCTCCCGGAGTCGCGAAGGCATTGAGCACATCGTCCCTGTGGATGATTTTCACCTCGTCATATTGGAATATGTCCTTGTATTCCACATCATCACTGACCAAAATGTCTGTGGTCATCGCCCTTATATAGGTATAGGCATCAGGGTAGTCAGTCTCCGATAAGATAGGATACTCAGTAGGGTCCGCCTCAATCTGGGCGACTACTGACCGACCAATTTCAACGTCATTTTCTGGTGTGAGTCCAGTCACCTGGTCGATGATGGAGCCATCATCTCCGCAGGATACCGAAAGAAGTAGGCCCGCAAACAACAGGGCCAGGCTGGTTGTCTTTACTGCTTCCATGCTTAAATAAATTGATATGCAAAACTATTCATTCTAACATCCTGAACTTCATTTTTTGCCTGGTTATTGTGCCGGATTCAAAAAACCCAATCTGAAAAAATTCAACTTTTTATAAAAAAAATCTAAAAATCGGTAGGGTAAAAATTGGTGTGCCGGTATCACATTCAAAGACACAAAAATTGATTCATATCATGAAAGGAAATCGAATTATTCTCACCGCAATTTGGGCATTGATTGTGCTGGCTTTCTTTGCCTGTGAACAGGAAATTGACCCCGTGAATCCTATCGGGGGACCGGATCAGTCTGGGGTACCCGCAGACAACAACTCACTATTCGCCAACAGCAGTGTCAGAGACAGGGTACGTGGCAATGGTATGGGAGGGGCTATGGGCTTCATCTATGGTAGATTCTTACAAAATGGAAATGGGCGTACAGCCAGCGTCGTCGGTACCATGAAATCATATATGAGCAATGACCTGGTAACAGCCAATGCACGAACAGCAGAGGATTCTTTGAACAACGAAAATGACTGCTTCATTGAAACTTATACCGAAACAGCCTCAACTTACGAGTATACATTGGACTTTGGAACTGGCTGCGAATTCGATGGGGAGTTCTTCAAAGGCAGGCTTGTAGAGCGAGGATCTTTCACTGACAATACCTTCCAAAGCGAGGTAGTATTTACGGATTTCGGAGGCCGCGAATGGGAAATAGATGGTACGGAGACGTATGAAGGTAGCTGGACCAATCTTGATCCCGACAATGAAGAACCGACAGAGGATGATTGGAGTACTGAATACACCTATACCTCGGATTTGACAGAAAGCTTCACGGAAAACAATACCACAGTAGAAATCAGCTTCCAAGCCTCCGGAAGTGAGCGTTGGGACCAAAATGGATACACCGTGATCTCAGCGACCGAGAGTGGTTCTACAAGCAATGGCGAGAGCTTTCAATCTACAGTGGATACCCCCCTATTCATGGACTTCAGCTGCGAAGAAGACGAGGTATTCATCTTCGTAAGTGGTTTCGAGTCTGGATCATACACCTGGGTGGATGACAATGGTGACGAGGTCTCCGGATCATACTCCATCGATTTCGGAGATGGTACTTGTGACAACCTGATCACTGTGACTGAGGATGGTGTCTCAGAGACCATCGATGTATCAGAGGAGTGGGGTATCGATTGCGAAGAAGGACACGACGATGATGAATGGGATGACGATGAGTGGGAAGACGATGAAGATGAATTCTTCACCTATGCCTTCTATGAAATTGACAGGGAACTGCAACTGACAGCCGACGAGTCCGCCTTCTCCTCCGGTAAAATCACTTTCGAAATAGATACTGCAGAATTGGTAACGGTCAGGTTCACCGATTCCGGTGCCAAGATAACCACCGCAGATGAAGCATTGGATGCCCGGTACGAGATCGAGGTACTCCCTACAAAGGGCAACAATTGCGACTACTACACCGAAGGTGTGCTGGTTTTCTATAGCGAAGAGGGTAAGGCGATCGTCGACTTCACAAACGAACAATGTACAAACGGCGCCTACATCTACTTCTATGAAGATTATGAGGAAGATGGCGACGATAGAGATGATGAAGAAGATGAAGAGGACGAGGATGAGGATGAGGAGGATGAAGATGACAGCAACTCCGGTGACTGAAGTTCATCGAGAAATTGGTTAGCTGGTTGGTTAGATTGATGAGAGCCCTGACGAATGTCGGGGCTTTTTCTTTGTCAGAAAATTCTCGTTCTTTGTCAGCCAAAGCATGAAAAAGCTCATCCGATACTCCCTTGTTTCCTTACTCTTGATCTGTGGCTTGCAAACTTTTGTATTTGGCCGGATAGCTGCTGATTCCACCGATCGCCCATTTTCTACAGAAGAGGAACTACACTTCAAGATTAGCTTTGGCTGGTTCACCATTGGTAAGGGCTGGGTAAGGCTGAGAAATGACCGCAATGATCAGACGTACAAAGTAGAGGCAGAAGGACGTACGGTCGGTTTATTAGGGTTCTTTGCCAACCTTGAGGATGAATTCTCGGCGGTGATTGATGCGGCCTCCCTCAAACCCATCGAAGCCGAAAGGAGAATCAAGGATGGCAGATATTGGCGAAACCAACATAATTGGTTTGACTACGACGAAGATTCCGTGCTCATCGATGTCAAGGATTTCAAACGACCTGAGAAAAATGTCAAAAAGAAAATCAACATTTCCGACTCCACATTGGACATTCTCAGTTCCTACCTATACTTAAGAAGCGTTGATTGGTCTGATAAACATCTGGAAGATTCTGTAATGATCGGGACCTTCTATGGCAAGAAGATTTACAATTTCGGCATTGAGTATGCAGGTACTGAAAGAATCAAGTTCAGGTCCAACCGCATCAACACGTACAAGCTATACGTCCTGTTCCCCAACAGCACGGTTTTCCCTGAAGACCGCCCGGTTACAGTGTGGGTCACTGCCGACGAAAATCAACTCCCGCTAAAGGTTCAGGCCAGGCTCAGGGTCGGTAAAGCGACCATGGAGCTCTATCGGTACGAAAACCTTAAGAAACCACGCAAGTACTTCTAGGCAGCTCAGAACTGTATTTCATGCGTGCGTTCCACTTTGTACTCCTCTTGGCACACATCATTGGCAGGCTTGGATTCTGACCAATAATCCAGAATCTTTCCATTCACGTAGATATCGTAAGCGACAGTCCACGTATTGACCAGACATCTATCATTGGGTTTATCCTTCAATTTGACATCCACAACGTTGTTACCTCTTTTCAAGTGGTCTTTGAGCTCGAATATCACCTTTGGGTCTGAAGCACTAAGCAAAGTACCGTTCTGGTATACCTGCTCACCGTTAACCCACACTGTCACTTCATTGTCTATCGCATAGAATACGATTGCTTCCGAAGGTATATCAGAAGTATCCTCACTTGGTTTCTCAAACTTTGGAAAGCGACACGAAAAGATCGAAAGTAACAGCATCGCAAAGAGAATTAGCCGATAGGAATAAACACGTGACATTTTAGAAGTTATCATATTTGCATGCAAAAATAGAGGCTTTCGGCAAGCCCCACCTAAATTGAAAAAATGTCTCCCTCAAAGCTCAATCAAACTTTGAGAGATACCTTCAATTTCCAAACGCCGATGCTTTAGCATATTGTAACAATAACTACTCATTGCAACTGAGAATCTGGTGATAAAATTCCTCGACAGCCTACCCAAACAAGTACGAAACATCTGGCTCATTGGACTCATTTTGCGTCTCATCGGCACACTCTTCACCTCTTTGGCCCCGGATTATATCGGATATCGACTACCTATCGCTGAGTGTATTTCTTCCGGTCAGTGGCTTTACTGCGATTGTGCCTACAATCATACTCCGTTCTATCCTTATCTCAGCGGTCTGTTGAACCTCCTCTCCTTCGGACAACCACTGCTGCAGAGTGTCTTGATTACGTTGCCGTTGGCAGTTGGCGATGCCCTTGTCCCCCCGGTGATCTATCTGTTGTTTGTGAAAATTGGCAAAAAGGAGATCGCCGCCTTAAGTGCCACCCTCTATGCGCTCAATCCCATCGCACTCATAGAAGTCTCTATTGCGCACTGGGATGGGTTCACCACTTTCTTCTTTCTGCTTTCCCTGTACTACTTACATGAAGAAAAAATTGCAAAGTCAGGTTTCTGGGCAGGCATGGGTGTGCTGCTGAAGCAATTCCCTCTCGCAATCGTCTATATCTCGTTCGCAAAAGACAAAAATTTCGTCAAGACCTTTATTTTGGGAGCCCTGGCTATTGGGGTGGTGCTTGCCGGTTTTTTGCCATTCCTGTTGAAATGCCCGGAGACTTTCTTCGGCAACCTATCCAATCATCCGCTTTGGAAAGGCGCAGCAAGTAGTGGTGTGGGACTGGGAACGATCAAGGATATTTTCGAAAACCTGGGCGTGCCACATGCCAAAATCGTCTGGCTGATCATTTTTGTGCTGATGCTGGGAATACCCTTCTTCCGGGCAACAAAAGCAAATTACTTCTATTTCTCAGGCCTGGTCATGACCACCCTGGCCTGGTTCACCTACGTCACCCATAGGCAGTTGCTCATCTGGGTGATGCCGTTTTTGATTCTGCATGCTGTAGAAAAAAAGAAGTACGTTCCCTTAGCACTCGTTGCGGTTGGCTACGCGATGCGAATCATCAAGCCCGACTGGTATTTCGGATTCTTTTATCTCGCCCTGGGAGTATATTACTACGTGGAATTCTGGTCGAAGATGAAGGTCAGCGACCAACAAAGCGCTTGACCACATTCACAGGGTTGCGCTTGTTCAGCCACTCATAGTACTCGGGATGCACCACAGAGATCATCTTAGGCTCCGAAGGCGGGATGCTGACATCTTCCAACCTGGTTGAGCGCACAAACAAGAAGGCATTTTGTCGATACCATACGGGAATCTCTCCATCTTCCCAAATGGCAGGTCTGATGAAGTCAAAAACACGGTAATCTCTGGATTGGAATTTCTCCACCCAATATCGCTGCCACTGCATATTGACATGTTGTCTACCTACCTGCTCAGGGATCGCGGCTGAGAACAGCACAAAATCGGATGAGTTGCACAGATTATCTACGAAGATATCGGCGCTCTTTTCGGGAAGGTGCTCAGCGACTTCCAACGAAAGCGCCAAATCAAATTTCTGATCAAGTTTCAACGACGTTCCCAGATCATATAGCAAGAAATCTTCCGATGCGATCTGCAACAAGTCTTGTTTGACCCAGGGCCCATCTACACCAAGCACTTTGCCAACACCTTTTGACTGCAACACTCCCAGCCAGGTGCCCACACCGCAACCAAGGTCGGTGGCCGATTGCACTTCCGGTATCACATCCAAAACCATACCTAGAACCGTCTCTGCCGCATGTACTGTACGGCGATGTCTCTTGTCGTAAAAACTCTTATCGTATGCTTGCGCCATAATCCCAAAAATATTGGCGAATATATTGAAAAATAAAAGCAGCCTCGGTTTTTCAATAAAGCCCCGGATAGTGACGAAGTTTGCAGACATGCAGAACAAAATATTTGTAGGTCTTGGCACTTTCATGCGACCTCAAATGCTGGGAGACACACTGGCCTCATTTCATCACGTTGAAATTCCTAAGGACACAGAGGTGATTTTGCTGGTATCAGACAATGATACGGAAGCCAGCGCCCGACCCACGTTCGACAATCATGTGGACAGCATCCCGTTTGAATGTCACTACCTTGTCAACGAAAAAAGAGGTACTGTCAATCAACGAAATCGCTTCATTCAAGAGGCACTCAAGCACCATGCTACACATATCGCCATGGTCGATGATGACGAGACCGTCTCCCCTAATTGGCTAATTGTCATGCTGGAAACCATGGAAAAGTATGAGGCTGATGTAGTTGACGGGGCGGTCCAGCGGATATTGCCTGAGGGTACACCCCAATGGATGATCCGTGGTAAGTTTTTTGAGTGGCACAGCTTCAAAACCGGCTCCCTGCGCAGGGCAGCCAGTGGTGCCAGCTCTTTATTCAAAATCAGGCTCGTAAAGGAAATGGGCCTGAGATTCCATCCAGCCTTTAACCTGACAGGTGGCTCGGACACGTTCTTTTTCACCCAGGCCACCATGAATGGCGCCAAAATCGTATGGCTCGACGAGCGATTGGTGCAAGAGTACTTCCCTCCTTCCAGGGTCACCACCAAATGGATCCGGCAAAGGGCATTCAGACGTACAAGTTCAAAGTTCAATCGGAAAAGGCTGGAGATGGGTTATCCACGGGCGGCCGTGACTTATACTTTCAATGGACTATTTCAGCTCATCCTGGGCGGACTACTATCCATCATCTCCCTCCCCTTTGGACCCATTGCCCGGGTGCATGCTCAACGGATATTCATGAAGGGACTAGGCACTTTCAATGGAATCCTTGGCAGGGACTACGAAGAATACAGAAATACCCATGGATCCTAGTTCTTGTTAGGTGATTATGTAATAACTTTGTAATTACGAAAAGAAAACCATTATGAGAGCTTCGGTAATAAAAATTGGCAACTCAAAGGGGCTACGACTGAGCAAAAAGATCCTCGAACAATACAGTATCAGTGACGAAGTGGAACTGACATTAAAGGAAGACAGTATCGTCATCACGCCCGTGACCGAGCCCCGAAAAGGGTGGGACGAAGCTTTCAAGCGCGCAGCAGCCTTGGGACATGACGAGCTACTGATCGACGACGTCTTTGAGGATGAGAATTTTGATGAATGAAGTTTGACCAGTATCGCATAGTTCTAGTCAATCTAGATCCAACGGTGGGTAGTGAGATTAGGAAAACCAGACCGTGCGTAATCCTTTCCCCGGACGAAATGAACAACAACGTCCGAACCTTAACAATCGCGCCAATGACCACCAAAGAACGTCCCATTCCAACAAGAGTAAAGATCTTCCATAATAGTCAAGAGGGATGGGTCATATTGGATCAAATCAGAACGATTGATAGAAAGAGAGTAATCCGCTCCTTCGAAAGGTTATCCTCGCAGGAATCGAAAGCTGTAAAGGCCGTAATTCGTCAGACCTTCGTGGATTAGGACAGTTAGCGATTAACCCATCGTAATGTTATAGCACTCCTTGCACTCCTTTTTGTTGCCAAACAGGAAGGACTTGATCAGGTGTACATTCCTTGTCAGCGGGAGTTTCCTAGGATAAGGCCTGTAGTTTGTATTGGAAAGCTGAATGAAGTCGTCCATGGTGGACCCCAATGCAATGAAGGTTGTCTTAGGATTGAGCTCGTACCAGTTGCGGATCAGTACCTTGGCTAGCATACCACACATTAGAATAACAAAAGCGCCTTCAGGGAATTTCCTGTCCTTCAGGTTGTCATACTCCTTATGAGAATTCACAAAAGGGATTTTGATTTTGTTTTCCTCCTTAACCGTTACGCCCAGGCTCTCCAGAAAATCCAGCTTCTGGTAGTCATTCATCACGAAATACATCTCCCGGTTGACCATGTTGGAGATGATCTTGGGCAGATAGAACAAGTTGTGGTGAAAAACCATGGCACCAATTTTTCCCTCGTAATCACCCATGAGCTCATCAGCCACTTTCCTTCTTGGAGCTCCGCATGTGGAACAACTCACCCCGATGAAGTAGTTTTTCTGCTGATATTTGATCGAGTCCAGTAATCGCTCAGCCAATGGCACATCGTATTGATCCTGGATTCGGCCATTCCATGTTTTCTTGTGATCTCCCCGGAGAAATTTTTTGATGAAGTTGAGTTCGCCATCATTGAAGTGGGCAAAAGTGAAGGCCTCCCCACTATCCAGATAGCCAAGAAACTTCTGCATCGTAGCCTCATAGTCAGGATTCTTATGCTTCTCGAAACGAAAAGTCTTCCTGGGGTTGATTGAAAACCGATTCACAAAAAACACGATCATCATGCGGCCAATGGACCTAAGGAAATTCCAAAGGCTGGTGAGCAATTTTCCAGCTCCGCCGACTTTGCTTGCCACCACATCTTCGAAATGCTCAGCTGGAATAGCCAACACATTGGGACTGGTCTGCGTCCTTGAATTGTAGTAGGAAGACCGTTTTTTCTTGATCCCCCTCACTTTTCCAAGACTGTAATTGGCATCCTCTTCTTTGGAAGCCCTTTCGTGCACGGTGAGAAAGTGGTCCTGCACCCAATTGATCCTTGGCCATTTCACGGCACTCAAGCTACCTCCGGCACCCGCAAGCACACGCTGATCGAGATCCAGGACGATTTTGTAGTCGGTGGAAAAGATCTCGAGAAAGACATCGACATAGTAACGAGTGAAATAGGGATCATCAATCCCAGTGTGATTGTCCAACTTATAGGCCAATTGGATGTCCCTCAGCAGGGCCTTCAAATTCGACACCTCACCCATAAAAGCACCTGCATTCAGGTAGTTGTAGTGCTTGCCCTTGCGCGGGTAAAACTTCCAATAGTAATACTGCAGAGGACCCTCAGGGTAGTGAAAATTGGCATCAGCAGCAAAAAGGATATCTCCTTCCACTGCGCCATATGCTTTGAGCAGATCTTCTTTGGTGCCTGCCAACAAAGTACTGCTTCCTTCTACGACCAGTGCTGTTGTTTGCTCACTTAGTCGATTTTCGTTGAGAAAGTCCAGCAATTTCCGAATACGTCCTCTTTCCGAATCCTCATTTTCACCCAAGGTGATCTCGTGGAGTGATACATCCTGAGATGCCGAGAACTCCGTCACCGATTTGTTGAGTGGTTTGGTCAAACTCGTAAAAGCAACAATGGTCAGCTGCATGATAGCCCCTGTTTTATTGGTTTAAGAATGAAAATTTCGCCGCAAATTCCTCCATTCCCCGATGCTTCGGACCTGGAAAATGAAAGAGGAACGGATAAGAACCCGTGGCATTATTTTTTAGTTCATCGCCATCGACAGTGAACCGGTCCGGCTGCGCAAACTTGCCATAGTTTGTGAAAATCTGATGATCATAGTCCAGCCTGATGGACGATGGACTTTTCACGAAATGCTTATGCAGGTTCACCTGATCGCTATGCATACCTTTGGTAATGCCAGATGCTTCAAACACGCGGAGTATCGCTTTGGTATAGCCCATATAACCTCCTGAGTTAAGGTATCGGTATTTTTTATAGACCGATTCGCTCTGCGGGTATTTGTAGAAATAATACCTGTTCAGAAAGAGGTGTTCTACGCCCTGAATCCGGAAATAGTAATTGTCTTCCGAGGAGAACAGCAGCTCATGATCAAATGCCTTGAATTCTTTTTCCAGGTTGGACACATCCTTGACAAAAAAGCTGTCATAAGCATCTGTGAAGAGGACGATTTCATCGGGGTCCTGTTTGCGCAGGTACTCCATCAAATAGATGATCTTCGTACCATTGCCATGATAGGGCTTACCAAAACCCAACACCTCCAGGTCTATATCAAAATGCGCGCAGGACCGCTTGAGGAGTTGCAGTCCCTTATTATCGGATGTCGCTACCGTTACAAATTTCATTGAACCCTATTCACAACCTTTTGAAAAACCTCTTCATACGCCTCGGCCATCTCTCTCCAGGACAAACACTGAGTTGTGGCATTGGTTTTGAACTGCGAAGCTAGCTCATTTCTCCGCTCATGATCGCTCAACAGTCCTTTGATTTCATCAATCCACTGCTCCACCGCTCCAGACGGCAGCAGGATCCCATTTTCCCCATCCTGAATAGCCGATGGTATACCATCAATATTGGCCGCGACGCACACTAGTCCAGCTGTCACCGCCTCCAGGGCTACCAGGCCAAATCCCTCATAGTCTCCAGGAACCGACAGGTTGGGCATCGCATACAGATCGGCCGTTTTTAGTGCTGTCATCACCTCTTCATTGGTGAGGTCGCTCAAGTGGAACACGCGATCTTCAAAGCCCAGTGCCTTAATCTTCTCCTGTACCGTGATCTCGTCGAGGGGTATCCCCTCTAGTAGGACCATGGTGTTGAAAAGCGATGCCGGCAGGTACTTGCGCATTCGGTTCACCTTGCCATAGTCACCCAGCTTGGGGCCTATGATCACGTATACAACATCTTCACCAAGATGCGGCAACACATTCGCGATGAACCATGAAAAGCCCTTACGCTTCACACTGCGCCCTATGGAGACAATGATCTTTTTTCCTTTCAGAGATACACCACATTTATGCTCGAGAAAGGGCCGATCGGCGCCCTCTTTGACCTCATTGGGATCAAAACCATTTCGAATCGTAAAGACACGGTCCTGCTCCACCCTCCTCGCCAACAGCTCCCGCGTTGTGCCTTCACTCACCGCAATCATCGCTTTGGCCTTATTGAAATACCTGGGCACCCACCACTGGTACAGTCCCAGGGGAAACACGACATCCAATCCATGGGCCGTCACCGCTATGGGCACTTTCGTCATCCAAAAAAGTGGCGTCAGAAAGAATGCCATCAATCCGTCATTGGCATAAATGAGGTCGATGTCCTGATGTTGCTTAAGTAACTTCCGGGCACCAAACGCAGAACGGAGGAGAAAACCAAATTTCGACCCTGACCCGTAGATCAGCTTCACAACCTCATGATTGCGTTGCAAACCTTGCACAAGTTCGTAGCATTGCTTTTGCATACCTCCGATGGAGGGAGGGTACTTGTGTGAAATGACCAGAATCTTCATGCGCCCGCAAAAGTAGAGCTTCTTGATCGTAAGGCACAGATTATGGACCTGGGAGATGGATTATCTTTGTATCATGAATTGGCAGGATCAAATCGTTTCGGACAAGACAATACTGCTTGGTGCGTCCATCATCCAAGACACACGAGGAGGCGTGGAATGTCTGACCTCCGGCTGGACTGAAAAAGACCGATTGGTAAGTTGTCCCCATCTTACTTGCTGATAGTATCCGTGCTGTTTTCACCTAAGCTTCGTTTCCATGAAACCCGAAACACTAAATTGATGTTGCCCCTTTTGTGCCAGAAGAGTTGGCATCCAGAACGTACCTAAAACCTATTTGATCCCTCACCAACGATCAAACTAGCTCATGCAAACCAAAACGCGCATCGTTTTCTTTGTGGACATGCTCCAGCGTCACTTTGACGGCGTCAGCAACACCATCCACCAACTGGCCAATCGCCTGCCCCAGGACCGGATCGATGCCATTTTCCTGACAGCCTTACCACCTGATGATTTTCCCTTCCCTGTTTACGAATGCCCTTATTTCCAATTTCCACTTTACAAAGACTACCGGGTAGCAACGCCCAAAAAGATGAAGGGCCTGGAACAACTACTGGATGATTTTGACCCGCACCTGGTGCACTACACCTCTCCTTCGCTTTTTGGCCGCTATGCCATCAAGTATGGTCAGTCCCGGGGCATTCCTGTCACCACAACATATCATACGCACTTCTATTCCTACATGGAATATTACTTTGGCTTCTTTCCTCCGCTGGAGGCCGCCATGGGCTCACTGGCCAAACGCCTGACGCGGTGGTTTTATCAGAACGTGACCATGACCTTCGTACCCAGTGACCCCATGAGGGTGTTTCTGGAGTCAATTGGAGTGAGAAAGGATGCCATCAGCTTTTTTCGTCGAGGTATCAATACTGAACACTTTCATCCAGGCTTTCGCGACGAAAACTGGAAATCATCTCTGGATATAGCGGGGAAAAAGGTGATTCTTTTCGTCAGTCGGTTGGTCAAAGAAAAGGAACTTGACACGATTATTAGGGTGTATAAGCTATTTCAGCAAAGGCGCAACGACGTAGCCTTTGTCATCACTGGCGACGGGCCTTTCAAGGGGTACATGGAAAAAAGAATGACCGACGCGCTTTTCACCGGAAAGCTTACCAAAACGGAGCTCGCCAAGGTCTACGCCAGCTCCGATGTTTTCATTTTTCCTTCCATCACAGAGACTTTTGGTAACGTAGTCCTCGAAGCACTGGCATCCGGTTTGCCCGCAGTGGTGGCCCAGGCAGGAGGCCCCGAAGGTATCGTCGGAAGGAGTGCCGGAGGATTTATCGTGACACCCAAAGCTGAGGAAGAATTCTACGCCAAGATCAATCTCCTGTTGGACGATCCTGAGTTACATGCCGAGAAGGCTGCAAACGCCGTTTCCTATGCCTCCACGCAGAGCTGGGATTACATCTGCCAGAAAATGGCCGACGAACTCATCACGATCGCTACTACAAAGGGTTAGTACCCTGCGGCAGGGATGCGTCCTACCCGAAATGCTTATATTGGTCAATTATCGCCCGTCAGCATGTCCCGATTCGAATACTTCCTCGCTTTTGAAACCATCCTGTACGGTCTGGTACTTGCCCACGCCATCGTTGCCTTCAGCCAGATGCTCTATCACCGAACCACCATTAGGTTTTACTGGGCGCATATGTTGGCGGGGATCTCTATCTTTTTCATCACAGTTTTCACCTACTATTCGCTCTACTGGGTGCCGCATGAAACGGTGACCGGGGCATGGTCCTTCTTCTATCTCAGGGTCCTGCCACTCTCACTGTTGTACCTCATCACCTATCAGGTGTTTCCGGAGAAGATGAAAGGGATGGACCTTCAGGTATTTTTCTACTCGAGGTTGAAGGAAATACTGATACCCATGGTGATCTTCAATTTCAATGCCGCCACCAAATCAATTTATTACCGGTGGGATGAGTACCTGGAGTTGGGCAATGGCAATGTCCTCAACAGCAGCAAATTCTTCGCTCATGTTACGCCCATGCTTGTTACTGCCACGATCGCTTTGCTACTGATATTCTATTTTCACAGGAAGCGTTTGATTGAAGCTTTCGTCATTTTCGTCTTCATCTATGCTATGGGTCTGATGACATTTGGCGTCACCAGCCGATAGCCAAAACAGGCCGGCGAAAAAAATGGGAAGCCTCTCCCCGAAACCTCCCACTTCCTTTTGCTCCAGTCGCGATTACAAACTGTACTGGATACCTAGCGTCAGAATACCCTGTGTCTCCATTTGCGGGCCATTGAGATCCTGCACGACCGGTAATTCGTACTCGATACCCAATCTCACATTCTTAAACGTCCCTTCCGGTACATAGAAGTTGAAACCTCCTCCAAGATTGAGGTAAGTGCCCCCAAAATTCTCAGGTACTACTGTGGGTACCATTCCGAGCATGGTGAAAGTCGGGTCTGCACCATCAATCTCTCCCACATTCAATGCAGTAAGTCTCAAGGAGGCACTAAACAGCTCACTCAACTTGTAAGCCGACCATACCGTACCCTGAAACCGGTTGCCAAGCGTGTACTCACGATCATTGTCGCCCAATCGCAAGATTCCCATGACCTGCAGACCCAACGAGGTTTTCTCCTGCTGGTACAAGTACGTAGCTCCGGGTAGCAAATCGAAAGTCCCCGAACCCACTTGCATGGGGTATGGTAATTGGGCCTCATTGGGTGAGGAGGCTGGTGTCACGTCTTTCTCATCAATGGATCCCGTAGGGATGCTGAGTCCCAGGTTGAGGTGCAGTCTGGACTTGCCTTGATCCAGGACTTTGTAGAGACCCGAGACGCGGATATCGCCAAAGCCTCCCGAAGCCGTCTCAAAGGTGGTACCCATCCCGGTGACATGGTCCATGGATTGATCAAGGAAATTGACCATGACCATAGTAGTTAGTTCATCGGAAATGGCGTACATAGCGCCAAGCATGTGCATATGCATGGGCATTTCTGTTGGGGTCACCATGAAGTCTGCCAGCACGTCGGCATTGCTCAAAGTGCTGGTGCCCTCGCGCATGTCGGCCATGTCCATGAACATATAGCGATAAGAAAACATCACTTCGCCCTGGCCATGGGTGTGGTCTCCCATTACGCCAATTGGTGCATGGCCATCCGGCCGACCGGAGGTCCACTGAGCATGACCTAACCAGGAACTGCATAGTAGTATTGCAATAATGAAATATTTCATTTTCGTAAAAATCTGATTTTGAGGTTTAGAAAAAACGGGATTTGGCGGCCTGAGAAAATCAGACTGATTCCGGGGGGTCCAGCGTAGCAGGATAGAAACCGTCGGTTTCATCGCTTATCTCCAAAGATCTGATTCTCACCATCCTCAGACACTGAAAGGTATATCCACCAACATGCTCCTGAAAGAAAGGTGGGGCATTCAGATCGTAATCAAATTCAACCTCGGGTTCTTCGAACGTCAATGGACAGGTCACTCCACATACGGTGATCGCTTGACCGGCGATGAGCTGCTGACCATTCTCATCACAGAAATAGGTCGCAAAGGTCCACTGCAAAGCTAGTGATGCGCTCGTGACCAAGACGAGGGTCAGCCAGAAGAGACTCACCACACGTTTCAAACTCCTTATTTGAGATAGGAAATACAAACCAGAACGAAAATAGCTGTTGACCAGGATTTGTGAAGTCAGAAATCGAAAAAGTGTAATGACTTAATTCAATAAATTGCCTGGACATCTAAAGCGTAAAGAAGTTTCAAATTGGAATTACTCCTTATCATCTTACAAATCGCCGCTGAAGAACCCACCGGCCTGCGATCGCTCAACAGCTCGGAGATCGCACAGGGTGTCATATTGGGACTGTTGGGGTATTGGCTATGGCGCCGGGCTAAGCGACGAAGAGAGAATAGATAAAAAAAGAAGCGGGGGAGCACGCCGCCAAGTGTATTTTCCCCCGGATCTTTTACAACTAACCAAATTCAAACAGAAACGTCGCCTTTCTGCCTGAACACAACCAACACGCTGTATCTGTGGTACACCACATGTACGAACAGCGATGGACCCATTACGGACGAAAGGGAAGTCTTGGTTGCGTGGGGTTGGAAAGAAAGTGAGACTATTGTAAAATTTCAATGGCGCTTATGGAGCATTCAGAGTTTGATACCGACTGGAACAATGATATCGCTGACCCATTATTGATCAATTCCACACCTGGGAAAAGGGAGAAGCAAAGAATTCCATCTTCCTTTCGCAAGGATATGAAATGGATCGTGCTGGCTATCGCGTTGGTGGCGGCATTCATCGCTATTTTGCTGGCAATTTCGGTGTGATCACCCCTGACGCTCTTCTGAACGATTCAGAAGGGCATCTGGAAGTGTAGATCTAAAGGATTTGTAATCCGTCCTGGTAAACCTGCACTAACGCAGCGGAGATTGAAATCTCCATTTATCTGTGCTTCGACATGCTCTCCGGGACATGTCGAAGAGCTTCATCGTTTTAACAGCGTCATTTCGAACGAAGTGAGAAATCTCAATTTCCGTTGCAGTACCTGAGAAAAGCTGCCGGAATAGGAAGTGCTCGAAAGGAGCGCCCGACAACGAGACTTCTCCTCCTCGCGTCGTTGAAGTAACGCGGTCATGGTTGGGAGTTGGGGACTAAGCGCATGAGATTCCGGTATTCTTTGGTGCCTCTGTTTGGATCAAAAGGATTTGTAATCCGTCCTGGTAAACCTGCACTATCATAGCGGAGATCAAAATCTCCGCTTATCTGTGCTTCGACATGCTCTCCGGAACATGTCGAAGAGCCTCATCTAAGCGTCATCGTTTTAGCTGCGTCATTTCGAACGGAGTGAGAAATCTCACAATCTGTTGTAGTCCCTGGCAAGGAGACTTCTCCTCCTCGCGTCGTCGAAGTGACGCAGTCATGGTTGGGGGCTTGGGGCTAAGAGCATGAGATTCCGGTATTCTTCGTACCTCAGAAACCGGAATGACGAGGCAAAAAAAGAGTTTTTTTGAGCTCTTTCACCTCAACGAAGGAGAGATCTTTCTGATCCTAAGAAGTGTCCGAAGTAGGAAGGTGAAATGGATCGTATTGGTCCTCGGACTGGTGGTCGGCATTCACCGCCATTCTGCCGGCTATTTCGGTGCGATCACCCCACTTACCTAAGTACTCCTCCCCACTTCAGAAGTGGGGTACCCCACCTCCAAAGTGACCTCGTTTACTTGAAACCTGAACTCACTGAGCTTAGAATTGAAATAGTTCAGTTCAGAGATGAATCAGCACCGTAAAAAAGTGAATTGGGTCCTATCAGAAATGATATCGCGCAGGTAATAAGTGAATGAGTTGGCATCAGAACAGAGCGACTTCGGTTCGGTGGTGAACGAGTTGACCCTGGAAATGAATGAGAAGGACAAATTGGCGAACTGGTCTCAGGCATTGCCTCACTCATGCGAGGCGCATCATCGAATGGACCCGTGAGCGGCTATCCCTCAATGGTACCTGATGCCCTTCTGCCCTGACCTTCAAAGCGTTTCTTCAGGTCATTGTAGACATCATCGGCACCAGGAAGCTTCATCTTCTGCCCCATTTTCACACTGTTGTAGTAGCTCAATGCCGCCACATAAGCTTCACTGCCTGCCAACATCAACGTATCCTCCAGCCCTGACAGCAACTGACGCAAGGGTCGGATAATGTTGTTGAGTGTTTGCACGGCATGAAAGTCCACTTCCATCTCATCCACCTTGACGTAGGGTGGCAGAAACTGTGGGTTGGACTTGGCATAGTCAATGGTCTTCTCCACGAAGGGCTCCGTACTGTCACCCATTTTTGGCAAGGCCTGACGTTCCCTGGCATCCAGTGTTTTCAGCTGAGGAAGTAGCTTGTCGTTGAGGACCTTGAGGGCATCCTGGATGGCCTGATGGTCCGTTTCGGAAATTTTAAGGTGTATTCTATTCTCCATAATTGATATTGGATCTGTATTGAAATATGGAAGCGATATAGGACAACCCACTCAATCGATGGGTAGATAAATTCGTCTATCTGTGGTCTTCATGGGAAACCCTGCTCTTAGGACATCGCGGAGGGCATCCTGAAGTGTAGATCTGATGGATTTTGCAATCCGTCTGGGAAACCTGCACTATCATAACGGAGATTGAAATCTCCCTTTATCTGTGCTTCGACATGCCCTTCGGAAAATGTCGAAGAGCCTCATTGGAGGGTCTAAGCGTCATCATTCTAACACGTCATTTTGAACGAAGTGAGAAATCTCACAATCTGGTGCAGTGCCTGGAAAGGAGACTTCTCCTCCTCGCGTGATCGAAGTGACGCGGTCGTGGTTGGGACTTTGGGGCCAAGGACATGAGATTCCGGCATTCTTCGTGCCTTATAAATCGGAATGACGAGGCAAAAAAAGAGATTTTTTTGAGCACGGTCACCTCGGCGAAGGAGAGGCCTTTCCGATCGCAAGAAAGGTTGGGGCACGCCTACTCCCTGCTCAACAAGCTCGTGGCAGCTCGTTGATAATAAATCACTACGTCCACCTTCCGCTCATAGGCATTCCCGTACAGCCGATTGTACAGGGTGTCCTCAGACTCATCCATACCATAAGGCTTCGGCACAAAAGCAATCT
The DNA here is from genome assembly GCA_965601475.1 of Cyclobacteriaceae bacterium. Taxonomy (GTDB): domain Bacteria; phylum Bacteroidota; class Bacteroidia; order Cytophagales; family Cyclobacteriaceae; genus JAWPMT01. The sequence continues at coordinate 4,618,323 of OZ271832.1, read as the reverse complement.
TATGCGCGCTCAATATCGCTCCCACTGCAGCGATGCGTTTTTTGCTTAATTCAAAATTATCATCCGACCCACCAATCACATCTGTATATCCCTTAAGGAGCACACCTGTTATCTCCACAGCTTCATCGGTGATCAATTCGGATAGCAACATCTTACCATTGAGGTCCAGCTGGGAAGAACCATGTTCGAAATAGAGTGACAGCTCTTTGGTAGCATGTGGATCACCTCGCATAATCAATTGCAGGTTGGGGGTTTTGAAGTCCGGCAGACCATAATAGGTCACAAACTCACGTTCGCGCCCTGGGTCCAATTGGCGATTTTCCCACTTGAGAAAATAGGCACTATCTCCGTAGGGCACTTTCATAGGCTTCAACTGCCATCTTGCCTGATGCAACACAGGCCATCTGCCCACCACCATCTTATCAGGCTTTGTCGCATCCCAGCGCTGCAACAAAGCCGCACCCATCAAGTCGGTAGTATCTCCTTTGGTACGATAGAATAGCAACTCCTCAGGCATCTGACGTCGCAAAAAAGCAAACTCCGAATCCAGGATCTTGCCATCCGCAGCGATGGCACAAAAGTCATTGTCGTCGATCATGGTATCGAACAGCACACCCAGGCCGATCCGTTTTCGGCCTTTGGACAGGTTCCGGAAGTTGTATCGTACCTTATAATACTGAGCAAAGCCCTCTTTTATTTCAGCTCCCTCCCTGTCCACGGGGATCAGCTCCTGCGTGATCTCCACTTCCTTGAATCGGAAGACAATGGACACCGATCGAGAGAAGCCTTCCCCTCCATACTGGATCTTGCCTCTCAAGTGCTCCATCCGCAAATGGGGTGCATTCGATGCCAGGGCTCCATCGACATTGACGATGAAATGAGAGGTGGATTCCGGCAATGGAAAGCCATACATCAGCCGTTTGTCTCCCGACCCCAACGTGAAGCGTCCGTCTTCTCCAAGCAGATGATGCTGTGATATGTTGACTCCGTCGGCAAACTCCTGCTCCAGCTTCACCTTGAGTACCTGCTCCAACTCGTCTATGTACTCCTGATCTCCGGGAACAGCATGTTCGTAGGCCAGCAGCAGGTTACCATAAGCACTCTTGAACTGCCCCAACCGATCATACGCCAGGGCCTGGGCAATGTAAGCTTTGAAACCAGGTGCGCTGTTGATCGATCGCCTGGCCAATGAAATGGCATACTCCAGTACCGGCCGCTGAAAATAGTTGTTGGTGAGGGTCAAGGCCACTTCCGCCAAGGCATCAGGCGCCTCGCTCCCGTATTGCCGGTGGTAAGCAATAAGGGCATCCACAAATTCCTGATTTTGGTATTTTTCATAAAACTGCAGCTTGCCGACAAGCAATAGACTATCCGCATTGGGTAGTAAGTCCCCTAAGCTTCCCACATATTTCGTGTAAGCCCTTAAGTAGGCGTCATTGCCGACCTCGGCTCCTTTCTGTAAATAGGTTGTTAGCTGATCACTCAGGTATTGGGAAAATGCCGGGCCGTAGGTTTGTGGCAGCACTTCGTGATTCACGATCCTGTTAAACATCACCCGCTGTGCCGGTGTGATGAAATTGCTAATAAGCTCCCAGTGCTCAGGCTCAGAATATTTCTTCTCCGGTACTTCCATAAGGTACCGCGCGGCCACTTTAGAGGCCTTGACAGGATTGACCCACTTCAACGCCATGATGTAGGGAACAACGACATCACTTTTCCCAGGTCGCTTGTCATACGCTTCATGGTATTGCTGCAAATTGGCAATGGACAAGGCCAGATCCCTGAAATCGGGTGCGTTCAAGAACCCTTCCTGCCGATGGACCCGGCGACCTCTTGCATCATAAAAGAGCATTGTGGGGTAGACTTCGATGTCCAGGGATTCGATGAGTGAAGGATCTTCCTTTTCGGCATCGATCCGTATAGCCAGGTAGTGTTCACGAAATATGGTTCCCACTTCCTCATCAGCAAACACTTCTTTTTCCAGTCGCTTGCAAGGTTTGCACCATTCGGCATACACATCCACGAATAGGAATTGACCTGTGGATTTGGCTTTTTGAATCGCCGCTTCCAGAGACAGTGGCTGGAAGACGATGGGGTCAGCCTGAGCCATAAACACTCCCACCCAACACCCTAGCCATAGTGTGGAAATAACTTTTTTCATACCCTCAAGACATCTACCCAACATAACGATAGAAACGTGAAAAGCTTTTGCAGGGGTGCTGTTTTGCGCTTCGGACATCTCGGCAATGGGGCTTTGACTGGCTCAACATAGGGCCTCGGCTCACTCAGATCCGATAATTTCAACTGCTCAGATAAATGGTAACACTTGGGTTCTTATCCAGAAATGTACTCAACTCACTCCAGGACCTGAACGTGTTTTCGGCCAGATTACCATGGGCATCCTTCCAGCTGAGCTTCAGCTCTCCATCCTTGGGTAGTGCATCCAGCAATTCGCCGATACTGTAATTTTTGAAATAAAGGTCATGCACCTTTTTGGGTAAGTTGTGACGCCCCGTTTCCAGCTTTAACACATCAAACCATCTCGTGAAAGCAACGCCATTTGTTTTTCTGCATTTGTCTAAGTACTGTTTGTATTCTTTTTCCATGACAATATTATTAGTTCAAAGCTAAAATTTTTAGCTTTACAAAAGCATTTCAACCCTAATAAAAATGTGTTACGACGTAGCTTTCATGACACGCCAGGCCAGCGAATACTCCAAGCGCTATGGCGACAATTCCATGTGGGAAAGAATACAACGCATACTTGCACCTACTTACCATGCTTCAGGCTTTGATGAGCCAGACTTACCCGTGGTGACCAATGAACACCCCGAGGAGGTACAAGCCTTTCATTGGGGTTTTGTGCCAACGGTATATGCGCCCAAGAAGAATGGTCGGCCCATCAATACGCTCAATGCGCGAAATGATAACCTCTTCAAAAGCAATGGAATCTACCGCAAATCAGCAGGCAGCCGACGTTGTCTGGTCATGCTTGATGGCTTCTTCGACCACCACAAGAAGGGAGGTGTGGCCTTCCCCCATTATGTAAAGCTGAAGTCAGGCGACCCTTTTATGGTAGCGGGACTCTGGCAGACTTTCGTGAATGAAAAGGAAGAAGTAGAAATCAATACCGTCACTTTGGTAACAGGTCCGGCAAACAAGGAAATGGCATGGGTTCATAATGAACCTGCCTACAGTCCCGATTCACGTATGATCTACATTGTCCAGCCAGCGGATGACGAACGATGGCTCTGGGGTACTGAAGAAGAAGACACCCTGCAATTGATCCAACCGCTTCCGGACGACGAATTGGAATATTACGCCTGCCAACCCATCAAATCCAATAAGAAGCTGGGTCGAACTTACCTCGGCAATGTACCGGAGATCCAAAAACCACGACACTACCCCGAACTGGCGGAGGAGCAAGGCAGTTTGTTTTGAATATCTTATTCTGAACTTAAAGCCACTTCTTTAGCTAGCTCGGAAGCCATGTCTGGAAAGGCTCTTGGGATCTTAGAATGGCTGTGAAAACCCGTTGAGAAATCCTTTAACCAAAAGGAACACGGCTACGGCCAGTAGCAGGAAAATCACAAACCCTGGAATCTTTTTCATAATGTCACATTTTTTGAGATTCAATGATTGGCTTGCATCCTCGAAATTCCAAACGGATAGGGCTATCCTGACCGGAAATATGAATTCCTCCCCCTGATTTAACGAATCCTTCCCCCATGGAATAACAATTCATGTGGGTAAGAGACATCACAGCAAACTTCCTATATTTGCCACATCATGATCAGATAATTCACTCCAAGATCATCAATTCTCCTACAATACAGTGTCCTGATTAGACCGGACCCCAGATGATCTAAATGGTACTTTTCGTACCGTCAAATCTTTTCCAAAGCTTAAATCTCAAACACTATGCAACGTATCGTGTATTACGTCGCGGTGTCGTTGGACGGCTATATTGCCGGACCAGATAATGACATCAGCGCATTTGTACAACAGGGACCTGCGGTAGATCAGTACTTCGCAGATCTGCAACAGTTCCAAACCGTCATCATGGGCCGCAAGACATATGAGTTCGGCTATCAATTTGGTCTCGAACCGGGTCAACCGGCTTATCCACACATGCATCACTATATTTTCTCAAGCAGCTTGTCATTTACTTCGCCGCATGAAAAAGTCGAGGTGATTCCTTATGAATTGGACGCTTTAGAGCGGGTTCGGTCTGAAGCCACTACCGACATCTATTTGTGTGGTGGTGGCACGTTTGCGGGTTGGTTACTCAATGAGGGTGTCATCGACCGGCTAAAGATCAAACTCAACCCCATTGTTTTGGGAGGAGGTACACCTTTGTTTTCAGGCATAAGCGAAAGCCATCGTTGGCAGCTCTCGGAGCGGATGTCCTTTGAGGATGGCTTACAATTCTTAACCTATGAAAAGGTCAGAACATAAAAAAAGGAAGCCTTTCGGGGCTTCCTTCTTATCTCATCTTGACGGGTCAGGCTTCTACCTTTTTAGTCAAATCGATTATCTCCGCTTCGGTAGCATTGGTATGTACCGATTTTATTCCGTGATCTCTTGCTGATGTAGTTGTATACATTTGGCTGTTGCCTATGATTTGCGTATTCGCGGCGTGCAACACAAAATAATGTCGCCCGTCTTTGGCTTCCTTCTTCTCGAAATTGGCCTCATCTGCAGCATTTGTAGCCACAGAGTCCACGCCGTTCTTGCAACTTGCCTTAGCTGTGTAGCCCTGGCTTGCCAGGATGACTTCGCCGTTTCCGGCCTTTAGGTGAAAAAAGAAATGATCGTCCTTTCCCTTGAAAATCTCGAATTTTGGTTTTCCCATCGTGTCAGTGGTTTACTTTTTTTGGATAACCCTTAAGTTAGTCATCCTATCTCTTACTTCCCACTGATTTGGTATGAAGTATTGGTTAAACCTGCGACGAAACTACGCGCTAATGCCCTTGTTGTAGATGGCAAGTAAGTCTTCGTGCGAGTCGAGATCCAGCATTTTTCCATCCTGTAGCATGATGAACTTGTCTGCACCGTCAAAATACTTTTCATCATGAGTAATGACCAAAAGGGTTTTGCCCTTCGCTCTCAATTCCGGAAGTAAAGTCCTGTAAAAGACTTCCTTGTAATAGGGATCCTGACTGGCAGCCCATTCGTCGAACACATAGAAGGGCTTATCGTCCAGATATGAAAGCAGTAAGGCAAGTCTTTTTCTTTGACCTGTGGAAAGCGAAGTTGTTGAAAGTTTGTTGTCTTTGATCTTGACTTTCTTATCCAGTTCCAGGAGCTTCAGGTAGCGCTCTACATCGTCTTTGAGTTCACCCGAATCCAGGTGGTCCAACTGATCAAAAAGATAGAAATCGGTGAATATGGCATTGAAGTTTTCCCTGTAAGCATCCAGGTTTCCTTTCTTCACAGGTGTATCCCCTATTCTGACATATCCGGTTTCCGGAATATAGAGACCGCAAATGATCTTGGCCAGGGTACTCTTGCCACTGCCATTGCCTCCCAGGAGATAGACCATCTCACCTTTTTGGATCTCCAGAGAAATGGGTCCAAGCTGAAAGAACTTGTCTTCACCCTCATGGAAATAGGTGTAGGTAATGTCCTTGAGATTGAGGTATTGCCCGTTAGAGGTATCAAATTGTGGTCGATCTTCCGTACGGTTGATGGCTGCTTTTTCCAGCGCCAGGCCTGTTTCGTTGATCTGAGAAAGCGCGACATCTGCCTTGCCTATGAAGGGTAAAAAGCTGCCAATATTAGATAATGGAGAAAGCGTGAAAAGGGATATCATCAAAAATTGCCCCAGTGTTTCAAAGCTTACGATCTGGTATTTGTAGATGCCCACGAGCAACAAACCAAAGCCCAGCAACAAGACCATTTCGGCGGCGCGCGAGAAGACAGAAATCCATAACCGGGCCCATAGATTGAATTCCCGCTGATCCCTGGCTGAAGGCAACAAAACGCGCTCCATGAATCCTTTGCGCAAGCGAATACTCAACAGAAGTTCTTTGAGCCCGAAAACCAGGCTCTTGAAGTGGCCGACTAAATCCTTCTGGGTATCGCGGCTTTGACGCATTTTATACTTGAAGTTGTTCAGGGGTTGCTTGGCCATGTAATAGGCCCCTGTGAACAAAAGCAGAAATATCAGGATCAACTCCCAGGAAATAAAGGCCATATACACTACACAACCCAATATCATGGCGACACTTGTCACGATATTCGGTAGCCTATTGACAAAGTCGTTGATGGTATAAATGTCATCTGTAAGGATCGTGAGCAATTGGTCTTGCTTCCGCTCCATTTCCTTGAACGACGCCTTCATGATTTTTTGGCTCAGATTGATCCGCATGTCCAGAACAACATCCTGGCTCAGCTTTGTGATCATGTAGGTTGTCAATACGCTGGTCATCCCATAGACGAGCCACATGGCCAGGAATGCTATCACCAGAAAATCGAAATTCGCCAGCTCAGTATTGATACCCTGGTGAATCAACGCGATCATTCCCGTGAGACATAAACCAGCGGCAACACCAGAAAATACAGCGACCGCAAAGTCCCTCAGGGATGTCTTAAGAAACAGTAATAGAACTTTCATCAATCATCAGTGGCCTAGAGCCAACCATTTTTTTTGTAATATTCTATCGCCTCCGCAAAACCAGATCGCAGGCTATACTCGGGTGCAAAATTCAATAATTTTTGATCAGGATGGTCATGGATAGACCAATCAGTGGCTGTGAGTTCCCGAACTTTCGGTGGATTATAGTGCCATGAGCGATTGAGCACATGGTTGTATATGCCATTGATTCCCAGAGAGACGGCTTTCACAAGGCCTGTAGGTATGTGAACCGGCAATGTGAATTGCTTAGCCAGCAGTGATTTTATAGTCATGACCAATTCCGTCTGTGGATATAAGTTACCGTCCGAGGCATAGAAGGTTTTGCCTGTAAAGGCTTTCGCCTCGAAAACGATTTTGGCCAGGTCCACGCCATGCACAAAGGTCAGCTGTTGCTTCTTACTTCCAATGGTCAGGCTGATGCCGCCCTTTATGATTTTGACCAACTCGAGAAATGCCTTATCGCCGCTTCCAAACACAGCCGTGGGTCGAATAATTACAAAAGGGAGTTGGCTGTCCTTCACTACTTGCTCGGCTTCGAATTTACTTTTGCCATAGTCCGAAATGGGATCATCATAACCCTGGTAGTTGGGTCCTCGGGCTGCGAGACTAGAAATGTACACGAAGTTTGAAGTGAGCAGTGAACGGTCCTGCAGGGCCCGCAACAGGTTTCTCGTTACCTCCACATTTCCTGACCGATAGGCCTCCAAATCTATGGCCTGAGTGACTCCTGCATTGTGAATGACGTACTCAAAATGCCCTTCTGCAGCAAGGGTTGTTGAGATGGACTTGGACGAACCATAGTTGATACGTACAATTTTGCAAGGCAGATCCTCAATGCGCGCTACATCGCTGGATTCACGCACGGCCGCAACAACATCATAGTCGTCTTGAAGTGCGCGTTCAATCAGGTGTCGCCCGACAAAACCGTTTGCCCCCGTTATCAATACCTTGTTCTTCATAGGGAAAATGCATAGGCCAGAAAGCGGCCATGGTGCGAAAATGTAAGGTTAGTGGCTTGCCTTACCTGGTTGATGGTAAAAAAAGGTATTTGATCCTCATCCTTTCCTGTACTTACCTGGGCTGCATCTATTTGTTGCACCTGGGAATAGGCCTCACACGCCAATGCTCTAACCTCACCGGATTGTTCACGGTATTGATCACTGACTGTTTCTGAGATGGCATCAACGAAAGTCATGCCTGGAGAGTAGCTTAAGGAATAGACATAGGAGGGCGTGCATACGGAATAGCCAGTAAAGCTATATCCATTGCAATCGATTGCATACGTATGCTTTTCCTGTCCTTCGGAGAATTTCGCCAAAACGAAGTCCATGGGGTTGAAACGTATATCCCGTCGACCCGCCTGTACGACTGCCTTGAATGCAGACTCTTTCATGCTCCAAAGCAGCCAGAAGTTTTGCTCCACACCTTTCAGCATCTCCAACTCATGGATGTGAAAGCTTACTTTTTTTTGACGTTCGTAATATGCAGGTCTGTGCGCTGACGCCAGCGCCAGATCTACGATATCATTACCCAGCGGCAACAGCCAATTTGGACTCGATCACATCGATGCTGGAACCCACAGAGACCATATCATTGATAGATTGGTCATCAATCATGATATCAAACTCAGATTCGATATCCAACACGATATCTACGATATGGGCAGAGTTGATCTTCAGGTCATTGACAAGATCAGAGTTCTCGTTCATGCTCTCAAAAGCAGAGTTGTCTCCAACATATGGCTGAATCAACTCTTTCATCTTGGTAAGTATGCTATCTCTATTCATATGCACTTTGTGTTACGGAGTGTTATCTCCCTATGTTCATTTTATTCTTTCCAGGTCTTTAAGGCGACACAACAGTTCAAGTCTCCAAAACCAAAATTTGACTTGATCGCTATGTCTATTTTTTTATCAATTCGCTTGGTTGGTATCTTCTCGGCATCCACCTGTTCGAGGATACTTGGATGTATTTCTTCCAGATTGAGGTTTGGATGTACATATTGGCCTTTCATACCGAGTACTGTAGCCACAAGTTCAATAGCTCCCGCACCGCCTATGCAGTGTCCTATCATGGATTTGGTCGCATTGATATAGGGAAAATCGCTACCGCTCCTACCCAGGGCGTTTACCCAGTTGTTGATCTCCACGACATCCCCTTTGGTTGAAGTCAAATGTCCATTGATCACATCAACATCCTCTGCTGCAATCTCAGCATCTTCCAAACATCCCTTGATGCAGCGAACCACTCCCTCGGGATTGGCCGCGGTCATAGAACCTCCATGTCGCTGGCCTCCAGTATTGACATAAGATCCGAGGACCTCAGCGTATATCTTGGCACCCCGCTCAATCGCGGTATCGAGATCCTCAAGAATAAGCGCAGCAGCACCTGACCCGGGCACAAAGCCTGTGGGTGTGCTGGACATTGGCCTTGAGCCGGCCTGAGGATCATCGTTGTAAGAATGACACAAGATGCGCATGGCATCAAATGCCCCCCAAATGTATCGGCCATCTCCTTCGGTACCACCACATAACATCCGTTTGGCTTTCCCCAGCCTAATCCAATCGAAACCTTGAGCCAAAGCTTCTGAGCCTGTAATACAGGCCGAGGAGTTGCTCATGACGCGATTGCCAAATCCAAAAAGCTGATTCAGGTAAGCGCTGGCACCACTACTCATACTCTGAGGTATAGTGGCCGCACCCAGAATTTTATGGTTGCCATCGTCAATGGCTGTTGTTTTTGACGTAATGAAGGAATCAAGGCTTAGGGCTCCTGCCCCAAATGCCGCTCCCGTTTCATAGTCAGTTTCTTTACTCAGTGGTGTGAGGCCCGCATCTTCCCAGGCTTCAAGCCCTGCAAGGCAGGCATATTGAATAGCCTTATTTGCTATTTTCCTCGCAATATATGGCGGTAGTTTCTCCTGAATATAAGCTTCAGATAACTCGGGTTTTCCTCCAATCTGGCATCGGTAGTTGATATCTGCAAATTCCGCGAAACGCTGGATGCCTGAGACACCATTTTGAATGGCATGATCAAACGCTTCCAATCCGACACCATTTGGTGCTACAACTCCCATGCCGGTGATGACTACTCGCTTAGGCTGCATCTTTCCTCCTTTCCGTGATCATTCCAGAAAGTTCACCCTTGCACACCACTTCCTCTTGTTCGTTCTTCATCTCGAAATGGCATTTCAATTTGCCAAAGCGGAAGTATTGTTTTTTAGAATTTACCGTCACCTTTTCGCCCGGATAAACTGGCTTGAGAAAATCCACGTTGGCAGATGAAAAAACAGGTAGAATATCCTTTTCCTGAGAGGCATCCATCAAAAAGATGCCAAGGGAGACAAGTCCGATCTGTGCTGCCACCTCGGTGAGGATTACACCGGGGGTCAATGGATTGCCTGGAAAATGCCCTTGATAGAAGTACTCATCTTCCTTGAAAGTATATGTACCACTCACACCTTCCTCGTCAAGGTGATCAAGGCTTTCCACAAACAAAAATGGCTCTTCGTATGGTAACTGACTGATTATCTGATCCATACAGTTTTCCAGCTGGTTCGGAGTACGTTAAATAGAAAACTCGATGTGCTTGACATCATTGTGCTTCCTTAGGTTTTTCGGTAGTTCTCAAATGTGAATATTTCCAAATGGAATATTCTTAACTTCGTTAAAAGGCAACCTAAACCCGAAGCACCCCCAATGAATTTGGAAAACTTTTAAAAAAAATTCGCGCTAGCAGAAATAAGGAAAATACAATTCAAATTAGGCTCTCTCCACCATCAGCCACCAATCGTGCCCCATTAATCCAATCAGCCTCATCTTGGGCCAGCAGGAAGACAGTATTCGCAATGTCTTCAGGGGTCGTCATTCTTCGCATGGGATGGACATCTTTCACTTTCTCTATGATCTGGGCACTCCCTGGAATCATTTGCATAGAAGGAGTCACCGTGACTCCCGCCTCGATGAGGTTGGATGTGACACCCAAATGTGCATATTCTACGGCAACATATTTTATGATTGCTTCCATAGCAGCTTTTGCCGAAGCAACAGCCGCATACCCCTTCCACACGCGTTTGTCGCCAGCGCTGGTGAGTGCGATCACCCTGGACCGCTCTGCTAACAACTCTTTGTCAACAAGACCATTCAACCAGGGTACTATGCTGTAAGCCATGCTTTCACTGGTCAGCACAAAGTCAGATGGTATCAGCGTTTGTGCCGGATAATCAATCTTTTCATGAGGCGGAGGAGAAGTCATCACTTTCAAGTTGCCCTTAGCAATGGAGTGCAGCAACAGCCTGATTTTTCCATTTCCGATTTGCGCGGCGATATCCGCGATCAGTGCCTCGATCTTATCTGCATTGGTAGCATCAGCATTGAAATCAATGATTTGGATACCATTGGACTTGAGTTCTTCATACTCCTGTCGGACCTCTTCCTGGCGCGAACGTCTTTCCCGGTAAACTAACAGGAGATTCATACCAGCATAGGCCAATTTTTTAGCAGTAGCCAAACCAATGCCGCTGGAGGCCCCCAGGATTAGTGCCCAGTAGTTTTTCCCTTCAAATCTGCTCATGCAATGCTTTTTTTATAACAGCGTCTTCGCTTATAAATCTCTGAGTCCGCCTGAAACTCATTGAATTGTGTCAGCACATTCTGGTTACTCTCCAGCATTTGGTTGGTAAGTGCCGTCTTGATACCTCTTTTCATAAAAGCTTTGATCAGGTCTCGGAAAATGATGGCTGTGACTCCAAATTTTTGGTATTCGGGAAGTACACCAATCAGGTACATATCCGCAGTATCATTCTTCTTCAAAGCTCTGAGAATGTGGATAAAGCCAAAAGGAAACAGTCTACCCTTTGCTTTTTGAAATGCTTTGGTGAATGATGGCATAGTAATCGCGAAACCGACAACACGCCCTTCTTTGTTGACGACAATGCTAAGCAGATCCGTAACCACAAACCCAAGATATTGCGCAATGTAAAACTGTATCTGCTTTTCTGTCAACTGATGAAATCCGTAGAGCTCGGCATATGCTTTATTCAATACCTCGAATAATTCATGGCCATACTTTTTGGCTTCTTTCTTACTGTTGAACTTGAGGCTTTTGAATTGAAATCTACTCTCAACAATATCCCCTCTCCTTATTACGCGCTTAGGCTCTTCTGAGGGCACTGTGCTCCGCAGCTCCACCCAATCGGTACTCTTTTCAAAACCCAGTTTTTCGAGGTGCTCAGGGTAGTAAGGATAGTTGTAGATGGTTGCTATGGTGCCCGGCGTATCGAAACCTTCCACCAGCATGCCCTCAAAATCCATATCAGTGAAGCCCAGCGGGCCATGGATACCCTTTAGGCCCTGCGAAATTCCCCATTCAGAAACCGTATCGATCAACAGCTTGCTCACGGCTTCATCATCGATGAAATCAAGCCATCCAAAACGAACGAGGCCTTCTTCCTCAGCTTCCGCATTGTGAACTATACCCGCGACTCTGCCTACGATCTCTTCATGCTCATCCAGGGCTAACCATAATGACGCTTTACTATGGTCAAAGGCAGGGTTCTTCTTGGGACTCAGTACGGTACGTTCATCCATTAGCAATGGAGGAACCCAATTGTCGTTGTCCTTGTAAAGCTTAAACGGGTACTTTATAAATGCATTCAGGTCTTTCTTAGTCTCGACCTTCTTGGTTTTATACACTCGAAGGTACGTTTAGGGGAAGATCAATTTCCCGTGCAATTTTATGGATTTTGGTAATTGCCTCCTCAATCTGCGCTTTGGTATGTGTGGCCATCAGCGAGAAACGAATCATGGTCTCTTCGGGACGAACTGCCGGTGGAACCACCGTATTCACAAAAATGTCTTCTTCAATTAAGCGGGCAGACATCTGGAAAGTCTTTTCGTAATCGCGTATGTAAATGGGAATAATCGGCGTCTCCGTTCCGCCAATATCAAATCCAAGGCTCGAGAGCATTTCCTGCGCGAAGTAGGTGTTGTCCCACAGGTTTTTCAAAACGGTGGGATCATTTTCCAGAATCTCCAAAGACTTAATCACAGCCGCTACAGAAGCTGGCGTCATACTGGCGCTGAATATGAAAGACCTGGAGTTGTGCTTTAGGTAATTGATGGTATCCGAATCACCTGCGATGAACCCACCCAATGAGGCAAAGGACTTGCTGAAAGTACCGCCCATGAGCTCTACTTCTCCGTTCTCCAAGCCAAAATGTGAAGGTGTGCCTCGCCCCTGCTCGCCGATCACTCCGACGGCATGCGCACAGTCGACAAAAACGGTAGCGTTGTATTCCTTCGACAATTCAACAATTTCCGGAAGTTTGGTAATATCCCCTTCCATGCTGAATACACCATCCACAACAATAAGCTTAAAGGCATCCTTACCGCAATTCTTCAATTTGGATTCCAATGACTTCATGTCATTGTGTTTGAAGAAGGTGGTTGTCGCTTGTGAAAGTCGACTTCCTTCTATGATAGAGGCATGATCATGCGTATCTAGAATAATGAAATCGCCTCGCCCAGTTATGGCGGGAATCACACCAACGTTGACCTGAAAACCTGTGCTATAAGCGATTACTGCTTCTCTTCTTAGAAAGGCAGCAAGCTTTTGTTCCAATTCCACATGCAGGTCTATGGTACCATTCAAAAACCGGGATCCTCCACAGCCTGAGCCGTATTTCTCAACCGCTTTGATGCAAGCCTCCTTAATCCTTGGATCATTGTTGAGACCCAGGTAGCTGTTGGAGCCAAACATCAGCACTTTTCTACCTTTGTAGATTACTTCGGTGCCCTGGTGAGATTCCAATTCTCGGAAATATGAATAGAAACCTAGTTCTTGTACTCTCTGGGGCTCCCTGTATTTTCTTGTTCGTTCCCTTAAAGGACTCATCTATGCGTTCTGAGATTTAATAATATCATCAATAAAGCGGGGCGGGGTATTCAAGCTTGCAAATATAAAATAGCCAAGTCGATTTTTCTTATTCAAGTCATACTACTCAAATAATCTCGCATTGAGGACCGTCTCTTTGTCCACGTTGAAGAAAGCTTTGTGAATGTTGAATTTGGGTCCATCGCTTTGGCTCAACTGATAGGTACCATCTTCCATCATCTGGTACGCGTTGACATTGTCTTTGAGGTTGTATACTAAAATATTAATGGCTTGTTGCTTGAGAAAGTCATCTTTGATGAGAAAGAGTGATTCCAACCGTCGATCAAAACTACGCACCATAACGTCAGCGCTACCTGAATAAACCCTTGGGTCCCCATCGTTGTGGAAATAGAATATGCGCGAGTGCTCCAGATAGTCTCCAACAATGGAGCGGACCTCAATATTGTCGCTCAGGCCGGCGCGCATAGGTCGCAGGCAACAAATACCTCGCACAACCAACTTCACCGGCACACCTGCCTGACTTGCTTTATAGAGGGCCATAATAATGTCCTTGTCTTGCAAGGAATTGAGCTTGATCACAATACCTGCCTTCTTGCCTTCGGTTTTGTTGGATTCTTCCTTAGCGATTAGCTCCAGCAGCTTTATCCGCATATCCCTGGGTGCGGTCAGAAGATTTTCGTACTCATCTGGAAACGAATGCCCGGTTATTACATTGAAAAACTCCTGTACATCATTGGCATATCCGTCATCAGTGGTCATGTAGCCAATGTCAGTATATAGTCTCGACGTTGATTCATTGTAATTGCCGCTGGACATATGCACGTAACGCCTGATTTTTTCCCGCTCTTTCCTCACGATCAACAGTAGCTTGGTATGCGTCTTCAGGGAGCCCACACCATATATGACAAAGCAACCTGCCTTCTGCAAGCGCTGTGCCTGACGCATGTTGTTTTCTTCGTCGAATCTTGCTTTGACTTCGAAAAGGACGGAAACGTGCTTCCCATTCTCCAAGGCCTTCAACAGCGCATCGATGACCCTGGAATTCTTAGCAAGACGGTAGATGGTTAGTTTTATTGAAAGCACGTTGGGATCTTCAGCAGCCTCGTAGAGTAAGTCCAGCAAGGGTTCCATGCTATTGTAAGGCTGATGCAGTAAGACATCTCTATCCTTCAATATTTTGAATATACTCTGGTCTTTATAATCCACCATGCTGAGTGGTTTGACCGGAGCGGGCATCTCTGTGCGGAGATTCTCAAAGCCTTCATGGTTGACGATTTGCCAGAGGCCTGTATAGTCCATCAGTGCAGGACTGTGTATCTCCACCAGATTGTCCTGATTGATTTCGTAGCGTTCAATGAGTTGCCTCAAGAGCCATTTGTCATAATTCGCCGAATGTTCCAACCTTACTACACGGCCGGTCTTGCGCGTTTTCAGTTTGCTCTTGAGCTCATCCAAAAAGTTGGACTCGATATCCTCAGCGTCTTCAAGAGTGAAATCCCCGTTCCTGGTGACACGGAAGAGCGTGGTTGAGATGAGCTTCACATTCTTGAATAGCTCTTGAATGTGCGCCTCTACAATTTCTTCAATGGGTACAAAAAGCACGCTACCCTTTCGCTCAAGCTCGAAAAACCTGGGTATGTTTTGTGGTATCTGGATGAAGGACATTTTCTTCTTCTCCTTGCCACCCAAATCTTTGGTTACGACACCAAAGGTGAGCAGGTTGTTCATCAAAACGGGGAAGGAATGATAAACATCAAATACCATCGGCGTAAGCATGGGAAAGACCATTTTATAGAAATAGCTGCCTACCGCCTCTTTCTCGGCTTTGTATAGCTTGTCGTACGATAGTACCTCAAAATTGTGCTCCTTGAAAAGCGGCACCAGCGCGTTGATGTAGTGAGAATTCTGATCATCACAGAAGTGTTGCCACTCCGCGAAAAGGGCTTTTTTGAAGGCTTGTGCATGCAGACCTGAATAATCTATTCGTTCAGAGTCGAAATCCAGATAGTTGTACAAACTACCTACCCTAATCATGAAAAACTCGTCCGCATTGCTAGCAGTAATGGCCAGGAATTTCAACCTGTCGATGATACTTCGATCCTCCTTTTTGGCCTGATCTAATACGCGTCTATTGAAATTGATCCAGCTCAGATCCCGGCTGATGAGTTCACTCTGATTTATTAATTCCGCTTCATTTAACTGCATAAGTCAAAAATATGAAGGGTGATGTTAAGGATTGCTAGTGATTCATTTAAGAAACGCCCCCAGATACGAGTTTCGCAGCATTAGATTATTCTATAATTATATTTTTTATTTAAATAATACAATTTTTGTTTATATTCGTAGTTAGACGTCTAAAAAGCATGGTCCTATTTACCCACGACAGAATAGAGCTCATCTGGTACAACCCGCAAAGCAAAGTATATGAATGCGGACCCTGGATCCGGTACAACAACCTCACCTCCCGTTATGGTGAAGACGGATTTTCGATCTTGTACGAAACTGATGGCCTAACAGCCAGGCTCGCAAAAAAGATCGTGTCGGAATTGAATGCCGCAAGGGTAGAAGATTACACATCCACTCGACTATTGTATGCATAAAAAAGCCGCATCCTTTCGGATGCGGCCTTTTTGCTTAAACGTGTTTCTGGATTTAGACCAGGTTCATCTCTCCGAGAACGGCGTTCATATTGCGTACTGCATCGGCACTTTCGCCAAACTTGACCTTCTCCTCATCGCTGAGGTTGTATTCTACGATTTTTTCCCAACCGTTTTGGCCCACAATAACCGGTACTCCTATGCAAATATCTTTCTGACCGTACTCACCATCAAGATAGACGCAGCAAGGAAAGAGCTTCTTCTGATTACGCACAATACTCTCGACCAGGAACGCTCCGGCAGCTCCAGGGGCGTACCATGCAGAAGTGCCAATTAGTTTTGTCAAAGTGGCCCCTCCGACCATCGTTTCCTGAACAACATGCTGCTGCTGGGCATCGTCAAGGAAATCCGTAACGGGAGCCCCATTGTATGTAGCATGCTTAATCAAGGGGATCATGGTCTTATCACCATGCCCGCCTATGACCACACCTTGAAGATCGTTTGGAGAGCAATCAATGGCCTCGCTCAATCGATATTTGAATCTGCTGCTATCCAGGATACCGCCCATGCCAATAATGCGCTCTTTGGAGAGTCCGCTGGCCTTCACCGACAGGTATGTCATGGTGTCCATGGGATTGCTAATTACGATGATGATCGGATTAGGAGTGTGTTTCAGGATATTTTCTGTCACCTGCTTAACGATGCCCGCATTGGTTCCAATCAATTCCTCCCTTGTCATGCCAGGTTTTCTTGGCAAACCAGATGTGATCACTACTACCTCCGATCCCGCAGTGGCTGCATAATCATTCGTCGAACCGATGATTTTTGTATCGAACCCATTGAGCGTCGCTGTCTGATTCATGTCCATGGCTTTGCCCTCTGCAAGCCCTTCTTTGATATCCAGAAGAACTAATTCCTCACAAAGCGATTTTCTGGCGATATTTTCCGCACAGGTTGCACCAACTGCTCCTGCACCTACTACTGTTACTTTCATAATTTTTGCGAATGATTATGGGTTAGAAAATTGATTGCATCTATCGCGTTCAAAACTACATGCCAATGCCAGAAGGACAAAAAGTAACTGTATGATTTATCTCCTTCCCTGGCATCCTATTTCGTCATAAATTCCAACTTCACAATATGCCTGGTATGTTCGGTAATCTTGAAGCGATCATCGATCCTTATACCCACTACCCAACATACTTCGTCATCCGTCAGCAATATCCTCACGCTGCTTTTGAGCAATATGGGCATCTTTAAGTCGACCAGCAAGTCGCTGACCTTCTTATGACCACTCATGCCAAGGGGCTTGAAAACATCACCGCTCTGCCAACTCCGGATTTTGAGTGGGAAAGTGAGCTTGTCTCGATCAAGGTATCCTACTCGGGGATCGCGCTCATATTCCTCTAGGTTTGAAACAAAAGAGAGCCTAATACTCGCGTCACCCAATTCATATTCCCCGGCGTGATCGGGAATTTCCAGGTTAGTTGCCTCGATACTGATCTTTCCAGGCTGAATTAGGGCCTGTTTCCGATCAAGATTGAGCCTGTGGGTCTTGCTTTCGAACAACTTGCCGGACTCGCCGAAGACGGCATCAAAAATCTGTTCGCTTACTGCAAAGGAGAATCCATATACCCCAAGCAGCTCCGACAAAATCAAAAGGCTAGTAGGTTTTTTTTGCAGCCACTGCAAATCAAGACACTCAAGCCCCCCTTTCGTGCTGAGGTACTCTTTGCGAACCCTATTGACTTGATCAAGCACCAACTCCTCGGTGGCCAATAATCTCTTTTGCGTTTGAAGATAAGTGTTGGTTAGGTTGTCATTGATTTCCTTCAAGTGAGGTATGACAAGGTTACGAATCTTGTTGCGCTGGTATTTCGAGGTCGTGTTGCTCGCATCTTCACGCCATTGGAGGCTATGCTCTTGGGCATAGGCTTCAATTTCAGCCTTGCCCAAACACAATAGCGGCCTCCTCACCAAACCTTCCGCCGACTTTATCCCTCGAAGTCCCTTGATGCCAGTTCCTTTTGTCAAATTGAAAAT
The DNA here is from genome assembly GCA_965601475.1 of Cyclobacteriaceae bacterium. Classification (GTDB taxonomy): domain Bacteria; phylum Bacteroidota; class Bacteroidia; order Cytophagales; family Cyclobacteriaceae; genus JAWPMT01. The sequence goes on along the minus strand of OZ271832.1, from coordinate 4,600,149 downwards.
TGACGTCTCGAGGCTATCATCGGCATGATGCGCAGTGACCATGTATTGCAGCCCTTCTTTCTTCAGGAGTCTGGTCAGCCAGTCATACCGAACATTTCTGGCAGCCATCTGCACCGATATCCCCTGTCTCTTTTGTTCTTTGGCGATGTCCGCTTGCATGACGTGAATAGGAACTTGCATCTGCGCAGCTAGATTCCTCACCAGTACTTCGTCGGCATCAGAATCCGCTCCGCGCAGTCGATAGTTGACATGAGCCAGGTGGAAATCATAGCCAAGGTGCTGGAGCAAGTAAGCCAGGGTCACAGAGTCCACACCACCACTCACTGCCAGCAGCAGCTTGTCTGATTTGGAGAACAGCTCCAAATCAGCAATGAATGATTGTACCTGCTCCGTCATACTAAATGCCTTGAAACTCGTTTATTACTTTTGGCGGTTCAAAAATACTAGCAAGGCAGCGTACACGAAGATGCCCATTCGAATAGCGATCATTTTCTTTCTTTTACTTCCTTCACTTGCCATGAGCCAGGGGCGCAAGGCTAAGCGCATAAAATATCGCGCAGAAACCTTGACCGTAGGAAAAAGAGACGGTGAAAAATACCAGAAGCTTCTGGATAATGTGGTCTTTACTCAGGAAGGTACAAGAGTCGATTGCGACAGTTCGTACTATTTCAAGAAAAACAATGCCATGGAGGCCTATGGTCATGTGAAGATCACAGATGATTCAGTGACCATAACTTCTGTTCGATTGAATTATTATGGTGATCAGCGATTGTCCGAGCTGAGGCAGAACGTGATATATCGCAAGGGGGAACGCCGTATGTACACAGATTTCCTTGATTATAATCTTGACCTTGAAATCGCCCACTATTTCAACGATGGCAAACTGCTGGATTCAACCAATACCCTGACTAGCGAGGAAGGTTATTTCTATGCTCAGGAAGACAGGGCTGTTTTTTATGGTGATGTTGTGTTGATCTCACCCGATTTCACCTTGAAGACAGACACTTTACGGTACAATACCGTCACAAAAATCGCCTATACGGACGGGCCCACGATTTTGGAAAATGAAGATGGTTCGAAGCTCTTCTCAGAGGGTGGCATCTTCAGAACCGTGGTGGATCAATCAGACTTTGTAGATGGGAAAGTACAGACTGAAGACTACGAATTAGAAGGGGATCAACTTTACTTTGACGACCTGAACAGGTACTACAGGAGTGTTGGCAACGTGGTGCTCACAGCGAAAACGAAAGATGTCATTATCATTGGTGATGAGGGCTTCTATGACAAGGAAAACGGCTTGAGTAAAGTCTATGGCAATCCAATCATGAAGCGAATTCTGGAGGCCGACACTTTCTTCCTGGCGGCTGATACCCTGGTTGCTATTGAAAGCCCCTATGACTCTGCTGAACGTATACTAGCCTACCATGACATCCGCATTTTTAAGAAAGGTCTGCAGGGGCGAAGCGATTCAGCTTCATACTTCCTCGCTGATTCTACTATATTCATGTACGAGAACCCCATCCTGTGGAATGGGAAGAATCAAATCAATGCAGACACCATCAGCCTTTATGTAACTGAAGACTCAATCAGACAGATGAATCTTTACCGTGATTCGTTTTTGGTGGGCCAGGACACACTGCAAAACTTCAACCAGATCAAGGGGCGCAACATGGAAGCCTTTTTCAAAGAAAATCTTATCGATTATATCACGGTAGACGGCAATGCTGAAGGCATATACTTTGCACTCGGCGAGGGGGATTCAACCGTTATGGGCATGAACAAATTCATCTGCAGTACAATGAAAATCGGTTTTGCGGATCAACAGGTTTCCACCATCACGATCTATGATAAACCTGATGCAAAATTTATCCCCCCACACGAACTGACCGAAGACGTAATGCGACTTCGGGGTTACTCCTGGCGGGCTAACGAACGACCAGGGCTAAAAGATATTTTCCGCCAGGATCCGATTGCGGATGATGAAAGCGCTGATGTGGCACCTCCGACGTTGCCTCCCTCAAAACCCGAACCCGCCAGGCTTCCTGTGAAAGAAGGGAAAAAGGTGCTAAAAAACGTTAAAAGCGGGGTTCTGGACAATGATTAGTTAAGGGAATATGTTCTTCTTTAACTTTTATAATTTTGCGCTCGATTCAATCGGAGATAATGACGAGAAGGTTTTTGCAGGTACTTTGCGGTTTGTTGATTTTGGTTTCAATTTCTTCCTGTACCAAGTTCAGAAAGTTACTAAAGAAAGGGGACTGGAAGTCAAAGTACGAGGCAGCTATCAAGTACTATGAAAACCAGGATTATTATAGAGCGAGTCTTCTTTTTGAGGACATTCTTCCCATAATCAGAGGTACGGAAGAAGCCGAACTGGGCAATTTCTACTTTGCCTATTGCCATTATTATCAAAAACAATACATCCTCAGTGCACATTATTTCAAGACCTTTTTTGAGGTATATGCACGAAGTGATTACGCCATGGAGGCCTATTTTATGCATGGTTTTTCGCTTTACAAGCAATCACCAAAATACAACCTGGACCAGACAAGTACTTACGAAGCAATTGCCGCCCTTCAAACCTTTATCAACAAGTATCCCTACTCAGAATACGCGCCTCAGTCGGATGACCTCATCGACGAATTGCAGGTGAAACTGGAGCGAAAAGCTTACGACAATGCCATGTTGTTCTACAAAATAAAGGGCATCAAGGGTTTCCGCCCGGCGATAGTCACATTTGAGAATTTTCAAAAGAACTATCCGGACAGCAAATTCAATGAGGAGATTGCCTATTTGATGGTAGAAACGCAATACAACTACGCCAAACAGAGCGTCTATGCCAAGCAGGAAGAACGATATCGAGAGACCATAGAAAAGTATGAGTACATGCTGGAAAGGTTCCCCGAAAGCCAATATCTGAGTCCTGCCGGTGAGCTATACCAAAAAAGTATAGAAGAATTAGCTAAATTTGCGGACCAAAAAAATAAATCTTAATGGCAACAGATCCATCCATCATAACAAGGGATAACGATAAAATAGCCGCCCTCACAGGAAATATCTATGAGTCTATTTCAATCATAGGCAAGAGAGCCAGGCAGATCAGCACCAAAACCAAAGAAGAATTGAATGGCAAGCTGGCCGAGTTCGCTTCTTCTGTTGACAACCTCGAGGAGATTTTCGAAAACAGAGAGCAGATCGAAATTTCCAAATTCTATGAGCGTATGCCAAAACCCTCTTCCTCAGCTATTGACGAGTTTGTAGGTGGTGAAGTGATGTTCAGGGTCCCCGACGAGGAACCAGAGGAAGAAAATTAAAACCTAATGCTTTCGGGCAAAAAAGTATTATTGGCGGTCTCAGGCTCCATTGCGGGGTACAAGGCCGCTTTTTTTGTGCGCCTACTTGTGAAAGCAGGCTGTGAGGTAAGGGTGATCATGACTGAAAGTGCCAAGGACTTCATTACTCCCCTCACCCTATCTACATTATCGAAGAACCCAGTGCATTCAGCCTTTTTCGACAAAGGGACAGGTGCCTGGGACAACCATGTCGAGCTAGGGCTTTGGGCCGATGCCCTGATCGTGGCTCCTGCAAGTGCCAATACCATTGCAAAAATGGCCAATGGCATTTGTGACAACCTTCTTCTGGCCACTTACCTCTCCGCAAAGTGCCCCGTCTTTTTTGCTCCAGCCATGGATCTTGACATGCATCTGCATGCTTCTACACGATCGAACATAGAAAAACTTGTCTCCTATGGCAACCGGCTGATTGAAGCCAGAGATGGCGAGCTTGCAAGTGGACTGAAAGGTGTGGGCAGAATGGCGGAACCTGAAGACCTCTTGGCTGAACTTCAGGATTTTTTCTCCAAAAAGGCGAGCTTGAAGGGCAAAACGGTTCTCATAACATCCGGGCCCACTCATGAGCGTATTGATGCCGTAAGGTTCATCGGCAATTCATCTTCCGGCAAAATGGGGTTTCATCTGGCAACAGAATGTGCCCAGCGAGGAGCTGAGGTGAAATTCATCTCCGGGCCAGTTCAGCATTACCCCGACCACCCCAACATTGATGTCATCAAGGTGAAAACAGCTGAGGGAATGCTGGAGTATTCGCAAAAGCATTACGGCTCGTCAGACATCACGATATTCTCCGCCGCGGTCTCTGACTACAGGCCAAAGACCTCACAGTCCAACAAGATGAAGCGAAATGGACAAGCACTCAATATCGAATTAGTCGAGAACCCGGACATTGCCATGGAATTGGGGAAGATCAAGGCCGAAAATCAAATCAACGTGGGGTTTGCGTTGGAGACTGACGAGGAGGAAATAAATGCCCAAAAGAAGCTCATCAAAAAGAATTTTGATCTGGTAGTGCTCAATTCACTTCGGGATGAAGGTGCCGGATTCACACACGACACCAACAAGATTGCCATTTTTGATAGACACAATAATCGGATGGCGTTTGAGTTGAAAAGTAAGAAGGAAGTGGCCTCGGACGTTGTTGACGCTATAGAAAAAGAGTTGCATGATCACTAGAGTATTCCTTTCGCTGTCCATAACCATTTGCTTTCTTAAGCTGACTGCTCAGGAACTCAGGACCAGGGTAATCATCAACGCGGATCAGGTTGAAACCACGGAAAGAGGGATTTTCCAGGAAATGGAAGTCGCCTTGACTGAGTTTCTCAACAATCAGAAATGGACACCCGACCTTTTTGAGGAAGAAGAGCGTATCAATTGTAACTTCATCATCAACATCTCATCTATCATAGGTATTGGAAGGTACGAGGCCTCGGTGCAGATATTATCCTCCAGGCCCATCTACAATACTGACTATGAGACTGTCCTGTTCAATTTCGCCGATCGAGACTGGGCATTCGAATATGTTTCTTCGCAACCGCTACTCTACAATGACAACTCCTTTCTGAATAACCTCACTTCCATGCTGGCTTTTTACGCCTACATTATTATCGGCCTGGACTATGATTCTTTCGAGGAATTGGGTGGTGACATTTACTTTCAGCGGGCGTGGCAAGTAGTCACCAATGCGCAGCAAACGGGGTTCCCCGGCTGGGAACAATTCAATAGTATCCGTAACCGCTACTGGTTAGCAGAAAACTTACTCAATAACACCATGGAGCCAATCAGGCGAGCGTATTACCAGTATCATCGTCTAGGGCTAGATCAACTTGCTGAGAAACCTGATGATGCCCGGAAAAATATTCTGGAAAGCATCCAACTGGTCCAAAAAGCCAATAACGCCTTACCCCGATCGATTTTGACGATTTCTTTTCTTGATGCCAAAGCAGATGAACTGGCTCAAGTGTTTTCTGAAGGAAATCTTGGTGAAAGACGACAAGCTTACAATGTATTGACGGACATTGATCCAACAAAATCCGATATTTTTGAAGTCATGATCAAGTGACAGATCATCATAATTGACTTCCGCTTAATTCGTGTCAAAAATCCAACAGCGTCTTTCCTTCAAAGCCCTCTTCGACTATCAGGCTAGCAAAACCCCTGTCGATATCATTGCAAAATCAGGTCAGGTCTTTAGAGTGACGATTGAAAGAATTCAAAAGACCGAAATAAACACACGCAATGCCATGGGCCACAAAAAGCGGTTTGACATGTCGGAGATCCATGAAATTTGGGTGGACAAGCAACAGCAACTAACCCAATGATCACATCACTGGAAATAAGAAATTATGCTTTGATTGAGGCATTGCTACTGCAACCGCATCAGCGCCTCAATGTGGTCACAGGGGAGACTGGTGCTGGAAAGTCTATTATGCTAGGTGCAATAGGCCTGCTACTTGGGAAGCGCGCCGACACCAAAGTTCTCCTTGATGAAGGGAAGAAATGTGTGGTGGAGGCTGTATTTGACATATCAGACTATGAGCTGACTGACTTCTTCCGCGAAGAAGACATTGATTATGCCGACGAATGCATAATCAGAAGAGAAATAAGCCCAGCGGGAAAGTCCAGGGCTTTCATCAATGATACTCCAGTCACCCTTGAGATACTGAAGCGACTTGGCCCCTCATTGATGGATATCCACTCTCAGCACGAAAACCTTGAACTCGGTAAGAATACATACCAGTTAATGGCGCTCGACCACTTTGCGCAGCACCAAAAACTGATTGACACTTACAAGAGAGACTTTGGTACCTTCCGGCAATTGGCAGGGAGGCTGGAGGATCTTGAATCCAAGGCCAGCAGTGCCGCCAAAGAACAAGACTACCAACAATTCATACTGACGGAACTTGAAGAGGCAAAACTGGAAGCTGGTGAACAGGCTGAGCTTGAACAAGAATTGGTTACACTGGAAAATGCCGAGGAGATTAAAGAGCGACTCAGTGGTGCACAGCATTTGCTGGACGAAAGTGAGAGTTCAACACTCAACCAACTAAAGGAAATCACCTTCCAAATCGGCAAGATCAGACAATTTTCAGACGACTACGAGCAGCTTTACGAACGGCTGGATTCCACAGCCATCGAGTTGAGGGATATCTATTCCGAGCTACAAACCCATGGTGATCGGGTAATCTATGATCCACAAAGGGCTGAAGAAGTTAAGGGGCGACTCGACACGATCTATAGACTTCAAAGCAAACATGGAATAGATACCGTGGAAGCACTTCTGGAACTTCAGGAAAACCTTACCCAGGCCCTGACCAGGATCACCAATCTGGATGTCGAAATTGCAGACCTCAAAAAACAAATCGGGCAAGCAGAAGAAATGCTCACAAAATCGGCCAAAGCGCTCTCCGAATCCCGAAAACAGTCGGCGAAAGTGCTATCGAAGCAGATTGTGTCGGTGATCCAGACCATCGGCATCGAGAATGGAACTGTGGAAATAAGGTTCGAGGAGCAGAAGCCCTCCGCCACTGGCGCTGACAAAGTTGAATTCCTGTTTTCTGCCAACAAGGGTGTACCACTCCAGGTCATCCGGGAAGTGGCCTCTGGGGGAGAGTTCTCCAGACTGATTTTTGCCTTGAAGTACCTGATTGCCGACAAGACTGCCCTGCCGACAATTATTTTTGACGAAATCGACACAGGGGTCTCCGGAGAGATCGCAATACGAATGGTCAGGCTCATGCAAAAAATGGCGGCAAATCATCAGATTCTGAGTATCAGCCATTTGCCACAGTTTGCGGCGGGAGCAAATCATCACTACATGGTCTACAAAGATCATGCTGCTCAAAAATCGGTGAGTAGAATGAAGCTCTTGCCCAACCAGGACAGAATTCAGAACATCGCCGGAATGATCGGAGGAGATAATCCCAGCACCCATGCCCAAGCTAGCGCAAAGGAATTGCTAAAGGTCTTGGACAGCCAGCAAGTCAGTCACTAGGCCGTTACACAACCGGGGCCCCAACTTCTTCCTATTGCGATGGTCGGATGGTTATTTGAGTGGAACTCACCGAAGGTGCCCATACCCCTCCAATGAAACTTATCATATTCTCCCTATCTGTTGGATCTGTCTGTTACGACTTGATTTCGCCATATTTTTCGGACCATACGCCTTCCAGTTCCTCCAGGGAACGGCCCTTAGTCTCGGGTATGTATTTCACAGTGAAGAAGATCAGCAAAATGATGAATCCGGAAAAGATGAAATATGGCAATGATAAATTCCATGTTGGTCCTTTGTTGACTTCACTCTCTGCAACAATCGGGAATGAAAGCGATACCAGATAGTTAGCCGCCCATTGAGCGGATACAGCAATGGACATGGCCATACTTCTGATCTTGTTGGGGAACATCTCTGCAAGGATTACCCATGTAACAGGCCCCAGCGACATAGCGAAAGAGCCGATGAATGTGAGCACGCCAATCAGTGAGAGCACACCGACGTTGCCAGACATCAATGTGATACCCAGGAGCAAGAATCCTGCTACCATCCCGCCGGAACCGATCAGTAGCAGTGGCTTGCGACCCAATTTGTCCACAGTGTACATGGCAATGAAAGTGAAAAGGAAATTGACACCTGCCAGGAGCACCTGCTGCTGCAAAACCTGATCCTGACCGATTCCCAAAGCTTGCTCAAAGATGTCAGCACCATAGTACAATACCGCATTGATCCCTGTGAACTGCTGAAAAATGGAAAGCAGTGACCCAATAACTATAATGGGTAGGACGCCCACCGCAAATGGTGAAACCACACTCTTTGACTTCTCAGAATCCAGAGAACTTTTGATCTCTTCCAACTCATGGCCCGCTTCTGCTTCTCCATGGATACGGAGCAAGACAGCCTTGGCTTCCTCTTCACGACCTTTCATCACAAGCCACCTGGGACTTCTCGGTACGGTGAAGAGCATCCCCAAGAAAAGAGCACACGGTATTAGTTCCGACCAAAACATAACCCGCCAGCCATTCCTGGTATTGTACTGTTGAAGCTCCAGTAGTTGTGCTTCGGACATCTCGGCAGTATCACCTCCTCCAATGAAATAGGTAACAAGGAATACCACAAAAAAGCCGATCACAATGGCGAGTTGGTAGTAACTCACCAGGTTTCCTCTCCTGTCAGCAGGGGCGATCTCGGCAATATACATCGGCGCATTCATCGAAGCGACACCGATACCCAAACCGCCAATAATTCGGAAGAAAACCAGCAGCGGAATAGATTGTGGTAAGAAAGAAGGCAAACCTGAACCCCAGGCAGACAAAGTGAACAAGAGTGCTGAAATCACCAGACTACTTTTTCTTCCGATAGCATTACTGACCGGACCAGCGATAATTGCCCCGAAAAAGCAACCAAGCAAGGCACTGCTAACCACCCAACCTTTCATGGCCGGGGCTAATTCGAAATACTTACTGAAATAGAACTGTGTGCCATTGATTACGCCTGTGTCATATCCAAAAAGTAGGCCGCCCAGGGCAGCCACGCAGGTAATGAGCAGAATGAGTCTGTTGTTCACTTTTTAATTGTTAGGTATCCCTCTAAAATAGTGGGAAGATTTGAAACGAAAGCAAAATTTCCTATTTCGTAGGGAAATGAATGTCGGTCACCAGATCTTTTTCCGCGACGTCAGTTGGGTCGGAGACATAGACCTCAAAGGGGTGATGTTTCTTGTTTTGCTTGAAAGCTTTGTTTTGCTGTAGATTCATACCGGTACTCCAGGCATTTCCCAGGTGGTGATAACTGCCTGTATGACGTACACAATAAGTACCTAACGCCGGCATCTCATTTTGTTGGTAATGTGAAGGTACATCTTCGGGAAACGCTTTTACAGGAACCGCAGAGGTATACTCTACCCTTCGATTTACAACATCCCACTTGTGATAAATAGTGAATGGAGGGCCTGCGATTTCAGCATTCTCACCAGCCCATTTTCCCAAGTCTCCCAAGTCTGCTGCCATACGCTCACCTATCTCCTCGAGGCTGCAATTTGTGGTAACCCCCAAATACTTACATCCAGGGGTGTGACCAGGTCCTTTCACGTCCACAGTGGTCAAAACCTCATCGTTCTCCATCAGTTCCTTGAGCATTTTCAATCCTCGCTCATAATCCATTCCTATGAAGCCTTCAAACATTTTCTTCATGAAGAACATAAAGAAGGGCAAACTGCTATCCATGAGCCACGTGACCTCCACATCATCTCCCTTTTCCTCAAACTCAAAACGCACTTTGGCATGCGACTTCCACGGCTTGAGAAATGTCAGATCATAGTCAATACTTTTACCATCCTCTTCGGCAGTGACCTGCATCTCCCCGGAACCGATCCTTTGCCCTTCCCAACTGTAGGATTTGTTGTCATCGGCTACGGTGACTTTGGCCTCTGGCTCCTGAATCAACCATGGTGACCATTTTTGCCAGTGATTGAAATCATTGAGTGTCTGATAAATCTTGTCCATCGGCGCCTGGATGGAGATTGATTTGGAAACGTGCATTTTAGGCATGATACAAAAATATTGGTGATATTACAATTTACGAAGTCCACCTGAAAAGTAGGCAAAAATCCCCTTCTCATGAATATCAGACCTGTTTTAAGTGATGAAAGGTCAATGTTGTTTGACATGATCCGCAACACCTTTATTGGTGCTTTCGGCGATCAGAATACGACAGACAATATGGAGAGCTATGTGTCGGAAAAGCTCAACGACAAAACCCTGGGCGGTGAATTCGAAGACACAAACTCGAAATTCTTTTTCAGCGATGATGAGCACAAGATCACCGGGTATCTCAAACTCAATATTGGTTCTGCCCAGACGGAACAACAATTCCCGAACGGCTTGGAAATTGAGCGGATTTATGTGCTGGAAGGCAACCAAGGAAGAGGTATTGGCCAGGAGCTCATACAATTCAGCCTTTCCTATGCCGAGGGAAAGGGTTTGAGCCCCATTTGGCTCGGTGTGTGGGAAGAGAACAAATCCGCCATGAGGTTCTATGAAAGGCAGGGTTTCAAAGCGTTTGGATCTCATACCTTCTGGCTGGGTCGCGATCAGCAGACCGACATTTTGATGAGTTTGCACATATAGTTAATCAAAACCTGTAACACCTGGAGGATCCGGTGATCAAAGAAAGAAAAGAACATGCTACAGAATCCATTTTCGAAGGAATACGAAACCGATCTCGAAGACAACGAACTCATAGAACTAGCCACGGGGGGAGATAGGAAAGCCCTTGAGGACCTTTTGAAAAAACATCAGCCCTTCGTGTACAACATCGCCTGGAAAATGGTCCAGAACCCGATCGATGCACAAGACATTGCCCAGGAAGCAATGATCAAGGCCATTACCAACCTCACGAAATTCCGGGGTCAGTCGCAATTTCGGACATGGCTGTACCGCATCGTGGTGAACCATTTTCTCCAAATGAAAAAGCAACCTCGCGAATTGATTGTGAACGAGGACTTCGGGGCTTTCTCAGAAAGATTAAACGCACTCAAGGATCACGACCTGACAGAATTGGAACTGGAGGAAAAGCAGGCTGAGATTAGGGAAATGAATCTGGGTTGTATGTCCGGGATGCTGCTTTGTTTCACCAGAGAGCAGCGAATTGTATACATCATCGGTGAATTGTTTGGGGCGGATCACAATATTGGCGCTGAGATCCTGGACATTTCTCCCGGGAACTTCAGGACCAGGCTTTCCCGCGTCAGAAAGGAACTCACCAACTTCATGAACAATCAATGTGGCCTCGTCAACAAAAGCAATCCCTGCCGCTGTCATAAGAAAGTTACTGCTGTCATTGAGAAGAAGATTTTGGATAGCCGCAACCTGCTCTACAACCGGGCAGAATACCAGAAATTCAAGGACTACATAGCCGACGACGCCGAAGAGATCTTTTCCATAGTGGAAGATAAACGGCGAGAATTGCATCAGGAATTTCCCTTCGATGCGAAGAATGATAAAAAGGCCCTGATCAACGATTTCATCAACAACGAGAAAGTCGTGAGCATATTGAACCTAAACTGATGTCCAAAAACCTGTAACACGTTCGTCAATAGGCTATCTAAAGGACAACGAACTTTTAAATAACAGGTAAAAATGACAACGATTTTAAGAATGCTCGCGGTTGGATTATTGATCTCAGCCAATCTCCAGCTAAAAGCGCAGAAAAGAGTACAAACATTCAAACTCAGTAAGGATCTGCCTGTCTCTGCAGAGGCAGTTTGGAAGGTTGTGGGAGAAGATTATGGTAAGATCGCGCATTCTCATCCAAAGATTGTGGCTTCGGAATATATCAACGGTTCTCTTGCGGGAGGCGAGGGTGCCGAGCGGGTCTGTTACTTCAATGACAAGGAGACAAGATTCCTGAAGGAAAAGATGATAGACTTCTCACCGGAGACCATGAGTTTTACGAACACGGTGTTTCAGGCTGGAAAATTTCCGGTAGATCCCACGTTGACCAGAGCGATTTATTCTGTAGAGGACCTGGGCGATGGCACCAGTCGCATCACTTTTGACATGCAGTATCGCACTAAGCCAGCTTTCATGGGTGGGATGATGAAAGGGTCATTCAAAAAGCTCATCAGAAATTACTTCATTGCCATAGAACATCACGTGAAGACCGGTGAGATCGTGACCAAGGAGAACTTCAGGAAAATCAAAAGGCAATACGCCACCATTAATCTGGAACGTAGTAAAGCCTTTGCCACTGCTATAGCCAGTCTGGGTGAGTAGAAAATCCTTTAATTCAGGGCACGTGATATTGCCTAGAGTGAAAGACAAATTAGTGAGGGAGGTCATCGCAAAGGATGGCCTCTACTCATTTGGACCTTGCGTTTGCTTCTACGAAATGATGCCTTTGAAAAACATTAGATGGGTTGGCCTGGAAGTGAAGGGTTTTGTTGTGGCTGGAAAATGTTACGTCCATATCGTCTACACCAAAGACATATACGTTCAGCTCAACATTCAAATTCACATTGTGCGTTAAAACCCTTTTTAGCAACCCCCACGATTTCCGAATAGCCTTCCTCTCTTCATTACTCAATTCTGATACATCCAGCGACACATGGCTTCCCGTCACATAAGACTCGTGAAGTGTTACATCTACTTCACCCATACCGCGAAGGTCCAATAAACTGGAAGCTTGTCCCATGATATGCTGCTCCAGCATCCTGTGCCCCTCCTCTGCCAAGAGCCTTTCTTTGGTGTTATTGTCAGGGTCCTTGACTTCGAAAGTCTTTTCCAACCATTCATCAGAAACCTCAAGAGACGTAAAGAGGATGGTATCGTACACACCGAGGCTATAAAAGCTAATGGGTAGAAGAAGCATACTGAAGGTTTGGTGCTCACTAATATGCTTGACGAAAAGATCTATGTCTTCACCAATATTCACATCCTTGCGCTTCAGATTCAGATCTTCAATGTCAAAATCGTGACCGCTCTCCAGTAGCATCTCAAGGAATTGTTTGCTCTTGGCTAATTCATGGACAATATTTTCAACATCCTCAAGGTGGTGTTCCTTGATGTATTCCTTTTTCGTTTCGTTGATTTCCTGGAAAGTCTGAGAGGTTGCAGCAAAAAATACTAACCCACAAATGATCGTAAAGAGGCTTTTCATTGTCTATGGAGGCGTGCTGTTGGTTTTAAGTTTTGAATATAGCATTTGATTAAACCCAAACCCGCCTTTTTCAGACCAACGACCACTTTTTATCGATGAATGAGTGAAATATGGACCTAACAGTTAAAGTAAAACTTCAAGTAGCTCGATTGCAGATACCATTGTAAGGGCACCATTTACACTTTCTTTCGTCCTCTACCTGGTCAAAATCGACATTGGGGTCAAATAACTCCACCAGTAAGCGTTGGAGTATTTGCTCGAATCCTTGTACGGAGTCGCGAAACTCCATTACAGGTTGTGTCTGGCGCCCCATCTTTTGAACAATGTGCCAATCGAAATCATCGTCAAAAAGATCCCGACTGTTGAACAACCCAGGTTCTATTCTCTCATATTCCCCTTGGAAAGTGTTATAAAAAAGGTAACTGTAAAAGAATACCTGAAAGGCGGCCTTGTTTCGGAACTCATCTGCCCTGTCAATAAGCGACTCCAGAGTACTGTATTCTCTTGAGTCCTTACCCGTCTTGTAGTCAATCACTCGCACCACGCCTTTTCTCATATCAATGCGATCAATTTTTCCTTTGAGACCAATGAGCATGGACTGACCGTCAACCTCAATGGGAAAGTCCAGCTTGTAGCCTTCCCTTGTACTGGACTCCAGACCTATGATTCGAAATGGCGCATACCTGCGGTCAAATTCCAGGATCTGCCTGGCTGTTTTTTTGATGATCTCTGCGGCGATTACATTGCGGCCCTCTAGCTTGAACTTCTTCTCATTTTTTACATTGTAGTGCTGAATGAACGCTTTGTTGACAGCACCATCGATATCTGCCTCCAGGCCAAAGAAATCGTTGGAATCCACGATATCCCGCTTCTGCTTCTTCATCAGATGCCGGTATAGGATCTCCATGGTATCATGCAAAATATTCCCGAAAACCATCGGGCTGAGTTCCTCCTGTAGCTCGTCAGGTTCATAGAGCTCCTCCACATACTTGAAATAGAACCGCAATCTGCAATACAAGTAGGTGTCTAGTGCGGAGGGTGTTAGCCTCGGGCTCCACTCGCCATCTACCACCAGGTATTTGTTGAGCTTCTGCAATACCTCTTCCGTTTTCGAAACAACTATGGATTTGGACGGAGTGATCTCTATGGGATAAGTCAACATCTGTTTGTCGATCTTCACATCAGACTCAAAACTGAGCTGTTGGATAAATCGGCTTACCTCACCATTCACATTGAACTCGGAAACAGTGTTGTAATACACCCAAACATTATCTGAGCGTTGGAGCAACCGATAGAACAAATAAGCATAAATGGCGTCCTGGTGCTCAAAAACAGGTAAGTCGAAAGCTCTCCTGATGTTGTAAGGAATGAAGGAGCCCCGATTCGGAGTTGCCGGCCAGTTGGACTCATTCATGTTCAAGATGAAGACGTTCTTGAAATCCAGGTTTCGTGTTTCCAGGATACCCATGATTTGAAGTCCCTCCAGGGGCTCACCGGTAAAGGGTATCTTCAGACTCCGAGCCAGTCGGCGAAATAGTTTGATCAGGAAATCATAACTCAAATGCTCCTTTCGCTCACCTACAAGCTCACGGAGCATTAGTATGTGCTGATAGTATCGGCTGATGAACTCCAATTCCAGATCCTTCCCCCGAGAGGACCATTCCTGGTGTAGCATCATCAGTATTTCTAAGACATAGCTCAATGCATCAGTATCTTCCGAGAATATTCGAGACAGAATTGACGCATTCATCGGAAGCTCATCCGAATAAATGAATATCAGGTTCCGCTTTCTGACCTCAGCAATGAAGGCACTAGCTTCATCACCGACAATCGGTCTGATGAGCGGATGTTCCAGTATTTCCGTTATGGGTTTGTGGTAGTAGGAGACACCATGAACGAGGTTTGATCTTCTGGTCTTCTGCAGCAGCAACAAGTTCTCAAGCAAACTGAAGACAGGTGTGTCCTGCAAAGGGTAACCCATGGTCACATTGACCTTTTGAATTTCTTCAGGAAGAGAATGCAGTACAGGGAAGAGCATGTATTCGTTGGGCAGGATAATGACTGTTTCCTCCGGTGAGAAGCTCTTATCCCTGCAAAGAGATGAAAGATGCTCAGCCATGGCCTTGGCCTGTCCTACCTCCAGGGAAATACCGACGGTATGAATGGTCTTTTGCCCATTGATACGCGAGGAAAGCTCATCGCCAAAAGTGCCTCCAAGTACAGCATCGCGTCGATATTTTCGAAGAAAAAATCCTGCCTCCTGGCGCTCATCTTGCAGGTAGTATTGGTCTACATCCCAGAACATCTCCGCCCTACCCTCTTCAACAAAATGTTTGATTAAGGCCTCCTCACAGGCTGTTAGTGCATTGAATCCCGCAAAAATCAAATGACGGTCAACTTTCAACTCTCCAGCCTGCAATCCAGTCAAAAAATGACGATATATGAGACCGCCATAACCCTGCTTCCTCTCCAGAAGCACAGACCGGAACTCCTCGTAAATGGGCTTGAGTAATTTCCAGGTTGCCAAAAAGCGTTGCTGATTCTTCGAAGCTTGAGGTAGAAATGTTCGCCAAAAAGACTGAATGATTTGCTTCTCCTTCTCATCAAGAAAATAAAACTCCTCATCCAGCTCCTTCTGTGTCTTTATACTTGTGAATAGGTTTTCAGCATTGACGAGATATTGGTCGATTTCTTCAAAATCTTTGATGATCATCTCCCCCCAGAAATAGAAGTTATCAAATGATTCCTCTTTCTGTTGATGCTTGCGATATACCTCATACAGCAGGAAAATAGCCTCTAACAGTTCGACTTTTTGCAAGCCAGAATTACTCACAACAAAGTCCTCCAGACTCGAAATACCCGGCATCCAAATGGGTCGATCAATGCGCCTACTCAGTTCTTTCCGCAGGAAGAGGCCTGCACGCCTATTGGGAAAAATGACCTGGAGATGATCCAATTCATCCCCATAGTCCTCAAGTAATTTGGTAGACAACTCTCCAATAAACGTCTGCATGCAGCGAAGGTACTCATGAAAAAAGCCGAAAAAAATTCCGATTGGCATGTCCCAGGTTGGTCTTGCTTATCGTCATCATTTAAATTTCAAATTCAAAATTTTCTATTATGCAAGAATTCATGCTTCTCTTCCGAAACCTCTCTCCTGCTGAAGCCTACAGTTCCACTCCTGAGGAAATGGAAGCGACTATCCCGGTGTGGCAAGGTTGGATCAAACAAATAGCCGAAGAAGGCCGCTTCGTTTCTACTGCTCCATTAGAAAAGGAAGGGGTATTTCTAACAAAGGAAAACCAGACCGACGGGCCTTATGCCGAAGTAAAGGAATTCATCCTTGGGTACCTCGTTTTCAAAGCCCGGGATATGGCACATGCCATCGAAACAGCACATGGATGCCCGATGATTGCTGATGAAAGAGGATCGGTGGAGGTACGAAAAGTAGCCAACTTCCCGGTTGAATGACCAAAGACTCCATGGAAATCGACCGTCTTTTCAGGCAAGAGTCTGGAAAGATGGTTGCTGTTATGACAAAATTCCTTGGATTTAAAAACCTCGAAATTGCCGAGGATATAGTCCAGGATACCTTCATCCAGGCTTTTGAGAGCTGGGAAACAAGAGGGCTTCCGGACAATTGCCAAGGCTGGCTCTATACCGTAGCTAAGAACAAGGCCACTGACTACCTGAGAAGGCAGCAAGTTAAAACTAAGGTCGATCAATATGTCAGGACAGCCATCCCACTGGAATACACCATCACCGCAAACCTGGAGCAGGCTTTTTATGCCATCAAGGACAATCAGCTACAACTACTATTTGCCGTATGTCATCCCGCAATCTCCGAAGAAGCGCAAATCGCACTTGCACTCAAGACATTGGGCGGCTTCACTGCAAAAGAAATTGCCAGGGCATTTCTTACAAGCGAGGATACCATCAACAAGCGCTTGTATCGAGCAAAAGAGAAAATCCGAAAGGAGCAGATCCAGCTTGAAATTCCACGGAAAAACCAACTTGATACACGGATTTCAGCTGTACTAAAGACTATCTATTTACTCTACAACGAAGGCTACTATTCCTCTAGCACCGAAAAGATCATCCGCAAGGATTTGTGCCTGGAAGCTATGCGACTGGGGTTGCTCCTCCAGGGCGCAGAACTCCCCAGACAAAGAGACATCTCTGCATTGCTGGCATTGATGTGTTTTCATACATCCAGGTTTGAAAGTAGATTAAATACACTTGGAGAAATGATACCAATCTCCAGACAAGATCGATCCTTGTGGAATGTTGACCTGATCAACCGGGGTATTCAGTACCTTCAAAAGCTTAACTTGGGCGCTCTTGATTCCGCATACCAAATCGAAGCTGCCATAGCCTATTTCCACACCATGGAAGAAAGCACTGAAAAATGGCATGCGCTATTGGCACTCTTCAAACAGTTGCTGGCCTACAAGAACAACCCCTCCACTCAATTGAACTATGCTTTGGTAATAAGCAAAGCCAAGGGAAACAAGGAAGCAATAGCGTATTTGCAGCATCAAGACATGCCCAAGGACGATTACCTTTTTATGGCACTAATGGGCGAGCTCCATAAAGAAATGGACCTGAAGCAAGCGCTCTCGTTTCTGGAGTCCGCGATTCAGCTTGCACCACTCCAGGCCGAAAAAATCCTGCTACAGGAGAAGATCAAAATCCTGCGGTCAAAAATCAGTGAATGAGGCGTCGATCAAGTATCATTGGACGTGTATCAAGAACTTTGATGCTTTTGAAGTCGTCATGATTGGGATTGATCAGGTAATTGTATTCTGTCGGTACAATGGCACTCGGAACTTTGAGGCAGAGCCCGCCTTGTCGGAAAAAGGCCGTTCCGGCTTTCACTGTGCTCGCGGTGTAGGGAAAAACATTCCAATCTGAAGGTAAATCGATCGTATCCACCTGTAGATCATCCGGAAAATCAATTTCGGCGATGTACAGTAATTTCTCCAGACCCTGCGATGAGAGGTTAGCCAGCGTTTCCAAAGTAGCAAGGGACACAGTCGAAGAAGTGTAGACCATCCTGATGCCTCGGGCATTCCAACGCCCACCATAGAGCATCGCCCCAGTACCTGATAGGTCAGATGCATACTCCCGCGAAGTGATCCGAAACAAGATCATTCAGGAATATACACCGTGCTCAATCCGGCCAAGTAAATCTTTGATTAGGGAAATGCCAGTATCGTTGTTGAGAAAGTCGGCAGGTCGTTTATCACCCAATGCCAGCAATGGCGTCCTCAACCAATGCTTGAAAGTTTCGCTACTACCTAGCACAATACTACCCATTTCGTACAAAGAAATGATTTGTAGTACACGGTCACTCACCTGCGGACTAAGAAGCTCGTCCTCCTTTACTTTCTCTATGGTCCTTTTGGTTACCGGCAACAGCGCCGCAAACTCCGAGAGATTGAAACCAGACCTGGTGACAAAGTCAAGAAAGTAGGACTTCGATATGCCCTCATTTGCTAAACGGTATTGGGCAGCAGGCTCCTGAGCACCAAATGCTTCGTTGGGATGTTCGTCGTATCTCATGGCAATCAAAACCTTTCACCACTAATTTACGAAATAATTCAGAATAATTTGCGAATTATTTCGCAATTCGGAGCCATATTTCCTCACCAAGCTCCCAAACGGCTCTGGCATACAGGGGACTATGGTTGTACCGGGTAATGACATAAAAGTTGTTGAATCCAAACAGGTACTCATCCCCCTCCTCCAGCTCAAAAGCCAGCAAGGTAGCGGGTATAGTAGGATCAACATCCTCAACAGGCATATAACCCAGGTCCTCGTAAGAGGCCAGTGTCTTCGAAGGCTTTAGTTTGCCAGCAGTTGTACTGGCAGCATTGGGTGATACAATGATGCCGGAAGCTATGGGAGCGCCCTTTTTCCATCGATGTACTTTCAGGTAGTTAGCAACACTGGCGATGGCATCTTCGGGAGAATTCACCAAATCTCGGTTACCGCCAGTATCAAAACTCTTGGCATAGGCTCTATAGCTGCTGGGCATAAATTGACAATAGCCCATAGCTCCGGCATAGCTTCCTTCCAGGGTCAAGGGGTCAAGACCTTCCTCCTTCGACAGTACCAAAAACTCTTCCAGTTCCCGGGTAAAGAATTTTGACCTTTTTGGGTAGCCGAAAGCCAAGGTATATAGAGCATCCAGCACCCTATAGCTTCCCTTTCTTTGGCCGAAATACGTCTCAACACCAAGTATCCCCAGAATCACCTTTACCGGAACACCGGAATCATCACTGACCTGCTCTAAGACCTTCCGATGTTCTTGATAAAAATTCACACCTGCTTCATAACGCTCCTCTTGCATGAAGATCTTGCGATACCTGTGCCATGGCATCCCTTCAGCCGGTCGGTTCATTTTATCGACGATGGACTGTTGAAAAGAAGCACTGGAAAAAACATCTCTTACTTCTTCTATAGGCCATTCGTTCAACCTATGGAATCGTTCAATAAAAGCCTCCTTGCTGGCTTCATCAATTTGCGCGAAACCGTTAAAGAATGTCAAAGCTACCAGCGGCAGCATCAAATATTTTTTGCTGATCATATCAACTCCCTCACCGAAACTGGTTGAACATATATTACGACTCCCTTGAGCCGCTGATAACCCATATCTTTTAAAATATCCATATAACCCATTACCTGTTGTTCATCCTTTGGACGCTGCTGACCTGTTTTGAAATCTATTACAAACCATACTGCACCTTTGCGAACCATGCGATCAATTCGATAGTACATGCCTCCCGGCATCAAAATTGGAACCTCGCGCTTAATTTCATCAATATCTTCAAAATAGGGTCGGACTTCGGGATGAAAAACGAAGTCTCTTACGTCTTCTTGCATTACCGAGTCCTCTAAACGTGCTATTTCCGATAACTTCTTGTGGAAATCGATGCCTTCCTTTTGGACATCGAAAGCTCTGGAACTCAATTCCATGGCTCCCTTGAGTTGCACAGACACCTTGTCTCGCCAAGCTTGCGCCTCATACTTTCGGAGGTGAAATTCATTGTTCACTTTGATACCCCGTTCTGCATCCCGAAGGGTGCCAATACGCAAGGTGGCTGTTGCCGGGTTCCAGGATTCATGATGTTCAATCGCCTGGAAGCACAAATCTCCAACTGTACTTAGCTTATTCGTTTTGGTATGCGTTCCAAATGCAAATAGGCCATGCTGGGCACGGGTAAGAGCAACGTACAATAGGTTCACACCGTCGAGATATGCACTCATTTTCTCCGACCAATATTCCTCACTCCAATAAGTCTCTTTCAATTTCTGACCGTATCTCAATGGAACCGCAGGCATTTTGGATATCTCAGGACTGCCCTTGGGAGCTACCCAAATGATCTCTTGCTTTCCATAAGTATCATGGTCCAACTTCCAGCTCAAGAACGGCACAATCACGAAGGGGAACTCCAATCCCTTGGCTTTATGTATAGTCAGGATTTTGATAGCATCAGTATCGTCGGCTACTTGAATTGCCCTGTCTTTTCTGACATTCTCCCACCATTCCAAAAAAGCAGGTAAATCGCCTCTTTCCGTCTTACTGTAATCCAGCACTGCGTCCTGAAAACCCTGTAGGTAAATCAGGTCCCCAAAGAGATCATTTAAATGGAAAGTCCTGATCAACTCTTCTACCATTTCATAAAGCGGTAGTGTTTTCAAGTGGTCTTTGCGCTGAAGGAAAACCGGTGGCACAACCTCTTTCCAATCCCATACCGCCCGAAATGTCACTGACGGGTGTGATTCCTGATGATCGAGAATGAAGGTTTTATATTCATGGACCCATTCAGCAAGCACGATCGTATTTGATTCATTGTCTAGCCATTTCAACATGCTCACAAGAAAACGGACGACAGGGCTTGCGTAGAGATATAGCGCTTCGGAACTAACAACATCGTACCGTAGACCCTCATCAGAGCTAGCAGACCTCTTATACTGCATAAAAGCATTTGCGACCATCCGACCTTCCTGCTGAGATCGGGTCAACAGGGCGATGTCTCTTAAGGAATAGCCACTGCGCTGTAGGTCTTCAACAATCGATATGGCCTTTGCTATTGATTCTTCCTTCCAGTTGCCCTCAGATTCGAGAAACTGTATGGATACCAATCCCGCTTCTTCGGTTCTTTCTGCTATTTGGGCACTGTCGGTATAGACTGCTTTCAGTTCTTCCAGCCTGGGCATGAGCTCTTCCTCCAAGCCTTCGAAATACTGATCCGTCAAACTATCAAGCCCTGAAAACAACCAATTGTTAAAGTCTACAATGCCTGTGTCGCTTCTCCAATTTGAGCTTAGTTGGTGTTTTTGAACCGCATACTCACCGACTTCCGCAGCCACATTCTTTTCCAGTAGTCGCCAATCCCCACCTCTCCAACGATATATTGACTGCTTCGTATCTCCTACTACGAGGCATTCCTCACCTCCATCGATGCTATTCTTTACTAGAGGTCTGAAATTATTCCATTGGAAAAGGGAGGTATCCTGAAACTCGTCGATCAGAAAATGATGAAATAGTGATCCCACTTTCTCGTAGATGAATGGCGTCTCCCCGCCATCTATCACCTGTCTCAGAAAGTCCGGCAAATCCGCAATTAGCATGACGTCATTGTCCACACGGTATTGCTCTACTTCCTCACTCAAGGCGGAGAGGATACCGAAAGTGTAGAAATAGCGATATACCTCCGAAATGGATTGATAATGTCTCAGATTTTCATCTATGAATGCAACAAGTCTCCCATAAACAGGCATAACTTCAGATTGGCACGTTTCCAGCAATGTCGCATCAGAAAGGGACTTCTTTGTCAGCCACTTATGGACATCGTCCACGGCCAGTCTCCGGGTTTCAGATACTGCGAACTCCCCCGCCACCACTTTTGCGAACAGCCCTGCGGGACCAGCCGATTTCCTGCTAAATGCCTCCACACCTCCAACTGTAGCCATTGCCGATAAACCTTCCGAGGCCAGTCTCTTGCTATGCCGCTCAAACTCATCTTTACCTCGCTTAAGTTCGGCCAGAAGATCCCCAAAAAAATTCTTTTCCTGATCCAGCTTGAATACGGCGTTTGCCCTGAGCTTGAATTGATCCTTCAAAATCTCCCTCGCCAAATCAATAATGTCGGTACGGAAATCCCAGGATTTACCATCCTCCACTTTTTCTTCCGCAAATTGAGTCAACCAGCTCCGCATGTTTCTCTGATCGGCGTCGCCGAGTTTAGCCAAGAGGTTATCCACCACCTCCTGCAGCACTTTGTCCGTGTCCAAATCAATGGAAAAAGTACCCTGCAATCCCATCTCCCGAGCAAATGATCGGATCACCTGGTGAAAGAAACTATCTATCGTTAGAATTGAAAATCTACCATATTCGTGTAAAATCCTTGACAGTAGCTGTCCGGACCTAATTTTCAGTTTCTTCGTACTTACATCCAACTCGGCCAACAAACCGGCCTTCATAGGGTGATCATGATCCAAAGCCAAATCACTCAACACCGAAACAATCCTTGACTTCATCTCTTCCGTCGCCTTGTTGGTGAAAGTCACTCCCAAAACATTGCGGTAGTTGTCGGGATTGGCCAAGGCAATCTTGAGGTATGAGAATGTAAGGGTGTACGTCTTACCAGAACCCGCAGAAGATTGGTAGATATGAAAAGGACGTTCCATGCACCTCAAAATTCATGATGTAAACATTGTCCGTAGGTGAAATTAATGTTAATTTAATGTTACCTAAAAATTACATTGCCATGAGACTTCCCTTTACAAAATGCGTCCAGCTCTTACTCATATTAACAGCTTCTTACACTGCCGGAGCTCAAACCGAGGGAAGCTCCAAGCCCAAAGTACTTAATCTGCAAGAGGTGATCAATGCCAGGGTATTTCCAAAAAGACTCAAAGAAGCTCCCAAGGAGGGAAAAGTGGTCATGGACATTTGGCTCAATCGCGAAGGCCAAATATTGAAATACAAAGCAATCATCGCTGAGAACCCTGACTTACAGGCGTTTATTGAAGACCGAGTACCATTGCTCGAGTTCGCCCCGGCAAGAGATGTCCATGGCGTCGCAATCTACAGTAAGGTCCGGCTGCCCTTTGAATTTTCGATGAACGAACAAGAAAAGACGATAGAATATTAAGATAATGTTAAGAAATTAAATCCTATTGGTTAACTTCGAGTTAATATTTGCATAACATAACTATATCGCCATGAGGAAATTCTTCATTCTAGTGCTTTGTGTTGTTGGTTATCACCTGATGGCAGCGGACACATTAAAAGTAAAAACAACAGATCCCATTGTAACAAAACCACGAATAACCAACCTAAATGACATTTTAGGGCCGGGTTTCTATCCGGTCGAACTGAGGCAGCAAGGTATCGAAGGTGAGGTCCTCGTGGATATCTGGATAGACGAGAATGGAAGACTGGTCAAATTCAACATCGCCAAATCGACAAATGATCAATTGGAGAAGATTGTAATCAGCAAGTTGGCCATACTAGAGTTCGAACCGGCGAAGACCAAGTTTGGTGCAAGCGTGGGCTGTAAGACGCAGCTACCGTTTCAGTTTTCACTTGATATTCACTGATTGATGCTAGCACTGACAATCATTGTACACACCGCCTCAAAAAGGCGGTTTTTTTGTGTCTAGATACCTTCGAAATAGGCAAAGACCTCCATAAATGCCTGTTTTATTCGGTCGTTACCCAAGTTGCCCGTACTGCCGAGATGCGTATGACTCAATCGCCGATTGGGCTCGTAAGATCCTTCCTGAATTCTCTTGGCCACCTCCAGATAGGCATCGCGAAAAGGCAGGCCTTGCTGAACCAGTTCATTGACCATCTCCACGCTAAACAATAGATCATATTTCACATCTTCCAAAAGTGCTTCGTTCACCTGGATGTCCTTGATCATGGCAGACGCCATCGTGAGGCAATCGTTCATCAGGTCGAATGCCGGAATGAACTGTTCTTTGAGTTGCTGCATGTCCCTATGGTAACCTGAAGGAAGGTTGTTGGTGACTAGGGTCAATGAATACGGTAGCGCTTGCAGTTGATTCGCTTTTGCCCGGAGCAACTCAAACCCATCAGGATTATGCTTGTGAGGCATGATACTGGATCCAGTTGTGAACTTTATGGGCAGCTTGAAAAAACCGAAGTCCTGACCATTGAAGAGGCATATATCCATGGCCATCTTCGACAAAGTTCCTCCTACGGAACTCAGTGCCATAGCTACAGCTTTTTCCATTTTTCCACGCGTCATTTGCGCGTACACGGCATTGTGATCCGGTTTGGCAAAACCGAGCTCTTTCGTAGTGAAATCCCGGTCTATCGGAAAAGATGATCCGTAACCAGCTGCTGAGCCCAAAGGATTCTTGTTACTGATTTGATGAGCTGCCCGCAAGAGGACCAAATCATCCACCAAACTTTCGGCGTAGGCACCAAACCACAAACCAAAGGAACTGGGCATAGCGACTTGCATGTGCGTATAGCCGGGCATTAGCACGTCTTTATACTCCTCGGACTTGGAAATCAGCACATCGAAAAGGAAAATCAACTTATCGGCGATACTTTCGATCCCGGATTTGGCAAAAAGTTTCAGCGCAGTTAGTACCTGATCATTTCTGGATCTACCTGTGTGAATTTTCTTGCCCAGATCACCTAAGATCTGGATCAACTCATATTCAATCTGAGAATGCACATCTTCAACGTCGTCGTTGATTTCAAATGATCCTTCTTCTATCTTGGAAGCAAGACCTTCCAGAGCTTCCACCAGTTGTTCAGTCTCCCCTTCCGTCAGAATACCTACTTTCCCTAACATCTTCGCATGTGCCATCGATCCCTGCACATCGTACTTAGCAAGGTAGAGGTCGAGTTCACGATCTTTCCCTACCGTGAAGCGTTCAAAGATTTCGTCAATTTCCTCACCTTTCTGCCAAAGCTTCATAATTCGTCGTTGTGATAAACATTAATCAATTCCTCCAAAAATCGGATATATCCCTCAATTCCACCCTTCAATTCTTCCAACTTCAGAAACTCATCCGGGGTATGACTACGCTCTGATACACCTGGCCCCATCTTTATTGTAGGAAAGGGCATCACCGCCTGATCCGATGTTGTAGCTGAACCAAACATACCGAGTTGAAGTCGACGTCCAACCTCATATATGGGAGTACCGGGAGGCATTGACGATGGTCGCAGTCTTGTGGATCTGGGCAACAACTCCGAACTCACCTCTTTCTGAAGCATTGCCACCACTGCCTCGTTGGAAAAAGCGTCGGTGGTTCGTACATCTACAACGAACTTGCATTCATCCGGTATCACATTATGCTGGTAACCGGCGTCGATTTGCGTGATGCTTACTTTGATGGGACCCAGAAAGGCCGAATCCTCAGGAAAGCTGAAGTCTCTTAGTCTCTGGATGTCCAGCATTGCTTTGTATATCGCATTCTCACCAGTATCCCGGGCTGCATGACCTGCCTTACCCTTGGCTACACCGTCGAAAACCAAAAGACCCTTTTCTGCCACGGCCATCTTCATCTCCGTGGGCTCCCCCACAACGCCATAATCTACTTTCCCGAGATTTTCTAATATTGACTCAATGCCGCCCCTTCCTGATATCTCTTCCTCCGCTGTGCACGCCAGTGCGAGGTTGAATGGCATAGGCTTCTCATAAAAATGACAAAATGCCATAATGAGACCGACGAGACAGCCTCCCGCATCATTACTCCCCAGCCCAAATAACTTACCTGAATCCACATCCGCCTGAAAAGGATCCCTGGTGTAGCCTTTGTTAGGCTTGACAGTATCGTGGTGCGAATTGAGCAAGATCGTCGGGAGGGCCTCCTGATAATGCTTATTGAAAGCATAAACATTGTTTCCTTGGCGATGTGTCTGTACATCACGATCCTTCAAGAAATCATCAATCAATTGAGCTGTATCATCTTCTTCCTTGCTGAGGCTCGGGATAGCTATCAACTGTTGCAAAAGTGCCAAAGCCTCAGCGAAATATTGGTCTGTAGTCATGAGCGTAGTGTTGTGCATCTTCCGCCCTCCAAAATATCCTCAAAAGCAACCGCCGAACCCAGTTTCAGACTATGAACACCTTCATCCAGGGCCGTAAATGCATTGTCAAGTTTTGGTATCATACCACTGTTTATAATACCTCTCATTTTCATTTCATTGTATGCCTTCCATTCCAGTGTTTGTATCACTGAATCTTCATCGTCAACATCGGACATCACGCCCGGTTTATCGAACAAGTATATGAGTTGAACTTCATAGTCCGGTGCCATGGCGGTAGCAATGCGTGTCGCAATGGTGTCGGCATTTGTATTCAGCAATTGGCCGCCTCCATTATGAGTAATCGAATTTACGACAGGCACAAAGTCACTTTCGATCAGGCCCCTCAGGTTTTTGGTGTGGACATCTACAACATCCCCTGCCCAGCCGTAATCAATACCATCCTTAACAGGTCTCTTACTTGCGAGAACCACGTTTCCATCTGCACCGGACAAGCCCAGGGCGTTACACCCATAAGCGTGACACTTAGCAACGATGGACTTACTCAACCAACCCGCGTAGACCATGGTGACAACTTCCAGCATGTCATCATTCGTGACACGTCTGCCGTCAATCATCCGAGTGCTGACACCTATTCTCTCAGCATATTCCGTGGCTTTCTTTCCTCCACCATGAACCAATATCTTTCTGCCCTCCATACGCGAGAAACTCCTGATGAAACCCTCCAGAGCCGGGGCACTTTCCAGGATGGATCCAATCTTCACAACATGTAGCTGCTCTTTCATGATGTCAATATTTCATGAAGCACCGATTGAGCAGACCAGATGCGGTTACCAGCTTGCTGAAGATGGATCGCAGCCGAACTATCAATTACCTCATCCGTTACCACCACATTTCGTCGTACGGGAAGGCAATGCATGAAATGTGCATTGTTTGTCAGGCGCATTTTCGATTGGTCTACAAGCCAATCCGGATGATCCCCAACCCTCCCATAATCCTCGTAGGACGACCAATTCTTGACATAAACGAAATCTGCATCCTTCAATGCTTCATGCTGGTCATGGGTGACAACAGCCTCACCTATGAACTCATCCTTGAGTGCAAATTCCTCGGGACAAGTAACGGTAAACTGATAGTCCATGGCATTTGCCCATTGGGCAAAGGAATTGGGAACGGATTGTGGTAACGCTTTTACATGCGGTGCCCATGTCAGCACCACTTTGGGTCGGGCTGACTGTCTCGTTTCCTCGATGGTCACCAAATCTGCAAGGGACTGCAAAGGATGCAAGGTTGCAGATTCAAGGTTAACGATCGGTCTTCCAGCATATGTCATAAACGCCTTCAATACACTTTCACGATAGTCCTCTTCCCGATTCTGAAATGAAGGAAAAGCGCGTATACCCAAAACATCACAATACTCTCCCAAGACCGCTGCAGCGTCCTTGATGTGTTCGGCCTTATCACCATCCATGACGACGCCATCCAAAGTTTCAAGCTTCCAGGAGTCGGAATCTACATTCATAACCAGGACCTCCATACCCAGATTCTTCGCCGCCCTCACTGTACTTAGTCGTGTCCTCAAACTTGGGTTGAAGAATATCAAACCCAGTGTTTTGTTCTTTCCAACCTGGGAATGGTAGGGGTCTTCCTTAAATCGCAAGGACGATTGGATCAATTGTGACAGATCAGTCACATCGTTTATGGAAAAGAAATGGTTCACTTGACGAGATGTGGTTTTGTGGAAAGGACATTTTGCAATGCCTGGATAAGGCTATCGATTTCAGCCTGACCAATACTTAATGGTGGCAATAGTCGTAGCACATTTGGATTGCTGCTACCTCCGGTAAAGATATGGTGATCGTAGAGCAGCTCCTTTCGGAGGTCAGCCACTGGCTCATTACACTCCAGGCCCACCATCAGGCCCTTACCTCTTACTTCTTTGATTCCGGCCATTTCGAGCAATTGCTGTATCAGGTAATCACCTTGCTGTTGCGCATTGTGAATCAGGTCTTCGTTCTCTATGACCTCCAAGACTGCCAGGCCAGCAGCACATGCGAGATGATTTCCCCCAAAGGTGCTTCCCAACATACCCCGCCAAATATCCAAGCCCGGTTTTGCCAAAACCCCACCCACGGGAAAGCCATTTCCCATACCTTTCGCCATGGTAATTACGTCGGCTTGAACCCCCTGGCCCTGGTGTGCAAAAAACCGGCCACTGCGACCAAACCCGGATTGTACCTCATCAAGTATGAGACAAGCGTTAAATTGGTCGCATAGTATCCGGGCCCGCTGCAAGAATTCCGTCTGCAACACGTGTATCCCAGCTATTCCCTGAATCCCCTCAAAAATTACCGCACACACATCGTCACCCATGGTCTGCTCCAGCGCTCGCATGTCATTGATAGAAATGCGATCAACCACTCCGGATTGATCAAACTTTGTCTGTATTCTGTCATTGTCGGTACAAGAAACCGACATCGATGTTCGCCCATGAAATCCACCTTGTAGGGCAACTATACGCTTACCCGGATAATTGAAAGCTGCGATCTTTATCGCATTTTCTATGGCCTCTGCTCCCGAATTACATAGAAAAAGGCCATAATCCGGATAACCCGACAACTCGCCAAGTTTGCGGGCATATACTTCCTGAATCGGAATTTTTATAGAATTAGAGTAGAAACCAAGGTCGCTCAACTGCGCACTGATACGGGTGATGTAATGCGGATGTGAGTGTCCAATGGATATCACCGCATGCCCCCCGTAGAAATCCAGATACCGATGGCCCTTGTCATCAAAAATGAAGCAGCCTTCGCCCCGCTCAGGTTGAATGTCATAAACCGGGTATACATCCAGCATTTTCATGATTGAATGGAATTGATTTTTTCATATGAGGTCAGCAATCCCTTGATCAGGGCCGAACTCAATCCTTGATGCTCCATTTCATTCAAGCCAGCGATCGTGCAGCCTTGAGGCGTGGTGACTTTGTCAATTTCTATTTCCGGATGGTTGCCGTTTTCAATGATCAATCCTGCTGCACCTTTTGCCGTCTGAACAGCAATTTTCTGCGCTTCTGCGGGATGGAAACCCATTTCGATACCCCCCTGGGTAGCTGCACGTAAGTACCTCATAAAAAAGGCAATACCACTTGCTCCCAGTACCGTGGCCGCTTTCATCATGTGCTCTTCAATAATCAGAACTTCTCCCAAAGCCTGGAATATCTTCTGAACCCCCGTCAAATTACCGTTCGTAACGTCGCTGGTGGAAATGCAGGTCATGGCATGTCCGATGGCGATGGCAGTGTTGGGCATGGCCCTCACCACCAGATGTTCTTTGATCAACGAAGATCGAATTTGCTCTAATGAAAAACCCGTTACGACCGAAACCACCACCTGCTCTTCCGACAGGTGTGGGGCCAACTGTTCCAGTACTTCTGCTAATTGCTTGGGAAGCACACAAAATATGATGGTATCTGCCCCTTGTACGGCTTTGACATTGTCGTTGAGCACTTCAAAACCCTGAGCAACCAGTTCGGGGTCTGGCGATGTGCTCTTCCTGGTCAAAACAACCTGTTCCTTGGTGAGAACTCCCTTTTGGACAATCCCAAAAGCAATGGCTTTGCCCAGGTTCCCTGCACCGATAATTGCTAATTTCTTCATGTTAAAATGCCGTTGATTTGAGTTTCAGACCTAGACTTTCATCTAATCCAAACATCAGGTTCATGTTCTGGACTGCCTGACCTGATGCACCTTTGAGTAAGTTGTCTATGACCGA
The DNA here is from genome assembly GCA_965601475.1 of Cyclobacteriaceae bacterium. Taxonomy (GTDB): domain Bacteria; phylum Bacteroidota; class Bacteroidia; order Cytophagales; family Cyclobacteriaceae; genus JAWPMT01. The sequence goes on along the minus strand of OZ271832.1, from coordinate 4,570,331 downwards.
GATTACCATCAGCTGGTCGTCGTGCTTTTCCAGATAGACCAATGCCTTGTTCGTGTTCACCACTTGCTTGATATCCGGATTTTCGTCAACTACATGTACAAAAGGGCTATCTGCGTAGAAATCCTTGTAATAGGCCTTGACGATCGACACCTCGGCATCGCAAGCAAAGTACGAGGTAGCCATGATGCCCCGGGTGAACGTTCCTCGGTACGGAACAAAGTGGATGGGTTCCTGAAACCTATCATCAACCACTTGACAACTTTCCCTAATCTCCAATAGATGCTGATGTTTGAAGGCCTTGTATACACTGATGTTGCCATATCTCCACGAGAAGTGAGACGTATTTGTCAACTTCTGCCCAGCTCCGGTGCTACCGGTGAGCCCAGAGATATGAATACTGCTGTCAACAAGTTGGTGAGATACAGCGGGAAGTATCCCCAGTTGAATGCACGTAGCGAAGCAACCTGGGTTGGCCACACGCTTTGCAGAGGATATCTGAGCCTTGTTGAGTTCAGGGAGACCATAAACAAAACCTGCTTCGTTGCCCCGAGGCCGAAAATCCTGACTTAGATCAATAACATGCACTCCATCCAATTGACCGGATTGCACAAGATCAACAGACTCACCATGACCTTTGCATAGAAAGACCACGTCCACATCGGAAGTATTGAGTGTACTTGTAAACTTCAAGCTAAGGTCCCCCAACAGATCCTTATGTACCTGATCGATATTCCTACCAGCCTGGCTTTCGCTTTGAAGAGCCACAATTTCGACCATAGGATGAAAAACAAGGAGTCGCAGAAGCTCTCCTGCCGTGTAGCCGGCAGCTCCATAAACACCCACCCTTACTTTATTCATCGTTATGTGTTTTGTGGTAAATCATCATCTGGTTACCAAAGATCTTCGCAAACCCTTTTACATCTTCCCCTGACCAGCCGCTGTTCATTTCTCCATATTTGCCGAAAGTCGATTGCATCAGATCGTAAGGTGAAGTCACCCCCAGAATCGTGAATCGAAAAGGCTCCAGCCGAATGCGGACTTCGCCCGTAACATGCTTTTGTGATGACTTGAGAAAAGCTTCGACATCTCTCATGACCGGGTCCAGAAATAGACCTTCATGCAAATAGTGGCCGTATACTGAGGCCCACTGGTCTTTCAGCAGTAGCTGGTTCTTTGATAGCACATGTTTCTCCAATAGGTGGTGGGCTTTGATGATCATTAATGGCCCCGCTGCCTCAAACCCAACCCGGCCCTTTATTCCAATCACGGTATCTCCCACATGGATATCTCGTCCGACAGCGTATTGATTGCCCAGGTGGTCCAATGCCTTGATGCAGCTAACAGGATCTTGATTCTCCCCGTTGACTCCGACGGGCTCACCTTTCTCAAATTGTATCGTTAGTTCCTCCGTATCCCTCTTTTCCAACTGCGAAGGGAAAGCATCTGCCGGTAGATACTGATCAGAAGTCAGCGTTTCCCTGCCACCCACAGATGTACCCCAAAGCCCTTGATTGATGGAGTAGTGCGCCTTCGACCAATCTCCTGAGACGTTATTCTTCTGTAGGAACTCAATCTCCTCCTCTCGAGATAGTTTCAGGTCCCGGATTGGTGTAATGATCTCTGCTTCAGGATACAATGTATTAAAAATCATATCGAAACGTACCTGATCATTACCGGCGCCAGTGCTACCATGTGCTATGGCTGATGCACCAAGTGACCTTGCGTACCTGGCAATGGACGTTGCCTGAAAGACCCTTTCTGCCGATACAGATAATGGATAGGTACTATTTTTCAATACATTTCCCGCAATAAGGAACTTCAGGCATTGTTCATAGTATGACGTTTCCACATCGAGCGTCACATGCGATAGAGCTCCCAGCTCGGTGGATCTCGCAGCAAGTGTTTTCACTTCCTCTTCATTGAACCCACCTGTATTTACCGCGCAGGTATGGACCTCAAAGCCTTGCTGGCGGAGCCATACCGCGCAGAAGGTCGTGTCCAACCCTCCGCTAAATGCTAATACAACTTTTTTCATGCTTTTGACTTTTTGGCGATGGGCTTCACCCAAGAAACCACCTTGGCCTTGATCCGCTTCCTGCGCTTCTCCCGTTCCTTCTTCTTCTCCTCAGGATCGAACAGCATGCCTGTGCAAAGACAATGCTTGTACTCCTTGGATTGAAGTATCTCGAAGTTCACACAACTTTGACAACCCATCCAGAAATTCTCGTCAGTGGTCAACTCAGAAAAAGTGACCGGCCGATAACCCAATCTGGAATTAATTTTCATGACCGGCAAACTTGTGGTCAGGCCAAAAAGCTTGGCATTCGGAAATTTTTGGCGTGAAAGCTTGAAGGCCCTGGACTTGATTCGTTCAGCAAGGCCATTATGACGAAACTGCTCTGACACGATCAATCCTGAGTTGGCCACATATTTGTCATGACCCCAGGACTCGATATAGCAAAAACCTGCTAACTCCCGATTGGAAGAGAGTGCGATCACAGCTTTCCCTTCTTCAATCTTTGTTCGAATATAGTCCGAGGTACGCCTGGCAATGCCAGTTCCCCGCTTACGGGCGCTTTCAGCAATCAACTCAACAATTTGATCACTGAAATCAATGTGTTCTTTTGTAGCAGGAACAATAGCAAACTGTTCCATATGATGTATTTTTTTTGGTAGAGAGAGTATTAGAAAAAAGGGTCGAAGGACAACCGCCACGTAGGCAGTATAACAACATATATCAAGGCTAGCGCCTTGGGAAGATCGGCCTGAGAGGCCTAATAGATATGTTGAAAATCGTATTCATCTCGAATCGCGACGTAAATATGTGCCAATCCCTATCAAATCTGCAACAGAATGAAGTAAAAACTGCTCAAAACCTCCTCGATATGCCGAAAATGCCAGGTAATAGCCAATTCAAATTCTCCTACCCGCAGGGTTAACTCCCAAAGCAGGAACTCCCCTCAATACTCAAAAGGGGCATTTTCCCGACCGATGGATGTGGTTATACAAAGGCGCTCCTCGTCCTTTACTCCGGAATGCAATACCATAAAAACAAAAAAAGGAGGCCTTGCAGACCTCCTTCTAACTAAGCTCTTTTCGACGTTTCTTACAATGCTATACCAATGAAAGACTTGAACGCCAACCCCATAAGGCCCGTGATCAACATGGTCAATCCCAAACCTCGAAGGCCCTTAGGAACATTTGAATACTTCAACTTTTCCCTGATCGCCGCTAGCGCAACGATGGCAAAAAGGAAACCAGTTCCTGATCCAAAACCATAGGCTGTGGCTTCCATTACTGTATAGTCCCTTTGCACCATAAAAAGTGAAGATCCCAGAATTGCGCAGTTCACAGCAATAAGTGGCAGAAAAATTCCGAGGGAACCATATAGTGCTGGAGATACTTTCTCGATCACCATCTCCACCAGTTGTACCATGGCAGCGATCACCGCAATGAAAATAATGAATTGTAAGAAGGTCAAATCGATGGTTTCGAAGCTCGCTCCTAACCAGGTAAGTGCGCCTTCCTTCAACACAAACTCTTGCAGCATCCAGTTGAAAGGTACTGTGATGGTTAAGACGAAGACAACCGCTGCTCCAAGACCAATCGCTGTCTTCACCTTCTTCGAAACAGCAAGAAATGAACACATGCCTAAGAAATAGGCAAATACCATGTTGTCGATAAATACCCCTCGCAGGGCTATGTTGAATACTTCCATATTAATGTTCTTCGACGTATCCAGTTTTTGATCGCTGTACCCAGATGATGATCCCCAAGATGATGAAGGCTCCGATGGAATCGACCATCAAACCATTCGTCGGAAATGAGGACCAGCCAATAGCTTCGAAAACTTTGAAATCCCAGATGGAACCGGATCCAAACAATTCCCTAAAGAAAGCAACAGCCAAAATGATCCAGGCGTAGCCAAAGCCACTACCTAGTCCATCGAGAATGCTATCGTAAGGTTTGTTACCCATAGCAAATGCCTCTAGTCTACCCATTACGATACAGTTGGTAATGATTAGGCCTACGTAGGCTCCTAATATTTTGTACATCTCAAAGGAGTATGCTTTCAAAACTTCACTGACCAATGTCACTAGCGTTGCTATCACCGCCAGCTGTACGATGATCCTAACCCTGTTGGGAATCAGGTTCCGCATCAATGAAACGATGAGGTTCGCAAAAACGATCACGAATACCACCGCCACAGCCATTACGAAGGTTGGTTGCAGCTTTACCGTGACAGCCAATGCGGAACATATCCCCAACACCTGAACAGTAATCGGATTGTCCTCATTCAATGGGTCAGTTACAAATTTCTTTCTCCGTTTCGAGAGTAAGGGCTCCGACGGCTCCTTTACTACCTGCTCTTTCTCTAACTCTAAAGTTTCAGCACTCATTGTTTCCGGATATAGTTTAGAAGTTTAAGGCCACTCGCTGACCAGATTGCACCGTTTTGATGTAAGATGTATAGCACTCCAGGTAATGCAACAACATCGCATTTACCCCTTTGCCAGTAATTGTAGCACCAGACATTCCATCCACCTGATAATCTGTGAGTCCGGGATTACCTTCCCCTTTCACCATGGAGACCGATACCAAATCACTACCATCAAAAATCTTCTTGCCTTTGTATCGCGACTGTACTTCCAGCGTCGTAATTCTTGCACCTAGACCAGGTGTTTCCTGCTTGTGATCGAAGGCAATACCCTTGACTGTATTTAGATCACTTTCCAAAGCGATGTATCCAGAGATCCAATCCCAGAGACCAGCACCAAACATAGGGAAAATATAGGCTTCCAGTTCTCCACCTTCACCCTTGAACTTGTAGACCGGGTAGACACGCTCTTCAGGATCGAACTTGTAGTTCTTCTGAACATTTACTTTCTCCGCAGCAAGTGGATTACCTTTCTTATCAGTAGTCACTTCTTCACCCGCAATATTGACCACCACAGAGGATATCCGTTGCTCATATAGACTCAATATCTCGTTAGGATCCTCGATCGCCGAAATATCCATAACTGCACCAAGTATCTTCTTCTTCGTATCCAACTCCACTTGCTTGTCTTGAAGTGGTTTCAGACCGACAGAGGTCAGGGAGAGCAATCCTCCCAATATGATCGTTAGGATCGCCGAGAAGACGATCACGTAGGTATTAGACTGCTGCACGTTGTAATCTTCGTTTTTTGTTGGCTTCAACTACAAAATAATCTATCAATGGTGCGAACACGTTCATGAACAAGATCGCAAGCATAATTCCTTCCGGATATGCTGGATTCACAACACGAATAAGTACGGTAATGATTCCAATTAAGAACCCATAAATCCACTTTCCGGTTTCGGTTTGTGACGCGGAAACCGGATCAGTGGCCATAAAGACTGCACCGAAGGCCAAACCTCCGATAACAAGGTGGTAGTGTGCCGGCATACTCATAAAGGAATTGGCCCCCACCGCATTGAACAGAAGGCCCATGAAGTACGCACCGGCAAAGACTGACACGATAATTTTCCAGCTCCCCACCCTTGTAAGGACCAAAATGAATGCACCAACAAGGCACATGAGCGTTGAAGTCTCCCCGATACTGCCGGGTATGGCACCCATAAACATATTAGTGAAATCAAACATCCCGGCGGCCCAGTGACCACTAATATCCTGCATCATGGAGGTGCCATTCGCGGCCGCCTCAGCACCATAGGCTAATATCGTCGCTCCGGAATATCCATCGACAGTCTGTGCATCACCCAGATATGTCCATACTTCTCCGGAGATATCCGAAGGGTATGCGAAGTACAAGAAAGCTCGAGCCGTCAGTGCAACGTTCAGGATGTTCATACCTGTACCCCCAAAGACCTCTTTACCGATAATAACAGCAAAAACGGTCGCCAATGCTACTTGCCATAGTGGTATGTTCGCAGGCATTACCAGGGGAATAAGTAAGCCAGTAACTAGAAATCCTTCCTCCACCGGATGGTTTCGGATTACGCAAAAAGTGAACTCTACAGACAATCCAACCGCGTAGGAAACGACCACAATCGGAATCACCTTGATCGCGCCAATTAGAAACTTATCCAGCAAGGACGCTTCCACACCAGTTGCAAGAAAGTGCTGATGTCCGGTATTCCACATGCCAAAAATCAAACAAGGGATCATTGCGATGATCACTGTCATCATCATACGCTTCAAGTCCCCTGCGTCTCGAATCTGAACACCATTCTTCTTCGTTACAATATCAGGCCTGAAGAAAATGGTTCTATGACCTTCATAGAGGGTGTAGAATTTCTCCCACTTACCTCCCTTTTCGAAATGCGGTTTTACACTATCAAATGCGTTCTGCAAAAATTTCATTCTCAGCTATTTCTTAGTAGTTCTAACCCTTCTCTTAATGTATCCTGCAAATCATTTTTGGAGACATCTATAAATTCGAGCAGAGCAACGTCCTCCTCTATCAATTCATAAATGCCCAATGCCTCCATTTCGTCGTAATCATTGGCGATAATGGCCTTGAATAAATAAGTAGGCAAAACATCCATGGGCATCACCTGCTCAAAGGCTCCGGTCATCACGAAACCTCTCTGCTCGCCGTGCGTATTCGTTGTGACTTTGAATTCTTTGCCGCCGTTTAGGAAAGAAAGCAAGCCAAATGACCTGTGGAAACTAAGCTTATTCGTCGTGGGCTTTATCCACCCGAAAAATTCTTCTTCTTCTTCTTCTGGAATAACAGTGATCTGCGAGGCTTCGAAGCCAAGATAACCATCCAGTCCCACGGACTCTCCAGTCAGCACGTTGCCGGAAATGACCCGATGGTCGCCATCAGTCATTCTCGATTCAACAAGTTTTTTCACGTTGGCACCCACATAGGTTTCGATATAGCCAGTCTCCGACAAGGAAGATCCGGCCAATGCGATCAGTTTTGAGGCATCATATTGGCCTTCGAGAAACAGCTTGCCAATCTGTGCGACGCCATGTGGCGTAGTGGTCCAAACCACATCGCCTTTGTTGATTGGATCGAGGTGGTGAATTTGTACCCCGACATTGCCAGACGGATGCGGTCCCTTGAATTTATTGATCTGAACGCTTTCCAGACCTGTAAACAAAGACGAAGACTCCTTGTCCGCCGCAATATTGAGGTGCACTGTGCCTGAAGTCAATTTCCTGAGGATTGCAAACCCTGCTTTAAGATATTGCTCTTTTCCTTTCAGGGAAATGTCATAGTCAGGTGCCAACGGATGGGTATCGAAGGCAGAAACAAAAATTGCCTTCGGTTCGGCGCTAGCATCAGCAATGACACCGTATGGTCGTTGCGTGAGGTTGACCCATACGCCACTTTCAGCCATGTGGGTAACAATTTCCTCTCTACCGAGACCAACAATGTCGGAAATAGAATAGCTCTCAAAGGCTTCATATTCCAACTCCTTATCTGCAAGGACCTTAATTTCCAAGAGTTTCCTTTTGGCTCCTCTTTTAATTTCAACAATTTCCCCACTAACTGGAGAAACGAACCTCACCGATTCCTGGACGGCGTCGTACATTATCGGAGTACCTGCCTTCACCACGTCCCCTTCGTTGACAAGCAACTTGGGTCGGCTTATACCTTGGAAATCAGTGGGCTTTAATGCGTAGGTTTCGGGAGTTTCGCCAGTGAGTATCTTATCGTCTGGCTTACCTGCTATGTTAAGGTCAAAACCCTTCTTCAGATGGATGGTTTGCGACATGTTATGGTGTTGGTGTCTTCTTCAAAAACCGTGGGCAAAAATAACTAAATTTTGTTCTAAGAAAACGATAGTGTCCCCGTTATCAGCCTTGTTGGACAATGGTGTCGGGAGTGCCTTTTCGCAGGTAATCGGCTACCCTATCCATTAACCATCTTGGAGTAGAGGTAGCCCCACATATTCCTACTGTATCCTCCTGGCCAATCCAACTCGGGTGGACATCCTTTTCACTCTCTATGAAATAGCTTCTTTCGTTGAATTGTTTACAAACTTCGTATAAAGCTTTTCCATTACTACTTTTCTTGCCTGCCACGAACAGAATCACATCATGTTGTCCGGCAAACCTCTCCATTTGTGGCTCCCGATTGCTGACTTGCCTGCAAATGCTGTCATTGGCATGAAAATCCCCCTCAAAGAGCTCCCCATTCATAGCTTTTATGCGGTCTTCTATCATGGCCTTCAGACGATAAAAGCCTTTGGTGCTCTTTGTTGTCTGGCTAAATAGGATAATTGGCTTTGCAAAATCAATTTGCTCCAGATCGGCGTCTTCGTAGACAATTATCGCGTTGTTGCAGGTTTGACCAGTGAGACCAATGACTTCAGCATGCCCTGGTTTTCCATAAATTACAATCTGCCCGCTACGCTCAGCTACCTGATCATAAGCGTGTTTAATCCTGTTTTGCAATTTTAGAACGACGGGACAAGAGGCATCAATGAGTTCCAGGTTGTTTTCCAGCGCAATTCTGTAGGTCTCCGGAGGTTCGCCATGAGCTCTGATCAGAACTTTGGCATCACGAATTTCCTGTAGTTGCGACCTATCAATCACACGTAGGCCCTTATCATGAAGTCTCTCGACCTCCATCCTGTTGTGAACTATGTCTCCAAGGCAATAGAGTTTGTTGCCTCCCTCCATTTCGTCTTCTGCCATTTGTATGGCGAACTCCACGCCAAAACAATAGCCTGAATTTTTGTCTATCTCAACTTTCATGAATCGCGCTTTTCGCAAGTTGCACAATTTGATTTACCTGCTCCTCAAATGTCAGGTTTGAAGTATCTATTTCAATCGCATCATCCGCTTTCCTGAGAGGACTCACCGCTCGTGTGCTGTCAATTTCGTCTCTCTTCCGGAAATTTTCAATGATCTCTTCCAAAGAGGCATCTGTACCAGCTTCTTTCAATTGCAACTGTCTTCTTCTTGCCCGAACTTCTACTTCAGCGGTCAAGAATATCTTCAGTTCGGCATCCGGAAATACAACCGTACCGATATCCCGTCCGTCCATTACAATCCCGCCGTTCTTTCCGAACCCTTGCTGCATTTCAACGAGTTTTTTTCTGATGAAACTTCGAGTGCTTACTTCACTAACATATTTGTTGACGGACATTGTTCTGAGCACAGGTTCCAAATCTCTATCTTCTCCATATAAATGGCATGCTCCGTCAGCTTGCTGATGGAATTCTAAGTCCGCCTTGTCAATAAGAACAGTCACCTCTTCCTCCTGGTCTACATCGACTTGACGGTCCAGGATCAAATAGGTCACCGCCCGATACATGGCCCCTGAGTCGATATACTTGTACTTTAATTGCTTGGACAACGCTATTGCCGTCGAACTCTTCCCGCACCCGGAGTATCCGTCTATGGCAATTTTTATCCGTCTCATCAGCAATCTTTTACCGGGCAAGGTATGGCTTTCCCTCTCTTTATCTTGCCCTTATAGGATTTTGAAGCTGATTGCTTACAACCTTGAACGCTTATGGCCAGGGCCATAACTGCAATGATGATGTACTTAAGCTTAGAATGACCTACAAGCATCACAAACTATTTACTTCCATACCCCGATCAATCTTCTTCACCAACCCCTGAAGGACTTTGCCTGGGCCTGACTCGGAAAATACAACGGCTCCATCCCCAATCATACCTTGCACACTTTGGGTCCATCTTACAGGTGCTGTCAATTGCTTGATGAGGTTATCCTTTATTTCAATGACGTCTGTATGTCCGCTGGCATCCACATTTTGATATATGGGACATCGAGGTTTTTCAAATGCCGTCTCAGCTATCGCATCTGCCAGCTCCTCACGCGCAGATTCCATCAACGGTGAGTGAAAAGCTCCGCCAACAGGTAGAACAAGTGCCCGCTTGGCTCCAGCTTCCTTCAATGCCTCACAGGCTTTTTCAACCGCACTGACTTCTCCTGAAATCACAAGTTGACCAGGGCAATTGTAGTTTGCAGGTACTACAATCCCATCTACCTCCGCACAAACATTTTCAACGATTTCATCAGCCAAACCCAAAACCGCAGCCATAGTAGAAGGTTGTGCTTCACAGGCCTTTTGCATTGCTTGTGCCCGCTTTGAAACAAGGCGTAAGCCATCGTCAAACGATAACCCACCCGCTGCTACAAGCGCTGAAAACTCCCCCAAAGAATGACCGGCCACCATCTCTGGCTGGAAACCATCCTTCACCAAGGCGTTTATCACACTGTGCAGAAAAATAGCAGGTTGTGTGACCTTGGTCTGTTTAAGCTCCTCGTCCGAGCCTTCAAACATGATACTCAAAATATCAAAACCAAGAATCTCATTGGCTTTATCAAAAAGCGATTTGGCTTGTGAACTTTCTTGGTAAAGGTCTTTCCCCATACCGGAGAATTGCGCTCCCTGTCCAGGGAATACAAATGCATGCATGTGTGTGGATTTTCGCGCAAAATTAGAAAAAACTTAAGTAAGATCTCCTTTTGACTCCCAGGCTAAACCGTATGTCCGATCTGCTGCAAAAACCTTTGCTTCAAGGCAGGCTCCGGCATCCGACAACTGTTAGATCTTCCAAACCATCTGTACCTATTCTTCGCAATCCACTCATACACCCCATCTCGCAAGAACCTGGGCACGACCATAAAAACTGACAAGAGGGGCCACAAACCGTCAAGACGCCGGGCAATTCTGAGCGCAGCACTGCTCCGGGTATGAACCCCACCATTTTCTATAAGGATAATGGAGGAAAGCGTCCGTAGCGGGAAATCGAACTGCCTGGACAATTGAGCGGCCTCTTGCGATTGCAAAGACGCAAACAGAAACTTTCCGGCCTTGTCCCGATCTATTATGAAGTTCACAGAGGAATTACAAAGATTGCAAACGCCATCAAACAGGACAATAGACTTCTCCGTTATCGCAATATCTGTACCCATCCGTTTATCCTCCTGTTGCCATCTGAGGCGGCTAAAACATCCAGCTCCAGCTCTGCCGAGTAGAAATATACCCCTGATGGAAGATCCCTGCCATCATCGGTCTTACCATTCCAATTAATCAAAATTCCAGGCTCTGAATCATCGGAATCATAATTGAAAACAGCCTTACCCGTTCGATCAAAAACCTGCAAGATCACTCCATCAATAAATCTGGGGCAATTATTATTATCAAAGCCACTAATGGGAGATGCAGGGTTACTAAAGAGGGGAGTAAATAGATCATTTTTCCCATCACTGTTTGGTGTGAATACATTGGGTAAAATGAAATTGGGACAGTTGTCGATGCAAAACTCTTCTGAAGGCTCACTTTCGTTGCCAGAGCGATCCACCGCCGTCACGCGATAGCAACCTTTGAATGATGGCAAGTCCTGATGCAAGAAGACAGGGTCTTCGACATCCGCAATGAGTTCATAGTCTTCTTCTCTTCCTGTCGTGGAGAAATAAATGTTGTATCTAACGATGTCATCATCACAAACCTCTCTTACATCAGGGGCCCATGTAATCTCATTCTGAAATTCATTGAAAAAGCAGGACTGGTCGGCAAGGATGGACTCGCAATCCAACCCGTCCACCAAAATCAAATTTATAGGTTGACAGGGTGGTATGGTATCGTTTGGTCTTGCACACTGAATCTGAGAACGATTGATTAATGGTTCTGGAAGAATCGGATTATCATAACCTCCCTGGGTGGTCACAAAATAGCAGTATTCCAATTCTTCATCCAGCGGCGTGCCATTGAAAGCTCCGTCGTCGAAATAGAAGAATCCATCTTGTGTCACATTCACCGAATCAATCAATACCAATTGATCAACATTGGAGGAACTCACATTATCCCTGAAAATGAAGTGAGTGGCATGTTCCTGCAAACTGTTGGACCAGGGAACCTCTGCTCTCCACCTCATACCAATGGCATTGAGATCAGGTTCCAGTTCCAATCGTACGGATGATGCCTGGGCACTACTGTCTACAAAATTTCCGCCAGCATCCCTCAACGCTACCCGGTAGCTGAAAACATCGTCCCGAGTGTTGATCCCTGTGTCGACTACAAACTCATCCGTCACGCCTTGCTGAACCAGTTGCGGTTGGCCGTCGAAGAAGAAATTGTTGGTGCGATAAACATCATAGGAATATGGAGGCGGAAATTGTGCAGGATCAACTTCCAAAGGAGGGGACCAACGCACGATCACACTACCATCGTTGGCAGTGGAGTTGATATCCACGTTGGTAATGACAGGTCCATCCGCCAGCAAGGTAAAGCATACTTCCTCCGAGGCAAAAGATGTTCCTCCAGTTGGCAATGGATATTGCGCAACCAGGCGATAGCAATATTTTGCACCGGGTGCCAGTTTGCGACCACCGTTATCGTCTGTAAAACTGGTTGAGTCAATCGGTAGCTCGGTGACCAATTCGTAGCCTGAATTCTCGGGGATTCCAACAATACAATCATCATTGTTAAAAGGGAAGTCCCCTACCCTCCGATAAACCTGCATGGTCTCTGCGTTGTCACAAAAATATTGCTCCCATTGAAGGTCAATAGATCGTCCTGTCGCAGCATCGGCAGCAAGACCCTGGGGTGCCGGTCCGACCACGGTAATTTCCCAGGTCCCCTGGTTAGCCAGCGTAGGGCCAATTTTAATAAGTTCCCCATCGATGATTTCCCTGGGATCATCGGAAACCTTGAATTGAACTGAATAAGGAAGTTCCTTCACATGACCACATACCGTCTGCCAAATAAAATCCAGTCGACCAGGCTGGTCTTGAAAAGGGGGCAGATCAGGTGGAGTTGCAGAGGGAGAAAAGGTCGCAGGGCTTGAAGTGAGCTCCAAAGGGCCCCCAAAAGCTTCTAGCCGAACCGCGTGACCATCCGGATCTGTGCCAATAACGACCTGGTTGACCAGTGTACCAGCTTCTACACATAACGGGTCCGGAATTTCCAGGTCTGGTTGCTCGTTGTCTCCATCGGTGATGGTTATCTGCATATCCCGAACAACAAACCCTCCAAGTTCTCTCCTGTCTCCTATTTTCACCCACTCCTCTACTATGAAAGCGACATTGTATTCCGCACAGTTCTCGGTGCCTTCAGGGCATTGACTACCCGAAAGATTGAAAAAATCGCCAGGAGCATCCCAAACCAGATCACCGGTAATTGGGTCCATTGTAAATGTTGGTCGATTTGACATTGCCTCATTCCCTTGATCAAAATTGGAATAGTAGGAAGGATCGTTAGGAAGTCTGTAATCGGTAACCTCCACATCGTTGGCCTGCTGCGGCACAATCAGACGAAAAGCCAAACTATCGTCTTCGAGGTCAAAGGCCCCAGGATTATGTATAAATGTCACTCCCGCCCTACCATCATCGATTGGTGGAACCGTGAATCGTGGGGAGTTGTTGAAGCCAAAAATTGGATCGATAACAATCCTTGTCTCTACATAGAAAGCTGTATTGATAGAATTAGCCATATTGGCTATGCCACCATTTCGAAATTCCTCACGGTAGCTTACTGTGTAAGTCCCCGGCGCATCATATCTGTGGATAATCACAAATTCCTCCCGGACAATATTGTTGGCTACCTGAACGACAGAAGATCTGAAATCCAGAATATCATTTGTAGCGATTCCGTCTCCAAAATCAAAAGTTCCACCACCAAACTCGATCCCTGAGTCGGTATCTCTAAAACCGATAAAGGTGAATCTGAACGTCAGATCTACCGTGCTGATACGCTCTGCTATGATCTCTCCGGCGCGAATGTGCGTAGCTTGCGCCATCGGGATTCCAAGCACTAGCACAAAAGCCAACGCTGCGATGCGCTTGATACCGTATACCAAATCTTTCCTGAGGCCCTGGGTCATCGTTTCTGAGAAAATCACTTGCTCTTCTAAATAATGCAAAATGTGAAATAAAGTTCTTGAAATTTGAATATTGAAAGCAAAATTCAAGCCTTTTTTAAAAACAACTCTAAGATCACATTTGCCTATCCGGAAAAATCAAAAGTCAGAACATTTGATTTCCTCAATCTGTTTGCGCGGCAAGGAAATATCAATAATGTTGATATTTACTGCAAAAGAGACTTTTTCGAAATTCAGTAAAGAGATTGTTTAGCTTGAAGTCGGGACTTACTTTTGAGCAAAACAGCCTAAATGAAAATTCCATATGAGTTGGACTAAAAAATTCTTCTCAAGTTCTATCGGCAGGAAATTTGCAATGGCCTTGTCCGCCCTGTTTTTGATGATCTTCCTGCTACAGCATTTTGCCATTAACTTCACTTCGGTCTTTAGCGAAGATGTATTCAATGAAATATCGCATTTCATGGGGACGAACCCAGTTGTCCAATTTGCGCTACAGCCGATCTTGATGTTTGGTGTTCTTTTCCATTTCATTATGGGATTTGTGCTTGAATTGAAAAACAAGGGCTCCCGTGGTGAAGTGGGATACTACGCCTACCAAGGATCAGCCAACGCTTCCTGGGTTTCAAGAAACATGATCTGGAGTGGGTTATTTATCTTGTTTTTCCTCGGTTTTCACTTCTATGATTTCTGGATTCCCGAAATGAACTACAAGTATGTTCAATTCAAAGCCGAAGACCCTACCAGATATTATGAAGAGGTGGTTCACATGTTTGAAAACCCCATTCGAGTAGCCATCTATTCACTGTCCTTCGTCTTTTTGTCCTTGCATTTATTGCATGGGTTTCAATCAGCATTCCAATCCATTGGAGCAAATCACCCCAAATATTTACCTCTGGTCAAAAAACTAGGGACGGCCTATGCTATACTAATACCTATAGGATTCATATACATAGCGTTATTCCATCATATTATCCATTGAAAAAACCTTAAGATATGTCAGTGCTAGATATCGAAGTCGAGAAGAAAAAAGGCGTCCTGGATTCGAAAATACCAGATGGTCCATTGGCTGATAAATGGACCAAACACAAGAACAATATTCGGTTGGTGAATCCCGCTAACAAAAGAAACATCGACATCATCGTAGTGGGTACAGGCCTGGCTGGAGGTTCTGCATGCGCTACCCTCGCGGAATTGGGATACAACGTAAAAGCCTTCTGCTATCAGGATTCGCCACGGCGAGCCCACTCCATCGCGGCTCAAGGCGGAATTAATGCCGCTAAGAACTACCAAGGTGATGGAGATTCAACTTATAGGCTGTTTTATGACACTATCAAAGGTGGTGATTACAGGTCACGAGAAGCTAATGTGTATCGACTTGCAGAGGTCTCAACAAACATCATCGACCAGTGCGTGGCTCAAGGTGTTCCTTTTGCCAGAGATTATGGTGGATTACTAGACAATCGATCATTCGGCGGGGTGCAAGTATCCCGGACATTTTATGCAAAGGGTCAAACAGGGCAGCAGTTGTTGCTAGGAGCTTATTCTGCCATGTCCAGGCAGATCGGCAAGGGGAAAATCAAAATGTACAACCGCCATGAGATGATGGAGTTGGTCATTGTCAATGGCAAGGCCCGCGGGATTATCGCTCGCGATATGGTCACCGGGGAAATTGAAAGACATTCGGCACATGCAGTCGTAGTTGCCTCCGGGGGATATGGCAATGTCTTCTATCTCTCTACCAATGCCATGGGATGCAATACTTCTGCTGCCTGGAAAATACACAGGAAAGGGGCCTTTTTCGCCAATCCTTGCTACACGCAAATACATCCGACCTGTAATCCACAGCACGGAGAGCAACAGTCTAAGCTGACGCTCATGTCTGAGTCATTGCGAAATGACGGACGTATCTGGGTACCCAAGAAGGCAGAAGATGCCGCAGCTATTCGGGAAGGAAGAATGAAGCCAGATCAGTTAGCTGAGGAGGATCGGGACTATTACCTGGAGAGAAGGTATCCTTCATTTGGAAATCTAACCCCAAGAGACGTCGCTTCCAGGGCTGCAAAGGAGCGTTGTGATAATGGCCATGGAATCGTGAATAATGCTACGAATGAGGGCGTTTTTCTGGATTTTGAGGCTGCAATCATACGCTATGGCGAGGAGCAAGCGCACATAAAGGGTATTCACAACCCGACAAAAGCGCAAATCCGTGAATTAGGAGAAAACATCGTCGAGGCAAAGTATGGAAACCTCTTCGAGATGTATGAAAACATCACGGGAGACAATCCATACAAGACACCAATGAAAATATACCCCGCTGTGCACTATACAATGGGAGGTGTTTGGGTGGATTACAACCTGATGACCACTATCCCCGGGTGCTACGCCATTGGGGAAGCCAATTTTTCTGATCATGGTGCCAATAGACTGGGTGCTTCCGCTTTGATGCAAGGGTTGGCAGATGGCTATTTCGTGCTTCCATACACCATTGGAGATTATCTCGCCGACGACATCAGGACAGGGGAGATTCCTACAGACACGAAGGAATTTGACGAAGCCGAAGAACAGGTGAAAAAACAAATAGACTTCTTCTTGAATAATGACGGCAAACACTCTGTTGACTACTTCCACAGGAAGCTAGGCAAAATTATGTGGAATCAAGTCGGTATGTCCAGAAACGAAGAAGGTTTGGTCGAGGCTATTGTAGAGATCAAGAAACTAAGGGAGCAGTTTTGGAAGGAAGTGAGCGTTCCGGGAAATGGAAATTCCATAAACAGTGAACTGGAAAAAGCTGGAAGAGTAGCTGATTTCTTAGAACTGGGTGAACTGTTTGCAAGAGACGCACTCGAAAGAAATGAATCTTGCGGAGGACACTTCAGGGAAGAGCACCAAACCGAGGAAGGCGAAGCCACGCGTAACGACCAGGATTACGCTTATGTAGCAGCCTGGGAGTACACTGGTGAACCATCCAAAGCCGAGCTCCACAAAGAAGAATTAGTTTTTGAAAACATAGAATTAAAAACCAGATCCTATAAATAAGGTGATATGACAAGTGAGGGAATGAATCTAACACTGAAAATCTGGAGACAAGCCAGTCCGGAAGCAAAGGGAAAGATGGAAACTTACAAGGTTTCCGATATATCTCCTGACAGTTCTTTTCTGGAAATGATGGATATTCTGAATGAGCAGCTCATAAATGAAGGCAAAGAGCCCGTAGAATTTGATCATGATTGCCGTGAAGGTATTTGTGGGACCTGTTCGATGTTCATCAATGGTCAAGCGCATGGGCCAGGCAGAAGAATAACGACGTGTCAGTTGCACATGAGGAAATTCAACGATGGCGATACCATTACCATCGAACCATGGAGAGCAAAGGCATTTCCGGTTCTGAAGGATCTGGTTGTGGATCGCGGCGCGTTTGATCGCATCATGTCAACGGGAGGATTCATTAGCGTGAATACCTCGGGTAACACGCAAGACGCCAATGCACTACCGATTAGCAAAGTAGATGCTGACAAAGCAATGGATGCTGCTGCTTGCATAGGTTGCGGAGCCTGTGTGGCCACCTGCAAGAATGCTTCTGCAATGTTATTTGTGTCTGCCAAGATTTCTCAACTGGCGCTACTCCCACAGGGCCAGGTCGAGGCAAGCCAGCGGGCTGAGAATATGGTAAAGCAAATGGACGAGGAGGGATTTGGTAATTGTACAAACACCGGAGCGTGTGAAGTGGAATGCCCCAAAGGGATATCCCTTGAAAACATTGCGCGAATGAATCGGGAGTACATCAAGAGTAGCTTCACATAAAATTTTTACCACTTGAAAAAGTTGTAAACCCTGGCAGACCGCCGGGGTTTCTTATTTTTAGGGATTAGATGCTTAAACCCATTCTCCCACTGATAAAAATGGAATTCCACTTTTGAAACCTCTACTTTGGATTGTCGCGGTTTTGTTGTTGTTGGGTGCGGGATATTTCACTTATGACCGACTGGCAAAAAACAAATCCATAGACACCTGGAGCTTCATGCCAGAAAGTGCAGCACTGGTCTATTCCTCAGGTAGTAGCCTTGATGCCTTCGAATCTCTCCGTGGAACTGTATTGTGGAATACCCTTGTGCAGATGGGTGGTTTTGAACAGTTGAACTCACGTTTCGAATACCTGGATGGATTGACCAACCAACAATTCCAACGCCTTTTTGCTAGCGGGGAATTCCTCGTCGGTGTTCAGGATGTCTCGCGAAATCAATTTGACTTCCTCTATATACTGGAAATCAAATCCATCAATGCCTTTCAGCAATTGCAAACCATTCAGAACCATTTCGAAGAACAGGGTTTGCTCAAAAAGAACCGTCAATATCAGGATTTTACAATAACAGAAATATCCGATGGGTTCGAAACCCTCACCTTTATTTTCCACAAGAACTTCCTGGTCGCAAGCTTTTCAGCATTTCTGGTGGAGGACGCCATCAGAACCCTGAAGGACAATTCCAAATCCAACTTTCGCGAGCGTTTTCCGGAATTGCAATCCATCGCCAAACTCGAAGAGGACGCTGGTGACCTGTACATTAATTACGAGAACGTAGGTCGCCTCATCAAGGTGTTCACGAAAGAAATGGACATCGAATTCGAACGTTCCGGGTATATGGATATACGAGTGAATGACAATAGCCTGGAGTTTACAGGTTTTACCATACCCAGCAGCTCTAAAACATCTTTGCTGAAACCCCATATGGGCTTGTCCCCAGGCACGTTGGACATCCCCTCGATCGTACCCTTGCAGAGCTCATTGATGATACATTACTCATTTGCAGATCCGATACAATGGAAGCAAAACCTCGAAGAGCACCTGAAACTGACAGACCAGCAAGCCATTGCTGATAGAAAAATCCTACTGAATACCGGCGATTTTGATGTGAACACGGTCTTTGACTACCTCGACGACGAAATGGCCCTGTTGCACTTTGCAGGTATCTCAGAATTGCGCAAGGCACTAATCCTTGAAGTCAGCGATGCACCAAAGGCAATGACCTTCTTTGGCGATCTGGCCCAGCGTTTTGGCAGAACACAGGGAAAAAGTCAATATACCGAGCAATATGAGGGTTATCAGATCGTACTGCTACCGGCCAGCGACTTTCCCAAAGCCATGATCGGCAGTATGGCTTCAGGGTTCCGAAATTGCTATTTCACCAGGATCAACAACAACCTTGTATTTGCCAGTGAGCTGTTTCTGCTGAAGGAAATCATTCAAGCGGTGAACAACGAAAACGTGTGGTCCAAATCCCTTCAAAAAAATCAGTTTCTGGAACAGACAAACCAGGCTTCAAACGTATCTGTCTTCGTCAACACCCCCGACTTTTGGCAAGAACTCTCTGGAAACATCAATGACCACTGGCAATCATACTTGAGGGAAAACACACCCTTTCTTAAGAGTTTGGACAACGTGGCGATTCAATTCAGCAACGTGGACAACAGGTTCTTCACCAACATCGTCATTGCTCAGACCGAACCTCCATCAGTGGGCACGCGCGAAGTCAATACCCTTCGGACATTGGCATTGACAGATAACATCATCACCAAGCCTTTTCTCGTCAGAAATCACATCAACAATGGTCAAGAGATCTTCTTGCAGGATTCCGCTCTCAACGCCTACCTGATCGACGATCAGTTCAATGTGCTTTGGACAGCTCCGCTGGCAGGTCCTATCAAAGGGGACATCTTTCAACTGGACTACTATCGAAATGGAAAGCTGCAGCTAGCTTTTGTAGCCGGCAACTCCCTCTACGTCATTGACAGAAATGGATCTTTACTACCCGGATTCCCGCAAGCTGTAAAAGGCCTCGCCGAAATTCAGCACTTCAACTTGATCGACTATGATGGTAGTCGCAATTATCGATTCAGTTTTGCAGACGATCGCGGAAACCTGATGCTGACAGATAAGAACGGCAAACCCCTTGAAGGTTGGAATCCAAAGAAAATCGGTTCAGCGCTGATCAGACCCCTTTCCCACTATCGCATCGGAAATCGGGACGTGATTTCGGCCGTCAGCAAAGAAGGTGAAGTACACTTGTTCAATAGAAGGGGGCAATACGAAAACAATTTTCCGTTGGATCTGCAAGTACCCATTTCAAACCACTTCCATCTGGATGTTGGTGCTGATCTTGCCAACTCTGAGCTTACGGTAGTCAACGAAATCGGTGAGATCATATCACTGAACCTGCAAGGTCAGATTACAAGAAAGGAACAGCTCTACAAAAGATCTCCGGAAATGAAATACGACATCCTGGAAGACATCTCCAAAAACTATTTTCTACTGACCACCCAAAACAATGAAACCTGGACCTTGATGGATGATGGAGGAGCAGAACTCTTCCAAAAGGAATATCTGGCCAATACGGAGTTAACAGAACAGTTTTACAGAATATCAGCCGGAAAGGAATTGATACTTATAGGTAGCCATAATGAAGGAAAAGCTTATGCTTTTGACCTGGAAGGGCAACTGCTGACAAACGCTCCGATCGGAGCCACAAGGCCCTTCAGCATGATATATTCCTCCAGGGAAGATGCCTATCAACTCTATACCATTGATGGTAACAGTTTAAAGCTTATCCAACTCGCCGCAAGGTAAAGGCGGGCACCAGAATATACTCCCGGTGCCCTATCATGCTACTTCAATAACCGATGCCAGGATTTACAAAAAGGAAATCCTCAGGCGTCAGACACGGGTGGTTTTCCATCTTCCTCTGCGGAAAACCAATATACACGCCACAGCATGCAAGCTGTGCGCCACTGCTATGGATATGAATACCCCGACTTCCTTGAAACCCATATTGACTGATAATATATAGGCAAATGGAATCTGGAAGAACCAGAAGACAAAAATATTGATGTACATGGGTGTCTTGGTATCTCCCGCTCCATTGAAAGCCTGGCTGATGACCATGCCGTAAGCAAAGAACAAATAGCCCAGACATATAATTTTCAGTGCCATTGCCGCAATGCTCCTCACGGTCAATTGGTCAGAAAAGAACCCAATAATAGGATTTGCCAGCGAAAAGAAAAACACCGCAACAAGCCCCAAAAACACCATGCTGTAGAAGGCTGTTTTCCAGACCGACCTCTCCGCTCTCTCAGGTTCATTTGCGCCAAGGTTTTGCCCAACCAAGGTCGCCGCGGCGTTAGCCAGGCCCCAGGAAGGCAAAATCGTAAAAACAATTACCCTGAATGCGATGGTATAGCCAGCCAGGGCCTCCGATCCAAACAATGACATCACCCGCACGAGGAATATCCAGCTGGCACTTTCAATGAGGAATTGCCCCATCCCACCTATGGAGATCTTGAATATTTCCATGATCGTCTTCACGCGGATGACAATATTCCTAATGCCTAGTTTGATCACCGATGAGCCGTTGAACAAGTGAAAAAGCTGATAACAAACACCTATGCTGCGACCAATAGTCGTGGCCATAGCTGCTCCCATCACGCCAAACCCCTCGAAAGAACCAACTCCAAAAATCAGCAAAGGATCCAAAACGATATTGAGTCCATTGGCCAACCAAAGCGACCTCATGGCAATGGAGGCATCACCGGCACCCCGGAAGACAGCATTGATGACAAAGAGCAGCACAATGCTGAGGTTACCTGCAAACATGATTCGCGTATATCCGGCACCCTCAGCGATCAAGTCCTCCTCACCACCCATAAGGCGTAGGATTTCCTCAGCTCCGAAAAACCCACTGACCCCCAACACCACTGCAATACCTAAGGAAATCAGAATACCCTGGAAAGCCGCGTTACTGGCTCGGTCAGGATCCTTCTCCCCAATCCGACGCGCCACAATGGCCGTTAGTGCCATACTCAGGCCAACAGCTACAGAGTAGATAATGAAAAGAACGGACTCCGTGAGCCCTACCGTAGCTACGGCGTTTACACCTACTTTAGCTACAAAAAAGACGTCCACCACCGCGAACAGTGACTCCATGATCATCTCAGCGATCATAGGTACACTCAGCAGAAAAATGGCCTTATCAATGCTACCAGAGGTGAATTCCTTCTCAGAACCCTTAAGCGCTATGATAAAATATTGGAAGAATTTATGAATACTACTGATGAAATTTTTCATTTCAGTTTCAAATAAAAATTAGTACGTGAATTGATTGAATAGGGAGATTACTTACAGGAAGTTGGGGACTTCCTCAGGCAGTGCGATGATCGCAAAATATGTATCTCCTATCAGTAGCATGATGGCGCGAATATAGCCTAAGTGACCCACTACAACAAATTGACAAGCTGCTAAATGGCTTGTTTATGACTATTGGCACGCAAGAAAATGATATAAACCATGCCAAAATCAACAAAAATGGCAGATATTACGGTTTTATTAAGTTTCTCTGAGCTTGAAATGGAAACTTTGGCACCCCAACTTGAGGCAATTCCAATGAGTGGAGATAACCACAACTACCTGGAGAAACTCTTTGGTAGAAGATTTGATGACGATAAAGGGGAGCCCTACCTCTCAGCATCATTCAACCAATTCGAAGACTACGGCCCCATTACGAAGTATCTGCTAGAGTCGATGCAGCCCATACCGAAGCCTTACAGCAAGCAGCTCTTCACTATTACCGCCAAGCTCATTCGAGACTTCCAACATGCCATGGACCACAGACGTATCCCTATCGACATCAGGTACCAGGGCGCCATACAGACCAACACCCAAGTTGATCCGTATGGTGAACTCGAAGTCATGGTCATTCTGCAACCACGAAATAAAGAACGCGCATCGAAAAGCGTCGAAAAACTGGGAACAGCCTTGATGGGGGTGCTTACTGAGAGCCAATTATTTGCGAAAGTCGACTTCAGCAACAAGCTCAACGTCCATGTCCTTACCAAATACCCCAAAGCGGAGCTCACTATCCTCCCCACCATATGGATCGATACTCAGGTATATAAGGAATCAAGACGCGAAATCGACAGGGGAATTGCAGAGTACGATTTCCTGAACAAGACCAGACGTAGCTACCTGCCTTTTAGGAATATTGCGAGAATCAACTACAAGGACGCCAAAACCAACGGCAATTTGAAAAAGCTGATCCGCCTGGTTCGCAGTATTCAATTGGATGCAGAAGAACCAATCCATCTCAATCACTATGAAGTGGCCTGCACGCTTTTCAACATCCGCGAAAAGAAATTAGATATTGACAGCGCCTACATATTGAATCTACTCCCGAGAATCAGCCAATACCTTGACAAAATGGTACGCTTCAATATGTACCGTCGTGTTATTTCACCCAGCCGCAAAGAACTGGTGTTTGGTGACCGGAAGGAGAAAGGTGCCGAGCTCCTGAAGCTGAAACACGCCATAGACGAAGTTATCGCAGCGCTCAAAGACGAACTGCGATCTTCCGGCCGCACCATTGAGAGCCGCCTTCCCTATTAATCTCATTTCTGGAGGAAATAGTTGTTACCTGGGTTCGAAATCGTTCCCGCTCCCCTATTGGACCGGCAACTGTCGGCTACCGGAACGCCCTCAATCGCCCGAAGCGCCAGCCACTCTTCCTATGCAGTCTTTATTGGTTTTGGAGAAAACGGCAAATCCTACGCCCAACCAACTCCGGATTCTCGAACGGAATTAGGTGTCCTCCCCCTTCAAGATTCTCAAAAACTGTGTTTTGCTGGGTTCTCTTCCACCTTTCCCAGGACTTCAGAGTGATGATATCAGTATCTTCTCCCCGAATAGCCAGGGCCTGATGGGTCATCTTGCCAATGGCCTTCCACGGGCTCGTCAAAGCCGCATAGATGTGAGACTCCCACTCTTTGGAGTACCGCAGGGTTACGCCTTCTTCCACCTCATGATGGACGTGCTCCACATAGTCCCAAAGCACCTCATCAGGTATCTTACGAAATACCCCCTTTGGCCGCATATAGTCGTAGAACTCCTGCACACTTGGCCACTGATCCTTGCGGTTATTGGCGACTCTGGAGGGAGGAGCCATTCGCTTTCGCCATTCAATAGGAATCAACTTCGTAATGTTGAATATCCATTTTGGTAAGAATGGTGGCTCCACTAAAATCACCTTGTCAAATAGGTCTGGACGCTGCAGCGATGCAAATACGATCTTCGCTGCTCCCAGGGAATGTCCCACAGCGTGCACCTTAGTCCAACCATTCTCATCCAGAAATCGGATCAGGTCCACGGCCATATCTTCCCAGCTTTTAATATCCTGCATCGAAGGTTCCCACATCGGTCTTGATTCCATTCCTACGACGGTGAAGTGGTCCAGGAGCGGTTCTACCATTTTTCGATACATACCTGGTGGAAAACTGTTGGCATGTCCAATATGCACAAGGGGGCCATTGCCCCCAAAATGATGAAACGGAATGGTCATGTCTATTCCTTCAACCCAGCCCTCCTCAGCAAAGCATCGGGTGTCGGCTCCTGTCCTCGAAATCTCTTGTATAATGTCATTGGATGCGCTACACCACCCTGACTTAGGATATTTGCTTTGAACGACGCTGCCGTAGCTGAATCAAACACCCCATTTGCTTTGAAAAGCGAAAAAGCATCAGCATCCAATACCTCCGCCCATTTGTAACTGTAGTAGCCTGCTGCGTAGCCTCCCGCGAAAATATGGCTGAACTGTACGCTCATACAAGCACCCTGGACCGATGGAAACAATTCCGTAGGACCCATCGCTTCCTTCTCAAAAGCTTCCACATCCTCAATTTTCCCCAACTCATCAGTAGGCTGATAGTGATAGGCCATATCCAGCAAGCCAAAGCTAATCTGTCGGACGGTCGCATAAGCTTCATGGTAGTTCGCAGAAGCACGTATCTGATCGATCAGGATTTGGGGAATGGGTTGCTCAGACTTGTGATGCCGGGCAAACAAATCGAGACATTCCTTCTCATAGCACCAATTCTCAAAGATCTGGGAAGGTAGCTCCACAAAATCCCAATAGACACTGGTTCCCGAAAGGCTCTTGTATTGCGTATCTGCCAGCATGCCATGCAAAGCATGTCCGAATTCATGGAAGAGCGTCTTTACCTCATCAAATTTCAGCAAGGAGGGGTTGCCTTCGCTTGAAGGGGTGAAGTTGCACACAATACTCACAATGGGAATGACCCGCTTGCCCTCAGCGTAGTGCTGCTCTCTAAATGATGTCATCCAAGCCCCTGGTCTCTTACCCTTTCGTGGAAAGAAATCAGCAAGGAAAATGGCCTTTACTTCATCTCCCTCCAGTACCTCATAGGCCATCGCATCCGTATGATAAACGGGTATTTCAGGATTCTTCTTGAAGGTAATTCCATAAAGCTTCTCGGCTGTTTTGAACACCCCTTCAATAACATTTTCTAACCTAAAATAAGGTTTGATGATTTCATCATCCAGATTGAATTTCTTCTTACGGAGTTTTTCGGAGTAATACGACCAATCCCAGCGCTGCAACTCAAAATCCGCACCCTCTTCCTTCATGAACGCCTGGATTTCTGATACCTCTTCCCGGGCTGCGTCCATTGCTGCATCCAACAGGTCCCCAAGAAAGGCAGTGACTTTCTCCGGACGCTCTGCCATACGCTCTTCAAGGATATAGTCTGCATAGTTCTCGTACCCTAGCAGCTTAGCCAATTCACCTCGAAGAGTAATGATTTCCTTCACCAAAACCGAATTGTCCCTGGACTTACCTGGGGTAGCCTTGGAAGCATAGGCGCGAAACAACTGCTCACGCAAGGCACGGTTATCGGCATATTCCATGAAAGGGATGTAGCTTGGAGCCTGGAGCGTAAAGGCCCACCCCTCTACACCACGAGATTTGGCTTCATCTTTGGCGCGTGTCACTACATCGGCTGGTAATCCCCCAAGGTCCTTTTCTTCCGTGATTTGCAGGTAGTAGTCGTTGGTCTCTGCCAGTACGTTCTCTCCAAAGGACAATCCCTTTTGGGACAATGCAATCGCAATTTCACCGAATCGCTTTTTGTCCGCTTCGCCCAATCCGGCCCCACTTCGCACAAAACTTTTATAGGTCTTCTCCAATAGCATCTGCTGCTCATCGTTCAACTCCAGGGATCCTCGTTGCTCGTATACCGTTTTGATCCTTGCAAACAATAAGGGATTCTGCTTCACTTCATTGTTGAATGCGGTAAGCCTGGGGGAGGCTTCCTGCGCGATTCCTTGTAGATCATCGGTAGTTTCGGCAGCGTTGAGATTGAAGAGTACCGAAGATATGCGGTCCAGGCGTGCCCCACTCTTTTCCAAATCCACAATCGTGTTTTCAAAGGTTGGGCCCTCAGAGCTGCCTGCGATGGCTTCTACCTCAGAGCGCGCTTCTTTCAGCGCCTCTTCCAGGGCTGGAAGAAAATGCTCATTCCTGATGACATGAAAAGGCGGTGTTTCAAAAGGCGTCGTATAGGGTTTAAGAAAAGGATTTTCTTGCATGGAATATTAAATTTTGGAAGTCAAAATTACGATTTGCTGGAGGTATAACCACTGCCGATCCTGAAGAGATCATTTTTCTGTATTAAAAACGAACAGCCAACTGTACTTTTTGATACTATAAACCTTACCCAATACATCAACCAGCAAATCAAACAACTCATTATCAGTATTTTAGCAAATAAGGCATTGTCTTTTCACTAGAAGTTGCAAATCATTATGGCATGAACTTATTCAGATTCAGAATCGCCTTGAGGTTAATGATCAGGCAACGCTTCTTCACTTTCCTCAATCTCACGGGATTGGCAACCGGCATTGCCGCCTTTTTACTGATCTACCTCTTTGTTTCTGATGAGTTGAGTTACGATAAGTTCCACACCAATTCCGAGCGTATTTACAGGGTAAATATGACCAACATTTGGATCGAAAATGAAGAGATTTTCGGTTCCACGAGCCCAGCCGTGGTGAGCGCATTGAAAAATGATATTCCGGAAATTGAAAATGCCATCAGGCTACATGAACCCTCAAGTGAAGAACTGATCTCAATTCCATTGCCCAATGGAGATTTCCGATCGTACCAGGAAGACCGGATACTGGCCTCTGATGACGGTTTCTTCGACTTGTTCACCTTTCCAATGATTGAAGGAAATCCTAAGGCCGCCCTATCCTCGCCCAACTCAGTTGTGCTTTCCGAGAGCACAGCCAAAAAATATTTTGGTGACCAACCTGCCATAGGTCAGCAATTATTATATGGGGTGAAACCCAATCAGAAAGTACTTTCTGTTACAGGAGTCATTGAAGATGTACCTAATCAAAGTCACTTCACCTTCGACCTCCTCTTATCGATGAGTTCCTTTCCTTACGTCATCGATAGATCCGACTCCTGGATTTGGACTGGCTTTGTGACCTATGCCCTACTCAATCCTGCTTCAGACCTGGCGCAGGTCAACAACAAACTGGCCAGCTTGCCCGCCAAGTATGTTGGCGATGCGAGGGCACAAGAGAAAAACTGGATCCTGGCCCTGCATAACATTGAAGACATAAGGCTCTATTCCGGAGATATATCAAACAGAATCGGACCCATTGGTGATATAGACAATGTAATCATCTTCAGTACCGTGGCCCTTGTCATTCTATTGCTATCCTGCATCAATTTCATGAACCTGAGTACGGCCAAGTTCACAAATAGGGCGAAGGAGATCGGTTTGCAAAAAGTCCTTGGATCCTCGAAAAGCCAAATTCGAGTACAATTCCTCACAGAATCAATCTCCTACTGTCTTATCGCTGCAATCATTGGTTTTGGACTCGCAGAAATTACCCGACCCTTCTTCAACCAATTGGCATCCAAGGAACTATCCTTGAACCTGTTCGAAAAACCGGAGCTAATACTCTTGTTGTTGGGAATTATTTTGAGCACAGGGCTGCTCTCCGGTGTATATCCTGCATGGTTTATGACTCGCTTCAACCTCACCGACGCCGTGAGAGGAAAACTGTCAAAAACTGGCTCCAAGGCCAGAATGAGGAATTTGCTTGTCGTACTCCAATTTACCATTTCCACGACGCTGATTTCGTCTTCTTTTCTCGTGGCCAATCAACTGGACTTTTTGCAACAGCGCGATCTGGGCTTCGACGAAGAGCATGTGCTCGTCATCCCTCATCTTGAATGGATGCAGGATCAGGGCAAATTATTCAAAGACCAGGCATTGTCTCGCGGCTTGTTTCAAAATGCTGCGGTCTCCAACTCCGTACCACCGAATAGTTGGTTTCAAGACAACTTACAACCACTAAACTCCTCGAAAACCACCGAGCTCCCTGTGACGATGATCAATGGCGAAGCCGAGTTTGTGGATGTGCTGGAACTGCAGATACTTGCGGGTAGATCCTTCTTCTCTTCCGGTGAGGGAGATGCAGACAAAGTAATCATCAATGAACAGTGCGCCATCAGAATGGAATGGCTTAAGCCCGGCGAGGATCCTGAGCAGGTCCTCGGCAAGGAAATGACTTACTATGGCGAAGGACCTTTTCAAGTGGTTGGTGTTTTGAGAGACTTCAATTTCTGGGCGCTTTATAATCCTGTGGAACCGATGGCCCTCTTCCACCCAACCGCAAACGTCTGGCAGGGAAACCTCCGCTATCTAGTAGCGAAAATTAAGCAGCAGGATATGGATGGCTACCAGGAAGTGCTTGCAGGGACAGAGAAACTTTGGAATGAGCTCAATCCCAACTTACCTTTTGACTATCAATTCATGGATCAGGCCTTCGACAGTGCTTTCACCAGTCAAAGAAGGTTTGGCAATGTATTGAACGTCTTCTCGGTTCTTGCTATCCTGATTGCGGTACTGGGCCTCATTGGATTGATCGCATTCACAACGGAGCAAAAGACGAAGGAATTTGGCATCCGTAAAGTACTGGGTGCCAACCTTGCCCATCTCATTAAGCTAGGTACATTGGACTTCATCAAACTGCTGGGGATAGCCTTGGTGCTTGGCTCCGTGTTCACCTGGTACTTTGGCAAATCATGGCTTCAGAACTTCGCCTATCAAAGTGCCATTTCACCTTCGATATTCATTATTGCTGCCGGTGTGATCCTTGCCCTCATTCTGGTCATTGCATGGACAATCATAGGGCAGACGGCAAGAAAAAACCCAGCCCTGATCCTCAGAGATGATTAGCAAACGACATCAATAGACAAGATCCTGATCCAGGGTCTTTGCAGAGTCGATACACCTGGCCATGTCCCGCTCTCCAATGGTGGCATTATAGATTTGACGGGTGTCATTGAGTTCCTTGACGCGCTCATAAAGCTCCTTTGGACTGCTTTCAGCCACTTGCTGAGCCGTATCGAACCCTGCTTCGTTCAAGGCATAGGCAAATGTATGATTCACCCAGCGAATCCGTGAGAGATCAGCCAGGTGAGCCAACCTGAGCACCTCCGCAGGGTCTAAATCCGCCGCTTCTGAGATTCGATATCGATCTGCAGGGGTGATGACCTTACGGTATAGCTCCAGGGTATTCCTAATTCCATTGTTTTCCAACTGCTCTACTACATGCAAAGGCATATTTGGGAAATCCTTAAGCCTATTTGGTTTTGGACGGTAGGTGTTTAGCATCCGCCGTAGCACATTCAGGTAAGCCAGTGGAATACCTGTTGCGTCAGAGAGTCGCTCCAATTTTTGCTTATTCTTCAAGGTGTTAAATAAGTCCTCAAAGTCCAATATCCCTTGCGCCCTAAGAATTGAAATACGTTCAGGCAATTGATCGAAGAGGACTTCCCAACTAGGCAAGACGTCCATACGGTCCAATATCTGCTCCAACTCTTCAATAGGAATTGTGCGTAGGTCGATGTAGTAGGCCATGGTTTTTAATAGAAAACAAAAAAGTCCGGATCTAAGGTCCGGACTTCTGTAATTCATTCTCCGCCAGTGACGGAATCGGGGATCGGTGGTGGTCCTGGAGGTAGGATCGCTTTGTATTCATAGTCTCCTTTGCGCTCCGCAAATTCTTCTTTCACCTTTTCAAGAAGTGCTTTGTCCTCATATAGATCTACCATGGTCATCGCCATTGCCTTGGATGCATAAATCATCCCTTTATGGCCAATCGACATTCCCCCGCAGGCCACTACCGCCCAGGAGTGCCACGGTGTATCTTTAGGTGCTGTGGTCACACCCAATCTTATCTCGGGCACCAGCCAACTCACGTCGCCGACATCCGTCGAGCCCCCACCTGGATGCTCTTGTGTTTCTTCCAAAGGCCTAATCGTTGCGTCCATGCCTACCTGCTCTTTTCCGGTAGCCTCTTGTATACCATAGGCAAATTCCAGTTCTTCCTGGGTATATGTGATATCACCCAGAAATTCCAGGTTCTTTTGCATGGCTTCTCCCCCGGTCCTGTTTACCAAAATTTCATGCAATCCTGAGACCAGTGAAATCTTGTAGTCGACATCTGCCATGATAGCCGCACCCTCGGCAATACGCTCCACCTGTTTCCAAACACTTTCCATACCTTCCCGTCGGGTATCCCTGACACGTGTCCAGATCTTCGTGTAGTCGGGAACGACATTGACCACGTCGCCTCCCTTCATGATGTGATAGTGAATCCGCACCGTGGGCTTGATATGCTCCCTGAAGTAGTTGATGCCCGTGGTATAAAGCTCCAGCGCGTCACCAGCACTTCGACCATTCCACGGATCGCTCGAAGCATGCGCTGCCTGACCATAGAATTCCACGATAAAATCTACCAATGCCAAAGAGCTCTGGACATCGGCCTTGGTCTTGGCACTGGGATGCCAATCCAGGCATGCGTCGAGGTCGTCAAATAGTCCTTCACGGGCCATCCACAACTTGCCAAAAAATTTCTCCTCAGCCGGAGTCCCATAAAACCTTACAGTACCCTGCAGTTTCCCGGATTCAATCAACTCCTTTATGGCTACGGCAGCCCCCAAGCTACCAACACCAAACAGATTGTGACCGCAACCATGGCCCGCTCCGCCTTCGTTCAATGGATCCTTCGTGGGAACGGTCTTTTGTGATAAACCAGGCAAAGCATCGAACTCACCCATAATACCGATGATTGGAGACCCCGACCCGTAGGTCGCAGTGAATGCCGTTGGTATTTCGGCGACACCACGAACTACTGTAAAGCCCTGAGATTCCGCATAATCCGCCAAGAGCTTGGCCGATCGGGTTTCTTCAAAAGCTACTTCCTCATAGGACCAAATCTTGTCACTCATATCGATGAATTCACTTTTGTGACTTTCGACAGAGCTTATGGCGGCTTGTTTGTTCTTGGAAGTCTTCTTCTGGCCTGCCACCATTAATGGTAAAGCCAAAATCACTAAGAATAAGTAACGATTTCTCATATATTGAATAGGTTGGTTTGTAATATTCATCATTGTCCGACGAGGAAGAGCGCATTGGCAAACAGCAACTTACCATTGTACCAGAATGACCTGAATAGCGGATTATCCGCGAAATAGACGATTCGCCCACGACCACGCCCTTCAACACCCAGGATCAGCGAATTCTCAGCAAATTCGCGAACGTACCGGCCAGCAAAACCACTGACATGGTCTGATTGGGAGAGAATACGCCCAACATTCCATTCCTCCTCCAATAAACCGTAGCGATCCTCAGAAGTTTTCAAGCTGAAGTAATCACCCTGGTAACCGAAAGCCAATGGGTGGGTGGGGTCCATAGTGACCCGAAACACTGCCCCTGGGACATACTCCTGGATAAAGTCACGTTCAGCATCAGCATATTTCAAAGTCTTGCGACTTTCTGATATCTCTTCTTCTCGGCCCTCAATGCGTGATTGCTCGGCTTCGTCACCAAAGCGCTTCAGATTGCTGTAGTCCGAGTCCACATACTGTTGCATTGCACCCTGGACGAGTACAAGATTGCCTCCGGCATTTACCCAGTCATCAATCTTGCTCAGATGGTTTGCGTTCAGGTTTCGATATCTACCATCTGGGAGCACCAGCACATCGTAGTCCGAAAGGTCTACCCTATTCAGGTAGGATATATTGAGGTTAGCTACCGGGTACTGTATTTCCTGCTCAAAAAAGTACCAGGTCGCGCCCGCAGCCAGGGAAGAAGTGCCATCTCCAAAGAGCATGGCAATTTTGGGGGCCTTCAAATAAACAATTTCGTTGGAGCCAATATCTGGTCCTGTCGAGGAAAACCCGCTCGACAAGGTATAGACCTTCTGCTCGTAGTCGTTGGCTAGCTTGACAAAGGTTGACTCAAATGTGTTGAAAGATTTATTGTCCCTTCTGGTGACAACAACAGCACCCCTGCCAAACGAAAACCCTGCGGATGTAAAGGGCTTAGCAGCATATCTCACCTTATACCCCGATTTCAGCAAAACGGCCAGGAACCTCGCGTCAGAAAGGTTTTTCCAATCAAAGACAAAGGCATAGGCCTTGCTAGGTGTTTCATTTGGAACAAAGTCATTCGATGCATGACCCGAATTGACCGTGAGCGCTGTGGTAGTTGCGTAGGCATTCAAACCAAAGGCGTATGGTACGGACCAGGCTGTGATATCGTAGGTCAAAGAATCTGACCAATACGTATCGGGTTCAAATAGAACATTGACCAGTACAGACTTCGGTTGGCGAGTGCTGATCACCAGGTCCTCCGATGCTATGTTGAAGCTCTGATCCTGATTGGCGGCATAGTTGAAACCCCTGAGGTTGCGTCCAGTGGCAGTGCCATATACAATGTCATGTGTATCAAGCCAGGCTTTCAGGTCCTTCACCTTTTCGGTATCATCATTCTTGATAACAAAGGTTTTATACTTACCAGTAGGGTTGGTTGTCGCCGTTTGAAAATAGCCTTCGAATTCCGATAGCATCTTCTCCCGCTGCTTCGTCGCCTCTTCCACTGTGGAAAGTCCTGTTGTGTGATGGTGCGCTATCCTGTCGATCAAGGTCAGGGTGTCCATCTCTTGGGTATGTACACCAAGTCCGGCTCTTCCCGACCCACCCTGTTCATATGTCATCCCGATGGCGCCATTGTAAGTCGGGTAGGTATCACCGTAACTAGGATATAGCAAATCAAAACGCTCCTTGGTGAAATAGAACCAGTCCTGCTCATCGAAATAGCGTGCATGATTCTTGCCTATGTCCACTTGAAACTGTCTTTGCCAATCTGAGATCAATTCATGATAGGGCTCCGCCGCGGGAGCAAAATAGTAGGGGCTGTTGATCCCCTGTTCATGGAAATCAACATGTACCTGTGGCAACCATTGGTTGTAGACTTTGATACGCTGCTGAGATTCAATTTGTGTCTGCCATGCCCAATCACGATTGAGATCGTACATGTAATGATTGGATCGGCCCCGTGGCCAAGGCTCGACGTGTTCCTGTGAATTCGGATCTGGATTGTAGGGGCGATTTCCGTATTGCCAATAAAAATTGACATAGCGTTCGCGACCATCTGGATTGATGCATGGGTCAATAATCACAACCATGTTTTCCAACCAATCCAGCTTTTGGGTAACGAGCTCGTGAATCGTCTTCATCGACGCCTCCGTCGAAACTGACTCATTGCCGTGAACGTTGTAGCTAAGCCATACAATGCCTACATCGGTGGAAGGCTCACCCGCCTCAAGCTTCGCCCTGCGCAGGTTATCTCTTCGGATATTTTCCAGGTTCGACAGATTCTCCTGAGAGGAGACAAAAGCCAAAGCAAGTGGTCGGTCTTCGTAGGTGAGGCCATACTGCATCAGGCTCACGTTGGGCGATTGACCATCTACATGTTCGAAATAGTCCATAACCCTGTGGTGTCGGGTAAACTTGGTGCCCAATTCATAACCCAGGAAATCATCGGGACTTTGGAGTTGGGCTTGGGCAATGAAACTACAGAGCAATAACAGGAGTAACAGGTTTCTTTTCATATTAGGTGACTTGGAATACCCGAAAATAAGCCAGAAGCCTTTCATAGACACAGCAAAATACACGAGTGGACCTCTAAGCCATCTGACGCTCAAACTGATCCAGCTTACGGTTCATCACTTTGAACCACAGTGGAGGCAACAACGACATCAGCATCATTCCCGGATATCCGGTCGGCATCTGCGGAGACTCTTCCATGTGCCTTAGGACCTGATATTTCCTATTGGCCTGGTAATGATGATCACTATGCCTCGAAAGCTCGAAAAGCATGAGTCGGCCGACAATATGATCCGAATTCCAGGAGTGTTGCGGCATCACACGCTCGTATCGACCCTCGTCACTTTGATCGCGCCTCAAACCATAATGCTCAATGTAGTTGACCGTCTCCAGTAGCAAAAACCCCATGGTCGCGGCGGCTACGAAATGCAGAAGCCCCATTGCTCCAAAGGTCAGAAAGATCAATACCATGAAAACGACCTGTACCAATTGAAACATAAGCATTTCATTGCGCCAGCTTAGGATCGGAAGTCCTCGCTTCATCAGTCGCTCGCGCTCCAATGCCCAGGCTGAGAGGTATGAGTTCAGGGTAGACCGAAACCAAAAAGCATACACACTTTCACCTTTTCTGGAAGATGCGGGGTCTTCTTCTGTCGCTACATTTTTGTGGTGGCCCCGGTTGTGCTCAATGAAGAAATGCATATACAAAGAGGTCATGAGCAAAACCTTAGACATGAGCTGTTCAGATTTCTTCGAGCGATGTCCAAGTTCATGGGCAACATTGATGCCCACCACACCACACATCAAACCCATCCCTGTAATTCTTCCCACCCGCTCGACCAAGGTCAGCTCCTCTACAGTCACTGACCGAAGAAAAAAGTAAAGGCAAACAAACTGCACGGGTATCACCGCATATACAAGCAAATCGTAGAACCAGTCATCACTCCGGATGCTCTCTTCTGCTTCAGAAATATTAGATGAGTCCGGCCGAAACATCAACTCCAGCAAAGGAATCAGGAGAAACGCTTCCAATAGCGGCGTGAACGTAATCCACCCATGGCCATGGAAGGAAACCAGAGCCAAAACAGGGAGCGTGAAGACACTGAGGTATTTCAGAGCACTGATCCGGTGCTTCATAATGAGGAAAGATACTAAAAATCCAACTCTCCGAAACCTATGAAATAGCTCAAAGACAAGCCAATACTGTAGAGGTTGGATTGGTCAGGGATCTGCGTGGTTCTGTCCTCAAAATCAAAAACACCGCTGAAACTGATCGACGTAAAGGCTTCTACCTGCAGTGTGCCAAAAGGAAATTCGGAGAAAACCCCGAAGGATATCCTGGTACCGTAACCATTCTCCGGATCGCGATCGCTATCGTAGGTGTAGAAATCATCAACGCCTACGGAAACACCATCTGATTCTAGTTGAGCGACGGGCCTGTTCTTTTCGCTGCTGCCAAGCAATCGTTCATAATAAATCCCAAGGGTGCCAAATACCTTGGTTTTGCCTTTGCCGCCGTAGATGATTCCCTCGATGGGGAATTCCAGGTAATTGAGATTGATGCGATAGGGATCTAAGTTTTCATCAGTAAAATTCTGCTGCCAACCCCGCTGTATAAAGTTGACTCCTGTTTGGAAACCAGCATTCAGCGACTTGGGATTCAAGGCTTTGAAGTTGAAGTGTTTCACCACCACACCGGCATGGGCATTTTGGATGAAGTCTGTGTCTATATTGGGAATGAAAATGGTATGCGTGATGAAAGCGGAAGAGAATTGACCGCCGGCCCTGAGGCCTACAAAGGTCTTGGATTGGGATGCCGCGGAGAAGCAACCCAACAACAACATAATGACTAGAGCTCTATGCATCGCGAAGCGGCAAAATTAGTAGTAAGTATCGATTGGATTGGATCATTCTTCCTACTTATCTGGTTATAGCGAGATTGAATAGCCGCAAACCCATCACTCACACAATTGATTTATAATTTCGTAACTGCAACGAATAGAAAATATTATGATTGCCATTGTCAGCCCCGCAAAGAGCCTGGATTTCGAAACATCCATCAACGTAAGCCCCACGCAACCACGCTTGATGGAGTGCACCAATGAATTAATTGATATACTACGAACAAAAGAGCCCTCTGAGATCAAGGAGCTGATGAGCATCAGCGACAAGCTTGCAGAGCTCAATGTAGAGCGATATCACCAGTTTGAAAGCACTCATTCACGCTCCAACGCCAAGGCATCAATGTATGCGTTTCAGGGGGATGTCTACCAGGGCCTCAAGGCCGATACCTTTGATGAGGGGGACCTTGAATTTGCCCAGGATCACTTCCGAATCCTCTCGGGCCTTTACGGGCTGCTGCGACCTTTGGATTTAATTCAACCTTATCGGCTGGAAATGGGAACAAAGCTCGCTTTCGATGACTACAAGACGCTCTATCAGTATTGGGATCACACGATCGTCGAGTTATTGGCCAAAGACCTCAAAGCCCAGGGTGATGGGTTGCTGGTGAACCTGGCATCCAATGAGTACTTCAAGTCCATTGACAAGAAGCATCCTGAAATACAGGTGATCGACATAGAGTTCAAAGATTTCAAGAACGATCAATACAAAATTGTCTCATTCTACGCCAAGAAAGCCCGGGGGCTGATGTCAAGGTACTTCATTCAGAACCGTATCGAAAACGTCGAGGACCTGAAGGACTTCAACTATGAGGGATACTATTTCGATCCGGCCGACTCAAACGAGAAGAAGCTGGCTTTCAAGCGCGATGGAAAGCCGGTCTAAGAACCTGACCTGAACGTAGCTATTGCCTGTCGGAAGCGGCGTTCTTTGTCAGGCGCACGCGGACCTTCTTCCCGGTGGACAATCCGTCCTTCAGCGTTGATGACAAACAGGTAACATGAGGATATGTCTTTCATGTCCAAGAGCTCAAAGTAAGGCGTGCGGTTTCCGTAAAACGTTGCTGTGTTGTCATGAAAATCCTCAGGAATCCCACCACGCATCCAGTTGTCAATTTGCCATGAAATTGGCTTCCACCAGGTACTGATCATCGGTACTTCATAGTAGCTGATGCCAGCCTGGGGTTCGAATTCATCCAGGATAATATCGGCCCATGTATCAACGAGCTCTTGTGACTTCTGCTCAAAAACCAGGATCAGAATATTGACATCTCCTGTGAGATCATCTGGAAAAACGACCGGCTCACGATCCAGTTGCTTAGCCTCAAGTCGTGGAAAATAGTCCTGCGCATTCAGCTGCAGGAACAGGAATCCGGATAGAAAAAGCAGCATTAACCTCATGGAACATCAACTGCAAGACCCAAGAAATTGTTGGAGGAGTCAGCCCTGGAATTCATCCAGTTCCAGCCATCGCATCTCTTTTACCTCGAGCAGTGCATCTATTTCAGCTATTCTTTTCGCCCAGGCACCAAGCGCCTCGAAATCATTACCTCCCTCATCCATCATCCTGGATAGCTTTGACTTCTCAGCCTCGAGGACCTCAATCTCTTTCTCCAAAGCCTCGAACTCCCGTTTCTCCTTGTAGCTGAGCTTGCGGCTTTCAGATTTTTGCTTTTGCGCGTTCGGAGTTTCAGTGTTTTTCTCCACCAATACCTTGTCCGAATTCGACTCGCGGTAATCACTATAGTTCCCCGGAAAATCTCGAATCCTGCCCTCACCCTCAAAAACAAAAAGATGTTCCACCAGACGGTCCATGAAATATCGATCGTGAGAGACAATGAGTAGACAGCCGTCAAAATTGAGCAGGAACGCTTCAAGCACATTGAGCGTGACGATATCGAAGTCATTCGTGGGCTCATCCAGGATAATGAAATTGGGGTTGGTCATCAGCATCCGCAACAACTGGAGTCTGCGCCTTTCACCACCACTAAGCTTCCCTACAAAACTGTGTTGTTTGCTGGGCGGAAAAAGAAACTGATTGAGCAACTGTGAGGCGGTCACCTCGGACCCATCCGCCAGCGGAATGTACTCTGCAACCTCGAGGATTGTATCCAACACTTTCTTGGAGGGGTCGAAAATGAACTCCTCCTGGCTGTAGTAGCCAATTTTTGTGTTCTGACCTCTATCTATTTTACCTGTATCGGGTTTTTCCTCCCCGGTGATGAGTTTGAGAAAGGTGGACTTACCTACACCATTTTGACCGATAACGCCTACTCTGTCTCCCTTTTTGAATACATATTCAAACTGATCCACAAGCTGCTTCTCGCCATAGCCTTTTGAGATCTTCTCCAGTTCCATGACCTTCTTACCTTGCCGATCCGAGGATAGCCTCAGTTCCAGTTCCGATTGGTCTGACTTGACTGATGCCTTTTCCTTCAGGTCATAGAAAGCGTCAATGCGGTATTTGGCTTTCGTGCCTCGCGCCTTGGGTTGCCTCCGCATCCATTCCAGCTCCTTTTTCATCAGGTTTTTTGCTTTGGAAGCTACGGTTTGCTCCATTTCAATCCGTTCCTGCTTTTTCTCCAGGTATTGGGAATAGTTGCCTTTGTACTTATATAGTTGACCCCCGTCGATCTCGATGATCTCATTGGTGACCCGATCGAGGAAATAGCGATCATGTGTCACCATGAGTAGGGTCAGGTTGGAAGTGGCCAGGTAGTTTTCCAGCCACTCAATCACTTCAAGATCCAGGTGATTGGTCGGTTCATCCAGGATCAGGAAGTCTGGTTTCAAAACGAGGGTTTTGGCCAGCGCCACACGTTTCCGCTGTCCTCCCGAAAGTTCTCCAACACGTTGATTCAAATCAAAGATGCCAAGCTTACCAAGCAATTCCTTGACCTCATGTTCATACTCCCAGGCATTGAGGCGCTCCATATCCTCCAACAACCGCTGCATCTCGCCTGAATCGTCACCACGCAACATGGCTAATTCATAGGATTGAATCAATTGCAAGAGTTCATCATCTCCTTCAAAGATGACTTCACTGATGGCTTGGGAATCATCAAAATCAGAAGTTTGAGCAAGCATTTCCACCTTGATGCCCTTGCGAAACGAAACAACCCCCGTATCGGGAGATTCCAGACCAGCGACGATCTTCAGCAGGGTGGATTTGCCACTTCCGTTGATCCCAACAAGTGCTACTTTCTGACCTTGGGCGATGCCAAAGGTAAAATTTGCAAACAATTGGTGCTCATCGTAGCTTTTTGATATGTTCTCAGTAGATAAATAATTGATGCCCATAGCAGTACACCCAAATCTCCAAAGTGAGATTGGCGGTTTTCAAGTAGTTTCGTGGGGTCAAAGTAACAGCAAAGCAATTTGAATTTCAGATCATTTGGATTAGACGCAAGCATTGAGGAGGGGATATCCGCATTAGGCTTCGAGGACGCTACACCTATTCAGGAGCTAGCCATACCCGTGGTATTGGAAGGTAGAGACCTTATTGCTTCCGCACAGACGGGCACAGGTAAAACTGCTGCCTTTCTCATACCGATCATGCACAAAATAATAACCAGTGCCTCGAAGAACAAAGTGCGTGCCTTGATCGTCGTCCCAACAAGAGAATTGGCCATACAAATCGACCAGGCCCTGGAGGGACTATCCTATTTCACGAGTCTCAGCTCGATTGCCATTTATGGTGGCAGCGACGGCGACAGTTTCAGCCGCGAAAAGAAAGCACTTGTTGAAGGCGCAGACATCGTTATTGGTACGCCTGGGAGACTGATTGCTCACCTTTCGATGCCCTATGTGGACTTCTCGAAACTGGAGTTTCTCATCCTGGATGAAGCAGACCGGATGCTGGACATGGGATTTTCCCAGGATATCAATCGTATTATTTCAGCAACCTCCGAAGACAGACAAACGCTGTTGTTCTCAGCGACGATGCCTCCGAAGATTCGCGCCCTGGCCAAAGAAATACTCAAAGATCCCGAAGAGATCAATATTGCCATTTCCAAACCGGCGGAAAAAATCGTCCAGGCTGCGTTCTCAGTTTATGAAACTCAGAAAATTCCGTTGATGGAATTCCTGCTAACAAAGAAAAAATTGAATAGTGTGATCGTCTTCTCCTCCACCAAGGATGGAGCCAAAGAACTGAACCGCACACTCAAAAAACTGGGATTGAACTGTGAAGCCATCCATTCCGACCTGGAGCAATCCAAAAGGGAAGAGCTGATCAATCTCTTCAAAAGCAGAAAGCTCAATATTATGGTAGCCACAGACATTCTCTCCAGGGGAATCGACATTGAGGACATTGATCTTGTGGTCAATTTCGACGTCCCCAACGACGGTGAGGACTATGTCCACCGGATTGGGCGTACAGCACGTGCTGCTTCTCAGGGTGCCGCTTTTACCCTCATCAGTGAAAAAGAGCAAGAAAAGTTTGCCAGAATTGAACGTTTGATTGAAAAAGAGGTCACCAAGGTAAAGCTCCCAAGCCATCTCGGAAGTGGACCTGCCTACGACCCCAGACGCCCCTCAAAGAAAGGTAGAGGGCGAAAAAACTACCAAAGACAGCGATAGCGGGGAGCAGTTTCCAAAGGAAGTTTCGAAAAAAATAGCTATCTTGCAACTTTATTTGCAAGCTTTAGACTGCAAAAATTATCATTACGGTTGATTCTCTTTCACATTTTTCAAAAATTATCGAACAATTTCGGGTGAAAACTGCGTTGTCATCAAGAATTGGCGTTGATTGGAAGAATTGACGTAATAGTTTGTTCCATTTAAATACTAAGAATTTGGCAAGACCGGCAACTACACCCGTAAAACTGAAAGCAGGGTACTATATTGAACTGCGACGACAGGGAGAAAACAAAGGGGTAAAAATCAGAAGCGAGAACGTTGCACAACTTCACGAATCCATCAAGAGGTACAAAGGGTACTACAATGTGATCTACTACGGAGAAGTTAAGAATGGTAAGGTGATCAATACAGAATTACCTGAAAGAGTTTAGAAGTTTAATCAAAGAAATAAGGAGGAGGGACTAACATCTCTCCTTTTTTTGTTTGTGGACGCTTCATAGAAATATTTGATATTTTTATCGTCCATGAAGCCCATCAAAAAAAGAAGAGGTTTTCTCAAGAAGACACTCCTGGGAGTCGCAGCGGCAAGCCTCTTGCCATTTCGATCCTCGGCCCAGGAAGCCATATCCGGAAGATTCGCACACATGGTTTTTTTCTGGTTGAAAGAACCGGATAACGATGCTTTCGTCAATGAATTCATCAGTGGCACGCGAGACTTCATGTCCAAAATTGAAGTGATTAGATCCGTACACATTGGCAAACCAGCAGGCACACCCAGGGCCGTCGTTGACAATTCCTACACGATCGCCCTTATTGTCACTTTCGATTCCAAAGAAGACCAGGACAAGTACCAGGTACATCCTGCTCATGTCGGATATGTTGCTGAACGAAAACACATGTGGGAAAAGGTACAGGTGTTCGATTCCTGGGGCCTTGCCTGAATACCGCCAATGAAGTATCTCCTCACCACCCTCCTGCTCACTAGTATCTACCTGTGTAAAGCACAGGGGTTCATAGATCTGTTGTCTTTTGACTATTACCGAGGCCTCAACGAGGGCAATTATGACGACTACAACACCCTCAATCTGACACTACAGGCACCAATACCCCTAAAGAATCAGGATGTGATTCTCTCGGGTTTTGTGCTGGAACAAGCGGCTATTGACTACCGCAACACATCCTTTACCGCCAAAAATCTCACTTTCAATGCTGGCTACCAGCGACAACTGAATAATGGGAAATCACTCCTGGTTCTTTCCATCCACCGATTCAATAGTGATGAATTTCGGCTCGTGAGTGAAAACTACCAATTCGGATTTGTCGGGCTTTATACTTACAAAAAGACGGACAACGCTACTTTTCAGATTGGCTTCTACACCAATCAGGAATTCATGGGCACCATTGCAACCCCCTTATTCGGGATCGATTGGAAAATATCTCCGAGGGTTAGATTCTATGGGGTGCTTCCGGCTACAGGCACCATCGCCATCAAAAACAACGAGAAATGGTACTACGGATTGACTTTCCTGGGCATATTTCAAACCTACCAGCAACCCGAGCTCGGCGATTTCTACATCCAGCGTAGCATCAACCAGGCCAGCCTCTATTCAGAGTATTATCTCACCAAACAGATCGTACTCAATATAAAATTGGGCTATCGGGTAGGCAGCGCCTACAGGCTTTTCCGCACCGGAGATGAGGTAGACTGGGCGCTCAATGTGCTGAAATTTGGTGACAACCGTGAAGAAATTGATTTCATTTCCTCCGACCAATTCATTTTCACGGCAGGTTTACGATTTCGGTTCGGGCTCGAAAATTGAGCTCCATCTATCATTTGATAGCTACCATCCATCAGGTAATAATTAGCAAAAACTGGCATTCGGACAAGGTCGATGACAAAAGCTCCTATTAATGCTTAAATTGTAATTTGAAAAACCAACAAAACATTATCAGATGGCGCTTTTCACGATTGAAGTCAATGGAATCCCCCAGCAAATAGAGGCGGATGAGGATACCCCCATGTTATGGGTTTTGCGAGATAACCTGGACATGGTGGGCACAAAATTTGGGTGTGGTATCGGACAATGTGGAGCCTGCACTATTCACTTGAATGGCAATGCGATCCGCTCCTGTCAGTTGCCCATTAGTGCAGTGGGAGAAGGAAAGATCACAACGATAGAGGGGCTGTCCGAGAACGGAGATCATCCTGTACAGCTTGCCTGGAAGGAACATGATGTACCTCAATGTGGCTACTGCCAGGCTGGCCAAATCATGAATGCCGCGTCATTCCTGGCTCGAAATCCCAACCCCAGCGAGGAAGAAATTGCGAATGCAACGCATGGCAACCTCTGCCGATGCGGAACTTACAACAAGATCAAGGCTGCGGTGAAAACAGCCGCCGGCAACGCCTAACCTACAACTTTGCAGCAATGACACTGATAAAAACACAATACAATAGACGATCATTTCTAAAAGTATCTGCCGCTTCCTCTGGAGGTATGATGGTCGGTTTCAACTGGTTGCTATCCTGTAGCCCGAAAACTGAAGAAGCAGAAGCAATGGCCCCTCCTTCAGAGTGGTTCAATATCAACGCGTACATCAAGGTAGCCGACAATGGCCAGGTGACGATCATGTCACCCAACCCCGAAATCGGCCAAAATGTGAAAACATCCATGCCCATGATCGTGGCAGAGGAACTTGATGTAGCCTGGGAAAATGTCATGGTAGAACAGGCAGCACTCAACACGGAATGGTACACGCGACAGGTAGCCGGAGGAAGCCAGTCCATCCGCCAGGGATGGGATGCGCTGAGGACCGCTGGAGCTACTGCAAAACGTATGCTCGTGGAAGCGGCCGCGCAGGAATGGAAAGTGGACGCCGCGACGTGTACCGCCAGTGAGGGTGTGATCACCAACGCCAAGGGCGATAAAATGAGCTACGGAGAAGTGGCTTCAATCGCGGCCACCTTGGAAGTCCCTGAAGAGGTCGAATTGAAAGATCCTAAAGACTACAAGATCATCGGCACTGAGCGGGCCAACGTAGAAATCGACAACATCATCACCGGAAAGCGTTTGTTTGGACTCGACACCAAGGAGGAGGGCATGAAATATGCCGTAGTCATGCGTCCGCCAGCTTTTGGCATGAAGCTCGATTCCTTTGACGATACCAAAACGCTCCAGGTGAATGGAGTAGAAAAAGTGGTCTCTTTCAAGTTTAAAACGAAGGAAGACTTCGAAATTGACAAGGTGGCCATCATTGCGACATCGACCTGGGCAGCTATGAAAGGTAGAAACGCGCTGGATGCGAAGTGGGTGAAAGACGGTAAACTCGAAAACACTGCTGACCACGATCGAACCTTGCGTGGATATCTCGACAGAAGATCCAAGGAACCTGTGAGGAAAGATGGATCTCCTGAGGATGCATTTGCACAAGCGGATCAGGTCTTTGAAAAAGTGTATGAGGCGCCTTTCCTACCACACAATTGCCTCGAGCCGATGAATTTCTATGCTAATGTAACAGCCAACAAGGTAGAATTGGCGGGTCCAATTCAGACGCCCGAGTGGACAGAAAGAAGGGTTGCGCAGCTGCTTAACCGCAAGCCGGAGGAAATCACCATCGACATGACGCGTATGGGAGGTGGCTTCGGCCGTCGCTTGTATGGTGACTTTGCTTTGGAAGCCACTCAGATTTCCAATATGCTGGAAGCACCGGTCAAAGTAGTGTACAGCAGAGAGGACGATATGGAAGCCGGGACGTACCGAATGGCCACCAAATACAAGATCAGGGCCGCGTTGAAAGGTGGACAAATAACAGGATACCATTTGGTAGAAGCTGCTGTCAACAGCAATATGTACAGCGTACTTCCCAACAACTTCCCTGCGGGTGCCATCGCCAACTACCAGGTAGACAATCATGCCTATGAGAGCAACATCACCACAGGCGCATGGCGAGCTCCGTACACAAACTTCCTTGGATTTGCAGAGCAGAGCTTTTTCGATGAACTGGCAGGCATTTTGGACAAAGACCCCGTAGACCTGAGGCTGGAGCTGCTGGAAGAAGCCAAGAAAACCTACAGCGCAATCAACCGGGAAGAGCAGGAAGCTATGGCCATGATCGAAGAAACCACGCAATCGACAGAAGAGCGTGAGGAACGAATGGAGGAAATCAAGAACGAGGCCGAAAGGAAACGGGGCAATTATATTCCCGAAAAAATGATCGGTGTCATACAACTGGCCGCAGAAAAAGGTGGCTGGGGACAAACGTCGGAAGGTCGCTATAAGGGTTTCAGCGCCTACTACTCCCACAACAC
The DNA here is from genome assembly GCA_965601475.1 of Cyclobacteriaceae bacterium. GTDB lineage: Bacteria > Bacteroidota > Bacteroidia > Cytophagales > Cyclobacteriaceae > JAWPMT01. Next base: position 4,525,934 of record OZ271832.1, on the reverse strand, counting down.
CTATGTAGCTGAGGTTGCGGAGATTGAGATGGATGGAAACACACCCAAAGTACTGAACGTCACATGTGCTGTCGATTGTGGAATCGTCATCAACCCTCTGGCAGCCATCAACCAGGTTCAGGGTGCTGTCATTGACGGCGTTGGACATGCCATGTATGGCGACCTGACATTCGAGGATGGTAAACCATCAGCCAACAACTTCGACAAGTTCAGACTGATCCGAACGAAGGAAGCACCCAAAGTGGATGTGCACTTTGTGAAGAACACAGATCGGCCCACAGGCCTGGGCGAACCTGCTCTGCCTCCTGCGGGTGGTGCCGTTGCCAATGCGATATTCCGGGCTACGGGCAAAAGGTTGTATAAGCAGCCCTTCAGCAAGCAGGAGATCCTGCTCGGCTGACGAGGCCCTTGCACAAATAACACCAGGCCCCTGGAACCAACAGACTAGTTTCAGGGGCTTTTTTTTTTGCTCCTGGAGAGGCGTCCAGGGGAATAAATTCAGAAATTACATTGACATCGCACTACATGGTGTGCTGGAAATTCAACTAACATGGGAGAAATACAGGACAGAGTTCTCAAAAGAAACGCAACAAGGGGCAAAAGACGGCGGCCAAGGTGCGTTTGACGCCTGCCACTGGGACCAAATCAAGATAACATAAGACCAAGACAAGCTAATCCATTGAAAAGACTGACCTCAAACCCGAAAAGACCAGACTAAGTAGGACAAAAGCCAGTCACTATAGGACAAAGCATAGTTGGATAGATGAAAAGATGGGAGACAAACCTCAAAAGACAACGATTAAGGCACAAAAGCGAGCACGGCAAAGGACAATACCAAAACGACCTAAGAGAAAGGCGAGCTCAATCCCTTGAAAACTGAGGCGTCAACATCAAAAGAGCCGAATTTTTTTCTGACGCTCTGAATTCTTCTCAAAGCACCCCTTTCGTACTCGGCAGGTTACCCATGTGCGTAGCATCTCGGCTGATGGCCATTTTCATGGCTTTGGCAAAGGCTTTGAAAATCGCTTCGATCTTGTGATGCTCATTGGAGCCCTCACACTTGATATTGAGATTGGATTTGGAAGTATCAGAGAATGACTTGAAGAAGTGCATGAACATCTCCGTCGGCATCTCCCCTACCTTCTCTCGCTGAAAGTCAGCTTCCCAGACCAACCAGGGTCTTCCGCCAAAGTCAATGGCCACCTGCGCCAACGCATCATCCATGGGCAACAGAAAGCCATAGCGCTGAATGCCTCGCTTGTTGCCCAGGGCATCCAAAAAGGCCTCACCCAAGGCCAGGGCTGTATCTTCTATGGTATGATGCTCATCAATCTGAAGGTCACCCTTCACCTCCACCCTCAAATCGATACCACCATGTTTGCCGAGTTGATCCAGCATATGATCAAAGAACCCAATACCGGTCGAGCAACTGGTTTCACCGTGCCCATCCAGATTCAAAGTCACCAGAATGTCCGTCTCTTTGGTCTTCCTGTGGATTGTCGCTTTGCGATCGGCCAGTATGAGATGGCGATAGATCTCTTCCCAGGATGTTGTCGTCAGCGTGGCGCTGGTTTGTGCACCGTCGGCAATATGAATACCCTTGCATCCGAGATTCTCAGCCAATTGCACATCGGTAACCCTGTCACCAATGACGTACGAGTTTTTGATGTCATAATCCCCATTGAGGTAACCTGTGAGCATACCAATGCCCGGTTTGCGATTGGGATGGTTGTCTTTTTCCCAATGCTCGTCAATGTGGACCGCATCGAAAGTGATGCCCTCACTTTCCAAAGTGCGCATCACCAAGTCATGAAAAGGATAGAAGTCCTCATTTGGATAATCTGCCGTGCCCAGTCCATCCTGATTAGTGACCATGACAAACTTGTAATCACCCTCTTCCCTGATCCTCCTCAAGTAGTGAAGCACGTTGGGGAGAAACCGTATTTTCTCTACTTTATCGTGCTTCTCATCTTCAGTTTCTGAGATGATGGTGCCGTCTCGATCGATGAATAGTATGGGCTGCATAATTCTCTTTTTTTCGACTGGCGCAAAGAAAAGCCCAATGGTTCATACCACCGCACCTTGCAGGGCATTATGCACGAATGGAATAATGAACACCAAAAAATTCATCGCAATTCGTCAATTTTGGGCCCGATGCGAATATTGGGAATCTCCTGCTACTATCACGACGCCGCGGCGGCACTCATCGAAGACGGAAAAATTGTAGCTGCTGCGCAGGAAGAGCGGTTTACGAGAAAGAAGCATGATCCCTCGTTTCCCCGAAATGCCATCAAATATTGCCTGGAAGAAGCCAATGTCGACCTGGGGCGGATCGACGCTGTAGCTTTCTACGACAAGCCATTGCTCAAATTTGAACGGCTGCTGGAGACCTATTACAATTTTTCACCTCAAGGTATTGCCTCTTTCATCAGCGCCATGCCTGTGTGGATCAATGAAAAGTTATTCCTTAAGCGAAATCTCAAGGAGGGGCTGAAAGATTTGGGGCCCCTGGATTGTCCCATCCTGTTTCCTGAGCATCACCTGTCCCATGCCTCGTCCGCCTTCTACCCGAGCCCTTTTGAAGAAGCGGCGATCCTCACGATTGATGGCGTAGGCGAATGGACAACATGCTCCATTGCCGAGGGCAGAGGAAAGGACATCACCATACACAAGGAGATGCACTTCCCACACTCCCTGGGACTTCTATATTCGAGTTTCACCTACTACCTGGGATTCAGGGTCAATTCCGGAGAATACAAACTCATGGGACTGGCACCATATGGTAATGCCGGCAAACAAACCGAGGACTTTGTCCAAAAAATCAAGGAGCACATGGTCACCATCTATGACGACGGCTCCATCTGGATCAATCAACGCTACTTCAATTATGCTACGGGCCTGAGAATGACAAAGGACCGTGCCTGGGAGCGCTTGCTGGGTGTACCCAGACGAGAATCCGAGACGCCCATCGATCAGGTACATTGCGATCTCGCCTTAGCCATCCAGCAAGTGACGGAAGAGGTAGTCATGAAACTCGCCGAACATGCCAGGCAGATTACTGGACTATCCTGGCTCTGCCTCGCCGGAGGCGTAGCGCTGAACTGTGTCGCCAATGGCAAGCTGCTCAACTCCGGATACTTTGAAGATATTTTCATTCAACCGGCTGCTGGAGATGCCGGTGGAGCTTTGGGCGCGGCACTGGCTTCCCACCACATTCACTTCGAAAAAGATCGACATACGCAATCGGGAGATGGTATGTCCGGAGCTTATCTGGGGCCATCTGTTCAGGCAACGGACATCAGCAAATGCATCAACAATTACGGGGCCAAGGCTCGCGCTTTTGAGACCCGCAAGGAGCTGTGTGAATTCACGGCCTCGCAAATTGCCGAGGGCAAAGTCATTGGCTGGGTCCAGGGCAGGATGGAGTTTGGACCCCGGGCCTTGGGTAACCGTAGTATCATAGGTGATCCGCGTAGTCCGGAAATGCAGAAAAAACTGAACCTAAAAATCAAGTATCGGGAGTCATTCCGGCCATTCGCACCGGCCGTATTGCGGGAAAAGGCCACAGACTTTTTCGAATTAGAAACGGACTCACCTTACATGCTACTGGTTCATCCAGTCGCAGCGAACCTCCGAAACGATCCGCCGCAAGATTACGAAACCCGGGACATGAGAAGTAAGCTCTACTTCGAAAGGTCTTCGCTGCCGGCGATCACCCATGTAGACTATTCCGCTCGCATTCAGACGGTTGACCACACAACGAACCCTCATTTTCATCAGCTGATCTCGAGCTTCGAAGAAATAACGGGTTGTCCGGTACTGATCAACACCAGTTTCAATGTGCGCGGAGAGCCAATCGTCAATACAGCTGAGGATGCTTACCGCTGCTTTATGCGCACGGAAATGGATATTTTGGTGATTAATGACCATGTTTTTCTGAAGGAGGAGCAACCCGACTTCAAAGACAAGGTGGAATGGCAAGTGGAATTCAAACTGGATTGACTGACAAATGAAATTCGACTATCGCAACCTGCTACTCATTGTTGGAAGCACTGTGATTACCCTGGTCATACTGGAGATCGGACTGAGAATCGCATTTCTCAATCGCTCCGACCTGCTGGTAAAGCACAGCCAGGATCGTGAGTTCTTATCAAAATTCTCCTACTGGAAGTATTGGCACTTCCCCGACAATGTCGCCAGGCACCAATCCGATTGTTATGAGGCGGTGTATGAAACCAATTCCCTGGGCTTCAAATACAAAGAAATCGATCCGGAAAAGCCAGTAATCGCACTAGTCGGAGATTCCTATATCGAGGGATACGGGACCTCTAACACTGAGATGATCTCACATTACCTGGACAGCCTCACGCAAGGAAAATATCAATTTGTGCCGTTCGCAGCCAGTGGTGGCTTTGGTACAGGACATGAACTGGCGATGTATGAGAGTTTTGTCAGGTACTTTGAGCCAGACCTGGTCATTTTGTTCTTCCTCAATTACAACGACTTCTACGATAACCTCAATGCACTGGCGGATGGATTGATATCTGAAGAGGGTCGAATACTGACCTCTGTGGCACCATCCCTGGAAGAGGCCAAATCGGCTATTCGCAACATGCGCCAACCCAAGGAACTGAAGTCTGACATCTACTTCTATTCCATTGCACTTGCTCATCGCGGCTTGCGGTTCATCGGAAACGCCATACAGTACTCCCGCAATGTCAACGGGAACTTCAAAGATGCCATTGCCGAAATCTATGCCGTGGAACCTGAAGACAATGTAAGAGAAGCCTATGACCTGACTGGGCGTCTGCTCGGGAAGTTTCACGCTGCGACCACACGGGACAGCCTGAAACTGACTATTGTGAATCTATTTGATCCTTTTCAGGTTGACGACAATTGGATTGAGGTGATGTCCAAGAAGGTAGATAAGGAGCTGGACCCTGAAATCCCAAATCGCTATATTTCAGAGGTTTGCGCCACCCTCAACACCGAATACATTGATCTGTTTCCCATAGTAAAGGGCGAAATACTACGGAAAAATATGAAGTTCCCCTACTTTAGCCATGATTGCGATAATCACCTCACCGGGCAAGGCAACAAATGGGTAGCCCAGGTATTGTTATCGGAATTGAATAGTAGACAGCTTATCAACTAAAAGCATTGGAATTTCTAAAAGACATCTGGAGTTTCCTTCGGGAACGCAAAAAGTTTTGGCTGCTGCCCATGATTGTGATCCTTTTGCTATTTGGGATTTTGATCGTCATTGGCGGAAGTTCAGCGATAGCTCCATTCATATACACATTGTTTTAAAGGCATGGAGATCAAGGACCTGAAAGCTATCCTGGTCATCGTTTGCGGGCTGCTGGTACTCTACTGGATTTTCGAAGGCGTCTATCTCCTTTACGCCGCCACGGCAGTTGGCCTGGCCGCATTAATCTCTGCAAGGCTAGGCAAGGGCATCGTATGGTTGTGGTTCAAAATAGCCCAGGTTTTGGGTTATGTGAATTCGCGTATTATACTTTCAGCGATATTCTACTTGTTTCTGGTACCCATTAGCACGGTCTATCGCCTTTTTCAAGGGGATGGCCTCATGTTGAAACGAGGTAGTCGTCAAAGTACATTTCACGTCAGGGATCACCACTATGAACCGGACGATCTGAAAAACCCCTGGTAGCCCGAGCATCGATACCGTTTGCGCTTATCGCAGGTACTGCTCTATATATCTGACAAGCGCTTCGCCTACCACCTCGTGTCCGGTCCGATTCAAATGGCGGTCATAGCGATAGTAGAGGGCCTTACCATACAGCTCAAAATGACTTTGCATGATAGGGAGAAGGTCGAAATATCGGATACCTGCCTCCTGGCAATAGCGCTCCAGCGGCGCCTGAACCTCAAAATTGAGTGCGGATATGTTTTTCACACGAGCGTCGGGATTGACCTGATTATGATCAGGGATACTCACCAATACAAGCTCTGTGTCTATTTTCTGTGCCAGACATTGAGCGATGCTCAAAAAGTGATAGGTGCTATCAATTGCCATCTGTTTCTGCGCTGCATTGCGGATAGACCGCTTCCGAATACCCCACCAGCTGTAACGCATCCCCTTGACAGCTTCATCAAAGAGAAATCTCAGTCTCCATCGACCATCATTACCGGATACGGCCTCCCCGGCCTTGCTCAGCGCCAATGGATCTTCCTGCCAATGCCGCATGCTATCCAATCTGTAGCAGGATTGATCCGAGTGCATTCCGTATCTGGGAAATGTATTGTGCAGATTCCCCTCCAGATCGTTCCAAAAGAAGAACAGCAGGATGATATCCGGCCTGAAGGCGGAACCAAAGCCTTCCATAACGGCTATTTCGTTGCGGGTGTCGTAAGCCGCGGCGCCAGTATTGGCCACTTCGACACCGGGAAACGCCCGAGACAGCTTTCCGGCAAAAGTCTCCTCCGTAGCTACACCTACGCCATAGGTGAAGGAGTCACCCAGCAGCAATATGCGTGGATACTCTTTGGCCGCATCAAAAACCTGACTCCCTCTCAACCCTTGTGCTGAATGGGTCGTCAGATGCTCATATTCTGCAGTAGCCACCCAGCCGCGAATGCCAGGAATAGGCCGATGCCCGTAGTAGGGATGCTTCTCGTAGAGCTTGATGCTCTCGAAATAGGGATGGCTCCAAAACAACCTCATGCCACCTTCTAACAGCATCAGGACAATCAAGATGCTGCCGACGGTCAAAGTAAGGTTCTTGAAGACCTCCATGTGGCCTATGGCTGATCCCCAGGCCTTGCGAAATGGTCTAGTGCTATCATTAACCGATCGTTTTCCTCCCTTTGGCCTACTGTCAGTCGCAGGCAATGCTCACACCTGGGTTGGGACGAACGATCTCGTACGATGATCTTCCGGTCCATCAGGTAGTCGAAGACTGACTTCGAATCCACAAAACGAGTCAGCAGAAAGTTGGCTGCACTGGGAATCACCTCTGTCACAAATGGCAGCTGCTCCAGAACTGGAATCATGCGTTTGCGTTCCGCCAATATCTCGTCCACTTCAGTCCTCATAGCATCCTGCTTCCTGGAAAGGACCTCAAAAGCCAGCTGCTGGACAGGACCCGGAATGTTGTATGGCGGCTTGATCTTGTTGAGCAAGCCCACAACCTCGGGGCTAGCGAAAGCCATACCCAGTCGGATAGAGGCTAATCCCCAGGCCTTGCTCAGGGTTTGAAGTACCACAAGCCTTTTGTACCGGTCCAGGAGTTCACTATAGGAGGGTTCGCTATGAAAATCTATATAGGCTTCATCAATGACCACGAGCCCCTGAAATCGGTTGAGTATTTCCAGTACATCTTCACGTCTCAGGAGATTGCCAGTGGGGTTGTTGGGCGTACAGAGGAACAGAATCTTGGTAGTGGAAGTCACTCCGCTTAGGACCCGTTCCACATCTACCTGATAGTCCTCAGTAAGCAGTACCTCCTGTATCCCTATGTTGTGTATGCCAGCGGATACTTTGTACATGCCATAAGTCGGCGGCAAGATCATGACACTATCCTTTCCGGGCTCACAGAAAGCCCTGATCAGCAGATCAATGGGCTCGTCACTGCCCAGGCCCAGGAAAATGTGCTTTGGTTGTATCTCTTTGAGGTTGGATATCACCGCTTTCAACTGCTTCTGATAGGGATCCGGATATCGGTTCCAGGACCCCTCAAAGTCGTTGGGGTTCTCATTCGCATCCAGAAACGTGCCCTCAGCCCCGGTATATTCATCCCTGGCAGAAGAATAGGGACGTAGATTCAGCAGATGCGGTCTTATGAGCTGTTGTATGCTCATTTTCGCAAAGCCTCCAACCGAATGGACACAGCTCGTTTGTGGGCATCCAAATGCTCGGCTTCCGCCATTTTCTCTATGGTGGGTCCCAGAGCCACAATGCCCTTCTTTGTGATTTCCTGATAGGTAATTTTCTTCTGAAAACTCTCCAGAGACACGCCTGAGAAGGACTTGGCCCAGCCATTGGTGGGAAGCGTATGATTAGTCCCGGAAGCATAGTCGCCTGCGGACTCCGGAGTGAAGGGTCCTACAAAAACTGACCCTGCGTTAACAATACCTTTGAGCAATTGATCATTGGCCTGGTGATTGAGTATAAGGTGTTCCGGACCGTAGGTATTGATAATGTGCAGTACAGCCGCCACATCGTCCTCAATGATGATGGCACTGTGTTTCAAGGCCTCTTTGGCAATATCTTTCCGAGGTAATTCCTCCAGTTGCTCAAGAACAGCCTTCTCCACCGCTCTGCCTTTTTCTTCGGAATTCACGACAAGGACCACCTGACTATCCACACCATGCTCTGCCTGAGACAGCAGGTCTGCCGCTGCAAATTCGGCATCGGCCTGGTCATCAATCACTACCATTACTTCCGATGGCCCTGCTGGCATGTCGATGGCCACACTGTCCTTGGCTACAAGCTGCTTCGCCGCCGTGACATACTGGTTGCCAGGACCAAAGATTTTGTCGACTTTGGGTACACTTTCAGTCCCATAAGCCATGGCCGCAATACCATGAGCGCCACCAACCTTAAGGATCTTCGTGATGCCAATGAGGTGCGCCGTGTAGAGGATAACAGGATTCAGGGCGCCCAATCTATCTGTCGGAGATGCAAGGATAATATCTTCACAGCCGGCGATCTTGGCGGGCAAGCCCAACATCAACACCGTCGAGAATAATGGCGCAGTGCCACCAGGAACGTAAAGACCAATCTTCTGAATAGGTACTGCTTTTCTGGAGCAAGTCACACCATCCATCACCTCAAGTTTGAGGTCTTCATGCGCCTGAGCCGAATGGAATTTGACGATGTTTTTTGCCGCCAGGCTAATCGCATCTTTCAGATCAGCTGACACCTGATGTTGTGCATCCTCAATTTCGCCAGGACTCACCCATAGATCCTCCAATACCACATGATCGTATTCCAATGCAAATTTTCGCAACGCATGGTCACCACCTCTTCTTACTTTATCCAGAATGGGCTTGACGATCTTCTCGATCTGATCATAGTTCTTCACGGGGCGTGCCAGAATCTTGGCCAGACGCTCAGCCGGAGGATATGCGTGAAACTTCATATCTAGCGAATCATTTTTTCGATGGGGACTACCAGGATACCCTCTGCCCCTGCTTCCCGTACTTTGCCAATATTCACCCAGAATTCGTCTTCGTTGATCACCGAGTGAATACTGCTCCAACCTTCCGTCGCCAATGGCATCACAGTGGGACTACGCATGCCCGGTATCAGTGCCAGGATCTGATCAATCCTGTCATTAGGTGCATTGAGAAGGACGTATTTGTTGTTGCGACCGGCAAGCACGGCGTCTATTCTGAAGGTCAAGTCCTCAAGCAACTGAAGTTTGCCGGCTTCCAACTGTCTGTTGGCCACCAATATGGCTTCAGATTTCATGACGACCTCCACTTCTTTGAGACCATTGCTCATCAGCGTACTTCCCGAGCTAACGATATCCAGAATTCCGTCGGCCAATCCAATACCAGGAGCAATCTCGACCGAACCACTAATTTCATGAACATCAGCACTTATTCCCTGTTGGGAGAGATAGCCTTCGAGGATCACCGGATAGCTCGTAGCAATGCGTTTCCCTTCGAAAAACCCGACACCTTCATATAGTGCCTCTCTGGGAATAGCCAGGGAGAGCCTGCATTTTGAGAAACCAAGCGCCTTGACCTCCTCAATATTTTTACCCGCTTCGAGATGCACATTCTGACCGACGACACCAAGGTCCGCAATCCCATCCTCCACATATCCAGGGATATCATCATCTCTAAGGAAAAGGAATTCAACCGGAAAATTGGTGGACAGGGCTTTCAGCTTCTTCGCTCCATTGTTGAACTTGATGCCACACTCTTTGAAGAGTTTCAGTGTGTCTTCGCTCAATCGTCCAGATTTCTGAACTGCTATTTTTAGTTGAGACATAAGAGAAAAGCACATCGAGATGTGCTCCGTATTTTTTTTGCTGCTACCAGCGTTTAATGCTAAGTATCTGAATACTGAAATTGTTTTGCCAACCTCAGCAAAACGAGTGCAAATCTAATCGGCCAGACAAGAATTCAAGGCCATCAAATGCCCAAATCTAGTGTCCAAACCGGGCGCTTTGCATGATTGACTACATCTTCCGCTATGCTCCCGCTCAGGAAATGTCCGAGACCCGTTCGTTGATGAGTGCCCAGGGCAATCATATCGGCGTCTATATCCTCGGCATAGGCTACTATACCATCCTCTTCATTGGTGTAGTTGTAGATGGCAGTCGTACAGTTTTGAATATCAAAGCGCTTGATAAAGTCATCCATCACCTCCTGGTCATGGCGGGTGGAAGTAAAATTGGCAGGTGTATTGACCTTGACAATCTTTAGCTCTGCATCAAAGACAGTTTGCAGCTTCAATATGTGGTCCACAAAATTGGGCTTCACATCATGAAAGTTAGAAGCAAAGACAATGTCCTGTATTTCCGAGATATCTGTTGGTTCCTGCATGGTGATCACAGGACAAGGCGCTGTACGGACGACGCGCTCGGCATTTGATCCGACGAAAAATTCTTCCAAACCTGAGGCTCCGGCAGTACCCATAACCACCAGGTCTGCGCTTTCTTCACCGATCTCATTGCCTATCTCGTGGTAGGGATTACCTATTTTGATTTTGTGAGAAGCGTCCACACCTACCAGATCCTCCGCGAGAATAGCATCCAGCTTCTCCTTCACCGAGTCTATCAGTTTCGAAAGGTATACATTCTGTTCGGGGTCATAGTCCGTCACCCCCATGGTCTTGAATGATGCTGCAGTGGGATGCTCTACCACATTCAAGACAACAAGCTTGCAGCCGTTGGTGCGCTTGGCCATCTGACCAGCAAATTTCAGGGCATTTTCCGCGATATCCGAAAAATCAAAGGGGACGAGTATCTTGTTCATATCTCAGGTCAATCCATTTTTAAGTCAATTTAAATAAAAGTGAAGGGAAAAAAGAAATGCTTGCTTCTCTAGAAAATGAAGCCAACACCAAACAGCAGTACAAAGAGCATGGTTAAGATTGCAAGCTGCTTCAGAAGCGGATCCAATTGTGAAGGTTCCTTTGCCTTAAATACCCTGGACAGGTGAAGGACGAACAGCGGCAAAGCAAGCAAGTAGACGAAATCCAAAAAATGATCGCTTGTTGCCAAGCTAAACACCAGCATAGAGAACCAACCCAAACTTATCAGGGCCACTTGATACCTCAAGGCATTTTTATGACCTATTCGCACTGGGATACTTCGCTTCCCGGCAGCTTTGTCTGAATCAATGTCCCTGGTATTGTTGATGTTCAGGACACCTACTGAAAACAGACCACAGGTCACTGCGGGCAGGATGATTTCCACCGGCAGATCCTGGGTATGCAGAAAATAGCTTCCGCATACTCCAGTCAACCCGAAGAAGATGAAAACAAAAAGATCCCCGAAACCTGCATAGCCATAGGGGTTGGAACCCACGGTATATCTTATGGCCGCGATGATTGATGCAATGCCCAATAGCAGGAAAGCCAAAATGAGTTTCCAATTGCCATTGAAGGCAACAAAAATGAGTGTGAGCCCAGTGGCAAAGGCAAGTAGACTGAAGATGATCAGCGCAACACGCATTTGCTCCTTAGAGATTTTGCCGGACTGGACGGTCCGAGATGGCCCCTGTCGATCAGCGCTGTCCACTCCGGAAATACTGTCCCCATAATCGTTGGCCAGGTTCGACAGAATTTGCAGAAACAATGTGGTCAATAGCGACAAGCCCAAAATGGACAGGTCAAAGGCCTCGGAAGAAGCAGCCAAAAACGCACCCATCAAAATGCAGGAAAACGCCAGCGGCAAAGTTCGCAATCTAAAGGCCTCGATCCAGTCTTTTGCTGCAGCCATCACATTCTCTCAGGGACATTGATGCCAAGCAGTCCCATACCGGTCTTGATCACCCTGGCCACAGCAGCGGAAATTGCCACACGCAGTTGCACCAGCTCACTTCGCTCTTCATTAAAGATAGGCACCTCCTGATAGAATGCGTTGTAGGCCTTTGCCAGGTCGTACACATACTGGGCGACTGCTGCTGGCGAGTAGGCCTTGGCCGCTCCGACGATGACTTCGGGAAATTTTGAAAGTGTTGCTATCACCTCAAGCTCATGTTGGTTAAGAGGTAAATCAACAAGGACGCTTCCTTGTTCAAGATCAAGCGCTTTAGCCCTTCGCAAAATGGCAGAGATACGGGCGTGGGTATACTGAATAAAGGGCCCCGTGTTTCCTTGAAATTCCACCGACTCCTTGGGATCGAATAAGATTCTCTTTCTGGGATCCACCTTCAGTAAGAAGTACTTCAGCGCTCCCAATCCCAGGATATGATACAAATCTTCAGCTTCGGCAGGCTCCATTCCCTCGATCTTGCCCAGCTCCCGCGTATGTTGTTCAGCTGTATCAAACATCTCCTGCATGAGGTCATCGGCATCTACAACAGTCCCCTCCCTTGACTTCATCTTGCCAGATGGAAGGTCCACCATGCCATAGGATAAGTGGTGAAGCCCGTCGGCATAATTCCTTCCGATTTTCTTCATGATCGAGAATAGAACCTTGAAGTGGTAATCCTGCTCATTCCCGACCACATATACCGACCGATCGAACGGAAAGTCTTCATATTTGTGGTCGCAAGTACCCATGTCCTGGGTCATGTAAACAGCAGTGCCGTCAGACCTTAAGACCAACTTCTCATCAAGGCCTTCTCCGGCGAGGTCAACCCACACCGATCCATCATCCTTTAGAAAGAATACCCCTTTTTCCAGACCTTCCTCTACGATATTCTTCCCAAGTAAATAGGTGTCCGATTCCTTGTAGATCTTGTCAAAGACAATTCCCATGGTCTTGTAGGTTTCATCGAAACCATCATAAACCCAGCCATTCATTTTTTCCCACAGTGCAACCGTTTCCTTGTCCCCTGCTTCCCATCGCTTGAGCATTTCCTGCGCAGCCAGCATCAATGGCGCTTCTTTCTTTGCCCTTTCCTCAGGAACACCAGAGGATACAAGCTCCTTGACCTCTCCCTTGTAGGCCTGATCGAACTTCACGTAGTATTGCCCGATGAGGTGATCCCCCTTGATTCCGGCAGATTCCGGAGTCTCACCTGCCCCGAATCGCTCATATGCCAACATCGACTTGCATATGTGTATACCACGATCATTTACAAGATTGGTCTTCATCACATGATATCCCGCAAATGCCAGGATTCGGGACATACTATCGCCTAAAAAGTTATTGCGTAGATGGCCAAGGTGAAGGGGCTTATTCGTGTTGGGAGACGAAAACTCAACCATGACTTTCTGACCAGTAGGAGCCACTCGACCGTAGTCGTTTTGCTTAGAAAGATCATTGAGGACATTAATCCATGCCCCGTCAGTAAGCTTGAAATTCAAAAACCCCTTGACAACATTGTACCCTGCGATGAATGATAGCCCTTCTTTCACGAAAACACCCAAGGCATTTGCCATCTCCTCAGGCTTCTGCCTGGCAACTTTGAGGTATGGGAAGACCACGAAAGTATGGCTGCCTTCAAATTCCTTTTTGGTGGGCTGTATGGCGAGCGCCTCAGGCGACACCTCAAAGCCGTAAAGTTCCAGCATTGCGGCACTGAGTTGCGCCTTCAAATTGCTTTCAAAATTCATCACTCAATTAATGTATTTTCAAAGTGGGAGTTGGTAAGAATATCTCGGCCATCATACACCGCACGCCTCCACCTCCATATTTCTCAATGGTAGGGATCGGAGAAAAAAGTATATGACCATGGCGATCCAGTGCCTTAAGCTGCTTGCCGCTGAACGACTTATACGCCGCTTCCGACATCACAATGATGGGCTTCCCGATCGAATTTCGAACTTGCAAGATATTTCCAGCAAAATTCACTACCTGCTCTTCGGAAATGGCGATGATCTCTTTGCCTGTCTTCTTCAAATTGAAATCCACCTTGGCCCTTTCAACAGGATCGTCGATACAATCCAGGCAAACCACAGCAAAGTTCTCTCCGATGGACATCATCACATTGGTGTGGTAGATCGGCAGTCGCTCCTCATCCACCGTCTGATTGGCATCAAAGATGACTGCCGTGTACCCGACTCTCTTGCAAAAGTCCTCCAGGACGTCAAAGGACGTTCGATCGGAAATGGCCGCGTAGACAATTCTATTGGGTCTGTCCAAGATCAAGCTGCCTGTACCCTCCAGGAATTTACCCTCCTTCTCCCATGCTGAGAAGGTCTGTACCTCGTGCACAAAGAAGCTCTTCTTCAGATGGTCAATGATATCGTCTCGCCGTTCCTTCCTTCTGTTTTCTGCAAACATCGGATAGGTGAGAATTACACCATCATCATGCATCGTCAGCCAGTTATTGGGAAAGATAGAATCAGGCGTCTCGAAGGAGGTATTATCATTGAATACCTCTACATGAATCTTATTGAGCCGAAGTTTGTCGACGAACAGATCGAACTCCTCAAGTGCTTTCTCCTGTATCTCGAGATTTGAGATATCTGGTAAGTCATGCTGGAAATAGTTGTTCACAGCTGTCTGCTCGTTGCGATAGAATTGTATCGGACGAACCATGAATACGGAATCTGTGATCTGACTATACATAACTTCTTCTCAAAGGCAGGGTAGAACATCGAAACAAGCCTTCCATTTTGGAAATCTCCGCATAAGGTACGCGTTCCACAGTCATACCCCAATCCTCCAATTGCGCATTCAATCTATGAAATGATACTTCAGAAACAACCACATCAGGCGCAATAGAGAAAACATTGGAGTTCATTTCGTACATCTCCTGCCGCGTGATTTCAAATACGTTCTCTCGTCCAAAAAACTCAAATAGAAAATCTACGTCCTCGGCATGCTTAAATCCACCTGGATAAATGATGGCTTTGTTATTCCCCACGGGCTGGAAACAACAATCCAAATGCAAGGCATTGTCTCGAGGCTCCGTATCGGATTTCTTCAATTCAAAGGCACAAACCTCCCAATCAGGAAATGTCCGTCTCAGAAAATCAACACCCTCTTCATTGGTTCGTGCCACTTTGTATTTATCAAAATCCTCGGCTTTCGAATACCCTACAAAGATCTTCCCTTTCCATGGCATGACATCCCCACCTTCCATCCTCGCCGATGAATTGGGTCGGATCACCTGATCGATTTCATCGAGAATGTGAGTTATGCCCTGGGTCTCACGAAGGCGATCCTCAAAAATGCGAGGAACAATCATCTTATCTCCAACGACAATACCCACATCCCGTGCAAAAATCTGATTCAAGTCCTGGAGGTTCGATGGCCGAAAAACCTGTACCTGATACCTGGCAAAAACGTCAAGGAGTGCCTGCATCTCCTTTTCCGCATCTTGTTCCTTTGTGAAAGTCCCTTGAATCACATGCTCACGTGATTTGGGATCATAGGTATGCTCCACGTCGGGAACGCCACCCATGCTTTCTGCTGTGCCAAGTACTACCGCCTCCAACGGAGCTGTCTCATCCAAAATTCGAATAGGTATCATATTGACGGTATACTGTGGAAGGCGGCAAAATTAATGATTTGAATGATTCGCAGAACGATATTAAGAATTGGCTACGATTAAAAAACAGCAGGGCTTCAAATGAGTTTTTTCTTCGATACTTGCAGGCAATATTGAAAAATAGATGAAATCGTACGCTGATCTAATTGATCAAACTTTCTACTTCCCTACACCAGAGTTCAGAGTCGAGAACAATGCACTTTATTTTCACGAAATCGACCTGATGCAGATCATTGAGAAATATGGCACACCCTTGAAGCTCTCCTACGTGCCAAAAATCTCCGAAAACATCACCAAGGCACGTAAGATTTTTGGCGAGGCAATCCGCAAATACAACTACGAAGGAGAATATATCTACTGCTACTGTACCAAGTCCTCACATTTCAATTTTGTAATGGAAGAGGCCACTCATGCAGGCGCGCACATTGAGACATCTTCAGCATTCGATATCTCCATAGTGAAAAGACTCTGTGAGGCCGGGAAAATAGACAAGGAGATCTTCATCCTGTGTAATGGCTTCAAACGACCGCTTTACCTCCAGCGGGTGGCAGAATTAATCAATGAGGGTTTCGTTAATTGTATACCCATTCTCGACAACCTCAACGAACTTTCCTACTACGAAGATCAGGTAGATCGACCCTATGAAGTAGGCATGCGGGTAGCTGCGGATGAAGAACCAAATTTCGCTTTCTATACGAGTAGGTTGGGGATCAGGTATAATGATATCATTCCGCACTACGAAAACCGGATTAAACCTTCCAAGGCCAAGTTGAAAGTGCTACACTATTTTATCAACACTGGCATCAAGGACACCGCCTACTATTGGAGTGAACTCAGCAGGTTTATTCATAAGTATTGTGAATTGAAGAAGATCTGTCCGGAACTCGACAGTATCGACATCGGCGGAGGGTTTCCAATCAAGAACTCCCTACACTTTGAGTACGACTATGTGTATATGGCGGAGCAGATTGTGGAAAATGTGCAATGGATTTGTAAGAAAAATCACGTCCCCACGCCCAATATTTTTACGGAATTTGGAAGCTACACTGTCGGAGAGAGTGGTGCCACGATTTACTCGGTCTTAGGACAAAAGCTACAAAACGACAAGGAGCTCTGGTACATGATGGATGGCTCTTTCATCACCCATATGCCCGACGTTTGGGGGCTAAACGAAAAATTCATTCTGCTCCCCATCAATCAGTGGGATCAGGAGCATCACAAAGTCAATATCGGAGGGCTTACCTGTGATAGCATGGACTATTACGATTCCGAAGCACACATCACCGAAGTATTTCTTCCGAAGATTGACAATGGCGACACGCTGTACTTTGGGTTTTTCCACACGGGGGCCTATCAGGAATCTCTTGGGGGCTACGGAGGCATTCAGCATTGCCTTATACCCGCACCAAAGCACGTCATCGTGGACAAAGATGGCGATGGGAACATGACTACCAAGCTATTTGCCGAAGAACAGGACGATGAGTCGATGATGAAGATCCTGGGTTATTGATTTTCGATGCAGCGCCGCTCAAGTTGTGGCTTGGCTGCCGACATACCCCTGTCCAAAGCGCGTTGCAGATACGTGCAAGCTTCTTCTTCCTGATCCAATTCAAAATAGGTCATGGCCGCATTGTACCAGATGGAGCCATTGCTCTTATCCCTGGCTAGAAACTGTTCATAGAAGGCTGCAGCATCCTGAAATCTACGCTCCCTGAAGAAGGTGTTGCCCGTCAGGTAATAAGCTTCGAACCTCGACTCATCAATATCGAGCACCCGAAGAAACTTCGATCGAGCTCGACCATAATCACCCTGGCTGAGATCGAGACGACCAGCGTTGAGTAGCAGATTGACATTCTTAGGTTCTAGCTTCAGGGCCTCATCAAATAGCCGTTTGGCTTTGTCCAGGTTTCCCTTTTCGTATTCCTCCACCGCGCGATAAGACAACATGGGCCCAAATGATGGCGTTCGTTGCATGGTCTCAGGTACGTCCGTTTCCTGATCCAGCACCATCAGGTTGAACCAGGCAATTTCGTTGGATGGTTCCATCGCTGTCGCCCATTTCAAGTCTTGCTTGGCCTTCTCCAGTTCACCAAGCTCTTCAAACAATAGCGCCCGATTGACCAGATTTCCCGCTGACGAATCTGCGGTCATGGCATCCGTGATATCCGCCATCGCCTTATCATATTCGCCAATCGCCTGGTATGCCTGACTCCTCAAGGCCTTTACGGAAGCTTTCATCTTGACCATCGTGGTAACTTCGACCTGATCTATGCCACGCGGGTCGATCTTAAAGAACACCGCCTGCGTATTCTCCCCTCCCTCAAAGTCGATCAAGTAGTCGAAATCCTTGATTGCCCTGGCATAAATGCCATTCTTCAGGTAAACCTCACCCCGTTTGAAATAGGCTTCGGTGAAGTCATTACGCAGTTCTATGCTGGAGCTGAAGTCGTCGATGGCCCGAAGGTCTTCTCCGGCGTACTCGTAGAGGGTTCCTCTTGTGAAATAGGCATCGGCACTTCGCCTTAAAACAATAGATCTATTCAAATTGTAGAGTGCCGAATCATATCTTTCCCTGGCAATTTGTTCGATAGCCAAATCATAATGAGCTTTAGCCCTTAGCCTTTGTGCATTTCCATCTGGAGATAAAAAAATACAGCCAAGCAGGAGGAGGCTGGTGAATAACTTCATGCTAAGGCTTACGAAAAAAAGTGTGTTGAGGGTTCAGTCTCCGGCAGCCACACCCAGGCGCTTCATTTCTGTATCGAAGTTCCGCTGAGAAAAATCGGTGAAAAAGTTTTTCAATTTGATGGCTTCCAAGCCCAGCAACTCCAAACTTGGAGAATGAGACAAACCGACCATTCGCGAAACCTGTCCACCCATAAACGCCGCAATCAGGTTGACGGGATCCACCCTGGAAAAGAAATCGTTTCTACGGTAATAGTCGACAAGCGACCGTGTGAGTTTCTTACCAGGTTCATTTTCTCTGAATTGTCGACCTCTAATGCACCTTTCCAAAACACTTGCCGCTCTTAGGTCCAGCGGTAACCGGTCCTTTTCGATCCCAAGCATCTCGCCAATACACTTCCACAAATACAAGTAGTCTTCAATTTCAGAGGTCTTCGGGTTGATCCCCATTTTCCGCAGGCCTCTGATCACGATCAGCGAAAAAGCAAGATTTGTGCCCATGAGGTCTTCCTGATTAATGGGCATTTCATAACTCATGACCAACTCGACTTGTCGTCGAATGGCGGCATGCATGAGTCTGGTTTTTAGAATCCATGACAATCCTTTGCCACTACTGCCAAAGCTATCGATTTGGCCTACCGATAGGAGAAAATCCCCCGTCTCCTGAAGTCGCTTGTCGGGATTGGCAAGGAGGTAGTTGGACTTTACGAGAATCTTGGAGCCCTCCTCAGCGGCATAACAGTAAGGCAGTGAATACAAACCCAAAACACCCATGATCTCCGGAGCGTGTTGCTCGAAGAAGACCTGAGCTCGATTTATCTTGTCAAGATCAAATGTTTCGAGCTTCAGACGAATATCCTGGACGAGCGCCGAGATAGGTTTGGATGCTGAGTCCGTCGCAAAGAAGAACTCATTACTTCTCAGAGTAAAGAGAGGCTGATAGGCACCTTCATCAATTACCGTCTTGGCCAGCGGATCTCCGACCTGTCTGAGCTCTTGCAGTTGATCCGAAAGTGCGTTGTGGGAGTGTGCTAAGTTCACAAGGGTTTAACTGTGAACCTTTGCGAATAGTTAATAGACTCGCCTGATTTGCATGCCACTTTCCTTTGGAAGGTGATGAAATTTTCCCTGGCTGTAATTGAAGAAGCTAACTGCCATCACCAAAAACAGGCCTGTTTTGTCGGTCATCTGCTTCACGTTCTCCACCGATATCTGTGCAGTCATGGGCTCAGTCGGGATCTTCAGGATTGGGAGCATGGCACTCTCGTAGGAACCATACTTACCGTGACAGGCTTTATCCAGAGGCACATATTGGCTTTCTGACTTATCGAAGTGGTAGTCTGATATGGCCACCAGTCGGGCATTGATTTTGAAATTGGTAGCTTCTTTTGGCTTCTTGAACGTCTTGTCGGGCACAAAGGCCGGAAAGTGAAGGATCACCTGACCTCTCCTTGATCCCGGCTTTACAAAATATTTGGCACCGAATATCTCGTCATAAGGTGAGGTAGTATTGAACTCAAACCCGGAGAGGAGATGGCCATGCTTGCTGGGATACAGAGGTCTCGTACCTGTTTGGCCTTCCTCCTGCTTGGCAAGGTTCCGGAACTGAGCAGTGAGTCTCCCGCTCACATAAGTTTCACAGATCGCAGACATTCCCGGAGATAGCGAATTCCGGAGGGCTTTTGCCATCATCGAAGCAATTCCAAATTCTTTCTGATTTTTTCGGAGTTCTGAATATGATTCGGCGGTTTTAACCTGGTCGGCCGTAGGACCTCCCTTTTTGGCAATTATGGTTTGGTCAATTCCGTCTATTTTGTATGCTCTGTATCCTTTAGGTATCGTGACACGCTCGTCCACGAACTCCGCCTTCTTCATAAAATTTCGGTTCTTTACAGGTTGCTCAATAGGTTCTGGATTTGAAATATAGCAAAACACTCATTACCAGCAAAATATGGCCTGCTATTTTTGTTTAAAGCAACATTGGATACTAGTTGATTAGTAAGGAGTTAAGCCTTTTGTCATAACAATGGTTACATCTGTGGGGCTTTTCCGTTATTATCGCGTAAATTCAGAACTTTTTTAGAGATGGGTGCGTGTAGATGCTACCGATATTTTTTAGCAGCATTAGAGAATGATACATTATCGAGAGAACATCAAAAATGACTTGCCTGCAGGCCTTGTGGTTTTCCTTGTGGCCGTTCCACTATGTCTGGGCATTGCCCTTGCATCAGGTGCCCCACTATTCTCGGGTGTCATTGCGGGCATTGTAGGTGGCATCGTTGTGGGTTCGCTGAGCGGTAGCCAACTCAGCGTGAGCGGCCCCGCAGCGGGACTTACAGTAATAGTACTCACAGCCATAGAGAACCTTGGCGGCTTTGAAGCCTTCCTACTGGCTGTTGTGCTTGCGGGCGCCATTCAATTGCTCCTTGGGTTCCTACAGGCAGGAATCATCGGACACTTCTTTCCCTCCTCAGTGATCAAGGGAATGCTCGCAGCCATTGGCCTCATATTGATCCTCAAGCAAATCCCTCATGCCCTTGGGGACGACCAAGACTATGAAGGGGACAGCGCCTTCTTCCAGCCTGACGGCGAAAATACCTTTACCGAAATCGTACTGGCCATCCAGAATATCGAACCAGGAGCCCTGGTTATCTCCTTACTCAGCTTGATCATACTTATCACCTGGGAGCGACCCAGGGTGAAAGCCATGGGCATTTCCAAAATACTACCAGGCCCTCTTCTCGCCGTTGGCTCCGGTATTCTGATGAATGAGTTCTTTTATGGTCTACTCAACCCGGAGTCACAGCTGACAGGGGATCATCTTGTTTCCCTGCCTGTGGCCAATAGTCTGGATGAAGTGGTGGGCATACTGACGTTTCCCGATCTCAGTGCCTTCGCCAATCCACAGGTTTATGTGACAGCCATTACCATCGCTATCATCGCCAGCTTGGAAACACTGCTAAGCCTGGACGCCGTAGACAAACTCGACCCTGACAAGCGAATTGCCCCAACCAATCAAGAATTACGCGCACAAGGCGTGGGAAACATGGTTTCAGGTCTTATCGGTGGGCTACCACTCACGGCGGTCATCGTCAGAAGTACGGCCAATATCAGTTCCGGAGCAAAAACCAAGACGTCCGCCATTACCCATGGGATATGGTTACTGGCAGCTGTGCTGATCTTTCCTGAATTCATGAACCGTATACCCTTAGCCTCCCTGGCTGCGGTATTGCTAGTCGTGGGTTTCAAACTCACAAAACCCAGCCTGTACAAGGAAAATTTTGCCAAGGGTATGGACCAGTTCCTTCCTTTTGTGATCACTGTCGTTGCCATTCTCTTCACGGATCTCTTAGTTGGTATCATTATAGGTATGATATCGGGAATATTCTTTGTTATCAAGACCAACCTGCATCAGGCGATTACTGTCATTGAAGAAGGAGACACCTATACCATTAAGCTTGAGAAAGATGTAAGTTTCCTGAATAAGGCCTTTCTCCGAGGTACTTTGAAGAGCATTCCCGACAATGCACATGTTGTGGTTGATGGCAGCAAAGCAGTTTGGATTGACAATGACATTGTGGAGACCATCGCTGATTTCAGGTCCACTGCGGAGTCCAACGGCATCACCATGGACATCAAAAAATCCAAGAAAAACGAGGAAATCCTTACGGTATAGGAAAATTGCAGCTCTAAAATTTCGTTAGTTTGCAGCATTCCCCGCGATTTGAGCATGAGGATCACCGTAAGGCTTTTAGTTATCGTCATCATCATTAGTTCAACTTCTATCCTATCAGGTTGCGCCAGAAAAGGACATACCGTGAAAGTTGTCAAACCTCGGAAGCACTATGGGTGGTTCGATGGTAAAAAAGATCGCAAAAAGAAGCGCACGAAGATCGTCAAATACAAAGTGCATTAACTTTAGCTCCCTATAATGCAACCTATGAGATACCTAACCTTGCTTGCCCTCGGCATCCTAGTATGCTGCCAGCCCCCCCAGTCACAGAATAGCACAACACCAACACCTACCGCAACGGGTGTAATAGCGGATTCCGCCATGGTGGTAACTGCACATCCTCGGGCATCGCAAATCGGAGCCGATGTAATGAAAAGGGGCGGTAATGCATTTGACGCAGCGGTGGCCGTACATTTTGCGCTACAGGTGGTTTTCCCCGAAGCCGGAAATATCGGTGGCGGTGGATTTGCTGTCGTAAGAAAGAGTGATGGTACTGTGGCGGCCCTGGATTTTCGGGAGAAGGCGCCAAAATCAGCCCATAGAGACATGTACCTGGATGCAGATGGTAATGTATCACCTATTAAGAGCCGTTTTGGGCATCTCGCCGCAGGCGTACCCGGATCCGTTGCCGGCATGTGGGCTCTGCACCAGAAATATGGGTCCTTGCCCTGGGAAGAATTGATCGCGCCCAGCATACAACTCTCCTTCCACGGCTATCCCCTTACGGACCTTGCCGCACGAAACTTCAATGTCAAGCAGGAGGATTTCAAAAAAGCCAATATCGGTAATACGCCATGGGTAGTAAAAGAAGGAGGTTGGGCTGAAGGAGATTCTGTGGTCCAACGAGACCTGGCTGCCACGCTTGGTCATATCGCCAGCAATGGACGAGACGGATTCTACAAAGGCATCGTCGCTGATCAAATCCTAAAGGAAATGCAAAGAGGCCGCGGTCTCATCACTGCTGAAGATCTGGAATCCTACGATGCTGTTTGGCGAGAACCACTCATTGGTGAATACCGCAACCATAAGGTCGTTTCCATGCCTCCCCCATCAAGTGGAGGCGTTGCCCTCATACAACTACTGAGAGGGGCAGAGCAATATGACATCACCTCAGCAGGCCACAATACGGCGAGAAGTGTGCACATCATGACGGAGTTGGAGCGTAGGGTATATGCCGACCGGGCCACCTACCTTGGAGATCCGGATTTTTACGACGTTCCGATTGATAAGCTGACCAGCAAATCTTACAATGTCGAGCGCTTCAGCGATATCGATCCGGACCAGAAAACATCATCACAGGACATTAAAGAAGGGGAAGTTGACATCATCGAAAGCGTGCAAACGACGCACTATTCCATTGTCGACCTCCAGGGAAATGCAGTATCAATCACCACAACACTCAATGGTTACTATGGCTGTAAGGTGATGGTAAAAGGGGCCGGTTTCTTCCTCAACAATGAAATGGATGACTTCAGTGCTAAGCCAGGTGTACCAAATCAATTCGGCCTTGTTGGCGCCGAAGCCAATGCCATCGCGCCGGAAAAACGAATGCTCAGTAGCATGACGCCGACCATCCTGGAGAAAGACGGTGAACTGTTTATGGTGAACGGAACACCAGGGGGCGCAACCATTATCACCTCAGTGTTTCAAACCATCCTCAATGTTGTAGACCATGGCATGAGCATGCAGGAATCAGTGAATGCAAGTCGCTTCCACAGCCAATGGTTACCCGATTCTATTTATGTAGAACCCAATGCCTTTTCCGACGAAGTAAGAGAGGAACTGCGATCACTGGGGCATGGCATTAGCAGCAGAGAACGAACCATGGGTAAAGTGGACGCAATCCTGCGGCGATCCGATGGGACTTTGGAAGGCGCCGCCGACTACAATCGCGGTGACGATGTCGCCATAGGTTTTTGATAGAAACCGCAGAACTCTTCGGCATCAAATCTGTTGTAGCATAAAAATCTAACACAATTACAAATGGCACAAGTTACCCTCAAAGGCAATCCTGTACACACAGCGGGAGATCTACCAAAAATCGGCGGTGAAGCTCAAGGTTTCACAATGGTCAAAGGTGATCTGAGTGAGTTGTCGCTTTCAGACCAAAAGGGCAAGAAGGTTATCCTGAATATTTTCCCAAGCATCGATACTGATACATGCGCAACATCAGTAAGGAAGTTCAATGAGAAAGCAGCCAGCCTGGACAATACCATCGTACTTTGTATTTCAGCAGACCTCCCTTTCGCTCAGAATCGATTTTGTGGTGCCGAGGGTATCGAGAATGTGCAAACAGCCTCCGTATTTCGCGACAACGGCAAGTTTGGTGAAGACTACGGCGTAGCTATTCTCGATGGACCTCTAAAAGGCCTGCTCGCCAGGGCCGTGGTCGTCCTGGACGAAGATGGTCAAGTGAAACATACTGAACTGGTATCAGAAATTGTCGACGAACCGAATTACGATTCGGCCCTCGCGGCGTTATAAGAAAGTTAGAGAGTTTACTGTTCTATTACAGTAAACTCTACCCTCCTATTCAACTTCCTCGTAAATTCATTGGCATTTGAAGCCACAGGCTGAGTACCTCCAAAGCCCCTGCTATCCACACGCGTATCTTCAATGCCTCCTGCCACGATATATTCCCGTACTTTGCTGGCCCTCTCTCGGGAAAGGAGCAAATTCTTCTCGGCGTTCCCCTGGTTATCGGTATGGCCCTTCACCAATATCTTCAGCTGCGGATTGGCGCGCATCATAGCCACTACGCGCTCCAGCTCCACCTCCGATCCCTCCACAAATTCAGTTGTACCACGTACAAACAGCACATGCTCCAGTTTTACAGTAGTACCTATGGACAATGGTTGCATGGTAATCTCGACGGTACCGCTACTGGCCAACTCGGTGGCAGTCACCACCAACCCCTGAGATACATATCCCGTTGCAGCCACCTCAAGGCTCAAATCCTCCAAAGCCAGTAGTTCCAGCCTGGCCACTTGTACATCCTTGAATGTGGTATCAACTCGTTGGCCTTTCACAATCACATCTCCTGTAATGTCCTGTCCTGTAATCGCCTCTTTGAGGACAAATGACCTCGGAATCGTTGCTAATTCAACCTGGAAAGGAACGGTATAATCTTCATCATATTCAGGAATAGGTTCAGCAAGTTTGATGCGCTTGATGTCGCCGTATCCATCACTATCCTGTGTGGAAACAAAATAGGCATAGTCTCCAACCATCTGGAAGGAAGTTTCCGAACCTGTCGTATTCACCGCAGAAACATTCACCGGCTGCGACCACTGCTGCCAGGTTTCGTCCAGCCTTGTACTTTGATAAATGTCGAAGCTACCCGCTCCATCACGGCCATTGCTGGCCCAGAAAATCGTCTGGTTGTTCTGAGAAAGGAATGGCGTAAACTCCTGGAAGTTGGTGTTGATCGTAGACCCCAGGTTCGTTGGCGCACCCCATACACCATTAGCACCTCGCCGACACACATAGATATCCTCCACGCCATAAGTGGTGCGGCCCTCAAGGCTCAAAAGCAAATAGTTACCATCAGCCGAAATGTATCCCGAAACAGCCGGACTTTCATTGACAAAGTAAGGGATGGATAGTTTTCGCTTGCCTCCCGAACCCAGGGCATATAGGGAAGTGACTGGTGCTCCAAATTCTTCTTCGACCTCACCATAGAAAACATTGCCCACCGCAGTCCCAAGGAACGCACCCATAGCAGAGGCTTTTTGCCCTGCCAACGACTCAATGACCGTATCATTCTTCACTACCCAGATATGTCCTGGGTTATTGACACCTTTGGGATTTGCTGGATGCTTCAATCGAGTGAAATAGATGGCACCATCCTGACCCAAAACAAGGAAATTCTCGTCGTAGACGCTGTTGAGATGCTTTAAGGATTGTGGTTGACCATCGAAGGCCACTTGACCCCAGCATACACCTGCGAATAAACAACACAGAAAAGGCAGATAGTATTTACGAAAGAAAAAATTTAACAATCCTAACATGAAACCTTTGTTATATCACTTTACGTATAAAGAATTGTATTTATTCGATCCTCAAGATCTTCTCAACAAAATTAACACAGCTACGGGTCCCGACTTCTTGTCGGGATTTTTGGTTTTGAGAATTTCGGAAAAATAAGGAGGGAAATGTGCGCACGAGAGGATTCGAACCTCCACACCCGAAGGCACTACCGCCTGAAGATAGCGTGTCTACCAATTTCACCACGTGCGCAGCGGGGCAAAAGTATCTACTTTCCGGGTTATTTCCTCAACCCCAAACGGGAACACTCAACTTAATATCCTTTTTTCCGGTCGATCAGGTTCAGCAGCGGTCTTCCTTCTTTTACCCTTCGGTAGTTTTCCACAATCTGAGGGACCGCCGCCTCAATCTTGGTAACGACAGCTATATGAGGAGTCACAAAAACCTTGGGATGATCCCAAACGCGACTCTCCTTGGGAGGTGGCTCTATGGGAAACACATCCAGAAAAGCACCTCGCAATTGCCCTGAATCCAGAGCTCGCAAAATATCATCATCCACTTGCTGCATTCCCCGGCCGACATTGATGAGGTATGAGCCTCGGGGCAATTGGTCTATCAGATCCTTGTTGATGATTTCCCTGGTATCCTCAGTGGCCGGCAGCATACATACCAGTAGGTTCACATTGCCTAGAAATTCATTCATCTGCGACTGCTGGTAACAAACAACTCCTTCCAACTCCCGGCGAGACCTACTCAATCCATACACTTCGAACCCCAATGCAACCAGTTTTCTTGCCAGGTCCGACCCCAGCTCCCCCAATCCCAAGATTCCAATCTTCACCTCCACCTCAGGGTCAAACTGCTGATCCCAGACACGGTTGGCTTTGTCGATCAGATATTTGTCAAACTGCCTATGAAAGTACATAACGGCCCCAATGCAAAAATTGGACATGGGTCCGCTGAGATGCTCACTGACCACTTTCGAGACGGGTAGGTCTTCCGGTAAATTGGGATCGGAAATGATATGATCGACCCCTGCTCCCAGTGATGCGACCAACTTCAAATTGGGGAGATTTCGAAACAGATCAACGCGGTGCTTCCAAACGACTGCGACATCTATCTCGGCAGGATGTTCTACCTGATTCCAGGTCAACACCTCGTCTTCACCAAGTTCGGCCCTGAATGCCTCCAACCACGGAGAAAGGTCTTTCGATATCGAATCAACCAGCAACATGTATTTCCTTTTGTTTCCTTTTGCTCACCCACTTCGAGTTCTGCATGAAAAACCGCCAAGGCAACAGCGCATCCTGCCCGGCATAATCCACACCAACCCGTCGATCAACCTCGATCACCAGTTGTTCGTGCACGGATTCATTTTCAGCAAGCCAAATATCGTCGCCATGTACGAGGGAAGTACCTGTCAACGACTTATGAACGCCCAAGGCTCGACCTACGGAACCTGGACCGGCTGTAAGCCTATATCCACTGTCTCCTCCCCTACGCTCCATCATCGTGTCCACACCCACTGTTGGTTCTACTGCTCGAATCAAGATGGCATCTGCCAGGCCTTCTTCATTGGTAACGATATTGAGCATGTGGTGAATGCCATAACAAAGGTAAATGTACGCCACGCCGCCCTCCTTGTACATGATCTCAGTACGTTGGGTTCTCTTCTCAAAAGCATGGCTGGCGCGATCTGTGCGACCATTGTAGGCCTCCGTTTCCACGATCCTTCCACCAGTCAGCTGACCACCGAAATGGGTGAAAACGTACTTCCCGATCAATTCTCTGGCAATCGTCACCACATCACCCCTCAGGTAGAAGTCCCGATTCAGTTTCTTCAGGCCTTGCACTATTCAGCAACAGGTTTTTTGATGGATTGTATCATCAAGCCAAAGAGGATGGTCAAAAAGCATCCAATGGCATTGTACCACAGATATCCTAGCTCAATGACTTCAGAAACGGTAAGAAAGTGCAGGGCGATCA
This sequence comes from Cyclobacteriaceae bacterium, assembly GCA_965601475.1. Taxonomy (GTDB): domain Bacteria; phylum Bacteroidota; class Bacteroidia; order Cytophagales; family Cyclobacteriaceae; genus JAWPMT01. The sequence continues at coordinate 4,497,952 of OZ271832.1, read as the reverse complement.
CTACCCCCTCTGCCAGGATGGCTCCATAGAAAACCGCCGTACCCTTAATCCACTTCACGAAGAAAGCTGTAATGAAAATCCCTAGTATGGTCCCATAGAAAATCGACCCGATGATATTCACAGCTTCAATTAGGTTCTCGGAACTCTGAGCCATCAGCGCAAACAAGATCGCCATAATCCCCCATAGCAATGTCAAGCCTTTTGAAGCCAGCAGGAAATGACGGTCGGATGCCTGTTTCCTGTAAAATCGCTTGTAAAAGTCGACGGTCGTCGTCGATGCCAGTGCACTAATCTCAGAAGATGTGCTACTCATGGCCGCAGACAAGATCACAGCAATCAAAAGTCCAATGATGCCATGAGGCAAATAATCCAGGATGAATGTGAGAAACACATAATCCGAGTCTTTGGTAGCCACTGTCTCATCTTCAGCCACAATCATCGATTTGACCTGGTTCCTCAGCACTACCGATTCTGCATCCAGGCGTACCAACTCCGTCTCGTCTCCCGACAGCGCAAACGCCTGTGCCGCCTCCTTTCGTTCTTGTATCAGCGTGTTGTATTGGGACTCAATTTCAGCGAGTTCCTGTTGCTTTCCATTGGATCTGAGCAACTCCAGTGACTTCTCCTTGAAGTGAACGGGTGGAGCATAGAAGACATAGAATACATACACCATCACCCCAACAAACAAAATGAAGAACTGCATCGGGATCTTGAAGATGGCGTTGAACATGAGGCCCATTTTGCTGGCCTTCACATCTTTGCCACCCAGGTAGCGTTGGACCTGCGATTGATCGGTGCCGAAGTAAGACAAGGCCAGAAAAAGACCTCCCGTTAAGCCTGACCAAATCGTATACCGTTTCTCAAAGTTGAAATCGAAATCTATGGCCTGGGTTTTTCCCAATGCACCTGCAATCTTGATGGCGTTGCCGAAAGAAGCGAACTCAGAGATGTAATTGATCAGGATGAAGAAAGCCAGAAACATGCCTCCCATGATCACGGCCATTTGCTGCTTCTGCGTAATGCTCACGGCTTTTGTCCCACCGGAGACCGTATAGATGACGACCAGCACACCAGTGAAAATGATCGTGAAGTTGAGGTTCCAATTGAGTATGGAGGACAGAATAATGGCTGGTGCATAAATCGTAATGCCAGCTGCCAGTCCACGTTGTACCAGAAACAACAAGGCGCCTAGAGCCCTTGTCTTGGCATCAAAGCGACTCTCCAGGTATTCATAAGCCGTATAGACTTTGAGCTTGTAGTAGATTGGAATGAATACTGCCGAGACAATGAGTAGTGCAATGGGCAATCCAAAATAGTTTTGCACGAAGCCCATACCGCTTTCATAAGCCTGGCCTGGCGTGGAAATGAAGGTGATTGCACTGGCCTGAGTGGCCATTACCGAAAGACCAATGGTTCCCCATTTCATGGAGCTATCTCCCCTCAGGTAACTCTCAATGTTGCGTTGGCCCCGAGTTCGCCACACACCATAGACCACAATAGAGATCAGCGTACCGAAAAGTACAATGAGGTCAACGTAGTTCATGCTGTCAGATCAATTGGAGGGCGCGCTGGCACTCAAGGAAAGCAGGTTCACGAAAAGTCGATAAGCTCCAGGAACTCCAGCCGGAAGCTCCCGAAACCAGGAATAGCCTGAGACTACATAGTAACCTTTACCATGCTTCGCTACCAACAAGCCTCCGTCTTTGGGTGTCTCCCCCGGATCATTAGAGCTCAGGATTGGTGTGAATTCCTCCGCCCATTCATTGGCAAAGTAAAGTCCACGCTCCTGCACCCATCCATCAAAATCTGCTGGTGTGATCTTATTGGGAAAATTGAGCGCCGGATGATCTTCTGCAAGTACCCGCACCTCAGCCTCTTCAACGGTGACACGGTCTCGAGACAATGTAACGCTGTAAGGGGCGATGTCATTAGTCACCAACCTCCTGTTCGTGTTGTATTGGACAATCACCGTACCACCTTGCTCCGCGTAGTCGAAAAGGACCTGGTTCTTGTAAGACAACCATGAAACGGTATTGAAAGCCCTTACCCCGAGCACCACAGCGTCGTAACCCGCCAACTGCTCAGGCGTGATATCGTCTTTATCCAGCACATCGACGGTAAACCCAATTTGCTCCAGGTTTTGCGGAATGAGGTCCCCCGCACCCTCTATGTACCCAATTCGCTTGCCAGCTTTTTCCAGATCCAGCTTGACCAATCGTACGACGGACTCAGGGAAAAGCGTCTGTGTCGGAATATGATCGTACTCAATCACCTCAATACCTTTGGAATAACTGCTGCCATCAGCCAGTGTGGCCACAGCTCTCAACGTACCAATATCAGCACCTTGCGGTGGTACAATCTCAAATGCGTACGTCCTTTCCTCACCTTTGACCTCCAATTCGAAAGCCGTCGAGGAAGGTGTCACCGTCCAGCCCTCAGGCACATCGAGACTTATATTGCCTGTGACCCCGGCCTTACCTGCCTGCACCTTTACATCTATCTTCTTCGAGATGCCATTGGAAAATACCAGCACCTGCTCATCGAGTGTAGCCATCACCGGTGGAGACACGGCTACAGGTCGATAAACTTCTCCCTTGACGGGGTCCGTCTTTTTGAAAACCACATCAGTTTCGTAGTCCAGGTATTGTCCATCAATTTCCAAAGTGAAGCTAGCCCGAAATGCTGCCGGATTTTCAGGTTTGCCAATGAGTGAAGGATCCGCCACCGTGTACATGCCCAGAGAGCTTTCTGCCCGGAGCCAGTACGGTTGACTCACAGCCATGGACTCATCAATTTTCAGGACCATGTCCTGGCTGTAGCGATCGTTGGCCTTCAGGGCCACACCCAATTCAAAGCGCTTGCCCCAGGGCTCCAAACGGAGTTCTTTCAGGGTGAAACCATCACCCAATCTGCTCACAGCCTCCACATTGAGCTGAATCGAATCTCCAGGTACATAGGAATGGTCGTTGGAGGCTACCTCCAGATAGATACCTGCTACCACTCGAATGGCCTCGTCGATTTCTTTCAATTTGATCTCTTTCCAGAACTGGTCCTCCAGCTTGCCCAACGCTCGCTTTGCCGCAATCAATGCCTGAATCGTCTCAGAGGGATTTTCAGGGTCATAATTGTACTCGGCCATGGCCAGGTATTCTGCCACTTGCTCACTACCCGGCACCCGTTTCCAGGAGGTGTCAATTCCCCCAAACAAATCGCCCGTATCCTCTCCTTCAAACTGCTCCAAATATTCCATCCTGCTACCGCGCGACCCTGAAGAACCAAAGCCCTGGCTCTTGTGCTGGCTCCTGCTCAATGCCGAAATCTCCGTGTAGGATTTCCCGAGTAATGCATTGTATTTTCCAATATCCACGGAGACTAATCCGGTGGTATCCATTTCCTGACCTCGGAAGCGATAAAACCACCAACTCGTATTCCAAAATAGTTTCTTGGGTTGCCAGGGATCCATCAAATCCAACTGCTCAGGGTAGGCCTCTGCGTCACCGCTCAGGTTGTAAGCCTCTCGGGCAAGGATCGCTGAAGTCAGATGGTGTCCATGCCCTCCAAGTTCCGCCGTAAACCTTGTCACAATTACATCAGGACGAAATTGCCTGTAGACCCGCACAAAGTCGCTCAGCACTTCCTCACGATTCCATATCTCCTGGGTTTCGGCCGAATTCTTCGAATAGCCGAAATCATTGGCCCTGGAGAAAAACTGCCTCCCCCCATCTTGACGTCGAGCAGCCAACAATTCCTGGGTGCGAATTACGCCCAGTTGCTCCCGGATCTCCGGCCCAATCAGGTTCTGCCCGCCATCACCACGTGTGGCACTCAGGTAGGCCGTACGATACAATGATTCATTGGCGAAATAGCTGATAATGGCCGTATTTTCATCATCAGGATGTGCAGCTACGTAAAGCACCGTACCCAATACGTTGAGCTTTTTCAGGAGTTGCTTCACCTCCCCGGAGTGATAGGTCTTTGGCTGTTGCGCAGGTAAGCTGCCGACCAGCAAGATCGCCAGTGTGAGCACCGCAAGTTTTCTGAAGGTCATGTTGTGTTTCTCGAGATTTGGTTATCCAACGCCCATAGGGCCTTCAAAGTTATTTTGAATTTTAGCAATGACCTTTTCCGCTCATCAAAGAGTTGTTGGATTATTGGGAGCGAACAGTCTGTAGATACTGGCCACGATCGGGGCTAGCTGGTAGTGCCTTCCCTATCGATCGCGCTAGACCCATATTTAATCATAGGAACTCACCTCTGTAGCAATACGGCAAGCAGAAACATGCATGAAACAGCTTCCCCGGAAGCCAGGAAGGTAGAAAAATGGGTGCTACGCATTTCCTGGAGCCCAGGAATGCCCAAACACAGATGAAACGCAATTCCTGGAGTCCCGGTAAGCCGTCGCACGCATGAAACACACTTCCTGAGCCTCCGGAAGGTCGTCGCACGCGTGAAACGAGGTTCCGGAGATCCAGGGAGGTCGAAACACAGATGAAACGCTGTCTTGCCAAGGCCTTGAGCCTGCGAAGAGTCACAAGGCATTCTATCTCATGTGAAAGGGAAGTCTTACTTGTTGGGGTGAGGTTTTCAAGAAGCTGCCCGGTCCCACCAGATAGCGAAGTAGGTTCGGGAAGGCATAGAAAATGCCCAAAATCGGTAGCAATATTGTTCTACCTACCTGACCACCACATACAACGCAATACTATTGAAAATTCTGTCGTTTTATGGCCTCGAAAAGCTAACTCTACCTGCACACAAACGTTGAAATTTAGTAGCGTTATCTTCCAAGTCCTCATCGTCCCAATGTTTACAAAATTTGTCTCCGGCGTTCTAATTCAGATGGTTCTGTTCACCACGTCCATGGCACAAGAAGGCCCCCTGTTCATTGCCTCCGGATATGATCCCTTCTTGTCCCGCAACATGCTAAGCAAAGAGGTCTACTTTCAGGATTTTGACGGCGACCAGGATTTGGACCTGCTGATTCTAGACGATAGCACTTATGACGGAAAAGGCAATGCCATATTGAATCACTCTGCCATTTATAAGAAGGAGCAGCAGGAATACGTTCTGTTTCAGGATCTGCAAAAGGCCTACTTCAGAGGAGAGTGGTTAGACATCGATGGCGATTCCAATCTGGATATTGCGGCGCTTCGAAAATCCGGCACTGGTGTTTTCTATCTGGATGTATATATCTGGGAGCACCCACAATTTGAATTGAAGCAGTCACTTCAAATGAAGGGCTTCTCGCTATACAATACCGAACACTGGATCCACAATGCCTATTACTTTCAGTACTTTGACCTTGTAGACCTTGATGGCGACGGGGACCTGGATATGGTATCTAATGCGCTCATATCTAGTCTCGAGCAGTACAGGTTCTATTATTCAGAGTTTCGGAATGGCCTTTTCCAAGAGCAGGTCGAGTTGGAGGATTTCAAAGGCATAAGGAAAGTACATGCATATGATATTGATTTTGATGGTGACAGGGACGTGTTGGTTGATATCAAGGATGTGGGTCACGGGATTATCTTGAACCACACCACCGGATTTGAATTTCATATTGACACGTTATACTCGCTACCGTATTTCGGGACCTTGAGTGATTTTGATGCTGACGGTCAGATCGAATTTGTATCAGACGCGGTTTATGAGTTAGAGACGAATCTCGAATTGGAATCTGTTTCTGATAGGATTTCGGCCGACAGTAGTATTGAAGTATTCATATTGGACTACGATCGTGATGGAAGACAAGACCTCCTATGGACCTTAGACATTGGGAGACCTCATGAGGCGCCATACTATGGCATGTGGTTGTATTGGAACCAGGGCAACTTCAGTTTTAAGAAATTCCGCCTAGACGGAGATTTTGCACCAAAGGTTGTTATAGCTGATTTGAATGAAGATGGCTACTCGGACATCGTTACCTCCAAAGGTACGTGGCTCAACGCCCGTGCCGATCTATCGGATTTTGTTTTGAACACCCAGTCCCCTAAACGGGAAGTTCATAACCTATATCCGAATCCCGCCAGGGAATCATTCCAATGGAAATCGGAAGGTAGTATCGACGAGGAATTGGTCATCCGTGATTTGAATGGGAAAATACTGATGCAGGAGCCAATCAGATCATCTGATGAAACCATCGATATCACGGACTTGCGTCCCGGGATATATCTCGTCCATTCCTCCACGGACCAAACAACCTACCGACTCGTTGTGAAGTAGGTAGTCGTTGCCGATTAGAAACGATCCGTTCCAAGCGCCTATTCCTGCTTCAAGGCATTCACAGGGTTGTCTTTGGCGGTGTTGTAAGACCGCAAGGAAACGGTAACCAGCGCCACCACACTCACCATCAATATCGGAATGAAAATCGCCTCAGGTTCTATATTGATGCGGTATTGGTAGTTTGCCAACCAGGAATTACCGAGGTAATAAGCTACGGGCGCCGCAATGACAGCCCCTACCAGCACCAGTCGCAGAAAATGCCAGACGATCATCCTCACCAGCCGTGAGGCCGTAGCTCCCAGTACCTTCCGCACCGCAATCTCTTTCATGCGCTTCTCAAGTGTGAACGCAGCGAGGGCAAACAACCCAACCAGGGCAATCAGGATAGCCAAACCCGAAAAGGAAGTGAAGAGCTGACCGAAGCGCCGTTCGGCATCGTAGTGTCTGGAAAAAGAATCGTCCAGAAAAAAAGCATCGAAAGGGTACCCCGGCACGAACTCCTCCCAGGTACTTTCGATCTGTGCGAGTGCTTGCGCATAATCCCCGGAAAGGCGGATATGGAGGAACGATTCGCGGTCAGGGTTTGCCGTCAAGGCACCATCATATCGATATAGCAAGGGACGAACATTGTGCTTACCACTGGTAAGTACAAAGTCTTTCACCACACCTATGACCCTATACTTCTCACCTCTTCCGCGAGAAAGCATCTGATTGGCACGATTCTCCTGCCAACCTACAAGCCGACAGAAGGTCTCGTTCACGACTACTGCAGCTGTGTCGCTGGCAGCACCAGTAAAAAAGCTGCCTTCCACCAGTTCCAGGTCCAGGGACTGAAGGCCGTACTCATCAGCAAACATGTGATCTGCGGACACCTGAATTGGATTGTCTCCGGTGGAGCTATAGTTCCAGTCGGCTATCCACCCCGAAGGAAAAGCACTTAGTACCCCTATCTCTTCTACCGTGGACTCCCCCAAAAGCTGGTTGCGGAAGGGTTGGTATTGCCGGTCGAGTTGTCGGGCATTCTTAACCACAAGCACCTGCTCCGTATTCAGCCCCAGATCACGGCGGTTCAAATGTGTGATCTGTTGATAGACGATTACCGTCGCAGAGATAAGGAAAGTCGAAACTGCAAATTGAAAGATCACCAGCGCCACCCTCAGCTTACTACTCCCTCCTCGTACTTTCTCGCCCCGCATGGCTGCGATCGGCTGAAAAGAGGAAAGGTGTAGCGCCGGATAACTTCCAGCCAGCAGCCCCACAACGACAATGATGGCCAGTACCCACAACAGGTTCTGCCAGGCAAAGAGATCCCCCAGGGTATAATCCAGGTTGGTGAGGTAGTTGAAGTATGGCATGCTCAGGGCTGCAATGACAACACCGAGTAATGTGGCAATGACGGTGACGAGCATGGATTCCGTTAGAAATTGTTGAATGACGCTTTTGCGAATGGAGCCCATCACTTTACGCAGGCCAACCTCTTTGGCTCTTAGTGAAGATTTCGCGGTGGACATGTTGAGGTAGTTGATGCACGCTACAATGAGGATAAAAAAGGCGATGATCGTGAAGGTGACCACATTGTTGAAACTGCCAGGTTTCCCCAAGTCCAGTCTCGGATGATGCAAGTGGATGCTTGACAGCGGCACATAGCGATAGGACTTGTAATTGCCATCGGCCAGCCAGTCGTCGAAGGTTTCATAGCCGTGCAGGGCCTCCATCATCTCTGGAGCGATGTGCCGCTTAACAAAATCAGGCATTTTGCTTTCGAGTACCCTCAAGTCTGTGTTTGGGTCCAGCTTAACATAGCTAAAGAAGTTGTTGCCCGTCCACCATCCATTGGTCACCCAACGTTCATGTGGAAAGGACATAATGGCCTTATAGGGTACAGAGGTGTTATTGGGTACATCTTTGACTACCGCTTTGATGGTGAGCGAATTGCCATTGCCATCTTTGAGGATTTGCCCTACGGGGTTCTCTTCCGGAAAGAAGGTCTCAGCGAGGCTTTCCGTAATCACCAACTCATTGGGTTGCGTGAGTATACCCTCCTCACTCCCGGCCAGGAACGTATTTGGGAAAAGCTCGAAAAAGGTAGAATCCGCAGATATCACCTGATCAAACGACACAAATCGATCCTTTACTTTGACGATGGTCTCCATGGGACCGTAGATCCTGGCGCCCTGGACGATTTCGGGATATTCCTCTTTCAGCGTTGAAATAAGGAGCGCTGGTGTCCACCCGCCATAGCTACGGGTTTCATAGCCATACTGACTGATGACCCGATGAACTTTATCGGACTGGGGGTTGAAATTCTCGAAGGAAAGCTGAAACTGGACATGTACAATAATCAGGAGACATGCAGCGATGCCTACGGCCAGACCCAACAGGTTCAACACAGAAAACGCCTTGTGTTTGCGCATGTTTCTGAAAGCCACTTTAAGATAGTTTCTATACATAGGGTATGTGCTTTTAGGATAGAAGTCTTCGACGTTTTTGATGTACCGGATTCGTACGAAGCGAAGGGTATTCCAGAGAAATTTCCATTGGGATTGCTTCCGGTGAGGACCCTCTCGTTGGTAAATCTCCTGAAGATCACCCTCTATGATTTCCTGATAATAGGGCTTGCAAAACCATCTCAGGAAGAGCCTTGCGAACCACACAGGACCATATCTTCGATTGTCCCTCACTTGGTCTCCAGAACGATTGGTGGAATCTGGCTGTACAGGGAATTGCGCATTTGGCGGGTCATTTCTATGGCTTGGACGCCAAGGTGTGTGACTTCGAAATAACGCTTACGTCGACCACCTCGCTCGGCCGTCGCTCCACCGACCCTGGATCGTAAGAAACCCTTCTTCTCCAGTCTGTCCAGTGCCGTATGCACCGCGCTGATGTTTATCCTGCGGTTGGTCCTGGCCGCGATCTCATCCATAACTCCAACCCCGTAGGCATTGCCATTGAGTATGGCGGTAATCAACAACACCAACTCCTCAAACTCCCCGATCTGTATACGTCCCATTACATCTACAATAATGAAATAAATACGAATCTAAGGCCTGAGGGTTTGATTTACAAAAGTGAAACAAACTAAATAGTGAACGGATCGGCCCAGCTAAGGCTGGAATCGTATCGAATTTTACCCGCCTCTACCCTCAAAGGGCTACCAATGTTGTTGCTGTACAATTGGCCAGTACCAAGGCCCTGGTGCAAAGGGTTTTCATATTGAGCGGTGAGTTGGCATATGGCGTTCAAACCAATATTGGACTCCAGCGCAGAGGTAATCCACCAGGCTATTCCCAGGCTTTCGGCTATTTCGATCCACTTCCTTGTTTCGGCAATCCCCCCTACCAACGTGGGCTTCAGTACGATATATTTTGGTTTGAGAAACTCCAGCAGATGTACTTTTTCCTGATCTTTTGGCCTTCCTATCAATTCCTCATCGAGGGCCACATCCAATGCGCCGATCTTACAAATAAGCTGCATAGCCTCATGCTGATTGGGAAGCACAGGCTGCTCTATGGAATGGATATCGACTGACGCGAGGGCTTTCAACTTACCCAGCGCTTCCCTTACGTTGAAAGCACCATTGGCATCGACCCGGAGGATGAGATCTTCAGACAACGACCTTAAGTATCTCAGTAGCTCCACTTCTCGCTCAAAATCTATGGCGCCAATCTTCATTTTGATGCAATCAAATCCTTCAGATATCTTTTGCTCAATCCGCTCGCGCATGGTTGCGGCATCGCCCATCCAAATGAGCCCATTGATGTTGATCTGCTTCTGTCCTGTCGAAAAAGGGTTCTCCAGGATTTTTCTGTGACCCCCGCGCAGTAAGTCCAGCAAGGCCACTTCCAAACCGAATCGTATACTAGGGTAATCCATAGAAACCAGTCGTGCTGCCAGTGCAAACACTTCTTCCTCTGTCTGGGGCAATGACTGCTGACGAAATGTCAACGCCACCTTGTCCAGCATCTGATCCATCAAATCAATGTCGTCTACGCTGAGTCGCGGCAAGGGCGCTGCCTCTCCCAAACCAAAGACCTCCGGTGTCAGCTCATCATAGATTTTCAGTAGCCAGACCCTATGGTGATGCATTACTCCTCGAGAGGTACCTGCAGAAAAAGTAAAATCCAGCTGATAGGATTTAATTTCGAGCTTCAACATTGTTGACGTTATGGATCATGACATAAACCTTGAGGACTACAAATATGACCTCCCCGAGGAAAAGATCGCTAAATATCCCCTTGAAGAAAGAGCGGACTCGAAGATGTTGCGGTATGAAGATGGAAATATCGCGCATTTGCAATTCAGGGACATACTTACTCAGCTTTCAGGAGGTGATCATCTTGTATTCAACAATACCAAGGTTATACCGGCTCGCATACACTTCCATAAGACTACAGGTGCCAGGATAGAAGTGTTCCTCTTGGAGCCCACATCACCTACCACTGTCGAGAAAGCTATGGAAGCAACACACCATTGTACATGGCAGTGTCTGATTGGCAATGCCAAGCGATGGAAAATCGGTAGCGAGGAAGTGATAGAACTACCTTCGGGCAACTTGACCATTCGCCGGCATACGGAGGATGAGGTGCGCTTTTCCTGGGCGCAAGACCAACCTTTCAGCACAATTATCGAACAGCTTGGGAAGGTACCTCTTCCTCCCTATATCAAGCGGGAGTCAGAGGAAAATGACCTGACCAGGTATCAGACGGTCTATTCCATTGCTGCAGGGGCGGTCGCAGCACCCACGGCGGGCCTTCATTTCACAGAGGAGGTATTGGAGCAACTCAAGAAGCTTGGCATCACGCAGAGTTTTCTCACGCTACATGTATCCGCAGGTACTTTCCAACCGATCAAAGGCAATATATACGACCACCCCATGCACCGGGAAGAGGTGCTGATAAATAAGTCGACCTTGCAGGACCTTGCCGGAAAACCCAATATCTGCGCCGTCGGCACCACGAGTATGCGAACGCTTGAATCCTTGTACTGGTATGGTGTCATGTTAAGCTCAAACCCCCAGGCCTCCTTCCACATACCCAAGCATTTTCCATATGAGACTCCATCGCAGCTCACCGCACAGGATGCTTTCGACCTGGTGCTGCAATACATGAACAGACACCAGCTGAGTGTTATTCATGGTACCACGGAGATCTTCATCTTTCCGGGTTATCAGTTCCGGGTTGTGCGCAGACTCATTACCAACTTCCACCTACCAGGATCAACCCTGATTCTTCTCGTGGCCGCTTTCATCGGCCAGGACTGGGAAAAAGTTTACGATGCTGCCCTAAATAACAACTATCGCTTCCTGAGCTATGGCGACTGCTGCTTGCTTTCAGGCAGTACCTGGGATTAGGAACGTTTGTCCCCAAACCTGTAGGCCAGACCCACCCCAAATACACTTTTAAACTGTGTTTTGGGACCCGAACCTATGACTTCACCATCGTTGTTGAATTCATCGATCTTGATGTCATCGTCATAGATCAACTGAGTTTGCCAGTTGACGGTAAGAAAATCATTGACCTTCATCACCAGTAGGTTTTGCCAGTTTACATCAATGTTGCCAAACTCCTCTACATAATTGGCAAATAGCTCCAACCGGGATTCAAAGTTTACGTTGGTGACAACTTCTTTCGCAAAATTGAGCTTGAGAAAAGAACCAAGTTCAGCTCGTGAGTTACTACCGGTCCCAGCAACGGGCAGACCTGTAATAGCTTCAACCTCTGCCGGATCCACCCCAAATGCACCTATATCGGCGAGGTCCTGATCCAGAACGAAGGTAAACTTTCCGCCAAGGGGTGAATAGGTTAATCCAAAAACCTCAGACGGTTTCCATTCCAAACCTGTAGCGACGAGCAGGTATCCTGGCGACATAAATTTGGAAATGACATTACCCTCCTCATCGAACCCTTCGTCGAATTGTGTTCTGAAATCAAGTAAGGAACTCCAGTATAAATTCTTATCCGAAAGCTTGTAACCAAATTGGGTGATAGCGTTGAGCCGGTCGTCGGTCTTTTCAAAATCTCCGTCTTCGCCCTGACGTATCAGACCATAACCCATCTCCAGGGTGTTGGTCCAGGTGATTTTGTCTTTTTGATAATCAGCATACAAAGTGGCGAATCCGGCCAGTGACACCGAATTGTCTCCACCAGCTGCCCAGTTGTTGAGGGACACCTGTGTAAAAGTGAGTGAGGATAGTCCACCTTTCTTCCAGTAGGTTGTATCGGACTCCTGCGAAATGGCAGGTACTGCTACAATCACAAAGACTGTAAGTGCGAGTAAGTAATTTTTCATGGTTTAAGCGTATTTGCTGCGAAATAATGCAATGCGCGTCAAACCAAAAAAGGTACTCGATGAGAGTAGGTTATGCTTCGATTAATATACGCTTAGGCGTAGGTATTGACCTTGGCGTCTTCCTCCTTGATAATCCGTCTTAGGATTTTCCCTACATTCGATTTGGGAAGCTCATCTGTGAAAGCTACATATTTCGGACACTTGTAAGCTGTGAGTCGCTCTCGGGCATAGGACTTCAACTCATCCTCGGTAAGGGAATCATCCTGCTTCACAATATATACCTTCACCGCTTCTGTAGATTTTGGATCCGGAACCCCTATGGCACCAACCTCCAATACTTTGGGGTGCGAGGCAATGACATCTTCGATTTCATTGGGGTATACATTGAAGCCAGACACCAGTATCATCTCCTTCTTGCGATCGACGATACGGAAAAATCCCTGATCCTCCATCACGGCAATATCACCAGTCTTGAACCAGCCATCGATGAATGCCTGTTCGGTTTCTTCCGGCCGATTCCAATAACCCTGCATTACCTGGGGTCCTTTGGCACAAAGCTCTCCAGGTTCACCAGCGGCTACCTCGTCGCCTTTGTCGTCCAGAAGTACGATTTCCGTACTGGGGACAGGCATACCAATACAGCCGATTCTACCATTCTCATTGAGTGGATTGGAAGTAAGCACGGGAGATGTTTCGGTCAATCCATAGCCCTCGGATAGGCTAGCTCCAGTCATCTTTTTCCATTTCTCAGCGACGACCTTCTGGACCGCCATACCACCACCAAAGGCAAATTTTAGTGCTGAGAAATCTATCTTGGCGAAATCCGGCTGATTGAGTAGACCATTGAAAAGCGTATTTACACCAGTAATAACCGTGAATTTATGCTTAGTCAACTCCTTTATAAAGGCCTTCATATCCCTGGGATTGGTAATGAGGATGTTGGCGCTGCCGATACTCACGGTCATCAAGGCATTACACGTCAACGCAAAAACGTGGTAGAGCGGTAGCGCAGTGATAAAAATCTCCTGCCCCTCATTCAGCCCCCCATGTCTCATCCATGACTGAACTTGCAGCAGATTGGATACCAAATTCCTATGGGTTAGCATGGCACCTTTTGAGACACCCGTGGTCCCGCCAGTATATTGAAGAAATGCCAGGTCATCGTGCGCGACGAAAGGGGCATCAAAAGCTTTCTGGGAGCCCTTTTTCAGCACTTCCTTGAAAGGCACCGCCTGTGGCAAATCGTAAGCCGGCACCATTTTCTTGACGTTTTTAACCACGAAGTTGATTATGCCGCCTTTCAAGCCCCCCAGCATATCCCCCATCCGCGTGAGAATGACTGTCTTTATAGGTGTCTCTGCCAGGATTTCCTGAAGGTTTGCCGCAAAATTCTCCAGGATCACAATGACTTTTGCTCCGGAGTCATTGAACTGGTGCTTCATTTCCGAAGGTGTATAGAGCGGGTTGGTATTCACAACCGTCAGACCTGCACGGAGCGCGCCAAACATGGCTATGGGATATTGCAAAAGGTTTGGCATTTGCAAGGCAATCTTATCTCCTTTTTGAAGCCCAAGATCGTTGGTCAGATAGGAAGCAAAGTCCTGGGACAGTTTATCCAATTCCCTAAAAGTGATGCTCTTTCCAAAATTTTCGAAAGCCGGACTATCACCGTATTTCTCAAAAGATTTTTCAAACATCTCCGGCAGTGAATGATATTGATCCGGATCTATTTCATGGGGCGTTTCTTTAGGGTAAAATTCTAGCCAGGGTTGGTTTGCCATTGCAAATCTTCGGTTAATGTTTATTGGGGGTTAAATATAATGCCGAAACATGCAAAGATAACGACACGGAGGGATCGGCTTCTCTAATTACCAAGGCCCAAAAAATGAAAAAGGCCTTCTCACCCCTAAGAAGACCTAATTCAAAATAAACAACATTAACCCAAAAATGATGGCTGTAGGGGAAGGATTCGAACCTCCACGAAGCGGTTAGCCCCGATAAATCACCGTGATAGATTATATCACCGTGATCCACCGGGCTTTGTCCCTTATCTTCACCCCCGAGACAGGAGGGCATGTCTGCCAATTTCATCACCCTACAGTGAGTCGAACAATGCGTCTCATTGCTCTTTGTTGAGACAAACATAAGTCCTTGATTATTTCTTTAAAAATTTTTTAATAATTTTGGCAAAAGTTTCGAAATCATATAATTTCGAAGTCAAATATTCGCACTATTCATAAAAACACCTCCTTGAAATGGCTAAGAATTACGAAATTGACAATATAGACCTCAAAATCCTCAATCTTTTGATGGAGGATGCGAAAATTCCATACACGGAAGTAGCAAAAAAAGTCTTCGTTTCAGGTGGCACGGTGCACGTCCGCATGAAGAAATTGGAAGAAATGGGTGTAGTGAGCGGCACTACACTTAAGATGGACTACTCCAAATTGGGATACGACGTCACCTGCTTTATGGGAATCTACCTACAGAAGAGCTCCTTGTATGATCGGGTGGTATCTGAATTGAAGGAGATCCACGAGATCGTGAAAATTCATTACACGACGGGCAACTACAACATATTCATCAAAATTCACTGCAAAGACACCAAGCACTTAAAGGATGTATTGCATGACCAGATTCAAAAAGTCGAAGGCATTGAACGCACCGAAACCTTTATTTCGCTTGAGGAGAGCCTGAATCGACATCTAAAATTTTAAAAATAGCTGCTGCCGTCAAACCTTTTGGTCGTTAATTAGATTCTTATTTAGAATTGATCCAAATAAGATTTTACTTTGTAGCTGTTGCTACTAAAGAAACGTTTCTAAATGAGCAAAGACGATCAGATTTTAGAGGAATTTACCTCCAAAGAGTATGAACATGGCTGGTCTGTAGATTTCGAAGCAGACGAGGCTCCCAAGGGATTAAGTGAAGACATAGTTCGATTCATTTCGGCCAAGAAGAACGAACCTGAATGGTTGTTGGAATGGCGCCTTGAGGCTTTTCGGAAATGGAAGGAAATGACCGAGCCCCAATGGGCCAATGTTCAATTCCAGGGTATCGACTACCAGGACATCAAATACTACTCCGCGCCCAAGCAACAGAAAAAACCAGAAAGCCTGGATGAGGTAGATCCTGAGTTGCTCAAAACCTTCGAGCGACTTGGAATTTCATTGCAGGAGCAAAAGCGGCTAACCGGTGTAGCAGTGGATGCAGTCATTGATTCTGTTTCAGTGGCGACGACGTTCAAAGACAAACTTTCGGAACTCGGCATTGTATTCTGTTCCTTTGGCGAGGCTGTTCAGGAACATCCAGAGCTCGTGAAGAAATACCTGGGCTCCGTTGTCCCATCTCATGACAATTACTTTGCCGCCCTCAATTCGGCGGTATTCTCGGATGGCTCTTTTTGCTACATACCTAAAGGTGTGCGGTGCCCAATGGAGTTGTCAACTTATTTTAGAATAAATGCTGCCAATACCGGGCAGTTCGAGCGCACGCTCATCGTTGCTGAGGATAACTCCTACGTATCCTACCTTGAAGGGTGTACTGCACCTATGCGCGATGAAAATCAGCTCCATGCCGCGGTAGTTGAAATCTACGCTGCGAAAGATGCTGAAGTAAAATATTCCACTGTCCAAAACTGGTATCCTGGTGACAAAGACGGTAAGGGAGGCATCTACAATTTCGTGACAAAACGCGGTCTCTGCGCAGGCGATCACTCCAAGATATCATGGACCCAGGTAGAAACAGGATCTGCCATCACCTGGAAATATCCCAGTTGCATCCTGAAAGGCGATCACTCTGTGGGTGAATTCTACTCCGTAGCCGTAACCAACAACTATCAGCAAGCCGATACCGGGACCAAAATGGTCCATATTGGTAAGCACACGCGCTCCAGAATCGTATCTAAGGGAATTTCTGCTGGCAAATCGCAAAATAGCTACAGGGGTCAGGTTCATGTGATGAGACGTGCAGAAAACGCTCGGAACTTCTCTCAATGCGATTCACTGCTGATGGGCGACCAATGCGGGGCGCACACTTTTCCATACATTGACGCGGAAAACAAAACGGCCCAAATAGAGCATGAAGCCACAACCTCCAAAATTGGGGAGGACCAGATCTTCTATTGTCTACAAAGGGGATTGGATGAAGAAAGTGCCGTGGCCTTGATCGTCAATGGTTTCGCCAAGGAAGTCATGAACAAACTGCCGATGGAATTTGCCGTGGAGGCACAAAAACTATTGGCGCTTACGCTGGAAGGCAGCGTAGGGTAATCACAAAAAGTTTTAAAATTCTCAGAAATGCTGAAAATCAGAAATCTACGCGCCTCGATAGAGGACAAAGAAATATTGAACGGGATCGATCTCGATGTGAAAGCGGGTGAGGTACACGCTATCATGGGGCCAAACGGGTCTGGAAAGAGTACATTAGCATCTGTCCTTGCTGGGAGAGAGGATTATGAGGTAACGGAAGGGACCATCGAATATCTGGGCAATGACATTGCGGATTTGGCACCGGAGGAACGTGCCAGGGAAGGCATCTTCCTGGCTTTCCAGTATCCGGTTGAAATCCCTGGGGTAAGCACGACCAATTTCCTCAAAACGGCCATCAACCAAGTTAGAGAACACCGTGGTGAAAAGGCCCTGGATGCAGTTTCCTTTCTGAAACTCATGAAGGAGAAGATGAAACTCGTTGAGATTGATCAGTCGCTGCTCAGCCGCTCACTCAATGAAGGTTTCTCTGGCGGAGAGAAAAAGAGGAATGAAATATTCCAAATGGCGATGCTGGAACCCAAGCTGGCAGTCCTGGATGAAACGGATTCGGGACTGGACATCGACGCGCTTCGCATCGTGGCCAATGGTGTAAACACCCTGAAATCGAAGGACAACGCTACCATTGTCGTCACGCACTACCAACGTTTGCTGGATTACATCGTGCCGGATTACGTGCATGTGCTTTATAAGGGAAGAATCGTAAGGTCCGGTGATAAATCCCTGGCCCTGGAACTGGAAGAAAAAGGATACGATTGGATAAAGGAAGAAGTCGATGGCCAACTCGCTTGATATGGAAGGCGTCATGACAAAAATGGATGCAGTCAGTGCAAGCCATGAAGCACTTCAGCTAAGTGCCCAGAATGATGGATACACCGAAATCCGCAGTTTGGCCTTTGAAAGATTCTCCAACCTGGGCTTCCCTACCAGGAAGTTCGAGGAATACAAATACTCACCCTTTGCGACGTTGGTCGAAAAGTCGATAGACTTCCTGAAGACGACGGCAGTGGGCGTTTCCATAGATGAGGTAACCAAACACCTCTACGACGAAGCAGGCTCACACCTGGTGTTTGTCAATGGAAGGTTTGAATCGGCGCTTTCGAAAATCGAAGGAGGCATTGTTTTGGGAACCATCAGCAGTGAGCAGTTACAGAAGAAGCTAGAGGATACTTTGGATCCTTTTGCCTTGCTCAATCTGGCTTTTTCAAAAGGCGGAACGAGCATTGAAAAAACCACGGGCGGTAGAGAAGCAGTTTTTGTCTACCACTTTCATGATTTCCGGGAGGGCCAAGTGATTTCACAACCCCAAATCACACTGAAAGTTGGGCCTTCTCGTGAGTTGGATATTGTAGAAAAACATATCTTCCTTGGTGAAGGGCCTCTTTTCTTCAATCCCTGGACACACGCAAGTGTTGGCCAAAATGCGGTGGTCAACTGGAACAAAGTACAGGTATTCGGCAATCAGCATCTGGTCGTGGACTCATTTGATGCCGATCAGGAAAGAGACAGCCGTTTCTACATTAACACGGTGTCGTTCTCGGGGAAACTTGTCAGAAACAATCTTCATATTGCTCAACAGGGCGAAAATTGCGAAAGCCATATGGGTGGGCTTTACCTCCTGGATGGCAGTACGCATGTGGATAATCACACCAATGTTGATCACAAGTTCCCCAATAGTTACAGCAACGAATTGTATAAGGGGATTGTGGACGATCGATCGAGGGCTGTTTTCAACGGCAAGATTTTCGTTAGGCCAGGGGCCCAAAAAACCAATGCATTCCAGTCCAATAACAATGTCAGCCTCTCGGATTTTGCTACGGTAAACACTAAACCGCAGTTGGAAATCTGGGCAGATGACGTGAAATGTTCTCACGGATGCACCGTTGGCCAACTGGATGAAGAAGCAATTTTTTATCTTAGAGCCAGGGGATTAGACGAGAGGTCTGCCAAGGCTATGCTCTTGATTGCGTTTGCAGAAGATACTTTGAGCAACATTCCGGTAGATGTTGTGAAGGAGGAAGTTTCTGAAATCATAGCAAGGCGACTCAAAAAATGATAACAACGACGGCTTTGAACATTGAAGAAATTCGTAAGGAGTTTCCGGTGCTGCATCAGAAAGTAAATGGTAAGGACCTTATTTACTTTGACAATGCCGCCACCACGCAAAAACCCAAGCGGGTAATCGATACGCTGACGCATTATTACCACCACAACAATGCCAACATACATCGTGGTGTACACGCTTTGGCGGAGCGATCTACCTACGATTTCGAAGAGACACGAAAAGCCATCGGCCGTTTCATTAACGCGAATGAAGCGGAGGAAGTCATCTTTACCAAGGGCACTACTGAGGGCATCAACCTGGTAGCACAGGCCTATGGGCGAAAGTTCCTAAAGCCAGGAGATGAGATTCTCATCACAGAAATGGAGCACCATTCCAATATTGTTCCCTGGCAGATTTTGGCCGGTCAAGTTGGCGCTGAGCTGAAGGTTGCTCCAATCACACCCTCAGGTGAGATCGACCTGGAAGCCTTTGAGCGTCTCCTTACTGAGAAGACCAAAATTGTCGCTTTCAACTATATTTCAAATAGCCTTGGCACCATCAACCCAGCTAAGGATCTGGTAGCTAAAGCCAAATCCGTGGGTGCCAAAGTACTTATTGATGCAGCACAGGCTGCACCTCACAAAAAAATTGATGTCCAGGACCTTAACTGTGACTTCCTGGCATTCTCCGGCCACAAAATGTATGGTCCTACTGGCGTGGGTATCCTCTATGGTAAGCGGTCGGTTTTGGAGAAAATGGATCCGTATCAGGGTGGAGGAGAAATGATCAAGGAGGTTTCCTTCAAAGGGACGACCTACGGAGAAATACCCTACAAATTCGAAGCAGGAACGCCCAATATCGGTGATGTCATCGCTTTGAACCAGGCCGTCCATTTCATCACGGTACTGGGGCACGACAATATTGCATCATACGAAAGTATGCTTCTTGAACATGCCACTCGGGCGTTGGAAGCGCAACCCGGATTTGAGCCAGTCGGAACCGCAAGGGATAAGGCGTCAGTGCTATCATTCAATCTGGAAGGAGTACATCCCTTTGATTTGGGCATGTTTCTCGACGCCAAAGGGATCGCTGTACGCACCGGACACCACTGCACCCAGCCCATCATGGAGAAGTTTCAAATTGAAGGAACTGCCAGGGCCTCATTTGCGGTTTACAACACGGTTGAAGAGATAGACACGTTCGCAGAGGCGGTCGGTGACATCTACAACAAGTTTCATAAGTAAGAATTGATGCCCTCCATTGCCGAAAATCAACAGGAATTAGCGGAAGAATTTGCCATGTTGGATGGTGATTTTGAAATGACCATCAACTACATCATGGAGCTAGGGGAACAGATGGAATCATTACCCGAAGAAGATCATACCGAGGAAAACATCGTGAAAGGTTGCCAGTCAAAGGTTTGGCTAACGGCAAAATTTCAGGACGGTAAGGTGTTATTCAAAGGGGATTCAAATACGGCGATCACTAAGGGTCTCGTGAGCCTGCTGATACGAGTCTTGTCTGGCCAGCGACCAGAGCATATACTAAACGAAGAAATCTCCTTCCCACAGAACATTGGCTTGAACCGCTTTATTGGTACCCAAAGGTCCAATGGTTTCAGTGCCATGATCAAGCAGATGAAGATTTATGCTTTGGCCTATAATTCACTGGAGAAACAAGCTTGAATATGAGTGACCTGACAGAAGAAAAATCACTGGCATTGAAGGAGAAGGTAGTAGACGCTATCAAAATGGTCTATGACCCGGAGATACCTGTTGATGTATACGAGTTGGGGCTGATCTATGAGATCAATATTTTCCCAATAAACAATATTCACGTATTGATGACCCTGACCTCTCCAGCCTGTCCTTCTGCGGAGGCGATTCCGGACGAAATCAAGGCCCGGATCAGCGAGGTTGAGGAAGTCAATGACGTCGAAGTTGAAGTCACCTTCGACCCACCTTACGCGACAGACATGATGTCTGAAGCCGCCAGGTTGGAACTTGGATTTATGTAACAAATGAACAGACAATAAAATTTAGTAATATGTATCCTGAGGAACTAGTAGCACCCATGAGGTCAGAACTGACCCAAGTCGGTTTTGAGGAACTGAAGACTGCAGATGCAGTGGAAGATCACCTCAACAATGTAAAAGGCACATCACTAGTCGTAATCAATTCAGTATGCGGCTGTGCTGCCGGAACGGCGAGGCCAGGTGTAGCACATGCCCTGCATGTAAGCGATAAGAAACCTGACAACCTGGCCACTGTATTTGCAGGGGTAGATACTGATGCTACGGCAAAGGCCAGAGAGTATACCCTACCCTATCCTCCATCTTCACCTTCGATTGCATTATTCAAAGATGGAGACCTGCTTCATTTTGTTGAAAGACATCATATTGAAGGCCGGTCGGCACAAATGATATCAGACCATTTGCAAGAAGTCTTCAAAGAATACTGCTAGCAACAATTAAAAGATTGACGAAAGCCCGCCCATCGTGGTGGGCTTTGTTATTTTAGCCTCTCTCTGCTTCAAAAAACAGCTCCTTGACCAGACCTGAATTCGACGATATCTTCATGCAATTGGCAGTCAATCTCGCCTCGCGTTCCCATTGCATCAAGAGACATGTTGGTGCCGTGCTCACGAGGGACACGCGCATCATTTCGATAGGCTACAACGGACCTCCTGCCGGTACTCACAATTGTGACGAAGAATGGCCGGAAGCCGGTTGCCCCAGAGACTCCAAAGGGGGATGCTCACTGGCTATCCATGCGGAACAAAACGCCATCCTCTACGCTGTTAAAAACAAAGCGACCATAGAGGATTCAACCCTATACGTAACGCTCTCCCCTTGTCTGGCATGCGCCCGAATTATCTTTACCTCCGGTATTAAAAAAGTCATCTACCTGAATTCATACGCCCAACACAAAGGCATTAGCAATGATGAAGGTGTAGACTTCCTAAATCGGTTTGGGGTGCATACCGAGCAGTATCATGGGTATGTTGAAAACAGCACCCAGTTCATCTGATGATTCAGGCCACTTCCTTTGAACCCTCTAACCAAGCCGGTTTGGTGGTGACAACTTCGGCCCCAAGTTCATTGAGCAGCGTATACAATCCAAAATAGGTACGATTGATATACAGGCCGTGCCGCGAACCCCTGGGATGACGTGAATTTCTCAGTTCCTTCATCTTGGACAATCGCTCGCTCAGTGCATATATCTGATTGAAATAGTCGTCATCGGCAAAATCAAAACGATCAGTATGAAAAGGCTTACCCAATAGAGATGTCATCTCCCTGAAGACGCTAATGAAGATCTTCTTTTCCGATGCCGAATCATCGTCATAGAGGAAATTCAATTCGTTCAAAATAGGTAGGAACTCAGCTTCGTTTTCGATAAGGTCCCTGCTCATCAGCTTGAAATAGCCATCGTAGAAGTCCTCAGGTATTACTTTGACACAGCCAAAATCAATTACGCCCAAGGTACCATTCTCACGAAGCAGAAAGTTGCCGGGGTGCGGATCAGCATGAACCTGCTTCAGATTGTGGATCTGATGATGGTAGAATTCCCACATCGCTTGCCCCAATCGGTTTCGAACCTCCTGAGATGGATTGGTGGCCAAAAACTCCTTGATATGCTTTCCATCCAGCCAATCCATGGTAATGATCCTACCGGATGACATCTCAGGATAATATTGAGGGAAAAAGAGGTCAGGAATGTGGCCGCAAGCGGCTGATATTTCCATGGACCGGCTTACCTCCAACTCATAATCTGTCTCTTCCAATAGCTTATCCTGGACTTCTTCCATGTATTGTTCCAATTCCCGCTCATTCAGATTGAAAAGGCGTAGTGCAATGGGTTTTACAAGTCTCAAATCCGACTTCACACTCTCGGCCACTCCAGGATACTGAATTTTCACTGCATAGGACTTCCCTTCGTTTGTCGCTTTATGCACCTGACCTATGGATGCCGCATTCACGGCATTTTTGGTGAATGATTGAAAAAATTGGTTTGGTGTTTTTCCGAACGCCCTCCTGAAAGTCTGCACAACCAGCGGAAAAGACAATGGTGGTGCACTGTACTGCCCCATGGCAAAACGATCCTGGTATGCAGTCGGTAACAAATTTTTATCCATCGCCAGCATCTGTGCAACCTTCAGGGCACTACCCTTTAGCTCGCTGAGCGAACCATAGATGTCACGTGCGTTATCTTCATCCAGTTGGTCCTTGGTGGCGTCTTTGTTCACCAGTTTTCGGGAGTAGTGCTTCAAATAGTTGCCGCCCACTTTTGCTCCGGTTTTTACAAACTTCGCCGCCCGGGAAACTTTTCCCGTAGGTATCTTCGACTGCTCTTTCATCTTAGTGCTACTTTCTTTGCTGATAAAGGAATTTTGCGAGGTCCAGGAAAGAATCAATGGCCCCTTTGCCAATAATGTCCATGGCGAAATGACTGGCCTTCTCGATCAGGGCATCGGTCTGTTGGAAACCGTCACTATCGTCATCTGCCCAGTATTTTGTGATCAGCATGAACTGCATCCAGAAGCCCTTGTCATATTGCTTGCTCCAGGGTCTATCAGCAATTTCACCAGTGTCCTTTCCTTCAAGAATCAGATCCTCCACGAAGTTGCTGAATGAAGCCTTGAGTCCTCTCCAGAAAACGGGCATTGGCTTTTTGAGATCAACCTCACCCAGTCGCATGAGCACGAAGCTCCTGTTATTCTTGATGACTTCCAGCCAGGTGTAGTAGAAAGCAAGGATTTTCTCTCGAATGGTGTATTGTAGGTAGGCCTCATCATTGTGAAGCGCCTCGATGGTCTCTTTGAACCACGATTTCCACAGATCTCCCTCCAGTGCATTGAATGAATTGAAGTGCTCATAGAAATCTGACTCCTGTATTTTCAGGTCTTTGGCAAAAGCAAAAATCGATCCGGGTTCCTTTCCCTGAATCAAGACGTATTCCATATATGCCGACCGTATCTGTTCCTTGGTAATGGCCTTTTTGGTCTTCTTTGTGCTCGTCTTTTCCATACACAGAGATAACGCCTCAGCATATCCTTTAGTTAATCTATTTTTAAATAAAAATGACCAATATGCGGAACTGGACTCTTTTCTTAACCTTTGTTCTCTTTCTATCGAACTTATCCAAGGGTCAGGAACTGACCGCGGAAGACATCCTGGACAAAGCCATCGCTTTCCATGACCCTAGTAATGAATGGTTTGAAGCCAATGGTAAATTCGAATTCAGGGAAGAACGTCCGGATGGGTCCGCACGACAGACGCTGGTAGAATTTGACAATAAGCAGGGCTTTTTTCAGCTCAATCGAGATCAGGAGCAAATTCACGGTGTTGTCCTGGATTCATGCTTTATCATCAAAGGCGAGGCCGACTGTGATAGGGCCAAACTCATGCGCAACTACTACATGTACTTATGGGGTTTGCCCATGAAACTGACTGATCCCGGCACCAACCTGGACAAAGCATATACAGAGGAGGAGCTTCAGGGTGTACCTACCTACGTGCTTAGAATCGCCTACGAGAAAGATACGTGGTACTACTATATCCGAAAAGACGACTTTGCCCTGATCGCCTATAAGTTCTATCAGGATAAAGCAGAAACGAAAGGTGAATTAATTACCACGGACGGTGTTTTCCAATACGGAGCGCTCCGACTCCCCAACAAAAGAAGCTGGTATACCATTCCCGACAACCGCCTACTGGGTACGGATATATTGGTAGTAGCCAATCCACGCCAATAGCTACCCTGTTTTGGTTGACATCACGTTGCTTACTGAGGATCGCTACGTGGATCCGATTCCTAAGGATCCCTACATTCTCAACATATTGCAGGAAGACTCCCTGGTACAGCATGCGCTGGAAAGACTGGGTCTAAAATGCAACCGCGTTTCATGGTCCGACCCCTCGTATGACTGGTCAAAATCGAGGTATCTTCTTTTCCGGACGACCTGGGACTATTTTGAGCGGCTGGATGAATTTCAGAAGTGGTTAAATAATGTGGACGCCCAAACTCAACTGATCAATCCCGGGCCATTGATTTTCTGGAACCTCAATAAGCAATATCTATTGGATCTCCAGACCAGGGGCGTGAATGTGGTAGAATCCTCGTTCGTCACCAGGCCAAAACAACGCACACTTCAAGAGGTAGCTAAGGAGCATGGTTGGAAAGACCTGATCATTAAGCCTGTCGTCTCCGGCGCAGCCATGGATACCCACCTAATCAAATCGACTCAGGTCGCTGCATACGAGGGCTTATTTCAAGAGCTATTGGAAAAGCAACCCATGATTGTCCAGGAAGCACAAGACTTCGTCATGGCCGAAGGTGAGTTCTCCCTGATCGTCATTGGAGGCAAATACAGCCATGCCGTGAAAAAAGTTGCAAAAGAGGGTGATTTCAGGGTTCAGGACGACTTCGGTGGCACTGTACATGATTATGAAGCGGCTCCCGATGAAATTGCTTTTGCTGAACGAGCTGCTGCCAACTGTGAGCCTCCACCCCTCTACGCCAGGGTCGACATGATCTACGACAACCAAGGACGGTTGGCAGTGATGGAGCTAGAGTTGATAGAACCTGAATTGTGGTTCAGGAACAAACCTGAAGCCGCGGATTTGCTTGCCACGGAAATCAAGAATTTCCTTAAATAAGAAAGACCCTTACCAATTTGGAAGGGTCTTCACAGGCGGCGTAAAGCTAGAAAGCTCTAGTTGTTGTGTAGCAAATGCCACAATTCAAAAGTAGATATCTGCCCTACGCACCACAATACCCAATTCTGGGTATTTTTCTTGACTCACGTACCCAAAACCCGTCAGAAATGGTCATTTTCAGCTATTTTATTTGTCATGACAACTATTTTGAGCTGTTATTTTTCTAGTTTTACCCAAAATCCAAAGCCCATGCCCATCTATCACAAGCTCGGAAAAATACCTCCTAAAAGACACACGATTTTCGAGAAGCCCGGTGGTGGTTTGTACTATGAGCAATTGTTTGGTACTATTGGATTCGACGGGATGTCCTCATTGTTGTACCATGTCAATCGCCCTACCATGGTACGAGAGGTATTGGAGGCCCTGGACCTTTCGCCCAAGATCGCAGTTGAGAAAAACCTAACCAGCAGGATGCTGAGGGGATTTGAAGCCAAGCCGCAAGATGATTACCTGGAAAGCAGGGTTCCGCTACTCGTCAACAGCGATATCATCATTTCTGTAGCAGCTCCCCGGCATTCCATCAAGGATTATTTCTACAAGAACACCGATGCCGACGAGCTTCTCTTTGTGCATCAAGGTTCGGGTACACTCAAGACCTTCCTGGGCGACATTCCTTTTGAGTACGGCGACTATTTGGTCATACCTCGGGGAATGATCTACCAAATCGAATTTGACACAGAAGACAATCGTCTGCTCATTTCCGAGTCCTTTCATCCTATTTACACCCCGAAACGATATCGCAACTGGTTTGGTCAAATGCTTGAGCATTCACCTTTTTGTGAGCGCGACTACAAACTGCCACAAGATCTGCCCACGATTGATGAAAAAGGTGAGTTTCTGTTGAAGATCAAGAAGCAAGGTATGCTTCACCAGCTGGTATATGCCGCTCACCCTTTTGATGTGGTGGGTTGGGATGGCTACAACTTTCCCTATGGATTCTCCATACACAACTTCGAACCTATTACCGGACGAGTACACCAGCCACCACCTGTGCACCAGACCTTCGAAACCTCGGCCTTCGTGGTCTGCTCCTTCTGCCCCAGGCTTTACGATTATCACCCCAAGGCGATACCTGCACCCTACAACCATTCCAACATCGATAGCGATGAACTCCTCTACTATGTCGATGGAGATTTTATGAGCCGGAATCATGTAGAGAAAGGATACATGTCGCTCCATCCGGCGGGCATCCCGCACGGGCCACACCCTGGGGCATATGAACGAAGTATTGGACAGAAAGAAACGGCCGAACTGGCGGTCATGATAGATACCTTCAAGCCACTAAGCCTGACAGAGCAAGCAATCGCTCTTGATGATGGCACCTACTACCAATCCTGGTTAGACCCTAAAAACTAATATGAACACCATGAATTGTTGGCTACCTGTTGAAGCAGATAGTGACTTCTCCATACATAATTTACCCTTTGGTATTTTCTCTGTAAACAACGAACCCAAGAGAATCGGGGTCGCAATAGGAAAAAAGGTTATCGACCTTCCCGGGGTCAAACGACTGGGGATTTTCCAAGATCTCCAGCTACCGGACAAGGTATTGGAAAATGAATTTCTCAACGACTTCATCGCCTTGGGAAAAGAGACGACCAATGCGGTCAGGGAGGTGATACAGGCTGAACTCTGCAACGAAAACTCCCACCTCAGGTCGGCTGACAATGTTTTTGTGGATATGGGCAGTGTGAAGATGCATTTACCAGTGAAAGTCGGCGACTACACTGATTTCTATTCAAGCATCGAACACGCCACCAATGTCGGGAAGATGTTTAGAGATCCGGATAATGCCCTATTACCCAATTGGAAGCACATTCCCGTGGGTTACCATGGTCGTGCCTCTTCTATTATCCCTTCGGGCACGCCTATTCACAGGCCCTATGGTCAATTGAAACCTGTTGAAGGCCCGCCGGTACACTCTCCTACCAAGCGATTGGACTTTGAACTGGAAATGGCCTTTATTGTCGGAAAACCTACAGCCCTGGGTCAAACCTTGACGACGGCCAATGCCGAAGAACACATTTTCGGGATGGTGCTTTTCAACGACTGGTCAGCGCGGGACGTGCAGAAGTGGGAATACGTTCCCCTGGGTCCTTTTCTAGCCAAGAGCTTTGCTTCGTCGGTCTCACCCTGGATTGTAACCATGGAAGCACTGGAACCCTATCGAGTGGCAGGACCTTCGCAAACACCCAGTGTTCTACCCTATCTGCAGTACGAAGGACCAAGAAATCTTGACATTGACCTGCAGGTCTCGATACAACCTGAAAACGCACAGGACAATCTGCTTTGTGAGTCCAACTTCAAGTATATGTACTGGAACATGGCTCAGCAACTTACCCACCATACCATGAATGGTTGCAATATCAATGTGGGTGACCTGATGGCTTCAGGCACCATAAGCGGACCCACAACCAACTCATTCGGTTCAATGCTGGAGCTGAGTTGGGGTGGCAAAAATCCGATCCAGTTAAAGAATGGCGCAACCCGAACCTTCATTGAGGATGGTGATACCATTTCAATGAGGGGTTTTGCCAAAAAAGGAGACACAAGAGTTGGATTTGGAGAAGTTATTACCCAAGTTTTGCCTGCTAACTAGAAATACCCTTGGAAGACCATTCAATATCGCTCGACCCCAGCTCACTGGACCAACAAAGAAGACATGCTTACTTACTGGCATCTGTAGCACCAAGGCCTATCGCTTTTGCCAGTACAGTGGATAAGGATGGTAATGTCAACCTGAGCCCCTTTAGCTTCTTCAATGTGTTCTCCTCCAATCCACCCATCATGATCTTCTCTCCTTCAAGGCGGGGAAGGGACAGCACGCAGAAGGATACTTATAACAATATCATGCAAGTCCGTGAGGTTGTGATCAATATAGTGACCTACGATCTGGTAGAAAAGATGTCCCTGGCAAGTACCGAATATGATAAGGATGTAAATGAGTTCATCAAGGCCGGTCTAACCCCAGTAGATTCCGACTACATACAACCCCCTCGAGTGGGCGAGGCACCGATATCCTTCGAGTGCACAGTCAACGATGTCATCACGCTGGGAGAAGAAGGTGGAGCAGGGAACCTGATCATCGCTGAGGTGAAGCGCATGCACTTCAAAGAAGCATATCTGAAGGAGGATGGCCTTCCCGATTCAAAAAAATTGGACTTTGTTGGAAGAATGGGAGAGAACTGGTACATCAGGGCCAAACCTGAATGCCTGTTCGAAATCCCAAAACCACTATCTATGAGAGGTATTGGGGTAGACATGCTATCACAGAGCATTCGCAACAGTAACATCCTAAGTGCCAACAATATGGGACGTCTCGGCAATGTGAAAGAGCTCCCATCTGAAGCTACGATCTTTCACTCGAAAGAGTCAATGGAGGTCAAGGAGATTTTTCTGGAGCATGAGAATCAAAGGGACCTCATCAAAGACGGGTTGCACCATCTTGGCAAGCGCTACCTGGAAGATGGAGATGCGGAAACAGCGTTGGCCATCCTCATGATCGTGGACTATATCTGACTCCTCAAATCACAGATTGAACCAATAGGTCGCCTTGAAGGTAAGGGCCCTGGTCTTGGGTCCACCAAACCGCACAAACCCCTCATCCTGGAAGGCAAAGTAATTGTCTGTGTACACGAAAAAGATATCTGATACCGGGGCAAAACGCCACTGCAGGCGGGTATTGATATTCAGGTTTTCGATTTGACTATTGTACTGCAGGAAGGTAGTCAGAAACAGATTCTTCCTCAGGGTCAAATCTACCCGTGGTCCAATCAATAGTAGCGTGACCGTCTCCAAAGGCTCAGGTAGGATAATTCGGTTGACATTGAAATCAACTGTTGTAAACCCAAGTGGCTGATATCGGTATCCAACTGAGCCAGTCAGATTCCACCTTTCACCATTAAAATATTGCCCTGACCTGGTCCGTAGCTCATAGAAGAACTTTCGGCGAGCATCAGAGGTGTAGCTGGCTATGATTTGAAAGTTGCGATAGTCAGTATCAGCGGCCAGCTCTTCTCCGTCGCTTTGCGAGGGATCAAAAGGTTCGAACAGGTAGGTGTACTGCCTCCTCAATCTCATGGAATACCTCGCAGTTGACCTCCACCTGATATCATAGAGAATGTTGACATCCCAATCGAGGAAACCATAGGTGCTATTTCCGACCATATCGAAGTCAAAACCAGGGCCGTGACTTTGGATTTTCCCACGGCTCGGGAAGAAGCTATAGCGCGTGGTTGATGCCAATTGGCGGATGTCTGTGCGGCGGACGAATCCAGCCTCTGGATTGTATCCGGATCCAACCATCTGTGAGAACACGTCGACGGAAAGCGCATAGTTGCTGTAGTTGAGAAACATACCTGTCGCGAAGGGGTCATCTTGCTGGTCTTCAGATACGGAGTGGTGATAAAATATCTTTCCATTCCAGCGATTGTCTGCCGACGCCAGATTGAAATCAGATCCAAAAGTTCGATTGAAACGCGAAAACTCCATGTTATCAAATCCCGATTCACTGTCGAAGGTCTCTTTGTTTACGACCAGGAAATTGATGTTGGATCGGGTAAATACCTTTTGTTGAGCTGTCAGCACAGAGAAGTTGTATGAGGGCAGGCCGTTGGCTTCATCATCGGCAGCTTGCATGGAAAGGACACCTATTCTCAGAGATTCATTCGCTTTTCCACTCAATCGAATCCCAGCCGGAATGGTATTCTGGATATTCTGACCCGTGGCAGTATCTACAGCTACGCCAATTCTTCGGGTGAAGAAGGGCCGTGTGCCTCTGTTGCCGAAATTGGCGAAGAGATCGGCATTCTCGAGAAAAAACTGTCTCCGCTCTGGGAAGAAGATCTCAAAGCGGTCCAGATTGGTGACCTGTTGGTCAACTTCCACCTGCGAAAAGTCCGGATTGATGGTCACGTCCAGATTGAGACCCGGGGTTACGGCGTATTTGAGGTCCACACCTGCGGCCAGGCCGCTATCATCTTGCCCTTCCTCCAAAAAATCGGTATCCGAATTCGCCGCGACGTAAGGGATAACAGAGGCATTCAGCCCTGGTTTTTTCGTTGGTTGATCCCAGTACAACGTTCTGTGGGTGGCCATGTTGATGATGGAGAAATTCCTTTGGATTGGGCTCCATGTGGACCGTTCAGCGTATTCACTATCTACCCGGTAGAAGTTGATGTACCAACTATCCTGATCCGCCGCAAAGCGCAAGGTCTTGAAGGGAATGGCCATTTCTGCCAGCCAATATCCGTCATACTGGCGTGCCTGTCCCCGCCATTTGTTGTCCCAATCGAGACTAAATGCGCCATTGCCACTACCACCATTCACGATCAAACCCTCCCTACGTACGCCGAAGGGATTTATGCCGAATAGAGTGCCATTGGTGTGATCCTTAAACGGATCAAAAATGACCGTAAAGCTGTCATTGGCTTCACCCCGAAAATCCCGTCGCAAGGAAGGAGTAACATAGGACCGGTCTCCAGGCTTATTGAACATGATCCCCAAAATGTAGATGTTCTGATCGTCATAGAGGATTTTCGCCACTGTCTGGGCTTCAGCCAGGGAGGAGTCGAAAGGAAAGTATTGTTGGAAATCGAAAGCGGAATCGGCACTGAGCCAGGTATCCTCGGGTATCCCGTCGATGACAATTGGCGTATTGGTGTATCTCGCCTGCAACGACTGACCATGGACGTTTTGCCCGACTATGGAAACTAAGAGTATAAATGCGTAGTAAAGCCTTATTAGCATGCCGCAAAGAAAATCGGAATGATCAGAATCCTCACTGTTTTTATATCAGTGGAAATCGTCTCACAACGATCTTCTAACTCAATTTCCCAAGAGTTGTTCTAATTCAGGCGTCGTTCTAGCCAAAGACCTGCCATACTCAACAATACAACCGCAAAGGCAAGCCATTTAGGTACGAAAGCCTTGCGGTACTTGGTTTCAACAGGACTTGTCGCCAACAATGAACTTTGCATTTCATTGGCGCGGCTTGTTACATCGAAATATTGGAGTGCCCAATCAGCGCTGTCAAATACAAAGAAAGAACCAATAGATCTGTCGTTCAATTCGACATTTGTCCATCCACGACTTGAAGGCCAACATTTCACACTAGCCATATTTGGACTAAACCACGATTGATTAATCCCTACTCTCACATCCCCAATCTTCACCTCTGCAATTGAATCAGAATACGCCAGATCGATATGTGTTGGTGCATTCACCCTAGGAAAACGAGGTGATCTAAAGCCGCTTCGTGTGTTTAACCCCGGTAAAACCGGATCAAAAAGTCTGCTCCAGAAGTTGTTGTATAGCCGCTCCTTGCCTTTGAGTCTCAGCTTGAAGCTATCAGCAAATCTCGGCACAAGCACCTTACCCAGGCCTCGGTCGACCACCCATCCGGTCACAGTATTGCCCTGTTTTACTGGCGTATGATTGCCCTGCAACAGCACTGGAAAGGACTTCAACAGAATCCCGGGATCTTTACCAGTTTGGCCAAAAAGCACCTCCTCTATCTCTCCCTCCATGGCATCGAAGTACCCTTGATACTCGCCTTTTCCCAACCAGATCAGGCCCAAACGTCCCAGCGCCAACAGTCGATCAATTCCGGTTTTCTCCAAGTTGCTGAGGGCAGCATAAGCCACATCATCCATGATCACCACTGCAAACGAAGAAAGCACCTCAATGTCCAGTCGTTTCAGGGGAACCTCATTCATTCCGGCAAAAGCCTCGAATACCGCATCACGGGACAATTGTTGCCGCTCTGCCACTCCCAACCCTGTCGACAGCAGGTATGATTTTATAAACCTGAGTTCGAACGATGGAGCACCTGAGAGTACCAGGACATTTCGTTGAGGAGCTTCGTTGACCATGACCGGAAGTTTCTCGATAGCTATGGTGTCTTTCTCGCGAACCAGGGCGATCTCCCAAACTAAATTCCCAGAAACCTGCGGCAATAAATCAACTTCCATCAGGTTGCTATTGGCCCGGATCTTTCGTGCTATCGGTGGTAGTCCCGATCCCTGAATCAAGATGCCGGCGTCGGCATTTATTGCATATTTCAGCATCAATCGCCCATTGACCCCCACGGCAAGGTTGCTAGTCGTGTAGTCAATCAACCCTTCATGGTGTTCCAGCTCTCTCACATACTCAAATGGCTCTTCCAATGCGTCCAATTCCCATGGAGCCAATCCGACCCCTGCTACGAGCAAACGTTGGGCATTCATTTTTTCCTGCTCCATGGAGAATGTTTGGAAGTCACTCACCATTTCGTAGTCCTGAAGCTGCAGATTGGTAATCAGACTATCAGAAATAGAGGAGGTGATGATGGCCAACTTGCCACCGGGTGCCTCTTCCAGCCAAAAAGGTCGTAGATACAACGCCATGGCAGCAGCCATGGTCGTGAAGGTCAGTGTGAATCGGATCCATCTACCTCCCCTACCAGTGTAACGAAAATCCAAAAAAATTACGAAGGCTAATATCAGCAGCGCGAGCACCAACAACTCCCAGGTCAACGGTGTAAGAAAACTCATTGCGTGAATCGATCGGATAGTTGTTCCACAAAATTTTGGGTGTATGGGCTTTCCTCCCAGAGCACAGCCTCGGGCTGCTGAGTTTCCGAAGGTAGAAGGCTTGTTAGCTCCCTTGTAAGTAGCTGTAGTTCAGCAAGGTGCGCATACTCCACTTTCGGCAAATCAATAAGCGACCGCAGTCTATTCAGCAATCGTAGATGCAGTCCAGGGTTTTCCATGACCAAAGAGGCTACGAATGTTCCCGCCGTCTCCAGATCGTCCCTCATTTCCTGAATGAACTCTTCGCCTGATTGTAGGTCAGAAACTACTTTGATCGCTCTCCGAATGCTTAGATAGTCATCCTCATCCAACACTTCCACCTCAAAATGTCTGTTGTGGATTTCATCAAGATCGCCGCTAAGCCGGCTTTCAGCTTCATTGACAGATGGTGGATCAAATCCTATTCTTTGCACATAGATGCGGGCATGATTTCTGATTTCTTTCAGCAACTCATGAGCCCGATACTGGTAAGGAAGTGACTTCTCTGGTTGATATAGCCTCAAGTAGAGTTCTGCATCCCACATTTCGCTGAGCGCCGCGCGTAATTTCGACTTGAGTGTCTGCGTATAGAAAGTGGCCGTCTCTTCGTCTTCGTGATTATGCAGAAATCCTTCGAGCGGATCCTCTTCTGCGTCCGGATCCATGCTTTCTTCATGAAGGTGTCCTTCATGATTCTGGCCCATGTTGCCATGATTGTGGCCATGATGATCATGATCGTGACCATCATGGTCGGCACCACGGTCCATCCATTCACCTTCCTCATTTTCATGGTCTGTATCATGCCCAAATCGTCTCACTGTGCTCTCCTGATCTTCTTCGGTCCCTTCAGGTGCTACCTCCGGGGTTTCACGGTCGACCTCAAGACCACTATCCTCCTCCTCGCCTATGAACTGTCCATATTTCAAGCGTAGGGCTTTCTGATCAAAACCCAGCGCATTACTAGCCGAATTGAAGTCATGGGTATCCATCTGGCGCTTCTCACTGACCAGCTTCTCCGTATCCAGAATGATTTGCAACTGACTTCGAAAATAATCTGGCATGAGATCCACACCCAAGGCACCTTGCAAAGAGAATTCAACCTGTGAGGTGTCTTTCAGCACAAAAAAGTGCGTCTCTGTCCTACTACTTTGATGGCTGGGTTCACGATTGTCCTCGGCATAGGCATAGAAGTAGAGCTCGTTGCCTGGTTCCATATCATAATCACTAATTCGTAATTCCACCGTTGAAGTGAAGGACTTGCCTTTTGGGATTTTCGGGAATGGAATTTTCAGCTCTCGAAATTTGACAGCCTCCCCCGAACCCTTAGTGATGGTAGCGACGAGATAGCCTCCACTAAGGCCAAAATCATCACTCATTCTTACTTTGAAGGGTAGTGACAGTGTCGGTGAGAATTCGAGGCGCTGGAATTGCGGGACATCTGTAATCTGCACTTCTGGTGGCTGGTCTTCAACCAGCTGCATGGCATAATAGGGCGTGGAAAAAACCTGATCTTTTACGTCTCGAAAACGGATGGCATAAATGGCTGCTTTTGCTTGCAGACGGGTGACCCACTCTCCACCGGATTTGCTAAGTGCGACACTGTCCTCATTGTTCAATACCATCCATACTGCGGCGGGTTCCGCAGAAAAACTGACGGCCCACGAAACCTCCGCACCCTCGATGAGAGAGAGATTGGGATCTTCGCTCACCCGCCTGCGAAGACCTGTGTACTGAGGTGGGTCAATGCTGGCGCGAATACCTTTAATCTTTGTCGTGTCTGACACCTCTGCATTCTCCCCACTAATGAGATAAGTTGAAGCCAACTCGGACTGTGGTGATTTAGGTAGGTCCGTGGGCAGTACCGCGGACACAAGAACCGCCCCCAATACCGAAAGAACGCTAACGACCATAACATCTTTCCATGCGACAGGAAATCGGAAATGCAAATCCACCTTTTCCAATCGCTGAAGGGCTCGCCTACGCTGCAATGCTCCCAATGCGGTATCAGCATCCTGAATAAACAGTGCACCGCTATATTGAACGTCGCCAATCTGCTCGTTAATCAGCTGAACGACCGCTTCCTGCTGCGGAAGTCTTGACACCCGATAGCTGAGAATTGCTATTGTGATGGCCGCCGCGAGCACCCAAACCCAATAGGAAGCTGACATCAAAAAAAGCCACGTGCATAGTGCCAGGGTCAGCAACCACCAGGAAATGGACCTGAGCCAGAGCCTGCGCTGCCATCTCAACTTGATATGTGATATGGTTTCAAGGGCATTCATCCTTCCTCAGATATATAGCTAAGCCCTCTTTCCATTAAAAAAAGTGTGATAATGAAAATCCACAGATACGGTCCAACTGGAGTATTGATCTGCTCCTGCTTTGATGTTCTTTCATCAAATCCAAACCCAGCCGTGTCCATGGTAATCTGATCCCCTGATGCATCAATTCCGGAAGCCAGGACCGCATCCAGGATTAAACCTGGCAAGTTGATCTTCAGGGCCTCATCCGCCGTCATGTCAGCAGCAACCCTGTACACACCTGGAATAACACTTGACCATCCATTGAGCAGTTGGCTGTCTGCAAAAACAAGTTTCCGGCGTTTTGGAATACCCCCTGGTTTAAACCAAAACACCCAGTCGGCGTCCTGCCAGTTTTCAACCTCCTTGAAAGACACAGGACTCAGATCTTCCAGCGTGGCCAAGGCTGCTCTGAACACCTTACTGATATCTTGATCCATCTCTGCCTCAGTAATGAAAAAGGTGATTGTAATCGGCTCGCCTGAATCGCCTTCCGAAAATAAATAGGTTGTCTGCCATTCATCCGTAGTGGCATTGACTTGACGAAAGTCTCCCTCCTTTTCATAACTCAGCCTTTGCACTTCCTGAGGACTGGTTGGTGGCTTGATCCATTCATATCGGACAGGTAGCATTTTACTTGAACCCCTGAAGTCTTGTTGAAGCACAGGAGATATTACAATCCATCTGGCGGCATCCAGTATTGGAGGATCTGAGAGGATCGAGAAGTAATCGGCTGCTACCGATTTGAATTCCTCGTCGAAATATGGGAAGTCCTCAGCAATCCACCTGATTTCGTAACTCCCGGTAAGTGTGTCGACAAATGTCGGCAGCCAATCGGCCTGCTTGTACCGGGTATCAAGCAAATAGACGCTGTCCACACTTCGACCAGTCGTCGATCGTACCCATTCTGCCATCACCAAAATCAGCCCTGCCAGTAACAGGCATCGGATAACCAGCAATAACCACTGAGAAGGCCACAGGTTTCGCGCTTTACGCGTTTCTGTCTCCTTGAGAAATCTCAAACTGCCAAACATGACGATGGAAGAGGCGTTTCGGCTCCACAGGTGAATCAATACCGGCACAAGCAACCCAATCAAAGCCAAGAGATATAGAGGTGCCAGCAAAGTCATCACAAAAGTCTTTTTCTTAAGTTCAAAAAACGCTGAACCACGAGGTCCACAGCAACATTAAAATCTACGTCATAATAGTCTATGCCAGAAATGAGCAATTCCTGTTTGACACCCTCCAACCAATGCCCAAGGCTTTCACGATATTGGTCGCCGTATGCATCTGCGTTCAACTGGAGGGTCTCGGATGTTTCCAGGTCCTTCATTTTTACGGTCCCCCGAAAATCAAAACTGCGCTCTTTCGCGCCAAGCACATGAAAGAGGATCACTTCATTTCGTCTCGTTTTCAGCGATTTAACAAAAGGTAAAATACGCTCTTCTTCGTACATGTCGCTCACTATCACGTAGAGCTCTCTGTGACGCCCACCTTGTATGTGTGGCTTCACAAATCGATCTGTTTCCCCGGCCAAATGCAGTCGATTGAGCAATCGTATCCACTGACGAGAATCGTTCTTACGCGTCGTTGCATCCTGTCCTGACAAATGAATGGTATCCCCATTTTCCTTTGCGATAAAGGCCAAAACACCACAAAGCAACTTGGCAAACGTCAACTTGTCCAAGCCATCTTCCTCGTATCGCATGGACCTTGATGTATCGATAATGAAGTTCACTTCAATATCCGCCTCCGTTTCAGATTGCCGGATATAAAATCTATCGGTACGCGCGTACATCTTCCAGTCTAACTGCCTGAGGTCATCCCCTTGGCTGTAAGGCCTGTACTGGCTAAATTCAATCCCGGACCCCAACTTCTTGCTCACTTTGTGGCCATTGTAGTGCCCAAGCGCAATGGCCTTGATCACCCACTCCAAGTCGCGAACGACAGCAATGAGTTTTGGGTCGATATGAAAGGTGTTGGCGACCACTATATCATTTTTATGACGTGTTGGACAATCTTGTCCGTGGTCATTCCTTCGGATTCGGCTTTGAAATTCAGTAGGATTCGATGTCTAAGTGCCGGTAATGCCACGGCCGTGATATCATCGGGAATAACAGAAAAACGATCGTTCATCATAGCATAGGCCTTTGCTGCCATGATGATAGCTTGTCCAGCTCTGGGTCCAGCGCCATAGTCAACATATTCCTTGATCATGCTTTCAGAGGTAGTTTCCGGCCTGGTGTTTCTGACCAACATGCTCACTTTGGTGATCAGCGCATCGTCAATGAAAACATCCCTGGTCAACTGCTGCAACCGAATGATCTCCGGACCCGTAAGGACGGATTCAATCCGTTCAGGTCTTTTCCCGGTAGTGATTTTCAGGATTTCCTCCTCTTCCTGCCCTGTTGGATAGTCGATCACTACATACATCAGGAATCGATCCACCTGCGCCTCAGGCAATGGAAAGGTCCCGGATTGTTCTATGGGGTTTTGCGTTGCCAGCAAGAAGAACGGTTGGTCCATCAGGTGATCCTTTCCAGCATAGGTCACTTTGTACTCCTGCATCACCTCCAGTAGGGCGGCCTGTGTCTTAGGTGGCGTCCTGTTGATTTCGTCGGCCAGTAATATATTGGTGAATACAGGACCCTTAATGTATTTGAACGATTTGTGACCTTCCGCATCAGACTCTATCACCTCGGTGCCGAGTATATCGGTAGGCATTAGGTCTGGTGTAAATTGGATGCGGTTGAAATCCAGGCTCACGGCTTCCGCTAGTGATTTGATCATTAAGGTCTTGGCCAGACCGGGCAGTCCTTCAATGAGGATGTGCCCTCCTGCCAGCATACCGATAATCAGTTGATCCATCACTGTTTCCTGACCTACAACCACCTTGTGGATCTCCTTCTTGGTCGCCTGAAGTTTTGCTATCAAGGACTTTACCTCATCCTCCAGGACATCTAAATCATTTGTCATTATCACAAATTAATGGGTTCAGCTGGTCATCGCATAAGTGATAATGTTCACGCCGAACCTAGTGTTATCAATTTTGTACCATCTCTTATTGCGAAAGTCGTAGTCCCACTCGCAGCCATAATCCTTGTTGCTATACAACACACCTATTCTACCATTGATCTCAACAGCTTTGAGGTAGTCGTGTACAAGGTCATCTCCCCAACCATTGAGTTCCTGCGAGGTAGCAGGGGGGCCATCAAACTCGAAAAAGCTCCTGTAGAGTATATGATCATTGGGAATCTTCTTAAGGGCATCGGAGCCGAAGATCCTGACCATTTGATTTTCAAAGGACTTCGCGAACAATCCCTCAATATCGTGATTGCAGTCATCCACAAACACAAATCCTCCATTTTCTACATAGGCCTTGAATCGCTTCTCCTCTTCCCGAGTGAATTGCACCAGCTTATGCCCGGTGAGGTAGCAAAAGGGACATTCAAAGATTCCGTCACTCCCAAGGGGTACCACATTCTCCACTGTATTGACAGGGATCGTGGTATACTGAACAAGCGAATGCAAGATATTGGATGGCATACGTTGGTCCACATCCCAATCACCAGACTCGTATTGCAGTCTCGTAAACAAAAATGATTGACCGGATTCCAACTTTCGCATACCCAAGGCTAGTAACAACGAACAAAAGGCAAAATGTTTTTTTGACCAAGCCATCCTCAGGATTGTGAATGGTAGGCCTGATAGCTTCCTCCTTTATGGATGGTCGATTTCTACTACTGCTGGTAAAGGTAATGCACAAAAAAAGGCTGCACCTGGCAGCCTTCTTCATAAAAATATATCCCTAATAATCACACTGCATCAGACAAGCTGGTGAATGTGAAATCTCTTACTTTCATGTAAGGAATCAAGTTGCCGTTGATCCGAACCTGCTGTCCCAGGGTTTCCAGGTTATTTAGCATAATGATCGGACTTTCATTGAACCTGAAGTTTTTGATGGGATGCTTGATCTTTCCATTTTCAATAAAGAAAGTTCCATCCCTGGTCAACCCGGTATACAATAGCGTTTGGGGATCCACGGTACGGATGTACCACAACCGTGTAATCAACACCCCTCTTTGTGTATCCTTGATCATATCCTCCAGGGAAGCATCTCCTCCTGCCATGATGCCATTGCTGGGAAACGGAACAGGATCCACGCCCTTTTCCTTGGCCCAATATCTGGAATAGAACAGGTTTTGAACAACACCGTCTTTGAGCCAATCAATCTTCTTTACAGGCACACCACCCTGATTCCAGGTGCTACCGGGTACTCGGGGGTCCTGAGGATCTGAGTACAGATTGACACGCTCATCGACGATCTTCTCACCTAACTTTGTTC
The DNA here is from genome assembly GCA_965601475.1 of Cyclobacteriaceae bacterium. Classification (GTDB taxonomy): domain Bacteria; phylum Bacteroidota; class Bacteroidia; order Cytophagales; family Cyclobacteriaceae; genus JAWPMT01. The sequence goes on along the minus strand of OZ271832.1, from coordinate 4,458,217 downwards.
CTCCCCCTTCTTTTGACATGAAGCTTCGTCCTTCGTCCGCGGTTCTGGCATTGAACGAGCCAAACATGTTTTGCAATAACTGGACGGACGCAGCTGGTTCAAGTATTACAGTGTATTTGCCAGGCTCAATGGCTTTGGCATTTTTGGACTGCAATGCCTTATCGATAGCCACTGCTGAGGCCTCTGCGGCGTCAAAGTCATTGACGTCGTTGAAGTCGCGGCTGACCCATCCCGAACCGGTACCGTCATTGGACCGCATGGTCACTGTGAAGTTCAGATCGGTGAATTGGTTATACGCAAAGAGTCCATTGCTATTGGCCATTGCCGCTATTTGAGCGGAATCATTGAGGAAACCTGCCGCGGTTACATCTTTGGCGCGGGCCGGCTCAATACTCTTGGCCGCCACATCTGCGCGAAAGTCCGGATTGATATTGGCCGTAGATTCAAAATACTCCTTGGACTCGTCGTATTGCTGAGGGTCCAAAGGAGGCATGAACTCCGGATTTTCAGGAGCCAGTCTGGCGAGCTCTTCAGAGGTCTTTACTGCACGGGCGATGGTCTCATCGGTGAACTCATCAATGGTTGCGACACCCACCTTGTTACCAAAACTGGATTGCACCACCATATTCTGATTGTTTTGATAACCCGCAGTGGAAACCGTATTTCTGGCATATCGGATGTTGCCTGAATTATCGCCTGTCAGATTCACTTCACAGGTTTCAGCTTTGGAATAGGACAACGCTTTGTCCAGCAATTGCTTCGCTTCTTCTTTTGTAAATATTGCCATTTTCTTAAATGCTAACTGTGATTAAATGTTTCTTCCCGTATTGATGACATTCACCCCATTGAACCTTGTCGTAGAAGATCCATGAGACACTGCACTGATCTGGGAAGGCTGCCCCTTACCATCAAAGAATGACCCAAACATGCGATAATCAGATTCATCGCAAATGGCCACACACGAATTCCAAAACTCCTGAGTATTGGACTGATAGGCTACGTCATTTAGCATACCGACGATCTTGCCGTCTTTGATCTCATAGAAGACTGTACCGCCAAACTGGAAATTGTATCGCTGCTGATCAATGGAGTAGGAACCCCTACCGGCAATGTATATGCCTTTTTCCACGTCTTTGATCATGTCCTCTACAGAAAGCGGGCTTGCACCCGGTCTCAAGGACACATTTGGCATTCGCTGAAATTGTACGTCATTCCATGATTGTGAATAGCAGCAGCCGTGAGATTCATTCTGGTCGATCATGTGTACCTGATCCCGGATGGCCTGGTAGTTGACCAGGATACCGTCTTTGACCAAATCCCACTCCTTGCATTTCACGCCTTCGTCATCATATCCGACAGCGCCTAATGAACCTACCTGGGTTTTGTCGGCAACAAGATTCACCAGCTCACTTCCGTATTGGAAGTCTTTGGACTGCCACTTATCGAGCGTAGCGAAAGAAGTGCCGGCGTAATTGGCTTCGTAACCAAGCACCCGGTCCAACTCCAGCGGATGACCCACTGACTCATGAATGGTAAGTCCAAGGTGGTTGGGCTCCAGCACCAGATCATACTTCCCAGGTTCTACTGATTTGGCATTCAACATCTCTTTGGCCTGCTTCGCGGCATCGGTAGCGTCAGCTACAAGATCATAGCGGTTGCGGAAAAGCTTGACCCCAGCCGGACTGGTTAGCACTTCATTGGCATCAGGTATCATGTACTCGTAGCCAAGACCCATTGGTGCACTCAGTCCCTGACGTTGTTTGAATTTGCCACCAGCCGGATCAATTGAAGTTACCTGCATGTATGGCCATATGCGGTGAATATCCTGATCGATGTAAGAGCCTTCGGAAGAGGCAAAATACTTCTGCTCATTGACCTGGAAGAGGACGGTGGTAATATAGTTTGCACCATTCTCCATGGCCGCAGCATTGGCTGATAGCAGTAAATCCGCTTTCTCGGAGATGGGCACCTCCATGGCGTTCTTTACGATTGGTGTTTTCCATGAGACCTCACCATAGGATGGTACTGGTGCCAACTTCACGGGCTCCTTTTGCAATTTGCTATTGGCGTTGGCGATGGAGACAGCTATTTCCGTGGCCTTCTTTATTCCTTCCGGCGAGACGTCAATTGTAGAGGAGAATCCCCAGGTGCCATTGGCAATTACCCTTACCCCACAACCAAAGGACTCTGTATTCACGATGTTCTGTACTTTGTCCTCTCGCGCAAATACATACTGATTGAGGTATCTACCGATCCGGGTGTCTGCATAAGTTGCTCCCATAGATTTGGCTGTATTCAACGCCACATCCGCCAGCTCCTTCTTTCGGGATACATCCAGCCCCGGAGCAAGCAGATCTTCAGCCGCGATTGGATTGCCCATTACGGGAAAGGTCGGTAGCATGGCTGCACCCGCGCCCAACCCGGCAATCTGCATAAAATCTCTCCTTTTCAATTGTATTAGGTTTTAGTTGAACTTCAATTTCCTGATCGCATTGCCAGTCTGGCAATCAATGCGGCAATGAAAATAAGGGATACCCACAGAAAAGAAATGCTGTTTTATGCGAGTGGCATTTTGCGGTGTCCAATCTGCCGATGCCGACGGCAGGGACTAGTAAATCAAGTCTCCATCCTCTGAAACGAAGATTTGCGATTTCTCCTTATAGGAAGGTGCTTCCTGCTTTTGCGCCACATCTGACAGATCTACATTAACCTTTACTTTCTTCCAGTAGAAAATGCGATGTCCAAACCAAAGAAATTGAAAACCATATAGGAAGACACCTACAAATGATAGAGAGAAGCCAATGACAAAGCGGGTTTCCATGCCCCTAACTACCATCAAGACGATCATTGCTACGGCATTGGCGATGATCACAAATGCCAACAGAAGCATCCAAAAATTGACAACACGCTTGTATTTCGTAATGGCTGTTTTCACCTTATAAAGATATTGAAAGAGCAGCGCAAACGAAGCAACAAATAACCCGGTTTGGGCCCCTCCTGTCGTTGAGCCCAACATTTTTTGATGCGGAAGCTAGGAGGTACAGGTGTAATTAAGAAAAGCAGCCGAAGCTACTTAATGTGATTCCGCGCGGCCGGCTAGATGCGGGCGGCTAGCCCAGGACTCGAACCTGGAACCTACTGCTTAGAAGGCTGCGTGCCCCGGGCTGCGCGCCCCGGGCAGTTACTCTATACAGTTCAGCCACGGGAACCTAGTGTTGGATTTGGGTGAATGGAGCATTGGCATATCTGGCTGCCTCAGTTGATATGGAGGCCCTCCTAGACGCATTGTCCACCATCAAAAAAAGCAGCCGAAGCTGCTTAATGTGATTCTGTGCGGGCGGCTAGCCCAGGACTCGAACCTGGAACCTACTGCTTAGAAGGCTGCGTGCCCCGGGCTGCGCGCCCCGGGCAGTTACTCTATGCAGTTCAGCCACGGGAACCTAGTGTTGGATTTGGGTGAATGGAGCATTGGCATATCTGGCTGCCTCAGTTGATATGGAGGCCCTCCTAGACGCATTGTCCACCATCAAAAAAAGCAGCCGAAGCTGCTTAATGTGATTCCGCCAGGACTCGAACCTGGAACCTACTGCTTAGAAGGCAGTTGCTCTATCCAGTTGAGCTACGGAACCAAGAATTGTGTTTGGGTGTGAGTGTGAGTTTGGATGCATCATTGGCCAAAGCTGGTCATTTATCGAAGGAACGATATAATGCTAGCAGCATCTTTGAAACCTGCTCGTATGAGATATACAACCACTCTTCGTCTTCTTTGGACAAGTCCTCCATAGCGGAAACAATATCCAAAATAGCGACGCACTCAAATACCGAACTCCTGGCGATGGTGTAGAATCTCTTCTTGTCTGCATTAGATACCCTCCCGGTGCCTTCTGCTAAATTCAGAGCAACACTTAAAGTTGCTCTACGCCATTGGTCCGATAAGTAGCCATCAATATTTTTTGGAGATCTCAACAACTTCAAGACCCTGAGGTTGACTTGTTTGATTTTCTGATAAACCTCCAGCCTCTCAAAATCGAACATAAGCATTAATTATCTCCATACTCACACCCGAACTCAAACATCAACCTCTAATTGCGGAGAGAGGGGGATTCGAACCCCCGGTACGATTTCTCGCACGCATGTTTAGCAAACATGTGGTTTCAGCCACTCACCCACCTCTCCGGATATTTAGCTGACCCTTTCAAAAAGGACTGCAAATATAGCAGTTCGTCCAACAATTACTTAATACAATATCTCAAATAATTATTGCCCCTACATGGCAAAGTGGATGACCTCATCACCATCCTGATATTGCCAATCCATGATCCGGGGCCATCGGGGATCAATCAACGACGCACTCCATTCGTCCAGAGCGAAGAGCAAGTCATTCACAACATTGGGATTTTCGTGGTAGACGTTGTCTCGTTCCTCTTTGTCCTGTCTTAAATTATAGAGCCTATGCTTACCGTCTTTCTTGTTCAGAATGAGTTTCCAATCGCCCTTTCGAATCGCATAATTATAGCCAGACCTCCAAAAAAGCGCCTCGTGCGGAATGCCTTCTTTCTGCTCACCGGCCACGTATGGCAATAAATTGATACCATCAATCGGCCTGTCATCCGGCAGCTTACTACCAGATACGGCCGCAGCTGTAGCAAAGATGTCCATGGATGAAACCGGTTGATCAAAGGTCTGACCAGGGAGGATTTTGCCTTTCCACTGCATCATGAAAGGTATATTGATTCCCCCCTCGAAATTGGTCACCTTACCTCCTTTCAATGGATGATTGTCAGTGGCCAATGTGTAACTGGCTCCGCCATTGTCGCTGAGAAAGAAGATCAACGTGTTTTCCAGCAGATTTTCCTCTTCTAGTTTGTTCATGATCCGGCCGACGGCATCATCCAGCGACTTAATCATGGCATAATAGACACGTTTGTTTTCATCTTCAACATGTGCAAACGCGTCATAATCTTCTTTCAACGCCTGAAATGGTGTGTGTGGCGCATTGAACGGCAGGTATAAAAGAAAGGGCTCGTCCTTATATTGGTCAATGAACGCTACTGCCTCTTTGGCAAACTTCTTTGTGATGTATTCGCGCTCCACAACAACCTCGTCATTCCGATAGATCGCGCAATTGCCGGTGCGGCCTGGCCCCCAGATGTATTTGTCTGTAAATAGCCAATCATGGTGATGATTGACGACATTGGGGTCGTCCTCATAGGCATAGAGTGAAAATGCTTCATAGAAGCCGTAGTGATAGTTGAACCCCCGCTTTAATGGATAGGAGAACTCGCTCAGTCCCAGATGCCATTTACCAATGACACCAGTCTGATACCCATTCGCCTGAAATAGCTCACCCAAGGTGATTTCCGAAGGAGGTAAGCCTTGCTTTAGAATATCCTCCAACTCGGGATAGGCGATATACTCATCGGCCACTACCCAGTTGTCGGTATCTATGAAGTACTTAAAGGCAAGAAATTCCAGCCTGTTCTTGGGGTAGCGATCATGGGGTTGCAGTTCGTAGCCAAAACGCTGTTGATACCGTCCTGTAATAAGTCCAGCCCTGGAGGGGCTACAAATCGGGGAAGTAATGTAAGCTTCATTGAAAAGTACCCCCTGCCTGGCGATCGCATCTATATGGGGCGTGGGCACCCGATCCTGGCCATATGCTGAAACCTCAGCTTTACCCAAATCATCCGCCATGATGATCACGATATTAGGCCTGGAAGTGTTATCTACTTGAGCAATAGATGACAGGAAATCTTGCTTCTCTGCGATCTTTTGCTCATCCCAAGTAATGGAAAACTCATTGGAGGTCAATGGCCAAAATAGGTAGGGTAAGCCAATAACTACCAGAGGAATGAGTGTAGATCTGAATATGAGTTTACGGTTCTTTCTCCTTGACATGAAAGCGCTAGCAATTTGAAGTCTAATATATCCAACATATCGTTGCGCTCCGTTCAACCTTAAAATTGGTTAAATGATAAAATCCTTTAATGTCGGCATTGGCACTAAATATTAATTTTGCCCACTTATGAATTGGGTAAAAGGGTTAGGAAGTACCGAATTTATTTTCATCTCACTCTTCTTGTTGCTCTATGGCCTCTATTTGATTAGGGTCGTACGCACAGCTAGGATCGTTCAGGCGCCGTTTCGAAGGGTTTTCATCAAGGTACTGGTTCGCTCCATCTACTTCTCCTTGTTCATTGTGGCATTGCTGGGCCCCTCTTTTGGTCAAAGTGCACGAGAGGTTAAGGCTGTCGGCAAAGACATATTTGTTTGCGTGGATCTGAGCAATTCGATGAATGCATTTGACGTGCAGCCCACTCGCCTTGAGAAGGTCAAATTCGAACTTAAGAATATCGTGGAAGCGTTTAGTTCCGACAGGATCGGCTTGATCATGTTTAGCAACGATGCCTTCATGCAGTGTCCTTTGACCTACGACAACAATGCGTTGCACTTGTTCATACAGGCCCTGAACACCAGCCTCGTTCCCAACACGGGTACTGACTTTGGACCTCCTTTGGAGATGGCGCTAGACAAATTGGAGAGTACGGAATCAGTGGTATCGAGGCAAACATCCAAAATCATTATTCTGATCAGTGACGGGGAGGATTTTGGTGAAGAAACCGAAACCATCGCCACAAAGGTTGAGTCTGCGGGAATCAAACTCTTTACTTTAGGTGTTGGAACAGATAAGGGCAGCAAAATTGCCACGCGCAGAGGATACAAGAAAAACAACGACGGACAGGAAGTGGTCACAAAACTGAATTCCAATTCATTGAAGAAACTAGCAACAGACACGAGGGGAAAGTATTTTGAGATCAACAGGACCAGAAACGATGTTTCGCGTCTGATATCGGCCATCAACGACATCGAGGGAGAATTGCGGGACAGCCGTCAGGTAGATGCCAAATCCAACAAGTACTTTTATTTTCTGGGCTTAGCCTTGCTGCTCATGCTCATAGATTTATCCACCAACGTGAGGGTATTGAAAATATGATGAAGTGGCTTTTTATTTCGACAATATTATTTGTCACAGGCCCTAAGGAAATTGCCAAGATCAACAAACTGAAAAGGGAAGCCGAGACTGCGTACGCTCAGGGCAATTTCGAATTGGCCATGGCCAAGTACCAATACCTCAGGGATTCGATGCAAGTTGACGACCCCAATTTGTTGCTAAACCTGGCCCACAGCCACTACCAGCTTGCCGATAGTGCCTCAGCAAGGGAGATATACACGGAAGTCGCCACGGGAAAATCCGCAGCTGCAAAAAGCATTGCGCTCCAGCAATTGGGTGTCATGGCTAAGCAACCGGAGACCTTGCCGCAATCCTTGCAATACATGAAGGCAGCGCTGAAAGCTGACCCTACCAATGAGGATGCCAGGTACGACTATGAGGTCGTGAAGAAGCTGATAGAAAAGCAAAAACAGGAACAACAACAGAACCAAAATCAGGATCAGGAGCAGCAGGACCAAGAGCAACAGGACCAGCAAAATCAAGATCAGCAAAACCAACAAAATCAAGAGCAAAACCAGGAGGAGGGAGAGCAGGAACAGCAAGATCAACAGCAACAGCAATCTGAGGAATCAGATGAAGACAAGGAAGGCGAAGAGCAGGAGCAACAAGAACAGCAGGAAGGGGAAGAAAGTGAAGAGCAACAACAGCAAGAACAAAGTGTGAAGGAGAAACTGGAGCAAATGAATATCAGCGAGGAGAAAGCCCGAATGATCCTGGAAGCCCTTCGTAACAACGAAATTCAGTATATCCAACAACAGAAAAGAAAAGCGAAAAAACGACCCCCCAGCGGAAAACCCGACTGGTGATAAATACTACCTTGGAACAAATTAACCCTATGCAAGAAGTTTATATGCTATCTGCCGTAAGGACCCCTATCGGCAGCTTTGGAGGCGCACTGTCCGGTTTCACCGCAGTGCAATTAGGCACAATCGCCATAAAAGGGGCACTGAAAAAAGCCGGCGTAAGTGCTGATCAGGTAAACGAAGTTTATTTCGGCAATGTGGTGAGCGCCAACCTGGGCCAGGCACCCGCAAGACAGGCCGCCATTGGTGCAGGGATAGGTCACAATGTACCTTGCACTACCGTAAATAAGGTGTGCGCATCAGGAATGAAATCTGTGATGCTAGGTGCACAGTCCATCATGCTGGGCGTCAATGATATCGTTGTCGCGGGAGGTATGGAGAGCATGACCAATATCCCCTATTACATTCCCAAAGCGCGGTACGGCTACAAATACGGCAATGCCGAGATCGTAGATGGACTGGCTCACGATGGCCTCTGGGAAATTTACAATGGCTTTCCCATGGGTAGCTGTGCAGACAACACGGCCAAAGAAATGAACATCACCAGGGAGCAGCAGGACGAGTATGCAATCAATAGCTACAAGCGATCCGCAGCATCCACGGAAGCCGGCCTTTTCAAAGACGAGATTGTTCCAGTCGAGATACCGCAAAGAAAAGGCGACCCGCTGGTAATGTCGGAAGATGAAGAATTCAAGAAAGTCATTTTCGAAAAGGTCCCAAACCTGAGGCCTGCCTTCAATAAAGACGGCACTGTAACTGCAGCGAATGCCTCCACCATCAACGACGGTGCCTCGGCAATCATCCTGATCAGCAAAAGCAAGATGGAAGAATTGGGCCTTCAGGGTGCTGCGAAAATCAGGGGTTTTGCAGATGCAGCTCAGGAACCCATTTGGTTCACGACCTCTCCATCGCTGGCCATACCCAGGGCCATGGAGCATGCAGGTGTGAGCAAGGGAGATGTCGACTATTATGAAATCAACGAGGCATTCTCGGCCGTGGCAATCGCCAACAACAGACTCCTTGAACTTGACCCTGAAAATGTAAACACCTTCGGGGGAGCGGTGGCCCTCGGTCACCCACTGGGTGCCTCAGGCGCTCGCATCATCACCACCTTGAACTCCGTGCTGGAAAAGAAAAACGGCACAATAGGTGTGGCTGGCATTTGCAATGGTGGCGGTGGGGCCTCTGCCATTGTGATTGAAAAAGTCTGAAAGCAGAAATATCTTTGACGAGCCCTTCGTTAGACGATGGGCTCCTCACTTTTTTCAGGAATGTTGCGATCGATCCTTTTCTACATGCTGCTCACACCAATGGTGTCATTTTCTCAAAGGGCAGTTACAACCTACTACGACCTGGATCAAACCCTGCCCAAGGAAAAATACCAGGTGATACATGCTGACACCCTGCTCCCCCACGGTGATTATGTCATGTTTGACCAGCAAGGCGCGGTCATCACCAAGGGTTTCTTCGAAAACGGTCAGAAACAGGGCCTCTTTCAGAATTTCTATTCCAATGGGCAGCTACAAAGGGAAACCCGGTATGAAGACAATCTGAGGCAAGGCACTACCAAAGTCTATTTTCCTGACGGGCGTATCCAGCAGGAGGCAACATTCAAAGATGACACGCTCACCGGCGATATCAAGGTATATCACGAAAGCGGTGAATTGAAAGGGATCACTACATTCAAGAAAGGACTACCCGATGGGCTGGTCGTATCCTACTATGACGATGGCCATAAGCAGGAAGAAGTCAACTACCGGGATGGTAAGCCCAACGGTCTGACAAGAAAATACTATCCCGATGGGATTTTGCAGCTGGAAGCTGAATACACCGATGGCAGACTCAACGGTTTCTATAAGACGTATTTTGTGACGGGCGAATTGGAAATGGAGGTGCTCAACGCCCAGGGCAAAAAATCAGGATATGTGAAGAAATACCACAAAAACGGTCAGTTGGAATCCATTGGGAACTATGAAGACGGCAACCTGCAAGGTGATTTCTTCATTTACTATGACGACGGTTCTGACAAGTCCATCTACAAATACCGGAATGGAAGGCAAGTGGGTGAAAACCTGGATTTTCATGCCAATGGCAAAGTTAGCCGATCTGCCAAATACACTAATGGCGGCCTGGACGCGACCATCATTAGCTACAATGAAAAAGGTAAGATCACCTCGGAAACCTATCGGAAAAATGACCTGGAGTCAGGGACCTGGAAATACTACGACAAGAAGGGAAAGCTCATGATCGAGGAGCAGTATCAGAACGGAAAACTCGATGGCGCCAGGACCACCTACTCAGGGAAGCGCGTCCTAAGCAAAGAAAGCTTCATCCGGGGTATGAAAACGGGCCAATGGATCAAAAACCACCCCAATGGTAAACCCCAAGAGATTGCCCACTACAAGCTAAACAAGTTGCACGGAACCTTCGAGGCCTACTACAAAAATGGGCAAAAGGAATACGAGGGTCGTTATATCAACAACAAGCGAACAGGGGAATGGACATACTATGACGAAAAAGGAGCCGTAACCGGTGTCAAAGTATACCAATCGGGGAAAATCGTAGACTCTCCCCGATAAGCACTAAGTCAGAGCGTGAGTTCTGGTGTACGGCAACTGCTACTCAAGTTCACTGTCCCCGACCAGGTACAGCCCTGGGTGGATGTTGCATTGAAGGTGTAGCTCCCAAATTCAAGATTGGTGAAATTGGCATTCCCGCTGGCACCACAACCCGGATTGGTAGTATAAAAACCGGTAATCCTATCGGTACCTACCCCGCTCAACGTAACATCGATAGAGCCGCAACCAAAGTCACTACTCACCCAAAATGAGATGTCGCCATTGTCCGGTTCGGAAGGCGTATCTGCGAAAATCTCAACATTGACCAGGCTGCTTTGAACCTGACTCCCAGTTTCCCCATCTTCATAGGCCACATTGAAGGCATAAGTGATTCTTTCGAAGGTCCTGTTGTTTGCAAGCAGGTTAGTATCCCTGATTACAAGCTCATAGACAGAGTATTGTACCCCACTGATGGTTGTAGAATTCACAAAGGAGCTGGAATTGTCAGAGGGTATTCGCACGCTATTTCCGTCATAGTAGTATAGCGTGGCTCCCGCTCCGGAAATGCTGGTGACATAGAAATCCTGATCAGTGGGTACGTAGATAAACACACTGTAAAATTCAAAGTCAGTAGATGGAAGCCCAGACCTGCGGATGGAATTCGAATAGTAATCTGTCCCGTCGGAGTAGTAGTCAATAGAACTGATCTCTTCGATCATGGTGATGGCGGCGGAGTTGATACTGAGATTGCCAGGTAAAATCACATGGTCAGCCCAGGGTGTTGGCGGTTCTGGTTCTGGTTCATCCTCGCTACAACCGGAGAATAGAAACAGCAGTCCCAGAAGAGGTAAATAAAAAGACTTAGTTCTTAGATTCTTAATAACTGTTTGGAGGCAATACATTATTTGGTTGTTTTAGCAATAAATGTAATATAATTCTGAATAGCGCACAATACCTAGAAACAGGTATTTATCCTCCCAAGTCTTAGAGGCTTTTATGATCTGACAAGCTTTCTTATGAGGCCAACAACTCCACCACCTTTTGTTCCAGCTCCTTTTGATCCCAGGGTTTGTTGATGACGATGGCTATCTTCTTATCCTCTATGTTGCGGATGGTACCATTTGGGGCATGACCTGTGAGCAACATACGCCCGGAATCTGGAAAAAGCTTCGATACTTCCATCAGGAATTGATCTCCCTTCATACCTGGCATCAGCCAGTCACTGATCACCAGCCTGAGTTCCTGCTCTTCCTCTAAAATTTCCAACGCCTCCTCGGCACTTTCTGCAAATTCGAGCTGGAAGTGCTTTCCCAAACTGGCAAGCTGTCTTTGGAGTGTATCCAAGATGATCTTCTCATCATCCACAAATAATATCATAGGCATCATATTATATAGCTTCTACAGGGCCTTTTTGTTTCAGCTTCTTACTTTCAAAAGATAATGGCAGCTTGATGGTAAAGGTGGTTCTGCCCGGATGAGACTCCGCGGAGAGCGTACCATCATGCTTTTCAACGATTTTCTTACAAATACTCAACCCAAGACCCGTTCCCTCACCTTTTTTCTTGGTAGTAAAGAATGGCTCGAATATCTTCTTCTGATCCTCATTTGAAATACCCATACCCGTATCGGTAAAGGAGGTAATAATGGCGTCACCTTCTTGCCGTACGTTGAGTAACAAGGCACCCTGGTAGTTCATTGCCTGAAGGGCATTCTGAACAATATTGGTCCAAACCTGAGTAATCTCATCAGGAAAGCCTTCAACCTCCACATCATCGATCTCGTAGTTCCGAATCACCTCCACACCTCTCTTGAGCTTATTATGGTAAAGTGTCAGAACGATCTCAAGGTTTTCAATAATCTTAAATTTTACGGGTGAGGAAGATTCCTGCGTGTACGCATAGTTCTTCAGCGCAAACAAAATCTTTTGCATTTGGGCAATGGCTGTCTCCATACTCTTCAGGTCCGAAAAGAGCTTACCAAAGCTGAAGACACTGTCAAGCGCCTTTGGTAGAAACGCTTTTGCCTGGTTGATTTCAGATAAGATCGACACGAAGTCATCCTTGAAGAGCTTAATACTCACGCACTCTCGGGCCAGGTATTGCGCATTGGCGATGTCGCACTCATCAAAAAAAGACTGCAGCTCCTTGCGACGAGTCCTTTCTTCTCGGCTCGAGATGTAGGAGAAATCTTTTTGGTTCAGGAGCCGCAATAGCGTTAGCACCAAGTCGTTTTGGGCACCCTCGCTTCCCTGCTCCGCCGACCATTCCATCAAACCCGAAAGTTCATTGAGACTGGTCTTCATATTTTGTGTTCCCCCCTTGATCACACCCATCGGGTTGTTGATCTCGTGCATGATACCAGCCACCAACTGCCCCAACACAGCCATCTTCTCCGTGTGCACCAGCTTCATTTGAGCATCCTTCAATGCCTGATACGCTATGGTCAGTTTCTCACCTTGCGCACTCAATTCTTCATTCTTGGCTTTGAGTTCTTTTGAGATTTCAAGTATCTTCTTGGACTCCAGCAACTGTTCTTTGGTAGACTCCAACTCCTCGAAGGCTTGACGCAACCGATGGCTTTGCTGCATGAGGTTTTCATTCAACTCCATCATCTCGGAAGAGCTGATTTCCATCGTGTGCTCCAACAGGCGTCGGTCTTCGTCGTGGTCCCTGTAAGATTGATTCACCATATCGAGTAATGCGAGCATCTCAGGTGGAAACTCATAATCCTCCCCTACGGTTCTCCGTATCTGTCTAGCTAAAACCCTATGTAGATTCTCTTTCAATTTTCGCTAAACAAAGTGATGGTCATGGTCTGGTTGTGAAGATGGCAAGAAGTCCCATCAAATCCCGGACCCAATTCGCCATAAGAGTAGAAACCTGTGATCTTGGGTGTGTCGCCAATGACATCTCGTACGCACTCTACCTCATCCTCGGTCCGTGACTTAAGGATAAGCTTCCGACCCACGCAGCTGATGAGTACGGCCAATTCCGCCGTGGAATCCAAAATTTTGATGCTGCTCTCTGCTGCGGTACTTGCTCCATCGTACAACCGTTCGAAATTGGCTTTCATCAGCCTTACCGTAGCACCTTCAGGTACGTCACCCGCAAAAGTCAGACTCTTGGTTTCCTCATCAACACTTAAAATCGTGCGAACCAGATCTTTCTTCTCATCCTCCATGGATTTGATGGACAATGGAAATAGCAGTCCACTGGCCGGCAAGTCCTTCGCCTTGTCCCCAAGGTAGGTTTTGTAGAGATCCAAAGCAGGCTGTCGATCTAATTCGTAAAGTACATTACCCTCAGATCTTGTAACAAGTCTGTCATGTCCGAAGGTATCCCATCCCCCCATGGAGCCATAACCAACCTTGAGCGCGTCGCCATAGAAACCGACCGCTACGACAGCATTTTCCTTAGGCTCCTCATTCAGGCCCACCAGCGTTTTGATGAAATCCGGACCATCACCCGCCAATCCGCCGGTAACCCTTATATCCCCCTCCATTTCCATCATCATCCCTTTCATCAGATCAGTTCCATTGACATTGAGTCCATGTGAAATGAGAAAAACGTGCTTCAAACCCAGACTGGGAAACAAACGACGGAGATCTTTACCAGCGGTGAAGTGGCTGGAGTGATTGCCAATTTCGATCTGACGGCACTTGATCACCGTCCGCTCGAAATGGATAGCTGTGGTAGTCAATACATCATCCATCACGGAATCATCGATGATGTCGCCCGCAGTTGAGCAAAAAATAATATCCGCATTTCGATAGTAGGAACGCAGTTCCGCATACCACGATTTGGACTCGAGAATTTGCCGGTTGGCAAACGCCAGAACCAAATCCGCACGTTCGCCCAACTCAGGGATGTTTTTCCAGCCGCTTGATGGGTACCATATATTCTGCTCAATCTTCATAACAATGACCGGGTAGTCTTTTTTTGATGACTCAAAACTTAAAGTAAAGTAGCTTGAGCCATTATATCAAATGATAGGAATTAGACGAATGACGTATTTGCATAGACAAACGCAAAACGGTTTTGTGTGTGATTCCGGGTGAGATCGGAAGTCTGGTGGCAACTTCTTCATACCAAGACACCTCCTCTATATCGGGGTATGAAAAGTCCCTATCTTTGCCCCAAATGCCAGGAATCAGTCAAACAGATTTTCAGTTTAACGGACAAACAGAGAAATACACCGGCAAGGTAAGAGAGGCCTATTTCTTTGATGACAAGGTAGTCATGGTCGCCACAGATCGTATTTCGGCGTTCGATGTGGTGCTCCCTCACCCGATTCCCTACAAGGGTCAGGTACTCAATGAAATTGCCTTTCATTTTCTGGCAAAGACAAAGGACATTGTACCGAATTGGGCCATTTCAAAACCAGATCCCAACGTAACTTTTGGCTACAACTGCAAGCCTTTTCCAGTAGAGATGGTTGTGAGAGGTTACCTGGCAGGTCACGCCTGGCGGGAGTACAAAGCAGGAAAAAGAAGTATTTGCGGCGTTGAGGTTCCTGAAGGCCTGAAAGAAAACGATAAGCTACCCTCACCCATCATCACCCCTACCACCAAAGCTGCCCACGGCCACGACGAAGACATTTCAAGAGAAGAAATCCTCCGCTCAGGCCTTGTTACGGTACCCGCCTACCAGCAACTGGAGAAATTCACGCTGCAGCTATTTGATCGTGGCTCTGAAATGGCAAAACAAAGAGGCCTGATCCTGGTAGACACGAAATACGAATTCGGATCAAAGAATGGAGAAATTGTGTTGATTGATGAGGTGCACACCCCAGATTCATCGCGCTATTTTTACCTCGACACATACGAAGAGTTGCAAACCACCAACCAACCTCAACGGCAGCTGTCCAAGGAATTCGTAAGGGAGTGGCTCATGGAGAACGGCTTTCAGGGGAAGGAAGGCCAAACTGTTCCCAACATGGATGAGGCGTTTGTAAACTCTGTATCTGAGCGCTATATTGAACTTTTTGAACAAATCACCGGTAAGACATTTGAGAAAGCCCCGCAGGTAGATATCCTGAAACGCATTGAAAATAACATTTCTAAAGTACTACAATGAAATTCACAATAGATAGACAAGAGAAGTACACCGCGATCACCCTTAATGAAGAAAAACTCGACACCTCGATCGCTCCTGACATGAAGTCAGAACTCGTCAATTTGCAAAATGATGGCATCGATAGCCTCATTATCAACCTCAAAGATGTGAAATACACCGACTCATCAGGACTCAGTGCACTTTTGGTGGCAAACAGGTTGTTCAACGAAAAGGGATCCTTTGTACTTTGTGAGGTTCAGGAGCATGTTTTGAAGCTCATCAAAATATCACAATTGGATAAGGTCATGGATATCACCAATACTGAGGAAGAGGCCGTGGATCTGGTGTTTATGAATTCACTGGAAAAAGGACTAAGTGAGGAAGAAAGCCAAGGATAGGCGCTCTTGTCCCTGCACCTGCACATCATAGGGTCCAACTCTGCTGCGTTCGCGCACAACCGACACCATACCAGCCAGCTTCTGAGAATTCAGGAGCAATATGTATTGATAGATTGTGGGGAAGGCACTCAACTGCTGTTGAAGAAGCAGAAGATCAAAATCTCGAAAATCAGCATCATTGTCATCAGCCACCTCCATGGAGACCATTACTATGGGCTCATTGGTTTGCTTTCAACCCTGCACCTTTTCGGCAGAAAGAAAGAACTCAAACTAATAGGCCCTCCAGGGCTTTCTGAGATCCTCTCACTTCAACTACGGTATTCGGAGACGGCTTTGAACTTCCCGATAGATTTTGTGGAATGGGTACCCAATCAGGTTGAAGTCGTACACGATGGCCCAAGATTTAGCATCAGCACGATCCCTCTGGATCATCGAGTACCTTGTAGTGGCTATTTGTTCCGGGAAAAATCCAAGAAGAGGCGGATCCGAAAGGAGGCAATGGATAGAAAACTGACTCCTCTTCAAATCATCGCTCTAAAAAATGGAGATGACGCCGTAGCGGAAAATGGCTCACTCATTTACAAAAATAGCGATGTCACGCTACCTCCATTACCTTCCTATAGCTACGCTTATTGCTCAGATACCAGGTACAAACCAGAATTGGCAGAGCAAATTCATGGCGTAGATATTCTATACCACGAAGCCACCTTCACCTCAGAGATGAAAGAACGGGCCAAGACGACCTATCACTCCACGGCTCAGGAAGCTGCAATGCTTGCAACGCAAGCCAATGCCGGCAAATTGCTCCTTGGTCACTTCTCTACACGGTACAAGGACCTCACACCGATATTGCAGGAAGCGCAAGCCACATTTCCCGATTCAGAACTTGCCTCTGAGGGATCAATATTCTCATTGGATGGATAGACTCACACAAAAGCGACAACGAATATTCATCATTCTCGCGGGTATTTTCCTCACCAATGCCATTCTCGCGGAAATGATCGGTGTGAAGATCTTCTCGGGAGAATCAACACTCGGCCTTCCCCCCGCCAATCTCAGATTACTTGAGGGCTTTGTCCTCGATTTCAACCTTACGGCTGGCGCCATCATCTGGCCTGTGGTATTTATCACCACAGATATCATCAACGAATATTACGGGAAAAAAGGAGTACGGAAACTAAGCTTGCTGGCCGCGGGACTCATTGCGTATTCGTTTGTTGTGATCTACGTCATCACACTGTTGCCTCCGGCTCAGTTCTGGCTCGATGTCAATGCTACTGACGATGCGGGCAATAGTTTCAACATCAACTATGCGTTCAAGGTGATCTTCACGCAAGGTATGGGCATTATCATAGGTTCTCTGACAGCTTTTTTGATAGGCCAGTTGCTGGATGTCTTCGTATTTCAGAGTCTGAGAAAAATCACCGGAGAGGGCAAAATATGGCTAAGGGCAACGGGCTCTACATTGGTATCACAGTTCATAGACAGCTTCGTTGTGCTCACCATTGCCTTCTATTTCTTTGCCCCCGAGGGTTCACGATGGAGTATACCGCAATTAATCTCAGTGGGTACCATTAACTACATCTATAAGTTTGCCATAGCGATATTGCTTACGCCCCTCATTTACCTTGGGCACTATATCATTGACCGGTACCTGGGGCCTGATGCTGAAAAGGTGAAAGAAGAGGCCGCAGCCAGCGGATTCTAAAGCCAACCGGGACGACCTGAAATACTAATCAATAACAAGAATGGGTGTTCGGGCATGAAGTGTCAGCAACTTGGTCAATCTCCCAGCTGACGGCCGCGTATTCTTGGCATGATTCCGAGGTAAGATGGCCAACAGGTCAACATCTTTCTCCGCGATGTATTGATTAATCCCCTCTTCGATATCGCTGTTCTCCGGAAAACTATATTGGTAGTCGATGGTCTCAAGGTAATATTCCAAAATGTTTTGGTTACTATCAGCCTGGACCTGGTTGTCCGTACCTGGTGCTTCGATGGTCAGTACATGCACTTTCGCATTGAAGTACCTGGCGGTATGATGCAATATATCCAACGACAAGGAATCGTCTATTTCGTCCTTGCCTAAGGCCAGCGCGATGTTCTTGATGGAAAAGTCTGAGTAGTGATCCGGAATGACCAGAACCGGTGCATCTACGTCCAGTACCAACCGCGAAGTATTCGTTCGGGCCATTTCTTCGACTTCCTCTGACCCTCCGGTACCCATGATAATGATATCAAAAGCACCTTCCTTTTGCACCTTTGCAATGGTAGCATTCAGCTCACCTGGCGCCACCATAGAAGAAATTTTGGCAGTAGTTTGAATGCTCTGATATTCGTCCTTTAATCTATCAATAATTGCCGCTTCTTCATTCGCTGAGACATCGGTAGGTGTTACATACAGAGTTTTGATCTCAAGGTCTTCCCTGTTGTCACAGTAGAAAGCAGCATACTTCAATGCATTTTCCGCTGCATTGGAGAAGTCGTGTGGCACTAAAATCTTCTTCATGATTGCCTGATTTTTGATGGGGAAAATTTAGGGAAATTATCCATGCTGTTTCCCCCCTCTTCCGATATAATGTGATGAGAAATATCATCTCTTCACTAATCGAAAAAACATGTAAGAGGAATCCGAACGTTCTTTATATTCAACAACCAGGATATTGCCCAAACTCATCCAAAGCGTATCGCTTCTACCAAATTTTTCAACGATTTTTTGCCTAACTTTAGAAAGGTACACCAGCCGTCATATCGCCATGCATGGACTTATCTACAACTACCTGCAAAAGTTCGTTGAAGAGAACTATTCACCCGAGGCCTGGAAAGGAATCATCAAAGAAGCGGGTCTAAAGAACAGCAATTACCTGCCCGTCGCAACCTACCCCGACGCAGACATCGTTCAGATACTAGGTGCCGCGAGCCAGGCCACAGGACTCAGTGTTGATGACCTTCAAGAAGCATTTGGTGTGTTTATCGCGCCCATGCTGATGGGGATGTATCCACACCTGATCAAAGACAATTGGAAGACCCTGGAACTGCTGATGAATACCGAAGAAATCATTCACAAGCTCGTCAGGAGAAAAAACCCAGGCGCACACCCTCCTCAACTCCAGTTCGAGCAGGTTGATGATCATACCCTCAAATTCCACTATGCTTCAAAACGAAGGATGTCCGCACTGTCCAAGGGCATTATGAAGGGTGTCGCGGATTACTACAAACAAAGCATGGTCATCACCGAAACCAAAAAAGACGATGGTTCTTCGGAAATGATCGTAGCGATACTCTGATCTGGCAAGATGATTCCTCCCCGGGACTATCGTCATCAATTGGAGCATCAAACAACTCATCGTTAGATCTGTGCGTAACAAACCCTGAAATGAATGGACTGGTAATCCTTGCTTTCATGGCAATGGGTCAGGTGGTCTACCTGATAGCTGCGACATGGTCACTTGTTTTCTCCGTTAGAACAAAGATGGCGCTCAGCCTACTCATGGGAAGCCACGTGGTATTGCTGTTTACCATCATTTTCTTTGAGATGGACTGGTACCGTCTGTTCCCGCACTTCTTATATGTCCGCGTTCCGATACCGCTATTGATAGGACCTTCCCTCCTGCTGCTCTACCAAGGCATCATCGTTATCAGGAATCGTGTGGACATTCGCTTTTTTCTCCACTTTGTTCCCTTCCTCTTCTATGTCGTTCTGATGCTCCCTTATTACAGCCAGGACGCGACACTGAAGCTGAGTGACCCCAGGATGGACGAATTCACCTGGATCAACTTCTCTCTAATGGAACACCTGAAGTCGGTACATATTTGTGCCTATCTGATCTGGATATTTATCATCCATCGCCACCAGGATCGTGAGTCCAAAACAGGACGTTTCATTGCCCCATACCGATCACTCTTCATTTGGGTACTGCGCCTTTATAGTGGGATTGTGGTGGCAAGCATGGGTAATGTTATACTGACTTCTTTTGGATACAATGGCTTATACTACGCAGAATTGATCATCGTGATCATCACCACACTTCTGGCCTCATCCATCGGCTACATCTTCATACGCTACCATGGTGAATGGCAAAAAGCACATCGAACACCCAATACCAAAAAGCATAAGGAAGAAGATCAGGTGGTAGCCAGGTTGATTGAAATAATGAACGAAGAGAAACTATACAGAAACTGCGACCTGAAAATCAGTGATGTAGCCACTTCCCTGGGCATTCAAAAACAAAATCTTTCGGAAATTATCAATAGTCACCTGGATACCAATTTCTCCCAATTGGTGAATACCTATCGGCTCGAGGATTTCAAGTCGAGGGTGGCTAATCCTGGTGAAGACCACAAGACACTTGTCGGACTAGCTTATGAATCAGGCTTCAACAGCAAATCTTCATTTCAGAGAATCTTCAAAGAGGCGACTGGCATGACCCCCAAGGCCTATAAGAAATCAGCTCGCAAATAAGTCCCAATTAGAATTCTGGCACCTTTTGGTTGGCAGGCCACTCTACTTTCGGAGAAAAACGCAAAATGAGACAACTATTACTAACAACAGTCTTCACCCTTCTGATGGTGGCAGGCTATGCACAAAGCAACCCATGGCAAAGTGATCTAGAGAAACTTAGGGAACTGGTGATGGCTAAATCCGGCTACATTTTCCAGGTGTATGATCAACAAGCGTGGGTCCGCGATTACGACGCCCTATTGCAATCTTCTTCCACAATGACTAAAGATGAAATACGTGTGGCGCTGATGGTGCTCATCGCCAAACTCCAAGATGGACATTCGGGGATCTGGATTCAGGAAATGGTGATACCCACAGAAGGGGTCAAATGGTTCCCCATCCGGATGTACTACTTCAAAGAAGGTCTCTATGTAATTGCAGCGGACGAGAAGTACGCTGACTTCATTGGAAGTCGTGTTGAGCGGTTCGGCAACTTATCGGTAGATGAGGCGTCGCAAAAACTGTTTGAAATTTCCAATGGTGAAAATGAGTACGGTGACATGTTCAAGGTACCATTCCTGATGATCTACCCTTCAATCATTACGGGGCTCGGCTTAATAGATGACCCAAATGTCTTGCCACTCACTGTCCGGTCAGCTGATGGATCCGTTCACGAGATAGCGGTTGAATCACAAACTTACGGTGAGGGCGTGAGTCAATTTTTTGATCGATTTGAGGCACCTGCCGCCAATTCCGTGAGGATGGATGCACAAGCAAGTATCACCTGGCCATCAACCAAGTGGAGCGTGGATCCACCTTACCGGGTCGATTATATTGCGGAAAGAAAAACAGCTTACCTACAAATGAATGTCCTGCGTGATCCCCCAGGTCACTCCTTAATGGACAACTACGAGAATTTTTGGCGTATCGTTGAAACCAAAGAAGTCGAAAAAATCATCATTGACCTGAGAAACAATGGCGGTGGCAACCTGCACAATGCCTGGCCCTTTGTCTTCAAGCTGAGAGCAAACGCTCACCTCAACCAAGAGAACAAACTGATCGTACTGGTGGGCCGCAAAACTTTTAGCGCCGCCACGGCTTTCATGAGTATGCTGGAGAGGCATACCGAGGCCGTATTCATGGGCGAACCCTCAGGGGGCAGACCCAACCAAACGGAAGGCACGCCTGTCTTCCCACCTCCTCGACTGGAGAAGGTAGGAGTGGATGTGCTTCTATCACGTGGTAGATGGGTCCATACCCATCCCGAGGACGAGCGTGAGTACCTCGTGCCGGATATTCAAATTGAGGAATCGATTACCGATTGGATGGCGGGATATGACCGTGTCTACCAGAAAGCCCTGGAGCTGAAGTAATTAGCCAGACTGTATGTGCTCCTCTCCGGAGGAGCCATTTCGTTGCAATTTCCGATTGACGGGGAAAGAGAGCCAGATGGGAGAAATTTTTTGTAACCTCATCGACAGGTTGCGTGTCCAAGGCCTGTGAATTCACATCAACTCAATTTTTCACACAATTGGATACAAAATGAAAAGACTAGTAAATGCGATTTTCCTGCTGGCAATTGTCAGCACCTTGAACGCCCAGGAATCGATTCGCAGGCCAGATGGGTCACGTGTAGACACGGAGGTACTCAATGACCGAATTCGATTTCTAATGGACTCCCTGGACATGCCTGGCCTGTCCGCGGCACTAATCAACGACCGAGAGATTGCCTACCATGAGGTTTTTGGTGTGCAAAATGCAGAAACACAAGAACCTATCGACAAGCTTAGCATCTTTGAGGGTGCCTCACTGTCCAAGCCCATCTTTGCCTACTTTGCCATGAAGATGGTGGACCAGGGACTTCTGGATCTGGACAAGCCCCTACATGCTTACCTGCCACATCCTGCTATCGACAGCACATCGTACAACGACTATCTCAAGATCACGCCGCGGATGGTTCTATCACATAGCTCCGGATTCCCCAATTTCAGCCGTGGCCAGGCGATCTCATTGCCATTTGAGCCCGGAACTGATTTCCTGTATTCGGGTGAGGCCTACCAGTATCTGGCCGCAATCATCGGGAACTTGCACAATGTGGGATGGAAAGACAGATTCAATGAAATTTTTGAACATGAAGTAACACGACCACTCGACATGCAGAATACCTCCTTTCTATGGAACAGTTATCTTGAGGAAAACAAGGTCTTCGGACACCAGAATGAAAAGCCCACCGACAATGGCAAAGGTGGGTGGAGCGGAGAAACCTTCAATGCCTTTTCCAGCATCCATTCGGAAGCATACGAATATGCTTTGTTCATTCGCGCCATGTTGCGAAAGGAGGGATTGTCTGATGCCAGTTTCGACCAGATGCTATTCTCTCAAAACAAATTCGACAAAAACAATGAACTATACCTGGAAACGGGCCAAACGGCCTGGGGACTGGGGTTTGCCCAAAAACCCTCTGCAAATGGGCTCATGCACCTGCACACCGGAAACAATCATGACTTCCAGGCCTATTGTATGTTCATCATGGAGCAAGGATATGGATTGGTATTGTTTACAAATTCCGACAAACTGTTACCTTTTGTGCAGGGATTAGCGCAAGTCATAGGTCCACAATTTTAATGAGAATGATTATGGAACAATTAGGAGAGTCATTGGGAGGTTTGATCATCGTCAGTGGCGCAGTACTCATGGTCTACTTCGTCGCTCGATACACCTACCTAATCAAAAAAATGTTGGCCGAGAAAGGCATGCTAACGAACAAATACCAATCCCGCGTTACCAAAAAGGACATCGCCTATGTTACCATTGGGCTTGGGGTTGGTTTGCTTTTAGCAGCCGGACTCACCCTATTGGAATTGGAAGAGGATACCCTCGATCTATTGGCATGGGGGGTAATCCTGATTTCAGGAGCGTTTGGCCTTTTGCTGGCCGCTAAGCAAAAGTCCTAGACACTTGGATCCAGCAGAACAGGAGCGCCTGCTAATAGCGCGTGTCAAAGCTGGAGAAACGGCAGCATTCCGATCATTGGTAGAACGATATCAGGACGATGCTTTTTCTCTGGCTTGCTCCATTGTTAAAGATCGGCAACTCGCCGAAGATATACTGCAAGAGGTATTTCTAAAAGTTTTTGACAAGATTCGTACATTCAAGCACCAATCGGCCTTCTACACCTGGTTGTACCGAATCATAGTCAATCGTTGCTACAATGAATTGAGAAATCGAAAGGTTATCTCCGGTAAGGTGACGGATGCAGCGTCAGACAAAGAGGAAACCTCGAGCAGGACAGATCAGAATGACCTGAAGGGCATCATCAACGGTGCTTTGGATTTAATGAAACCCGATGAAGCCCTCGTGCTGCGCCTGTTCTATCTCTCAGAACTAAATGTAGAAGAAGTGATGGAAGTGACTGGATACGGCAAATCGAAAGTTAAAACTACCTTGCACCGAGGGCGTCAGAACCTCACATATATTCTCAAAAGGCAACTTGGCAAAGAAATTGAAGACCTATGAAAAATGACACTATCCAAGACTTGATCAGAGAGAGCAGACTTAAAACATCTGATGGATTTACCGATGAGCTAATGGAGGCCCTGGACCGTCAGATCCAGCAAAAAATGAATACCAGGCTCTATGCACTAATTGCTGGTGCGGGGCTACTTTTTTGTATAGTGGTATACGCATTGATTATCTCGGGATTTAGAATAGAGGCTTTTGGTCTTTCGATAAACCTGCCCAAGGTGCTGACTATGTTGGGAATCACCATAGTAGGATATATTACCATTAGTCACCTCATCACACTTTCCAGACTATGGAATACAGGGAACGCCAATCTCACCTGAATGCCCGGCGCCAACATTAAATGTGCCGAAAAATGAGTCTCACTTTGCCATGGCTTCATTTCTGAGTTCCCTGGGGAATTTGGCAATGGCATAACGTAATGCCGTACGGGGCATTCTTGATTTCCTGGACATCACAAAATCAAAAACCTCCTGTTGGTACGTCTGACTTGCTACCTTCAGGACCCAACCGTAGCCCTTTTGCACCAAATCATCCCTATCCAAGAGGAGGACATCCGCAATCTCAAAAATGTCCTTCAGGAATCTCCCCTCTTTCGCTGGTTTCACCAGTGAGACCGCAGAAGCGCGCTTCGCCCATCGATTGGAAGCTTTTGTCCAACGCTTCAGCTCCTCCACAAAATCAGGGTACATCATCACAAATCTCCCGATGGTCTGTGTGCAAAGGGTATCGCAATCTGCCCAGCTATTGACGTAGTTGTGGACCCAATGTTCAAAAACCCGGAAGTCCGACGCTTGATATTTCCTGTGCAGCCATTCGGACCACAGACATGCGACAATGGCCTCTTCCAGGAATTGCGATTTCCAAAGTGCCTCGCAAGTCTCAAATATTTCCCCCTTAGACCACGGCTTGATTTGCCGAAAAGATTCCTTCGCGACCCGCTTTACTTCGGGCATCCTCGTACCATATACCTGTGCAGCCTCTCCGGCTTTGAAGAACCGACCAGACCCTTTCTGCACACGCTCCTCCGCACTGCCCTGTAATGCACTGCGGATGTCCTTGAGTATTTCTTCTTTCATGTTCGTATGGTACTACAAGTTAAGCCCGACAGGCTCCACCACCTTTTGACACCATCAAAACCTCATACTAAGGCCCTGCGGCAAGGCCTCAATATTCACTAAATGCTCTGATCTGAACCTAAGACCAATTCCGACCAATCGAGGATAGCTGAGAAAAATCCATTCTGACCTCGGAAGCAACATGTGCCCTTTGGAAACTGATTCAATCCCCATTACATCTCCGAATTCCGGGAATCAGAAGTTGAGCAGTCACCAAACCAGCCATATTGCCAAGGCTTGATTGTTGCCTGGGGGAATAGACCGAATCATGTATATCCAATATCCACAGATACATAACACCATAAAGTGAAAGCACTAAAAGCAACTATCAACACATTGTTTTTCGCGGCTGATGGCCGGTTACGCGATGTGTTCAAAGGGCTGAGTTTTGTACTCTTATTCCAGGTCATCGGCGTCATCTTAATCAGGCTGATCATTCCACTGGTCGGGGATAGCCCCTTCTATTTATCCTGGATGATCAATATGATCACGGCTACATCAGTAATGCTCGCCCTGGTCATTTATGTGCGTTGGATAGACAAGTCAGCTATTCAGAAATACGGTCTTACCTCAAAGAAACTATCTATCCATACACTGGTCGGTGCTTCCGCAGCATTGTGTTTGATTGCATTGGCCATCCTCCTCCAAGGAAGTCGGACATCTCTTGACTACAATCCTGGCACCTCAATCGAAGATCAAAACTATCTGCTCGTGCTGGGCACTCAGGTCATCAGATACCTCTTTGGCAGTCTGTTTGAGGAGCTCCTGGCAACGTCGTTCCTGTTTGTTTTCATTTATGAACTACGCATCATCAAACTTCCAGCTATTAAGTTCGGGACAGCACTGGCCATCACGTCTATCGTTTTCGGCCTTCTGCACGGATTGAACCCAAATGCAACTTTCTTGGGAGTATTCAATCTCATGTTGTTTGGGATGCTTACTTCCATCTATTTCTTTAAGTCGAAGAGTATTGTGGCACCGATAGCCTTCCACGCCTTTTGGAATCTCACCCAGAACAATCTTTTTGGTCTGGCCAATAGCGGCCAGGAATCCATGGCGTGGATACTTCAAACCTCTCTCAAAGGCCCTGATCTGCTCACCGGAGGGGCCTTCGGATTGGAAGGCAGCTTGCTATTGACACTACCGCTCCTGATAGTCAATGGTTATGAATTGTATTCGATCAGAAACTCCATATATCATCATTTTATTGACTCAAATCCACCGGTACTTAGGCGCGTACAATGACACCATTATTTCAACCCTCATTTCCAGAAATCAGAATGTCTTATCCACCAAAACGATCAAAATTGGTCACCCTGAACAGTTCTTCATCCTCTGATGCTACGATCATCAGACGTACAGTTTTCTTCCTTCTACTCATTGCTTTCTCCGCCCTGGCTTCCGCTCAATCCACGCACTACTACAGAAACCTTGCAGGCATCATCTCACCAATTCTGGAGTACAAAGGGCGTATTCCGCTCACCGAAAGCGTATTGACAGATGCCGCATACTACGCTTTTGAGGTCGACAGTGAAGGCAGGGTTGCCAATATCAGATACTTTGTGGCAGGTCTGCTCAACAATGACTCCTATTTCGGGGCGGCCATCGTTCGGTATCAATACCTGCCGGACAAAATTATCAGGACCTATTTCGATCAAGAGGAACAACCCACCATTATGTGGCGACATTACTACGGTGGAGGCGACATTCACAAAGAGGTCTTTTTGCTCAACGACCAGGGTAAGAAAGTAGCACTGCAGCTGTTTGACGAAGAGGACAACCGGGTCACTGATCTGCTAGGTCATCATAGCTTCAATTGGGATTATCCTGAAGAAGGTATTGTGGTCCAAACGCAGAAGAATCAAGCCGGCGATCTCCTATACATTACAGACTTTTTTGATTTCACCAGGGTCGGCATCACAACTGACTACAGAGGTTACCTCAAAAGAATCACTAACCTCGATGCATCCGGAAATCTCCTCAATGCGGATAGTACCGGAGCTGCCTACGTGGATTTCACCTACGATTCCTATGGCAATGAAGTCGCATACCCACACTACAACCAAGACCATGAACGTATCAACCGAGGCCCGTATGGCTATTTGCATGGCATGTGCGAATTCACCTATGAACCCCAGGGTGACCTGGCCATGGGACTGGACACAGCAATCGTCCAGGTATACAAAGATGCTGAGGGCCAGGCTATCACAGATCCAGGTGGCTTATACAAGGCGATTTACCATTACAATGAATTGAGGCGGTTTGCCGGGGTTTCGTATTTCGATACCTCAAACCAACCCATGTCCATTGGAGGCTTTCACCGTTCACGATATGCATATAACGCAAAGGGGGACCTGACAGAAATTCGTTATTTCGATGCTAGCGGAAATCCAGCCATACAATCAGATGGGAGTGTCGGTCTGACCATAAACTACAATCAACAGCGGAAGGCGACAGCTTCAGTTCCTATCCAGCCGTAGGCATCATGCTTGCGCGAGTTCGGAAGTGGAATGGCTGCGTTGAAATGCCCTGGGGGTAACTCCTGTTTCTCGTTTGAAGGCAACATAGAATGCGGAAGGCGTGCTAAATCCCGCATCAAAGGCAAGAGCCTCTACTTTCAGATTGTGGTGCTTGGGATCCATCAGCCTGCGCTTCACATCCTCCACCCGGAAGTGATTGATCAATTCCGGGAAAGGTCTTCCATACAATTCCTTCAGTGCTAAAGCCACTTTGTAGTGTGGTTCGCCCAGATGTTCCGCGAGTTGATAGACAGTGAGTGAGCTCTGTCGATACAACCCTTCGTGCTCTAATCCATCACGCAACTTTTGTTGCAATACAGCATCTACCTGGGTCTGCGGCTCTCTGGACCGCACAAATAGCTTGTTATTCTTTAAGACAACATAGAAAAGCAGGTACATCTGCAGCGATGCCAGCGCCGCACCAATGGCGTAACCCACTAGCCCGTCAGTCCACAATTGCCCAATGAAAGCCATTAGGATCAGCCCAACACTAGTGAAGAGCATCACGTGCCACCGGAATAGCACCCCTGATCGGTTATTCTCTCTCATCACCCTGAACGCAGCTACAATCACATACAGCAGAGAGAATGCGGCGCCCAGGAAATACAGTAGCGTGGGATGAACAAAGATTTCAGGCCAAATGAGCAGAAAGCCCGTGACGGGAAGAACAAAATGAAGCCAATTCCACCGAGAAAAATTACTCCCTTCACTGCAAAATCGATCCGCATATAACCAGCTGAATACACCGATAGTACTCAAACCCAACATTCCAAGAGCAGTCCCAAACATCGGAATACCAAAAAGGTAGTAGAGCACCGACTTGGATATTCTGATGGAAATGGCCAGTAGAAGAGCTACCAAAAAAACCCTCAGCAATCGGTCGCCTTTGAAGACAGACAACACATATATCGAAAGGAAAAGCGCTGTTGTCACGGTCACAGCTGAGAAAACTGCTAACGAAATAAGTGTATTCATAGAGGTTGATTGACTATATCACATGCATACGAAGGTATCACATATTCGACTGTATTAAGTTGACTAAATGTACGGATGTATTGATGAACGGATTCTTTCCAAAGAGCAAGGTCAGTAAAATCTTCTTGTTCTGATTCTCGAAATCAGAATAGTGCAACAACAATCTATGGGCTCTTTTGAGCAAAAAACAAATAATGAAATTTCAATTGATCCTTGTGGGGCTTTGCGCGATTACCCTTTCAGCGCAAGCACAATTTCATACCTTGAAGATGCCTCAGGCAAGTGTAGACGTCACAGAAACCCAACAACTGGGTGTCACAGAGATCACCATAGACTATTCCAGTCCAAGGGTGAATGGGCGTGATGTTTGGAACAACCCAAACATCATCCCTCAGAATGCAGATCCAATTGCATGGCGCGCAGGTGCTAACATGAACACCACCATCAGCTTCTCAACCGACGTCAATATCAACGGATCAGCCCTGCCAGCTGGCAAGTACGGCTTTCACATCGTACCTGAAAATGAAAAATACACTTTGGTATTTGCACATGCCAATGACTTGTGGGGTAGTTACTACCTCGATATGGACAGAGATGTTGCATTAAAAGTAGTTGTTCAGTCGGAGGCATGTGCTTTTTCTGAAAAATTGGATTACGAGTTCATCTACCAATCCGATAGCTCGGTGGTCATTGGTCTGGAGTGGGCAGAGCAAAGGATTCCTTTCACGGTATCCGTCGACCTCAATGGGACTGTACTTACCAGCCTACGTAGCGAGCTGCGGGGAATAAACACCTATCGTTGGCAAGCCTGGAATGACGCCGCAAATTGGTGTCTTAATCGCAACGTAAACCTCGAGGAAGCATTGGAGTGGGCCGACCGCTCTATCGATGGTGGATTTGGTGGATTTGGTGGAGATAGAAACATCAACAACATGTTGACGAAGGGTCGTCTGGAACTGGCTTTGGACAAACCTGAGGCCGCGAATACTATTGACGAGATGATGGCCCTTGAGTACAGCGCTTACGAGGCCAACTCTGTATTCCGATGGCTAATCGGTCAGAAACTGAACGAACAATCCCTGGAGTTCATCACACAGGCCAACAAGAAGCACCCTGATACCTGGTACCTGAAACTCAACTACGGGGTAGCCTTGTATCTCAACGGCAAACAAAAGAGCGGCATAAGCCAGCTGGATAAGGTGATGAGTGAAATCCCGGATCCCTATAAGGAACGTGTTACAGAGATACGCACTGAAATGGAAAACGGCACCTATCAGGTGGGTGCCTAGCTTGCCCCGGAACCAATATTTTACTTTCTCGTCAAAGTACGTATGCGTGTCTGTGAGAATTTGAGTTGGGTTATGATCATTCTCGCAATGGCAGCCATGCTGTCATGCGGGAGTGGTTCCGGCCAGGGCGTGGAGGATTTACCTCTGCTGACACCCTCCGAGATGACCGAGGAATTGCATGACATATACGACCGACTCAAATCCGAACATCCCGGCTTGTATTGGTATACCAGTGAGGGGGAGTTGCAATCAGCCTTTGAACAAGCGCTTGCGTACGCTTCCACACAAAAAACGTCGCTGGATCATTTTAGAAATTTGAGTGAATTGGTGGCTATGGTAAAATGTGGCCACACCAGGGTATTGCCTTCTCCATCGATAAGGCAGCACATGCACGAAGCCAAGTTGTTACCATTTACGATTTTGGTAAATGATGAAGGTGTCTATATTGATAAAAGTTTTGACTCCACAGCTTTTCTACCGGAATACCAGCTCATCGCCATCGACGAACAGCCCATGGACGAAATCCTCCAAATCATTTACCGCAGGCTATCGGCTGACGGGCAGAACATGACCGGTAAGCGAAAGGAGCTGCAGCGCTCCTGGCCTTTTTATTATCATCTCTATTTCAATGCATCGGTTGATCGTTTTCAGGCAACAGTCGTCGACCGGGAAGGGCGTGCCAGTTCTGTGATGGTGGACGGCATGACCCTTCAGCAGTTGCTTGCGGCGGGGCCTCCCAGACAGGAGGAGGAAATGCTGGAGTTGGAGCTACAGGAGGAGAAAGACCTGGCCATCCTGAGTATTCGCACTTTCAATGAAAGTGATCTCACCAACTATGAGCGTTTTCTCAAATCCTCTTTTGAAACGATCAAGGAGAAGGATATCTCTAATCTGGTGGTGGACCTCCGCGGCAACGGCGGCGGCAAAGATGAATATGGGGCCCTCCTTGTGAGTTACCTTACCAATGAGCCATTCCGATACTTCGAACAAATTGAAGTGACACCAAGCTACCAGGGGTACGGTAGCATTGTCAACAAGAACGGTACACAGCTGATGACCTCCCATAGTGGCCTGTCATCACAGCAACCTGCGAAGAATCACTTCCAGGGGCAATCCTACGTTTGGATAGACGGTGGCTGCTTCTCCACCTGTGGCGATGTTGCCAGTGTGATTGCGGCTAATAACCTCTCCACTTTGATCGGCCAGGAAACCAGTGGCGGCGCCATGGGCAATACCAGCGGTTGGTCCACGACCTTTGAAGGGAAATACTCCGATATCAGCGTGAATATCCCGCAATGGAAATACCTGACAGCAGAGGTTTCACCGGAACTTGAAGGCTCAGGGGTGATTCCTGATATTGAGATCGGTCCGTATTTCAGGTATGACCTACGGGCGAAAAATGAGTACCTGAAAGTTACACGGGCCCAGATCTCCAGAAAATAGCCGCGTGGTCAGGTCTTGCTGGCAAATACCAGGCGTTTGTTATCCGCCTTATGTACTTGGTCCAGAAATTCCTTTAGCTCCAGGTAATCCTGCTTGGTATAGGTTCCTGATTTCATCTTGAAACTGCGTATGACCACAATACCCGAAGGTACCACCTCGGACCTCAGGGAATAGTCTCCAAATGAGGAGTTTAGATCCATGTTGAGATCGCTGGTTTCCATATGATAATTCTCGGGCAGCGATATCTTCAGGGTATCAGTTTGCATCACAGGATAGCGAATTTGCAACGCGGTTTCCCGATCCTTGGATTTGAACCGAAATGGGATTTCGGTCAAAGGCGACGCCGGAAGAAAAAGCCGACTTCCGGTCTTCTTGACCAAACTCCGGCTTTGTGCCGTTACGGTCATGTGCATCTCTGGTACTACTTCCTCGGTTGGAGCAGTGACCTCAAACGAAAGATTTTCAAAATTTCCCCAGGATAGATTGTCACGGGCCCATTTCTCTTGTTCCACATCCGATTCCTGAATGATATACACCAGATTATCATTTTCGATAGAGAGACCACGATACTTTCGCTCGACCTCCATACTCACGGAGCCACCTTCTGTCAGGAGGAGTGATGCCCTTGTGAATTGTTGATTGTCCTCAGGGGCATAGGATCGCGTCCTGACGATTTCAGCCCCATCCTCTGTAATCATGAGGGCATTTCTGTCACTCGTGAACTTACCGAGGTATCCGAAGGGGTTGGTCGAGGAGGTACACTCTAGCCACACGGTATCCTGATCGAGTGGCACTGTGAGGATGGCATGATTGAATTGCGAGATGGGAAATGTCGGATCGATATCGTCCGCATTTTTACCGGCTCGGATTAAGGTATAATGGGCGTCTACATCCACATGTTCCAACAATGCCTTGGTATAGAAAGACAGCGCTTTGCAATCACCGTATTTTTTCACATGAACAAAAGATGCCGGAAAGGGCTGCCAACCCCCAATCCCAAGTTGAATGCTCACATACCTGGAATTCTGTTGCATGAAATCATATACGATGCGTGCCCTCTCCTCTTTTGTGGCATTTTCAGGAATGAGCTTCCGCACCTCATTTATTTGACTTTCGGTGAGATCACTCTTGCCTGCATTGAGCTTCGCAATCCATTGGCCAAATGATTCCCAACTGGAAAAGTCCCCCTCGTAATCATCCATCTGGAAAGCATTGGGCGCTGTCGCAACATAGGGTGCCATGGAAGCCTCCTCTGCAGCAAAAGGTTCGTAGCCAATCGGCGCCAAATTGGTGACTTCCCAACGGACATGCTTACCCTCTTGTAGTACCTCAGGTTCGACATTTCGTGATTTGTACCTAAAAGCGTCATCAATCGCACTTTTGACCTCCAAGGTCGCATTGACCACACCAGTACTCCAGGGCTGTGGTTCCCAATCCGGATAAAACAATGATCCCTGGTAGTTAATGGCGTAACTGACCTCAATGATATATGGATAGTCATCGTCGGTGATCTCCAGCTCCTTATATCTGCTGTCTGAGGCAATGCTGATCCCCAATAAGCTCTTGTCATCGAAGTCCTTTAATTTGAAGGACTTCCGTTCATTGCCCAGCAAGTCCAGGACCTTTACCTGTGCGCTGGCTACGGTTTGAAATTTGTCATAGTGCAGAATGATATGATTGAACCGCCATGCTTTTTTGTTTAGGATCAGCGCCCGGTAATTTCTTTTCAGCGTGGAGCTATGGATATCCTCTACTTCGAACACGGTATGATCATGAATTGCCACCTGATTGGATCCGTTCAGGAGCGAATCAGGAATAACAAGATCCTGGGCCATTAGTGTAAACCCAGAAACCCAACCCAGCAGCAATATCAAGTACCTCATATCTTCTTCAAGACAATAATCTCATCATGCTTTTCTGCAACCATTTGGTAGAACTGCTTCAGGTATGGGTACTCCATTGAGGAATAATCTGTTTTAGACAAACTGACAACACTGGAAATACTGACCGTATTGCCCGATTGCTGAATAGCATAGGTGAACCTACCTCCTTTCTCAGGTAAGGCGATAACAGCAGGTTCCGG
This sequence comes from Cyclobacteriaceae bacterium, assembly GCA_965601475.1. Lineage (GTDB taxonomy): Bacteria > Bacteroidota > Bacteroidia > Cytophagales > Cyclobacteriaceae > JAWPMT01. Next base: position 4,425,002 of record OZ271832.1, on the reverse strand, counting down.
TTTCTCTGCTAAAGCATAACCTTCTGGTATCTGGACTTGAGCAATCACTCTGAAAACACTTGTATAAGTGTAGTCAACTGGTGACAATCGCTCCTCCCGGGTAAAGGGATTTTCGCGCACTGTACCTAATTGCACGGGCTGGATGTAGATGTATTCTGCATCCTCAGCCTCGGAGGTATAGTCCACATTCCATCGGAGGTCACGATCGCCGTTTTCAAGGGTAACGTCATCCACTTCCTCGTCAAAGGAACTCATCAAAGTCTCACGGTAATCTTCTTCACCCTTGGATGACAAAGCACTCTTTTCTTCCAATGCCTTGTACCCTTCGTAGCGTACCTGGTGCTTAACATGCAATTGGCCCTCCTCAAAGCCAAAATTGGATGCTACTGTGGTCACCGCTCGGGCATTCTTCTTCAGGTCGACCCAGGTTCCGCCATCTTCGGTCACCAGCCAACCCTGACCGTTGAGACACCTCCTGGGCAGAAAGCCGAATGGCAAATCGGCTGTAGCATCTGCCAACTGGATCTTCTCTCCCAGGACCACCGCCACAATCACGTAATTGAAATCTTCAAAATTGGGGTAAACCGGATGTGGAATACCATGGCCGCGTGTGCTAAGAATCACAGGAAACGCCTGAAGACCTGCCTCCCGCATGGCTGCAACCAGGGTCAGATTGATATCACCAGTACTTCCTTCCTTGTCTGTGAGCGCCTTTCTTCCGGCTTTGGCACCGGTAACACCGTAGACGTTGTTGAAAGCGATCTCGTCATTGATCCAATCATAAAGGCCTATTGCCATTTCGCTTGCATCACCGTCCAACGTGGCAATCTTGTCCCTGGCAAAAGCTCCTTTCCCTATGGCACCTCCAAATGAACTCCAATCCATAATCGTACTACTGAAGTCTTCATATGATCTTGCAATCTGCCTCAGATTTGATCCTGGCATCTTGGTAGAGATCAACTGGAACTCAACCCTGGATGGAACATCCACCCGGTTGTTCATGTAAGGCTCATCAACGACAGGTAATACGTTTTGGGCATTGATTCTGTAGAGTGTACTGTTGGATTGCAAATTCTGCGTGCCACTCCGGGCTCTGCGGCTATTGGCACCGACTTCCTCACGCCAATAGATCTGAAAGTTCTCAGAGACATTGATCACCTCGCGATTAACCTTGACAACGGCACCAACCTGGCTCTCTCTGTAGTTGAAAAACTCGGGAATCCTGTAACTCATTGAGGAAGACTGAATGGGAATGTCGTCCTGGAAGTACCACGTATAGAGCGTGCTGATGTAGTCCGATGTGATCCGATATTTGTATTCGATCACAGAAGACTCAGCGACGTCGGGCATGGTGAAAGTGACTTTAACCCGATAGTCATTTAACCTGGTTTCAAAGACCTGTTCTTTTTCCAGCCTGGACTTCACGACTTGTCCATCGCGTAAGTTGTAAGTATATGCCTTGATAACGCCGATGTCCTCCTTCGCAGTACCCTTAATGGGGTCGTACAGTGAGATGGAGACATCTGCCCGTTCTTTCCCGCGATCAGTGAAAATTTTCAGACGTTCGGTTATGTCAATATGATATTTCCAGCCATTTTCCCTGGAGTATTCGAAGCCTAGCTCGCCGTATCGGGCGAGTACCATCGCATCCGCATCAGGATAGAAAGCGCATTTGGTAAGTTGTAATTCATCTTTTGTGACGCCGCCAAACTTGATCTTATTCTTTTGCGCAGCAACATAACCCACCGTCAGAGCGACGAAGGCTATACTCAATAGCAATCTCATGATTATGAACCTTTTAGTGTTTGAGATTGCAAATAAAAGCACCAAAACAAAATCTTTCAAGCCAGCGCCCGATTCATACGGGAAAATCCACCAAAAAAACGAAAATGAACACCTCACGAAGTGTCCAGGGGCCGACCTAGGACTGCTTTACCATACCATCCTCCAAACGGATGACACGTGAACCGAACTCGGCGTTTTTCTCCGAGTGAGTCACCTGAATAATGGACATACCTTCTTTGTTGAGTTGTGTGAAGATCTCCATGATCTCTTCACCTTGTTCGGAGTGCAGATTACCTGTAGGTTCATCAGCAAGCAACAGCTTCGGCTTACCTATGATGGCACGTGCAATACCTACCAGTTGTTGCTGACCTCCTGAGAGCTGTTCCGGAAAGAGATCCTTCTTCGCCACCATTTGAAACCGATCAAGCATCTCTGCTACCATGGAAGCACGCTCCTTTTTCTTCACACCACGATAAAGCAATGGCGTTTCAATGTTTTCGTAGACGTTGAGTTCGTCAATGAGGTGATAAGCCTGAAAGATGAACCCAATATTCTCTTTGTGGATTTTGGAGGTTTTCCGTTCATTGAACTTGTGTACCGGTTCGTCATTGAAGTAGTACTCCCCGGCAGAGGGCTTATCGAGCATCCCAATAAGGTTGAGCAATGTAGATTTCCCAGACCCACTGGGTCCCATAATACTGACAAATTCCCCTGGTTGCACTTCCAGGTCTACTCCTTTGAGAATGAAGATCCTCTGATATTTGGAATCAACGAATTTGTCGAGGTTGACTAGCTTGATCATTTATGAAAAGTTTCCCGAATTTAATGATGAGACACAATTTCTATGCAGATGTTATGCCAATAAAATTATCTTTTGATTCTCAGCGGTTTATGTTACGTGTCCACTCCACCAATTGTTCACTTTCGAAACACATCTGTTCATATCTGAAGTAGCAACTCCGGAATTATTTCGTGTTTGCCATCAAAATACTGGGGTTGCACGGTCCGGCCGGTGAGCATCTTCAATCTTGCTTGCTGCTCCTCCACCAACCCTTCTCGCAAAAAGGGATCCTGCCGGCCAGTGAAATATCTCAAATCATATTCAGGGGGCCAATGTGCCAATTCGTGCTGCTCGACATCATGAGGAAATGTGCCTGCCCAGAGTATCATTTTATTGAATTTCAGATTATTATACGCTGCAAAGCGACCCATCGTGGCCACACCCTGGGAAAATCCGAACAGGATCAATTCGGCATTTGGGTGAGGGTCTACATACTTACTGACCAAAGTACTCAGGTAGCGCTGCTGATTTTCAATTTCAGTCAACCGATCCTCCTTTGTCATCCACGTGGCCCCGACCCTACCGGCAAATCCATCCAGGTAAAACTTCGACAACCCTTGTGGCGCGAGTATGAAATTTGACGCTTGATCGAGGATCGTAAATTTTTGAAGAAAATACTCAGTCAGCTGTCCGTAGCCATGGAATACAATCCAAATCCGCTCTGTGGCTGAAGTAAGCTGATTGAGCGTACGATAGGAGGCCTTTAGGTTGACGTCCAGGTGATGCTCCTTGGATTGGGTCATAGGGAATGTCGTATTTCACCAAAAATGTGGACGAACTCACTCAACATCATCGCCGTTGCTCCCCACACTACCCGATCACTCAGGTCAAAGTAAGGTGCGTCTAGCCGCACACCGTTACTAACGTGAATGTCCTTGCGCTTAATGTTGTCATTATTGACCAGATCTGAAAGGTTGGCAATTACTACCTCCTCTACTTCGTGGTCATCGGGGTCAAAACGAGGGACAGAGTCCTGGAACCCTATGACCGGCAACACCTGATAGTTGCTTGCGGCCACGAAGAAGGAAGACAAACTCCCTAATATGGTAATCTCATCTTTATATACGCCAATTTCCTCCTCACTTTCCCGGAGTGCCGTGTAATAGAGATCTGAATCTGATGATTCTCTCTTACCCCCGGGCAACGCCATTTGCCCACTGTGCACGCCTGCATAAGTCGGCCTTTGAATCAACGGAAACTTCAAGTCTCCCTCCTCTTCATACAGAAGCATAAGTACAGCACCTTCACGAGGAGGGTTGTCATGACTAATGCGTATTGGGGCTCCCTCAGGCAACGTTGGCAACATTCGGCGATGTGCCTCCGGGCCCGGAAGGTCTTCCTTCAACCTGGTTTCAATCCAGTTAATCAAATCCTGATTGCTCACAAAGTCAAAATTATAGCTTTCGAATGAGCCAACGCGTACACAGGCATTCAGCGTTCATTTTCATGGTCTGTTTTCGCTTTTTTATATATTACATGGGCTTTAAACCCTGAGAATGGACAACCTTCCAGTCTTCGTATCCTATACCTTTATCGCCATTACCATCGCAGTTCTGGCTTTTATCATTTACGCCACCAATGTTGCTGCTCCAGGAAGAAAGAACAACACTCCAACAGTAGTTTTCACTTTCCTGACGATCTGGCTTTTCCTGACTGCGCTTCTCACTTTTCAGGGCTTTTTCGAGGTTACTGACTCCTTCCCACCTCGCCTTTTCATCCCTATTGTCACGGCCCTTGTCACAATAGCTGTTTTGTTTTCTCTGTCGAGCAGCCGCGAGTTTATCCTCAAGATGCCCATCACCACATTGACCTATCTCCACATCATTCGTGTACCGGTAGAGTTGGTACTTTGGTGGCTGGCCCTGGCGGGAATGGTGCCTATGGTGATGACATTCGAGGGCTCCAACTTCGATATACTCACCGGTGTTACTGCTCCCTTCGCAGGTGTCTTCCTGGTGGGAATGAGGAGTAAGAGCACCTTTGCCGCCATCATCTGGAACCTACTTGGCATTGGACTGCTATTGAATATTGTGATCATTGCAATAAGGGCAACACCTTACTTCTTTGACAGTAGTGGGTTTGACAGGCCCAACCTTGCAGTGTTGGAGTTTCCTTTTATCTGGTTACCAACGTTTGTAGTTCCGGCAGTCCTTTTCGCTCATATCGCCGCTTTGCTGAAATTGTTCAAGCTCACTCAGGAGGAAGGTTAGCGGCAACGGCTTTCCTCTAGCGCTATTGACTTACTCTCTCGTAGACTCACCCCTTTTACCCAGGCATTGCAGGCCTCCTCAACAAGACCTTCTTCCCAAAAAGCAAGCCCCAAATAGCCATGAATATCCTCAACGAAAGCTTCACTGTCCACTACTTGCTTGAAATACCTCCTTGCCTGTTTTGGCGAACCGGTTCGCAGATAGTAGATTCCTTTATTTCGATACGCCCACATGTTCTTTCCATCAAGGAGTATACTCTGGTTCACCAGCGATAAACCTTCCTCTAGGGAATCAAGGAGCATCAATGTGAAGCCTTTGTTGTTCATGAAATATGGGTTAGCAGGTTCCAACATGATCGCGCTATCCACCTGTACCAGGGCCTGCTCTATTTTGCCTTCTGCTATCATCATCTGATTTAGTGCATTGTAAGCATGGCCATTGCCCGGATTGATTGATTTCGCCTCATTCAGCAAGGTGCGGGCTTTCCTCGAATTACCATGATACAAATGCGCTATGGCAAGGTCTACCAGCGTCTTGTCATCATTGGGGGCGATTTCCAGAGACTGCTGAAAAGATAAAATCGCACCCTCATAATCATTGAGTTTGGCCTGGATCAGGCCTTTGGAAGTGTGCAGGAATGCGGAATCGGGAAACAAGTTGGCCAAGACCTGCCAGTCACTCAAACTGGATTTGTACCGATTCACCTGGTCATAGGCGTATGCCCGGTTGCCCAGGGCTTCATAATAATCAGCTTGTATAGCGAGGGCTTCGTTGTAGTCCTGAATAGCCTCCGCAGGTCGATCATCATTGAACTTAGCCACTCCCCGATTGTTGTAGGCATTTGCAAAGGTGTCGTCCAGGCGTATGGCATTATCGAAGTAGTGAATGGCCTGCTTCCACTCTTTTTTGGCCAGCGCATCATTCCCCTGAATAAAGAAACGATCGCGTTTTACCTCAGCCGTGTCGCAGGACAGCAGCAGTAGAGTAAGTATTAATACGATTAGCGAAGTCTTGGACATAAAAAAGCCTGCATTTTCACAGGCTAACTTACAAGATCCCGACTTGGTTCAATCAAGATTTCCGCACTCGGCCGCCACTACTGCTGTCTGCATAGACTTTGGTGGGGTTACCCCTGTAGTAAACGCTACCGCCGCTGCTGGCCTCTGCCTCCAACTTGTCAGAAACATTGACTCGGGCATCACCGGAGCTACTGGTGTCAACTTCCGCATACTCACTTTCAAGATCATAAGCATCGTAGTCACCTGAGCTACTCACACGTACGTATTGTTCTTTGGCCTTTCCTCTGATTGAGAGATCACCGGCACTCGATACCCTAACGTCCAATTCCTGCACGTCAATTTCCAGCTCTGCATCACCCGCACTGCTCACTTCCACTTCCAATTCGTCTGAAACCAAAGTACCGTTAGTGGTGAGGTCAGCCGCAGAACTCACATCAATCTCCTCAAGTTGTTTGTAGGTGACGTAAACGTTCACCTCAACGTGTCTCCAATTGCCTCGGGCCATCCGTATTTTGAGGCGGCCGCCAAAAACCTCGGTAAGCACATTTTCGAGGCGCGTACCATCTACCTCAACAACGGCTTCTTCCGTATCTCCTGGCGTGATCTCAACATTGATCGCTTCCCCCACTGAAATCGCAGAGAATGAGGAGAGATTGCGGGTTTCTTGTCTTTGGCCAAATGAAAATGCAACGAAGGCGAATGTCGCCCATGCATAGAGAAATATCTTCTTCATGTGATTAAATGTCAATTTAGGTAAAAGACCACTGTCCCAACTAAAAGTTGCATCGAGCCTTGCCTACCGTAAATTAAAACTAATTGGAGGCTACGAAAGGACTGTTGTAGGTTTTTTGAAAGTCCGCCCAGGGTGTGGTCTTATAAACCCCGTCTCCATAGTATTTCAAAACCATGTCGAAAAAGGGAGCCTTTTGGTATCCGGGAATCGGGGGCAGTCTTTCTAATTTCTCATTGAGTATCACCGTTGTCGGGTAGCTTGCCTTTTCGCCCATCAATGCATACGCCAGGTGATGAATGCCTCTTCTACCTCCCTGCGGTGGCGGGACGAACTTCCAAACCCGGCCTTGAAATTCAATATCCTGCTTTGTGTTCTCTGTATTGAATTTCACAGCGTAGTATTTCTGATTGATGTATTGGCTGATCAATTTCCTGGCATAGACATCTCTTTCCATCTTTTTGCACCATCCACACCAATCTGTGTACATATCAATAAGGATCATTCTAGGCTCTTCCTGATTGCGCCTGATCGCCTCCTCAAAAGAAATCCATTCAACACCGGATTCTTCTTCAGCTTCAGGAACAGGTTTGTGCGCGCTGATCAAAGCTACCACCAACACCGCTGTCATAAATAAAAGCTTTCTTCCCATCCTCATTTCTATTCTTCAAGTAAAGGTACAAAATCTTCAACCGAAGCATTCGCGTTTGAGTTTCGCTATTTCCAGAAATGACGTGTTGCCTACTTTTTATTGTAGGCTACCGCCTTTATCTTTCAGTCCAAAGAGCCCCCACTATGCTAGCCATCCAAAAGAACCTAACAAAGTCATTTTACGCTATACTCAGTCTTCCTGCCACTGGCATGGGCTTCGCGCTATCGGTACAGATATCCGCACTAAGCTGGATTTTGAGCAACAAATATGGTCTCGACATTCATGATGTCGGCCTGGTATGGGCAGCCGGGCCAATAGCAGGGATCATTGGGCAGGTCCTTATTGGGATCATCAGCGACAATGTGTGGTTCTGGAACGGCCGTAGACGGCCCTTCATACTCATTGGCGGTGTGTTGGCTTCGCTGATGTTGCTTGCTTTACCCAGCATTGATGTGATCTCAGCAAGCATGGGAGTAGACGGGATTCTTGGCGTAGCCATTACCATAGCCTTGCTTCTGGATCTTGCTATCAATGTGAGTTTCAACCCCACACGTTCGATCATCGCGGATGTCACGCCTGAGGGCGTAAATAGGACAAAAGGATATACCTGGATGCAGACGGTTTCCGGCACGTTGAGTGTGGGGGCCTATGCCATAGGAGCTATCTGGGATAACTATGTATTGATTTACTCAGGGGTGATCGTTGTCTTTCTTACCTCGTTCATTCCGCCTTTTTTCGTGGAAGAACCCCGGCACTTAACAGGTGAGGATACTAGCGAGGCCCCAAAAGAAAAGACCTCTTTCGTAGAAATAATCATGTCCATTCGTCCATTGTGGGCATTCCTGGTCTATGACATTTATGCCATGTCCCTGCGGCTGGCACATATCGAGGTGACCCATTACTGGATGGAATATATATGCCTTGGCATTACCATTCTGCTGGTAGGAGAATCACTCTTCAAATCTGAAACCGGCAAACCCAAGGAAGAGGCCGATAAAATTGGTTTTCGGAAGGTACTGGCTGCCCATTCTTTCTCATGGGTGGGTGTCCATACGATGTTTGTGTATATGCTATTTTATGTGCAGGACAAGTATCCTTTGCTTTCTGATGTGGAGCAGGGTCGAATCATTTCCTCCAGCTTCCTCATTCTCAATGCCGTAGGCGCCTTGTTGCCTGTTCTTGTATTGGAACCTCTGACGGAGAAAATCGGGAGAGTGCGAACTCATTTTATCTGCATGGCCACCATGGCCTTAGGTTATTTGGGCCTCATTCTTTTTGGGTACCTTGGGCAAACGGTCATCTATATTCTCATGGGCGTGTGTGGCGTCGGGTGGGCTGCGATCATCTCCCTGCCATTTGCTATCATGTCGCAGAAGGTAGCGCAAGCCAAAATGGGACTGTATATGGGGCTATTCAACCTGTCTGTAGTACTTCCCCAGCTAGTCGCTAGCCTGGGCGTAGGGTATGCCATCAACCAGGTCGAAAACAAGAACCTTATATTCATCATTTCTGCTGTTTCTCTGGCCATATCATTTTTGGCCTGGACCATGGTGAAAGATGAAAAAGGGGAAGTGGATACCATGCCTGGGGGCGGCGGACATTAACGAAAAAAGCCCCCTACCCAAAGGCAGGAGGCCCACTTCTAACGATGAAAAACATTTGTCTTTCGACTTCAGCGTCACTCAATCATCCTCGTCAAACTCTTCTAAAGGATCAAATTCGTAGAAGTCATCAAATCTTCGATTGGAATTGCGTCCGGTTCCCAGGAACATCCGACCATTAACAACGAATGCCGCTGCTTCCGATCTGGCTGTTCCCTCGAAAGCAGTGAGGTTGTCCCAAACACCAGAGGAAGGATCAAACATATAGACAGAGCGGATAAATCCATCCGAGATTCCTCCTATGACATAGCCCACTCCCAGGCTGGACAATCCATTGGCAGCGTATCTGGCCATGGCAAGGATGTATTCGTCATAGTAATCATCTTCATCATCGATTGAAAGGTCCTCCCAACTGGCACTCTCCGGATTGTAGGCCCAAAAGTCATCCAGTAGCGCCCCATTATTTCTACCCCCTCCTACATAGGCCTTACCATCAATGGTAAAGGCGAAAGCCTGCTCTCGCTTGCTCCCAAACAGACTCACCGCCTGTTCCCATGTGTCATTTTGAGCATCATAGCTCCAGAAGTCTTTCAAATAGTTCCCGTCATATCCAGTCCCAATGTATCCTCTACCCTCAAGAGCAAAGCCTACTGAAGAATATCTGGCTCCACCAGCGAAAGCAGCTCTCTCAGTCCAGGAATCAGTATCCGGATCGTACTCCCAGAAGTCACCAAGCTCCTCCTGATCCAAATCCTGGTTGAATCCAGTTCCTACATAACCCTTTCCATCAACCGAAAAAGCCACGGCCTCGATGCGTCCCGCTCCCGGGAAGGATGCTATGCGTTGCCAAAAATTGAGCCCTGGATCGTACCGCCAAAAATCAAGCAGGTAGTCATCCCCATCATACCCCAAACCTACATAGGCATAGTCTCCTATGGTGAAGGACACCGTACCTGAGCGAGTGACCCCTTCAAAATCAGAAACCTTCTTCCAGTTTCCAATATCATCACCGTCGTCACCTCCATTCAGACTGCAGCCAGTCATCAGGGATGCCATGGCCCAAACACATGTCCATAGCGTAATTCTAAGATTATTCATTATTGTCAGAAATTGTGTGAATTGTAAGTTTCATGCCTCTGGATTGGTCGCCCATTATGGTCCTGACCACCGACGTGTTCATTTCCGGAAAGGGTAACCTCAGCACAAGCGCGTTTTCGTTGTTTTCGGTCAGTGCCAGTTGTGTATTGATGAAATTGAGGACATTCATCTCGTAGTGAGTGTCCCGTTGAAAATCCCCATCCAACGTCAATATGGCATTGGATGTCAGTTCGTTGAAGTTGTCGAAATTGTCCTTGTCGACAAATACCGATTCCAATTGCTCAGGCAAATAGGATTCCTGGCCATAAGTGTCCTCGATAATGGGTATCTCCAATACCGCAGCAGCAATGAGGTAGTTTTGGTCAGCCAGCAGCAGGTCCTTCAGGTATGGAAATTCCACCCGAACCGCAAGACCTGCGCCACCACTCATGACCATGAGATCGTCAGTTCGCCTGGAAGAAACAGGCTCCTCCTGGGTCACCAGGTCCTGGTAGGCCGTTCCTTCCCGATCGCTGGTAATACTGTTATAATAGGTCCGCTGACCCAGACTGAAAGGAAGATAACTGCTTTTCACAATGGGCGTGATCGAGAAGTCTGTATAGTAAAGGCGCAGTTCCACATCTGGCGAAAGGCCCAGGAAAGGCGTATTCTCTCCTACCGGTGAAAGGACAAACCCCTTGAGAAACTCCAGAAATTCTTCATCCGTGGTGAGGCTTTCATCTCCAGATATTGCCCTATTGTAGAGTTGTTCTCCAAATGCATCATCCAACCTAACGCTTAGGGAATCAAATCGCTCCTGAGCAGACCGAAAGGTACGCGTACCAATGGGTGCCCATTCCAGGAAACGATCTCGATCTCGGAAAGAGGTATTATAGAGAGCGCCATCTTCCTCAAATTCAATGTCGGTCAACAGGCGGCGGACTTCCACAGACATTTTCGATTCCTCAGGATTGTGGTAGGAAAATCCATCTGACGCGAAGCGCAGTACCAGCGAGTCATATCTGGTGCTGTTCTCCTCCAGATTGTAGCTCACGGTACCATTTAGTCCCACCTGAAAAATCGTGTGAGCGGTGAGCTGGCCTGTGATCTCATCGGTGTAATTACCCACCAGCAATCTGCCGAGGTTACTTGTCTGAAAGCTATCATAAAGGATGGTCGAGGCTTCCACGGTAATCGTGTCTATGACTGATGTGGCAAAGGACGTACCTGTAAAAAAGTCCTCACCAATCACCGACTCCTCTTGGCACGAGACCAAGAAAAAAGCTACATAAGCGGGCCAGTATTTCAACCTAGTGATCATGTTTGTCAGTTACTTTTTGACGACGGGGCAAACTTCCCCGATCGTCGCCGTTCCTCGCCAAGAGCCCCGGTTAAAAGAGGTTAAGGCCCTCGTTAACTATGGTTAATTGACTTTGGGTGATTGCAACACATCTCTTCTTTTGTGAAAAAAAGGAGATGTTAAAGAGCATATTATTAATGACGGCGCTATTTGCCATGGCGCTGGCAGCGGGCAGCCAAACATTAGGTGGATCAGCCTATTCCGCCTTTGGAATAGGAGATTTGCAGTCCCCTGCTTTCGGAGCATATGCCTCCATGGGCGGAGTGGGTATCGGTGCCAGGAATCCCTATGCGGCCAATACCATCAACCCTGCGGGGATCAATGCCTTCCAGGCCGGAACCGAGGTACTTGATATTGGATTCTATGCTGGTATTCTGAATCAGAGCACCTCGGAATTGCGAGAATCAAAAGGAGATGGGGGCCTTTCTCACCTCAATATCCTTATCAAACCCAAACCCACCGTTGGCGTCAGTCTAGGAATCAGGCAGGTAAGCAAAGTATCCTACAACCTCACCAGTACCAATATCAGTGATCCTGATCTGGGCTTGCTGGACATTGACTATGAAGGGTCCGGGGGCTTAAACCAAATCGACCTGGGTACGGCTTTCCAACTTACGGAAGGACTCAACCTTGGTATCAGGGGAAGTTTACTCTTTGGCAGTATCAATGAAACCGAAAGTGTTTCCAGCACTTCTGAAGTCAGAAGATTTGCCGTGTTGAACAGGCAGGTTTATGCCAAAGCCATGTTTGATGTAGGTATGCAATATGAGAAGGCCATCGCCGATAGCAAATTGGTTTTTGGGGCAACCTGGAATCCCGGATTTGAGGCCTTTTCCCGCTCGGCCCAGGTCATTTCCAACGATGCAGGAGACACCTTGCTCTCCCCACTGACTTCACACTTGACTATACCTCAGAGATTTGGGCTGGGTGCTTCATTGATGCGATCTAACGTGATCGTCAATGTGGATTTCTCCTACGAACTCTGGGAAGTCCAGAATAGCGAGGCTGAGGGACAGTTTCGAAATGTCCTGAAGGCCGGGGTGGGTTTGGAATACGTCATCGATCCTACAAGTGTGCACTATGGGGAGCAGATTAGGTGGCGTGCGGGTTTCCGGAGCAACAACTACTACCAGAAAATCAACAATGAACTGTTCGGAGAGTTCGCCTTTACGGCTGGCTTTGGATTACCTGCTATGCGCGGAGGATCGATGATCAACTTCGGGTATGAATACAACCTGCGGGGTACCACCGCCAACGAACTCATCAGAGAGGTCGGGCATGTGTTCTCTATGAGCTTTACGTTTAGAGAGTTGTGGTTTAGAAAACCGAAGTATTGAAGGCTTGAAAAAGGACCTTATGACTGCCGCAGTACTTGTAGCGCATGCTCTTTGTCTATGCCCAATTGACTGGCAAGAGCCTGCTTATTCTCGAACTTCCGCTCCTCACGCAGCATTTTCACAAAGGTGATCTCAATGGCCTGTCCATAAATATCCCTGTCAAAATCAAAAATGTTGACTTCGATCTGGCGCCTTGTACCACTGATAGTCGGGCGTACGCCAATGTTCATCATCCCATCAAGATTCCCAGCTTTGAGACCTACCCTGACGGCATAAACGCCATCACTGGGAATGAGCTTAAACTCCTCCGCAATGTGGATATTGGCGGTGGGGTATCCCATCGTTCGACCCAATTGATCTCCCTTGGTAATGATACCCCGAAGCTGATAGGGCCTCCCCAAGAGCTTCTGTGCAACCATCACCTCTCCTTGCTGCAGCGCCTTTCGAATTTTCGTGGAGCTGACGGCCACATGGTCAATATCTTGACGTGGAATCTCTTCAATTTCAAAACCGAACTGCTGCTGGTGATCCCGCAGGTATTCAAAGCTGCCTTCCCGATTTCTTCCAAATCTGTGATCATAACCAATCACAAGCTTCTTTGTCTTCAGTCGGTTTACGATGTACTCCTGAATGAAGTGTTGGGAGCTGAGTTCCGAAAACGACCTTGTAAATGGCACCTTCACCAACACATCAAGTCCCGAATCGGCCAGCAGTTGAGCTTTTTCATCAAAGGTCGTGAGCAACTTCAATTCACCCCATCCATTTCCCAGCACAAATCTTGGATGTGGCCAGAAGGTGACCACCACGCTAGTACCTTGAATCGACCTGGCGAGTGCTTTGATGCGTTGTAGAATCTTCTGATGACCGATGTGCACGCCGTCGAAGGTGCCGCTCGTCACTACTGGATTCGCCAGGGACTGCAAATCGGAGATGTCATCAATTATTGTCATGCTCTTTTACTTGTTGCACGAATTCCATTAGATCATGAGCGTTCTCAACGTGATAGTCTCCAATCTTCACCCGTCTAAGACGCTTCAGGTAGGCACCAACACCCAATTGCTGGCCAAAATCATGTGCCAGACTTCGAATATAAGTGCCTTTGGAACAATGAACCTCGAAGCCTACCTCGGGTAGATCCGCGGAGGTAATATCAAGTCGATGAATCATCACCGTTCGGCTCTTGAGAACAACCTCCTCCTTGCGCCTGGCCTTCTTGTAGGCCCGCTCTCCCTGGATCTTGACCGCCGAATGCGCAGGAGGTATCTGGGCCAGTTCACCAGTGAATTTATTGGCAATATCATGAACTCCATCCACAGTGATGTGACTGAAATCACTTACCGAATCAAACTCAGTTTCCAGGTCGTAGGAGGGTGTTGTTTTTCCAATTTCAATAATCCCTGAATAGACCTTATCCAAACCTTGCAAGTTGTGAAGTTGCTTCGTAGCCTTACCTGTGCCAATCAGTAAAAGACCCGTGGCCAGGGGATCAAGAGTACCGGCATGACCAATTTTCTTCACCTTCAGAGCGAATTTCAGCTTCTTGACCACGTCGAATGATGTCCACCCTACAGGTTTGTCAACAAGCAACAGATGGCCTTCGTTATAGTCAATATCTGCCTTCAATCGCTAGACAACTTGACTCAGAATAGCGATGGATCCCACAACTGCGCAATAGATGGCAAAATAACTTAGCTTACCTCTGCGAACTATGGCCAGCATCCACCGGCAGGCCATGTACCCAGTAACAAAAGCTGAGACAAAACCCACGATCAGCGCCGTGTTAGAGATCGGTACAGCTGCTCCCGCCTCCAGGTAGTCTTTCATCTTCAAGAGACTTGCCCCAAAAATCGGCACCAGAACCATCATGAAAGAGAATTGCGTCGCTTTGGTCTTTTCGATGCCCAATATCAAAGCAGTAGCTATGGTCGTCCCGGACCTGGAGACCCCAGGTATGATCGCAATGGCCTGGGCAAGGCCCACAATAAAGGCCGTGATGAAGCCCATAGCTCCGTGGTTGTCCTTCTTGAAATGGGTGAAAAAAAGCAGCAAACTTGTAAATAAGAGCGCTCCACCGACCAACAGTAGATTTCCGCTAAAGAAAGATGAAATCTCATCTTCAAACAGCACACCAACGACCCCCACAGGCACCATGGATATGACAATTTGGGTGGCAAACACCCATGATTCATTCCACTGAAACTTGAACAAACCAATAATCAACGCTGCAATTTCCTTTCGGAGAACCACGATGGTACTCAATGCTGTTGCGGCATGTAAAATCACCGCAAATAGAAGATTATCAGATTCCTGGACCCCCAGCAACACGTTACCTATTTCCAGGTGCCCACTACTACTTACCGGTAAAAACTCAGTGAGTCCCTGGATAAGGCCTAATATGAAAGCCTCGAATGAAGACATAATCGATTAAGAGGCCTCTGTATTTTTCTTGGGCTTATAGAGAATGGCCACAAATTGGCTGAGAAATCCCAGCATTACTACAATGGGTCCAAGGGTGAGACCGTAAAAGCCAAAACCATAGTCAGCCTTGTCGAGACTCATGATTACAAAACCTAAGGCCAGTATGGCCAGACCAGCAAGCATGATGATGTAATTGATTCTACCAAATGCGAATTTTGAATCTGACATATTGCTTAATATAATTCGTCTAATGATGTCTGCAAATAGCGATTTACAGCGAAGAAGGTACTCAAATAAGTTACAAAAATACCTATAAATACAACGCCCAGACCCAGAACGAGCAAACTCTTAACATCATATAACAAAATGAGATCAGGAATTCGATTCAACGCAGACTGGTAGACACCGTATAAAATCGCCATGGACAAAATACCACCCATAGCGCCAAAGAGAATGGATCGCAACAGAAAGGGTCGTTTGATAAAACCGCTGGTCGCACCGACGAGCTGCATGCTTCTGATCAAAAACCGCTGAGAGAACAATGCCAACTTGATGGTATTGTTGATCAGTATGACAACAACAATAATCAATATCAGTGCGATACCACTTAGTATCAGTCCGATTTTGGTAAGGTTCTGGTTGATGCTTTGGACCAGAGATTCGACATAGTTCACTTCGTAGACTCCTCGCATCGCCCTCAGCTCTTGTTTCAGTGCGGCAAGACTATCCGGATGCTGATAGGCAGGGTCAATATTGACAACCAGCAAATCTCTCAGTGGATTCTCACCTAGCAATCTGGTAAAATCCTCCCCTGTATCTGAAATGAATTGTTTTGCTGCTTCTTCCCGCGTAACAAAACTCACCTTGGGCGTCCCTTCCTTGGTCAGGACAAATGGTTTGTTGGTAACAATGCGTTGGATTCTGGTCGTTTCGACCTGAGTTAGATCCTTTTTCAGAAATACCTGAAACTCAACATTCTCCTGGATGATCTTGGTAAGGCTCTTAGTTTGAGAAACGAGCAATCCAAAAAGTCCAACCACCAATAGCGCCAGCGTAATGCTAAATACCACACTAGCGAAGGGATAACTGCCTAGCTTCCTCTTCTTTCGGACTTTTCGACTATTCACTAGTCAAAAATATGCATTATATGTGCTTTTCTTATTTCTCTGCCCTGAGAATCTGCAGTTGGTTCACGGTCTTTTCATCGTCCACCAGGATGAGTTGTTCCGGTTTGCTGGTAGGCAGCAGATGATAGTAGTTCTCGGCAAAGTACAAATAGACCTGACGCCCACCTGCGCTGTTGATTTCCAGAATTTCATAGGGATCACTTCCAAAATTCCCAAACAATGACAGTTTTCCTTCAAAGTACTGATAGCGCAAGTTCCTGCTTTTGACATCCTTATGCTCAACATCCAAGACCTCATCTTTGGCTATGGTTGTTGACAACAGTACTTCTGCTTCGGCTTCCTGAGAAGAAAACTCGTTAGTATCCACAAGGCTTTGCTCGCCAGGGACAGAGAATTGCGGATCAAAGATCCTATGAGTCTCTACTTCCGAGGTTGTCTCAACTTCTTCTTCCGTGATTTGCACAGCAGTGTATTCATCAGATATTGGGGTAATGGTCTCAACTTCAATCTCCGCCGCTTTCGGCAGAATTGGCATTTCGACACTGAGTATTTTCTCCGTCTGAGGACCACCGGAATCGATGAAATTCTCTACAACAGCTTCGCTGGAAACTTTGGAATAGAGATACCAGGAAGACACCAGGACAACTGTACCAACGGAAGCTACTACAAGTGCTTTGCTGAAACCGGACTGCCACAGATAATTGGCTCCGGTAACGTCTATTTGAGACAACCGCGCTTTGAGCTGGGATTTTCGAAATTCTTTTATTCCATCTATAACGGCCCGCTGCATGCTTACCTCCTCGGATAGCAGTGGGTCCATTTGAACCTGACGTTCAAATTCCGCTGCCTCGTCAGGACGCATTTCATCGGCTAAATATCTGTCTATCTTGTCGGCTTGGTTGCTCATTGATCAAAAAAATCAGTCCTTGTATATCGTTGCTTTATTAAGTTATCCAATCGTTTCTTGCACTTGTACTTCTTCGTTTTCGCGGTATCGGTATTGGCAAAATTCATTTTGGCAGCAATATCCGACATCGACAGACCATCGAAATAGTAGTACGTCAAAATCTTCTGGCAGGTCTCACCCAATTCCGCGATACAACTTTGCACGATCGCTACATTTTCATTTCGATCATGCTGTTGCTTTTCCTCCCCGTCAAATTCCTCATTGACGAGCCTGCTTTTTCTCTCCAACTCCTTCAACCACAGGTTATTACAAATACTGTAGAGATATGTACTGATCTTCGATGTCAAGACCAGCTTACCACTTGCAGCCTTCTGCCAAAAAGCCACCAGGGCCTCCTGATAGATATCCTGTGCTTCCTCCTCGGTACCATTGTTCTTCAACACTATCTTCAACATCATGCGGTAGTGTTTCTTGTACAGATGGTCCAATACACCTTCATCTCCCTGACCTATCTTTTCCAGTATTTCACTATCCTTCATAAGGGGTCAGGATATGAATATCCTGCTTTTTAATACTACAAAAAAGAGATTGGTAACCTCCTCCAACAGGTTTAAGTTAGATATTTTGGCCAAATCCCCCCAAGGATATCCACTTATTCACTAGGAAGAAGTGGTAATGTCAGGGGCTTTTTTAATTGTTCAGACTGATAAGACGTCCATCGGCAATGGCAAATACCTTGTCCTCTTTCCGTTTGCGGATTGGGTGGATCCCAGTAAATGCCCCGAATGCGGGTAGATAGGCATAGTTCCTGGCGAAATAGAAACATGGTAACCTGATGCCCTGTTTGGCCTGTCCGTAGAGTTTAATGCCGGGATGGATATGCCCCGAAAAGTTATATGCGCCTGTGTTCTCTGATTTTTCATGTGTGAAAGAAAAAGGCCCTATCCGCAGTTCTTGAAACAATTGGAATCCTACGCTCAAATAAGCCTGAATTGGCAAAATGTCATGATTCCCTTCCACAAGTATGAATTTCACTTCCTTGAAGGAATCAAGCCATTCACTAAAAGAGTGCCATTCCGAATTTGCTTCGCTGTGAAAAAGGTCACCAAGAAAAATCACGTTTCGCACCTTGGTCCGCGCGATCAGACCTGCCAAACATTGGAGATCTGTTGCATGTACGTGGGCCGGCACGGCCAATCCATGTTTACGAAAATGCCCGGCTTTACCAAGATGAAGGTCTGCCACGATCAAGGTGGATTGTTGTGGCCAGAAAATTGCCTTTTCCGGGAGCAATAATAGCCGCTGCTTTTTAAGAAGAATTTCTATATCGGCGGTTCGCGTATCAACCCCCATAGGGTAACCAAGTCTGTGTTCGGTATAGAAACAACAGATAACCGCGCACTTTCAATGTTCCATCATCAGCAACCCAGAGTTTGCAGCCATAGACTTTGCCATTTTCCGGATCGAGAATCGTACCCTCCTCATATTCCCCTTTGCCATCGGACTCCATGTCTTCAATGATCACGAGCCCGTTCACTTTCTTGTCTTTCTTGGCTCCTTTGCATTCGGTGCACAAGGGATCCGGGTCCTCGCCAGGGCCGGGAATCACCTGGAGAATTTTCCCAAAGTATTTGCCCGCCTTTTCATAAATCTCAACGATGGATCGTTCCTTGCCCGTCTGATCATCAACGGTCTTCCACTTGCCAACAATGGACTGGGATTGGGCACTCCATGTCACCACCATAAAAGCGAACGCCAAACAAAACTTAGCCATACGATATGCAGAATTTTTTCTGCAAAATTAACGCAACAGCATGCGCTCCTGTTATAGCTCGGCAGACATAATTTTCAGTCCACCACCAAACTCATCCGCCTCGCCATAGATAATGAAGAGCCTGTCGCCTACGGTAGCCATTTGGTGGATGGTCAGATTCCCTTCATCAGACAAATTGGTGGGGATGGATTGAAATCCAAATGTTACCGGATTGTAGACGCCAAAGAAGATGTTCAGATCATCAGAATCAGGATTGCCGTCAGCTGCTGTTAACTGACCAGAGACGATGATGAGGTCTCTGTAAGGAGCAGTAAAGGTACGAGCAACACGTTCTGGCAGGTCAAATGTAGCTGCCGTGGTATCTGTGAACTGGTAGACATAGATTTCGTCCTCTCCGCGTGTATCAAGAAATTCTTCGCGGCCACCAAAAACGAAAAGCCTGTCTCCAAATACTTCGCCATTAGCGTAGGTCTTCGGACCTGGCAATTGAGCCACACCTACGATCGTATCTCTTCTGGCGTCCCATTTCCACAACACATCGGACAGCACTTCCCTGAGGTCACCGCCCCAGAAGTAGAGTTCCCCTTCGTATACCGCTGAACCAAACCTGGATATCGAAAGGCCATGGGGAATGCTGACAGGCGGACCGCTCAGGTCGAGGTCATAGATATTCAGAAACGAGCCACCAAGTACAAATAACTCGTCGCCAATTACATGAGGGTTTTTCGTGATGAAATCAATATGCTCGAAGGAGTACTCGGCAACCTTGTTTCCGTCCAGGTCAAATCTTATCACATTCTCACCAAGTATACCGGTTTCGGGGTGAGGTTGCCTCGAAGCAAGGTACAATGCCCCAGTGGACTGATCTCCCAATAACCCTGGTGCCTGGTTGAGATTGATCCCTTCCAATTCCACAAAATCCTTGAATTCGAAAATACCTGGAACACTGATGGCTTCATCGTCGTCGCTACATGCGAACAGGACGAGCAGCATTAAACTAAGTAGATACCCGTAAGACTTCATTTCTATCCTTTTGAAGCTTAACAAGGTAAAGGTTGTAAACCCTACTGAGCTGAGACACTTCTTTCCAGCATGACCTGCATCTTGGCAATTCTATCAGCAAGCTCTTCAGAAGATAGATTTTGCCTGCGAAGTGAGTTGACCAAGATGGGAAAAGCAAAGGGTGTAGGCCGCTCCGTATCCTTCAAAACGATCTTCTGCTGGTTGATTCTTCTCATGGCTTCAAAAAGTCGGGATTGTTCCAACTGGAAAGTCATCACTTCATCCATAGCTTGCTGCAGCAACAGATTTTTCGGATCGTACTCTTCAAATACCTTATATATAATGTCTGATGAAGCTTGCAGGTGCTTGGCCTTCATATCCTTTCCTGGATAGCCCTGAAAGATCAAACCTGCGATCGTGGCCACATCCCTGAATTTCCTCCGTGCCAATTCAGTTTCATTCAAACTTGCAAGAATATCTTCCATCAAATGGTCCTCCGAAAACAGATCCAACTCCAAGGCTTCAGTCAGGTGGATTTCCTGATCTGCGAGTAACTCAAAGCCATAATCATTCATCGAAATGGAGAAGCTAATCCGCTGGAGCTTGCTAATGCGGTATGCTACAACACCCGCCAGTACTTCATGGACAAACAAGCCTTCAAATGGGTAGATAAACACATGATGACCAAACTTCGTCTGGGTCCTTTCAATGAGGAGTGTTTTGCGGTCTGGCACAACACTCCACCTTCCTTGCAATTGCAGGATGGGCTTGATGGTTTCCAGCTCGATTTCGACCTCCGGCAATGTCATGGCTTCTTCAAGTTTTTGGCGGATCATGTCCGAGAGCAAGGATGAAAGTGGTAACCTGCCTCCACCCCAGGCTGGCGTTACGCCACTCTTCCGATTGGATTTTTTAACCAGGACGGTGAGGTCCTTGATCTGCACATACTGAAGGTTTTGCCCTGCAAACCAAAAGGTATCACCAGGATTCAGCTTCGACACAAAGTATTCTTCCACTGTTCCCAAATAGCCCCCTGAGATGAATCTCACTTTCAAAGAGGGATCCCCCACGATCGTACCAATGGACAGTCGGTGGCGCGTAGCAGCCTTCTTATTGATGATCTTGTAAACACCATCTTCCTGATACACCTTGGCGAACTCGTCATATTCGCCCAGGGTGGTACCTCCTGTCGTGATGAATTCCAGGGCCCAATGCCATTCCGCACTGGTGAGTAGCCGGTAGCAAAATGTATTTTTCAACTCGCTAAGCACCTGCAAAGGCCGAAAACCTGTACTCACCGCCAGGGTGACCAGGAATTGAACCAATACATCCATGCACTTCTCCATTGGCATCCTGGCTTCAAAGTCTCCATCCGCTACAGCCTGTCGCAAGGCCGCTCCTTCGATCAATTCCAGGGAGTGGGTCGGGACAAATAGAATTCTGGAAACTTCACCGGGCCTGTGGCCGCTTCTACCGGCGCGCTGCTGAAATCTTGAGACGCCTTTGGGACCCCCTACTTGAATCACCAGATCCACCGGACGAAAGTCAACACCCAGGTCCAGGCTGGAGGTACAGACGACCAATTTCAATTTGCCCGCATGAAGTGCATCCTCAACCCAGGTCCTGATGTTCTGATCCATGCTGCCATGATGCATCGCAATCAACCCCGACAGGTCCGGCGCTTCCTTGAGAATGGCCTGATACCAAAGCTCTGTCTGCGAACGGGTGTTGGTAAAAAGAAGTGTTGTTTTTTGTTCCTTAATAATGGGCAGCAGCTTAGGCAATAAGTTAGTGCCCAGGAAGCCAGACCAGGGGAAGTTTTCCACCTCATCGGGTAAAATGGATGTCACTTCGATCTCTTTGTCTATCTCGGCCTTGATTTCGACGCCCTGCTTGTACATGTCCTCCCCTAGTAGCACGCGCCTGGCTTGTTTCAAATTGCCTATGGTTGCGGAAATCCCCCAAACCTTCAAGGGTTGTTTGGTAACATGCTTCAATCGAGACAATGCCAGCTCCGTGGCCACACCTCGTTTTGTCCCAATGAGTTCATGCCATTCATCCACAACAACCGCTCTCACGTTTTTGAAGTAGTTGGGGTAATCTCCCTGGCTCAGGAGGATGTGCACACTCTCCGGAGTGATGACCAATGCCTGAGGCGCTTTCTTCTTTTGTCTTTGCCGTTCCGACGTTGGCGTGTCGCCAGTCCTCAACCCCACTTGCCAGGGGAGGTCGATTTCGTCGCAAAATTCCTGCATAGCCCGCTGAATATCTTTCGCTAAAGCCCGCAAGGGTGTGATCCATAACACCTGCAACTCCGGCAGCACCTCGTGCCTCTCGTGATTTTGGAGATACTCCATGACACAGGCGATCCAAAGCGCATAGGTCTTGCCACTACCTGTGGGTGCATTGAGGAGCCCACTTTTTCCGGAGAGGTAGGCTTCCCAACATTGCCGCTGAAATTGATAGGGCTTCCATGATCGAGCATCGAACCAGTCTTCGGCAATGGAGTAGTCTAGCGGGATGGAGTCCTTATTCAACGGCGCAAAATTCTTGATGAAAAATAATCAATTGCGCGTAGGGATCAGTGCTTTCAGGTCATCCAAGGTATTGGCCTCTTCAGCTTTTTTGTCTCTCCGCCAGCGATGAATACGGGGAAATCTTACCGCCAGACCCGATTTGTGGCGGGTGGATTTGTTGATGGCCTCAAAGTGAATTTCAAAAACCAACTCCGGAGTGACTGTGCGTACAGGACCAAACCGCTCAAGGGTATGGCGTTGTACAAATCGCGTGACTTCGCCTATCTCCAGGTCCGTGAGTCCGGAATAGGCCTTGGCAAAAGGTACAAGCTGGTCCCCATCCCACACCGCAAAGGTGTAATCAGAATAGACATCGGCTCGCCGACCATGGCCCTTCTGGGCATAAATCATCACGGCATCAATGGTGAATGGATCGACCTTCCATTTCCACCAATCACCTCGCTTACGTCCACTCTTATAGGGGCTTTCGCACCGCTTGAGCATAAACCCTTCAGCATTGAAATCCCTGGAACTTTTTCTTAGTTCCGCCAGCTGGCCCCATGATTGAAAATCCACCCTTTTGGAAAGCTGTAGACGGGGTTGTAAAAATGGATCTTTCAACAATTCATCCAATTGAGCCCTTCTTTCTATCATGGGTTTTGAACGAATGTCCTGCCCCTGCCATTCAAGCAGATCATAGGCTATAATTGAGGCTGGCGCTTCTCTCAGGTGTTTCTTGGAAACATTCTTTCTTCCAATACGCGTTTGCAGGATAGCGAATTCCAAAGGTTGGCCTTCAGCGAAAGCCAGTAATTCACCATCAATCACCGTACCATCGGGTAACCGCTCCGCAATAGCGTCAAACTCCGGAAACTTCGCTGTGATCAACTCCTCCCCCCTGCTCCAGAGGAATAACTCCCCGTTCCTTTTGATCAATTGCGATCTAATGCCATCCCACTTCCATTCTACGAGCCATTCCCCCGGTTCTCCAAGGGCGCTAAGGTCCTCCTCAAGGGCATACGCCAGGTAAAACGGATACGGCTTGGAAGGATCATGAGCTTCCGCTGACAATAACAATTCTTCAAAACTGATCTCGGCAGGATCCCAATCTCCACTTAACCGGTGTGCCACTTGCGACCGCTCCAGCTCATAGGCCTGAGCCAGTGCCTGGAATATCAGGTTATGAGATACCCCCAATCGAAATCCACCGGTAATCAGCTTATTGAAAATGAAACGCTCGGAGGGGTCGAGAGAGGCCCAGGATTCCTTGATGTAGGTCTCCTTTTCTGATTCATCCTTATCCTGCAATGCAATGAGCTCCGTGATCCATTGCGTCAGGGATTTTTCGCTTTGCTCATTGGAGTCAGGAAGTATGAGAGCGATGGTCTCCGCCAGATCACCTACGACACCATATGACTCTTCGAAGAGCCAGGGGGTTAAGTCAGAAGAACCGATGGCCCATTCTGCCAACAATCGCGTGTTAACCTGCCGCCTTGGTCTACGATGCGTGAACAGCGCAATGGTCCAGACCTTATCCCGGTCATCAGCTTCCAGAAAATAGGACTTCAGGTAGCCTATTTTGTCATTGGTCCTGGTGGTATTTTCCAGTGATGATATGAGCGTTGCAAAAGCTTTCATGCCTAGGGCTGTAACCAGAAATCGCCAAAAATGATTGCGTGCTTTTGCTAAAAACTACCACGAGGCCATACAATAGCGGTCCGAGGCTCATGAAGTACTAAAAAATACCCCTCGGGGGTACCAAGAGGTATTCAAAGGGTCAGTATAGTCGCCTCTTTGTCTGACCACATAGCGCCTCGACCAGCATCGAAACAAAAATTCCATAGATAGTTAAGCACTTTACCATAGCCCCTTTGAAGGTAGCAGCATTTATGGAAGTCGGGCTGGGCGATACTATACCAAGGACAGGGTTGGACGAAGACGACAACCAATTGTCTGTGTTAAGTAATTGTTAAGCATAGCCCCCCGGTAGTGCGTCGTAGTTGAGACCTGATAATTCAACCTTCGATGGACGATTAATCGCATTTTCACAACTCAACTAAAGCCCAGGTCATTGCTGCTTTTCTACTTGTGGCATTATTATTGAATTATTCAAAATCATGAAAACACTGATGACTACCCTCACCGCACTCTGCCTGTTGATGATGACCCTGGCATGTGCTGACGACAACATGAGTTCCTTGCAAAGCAATGTTGAACCGATCAAACTTGATGGTGACCAGGCCGAGGACAGGGCCAAACTGGATTCGGTCCTCAATGAGATCACTGTCCTGGCGACCAGTATCCGATGCGAAAGTGGCAAAGATTGGAGCTTCACACCCATCGGAAGCAAACCGTGCGGCGGACCTTGGTTCTATTTGGCCTACCCTAACTCGATTGATACTGCTGAATTTCTAAGAATAGTGGCAGTATACGACGTGTCGGAGGAAGAATACAACAGGAAATGGAATGCTATCTCCACCTGCGACTTGCCTCAACCGCCAGTCGGGGTTACTTGTGAAGATGGTGAAGCGGTATTTCTGTATTAAGTATAGCCATTTCGGCGGGCATTGATATCGTGTGGAAAGGAGCGCCATGGTTTCGGGGCATTTGATTTTCTAGAGAAATCAGAAGCTGCTGTCGAATGCCTTGTGGCACAATTATTGAGATATTGAAAATCATGAAAACACTGATGACTACCCTCACTGCACTATGCCTGTTCATGATGACGCTGGCATGTGCTGACGATAACATGAATTCCTTGCAAAGCAATGTTGAACCGATCACACTTGATGGTGAAGAGGACGAAGACAGGGCCAAACTTGATTCGATCCTCAATGAGATTACTACCCTGGCAACCAGTGTCCGGTGCGAACGTGGGGAAGACTGGAACTTCACACCCATTGGAAGCAAACCGTGCGGCGGACCCTGGTATTATTTAGCCTATTCTGAGTCCATCGATACTGTTGAATTTCTGAGACTGGTGGAAGTACACAAGGTATCGGAGGAAGAGTACAACAGGAAATGGAATGCTGCCTCTACCTGCGAGCTGCCTCAAGAGCCTGTCGGGGTGACCTGTGAAGATGGGGAAGCGGTATTTCTGTATTGAGCATAACCATTTCGTCGGCGCACAACCGTTGGGTTGAGGTCTGCGCGTCTTGGTTGCGGGCATTTGATGTTTAAGAGACGTAGGAATCGTTGAGATTCAACCGTTTCTTTTTCGGTCTCTGTATTTGCCGAGGCCCCAAAGCCCCAGAAACAGCAGAAAGATCACCACTGCCCAATGCCAGGTTTCAGGATATCCCATACTTTAATTTACGGAATTTTGAGGAGGAATCCCTTGTATGTATCCAGTTCTCATTGATAAAACGACTCCCAGATACCAGAAAGACCAGGTCAAAGTAAACATGGCACCGCTAATACCACCTGTAATTAAGAAGTCATCGGCACTTTGGGAAATTCGGATTTCAGAGATTGACGAAATTCTCTAGCACACCTCTACCATTAGTAACACGATTTCTTTCACCTTGTGTTCTTTGGGCATTTGTTAAAGTATTATCTCGTTCTGTCCAACCCAAAGCGAAGGTATAATCTGCTGGCTCGTCAGGTTCTTGATTGGACTTATTGGGGTGAAAGAAGAGATTTGCTGGGAAATCTGCAATCTTATAGATATAGTAATTAGCCGCTGCATTCACCGTGTCATGATCCACTGTATTTCCTGGATTGTTCACCCAATTCTCTACATCATTCCGATATGGATCTTGAGTCATCGCACCCTGTACTTGGTTTCCCAATCCAACATAAATGTCTGATACATATCCTAATGCATTACTTATGCTACGAGTCTCCATTTGCTCTATTAATTCTGCTGCAATATTTTGGTAGCTATGACTGTGATTACAAACTTCACCGGCTGGTACCGCAGTCCATGCTCCATTGTTGAGCACCCAATTCCTTGATTGTTGGTGTACTCCTGCTCGACCGTGATCTACGGATCTCACAATTGTATTCCCATCAATGTTGGCATCAAAGGTCAGCACTGTCCGCAATTGAGCGATGGAACTCGCTTCACCAATTTTGGGTGAATGATCCAGGTAATTCTTCGAATCCTCATTTTTCAACGCCCTCTCCCCCATCACATCGGCTTCACGCTCGAGGCCCGCGTCGTCATTGACGGGTACCCCCTGCTTGAGTTGCATGGTGGGTTTCACTCTTCCTTGTTTTTGTTGTACTACATGCCAGGCTTCGTGGGGCAGGTGCTTTTCTTGACCCGGGGCGACGTGAATGCTGGTCCCCTGGGCATAGGCATGGGCATTGAGCTGGGCGGGTTTGGAAGAGTTGAAATGGACCTTCACATCGTCCATGCTATAGCCTGAGAGGTTTTCAATGCCTGACTTTAGGTTGTCGGGCAGACCGGTATTGTTGGGCCTTGGCTGTTCGGTGGTCGCCGATTGTTCTCCTGTGTCAGATCCTTGAGATTGCCTTTGGGAGATAAACTTGCCCATCGCTGGCTCGTCCTCTTCTTCCATGCCCACCCTTTGTACAGGATCTATGAACTTGCCCATGGCAGGCATATCCTCCTCATCACCTACCCGCTGGACAGTTTCCTGCCCGGCTAGTGATGTAACAGCGTGCGATTCCTGTTGGCTCCAGAAGTTATGGCCCGACCTCGCTACCGAAGCCATGGACCTGCTTTGAGTATCTTGCTGATTTTGTCTGGATTGCATCAACATTAAAGATAAGGGTTTAGTGACAAGTACAGAAATGAGCAATGCTCATTCCCGCCAGAAAGATGTGCAGAGTTTTGGCCATTGTTTGAACTAAAATTCATCATCATCGTCGACGTCATTCTGCCAGCCAGCATATCCGCCATGATGGCCAAAAGCACCATGTACGTGCATATCGACAAGCTCCATATAGTACCTATCATCTTGATGGTGCCATGTCCATTTGCCTTTCCTGAAGTCTTTTGTAATGCCGTAATCCCTATCGCCAAGGCCAAAGTGCACACTCCTGGTTTTTCCACCTAGCTCCTCCTTTCCGAATTTACCCTCACTATCGGCTTTTTGACCAATTTCAACCGAGACAAGCACAGGATTGTCTCCCGCCCCTTGGCCACTAAAGAGATTATTGCTAAACGAATCAATGACATCTCCATCTTTCTTGAACCTGTACCACGCATTTTGGCCATCAGAAGACTTCTCGATCAATTTGCTGCTGGTTTCACCACCACTTGCATTCCCTAGATCCTTGATAATGTTTGTTTTGAATTGATAGAAACCGTTAGACGTGAATGACTGGATGCCATATCCCTGATTTGTCCTATTATCCTCTAGTGATACAAACTTGCCCATGGCAGGCATATCCTCCTCCTCATCACCTACCCGCTGGACAGTTTCCTGCCCGGCTAGTGATGTAACAGCGTGCGATTCCTGTTGGCTCCAGAAGTTATGGCCCGACCTCGCTACCGAAGCCATGGACCTGCTTTGAGTATCTTGCTGATTTTGTCTGGATTGCATAAGAAGAGTTGTTCGTAATAAAGATAAGAATTATTGCCTTCCCGGGAGCTCTAAATCACCTCAAATGCAAAAACCACTCATCATGCGACTAGGAAGCCTCAGGTGATCTTTCCTTCTTTGGCCAGTTCTCTACGGATTCCCTCGAGCAGGTCCTCTTCCAGGATGATCGCGATACCTTTTTCTGCCGACTTAATGGCGCAATACTTGAGAATGTTGATGATGCTACCACCGGTAAGTTCATATCTCGCGGCAATGCTTTCGAGGTCAACCTGGGGTTCGGTTTTGAGGTATTGATCAAGGTAGCCCCTCCAAATGCGCAGGCGCTGCTCCTTCTTGGGTATCGGAAAGAAAACCATGGAGTGAAAACGTCGTGTGAAGGCCTCGTCCATATTCGTTTTCAGGTTCGATGCCAGAATAACGGTACCCGGAAAATCTTCCAGCCGTTGTAGCAAGTAGGCAACTTCCTGATTGGCATAGCGCTCCTGCGAGGACTTGGTTTCGGTTCGCTTGCCAAAAAGCGAATCGGCCTCATCGAAGAAAAGTATCCAGTCCTTCCGCTCCGCATTGTCAAATACCCTACGGAGGTTTTTTTCTGTCTCCCCAACCCACTTGGATACCACCATGGACAGGTCCACTTTGTACACATCTTTACCCGTGGTTTTACCGACGAGTGAAGCCGTGAAGGTCTTGCCTGTACCCGGAGGACCATGAAAGAGCGCTTTGTAGCCAGGTTTAATCACCTTACCCAAGCCCCATTTCCCGTAGATGGTCTCTCGGTGGGCAATGTAGGAGATGATGTTTCGGACTTCATCCAGCACATGATCTTCGATCACCAGGTCTTCCCAGTTGAGTTGGGTATTGATCAGTTTTGCGGGAAATTTACTGCTAAGCGTTGGCTTTTGCGGGTTGCCCGTAGTCATTAGGTCCAGGTAGTAGCTATCAAGGACCAGGATCCCATTGAGGGGTGGCTCGTGTTCTTCGATGCTTTGCAGGGATAGCACACCCGCCTGCGCAAAGGGATGATCTGCTTCGAACAACCTGTTGATGCGTAGTTTGGCGGCCAGGTCGCTACCTCCAGCCAGATAAGCAAGCGTCTCTCCGGTAGGCAGCATACCTCCAAAGTGTTTTCCAAGAATACCACCAACTTCGGGCACGCCATTTTTTGATTCACGCTGGGCTTGTACTAATGGATTGAGAACAGATGCTTTCAGATGCGGTGTCATGGCCAAAATAATGGCCAACCGTTCCAGATGGGGCACCTGATTCACCCTAATGAAGTGGGTGTAGAAGGTTTCCTCTGTCAGTTCAGGTGGGGGCAGTTGTTCCAATGAAGTGGGTCTTTCACAAGAATTGCGCTCCCCCATTCGCAATGTAATGACTTGCGAAAGCCATTCGAATTCTCGATCGAGAACTGCGGCATTCCAGTGTATCGGATCCTCTAGAATACCCATTCTACGAAAATGATGTAGTCGTTCCACGAAAGTTTGATCGTACGGAAGGTCCAGGGAATACGTTCTACCAGGATGTCAATGGACTTTTGTGCTACTTTCATGTACACATTGCCCTGCTTGTATCTGATCACGCCTTCCCGTTGCAGAAAATTCTCCCGCAAACCTTCCCGGGAAGTATTTTTGAGCACTTCCCAATGCTGAATCGCAGAGTTCAGCACGATATCGCAAGCCCGCCTTTCCTCCTCTGTGAGGTCGAGTTTCAAGGGTATGGGAGAAGTGACGTTATAGCCGCAGAGTATCTTATTTAGCACCAGGTCGCGCTCTTCAAATGCTGTCTTACCTGTGACCAGATATTGTGTTAGTAGGACTGCCCGTTGCTGGGCTGCTATGTTGATGAAGACATTCTTCTTGCCTTCTTTCCTGATAAGGCTAAGGTCTTCAAAAAAACGGGCAAAAAATATCCATAGGAGGACAAGTCCGGCGTTGTACACATAGATTTTCTGGTCGGGATCCGGTGTCTCCCGGGCCCAGTCCTCTTGCTGTTCCTTCAGCAAGAAGTCTTCCAGGTCCTGACCTGGTGGTACACTTTGCCTCAAGTCTGAGATCGACTCTTCTTTTTGCTGATCCATGGTCTCTCGTGAAATCTCGTCCTCGCTTCCCAGCAGGTCGCTATCCGCCCGTTCTGCTTCGTCCTGGCCGAGCGTAGGTCGTTCAAGATCTGCCCTGGTCAGGTAAGCCCAATAGCGTCTTACCCTTGACCAGAAAGACCGTTCAGTGTCCAGCTCTGCCGGGCTTCCCACCTCTTGCCACTTCCCGGGAGTGATCCCCAGTTTTTGGAGCCAGATTCCAATCTGTTCTATTGTCTTCCTTCCTGTTTTTTCCAGGAACTGTGTCCACCTCTTAGACAACTTGGGACGGAACTTTTTCAGTGTATCTCTTAGCTGTGTAGTCCCTTCGAAGGCTTCCATGAGCGTAGGCACGGCCGTTCGGTGCTCATCCAGCAAGGCACGCACAAATTGAGATTGAAACTGCTCAGCGGAAAGGGAACTCTTCACCTTTTCCTGCAGACCACTGAACGCTTCCAGCGTCCAACGTCGCCGATTAGCGCGAAAGGACTCATCGCGAAGGACAATTTTAATGAGATCGATGAGGAGGACCGCCTTTGTACTGTCCTGCTGAGCTCTTGGCATCTCGGGGAGTGTTTTCGCGACAACTTGGGCAAACTCTTTCCAAAAACTCAAAAATGCCGTGTATTCGGTATCCAACAACCGCCTCAGGATCGTCGCTAATAATGTCAGAGGCATATTCTGCAATGCCCGATCTACCTCCTCAGCGCTATAGGTCGTAGTCAACTTCAGCAGAACAAGATCTACGTAGTCACGTCCTGCTTGATCGTCCAACATGACAGAGGCGTCGTCCAATAAATCCATGTCCAGAGTCTCCAGGGTCTCTTCTGTGACGGCAATCCCCAGTTGGTGGAGAATCCTGTGCAACTCCGCACGTTTGATGTCCGGGTGGAACAAAACCTGATCCAATTCATGTGGATGCTTTTCACGTAAGTGGTCTAACAAATCAGCGAGTGTTTTTTCTTCTGGAAACCACCACGGCAGGTAGCCTCGCTGAAGGAAATACTTCAGTGCATCTATCTCTGATTGTCCCACAGTCTGCCGTTCCATGCTCTTCGCGGGCACCCTACCAGCCCCCTTCGTCAGCGACCTGAGTTTCTCTTCAAAGTGCCTCTTGAAGGCCAGCAAGAAACGTTGCTCGTATTGCACCAGATCAATTTGGCCCATGTCAATCTCCAATCTGGGAATTACCAGTTGCTGGTCAGGGTCGTCAACTGCACGGATGATTTGATCCATCTCCGGGGGCAGCCTGTTCTTTACCACGTTGCCGATAGCATCCACGATCTTGTGCGCGTTAGATTCGGAGGACAAGGCGAGATGTGTTTCAAAGCGTTGTACCATAGGCTATAGTCCTGGGTTGTAGGAAATGACCACAAGGTTGAGTTTGTTCTCTACTACCAAAGCTTCAAATGGCAATACGCCATCCTCTTCAAAAGCCGGATTGAAGAAATCAAGGTAGAAGGTCTGAAGGCGTACAGAAAACCTCCCTACGCCATGAATGCTGACCCCAGCTGAAATCTCTATACTTGGATAGAACCTGGCCGTTCGCTTCGAAAAAAATTCTGAAGTCAATATCTCTTTGTTTTTGAACCCACCAGCGTCGAATCGCTTTGCTTTGTAATGAAACGGAATGTTGAAATTGTGCCCTGCACCGACATAGTACTTGTCGTCGATGATGACTCCTCCACGAATGGGTATGTTGATGCCGAAAAGTCGATGAACAAAGCGAGCGCCGTCTTGCTCGTAGATAAACCCTTTGTTTGTGACAAACAAGCCGGATTCCATATAGGTCTTTTCATCTCGGATGACAGCATAAGGTCCCATGATATTGACAGGGATACCAATGTCGAATGCCAACCTCGGGATGCCCCTCAGTGACACCGTATCGTTTACTGTCACTGATGCCACCTGGATCTGGCCAAAAGTGACGAGCCTGGATAGCAAGATGAGTACTATGGTAAGGTGAAGGGCCCTCATGATTCATAGCGTAAGAAGAAAGCAAACAACTTTTCTGATATCGATTCCAAATCCTTCAGGAGATCATCGATCCCGCTATCCTGGCCTTCCTCGACCTGCTCAAACAGCCGTTGATATTCTTCGCACCATCGATTGACCTCCACGAGGGTGTTTACTCCTACCCATTTGATATCAGGATAGATATGTGCAGGAGTCTCCTCGCGGATTTTGTTTTCAAGGTGACTCCTGAATGGGGCATTGTGAAATTTCGTCGGCCAGTTTGGAATCAGAATCGTGGCGATAAAGGAATATGGATTCTCATTGATATTGAACAGGTCATAGTGCTTTGTAAACAGCCGAAGATGCTCTTTACGTTTCCCGTCCTGGTTATCGATCTCCCGGAAAAGCGCTACATAGTTTTCGATCTCCTCATCGACCATCTCTTTGGTGGAATAGAATTGGTGACTTTTTAAGGGCGTATCAGAACCTTCGTACTTCAGCAGAATCCTGTATTCCCCACTTTCTTTGACAAAATCGTAGTTGGCAGCGTCCTGCCCACTGCTTCGTATCGACGCCAGACTCCTTTCCCTTGCTCTTAAGTCGAGGTAACCATCATGAATGAAGGCGGTCTTACCATTCTGGCCGATGATCGAAAAATTGAAATACTCCATCCTCGGATGAGGGCGGAATAGAATCCGTTCGAGGACGAATATGGCTTCGCACTTTCCGGAGAGCTCTTGCAAGTGTCGTATCAGTCGATTTACTGCTAGCTGGGCACTGTCATACGAATCGAATTCTCGATCTATGAAGGCCAGTTCCTTACCCCCGGCAAGCAATGACACCTTGAAGGGTGCTTCCGAGGCTATGGCATAATTGTGGCTTTCCATGCCATGAGCAAACAGCAGGTTGTCCAATTCTTTGACATCCACCTCATTGAATTCCAGTTGCAGATCCTCGACTGTTCCACTGTCTTCCCGTTTTTCTTCAATCGCAAAGCTTTCGTCGAAGTAAGAAAATGGAAAGTCCAGTGAAGAGCCATCAAGTTTCAGAAAAGTCTTGATCCGATTTTCCAGGCCGGATATGCTGATCTCACTCTTGTCTTTTGACCGAATATTTTTTGCAGCAAGGTTGCGATCCCTGCTGAGTTCAACAAAATTTGATAGAATATAACGCTTATGGTCGATCAGGTTCTGTTGTATATCATCATCGCTCAGGAAGTCATAGCGGTATTCAGCATAATCGAAGGCCAGGCGAGATAGCAGGTGATCCAAAACCCGGTTTCTTCGGCGCTTGAAAGTTTCGTCGTCTTCGATGATTTGATTGAGTTCCAGGCGAATTTCCTCCCGGTATTGCTCAAGATTCCCTTTCCACAGGGACTTGACCAGCTTTTTGTCCTGAATGTCTATGTTCTTTTCAATGAGGCCTGTGATGAAATTTCGATACATCATTTCAGCACCAGGCACTTGGGTCAGGGCTTGGGAGCTGTATGTCCGATCAATGGGTTCGAGTGAGAAGAGGTCACCGAGGTACTCCAACTGCGCCAGGTAGTTGGCAAGTATCTGTTCAAAAAGAAGCAAATAGGCTTTGAGTTGCTTGGATTTTGCAACCACGGAGGCGTTCTGCATGGGCCTCAGGCCTTTATCCCCGAGTCCATAGACCATCGGAAAATCGTATTGTATCGAGCGATATTGTCCAGGGTTTCGATATTCTCCGTTCTCGCGGTGGTAGCGCAATCGCTTGTAGAGAGACTTGGTGTCGGAACGGTCTTCTATTTTTCGCAGGTCTTTGCGGATATCCTTTTCGAAGGGGACCTGCTTCCCCACTTTAAAAAATCTAATCTTGGTTTTGCTGTAGTCTATTTTGAAAGCTTTACCCTCTTCGATATGAAAGAACCACTTGAATACATCGCCTTTTTCATCTAGAATTCTCAGCTTTTTGATCATCTCAACCCCGCGAATTTCGAGTATGAAATGGATGATATCTGAGGCCGAAACCGTATTACGCGATTCCAACCTTTCAAACTCACTGTCCAGGATAAAACCGCTATTGAGCAGTGGGCCCTCATAGACCTTGTTGGCTTTGATACCCATCTCCTCCAGGTCATCCAAACCAAGAAATCGAACCGTCGGGGACAGGTAATCGATCAGTTGTTCATATATCTGCAGGTTTATGTCCGCGATCTCCTGATCATCATTGACATCGAGGTCTATCTCGAAGGACACCAATTCATGCTGGATGTTGTCGATTTTTTCAAAATCCTCACATAGGCTGCGATTTTCCGCCAGTACACGGCGCATCTGGTCCTTGATCTTCCTGATTGCCTTTTTGCCCTTGAACTCGGGGAAAACCTCCAGATTGACATAATAGATTCCGGAAAATTCGGGGTAGTCGGGTGCGGGAAAAACGATTACGTCTTTGACTCCCTCAATGTCCAGCAGGAGCTTGTGATAATCTCTCAATGATACGCAGCTTGTACTCAGGATATCAGCCGGGTCAAACAAAGTATCCTGGTGCTGTTCGCTTGAGGCAATCAACTCCTTGACGGGAAAACGTGTACGATAGCCGAGATCTGTTAAGGCAAAGGCCAGGATTTCAACGATGGTCACTCCGGGATCATGGAAATTATAATCGGTCCACACTGATCCCGAAAGCTTTTGGATTTCTTCAATACACTTCTGCTTCAGGTACTGGAAATCCAGTATATCCTCGGTCTGTTCCCGGGTTTTGATTTTCGATATCTCCTCCATAGCCTAGGTAGTTCGATAATGCGTATCAGGGATGGTTGGACTGATTGGCCTGGAGGTGAATTTTCTCAATCAACTTATACACCTGACCGAAGGGTTCTTTGCTCAAGGCATTGATGATGATATTGACTTCCTCGACAGTGAGGTTGAGATTTATCTGTCCAGTGTTTTCACTCATGAGATCTGTATTATAGTAACTTGGTGATGTTGTACGTAATCAAAACGCCATCTCCGATATTTCGCTTGGTTCTCAGCTGAAGGCTATAGTCGAAGTAGGTACCAACCCATCTCACATCAATCTTATTGCGCATCCAGCCATAGAAACCCTGGGTCTTGGATACAGCAGGGTTGGAATTACCATAGGCACTGACGGCGATAGCATGCGTGATAGCATGTGAACCTTTTTTTCCAGTCACAGCCATGAGTTCAAATGCGTTGTAGTGATTGAGGCCAGTGATGACATCATGCCAATTTCCGTCTGCTTCCACCTGTCCTTCGCGGAAAAAGCCTTTGCGGCCTTTCATGCCTATGAAACCATCAACATCGAGCTTCGTGCGCGGTTGGGTGGTACCAATACCCACATTGCCACCAGTTTCTATGAATAGCCGGCTTTCCTCTTCTGCAATGTTGAACCCTTCATTGCCATCAGCAGCGCGCATAGATACGGTCCACGCCGGGTTCATGTCATCAATGTTCTTGTAGAATTTCAATATTTCCTCATTGGTCCCCTCCGCCTTCACACTGAGCGCCTGATCGGCCTTTTTCCATATACCATCGTCGGCCTGATTCAGACATGAGTCAATGAAATCCTGGAAGTTGTTTTCCTTCGGGACGTTGCCCTTCAGGAAATAGTTTTTTAGTACAGCTCTGTTCTTGGTTGCCATGACTTACTAATTATCTCTAAAAAATCCTTTGAACTTGATTATGTATTTCCGCTCCTCGGTTTCCTTCTTCTCTTCAGTATTGACACCTGCATTTATCCCGACCTGATCAAATGCAACTCCTTCTTTGCCTTGTCTTTCAATCAGATTCTCGGCCGTGAAGTCTTTGCCGATCATCATGGCGCCAAGGGCTTCAACCTTCTCTTCTGAACCGACAAGATTGGCAATATGGTCTTCTGCTGAGATGAATATGGAAATCTGTGTCTGAGGTTCCAGGTAAGCGGAGTAGTCGCTTGCCGAATCCAGGTTGATAATGAGACCATCCAGGATATGGAATACAGAGAGGTTGGCGATGTAGTCGATGTAGTCGAGTTTTTCGAGGAAGTATATGATGTGCATCGCGTAGATACGACTTCCAAACTCTATGTTGGTATCTCCCAGATCCACCTGACCTTCTCCAAACTTCCATGGGTTGAGAAAGGCCTTCAAGTCTTCATTGACCTTCTGCAAATAGTAACGCTCATTGAGGCCATCATGAAATTTTACATCAAACTTTACCTGAACATGTTCATAGATTGGGTTGACCACATCTACGGTGACAAAGGGCGACACCCTGGACTTCAGCAGGTCTTTGATTCTGGCGATGGTATCCAGGTTGTTTCGTGGCTCCAACACCTTCGCCTGGGCAAACGCCTCCGAAATGAGCGGTATCAAAACGATCAGGACGTTACCTGGCTGATTTTGCAGCTGGCTGTTGATGTTGTTGAGACAAATGACCTTATGAATGCCAGGGAAATTATCCAACACCAGATGTTCATAATCCCAGGTCGTGATGGCCCTCTCCTTATGCCGCAGCCGCTCGCTAACCCTGATTTTGAAGTTCTCCTCATTTTCTTCGCGCACACCATTGTATGATGGGTAGGGTTGCAGGATTTCCCGGATTTCAGGAAGGTCTTCAACAAAACTGTTGACAGTTTGCGCGGGTAATGGTTTTGCCAGATGCTCGGGGCTATTGCCTTGGTTCAAGAAAGTGGCAGTGGCAGCCTGAGCCTTGACGAGTGTAATCTTCTCGCAAAGCTCTGCGCCTAGTTTGCTGCTGCACTTGAGCCAAAAGAATCCGCCAGGGTAGGACTTGTTTTTGGCAAAAGTGCTTTCATTGAAGTATTCCCGATCAAACCCTGGAAAGTCAAAAATGATCACGCCAGAATGCGTGAGATCAAGGGTGGTATCCTGAATGATCTGATCGTAGGAGATGTCAACCCAGCTATCTCTGTTGAGGTAGCTCCAGGAAACATGCGTATCGGCTTCCAAAGACATGGAAGAAAATTCGTCGATATGAATATAGAGGCTGAGAGTCTCGAGTGGATCAAAATCGGAAATTGCCAATATAATTTCGGTACCATGCGGATATACAGGCATGACATGTACATGCTGACCAACTGGCTCGGAAACGATCTTTTCTCCAAATGGGTGAATATGGTATACAAAGGACTTGTTATTTCTATCCTGGTTTTGCAAGTCCAGTGTGAATGATGCCGAATAATTGATCGATATGGCTTTGAGTGAAGGCGTCCAGGGCGCATTAGGGAGCGGGGACTCACCACGCCTGGAGTTGGCGTTGTTCATGATCAGGGTATATTCCTTGTGTCCGAAAGCAGTCACGGGATTGGCAAACTCCAATCTTAAGAATCCATTCTTGGCTGATCGGTCGTACGCTTCGCTGTTGTTGATCACGGGAGCGCCCTGAAAATGAAAATTGAAATCCTTCAGGTCTATGGTGTCTATCAGGTTGTAGATATCTACGTCAATATCCCCGGTCTCAGGATCCACGTCACCATCGCGGAAGAGGTTGATGACTTGTTTGTTTTCCTCTGGATACCACTTCTTCCCTTTGAGGAAGCTGAGTTTGGCCTTGAATACCTCATTGCTATCGACTGAACTGTAGCCTTCATAGTATTCGGGGAAGCCATTGGTTGTAAGGGGTAAGTCATGCCATTCCAAGGCGATCTCCAGTCGGTCTAGCTTTTGGCTAAAAATCGTTTCATGACCAATGTAAAAGGTGCTATTGATGGCTGGTGTAGCCCCAAAAGGCTCAAATGGTGCCGAGGAATCCAGCAGACCAAAGTCATTTTGCAAATGCAAATCCTGCACCCCCTCAACCGCAACGGACATATGAACTTTGTCGATCACCAGCAGCTTGAAGTAATTGTAATAAGCCAGTTTGGAGTTCTCTATCAGGAGTTTGCATACTGGTATCTCATTTTCCAGGGCTTGGGGAAACCTCGGATCTATGCAGGCCTCAATCGGGGGGAACAGCGCTTCTACGTCGATTTCAATTTCAAATCTGGGAGTCACATTCCCCTCTTTACCTTTCAGTAATTTTGATTCCACGTTTTCATCCGGTACCTGAAACCACTCCTGAATCTCAGGGTCTTCTTCGTTGTGGGTGCTGTATCCGAATGAAAACAGGTCTCGTGTAAATTCGTCGATGTTGAGTACGCTGGCATCCACCCCTGCCTCGTAGGCCCTGATAAATTCGTCAAAACCCTGACGCTGGAACTCAAGTATCAACTTGATGTGACGATCACCTTCCTTGAGCTTGAGGAAGGAAGTGGCCAATACGAAGCCTAGTTCGTAGCCTTCCTCCTGATCTTCTTCATATAGCTTTTCATTGACGTTGTGGTGGATATAGACAGATTCGAAGACTTCAGATGGCTGCGGCTGGCTGTCAGGGTCATTGATGATGGCTCTTAAGGCGTCAACGTTGGCCTTGCCCACCACCAGTTCGTCATCCAAGGCGTAGAAGATGTCGTTGCCCTCCTGGTCAATACCGCCCGAGAGCAGGGTTCCCTTTGTTATCCTGCATCTGTCGATACCGTCCTGCAGGGAGAATAGCAAATCCACTCGGTCCGGCACCTCCGGACGAGGGCTCAATTTCAATATCTCCCGATAGAAATATTGCAAATGCCTTTCGGTGAATTGATTGATTTCATACTGTGCCTCCTTGTACATTTCTACGAAGGCGATGAACAACGCAATGTGCGGCTGGGTCATTCCTGCATTGAGATACACATCGATGTACTTTTCAGTATTCTGAATTAGCAGTTGCAGCGATTCGGAGATGGCATTGAACAGGACCAGGCATTCATCAGCTATCTTATCCGCAAGGAGGTTTTCGGCTTCGACGGAGAAGTACTGATCCTCATACTGAAAGACATTTGTCCGCCACTCATGTTTTGAGGCGTATTCCAGGGTCTTCACTGGGCCATCATACAGGTCGAGCTTCCGTAGCTCATCTTCAAATGCCCTGACTTTGGCGAGCAGATTTTTGAATTTGGCGTCGATGGTCTGGTCAATCTCGCGATTGAACTCTGTCTCATCTTCCGACTTCTTGTTCCAGGATTCGATGGATTCGAAGATTTCGTAAAACTTCTTCAAGACCACAGATACTTCCTCCGGATTTACGCGAATTCTTTGAATACTCTCCTCAAAGTGCTCGTTGAGTTTGGCGATATCAATTGAGCTAATTTGAATGATCAGCACTTCAATATTGTCCTCAAGTATCACTGAGGCATCTCCTTCGAGATTGTTCTCCAGGTTATAGAAGTTGATCAGTCTTGAAAATTTGATGGAGAAGTTGATGAGGTCATCGAGGGTGTTTTCATCAACTTTGAAATAGGTCCCATCCAAAGCTGGCTTGATTCTATCCTTATGTTGAAGGCCGTTTTTCACTGGTTGTTAAAGGTTGCTACCCTCTTGCAAGTAGAAGGGGTAGACAATGTTGGTTCTTGTATTTGTGGTTCTCACGAGGTATATCAGGTTAATGAACAGCGCCCCTTCGTCGACATTTTCTGTGAACACCACTTCTTCGAGATCGATGCGTGGTTCGTAGAGGATAATGGCATTGCGGATGGTGTCTTCGATGGTGGTCTTCAGTGTGAGATCTATTGGCTCAAAGAGCAACGCACTCAGGTCGCACCCGAAATCAGGATGCAGAAATCGCTCACCCAGTCTTGTTGACAGCAGTATATTGAGGCTTTGCTCGATGTCCTCGGCACCGGTAACCATTTTCACACCGAACTTGGCTTTTTGAAATTCCGGCGGAAAGCTCCATCCTTTTCCTACAAATGGTATGTTCATATCTTCATCCTCCGATTAGTACAGTTGGACATCCGACAGTGACTGTTCCTCCATGAGCCGTGGTGTCACCCATTCTCACAGCGGGTCTTCCACCAATGAGCACAGTCATGGAGCCCTTGATCAATGAATCGGGAGGTCCGGTACAGGTGCATATCCCGCCGACGACCGCTGCGGGCATGCCTCCAATCAACACATTGGGGGCCCCGGGAGGCATAATTGGTCCTCCTACATGGGGTACGGGTGGCACGCCTGGTGTTTGCATAGGACACACGTGCATATCTGAAACTCTGGCAGCTGGTGGCATATTATCTAATTTATTTTTACAAGTGCTCCCTGGACCTGTACCATGGCTCCTCCCTTCAACACCGCCTGACCTCCGGCACTAATTTCGGCTTTGGCGCTGCCTTTGGCCTGGAACTGTGCCTTGGCATTTTGCTTTATGTTCGTGCCATTGATTGCGACATCGGTTTTGGCGTCAATGCTGATTTTCATTCCCGAGATGGTGACATTTTTACCTGCTGATATCTTCAAATCCCCTTTACTTTCCAATTCTATCAGATTGCTTTTCATGGTCACGGTATTACCATTCTTGTCTTTGATAGATACTGATCCTGATTTGTCATCAATTTCTATTTCCTGCTTAGCAGGCGTGGAAAGCATGACCTTCTTGTCCTGATCGTCCATGACCAGCTTCAAATTCTCCTTGGTAAACAGACCTTTCTGAGTGTTTTTCTCATCGGTCTTCACGGGAGTCGCATTCTTCGAGCTAAACAGACTACCCATGATCACCGGATAGCGAGCGTCATCATTCAGGAAACCGATGATCACCTCATCATTCACCTCCGGCATGAAGTAGACACCTCTATCCTTACCTGCGTCAGGATGCGCCTTTCTGGCCCAAACATTGAGTTTGCTCCCAAAAATGGGTAGTGAAACCTGTATCCGGTACTGGTTGTCGGGATCGTCATTAATCTTCTTGACCACACCAATATGCAATCCATGTATGGCCGGAAGTATACCGGAAGCTTCCTTTTTGCCGATATCAAATTTCTCACTCTGGAGTTTTGGTACACCACCAAAGTGGATATCAGTGAACCATTGGCCAGCATGCAATTCATGGCTCACCTTGGAAACAAACAACTTTCCGTTGAACTTCTTCCCAACCCCCTTCAATTCAATTGTATCGGCGGGTTGGATTTTGCCGAAGCCCTGGCACCGTATCTTACCTGATAGTTTTGACATCTTATGTTTGAGCATCACCGATGAGCCCCATTCCTCGAGTTGGCTAATGTCCAGATTTCCGGGGTGGAATAAGCTGTAGCCACCGGTTTGCATGTCCTTTGCCAGGGTAGCGGACTTGAGTTCACCTGTATCCTCAAAATCTGAGGATGTTATCTCTTTCTTTGCAATTTTCTGGGATTTCACATCCCAGGATTGCGCAATTACCCTTGAGAGCTGACTGGTCGCATCGACGTCAGCATCAAATTCCAGGATACTGGTACCAAACTCAAGCTCCAGGCTGGGTCGCGCGATCTTGGGCTTCTCCGCGATGAGGGTGTTGTCGATTGTGGTGATAATTTGCCCATTCAATTCCGCTCGCAAAACCACAAAATCCCAGTCTGTGCAATCGTATTGCACCAGCTGCGCATGCTGGTACCTGGTACTGGCAACCCTGGAATTCAGGCCTTTGTAGCGTTTGGTGATGGCATTGATCGCTTCAGAGTCCTTCTTCTTTTCATAGATGTCGCTTCGATTTTCGATGGTCATGAGAATCGCCCGGTCCTTACACTCCACCACGGTGTGGGACTGTGTCCCACGGGCCTTTACACCATGCCGAATGATAATCCCTTTGAAAATAGATTTGGCATCGGTGTCATAGCCCGCCTGTATTTCTATTTCATTCCCTGGGTTGAGATCAGCTTTGTTGCTCAGGATAAAATCCTGTGTGGAGGGGTTGCCATCCAGAAATTTGATGGTTGCTCCGGCGATCTTGTTGATCTCTTTGGTAACATCAATGGAATAGACTGGGAAGTCCCCTGGCAGTTCCTTCCCTTTGACGAAGACTTTGACATTTACAAGGCCTGATGATTTAGGTGATTCTGCCATAAGTTACTCTTCAAGCGGTGGTAATATGATCTGATCTCCAGGCTTCAGGTCTCGAAAGTTCACTAGGTTATTTATCCTGGCGATCTCCAGGTAATACAGCGGGTCGTCATAGATCTGGTAGCAAAGCATAGGCAGCGTATCAGATTCTTTGACGGTGACGATATGTGTCAAATCAGGAGAGTTTTTGTTTTCGCTGGCCAATCTGGTTTTGATATCCACTACCTCAACGAAGGACACACTGGCTTTGGCCTTGAGCGGTTCGCCGCTTTTGGAAAAAGCATTGTAGGTGAAGCTCAGATCGGAGATTTGCCCCTTGAATGAAAAGTCCCCCCAGGAGAGCTTGACATAGCTGGGCCTATGGATATCTCCCCGAAAATCAATGACATGCTTCTTGAAATTCCTGATGTCTTTCTCTACTGTGTATAGGCTGGCTTCGTCATTTCCAACAATCGTCTGATCAAACACAATTTCGAAAGAGAGCTTCTCCGGTTTGGAATGTCTGTATTTGTTTTCTGAGCCTGATGAACCTATAGCCTGCTCCTCATCAAAAGAAATGTCATACGCATGATCAATGGATGCCGGGTTGTACTTGACTACGTATTCGCTGATCTTGTCGGAGGACTTGAACGT
The DNA here is from genome assembly GCA_965601475.1 of Cyclobacteriaceae bacterium. Taxonomy (GTDB): domain Bacteria; phylum Bacteroidota; class Bacteroidia; order Cytophagales; family Cyclobacteriaceae; genus JAWPMT01. The sequence goes on along the minus strand of OZ271832.1, from coordinate 4,382,596 downwards.
GTTCTTCTTGTAGGAAGTGATCTTGAGTTTGTCGCTTGAAAAAATTGACATAGTCTCTATCTCTCGTTATTTCGTTCAAGCCTGGTCATGACCTCTGCCGTACATTCCGCGATGATCTTTTCTTTCTGCGCATCGACAAGTTTTTGCACGGTCCTGGCGACAGCTGGTTTTGAAACCAGAGGGCCCGCACTATTGTCTATGGATGCCCTCACAACTATTTCCTTTATTTCGATAGGCATATTATTTCGATTGAATCCATTGCTCAAAACCCTGGCAAGCTGGACAAGACACTGCCTGCCAATCCAGTGTCCAGAATTTTGAAGTAGTTATAATGTAACTCTAGTGTCTCAACGACATATTCATTGTTCATAGAATTAAATCCGCTGTATTCTATACTCACCGGATGTGCTTCCAAAAACATCCAGCTGATCAAGGGTGTACTGCGGGTCATTTTATTGCCGGTATCCAGCAAGTGGACCATCACTGTGGTATGCTGGGTCTCCTTCGCCGCGAGGCAGTATTCCACCCATCTGACGATTTTGGAGCTGTAGAAGAACCCACGCTTGAGGACAAGATTGTCAAACTTGCGACCGGTAATGGTCTGTAGAGGTTGACCAAAATTGCCCATTTCCGAATACTCCTCTGTCTCCGCCGTGGCCTTGATGCCGCTGACCTCCGTGAAAGACGACTCCGTAGGCCCGAGATAGGCAAAGCGGGAAGCAGGATTGATGAACATGAAGTCCACTTGAAAATGAAAACCTGGTAATGGATGATTCTGTAGATCCGACATAAAAAATTCGAATAAAATGACGTAGCGCCAGCTCCCTACAAGACAAGCATTGCTGACCCTACTCTCAAACCGAAAATGCTACCCTCCGACTACCGCTTCCACGTTGTCACAGACCAGGGTAATTTTCTCCACAGCCACTTCATTTGCTGTGGAGTTCATATCGGGCATCTCCCACTTGGAAACCCAGGCATTCTGAAGTTCCCAGCTCATCACGGGTTCGTCGGTTTCGTTTTTTAAAACGATAGTAACTGTATCCCGGTATTCGTCTCGCTCCATGGCCACCTTCTCGTGCCATGCGGCGAAGTCCTCGTCATCTTCAAATACAGCTTTGGTAAGCACGACGTCATCGAATTTTTGCATTCCGGGACGCTTGATCGGGTAGAAGAATTCACTCTTTCCATCTCGGTATTCGATAGGTTCGATAGTGGAGTTGAGTCCACTTACCTCCGAACAAATTATTGATCCATCGGCGGCTTCAGTCCAACTTACCTCGAAGAAGAACTTCGCAACGGGATATACTACATCATCTGCCATGATATTCTGGTTTTATTTTGCTTTCGTTAGTGATTCAATTGCTGTTTGTTTCCTTGGAGATTACTCTTCACCACCTCCTTCTTCTTCACCTTCTTCTTCACCACCCTCTGCCTCAGGGCCGCTGGTTTTGTGGCTGAATTTGATGATAATGAATTCTGCAGGTCTGACGACGGCCATACCTACTTCGATGATCAGTTTCCCTTCAATGATGTCTTCCTGTGTCATCGTTTCACCCAGGCCGACTTTAATAAAAAAGGCCTCATCTGGTGTGGAACCTACGAGAGCTCCGGCTTTCCAGGTGTTGGTCAGAAAATTGTTCATCACTGCCCGGAGCCTGATCCAGGTCAGTTCGTTGTTGGATTCGAATACCGCCCAGGCGCTACTTTCTTTGAGGGTTTTCTCGGCGAAATTGAAGAATCTTCGGACGGAGATGAATCTCCACTCGCTGTCATTACCGGCCAATGTACGTGCTCCCCAGACGAGATTGCCTCGCCTCGGGAAGGAAACGATGGCGTTGATGGATTTGCCGCTGACGTAGTCAACATTCAGATCGCCCTGCTGGTCGCTGTCTATCTCCGTTGCCGGTTTGACAATGGCATTGATACTCACATTTGCTGGCGCTTTGGAAACACCGCGCGTATCATCCACCTGGGCATAAATACCCGCAATGGCACCACTTGGAGGAAGCATAGCCGAGGCTTTGTAAATGTTACTGACTGCAGTCTTATAGATCGGTGTGCGCTCGAAGATATTCTTGTCAAGCTGAACTTCAATCGTCCTTGCATCAGATACCAAATTCTGAAATGACTTTTCCAGGTTGTTGACCAACCCTTCCAACTTGGGTCTGGAAACCTCGGCGATTCTGCTCTCCTCTTTGAGACCGACAAGGTCTTTCAGAGGTTTGGTTTCTCCCAAATCCAGGTCGTCGAAGTCCTTTTTGAGATCGAAAACCCCTCCGGAGATGGCCTGATCGATGGCTGCCGCAGACCTAACTACAGTCCCGAAAACTGAATTCTTATTGGTCTTCTGCTTGGTGTCGTTGATAACGATGGAGTTTTTCAACCCACTCCTAACCGCATAGAGTTGCTGACCCGCAGATTTTATGGTTTTCAGTGCCTGTATTACCTCCGACTTCTTGCCACTGGCATCGCTAAAGGCCTCATCCGTCAGGGCCTTGCCTTTGCCCAGTGGGTCCTTTACAAACTTCCGTAGACCCGCAAAATCTGACAATGCATCTCGAAAACTGGTGACCAGTTGGGGGTTGGGAGACAGGTCGGACAAGTCTATTGCCTTACCCTTATTATCCTTGAATGAAACGTTTCGTAGGGATACTTCCGTATGGTAGATCGTTTGCAATCTGGGGTAATAGGCCGCTCCGTATTGAAGGTGGTTCATACCGATGCCATTGCGAAAGTTCTCCACGGTTGCATCCATCTCTTCCTGGTTGTCTTCTTCGAAAAGATCTAAAACCAATACCCTGTCTTTGAGCTTTTGACACATCGCCAGTGCTTCCTGCTGCAGGGCATAGGCCTCCTCCTTCCTTGGCAACAACATGGCATCCGGCAGCAGGATGATGGTGATGGTGTCTTCCTTCTTGGACAACTGGAGTCCCCTACTCAGGTTTTCTAGGGTGATTTCTTGCGTATAATCCCCTACCGGAACGATCACACAGCGACCCCCGCCATTTGCAAAGAACATCTGAACGCTTTTGAAGAGGTAGTAGTCTTTCTCGAATTCGACGTCTGCAATGGTGCCGTTTTCATTGAGAACAACTTCTATATTCTTATGCTTGTAGCCACCTCCAAATGCCTCTTTGTATTCCAGAAGAGAATTGACAAAGGTTGGAGAAAAGGTCAAGTCAGACCCATTTTTTACGGCCTTTTCCGTATGTCCGATAAACACGGGAATGGCCGTTTGAACGGTACTGGCTGTAGGTGAGGATTGTGATATCTCCTCGATATAAACCCCCGGGGTTCTGTAATCTGCCATAGGTTAGTTCATTTAGAAGTATATGATTTTGTTAAATACGAGTTGATCCGTTCCGTTCCGAACGATGTCCCTGGCATCAGGAGACGGCAGTCGGTCGATCTTCACTTTCCGGCCATTTCCATTGCTGGAAACCAATTGAAACAGATAGTCATTGCGCTGCATGACCGGCATTTCAATATTTGACCTGAATGTGATATATGGAGTCCCCTTTTCGGGATGAAAACCCGACTCTCCTTTGGTAAAAGCTATGCTGCCTGTGGAGTCCACGATGTCCAGTTTGTCTATTCGGTTGTGCCTTTCATATATAGTGTATTGCCATGGCAACGCCCTTGGCGAAAAATTCAGCTCATAGTCCATAGGGCCTACACCTGTCACCATCGCTTGCTGGCTTCCTGCATCCAGCATGAATTCCGCAAAACCTACAAGTGCGCTATTGCTTCGAGCTTCACTATATATCATACATAAGTTATTACCTTTTTTGTCATTTATGAAATACGCGCCAGCTTTTAGTTGAGTAAATCGCTTTTTGAGCTCAACAAGACTTTGACCCGGCTCATGTCTGTACACAATGTGCTTCCAGGTATTGCGAACCTCAAACGTGTCGCTCAGTAATGGGTCCAGCACACTATCTGCAGCTTTTGGCAGCAAGGGCATTAGATCTTCCAGGGAGGCCGATGCCCGAGAGGTAATTGGGCCACTGGTGGTAATTGATTGCTTCCTGAAATTCGAGAAATACAATACTTCTCTTGTCATCTGCAAAAAGGGTACTCCAGTTATGGAAATGAAGTCCTTGTTCTTCTGGTATATGAGAAAACCAAGCTTTGTGGCTTCCTCCATTTCAATGATGGGCTGAGAATTCCCGTCTATGGTATCGCACTCCTGCTTCAGTTGAAGCCCCTGAGCACTGGACCGCAGCTGCAGCCGGTAATTTTTCAGTAGCTTTTCAGTCTCGGCCGTGGGCACAAAAAAGATATCGTTGCTGGCTATGCGGCCAGCCGGATAGAAGTCATGTGACACACGCAAGTGCAATATCTCGAGGTAACTTCTCATTCAGGGAAATAGGTTGGAGGTTCCAGATCGGCTGAGGGCATATCACTGTCTATGGTGATCAGTCCTACCTTATATACTACTGAGGGACTGTATTTTGCACCAAGGCCGGCCCACAGGTTGTTCTGTTCAGGCAACGGAAGATTGAAAAACTCGAAGCTCAGCTTGTTCCCTTCGATATCCATTGTAGCCTCTTCTCTAAAGAAGAGAACAATTTCTGACAGGAACTTCAGTCCTTCGCTGGAAGACTTGCCCGTATAGGTGGTAGAAAAGAGTATGAGAAAATTGAGCGAGATGCTGTTTCTCCCCTCCACCCTGTTGATAATGTGCTTCTCCTCTTCAATATTGACCAGGGTCATGACCACCACATCATTCTCAATGGCCGCAGATCCATCGCTGTTCACCAGATTGGATATAAAGAGTTTCTCTTCGGTAATACCAAAGCGATTTTGGAAGTGATTATTCAGTTGGTTGCGTAAGTCGTCAAGTACCTCGAAGATCATAAGCGCCTATTTTTCCAATGCCACCGTTTTCACAGCCCAAATGACGAGCCGGGATATGTATACACCAATCAGGCTGAAAAGAAATATTCGCCAGTAAAAGACTGTGATGGAGCCGAATGTATTGACCATGTCAATGAAAATGGTATTCAGAAACTCCCCGATAAGGTAGAAGATGATGAAACCGGCTATCAAGGCGATAAAACACGCGCCGAAAAACCACAGTATTTCCCTGGCAAAACCCTTCTTGTTGACCTTTGTCTTCTTCAGGGCCTTGAAGATTTTTTTGTCAGCTCCGCCAGTGAGTTCCTTACTTTGGCCGAATGCTGACTTTGTTGCTAGTTTTCCTACTGACATATGCTACACAATTAGTTCAGTTGTTGAGTGATTCCTTGTACTTCCAGCTGCTCGTTGGTCAATTGGATTGAGTCGAATGCCAGCATAAACCCCATGGCTCCGGCAATGCCATAATCGCCCAGTGCGCCTTCGGTATCACCCAGATTTTTCTTAATAGACCCTCTGTGAAAAAACTGAGCTGCTGATATAGTATCGAGGGTCAAGCTCTTGTCAAAATCTACCAGTGCTCCCTGATGGTCGCCTAAAATGTACCTTGTCAATGCTCTACCGAAGTATCCATGAGCATTTGTGGGCTCGAATTCAAGGGCTTGGTTGAAGTCCTCCAATGCAGCTTCATAGCGCTTGTCTTTGAAGTGTAAATTGCCTCTGTTCACATAGCTATCGGAATAGGACGGGTCCAACTCTATCGCGACAGAAAAATCCTTGAAAGCCAGTACGTCTCTCCCGAATTCCACGTGTAGGAGACCCCTATTGAAATAAGCTTCCGCAAACAACGGATCCAATTTCAGCAATTGGTCATAGTCCTCAATGGCGCCTTTGAAATCTCCAAGGGATTGTTTGACATTGGCTCGATTGTACAAAGCCTCGTCCATACCCTGGCTTACAACGAGAGCTCTGTCGTACTCGAACATGGCGCTAATGACCTCGCCAGTTCTTTCCTTGGCGACAGCGGTGTTGTAGAAATTCCGGCTGTCGCGCCTTGGGTCATTGCTCGCCGCTTTGGCATAGTACTCCTTGGCTTTCCCGTAGGCTTTTTGGGCATAATGGATATCCGCAATCAATGCATAGGGGGTATGGTGCCTGCTGTTGAGCCCAGAGGCAGCCTTGAAATCGGAAAGCGCTCCTAACGTGTCATTGATCATCAGTTTTTGCCTACCTCTGTACAGGTAGGCATAGAAGTCACCAGCATCTTTGCCAATGGCCTGGGTGTACAAGTCTATGGCTTCTTGATGTTTCCCATTGCGAGCCGCTTCGTTGGCCAAATTGAACACGTCCGGTTCCTTCCGGCATGCTGCCAGCATCAGAATCATGACCGGTATGACAAAAGGCCCTTTCATCCTACCGATTCCATGTTTGAAAACTCCTGCTCAGGTGTATCGTCGGGTGAGTCGTTTTGGAGAAAAAGATAGAGCACCAAACCTATGAGCACCAATAGCAAGATCAATAGGGTTTTGACCGAGATCGCTATGGCAAAAAGTTTATTGAGAATACCAGCGTACAGAAAGGAACTGCTATCGACAACCTGACCCTGACCCGACTGAAGGTGGAATCTCACCAGCGTGAAAGACATGGGTTCCGCCTGGTCTACCGCCAGCATATCCTGAATGAGAAATCTCAGCATCCCACCCGCTTTTTGCTGTATATCGCTTCCCTCCGCAAGGATTTTGTCGACTTCCTCATCTGAGGTCTTCACAAACTCCCGCGTGCAAACCAACAGACAATCGTCCGTATCAGGATTGAGCGGCTCTGTACAGACTTTGATATCCAGGTCTAGATTGAGAATCGACGAGTTCACCAATGGAATCTCATCCAATTCATCATTTTCCACCATGGACACACCGGTAGTGAGCCTTTGCACACCCTTACCTGTTTTGAAAAAGAGGTTGTTATTGCCCACATAGGCATAGTAAACCAGCTTTTCATGAATGAGTACCACCAGGCAACTGAGGGTCTTCCCCAATGATCGGTCATCGTGTTGGCCGTAGAAATACAGTTGTCGCTGGGCATGATTGATGGCTTCCCGGACTGCGGTTCGCGGATTACGATGATTTTTGGTTCTGAAGTAGTCGATTACGCTCTCACGGAACCTATCCAATACGTGTCTGTTGGGTATATCTGTTTCTGCCTCTGCCGAGATAATTACGTATCCATTGGTTGTTTCTTCGTGGCGTACGTAACCTGTTTTGTTGTAATAGTTTTTGTTGTAATTGATGGACTTGACTCCCTTAAGGGCACCAAAAATGTCTATGGTTTCGTAGTAAAGAAATTTCGTTGTGTAGCTCATAACATATGGTATTATGGAGTCTCCCGACCGCTTTGATCTCTTTTGAGTTTTGCAATATTCATTCTGAAGACATAGGCCAATATGCCCAGGAGAGCAGCAGCAATGAGCACGATATACGAAGGCTGCACAATGTTCTGTATCCGAAGAATAACCACGCCGATAAGGACAATGAGAATAAAAAAGGTATAAACCCTCACTTCCTGGGTGAACAGTACAAACCGAACGTCGAAATCAGCTATGGCAATAACATAGCCCAGAATGGCAAACAGCAGGATGATGGCAAACAATAGAGAAAAGACTTTCCAACCTGTGGACAATTGATCATTGAAGCGGTCAACATAATCAGGACTTGTCTTGTGCACTTCGGTGAGTGATTTTCTGGTGACACTGTACGCCAGTGACTCCCTGAGCAGGCTGTCGTAATTAGGCGGCTTTGGAGGGATGATTCGAAATTTCTGATCGAGCAATGTCCACAGCTCAGGATAAGGGCTATCATACCCTAAAGCCCATATCCCTGCACCTCCCAGGCCCTTTTCCCTGATGAAATCATATTTTGTTGCCAGGGTAAGCTCATTCTCGCCCCACACCTGTACCCAAAATGTGCTGTCCCTGTAGGCGTAGTAGATAGCATGCGACGTAGAGTCATATATTGCCCGGTATTTGTCTGCGTAATTTGAACTGATATAAGAATAAGTACGTGGCCCGATGTAGCTGATAACCTTGGAGGGTACCTCGCCAGATTCGGTCTGCCACTCGTGACCATAATGAGGTACTCCAAGTATGAGCTTCTCCGCCTTCGCACCGACCTCAAGGTAATTTTCCACCGTGGTACTGATATTCTCCGGCGTCCAGTCTGCTCCACTGAATAGCACCGTATTGGGTCCAGCGACTTTGGAATAGCGATTGTGATAGTCGTAGCCCATCATAAAGAAGTAGTCAACCGTATCGGCTAGTTGAGGCACATCATAAGCGCTACGCCAACCGATGGCTGGAATGGTGACGGTAAGTTTGTACTCCGGATTCTCAGTTTTGAGTGCGGTACTCACCGAAGTTACAAATGCTGTGAAAGCATTCTTCTGTTGCTTAGGAACCTCTTCAAAGTTGAGGTTGAGTCCATCTCCTCCCCTATTTCTCACCAGGTTGATGGCCCGCTGGATCATTACGTTTTGTGCCCGCTTGTTGGAAAGAAATTCCCGATTTTTTTCGTACCCAAAATTGGTTATTACGAGATCAACTTTGGTTCCATAGCTGTGAGCCAGGTCAATGAGGTTGGAGGTATTCCAATAATTGGTTGTCAGAGGATTACCGGTTTTTGGATTGAGCTCGTAAGAGAAATAACCAATTCTGGTCAGCACATTGTAGTTGTAGTTCTCATAGGCTGAGCCCATCCAATAGGGATGGTAGCCATAGACCTGGAAGTTCTTTTCGAAAAATACCTTGGAGGTGTCCAGGGGGTAGCTCCCTCCATTTGCCCTGATGTTGTTTTGTCGATCCCAATAGCCCTCGGTATAGGCGGTGTCGATGTCGTAACGCCGGGCAAAATTGCTGTGGTTCTCTTCATGAACGATGAACTCGGCACTATCATCATACAGGGCATAAACACTGTCTTCCTCATAGAATTTGACCGGTGACAGGTAATGCAGGATCTTCCCGAATACTGTGTTAGGGGGCTCCACCTCCCGAATCACGGAAACAACGGTATCCTGCCGGCCAGCCTTTGCCTGAGGAGCATTTGCGGGCCGATACCTTTGGGCATTGCTGAAGGCAATTACGTAGACAACCAATGCAAATCCCAATAATGATCTTTTTCTCATCTTCTGTTCGTCAAAAATTTCCAGCCACTTTCATTCCCTTTGCTTTTCGTCTTTTGAGCTTGAACTTGTACAGATATTTACTCTTTACCTTAAGCGCTGCATCGTTGCTAGCCCGTCGAAAAAACACATTGCGCGGGCGTATGAAATAGGTCTGGTTGTCGTATTCGACTTGACCTACATTGTTCACCCATTCCAGTGCTCCGACTTCATACAAGTGCCTGCCATTTCTATTGTTGGCAATGAATCTGAGGTAGCAGCTGTCACACTCTTCAAACGCGACATTCAATTCCAGTTCGTCAGCCCGAAGCACCACTCCTTTTGTATTGCGCTTGATTTTGACCAGGTCAATAACGATCTCCCTCTTTTGGTTGAGCTTGGCGGTATCGTTGACTATCTCCTTATTCGAGGCGATTTTTTGGAGCTTTATTTTCCTAGAAACATAGTATTGGATACTCTGCAATGGAATCTCCTGCTGGTTCAGCTCCTTCCGCAATTCATGTGTGAAATGGACTTTACAACCTGGTGTGGTCCAAAGCATACTAAGCAATAGCAGGGACTTGGCGAGTAGCTTTATGACGTTCCTGATGTCCACGCTATCCAAAAAGTGAGTAATTCAAAACAATACCTGAATACAGAATAGCCAGAAATACAGATAACTTCATATAACTGCTTACTGCAGGAGCGGCAGTATCTTTCATGGGATCGCCGATGTTATCCAATATTTGCAATCGCGGTTGGACCTCACTCTGCTGGTCTCCCGGAGGTCCAGTCTTATAGTACTTTTTGGCATTGTCCAGCGCGGATCCGGTATTAGCCAGGAAGGATGAAAAGGCAAATCCTATTCCCAAAGATCCGATGAGGTATCCCATAAGGCTGCTGACTCCAAACACAAGTCCCATCAGCAAAGGCAGACCCAAACCGACACATAAGGGCAGAATACTATGGTGCACGGACAGTCGTGCCATCCTTTCCAGCCACTCATTTCCTGATTTTTGGTCCGGAGAGCCTACTCTATAACAAATCTGCTCAATCAAAAGTGTTGCTTCCTTACCCACTCCACTGATGCCATGACCGGCCACGAAGATGATAATCATGGACCCAGTGAATAGACCGACGATGAACCCGGGATTCAGCACGGAAATATTCAGTCCTAAGGCAAGTTCCCAGAGCATCATGGACCTGAGATCGTCAATGGAGCGTAGGCTCTGTCCATCGGGCATCAAAAATTGTCCGGTCGCTCCCAATATTTGGGTGAGGTCAAATCTGATATAGAGGAAATAGCCAGCAATAAGTGCAACCGCAGCCATTGTAGAAGCTGCAACCATCTGATTTTTCACTGAAGCCGAAGACATATTGCCGAAAGCGTCCATCGCGTCCAGCTCCTGGCGATCCTTATCCCCTCCGTTCCGGAAATAGAGTGTGTTGTCAGCAATGGCTCCCAGGAGGCTTGAAGTAACTGACAGGACTGATGGCATGATCATTCCGACAGCACAAAGGGCAATACCATAAAAGCCCAGAAGCGCCTGTTGCAAATCGAATTGGGAAGTGATCAGGAAGCTGCCGGATGCCCCTAACACCACCAACCCAATTGGAATGGTCATAGATCGCATCCCCAGGCCCAATGCAGTAACAAAACCAGTACTGGTGGAGGTGTAGGTATTTTCAGCAATGAGCTTGGTAGACTTAAATTCCTCGGAAACCGCACGTTCACTGAGTAGCAAGATGCCAATTTTGGTCAGGAGCCCAAGTGTGACAGCAACGCCGAACTGCCAGAAATTGGAAAACCCAAGAAAGTATGCCAGGACAAATGCTACAAGGGACATGACAGCACTACTACTCAGGAGTACAAGGAGGTAGGCCTCACTCAAGTTTTTCTGTGTAGCCCAGTTCCGGGAACGAATGAGAAAAATGGCAGGTATGCCGAGCAAAAGACCCACACTAATCAGGAGTATTGGAAAAAGGATGGTCGCATTTTCCATCTCTGATACGCCGGCCGCGACACTGCCAATGACAATACTGGCAATGATCACAGAGAAAGAGGTCTCAAGGTATTCCGAAATGGTTCCTGAGACATCTGCCACATTGTCCCCAACATGGTCAGCGGTTTCCGCCACATTACCACCATCATAAAAGGCAGCATCAGGTTTGGTCAGTAATACGCCGTCATTGGTCATGTCAGCGGTCTTGGCAAAGATGCCTCCTTGTAGCCGTTGACTAAAAGTGTGTACTGCAATGCCACAACCCACCATCAGCAAAAGAACCAGGGGGCTTAAGGCAGTTGAGCTCTCCGCACCGTTTCTGATCAAGATAAACAGTAGCCACATGGCAGCCGTCGCTATTGCCAGAATCAGCAACGCTGAGATGGAAGCGCCCTGATAAGCCATTTTCAGCCTTTTGTTGATACCTGCCTCGCTACTCGCCAGCTTCTGTGCCACTCTGGTATTGAAGCGCAAGGAAAGCCTTGGGAGGAAGACGCTAAGGAGATACCCCCCGATGAAAAAAGTAACGGGGACAACCGAGGTCCTGAGTGTCGCGGTAGAAACGATTACCAGCATGACAAAAAGAATACCAACTGATACTGTAAGACGAAGTGAAGATTTGAAATAAACACGCAGTCCCCGACTGACTGCAAAACCCTTTTCCGATATGTCCGATGTGAACTTCGAAGAAATTAGAAAAAATATGGCAAACCCTGTTGCAATCAATGAAATCACAGGGATAGCCCAAAAGCTATAAAAAGTCATGAGTATCTTGCTGGCCCTGGTCTTAAAATTGGAAGATACGAATCAATATCGATTTCTGACAAGGGTTTACATAAAAATAATGTAGTCAACGGCGCCCGCTTTATACTGGACCACCCATTTGTCCCGAGTAAGAACCTTAAAACCTGTACAGGTAATGTTCAGTGGTACAATGGTCCCAAAAAACGTCAGCCAATGTGGGCAATAAACTCTTTCACAAAGAACGTTCTGAACTCTTCCATTAATGAAAAAGCGTGTCAATGACTAAAGAAGTTTTCAGTTGCCTATCTTCAGGCCATGCAGCAGATACAACCCCATCACCAAAAGGCCATTGATAACCTTGTGAAAGCCTATGAGGCTGACGACCGGTTCCAGGCGATCATTATTGGCGGTTCCGTGGCCAAAGGGCTAGCGAAGTATGATTCCGACATTGACTTCATGATCGTTGCCACGGATGCAGAGTTTGAAAGAAGGCATGCAGAAGGAGATTTCTTCATCAATCGTACGGATCTCTGCGATTACCCCGGGGGATTTGTGGATGGCAAGATCATCAACATGAAGTACCTCAAGGACATTGCCGAGAAAGGCAATGAGCCGTCAAGAGCCGCATTCGACGGAGCCTTCACCCCCTATTCACGATTGGCGGAAATTGACCCGATACTGGAGCAGATCCGGGAATATCCGGAGGCAGGACGAGAACAAAGAATCAAGTCCTTCTATTCCATGGCTTTCATTCAAAACTGGCTCATGCAAGAGGCCTGCCGACACAATAACATCTACACCATTTCCAGGGCTGCTTCACAACTATCCCTATTTGCCGGCAGGTTGATCCTTGCACACAACAGGATATGTTTCCCGTACCACAAATGGCTGATGGCTTACCTGGAAAAGTGCGAAGAACGACCGCCCAGGCTGCTAGAGAACATCAATGACCTCTTGACCAATCCAGGTACGGCCACGGCGACAAACTTGTTTGAGAGCTTGAAAGACTTTCGTGACTGGGGTGTAGCGGACCTCGAGGCTTACACATGGTTCATGACCGAAGTTGAGTGGAGCTGGATGGACGGAAAAACCGCATTGGAAGATCTCTAACACCTGCTGAAATCACACATTTATCAAATCGATTCTATCGACCAGCAATTTCTTACTCCCGTCCAATGGCATCTACAGGATTTCGAACAGCCGCCTGAAAGGTAATGACACTGATCACCAGGATCATCAAAGCTGTGAAAATCAGACCTGCAGCAGGGAAATACAAGTAATTGATACCTGCCGAATACGCATAGGTATTTAACCACCGGTTTATGAGCACGAAAGCAATAGGCCATACCATGACATTGGCTAGCAGGGAAAGTACCAGGAAATCTTTCGACAGGATCACCATGATCTGAGAAATAGTTGCTCCCAGCACCTTTCTGATCCCGATCTCCTTGATTCGCTCCGTGGCGATGAAGAAGGATAGTCCTATGACGCCAAAACCCGAGATCACGATCGCCAGTAGCGCAAAACTCTTGAACAGTCTTGCAAAACGCATTTCGTTCTCATAGAGGTCGTTGAAGTCCTCTTTCAAAAAGGTATACCTCAACGGCTCCGAGGAGACATAGGAGCTCCAGCTACTTTCGATGTTGCGCAAGGCCCTGTCGACGGCCACATTGGGCTGAAGCCGTATTGAAATCGTCCGCGGCTGCACTGTATTGACATTCCGTTCCGGAATTCCAATGAACAACATTGGATAAATGGGTTCATGCAGGGAAGTAAAATGGAAATCCTCTAATACGCCAACCACTTTTCTGGGCGCCTCCTGACTGGTAATGAGTACTTCCTTACCAATCGCTTCTTCGGGAGACCAACCCACCATCTGCGCACAGGCCCGATTGATCACCACCGTGGATGTGTCACTGTGTAAGTTCTCATCAAAGAACCGGCCACTGGCCAACTCCAATCCATACGTGGATTGGAAGTCATAGCCCGTGAGGAACAGGTTGAACAGGAACCTTTCTGTGGCCGAGTTGCCTATGGCTTGAAAGGTACCTCCTGCACTTTGTCTTCCGGGAACGTGAAAGCTCGACGTAATAGAGGCGACTTCCGTGAGATTCCCGATCTCTTGCATGAAAGTGCGATACTGTGAACCCAAAACATCCGCAACCTCCAATAAGACCATATTGTCTTTCTCAAAACCAAGTTTCTGGTTACGCATAAATTCCAACTGGCGAATAATGAAGAGGGTAGCCAGGACCATGAACAAGGAAGCACAAAATTGAAAGGTGACCAGGATATTCCTAAGGCCAAACTTTCTATTGGATATCTTAACACCTCCTTTGAATATCTTGATGATCGCCAGGGAGGACATGAAAGTTGCCGGATACAAACCCGACAGTACACCCACCAACATCCCAAGCAATAGCAGAAAACCAGCCAGAGCCAACGGATTGAAGTCAGATAAGGCGATCTGCTTACCCGCAAACTGATTGAAATTGGGGAGCAATAGCCAGGCGATTAGGAATGACAATACTACGGCCAGCATGGCAATGATTGTCGATTCAGTCAAAAACTGAATGGTCAATTGCCATTTCGAAGAGCCCAAGACCTTTCGCACCCCGATCTCCTTGCTTCGATTCACTGCATAGCCTGTAGATAGGTTAGTGAAATTGAAGCACGCAATGGCCAGGATCATAATGGCCACTATGACGAACAACACCACATATTGGATATCTCCATTTGGCGCCAGCTCCAGGGAAAGGCGGCTATGCAGGTGGATTGACCGAATCGGTTGCAAGTAATAATCATGAATATTGCCGGCATCTACATATTCCTGATAGGTCTTCCCCAGAATAGATTCGACCTGAGGCCCAAAATGCGGTTCCAGTATCGCCGGCAATTTCGCGTTGATCGATTCATACTGGGATTCGTCCTGCAGCCTCACGTAATTGTAAGTGGAATATGAGCCCCAGAAATCGCTCTCAGATACGGGGAAGGTTCGAAACGAGATCAACATATCAAATCGAAAATGGCTCTTCTTGGGTACGTTTTGGCAGATTCCGGCAATCCTGAACCTGGTGGTATCTCCGATTTCCACCAACTGGTCGAGACCACTGTTTTCTCCAAAGTACTTCCTGTTCATTTCCTCCGTGATTACCACGGCATTGGGGGCTCTGAACGCTTCCTTGGATCCTTCCAGCAGAGCGATGCCAAAAAGGTCGAAGAAGGTGGAATCTGCTGCATAGGCCAGATCCTCATAAAAGATGCGGTCACCAACCCTCACCCTGATCTGATTCAGATCGAACACGCGGGTCTGAGCCTCTATCTCCGGGAACTCCTCCAGTATCGTAGGACCCAGCGGAGGCGGTGTGGTGGCGTAGCTATTCTGACGATCCGGAAAATGGCGCGTCAAAGCAACCCGATAAAGCCGCTCATAGTTGGGGTGATAGGTATCATACCCAAGTTCATCCCACACATAGGCAAACATGAGTATGGCAATGCACACGCCAAGGCTAAACCCTAGCACATTGATGATAAGAAAGCCCTTTCTCTTCTGCAGGCTGCGAAAGGCCGTCTGGATGTAAGTCTTGAACATAATGGTAGATTTAGGAGGTCAGCAGGTCGATTAAATCACTTCACATCATTTTCCTCGTCACATAGTGCACCTTAACCATAAAATTCCCGGGTCAGGGAACACAATTGACTTAATGTAATATTACATTTAGATGTTACTAATGGGATATTTTTTTTGACCAGCGGTCGAAGAAGAAAACGGCGGTACCATTGGGAGCCGCCGCCAACCGCTCATCACGATCCTAATGAGGCACGAAGTCCAAATCCTACTCAAGACAACCATGAATAAGCATGAGAAGAAGGAACATCTGCCCAATTCGACGCTAGTCGATATTCACTTCGACCGTAGCGGTTTGTAATTCAAATTTGCCATATCTGCTATCGCTCCATACCAATTGGAAAGCACCATCCGCACAGGCTGCAATACCCAGGTAATGGCCACCTCCCGGAAATCTATTCGCGACCTCATCGTTGCCTTTGGTGGCAGGACTGGAACTGACCTCTGAGACTCGGACCGGGCGCTGAAAGCTCCTCCCCCCATCCTGGGAGGCAGTGAAGTACACATCTTTTTTCTTTTGCGCAGGATCCAGCTGCGAATCGACCCAGGATATGCCGATCACTCCCTGCTGGTTGACAGCGATACTGGGAACCAAAGCTCTGGGCAACGAATCACCACCAAAGAGATCAATTCGCGCATCCCTGGACCAGGTGATTCCCTTGTCATCACTGTAGTTCAACCAGACCCCTTCATGCTTACCACCGCGACCTAACGCTCGCACAAAATAGATGCGGTCTTTATACTTTGAATGAGGTCCAATATCTGCCACCATGCGCATGTAGCCCCCTGCACCTCCCGGTCGACTAGATACCAAGCTCTTTCGACCTAGTTGTTGGCTTCCATGATGATAGGCCTGCACCCACAATTTGTCCAGGAAATGAGAAGAGGGGACCAAAACGGTCCCATCGGTCAAAATGGTCGGCTCGCAGAAGTTGAGACGAATACCCTTAGCATCCACCATAGCCACTTCCTCAAAGGGCGATCCGCCTTGCCTACGGTACAGCACCACATCGGCCCCCATATCCTCATTGAATCTCACTGTAGTGAAATAAAACTGATCATTCAGGGCCGTCACCTTCGTCCCGTCATGACCATGACCATGGCCCACAACTTCCTGAACTTCCGCAGACCAGATCTTGCCTCCGTCCGACGAACTGAAAAATTGCAAAGGGAACTGACCTTTGAAGCGTTCCTCCGTTCCCAGCCATGTCATCACGGTATTACCATCTGGAAGGATCGCGGTCCAGGGATCATACCCCCACCAATCGTGCGCCGTTTCTTCCCAGGAAATCCCTCCATCCGACGACACAAAGCTGGATAGACGACAACTCTGGTATGGTTTTGTCACATCCGTCACGACCATAGCCGCCACCAACAAATGATTGGGATTTTCAGGGTGTGCGGAAATGTGAGGTTCTACCACCGGCAACTCACTGAATTGCGAAGGAATGTGCCTGTTTTTCCCCACTTGAATGGATTGATTTTCATCCAATTCCGCAAAGTGCAAGTCCTGCCCCACAGCCAACAAGCTGGGAATGAACAAAGCAATAAAAATTGAGATCCTGACCATCATCATTTCACTCAACTGGTACTGCATATTTTTCAAGTCGCCTCGCCGCAATGGTAAGGACATCACCCTCCTCAGTGGTCAAGACATCCAAGCTGATCAGTCCCGGACCCATTATGTCATGATCAAACGTACCTACTACGCTGTCGGGAGTCGCGGTCTCCAGCAGCCACCTACCCGTTTTCTCCAGTTCCTTTTGAATCACTTTCAACACTTGCTCGCTGCTCACCTGGCCCGACAAGAGGTACTGATATGTCCATTGATCCCGATCACCACCAGACAACAAAAACGCTTTGGAGAATAGCCCGACGATCCCCTTTACACCCATAATGTAATGGTCTGCCAGCTGGCTTCGAGCGTAATCTGTACTCCTGCTCCAGGCATACTCCATGTGATTCGCCACATCCTGCACCCCTCCCTGGCCCCTAAACTTAGATACCACATGAAATGCGCCGTCTATGCCAGAGGAGAGACCTGCAGTAGTCACAATATTCCCATTGTCGGTGTACTTCACGTTGTTGACTACCTCGATTTCCGGATATTGCTCTTCCAGCCTTGGGATCAATGAAGCGAATGTTGTGGCCACCTTTCCATCAAGAAGACCCGATTCTGCCAGGAAAAAGGCGCCGCTGCACACAGAAAACAGGACATCTGTGGTAGTCGCCCTTGCTTTGATGAACTGCTGAATAGCTTCGTCGCCAGGATTTGTCTCGGCCATACCACTTCCCGGAAAGATCAAGATATCAACATCCGGCAAGTTGTCCAATGTGAAGTCCGGAGTCAATTCCATAGACATGCCAATGGTCACTGGGTCCTTGCTCTTAGCAAAAGAAACCACTTGCACACCATTGTGCACTAGCACGGACCACGGCCCTGTCACATCCATGATATCTGCATGATCAAAAATCAACATGCCCGCCGTGAGTCTTCGGTATGGCGGAAGCTCGGAAGCAACGCCGGGAAATTCAGGTTGTAGTGCCATATTACACGACGGACAGGACCCCATGGCATCAAAATGGCCATCGTCATGGTCGCAGCCACATGGTGGGCAGGTATATACCAACTCCCCTTCAGGTTTTGGAGCCATAGTAAAGTTCTGTCCGTAGGACATACTGGAAAACACGATTAATATAAGCGTCAGGTATTTCATTTTCTATTGCGTTATCAGTCTTGAATCCGCGACACTGCCCATAGTACATTCAATAGTCCCCCTCAGCGGCACGATTGAGGGGGACACAAGTGGGCCATGCATTGAACAGGACCTGAACAGGGCCGCACGGAATATTTCACATCCTTCCGGCACTTCATTTCAGTGACTGGTTATTGCTGTCTAGGTGATCAATCTAAGCGCTTCTAAGTAATTGTAATATTACAATTAATCAGAGGCTACGGAACAAAGTTTATTTTAGCGTCCGGAAAAGTGGTTTAAGTGGTCTCATGGGCATGGATTGCATTGAGGTGTGAGGCCAAAAGGATTTATATGTGGAATAAGAAGTTTGAGAAATCTGACCGGAAGAAGTTCCTGCATCTGATTGATTATATCACGGAAGCTATTGATTCAGGTGCACTGGCTCCGGGAGAATCCTTGCCTACGCAACGCGAGCTCTCCAAAAAACTGAATCTCTCCATCGGGACCATCACCAAAGCCTTCATGGAGTTGGAAAAAATGGGTTACCTGAGTGGGGAGATTGGCAGGGGGACTTTTGTGAGGGATATTGCAACGGAGTACGATGACTTCTGGTATACAGAAACCAAGGTACCCTACCGGTACAATCTCGGGCATTATCGGACAACCGAACTTTTCAATAACGTCATTCGCCTGAACCTAGTCTCGAGTATCAAGGAGGTCACCAATGGCCCCGACCTGTTCAAGCACCTGAATGACCTGCACAATTTTGGCTCACCAGAGCAGCGACAAGTATTTGGTCACTGGTTACGAGGCATTGGCTTCAGCTCGATTGCAAACGACCAGATCAGCCTGTTTGCAGCAGAGTTGCTCACCACCAATGTATTGATCAACACCCTCTCCAAAAGGGGAGAAAGTATCATGATGGAGGAGGTCGGCGATCGAATCACCAAAGAACAGATTCTGCAAAACGACCGCCAGGTAGCTACCGTCAAGATGGATCACCTGGGCATTATTCCTTCGGATCTGGAAGCTGTGATCATGAACACCAGGTCCAGGCTGCTGGTCACGACCAGCACGTTCCACAATCCAACGGGCATTATCACCCCACTGGCGAGGAAAAAAGAGATCCTTGCCGTTTGCCAAAAGCATCAGGTCAAAATCGTAGAAGATGGGAAAGTCGACTTCTTTGCTGATGGGCCCGTTCATCCTTATTTCGACCTGGACCCTGAAACAGGCATTTATACCTCAGGCTTATATTTTCTTTTGAACCCATCGCTGACCACCTCTTTTGTTGTGGCGTCTGCATCCCTGATCAGACGAATCGAAAGCACATTCAAGCTCATATACTGGAGCAGTTCACAGATGCTGCTGGAGATCAGCACTTCGCTCATTACTTCTGGCCGTGCAGATAAGATCATTGAAGAACGCAAGCGGTTACTGCGGGGTCGAAATGAGGCTTTCAACGAGGTTTTTGATCAGCAGCCCGCCAAGGACACCCCACTGACCCATGTGGTTCGGTGGCTCCGCATCCCTTCGACATGGTTGAGTGCTGAGCTTACGCAAGCCGCTTTTGAACGAGGTATCCTGGTTCGCAACAGCGACATCTTTGCCATAGATACTTCATTGAAGCTCCCTTACATCCGCGTTTGCAATGCAGCAATCCACAAAGACACAGCTCATAGAGAAGCGCTAATCGAATTGAAATCCATTTTTGAGGAGCGTATGGTGGAGTTCTAGGTGTAGACCTGGATTCGGATAGCAGAGACGGTGTAGCTATTCATGATTGGCGGCCAAAATTGAATGCAGGAAATAGTAGTGCAGAAGGATATGCAGGGGTAGCCTAACAGGTAAGCAGATCAGCCTGTTGACAGCCGGGAACAGACCGGCATTTTTCAACTTGACATACGGTCCTATTGAAGAAAAATGAAAATCATGATGATAGATACAACAAGCGAATACCCGACGACTCTATTCAACTCAACATTGTCATTCATGTATGGTCGAAGAGGGCCTCTACATCCTGAGAGTAGCCATCTAATCATTGCTCCCAATTCTTCTATTCTATTTGGCATGGCATCAAACTACTAAGAATCTCTTAATGATCGCAAATCGCTTCTTTGGACGAATGAACCTATCATACCGAATGAATATGCTTCCGCCACGAAAGGCCCTACATCGTAAGTGCCCATTTTGGAGCCTTGACCTAAGCCGGTTGGCCCGGGATCGAATGGGTTTGCCGAACCACGAATCGTCGAACCGCAGCGACCTACTGATTACAAGCCGGCATGGAATGCGCTGTTGCTCTACCAGCTATTGAGATGTTATGGGAGTCTTGGCTCTTTGTCACAAAAGCAAAAACCCTCCCCAAAAGATTTGAGGAGGGTTTAAAGTACCCAGGGCCTAGCCGGCCGCACCTCGCCGGCCGCACCGAAATCGAACCGGCACGGTATTGCTACCATTGGTGTTTGAGACCAACGCGTTTACCAGTTCCGCCACCTGGGCGGCTGAGTCAAAAAAGGCACCTACATCGTAAGTGCCCATTTTGGAGCCCTTTACCTAAGCCGGTTGGCCCGGGATCGAATCTGTTTGCCGAACCACGAATCGTCGAACCGCAGCGACCTACTGATTACAAGCCGGCATGGAATGCGCTGTTGCTCTACCAGCTATTGAGATGTTATGGGAGTCCTGGCTCTTGGTCATAAAAGCAAAAACCCTCCCCAAAAGATTTGAGGAGGGTTTTAAGTACCCAGGGCCGGAATCGAACCGGCACGGTATTGCTACCATTGGTGTTTGAGACCAACGCGTCTACCAGTTCCGCCACCTGGGCGGCTGAGTCAAAAAAGGCACCTACATCGTAAGTGCCCATTTTGGAGCCCCCTGCCGGGATCGAACCAGCGACCTACTGATTACAAGTCAGTTGCTCTACCAGCTGAGCTAAGGAGGCTTTTTGTCATTCGCCTGCTCCCTACTTCAAACTCGGCTTGCTTTCCAATCTTCGCAACAAGTTGCTCTATCGGGTCGCCGAACCGCAGCTGAGCTAAGGAGGCCTTTTGCTTCTTTCGAAAGCGAGTGCGAAGATAGGAAATCCAGGAAAAATCTGGAATTCCAGACGCTAATTTTTCAGCAATTACTGCCTGATGGCGCGCAATTCCTTACGCAGGTGCTTCAGTTCCTCGATAGCCTTCGTGATCTTCTCTTCAAAGTCCTTTTTCAACTGATCAGCAGCCTTGGATGAGGCGAAAAACTCCATGTTGGTCTTCCAGGTATTGATATCGCTTTCGAGCGTTTCAATCTTCCGTTTCAGAGAATTCTCTTTCCTGAACAACTTCTTATTGGCATGAGGTCCACCTCTGAGTTTGCCCAGCTCCACATTGATCCTGAAGTCCTCACGATCCTCGTCTGTGAGTGCCTCGGACTCCAACACCGCATTGATCACTTCCTCAAACCGTGCCTGAATGCTCTTGATCTGATTTCTCGGCACAAAACCTAATTCATTGAACGCGTCGACCAAGTCGTAGATTCGGTCAATGTCCAATTCACTCGCCTTGGCAATCTCTCCGATTTCCTGGCACACCTCCAGCTTCTGACTCAGGTTCTGCTCAAAAGCCTTTTCCTGTTCTTTATTTTGAGATCTGCGCTGCTCAAAGAAGTGGTCACACGCTTTCTTGAATTCTTCGTAAATGCTATTTCTGAACTTCTCCGGTACGGGACCGATTTCTTTCCATTCCGCCTGAAGTTTTTTGTAGGCTTCCGTAGTGCCGCTCCAATCCTGGCTGTCTTTCATCGACTCAGCACGCTCTACAAGCTTCTTCTTAAGGTCCAGATTGCCTTCACGTTGAGTATCAAACTTCTTGAAGAATGCACTCTTATTGGCAAAGAATTGCTTGAAAGAGCCCCAGAACCTTTTGTTGATCTCCTTGGCCTGTTGACGAGGCACACCTCCGATGGCTTCCCACTTCCGTTGGATTTCCTGGATTTCCTTGGTCTTCTTATTCCAATTGCTAATCCTGTCCGAATCAAAACTTACAAAGGCCTCAACCTTTTCCGCAAGCGCCTGCTTCTTCTCAAGATTTTCATCAAAGGACTTCTTCAAATGGTCAACAAAGTCCTTGCGCTTGACATAGATCCTGTCCGAAGCGGCTTTGAACCTCACCCACAGGGCCTCCTGATCTTCACGAGGTACGGGACCAATGTGCTTAAATTCTTCGTGCAAGTCGTTGAGCTGTACCACAGCATCCTTTACATTCTCAAGCTCATCAAGCTTTTCGGCTTTCTCACAAAGCTCAAGCTTGTGATCCAGATTTTTCTTCCTGTCAAGATCCTTGAGTTCAAAATAGATACTCCGCGCGTCATAAAATCGATCGAGCAGGGCATTGTAGTTCGCCCAAAGCGTTTTGTTGTGTTGACCAGGAACCGGACCGACTTTCTTCCATTCGTCCTGCAAGTCGCGAACCCCTTTGATGCTGATGTCAGACTCTTCACCATCTATTAGCTCGCGAAGCTTCTCAAGCAGTTCTTCCTTCTTCAGAAGATTCTCCTGCTTTCTTTTCTCAAGATCGTTGTAGAAGTTGCTACGCTTGCTGCGTAGCAGGTTGTAGTAATCCTGAAATTTCGAATCTGCTTCGTCGCCCTTGTATTCAAAATCCCCCGCTTCGTTGCCATCTGCTACGAAAGCCTCCAAAGCAACGTTTTTCTCCTGATCAAAGAGGTCGTCATACCTGGATTTTAGCGGCTTCAAGTGCTTATCGAAATGCCGAGGGTCATCCAACTTGCTGAGATCCGTTACCATCTTCACCAGTTGATCCTTCTCCAGGTGATCGTAGTCGATCTCTTCCTCATGCTCCTCTTCCTCGTGGGCTCCTTCGGTCTCCTCGGCCTGTTCAGACCCTTCTTTAGCTACCAAATCCCCTTGAGGCTCCTCACTTACCGTATCGCCGGATTCCTCCTGGACTGATTCGGCTTTTTCAACATCTAATGGTTCCGGTTCCGATATTTCTTCTTCCTGATCTTGCAAGCTATCTTGCTCAGCTGCGTTTTCTTCCGTCGTGGATTGCTCCGATACAGGTTCCACCGCTTCAGCCGGGGACTCCGTTTCGATGCTTTCCGCCTCCGAAGTCGCCTCAGCTATCTCCACTTCTGGCTCCACTGATTCCGCTTCGTCGGCTGTTACCTGTCGATCTTCTATGGATTCAATTTGCTGATTTTCATCGACTTGAGCCGGGCTCTCTCCTGCCTCAGTCTCAGCTACCGATTCATTCGGTGAATTTTCTTCCGGGGGTTTCAGGTTTTCAGCTTGCTGCTGACTGCCATCCGAAGTACCGAGGTTGTCCTCGCTCTCCGGCACATTTTTGTCCAAATCCATAGTCTTTCCTGCTTACTGCTCTTTCAAGGAACCTCAAAATTAATAAATAGGCTAGGATATGCGCGCCTTTAATTCATCCTTGGATCTTCCGGATATCCGGCAATGGCTTTGAATTTGCCTCCCATTCGTCTCAGCACCTCGCGCCACATCTGATCTGCAGGGATGTCGAATATCAAGGATGAGTCAACGCCTTTATACACTATCCATGATTTGTGCTCCAATTCCTCCAACAACTGACCTGGCGACCATCCTGAGTATCCTACGAAAAACTTTAGGTCTTTTTCGGGTATTTGCTTCGTATTAATCTTGAAAAGCAGATCATCAAAATCCCCTGCCCAAAATACGCCCTCCAGAATCTCCCTGTCGTAATCGGAGACAGGGTCATTCCTGTGAACAAAATGTAGACTGTCCTTCTGGACCGGACCGCCTATGAACAATGGTGCATCGAATTGACCATCTACCTCTTCCACGGCGTCAGCCAGTTTCATGCCCGAGTGTTTATTCAGGACATATCCAATGGTACCATTTTCATCATGCTCACAAATCAAAACCACGGTTCGCTCGAAATTGGGATCCGGCAAATAGGGTTCTGATATCAGTAAGTCACCACGGCTGGGTTCAATGATCTTATCGGACGAAAAATAATCCATATCTTCAGTGTAAAGCTGGTTTTATTGGCAGTTGCTTCAATACCTCACCTTCATAATCGGTCATCTCCTGCAGGCGATCGTAAACGCTGCGCCCTTCAAAATAAGTTAAAGCCATTTTCACAAACACCTCCCCATGACGGGCCTCTGAGGCCCAAAGTTGGTGATAAAAAGCTTTGAGCTCACCTTCATCCAATGCTTCATAGACTAGTCTGAACCGTTCTGCGCCCCGCGTCTCGACCAGGGACGCCAGCAGCAACCTGTCAGCAAACCGCTCTTCTCTGCCTGACCTGCAAAAATCCAGAAGCGCCTTCACATAATGATCCTGGCCGATTTCATGAGGGAGAGGTACACCCCGCTTCTTCATTATCTCATAGACCTGCTTGAAGTGCTCCAATTCTTCAATACCCGTATCAATCAATTCTGGCAATATCTCCTCACGATCCGGGTACTTTGCTACGAAGCTCATCGCCATAGAAGATGCCTTTCTTTCACAGTTGGCATGATCTTGCAGGAACGCATCAAAGTCATTCATGACCGCATCAATCCACGCTTGAGGGCTATCTACAGCCAAGCTAATCCTATACTGCATTGTTCTATCTTTGGCGGGTCAAACTTAATCATCCCAGTCCATAGAATCATTAATGCATACAGACATAGCGTCACTAAGAGCAGAGTATTCCAAGTCTCAGTTGAGTTTGGATTCAGTAGCAGCTGACCCTCACCTGCAGTTCAGAAAATGGTTTGATGAAGCTGTTTCCGGCGAATTGCTGGAGCCTAATGCTATGGTGCTTTCAACACTGGGAGAAAAAGGACCTATGCAGCGAACTGTGCTTATGAAGGCCTTGGACGCCTCAGGTATTGTCTTCTATACCAATTATGAAAGTCGGAAAGCAAAGCACATGGAGAGAAATCCTAATGTATCCGTACTTTTTCCATGGTATGCACTAGAGCGACAGGTCCTCATTGCCGGGGAAGTTGAGAAAATCAGTAGCGCCGAGTCCTTCAAATATTTTGTTTCCAGACCTTTCGGCAGTCAGCTGGGTGCATGGGTATCCCAGCAAAGCAAGGTGATCAGCAACAGGAGTTTACTGGAAACTAAGCTGGCAGAAATGAAGGAAAAATTCAAGGACGGGAAAGTACCATTACCTGATTTTTGGGGTGGTTACAAGATAAAGCCTCACTACTATGAATTTTGGCAGGGCCGGAAAAGCAGACTCCATGATAGGATACAGTATTCGCTGAAAGGGTCAAATTGGATCATTGAGCGCCTTTCTCCCTGATAAGTTGAAAGAAGTCTATTTCAAGCGGTATGCTTACCCGCAACGACATTTTGATGATCAAGCCATGTCGCCAGAGGCCTCCATCGTTGTCACCATCCCCAGCTTCAAGGAAACCACCACAGAAAAAGCCGTATTATCCTTATTTGAATGCGAGCATCCCGGAACCTCGGTCCTCGTGCTGGTGCTGGTCAATGAACCGGAAGGAGCCAATGAGCTTATTCGGAGCGCAAATAGACAAATCATCCAAAACCTACATGATCTGACCACGCCTGCGGGATTCGAACTGAGGGTAAGCCACGCCACGCTACCCCAAAAAAAAGCAGGGGTAGGCCTAGCTCGGAAAATATTGATGGATGAGGGAGCGAGATTATTCCATGAACAAGGCAAGGAAGGTGTGATTGTCTGTTTTGATGCCGACTGTGCCTGTTCACCTGATTTCCTGAAAGAGGTTTGGCACCATTTCGACAATCATCAGACACAAGCTGCCATTACTTACTTCGAGCATCCCCTTGATCACGAAGAGATCCTCCAATACGAGTTATTTCTTAGATACTACGTAGACGCCCAGCGCTATGCCGGTCACCCCTTCGCACACCAAACACTGGGTTCTTGCATATCCGTGAGGTCCGACATCTACAAAAAGGTCGGAGGCATGAACACGCGTAAAGCGGGTGAGGATTTCTATTTCCTTCAGAAAGTAATACCGATGGGAGGCTTCGAGGAGATCAATACGGCCGCCATTTATCCTTCTTCCCGCGTTTCGGACCGTGTGCCATTTGGTACGGGTCATGCCATCTCGAAGATCAGAAGTCAAGACGAATACCCCATTTACAACTTCCAGTCCTTTGATGACCTCCGGAGGCTTTTCGCCAATCCATCAATGATGTTTTTGGAGGACGCCCTACCGCACGACTTACCAGATTCGATTCAGGCTTTTCATGAGGAACATAAATTCCGGGAGGGCCTCTCAAAAATGCAGCAGAATTCGGCTAGCAGAGAGAGCTTTGCAAAGCACTTTTTTCGTTGGTGGGACGGTTTCCGGGTGCTGAAATTCGTACACTTTGCCCGGGATCATTTCCACAAAGACATGGCTCTTGAGGAGGCTATACACACATTGAATGACAACTACTGGAAGCTCCCACTGCAAGAAGGGCTTAGAGTAGAGACGCTTCAGCAAATTAGGCAATACGACAGGCTTTGGCCTAGATCAGGTGATAAAGGTTCTTTACACCTAAAAATTGATTTTGAGTGAAGCCTTCGCCATATTTTACACCAATCCTATGGCCAAATTCCACAGCTCTGGCTTCAATCATATTCATGAATTCAGGCCGGGAAATATAAGTTTCGGGTTCACTACTATCAGGGTTGTGAAATTGTGATTTGAATGCCCTTATCGCTTCAATTTTCTGATCATGGACATCTGAAATGTCCACAACAAAATCAGGCTCTATAGATACGCTCTGAATCATATGATACAGATGCTTAGGCCGCCAGGCCTCTTGCGCTTCACCGTCCAGTGTAGTCTTGATCATGCGAAGCCCGGACTTGAAGAATGATTCTTCTACCAGTTTGGCCCCTCTACCATGATCTGGGTGTCGGTCATACCTCGCATTGGTGATAACAATATCCGGCTGGTATTTCCTGATGACCTGAATTACCCTTAGTTGGGTTGCTTCATCGTTTTTAAAGAAAACATCTGGCAGTGCCAGGTTTTCCCTGGCTTCCAATCCCATTACCCTAGCCGCATCCCTGGCTTCTTCCAATCTTTGTTCGGGTGTACCGCGTGTACCCATCTCCCCTTCCGTCAGGTCAACAATGCCCGCTGTGTAACCCTGGTGAATGTGCGAAATGAGGGTGCCCGCACATGACAATTCAACATCATCGGGGTGTGCGGCGATGGCCAAAATATTAATCTTCTTCATGTAGTAGCAAAAAAAAAGCCCGCCAAAGCGAGCTTTTGAAAATGTATCTCTATTAAGCCATTTCGGCTTCTTGTAGTTCCAGTTCTTTCTCTGCGAGAAACTTCTCAGCATCCAGTGCTCCCATACATCCGCTGCCTGCCGCAGTCACTGCCTGCCGGTAGATCTTGTCCTGGGCGTCGCCAGTGGCAAACACGCCAGGGACATTGGTTTTGGAGGAACCAGGAATGGTTTTGATGTATCCGCTTTCATCCATGTCCAGCCAACCGTTGAATATCTCGGTGTTTGGCTGATGTCCGATAGCTACGAAAAAGCCTTGTGCTTTCAATTCAGACTTCTCGCCGGTTTTGTTATTCACTACCCGTACCGCTTCAACTTCATCCCCGCCGAGCACTTCTTCTGCTTCCGTATTCCAAAGGACCTCAATATTTGGTGCATTCAAAACCCGTTGCTGCATAATCTTCGAAGCTCTCATCTCGTCTCTTCGAACCAGCATATAGACCTTGTTGGCCAGTTTTGATAGGTAAGTGGCTTCCTCTGCCGCCGTATCCCCTGCCCCAACGATTACGACATCCTGGCCCTTGAAGAAGAAACCATCACACACCGCACACGCTGAAACGCCCTTGCCATTGAAGTGCTGTTCGCTCTCCAGGCCCAGCCACTTTGCTGAGGCGCCTGTAGATATAATCACCGACTCCGCATGGATTTCCGTTTTTTCATCGATTGTGGCTTTCAAAGGCCATGATGAAAAGTCCACACCTGTAACCATTCCGTACCTGATGTCTGTCCCGAAGCGTTCGGCCTGCTTTTGAAAATCCACCATCATCTGAGGCCCCATGATTCCCTCAGGATATCCGGGATAATTCTCAACATCCGTCGTAATTGTCAATTGGCCGCCAGGCTGACCACCTTGATACAGTACAGGCTTGAGGCCCGCCCGGGCTGCGTATATCGCTGCAGTATAACCTGCGGGTCCTGATCCTATTATCAGTACTTGAACTTTCTCACTCATAGCTTACAATTTACGAAAGTAACGTGATAATATATGTGTGGGGTTTGTGAAACGTGCGCAAACGAGCCAATTGTCATTTACCTTACTCAGCCTTCTTGGGTCGCTCTGGTTTTGGTAACAAAACTTTTCTGGACAGTCTGAATTTTCCGGTCTTTTTGTCGATTTCAAGCAGCTTCACTTTCACCTCTTCACCCACTTCCATGATGCCATCCATCTTCTCGATGCGCTCCCATTTGATTTCGGAAATGTGCAACAGACCTTCCTTACCTGGCATAAATTCGATGAATGCCCCAAATGGCATGATCGACTTGACAACACCATCATAGACCTCACCTACTTCAGGTGTCGCCACGATACCTTTGATCCAATTGTGTGCCTTGTCGAGCACTTCCTTATTGCTGGCAAAAATATTGACGAGACCACCTTTGTCATTCTCTTCGATGACGACTGTGGCACCGGTTTCTCGTTGGATTTCCTGAACTACCTTACCACCAGGGCCAATAACGGCTCCAATCATGTCGCGGTCGATGACCATGGAGATGAGTCTTGGTGCACTTGGCTTCAACTCTTCACGTGGTTCAGTGATCACTTCCTCAATCTTATCCAGGATATGCAGTCGTCCTTTCTTGGCTTGCTCGAGGGCTTCTTTCAGCACTTCAAAGGAAAGTCCGTCTACTTTGATGTCCATTTGGCATGCGGTAACACCTTCCCTGGTACCAGTCACCTTAAAGTCCATATCACCTAGGTGATCTTCATCGCCCAATATATCCGAAAGGATTGCATAGCGGCCCGAATCAGCATCTGAGATCATACCCATGGCAATGCCCGATACAGGTCTTTTGATGTGAATTCCCGCATCCATCAACGCCATCGTGCCCGCGCAAACAGTAGCCATGGATGAGGATCCGTTGGACTCCAGTATGTCGGATACTACACGTATGGTATAAGGATTGTCATCGGGACTTGGGATCATAGGCTTCAATGCCCTCATGGCCAGGTTGCCATGACCTACTTCCCTACGACCCGGACCTCGGTTGGGTCTGGTCTCTCCAGTGGAGAATGCAGGGAAATTGTAGTGCAAGATGAATTTGTTGTATCCGGAGATCATTGCCCCGTCAATCATTTGCTCATCCAACTTGGACCCCAGGGTCACAGTGGTGAGCGATTGGGTTTCTCCTCTGGTGAAGACTGCCGATCCATGAGCTGAAGGGAGGTAATCCACTTCGCCCCATATGGGCCTTATTTCGTCAGTCTGGCGACCATCCAATCGAACTTTGGAATCCAAGACACTATTTCTAACTGCCTCTTTTTCCACATCATGAAAGTACTTTCCTATGAGAAACTCATCGTACTCGTGATCCTCAGGCAGCTCTTCCACAAACGCCGTGCGGACGGCCTCAAATCCTTCTTTCCTCTTTTTCTTATCTGCAAGTCCTTGCTTGGCGACATCATAGGCCTTATCGTAGGCAAACGCCTTGATTTTTGCCAGCAGCTCCTCGTCATGGTTTTCGTGGCTGTATTCACGTTTCTCTAGACTACCCACTTCTTCCGCCAGCTCCTGCTGAGCCTGGCACTGTACTTTGATCGCTTCGTGCGCAGTTTGCAGCGCCTCAATCATTTCCTCTTCCTGCGCCTCCTTCATCTCGCCTTCGACCATCATGATGTTGTCTTTGTCTGCGGCAACGATCAAGTCCAATGTGGCATTTTGAATATCTTCAAGGACAGGATTGACTTTGTACTCATCCTCCACTTTGACGACACGGACTTCCGAAATGGGTCCATGAAAAGGAATATCCGAAACGGCGATGGCGCTGGAAGCGGCTAGTGCAGCCAGCGCGTCCGGCATTACCGTTTCATCTGCGGAAATCAGGGAGATCATCACCTGTGTGTCAGCGTGATAGTCAGAAGGGAATAGAGGGCGAAGGGCCCGATCGACCAGTCTACAGATCAGAACTTCGTAATCTGAAAGCTTGCCTTCACGTTTCAAGAACCCACCGGGGATCTTTCCTGCTGATGCAAACTTCTCCTGGTAATCCACGGACAGTGGTAAAAAATCTACGTTTTCACCTGCAGTTTTTGCTGAAACGACCGTGGCCAATAGCATGGCGTTGCCTAATCTAACAACTGCAGATCCGTCAGCCTGCTTGGCGAGCTTACCAGTTTCTATTGTGACTTCCCGACCATCGGGAAGATTGAATTTCTTTTGCTTAAATGTTGGTAACATAGTATTGTGCTCTTAAAATGATAAGATGAGCATGGGGATAAAAAAAAAGGGAATTCCTTCAGAATTCCCTTGCGGATTTCTCTAAAATCTATTTCCTGATATTCAGCTTGGCTATGATACTCCTGTATCGCTCAATATCAGTCTTGTACAAGTGGTCCAATAGTCGTCGTCTCTTACCTACCAGTTTCAACAGACCAAGTCTAGAACCATGGTCTTTCTTGTTGGTCCGCAGGTGCTCCGTCAAGTGATTGATTCGGAAAGTGAAAAGAGCGATTTGCGACTCTGCTGAACCAGTGTCTTTGCCAGCGCTTCCAAACTGACTGAAAATTTCTTCTTTTTTCTCTTTAGTTAAATACATTATAACTTTTCCTCGTCCTCTGAATTAAAGCGCAAATGTAGAAGGTCTACATGTAAATACAAACCCATAAGGCTTGATTATGTCGTAGCACTGCCTCTTTTGAATCTTGTTTTGAGCTTATCCAGGACCACATTGTAGAAGTCCGAATCAAAAAGTCTGGCATCTACCCGAGCTTGCCTCAGGAAGAACAACCCTACAGGCAGTAGGAGAAAGTCAGCAAACCACACACTCAACTCCGGATCGGTAACCCCTGCTTTTGCCCATTTCTCCGCAGTGATATTGAGGACATAATACACGATAAAAAAGAAGATGGACACAATAACAGGCACGCCCAATCCTCCCTTCTTGATAATTGCCCCTAGCGGAGCGCCGATGAGAAACATGACAATACAAGCGAATGCCGCACTGTACTTTTTGTACTTCTCCACTGAGAACCGATTGTATTGTACCTGAAGGGTATCGAGCCTTGCCTTGGTACTGCTGAGCTGAGCCTTTAGGTTTCTTGCCTGACTTAGCGCCTTATCAGCAACGGCCTGCTTTTCATAGGGCTGTTCGTAATAGGCATTTACGTCTGCCAGGGTTAGGGAATCAATACTTTTTGCAGCAATATCTCCCTTGGTTTGTGCTTGAAGTTTTGGGGCCTGCTGGCCGGATGGATTGAAAGCCAGTTTTCTTTGCGCCATTTCCGCACTGTCTTTAGCGGACATCTGAAATTGCTTATTGATTTTGATGTCCGGCCGATTGGTCGTTGGGCTTTGTCCTTTGATAGCTTGTTGCAAGAAGATGTCCAACCAATCCATGGAGAATATACTGGCTTGTTGAGTCGCCAGGGAGTCCTTGTTCGGCGCAGTTTCTTCTTTGTCCTGCAATTCCTCAGTCCTTTTGAATAGGGAATCCTCCTCAAACACGACTTCCTCCACCCTACGGGCGAGATGATGCTTCAACGTACTCTTTATGGCATTGCGTTGCTTCTGCATGGCGACCAACATCCCATTGCCCATGGAATCGATATCATGTGTGAGCTCCGCCACATTTTTCATTTGCCGATTGTTGCGAAAGAGCGCTTCGTCGGTATCTCTCAGGCCAAAGGATGAGAGATCAAATACAATCTCCATCTGATCAAAATTCGTCCTGTACAGGTAGTCGACTGAACTGGCATTCTTCTTTTCCTCGGCGTAGGCGCTGCCATCGTAGAGTTCCAGCTTTAAATATCTGTCATTGGCAAAAGTGTACATGCGGCTTGAATCCGCCAATATCACGGATTTGTTACCTAGTTTTTGCGTGTGATCATAGATCAGTACCTCTTTGAGCGTTTGGTTGTCTGGTAGCTTCTCCTTGACTTTGATACTGTAGTCCGGGATGCCGTTGTAGAATATGCCAGGCTTAATGTCCAGTGCTGGTTTAGTATGCTTGATATCATACAGCAGACTATAAGCTTTCAGATTTGCTGCCGGCACCACGTAGTTGTTGAAATAGAAAGCCCCGATGGCGATAATAACCACAAAGAAGAACATGGGCCTTAGCGCGCGTAGCAGCGATATCCCTGAGCCTTTGATAGCGGTAAGTTCAAAATGCTCTCCGAGATTGCCGAATGTCATCAAGGAAGACACTAAAACTCCCAGTGGCAGGGAGACTGATAACATATTGAGACTGAAGTAAGTGAGTAGTTCAGCGAAAACCGCGAAGCCCAGATCTTTTCCGACGAAGTCGTCAAAGTATTTGAGCATGTACTGAATAAGTAAGATGAATGTCGCTACGGCCGTAGTGAGCACAAACGGCGCCAGGAAGGACTTAATCAGAAGTTTGTCAATCTTTTTCATCGCACACCAACCCCACAAAGGTCGCTAAACCCTCCAAACGAACGAAATCGGGATTTAGTTGACTATCCGCCTACGATTTCTTTGAGATCATGGACCAGTCCATCCCACAATTCCTGGGCTTCTTCTGCGTCTATGTCCGAATAATCGGTAACCCTCAGGAAAAGCTCTTCTGTGAGTTCGTTGACATCCAGCCTCATTTCCAGCCAGTTGGGGTCGTCATCATCACCTACAAACTCAAATTTCACATGGTGATTGGAGCGGTTGGAAACCATTCGCGCCTTATTCTCTTCACCATCCCAAATAATGGTGTAGACTTTATCCTCGTTATTGATATTCACATCATCCGCAAACCATTGAGACAACCCTGAAGCGGTAGAAATGTAAGGGAACAACATTTTCTTTGAGGCCCTAAATCCGTACTCTCCTACAAATTTTGTCTTGGCCATATCCTAAAAGTTTTTTGACAAGATATAAAAAATTTTTAAGTGCCCCTGCCCCGCCTAATAATTCTCATTAACTTTGCACCTCATTTCGAAAATGAGCCTTCTGGCGAGGTAGCTCAGCTGGTTAGAGCGTCGGATTCATAACCCGGAGGTCGGGGGTTCAAGTCCCCCTCTCGCTACTTGAAAAAAGTCGATTAACTTCTCTTAATCGGCTTTTTTTATGTCTGCTCATTTGTTCAAATTTGAAATCGAGAAAAAAATCGAGAAAAATTTGCCTCGGTATTCGAACCTTAATGCCTACCCTGCTATCCTCCTTAAGAAATCTAAATTTTCTGAGGCAGAAATCCTAAGATATACCCGAAAAGGTTGCAGGTGGATGATCCGTTTTAACTGGATTGTTAACCCAAAGACAGGGGAAACAAAAACCATCAAGATCACTAACAAGATCAACCAGAAGTTCAAGGGACCCAGGCAGTTCAAGGAAAAGCGGAAGTACCTGCTCTCCATGTTTGAGGCGATTGAGGACCTATTGAAAGGTGGTACGTGGGAACCCACGGAGTCCATTCCTGAGATTCGAATGATCACCTCAGAGAAAGCCATCGACTACGCAATGGGTGAGCTGAAGCGGACGACAAAACCCAACACTTATCGAGGCTACCATTACCATGTTGAAGACTTCAAGAAGTACCTGAAGCAAAAGCGACTGCTCAATTATTACATCAACAATTTGGATCAGGAGGAGATCGAACTCTATCTGAAGGAAGTGGAAAAGCGCAGTTCAGCACGAAATCGCAATAATCACAAAGGGACACTGTCGGCGGTATTCACCGTGTTGAGAAGGGAAAAGATCATTCCCCGGAACTTCATTCTGGACATTGAAAACCTCAAGACCAAGAAAAAAACGCATCGCCCATTCACCGATAGCCAGATGACAGAAATCTGGCAGCACATGGAACAGCATCACTCTGAGTTGTATCAATTCGTTCGGGTGTTCTCCTATCAGTTCATCCGACCGCACGACGCGGTAAACATTAGATGCAAAGACATTCATTTGGAAGATCGACTGATTGACCTGGAGACAAAGACCGACGATACAGGCCAGCTGTCACGCAGGCCGATACCCAAGATCTTACTGCCACTCTATGAGCAGCTGCTGAGTCACGATCATCATCCGGATGATTTCCTATTCACTCCTTCTGGGCAGCCTGGTGCCTGGGACCTCCGTGAAGGTGGTAAGGGCAGACGTAACTATTGGACCGAGCAATTCCGGAAAAAGGTAAAAAAACCACTTGGCTTGGGTGACGATCAAGACATGTATGGATGTCGCCACACGACGGCCATCACCGTCTTGAAAAACCTGGCGGAGGAAGTCGGGAGCCTGGAAACTGCTAAAAACCGCTTGATGGAAATCGGTGGATGGAAGTCTCGCAAAAGTCTCGACGCTTACTTAGGATCTATTCAGATCTACTTCGCAGGGGATTGGTCCAAATATTTGTGATTTGGTTACTCACCTAGTTCTTCTTTCAGGCTTGGGTCAAGTTCAATGGCTTTGTCCCAATCCTTCTTGGCACCTTCTTCATCCCCCAATTTGGATTTGCTATTTCCGCGATTGTTATATGCCATAGCATTGTTAGGATCAAGCACTATGACCTGGTCGAAATCTGCGATAGCGTCTTTGTAATCCCCCAATTTAAATTTGCTATTCCCACGATTGTAGTAGGCCGCAGCATAGTCCGGATCAAGCGCTATGGCCTGGTCGTAATCTGCGATAGCGCCTTCTTTGTCACCTAGAATGGATTTGCTAGTCCCTCGATTATTGTATGCCATAGCATTGTTAGGATCTAACTCTATTGCCTGGTCGAAATCTGGGATTGCGTCTTTGTAGTCCCCCAGTTTGTATTTGCTAGCCCCGCGATTCTGGTATGCGTGTTCAAAGTTCGGATCAAGCACTATGGCTTGATCGAAATCTGGGATTGCGTCTTTGTAGTCTCCCAATTTGGTTTTGCTATATCCACGATTATTGTATGGCTCTGCAAAGTTCGGATCAAACACTATGGCCTGGTCGTAATCTGCAATCGCGCCTTCTTCATCACCTAGATCGGATTTGCTATTCCCTCGATTATTGTATGCCATAGCATTGTTAGGATCTAACTCTATAGCCTGGTCGTAATCTGCGATAGCGTCTTTGTAATCCCCCAATTCGGATTTGCTATTCCCTCGATTGTAATATGCCCTAGCATCGTTAGGATCAAGCTCTATGGCCTGGTCGTAGTAGTAAATACTGTCCTTAGGCTCATCCTGAAGAAAGGCCAAGACGAAAAATCCACGAGGATATTTTGGATTTTCTCTAGTGAATCTATCAATCATTCGTCGTGCCTCCTTCTTATCCAGATGGTCTTGGATACGAATCACTTCCTTCAGAAGATCATCCTCACCCATCCCCATGAACTGGACCAACTGCTCGTGGTTGTTGGCTTTTAGTATGTCGTATGAAATAGAATTCTGATCCACTAAGGTCTTCATAAACGGCTCTATACTGTTGCATATTTCCCGAAGGTGCTTCAACTCCTCGGTCATCGATCCCATGCTTTCAGAAGGAAGCGTCTTTATTTCTGCCTCGATCTCTTCCCTTTTTGCATTCCAAGCTTTGATTACCTTGATTCGATACTTGGCATTGAAAATTCTAGCACTGGGTAGAATCACCTGAAGTAGCTTCTCTTCAAACTCTCGATTCCTCATCAGTTCCAAGACCTCATACATACAATTAGAAGAATTCAAGAACTCATCGCTAATCAACATGACCGCAAAATCCGTCTTCCCGACCTGTTGCATGAATTCCTTGATCGAGGACTTGTATTCCAGATCGCGAACATCACGTCGAAATTGCAGGCCAATTGACTCGAAGTGTTTGTCGATTTCGTCCGCCTCGGCTTTGTTGGCCCAGGCATAGGAAAGAAAGACAGTTGGAAGTTTGGACATGGTGGTTGTTCTGCCCAAAAGTTAGAAAAGAATCAGTAAATAAGGTAGGCCTGATTCATCGAAACTATTTCAAGCTACCTGGGGTCCGCTCAGATCTACTTTACTGGAGCTGATCAAGGTATCTTTAGTACATTAGAAACTCATTCCCGGAGTAACTAGATTTGGGATAGTAATCCCCTGGAGATGTTTTGGAGAATTCTGAAAAGACATAAATACAAATGTCCCAAATGTGGGTTGGAGCATGATGAGCTTCCCGCCATCGGGTTTGACGAACCTTATTACTTCAGCATTTTAAGCAATAAGGAAAAAGCAGAAATCACAGAATTGAGCTCTGATTTTTGCATTATCAGACATCACGACCAAACAGATAGATTTATAAGAGCCTTCCTTACAATTCAGGTAAATGATGCATGCGAGGATTTGGACTATGGAATTTGGGTATCAGTAAGCGAAAAGACTTTCAATCAATACGAAGCCGAGTTCGACAACCCTTCAGAAACTAGGTCCTATTTTGGAAGAATCTCAAACGAGATTAAAGACTATGAACAATCAACTCTAGGTATTCATGTTAATATAGAAACCAGACTGGATGGAAATAGACCTGAACTGATCCCGCATGAGTCAGATCATCCCCTAGTAGCTGAATGGAAGTCCGGTATTACATTCATTGAAGCTGAAAGCCGCGTAAATAAGCTTAGCCGGCAAGATGGATAGAGCCATATACAAGGCAGACTGGATTCACTAAATTTCTACTTCCTCTTCTTCCCAATCAGCTGATCATAGTTCTTGTCACTTTTTTCCTCTGCTGCACCAAAAAAGAAATCGGTGATGGTATTCACCTTGGCGGTCATACCTCCCCAAATGCCGCTAATCATGCCCGTTTCAAACTGGCTGATGTCTTTGATGCTGCCATGAATAATGGCATAGACCAGCCATCCGGTCAATCCCAGGTAAGCCAACAAGAAAACCAGGGAATATACCTTTTGCATGATGGAATCCTTGCTGTATAGGTCCCTGGCTCCAGCTCGGTCCTGGGCTCTCATTTCAAAGACTTTGATGAAGAACTCGCGTTTGTCATCCTTTGAATCCGTGAACCGGTCAACGACATCTGCCACTTCCTTGAGTGGGTTTGACCCGGCAAAAAACTTCGCAACTCCCTTTAAAATCTTCATATCTCCATCATTTTATCATTCAACTTCACTTTCAAGAAGATCGGAGTCCCACAAGCGGGACCCCTTTGTCTGCCGAGCATAAACCACTTCAAAAGTTCGACATTCATTTTCCCATGATGATCAGATCCAGCTTCTTGTGAACCTGGTCAAACTCATGCTTCATATCTTCATTCTGCGCCTTCTGATATTGCTGGAAGGCCCTGAGTTCCGTGGTGGTCTCTTTTGAAATCAGTTCGTCTTCGCGTTGTCTTTTCTCCAGCTCCGTGATGCGGTTCACGCTCTGATTGAATGAGTAGGAGAGTAAGGCGATAATCAACATCATCAACCAAGTGACCACTTTGGTCACATGCTGCATTGCCGGACTGTTCAATATCTTCTCTCCCATCATGTATCCACTTTTGTAAACCTGGTCCTACTCCTACCAACAGGAGGCTGTTTGCTGTGGCAATCCCACAATGGAAAAGTCGTGGCGTTTGCGTTCAGATAATGCTCAATCTGTTTCCAGTTCAAGGAGGCCGTTTCCAAGTAACTCTTTCGCAAAATCTCCTTACTTGCTGAGCTCATGGGCTCAGCCATCACCTGCATGCCTCCAGGAGTGATAAGGACATCCCCTCGAACCACATACTCAGCCATGAAATAGTCTTCAATAACCCGCTTGAGTCCAAGGTGATGATATTGTTCTCCGTTGACGGTGTACTCTTTTTCATTGAGTAGATCATCGTAGGCTGTGCCACCATCTTCCACATTCTTGCGAACGGCTTGGTAAAACCTGCTATTCAGTAGAGGAATCAGACTCTTCCTTTCTGCATCTTCAATCAGTCGCTCGATGTAGTCCGTATCCACATTACCACTGATGCTCTTGGTGTCACTAATCTTCAGGATCGCCGCCGCCATCTCCGGTTCTATTTAGGTCCTCCTCATCAATCAATGGCTGAATCTTCAACCCTTCGCCAGGCATTGGAAAATCCTGGAAATGACCGAATATATCCGTCATCTTCTCTTCCACCCATTCCCGCTCCTCAGTCGTATTCTGCTGGGCCAGGAGCTTGGCTTGTTTGATCAGCTCACCACTATTCCCGAAGATGGAATTGTCGCTGCTATTCACCAGCAGTTTAGGCAGTGGGCCATATTGCTTGAGAATATTGTGCTCGACTTTGGTGTCTGTGTAGGCGAAT
The DNA here is from genome assembly GCA_965601475.1 of Cyclobacteriaceae bacterium. Taxonomy (GTDB): domain Bacteria; phylum Bacteroidota; class Bacteroidia; order Cytophagales; family Cyclobacteriaceae; genus JAWPMT01. The sequence goes on along the minus strand of OZ271832.1, from coordinate 4,344,119 downwards.
AGTTGGTCATCAAGACTGCTCTTGATGTTCTCCGACTTCACAACATCTTCGATTTTCTGACCTGCCTCCACATTCACTTCGAAAATACCTGCTCCACCCGCCCCTTCAGCGCCCAGGGACTTCTTGATCCCCTCAATGAATTCCTCTTTCTCACTGATCACGTGCTTGTAATCATTGAATTGGTCTGGGGAGAGTTCATTGGCTAATGTACTCTCAGATTTACCCATCCACTCCTCGTCCAGGAAGGAAGGAACAAAAATCAGGTTCTTGCCCGTGTCTCCATTCCGAACAATGCGATTGCTGTATATGCTGCTTTGGGCCTCGGTATCCGCATCATTGTAGGCCGCATCAATGGGTGCTAGTGGATAAATGATTTCATCTTGGTTGTGGATGAATAGAATCTGGCCTCGGTATTTCTTCCAGCCTCCGGCCGCTTCCACCTGCGCCTGGATGACATTCTCCCGGGGGTTGAATACGTGGAATTTCTCAAGCTTGCTTCGCTTGTCCTTGGACTTGAACCAGCTATCACTTCGGACAATGAAACCTGAATAATCAGTATCATCAGATTCGCCAACCCGGTACTGTTTGTAGTCCAAAACGCGTACCCTGGAAATCTGAAAATTGGCATTCCACATGACATGAATGAACACCCCATTGTGCTTGACAAAGCTCAACACCACCTTGCGCAAAAAGTCCGACAGTTTCCTGCCGGACCTGGGGTCAACGACCAGGGGATTAAGTTCTGGACCAAATCCCCTGCCGAAAATCAATTTCCTGTACCAGTCAGTAGCAGCTTTGGTGGTCGCACTCGCATTGACAAGACGCTCGATCCTTTGGGGATAGAGATTATCGCGTCCGTTCGAGTATACCCCTTTGCTTTTGATCTCCTGAATCTCCCGCTCCGGAAGCTGCTCAATCGTCGCTCTAAATCCCGCTAGCCTTGCTCCACTCATGCTCACCCCCGCTCAACTGCTGCTCAGTCCTTGCTCACTTCTGCTACGAAAGCGCCCTTCTCGAATTTCCAGATTCGACCATCCGCTAGCTCCAGCTCGCCATTCGCATTGGCCCTACCGATCTTTGCTTTGACTCCCTCGGTAACCTGCTCCTCGCTGGTGACTTCGGTGAACTTTAGCTCCTTTCCATCTGCAAGCGCAACGACCAAGGGCTCCGGCTTCGCTTCGAATAGCAGCTCCAATTCTTCTTCCGCTGGATATTTGCTGAAGAACACCTTCACCGTCTCAATGGGAGTCTCATCTTCGTGCAGGTCCTGCCGAACTTTGTTCTTCAGGTCCACGAATTCCGCTACAAACTCATCGGCCTTTTCACCTTTTGCTGCAATAGCCTGATCGCTCATGAATTTGTTGCTGCCAAACTCGAATGGTGTGCCGTTGTACTTCTCAATTACCTTCCAATCACTCATCTTCTTATTTCCGTTGATTAATTTCTCTCTTGCTCTGGCCAGTCCCCCGGGACATCCGGTACAGGGTGGCTCTCCAAATTGCCGACTATAGTCGTTTGAAAAGAGCACCAGCAGCCTGGTTCCAGACTGCTGATCCGCTCCTTTTGTGATTTCCTCTACCGTGTACTGATTCCAATTTGTCATGCGCTATGCAGCGACGAACTTGGCATTGAAGGCGGTCTCAGTAGCCGTCAAATCGGTCTCCAGAAGCTCGCGGATTTGGCTCGGTTCCTCCAGACCCTCCTGCGATGCAATGGAAAGAATTCGGTTTCCATTCCCCTCTTTCAGACTTCTTGTATTCGATTGAATGACCATACCGTACTCAATTCCAACCACGAAGTACTTGGTCTTCTTCACATTCCGACATATCAGAATGTATCGGCTGATGACATTCTCGCTCATCGCGTGCGCTTGCTCCAGGTTTTCCAGGACACTGGCATCAATGACGATATTGTCCACGAAGTGTCGGTACTTGTTGTCTCCCTCCGGATTGATGACCAGTTCGTCCCTCACATTCCAGGACATGTTGGGAATCTTCACCGAAAACCCGGACTTACCGGACTTCAAAGTGAGGTCATCCAACAAAGCTTCAGCAGTGGTGCTATTCACCGTCTTAGTGCTTAGGTCATCCATGTTGATCAGGACCCCGTTGTTATCGAGGCCCTGCCGGTTGCTACCGGAGTAGGTAATATCTGAATCTAGCATTGCCATTTTCTTCCTCCTTTCTTAGTAAGCTGCTACGCCCATGTAATCCTCCAACCATTTTGCATCCAGGCTGAAGGCCACATCCATGATGTTGCTCTTCAAGGTCCTGTCGTAAAAGCTGTCAATCGCAGCCCAATCACTCTGATTCAGCGTACCCACAGGGATGTTCTCCGGCGTGGTCAGCAGCGCGCGGTGTGGCAGGTTATACTTCGTTCCATTCTGCTCAATCGCTTTGATATGACGATCCCACACATACATGATTTCAATTGGAATACCATCGAAGAACAGTCTTGGTCGACCGCCTTCGGTGATCTCAATAAAGCCAGCCCCGAGCGTCTTGTTGCGAAGGGTAGCTCGGTAGTTGTCAGCCATGGACCGAGTCACATAGAATTTGATGGATCCATCCGCGATCAAACGTTCGTCGGCTGCTTCAACCATCGCGACGAATGTGTTGAAGGCATCATCTGCAGCCAGTGCTTGCGCTGCGAAAGTGGCTTCCGCATTTTTGGCAATGGCAACATGCTGATCTCCGCCAGCTGACAGTGCGGCCACTGCAAAAATTTGCTTCCACAGCCCGTCAAACACATCATAAAGTGTTTTGTCGGTGCCATTGACCAGCACGCCAGCGTTGGCGACTGTATCAGCAGCAACGTCAGAGAACCAGACCTTGATTGGCAGTGTCTCTCGCAACATCATTCCCACCATGGCAGCCACAAGACCCATCTCCTGGCTATCAATTCGGTTGTAGAAATCCGGGTTCACTCGTTGGGCCTTGGCGAAAATCTTCAAGAGATTATTCAGCTGAGCGGCACAATGGGTGTACCTGGTGTCGTACTTCACCGGATCCCAATACTTCTGAGTCAGGGCCAAAGTCCCTCCCTCTCCCGGGGTACAATCAGTGGCCGCCTTGAGCGTGTCAGCGATCTTACCGGCGAACACAATTTGCTTCTTGTGCTGGATGCCGGTCTCGATCTCATGATTGGCGCTCAAAACACCATTGATGAACTCCCTTTCCAGTATTGCTTCCGAAATCTCGCTGACCTCTTCCGGATTCAGCGTCAGATTCGATATGTCAATTTTTGTAGGCATGTTTTCCTTTTATTTTGAGTTTCGTCCTTTTCAGTCCTTTAGAAGGCTTCGCTTCTTCCCCCCGGGATTACCTCCTTCGCTTGCGCTGGCACCTGTTCCCCTGTCGTCCAGGACGAAGTCGCCTTCGACATTTTTCAGAAATTCGTTGACCTTCTGCTCGAATGCGGCCTGATCCGCCTTGATCTGTGCTATCTCGACATCTTTGGCCTTGCCAGTCTCTTCCAGGGCCTTGATCTGGGCCTTCAATGCCTTGACCTCCTCGTCATCATCCGCTTCATCGATCTGAAGCAGCTTCCCGCTTTCGAACTTGAATGTCTTGCCATCCGGCATCACGTAGTCCCCGGAGGCGTTTTTGCCATCGGCTTTGGCTTTGACGCCAACTTCGATATCCTCCTCGCTCTCGATTTCATAGAAATCAAGCTCTTGCCCATCTCCAGTGGTGAGTTTCAGGGCCTTCACAACCTCCTCCTTTTTGCCTTTCAAAAAGCTATTGAATAGCTCCAGGAGGGTCTTCTTTCCTTCATCAGTTTTCGACATGTCTGTATTTGGTTTGAAAAGGGCCACCGCCCTCATTTCTTCTCTTTTGAATGATATTTTAGCCATCATGCTCATGTCTTCCGGATCTGCATTAGCCAGGCCTGATTCCTTCGCTTGGGCTTGCGTCATCCAGGTCTCATCCTTCATCTTCTCAAGGGCTTCAGCAACAGTCCAGTTGCTGTTCTTGGCATAGATCTCAGCGAGCTTCTGTTCCAAATCCCGTAGTTGAGAAGCATATTTTTCAAGGTCTTCGGCATTACCCCAAGCCCCACCCCAGGGATTATGAATCATGATTTCGCTGGCCTCACCAACAATTCTTGTGTCACCAGCTAGAAAGATGATACTCGCAATGGAGGCGCAAAGGCCTTCGACTTGGGTAGTGATGGGTTTGCCCTGGGCTTTCAGGAGGTCATAGATGCCGAACCCTGTGTAGACCGAGCCGCCGTAGCTATGGATGTGAACAACAATCTCGTCCGCATCTTTTTGGGAGTCCAATTGCGCCTTGACTTGCTTGAGATTTACGAAGCCCCATTCTGCACCAAATTCATCTTCGTAGTGGTCAATATCCCCGTAAATGTAGACGTGCGCCTTCCCCATGCGCCCAAAGCTAGAATTCGCTTTGGCGCTTTTACTCTACGTCTTTGTAGAGTAACTTTACACTAGTATGATTTGGTTGATTTACTTAGGTATTGTAGTTGCTGTGATATGGAGCATCCATAAGCTCTTTAACCTGCTTGGTTGGAAATGGATGAGTGGAAAGAAGGCAAGGGCTCAAGCAACATCGCCAATCAATATCTATCTCATAAATCACCATGAATCCAAGCATATTCATTTGAATGAGTGAGTCAAAGAAAGAAGCAAGGAAGGACCTTTTCGTTGGAATAGGGATAGGCGTGGTAGTTGTTGCTATTTGGCTTTCTAGCTGGTGGCTGATCCTCAAAAACCTGAAAGAACCAAGTGGCCCTGGCACCTTTGGTGATCAGTTTGGGGCAGTCAATTCTCTTTTTTCAGGTTTAGCCCTTGCTGGAATTATCTATACGATAATACTTCAGAGAAAGGAGCTGCAGCATCAGCGGAAAGAATTGCAGCTGACAAGAAAGGAATTAGAATTTCAAAGAGAGGAATTGAAGATGACTCGCCTGGCCACGGATGAACAAAGTAAAACGATGATGATCCAACGAGTAGACAATACATTCTTCAACCTAATTACTATGATTGATGAGAGAAGGGCCGATGTCATTAGACAAAGCGGGGTCAATATACACGAGCGCTTCAGAAGGTTCCGATCATATCTTATATCGAACAGGACCGTGGTCCCAGTCTTGACTACCAGCGAATTCACGGGCCAAGAAATGTCACTCTTTTCGGGACTGCTCAATTACGCAGATTTGCTAATTGACACCATTCGGCTAATCCTAACTCTCCCCCAGGAAGCTCGACCTTTCTATCTGAATATTCTTTCAACCCAACTATTCGATGGAGAGAAGTTGATGATTGTTTTACTCGTGCAATACCATTATATGCGGGCACTGACGGTGGGCGAAAATGATCTCGTGCACTTGTTCGGGAATGAGGAAATTCCTTTTGGGCCACCCATCTAACCCTCCATCTCCTTAACCACCCGATAAACCCAACTCTCCGCGCACCCACACTCCACCGCCGTCTTCCGAACCGCCCTGGTCACAATATCCCCTTCTGCATTCGTTAAGTACTTTGTGTAGATCTCGGCCTTACTGGCCAAGGACCCACTGACAATTCCCTTTTTCACAGCGATGACAAAAAGACCTGTCTCCTTCATCGCCTCGATTACATCAATCGCTCTTGTCAATTCTTCCCCACTTCCCATCTGGACACTCCTCACTTTTCACCCTCAGTTTTGCATTGAGCGGACACCCGCACAAATTGCATTTGTAGTCTGTTACATTCTTTACTGCATTTCCGGCCACAACCTCGAAAAAGCCTTGGCTCTTGCTCCTGTGCGGACAAGTAGCACACACTTTCCCACGCTCAATCACCAGCTGCCGGTTCTCATCCGTTACCAGGTGCTTCCATCCTTGTATGATATGGCTGATTCTAAGCACTGACACGGGTCAAGCTTTCCAGTTTGTTGCTATAGCTACTATCGTCAACAGCCACATCCATCTTCGGAGATGGCACCCACAAATGGGTATCGCTTATCACTTCCGCCTCCATCGGCTCAATGAATCCTACTTTCACGCCATTTATCATGATGTTCTGGTGCTGGCCAATTTCATTGAGCTTGTGCACCACCCAATCCGGTACCTTATCCCAGATCTTCAGCTCACGAAAGTTGTCCTTTGATGCTCCGACTGGTATGATTCCACGAAGGGCATTTCTGGCCAGCTCATAGGTGTGACTTGGCACTTTCTTGTTGAACCAACCTTTTACCCGCATCTCAAAAACATCACCATTGGTCCAATCGACTCCAGCAAAGACGCTGTTATTCCACCAGCGAATGAGTATGGTTCCTTCCTGGGTGGCCTTGATATTTATTGGTTCACTCACGGCCGTATAGGTTTCCCCATCGGTGTGGCTTCCTGTTACTTCCAGGTAATAGTCTCCTTCGGCCACACCATCCAAGGTGAAGCTTCCGGTAATCTGTTTCACATCATCAGTGATGCTCAAGGTGGTGAGGTTACTGGCGGTGCCTGGCCATTTCATGAGTGTTCCATCTGACCAGTACGCCAGAATATTCTCTGGCCACTGAACTGGAATATCCAACAACTCCCCCAAGACAGTATCGCCGGTGTCATAGTTCTTGAGTACCGCTAAGTTCGTGTCGAAGCTGCTCTTGAATTGGAACCTGATCACGTTGTTCGTCTGCCAGGGCTGGAAGTAGCGGTCCTTTCCGTAGGGTATAGAGAAGTCTCTGAATCGTTGGTCCTTTCTGTCATCAGCATTTCGACTCTTCCAGTTGGTTATGGCGAAGCGCAGGGGGTTGGTCTCAGGAAAGTGTAGTGTGTTGCTCATCCTAGACCTCCGTACCTAGCTTGGTTATTGACCATTTCACATCAGAAGCAAAGTTGTTGTTGGCAAACTGTAGATCCAGGCCACTCATGCTAATTGTCACACTTCCAATACTTGTACTGGTCAATACTGTAGAATTATTCGCTATGTTCGAAGAGTTTGTCCTGATCATCACCAACATGGTACCCATTCCGTTAGTGCCGTTCAAATTCGCAGTGACGGCAAAAAGGCCGTACTCCTTGTCTTGGAAAGTATACAAGGTCCTGGCAACATTATCCTTGGCCATGTTGCTGTATGTACCCGCGTGGCTATAGAATCCCGTGTTGTAATCCTTCCCGGCATTGACCACATTCGTTGTGATTTTCTGATAGTCCATGTCTACCTCGATGGCATTGGATACCTCCAGGATCTTGGCACTTAGATCATCGGCCGCAGTTGCACTCACATCAAAAACACCGCTACCTGTGGCTCCATTGGCCAACTCCACCTCCTTGAAGCCATAATCTGTCTCCTGGGTCTCGCTGTTCGTGCTCACCGCCAGGGTCATGTAGTTCGCTCCGGTCCTGGCCAGGGTACCGGCCTTGACGGCATACCAGGTATCGCCAATGAAGCCATAGGTATTTGCCGCAACCGTGTAGTCCGAGCCATTCCTAGTGATACTGCCTTTGAGGATTACCAGTGTATCCACTTCACTGGCAATGTTCAGCATTGAATTTTGGGCCTGTAGCACCCGAAAATCGATCATGTTCAACAACGTATCCCAGTCCATGTAGACCATTTGTTGGCTTTCGTCCGGTTGTAACGCTGCCGGCAACCTCGTGTAGAACCCAGTGGCAGTTCTTGAAACCTGCACCTTCTTCGTTCCCTTCTCTCCAAATTCCTGACTCATAATTTCTAGCTTGTATAATCTTGGTTTCTTTCCTTCAATACCATGGTCACGCCTTCCTCCCTGGGCATGAACTCTTCAATGAAATAGTCCTTGCTCACTCCTTCCACTGTGACCCGAACCAACTGCTTATCATTGTCTCGAATCAACTGTTTTTCCTCTTCACTCAATGGGTGCTCAACGTAGAGTACATTGGGTAGGCAAATGGGCTCCACGCCGCTATGGGGTTTGTCCTCATTCTCGGTAATCGCCGTTGTCTCTCCTGTCAGCTGCGTACTGACACTGACGGCTCCCTCTCCATCTTCAAACTGGCATAGGGTAATGCCCGAAAAACCTGGTTCATTCGCTTGACGATAATCGAAAGCCAACTTTGTGGCCTGGGCAAGTATTGGCAGATGTTTCTCCAGGCCTCTGGATGGGAGGAACTTGAGATTGTATAGGGTCCCGGGGTTATTGAATCCACTTGAAGTGTAATCCTGGTCCAGCTCGAAGCCGCCTGATTTCCTTTTCAACCAGAATGCGAATATCCGATCGGTCAAAGTGCTGCCTGAATCATCGCTGATCGGCGTCTCCTTGACAACCTGTATAAGGTAAGGATCTACAATAACATCAGTCCGGATGTTGTAGGTGTTGTCAAGGAACTTATGCATCGGAGTTACATAAGATCGCTGCGTCCAGGCTGTGTACAGAAACCCTCCCAAATTGCCCACATCCTGAGTGCTGCTAAAGGTCCTGTATCCTGCTAGTACTCGACTGTACAGCTTTTCGGGATCGGTATAGAATTCTGCAACATTCGGCTCTGTGATGGTGGCTACTACATTGCTGGAGTCTCTGAAATACTCCTCTTTCTCAAGCACAAAGTACAAGGCTCCATTCTGCTCTTCGATGCCAAGCATTACGTTTTCCTGATGGTACAGAAAGTCGAAGACCTCCCGTAAATTCGTTTTAATTCCATAGTCTACGCTCGATCCTTGCCGTACCAACTGCTCACTGCTGAACGCAATGAACGCCCACTCTCCATCCACCCCGTAAGTGAAGACTTCCCCGTCTGTTCTTCCCAGTATGGAGCTGCGAAAGCAATCATTTCGCCCCGTGATTTTTTGAAATAGACGCAAGAACACCTCCCAGATCAGCACCATTTCACAACTAGTGGTTCCTCCGGTCTCGGGTCGATTGGGAATATTGACAGCGGTTAGTTGTACAGAGTGGGTTTCGTTTGCAAATGCAGTGATCGAGGCTCCATCAAAATCCTTCCGCTTCAGAATGTTGGTGGTAATCTGGTCCTTCTCCTGCAATGCGACATATTCATCATCGGGTTGGAGATTTACTTGAACGCCCTTCGCGGCTATATCACCCACCGGCACATCCAACAAAGTCAGATAGTCGACCCTACCGGTGATATTCTCATAGGACCCTTTTGCAGCATTGTAGCGGCTATACGTGAAAGTACTCTCAGCCAAAGGACCGTAATTGGCCAGCTTTTGCCTCAGATGGATTGCTAAGTCAGCCGTACACACCAAAGGCAGTCCCTGAAAGACGAAAACCTTACCGCCATAGTGATCAAGCCTCGTCAAATCCGGCTCGACAACGTTCAAGCTCTGAACAGAATTCGAGTAATCAACCCCGTCAACAATCAGTATTTGTGGAAAGTCCTGGCTCATCTTCTTCCGTATTTTTTCATTCTATACTTGCCCATCACCCTCATCCTGTGGGTACCGTGCTCCGTTTGCTGGATGTTGGCAAACACGGCGGTGGGGTTGATTTGGTCAAGTTTGCCTCCAACCTCTTTGATGGCATCGACCATGCGACTGTCCTGGAAGTTGTTGTTGATCAACAGCTCACGGCGAACAGTATCAGCGAAAAGCACATCCTGGATAATGTCTTCCCTGCTCTTGCCACCCATCTGCATTCGCTGATCATTGGTGAAAATCATTTCACCGCGACTTGCCCAGATCGGTATACTGTCAGATGTCCCGGTGCCAGGACCTTCCAGGAAATCAGTGCCCAAGGCATAGCCGTGGGAGTTCAGGAATCTGCTCAGAGTTAGACCTGCGTTATACTTGTCGGTGCCAACTTCCTCAGGATCTCCTAATGCCAGGACGAAGGCCTCATATAATTCCAATCCGCGCTGCCATTCCGCGCTACCCTCACCCAGGTCCTCCCCTAATTTCAATAGTCGGCCTTGCAAACTGTCCGGATTGAACTGCACATCGACTTCTCCGACATTGTCCAGATTGTCCACGGATTCAACAAAATCCTCATCGAACTGCAAATTTTCAGCCAAGACCTCATCGGCACTCATATGTTCTGCACCGGCACTGATGAAATCATAGCCACCACCCTGAGCTCCCAGGGCTCTCAATTGACTGTTGATGTTTCGTAACTGCAACCCTGCTTGTGCTGCTGCCAGGACTCCCAATGGAATGTTGAGAGGGAATGGGACAGTCGCCAACGTTTTCGCTACCAAAGCAATTCCATCAGCGATCACGCCAATACGGGCAATCTTGAGGCGGTCAATCTCAGCTTTAAGTCTTAGTTGATCAGCTTCTTCCTCTATCTTCTGAATTGCATCAGCTTTCTCCTTCTCCAGCTTTTGCTGCTCTTCGCTGCCATCCTCAACCTTGGAAAGCAGATCATCATAGTAGGAGATTGTCCTGGCCTTCTTCTCATCAAGCTTGCTCAGATCATTTTCAAGTTCTAGCTGATTGAAAGTGTCCAAGGAGCCCAGCACTGTATTGGCAGAATCCTGAACCAAATTTCCAAAGTCCTCCAGGGCTTGCCTCCGAATTTCATTGCGATCCACTCCTGCATCCAACTCAAGCTGAAGAATATCCCTCTGGTATTCAGCCTCGATCCTGCGCTTCTCATCCGCACGCTCGTTTTCATCCTGAATCTCAATATTGGCGGCAGCAATCCGCTGCCTTCTCTCATGGTCTAATCGGTCTCTTTCTAGCTCTTCCCTGAAATCAACTTCGGCAAGCCGCTGCGTTTTTAGTGAGGCGAATCTGTTCGCCTCATCCTGCTGCTCCCGAAGAAAAGCAGCTGTTCTATTCGCTTCTTCAGTGGCCCATTTTCGGTCCTCTTCTCTGATCAACTGCTCGGCGCTCTCCTTGAATTGCTGGGCCTGTGCTTCCATCTCCTTCCGGTTCTGCTCAAGTCGTTGTTTGGATAGCTCCATGTACAACTCGCTGAAATCTTGCTCCGCTAGTCGTCGCTCCCTGATGACTTCCAGCAACCTATTGGAAAGAATTTCACTAAGCCCGGTATTCTTGATCTTCTCCTTCAGTACTGACGAGTCGCTCTCCTTGAGCAGGTCATCAATATCAATTTGCTGCTTGGCCGCTTTCTCTAGCGCTTTCACCTGGTCTTCGAGCGACTTCTCTGAAAGCTTGGCCGTCTCATCCAGAATCTCCATGCGCTCTGCGAAAGTTGCCTCCTCGTTCTTCAGTTTCCTGGTGTTGATTTGAAGGACATTGTCAAAACCATCGATCAGCACATCCAGCTCCTGCTCAATGAGATCGCTTTGGATCTGCCTCCTTAACTGGGCGTTTGTTTCAGTGGCTTCGAACTTGGCGAACTCTGCTTCCTGGACGGCCCTTTTGGCTTCATTAAGTTGCTTTTTCTCCTCGTTAGTGAGCTTTCGGTTCTCGTTGATCCGCTTAGCATTGAGCTCCTGATAGATGACCTGGAAGTTTCTTTCTTCGATGGCAAGGCGCTCATCAGCAGCTTCGATGGCCACTTTCGCCGCTTTCTTCGTGGCTTCCTCTTGCTCCAGGAGTGAGATGGTGGAATCATTGGCCACCAGGTCATAGCGTTGTCGAAGGTCGTCAAGCGCAATTAGCTGCTCCTCGACAGCGATATTGACGGCTTCATAGGATTGCTTGATCTTCTCGAACCGGCTGGCGGCTGCGGTAGCATTGACAATCTCTTCTGCTACACCACTGACAGAATCCCGAATCAAGTCGAAGCCCGCAGCAAAGTTTCCGTCACTGAAAGCTTGGATGGCTCTGCCGAAAGTGTTCATCCGACCGGTAACCACTTGCAGCACTGCCTCACCCTGCTTGATCACACGGTTCATTCGGTCCATACCTTCTTGGGTGGATTTGAAAGCTGAGACAATGCCGAAGAGTACGGCGATAATCGGCACTGCCACAAAACCCATCGCCGCCAGTCTCAAAATGTTCCAGCCCTTGCTTCCTGCGGTCGTACTCTTCCCGACATCCATCACCTTCCCGCTGATGTCACCAAGGCCCACACCGAAGACCTGGAGATTATTGGCCGCGTTCTGGATGCCTTGGGTGTACTGGCCAACATGGTCCTTACCCAATTGCGTCTTGGTACTGGTCTTATCCAACTCTCCCTGTAGCTCTTCCATGCGATCAACGATCAACCCGAGTTGCTTCTGGCCTAGCTCGCTGGTATCGGTCCATTCATTTTGGACCTGGGCCAACTGTGCAATTGCCTGTCTCTGGTTCTTGCGTCCCTTGATTTCATCGGTCATCAGATCGTTGAGCCCTCTGATGCCACTGGAATTCTCTGCCAAGATGATTTGCTGAGCCTTGTAGGATTTCGAAGTCTCCCGGATTTCCTTATTCTGCTCTTGAATTCGGATCTTATTCACCGCGTACTCCTTCGCCTGATCCTGGGTGAACTTCCCAGTCTTACTCAATTCCTGCTGAAGTTCTTTCTGCCTGACCTTCAGATCAATATTCGCCTGCTCCAACCTTCCCAAGGAATCCTCCAGGCTCTCAATGGATGCCTGCGCCCTCGCCACATTGTATTTCAAATCAACTGCTTCAATCGTTTCCTGTCCCATATTATGCTGCCATTACGCCTCTTAATTTCTCAACCAAATTCTCGTTGATCTTTGCACTCATGAAGTCTTTGAATAGCTCCTTCATTTCCTCGATCCACTCCGGAGTAATGGTGGCACTGATCAACTCCGTGCCACCTCGTTTGTAGATCTCCGTTCCTTCAATGGCAATCTTCCTGGCCACCAGGAAAATCCATTGATTTCTTGTCATGCCCTGGGGGATGTTGTTCTTCGCATCCACCCAGTCGCCGATATTCTCCTTCCAATTCTTGCCGGGGAACTTGCCAGGTTTCCGGCCTTCTGAGAGCTGCACCGTGTAGTGTGCGACGATGATTCGCCCGGAGATGGAGAAGCCCTGGTTTTCGGTTTCAGGTCCGCCAATGTCTTCCCAGTTTCCAGTGGCCTTGAGCCCAAGCTGCCGGTATTTGTCCAACATCTCCTGCCATTTCTCATCCAGGCGTTGATGAAGCTCACTTTCGAAGTCAATCAAAAAATCTCCCAGATTCATACCTGCCAAGTCACGATTTGCACACTGAAATACACGCCATGCATTTTGAAGCTCTGGCGGTCCCGCTCTTTCTCCTCCCAAGTCATCTCTCCCCTTTCCGGATAAGCTCCCAACTTTTCCAGCTCTTCAATCAAGTCCTCCAAGTAGCCCTCCACCTCGATCACCGGATCCACATAGCTCTCATGTTTGCCGGGGTCCGCACTGGCTCGCTGCTTATGGGCGACCTTCCTGGTATCAGCATTCATCATGATCTCACCGCGCAGGTTCCATTTCTTCTGACCTGTGGTCTCCCGGGTGAGCTTGTCGATCACTGATCCGCCTTTCACCGGATAGGTGAAGAGCCAAATGCTGTGTTTTTCGAATTCCTTGCTATCAAGTTTCCAGTCGTTTTGCTTGCCATGGCTGTGGCCCCATCCCAATGCTGTTGTCGCTGTATCCAATAGTGCAATCATGCCGCGTTCCCTCCTTTCCGTTTCCTGTTCAATTGCTGCCAGTGGACCTCATGATTTTGCAGAATGATGTTTCGCTTCCGCTTCGCATAGACCTGAATCCATGACCACTCGTAGATCTCTTCCGGCGTAGTACCGTACTCCACCGCCAGCTGGTCCATGACATTGAATACACCCAGACTGCTCAGGTCCATCTGCTGAATAATCAGATCATCCTCGTCCTCCATCCCTTCCTCGATCAGTCCTGCAATGGATGTTCTCTTCTCTGTCATCTCCTGGGTTTCCATCGTCAACTCCGAGAGCTTGCCTTCCATTTCCGTGAGATTGTCCACTTCTTCTGTGATGAAATTCAGGCCTTGGTAAAAGGCCATGATAGACAAGCTCATCAACTGCGCTTCATCAATCCCATACACCCACCAAAACGCCTGGCTCAAATGCTCATAGATCTCCGTTCGCAACAGGTCCACCTGAGAGTATTTCAGCTTCTTCAGGTCTCTTGCTTTCCTTCCCGCTATTACCTTCTCACCAGCCACGAACTTGAGCCTGTCCGCATAGTCTCTCTGCTCTCCAAAAGGAAGCTTCCGAAATTGACGATATGTGATGTCCTTCAATTTCATGCTGCTCTTCCCCGGAAGCCGGATCGTTTGGGTGCTAGGTCGAAATAGGATCGCATCAGCAGGACGTCCCGCCAATCAGGGGATCTACCGATCGTTTCCTTGATCTCTTTCTTCGGGAGTATGGCCAGCTTCTTCTCGTTGTCCACATTAAAGCTCTTCAGCTGCTCCAAGTCTTCAATCACCCGCTCCTTGTGGATTGATCCCAAATCATACTTGATCCACAGGTTGTGATTTTGAATTTGCTCGGCCAGGTGGTACCCGCACTGAGATTGGAGATTAGTGTAGTTCGAAAAGGTTTTTTTCTTCTCAGGGAATGGCTTGGCATTGTTCACAAAGCCCACAATACCGCAATTGTCCACGACGCCACCACCAACACCATCCTCATCCGCGATGGTGTGGGATTTCGGGATAGAATACTTCCTCCTGAACTCATTGATCTTGTCCTGGATTTCTGTGGTCCTGGACTTCTCGAAGACGGCCACCTCAATCAAAATCCAGTCATCCCAGACCGCAATGATTGCTTCATCGCTTCCCAACCTGGCCACGTCCGCGGTAATGTATTTCTTATCGCCCTTGAGGTGATCATTGGAGAAGGTAGCAATGATATTCTCATAAGCACATAGTGCCGTTGGGTCATCATTGTATTCCCAGTTGCCATCCTTCAACCGCTCCCGGGTGTTTTTATCAGAGATCGATTGGAGTTGCTTTTCATAGTCCTTTGTGAGGTGTAGGTTATCCGTGTAGAATGCTTGGATGAAAGCCTTGGAACTCTCCAGTTTCTGCTCCTTCCACCGCTTGTAGAATTGGGTGTACAGCCAGTTCTTCTTCGGGTTGGCAGTGAGCAAAATCTTAGGCTTCAAGCAATACTCCGCATTCATGTGCCTACCGATTCTTGACTTCAAAACGTCATAGGCTAAGACATGCACCTCACCCGCTTCTTCAATCCAACCGCCGGTAAATTCCTTACTGCCAAACCGCTCGAATAGCGGATCCTTCTTGGGGTAGAAGGTCAGGTCCAGAAACACAATCTCGCTGCCATTCTTGAAACTGATTCCCTTATCACCAAGCCGGTATTTATGAAACCCCCAGGCATTTGCAACCTTCGACCAGGTAACCAATACGCTCTCCCGGGTGTCGGTCAGGTTATTCCTTCCCACAAACCATCTGGTTTTCGGTAGGTAGTAACCACATCTCATCAACCATTCGCAGCCAAGCCAGCTCTTGCCGCCACCAGCTGCGCCTCCATAGAACACCGTATCGATGTTCGGGTCCTTCAGGCTCTGGTAAGCCTTGAGCTGCTTTGGGTTAGGACTTGGCTGGCTCATCACCAGGCAGAAAACCAAAACCCTGAAAATTGTGATTGTGCTCATTCTCAGTCTTTTCTATTATCCTCTGTTTCAACTTGTTGTACTCCTTGATTGCGCCAAGCTTCGAACCGAAGTCAGCGTTTTGGGTGATCAGGAAAGTCATCTGCTTGTCGACGAATTGATCATTGAGACCAGACAGGTCCAGCAGGCATTCTATATATGCGAGAATGCTAGCATCTGTTAGCAATCGTGAGGCCGAAGCCCGGGCACCATTGTAGGCTCCTGGCTGCGTTACATCGATGCCATATGCCTCGATATAGGACTGGGTCCCATTCGCAAAAAACTCCTTGGACACATACAATTCACAGAATTCCTTCTGCTCTGATGTGAACTCTAGCTCCTTCTCGCCGACTTGTACAATTACTTTTTTCAACTTCCCACGTTCTACTCAATCCCACAATTGCTCGGCTTTCCCTGAAGAACTCAGGTCGAGGTACCGAAAACGTAAAACGTGTGCCAGATCTTAGCTATCCGGCTGGGTGAAAAACTATGTCAAATATAGCGATTCCTTGACAACCAACTAAACCTGCTCGGTTTCGTCACAACCGTTTTTTCCGCAGTCACCACCACCGCCTTGGCCACCATTGAAGGCTACCAGAATGCAGGTAATTATCATTGCAACCATCAGCTTTTTCATAAATTTGAAGTTAGTGGTACCACAAGACAAAAATCAAATGATTTGAAAAATCTCAAGACAAAAATACCCTTGGATGTGAGGTTAGGTTTGGAGGACCTATTTACGAAGGAGTTTCTTGATCAAGAAGTTTTAGAGCATTGTGATATTGAGTTCCGATCTGAATCAAGAGAGAGCGATACCAGCTATGGTATGGGATGGGCCAGATTGGTTAGTAAGAAAGAACCTTCCTATTCATTTAAAATTGTCGAGGTCGGTTGGGAAAATAGACCATTTGCTTTCGAGCAGATGCCAAAAAGCACCATCGACATCCGATCATCGAAAACCTTGAAATGTGTAGGATCAGTGGATATGCGTCAAGCAATTAGGGATTGGATTGAGCTGATAGAAAGATACAACGCCGATAGTCCATTATTTGATTTCTTAGATGAAGACCCAATTACACAATCATACTACAATGAGATTGAACCAAACTTTGAAATAATTGATGAAGATGCAGCAGTAAAGCCGTTTCCGATACCTGTTCAGCTCAAATTGAACACCTGGTTGGATAAGACCATAAAAGTTTTGGAAGCACAAGAAGGAATTGAGGGGGAAGTGGTCCAGGATTTCAAGGAAGTAAAATCCAACCTATCCAAATCCACCAAAAGGGAAGTCATAACCAAAATCAGGAAAGCGATGGCCAAAGCCTTAAAAATGAGTTTGGAGGTTGGTCAAAAGTTGTTAGTAGATTATGCAGCAGAGGTAACAAAGAGGGCACTGATGCCTTGAACAGTCAAAATATCCTAATCCCTAGACACATGAGACAAATACCCATAATTGGGTATTTTTTTCTAGCAAGAAAAGGTTGACATTTATATGTTAAGACTGTTCAGGGTAACTGCCGGTTCAGAGTAGTAGGCAAACTATTGTTTCAAGTGACATTGATTAAAAGTGTTCGGATTAGGAATTTCAAATGCTTCAGAGCATGGCAAGAATTCCATTTTGAGAAATGTTCATATTTTGTTGGAGCCAATAACTCAGGAAAATCCGCTGTCCTTATAGCTTTGGATTGCTTTTTCAATGGCGAGAAGTACTCAAGCGAGTACTTGAATAAAACTGACTTTCGAGCAAGACTAAGTGGCTACAACAAGTCAGAAATTGAAATAAAGTTCGACCTGAACCAGATTCCAACAAAGACTATGAGGTCGAAATTAGTTGAGTTATTTGGCCAGAACCTCCACTTGAAGCATTCTTTCACATTTAGAGAAGTTTCCAGCCAAATCGTTTCTGAATATGAGATTAAGAATGAAGTCAAGTCATATGACGACCTGGACAAGAACCTCAGAAGCTTCCTCGAGCGTATTGCCATTTCTTACATTCATCCTCAAGAGTCAAAGGAGCTATTGGAACAGGCTCAGCTTAAATTAAAGAACCGGCTATTATCCAATTGGGGTCGAAATGCTGCGATTGCTGAAACCCTGAAGCAACTACAATCATCATGGGATGACTTGAGATCGAAAGCGAACAACTATCTTTCAGCAGGTCTCACAAACAGTCTACAAGATATTTGGCCCGGTTGCAGTACTACTGTCGATTTACCCGAGAAAATTGAGGAGATCGTAGGAATATCAGAAATTCTCTTCAGAGGTGAATCAACTATGCCCAATGTAAGCTTGACCTCTCAGGGTACGGGAGCTCAATCTACAATACTCTATCAGACCCATTTTCTATTAGATAGTGACCGCTCACTACACCGAGGATTCTACTATCCAATTTGGCTACTGGAAGAACCTGAGTCGTTTCTTCATGCTGATATAATTAGCAAGCTCGGTCAGCTTCTCAATTCCGATAGTTGGCTTACAAATATTCAGATGGTTATTTCCACACATTCTCCAATACTTCTAGCCGCCAGCCACAAGAGCGCGAATATATCAAACTGGAATCTTCTCGAAAACCACTCCATCAAAAGATCAAAGACTGTTACCGAGTGGTCTGACGAAGAGATAGAGGAAATTGGGGTATTGATGGGAGATCCCAATTTCAAGGTATACTTCGAAGTCTCGTTAGATGAAAATCTGATTTTTATTGAGGATAAGAGGGAACATACTAAGACCAAGCTTGAAGAAGCGGGGATTGTTATAACGAAGGCACTAAATGGCGCCACGGAGCTAAGAAGATACTTCAATGTTCTGCGCTCCTTGGAATTCATTCAATCAAACAATAGTTTTTTCCTCGTTGACAATGACGACGGGTTGAAGGAGTTCACGAATGTTCTTGAGGACTCAAAAATTCAATCTCAAACCACTTCTGGTTTTCGTAGATACGGATTCGAGAATGGTGTCTTTCTTGTTGTTTTTCCACCGGGCCATGCCTTTGAGGATTTATTCAGCGAATATGATGAATTCCTTGAAAGCTGCGCCAACCAAATCTTCTCTGCTGACTACCAAGTTGCAACTACTAAGCAAATACCTGCAAACCTTTCGAGAGTACATGCCCACATCCGGAATAAGCGAAGTTCAGGTCTGGAAGATGCCAAAGATTTAATCAAGAAGCACCAAGATGTCAAGGATAGTTTTTGGAACAAGGTATCTGCGGAAGGGCTCAAACTCTCAGCTACTTACGTTAAAGAAATAAAGAGTCTGATTGAATAAGCTTGACGGAAACAGCTAAATAATAGCCTTCGGCTCACACACTAAAATGCACAATCACCCCCGGGTTCTTCTCTAGAAATATCGACAGCTCCGACCAATTGGCAATGGTGTTCTCTGCTTGCATTCCACTGCTTGTCGTCCACTGGATCTTGATCTCCGCTTCCCTTGGCATGAGCTGCAAAATCTGCCCTACACTCCAGTTGTTGAAATAGAGTCTGCTGATGGTTCTGGGGATCTCGGTCTTTCCACTTTCCTGCTTCAAAACTTCAATCCAACGAGTGTAGGCTACTCCTTGGGATTTCTTGCAGCCATTCATCAGGTATTCGCGGTAGTCTTCAGTGTCTTTCAATTACTAATTATTATAGTTAAATACCAAATTAATTAGTTAATAGGAAAAGGCAAATAGAATCCCGTGGAATACTTGACGTAGAGTCTGAACGATGAGATCGGGTTATAACTTAATTTGGTATCTTTACAATAGAAGTGGAACTACTCCAAGACATATCAGTGAATCTATTATCTGATGCCTTGTGGGCAGGAGGTGGAGCTGTGCTTTACCATTTAATTCTAAAAAAAATCTATATCTGGTGAGGAGGTTTTGAAGGACATGAACCCCAAGCGAATAACCATCTTATCAGCTAATCTTTATAGGTCTCTTTGCTATTTCGGAATCCCGTAGATGATTTACGTCCACTTTATTCAAGATCGTGGACTCACGGCGGTTTTGACTCAATTTTAGTTCGTTTTTGAACACTATTCGAAAATGAGGATTTTGTTCGGGGTTGTTGCTCCAGATTTCCATTTTTAGATCATTTATTGAATCTCATTGTCTCAACCTGGCCCTAGTCCCAAGACCAAAAAAGGTTAGAAGTATTATGGTCATTACCCGTTCAGCTACTAGCAAGAAGTACAAATCCTGATCGTAGAGCCCGACATCAATCTTACCAACTACCGGGAGAGCCGCATCTAAACTGGTCTTCCAGGCCACGTACATCCCCTGATCGGGATCAGACTCATGAAGCTTGTAAGGTACGGCGAGCAGTAAGGCAGCTAACCAAAGCAATGGCCTGGTAAGTGACTGCTGAAAAGCCGATAACAGTCCATGAAAGGAAATGATCAATCCACTGAAGATCAAGTGAACTCTTCCCCTCAAAATCGATCTGCCTATAATCCTTAGCTTCATTACCATCTCAGATCGATAGGCATCCCCGGCTGTAGTCCAATCTCTCGCCTCCATTCTATTGCGCTTAAGTTGGCGATACATCTCCGCCAAGTCGGCCATCTTGTTGAAACTGTCGTTCTTCATTGCAAGCCGACCAAACCAGTTAGTTGGAAATCTGCAATTGGAAAAGTTAATCTTCACCAAGTCACAAGACTTGAATTCGACCTTGCCCATATCGCAGCGCTGGAACTGTACTTTCTCGTGGAAGATAACATCTTCGAAAGTGACTACATTCTCTACACTCCATTCCTGGAAGAGGCATTTGGCTTCAGAGTTGAAGGTTGTATTAGAAAAATCAGCTCTCGTGAACTCTATTTTAATGAAATACGCCTCCCCTGTAAAGGTCGCGTCGCTGAAAGACGCCGTCGTGAAGGTCGCGGAGCTGAAAGACGCCAACTCCGAAAAGGTCGCGGAGCTGAAAGACGCCATCGCCGAAAAGGTCGCGCCGAGGAAATCCGCCTTCGCCGAAAAGGTCGCTCTGCTGAAATACGCCTTCGCCGAAAAGGTCGTGTAATGGAAATCCGCCGTCTTGAAGGTCGCTCTGCTGAAATACGCCTCCGCCGAAAAGGTTGCGGAGCGGAAATCCGCCGACTCCGAAAAGGTCGCGAAGCTGAAATACGCCTCCGCCGAAAAGGTTGCGGAGCGGAAATCCGCCGACTCCGAAAAGGTCGCGAAGCTGAAAGACGCCGTCGTGAAAGTCGCTTCGCTGAAAGACGCCTTCGCCGAAAAGGTCGCGGAGATGAAATCCGCCTCCGCCGAAAAGGTCGCTCTGCTGAAATACGCCTCAGCTGAAAATTCTCTTTCCTCCCCTTCCAACCAAAATGACTCTTTCAGGAAAATTGGAAAGGCGAAATCCGAAAAGTCAAAGTCCTTCCCTTCCATTTTCTTTTCCCTGATCGCTCTCCAGAACATTTCTACCTCCTTTTCCTTCTTCGACCAATCCTGCTTCCCGTCCTTCACCTCATACCATTCCTGTTTGTTGCCATAGAACAATTGCCAAAGTGTCAATTCAGAGATGTCCGGATCGTAGGGTCCATTATTGGGAGTATCTTCTTTGTTCATAGCGTTTTTGCTAAAAAGTTAGTGAGGAATATGGAAGTGGGGGTGTCTTCGTCGTGGGGGAAGTCGATCGATTTAATTGACTCTTAACATAAAGTGGTTTGATATTCACCTTCCGTTGTGTACTTTAATAGGCTTACTCACCAAACTTTTATCACTATGAAAAGACAAGCCGCAATTCTCAGCGCAATATTGGTTTTGGCACTCAGCTCTTGCGATTCCGTTAAAGTTGATGTTGATCCAATTACCGTCGATGTACCGGGAGACGATATTACGAACTTCTGCTATTATGACGGCAAGAAATATACTTCTGGCGCATGGATCGTTATTGAGCAACAAGCAATGGAACAGAGTGGACATAATGCGTTTTTCACTTGTACCACAAGCGATGGAAAGATGAACTGGACGCAACAATAAGATTAAAGGGGCCGACCCGTTGTCGGCCCCTGCTGCTGCGTCTGATTGGTGCGAGGTATCAGCTTTACTCCCCGCATCTGTCTTGCCGGCCTGATCCGGCTCTATATACGTTTTAGTCCTCATTGCTCAAATGATCGGTTAGTTAAACATCGACGGTTGATGTGATCCGTCCTGGAAGTATTGGACGAACGATTTACTGGCTACCGGCTCTGATCCAGACCACCCTTGCGGCCAGCTACCATTTTGCCAGTGCCATTTGATACGTGCTTCCTCTTCGGAATTCAGCAAGTCAATCTTCGGTCGGCCTAATTCTTCAGCCCGGTGATTGACTTCCGTAATAATCGATATAAGACGATCCAGTCCTTCCTTTCTGGCTTCCATGGTAAGTGGTCCCATTCTGTTTTGATTTTTGGCACCCTTACCGTTTTTGGTTACCTGAAATCCGACCTTCCTTATGCGTTGACTAGGCTTCTTCAACCAAGCGTAGATTGAGCGGACTTTCAAAAGAGGTTTCAAATATGACCAATGATCCAACTTGACAATTACCAATAAGGCCCGATCTTTTTGGACCAAATTACAGCCTATGCAACCGGTTCTTGTATTGGGATCTTCACCGTCACCGTAGGCATCGGCAAGCATAGCGGTTTTCCATCCGCCATGCCTACCTGGAGCAAACAACTTCAGCCAGTCCCATTCAATACATGTCCGCCAGTGGATGATAGGAGCCAACCTATCCAAATAACTATTCGTAATCGCATGGTAGTGCCCTTGCCCACATTCAGTTCCGTCCTTACCACAACTCAGACTTATTCTGGCATCCCTTGCCGCTGATTCTCCAATTCTTACACCGGTCATCATTAGAACCTTACCCCATGCTAACTTGTCACTAGTACCGTTTAATTTGGATAGGTAGGTTTCCATTGCTTTTTCAGCAGGATCGATCTTTAGCTTCTGGGTACACCATCTGAATGTATTGGAAGGTGGCGGCACTCCGTACCCTAACATATACACCCAAAACCTGTCATCAATTGGGCTTCTGACTATCTCAACATCATACCCTCTTTCCCTCACTTGATCTATCAAATCCATAGCGGTGAACCAAAGAGGTATAAGCTCCATTCTTGTGTCCGAAATGAATACTTTCAAGTTCTTGGGGCGCTTGATATGTCCATCGGCAATCAATTGTAGAATCACAGTTAGCATAGTTGTCGAGTCTTTTCCTCCTGACCACATCAGTATCCAGGTATCGTAAAGGCTTTCAATCTGTTTGATTGAATCAATGGTCATTTCCATGCACTCACCTAGTGTAATCCTCATATCGTCCCAAATGCCTGTTTGCTTACCCATCGTTACTTCAGAAACTGATTAATGATTTCGCACATCGCTTCCCCCTCGTCGAGGTTGATTCTTAGGTGGAATTCACCACCAAAAGCCCAGAACATTAGGGCGATGATCAAGGTCATTGCGCCTAGTGTCATGAGTACTATACACCAGGTGAGGTAGATTAAATCAGCGTGATATTTCTTGATCTGTATCATGCCTTGGATATTGTAAATAGATTTGAGTTCACACTTTCCGCTATGAGTAAAGACACGACGAATCTTGAAGCCTTCAAGCTTCTTGCTGAAATGAATAAGCTTGAATTACAACATTTGTATGCCACAACCAGAGGACTAATGAGCGCTGTGGCTGCGGGAGTGGGAATTTTTGCATTACTCTTCGACGGGACTCTGAAATTCGTGGGAATAATGGCTCTTGTGGCGTCGACGGCCCCATTAATGTTTTTACTTCTTAGTATGATCAGTAGAGTCAAGAAGTCGCATACCGAAATTGTGAAGAAGCTTGCTCGAAATGAGGCGTGGACCGACAAGAATTTCGCTCTTCTATCACCACAGAAAAACAGAGTCCATGCTCGGATTGCTACAGTAGCGGTTTTGATAATATGGCTTCTGTTTGGCCTGGTAATGTGGCACGTAGATCCAGACTCTTTTAAATGGCCACCTGAATTCTCATGAAAGGGCGAATAATAAAGCTCAATCATCAACTCAACCGAATTGAACACTACTTACCTCCCTTTTGATTTCCTAAAAACCTCTCCCCCATCAATGCCTCCAAATTCGCCTTGTCGGACCGGATCCGCTCTTCGGTATCCAAAAGGTCCGGAAGTTTGGAGTTGAGCAAGTGCCAGACACTTGAATGATCTCTTTTGAGCCACAGTTGAATGATGCCTTGCGAGAATTGCTGCTGCTTCATGAAGTAGGCAATCCACATCCGCGCTTCTACCAGTTCCTTGACTCGACTTTTGCTCATGACCCAATCAGAAGGGAATCCGAAGTAGTCGCATACGGTTTCGGTGATGATCACCATTTCGCTCTTGGTTCGTATCACTTCCTCCTCCATCCCTCATCAGTTTTCTCGAAATCCTTGTCCATGACCAGACCTTGCTCAGCACACTGGGTTCGGACCTGATCATAGGTGAAATATTGAACTTTCTTTTTGCTAGTTTTTTCTTTTATGGGAGAGTCACTGGGGGAGTTCAAAAACCCCTTTCTGACCAGTTTTTCAACTTTTTCGGTCAATCCATCGGTCCATTTGAAGCCCCCTGATTTCATGAATTCGAAGACTGACCGGTCCCCTTTTTGCTTGTTGCATGACATGCAAGCAGGGATCATA
The DNA here is from genome assembly GCA_965601475.1 of Cyclobacteriaceae bacterium. Classification (GTDB taxonomy): domain Bacteria; phylum Bacteroidota; class Bacteroidia; order Cytophagales; family Cyclobacteriaceae; genus JAWPMT01. The sequence goes on along the minus strand of OZ271832.1, from coordinate 4,320,063 downwards.
TTGTATCGATAGTTCTTCCCACCTTTGGACTTGGGAATGATATGATCGATCTCCATCTCCACGGGTTTGAAGACCCCACCGCAATACTGACAAATGCAATCATATTGCTCCTTCATGAGGTCAAAATCAGATAGGCGATTGACATCTATGTCAAAACCCGCAGCCTTGGCAATATCTTGTACAAATGGCCGCAAGGGCTCGTCAATGCCTCGTAAGATCATCCAATCAATCAGGCCTCTCCCAACGGTTATTTTGCCCTGGTTGCCTAATAGCTGTTGAAGAAACCAATCTCTTGTTTCAGGCCATTGCGCGAGTTCCCGGATTAGAGGTGGATGACCATCCCCCTTGGTTAAATGGATGGTTCCGTCTTTCTTGCCATTTAGAAACCTAAGTCCCGTTTTCATCCAGAAGACCCTTCCCTCATCAATGAGGTCCGCACGCTCCACCCCGTCACTGTTACAGGCATCGGTGAATTCATAAATATCAAACTCGTCCGGACCTCGTGTACTGGCGTACCACTCCTGGCAGAACTTCGTCAGGTTCACTTCCCAAATTCCAATATTCGACTGCTTCATGAAGAAGTACATGAACAGAGACTTGTACTTATCCGGTAAGTCCACGAACCATCGTTGGTCCAAAATCTTTATGTCGAAGGACCTAAGCTTGTACATCTTTCTTACCCTCTGTTATCCGACTACAATAGCACCATCCCACTTCCAACCAGCAATCACATAGCCGTTTATCGTAAGGCCACATTTCGGCCTGGCTCATGGGTCGAACCGCCGATCCGCGCTTATCCGAGGTCAGGGCTTGTCTCTGTTTTTCCATTGCTCACAATGTGTTTTGTGTCCGCTCATTTTCTTCGGGTTCTCACTGAAATAGCCACAGACACAGCTATGGTCTGCTATCCACTGCTGCCGGTCGCTCAGCGCTTGCTCAAGCTTGCTCTGGTCCCGCTGAAGTTCTGCTATCCGGTGCTCACGGTGTGCTATGTCCTGCTCTTGTTTCTTTCGTCGTTTCACCACATCACGCAAGTCCTGCTCCGCTCCTGCTTTGACCTTGTCGAATTTCCTGGTAAACACAAAGGCGAATGAGAATTCGGCCAAACCAAAGAGTGTCGACAACAACCAGCTTTCGCGCTCCTCCCATCCAAAGAAGATCAGAGCAGCCCCGCAAGTGTAAAAGGCGAAGACCAAGGGGAATCCCACAACACCCTTCCAGGCTGGCAGGATCTCTTTGTGCACACTGGTAAGCATGACCGCCATGGCCGTCACCGCTCCCAGGGCACCGGAGGCGATGAGGTTCCAGGGGTGTGGCACCTCTTCAGGCATCACGCGCAAGATGAGGCCAGCGTGAGCGATGGCCAGGCCAATCATGGCCAGTATCATGGCCCAAACCACAGGAACGATACTATTGAGCCAAGCTGAGAATTTCATGCGTCGAAAAGACTGGGTTGCTCGATCTTGCCCTTCACCTTCTGGAGGCTTTGGACGATTTGCTCCATGAGGGCAATCTTGCGGTCCGCATCTTGCTGGTTCATTCTACCCACGGTAACCTGTCGTGCGTAGACATGCCGACGCATCGCGACTTCGCGCTGAGCTTCGGCTATTTGATCGTCAATGGAAATCTTCATTTTCTACCGTTTCACTGATTTGCCAGACCAGGTCATTGTTATACCTCCGTTTGTGGTCACCAAATTCCTGTTCTTGATAATTGCTCTTCACATCCAGCTCGTAATAGCGGCCTTTCTCCACCTTATCTCCCCAACCTTGTGCCAGGAGAGGATCGCTGAGCTTCACTTCTTTGGTTTGCTCGCTGCGTTCGTACCAGGAGATAAGGAAAAACACATCTCCCACCTTCGTTTTCCTGATCCGTCGAATTTTCGCAACGTACAACATACGATCTATTGGTCAGTGGTGACCACCTTCATGAGTTCGACCATCTGACCGCACAAGACGTCTGCCTCGATCATTCGCTTCTCCAGCAGCTTGATATCCTGCTCCAAATCCCTGCGGTTCACCCCAAACCAGTACAGCTGATTTTCAAACTCAGGCACCCGGGGGTCATAGGTTCCCCAGTACCAACTAGTGAAATCTGTACAAGCAAAGCCAGTGACAATCTGCCAATACCATTCTGGCTCCAGCTCCTTCATGTTCTTTGGCATCAATGCCGGACGTTCGCGCTTCCATTTTCCATCGATCACGGTCCACTCCCCCAACCTCAGCAGGTTGTGCTTTTTGGTATCGGGGCATTTGATCTCGAAACCCGCAAAGAAGTCAGCAGCATCCGCGTCAGGGGTCGCACCACCGATGACGCGGTCCTGGTGGGTGAATTCATGAAAGACCTGGTCATCTCCAAAGTTTGATGCAATAGGCAATCCTGTGGCTTCCTTGAGGCGCATGATACCTTCCACTTCATTTTCTCGGGACCACTGAATATGTCGCAAGTGCTCAATGTCAGCGCTTTCGCTCTCATCTGTCAACCGCTCCCGGGCTTTGCTGCAAATGTGAGTTGTGGCTGCATCGTCCCAGTCATGTTTGATGGGAATGAAAGGCGCAACCGCTTTGGCAATGTCCTCGTTCTTGTCGCGCTTGGTGAAGTCCTGGTGAATGACGCCATCTTCTTTCAGGAAGGCAGCCATTTCTAGCAGGTCGTCCTTGAGGTACCTACGGCTGGCCAGGACTTTGGTCCACTCCTCCAAAGTGCTCACGACTCCGCCCATGAGTTTGTAGTTTTCGGAGGCCGTGAATCTGCCGAGGTGGTTTTGCTGGAATTGGTCAGGCTTGGCTTCAGCATTGGCAAGGGCAGACTTCAAATCCACCCCTGCCATGCTTTCCAAATGACTTTGTATTTCGGCATCAGTCATTGCCGGGCGCGTTGAATAAGTTAATATCCAGTTCCACCACCTCGAAGAAAGCTGTCTTGCCGCCTTTTTGATTCTTCTCAGAGTGGGTGAAGGTTATCTCAACACCTTGACCAATCGGCAACTGGCTTACTGATTGCACCAGAATGCTTTGCGCAGCCACAAATGGCTTTTCACCATCATGAAGCTTGGCCAAGTAGTAAGTGTCACCCTTCGAATCCGTGGCTTCCTTCAAGCCCAGATAAAAGCATTTCAAAACTTCACCAGCTCTCTTCTCCCACTCTTCGAGTGTCATGTACTCCGCTGTTAGCTTCCTTCCGCTTTTGGCGTCTTTCAATTTGCCAGCCTGATTGGTGTCTGGCATTACGAAAATCACCTCTCCACCTCGTGGATAAAGGACAGGTTTGTTTTCACTTTCCATATTCATAAAATCACGTTTGTTAAAAATCCTGCTTACTCAAGGCCCGAAGCCTCTTCGAACCGCTGACGGTCCTGAAAGTCTTTCATCAATTGCGCTCGTCCATTGTATCGGAAGCGTGGGTCATTGATTAATTCCTGCTTGATCTGGTTGACGCGTTTCTGATGCTCCGAAAGATCCTCCTCCGGAAGGCAAGCGTCGGGAGTTGCAGCATCCAATTCCTTCTGCAACTCCCGGAGCAGCTCCAGCTTTTCGCTGTCATCCATCCCCTCTATCGCCAATCTCGCTATCTGCTTCGCCTGTCCCATTCAACCACCAAACTGTAATTCGCTATGCCGCTGCGCCCTTCTCGGCCACCGCCAATTCGCTCTCCTTGAGTTCCATCACTGCGACCATATCACCGTCATGTCCTTCAATCGCTATCTTCAGTAGCCTTTCCACTACTGGCTTCGTTTTGGCCGTCACTTTGCCTCTATTCTCATCAATGAGAAGGTGGCCAATACTATTGCCACCACTGAAGCCAAACTCCATCGCAGCCAAATTCCGATCCTTGGTACTCGTCTGCTTCCTAATCAACTTCACTAGCCCATCACTCAGGGGCTTACCCGCTTCAATTGCCATAATCATTAAATTCAATAGTCCTCAATCTTACCTGGCCACCTGACGGTGACATTATTCCAAATCACACCAACAGAACCCAAGCCACGAATGGCTTTGATAATCTCCTGCTGGTTCTCGTTGATAATGGAATCTTTGAGCGCCTTGCTCAATTCACTGTTGTCAATGGTGTTCACAATGACCTCTGTTTCAGCAACGCTGTGACAGTTCTGCACGATGGCATTGAACTGCGCGCCTTTGATCGTTAGCGTGACGTGATGTTGGGCATCACCCAACATGCTTTGGCCTGTAAAAAAGTGTTCTGCGGAAACGGACGCCGGACCCTGCAACAAATCACCAGCACAATCCTTAAAATTTTGTCCGGCGCCGTCCGCATTGTCATCGTAACGAGATACGCCACTCGCCCTTCTGTGAGTAACCGTTAGATGCCCTTCTTTTTTACTAGTAGATTTTTTTGTGATTGCTGTATTTTTGATTGTTACGGTGCTCATTGCTGTACTGTATTGTATGTAATACTATAGTACAATATTATAGTACAAACACTATAAATACAAATATTGTAATACAAATATTTTATTCTAATTTTAATGCATGCTTGTGGAGTCCAGGGAAGATGAGCGGATATTTAAGGTCAAAAGGATACTAGAGATAGTTTCCCAGAACAAAATCTCTGTCTACAGGATCGCCAAGAGCACCAACCTTAATCAGTCCGGGCTGAACCGGTGGATTAATGACAAGGAAGAATTAACTGGGACACTTCCTAACTCAAGCACAATCAATATCGTGCTTACTTATTTGGAGAATGAAGTACTCAAAAAGCCTCCAGCAGAAACCTTAGATGGTATTGTCGAAATCAAGGATCCGGATGTGCCGTACCTTCCGGATAGGTTCAAAAAGCCTGAATGGGTAATTCACAATCTTGAAACTCTAATTGAGAATCCTGCCGATTGCTCAGAAAGCGAACTACTCGCCATAAGAAACGGTGTGGCCGAAATTCTTAATCAGAGGAACGAGGTTATAGAGAAGCTAAGTAAGATTCAAAGCTCAGTTAGAAATAACGAGCTATTTTCTGACTCCGATTAGTCCAAATCACTGATCTCCACTATTTCACGCAATGACCTTTGGACTCGGTTCTTGATATATCGTGTTCGAAAGAAGTAGAACAGACCGAAGAGAGCAAGGATTGTGGTGGATGCAACAAGCATCATGATAATGGGTTTATTCTCGTCTTTGTTGTACCACTGATCCCGTAGGATCAAGAGAGCGTAACTTTCAGCGATGGTCTTCAATTCATTGTTCTTGTTTTCAACCTTTGACAGCTCTTCCCTTACCATTTTCGAGTACCCGCCAGCCAACTCATCGAGATAACTAAAGGTATCAACTCGCCTGTAGCTAATCTCCTCAGCCGGTGTATTCCTGGCCAATCCAAAATAGTGGATAGCCTGATCGAAGTCTTTGAGTGAATATTTCTGTTCTCCTAGCTCAAAATACACGTAGAACCTATCGTAGTCATTCAAAAACGGTATTGACTCGGTGTAGTACTTTTCTGATTTTTCAAAGTCACCGACAGCCCCATAATTCTTGGCCAAATTCTTCATCGCAATCCCCTTGAACTGCCTTGCGTAGTCTGAATCCGCATTCATCGATATTGCGCTGTCCAAATACATATTGGACAATTTGATATTCTCATTTCTGCCAAGGACATAACCAATCATGTTGAAGACCCTAACTGAGTCTCCGGAGTTCCTGCAATTGCGAATCGCCTTGCCCAGAAAATCAAGTGAGTTTTCAACATCTCCTTTTTCACCGTAATTATAGCCCAGGTTGTAATTCAAATTGAAGTCACGCCATTGGCTCCTACTTCGGGGTAGCTTCTTGAGAAAAGTAAGAGACCTTTCTTGGTAAAGAATGGCATTATCATAGTCTCCAGCCTTTTGATAGATGATTGATATATTGTTTAGGATGTCAGTCAGCCAACCATTTTCCTCGTCGCTCTTGAACCAGATTTTCGAGTACCATTCAAAGCTTTGATAATAGTTATGGAGGGCCATGGAATACTTTTGCTGCTTCTCAAGGCACCAACCCTTCAAATAGTAAAAGAGACCCTTCTCAGATTTTGAGAGGTCTTGTAGTTCTACTTTAGCAAGTATCTCTAGCGTTTGCTCAACGTTGTAATCATCCTTCTGCGCCTCTTGCAGTAGATCATTACTTCGTGCAACAATAGCAATCAAACTAAGTGTAAGAAATCCAATAATTCGCCCTTCTCTCATAGCATCCATTTTTTCCTTTTCGTTTCAAGTGACCTCACTCTGGCTCTTAGGTAGAATATATCTCATCACAAGAAAAAGCCTTGCATAAAGGGCGTTATGCAAGGCCTTAAAGATAACGACACAATTGACTAATATCCTAATTGCATCCTGTCTTGGGACAGCCACTTCCGTTCCCATTTCCACCATTCTCAAACGTCTGCCCACTGGGCACAATCTCGGATTCTTCGCAGCTCACGTTCATTATTCCAAAAAATCCAACAAGGGCGAGTACATACAATAGCTTTTTCATTTTCTCTAGAGTTTAATTTTTAATGATAGTATCATCTGCAATATAAACTTCCTGAAATACCAGCATAGATCGTAGCTAACTATTTAATTATCAACTAACTACGCACACATACTCCCCAGAGCTTTCCACATACCATTTCCTTAGTCCATGTTAGGCTATGTTGGAATTATATAGCATGGGATATATTGCGATTTCACAGCCTGGCACTGTTCCGGCATAGCTCCCACCTTTCAAAATCTTGCAAATGACGCCGTTTTTTCCTAACTATTGTAGCCCTGAAACAAACCACTCGCACCACACCAAAAACTTATTTTAACCATGAAAAATTTTCTTTTGGCGGTGTTGATACTTACCGCTTTCTCCTGCTCCAATGATGACAATGGCAGCGAAACGCCTGCTATTAACCTAGACCCTCCCTCCTGGCTTATTGGCACTTGGGCAGATGAATTTGGAGCCCAAGAATATCGCATTACCGAAAGTGATATTTCCTCAATCAATACCTTCTTTCCAATTGAATCATTGGCAGAAGTGATTTCGCTTGTTGGCGGTGAATTCGAAGAGACAACAGGAACCGTGAGTGGGTCGCCCGCTTACGAGGTCAGTTATGTCTCCGGAAATACCGAACAAGCCTGGCGATTTATTCAAACATCAAATAATACCATGGATGCATTCCTGATTACCGATGGATTTAGTCAGGGGGATTCGTTTACCAAGCAATGAATTATCAAGCTGCCACTGAATATGCGAGCCGAAAATAGCAAATCCTACCAACCAAGTCGTTCAATAGCTTCGGCCGCACGCTCGGGACAGAATTTCTGGGGTACCCAGGAAACACTTTCTGCGACTTTGTTGGCGGGGGAATCTGTGCAACGGGTGGCAGAGGAAGAAGAGGAAACCGTACAGGGAAAGTTTGTTAAGCAACTTCAGCCTGGAAGCTTGGAACAAGGATCCACTCCAAAACCTAACAATACCGGCCTCCCAGAAAATCTAAAATCCGGCATTGAAAACCTGTCAGGTTACAATATGGATGATGTGAAGGTCCATTACAACTCTGACAAGCCCGCTCAATTGAATGCCCATGCATATGCCCAAGGGTCCAATATTCATGTAGCGCCCGGCCAGGAGAAGCACCTGCCTCATGAAGCTTGGCATGTAGTCCAGCAAAAGCAAGGTAGGGTGAAACCCACGATGCAGCTCAAACGGGGGATATCTGTGAATGATGATGCCAGACTGGAAAAGGAGGCTGATATGATGGGTGAAAGGATGATTGTCCAAAGGATGATTCAAAATCCAGGCATGGACATGTTTAATGTGGATGTAGATGATAACAACGTCCCTAAAACCTACCCTTCGAGAAGTCCACATTACACCAACCTAACGGGAGCTTGGGCCTCGAGTCGAACCACGATGATCTTTGACAGCTTAACTGGAACGACCGACCCAGCCAACCTTAAATGGACACACCTCGATATGCAAAACAAAAACATTTTAAAGGATCCCAGCGTAAGTAGAGATCAGAATTTAACCAGACTGCATCAGATTAGAGGTAAATTCAACGGGCCTTCAGAAGCCGCAAACATGTTTCTAGGCACTGCAAAGAGCAATAATTTTCATTCTGAAAGCCATTTTTCCAAAGTTGAGTCCCCTATCGAAAAGTTCTTAGTTGCTCAAAAATCAAAGGAGAAGCGAGTAGAATACCAAGTCACCCCAAATTTTGGGACTCTCCCGCAATTCATTGAGAACAGGAAGCCATCTCTACAGGATAGGAGTAAACTGCTCGCAATGATTCCAAATTCTTTCCATTGTGATGCGAAATTCTACCTGAAGAAGAATTGGAAAATATTCGGGGGACAGACTTGGAAGAGTACTCAATGGTTAAGCGAAGATCTATCAACCTCTGTTGGGGCTGGACAGGTACCTGAACTTCAAGGTGGACTCACAAATCCTCAGAAGTCTATTCTAAATAAGGCTATAAACGTCCTGCAAGTATTGATGCAGTGGGAGGATAGAAATAATCAGGAGGAACAGTTTGTTCACCAATTCATACAGGAGGTTGATAGCCAAAGAACCCCATTCCAACCACGAAGCTCCTATCTTCTTGATTTAGCTCAACATGCCGACGATATAGGGGGATGGGAAACGGAAAGTGAGGCCTTGACTGATGCTACCTCATGGCTGTGATTTATTTTGGAGCTTCTTTATACTCCTCAGCCATATCCACACAACTCCAGCTACCATGGATCAACCCTCACTGCCGCAACCTCGCCCGAGTAGCTAATACGAAGAAGGTGATGAGGACGACGGAGCTAGTAACCCCCTAGATTTGAGAACATATTTCATTCCAAGCAATTCGATGCTCATAACCCGTGTCTTTGTCGACTTCGACCAAAGTCGCATAGTTTGAGAGAAACTCAGTAGTGTTCGGAAGAAGTCTCAAATAATAACCAATGGTTTCCACTATTCCATTCACGATAATCTCACATCCGTTCTGCTTAAGAAATGAAGATTTTCTCTCATAGATTACCTGAAGGTCATCTTCGGAAATACCAGCAGTTGAAAGAATGTAGTATCTAGATACACTTGCCCCTCTCACTTTCTCAATGGCCTCACAAACATGTATATCAGAGATCCTCTGCTGGTACTTAATCTCTACGGCCTCCACCGGGTTTGAATTTGAATCAACCACTACAATATCCCCGACGGTACCGGCTTTCCTGTCTGCTGATCTCATACGCTGTAAAGTATCCAAGGATTGACCAGCAAATCTGTCTATTTTTCCAATCAATGCTTGATATAAGGCATATATCGCGAGTTGCGGCAACCTGGGCGCGTTGTTCTTATATTTTTGTTCAAAGTGGGTATTAACAATGTCTTGGACAGTATCAATGGGTAAATTCTTTGGACGAGTTAGAGTTACCTTATCCTTATTTCGAATCAAAATAAGCTCATAAAAAATCGAAATCAGCATTTCCCGGGTACTATGCAAATCCAACTCTTCACATAAGTTTACAACTTCAATTAGGAGAATCCCAGAGTTTTTTGGTTGAGTTTTAAGGATAACATCCCTATTCAAAACACCCGCAAATGATAGCGTCTGAGTTAGCCAATGACTCTCAACATTCCTAGGCAGTGACTTCTCGATCAAAAAGGGTACTGTGACTTTGGTGTCGAAAGTTCTGGCAGAAAACCCTGATTCATATTCGTCTTTGTGAGATCTTATGTCTTGATCTGGAACCATCAATTTATAGGCCAAAAGAGTAATTGCAGCACCTCTGGATGCATGCTTTATAGCTGCCAGATCGTGTGCTTTTTGAACGTGAACTCTTGAAGGGTCCAAGGCTATGTCTGCTTGAATCATTTTCTCTGCTTCCCTATAGCAACCCTCCAGAATCTCCCTAAGCAAATCGAATTTGTCTTTCATCAATTTTTTCTCGGTTCAACTTTGCACGGCTAATTACCATTGCTTTCTCGGATAGAAGAGGAAAAGGATAGGTGCAGAGAACATTTCCCAAGCCAATAATAGGATGAGTTTCATAGGTTCTAATATCATATCTCATGTTTCTGAGAGTCTCAATCACTGACATCAACTCCTCTTCTGAAGTTTGAAACTTATCAACTAAGAATTCCAAGCTGATGAAATCACCACAGTTGTTTGTTTGTCCAAAGAATTGAAGAAGGCTGACTAGTAAATCCTTACTCTCACAACCAATATTTGAAGCAACATCTACAACATCTCCTCTATTGGCGTAATGACCATAAATGTCGATAAGAGTAAAGAATTTTGATCTATCTATGAGAACTCGTTCAACCTCCTTCCATGCATAGAAGATCGAATCGAGACCCGTCATATCGAAACTCAGCTTCAGGGTGTCGAAATGAGGCAAATACTTCCTCAAACCAGACACGCTCAACTCCCAACGATATTCCTTGTGTGACCCAAAACTGTCTTCTATATCCATTCTTATATGCGACCCAAGTTCAGTCGTATTGATGACTAAGAAATCACCAGATTTTGGCTTTGTTTTTGATTCCAATCTGGCAAACCTAGAGGTATATAGGCTGTAGTACTTGGAGGTAATTGGTTTTAACCTAGAAATGTCATAGTCGTCATACGACTTGGGTTTTCCATATTTCTTGATGATTGCCCTCTGAGCTATGTCTTTGAATCGCTTGCTACGCTCCCTTTGTCTTTGACGAAAGGTTGACTTGAACTCATCAGATCTCACTGGATGCTTCAGTCGATCACAAGGTCTGAGAATCTGTTCCTGAACTGACTCAGCAATAACCTCAGCCAGCGCTGGTGGAACGGAATTTCCAATCTGCTCAACAATTTGACTGTAAGATCCCACCAATTCATAATCATCTGGAAATGTCTGAATTCTTTTCAATTCATCAATCGTGAAATGTCTGTTTTTCCAATGAAATGGCCCTGTAAATTTTCCTGGGTTCGCCTTTAAAGTTCGACATGGGAGATTTCTGTCTGCCTTGTACAGCAAGTCATGAAATTTTGACCTCCACGCAAAGACAGGTTCGGGATGCCCCATCTCAGAAGTGAAGAATGCATAATTCAACCCTTCAGGAACCTCCGGTAGTAAATGTCCATATAGGCCACCTAATCCTAGGCTATATTTCTCAGTTCTCTTCTGCAAATCACCAATGGCATCATTGACAGAAACCAAAGGCAATTTGGAATTTGAATCTGGCCCTACCGTCGGCATAGGGAAAATGAAATTTTGGCTCTTGGTTCCAACCATGATGAGCCGCTCTCGATGCTGTGGAACACCGTAGTCAGCTGCATCAATGACCTCAGCCCTTAGATTGTACCCATATTGTGAAAAAGCTTCCAATATTTCCCTCCAAGGACCGCCCCCATTTGCCCCTGGAAGGCCGTAGACGTTTTCAAAAATGAATACTTGTGGATCAAGGACTTCAAGAATTTTGCAATAAGCCTCATACAGTTGACCTCTGTCATCGTCAGTGCCAATTACTCCGCCTGACCTTCTGCCCGCAGCAGAAAAGGTCTGGCACGGTGGCCCACCAATAATACATTCTATGCCTGAATCTTTATATTCTCTTGCATCGAATTCCCTTATATCTACATTGTGAATTGCAGTGTCCCTACTGAAATAAACCCCTATATCTCGATTTCTTAGGAGTGTCTTACAATACTTATGCTCTATCTCAACACAAGCAACTATGTCATAGCCAGCCTTATGAAACCCTATGTCAAGGCCTCCAGCACCGGAGAATAAACTTAAGGTCTTTATCTTCTTACTTTCAGTTTGCTTTATCATAGATTGAGACTTCCCTGGGATATATTTTGTAGTCTGAAATTCATTTCCGTAGGGCTTGTAAGTTCTAGCTTGTCACATCCCATTACCTGCAGAACTTGAAGGAGAAATGCAGCTGAGAAAGTGCCTCTGCTTATTTTGCTATTGATACTGGATTTTGTCTCACGAATGCCGATTGTTCCCAACAATAAAACCAAATCCTCAGTCTTAATATCACGTCTTAGCATTTCTGATTTAACTAGTCTTTTCGCATACTTATTCCAAGCATCTTCAGCCATAGTCAGCCAATATTATTCTCAAATATGAGAATATATCAACATATAAGCAATTTATTTAATGAATATGGATGACTTTGCAATCAGCCGATGGAGGTGAGAAGCCTATATAGTACTTCTTGAAACATATTTTAAGTCCCACACCTCACCCCGCTTCTTAGGCAACTCACAAATGATCCTGAATATGACGAAGTATCCGAATAGTCTTTGGAGATGGTCCTTCCTTCACCCTATAATTGCACCATATTCTATCAAAAATTCGAGGAGAAAATCGAGAAAAAATCAGTGGTTTATCCAGGGTGTCCCAAAAATTAAGTGACTGTTTTTCAGGAAGTTAATTTTTAAAAACCTCCAAATTTCGGATTCATAACCCGGAGGTCGGGGGTTCAAGTCCCCCTCTCGCTACTTGAAAAAAGTCGATTAACTTCTCTTAATCGGCTTTTTTTATGAACTCAACACCCTCATACTCAAAGCGCAATTCTCAAATCGTACTTGAATTCGTACATTGATTGAGAAGATTCTCTGAGGCAAAAGTTCACATGAGTATACTAGGTAAAAAGTCCAAGTTTTCCAAAGAAGCAGTGCAAAATCTTCCGATGTCAACAGAACGAATTTCCTCGGTCTAGGACCAAAGAAGAAACTGAACAACTTTGGTCGAGATTATTCGGATCGACGTAGCATACAACAAGGCCCCGTGCCAGCCCCTCACTGCCTCAACCTCACCCGAGTAGCTACCACCAAGAAAATCACCCCCAAATGGTTGGTTTGGGTTAAGTTGCGTAGGATGGAAGCCGTAGCTAACTTCCATCGAGCAAAGTCATGAGGATATTAACATTGCTGCTCTCACTCTTGATCGCGTCTGAACTTCTAGCTCAGAATAACCAAAGACGGTGGTTGACTTTTCACAACGCTGAGCAGAGCGACTTCAGGCAAGTCAGCATAACCAACCTTGAGTTCGAAATCCAGGCAGGATATGATTCTACAGATGACTATTTGGAACTATTTGAGCCTTTTTTCATTGAATCTCCCAATCAAGACAAGCACATTGATATAGATTCATATGGCCTACTTCTTAAGGAAGAGAATGGTGAACTTGTTTCTTACGGAAGCTCACCCGATACTGAAATTCTGCTTGTGGATCTCAACACCAACAAACAAAAACGACTGGCTTTTTATGGTACTGCTGTAATTGTAGAAGATGCGCATTGGGTCAGCAGCAATGTTATTCGCATTTTTCAAATTGATGTTGGTGAATTCGATTTCCGCTTAGAATTCATGGATTACAATTTAATCCAAGGAACCAAAACTCTCTGGACTTCTGACAGAACCTTTTCAACTTATTCTAATTCCTACAACGAGCAAATCCGACTGTCTTCTGTGAACTTCAAATGAGCCTGCAAGAACGTAAGGTAAGTCGCTCTCTCTCACTGACGCATCCTCGCCCGGGTTCTTAGCGCGAAGAAAAGTGCCGGGCCAGTTATGGTCGGGATGTTCTGAATGCCTAGCCCATTCAGCAGAAGTAATAAAACAGAAAATGCCCTTGCTAACTTCAACAAAGGCATTTCTCGTAAGGTATGTTCGAAAAACTATTTAAGCGTTACTTCCGTAGTTGTAGTCTACAATTGTGGGATTACTTGAGATTCCAGGCGTGGCATAGTAAAACCAATTACAAGCGGTATCAGCATCATCGCGAGCAATATCAAACCCGTTTGGAACTTGTGGCGTACCAGAAATAGCATCCGAATTCCAGTTTAAGCCGTATTGACTTACGTACGCTTCGATATGTGGATCATTGGGATCAAATTTGGTATACATACAATAAAGCCCATTTGAAGTGGCGAAAAGAATTGGGTTGCCAACTTCAACGGTCTCTGTGCTTTTCGTAGGAATCTTCGCCGCTCTACTAAAATGTGCTTGAGCACCTAAGTATACTAAGTAAAATATGGCGATATGATGACTATCAGATGCAGCTGCTACAAATAAACTTCCGTCATAAGACACCAAAGAAGGGGTAATTTGTGGCATAATTGACGTGCTTCCTGCAATATTGAAAGATGCCAATGATGACCAGGTAGAACCAGAAAGCGTAGCTAAAAAATAGGTACAAGACCCAGGCAAGCCAGTTTCGGCAGAAAAAGCAATGTAGAGTGTTTCTGAGCTATCACCAGGATTCTTGTGACTAGCTGCACTCAATTGATAAACAAATGCCCAATCGCCACTTATACCTGGAACACTTGAGGCGTCTGACCATGTAGTACCATCGACAGTAGAAATGTAATTCCAGGACATGCTCATATTGTTGTTATAGGTAGAAGCATAAAACAAGTACAAAGTACCATTGCATTGGACCAAAACAGGTTGTAATCCTGTAGAAGGAACTGTGACGGTTTTTATAGGGGTTGTGGCGCTAGCAGCATTATAGACCGAATAGGTATCATTCGGAATACCGTTATCGGTTACTGCGTAATACCACGCATTGCCCGGACCTCGACAAACTGAGGGTCGAACATTTGGATTACCGGAAAAGCTAGCAACAGTGGCACCAGTATTTAAAAGGCCGGAAAATGAAAAACTCATAGCAATAAATTGTTTAGTTAAGTTTGATTAATACCGGTAAAGCTCCGCTTTATAAACACCGTCTTTATACTGCAAATGAGGTATTGGTAAGAATACCACAATAGCTCAAGTCAAACCATGCAAATGGGTTCGGTTGTTGCTTTGGGAATTTTGGTTGATATGACCCTAAGGCAGCTCCGAATTTGTTCAGGTGTCGCGGCATTTTGTCCCTCAAGAAGCTGACGCTACACCATGTAGGCTCCTGGCCGCGTAACGGCCGGATTGACACTCATCAATTCGATAAGAAAGCGATATTCCTATTCTTGCTTGCAATTTCCTCCGCAGTCCTAAGTGGCCTCTCGCTGGCATCAAACGTTGTAGTCACGTACGAGACTTCAGTGCATCAGATTTTATGAGGAAATAAGTTGGTCGCCTGATGACCGCTAAAATGCACTATCACTTCCGATCCTGGGAATCGCGGTTGGGAAGAAGTGGGCATTGCCTTTTCATCACCAAAACCAATCTCCGAAGGTAGGTGTTGTTAAGGCACTATGAAGTAGCTATGGAAGGGACTGGTAGGCTTGTGGTTATGCTCCAGTCCCGCGCTACTCTGATTCCATCTTACTTCCCCCGCTCATAGGGGCAATTTCCGTGTGTTTGTTCCAGCCTTCCACTCATCGGACTTCCACGTCTATTGATCGAACTAAAGTTAGTGTATAAGTGACATTAACTACCTTCGCAGGAGAAATAGTGAGTATCTATTTTCCATAGCTGGTTCTTAATGAGCAATGCATCAATAGGTGTATTGCTTTTTTTGTTTTTTCCAGAAATGGATTGGTTTGAAGGCATCTCAAACTAACCCTCTATCTCCTTGATGATGTTGTAGACATATCTCTCCGAGCACCCAGACGCCACTGCCGCCTTCCGCAAAGCCTAATTCACCCCGAAAGGATTGGTTTGGTAAGTTCCGAATGGATTGATCTCCGCTTCCCCAGAACTCGGAGCCGCGAGAAATAGAGAATTCGAGCTTCAATTCTTCTTTGTGAAAGGCGGGTTGAATCGGACCAATCATGCATTGCAAGTTCCAGTAGTGCTTAGGACTATATCTATTCCTTCGGGACGTCAATAGCCGTAATATATCCTACGTCTGTTCTGTCCTTACGCATAAATGCAAACATGTAAATTCTGTTACCCTGTCTGTCAGGAACGGCCTGCCGATGATGCCAGTCTCCTTCGGTAAGGCGTTCCGCTGAACCGCCCTTCACTGGTATTCGCCACAAATACATCCTGCGCTCTGCTGCGGGTCTAACGGAGCTGAAGTAAACCCAACTTCCGTCATGCGACCAAATGGGATATACGTCATAAGCAGGATTCTGGGTGAGGTTCAGCTCTCCGGATCCATCGAGATTTGCTGTAACAATCTCCGAGTTGCGCACACGCGTCCCGTCGACCTCCTCCGTCCAAAATACACGTCGGTACAACAGCGTGGTGCCGTCAGGTGATAAAGATGGATAGGAACATTCGCTACGACACCAGGTGTGGCGTCTCAAATCCGTTCCGTCCGACCCGATGCTGAATATATCGACAACATCCTCACCCGTTTGCGGCGCTTCTGGCTCAGATGCGACGCGTTCGGAATTGAAGAAGATCCGAGATCCGTCCGGACTCCAGCGCGGATGGCCATCCCGTGCAGGGTGCTCTGTCAACCGCCGACGATTGGTCCCATCGATATCTATTACGAAAATATCATCCTCGCCATTGACGTCAGCAGCAAAAACAACACGCCTACCATCAGGTGACCAGTCCGCATATCTTGGTTCGTCACCACTATCCAGGAAGACTGTGACTGGACCACCATCGACAGAACACATATAAAGTGCCCGACGCCCCGACCTATCAGACTGGAAGATCATGCACGTGCCATCCGGCGAAATAGTCGGATTGCGATCGGTGTGAGCGGTTATCCAAACTCCTGTTTGGAGATCTGGCTGTGCAGCCAACTCATATCTAATCAAGCTTAAAATCGCGGTAATCCAAACAACCAATCTCATCTGTTGATAATTTAACTCATTCATTTATGGTTTTCGGGGCTAAGGCTTTGGCGCAATCCGAATAGCATGTTCCACGAAAATCACCCCAAAAAGATTAGTTTGGGTTAGTTGCGGGTGCGTGCTACGGCCCTTTTCTGCCGATGAGATATATCGCTACATTGATTCTTACCCTGTTCATTATTCGGGCAAATGCTCAGGCGTCCACATACAATCTTGTACTGTTCGACTCATGCAACGGCTCCTATGAATATGCCCTTCTCTATTCATTGGAAAAACAAGGAACCACTTTCACGATTCAGGATACACTCGGAACCATCCAACTTGAGGACGCGGGAAACTACAAATTGCGACACGATTTGGAATTCATTCATATAGAAGTAACGATTGAACCGGGCATGAACGTTGACACGCTTTCTAGGTCCAAGATTCATGAATGTCTTGAACCACTATCCCATCCAAATTTTATGGGCTACTGTTGTTGTTCTACGAAATGCACTGGATTTCATCGGGATTATTTCAATAATGGAAATGTTAGGGTTGAGGGAACTTTCGAGGACGGAAAACCAGTAGGGCAAGTGAAGTATTTTAATCCGGACGGAACGCTCAAAATCGTGAAACACTACAACAAGAAAGGAATTCTGACCCGAACGGAAGAGTTCTAGCGTACAAATTTCACTGCCATAACCTCGCACCGGCTAGCTAAGCGGAAGAAGATAACAAGGAAAAGATTGGTTGGAGTTAAGTTGCTGACAGATGATAAGGTCATCAATGGACTTGGAAAGAAATATAAGTACATGCGACGAATGTGGGAGTGACTTCTACTTGGGGGCTTCAAAGATGTCGAAACTATGCCCGAACTGTGCTCATTATCTCTACGGTTACCCCAATTGCGCTCATGATTTCGAAGATGGCCGATGCAGGCTATTCTATTGGGATGGTCAAACGACCGCATTCATCAACGACTTAATCGAGAGAAGGAAATTGGAATAAATTAGAAAGTTGTAATATCTATTCAAACATTTCTTAGTTTCCACATGAACCTTCAAATAAGAAGAGCCTACCGAGATGACTTCATCGAAGTTTTTGAGCTCCTGAAGCAATTATGGCCAGATAAAGAACTCAATAAACTGAAACTTCAAGAAGTATTTGCAAAAGCCCTTGACTCTGAGAATCAACAAATGATCATATCTGAAGTTGATTCCCAAATCGTAGGTTTCTGTTCACTCACGATTAAGAATAATTTGTGGGCTGCCGGCAACCTTGGTCATGTAGATGAGCTAATAACCGATGAGCATTATCGAGGAATTGGGATAGGCTCTCATCTGCTTGAACAAATCACAGTCATCGCCAAGGAACATGATTGCATTAAAATCGAATTGGATAGCGCACTTCACCGAACAAATAGTCACGCATTCTACCAAAAAATCGGCTTTGAGAATAGAGGGCTCATATTCTCAAAACCGCTGTAGAAACTCCAGTTAAAATGGGGTTTGCCTGGATCTTTCCTTAACATGTAAAATTGAGTATTCTAAGACCAGTTCTCACCTACCTTACACTGAAACCAAACATGAAGCAGGAGCATTACTTTTCATTTCATACATAGGGGCACATGAAAAAACCAATACCTGGCTTATCTACGAATAACGCGGCCCTGGCTGTAGGGGTGGCATTTATCGCTTCGGTTGTCATTGTCACCGTAGTTGATGATCTTCTCCTGGCCAATTTTGTTGTGCCAGGAGATACAGAAGCATTGGCCCGAGATATTGAGGCCAATGGGAAGCTTTTCGGTTTTGCCGTTGTTGGATATCTCCTTGTTCTGATGCTTGATTCAGTCATTGGTCTGGCACTCTTCGTGGTGTTGAAACCCGCCAACAAGCACCTGGCATTGGCCACCGCGCTGCTCAGACTGCTCTATGCTTTTCTATTGATGATTGGGTTGCTTGTACTGGCATCTAAAATGATTGATGTTTACGACTACGCATCCATAAAGCTTGTTGGATACCTGTTTTTTGCGATGCACATTTTCATACTTGGCTATTCCGTCTTCCGATCAGGATATATCCCGAAAAGTCTGGGTCTGCTATTGATGCTCGCTTCTTTCACCTATGCAATCTTTTTTGTGGACTTTGACCTACCGAATGTGTGGATGGTGGTGATCATGTTAATCATGGCTATCGCCGAACTGGCGCTCAGCCTATGGTTAATCATAAAGAGGAATACACTACCAGAGAATAATTGATAAACGAACACTGTATGAGAGAGCAACTTCTACCTCCCTGGAAGATCTCCCATTTCTAAATTCCAAACACTAGAAATTCAGTTTCAATCTGAATGGCCAGTAAGAAGTTTCTTGGGGGACCGACCTGAATTCCTGGGAGGGGAGCAAGAATCAAATAAAAGACAAATTGAGAGAGTGCCAGACGGGCCGACCTTCTCATATCATCGACGCTCTAGCATTAGCAAATGCTCATCATCTCATGGAAGAGTGCAACCAGCAACTCTTCAAGAGTAAGGTCTTGGCCTTCTCTTATTTCCTATTCTTTCGGTGGTCTGGTAGTATCTCCTAAACTCAAACAAAAACAATTTCGTTGACCCGCAACTCGCATCTGTGCGTATCGGGTCTGTCGTCAAAAACAGGATATGCATCAATCTTTTCCTCGTCCGGAAGATTGTAAATACTGTCCTGATACAGCCTGATCAGTTCGGAAATGCGTTGCAGATCATGAAACTTGATAGAATATAATTGGCGATCATACCTACCTTTCACCATAACACAGTCTTCAGCTCGTTTCATATTCTTAGGTTTTGATTATAAAACTAAGAATTATGCAAACGTTTGCAATGGCTCTAGAGGCTGATTTTCGTCAGTTTCACCGTGACTATCATCAGAAAAAAAGCTGAGTAAACCTCAGCCCTTACGAAAAGTCAAATCAATCTTGTATTAATTATACGCCAGTTCGCCTCTGTATTTTAGAATGTAGTCCTTGAGTTGTTCCCGAGCGACGTGTATTCGATTCTTCACCGTACCCAAAGGGATATTCAGACGCTCCGCTATTTCGATGTACTTGAAACCCCTGAAATACAGAATAAACGGCTCCATATGCTTCTCCTCCAATCGTCGAATCTCTTGCTGTATCTCCTCGAAACTGAGGTTGTGCTCGCCTTCATTCGCCGAGACGCTTGATGCACTATTGAGCAGATGAAGATCTTCGGAATTATCAACGTAAGTCTTCTGCCTCACTGTCTTCTGATATTGCGTGATGAAAGAGTTTCGCATGATTGTATAGAGCCACGCCTTCAGATTTGTTCCTTCCTTGAACTTCTCCTTATTCGTGTATGCTTTGATGAAAGTCTCTTGAATTAGATCCTTGGCATCATCCCTGTCTTTGGTAAGCTTCATCGCAAATCCAAAAAGGGGTTTTTCGCAATCGTAAATGGCAGCTCCGAATTCTCTTTCTGACATGACTTATACTTTTAATGATATTCAAATGTACCTATAATTCCGAACTTTCAAAAAGTACTGAAAGTTTTAAATAAAAAAATTATCTGAGAGAGAGTAGTGTCTTTAGAAATCTGTTCTTCTCGATTTGTATAAGCTTCTCAAGTGCAAGGTCCGCGCTGTCAATGAGGTCGATCATACCTCTGACGGCTTTAACAAACTCCTTTTTCTCGGCCTTCCCCTCTGTATCTATCTTCTCAACATCACGGAGTATCTTCGTTACGGGCGCTATTTCTCTCTTTCTTCGTTCCGTAGCCACGATGCGCACCAGCTCCCACATGTCCTTCACTGGATAAAAATACTCCTTTCGCTCCCCGGGGATGAGCTTCTTATGGACCAAACCCCAATCAATCAACGCCCTGATATTGATATTGGCATTGCCTCGACTGATGTTGAGCTGTTCCATGATGTCCTCAGCACTCAGGGGGTCCGGAGAAATGAGTAGGAGTATGTGAATCTTAGCCATGGCCTTATTGATCCCCCAGCTACTTCCCAACGTACCCCAGGCTTCTATCAGCGTGTCTTTTGCTTCCTGAAATTCCAAATTACAATGCTGTACTTTCTGAACTTTCGAAATTAAGAAATCCATGAGGGTTATACTATCTGAGAATTTAAAAGGTTCAGAAGAATCTGCGCCATGTCCCAGATTCCATAGCAATTCCATCGTTTATCACCTCCCACCAACAAAAAAAAGGCCAACCCGCATTGCGAATTGGCCTTCACTTAATTATCAGTTAACCTTAGTTTGTTTCTTCTTCTAAGTTGTTCTCAATGTACCACTTCATGGTTAGCAGTTGAGAAATCTTATTGGGAGGCTCTTTCTGTCTGTCGATAGCCTTGTTGAGGTTCTTGAGGATATTAGCTGCACATTCCTGGAATAGTCCTTCATCCTCTCTTGTAATTTCTGGTGCGCTTGTTTCGATGGTCATGGTCTTTATAGCTGAACTGGTAAAAAATCTATGATTCGAAAGTAAGGGATCCATCCATTTCCACTAAATGTCCAAGGATAAACCGGAAAAATCCAGGAAGAACCGGAATAATGACTACGAAAGCCCTTAGTTCCTGGCTGGCTTGAATCCAAAATACCTTTTGATACCCACCAGAGCACCCAAGGTATGGAATCGAATATTACCATGACCATAGCCAGTTAGGGGCACCTTGAGGAAAGGTGCTATTTCCATCGCAAACTGCCTACCGAGTTTTCTTTCATAGTGTACCTGAATATTCCCGACGCCGAGGAAATGCTGATTGCTACCCTTGGTTCCCCAATACCATGTACCCCAAGGCATAGTAAAATCATAATCCTCTGTAAGCATGAAATAGGAACTCACACCCAGGGAAGTACTAATCGCATGAATATCGTTTTCCAAAATTCGATAGCGTAAGTTGATTGGCACATCCAGCACCCTACAACTGGCATCCACTTCTGATGGTATTACACCGTCAGTCTGTGCAGCCCAAAAGCCTGCCGGGGATTCATAATTTTCAGCATCCGTTTTGTATCGCTTCCGCGTAAGCAGTGCACCACCCTCTATACTCAACCTTCTTGCCAGGCGATACTCCAGCAATAGCCCAAACTCTGAGCCGAATCGGTTGTACTGAAATAGTGCATTGCTGCTCAAATCGGGAGAATAAACTACGCTGATGGCAAATCTAGGGTAGACTGAAGCCGCTTTCGCTGCGATGATTTGATCGACTTGTTCCGGGGTTGTCCTTTCGGGGATGCTACTAAGGGAAGCGGGCAGTTGCGCATCCGAATGGAAATCCCCATCAACTCCTCTCCGTCCCACGCCACCCGGTAACGCTCTTACCTGGGTTGATTTCATCCGAGGCTCCAACTCACTATTTCCCGACTCGCCACTGGGTGAACGTCGATCTTCTGATCGTACCTCCTCCACATCTGCCTCCTGATTGACTAATGGATTGGCGTCCCGAGCTTCATCAGTTACCTCAACCGATGAAGTTTCTGAAGGATCTCCTTCCTGGACTTTGGAGACATCTGACGGTGAAAGGGGTGCGATCAACCGTTCTTCAGTTTTTGTGTCAGGTTCAGCTTTCCGGACAATGACCGGGTCAGACTCATTTGCAGCAGGTGCGGTTGGTGGGTTAGTCAGTTGGTTGTCCGGTAGTGTTGTCTGCTCCACTGGATCTTCTTGGACTTGAGGCTCCTGATTGATTAGCGCATTTTGCTTTTGAACATTGTAGTTCAGGACTATGCCAAGCACCAATACCAATGCACTCACGGCAGATATGAGGTTCGATGCATAGTGATAGGTGTTGCTCGGAGAGGAAGTGATAGGCATTTCCGCATCGAGCATGTTTTCCATTTCCTGCCAATATGATTCATTGAATGGAATATCCTGCTGCTGATAGCTCTCCAGCGCCTTCTTCAAAAAATCATCAAGACTCTCTCTTCCTTTTGCCATTAACTGATTTGAAAAAATTCCTCCAACAATTCTTTCATTTTCTTCTTCGCTTTGAAGAGGTTGCTCTTAGTTGTCCCTACGGAAACACCTAATTGCTTGGCGATCTCCTCATGCGAAAAACCTTCTATTATGTGAAGGTTAAATACGGTGCGATAGGATGGTGGCAGATGTCTCATGAGTGAAATAATTTCCTGATAGGATATCCCACTGATGGCATCTTGCGTGTCATCGGCCTTTTGTACATCGTCAAGATCGACTTTCGACGGCTCCTTGGCGTGCACATTGTAATGGTCAATCGCGGTGTTGACCAATATTCTTCGAAGCCATGGTTTGAATGGTTTGTCCAGGTCGAAGTTTTTGAGATATTTGAAGACCTTCATAAAGCTATCGTTCAAAATGAGCACAGCCTCCTCCTCATCTTTAGAGTAACGAAGACCAATGCTCATGCCATAGGCATAAAAATGCTGGTAGAGTGCCTTTTGGCTTGCTCTACTGTTCTGAAGGCAACCCTTCAGAATTTCCCGTAAGCGGTCTTCCGTATTCATTTTGTCCGATAAACATTACCAATGAGGGGCCCGCTTGGTTTGCTGAGTGGCAAAAGATTTACTTTTTGCCCTTCGTCCATTACGGGTAGGAAACCATTTGAACCTGTTTTTTTGTTGACTCGATTGTAAACCGTGAACACAGAAATGGACTTCGAAAAAGAAGTAATTACCCCCAGTCAAACCCAACCGATATTGGTAGATTTTTGGGCTCCCTGGTGCGGGCCTTGCAAGGTCATTGGGCCGGCGCTTGAAGAACTGGAAGCTGAGCAATCAAAGTGGAAACTGGTCAAGGTGAATGTGGATGAGCATCCCGA
The DNA here is from genome assembly GCA_965601475.1 of Cyclobacteriaceae bacterium. Taxonomy (GTDB): domain Bacteria; phylum Bacteroidota; class Bacteroidia; order Cytophagales; family Cyclobacteriaceae; genus JAWPMT01. The sequence goes on along the minus strand of OZ271832.1, from coordinate 4,296,648 downwards.
TGTGAGTCAGAAATACGGCATTCGGGGAATCCCGGACGTTCGCCTGTTCCACCTAGGTGAGGAAATAGACAGGTTTACAGGTGCCCTCCCAAAATATCAAATAGCAGCATGGTTGGAACAACACCTTCCAGATGAGCGGTTGAATCAACTGCAGCAAATACTGGTTTCTGACAACCGTGAGAAGCAACTAGCCTCCTTCGTGGAGCACCACTCAGACTTCCAACCCGGTGTACTGGAGCTGGCGAAATTGATAATTTGGAGAGATCCTAATCAAGCCAAAGCCCTGGTAACAGCATTCAGAGCCAATGACAAACTCTTCCAGGAGGCGACTGCGGTAAAGGACCTGGCGAGCTTACTCAACTGTGAGGGGAGCGTAGACCTCCCTGTTGCGAAAAAGTTACATGATTCTGCAGACGCCCTCCGACAAGGTGATAAGAACCGAGGCATTGAATTGCTAATTGAGGCAGTGATGCTCGACAAAAATTACGAGGATGAACTCCCCAGAAAAGCAGCAGTCGCCTTCTTTCTGCTTGAAGGTCCAACGTCAGAGGTCACCCGAAAATTCAGAAGGCGTTTTGATATGGCGTTGTATTGATTCCAAAAAAAGCGACAACCCCGACAAAGCGGGGTCGTCAATTCCAACGTCCTGGATGAACGTTAGAAACTCACACTATATGATATCGTGGGAAAGAAAGGCAATTGCTTGTTTTCATAAATTTCCTCTGTAGTCTCTATGTAGTAGTGGTTGGCTCGCGCCTGGGCATTAGTCACATTTTGGATGTCCACCTTGAATTCCCGGGTCGTTCGGCCCTTGTTTCGTCGTGTGCCGATGGAGAAGTTGGAAGTGGTAAGATTGTCCCAGCGCTCGGAATAGGCTTCATCTACCAACACTTCAGACCCCAGGGCCCGGGAAGCTTCCAGATCGATTGGCGTGTAGGGAGCACCACCCACCAAAGAGACCTTACCATTGATAAAGAGTACTTTGTTCTTCTCTGCCCGACCAATTGGGAATTCCTTTCCGGCCAGGAAATTGAACACATAATTGCTAGAGAATCGTGTCCTTCGCTCAACACCATCCATCGGTGTGTAAAAGGACTCGAAGAGCGACAACGTGCCAAGATAATAGAAGCCATTGGTAAGAAAACGCTCAACGGTCACCTCGACTCCGTAATTACGACCGGTTCCTTCATTGACCAGATCCAATGTGGTGTAGTCCTCAACCATATTCAGCAGAGAATAGGTGCTGTTCACGTCATTTTCGACCGGCACATGATACAAGTGCTGATAGTATGTCTCTAGCTTGATATGCGTACTGGGGTTTAACTGGAAGTCATAGCCAAGTACAAAATGCGCCGATTTGGTGATATCTAAATCCTGATTGGGCCTGAAGTACTGACCGTTTTCGTCCATTTGGCGGGCCAGGTAAATCGAGACACTTTCCAACTTACTATGCAGACCGCTACCCATAGTGAGCGCATGCCGATCAGCAATATCCCACCTTGCTCCTATCCTCGGTTCCAGGGAATAGTTTCCATTGAGTCCAAACCTTAAGAAATGTGCACCGCTGGTAATTGTCCAATTCTCGGTTGGTCTGAATCGCCAGCTACTAAAAGCTTGAAATACATCGGCATTACCTTCGTCCAGGAGGCCAGTCTCCAACTCATCAGTTTCGAAATTGAGTCTCCTTGCCTCAATATTGAAGTGCTTCTTGCTGTAGATCAGTCCGGACTCTAGCTTGTGGCGGGCATTTATTTTGTGGTTCAGGCTGGAGGAGATACGCACATCCCACTTATTGAAGCCCGAATCCTCAATTCTTTTGAAACCTTCGCCCTCAGGTATGTTGTCATTATAATCCAGCTTCGTGCCAGACACGGAGACCACGCTTTTCAGGTATGTATTCTGATTGATTAGGAAATTGTGGGTCATGCCTCCTACACCGACACCCGTTTCGAAATCAAATCGATAAACGACTACCTCATCATCATCTTCTTGATCTCCACCAATATTACTCAGTCCTCCCAATCCGAATAAGGTAAAATAGTGTTTTTGTGATACCGGCAGATTGATGTTGAAAGACACATCCTGATATCTTGGAACGCCTCCAAAATCCATTATGCCTGCTTCTGCAATAAGCGCCAGGGTAGAGTATCGGTAGTTGACCAGGTACGATCCATTGTAATTGTCCGAGAAAGGGCCCTCCGCCGATAGTTCCAGACCTAGTGTACTGGCGGTGGCGGTATACTCATTTTGTTCGTTGTTGCCCTTGCGATAGTTGATGTCAAACACGGCAGAAAGGGCATTGCCGTATTCAGGCGAAAACGCCCCCGTAAGGAAGTCGGAATTGCTCAGCATGTTGATGTTGAGTGCGTTGATCGGCCCGCCTGTGGAGCCCTCATTGGCAAAGTGATTGGGGTTGGGTATTTCCACCCCCTCCAGACGCCATAGTATGCCTTTTGAGGAGTTACCCCGAACGACGATTTCGTTGGAACCTTCAGCATTGGACTGAACACCGGCGTAGGAAGCGGTCATCCTGGCCGGATCGTTGAGCGACCCTGCAAAACGCTTGGTTTCATCAACACTGAAAGACCGTGAGCTGACCAATGCCATTTCATTGAGTACTTCGGAAGCGGGTCCGGTACCTGTAACCACCACAGTCTCGAGCATTTCAGCCGATTCCAAAAGAGCAACATTCAGTACCAGTTCTTTACCAGCCGATATGATGAGGTTTGAAAGTACTTGTTCCTCATATCCCACATATCGAACAAGCAAGGTGATGCGGCCAACCGGAACATCCTCAATTCGGAATCTACCCTCCAGATCGGTGACAGCACCTACCACTGGATCGGACCCGACGATTTGGACCGTGGCGCCGATCAATGGTGCCTTAGTGTCCTGATCCTGAATAGCGCCCCTCAAGGTTTGAGTGAGTTGCTGCGCGTTGAGTTGAGCCAGGAGCAGGAAGAAAAAAGTGTATGCTTTGATTTTTGCGTGCATGATGAGTTTGTATTTTGAGTCTCATCATCATGGAGCCTTCAGCAGTATTTACCCCCACCATCATCGATCAACTTTTTAGAACTTTTTGAGTATCGTGAAAGGAAGCTTGAAGAAACTTCCAGGACTTAGAATCGCAAGCCAAGACGATAGCCTATCCACATGCTGACATCATCATTTTCGAGCAAGAGCCAACCGGGTTCCAGATCAAAAGTATCAGGGATGGTACGGTCGCGAATCGCGATATTCAGTGCGGGGCCTCCAACGATAGCCAGGCGTTTGTTGAGTTGATAGCCTAGATTGATTTGCGACCTGGCGATATTGTAGTTGCCATCGGAGCTTCCAGAGGTTGGCCTGATGTCCAGGTAAATCGCCTCGATATTCCCAAAGTATTGCCTTGGCAGCTCAAAATGGGTGCCGAGACCCATGCCATAGTGCCAGAACTCCCCTGCCCATGGTTGTATCCCTACCTGGTAGATGTTATAGAACCTGGAGGTCCCCATACGGAAGCTTACATTGAAGGGTGCTATGTCATTGCCAGCCAACTCCAGCGCCTTCAAGCCGCCTTTGACCACATTGAAGAGACCCAGGGAAATACCACCCTTATCTTCGTTGACTACGTTGACGACACCTATCTGTACTCCAGAAAGGGTGTAGGCGTAATTCAAGAAACCGGCGACTTGCAGTCCTGACATCTCATCTTTTACGTAGTTGACTGCTCCGGCCACTTGCAACCCCCTGGCACTTCCATGGGCATAATTGAGTGCGCCAGCCAACTGCAGCCCCCGCAATTCCTCGGACCAGTTTACGGCTCCTGCCATTTGAATACCCTTGATATCCAAGGCATTGTTGGCAGCACCAGCCACTTGCATTCCTTTGAATTTCCCCCGATTCACGTTGAGAGCTCCAGCAATTTGACTGCCTGTACTATTGCCAAAGGTCGTATTGACCGCTCCTGCAAACTGGGCACCTTTCATATCTCCACCGACATAGGAGGCCGCTCCGGCAATTTGAGCCCCACGTAAATCTGCCCGCACAATGCTGGCGGCGCCCGAAAGGTCCACCCCCTTGATTCCGTAGGACAACCCCACTGTGGCATTGACCGAAACATAATTGGTGATCTTGCCTGCCAAAAGGCCATTCGTGCCGAAGCCTGGAAATAAGGAGATTTGTCCAAAACGCTCTTCCCCCATATTCACATTCTGGAGATGTCGCCGAAGGCGGTTGCTAACGACAGTCTTAAAGAACCTGGATTTGTCAATCTCCGGTTCCTCTGTCGCTTCCGAGGCGGCCTTGGTCAATGTAATGGTCTTCGGGAAAGCCTGCCCATTCCGCACGATGATCAACGTGTCTTTATAGTTCTTTTTGGTGACCAGATAGCCCACTTCATCATATTTGCCGGAGAGACGTACCTGATATTTACCTGAAGCATCGGACAAAGAGGCCGTAAGCGTATTGACATCCAGCACAGAAGCATCCGCAATCTCCAGACCCGACTCCCGATCTATGAGCAGACCTTCTACGTCTAGCTTGGACCGCGGCACTTTCCGTTCTTTTTGGATAATGATGTAGGAGCCTCGCTGTAAAATATTGATGTCGTCGCCCACCAGATCCTTCAGTAACGTGGTGAGGTTCACCTGCTCAAATGCTTTGGTGATGCTATCACCGACCGGTAAGGTTGCCGGATTGTAAGACAGAACGAACCCAGTCTTGACGGTCACCTCATCCAGTGCCTGCTCAACGGAGATATCGACAAATTCAAAATCCCATACCGCATCCATCGACTGACTGCGCGCCTGGCATGGCAACATATACATTGCCAGCACCACAAGTTTGGTGAGATTAACAGCCTTCACCGACCAAAGTGATTTTACCATTATCCTCTACTGCTTCGAGATTCAGTGTCAGGGCGATCACTGAAATGATGGTTTCCAATGATTCTCCTTCAAAAGAAACGGTAATCAGGCATTCAGCCGCTGCAGGATTTTGCACGGTGATGTCTGCATCGTAAATGCGATTCAATGTCTCCAAAACTGAACCCAACTTCAAAGACTTGAAAGCCAGTTTCCTGGTTTTCCAGTAGCGATATTCACCGGTATCGGATGACTTGAGCCTGTTCAGCTGGTTAGTCAGCTTATCAACAACTGCCGTTTCATTTCCAGTCAGCACCAGTTCCTGATCTTGATACCGAACAGAGACCCTACCCTCTTCCACGGAGACCACGGTCTGCTTCATTTGTTGAGAGATACTGAATTTAGTCCCAAGAACCCCCACCAATACCTCGCCTACCTCGACGGTGAAAGGTTTGGCAGGATCAGATGCCACTTCAAAATAACCCGTCCCGGACAGCTTCACTTGGCGCTTCGATCCAAATGGCAAAACTTCCAACTGACTGCCTTCCTCAAGCGTGATCATCGACCCATCTTTCAATGTCTCTTCCACGATAGCTGTTGCCGCATTTATTGTTTCGGACCGGTTGGCATAGAACCATAGCGCTATCGTCGACGCAAGCACGAGTACCGCTGCAATCCGTAAAAGCCAAGAGGTACCGACGTTGAAAGCTGATGGGACTTCCTCCTTTTGCAACGCCTCTTTGCGACGACGGACGTTCGCCAGTGCCGCCTCCACATCCAATTCTCCCAGTTCCACGGGTTCCATCTTCCCGGTATCCTTCCACACCACCTGGAGCTGTAAGAGACGAAGGCGATGATCCTCAGATTGATCCAACCACTCCTCCACCTCCTTCTGACCAGCGATATCCAGGTCACCACTCAGGAATTGGATGAGTCGTTCATCTGTCATAGTCCATTTTTGCCTTTCCTCGCTCATATCTTCATTAGTTAGGAAACATCATTGCATTTTACCCCCACTCCAAAAAATGATTAGCAACAGAATCAGTGGGAGATACGCCTTCAACGCTTCACGAAATATGGCCAAAGCCTTGCCCATGTGTCGCTCGACGGTCTTGACGGACAACCCCAGTCGCTCGGCGATCTCCTGGTATTTCAACCCTTCGAACCTGCTTAGCTCGAACACTTCCCTACACTTGGGGGGTAGCCGGTCAAACGCTTCGGCCACCTGCTGCTCCAGTTCCGCTAGTTCCGCAAAATCAAAGGAAAAGGCTTGTGCGTTATTTTGAAGGGTGTAGGCCTCATGTCTCATAACCACTTTACGGTGTTTCAAATGATTGAGACAGGCATGCCTCACTGCGCCGAAAAGGTATGATTTAGGATTCGTCCGAATCTCCGTTTCCTCTATTTTCGCCCAGATGTTGGCAAAGGTTTCCTGAACAATCTCCTCGGCCATTTCTCTGGATTCCATATAGCGCAAGGCAAAACCTACCATTTCCGAATAGTAGGTACGGAATAAGAGTTCAAAAGCATTGGGGTCTAGAGAAGACATGAATTTCGCATCCGGCCGGAGTAGTAAAGATGACCTAGAAATCGATATCGATCAAAAAGTAAAAAAAGAATACCATTGTGGGAACGAATTGATAACGGTATCGTTATACGACAAGAAACCGCCACAAAATGCTACTCCAAACTGACCGCCTCGACATTTATGAGAACTCAGGGCTGAGTTCTGCCAATCTCCATTTTGCTTTCAAAGGTAAATTCACCACAGAAAGCAGTGAAGCAGGCTGCAAAGCCTGGACCTCTCATTTTCAGAAGAAACCACAGCAACAGTTCACCATCATCTGGGATTGTACGCAAATGACTGGCTTCGAGATTGACGCAAGAAAACAGTGGTACGTAGGGTTGACAGAGACAAAGCAGCAGATCAGAGAGATCATCGTTGTCAGCGACAACCTGATGATCCGCGCTTCAGCCCGGGTAATGTGTGGCTTCTTTGGAATCAAAGGCAAATTTGTCAGGACCTTAGATGAGGCCTTGCAGGAAAACCCAATGACATAGCGTTCGCCGCACAGCAATCTAAAATTCTCCACATCAGCAAAAAAACCACTGCAAGGTCGGTAATCAGATCCGATCCTGGTTATGCACCGTCCGGTCTGTTTCTACCTCACCTGTGTGTTTGGTAGCTGCTGGCTCAAACAACAACACCCATACTTCTTCTCCATCTTCTGTCCGTGGAAAGTGCTCAACTCCGCGAGGGACAATGATCATTTCACCGGCCCTGACCACTTCTGTACGATCCCGGAACTCCATAATCAGTGTGCCCCGGAACACCATAAAAAGCTCGTCTTCTTCCTCATGACTATGCCAAACGAAGTCATCCTTCAGTTTGGCCAGCTTCACCTGCTGTCCATTGAGTTCACCGATGATCTTGGGCGTCCATTGTTCTGAAAAAAGACCAAATTTCTCCTGGATATTGATGGTTTGCATATTGCTCATTTTATGATTTCAATTTTGTCTCCTATACTGATCTTGCCCAGCCTTCTCGGCACCAAATGCACGCCAAAGGCCACACTGCCACGTGCGTGCTTTCTGTAGGTAGCTAAGGTCCTTAAAGGTTCCTGCTGTGCATCCCGCTGCAAAGTGTCCGGGTCTATGGTGATAAAGACACAACGCTTGCAGGCTTCCAATACATCAAACTCGCAATCGCCAATCCGGACCCGCTGCCATTGGTCTTCTTCGTAGGCCTTAGCGCCACGCACCACGATATTCGGCCGGAAGTGTCGGGTCGATACGGTACTTTCAAGCCGGCTATTCAAATCTTTGACAGACCCTTCCGAAAGCAGTAGAATCGGCGCCTGATCCGCGTAACTCACATTCCCCTCGGCTACTGCCCCCGGCTTTTCAGGTATTGGCCTGATCGATTCCTGTTGTGCAATCATATGACAAGACACGCCTAGTCGCTCACTCAGCCAGGCATTGACCGCATCACCTTGGTCAAGACCTTCCACGGGCTGGTGCCACAACTCAAAAGCTAGATGGTCCCCAACCTGTGCAGCGTCCAACTCAAATTGTTCGTCATCGAAACTAAGACGCAACGCACCGCCCTCTAATACCGCTTGGATCCGCAACATTTGTGGGTATTCTCTGCCAGTCATCACCTGATTGTCATTGTTCAGCAAAAGCCACTTCCTATCATATTCCAAGCCTTCCGATGTCACATTGGCGTCCTCCAGGTCCCATCCCGCAGTGGACTTGACGGGATAGGTGGTGATACTCGAAATTGCGATCATATTATACAATTAGTATTTGCATGCTAACGAAATACTACCGTGCCAGACCATCGCAAAAAAGTTACCAGCTTGGTCGTGAGGCAATATCTTAAAGGTCCTTTGGTGGTTAGCGACAATTTTGGAAAGTTTGTTTCCCCGAAACTAAGTACGTACCGGGGTGGTTCTGAGTTGGACCAGTCCTGCCAAAGCTTTCACATAAAGAGCATGAGTAAGAAATTTTCCCATCTTGACCCCGAGGGCAACCCCACCATGGTGGACGTGGGTCCAAAGCAGGCGACCGAACGTCTGGCAATTGCCCGATCCGTCGTCGTACTGGATGACAAGATCATCGAGCGACTCGAGAATGATGAAATCCACACCAAAAAGGGTCCGGTATTCCAAACTGCGGTAATTGCCGGGATCATGGCCTCAAAAAAGACCAGCGAACTCATCCCCTTATGCCACCCATTGTCCCTGGACAATTGCAAGGTTGACATCAAACTCAACGACCAAAAGGAAGTTGAAATCATTTGCACAGCGAAAATTACAGGCAAAACCGGCGTTGAAATGGAGGCGCTCACAGGTGCCACGGCGGCTGCCTTGACCATCTATGATATGTGCAAGGGGTTTTCCCACCACATCATCATCAAAGAAACCCGGCTCATGAAGAAGACCGGGGGTAAAAGTGACTTCTTACTGGGATCGACATGACACATCAAAAACACGCATTCGTACAGAAACCAAGTGGCGGCAAATTCCACCGCAATGAACTGGCTTTTTTGGGAGCTCCTTGTGGTGTGATCCAGAAACTGACAAGGTCGATTCAAAGCCAACTCGGGTCCCTGGACCTTGGCTATGTCGATGCTGACCATGGAGAGGGCAGCGAAGCACCTGATTTCGGAGGCGTCTACACGGACAAGATCAGTCATCATCAATTCACCTTCGATCGCCAGGATTATAGCTATCGGTTTCGTCAACTTTTCAACGACAAGGACGCCGTGCTGGTGAACGGCAATCACTTCGCGGCCGCGCAGCAAATCGTGATCATCAATGGCAAAAAGGAGGAATCGCTCAGTAGAAAGCTGGACCGCCTCACACATGTGCGAGCCTTTGTGGTTGATGAAGGCATGACAGCGCCATTCGAATTTTTAAGAGAAGCAGTTGCAAACTCTGACGAAGTGCCTGTCTTTCCCATCACTGCCATCGACGAAATAGCCAAGGTGGTAAAAGAATCGTTCTCCCTCACTCCGGTGGTCAAGGGCCTGGTGTTGACCGGCGGTAAGAGCAGCCGCATGGGCCAGGATAAAGGCGCAATTGCCTATTATGGAAAACCTCAAAGGGAGCATGTTGCCGATATGCTCAGCGATCTCTGTGCAGAGGTTCACCTGTCCGTCCAGAAACCCAACCAGGTGAAGAGCGATTACGACTTACTTCCGGATGCTTTTCTGGACTTGGGTCCGCTTGGAGGTATACTCTCTGCATTTCGACAGGATCCCAATGCCGCCTGGATGGCAGTAGCAACGGACATCCCGCTTTTGGATACCCAAACCCTCAATCGGCTGATCACCGAAAGAGATACCTCCAAACTGGCTACATGTTTCCTCAACGAGGAGACCAAATTCCCGGAACCCCTAATCACTTTGTGGGAGCCACGCGCCTACCCCCAGCTATTGCAGTTTCTGGCACTGGGCTACAGTTGCCCCAGAAAAGTATTGATCAACAATGAAGTGAATATTCTGAGCGTCCCACAGCACCTGCTCAAAAACGTAAACACGCCAGAAGAATACGAGGAAGTTCAAAACCTGATCGGTGGCTAGCGTTACGGCCATCGTACTTGCGGCAGGCTTGTCCAGAAGAATGGGATCAGACAATAAGCTATTGCTGCCGATAGCAGGCAAACGTATCGTAGCGCATGTTATTGATCAGGTAGCCAGGAGCCAATGCCATGAACTGATCGTGGTCACCAGCCATCTGACCCACGATGCTCTGGAAGGAGGCTACCAAAGAGCAGTCAATGCGAATGCCGAGCAAGGTATGACCTCTTCCATCCAAACCGGTATTAGGGCCAGCAAGAAAGACACCGATGGCTTTATGATTTGCCTGGGAGATCAACCCCTGATTCAGTCGCACACCTACGACCAGCTGATTTCTCAATTCAAGACCGATAGCATTATCGTCCCCTACCATCAGGGTCAACGCGGCAACCCAGCCATTTTTCCTTCCGGTCTCAAGCAGGCGATTTTGGAATGCCAGGACCCCGAGGGTTGCAAGAGCGTGATTGCTGCTCACAGGCACCAGGTAATCAAGGTCGAGGTCGATACTCCGTCCATCCTGCAGGACATCGACACGCCTGAGGACTACCGACTGCTATCCGGCAAATGATTCGCCTGCACGGCCCGCTATTTCTTCTCTATTTATTCCATACATCGAAGAATAGCCGGCGTTTATCGTAGATTCTCAAATGTTCCGGTCCTTTCACCTAGCTTGCCCAAAGCAACTGCCAAACAGCTTGAACACCCGTAGTTACCTGAAACGCCAACAGAGTTTTTACCTGTTCCTGATGATGTCCGCCTATACCTCCACATTAGGCTTCGGGACCTACTATTTCATCGCTGACATCCCCGAAATCTACATACCCACCTACAGCGCCTTCTTTCTGTTTGTGATTTTCGGGATCGGATCATACTTCACTCACAACCTCGTCACGCTCTTCAGGCTTTCCATTATTTTGGCGTCGATAGCTTTCTACAACCAAATCTTTTTTTCTGGAGGTATCACCTCACCAGCCCTGTTTGAGTTCATCATTCCCCCATTACTGGCCTTTTTTTACCGACCAGTACTGGATCGGTATATTTTCATGGTCGTTTCATTTCTGGCTATGATATCGTTTCTTCCCCTGCATCATTACGGTGTAACGAAGTCCCTTTTACCTGCTAGCTTCCATCCCTCCCACAGCATCATCTGTGCCACATTCGTCTTCGCTATTGTGGCCATTTACACCGTGCTGTTTCGATCCGCCATTGTAGAGAAAAACAAAAAACTCGGCATTTCCATGAAGCAGTTGCAGGAAACCACCCAAAAATTGGTGCAGGCAGAGAAAATGGCCTCCCTGGGTATGCTGTCCGCAGGAGTCGCTCATGAAATCAACAATCCCCTCAACTTCATCAAAGGCAGCATTGACATCATAGAAGAGGAACTCAAGTACCCTCGAAATGGTGCTTTCAAGATTGACCCTTACGTGGAGGTGATGAAAGAAGGCCTAAGCCGGGCAGTGACCATCGTTAACAGCCTCGGACACTTCAGCAGAAATACAAAGTCCATCGAGGAATCATGCGATGTGCACAACATTTTAGACAACTGTACCGTAATGCTTCAACACCGGCTAAAGTATAAAGGAAAATTGGAGAAAGACTATGACACTAAACCTGCGTCCCTGCTAGGTAATGAAGGACGCCTGCATCAGGCATTTCTGAATTTCATTTCCAACGCGGAAGAGGCCATCGACGAACGTGGTTTGATAAAAATTCAAACAAAAGTCCTCAACAAGAAGATACAAGTATGTATATCGGATACGGGCGTGGGTATAGAGAAGGAAAATATCAGGAAAATCAGTGATCCTTTTTTCACAACGAAACCAACTGGACAGGGTACAGGGCTAGGACTGGCCATAACTTACCGGATTATCGAAGAACACGGTGGCACTGTCGATGTGCAATCAACACCGGGGCAGGGAACTGCATTCACCATCAACCTACCGCGCGCATGAAAAAGACCATCCTATTTGTAGACGACGAAGACATCAATCTCTTCATTTTGTCGAAACGTTTTGAACGACAGTACGAAGTCATTACGGCCAATTCTGCCATCGAAGGCCTTGAGATGATCAAGACCTACAAGGATCAAATTGATGCGCTGATCACTGATCTGAAAATGCCCGACATGAGCGGTATCGAAATGATCGAGAAAAGCAGTGAGGCTATTAGGGAAATACCGAGATTTCTACTCACTGGCTACAACAGGAACGCCGAAATCGAGGTGGCCCTGGAAAAGCAGATTATTCACAAGGTCTTCCAAAAGCCGTTTGACTACGAAGAAATCAACGAGGCGCTGATCGAGTACACGAAGTAAAGGAATCTCTGGGGGACAATGCGCAAGAGGCACCTCCAGAATGATGCTTAGGTACGAATGAAAAATCAAGTCTTGGGATTCAAAAATCGCAAGAGGCACGCGTTACAAACGCGCGCCAACAAAGGGGACGATATTCCTTTGACAATTTCCTACTGCACAATCATGAGCTAAACATCGTGCTACGAAAGCACCAAATAGCAAGGCGTAAGTACAACCTACACCTAGAGGAGGCATGTCGAACCAACCACGTCACTTCGAGTGTAGCGAGAAGTCCCCCAGCCATTTAGCAGCTTCAATTTTTCAAGGAAGATGTCTCCCTGCGTTGCACTTCGGTTCGACATGACAAATCGGATGGCGCTCGGTTGGCCCGCTGAACCTAAACCCCTCAGAGTCACTCATAGAGGGCTCTGAGTAATGTCTCTAAAATCCATTAATTCATAGAAGGGTTCCCCCACTGAGCGTAGATTGTATCTACGCTCTAATATCAGCTCCATCTCCAATGGAGGACGATATTCCTTTGACAATTTCCTACTGCACAATCATGAGCTAACATCGTGCTACGAAAGCACCAAATAGCAAAGCGTAGGTACAACCTACGCCTAGAGGAGGCAGTCGAACCAACCACGTCACTTCGAGCGTAACGAGAAGTCGCCCAGCCAGATAGCAGCTTCAATTTTTCAAGGAAGATGTCTCCCTGCGTTGCACTTCGGTTCGACATGACAAATCGGATGGCGCTCGGTTGGCCCACTGAACCTGACATCGATACCCCAATCAGTCCTAGACTACCGTAAGTAAAGTTCAAAACCCCCACTGAGCGTAGATTGTATCTACGCTCTAATATCAGCTCCATCTCCAATGGCGGACGATATTCCTTTGACAATTTCCTACTTTAAAACCCCTCAGAGTCACTCATAGAGGACTCTGAGTAATGTCTCTAAAATCCACTAATTCATAGAAGGGTTCTTTGCCCCCTTCATAGTATCGAGCACTGGAATATTCGTAGGCTACAAAATCATAATGTTCCTAAAACCTCAGAGTCCTCTCACCCTCAACCTCCAGCAAGGGTGACTCTGAGGGAAAGGAAAGTCCCCCAGCCAATTAGCAGCTAAGGAAGATGTCTCCCTGCGTTGCACTTCGGTTCGACATGACAAATCGGATGGCGCTCGGTCGGCCCACTGAACCTGACATCGATACCCCAATCAGTCCTGGACTACCGTAAGTGAAGTTCAAAACCCCCACTGAGCGTAGATTGTATCTACGCTCTAATATCAGCTCCATCTCCAATGGAGGACGATATTCCTTTGACAATTTCCTACTGCACAATCATGAGCTAAACATCGTGCTACGAAAGCACCAAATAGCAAAGCGTAGGTACAACCTACGCCTAGAGGAGTCATGTCGAACCAACGACTTCACTTCGAGTGTAACGAGAAGTCCCCCAGCCAGATAGCAGCTTCAATTTCTCAAGGAAGATGTCTCCCTGCGTTGCACTTCGGTTCGACATGACAAAGCCCCTTCAGGCCGAGGGAAGATTCAATCTTGGACTTACCAAAGGCAGTTGAAACTGAAATGTAGTGCCCAGGTTGGGTTTACTGACGACCTGAATGGCCGAGTCGTGCAATTCAACAATCTTTTTCGCAATGGCAAGGCCCAGGCCGGCACCTTCTTTCGTGGTCTTCGGTTCTGACTTGGCTTGTTTGTACCGCTCAAAGATCTCCTCAATCTGACTTTCCGGAATACCCACTCCTGTATCCTTTATCGCCACAGCAACGGATTTCAAAGTAGACTTCATTTCGATGGTGATGGTTCCGCCATCCGGGGTGAACTTCAGTGCATTATCAATCAAATTCTGCAACACACGCTCCACCAGGCTGATGTCAGCAAAAACGGAGGGCAGGTTACGCTCAATGTTCAGTTGAAAGCCGATATTTTTCTGCGCAGCAAGCTGCTGATATTTTTCAAAAGTGTCGTGTGCCAGGTCCGCTATGGAGAACGGTTCTTTGGCTGGGGTAATTTGTTTGGCTTCCAATTTCGAGTACTCGAAGAGTTGATGGATCAGCTCCTCCAGCTTTTCAATACTGGTATACACGATGCCTAAGTATTTTTCCGAATCCTCCTCAGTCAGGCGCTTTCTCTTCATCTGAAGGGTCTCAATGTAACCTCGCGTCACGGCCAATGGGGTTCTGAGGTCATGCGATACATTGGCAATGAGCTCCCTTCTCAATTGCTCCACTGATTTCAATTCCTCAATGTTCTCCACAAGGGTGTCGGCCATGTCGTTGAAAGTATCCGCCAGCACGGAAAGGTCCTTGGTGTGAGCCTCATTTACCCTTGCAGTGAGATCCCCTTCTTTGAATCGCCTTACCGTGGCAATAATTTCGCGCAAGGTTTTGGTGAGGTACCAGATCACCATCACCCCTACTACACCCGCAAAGAGCAGCGTGGCAAGAGACGCCCCCAACCCCAGCTTCAGGAAGTAGCTGCCGAATACGGATTTGCTCACCTGTTCAAACCGCTGACTGGCCAGGATCACATAGATATAACCGTCCTGACCTTCAATTGAAAATTCAGCCGCAGAGAAGATCTTCTGCTCATCTGGGTTTCGTGGGTCTTGCCCCAAAATGTAGCGGTCACCACCGCAGGCGATAAAATCGTCGAGTGGAGTGACATCGATCTTGGTGGCCGGTTCTTCATCGTCGGCATGATCCAGCACTACGGAATACAAAACATCTCCCGTTTTGGACAAAAGGTACACTTCTATGCCCCGGTTGACGGCCATCATGTCGTGCATGAGGTCGCCAAAGAGAGATTTGTTGACACTGCCATCGCTAAGGAATGGAGAAGCGTGCTGAAATTTTTCGTTGATCACATGTGCGGCCACTTCCGCATTCAGTTTTTGAGAGGTCTCCTCGAAGAATTTATGGGTGAAATAATAAGTGATGAGCATGTAGCCAAGCCCAATGAGTAAGATGATCAGGAGGAAGGTGAATATGATCTTTCGAATCAGTTTGTTGGTTACTGCATCCATGTTCAATGGGCTTCTAGTTCCTCGTTGAATTTGTATCCGACTCCCCAGGTCGTGATAATGTAAGTGGGTTGGTCCATATCGGGTTCTATCTTGGCCCTGAGCCGGTTGATATGGCTATTGACTGTGTGCTCATACCCCTGAAAGTCATAGCCCCAGATCAACGATAAGAGCCTGGACCGTGAATAGCATTTTCCGGGATGAGAAGCCATCAAAACCAACAGATCAAACTCCTTTGGGGACAAGATGACTTTCTGGCCCTGGATGGTCACCTTCCTCAATTCCACGTCAATCGACAGCTGATCAAATTGCAGGAGTTGAGGATTGCTTTCCCTCGCCAGCTGCTCTTCAATGATCTTTGTACGCCTGAAGATGGCCTTCACCCTGGCGATAAATTCTCTAATACTGAAAGGCTTGGTCATGTAGTCGTCAGCTCCAACTTCCAACCCCAGAATCCTATCAATTTCCTCGGACCGTGCCGTGAGCATGATGATGGGGGTCATAACCTCTTGTGCTCTCACTTTCTGGCAGATTTCGATGCCATCCATACCTGGCAGCTTGATATCCAGAATAACCAAATCAGCTTCTGACTTCAAAAGACTGTTGTACCCCTCTTTTCCGTCGTGAAAAGTCTGGACGTCGCAATCCAAATCCTGCAAGTGTATGGTCAACAGCTCACAAATTTTGGGATCGTCCTCTATCACTATGACTTGCTTTCGCTCCATGTCATCGTAAGAAATGGAGAAAGTATCACAAAATCTTCACGGCCGGTTGGGCATTGGGACAAATATCACCCTCCTGACCATTGAGCAGGGTATTCTGTCACTTCCCAGACGACTGCTGTGAACAAAAAGTGACATTCATGTGACCTCGCCGAGATCTGCATGGTGCTTCATTGCAGGTAGAAATCAATTACTAATATCAAACTGATGAGAATTCTAAAACAAAGCGTTTTGTTATTGACTTTGAGTGCCTTTGTCATGTCCTGTAGCGATGATGATGAAGCGACCGCTCAGGTAAACGCTGGAACCATCTCTGGAGGTCCATTTTCATTTGTAGTGGACGGAACCGCAGATTTCGTTTCAGATGTGAGTACAGATGGTACTGCTTCAGGTACCAACGAAAGCTGGATTGTAACTGATGATCAAAACAATATTCTTGGATTGCCTGGTACCGTCGCCATGTTGGAGGAGGTAGACTTTGATGGAGCAGGTGTCGGAAGATGCTTTATTTGGTACATTCGATACGAAGATGATCTGACTGGCCTTGCTGCAGGTGAGAGTACTGATAACCTACAAGGAACCTTCGACTTGTCTAACGCCATCACCGTAGACCGGCTGGCTCCTGAAGGTGCCACACTCAGTGGAGGACCATTCAATTTCATTGTGGATGGCACAGCCGACAACATTCCTGAAGGCGGCATTTCCATAGACAATCCCGGCGCTACTTTGGAAGCCACAGGCTGGGTCGTCACTGATCTTGACGGCAATATTTTGGGTTTGCCACCTATGTTTACGGCTCCGGATTTTGATGCTGCCGGATCCGGCATTTGCCAGGTATGGCACATCGCTTACAACAACGGATTGACCGGGCTTGAACAAGGTGGTAATGTTGCCAATTTGGAAGGTGTCTTTGCCTTGTCTAACCCCATCGATGTAAATCGCCTGGATGCACCTACCTTAAGCGGAGGCCCATTCACTTTCACCGTTGGAGACGGTGTTGCTGACAACATTCCTGAGGATGGCATCATGGTTGAGGGTGGCTTCTCTGTAAATGATCAAAGCAGTTGGGTCATTACCGATGATATGGGCAACATTCTGGGTTTACCCGGTATGTTCACTGGCCCGGACTTTGATGGAGCAGGAGTCGGACTTTGCCTGGTGTGGTACATCACCTATGGTGAGGGACTGACAGGACTGGCTGAAGGCAATAATGTAGACGACCTGACGGGTGACGTTTATGAGTTGTCCAATGCTATCGAAGTCAATCGCATAGAAGAATAATATTATTCATAGTCTACTGATAGCCCATGAGGGCAATGATGTCAGAAGCTGGCTCGCAAGGGTCAGCTTCTTTTTTTGTGTCAAGAGTGGTCCTGAGCAATGCGCCAAACCAGATCAAAGGCACACCCCAATTATTACCCGCTAACTGTACAACAAAATCGACCTGACACCTCAACCTGACGAGTTTGACATACCGGAAGAGAAAACCCAGGGCTCGATTGACACCTCCGAAATTGAACGAGACACTTAGAAATGAGAGAAAGCTCACTATCAACATGGAAAAGACTCGCCAAAACACTCAAAAGATCATGCCTAGGGCTTGATTGATCATTGGAAATAGGATAAAAACAAGACAAACTATAACATAGACAAGTCAACTTGCTTGAAAGCTGAGGATTGTGGTCCAAAAGAAAGAATGGAAGCCCCAAAAGCATTCCTCGAAGGTGCTATTGAGACCACAACTCATTCATAAGCTATTCAAAATGGTCTCAAATACAAGAGTCACCACTCAACAGAAATCGCACTGCCAATTCATAGTTGGTCCCTAACTTCCACCTGATAAAATCAACTTTCTATACCATGAAGCATACCATCAAGTACACCCTCTTGTGCTGCTTGCTACTGATCATGAACATCAGCGAAGCACAGCGCAGAAGGGGCAGCACTGCAAGCCCCGCCAATTCGGGCCTTAGCGCCGAGACTTTCAAGAACATAGAACTGCGCAACATCGGACCGGCCTTTATGTCGGGACGGATTGCAGACATTGCCATCAACCCACAAAACGAGAGCATCTGGTATGTCGCTGTGGGCTCGGGTGGCGTTTGGAAAACGAGCAATGCGGGCATTACCTGGACACCCATCTTCGACGATCAAACCTCCTACTCCATCGGTTGTGTCACGGTTGACCCCAACAATCCCAATACGGTATGGGTCGGTACAGGAGAAAATGTAGGTGGCCGCCACATAGGTTTTGGTGACGGGATTTACAAGAGCGAAGATGGGGGTAAGAACTGGACCAATATGGGGCTCCAGTCCTCCGAACATATATCCAAGATCATCGTCCATCCTGACAACAGTGATGTACTCTACGTCGCCGTTCAAGGTCCGCTCTGGAGCTCAGGCGGTGAACGTGGGTTTTACAAGTCCACAGATGGAGGAAAGTCGTGGAAGAAAACACTTGGTGACGAACAATGGACAGGTGTCACCGACATGGTCACAGATCCTCGCAATGCCAACCGCATATATGCCGCCACCTGGCAGCACCACAGAACTGTAGCTGCCTATATGGGTGGCGGACCCAAAACAGCACTCTACCGTAGTGAAGATGCCGGTGAAACCTGGAAAGAATTAAAAAATGGCTTACCCGAGGGGAACAAAGGCAAAATAGGACTGGCGATTTCCTATCAGCAGCCTGATATCGTATATGCAGCCATAGAACTCAACCGCAGGGCAGGTGGTGTCTTCAAGTCCATGGATCGCGGAGAGAATTGGGCCAAGATGTCCGATGCTGTTGGCGGTGGTACGGGCCCACATTACTACCAAGAACTCTACAGCTCCCCGCATCATTTCGACAGGCTTTACATGATGAGCAATACATCAGAGATTTCCTATGACGGCGGAAAGACATTCTCCCCTTTCAATCGTGAGCACAGACACGGCGACGATCATGCGCTGGCGTTCAAGAAGAGTGACCCTAATTATATCATGATCGGTTCTGACGGTGGTCTTTACGAAAGCTTTGATCAGGGTGAAAACTGGCGCTACATGGAGAATCTGCCGATTACGCAGTTTTACAAATTAGCCGTGGACGACGCTGAGCCCTTTTACAATATCTATGGCGGAACCCAGGACAATAGTACTGAGGGTGGGCCCTCCAGAACTGACAATGTACAGGGCATCCAGAACTCCGATTGGAAAGTAGTGCTCAACTGGGATGGCCACCAGCCTGCCACCGAACCCGGAAACCCGGACATTCTCTACGCAGAAAGACAGGAGGGCAACCTATCGCGGGTAGATATGATCACTGGTGAAGTGGTAGATATTCAGCCACAAGCTGGCGTGGACGAAGACTACGAAAGATTCAATTGGGACGCCCCCATTCTGGTAAGTCCTCACGCTCCAACACGATTGTATTTTGCGTCACAGCGACTTTGGCGCTCAGACAATCGGGGAGACTCCTGGACAGCCGTTTCCGGAGACCTCACCCGCAACCAGGAAAGAATCGAACTCCCCATCATGGGCGGTCAGCAAGGCTGGGATGCTCCCTGGGACTTCCTTGCCATGTCCAACTACAACACGATCACTTCGGTGTCTGAGTCTCCGCAGCAAGAAGGACTTATCTACATTGGAACAGATGACGGCCTCATACAGGTCACTGAAAACGGCGGTCAAGGCTGGCGAAAAATCGAAGTCGGTAGCATGCCGGGTGTACCCTCAACGGCTTTTGTGAACGATGTGAAAGCGGACTTGCATGACGCCAATACCGTATATGTGGTGCTCGATAACCACAAATACGGAGACTACAGGCCGTTCCTGATGAAAAGCACTGATCGTGGAAATACCTGGCAGTCCATGCGCTCCAACCTCCCCGACCGCACATTGCTTTGGCGGATCGTACAGGATCACGTGAAGCCGGAATTGATGTTTCTCGCATCAGAATGGGGTATCTACTTCACGTTGGACGCCGGCCGGCAGTGGACGGAGCTTGAGGGGGGTGTACCTACTATTTCCTTCCGGGATTTGGCCATACAAAAACGTGAAAACGACCTCGTAGGGGCCTCATTCGGTAGAAGCTTTTTCGTACTAGACGATTACAGTTGGATGCGTGAAGTCACTCCTGAGGTCCTCAACCAGGAGGCAGCTTTGTTCAGTGCTCGTAAAGCCTGGTGGTACATTCCACGATCACATTTGAATTTTGACAATGAGAAAGGAACTATGGGTGCTTCACATTTCGTAGCCCCAAATCCCGAATTCGGAGCCACCTTCACCTATTATCTCAAAGATGGCTATGAAAGCAAGGCCAAAATGCGACAAGGGATGGAAAAAGAGAGTGGTCGTGCTACTTTCCCCGGCTGGGATGCGGTAGAAGCTGAGAAAAGAGCAGATGCGCCCAAAGTTTGGCTTGCCATTTCCGATGCATCAGGCAATGCGATTCGGCGTGTCGAGGCCTCCACAAGCAAAGGCATGAACCGCGTAAGCTGGGACCTCAAGTATCCAGCGCCAGACGCCCTCCGACTACAGGCTCGAAGTAATAACCCCAACGACCAGCCCGAGGGTCTGATGGTAGCGCCTGGAACATATACTGCGCAGCTCTTCAAGCAAATCGACGGTGAAGTATCGGCCATTTCGGAACCTGTGAATGTGGAAGTAGTGCCACTTCGGGAAGGTGCTTTGACAGGAGCCAGTCACCAGGAAGTAGCGAATTTCTGGAGAGCATACGAAAATGCCACACGTGAAACATCTCGTGTTAACCTGCAATTGAGCAATGCTATGAAGCGTATCAACGCCATGAACAAAGCACTTGCCAGATCCTCATCACAACCAGGATCACTGGACAAAGAACTGAGCGACCTGCGACAGACATTGCTGGATTTGGACACCGAAGTCAATGGATTGGCTACAAAGCGGGAAATTGGTGAGAAGACCAACACCACCATTGGTAGCCGACTGTTTGCCATCAACAGAGGAATTACGCGATCAACTTATGGTCCAACCTCCACACATCGCGAGTTGCTGGAGATTGTGAGCAATCAACTCAATGCCGTGGACACAAAACTGAAAGCGGCACAAACCAGCATGGACGCGTTGGCGGTCAAGCTAAAAGCCGCCGGAGCTCCTTACGTGGAATGGGAGTAGAAGGAAGAAAACATTGATTACAAAAAAAGGGGCCTCGAGAGCCCCTTTTTTAATGCTTATGTTGATCGATCAGTCTTCTATGAAAGCTTCATACGTCTTGATCTCGATGGGTTCGGAACCGGATTTCTCCAGGTACTTCTCCATTTTGAGTACTCGCTTGAGTTTGATTTCTTCAAACTGCTTTTGCGCTTCGTTATAGCGATCTTCCAATAGTTTGAGGTTGTCCAACTCACTGGATGAAGGGGTATTGAAGCTTGCTGCAATCTTGCTGTACAAATCTGCAATCTTACCTCTCAACTGTGGTTCTCTTGAATCCACATAATTATCTCCCTCAGTCACCACAAGCGTTTCCTTCAGCTCGTTGAGGTCGTTGATGACCGGATCCACCGTTTTCTTAGCCTTGGGATCCTGGTCCCCCAAGGTCTGTGCGCTGGCGGTGTACTCATCAATCTGGTACACCAGGTAGGCCAACTCCTGAGACATGTCATAGAGCTTCATCGTAGTCTGATGCAATGCTTCTCTTTCCGCATCCGTCAACGGCGAATTGGGATCATTGATCAATTCTATCTCCGTCTCATAAGTGTCCCTGCCCTTGGTCATTACGACTTTGTACTTTCCGGCTGGCACACGAGGAGAAGTAAAGCCTCCGAAAGTGAAAGACTTCCCTTTTGCCATCTTGGGCTGCTTGATCAGGTTGTTCCACGTGACCACGTTGATTCCCTTGGACTTTCCAGGTGTAAGCTCTACAAGTGTATTGCCATCCATATCCTGCACTTCCATGCCCATCTTCCCAAAGACATGGCGCTTCTTCAGGTAGTAAATGATTTTGGCATCCCGGTTAGGGTTAGGACCAATGAATTCCACTGTACCGAAGTTGGCACTTGAGAATCCACCTTGCTCCGAAATGACTGCCGGCTCTGTCTCAAAGAAATGAACATCCTTGGCCAATGCTTCCTGTGTAATCTGTCGCAAAGGGCTGATGTCATCAATGATGATAATACCCCTTCCATGCGTACCCATGACGAGGTCGGCAGTTTTCTTCTGCAAGGCAAGCTGATGAATCGCCGTCGCAGGCATGTTGTTGGTAAACCTACTCCAGTTGCTACCGCCATCAATGGTGATGAACAAGCCAAACTCCGTGCCCAGGAAAAGCAAGTTGGGATTGACGTAGTCTTCCTGGATCGTACGCGTAAATCCGACAATGTCCTCTGTGGCAAGTGATGTCCATGTCTGGCCATAATCCGAAGTCTTATAAACGTACGGGTTCATATCGTTTTGCGTATGGCCATCAAACACAGCATACGCTGTACCCAGGTCGTGGCTGCTGGCCTCAATTTCATACACCCACGTATTCGCTGGCAAGCCCTGCAAATTGGCAGTGACATTGGACCAGGTAGCACCTCCATCCTGCGTCACCTGTACGTTACCATCATCGGTACCTACCCAGATGACTTTCTCATCGATTGGGGATTCGGCAATGGTGAAGATGGTACAATGGTTCTCCGCGCCAGAGTTATCCACTGAAAGCCCACCTGATGCTTCCTGCTGTTGCTTGCTTTCGTCATTGGTGGTAAGATCCCCGGATATCTTCTCCCAGGTATTTCCCATATCCTCAGACTTGTGAAGAAACTGGCTGCCCATGTAGAAGCGATCGGGCTGATGCTCAGAAATGGCCATAGGTGCATTCCAGTTGAATCGCAGTTTAGGATCACCCTGTACCGGTAGCGGTTGAATGGTCTTGGACTGCTTTCGCTCCACATCGTAGCGCCAGACATTCTGAGCGCCTTGCATTTCGGAGTAGATGATCTTCTTGGTAGGGTGACGCAGTACCCGGAAACCATCACCAAATCCGATGCTCTCCCAGTGTCTTCCCTGTACACCACCTGTTGCACGGGAAGGCCCGTACCAGGAACCATTGTCTTGCAGACCTCCGTAAATGTTGTAGGGCTCGTCGTTGTCTACGCTGATGTGGTAAAACTGAGATAGTGGCAGCGTACTGTTGATCTCTAAGGTGACTCCACCGTCATAGCTGCGGTAGAAACCACCATCCGTAGCGACGTACATACGATCAGAGTTTTTGATATCAAAAAGGATATCATGTATGTCCGGGTGCATGGGGCCAAGGCTCTTGAAGGTCTTACCTCCATCACGGCTGATTGAACCAAAAAGGCCTGCTTTCACAACCACATTCGGATCTCGAGGATCAACTACGATACGTGAGAAGTAGAAAGGACGTACTACCAACCCAAAGTCATTGTTGAGGTGGGTCCAGCTTTCGCCTCCATTATCTGATTTCCAAAGGCCTTTCTTATCGTCTTGCTCTGTTTCGATCACGGAGTAAAGGATGTTGGACTCAGACGGAGCTACTGCAATGGCGATCCGGCCCAGGTCACCTGAAGGGAAACCATTGTGGATCTTGGTCCAGTTTGCTCCACCATCGGTGGATTTGTAGAGTGCGCTGTTCGCCCCACCTGACTCAAAACCCCAGGCCTTGCGTCGAAAATCCCACATGGATGCATACAATACATCAGGATTCGCTGGGTCCATGACAAGATCCGCGCAGCCTGTACGCTGGTTGAAATACAAGATTTTTTCCCAGGTCTCACCGCCATCGGTAGTCTTATATACACCACGCTCTTCGCTATCTCCCCACAGGGCACCTAAGACCCCGACATAAACCACGTCAGAGTTTTCAGGGTGTATCTCTATGCTGGCAATACGCTCAGACTTGTCAAAACCTATTTTTTTCCAGTTGGATCCCCCATCGGTGGTCTTATATAGTCCATCTCCAATAGAGACACTATTTCTGGTCCAGATTTCCCCGGTACCTACCCAAATGGTATTAT
Source organism: Cyclobacteriaceae bacterium (assembly GCA_965601475.1). Taxonomy (GTDB): domain Bacteria; phylum Bacteroidota; class Bacteroidia; order Cytophagales; family Cyclobacteriaceae; genus JAWPMT01. The sequence goes on along the minus strand of OZ271832.1, from coordinate 4,272,675 downwards.
CCGGATCATTAGGGTCTACAGCGATGTTGCCAATAGATTGGGCATATTCATCGAAAATAGGATTGAAGGTGATACCCCCATTGCTGGATTTCCACACGCCACCGCCGGCAGCACCGACATACAAAATGCGATCGTTGGTTGGATGTGACTCAATATCGATGATACGGCCACTCATCAAAGCAGGTCCGATCTGTCGAGCTTTCAGATTCCCGAACAACTGTTCCCCTGTGAGAACAATCTCCTGCGCCTTGGCAAGCATCCCCGTGCTCACCAAGGCGAAAAAGAATAATATTTTCCTCATGTTAGTATGGAATTACTCTGCCGGCATTTTGAAAGCGGCATCATCCACTTCAGGGTTGATTTCGATGGTTTGAATGGCAATTGGCTGCTCCTGAGGAGCACCTTTCACACCCTGGGTAATGGAAAATGGGAAGTAAAAGCCATCTACTTCCTGGTAGTCACTCATTTTCGTGATGGAAACAGCTCCTTTAGAAGGACCTTGTTTGATTTCTGTTTCTGCAGCGATTGGCACCATGGCATCGACATCGAAATAGTAGTAGGTGATGTCATCAACTTCAGCACCGTCAACCATTTTCTTCTCTTTGGTCAATGCAATTTTGAAGACCTGTGCACCTTCAAAGGTTTCCTCTCCCAATAACTCGGCAGTATAGCCTTTGTCCTTGTAGTTGTAGAAGGAATCAGGAAAATCGTTGGCATCCAGTTTCGTGTTGGCGATGGTCTCGGCATCAGCCTCTTCGGCCTTTAGAGATTGGAAATTCACATTCCAGACGGTCTCACCATCAAAAACGCCCTGTTTGAATGAATTGCCTTGAACTTCAAATTGTGAATATTGACGACCATCCGCCAACTGCACGACCTCCAGGGGAAATTCCAAACCTCCCTGCTGCAGTTTTGCTGTCATTTTCAAGCCCTTGAGTTCCCCCCAGGCTTCATAACCCCCTGTATTTTCAAAGTAGGTATTGATGATCTCATCTACATCTTGTGCTGTTGCACAAAATGCTGCAACTAAGCATAGTGTGATGGCTTTAAGCTTTTTCATTTGTCTTGATTTAGTAATTGACTCGATTTTTTTCAGTTAGTAATAGTACGTGATGATTTATTACAAGGCTGCAAAATAAAGTAGGAAGTGTAATATTTGGAGAAATTCGGTCCCTACAACCTTTCAGCGATAGCCTGGTACAAATCTTTGGGGTTGAACGGCTTAGTAATTGCACCGTCGAGCCCGGATTCTTTCAGCTTGGAGCTTTTGTCCAACATCGCTGATGCAGTGAGGGCAATCACAGGCATGGTATAACCCATCTCCCGAATTTTGCGCGTGGCTTCATATCCATCCATCTCCGGCATTTGAAGATCCATCAAGACGAATTCAAAGTCTTCCTGAATGACCTTCTGCACAGCTTCTATCCCATTTGCGGCAATGTCGAGATCGACATTCCACTTTTGAAGGATGTTGGTAGCAACGACCGTGTTCATTTCATTGTCTTCGACGAGGAGAATTCTTAGTCCTTTGAGGTCAAAAGTGGATTCAACCTTGCGGTGAATGTTGTTGGGATCACCCAGTTTCAGAGACATGGTGAAATAGAATTTCGCTCCACTTCCAAGCCTGGAATCCAGATGGAGTTTGGCACCCATCATCTCGATGAGCTTGCGCGTGATGGAAAGTCCAAGTCCCGTTCCTCCGTATTTGCGGGTCGTATCGGTTTGGGCCTGTTCGAAGGCATGAAAAATCGTTTCGTGCTTCTCTTCGTCAATACCGATCCCAGTGTCCTCCACAGTGAAACGGACATCCACCTTATCCTTCTCCTGCGATTCATTGGTCACTTTCAACCTCACGTAGCCCTGATCTGTGAATTTGATGGCATTACTCAAAAGGTTGGCAAGCACTTGATTGACGCGGAGTTTATCCAGTCTAACGACCTCCGGAAGGTCCGAATCGTATCGAAACTCCAATACAAGGCCCTTGTTCTCCGCACTCAGCCTAAAAAGATTGATGGCCCGTTCCGAGTAATCTCTCAAATTGACATCAACTTCATCGAATTCGATCTTCTCGGACTCTATTTTACTGAAGTCAAGGATGTTGTTGATTAAGGCCAACAGGTTCTCCGAAGAGATCTTCAAATTTTTCAACTCCCGCATCTGGTCTTCCCTGGGATTCTCATCCATCAAATGATAGGTAGTGCCAATAACCGCGTTGAGCGGTGTTCGTATTTCATGGCTCATGACCGACAAAAATTCCGCTTTGGATCGTGCTGATTCTTCAGCCGCCTTCTGGGCCAGACGCCAGGATTCGCTAAATCTTTCTGAGAGGATCAATGATTGGAAAAAGAAGAAAATCATCTGACCCAGGGAGGTCAGTACCACTGGTTCCTGCAGATAATCAAGGTAATCCAAGGTTTTGGTGCTGAAAACGATAAAGAGGCCGAAAGTGCTGAACAGCGAGTATTTGGCCCCGGGCCTTCGATGCACCGACGCTTTGACGTAGATGAATACAATGATGCTGATGCCGAATAGCATCGCCACGAGGTAGACTACGTTGATTCGCGTGAACCAATCCACCGGCAGCAACGTCAAGCCCGCCCATACCAATGACAGATCCGCGAAAATCCTCACCAGGTACGATGGTGTATCTTCAGGAAACAGGTTCTTGATATACAGTGCGAAAAAGTAACCGGCCAGGTAGAAAGTCATGTACTCCAGTCTGATGGACACCTCGTAGGGGATATACACTACATCGTGCAACACGTAGTTACCCCAACCCAGGACCCTGTAGGCGTAGGCCAGGCAAAAAAGCGCGAAGAACAGCGATATCTTTTCGTGCTTGCCAAAAAAGAATAGTCCGAGGAAGAAGAATGCACCCATGGCAAGACACCCTCCCAGGAATCCATCAAACAAGTCTTCACGGGCCTTTCTCCGCTTGAGCAGCGTATTCGGACCCAACAAAACCGGATCACCAATCCCACCTTTGCTGTGATGAAAATTGGCTACTTCAACTTGAATAAGGAGTGTGTCCTGCCCGGCAAAGCGTTCGAGCGAGAAAGTCTTGTCCTCGCGATAGGGCCGATACAAACTGCGGCTGGAATCCGCATGCCCTATGTTGGCAAAAGACACACCATTAACAAAGAGGTTGTAGCTACTGTAGACATCGGCCATCCATAGTGCGAGGTCCGCCGACTCATCGGTAATTAGGAGTAGCTCGTAGGTGCCATAACCTTTATTTGGGAAACCACTTTTTGCCCAATTGGCTGGTACTTTGATTTGCTGTGATTCAATTTTCCCAATTTCTTCAACAAGTTTACCGGGATAGAATTTCCAATAGCCGTCCAACGAGATCACAGACTGACTCTGCGTCAGTTTTCGACCTCTTAGGTCAACAGTTCCATTCTCGATTTGTGCCCTGGCAGAGAAAGAAATCAAAAAGAAAGTAAGCAACAGTATGCGCTGATGCATGGTCGAAAATAGTGCATTTCGACAGTAGTTGAAGTCAAAACCCCTCTTTGTTGCCAACTTGATTTACTGTTCCCTCGAAAATTGAGTACTGATCCTTTGTATTAACCGCTGAAAGGTGAGACTGACCTCATGGCTCACGACGTCAGATTGATATTTGCCCGCCCCCAAATCATCAGAAACCGCCATTATCTCAAAATTGTAGCCCCTTCCAGGGTTCCTATCCACGAAGGTTTCGACGATGCTGCCATCGACAACCAGGCTGACTTCCTTCGCTCCCCAGAAATCAGGAACGACCAGCGTACCCGTGTCCCCTATGATCTGGGTGAGGTTAGGTAGCCTGCATTCAAATGATGTATGCAGCATAGCTGTGGCACGGGGGTATTGCAAAAGCACGCAAACGTCACTGTCCACGCCAGTAGCGGCTTTTCTGAACTGAACATCCACTTGCGTGGGATCAGCTCCCAGGAAGTAGTTGGCCATAGCGATGGGATAGATACCCATGTCCAACAAAGCACCGCCTGCCAGGTCCGGGTTGTACATTCTACCTGCTGGATCGAAAGGCACTGGAAATCCAAAATCCGATTTGATGCTCCGGACCTGTCCAATCCGACCCTGATTTACCCATTCCTTAGCCTTGCGAATGGCAGGCAGGAAATACATCCACATTGCCTCCATTAGGTACAGGCGCTTGTCGCGGGAAAGTTGGAAAAGTTCCTCAGCATCCGCCACGTTGGTCGTTATGGGTTTTTCACACAAGACCGACTTACCGGCAAGCAAGGCAGCTTTGGATTGCGTGAAATGAAAATTGTGAGGTGTGGCGATGTAGATGATATCTACCTCCTGACTCTCATACAATTCTTCGTAGGTACCCAGCACCTGCGGAATCCGGAATTTCTCAGCAAAGGTCCTGGCACGAGCAATCGACCGAGAGGCTACTGCTACTACCTCATTGTTTGACGTATGGGAAAAATCCTCGACAAAGGACTCGGCAATTTTTCCGGGTCCAAGAATACCCCATCTAGTTTTTCTTGTCATAGATGACTAAGGTACTACTCCCTTTGATCACTATGTTTGTGACATGGGGCATGATCATCACCATCATCACGTTTCGGCTTCTGAGGGTAACATTAGAATGGCCTTCTTTCTGAACCTGATGTTCACATTGATTGAAATTGCAGGGGGTTTCCTCACCAACAGCCTGGCCATCCTGTCTGATGCACTACATGATCTTGGCGACAGTTTAAGTCTTGGCCTTTCCTGGTATTTTGAGAAATTGGCGAAAAGAGGACGTTCCAGCACATTCTCCTATGGATACAAAAGATTCTCCTTATTGGCTGCTGTGATCAACTCACTGATCTTGATGACGGGCTCCATTTTCATTCTCATATATTCTCTACCACGTCTGCTGGAACCAGGTACCCCGGACAGCCTCGGCATGACCTATTTGGCAATTCTGGGAATTCTGGTCAATGGTGCCGCCGTGGTGAGACTTCGAAAAGGGAAGAACCTCAACCAAAGGGCTGTACTTCTGCATTTGCTTGAGGATGTCTTAGGATGGTTTGCCGTGCTCATTGGCAGCCTATTAATAAGTTGGACCGGGTGGACAGTGATTGACCCTATACTTTCCATTGGCATTGCCTGTTTCATGCTGTTGAATGTTTACAAAACCTTCAAAGAGAGCATCACTATCCTGCTCCAAGGCATTCCGGCATCGATCACCATTGAGGAGATTCACAAAAAGATCAAGCACCTACCCGAAATCAGCGACATTCACGATTGCCACGCCTGGTCACTGGATGGCGTTCATGATGTCATTACCTTACACCTGGTTCTGAATGAGAACTTCACCCTGGAATCGCAGGCCGAGATAAAGTCCAGGGTTCTGGACCAACTCGACCTGAGCCCGGAAACACACCTAACTATTGAATTTGAGTCTGAAAATGAAGATTGTGCCTATAAAGATTGCTAATCAAGTCGCTGCCCTCATCACTTTGATATGGGTTTGTCATGCCTGCACCACACCCATTCAGACACAAATCCCCGAGGAAAAAGCGGAGAACATCCAAAGTCTCCTCAAAGAAGCTAGCGTCACTGGCATGCAGTTGGCCTATTTCGACAATGAAAGCGATTACCGTTTCAGCGCAGGTTACCGGAGTGCTTACGATTCGACTACCGTCAACGATGAAACCATTTTTGAAGCGGCTTCCTTGAGCAAACAGGTTACCGCGACATTGGCCCTAAGGTTGGTGGAAGAGGGTTTTGTTCAACTCGATGAACCAATCTCAAAGGCCTGGCGCGATCCCAGAGTCGGCCATGAGCCCCATTATGACAGTATCACCATCGCGCACTTGCTATCTCATGCTTCGGGGTTACCAAATTGGGGTGGAGATACCTTATCCCTAAATTTTACGCCGGGCACAGCATGGCAATATTCCGGTGAAGGGTATGTACTGCTAGCCAAAACGCTTGAAGCCAAAATGGACAAAGACTTCAATGAGCTCTGCCAGGAATGGATCTTCGAGCCATTGATGATGGCCAACTCATCATTTGTATGGCAACCGGCTTTTACCAACAATGTCACTGAGGGACATACTTCTGCGGAAATCCCTAAAGGCACCAAGGAGCGCCTTGAATCCAATCCCGCGGCCTCCTTGTACACGACAGCTTCGGATTATATGAAAATGATCCGCGCCATCTTCCTGGGGGATTTCCTCAAGGACGAGACGAAAGCCAGGCTGATTGAGCAAGTCCAGGTCATCCAATCCTGGGATGGTGCGCCTACTGGGCTAGGCTGGACTATGGGTCTGGGGACCTCCATCTCAGGATCAGAAAAATTCCTCTGGCAATGGGGTGACAACTACTTGCACCGAGGTTTTTTTATGATAGATCCGAATGGGCCTCGATCATTGGTCTACCTGACCAACAGCCAAAACGGACTCTCGATTCTCGAGCCAATATTGGGACATTTTTTTGAAGGGCAACATGATCAGGTCACCACCTGGCTCGATTATCAGCCATATGACGATCCTGAGCTACGGACGAGTATTCTCCTTGAGAAAGCATTTTACTGGCAAGGGGAGGAAGAGGCTGAGGATATTTTGCGGACTCTGGTATCGGCGGATTCTGCTGTAGACGATAACATGCTCAACAATGCGGTGTGGTCATTGTTCGAAAACAAGAAACTTGCGCCGGCCTTGAGGCTTGTAGAAACCTATCTCGAATTACAGCCCAATTCGGCTGAAGCTTTTGCCCGGAAGGGCGAAGCCCTCGGATTTGCTCATGACTACGCGAATTCATGGATAGCTTACCAGGAAGCCATGAGACTCAATCCGGATCTGACGGGGACATTGCTCCCACGGTTCCCCTGGTATCAGGAAGCCACGCAAGCTTTACAACGAAAGGAGAATGCTACTCCCAATGCATCATACGTTGGAACTTTTGGCGGTATCACCATCTCACTGCAGGACAATGAGTTGATCTATGATGATGAATTTGAATCAGGTGTTCTCCTCTACAGGCTGAGTAATGAAGCTTTTGATCTGGAAAACCTGGCCACTTTCCGTTTACTTTTCGAATTCGCAAACGGTGAAGTTGTAGCGGTCACGAAGTCCCACTTGTCCGGGGACAAAGAACGCTTTGCCAGGCAGCTCCTATAAGTATTAGCCTTTCCAGCGCTTTACGAATCCAAGCGTATAACCCATGAAATCGGCTGTACCCCAATTGGCATTGACATGCAGCCCCAGGAACAGATTGTTCGTAGGGTTTTTGTTGGTGTTGATCAGGTAAAAATTACCTCCTATGCGAGTTGGGAAGGTTTTGTGTTGCCATAGAGCAAAACCATCGTCAGATTCGTTGTCTCTAAACCACCGATCAAAATAAGGTTTGTGGAAAGTAATGCCACTTTCAAGGTCCAGACCCACATGGCCCACAAGATACTCTGCGCCAATCACCACATAAAGGTGCGTGGCATTCCAAACGGGTTGGTCAAGAAATTCGGCATCTTCATTTTTGACAATGGCATCGCGATAAGAATCGTAGTACCTCCAGGCCAGCCCTGTTTTCACCTTCAAATGTCGACGGAAGATAATCCCCGCAATCGCGGAAAAAGAAGGAATTATCTTGTCGGGGCCACCCAACGGGCGCCGTGTCCCTCCCAGTTCGTGGGTTCCCAGGCCTGGAACGAACTGCATGAAATAGGTGCGTTTCCTATCGGGCTGAAATTGAAATGCCCTCAAATCCTGAGTGCGCATCGGTTCGAGAAAGTGCTGCACGGAAAAGGAAATGATGCCTGAATTGAGTCCGAAATTTGGAAGTTGCGTATGGCTATTGGAACTGTGAAGTCCGCCGGCACCTACCTTCAGATGCCAACGTTCTGTATGCAGCAGTGTGTGGTAGAGGTAAAGCTGAAAAATCCAATTCCAGTGTGCCCCAAGGATTTCATTGCCGGGATTCGCAAGTGAATCAAAGGGATTGGTTGCGTAGCTGAGGCCCAGACCCAGTTTAAAGTAGAAGGACTTTACCTTCCTTTTGGACAGATTGTAAGTAATCGTTGGGATGATGCCAAGCTCTTTCCCAAGAACTTCACTACCAAGATCGGAGTAAAACAAGTTGAGGCTGAGTGTAGGGAAATTATAGTATCCCTGCCAATGACTTGCGGAGTCTGTATGTGTCCTCCCGACGGCCAGCGAGTAGAAAGTTCGGTTACCACTATCGGGAAACTTTGAGAAATTCCGAACGTTCCTGCCAATACCAAATTCCGGTTCTATGAACCAGGAACCATCATTTTGCGAAACGGCAGAACCGCAGAAAGCAAAAAAGAAGGTCAGAAATATGAATACGTTCATCCAGACTTCTGACCCTACGATGTATGATTTTCGAAGTATTTCCTCCCTTATTGCTTTCTAAATTTTAGGGAATGGGTATTTCCATTCACCATGATCTGCGCAAAGTAATTACCAGATTTCAAATGATTGATATTGATCTCTGGTTTTTGTGCATAGATCTGCTCCATAGAGATGAGTTGACCAGAAAGACTGAATATAAGCACCTCAGCTTCCTCCCAGACTCCGGCGATGTGCAAATTTGTACTAGCTCCAACGGCTGGATTGGGGTAGATCATCGTGGCCTCCACCAAATCCTGTGCAATCTCATTTGGAGCGAAATTGAAGAATGTAGGATCGAAAGCGGACTTTTGCCTGGCATTTACCAGGGAATTGCCACCTCTGCCCTCTCCCGTAATGGCCGCAATGACCTCGTCAGGACAGATAATCAATCCATCCACGTCATAGCCATCAGCAGAGGATGGGAATCTGCTCGGATCGCTTACATCAACCAGTCGGACATACTTCACATAATCCAGACCCGCTTCGATTGCGGGAGATACGTCTATGAATGAGGTACGGCATTCACCTTCACTGGCAGAAAGCAACACCCATTCGGTCTCCTCATCACCTGATCCCGGGTCTGGTGGTGTCACTGGATCTCCAGGTCCGCTTCCAGGGCCAATCCCAGGACCACTACCCGGTCCACCGCCAGGATCATCAGGACCATCATCACCTGTGGAGAGTTCCTGAGCACCATAGACAAGGACCTTCTCCGGGTAATTTCGATCTCGATTTACGCCGCAATTTTGATTTGATCTACCGTAGCTCGTTTCCACGATAAGAAAATCAGCGTAAGAAGTTTCACCAAAGTTGATGGAGTTGGGATTGTCAACCTCAATACCGTTTTTATTAAAATCGTAAACAGGGCTTGATAGCCTCAGCACCAATTCACCTCCGAAACCCAGGGAGACAAAATTGAGGTTGTCCCTCTCCTGAGGAGCTCCCAATGCGTTTGAGGCGTCCTGCCTTTCAGGGGCTGGCGCAGTGTCGGGGGAATCCTCCATCTGTCCAGCCAAGGTTCCCACGTTATAGCTTATCACGGAATCAGCATATCCATCGCAAATCTCCCGGAAGGAAAGACCACCACCCGTCATGTCGCCCCAATCCATCCTCTCCAAACCGACGAGATCCAAATCGGTAAATGATCCATCGTTGATATTCACCACGGTCATGGCTGTTTGATCCTTCGCTGAAAAGATCAAATCCCCTGTGCCAGCATCGAGCACAGCCAGGCCAGTCACTCTCTTGCCATTTGTATGTGCCAACTCCTTGGCCACCAAATGTCCCTTCTTGCCTGAAACCGTATATATCTTCTGGCCATGATGTGTGGCAACATAAAACGTACCGTCGTTGTCGAAGGCCATATCCGCGCCATTCAAGTCTATGAAGTTCTCCGACCCATCGATTTTTACTCGCCCATAGCTCTCGAAAGACGTCGTAAGCGGATCAGCCATCACCATGACCTCATTGATCTTGTTTGCAGCAAAATACATCTGTCCGGAAGGACTAAAGGCTACCTGATAGACGGCTCCCTGGCCCAACGTACCGACCTCCTGGTACTCCAGGGTAGTGAAATCAAAGTAACCATAGCGATTGGCACCTCTCCCCTCCACCAGAAACAATTGATCACCAGCTGTATTGAGACTCATATGGGTATCACCATATGGCGATCTCAAGAGCGGCGTTAGCACGGCTGTTCCGGCGGTAAGATCAGGTTCGACATGATAGACAAAATCGGTCTTGTTGTCGATGTAATAGATGCCGTCGGCGTCCACAATAGCACCTTCCTCAAGTTCGATACAAAAGCCATAGGCGTCGGCTGAGGTGGTATTACCCCCATAGTCGATGGTCAATGTCGCGACATCACGAGAAGTATATAAGGTCCTGGTCTGCGACTTATTCAGAGAGATATATCTGCTACTATGGCTGGCCTGCACCCAAACCCGCTTGTCGTTGTGATTGGTCAGCACCCATTTCTCATTTCTTTGCCTGTCTGAGCAAACGGACCCCACCGTCACGGAGCCTTCCGGAAGCGGGCAGATTTGGTTGCCGGAAGCCTTCGTCAATTGCTGGCCATCACCGTAATATATTTTTGTTGTATTTGCCCCGCCAACATTCTGAGTTGTGAAAAACCGATATTCTTTTTCGGGAGCCCCTTCAAACTTGACTACACCCTTCCCGGCTTTGGGTAGATAGAAGCTTCTGCTCTGGCTTGTCCCGTAAACATTGTAAGTGACGAAAACCGGAAACGGATTGGGATTTCTCACCCTCCATCTTCTTCTTCCCGGATTGTCCGAACACACACTGGTAAACTCAATGCCCTGAATGTGACAGATACCTTCCTGCGCAGCAGCCGAATAGACCTCTCCATTGAATGACACTTCCAAAGTGGGGCCGTTAGTAGGCTTCTGGCTGACGACTTTGCTTTCAGCAGGGTTCAGCCACAACCTGCGCGTCTTACCTGAAGGCATTACCTTGTATTCGACGCGGATGCGCGAATCAGAATTATTGGTTACTTCCCACCTGTTGGCTTTAGGATTGAGACGACAGAGACTCTCAACGGAGACCGGCGCATCTTCGGCAGCAGCCAGATTTTGAAGGGGGAAAATGAATGTACAAAACAGTAAGGGCAATAGGATCACCCTGAAAGTAGTTCGGCGAGCAGACAGCGACATGGCGATTGAGGTTTAACTGAACTTTATCTATGCTAATCAAAGATAGTTCTTATGACCTCAAAAATTAAACACATCGGTGGCAAATACTTCAACCCGTTGGCCAAAAACAGGTGACCACCCTCAAGATGCTCTATCCCAGCACTTCTATCACCAGATTATGATTGGTGTAGATATCAATATCAGCCGCAATGTGCAGACTTTCTTCGACGATCTCCTGAGCTGATAGATGCTGTGCATGCTTGACCAGGGCAAGCGCTGCAGGCCGAGCGTAGGCACTTCCGCTGCCGATGGAGGCCACATTGCTATCCGGTTCCAACACGTCGCCATTACCACTTACAATCAATATTTCTTCTTTGTCAGCCACAATCATCATGGCCTCCAGTTGGCGTAGGTACTTGTCCATGCGCCAATCTTTCGCCAATTCCACAGCCGCCCGTTTCAGGTTGCCGGAATAATTGCTCAATTTCTCCTCAAAACGATCCAAAAGCGTAAAGGCATCAGCTGTAGAACCTGCAAATCCAGTAATAATTTTACCGTCGGCTAGCTTGCGAATCTTCCGTACATTGCCTTTCGCCACGGTGTTTCCCATCGTCGCCTGACCGTCTGCACCGAGGCATATCTTACCATTGTGCTTGACAGCCAGGACCGTTGTCGCGTGTATCTCTGGTAATGCCATTAAACCAAAATCCTCACAGGATCCTCCAATAGGCCTTTCAGGGTTTTCAAGAAGGCTGCCCCGGAGGCTCCGTCCACGGCGCGATGGTCACAGGATAGTGTTACCTTCATCACATTTCCTGGCCTCATCTCTCCATCTTTCACGACTACTGTTTCTTTAATTCCCCCAACTGCCAGAATACAAGCATCCGGCGGATTGATGATAGCTGTGAATTCTTCTACACCAAACATGCCGAGATTAGAAATCGTGAAGGTGTTTCCGGAAAATTCTTCGGGTTGTAGTTTCTTATCCTTGGCTTTCTGGCCCAATTCTTTGATCTCCGCAGAGATGTGGGACATAGGTTTGTTGTCTGCGAAACGCACCACGGGGACGATCAGGCCATCCGGAATTGCCACGGCGATACCGATGTGGATGTGGTGATGTTGTACCATTTTATCCCCCAGCCAGCTCACATTGATATTGGGGTGCTGTCGCAATGCAGCAGCCGTTGCCTTTACGACCATATCATTAAAAGAGATTTTCACCGGAGAAATCTCATTCATGCTTTTCCTCGCTTCAATGGCCTTATCCATGTTGATCTCCATGGTCACGTAGAAGTGAGGTGCGGTGAATTTACTCTCAGAGAGGCGCTTGGCTATGACCTTTCTCATCTGCGAAAGTGGGATATCCTCCGACCGCTCTTCGCCCACAATTGTGGGTAATTGGATCTTGGTTTCTGGCTGCGCAGCGGGTTTGTCCGGAGCAGCTGTGGCTGGTGCGGCAGCAGGAACAAAGTTCTCAATATCTCGCTTGATAATCCGGCCGCCATCGCCTGTACCATTCACCTGACTCAGATCCACACCTTTTTCCTGGGCCAGCATCTTTGCCAAAGGAGAAGCTTTGACCCGACCATTCGTATTTGTTGTAGCAGGGGCGGCTACCGAGGCCTGGGGCGCACTGGAAGCCTGTTCCACAACAGCTTTGGGTTCTTCAGGTGCCGTCTCAGCGGAACCACCACCTTGCTGATGTGCCTTCAGTAACAATTCGTAGTCTGCACCCTTTTCACCAATAATGGCGATGACATCATCAACGGGTACACCGTTTCCAGGCTCCACGGCTTTGTACAGCAGCACGCCGTCATCATAAGACTCCAGCTCCATTGTAGCTTTGTCCGTTTCTACCTCCGCCAGGATATCGCCGGAACTTACCTCGTCGCCCACTTCTTTGAGCCAGGAGGCAATTACGCCTTCCTCCATGGTATCACTCATCTTGGGCATCGTAATGATCGTAGCATTCACTGAAGAGGTATCGATCTTCTCTTCAGAAGGTGCCGCCGCGGCTGGTGCGCTTTCTGTGGCAGCAGCGGGGGACGCTGGCGGAGCGCCGTTTTCAATATCGGCCAGCAGAGCGGAAATGTCCTCTCCCTTCTCTCCAATGATCGCTATGACCCCGTCCACGGCTACGCTTTCACCATCTTTTACACCAATATGTAGAATCGTACCGTCTTCATATGACTCCAGCTCCATGGTTGCCTTATCCGTCTCCACCTCTGCGATGATATCTCCTGAGCTGACCTCGTCCCCTTCTTTTTTCAACCACGATGCAATGACACCCTCTTCCATTGTGTCACTCATTTTTGGCATTTTTATAATTTCCGCCATCTGATGTAATTAATATTGATGATTAAGCAAATTCAAAGTTAAAGGAAGCACTGATTCTCGCAAGAGCCATTAACTTTTTACTGACTTTACATTGATAATGGTTTTCAGGCAATTTGGTTCCGAAAATAGGAAAAATGGCTTCAACAGGTTCAAACAAGTATAAACCACCCGTATGGCATCGAAATCCGCATACGGCCACCATCCTGCCCGCGGTTGCACGGTCAATTGAGCTTCCAAAACCCTATGTAAGGGAAAGAATAGTCACAGCTGACCACGACTTTTTGGATCTCGATTGGTTGAGGAGTAAAAAAAATGAAGCATTGGTAATCATATCGCATGGCCTGGAGGGCAATAGCCACAGGCCTTATGTGAAGGGTATGGCGAGGGCCTTTCACAACCATGGGTTCGATGTGCTTGCATGGAACTACCGTGGCTGCAGCGAAGAAATGAACAACCAACTCCGCATGTATCATAGTGGTGCAACGGAGGACCTGGAGCAGGTCGTTGAACACGCGCTAACCAAAGATTACCAGAAACTCTTCCTGGTAGGCTTCAGCCTGGGGGGAAATCTAACCCTGAAGTACCTTGGGGAGCAAGGAGCCGATTCACCTGTCAGGAAAGCTGTGGTGTTCTCAGTGCCGTTGGATTTGGAAAAAGGAGCAAGAAACATCTCACGAACCAAGAATCGAATCTATGAAAGACGATTCCTCAAATCACTCAGCAAGAAAGTATATGCCAAGCACAGGCAGTTCCCGGAAAAAGTAGATTTGGCAAAATTGAAGCAGGTACGGACAATCTTTGATTTTGACGATCTATTCACAGCTCCAATCCACGGCTTTTTGGATGCCCGACATTATTATCACGTTTGTAGCTCAAAATTCTTTGTTGACAGGATAAGAACGGAAACTCTCGTGATCAACGCGCTGAATGATCCTTTTCTACCATCTGAATGCCTGGACCACAAAATATTCCATAGGACCAGCAACGTGCGTTTCGAGACTCCACGATTCGGAGGGCATTGCGGCTTTGCGCAAAAGAGCAATTCCAAAACTTTCTGGTCCGAAGAGCGTGCCATTGCATTTTGTCTTGACTAAGGCACTTACCTATTTTTGACCCAATGTTGAACCGCTACGCCATCATCGACAGCCCCCACTCCAGCCTCAATGAAGGTTGGAAGGCGGTGTACAACGCCCACCCCACCAGACAACTTCCGGTTTTCAGGAATATGCATGAAGTATCGTTGATGCATTGGGGTCGAATGGCAAAATGGTCCAATAACAAGGCCATGAGCCCCAAACTGTACAATATTCCAAGCGCTCAAATCTTTGACAAGCCATCTACCAAAAGGGCCATTATGAGCATGAGATGTATCATCCCTACAAATGGTTTCTTCCTTTGGAAACAGCTGGGAAAGAAGAAACTCAGCCCCAACTTCCACTACAAAAACGCGAACAAACTCTTTGGTCTGGCAGGAATATGGGAAACATCTGATGACCTGGATGGAAATGAGTCTTTGTGTTTTCTATGCTTAGTTCGTAACGAAATTGCTCAGGGTTGGCCAGTGATCATTGAACCTGAGGATTGGAAGATTTGGCTGGATCCTGATCAACCCCAAGGTCGAATTGCCGAAATAATGGACAAATCCGAATCCCTATCACTCAACAGCCATCCTGTATCTCCCGCCATCAGCAATGAACAAAACAACTCACCTCAACTCATTGCCCCGATCAATCCCACAGATCAATATGGCAACTACACCTTGTTTTGAACAAGCTCCGGACTGAATAAATGCACGGTCTTTTGTTATTTTCGTGGAAGAAGACGCCAATCGGTCCCATGAAAAAACTGTTGCTAACATTACTTATTTCCGTCATTTCTTTTGCTATGCTGGGACAAGGCTCCCCAGCCGAAAATTATGAGCTGGCGAAAGCGCTTGAAGAAAGAGGTGACTTCAGCGGCGCATTGGTAAAGTACTTTGATGTACAAGAGAAGAAGAGTAGCTACAAAGACACTCCCTATAAAATGAAGTTGCTACGGCTGGCCCAGGGGGAAGATCGGGACAAGCCCCTGGATGAACTGTTTGAACTAAGAGAGCGCCTTGGCCAGGAGGATGAGATGTACATGTTGCATCTGGGCAGGATCTATGATCAGCGATATGAGTTTCAAAAAGCCCTGGAGAGTTGGGATAGCTATTTGAATTCTGCTTTTCGCCTTACTCAAAGGCAAAGGGAAGTAGCAGAAAAGCTGATAGAACAGACTAAAATGAAGATTGAGGCCTTTGCCAACCCTGACAATTACGAAATCCATTTGCTGGAAGCACCTGTCAACTCGGAATACACTGAGTTGTCACCGACCTACTTCAAACAGAAAGAGGAACTTCTTTTCGCCAGCTCCCGAGATTCACCAACACCCGATGAGGAGGTTTTTAAGATCTTCCATGCAATCGGTGAAGATGGCAACTGGCATGACATCTCAGTAGTAAATATTCTAGGAAATTTTGAAAGGAATACCGCCAACATCGAGGCCGTCAATGAAGATGGTAAGCTTTTCATGTTTAGTCCGGAAAAGGGAGGTGACTTGTTCTACAGTGAAACTAGGAACGGTAGCTGGCTTCTGCCGATCGAATTTGACAGTAAGATCTCGAATACCCACCTGGAGTCTCATTTTTTCATCAACGAACATGAGGACAGAATCATCTTCGCGTCTGGTAGAGAGTACAAGAAGAAAGGATTGGACCTTTATCAGTCTTTCAAGGACGTGAACACGGGCAACTGGACCAAACCCAGGCCTTTTGCTGCCGTGATCAATTCGGAATTGGATGAGGACAGCCCGTATCTCACGCCGGACGAACACACCCTTTATTTTAGCTCTGATGGGCATGGTAGTATTGGCGGCTACGACATATTCAAGACTGAGCTTGACTCAACAACACTAACCTGGTCGGAACCTGAAAACATGGGATTCCCCATCAATTCGCCGGACGATGACATCCACTTCAAAATGAATAACGATATGCAATCAGGCTACTTCGCCAGTAACAGATTGCATGGTCTCGGTGACTTTGATATCTATTTCTTCTTTGAGATCACAAAGGTGAGTATTGAGGGTAAAATCTATGACAGAGCCACGAAGCAGAGGTTGTCAGATGTTGATATCATCTTTACCCCCTCAAAATATGAGGATGAGAAATTCCGTACGACGACTGATACACGGGGCGTTTACAAAATGAAAATCATTTCAAACGAAATCTACAGGGTAGAAATCGTCAGAGATGATGAGGTAATTTTCACTGACAAATTTGAAATACACGAAACGGGAGACATCAATACCCTCTTCCTTAAAGACTTTACAATCAACTAGTCAGCCAAGAATCATTAAGTATTCCTGAAAATACGCTGATCCCACTTTTTTCCCTTCTATGATGTAATGATGCCGACTCATTGGCCTTGATTTCGGCAAGTATACCAACCACACTAAGTTAGCATTCTTGGGATTCCTAACTCTGTGAGAATCCCATGATTAACACTTCAACGGGCTATGTTATGAAAAACTTCATTGCAATGTTTTTGGCTTTGGTATGGATAAATCACAGCCAAGCTCAGAGTACGAGAAAACTGCTTATCAAAGCAGATTTCACCATGTACAAAGAGAATTTTCCGAGCGCGATACGCCAATACTCGGAAATCCTCAAAAAGAATCCGAAGAATGAGAACGCCAAATACCATAAGCTAATTGCGGAGCACCTTACCTCACGCAGGGGTGAAGACTTATCCGATCTGCTGGCCTATGAGGACTCCAAGGGTCACAGCGATAAGTTCTACAACTATTGGCTTGGACGTGTGCATTTTAAGCGGTACGAGTTTCACCTTGCCAAAAAACACTTTGATGCCTTCTTGAATCTGAATGCATACAAGAGCAAGGAGATCATTGCAGAAACAATGGTATACCTTGACCAGATTGCCTTGGCCAATCATCACTATGACAAGCCTACGGCATTTGAAGTGGAGAGACTGGACTACCCCATCAATTCAAAACATGATGATTTATCTCCAGGATTCTTCCAGGATCAGCGCGAATTAATCTTTGCTTCTTCAAGACCTGTTGGTGGTGTAAGGAAAGCCCAAAATGAATTTCTCATATTTCACACTTCCAAAAATACCGGCGAATGGGAAGATCCACAGGCCATCCTTACGGTCGGGAAGTTGCCACCCTCGGCTCCAAAAGTTGAAATATCCAACGATCAAAGAAGATTATTCGTTTTCAGCCAGGAATACGGAGGTGACCTACTTGTTCTGCAATCAAAAGGAGCGGGATGGTCGGCACCACAAGAATTTGATTCCAGGATTCGCGGCAGTCGCGTAGAATCAGATTTCTATATCAATGAAGCCGAGAATCATCTGCTCTTTGCAACGAAACGCGGCGGTAAGGGGCTGGATATATATGAGTCTCGTAAGGGAAGTGATGGTCTTTGGACTGCTCCCAGTGCCATCCTGGGCAATATCAATACAGCATGGGATGAAGACAGTCCTTTTCTATCCGAAGATGGTAAGACATTGTACTTCAGTCATAATGGGCCATCGTCCATTGGTGGCTTTGACGTATTCAAGTCGCAATGGGACGAGAACCTGCAAGAGTGGTCTGCTCCCGAAAACCTGGGCTTTCCGGTCAACACCATTGACGATGAGATCAACTATCAGATCAACCCTGACAATATCTCTGGATTCCTAAGTTCCAACCGACTCCATAGTCTGGGGGGTTATGATATCTACTACTTCCATAAGGAAGGCGTCGCTCTGGCCTCCGGAACAGTTCGGTCACTTGATGGCAAACCGCTGGCAGGCATAGAAGTGATGTTTCATCCGGTAAAATACACTGATGAAACTTTCCGAGCCACGACGGATATCAACGGCAACTATGAAGTCCAGTTATTCTCTCATGAAAGCTTCAAGGTAGAATTGGCGCTAGAGGATCAGGTCTTCCATAGGGATGCATTCTCATCTCAGCTGGCAGAAAAAAACAAACTCGTCAGGAAGGACTTTGCAGTGGATTTACCTACCGGGAAAGCTACAAACTTCGAAACCCTCTATACTGGCAATGCTGAGGATGAAGAAGAAGAGCTTGAATTGCTCGGTAGCAGATTTAGAGTGGGGCAAAAAGCAGTCATCAGGAATGCTTACTTCGAATCCGGATCTGCCATCCTACGAGAGAATGATGACCATGTGGAGCAGCGTATCAAGGAATTGATTGAGAACTATCCCGGTATCAGTATTGAAATCGTAGGTCATACCGACAATGTGGAAGCTCCGAGCAACGATGCGACCTTGTCACTCCAAAGGGCCAACAGCTTCATAGCCATGCTTGCAGCCAATGGCATACCTACATCCAAGATTTCTGCCCGAGGCGAAGGTGCTGACAGCCCCCTGGCTACCAATGATGACGAAGAGGAAGGTCGTGAGCTGAACCGAAGGATCGAAGTGCGAATCGTGGAATAATAAATATCGGTCATGCTGGGTTAAATTTGGGAATCCAAAAAAGATAAACAGCATGTACAACTCCCGAATAGCAGGCATTGGTCACTATGTGCCAGACAATGTGGTGACTAACAAGGACCTGGAACAATATATGGACACCAGTGACGAATGGATCGTAGAGCGCACTGGTATCAAGGAAAGGCGTTGGATCGCTCCCGGCAGTGGAGACACCCCCTCCACCATGGGCACAAAGGCCGCAAGAATCGCAATCGAAAACGCCGGACTTACTCCCGAAGACATCGATTTCATTGTTTTCGCAACCCTCAGTCCAGATTACTACTTTCCTGGACCTGGAGTGCAAGTACAGGACCAGCTTGGCATTAAGGAAATCGGCGCGCTCGATGTTCGAAATCAATGCTCGGGCTTCATCTATGGGTTATCGGTTGCGGACCAGTTCATCAAAACCGGAATGTACAAGAACGTGCTGCTCATTGGTAGCGAGTTCCACTCCGGCGGCCTTGAAAGAAGTACCCGAGGCAGAGGTGTCACTGTGATATTCGGCGATGGCGCTGGAGCAGTTGTACTGCAGCGTACGGAGGAAGACAAAGGAATCCTTTCGACTCATCTCCATTCCGAAGGCAAGCACGCGGAGGAGTTGGCGTTGATTGGGCCGGCTACCAGCCGCTGGGTAGATCAAATAATGGATGAAAACGATCCTGAAGATACTAGCTACTACCCCTACATGAATGGCAACTTCGTGTTCAAGCACGCAGTCACGCGGTTTCAACAGGTCATTCACGAAGCCCTGGCCCAAAATGGCTACGAACCCTCTGATATCAATATGCTCATACCGCACCAGGCCAATCTGCGTATCAGCCAATTCATCCAGCAAAAGATGAAGCTTACCAATGATCAGGTCTACAACAATATCATGCGATACGGCAACACCACGGCAGCTTCCATACCCATCGCGCTAAGTGAATGCTATGCCGAAGGAAAAATCAACGACGGTGATCTGGTGTGCTTTGCTGCTTTTGGTAGCGGATTCACCTGGGCATCAGCCTTGATCCGTTGGTAGTTGAGCGATCTCTCGGAAAAGCAACTCCAGTACCTCCTGGATACGGATTTCCTACTTACCAAAGAGAAGATCAGCAGCAAAATTGTCGCGCTTCTCGCGGAGGCGGAGCAAGTCTTACGTGATGAGCTCCCGACCATTCATTGGCCTCCTGCCATACCGCAGGGGGTCATCGGGAAAACGGGGAAAATTTCAAAAGGGGAGAATTATCTTGGGCTCCCCTATTGGGTGCTCGATTTTCCGAGGAATTTCGGAAAGGGAGATGTTTTCGCCTTCAGAACCATGGTCTGGTGGGGACACGAAGCAAGTTGTACCCTCCACGTCTCCGGGAAATACCTTACCGCTTTGCAGACACCCAAGCCAGGCTCAGGGAGTATCTTTTTCTGCGTAAATAAAACCCCTTGGGAATATCACTTCGAAGCGTCGAACTACAAACTTCTGGAAGAACTCACCCCGCATACCATTGAAAGTCACCTCCGTAACCATCAGTTTATGAAAATCGCCCGCAAGCTGCCATTGACCCACTTGCAATCGCTACCTCACTGGTCAGCAGATTTCTTCCGGGAGAGTCTTCACATATTGCATTGATTTAGACCAGTTTTGCCCGATTTTTGCAGCACATAGTATTTATGAGGTCAATCTTACTCAGCTATTGTCTAGTCCTACTACTCTGCGGTGCAGCCCGCGCTCAGCAAATCCCGAGCCGCCAAGAACTCACAGAAGGACTATTTCGCAAGGCGTACGAAAATGGCAGACTGGCGATCAAAGGTGAGGTCGACAGTTGGGGCAAAAACGGGATTTGGCTGTTTTATCGCGAGGATGGTACATTGGAGCATCAAATTTCTTTCGAGAAGGATCAACGTAATGGCCCCACTTACCTGTTTGATGAGAACGAGCTACCCATCAGCCAAACAACCTATGTGAACGACATTAAGGAAGGACGCTACGTTGAATATTATGAAAATATTGCCGTAGCCTTGCAAGGGTTCTACAATAACGGTGAGATAGATAGCACGTGGACGGAATACAATCCTGAAGGCTACAAAACCTTTGAAAAGAATTACCAAATGGGAGTACCCCATGGCACATGGAAGTACTACACCTCCAACTATGCCAGATTGCTCATTTTGGAGCGATACAACAAGGGCACACCAGACGGTAGATGGTCTTATTACTACACCAACAAAAAACTACAGAAGGAGTTGTTGTTCGTAGAAGGCAAGCGAGAGGGAGCCTACAAGGAATACCACAAGAACGGCTCCAGAAGTGTCGAGGGGCAGTACGAGTCAGACCTTAAGCAAGGCAAGTGGCTCAGCTTTTACCCTAATGGCAACCTGTTCAGTATTGGCGACTATGCCGAAAACAAAAAGACAGGGATTTGGAAATATTTTTTCGAGTCGGGAGGCCTGGAGAGCGAAGGTCCCTTTGACGTGGACCTCAGAAGTGGGCAATGGCTGTTCTACTATGACAATGGAAAGATTGCAGAAGTAGGTAGCTTCATTGATGGCAAAAAAACAGGGTTGTGGGGCCTCTTTTACCCCAACGACCAACTCAAGCAGGAACAACAATGGCAAAACGGACGACTATTGACGGTTTCGGAGTTGTATTCGATCAAAGGTGAGCCTCTCAAGACGGGCACCATAAACAACGGCAATGGTTCCTATTTTGAGTATTTTCCAGAGGGTGAACTGAAGATGGAAACCACCATTCGCAATGGCCTGTACAATGGAAAAACCATTTCCTATTTTGAGAATGGCAAAGCCGCCGGAGAAGGATTCATGAAAGAGGGCCTGGAGGACGGGCCATGGCGCTACTATTTCCCCAACGGAAGAATCGAATCACAGGGTTCTTTTCTTGCCGGTGAAAAGACTGGTGAGTGGTCCTACTACAACAACCGTGGAAAACTAGTAGAAACAATCACTCACTAGCTCCCTACTGACTCCCTCCCCTCACGGGGTAAATGGCCTGGTAGTTTCTTATGAAATCTGCCACTTGCTCCACATCCAGTCGCTTGGCAATTATCTTCCTTTCGCCGTTCAGCACATATACTCTTGGTACAGAGCGAATATCATAGTCCGCCCGAAAACGACTTGTCGCCGAAAGGTCAGCTAAATTGATCCAATCCAATTCCTTCTCTCGGATGTAGTTCTTCCACACATCCACATCCGAGATCGTACAAATAGCCACGACTTCGGCGCCCAGGTCTTTGAGATCGTAGTAGTTGTCTCTTAGAATAGGGGTCTTTTTCTTGCAATGCCCACATTCAGGATCATAGAAATACAAAACCAGGAATTCCTCGCTCAAATCTTCCAATGGCCTCATAGGCGAGTAGGTTGTGTCCACCAGTGCCAGGGACGGAGCTTTCTTGCCGATGAGATTGGGCTCCAGGAATGCCACCTCTTCACGCATGGTTGCCAACGCCGCCTCTTCTACCCAATCCGCCCGGCCTGAGAAATAGTATTTTTTGAGTAAATGCACCAATACCGCATCCATACCCATGGTGTTGGAATTTTGGTATTGATTCGTGAACGTAACCAACCAGTACCGGAATGTGACAGGATTGTCCTCGGCTTGTTCGATTACTTTGTCTACCTCCAAAATCAAGCTATCCGGTATTTGGGGAACGATTTCATTGATATACTTGAGCACATTGGCTTTGAATACAGGTGTCCTCAATAAGCCCTCATCTTTGAAGTCCAGTCTGTCCCAGAATGCCTTCCGATAAGCCCGATAGGCCTGCAGCCGACGTTCCTTTTCATCCTCAATCTCAGGTGACTCTTCAACTGGCACCACGGACATCAATCGAATCATTTTGCTGATCAGGAGATCAGGGTTTTGTTCGTACAGCGCCCTTCTGGAAGCCTCAGACCGGTCATTCAATGCAATGATCTGCTCCATGATTGCTGTTGAGTCCTGTCCTGACAGTTTGGACAGCGAATCTACAAGTACATTTCTTTCCCGCTGTAGTTGCCCAAGTTCCAGTTGAAAAGCTTTGAAAACTTCATTCTCTTTTGAGCCTTCTACCTGGAAATTAGTATAACCTCGGCCATCGCCTTTGATCGAAAACGAAGGCTCATTGACTATGAATTCCTGATAAAAAGTATTGGGTTGATATAGAAAATAAAGGCCGGGTGTTAGCTGTTCCTCACGCTGAATCAGTACCACCCCATCGGCTCCCACCGCGAGGGTATCTTCAACAAATTTCTGTTCTGCGCGATGATAGCCCAGGTAGATGTCACCGCCGGTGATTCCCGTCGCCTCGAAGCTGATATTGGTTTGTGCATGGCTTTGCCACACTGAGAGTAAGAGGAAAATAACGGGAATAGTACGCTTCATGCAAATTCTGTTTTTCAAAGCAAATCTAATATGGCCTGACTGATCGTTTCAGGATCTGACCAGGGAATGAAGTGATTGACGTCTTCAAGGTATCGCACCTCTATGAGACTATCCGGTAGCATTGCTTTAGCAAACTCGGCATTTTCCCACGGTACCAGAATATCTTTCTTACCCTGAATAACGATCGAAAACGCCTTGATCTTTTTCCACAGTGGTAACATGTCCCGAAGCTCCTGCTTCAGTGGTATGATCTCTTCATTGCTCACCCAGAAATCTTCAGGTGTAAGCCAGCCACCCAACCTCGTTTTGATCCAACTCCGGTACCATTCTTTTTTTTCCATATCAGGGTCGATGGAGGGCGCCACAAGGATGAGTCCCTCGTAGCTATCCGGAAAATCCATGGCCATCCGTGCAATCACGGGACCACCAAGACTGTGACCCACCAGAATCTTCTTGCGATGGGGGAATGTTTCGAGGGCTTGATGAAGAAGTCGGCTTTGCGCTTCCATGCTCGATTCTGGCCAGCCACGATCAGAATCGCCGTATCCCGGTCGGTCCAGCGAGACCATGTCCGTCTGCTCCAACAGCGAATCATTCTTGAAGAAATCAATGAAGGCGTTCCATGACCCGGGAGATCCGTGGACGAAAGCCACCAGGACATCTTTCCGTTGATTGATTGAAGCAAAATTGATAGTGCGATCCCCAATCTCAATCCTCCGCAATACTGGCTTCAGGTCCGTATCTGAGAACTCCTTGATCATCTTTTCCTCGGAGATGTGAAATCCACAAGCGGTAAAGAGCAGCAGGACGACTATGGGGGAATATTTCATCACAATTCAGAAACGATCTGTCCCGATTTTGGTTTGTTTGCAACACCCAATTTAGAGGACCACATGCGCAAACTTTGGCAAATTGTAAGCTACGGCACATTATGGATGAGTAGCTGGGCTGTGGCCGCCCAGGAAGATGTGGTAGACTTTGATGGAGATTACCAATCAAGCCTGGCACTCTATGAAGAATCCAAGTTGCTGATCGCTGAAGGCAACTATACGCAGGCTGTTGACTACCTGGAACAGGCCCATCAATTCTACAAGGGCAACAGCGACTACACCTACGCAGCGGCATTTGCACTGTATAAACTTGACAGCCTCGAGGCTGCCGCCAGGAAAATTGGGTGGTCGCTGTCCCTGGAACCTTTCCAATCGGACTATCATGTATTGGCAGGCAACATTGCATACAAAGACAAGAAGTACGACAACGCCATTGGTTTCTACTCCAGAGCGCTACAGTATCAGGACAGCAGTGAAGTGGTAATTGATGACCTGAGTTGCTACTACAATCGGGCCAACTGCCATTTGCAGCAGAAAGATTTCAAATCCGCCGAAGCAGACTACTCCTATGTCCTCAGTATTGATGAGTCCAATTACATGGCCTTTCACAACCGTGCCCAGGCGAGGCTTCGGTTGGGACAAAAGAATGCAGCCTGTGCTGACTTCGAATCTGCCATCAATGCCGGAAGTAAAATTTCCGGTAAGTACCTGCAGAAGTACTGCCAGTGAATTCTTACCTGCATACGGGCCTCCCATCCCGTTCTTTATTCCACGATACCTTTCCATTCCCCTACCCCCTCTGCGCCTCTTACCAGTGGCTGCCAGCTAATTGTTTTGGCAGCAATACAATATGTCGCCGGGATGCTATATGAACGAAGCTGCCACGGTAGCTGAGAAACTGATAGCAAACCTTTTCAACTCCGGCGGTAGTAAGGATGAACAATGAAAAAATGGATCATACTGTCAATCATCACAGTGGCACTGGCTACTACAACCACAATCGTTCTCAACCTGCGTACTGATGCTGAAGAGATCACAAATTCCTATGACCTCAAGGCCTCTGAACTCTTATCACTTTATGAAGCAGACGAGATGAAGGCAGATCAGCTATATCTCAACAAGCAGCTGACGGTGGAGGGAACCGTTCAGAGAATTCGATACAGCAAGGACCGCATAATCTCTCTAGCCATTGGAGATGGGAACAATCAAGCTTCCCTACTCACAACATTCTTCTCCAAGGACAGACCCAAGGTCGGTGCTGTCAAGGCTGGTGACGAGATAAAGGTCACGGGATTATGTGGTGGATTTCTCATGGACGTATTGCTAACCAATTGCCAGATCATAGACCTGAAATAGTACTCATATGAAAACCTTATTATTCCTGGTATTACCCTTGCTTGGGCATACAGATAAAGCCAGGCTTTTCTCTGTCTTCGAAGGAGAGGTGAAATTCACTTCCAATGCACCACTAGAGCTAATACAGGCCAAAACTTACCAGGTTTTCGGGCTTATCGATTCCGACAAGAACACCTTCGTTTTCAAGGTACCCATGGCTTCGTTTGAGGGTTTCAACTCTCCGCTACAAAGGGAGCACTTCAACGAGAACTATGTGGAATCCTCCAAATACCCTTCGAGCATTTTCAAGGGGAAGATCCTCGGCGATGTCGACCTCAATCGAGATGGCTACTACGAGAACATTCCAGTCCGCGGCACCTTTTCCATCCATGGCATCGAAAAGGAAAGGGAATTGCTGTCCACCATAGAGGTGAGTGGGCAGGAAATTCAGATCAAGTCTACTTTCCTGATACCCCTGGTAGATCATAACATAAGAATCCCCAAGGTTGTAAGTCGAAAACTTGCCACACAAATCAATGTATTTCTGGATGTAACCATGACCCCAAGATGACAGCAAAACAGAGAAGAATCAGCGGAAACTATAAGGAAAAGCTAATTGGCTACACCGTGGAATTTGTAATCATATTCGTCAGTCTATTTCTCACTTTCGAGCTGGAGAACTATGGCGAAAATCAAAACAATCGGGAGAAAGAGGAACTCTACCTGGCAAGTCTGGAAAAGGACCTTGACAAAGACATCAACCAGCTCAATCGGCGCATACAGGATTATGATACGAAGATTGATCGTGTGTATAGTCTGTTGGATCTCTTGGGAGAGCGTTTTGACTCACGACGTGACTCAATTCGCTTGCTTTATGGACAATCGTTGCAGTACAATTTCCTGTACAAGCCTGTGAACAACACGTTCGAGAGTCTCAAATCAAGCGGTGATCTCAAACTGATCATCAATCCTACCTTCAAGATTTTGCTTTCGGAGCTAGACAAATCCTATAAAGCCACCATAGCATCGGGACAAGCCTATGAGGACTTCGTCAACGGGCCATTGTGGATAGGTTTCCTTACCAAAAATTTCGTCAACGGCAGTGACGGTATTCAAATTGAATTTGCAGATCCTCGTGGGGCCCAGGAGTTTTTCAATCTTACTGCGCATGCACTTAAGCTAATTGAAGAGTACCAATATTCAGTTCAGGGAACACTGAAGAAAGCGCTGGAAGTGCAAGGCGTTTTGGAAGCGGAAATGCTAACTCGGGAAATCCCTTCGCTTGTATCTGAAGAGGAAGAAGAGCTGGATCTGTCAGATTTCTAGACCAGTATTTTTTCAAGGATTTTCTTCGTGATGATATAAGTAGGCTTGATGCCTTCCGCCCCCAAACTACCTGAAGCCAGGGTACTTCCGGTCTTCAATGGGTTGTCAGAAGCGTAGTAGGCATAACAAACTTTCACCTCATTGCTGATGCTCTTACGGATTCTGGCTGCTGATTGAATGGCTTTTTGGTAATGGGCACCTTCCATTTCCAAACCAACGGCATTCCAGGTGCTGGTCAGGAAGTGATTGAGCACGTCATGATTTTGGAGTGATGTACCCAACACGGTGATCATTGTACCCTCATATGCGGGAATACCGCATCCGTCAAAATCCTGGAGTGAAAGTTCATTGTTCATGGGATAATTGTCGGCGGTGCCTTCAAAGACGTGCGCTGTGGGTATCATGATATCTCCCTTGTCCCCTTCAAGAATCCCCGCTTTTCCCATTACCGAGACTGAGCGGACATCCATGTTGTAGAGTTTACTATCCCTTTCATAGGGCTTCAGCAATTCCTCCATGCATTCATATCCTTGTTCACCAAAGGCATAGTCCATCACAATGAGGATACTCTCTGGTTCGGCAAAACGATCAATGCTCAAATCTGTAGGCAATCTGGATACATCGATCTGACTTGTATCAATCACCTGCACGGTAAGATTAGTACCGGAGGTGTCTTTGATTTCCCTCAGTCCATGATCTTTCGCGTATTCAAAAATGGTATCCCGGAGCTCATTGTTCTCAGGTTTGCTGGTCTCTTCAGCCAGTGCTTCGATGCTATGGAAGCCGCTGTCACCCTGGGCCTGGCAGCCAAATAGCGTATTGAGCACACTGTGTAGGTTGGCACTGATGATGTGAATAGGCCGATTGATCCATCCTTCGTCATGGATATAGCTCTTGATCTGATCTGCCCACTTTTCACCGTAGGTGTGTTGTCCGACAATGTCCCTAAGCTTTCTCGAAAAGGATATTTCTTTGTCCTTTTTCTCATTCACCTCACCAATGGCCGCTCTACTCAGGTGATAAACGATGTGGTGCAAACTGTTTTTGACATTGCTTTTTCGGAATTTCTCAATGGCCTCCCGGGTTTCCTCAAGTGTCCTGCCCAGAATATTACTGAGGTAAACCGAGGCTTTCTTCTCATCAATTTCTTCACTATTGGCTTGAGCACCAACAACAGCCTTCAGTCGTTTCCAATCCTCATTGATCTGGCCTTTCGCCGTGAGGCAATGGTTTTTGATTTTATCGGCTTCAATATACAAGAAGGTCAAGTGGGTAAGGATATCATAGATATCACTTCGTCCTCTGGTCATTTCAATGTACATCCGATCAGAGTCAATACGATAGCAGTTGCGCTTTCTCTTGATTGGGATGTGCAATTCATAGCCGGAATCCTCAAAACCCTCTCTTGCTATCAGTTTGATGATTCTACATTCTTCGATACCATGTGGGAGACGTTCCATCACGTAAAGCAATCCATCCAGCTCCACTTTTTCGCTGTCTGTCATGGCTCCATAGATCTCCGGATTGATATCCAGCAGTGATTCAATGAGGGATCTGCCAGATACCCCCATAGGCTTGTAGTTGCCCCTAAGGAAGAGATGACGCATCGTGATATACATCCGTTCGATAGCGGCACGGGATTCCCTATTTCGTCTTTTATCGTGCATCAATGTCCTATCTTAAAAAAAGCAACTCCCTGTACTTGACAAGCGGCCAATCTTCATCGTCTATAATTTGCTCAAGCTTGTCCACATGGTAGCGAAGGTCGTCAAAGTATTTGTTTTTCACGTCGTCGCAATAGGCCGTGGCCCTGTCCTTAGTATCTGAGATCTTGTTGGCAACTTTGCGAGCCTCCACCATCTCATGACTCAAGGTTTGAACCTTGGAAATATGTTGCGATATCCTGGCAATGCTCTCTTTCACCAGATCATTCGAAATCCCCAATTCTGCCAAACCCTGGGCATTTTGTATGAGCCTGTTTTGGTAGGACAAGGCCGTGGGGACGATGTGATTTGAAGCAAGATCCACCATCACTCGTGACTCAATCTGGACCTTCATGATGTAGTTTTCCAGCATGATTTCATGCCTTGCGGCAATCTCAGTCTCCGTCATGATGTTCAGTCGATCAAACATGACCAAGACCTTCTCAGACCTGTAGAAATCCAGTGCATTCGGAGTGTCTCTCACGTTGGACAAACCTCTTTTCTGAGCTTCCTTCACCCAATCCTCTGAATATCCATCGCCTTCAAACCGGATAGACTTGGATGTTTTGATATACTCTCGCAGAACATCCACAATGGCCAGGCGCTTGTCTTCATCATCGTCGTTGATGCGTTGGTCGACCTCCTGGTAGAAGTGATTCAATTGATCGGCTACCGCCGCATTGAGTGCCGTCATGGCGTTTGATACATTGGCATCACTACCCACGGCCCGAAATTCAAACTTGTTGCCTGTGAAGGCAAACGGCGACGTACGATTCCTATCGGTGTTATCCAGTATGATTTCTGGTATTTGGTCAATCCCCAGCTTCATGTAGAGATTGTCTCCTTTCTTGATGGTGACGTTGCCATTCTGCTCGAGTTCGTCAAGCACCTTTGTCAGCGTAGACCCTATGAATGTAGATATGATAGCTGGCGGCGCCTCATTGGCACCTAGCCGAAAATCATTCCCTGCGGAAGCAATCGAGGCGCGCAATAGGTCAGCATACTCAAAGACCGCCTTAATGGTGATGACAAAGAATGTGAGAAACATCAGGTTGTCCCTGGCACTGCCCGTGGGTTGGAACAAATTGACTCCGGTGTCTGTAACAAGAGACCAGTTGTTGTGCTTTCCACTTCCGTTGAGGCCAGAGAAGGGTTTTTCATGGAAAAGAACTTTCAATTGATGACGTTCGGCCACTCGATCCATCAGGTCTTTTAGCAATTGGTTTTGATCTGTGGAGACATTGACCTTGCCAAACATGGGTGCTAGTTCGTACTGAGAAGGTGCCACCTCATTGTGTCGGGTTCTCAAGGGTATCCCCAATCGATGGGCTTGGATTTCGAGATCTTTCATGAAGTCGAATATCCGCGAAGGAATGGAGCCAAAGTAGTGATCATCGAGTTGCTGGCCCCTGGCAGGGTTATGGCCAAAGACCGTACGACCGGCCATCACGAGGTCCGGCCTGGCATCGTACAGCGCACGATCCACTACGAAATATTCCTGTTCCCAGCCCAGGGAAGGAATCACCTTACCAATGTTTCTATCAAACAGCTTGCAAACCTTTGTCGCTGATTTATCCACCGCCTCAATGGCCTTAAGTAAAGGCGCTTTGTAGTCCAGGGCTTCACCGGTATAGGAAACAAAAATTGTGGGGATACACAAGGTACTGCCATAGATGTACATGGGCGAAGAGGGATCCCAGGCAGTGTAACCGCGCGCTTCGAAAGTAGTACGAATACCCCCACTTGGGAAAGAGGACGCGTCTGGTTCCTGCTGGACCAGTTCTGTACCTGAGAGGTTTTCTATGCCACTACGCGGGTCGAAAAAAGCATCATGTTTCTCAGCAGTAGCGCCAGTAAGTGGCTGAAACCAATGCGTATAATGTGTTGCCCCTTTAGACATTGCCCAATTCTTCACAGCAGCAGCAATCACCAGAGCTGTATCGGCATCGATTTTTTTTCGTTTCCGGATAGAGTAACTGATCTTATCGAACACACTGGATGGAAGAACTTTCTTCATTTCCTCCATACCGAAAGCCAGCTCACCGAAGTACTCAGAAATGTTCCGGGCGGGTGCATCAACTTCCTGCTTGGTGCGATTTTGAACTAAATTCAAAGCATGAAAACGTAGGTGAGCCATAGGTTGCGAACTTGATTTTTACAAAATTACGCGCATAGTACAACATATTCCGATTTATGCATGTATTCTACGATCCGGATTTCGTGAATGGACAAAACGTACTTGTCGGAGACGAATTTGCACATTGTGTCAAGGTACTACGTCACGACAGGGGGGACAAAATCTGTATCATTGATGGCAAGGGCCATCGGGCACTGGTTCAAATCACCCGAATCGACAAGCAACTGCTGAAATATACCGTCTTAGAACGTCAGGTGGCCAAGCCCAAGCCATTTAGAACGCATCTCATGATCGCTCCGACAAAGAATATTGAGCGAATGGAATGGCTCATTGAAAAACTTGGGGAGTTGCAAATAGACGAGATAACCTTCATCGAAACTCAAAACACAATCAGGCGGAAGATAAGAACGGACAGATTGGAGCGGAAGTTGGTCAGTGCCCTGAAACAATCCAAAGGACCCTACAAAACTACACTGAACGACATACTACCCTGGAAAAATGCATTGAGTCACATCGACGAAAATACTTTGCTGGCTTATGTAGAAAAGGGCCTACCCTATATTACCGAAAGTCACTTAAAGCATCAGAGCACCACTCTGCTCATAGGTCCTGAAGGTGATTTCACCGAAAAAGAAACGAATGAAGCCATGTCGAAAGGTGCCAAAAAAGTGAGTCTTGGGCACGCCACATTGCGCACTGAAACGGCGGCTTTCTACGCCTGCTCGGCAATAAATCTCACCAATAAATACTAGCCCTGCACCAGGTAAGTCTTATCACCTGTTGGCAACCCAGAATGGATCAACACGACTATTGCCTGATCACCAGTCGTTTGACCAATTGGTCACTGCCATCTTGTGAGAGGAGTAGGATGTAAGCTCCGGCCTTCAGGTCCCTTGTCTGCAACCTGTGCTGAGATGCAGTCTCATAGACCTCCAGCCTTTCGGCGTAAATACTTCTGCCAATTAGGTCTACAATCCTAATCTCGACGGGCTGCGCTAGGTTGCCCGTTTCAATGTTGATATTGATATTGTTGGCTGGAGCGGGATTCGGAAATACTGTAGCCTCAAACAGACTGCCAAAGGGCTCGTACTCAATGGAAATGGTGTTAGAATAATCATAGACCCCATCGTAGTCTATTTGACGAAGTCGATAATAATTGATTCCGGCCCAAGGTTCTCGGTCTACAAACTGGTACTCGTGGATCTCATTAGAGGTACCATTTCCCTGCATAAATCCAATATTCTCAAACTGCTCACCATCTGCTGACCATTCGATTTCGAAACCTTCATTGTTGATCTCCGTGGCGGTGGCCCACACCAGAATATTGTGGTCGCCGTCATTTTCACCTTCGAAGTATAGCAACTCCACGGGCGTCGTGACACCCATCATAACCCCTGCACCCATGGCGCTGAAGCTGGTCAGTCCCTGCCAAAGTAAAGTGTTGTTGACGGTATTCAGCGAGAAGCTTGGAAAGTCTGAGGTATCTGCATCGACACTGAACTTAATAGGTACCAAATCCGCCTCATCTCCGGATACATCCGCATCTGTGTATTCCATGGTGACGTCAAAAGTTACAGTGGCTATGTTGGTGGGCTCCACTGTCCAGTACCTTGAAATATGTGCCCGACCATCATCGATATCAGCGTACCTGGCATCAGTCACGCGGACGTCTACGGAAGGCGAGCTACCGGTAATCGCCGAAGGAGCGACAATCAAGGGCGAATAGTCACCAGAAGCATCTCCCACAGGGTAAGTGTAGGAATTGCCAGCAGCTACTGACCATCTAACTGCGCCGGATCCATCCGCAATGATATAGCTGGAGTTATCGCCAGGTCCAACGATAGCCCCCGGTGCTGTATTTGAGATAATCAACAGTTCATTACCCAACTCAATGTTATTCTGCGTGAGGGTCAATGTGCTCAATACCTCTACGGAATCGCCAAGTATTACATTTCCTCCAGAGTTGTTGATGACAAGGTTATCAAAGGTCACCCGACTATTGGTTGGAATTATGTTTTGAGGCCCATTGCCATTGAAAACGACCGTGGCACCGCCAGGAGAGAAAGTTGCATTCACAGCACTCGACCAATCTCCCTGGATGTGTAAGTCATTTCCGTCCAGAACCAGTTCCGGATTGTCATCTATGGTAAAATTGTTGCATACCAGGGTCTCACTTCTTAAGTGCCTTCTTCCCTGGCCTGAGAGGGTGAGATTGTAGTAGACCAATGGCTGTATGAAAATCTCCGTTCCAGGCCCACCATAGTTGACCGTTCCTGTACTAGCAGTGAATGTAGTGCTGTCCTGAGCCGGTAGTCCATATCCCAAAATAATCAGGGAATCCAGGATGTTTAAGGTGTGGCTTTGCAAATTGAGCTTACCCCGTCCAGCCATGTTGTCAAGCGCTACGACCGTGTTCGCAGTGATATCTCCCCTTAGATATACCGAGTCTTTCAAAAAAGCCGTCTCATTGGCTGCTGGAACTCCGATAGTCCAGGTCGTTGGCTCATCCCACGGACCATCCTGGGCAGTAACATTCTGCACCAGGGCCAAAGTAAAATACTGATCATCCGCAAAATCAAACGTGGCCCTTAGTTCGCTACCGAATGTCTCTGAGAAGCGGATCAAGGTATCGTAAGTTGCGAAGTTGGGGTCAGTTCCCAACATCAGAAATATTTCACTGAAACCGCTGGAGAAGGTTGGAATCTCGGTAGTATCCACCGACACACGTACCTCCCCGAAATCACCTGTTTCGTCCAATCTCCAGGTACGGGCTACCCGCTCCATAAACTGGTTGCCAAACTCCGGAGGGGTATTGGTAGTAGAATAGGCATCCACAGCACCATCATCGTGTCCTATGAGTAAGTAATCGCCGTCATCAATGCTCTGTGGATTGTCCAGGCGCAAGATGCCCGAGCCCTTCGACTCGATATGGATTTCTCCGCCCTGTGCCCCAATACCGAACAGCTCGTTGCCATAAGTGCCATCGTGAGCATATACATCCTGGCCACCTATGGAAATTCCATACTTCGTCGAGAAGTAATTACGCAATATTCTCCTGGCGGGTAGGTTCAGATTTCGTTCATTGTATTCGGTCAGTTCGAAGAGACGTCCATCAAAGAAAGTACCATTACCAGTGACAGTCGTGGCTGCACTTAGGCGTGTATCGTTGATCGTCGCCCCGATACCCACCAACCCACCATGGGCATTGAGCACCGAGTTCACACCGGTAGAGGTCGTGCTGACCGTACTTCCATCGATATACACATTGAGATCGCCGGTAGCGGCGTCAATCTCGAAGATCGCCATCACCAATTGGTCAGCTCCTACTGCTGCCGTGACTTCTGTGTAGTTCCAGGCCGGACTGGCGTTGGTGCTCCAGGCCGCAAAATGAAGGTCACCATCCGTACCGTGGTATATATTGAACCCATTGCCACCCCCGCCTTGCTCGTAGATCATTTGGTTATTAGAGGGAGGATCGGTGTCACCTGTTTCAAAGACCACCGCCATGGTCTTCTGTGTGTAGTTCGTAGCCAGGTTGATGAGATTGTCATTGGTCATGGTAAGAAACTCGAAGCTGGTATCATCGAAGTTCAATCCTGGTTGGTTATTGGCGCCGGCAACAGTGGCCTCATAGGATGGAACACTGTCCACCGCCGCTAGTACGGTCCCATCAAACGCATTATTACCATTTCCTCCCTGATCATCCCACTGCCTCACATCGTTGCCATTGGTAGCCAAAGTAGTCCCTAAGTCGCTATACACTGCGGAGTCAGCTCTTAGCCAAAAGGCTATTTCATCTTCATCTCCGACACCTCCCGGCCCCAAAGGCCCGAAGCCACCGTCGTCATCCAGGATTGTATACGTGAAAGTCGAAGTGCCTGGGGCGGAAGCGTTTGTGGCCCCATCTATCCTTATGATGACATTCTCAGAACCTTCACCAGCTATCGCATCATCAA
Source organism: Cyclobacteriaceae bacterium (assembly GCA_965601475.1). Classification (GTDB taxonomy): domain Bacteria; phylum Bacteroidota; class Bacteroidia; order Cytophagales; family Cyclobacteriaceae; genus JAWPMT01. Next base: position 4,238,164 of record OZ271832.1, on the reverse strand, counting down.
ACACGGAAAAAGGAATCGTATCTTGTGTGGCTCCTGCAGGAATAATGATACTCGTACCCTGCAAGTCGTAGTCAATCCCTCCTGGTGTGGGTGGATCGCTGGATTGATCACTGTAGTTGACCGTCACATCTCTGCCCGAGGCCGCCGATAAAGAGACTATGGCTGATACACTGGTATTGCTCTCCGGTCCGCTATCAGTGGTTACTGCCCAATCAACGCTCGGAATGGGGTCATCATCGGTGATATTGTAGGTAAAATCCCGGTTAGCCCCCAGACCAGCCTGGAAAGGCGCTGAAAGCCTGATCTGAATGGTCTCTGTATCTTCGTTTAGGTTATCAGGTGTGATCGCTAGAGATATGGTCCTAATGGTGTCATTTGGATCGTCCAAATAAGTACCCCACTTCAGGGAATCTGCCGCCAGCACGAAGTCGTCACCGGATGTGGCCGTGCCACCAATCACCTCGTAATACACTCTCAATGAGTCCGTGTTGGACAGCGAATCTGCAAACACGCGAATCAAAGCAGGTGAGTCTGCCTCATTGCCTGTCGAATCCGTCAGGACAAACTGTATGAGTCTGGCAATATCGTCATCCAGAATGGTGAACACGGCAGTATCCTGATCACTTAGGAAACCTGTACTCGCATTTGTGAGCGCCAATTCAATTGTCTCCGCGGATTCTTCATCAGAATCATTGGTTAAGGTCATAGGCACATTTGCCGTCTGATTTCCAACTGCGATGGTCACAGTATTGGAGGTAAAATCAAAGTCAGCAGGCTGCGCAGTGCTATTGATGGTAGAATCTACATCCACAGTCACTAATTCCTGCGTAATGTAGCTCAGCCCAACCTGTATGGCTGGTGTTGCGTTCTCTGCCCCGTCATAGGCTGCCGCAGTGAATCCTACCACTGGATTGGCCAGACCGAAAGTGATGTAAGCATCAGTAGGTAGGTCGAGGTTTGATACCTCGAAATAGCCAGCATTACTCGCCAACTGATAGATTGTTGCATCTGTGGAGAAGTCATCGTCATCATCGACCAAAAGAACGTAGTTGGCTACAAGACCAACAGGCGGTGCAGGTAACCCTGAAGCTTGTATCCCTAAGGTAATAGTACCCAAATCACCGGTCTCATCCACTCTCCATGTCCGGTCCAGTATCCTGAAATTGTCAGTATCACCATTGGGAACGCCTGTAGAACTCCAGGAGGTATTATTTCCATTGTCATGGCCCATGAGCATGAATTCGTCGTTGTTCAGATCAGACGGATTTCTCAACCTGACAATTCCCTGACCTTGGGCGTCATTGTGGGAACTATCATTCACCTGACCTATACCGAAGAGTTCGTAGCTATAGTCTACATCGTAAGCATAGATATCGTCGACACCTCCTACCGGAAGGGTAATGTTATACTTTGTTGACAGATAGTTGTTGACAATTGCATATTGCGCTGGGTTGTATACAAAATTCTGGATAACAAGCTCTCCAATGTTTCCATCATAGTTTTGAACGCTCCCCTCATTTCCATCATGGACAACCGTACCGCCATTGATACCCCCAATACCGATAGGGTCTCCGTGGGCGAATAATCGGCCCGCTCCTACAACCTCGACCAGATTCTCTCCATTTACACTGGCCCTAACATCTCCATCAACTACGCCGGAGCCAGCGAGGAAGTCAAACTGCAGGAATACGAAATTATTGCTATTGGAAGTGACAGGTCTTTGCGCAAAAACTGTGAAATTAGTTGGTGGTCCAGGAGCTGGCCATGGTGTTGTTGCACCACCATCATCGTCGTTGTTGTTCCAACCCCCAATGTACAATGAGCCATTGTCGATGTAGATGCTCAGGCCTCTGGTTCCTCCACCCTCTTCATAGATCATCTGTCTTGTGGTGACATCGGCTGATGTTCGAAAGGCCACCATGATTGTCTTCTGGTCATAAGGGCCACCAGTATTGATATCATCAGCGTTGTTCAATTCAATAAGGTCACTGCCATCGAAAGCAAAGACAGGACGCCCGTTCCATACATTTTCCAGGTATTGCGGTTGGCTTGCTGGCGTCGTCTGGAAGCCATCATTGTTGTTATTCGTCCTATCCAGAATGTCAGAAACGGGATCTCCATTGGACAATCCAAATCCAGGATCTGTGGCACGGAACCACGCGGCAATTTGTTCGTCGAGGTTGCCGATTCCACCAGGACCGCGAAAGCCGAGTCCATCATCGTCCAGAATCGAGTAGGTCAAAGATGACGTGGCCCCGAGGCTGGCATTGGTAGGTGCACCCAGGTCAATACTCAGCTGTTCGTTTGCCTCGGTTAGTGCATCATTGAGCACCAGGAACTGCACACTGTCTGTCGTATTGCCCGCCAGGATGGTGACGGAAGAAGACGGTAGCTGAAAATCGGTGTTGAGTGTAGCCGTGATATCTGAAGAAGAAAATGGCACCACAATGTCTTTTCCTGAGGCCTCCGATAACTGAATGGCGAGATCCACTGTTTGGGCACTCTCTGCCCCGGATCTCGTTGCCGTCACAAAGGACACGCTGGGAGGAAGATCATCGTCACTAATAGTAAATGTGAAACTTGTGGTATCACCCAGTGTTGCACCAGAGCCGCCTGTCAGGGAGATAATCACCGTTTCAGGATCTTCATCCAACACATCGTTAATCACATTGATATCAATAAATTGAATAGAGTCCCCACCAGCCGGTGCTTGTGGAAATACCAAGGTATCCACCGCTTGCACATAAAAATCCACACTATCGTTCAAAGCAGTACCCCCCGTAACGGAATAGAATATTTCGGTATCACCAGTGGTATTTCGGGCACTCAGGAATACCCCTATCTGGCGAGCGACCGCATCCTCGTTACTGGTAGAATCTGATTTCACAAAATTGGCTTTCCGGAAATTATCGTCGTCATTGACGGTGTAAGTGTGGGTAGTATTGGAACCGAGGATACCAACAGTCGGACTGGCAATTTGAATGGTTACAGTCTCATCATTCTCGACTTGCGCATCATTCACAATCGTGATTGGCAGATTTACTGTTGTGCTCCCTGCCGTAATTGAAACCGGTCCATCGTCGAAAGTGAAATCATCCGTTTCGGTAGCTGTGCCTGCTCCCGTTTCCGTAGCTGTAACCGTAACGTCTCTTCCAATGGCGTAATTCAAGGAAATCTCGATAGTGCCTGAAGTAACCGTCTCACTGGCGTTGGATGTCGTTGTTGTGAAGTGGATTTCCGGCCGTATTACGGCAAAGGTCAGAAACTCTCCATCGGTAAGATCCAAAGAAGCCTGATAGCCATCCCCAACTTGCATCATGGGTACAATGGAAGCTCCGGTAGAGAACAAACCATCAGCATCGCGCAGTAGCACATATTCGGTAAAACCTGAAGAAGGGGCAATTCCCAGGATTGTAGTGTCGATTGCGATGGTGACAGTTCCTACATCGCCCGTCTCGGTGATACGCCATTCTCTTCTCAACCTCTCAAGGTTGGTCCCAGGTACCTCGGTCGTGATATAGCTCGAGATATCGGCATTGTCGTTACCAACAAATAGATATTCCCCATCGGCAAGATCTGACGCATTGCTGATCGTAATCAGGCTGTCCGACTGTGACCTGGTGTGGAAGTCTGAACTTGATTCCCTGCCCAAGCCAATAATTTCAAATCCATGGGCCACCTCATGCGCAAAAAAATCATTGCCCGATGGCGCGATATTAGCACCGTACTTACCGCCGAGGTAGTTTTCAACAATGGTCCGTTCTGACTTGGACAATAGGTTGTTGAGCAAAAGCAGCTCCATTACCTGGCCGGTAAACATGTCGCCACTGCCAAGCTCCCAGCCATCGTCAGATCCACCCACAGAGACCCCTCCGCCATGGTTAGGTACTCCCTCGGATTTGCCTGTCTTGGTGCCCACAGAGTCTGCGTTGAAGTAACCGGTCAAGCGCTCACCATCGCCGACGCTAAATTCCAGAATCGCAATCATCGTTTGGCCTCCTGAAATCGCTGTACCAACGGTATCAAAAGCCCACGGCGTCATCGCGCTCTCCGCCCATGCTGCCACATAGACGCTATCATTCTCGATATATATGGCAAAACCATTGGTGCCACCACCTTCTTCAAATACCACCTGTTGCGTGCTCACATCGCTTCCAGCCTGAAAAGCCGCTACGATGGTCCTGGTATTGAATGGACCATTTCCGTCATTGATCTCTGGCTGATTGTCAATGAGCAGGGTCTCATCGACAGAACCAAAATCAATAGATGGCTTACTGTTTACCGCATTGAGGAGGAATGTAGGTTCATTACCTGTTACTCCTTTAGCATTGTTACCATTAGTACTGTAATCTACCCACCGCTGGACGATATTTCCATTGCCGGCCAGTGCTGATATCACACTGTCTCGCTCTACATTCTCGTCTGCCCTCAGCCAGATGGTGTAGGCGCTTGGCTCCAGTACTCCACCCGGTCCGCGAAATCCTCCAGCGTCATTATCTTCAATGGTATAGACGGCTGTATCCAAGACGCCAACGGTAGCATTGAGTAGGTTACCATTGTCAAAAAGTCGTAATTCCAGTGACTCATCCACCTCGGCATCCAGATCGTCAACAATTGTTGCGGTGATGTTCGCAGAAGACGCACCTGGCGCAATATTCAATACGCCATCGGCAAGAACAAAATCAGACCCATCCGCTGTCGAATTGACCACCACAACCTGGTAATCAACTGCAATATTTCTACCTGATACTTCAGAAACAGCTACCTCAAAATTGCCCAGAGATGTGCTCTCGACTGACCCAAAACTGGCAGCGGAGAAATTTAATTCAGGTGCAGCATCATCGTCTTCCAGTGTGACGGTGAATTGAGTATTCACACCCAGTGCCGCATTGACCGGTGCAGAAAGTTGAATAATGATCGTCTCATCCTCTTCGTCGCTGGCATCATCGATGAGTGGGATTTGGATGCTTGTAGTCAACTGCCCCGCGTCAATCTGTGCTGTACCCGAAGCCAAAGTAAAATCTTCACTTTCCACTGCCGAGCTAGCGACACTTACTTCGTATTGCACGGTGGTTGAATCGGACATGTTGACCGCATTCAGCCTCAGAATAGCATTGACCAGACCAGATTCTTCAGATGCCGTTATACTCGTTACACTGAAGTCAATCTCTTGCGTGTTGTCATTGTCATTGATGAGCAACACGGTACTGTCCTGAAGACCAACCAAAGCTCCCGTTGCACCTGTAATCCTGGTCACGACGGTATCGTCAACTGCCTCTACCAAACCATCATCCAGAATCGTATAGGCAATCGTGGCACTATTGTCCCCAGCTGCTATAAGCACTGAAGAAGGTAAGGCTGGATAAGTAATGTCCACTCCATCTACAGCCGTGGATAGAGCTGTGGTATCAAAATCTACTATTACACCATCCGCGATGGGGTAGTTCAAACTCACTACGAGTTCGGCGGGGGTCGTTCCTTCATCCTGATTCGCCGAAGTGACTGAGAAAAAGACAACCGGCTCGATCACTCCTATTGTGAAGTAGTCCCCGTCACTAAAGTCGACATTGACCTCCCATTCATCTCCCCCAGCCCGAGTCATTGAATACACCTGTGCACCATCGGAAAAATCACCATCTGCATCTACGAGGATTGCATAACTGCTAAAACCAGCGGAAGGATTGGGCAACATGGTAGTGTCTACGGTGATTGTCACAGCTCCCAGGTCATTCGTCTTCGTGACCCGATATTCACGCGATAGGCGCTCTATTGTAGAGTCTGGAGATTCCAGGGTGTTGAATGTGGACAGGGAGCCATTATCATGGCCAAACGCCAAGAAAGCATCATCTACCAGTGCCGATGGGTTGGATACACTAAGCAGGCTATCAGATGTAGATCCCACATGAAATTCTCCATTTACCTGGCCTATGCCGATAACGCCAAATGGGTGCGTAGAAGCATAGTCATAGATCTCATTTCCACCAGCCAAATTGGCATCATACTTCGCCCCGAGATAGTTTTCAACGATTATACGCTCAGCGGCATTGAGTGAATCATTGAGATTCAATAACTGCATGATCTTACCTGCAAAATAATCTCCGGTGGAGGTGGTGCTGGCGGTCACACGAGTAGATCCGACAATGCCTCCGATACCGGTATCGTCACCATGATCATCCAAATCCGCTCCAGCAGCATCTGCAATGACAAAAGGCGTCTGCTCTATGCCATTGATGGAACACTGGATGGTCTGGCTGCTTCCACGAAATTCCAGGATCACTACGTTTGCCGAATTGGTGGATGTCGAGGAGGTGAATTCATAATACCCATTTGTAGGGCCGCCGCTTCCTGCCCAGTTGTCGTCCCAAATGGCTGCCACAATCTGGCCGGACTCCACGCGGATGTTGATACCGTTAGTACCGCCTCCTTGCTCATAGACCACTTGCCTTGTGGTGACATTGGCGCCTGTTTCAAAAGCAATGGCCACTGTTTTGGCCTGGAACCCTCCGCCCACATTCAACCCAGTCTCATTAGCGACCGTCAATAGGGAATCACTACCTGTAAAGTCTATTGCCGGCATACCATTGACCAGCGATGTGCTCAAGTTGTAAGTGGGAGCGTACGAAGCACTGACAACTGACGCCGGATGATTTTGAGCACTTCCGGAAAGGTCATTCCATTGGCCGATATTACCCCCATCGGTCGAAGGCGTTGTGCCTGCATCGCTAAACACTGCAGAATCCGCATGCCACCAAGCTTCAAAAGAAGCAGCCTGTCTCACACCTCCGGGACCGGTCGAACCGGATTGCAGCGCATCATTGTCGAGGATGGTAAGCGTATGAAGGGTATCCGTACCCAAAGTAGCTCCCGTGGCACTGAGCAATTCGATAATCACCGTTTCATCAGTCTCAGTGCTGCCATCATCGTTGATGTCCACCTGGATATTCTGCGTAGCGACACCAATACCAAATGTCAATGGCGAGGATGTTGAGGCATTATATTCAAAGTCCTGACCTGCGCCTTCCGACGCCGTACTTGAGACAAGTGTATTGTACTGGACCTGGACTGATCCGGAAGTAGGAGCATTGCTTAGTGCGACTTCAACGTTGATCGAGCTTCCACTCTCATTGATCGAGGAACTTAAGACTGTGAAATTGGCAGTAAGACCCAATGTGGCAAATGTGATATAGCTATCGGCAATGTCAACCCCTGAGGCTACGTAATCACTTCCCGATTGGGTCATGGTGGTTGCCGTGGTCCCTCCATTTGAAAAGTCTCCATCGTCATCCACCAGTAGGACGAAGCCATTGGTGTTGTCGGGAATACCACCCAAGGATACTGCCGGGTTAGTGAGTATTATGTCAACGGTGCCGACGTCTCCGGTTTCATCTAAACCCCACTCTCTGGCAATCCGCTGCAAAGAGTCTGCCCCTGTTGGCAGCTCTCCTACTGAAAAACTGAGCGCGGCATTGTCATGGGCAAAGAGCAGGTATTCCCCTATTCCCAGGTCACTGGCACCATTGATCCGCAAGATCCCGCCTGATTGCCCATCATCGTGAAGATCTGCCTCTGCATCCCTACCTATACCTGCCAATTCATTGTCATAGGCAGCTCCGACATATCCTTCATTGAAATAGTCATCATTTGAAATTGCAATCCCGTATTTTGTGCTCAGGTAATTGTCGACAATAATTCGCCGAGACTCATTGAGAAAGGACGTGAACATGATGACCTCGGCCATCAACCCATCAAAGTCCTGCTGTGCCTGAGCGTAGTTGTCTTCGCCATCCTGCTCGTGTCCCAGAGAGAGCGTACCCCCAGGATCAATAACGCCTCCAGCAAGGAAATTGGCTGTTCGTAATGAATCGCCAGTGGCATAATATTGGATACGACCGTCACTACTTCTCCATCTGGTAGAGAAAATCTGCCAGGTATCGTCATCGATGGATGCATCTGATCGACCAGTGGCATTATCATTGGATCCATCCACAAAGATCTGTGCCCCGAACCCAGTGTTGTGAAAGACCAGGAATTCATTGGCATCGCCATTCAATTCATATTGTGGAGAAACCAGGTGATCGGCACCTGTTTCAGAATCCCTAAGGACGGTATACACGGTGATCTGCTCACCAGCAATACCGGTAAACGATGGCTCAATCAAAACAGCTTCACCCAAAGAGAAGTCTACATAATCATGGTCGTTGATGTCAGCAAGGATTGTTCGATAAGTAGGGTCGATGATGCCGCCACCGGCGCCAGAACTGGTGAGCTCAATGCTATTGCCGGAGTTGTCAAGCCATGAGCTGAACGTGTTACCATTGGTACCGGAAATACTATCAGCAATCAACCAAAGTTCCAATGGCGAACTGCCATCAGCAGCGCCAATTCCACCCGGACCAGAAAAACCAAAATTGCTTTCATTGTCCGTGATGGTGTAAGTAAAAACAGTTTGTGTACCGAGGGTTGCTCCCTGCGGATTGCTCAACGTGACAATGATGGTTTCTGCACTTTCAAATTCAGAATCATCGTTGATCACAGGACTGAGCGTCGAGAAAAGGTCACCCGCTGTAATGGTGGTCGTTCCAGAAGTACCAAAAGTATAATCCACTCCCGCTGATTCCGCAGTCCCTGTGATCACGTAATCAACATCCACATCATTACCTGATGGGGCCGAAAGCGTAACCGAAATGCTGGGCGAAGTGTCCTCGGCGCCACTGCCGGAGGCGAGGTTAAACTGTACCGTGGGCGGGTCTTCATTGTCCGTAATGGTGACGGTATGTTGAATGGGCTCACTGCCGGAAAGGCTACCGTTGGTCGGAGCGCTCAAGTCAATGATAATGGTTTCGTCGACTTCGTCAAGGAAATCGTCATCTATGGTAATGGTGAAGGTGTTGGAAATGAATCCTGCCGGGATCACCAGGGTCCCGTTAGCCAGCGTAAAATCGGTACCTCCACCTGTGGCAGTACTTCCTCCCACCGGAGCAGTATTGACCAGGTATTCCACAGTGGTGGGGTTTGAGCCATCCACCTGGGATGGTGTCATATTCACCTGGATATCTATGGAGCCCCCGAACTCTGCCACTGTCGAGCTGGCTTCGTCGAAGTATATCTTTCTTGGGTTGTCATCATCATTGATCGTAAAGACCAGTCGATCAAACAAGAACCCGATGTCCACGGCCGAAGGGTTGGAGAGTTCGATTCTCAGTGAATCGCCTTCTTCATCAATGGTAGTACCATTATCAATATCACTATCCTGATTAACGTCCAGTGTGAAGCTCGTCGAGGTGGTTCCTGCGGTTATGGTGCCTTGCGTCGTGGGTATGGTGAGGTAGTCCGTATTGGCATCGAAAGGCAAGGCCGCATCTGCCGTGGCACCAACATCCGGATTCGTGGCCGCTGTCTCATAGTCGAAAGTCACATCAACCTGAGGAGTGAAGTTCAATGAGACGGCAATGTTGGGATCGTTGAGTTCGGAATCAGACAGGACACTGTTGGCAAACGTGAGTGTAGGTATGATCGTACCAAAGGAGATGTATTGGCCTGCTGTCAAGTTGATATCTATCTCGAAGAGGTTCGGGTTACCTCCATTTTGCGTCATATCCCTCACTTCGGCACCTGAGGTGAAATCGCCGTCATCGTCGATCAGCAGAACAAAACGCGAATAGGCCAAGGACGGCCTGGCCTGTAATTCAGTGGTGTCCAATTGTATGGTAAGGATGCCAACATCTCCATCCTCATCAACACGCCATTCCCTGGCAATCCTTTGGGTGTTGATACCGCCATTGGGATTTTCCGTCGTCGTCCAGGCAATATCGCCATTGTCGTGTCCAAAAAACAGGTTTTCACCCTCCGTCATATCTTGGGGTGTATTGATATTGAACAAGCTGGAAGAGTTGGCGCTATTTTGTGTGTCACCCCCGGCAACAAGTACACCGGCCACCTCCCCGTCATAGTTAGCCTCATAAGCGTAGAGGTCATCAACGATAGTCAAGCCATAACTCGCGGCCAAATAGTTGTTGAGGGCTAACACCTGAGCACTATCCAGGTAAGTATCGAAGAGGATTACCTCTGCGATATCACCGTCATAGTTCTGAGATTCGTCATAGCCCCCATCTACATTGTCCTGTTCACCGGCAATGGCAAAGGCGCCCCCAGTGGTCATGGTGGCTCCTGATTGATGAGTAGCATTGAAAAGAGTGGCATTGTCAATAATGACCTGGTTGCTACCATCGCTACTCCGCCATCGATGGACTAAAGATTGGAAATTGGCAGAGGTCACATCCAAGCCGGTGGCGTCGTCGGTATTGTCTAAGAAGGTCCGAAATTGAGGGGGATCGAAAAGAAGGTATTCATTGTTTTGGGCACCAGAAGCCGCATAGCTCAAAACCCCGGCATCATCATCAGTCGTACGATACACCACAACCGCTGTAATCGCGGAGGTAGGCATGTCATTGAAGGGGTTGAGCACGAGCCGGTCATTGGACTTTGACCATTCTATCGCCTTACGTCCGTTCACGGCATTTTGGCGGAGTATGGGACGGAATGTGCCATTGGACTGGGTAAAATTGTTACCAGCACCTGATAAATCGTTCCAGGCACTCACGGCATCTCCATCGTTTCCGGAAATGCTGTCTGCCACCAGCCATACGACTAATTGGGAAGTTCCGCTCTTATCACCCACACCACCAGGACCGGTTTGTGCCATCAGTATGGACCTGGCAATGAGAAGGATGGATAATGTTAATAGCTGTCTCATGGCGACTTTAATACAACCACGAAATTCAGCTCTTTAATCCCCCTAAATGAAAAGTATTCGTTGAATAGTACAAAAATGGTGATGAGTAGGAAGAATTTTCCCGCCGATTACCAACAGGTGGTTTTTCCCATGAGCACCTGAATTACAAATCTTTCTCGCTGCTCGTATCCTGATGAACCGACGGAGGATCAACCCGACGAGGTCAATCTCTAACGATCAACCTCCTCATGATTGGATCGCTCCCTTGCTGTGACATTGTGAGCAAATAGGTACCAGATTTGATTTCCGGAACCGTCAACTGATGATCGGAGATCGGTTCATCAATTTGTAGCCACTCATTGTATACGGTTCTACCCGTCAAGTCAATTAGTTGCACATATACTGGTTGTGTTAGATTTCCGGTTTCCAGATTAATATTTATGTCATTCCCACTGATGGGATTTGGAAAAATCTTGGCCTCAAAGACATTCCCAAAAGGCTCATAATCAACAAAAACGATCGGAGAAAACTCAAAGGCACCATCAAAATCCACCTGTTTGAAGCGGTAGTAATTGACGCCAACAAGTGGATCAAAGTCGGTAAAGCTGTAATAGCTGATGTCGTTGGTAGTTCCATTCCCGTTTACACGGCCCAGATACTCAAAATTTCGTCCATCTGTTGACCGCTGCAGTTCGAAGAGCTCATTATTGAGTTCGGTAGCCGTTTGCCAGCGCAAAATCACTCTTCCTCCATTCTCCTCGGCAGTGAAGCTCAGCAACTCCACTGGCGTAGTTGTGTCGTTGCTTCCCTGAGCTGTTATATCGCTGAAAGATGTGAGGTTGGACCATGAAAGGGTATTCGCGGCATCATTAAATGCAAAATTGGAGAACGTGCTGGTATCAGCAAACGTGTTGAACTTTATTGGAATGAAGTCGTCATCAGATTCTACCACATCGACGTCACTGTAGATGAATGAAATGTTGTAATCCGGATTGGTAATACCTGTTGACTGCAATACCCAATACTGTGATAAATGCTCCGCTGAGTCTATTCCAGGGTGGACATTGTCCGAAATGCGGCCACTGACAGCTGCGCTACTTCGCGTTCCACTATTCAGCGTGAATGAAATCGGGGTGTACCCCTCAGAATCACCGATTGGGAAATTGAAAGCGGACACCGCTCCGGACCCATCACTATATAACTTGTTGAGCGTACCTGAGCTTTCTGCAAGGACGTAACTATCAGCATCACCACCTGAGATGGTTGCCGTAGTGCCAATAATTATCTGCTCAGAACCTACCGAAACCAATCCATTGGTTAAGGTGAGTTGGTTGTCGATATCCACCTGTTGCTGGATGTCAGCCGTACCGGAAGACTTATTGATTACCAGGTTATAGAACGTCTCCGATCCTGGAGCGGTGATGGATTGATCGGTTCCGCCATCCAAGGTCACTGTTCCCGTACCTTCAGTAAAAGAACCACTATTGTTCCAATCGCCGGAAATCAGGATCGCGTTGGAAGTATTTACATCCAGCGTCACACCCGAATTGATGACGAGATCTCCATCAATTTCGATATCCCCCTGGAGTGTCTTTGTTCCCCCACCTCCGAGGGTAAGGTCATTGTAAGTGAGCAGCCCTGACTGAGAACCCGTCACACACTGATCTGATGCGTTGGAGTAGACAATCGTACTCCCGGCGGTCGATGCGTCAATACTTCCACCGTTCAGGGTAATGCAATCGGTATCCAACGTGAGCACCATGCCATTGAGATCCAAGGAGGCCGTAGCATCTTCAAGGGTCAATGAGCTCAACGTAACGTCAGCTGTCAGGCGCATGCTATTACCAGAGGCCACGATAGCGGTTTCTCCGGCTCCTGGGACAAAGCCGGAAAGCCAATTTGCAGTGTCATTGAAGTCCGCATTGGCTCCTCCTGCATTGGAGAGGTTTTGGGCTATGCCAATGGACAAGAAACCATCCTCAACCACAAAACCATCGAGTTGGAACGTATTGCTGCCAAGGTCTGTGAGCGGCAGGACTTGAGTTCCCGAAGTAAAATCGTCATCCACATTGTCAAACAGGAGGACGTAAGTCGTGAAATTGCTTCCCGGAGACGCAGGAAAGGCAGAACCATCAATGGTCAATGTCGCAGTGTTGATACCACCCGTCTCATCAAAATACCAAATTTGGGATAGTCGTTGAATCCCCATGCTGGGAACATTGGAAGTAACCCAACTTCCCGTAGTGCCACCGTCATCATGACCTGTGAGTAGGTATTCACCATTGTCCACGCCCACCAGGTTATCGATGGTAAGGATACCATCCGACTCCGTCAACAGGTGGAAATTAGTCGGATCTTCCTGGCCTACGCCTACTATGCCATTGTCATAAGTGCCCCCTTGGCTGTCAAAGAGATCTGGTGTCACTGAAGCTCCCCACCTTTCGGCGAGATAGTTTTCAACCAGCGTTCGCTGAGCACCATTGAGCTCAACGTTGTAAACGATCACCTCGCCAACCTGTCCGTCAAGTTCTCCGGCTGAACCACTCGTACCCCCCAGGACCGTACCTCCGGTACTCGTGTTGATGGTTGCAGAGGTAGCTGATGACTGAGTCAGTGCGGTACCGCCCAAGAAGGCGCTTACAGCGTCAACATCGGAGGATCCGGCGTTCGACACTGTCAGGACACTGAAAGTCGAAAGGGTAAGACCCGATGAAAACAACCTGTCCCCACTATTGACATCAACCGAGACATCTCCTCTGATGCGATAAGACGCGCCAGTACCGCCACCTCGGCCGTTGTTCAATTCCAAAAAGGTGCTTGTGCTCAAAGAGGAGGCAACACTTCCCGCAATAAAAATCGTTCGGCCCCCAATACCGGTGATGGTGCTTGGACCCGTCATGGCATCATTACCATCAAAAGTAACTACCGGCAATCCATTTTGCACCGCTGTATTGTAAGTAGGGGAATTGGTGCCATTGGTAAAAGTATTGGCATTTCCGGAGGCATCGCTCCAACTCGTTACACTCGTAGCGTCAGCCTGGCCGATGTCATCAGCCCTCAACCAGAGCACATTATTTGCAGCCTCTCCTACGCCGCCTGGACCATCGACGCCGATATTGTCATCGTCAGAAATCAATACCGCCACAGGGTTGTTCGGAACCCCCGAAATAGATGCTCCAACGGGATTGGATAAAGTGACGGTGAAGGTTTCATTGACCTCACTGTCACTATCATTGGTAAGTGGGATAGAAACGTCGACCGACGAATTACCGGCCGTGATAGTAGCTGTGCCCGATGAAGTCGTATAGTCTCCACCAGCCAGGGCCGTACCGTCGGAGGTAGCATAGTCGACTGATACATCAGTTGCTGACACCTGATTGAGGAAAATGTTGACCGTGGCTGTCCCGTCACCTTCGTTGGCAAGGAAAGAGCTCGCAGAAAAATCAATAAGTGGCGTCGTCTCATTATCGGTGATGGTGAAAGTGAATTCCTGGTTGGTGCCGAGGTTCGCAGCTGTGGCCGCTGACAGCGAAATCTCTATGGTCTCATCACCTTCAAAAATTGCATCATCGACAACGTCCAGGTCTATCGTCGTTGATAGATTCCCGGCGCCTTGCGCAATCGTCGCTGTACCATCGGCTAAAGTGTAATCAACACCTCCGCCTGTCGCTGACCCGCCGGTAATGGTGTAGTCCACCGTAGTAGGTGCCGCCAGATTCTCTTCGTTGATTTCTACCGTGATCGAAGCTGGCGTGGTTCCTTCAGATCCACTACCAGTAACAGCCTGAAATTGTATTTCTCTGCTATTGTCGTCATCCGAAATATTGAAGGTATGTGTCGCATTGGTGCCTAAACCCACGCCGGCAGATGGGCCTGTCAATCCCAAAATCACGGATTCCGAACTTTCGATAATAGCATCATCTATCAATGGTATGGAAAGACTGGTTGTGGTATTACCAGCAGTGATGGTGAGCGTACCTGAAGTTGCAAGCAAGTAGTCGACACCGCCATTGGTTGCCGTACCTCCGGTAATTGAGTAATCCACGGTTACGTCACTCGCTGATGCTGAGCTCAGCTCCACCGCAATAGAGGCTGGGCCCTCAGGTTCTCGCGTTTGACTTACCGCCAGGCTGAATTGAATCGTCCTGCGCCTTACGCCGATGGTAATGAAGCTACCATCTGTCAAGCTAATGCCATTGGCGCTATACAAGTTGCCACTGGTATTCGTCAGCTCTGTTACGGTTGCTCCGTCGCTGAAATCTCCATCAGTATCCTGAAGCAGTACGTAGTTGGTGAAGCCCAAAGGCTCTGCGGGTAGGACTGTCGCATCTACCTCGACCGAAACTGTACCAACTCCGTCTCCGCCAGACTGATCTACGAACCATTCTAATCCGAGTCTTCGGGTATCCGTTCCCGTAGATTCCGTCGTATTCCAAGCGGAAACGCCATTGTTGTCATGACCAAAAAACAGGTATTCCCCATCATCCAAATCACTGGCACTACTGATGGTAAGAATTCCCGCAGATTGCGCAGCGCTATGAAAATCCAATGTTCCCTCCTGACCGATGCCTGAGACATCGAAGTAGTTATTGGCCTCACCTCCATACAAGTCATTTGAGGGTAGCGTCACTCCGTATTTCGCAGCAAGGTAATTGTCTACAATATTTCGCTGTGTGGTATTGAGCGCCTGGTCGAAGAAAATGAATTCGGCGATGTCGCCATCAAATCCACCTCCGTTTTCCTCCCGACCCAGAATGGCTGCATTTTCGAATCCTACCGTGTGAGTCGCATCTGTGAATATGGACTCGCCATCCAGGCGAATCTCATAGTCGTTGGTAGCGCTTCTGACATTGTAAACCCGCACCTGATCCAGAGGACCCACCGCAATATTGCCTTTACGATCAGCGCTCCCAAATTCTTCGAAGAGGTTGCCATCTGTGGCCGGGTATTGCCCGCGGTCACCCGTGCTACCCAAGTCCCAAAGTTCTGCATCATCACCGTTTCCTGGTGGGTCCGCATCTGCCTCCACCACAACAAATACCTCACCCTCGGTGAGGGCACTCAGGTTGCCCAAACCAAATCGATCGCCGTTCTCGAATCTCACCACGGGTTGACCATTGAAATTGGCAACGTTTGCTCGATAGGCAGGTGTATTGTTGGAAGCTACATCATTGTTGCTCCCCGAAACGTCATTCCATGTGCCTACCGTAGTGCCATTCGCCACAACCGGCAGGGAGTCCGCACGCAACCAAAACCTGGTGATATCACTATCTCCAACACCGCCGGGACCTTCTGACCCAATATTGTCATTATCACTAATGGTGAATGTCGCAGTAGTTGGTGTTGTCAGCGTGGCTGGAGCAGGTGTCCCGAGCACGGCCGTTAGTTCCACTGAAAAGTCTTCGCTACCCTCCAGGATGGCATCATCAACAACCACCACCAGAATATCCGCATTGAGGCTACCTGACGGGATCGTTAGCGTTCCGTCTGCCAGGGAGAAATCGGTCCCACCACCTGTAGCTGTTCCGGCCGTAACGGTGTAGCTGACCTCAACATCCTGACCTGAGACGCTGGACAAGCTTACTTCCATCTCCCCGGTACCGGCGACCTCCGAAGCACTGAATGATGTATTGCTGAAAGAAACTGTAGGAGCGTCGTCGTCATCTTCTATGGTGTAGGTGAATTCTATATCCGTGCTGTTCAGACTGGAGTTTGTCGGATTAGTCAACTGAATCACAATGGTCTCGTCTGCCTCATCCAGGGCGTCCTGGTTGATGACAATATCAAATGTACCGGAGGTGGATGTATCGTCTCCAGGAATGGTGACCGTGCCGTCGGCCAGGGTAAAGTCAGGTCCTCCACCTGTTGCTGTGCCACCTGTGACGGTGTAATCTACCGTTGTGGGGTTACTGCTGGCGCTGGTGATATCTACCTGCACGGTGACTGGCGTGACGCTTTCAGCGCCTGAAGCCGAAGTTACGTTAAAATCAACCTTCCTGGGGTTGTCATCGTCGTTGATCCGGACGGTAGTCGAGTCATTGGTCCCAATATTCACCAAGCCCCCTGTGATCGACGTGATTTCCACACCCAATGTCTCATCTGATTCGACCTCAGAGTCGTTGATGATGGTCACATTGAGGTTTCTTGATGTATTGCCGGCAGTGATGGTGAATGAACCAGCCGGAAAGTTAAAGTCCGAAGCTTGCGTCGCAGGGTTAGAACCATTACCAGCTACATTGTAATTCACTGTAACATCAAAGGCTAATGGGAAATTCAATGTTGCCGTGATGACTGCCGGAGAATTGATTTCAGACCTTTGAATGAAATCTGCGGTAAATTCTACTTCCGGACGAACTACACCTACGGTCACCCACTGCTGATCCGGTACATCAATACCTAATGCTTCGAATGTGCTTGTTCCTGCCACCCTCGAGAGGTTGATGGTCGTAGCACCACTGCTGAAATCACCATCAAGATCTGTGAGCAGAACATAATTGGAATACCCCGCACCTGGATCTTGCAGCAGCGTGGTATCCAGGGTGAAAGCAATGGTTCCGACGTCTCCGGTCTCATCAAAGCGCCACTCTATTGGTAAGCGCTGAATATTATCACCAGCATTTGGCGCTTCTGTTGTGGTCCAGGTAATTGCGCCGCCATTGTGCCCAAAAAGTACATATTCGTCATTGTTCAGGTCGCTGGGACTGCTGATTTGGAGAACTCCCGCACTCTCTGCCGCAGAGTGAATACTTGATGCATCAACACGGCCAATTCCTGATACAGCTTCGCCATAGTTATCTTGAAAGAGATAGAGATCATTGGAGATATTCACATCATATTTTGCAGCCAGGTAATTGATGACGATACTCCTTTGCGCGGCATTCAAAGTCTGGTTGAAGAGGATGAATTCTGCGATGTCACCATCAAATCCACCTCCGTTTTCTTCCCGACCCAGAATAGCTGCATTTTCAAATCCCACGGTATTCGTAGCCGTTGAGAAGATCGAAGAGCCATCCAGGGTAATCTCATACTCCCCGGTCGCACTGCGGACGTTGTAAACCCTCGTCTGATTGAGTGGTCCGACCGAGATATTGCCTTTCCTCACTGTCGTTCCAAACTCCTCAAAAAGATTGCCATCGGTATTCGGATAGAGACCTCGATTTCCCGTGCTTCCAAGGTCCCAGAGCTCGGCGTCATCACCATTTCCCGGGGGATCAGCATCTGCCTCAATCACTGCAAAAACCTCACCACTGGTCAGGGAGGTAAGGTTGCCCAGGTCAAACCGATCACCATTCTCAAATCTCACAGCCGGTTTACCATTGAAGTTCGTCACACTCGAGATATAGGCTGGAGTGTTGTTGGAACTGACATCATTGTTGTTTCCCGAAATATCTGGCCAGCTGCCCACGGTAGCTCCTTCTGCCACACCTGTGATGGAATCGGCCCTTAGCCAATACTGCATCACGCTGTTGTCCCCGATGCCTCCGGGACCCACAGCACCGATGTTGTCGTTGTCACTGATGTTGAAGGTAGTAGTAAGAATCCCGCTCCCATTCAAATCTGCCCCTACAGTCGTACCTGCATCGAGTGTGACAGTGAATGTCTCACCTCCCTCCACCGCTAAATCCTCACTCACCAACACGAATATGTCAGCGGTCTGGGCCCCTGCCGGTATGACTACTGTCCCCGGACTGGGCAAGGTAAAATCGATGCCACCTGCTGTAGCGGAAATTGGTGTCACCGTATACCCCACAGTGATGTCCTGACCGCTCAAAACATCTAGCTGTACCTCGATTTCTCCAAAGCCCGAAGCTTCAGACCCACTGTTTGTTGCACTGGAAAACTGCACCTGGGGATCGTTATCATTGTCAGTAATCTCAATTTCAATAGTTGAATTGCTCAAGGCCAGATTGGCGTTGGTCGGATTGCTGAGACTGATCTCTATGGTCTCATCGGCCTCTCTGAGTGCGTCCTCGTTGATGGTCACTGTAAGAATCGTATCCATCTGACCCTCGCGAATAAATAAAGGGTCGGTGCCTATGGTGGCATCAACCCCGGAAGTACCCGAACCTCCCGTAATGGCGTAATCGAAAGTGATATTTCCAGCTGGAGCAGCCAGGTTGCTTTGAATGGTTAGGTCGACCGTACCTACGCCTTCCGACACGGTAAGCGTTCCCGCCGTGAAACTGATCTGACGCGCATTGTCATCGTCATTGATTTTCAGATCGTGGCTCGTGATTGTACCCAGGTTTAACCCTGTGGTAGGATTGGATAGGGTTATGCTGATGGTTTCTTCACTCTCAGAAATGGCATCGTTGACTATGGTGGCACTTAGGAAACTACTTGTATTGCCAGCAGTGATTGTGAGTGTACCACTGGGAAAGCTGATATCAGCTGCATTTCCATTGTCGTTTACCGTATAGTCAACAGTAATATCTTCACTAAAGGCGAAGTTCAGATCAACTTGAATAGCTGCGGGACTATTGGGTTCAAACTGATCAGTCTCGGCCAACGTGAACTGCACCGTGGGTCGGATCACACCAATCGTAATGAAGCTCTGATCATTGATATCTACGCCTGTTGCTTCAAAAACGGAACCGCCAATATTGGTCAGCGTGTAGATCTCAGCATCTGAAGCAAAAGTACCATCGGCATCCACCAACAGGACATAGGTAGTAAACTGGGCTCCCGGATCACTCAACAAAGCTGTATCGAGCTGCGCCGTAACCGTCCCAATATCTCCCGTCTCATCAACACGCCATTCTATTTGCAGCCTTTGGAAGTCCACTCCTCCATTTGGAGCGTCCGTCGTGGTCCAGCTGCTTATTGAAGAACCATCATGACCGAAGAAGAAATACTCATTGTCACCAAGATCACTCGCACTATTGAAGGTCAATACCCCTGCACTTTGTGCACTGAAATGTGATACGCTGGCGGATTCCTGTCCAATACCCGAAACATCATTGCCATAACTGGTTTGGAAGGAATAAAGGTCATTGGCGATGGATATGGCATACTTGGCTGCCAAATAGTTCTCTACGATGATCCTTTGTGCAGCATTCAACCTTTGGTTGAAAAGAATAAACTCGGCAATATCACCGTCAAAGCCACCGCCATTCTCCTCCCTGCCAATCACGGCCGCATTCTCAAAACCTACCGTGTTTGTCGAAGTCGAAAACAACGAACTTCCATCCAGTCGGATCTCATAATCACTCGCCCCACTGCGGACATTGTAAATCCTAGGTTGATTCAACGCCGGGGCAGTAATACCATTCTTTCGGGTGGTCGTACCAAACTCCTCAAATAGATTGCCATCGGTATTGGGGTAGAGTCCACGATCTCCCGTGCTACCAAAATCCCAAAGCTCAGCGTCATCCCCATTGCCTGGAGGATCAGCGTCGGCCTCAATCACCGCAAAGACCTCTCCTTCGGTCAAAGAAGTCAAATCGCCTAGTTGAAACCGATCGCCGTTCTCAAAACTTACCGCTGGTCGACCGTTGAAATTAGAAGAAGCTTCATATGCTGGCGTAGCATTAGAAGATACGTCGTTGTTGTTGCCGGACACGTCATTCCAAACACTGACCGTTTGACCATCTGTAAACGACAAGCTATCCGCCCTTAGCCAAAAGAGGTTGGTTTCATCATCGCCGACGCCTCCAGGGCCTACGGCACCTACATTATCATTATCGGCTACGGTCATGGTAGCAGATTGTGTTGCTCCCAGTGTGGCGTTGACCGTGGTGCCGGCATCCAGGTCCACGATGATGGTTTCGCCACCTTCTAATTCAGTATCCTCGGTGATCAACACCGTGATGTCGGCTGTCAATGACCCAGCGGGGATAATCACAGTTCCATCACTCAACGTGAAGTCTACTCCACCTGCAGTTGCCGTGCCACTGCCTACCGTGAAGCCTACGGTTACATCTTCCCCCGATACGGAAGACAGCTGTACCTCGAAGGTTCCCAGACCACTGGACTCTGATCCTGAAGCCGTAGCACTACTGAACGCTACAGTAGGGTCTGCATCATCATCATCGATCGTATAAGTAAGTGACGAATTGGCCAAATCCAAATTCACCGTCTCCGCAACACCCGATGGATTACTCAAACTGATCTCCACCGTCTCATTGTCCTCTCTGAGTGCATCCTGACTCACCACCAAATCAAATGTGCCTGTGGTCTGCGTGCTCGGAATGGTCAAGGTGCCACTACCCGATACACTGGCATCAATGCCTGCAGTTGCCGTACCTCCCGTAATCGCATAGTCCACAGAAATATCCGCTGTTACCGTACCCGTACGGGTCACCGTAATCGTCACAGGACTTGTCGCCTCATCCCCTGATGAACTTACACTACTGATCGCCACCGTCACCGGGGCATCATCATCATTGATGTTGAATGTGTGAGATGTTGTGCTACCAAGATTGAGGCCTGCAGATGGCGTATCCAAGGTGATCACTACCTGTTCCTGGCTCTCCGCAATGCCATCATTGATGATGGTCACATTCAATACCCCACGGGTATTGCCCGCTGTGATGGCCAAGGTGCCTGCAGAAAAACTCACATCCTGTCCTACCCCGCTGGTACCACTCTCATCTACCGTATAGGTCACCGATACATCTGAAGCCAACGGAAAATTCAAGTCTACATTCACTACCGCCGGACTGTTGGGCTCAAACTGGTCACTGCTCGCCAACTCGAAGGAAACCGTTGGTCTGATCACTGCGATGGCCAAAAAGCTCTGATCGGTGATATCTACTCCCGATGCTTCATAGTTCGAGCCGCCTACATTGCTCAATGGAATCTCCGTAGCACCAGCACTGAAATTACCGTCCGCGTCGATCAACAATAAATAGTTGGTGAATCCACTATTCGCCGCTGGCAGCGTACTGATATCCAAACCTACTGTCACCGTGCCTACATCTCCAGTCTCATCTACTCTCCATTCTATGGGTAAGCGCTCTATATCCACGCCGCCATTGGGTGTCTCTGTCGTCGTCCAGGTGGCGATCGATCCACCATCATGACCAAACAACAAATACTCATCATCCCCAAGATTACTGGCACTGGATACACTCAAAATACCAGCACTCCGAGCTCCAAAATGACCCACACCCCCCGTCTGGCCTATACCAGAAACATCGTTGCCGTGTGCAGATTGAAAACCATATACATCCGTAGCTACAGTAATATCGTATTTGGCAGCCAGGTAATTGTCGACAATGATCCTTTGTGCAGCATTCAACCTTTGGTTGAAAAGAATGAACTCGGCAATATCGCCGTCAAAGCCACCGCCATTCTCCTCTCTGCCGATCACGGCCGCATTCTCAAAACCTACCGTGTTTGTCGACGTCGAAAACAACGAACTTCCATCCAGTCGGATCTCATAATCACTCGCCCCACTGCGGACATTGTAAATCCTAGGTTGATTCAACGCCGGGGCAGTAATACCATTCTTTCGCGTTGTGGTACCAAACTCCTCAAATAGATTGCCAT
This sequence comes from Cyclobacteriaceae bacterium, assembly GCA_965601475.1. Taxonomy (GTDB): domain Bacteria; phylum Bacteroidota; class Bacteroidia; order Cytophagales; family Cyclobacteriaceae; genus JAWPMT01. Next base: position 4,215,939 of record OZ271832.1, on the reverse strand, counting down.
CGGTATTGGGGTAGAGTCCACGATCTCCCGTGCTACCAAAATCCCAAAGCTCAGCATCATCCCCATTGCCTGGAGGGTCAGCATCCGCTTCTATCACGGCAAATACCTCACCTTCAGTCAAAGAAGTCAAATCGCCCAGCTGAAACCGATCGCCATTCTCAAAACTCACCGCTGGTCGACCGTTGAAATTGGAAGAGGCTTCATATGATGGCGTAGCATTAGAAGTAATATCGTTGTTGTTGCCAGACACGTCATTCCAAGTGCCAATCGTGGCGCCATTGGCAAATCCTGTCAACGAATCGGCACGCAACCAATAAAGGTTTGTTTCATTGTCTCCTACACCCCCGGGTCCTGATAAACCGAGATTATCATTATCGGCTACTGTCATGGTAGCAGATTGTGTTGCTCCCAGTGTGGCGTTGACCGTGGTGCCGGCATCCAGATCCACGATGATGGTTTCGCCACCTTCCAATTCAGTATCCTCAGTGATCAACACCGTGATGTCGGCCGTCAATGACCCAGCGGGGATAATCACAGTTCCATCACTCAACGTGAAGTCTACTCCACCTGCAGTTGCCGTGCCACTACCTACCGTGAAGCCTACGGTTACATCTTCCCCTGATACGGAAGATAGCTGTACCTCGAAGGTTCCCAGACCACTGGACTCTGATCCTGAAGCCGTAGCACTGCTGAACGCTACAGTAGGGTCTGCATCATCATCATTGATCGTATAAGTAAGTGACGAATTGGCCAAATCCAAATTCACCGTCTCCGCAACACCCGATGGATTACTCAAACTGATCTCCACCGTCTCATTGTCCTCTCTGAGTGCATCCTGACTCACCACCAAATCAAATGTGCCTGTGGTCTGCGTGCTCGGAATGGTCAAGGTGCCACTACCCGATACACTGGCATCAATGCCTGCAGTTGCCGTACCTCCCGTAATCGCATAGTCCACAGAAATATCCGCTGTTACCGTACCCGTACGGGTCACCGTAATCGTCACAGGACTTGTCGCCTCATCCCCTGATGAACTTACACTACTGATCGCCACCGTCACCGGGGCATCATCATCATTGATGTTGAATGTGTGAGATGTTGTGCTACCAAGATTGAGGCCTGCAGATGGCGTATCCAAGGTGATCACTACCTGTTCCTGGCTCTCCGCAATGCCATCATTGATGATGGTCACATTCAATACCCCACGGGTATTGCCCGCTGTGATGGCCAAGGTGCCTGCAGAAAAACTCACATCCTGTCCTACCCCGCTGGTACCACTCTCATCTACCGTATAGGTCACCGATACATCTGAAGCCAACGGAAAATTCAAGTCTACATTCACTACCGCCGGACTGTTGGGCTCAAACTGGTCACTGCTCGCCAACTCGAAGGAAACCGTTGGTCTGATCACTGCGATGGCCAAAAAGCTCTGATCGGTGATATCTACTCCCGATGCTTCATAGTTCGAGCCGCCTACATTGCTCAATGGAATCTCCGTAGCACCAGCACTGAAATTACCGTCCGCGTCGATCAACAATAAATAGTTGGTGAATCCACTATTCGCCGCTGGCAGCGTACTGATATCCAAACCTACTGTCACCGTGCCTACATCTCCAGTCTCATCTACTCTCCATTCTATGGGTAAGCGCTCTATATCCACGCCGCCATTGGGTGTCTCTGTCGTCGTCCAGGTGGCGATCGATCCACCATCATGACCAAACAACAAATACTCATCATCCCCAAGATTACTGGCACTGGATACACTCAAAATACCAGCACTCCGAGCTCCAAAATGACCCACACCCCCCGTCTGGCCTATACCAGAAACATCGTTGCCGTGTGCAGATTGAAAACCATATACATCCGTAGCTACAGTAATATCGTATTTGGCAGCCAGGTAATTGTCGACAATGATCCTTTGTGCAGCATTCAACCTTTGGTTGAAAAGAATGAACTCGGCAATATCGCCGTCAAAGCCACCGCCATTCTCCTCTCTGCCGATCACGGCCGCATTCTCAAAACCTACCGTGTTTGTCGACGTCGAAAACAACGAACTTCCATCCAGTCGGATCTCATAATCACTCGCCCCACTGCGGACATTGTAAATCCTAGGTTGATTCAACGCCGGGGCAGTAATACCATTCTTTCGCGTTGTGGTACCAAACTCCTCAAATAGATTGCCATCGGTATTGGGGTAGAGTCCACGATCTCCCGTGCTACCAAAATCCCAAAGCTCAGCATCATCCCCATTGCCTGGAGGGTCAGCATCCGCTTCTATCACGGCAAATACCTCACCTTCAGTCAAAGAAGTCAAATCGCCCAGCTGAAACCGATCGCCATTCTCAAAACTCACCGCTGGTCGACCGTTGAAATTGGAAGAGGCTTCATATGATGGCGTAGCATTAGAAGTAATATCGTTGTTGTTGCCAGACACGTCATTCCAAGTGCCAATCGTGGCGCCATTGGCAAATCCTGTCAACGAATCGGCACGTAACCAATAGAGGTTTGTCTCATTGTCTCCTACACCCCCGGGTCCGGTAAACCCTGATTGATCATTATCCCCGATGGTGAATGTTGTGACGGTGTTCGTTCCCAAGTTGGATCCCGTCAAAGTGATGGTAAATGTTTCGCCGCCTTCCTCAAGGGCATCCTCCAAAACGGAAACTGAAATATTGGCGGAGGTGGTACCAGCTGGGATGGTTATTGGACTTGTACTGATTACATAGTCTGTGTTTTGCGTCGCACTGATATCAGTTATAGAAAATGGCACACTTACATCCTGGCCTGAGACACCACTAAGCTCTACCTGCACATTAGTTGTTCCACCTGCCTCTCCACCGTTCACAGTGGTCTGCACAAATTCCACCGTCGGCACGGTAGCATCATCATTACTAATGGTGAGGGTAAACTGTGTATTGGTTCCAAGTTGAGCATTTGTTGGGCTCGTCAATTGGAGTATGATCGTTTCATCTGCTTCGTTCAGTGCATCTTCGAATACATCCACCTCAAAGTTCACGGATGTCCCGGCACCTGCCGGAATGGTTGCCGTACTTGACGGGAGCTGGAAGTCGATACCTTCAGTAGCTGTGCCACCAATGACCACCACATTCACCGTGGTGGCAGTGGAGCCATCAGCTAAATTGATGTCTATGGCAATGTTCTCGGTTACCGACGCTTCACTAACGCTATTTGAAGTACTTGTGAATTCGATGTCTCTGGTAGCATTGTCATTGTCCTCAATGGTAAGCGTATGAACGCCAATATCACCTTCTTCGGCACCTGTAATACTGCCCATGGTGAATGTGGCCGTCTCGCTCCCATCCTCCTCGGTAGCATCATCACCCAGTGTTAAAGAAATATTTGTGCTCGTAGCGCCTGCTGAGATCGTCAAAGGCGAGGAAGACCCCAATAGATAGTCGTTGGCGGGAATAGCTCCCTCCACAGCCGTGCCACCCGTAGAGAAAGGAATGGAAACTGCCCCGGAAATAGCATAATTCAGATCAAGTTGAATGTTGACAGCTCCCGCAGACTCCAACTCCTGACTGGCCGCGGCGCTGAAACTCACCTCAGGCCTTACAACGGCTATGGTCATATAGGCTCCATCCTGTATGTTGAAGGCTGATGTCTGTGATGGATTGAAGAGGTAAAATGTCGCACCACTGGTAAAGTCCCCGTCTGTATCGACGAGTAGGTAATAATCGGTATACGCTGTCGGTAAGGCTGGCAGTTGTGAAGTGAGTAAGTCCACATTGATATTGCCTACATCTCCTGTTTCGTCCACACGCCATTCTCGCGTCAACCGCTGCAGATTCGAAAACCCCGATGGGAGTTCATTGGTATTCCAAGATGCCAAACTCCCCCCATCATGACCAAGAAATAGGAATTCGTCATTGTCCAGATCATCGGCGCCGGAAAAACCCAAAATACCTCCGCTATAGGCCGCCGTGTGGCTCTCTCCTGCTGATTGTCCTATGCCCGCCACTTCGTTCGGGTGGGTGGTATCGAGATTGTAGAAGTCGCCAGAGATGTCAATATCGTATTTGGAGGAGAGATAGTTGTCAATAATGATCTCCTGGGCCGCATTCAAAGCCTCGTCAAAGAGGATGAACTCCGCGATGTCCCCATCGAAGCCGCCACCATTTTCTTCCCTTCCCAGAACGGCTGCATTCTCAAATGCCACAGTATTGGTGCCTGAGGAGAACAACGAAGATCCATCAAGACGGATTTCATAGTCACCGGAAGCGCTACGGACGTTGTAGATCCTGGGCCGATTCAATGCCGGAACCGAGATGCCGTTTTTTCGGTTGTTTGTGCCAAATTCTTCGAATAAGTTACCATCGGTGTTCGGATAAAGTCCGCGGTTTCCAGTACTTCCAAAATCCCAGAGTTCCGCATCATCACCATTGTCCGGAGGATCAGCCAATGCTTCAATCACGGCAAAAACCTCTCCTGCTGTGTAGGATGTCAGGTCTCCAAAATTGTACCTATCTCCGTTTCTGAAGCGAATCGCAGGCCGCCCATTAAAAACATTGGACTGGTAGGAAGGTGTGGCATTCGCACTGACGTCATTGCCATTGCCAGACCTATCAGTCCAGGGGCTAATTGTCGTACCATCACTAACAACGGAAAGATCTGAGGCATCTAACCAGAATGTGTTATTGGATACTGAGCCTACCCCACCCGGACCTGTTTGGGCAAACAAAGCAGACGATGCTAACAAACACGACGAAATAATGAATAGCTGTTTCATGGCGACCTAAATCCGTATCGAAAATCGATAAAGGGCAGTGAATGACTCAATTTATTCGTTGACCCGAGTAAAAAAGGCGTTAAACGGGAAAAAAGCCCCAGAGCAAAACAAAGTAATAATTACTTAACACCTATTTCGGAACTTGCCTTGTCTGATTGCGCTTATATCCTGTTATGGTTACTCTTTCACTATTCTGAACAACTCACTTTCCCCTCCAAAATCGACTTTCAGCAGGTAAATTCCCGTATCCCACCGAGACAGATCAAACTCCAGTGATTTTGTGTCGTCGGGGATGGTACCGGTCAGAACTGATCTGCCACTCAAGTCCATGATCTCGTAAGTGCCATTTGCCACCGCCACACTCATGATGAGCCACATTCTCTCACCGACTGGATTGGGATAAAGAAGCATATTGAAATCATCGGGCAGAAAGACAACGTTGATGATGGGAGAATCTTCATATTCACCGTCGTAGTCCATCTGCCTCAGTTGGTAGAAATTCGTTCCTATTACGGGGTCTTTGTGCGTATACTCGTAAAAGTGTCTCTCATTGCTGGTGCCGTTACCTTGTACAAAGTCAAGTTTCGTCATGCTAATACCATCGGTGCTATGTAGCACCTCGAAGCCCTCGTTGTCGATCTCAACAGCAGTGGACCAGAACAATTCGATCCCATTGTCGGTCCTTTCGCCATCAAACGAAAGCAGCTGAACTGGCAAAGGATTGGCACCATCGTTGGTCGTCGCCAATGTCACCTCGGAAAATGAGGTCAAAGCAGATGCCGCTGTGATGGTACCGATGGAGGCATTTCCGGAGGTGGACCCATTTCCTAAATCTTCCCACAGGGCGCCTGTAAAATGTGCAACTACGAGCGTTGCAGGCTGGGTAACCTCGCTGGTGCCATCCCAAAACAGGGTGAGTAGCGGTTCCCCACTGTGGCCATTGTCATTGGTGACGTCCCAGTACTCGAGTCCGCTTACCCGAACGATGTCACCCCCCTTAGGAACAGAGCTGTTAGCACTCCCGCTTTGGGAAAAGAAATACTGCGCTGTGTACTCATCAGTCGCCGACGGTGTACCACTACCACTTGCGGGATTGATGGCGATCCTGGCAAACCGGGAACCGTCACCGGTAGGAAAAACAAAGGCATCATCTCCAATTTTACGCACAGGACCATCCACATAGCTATTGCCATCATTGGGAGTCCCAACTCCTGTAGGGACATCTTCAGCGACACCGTCGTAGCTCACGGTCGCTCCATCATTGAAGATCAGAGAACCAGACGACGTCACAACGATACCTTCCTGAAAATCCATATCGGTGGTTATGGTTACGTTGCTATTGATGGTAACATCAGTGTTTCCTGCGGAGGTATTGTTCACTTCCAGGTTGGTGAATGTCGTCGAGGATGAACCACCTATTGTCTGATCCCCGGACCCATCCAGCGTTACCGTTGTCGGGGTGGAGAATGTCCCATTGTTGGTGAGGTTACCAGCTAATGTCATTGTACTTATTCCTGAGAAATCCTGGGTACCGGAAACCGTAAAGGCACCATCGATGTCCATGGTCGTGATCCCGGTTAAGTCCAAAGCCCCACTTGAACCTACCACCAGATTACCGGCAATATTGAGATCCGGACCATCATATTCTCCGCTGGTGACAACCAAATTATTGAAAGTCACCGTTGCAGGGTCGTTGTCAAAGGTATTGGTACTTGCTCCTTTGTCAATTTCCAATGTACCTACCGTAATGGCATCCACCTGGGACTCGGGGTCTGTGGTACTGGTGTAAACCACTCTTCCGGAACTCGCTGTAAAAGTACCGGCATCCACATCCAGCGTACTTCCAACTCGAATTGTGTTCGAACCAATATTCAGGGAAGTACCACTGGCCAGGGTTAGTGCTCCAGTGAATGTCTGCGTTCCCGAATTCACTGTGACGGCAGTGGAAGAGGTACTGATGTTGGCAGCAGCAAATTCATTGGTGCCGTCAATGACCTGGGCATCTGCCCCATTAAACGTGACGTTGTTTGGATTGGTCAACAGATTGCCACTTGCCTGATTATCCCAGTTTCCTGTTACAACGATGTTGTTGCTATTGGCATCGAGGTTTCCGGAGGAAGAGTTGAAGGTTAGATTTTCTATTGTCAGTGTTCCAGACAAATCTTTCTCGCCGAAATTATCCAGCGTCAGGCTACCAGCAGAACCAAAGGTAAGATCAGAGGGAATACTTGCTGTGGCCGTATTGGAAAAGACAAAAGTTCCGTCTTGTACATTGAAATTGCCCCCTCCAGATGATGGGAAACTCCCACGCAATTCGAATGTGAAGCTTCCTGTATTCTCCAGATCCGAAGCACCAACATTGAGATTTCCAAAGACGAGTGTATTTACACCTAGCTCCTTGTCATGGGAATTTTGTGTTGATCCGCCAATGGTGAGGTTATTGTATTCATTAAAAGCCGAGGGTAGCGTATATGCAGCATCACCTAAATATTCGACCGTACCACCATTCTCACCGAAAAACGTGGATCCGGTTCCTGTATCGACATAGGTGTCCAGGCCACTGGCATCAATTTGAATGGTACCTGTTCCCGTTACTTCACCCAACGAGTTTCCTGCAATGTTCTGAAAATCCAGTGTCCCATCTACCACGATACTTTGCGCTGAAGCAGTGGCACTGATAGAGACGCTGGCATCCGAAAGGATCGTAACAGAATTGTCGCTGGTGGGTACCTGAGCACCCACGGAAGTGGCCCCAGTATCATCTGTTGTCCAGTTGCCGGCCGTATTCCAATCACAAGTCATGCCTACACAATTTGCATCCAATGGATACAGTCGAGGGTTGATCAGATCATTATCTCCGGCGATCCATTCCAGGTTGGTAGCGGCACTAAATGATACTGTCGCGCCAGAAAAAGACGTAGTAGTCGCACCAAATTGGTTGGTCCCGGCAGAAACGTTGGTGAAAGAAGTACTTGGTCTGATCCATCCATCGGATGAAGACCTCACACTGTAGGCCGAGAGGTAGTCGGATTCATCCCCCACCACATCTCCGTCGTCATATTGAAAAACGATATCAAAAGTGACGGCTGCGTCGAGGCCAGCAATGTCCGTATAGAAGTGGCGGTTTAAGGTGACAGCTGATCCGCTCACACCCTGATCTGTGCTGTTACCATTAATGGACTTGACGGAGACCGATCCACTCGTGATATTATCTGAACCACCATCATCCGCATCCACAATTACGGGAGTGTATTTGTCAGTACCATCCAAAACACCAATTGGGAAGAGAAAAAAGTTGAGGTCAGCCTCCTCCTCCGCCGCTCTCACCAGGGACGGATCGCTGGAAGCGCCAGCAGTTCTGATCATCCGGGTTGCGCTGAAATCACCGACAGACGAGCCACTGCCATCTCCGATGATCGACCCGGTGGTGCTGATGGTCAAATCGCCCGAAGAAAGCACGATGTTGCCCTCATTTGCTAACGAAAGGATTGCATCAATGGTCACCGCATTGTTGAAAGTAATATCAACGCCGGACGCCTTGGCAATGGTCAGATCCGTGAATGTTGTAGCACCCGTCAAAGACTGCGCAGTGGTGGTATTGTCAAAAACCGTGGAATCCGAAGTAAAAGTACCGGAGTTCGACAGATTGCCTGCCAGCGTCAGCGTATTGGTACCCGAATAGGTTCCGACATTCGTGAAGTCTCCATTGAAGTCTACCGTCGTATTGCTCGTGATTGACCCGCCCGCAGCGGTGGAAGCACTTCCTTCCACAACCAATTCCACATCATCCATTTGCAATGTCCCGTCGGTTACCGTCAAGGTGTTTTGCACCGTCACATCATTGATGTTCGTTGGGAACGTGAGTGTTCCTGCAGATTTATCGACAGTGAGGTCGTAGAAGGACTCTGGTTCTGCCCCCGTGAAAGTGAAAGTCTGAGCATTACCCCCTGAGAAAGTAACTATGCCAGTGCCTGGGTCAAAATCCGAATTCCCGGTTGTATTCATAGACCAATTGCCCTGAATATCGATGTCGAAAGTGGATGCTTGCAGAGATGTTCTGTCATTGATTGTCAGGTCGCCTGCAATCACGATATCACCGCCCAAAGTTTTGGGGGCAGGATTTCCTCCTGTGCGGCTAAGTATGAGATTTCCATAGGTGATACCCCCCGCGATGGTCTGGCCTGCTGCGTTTCGGCTGTACGTAACATTGCTCGTAGCATCCAGGCTGTAGGTATTGAAGCCTGATGGGAAGTTGCTGGCTCCATCCACCACAATATCCGTGTTTGCTGCAGCAGTGAAAGTCCCGGTCCCTGCGGCATCTGAGATATTGAAGGTATTCATCGTCAACAAATCTCCTGTCAGGTTCACATCACCAGTGACGCTGATATCATTGGGCAGGGTAAGTTCAATGGCATTGGACAAGACCAGGTTGTTGTAGGTGGCCTGGGTTGGCAGTGTATAAGCCAGGGTACCTCCATACTCCACCGTTCCGGAGGTGAGAAAGTCCGACCCAAACGTACCAAATGTGGGCGTTGTTGCAGTGGTATGGTTGAATACGAGGGAATCGCTTCCGCTAATATCGTTGAGTGGGGAGATGTCGTCAATTTGGCTGAGCAAGGTTCCATCGATCTGAATCGCCGACGCTCCCAGCCCCGTAGCAGTGGTGATGGTCACGGTATTGCCGTCACAAATGACCACCGGGTCGCTTGAGGTAGGCGTACTTGCGGCAGCACTTCTCGACATTTCACTGCATTCGTCGTTTGACCAGGTTGCCGTAACATTCCAATCACCTGTCACCAAAGAATAAAATACCGTCACAGGATTGAAGGCATCATCCTCACCTGCGGTGAAATCACCGGAAATATTATCCGATCCAGGGTCTGAGATTGAGATGACCTGACTGGCCACGGTGCCGTTATTTTCTGCCCAATTGAATGTGGGCGAACCCGCATTCACGGCATCACGAAAATTCGAGTCATCTACCTCCGGTGCAACAATCTCCACGAGATCTCCATTGACAGCCCCATAGGTATAATCATGATCGGCTGTCTGCGTAGCATCAAATCCCGATTGAGATACAGACCAATATAAATTGAGTGCACTTTCAGTGTCCGTTACTTGTGGATGCTGAGAACCAACCAAAATCACATTGACAGTCGCTCCCGCACCTCCTCCGGCTGTCAGATCGATTTGCGCGGGAAGATAGTAGTCTGACCCTATGGTGGCTCCAATAGGAAAAATGAAATTGGATGTCGCGTCGTCGGGGTATGTAAAGGTTACTCCATCTGCAATGCCATTTCCTGAAACCCTGATCATGTTGGTAGCATCGGCCACATCAGAGAAGCTGATACCGGCAAATGTGGTCGGTCCGCTACCAGTGCCCTGGTTCTGGATAATCAACCCATTGTCTCCCAAGTCATAGATCACGTTGTCCGAGATAGTAAGGACACCGGAAGCGGATATTGTGGTAGTTCCGCTTGCCTGGGTTACACCGTTCGTGTTGCTTAGGATAAGATTGTCAAAGGTTGGGGTTCCGTTGATGGTTGTGGCCACCCCCAGCGCGTTGGTCATCGTGATGTCATTGCCGTCTTGATTCAATGTGCCCTGGGTGTAGGTCCAGTCACCAGAGATGGTGAGCGCATCTTCCAGCTCCACCGTACCGGTAGAGTTGATGTTGATGTCCCCAAAAGTCTCCCCGTTTGTGACAAAATTTTGTGTACCCGACCCATTGAAAGTCACCGTACCTCCGGTACCGTCATCATTGACTTGAATCAATCCACTGATCACCGTGAAATCGCCACCGACTTCTACATTGTATTCATCCTCATTTTGAGAAGACACACGATCTACCCGGAAGAAGTCAAACCGCCCATCGTCGACCGCGTCGTCATTGAGATTGATAGTCAGGCTATCCAGCACCAGAAGGTCAAGGACCGTCGTCGCTCCCGCGTTGGCGCCTCCTACGTCTCCCTGATAGTCGCCATCTCCAATTTCCAAATCATAGAATGGAATCGACGAATAAATGGCCACATCGTTACCTGTGCCTGTTGAGTTGCTGCTAAACCCATCATGTGCATCCTGCAATATCTTTACCTTTCCCTCCGTCACTGCATAGGTCGTGACAGAAGATGAAACCGATATGGCTTTGCCATCGGCCTGTTCGGCGCGGACAACCTCCAAGATCGAACCCGATCCTGACATGGTGAATGAGGACGACGCATTGTCGAGGACAAAATCTCCTTCCGCGTTGTTGACAGTGGCACCGGCATTTCTGTTGTTCGTACTCTTGTTTCTTGCCAGGGAGACTACTCCGTCATTGGTCAGCGAAAAAGCAAGGGCGGCCGAACCATCAGTTACATTGGGCCTTATGGCGCCGCCAACGTTTAACACACCACCGTTCACAGTAATGGAGCCCGCAGTGCCATCATAGAATATCGTATTGTCTGTCGCCTGATCGGTCACATCACCTATATTGAGGGTATCCGTGCTATTGATTGTGAGCGCACCTTCCAAGGCCAGATTCCCAGCGGATGAGGTTGACAGTCCTACCTTGGCGTTTCCGGCACCATTTAAGGTGAGTGCCGAGGTTGAAGGAATGCTCACGTCACCATTATTGCTCAAAATCACATCCGCAGTCGTGGATAGAATCAGTTCACCATTTTGAAATTCGATGGAGGACTCGGATACGTTGTCGCCCTGATCTGTAACAGAAAACGTGGTCACATCCACGGTAAGTGACGTGGCTGTCGAGCTACCCACATTCACTATGAGCCGATCAAAATCCACCGTCCCTGCCCCCGTGACTGATTCGTTGTCAGCACTATTAAATGTGGTTGCTACGGTACTTCCGCCGGTGTTCATGTCGTAGGTTCCCGTACTTGTTAATGAACCTCCAAGACTGAGACTGTGGGTTGCTGTTCCGGTATTAGCCACATCAAAGGTGCCAGCTACGGTTACATCGCCTGTGAGTGTCAATGTGCGGTTGTTTGTGGAACCCAAAGACAGCGCATCACTGGAGGCCACAGTGGTAGTTCCAGCAACAGATATATCTCCATTGCTGCCATCACTTATGGCCGCCGTGGTACCAAAGCCTCCTGTGACCAACAAATCGCCCGTGATTGTGAGGTCCTCATTGGCCAACGTCTTTGTCCTGACAGCACTGGTACTCGTCAGCGTCAGATTGTGGTAAGCGCCACCCACTGTTGGTAAGGTGTAGTTTCCATCCCCAGCGTATACCACGGTACCACCTGAAGCACTAAGAAAGCTTGACCAATTCCCGGCATTTTCATCCGGAAATACGGGTGTATCACTGTCATCAGAAACCAGACGCAATGTACCGGTGCCCGTGACTGTACCAAAGGTGTGACCCGAAGTGGGGTTTCCTGACCCATCCTCATCGATAATGATCGTTCCACTGGCCTCCAAGGTAATAGAACCGGCATTTTGGTTATCTGAGTTGACACTGACTTCGCGGTTAATGATTACCGGGGAATTGGTGCCTGGCGTACGATTAATGGGCGTAGAACCCCCATCGGTGTTGGTCCAATTCGTCCCATCATCCCAGTCCAATGGCTCAGAGAGATCACCTCGCAGGTAAAAGGTGGTGATCACACCTGAAAACTCATCTTCCTCCCCCGCCGTGAAGTGACCATCCGTGAAATCCACACCATTGAGCGTTGCTGTATTTGGCGTAACACCATCTGATCCATTGGCGGTTTCATCGGAAGTAGTCCATTCTGGATTTGAGACGTCATACCTTGCAGATATATAGTTACCTTCCACACCCCTTTCGTCTGAATCGACATAGGTATAGGAGTAATCAGCGTCAACTGAACTAAAACCTCCATCATCTGTAACGATCCAGTGGTAATCAAGGTCCAGGGTATTGCTACCATCCAGGGTGAACTGCGATCCTCCGGTCACGGGCAGCACAGTCATCGTGCTAAAGGAGGAGGATGAATTCAAGGTCATGGAGAAAGGAGTAAAGTCAGTGCCCGTCCCAATGGGATAGGTCTTGGAGTCGGTGCTGCTTGTATACGTCTGAACCATTCCGCCGGAGGAGGAGGCTCCATCGAAAGCAATGAAGGTACTGGAAGATCCAGAAGATATCGTAGCTCCTGAAGAAAGGGTGAAAGTACCAGAGGTGACATCCAGGATACCATCGGTAAGCGTCATGGCGTTGGTAATCGTCATGCTAAGATCCCCCGACGCTCCATTGGCATCATTCATAATCAAATTGGAGATCGTCGCGACACCTGTAGAGGAAAGCGTATGGCTGCTAGCACCTCCGGATAACGAAAGTGATCCGGTGCCGGAATAGGTGTCATTGACCGCAAGATCTCCGTTGACGACGTGTGCCAGGCCCACATCGGTCATGGTTCCCGACAATATGGACAAGTCATCCAGGGTCAGGGCTGTGTTGTTGAAAGTCATGGTCTGACCTGAGGTCAGATCGACAATAAGGCTCTGAGTACCCGCACCAGACCATTCGCCATCAGTACCAGCATCGGCGGATTTTGAATTGCCCGTGTATGTGATCGTGTAGGCGTTGCTACCTTGAATGGTTCCTGTCAACGATCCGTCCGCAACGGAGACCACTGACCCGGCACCCATTGTGAGAAACGTGGACCCAGCCAAGGTACCACTCGTCAAAAAGACCGTATCTGTGACCGTATTAGCTGCTCCAAAATTTGACGTTCCTCCACCAGAAACCGTCAAATTGCTAAAAGCAGTTCCGTCCGGTACGTGGGCATTGGTACTGGTAGCCGCTCCATTGTAGTCTACCGTCGAGCCAGTGGCCAACGTATACGTGTCAAAGGCCAGGGCCGTGTGGCCTGGAAAGTCCGTATTGAGTTTTAATTCGCCATCAGCCGCTATTTCGAAGGTTAGCGATGCCGCGTCGGCGTCAAAATTATTGTTTCCAAGATCCAGGGCCCCGGCAGTAATCGTGACATTTTCGACCTCATAGGAATTGCCAGTGGTGATCAGGTTGACGTCACGATTAGATCCGCTTGGATTGTTGATCACCCAGCTTCCATAGGAATCATGACCTTCATCCAAGGAAATATCAAAACCATCTACACTTGAATTGGCCGCAGAGCCGTCGCCAAAACCCCATGTGACGTTGGAGAAATCCACAGGGTCAGTACCAGCAGTACTTTCTGTAATAGCATTGTCCGCAGCGCTCCCGGGTGCCTGTATAAACAAGGCCTCCCCAAATCCTGTGACATCGTGTGGATTCAGGAAATTTATATTCACGGGACCTGTGACCATAACGATGCCAGCTTCAAGGTCCAGCACATTCAAGTCTTCATTGAAGCCATTGATGGCCTGCGGATCAAAATTGATGGTGGCATTGCCCATAATCAGCCTCGCATTGTAGTCCCGCAAGCGCAGACCACCATTGATATTGACGGTACCGCCAGTAAACTCCAGCTCATGATACGCGGTTGCCAGGCCGAAATTTGGATTGTTGTCTTCATCTCCCACTACAATGCTTGCTGCACCATCACCAACATTCAAGGTACCTCCGGTCACTTCGACGGTGAGGGGAGCCGTCGGATCGCGGCCCGCGGTGTTGTTGGTGAAATCAATATCATTGACCCCGTCACTGGAAGCCAAGCCAATGTTGGTGGTTCCACTCGTCATCTGGAAGCCCATGCCTGATCGCATGTCCAAAGCCCCGTTGATGTTGAGTGTACCTCCGTTAACCACCAGATGAAAGTCATCGGCATCCGTATCATTATCATCGGTGTTCAACAACACACTGCCTACATTCGCCGCGCCCACATTGACTTCACCATCGCTGTTGATGGTCATTGTCGCATCATTGCCATTGATCAGAATGAGATCTTCCTCGGTCGGCGGAGCCTGCGCGACGATACTGGTTCCCAGATTAAGGACAGCAGTACTTGCACCTCCTGCGCCATCACCAATAGTCAAGGTAGCCGTTGTTTCGTCCAGTTGGAGGAAGTTGGCAGTGTTTTGAGAGCCATCGGTTACGCTTGTTGCGATGTTCATAGTACCCTCATTGATATTGATAACACCGCCATCTTCAATTTGTACAATGTCCGCATCCAGCGTTGTCAGGGCATTTTCTGCAACATTCACCGTACCACCGTCAATGACGAGGGTACCATAAACCTGAAGGGCGACGTTAGGCTCGTCAGTATCCTCCTGCTCAATGGTTAGCGTCGCGCCCGTACCCACATTCACCGTGTTGTTTGCAACAATATCCAGTCCTCCGTCGGCAACAAAGGTGAAAGCGCTGGTGATATTCCATGTCCCGCCGTTGACAAAATCCACTTGAAAATCCGTATCAACATTGGCATTGGTCCCAATGCTTAATGTCGCCCCGCCACTCAAAGTAGGCTCAAATTCAAAATCCGCATTTTCCCCGAACTCAAGTGTACCGCCGGTCATATTCAATGTACTGTTTCCGGAACGATTGTAGATATCGCTGGAACCGGACTCTCCACCGCCATCCCCTGTAGCAATGAGCAAAGAACCGGCACTGATATCCAGGTTAAGGGTTGAGGATGTGGTAGCCATATCCAGTCTATCAGCAATCGTTGTTGTACCGCCATCGATATCGAAAGTAAAAGCCGTGGAAGGCGCATTGGTGATTTGCATCAAACCTTCACCGGTAGCCGTATTGCCGATATTGAGAGCTCCACCATCGACATTCAAGACGCAATTGTCAGCATTTACCCTCAGGGGACTTATATTATTGGTTGTCGCACTTGTGCAAATGTTGGCAGTTCCTGAGGTCATGGTGAAGGTCGAACTAGCCCCTTGAAAGTCAAAAGCATCGTCTACATTATTGAGGCCGACGTTGAAGGTATTACCTGCCATTTCGAGTATGGTAGTATTGAAAAGATCCAGGTTGTTCTCTATTTCAAAAACACTTGGTGTGGTCGTGAGAATCCGGATGGTGATCCCGGCTTCGATGTCGAGGTTGTAAAAATTCCAGTTGCCTGAACCCGTCACATTGAAACTGTTGGTCTGGAAGTCCGCGTCAACAACACGATTTGCGGTTGTTCCTGTGAGGTCAATGGTGCCATCGTTGTCGATAGCCCCTGCAAATTGGAAGAGGTGCGTCCGGTTGGTAGCCGTACCAGGTATACTTCCACCATTAGGCTCAGAGTTGGTGATGGAGGCAGTGGAAGCCACGGTTACCCCGCCATTCACTGTTAGTGTGAAATTCGCATCGAGCTCAGCATCGTCAGAAAAGGGAAAAACCAGCGAGCCAGTTCCTTGCACATCCAACGAACTGATGGTGACGGCATTGGAGGAGCCATGGTCAGCATTGTAAATGATCTCATGGCCTGTTAGTATCTCCACATCCCCTGATGTGGGGACCACTCCTCCTACCCAGGTACCGGTATCATTCCACTCGCCACTGGCGTTACTTTGCGTTTGAGAAAGTAAGTCTAAATTGAAGCAACAGACGATCAGAAGGGCGGCGAGAATCCTTGACATGGCGACTTGATACAGTATTCCCATGTAAGATAATTACTTACCTTCTAAAAGTCCTATATCATCATGATAAATTACATTTTCTGGATGTGCCTCGGGTTTTTCAGCGTTTGATTATCCTAATAATTCCACTATCGGAGGAAATATTTGTCTGTAAGAAATACATCCCCGGCTCCAGAGCGGATAAGTCCAGCCGAGCTTCATTTCCAAGTTGTTCAAAATTGCCCTGAAGCATTACCCTACCATTGGTATCATAAATTTTATAGCTGGATCCGTCAAAATTGCCATTCGATTGGATGGTCATCATCCGTGTGACGGGATTTGGATAAACACTTACCGCAATGGCCTGCTCTCCCCAATGAATACTGATAATGCCTGTGGAATCTGCTGCTCCATCAAAGTCCACTTGCTTGACTCTGTAGTAGTTTAGTCCAACAGTGGGGTTCCGATCAAGGTATTGGTAGAGATTCTCCAGCTCCTTATCATTCGTTCCAGGTATTGCAATCAGCTCTTGGAAGGTCTCACCGTCCTGGCTACCTTCCAGAATCAATTTCTCTACATTCACTTCGTTGATCGTTACCCATTTCAGCCTAATTCCTTCGTCTTCTGGCTCTCCGGTAAAGGACAGGAAGTCCAAAGGCAGTGGCGTCGTTTCGTCATCCTCATTGGTGACCGTCACGGTCTGATCGGGCTCTGCCAGATACGTCGCGTCGCTACCCGCGTTGACAGAAACGGTGACATCATAGACCTGATTGCCATCGGGATCCACATCATCAGCCGGTGTAATGGTTACCAGCTGAGGTGTATCAAAATCACCAGGCATAAAAGTCAGGCTCGTGGCACTCAAACCACCCTCATCACTTATTTCTGATAAATCAATGACCACATTCGTGGACGGCACAGCATCCAATACCACCGTAAAGGAGCCTGTGGTCCCGGCTTCTGAAGTAGTCACTGCTGTTGTACTCAATATCACCCCTTGCTCGTCGTCTACGTTCGTCACGGCAATAATTTCATCCACAGCATCGTCGAACGCATCATCACTGGCCGGATCATCGACTGTCAGCGTGATGTTGTAACCCTGATCTCCATCCAGCAATGCGTCATCAGCTGCAGTAATGGTGACAGTTTGAGCGACATTCCAGTTGGTGTTGTCAAAAGTGAGGCTGGAAGCACTTAGGCTACCTTCATCACTGCTTTCACTGATGTTGATCACCACATCCGTCGTCGGCGCAACCGACAGCTCGACATCAAAGGTGTTGTTTGTACCATCTTCTCCTGTGGTTACTGCATTGGTACTCACAACGATCGAGCCCTCGTCATCCAGGTTAGTACCAGACACAACCTGATCATCGGCTGAGTCAAAGTTGTCATCACTCAAGGCATCACTGACAGACACCGTTATCGTGTAAGCGACGGCACCATCATTCAAAGCGTCGTCCAGGCCATTTACAGTAATGCTTTGTGCCATATTCCAATCACTATTTGTGAAGGTCAATGTGGTTGCACTCAAAGAAATCTCATCGCTGGACTCACTGATATTGAGGACTACATCCGTATCCGGTTGTAAGGTAAGGACCACATCAAAACTGTCGTTGGTACCATCTTCACCGGTTGTCACGCTAGTGGGAGTTACTGAGAAGTCACCATCCAAATCTATGTAGTCTTCGGTGCCATCACCATCAATGTCCGGTTTCCCGCTGACGTTGCCATAGAAGTCACCTCCGGCATCCACATCGAAGAGGTTGATAATGCCATCGGCGTCGTCATCCACAAATCTTCCGGAGTTCGGATCCAGGAAGTTGGGCAGGTTATCCGCGTCGTCGTCATTGGTATACCACACCAGATCCACAGGGCTATACTCACTGGCATTGCCATAGGCTGTAGCCCGATCCGCATAATCGTCCGTGAACTCCCCGTCCTCATCGTCATCAAAACCTTCATTGAAGTCGAATTCGCCGTCATCATCAGCATCTCTATCCAGGTAGTCCAGGTCATCAGTACCATCGGTATTGGGTAGCGGCAGAGGCGTTCCTCCGTCATCTGAATCTACCAGGTTGCCCCATCCATCACCATCCGTATCACCGGCAGTGTCCAGTTGCCCATCTCCATCAGTATCACTGCCTCGGGCCTCAATAAGGTCCACCAGGCCATCGCTATCAGAATCCAAATCAATTCTGTTTACAAGGCCGTCACCATCGAAATCACCATCGGTCAGTGCAGCCCCTCCCTCGTCCGGATCGATGGTTTCGATGATACCATCTCCATCATCATCCAGATCAAATGTGTCATCTATGCTATCGCCATCAGCGTCGGTACCTCCTGTCTCATCTACATCGAAGGTGTCATCGATATCGTCGCCATCGGTATCCACACCACTACCACCGTTTCCAGGGGCACTATCGACATCGACATTGTCAAATATGCCATCGTCATCAGTATCATCTGTGCCATCTAGTCTTCCATTGTTGTCACTGTCGGTACCTCCTGCCTCAAGGATATCCTGGATACCATCATTGTCGCTGTCAAGGTCAAAGAAGTTAGGTACACCGTCGAGATCCGTGTCATATTCGTCCCAAATGCCGTCACCGTTAGTATCTGTCAATGGTGTAGTACCATCGAGGGCATTGGGATTATCGCTATCGTTATAGTTGAAGACGCCATCACCATCCTGATCTCCAAATGGATTGCGATAAACAGTAGCATCATATTCATCGCTATCTGGAATGCCGTCGTTGTCCCCATCGGCATCCTGTCCATCAGCTACTTTATCATTGTCGCTGTCATTGAAGAAAAGGTAATCAGGTGTAGCTCCTCCACCCTGTACTTTGTCATTGGTCCAATTGCCATCGCTATCAACGTCCTCTACAGCAGTTGATATGTTGTCTTCATCATCATCCTGATCTCTGAAATCCAGCGTACCATCCCCATCGGTGTCTTGGAGATCTTGTCGCGACCCGTTGATGTTGTTTAGGCCTCTACCGGAGAATGTATCGAAAATGTCCTGCAGGCCATCCCCGTCAGTATCGGCGCCGGCGCCGGATTCGTCGGATAGATCCAGGTTCTGGTTCGTATCCAGATCACTGAAGCCATTTCGGTTGGCATCGAATCCCTCAATTTCATCGCCTACAAATCCGATACCGTCATTGTCGTTGTCAGCATCCACATCACGATAATCAGGTTCCGTATCTGAAATGGTGAATGCCGCATCGGTATTTGTGGGCACAATGGCTGTTCCGCTATTGTTGGCATCATATACATCCGCAAGGCCATCTTCATCAGTATCGTCCGTGGTAGGTGCAATATAGGAAGAGGTGAGCTGGGCCTCAATGTTATCGGTGATACCATCATCATCCGTATCAAGATCCAGATAGTCGTCTACCCCGTCGGAGTCAAAATCGTCTTTGTTCAATGCGGTACCACCGGTGGATGGGTCTACCTCATTATCTATACCATCACTATCGGAATCCCCGTTGCTGAACCGGCCTGTTGTAGTGCTGAAGTTAGATGGCACCGCCCCGTCATTCGCTTCAATGGCATCGAGGATACCGTCGTTGTCAGAATCGAGGTCAAAGAAATTTGGTACGCCATCACGGTCTTCATCGACCTGATCGTCCACACCATCGCCGTTGGCATCAGTAAATGAGGTGTTGTTTACGTCGGCGTCATCCAGGTAATTGTATATTCCATCCCCATCGGCATCGTCAAAGGGTGTGCCACTGGAGGCATAGACCGCACTGTTGTACTCATCCGTATTGAGAACACCGTCATTGTCTGAATCCGCATCATTTTGGTCCAGGACATTGTCACCATCTACGTCCGGATCGAATAGGTAATTCGGCGTGGAGCCACCACCTTGTGTGAAGTCATCTGCAAAATTGCTGTTAGTATTTGTATCCTCCAGGTTTGTCGCTATGCCATCATCGTCATCATCGGTATCGCGGAAATCAGGCGTTGCATCAGCATCGGTATCCTGCAAAGTGCTGCTGGAACCCGTGATGTTAGCCACGCTACCGATCCCCGAATTGGTATCGTAAATGTCCCACAACCCATCGCTGTCCAGGTCGACACTTTGACCTACTTCATCTGCAATATCGTTGTCGTTGTCGGTATCCCAGGCGGCAAAGCCGTCCTGATCGCTATCAAAACCTTCAATATTGTCATCTACACCATCATCGTCAGCGTCTGCATCCAGGTAATCCGCTGATCCGGTTGCATCCGTATTGATGGGCGCCAGCGCATTGCCTACAGCGACATCTTCATCATACACGTCAAAGAGTCCATCACCGTCAGCGTCAGCATCGACCGGTGCAACATACGTGGCTGATGCTTGAGCTTCTACATTATCAACAATACCATCATTGTCACTATCAATGTCCTGATAATCAGGAATACCGTCGGAGTCCGTATCCGCAGGAGTGACAGCAACGCCTGTAACCGCACATGGATTTCCTCCAGCTACTGTGTAGTCATACTCGAGCGCATCAATACCATGGAAATTACCCGGGTCGACATTGAGCCTAATTCGTATGTATAAGGCATCAGCGGTGAGCGTGTAAGTTCCAGTTGTAAATGTGCCAATACTTGTGGTGGTCAGCACCTGCGCATTTTCAAAGTTGGTACCATCGGTAGACTGGTCGATCAGGAACTGCCCGTTACTGGCACCTGAAAAAGTCTGATTGATTACGTCAATGTTTTGTCCTCCCAGGATTGTGGCATCCATTTGCAACACCAGCTCATCAGTAACATCGTCGAGGAAAGTACCTGTATCGTCGCTAGCTCCCGTGGCATTCGTACTTGCCAGTACAAGGCCTGTCTCGGAGAAAACGGAGGTAGCATTACCAGTGAAAGTTCCACCTGTCACATTCACACAACCGGGATCATACTGGTCTTCAAAACCATTGCCATTGGCATCTGTGAGCCCCGAACCTTCATCCAGTGTACCGTCTTCATCAGAGTCGGTCAAACCTAACTCTACCACATCGGCAATACCGTCATTGTCGGAATCCAGGTCCAGGAAGTCAGGTACACCATCAAGGTCATAATCGAAAGCATCCAGAACGCCATCGGAGTTATCATCGGCAAGGGCAAAGGTTCCGCTTTCACTGGTATTAAGCACGCCATCGCCATCAATATCCTCATCTTCATAGTTAGCCAGACCATCCCCGTCGATGTCGCCACTGGGATCTATACCCGTACCACCATCTTCGCTTGTATCCGCCAATCCATCATTGTCAGAATCGCCATCATTGCTGTTGACCACTCCATCACCATCAGGATCGTCATTACCAAACAAGAAATCAGGTATGGTCGCGTCAGGGTCGTCGTTGATATCATCAGTTGGGTCACTGTTCGAATTGACATCTTCTCCTCCTGCACCCGTGGAAGCTGTCAAACGCCCATCGTCATCGTCGTCGGTATCTTGGAAATCCCATACGCCATCGACGTCGGTATCCTGTACGGCCGAGCCACTGCCAGTCACCTGCGCAGATCCTGTGCCGCTAAAAGTGTCAAAAATATCGAGAATACCATCTTCGTCGACGTCGGTATCAAAACCCGTATCGTCGAAGTTACCATCCTGGTCTGTATCCCAATCAGCAAACTGATCACGGATGGCATTGTCACCTTCATGATTGTCCGGCACATTGTCATCGTCCGAATCGCCGTCAAGTATATCGTCGGACCCGGTACCGTCAGTATTGACCGGGGTCACCAGCGTGCCACCATTATCAGGATCATAGGCATCGTCCAACCCATCGTCATCCGTATCATTTCCGGTGATGGTAATATAGGTGGCTTTGGTTTGGGATTCGAAATTGTCCACGATGCCATCATCATCGCTATCCAGATCCAGGTAATCGGGAATCGAAAAAGGATCGGAGTCTGAATCAACAGGCGTAATCACCGCAGCTTCCTGCGCGTCATTCCACCCATTGGTATTGGCATCCGTGAAACCACTGATATCGCCATTGCTGCCATCCGCGGTGAGTCCAAATTCCAGCACATCGATTACGCCGTCATTGTCTGCATCCCTATCCCGGAAGTTGCTATTGCCATCACCATCAGTATCCTGGATGGTAAAAGGTGTTAATTCGGTATCATCGTCGAAGCCATTGCCATCGGAATCATTGTCGAACGTATTGTCTATGCTATCCCCGTCAGTGTCATTGCCACCAGTCTGATCAACATCAAAGGTATTGTCAATGCCATCGGCATCTGTATCTATTCCGCTACCGCCATTGGTACCTGAATTGGTCACGTCCACGGCATCTACGATCCCGTCTCCATCGGAGTCTGCCCAGGTATCAACCAGGCCGTCATTGTCGGCATCTGTACCTCCAGCTTCAAGTATGTCCTGGAAGCCATCATTATCGCTATCCAAGTCCAGGTAGTCCGCGAGGCCGTCTCCGTCCGTATCAACACCAGAGATAGGGGTCCCGGAATTGTCTGGGTCCACGGTATCGGCAAGACCATCGCCATCAGTATCTGTACTGTTGCCGTCTATTCTACCATCATTATCGGTATCGGCACCCCCTGCTTCTACCGGGTCAGTGATGCCGTCATTGTCAGAATCCACATCTCTCAGATCAATGATTCCATCATTGTCAGAATCAGGGCGAGCCAGTACGGTACCGGAGTTGTCGGGATCGTGAGCATCAAAATGACCATCGGAATCTGTATCTGTGGTATCATCTACTTCTCCATCACCATCAGTGTCACTTGCTCCTCCACCAGCCTCGGTGATGTCGGTGATACCGTCATCGTCGGAATCCAGATCGAGGAAGTCATTCAGGCCGTCACCATCAGTATCTACCACAATGATCGCCGTACCACCATTATCTGTATCATAGGTATTGGCCAGCCCGTCGCCATCTATGTCCAGATCCGCGCTGTCAATAATATCGTCACCATCAGTATCTGTACCCCCACTGATTGAGAAGTCGAAGGCGTCGTCTATTCCATCTCCATCGGAATCAACTCCTCCGGTCGCATCGACATCTACATTATCTGGAAGACCATCGTTGTCCGAGTCATCCAAGCCATCAACTTTACCATCACCATCGGTATCTACTCCATTGCTTGTCTCTAAGAGATCAGGAATTCCATCGTTGTCAGAGTCAAGGTCAAGAAAATCTGGTATACCGTCTAAATCCTGATCATAGTTATCCCAAACCCCATCGCCATTGCTGTCAACCTCCACGATGTTGTTGATGACACCAGGATCGTCCGAATCACGATAATTGGGAATACCATCGCCATCTGCATCCAGGCTAGGATCGACGGTTTCCCCTCCGTCTTCGTCTGTATCAAGAATACCATCGTTGTCAGAGTCGGCATCAGCAGCATCGGCAATACCATCATTGTCTTTATCGCCATTGAAGAGGTAATCCGGTATCGAGCCACTCTGGCCATTCGTTTGGTCATCGCTATAATCCCCGTTGCTATTGGCATCCTCATTAGCCGTCAGGGCATCGTCATTATCATCATTATCGTCCCTCCAATCCCTGAAATCAATTCCATCTGTATTTTGCAGATCGGCTGAGGATCCCGTTTCATTCCCTGCTGTACCCAGCGTCACATTGTCAAAAGCATCAGCCAGGCCATCACCATCGGAATCTGTTGAGAAATCCGCTTCGTCGGCCGTTCCATTGCTGTTATCATCCCACTCTCCTACGCCATCATTATCGGCATCGTCACCTTCTATGATATCCTCGACATTATCGTTGTCGCTGTCCGTATCGAGGTAATCCTGCAGGTCGACGCCATCGCTATTGACAGGTTCTATGAGTGTGCCTCCGGAATTCGCGTCGAAAGTGTCATCAATTCCGTCACCATCACTATCGCTATTGGAAAGTGCCAGGAAACCACTTGTTGTTTGAGCTTCGATGATATCTGTGATACCATCGCCATCGCTGTCGATGTCCAGAAAGTCGTTGATGCCATCACCATCAGAATCCGGATTGCTAAGGTCAGAGGTCGGGTTTGTAGCTGTGACGTCATCCGTATCTACAAAGTTCATCAATCCGTCATTGTCGGGATCATCCAGTGTGAATTGTCCTGTGGAAGTATCAAGGCCGAATGGAACCGAACCCGCATCCGCCTCAACAGCATCCCAAATTCCGTCATTGTCGCTGTCCAGGTCCAAAAAGTCGGGAACACCATCAAGGTCCGTATCGTAGTTGTCCCAAACGCCATCACCATTCGAATCTACTTCTACGATGTTGTCGGTGACTCCTGTATCATCATCATCCCTGTAATTGGGAATTCCGTCGGCATCTTCATCACCGCTAGGGTCCACGCTTTCGCTCCCATCTTCGTCAGCATCCGTAATTCCATCATTGTCAGAGTCGGCATCGGCTGCATCGGCGATCGCATCTCCATCATAATCCCCTCTGTACAAGTAATCCGGAACTGTGGCCCCACCTCCTTGGCCTTGTGTCTTATCATCCGTCCAATCTCCATTGGAATTGGCATCCTCACCTGCGGTAAGTTGCGTATCATTATCGTCATCGGTGTCCTGCCAGTCAGATAGATCTGCCCCATCTGTATTTTGTAGTACGGCCGCTGTCCCGCTATTGTCGGTGTCAAACACATTCCACAGGCCATCGCCATCTCCGTCACTATCAAAACCTGCAAAATCCGCTGTCTCCAGCACGTTGTTACTGTTCGAATCCCAATCACCAAACCCATCAATATTGGCATCATGTCCCTCAATAATATCAGCGACTCCGTCATCATCGGCATCGGTATCCTGATAGTCTTCTGAAGTATCGCCATCAGTATCTACCGGGGTAATGAGTGTTCCCCCGTTGTTGGGGTCATAAACGTCTAGCAGTCCATTTCCATCCGTATCGCCTGCTGCCGAGGCTATGTAGCTATCACTACTTTGTCCTTCACGGTTGTCTTCAATGCCATCATTGTCACTGTCGATATCCAGGAAATCAGCTAAGGTGCCATCGGCATCGGTGTCCGGAATGCTCAACGCTGCTGCATCCTGGGTATCATTCCTACCGTTTCCATTGGAATCTGTAAATCCGCCAATCCTGCCATCAGCTCCGGCTGTGCCACCTGCTTCGAAAACGTCAACAATTCCGTCATTGTCACTATCCAAATCGAGGTAGTCATCTACTCCATCGCCGTCAGTATCCGGGATCGAGAGTGCGCTGGCAGCTGCGCAAGCTGTGATGGTGTAATTGTATGACAGTCCATCGACTCCCAGGAAATCACCTCCCGGGTCAGCCACCACGGTGAAACGGATATACCTTCCGTCGGCGTTGAGTGTATAGGTGATATTCTCCCAGAAACCGACATTCTGCGGCACAAAGTTGAAGAGGTTGCCATTGGTGAAGTCTGTACCATCCGGTGATTGTTCGATGGACATAATCTGCCCACTGGCAAGGCCTGCAAGTCTGATGGTCAGGTCCTGACCTGCAGGTATGGTAGCACCCATATCCATCACCAAGGTCGATCCAGGGGTGTCGGAGAATGCGCCACTGTTGTTACCAGC
This sequence comes from Cyclobacteriaceae bacterium, assembly GCA_965601475.1. GTDB lineage: Bacteria > Bacteroidota > Bacteroidia > Cytophagales > Cyclobacteriaceae > JAWPMT01. Next base: position 4,190,203 of record OZ271832.1, on the reverse strand, counting down.
ATCTGCCGCATTGGCTGGGTTGGTCCAACCGGTGGAGGAAAAGACCCCTCCATCACTGGCATCACCAGATCCGCTGGAGCCAGCACCGGTACAATCCGGATCATAAGCATCGTCAAGGCCATTGCCATTGAGATCGGTGATTCCGGAACCCTCATCCAGCGTACCGTCGTTATTGGCATCAGTCAATCCAAATTCAATAATGTCGGGAATGCCATCATTGTCGCTATCCAGATCTATGGCATCAGGGATTCCGTCAAAATCCGTATCAAAGTTGTCATTAACACCGTCACCATTGGCATCAACAAATCCTGCAAAGTCATTATCAACATAGTCTGGAATCTGATCGCCATCTGTGTCCACCCTGAAATCCCCCTCAACGGAGTCTGCAACTCCATCATTGTCACTATCCAGATCGAACTGATCATCAATACCGTCTCCATCAGAATCGCAAACGAACGTGAAGTTGATAATCTGACTATTTACCTGAAAGAATCCATACGACCAGGTATTGATCAGTTCTTCATCACCATCTGCCCACAAGTGCGTTGCGGTATTTGTACCGTCCAGTTCCACTGTCGGACTGGAGCCAACAGCTGGGACCGGAGAATCATCCCAATAGATAAGGTCAAAACTGGTACTGGGCCGCACATCCAGCATTTGGATTCCAGCGCCATTGGCTTCAACATCGAATAACGGAACGTGTAGCGGCCCTGCTGTGAAACGTCCGGTGATCGTAATTTCAGTACCGGAGGTTACATATGCGCCTGTGCCATCAATGCCATCCCACCTGATAACCTGATCCCCTTCGGAGACCACTTCCTGCTCAATGATAATATCTGCAGTGCCGTCCTGATAACCACTGGTACCATTAAGATCTACCAGAACTGCAATAAAACCTGTCTGATTGGTATTGAAATAGATTGTGCCTTCCCCACCATTGCCTTGATTGTTGCAAAAGAAGACAGCATCTGTGATATCTATCGTGGGCAAAGTGGTCGTAGGATAGAGGTCGATATCCGGGTTGTTGAGAAACATCTCATATTCGATGGCTCCGATATCAGTATCCTGACTTTGTCTGGCATCCTGAAAGTCGATCGTTCCGTCATTGTTTGTATCCGTCACAGAACCAATATCTGCTCCAGTGGAGTTGGCATAAACCAGTACTGAAAAAGGGTCCAGTCCCTGCAGGTCAATTTCCTTTATATAGTTTCCAGCGTTAGAACCTCCTATTGTGGATGGAATCTGTGCAAACATTTGGAACTCGGTAGACAACAAGTTGCCGGCAGCAGCGGCGGTGAAGTTCCACAATGCGGAGTGCATTCGGCCGGGTTTTTCCTCTGAGCCGTCATATACTGAGAAGTCCCAGACATCGTACCAACTTCTAACGTCGATGTCGTTGGTATAGCCGGCATTAGGGCCGCCATCTACCTGCACGAATACGACAAAGAAGTCCTGATCTGATCCTGTGTTGTTGGTGTAGCTTGCGGCATTGTATCCAGATCCTCCGACAATGGTGCTGGGACCAGCAAGCGCTTGTGCCGCAGTTTGAATCACGCCTGCACCTGCAACAAATGTTGCGTTGTCAGTGGTGCCTTCATCATCATCCAGCAACCAGGTGGCTACTGGCGTATCCACACCGGGAGTAGCGCCTTCCTCGAACAGCGCCACAGTCAGTTGCTGGTGCGTGCTGGCACCCGCGGTCATCACGATTCGGCGCAGACCCCAATACAAGGTCTCCCCGTCTCTGATGTAGATTTTCACCCGTTCGTTGACTGGTGCTTGTGGGTCAAAGAAATTGGTGCTGTTGAAAGCCCCACCTCCGAATACGGCGTCATGCTCCAGGTAGCCAATGAAGTCGTTGGTACCAGTAGCTACTCCGCCGGAGCTGTTGGGATTCAGGTTTTTTGAGCCCTCAGAGAATAGAAGGCACGGAATGCATACAAAAACTGCAAAAAGTGAATTTCGAGGCGTCTTCATACAATGCTGGCAAGCTATCTTAAATGAAAAAAACTTGGATTTATTCCAGATTTTTCAGTAACAAATTTATATCATAATAGCGAGGCGTGTAAGTGTTTTTTCGGTAAATCGGCGTTTTTCCTCGATAGTTGTCGGCTCTGCGGACTTTACAGACCCCTAAAGCCTACAGACTTTGTAGGCTATAACGCGTGTCTCCCTGGGAGAAAATCAATGTCTGGGAAAAGATCGTTTCGATCAACCAAAATGCTCCAGTTTCAAAGGAAAGCGTGTCGGTAAAGATTCCGTCTTCTGTCGTAGCCTTTGCATTGCCGAGGTTGAGCGTGTCAAAGATATTGTCACTGAAGCATCCAGGGGATAACTGCAGCACATTCAATGAATCGTTCGTTGTAAGAGAGATTAAGAAATGAACGGAATCGGCGCAGCTATTCAACTGTTCTTCTCCATTGGCCAGAATGGATGTGGGTCCCCACAAGGCTGAATCGCCACCCGTAAGCAACCTTTCGACCTGATCGCCTCGAAATTGATCTGGAAAGTCATCTGCGCCGCAGGAGAGTACCAACCACAATGTGATCGGTATTAACGCGCTACTTAATTTGCCCATTCCCATCAATGACTATGTATCCCAACTCCTCCCCCGGCAATGGATACGATTCCTGGGGATAAAGAAATATCGTCGTTTCACGGACCACAGGGGCATAGGCCGCGTATTCAGGCTTCCGTCCGGCAGCGGAAACCGCACTCCAGTTTATTTCTCCATCCCTTGAGAAATTCACCACCGCCAGGTCTATCTCCTTCTCACTGTCAGGTTCGAACATGTAAAATACGGTACTCAAAGAATCGGAATAGATGGTATCCGTAGCAAGCTGAAGATTGCGTTCTTCAAATATTTCACTTTCAAAGCGTGTTTCCCAAATCATCTTCCGGTCGGGACCAAACTTCGCGATGAAGCCTATCAACGAATCTTTCTTCACTCCCCAGGAAACGATGGTATCTCCGGGCATTTCCAAGAAGCCATTCGTGACAAAATCACCCTCATAGTTATCCTCCACCGTCCGTAATGGTATAGTGTCTGTATTGGTTATTCCCCAATTGTTCCTCAGCTCCCAGAAGGACTGGACAGTATCCCACTCAACCAGCTTTTCTTCTGCCCAGCTTATGCTTTGATCAGCATAATCCTGCAAACCTTGCAACGACCCGTAGGCCGAAACAATGTATTGCTCATAGTACCTATTGGCACGCTGTACCCCCTGATCGCCGAAGGCCAAACGATTCTTGATCGCCTGAAGATGGTTCACAATGCTGTCGCTGGTCTTCACCTGCTGCACGACCATTGTGCTATCCAGGAGATTTCGGTTCACCGCAGTATCGGACAGCAAGGTGACGATGTTCCGACTCAGTTTTGCCCGGAGTAGGTCCAGTGCCAAAGACTGATTGTCATACTTGCTCAAACGGCCGATGAGTGAGCGGTCCAGCGTCGTCGTGGTCAAAGTCTTGGCCCCGCCCTTTATTCTGACAATGTCTTTGGCCAGGGCTCTGTCGATTTCCAGGATCTGATTCCGGAGCTCAAAGACCTCATCATTCAGCTTCTTCCTGGTCGATGTGGCCCAAGCAGAAAAAGCCCAGGTGTTTATGATGGTATTGCTCTCAGGCATGAGCGGCTTTAGTTCTTTGAAGCCCTCGATGTCCTTGTAGCCTATGGAGGCATAGTAATCCGTCACCCCCAGCAACTCCTCAACTTCCAACGTATTCTTTGCCCTTTCATCAAAAGCTTTGGCCAGCGCCTGTAAATCTCCCAGTTCAGAAATTAAATCCAGATCTCCAGCCATGAGAAAATCCAGATAGGTGCTGCTGCCCTCGACAAACGAATTGAACTTTTCCAACATCTGACCCTCCAAACTGGTGAGATCCGTCACCGCAGAGTGAAAGTCCCTAACCGCCTGCATACGGTTCTCAATGGACTCAATCTTCTTCTCAATATCCAAATGTACATCGGAGAGCTTTATACCGAAATCACCTGTTCTTAGGTCCCGCCGAAAGAAGGATTGATAGTACTTCTCATTCTTGCGAATCTCCTTCTCATCTATGTATTGCAGGCTGTTTTGCAAGTAGCTAATAGACTCCTCTCCCAGTTTGAACAGCTGGGCCGTGTCTTCCACAATGTCTTGAAGCGTGAAATTTGCCTCGGTGATCAAGCCCATCTGATAATTGGCATTAGGATGGGCTGCATTCTTCTCTACCGAAAGAAATGCTCGGAGTTGCGGTTCTACTTTGTTGAACTTACGTTGCTCCAGATCCTCGAACAAATCCTTGTATTTGACCTTTTGACCTATGGCAAGGAAACCGAAAAGCATTGCGAACGAAATCAGAGCAAGGCGCAACTTCATAATTACCTATTTTTTCACGTAAAAGTACAAAATTCTTATTTTCAGAATTACACAGATCCTTAAGTCAAAGCGCTGACCCGTATCCACTGGTGCCAAAGATGGAATTTTATCCTGGGTTTTGTTGTATAGAGGTAGTCGCGAGTAGAACAACATCATGAAAATCAGCAAAGAGATCCGTGAATGGATAATATTAGCAGTAGTATTTGGAGGCTTATATCTGACAGGATTACACACTGAAGTACTGGGTTTTCTACAGCGAGGTGTAATCGCCACTGGCATCATAAGACCTGATATCAGTTCGGACTACGGTCAAATTGAGGAGGACTTCATCCTTGAGGACAGCAATGGCACCCGTATTTCCTTCTCTGACCTTGAAGGACAAACCGTCTTCATCAACCTTTGGGCCACATGGTGCCCTCCTTGCATCGCTGAAATGCCTGACATCCACGAACTATATGAAGAGACAAAGGGTGACGTCACTTTTCTGATGGTCTCTCGTGATCGTGAAGAAGAAAAGGCAAAGGCCTGGATTGAGCGAAGGGGATATGAATTTCCGGTCTACTTTCTTCGCTCTCGACTACCCAACATACTTCAAACACAAGCCATCCCAACCACCTTTGTGGTAGATCCAGCCGGTAAAATAGTCGTCAAGAATGCCGGCATGGCCAAGTACAACACGAAGGCCTTCAGGGAATTTCTTACTTCACTTTGATACGGTGGTCGCTCACACCCATCGCGCAACATAGGCGATAGAGCACCCTGGCGCCAACATTCGCGTCCCATTCATTTGGCCCAGGGGCAACTTCCGACAGATCAAACCCAATCAGGTTCTTGCCGGACAGACTCAGTTGACGAATCAAATAGTCTGCTTCCTCAAAACGAAGCCCCCCGGGTACAGGCGTGCCGGTGGAAGGACAAAGCTCCGGACTCAGCCCATCGATGTCAAAACTTACATAAACATTGTGAGGAAGTGTATCGATGATCTCTGCAACCAGATCCTTCCATGTCTGTCCGGCGAACAATTGCGCTCTGAGCTGATCTTCAAAAAATGTATGAATCGGCTTGTCGCACGAAGCGATGAAGCTTGTCTCCTCTTCACAATAATCCCGAACGCCAACTTGTGTCAAGCTGGAAACGCCCGACAACTGAAGAGCATTGTACATGATGGAAGCATGCGACTGCTCAAATCCCTCATAGGCCTTCCTGAGATCCATATGCGCATCAATTTGAAGGATTCCTATATCCATCTCCTGTTGAAGGGCATCTATCAGCCCTAGCGGCGTGGAATGATCCCCGCCCAAGGCTGCAACGTGCTTACCCTGACTCCTGTAATGCTTCACTTGTCTCACGACGTTGGCGCAAAGTGCGGATGTGGATTGATTGACCTCCGCAACGTCAGCATCATGAGGTAACTTCCCCCGTTCGAGCGATCCGATTACGCGCTTAGCCAATTCACGGGTTTTTTCCGATCTTCTTTGGACTTCCGGGTCAATGGACAACATGGCAATTTTGTAATTCCAGGGCTCCTCCAGACCGTAAATGTTGAAGTCGAGCTGAGCGGAGGCATCAAGAATCGCCTTTGGGGCATTTGCTGATCCATCCCGGTAAGAGGCAGTAGCATCCCAGGGGATTGGCAAAATGACCAGGTCGGCTTCGGCTATTGTATATGGAAATCCGAATATTCTCCCGAGCAAACCTACCCCGCTGGGATCAAAGGTGGCGGCCATTAGGGTGCGTAAACCGCCGGTGAAAGATATTGCACGAGCGTACCCGACTTCTCAGAGACCTCCTGCCAGCGTGTATCAAGGTCTATGATGGTGGCCCCAGCGGGTTCCATATTCAGCGGTTCTCCCGTGAGGTACTCCCCCAGGTAGGTGATGGTAGGATTGTGGCCCAGATAAAGAACCACATCAAAACCTGCATTGGTTTCGTTGATCAGGCGCAGAAAAATGCGGACAGAAGATTCATAAAGCTCTTCTTCTTTCTTCACGGATACACCCAGCCTCTCCGCCAAAATTTCCGCAGTGGAAATAGCCCGAATTGCGCTGCTGGAATAGATTCGGTCTATGGTAATATCGTTTTCCTCAAACCACTGAGCTAAATGCCTGGCCGCTCTTTGACCGTTACCCGTGAGAGGCCTATTGAAGTCCTTGTCAGCTTCGGAGGACGCCTCAGCATGTCTCAAGAGGATAAGTTTTTTAACCATCGTTGATGAAGGTCGGTTATTTGGATGATCAAGTAAGTGAATTCATGACTCATTGCCAAGTTCTCTTGGAGTTTACAAATCAATCATTACATCTTTGACCGAGAAATCAGATCTTTATGCCCAAGAACATTGTAATCGTCGAGTCGCCTGCAAAGGCAAAAACAATAGAAGGATACCTTGGAAAGGACTACGAGGTAACCTCCTCCTACGGCCATGTACGAGACCTACCTAAGGGAGACAATGCGATCGACATAGAAAATGGTTTCAAGCCCACGTATGAGGTCTCATCGGACAAGAAAGATGTGGTGAAGCAACTGAGGAAACTGGCAAAAGAAGCCGAAACGGTTTACCTGGCGAGTGATGATGACCGTGAAGGCGAAGCCATCAGCTGGCACCTAAAAGAAGCCTTGGATCTGAATGAGACGAAGACCCGGAGGATAGTATTTAGGGAAATAACCAAGAATGCTGTCTTGAATGCCATACAGAACCCCAGGGGTATTGATCTGGATCTGGTAAACGCGCAACAGGCGAGACGCGTCCTGGATCGACTGGTTGGTTTTGAATTGTCACCTATTCTTTGGAAGAAGATAAAGACCGGCCTGTCTGCAGGTAGGGTTCAATCCGTGGCCGTGAGGTTAGTGGTTGAACGTGAGCGGGAAATCGAAAAATTTGAAGCGACTACAAGCTACCGGGTGACAGCAGAGTTCCTTCTTGAAGGGGGCAGAAAACTACAAGCGGAGTTGCCCAAGAAATTTACCTCGGAGGCAGAAGCCAACGCCTTCCTCGAGGATTGTGCCAAGGGTGACTTCAGCATTGAAAACCTTGAAACGAAACCGGCCAAGAAACACCCAGCTCCTCCTTTTACAACTTCTACACTCCAACAAGAAGCGAGCAGAAAACTTGGCTATTCTGTGGCTTACACGATGTCCCTGGCGCAGAAACTGTACGAAAGTGGCAAAATCACCTACATGAGGACGGACTCAGTGAACTTGTCGCAAGAGGCCATAAGTGGTGCCACTAACGAAATCTCCACGGCTTATGGGGAGGATTTTGTAGAGGTGCGCAAGTACAAAACCAAATCACAAAGTGCCCAGGAAGCACACGAGGCAATCCGGCCAACTGATTTCTCAAAGCACAGCCTGGGAACAAATTCTGCTGAGGGCAGGCTTTATCAATTGATATGGAAAAGGGCTATTGCATCCCAAATGGCCGATGCCAAGCTCGAGAAGACCACTGCCACGATCGGCATATCCACCTCCAATGAAAAGCTTGTCGCGAAAGGTGAGGTAGTGAAATTTGAAGGTTTCCTAAAAGTGTATCTCGAATCCAGGGACGATGAAGAAGACGAAGAAAATGCGTCGATGCTACCCCCACTTTCCATAGGTCAGGTGCTGAACTTAAGCCAAATGACGGCCCGGCAAGGCTATTCTCGTCATCCTGCCAGGTACACAGAAGCGAGTTTGGTTAAGAAACTGGAAGAAATGGGCATTGGTCGACCTTCCACCTATGCCCCCACCATATCTACGATCCAAAAACGAGAGTATATCATCAAAGAAAGCAGGGAAGGTAAAGAGAGAAAATACACGGAACTGACCCTCGCGAATGGATCCGTCGACCGGCAGGAAAAGGTTGAAATAGCAGGGGCTGAGAAGAACAAACTCTTCCCTACCAATATTGCCATGATCGTGAACGATTTCCTTGTAGGGCATTTCCCCAATGTCATCGACTATTCCTTCACGGCCAATGTCGAACAGCAATTCGACGACATCGCGCATGGCAAAATGCCCTGGGACGAGATGATCGATGCTTTCTATGGCTCTTTCCACACCAAAGTGGAGAACACCGAGCAAATCGCCAGGGCGGACGTACCTACTTCCAGGGAACTTGGCAAAGACCCGGAAACCGGCAAACCCATGACTGCCAAGATGGGACGATATGGGGCCTATGTTCAGCTTGGAGGCAATGAGGAGGAAACCGGCGAAAAGCCAAAGTATGCCAGCCTGAGAAAGGATCAATTCATCGAAAACATATCGGTAGAAGAGGCCCTGGAGTTATTCAAGTTACCCCGGGATCTGGGAGAATTCGAAGACAAGCCTGTACAGGCAAATGTTGGTCGGTATGGTCCATACGTCCGCCATGATGGCAAGTTCGTTTCGATCAAAAAGGAGCAAGATCCATATACCATAAATCTGGAGGAGGCCATCGAACTGATTCACGAAAAGCGTGAGCAAGATGCCAACAAGTACATCAAGACTTTCGATCAGGACGATCAGGTGTTTGTCCTAAACGGCCGCTTTGGACCCTATATCAAATTTGGGAAAAAGAACGTCAAAATACCCAAAGACAAAAAACCGGAAGAACTGACCTACGAAGAGTGCAAAGAACTTGCAGACAAGGCTCCCGAAAAGAAAAGAGGTAGGGCCCGAAAAAAATAGTTTGAGTTTGCTGAGGAGCTATGTGTCCGAGGGCCAAGGTGTGGGCAATATCGGCTTCAGCCGGTGTACAGGATAGCACTGGTGAGCGGAAATGTCCATGGCCGTAAGTCAATCAGTGAAAAGGTAAAAACCTCACTAAAAATTCCGAGACCTCTGCTACAAAGAAGCTCACCTTGAGGTCCATGTTCACGCTCGGCAGAAACGACCAACCATAGCCTTTGGAAGTCAGGCTTTCGCTACAACCTTGCGTAGATAGCAAAGCTGCCAGCGCAACAATGAATCCCAGAAGCAATATGGTTTGGTTACGTTTCAAACTAGAGTACTTTGTTAGTAGGTAAGTAACAGATGGAATTTCTTACACCCTAATGAAATAATTTTGATATTTTGAGCACTAACCATCTGAAGCTACGTGTCGCAGGACTTCTTCAAAGCTTTTGTCACTGAAAACCTCGGGATAATCAGGAGCCTCTGCCGGGCTTATGCTCGTGATGAAGAGGACTTGAAGGATCTGATGCAGGAGGTGACACTGCAGTTGTGGAAGTCCCACAAAAGATTTGAGGGTAGGTCACAAATATCTACATGGGTGTATCGCGTTACACTCAATGTGTGTCTTTCTCAGGTCAAAAAACAAAAGAAGGAGATTGGCAAGTTCTCTTTGGACAAAATAGAGCTTGCAGAGGACATAGATGAAACGGAAAAAGAGCAAATTGAACTATTGTACCAGGCCATCAGAAAGCTAAAAGAAGGAGATCGGGCAATCATGTTGTTATACCTTGAAAACAAGAGTTACAAGGAGATGTCTGACATACTGGGCATCACGGTGAGTAATGTGGGTGTGAAAGTGAATCGCTTAAAAAATCAGCTAAAAGGAATGATCAATGGCTGAGGTGGATATTTCAAAGATATGGTCGAGGAGCAAGGAAATTGCTGGTCACACTGAGTTGGACAACCTCAACGAGATCATCAAGGGCAAATCCAAGGACACACTCGGATGGATCAAACTCATCCTATCCATCGAACTTGCACTCAATGTGCTAATGGCCCCCTTGATTTATCTCTGGTGGGACCGAATCGGACTTAACTGGGAGTTCTATGTATTACTTGGGATCATCTGCGTCTATGTGATATATTATCTTTTCCTCATTGGGGCCATCTCCAGGTTTGACTATGCGGGACGGATCAAGGATAGTTTGAAAACAATCTATCGCTACCTTAGCTTCTACCTACTTCACTACAAAGTGGTCATCTGGGTCATTTTTCCGCTAAGTTTTTGCTATGGCCTATACATTGGAATCACAGACGATGGCAAGAGCTTAAGTGAAGTCAGCAGTCAGGCCTGGCTCACCATTGGCGTCATTGCCATCTTGCTAAATGGCGCTATGATCGCCTTGTTCACGTGGCTCATCAACTTGATATACGGTCGGAAGATCCGCCGCCTCAAGGCGATGGTAGATGATCTCAGCGCTGAAGTGGCTGTCTAGACGTAGTTGTTGAGCATCACTGGCATGACGAGCATCAGGATGTCTTCATTGTCGTCCTTATCTTCGGGAAGAAGAATGCCTGCCCGATTGGGTGCACTCAATCTCAAAGTGACCTTGTTCGAATCCAGGTTGCCAAGCATCTCTATGAGGAATTTTGCATTGAATCCGATTTCAATATCCTCACCATCGTGCTCACAAGCCAAGCGTTCATTCGCTTCATTGGAAAAGTCCAAATCCTCGGCAGAAATCTGAAGTTCGCTACCAGTGATTTTCAACCTGACCTGGTGCGTGGTTTTGTTGGCATAAATGGCGATCCGCTTCAGCGAACTCAGGAACTCTCCCTTTTCAATAGACATGAGATTGTTATTGTCTACAGGTATAACATTCTCATAGTCTGGGAATCGCTCATCAATGAGTCGACAGATCATCTTCACGTTATTGAAATCGAAGAATGCATTGGAAGCATTGAACTCCACATTGACATTGGTATTTTCCTGAGGCAATGTGGCTTTCAACAGAGTGAGTGCCTTCCTTGGGATAATCATACTGTGCCCCATATCAGAGGCGATATCTACCCTTCTGTAGCGAATCAGCCTGTGGCTATCAGTAGCCACAAAGGTGGTGTTGGTCTCTTCCAATTTCATGTAGACACCTGTCATCGCCGGTCGCAATTCGTCATTGCTAGTAGCAAAAATGGTATTGTTCAGTGCTTTGGCAAGCACGTCTGACGATACGTTCACAGAATACCCATCGCTCACCGTGGGCACCTTCGGGAAATCCGTGGCATTCTCTCCCGCCAATTTGTAGCGGCCATTGTCCGAATTGATCTCAATGCTGTAGGTGCTGTCGTCTATGGAGAAAGTAACCGGTTGCTCCGGGAGATTGCGCAAAGTTTCCAAGAGGATCTTAGCGGGAATCGCTATGCTGCCATCTTCCTTTGCCTCAACTTCCAGCTCGGTCATCATCGACGTTTGCAGGTCCGAAGCTGTGACCCTCAATGTCCCACCATTGATTTCAAATAAGAAGTTTTCCAGTATCGGCACCACTGGATTGGTAGTGATGACGCCATTGATCGCTGAAAGCTGCTTGAGTAAAAACGATGACGAAACGATGAATTTCATTGGATCAAACCTAGGTTAAGTGCAATTTCAAAGACCGCAAAGGTATAAACAAAACTTGAGATTGGGAGCCCGGTAAATCGTGGGAGGAACCTACTGGTAGCCAGGGTCTAATTGGCTTTGAACTCAAAGTCTGAGGGTTCCCTCAAAAGTTGTTGCATTCTGCGTCGATCCACCACAACCATCTCTTCTTGACCAGCGATTGACAAGTGAAAATTATCTCTTGGCAGAGTCGGGAAGACTCTAAACTCCCAGGGCGCAGACCGCGTCAAATCCTCAATCGTGATAATCGCCATCGGCGTGGTCTGCGCCAGACTATCATACCTGGCAAACCTACCTGTCGGCAACCGTTCATTGGCCTGGTATTTCCGAAATTGTGCAAAGTAGTCCTCCAGAAAGGCAGTATCCAGGGGTTGCACGTCGTTGACATTGAAGAAATCTCCATTGTACGTAATATCCAGATCATTACCTTCCAGGTAATCGATATTGATTCGTTGTATGGTACGAATGGAACCTGCGAACAGCGTCCGGTCCCGCCATTGCATCTCTGTCAATTGAAAGATGCCCCCTACAAAATCATTATAACCAGGTATGCCCACAACACATACATCTGCTTCATCCTCAGACACAAAATAAGTTTGCGTGCGAGTGGGATTTCCTAATACCCAAAAAGCGACATTCCCACCATTGAGGTTGACGAAAGTGCCTTCGGCTTCAAGTCGCGACAGAAGCTCCGCCTTCGCGGAACCAGCGACTCGTTTTTGAACCTTTACTCGCGAGAAGACAGCCATCAGAATATTCCTGAAATCAGCATCTATCGCATATGTCTCATTTAGCTGCCAGGAATCATCCTCTTTAACAAGGAAAAAGGACGCATCGTTTCTGGTGAAACGCACCGACTCAATGGCCGTGGTATCCGGAAAATCAAAGTAATCGGCGCTGACCTTGCCTGAGGACTTGCCATCAACCAGCAATACCAGGAGGTTGGCCGCCAACAGCATTGCGACCAGAAGTAACAAGATCTGATTTCTTCTTCTCATACGGCGAACCTCCTCCTTCTTAAAGCCCACTTCACCAAACCAAAGCCAACGATCAGCAGGATGGGTAGGAGCGTATTGAGAATGATCCAGTAGCTCCGTTCCTCGCCGATTCTAATCCTGTCCAGGGGCCTGATCTTGATTTCTTTGTTGCGAACAAGCGTGAGGCCGTCTTCATCTACCAGGTAGGCCAGTGCACGCATGAGCAGCTCTTCATTGGCATATGTCGTCCGCACGTAGGGATCCACACCCATCGCCAGTGGCTCCCCGGATTGGATATTGAAATCATTCCTAATAAAATCTCCATCACTCACAATGATCATCTTCGATTTCATCCCGTCTTCCCTGAATTGGGAATCATCCACTCCTGATGGAAGAATCCGGTTTTTGAACAATGAAGTGAAACGCCCTTCCAGAAGATAACCCATGGCCCGTGGTCCCTGTCTGAAGAAATCGGGATTGAGGCCTGCAACCCAATCTTCAAATCGAACCTGAACGGGTGGAGAAAGTACATTCGTGTAGGCAGAACTCAAGATGATTGGTGTCTTTTCGACCCCTGCTGCTTTCACTGTATCAATCGTCGATGCAAACTTGAGGATCGTCGCATCCAGCCCTTTGGTCAGAGGATGACTACCATAGTTGGTCGCTACCGGAAAGAAGGGCCAGGGCATGAGCTCAATTCGAGGTTGATCTCCAATATTACCCAGCACGCCCGGAAAAAAACCCGAACTGTAGTCGATCACATAGTCCTGGTTGATCCGAACACCATAGCGGAAAAAAAGATCTTCGAGATTCAAGGTATAGGGGACCGCCACGGTACCCTCCCCTTCGGCCTGGCTGACATCTACACTCAGCGCATCAACAAATGCCAACAGCTTGCCCCCATTCATGATATACTGGTCAAGCCAATATTTCTCCAGCTGTGAAAACGGTTGCGTGGGTTTGCCAATGATGAGTGCGTCGTAACCTGAAATCGGGCGGTTGCGATCCCGGATATCCAACCTGAACAGGTCATACCTGCTCAATATGGCGTTGGTGAACCCTGCCAGATTACTGGTATCCGGTTCCTCGTGCCCTATGATAAAACCAATGCGTTTTCGGTTGCTGGAATTGAGCGACTGTATCGTCGAAATCAGCTCAAACTCCAGGCCCTCAATAGATTCGTTGATCATTTGCTCCGGTTGGGTAGCCCGGTTTCCTTTCAGCAGATTGACCGCAACCTCTTTCCCCCTGTAGGTAATAACAACACCCGGGAAAACCAGCTTCTCGCTTCTTTGACCTTCTCTAGAGTAGGTAAGATTGGTCGGTTGCAACCCTTTTTGAATGAGACTTCGATAGAAGTCATTACGGCTTTGCGTGGACGTCGCCTGAGATGGGTCCAGGAAGCTATATTGAACATTGCCACCTGCGTAGATCGCCAACTGATCCAGCAGGTCGACGAGGGCCTTTTCGAATCTTCGAAAATTGGAAGGCAATTCACCCGCGAGATAGCTTTCGATGGTAATGGGCTCCTCCAGATCGTTGAGGATATTCTTCGAAGCTTCAGATATCGAAAACCGCTTTTCTTCGGTGAGATCCCATTGAACGCGATAGGTATTGGTAAGCTGAATAAACAGCACCGTGCCCAGGAATCCGGCTAGCAGCACAAGGTATCTGTACAAATTCCAATTTTCCATCATCTCCTGCCGGATAATACGAATTGAACAAGGAACAACATGAAGGTGATCAAAGCAATGAAATAACCAACGTTTTTGAGATCAATGAGCCCTTTACTCATGGCCTGATAATGAAATAGTATGCCCACTTGCTGTAGCAGGTAGGACCATTTTCCCCACGTATCGATGTTGGCGAAGGCATCGATGCCATCGTAAGCGACGAAGCACAGAAATCCCGCAAACACAAATGACACTATCTGATTTTCAGTGAGTACGGATGCCAGCAATCCAAAGGCCGTAAACACGGCTCCAAGTAGTAGCAGTCCCAGATAAGATCCGGCAATACCTGCGGCATCTAGATTGCCTATGGGAGTACCCAATGCGTGCACCGAGTAGAAGTAGACCAGGGTTGGAAGTACTGAAAAAAGGACAAGCAGCCATGCTGCCAGGTACTTGCCAAGTACAATCTCCCAGCTTTTGAACGGTAAAGTCAAGAGTAGTTCCACTGTACCTGACCGACGTTCTTCAGCAAAGGAGCGCATGGTTATGGCTGGTACCAGGAACATCAGCAAGTAAGGTCCGAGTGTGAAAAGCGGCTCCATTGTTGCATAGCCATAGTCCAGCACGGATGATTCCGGGAAGATCCACATCACCAGACCCGTCCCGCCCAGGAAGACAGCAAGCACCACATAGGCGATCAGGGAATTGAGAAATTCATTGAATTCTTTTCGCAAAATTGTCCACATACTAACTCGTCAATTTTTTGAAAATCTCTTCCAATGAACCGCCTGAGGCTTTGATGGATGCAAGCGGCAAGCCTTTCTCACCCGTAACCTTCAAAATTTCCCGTCTCACCTCAGGATTTGTACACTTCACCATGTATTTCCCCTGCCCTTCCGGAGCTATGTCCAGAACACCGGCTATGCCTTGCAAAGTAGCTGTTTCAACGTCTTCATCAAATTGCAACAACAGCACGTGGTGATCCGAGGAGCTCCTCGACAATGCCGACAAGGTATCATCCGCCACGATCTTGCCTTTGCTGATAATCACTACGTGATCGCATACGGCCTCGACTTCCTGCATGATATGAGTCGAGAATATTAAGGTCTTTTCCGCCGCAACATCCTTGATCAGTTGGCGAACTTCTACCAGCTGATTCGGATCCAATCCAGTGGTGGGTTCATCCAGGATGAGCACTTCAGGGTCAGGCAACAACGCTTGCCCCAGCCCTACCCGCTGCCTGTAGCCCTTGGAGAGTGTCTTGAGCTGTTTGTGCTTTTCCGCCTGCAACCCCACAAGTTCGATGATCTCCTCTACGCGCTGAGTCAACCTCTGTCCGCCAATTCCATAAGCAGAACCGATGAATCGCAGAAACTCCCTCACGTACATATCCAGGTATAGCGGATTGTTTTCCGGTAGGTAGCCGATATGTTGCCTGGCATGAAAGGCATCTGCAACAACAGACTTACCACCGACAAACACATCGCCGGAAGTGGGAGAAATATAGCCATTGGCGATTTTCATGGTGGTAGATTTCCCAGCACCATTGGGACCAAGAAAACCTGTTATTTTGCCTGGTCGCGTTTCAAAGGAAACATTGTCCAGGGCCAACTGGTCGCCATACCTCTTTACTAAATCCTTAACAACAATGGACATGAACTATGTACTTGGCTTGCCTTTGGGTCGCAGCGGTCGAACTTCGATATCCACCGGAAGATAATTTGGACTGGTCTCGAGCAAATCCACCACTGTCTTCGCGACATCTGAGGGGTGCATCATGTTTTCATTGGCCTGGATTTGGTCAATCTCGTCAAAGAAATTGGTTTGCACGGAGCCAGGGTAGACACAAGAAACCTTGATGCCAAAGTCCCGCAATTCCATAAACAAGGAGTGCGAAAGCCCTGTGACCGCATATTTTGTAGCAGCATAGCAGACGGCATTCTTTACGGGGTTTTTCCCCGCTATAGAGCCAATGTTGATGATATGGCCAAAATCCATCTGTTTCATTGCGGGAACCACACGCTTGGTCACCTGAAAAATCCCATGTACGTTGACCTGGAACATGTTCTCCCATTCCCGTGTATCCATCTGTTCAAAGTCACCAAAAGTGCCATAGCCCGCATTGTTGATCAGAAAATGAATTTCTTCCCCCAGCAGTTCCGCAGTTTTTGAATAGGCGGCTGCCACTTCTTCTTCCACGCCTACATCGGCAGGGACAAAATGAAAGTTGGCATCAGAAAGGTCAGGTTCTGTTCGGCTCCAGCCCGCAACATTTACGCCTTTTTCCAACAACAATCTGGCGATTTCAAGACCAATGCCTTTACTAGCACCTGTAACTATCGCATTTTTGCCTTTTAGCATTTCTCGTAGATGAGTTCTATTCTTCGGTTTGGGTCCACAATGATCATGGTTTTTATCTTGATATTCAAGGTAAGTGGCCAGACTGATGGGAACGAATCACTATATCAACACAGTGGAGGTTTTACCTGGCTGAAGGGGTTTGTCGTTCCGCAATATGAGCACGGATTACATCTCACCTATGGTCGACCCGCAGGAGTAGAGTTCTTTTACAGCAAGAAAACCCTTGGTAAGAAAGAACGGGAAAGAATATTCGGACTGCCTCAGACCGGATATTCGCTCACGATCATTGATACGGACATGGACGAGACGGGCACCATCTTCAACCTGGCAGCCTACCAAGACACCTATATTCTGAGGACCAGGCCACTTAATATTTTCTTTCGGCTCGGTGCCGGGTTTACCTATGCGACCAAAATCTACGAACGCGAGAACAACAACCTCAACAACATCCTTTCATCGCGTATCTCATATCACGCACTCATACGGCTGGGAATGGAAGTCAATGTTATGCCCAGAACCTACCTCTTTCCCGCCATCAGCTGGTCACATACTTCGAACGGTAGCTTCAGCCTTCCCAACAATGGCATCAACATCCTATCGGTGAATATTGGTGCAGGCTACAGGTTTGGGTCAACTCAAAAACCAGCGCCCGAGGACTTTGAACCGGTGATCGTTGACAGGAAAAAGATTGGAATAAACATCCTGTTGAGCGCCTCTGGCAAAGAAACAGAACCACTAGGTTCGCCCAAACGCCTCTACTACACCATCGGCGTAAGCGCGGATAAGACGCTGAACAAGATTAGCCGGGTGTACCTCGGACTGGAAGCCTTTCATAACAGGGGTTTGATTGACGTTATAGAAGCAGAGCCAGACGTCGACAATGACACCGACCACCGACGGGTTGGGCTGTTTGCAGGCCACGAACTGATGATCTCGAGGGTGAGTTTCCTGAGCATGTTCGGACACTATGTTTATCGTCGATTCTATGGTGGGGAGGATGTAGATCCTGACTTCTACCATCGCCATGGGTTCAAAGTATATATTACCGAGCACCTCTTCACTACCGCTTTCATGAAAGTCCATGGAGCACAGGCTGATGTATTCGATTTTGGACTGGGGGTACGGTTATGAGAGGATTAGTTATTGTGTTGGTGATTCTTGGGCTTACCTCATGCAACGAGGGTTGGGACTGTACCCAGCGAGAGGGTGAGAAGGTTGTCGTGGACTTAGAAATCAGTGAAACCATCAAATCGGTCTGGGTCTTTGATGATATCAACGTGGTCTGGCATCAAGCGGAGGATCAATTGTTCCAACTGGAGACAGGTCAGAACCTCGTAGACGAAATCATAGTCGAGGTAACGGCAGACAGTATTTTGCAATTGCGAAATGAAAATACATGCCGATTTACAAGATCTCCTGACAATGTAGTGGTCCATGTCTATTCCAACGAAATCAACTATGTCGAGAAGTTTGGCTTTGGTGAAGTAAACAGCAGTGGGCTCCTCTCTTTTGACCACAGGGTCGAGATCGTAACCCGGGGATCGGGGAACGTAAACCTGGACTTCAACAGCAGTGAGCCCTTCTTTCTCACAATGCGCTCTCTGAGCAATGTCACGCTTACCGGAGAGGTGCCACAGCTTAATGTATTCGTCGATCGGCGGGTTGATGGCAGGCTGTATGCAACAGAATTGATTGCACAAAGCATAAATTTTGTTCATAGTGGAACAAATGACATTATGCTCTTCCCGGTTCTCCAACTCACAGGGGACCTCAACAGCTTTGGGAACGCACTGATCTTCAACAATCCGGACCGACTTCGTGTTGAAGAAAAAGCTCAAGGTCGACTAATACCAAAATATCAATGATCAAAATTATCTGCAGTACGAATCGGACAGATTCGGTTTCAATGAAAGTGAGTCTCGTATACAAGGAAATTCTGCGAGGGTTGGGTGAAGACTCAGAAATCATCGACCTAAGCGATCTACCGGCGGATTTTATCGTGTCAGCCCTATATGAAAATTCTGGCCACAATGAAACCTTCAATCCCATTCGAGAGCAAATGAAATCCGCCGCAAAGTATGTGTTTGTGGTTCCGGAATACAATGGGTCCTTTCCCGGTGTGCTAAAGACATTCATTGACGGCCTGGAATTTCCAGGCACCTTTCCAGACAAAAAATGTGCACTCGTGGGTGTATCCTCCGGCGTGCAGGGTGGGGGTTTGGCACTAAGCCACCTTACCGACATTTTCAACTATTGTGGCACCCATGTTCTGGCCCAAAAACCAAAACTGGCCCGTATTGAAGAATCGATGGATGACAAAGGAAATATTACCAACGCGCTCTACATGGAGCTACTGGAGAATCAAGCC
The DNA here is from genome assembly GCA_965601475.1 of Cyclobacteriaceae bacterium. Classification (GTDB taxonomy): domain Bacteria; phylum Bacteroidota; class Bacteroidia; order Cytophagales; family Cyclobacteriaceae; genus JAWPMT01. The sequence goes on along the minus strand of OZ271832.1, from coordinate 4,171,181 downwards.
AAATCGCTGATCAGCTTCTAGTCAGTATTGGTCAAACGATAAATGAGTAAGGCCGCCCTTTTCGTCAGGTCTTCGAATGTCCGCAAATCCATGTACTCATTGGTTGTATGTGCTCCGCGGCCCATGGTTCCCAGACCATCCAGGCCATCCACATACTGGGCGATAAAGGAAATATCCGCCGCTCCCCGCCGTCCTGGGTCATAGGCTTTGACTTCCCCCTGCCCCAAATCCAGGCTTACTTGATTCAATAGCCCTAGTAAGGCATGATTGCCATCGGTGGGACCCATCGCTGGATAACTATCAGTGAAAGTAATCGTGGCGGAAGTATTGGGCAGGTTTTGGCTCACAATAGCCTTCATCTTCGCCCTGGCATCCTCTTTTTGGGTCTCAGAAATGAAGCGCAATCCACCATGGACCGTAACCGATTGTGCGACAACGTTGGTCTTTCCAAAGGCAGTTCCCCTGTTAAGCGATGGGTCGTAATCGACCTCCGTACCTCCAAGAACAACTCCCGGGTTGAAAGTCAGGTATTGCTCTCCCCTTACTTCCTCGTAGAATGCGTTCAATATTCTTGACATTTCGAAAACGGCGCCAGCTCCTACCCGGTCGCTGAATACACCCGAAGAATGTGCACGTTTGCCTTTTACATCGAGCCTCCATCCTGAGGAACCCCTCCGTGCGACGGTGGCATAGCCAAAACCTGTCGAGGTCTCAAACCCCAGGGCGATGTCGCTACGCTGCGCCGCTTCTATCAGATGATGCCTGCTGATTGAGAGTGGTTTTCCGGTCTTCTCTTCATCTCCCGTGAAAGCAATAATGACCTGACTACCATCAAGAACTCCAACTTCCTGTAGTGCTTTGAGCGCATAGAGCACCAACACGTCTCCCCCTTTCATATCATTGGCACCCGGGCCGTAGGCAATAGAGTCCCCCTGCACCCGCCATTGCTGGAAGGGGCTATCTTCCTCAAAAACCGTATCCAGGTGGCCGATGACCAGGATTCTCTTACCTCTTGTGCCCTTTCGCTCAGCAAAGAAGTGACCCGCTCTATTGACTGAATCTGGCATATCAATCCATCTCGTTTCGAACCCGATTGCTTCAAATGCCTTCGAAAATTCGTCGCCCACAACCCTCACACCTTCATGGTTGTTGGTACCACTATTGATATTGACGATTTTTTCCAGGAAGGTGAGCCCCTCTTGGGTGTTGCGCTCGACTGCAGCAATGACCTTCTTCTCCTGCCTCGTGAGTCGCTGGCCAATAATGAGTTGCGAAACCAGCAACAGGAATGTCAGTATCAAATATTTCATATGTCGCTATTTGGATTTGGAAGCTAGTGCGCGAATACCGAAAATCAAAAAATGAAAGGGGTCTCACTTCACCCTTGGCAACCAAAGATCTATGACCGTACCCTTCCCAGGCTTGCTGTCCAAATGCACCCTGCCATTGAGCTCTTCGACAATACCGTACACAAGGAAAAGACCTAGTCCCGTACCCTCACCTACTTCCTTGGTCGTGAAAAAAGGGTCGAAAGCCCTGGTGCGTACTTCTTCGGTCATACCCACGCCATTATCTTCAAAACTCACTTTGATGTCCTTGCCGTCTCGTTTCAGGTGCACGGCAATCTGACCATTACCATTCAAAGCAGCGACAGCATTATGCATCAAGCTCCGGAACGCCTGCCGGAGTTTGTAAGGGTTTGCCTGAGCTTTCAAATTGGGTTTGATATGCTCATGAATCTCGTAATCTCCAGCTTGTTTGAAATCTTCCAAACAGTTCTTAAGCTCTTGCGAAACATCTATGACAAATGCCTGATCAGGATGATCCTGGTTGGCAAAATCCATGAGACTCGCGACAATAGACTTAGTCCTTTGCGAGGAAATATCGATACCCTCCAGCAATTCGTTGACCTGGGCCCTCCATTCAGGGCCATGTTCTTTTTCCTCGGCAATCATCCGTTTGAGTAGGTCGACTGCGCTCATCACCACTGCGAGTGGATTATTGATCTCATGGCCCACGCCCGAGGCCATGTGACCCAAGGCAGCCATTTTCTCAGATTGGATGAGTTTTTCCTGGGTAGCTTTCAGCTCTTCATGCGATCGTTTCAAGGAGATATGGGCGCGGACTTTTATTTTGAACCGATTGAAGATCAGTAAGAAGATTATACCTAAGAGGAAAATTCCCGTGATCAGCCCCCATAACCACAGGTTCTTGATGTGTTGATCTTGTTTCAACAGAGAAATCAATTGTTCTTGCTCGCGTGTTCGGTACCGTTCGGAAATCTCTGCCAGCACACTGTAGTTTTGGAAAGTAAAAAGTGAATCTTCCAACGTCTCTGCCGCCTTCAATTCCTCCAGAGCCCGGGCAAAATCTCCCTTCCGTTCAAACAGGTTGGCCCTGGCCACATGCACATCGCGGAGCACCTTAGAGGGGCCCAACTCTGTGGATTGTTGGAGCGCTTCGTCGGTAAAGTACAATGCCGAGTCAAAGCGATTAGCCATTACATAGGCCTGTGAAAGCATCAGCAAGGTCTCTGCCACCTCAGGCTTGTCATTGATTCGGATTTGATTTTGCAATGCCCTTTTGTGCAACGCAATGGCCTCGTCAACATCGCCAAGCAATGCCTTCACCTGAGCTATGGAATTAAGGGTTTCTGCCAATCCACTTTCATCCCCAACCCGCTCGCGAATTTCCTGGGCGCTAGTGAGGTATTGCAGGGCCGTATCCAAACTGTTCTTGTATTTGTAAATGCCACCAATACGGTCGTAGGAAAGGGCCAGACTCCATTCACTGCCCACTTCGTTCTTGATGGCCACGGACCTATTGTAGAATTTCAATGCTTCATCATACTCGCCCATGTCTTCGTAGACAATCCCGATATTGTGCAACGTGGAGGTGATGCTTCTTTGATCACCCAAACGCTCCTTCTCAGCCAATGACAAGGCATAATACTCCAGTGCCCTGGTATAGTCACCTTTGTTTTTGTAGATGATACCCAGGTTGTTGTAGTTGGAGGCAATGCCACGCGATTCATTGAGGAATTGGTTTTCCCGAAGGGCCTGCTGGTAATAATCGAGCGCGGCGTCATAGTTGCCCTGTAAATCATTGAGAATACCCAGAGAATTGTAAGCCTGGGCCAGCCCCCACCGATCAGATTGCTCTTGAAAAAGCGAGCGTGCTTGCTCATAGTTTTCCTGTGAAGCCGGATAATTCCCGACCCTACGTTGGTATCGTCCCTTCAGTAGCGCCGCAAAGGCCTTTTTGTAGTTAGCCTGTCCATTCACCTTATCTGACAGCAGCAGTTGTGCATGAGATAACAGTGAATCATTCTTACCCTTGTAGTCATAGGCACGGGCACTCCAATACAGCAAAGGCAGCGCTTTCTCCGCAGGCAGAAACTCTAAAGATTTTCTGGCTTCAGTAGCAAATTCCAAAGCTTTGCTCGGGTCGCTACTCGCATATTTGCTGACACTATCGACGAGGTCAAAAGCCAATTTTCGCTCCCCAGACGACTGACCACTTGCAGTATCTGCGAAAATGGCAAGACACAAAATACAGACTGCTAAACTATACCGGTTCACGAGGCGAATGAATCTAAAGGTGAGGAAGATAGATCAATCTCGTAACAATTTCAATCGATCACCTCCAGGCGCAAAACCCCGAAGTGTGATATGAGTGCGCGCACGTAGACCGAATTACAAACGTCGCCCAATAGTTCCCATTGAGCGAAAAATCCACTTCATTCTCGGGCGACCGATTTTCTTTGTGAAAATTTTTTTGTACCAACCAGCGATTTGACCATCCATCTTTCAACAGCTAGATCCAGATACTCGCCCTATCCAAAAACTGTGAAATGAATCCACTCAAAGGTTTGGCAGGTAAGTTCGTAGTTCCTTATCTGTTCACATTCGTATTTGGTGTTTGGACCTTCTTCACCCTCCAAAACATCAACTTTCTCCAGGAATTGAGGTTCAAACTCCAGGTCTTCAAGGCCCAGGTGGAGAAACCACGGGAACTGGAAAGATCTTTCCTCAATACCGACGCCAAATCCAAAGACTTCATATTGGGCTCGGAGAGCAAGACCCTTGAAGCCGGCAATAAGCTCATGAGAGAGATCCAGGAAATGGCCAATGACCTCAAGTCCTACAACCGCATCGAAGAATCACGTATCGACAGCATTCAGTTCCTGCTGGATGAATATGCAGTGATCCTGGAGCAATTGGCCTCCAAACTTCGACAAAGGGGTTTCAGGGATCATGGCCTGGAGGGTGAGCTGAGGGCAGTGATTCATGAAGTAGAGGACGTGGATTTTCGTTATGACAAGTACTACATGCTCATGCTTCGACGGCATGAAAAAGATTTCTTCATGCGCAAGGACCTGGAGTATCTGCAGAAATTCAATGACGGCATTGTTGACTTCAAGAACCATATATCCGGTCTTGGCAACATTGATCGAAATACCAAAGCAATCACACTGGCGAAGATAGATGAGTATCAAATGCTGTTTCAGCAGGCTGTGGACGTGCAAACCGAAATCGGACTCACCGATGACAGCGGGTTAAAGGGGTTTCTCCACAGTCATATCAGCTTGTTGAATGAGATTGTCTCCCAGACCATTGAAGAGACCAACGCGGAAGTTGATGAGCAAATCGCCCTCAATCAATTGTCTATTGTCGTCTTGTTTCTTGTGATGTTCATATCGGGGATGTTCATACTGAAATACCATGTTTCGCGAATCACCAGAAGCATAAATGACATCAGAAATCGCTCCGTGGCACTGGCTAAAGGTATGCTGCCCCCAAAAACCCCAGGCTTGACTGAAGATGAGCTGGGTGTAGCCATACGCGCAATCAATCAATTGGTTGAAGGACAGGAGAAGAAGGTGCAACTCATCGAAGAAATCACCATGGGCAAGCTGGAATCCGACGTGGAGTTGCTGAGCAAGGATGATAAGTTGGGGAATAAGCTTCTCCTGATGCGAAAAAACATCAAGGAGGTTTTGGAAGAAACCAATGACATCATCGTGCAGGCCGGAGTACATGGCAAATTTGATAGCCTTCTTCGTACAGAAGAAAAGACCGGCATTTGGTCAACCTTTTGTGAGTCCATCAATAAGCTGATCTTGTCGATGAAGCATCCACTGGACCAACTCGGCGAAATACTCGGGGAGATGTCTACAGGGAACCTTAGCAGAGGATACGACACGGAAGCGGCCGGTGAGGTAAAGGGACTTGCAGACAAACTCAACACTGCATTGACAGGATTGAACGCGATTCTCACCAGCAGCATGTCTATAGCTGACAAGGTGGGGGCAACTTCCGATCAGATCGACTCTACGACGGAGGAAATGCACATCAGCACTTCCGAAATTGCCAGCGCCATTTCACAAATGAGTCAGGGAGCCACACAACAAATGCAGCAGATCGAGCAAGTATCCTTGCTGATCGAAGACGTCCTCAAGGATCTTGACGATATGAAAGGCCAATCCCATAAAGTACGGCAGACTTCTGAGGCAGGTGTGGCAAATTGTGAAACCGGAGAAGAAAGAATCTCCACTGTAGTTGATAGCATCGCTTCGATCGACAAACACGCAAAGCGCGCGCAGGAAGCCATCAATGTATTGAAGCAGCGATCAAAAGAAATTGGGCAGGCACTCGGACTAATATCAGAAATCGCTTCACAAACTAATCTCCTGGCCCTCAATGCCGCCATTGAAGCGGCTCAAGCAGGAGATGCGGGTCGGGGATTCTCGGTGGTGGCCGAAAATATTCGACAGCTGGCAGAGAATTCGAAAGTATCGGCCAAAGACATTGAAAAAATGATCGGGGATATTCAGGTGGACACCTTGGTAGCTTCAAAATCTATCCGTGAAATGAGCGATAAGGTGAAATCCGGAACACTGGCTTCCGAAGAGGCTGCTGAGGCATTCAAGCAGATTTCGGAGACCTCCTCCGAGACATTGGACATCGTGAATGTGATTTCCAAAAGCTTTGAGGTGCAGCGGGAGAAAGTGGGGAACGTAATGCAAATCACTCAAAATGTGGTCACCATAGCTGAGCAGACCGCCGCGGGTACCGAGGAGGTAGCGAGCTCCGCTGAAGAGCTCTCAGCGGGCATGAACCAAATGAAGAGTAAGGCGGGAACTTTGTCCTTAGCAGCTGACCATTTGAATGAAGAACTGAGCAGATTCGAACTCCGACAGGAACAGGAAGAATTGATCAGCGAATGACGAAACTGACAGATTTGGTGCTTTCGTTACCCAGATTGTCAGTAGCACGGATTTCCAATGTGTGCTCCCCGGGGCCAATTCCCTGAACCAAACCACGGTATGGTCGCATCTCTCCATCATCCACTTTGTAGCTCAAATCAGCTACACCAGATACGCCATCTGTAGAATAGAGGTAAATCCCGGCATTGCTCGGATATACGTTTTTATTGTCTTGCCTGGCAATCGCACCAATGCTAAAGAGAATGCCAATTTCCGGAGCCGTTTTATCAAAGTAGAAGGAAAACTCACCCACATTGCGGTTGTTCACATTGTCGTATCCAAAGTAGTTGAGCGTATGGAAGCCTTCATTTGGGTTCAAGGTAAATTTCTCCTCATAGGTATCTTCGCCAGCTGCATTATTCAACGTGTAGGAAAGGTGATTCAACCCTGATTCAGGGTCAGAACCTGCAATCGTAATGCCTGTACTGGGGCCTATGAACAGTGTATCGTTCCTTTCAAAAGAGTAATCAAGAATTTCATGGCTGATCACCGGACCTGTCAGGTCCACATAAAATTTTGCCACGTTGTGCTTGAACTCCTCGAAACCTCCCTGACCAATAAATCTGCTTTTGGTTTCATCTCGGGTAGAGTTGTCCAGGTTATCCACCGAGTAGTAGCGAATGGTATGGACACCAGAGACGCTGGGCAGGTAAAAGGGCTGCTCATATTTCTGAAAATCCTCCTCGTCCACGGAAAACAGCACTTCTTTCACCCCAACTTTGTTGTCCACGGCTGTCAGTTTGAGTTTGGTTCTGCCTGAGAAATAGATTTCATCTTCAACAATGAACCGATCTCCCAAAACATCTGCCACCATCAAAGGAGCCGATTTATCGAGATAAAAAGTGAAATTCTTGGCTTCTTCTGTGTTCTTGACGTTGTCCACCGCATAATAATATACCGTATGATCTCCCTCATCCAAACCGTCAAAAGGGATGAGCGAGCCTCCATAGCGCGTATATTCGTTGTCGTCAAATTTGTAGAATACGTCGTCTACTCCCGAAATGGAGTCTTCTACCAACAGGTACATTTTGGAGGAAGTAGCTACCACCTTGTCCTCCGTGATGCCATTGATATTCAAATCACTAAATGGAGGGGTAGGATCAATAGTGAAGCTCACAAGATTCACATCTTCCACATTACCGACATTGTCCTCACTGAAATACCGAACGAGGTAGTTGCCAGCTGTTGAAAATTCAAATGCTCCGGCGTAGGCAGGTACGTTATTCGTATTCACTCCCGCAAAAAGCGTCTTTACTCCGGAAAGGGCATCGGAAGATGTGAACGACACCTCGAGACCAGCCTGATAGTACTGCACCCCTTCATTCTCAAAGGCACTAACATTTTCATAGCCTGGAAGGGTGATCGGTGGTTCGCTGTCGGCATATATTTCAAAGAGAATTTCAACGCCGGGAACAGGCTCCTTCGTTTTCGGATCTACCGCATTGGAAGTTCTGATAAAATTGACACCCTCTGTATCCAGGTATAGCGGATTTGCATATTCACCGGTATTGGTGCTTTCCAGTCGCTTCTGAATCTGATCCGGTTCCTCAGAAATAAAGAGATAAACCGGTACATCCTTCTTCCAATAGAATTTGCCATCGGCATCCACATGATAAACGGGCTTCTTTTGCGCCTCAGCGACAACAGTCAAAAAGCAAAACCCTAATAGCGCCAACTGAAAGATGCGCGATTGTCTATCCATTTGAGAAATTTAGTTTGAACTCCGAACCTTCTCCTGGTTCGCTTCTGACGCCCAATGTACCTCCCAACTTCTCTATCAATTGCTTGCACAAAATCAAACCCAGTCCAGAGCCTCGCTCGTTGGCCGTTCCAAGCGAACTCCGGTTTTTTGTGATGTCAAAAAGCTGCTGCACCTTATCCGGCGGCATGCCTACCCCAGTATCCCTAATGGAGATGTATGCGTCTCTGTCTATTTGGGCAAACCTAACCTCGACAGACCCACCTTTCGGAGTGAACTTAACTGCATTTTGGATGATATTGCGAACCACAATATCGACCATCCGCGGATCGCTCTTGAGGTAGTCAGATTCTTTGACGTGATTGACCAGATTGATGTCCTTTTTCTTCGCTACTTCCTTCAGAAGCCTGAAGCTTTGATCCACCAGCTCACTGACCTGGAATTCTTCATATGCAGGCTCCCGATTTCGAATCTGCGCCTTGGACCAGTTCAAGAGGTTTTCCAGAAGGGTGGCACTGTTGGCCAGTTCTGCCTCCACGTCTGCAAATGCGCCTTTGAGTGTCTTGGGCAGATCAAAGTTCTCTATGGCCGCAAAAAATCCTTGCAAAGAGCTGATCGGACTTCTCAGGTCATGAGAAATGATAGAAAAGATGCGATCCTTGGTACTGTTGGCAATTTCCAAGTCCCTCTTCTGGGCCTCAATGGATGCGTTCTTCTCCTTCAGGGTCTGGTTGTGGAGTCGTGTTCTCCTGCTGATATAGAAAATAAGGCCAGCAATGATGAAACCAGCAAAAACCATCGTGATCAGTATATTCCGCAGGTAGGTCTTTTCCTTCTGCAATTGTTCGTTTTCTACCTCACGTGCGGCGGATTCCAGTTCAGAAAGCTGCTTGTCCCTTTCGAGTAATTGCATCTCTACCTGCTGTCGAGACAGGCTAGAGTACAAGCTCTCATTGATGGAATCTTTCAGACTGATCTCCTCCGCCTGCTCGTAGAGTTCCAGTTTTTGCTTCAGAAGCTCGTTTTCCTGTTGTGCTTTTTGTGCGGCCAGCAACTCCTTGGCTACGCGTTCTTTCCGCAATTCCTGATTTACCGTCTTGATTTCCTCGCGCTGGATATCTTCATGAAAAGTCTTGTAGAGTTCGAAATACTGCAGCGACCTTTCCACATCTCCCATCTTTTCGTAGGTCTCGGATAACATACCATAGACACTCCTCATTTGCTGCTTGTCATATAATTCCCGGGCAATGTCCAGTGCCTCTCCCAGGCGCTCAACGGATTCCTCATAGCGCTTCAGGTTATTCAACACCACAGACATATTGATCAAAGCCGATATAATGCCGATTTTTTCATCCCCGGATCGGCGTGCCGCAAGCGTCAATGTGAATTTTTCCAGAGATTCCTCATACCTACCGAGATCTGCATAAAGCATACCCAGGTTGTTGTTGATCATGGCAATGCCATTTTCATTGGCAACTTTCTTATTGAGGTCCAGGGATTGCTCGTAGTAGTTGGCGGCTTCCAGGTAATGGTTATTGTTCCAATAGACAAACGCAACGTCATTCAATGCCCCGGAGGCACCACGCAAGTCATTTTGGTCCAATAGATTTTGATACTTCTCCAGGCTTTGCAACACCACTCCTGAGTCCTTCTTGGAGAGTGGTAGTATTTGTGCATTTGTCAGCTGGGTAGTAACCAAAAGTACAACTATGAAAGTCGCTCTTAGCATAAAGCTAAAGTAGCCATTTCTGCCAGAACATTGTAATAAACTCGCCTAATGGATATAATTCTCAATTGAGTGGTTGTGAAGTCTCGATTACTCTGGTATTCGCAGAGGCGGCCTGTTCCACCCTGCAAGGTAGGCTACCACCTTAGGTTTTGTTTGGTGTTGTGGGGAAGTCCTTTGCCAATTGGCGATCGAGGAAGTGGGTGAATCAGAGCTATCTGTTCTCCAGGAGCACGGACGAAATCACATGCCTGTCGGAGAGCGTGTAGTGGATGACACAGTCTTTGGACAATTGACTTAGAAAGCTGTCTTTGGCGCGGAATATTACACCGGCATCTCCCACGACTACCTCGAGGTCTTCAGCTTCCATACCTGCTTTGGTCATTGGATACTGCATCTTATAGAAGGCCTCTTTTGCAGAAAAGATGAAAGTACTCCACCTATCCGGAAGACGTTGCCGGATCAGAAAATCCATTTCCGCTTTGGTGAAAATCACCGGCCACAGATCAGGTGTAATTCTGCCAACAACTTCAATATCGAGACCCAAGGAACGAAAACGCCCTTTTTTCGCCAAAATCGCTCCTGCCAGATGCCTACTATGACTGATAGAACCTGTAAGACCTTCGGGCCAAAGCGGAGCTCCAAGCTCAGACTTTGCTACTGGTTGGGGGAAGCTAAGTCGACGGAGACATTCGTGTGCGCAATATCTACCTCTGACAAAGTCTTGCTTTCTGTCGGGTTCGTAAGATTGACATATCAACCTCTCAGGAGGAAATAGTTCGTGCTCATCAATGGAGGTGGTGGTAAAAGATGCCACCACGCCCGCTGGGAGTTTCAATTCCACCATAGCTTGAATGAAAAGGAAACGTCGGCCAAACACCGACGTTTCATCATTGCAAAACCTCGCCCTTAGGAGACGGTTACACGATGCATTTCCAGGTCCCTACTGATTTGATCTCTGATGAAGTCTTTATTTCGACTCACAAACCAATGGTCCCCATGAACCAGCTCCTGCCTGAATATGGAATTGGTATGGGCCTGCCATGGCGCCATTTCCTCCGGCAAGGTCACTTCATCTTCAATGGCAGAAAAGACTGTAATAGGGAAGGCAAATTCCCTGTCATCCTCATAGTCATAGCCTATGAGTAGCGCCATATCTAACCGAAGGATCGGAAGAATCTTCTTCACGTAGTCCAGATCATCAATGTAAGACATAAGGCCAATCAGCTTCTGTTCGGAGTTAGAGGAAATCGCCGATTGCTTCAGTACATCCCGGTTTTTCCAGGTGACTGTCATCTGAGGGGCCATTGTCGCTGAGCTGAAAAAATGAAGTGGCTCCTTACCATATCCATTTCTCAACCTTCTCGTCAACTCAAAGGCGATGATCCCACCAAAACTATGGCCGTACATCACAAAATCTGAATCCAGCAATGGCAGTATAGCGACCTCGAGATCATCCAATAGCTGATTGAGATCGGTATAAAGCATCTCATCTTTCCGATTTTCCCTACCTGGCAACTGCACGGCATAAACGTCCGTTCCTTCCGGCGCATCATAGAGAAAATCATTGAACATGGAAGCACCAGCTCCCATGGAGTGGAACATAAAGATCTTCAACTTATCCGCTTGAAGTTCCTCTGATTTGCGGTGTACAAACCACTTATTCACCACTTCGATATCCTGCTCCGTGGTGATGCCTGATTCATCCTGATGCTGGTCTTCCGTACCTCCTGCAGCCAGATGCGCTAATATGTGCTCAGCAATCTCCATGATACTTGGTCCTTTCGACAACTTCATGAGCGGATAGTTGAACTCCAGTTTTTGGAGAATCCAGTTTCTCAGCTGGTTCATCATCAAAGAATCAAGGCCGATAGCAGATACGGACTTCTGCTCATCAAGCTTGTCTGGCGTAGTACCCAGTATTCTGGCCAGCGCATCCTTCAGACTCCCGGCTAGCATGGTCTTACCTTCACCATTGGCCGCCAGGATTTGGTCTTTGAGACTGTCACCACCGGATTTCGTACTTTCAGATTTGAGGTTCTCATCGGACAGCAACGCCTTAAACCTTGCATCGGATTTCAAATGGTGAAAGAACTCCCGAAAGCGTAGCCAATCTATATTGGCTGCCATGCGGATCACATCACCCTCAAGAAGGACACGTTCGATTTTGCTGGTTACCTGCTTTATTGTAAGCGGAAGCCATCCCTGGTTTTCCAATACCTTGAGCACATTACCTCCTTCTTTGGACATACCAGCGTACTGTCCCAGCACACCGAGATTCACACTCTGTGCTGGCAAACCCCTGGATTTGCGATAAGTGACCAGTTTATCCAAAAAGTTATTGGCTGACGAGTAATTGGCCTGACCGGGTAATCCAAAAACGGAAGAAATCGAGGAAAGCGATAAGAAGAACTGCAGGTTCATACCTTCGGTAGCTTCGTGGAGATTCCATGCACCCATAGCCTTGGGAACAAATACCTTTCTAAACAAATCCTTATCCATACGCTGAATGGTGGCATCCTGAAGTACTGCCGCGCCATGAATGACACCAGCCAAAGGCACTTCGGCATTCACCCTTTGCACCATCTGCGCTACCGATTCACTGGACGAAAGGTCCAACTTTTCAACATGCACATTGACACCTTGACTTCTGATTTGCTCAATCCAACCGCGGTCGTAGTCGGTCTTCGGCCCACTTCTACTGACCAAGGCCAGGTGTTTCGCACCTTTGTCGACCATCCATTTTGCCAATTCAATACCCAAGCCACTGGCTCCACCGGTGATGATGTAGCTGCGATCTTGAGAGAAACGAAGGCTTTCAGGTGGCAGTGCTTCTACTTTCTGATCTTCCATAGACAACACCACCTTGCCAATATGCTTACCTTTTGCCAGGTAATCTATTGCATCTCTGATGGCATTGATCTTGAAAGATGTATAAGGGTGGGGTGCAACCTGTTTTTCCTCAAACAACTCAATTACATCCCGCATCAGCCTCGCGGCTTTGGTAGGACGTTGCGCCATCAACCGGTCAATGTCAACCGCGAAATAGCTCAGGTTATTCCCAAACCTTTTCAGTTGAAGGCTCATATCATTGTAAATCTCCGTCTTTCCGATTTCTACGAATCGTCCAAAAGGTTTGAGGCATTTTATGCTCTGAATGATCGCCTTGCCACTCAGGGAATTCAATACAAGGTCAACGCCGACACCTTCGGTATTGGTCATCAAATCGTCATAAAAGGTCAGCGACCGACTGTCGTATACATAATTTATACCCATCTCGACCAGCATAGCGCGCTTCTCCTCTGTACCAGCGGTAGCATGAATCTCCAACCCACGAAGTTGCGCCAAAGCTACAGCTGCCAATCCGACGCCACCGGTAGCTGAATGAATCAGAATGGATTCTCCTGCTTCCATCTGTCCCAGATTGAACATACAGTGATAAGCTGTCAGGTACACAAGCGTAATGGTAGCCGCCTCCTCAAAAGAGACATGATCCGGAATTTTTGCCACGCAATGCCCAGGTGTGACCACCTTGCCTGCAAATGAATTGGGCGAAAAAGCCAGTACCCTATCCCCCACCTTCACGTGAGTGACTGATGGGCCAACTTGCGAAACAACCCCACTGCACTCCAAACCAAGCTGAGCACCAACCAGACCTCCGGCCACGCTTTCTTCGGTCAGTAGCCCATTGAGATTTAAAACGTCCTTGAAGTTGAGTCCCGCTGCCTTGACATCAATCTCGACCTCTGCCTCACCAACATCAAACGGCATCACCTGTTGGAAGCCAATGGAATCCAAAATCCCGCTTTCTTTAAGTATGGTCTGGTAGTAGCCCCCTGAAGCCGGTAGTATCGCTACTGCCTTTTCCTGGGCAGCATGTTGTGTCACGACTTCAAGTCTCTTGACGAAGACTTTGTCTTTTCTAAAGGCAAAATCACTTTCGTCACCTCCATTTGAGGTTGAGGCAATACGCTTTGCTAAAGCTGTAAGTTCCCTGTCATCGGTCCGGTCACCAAGATCAGCAATCTTCACCTGAGCCATGGGATATTCATTGACCAGTACTCGAGAGAGACCAAAAGTGACAGATTGCTGCAAATTGATACTGGCGTCGTCCTCTGTCACCAGGTCTGCTTGCTCATTGACAACCCAGACAGAGAGCTGCAATTCTTCCTCAATGATGGCATTGAAAACATTCAACAACTTCCAGGAGAGATCGACGGAGGATTCTTCCATGTGATCGTTCCTGGTTTGCAGCGGCAATGTGATGACCAGCCGATTCATGGTCGGGTGTGCCGCTTTGACCTCATGAAGCACGGCCCTTACAGCATCCCGGTCCTCAAAATCTGATATGCCAGCATCGATTACAGAGGTCCCCAGAGCCTGCAGCTTTTCCTTGAAACCTGGCCACTCAAATCCTTTTTCATTGAGCAACAAAATGGCATTGTCAGCTGGCTTGAAAGCGAAATCATCGGCCTCAGCCCACTCGTACGCGTAGCAACCTGAATAGGCAATATCCTCCTCATTGGAGCGCGACCCCTCAATGTACTTGCAATCCAAACCCTGGATTTCTGCAACCAGGGTGCCGTCTTCATTCAGAATCCAGAAATCGCCCTTGAGGTATTGGGAACTGGCTTCCGCCACTTTGACGTAGCTATATACCACTTCTGACTTAGGCCTTTGGTGGAATTTGTAACGATCAATATGGGTAGGTAGAAAAATGCCCCTTTCTTCGTCGTCATCTGTCATTTTGGCGGCGAAAATGGTATGCAAACAGGCATCCAAAACACTGGGATGTAAGTAGTAAGAGGCGATATTGTGCTTGAGGGATTCATGCAGTTCGACCATACTGAGCACCTCATCATCCACGACCCACAGTTTTTTGATGGATTTGAAGGCTGGCCCATAGTACAGGCCACTTTTCTTCAATTCCATATACATTGGCTGCACTGGAAGTCGGTCATTGACCCTTTCGCGGATTTCTTCCAGGTCCACCGAGTTAGAGACAAATGCATCCCCCAGGACATTCATCTTACCATTGGAATGCTTCGTCCAGGCTGCATCAGGTTGGCTCGCGTCCCGACTCAGAATCCAGTATTTCTCTTCATCCGAGTACACTTCGACACGTACCTCGTACCGCTCTCCTTCTTCCGGAAGAAACAGTGCATTTTCGAAATTGACATCCTCGATAAATGAGAAGCGATCGCCAAAAGCCTGTTTGGCTGCAGCTGTGGCTATCTCCAGGTGACCTGTACCGGGGAAGATGATCATGTCATCCACCTTGTGGTCATCTATGTACGGGTCGATATGCCTATCCAGCAAAATGTCGAAATTGTGAGTCGTACTGTGCAGTCCTGATTGGTCTGTTGCGGCAATCAAAGGATGCCCCTTCTTCTCCAACCTTCGCTTTCTGTGATTGGAGGATTCAAACCAAAACGACTTCAGGTCCCACTGGTAATTAGGCAGATCATAGATACGATTGCCCTCCGGATAGATGGCATCCCAGTTCAGGTCGACACCTTTTGCGTAAAGCGACCCAAGGGTCTGTAGAAATCGAAGTTTTTCAGGTTCCTTCCTTTTGATGGATGGGAAGATATTGGCGTTGACATTTCTCAACGTGAACATCTCTTCCGCACCCGCAGAAAGTGCCGGATGCGGACCAATTTCAATGAATAGGTCATAACCATCCTCCAGCATTTTGTCCAATGCCTTCGCGAAATAGACGGGTTGTCTTACGTTGTCATACCAATATTCGCTCACCAGGTGAAGTCCATTTTCTTTCTTGCCCGTAACCGTGGAGTAGAGGTCGATTTCTGCTTTTGCCGGTTTGAGACTTTCCAGAGAACTGATCAATTCATCCTTCAAGGGTTCCATATGATGGGAATGGAAAGGCACAGTAACACGTAAGAACTTGTTGAAAATGTCCTTCTCCTCCAGCTGCGCTGAGATTTTTTGCAATGGTGCTTCATCCCCGGACAGCACAACCATTCCAGGCCCATTTACAGCACCAATGGACACCACATCTTCGACACCCTTGATAAGCGCTCTTCCCTCTTCCAAAGGAACGCTTACGGCCAGCATTTTTCCTTTGCCCGTCGCAGCATGTTGACCACGGCTCCGGTGGAAGATCACCTGCACGGCTTGCTCGAGCGTAAGTGCTCCAGCGGTGTAGGCCGCGGCAACTTCGCCAATGGAGTGTCCCACTACACCTTGAGGCGTAATGCCGTGTTTTTTCCAAAGTTCGACCAGAGCGATCTGGATTGCCATAATGGCTGGTTGTGCAATCCTGGTATCATGAACACGGGTGGTGGCTTCATCTTTATTCATCTCCTCGAGCAGTGACCATCCGGCTATTTTGCTGAAATGCCCTTCGATTTCCCGAATAATGGATCTAAAGAGGGGTTCCGTAGCGATAAGCTCTTGTCCCATGGCATACCACTGTGGTCCCTGTCCGGTAAAAATGAAAGCCAGTTTTGAAGGCACGATGTCTACTTCATCCACCACGACACCCGACAGCACATTGCCCTCCAAATAAGCATCAATCTTGGCGATGACATCCGCCTTGTCTTCGCCGGCGATGGCGATGCGATGTTTCAAATCGGACCGGTGCTTTCCAGCGTTGTGGCATATGTCCCGAAGGTTATGATTAGCATGAGTTAGGTAGGCCCTGTACTCCACCAAAAGATCCTTCAGGGCTTTTTCATTCATCGCGCTGGTATGGAAGAGGTAGAGATTTTCAGGAACGGATTCCTTCAAAGGCTCATCTATTTTCCGGTATTCTTCGAGCACCAGATGGGCATTAGTTCCACCAGCTCCAAAAGAATTGACACCGCCTACCCGAGGGCTGCCATCTGCAGGTTCGGGCCATTCGGTGTTTTCACTGACCACCTGAAGTTTCCAGTTCTCCAGGTCGATTTTTGGATTGATCTTTCGGAAGTGCAGGTTACCGGGTATCTGCTTATGCTTCATCGACATAGCAAGCTTAATTAGTCCTGCTACCCCTGCAGCACCTTCCAGGTGCCCGATATTGCTCTTTACTGATCCAATCATCAAAGGATTTTCCCTGCTTTTGGTTGCAAAGACGTTGGAGAAAGACTTCGTTTCTATGGGGTCGCCCACAGGGGTGCCGGTACCATGGGCTTCGATGTATTGTACCTTATCAGGGTCAATACCAGCATGTGCATAGGCATCACGTAGCATGCTCGTTTGTGCATCTTCACTAGGCACTGTGAATCCGGATGGCGTATGGCCATCAGAATTGCAGACTGTGGAGCGTACAACCCCATAAATCTTATTTCCATCTGCCAGGGCCTTGTCCAACGTCTTTAAGTAGACGACGCCCAAGCCTTCACTTCTTACATAGCCATTGCCACTTTCATCGAACGTCTTGCAGTAGCCATCAGGACTGAGAAAATTCCCCTTGGACATCATCATCGTCGACTCCGGGTTGATGATGACATTGACACCTCCTGCAAATGCTGCCTCTGCGCTCCCATTCCAGATGCTTTGGCAGGCCAGGTGAATGGCCACCAATGAGCCGGAGCATGCGGTATCGATAGACACGCTAGGCCCCCTGAGATTGTAGAAATAAGAAATCCTATTAGCGATTGCTGTTAGGGATGATCCCATCGGCGTATGGGGAGAGATGTCATAGCGACTCTCCTGGCCGACTTGAATATCCCAATAGTCGTTCGTGAAAGTACTCATGAAGACCGCAGTATTTGTGTCTCTCAACTGGTGGAGCTTGTCTCCTGCGTCCTCAATAGATTCGAAGGTGGTTTGCAGTAATAGCCTTTGCTGCGGATCGATTCGCTCAGCCTCTTTGGGAAAGACATTGAAGAATTCATTGTCAAACAGGTCTATCCCCTTCAGAAATCCGCCCTTCTTGTTTTTGATTTTTCCAGCCTTGTTTGGGTCCGGATCATAATACTCCTCGATGTCCCAACGCTCTTTTGGCACATCTGTCACCCCGTTTACTCCATTCTTGATCTGCGACCAAAATGAATCGGGTCCGTGGATATCACCGGGCGCATGGCAGCCGATCCCCACGATTGCGATTTTGTTTTTTGAATTATACATACTCTGGTTCTTAAAAATTCCCGCATAATGTTTTTATAGCTCTTAGGCAACAACTCTCCCAGCTAGGGAGAAGCACGATACTAAGCGAGTCAGGCTGGTTGGAACTGAGAATTGACCGGGTTACCCCTCAATGTATCCCGTCGGAAAACGGACAACAAAAAACGCAGTGAAAATAGAGAGAATTGATTCGTCAGTCATGGCAGTTTGTTTTAGATTGTTGTTTCAGCTAGATAACGGCGTTACCGCCCTTATGTTAGATAATAATTTTAAAAAAATGAAGAAAATTTCAAAATTATTACGGTATATGTCATTTTTAAACATATAGAATATAGAGTACCCTTACTACTATGGAAAATAATGAATTGTTCGAAAAAATATTTTTTATCAAATAGCTGTTTATGTTGATTTATTTGCAACACATATATCATTTAGACACCATAGTTTTATAATTATATCAATTACTATACTATTTTCATTTTGACTGATTTTGTTCATACGGGTATTATTCCATCTCTTACCAATTTTCTCATGTTGGCTCAAATTGACCCAAACAATAGGTGATCATTTTCGATTTTTCCACACAACTAATTAATTACCTACTGACATGAAAAAATTCAATCAGCTTTGCATCGTTTTCTTCTTTCTGGCAATTATGACACCTACTGCTATTATGGCACAGGAAGGGAGCAGTGGTAAGTGGTATTTTGAACCCAGTGCATTCTTTTTTGACTTGCAGGAAGCTTCGACGAACACCAACATTGCCGGGGGTGATCTTCCGGGGGAAAATGTCTCTTTCACCAACTCGCTGGTACCAGGAGTTGGCATAGGTTATTTCATCTCCAAGAACATCTCAATTCACACAGTGATCGCCTTGCCACCTACTGCAACCGCAGAGGGACAGAACAACCTTGCTGGCCTCAAGGCAGCCGATGTCACATACGCACCATTCGCATTGACGGGACTGTACCATTTCCAGTTCGGTGCTTTCGAGCCCTTCATAGGTGGAGGTATCTCTTATGCGATGATTTTGAAGGAGGAAGATATTGACGTAGCCAATGTCGAAGCGGACAATGCTTTCGGATTTATCCTCAGGGGTGGTCTGAATTATATGTTTTCCGACACCTGGGGTATCAATGTCTCCGTCAACAAACTATTTATTGACACAGACATCACAGGCGAGGCGGGTCCTGATCCTGTAGCTGTAGATGTTTCCCTGGACCCTTGGGTGTATTCTTTGGGAGTCGTTTACAGATTATAAGGTATGAAACCTCCACAGCCAATCGCAACGTTGTGATTGGCTGTTGGCAATGTCAGATTTGTTATCTAACCGCGGGGTATTGTAATAGCCGAAATCAACTCTCCACACCCAATTCTTCCTCTTCCACGTCGGCAACAGGCGCTGCCCTCAGGGTAAAATTTGAAAGTCCGAGTTTCAACCGCTGGGAAGTATCATTGAGCCAGTGGAATCGCTGCATATAGTTTTCCATGCCCGCGGACAATTCACTGGCCGAACTGGATATTTGTTCAGTGCCCGTGGCTGCCTGCTCCGCGATGATCACTACGTCTTCAGTGATTTTGACCACCTTTTCAATGCTTTCATTTTGAGAGTGCGAAGATTCCATGATGATCTCCGCGTGGCTCAGTGTATCGGATGAAGACTGTTCAATTTCCTTGAAGACTGTTTGCGCATTGTTAGAAGCTTCCACCGTCGATTTGATCAAATCATTCATGGAGGATATCACATGGGCAGCTTCTTTGGTGTCTTTTTGCACATCTGAGATAAGCTTCTCTATTTCACTTGCAGACTTCCGAGAGCCCTCGGCTAGTTTCTTGATTTCCTCTGCTACCACAGCAAAGCCACGGCCTACATCGCCAGCCTGGGCAGCCTCAATGGCCGCATTGAGGGCCAGGAGATTTGTCTGAGCTGCGATTTCCGTAATGACTGCCAGTACCCTCGCGATCTCGCCCGACCGCTCTTTCAGGACCTGCATGGACTCATCGGTCTGCTGCGAGTAGTCAAAAATATGGTTGATGCTATCGACAACATAGTTTGCAAGTTTGGCCCCCTCTCCACTTTGATCCACGCCCACTTTTGCTGCCGTGTTGATGGCATCGGATTTATTCCTCATGTCCTTAGAGTTCTTCATCATCACCTCCACCAACACAGAAGACTGGTCTACACTGGCTACCTGCTTCTGCGCACCATTGCTGACCTCGGCAGTGGAAGTGGCGATCTCACGCATGCTGATATTCATTTCTTCAGCTGAAATCAGCATGTCATCCGCGTTTTGGCCAATGTCCTCAGCACTACGGGAAATCTCCGTCAATAACTCCTGCAGATTGTCAAGTGCCTTGTTGAGGTTGTCCGTCATTTCCTTGATCTGACCCTTCGCTCCATGCTCATAGCGTATGGTCAGATCCCCTGCAGCCATCGCATTGACCATCTTGTTAACCTCCAGAATTGGATTGATGATCGATGCAAGCAAATTATTTACGGATTCGCCCAACTCTCTCCAAATACCCGTCTTATTCCCGACATCAATTCTCGAATCCAGAAGGCCCTGTTGCCCCGCTTTCTGCACGACATCATTGGTTTCCGTAATTGCCGCACTCAATTTCTCCCTTAGGGTTATTAGCGATTGACCGAGCAAGTCGCTCTCGCTCAACGCACTGTATTCCTGATTCAGGTCACCATTGCCAATACCCGATGCGAAGTTGGCGGATTTCTTTTGCTGCTCCAGATACAGATGAAGGGAGGTAAAAAAAGCCCCAGCCTCGTCCTTCCGCTCCAAGTCATCATCCGAAATGACTATGTCGAGATCACCCTCTCTCAAACGGTCGAACGATTCGTTGATCTTCGTCATAGGTCGCTCGATCGTCAGGGCAAGACTTCGGAAAGTGAGAAAAACGGCGAAAATACCTATGGGAATACTGTAGGTCAAATGGATGAGCCCAAAATGGCCCGTCACATATGCCTCAGTTACCACAACGAACATGGTCAATATGATGTAAATACCCGGACGGTAGATAAAGGATTTCCTGAAAATTTTCCAGTTAATAAATAACAGTGTAGGCAATACACCAATGTAAATGATGGCAATAAATGTTAGAAACTCTCTCATTAAAGCTGGCTCGGTTAGATCTAATAGCAGAACGTAAAATAACTAAAACAGTTTTAGCTGACTTAAGATTTGAGCCAAATTGGATATTTTTTTGCGACGCCATTTTCAGACGCTTAAACTGTTGATAATTAGCAGAATCTGAACTTCTGAATCAGAACATAGCAAATGAAATAGTGACATAAACGATTGTCTGCAAGTGACCCATCACCTATAGCCGATGATGTCTTTGGTGTGGCACTCCATTTCCTGAAATTCAAAACTCTCTTTTAGAAGGTGTTATCCGTTCAAGAAGGGACAACAACTACATCGGGAATCATCAGGTTTCTATTCGGCCCAGCGGCAGAAAAACGCTTTCGGGTACATCCGCTGAACTACAACTCCCTCTTCACAACAACGGAAGCTGTTCGAGCTGTGGACTGATGAGAAATTGCCTTTTAATATGCCGTCATCTCATAGCATCCATCAAAAAATAACAGAAGACACGTGCGCATAAAAGAAAAGGAAGGCACGACAACTGTCGTACCCTCCCACGCCGCCATATGAGTCTTTAGGAATATTAGTTAGAACCTGCCAAGTAACCTGAAGAGAATCACCAATATTGAAATTGAAGCGACAAGGATCAAAACACCATCCAGAACCTTCCAAACCCTCGTTTCCATGGCCCCATATTTCAGTAAGTTTGTCTGTCTCGATATCCAACCGTATCGGAAGGCTGATGGGGCTGACACAGACCACCTTGATGGAGAAGGTGGTCGTGACCAGCGCCGCAAACTAACATAGGTTCAGCATCTCCATAGCTGGCACTAATACATCGAGCTTCAGGTTTTTAACTGGTTGAAAACTCAAAATTTTTATCTCTTATTTTGCCCATCACTATCAAGTACTAGGACGCCCATTCTGTTGCCTTGCAGTATACCGACAAAGCAATACAATACCGATCTATCTTCCCGCCTTTCTATGGGGGACAATCGGGTGACATACCCCTGGGACAAATGGGTGACATTCATTGAAATTATTGATAATCAATAATTTAATATTCATATACACTTCATTCCTGCGTATTAACGACTTCCTCCTTACCCCACTCAAATCCGCGCAATTGCTATGATTTGCATAGATCTTTTGTCAAATGCAGCTACCTTGGAGCATTCTAAGCCCGATGTCGATCGCCTCCAATTTCTACATTTGCCTATTTGTAATCTGCTGTGGCTTCAATTCTTATTCCCAGGAAGAAGGGGCTTTGAGTAAGCAGTTAGAACATGTGGATTCTCTTCTGAGCAAGGGTCTGAATGAGGAAGCCGGCGTAATGCTGGAAAAACTGGGGCAGGAAATAGATCAGTCGTCACCAGTGGCACTGCAATTGTTCTATTTTAAGTATTTGGGGGACTATCACCTCGACGAAGATGCGTATACCTCTGCGATTGCCGCATATCAACAACTCGAAGAATTCAACATAGCCGACCTTTCCGAAGCTCAGGCACTCCAGCAGGCTAAAGCCATCAATGACCTGGGTATCGCATACATGAGAACAGGCAAGGTCGAAATGGCCAAACAATCTCATTTCAAGAGCCTCCAGCTATATAAGAAGTTCGACAACGCTCTGGGTAGATCATACAACTACGGAAACCTAGCGATTATCTACAAGGAACTGAAGCAAATCGATTCTGCCTTGTTGCTCTACGAATACGCCGAAAAAGCAGCGATGGAAGCTGAGGACACCTTGGGTATTGGCTTTCATGCCTTGAGTCGAGGTATCCTCTATGCAGACAACAATGATCCAATACTGGCGATGGAACTGCTCAACAAAGCCATTCAGGTGTTCCGATCCCTGGACAACGACCATATGGCGTATTATAGCAGCAGGATACTTGCCAATACCTACGTCCGTGTGAGGGATTATGCGCTGGCGAGGCCCCTGCTCTTCGAGGCACTCAGGTATTTCGAGTCACAGCAAGATCCTGTCCGGATAGGACTAGCCTATTTGAGTATGGCAGAAATGTACTACCAGACTGATCAACTCGACAGTGGCTACCATCTCGTCCAGAAGAGCATTGGGTACTTTGACGAAACCGGCTATGCCAAGGGTCTTGGAAAAGCATACCATCTATCCGGGCAGTACTATGCAAAAAATGGCGACTACACCTCAGCAATCAGTTACTTTCGGCGAGCCCTCTCCATCTCCGAAGAAGGTTTTAAAGGCATGTCCTCCAACATCCTCATGGCTCTGGCACATATTTTCAAAGATCTGGGGAGGCCCGATGAGGCGCTCATTTATGCAGATAGTGCCATGACGGTTGCTGCGGGAAGTCCAAATGGAGGAACACAGCGATCTTATTATCGATTGCAATACGAGGTGAACAAAGATCGAGGCAATGCTTCAAGCGCTCTGAGGTACCTCGAACTGCTGGATCGGGTGAAGTCCGAAAGCTTTAATCAGGAAAAAGCCAATGAAATCGCCAGGGTGGAATTCAACTATCGCCTGGAAAGTGAAAGGGCTCAAGCCGAACTCACCCAACAGCAGCAGGAAATGGTTTTTCAACAAGAACTCCGTCGACAGCAATGGTTTGTGCTGTCAGGGTTCACCATCGCAGGTTTTCTCGCCTTGATTGCTTTTTTGTATTACCGTACGGCTGTAATCAAAAAGCGCAAGAACCAGGAACTTGGTCAGAAGAACACCCTGATCCGTAAGCAAAACGAAGAACTGATTTCCAAGAACCAGGAGATCAGCGCCTTGCGGGAGGCCGAGAAGCAAATGGCCGATGAGACCCTTGCACTCAAAGAGCGGGAACTGACAACAGTCACCATGCTATCTCATGAAAAAAACAGCCTTCTAGAGCAATTGGGTCAGCAAATCGGAAGCCTCAGTGGCAAAGTAAATGAGCAGGTCATTCCAGACCTCAGGGAAATAAAGAAAACAATCAAGGCCAATCTTGACGAGGAAAGCTGGTCCATGTTCATGTACCAATTTGAAAAAGTACACCCCCGATTCTTCAACGACTTGAAAAGGAGCTTTCCTTCACTCACACAAAATGATCTGCGGCTCTGCGCCTACCTGAAAGTGGGTATGGACAATAAGGAGATCGCCAACATATCCAACATCACCCTTGCAGGCGTGAAGAAAAGCATCAACCGGATGAAAAAGAAGATGGAACTGGATGCTGAAACCGACCTCAGAGACTACTTGATGAGCCTGGCCTAACAAACTTTCCAGCGCCGCAGTCGGTGCTCTTCGCATAAATCAACCGGGGACAAGTGATCCCAGTCTCTCACTACATGTAGACCAAATGACCATGGTCCTTGTCAAACCAGGCCCTGGGATCTTCTGGTCATACTTCAGTTCGAACTTAGGACAGGAGCTGGGAAATAGTGTTTGAATGGAGTGTCAGATTAGCCCGATTTGGCTTCAAACGCTCGTCCCTCGATAGTGGATATGTGACACTACAAGAAACCCAAACGTCCTGTTCCCGCAACATCACAACGATGACCTCGTAGCCCTATGATGCCTCTGTTGAGGTCCAATATTGCAAAAATGAAAATCAAAAAAGTAAAATCAAATGGACCAAAACCAACCAACAACTGCCTTTCGAAACCGCACAAATTCAGCACTTAGGGCTATGACCGGTACCTTTCTCGTAATTGCACTGCTGACGTCGTTGGCCCATAGCAGTCGAGCACAGCAAATTCCTTCCAGCCAGTCAGTCAGCATCGAAATAGATGGCTTCCTCGATGAAGAAGAATGGAAGCAACCACAGAAAGTAACGTGCGGACCGCAACATCAACTGTTGCTCCTGCAAGACGAGCAACACCTGTACATAGGTATTAAGGGGGATGAAAAAGAGTTTGCAAGGTATGTAGACCTTTACCTGGAAACCAGAACCATGGGAATGATCAACCTGCATGCGTCGATGCAACTTGGAGAAAGACTATTGACTGAAAACTGGAACGACACCATTCCCCAATGGAATTGGGGCAACAACACCAACTGGGAGGCCAATACGGTTCAAGTGATCAGTGATGATGAAAACATCCCCTTCATAGAGAGCCTGAAACCTTATGAAGGATTTGAATTCAGGATTTCCAAAAAGAAGCTGGGCGAGGAAACTGTACGAATTCGAATCGAAATCAAGGACTTCCTGGGCCAGACCGACGGCGTCGTATACCCATCAGCATCACTGCGCAACGAAACCGATCAATGGCTCCAACTCGACCTAAAATGATACGGACGGTCACTTCACATTGCTCACCAACATGTTCAACATTTCGAAGCTGATTGATTTTTGACGCCATGATCCGCAAACCCCAACAATTACACAAAGCAAGCCCAACCGCTGTGATGCGCATTGGGCTATTGATCGGATTGCTACTCAATATCACAGGCTGGCTGGGCAACAACCTCCTACTTGGTGACCTTTGGCAAGAAGCTGCAAAATCAATTCCGGACTCCTCCTGGCGAGACAGCCCATGGAGAGACTTGTTTTCACTCGCTCCGGATTTCTTGTATGGCATTGCCATTGCGTGGTTGGTCAACCAACTGAATGCCATATCAGCTGCTACCACGTCCAATGGGATCAAGGCAGGATTATTTGTGAGCCTGGTCGGAGGAATCACAACCTATTTTGCTGTGGCCAATTCCGGATTTGTACCTTGGAGTCTTGGAGTGGCCTCCATCCTACTCGTATTGCTCACCAAAGTGCCCCTGGCACTCCTGGCTGGTCGAATGCTAGCGCGTGATCCCAAATCCCGCGACTCCTGACAAACATCTATCCTCAGACTAAATCCATGTTGGTTCTCTGGAATAAGGAATCACCGCCTTGGGTGAGAACTTTTCTCTTTCCCTATTGCCATACCAACAAACACACAGAGGAACCTTATTTCGGCCAGCACGTATTTGTTTTACAAATGGGTAAATAAATTAATCTATCCTGATATGAATTTGGCCTGATATGAAAACCACCCCCCCACGTCTGGCTCAACGCTTCTTCTGTTGGTATTGTACCAATGACCTACGTGATTCTATTCTTGGCGACCTTGAAGAGCAATTTCACCGAAACATAACGCGGTATGGCAGAACAAATGCGAAAGTTCTATACTGGATCAGCGTCTTCCGATTCATCAACCGCTTTACCTTGAAAAGCACCAAAAAGACCCGCAACACTTACAACCTTTTAGGCACTATGACTCCCAACTATATCCGCTATGCATGGCGCTTCTTTAGCAGAAATAAGGCATTTACATTGATCAATACCTTCGGACTGACGCTGGGCTTCAGCAGCTTTTTGCTGATCTTCTTTTTCATCCAGCATGAGTTTTCCTTTGACAGGTTCCACACCAACAAGTCACAGATCTATCGCATCAATTTTGCCTATGAAGACAATGCCGGGAACACCACCAGGCTTGTGAATTCCCCACCTGCCCTTGCTCCAGGGGTACGCGGCAATTTTCCGGAAGTACAGAAAATCTCAAGGTTGCGATATGCCATGAATTGCCTCCTGGTCCAGGGTGATAACCAGTTTTATGAAGATAGAGGCTATTATGCTGATTCGGTTTTCCTTGATATCCTCAAGTTTGAATTGTCCTCTGGGGACCGTGAGCGCGCCTTGGATCAGCCCAACTCCATAGTCATCACCGAAGCACTTGCGATGAAATATTTCGGTCGTACCGATCCTTTGGGGGCCACCATTATGCTGAATGGCACCACGCCACTCCAGGTGACAGGTATTTTGGCTGATATCCCGAGCAACTCTCACCTCAACTTCAACTTTCTGATCTCTTTTGCTACTTACCAGGTTCCCGATGGCTACGCCTCCGATCTGAGTAGTTGGCGCTGGTTAGGATTCCTCACCTATATGGAACTCAAACCCCATGCCTCAGCACCAAACTTCGAGCAGAAGTTGGTCCGGCACTTCGAAAGCCTGACACCTGAAAATCGCAACGCCATGGTTCCCAGCATCCAGCAGCTCCCCGACATCTATCTAAGATCCGGTGACCTGGTAGATGACCTCGCCAGTCCCATTCGCTCAGGCAACCCCTTCAACACCAATGCTCTCCTGATTGTGGCTATCCTGATCCTCGTGATTGCCGGGTTCAACTTCTCCAATCTAACCATGGCTGTTTCGGCCACCAGGAGTAAGGCCACAGGAATCAGAAAAATTCTGGGTTCAGGGAAGGGCGGCGTGATGGCGCAATTTATAGTGGAGTCCTGGATACTGGCTTTTTCTTGCCTTTTGCTGTCTTGCACCTTGGTTGTCGTCGCGTTCCCCCTGATCGCAGAGTTCCTGGGTTGGGAATTCACAATAGGCTGGAAAGGGTTACTGGCTTTATCTCCGTACTTGATTGTGCTGGCAGCTTTCATGGCCACAGCCTCCGGATTATATCCTGCCCTAACACTCGCACACATTGACTTGAGCAAATCCTTGAAGGGGGTTGTGACAAAGGGAAATCGACATCCTTTCCAGACCAGGAACCTGCTGGTTACACTCCAATTTGCAATTGCCATCGGACTGATTGCGGCAACCATCGTCATGACCAGGCAAATCGACCACTTTCGCGGGCAGGAAACGGGTTACAACGCTGAACATGTAGTATTGATCAAAATGCTCCCCGAAGACATGCACCGCTATTTCGACACTTTCAAAAAAGACCTCCTGCAACAGCATTCGGTGGCGAGTGTTAGTCGAAGCGAACGTGTGATAGGAGACCCATGGCCCTTCAGCAGTATTCAAAGGGTCGGCCAAAGCCCAGATGAGAGAAAACGTGTCTTCTTCAACCTGGCTGATTACGACTACTTCGAAACCCTGGGAATTCCACTACACAGTGGGCGCTCCTTCTCCCGAGACTTTAGCAGTGACGCCACTAAGTCTATCATTCTCAACCAACAGGCTGTAGAACATCTGGGCCTCGATGATCCCCTGGGAGAACAGGTTCATTTTTTCGAGTTGGACGGACCCAGAACGGTTGTGGGGGTTGTGGAAGATTTCAACTACGCCTCGCTTCATCAGGAAATCGGCCCGGCGGTGGTCATCTTGCCCTTTATCGATCTGGAGTACATGTATATAAGGTTCAGCCCTGGCAATACGCAACAACAAATAGAAACCATGGAGAGGCTATGGCAAAAAATGGCGACAGATACGCCATTGCAGTGGCGATTCTTAAACCGTGACCTGGAGCAACTATATCATTCGGAAGAAAAACTGTCATTGATGATCCAGGTCTTTTCCGCATTAGCCATACTGCTGGCTTGCCTTGGACTTTATGGCATTGTGGCCTTTGTCATCTACCAACGAATCAAAGAGGTGGGCATTCGAAAAGTGCTCGGCGCGTCTGTCACTTCACTTTATGTACTTTTTGTCCAAAAATATCTCTACCAGGCAATCCTGGCCGTGATACTGATCGTCCCGGTAACACATTATTGTTTAAATGCATGGCTGGATAATTTTGCATATCGGATTCAAATCAACTGGCTCGTTTATCCACTGGCCACGATGTCGCTCGTACTCATGGTGCTCATCACCGTATCCCATCAAATATTGAAGGCGGCTATCCTCAACCCTACAAGCCTCCTGAAGAACGAGTAAGAACTCCTGGCGCCCTCCTTATGCGCGCCACTATGCGGTGCTTAGGCACATAGGCATGCTTGGCCGTCAAGGCTCCCACCAACTGGGGTCCGATCCGCTTTGAGAAATTGGAATTATCTTCAGAGCGTTTTTCAAGATTTCGAGTAACTCAAGCAATCCAACCATAACTAAATGAACCCGTTATTTCTGGCTCTACCACTCATCCTGGGGCTCATCCTACCGCAAGGGAAATCCAAATACGAAAGACTGCTCGACTTCGAAGGCAAGTATGAATACCTTAGGGAAAGTACCTTGGTCATATCCGCATCTGCATTTGATACAACTCTCTACGCGGTCGTCAACGATGCCAAGTACCCGTTGAGACACATCGCCAAAGACCGTTTCATAAATGTCCAGGAGACTCCGGTCGTTTTCAACAGAAATGCTCAAGGCAGCGTAGAAAGTTATTCGATAAACAACCAAACTTTCAGGCTGATCTCCACCGAGATCGAGAAGATGGAGATGTTTCCCCGAAAGGAATTGTTTAAGCACCCTGAAAGCTTCGCCTACCAAGTCCCCGAATTAATCGACGATGGGCTTCCAACAGGCGATTTGAGGCAGGAATTCGCGAAACCCGAACTCATTCTGGACATGATTAGAAAGACCATAGCAGGTGACTTTCCTGATGTGCACAGTGTCCTGATTTATAAGAACAACAAATTGGTCTTGGAAGAATACTTTTATGGTTTTGATCGTGATGACGCACATCAACTGAGGTCGGCGACCAAACCCTTTATTGGGGGATTGCTGGGTATGGCCATTGATCAGGGACTCATCGCCGGAGAAAATGAAAAGCTGCTACCATTCTTTCAGAATAAATATCAGCGCATAGAAAATATGGACAGTCTCAAGCAAGAGGTCACAATAGCGCATTTCCTGGGATATCGCCATGGCATGGACTGCGAGAACAACAATCCGCAAAGCATCGGTAATGAACAGCAAATGATGCAGAGTGATGACTGGGTCAAATACACGCTGGACCTGCCCATGATCGCTCAACCTGGCAAAGCATCTTCCTATTGTACCGGCTGTGCCCTGGTATTGGGAAGCCTGGTGGAAATCGCCACAAACCAACCTATTGAAGATTTTGCCAGAGCTCACTTGTTTGGCCCCCTTGGTATTACGAACTATGACTGGACTTTTGAACCCAATCCGCAAAGCATCCTCAACTTCAGCCAGATGTCCATCACGCCACGGGATCTTGTGAAACTCGCAAAAATGTATAAGGATGGAGGGCAATGGCAAGGAAAGCAAATACTGTCCAGCCGATGGGTGAGTAAGACATTCGATACGGAATTGGGGGACTACGGCTATCTATGGAAAAGTAAGTATTTCGTGGTAGATGGAAAGACTTACAGTTCGTATATGGCCACCGGCAATGGCGGTCAAAAAATCAACATCTGGCCAGAGCTAGATATGATTACGGTATTCACCGGAGGTAGCTACAACTCCTACCAATTGTACGGCAAGTCATCACCACCCAATGAGATGATACCCAACTATATATTGAAGGCTATAGAATAGCCATCTTCCTCCCGTATCACTCAAAATCGGGTGTTCATCCGCCTCATGCAAAGTAGCCAAATCTCCAAGGGCATTTAAATGAAATGCATGACTTAAAAACCGGAATTTCCGAAACTCATGGTGGGTCTGCTATGAAACGACCATAGGAAAAGGTTAACTTTAATCAAGACCCGGAGGGAGCTCTATCAGGCCGGTTGCGCAATTTTCTTCAATCAAAAGAATCGAATATCATGTCTCTGACAGGAATTGCACCCATGCTACAAGTCGACGATATCAATGATACCATACGCTATTATGTGGAGGTCCTGGGGTTCCGGTGTTCAGATCAGATGGGCAATGACTGGGCAAGGCTCGAGCGAGACGGCGTCGCCATTATGCTATCTGCCCGATACGGAAATGACCAAAATGAACCGCCAAAATTGACAGGCAGCATTTACATCTACACCGACGCAGTGGATACCTTATGGGAGGCACTGCAAGGCCGGACAACGGTAAGCTATCCCATCGAAACCTTTGACTATGGCATGCGTGAATTTGCCATCCTGGATTGCAATGGCTACATGCTGCAATTTGGACAGGTAGTATAACCACAAAACCCACAAAACAATGACCATCAATGCCCTACTCACCGAATTGAAATTTGAAGCAGACAACACCAGGCGATTGTTTGCGGCTATCTCCGACGACATACTGGAGTACTGCCCCAATGATTTCAACTGGACTATCGGTCAATTGGCCTCCCATACAGCAGAACTCTACAACTGGTGGGACCAGACGCTGAATCAGGATGTTTTCGATATTTCCACGTACTCCTATGACAAAGGAGATATTTCGAAGATTGAATTCATTCAGAAAAAGCTTGAGGAAAATGTCGCCAAAGCCATAGCATCCCTGGAAAACTATCCCGAAGAAAAGCTATTCACACCGTGGTCCATGGTAGACAATGGCACTGAGTTGATGAGACCTACCCCACGCATCCATGTGATCAGAAGTTTTCTGATGAACCATCTTTATCATCATCGTGGAGAGCTCATTGCACACCTACGCGCCAACAATAAGAAAGTGCCAGGACTCTACGGAGCTACCTATGAAGACCAGCAGCAAGTTTGACCATACAAAAACGCAATAGACTGGGGCATACAAGTAGCAATGGCTAAAAAAAATCTCAGGTTTTCATCCGTTTGACGTGGCCCAATTGTCAGAAGCAAAAAAACACGCAAAATGACAATGAAAACCTTCATCTCCGCAGCACTGATATCCGTGTTCGCGTTGAGCGCTTTTTCGCAAGGATCGAAAAAGCAATTGCAAAACCTGTCTGGAACCTACACCAGTATAAGTCCTGAAGATTGGGGGTGCGGCACCTATGGTTTCCGCGAATTCTCCTTCGACAAGGGGAAATGGGCCCTGAAATTCACGTTGGCCCTGGACCCCGCTATGGAAGCCAAGGTCTTCGAATTTCGCACCTATGGCACTTACGAAGTACTTGGCAAGGCCACTAACGTGTCGGCCTATGAAGCGCTTTTTCTGGAAACAGAAAAGTTTGTTACGCTACTCACTGACAATCAGGAGTTGATTCAGGGGTTTGGCCTTGCCGGTTGTGGATTGGAACCTTTCCAGGAGAAGAACATTTCCAAAGACGGATGTGCGCTATGGCCATCGGTCAAGGACTGTAACGAAGACCACGACCTACTTTCCATAGATCACCTGGGACAACTCTACTTTGGTGTCAGACCAGAGGACAACAATATGTGTACCGCCGATCGCAGACCCAATGCACTTCTTCCACCGGTAAAACAAAGTCCCAATGACACTTTTTGAAACCCCCCTCTACCGTTTCGAGCTGGTCCGGGACCGCAAGATCCTGAAATTCACCTGGACCGATCAGACACAAGCCATGAGCTTCCTTAATTTCCAGGAATCATGTATGATCTATGCAGGACTGGCATTGGAATACGATACCCGACTGCTGCTGGTGGATACCAGGGAATTTCGCTTCGACCTCCCTGAAGACTACCTGGATTGGAAAAACCAGCACCTCAACCCCAGGTATTCGAAAGT
Organism: Cyclobacteriaceae bacterium; assembly: GCA_965601475.1. Classification (GTDB taxonomy): domain Bacteria; phylum Bacteroidota; class Bacteroidia; order Cytophagales; family Cyclobacteriaceae; genus JAWPMT01. Next base: position 4,139,095 of record OZ271832.1, on the reverse strand, counting down.
GCCAGTCACCAAACAGGCTTTCCTTATGCCGGAAAATGGAATTGGAGATGCCCTGGATCAGGAATACGAGGAAAGTGGCTACCTCAATAGATTCTTCGCTGAAGAGCAAGAAGCAATAAATTGGTTGTCGAACTAAAAACAGGAAGAAAAGGCGCACTCAATTGAGCGTGCCTTCTTCTATCTACCATGGCTAAAGAAGAATTACTGAAAAAGGCCCTGAGCGGCGATATCAATAGCTTCCAGAAGATCTTTGCAGAGTTCCAGGGGCAACTGAAGTCTTACCTTTATAGGCTCCTGGCCAACAGAAACGACGCCGAGGACATCCTGCATGATACCTTTATCAGGGCTTTTGACAAGATCGCACTTTACAAAGGCGAGTCGTCACTCAAAACCTGGGTATTTCAGGTAGGAACAAACCTCGCCTACAATGAGCTGAAAAAACGCAATCGATGGACGGAAGATGTGGCGGCCAAAGCCAAAAGCCTCGTACTCAACAATGAAGCATTGGCCCAAAACATCAACCATGTTGCCAACACCTCCGAGCGGGGTCGCTACGAGATTAGAGAGCATATAGATACCTGCTTCACCTGCATTGGCAAAACGCTCCTCATTGAAAACCAGATTGCCCTGATCCTGAAAGACATCTATGAATTCTCTGTGAAAGAGATCGGGCAAATCATAGGTAAAACCGAGGGTGTGGTGAAATATTTGCTCCAGGATGGGAGAAAAACAATGGTGGATGTATTCGACCGTAGATGTGCCCTGGTCAATAAAGGAGGCATTTGCAATCAATGCTCAGAGCTGAACGGATGGCTCAATCCCAAACAGAATCAGCAGGAGGCCGTCAACCAATTGAGTTTGGCAAGAGACCGTAGCAAGTACAATCGCGACCAGTTGTATGAACTTCGTCGGGTACTGGTGAAGAACATTGATCCCCTCCAAAGCGAAGGACATGAACTCCAGGAAAAATTGATGCAGTGCAACCGAATCGCTATGGGTGAGGACAGTACAGACTAGGACACCGCGCATGTCGGTGCTAATGGCCCCGCAAAGGAGGTGTAGTAACAAACCACCCTCCAGCATCGTCATCCTCTAAACAGGCCAGTCGCGATTCATCATGAAACTGAAATCACCCAAAGCCATGGCCAGGTTGACAGGTGCGATTGGAACCATCGTCCTGGCGCTCGGCTCATACAGTCATTCTGTCAATTCCAATCTGCTTGATGCATCTCATCCTACCTTATTGGCTGAAAACCTTATCGACGCAGAATCAAGTTTCCGTCTGGGTTTCGTAAGCGGCCTGTTGATGGAAACGGTATTCATAGGCTATGCCCTACTACTGTTCCGCCTATTCCGGAATGTCAATCAGAACTACGCCTTCGCCATGCTCATACTGGCTTTGGTTCCTGCGCCAATATTTTTACTCAATCAACTCAATCAATTTGCAATTCTTCTGGCTGCCAAGGCCGGGCTCCTGGAGCAGATGATATTCTTCAAGGACCTGCATGAAAACGGAGGATTGATTGTTTCGATTTTCTTCGGACTCTGGTTGTTGCCCTTGGGCATACTCGTTTATCAGTCCCGTTTTTTACCAAAGGTCCTGGGCATTCTCCTGATGGCAGGTTGTTTCGGATACTTAATACATTTCTTCCAAGGCTTTCTCCTTCCAGGTCAGGAAGTCACATTATGGACAAGTCCGGCACTGATCCTATCGCACATTTCAGAGTTGTCATTGATGATTTGGCTTCTCGTCAGGGGCATCAATCCCCATTCTTTGAAGCAGGTTGAGTTATGATCTGCCTGACCACTACCCTTCGAGCGGTTCAATGCCGTGAAAAATCCCTGACATAACCCCATACCCACAACAAAAACGATTGAAATAAGTAGTTTAAATGAGAAGACATGCTAAAATTAAATGACTGTTTTACAGTCATTTACATTAGAAAAAGCGAGTTTCGGTCAAATGCTGACGAAGTATACCTGACCACATGACTGTGGTCATACCCCTCCTGTCGGTCTACACCTACTTTCACACCTGAAAATAATTTCCAACACTAAGCAACTCATTATGGAAGTAATGGAAAAAAATCCCACACAAGACGACCTGGAGGTGAATCACAAAGCCCTGAGACAATGGGTAGCAGAAGTAGCCGCCAAGACTCAACCAGATGCAATTCACTGGTGCGACGGATCTGAGGAGGAGTATAACTCGCTGACACAAAAACTAGTAGACAAAGGAACTTTTACCCGACTCAATCCTGAGAAAAGACCCAATAGCTTCGCATGTTTCTCCGATCCTTCCGACGTAGCAAGGGTGGAAGACAAAACATTCATTTGTAGCCGAAGAAAAGAAGACGCTGGCCCTACCAATAACTGGATGGATCCGAAAGAAATGAAAGCTACACTTGATGGCTTGTTCGAAGGATGTATGAAAGGCCGCACCATGTACGTGATTCCTTTCTGCATGGGCCCTCTAGGATCTCCAATTTCACAGATAGGTGTAGAGATTAGCGATTCCGAGTATGTAGTTGTGAACATGAGGATCATGACCCGCATGGGTGTTGATGCACTGAATCAATTAGGAGAAGATGGCGAATTCGTTAAATGTCTGCACACTGTAGGCGCTCCCCTTGAGCCCGGACAAGAAGACGCAAAATGGCCATGTAATCCTACTGTGAAGTACATTGTTCACTATCCTGAAGAAAGAAGCATCGTTTCCTATGGCTCCGGATACGGCGGCAATGCACTACTTGGTAAAAAATGCTTTGCATTGCGAATCGCTTCCGTCATGGCACGTGAAGAAGGTTGGCTGGCTGAGCACATGTTGATCCTGGGTGCCAAGAGCCCCGAAGGCGAAAAAACTTATGTAGCCGCTGCATTCCCAAGTGCTTGTGGTAAAACCAATTTCGCTATGATTATCCCTCCTACGGGATTCGAAGGATGGGAAATCACAACTGTCGGTGATGATATCGCTTGGATCAAACCAGGTCCTGACGGCAGACTCTATGCCATCAACCCTGAAGCTGGATACTTTGGTGTAGCACCAGGTACCAACTACAAGACCAATCCAAATGCGATGGAAACCATCAAATCCAACAGCATTTTCACTAACGTTGGTATTACACCTGATGGTGATGTTTGGTGGGAAGGCATAGGCAGCGACCTCCCTGAAGGTACAGTCAACTGGCACGGCCAGGTACACGATGCTTCCAAAGGCGAGAAAGTAGCTCACCCTAATGCAAGGTTTACTTGTCCTGCAAGCCAATGTCCAAGTATTGACGAAAACTGGGAAAGCCCTGAAGGTGTACCTATCAGCGCATTCATAGTAGGTGGACGAAGAAGTACTGCAGTGCCTCTGGTATACCAGGCTTCTAACTGGAACTTTGGTGTATACGCAGCGTCTACCATCGGATCTGAAATGACTGCCGCTGCCTTCGGTGAAGTCGGCAAGGTAAGACGTGATCCATTTGCAATGCTACCATTCTGTGGATATCACATGGCTGACTACTTCAACCACTGGTTACAGTTTGGTAGATCTCTGGCTAACCCACCAAGAATCTTCGTGGTGAACTGGTTCAGGAAAGACGCTGAAGGCAATTTCCAATGGCCAGGATTCGGCGAAAACATGAGAGTGCTTGACTGGATCATCGGTAGAGTCAAAGGCAAAGCCGGTGCGGTGGAAAGCCCTATCGGATGGATGCCTACATACCAGGATCTCAACTGGGAAGGCTTGGATTTCCCTGTCGAGAAGTTTGACGAGATCATGGATATCGATACAGAGCTCTGGAAGAAGGAAGTATTCGGACACGAAGAGCTCTTCGAGAAAATGTACGACAAGCTACCGAAGGAATTCACCTTCATGAGAGAATTGTTGCTTTCCAGCCTCTGGAGGTCTCCTGAAAAATGGGAGCTTGCCCCAGAACGGATTTAATAGTGTGAAATAAGTAGTATTAAAAGCAGCCGGATCTTTCCGGCTGTTTTTTTTGATCTGTTAGAACAGAATTCCTAAGAATACTCCCCATCCGGAAGGAAACTCCCGCACACCCATCCCACAAAGTAGCCCTTTAACGGAAGCAACCTTTTGGCATTCCTATTCATCAACAACAGGAATGAGGATACATCGCAAAGAATGACATTTCTGGCTTACCTCACTTCCTCTGCATGGTGCCAGATTCATAACTACGACACATGAGAAATACACTACCTGCATTGGTCCTGGCACTTGCTGTGGGTGCCATATGCCACGGCCAAAGCATACAAGGACAAATCGTTGATGAAGAAGGCAATGGCATCCCCTTTGCAACTATTGGCATCGCCGAAAAGAACTTGGGTACGGTCACATTTGAAGACGGCAGCTTCTCATTCCGTCTCGACACCGACTTTCAGGAAGACACGCTATTGGTTTCGGCAGTAGGCTTTGAAAGAAGGAAAATATCCTACAGGGAGCTATTGTCACTTGATCCTGTGGAAATCTCACTTGGTCCAGACATCAGGCGCTTGGATCCTGTTGTAATCTCTCCCGATAAACTGCGGTTTTACGAGGCAGGCATGAAAAAGAATACCTCACCAAATCACCTGGGCATAAGTACGCCTTTGAATGGAGTGACCGTCGCAATGTTTATCCCCAATGATGAGGGACCAGTACTTGTTGACGAAATAGCCGTCACAATCCGGCAACTCAATATGGATGGCGCCCAGCTTCGCTGTCGAATCTTTGAAGTGGACCCTCAGACTTCCTTACCGGGACGTGATCTATTGGTGGAGAACCTTGTCGCCACAAGTACCATGAAGCAAGAGCGCCTTTCCTTCAGCTTATCTGAAGACTTCTGGATCGATCAACCCTTTTTCGTAGGGTTCGAATGGGTGACAACCAAAATGCAGTATGAAGAACTGCAGCGCGCCAGAGAAGCTTTTCCAGTCACGTTTATCGACAGCATTGTCGCACAAAATCCAGGATATAACTACAATGTGAATGAGAATAAACGCATCCAGTTTCGGGATTCGGTAGGTCGCGTCGTAAAAAAAGTCAACCTCACCAAGCACCAGAGAGAAATCCTCGATGCAAAGGATGCCGCCAGTCCAAAGCTTCAATTCAAAATCAAGGTAAAGGGTAGCCGCACATACACTGGTTCTCCCATTACTGGTCGTTGGTCCAAGAGCCCGCACGAAGCATTAATCTCCCTGCGGGTGGGGAGTAAAAAAGTGCCGGAACCTACATCTAGCACCTCCACTGAGGAGCATCTATCTTTCATGGACAACAGCATCCCCATTGCTGATCTTGATGCTTACCTGAAAACTCAAATGGAGCAATACAAGATCCCCGGCTTCTCAATGGCAATTTTTGACGCGAATAAGGTCAGTTATCATGCCGTTAAGGGGTACGCCGACCAAGAACTTCAGGTACCGGTCAGCGAAAGGACGATTTTCGAAGCGGCCTCATTGTCTAAGCCCCTCTTCGCCTACTTTGTAATGAAATATGTAGAGCAAGGGTTGATAGACCTTGATCGACCCCTCCATGAATACCTTCCGTACGAGGATGCCGCAAATGACGACAGGTACAGAAGCATTACCGCAAGAATGGCCCTTTCGCACACGACAGGATTCCCAAATTGGCGAACAGATTATCCGGGAGACAGCCTCTTCATTTCATTTGATCCGGGAACTTCCTATCAATATTCCGGTGAAGGTTACCAATACCTGGCCAAGGTCCTGGCACATCTGCTTGATACGGATGATTTGGGTCTGGAAGCCGCTTTTCAAAAAGAAATCGCCCAACCACTTGGATTGGGGGTCACCAAGTTTATCCAGGACAGCCACAACCTGGAAAACAAAGCCCAGCCCTACAAATCAGGTGAACGTGTCAAACATACCTATGACAATCACCTCTTCGGGGCCGCCTTTTCCGTACACAGTGAAGCATTGGACTTTTCCCGATGGCTCATGGCCCTGCTTCGGCAAGAGGGATTGTCGGAAGAAAGTATCGCTGAACTTTTCCGTACCCAAGTAGCACTTCAAGCGGACGATAGCAATCCGAATGAGGCTTCAGGATGGACTTTGGGATTTGGAGAGTATGAGCTGTCGGATGGCACCTACTATGGCCACGGTGGAAACAATTATGGGTATAGCAGCGGGTTCTTCATCGACAGGGAACGCCAGTTTGGTGCCGTCATTTTTACGAATGCAGATCAGGTATCTGACGCTATCATAGATATCTTTCTCTTCCTTAAAGACTTCGAATAGCACCCTGCAAAGCCAACAACTATGGCGGTGCCCAGCCTCCAAGCGAACGCCGAAAATTTGATAGTGTGAAATAAGTAGTATTGAAAGCAGTCGGATCTTTCGAGCTGTTTTCTTTATCTTCCTGCCAGCAATCAATAGCTAAGATATGTCCCAACGATGGTCAAACTGCGTGATTTCCCACGCAGCCAATGCACGGTTCATCTTTGTGATCATACTGTGCGTAACCCTCTCAAACTGCTCACCCAAATCCGTGGAATCCCAAGATCCTGCTAGTTTCCAGCTTAAATACAACATGACAGATGCCATATGGAGCGATTACGAGTGGATGAACGAACCGGCGGACGCAGCGATAACAGACAGTATCCTAACCGTAACGGTTGACCAGGGATCCGATTTCTTCAATAACCCAGAAGACAGTACCATCGTCGGCTCAGCACCCTATTTACACAAAAAAATCAGTGGTGACTTCGTGGCTAAATCACTGATCCAACCTGACTTCTCTTCTCAGTGGAATGCCATCGCCTTTATGGTATATATCGACAGCTTGAACTGGATCAAGTTTGCCTTTGAGAATTCCGATGCAACGGGTCCAAGTATCGTGTCTGTTGTAACCAAAGGCACCTCCGATGATGCAAATGGCGCCATCCTCAGCAACACGGATAAAGTATGGCTGGCGCTGGCGCGCAAAGGCGATATCTATTCCATGCATTGGTCCGAAGACGGCGAGAAATACCATATGGCACGCCTCACGGCTATGCCAAAAAGTGATACGATCAGGATCGGACTTGAAATGCAGTCACCTGTGGGCGACAAAGCCGTACATCGTATCTTGTTTTTCGACATCGAAGAAACCAGTCCAGATAACCTTCGAACCCTTCAATAATTTTTTGAACGTAGTAGGTCTTCAAGTGTATGTCAACAAAAACATTCACGGATGACCAAGCCTACCACCCTAACCATCATATTTTGCCTGGCAGCGTTTGCATTAAAATCCCAAACCAGCCTCGACCAGCTCATTCAAGCCGAATTGGTGGCATTCCCAGACTGCGAAATCGCCATAGGAATCATCGATGGTGAGCAGGAACTCAGGTTAGGCTACGAAGTAAAGGATCATAACTTAACCCCCGTTGACAACAACAGGACCTTTTTTGAAATCGCCTCCATCAGCAAGGTTTTTACCATGGCACTGGTGGCGAAAGAAATGGCCGACGGTATCCTGTCCATTGAGGACCCAATCCAGGAACACCTCAGCTTTCCGATCAAGAAAGACTCCCTCGGACTACAGACTATCCAGATCAAGCATCTGCTTACCCATACCTCTGGTCTCAAAAAAAATCCCTTGATGAGTTACAACCGGTATTCCGCCTACCTCAAGCGTTTTGAACTTGACTACCGGCCAGGTCTTGACTGGGATTACAACAATTTGGCCGTAGGCCTGCTGGCCGAGATCACGGCAGAAAAGCATGAGACTTCATGGAGTCAATTGATCAGGGAGCAACTGCTGAAGCCTCTGGGCATGAACAGCACGTTCATCCACACTGATGAAGCGCCGGAAACCGACAGGGTGCAGTGTGTAAACAAAAAGGGGCAAACTAAACCATGCTACTTTCACCAAATGGGGGAATTCCAATGGCCCTCAGGAGGCATGATCTCCAACGTAGACGATATGATGACATGGCTTCGGGCAAACATGCAAATCATCAACCCCCAATTCGACTATTTGCATCTGGCCCATGATCCCCTGGGTGATAGTATTTCCATACCCTGGTTTACGGCCTATCAAGCCACTCAAGGAAGCATCTGGTGGCATTATCGCAGCGAAAAGAACGCCCGCATACTCTGTCATGGCGGCAACTCTCCGGCTCAGACTGCCTTCCTAGCAATGGATAAAGAGGGCAAAAGGGGGATAATCTTACTGACCAACCAGGACGGAAGGTCCTTGATGAATGATGATCAAATCATGAAGACAACCGCGCTCGCCATGAAAGTATTGGCGCAATGAGTCAAAAAAGACATCAAGTCTTCACATCCAGGTAGCATCCAATCACGCCGGATTACGTTACCATTTGATGATCTTGGTAATAAGTCGCTCCAAGACCAACCAAAAAAGCAAAACACTTATGGGTGAAATTCACAACCTACTGGCATTCATCGGACTTTCATGGCTATTGATTGTCACGCCCGGGCCGGACTTAATCTTTGTCATGACGAGGGGCATCTCCACAGGAAAGCGAGCAGGATTGATCTCGGCAGTAGGTGTGACGCTGGGGATTTTTGTACACACCATTTTCGCCGCGCTAGGTCTTTCCATCATCCTCAAAACCTCCGCAACGGCCTTCCTCATCGTGAAGAGTATCGGGGCCGCTTACCTGATCTACATTGGTGTCAGAGGGCTTTTCAGCAAAAGCGAACTAACCTTGGACCGGGAAGAACAGAAGTTTAGCCCGAGGAAGATATTTACGCAAGGTCTCATTTCCAATGTACTCAATCCGAAGGTTGCCCTTTTCTTCATGGCTTTCTTACCCCAATTTGTCCGCACAGAAGCCGCTACATCAGTAACTCCAATCCCGTTCATCATACTGGGATCGATCTTTGCTGGTTGTACCATGCTTTTTTTGGCAACTCTGGGTTATTGGTCCGGCCGGCTTGGACAGGTCCTCCTCAGCAAAAGCGGAGTATCCAAATGGATCAAGAACATCTCCGGAAGCATCATGATCCTTTTGGGAATAAGACTCGCACTGATGCAGCATAAATAAGCTGGGGAAGTTGAGCAATGGCCTCATCTATATTGCCGTAGTTGTCCGCTCGCTTACATTGGAACTATGGCAACAATCCCCAAAAACGACGTGTTCTGATAAGAAACCGGGATATATGAACCGAAAACTTCTATGGTATTTGTCGGTATCCATGCTGATCATAATATCTTCCTGCTCAGAAGAGGAAGAGATATTCAGGGACCCGGAACTCACCAGTTATGAGCTCGAAATCATCAGCTATTTCAAAGAAGTGGCGCTAGGTTATGAATTTGGTGACGCCAGCAACATTGTCAGAAAGTGGGAAGCGTCCTCCACCATGAGTATCTACGTAGCCGGAAACCCCTCCGACACCCTATTGAACAGGCTCCAGCTGACGATCACAGAGATCAATGGATTGGCTACAGATGGATTCCAAATTGAAATCGTCAGCGACTCCAGCCGGTCCAACTGCTACGTGTTCTTTGGTTCTGCCAGTGACTTCATTGCACGTTTCCCCGAAACCTCAGACCTGGCCAAGGAAAACACCGGGCTATTCACCGTGTGGCATAACAACAACATCATCAATCGGGCCAGAATCTTCATCAACACCCAACGCCCCACATCAGCTCAACAGCAGAGCATCGTCATGGAAGAAATCACACAAGCCATTGGCATCGGTCGGGATTCGCCCAGATACAGCAATAGCATCTTTTTCGAGACCAATAGCGATCCTGGATTTGCCACCGAATACTCAAGCATAGACCAAGAGGTCATTAGATTGCTCTACCACCCCAAAATGAGGGTCGGCTTGCACTCATTTAGTGTTGATCAGGTATTGAGAAGCATATTGACGAACTAATTCAGGTCATCTGAGTAATTAACACCTACTCCCTTTTCTGTAACTTGGTATAGAAACTGGCCAAAAGATCCATAACATGCCAACATGGGAAGAAAGACTGAAAATCTATGATGAGCTGGTAGCCAAATGCCCGCGATTTGAAAGAAAGGGGAAAACCGTTCCCAATACTTCCGCCAACGGACACATGTTCTCCACACTCAACAAAGCCGGCGAAATTGGGATTCGCTTCTCCAAAGACGTACAGACAAAGTACATGGAAGAATGGAACACTACCCTATTCAAATCCTACAATGCCATTATGCAGGGCTATGTGCTCATACCTGATCATATGCTGGACGACCTTGACAACCTCGCCAAATACCTCAACGAAAGCTACGACTATGTGATGTCGCTGGACCCAAAATAAGACCAGTCCAAATCAAAGCATCTCCGTTCTCCGCTCGTCATCGAATCGACCTGCCAAATTTCCTATATATTTGACTGACCGACCGTTCAGTCAATAATACTATTCTGAAGAAAACCACGACACCATTGGACAAAAGAGACTTGCTCATCAAAACCGCGACCTTGCTCTTCTCGGAAAGAGGATTCGAAAACACCCCGATCTCTTTGGTGTGCGAAAGAGCCAACGTTTCCAAGGGACTAATCTCACACCACTTCAAATCAAAAAACGGGCTGCTACGTGAGATATTCGCCAAAACAACCAGACTCATTGCCAGCATCAATGAACAAAAACCCAGTCCCGGAAGCGCCAAAGAACTGCTCCGTACACGTTTGGAATCCTTCTTTACCGAACTGCAAGCGAACAAGCTATTGTTTCAATTCAACCTAAGCGTCATGGTGCAACCTGGCACACGTGCAATACTGAGCGATCTAATTGAGGAGCGCTCCACACTCATCTTCAAGGCAACGAAAGATATATTCAGCGAAATCTACCCGTCTGAAGGCAAGGTCCGAAGTCATCTCTTCATTGCCGAATTGGATGGCATTGCAGTGAACTATTTGCTTGGGACATTCACGGACTACCCACTGGATGAAATCAAGACACAGTTGATTGAAAAATACACGCAATGAATTTCATAAAGACCGACGATGCCACTGCCATTAGCGCGTATAGGAAGGAATTGTACCAAACGCTCAAAGCACCCATCGATGCCGAGTGGGAAGAGGTGAACGTAGCCCTGGCGCAACCGTATTTCATCACTCATAATGACTCACCCATCGGCTATTGCTGCATCAATGAGGACCAAAGCCTCATGCAGGTCTTTCTCAACAACAGGTTCAATCACCAGATGAACCAAATCATCCTTTCTCTCATCGACTCAGGGTACATCACAAGTGCCACGATGGGTTCGTGTGAGCCTGTTTCATTCAATGCCTGCCTGCGTTACGCCAACTCACTAACCACACATACATTCTGTTACGAGTATGCCCGTCGTGAAGCCAACATCCCAAAGGCACTAAACCTTGAGCAAGTTGGAAATGAAAGCATCCCTACTATTCAGTCTTTCTTTAGCGACCAACTCGGGTTTGAAGACAACTTTGGCTATACACAAAACCTGGTCGACCGTGGGGAAATCTTCATGTTGCGGGAAGGGGGCACAGTGATAGCTACAAGTGAGTGTCGTTTCAGTGATTCACAACCTACCGTGGCCAGTTTGGGGATGATTGTTCACGCAGATTATCGCGGGAAGGGTATCGCTACGCAAATCCTGAGACAGCAAGCACAGCGTGCCCTGGAAGCCGGGCGAAACCCCATTTGCGCAACCACCGCAGAAAACATCGCCTCGCAAAAAGCCATTGAGAAAGCCGGCTTCTACTGCTCCAGTATCATGTTCAACATGCACTTTGAAAAGGGGAAATGAGGCAAACCGCAGGTACCAGCGCTTAGATCCTGGTATTGTTGTAACCTGGCATTTTACCATAGAGGGCGAGTATCTTCCGGGTCGTTTCTGAAGGATTGATCGTCGATTCAGGTCCATTGCCACGCAACTTGCCATACTTCTCCAACGATCTCTCCAAGTCGTCTTTCCCGACAGGTTTGAGCAAATAGTCCAGGTCGTGCAACTCCAGAGACGCCGGCACAACGGGATCATATGCTGTACAAAAGACCACCGGAACCTCAATATGAAGCGTTCGGTAAATCTCAAAAGATAAACCATCACTCAGATAGACCTCCGCAAAAATCAGGTCAATTTCATCGTAGGTGGGTATGGAGGAAACAGCTGAAGAAACAGAACCCAGGATCGATATGACCTCAATTGCAGGGTCTACAGCCACCAGTAGTTTTTCCAGCTGCAGCGCCGTCTGCAGCTCATTCTCAATGATCAGGACATTCATCCCGTACTCACAAAAGTTGCCTCGAGGTCCTTGCCAAAGTCAGGCCTAAAGAGACGTCCGTTTCCCTCACACATCAAGCACTACCGACGGCCTCGGCGAGCTTTCATCTGACTCCTCATTTCATCCTTCATCTTCAGGTATTCCTTGTACTGTTGCTTGTCCAGCACCGCCTTGGTCTCCTTGTCCTTACGGCTTCCCATGTCTCTCAACTTCCGCATGGTACTCATGGACCTGCCCCCCTTCCGGATTTCCATCATTTCATTCATGTACTTCAGGTTGAGCGCGTACATGTCCTCTGTCTGTTCGTCAGTCAGGTTTAGTTGCTCTTTCTGCTTCTCAGTGGCCATTTGGGCCCGTTCCTCTGGTGTCAAATCCGACATCCCGTCCATCTGGGCAAAACCGGGTACCACCATGGTGAAAACGACAAGCACAAGAAGCACTGATTTACGAAGTGTTATTTCCATTTTGATTTATGATTTTTTCGGACCTTAGATCAACATCCACACCCTGGGTTTAATGTCCGGCCCGGATTTATCTCTACCCACTACCAACGCGTGTATTACAGGAAATTCCGATCAAAAGCACGCGAAGCTGCCGAATTGCCCTACGAAAGCGACAATTGCCTCACTGAACAACCTGTTTCGCTAGCAGAGGAAGATGACGTGGGTTTGTCAACTTTGGACGCCCGGCACGTTCTTGCGTAGTATCCAACCAATCATGAAACAAATGGCCACCAGCCACACACCGGCATAGAAAAACGCCGAATGCTCATACCAGCCCACCATGCCGGCTGAAGAGGCACTGATTATGAAGCAGACAATGGCAAGCAAGGCCAGGGTGAGGAGATTCGGGCGTTGTACCAGTAAATTGAGTGCTACGGTGACGGCAACACCAACGACCAAACCCAAGAGAGGTGCATAGATCATAAAGAGAAAAAACATGCCTTGCTTATGGTGTTTTGCCTGGTCAAAACCACTCTTGAAGACGTCGTAGTAATAGGTACACCAGGGATCAATGAAGCCTTGATCCAGCAGGACCCTGGATTTACTATAGTAATGATTGATAGGTGAATTCAGGGAGGCCTCCATATGATCCACGGCAAACTCCAGGACCATCCGTGAATCAATGGTTGACATCATTAGCAATCCAAAGTTGACCCAGAAATAGGCCATGGCCAAAACGATCACAAGCGCCACGAGTTTCTGTGGGATAGCCGTGGAGAGAAATGGCAATGTGACCTCTTGCGGATCGTAATAAAGTAGCAACCATCCAAAAATAACGAGCACGGAAAGTGTCTTCAGGAACACAGAAAGCTTGGCGCGGTCCTCCTGGTAGTCAGCAAGGCGCGTATCGAAGAAGTCCTTGATGATCGCCTCACGTTTGGCTGGATCGTCATACGATGGATCTTTGATGCAGCGGCTATCCTGCTGGCACTTGGGTAGCTGGCAACAGAAAATGGAACTGTACTTGTCATTGGCAAATTGAACCCCGCTATTGCCACTATCCCTGTACGCAAAGCCTTTATACACAAAAATACCCACCATGACCATCGACCACAATATGGCAATCGCGACGATCACGCGCTTGCCCCGGCGAATCAATCCATTGATTTGGTCATACAGCGTTCTGGGCATAGGCTATTTGTCAGGTGAGACAAATCTAGCCAATTCTCTCAGGCACCAGATCACAACTGAAAGCAGCTCGTTCCGGGCAGGCGTATTAAAGAACGTTAAAAAATCGCCCCATCAGGCAACTGAGAGCCTATTATGTACCCAAATTCCCTAATTTCATCAATACCTAACGACCCTAAACGAACCTCCATCATGAGACTTTTTACCTACCTCCTGCTGGTGATGATACTCGCCGCATGTTCCAGTCAAAAACCGGAAGATGAGGGCCCACCACCCTATGCACAATACGAGAAGGTCTTTCAGGAAATGGATAGCCTGCTGGCGCTCGAAAACGGCCAGATGTGGCAGCGAAAACTCAATGGGCCAATCCTCTTCGTGGACCCTGACACACGAATACTGATAGCCAACGGGAACAACCTTAAGGGTGAATTCCTAAAAACGGGAAATGTCTATGTCGATACGTTGCCAACATCAATGAATATAGCCAATACCGCCATTGACTGGGAAGGCATGCGGTGGACAATGATCATGCTGCCCTTACCCCAGAACAGGTTTGCGAGGAACAACCTGATCATGCATGAACTCTTTCATGGGATTCAACCGGACATTGGCTTCGATGAACTATCCGAGCAAAGCAATGATCACCTGGATACGTACCAAGGTAGAATACTACTGAAACTGGAACTGGAAGCGCTAAGAGATGCATTGACAGCTCCTGATGAGGATTCCGCCAGATACCACATGAGCAACGCGCTGCACTTCCGAATGGCCAGGCAAAAAGATGAGGCCATAAAAGTCGCAGAGAATTCGTTGGAGATCAACGAAGGCCTGGCTGAATACACAGGCTCCATGCTCAGTGGCCGAAACGATCAGGCGATGAGAGACCATTTCATAAACGCTGTTGACGCCTTTTACAGCAACCCTACCTTCGTAAGATCATTCGCCTATCAGACCATCCCTATCTATGGTTTTCTGCTGTCGCTCAATCAGCCTCGCTGGCATCAACGCGTGACTATGGAAACCAATCTTACGGACTTTCTCATTTCAACGATTCTAGCAGATCTGGAAAAAGGGACCCCATATGAATCGCTGGCCAGGGCCAATGATTATGGCTACAACGAAATCCTGGAAATCGAAAGTGCACGGGAAGAGCGACGACTGGAGCAAATAGCTACCTACAAGACCATGTTTCTGAACGAGGAGGCATTGAAAATTACTATGACCCAAAACATGAATATCTCCTTCAATCCCAGCAATCTGGTCCCTTTGGAGACGTATGGTACCGTCTACCCTACCCTAAGACTGACCGCCGACTGGGGCATCCTCACCGTTGAAAAGGGCGCATTGATCAGTGCCAACTGGAGCCACGTCACCGTTTCTGTACCCCTCGACATCAGCTCAAAAACCGTAACCGGCGATGGATGGACCCTGGAATTAGAGGAGGGATGGATCGCCGATCAAACAGGCGTAGGCACCACATTGAAAAAGATGTAGGTTCTCAGAAACCTGCCGGCAGGAAGAGAATTGAAATGATCAATTCGCCACAAAAATACCGGTCAACACCTCCTCGATCTCAGCAGATGAAGTGCCGGGTGCCATCTGAGGGTGATACTGGTACCGGACAACATCTTCATCCATGGGTAGCGCATCAAGGGACACACCTACTGACGAACACATAATGCTTCGGGCACCTTCACATTGACTGGAATGGCCAAAACCCAGAATATGTCCAATCTCATGCGTTACAATTCCTAGAAAACCCTCCTCCACCACCCAGATACGACCTTGGTAGATCTCATCATCGTTATTGCTGTTGTAGAGCGCATAGCCAATGAACTGTCCGCCCCTGATGAGTTGGTACATATCCGGCCAAACCTCCCTCACAGATGCGGCATCCCCGAAAATGACATGCGTATTGGCCTGACGTTGCTGATTGACCGTCCTTATCTCAAAACCATCTGAAAAGAGTACATTGAAGTCTTCAATGGCTTCGTCCAGGACGCTCATGTTGCTGGCAATATTGGCACCTTCGGCAAATATCTTCATCGGCTCAACCCATTTGCGCGTAGCAGATATGGAACCGGTGGTGGGGTCCTGCCATAGGGTAATGTACTTGAAGTAGGGAATCAGCTCCTGCTCGTACACTGAGAGCGGCCCATCATCGATGTCCTCGATCTGTATTGTCAGATTAGCCGTTGTAGAACCCTCAGCATCGCTCACGGTCACCTGCAGACTGAGCTGCGTAATCGCTTCATAGTCTATCAAATCACCATCTGTCACCGTCAATTCCCCGGATCGAATACCTATGACCACCCCCAGACGGGTATTGCTCAAACTATAGGTAAGCTCATCCTGGTTGATATCTTCAGCCTTGAAGAATCCTATGGAGGTTCCATCCTCCGGATGCTCCTGGACCGTGAATACCTGATCTGCAGCCACTGGCAACTCATTGGGTATCGTTTCGTCGCTACAGCCTTCGATAAGTATAGCAATAATGACAAGTGGCAATGCGAGTCGTTTCACCGAAAAGAAGTTTTAATGGCAGATATCTTATAAACTTAAGCAGACAGGCGATATTGTGCAGGATGCTCCCCTACCAAGGCTATTTCACCTTCAAACGGGTTCCTATCAATGGCCTTCACCACACCCTTTTTCATTAAATTTATTAGAGGCACCCATCCGATCCTATTTAATGCCATGGATTTTCTGCTCGAGATTGTAGGTTTATCGCTGACGGTAATTGAGATTTTTTTCCCGAGAAAGGCAGAGGGCCTGGAGAAATGGTTGGATGATCTTCCAGAAAAAGCACCAAAGCTCTTCTATGGCAATTTGATGTTTGGCTTCAACAAATTAACGGGAAAATACATGAAACAACAGATGAGCTTCGACCCGAAAGAGGAAGGAATGGAAGCTGATCTGCAAACTCCCCTGGGCAGCTTTCTATTCAATCTCTTGGGGATTGTATTCTTGGCGCTGACTGGGGGTTTGTTGCTCGGATTGGCTTATTTAATCTTTGGAGAATCACTATTCGAAGACTCGCCAATGATGTATCCATTAGGATTGATCGCCTTAGGGATCATTCTCTTGTCTATTGGGCTGATCATATCGGTCGTGGCCTTCATTGTAGTAAGCTCAATTAAACTCATCATTGGTATCCTGAATGGTATGACCAACGGGCGGGCCATTGGGGCCACCGGACTCATCATCGCCATTGTCGGATTGATATCGAAACTGGTGTAGGCGGCCTGCCGACAATGACAAATTTTAATTTCAAAACCCCTCACTGGCAGTTGATTAGGAGGTTGCTGAAAAGACCACAGACGTCGTATCTCCCTTTGTTGCAAATGAAATCAGAATGTGGTATTTTCATAACAAGTCAATCGACGGAGGAGTGAAGTGAAGCGTGTAGGATTTCTCATATCAATGACGATCATCTCTGTCATCGTCTCATGCGGTGATGACGAGCAGGTAGCCTTCGAGGGTGCTGAAGTATTGGCCACGGGTTTCACGATACCCTGGGCCATTGAAGTCCTCGGGGAGGAGGAATATCTTATTTCCGAAAGATTAGGTACGTTGTTCTATTATGACCGTGGGGAGCTTACCCCCCTGCCGAATATTCCCGAGGTAGCCACCGTCAGCGACAGGTACCTCACCTATGGAGGACTGATGGATGTGAGTTTACATCCCAACTTTCAAAGCAATCAATTGGTATACATCGCCTTTGTAGGGAGCGATTACACCATGAGGGTTGCCCGATTCCAATTTCAGAGCCCGAACGTACGCAATTTCGAGGTAATCTTTGAAACCAATGCCTTTTCCATCGGCTCGCGTATTGCATGGCAAAACGACACCCATTTCTTCGTGAGTCAGGGTAGCGGCGGCAACCCATACCCAGAGCCCGGAAGCCAGGACCTGCAGTCGGATGTGGGCAAGATCCATCGGCTTACCTGGGAAGGCGAAGTTCCCGCTGACAATCCCATATTTGAGGGATTTACGCAACCTACGAGCATTTGGACCTATGGCCATAGAGACCCCCAGGGGCTGTATTATGATGCCGAAGAGAACATATTGTACCAGAACGAGCATGGCCCCATGGGTGGTGACGAAATGAACATTATAGTCAAAGGAGAAAATTACGGTTGGCCCCTTTTCTCATATGGCTTGAATTACGACGGCACTCCCGTCTCATCCATGACCGAAGCCGAAGCTGGTGACATTTCACAACTCCCAATTGTGCAATGGACACCAAGCATCGCTCCCTCCTGCCTGACCAAAGTGCTTGCCAGTAATTTCAGCGAATACAATGGCACCTTCCTCATGGGAGCACTGGCTGAGCAGAGCATCGTAAAATACGATCTTGTCTCTAGTCAGTCAGAAAGGTTGTGGGAGGGTATCGGCCGGGTGAGGGACATTGCAGAATTGCCCGGTGGTGACCTGGTCATCCTTATCGACAAAGGCAGCCCTATTGGTGAAAATGAGGGTAGACTTGTCAAGCTGACTCCCCAATAACCCGCATGAAGAACAAACACCTCAGCAGGACCTTATGGATACTAGTCTGTGCAATGTCTATGGTGTTGTATTCCTGCAAGGATGACGATACAATCAGCACACCTACCGCGCCTGCGGTCCAGGATCCCCCAGTTGTTGGCTCGATCGACTCTCCCCTTTTTAAAAGTCCCACATCCAGCAGTTGTCAGGCCTTCGCAACGCTCATGCTAGGTGATTTTCTAATCGAAAACAATACCTGGAACACCGGCAGTCTTGGCGCCAATAGCTTCAGCCAGTGCATTTATGTATTCGAGGATTCCAATAGCCAATTGTTTGGCTGGGATTGGCGGTTTCCGGAATCCGCGCGAGGGGTGATCGCCTACCCCCAATTGATCTATGGCTGGAAACCATGGCAGCCCGCCTCCACTACCAGATTATTGCCCCGGGAAATCGTAAGCATTGAAAGGTTGAAAGTCACGTACGAGGTGCAGGTCAACAAAACGGACGGTCCCTATAACCTCGCCTTTGACAATTGGATCAACGCCTCCGCTAGTGTCAACCCGGGGAACATCCAGTTTGAATTCATGATTTGGGAAGACGCCTCGGAGTTGGTGCCCTTCGGTGCGTTTCAGGGAGAGGTAACCACGACCCATGGCACCTATCAGTTTTTCAGGGGTGAGCCTGACTGGGAACCACCAGGATCGAACTGGACCTATCTCGCTTTCAGGCGAACCGAACCCAGAAACAAAGGAATTGTGGATGTCGATGAACTACTGACTTATTTGGTGGAGTCCGGTGTGGTGCCAGCTGAGAGTTATCTGGCAGCCGTGGAATTTGGCAATGAGGTAGGTGGCTCTTCGGGGCAAACTGTTGTAAAAACCTTCGACGTTGACCTGGAGTAAGCCTCGGAGCACCATTGGTCTATCACTGCCAGGGTTATGTCTCTGGGTATAGGATGTGTGTCGCGCAACCTCATCTTGTATTATATGCCCGCGTTCAAAAAGGACATGAACCTTCCAAAGCCATCAAAAATGAGCCAACCCAAACCGACAGAGCCCAAAAAGAGGAACAGACCCACCATCACGAGCCTTTTGACGCTCTTCTGCACATTTCATTTTGTAACCGGCACCCAAGCCCAGGAACAAAGCATCCGGGACCTGGACTTCCTGATTGGGAAATGGGAGGTACACGAGGATAACGCAGAAAAGACCTGGTGGGAAAAGAGTACCCGCATTGGTAGTTATACTTTGGATAGCACCTTCATTGAGCTAGACGCACAGGCCCTTTCCTCAACTGGCAAACAAAGGACCTACCGCTGGTTGATCCACTACAACAGGAAATTGCAACGATTCGAAATGGTCTCGATGTTCAGCAATTGGCATAAGGTCCAATTTGACATTTTGGAATGGCAGCCAGAGGGCCGCACCCTGACCATCAGACATGATCCGGACAACCAGTCCAAAGAGTTCCACGAACGATTGGGACAACTCGTATTTGATGGGGACTTCAGGTCTTACACCTGGACGGGCGAAAACAAATACGGCGACCCGGACGATCCAAGTATCTGGAACTATATCGAAACCGGAAAGCGCCTGGATTGATAACTAAGGTCCAGTAAGGAGACGCCGTTTCCATCGATCACAATATCTGGGCGCTCACCGGTGCGCAGGAATGCCAATCCAACTTCAATTGTTCGTATTTGATCATATTTGATCCAAAATGATCGAATGAAATGCATGAACCAACTTCATAAGAGCATGAATCGGTCTGAGTGGCTTGAGATTCGATATCAGCTATCCTTGAATCGCACTGGCAAACACATGATTAGCAACGATAAATAGGCAAACCGGGCCCATAAATACAAGATCTGTACTCGGAGGACCACAAATCACACTCAGGAATGAATGATTGGCATCCGGAAACGCGCGATTTGAGTTGAGGCGTGCATGATTCACTTCAAGGCATGCATGATTGGTGGCAAGGAGGGCAAGAACTGCTTTCTGACAGAGGAAAAGTCATTCAACCTGAAATCAATTCCAGCCGGACCGTCAAACCGAAGGACATGAAAAATCACTATCTTGTATGGTACTTTTCATCAACCTTCCCCAAAATGAGAAATATGCTCCTATTGTTGAGTGTTTTCCTGCTGCTATCCTGCAGTGAGGATTGTGATGACACGAGATTCACCTACAACCCGCTCTTCGGTAAATGTTACAGGTGTGGAGAACTGGGCCTCAATCCATATGATTCGGCCATACTTTTTGTGGAGAAAAATGGCGAATGCATGGATCTAAGCCCACTGGAAGCGGCAGGATCCACCAACAACACGCCCATAGAGATAACCGGAATCGACTTTCGAGGGGCGGTCTTTGGGGAAACATGGTTCTTTCTATACTGGTTTCCGGATTCAAAGGTCGAGGGTACGTATATGCGGGACGTAACTCTCTTCTACTCATTTATTGACGGAACCTATGATGACTTCACAGTATTCCCGGAAAATGCAGGTTGCCTCGAGCTTTCGCCAGGGCTGATGAGATGCGCATTGTGACAGTCGTGGCTGCCTCAACGCCTGCACATCTCCTGAAACGAAAAAAGCCGGAGTCTCCCCCGGCTTCTTCATTATGGCTGTTTGACGATCAGTCTACGTTGTCGTGCAAAAACCGATTATTGCCCAGAATCTGGTCATCGTCGGTAAGGTTGAACTTGGAGATATTGCGCTCCGAGGAGTGCGGCACATCCCGCAGTTTCACCTTCTTGCGCTCATAAGCAGGTACATCCCACTTCTCCCGAAAGCTTTCCGTAGTCATCCCAGACATCGGCTGCGGCGTTTGGTTCGCTGATTCCAGCTCCTCTTCCCTGCGACGGCGTTCTTCCATGAGTGCCACACGTCGTGAGACAGGATGGGCAGGACCTTCTGTCAATTCCTCGATCTGGTGATCCTCTTCTTCCTCTTCCCGGCTCGGAAACTCCCGTGAACCATTGCTGTTCAATTCAATCAGGAAGTCTTCTTCCTCATCATCATCATGATCTATTTCCCTGGGCTCTGGTCTCTCAAATTCGAAGGTGAACGACCCCGCAACCGGGGCTTCCTCCTCGGCATCCTCGAAATCATTGTCCTCCATCTCGAATCCTTCCAATTCGAAGCTCCGTTCCTCCCTGGGTTCCTCGAAATCAAAGGTGAAATCACGAGATTCCACAGGTGCGGTATCTTCCTCCGGTTCTTCCTCACGCTTATCGAAAAGGCTGATCTGATTGATCTGCCTGGAGGACTCCAAATCAAAGACCCGCTTCTTATGCAGCAAATTCTTTTCCTCGATCTCTATTTCCTGCTGAATCTCCGCCTTCAACAGCTCCATGGTATCGGGAGTAGGCGCCTTGCGTACCTTGAGCTGCATATCTTCTTCGCTGGCGAAGCCCGTGGCAATGACCGTCACGCCGATTTCCTCACCAAGTTCGGGATCCACTCCATGACCGAAGATCACCTCCGCTTCATCACCAGCAAAGTCCTGGATGTAATCTGTGATGTCTGACAGCTCGTCCATTTGCAATTCAGCACCTTCGCCAGACATAATGGAGAGCAGGATCTTCTGCGCGCCGTTGATGTTTTGGTTGTTGAGCAATGGCGAATTCAGTGCCATCTCAGCCGCCCTTCTGCCGCGGTTGTCTCCACTGGTGTGCGCAGATCCCATGACGGCCGCACCCGCGTTTTTCATGACGGTCTTCACATCTTCAAAATCCACGTTGACGTAACCCGGCACCGTGATGATCTCAGCGATACCCTTCGCGGCCGTGGTCAATACGTTATCAGCTTGTGCAAAGGCCTCACTAATGGCGAGGTTACCGAAGATAGACTTGATTTTATCGTTGAGCACCACCAGCACGGTGTCACAATGTTCCTTGAGTAACCGGATTCCTTCGTTGGCCTGGTTCATCTTCTTGCGCCCTTCAAACCCGAATGGCGCCGTGACAATACCAACCGTCAGAATCTCCATCTCTTTGGCGATCTCCGCAATAACAGGTGCTGCACCTGTGCCGGTACCACCACCCATACCTGCCGTGATGAAGAGCATCTTCGTATCATCGGACAGCAGCTCACGAATATCTTCTTTACTTTCAATCGCAGCATTGCGTCCTTTTTCAGGGTTGGCACCTGCACCCAGACCCCCTGTCAGGTTGATTCCTATCTGCAATTTGTTGATGACCGGGCTGCTCTGAAGCGCCTGGCTATCGGTGTTACAAACCACAAACTCCACATCCTTGATGCCAAGGTTGAACATGTGGTTCACCGCGTTGCTACCTCCTCCGCCGACGCCCATCACCTTGATGATGGACTTATGGTGGGCGGGCATGTCAAAAGCGTATGTATTTTCAGCCATAATATCTTAGTTCTATTCCAAGTGTCACGATCTACGGATCATGACCTAATAATCTTCTTTGTCATCTACATCATCGATCAGCAGTCCCTTGGTCTTCTCCAGGATATTCTGGAAGAAATTGCCATCGGGACGTTCGCGCCTTCGGCGCCCATCGCGTTCCTGAGCACGCTCCATGTATTGCATCTCTCGAAAATCCAGGGCCTTAAAGCCCGAGAGCACCAATCCCACGGAAGTGGCAAACATTGGACTCTTCGCAGCATCCACTTTACTCTTGCCCAAATGCTCATTGGGATAGCCAATCCGTGCATCGAGACCTGTCATGTATTCAAAGAGCTGTCCCAGGTTTGTCAATTGTGATCCACCACCGGTCACGACAATCCCCGCAGCGAGCTTCTTGTGATAGCCCGACGTGATAATCTCTGTATGGACCATCTCGATGATCTCCTCCATACGGGCCTCTATGACATGAGCCAGGTTCTTGACAGAAATCTCCTTTGCCGGCCGATTTCGCAAGCCAGGGATGGATACGATCTCATTGGGACTTGCCTCTTCAGCGATGGCCCGACCAAACTTTGTTTTGAGCTGCTCAGCCTGGTGCTCCATGACGCGGCAACCTTGCTTAATATCGGAAGTGATGATATTGCCCCCGAAAGGAATCACAGCCGTGTGACGAATGATATTGTCATAGAAGATGGCAATGTCGGTTGTGCCACCACCAATATCGACAAGACACACGCCAGCTTCTTTTTCTTCCTCGCTGAGCACCGCAAGGCTGGAAGCCAGGGGCTCGAGAATGAGGTTTTCAATCTCCAGACCCGCACGTTTGATGCATCGGTTGATATTGTTGATCGCGTTGGTTTGGGCCGTGATGATGTGGAAATCGGCCTCCAGCTTCACGCCGGACATCCCCACGGGGTCCTTGATACCATCTTCGTAATCCACGATATAATCCTGGGGCATCACATGGATGATTTCACTACCGGGAGGAATTACAATCCTGTACATGTCATTGGACAGCCTATTGACATCCTCCACCGTGATCTCGTCATCTGACTCACGTGTGATTGAACCATGATGCACCGCGCTTTTGATGTGCTGGCCAGCGATGCCAACATTCACCACACGGATATCCAGATTCGCCTGCTCACAGGCCTGCGCGACGGCCTTTTCGATCGCATGGACGGTTTTATCAATATTGGTGACGATTCCCCTGATCACACCATCGGATACGGCTTTGCCCATGCCCAGAATCTCGAGCTTCCCAAACTCGTTCTTCCGACCAGCAATGGCGCAGATCTTGGTAGTTCCGATATCAAGGCCAACGATGATTTTATCCTCTTTCATTTCTTTATCCAGTTAGGTTGCCTGGTCATTCGCAGACAATTTGATTTTCAAATTTCAAGTTTACAACGGCGTAAGTATTCCACCCCTTCACGGGCAGTATGTCTTTATAAAATATTTCAAGTCGCTTGAATTTATCCACTATGTTTTCCGGCACACCAAAAATGATTCGCTGCTTGGTTACCTGTGGTATCATTTCGATCTCACCCTTCTTGTTGAGTACCAAATGTGCAATTTGTGCCTTCCAAAACTCATCTTGCTCGATATAGCGGAGTAGATCGTAGATCTGTTGACCTGCCTCATCCTCAAGCAGTGATGCTTGCCATGTCACCTTCTTGTCTAACTCCAACAGAGGCACCCTGGCTGTATGCTTGGTATTGAATGGCAAAAGGTTACCCAACTCATCGATGTATTGGTCCGGGCCATTCGTGTTGTATACCCTGGCAATGGGTTTGGCCTGGGTGATGGATACCCTCAGATTGCCCTTGAGGTCATGAAAAACCTGTGCATCCTGCACAAAGGCGTGGTCCTCCAACCTGCTTTCCAATAGCTTCAAATCAACTTCGCCAATGGCCAGCCCCAACACATAGTCCGTGTTTCCGGCATTGAGTAAGCTCAGGACCTCCGGTTGATCGATGAAGAGATTCCCTTCCTGCTCTCCAATGTCAATCAATACATCATGAATGGGTCGGTCAGCATTTCGGGCACCGGAAAAACCAATCAATATGAGCAGCACCAGGGCGCAGCTGCCAACGACAAATACCTGCTTCACACTATGCCTCAACATCTTCCCTCCTCTCTAAATGATCGGCAATAACAGGCACCAATTGATCAATATCTCCGGCACCTACCGTAAGGACGATATCCGTTTCTATTTCGTCCAGTATACCCGGAAGATCAGCCTTGGCTATCATCCGGCTTGGTGTAGTAACGTCCTTTAAGATGATTTCGGAAGTGACTCCTGGCAACGGCTCCTCCCTCGCGGGGTAAATAGGCAACATGAGTAATTCGTCGGCTAGAGAAAGTTTCTCGCTAAAACCTTCACGAAAGTCCCGTGTCCTTGTGTATAAATGCGGTTGAAAAATGGCTGTCACCTTCCTGCCAGGATACAAGAATTTCACAGAGGTGATCAAGGCCTCAATCTCGGATGGGTGATGTGCATAGTCATCGACAAACACCACCTTGTCCGTTTTCAAATGGTATTCAAAGCGACGCTTGACCCCCTGGTAACTACCAAGCCGTGACTTTATGATTTCCGCATCAATACCACAATCCAGCGCCACGGTGATAGCGGCCACGGCATTGGACACATTGTGATAGCCCGGCAATTGAAGGTGCAGATCCCTTATCTCCTTTGCCCCCAGATAGTCGAATACGTTATAGCCATCCCGGACTTTGAGATTGGCAACCCGAATGTCCGAATTCTCCAGGCCAAAAGATTGATAAGAAAAACCATCAAGTTGGTCGCCAAGCTGGCGAACCGTATCGATGTGTAGTAATAATTGAGCTTTTTTATCATTGAGCGATAGAAATTCCAAATAAGTGCTTTGCATGGAGGCTTCGTCCCCATAGATGTCAAGATGATCTGGATCCAGTGAGGTCAGAATGGAGTAATTGGGGGTCAGACGAAGGAATGATCGATCAAACTCATCTGCCTCCACCACGACTGGCGCGTCCTCATCACCCATAATCAGGTTAGAATCGTAGTTGGTCATGATACCTCCAACGAAAGCCGAAACAGCCCCCTCATGGGTATTGAGCAAGTGGGCAATCATGGAAGAAGTTGTGGTCTTTCCATGCGTCCCACCCACAGCAATGGTGTGGTGTCCACGACTGATAATGCCCAGCACCTCAGACCGCTTCTTCACAGCAAAACCATGGGTTTGAAAATAGACCAGCTCACTATGTGTAGCAGGAACTGCCGGCGTATACACGACGAGCGTGGTTTTAGGTTCGCTGAAAGCTGCACCGATGAAGTCCATATCATCCGTATAGTGAACTTCGATGCCCTCACCTTCCAACTGCTGCGTCAATGGTGTACTCACACGGTCATATCCCGCCACCTCAAGACCGCGGTTTTTGAACCATCGAGCCAGGGCACTCATACCGATCCCTCCGATTCCAATAAAATATGCGCTATGTACTTCGTCCAGTCTCAATCCACCAATTTCATTACCTCGTTAGCAATATCTCTAGCAGCATCTGGCCTGGCCAATGCTTTGATGTTCGTCTCCAACATCCGAATACCTTCATCGTCATTCAGCAATTGCAGCGCCGCGTCAACCAAATGCTCGCCAGCCCTGGCATCTTCAACCATGATGCTGGCATCTTTCTCCTCCAGGGCCCGGGCATTCAAAGTTTGATGGTCTTCAGCCACATTGGGCGAGGGCACAAGAATCGTGGCCTTACCAACGAGTGTGAGTTCCGCTATTGCCAGTGCCCCGGCTCGGGAAATCACCACATCTGCAGCACCATAGGCGTATTTCATCTCAGTGATGAAATCCAGCATCTTAATCCCCGTCAAATCCTCAGCTTTCGAGCGATCCACCATCTCCTGGTAATAGTATCCTCCGGTTTGCCAGATCAGTTGTACACCTGCTTCCCGCAGTTTCGATAATCCGGCAATAATGCTTTCATTGATCGTACGAGCACCCAGACTACCACCAACTACCAGAATCGTTTTTTTGTCCGGATGAAGATCAAAGTGACTCGCAGCACTAGCACGGTCGACATTTGCATTGACAGAAGCCCTTACCGGATTGCCTGTAAGTACGATCTTATCCCCTGGAAAATAACGTTCCATATTTTGGTACGCGACACAGATTGTTCTCACCTTCTTGGCAAGCCACTTGTTGGTCAACCCGGCATAGGAGTTTTGTTCCTGAATCAAGGTTGGCAGTCCCTTGGACGCCGCCGCATAGAGCAGGGGTCCGCTGGCATACCCACCCACGCCTACCACCACGTCGGGCTTGAAAGACTTGAGAAGGGCAAATGACTTCCAGATGCTGCTCACCAATTTGAAGGGAAAAAGGAGATTGCTCAGCGTTAACTTCCTTTGCAACCCGCTGATCCACAAGCCAATAATATCGTAGCCCGCTTGCGGGACTTTGGTCATCTCCATCTTGCCTTTTGCACCGACAAAGAGAATCTCTACCTCACTCAGCATCGACTCCAGGGCCTGAGCAATAGAAATGGCCGGATAGATATGTCCTCCGGTACCCCCTCCACTAATCATAATGCGATATGTGCGGCGCTCATTCATTAGGCAGCTTCTGAGACTTCGTTAACCATTTCGTTTTTCAATTCTTTATTACCACCGGCATGCTTCCCTCTGCTGACACTGATGATCATACCCAAAGCGAGACCGGTGAAGAGTTGGGACGTCCCACCCATACTGAGCAGGGGGAGCGGCAGACCCGTTATCGGCCCCAAGCCCACTGCGACACCCATGTTGACCATGGCTTGCACCACGAGCGCAAAGCTCAATCCTGCCGACAGTAGCCCGCCATAAGGTTTTTCGCTACTAAAGGCGGCTTTCATACCCCGATAGAGCAGTGTCAAATAGAGAAACAGCACAGTGACACCACCAATCAAACCATATTCCTCAAGTATGATGGCGTAAACAAAATCCGAATAAGGATGTGGTAGATAGTTTCGTTGGTCACTTTGACCCGGGCCCTTGCCAAACATACCTCCGGTAGCTATGGCCACATACGCCTGACGCGCCTGAAAGCTGTCACCATCTTCAAAGAAACTTTCAACCCGACTGATGGCTGTATCGCCTCTTTGCCCCAGAAAGATTGCTGCAGATCCAGAGATACCACCTATGATGATGAGCAACGCGAGATACTTGATGGGTACACGCCCAAGGAACAACAAAAGCATGCAGGTGAGAAACAGCAACACCGCCGTCGAGATGTTGGTCATGGCGATCAGACCGCATACAAGGCCAATCCATATGAGCATGGGGATGATGGCCTTCTGAAAATCAGAGATGGTTTTCTGGCGTTTCCCCAACATGCTTGCCAGCGTGATCAACAAAGCCAACTTGGCCAGATCCGACGGTTGAAAAGCCTGGTTGATGACTGGAATCGTCAACCACCTTGAGGCTTCGTTGATATTGGTGCCAAATTGCCAGGTAAATACGAGTAACGGCACGGAAATCCAGAGCAGCAAACGCGAAATTCTGGAATAGTAGCGATAGTCGATTTTATGCGCTACCCACACCGCAAACAAACTCAAAAAAACAAGTGCTGAATGCTTGATAAGGTAATACTCGGTATTACCGCCCATCATCTTATAAGCGAGACTGCCCGTGGCACTGTAGACCACGACAATACTAAACAGGGAGAGCAATATCACTGCAAACCAAATGATGGGATCTCCTTTCAAATGTCTGTATGCCCAATCCTTAATCACATTCATGACTTTACGCTTTTGTCACCCTTGAATTCTTTCACGATACGCTTGAATCGATCTCCCCGATCCTCGTAATTCTTGAACCTATCGAAGCTGGAACACGCAGGCGACAGCAATACCGCTCCTTCTTCCTGCGCAAATTTCCTGGCCAGTTTTAGTGCCTCTTCCATAGAGGATGCTTCCGACGTAGGTACCATATTTCCGAAGGACTTCTTCAATACCTCATTGTCGACGCCAATGCATATCAAATGCGCCACCTTCTCTTTCACAAGGTGCATGATAGTAGTGTAGTCATTGCCTTTGTCGATACCCCCGGCTATCCATATGATGGGAGCCCGAACGCCATCCAGGGCATAAAGTACCGCGTCCACATTTGTGGCCTTAGAATCATTGATATAGCGCACACCATCTATCTCAGCCACCAATTCGAGACGATGAGCAATGTTTTTGAAGGATTTGAGGCCTCTCAGCACTTTCTCCAGAGACACATCGAGATTTAAGGCGCAGAGCACAGAAGCCATGGCATTGATCATATTGTGCTTGCCAATGAGCGAAATCTCGGCCAGCGGGATCCGCTTTTGGTGGCCTTTATTCTTGAATTCGTAATTGAAAATGAGGTGATCATCTTCCAGGTAGGCACTGGCTCCGGAATTTCTTGCCGCTGAGATGGCAAACAAACTCGATTGTACCTTTCGACGTGCCAATTCGCTGGTTATAGGCTCAGAATCTGCGCAGTAGATGAAGCACTCATCCTTGGTCAGATTTTCAGTAATTCTGAATTTGGACTGTACATATTTGTTGAAATCGTAGGCATAACGATCAAGATGATCTGGCGTAATATTGAGTAATACGGCGATATCGGGCCTGAAGGAAACGATACCATCCAATTGAAAGCTACTCACTTCCACGACATAATAGTCATAAATACCCTGAGCGGCCAGCTTTGCAATACTCACACCCACATTGCCCCCCAGGGCAACTTTGTATCCGGCTGTCTTGAGCAAATGATAGGTCAGTAGGGTCGTAGTCGTCTTTCCATTGGTACCAGTAATGGCGATCACCTTTTTGCCCTTGATGAAACGGAACGCAAACTCTACTTCGGAGATCACCTCAATACCCCTTGCCAGCAAGTCGATAACCACTTTGACATTGTCGGGAATTCCAGGACTCTTAACCACAAGGTCCCCTTTCATCACCTCATCCGTATGACCCAGATCTTCAAAGGCAATATCTTCCCGCCGGAAAATGTCCTTGGTCTCGCTGCTGATTTTTCCGCTGTCAGACACGAGCACACGATACCCCTGCTGCTTGCCCAAGATGGCAGCACCTATTCCACTCTCACCTGCACCCAATACTACCAGCGATTTCATCATCTACGCTTTGGCTTTAGTTTGATTTCTCATTTTGACTACCTGATCACTGCTGATGGAGTACACAGACAGTAGATCATAACCCCCCTTGATAAAATCATCGACGGGTCTTATCTGCATCACACAATTGAGGTCGTGGAGACGATCCAGTTCATACACCAACTCCTCCATGACGTCATCCATGCTTTCATAGGTGACCCAGAAGGAGTTCGTATTCTGTATGTGCAGCAACTGCGAAAAGAGGTGATGGATCTGGGCCGCTTTCCTCTTCAAAAGCGTTGCGAACTCAAGCATATCCGCTTTGGGGATCAACTCCGTCAAGCCAAGTGCCTGAGACTGGAATTGATCGTTCTTCTTAGCAATGTCTTGTATCGTCATGTTTTAAGCGTTTTCTTTCATCTAAGTTTTAAAGTTGCGAGCGTCAGAATGGCCATCAACACACCTGAAATCCAAAACCGGGTCACGATTTTGGCTTCTGGCAGACCTCTTTTCTGATAATGATGATGGAGGGGAGACATCATAAAGACCCGTCTGCCTTCTCCGTATTTCTTCTTCGTGTACTTGAACCAGAATACCTGAATCATCACAGAAAGTGACTCCAGCACAAAAATGCCGCAGAGTATAGGTATCAGTAGTTCTTTTCGAATGACCAAAGCCAGGACCGCTATCACTCCACCTAGCGACAGACTGCCGGTATCACCCATAAACACCTGGGCGGGATAGGCATTGTACCACAAGAAACCGATGCATGCACCGACAAAAGCCGCACAAAAAATCACCAACTCCCCGGAATTGGGGATGTACATGATGTTGAGGTAATCTGCGAAGATGGCATTACCTGACAGGTAGGCGAATATGGCCAATGTCAAACCCACAATAGCGGAAATTCCACCTGCCAATCCATCCAATCCATCGGTCAGGTTGGTACTGTTGGACACCGCCGTCACGATGAATATGACTACAAATACATAAAGCACCCAGGTGAACCGCTCCACAAATTCAGGAAGCAGCCATTGATACTGAAACTCGTTGTTCTTGAAGAAAGGGATTGTAGTGAGCATGGCCTGCTTATCGACATAGGTGCCATCTGTGAGAAACTCCCTGATTACGACGTCTTCATGGAACGCCATAACAAGACCCACGAACAGTCCCAGGACCACCTGTCCCAGCACTTTGAACTTACCACGGAGGCCTTCTTTATTTTTCTTTTTGACTTTGATGTAGTCGTCAATGAACCCGATAATGCCCATCCACAGCGCAGCGACCACCAGTAGGATGATATAGACATTGAGCATCTTGGCAAATAGCAGGGTGGGGAGCACAATACCTGCAATGATGATGATACCTCCCATAGTAGGAGTCCCCTTCTTGGACATCTGTCCCTCAAGACCCAGATCCCTGATCGATTCTCCAATTTGAAATTCGCGGAGCTTGTCGATCAATCGTCTGCCAAAGACGATGGTAATGAGCAAAGAGAAAATAGCTGCCATCCCTGCTCGGAAGGAGATGTATCGAAACACTCCCGCACCAATCAGTTCAAATTCTTTCTCCAGGAAGTCAAACAGATAGTACAACATCAGCTATTATTTAGCATTTCCGATAAAACCTCCCTGTCATCAAAGTGTGACCTCACACCATTGATCTCCTGATAGTCCTCATGCCCTTTCCCAGCAACGAGGACAATATCCTCATCCTGAGACATGCTGCAAGCCACCTTAATCGCCTCCCGACGATCGGTGATACGCATGACTTTGCGCTGTTCTGACTTAGGCACACCCACCATCATGTCATCCAGGATGGTTTCAGGATCCTCAGTCCGCGGATTGTCGGAAGTAAGGATCACTTTGTCGCTGAATTTGATGGCGATTCGTGCCATTTCGGGTCGCTTGGCCCGATCCCGATCCCCTCCACAACCCACAACTGTGATGAAGCTCTCATTCTTGGTACGCAGTTGATCGACCGTTTTCAGCACATTCTCCAAGGCATCAGGCGTGTGTGCATAGTCCACGATGGCGATGATATTCTGCAGATTACGGACCTGCTCAAATCGTCCCCTTGCCCCTTTCAATCCTGAAAGCGTCGCCAATACATGTTCCTTGTTTTCTCCCAGCAGCATGGCCACACCATATGCCGCCAGCAGATTGTAGGCGTTAAAATCTCCAATCAGCTGAAACCAGACTTCCTGGCTATCCACATCCAATTGAAGGCCTTGAATAGAATTGGAGAGAATTCTGCCTTTGAAATCGGCAATGGATTTCAACCCGAAGGTGTATTGAGAAGCTCTGGTGTTCTGCAACATCACTTTCCCCCGCTTGTCATCCACATTGGTGAGGGCAAAAGCTTCACGCTTCAAACTGTCAAAAAGCAGCTTCTTGGCCCGGATATAGTCTTCGAAGGTCTTATGGAAGTCAAGATGATCATGGGAAATGTTCGTAAAGACACCACCTTTGAAATCGATCCCCTGGACACGGTTTTGGATCAGTGCATGCGAACTCACCTCCATGAATGCATGGGTACAGCCCTGCTCCACCATTTCCGACAATAGTTCATTGAGTTGCACCGCATCTGGTGTGGTGAATTTCGAAGGGAGCACACGATCGCCAATCTTATTCTCAACCGTGGAGATGAGGCCTGTTTTGTAGCCAAGCCTGGTAAAAAGATCGTGCAGGAGCGTAACACAAGTTGTTTTCCCATTGGTCCCGGTGATCCCTACCAGCGCCAATTTCGAAGAGGGGTTTCCATGAAAATTCGAAGCAAGTACTCCCAGTGCTTCGCTGCTATTACCAGTCTTGATATAGGTGACCTTCTCATCCAATTGCTCTGGCAATCGCTCACATACGATGGCAACGGCTCCAGCTGTAATGGCCTTCGCAATGAAATCATGTCCATCCACCGTGAGCCCCAAAACGGCAACAAATACATCTCCCTGACCGACAGCCCTTGAATCAAAGGATACACCTTTGATTTCAAGGTCCCGGGCACCTTGCAACTCGAGCAAGTTGACGCCAAACAATATGTCTTTGAGATTAGCCAAGGATAAGTTTGATTGAAGAGTTCTTGGAAAATTTTGTGCCTGGTGTCAACGACTGCTCCAACACCCGTCCACGCCCTCGCGACTTCACAGAGAGGCCAAGGTTTTCGAGAACATATAATGCATCTCTAAGGGTCATGCCCTGGACATTGGGGACCTGATTGTGGACAGGTCGATTGTCAGTCCAAAGGACCTGCTCTCCATTGATTTTGGTCCGTACCCATGATTGGGCCCCGGCATTGGGTTCATTTTGGATCCCCAGATCATCACAGACCCTGGTCAAATCTGGCAAGTATCCGGATCGAATGACAGGAAAGACCCCAGCAAATGCCGCGGCTGGCTTCGGCAACTCTTCATGAAGGTCTGTTTCCAGCGATGCAATTTTATCCGCCACCTCCTTGAAGACCGGCGCAGCCACGTCGCTACCGTAGATCTGATAGCCTTTGGGATTGTCGATGACCACGATGCAGCTGTATTTTGGTGCATGGGCAGGGAAGTAACCAGCAAATGAGGTGTAGTACTGGTTTGTATAACGACCGTTTTTGACCTTCTTCGCGGTGCCAGTCTTGCCGGCTATGGGATAATCTTCATCATAAATGTTTTTGGCCGTACCTCTGATAACGACCCCCTCGAGCATGGATCTGATTTTCAGCAGGGTGTTCCTGGAACAGATCCTGCTATTGAGGACTTTGCTTTCAAACCTATCTGTTATGCGATCTGCTTTCCTTATTCCACGAACGATCAATGGCTGTACCATTTTCCCATCATTGGCCACCGCATTGTACAGTGTGAGGGTCTGCAACGGGGTCATTTTCAGCTCGTAACCATGAGACATCCAGGGGAGTGTGGTGCCACTCCAACTCGAGTCGCTGGGGTTCTTGATGTAGGGTTTGCCCTCACCTACCATTTGGAATCCCAGCGGCTCCGACAACCCCATTTCCTTCAGGTATTGAGTGAATTTCTCCGGCTTGCTTCCAAAGTGGTGACTGATCAACTTGGCTGTGCCGATATTGGACGATTTCTCAAATACTTCCTGAACCGTGAGCACACCGTATCCTCCCGGCTTATGATCTTTCATCACCTCATCATAGAACTCGTAGATCCCATTGCCGGTATCGATGGTATCGTTGAGGTCAATGTCTTTTTCTTCGAGCAAAGCGATCATGCTCGCCAGTTTGAAAGTCGATCCCGGTTCCCTGGAACCCTGGCTCCCTACTGCATAGTTGTATCGTTCCCAGTAGTTGCCTTTTGAGTTGCGGCTGAGATTGGACATGGCTTTGATCTCCCCGGTTGCCACTTCCATGAGTACGACAACACCGTAGTCAGCCTGATGCCTGACCAGCGCCTTCAACAACGCATTCTCCGCGATATCCTGCAGGTTCACGTTGATTGTCGTTTGGATGTCCAGGCCATTGACAGGCCTTATCTCAGATCCATCAAAAACGGGTTTCCAACCACCTCCGGCCATTTTCTGGTACAAAGCCTGTCCGTCCTCTCCTGCCAGTTGCCTGTTGAAACTGTATTCCAGCCCGGCGGTACCCCTGTTTTCTGCATTCACCGCCCCTACAGTGCGATATCCCAAATGAGAAAAAGGCAGAAATCGCTTTTCTGCCTTTTCAAAGATGATGCCGCCTTTCATTCTGCCCTCGCGGAAAATGGGCCATTTGGCGATCAGCTTCTTATCCTGATAGTCAATTTCCTTCCGACTCAGCACCAGATAGCGCCGACGTTCCGCTCTTGCCTGGGTGATTCTTCTTTTATAATGGGAAGCTGACTGGTCCCGGTAGAAGCCGGAAAGCCGCTGGGCCAGTGAGTCGATTTGTTCATTGAAGAGTTTATCGCTGGGCACACAAGGGTCCATCGCCACCATATAATAAGGCAATGAAGTGGCCAGGAGACTTCCATTATCCGAGTAGATATTCCCCCTCGTAGCACGCACCTTCTCGATTTTCAAACCAATCTGGTCGCCCAGTTTCCGCCATTGCTCCCCTTCAGCATATTGAATAACAAAGAGCTTATAGACAATAGCCAGAGAAAATAGGAATACGATGAGAAACGCAACCCGAGCTCGGAGTAATATGGAGCGCTTGATGCTCATTCTACTTTGACCTTGATTTTGTAGGGTGGAACATTTGATTCTTTCAATCCCAGCTTGGATGCCATCTTCGCCACTTCGGATTGTTTGCTGGCAAACATGTATTCGGCTTTGAGGCTGGTGTAATCCGCGCGGAGATCGTTGACCTCGGTCTCCAGGCGGGTGATGTTTCTGATTTTCTTCTCGGCATAGTGCCTGTTGGCGATATAGACTATGCTCAGGGCAGTCACGAAGAGTATTTGCGGCATAAAGCGCACATGGATCACCTCAGAAATGGTCTGATCGATCTTCAAGAACTTCTCTAACCAGGCGAATAGTCCCTGATTTTCCGGAATACGATAAGTATTGTTAGCCATCTTTCTTTTCACCAATTCTCAGTTTCGCGCTTCTGGACCTGCTATTCGCATCTATTTCTGCCGATTTCGGTACAATGGGTTTTCGGTTGACTGGCTCCAGTGGTCTCAGGATATTGCCATAGAAATCCTTTTCCTGCTTACCCAGGAAATTTCCTGTCGCAATGAAATTCTTCAGCAATCGATCCTCCAGGGAGTGATAACTAATCCCAGCAAACCGACCTCCTTTGTGCAATACTTCCGGTACCTGCTCCAATAATTCTTTTATCACTTGCAGCTCCTCATTGACTTCTATTCGAATGGCCTGATAGAGCTGCGCGAGGTACTTGAGTTCTCGTCCTTTCGGAGCCACTTCAAGGGCAATGGATTTAAGGTCTTCGGTCGTTTCTAACCTGCCTTCCACCCTTCTGGAGATGATTCTCTGCGCAAGCGTTCGGGCATTCTTAATCTCGCCATAGGCGCTGAGTATATGGACAAGTTCCCTTTCCTCTATCTCAGCAAGTAACTGACCCGCCGATTGGCCGGCGCTTTGATTCATCCTCATATCGAGTGCTCCATCAAAGCGCGTTGAAAATCCGCGATCTGATTCGTCAAACTGATGAAAGGAGACGCCAAAATCCGCCAGAATTCCGTCTACTTTATCCACTCCGTAGAACCTCAGATACTTCGATAAATACCTGAAATTGGCTTCAATAAATGTGAAAGAACGTCCTTGCAGGTCGGCCTCAAACCTCGCTGCATTGCGCTTTGCGTCAGCGTCCTGATCGAAGACCAGCAAATGACCGGTCGTCAATCGATTAAATATCTCCCAGGCATGTCCCCCCCCTCCGAAAGTGACATCCACATAAGTACCATCAGGCTTGATATTCAAACCATCGATACTTTCCAGCAAGAGCGCGGGGATATGATAAGGCATATTCCGAGCTATTCGTCAAGGTATTTCTGAGCCAGGTCAGAATATGCATCGTTGTCCACCTCAGACTCTTGCGAGAATACTTTGGGATTCCATATTTCAATGTAGTTGCCCATACCAATGAGGATGGCCTCCTTTTCAATGTTGGCATGGGCGAGCATGGCTTTCGGTATCAATATCCTTCCAGCACTATCCAACTCTACCTGGGCGATGCTCTTGAAAAACATACGTTTTAGCTTCCGCTGCTCAGGATTGAACTCGCTGAGAGAGGAAATTCTATGGTGGATTTTTTTGTACTCCATCATAGGATAGAGCGTAAGATTAGGCTCGAACCCCTTTCGGAGGACGAGTTCGTTAGTAGAGACCTCGGGGAGGTTCGTCTTAATCTTTGCAGGTAAGACCAACCTCCCTTTGGTATCTAACTTACACTCAAACTCGCTTGTGAAAAAAGCCATATGAGCCTAAAAAATATAAACCACCAGCGCTAAGCTAAACAAATTCTAACACTTTCTCCCACAACACCACACAATTCACCACCAAATCGAAGATTTTCAACTATAGCATCCTAAATGCACTTTCCAGGGCAATTGAAGGACTTGAGTCCAAGTTCATGTGAATGAAGTGTTTAAGAAAAAGCAGGCTAAAATCAGAATTTTCGTGAAAAACTCCATATTCATTCAAAAAGTGGGAGAAAGTGGGGAGCGTTGTAACCACAGTTACAGAAGGGCATTCATGTACCCATTAATTTTGACCCAATCAATTAAGCGATAGGAAAAAACTATGTCATTCTTCAAGAAACTACTCACAGGGAACAAGGAAAAGTTGGCACAAATGATCCAGGACGGAGCGGTGATCGTGGATGTCCGGTCTCCAGGGGAATTTCAATCTGGCCACGTACAAGGATCAAAGAATATCCCTCTACCGGAGATCGACAAGAAGCTGGTGGAGATCAGTAAGTGGAACAAGCCAGTGATTCTCTGTTGTGCTTCAGGCATGCGCAGTGGTCAGGCTACCTCTAAATTGAAGAAATTTGGTGTCGAAGCAGAAAACGGTGGAGGTTGGGCGAAAGTGAACCAGTTAATGGCTTAGAAGCATCATTTGGTTCTGGCAATGGTGAATCGGACTAGTTCTTCCAAAGAATCTCGATAGGGAGATTCTGGAAAACTCGTGAGCGTTGCAATGGCCTTTTGGTGGTAGTCTTCCATGACAGAGGTGGCATATTCGATACCGCCATTGGCCTTCACGAAAGCAATGACCTCTCCGATGTACTTTTTGTTCTTGTCGCTCTTTTTGATCTTGCCAATGATGGATTTTTTCTCTCCGCTCTTCACCTGCCTGAGGGCGTAGAGCAGCGGCAGCGTCATCTTCTTTTCTTTAATATCTATACCTGTGGGCTTGCCAATTTCAAAAGCCCCGTAGTCAAACAAATCATCCTTGATCTGGAAGGCCATACCGACATTGAGACCGAAGTCTCTCAAGGCACTAACCCCTTCGCTGTTTTGTCCTGAAGAATAAGCCCCTATCTCGCAGCAGGACGCTATCAGGCTTGCCGTTTTGCCACGAATAATCTCATAATAGACCTCTTCGGTGATATCAAGCCTCCTCGCCTTTTCCATCTGCAACAGTTCTCCTTCGCTCATTTCCTTGATTGCCTTGGAAACGATCTTGAGCAAAGGATAATCATCATTCTCAAGCGATAGCAGGAGGCCACGACTCAACAGAAAATCTCCCACCAACACTGCAATCTTATTCTTCCACAACGCATTGACAGAAAAGAAACCCCTTCGATAATGTGCATCGTCCACCACATCGTCATGGACCAAAGTGGCCGTATGCAACAACTCAATCATGGAAGCACCTGTGTAGGTGGATTCGGTGATCCCGCCATTGACTCCGGCAGACAAAAACACAAAGAGCGGCCGCATTTGCTTCCCCTTGCGCTTGACAATGTAGCCCATAATCTTATCCAGCAGAACGACATTGGTCTTCATGGAGGCTCTGAACTTCTTTTCAAATGCCACCATTTCGGTCGATACCGGAGCCTGAATGTCCTTAAGTTTATCAGCCATATTGTTCAAGCAATATTAATACGATGTACACGAAACGCTCCTAAGCTTTTAAAACCTTTTGTTAAGAGTAGCTGGTTCAATAGATTTAACAAATTTTTTTAGATTTTTTAGGACTTTTTCAGCCAATGCATAGAGCCAGTTATTATCTACTGGACGTATTCACAGAGCAAAGATATGGGGGTAATCCGCTGGCAATATTTCCGGATGCCAGACCGGTGGATCCGTCATTGATGCAGACCATTGCCGGCGAACTCAACTTGTCGGAAACAGTCTTTCTTTATCCCAGGAATAAAAAGGGCGCCTTCCCAATGCGCATCTTCACGCCACGAACAGAACTACCAACGGCAGGTCATCCTTCCATTGGCACCGCCTTCTTTTTGGCTCGG
The DNA here is from genome assembly GCA_965601475.1 of Cyclobacteriaceae bacterium. Taxonomy (GTDB): domain Bacteria; phylum Bacteroidota; class Bacteroidia; order Cytophagales; family Cyclobacteriaceae; genus JAWPMT01. The sequence continues at coordinate 4,100,449 of OZ271832.1, read as the reverse complement.
GAGGTCCATCACGATCATAACAAGCCCATTGAGATTATCCTTGGTCAACGTATCGGGGACATTAGGGTATCTGTGGAGCACCGATATAACATCCCGACTATGGCCACCATGCATCAACCACTTCCCGAATTCGGAGAGGTTATGGAAACGCGAAAAGAAGTTGCTGCCGTACTTGGTTTAAAAGAACAGGACCTGCTTCCCCAACCACTGCAGATCGTCTCGTGCGGGGTTCCCTACCTCATCGTACCCATCAACTCTCTAGAAGCCGTCAAAGCTATTAGGTTCCGCCTTGACCTCTGGGATCGGATGAAAGATGCATTTGGAGGTAGCTTTATCTACGCTTTCACACCCTCAGGTGAACGGCCGGGTTCAGACCTCCACGGACGTATGTTCGCACCGGAGGCTGGGATTCTTGAAGACCCCGCCACAGGGTCCGCAAATGGTCCACTTGCTTGCTACTGTGTAGAATATGGCATAAAAAAAGGTCCAATGATCAGCGAACAGGGATTTGAAATGGGACGCCCCAGCTTTCTCCACCTGGAAGCGCGTAAGGATGGAAATGAATTCAAATCAGTAAGAGTTGCCGGCAAGAGCGTTTTCGTTGGTAAAGGCGAGTTCTTTCTTGATTAATCTATATTTGTCAGCTTAGCCGCGGCACTAAAAAAATATGATAAATAGGAAAGTTCGTTACCCAGAAATTGTCCCTAAGACAAAGGAATGGCCTATTTATCAATTGTCGAAGAATCGAGCCGGTTTCATAGCAGAGGTCACGACGAAGTCGCTGGAGAACCTCCTTTCCATGAGGAAGGGTAAATCCCTTCGAGAGGAACTTGAGACAACGGTCTACAGGGAAAAACTGCGGATGAAAGCCAATCCATGGCGTGTGGACCCCTCTGATGAAAGGGACTTCTGGTCCGACATGCAGCATCAGCTAGTCACCAGTGAGGGTACTCCGGAAGCTGAACAGGCCGAACACGAGATCCTGGCAAAAATCATCGAACGATATGCCAGTGAAATCTCGGGAAACTTCAAGAAGTCCTATTACAAATTCGCCAAGACATTTGTCACCTTTGGCTTTGCGAGACTGCTCAATGCGGCCAGAGTGGAGGGCTTCTTATCGCTTTTCAGCAGGCAACTAGACCTGGATGACAAAATCAAGATAGAGGGATACCCGGAGCATCTAAGGCAACTGGCGGCAAAAGGTACTGTCGTGATGGTACCGACGCATTTCAGCAATCTCGACTCGATACTCATTGGCTGGGTTATTCAGTTCCTGGGTCTACCCGCATTTATCTATGGTGCTGGCCTCAACCTTTTCAACATCAAGATTTTTGCCTACTTCATGAACAGTTTGGGTGCCTACAAGGTGGACCGGAGAAAGAAGAATCCGGTATACCTGGAGACACTCAGGACTTACTCTACCCTGGCCATTAAAAGAGGATGTCACAGCCTGTTTTTCCCGGGGGGCACACGCTCCAGATCAGGGCAAATAGAGAAGAACCTCAAACTGGGTTTGCTCAGCACAGCGATTGAGGCCCAAAGAATGATCTATCAAAATGAGGGTGAAGGTAAAGTGTTCATTGTGCCGGTAGTACTCAATTATCAGTTTACGCTGGAAGCTCCGGCCTTGATCACCGAGCACTTGAAACGGACTGGACAAGAGCGCTTTTATCAGGAGAATGATGAATTCTCGACGAGTTACAAAATCGCCAGCTTCATGTTCAAGTTCTTCACCAAAGGCTCAAATATTTCCGTGACCATCGGGCGCGGAATGGATATTCTGGGCAACTATGTGGATGAGGAAGGGTTGAGCTATGACAAGAATGAAAATCCCATCAACCCCAAGGATTATTTCGTGAGCGAGGGAAAAGTCACCAATGACCGGCAGCGGGAGCAAACCTACGTACGTATCCTGGCGAAACGGATCGTGCAGGAGTTTCATGGCCAAAACAGAGTATTTGCCAGTCACCTGGTGGCCTTCACTAGCTTCAAACTCCTGGAACGCAGCAACTCAAAACTCGACCTTTACCACGTATTGCGCCTTCCTGAGGAGGATTTGATCATAGACTATGAGCGCTTCAAGCTGTCTTTCAAAAAACTCAGAAAACAGATCTTCAAACTCGAAAAGAAGGGAAAGATAGGTGTTGCCGATCATCTCAGGGATAAATCAGACGATGCCATCAGAGAAGGATTGAAGAATCTGGGAATGTACCACGCCAGGAGACCTTTGGTCCTGAAACAGGGCAAAATCGTCATCCAGGATCCGAGCACCCTCTATTATTATCACAACAGATTGGACGGTTATGGACTCGAAAAGCACATCTGACAAAGCAATTGGTGTAATTGGCGCAGGTAGCTTTGGCTCGGCAATTGCCAATATCCTGGCGGAGAAAAACCACAAGGTACTCATGTATGCCAGAAGTGCAGAAAAGGCGTCCAGGATTGCAGCATCTGGCGAGAGTGCGGGCCAACCTCTTCGTCCCAATATTGAAGTGACGGCGGAGATCAGCCGTATGGGGGAAGAATGTGACCTTATTTTTCCCATGGTGCCCTCTGAGAACTTCCGGGGTATGATGAAAAATCTGTCTCCATACCTCCGCCCCTACCACATCCTGATTCACGGCACCAAGGGTTTTGACTTGATCAAACCGAAATCAGCCGCTGAAAAGCTCAGCCGCGACCATGTGCGCACCATGAGTGAGGTTATACAGGAAGAGAGCTCCGTCGTGAGGGTAGGCTGCCTCGCAGGACCTAACCTTGCGAAGGAGATTGCGGACCAAAAGCCGGCGGCCACCGTCATTGCCAGTCAGTTTGATGAGGTCGTGAGAATCGGTCAGAAACTACTCAAAAACGACCGGTTTCTGATCTACGGCAATAGTGACCTACTCGGGATTGAGCTGTGTGGCATTCTCAAAAACATCATTGCCCTAGGCGCCGGAACGGTCAGTGGAATGGGGCTTGGAGAAAATGCCAAGGCACTTTTTATCAGTAGAGGCCTGGTTGAAATGGTGCACATTGGCAAGGCCATGGGCGGAAATGTGCAAGCATTCCTGGGTTTGGCAGGCGTGGGCGACTTAATGGCCACTTGCTCCAGCAACCTCAGCCGAAACTTCACGGTAGGCAGACGCCTTGCAGAAGGCGAAACCATCGACCAGATCATCGAAGACATGGACGAAACGGCGGAAGGTGTCAGGACCATCAATATCATCAAAGCGCTTTCGGATTTCTACGGGATTAGATGTCCAATTACCGAAACCCTTTATCGCATCATTCAGAAGCAGATAACCGTCGAGGATGCGCATCATTACCTGATGAAGTTTCCCTTTAGGGCAGAAATAGACTTTCTCGACTAGGGGTTTGCCAATAGTAGTTTTTGCGCTAACCACACGATATCATCGTCTTCTTCCGGGTTACTATACACTCTAAGGCCCAAATCCATTGAGGTGAGCCCTTCATCGCAATCATCGTCCAGTTTCAGGATCATTGATAATAGCACTCCCTGCCCTGCTTCCAATTTGCTTCGTGTTGGGTTGAGGATTTTGATTTCCCTAATGGCTCCTATCCTGCATCCCATTTCGACGGTGAAAGGGTTAGCGCTGAGATTATCCGGGTATTCAATCGGTTCCGTTTGAATGCCTGCAATAGGTCTTCCTGTCTTCACTACGAGTGCTGCAGGCAACACCGGCCGCGACTTATTGTTGATGACCATCAGCCGTACCAACAACCGGCCACGTCCAACGACCTGCGTACTTTTCTGAGTTGCTATCCCTTGCAATTCCTCTAGGCGCAGTTCCAGTTCCGAGCTTTCTGGGCTCATGACAGCAAACGGACCGGTGAGCACATCACCCCAGTCAACCACATATTCGCTTAACCTGGAATTCGGAACTAGCTTGGGTCTCCCGGAAGCTCCGGTGGAAGTTTTAGGAGGAACAAGAATATTGAAAGCCACAAAGCCTGCGACAAGCACTGCGATCATCGCCAGGTGCCACCAATTTAAATTTCGGAGGGTTCCATAAGGAGTCGACGGCAAATCGGTTTTTTCGGCACCTCGCTGATCGTCTTTCCGAAGATCCCTCAGTACCTGGTCAAACCCACCGGACAGGGCCAATTGGATCAGGCGAGGCCTGTCCACAGCAAATATTTGACAGAATAATGAGGCCTGTAGCGGCCATGCGGGCATTTCTCGTTCACCATTGGGTTTCAACCTTCCCTCCACATCAATTTGATCTGGTTCCTTGAGACAATTGTCCAGTGCCTTGTAGGGGTCGGGGTTGTGAAAGAGCGCTTTCATCGGGCGGTCATCAGTGGATTGGCCAGCCTCGGTCCTGGAAAACCCTTCTTTGAGAAAGATGTATCCCTGAGTGATCAAGAGCTTATGGACGTTGGTTCCGTCAAAATAACCCTCGAGATAGTCGATGATATAAGCAGCTCGCTGGAGGCGGGTGGCATCCCGTTTGCCCCGATTCAGCGCATAGAAGATATCTTCAAGCACATAATTCTTGAGGGTCGCCCGCTTAATGTGAGGATCGGCACCCTTCGGTAGCCGGCGCAAAAGCTCATGTGCAGCGTCCAGGTCACGAAACAAACCATGGCTATCCTCAAAATCGCCTTTTCTAATGACATCAAGTGCAAACGAGAGAAAGGTGAACAGTGAAATTGGGTTCACGCCATTCCATGCTTCAGATGACTGTGCAAGTAGGTCCCGATAGGTCATTATTCGTCCCCTAAAAAGAAGGTCTTGTCGGAGGTAATGGTCACCGTATCGTCTGCCTCGTCCAAATTGCTGAGCTGACAACGCAACTTGAAACTATAGATCTTTTCTTCACTTCCCGCTGAACTCAATACCTCAACCAGAAACCGGTTGTCAGGATAGTTCTCGGATGGCTCCACAAAAATCTCCGAAACAGTCTCCTTCAATTTGTCAGGAATCGTTAGGGACACCACAAAATCACTCGTTCGATCCGTCCCAATATCCCACTCTCCCCGTTCCAGTTCCAGTCCCACCTGAAAGACCTCCTGCAAGTCAACAATTTCCACAAATTCGACCACCCATGTTGCCGTAGTTTCATTTATCACATCCATTTCTGCCAGCAAGAAACCCCTGGATATGGTCGTACGCGCCTCTTCAGCATCCCCTGCTTGTCGATAAGGTGGGAAGTAGGCCCCTCCGTACTTTGCGCTGTTGAGGTCTTCGCCATTTTCAGTATCGACATCCAAACCTTGCCAATCTGAAGCGACCAGAAATTTCTTATTGGTAATGCTCCTTGTTTTGAACTGTATTTCCTGCGCGTGGATCACACCCCAGCAGATACAAAAAACCAGAAGAAGAGAAGCTTTCATAGCGAAGCAATGGGTTTAGTGAACTAAAAATAGCGCACTGACCAGTAGCAGTCAAGTTCCAATCAGACTGCGACCCCGACCTCATTGGGTCAAATCCTTCGTACGGGAGGAGCTTGGCTCATCGAAATATGAGAATATAACATTTGCTAAAAAACCCTCACTAAAGGACGCTTGAGCACATTCCAATGGAATCAACTCCAAATCCACTGGAGTTGTCGTTTTCGTGAGAACCCCTCGCGTTTGACCCACCACAAGCAAACACGATGCTGAATTTCAGGACATCCCGGATCAAGACCGAAGACCTGATCCAGGGACGAGGACAAGCAAGTGATGCTACGTAGCATAGTGTCTGGCGCTTCTCAGGGGCGAGACGCCAGATAGCCCAAATCTGGAAGATTGAATTCACGACCGCTAAACAAGGAGGTCCTTATGAAGTCGATCCTAAAGTTGATTTTTGTGCTGGGTATTGTATTCTTCTCCAGCTGCGAAGACCCGATGGATTCCATCGTTGTCAGTAGCGGAGGAGGTCAAGAAGACCCGTGCAAATCAAGCTGTCAATAGTTGGCATCCTGAGAAAGGGAGGGGCGTTTGCGACTCCCTTTCTTTATTTTTATCCCATATGAAGCAATTGCTGATTATGCTCTCCTTGTTACAAGGCCCATCACAGCACCCGGATACACTGTTTCAGGAGGGGGACAAATCCTTTTATGATCAATCCTACGAAAAGGCAATTCCACGCTATCTGCTTGCGTCTGAAGGCTACCTCCAAGCCAACGATTCAATCAAATATTCCAATGCTATAAACGATACCGGGTTATGCTATTACTTAATGGGTGAGCTTGATAGCGCCCTCAAATATTACAACAAAGCATTGGCCTGGGATACAAAACGCTCGGACTTCCGTTCTATGGGCACACGATTGCGTAACATCGCCATTGTCAAGAAAGAGAAAGGCTGGTTCGGCGCCGCGATTACCGATTTGCATCAAGCCATCGACTTTGCCCGAGAGGCCGGGGCGATCACCCATGTGGCCAGTGCCAATAATTCCATAGGAAATATTTACCTGGACCAGGAAGATTACGAAAAAGCCATTGATTTCTTCCGCAATGCACTGGAAGCCTACGAAAAAGCCGGCCAGCCCCAGCGGGTAGCCATAGCTTACAACAATTTGGGTTTGGCCTATGGTAGCCTTGGTCAAATAGATAGTGCTGCTCTTTGGCTTAGAAAGGCCCTCAGCGTCCACCGTGAACTTGATCTGCCACAATCTCGCGCTCATCCGCTGCATAATTTGGGAGATTTGTTTCTTCAACAGGGCCAGCTGGACTCCGCTAAGGTATACCTTCAAGAAAGCTATGAGCTAAGAAGAGCTTCACAAGACCAGTATGGCGCGGCATCTTCAGCATTGTCCCTGGCAGCATATCACATGGATCTAGGCGAATTTCCAGAGGCGATTGCATTTGTGAAGGAAGCTGAAAGCTACGCACGGGTGCAGAACAGTCGCACGCTGCTTGCGCGGAGCCTTGAGTTCAAGAATGACCTACTGAGCAACCTTCAGAATTGGAAAGGTGCTTACGACAACCTCAAAGAATGGGCTGGCCTGAGAGATTCTTTGTTCAACCAGGAAAAACTCCGGGTACAGGAAGTGATGTCTGCGCAACAACTGCAGATCAAAGAAGAAGAAAGAAAGTGGGAGGCTCTTCTCCGTAACAGGGCAGCACAAAAAGCAGACAACAATCTAGCCGTGGCCATAGCATTGGCGGTCTTTCTGGCATTCGCCTTTGCTGCCATTGCCATCATCTATCGCCAAAGGCGAAAGGTGGCGTTGCTCAACAGTCGCCTACAAACTCAAAACAAGCGAATCCGGCTCCTGTCAGACCAAAACCTTCACTTCACCAGGAACGCCCTGTCAGAACTAACCGGTGTGCTCAATATTCAATCCAGGAGATTGAACGGCCCCGCCAAGGAATTGATGGAAGGGACGAGACTGCGCATCGAGACCATCAACCTTTTGTACAACCAACTCTTTCGCAGCAAATCGCAGGAAGCCGAGTTTGTCGACCTGGCCGAGTTGCTACCCAAAATAGCACACAACACCGTAGAATCTCTCCTCAGCAGCCCGGAGCAAGTTGAAGTCGAGATACATATGGCTGAGGTGGAAGTTTCCAAAGAATGGGCCCTGAACTTTGGTCTTATCTTAAATGAAATTACCATCAATGCGTGCAAATATGCTTTTCAACAAAGTTCCGGACACCTAAAGATCACATTGGCACACGATTCAGGCGCTATCATACTTAGTGCTGTGGACTCAGGTCCAGGGCTACCTGCCAGCGTAGACCCCACAACAACCACGTCCTTTGGCTTACAACTCATTCGTCTACTGACCGAAGAGATGGAAGGGTCGATTGGTTTTGAAAATATGGATCCTGGCCTTAATATAGTAGTGACGATACCCGTAACCCAAGGCGCTCATGTCATCGAAAATACTGATCGTTGAAGATAAACAGTTACTGGCAATGGACATGGAAGATCGTGTTGTCTCCATGGGACTGGGCACTGTGATTGGCACTTTTGCATCGGCTGAAGATGCCATGGACTTTAGCTTTGATAATCCACCGGACATCGCATTGCTGGACATCAATCTAAAAGGCGAAATGGACGGGATTGAACTCGCCGAAGCCCTCAATGAAGAGCAGTATACGCCGGTCATTTACCTGACGCATTTGGAAGATGAAGCCACCTTTGACAGGACCTCTGCGACCTATCCTATTGCCTATTTGAACAAACCCTTTACCAACAACGAGCTAAAAACCGCCATCTCCAACGCTAAACGAGCACTTGAACTTCGTCCGGAAGGCACTACCGGGGAGCAGAACATTCAGAGGGATAGTGATGAGATCAAAATCTTAAATGACCGGATCTTCGTACGGAATGGGAGAGGCAAATTCAAAATCCCCATCAAAGATATCGTCTACATCCAATCGGGAGGAGGTGAAAAGTCTACGATCATGACCGTCGAGTACCTGGAGAAAGAGCGAAAGGTACCACCCACGGTGGGATACAGTCTCAGCAAACTGGAACCCCGAGTAGCATTCTACCCATATCTCGTGCGTTGCAGCCGTTTTCATATGGTGAATTTGCAGTATGTCGATCGTATTCTTGATACCGACCGGGATCACGAACACAAGGGAAAAAAATCGCTCATCGTGAGAGGTGAGGAGATTAAAGTGGGAGAGAAATATCGCAAAGAGGTGCTGGGCAGATTGCGCATATTATAACGTTTCATCATTTTTTCCGCCCCCCCTATCAGACATTCACCTTTTCCCATCCGGAAAAATGGCAATTCAATTAACTTGAAAATCGCCTAACAATGCGGGACCTATGCCAAACATCCGAATCGTCATTATATGCTTCATCCTGATCAGCCCAAAATCGGGCAATACACAGCAGCAGTACTCCCCGGAATTCACAAAAATCTACACCGCTCTGGTGAGTGCCACCAGCCCCGAGGAAAAGATCAAAATCTATGAAGCCATTCCAGCGGGGTCGTCATTAAAAAAAGAAGTAGAAGACTATTACATAACAGCCTCTCAAATCGCCGACGCCTATGGCAAAGTGGGTAACAAGGCGATGCAGGAAAAACTTCAGCCCGATCCAATGAAAATGGTGGAGGCCCTCGGTGAAGACAGCGAGTCCGGTGCCTACCTGAAAAAATTATTGGGTGCATCGGCACAGATGCAACAGCAGCAGACCGAACAGAAAAATGCCAAGGCCATAGCCGACAGCCTGGAGGAAACGGGCCAACTCACCAGCGTAAAGCGGAGACTCAACATCAACGCATCCGACGAATACGACAAACAGCTGAAGGATGCCATGGAGGGAAATCTGAAGTTTATGGAGACGATGCTGGATGCGGCAGACCTCACCGAAGAAGAAAAGGCAGAATACGAAAAACTCCTGGGGGCAAGTCGCCTGGTCATGGAAGACAATGAGAACATCGGTGGTGCTATGGCTATCGTGGCAGAATACAGCGGTGTGGACGAGGAAGAGCAACGGCAAAATGCCCTCAAGATCCTGAAAGAACAAAAAAAGTATTTTCCGGACCTGGTAGGTGATTTCGATGAGAATAGCAGCCTGGAAGACCTCTATGCCGCACTCAACAATACCCAGCGTAGTGTAAAAAAGATGTCTGACCGCCACCTCAACAAAACCATGAACAGGTTGTACAATCCATCGTCCATCATCACCACCTACGAGCCATTGGAAAAGGTACTGGCAGGCATGGATTGGATGCAGGCATGGCATTTCAAAATTCTCAGGGATATGTCCAGAGTGCATCAAGAGCACTTCCTCAGTAGTGACGAATTTGTAAGCCTCTTTCTTAAGCGGCTTCTCATCCTGAGACCCGGCACCCCCCCGACCGAAGTATCAACAGTGCAAAAGAAACTACCGGAGACCATGAAAAACATCCAGAAATACATGGCGATACAAACCGCGAGCGCCATGGAAGGCTACCAGGAAATGTTTAGTGGTGACTACCTGGAACAGTTTTCAGATTTTGCCATGTCTACAGTCCAAACAGCCGATGTTCTGGGACATTTCAATGAGGATGTCGATGAGTACGCTCCACAAATCAAAGGCATGCTTGCAGAGTACAAGCGCGCCAAGGATATCCTGGATCTTGATGAAATCGGCGAGCTTACCTACGATGTGAATCAGTTAGAAGAAATGGCGAAATATAGAGATATAAGTCTGAACATCGCCCTAAAATTCCTAAAGGAAGGGATACTTGATCCATTTAAGGATCCTAATGACATGGTAGGGCCTCTGAATTTCTCATTGAATGGAATCATAGCCTCTAAGGGAGCGGATTACCGGGCGCGTACCTTCATCAGAGATGGTGTCAGGAAATTGGAGGGTCAAAAGCGACGATACAAGGAGTTAAGAAAGAAGAAAGCCCAGCTAGGCCTACTACATCAAAGTTTAGATCCGGAGGAACTTGAAGCATCCGATTTTCGCGAGGATCTAATGGCCACCAGAAAGAGTGAAAAGGAACTCTATTTCGAAATTACGCAAAACACCAACTTCGCAAGTTTCGCCAGTCGATTCATCATCACCTGGCAGGAAATTCAAAAGCTGCTCAAACCCCACGAAGCCTTTGTTGACGTTGAACGCATTGAAGACCTCGAAGACCCAAAAAAGGTAGCGTACCTACTATTTATTGTTCGAAAAAATGAAGCCCCACAGTACGTCATAATTGAAGACGCCAGGAAAATCGAGGGTGAATATCGGGCCTTCAGTCACAGGGACATAGCCCTTTCCAATCCTCCACCACAACGCGCTAAGTACAGTGACACAAAGCCCTATCAATGGTTTTGGAAACCGCTGGAGCCACACCTCAATGAGATCAAACGCGTATTCCTATCAGCTGATGGCATTTATCACACCTTCAACCCTGAGGCCTTCTTGCTGGAAAACGGCGAAGACTTTCTTTTCTCCAAGGTCGAGGTGGTGAAACTCTCAGAAATTGCCAACATCAGAGAACGAAATATTGATCGACCATTTAGATCCACAGGAAAAATCACACTTTTCGGAAATCCAAGTTATGAGCAAATGACCATGCCCTCGGCCAAAGCAGCGGATGAGCTCAGGCTATACAAGGGTAGCAAACTCACACCGCTGGAGACTGAAAAGGAAATCAACCAAATCCTTGCAGGTGCTAAGAAAAGTGTTACCGGGACCACGTACCTGGGAGATCGTGCCACAGAATCACAATTACTAGGCATTCGGAAACCCGGCATATTGCACATTGCCACTCACGGAGTATTTCCCGAACGTTTTAACCGGCGTCAATACAATGAAAAGGGCGCAAAGCTTGGAGTCCAGTATCAAAAATTCATGGAAAACCCGTTCCTCCGAAGCTATATCACTTTCTCAGGAGCCTCCAATACACTGACCGGAACGCAGCAGGAAGGAGCAAACGATGGCATTGTGTCGGCAGAGGATATCGTCCACATGGACTTCACCGGGACACAACTGGTGGTCCTGTCAGCTTGTCAAACGGGCCAGGGAGAGCAATTCGATGGAGAGGGAATCTTTGGATTGCAGCGATCTTTCCTCGACGCCGGAGCGAACGTTACACTGACTTCATTATGGAAAATCAGTGATGACGCCACCATAGCCTTGATGACCCGGTTTTACAAGGAGCTACTCATCGGAGACAAGTCACCCAGGCAGGCGTTTCGCATAGCGCAAAATGCACTCAAGGCTGACTATCCGCATCCTTATTTCTGGGCCCCATTCATCCTGGTGGAGGGATGAGTCCAGCCACACCTCATCATATAATGCCCCCTTCTAATCAGTTATAATCCATTTCAAGGTACCGGAGGCTCAAAAGATCAATTGCTTTGGGGAAGTTATCACCCAAGACAAAATCAAGATGAAAAGAGTGTGCCTTATCCATATTTTCATACTGTGTGTTTCCATAGGATTTGCGCAGGAAAGACCTGCTGATATTGGTATTGAGAATGTCGATAGCTTCAAGAACGAAGCTTTCAACTACCTGGAAAAAACCAGTGTATACAAGGACTCTACTGAAAGTCTCAACGCAAAAATTCAGGGCTACAAAGAGGATGCCACCGGCCTTTCAAAGGAAGAGGTGCAAGACGACTATGATGCCACAAAGAAACAATCGCAACGTGGACAATTCTTGCTGGCCGAAGCCAGTGGCCTGTTGCTTCAGGGACAGGAATTGCTGAGCTCGGTCAAATCAATCAAACCACTCACCAAAATTCCCAAAGCCACTAAATCCATCAAGAATTCGATCGATGCAATCAACCAGTCCAAGACGAATTTGACAGATGCATCAACCATACTGGCCACCAACCTCCCAATATTGGCATCAATACTCCGAGAGAAAGGTGTGGAGATTGAAGAAGAGCCGATGGCTGAAGGCACAGAAAGTGGCAGCGAGAGCCAATACCTGACAGATGATCGCGTGGAAGTCCCGGAAGACATTGGGGTCGACAATGTCGATACATATAAAAACCAGGCTTTCAGCTACAAAGTGGAGACCTTGCTTTTCAATGACAGTGTCAAGCTCGTTAACGATAAGATCTCTGCCTACTCCGAAAATCCTGGTGAATCCGAGACTGATAGTCTCAAAGCTGATTATTGGGCATTGAAGTCACAAACCAACAGGTCCAAAACATTATTGGATCAAGGCCTTGCGTTGCTCGAGGAAGGCACTGGCCTTCTGACTGATGTCAAATCAATCAAACCAATAACCAAAATCGTAAAGGCTACAAAACAAACCAAAGAGGCAATCGCGGTGCTGAATACCGCAAAAGATGACCTGGGATCCTCCTCGACAATGATTGGCAACAATCTGAGCATGCTCACCAAGGAACTAACAGCCCGTGGTGTTTCCCTTGATGATCTAAACCCATCACAAGGAGAAGAATGAGATAAGGTTCCACTTGGAAGGACTCACTATCTTTCCCCAACACAGATCAAGTCCCGGCCGTAGGCTGGGGCTTTTGCTTTGTCACTGAGCGCTCCATCAAGATTTGGTGCCGCTTAACTCCCAATTCTGCAAGCTATATCAGGTAATTACCGATCCGAGCTTATGACGCAAGCCAAAAGTCATTGTTTTGAACCTGCCTAAAACTCTTTTTGTATGCGTCTAAACATCATCAAAAGCACCTTGTTCTGTGCCATGATCCTCACAGGTAAGGCATCCGGGCTTTGCCAGAGCTTTACCACGACGATTACGGCTGTAAACGCAGGCCCTTATACCGACAGTCCCATCCCCATCAGAATTTCCTTCGGCAATGAAGTGTCATCCTATACCCCCGGAGTATCTGATCTCCTGGATGTTCTGATCGTTGGCAACGCTACCGCTGACAATTTGATGACCAGCGACAACCAGGTCTTCGATATTGACCTTACGCCCATAACAGATGGGCCAGTATTTGTAGCCTTGATAGCAGGAGTCGCTTTCGATGCAATGGCCAACAGCAACCTGGCAGCCGAATTCATCCTTGAATACGACAACGGAAACACGAAATCCCTTTCGTTTGTAGCCGGGTTTCCCTCCTATCTGCAATTACTCAATTCTGACGGCGAATACGTTGATGGTCAAAGTATTGGTGCCGAGTTTGACAATTCATTTGGCATTGCTGTCAATTCCAGCAATGAGATCTTTGTTGCCGACAATTACAACAATCGCATTCGGCAAATTGTGGGTCAGGCGGTTACGACGTATGCAGGCACGGGCACATTCAATACCAATGGATTTGATGCCGACGGAGGTTTAGTCAATGGCCCTCGACTCAGTGCGGAATTTCGATTACCAGCCTTCGTGCATGAAGACAATGGTGTACTCTACATTTCTGACCTCGGCAATCAGGTAATTAGGCAAATAGATGCCGCTGGAAATGTCAGTACGTTGGCCGGCAATGGATCGTTAGGTGCTGATGATGGTCCTACTGGTAGTGCCACCTTCCTTAATCCGAGGGGTATGTCGACCGACCCCTCCGGCGCTGTCTATGTAGCCACTGAATTCAGGGTGCGCAAAATACAATCAGGCCAGGTCACTACCATTCTGGGACCGATTGGAACGGTGATCACGGATGTCCATGTGCTGAATGACGGAAACCTGCTGCTTTCAACCGGTGCAGGACTTCTGAAATATGACATTGCAACTGAATCGTTCGATATCCTCTTTGACCAGGCGGGTTTTACATTCACCGCTACAGAGAATAGTGCAGGTGATATCTTCTTCCTGGCTGGGCAAAGCCAGGCTTTGGCAGGAAATACCCTCCTGAAACTGGACGGGACAGATCAGGCCATCTCTATCGTTTTTTCGAACACAGAATTTCCATTCCTACCATTTCAAACCACCAGAGCTGCCATCAGGGATATGACCCTGGGTGCGGATGGAAAGCTCTATCTGACCGATTCGTACAACCTAATCTGGTCTGTGGATCCTGTGATTGCTGCCATCGATGACCCCCCAGTATTTACCAACCCTATTGCAGATTTCAGTGTTTTCGAAGATCGTGCACCCTTGATCTTGAGCGTAGCAGACAGGGCTACCGACGAAGACAACGACGATGCGGACATTACCTATTCCATTACCAGCAACAGCAACACAGCCCTGATCACCACCAGCCAGTCGGGGGATGACATTACCTTCACCATCGAACCCAATACTACCGGTACTGCCTCCCTTACATTAACCGCCACTTCTAATGGACTGACGGCTGACAATACATTTGCCATTACGGTGGAAGAGCCACCACCAACTTTATATTCCCAAACCGGAACCGCCGAAAATGCTTCGTCATCTCAGATCTTTCCGGATTTTGGAGGATCGTTCCTCGAAACTGCAGAAGACTTCGTAATTCCTGCTGGCGCCTCCTGGGACATACGAAGTGTTTCAGTGGTGGGATCTACCAATGGCACCTTTTCAGAAGCTCGGTTCACCATCTATGAAAACAACAGTGGCAATGTAGGGGTTGCGGTGTTCACTTCGCCAATCCTGTCCCCAGAGCCATTCGATTTCACCGGTACCAACGGAGCGCAAAATGGCAACTTCCGTTTGACCCTCGACCAGCCTACCACTTTGGCTGCGGGTAATTACTGGATTTCCGTACAGACTAATCAAGTGTTTAGCGGTGGTGGAGGTCAGTGGGCCTGGTCTTTCTTCTCCCCGGCCACTGGTGACTACTTTCAGGTAAGAGATCCTGACAATCTATTGAGCGGTGCATTTCCGGCCAGCTTTGGATCCTTGGGGTCAAATGGCAGCATGATCTTCAGCATCAGCGGAGAAGAGATAATGGATACTAATGGACCAAGGCCCATCTTGATGGCCATCCAGGAAAATCCCAGAGTGGTGCAAGTCACCTTTGATGAAGAAGTAAGCGGATTTGCTGCAGAGGATATCAGTGGTCCGACGATCTCGAATTTCACAACCATCGACGCTCAGACTTTTACTTTCCAGATAGAAGGAACTGACGACGAAACGATCAGGATTGATGAAGGTGCTGCTGCAGACCTTGTCGGAAACCCAACCCTTGAAGCCATCCCCCTGCAAATCGGTACAACGAGCAATAACACACTTTTCTTCGTTGGGACTCAAAGGACCGTTGACGCTACGATCAAGAACATTTATACCGGAGAGTCAATAGCACTGAACGCCATCTACAATGTAAATAGAAACAACGTAGATGGATTGTCAGGAATTAATACCTATCTGGCTTCCAACTCTGGTGATTTGATGGTCATTCAGGACAGCATCGGCAACCAGGCCATCAAGGCATTGAATACCTTCCTTCTTGGCAATGGGAACGACATAGCTATCCTGGCTGATTCCGTATACATCTACGACGGTGACGTCCTCATTGCTTCCGGATTTGGAGATGATATTGTTTGGGCAGGTACAGGCGATGATATGCTTTTTGGTGCAGGTGATAATGACCGCCTGCATGGCGGTCCCGGAAATGACCAGCTCTCAGGCGAATTAGACGATGACATTTTGAACGGAGGATCGGGCGACGACCACTTCAGGATGGGAGACGGAAAAGACGTCGCCACTGGTGGCGTCGGGGCAGATCGGTTTGAATTCCTAATTAGGACAGAGTTCGATGCGACCCTGGTCGACACCCTTACGGATTTTTCGCTGGCAGAGATGGACACCATCGATCTTCGACCCCTATTCACCAGCGATCCCACAAGACCTATTGAGGAGTATCTGTCCCTTGAGGAAGTTGATGGCAATACCCTACTATCCATCGATACAATAGATGACGGCTCTCCAAACTTCATTCCCTTGTTTTCCAGTATTCAAAGTATCGATCAGTCACTCACGACACTAATCATTAATGGTAACCTTTTAGTCTGCGACAACTGCAATCTCACAAGTCTCGACGTTGTCGAGGCTTGTGAAAGCTACACCTGGATCGATGGCAATACGTACACATCGAGCAATAGTACGGCGGTATTTAGCACAACTAATACCCTGGGCGTGACGCTAGATGTTGCCCTCGACCTAACAATTCTCCCCGCCTATTCAGAGCCTGCTGTAGCTTCCATTTGTGAGGGAGAAACTTTCGATTTTGGATCACAAACCCTGACCGACGCTGGTGACTACACTGAAATATTCACCTCAATCGATGGCTGCGACAGCACCGTCAACCTCACCTTGTCTATGCTGAACACTTTCGATGAGGATGCTACGGCTTCCATTTGTGAGGGAGAAACCTTCGACTTTGGATCACAAACCCTAACCGACGCAGGTGACTACACTGAAATATTCACCTCAATCGATGGCTGCGACAGCACCGTCAACCTCACCTTATCCGTTCTGGACACTTTCGATGAGGATGCTACGGCTTCCATTTGCGAGGGAGAAACTTTCGACTTTGGATCGCAGAGCCTCACTGATGCGGGTAACTACACGGAAGTATTCACCTCAGTCGATGGTTGTGACAGCACTGTCAACCTCACCCTTTCCATTCTGGCTTTCGAGGAGACCGCTACGGCTTCCATTTGCGATGGAGAAACCTTCGACTTTGGATCACAAACCCTAACCGACGCAGGTGACTACACGGAAGTATTTACCTCAATCGATGGCTGCGACAGCACGGTCAACCTCACCTTGTCCGTTCTGGACACTTTCGATGAGGCTGCTACGGCTTCCATTTGTGAGGGAGAAACCTTCGACTTTGGATCACAAACCCTGACCGACGCTGGTGACTACACGGAAGTATTCACCTCAATCGATGGCTGTGATAGCACCGTCAACCTCACCCTGTCCGTTCTGGAGACTTTCGATGAGCCCGCTACAGCTTCTATTTGCGAGGGAGAAAACTACGACTTTGGAACGCAGAACCTGACCGACGCTGGTGACTACACTGAAGTATTCACCTCAATCAATGGCTGCGACAGCACTGTCAACCTCACCTTGACCGTTCTGGACACTTTCAAGGAGACTGCTAAGGCTTCCATTTGTGAGGGAGAAACCTTCGACTTTGGATCACAGACCCTCACTGACGCAGGTGACTACACTGAAGTGTTTTCCTCAATCAATGGGTGTGATAGCACGGTCAACCTCACCTTGACCGTACTGGACACTTTCGATGAGGCTGCCAAGGCTTCCATTTGCGAGGGAGAAACGTTCGACTTTGGATCACTGATCCTCACCGACGCAGGTGACTACACTGAAGTGTTTACCTCAATCGACGGCTGCGACAGCACGGTCAACCTCACCTTGTCCGTTCTGGACGCTTTCGATAAGACTGCCAAGGCCTCTATTTGTGAGGGAGAAACGTTCGAATTTGGAGCACAGACCCTCACTGACGCAGGTGACTACACGGAACTCTTTACATCAATCGCTGGTTGTGATAGCACGGTCAACCTCACCTTGTCCGTTCTGGAGACTTTTGATGAGGCTGCCACAGCTTCCATTTGTGATGGAGAAACCTTCGACTTTGGATCGCAGACCCTGACCGACGCTGGTGACTACACGGAAGTGTTTTCCTCAACCGATGGTTGTGATAGCACGGTCAACCTTACCTTGTCCGTTCTGGAGACTTTCGATGAGACTGCCAAGGCCTCTATTTGTGAGGGAGAAACCTTCGAATTTGGAGCACAGACCCTCACTGGCGCAGGTGACTACACTGAAATATTCACCTCAATCGATGGCTGCGACAGCACCGTCAACCTCACCTTGACCGTACTGGACACTTTCAAGGAGACTGCTAAGGCTTCCATTTGTGAGGGAGAAACCTTCGACTTTGGATCACAGACCCTCACTGACGCAGGTGACTACACTGAAGTGTTTTCCTCAATCAATGGGTGTGATAGCACGGTCAACCTCACCTTGACCGTACTGGACACTTTCGATGAGACTGCCAAGGCTTCCATTTGCGAGGGAGAAACCTTCGAATTTGGAGCACAGAACCTGACCGACGCGGGTGACTACACCGAAGTGTTTACCTCTATCGATGGGTGTGACAGCACCGTCAACCTCACCTTGTCCGTTCTGGAGACTTTCGATGAGTCCGCTACAGCTTCTATTTGCGATGGAGAAACCTTCGACTTTGGATCACAGAACCTGACAGACGCTGGTGACTACACGGAAGTATTCACCTCAATCGATGGGTGTGATAGCACGGTCAATCTCACCCTGTCCGTTCTGGACACTTTCGAGGAGACTGCTAAGGCTTCCATTTGTGAGGGAGAAACCTTCGACTTTGGATCACAGAACCTGACCGACGCGGGTGACTACACCGAAGTGTTTACCTCTATCGATGGGTGTGACAGCACCGTCAACCTCACCTTGTCCGTTCTGGAGACTTTCGATGAGTCCGCTACAGCTTCTATTTGCGATGGAGAAACCTTCGACTTTGGATCACAGAACCTGACAGACGCTGGTGACTACACGGAAGTATTCACCTCAATCGATGGGTGTGATAGCACGGTCAATCTCTCCTTGTCCGTTCTGGAGACTTTCGATGAGGCTGCCACAGCTTCCATTTGCGAGGGAGAAACCTACGACTTTGGATCACGGATCCTCACTGACGCAGGTGACTATACTGAAGTATTTACATCAATCGCTGGTTGTGATAGCACGGTCAACCTCACCCTCAATATCTTTGACCCATCGGAATGTGAAGAGCCGGAACCGCTAAGCGTAGCGAACAAAGTAGGAGTCAAACTCTTTCCAAATCCGTTTTCAAACGGCCTGTTTTTCACCGCACTTGATGAGCAAACCTACAATTACAAGTTATTTGATGTTGCAGGAACTGTCGTAGCAAGTGGGCAGGTGCGAGGTGGTGAGAAACTGCAGACGAATTTCTCCCCCGGAACATACTTCATTCAGATATTGAAAGAAACCGAACAGGTGGTTTTCACCAGAATTGTCAAAATCAAATAGACAAGCTCATCGCTTTCACCCTTTCGTACAGCGGAGGATGTGAGAAATGCACAAACACATATGCCGGATGTGGTGTAAGTATGGAAAGGTGGTCTGAACTCATCTTCTTCAGACCGGAGATCAGCGGAGCTGCCGCATATTGATCCGCTGCGTAAGCATCGGCTTCGAATTCGTTCTTGCGGCTCATCCAATTCATGAAAACCCCCAGAAGCCTTGATAATGGCGTGTATAATATCACAAATGCCAAAACGTTGAGGTGTATCACCGAGACTTCACCACCCAGCGCATAGCTGACATCGGCATTGAAGATCATCTTAGACAAAAGGTACAACATCACACCAACCTGTAGGACGCCAAGTATTGTGCCCAATATGATGTGCTTTTTCTTGTAATGTCCCACCTCATGGGCGAATACAGCAGTAAGCTCCTCAATGCTATGTTTGGCAATCAAGGTATCGAAGAACACCACTTTCTTGCGCTTCCCCAGCCCTGAGAAAAAAGCATTGCCTTTGTTTGATCTCTTGGATCCATCCATGACAAACACATTGCTCAATGGAAAATTCACCTGCTTGCTAAATCTCGTAATTGCAGATTTCAGCTCACCCTCCTCCAGCGGCGTGAGTTTGTTGAAAAGCGGCAAGATCCAACTCGTGTAGAAAACATTAAGAAACAGAATTAACAGGGTGATCACCCCCCAGAAATACAACCAAAAATCACTCCCCATTACCATGATCATGTAGAGAAAGGCAACCAGCAACAAGCCTCCCACGAGGATTGTCAATAGCCAGCTCTTCACCTTATCGAACAAAAAAGTCTTGACAGTGGTCTTGTTGAAACCAAACTTCTCCTCAATGACGAATGTGCTGTATATCGAAAAAGGTGTAGAAAGTATATCGCTCAATAAGAACAAGATGCCAAAGAAGATCAGTGTCGATAGCATATCAAATGGACTGAACGACCTGATTACCGCATCCAACCAACCAAACCACCCAAAGTATATGGCACAAAATGTTAGCAGGAAAGAGGAAGTAGCCGTGATAACACCAAAACGACCTCGCTCATGGTGATAGCGTTGTGATTCCTGATAGCGATCATTATCATAGATACCCTCCAAGGCCTTGGGAACTGGTGCCCTGGAGCTCTTGTCGTTCAAATAGGATAGCCACCGATCAAGGAGATAGTCTACCACAATGATGACAAGTAGTATTTGAAGTATTGTATTGTAAGTCATAACCAATAGTTACTTGGAGACGTCCATGCTCATCAGAAAATAAACGGAACAGGGCACTTCAGATCCCGAACTTCCCTGGGAGGTTTGCCAGGAGGATCAATGCTAAAGGTATAGATCAAGGAAATCTCGTGTGCACCACCGCTGTTGATACCGAGGTCAGAAATCGGAAAATCGAAGCTATAGCCAATGGAGACGTTCTTCATGGCAAAACCCGTCATCAGGATAATCGACTCATTGTTGGCAATGCCTTCCAGCGAATTGATGGGTAATCCGCGATACCACAAACCAAGAATAAGCGGTTCCAATGTCACAAATGCGCCAAGATCCAATTGCTCAAATTCTCCCTGGGTTCGATAGTTGAAGGACGGCGTAATACTCCTTTCCCTGTTGGGCCTGTTCTGCGCCCTCTTGGAAATGGTGTAGAAAGGTATTTTGTAGCCACCATGAAAGGAAATCCGTTGAAAGAGTGGTGACTCGCCACCTGCCACTGCCTGGTTGGGTTCGGTCACATGAAAAATGCTGAAGCCACCCCAGATTCGCTCATTGAACCAGATACCACCAAATGAGACATCCACAAAATTCTTGTTGTCTCCGGTAAAAACCTCGCCCGTACTGGGCAGAACTACCTGGCCATTGGCATCAAATTGATCTCCAAAGGTGAGCCTGTCAAAATTGATATCTCGTTGAAAAAATGCCACCTGCACCGCAGGTCTGAATGTCCAATTGTACGTGAGCTGTAACTGATAAGCGTAGGACAGCCCAACCATGGTTGAGCGTAATCCAGCTATGCCTTCCCGGTCGGTATTCACAACCAGCCCAAGGCTGCTGTAATAATCCTCGAAATTGTAATCCGTGTAGAAAGAATAAGTCTCGAAGTTGGCGTCAATCGATGGCCATTGGTTCCTGTAATTAATGCCCGCCCTACCTTTTTGGTTGATGCCGGTCAAGCCAGGGTTGAGGTTCATCGGGGCGGCATAGTACTGAGAAAACTGGGGGTCCTGCGCTTCCAAACTGTGCGTTACCCATAACCCCAAGATTCCAATTACAAGTGCTCTTATGCGCATACTCCCGTTTACAATCTGGCAAACATTGATGTTTTTCACTAAACACACAAAGAAACTAAACACTTATGCAATAAGATTTAAATACCAGCTATTGATCAAAATTCGCGCCTGTTTTTTGATATTTTAGCACCGGTCCGACTAGTGATAGGGTTTGTCTGGGTTGTTGAATAATGTAACGAGAAACCATTCGTTTGTATTTTAATTGTATTCGCTCTTGCGTAAAGAATTTGAATTGATGTTAGAGATATTGGCGAAGAAGTGCACACCGAAGTACAATGAACTGGGGCTGACGGCTGCTTCTTTTCTAAGTTATAAATTCCTCTTGATGGGCCTCCTTATGGCCATACTGAACCCAGCGATAGGTCAGCGCATTCTGGATACCCAATATTTCTTTGGCAATTCTTCCAGCAACTTCGTCTACGACAAAAACGGTCGCGAAATCTATCTCGAGGAGCGACAAGCTACGGCCTTTGGCTCCGGTGGTTCCGGAGTCATCAGTGACCAGTTCACGGGCAATCTACTGTTCTATTCCGACGGGGTACAGGTGTTTGATCAATCACACCAGCTCATCACTGGTGCCACAACTTTGAATGGTGATTCTTCGATCAACCAGGCCGCTGTCGTGGTCCCCAATCCCGGAGTGCTCAATCAGTACTTTGTTTTCACCAATTCCGGTTCCTCAGGTGTGAATGAAATCCAGTACGCGGAAATTAACGGGAATAGAAGAGGAAATTCCACGAATTCCAATTTCAGCTTTGGCCGTATGATAAGTGCCAATAACAGTACCGGGTTGAGTGACCCTTCCGATGGTATGATCATACTGGAAACAGGTGCTGGAAATAGCTATTGGCTGATCACACAAAACAGAAATACACTGGAATTTCGCGTGACAGCAATCAATTCCTCGGGCATAGACAGTACCCGCGTTTTCGATGTCACCTCCAACAACTACCCCGGGACAGAGGTTTCTCAATTTGCATTCAATCCGGATTCGTCGTGGTTGGCCATAGCGCCAAAAACCCCCAACAGAAATGTGGCCATTCTCAATTTCAACCAAGCCACCGGAGAGCTCTCCTTCGAAAGGCAGCTGCGTCGCACAGGATTTGACGATGGTCAGGGTGAATCTATATATGATATTGAGTGGTCGGAAAGTGGCAAGAACCTATTCATTTCAAGATTTGGGACCAGTGGAACCGAGGCCAATGTGTACCAATTCAACCTGGACAGCGGGGCTGCGCCAACGGCTGTGCTGCCCAACCCGGTATTTCGAAGCTATGGCCTGAAGCGAGGCTTGGACAACAACATTTTGCACCTATATCAAGAAGTGCAGAACGGTCCCTTTCAATTAGGTCGACTCGACATTTTCCGAATGGACTCGCTGGTATTTACCAGTCCCGACTCCACAACATTTGATGTAATCGTCTCCGACTCCGTAGGATATGAACCCATCGCACTGGCTGCAGATTTTCAAGGGCGGCAGTTCCCGGCTTTTGCCCCTCCAAATTTTGTCGAATTTGGCAACGTTGCATTCGGTGCCTTTGACCTTTGCACCGAACAAACCACCAAGTTCATCCCGTTTACAGACACCCTCCCGACCAGCTATTTGTGGGATTTTGGCGATGGCAACTTCTCGACCAACCAGATACCCGTCCATACCTATGCTAATTCAGGAGGTTACGTTGTATCACTGACGGTAGGTCTTAATGATCGATTCTCAACGGCCAGCCAGCTGGTTGAAATTTTTCCCAATTCGCTGATGGTGGACCTTGGAAATGACACAACGATTTGCGTTGACGAAACGCTAACGCTGGACGCCGGTCAGGGCGGAGTCTCCTTTACGTGGAGTACTGGTGAGACTACCCAAACCATAGAGGTGGATACCACAGGTACCTACTGGGTGGAAGTGACCGCTGCAAATGGTTGTACAGGTTTTGACGCGATTCAGGTTACAGAATATGGAGTCCAAAGAAATCTCTCTAACCAATGGTATTTCGGAGAAATGGCTGGGCTGGATTTCAATTTCAACCCGCCTGCAGCGCTCGTGGATGCCAATATGATGGATTCACCTGAAGGTTGTGCTACCATATCGGATACCGACGGAGCATTGCTGTTCTATACTAACGGTCGTACGATTTGGAACAAAAACCACCAGGTGATGGTCAATGGCGATAGCATCAACGGGGACAGCACCGCTGCACAAGCGGCACTTATCTTGCCATTCCCAGACGATGAGACCCTTTTCTATGTCTTCTCCACAGAAGAAGTGTATGGGGATTTCGACTATAAATTATTGCTCAGTATTGTGGACATCAAGGATGATACCGCAAGAGGATCTGTGGTTGTTAAGGGCGTACCATTGATGAATAACAGTACGGAGAAAGTCACCGCATCTACCTTTGGCGCACCAGCCTGGCTTCTGACGCATGAGTACGGCAACAATGATTACCGCGCCAATTTTGTCGGGAACTCCGGCATCAGTTCCCCGGTCCACACACCACTGGGTACTATACTAAATGTATTGGAAGAACCTCAGGCTACCGGCTACCTGCGATTTCAACCTGGCATCAATCGAGCGGCCAATACCGTCCCTGGCGACAATCTCGTCGACATTCTTGACTTTGAGAATACCAGCGGGGTCTTTTCCAATCCCAGAACCATCGACGTGGACGAACCGGCAAACACACCCCTCTACGGTCTTGAGTTTTCCGGAGACGGCAACCGCATGTACCTGACCACATCAGCCAATGCTTCCAAACTTATCCAATATGACCTGGACAGTGTAGACAGCGACAACGCAGTCTCGGAAATCGAAGCCACGAAATTTGATGGCTATGCCGGTGGCTCAAACTATGGTGCCCTGCAACGTGGCCCCAATGGTGTGATTTATCTGGCTGTGGACAACAGCCCTACCGTCTTGAGTATCGATGCTCCCACGGGCGATGATGCCGGCGCTTCCTTCAATACCACTGGCGTGGACCTGGGCGGTCGCATTAGCAGGCTCGGCCTTCCTAATTTCACCCAGACCGTTAGTGATCCGGCTCAAACCCCCGGATTCACTGCGCCCTCGGCATGTCTGGGCCAACCACTGGATTTGGTGGCCACGGGTACCAGCGACATCGATGAATTTGAATGGACGTTCGACGAATTTGCAAGTCCGCAGGCCGGCGTAGGAGATTCCATTCAGGTAACCTATAGTACGACAGGCATCCACACCATTACGTTGCGGATATTCAATCGGTGTGGATTTGATTCCTTATTCACGGCGGACATTGAAGTCTTTACCATCCCTCAAGGTCCCACGGTACCTGACAACGCGGCAATATGCAACGGAGGGGCTGTCTTGGAAGCCTGGCCTCAGGACGACCCCGATCTTTTCTACCGTTGGTCTACAGGTGACACTACCAGGACAATTACTGTATCGGAACCAGCAAACCTCTCCGTTTTTCTTGTCAACGCCCAAGGATGTCCTTCAGACACCTCAGATGTCTTTGTGGGTGCCGCCGTCGAAGTCACCCTGGCGGACCAAGCCGTGTGCCAGGACGAAGTGGTGCCTGACCTCGATGCGCAAAGAGCTGTAGGCACATTCAACTGGAGCATTGACGGAACAGCTACCAGCAACTCAAGATTTCAGCCTATAGATACGAGTGTCCCCGGTGTCTATGCGTATTCGCTGGAGTACATTGAGGAAGTCTCAGGGTGTATTGCTGCAGATACCGCCACCATCACGGTACTAAGCGGACCCGTGGGTTCCGCCACGCCGACACCTCCTACGAGCTGTGGCGCTTCAGATGGCGTAATCGATTTTAGAATTGACTCCAATGGTAGCTTTGCATATAGCCTAAGGGGCCCCGCATCAAGGCCAGGTGCAACCTTTGACGGCCCCGGCATTCCCCCCTCATTTACGGGTTTGCGAGGTGGCTCCTATTTTATCGACATTCAGGATATTGTGAGCGGCTGTGTCACCACCATACCTGTGCTGATCGAAGACAATGCGCCATTTGATCTCCAGCTCACTGCTATACCCGACTGCGGAAGCAACGGCGACCTATCTGTGGAATTTTCAGGACTGGCCCCCGCGACGGTGGACGTAAACATCACAGATGATGAAGGGAATCTCATCCAATCCATAAGTGCGGCGTCGGTCCCACTCCAATCCTTTCTGGACCTTGATACTGGTATTTACATCGTTGAGGTAATCGAAGTGGGGGGTCAGCAATGTGTCCAGATAGATTCTGTGACACTGGGCGAGGCATTTCCACGGTCCAACTTCACCTTTGAGCCCATTCAGGAGCTCTGTGGTGGCAGGGACCAGGGAGAAATCACACCAGGCACCAACGGCATTGCCGTATATACATGGCGTGATGCTGATGATGAAATCATAGGGATTGGGGAGAGCGTAGACATTTCCCTTCCTGGCACATACACCGTCACCGCGACCGGAACTGATCTTTGTCCCAGAACAGAAGCAATTCAGGTGAATATCAATCCGGTTCCCGATGTGGAGATTTTGACAGAGGGAGATCTGTGCGTTGGAGAGGTGCTGTTGACTGCCTCCGTTGATAGCCTCTTCTCAGGACCTTTCAACTACAGGTGGACGCTCAATGGCGATCCCGGTGAGTTGCCAGAGACCAGAACCCTGAACGTAAATGAGGAAGGAACCTATCAGGTGCGTATCATAGACCCCACGATAGGATGCGAAGCGAGATCCAGACCAATTGATATCGACTGCATGCCCCGTGTGCGGGCTCCGAATGCCTTCAGCCCCAATGGCAATGATGAGAATGAGCTCTTCTTTGTGTTTCCCAACAATTTCGTAGACAACTTTGAAATTTTCATTTACTCCAGGTGGGGGGAATTGGTGTTTTACTCGAATAATTTCGATTTCACTTGGAATGGTGAATTCCGTAGTAAGCTGCTACCAGAAGGGACCTACGCTCTGGTCATGAAATTTACGAGTGTTGATGAGCCGGAGCTTGGCACCATCGAACAATACGGATCTGTCACACTTCTGAGGTGATTTCACTTTGCGGCCAATCATTTTGTCACCAAAAGAGGTTCCTTTATCAGGACCATCGTTAATCAGCAAATAAGCTCAGTATGTCTTTTTTTGATAAAGTGTATGATCGGCTTTTCGGTGACGCAAATGAAAGCCCCTCTGTAGAAGAACATCACCTCCTGAAACGAGGAGACAGATACATGCATGATTTTCACCTTTGGTCGAGCGGCGACCGGATGGAAACAATACGGGCCCAGATTCGGACTTCCATTGTTCTAAAGGAGAGAGACTTACCCCAGGAGCCTTACGTATACTTGCTCAACGCCGGAACTTCCAATGGGATAGCCATAGACTTCAGTTCTTTCTTCCATGCTTCCGAATTCAGCTTTCTGTTGGACTACCTGGCCGAAGACATACTCAGGAATTTC
Source organism: Cyclobacteriaceae bacterium (assembly GCA_965601475.1). Lineage (GTDB taxonomy): Bacteria > Bacteroidota > Bacteroidia > Cytophagales > Cyclobacteriaceae > JAWPMT01. Next base: position 4,073,451 of record OZ271832.1, on the reverse strand, counting down.
AACTACAAGAAGTCCAACGCTGACGTCAGGATTGCTGAGAAAGAAGATCAGATCATCACTACAGAGCGGAGATATCTGAAACCCAAAACAAACTTCGAAACACCAATAGATCAGCAGTTTGGCAATATCCTAATGGAAACACAGATCGTAGGAAACACACCTCGACAATTCAAACTTCAGGTCAACAGCTATCGAGACAGGAACTACCATCCGCCAAAACCGTTTGAAGATTTACTGAATCATCTATTCGAATATTAGTCCATCATGAAATCAAAAAATCTACCGATTATACTGTTCACACTCGTAGTAATAAGCTCCATGAGTTTTGAATCTGCCGAGCAGCAGATTTTACCCACTAAACTGAGTGTCACCGTCATTGACGGTACCGGCAATTTCGTTGAAGGGGCCACTGTAACGCTCTTTGCCACCGAAGATGACTACATCAATAGTAAGAACGCGCTGCAAACCGCAGTTTCCGGAAAAAAGGGTAAGACGGTTTTCAAAAAACTAGAGCCTATCACCTACTACCTGGATGTGCGCAAGGGTGATCAGAGCAACGACGGAAGAGGATCGCAAACCGGCCAACTGAGAGAAGGAAGGGTCAACAAGGTGAATGTTGTAATCGAGTAATCATGACGGAGTTGGACATTGAATCGTGGAATCGTAAGAACCACTTTCACAACTTCCTCCACTTTACACAGCCCTTTTTCAATATTACAGCCAATGTTGATGTATCGAAAGTCAAAGAACACTCCAAAAACCTTGGCCTATCTTTCTTTCTCACTTACTACTACCTGGCCCTGAAGGCCATCAACGAGGTGAAGGCATTTCGTTATCGCATCAGGGAGGACAAAGTGATTGTTCATGATGTCGTGCATGGGAGTTGCGCAGTGCTCAATGACGATGAGACCTTCTCCTATGCCTACTACGACTACCATGCCGATTTCAGCAATTACTACAATGGAGCATCAAAAGCACTGGCTGATCTAAAGGAAAACCCTGTATTGGATCCGCAATTTCATCGGGACGACCTGGTGCATGCCTCAGTAATACCATGGGTTTCATTTACAAGTTTCGAACATGCCAAGCGCCTGGGAGCAGGAGATTCGACGCCCAAGTTGGTCTTCGGAAAGCTCACCGAGGAAGGCAACAGGCTTCTGATGCCAATTGCCGTGGCTGTACATCATGCATTGGCAGACGGCATCGATATCGGCAAGTTCTTTATGAAATATGAAGAATTTGCTGACAGGATTGAAGAAGTAATCAACGTTTGAGCGTGAACAGCAGCAAGCCGTAGGCAATGACCATGAGCCAAAAACGATAAAACTCCACATCCGGAATCAGGCCCAATTCCATGAGCACCATCAACAGGACCAAAATGATAGACAGGACCCTCAGAATGTTTCTTGTACTATTCGTCATTGCATTTTTGGATTAAGTGATACTGGTAAAAGTAATCGGTGACACCCAAATATTGACGATAATTGCGCCTGCTTTATGGCTCAGATTGGACACGATATAGCTAGGGCGGCGCAATTGCTCAATAAAAATGAGGTTGTAGGGATACCCACAGAAACCGTGTATGGGCTTGCAGGTAACGCACTCAGCGCGGAGGCCATTCTGAAAATCTTTAAGGTGAAGAACAGGCCAATGTTCGACCCCTTGATCGCGCATGTATCCGACCTCAGGGCTGCCGGAAGGTTGGCGCAAGATATCCCTGCACCACTATTGAGATTGGCGGAGCAATTCTGGCCAGGCCCACTCACCCTGCTCCTACCCAAGCAAAAAATCGTTACTGATTTGCTTACTTCCGGATCTGATTTGATAGCCATCAGGGTTCCTGCCCACCCCCTTGCGCAAAAGCTGCTGAGGGCGGTTGATTTTCCCCTTGCTGCTCCAAGTGCCAATCCCTTTGGATATGTATCACCGACTACTGCACAGCATGTAAAAGACCAACTCGGAGAAAAAATCCCTTACATTCTTGATGGCGGATCGACGGAAGTGGGTATCGAATCAACCATCGCCGGCATGGATGGCGAGCTAGTCAAAATTCACCGATTAGGGGGATTGGCTATAGAAAGTATTGAGTCCATAGTCGGTGAAGTAGCCCTGGAGCTCAATCAAAGTTCCAATCCGGTGGCCCCTGGCATGCTCAAATCCCACTATGCTCCCGGGAAGAAGCTCCTGCTTGGGAATGTGACCCAGCATCTGCAAGAGCATGCGAAAAAGAAGATTGGTGTTATTTCCTTCTCAAAAACCTACGACACAGACCGCAACTTTGTGTTGTCCGAAGAGGAGTCGCTGGACGAAGCTGCGTCGAGATTGTTCGGCGTATTACGGTCCCTCGATAAGAGTGACGTGGATGTGATCCTTGCTGAGGAGTTCCCAAATGAGGGCTTGGGTCGCGCTATCAACGATCGACTCAGAAGAGCTGCTGCTCCAAAATCACAATAAGGCAAAAATTGAAAATGAATTCATTTTATTCGCTTTGCCGTCTTGTAAAAAGCCTCGAACTTCGAGTTGGTAACTAAAAGTCCTTTTTTGTATGAAAACCATCGATGATTATAATTTCAATGGCCATAAGGCCTTGATCAGAGTAGATTTCAATGTACCTCTCAACGCCGATTTTCAAGTAACGGATGAAACGCGCATCAAAGCTGCTATCCCAACCATTCAGAAGATACTCAGCGATGGAGGATCGGCCATCCTGATGAGCCACCTGGGCAGACCAAAGGAAGGTCCTGAAGAAAAGTTTTCACTAAAGCACATCATTCCCAACCTTTCAAAAAAACTAGGTGTTGAGGTGAAGTTTGCCAACGATTGTATCGGAGATGAAGCCACAGCAAAAGCTGGTGAACTACAAGGAGGCGAGGTGCTTCTATTGGAAAACGTGCGATTCTATAAGCAAGAAACAAAGGGCGATGAGGAATTTGCTGCGAAGCTGGCCTCATTGGGGACCATCTATGTCAACGATGCATTTGGTACTGCTCACAGGGCACACGCTTCCACCACTATTGCCGCAAAATCGTTTGATGACAAATGTTGCGGTTACGTAATGAGCGCTGAGTTGGCCAATGCGAAAAAAGTACTGGAAAATGCTGAGCGGCCATTCACAGCAATCATGGGAGGTGCTAAAATCTCAGATAAGATTCTCATCATAGAAAAATTGCTCGACAATGTCGATAATCTCATTATCGGTGGAGGTATGTCCTATACATTCTTCAAGGCCATAGGAGGAAATGTTGGCAATTCCCTGGTCGAGGAGGACAAGCTCGATTTGGCAAAGTCGTTGATCAGCAAAGCCAAAGAGAAAGGCGTGAACCTAGAGCTACCAAAAGACTCCATCGTTGCCGACAAGTTTGCCAACGACGCCGATCACAAAACCTCCGACAATCACAACATCAAAGATGGATGGATGGGCCTGGACATAGGACCTGAAGCCATTGCGGTCTTCTCCAACATCATCTCAGCTTCTAAGACCATTCTTTGGAATGGCCCTATGGGCGTATTCGAGATGAGCAATTTTGCTAAAGGCACCAATGAGATTGCCCAGGCCGTTGTCTCTGCAACAGAGCAGGGAGGCTTTTCGCTCATTGGCGGTGGAGATTCTGCCGCGGCGGTAAATAACCTCGGATATGGCGACAAGGTCTCCTATGTTTCTACCGGTGGTGGCGCATTGCTGGAGTACATGGAGGGGAAAGTTTTGCCCGGAGTTGCCGCCTTAGAGGCCTGAATGGCCCTTTTGAGGTAAATCAACTCGACTGCTGATTCACATCAGGGGACGAAATTCGTATTTCGCCTAGCTTGATCGTACCCAAAAAAGGATCGAGTCATGAAAAAGATATTAGTCCCCACCGATTTTTCTACCTGCGCCAGCAATGCAGTACAGGTAGCGATGGAAATTGCGCGCAAAGCAAAGGCTTCCATCCATTTCTTACATTTCACTGCGATTCCCATCGACTGGGTAAACCTGGAACACAACCAGGAAAAAATGTACCCGGATGTGACGAAACGAGTGAAGGAGTGTCAGGAAGAGCTGAATGCGCTCGTAAGACAAGCCAGAGAACAAGACATAGATGCCAGAACCTATATTGGCTACAATGAGAGCTATGCCAATATCATAGAGTATGTAGAAAATCATGAGATTGACCTGGTGATCATGGGCTCTCACGGTGCCAAAGGACTAAAAGAGTTCTTCCTTGGTAGCAATGCCCAGAAAGTGATCAGGCTTTGCGATGCTCCTGTATTGGTTGTGAAGCAGACCACCCCTCATTTTGATGCCGAAGAGATGGTCGTGGTATCTGACTTCCTGGGAGATCTCGATGAAAAACTGGACGACAAAGCACAAGTCAGCTTTGCACGTTTATTGAAATTGGCCGAACTCCTCGAGCTGAAGATCAACTTACTCTATGTAAATACCCCGCTGAACTTTATCTCAACGAAGGTAATGCGAGAGCGTATGGAGGATTACAAATACATTGACGCCGATCGCGTTGACAAGATGGAAATCGTAGATTCAGAATCACTGGAGCAAGGATTGGCCTACTACCTGGAAGAAAATCCCAATGCACTCTTCGCCATGATGACGCATGGCTACTCAGGTGTCACAAGAATGATGAACGGCAGCCTGGTAGAAACCGTCGCCAATCATGTTGAAGCACCACTGATGAGCGTAAGAATCGGATAACCACTCACCCATATAAAACCACTGGTATTAGCTTCCGGGGTCCAAATGACTTCGGAAGCTATTTTTTTGGGACAACAATACCCACAAACAATAGCAGGACCCTGGATAACCATTACCGGGAGAAAGACCCAAACTGAATCTGGTAATCACGAAAAAGCAGTAAAGCTTCAGAGGCGATTGCCCTTTCTTATCTCACAGGAATACGGAAGAATCGACATCCAAAGGTAACGGCCCGACACTTTATGACAACAGACGTAATCAGCTTCATGACTTTTGTCATCCCGCTAGCTTTGAGATAAGATATTGACTAAATTAAGAAGGTCACCCATCCATAAATATCATGACTAAAACAATCCTTACACTAACCTTGATAAGCTTCACTTTGCTAACAGCAAAATCTCAGGGTTGGCAACAATGTCAACCTTCCAATTGCTCCTACGGTGTCCTTGGTAGTGCAAACTGTCATCGCTTTGCACTCAACTACATGGAAGACGGTCTTAACATAGACCCATCCTCATTAGCCTGCACCTCACTCACCTCCAGCCAGAGTACACAGCTTACAGCTGCCTGCCAGGGAGGCGTCTACTCCAATTGGGCAGGCATGTATAACACCTACTTCACGGAAGTGAGCTCACTTAGCGAAGCAGATGTTGTGGCCTACGAACGAAACAATGAGGTAACGCACAGCGCCGTAGTCCTCAGAGGTACCTGGCCTGTGGTACTCCTTTCCAAATGGGAATCATGGGGAAACCTGGTAAAGCACGATCTCTACCAGATACCGGACGACTACTACACCTGCAACAGCGGCGATGAGATCAGCTATTGGAGGTATAATGGATCAGGAGGCACACCAACCTGCACACCCAGCTCCGTTTCCGTTCAGGGCTCACACAACAGACACAAATCTGGCAGCAACTGCTACACGACTTCGTTGTACACCTTCAACCAGGTTTGTACCGGGCAGATTTCTGTAACGCTGAACACCATTTCAGGGGTTTCCTACCAGTGGACAAGAACTGGCGGCTCGGCGTCCTATTACGTCTACAACAATGGGAAAAACGCAAATATCTACCTCTACAGTGGTACCGTTTCCTTTAGCATCCAACCGCTCAACAGCTGCAACAATCCCATCAATACCCCACGAAGTGTCGTCTTCAGTGCTGACTCTGGAGGCGGTCCAATATTTGCTCAGCCATCTAATGAATCCTATAGGGTGGAAATCCGAAATATGTCTGGCGAATTGCTTGAAACAAAAACACTCAACACGACGAGGGAGGAATTGGATAAAGCACTGACCTTTCCATCCAGTGGACTGTTTGTCGTCCACATATATGATCAGGATAATCGGCTGATCGAGTCAAAGAAATACTATAAGCTCAATCACTAGCTTGGTCATGTTGACATCTTAAATTGACGCGAAGCTGAGCTTCGCGTCTTTTTTTTGTAGGTAAGACGCCTACCACGGTAAAAACAGAGCATACAGCAAAGGGGAGGCCAATGTCCCGATTCCAGAATTTGCTATCAAAATGGAATACACATCCAAAACTCCAATAGGGCAACAAGCCATGATTCGACTTGGCCAAACACGGTCTACGAGGTTATGGCTATTACCTGGATAGGGTCAGTATTGCCTCAAGCCTCAGGGTTTCGGCGTCTCCATCCAGATCTAAGTCCTCCATCTGCTCTTCCAAAAATTGCAAAACCAGCTCAGACTGGCTGAGAGTCAAAATATTTGCCGTTTGCTCATCCGCTGTACCCAGGTCCAAAGTCAAAACGGTGTTGTCACTGTTGACTGACCAGGTGCCATTGGTAACCTCAGAGTCATCCTCGGCCTGGTACGTACCATCTGCGTTGAAGGTAACCGTACCACTTGAGAACTCTTGTTCGCCATCATCTAATGCCGTCTCAAATACTTCTGCCTCCTCTTCCGAAAGGCCTAGACCTACCAGAAAATCGGCAAGGTCCTGACCATCTATGGAAAAATCTATTGTTGCTGATTGGGCTGTCCAGGTGCCGACGATCAAGGATTGATCATCTTCATCATCATCTGAGCAGGAAACCAACATTAGGCATAATGCCATAAGAGCTATGAGAACAGTGATATCTTTTTTCATTTGGCAGGTAGTTTCTTTGAATAAAAGTAACAATTCCATCCACGGTTTCGAGGCGTATTCCCGTATTTACCAATCATTCTGCAAATCCTTAAAACAATAGTGGTCATCAGACTATTCCACTCTCATGGAAAGCATCTATACCCACTGGGAATTTATTGTCTTCATCCTGGTGGATGTGATCGTTTGGTTCTTCTTACTACGGTTTTTTTCGAAGAAATCACATGGCAAGCCATCATCCAGCCAAGAAAATGGTGAACAAGGAGATGACGACAGCGGAATACAATTTCCAGAAGACCCCAAGCTTGATTTACCACCTGGTGTCACCCTGCCAACAGATCGGCCAGTAGAGGTCCTCGCCTGAGCAAGGATGGGTGCTATACCCTTGTCAAATGCTGTCTAAGATTTTCTGTTTCCGGAAGCTGCATTTTCTTTTTGATCCGATAACGAGCAACCTTAATACTGGCGGGATCTACGCCCATAATCTGTGAAGACTCCTTGAGGGACATATTCATCTTCACCAGGGCGCAATGACGTAGCTCCCCATTTGATAACCTGGGATACTTCCGTTTCAACTTCTCGAAGAACTCAGCATGCACCTGACCGAAGTACTTGGAAAACTCCGCCCAGTCCTTGTCCGCAGACTTGCTTAGGTTGATGGTCTTGATCAGCTTCTGGGAAAGGTCGTTGTTGTCCGCCGTCTGCTTGAGGCTACGCTTGGCGAGAACCTCCATTTCTTCAATGAATTGGTTTTTCTTGATCATGTGCAGGGTATGATCTACCAACTCTTGCTCTTTGTTCTTCAATTCTTGCTCGGAATTCTTTCGTCGCAACTCACTATATTCCAGGGCTATGGCTTTACGACGGCTCTCAGTCCGAAACCATAGCCAGCCAATACAGCCAAGAATCACTATCAATCCGGTGATAATTGAAAAAGCAATGAACTGCAATCTTCTAGAGGACAATTGTCGTTCGAGCTCCTCAATTCTTTGTTTTTCCAATAGCGTCTCTAAACGGATCCTTAAATTCGAGTACTGTCGATCATTGGTATTGGAGAGGATAGTATCGGAGACTTTTTTAAGTTCCTGATGAAAAAGAAGTGCACTGTCAGGTTCGCCCAAAGCCAACTTGGACTGCCACAGCAGTTCGTAAGTCTTTTCCAACATAGAATAGTCTTGCTGCTCCTGAAAGGCGACCAAACCCAGTTTTGAATAGTAGATAGAAGCATCAAACGCCCCATTGTCGAAATGGAATCGCGCCAAGCCATAATGCAACAAAGAGGTTTCCCGAGGGCTACCCATGGATTGTGTGTATTTGATCGCTTCGTTGAGGTAGATCCTGGCAGAGTCCGTTTGATTCAAAGGGCCGGAAAAAAGTCCTGATATGCCCTGAGCTGCATCGACAACTGCCCGCAGTTCACCCTGGTCAATACCCAACTCATAACCCATCTTGAAGTAGTGCATGGCACTATCCCAGTCCTTTTCCAATTCATACAGGCCTGCTAAGGTCGTATAGAGGGGGGGCAAGGCACCAACATCCTGTCCAGCCACCTTTATACTGAGCATCACGTATTTTTTGGCCCTCTCCAACTCGCCAGTGAGTTGATAGAGCATGCCCAGGTCATTGTAGATATTGATTAAGTGTCCACGTGTTCTCTCCACGGAAGTATCTGCCTTCAGGGTTTGATCCAGCGCAAGGCTGAATTTTTCCAGGGCCTCTTTGTACAATCCTCTACGACCATAGAATATGCCATGAAGGATGGCTCCGGTAATTTGCCTATCGACATTGCCACTTTCCTCGTAGAAATCGAAAGCTTTGGCGTACAACAACGCTGCCTCCTCTACATTCCCGATGTTTTCGTGCACCTCTCCCAGGTACTGCCAAAGGATTCCCTGATTCATTCGGGTACTTTGCAGATGACCGGACTGAACTTCAGCTAGCAGCAGATGTTCCATACTCTGCCCAAACTTGGCCGACCTTCTGTAGTATATCCCCAACATCAAATGGGCGTATGCCTGACCTGAGAAATATCCGAGCATCTCAGATTCCTGAAGGATGTTCTCAGCTAGCAACTTCCCTCGCTCCGGCTCATCAAATATTTGATCGTAGGCGAATTCAGCCAGGGAATCCAAGTATGCTGGTTCGACACTCGATTGTGCATGGATCTGACCAAGGGAAATGAAGAAAAGGACGGCGAATAAGGATTTCATGTTAAACACGGTCTGCTTTGTTTACTAATTGCAGCCCAAAGAGTTGCAGCAAATGTGATCATTCGTGGCAGAGGTCTGCCAGTTTTTGAACCTTGTAACCATTTTGTATCCCTGCTGCTGAGACTATTGAATCAGCTATGAACAACACGAGCAGAGATTGCGATACGCAAACTTGCCAATATCGTAATCAGGATCTTTACTGAAAGCTGATCAATTACACCTTGTTTACCATATGTAACCTGGGTAAAAACATCGCTGATCCATGGTTTATCGTTGAAGTGCGGAACTCCTGCTGCAAAGGGGTGCTTTTGTAATAAACCGTTTAAATATTTTCAATATGAACTCTATTCGATTGGGGGATATTGCCCCAAATTTTCAAGCGCAAACCACCGAAGGTGAAATCGATTTCCATCAATGGCTAGGAGACTCCTGGGGCGTGCTTTTCTCACACCCTGCTGACTATACGCCGGTATGCACCACAGAGCTTGGCATGGTGGCCAAGTACAAGGATGCATTCACTCAGCGCAATGTAAAGGTAGTAGCTCTCAGCGTCGATGGGCTGAAGTCACACGAAGGGTGGATTGGAGATATCAATGAGACTCAAGGCACAGAGGTCAATTTTCCAATTATTGCTGATGAAGACCGTAAGGTATCAACCCTCTACGATATGATACATCCCAACGCTGACGACAAGATGACGGTACGTTCGGTGTTTGTCATTGGCACGGACAAGAAAGTGAAATTGATGCTTACTTATCCCGCATCTACAGGTAGAAATTTTGATGAACTGCTCAGGGTGATCGATTCACTGCAACTGACCGCCTACCACAAGGTTGCAACACCCGCCAACTGGCAAAATGGCGAAGAATGTGTGATAGTACCGGCCGTAAGTAACGAGGAAATTCCAGCACTCTTCCCCAAAGGCCACAAGGAAATCAAACCCTATCTGCGGATGACGCCTCAGCCGGCTTAATCTCCCTTTATTTGTATTGCGAGGACAAGGGTCCTCGCAATACTTCACCCAAACCTCTCATGACAGCTGTAATGCACGGACCTTACAAACGTCATAGTTTAAGTGCCTGTTTTCCACGAGATTGAGTACCGTCACAAAAGGAAGAAAGGAGGCCCAATCATGAAAGAGCGCTTACACTGGTACCTACTATTTATTCTATTCCTGTTTGCCCTGTTCTATGTCCCACACAAGCTGGAATTAACCTACAGTTCCAAACACCTCTCTCTCAATCAAAAGGCCTTCCGGCCCGATATTGAAATCCAAAATGCCCGAAGATACGCCAGAGAGGATCATATGGAAAGGACACAACTCCACGTTCAGAAAGCGATGTACGCGATCAACGAGATCAAGCAGGACGTCGATATCCAAAGTGGAGAGGTCTTACAGGATGCCATTGCACAATTGGGTGTAGTCCATGAGCAGATTGAAGCGGATTGTCTGGATCGGGAGGACATGTCTGCAGCATTCGACTATGCACTTTGCGGGTTGGCCCTTGCTGAGCTTCGGGTTTGCGAAATGTATGCAGAGACCAACAATGAAGAACTGGCCTTCAGGGCACTGAACATCGCCCGAACCCATTTGAAGAATGCCCTACGTGCCAGCAGTGGGAACGAAAACATCGAAAGCCAAATTCTCGTCGAAATGGAGACGTTGATAGAGGCAAAGGATGTTCCTCCGGCCCACTTGACACAAAAAATCGATGAATTAATCGAAGATATGGATGAGGTTGTGGCGAAGTCTAACTGAGTTGACTTCTTAACAGGCACCAAATATCCTGGGAACGCTTTTTATACGCGCTCATTCTATCGGAGTAAAGGATCTTCTACTATTCCGGAGCCAGCCATCCTAAGGCTGGCTTCCTTCATTAGTGATGTGATTGCAGTATTTCGACTGGACCGCTCACTAAGAATCGCTGGAATTCACACGCATTTGTTGACTATCCCAGGAATTGTCTTCTATGTATTTGGGTCCACGTTCCTGATCTTCCTTCAGCAGCGTTTCCTGCTGTGCTATCTCCTCCCTGACCTTGAAGATGTATTGATCGCTATTGAGCTTTTCACTCACCAATCGGCGCATACTCGCTTCGTCATATTTGATGAAATTCTGTGCCTGTCGATACATCGTATACTTCCTCTTGCCCAACATCTGCAACACATCCGCCGCCATCCTCACTGAGGTATCCAAGGATTCCCGGTATATGGCATTCTCTCCGAGATCCAACAATTCATAGGCGTCTATCCTACTTCTGGCCCTGATGAACAACTTCAGGTGTGAGAACTTGCTTTTGAGGATCTCCACGAGCTCCAAAGTCGCATCCGGATCATCAATAGCTGAGATGAAGATGCTTGCCTCACCAGCACCCGCAGACTCCAGTAAGTCTTCGCGTGTGACGTCGCCATAATACACCTCAAAGCCCATGCGACGGAGTAGGTCTACCCTATTGGAATCGTGATCAAGAATTGTAGCCTCTACACCATTGGCCCTCAGGAACCTTCCTATGGTGCTACCAAAGTGTCCAAAGCCTGCAAGGATCACCTTGTTGCGCTTGTTGATCTCATCCATCGGCTTTTCCTCGGATTCACGGGTACCCACTCTAGGTAATAGTATGCGCTCGTTTACGATACTCAAAATCGGAGAAACGGTCATGGAAATAGCTGTCACCACCAGCAAGAAGTCCAGTTGACCTTGATCAACAATCTGTAACTGATTGGTAAAAGACAAAAGCACGAAAGCAAATTCCCCAACTTGTGACAGCCCTACGGCTAAAAGAATCTTCTGGTCGGTCTCCATCCTGAAGACAGAACCAACGCCAAAAAGCACAAGCATTTTCACCAACATCACGCCCAAGACCGCACCCACCACCAGTACCGGCTCACCGGCAATGACCTGGAAATTGATCGAAGCGCCTACGGCAATGAAGAATAACCCCAGCAATAATCCTTTGAATGGATCCAAATTGCTTTCCAACTCATGCTTGAACTCACTATTGGCCAGTACCACACCCCCAAGAAAAGCGCCAAGTGCGGGGCTGAGACCTACCAGCTCCATGAGGTAGGCTATGGCGATAACAATGAGCAAGGCACTGGCACTGAATAGTTCCCGAAGACGTGTGTTGGCCACAAACCGAAGAACCGGTACGAAGCCGTACCTACCCGCGGCTATAACGGCTGCAACTGACAGAAGCACTGCGGCTGTTTGTAAACCCACCGGTAAGTTGCCGATGAGACTATCGTGACCATCTTCATGCCCTCCGCCTACTGCGGTACCCAGTAGAGGCAAGACCGCAAGCATGGGAATGACGATAATATCCTGAAATAGCAAGACTGAGAAAGCAGATGAACCATAGCCAGTGTTCATCAAGTTCTTCTCCTTCAGCGTCTGCAAGACGATGGCCGTGGAGGACAAGGCTATGGCCATCGCGACACCGGTTGCGGCTTTCCAACCGTATCCAAAGGCAAAAAACGCCGCAAAAACAAGGAGCATCGTCAAGAACACCTGCAATCCCCCCATCCCCACGATGGTTCGACGCATGCGCCAAAAAGCCTTAGGTTCAATTTCGAGGCCGATGAGAAAAAGCATCATGACAACACCAAACTCCGCGAAGTGCAGAATGTCCTCTCCCTCCTCCCCTATGAATCCCAGCAAATACGGACCGATCAAAATGCCAGCCAGCAGGTATCCAAGTACTGAGCTTAACCCAAATCGCTTGGCCAGGGGGACACAAACTACTGCAGCACTCAGGTAAATGACTGCCTGAAACAGGAAGCTACCACTCATGACTGTAACAGGTTTTGCACTGCGGGAAGATCATTGAGGTATTGACAGTTGTCACGAGCATGCACACTCAGTTCGTCACCCTTTAGTGCTTCAATGAGGTTTTGGTATTGTTGTACGTGCACTTCCAACTCTTCGTCCGTCAGCCGATGGGTTCCCATCACACCAAATGGTGGCAGGTAGTCCATACCGCATAATCGGGCCGTTTGCTCAAAAGGCCGCAGGAATTCTACTACGGTATAGTGGTTCTTCCCTTCCATGCAGTAGACCTGACGGGTACCGCCCGCGGTCAGCACGTTCAGTGCTGTCTTGCCCACGAGGGCATTGCCATCTGCCCCATAGGCCCAACCATACTCCAGCACAATGTCTATCCACTGTTTCAAAAGCGGTGGACAGCTATACCAATAGAAAGGATGATGCCATATCACCACATCGTGCTGCACCAGCAGATCTTTCTCTATTCCTACATCAATATTGAAGTCAGGATAACGTTCATACAAATCTTGAACCGTTACCCCATCCATGTCTTTGACCCCATCGATCAAAACCCTGTTGATTCGGGATTGCTCGTACTTGGGGTGGGCAAATAATATCAATACTCTCTTCACAATCTAAAGATACAGGTTCGTTCGTCATTTGGTTCATATTCATTTTTTCCAATTACTTGCAGCACACCGCATCTAGAAATCAATCTAAGCAGTACCTTTAACAACAACCTCCTCAATTTTGAAATATTTAATCTTAGGAATGTTGGCCATACTGGTATCTCCCATGTTTGGCCAAAGTACATTGAGTGGCAAAGTAGTAGAAGAAGAGACTGGAGAAACGCTACCCTTTGCCGCAATTCAGGTGGAAGGAACGACCATCGGAACCACCACCAACCTGGATGGCTTTTTCTCCTTACTGGATGTTCCCGGTAACACGGTAATCCTAAATGTAAGCTATGTCGGCTATGAGTCCCGGACTGTGGAAGTCCGATCTGAAGATTTTGAGAAAGTGATCACTGTGGCCTTACGACCTATTAGTGATCAGTTGGAAGAAGTGGTCGTCACAGCAAGTGGATACAAGGTAATGAATGCCAGCGCTGGTATTAGCTCCACACAAATGTCCACCAAGCAATTGGCAGCACTTCCCAACGTTGGGGAGACGGATATTTTTCGGTCCCTGCAACTCCTGCCTGGTGTCAGCGGGACCAATGAAAACTCATCAGGACTCTTCGTGCGAGGGGGAACTCCCGATCAAAATCTCGTACTGCTCGATGGCATGACAGTGTATAAGGTCGATCATTTCTTCGGATTCTTCAGTGCCTTCAATGCCAACGCAGTGAAGGATGTTCAGCTCTTTAAGGGTGCTTTCCCGGCAAAATATGGCGGTAGGACTTCCAGCGTTGTAGACATGACGGGCAAAACAGGCAGTTTCCAGCAATTCGGCGGGGCTGCCAGTGTCAACTTCCTCAGCGCAAATGCCTTTGTAGAGATACCGCTATCCGACAAAGTCTCCTTCCTGGCTGCAGGCAGAAGATCGTATACAGATATCATCCAAAGTGGCCTCTTCCAGGACTTGTCGGACAACCTCATCGGTGATGGCGGGTTTGATGACCCCAACGTGGATCCTGAAAGCGTGACCGTTGTTGAGCCAGAGTTTTACTTTTTTGACTGGAACTCTAAGCTCTCATACAGACCTTCGGACCGGGACATGTTGACCTTGAGCTTGTACAATGGTAAGGACTTCCTGGATGAGTCCCAGACACTCGATCAGGCATTTGAATTGGGTCAAAACCAAGGGAGAGTATTTGTGGATTTGGCAGAAATCACCAACTGGGGTAATAGAGGAGCATCCACCAAATGGTCCAGGCAGTGGAGTCCGAAGTTCTATTCCAATGTACTCATGGCGGCCTCCGAATACTTCAGTGAATATGATCGTGATGCCTTTCTGGAAGTCAGTATTCCCGAACAGGACTCCATCATTGGTTCGGGGTCGCAGTTCACAGCTGAAGACAACAGTGTAATTGACATAACCGGTAGAGCAGATTTTGAATGGCAAAGGTCCAATCAAGCCAAGACGGATTTTGGCTTTTCTTTTACCAATACGATCGTTGACTATTCCAGCATACGTGACGATACTGTGGTGATCCTGGACAGAAATCAGGAAGCTCAGTTTGGTGCTGTCTACCTTGGCAATGAGCAGAAGTTTGGGGATATGTTCACACTGAGTACAAGTTTACGCCTATCGAAGTATAGATTCAGGGCACGTCCGCTTTTTGAACCTCGGGCAAGCCTCACCTTTCAGCTGACTCCTGAGATAAAACTGAAATCTGCATATGGTCGCCACTACCAATTTGTAAATCAAATCATCAATGAGAATATCAATGAAGGTTCCAGGGAATTTTGGCTTCTTGCAGATGGCGAGCAAGTGGAAGTGAGCAGGGCCATCCACTATGTGCTGGGTGCGAGTTATGAAATTGACAACTGGCTTTTTGATGTTGAGAGCTACTATAAAGACTACTCAGGTTTATCTGAATTCTCGCTACGATTTCGACGGGGCATTGAGATCAATGCCGAGGAATTGTTCTTTACGGGAGATGGCTTCGCGAGAGGCGTCGAGTTTCTCGTCCAGAAGAAACAAGGTCAGTACACCGGATGGATATCCTACACGCTTGGTGAGGTACGCAATACATTTCCGGATTTCAATGATGGTTTGGAGTTTCCGGCCCTACACGATCAGCGCCATGAGTTCAAAATGCTGCACAGCGTAGAATTGGGCGACTGGACTCTGGCTTCGAATTTCATATTCGGATCCGGGAAGCCGTTCTCTGAACCGGAAGGTCAGTACAGTGTAGAATTGTTGGATGGAAGAACCCTCAATTATATTGGTGTGGGTGCAAAAAACGGATCAAGGCTGCCCGCATATCATCGGCTGGATGTCTCCGCACATCTTAAGTTTGACGTGGGTACATCAGGAGCCAAGGGGGACCTTGGGTTCTCTGTATTTAATCTCTATGGCAGGCAGAATGTATGGTATGTAGAATACGACTTCTCTCAGGAACCTATACGCGTGAGCGAAATCAACTTCTTAGGTTTCACACCGAATGTCTCCATTTCCGTAGAATTTTAGAAATGAATAGGTTAGCCCATATTGCCATCATGCTGATCGCTATTTCCTGTAGTGAGGATCAGGCAGCTACCAGTCCCAATTTCGTTGTTGAAGGTTTTATCGTTGCTGGCGAGCCTGTAAACAATATCAAGGTGAAAGGCATATCCCCCATCACCAGTGAAGAAGTAACCAGTGAACCACTCACTTCTGCGCAGGTTGAAATAGGCACAACAGGCAATGTTTTCCCGCTCAATTTCAACGCAGGCACAGGTCTTTACGAGTATCTGGAAGCCGATTTGAACATATCCATTGGGGGGGAATATAGCCTCGAAGTGCAGGTGGGTGATCGAACAGCTACCGCTACCACCATGGTCCCTCCGGCTCCAACTGGCCTCTCACTACCGGATAGTATCCTGGAGATCCCTCAATTGCGCCTGAGTTTCTCACTGGCCGACCAGATTACTGACCTATTTTTTGAAGAGCGAATAACGCTGACATGGGACGAGAAACCAGGACAATCCTTCTATGTGGTCATTGAACAGCAAGATGATGTCGTCGATCCCATCCTACCAGAGGATATCCCTTCGGCGGCTGTTGAGCTACTGTCATCCTTTAGGTTCATCAGTGAGCCTTCCGAAGAGGGCCGATTCGATATCATTGGTGTCGCCCTTACAAACTATGGAAGGCATGTGGCCAAAGTCTTTACCGTCAATCAAGAGTACGTCGATCTCTTCGAAAACCTCGAACAAGACTCGCGTGACCTCAACGAACCTCCGTCCAATGTCATTAATGCAAATGGTATTTTCACATCCTTCGCTGTCGACAGCCTGGAGTTCATCGTGCGAAGATAGATTATTGACTAACCGCGTACAGCGTCATCTCTTCCTCCCGGCCTCTGAGCGCAAAATGACCCTTGTCTGCAAACCGAAAGTCAGACCCTTTAGGAAGCATCTGAAATAGATCCGAGGAAATCAACAAATCAGCATTTAGTTCATTGCACTTCCCCTGAATACGCGCAGTCGTATTCAAAACATCCCCGGTGAAGAGAATGTCTTTCTTGAGCACACCAACTTCACCGGCAGTGACTCGCCCACTGTGCACAGCCGCTTTGAAACGTGGCACAATTCCGAAGGCATCCTGGAAGAACCTGGACCGATTCTCAAGGCTTCGCTGAATATCATAGAAGCAATGGAGACAAGCATCATTCTTGGTGCCCAGGGCATATGGCCATGAAATGATGATCTCGTCACCAACGTATTGATAGATTTCACCGCGCCAATTCATAATGGCGTCGGTCATAGCATCATAGTACTGTCGCAGTAGATGATAGTATTGAGCATCTCCGAGTTTTTCCGCAATGGTGGTGGATGATCGCATGTCCAGAAACATAAATATGCGTTCCTGAGATTTTGAACCGTGATACTTGCCTGTGAAAAAGTTCTGTATCGACTGAGTCCCTAACATGTCAATGGTCCCGGACAAAAACAGGCTGAGGAATATGAAGCTGCCAGCAAAAATCGCTGTACTCCAAAATGCAAAATTGTTGAAGAACAGCTTGACAGACTGCAAAACTGCCGGATGGAGCAAGGGCTTTCCCAGTAAATGCGCATTGAAAGGGAAAGTGCACAGAAAGAGTACCAGTATGAGTATGAAAGTATGCACTATGGACTTCAACAACACTTTTGGAACAAATGACCTGTTGCTCAAAAACTGCCGAAGCCACAGCTCTTCCAATAGCCCAACCATTGTTCCCAAAGTCACCGAAATGATGGGTATAGCCACCAGCGAATATGAAGGATAGTAGGCATTGCCAGTGGCGGGGTAGTATTCCATGGATCCCAGCAATCCCAGTTCAACTACACCGTACAGGAGGCCACCAATGAAAAAGACAAGTGGATATGGTAGCAGCTTAAGGGCAATTCTTCGTATACGTGGTTTGAGCATGGTATTGGGACACAATTAACATAAAACTGCTCAGGATTTGCCATGCAGGATTACAAAAGACCTTCCACTATGCGATTTCACTGATAAAGGTCATAACCCACAGCTGCGAAATCTCATTACCCATCAACCCTGAGGAATTCACCTTTGTAGCAGTTCAAGAAATCAAACTTAGACTTTAGTTTCTCATTTGTTTGCATAATACGAAAGCCACTCCCAATTGGGGGTGGTTTTTTGTTCCGGCATACCAGGATGTCCGTATCACCTCAAGATATTGCTGTGCCTTGCACAACCAGTGAGTTTGAGTTAACTTCCTGATATTTAGCTCCATATTATGAATGCGCTGCTCATCTACCCAATTTTCCCAACAAGTTTTTGGTCTTTCGAACGGGCAGTAGAAGGGCTCGGCAAGAAAGCCTTTATGCCTCCTTTGAGTCTCGTCACTGTTGCTGCCATGCTACCACAGGAATGGAATTTCCGACTTATCGACAGAAATATTGAATCGACGAAAGAAAGCGATTGGGAGTGGGCAGATATGGTCTTCATCTCCGGGATGATTGCTCAAAAGCAGGATTTCATGGCGCAAATCGCTGAGGCAAAGCGAAGGAACTTGAAGGTCGTTGTAGGCGGGCCTTATGCCACATCTTTGCCCAACGATATGCTAAATGCCGGTGCAGATTACCTTGTGCTTGACGAAGGAGAAGACACCATACCACTATTCGTACAAGCACTTGAGAAAGGCAAGGATTCAGGCATATTCCGTTCGAAAGAAAAACCGGATGTGACCAGGACGCCCGTGCCCAGGTTCGATCTGCTGACGTTGGATGCCTATTTCATTATGGCGATACAATACTCCCGGGGCTGCCCTTTTCGGTGCGAATTCTGCGATATTATCGTTCTCTACGGCAGAAAACCCAGAACCAAGACCGCCACCCAGGTGAGCGAGGAGTTGAACTTACTGAAGGAGTTGGGCTGGCGCGGCGGGATCTTCTTTGTGGATGACAACTTCATCGGCAACAAACGAACGGTGAAACCCTTCTTGAAAGAAATCATAGCATGGCAAGAACAAAATGGCTACCCCTTCAGCTTCTACACCGAAGCGTCCATTGACATGGCCCATGACGATGAACTTCTCGACCTCATGGTAAAGAGCAAGTTCTCCACAGTGTTCATAGGTATTGAAACACCAGATACCGATAGCCTGTCGCTGACATTGAAGCATCAAAACAACCGCAAACCCATGAACGAGTCCCTGGAAAAAATTGCCAGAACAGGCATAAGGATTATGGGAGGCTTCATCATTGGATTTGACGATGAAAAACCTGGCGCGGGAGAAAGGGTCTACCAGTTTGCCGAAGAAAACGCCATACCGGGCGTCACCTTTACGATGCTGCAAGCATTGCCAAACACGGCGCTGTGGGACCGACTGGAAAAAGAGGGACGATTGTTGGATGACGCGAACCTGAACCAGACCACACTCCTGAATTTTGTCCCCACCAGACCTATTGAAGAAATAGCGCAAGAGTATGTAGAGGCATTTTGGAAATTGTATGACCCCAAGAACTACCTCAGAAGGGTCTACAAGCATTTTCGGATGGTAGGCACAGCTGAGGTGCATCAAAACCCTGAAATACGTAAAGCACTAGCCAATAAGCACAAAACCGATTTCAACTGGGCGGGCTTGATTTACCTACTCAAGATCATTTGGCTACAGGGGATAAGGAGAAAGACACGCTGGGTCTTTTGGGTCTATTTATGGGGCATGTGGAAACACAACAGAGGAGGAATCGGCAACTATCTGGCCTTTGCGGGTTTCGTCGAGCACTTTCTTGTTTATCGGAAAATGGTGAAACAGGAGATTGAAGAGCAACTGCAAATGCGTGACGCTATTGCCGCAAATGCCAGATACGACATTAAGATTCCTATAGACCGACAAAGCGACATAACCTGGCACGAAAGTTCAGTACCGGCATGAGGGCTTATACTTGATCAGGCTGCTTCAGGCTTGCTTGGCATAACCAAAACGGGTAGACCGGACCTTTCCAGCATGTTTTTGGTGTTCTTGCCTAACTCTGAATTCATGCCTCCGTTGCCATTCAAACCCATAATCACCATGTCAAACGTAATCTGGTTGATGTACTTGGCTATCTCCTGAGATACATTGCCAGACAAAACCACCGTCTTGACGGCATTTCCATTCACGAGTTGAATCTCCTTGCCAAAGGACTGTAGCTTATTGTCAAATAGCTCAATGACATCCCCATTGCCATTCTTAGGAGAAGGCTTGGACGGCAAAACATGCAACAAGGTCATATTTGCGTGATGAGCCCGGCACAAAAAACCACCATAGCGCATGGCTTGCCATGCCGCCGGCGAAAAATCGGTCAGTACCAGTATTTCCTTCAAGTTGTTCAAAAAATAAAAAATATAAGGTTTGCAGCTACAAGGATATCTTTATTCAGGTACGAGTTGAATGAGATTCTGACAAATTTTTCATGACTTATGTCAGCTTTCTCGGTTGTCAACATCAACTTTGACCAAACCCAATATCATTGAGCAACGAACAGTCACAACCGAAATTGAGTGAAATAAACACCAACATCATGACCTCAAGGGATTTCACTCTGTTGCAAAGTATATTCACTTCCGCGGCAGAAGGAATTCTAATTGTTGACCGTAAGGGCCGTATTTTACTCGCGAATCCCAGGGCTGAGAAGCTCTTCGGCTATGATCGCGATGAATTTCTCGTGAAACGCCTCGAAGATCTGATACCCGAAAGATTCAGGCACAGGCATCCCAAACACCGTGAAACCTTCTTCAAAAAACCCAAGTCGAGAAGCATGGGCTTAGGCCTTGATCTATGGGGACTGAGGAAAGACGGTTCGGAGTTCCCGGTTGAAATCAGCTTAAGTTCATTCGAATCGGAAACAGAAGTGCTAACAGTTGCCTTCATCATTGATATAACTGTGCGCAAGCAACATGAACTTCAGCTCAAGGAAAGTCAGGAGAAAATAAAGGAATACGCCAATCGGCTTGAGGAGAAGGTGCAAGAACGTACCTATGAGTTGGAGCACATGAATCTAGGCCTCCAAAGTCAGGTGCAAGAACGGAAAATGGCTGAATCAGCGCTACTGGAAACACAGAAGCTTTACAATGCCATCGCCCAGAACTTCCCAAATGGGATTATTTCAGTAATCGACCTCGACTTTAATTATGTCTTTGTAGATGGCGCAGAGATGAATCACAGAGGTTGGAAGATCGATGACCTCATTGGCCATTCTTACTTAAACCACTTCGGTAACACCAAGCGACTATTGCCTCTCCTCACCGAGCTGAAAGAAGAGGGTAGGGAGTTCTCCGAAGAGGTGAATTTCAATCGAAGTACATATCAGTTGCATGGTGTGCCGCTCTACGACGAAGACGACGAACTCTTTCAATTACTTCTTGTCGAAGAGAATATTACGAAGCAAAAGCAGGCCGAAGAGGAAATTCGTTTGTCATTGACCAAGGCCAAAGAGCTGAACGAGTTGAAAACCAGATTTGTCTCAATGGCCAGCCATGAGTTCAGAACACCACTCAGCACCATACTTTCCTCGATTTCCCTAATCAGCAAGTACCCCGACAACGCCCGGGAAAAACGCGAAAAGCACATACTCAGAGTCAAATCAGCTATCAACAACATGACCAATATTCTGAATGACTTCCTGTCGATAGGAAAGCTGGAAGAAGGCAAGATTAGCAACACCCCGGAATGGATAAGCCTGAGCCAGCTAATCCAACACGTTGCAGAGGAATTGGAGGGCTATTTCAAATCAGGTCAGCATCTTGTCGTAGAGGGCAGACAAACGGATGTCTATGCGGACCCGAAGCTCTTGAAGAATATATTCCTCAACCTACTCTCCAATGCCATCAAGTATAGCGGAGAAAACAAGGAAATAAAGGTCGTCATTAACAAAGGCACAAAGAAGACTTCGATCGAAGTCATTGACCATGGCCTGGGGATACCTGATGAAGAGCAAAGAAATATTTTTACCAGATTTTATCGGGCTGGCAATGCCACGAACATTCAGGGAACAGGCCTGGGACTACATATTGTAAAAAAATATGTAGAATTATTGGAAGGTGAAATTACTTTTAAGAGTAAGTTAGATGTTGGGACTACTTTTAAAATAACGCTCACCAATCATGAAAAAGAAAATACTGGTAATTGAAGACAACCTGGAAGTAAGAGAAAATGTGTCAGAAATCCTGGAGCTTTCCAATTATGAAGTAGTTCAAGCTGAGAATGGAAAGGAAGGCGTAAGAGCAGCCAAGAGAGATTTACCAGACCTCATACTCTGTGACATTATGATGCCGGAAATGGACGGTTACGAAGTACTGTATATGCTGGGCAAGGATGACCACACAGAAGCAATACCGTTCATTTTCCTTACGGCCAAGGCCGAAAAGGAAGACTTCAGACATGGCATGAGTCTCGGTGCCGACGACTATCTGACCAAACCTTTCGACGATATGGAATTACTTGGCGCCATCGAAAAGCGCCTGGCGAAATATGAAAAGCTTCGTGCGAATGACAATCGCGAACCTGGCCACTTCATATCTTCGCTGGAAAAGGCCAATCTGGATACCAATGCAAAGCACGAAAGGCAATACAACAAAAATGATGTCATCTTCAGAGAGGGAGATTATCCTCATTATCTATACTATGTAGCCTCTGGCAAAGTAAAGACCTACAAGATCAGTGAAGATGGCAAGGAGTTCATATTGGACATCTACAAAGAGAAGGACTACTTCGCCTATCAGTCACTATTGCAAGACACAAATCAGACGGAATTTGCAGCCGCACTTGAAAAGACGACCTTGAAGCTGATCTCAAGAGACGACTTCGAACGGCTCATGCATCAAGATAAAGGAGTCTCCAGACTGTTCATAAAACTACTGGCCAACAACGTAGCGGAAAAGGAGACGGAGCTCCTGCACCTGGCGTATAATACTGTGAGGAAACGGGTGGCGGATAATCTACTCAAACTCGATGAGGCTTATGACGGCGAGGGACATTTCAAAGTAGCACGGAATGATCTGGCTGGCATGGTGGGTACAGCTACCGAATCTGTCATTCGAATTCTCTCCGAATTCAAAAAAGAAGGGACCGTTGCAATCGAATCTAGTGGGATACGAATTCTGGACCGAAAGAAACTTGAGCAGGTGAAGTGGTAGAATCCCAGCATAATGGTAAGCCATTTTTATAGCTTGCCATAACTAACCTTCAACTCAAACAGCATTTGGCAGTGGTCGGCCTTCATAGCTGAGCACCTTGACCCAACCGTCAGCATACGAGTTCTCAAAAAGCTCAGCCAGTTTGAAAACCGAACAGATCATTCTGGAACTGCTAAAATCACTTCAGGTGAAACCGCTCGTACAGCGCTTTGGCGAGTTGATCTCTGTGATCAGGGTGTGAAATGGATGTGAGCAACTTGGCCCGCTCCACCAGATCCTTCCCAAACAAATCCACAGCACCGTATTCAGTCACCACCCAATGCACATGCGCACGTGTAGTGGTGACGCTGGCTCCTTGCTTCAAAAAGGGAGCAATTTTGCTCTCGCCTTTGCGAGTGCTGGAAGTCAAGGCAATGATGGGTTTTCCTCCGGGAGACAACGCTGCACCCCTGATGAAGTCCATCTGACCACCCACACCAGAGTACTGATAGGTCCCGATACTATCTGCACATACCTGTCCGGTTAGGTCAATTTCTATGGCGCTGTTGATGGCAATGACCTTGGGGTTTTTCCGAATCAAGGCTGTATCGTTGGTGAAAGACGCTTCCTTGAATTCCACAATCGGATTGTCATCCAGGAAATCGTACAATTTCTTTGAACCCACCGCGAAGCAACTGGCAATCTTACCCGGTAGCACCCGCTTGAACCGATTATTAATCACACCGTTTTTTACCAATGGGAGTATACCATCAGAAAACATCTCCGTGTGGATACCAAGATCCTTGTGGTTCCCAAGCTGCGCCAATACGGCATCAGGCACACCACCGATTCCCATTTGGAGCGTAGAACCATCCTCGATCAAATTGGCGATGTGAGCTCCTATCTGTTTCTCCTCTTCGGACAAGACCTTCGGGGAGACCGCATGCATCTGTTCGTCCGTCTCAATGGCGTAGTCAATTTCACTTACATGGATGATCCCATCTCCATGTACCCTGGGAACATTGGGATTCAATTCCACAATTACATGATCCGCTGCTCTGACGGCAGCCAGGGATACATCAACCGATACACCCAGGGAACAATATCCATGGACATCAGGCGGGGAGACCCTCAATAGGGCGACGTCCACCTTCCTGGCTCCATTGGTAAGAATTTGATAGATCTCGCTAAGAAATACGGGTATGTAATTCGCGCGGCCATTGGCATTGACAGCTTTCCGGATATTGGCACCCACAAAGCATGAGTAAGTGTTGAACCGGCCAGAGTCATCGGTGATATAATCTGCCGCTCCTTCTGTATGAATATGTATTAGATTGATATTATCTACTGGACAATGTCCGGTCAGGCTCTCCACGAGTACATTAGGTGTCATTCCCGCACTGTGCACAAAAACATTGTCATGGGGTTTGACTATCGAGAGTGCTTTCTCAGCAGTAGTAATTTCCATTTTTTTCTTACAAAAATAAGCTTCAACAGGACCCCAGATGTACCGGGCGCGATGAGTAAAGTCAGTTGTCCAGATCAGTTTTCTCAATGGACATCGAAGAGCCTTGTTACATGCTGCTAAGTCCCTTGAACAAAACTTCTTTATCCAGTAAATCCATGTAGGAAGTGTAGTCCATACCTTTTGACAAGATGTACTGGGTCAACAGTTGGCTGACCTTTTGGTGAAGGTCCTCCTCGTTCCATGGTTTGGCTATGTACATATCCAGGTTAGCGCGATTGATAGCGGAAATTGTGTCCTCATGAGTGGCCAAGCCGGTAAGAAGAAGCTTTTTCGTACCCTCGTAGCGGCCATCTGACTGAATAGCCGACAATAATTCAACTCCGGTCATACCCGGCATCACATGATCTGAGATGATCAATGCCACCAAATCTCCATTCGCATCGATGTCATCCATGAGTTCCAGCACCTCGCTGCCTGACTCACAAGCTTCGACTTCAAACAACTCGTCATAGGGTTCCAAATCATCGATCAGTGAGTTGAGTACTTCTCGTTGGTCATCGACACAGATGATGTACAGTTTATCCATTGTCCTATTGTTCAGTTTTTGAATTTACTGGAAAAGTGATTGAAAAGATTGTCTCTCCAGGTTCGCTGGACAAGGAAAGACTACCATAGTGCTCGCTCACGATCCTTTGAACTATGGGCAACCCCAGGCCCAAACCGAATGACAGCCCACCAACTTTGGTGGTAAAGTCAGGCAGGAAGATCTTGCGTTGGATCTTCTCAGGTATACCCACGCCATTATCAGCGATGGTTATCTCAATATGATCGGCCAGCTGTTTGGATCTGACTGAGACTTGGGGATTGATAACACGATTGATCTCCAGTGCCTCGATGGCGTTCTTTACAAGATTGATCCACACCTGCATTAGCTCCCCAGGAGAGCCTTGAATGTGCGGTAGGTCGTCCTCAAGATCAAGTCTTAGGTCCACCTTTTTGACCAAAGAGGTAAGGATCACCAACGCCTCCTGAATACTCTGGTTGATATCCACATCATCAGACCAATTCTGATTGGCAACGCCTAAGACTTTGACTGATTTCACAACATGAGAGGCATGTTTGGATGCAATTTCCATATCCCGAATCAGCGCACCTGTTTCGCGACAATACACCATATCATCCACGGATTGAAGGCCCCCTCTTTTCAGCACTGAGGAGACCTGACCCGGGTCAACGCTCAAGGCCGCCAACTCCTTGACCTGGTCCTTTCGCAAACCCTTCAACTGCTCATATTGGCGACGATTCTCCCGAGCCTGCTTAGTGGACAGGGACCTTCCCTGCTCACATCCATCCAGAAAGAAACCTTTCTGCTCACTTTCCAGGCGATTCACGAATCGACTCTTGAATGATTGCAAATTGCTGGACAGGGAGCCAATAGCATTGTTCAGTTCGTGGGCCAGTCCGGCGGCCATTTGTCCAAGAACAGCCATCTTTTCAGTCTTGATCAATTTACGGAGACTATTCTGACGTTCTCGCGCCATTCTACCGGCAAAGTGTTGCCTGTTTTTCAACTCCCCGATAATAAGGTCCATCAGGAACCTTTGGAACAATTGACCCTGTTCGCCATCACTCGCCCTGCTGTCCTCATCATAGTAAATGTAAGCTGCGTCCGTCACTGCCCTGACTTCAGTGTAGCTTCTATGGTCTCCAGAGAAAAAGCTGTACACACCAAATATCGATCCCGTCGTGGCCTCAAATACAGGGTCCTGAACCTGTTCATCAGGCAAGAAACCCTGGAATAGGCCTTCCACGACGTAGAACAAGCGACGATTTTCCTCATTCTGGCTCAGCAGAACCTCGCCAGCGCTTATCCTTTCAGGTTTCGAAGTGAAAAACTCTTCAATGATCTGATACTTGTCTTTATTGGAGAGAGGTGCTTCCATTAGAAAAATGCTACAAGTTTGAGAATGGCCATTAGACAATATGACAACAGCAGACCAATAAGAGCTAATATGGTACCGGGCTTGGCCATTTGCTTAGTTTCAAACAAGCCAGTGCCGTAGGCTAGTGCATTGGGTGGTGTACTGATAGGTAGCGCCATTCCCATGGAACATGCCAGTGTCGTATTTAGAATCATTAACCGTAAGCCACCAAGCTCCACTAGTGAAGGAATCGATACGGCCAGCGCAGCAACAAGAGGCAGCAGCAAATTAGCCGTTGCCGTGTTGGACATGAAGTTGGCCATGATCGCCGCCATGATGGACAACAGTAATATGACGAGATATGGACTGAATTGATCAAAGGGAACTGCTTCAACCAAAGATGCAGCCAAACCACTTTTGTCGAGGCCCTGCCCCAGGGCAATACCTCCGGTTACCAGCCAAAGCACATCCCAGCTTATGTTCTTCAAATCTTGCTTGCCTATCACACCAGATGACAAAAACACCCCAACAGGAATGAGGGCTACCACATAACTATTGAGTCCATGAATAAAGTCTGTCAACCATAGTACGATGGTCCCCGCAAAAGTCACATAGACAATATAGGCTTTGGAGTTTCTCAAGAACTTCCCCTTGATATTTACCTTCAGTTGGGGTGTTTGGATGGGGTATAGCCATGTTAACAATATCCACCCGATCATTAGCAATACCAACACAAATGGAATCCCAAAAAACATCCACTCACCGAAGCTTATGACTGCATCACCGGTCAAATATTTCAAAGCGATGGCATTGGGAGGCGTACCAATTGGTGTTCCAATACCACCGACGTTCGCGGCCACGGGAATGGCAAGGGCAAAGGCAATCTTACCAGGATCGTTTTTGGGGAAAAGTGCCAGGACGGGCACTAGAATAGACAGCATCATGGCAGTGGTGGCTGTATTGCTCATAAACATGGAAAACACCGCCGTAACCAGCATCAATCCTAGCAATATGAACTTCGGGTTCTCCCCAAACGGCTTGAGTAGGATTCTGGCCAGGTTCTGATCAAGTCGATACTTGGTCGCAGACATAGCTAAGAAGAAACCACCCAGAAACAAGAAAATGATAGGTGAAGAAAAGGTGTATAGGATTTCTTTGTAATTGATAATCACATCTTGATCCGTGAGCGCCAGCGCGAGAGGGGCCTGATCGGATACCAACAAGATTTCAAAAATTACGACAAGGACACTTGTAGCAAAAATGGGTATGGGCTCCAAGATCCAAAAGCATGCGGCAAAAGCCATGACTGCTGCGATCCGGGCTTCTGTCTCGCTCAAGCCATTGAACTGACTCAGCAGATAAGCGGCGGTAATCAGTAATGAACTGATTATGAGCGGAATAACCTTTTTTCTCTGCACAGTATATTGATCGTTTTCTATTGGCGAATGTAAATAGCTATTCCAGCAGTTGCCACCAATCACAGTACGGATCTGTATGATTTTTGTCAATAGCCCTAGCTATCTCGTGGCGTGGTCTTACGACAGTGCGGGACGCGAATAGCGTCTAGTCAAAACTGGCAACGACGCGGTCGGCCACACCTGATCGGATCGTAGAGCCTCATACCCCGTAGATAGGCTGTTGGGTATTGACAGCAGGGCATAAAAAAACCCTGACTAGTTTCCTAATCAGGGTCTAATAAAAACTGGCAACGACTTACTCTCCCACATGTTACTGCAGTACCATCAGCGCTGGCGGGCTTAACTTCTCTGTTCGGAATGGGAAGAGGTGGACACCGCCGCTGTAATCACCATAAAGTCTTGTCCATCGTAGCTTTAGCCTAGATGGGTCACCTACCATCGACTTAGGTAGGTCTTAATATCATTTCCACTTCCACACAAGGCGGCAGTGGATAAACATGTTGTCCAAGTAAAAGATCAACTATCGAATTTCTAAAAGAACGAGTATATCTGCCCTTTAAAGAAAGCTTACGGGTAATTAGTACTGCTCAGCTTTGACATCACTGCCTTTACACCTGCAGCCTATCTACGTTATCATCTATAACATCCCTTCAAAAGAAGCCTCATCTTGTGGTGGGTTTCGCACTTAGATGCTTTCAGCGCTTATCCCTTCCCAACGTAGCTACCCAGCAATGCCCCTGGCGAGACAACTGGTACACCAGCGGTTAGTCCAACCCGGTCCTCTCGTACTAAGGTCAGATCCACTCAAGCTTCTTACGCCCACAACAGATAGGGACCGAACTGTCTCACGACGTTCTGAACCCAGCTCGCGTGCCACTTTAATGGGCGAACAGCCCAACCCTTGGGACCTTCTCCAGCCCCAGGATGTGACGAGCCGACATCGAGGTGCCAAACCTCCCCGTCGATATGAGCTCTTGGGGGAGATCAGCCTGTTATCCCCGGAGTACCTTTTATCCTTTGAGCGACGGCCCTTCCATACAGAACCGCCGGATCACTATATCCTAGTTTCCTACCTGATCGGCTTGTAGGCCTCACAGTCAAGCACCCTTATGCTATTGCGCTCCACGCATGATTACCAAACATGCTGAGGGTACCTTTGAAAGCCTCCGTTACGCTTTTGGAGGCGACCACCCCAGTCAAACTACCCACCACACACTGTCTCCCTTGAAAGGGATTAGGCATCAGATAAATAAAGGGAGGTATTTCACCAATGGCTCCACCACGCCTGGCGACGCAGCTTCAGAGCCTCCCTCCTATCCTACACATCATTTACCCAATACCAATGTGAAGCTATAGTAAAGGTTCACGGGGTCTTTCCGTCCCGTTGCGGGTAAACGGCATCTTCACCGTTACTACAATTTCACCGAGCTCATGGCCGAGACAGTATCCAGATCGTTGCACCATTCGTGCAGGTCGGAACTTACCCGACAAGGAATTTCGCTACCTTAGGACCGTTATAGTTACGGCCGCCGTTTACTGGGGCTTCAGTTCAAGCCTTCGCCGAAGCTAAGCTCCCCCCTTAACCTTCCAGCACCGGGCAGGTGTCAGGCCTTATACTTCCTCTTTCAAGTTCGCAAAGCCATGTGTTTTTGATAAACAGTCGCCTGGATCGTTTCGCTGCGCCCTACCGAAATAGGGACCCCTTCTCCCGAAGTTACAGGGTTATTTTGCCTAGTTCCTTAGCCATGAATCACTCGAGCACCTCAGGATTCTCTCCTTGACTACCTGTGTCGGTTTACGGTACGGGTACCCATAACCTGAAGCTTAGAGGGTTTTCTCGGAAGTCTGATTAGGCCCACTATCCAATCCGCCGTAGCTTCATGGTACTATCACGTTCAGCATCAAATGCGGATTTGCCTACATCTGATATACCTACACGCTTCAACGTGCTATTCCGTCAGCACGCGGGACTTTCACTCCTCCGTCACCCCATCGCAGTTATGGGTAGTACTGGAATATTAACCAGTTGTCCATCGACTACCCCCTTCGGGTTCGCCTTAGGACCCGACTAACCCACGGCTGATTAGCATTGCCGTGGAAACCTTAGTCTATCGGTGGGCAGGTTTCTCGCCTGCCTTATCGTTACTTATGCCTACATTTGCGCTTCTCTGCAGTCCAGCATGTCTCACAACACACCTTCACCCCGCAGAGAATGCTCCCCTACCATAAATCCTAAGCTTCGGTACTGTACTTTATGCCCGATTATTATCGATGCCCTATCGCTCGACCAGTGAGCTGTTACGCACTCTTTAAATGAATGGCTGCTTCCAAGCCAACATCCTGGCTGTCTAAGCAATTGGACCGCCTTAGTTCAACTTAGTACAGATTTTGGGACCTTAGCTGTAGGTCTGGGTTCTTTCCCTCTCGGACAAGGACCTTAGCACCCATGCCCTCACTGCAAGGTTAATTTACTAGCATTCGGAGTTCGTCTGGATTTGGTAGGATGTGACTCCCCCTAGTCCAATCGGTAGCTCTACCTCTAGTAAACATCACCCCACGCTGCTCCTAAAAGCATTTCGGGGAGTACGAGCTATCTCTCGGTTTGATTGGCCTTTCACCCCTACCCACAACTCATCCAAAGACTTTTCAACGTCAACTGGTTCGGGCCTCCATTTAGTGTTACCTAAACTTCACCCTGGTCATGGGTAGATCACCAAGTTTCGCGTCTACTCCATATGACTATCCGCACTGTTAATACTCGCTTTCGCTCCGGCTACAGACCTTCAGGCCCTTAACCTCGCCATATAAAGTAACTCGTAGGCTCATTATGCAAAAGGCACGCCGTCACCACACTAAATGGCTCCGACCGCTTGTAAGCGCATGGTTTCAGGTTCTATTTCACCCCCTTACTCAGGGTACTTTTCACCTTTCCCTCACGGTACTGGTTCACTATCGGTCTCTCAGTAGTATTTAGCCTTACCAGATGGTGCTGGCAAATTCAGACGGAATTTCTCCGGTTCCGCCATACTCAGGATACTGCTAGGTAATAAAACCTTACCAATACGGGGCTCTCACCCTCTACGGCCGACTTTCCCAAGTCGTTCTCGTTCAGTTTTAT
>OZ271832.1:3647500-4037500 GCA_965601475.1 Cyclobacteriaceae bacterium | reverse complement strand
AGGTTGTCTTCGACAGTGTATGTATAGTTCATTTTTTCTTTGATTTCCACCGATCACTCGGTCCGATTCCCACAATTATCCTTCTTACAATTAGCATAGAGGATCAGTGAATGGTGCAGCACTTCAAATTCTAATAGGTTACCGACTGTATTTTTTATGTTTTGGATACGGGGGTCGCAAAACTCAACAACTTTATTACAATCTGTACAGATCAAGTGATCATGTTGCCGAAAGCCATAGGCCTTTTCAAATTGAGCCAGATTTTTTCCAAACTGATGTTTCGTCACCAGGTCACATTCTGTCAGCAGGTCAAGTGTATTGTATACTGTAGCGCGGCTCACACGGTAATTTCGATCTTTCATACTGATATAGAGTGATTCTACATCAAAATGGTCTTGCCTACCGTATATTTCCTCCAATATCGCGAATCGCTCTGGCGTTTTTCTAAGATTCTTCTGCTCTAAAAAAGCTGTGAAAATCTTTTTTACTTCCTCCAATATCGTCGCCGCCTGAATCATGATTCAAAAATAGATCAAAACTCATTATTGTTAAATCGATTGACGCTGAGTACCCCTTCCACATTCTCTAATTTCCTGATCATGAGATCCAAATGATCCGTGTCTTCTACAAAAAGGTGTATCTCGCCTTCGAATATTCCTCCTTCCGTATTGATCTTCATGGATCGCATGTTAATCTTCAATTCTTCACTAATGACGTTGGAGACGTCGTTGATGAGGCCTATTCGGTCTGTGCCCAATATTTTGATACCGGCTTCGAAGGTTGACTTCTGCTTGGAAGCCCATTTGGCCTTAACGACGCGATATCCGTAATTGGCCAGTAATTCCGGAGCGTTTGGACAATTGGTTCGATGGACTTTGATGCCGTCTGCCACGGTGACAAATCCAAATACATCATCTCCGGGTATGGGATTGCAGCAAGGTGAAAGCTTGTAGTCCAGCACGTCCATATCTTCCCCGATGAGTAAGAGATCTTCTTTTTCATCTCCGTTGAGTGATTTGGCTGGTCGACTGGACGGTGCAGGCTGGGAAGTTTTGGCCCGCTGTTCCTTGGGTTCTTCATTGAACTTTTTGAGATCACTATGGTCGATCTTGCCTTTACCTACCAGGTAGAATAACTCCGTAGGTGTGCCCGTGTTGAAGTATGCTACGATTCTATTGAGTACATTCTGCTCAAACGGCAGCTTCAATTGCTTGAGTTTTCGCTTGACAATTTCTTTTCCCTCCCCTGCAAAGACCTTACGTTCCTCCTTGAGCGCATCTTTGATCCCGGATTTTGCCTTAGAACTCACCACATAATTGAGCCAGTCTTCGCTTGGTTTCTGCTTCTTGCTTGTGAGAATTTCAACCTGGTCCCCATTCTTGAATTTGTAATTTAACGGGACCAATTTTTGATTCACCTTCGCTCCAATGCATTGCTTCCCAATCTCGGTATGGATGTCAAAGGCGAAGTCCAAGGTGGTGGCTCCGCTGGGCAGTGTGACCAAATCTCCTTTTGGAGTAAAAGTGAAGACTTCCTCGTTATATAGATTTGATCGGAAGTTGTCGACAAACTCGATAGCTGAGGTGTCGTTGTTTTCAAGAACTTCTCTGACCTTGCCAATCCACATTTCAAGGCCCATCTCAGAGCTGTTGTCTGAGTTTTCCTTGTACTTCCAGTGCGCTGCGTATCCCTTTTCCGCTATTTCGTCCATCCGCAGGGTGCGGATTTGCACTTCTACCCACTGGCCTACTCCGCTCATGACGGTGGTGTGCAGCGACTCATAGCCATTTGCCTTTGGTATGCTTATCCAATCACGCAGCCGCTCAGGGTTGGGTTGATAGAAATCGGTAACAATCGAATACACCTGCCAGCAAAGCTGCTTTTCCAACTCAGGTTTCGTGTCTATGATAATGCGGATGGCGAAAAGGTCATAGACTTCCTCAAAAGAGACACCTTGCTTTTGCATCTTCGTCCAAATCGAATGGATAGATTTTGGTCTCCCTTTGATTTCATATTTCACGTGAAGTCTATCAAGCGAATCTTTGATGGGCTTGATGAAATTCCGGATAAATCGACTTCGACTTTGTTTGGTTGCATTGATCTTCGATGCAATTTCGTCGTGTATTTCTTTGTCTGTGTACTTCAGGCACAGGTCCTCCAGCTCTGTCTTTATGGCGTACAAGCCCAATCGGTGTGCAAGCGGCGCGTAAATGTATTTGGTTTCCGAGGCAATCTTGAGCTGCTTTTCGTGTGGCATACTGCCCAGTGTTCGCATATTGTGCAACCTATCGGCGAGCTTGATCAGTATGACCCTCACGTCTTCCGAAAGGGTAAGGATCATCTTGCGGAAATTCTCAGCCTGTTGAGATGAACCTTGGTCGAAGACTCCGGATATCTTGGTCAGGCCATCAATGATTTTTGCTACCTTGACACCAAATAGCCTGTCGATATCTGATAGTTGTAATTCGGTGTCTTCCACAACATCATGCAGCAAGGCAGAAACAATGGAAGTAGTGCCAAGTCCGATCTCATCAACGCATATAAGTGCTACCGATATCGGGTGGTAGATATAGGGCTCCCCTGATCGTCTTCGCATACCTTTATGCGCTTCCAGAGAGGTGTTGAACGCTTTCCGTATAGTTCGTGCATCATCATCCTTCAGGAATGGCTTTGCATGCCTCAATAAGGTGCGGTACCTTCTAATAATCTCCTTCTTCTCGTCTACTACGATGGTTTCCGGCATCTTAAATATTCTTTCGCATCCTGGTTAGCAAATAATGTAAAAATTTTCTCTACTTTTGCCCTCCTATTTTGCGGATGTGGCGAAATTGGTAGACGCACTAGACTTAGGATCTAGCGCCGCGAGGCATGGGGGTTCGAGTCCCTCCATCCGCACATCAGCCCTCTTATGGATAGTGAACATAAGGGGGTTTTTAGTTTTTAGGGGAGGATTAAACACGATTCAAAATTGGATATAACACTTGATAAAATCGATAATAACGAGGCTTTAATTAAAATTAAAGTAAACGAAGAGGATTATCAACAGGGTGTTCAGCAAAAAATCAAGGACTATAGCAAAAAGGCCTCGCTGAAAGGTTTTCGACCGGGAAAGGTTCCTCCGGGCCTCATCCGAAAAATGTATGGCCAGTCCTTCTTGGTGGAAGAGATCAACAAAATTTTGAGTGAAAATCTCACCAAGTACATTCGGGAGAATGAATTGCAATTCCTGGGAGAACCGCTTCCTGTCCGCGAAGATTTCGAGGGGATTGATTGGGACAACCAAAAAGATTTCGAATTCAAATACAATGCCGGCTATGCTGGGGAATTTGACTTGAAGATCGACAAAAAGATCAAAGTCGACCTGGCCCAGATCAAAGTAGATGACTCCGTCATTGCTGAGACCATCGAAAACCTGAGATATCAGTTCGGAGAATCTCAAGTCGCTGAAGAAGTGGCCGAAAACGACACAGTCGTTGGAAAAATTGTCTCGGAGGCATTGGATGCCGAAAGGGAAGTCAGTCTGGATCTGAAAAATCTTGATAAGGCCGGCGTGAAGAAATTTGCAAGTGCGAAAGTGGGTGACAAAATCACTATCGACGCGAAGAAGTTTTTCAAAGACGTGGAATACTTCAAGCGGGTAGTTGGTCTGACGGAAGAGGACCTCAAGACAGCCAAGCACAAGTTCGACTTCACGATTGAAGGGATTACGCACATTGAACCAGCGCCGATCGATCAGGAGTTGTTTGACAAGACTTTTGGCAAGGGAAATGTCGATTCTGAAGACGCTTTCAAGCAGAAGGTGACAGAGACGATATCAACCAACTACGAGAAGGAGGCGAGTCAGTTTTTTGATTACCGGGTGAAGAAAGAGCTGGGTGAAAAAGCCAAAGTCACCTTACCTGACACATTCCTTAAGCGTTGGCTGGTAGAAACCAATGAGAATATGACTGAAGAACTGGTGGAGAATGAATATGAAGTCTACGCCCGAGAGTTGGTTTGGTCCCTGATAAGCGCCAAGGTTGCCAAGGAACAGGAAATAAAAGTCGAGCATGAAGAGGTAGTGGAAGAAGCCAAGCAACAGATACTACAGCAATTTGGCGGCTATGGCATGGCTGAACAACTAGGTGAACAGTTGGATCAGTTTGCAAACAACTACTTACAGGCTGAAAATGGCGATAACTACATGAAAGTTTACAACCAGGTACAAAATCGGAAAATACTGGATTTCGTGAAGGAAACCATCACTGTGAAAGAGAAGGAGGTGTCCCTGGAGGAGTTTAGGAAGCTTGTATAGACGGTGACAAGAAACTAAGAAGCCCGTTACCGGGTTTATAAGAAAGTCCTGCTAACTAGGACTTTTTTATTTTTGTTAGAATCGTTTCAAACTCAACAATGAACAATAGAGAAGAATTTCGGAAATATGCAGTAAAAGGGAGCGGAATTAGTGGCAGCACATTCGACGCCTACGCTTCACATGTCGAGAACATGACGCGCTCTGTGATCGAAGAACGCCCCACCAGATTTGCTGAGATCGACGTTTTTTCCAGACTGATCATGGACAGGATCATTTTCCTGGGCATGCAGGTTGAGGAAAATATTGCCAATATCATCACGGCACAGCTGCTTTTCCTAGAGTCTGTAGACAGCAAGAAAGACATCCTGCTCTACGTGAACAGTCCCGGAGGATCGGTATACGCGGGTCTCGGGATGTATGACACGATGCAATATGTGGGTCCGGATGTAGCCACTATCTGTACGGGCATGGCTGCATCTATGGGTGCTGTGCTGATGGCAGGCGGTGCTCCGGGCAAGAGATCGGCATTGCCACATGCCAGAATCATGATCCACCAGCCAAGCGGAGGAATGCAAGGCCAGTCAAAGGACATGGAAATCACGTTGAAGCAGATGCAGGAACTGCGAAAGGATCTCTACACTATATTGGCCAATCACACCGGCCAGTCTTACGAGCAAATCGAGCAAGATTCTGATCGAGATAACTGGATGCGTGCATCCGAAGCGAAGGAATATGGTCTTATAGACGAAGTTTTAATAAAGAAATAATACATGGCGCAAGTCACTTGTAGTTTTTGCGGTAGAAATAAAAAGGACGTGGACCTGATGATCTCAGGTATCCACGCCCATATTTGCGACAAATGTATCACGCAGGCGCAGCAGATATTGAATGAGGAATTGAAGGCAAAAGACAGCCCTGAGCTCCCTACATTCAACCTGATCAAACCTGTGGACATGAAAAAGCATCTTGACGAGTTTGTGATCGGTCAGGATGAGGCTAAGAAATACATATCGGTCGCCGTCTACAACCACTACAAGCGACTCATGCAAAACAAAGTCAAAGATGAAGTTGTGATTGAAAAGTCCAACATCATCATGGTAGGCCAGACGGGTACGGGAAAGACTTACCTGGCTCGTACTTTGGCCAAAATCCTACAGGTACCTTTTTGCATCGCCGATGCCACGGTACTCACTGAAGCGGGATATGTGGGAGAGGATGTCGAGAGCATCCTTACCAGGCTACTTCAAGCCGCCAACTATGATGTGGATCAGGCCGAGCGTGGCATAGTGTATATCGATGAGTTGGACAAAATCGCAAGGAAATCTGACAATCCTTCGATCACCAGAGATGTGAGCGGTGAGGGTGTTCAGCAGGCGCTTTTGAAACTATTGGAAGGCACGTCAGTCAATGTTCCCCCTCAGGGTGGAAGAAAGCATCCGGATCAAAAAATGATATCTGTGAATACGGAGAATATTCTGTTCATCTGTGGTGGTGCTTTTGACGGCATTGAACGGCATATCGGAAATAGATTGAACACCAGATCAATAGGCTTCGCCAGTTCGGAAGAGGATGACTTTGATCAATTGGACAAGGACAATCTACTGCAATACATCACAGCACAAGACTTGAAGAGTTTCGGGCTCATCCCAGAACTCATTGGACGTCTTCCGGTACTTACGCATCTCGATCCACTCAACGAGGATGCGCTCAAACGTATATTGAAGGAACCTAAGAATGCCCTGATCAAACAATACCAGAAGCTCTTCGACATGGAAGAGGTAAAACTGGAGTTGGAGGAAGAGGCTTTGGATTATATTGTCAAGAAGGCACTGGATTTCAAATTGGGAGCACGAGGGCTTCGTTCTATTTTCGAAGCCATCATCACCGATGCCATGTTCGATACTCCCTCCAGCGATGTGAGAGAGTTGACGATCAGTCGGGAATATGCCCAAGAGAAGTTTGAGAAATCGAAATTCAGTAAGCTAAGAGCTGCTTAGTCGAGGCTGAAGTCCTGTTTTATCAGCATGGCGGTCTTCTCTGCAGCGGACGTCGTTCCGATTTTACGTCGAATCTCCTCATAGTCTGAGCGAATTTGAGCTTTCACGTCATCGCGCAGGAGTCTTTCTAACTCTTCGAGTAGTGCATCACCATTGAAATCTGCCTGGATGAATTCCTTTACTACTTCCCTATCGGCAATCAGGTTCACCAACGAAATGAAATTGATCTTTACCAGTGACTTGGCAATGGCATAGGTAATCCAGCTTGTCCGGTAACAGACTACCTGTGGAACACCAAAAAGTGCGGTTTCCAAAGTAGCAGTCCCAGAAACCACTATCGCCGCATCCACGCTGGCGAGTATGTCGTAGGTGCGGTCCCAAAGGACTTCCACATTTGGTATCGAATCTATATCGGCATATGCACTCGGAGGCAAGTTGTCAACCGCTGCTATCAGAAAGTACCAATCTTGTCTTTTCCTGGCCACGTCACCAATTACACCGAGCGAACTCACAACCTCTTGCATCCTACTTCCCGGAAGGCAAGCAATACGCCGGACATCGGAATTCAGTTGGAGCTTCCCCTCGTGCTCGTCGACTGCGTCCAGCACCGGATTACCAACGTACGACACATCCAAGCCTTTGCGCTTGAAGTATTCTTTCTCGAATGGCAGAATACAATACAGCTGATCTACAAATTGCTTGATTTGGCTTATTCTACTTTCCTTCCAAGCCCAGACTTTCGGTGCAATGTAATAAGCGACGGGGAGGTTGTGATTCTTCGCAAAAGAAGCCATCCTCAGGTTGAAACCAGGAAAGTCAATGAGTATGAGCAGGTCTGGTTTCGTAGCGGCCATACTTTGTTTGCATGCCTTCATTTGACTTCTGATGTCCTTCAAATTTTTTAGTACCTCCCAAAAGCCCATGTACGAAATCTCCTTGTAATGGACCAATAGATCCATTCCTGCCCCCAGCATTGCATCTCCCCCATAGCCTACAAATCGTGCCGTGGGAAAAAGCTCACTCAACGAGGAGATCAATCTTGCTCCGTGGAGGTCTCCTGAGCGCTCACCAGCAATCAGAAAGAACTTCATTCACCAAAGTATTCTACAAAATTTTTGGGCGTCTCATACAACTTCAGGGCATGCAACTCCGCCTCCTTTGATAATTCCCTGACTCGGGGTGCCAGAATCTGCCAAAAAGCGAGAATTAGGTTCTCACAGCTCGCCAGCTTATCTCTCATGAAGTCCACATCGAGATTCAGATTCTTATGGTCAACTTTCTCAACAATTTCCGATTTGATCAATTCTCCCAGCTTCTTCAGATCGACTACAAAACCTGTGTCGGGATCGGGCTTACCTTTTACCGTAACGATCAACTCAAAGTTGTGGCCATGCCAGTTCTCGTTGGCGCATGGACCAAATACCTCAAAGTTCTTTTCTTTCGACCAATTCGGATTGTATAGTTTGTGCGCCGCATTGAAATGCTCTTTTCTACTCACGTAAACCATTTTCCTTTTCTAACATTCATGGCAAAGATATGCAGGCTCGGATGCTCCCGTGGAAAAAATCGGATGCTCTATTTTTGAAGAAAAACGGCAATGATAATCGTCACCGGAGCTGCAGGGTTTATTGGAAGTTGCATGATCAGGAAATTGAATGATCACAACTTCAACAGGATCATTGCTGTAGATGACTTCTCCAAAGAAGAGAAACGCTTAAACCTTAAGAAGAAGACCATTCAGGCCCGAATAGACCGCAAAGATCTATTTCCGTGGATAGAGGCGAATAAGGAGGACATCGAGTTCATATTTCATCTAGGTGCGAGGACTGATACCACCGAAACTGACCGTCAACTTCTATGGCAGCTAAATACAGATTACTCCAAAGAGATCTGGAAAGTGTGCTGCAACTACCAGATACCTCTGGTCTACGCCAGTTCGGCTGCGACCTATGGTGATGGAAATCAGGGCTATGACGATGACGAGTCGACCATGTCATCGCTAACCCCACTCAACGCCTATGGGGACTCTAAACAAGCATTTGACCTGTGGGCCCTCGATCAGAAAACCAAGCCCTTCTTCTGGGTCGGTCTGAAGTTTTTCAATGTGTATGGACCCAATGAGTACCATAAGGGTAGAATGGCTTCAGTGGTATGGCACGCTTTCAATCAAATCAAAACCACGGGCATGATGAAGTTATTTCGCTCTCACAACCCCGAATACGCGGATGGTGAGCAAATGAGGGATTTCATCTATGTCAAGGACGTGACCGACGTTTTGTACTGGTTGATGCACAATCGTAGACATTCCGGCATTTACAACCTCGGAACAGGTAGCGCACGAACCTTCCGTGACCTCACAAAAAGTGTGTTTGGCGCCTTATCAGCGAAAGTCAACATCGGCTTCATCGATACACCGGCAGACATTCGAGACAAATACCAGTATTTCACAGAGGCTAATATGACCAAACTAAGGTCTATCGGCTACAAGCAACAATTCACTTCCCTGGAGGAGGGTGTCAAAGACTACGTTGGGCACTTTCTAACTGGTAGCCAAGGGACGTATCGTTATTTCTAGTGACCAACAACAATGCCTGACCGCCATTATTTAGTAATTCAAGGGATTTGACGTTTCCTGGAATTTTGAGTGATGGCCCAGCCAGGTAAGTATCTCCTCTGGCATATAGCACAAGTCCGGATTGGGCGTCGAGTCTTGGCGTCTCGACCTCGGTATTGTAGATATTTCCACCAATGATCAGGTCTTCCTGACCATCTCCGTCGAAGTCATGTGTAACCGCGTCAAGCAGTGGAAACATCTGAGCTTGCCACGGTAGTGAAACAAAGCTGAATTTGCCCTCACCTTCATTCAATATTAATGCAGAGCTAAACTCTGTTGCTTCTGCTTTGTAGGCCTCCTCGATGGACGGACCGAAAATATCATCGATCGTGGCATCTGCAAAATCATTGTAAGTGGCATATTTATCCTTGATGAAGGGCATCTGTTCCGACGAGCACTCACGGCCTCGCACTGGAACATACTGCTCTTTGTATTTCTTACTGAGCACAATATCGAGCGTCCCTGTTGAATCAAAGTCATCCGCGAAAACCTTGAATGGCTTTGACAGCGAAGCCTTGAATTTGGAATTCCAGCCAATATTTCCCACCACAAAATCCATCAGACCATCACCATTGACATCTGTCGGCGTTACAGAGTACCACCAACCTCGGAATTCACCTATTCCGGCGTTTTCGGTCACATCCTGAAAATAACCATTCATATTCCTGAATACGCCGATTTTCGTCCACTCACCGACGACTATCAAATCCAACAAGCCATCATTATCAATATCCGCAGAGGTTATGTCATTGACGATCCCAAATTCCGAAAAACCTTCGATTATTTCGTCGGAAGCTACCCTCAGCTCACCTTTATTGTTGCTCAAAACATAGGAGGTCCCAGGTAAAGGATAGCCCTGAGGTCTAATTCTGCTGCCGACAACGATATCCTGATAGCCATCTCCATCTAAATCCAACACCTCAACACAACCTCCGCTGGACCTCAGATCCTGGAGGCCAGGAACCACGACACTAGCAAACTGTCCGTCCCCATTATTGAGGTATAACCTATCCTGGTAGCGTGGATCTCCCTCTGGAAGTGAGTTGCCGCCAGAAATAACAAACAAGTCCAAGTCTCCATCATTCTCGACATCCAAAAAAACACCATCCAGGTCTTCAAAGTCTTCTGAATCAATTTGGCTTACCATCTCCATGGTACCCTCCTCCGTGTATCGATAAACAGCTCCTTTTTGCCCAAACGGACCGCCTAGGAAAAGCAGCTTGCCTTCTTCGTGAAATGCCGCCTTTGGCCCCAAAGTCGATTGCTTGTACGGAAGTAGCACTTCTTTGGCAAAGTCATTGAAGTCGTTTTCCTTGTGCTCAAAGGGAATTTCAACGATGGGAAAAGTCATTTGCTGCTCACTACCTGATCCATTATTTTGGGCATCCGCTATGTCAACGAGGATTTCCTGATTGGCTTGCACATCATATAGCGTTGTGATTCCGCCCTCCAACCAGTTTACCCGGATCGAATCCACCTTCTTCGCATCACCTAGACCAAAGTGTGCTACCGGATCCACGCTGGACCTGTATCCTCGTACCCGCTTGATTTCATTCATCTGACTTTCAGAACCGTAGTAGATTGTGACCTTAGCAAACGCCTCACTCGTGCTCGCGCTGACCTTAACCCTCAGGTAGTTGGCATCAAGGTTTGATTGATTCTCGTAGAGAAATGCTGTCTCGTCGATATTATTGACCACTAAATCCAGGTCTCCGTCATTGTCGAGGTCTGCCGTGGCTGCGCCATTCGAATAAGAAGGCTGACCAAGGCCCCAGTCCGCAGCAACCTCATAAAAGTCCATGTTGCCATTACTGGTATACATGAGATTGGGAAGCTTTTCAGACGGCATTTTCTGATACAGGTCGGCCTTTACCTCCAGTGGGATTCTCCCTTGATAAGATACCCTTGCTTTATTGACCTCGTTCTTGAAGTCATTATCCAGGGCATATTTACGATAGCCATTGGTGACGTAGGCCTCCTTGAAACCGTCATTATTGAAGTCTGTCATCAATATGGTCCAACTCCAATCCGTCTTAGCCATATCCCCCATGTGAGATACGTTGTTGAAATGGCTGCTTCCATCATTCAATTGCAGCGAATTGAACATGTACTGCGTATGAAATCCCAGCTTGTTGGTCAACAAGTCAAAGGCTTCAGGATCCATGGAGGCCATCAGGGTTTTGGATCGCTTGTGGTCGCTTGAAGCCATATCAAGGACGAAAATGTCTTGCGACAAATCATTGTTGATATCCGCAATGTCTGCTCCCATACCGTAGAAGGAGACCTGATTGGTGAGCTCACCGATTTGGTCTATGAAGTACCCTTTTCCATTGTTGATATAAAGGTTGTCGGGCAAATAGTAATCATTCGCCATGTAAATATCCAACCAGCCATCGTCATTGATATCACTGACAACCAGCCCTAGTCCAAAGCTAGGTTTGTAGATACCCGAGCTGATCGTGACATCCTTGAATTTGCCGTCGACATTTTCATACAGGTGGCTACTGCTCTCGTAGATGGCGTCCTTATTTTGCAGAAGCAATTGATGAAACTGCACCGGGCCATAGCCATACAGGGGGGTTTCATTCATCACTACACAATCCAAATCACCGTCCTTATCGTAATCGAAAAAGGCAGACTGTGTTGATATGGCCTCATCTGCCAGTCCGTAAGTTTCCGCGCTTTCAGTAAAACTGAGGTCTCCGTTGTTGATGAAAAGCAGGTTTTTCCGATCTTCTGCCAGGTTGGGTCCACCTTGTGAGATGTATATATCCAGAAAACCATCGGCATTCACGTCAGCCATTGCGGCACCGTTGGACCATTTCTTACCATCATTGATGCCAGCCTTTGCTGAAATGTCTTCGAATTTCAGGCCTCCCTTGTTGAGGTATAGTCTGTTGGGTACCTGGTTGGCCGTGAAGAAAATGTCTTGCAATCCATCGTTATTGATATCTCCAATTGCGACGCCTGCTCCATTGTAGAAATAGTCGAAGTCAAAGAGGTTTGACAATGTAGAAACGTCCTCTTTCAGCGTATTGGCGAAGGTGATACCACTTTCGCTTGATGGA
This sequence comes from Cyclobacteriaceae bacterium, assembly GCA_965601475.1. Classification (GTDB taxonomy): domain Bacteria; phylum Bacteroidota; class Bacteroidia; order Cytophagales; family Cyclobacteriaceae; genus JAWPMT01. The sequence goes on along the minus strand of OZ271832.1, from coordinate 4,025,527 downwards.
ACAATTCTGAATACCGTAGTTGACTGATCTTTGGGCACCGTACATGCCACGACCATCAGGGCCAAAAGAATAAAACGCATATACAAAAATGGGCAAGTATGGAGAGGGAACAAAATCAAATTTGCCCCATTAGGTCCTGGCCAACATTATCGATAGGGTTCTGGGATCTCCAATTGCCCATTGGCAAATTCCCGACAGTCGCCACATAGGGTGTGCTGCTTGACATCCCTGAGGATGCTCCTATCAACGAACCTGCCATAGGTGCTCTTGCCAAATGCTCCGAAGAAGCCAACAACAATGTCATTCGCATCGGATAAGCTGATGATATTTCCCCTAGCCCCTATCGGCGGTGGGTCAAAGATTTCACCATCGATTTCTGACAATGTTTCGATGTTGGTAAAGAAATTGAAAGCATCTTCTCCTATGGCATACTGAAGGACTTCCAGGTGGTACTGCCTCTCGGCAGTTACCCGTTTGCTTGCAAACCGGCGACCATCATCCTCAATGAAGCCTATCTTTTCGATAATCTGATTCCCATTTGCCAGTCTATCTCCAAATGGACCTTCAACACCAGGTATGTTCTGTTCAATCACCCAACAATCATCGGCCAATCCATCTCTCGGATCGTAGACGCAGCAGGTGAGCCCATCCATCTTGTCGGGTGTTTCAATTCGGTAGGTTCCATCGATATCCCAGAAATAGAAGTTGTTTGTATTGGGATCATCTTGCCAAACTGCAAAAACATCCACCCCTGTCACTGGTATCAGATCATTTGTAGCTGGGAGTGACCTGAAAGTCACGAAGACGCTGTCGATGGGTACGGCCTCCGGAAGCTCCTGAAATGTACTCTTGTATTTTTTCCCGTTTGAAAGCACAATCTCGAGCCTGTAAGATCTTCCCGGAACACCTCTGAAGCTGGCCAGTGTCAGGTAGTTGGTACTACTGGGTACAAAACCAACCTCCGGACTGCAAATAGGCGGAACATTAAAGACCTGATCCCGCTCAAAAAAAATCCTTTCAAGCGGTGTTGACTGACCCAAATCGTCAAATATCGCAACCTCCGCATCCGCTCTTCGTCTGTTGCCGCCATCGGCAACACTTCCAAAGCGGGCGAGCCAGGTGATCTCGATCTCGTGAGGTCCAAAGTCATTGTCAATGAATCCTTCGACGATGAGAATTTCTGCCGGCTCTTCTGTATTCAATTCCAGGGGATTCACACAACTGAATTGCAGAGTAAGTGCAACTAGAGAGCACAAAAGTCGTGTGGGATCAGAGTTCCTACTCACATTTTATTGATACGGTTCGGGTACTTCTAGCTGTCCATTGGCAAATCTTCGGCAATCACCGCAGATGGTGTGTTGCTTGGTATCGCCCAGCTGAGTTCTCCTGACAAAGGTTCCACGGCTTCTTTTTCCGTAGACGCCGAAAAACCCTACTACCTGCTCATTAGGATCGGACAGGTTGATGATGTTGCCCTTGGCACCTACTGGCGGTGGATCAAATATTTCTCCATCAATTTCCGAGAGCACCTCGATGTTTCGAAGAAACTCAAATGCTTCCGCACTGACCGTGTACTGATGCACTTCTATGTGGTATTGCATATCAGGCAGCACTTCGATACTGGCAAATCTCCTGCCATCATCCTCGACAAAACCAATCCGCTCTACCGCCTGGGTGCCAGACACAAGTCGGTCTTCGAAGGCTCGAACCGTTCCGGGTATGTTACGCTCTACCACCCAGCACTTTTCCGCCGGCACCTCGTCTCGAGGATCATACAGGCAGCACAGGGTACCGTCTGTTCGGTTCGGTGTCTCTATCTTGTACGTACCATCGATGTCCCAGAAATGGAAGTTGTCTACTTCCGGATTATCCTGCCATACTGCAAAAACATCCACACCGGTAACGGGCATTATATCATCCTCACCTGGACGAGTCGCAAAGTCCACAAAGATGCTGTCCAGTTCAGGAGAACCAGGTAACTGCTGCAGGTTACTCCGGTAAACCTCACCATTGGTCAGGATCACTTCCAGTGCGTAGGACCTCCCTACTACACCACGAAAAGTGGCTGGCGTCATGTAGTTGGTTGTGATCTCAAGGGTCGTGACTGCTGGGGCACACCCTTGGGGATTGGCATTGAATAAATCTTCTCTGATGAAGGTCTCCCTTGTCAATGCAACTGAGTTTCCAAGATCGTCAAAAATCCTAACCTCCGCATCCACGGGTCTCTTGTTACCTCCCTCGGCGATACTCGCAAAATTGGACAACAAGGAAACCTCTATTTCATGAGGGCCAAAATCATCATCGATGAAGCCTTCGACGACCAGAATGTTTAGTGGCTGCCCCACATCCCGTTCGAGCGGGTTTACACACTGTGAGACCACGAAGCCAATGCTTAACAAAATGTATATGTTCTTGATTCTCATTCTTTATCTATATGGTTCTGGTACCTCCAACTGCCCATTGGCAAACTGCCTGCAATCGCCACACAAAGTGCTCGGTTGGATATTTTCTAGAATACTATTTCTTACAAAGGTGCTGCGGGTAGCTTTGCCATAGACACCAAAGAAGCCCACAACCTGCTCATTGGGATCGGCAATGTTAATAATATTACCTCGTGCACCTACAGGTGGCGGATCAAATATTTCACCGTCGATCTCGGACAGGATTTCAATATTATTCAGGAAATCAAAAGCTGCCTGGTTCATGGAATAGAGGCTTACTTCCAAGTGGTATTGTCTATCCGGAGGAACTTCAGAGCTGGAAAATCTACGCCCGTCATCCTCGACGAATCCTGCACGTTGAATCAGGCGCTGTCCATTCGTAAGCCGATCCGAAAGGGGTCCTTCTATACCTTCGATGATACTTTCAATAACCCAGCAACTGGTGGCACCTCCATCCAGGGGATTGTAAAGGCAGCAAGTCAAGCCATCCGTCCTGTCAGGAGTCTCAATCTTATAGGTTCCTTCGATATCGAAAAAGTGAAAATTATTTGCTGTAGCATCGTCCTCCCAAATCGCAAACACATCGACACCAGTCCGGTCTTGCAGGTCATTTTCGGAAGGCCTCCGGGAGAATTCCACGAAAACGCTATCAAGTTGGGGAGATTGCGGAAGCAGTTGCATGTTGCTCCTATAGACAGTGCCGTTGGTAAGGATTACTTCCAGGCCATATGATCTTCCAGCTACTCCTCTAAATGTCGAGGAGGTCATGTAATTGGTTGTGAATTCCTGGTTGCTCAACCCAGGGAGGCATGTCATTGCGTCGGCATTGAAGATCTCCTCTCTTATGAGGGTTTCCCTTCGCAAGGGGAAAGAATTCCCCAAGTCGTCGAAAATTCTCACCTGAGCCTCCACAGGTCGCTTATTGCCCCCCTCCGCGATACTCCCAAAGTTGGCTAGAAGCGATACATCAATCTCATGTGGACCGAAGTCATCATCAATGAAGCCCTCAACCACCAAAATATTAAGCGGTTGTCCCAAATCCTGATCCACTGGTGAGATACAATGATTGGCAGCCATCGCATAGAGGAAAATCATGATGAGGTTTAAGTGTCTCATTCCTAACATCTACCTATAAGGTTCCGGCACCTCCAACTGCCCATTTATGAATATCCTGCAATCACCACATGATCCGTGTCTTTTTATCGACCTGAGCATAGACCTGGGAACAAAAGTACTGGCCGTTCTTTTGCCAAAAGCGCCAAAGAAACCTACCACCTCCTCATTGGGATCAGTCACATTGATGATATTCCCCTGAGAGCCAATTGGCGGGGGGTCAAAGATCTCACCGTTGATCTCAGAAAGGATGTCTATGTTATTGAAAAAACGAAAGGCTTCTTCATTCATAACAAATTGCTCTGCTTCGACATAATACTGCTTATTTGGAGGAACCTCAAGGCTCGCAAACCTTCGCCCATCATCTTCTACAAAACCAATAAGGCCAATTACCTGGTTTCCATCCACGAAGTTGTCGACGAAGGGTCCAGTCGCACCTGGGATATTGTTTTCTTCTACCCAGCAACTCTGGCCAAAACCATCATTCAGATATAGACAGCAAATCGTAGGTGACGTTCGGTCAGGGGTCTCAATTTTGTAGGTACCATTGATTTGCCAGAAGTAAAAATTCTCTTCATTTGGATCATCCTGCCATGAAGCAAACACCTCGACCCCAGTGGTTGGTTGGCGCTTATTGTCTGCGGATATTTCGGCAAACTGAACGAAGATGCTGTCGATCAGGGGGGATTCAGGAATACGCTGACTCTTACTGAGGTAGAGGCTACCGTCGTTCAATTGAATCTCCAATGTGTAGGACCTGCCCGCCACTCCACGAAAATCTGGTGATGTCAGATAGTTGCTAATGACCTCTGTCCTACTCACACCTTGCAAACAACCCACTTCGGGACACCTATTGAACAAATCGATTCTCTCCTCTGTCCTTCTTCGCAATGGAAAGGAATTACCAAGATCGTCGAATATCCTAACATTCGCATCTACTCTCTCAATGCTACCTCCGTTTGCTGCACTTGCAAATTTGGCTATCATAGAGATTTGTACCTCATGTGGGCCGAAATCATCATCAATAAAACCCTCAACCACCAAAATTTTCAGTGGCTCATCTAAATCCTGCTCAATGGGAGAAATGCAACGACTGCTAGTCATCGCACACAGGAAAATAATGATGAGGTTCAGGTATCTCATTAAACTACTATCTGTATGGCTCTGGAATTTCAAGTTGTCCTCCGGCAAATGCCCGACAATCCCCACACACCCTATGCTGCTTGATATCCTGGATTTGATTGCGATTGACGAAGGCGCCAGCTTTGGTCTTACCAAAGACACCAAAGAATCCGACGACCAGTTCATTGGGGTCATCGAAATTGATCATATTCCCTTGTGCTCCTACCGGTGGCGGGTCGAATATCTCTCCATTGATTTCTGCCAGGGTCTCTACGTTCTGGAAGAATCTGAATGCCGGCTCCGTCATCGTGTATTGGGTGACTTCCACATAGTATTGCCTCTCAGCAGGAAGTTCCTTGGTAGCAAATCTTCGTCCATCATCCTCAATGAACCCAACGTTCTGCACTACTGCCTGTCCGTTGGTGAGCCTGTCCTCGAATAACTCTCTTGATTCATTGATATTCTGCTCGACGACCCAGCAATCGTCGGCCAAGCCATCTCGTGGGTCAAATATGCAGCACAGCCCAGCGATGGCCGGTGTTTGAATGCGGTAGACACCTCCCAATTCCCAAAAATGAAAATTGTCCTCGCTCGGATTGTCCTGCCAAGTAAGGAAAACATCTAATCCAGTCCTTGGCTCTCCTTGCTCATCGCCTGGACGGCTATTGAAGGCAACAAATACACTATCGATGGTGGGTGAATGCAACAACTCTTGAAACCGGCTCTTGTACAATGTCCCATCCCGCAACTCCACCTCCAAAGAGTATGATCTGCCAGCCACACCGCGGAAGTCGGGCGGCGTCATGTAATTGGTTGTGGCCGGTTGCATGTTGATGAAGGGTCCGCAGCCCGGGCCGGGCGCACTCTGCAGCTCCTCCCTGATGAAGTCTTCCCGCGCAAGCTGAGTCGTATTACCCAAATCATCCACGATTCTCACGTTCGCGTCTACCCTCCTGCGCTCTCCGCCCTCTGTCACGCCGGCAAAAAGAGCAAGCAACGACACTTCTATCTCGTGGGGACCGAAGTCATCATCTATGAATCCCTCAACAATCAGAATATCTTCTGGTCTCTCCTGATCAATTTCCAACGGCGATACGCACTGCAGAAGGCACACCAAAATCAGCGAAAACAGGATTGAGACCCTACCAGGGCTTTTGATATAGTGCCTTAGCTGTGTCATTGATAAGGTTCAGGTGTTTCCAATTGCCCCCCATAAAATGCCCTGCAATCACCACAGATGCTCCGCTTTTTCACAAAATCCAACTGATCACGTGAAACGAAAAGCCCCTCCGTATCCTTACTATATGCACCAAAAAAACCAACTACGGTTTCGGTAGGGTTATCAACACTGATGATATTACCCACAGCGCCCACTGGCGGAGGATCAAATATTTCGCCGTTGATTTCAGACAGTGTCTCCACTCTCTGGAAATACTCAAAAGCCGACTCGCTGATCGTAAACTGATCGACCTCCACATAATATTGCTCCGTAGGCAACAACCTCGAACTCGCAAAGCGTAAGCCATCATCTTCAATGAAAGTCACCTTCCGTACTACAGATTCTCCGTTTGCGAGTCGGTCCTCAAAAGCTTCATAGTCACTGGTCAGATTTTGCTCCACCACCCAACACTCATCCGCCAGTCCGTCTCTAGGATCGTAAATACAGCATAGGCCGGGAATATTCGGGGTCTCTATCCTATAGACGCCACCCACACGCCAAAAATGATAGTCGTCGGTTGTCGGGTCATCTTCCCACACCGCGAACACGTCGACACCAGTTCTATCTTCCTCCGCCGTCTCCCCAGGAAACCGATTGAATGATACGAACAGACTGTCTATCTCCGTACGTTCCGGCAGTTGCTCAGGCACACTCTTGTACAAACGCCCATCGTCTAACTCCACTTCCAAACTGTACGACCTCCCTGCTTCTCCCCGGAAGTCCTCCGGCGTCAAATAGTTGGTTGCACTTGGTTGCATGTTGATGAAGGGATTACAACCCGGTAATGCTACTAGCTCCACCCTCACAAATTCCTCACGAATCAATCGCACTGCGCTTCCAAGGTCATCGACTATTCTCACGTCCGCCACCACCCTTCGCCGTTCGCCACCTTCCGTAACTCCGGCGAATAAGGATAGCAGGGACACCTCAATCTCATGGGGACCGAAATCATCATCAATGAAGCCCTCAACAATCAGAATATCTTCAGGGGCCTTCTGATCTAACTCCAAAGGAGAAATGCACTGATTGGTGGCGATCCATATTGGCAAAGTGAAAATCATAAAACGATATGAAGGTAGACGAGACAAACTCCGGGGGAAATCGCTATCTCAATGCATCGGGGTCAAGTTCCCAAACCTCCATTCTGTCGACACCCGTGAACCTGGCATTTGCAGTTATCGCCGACCTAATGATATACAGGTTATCATTTCTCACCCAGATCGCTACATTTTGCTCACCTACCACTCCAGGGAAGACATTCTTCTCTATGATGCTACCCGAGATCAAATCAATTTCAAAAAGGACGTCTCCCAATTCGCCCAGCCCGAGATACAGCTTATCACCAACAACCAATGCCATATTGTTCACACCTCTGTAGTCCTGAAATGTCAGGAAAGGTGCCCACTCGTTGCTTCCGGGGTCGTAGGACCAAATCTCATTTCCACTTCTTTGATAGTAAAACCTGCCATTGTACACAAAATGCGCCTGGGAGGAAAAGATGTCAAAGGGTGTGGTTCCGATTTGGACCCAATTTCCGTTTGCATCTCGCCGCCAAATGAATCGGTTGGTTGAGGTATCTCCGTTGAGCCCTCCAAACACGTAATCAGCTCCACCGAAGTTGGTAGAAAGGCCTTGTGATAGGCCAAACGGTAACACTCCTGCAAATTCCCAGGCTCCGTTTCCAAAATTGTAATTCCAGGAATCACGAGGTTGAGCCAAAAACAACAGTCCCAAGAAGGAGGTACCGGACAGGTATCCGCCTTCAAAATTGATTGGATCTTCCACTGGCACAGTACCAGGGGGCCGTGCAATGGCTTCCCATTCAAAACTGGTCTTGTCCAAAACGAAGAACTGATCATTCAAAGCATTCTCCACGAATGAGTTTCCATATCCAATTACCAACTCGTCCTCATCATGGATCACAACCGGACCCACCACCTGTCGCTCGTTGGGGTAATCGGCCATCTTGCGCCAAACACCCGTGTGGTAGGTGAATTCATCCTGGAAAGACAAGTCAGCTCCACCTGAAGAGATATTGATGAATACATCCTCGCTGTCGCCAATCTCCGGCACCACTACAGTCAGTGTCGACCGCAGCACCAAACTAACAATCTCTGCCTCCTGCTCTCCAAAAAAGACGCGTGTGTCCCTGGTGAAGTTCAATCCTGAAATTCTAATCTGCTTACCTGCTGCTGCATTTTGCGGCTCAAAGGATACCAAAGACGGTAGTCGTGCCCGAAAGAAAAGCGTTTCGCCAAAAAACACCTCACCACCTACGATGGCATAAGCACGCGCATAGTAATCTGTATCGCTGGTGAGACCATCAAAATTGACGACGAATGCACCAATACCTGGTTCCGCATCCGCGGGAAGAACGACAGGATTTGCAAAATCTTCATCGGTAGCCAGGTAAAAACCCGTCTCTGTTGGGGCCTCAGTACTAATGGTCAATCGGCCCAGGAAGGAAACATCTTCCGCACTAACCTCCAGCACCTCCTCACTTATGACGAGCACACGATCTCCCTGGAATTCATCCAGGCAACTGGTGAGTAAGAAGACAATCAGTAAGAAAGAAATACCGGATTTGAATATTGTTGACATTTTGAAATAGCGATACATTGAATCAGAATTCAAATTCATAACTGATAGAGGGGAAAGGCGAATCGATGATATTCAACTGATAAAGGCCGGGAGGTTCCCCGGGAAAATCCTGGAAGAAGGCGGAGAATGCATTACGCTTTCCGTAGACATTGTAAACGGAGAAAACCATATCTCCTTGCCAGATTTTCTTCGATCCCTTCAACTGAAAACTCAAAGCCAGATCCAAGCGGTGGATATCGCCAGTTCTGTCGTTATTACGATCTACGAAAAGGGGAAAATCCGTATTATCAAACTCGAATTTCCCCAATGGTGCCGTGAAAGCACGACCGGAACTGTAATTGAAAGTCGCATTCAATTCAGCCGAAGGACCCAGTTTATAAGTACTTACAATCTTTGCAGAATGCGGGATATCTAAATTAGCCGGGTACACAAAGCCACGGTTGATCTGCTCTACCGGGAAAGGGCTGTTTGACACCCTCAGGCTCCGGGAATAGGTATAGCTCACTTGCCCCTTAATTTTCCCTCTCTTCTTTTCAACGAAGAATTCAAGGCCATAGGATTCACCTAACACATTGAAAACCTCAGTTTCCAGGGTTGGATTGGCAAACAAATCGGCACCGTCCTTATAATCCACCAGATTTTCCAAATCCTTATAGTAGCCATCGACCTCAATCACCCACATGTTTCCTGGCAGGGTCTTAGACAGTCCTACAGAGTACTGCCAGACATTTTGCGGTCTCAGGTAAGGATCACTGAATTTCCACACGTCATTAGGTGCTGGTGCCGTGCTGTTACTGATTAAGTGTATGTACTGAATATTCCTGCTCACGCCGAGGTTTATCGGTATGATCGAATTCTCAAACCTCAAAGTCATCCTCGGCTCCAGACCATCATAAAATTGCGCCTGATCCCCCTCATTCACACTATTCACGCCTATCACTGAACTCAGACTTCTACTGCGATTGGGGTCATAAATGTTGAAGTCCCTTCCTCCCAAAAGTGAGAAGGACGAATAGCGTAGGCCGACGGAAACACCGAGAACTGTTGAGAAGGAATAGTCAAATTCGATGTAGGCAGAAGCTTCTACAGCTTCCTCATCTTCCACAGAAACTATGTTATCCTCATCGGCAGTGTCGATAACCAAATCACCACGATTATTTATGAGATATTTATAGATCCCACCTACTCTAACACCCAGGTTATCATTGTAATTGTAGAGCACCCCAACATTTCCCTGATAGTGGTTCAAACCTGTTGTGAGTGTCGTGCCTCCAAAATCAAGTCCATCTGACAATTCTGACTCATAGGTAGAAGCAATGGCATCGATGTCCAGACTCAACTGACTATTGATTACGGAATTCCATCCCAACGTAAAGGCCTGATTGACCCAACGATTACTTACGCTATTACCAAAATCGAAATTGTCCTCACTACGATAGAGTGAAAGTTCGACATCGTTATTCTCGTTGACAATGCCATTGAAAATCACATTACCATCCCAAAAAGAAGCATCACTATCCCGGATATTAGGGTCTCCAGCTTGTCCGATCAACCAGTTGGGGTAAGCCGCCCGACCAGCCGCGAAAACCGCCAGCCGTTGGTCAATAATTGGGGTCTGAACTGAGAAGTTCGATGACACAATACCCAAGGTTGCTGACCCACTGGTTTGTCCAAAATTACCTTTTCGGCTTCTGATGTCGATAACTGATGATGCCCTTCCTCCATACCTTGCGGGAACTGTACCCTTGTAGAAATCTACCTGGCTGATCACATTGGAGTTGATACTGGAAAAGAACCCCAGCATATGCGACGGATTGTAGATCGTCGCGCCATTGAATAGCAGCAAATTCTGATCACCACCTCCACCTCTAACACTGAAACCACTTGATACTTCACCCTGGGACACTACGCCTGGCAATAGGGTGAGACTCTTTACAATATCCCGTTCTCCAGCCAAGGGAGGAAGGGTTTTGATGGTCTCGAGGCTCAATGTCTCAATGCCAGATTTCTGGACAAGCTTGTCATGGATAGCTTCGTTCGTCACCACCACCTCCGACAGCTCTATAGCCGTGGATTCCAATACGAAACGAATATTACCACTACCCTTTAGTGAAATGTTTTTTGTGACTGGCTTATAGCCGATGCTGGAGACCTTCAGCGTGTATTGCCCTTCGTAGAGGGACAATTCGAAGTTACCCTCAACGTCGGCGCTAGTTCCGAGGTTTTGCCGTTCAATGATGACATTTGCTCCGGGAAGTGGACTTCCATCTTCAAAGTCAATGACTGTACCTCGCAGGGTGTAAGGCTGCCTTTCGTTGTTGTTTTCACGGCCGATCCTAATGATCCCCTGACCGTAGTTTTCCAGGACAAGCAATAGCAACGCTATTGCGGTTGTCAATATCTGTTTTCTCAAGCTAAGTAGTATTAAATCGTTGGTGATTCCAGCGTATGCTTCGTTGGCAATCAGTTCATATAACTTCAGTGGGCAAAGAAACCCTTAAACCCTAAAACAAAAAAAATCCCGACCTGTTCGGCCGGGATTTCAAATCCAATATTATTTACGCTTAGAGCTTCGTGAAAGTGACATCTACGACTCCACCAGCTCCAAAACCACAACCTCCATCATCTGTCTCAGTGAAAGAAAGTGTGAAAGAACTGTCATCGCCAATATCGAACGGAAACGGATTACCAGCTGTGCTGATATCTCCAGAACCGCAACTCGCACCTAGTCCATTTGCCCTTGATGTTACATTCTCACAGACGAAGTCCAGGATGAATGTCATATCAAAACCAAAGCCATTGTAATCGATAGTAAACTGCCTCGCTGTAGAAGAAGGTCCATCAGACAGTGTGATCACACTACCAGCGCCAATGTTCAGGATATCTCCGAAACCTCCAGAGTAACCTACATATGTTGCTTGATAGTCTCCTACGAAGAACGTAGGATCAACCGCACATACGATGTTCACATTGTACTGGAATGGCGAACTGAAATAAGAACCACCAGTGATGTTGTTGTTGCCTTGGGCAACAGACCACTCTGATCCGTCATTCAATCTCGCCACCAACCTAACGTTGATTACATCACCGCCCGTGAACTCACCTTCCTGAAGGTTAAGGAAACCAATCAGATCAGTGAATGAAGCGGAATAGGTGAATGAAGGCAATCCTTGATCAGCACTTGGCGAAAAGCTTGAAGCCGGGATGGTCGTAACCAATACCTCAGCAACATCATTTCTACCAATAAACTGCTCATTACCATCAGCATCCAGGATAGGGTCTCCATTCGCGTCGACAACAACGTCAAAGTTGTTATCTACAAAGCTCATGAGGATATCCATGTTCTGGAAATCACGGCCAAGCGACCGATCTTGCTCTTCGATCTCAATCGAAATAGTTGATGCCCGATCAAAAAGATCCACCTCCAAATTGGAGCTTAAGGTCCTCAAGATTGCACCAGACCTAGTATCATCGAATACATCGTCTACCAGTTTTGTTTCCTCACATCCAAAGAGAAAAGCTACAACTGCCAATGAAGAAATTAGTGTTTTTTTCATTTTTACTCTCATTAGAATGATTAGAATGTGAGATCAGCTGGATTGTTGTCCCAGAAAACTGGCACACTTACCTGCTTATTCTGAGGGAAGTTAGGATTCCTTTGTGCAGCAACCGCTGGATAAGGGAATGACCTAATATATACCCCAGGATTAGGCTCCAAGTTAGGTTGGATATCGCTTGGCGCTCCAGTTCTTCTGTAGAAGTTGTAAGCTTCGATACCATTACCAAACAACACAACGAAGTACTCAGATGCCAACAAGTTCCATCGCTCTTGAGTATTACCAGCAGCGAAGAGATCACCCACTTCAGAGATGTACGAAGCATCGAGCGCTACATCTGGAATGTCTGCAGCAGTTACCGCCGGATCCAGAGAAGCAAATCCACGAACTTTCCCGAAAGACAATGCAATACCGTTTTCAATTGCAGCTTGCGCTCCAGCAACGTCACCTTGTACCATGGCAATCTCCGCTCTCATGAACTCAACACCGGAAGCCAAGAAGATTGGAGTAATACCCGCACCTTGTCCACCGAAGTTTACGCCGTTGATAGCTATGAACGAACTGTTGTCGAAAAGACCGCCAGCAGGATAAACGCCATAAGCAGTTCTACTCTGAGTATCTGGTGGAATACCTTCGTCATTACCGTGATCACGTCCCCAATAGCCATTGTCCAGGCTGCAGTAAACCTCGTTCCCAGCCACGTAGTGGGCAGGAGGAGCTTCAACTGTACATCTGATCAACTGCTCATCGATGGGCACTTCACTAGACTGACGGTAGAAGTAGTACAGCATTCTAGGATCCGCAGCTTCGAAAGTAGTAACAGCGTTACCTACTTTGCCACTCTGCATGTAATCCATCAACCAGTTAGCCATGTATCCAGCATTCACACCAGAAGGCGTGTAGTGATCCACGTAGTGTGGAGCTCTCGTCACTGGGTTTTGCTGAGAGTTGCCATAGTTGAATTGGAAATCCTGATCCGTAGAAACGATATAAGGCTGGTTATTGATGATATCATTGAAAGCCGCAACTGCGCCACCATCAATCAACCTTCTGTTCAAGTGGATCTTCAACTTCATGGTATTAGCTACACGGATCCAGTTCTCATCATTGTCTCCGATGCCATAGAACAAGTCAGAGGCAGGCGAAGCTGCTTCGTCGCGTTCCAAGTTAGCAATAGCCTGATCCAATAGTCCCAAAGCAGCGTCATAGATGGAGTTACCACCGTCCAAAGCCGGGGTAAAGACTCCTTCAGCACCCTGCAGTGCTTCAGTGTAAGGAATGTCTCCAAAGAAGTCGACAAACATTACCAAGGTGTAAGCCTCAATAATCTGTCCCATTGCAATGTGCGTGAACAATTCAGCCTCTTCTGCGATAGGGTTCATGATCTGCAAATCGAGCAGGATCTGCTGATAAGCATCTTCCCATTCTGCGTCGAATTCTGTAGACTGGTAGTTCTGCTGATAAGTTCTACCATTCATATACAATATTCGAGACACCTCAGAGCAGTCTTCACCCATCTCATCGACTAGGCGACCGAAATCTTCCTGCACAGCATTCAGCAGGAAATCAGGGTTTGCCTCCTCAGGTGAGAGAAAGTTTGGATCCTGTGTAATGTCCAAATCCGTACCGTCACATGCAGTGAAAATCTGAACTCCAAGAAATATTGCAACAAACCCTTTTAGTGCTTTATTCAAAGTACTCATAATAATATTCTAGTTTGTTTTTTAAAAAGTGACCTTAACAGTTCCACCAAATCTTCTAGATGAAGGACCGTTCAAGAAGTCAAATCCTTGACCGTTACCAGCACCTAATCCTGCAACGTTAGGGTCGAAATTAGTACCATCAGGCATGTTGATCGCATCATACCACAGGTTGAAACCTGAAGCAGTGAATGTTACACCTCCGAAAGGAGTGTTTGCCAGAAGGGACTTAGGAAGTGCATAGCTCAAAGACACTTCTTGTAGTCTGACTGTGGTTGCATCGAATACACCCAGCTCATCAGGACCAAAGAGGATATTTGAGAAGTAGTAGGTAGAGTTGTTGATCTGAATATCGTTTTGCTGATATACAGGAGACTCAGTAGTACCTACATTGATCACACCAGGGAGGATGAATGAATGAACACGATCCTCAGTATCAGTAGTCAGACCTCTACCCAAAAGTGTAGAAACTGTTCTGGAGTAGATATCTCCACCTTGCTGCCAGTTAACAACAGCTGTGAAAGTGATGCCTTTCCAAGACAATGTACTGATGAAGTTGGTGATGAAGTCAGGAGTAGGATCACCGATCACACCAAGCTCTGTATTCTCAACATAGCTACCTTGGCTGTTTACGAGGAAGTCACCATCGTCATTTCTGTCGATTGTTGTTCCAAGCATTACGCCAATAGGCTCTCCTTCAACTGCAAAGTTTCCAAGGTTGGTGAAACCAGCAATGGAAATTCGCTCGATGCCAGACTCTGCGCCACCCAAGTCGGTGACTTCACTTCTATATACTGTAAAGTTGTTTCTCACATTCCAAGTAAGACCGTTTGAAAGTCTCAGGATGTCTACACCCAAATCAACTTCAACTCCGTCTGTTTGTACTTCACCAATGTTGGTAAATGTACTTCTGTAACCTGTAGCAGGATCCAGTGGTAGTGGAACGATCTGATCTTGAACGTTACGAGTGTAGAAAGAGAAATCAAATGAAATTCTGCTATTCCAGAATCTAGATTCCAAACCAACCTCGAACTCACCGTGCAATTCCGGCTTCAAGTTAGGGTTACCCAGTTGAATGTCCGTAGTGTTTGATGAAACAACGGAACCATCTGCTGGATTGATGAAGGCTCTCGAATCTACCGCGAGGTTATTAGAGATAGGGAATCCAGTGGTAAATCCAGCGGAAGTACCGTATCCTGCTCTAAGCTTCATTACGTCGATGAAAGAAACCGCACCGATAGTAGGTACAAGGTCAGAAAGCAAGAATGAGCTACTTACACTAGGATAGAAGATTGAACGATTGTCTTCTGAGAAGTTAGATACCCAGTCGTTACGTCCTGCAGCCGTCAAGTAAATGAGTCCATCCCAGTTGAATTCGGCCTGACCGAAGATACCAAGAATGTTCTGCTCTTCTGTATACTGGATAGGTGTCTGATCTGTGAAGTTGAAGTGTCGGAACACATCAAATACCAGCTGACCCACACTCTGAAGACCACTTCTGTTGAAGTCAGTTCTTCGACCTGTCGCTCCAACGTTGAATGACAAGCCAAACTGTGATCCAAGATCATAGTTACCATTGATAGTCAATGTTTGATCCCAGATGATGTTGTTGTTGTCGATGGTTCTGTACATACCGTTCAAGAAACCTTCAACACCACCAATGTTCTGACCAGCTTCGTTACGCTCGTTGTAAGCGTCAACACCAAGTCTATAAACAGCGCTCAAGTTGTCAGTGATATTGTAAGAAGCAGCGAATGTTCCAAATACCCTGTTAGTCAACTGACCAGTAAATGCATTATTAGCAGTCCAAAGTGGATTCTGGATGTCGTTACCATTTCTGTAGTAAACACTAGCACCAGTTACTGGGTGCTGGAAAGGAAGACCATTCAAGTTTACACTTCGAGGTGTAAAGAAGAGGTGTCCGAATACAGAAGTCGCCTGGCTACCAGCAACCAAACCTGCACCGTTTCCTGAGCTACCAGCAACAGGAGGGGACGCGAAGTCAGTTCGGCTGAAGTTCAATGTAGAACTCAATGTAACGCCATTATCCAATTTGAAATTGGTACCCAAACCGAAGGTGTGTCGAGTCAGGTTGTTACCAGGTGTGAAACCTTCATCATCTAACCAACCATAGTTCAAGCTGTAGCTTGCACCATCTTTTCCACCTCTAACACTAACGTTAGTATTGGCTACGATACCAGTTCTGAAGAAGTCTTCAACACTGTCATAAGGTCTCCACTCGTAAGGAACACCAAATAGCTGCTCGCCACTTACAGTTCTACCAGGTACGCCGTTAGGGTCGGTGAACTCAGGGAAAACAGCTCTCAAGGCAGGGTCAGTATACTGAGAGTAAGGGTGAGGCAGGAATCCTTCGAAACCTTCTCTACTCAATGCAGCATCTCTACCCCAGCCGCCAAGGCCAGTTTCGTTGAAGCTAGGTCCCCAGTTACTGAAGAACCATCCGAAAGCCTGGTCGAATCCGTTACCAAATTGATCCTGATAATCAGGAGTAGAAGCAATTTGGTTGGCGAATACACCTTGCGTTACGGAGATCTCTGTCTTACTGGACTGCTTGCCAGTTGATCCAGATTTTGTTGTGATCAAAACAACACCGTTTCGTCCTTGCGTACCATAAAGTGTTGCAGCAGCAAGACCTTTCAGGATTTGGATATCAGCGATATTGTTAGGGTCAAGATCCAGGAATCGAGAAGAAGCGTTGTTACCTTCCTCAAAGTCATTGGCACCACCAATGCCTTGATCCACAGCACCAGTCGTGTTTACATTACCTGTGTTTGTGTTAGTGTTGAAAGGAACACCGTCCACAATGAACAAAGGTTGGTTATCTCCAAGAATGGAAGTATAACCACGAATGATGATGTTAGTTGCAGATCCTGAAAGACCACTTTGTTGTGTGATGTTCACACCAGAAGCTTTGCTTCGAAGTGATCTAACAAAGTCACCTTCAGTTTTTTCAGCAACAGCGTCTGCATCCAAAGAAGAAACAGCAAAGCCCAGGGCTTCTTTCTTTCTTTCGATACCCAGGGCCGTTACAATAACTTCCTGAAGTTCCTGCACATCAGATGAGAGTGCGATATCCACAACTGCCCGATTTCCGATCTCTACTTCCTCAGTCTGCAGACCGATAAAAGTAAATACCAAAGTTCCTCCATCTTCAGGAACAGAAATCCGATAGTTTCCGTCAAGATCCGAAGTAGTACCTGTAGTGGTACCTTTCAAGATCACGTTTACACCAGGAATAGAGCTTCCATCCTCGCTGGAAGTCACTTTTCCTGTAATGGTCCGTTGCGCCCAGGCACCGAACACACCAATACAGCTAAACAAAAAACTAAGTAGTAAAATCCTCTTCATATTGAATTGGTTTAATAAGTGATCATTAAAAACTTAATGATTTCTAAATGCCTAAATTATGACATTTTGGGAATATTAAAAATCAAGTCAAAACCTTTTGGAGTTGAATCCGTATCGAGTGAAAATTTGGAAATTTTAAAAAATTCCTAATGACCCGGAGATTATCAAGCAATAATTGCAATTGTTAAAAAATATTAAATCGGCCAAATAGCGATTCGCAGGTAAATATTTGGATGAGAAAAATGTCACTTTTTTAATATTGCGACAATCAATCGACCAGCTTCTGTATGATTTTGAATTCTATCCTCCTGTTAAGCTGGTTTTTTACAGTTTTTTTATCATCGATTAGGGGCTGGCTTGCCCCATAGCCCTTAAACCTCATCTGATTCTCCCGGACACCCAACTGAACAAGTCGCTCAAATACCGCTCTGGCCCTATTTTCTGAGAGTTTTTGGTTGTATTCTGAAGAACCAACGGCGTCTGTATGCCCTCCAATCTCAATCAATACGGGGTTTGTTTTGAGAAATTGGCTTACTTCCTTGATTTCAGATTCCGATTTCGGAAGCAGAACGTAACTATCGAAGTCAAAATAGATGTTCTCGAGAATCATCTTTTGTCCATCCGCGATAGGCGATAGCTGGACATTCAATGTATCCGCCACCAGATTGAATGAGGCAGTAAGGTCTATATGCAAGTCCTCAAACAGATAGCCCGGAGCGGTAACGTACACTCCATAGTCTCCGTCGGCATTCATTGATACCAAATACCTGCCGTCTTGTTGTGATGAGGTCGTTTGATACAGTTGGTCCTGTGACTCCAGGTCATAGAGCAGGATGCTCGCTTCAAGTGGATCGGAAGTTTCTTTATCAGAAACCACTCCTGTGAGGTAAGTGGCCTTCCTGCTAACCAAAGAATCAGCTCTCACCTGGAACCGATAAATGTAACTCCGGTCTCTTTCATCACTTGTGAAAAAGGCTTGCCTGCCATCTGCAGCGATAAACATAGCTGATTGATCATCAAAGTTGTTGATTGGGTATCCCACATTTTTTGGAACGGACCAGGTATTGTCCTGGATCTCCGACAGGTAGATATCGAACCCCCCCAGGCCGACATGACCTTCTGAGGCGAAAAACAAGGATTCGCCATTGACATGTATGAAAGGGGTGGTCTCATCGAATGGGGTATTGATGGGTTTTCCCAGGTTTTCCGCAGGTTGCCACCCTTGGTCACTCAAGGTGCTCATCCAGATATCGCGTTTGCCATACCCACCGGCACGATTTGAAGCAAAATATAACTTTCTACCGTCGGCAGAAATGCTTGGCTGGGAATCCCAATTGACAGAGTTGACGTTTCTTCCCAGGTTCTCTGGCCTGGTCCAAACACCAGCTTCATATCTGGAAATGTAGAGATCGCAATTGCCAAACGACTCACGTCCTTCGCAGGCTGTGAAGATCAACGTTCTTCCATCAGCTGATATCGAACACGCACCCTCGTTGTATGGCGTATTGATATTTCGCGAAATGCCCTTTGAGGGTGTCCATTCCCCATTGACATATTGGCTCATCATGATATCCTCGTCATATTGCGGAGCAGCCCCCAGTCTTCTGGTGTAATAAATCTTGCTGTTGTCAATGGTAAGCACTGGGAAGTACTGCAAGGTGAATCGATTGACACCTTGACTAAGTTTCGTGATCTCAAGATCCAATGGGTCGCTGGTGGCTTGCAAGGAAAATTTGATCGAGCTTTCAAAAATGGAATCCTTGATTGACAGCACGGCAAACGTGTTTCTGTCTTTGTAATGATTGAAAGCCTCTTGCGCTTTGCCATAATGGCCTTTGTTGAAAAACCGGGTACTCAACGCCCGAAGGGCCTTGTCGGAAAGCGCAGACTTTGGCGACAAGTCATAGTAGCTATTATAATAGGCATAAGCAGAGTCATGTAACCGTAGGAAGGAATAGAGATTCGCCAACTTCTGGTGGGCCAGCACATAATTGGGCTGCTTGTCGATGGCCCTCTTGAAATTGTCAATCGCTTCATAGAACTGACGGCCCTTGATTTGCTCATCCGCCTTCTCCAGGAATTTTTGGGCCTTCTTGTTGACAGCTTCCTGCGAAAAAGCTGAGGTTATAAGGCCAGACAGAAACAAAAAAAGGAAAAAATACCTCAAGGGATGTCCATGTACTTGTGCGTTTGTAAAGATATGCGCCAGTCTTGGTTGTTCTTCACAAACTGAAGGATGGATGGAAGCATTTCGTTCTCTCTGGACCACTCTGGTTGAACGAATAAATGAGCACCTTGGTGCATTTGGCGACCATGACCGACAGCCCATTCAAAGTCTGATCGGTTGAAAATGATAATCTTCAGCTCATGACTGAGTTGATAGAATTCGGGGAGTGGTTGCTTAAACTTTTTTGGGGAAAAACAAATCCAATCCCAATCACCTGTCAAGGGATAGGCTCCCGAGGTTTCCAGGTGAATTTTGACTCCAAGAGTCTTCAAAGCGCCGGTCAAATGACTGAGATCATACATTAGGGGTTCACCTCCAGTGATGACCACACGCTTTGCTGATATTGCTTCTACCTGCTCTACGATTTGCTGAACAGGCGTGTTCGGGTGATTTAGCGCTTCCCAAGATTCTTTGACATCACACCAATGACAGCCAACATCACATCCGCCAAGGCGGATAAAGTAGGCCGGTGTTCCTGTGAAATAGCCTTCTCCCTGAATGGTGTAGAAGGCTTCCATCAAAGGTAATTCGGTGACTACCTCACTAGCTGTGGAGGTTTTCATAGGCGCTGTATGTATTGAGCAGCAACGAAGCTATGGTCATGGGCCCCACACCTCCTGGAACGGGTGTGATATAGCTGGCAAGTTTTGATACTTCGTCGAAAGCGACATCCCCTGCCAGTCGAAAACCACTTTTCTTAGTGTCATCCTTGACCCTTGTGGTGCCGACATCCACTACTACCGCTCCATCTTTTACCATCGCTTGCGTGATGAGGCCGGGTTTTCCAACTGCCACGACCAGGATGTCTGCATTTTGCGTATGTGAGGCGAGATCTTCCGTAAACTTGTTGCAGATGGTCACGGTAGCTGCCTCCTGCTGCAACATAAGGCTCAATGGGGCTCCTGCTATTCTACTCGCTCCCACGACCACGGCGTGCTTACCTTTCATGGGAATGTTGTATCGTTTCATCAATTCCATGATACCGTAGGGAGTGGCGGGTAAAAGCAGCTGATTTTCGGAAAGAATGCTTCCAAAATTTTGGTTCGTGAATCCGTCGACGTCCTTCTCAGGTGCGATGGATTCAGTGACCCGCTCATTGGAAATATGATCAGGAAGTGGCAGCTGAACGATGAAGCCATCTATGTCCTCATCCATGTTGAGTTGCTCGATATGCTTCACCAACTTATCCTCAGAAATGGTCTCTGCAAACTGCATCAGGCTATAGTCAAATCCCACCTCTTTGCAGGCCTTGATTTTGCCTCCGACATAGGTATGACTTGCGGCGTCGTCACCCACAATAATGATGGCCAGATGAGGGGCTCGTCTGTCGTCATCGGCCAATAGTTTGACCTTGACAGCAATCTCTCTTTTGATCTGTGTAGCCACCTCGCGGCCGTCCAATAGCTTTGCCATAATTTCTTTAGTTGTCTAGTTTTAAAACCGCCATAAATGCCTCCTGAGGGATTTCTACACTCCCTACCTGGCGCATACGCTTCTTCCCTTTCTTCTGTTTTTCAAGCAATTTTCTTTTCCTGGATATATCACCACCATAGCATTTGGCCAATACATTCTTACGCATGGCCTTGACCGTTTCGCGGGCAATAATCTTGGTCCCAATGCTGGCCTGAATGGCGATCTCAAACATCTGTCTCGGAAGCAGCTCTCTTAATTTCTCACACAACTTCTTCCCCCATTCGTAAGCTTTTTCCCGATGAACTATTGCCGATAACGCATCCACTTTTTCGCCATTTAACATGATGTCCAATTTCACCATATTAGATTGCCTATAACCGATAAGCTCGTAATCCAGCGAGGCATAGCCCCTGGATATGGTCTTGAGTTTGTCGAAGAAATCAAAAACAATCTCCGAAAGCGGCAAGTCGAATGTCAACTCCACTCGGTCGCTTGTGAGATAGACCTGATTCTTGATCTCGCCACGCTTATCCATGCACAAAGCAATAATGGGACCGATGTAGTCGGCCTTGCTTATGATCTGTGCCTTGATGAACGGCTCCTCGATATGTGAAATGGTGTTTGGCTCCGGCATTTCCGATGGCGCGCTGACGTGCAATACATCCCCTTGGGTATCGATGGCGTGAAACTTCACCGAGGGTACTGTAGTGATGACCGTCATGTCAAACTCCCGCTCGAGTCGCTCCTGCACAATCTCCATGTGCAACATGCCAAGAAATCCACAGCGAAATCCAAAGCCCAAGGCTGCTGATGTCTCTGGTTCCCAAACCAGTGACGCATCATTCAGTTGCAGTTTTTCCATGGAGGCCCTTAACTCCTCGAACTCACTGGTCTCCACGGGATAGATACCTGCAAATACCATTGGTTTTACATCTTCAAAACCCTTTACAGCCACCTGGGTTGGTCTATCAACCTGGGTGATGGTATCTCCAACCTTCACCTCCTTGGCGACTTTGATACCCGAGATGAGATAGCCGACATTGCCGGTTGATATGGTTGGTCGGGCCTCATGGTTCAACCGGAGCACGCCGATTTCATCTGCGTCATAGGTCTTGCCAGTGTTGACGAATTTCACACGATCCCCCTTATTGATTTGGCCATTGAATACCCGAAAATAGACTTCGATACCCCGGTATGAATTGAAAACAGAATCGAAAATCATGGCCTGAAGTGGCTCTTTGGGATCGCCTTTGGGGGCTGGTATTCGCTCAATCACAGCTTCGAGGATGTCCTGAATGCCAATGCCTTCCTTGGCACTTGCATGGATGATATCGTCACGCTCACAGCCAATGAGATCGATGATTTGGTCTCCTACCTCCTCTGGCATCGCCCCGGGAAGATCGATTTTGTTGAGCACCGGAATGATTTCGAGGTCATGTTCCAGGGCCAGGTATAGGTTGGAAATGGTTTGGGCTTCTATTCCCTGAGCAGCATCGACAACAAGCAAGGCCCCCTCACAGGCCGCGATCGACCGGGAAACTTCATAGGAGAAGTCTACATGTCCGGGTGTATCAATCAAGTTGAGCACATACTCCTGACCGCCTTGTTGGAAGTTCATCTGGATCGCATGGCTTTTTATGGTAATACCCCTCTCGCGCTCCAGGTCCATATCGTCCAGCAATTGGGCTTGCATCTCGCGTTTCGTGACGGTCTGTGTAGCCTCTAACAGTCTGTCAGCGAGTGTGCTTTTGCCATGATCGATATGGGCAATAATGCAGAAATTTCGAATGTGATCCATGAATGCTTGCTGCGAAAAGAGTGCAAAAATAGCAATAGGTAAGGACTCTCAAGGATGTTTTTGGACCTGCTGTAGACAGAGCAACTGTCAGAGCAAATTAGGCCCGATAGAGCCGGCATCCCCGATACCTATCGGGATATAGGCGAAAGCGGGGATATCCCTGGTACGGTAGGGTCTCAGTTCCCTCCACGTCATTACTCTTTGTTCTGTGAGTCTATGGTAATGGTGACGGGACCGTCATTGATGAGTGAAACCTGCATCTCTGCTCCAAATTCCCCTGTTTCTATTTTGGCCGTGGTGTTGGACTTCAATTCCTGAACAAATCGCTCGTACAATGGAATGGCGTGGTCAGGCTTGGCCGCCTTGATAAACGAGGGCCGGTTGCCTTTTTTGGTGCTGGCATGTAAGGTGAATTGGCTGATGACGAGGAGATCGCCCTGGACGTCCAGCAGCGAAAGATTCATCTTGTCCTGATCGTCCTGGAATATTCTCAGGTTCACGATTTTGCGAACCAACCACTGGATGTCTTCGTAATTGTCCACCTCCTCAATCCCCAGGAGAATGAGCAGGCCCCGCCCTATGGAGCGGGTCTCGGCGTTGTTGATGATGACGTCGCTCTTAGCGACTCTTTGTAAAACTACTCTCAAGGTCTTTTGCGATTCGTATGATGTCTGCGGAGGTAAAAACCTCCTTACTTTGATAGTGGCTTCTAGCAACCTGAAACATGGCCTCCGCAACCTGCTTACCCTCAATGGTAAACAATTGCTGACGTGATCCAATCATGAAAAAGGATAGAAATGAGCTGATGTACTTACCAATCTCTTCTCCGAGGCGAAATTCTTCACGAAATCCTATGAGCAGTGATGGTCTGAAAATTTTCAACGATGCTAAACCAAGATCGGAGATGCTCTCTTCGACTTCGCCTTTCACACGGTTATAGAATATCATTGAGGAGCTATTTGCCCCAAGCGAGGTGACCAGGAGGAAATGCTCAAAGTTCGGTTGCTCCCTGGCCAATTTGGCCAGCTGTAGGGGGTAGTCGTGGTCAATCTTTCTGAAATTCTCTTTACTACCCGCTTTTTTCATCGTGGTCCCCAAGAGGCAATAGAAATGATGGACATTTAGGTGGGTAACATGATCATCGAGAAAATCAAAGTCTTCGACGATCACGACTTCGAGGCGATTATCCTTGATGTCCAGTTCGCG
This sequence comes from Cyclobacteriaceae bacterium, assembly GCA_965601475.1. Classification (GTDB taxonomy): domain Bacteria; phylum Bacteroidota; class Bacteroidia; order Cytophagales; family Cyclobacteriaceae; genus JAWPMT01. The sequence continues at coordinate 4,001,761 of OZ271832.1, read as the reverse complement.
TCGGGTAAGCACCACAATTTTGCTGTAATAATCAATATCCAGCAAAACCCTCAACAGTTCGCGTCCTACCAAGCCAGTAGCTCCCGCGACCAAGGCCGTCTTCTTGTCCATTGCGTATGGAGATAGGTTGATCTTTCTAAGATATAGAAAGGCAACTACAGAATGGCATGTTCAGAAGATGGTTTGAATCTCTTCCTTGACAAAGGAGAGGGCACTTTTGATGGGATCCTGTCCTTTCTCCATATTGAGTTCGAAGATCTTCTTGGCCAGTGCCAAAGCTTTGTCGTCCGCTTTCATGTGCTCTCCGGCTTCATTGATAAGACTAAGGGTATTCTCTATGGCACTGACTACCCGAGTCCAGGATTCCTCAGACATGTAGACCTGCTGCGACAAATTGTGATTGAACTCTTCGCGCACTTCGGAGATGAGGACGTTTTGGAGCTGACTTGCAGTATACTCGGCATTGTTTAACCTGGTGATCAGATTGCTGGGCGAAACCCGTTCAAGTAAGAGACATATGCGCTCATAGGCCTGAAGTCTGATGGGCAGGATAACTTCCTGGTTTTTCTGCGACGTCTGCAAGCGGATTTCAGTCAATTGTTTGTTAAGAAAAGACCTAACCAACAGATAGGCAAGGTAGAGCATGAGGGCAGCAGGAGCTAGTATTTTTATCAGTTCGATGATTTCGTCCATTTTTGAATCAATAATGCTTGGATGTTGTTTCCAAAATTAACTTTAAAAACAATGCGCAGCTGATGGAGTCAGATTTTGACAAGCCAATCACAATTTCCGATCGGGCAGCTTTGGAGATCAGGAATATTATGGATCACAAAAATATTCCGACAGACTACCGTCTGCGGGTCACTGTGAAAGGTGGCAGGGGTTGCGCAGGCGTTCAGTTGACGCTGGGTTTCGACAAGCCAAAGTCCGATGACTTGAAGCTCGAGGTAAATGCTATCGAAGTGTTGATTCAAAAAAAGGAGCTAATGTTCATCATTGGCAACAGCATTGATTTCTATGAAGGAGCAGACGCTCGGGGTTTTCATTTTTCCAAGGCTAATTAAGCACTACAGGACTACCTCCACACTGGCACACTGCGCATTGCCTTCTATTGGCGGGTTGAATTTCGAAACCTTGACCCGTACCTCCTGAATCTTCGGAAAACTGCCTTTCACACGTTTTGCAATGGTGAGGGATACCTGCTCAATGAGATTAGCGGGGACTTCCATCACTTCTTTTGCAATCAGAAAGACATTTTCATAGTTGATGGTATTGTTGATGTTGTCGTTGAGTGGGTGGTCCTCGAAAGGGTAAGTAATGTCGATATCCACGACAAATTTGTTTCCCCGCTCTTTTTCTATTTTGTATACACCATGAAAGGCATGGAACTCCATACCCTCTAACCTAATCACTCCCATTGTCTGCTATTCCAGCGTATCAAAGAATGAACCGCCCGTCTCGTCCTGCGTGCCTTCAGGCCTGGCGCGTTCAACAGGTTTTTTGACCATCCGGGGATTAGCTCCGTTCTTTTCCTTCTTTGCAGCAACAGTGGGTACCGCCTTGGCTGGTTCCTTCTTTGGCATCTCCTGCGTAGCTTTCTTTTCCACCTGTTTGGCCGGTTGTTCTCCTTCCGATGCAGGATTGTCGGCGGAGACGGGGGTGCTTTTGCTGCTGATGAAGTTTTTCAATTGCTTGATACTATCTTCACTCTTGGGGTCAATTCCGGGAATCTTATCAATGGCCTCGTTTGAGCCCTCAAGCTTTTGATCACTGATGCGCTGCTCTGATTCCCTGACCATGTCCCGAACTCTCTTCATGTGATCCTCTACCTTGAAGGGTGCATTCAGTCTGGATGTCCGTTCCAGTCGTTCCATGATATCTGAGGAAAGAATTTTCAGTTCACCAAGAAGATTATCTCTTTGATTTTCCAGGGTTCGGTAATTCTTTTCCAGGTCTTTGAGGGCTTCCTGCATTTCCTCGATCATTTCCTTAGCCTGCAATTCAGCCTTTTCGATGATAGCTCTAGCTTTGGACTTGGATTCGCTCATCAGCGCCTCTGCTCTCATCTCCGTCTCTTTGAGGTGCAGTTCTGCGGCTTTATTGGCCTGGTCTACCAGGTTTGCACCTGTATCTTCTGCGGTCTTGAGCGTCTTGAAGAGTGAATTCTCAACTTCACGGAGCTTTTGCACTTCTTTCTCTGCTTGCTCCAGTTTGATCCGCGTTTCCTTGTTTTCATCGAGAACGCGTTCCCATTCATTGGAAAGTGATAAAAGAAAGGCATTGACCTCGTCTTTGTCGTAGCCACGTAGCTTCTTCTCAAAGCCCTTCTGCCTTATCTCTATGGGTGTAATCTTCATCTCAGTGTATCATCTTTATCGACCAAATGGAGATCGTCCTGTCATCACTGCAGGAAGCAATGCGATCATTTGACATCCATTTCACCTTATTGACAGACGTACCGTGGCCAGCATGCCTTGCTTTGTCTATCACTTTCAAAAGTTTGAAAGTTTTGGTTTCCCAAACTTTCAATGATTTATCCATGCTACAAGTTACGAAATATTGCCCATTGGGGCTGAAATCGATACTATTGATGGCATACATATGTGCGACTACTTCGGTATGTAACGTATAGTTTTCCACGTTCCACACCTTGAAGCGGGCGTCTCTACTCGTACTGACCAGGTATTTGCCATCGCGTGTAAGCGCCAGGGCAAAGACGGAATTTTGGTGGGCGTCAAAGCTCCATTGCGTCTGGAAGGTCCTGGCATTCAGTATTCTGATTGAATTGTCGCTAAACCCTACTGCCACTTCCTGGCGACTCGGTAAATATTGCAGCGACCGCGCGCTCTCATCCGAGAGCTTCGTTCTTTGTAAAATCTGCATGTCCCCCGAGACAACTAGAACCTCACCTCCCCCAGTAGCGATCCAATAGTTGCCATCCACCATTTCAACATCAAATATCGCCTTGTCGGTGACTTTCAAGGACTTAGTCTCTTTCTTCTTTTCCAGATCCAGGACATGGACGCCATCGAAGTTTTCACCCACGACCAATTGTGATCCATTACCTGCCATGGCGTATATGGAAGCTCCTACCTTGGCGACAACTCTACCATCCTCTTCGCTATTCAGATCCCAATGCACTACGAGACCATCCCCTCCTGCAGAATACAGCTCATGATCATTCTTCACGACCATGGTATAGAGTGCGTCTTTATGGCCCCGCAGCGTGTGCTCCTTTTTAACCTCTACCACTTCATCCTTACTTGCTATTGCAAAATTATTACATTGCCTATCAATAACCGACTTAGATGCCTCTGCTCCTCTCAAAAAGGATAAATGCCAAAGCAGCTTATGCGATTTGGAAGATTTCCGAGACCACGGAAATGCTGCAGGAAATGCACAGTGAGACACCCGAAAGGACTTTGCACCAAAACAAACTCGGGGAGTGGCTGGCCACAAGAATGTTGGTGAGCAATCTGTGCATGCGGCATGGGATACCCTACAAAGGCATTCGGAAGGACGAATATGGTAAACCTCACCTTGTCGGATCATCTGCCCAGATTTCCATTTCCCACTCTTTTCCCATTGCGTCGGCCATGCTGCACCTTGAGGCACCATGTGGCATTGATGTGGAATGGCCGAGGGAAAAGATGAGCCGGGTTCAATCCAAGTTCCTACATCCTGATGAAGCCCACTATCGGGACAATGAGACTGCTCTTTGTATCATTTGGGCCGCGAAAGAGGCCATATACAAACGATATGGAAAAAAACAGCTGAGCTTTAAGGAGGATATCATCATTGATTTTGAGGAGGATTACATTTCCGGCACTATGCTCAAAAACAAAAAGCGGATACAGGTACCTCTAATATTAGAAGAGGTCAACCACTATTTTCTAGTCTATTCCATATAGGGTCATTCGTCGTAATTTTTCTGTTGCTAGTCGAAAAAAACACGGAAACGCGTGCGTGGATCGTTAGCCTTGTACTCCTACACAACCAGTAGGAAAGAAAACGCTATCCCGTGATCATTTTGGACACAGCATATTACTTACCACTCCTTGAAATGACGAAAGCCGTTTCACCGGTAGGGTATGCCCTGCTCCCTATCGTCATTGGGCTGTCCAAACTATGGTCAAAGAAAATCAGCACTGAGAAGGCAGTTCCAGGGCAAGATCCTATTGAAAGAAACAAGGAATTGGAATCCAGGATCGATGCGCTGCAATCTGAACTCAAAGAGGCTCGGCAGTATGTTGAAAACTGCAGAAAATCGAAAGAGGATTTTCTGTCGGTAATGAGCCACGAAATCAAAACGCCATTGACGGCCATAGCTGGGATGACCCATCTGATGAATGAAGCCAAGAGCATTGAGGAGGCCAGGATACACGGACGAACGATGGAGAAATCGGTCGCAAGTCTGATTACCCTGATTGAGGATGTTCTGGATTACAATCAGATACAGTCGGGCAAACTGGAGTTGAAAACTTTCGAATTCGATTTACATCAGGCCCTGTCCGATGTCGTGGAGCAGTATCGCAAAACTGCAAGAAACAAAGACATTGACTTAAAACTTTTCCTGGATCCATTTCTCCCTATATATATAAAAGGGGATCAGGAAAGACTGCAACAGATTCTACGAAACCTCCTGGAGAATTCTCTGAAATTTACTGACTCCGGGAGCATCATTCTTGGCGCAGAATACATCAAGAATGTGGGCGACTTTCAGAGCGACATTAAGTTCTCAGTCACCGACACTGGTATGGGGATCAGCAATGAAAAAATGTCTACCCTCTTCGATCGTATGGGTGCCGCTGACTTGACGCCAGATCGTAACTTCGGCGGTAAGGGCCTGGGTCTCAGTATTTGTAAGGCATTGGTGGAGAAGATGGGCGGCCAACTGAACGTGCGAAGTGAAGAAGGAAAGGGTTCGAAATTCTATTTTACCGTCAACATGCACCGTGGACAAGGTCAGGTGAATGGTGATAATAGCAACCGCATTGAAGATGAGCTACCTGAAGACTTGAGCATCCTGGTCGTAGATGACAATGAAATGAACCGGATCATGCTCAGTCAATTTCTTTTGAAATGGAAAATACAGTGTGAGGTCGCCGAAGACGGTGCTGACGCTTTGAAAAAGGTGAAGCGAAAGTCTTATGACATGATTCTTCTCGACTTACAAATGCCACAAATGGATGGTTATGAATTCACCAGGGAAATCAGGAATGCCACAGATCCTCATGTGGCTGCCATGCCGATTATTGGCATATCGGCTGATTCCGTATCCAATGTGCACGACGGGGTAACAAGTGCTGGCATGAATGATTTTATAACCAAACCCTTCAACCCCAACGAGCTAAAGGAAAAAATCAACAAGTTCAGCCAAAATCTTCAGCGGTTCTAAGCGATGTAGTGGTCATCCAGGCACTTCAATAGGGTCTTCACCTCGTCGCTCTTCTGGTATTCCCCTAGTTTTTCAAACGCAACGATCAAATTCCTGGCAAACCGGCTTACGATATCCAAATTGCTGCATGGCTCATAGTAGATATCGCGAGGAGTCAATTGCAAGTGCTCGACATAATTGTCGATATCGTCCTTTGAGAAAATGAGGCCCTTGTTGAAGACATTGATGTAGAACTGAATTTGCTCCGATTTGTAGGTAAGGATGAATAGGTTGGGAAGATTGACTCCATAGATTGGCATGTCTAGCTTTTTGGCTATGAGCGCGTAGATGGAGCCCAATGAAATAGGATTGCCCCGCTTACTTTCCAGAACCGAATTCAACATGGAGTTGGCGGGCGAGTGAAAATTCTTCGTGTTGGATCGAAAGCCGATTTTTTCGAAGAAGACGCTATTGAATATTTTGACCTGATCGAAGGGACTGAGATCATCGCGCAATTCGCGCCAGACCTCAATGTGCATTTGTTCTATCTGTGTGAAAAGATCTGCATATTCCAGATCCGGGTACTGATAGGTGGAAAGGATCCATAACGCTTCCAGCAGGTCGCTCATTGGGCCATTTCGCCAGCCTGTCAGTCGTTCCTGCACCAATTCAAACTGTAGATCATGGATCAGGTCCTCAAGTCGTCGCTGGAGTGTCGGATTGAATTGACTCTCCCACTGCTCTTCCAGAAACGGTATAATACTCGTTCCCAGCGACTTGATCTGCTGCTCCACATGGGCAACTACCTCATGGTCGTCATCATCTAGCAGGGTCACCAGGGCTTTTATTTTCGCCTCTTCCATGTCAAGTCTGGATTACCCCCACATTCATCTGCTTTTCGAGAGGAGCATTGTTTGCCGCTTGGATTCCCTCTGAAATTACCTTTCTCGTCGACAGCGGATCTATGATCCCATCTACCCACAACCTGGCTGCCGCGTAATATGGACTTATTTTTTCATCGTACGACGCTTTGATCTCCGATAGCATGGCATCCTTATCCTCCTGGCTAATGACTTCCCCTTTGGATTCGATGGCGGCCACTTTGATTTGGAGCAGGGTCTTGGCAGCAGAGTTTCCACTCATCACCGCTATTTCCGCAGTCGGCCAGGCAAAAATCAGCCGCGGATCATAGGCTTTGCCACACATCGCGTAATTACCGGCGCCATATGAACTACCCATTACTATGGTGAATTTGGGTACTACAGAGTTAGCCACAGCATTAACCATCTTCGCTCCGTCTTTAATAATACCCCCATGCTCTGATCGACTTCCAACCATAAAACCATTCACATCATGCAAAAATACCAAGGGTATCCGGCGCTGATTACAGTTCATGATAAATCTGGCAGCCTTGTCGGCAGAATCGGAGTAAATGACGCCTCCCATTTGCATTTCACTGGACCCTCCGCTCTTTTTGGCTTTCACCACTTTGCGTTGATTGGCCACAATCCCGACGGACCACCCATCGATTCGGGCATAAGCACAGACAATGGTCTTCCCGTAGTCTGCCTTATACTCATCTATTTCAGACTTGTCCACAAGCCGCTCTAAGATATCCCTGACGTCGTACTGCTGAGATCTTTCCGTAGGAAACAAGCCATAGAGGTCCTGCTCCTGTTTCAAGGGTTGATGTGCCTGCTTCCTATCAAAGCCTGCTTTAGGACCCTCTCCCATTCTGTCGAAAATCCGCTTTATGGCATCGAGGCACGCCTCATCCGATTCGTATTTGTTGTCAGTCACTCCTGAGATTTCACTGTGCGTTGTAGCTCCACCCAGCGTCTCGTTGTCTATGTCCTCTCCTATGGCTGCTTTCACCAGGTAACTGCCTGCCAGGAATATAGAGCCTGTCTTATCCACGATCATGGCTTCATCAGACATGATGGGTAGGTAAGCACCTCCAGCCACACAACTTCCCATTATCGCAGCTACTTGCACAATGCCCATGGAGGACATCACGGCATTGTTGCGGAATTGCCTCCCGAAGTGCTCCTTATCGGGGAATATTTCATCCTGCATCGGAAGGAAAACACCTGCACTATCTACCAGGTAAATCACAGGCAATCGATTTTCGATGGCGATTTCCTGAGCTCTCAGATTCTTTTTTGCAGTCATGGGGAACCATGCTCCTGCTTTCACGGTGGCGTCATTGGCAACAATCACGCACTGACGACCAGACACATGCCCCAGGCCTACCACCACTCCTGCTGATGGACACCCTCCCTGTGCTGCGTACATACCATCCGCAGCCAAAGCTCCGATCTCAACGAAGGTGGATGGATCATCTATAAGGTAGTCGACCCTCTCCCTCGCTGTAAGTTTATTTTTCTTGTGCTGGGCGGCGATTCTTTTCTCTCCTCCTCCCAGTTTTACCTGCTTGAGACGATGCTTGAGTTTGTCAAGCAGTAATTTGTTAGCGTCTTCGTTCTTATTGAAAGCAATATCTACGGTACTCATGCGAATTCCAAACCCCTTTATTTGCCTTTTAGTTTTTTGTGCTTTCTCCCAAGTGGCTTGAGAAAGTCTTTGGGGTACTGATCAAAGTGTATCAACAATTTGTCCAGATCGACTAGCGTCTGGTTGAGGTTATTGTAAAGCGAGTCATTGGTCATCATTTTGCCAATAGAGCCCTCTCCATTGTTGATTTTGGCTGTCATTTCATTCAGTTGGCTGGTCAATCCCTCAACCTCTTCCAGAATATTCCCGATGGCAGCTACATCCACGGAATCCATAGCCGTATTGGCCTTAGTCAACAATGACCCAAGTTGAGAGACACGCTCATTCACGTTGGTCATGGTCGTATTGGTCTTAGCCAGGATTTCGTTGATATTGGACTGGTTGTCCAGGAGCATGGCATTGACGGTCACCAGCGTCGTATCCAGCGATCGCAACCTGCCTTGCAACTGCTCTCCGATACCTGCAAATTCCGCGAGCAGGTCATTCAATCTGTTAATTGCAATATTCAGATTATTTGCCACCGGTTGAGCACTGTCGATGATCTCCTCCAAGCCTTTGTCAATGATAGAAATCAATGTATCCCCTGGCTCCAATGGTCCGGAAACGGTAGCGATTCTCAAAACGATGGACGTACCTCCAAGCAAATCACTGGTGAGCTCTGCAATGGTGCTATCCCCAAGCAATATATTCTCCTGCACATCAAATTCTACCAGTACCTTATTGTCACTATTGGGCAAGAGTGTAACCCGATTAACCTTACCCACCGGGACTCCGTTGATCTTGACGGGGTTGGACTTGGTGAGGCTACCAATGTTGTTGTAGACTGCATAGTAGTATTCTGTTCGGCTAAGGAAGTCGCTGCCTTTGAGAAAATTGAAACCGTAGTAGAAAATGACCCCCGAAACCAGGGCAATAATTGCAATTCGAAATTCCTTTGACACTTAGCGTCCTAATTTGATGATTCTACGTCCTCTTTGTAACTACGGATCGCTCTGTAGATCCCGGACGCAATATAACGCTGTTTTAAGTCATCATTGAGGTCTCTTTCTTCTTTCGAGTTGCTGAGGTAGCCCGTCTCAACCAATACGCTTGGCATGGTTGTATTGAACAGCACATAAAAACCAGCAGATTTCACACCCCTGCTTCTCCTGCCAGCCCGAGTTCCCAATTCATTTTCGATTCTTTCAGCCAACCTCAAACTACCCTCCTGATGCGCACTTTGCTGAAGAGACAGGAAAATATAGGACTCAGGGCTATTGGGGTCGAAGCCTTCATAGTTCTCCTCATAATTCTCCTCCTGCAGAATGACCGCATTTTCCCTTCGTGCTACTTCAAAATTTTCCTCCGTTTTATGCAAACCCATAACATAGGTCTCGGTGCCAAAGATGGATGGATTGCTGATCCAGTTGCAATGAACCGAAACGAAGAGATCCGCACCTTTTTCGTTGGCAAACTCAGATCTCTGCTGCAAGGTTGGGAAACTGTCATCGTCTCTGGTGAACATCACCTCGACGTCTGGCATGTTGGTATTGATAATACGACCAAGATGTCTTGATATGGCAAGGGCGATGTCCTTTTCCTTAGAAATTGCGCCATGAGTACCCGGGTCCTTACCCCCGTGTCCAGGATCGACTATGATTCTGGATATAACTGCTTTGCGCTCATTGGCAGGTGAAAAAGATGCCAGTATAAGCAGCAAAGAAAACCCCATGAGCATCGCAATATTTCTCACCCCTCTGCTGTTGTGTATATTAAAATGCGATAATTTTACGCAAAATTGAAGATTTTTCCCCAAAATCAAAATTTGATGATCGCTTGAGGCGGGTTGTTGTTTTCAGCATTTTTGTTTCCATTTTTTTTCCAGGCCACGCGCAACTCGATACCCTCAGAAGGAATAATCAATTGCCTTCCGGAGTTGTACCAACGACCAGGCCTCCGGAATCATTGTCTTTTGACACCCTGAAAAACGTACCCGTTGTCAACCTGGATACCGTGCCGAGAATTCCTGCGGCCAATTCAGAAATCGAGACAACGATTAATTACAATGCGAGGGATTCCATCTTTTTTGACGTGAAGAACCAGGTCATCAGTATGTATGGGGAATCACACGTGGACTATGGAGAAATAAGTCTGGATGCTGAACAAACCACGGTCAGTTGGGAAAACCAGACAATAAAATCAGCCTATCTGAAGGACAGTCTAGGTCGCAAAGTTGGAAAACCCATTTTTTCGGATGGAAAAGATGTGTACGAGACCGAAGACATCATTTACAATTTCAAGAATAAAAGGGCCATCATCAAAGGTGTGGTGACTGAACAGAACGGCGCCTTCATGCATGGAGCCGATGTAAAGAAGAATGAGAAGGATGAGCTATTCATTCGGAAAGCCAGATACACCACATGCAGTCTGTCTGACCCCCATTTCTTCATTGAATCAAGTAAGCTTAAGCTTATCCCTGGAGACAAGGTAGTTTCGGGTCCTTTTGTCCTCAAGTTTCGGTCAACCGAGGGAAAGTCATTGTTTACACCGCTTTCACTGCCATTTGGGATGTTCCCCCAGCCCAAGCAAAAGGTTTCGGGGGTCATTTTCCCAAGTTATGGAGAAGAGCGGCGTAGGGGCTTCTTCCTTCGAAATGGTGGCTACTACTGGGCAATCAGCGATTACATCGATTTGAGGGCTACCGCCGATGTGTACTCAAGAGGGGGCTTTGCTTCGGACATATCCTCAAGGTACAAAAAGCGGTATGCATATTCCGGAAATTTCTCCTACACCTTCAACAGGACAATTACCGATGATGTGGAAGGCGGCACAAGGACAAATGATCAGTGGATCAGGTGGAGCCATGCACCTCAATCACGGGGTCGATCAAGTTTCAGTGCTTCAGTGTCGGCGGGTACTTCTTCTTTTAATCAAAACAACAACCTAGTAAATCAGGATTTCCAGCGAAGTATCAACTCTCAATTCACCTCAAATGTCAGCTTCCAACAGCGTTACAGGTGGTCCAGTTTGTCGCTGAGTGCAAGACAAAATCAAAATATCAGCACCAACATTCAGCGATACACCCTGCCTGAGATGACTTTTAATGTCAACAGGGTCAACCCCTTCAAGAAGGTTGTCAAGGATTCGAAATCGCCACTGGCGAAGCTGAACTTCAGTCACAATTTCGTGGCCAGTAGCGAATTTAGCAATGCGCCCGCCTCCAATGCTTTTGCTTCACTCAATGTGGTCAATCAGAGCGAGAGTTTCCGAGACACGCTGGAGTTCTTCAACGAATTTGATCGCGTCATTGAGAGGTCCAGGGTTGGCGGAAGACACACCATCCCGATTTCCACATCGCTCAACTTACTCAAGTTTTTCACGCTTTCGCCGTCCTTCAATTACCAGGAGAATTGGTATACCAAAGAGTTGGATTTCGAATATGATGAAGCTCAGAATGGTGTAAGGATCGATACCCTTGATAGGTTCAGCCGGTATGGAACATGGCGAACGGGTGCCTCTGTGAACACGGTCGTATATGGTACTTACTTCATCAAAGGGAAGCGCATTGAAGCCATTCGTCATGTTATTACGCCAAGCATCAGTTACAACTACAATCCAGATTTCAACCAAGAGCAGTTTGGGATCATAGAGGAAGTGCAGATCGACAGCACAGGACAGACCCGTGAGCTCAATCGCTTTGAAGGCTTCATCTATGCGGCGTCGCCACCTCGAGAGAGCCAAAGCGTTGGTTTCGCCATACAAAACAATATCGAAATGAAGGTGAGAAACCTTCGAGATACAACGGGTGAAGAATTCCGCAAAATCAAGATCTTCGACAACTTGTCAGCCAGTACCAATTATAATTTTGCCGCCGACTCTTTCCAGCTTTCGGACATTAGTTTCAGGGCTCGAACGAGTTTCTTCAAAAATGCTGTCAGCATCAACTTTTCGGGGTCGATCAACCCTTATATCTACGAATTGATTAGCGAGCAAACCTCCATTACCGGTGTAAGAAGAGTGAATCAAAGGGAAGTGAACCGATTTGCCTGGGATGCTGGACAAGGATTGGGTAAGCTCGAAAGAATTGCCACCAATATTTCTTTCAACCTTAGTCCCAGTACTTTTGGGGGCACTGCTAAACCCGATGATACCAACGCCGGGAACCGCGGGTTAGCCGGAGGAGGCTTAGGTGCCACTTCGGGTACCAGCTTCTTCGATGATCCCTCGATTGCCGAGGGATTGGGGACTCAGGACGAAGTGTCCGTCATTCAAAACAACCCAGACCAATATGTCGATTTCAATTTGCCGTGGCGACTGTCGGCCAATTACTCCATCACGCGGAGTAAGCGGGGTTTTGAAGATGCCAATATTGTACAGACACTATCATTCAGCGGCTCACTGGCATTGACACCGAAAACCCAGGTGTCGTTCAATTCGGGATATGACCTGGAGGCCAAGGAATTTACCACAACCAGACTCACAGTGAATCGGGATCTGCATTGTTGGACCCTAAGCTTCAACGTCGTTCCATTCGGTCGTTTTCAATCATTTCACCTGACCATTCAGCCCAGAGCGTCCTTGCTACAGGAGTTAAAACTCGAGCGACGCAGAAACTTCCTGGACTCCTTTAACTGATACCAAGAAGTCTTATACTGGACATTTCAGCAGGTTTGAACGAGTACCGGGAAACCAAGGTCCTGCTTTTGTGGTAAAGGTTCCCGAATATCGCAGCACCATGAAAATCTTTCGATCCATAATTTTGATCTCTCTCCTTGGCTGTGCCGGAACAGACCTGGTGGAGGATAACCTGACGGCCTTGGAAATCATCATTCCCACGGACGTCATAGAATCCAATGGCAACTTTGCCAAGTTGGTGGGACAAACTGCAGACCTGGGCTTGACCGCCACGAGTGACCTTGGTGGCAGCTTTCTTTTCGATGACGCAAATTGGACAAGTTCGAACCCTGACGTTGCGATCATCGATGATAATGGCACCGTCACAGCACTTCAGGTTGGTGATACCTTTATCTCTGCTTCTGCCATGGGTATCACTAGCAATGTGATCATGGTATCTGTCACGGATGATCAAAACGTAGTGGCTCTGGTTGAGGTCAACTCACCCGATGACATACAGATCATCAGTCCGGGTGAAGTACTCCAACTGTCTGCCAGGCCCTTGAGCGTGGTTGGCGAGCAACTACCTGTTGAAGTGGCATGGGAGAGCGAAGACATTAATGTGGCTATTGTTAATCAGGATGGGCTAGTGTCGGCGATAAGGGAGGGAACCGTACGAATCATCGCCAGCTCAGGCAATGCCAGGGGTTTCTTTGAACTCACTGTTGGGACGGCCATGTCTTTCTCACGGTCGGGCATGTTCGAAGGCTTGAATGGCTACCGGACATCTGGCTCTGTCACACTTGACGCCAACAACGATGGGTCCATCACACTCAATCTGGGCAATGACTTCTCCGCACAGAACGGACCCGGATTATATCTCTACCTGTCAAACTCCAGCGACGGTGTTGCGGGAGGACTTGAAATCGCCGCACTGCGCAACACCCGTGGCGCTGATTCCTACGATCTTCCATCAAACATTGAGCTTGACGATTTCGCTCACGTAATTCTGTATTGTAAACCCTTCGGTGTGGGTTTTGGTACCGCCGAACTTAGCAACTAATCGCAATGAAAAAGATACTTCAAATCGCCTTCGCACTATTGCTCACCGTACAGCTCTTCGGTCAAGGGGCCTGGCCCAAAAGTCAAGGAGATGGCTTCTTTAAACTAAGCGAAACGATCATCGTTTCTGATGGCTTCTACACACCGGAAGGAACAATTCGCGACATCAAGACCGCAGGTGTTTACATTTCCAGCATTTATGCGGAATATGGCATCACCGACAAGATCACGGCAGTGGCCTATGTCCCTTTCTTTTTCAGGAACACTATCAATGCCCAGGAATTCACCTTGTCGACAAATACAGAAGAGTCAGATGAGGCCAACAGTTTCGGGGACTTCAACGTGGGACTCCAATATGGCCTGCTGAAGAAAGGGCCTATGGTGCTTTCAGCGAGCCTTCTCTTCGGTGTACCTTCCGGTCAGACCGATGGTGGAAGAACGCAGCTCCTGCAATCGGGAGACGGAGAGTTCAACCAACTACTACGGTTACACGCGGGTTACTCCTTCTATCCTGCACCATTTTATGCTGCGGGATATGTCGGTGTAAATAACCGAACCAAAGACTTTTCAGATGAATTCAGGCTAGGTCTGGAAGCCGGAGCCACTGTAAATAAATGGTTTTTCGCTTTGAAAATGGACTGGGTCGAGAGCTTTCAAAACGGAGATGCTGAATCCAGTCAAACCGGTATATTCTCAAACAACACCGAGTACATAGCCTTCGGGCCTGAAATCGGCTATAGTATCGGAGGAGGTTTTGGGGTGTCTGGTGCTGCACTGGGCGCTTTCAAAGGCCAGAACATCCTGGCAAGCCCATCCTATACTCTAGGGTTGACCTATGAATTGAAGTAGCAACTAGGCAGAAACCCGATGTGTGGACTTTGCATTAATCTCGCGTTGTGTGAAATAGAAGGTACAGACCATGGATAGGGCAAAATAGAAGACAACTATGTATTTGCCAGTTGGAATGACCTCACTTATGAGCATCCAATCGCCAAATATGTAAATCATTCCCAATCCCAGAAATGCCCTCAATATCTCCACAGGAAAAGCCCAGGGGTGTTTGTCCAAAAGCATGGTGTAGGCAAATACGGAGTAGACCAAGAATATGCCGTAAGCCAAGGAAGCCTCGAATCCTATGGTCATGATCTGGTTGAACATGAACATCATACTTAGGAACACCACGACGAACTGGGCCCAAGACCATCGCAACAACCATTTCGAAGGTTGCGAATCATATTTTTTGTAAGTGTAGACATCTGAAATCGCCTCCTCAGGATATTGAGCTTCCACATCCTCCGGCCTCCAACCTGTCGGCATGAACCAAATCTTGAGTTTTGCCAGCCAGGACTTTGTACGCCACGCATCTTTGATCAGCAACCATAGGTGCATGAAATTGATAATGATTGGATTCCAAGTCCTCACGGGCCTTTTCACCCCGTAGACCGGTGGCACATCTGGTAGCTCTTCCTGGAATGTGCCAAACAATTTGTCCCAGAAAATGAATATCTGCGAGAGGTTTTTGTCGAGATAGACATCGTTGATCGCATGGTGGACCCGATGGTGCGAAGGAGTCACAATGATTTTTTCCAGGAACCCCATTTTGTTGATCAGGCGGGTGTGATACCAGTACTGAGCAAAGAGATGGAGGGGCTGCACTACCGCGATGACCTCAGGTGGAATACCCAGCAAAGCCGTGGGAAACAGGAAGATAAATGACATCGAGAACCATGCAGATATGGTTTGCCTTAGAGCACAGCCCAGGTTGAATTCTTCACTGCTGTGATGAATGATATGGTGATTCCAGAAGTAATTGACCTGGTGAGCCAATCTGTGAGACCAATAACCGGCAAAATCAATACCAATGAACGCGATAAGATAAACCAGCCAGGTAGACTCTATATCAAATAGCCCTACACGTTTCTCAACCCACGCATAAGAAAATATCACCACTGTCAAGCCAAGCACATCCTTGATCGCATTGGTGATACCGGAACTCAGGCTGGCCAGCGTGTCAGCCGATCGGACCACATGAGCGCGCTTTCTCCAGGCAACAAAGGCTTCGAACAAAAGCAATAGAATGAAGAAAGGAATGGCGTAATTGAGTACAGCAATATATGCCTCCATGGGGTGCTCATCTTTTGGGTCTACCTACAAAGATAAAAAGAAGAAGTTTAGTCGGCATGCAGCGCAAAAAGGTTCGGAGGTCGATTGAAAACCATACATTTTTTTTGGGATTCGCAGGGTTTTCCAATCGATTGTTGTTGAAAGACTATAAATTCATAACCGAGAAAGAAAAGTGACCTATGAGAAAAGCCTTCATACTCTTCAGTAGCCTTCTTGTATTAGCCTCATGCGGCAAATATTACGGGCATGTCATTGAGTCGGACTACAGTTTCGACGGGAAGTTTGGTAAGTATGACACTTACAATTTTATTGCAGATAAGAACTTCGAAGGAACCGAATTGCACCAGGAACTCATAGAGAAATTCATGGAGCAAAATATGGACAACTGGGGATACTCCAGGTCGGATAAGAAACCCAGCCTGCTGGTATTTTACAGGTTGTACTACGAAGATTTCAAAATGAAAGGGTACAATCAACCGGATTTTGAACAATGGCTCAGTGAAAATCATGGAGCCCAACTCGACGAAAAATCTATTGCCGACGATCAGGCAGCGCCGGAAGACGCGCTTGCTGGCTTTGACCCATTCGAAGAAAGTGGTTTTGTAAAAAAGGATAAGAAGCTGGTAGCCTATGATCCGATCCTCTGCGACCTTCGTGAGGGCACATTGCTCATCTCTTTTTACGATCGAAAAAGGAGAAAAACCATCTGGCAAGGCTATGCTTCGGGCATATTTGGGAATGACCGCTTTGACAACAATCGCTTTGTCAGACACATTGTATACAGAATTCTTGACAAATACCGGGTCCTGGCTGACAAGAGCGTGGCCAGCAACTCCTAGTCAGAGCTGATATACTCGGAAAGAATTTTTGGAGGGTTTGTTATTCCAGAATCTGGACTGACAAACCCTCTTCGTCTTTAGTCACTTTTGCGTACCCCCCTTGCGTGAGCTTCTTGATGGCCTTGTCCCATTTCTTATTGGACAATCCTGCCTGCTCCTTCAGATCACCCAGCACCATTGTCCCATTTTGCTCAAGGACCTGGAAAATGTCCTTTTCGTCTCCGGACAATTCCGCGGCTTTTGATTTCACCTCTGGTCTCATCTGGGGGAAAAACAACACATCCTGAATCGACGGTGAATTCGTCATAATCATCGTCAACCGATCAATGCCAAGCCCCACGCCAGAGGTTGGGGGCATCCCGTATTCCAAGGCTCGCAAGAAGTCCTCGTCCAGCACCATGGCTTCTTCATCGCCCCGCTTGGCCAGCTCCAGCTGATCCTCAAAACGCCGCCGCTGGTCAATGGGATCGTTCAGCTCTGAATAAGCATTCATAATCTCCTTGCCATTGCAGATGGCTTCAAATCGCTCCACCAGCCCAGCTTTCGAACGATGCTTCTTGGTAAGTGGAGACATTTCCTCAGGATAGTCCAGAATGAATGTCGGTTGTATCAGGTGAGGCTCACATTTTTCACCAAAGATCTCATCGATAACCTTGGCCTTGCCCATAGTGTCGTCCAGGGGCACACCCATCACTGTAGCTGCATCTCTTAGCTGCTGCTCTTCCATTCCTGATATGTTGACACCGGTGAAGTGTTCAATGGCCTCGAACATGGTAAAGCGCTTCCAGGGTCGCTTAAAGTCTATGACTTGATCTCCTACGGTCACTTTGGTATCGCCATGTAATTTCATTGCCACACGTTCCACTGCCTCTTCCATGAGGTCCATCATCCAGAAGTAATCCTTGTACGCCACATAAAGCTCCACCTGTGTGAACTCCGGGTTGTGAAAACGTGACATACCTTCGTTGCGAAAGTCCTTGGCAAACTCATACACCCCCTCGAAGCCGCCCACGATCAATCTCTTGAGATATAGCTCATTGGCGATACGCAAGTAAAGGGGCATATCGAGCGAATTGTGGTGTGTCTTGAAAGGACGAGCCGCAGCACCACCATGAATCGGCTGCAGGACGGGTGTTTCCACTTCCAGATAGCCTTTTTCGTTGAAGAATTCCCTGATCGTATTGACCAGTGCTGTTCTTTTTCTGAAAGTGTCCTTGATCTGAGGGTTGACGATCAGATCCAGGTAACGCTGTCTATACCTCTGCTCAGGATCGCTGAAAGCATCCCAGGTCTTTTTGTTGCCTTCGTCATCGGTGGCTTCCTTGACGATCGGTAAAGGGCGCAAGGATTTGTTCAAAACGCTGAGCTCAGTGACATGAATAGAAATTTCACCAACCTGCGTCTTGAATACATACCCTTTCAGACCGACAATATCTCCAATGTCAAGCTTCTTCTTGAAAACCGTGTTATACAACTCCTTATCCTCCCCAGGACATATATCATCTCTGCGAACATAGAACTGTATGCGACCCGTATGATCCTGGATTTCTGCGAAAGATGCCGACCCCATAATCCTGCGCGACATGATCCTGCCAGCCACTGAAATTTCCTTGAACGCCTCCAGATCATTGTCAAAGTTCTCTTTGATCTCCACGGCATTTGTAGTGATTGGAAATAATGGAGCGGGATAAGGATCTACGCCCATTTTCATCAACTCTTCTCTTGCCTGTCTGCGCTGTAATTCTTGTTCGCTTAACATACTATTCTAAATCTCGAGGAGTACACATTGCCCTATAAAGCGCCGCAAAGGTAAATGGTTCAATCACGTGTAAAAAGGACCGGACAAAAACATACTTACCATCGGCTAAGTTGTTGAGGACTTCCCTAGCCTTTTCACTCCAACCAATTCCTAGCGGGGGTCTTTGAACACCTCCATTGGCCTTCGTCGGACCCGGGCCCTACTTACTGGTCGACCGGCGCTTCATTTCCTTCTTGACCAGAGAAAGCTCCCTACCACTTTGGCCGGCGATTGAGGTGTTTTCATCAGCTCGGCGAAAGAGATAGGGCAACACCTTTTCAACAGGACCATAGGGGACATATTTTGCCACATTGAATCCCAAATCTGCCAATTTGAAGCTGATGTTATCACTCATGCCTAACAGCTGAGCAAAGTACAATCGTCGGTCATCTTTCTCGATACCGGCTTCCTCAATTTTCTGGGCCAAATAACCTGAAGAATACTCGTTGTGTGTGCCACAGCATAGATGGAAACGGTCGATATGATCCAGCGCGAAGTCAATCGCCCGATTGTAATCCTCGTCCGTGGCATCCTTGGTGTCCTGAATTGGGCTGGGATAGCCTAACTCCTCGGCACGATCGCGTTCCTTCTCCATGTAAGCACCTCGCACGATCTTGGCACCAAAGTAATATCCTTCACCGCTTAGCTTATCGTAAGCCCGCTGCATATTGCGCAAAGCTTCATTGCGGTAGAGTTGATAGGTGTTGTAAATGACTGCATCCTTTTGATTGTACTTGCGCATGAGTCCGTAGACGACGCGATCTATCTCGTCCTGGATCCATGATTCCTCCGCATCTACCATAAACCGCAAACCATGCTCATTGACGGCCTGGGCCAGCTCTTCTACCCGATCTTCAAACCTGCGATACCTGGTCTCTTCGTCGCCTTCCAAAGGCTTCCCTGACTGGACTTTTTCCATCAGCGTAGCGGAGCCAAGTCCTGTGAGCTTGATGACGCAAAAAGCAATATGCTGCTGATCTTTGGCGAATTTCACGACGCGGAGCGCCTCTTGCAATGTCTGATCGAAACTTTCTTCCGTCTCCTGTCCCTCCACCGAGTAGTCAAGGATCGTCTGCACATTGAAATTTCCCAATTCATCAATGGTCATTTGACAATCGGCTATAGACTCTCCGCCGCAGAACTGCCTGAAGAGGGTGCTCTTTATCAGTCCTTTGACAGGCAACTTAGCTTTCAAAGCAAGGGTGGTCAAAGCAGTGCCAGTTTTGACCATCCAGGGGTATTTCATTGTTTCAAAAACAAACCTGGCCTTGCGTAGCTTACCATTTGACTTGGAGGCAAATGCTACCGACGTATCTTCAAACGAATATTTCTGGTTGTTCATCAGTTTTGGGGCAATCACGCAAATATAAATTGACGACTAAATCGATTGTTTAGCCATTTCAATTCATGCCGTAGATTTTATATCACTTTTTTCCCTTAATTAGCTGCCCATTTGAAATTCACGCATGCTTGAAAATGTCGTTTTCACCGATAGTGCACTAGAAGCAACCCAAAAGATCATCGACCAGAGCGCTTATGACAAGATTGGGATTCTGGTAGACGAAAATACCGCACAGCATTGTTTGCCGTTGCTCAATGGCAATTTCGATTTTGCCCAGATCAATATTCAAAGTGGTGAGGAATACAAGAACCTTCAGACCTGTGGAAGGATCTGGTCGGAACTGACTTCCCTGGGTTTCTCGAGAAAATCCCTGTTGATTAACCTTGGTGGCGGGGTCATCACAGACATGGGAGGTTTTGCGGCCAGTACATTCAAAAGAGGCATCGATTTCATAAATATTCCCACGACCTTATTGGCCCAGGTGGACGCCAGCATTGGTGGTAAGACGGGTGTGGACTTTGATGGATTCAAAAACCACATAGGCATTTTCAGTGAACCACAGCAAGTGATTCTGGACACGAGATTTCTCGACACACTCGATGCAAGGCAACTACGTAGTGGGTTTGCTGAGGTCCTCAAGCATGGTTTGATCGCGGATGCAGCCTACTGGAGGGAAATCACCTCGAAGCCCTTTGTGACAATAGACGACTGGAATAATTATCTGGAACAATCTGTGAAGATCAAAGCCCAGGTTGTCGAGAATGACCCAAAAGAAATGGGTCTCCGAAAAATTCTAAATTTTGGTCATACCCTGGGGCATGCCATAGAGACCTATTTTCTGACTTCGGATTGTCCGCTCTTGCATGGTGAAGCAATTGCTGCAGGTATGATTTTGGAGGCACATCTCTCCTACCAGGCTCAAGACCTGACCGAAGGCGACCTTTCGGAAATTACCGGATATATTAAAGAGGTATATGAGGAAATCAAGTTGCCAGAAACTGACATACTGATGGACCTGATGAGCCAGGACAAGAAAAATACAGGGAAGCAGATCAATTTTTCACTACTTCAGAAGATCGGCCATTGCACCTATGATGTACATGTGGAACATAGCCAGATCGGCGCAGCCATGGAAGCCTATGTCAGTCTATACAAATAGACCTTCCTTTTCTTCATCTCTCGGTTTGATGGTGCTGTTTTTGTGCACTTTCGTTTTTTGCTTGAACAATTTTTGGGGAGAGACGAAAACCATGGTAAAGATGGCCAGCAAGGCAGTTGCCAGAATGGACGCTATCGTTTTTAAGGGAAATGTCATATTATAATTTACGCTATAAGATTTCTTTTTGTTTAATATCCTAACACTTGAAGGTGCAAAAACTATTACACAAATTCGGTGCCAGAAAAATTATTGGAGACATATACCTGAGTGCTTCCAAGAGCGAAAGCAACAGGGTCTTGCTCATGTCCGCTTTGGCAGATGAGCCATGCGACCTTATGAATGTGTCTGACGCCAAAGACACGCAGACGATGCTCAGGCTTCTGACCAGTAAAGACAAGACATGGGATGTCATGGAAGCTGGAACGACTATGCGATTTTGTACAGCCTACCTGGCCTTGCGGGGGGAAGGACACATCATCACTGGTACCGAAAGGATGAAAGAAAGACCCATTGGTTTGTTAGTGGAGGCACTAAAAGCCATCGGGGCGGAGATAGACTACATAGAGAAAAATGGCTATCCTCCATTGAGGATCACAAGACTCAAGGAGCAGAAAACAGATCGGATATCCATGCCTGGCAATGTCTCCAGCCAGTTCATCAGCGCCATGCTCATGATCGCCCCCACCTTGCCAAAGGGCCTGAAACTGACACTCACCGAGGAAATCTTCAGCCGACCTTACATCGATATGACCTTGAGGCTGATGCAACACTTCGGGGTATCTCATGTGTGGGAAGGCAACACGATCATCATCGATAGTCAACCTTATGTAGCCAATCACTACAAAATCGAAAGCGACTGGTCCGGGGCAAGCTACTGGTATGTGATTGCTGCAATAGCTTCGGAAGTCGACATTACCCTACATGGACTCAAAAAACAGAGTTTCCAGGGAGACCACCAGATCGCAGAAATCATGAATTCTTTTGGAGTAATCACGACTACCTATGAAGACCATGTCCATCTCAGCAAGCATACAGCATTTCAGAAGGAAATAGCGGTCGATTTCAAAACCTGTCCGGATTTGGCACAAGGAGTAATGGTAGCTGCCGCATTGAAAGGTATCAAACTGACAATGAAGGGATTAGAAACATTGCGGATCAAAGAAACAGATAGGATTGCGGCCATGCAGAAAGAACTTTCCAAACTCAATGCCCAACTGCATGAGGAACAAGGCACCTGGACGCTGATTCCCGGAGACCTCAATTTCAGCAAACCCACGATCAAAACCTATGAAGACCACAGGATGGCAATGGCTTTTGGCCCTGTTGCGCTGCTTTCAGACATTGTTATTGATGACCCCGATGTAGTAAAGAAGTCCTATCCTGGCTACTGGCGAGATCTTTCTTCTGTAGGCCTGATGTCGGATTGACCTTATCCAGCCTGTGATATTCCCATCTAACGAGTAATAATCCCTTGTTATCGAATCGTTGTTGGCCAATCGACATGGGTGATGCTAATTTGATGTTAAACAACGCCACCAACATGAACAGATTCAGCATTGTGTCGCTACTGCTGGGTTTCTGCTTATTCCATATCACCCAGGCACAAGCCACGACACTACCCAGTATTATTGCTAAGCGCCATTATGCGCATTTCAGCAACAGTAAGATTCTGAGTTGGACAAACAACAACCTGGAAGATGCTGATCTTTTCCTGGTATCGTTCGAAATGGATGATCTGAAACATGAGGCATTCTACCACCCTTCGGGTAAGCTGCTCACCCATCTCAGCCACTACGAGGAATTCCCAGAGCATATTCAGCAATACATCCATGAAGCCTTTCCCAAGTCAGAGATACGAAGGCTTGTGCTTCGGCGACAATATTCGGGAGGACAAATCGAATCGCAGACTTTTACGGCGCTGATCAAAACACCCCAGGGAATCACAACCATTTCGCTCCGATACGAAGACAATGGGGAAAACGCTAAGTTGATCGCCGAACAGTAGTTAATTGCCAGCCTTCATTTCCAGATCCAGGGTCTGGTTGGACTCCGTGTTGATATCAAATTTCAAACCTGCTTCAGCATACCCCTCTTTGGTGCCAATCAACTGGTACTTGCCTTTGGGCAACTCTTCAAAAGTGTAATACCCCTGCGAATCGGTCTGTGCCTGAAAAACGCTATTGGTATCTGCTTCCTTAAGTATCACGGTCACATTGGCAAGCCCGTTGCCGTTGTCTTCATCACGAATGGTGCCTTCTATGGAAGCATTCCCTTTGTTCTCACTGTTGACAATCGCCAGCTTGCTATTGCCGCCTTCTGAAAGCAACCGATCACTCACCGCACTTGCGTCGAGCCAAAGCAGACCCTGCTCCTCCTCAGTCTCAAAATCCGGCAAGAAGCCCAAAACTTTGAATTCTGATCTTCGATTGACGGAGTGTTTCTCCTCTGGACAATCTACACCATCATCGCATTCATTGGTAAGTTCGGTTTCTCCATATCCTCTGGACTCAATTCTTCGGTCGGCAATGCCCTCTGAGATGACGTAATCCACTGAGGAGCTTGCCCGCCGTTGCGATAGCCTGAGATTGTACGAATCACTACCCCGGCAGTCCGTGTGAGACCCAAGCTCGACGACGATGGAGGGATTGTCCTGCAGGGTTGCCACAAATTTGTTGAGCTCTACGGCGGCCTGCGTGGTGATATCCCACTTATCCAGATTGAAGTAGATATCTCCAAGTGCGATGGGCTTGCCCAACACAATGGGTTCCAGTTGAAAATCCTTAGTGATATTGCCAGATCGAATTCCAAGGGTGCTCACATTGCCCAATTCTGTGAAGTACCGGTATTTCTTCACCTTGAAGTTGTAAACCATATCGGGTTGTCCGAGAAATTGATAAAAGCCATCCTCAGCAGTGACAAAGCCAAACTTCTCTCCTGTCGTTTCGTTAGTCACAATGACCTTGGACGAATCAAGCGGAATACTGGTATTGATATCCGAAACCACACCCGAAATAATGATGAGCTCTTTCTTGATTTCAAGTAGGACATCATCGATCAACGTGGCGCTGCCAAATGTATTTCTCGTGGTCGAGTCGGCAGTGTAAGAGGTTTTCGTACCATGCACTTCATATTCCCGGTCCCAGGCTACCTGGAACCCAAATTGCCCTAGCGGACTACTTTTGGCCGTCTCAAGTCGTTGACCATCGGCGTCTCTCAAGACAATATCCGCGTCTGAGATAGGTTCGCGTGTATCCTCATCAACGATGACACCCTCCAGGCGGACATAGGGGGGTTTGGAATAGTTGAAATAGTAGATATCATCATCACCAACTCCACCTTCCCTGTTAGAAGCGAAGTATCCTTCTTTGCCAGCATCATTTATGATCAGACCAAAGTCGTCCTTTGATGAATTCACAGGGAACCCCAGGTTTTCAGGTTTGCCAAATTCGCCATTTTCTATCGTCACACGAAAGATGTCCAGTCCGCCAAGACCACCCAAACCATCAGAAGCATAGTAAAGGGTGGAGCCATCCTTGCTGATGAACGGGAACATCTCCTTTTGGGGAGTGTTTATTTCCGAGCCCAGGTTAATCGGTTCGCTCCAGGTATCACCGTCTTTTCGCGAAAGATAAAGATCTGCATCACCCACTGTGCCCGGCCTGTCAGAGACAAAGACAAGCGTGTTGCCTTCATCCAGGATTGCGGGATGCCCGTTCGAGAAATTTGCATCATTGAAAGGTAATTCTACAGGTTCGTCCCAGTAGCTTTTGGTGTCTTTTCTCTCTGCGTAGAAAAGCTTGAGTCGCGTGAAACCGTCCTCTCCTTTGAGCACTTTATGCCCACTTTTCACATTGTTTCGTGTGAAGTACATCTTCAATCCATCATCGAAAATCACTCCGGGGCCTTCATGAAAAGCACTGCCCAATTGCTTCTTGAAAAAGAAATTGACCTGCTTGTCACCATCGGACTTTGGCTTCTTCGCATGGTACAAATTCAAGAACAGCGACTCGTCCAGGTGATAGCGTTGCTTGAATTCGTCGATGATGGGGCGTTTCCTGGAAGAGACAAACACTATACCGTCGACAGTGTAAAATGGACTGAAATCCTTTTGTTCCGAATTGAAAGCAAGATTCTGAATGTCATAGAATGATGAATCCTGGTAGTATTCAGTGATAGCATTGATACTCGCCAGCCGTCTTTCCGCTACAGGATCAGACTTGACAAGAAGGTAATCCTGGTACCATTTTGCTGCTTCCTCGTATTCTCTATTTTGCATCAATACCTCGGCATAATAGAAAGAGTACTCCGAGGGTGCTTCGTCAAAATTGGCCTTCTGGTACCATTCTTTGGACACATCCACCTTGTTGATGCGGCGATAGCATTCCGCAATTCTCAG
Organism: Cyclobacteriaceae bacterium; assembly: GCA_965601475.1. GTDB lineage: Bacteria > Bacteroidota > Bacteroidia > Cytophagales > Cyclobacteriaceae > JAWPMT01. Next base: position 3,976,557 of record OZ271832.1, on the reverse strand, counting down.
GTTTAGGTAATTCTCATTTGCGACGTTCTTTTTCTTGATCAGACTCGTGTATATGGTGAGCGCTCTACCATAATATTTCCGATCAAAAAGCTGATCCGCTCGGGATTGATTTGGCGTGAAATCATAATCGCCATGATCCTGTGTTGCTCCAACCAGGGAGAAAAACAGCATTGAGATGACAAGGACCTTTCTCATGACTAGAAGAATCTTGGTGTAATGATTTGATCCCTTTTCAGCTTGACCCTGTAGTTGATGGCTATTTCATGTGTACCAGAGGAAACCGTATTGATCTCGGTGGTGACAATATCATAGGAATAACCAAACCGTAGGTTGTCCAGGGCCTGCCATTCCGCCAGCACCTGGAAGGAGTCCAGCGACCTGTAGGATACTCCCAACCAATATTTATCATCCAAAATCAAGTTGGCATTCAGGTCCAATTGAAGGGGTGCACCTTCAACTGCTTTTAGCAGAAAATTGGGTCGTAATTTCCATCTGGGAGCTAATGTGAAGACATATCCACCGATAAGGTAGCTATGCTGGATTTGTCTAACGGTCTCCTGTCCTCCCTCTTCCACCGACAAAGCGAACAGTTGCGGCAGGGAGAATCCCAGGTACCACTTGTCAACATAGTAGAATATGCCTACACCAAAATTGGGCAGCATATCGGTGACTGTATTCTCTGAGAGATTAGGATCAGGGTTTTGGGGATTCAGTGTGGCAAATTGCGCAGAGTAGGACCAGAATCCAGCCTGCATACCCATGGATACATAGCCTCTTCTCAAAGGCAATCGGTAGGCCGCTGTGAAATTGACTCCTGTGTTGTTGGCTACCCCAATATTGTCATTGGTGAAAAACATGCCCAATGCCACCCGCTTATTCCGCAGCGGTGAATGCACAGTGAATGTCTGTGTATTCGGAGCACCTTCTACATTGATCCACTGCCATCGGGAAAGTGCTGTAAAACTGAGCGATTCATGGCTGCCGGTATAACCGGGATTGATAGACAGTATATTGAACATATACTGGGAAAAAATGGCCTGCTGCTGTGCTGCGGCGACATATCCGCCAATCAGCATCAGGACCCACAGCGTTAATTTCTTGAGTATCATTTTGTCTATTGGTTGGTTCATCTTTTAATTACTACAAATCCTGATCTTGGCCTACTGCCATCCCCCAGGTCTATCACGTAGAAATAGGTTCCGTCAGGGACTCGGTCACTACCAAAACCTACTCCATTCGTACGTTCTGCGTTCCATGCGCGATCCTGGTTATTGTACCCCCTTTCTTCATAGATCAGATTGCCCCATCGATTGAATAATCTCACCGTATTGTCTGGGAAGCTCTCGATATCTTCGATCACCCATTGATCGTTGACTCCATCACCATCAGGTGTAAATGAATTGAACACCACGATATCCGCATCGAAGTAATCTTCCAGGCCGTCGTTATCCGAATCCGGAAACTCTATGGTACAGGCGTCAATAAAAATGACCTCCTCAGCATCTGGTATACCGTCGTTGTCGCTATCCAGGTCCTGATAGTTGGGAGTACCATCCTCATCAGAATCAGCTGAGATCGTTTCCAGAAAATCGAAGATACCATCCCCATCAGTATCATCAGGTACTACTGTGATCACCACTTGAGCACTAGCGCAGAGTGGCTCCGGATCGCATATGGTGTAGTCAATGACATCTTCTCCACAGAAGTTGAGCGGCGGTGTGTAGAGCAGTACACCATCAATAATCGTCACTGTACCTCCATTTTGAGATACCGCCGTTGTTATCAGGAGGTCATCATTATCAGGATCGCTGTCGTTGGCAAGTATTTCAATTTCAATTTCCTCGCCTTCAGCCACGCTTGTGGTGTCGTTTACAGCAACAGGAGGATTATTGTCGGAGACATTGATAACCACTGTAGCCTCATCAGTTTCCTGGCCATCTGTGATCGTGTAGGTAAAAGTGTCCTCGCCAGAAAAGCCAGCTGGTGGCGTGTAGACGATGTAATCATCGGTGGTATCGTTGGGAGTTCCATTGTCATTGATGGCTACTGTTCCTCCCTGCTCGGTAGCACCCGAAGTGCCGTCAAATCCGGCGGTTACAATGGCAAGTTCATCTCCGTTAGGGTCGCTGTCGTTATCCAAAACCAAAATATCCACCGGTGTCCCTTCCTGCGTGGCTGTGGTGTCATTAACGGCAATCGGCGGATTGTTGGAGGCATCTGTTATGGTTGCATCAGCGGATGAAACGGCGATGCTACCCACACTTGGCGAACCGATTGTGGCCACCAAAGTCTCTGTGGTTTCGACAATCGCGTCAGTGGCTACGGTCAGCACTACTTGAACACTGGAAGAACTGTCAGGTATGGTGACAGTGGTTGGGAAAGTAGTGGAAAGATCCGCTTGCTCCGCCTCACTGGCGGGGTCGTCGAAGGCAATCGATACCGTCAAATCTCCTCCGCTCACGTTTGTGATCTCATTGCCAGAGGTATCTTGGAGGATGATGGTGTAGATCACATCATCACCTCCTTCTACACCATCCTGCGTCTTTACTATGACCCAAACTGGCTCATTGTCGTCTATCGTACCTGTACTGTCTGCCCCCAATGTGACTTCACTATTCACATTGTCCATTCCCAAGGCCAATGAAGCCGTGAGCGTCTCATCACCTTCATAAAGTGAATCGATAGCGGTAAATACCCTGATTGTATCGGTACCAGCAGTGGCACCTGCAAAAGTTACCGTTTGCGTGGCTACATCATAGTCGTCATCTGTTGTTGTGACATTGGAAAAAGTGACATCAACGACTACATCTCCATCCACCGCGTTGTCCAAAGTGACGATAAACGTCAAACTATCGCCCTCAGAGGCTGTGGCGTTGCTAATGGTAACTTCAGCAGAATCATCATCCAAAATGGTCCCTACACCGAGGGTATCAGCCAGGGTGACCAGCCCCGTGATATTGCTTAAGACCAGCTTAAATTCCTCATCAAATTCCAAAACATCATCATCCGTTATCGCAACGCTGATGGTTTGTGTGTCACCACTCTGCGAATTGTCAGGGAATGTGACGCTTCCACTCGTGCTTGTATAGTCAGAAGAAATGGCCGTGGAGTCACCCGATTCATAGTCGATGGTGAAGCTATCGTCCACATCTCCCGTTAGGGTTACGGTGAAAACGGCGGTGCCATCAGACTCGTTGACTGTGACATCATCGATGGCCACGCTGGCTGCGTCCACATCTGTTATTGTCGCATCCGCACTGGCTGTCGCAATAGTCCCAGTACTCGGTGAGCTGATTGTCGCCCTTAGTGTCTCCACTGTCTCCAGCAATGCATCCGTGGCTACCTCGAGTACAATATCTGCATCTGTAGAACCATCGGCAATGATCACGGTGGTAGGGAAAGTGGTCGACAAATCATCTTGGGTCGCTTCGCTTGCCGCATCATCAAATGCAATGTCCACGGACAAGTCAGCTCCCGTCCCATTGGTGATGGAATTTCCAGATGGGTCTTCCAGTGCCACGTTGTAGATCACGTCGTTGCCATCCTCGACACCGTCTTGCGTCTTGGAGATCACCCAGAGGAGTTCGCTGTTGTCCAGATCACTAATGGTGGCTGTGGCACTACCCTGCGACAGACTCACTGATCCGAAACTCGCTGAGGATAATGTTGCCACCAGGTCCTCGGTAACCTCGGCAATGTCGTCTTCTGCTACATTCAATTGAATAATCAAACTATGCTGCTCATCAGCCAGGCTCACTGACGTTGGGAAACTCGTCGAAAGATCGGCTTGCTCGGCAGTGCTTCCGGAAATGAATCCGATGTCGGCGGTAATATCAGCCCCGGTAACGTTCGAGAGTTCATTGTCATCTGCGTCTACCAAAGACACCTCGTATTGTACAGGCGTACTCGTACCGGCATCTCCACCTTCAGCACCATTCTGGATGGTCTCGATAATCCAGAAGGCCGTTTCATCTCTGACGTTTGCCGTTGCGGTTGCCACGCTGATGTCTCCAAAATTCTGATTGGAGATATTGGCCTGAATGACTTCTGTACCTTCCGCCAATGTGTCTGTAGCAACCTCAAAAGTCAAAACTGTTTCTTTTTCACCATCCGAGATCACAGCGGTGGTCGGATAGGTTGTATTGAAATCCCCCTGAATCGTCTCACTACCCGTCGTGAACTCAATGTCGACAGACAGGTCCATTCCAAAAATATTTGTCAGACCGTTACCGGAACCATCTACAATTTTGACTGTGAAGATGACGTCGTTTCCATCCTCTGCTCCGTTTTGTGTCCTCACGACTTCCCAGAATGTGCCTCCATCATCGGCATCGTCGATGGTCGCGTCCGCGGAAGGCACAGTCACTGACCCGACTCCCGGGTTGCTGATTACGGCCCTTAGGTTTTCATCCCCTTCCAATATGTCGTCATCAGCGACCACCAGGGTCACATCGATATCGGCATCACCATCAGATAGATCCACGTTCGAAGGAAAAATCGTTGTCAAATCTGCCTGAACTGCCTCACTGGCTGCGTCATCAAAGGCGATGTCTACGGTGAGATCACCGCCTGTATCATTGGTCAACGGATTGCCAGAGCCATCCTGAAGCTCCACATTGTATACCACATCAGTACCGCCCTCAGCACCATCCGAGGACTTCGTGATCACCCAGAAAGGGGCATTGTCTTCTATCGTACCCGTACCATCAGCGCCGTAGGTTACCTCGCTGTTGGCGTTGCCTGTGCCTTCAGAAAGCGATACCGTGAACGTCTCGTCATTCTCAAACAGCAAATCAATATCAGTGGTCACGTTCATCGTTTCATCGCCGGCATCCCCATCACTAAAGGTGATCGTCTGGGTAGCTTCGGCATAATCATCGTCACTGGTACTCACATTGGTGAAGGTCGCATCTACCACCACGTCGCCTTGTACATCATTATCAAGCGTCAGTGTAAACATCAGTGTATTACCCTCGGTCACCGTTACATCATCAATCGTTACTTCGGCAGCATCGTCATCTGTTATCGTACCTATGCCGGTGTCATCAGCAATGGTGACTAGGTTAGTGCTATTGCTCAGGGTGATGTCGTAGGTCTCATCGGCTTCCAAAACATTGTCGGTAAGTATCGGCACATCAATCGTCAGCACATCGCCATCTGATCGGCCTGCGGGGAAGTTCAACGTGCCGCTGGTATCCGTATAGTCAGCTCCCGCTTCAGCCACATCATCACTGGAAGCATAATCCACAGAAAATGCCTCTTGCACATTGCCATTCACTGTGACGGTGAAGGTGGCCGTCCCATCGGATTCAGAAACCGTCACATCATCAATCGTCAGATTCGCATCATCATTGTCGGTGATATCAGCATCTGCATTAGCTGTGCGTATCGATCCAACGGGTCCACTGCCCGGTAGGCTGATCGTAGCCCTTAGATTCTCGGTGGGTTCCAGAACGTCATCATCTTCTACCACCAGCGTTACATCAATATCGGCGTCACCATCAGGTAGATCCACATCCGAAGGGAACATCGTTGTCAAATCTGCCTGAACCGCCTCACTAGCTGCGTCATTGAAAGCGATGTCTACGGTGAGATCACCGCCTGTATCATTGGTCAACGGATTGCCAGAGCCATCCTGAAGCTCCACATTGTATACCACATCAGTACCACCCTCAGCACCATCCGAGGACTTCGTGATCACCCAGAAAGGGGCATTGTCTTCTATCGTACCCGTACCATCAGCGCCGTAGGTTACCTCGCTGTTGGCGTTGCCTGTGCCTTCAGAAAGCGATACCGTGAACGTCTCATCATTCTCAAACAGCAAATCAATATCAGTGGTCACGTTCATCGTTTCATCGCCGGCATCCCCATCACTAAAGGTGATCGTCTGGGTAGCTTCGGCATAATCATCGTCACTGGTACTCACATTGGTGAAGGTCGCATCTACCACCACGTCGCCTTGTACATCATTATCAAGCGTCAGTGTAAACATCAGTGTATTACCCTCGGTCACCGTTACATCATCAATCGTTACTTCGGCAGCATCGTCATCTGTTATCGTACCTATGCCGGTGTCATCAGCAATGGTGACTAGGTTAGTGCTATTGCTCAGGGTGATGTCGTAGGTCTCATCGGCTTCCAAAACATTGTCGGTAAGTATCGGCACATCAATCGTCAGCACATCGCCATCTGATCGGCCTGCGGGGAAGTTCAACGTGCCGCTGGTATCCGTATAGTCAGCTCCCGCTTCAGCCACATCATCACTGGAAGCATAATCCACAGAAAATGCCTCTTGTACATTGCCATTCACTGTGACGGTGAAGGTGGCCGTCCCATCGGATTCAGAAACCGTCACATCATCAATCGTCAGATTCGCATCATCATTGTCGGTGATATCAGCATCTGCATTAGCTGTGCGTATCGATCCAACGGGTCCACTGCCCGGTAGGCTGATCGTAGCCCTTAGATTCTCGGTGGGTTCCAGAACGTCATCATCTTCTACCACCAGCGTTACATCAATATCGGCGTCACCATCAGGTAGATCCACATCCGAAGGGAACATCGTTGTCAAATCTGCCTGAACCGCCTCACTAGCTGCGTCATTGAAAGCGATGTCTACGGTGAGATCACCGCCTGTATCATTGGTCAACGGATTGCCAGAGCCATCCTGAAGCTCCACATTGTATACCACATCAGTACCACCCTCAGCACCATCCGAGGACTTCGTGATCACCCAGAAAGGGGCATTGTCTTCTATCGTACCCGTACCATCAGCGCCGTAGGTTACCTCGCTGTTGGCGTTGCCTGTGCCTTCAGAAAGCGATACTGTGAACGTCTCATCATTCTCAAACAGCAAATCAATATCAGTGGTCACGTTCATCGTTTCATCGCCGGCATCCCCATCACTAAAGGTGATCGTCTGGGTAGCTTCGGCATAATCATCGTCACTGGTACTCACATTGGTGAAGGTCGCATCTACCACCACGTCGCCTTGTACATCATTATCAAGCGTCAGTGTAAACATCAGTGTATTACCCTCGGTCACCGTTACATCATCAATCGTTACTTCGGCAGCGTCATCATTTTCGATGGTGACAGTCGCATCATCAGAAATATCTATATCGTCCGTGTCTAAGCCGGCACCAAGACTCAGGTCAGACATGGTCACAGTTAAATCCTCATCCGGTTCCAATTTTGAATCTACCGTGGCACTTACGACGAAGTCCTGAGTCTCTCCGGCATTACCCATAAAAGTTACCGTTTCACCGGAAAGCGCCGTATAGTCACTATCTCCTGTCAATGCTGTCCCGTTCGTTGTATTCATATCCACGGTCAATCCACCTTGTACCGCTGCGTTGAGGGTGGCCGTGAGTGTGATATCCCCACTGTTTTGATCTTCTTCCTGTGAAACATTATCAATGGTGATAATGGCAGTATCGTCGTTATTGATGGTGACGGTGGCGTCATCCGTGATAATGATCTCTGAGGTGGTGTAAGAGGTACTTGTGAGCCCAACCTGATCAATCGTCAAGGTTTCATCGGCTTCGACTTTCGTATCGTCCGTAGGCGAAACCGTGAAATCCACCATCTGACCGGCAGCTCCTGAGAAATTCAGCGACTGACTGGTTATTTGAGTGTAATCACTGTCACCAGTACCGGCTGTGCCATCTACGGTGGATATCTGTACCGAAAAAGCCTCGTCTACCGCGTTATCTACGGTGGCCGTCAATGTGATCGGTCCATCATCCTCATTTCCAGCAGCGTTGCCTATTGTAATCGTTGCGGTATCGTCGTTGTTGATGGTCACGGTGGCACCATCAGTAATATTGATGTTGGCTGTATTGACTATGGTTGCCATAAGCCCCGACTGCGACACGTCCAGTGTTTCGTCACGCTCCACTTTGGTGTCGGCCGTAGGGTCGATGGTAAACGTCTCTTCCTCATCCTCCGTCGTTCCGGAGAAACTCAAAGTGAAATTGGTAACTGCTGTGTAGTCTGAATCCGTGGTGGCCTCTGCTGTAATATCAGATGTCGAAACGTTTACAGAAAATCCACCATCCACCGGATTACTTGAGGTTGCTGTCACCGTTATATTCGCGCCATCCTCATCCCCACTCACATCCTCGATCGTGACCACGGTGTTATCATCATTGGTGATGGTTCCAATTGCCGTATCCGAAATATCTATTTTGGTCGTTGTGAAAACCGTACCACCCAGGTTATCCATAGAGACGGTTACCGTTTCATCGATTTCAACTTTGTTGTCTCCCGTTGGATTAAGGTCGAAAGTTTCAACTTCCGTGGCATCTCCATCAAATGACAGTGTGAAGCCATCAATCTCAGCGTAGTCGGAGTCTGCCAAGGTCGCTGATCCATTGCTTGTAGATACCTCAACCGTGAAACCACCTTCGACGGCCTTATTCAGGGTGGCCGAGAATTGAATATCACTTCCGTTCTCTGCTCCAGAAACATTTTCTATGGTTACCTCGGCACTATCATTGTCGTCGATGGTGGAGGTTGCACTCGCTGTTCCCGAAGGGATGGTGAATCCACCCGACCCACCAGACAAGGTTCCGATGATTGTCTCGTCAATCTCTACGATTTCATCATCAATGACTGCAAGGGTGATCACATCAACGCTGCTTCCATCATCAGGTATGGTGACCGTTTGGCTCGTGAAACCTCCAGTTACATCTTCCGCCTCTCCTGATCCTCCGGCGAAAGACAGTGTCGCTGTCACATCTGCACCAGAGTCATTGGTAAGGTCAGTGGTATTGGCCGAATTTCTGAGTGTGGCGGTGAAGTCGAGATCATCCGTGGGTGTCTCGGTACCATCATTTGAGGCCAACACGAGGATAGCATCGTCATCTATGGCTGCTGTTTGTTCATCATTCGTTCCCACATCCAGAGAAGTACTGGGTGCGGTATTGCCAATGGTAATGTGTGTGGCGTTGGAAATGGTGGCTGTAAGATCTTCGTTTTCAAATGACGTGTCATCAACCACATCAAACGAAAGCAGTGTACCGCTCTGGCCATCCACAACATCCACTGTGGTGGGAAAAGCATTGGGGGGTGTCAGTCCTGAAAGGTCAAAATCTGCTTCCTCCGCAGTATTGGTAAAAGCAATGTCCACTGTGAAATCACTCCCCGTGGCATTGGTCAAGACCTGACCTGTGCCGTTGATCAGTCTTACCGTGTATTCCACATTGTCACCACCGCTAATCTCCTCACCGTCCTGAGGGTTGACTATTTCGACCAATACGTTGTCATCGTCATTGTCTTCAATGGTGGCCGTGGCGTCACCGTCGCTATTGCCCTGCGTACCATTATATCCGTCAATCACGGCACTGGCATTGGAAATGGTGGCTATCAGGTTCTCTTCTTCTTCAATTTCGAGGTCATCATCGACATCCAGGTCCACTATTACTGAACCATCCCCATTGGGAATCGATATCGAAGTTGGCAGGGACTCATCAATATCATCCGTATCGGCGGTGCCAGTGAAGGCAATATCTGCGGTAATCGGCGAGCCCGTCGCATTTTGAAGAGGTGTTAGAGCGCCATCAGTGAGTTCTATAAGGTACTGAATGCTCTGAGGACCTGTCTCCATGCCATCGCGTTGAACTGATATGTTCATCAAGACAATCCCTGCCTGGTCATTATCCGTAATCGAGGCAACATCTGAGGCCGTGCCAATCGTACCCAGGGGCTGGTTGCTGATGGTAGCCGTCAGGGTCTCAGTGGGCTCGATCAGCAGATCATCCTCCACATCCAGGTCAAGATCGAAGCTACTGGCGCTTGTTGGTATGGTAACATTGGAAGGTAGCGTCGTGGTGATGTCATCAGCATCTGCTGAAGTATCTGAAAAATCAATATCGATGGTCAACCCTGCTCCCGTGTCATTGGTGAGCGGCGTTCCGGCACCATTGTCAACGGAAACGGTGTAGGTAATGCCATCTGGACTTCCAGCACTTTCAGCCCCCGCATCGTCAGTCGCCTCAATATGCCATACTGCTCCGTCATCGATAGTAGCATCTGCCAGACCCTTTGTAGCGCTGATGGAAACTGATGGTACAGGCGTCGACGAATGCGTGATGGACGGGGCCATCACTGAACTGATACGTGCTCTGAGGTTCTCGTCCTCAATGCTGGTATCATTGATGGGATCATAAGTAATGGTCTCTGATGTCTCTCCGTCACCGATCAGAATATTTGTGGTGTAGACCGTCGCAGGAGCAAAATCTGCCAGCTCTGCTGTAGTTTCCGTATCGGTATAGACCAGGTCAATATCGTAATCACCCCCGGTTTCGTTTGTGAGGGGATCACCGTCTCCATCTACCAAGCTGATCGTATAGGAAATGTCATCAGCACTGGAAGCTCCCGCCAATCCTTCACTCCCATCCTGGTCGGTTTCGATTTGCACGAACACTTCGATGTCATTGTCGATTACCAGCGCTTGCACGGGAGAACTTATGTCCGAACCGGAATCGATGTCTCCATAGGTGGGCATCCCTGAAAGGTAGGCTGTGATGTTTTCATCACCTTCGATCAACTGATCATCAAAAATTCCCCTGCTTCTGCGCACAAAAGTGTTGCCCTCTGCGATGTCCACGTCAGCGGAGGTGAGTGGATTCGATCCGCTGAAATCCGCCGCCAAAGCGGTGCCCTCCTGGTAGTTCAGCGTCACGGTAAGGCTACCACCTGTCTCATTGGTAAGGATGGCTCCAGAGGAATTTGTTTCATGCAAGGTCACTTGATATCGCTGAGATGCTCCTGCTTCTACACCATTCCTTTGGTTGGTGAGTACATAAACGAAATCGCCTCGTTCGGCATCCAGGATCGTGCCCGTCGCCGAGGTGCTGGCGCCAAGTTCATATTCATCTTCATCAGACAAGGCCAGGATTAGCGTTTCATCCTGTTCAATGTTATCATCACTCACTGAAGCCACATCGATGGTAGCCGTGGTCTGGTTGGCCAACATAGTGATGGTTCCTGAAGTCCCGGTAAAGCCCGAAGTGCTGTAATCGCTGGAAGAGGTAGTTCCGGAAATGTCAAAACTGATATCATAATCAGATGGCAGGGAACCATTCGAAGTGAAAGTATAAACCAAATCTGTGGACCCATCTTCCGCAATGGATGCAGGCGAAACGGAAATCTGCACGACAGGCAAGACGGTCAGGCTCATCTCATCCTCCGATGTACAGCCGCCATTGTCCACGGTCCAGCGAAACACATAGTCTCCAGGAACCAGGTTTGAAACGGTCGCCGTTGATGAATTGACATCGTCGAAATCCGAACCGTCTATGCTTGCGGTAGCTGGTTGGCTCACGACCGACCACGTACCCTCATCGTCTACTTTGAACTCAGAATCATCAGCACCAAACTGAAAAGTACTGGTGGAAATTTCGTCATCGGCACCTGCATTGGCAAAGGAGACATTCTCTATGATCGTTATCTCCACATCATCTGTGTCAGCACTACAACTGCCATTGGTGACGGTCCAACGAAACACATACGGCGTGACATCCGGAACCACACCAATCGGGATAGTATTTGGATCGGTATCATCCTGGAAGGCTACGTTGACACCTGCCGGACCGCTAATGAAAGACCACTGGCCTTCTGCCGAAGCTGAAGTGGGTGCGGTAGCATCCAGTGTGAATGACTCAAACTGGCAATACGTTTCGTCACTCCCCGCATTGGCAACAGGCGTCACATAACGTGTCACAGTGACATCGTCGGTAGATGTGCAAGGATTGCCTGGTGTTGTGGCCGATGAGGTGATGGTCCATCGAAAAACATAATCACCTTCCTCAGACATCCCTGATACATTGCCTGATCCATCAACGGATGCACTGGCGCCAGAAGGTTCACTGATCAGGCTCCAGTTTCCTGTTCCTACGGTTGGTGAGTTTCCTGTAACCGTCGTAGTGGTCGCATCACAGACATCCTGATCTGCCCCGGCGTCCGCGGAAGTCGGAACATCATTGAAAATGGTAATCACAACATCATCGGAAGAATCCGTACAACCATTTCCAGAGGCATTCTTGTTGCTAATGGTCCAGGTAAGGGTGTAGTCCCCGGCTTCCACAAAGGTGACTTCTGTTGTAGCGTCAATCTGTGCATCGAACACAGGGTCTGTAGCTCCTCCAGGTTTGGAGGTAATGCTCCAGGTGCCATTTCCTGCGAGGGGTGTATTGGCAGCCATGGTGACAATGGGGCCACAACTGGATTGATCTCCTCCTGCAGCAGCGGTTGTAGGTGGCTCGAAGTTTTCTATTCGTACCTGATCGCTGATTTCGCAGGCACCATTGCTGATTTGCCACTCCAGGACATAGATGCCGTAGTCAAGGTTGGAAATCACTGCTTCGGGGTCATTGGCATCAGGGGTGAATGTCGGTGTATTCGGACCATCGAGCACCACCCACTGTCCTGAGCCCACACCTGATGTGACGGTTCTGTCCGCATCCAAAGTGAAGGAAGTGGCGTCGCATGCTGTCTGATCGGACCCTGCCAGTGGTGTATCGCCGATAGCAAAGACCTCCACGCTAACGTCATCCGTATCCTGGCCTGTGCAACTCCCTGCATCAGCCAAGGTATATCTGAAAGTATAGGTGCCGTTCACATCCATCCCTGTGATATTGGCGGCATTATCTCCCACGTTTTGGATCGCCACAGAGGAGGCACCCGGCTCCGAAACCAATGACCATGTTCCTGCAGTGTTCGCCGTACCTGTAAGCAGGGTGTTGGTCTGATCACAGAGCTGTTGGTCCGACCCCGCGTCGGCGGGTCTGCTTACTGTTATCGTTACAGATGAACTCTCCACGGGGCTGCATAACGGACCTCCTACTGCAGACCAGGTGAAGGTGTAGGTTCCCGTGATGAGACCCGTAACCGTGGGTGTAGGGCTGTTGACATCACTAATTGTTGGCGTGTTGGGATTCTCGCCGCTCAGGCTCCAGACGCCTGTCCCATTTTCTATCGTATTGCCGGCAAGGACAATGTTATCGTCACAAACAGATTGGTTGCTGCCCGCATTGGGTGTCGTGGGCTGTCTCGAAACCTCGATCTGCACACTATCGGCATTCGAGGGGCATGAGCCATTGTCTACAGTCCACTCGAAAGTATAGACCCCGTTGGACAATCCCGTCACCGTGGTGGTAGGATCATTTACATCGGTGATGCTGCCACCTGCAGGTCCTCCGACCTGAGCCCATGTGCCCGTTTCGGTACTGGCGACGGTGTTGCCATCCAGGGTAATGGTTCCATCAGAGGAACAAACCCGATCATCATCTCCTGCGTCTGCAGTCGTAGTATTGTCGCTACCCACAGTGACGGTTACCTCATCGGCTCTTTCAAGACACCCGGCTCCCTGGTTGACCCGCCATTCGAAGACATACGTACCATCAGGGAAGTTGCCCGTCGTGGTTACATTGGTATTTGCGCTATTGACCGCGGAGTAATTCAAGTCCCCATTGGTCAGCGGACCAGTCAATAAAGACCATGTCCCCGTACTTGAACCGGGATCACTTCCGCTTAAAGCAACTGTGACCTGGCCTGCCGCCAGACACTGGTCATCACCTGCGTCGGCATCAGGAGGTCCTTGGGTTGCATTGGTCGAAATGGTCATTTCGTCGAATGCAGTACCACAGGACAAGTCACTCGTGTTTTCAACTGTCCAGCGAATGGTGTAAGTCGTGCTCGGTTGGAAACCGGTTACCGTAGTGGCAGGATCATTGATATCAGCGAAGGTCAAGTCTGAAGACCCTTCCTCCGTCCAGGTACCTGTGGCCCCCGAAGGAGCTTCACTAGCATCCATGGTGAAGGCCGTTCCATGACAAAGGCCACTGATTGAATTACCTCCGGGAAGGTATGCGTCGGGAGTGGCAATCGGAGACCCGATGATTACTCTCACATCATCTTCGGAAGTGCCACAAATAGTACCCGCATCGATAATCCATCGAAACAGATAAGTACCGCCCGGCAGGGCAGAATTGTCCGACATCCGGAACTTGGTTTCGAAGTCATTTTCATCATCGAATACCACGCTGGTCGGGCCTGATGTCAGATACCAGGTACCTATACCTACTCCTCCGTCCAGCAGCGGATCATTTCCTTCCAGGTCCACTTCTGTTACGCCACAAGGGACAAAATCCTGGTTTGTACCGGCATTGGATTCTGTCGGCGTTTCCGAGATTTTCAGATTGACATCGTCTACAGCAATAGGACAATCCAGACTTCTAAATGATTGATTTCTTACCCTGACTGTATAGGTTCCTGGCTCGGTGAAGCCGATATCGAAGGAGCCTCCGGATACTGTTTGCCAGTTGCTACTTCCTTCCGGACCGGAAATGATTCGATATTGCACCTGGTTGCCACCGGACTCCGTGTAGTTGATTGTAAATGCACCTATGTCACAACCCAATTCCACGAAATCGTCGCCGGTGATGCTAATGGTTGGTGCTTCAATGAATGACACGGTGACCTGATCTGAATTGGTACAACCAGCTACCGGACTATTGATCGTGTAGTTGAATCTGAATTCATCTCCCGCACTGGGTACAGCACCCAGCGTCACCGTCGTGACTGCCGAATTGGGGTCATTGATTGTGGCCGAACCACCGGAGGCCTGCGACCAAGTGACGGTTTCTCCCGCATATGATGGAAAGTTTCCTGTGAGTGTGAAGGTCTGCCTATCATCACAGTAGACCAATTCTCCATCCTCATCATCAATCTGCGCTCTCGTCACGTCTTGTGTTGGGGCCGGGACGTTGATGGTCATCTCGCTGGAGCCCGTAGCACAAGGGCCATCTACTTCCCACCGCAAGACATATGTACCCTCTCTGAGGTTACCTACAGTTGCTCTGCGATTGGTAGTGCTGCTGAAAGACGGCGTCGTCGGCCCACTCACTGCCACCCAAAGTCCTCCCTGTCCACCAGTACCATTTCCGGCGCGGGAAGCATTCATCTCCACAGCCTGACTCACGGAGTAGCAGTTGTCGAGGTTGAGAATATTGCTTGCATTATTTAGTACAGCGTCAACAGGCTCTTCACCACCAAGGTTGGTGATGGTAATTTCATCAAAGGAATCACATCCATTGGGGTTAGTGATGGTCCATCTCAGCGTGGATGTTCCAAAGCTCTCATTATCGAGCGAAATCGTACTGTTGGGATCAGAAGTCGAATTGATGGTCACTCCTGCGCTGTTGTTTCCAACCACGCTCCAGACCGCAGTCTCCCCGGCAACAGCGGGTGTATTTGCAGATAGTGCAGGAGGTGAATCCGGACATTGATTGCCCAGGTCCGAGCCAGCATCGGCAATGGTTACGGGTAGAATTGTATGGGTAACGGTCTGCGTAGCCAGGGATCCATCAGTACAGGTCGCCGTGATCCGGAAGGTCAACGTGACGGTAGAAGTTGATGCCACGGATTCCAGTCCGGTCACCGTGGGTTCGAGCACATTGGGATCGGAGATGATTACGGTAGGGCCACTCTCCTGCGTCCAAACTGCGCTGGTGGCGATATTGTTGTCACTTTCACCTCCTCGCAGGATGAGCGTTTCACTGGCACAGATCGTCCTGGCGACACCAGAGTTCACGGTACAGTTTTGAGCATCGACAGAGAGCGAGACTGAAATAAAAAAAATTATCAGTGCGAATAACTTCGCGTATCTATGGCTGGCTAACATGTGTGCGACTGATTGTATTAAAACGAAGCTAATAACAGCACTTTGGTGTTAATGAACCCTCAGTGAAAGCCCAAACCAGCATAGTTGTCGATGAACTAAGAAAAACTTTCGATGAACAGCAAATAGCGCCTACATGGAGCGTTAATCTCGTGTTAGATCAATATTTCTTAAAAATTACGACAGCATTATGTCCCCCAAACCCGAAGGTATTGCTGATTGCATAATTCAGTTGATGCGACTGCGCTTCACCTAGCACGAGGTCCATACCTTCCGGGGTATTTTCATCCAATTGCTGCGTATTGATAGTAGGTGGTACAAAACCTTCGTTGATCGCCAAAATGCTTGCAATACCTTCCACCGCACCAGCGCCTCCCAACAAGTGCCCGGTCATGGATTTTGTGGCGCTGATTTTCGGAGAGGAGCCATTGAGTAGCGCTTTGATGGCTTTCAACTCACTCATGTCTCCCATGGGTGTAGATGTCGCATGCATGTTGATGTAGTCGATCTGGTCAATGGTAATGCCAGCTTCCTCCATGGCCAGTTTCATGGCGCGTTGCGCCCCTTCTCCCTCAGGATGTGTGGCCGTGAGATGATGGGCATCACTGGTCATGGCTCCACCCACATATTCAGCATAGATCTTAGCCCCTCTTTTCCTGGCGTGTTCCAGTTCTTCGAGGATGATCGTACCGGCACCTTCACCCATGACAAAACCGTCTCTATCCTGGTCGAACGGTCGAGAGGCCGTTTGTGGATCATCATTTCTGGTACTCAGGGCTTTGTTGGCATTGAACCCTGCAATTCCCGCCTCGTTGATGGCAGCGTCAGATCCACCTGCTATCACAACATCTGCCTGACCCCACTTGATATAATTGGCGGCCTCGATAATGGCAGTGTTTCCAGTGGCACAAGCTGAAACTGGCGTGAACGAAATACCCTTGATCCCATATTTGATCGAGATCACTCCGGCTGCCATGTTGACGATAATTTTTGGGACAAAGTAAGGATTGAACCTTGGGATGCCTTCTCCCCTGGCGAACTCCATGATCTCATCGTAGAAGCTCTGGATACCGCCGTTTCCCGTCCCCCAGATGACACCCATCCGATGGACATCCAATGAATCAAAGTCAATTTTGGCATCGGCAATGGCCTCTGCCGTTGACACCAGTGCATATTGCAGGTAAGGGTCGTTGGTCCTTATTTCCTTCCGGTCAAGGTGTTCTTTGATATCAAACGCCTTGAGCTCGCAAGCTATCTTCGTCTTAAAATTGATCGTATCGAAATAGGTAATTGCACCGGCTCCGGACCTGCCGGATTTCAATCCTTCCAGAAAATCTGGTACGTTGTTTCCTATGGGTGTTAAGGCTCCGAGGCCTGTGACCACTACTCTTCTTGGTTCAGTCATTTATGAGTTTTGTTTTGAGTTGATCCTTTATAACGTAAAAGAAGTCCTTTCCAGCCAGCCTGGCCAATTGTAAGCCTCCCAGCAGGGTTGCTGCCATCATTTTTGCTTCATCTGCAGAAGATCCAGTCAATCTGATCACGCCATCGCGCTTTCCCTTATCCAAGATAGCAGTAAACCAGTCGACAATATCATCAATAAGGGCCTTGGCTACATTTATCGCCTGAATCGGTAGATGGTCATAGGCCATGGCAGAGTTGCCAATCACACATACCTGCAATCGCTTCAGCAGCCGCTTCTCATAGATCTCGGCAACAGTCATTTCGTATAGTGCTATGATCTCTTCGTTGTTCAAGTCAATTTCTTCCCTCCAGTTCTGAAATCTTTGTCTGTCCTGATTGAGTATGGCCACGATAAGGTCCTTCTTGGAAGGGAAGTGATAATGAATCGCGGCGTTTTTTACACCTAGCTCTTTGGAAATGTCAGCATAGCTAAATCCATTGAAGCCCCGAGACAAGAATAGTTGTTCTCCTCTTTTTAGTATACGCCCTCTCACAGGGCAAATATCACTTACTTACTAGTAAGTAGAAAAAAAATCACAAAAATGTTTATACTTCAATGGGTTCGGCTCGTTTATCCAGAGAACATTTACTAGTTTCATATCCGATTAAACCACCAAATTCGTGATTGAAAAATCTACAATTGCGTTGAATAATTATGATAAGTTGAGGTTTCTAGATCCAGCTTACCGTTCTTTCCTGGAGCAGATCAATGTAACCAACTTGATCGATCGATTGACGTTTTCCGAGGAGGAAATTGAACGTTTGGTGGCTTTACCCGAATACAGCCATCTGAATCCGGAAGAACTCACGAGGGTTTATCGAAACAGGGGTATTTGAAAAACCCACTCTCCCAATTCTATCAACTGGAAATGACGTCAGGCAATTTGATCCTGACGAGGAAAGTGAGCCATGTGATCACCAGGTACCTGGTAGGTTTGGCGGGAATGGTGTTGATCATTGCAGGGTTCATCCTTCACTGGGAACTCATATTGGTTGGTTTGGCTTTGCTGCTTCTACCGTGGATCAGTCGACAGTGGATGTTCCCTCATCGGATCCTTTTCAAAAAAGGTGAAGTCATTTTGGAAACAGGTCAGGTAATCCCCAACATTCACAGAATCCCTGGCGCGCAGATCAACGAAATAGAGATAGAGAAATTAGAAAAGGACAGTGAACCCCATTCATTCAGAGAAGAATCACAGAGCACTACTTACAAATTTTACCTGGATACCGCCGATAGCCGGTATAGGTTGCTGAGGTTGACTTTCAGTCAAAACGAAGACGCAAAGGTTGAGGAAATCAGCAAGTTTGTTCGCAATTTCTTAAGCATTGTCAAACATTGAATTTCAATTCGAAGGTAGTACCGACTCCTACTTTTGAGATCACCTTGATGTTTCCGCCATGTGCCCTCATGATTTGCCGGGACAGTGGTAATCCAATCCCCGAACCTTCCTTCTTTGTTGTATAGAAGGGCACGAAAATATTACCCAGTGTTTCTTGATCAATACCGGGTCCGTTGTCAGAGATAGACAATACCACTTCCTCGATTGACTGAAATATGCCTACGGAAATTTCAGCATTTTCACCACCCTCCAGGGCTTCCATGGCATTTTTGAGCAAATTGATGAGCACCTGCTCCACCGCACTTGGATCGATCAATAGATTGAGTGGTTTTGAAGGCAGGGAACGCGTGACTTTGATAGCTCTCTTGTCGAGGTCCGCACTTTCCAAATCCAGGAGCCTGTTGACCAGATCCACCAAATCGGTAGATTCCAGCTCCGGTTTTGGCATACGCGCCAGGTCGCTGTAGGAGTTTACAAATTTTACAAGCCCCTTACTCCGCTTCTCGATCGTTCGGAGACTGACCCTGAGATCGTCTTCGTCCTCCTCTTCCAAATCCGTCAATGGGCGATCTGACCCGTCGTCCCGGGTTACCATCTGGTTGATCACTTCGGTGAGTGTAGAGATGGGAATAACGCTGTTCTTGATTTCGTGGGTAAGTACGCGAATGAGTTTTTGCCAGGACTCAATCTCCTGCTGGTCCAATTCACTATCAAGGTTATACAATGCCAGCACCTTGAACCGCTTTTCCTGAAGCACGAGTGTTTTGGCGACCAGGGAGAGCTGTACATGCTCTTCACCAATTTGTGTTTTCAGGAGTGTTTTTCTGCCACTTTCCAGCTCTGTAAGGGTATTGTAAATATCCACATTGATTCTTTTGAGCGCTTCCAATTTGGACAGATAAGGGATTTTTAGCAGATCCTTCGCTGCTTCATTCATGAGCGTCACATGCTCATCTGCTAGTTCGTAGGCCAGCAGTGGCACCCTACTGTGCTCTACCACGGTCTTGAAGAAGTGAAAATTTGATTCCTTCTCACTTCTAAGTTTGATGAATTCCTTGGTTATGATGTTGAATGCCTGATATAAAGATTTTGAACTCTGTTCCCGCTCTGAATAGACATTCGAGAAATCATTTTGCTTGATAGCCAATAGAAAATTTGTCAGGTCCCGATTGGATTTTTCGACGTATCTAATCAACTCGACAAGGGTGATGGTGGAGAAGAGAACCATCCAAAACACCATGAGCGAAAAGGGTGTATAGATGCCGAAGTAAAATCCCAGGAAAGCAAAGGTGAGCACCAGTGAAATGCGAATGACTACCTGCAGACGAAAGTTTGAAAACCATGTCATTTTAAGTCGTATTTTTTCATTTTCCTATAGAGGGTTGTCCTTCCCATACCTAGTTCATCAGCCGCCTTACTCAGGTTTCCTTCGTTCTTATCAATGGCCTTCTCAATGGCTTGTTTTTCAAGGTCCTCTACCCGCAAAGTGTCGGCATGGGTCACTTTGGTCTTCTTTGGCAATAAAAAATCCTCTGTCTTCAAGATGCGACCTACGCCCATAATTACCGCCCGTTCCACAGCATGCTGTAGCTCCCGAATATTGCCCGGCCATTCATAATTTGCCAACTGCTTAAGGCATCGTTCTTCAATTTTCATTCCCGGTTTTTGGTACTTCTCTGCGTATATGTGAAGGTAGTGGTTGGCCAATAAGGGTATATCCTCTTTGCGCTCTCGCAGTGGTGGTAGTTCTATCTCCACGGTGTTGATCCGGTAAAGCAAATCCTGCCGAAATCGTCCCTCACTAACCATGTCATATAAGGGCTGATTGGTAGCACTGATCACTCGCACGTCAAATTGTACTGGCTTACTCCCCCCGACCGGGGTCAACATCTGGTTCTGCAATACGGATAGCAGTTTCACTTGCATAGCAATACTCAAATTACCGATTTCATCAAGGAATATCGTTCCTCCATCTGCAATTTCAAATCTACCAGATCTGTCTTCTTTGGCGTCGGTGAAGGCGCCCTTTTTGTGTCCAAAGAGTTCTGACTCAAACAAGGTCTCAGGTAAAGCACCCAAGTCCACCTTTATCATGGATTGAGCTGCTCGGGAAGAAAGGTTGTGGATCGCACGGGCAACGAGTTCTTTTCCTGTCCCGTTCTCACCGAGTATTAACACCGAGGCATCTGTCGCAGCCACGCGCTCAATGGTTTGCATCACTTTCTTCATCCGAGGTGACGCAAAAACAAATTCCGTGTAGGGGGCCTCAATGTCTTTGGTCAATGCTGACGCATGGGCTTCAAGCTTCTTAATTTTCTTATCAGATTGCCGCAACTGGAATACGTTGTGTACTGTCGTTAGCAACTTCTCTTTTTCCCACGGCTTCACCAGGAAATCGATGGCTCCCTTTTTCATGGATTCTACGGCCAAATTGATATCGCCATAAGCAGTATTCAAAATGACATGAATGCCTGGGTCGAGCTCGCGAATCCTATTGAGCCAAAAGAGACCTTCGTTCCCACTGGTGATCCCTGCTTTGAAATTCATGTCAAGGATAATCACATCAATCTCTTCTTGCCGTATGATGGTTTCCAAACGATTCGGTGTGCTTTCAGTTGAGATGTTGTTATACTCCCGCTTGAGAATCGTCTTGGCTGTGAACAGTACATCCGGATCGTCATCAACCACGAGGATATGACCTTTCTTCTTCATAGACTTCAATCTTACCGGGAAGAAAAGCAATGTTTCACATGAAAACAATCCAATGTTTCATTTTAGAACAAACACTTTGCACTTGATATACTTAAATTGTTGTAAATCAATCCATTAACTAATTGGCACCAATTTCACTATTAAGCAAATCAAATCTTATGTAATGCTGAAGAATCACCTCACCACCGCTATTAGAAATTTCAGAAAGAATCAATTCTACGTCATCATCAATGTCCTGGGTCTAGCCGTGGGAATTACAGCATGTCTCGTGGTTTATGCCATCCTGAGACATGAATTGCGTTTTGATGCATTCCATGAAAAGGCGGACGAGGTATATCGGGTAGTGGAACACTATGCAGGTGATGGTGGCATGGAATACTCAGGTAGGTTACCCAATGCCTTGACGACAGAACTTGCTAGCCCTGTTCAGTTCGGAGAACATGCCATCCCGATGCTCGGTCCCGTCAGTGCGGTAATCGAATGTGAGTATAATGCCCAACACCGGGCGTTCAAAGAGTCACATATTGTCTTCACCTCCAGCAGCTTCCTGAAGAATCTGGATTTCGAGATTGTAAGTGGCGCACCTGCCGATGCATTGGATGAAGCTAATAAGGTCTATCTGACAGCGTCCCTGGCCAAGAAATATTTTGGAAGTGACAATCCAATAGGACAAACACTCACCGCAGACGAAAAACACCACCTGCAGGTCGTGGGGATAATTGCCGACCCTCCCACACATACAAATGTCCCTTTTGACATGTTGATCAGTTATCCCACGATCAATGTGATGTATGGCGAATATGCCAAAAGCTGGGATGCCTACTGGATGGGATCTGCCTATTTGGTGGTAGGGAGTACGGATGAATTACCCCGGATTGAAAAGCAAATCACGCAAGTCGCCCGGTCGAACATGACGGAAGAGGCAAAAGTGCGAAATTCCTATCGCCTCCAACCACTCTCAGAGGTTCATACCAACACCCTTTATGAGGATAGTGTAAACTACGTCACACCTCGTAAAATCATCATCGGGTTCATTCTTCTCTCGATCGCCACTTTGTTGGCTTCCATATTGAATTTCGTCAACCTGGCCACGGCTCAGGCGGTGAGGAGGTCCAAGGAAGTGGGCATTCGAAAAACGCTGGGTGGTACGAAGCGCAGTCTGGCCTTTCAATTTGTGGGTGAGACCTTGATCCTGGTGGTCTTTGCCACTCTTCTGGCATTCACCATTGGCCAATTCTTCATATTGAAGCTGAATGAAATGATGTCAATTGTGAGGTTTGAAACAGGCTATGATGCGACGTCGATCATGTTCGCATTCGTACTTGCCGTATTTGTAGGAATCATTGCCGGACTGTATCCGGCCCTAATTATCTCCAACTATAACCCTATCCAGGCGCTGAACAACCAAATCTCACTCAAAAAAGGAGCGGGAAAGTCTTATGTTCGAAAAGGACTGGTCATCACCCAATTCGTAGTAGCCAATCTTCTGATCATCACCACGATCATCGTAGCTGATCAAATGGCCTTTGTCAGTAACAAACCCCTTGGATTTGATAGCGACGATGTGCTGACCATTGACTTCCCCAACCGGCTCACAGACAAGATGCCGACTATCCTCAGCGAATTCCAAAATCAAAATTTCGTGGAGGACGCCAGTTGGTGTCAGGGCGCACCACAGATTCAATCCAACTGGGGGACAAACTACACCATTGGCAACAACCCAAGAAATGACCAAATGCATGCCGTGGTAAGGTTTGTCGATCAACGCTACCTCGATGTCTTCGATGTACCGCTCGTTTTAGGCAGGAATATCACAAATCGAATCACTTCTGACACCACGAAGGAGTTGCTGGTCAATCGTGAATTTTTGGAAAGGGCTAATGTCGACGAGGAAGAAGCGCTGGGAATGGAGGTTACGTTCCTCGGAAATTGGCGGGGTCAAATCATCGGTGTTATCGAAAACTACCATGTGTACTCACTGCAAGATCAGCTGCACCCTGTAATCCTGGCCCATAACCCCACAAATATGACCCAAATCAACCTGAAGCTGAAGGAGGGGAATATGGGTGAAATGACTGCTCAAGCTGAACGGGTCTTCCGCCAGTTCGCTCCTCGTGATTACTTTGAATCGGAACTGCTAAATGAGATCATTGCTGAGAGCTACGTTGTAGAAAATTTGGCTTACCAGGCATTCAAAATATTTGCGGGCCTGGCCATTGCTATCGGTATTTTCGGGCTATATGGTCTGGTATCGTTCATGGCCTCCAGCAACCGAAAGTCCATTAGTATCCGTAAGGTGTTTGGCGCCTCGATGGCCAATATTCTTACCGTATTCACCTTAGAGTACTTCACCCTGATGATCATAGCCTTCGTTTTGGCCACCCCCTTCGCTTATGTCATTTGTCGTGAGTGGTTGAATGGCTTTGAATATCAGATCGACATTGGCTTTGGCTACTTCATACTGGCATTTTGCCTTTCATTGTTCATCACCGCAGTGACCATCGGCAGGAAGTCCTTCAACGTTGCACGGTCCAACCCAATCGATGCGCTCAGGTATGAGTAACATCCGCTGACCTTTGCATATTGAAACAACGAAATGCCCCATAATGAAACACATCGCTCATTTCAATTTATATTTAAATAATTGAATTTCAATTACTTACAATATTGGCACCATATTGTAAGTGGTTGATGAAAATGCTAGATCATGTTAAAGAACTATTTCACCACCGCGCTTAGAAACTTCAAAAAAAACAAGTTCTATGTCTTCACCAATGTGATGGGCTTGAGCATTGGTATCTCATGCTGTCTGGTTGTATTTAGCATCCTCAAACATGAGTTGACTTTTGATGGCTGGCATCAGGAAAAAGAGAATGTCTACAGGATCGTCAAGCATCGCATGGGTGACTATGGCATGACCTACTCAGGTATATTACCTAACCCCATGCCCGAAGCCATTGCCAGCTCTCTTGCAGGCCTGGAAACCATGCCATTGATGGGGCCAGTATCTGGGAATATTGACTTTCATTTCAATGAAAGGTATCAAGCCTTCGAAGAGTCGGAGATTCTATACGCTGATGCGAATTTTCTCCAAATCATGGACTTCCCCATTTTGCGAGGGGCAGATGCATCAGCACTTGATGATCTTGGCAAAGTATTTCTAACACCGGAAATCGCTCAAAAGTACTTTGGCGATCAGGAGCCTATAGGCCAGACCATCAACTTGAATGAGTCGACCAAACTCGTAGTTGTTGGACTTGTCGAAACACCCCCAACGAATACATCCACACCCTTCGACATGATCATTTCCTATCAAACGCGTCTCGAAGGAAATGGGGAATGGATGGGTAACTGGGGATCAGATTGGTCAGCTACCTGTTACGTACGAATCCCCGATAAGGACCTACAGCAAGTAGAAGCGGAAATCAATGGGATTGTCGCTAATCATGTGAGTGAGGAGACCATGGAACGGACACAGTATTTCCTTCAGCCCCTTAAGCAGGTTCACACCGAAAGCAAATATGGAGATGCCGTAAACTATGTTGCGCCTTTAGAGATTCTTGCCGGATTCATTCTTCTGGCATTAATCACACTGATTGCATCTATCCTAAATTTCATCAACCTATCCACAGCCCAGGCTGTCAAGAGGTCCAAAGAAATCGGGATTCGCAAAACCCTCGGCTCATCCAGAAAGCAGCTCGTGGTCCAGTTTCTGGGAGAGACACTATTCCTGGTCTTCCTCTCAACGCTTCTTGCTTTCACCATTGGTCAGGTTTTCATTGACCGCATGAACGAATTCCTGGCCGAAGAGTCATTTAAGATCGGATATGACTTCGCTTCGGTAGTCTTTGCCGCGATCCTGCTTGTTGTTGTCACCGTGATGGCTGGTTTCTATCCCGCCGTGCTTATTTCCGGGTACAACCCGATCATGGCGATCAAGAACGAGATCAATGTGAAAAAGGGATCCGGAAACTTCTGGCTGAGGAAGGGCCTGGTCATTGGTCAGTTTGTTATCGCCAATCTGCTCATCATTTGTACCATCATCGTGGCCTCACAGATGAATTACATTCGCAACAAAGACCTGGGCTTCGACCCCACCAATGTTGTGACGATGCAGTTCCCGGATAAGGTGCTGGATCAGATGCCCATATTCAAGAACGAGTTTGGGAAAGAATCCTTTGTTGAGAAGGTGAGCGTCAGCATGAATTATCCTCAGGGCGGTTCTTGGGGCACGAGTTTTACCATACCTGATGTGCCATATCGCGACGATATGCATGCCCGGGTATTGTTCATAGATGATAGCTTCATGGATCTCTATGACATTCCTATGCTCTCCGGCCGCAACGTGGAGAATCAATTCTACTCCGACACCACGTTGCAGGTATTGGTTTCAAGAAACCTCATCGAGGTACTCGACAAGAACCAAAATGACATTCTGGGGACAGAATTGAGTTTCATGGGGGGTTGGAAAGGTAAGATCGTTGGTGTCTTCGAGGATTTTCACCAGTTGACCCTCCAGGAGAAAATCAGGCCGACCATGATGATGTACAAGCCCTCGTACATGCGTAGGCTGAACCTGAAGCTTGCGCAGGCACCAAACCCGGAGAGCATGGCTCGCATGGCGACATTGTTCAGAGAACTCTCTCCAACAGGGTATTTCGAATGCCGGGTGCTTCGAGAAGAAATGAAAGACAATTATGTGGTAGAGAACCTGGTATTCGGTGTCTTCCAGATTTTCTCGGCACTCGCCATATTGATTGCGGTATTCGGGCTCTATGGTTTGGTGGCATTCATCACCAATCGGAACAGCAAAAGCATCAGTATCAAAAAGGTATTTGGCGCCAGCCCTACACAGGTGCTGTTGTCATTTGGCAGGGAGTTCCTGATCTTGCTGCTGATCGCCTTCGCAATCGCCAGCCCTCTGAGCTACTTACTCACGGGTGAATGGCTCAATGATTTTGCCTACCGAATAGAGACATCGGTATTGCATTTCGCATTGGGCCTTATTGTCACTTTCTTGATCATGACATTGACGATTGCTCACAGGTCCTACAAGGTCGCTACTTCCAATCCCGTAAATGCGCTTCGTTATGAATAAGTATAACTCCAAGCTTGAAGCAAACTGTGCCGAACTGCTACAGTGGCAGTCGGACAATAGAAACAAATACCTGATTACCAAATATTTAAATCCTGCAGCAGTCATTGCAACCATAACAAAATCTCAAAATCATGTTTAGGAACTACCTCTTAACAACCTTCAGACAAATCCGCAAAAACCGGCTCTTTTCATTCGTCAACGTACTTGGACTAGCGCTGGGCATGGCCTCTTGCCTCATCATAGCGCAGTACGTACTCCACCATACGGGGTTCGATGGCCAGTGGACCAATGCGAGTGATATATATAGAATTCAGTCTCGCACCTCAAAGAACGGTGTGGACCTGGGCGCTTCAGCACACAGTTCTCCGGCAATGGGTACGAAACTTGCCCAGGTCAACCCAGAGGTACTTACTGCTGCACGATTCTACAACATCGACTACCAAAACAACAGCTTCATCTATGAGGGAAGAAGTACCAGAATGTCTTTTCAGGAAAGTGGGATTTACGGTGCAGACAGCGATCTTTTTGAAATCTTCGACCTGCCGATAATTGCTGGAAGTACGGAGCGATTGAGTGCTCCTGGTACAATGGTCCTGACTGAATCTACTGCTCTGAAGTATGAATCAAATCCTGATATACTCATTGGCAAACAAATTACGGTTGCTGGCAATGTTGGAGAAAAGGTCTTTGAGGTAGTCGGTATCATGGCCGACCTTCCGGAAAGAACCCACCTCAAGTTCAATACACTCATCTCCCTGAAAACCGTAAAGGAAGACTTTGGTGTGGAGCTTGACAACTGGGGGAGCTATAGCTTTTTTACCTACTTGAAACTGAAAAGCGGTGCACCGAAAGAAAACGTTGAAAAGGAAATTGCTAGGATCTATGAATCCGATGCTAAAGCCGTTTTAGAACCCTATGGCTTTGAAATCACCCACTCACTTATGCCGGTGTCTCGCCTTCATTTGCATTCCAAAGCGCCGATAGACTTCAAACCCTATACCGACTTCCGTCTGATCTATGCACTGGCGGCGATTGCCTTGATTATTCTCATCATTGCCTGGATCAATTACCTCAACTTATCCCTTGTCAAGGTATTGGATCGCCTGAAAGAAGTGGGTATTCGTAAGGTACTTGGTTCTGGTACTCGACAAATCACGACCCTTTTCACACTGGAGGCTGTCACTTTGAACATTATGTCCTTCCTGCTCGCATTGACCCTAACGCAACTGACAAGTCCGATCACTGAGCAATTGACGGGTATACGGTTTGGTATTTTGGAGAATGTGCTCATTGTGTTGGTCATGTTCCTTATCGTAATTGTTGGATCGGTACTCATCGGCCTTTACCCAGCGATCATGCTTCGGACATTCAACACAACCAATATCTTAACCGGAAACAGGAAAAAGCAGAAGGTGGGTGCCCTGGGGCTTCGGAGTGCCCTGGTATCTTTCCAGTTCTTAATCACCTTCCTATTACTGGCCACCACCATTACCATCTACAAGCAGATTCAATTCATGAAAGCTTCTGATCTGGGTATGAACATCAGTGATATCATGGTATTAAAAGCACCTCCGGGAGACATCAGTCAAAGCAACAGGCCTGATCAAAAACAATTCAACACTTTCAAAACCGCACTTGGTGGCCGTTCGGAAATTCTGGGGGTAACGAACACCGGAGAAATCCCCGGACAGTCCATCAGTTGGGGCGGCAACATCAGATTGAGCAACGAAACGGCGGAAAAATCCATTCCCGCCAGCTTTTTCTCCATGGGCACTGAATTCTTCGACTTCTTCGAAATAGAGATGGTTGCAGGCCGGAAGCTTGTATCTGGTGACGGACCCTGGACCAATGGGGCGGTGGTTATCAACGAGAAAATGGCAGAATTGCTTGGTTTTGATAACCCGGAAGACGCACTTGAGGCGAAATTGTCTGGCTTCTACGCGCCAAAACCCATTGTGGTGAAAGGGGTAGTCAGCAATCACCACCAAACGTCATTGCATGACGATTTCACCCCCATCGTTTACATACATTCTTCGTGGACCGAATTTTATTTCGTCAAATTTTCTATAGACGCTGACGCCTCCTATGCCACACAAATCTCAGACCTGAAAACAGCTGTTGCGGTAGTCGAAACGGAATGGGACAATAGCTTCACGGACACACCGATCGACTATTACTTCCTGGATCAGGCCTTCAACACGCAGTATGCTTCCGATGAACAGTTCGGACAGATTTTTGGTGCTTTTTCATCTCTTGCCATCCTCATTGCCTGCCTTGGACTCTATGGTCTGACAACCTTCACCCTTCGTCAGCGCACCAAAGAAATCGGCATCAGGAAGGTACTGGGCGCCGGTTCCCGGAGTCTCGCGGTACTATTGTCTCAAAACTATTTTGTACTCATTGCCATTGCCTATGTACTGGCGATGCCCCTGGCTTGGCTTTACCTCAATCGCTGGCTGGAGAACTATCACTTCCGCATTGACTTGGGGCTGTGGTTCTTGATCATCCCCTTGGCATTCGTATGCCTCGTGGCTTGCACTACCATCGTCTCAAGGGTGCTGCAATCGGTCAAGACCAACCCAGTTGACTCCCTGAAATATGAATGATTGTAACAAATGGTAAGCGTCTCGAAGAATAAGCTCATTTCAAGCTTGTTAGCAGCCGCGGATTTTTGCTGTCTCCAACATAGAGAGGTCAATACGCGCGGTCATAAGACAGATCCAAAAGCACTGGTGATCAAAAGAATCACCAGTGCCCATGCCCAAAACTGAATCAATTTTCAGAGACCTCGATACGTTTCTCAGCCTTTACGTGAAATCTGGAAAGGTAGATTACAGGCGCATCAATGCAGACACGGCCAGCCTCGATGCAATCGTGGAGAGCGGAGACCCCTATTTGCTCAGGGGAAAGTCTCAATTACAAATCCTTAGTTAGCTTTTTTTGAAGAGTCTCTCACAACCAACTCAGTTTTTAGGGTCACCTCTTCAGGTATGGGATCATCATCATTCTTGACTACCTCTATCTCCCGAAAGAGTATCCTTGCCGCCCTTTTACCCATTTTTTCACCTGGCTGGGCCACACTGGAAAGAGAAGGCTCGATGAGTTCTGACATGGTAGAATCATTGAATCCAACGATGGCGATTTCTTCCGGTATTTTTACTCCTTTTGATTTGAGTCCCTGCATAAGCCCGAGTGCCGTTACATCAGCGAAAGAAAGCACACCATCTGGTTTTTTGGGGAGCTGCAGTAGGTCGTCAGTGAGATGTATGCCCTCCTCCATATCTGAGGTCTTTGTTTCAAGGACCATATCTTCACTGAAAGTCAAGCCATTGGCCTCCAATGCATCTTTGAAGCCTGCGAGTCTCCTCTGAATCAGGGGGATCAGTTTGCCCCTGACCAGCGCAATGCGTCGGCAGCCCTGATCAATGAGGTGTTGCGTCGCGTTATAGGCACCTTCATAATCATCTACGCGAATCTTGGAGGTTTCCAGGCTATCGTTAATTCGATCATATTGCACCACAGGGATACCGTAGTCCAGAAACTGCTCAATGTGATCGTATTTGGTTGTCTCAAATGTGGTCGATATCAACAACCCCTCGAGCGGGCTTTGAAGCAGCACTTTCGCCTCTTTTACTTCTTTCTTGTAAGATTCGTTGGTTTGGACCAGGATCACGGTGTAACCTTCCTTATCAGCTACATCCATAATACCACTGATCACGGAGCTGAAAAAGGTGTGAAATATCTTGGGACACACGACACCAATGATTTTGGATCGCTGACTTTTGAGATTCAGAGCGACCGGATTGGGCCTATATTTCATCTTCTTGGCCAACTCCTTCACCGCCTTTTTGGTCTTCTCACTTATTCCCGGATAGTCCTTGAGCGCACGTGAGACTGTGCCCATGGAAACCCCCAGTTCATTCGCAATATCTTTTAAAGTGACAGGGTTGCCTTTCATAAGCCCTTTGGTTAGGTTATCGCCAGCCTTCGTTAGAAGGTCCGAGGGTTAATGGGGGGTGTTGTATTTCCTGTGAAAACAGGGGAATGGTCAAAACCATGACCAAAATTAAGAGTAGCTACGTAAAAACCGCTATGGTTGGCTCCTTTTTACAATCAAAACAAATCCTTTGTCCAACTCAAGGAAACCATGATCATAGCAAAACCGGTATTCATCACCAGATTTCGTCTTGAGTATATTGGTAAAGTAATTGAAATTGAATCCCCGCCTGAGTAGTTCGTCCCGATGTGTGGTCTTCTTGCCCTCAGGATTCAAATAATCCAGGATCTGCCGGTTCCGCTGCAATATGCCATTGACATTTCGCATGAAGTTATTTCTATCTGCATGGATTCTGTTATTGAAAGCATTGCGACACCCATCGGAACAAAACTTTTTGTCCGGCCTTCCGAAGAGTGGTCTATCGCACTCGAGGCAAAAACGGCTTTGATCGGTAGGCATGCATTCAAAATACGTGAATTCTGCAAAATTTTGGTGAGCGGTATACACCACTCAAGCAATTAGACGAATTTGGCCCCATAATTGAATGAATAGTGGTATTGAAAGCCCTTGACATACTTCTTTTTGCCATCCACATGCTCGTTATTGTAGGAAACGTTTTTGGTTGGATATGGCGCCGTACACGGAAAGCACATCTGGTTTTGTTGGTGCTGACATTGGGCTCATGGTTTGTATTGGGCATCTGGAAGGGTTGGGGATACTGTATTCTGACTGACTGGGAGTGGGACATCAAACGAGAACTGGGAGAAACCAATCTACCTCAGTCTTTTACCGCCTACCTGGCTAACAACGTATTAGGATTGAAACTATCCAATGCGTTGGTAGACGGTCTCACGGTGGGTGGGTTGATCTTTGGACTGATTGGGGCCATTGTTGTCAACTGGAATCAACTTCCTTTCAACGCTCGAAAGAAAGCATAAGGGCAATGCTTTCCAGGGGCCACGAGTTCAATCGTAGTTTTTCTCACCCCTCAATATCCTGGCCTCCCTTGGGTTCTTCCCCGGAGTTTTGTTTCATGTAAATGACTGACTATCAGAGCTAAAACCGACAACAAATGCTTACAAACGTTTACAAACACTTATCTACCGAGTAGCTCGATTACTGGTTCTAAGCTTTGCATCATCGGTTGGACACTTTTGCGACCATCCGAAAAATGATTCTTACAATAAAACTCTTTAGCAAATGAATGCATTGAAAAACAACGTGCAATTGATTGGCAGGCTGGGACAGGATCCTCAGATCAAAAACTTCGACGAAGGAAAGAAGATGGCGACTTTCTCCATTGCGGTAAATGACTATTACTACAATAACAATGGCGAGAAGGTGGAAGACACACAATGGCACAATGTCGTGGTGTGGGGCAAGAAAAGCGAGGTTGTCGAAAACTATTTGAAGAAAGGTAGCGAAATCGCTGTCAGCGGCAAGTTAGTCAATCGATCATATGAAAAGGATGGTGAAAAAAGGTACGTAACCGAAATTGTGCTGTCGGAGATGATGATGTTGGACAAAAAGAGCTAGAGCCCCTCAGCAATCTCATCAATCATGTCTAAAGTCAAAGGCTTTGAATAAACACCAATTACACTGGAATAGCTCAAAGCCTTTTGCTTCTCCCGTGGGTCGATAGAAGCCGTCAGCATAATCACCTTGGTTTGACTGTCGCCCTGCTCTACAAGTTCCAGAAATTGCCATCCATCCATCACAGGCATATACATGTCCAGAAAAACCAGGTCTGGTTTTCCTGTCGGAAGGTTTTCAATCGCTTCCTCGCCATTGCTGAAGATAGAAATTCTGGTTTCCGGCAACTTGAGCTTAATAACGGTCTTGTTTAGGAAGTTAAAAGTCTCCTCATCGTCGACGAGAAAAATATGATTTGGCGTGCTCACTGGCGACAAAGGAAAAAAAATTGCTCAAACTACTTTCATCGAATTTGCAGTGACTCCAAAGATTTTGGCGGAACCACCTGAGATTCAATACGATGTATCTTTGTAAAAATTTTTTCAAGTCGAAGCAACCTTTGCAAAAGTCCTTGCATCTTCATCATGAAGGTCAATCAAATGCTAACCATAGAAACTTCACCAACGCTCGATGATCTCTTGAGGGGATGCCGGAAAGGTAGGTCCAAGGCACAAAAGGGGCTATATGACCGTATGTCGCCAAAGATGTTGGGCGTATGCATGCGCTATCTCCAAGATCGGGAGGAAGCCGAGCACGTTATGATTGGTGGTTTCGTGAAGGTATTTGAGAAGATCGCACAGTACAAATCCGAAGGAAGCTTTGAAGGCTGGATAAGAAAGATCATGGTAAATGAGTCCTTGATGTACTTAAGGAAAAACCAGGCACTCTTTGTAGAAATCGAGGTAGATCGAGTAGACAAGGTGCTGGACTATGAGGCCTTGGATTCCAGTTTGCAGGCTGAGGACCTGATGAAAATGATACATGAGCTTCCTGTGGGATACAAAACTGTATTCAACCTCTACGCCATAGAGGGTTTCAACCATGCTGAAATAGCAGAGCAATTGGGTATAAGCGAAAGCACTTCCAAGTCGCAATTGAGCAGAGCCAGGAAACTCCTGCAACACAAACTTGCCACTATGGAGAGTATTGAACTAAGACGGACACAAGATCATGGAAAGTAACAAGTTGGACAGGCTTTTCAGAGAAAAATCGGAGGACTTCCGACCCACCCCCAGCCCTATGGCCTGGGATACCATTAATGACAAACTAGGAAAACAACCGAGCGGCTGGTACAGGTCGTGGCATGCTGCAGCTGCAGCTGTGGTAATTATTGCCGGAGCTATCTGGATCCTGCAACAACCGGCTAAGACAGCAGAAATGGTGGCCATGAGCATAGATCACCCCAAAAACTGGACAGCAACGATTGGATTTGAATTGCCCGAAGCAGCCAGTACCAACAATTCCGAGCCCCGCGATGCTCCAAGTCTGACAAACGTGGTGACGACAACACCAAGCGCAATGACTCCTGAAACCGATCCGGGAAAACTGGGTATTGCAGAATTACACCCGATCGAAAAAATCAGCCTGGCCATTGCGTTTGAGTCACATAATCCCAGTGAGAATATCACGGACCACAATCAACCCGCAATCTCTATCAGATATTACACAAGCGCCCAAGAAAAGACCGAATCTACGAAAAAGGGCCTTGGCGGCTTCATATCCAGAGCTCAGGAACTTAGACCAGGTCAACTTTTTGCAGACCTCCGTGCAGCCAAGGATGAGTTGTTTGCATCTCGTAATAAATGATCAATTGAAACGGTCAATCTTTAACAACTCAAAATAAAAGGAAAGGAAAATGAAAAGGTTAATTCAAGCATTCATAGTAGCTTCCCTAATGATACCGGTATATTCGATGGCTTCCACGGAAGCTGATACGGTGGTCATCGAATTGGAGGGAGGAAGCAAAATCATCATCTACACCAATTCAAAGGAGGAGCTAAAGGCACTCGAAAACTACGACTTCAACAAGATGATAGCCGACCTCAATAAGTCCGTTGATAGTACCGGATCCAGCTATATCCAGTTGACTGATGAGGATGGCAACACCTACAAAAAAGAGGCTAGGATCGTCTACTACGACGAAGAAGAAAGGGATAGAAGACGACAGCGCGTCATTATCAACGACGATGATGACGATGATGATGATGAATGGTGGAATCGAAGAAGGGACCGCGACAGAAGATATTTCAGAACCACGAGAAACAACTGGAATGTAGAAATCGGCATTACCAACTGGCTGGAGGACGGAGATTTCCCAAGTGACAATGATGCCCCCTACACCGTTCAACCCTGGGGATCATGGTACCTCAGTTTGAACTCTGATTACAAATCTCCTGTGGCCGGCCCCCTCGCGCTGGTGTGGGGATTCGGGGTATCCTGGTCCAACTTCAGGTTTCAGGATCCGAGAACCATCATGACGGAAGGGGTAAGCCAGGTAGAATTCTCTGAGTTGGATCCTGCCTTCAGCAGCAAAAGAAGCAAGCTCAATGTCTGGCACCTCAATGTCAAGTTTGTTCCCATGCTGGATTTCGGCGAAAGAAGAGATTACAAAAGAAGGGGTCGATATTTCAGTAGAAAAGGACCCCGTGTCGGGCTCGGTGGATACGCGGGCTACCGCATTGGGAGTTCTACCAAAATCGTATTCGAAGACGATGGTAACAAAGAGCGCGACCGCAATAGGGACAATTTTTTCCTACACAATGTCAGGTACGGCGTCAGATTCCAGTTTGGGTACAGGGCTTTCGACCTCTTTGCCAACTATGACCTCAATAGTGTATTTGCAGATGGGCAACAGCCTGATCTGAATGCTTTTAGCTTCGGATTGATCTTCTAAATCTCTTTGATGCACCAGGGGCTAATCGCTCCTGGTGCGCTTACTTACTTTTTCGTTCCTCGGAAACATCTAAGGATCCCCGACCTCAACAGCCGAAGCCCGGCATTCCAAAAACTTCCTACCTTAGTGCCATTGCTTTATTCAGCTTAGTACACGACTATGAAGTATTTGAAGTGGGCCGGCATCATCATCCTCATTGCCATCGCGGCCATTGTTGGCCTGTTGTTTGTGGCCAATGAACCCCTTCCATCCGGGGAAGAAGGCCCTGCAGCGGAATCACTTGCTGACAAGATGTTGGTAGCTTTGAACAAGCCTGCCTATGATACGCTGAAGACTTTGCGGTGGTCCTTCCCGCGAGGCCACCACTTTGTTTGGAATAAGCAAGAGAACATCGTGAATGCACGTTGGGGGGAGTTCGAGGTCGCGTTTTCTCCGGATACAAAAGAAGGTACGGCAAAAAAAGCAGGAATCGTACTCACTGGTGATGATTCCCAAAAAGCCATTTGGAAAGCATGGAGCCTTTTTGCCAATGACTCATTCTGGTTAGTGGCACCATACAAAATTCGTGATCCGAATACCTCAAGACAGCTAGTTATACTAGAAGATGGCTCTGAGGCACTTTTGGTCACTTACAACTCCGGCGGAGTCACACCGGGAGACAGCTATTTGTGGATCCTGGATCAG
Source organism: Cyclobacteriaceae bacterium (assembly GCA_965601475.1). Classification (GTDB taxonomy): domain Bacteria; phylum Bacteroidota; class Bacteroidia; order Cytophagales; family Cyclobacteriaceae; genus JAWPMT01. The sequence continues at coordinate 3,941,211 of OZ271832.1, read as the reverse complement.
GACTATCGACCCAAAGCCTGGAAAATGTGGGTAGAAATTCTACCAGTCGGCGGCATGGAATTTACCTGGGAAGGTTGGACGCAACACGGGTATGCATGGTTTGCTCCCATGCATAAAGGTGCTGGCCCCATCTCAGTGGACCTGGTTGGAATTGAGGTTGAATAGTATCGGTTAGGGATTCAGAAGGCGGATATCAATGGCATTTGGCAATTGATTTCTTTCACGCAACGAAGGGTAATCCACTTTTTTGATTTCGACGACGAGCTTACAATTAGCAGAAAATTCGCGATCGATTATTTTCATCTCATAGGGACTAAAGAGCCTTTCGAAAATTGGAGTTTGTTCGTATTCGTAGGTCACAGAGAGACGGACAGATGGAAAGATCTCAACTTTTTGGGCTTGTCCTAGGGCTTGCTCGGTGGCGGTTTTGTAAGCATTGACCAGGCCTCCTACTCCAAGCTTTGTTCCTCCAAAATACCGAACCACCACGACGATTGTATTGGTAAGACCAAAAGAGCGGATTTGCCCCAATATCGGATCACCAGCAGAATGGTTGGGTTCGCCGTCATCATTTGCTCGCCACTGCTGCTCTTCCATCCCAAGCAGGTAGGCGTAGCAATGATGCCTCGCATCGTGATATTCCCTCCTGAGTCCAGCCAGCACTTCTTTGATATCCTCAGCCGTTGCTACAGGATTGGCGAAGGACAAAAACTTACTTCCACGATCTTTGAATAGTCCAGTCGAAGGCTCGGAAATGGTGAAATAAGTTTTCAATTTCTGAGTAGTTGGCGGGCTTCTTTCTTCACATCCTTCGTCTCCGCGAACTCAAGTGCCTTGTTGAGGTATACTTTGGCCGTTTGTGGCCTTGAAGGATGTATCACCCGACCCATACCCAGATAGGCGACGCTTTTGTAAAACTCCCCTCGAGTAGGCAGCAGCTTGCCAAATTCTATGGCCTTGGAATAGGAAGTAAATGCTTTGCGCGTATCACCCACAACCTTTTCCTCATAAAGACCTTTGAAGACATTGCCGGCCATCTTGAAATATGGTCTTTGGCTCTCCTCAAGCTTCTTGATGTCCTTCAGCGAAACCTTCGTCAAGAACTCATCACCTCGCATCGACTCCATAAATTTTGTCAACAAATAGAGATTGTTGGGATACTGTCGCACCAGGTACGAAAGATACTCCTGAGCCTTCTCTGGCGTATCTTCATACCGTAAATAAATGTACGATATGTATATATGCGCCTCGATTCGGGAAATAATGGTGTTTCTCGTGGCTTCATCCAACTGCCTGAGCCCTAACTCCTGGTCTCCACTCTTGAAAATCCAGACGAACGGCTTGTAGACGGGATAAATCTGTGGATACTTCTCTCTGAAATAATTGTACAATCCAGTTGTAAATAGGAATTCATTAATTTCATCCGTCTTTTCAAACCCCAACTTCACCAGTTTATAAGCCTTATTTGCTTCACCAAGAGCTTTCATGTACTCATCCCGATCGGCATAATACTCGGCCATCAAACCTCGGGCAGCAAGTTCAAAGAACAAAGCCTCTGCATTGGATTCAACATCACCCGGTAGTTTCGCAGACTTATCCACCGTTTGCTGCATCTTGGACAAAAAGATATTGAATACACTATCCTGCAAGGCCGGCAAGTGACTCCAAAGTAAGTGGACACCTTCCATCAATGGGACTATAGGATGTTCGCCCATCTCTGTTGTAATCAATTGGAGGTAGTGCTCAGCAGAATCCCGTTGCAGGTTGTAAATAAAATCGCCGCCTTTTTGAGCCAGTGCCATCCGTTCTTCATTTCCGAAAAACTGAAATTGCCCTGTCGCTGTGTGTAAATACGAAAAGCTCGAGAAAATAAGTAGTATGTTAAGTCTTATCAATTGCATCCGTCGCTAATAAACAACAAATTGCTCGATTGTGAGGCACCAAGCATAATTTCGACCCAATTGGCAGTTGACAAAGCCATGCAGATTATTCAACGACAGGAGATAGGTGATGATTATGTACCCCCATCAAATTGCCTGTACTTTCTAAGGAACTACCTGCTTACACAGAAGCACGATGGGTTAAGAATTTTCCAGCTATACATCAAAGATACCGTATTGGCTACAGCGCTCTTCATGCTCAGCGATGATGTTGCTCATAGCTCAGCAAAAGCACCATTTGGCTCCATACTGCTGCGGGATCATTTGGATCATGGGCGTATTTCAAGATTTCTTCAGGAGATCCTGACCTCCCTAGGTCACGAGAAAGTGAAGGAGGTGAAAATAACGCTACCCCCGAGCTTGTATTCTTCATTTCCTGAACTAGATGTTTTCTTGAAAAGCGGTTTCCAGATAGCCCATACCGATATCAATCAGCACCTTCCCCTAAGTGAAGACCCCGTTTTGCATACCATGGAAAAGCGAAAACTGAAAAGGGCTCTGGAAAGTGGCATTCAGTGTCAACTGCTCAGCCAGTCAATGGCCAAAGAGGTCTATGAATTCATCGTAAAGTGTCGCAAGGAAAGAGGGCTACCGGTCAACATCGCTGAATCAAAATTTCTTGAACTGATCTCCTCTCTCCCAGACCGCTATTTGCTTTTTGGGGCGATGCACCAATCGGCCCTGGTGGCCGTCTGCGTCGTTGGTGCGGTTACCGAAAAGATCGCCTATTATTTTCTACCTGCGACTGCCTCCTCAGCCATGAGATTCAGCCCCATGGTACCACTCATGCTCTTCATACAAGACTTTCTGAAAAGAAAGGGCTTCGAATATTTCGACCTTGGTGTTTCGTCAGTTGAAGGCCAGGTGCAAGAGGGCCTTCACACATTCAAGAAAAGAATGGGGGCTATTGACCTACCGAAGCATACGCTCACCCTAAAACTTCAAGATAGATCCCTCGCAAGCGATTCGTAGCTTTTTCGGCTCCAAATTGTTGTCGAAAATCGTCACGAATGGCCTGTTTTTCGAATGGAACCTCCTTTCGCAACATGCACTGCATCGCCGCGGCCAGACCTGCTGCATCTTCCACTTCGACCAGAATCCCGTTTGAATTAGAGATAATTTCCTCAGGACCGCCACATTTTGTGGCTATGACCGGCAAGCCAGACGACAGGGCTTCCAATAGGGTCACCGGAAAGTTCTCATAGTCACTGGAAAGGACAAAGGCATCTGCCGATTGCATCTCCGAACTCACATCTTCCCTTGTCAAAGTACCCAGTAACTCTACTTTGTCTGACAACCCCAACTGCCGGACTAGTTGCTCCAATTTTGCCCTTAGACTTCCAGTACCCCCAATTCTTAGCTTGAAATCGCCTTGCACCAACGCTGCCGCATGCAGCAAAAGCGCCTGGTTTTTCTCTGGTTCGAGTCTACCTACATGAAGAAAAGTATATCTCTCCGCAGGTATTTCGCCTAACCCGAGGTGTTCAGTATCTATGTAGTTGCGAGCTACCTCGCTATCTACACCATGCATTCGAAGTTGCTCCTGTAAGAACGACGATACTGACAGTACTTTATTCGCCGCATGAAGCGGGTTCATTAAGCGTCGATCGATATGCCCATATTGAATGAACGAAGGGAACGGAAAAGGCCCCATATGCTCCGAAATAACAAAAGGAATGCCCAGCAGCCGGGAAAGTCTCATAGCCACCTGGCCGGCGGGATAGGCTACATGCGCATGGATGATATCTACCTTTCCACATTCATGCTCAAACCAATGTAGATTCTTCAGTGTCGCCTTCACCAGGCCCTGGATGTTCCCGTTGAGAACTCTACGGGTCCAAATGAGTGACGGTGTAAAATATTCATGGCAGTTCTGAGTCCAGGAATGACGCGCCGGAGTAATACCACGCGCCTTCCAAGCTTTCGCAAAAGAAGCCATCCCTGAAGCACGGTCAAGATGAAGCCTATGGTCGTTGGGGCCCCAGTGCCCGATACCAACATTGTCTTCCGTCTGTTGTTTCGAATAAATTACGGCTTGTTCCTGAAAGAAAATCCCAGTGTAGGGCTCCTGCATGGAGGGGTACCATGACGGAATGATGAAGATATTCATAGATGATACCCGTATTCAGAGAGCCAATCCTTCATCTTCAAATCACAGAACTTCTTCTGGGGCTCGGTGAGGCGATCTTTCCATGCACCCACGGAATTACCAAAAGGAAGTTTGCGAAGACCGCTATGATGTATCGGCCTATAGAATTCGTTCTCTGGAATTTGCTCCAAATAGTCTGACCATTGGTCCGATTCATCTTTGACACCCAGAAAGTCATAGCATTGGCAAAGCACTTCTGCAGGTTTAGCCACAAGGTCTTCATATTTAATTAAGAGCACCTGTGTTTTGCCGCTCAACCATTTGTACTTGCTGATTGAATCCACCCAGAAATCGACTTGACTGGGTAAATCCGGTAAATGGTCAAAGGCCCTTTGATCCTTCTGATAGGAGGCAACAACATCCCTTCCGTCTCTCACAAGAAAGATATAGCTGGCCTTCGGAAAAACGCGAAAAATCTCCCCAATATATCTTGTATTTACCGGTGTAGAATCCCCCCAAATAGCATCTTCACCTACCCCCCCTTCGGCCCTGTAGATCTTGTCAATCATTTCCTGTAACGGCTCCATATCAAGATGTATCTTTTCCATGTTCTGCCAGGTGTGCAATTCCTTGTTCTGAATCAACTGGAGCAATTTTCTATTGAGTGACAATGAACTTTGATCATTGTATAAAATGAAGCGATAAATGAATGAGGGCAGAAAATACTGTTCACTGGGCAAGAAGATCCTGCTGTGTGTATTCAGCAAGCGATTTAAGAGTGTGCTTCCATTCCTTCCTGAACCGAACACAAAAAACGGCTGCATGCGTAGGTCTCCATGCAGAGCCTTGGAAAGCGGGAAGGCCAACCTCAGTCGAACTATGAAAGGGGCTACTCGCCGGCGAATCATTATTCCAAATCTATTGGAATTGAGCTTTGTACATTTGGAAATGCGATTATGATAATGCAAAAACCTCTCGTTTCCATCATTTGTCTCTGCTACAATCATGAAGAGTTTGTGGTAGAGGCGCTACAATCAGTGATTGATCAGACTTATCAAAACATTGAATTGATCGTGGTAGACGACGCCAGCCAAGATGGAAGCAAGCAACGGATTGAAGCATTCATCCGGGATCGACCTGAGGTCTCATTTTTAGCATTGGATGAGAATATTGGTAATTGCAGAGCGTTTAACAAAGCCTTCCGCGCCAGTCACGGGGAATTCTTGATTGACCTGGCAGCTGATGATCTTCTACAGCCCGATCGTGTGGCAAAACAGATAACTAAATTCCAACATCTTGATGAGGCACTCGGGGTTGTCTATAGTGATGCTTATTACATCGATAGGAATGGGCGTGTACTGGACGTGCATTCGCATCAATTCAAACCCCGACAAGGCATGATATATGAGGATCTGGTGGCTTACTATTTCGTAGCACCACCCACTATGATGATACGAAGGAAGGTGCTTGATGAGCTTGTGGGCTATGACGAAAACCTGCTATATGAGGACTTTGACTTCTGGGTCCGCTCTGCCCGTGAATACGAGTATGCCTACATAGATGAACCCCTGACCAAGATTCGACGATTGAGGACTTCCCTATCTGCAAATTTCTACCGACGTGGACTTTCCAGTTCGACATTCGCCGTTTGCCGAAAGATTCAATCCATGAATCGCACCGAAAGCGAAAGAAAGGCGCTGCTCAAGCGACTGCGTTATGAAATGAGACAAACAGCACTAAGGGGCTTGCCCGAACCGACCACAGATTTTTTTGGCTTGATGAGGGAATTAGGTGGTGTATCTACAATCGATCATTTATGGTTGCGTTTCTCCCGATTCAGGTGGGACATAAGCGCCTTGGCCACATTTTACCGGCGATTATCTTCGGCTTCCAGCATGCTCAAATAACTTTCATAACGAGATGGGTGAATTTGTCCCGATTCCACCGCCTCCAGTACCGCGCAACCCGGCTCATTGACGTGCCTGCAATTGTGAAATCTACATTGCCCCATGATTTCTCGCATTTCGGGAAAGTAATGTGACAGTTCCTCCTCCCCTATGTCCGCCAGACCCAGTTCTTTGATCCCCGGTGTATCGATAACTGTCGTACGCTCATCCACGGCAAACATCTCCGCAAAAGTTGTGGTGTGCACACCCTTATTTGCAAAATCCGAAACCTCACCAATGGCTTGCGTGGCAGAGGGGGTCAAAAGATTGATCAAAGTGGATTTTCCCGTACCGGAGTGGCCGGAAAGTAATGTTGTTTTGCCCCTAATCAACTGTTCAATTATACCCAGGTCCCCCTTGACAAATGAGGTGCTAACGACCTGGTATCCAAGACCCTGATACATCCAACTTAGGGCCTCCACCAACTCCATCTCCTCGGTGTCGTAGATATCTGTCTTATTGATGATCAGAATACCGGGTATCCTGAAAGTCTCAAGGGTCACGAGAAAACGGTCGATAAAGCCGATGGAAGTCCTTGGCAACTTCAGGGAACATATCAATGCAGCTTGATCCACATTCGCAGCAATCATATGAAAAAACCCTTTCTTTCTCGGTGAGGTGCGGATCACATAATTCGACCTCGGCAATATATCCGTGATCACGAATTCCCCGGGAACGGTTTCTTCAATAACAACCTCATCTCCCACAGCAATGGGATTGGTTATCTTTTTGTCTTCGAGCTTGAATTTTCCCCTCAACCTGGCCTGAATTACCCGATTTTCTGAATGAACCAGGTACCAAGATCCAGTGGATTTGGCAATCTTGCCTTTCATCGCAACGCGTCTTTGAGGTAATCAATAACGGTCTCGGAGGCACCGGCATGGTCCTGGATGTAATCCTCATTGGTTTTTGATACCTCCTTATAAAGTCTACCATCCCGCTGCATACGCTGGATATCTTCTACCATGCTTTCGCCTTCTTGATCCGTCAATCTGATACCCCCTACAGGAATCAAATCGGCAATTTCCTTGAATCGGGAGACATTTTGATGTGAGCCGATGAACACAGGTAAACCATATGCGAGTGGTTCAAGGGTGTTGTGAACTGCTCCCTGAAAAGCTCCTCCTATGTACGCAAAGCGGGCCAGGCGATACATGCGGGACAACAGGCCAATTTCGTCAACGACCATTACCTCGCCACCTCCGGCAGGGTCATAAGAGGACAACATTTGGAAATCGACACCTAGGTTATCTGTAACCTCTCGGAGGGATTCACGCTTGATCTCATGTGGCGCGATAATGTGCCTCATTCCGGGAAAAGAAGCGATCATTTTTTGAAGAATCCGAATATCAGAAGGCCATGTGCTACCATAGATGATCACCTCGACATTTTCACAAAAATGTTCCAAACCCTGGTGCTGAAAACCCTCTTTAGAGACGGTCATAACGCGATCTACCCTTGTGTCTCCTGTACATTGATGCTGGCTTATGTTGTATTTTGTAAGCACCTTGGCGCTTTCCTCATCTTGTACAAAAAGGAATTTGCAACGCTTGAATACCGGCAAAAACAAGCTCCTGGCCCGATTGAAATAGACCTGTGTCGGCCGGAAAACCGAAGAAACGGCAACAACTGGCACATCAGCTGCGATACATGAGGCCATGTAATTGAGCCAGAAATCATTCTTGACAACCACAGCAATATCCGGCTTCACACTGTCCAAAAAGCGTCTCACCTTCCCTGGCATGTCCATAGGCAGGTAGGTGACCACCTCAGCCCCTGAATAGTCCTTCCTAACCTCATAGCCGGAAGGAGAAAAGAAAGTCAAAATGATACCCAGATCCGGGTCAGCGCCTCTCAACCCCTCTATGATCGGCCTGCCTTGCTCAAACTCACCCAAAGAAGATACATGCATCCATAACTTCCGCTTGTAGCCGCTCAATCCGGATTCCGCTATTCTCTGGTGCACTTCTTGCCGACCACGTACAAACTGCCTGGCCTTGGCATTGAACAAAGTGAACACCCTGATGATCGTCCAATACAGTAGAATGAATGAATTGTAGAAGAAACGAGTCATAATGTAAAGATCAGCAAAAGGGAATCCACGTTATATTCATTTATTTGAATTTTCATAGATTAAATTGGATTATTATAATAACATTTCTGCTATATTTGAATCAGCTCGTGAAGCTAATATTTCAATCATCCTAAAAACACTTGCCCCAATGAAATCTCTAAACACATTTGCGATATGTGCCTTCGTCGTCATTTTCATGGCGTGCGGCGAGGCAGGCATACAAATCAATGTATCCAAGGTCGTAAGCTACGATTATCCGGTAGATGCACTACGAACCAATGCCAACGATGGCAATCTCAATGAATCAAACAATATTGACTTGGGATCCGTAGAGTTTGAGCGATACAACCTGGCCGAAATTGTCATAGAATCCATCGCCTATGAAATTTCCGGATTGCCTGAAGGCTTTGAAGATACTTTCGCCATGCAACTCGTTGTCTCTGGTGAGCGGCTGCCTCCGATTCAACTGGTGGAGACTCCTGCAAATTCAAATTTTGAGAACTCTACTGAGCCCGTACTCATGTACTCATCCCTCACTCCAAACCAATTGGTCAATCTGGAAGCAATCGCAGCCATCGAGACACTTATCAGAGACGGTGAAGACTTCGAAATGCTGGTTCAGACGGATTTTCCGAATTTACCTAACGACCTCACGATGACTTACTACTTTGATGTTTTGGGTAAAATACGAGAGTAATCTACCCGACTATGATACGAAATTGCTTAATCAGGTCGCGATTGATGTAAGATTAGTGGGAAATCCGCATCTTTGATTAAATTATAATCATCTATTCAAGACAAACCCTGTAAGCATGAAAACACCGAGCAAGATTCGCTTTATGGCAAGAACCTGTCTGTTCTTACTATTGGCAACCCAGATTGTTTCCTGTGGAGAAGAGGGAATTGGCTTCAACGTAAGGAAAGATTTTCCAGTGGATGTGCCGATTCTTATAGAAGTTCCTGATCCGGGAGACACAGATCAGATTGACGACCTTCTCAACGTCAATCCTCCTAGTGAAACCTTTACCTATGATTTGAATCAGGTTGGCGCCTTTGACGATGCCCTGGAAGGACTACAAGGGCAGGACAACATCATCCTTCACGGCGTTTTCTACGAAGTGACAGGTGTTGATGCAACGGAAGAAGTGGGGCTTGATCAGCTGGAGATCAGTGTAGAAGTGGCCGGCTCTGACTTGGTACTGTTGGATATCAGAACAACTCTAACCAATGTCCCAAGGACCTCTATTTCGCTGTCTGATGCACAGCGATCCGCGATTGTCGAAGAGCTATTCAGATCCGACAGGATTAATTCTCAAGTGGTATTTGATCTCAGTGAATTACCTGCCAACAACAACGATTTGACCTTCAACTATCTTATGTATTTCGATGTCGAATTGAAAGCAAGAGACTTATAATTAATCCGCCAAACCTAGAAAAATGAAAAAATTATTTTTTACCCTCACCTTCGCAGCATTTTTCTGCATGTCATCCAAGGCCCAGATTGACTTAAGTACTTTCCTGGAAGGTGGTATCGCAGACGGAAACAGATTGCTGGAGAACTATATGGAACCTGCCTTCATAGGCTTTGGAACAGGACTCAACAGCGGTTGGTACAACACAGCAAAACCGCATAAACTCCTGGGTTTTGATTTGACGGCAAACGTCAACCTCGCCTACGTACCTTCCAGTGCGGAGTTCTTTACTTTTAACCCAGCTCAATATGACAACGTATCATTGGTCGACCCAGGGCAGGATCAATTTCCAACACTGTTCGGTCCTAACCTGAGTGCCGACGAAATTCCGTTCCTTCGATTTTCAGACCCGGAAACTCAGGAAGTGCTGCTGGATGTAACCGGACCGACAGGACTAGGAATGGATGAGGATCTCGGCTTCAATGCCGTACCTGCACCCATGGTACAGTTGGGACTTGGATTGATTAAGAATACGGAATTGAAACTACGCCTTCTCCCGGAACAGACTTTCGGAGATGCAGGCGAAGAGTTTTCTATCAGCATGTTCGGATTGGGCATAATGCACGATGTCAAGCAGTGGGTTCCTGGAATGCAACTGCTCCCATTCGATCTTTCGGCATTCGTGGGATTCAATACCCTGAAAACCAGTTTCAACATTGATGAAGACAACCCTGATCAAATAGCCGAACTAGATGTGAGTGGGTTCACTTTCCAAGGTGTAATCTCCAAGAAACTGGCACTATTGACCGTATACGCGGGATTGGGTTTCATCACCTCGAGCACGGATTTCAAACTCCTGGGAGACTACAGTGAAGAGCTTGAGACTGACCTTGGTGCCGATGCCATCGATCCCATCAGTTTCTCCTATTCTTCTGGCAGTCCGAAGCTTAACTTCGGTGCACGACTGAAGCTATTGATCATTACTATACATGCTGAATATGCATTTCAGGACTACAACACGCTTACTGCAGGAGTAGGCTTGAGTGTCCGGTAAGCATAGAGACGTTAGAAAAAAGAAAATCCCGGTCAGCGACCGGGATTTTTCTTTAGATGTCAAACAGGTGTATGAATAAATTTGTGTTATGCCTTCATATATTCCATTCAGTCACCGGAGGTAACCCCTGAATACTAAAAAAATTGAAAATTCTTTTTGTTTGCTTAGGTAACATCTGCCGTTCACCAATGGCGGAGGCCATTTTCCAGCACAAAACAAGTTACACCTCCTGGAATGCAGATTCAGCTGGGACTGGAAGTTACCACATTGGATCGAGGCCAGACGCCAGAACCCTTGACGTACTTCAGGAATCCGGCATCATGTCAAATCATCGAGCCCAGCAGCTTCACCTGGACCACTTTGAACTTTTTGATTACCTCGTGGCGATGGACAGAAACAACTTATCACATATGATGGCAATGGCGGGACCTCATGAAAAGAAAGTACTGCTCATGGGCGATTTCGACCCAGCACGTCCAGGGGCCGATGTTCCTGATCCCTACTACGGAGACCACTCTGATTTTGTGGAGGTATTTGAAATGCTGGACCGCTCCATCGACGCATTTATCAAGGCGTTGCAAAGCCAATAGCCTTGTGAGAAATCCGGAATTCCAGTTCTTTGAATCCATACTTTTTCAATCCACGGGCCAGGAGCTCACCCTGCAATCATTCAAGATCCTGTCTGGTGGCTGCATTGACCAGGTTGCCAAACTAGAAACTGCCTCAGACGCTTTTCTCCTAAAATGGAAGGAGAAGGAAAGTGATCAATTCGAGGTAGAAGCCAATGGGCTTGACCTCCTACGCTCCGGAGGAACCATCAAAATCCCGGAAGTTCTGGGGTTTGGCACCTGCCTAAACAGGTCTTTTTTGCTTCTGGAGTATATCGAACCTGGCGTTCCCTCATCCAAATTTTGGGAAAACTTTGGCGTTGAGTTAGCCGCGCAACACCGCCAGGTATCTATAGATCGGAGGTACGGCCTCAACTATGACAACTATATCGGCAGTCTCGTACAGAGTAATAAGTTGCACTCGGATTGGCTGCCATTCTTTATAGAGGAACGACTTGAGAAGCAGGTCACAATGGCACATTACAACGGACTGGTTGATCAATATTTTTTGCAGAGATTCAGACGATTGTACCCGTATCTTCCAGATCATATACCCCCATCGCCGGCATCCCTGCTTCATGGCGACCTGTGGAGCGGCAACTTCCTGGTAAACACTCACGGTGAGGCGGCATTGATAGACCCTGCAGTATATTATGGACACCGGGAAATGGAGTTGGCTTTCACCAGGCTATTTGGTGGCTTCAATCGAAAATTCTACGATGCATATAATGAGGCGTGGCCGCTGGAGCCTGACTTCGAATACCGCATAGATCTGTACAATCTCTATCCCCTATTGGTACATGTCAATCTTTTTGGAGCGTCTTATTTATCAGGTATTGAATCAACACTGAAACGCTTCACCTAAACGCAATACCCATCAAAGAGGAAGGTAGAGCCTTTGGTAATTGTGCCTGGTGATTTGCTCAAGAAACTTAGCTTCAAAACCCGGCAGCTTCTCGAGACTCATCTGATCGAAATTCTTCACTGTCGCCAAATGGAGGCCGGAATTGTGGTAGACTTCAAAGTTGGCTTCAAACAAACGGTGGATGTCCTGCAGCATAGCATCATCATGGTCCATAGCAAATGAGTAAGTCAAAGCAGAAATCTGGGTCATATTGAGTCTCACTTCCAATGCATCAAGTTGACTAAGAATGGCGATGAGTAGCCGCTCATTTGTTAATTCCCCGGAACGATTTCTTAAGGTTACCAGTGTCTGATTATACCTGAAAACATAGGTAGGCAAGATCATGCCTGGAAGACCAGAAATGGAGGTACCCGACCGCTTGATATCCACAAATGAACGCACACGTAAGGGAATACCGGACTCCGAAAGTGGTTTCAGCGTTTTAGGATGGATCACTTTTGCTCCGTAAAAGGTCATTTCGGTGGCTTCCTGATAAGACAGGTGGTCAAACTTTTCCGCAGATGGAAAGAGCTTAGGATCCGCATTCATAATTCCCGGAACGTCCTTCCAGAATATAACCTCTTCAGCCCCGAGGAATTTACCAAATAGTGCAGCGCTAAAATCTGACCCCTCCCTCCCTAAAGTGGTCATCTTGCCTTCAGTAGAAGCGGCAATAAAGCCCTGGGTCAATGGAATGGTACCTTTAGGCAAGGATAGCCCGGAAATACGCCCTTCCGTTTTGCCCAGATCAACGACAGCTTTGCGAAAAGATTGATCCGTAATAATCAATTCCCGAGCATCCAACCAACAGACAGGTAGCTGGGTTGAGAGGAAGTCACTGATCAAGCGCGTGGATAGAAGCTCACCGAAAGGAACAACCTGATCATAGTATTCATCAAAGTCCATACCTGTTTGCGTGCAGCGTTCTGCCAGTTGGTCCATCAGGTCTCGTAACCCTTCAGACACCGGACCCATCAATTCCGTGGCGATTTGCTCATGGAAGTCTTTCACCTGACCGTAGATGCTTTCATTGAGCCCTCCCAAGGCAAAAGACGTATGTGCCAGATGCTCCAGAAGATTGGTCACTTTACCCATTGCAGAAATTACCAAAAACAACGGCTCACCACTGTAGCCATGCAGAATTGACCCAAGATTCCTGATGGAGGCAGCATCTTTGACCGAAGCCCCGCCAAATTTGAAAATTCTCACTTGTGCAAACGTTTGAACTGACGAATTAAGCTATTTTCGCAGCTTAATAGACCACTTTTTCACCGATGAGCAAAATTAACCTCGGACTACCGATAGGGACTACACTTGACCGGTTTATCAAAAAGAAGCAAGATGAATATCCCGAATCGACCGGGGAGCTATCTCAATTGCTTAGGGACATTGCCTTGGCGGGCAAGATCATAAACCGGGAAGTCAACAAATCCGGGCTGCTGGATATTGCTGGCGCATATGGAGCTCAAAATGTCCAGGGCGAAGAACAGCAGAAGCTTGATGTAATTGCCAACATCCGATTCACGAGGGCCCTAAGAAATGGCGGTATGACTTGCGCCATCGTCTCGGAAGAAGAACAGGAAATCGTTCATCTCAACCCCAATTGTCGGTATGTGGTAGCCATGGACCCCCTGGATGGCTCATCCAACATCGATGTCAATGTATCTATCGGCACCATTTTTTCCATCTATAGGCGAATCTCCCCAATCGGAGGACCTGTACAGAAAGAGGATGTATTGCAGGAAGGGACGAGGCAAGTGGCTGCGGGATACATACTATATGGATCCTCAACCATGCTTGTATATAGTACTGGCCGTGGTGTACATGGGTTCACTTTGGAACCCTCTTTGGGAGAGTTTGTGCTTTCCCACACAAATATGAAGTTTCCTGAGAACGGAAAAATATACTCAATCAACGAAGGGAGCTGGCACCAGTTTGAGGACGGCACCCGGGAATATATTGAAGCCTGCAAGAAGAATGGACTCACTGCACGGTATATCGGTTCATTGGTAGCGGACTATCATCGCAACATGCTGAAAGGTGGCATCTATATCTATCCAGCCAGTAGCAAAGCACCTAACGGAAAATTAAGGCTTCTGTACGAATGCAATGCACTTGCATTCATCGCTGAGCAAGCCGGAGGAATGGCTACCAATGGCAAAGGTCGGATTTTGGAAATACACCCCACAGAATTTCATCAAAGGGCTCCATTCTATATCGGTTCGAAGCAGATGGTGAAAGAGGCCATGCAATATGTGAAAGACTAAAAGTCAAAACTGACTTTCGCCAAACGACTGCCGTACCAAGAAAACGCCTCCCCATCTACCAGACGTGTGATGGCTTTGGGGTGAAATGATTTGAGCTCCTCAATATGCTTGGGTTTGAAAGGAAACGGCTCTGAGCTCAGAAATACCTGATCGGGATTCAACTGCTCCAAAATGTAAGGGTCGATTTCAGGGTAACGCTTCTGCAAAACCGCATTCTCGAAACCCAGGTAATTGATGATGTGATTAATGAAAGTATCCCTGCCAGCAGCCATGTACGGTTTCCGCCATATCAGATAGAGTACCCTCCCTGAATATCGCTTGTAATATTTGCGAAAATTCTCTCGCACCCGTTGAATCCAGAGGCTGGCCTCGTGGGCTTTACCGGTTAGCAGTCCAAGGGCCTCCATCATTTCATAGTTATGGTCCAGGTCGACAATGTCGCTCATCCAGACAGGAGAAAACTCAGCCAACTCGTTGATACCTTCTTTATAGTTTTCCTCCCTGTTGCCAATGATCAGGTCCGGTCGCAACGACCTGATCTTTTCAACATCGAAGTTCTTGGTCCCTCCTATGATCTCAACATGTTGCAAACCCTCATGAGGTCTTGTACAAAACCTCGTTCTGCCTACTAGCTTTTGTCCCAATCCCAAATCCACCAAGTACTCCGTTATGCTTGGCACCAATGAGATGATCCGTTGGGGCGTACCAACCAACCTTACTTCACGCCCCATTTGGTCTTCTACCTTGACTTCACTTGATATATCGGAAATCCTGTCCATCTTCTATTTGCAGCAATGTCTCGTAGATCAGGTTGATCACGTTCTCAACATCGTCCTTGTGCACCATCTCTACGGTCGTGTGCATATACTTCAACGGTAAAGATATCAATGCCGATGCCACACCTTCCGCCGAATATGCAAAAGCATCAGTGTCAGTCCCTGTAAACCTGGAACTTGCCAACCGTTGGAATGGCAATTTTTTACCCTCTGCCACACCAATGATCATGTCCCTGAGGTTATTCTGAACTGCCGGAGCATAGGAGAGCGTAGGACCCTTACCACAGGAAATGTCACCACTGTTCACTTTGTCATACATGGGTGCATTGGTATCGTGAGTAACATCCGTCACAATGGCAACATCGGGACCTATGCGACGAGAAATCATCTCAGCTCCCCTCAAACCAATCTCCTCTTGTACAGCATTGACAACATACAGCCCGAAAGGCAATTCCACCTTGTTTTCTCTAATTCTTCGCAGCACCTCAGCAATCATAAAACCGCCTATGCGATTATCCAAAGCTCTCCCCACAAGGAATGTATCATTTAGCTCGATCAGCTCATCTTCAAACGTGATCACTGATCCTACGTGAATCCCCATATTCTCCACTTCCTCCTTATCCTTCGCTCCAACGTCAATGAAGATATTTTTCAGGGTGGGTGTCTCTTCTTTGTCCTTGCGAACGTGGATCGCCGGCCAACCGAAAACTCCTTTTCTGATACCTTGCTTCGTATGGATATTGACCCGCTTCGAAGGCGCTATCTGGTGATCAGATCCTCCATTTCGAGTCACATAGATGTATCCCTTGTCATTAATATAATTCACAAACCAGGAAATCTCGTCCGCATGAGCTTCGATGACCACTTTGTAGGCTTTTTCAGGATTTACTACCCCCACCATCGTACCATAGGTGTCCGATATGTAATCGTTGATAAATGGCCGGACATAATCCAGCCATATTTGCTGACCGCTGCTCTCAAAGCCTGTGGGTGATGCGTTGTTTAGATATTTATAGAGAAAATTCTTGCTTTTGCTATCCATCATTCTGTTGAAAATAATCAGCTGTCGAAGGTAATAAGGAAACAACTTACAGGAAGGGAGCAGGGTTCACTTTGAGGATCGGTTATTATCTCATTCCGAGCGCTCCACCAATGTCATTGAGATAATTGAACTGCATTGCACATCTCACTAGGACAGTCGCCATCTCTTCGATATCGTGGGTGCGATCCGGTATTTGTCGACTTTGGTCGATTGACCTTCCAGGTATGACCAATAGATCCGAATCCCAGCCAACTATCCAAAGTTGGGTGGCTTCGTCGTCCCCTTTTTTCCTTCTTGTAAGTTGTAGTAGATTCGTTGTGTAGGATATGCAAAATCGATATCATCTTCCTTTGCAAAAGCGATAAGTACATCCTGCCAAATTTTGTTTTCCGAGACCCTGCGCTTCTTTGGGTTCACTAGGTACCTTATGCTCAATTGCACACCACTGTCCTTAACAGCGGTGTAGACCGTTGGAGTCAGCGTGGTATAAAAAATCATGAACTTCTTACTTGCTTCCAAGAGCCGTTTCTGAGCTGCTTTCGACAGATGTTCGGCATGTTCGTTGACAATACGCTGCAAAATGTCTTTGGCTTTTTGCCAATCGCTCTCGAAGGTGACCATGATGTGGAGTTCATTCCAGATATGCGTGAAACCCTGCGTATAATTCGCCTGCGGCTCTTTGAATACACGGCCATTGGGTATGTGAATAATCCTGCCGGTACTCTGGTCAGCATCCACCCAATTGTTAATCTCATTGATCGTAAACTGAAAGAACCTAACATCGATCACATCACCGGCATAGTCTCCTACCTCGACTCTATCTCCCATCTCAAAGGGTCTTCGGACAATAATGAATAGCCAACCCGCCAGATTCACAAGCGGATCCTGCAAGGCTATTGCCAATCCTGCTGTAACCAAACCCAAAAAAGTGGCCAATGAACCCAGTTGGTCAAGCCAAATGAGGCTGATGACAATCACCAACAAGGAATAATGGACATTCTTGATCCCATTTTTCCAATAGTAGCGCTCTTTAATGTCCCCAACCCGCCGAAAAACGATCTTGATAGAGAAGTATCTAACAAGCCACAACGCCAGGATCACGAGGAATGACAGTAAAATCTTCCATTGGATGTCAGGGTTGATGTTCCAGGCGTTTTCTATCCATCGAGCGATATCCATAACATGAATATAATTTCTTTGATCGAAATCTTCGTCATCTCATGCTTTCCGAAGACTGTTCCATCGCTCTGATTTTGAACATGCCACCAGAAAGCCAAACTTCATCAATCTCATGGGAGCATCCACAGATTTTTATAGACTTGTCCTACACAATGCGAAATCCAAATGGAGCACATTACATATAATGGGAAAAAAATCGTCTACATCGATTACAGAGGCCTTTCTGAGGATAAAATGATCGAGAAAGCTGAGGCCTTAAAAACGTGGCTTCTGGAGAACAAAGCTTATCATCTGCGACTGGTGAATATAAGTGACACCTATGCAAAACCTAAGTTCACTTCCTACATACGCCAGTTGGGAAAGGAAACAAAAGACATCCCCTTCAAGGGTGCCATCGTGGGGATTACCGGAGCAAAGCGGGTATTGCTCACAGGATACAACAGATTGCTTGGCGGAAAAATGAAACCATTCGACACCGAAGAGGAGGCCAAGAACTACCTGGTTTCCTGAAGGTGGTCAATTCCTTTTTATGTTAATTGTATGTTAATTTCTTTAATTTAATATTAAATTACTTACGGGTCAATCGGAAGTAGTTATGTCTATTGCAAAGAAAATTGCTCAAATTGAAAAATCTGAAAAAAGTGCACAGAAGAACCTGAACAAACTCGTCCTGAAGAGAGCAAGCAAGAAGAAAATCCTAAAGTCCGTAGCTACCATCCAGGAACTTGACAAAGAGCGCAAAAAACTGCAAAACAAACTGAAAGACAGGGCGCCTGCACCCGCAAAAAAGAAAGTTAAGTCTGGTCCGAAAAAGAAGAAGTCCGGCGACAAAGCCAAATCCAAGAAAGAGGCCAAATCAAAGCCAGGTAGTTCCCCAAAAAACAAATCCGGTAACCCGGCGCCAGCAAAGACAAATGGCCTGAGTACCGATATGAATGCCAAGACGGCCATCGCCTCCATCGTCCGCATGCACTCGGAGCAAGACATCAAGACGTTTGTCCAAAAGGATACGCGCCAGTCAGTGCTAAGCAGGGCAAAATCCAGGTTGAACGCATTGAGGAAATAAGACAGGCAGGGAAAAAAATCATTATGTTGCGCACTCATGGGCTTGCGCAAAATTCTTTCTCTGGCTAC
Source organism: Cyclobacteriaceae bacterium (assembly GCA_965601475.1). GTDB lineage: Bacteria > Bacteroidota > Bacteroidia > Cytophagales > Cyclobacteriaceae > JAWPMT01. Next base: position 3,922,786 of record OZ271832.1, on the reverse strand, counting down.
CCTAATGCTGATCGGGGAGTTGGTATTTCTGTTGCCTTTTGTGGTGACTCGCATCTTTCGTCCTACCTTTCTCAAGGTATTTGACATCAACAACCTGGAGTTGGGCACGGCCTTCTCATTGTATGGTACAGTGGCCATGGCAGCCTATTTCGTTGGAGGGCCAATTGCTGACAGGTTCTCACCACGTAGGCTGCTTCCCGCTTCTATCATTGCTACGTCGCTTGGTGGTATCGTCATGGCGACTATCCCCAATCTCTACACCCTGACCTTGCTGTATGGATTTTGGGGGGTGACGACCATATTACTTTTTTGGGCGGCCTATGTCAAAGCGCAAAGGGAACTAGGCGGCGAAAACGCTCAGGGGAGATCGTATGGAGCTATCGACGCTGGAAGAGGGTTTGTGGCTGCAGCCATTGCCTCCTCATCGGTATTCTTGTTGGATGCTTTCCTCCCAATATCCGCGGACAACGCATCTGTCGCTCAATTGACGCACTCTCTCAGCAACATCATTTTAATTTTTTCAGGACTCACGGCTTTCAGCGCCGTACTCGTCTGGCTATTCTTACCGGCGGACACATTCGATGGAGCTTCATTGCCCAGGATGTCATTGGACGGTGTAAGAATGGCTTTGAAGCGAAAAACGGTATGGCTCCAGGCGCTCATCCTACTTTGTAGCTATGTCGGCTACAAATGCACCGACGACTTCTCGCTTTACGCCAATGTCGCCTTTGGCTACAATGATGTGGAGTCTGCTCATATTGCCACCATATCCTTTTGGGTCAGACCGATTGCGGCAATCACAGCCGGATTACTTGGGGACTATTTCCTACACTCCAGGTTGGCGGCAGTCTGCTTTGCGATAATGCTTTTGGGCAGTCTCTTCATGGCCGCAGGTTTGCTGCAACCCGGCATGGAGGTGTTGATCATTTTGACATTGGCAGGCACAAGTGTAGGCATCTACGGACTGAGGGGATTGTATTATGCACTTTTCCAGGAAGCCAGGATACCTCTTGCAATCACAGGTAGCGCCGCAGGGCTCGTGTCCGTAGTTGGATACACGCCAGACATATTTATGGGGCCACTCATGGGTTGGGTCCTGGACAGCTCTCCAGGACCCATTGGACATCAATATTTGTTTGGTATTTTGGCTGGCTTTTCGATTTTAGGATTATTGCTATCCCTGGCGTTCCGAAATGCAACCCGCACTAGTTGACGAGATACCAGTAAAGGGGCATACCCAACGTGATGTTGAACGGAAAAGTAATCGCCAGTGCCATTGGGATGTATAAACCGGGACTTGCTTTGGGTACAGCCAATTTCATGGCAGCCGGTACAGCAATGTATGAGGCACTTGAGGCCAGGATTGCAAACAGAAAACGCTCACCGGGCACAGGTGTCACCCATTGGCTCAAGTAGGCTACCAGCAGCCCATTGACGAGTGGGATAACCAGCGCAAAGACGAATGGCGTCTTCCCTTTCTCCCAAAATGCTGCAAGCTTTTTTCCGCTCGTAATTCCCATATCCAGTAGAAATACTGCCAAAAACCCTTTGAAGATATCAGTGGTAAATGGTTTGATTCCTTCAGCCTGCGATTCGCTCGCCAGAAACCCAATGACAAGGCTCCCAGTAATCAGCAAAACACTTCCATTGGTAATAGAATGCTTCAATACTTGCTTCATGGGGATTGAAATCAGCTTATCCCTCTGGAACAACGAGATCAAAGCCAGCCCAACGATGATGGACGGTGCCTCCATAGTGGCCATAACCGCCACCATATGGCCGCCAAATGTCACGCCCTGCATCTCCAGGTATGATACACTTGTTACAAATGTGACCGCACTCACAGAGCCATAGGCTGCTGCTATGGCACCGGCATTGTAGACACCAAGCCTCTTCTTTATCAAAAAGAAAGTATAAATGGGAACAATCGCCGCCAGCCCGATCCCGAACATGAGCGCCCAGAAGATGCTTTGATCCAACTGACTGTGAGAAAGCTCTTGTCCTCCCTTGAAACCAATTGAAAAAAGCAGATATAGTGAGATGAACTTGGAGGAATTTGCGGGTATCTCCAGATCACTCTTCACCTGTACCGCTACAATTCCTAGAAAAAAGAAGAGCAGTGCAGGATTTGTCAGGTTCTCTAACAGTAGAGTGGCACTCATGACAAGTATTTGTTGGCGTTTGTACCAGAAATGGCCGTTTCCTCGACACGTATCTCACAATCAATTTTCAGCAACTTCCCCTCCACCTGATTCAATGCCATGGAATTGCTGAGGTCCTCTCGCGCCTGCTGTAATTCAGCAATTCTGTTGTCGATGTGACTGGTATCTCCATCACTTCTCTCCTGCATACTGAATCGCTTGCGGCACAGGAACTTGATTTTCGTATCCATCAGATAGCCAATGACCTCGCGAGCCTCTATCGCGTTGTACTCGCTGTCTATCAATTTGTAAGTCTCCATTTTTCTGTTTTTCGGATTTCGCCCGCAAAAATGGATGCTGTTTTCATTTACAATTATTTATATTCCATATACATATAATTAGATATTATTATGAATTACACGCTGCATCAGCTTCGGATATTTTTGAAAATCACTGATACTGAGAGCATAACAAAAACCGCAGAAGCATTGCATTTAACGCAACCAGCAGTCTCGATCCAGATGAAAAAATTTCAAGAGCAATTTGATATTCCACTACTGGAGACGCTAGGCAGGCGAATTTTTGTGACAGACTTTGGCAAGGAGGTAGCCGAATCAAGCCAAAAAATCCTGAAAGAGGTGGATAACATCAAATACAAAACCCTCGCACATAAAGGATATCTCCACGGCAACCTCAAGGTCTCAGTGGTATCGACTGGCAAGTACGTGATGCCGTATTTTCTATCGGGTTTTGTCAATGAACATCCGGGTATTGACCTCACGATGGACGTGACCAACAAAGCCAAGGTCATCGAGTCCCTGGAAAAAAACCAGGTAGACTTTGCTATGGTGTCGGTACTACCAGAGCAATTGCAAATCGAGCGCGAACCGCTGATGCAAAACAAACTTTTCCTAGTAGGCAAGTCGGTACCGCCCAATTTGAAGACCTATCTCAACCCCCGCCATCTGGGTGATCTTCCACTGATTCTGAGAGAAAAGGGCTCTGCCACAAGGGGCGCCATGGAGACTTATTTGCGAAAGCACGATATACAACCAGCCAAATCCATGGAACTCACTTCCAATGAAGCTGTGAAACAGGCAGTGATTGCCCGGCTAGGTTATTCCATCATGCCTCTGATTGGAATCAGGAATGAACTCAGCAACGGTGATATACAAATCATTCCCGTCCGAGACTTGCCTATTACAACAACCTGGAACCTTGTGTGGCTAAAAGGCAAACAGTTTTCACCCATTGCATCTGCCTATCTTAAGCATCTTCGAGAAAACAAAGTTTCCATAATTGAAAAGAGCTTCCAGTGGGCAACTACAGATTCAGATACTGAATAATGGTTCTCTTTTGGGTTTTTGAACACAATTATCTGTACACTGATTAAATTGTGTTATGTGAATAAGCACTATCATGGACCCTATCCTTGTCATCAAAACCTCACTGGCCTGTGATCAAGCCACAGCCTTCGATCTGTTCACCATCAATACCCACCTTGAAAGCTGGTTGACGGCAAAAGCAAATGTATCAGCAGAAGTGGGGGGAGCCTACGAACTATTTTGGCAGCCCGAGACGCCCGAAGACAATAGTACGATTGGATGCAAGATCCTCGCACTTGATAAACCCAATTATCTCTGTTTTGAATGGAAAGGACCGGTACAGTTTAGATCATTCATGAATACCCGGCAACCGCTGACCAATGTAGTGGTCACATTTCATGGTAACCAGGAGAGAACCATGGCCACACTCATACATACTGGTTGGGGCATATCCCAGGAATGGACAGAGGCCCGCAACTACTTCGACAAGGCCTGGACCGGCGCATTTCATCAGCTAGTGGAGCACGCATCCAGGATATAATCCTAGTCCTTTTCTTTTTTCTCTTGAGGCTCCTCAGGCTTTTCGTCTACGATATTGCCAAATTCATCCACGTAGGCAATCATATCATCTAATTTTCCACTCGTCTCCTCATTCTTCTTCTCCAGACGCTTCTCAAACTTCTCCATTTTCTTTTTTCTCTTCCGCTCAGCTTTTTGCTTCTTGATAAAACTGTTCTGTGATCTTGCCATTGCCTGATTATCGTTAAAAGTAAAACATTGACCTCCAGCCCAAAGACCCAACCTTCGTGCCGTACGATCCCCTTATTATCCTGGCACTACGCCAATACCTTGTCTGCAGCAAGTGTCTTTCCTACCAGATTCGACCCTGGATAATCCGTTTTTCCCAATGCTTTTAGCATGGAAAAGTGATACCGAAGGGCCACTCTAAATCCCCTCAACTCATGATAAGGAAGGCCAAACTCTTCGGCCGTCTTCCTCACAATCGGTGCAATCTTAGGATAATGAATATGACATATTTCCGGAAACAAATGATGTTCAACCTGGAAGTTGAGGCCACCGGAAAACCAGAATAAAATCTTATTTCGCGTACCATAGTTTGTAGTGGTGCGCAGCTGATGAACTGCAAATTCATCGGCTATTTTTTCTTCCTCTTGCTCCACAAAATGACTGTTTGGCATCACGTGAGCCGTTTGGAAGATGAAAGTCAATACTATACCCGCAGTTACATCCATCGCCAGGTACATCAATATGACTAGCCAGGGAGGCACGGGGAGTAACAGCATGGGCAGAAGCAGGTACATACTGAAGTACCCAATTTTATGTAATATGATACTCGTTAACACCCGTCGATATTGTTGCCCTCTCGCAATAAGGCCTTTATCGGCATACTCAAAAAGTTTGAGAAAATCCTTTTGAAGTACCCACATTACCACTGAGATCCCATAGAAGAAAGTGGCATACAGGTGTTGAAACTTGTGAAACCAGTACCGGGGCTGATGCGGAGAGAACCTCAAGACAAACCGGGGGGAAATGTCTTCGTCGGCATGCTCAATATTAGTATAGGTGTGATGTAGTACATTATGCTGAATTTTCCACATCGTCGGGTTGGCTCCGATCATATATGCACTCAAACCGATAAGTCGGTTCACTTTCGATCGCTTCGTATAGGATCCGTGAAGGGCATCATGCATCACGCTCATCCCAATGAATGCTTTGCCAAAGCCCATCATCACCCAAAAAGGCAGTAGGAGCCAAATGTTGCTAATCCCTGAAAGTAGAATAAAAGCGAAAGGAATAAGAAATATGGCCAGCATTGTCACCGTTTTGGTGACCATTTGACCATTGGCATGACGTGAAAGTTGATTATCAGCGAAGTATTGATTGACCCTTAGCCTTAGTAGTTGCGAAAAATCAGTATTGTCTCTTGAGAATTTGTATTTAATCATTCAGGCTGTTGAAAGGGCTTCTTGTCCGATTTTGGTAAATAATCCAATTTATCGAATGAAACCACTTATTTGTTACAAAGTTAGTACAAAATACTTGTCGGAATTCACTTCTTGGCCTTGGCGGGCTTTGATGGTTTCAAAACCTGCTGCAGATGATTCAAGTAAATATCCCAACACAACAAGGGACCATTTCGATCATAAAAATGTTTTGGCATAGTTTCAAAAAGTAACACTCAAGATCGGTTCAAAACCTCGAAATCCAAAGCCCTTCCTGCAGGATATTTATCAACATGCTAGTCCAGGGCCCTTACACGTTGATACCACTCATTCAATTCGGACAGACGATCGTAGGCGTCTTTGCCGGGTAACTGGTAAGCCCTGTTTAACATGAAGTAGAGATAAGAGACCTGATCCAGCAGGGCTGGCGTCTCATAAATGCCCTCTTTCGTCTTCAACTCTGCCAGCTTCTGATTTACCTTCTCCAAGGCCTGTCCTTCAGCCGATTCCTTTTGCAATTGAATTTTTTCTTTCTCCAGATCATCAATCCATTGTGCAATTTCAGTGATCATTCCTCTCAATTCCAGCAGCACCTCCAATTGGCTTTGAGCCTCCTCATTTGTGGTCCGTAGCCTTGGGTCCATGGTCAATTTGAAATTTTCTTCCAGCGATGTTTCTCCAATAGTCAATCGGGCGATATAGCCACCTGGAACAGCCATCGGACCATTCTTGTACCTTCGTGCCTCGCGCTTCTGCCAGGGGCCCTGGTAAGCGAAGTCCCATCTAAAGCGATTAAATCCTGGCTTTTTCGTCAGTTTGCTATTCACAAGAAAAGAGACATTCTCCGTAGCCATGTCCCTGATGATCTTGTCCTCACCCGACTCGAGCGTATCGCTCACGAAAGTGTTGATCAACGAGCCTTCCGCTGTGAGAATTTCCAGTTTGATGGGCCCGGACACTTCATTCTTCAGGTAGTAATCCATGATTACTCCAGGCCTGGGGTACTCCGGTGCGGTGCTCCCGGTAGCACCTGAAGGAGCACGCATGAGCACCTGCTCGTCAGCGATCATAAGTTGATTTTCGGGAAGGTCGAAACCTGAGATACGCCTCAGTGCCTGGATATTGTCCAAAACCCAAAAACCACGACCCATGGTCGACAAAACAAGGTCTCCACGATGAATCTTTAAGTCCGAAATAGGTGTGACGGGAAGGTTTTGCTGAAAGGACTGCCAACTCCTGCCATCATCCAGAGACACGAACAGACCATATTCCGTACCAGCAAAGAGCAAACCCTCCTTCACGGGATCCTCTCTGACCACTCTCACGGGCGTCTCGTCAGGTAATCCCGTGGTAATGAGTTGCCAGGACTTCCCGTAATTCTCAGTTTTGAAAATGTACGACTTTCGGTCCCCTAATTGGTATCGCAGAATACTCACGTAGGCCTTAGCTGGATTATGAGGAGACGGTGCAACAGCATCTACACGGCCACCAGCCAACAATCCCTTGGGGGTTACGTCATTCCACGTTTCTCCACCGTTTTCAGACACATGCACGGGGCCATCGTTGGCGCCGACCCAAATCAGACCCTCTTGAATAGGGGATTCCTGAATGGCATATATGGTACTGTAGAATTCCTCTCCGGTGATATCGCGTGTAATTGGGGCTCCGGAAATCACCTGTTTGTCAGGCTCAAAGGCCGTCAGATCCGGAGAGATGATTTCCCAGGTCTTGCCTTCGTTAGTGGTTTTGTGCACATACTGAGAACAGTGGTAGATGACGCGAGAATCGTGCGGGGACACGTGAATGGGAGATACCCGTTGAAACCTGTATTTCAGATCTCTGGGGTTGTGCCCATACATGTTTGCAGCACCTACGTAATAGGCTTGCTCCGTACCTGTGCGCTTATCAAACACAGTAAATCGACCCTTGCAGTTGGCATAAACGATATTCGGATCCTGTGGCTTCGGTACTGCTGGACCCGTTTCACAGCCGCCAGTATTGATGATATAGCCCGTTCCCGGTGTCTGGATACCATAGGGCGGCATACTCGGTACTGCCACAGTGGTATAGTTGTCTTGCTGTCCACCATAAAGCCAGTAGGGAAATTGATCATCCACTTCAACCTGGTAGATTTCAGCTGTTGGTTGATTGAACTGTGTCGACCAAGAGTCTCCTCCATTCAGGGTCACATTGGCTCCACCGTCATTGGCCTGAATGAATAGATCGGGATTTTCGGGGTTGATCCACATATCGTGATTGTCACCATGTGGTGAGGAAATACGCTTCCAGTCTTTGCCTCCATTGGTGGATTTGAAATATCCAGTGGCCAGTACAAAGACCACGTCAGTGTTTTTGGGATCTACCCGCACATTTGTGTAGTAGAAGGGCCGCGTACGAATGCCTTTGTCGTTGGAAACCAAAGTGAAGGTCTCACCCTGATCGATCGATTTGTATAAACCACCCTCCTTCTCTGGTGCTTCCACAAGCGCATAAACAATTTTGGAATCTGCGGGTGACACAGCGATGTCGATTTTTCCAATCAACTTCTGAGGAAGCCCTGGCTCTACTTTGTCCCAGCTCACTCCTCCGTTGACCGACTTGTAAACTCCGCCCTCGGTAGACGGTCCGCCACTATTGATGGTCCACGGTTTGCGTTCGGCCTTCCATGCCGTGGCGAAAAGTATGTTGGGGTTGGAGGCCAACACCTCGATGTCAGAGCATCCCACGTCTTCTGAAATATACAGGACTTTCTCCCAGGACCTTCCACCATCTTGCGTCTTGAAAATACCCCGCTCAACATTGGGTTCGAAAGCCCTTCCTATGGCCGCTACATAAACTACATTATGATTCGTCGGGTCTATCCTCACAGCCCCAATTTGGCCCACTTCCTTGAGCCCTATCTCCATCCAGTTCTCACCACCGTCAATGGATTTGTACATGCCTTTCCCCTCGATGACGTTGCTTCGCAGACCATCCGAACCTGTACCTACGTACACAATGTTGGGATCATTTTGAGCGACAGCGATCGCACCTATGGATGGAGTTTCGAAAAAGCCATCCGAAACATTCAACCAGGTAGTTCCATAATCAATGGTTTTCCAAAGCCCTCCCCCGGTGGCACCCAGGTAGAATGTGCCTGGCTCGGCGATTGTCCCAGCCACAGCCGTGACGCGGCCCCCTCGATAGGGACCCAGCTGTCGGAATTTGAAAGACGACAGATCTTGTGCGAAAAGTAAGACCGTCGAAAAAAAGAAAAGAGAGAGCAGGAATACTCGCATAATCGTTCGTGGTAAGTGATTTTTTTAAAATTACTCGAACTTGACTATTCCCGCCTCGGATTGTTGAAGACCTCAGAAATCAGTTTACATAGACGCGGCCCTTCAAAATACGACGGGCTATGTGAATTCTATTCTTGACCGTACCGAGTGGCAGATTCAACTTCACGGCAATTTCCTGGTATTTGTGACCCCTGCAGTAGAGCACAAAAGACTCTTTGTGTTTCTTCTCCAACTTGTTGATTTCACGCTGGATCTCCTCCTCAAGTAAGCTCTGATAGCCCGAATTGTCCTCGTGATATCCACCTATCTTAGACACCAACTCATCACCAAAAAGGTCTTGGGTCACCGTAGGGTGTTTCTTTCTATGGTAATTGTTGATAAAGAGGTTGGTCATAATTCTACGCAACCAACCGTAGAATGAGTAATCAAATAGGTATTTGGATTTGTAGTGATAGCCCCTTGCCAGGGTATCCTGTAGCAGGTCCTCTGCATCATCCTGCGTCTTCGCCAGGTTCTTTGCATGATTCAACAAGGCTCCTTTGTACTGTTTAACCTTTGCCTCAAATTCCCGGTCTGTTAATGTCTTGCGCTCCAACGTTTCCATGTGTTATCGATTTTTGAAGTTCTCGCTGCGTACCCACTCACTTAAAACAGAAGACTCTTCATGATTCAAACTTCGATTCAGCTTTCGGTATTCTTTCCAGAATAAACTTTCGCTAAAGCTGACCTTCCTCAAAATCAATTTGCTGTATTCAATCATTGAAAGCTTCATAAATTCTAATTAAGTAGCATTACAACCTAAATATAGATTAAAACTTTGAATTATGGTAGTATTACTATCACTAACGAACGTAATAATATATTGTTTGAAAGTTTTATAATCTTTTTGTCTGATTAATGACCTAACCCAGTGAAAGAGGATATACCCAGGACGAGCAAATCAAACTCCAGCTCAAAAAATCAGGACAGGAGCAGTTCTGGGCAGTATTATTATGAGTAGCAAATTCTTGCTGGTGGGCTATTTGATACCTTCTTGCACGCCGAAAGTCGCCTCCAACCGCTTCCGGATCGGTCGATTGGCCATGACGATTATATAATCTCCCACTTCCATTTGCACTTCTGTCGAGGGATTCTTGACCAGTACTCGTTTGCCATCTTTGTTCTTCCGCAACGCCAGCAATACTGTATCCAGGTCATCCTTGAGTCGATGAAACAGTGCATGTCCATCCAATCCGATGTAGGGGTTGTCGTCCATGACGATGAACTCCATCACATCGTAGTCGCTTTCCGCTTTGGAGCTGGACAGGAGGTCTAAATTAAGTTCGGCCACATCGGTCTCGAAGATGTAACTGGCTACCAGTTTGGACACAATCTCATTCCGAGCCACCACATGTGTAACGCCTGCCGCTTCGAAGGTCTCCTTCAATGTGGACTTCGAAGTGGATACAAGCACATCCACATCCGGGCAGTATTTCCTAAAATTGATGACGTGCATCAAGGTATCGGAGTCTTCCTTCAGGGAAATAAAAATCATTCGACTGCTCGAGGCATTGATCTTTTGATAGAGTTCACGATTGTGAAAATCAGCGAATAGGACATAGACCTGTCCCTTTCCGTATTGATCATAAATCAGATCAACATCATCCTTACGATCAGTGACTATGGCAATCTCAATCTTGGTATGCAAGATACCTTCCAGCACCAATCTGCTGAAGTCGTTCCAGCCAAAGAGTATCACGTGATCCGAGAACGCTGTCCCCTTGAATCCAAGTCTTTTTTCTTCTTTCATTTGATAATAGCGATTGGAAACAGTACTCAGGAACAAACCCAGCAAACCAATACTGGAAAACACATATAGGTAGCCAATGATCTTTCCAATGGCCGAGACAGGGTATAGGTCGCCATATCCCACCGTAGTCAGGGTGACCACCATATACCAAAAGGCTTCGCTGAAGCTGGTGATGGCACCATCGGGCTGCTGGCTCTCGGCCCAAACCAGAATTCCGTTGAGGCTGATGACCAGTATCAGCGCACCAACAAAGATGAATAATTCCTTTTGCCAGTATTTCATTCCTCAATGAATATTAAGGAATATTTTCCGAACCTGAAAGTGATCTATTTCATCACCTCAATTATGGGGGTATAATCTGCCGTGACTACCCAGTAGAGGCTCGCGAGCATAATGACGAGCGTGATGCCGAATACCATATATCTTCTTCGCAAGTCGCGACGCAGATCAGCATGGAGTCGTTCCTGAAATCTCCAATACTCGCCTGGTACTCCCTCGCTGAAGGTAAGTGGTTTTTGCTTGGTCGCCGGGAATTCTTCCTGAATTTTCTTGAGGAGTCTCTTCCTACCGAGCCACTGCAAGTTGCCTGTGTGGGAATTGGTCATGGAAGCAATGGGGCCTGCAAATGCCATTATAAATGTTGTTTATTGCCAAAGGAAGGCCTATCCCCTGGGGATTGAAATGAATTTCGTCATTCCAAGGAATGATTAAGCATGCGCAACAAGGTAGTCTTCAGTGGTCTGTATCTGGGCAAATTCCCCCCTGAGTGTGGCCAGGGAAATATCATGAACCAAATCGGCGCTGTACCGCATACCATCCGGTGCTTCTTTATCGAAGGAGGCGGTGGCATCTGAAATCAAAGTCACCTGAAACCCAAGGTTGGCTGCCATCCGCGTGGAGGTACTCACGCAGTGCTCGGTTGTCAGTCCCACAATCACCAAATGGGTAATCCCATCAGCATGAAGTCGATCCTGAAGGCCTGTTCCGATGAAAGCGGAATTGACGTTTTTGGACCAGAGGGGCTCACCTGCAATCGGCTCCAGACCTTCGACAAGTTCATTGCCCACTTCTCCCGGAAAGAGGGGTGAGCCATTTGTGGTGGAGTCATGTTTGACATGATATATGGGGAGCTGTTCAGACCGAAAAAAGGTCAGTAGCTTGTGCGCGTTGGTTTCGGCATCCGGGTTGTTGCGTTCAGAACCGTAGTAGCCATTGGCGCCAAGTCCCTTCTGCAAATCGATTAGCAATAGTCCTGTTCTCAACTGCTTCTGTGCGTTTAGGAAGTGTTGAAATTAAGGCTTTGGCTGCTACAAGCCATATTTCATCCAAACATTCCGGGGTTTTGATCGCAGATTTGGCAATTACCTGATAATCATTGGGGCCAAACCTCATTGGTGATCTCCTACTGAGATGCAACCGCAGTTATTTGTCGAATCAAAATTGGCTGGATGGACTTACGCTATACCAACCAGCCCTTCTTGCTATGATTTGGCCCTGGTCCGCAGACCCAACACTGCATATAAAGGACAGAAATTAATGAAGCCGGTCACGATAAATATTGCAGCCACGATACTCAACAGGGTCAATGCCAAACCACCGATGATACCAAAATACCATAGGGCAACAATCGCCAATGCAACGATGATCCTGATCATCCCATCAGTTTTGCTCATATTCTTCTTCATAATCTTCAGTTTTGATAACAAAGCTGTACCTCTACCACATGAATTTCAGTGACAACGATCACACAACCGAAAATTCTAGTGAATTTCTATCCAGCCGCGATGCAAGGTTAGCCGGTCATCGGCTTCCAGCTTCTTGAGGATCCGAGAGATGGTTTCCCGTGCGGTACCCAACTCATCACTTAATTCCTGATGTGTTGAGCGAACTTCCTTGGAACCGAGCGTCTCGGATTTCGCTCGCAAAAATGACAAGAGGCGCTCATCCAGACGCTGAAAGGCCAATGCATTGAAGGCATCAAGCACGTTGAAGAACCGCTTCTGGTAAAGCTCCATGACAAATTCATTGAAGGAACTAAATGTTGATTGCCAATTGGCTACTTCACTGGCGGGTAGCAGCAGGGCTGTTGTGGGCTCCTCTGCAATGGCTCTTACATGACTCTTCAAGTCATTTATGCCGCAATGGATGGATACGATACAACTCTCCAACGGATAGATGTAGTAGAGCAGCATTTCCTTTCCAGCCTCCACTTTGACGACTTTGGCCAGCCCACTCAATAAGAGTGGAACTGTTTTGACATAACTACCTTCATTGAGGATGGTAGTTCCCGCCGCCACCTCTACCAGCTGACCTCTTTGTTTGATAGCTGATTTGAGCTCTTCTTCTCTCAAAAATTCCAACTGAAAATCCAGAACATCGCGAATGTCCATGACTTTATTTCATACCCCCACTTTCTTACTCCTGCGTTCCATGATCACATTATCTTTCCATTCGCCCTGCCACTGCGCTATTTTTTCGCGGTATCCGATCTTGCGAAAACCCAGCTTACCGTGAAGGTTGATGCTCGGCACATTTTCCGAAAACATGGCTGCGTTGAGTGTCCAAATGCCATTAGCCTCAGAATCCTCAATAGCCCTTTGCAGCAGCAAAGCACCTATGCCTTTTCCTTTCGCGTCTGGATGAACATAAACACTCACCTCAGCTACACCTCCATAGACACATCGATCTGAAACCGGGCTGAGCGCGACCCAGCCCAGCAAGCTGCTTCCGGAATCCGCCACCCATCTCCCAAAACCCAGATGACCCTGATCCCAGGAATCGAATGACGGTGCGCTTGTCTCAAAAGTCGCCATCCCTGTAGCAATGCCTGATTCATAGATGGCCGCTACATCCTCCCAGTCGCTGGCTTGAAAGCGCCTTATTTCCATTCAGTAGATTGCTTGATAATCAGCAGGGCTCCCAATAAAACAAAATTCTTCAGGATATACTGCCCTACCAGGGTAGGAATAAAATAATTATTGAAAACTTCCCCGGGTAGGATAACCATGGGTGAAAAGGTCATAACGATGTGACCTATGGCCACATAAACTGCAATCTGCACACCACGATTGAGCAAGAAACAAATGCCGATAGCCGTCTCCATAATCGCCAGCAGCAGATAACTAAAATCACCGGGTATGAGGTAAAAAGACAAGGATTCCAAAGTCCTTTTGGCGAGGGATTCCGCAGGGCTAAGACTCGGAAAGAATTTCAGTATACCGAACCAGGCATATACGAGTCCGACAGATATCCGAACAAAATGTAGTGATAGTTGATTGACAACGTTCGGTTTGCCTGATAGTGATTGCTCCATGAATTGCTTCGTTTGAAAAATTGATCAAATGTGAGGCTTATTCCGAACTCAGCTACTAAAATCAATCCTGACTTATGTCATCCCTGAGTAAAAAATCGACGAGCCGTTCAGAAATCCAAAGCAATCAATCCTTCCCTACCACTATTTCTGAAATGAAGGGTATCCATATTCCTTCAGGATTTTTTTCACCTCTGCAATGGGTAGTTTCTCAACCCTGTTTCCATCCCGTCCAACCATGGTCTCCGCCATAAACAGGGAATTGTAAATGGCTTCTTCCGTGGCCTCAATCACTGCCATGAATAAGGGTGACATATCAGTATTTCGCACTTCATATCTAGCCTGGCCAGGCCCTTGAGATTGGTAGTGGATGCGATTCTCTGGCGAAGTAGAGAACGCAATAACATAGTCGCCGCTACCATTCGAGGCTATGCCGCCGGTTTTTCCCAAGCCCAAAAGCGCTCGCTTTGCCAGCCGTTCCAGATTGCGGTCCAACAAGGGTGCATCAGTCGCCACTACAATCAAGCAGGATCCGTCGGCACTTTCCTGCAACTGGTCTTTGAAGTAATATTTGTCCAGCGCTTCTCCTACAGGTACCCCGTCGATTTGAAGTACACCGCCGAAGTTTGTCTGCACGAGCACACCCACGGTATAACCTCCAAGAGATTGTGGCAAATGTCGTGACGCCGTGCCGATTCCCCCCTTGAATCCGAAACAGACCGTGCCAGTGCCAGCCCCAACATTCCCCTCCTTGACAGGCCCTGTTTGCGCATTTGTAAGTGCAGCCTGCACATGCTCTTGGCGAACATGCCTCCCCCGGATGTCATTGAGGAAACCATCGTTAGTCTCCCCTACTACGGCATTGATTGATCTCACTTCTTCATTGCCCGGAAGGGCGAGCATGTAATCCAACAGGGCATCGGCAACACGAGGTACATTAAGTGTGTTCGTTAGTAAAATCGGTGTCTCCAGGTTTCCCAATTCGGCTACCTGAGTAGATCCCATGAGCTTCCCATAGCCATTCCCGACATAAACGGCGGCTGGAAGTTTTTCCTGAAATACATTTCCCTCATGCGGAACAATGGCAGTAGCACCTGTACGGACGGAATCCCCCTGGATCAATGTGGTATGCCCCACCCTCACTCCTGGCACATCGGTGATGGCATTCCATTGACCGGGAGTCATCAATCCTACCTTAATGCCCATGTCACGGCTTCGCATTTGTTGCCCACTGGCTTTCATGGCCAAAAAGAAAGAGAAAAGGAGCCAAATCAAGGTCCACAAGGCAGTCCACTTGGACATAAGTTTGATCGTGACGGAAGTTGCCTTCGGCTTCCCATCTGTGTCTTTTGTCAATAAATGCATGTTGCTTGTCCCTCTCATTCCTTCAATTTAATAGGTCTTCGTTTATTGATTTATCAGAAAGCATAACTACATGAATGTGTCATCAAAAACAGGTAGCTATTGGATATTGCTGTGTTTTGTCTTTGTCCTCAGTTGCCAGCGTTTTAGCGAAGAAGAACAAGCCTCACTGGATAGAGGAAAAGAGATATACCTCACACACTGCATCAGTTGTCACGGTCCGGAAGGTGACGGTATGTCCGGCGCGTACCCATCGCTAACCAAAAATAAGATCGAGCAATTCCACACGCAGAGGGCCGTGAATCTAATTGTCAAAGGATCTGGCTTCGAAAGTGGGATGCGCCCCATCGCCCTGTCCGACGAAGAGATTGCCGATGTGGTCAACTACATCCAGAATAGCTGGGACAATGAGGCCGATTTCATCCACCCTACTGCTATCAAAGACTTCTAAACCAACTTACACAATGGCGAACTATAATCTGAAAGTAAACGGAAAGGCTTATTCCGTCGAGGTAGATCCCGATACACCTTTGCTTTGGGTGATCCGAGACGAATTGAAACTCTATGGCACTAAATATGGCTGTGGTATTGCCCAGTGTGGTGCTTGCACCATCCACATCGATGGCATCGCCATGCGATCGTGTTGTGTACCTATCAAATCCCTGGCAGAAAAGGAGATCATCACCATTGAAGGGCTGTCCGAAAACTCAGACCATCCCGTTCAACAGGCATGGCAGGAGATCGATGTACCACAATGTGGCTACTGTCAGACCGGACAAATGATGACTGCGGCGGCCTTGTTGGCACGAAAGCCCAACCCGACGGATGAGGACATCCACCGCGCCATGAAAGGCAACCTCTGTAGATGCGGAACCTACACCCGAATCAAGAAAGCAATCAAAGAAGCCGCAGCAAACACCACCGTATCATGAAAGTCAACAGAAGAAATTTCCTCAAAATTTCCTCCATTGCAGGGGGAGGCATGATGCTAGCCTTCAAAGTACCGGCGTCAGGCATCTTGAGTACACAGGAGCTACAGGCTACTCCG
Source organism: Cyclobacteriaceae bacterium (assembly GCA_965601475.1). Classification (GTDB taxonomy): domain Bacteria; phylum Bacteroidota; class Bacteroidia; order Cytophagales; family Cyclobacteriaceae; genus JAWPMT01. The sequence goes on along the minus strand of OZ271832.1, from coordinate 3,906,569 downwards.
TTGAACAACTTTTTGGCCATTGACGCTGATGGCAATATCACATTCACACTCACCAAGCATGAGATGGGACAGGGCAGCGGCACTGGATTACCGATGATTCTTGCCGACGAGTTGGGTGCCGACTGGGAAAAACTTGAGATTGTACGGGCTGACTATGACCCCAAATACAACAATACAGAAATGGGTACCACCGGGGGTAGTGGTACTATCAGGAAGATGTGGGATGTATTGCGAGAGGCCGGCGCCACTGCCCGTGAGATGCTAAAGTCTGCAGCGGCTGCGGAATGGAATGTCTCCAGTGAGAACCTTATTGCCGAAAATAGCCTCATAAAGAATCCCGCAACTGGTCAAAGTCTGGGCTTTGGCGAGTTAGCGGCTGCAGCGGCTCAACTGCCTGTACCGCAAGATGTGCAGCTTAAGGAACACGCAGACTTTCGGTACATCACTACTCCGGTGAAGAACAGGATTACAAGGGATGTTATCAAAGGTTCGGCAAACTATGGGATCAACATGGATGTACCCGGAATGGTGTATGCCTCCATTGAGAAATGTCCCGTGTACAAGGGTAAATTGAAATCGTTTGATGCTTCAGAAGCCAAGCGAGTTTTTGGCGTACTTGATGTGATTGCTATCCCGGCTATGGAGCCCAGCAACCCAAGCCACCATGTACCCGAGGGGGTAGCGGTCATCGCCAAATCTACATGGAGCGCATTCAAAGGCCGCAAGGCGCTGAAAGTGGAGTGGGACCTTGGGGAAAATCGTGACGCATCCATCGAAGGCCTCAACGCCACAATGGACGAAATGCGCAGTGAACAGACAAACCCTGAATACACCAAGGGTGATATCGCAGCAGTAGAAAATGATCCAGCTGTAGAATGGCTGGAGTACGATTATTCCAATCCATATCAGGCACATGCCCTGATGGAGCCCATCAATGCTACTGCCCACTTCAAGGGGGATAGCTGCGAAGTATGGGTGGGCACACAAAGTGGTGAACGCATGAGCAAGGAAGTGGAGCAAATCACAGGCTTGCCCCAGGACAAGATCACGATCCACGTGCTCAACTCCGGTGGCTCTTTCGGAAGGCGATTCTACGCCGACTCGACGATGGAGGCGGTGTACATTTCCCAGCAGATCCAGCAACCCGTCAAAGTCACATGGAGCAGGGAAGATGAAATCTCGCACGACTACTTCCACCCCTACCAAAGGTCCATTCATAGAGCAGGAGTCAAAAACGGCGAGGTCGTGGCTTGGGATACCCGGATATTCAGGACGGACGGCTATATGAGCGGCACAAATCCCTGGGACATTCCCTATCACTTCCCCAACATCCGGGCATTCGGGTCAGAGGTAGGCAGTATCATACATACTGGAGCCTGGCGGAGTGTATCCGAACACTCCAGTTCGTTGGGTAGGGAATCTTTTATTGACGAACTGGCAATTAAAGTGGGTAAAAACCCCATCGACTTTCGTCTTGAAATGCTCGATGACCCAGTTGAAAAAACGGGTGACGATGACTTTGCTGAACGTGTACTTGAATATCGTACACAAATGCGCGAACGGTTCACCAAGGTGCTTGACACTGTGAAGGAAAAAGGCTGGATGACCGAGCCCAAGGCAGCTGGATCAGGAAGGGGTATCGCCATTGATACCTTCAGCAGAACGGTGGTCGCGCATGTAGTGGATGTATCACTCAACAACTCCCGCATGGGATTCAAAGTTGATCGCGTTCGGTCTGCCGTATATTGTGGCACATTGGTTAATCCCCATTTTGGAAGGGGTCAGATAGAAGGCAGCATCATCTGGGCGCTCAGTGCGGTGTACTATGGCGGCGTAGAGGTAAAGAATGGCTTGGTAAACCGCTCCAACTTCCATGACAACATATTGCTACGCATCGACGAAACGCCTGAAATGGATGTGCACTTCATCGCCAGTGAGGAACCCCCAACTGGATTGGGAGAACCCGCCACGCCGCCCCTCGCACCAGCAGTGCTCAATGCGCTGTACGACGCCACAGGTATTAGGATAAGGAAGATACCAGTATCTAAGGATGATCTGAAACCCGAGCAGGTCGCATCAGAGGCTGTGTAAACTGTTTCATTTGATTTTGTGTAAGTAGTTGAAAAAGGATGCCAAGGCATCCTTTTTTTTGTGAATGTGCCAACGCCATACATGCTACCAATGATGCAACAGCACCAGTCTCTGTCCATGATGCCTTCGACAAGAAACGCCCTTCGGAAGATTCAAATCGTATTGAACCACTGAAAGACCATTTCCCTGTACTGACTACTCACTGGGATCTTGTGGTCCTGGATAAGGAGCATGTTGCCGGCAAAACCTGAAATACGCTCCTTGTTCACCACGTAGCTGCGATGCACCCGAAAGAACCGGTCTCCGGGCAAAGCACTTTCCATTTTCTTCAGCACCGTAGAATAGATATAGGTGCCGTCCTGTGTGTGGACTTCAGTATAGTTGCTATCGGCTTCCAGCCAGAGGATTTGTTCAAATTTCACACGCTCGAAATGATCGTCTTTCTTCAGGAAGATGGAATCCTGGATGGCAACACTCGATTCAGCTTGGTCACCGTAGTTGGCAAGGGCCATCTCGATGGCTATTTCGATTTCCTTGTCTTTGAAAGGCTTGAGGATATAGGCCGCAGGTTTGACCACTTTGGCCCGCTCTATGTAGCTGCCTTCGTCATGCGAGGTGAGGAAGATGAAGGGTCGTTGATACTTGCTCTTGATTTTGGCAGCCAGATCGATTCCATCAACCTTATCATCTCCAAGGTGAATATCCAGCATGAGAATATCGGGCTGCCTTGAAGCAAGCACTTCCATAGCCTTCTCCGCATTCTTTGCCAAAGGCAATACTTCGTAACCCATCTTGCGAAGACGACTCACCATGTCCATCCCCAGGATAACTTCATCTTCAACGACCAAAATGCTCGCTTTTTCCATCAATCAGAGAAATTGACCCTCCACTCGGTACCTTCTTTATTGTCAAAATTAATCTCTCCGTCCAGTTGATCCGTGAGGGCATAGATAAGTTTTAAGCCAAAAGATGGCAGATCATCCAACACGGGTTGCTCCATCCCCGGTCCATTGTCCTTCACTAGCAACTGATAATCAGAAGCCTCGTGGCTCAGACCCACAAACACCATTGACTCTCCTTCCGCCGGCTTCCCATAGTTCAACGCATTTGTCACCATTTCATTCACGATGAGCGCTATAGGTATCGCCTTGTCCACTTTCATGTGCTCGGCAATGATGTCCGTTTGCAGGTTGACTTGGGGATCAAAACTATCCTTGAGATGCTCCAGCAAATCCTGTAGATACTGCTGCATATGGATACTCGAATAGTCCTCCTGATAGAGCTTCTGATGGATCATTGCCAGGCTGTCCACCCGATATCGCCCCTGGCGCACAGCTTCAGCGGCGGTGTCGTCTCCCAACTCATTGGACTGGAGATTCAAGAGACTGGAAATCATTTGCAGGTTGTTTTTGGTGCGATGATTCAATTCCTGCAACAGCAGCGCTTTTTCCTTCTCTCTTTGGCTCAAGGCAATATTGGCTTTCTTCTTTTGCTGGTTGTTGCGATAGAGCAATCCCAGCAACACTAGTAACCCGACCGCGCCGGAAGCCACCGCCAAAAGCGTATGCTGCTGGCTTCGATTGAGTTGGTTGAGGAAGTCTATCTCAGCCTCACTTCTCTCCAGGGCATGCTGTCCGCGCAACTGCTCCACTTTGCGGACATTTTCAATATTGATGAGACTGTCTTTGTAGAGTTCATATCGCCGCTGATAGCCAAGGGCTTGCTCAAAGTCGCCCTTGTCAGCGAAGTACATTGCAAAATCGCGACTGAAATCCCTCAACTGTTCTTTGAGCCCTTCTGCAATGGCAACCTTATAGGCTCCCAACATGCGCTCCTCTCCGCGTTTCCTTTCTCCGGAGGTAGCCAGGACGAGACCCAACTCGAAATCATAAACCGCGACAGAATAAACGTCCCCCATCGGTTCCAGGATTGAGATCGACTTCGCCAACAACAACCTCGCAGAATCATGTCTACCCAAAGCACGATAGACCATGCCAAGGTTTCCGGTACCATAGCCTTCGACAATCTCATCAGCGGTGTAATTCTCCCTAAGAGCTTGCCTTAGATGAACAGCCGAGGAATCGAATTTTCCATGAAGGCGAAAGGCCTCCCCAAGATTCAGCCGCACCAGGTTCTTAGAGAGCGTATCCGACAGCTCCTTGTACAAGTACAGGCTCTGACGATAGCTAGTAATGGATTGCTCGTACAGACCTTCGAGCATCAGAATCGAGGCTTCTTGGGCATAACTGGCCGCCAATTGATCCTGCAGCCCAATGCGTTCAAAAATCTTACGAGATGCCAGCAATGCCTCTGTGGCCTTCTCAATGTCACCCAATACACGGTAAATCATGTTCAGCTCTGAAAAAGCTACGGCGATGTTCAAGTCATCATTTGTCCCTTTGGATAATTCCAGCAACTCAAGGGCATAGGGCAGTGCAACCTCTGGCCTGGTCTCATTCTGAACGATCGATCTTAGATGTCGGTGTCTGAGAGAATCGGAGATATCATCGCCACGGGCAAACAGGAAACTTTGGAGGCTGTCAGAGACATACTGATCCTGCGAAATGACGCTGAAACCAACAAAAAACAGAACTCCCGATAGGAAAACCCGGCGAGTATTCAATTTGGATTTTTTGGTCTGACCTTGGCAACGGGGTCTATTCTGCAGTAATACACATCCTGGTCCGCGCCTACCTTAAGGGTGAATACAATGCTATACGTCAGATAGAGTTCCTTAGCCTGCTGCTGTATCTTAACGGAGACCTGCTTGGAATTTTGCGGATCCGGCGGCAAATACAGACGCCCATTGGGAGCCACGACATCACCCTGCCCCTTCTTGACCACGAAATAATCCTCCCAGTCCGATTCCGTAGGCGCCTGATCATAGGCCACATCTTTGTTGAAGTTGATGAGTTCCACATATTGAAACTCCGGATCTGAAAGCAGTTGTCCCCCCTCTTGCGGCCAGAAGTCTCCCCGAACGGACCAGACAATTGCAGTGTAACTATCGTCAATTACAGGTAACGATGGGTCGATGACGGGTACAGTGTGGCTATCTCCTGAAACTGTAGCATCATCCGCAATCCCGTGTACAAAACTGCCCACCGGATTGGGGTTGAGCCAACTGCCTTTATCCACGCAAGTGCTGGTTAGATACTCATGAAGAAGATTTGGAGAAGCCGTGAGATAAATGTTGAAGTTCTTGTTTTTGGACATGATGGTTAGGTTTTGAATAGGTCTAATCAAAGATATGCCAAGAAAAGGAACACTTCACCGCTCTCATCCGGAATGGCACAGACTCAAGCATCCCTGTCATCCACTCATCTGTAGCCCGGATTCACTCATTGTTTTTTCTATGCACTTCAAGTCAAATCACCTTCGAATCATCAATCAAAAACAAAAAGGTTATGATTCGCTTCAATCTCTTACCCAAAAATCAGCTAAGCCCATCATTCAAAATCAGGATGATCAGGCTAGCCTGCACGCTTGGCATGTTTGCTCTACTTGGCACCTACTGCCAGGGTCAATCTAAGCTCAATCCCCACATCAAATTGAATGGCACAGACAAAAAGGTTGTCGAAAATGCACTGCAAAATGGCTTTGTATCCCTTAAGACGGATGTTCAGATAGTGGATGGCGAGATGATTTGTGGTGAGGGTCACTCACTGGAGTCGATGTACCTGGATCCGCTTAGGGAACAAGCCAAGGCCAATGGTGGAAGTATCTATCGCGGGCACCCTCATCCCTTCTACCTCCTTTTGGAATTGCCAAACGCTGGACGGGCTGAACTCAAAGTACTGCACGATAGGCTAAGTGAATACAAGGATTTCCTTGCGACGACGGATTCGAAAGCACGATTCAGAGCGATCAAAGTAGTATTGGTCAACCCCTCTTCCACTGCACGCAAATCCATTTTGGAGCAAGAATTCTCATTTATAGCATTCGAGGGAAACCTTGCAGATGTCAATGGGACGATCAATACCAACGACATGCCCCTGATCGGTATCGACTACGCATCTACTGCGAATGAGTCAGACCTCAAAAGGTTGGTGAAACAGACTCATCGTCAAGGGAAAAAATTGCGACTGTACAACGTACCCAACGACAAAGCACTGTGGGAAGACCTAATCGGAACCGGGGTAGATTTCATCTCCTCCGAAGACCGAAATAACACCAGGAGCATCACCAAGCGGTAGACCGAGGTTACAAGTCCGGAAGTTCCTTCCGGGCCTGTTCTTTGTGCTGCAGGGCCATCAGCTTTGTCATTTCAGCCAATAGACCACTACATAGAAAGCATCTTCCACGTCAAGCAAACAATATTTTGCTGCCAGATTGGAAGATGAAAAATGTTTCGGCTATAGCTCAAGTAGTCCAAAGAGTAACATCTACTATTTGATCATGGCAGGTAGAAAAATCGGATAAAACTTGAATTTTCGCTCATTCCATGCGAAATAACAGGGAGCTATGAATTTTTCCGATTACGAGGTGCCCGAAGGTTTCTTTGATGAGATGTTCCAGGGTACCGACCAATACCGACCTTCTTATCAAACCTTCAAAGACGAGCTCGCAAAGTTCACGCCAGAGCAACTGGTGCAATTGCAAGAAGCGACAGATAAGGCGCAGCACCTGCTGGGTATGACCTTCAACGTCTATGGTGATGATCAAGGTGTTGAACGCATCCTTCATCTCGATATTTTGCCTCGCATCATTGACAGCACGGATTGGAGTAAGCTGGAAGCGGGATTGGAGCAACGGATATACGCGCTAAACCTATTCATCGAAGACATCTATCACGACCAGAAAATTGTGAAGGATGGTATCGTCCCCATGGACATGATCACTTCCAGTGAGTGCTATCTGGAACAATGTCGGGGACTTAACCCCACCGGCGGGATTTGGACGCACATCAGCGGTAGTGACATTATTCGCGGTGCTGATGGGGAATTCTATGTACTGGAAGATAACCTGCGCAATCCCAGCGGGGTGTCGTATTTGCTCGAAAATCGAGAGATCCTGAAAAGCACTTTCCCTGAAATATTCGAGAGTCTGGGTGTGAGGCCTGTTTACAACTACCCCATTGAGCTGCTGGAGATGTTGCAGTACATTGCGCCAAGTACGCCGGGTAATATTGCTGTTTGGACACCGGGGGTCTACAATTCCGCCTATTTCGAACACAGCTATCTGGCACAGCAAATGGGTGTTCTTCTAGTGGAAGGTCAGGACCTCGTAGTGAAAGACGATAGGGTCTATGCAAAGACCACAAAAGGCTTAGAAAGTATTGACGTTATCTACCGACGAATAGATGATATTTTCATGGACCCGCTTACATTTCGACCTGATTCACTTCTGGGTGTCCCAGGCCTTATGAATGCCTATGTCAAAGGCAATGTCGTACTTGCCAATGCCCCAGGAACAGGTGTAGCGGATGACAAAGCCATTTATCCATATGTTCCTGACATCATCAAATACTACCTCAACGAAGAAGTACTGCTCCAGAATGTCCCCACCTACATTTGTAGTCGGGAAAAAGACCTCCAGTATGTAGTTGAGAACATCGAAAAACTAGTAGTCAAGGAGACCAATGCCGCTGGAGGCTACGGAATGATGATTGGGCCCAAGAGCACCAAGGCACAGCATGAGGAATTTAGAAAAAAGGTGAAAGCGGAGCCCCGGAAATACATTGCTCAACCCACGATTTCGCTCTCTACCGTACCCAGCATGATTGATGGCAAGATGGCACCCCGGCATGTGGACCTCCGGCCTTATATATTGTATGGTGAAGATATCAAAGTGATACCCGGAGCCTTGACGAGAGTCGCCTTGAAAAAAGGATCCCTGGTGGTGAATTCTTCCCAGGGAGGTGGTTCTAAAGACACCTGGGTTTTGTATTAATTGATCAGTTATGTTAAGTAGAGTTGCAGCTACCACTTTTTGGATAAATCGATACGTAGAGCGAGCAGAAAACAATGCCAGGTTTCTGTCTGTGAACTTCAATCTGGCCCTTGACCTTCCGCCATCTGTCACTGAGCAGTGGAAGCCACTGGTGTTGGCAACCGGGAGTTGGGAACTATTTTCATCGCTGTACGATCAGCCAAGCAAGCAGAATGTCATAGACTTTATGGCCTTCAACCGGGAAAATCCAAATTCCATTTTCTCCTGTATCTGTACGGCAAGAGATGGCGCCAAGGGAATTCGTGAAAATTTGAATACTGAGACCTGGCAGCAAGTCAACCAACTCTATTTATACATCCAGGAAGGCAGCAAACAAAAGCGTCGTGTCACCAAAGACCCCCGCGCCTTTTTTGAAGACATTCGCAAAAACATACAACTCCTTTTCGGCATAGGCGACAGTACCATCGCCAGGACGGAAGGATGGTATCTAAGCAAGCTGGGGCAGCTTTTGGAAAGGGCTGACAATACTTCACGCATCCTGGATGTGAAATATCATGTTTTGCTACCAAGCCTGGATTCTGTAGGCAGCCCCGTAGATCTGATTCACTGGGCAGCACTACTGAAGTCTGTGAGTGCCTACAATATGTATCGCATGCTCTACGGAAAATTGGAACCATTGAGCATTGTAGAGTATCTGGTTCTGAACAGAAGGTTTCCCCGGTCGATTCTGTTTTGCCTCATGGAGGCTGAACATGCCCTAAGGTCCATCTCAGGCAACTTTCACACCGCCTTTTCCAACGATGCAGAGAAAAGACTAGGCATGCTTCGATCCGATCTCGAATTTCTCGAGGTGAGTGAAATCATGGACCAAGGATTACATGAGTATATTGACCGTATGCAAATGAGAATTAGCAAAGTGTCAGATGCCATCTATGAAACCTATTTTGCCGCGAAATTCTAGGTATCTCTTAATCGAGGAATTCGCTACCTTGGCTACAACTTCTAAGTAACAACACATGACGTACTGTCTTGGCATTAAGATAAAACAGGGACTTGTGGGTATCGCAGATTCCAGAATTACTTCCGGCAATGAAACCACCACATCCAAGAAAATATTCACCCTGAACAGGAACCAGCACTCACTCTTCATCATGACCTCAGGATTGCGATCGGTTCGGGACAAGGCTATTACCTACTTCAACGAAGTAATTTCGGAACAGGACAGTGACTTTAACAAGCTGTACAAGGCAGTAAATGCCTTTGCCGAGCAGGTGAGGCGTGTTTCCAGAGAAGACCGCCCGTCACTTGAGGAATCAGGGCTGCAATTCAACCTTCATGCAATTGTCGGGGGCCAGTTGGAAGACGATGACGAACACAAATTGTACCTGTTGTATCCGCAGGGTAATTGGATAGAAGTTGGGCAAAGTACCCCTTATGTGATCATTGGCAATACCGGTTATGGAAAGCCCATATTGGATCGACTGATTAATTTCGAAAGCTCCTTCGAATCCGCTCTGAGAGCAGGTTTCTTATCTTTCGACGCTACCCGTGTCAGTGCCAGTGATGTTGGCTTTCCAATGGACGTGGTACTCTACCAGGATTGCTGCTATGATTTGGTGGAACAGCGCTACCAGGTAGACGAATTGCGGCACATCTCCAAAATCTGGGGCGGTCTGGTGAAGGATGCCGCCGAAAAGCTCCCAGGAGAATGGATAAAGAACCTGATGGAAACTGCTGGCAACAGGAGGCTTGAGAATGCCTGAAGAAGAAATTCAGCGTTACACCGTCTCACACACCACGCAGTATGATTTCTCTGCTCCCGTATTCCTTGAACCACACTTCCTTCGATTCAAGCCAAAAACGACTGCCCATCAGCGGTTGACTTCCTTCCAACTGGCCATCGACCCACATCCCGTGGGCCATAGTGAAATCACCGGACCTCAGGATAACCTTGCCCAGTCATGCTGGTTTGAAAATGAGCACCGAAGGTTACGTGTTCACGCCCATTCGGAGGTCGATGTCGTTCAGTACAACCCTTTTGACTTTTTGATTTTACCCATCACAGCCAGGCATTTGGGACAGCACTACTCCAATGATCTTCTGCCACTCCTGGGTATCTACCTGGAGCATGAACCCGCGACTGAAGACCTACGCCAATACGCCGAAAAACTGCTAAAGGACACAAGCTTTGAAATCCTGGGATTCCTGATAGAATTGAACCAGCAGATACATCAGGATTTTCAGAAAGAGATGAGGCATTCGGGTCCTGCCCATCACCCAAGTCAAACTTTCGGGAGCAGGTCCGGTTCCTGCCGGGATCTGACTGTTTTGTTCATGCACATCTGCCGCAACTATGGTCTGGCCAGCCGGTTTGTCAGCGGCTATCTCTACCATGATGAACTGGAAGATAGTCATGAGTTGCATGCCTGGGCTGAGGTCTACCTGCCTGGGGGTGGTTGGCGAGGATTTGACCCCACCGTTGGACTGGCTACATCGGGCATACACATTGCGGTAGCCACATCACATAATGCTGATTTCACGATGCCCGTAAAAGGTACCTTTCGTGGTGAAGCCGAGGCTCGACTTACGACCTCGGTGACGGTCGCCCGTCTCAATTCATAATCATACTACTTGCCTGCGATATCATTGACGCAACGCGTGACCGCCTGAACCAGATCGTCCCTGGAGAAAGGTTTTTGCAAATAGGCATCAATCTCTATATCATACTGCTCCATTACAGAAGGCGGATGTCCGGATACCACGATGATCTTTGGCTGATGCTCCACAAGCTCCATAAATTCAGGGCCAGCCAAACCAGAAATGTTGATGTCGAGAAATATGAGGTCGGGTTTGAGTTTTTCAATATCCAATGCCGCCTTCGTGGTATCTCCATGAACCTCCAGGACCTCAAGGTTTCCTAAACGGTTAATGTATTGCTGTAGCATGTCAGCAAAATCAGCGTCATCTTCTACTATGATACAGGTGTACTTTGACTCCATCGCCAAAATTTAGTGGTCTATAATCTGATGTGTACAAATGTATCAATTAAAATGAAGTAGCCACCATCCATCTCGGATTCTATAGCAAAGCACGCAACGGCAGCTATTTCAACCATTGCCAGTTTACCTACGATTCTTCACATCTATGATCAATCGATTACCACGGTTATAGGACAGGTAATTCCACACCCAATTGGAAAAAACAAGGAGTTTTCGCCTAAAACCCATGATTGACACGAGGTGAATGAACATCCATACAAACCAACCAAAGAAACCACCAAAGCTGAAACCTGGTGCATCGACAACAGCTCGGTTTCTCCCTATGGTAGCCATGGTACCCTTGTCCCTGTACTTGAAAGGTTTTGGTGACTTGCCATTGATCTTACCATGCATATTCCGTCCCAGATTTCTGGCTTGTTGGATAGCTACCGGAGCGAGCATAGGCAGTCCTCTTTCCCAGCCCTTGTATTCCTGGTAGGCCACATCGCCTATGGCAAATACATTATCAACACCGCGCACAGCATGGAATTCATCGACATGCAGTCTGCCAGCTGTAATGGACGTCTCAGCAAAACCCTCCGGCAGGTTACCCTTTACACCAGCGGCCCATATGATACATTCGGTGGGTATGGTGGATCCATCCGTCAAAATGGCGTCGCCGTCCACATAATCTGAAACCCTGGTCCCCAACAGCACCTCTACTCCAAATTTCTCAAGGTATCTTTTCGACTTGCGACCCGCGAAGGCAGACATGGCATTCAAAACCTGGCCTGCACCCTCGAGAAGACAGATGCGCATCTTTCGGAAATCCAGTTCAGGGTAATCCTTGGGCAAAACATGATCTCGTAACTCCCCGATGGCTCCTGCCAATTCCACACCCGTGGGGCCCCCTCCAACGATAACGATATTCATGAATCGTTGTAGTTGATCGGCATCCTTCGCTAGTAGTGCTTTTTCAAAATTGCCAATCAAATGAGTCCTCAGTGAAATCGCATCGCTGATCTCCCTGATTTTTTGCGACACCTCCTCCAAAGCTTTGTTGCCAAAGAAATTGGTAGCGGAACCCGTTGCCACCACCAGGTAGTCGTAGTGTAGCGTACCGAGCGTGGTGATTACCTGCTGTTTTTCCGTATCTATGGCTGTAGTCTCTGCCAGGCGAAAGTGAAAATGCTCATCATCCTGTAAAAACTCCCGTAGAGGACTGGAGATATCTCCGGGAGAAAGACCAGCGGTAGCCACCTGGTAGAGGAGCGGGATAAATGTATGGTAGTTATTCTTATCCAACATCACGGTTTCCACCGGGCAGTTCCGTAGTTTTCTCACCAGTTCAATACCGGCAAAGCCACCACCCAAGATAATGAGTCGGGGCAGTTCAGAGTTCGGAAGACTTTCTTCCAGACTCTTCAGGTCCTTTCGGTTTTGGACGATATCCATGACGAATAGAGAACAAATTGGAAACTGCGTAGTTCGGGAAAACCTTATTCTTTTCAAAGTCATCAAACCCATTAATTTGCAAGCCCAATGACGCAAGAGAAGAAGAAGTGGATACGGGCCTGGTGCATGTACGACTGGGCCAACTCCGTCTACAACCTGGTAATCAACACCGCCATTTTCCCCATTTACTATACGGCCGTCACGGCCAATATGGGAGATGGCGAAAAGGTCGTTTTTTTCGGCTATGAAATCGTTAACTCCGTCCTCTACAGTTATGCCCTGGCATGTTCCTATTTGATATCAGCAGCCATTCTACCCCTGCTGTCAGGGATTGCAGATTACACAGGCAAGAAAAAGCTATTCCTGAAAATCTTCACTTACTTGGGTGCCAGTGCCTGTATGGGCATGTTCTTTTTCACCGGCGATACCTTGGAATGGGGTATTTTCTGTGTGATCCTCGCAAGCGTTGGATACAGCAGCGGATTAGTATTTTATGACGCCTTCCTTCCGGAAATTGCGAGTGAGGAAGAAACCGACCGCATCAGTGGTATGGGTTATGCGTTTGGCTACGGTGGTAGTGCGCTCATGATGATCGGTAGCCTCATCATCATACAAAATCCTGCTTTTTTCGGTATTGAAAACACGGGTCTGGCCACAAGAATCGTATTTCTGCTTGTGGGCGTTTGGTGGATAGGTTGGGCTCAAATTCCCTTTGCAAGGCTTCCCGACAACTTCTTTCACCGAAAACCTAAAGGTCACATCTTGCTTAATGGCTATCGCGAAATCCGCAATGTCGTAGTGGCACTCAAAGACCTTCCCAATATCAATAGGTATCTCTTGTCTTTTTTCTTCTTCAACATGGGCGTTCAGACGGTCATGCTGCTGGCGACATTGTTTGGTTCCAAAGAACTGGCCATGACTTCCGGTCAACTCATTCCCCTGCTGCTGATCATCCAGTTTGTCGGTATGATCGGATCTGTTCTTTTTGCCCGGCTATCGGACTACAGCGGCAACAAATTCGCCTTGCGGGTGATGATCATTACCTGGATAGGCATATGCGGCACCGCCTATTTTGTCACTTCTGTGACCCAATTCTACATCATAGCCGCAGTTGTGGGGCTGATTATGGGTGGGATCCAGGCTCTGTCTCGTGCCACCTTCTCCAAGTTAATTCCGTCTGACTCCGAAGACCATGCGTCGTTCTTCTCCTTCTTTGATGTCACTTACCATGTAAGCGTGGTCGTTGGCACCTTCAGCTACGGTTTGATCGAACAACTGACCGGATCAATGAGAAATAGTACCCTCGCACTGACGCTATTTTTTGTTTTGGGCCTTATATTCCTCCATAGAGTTAAGCTCCACGATGGACGAAAAATGGCCAAAACTTAATCTACCTCCAATTGACCCGGATTTCAGCCGAGAAGGGAATACACTGCTAATTTGGGACATCATCCGACGAAAGCACATTGTACTAACCAAAGAGGAGTGGGTCCGCCAACATTTAGTGGCCTTGCTGATCTCTCATCTTGCATATCCCAGGAGCTTGATCAAAGTCGAAACTCAGCACCACTATGGCAAAAAACAAAAGCGTAGTGACATTCTGGTGTATGATCGCAATGGAAAACCCTTCCTGCTTGTCGAGTGTAAGTCCTGGGAAACTAAACTGAATCGCTCAGTTTTGAATCAAATCGGGACATACAACAAAACCCTGCAATGCCCTTTCATTGCTATCAGCAACGGAATGCAACATTATTGTTGGCAAAAAAAAGAGGACCAATATGATCCTCTCAATAATTTTCCCAACTACTCCTGAATTGCTCAATTCAAGAAAGGATCTACCTCGTGAAAAGGAAGGTCAAAAGCTTCCGCAACACCTTTATAGACAATTTTGCCATTGATTACATTAAGTCCGAGTTGCAGCTCCTTCGAATCCTTGCAGGCTTGTTTCCAGCCTTTGTCTGCAAGCTGCAGGGCATAAGGAAGTGTGGCATTGGTCAGGGCCAGTGTCGAGGTGTAAGGCACTGCACCTGGCATGTTAGCGACGCAATAGTGCAACACATCGTCTATGATGTAGGTCGGATCCTGGTGGGTGGTAGGCTTGCACGTTTCGATGCATCCTCCTTGATCCACTGCCACGTCTACCAGCACAGTACCGGGATTCATTTCTTTAAGCATGTCCTTGGTAATGAGATGTGGCGCCTTCGCACCATGAATCAACACCGCTCCTACGATTAGGTCATGCGTGGGGATGAGCTCACGGATGTTGTATTCATTACTCATGAAAGTATTGACATTGGCTGGCATGATATCGTCGAGGTACCTCAATCGAGGGAGATTCACATCCATGATGGTCACATCTGCTCCAAGTCCAGCAGCCATTTTGGCGGCATTCGTGCCCACAACACCACCACCCAGGATCATGACCTTGGCCGGTCTTACGCCAGGCACACCACCAAGCAGGATGCCTCGACCACCCATGGGCTTCTCCAGATACTTCGCACCTTCCTGGATCGACATCCGGCCAGCGACTTCCGACATAGGCACAAGCAGTGGCAAAGACCGATCAGGTTTCTCCACCGTCTCGTAGGCAAGACAAACTGCACCGCTGTCCATCATGGCTTTGGTCAGAGGCTCGTATGAAGCAAAGTGGAAATAGGTGAAAACCAATTGATCCTCCTTGATAAGTTTGTACTCCGGCTCAATAGGCTCCTTTACCTTGATAATCATCTCAGCAATTTCATACACTTCCTCAATGGTGGGAAGAATAGAAGCGCCATTCTCCTGATATACCTGGTCGCTAAAACCGCTACCTATTCCAGCGGTCGATTGCACATGAACAGTGTGACCTCTTTTCACCAATTCCTTGACACCGGCGGGGGTGAGAGCAACCCTGTTCTCGTTGTTCTTAATCTCTTTGGGGACACCAATGATCATTTTTTATACTGAATTTGATGGGTTAATGATTGGCAAAGATGGAGGAGGCAGTTTGATTATTATCCAGCATGGAAGTAATAATTGTAAAGACAAAATGAAGTAAGACCAAGATATAAAAAATCAAAATAATCAATTATACGAATCGTATATTCCAAATTTTATATTGATAACAAATTATGTAATCGCTTGCGAAGTTCAATATATTCTGTTGTAGGGTTGAAAACCAGCGTGAATTTTCGTAAATTCGAACCCCCTGAAGAAGTTGGGCTGATCAAAAATTTGGCGTATGGCAGAGACTAAAACCACCGATCACATCATACCGGATATCTCCACAGAAGAAATACTAAGGGACTACGCATTGGCTGTGGAAAGCAGAGAGGCTAGTCTTATTGGCAGGAAGGAAGTCTTCATGGGTAAGGCCAAGTTTGGCATATTTGGGGATGGCAAAGAGGTACCTCAAATCGCCATGTCAAAAGTCTTCAACAATGGCGATTTCCGGTCTGGCTACTACCGTGACCAGACATTTATGATGGCCATCGGCCAGCTCACGACGCAGGAATTTTTCGCACAGCTGTACGCCCATACTGATGTGGCCGCGGAGCCCGCTTCGGCTGGCAGGTTGATGAACGGTCACTTTGCCACAAGATCGCTGAACGATGATGGTGAATGGAACACACTCAGCGGAATGAAGAATTCAAGTGCAGATATTTCCTGTACTGCAGGGCAGATGCCCAGATTGTTGGGCCTGGCCTTCGCTTCCAAACTCTATCGTCAAAACAAGGACCTCAAGGGCTTCGACAACTTTTCTATCAACGGCAATGAAGTGGCCTTTGGGACAATTGGAAATGCATCAACATCTGAAGGGCATTTCTTCGAAACCATGAATGCGGCCTGCGTTCTGCAGGTTCCCATGATCATGTCCATCTGGGATGACGCTTATGGCATCTCCGTACCTCAGGAATATCATACCACGAAAGAGAGCATTTCCAAAGCACTCGCCGGTTTGCAGAGGAGCAAGACCGAAAAGGGATTAGAAATTCTGGTAGCAAGAGGCTGGAACTATCCTGAGCTCATCAAAACCTACAGATCGGCTGAAAAAATTGCCCGTGAGAACCATGTCCCTGTGCTCATACATGTAACAGAGGTAACTCAGCCTCAGGGACATTCGACATCAGGTTCACACGAACGGTACAAAACCAAAGAAAGGCTCGATTGGGAAAAAGCCTACGATTGCAATCTGCAAATGCGCGAATGGGTGGAAGCCGAAGGTTTGGCAACTGCTCAGGAACTGGATGAAATTGAGCGTATCGCCAAGCAGGCAGCCAAGAAGCAGAAGGAACAAGCCTGGAAGGCATTTACCAACTCCATCAAAACAGAGTATGCCGAAGCACTCGAACTGGTCTCCGCAGCCGCTTCAGGCAGTGCACAAGAACCACAGGTGGAAGAAATATTAAATGTGCTGAGGGAAACCCTCAATCCCATCAAAACGGACGTTTTTCGTGCTGTAAGGAGAAGCCTGCGATTACTCAAGGATGAGTCCTCGCCAGAGAAAGATAAACTGTTGCAGTGGTATGAGGATAGAAAACGAGATCGATTTGACGAGTACAGTTCCCATATGTACAGTCAATCCAAGGAAGCCGCGGCAACAGTCCAGGGTGTAGAGCCATTCTACGCGGACGACTCCAAAATCGTGGATGGGCGGGAGGTGCTTCAGGCATGTTTTGACCACCACCTGGCTACAAACCCTTTGGTCTTTGCCATCGGAGAAGACGTGGGGAAAATTGGAGATGTAAACCAGGGTTTTGCAGGATTGCAGGAAAAACATGGCGAAATCCGAGTTACGGACACCGGCATACGTGAAACCACCATTATTGGTCAGGGTATTGGTGCTGCTCTACGGGGTTTACGCCCCATTGTGGAGATTCAATACCTGGATTACCTACTCTACGCCATACAGACGCTCTCTGATGATCTGGCGACGCTGCACTACCGCACAAAGGGTGGCCAGAAAGCACCTATGATCATAAGAACCAGAGGGCATCGTCTCGAAGGTGTATGGCATTCAGGATCACCTATGAGCATGATATTAGGTGCATTGAGGGGCATTTATGTTTTGGTACCCAGAAACATGACGCAAGCGGCTGGTTTCTATAATACCATGCTGGCATCCGACGATGCCGCGCTGATCATTGAGTCCCTAAATGGCTACCGCCTCAAGGAACGCATTCCCGAGAACCTCAAGGACATTCGTACGCCAATAGGTGTACCGGAGGTGTTGCAGGCTGGGGAAGATCTGACCATCGTCACTTATGGGTCTACTTGCAGAATCGTGCAGGAAGCAGCAAACCAACTGGCAGAGGTGGGTGTGAGCGCAGAAGTGATTGATGTTCAATCATTGTTGCCTTTTGATAATCACAAGATCATACTGCGATCAGTACAAAAAACCAATCGGGTGCTTTTTGTGGATGAAGATGTACCTGGTGGAGCAACAGCTTACATGATGCAGCAAGTGTTGGATAGAGATGGTGCCTACAGATACCTGGATTCAAAGCCCCGCGCTTTGAGTGGTAAAAACCACAGACCTGCCTACAGCTCAGATGGCGACTACTTCTCTAAACCTAATACGGAGGATGTATTCGAGGCTGCCTACGAAATCATGGCTGAGGTCTACCCCAAAAGATTCAACCCGATCTACTGATCAGTTTGAAGTTATATCTGCGAGAACAAAATCGGGCGTCGAGATCCGATTGCTTCTGTTGAGTGCGCGATCAAAGATGTAGAACTCGAGCCGAATGGTGTCGGACAGAAAGAACAACTCAAAACCCTGAGAGAGTAGCGCATAGTTGATCGTTCCGGACAGCGCTCTCCCAATGTTCTCTGCATCGAATATTGGTATTCGTGCATTGAAGGTTTGCGGGCAATTGGGATCTACGCCTATTTCATCATTGATCAATACGTACTGACCATTGGTTTTTCGGAAGAAATCGATGATGATATTGTTGGCAAATTCATTTGGCACTCGATAAAAAGTATCCTGCACCACGTCATCTACAATCAATTCAAAATAGTCGATGCAGTTGTATGAGGGTCGGTTATCAAATTCACTAAACAACTCGATATTGTCAAAAGGGTCGATGGTATACAAGGGCAGCGTCAGGTTCTCATCCGAAAATCTAACCGCAGTGGCTGCTGTGTCCCTGCTGATTACCCGCTGTCGATTAAGCGAATCGATTACAAAATTGAATTCATGATACGGCGGAAATACCTCTCCCTGCTCTAAACCAATATCACCATCTCCATCCTGAAAATTGAAACTCAAAATCAAGGAATCTGAGGCCTGATCAACCTCAATAAATCGAATATCCGCAAACTCGATGAAGGGTTCGTTTTCGAACTCCGGAGGATCGAAGCAACTTGTCAGCAGGATAAGTGATAGGACTAAATAACTTTGAAATCTAATTTGCATGTCTTACATGACTTGGACAAAAGTAGTCTTTATTACCCTTACCTTTTCGAACTGATGAAATTCGCTGATAGTTTCAAAAAGCAATTACATTCTGTCACCCGGAGCGATTTTCAAGATGCAGCACTGGAGGTTTTCGAGTACCAGTGGCATACCAACGAATTGTATCAGGCTTTTTGCATGCAATTGGGCAAAAATCCTGCCAACGTCAGAGATCTCACGCAAATCCCTTTCCTACCAATTTCGTTGTTCAAAACACACGACATCCAATCCGGGCAATGGCAAGCGGAAAAAATATTTCTTAGCAGCGGGACGACCCAGGCGAATAGAAGCAAACATCTCGTGAGGGATATCTCCTTCTACCAGTCCAATTGCCGTGAAGGCTTCATCTCAGTATTTGGTCCATTGGAGCAAATTGAGCTCCAGGCCTTGCTACCATCCTATCAGGCACAAGGCAATTCCTCCCTGATTGCAATGGTAGATGACTTCATGCAGCATAGCATGGCAGGCTCCAACTATTACCTTCACCATGATGAAAGCCTGGTAACTCAACTACAAAATGAAAGCAGCAAAATTCTATTGGGAGTTTCTTTTGCCCTGCTGGATTTCTGCGAGCGCCAGCAGGTGCAAGCGAAAAATACCATTGTAATGGAGACCGGTGGCATGAAAGGCAGACGCAAGGAAATGATCCGACCAGAGTTGCATGCTCTCCTGGGCCAAGGGTTTGCTGTCCCAAGCATTGCTTCCGAATACGGAATGACAGAGCTTCTCTCGCAAGCCTATAGCCTTTCCGACGGTGTTTTCCGCTTCCCGCCGTGGGCTATGATATTGGTACGCGATGTCAATGATCCTCTGCATTATGTTGATCGTGGCCGTACGGGAGGAATCAATATTGTCGACCTGGCAAATGTGGATACTTGCGCGTTCATAGAGACCCAGGACCTGGGAAAACAGCACACAGATGTGGAATTTGAGGTGCTGGGACGGTTCGATAATACCGATATTAGGGGTTGTAATCTCCTGATTTAGAGAAAATTATTCCAGTTCAAATGCAATAATCCGCTCTTCAACGGGTTTTACAGTGAAATAAATTGGAATCTTACCAAGTTCCTTCTACTTTTGAATACGATGTTCGCATCAAATATTAATTCAACAAGCAGGTTCAAAGCGATGAAGTTAAAGACAATTCTAATAGTGCTAGTAATCATAGGGTTCTCTGCCTGCACGCAGCGTTCATGCCCTACCTATGCACAAAACGACGCGCCGGAAGTAGAAAAGACTGTTGCCGAAACAGTCTAATTTTCTTCTAGGCATATTTCTGAACATCCTCTGTCGTCACAGAGGAATCTGACATAATAACGAGCCGCTCAACTACATTACGCAGTTCTCGTATATTTCCTGTCCAGGGTTTTTCTTGTAGCAACGCCAGTCCATCTTTATCGATGAGTTTCTTCTTGATGCCATATTCTGTAGCAATCTGGCCCAGGAAGTGATCAACCAAAAGCGGAATGTCATCCTTTCGGGATACCAAATCAGGGACTTTGATCAGTATGACACTGAGCCGATGGTACAGATCCTCTCTGAATTTGCCATTTTCGATTTCAGCCTTAAGATTCTTGTTGGTCGCTGCCACCACGCGTACATCAACCGGAATAGATTTATCGCCGCCAACACGCGTAATTCGATTTTCCTGAAGGGCCCTGAGCACCTTGGCTTGAGCTGAAGCGCTCATATCACCAATTTCGTCGAGGAACAAGGTACCTCCGTCAGCTTGCTCAAACTTACCAATGCGTTGTTTGTGAGCAGATGTGAATGAGCCTTTTTCGTGACCAAACAACTCACTTTCGATCAACTCCGGAGGGATAGCCGCGCAATTCACCTCAACGATTGGCTTCTTGCATCGGGGACTTTTTTCATGCAGCTGCCTCGCGACCAATTCCTTTCCTGTGCCATTTCCACCAGTAATCAGGACCCTTGCATCAGTAGGTGCCACCTTGTCGATCATTACCTTTACCTCGTCAATCGCCTCGCTCTCTCCAATGATCTCCAAACCCTTCTTAATTTTCTTCTTCAGGGCTTTGGTTTCCTGCACAAGTTCGGATTTGTCGAGTGCATTACGGATTGACAGCAACAACCTGTTGAGATCTGGTGGTTTCTGCAGAAAATCGAAAGCCCCCTTCTTGGTACATTCGACGGCAGTATCAATCGTTCCATGCGCGGAGATCATAATGAACTGCGCATTGACTCCTAAATTCATAGCCTCCTCCAGTACCTCCGTACCTTCTTTCTTGGGCATTTTGATGTCGCACAACACCAAATCGAAGTCATGCGCCTGAAGCTTGTCAATCGCCTGCTGCCCGTCAGCCGCCTCCTCTACAACATGGTTTTCATATTGCAGAATATCCCGCAATGTTTCCCTAATACTTTTTTCGTCGTCAACGACTAAGATCTTCGCCATTTACAAGAATTTCAATTCCTTCAGCAACTACTGTGCCTGAAAAATGCAAGCCATAAGCCGGGTTCTGTCTAGGCCTATCATTTATCTCGTCCTGAACTCGCGATCAAGATCCATCGACCTACCCAATCCCGATCGAAGCGAGCAACTTCTACTTTCGCCGAAGCAAAAACTCGGGACCTACTTGGTCTTTCAACTCGCAAGGTTTACCATGCGTCCTGATTCACATCACGACCGGTGGGCTCTTACTCCACCTTTTCACCCTTACCCCCGTGACAAGTCACCGAGGCGGTATATTTTCTGCGGCACTTTCTCCACCTGCATCCACAAGTGACTTCCCGTTAGGAAGTGCGATGCTCTATGTTGCCCGGACTTTCCTCCCTCCTACTCAGGAGAGCGATAGGCAGGCTTGCGTTGCAAAATTATACCGTTTTAGTGAACGTCCTTTCCTGTGATTTTCAACTCCCAGTCATCTGCGACATTGGCCACTTCCAGGACCATTTCCTTAATAATGTCCTCATCCAAATTATCCAGAAAAAAGGATGCTTCCGCCTTCAAAAAGTTGTCTTCGGCAATGAATCGTGCGTGAATAAAGTCGCGGCTGGCAGCCAAAATCTCTGAATACTTGATGGGAGAGAATAGATTGCAAATTTTAGAATCTACGCGTACGACCTCACGCTTGTACTGTTCATTGAAAAATATCTCCGCGATGACCGTTTGGTTGCGACCATCCGACAGAGGTATAATGAACACAGACTTTTTATCGTCGTACTCGGTATACTGTCCATTGATCTCTTCGGCAAATTTTGAGCTGAATTCTACGAAGTCCATGATGTAAGTGTTGATCTCTTCAGGAAGATAGGTACTTTGGCACCGATTTCCAATGTACTCAATTCGCTTTTGATTGTGGGCTGATCGAATTGCCGGAATCAGGTGTATTTTGGTTCCCCAATTCGGCTTGATCATCTGTCCTTATTTTCGAGATAAGGTTGCGAAATTCATCGAAAGACCTGATGAATTGCAAGCTAATGCCCGTCTGCTGATTGTTGTTTACCCCGGCATTGGCAGCCAGACTTTGATTGGCCCGACTGAATACCTTAGCTCTCCAACGACCGTCTTCCGTCAGCAAATACTCAACCGACCAGTTCCCAATGATAGCATTGTTATTCTGCCTTAGGTTTTCACTCACGAAAGTACTGTTATTACTGTTCAGGCTATTGCCTCCACTCACTTTCAATCTCCCGTCCAAAAAAGAATAGGCAAGGCGGTACTGGAAAGTGTTAAATGCCTCCTGGTTCAAGGCGGTGAGATCAATATCTACCTCCAGGTTCTCATTGGATTGACTTAGCCAATAACTTAATTGGTTTGACAAAATCTCACTAACACTACCGGAAAGACCCTGACCAACGGTCCCCACTTCAAAGCTGTTTCTTGGTGATAACTTCCGCAGCATGAGCAGACTAAATACCTGCCGATTGAGTTCGTCTTCTCTTTCATTGGTGGTGATGAGAAACTGCTGGAGGTCCTGACTATTCAAAGAAATCGCCGCGTCATCCGCAACCTCGATACCGAAGCCAATATCCGGTTGCATCATAGGACCTTCCAGATCCAGCACCACCAGAAACGGAATCTTTTGTGAGCTGGAAATCTGATCATCCCAGTCGCTGAGATCAGCTATCTGACGATAGGTTGCCTCAAGGTCTATCGTACCTTCATAAGGATCTCCAGTCCAGTTGATGGTACCTCCATTTCGCAATTCAAATTCCTTATTGATACCTGGAACCGTGAAGTTGTAGGCGCCGCTTTCAATTTCCAGCCCACCTAGCAGGGTAATCTCACCAGCAGGATTCATTCTGAATTGCAAATTACCATCAGTCCTACCTCTTATAATATCCCCGGTTTGCGCATCAAAAATCAACTCAGCATATGCGTCGGAGGTCACATTCAAGTCCAGATCGAGACTCATGCCTTCCGAATCCAGGCGAATGTTACTGGGTCGCTCCTGCTCCTGGTATGGATTCGTATGGTCGACGAAAGAAATAAATTCGCTTCTGCTAACCTCTGTCTCAGATCCCAGAGGAAAGAATATGCGTGTACCCGGATCGCTGGTGATCTCAGCAGCAAGGTTGAGTCGCTTTAAGGGTCCGCTAAGGTTAAGGTTACCGCTGCCATAGGCTCTCCCGTAGTATAGGTCATTGTCTATGGCTACCGTATTGAGTAATTGCATTCTTGTGAAATCGAGATAGAAATTCACCTGTAGGTTTTGAAGATTTTCGTGGTATATACTGCCGAAGAGTTTGCCTGTACCATTCGACCTATCCATTACATCCAGGCCCTGAAAGGAGATCTCATAAGAGTCGAAATTCACATCGCCCGAGAATAAATAGGTGGTGTTGGTGTAGCCGAATGTCAATTCCCCATTCTTCACTTTGCTACTTCCAGAAAAAATCGGAGCCTCAAAAGGACCTCCTACTGTGATAGCTCCGGAGACCTGGCCTTTGATATTCTGAAAAACTCTCCCTACAAAGGGTTCAATGAGACTTACACGGGCTTCATCAAATTGAATATCCACCTCCAACTGGTCATAAGGTTCTTCCGGAGCAATCTGACCCTCCAGGAAAATTGTCCTTACCCCCTGACGCTGCAGATTCAAATTGAATTTGCCGAGCTTTTGCTCCGAATCCCATAGTGTACTCCCTTCAATATTGCCTATTTCAAAGTCATCTAGCGTAAGGCTATCCGTCATCAGATATCCCTGAAGAACGACGTTGGCCAACGAATCGCTTCGAAGAGAGCCCCTGAAATCCATACGGCCAGCGATACTTCGATTTCTGATAAATGGGTTCAACGTACTGACATTCAACTGCGATACGTCGAGCTTGATGTCTGTTTCTCCTCGTGGCCGATAATGACCCTCAAGTTGGAAACTTTGATCCCCTGTTGATACCTCCAATTCCTGTAAGCTGAGCTCACGGTCAGACCAAATGAGTCGATTGTCCTGATTGAACTGCCAGTCCTGGTCTACAACCAAGATTCTTGATGGTCCAAAACTCAGAAGTATGGAGTCCTTAAGGTACAAGGTCCTCGCATTGAGTCGGAGGTTACTATGAAACGCATCTTGCTCCAGTTCAATCCTGCTGTCAATTTCATTATTAAACCAGACTGATTCCAGGAAGAAGTTTTGTGTCTCTGCAAAACGTTGCCAGCGTTGCCGCCTGGAAGCCAGTTGGATGATGGCCAACACATCGGAAGAAGAAGTGTCCCTGGAGACATTGAATTCCAGGAGATTGTCAAAAACGGTCGCATTCTGATAGGTTATCGAGTCCGATTCAAAAAGCACATCTAAGTTGATATTCTTACTTCTCCTAAAAGCAGCCTCAAAATGGCTGTTCCTGGAAATTGCTATCGGCATTTGCAAAAATTCGAATAACGTGTTCAATTCGATGATGTCGAGGGTCAGCTCCCATTGATAGTTGTCCTGGTTCATAGCATGGCTGATTTTCGAATCGATACTGTCCCGCTCCTCCGTAAGCAGTGTGTAGAAATCACGTGCGATTACAGGAAAGTCGTCAAGGACTTCACTGGGGAGAAACTTTCCTGCGAGCTGACCTTCCAACATTGGTGAATGAAGGGTGTATACTCGTCGGCCTTTTGCTCTGCTGGAGGAAAGTAGAAAATCGTTGATGTAGTAGCTACCCGAAGCCTTCTCCAGATAGGTATTCTCAAAGTTCAAACTACCTGTAGCCCGGTCCAACTCCAGATCTTCCAATTGGACAGCCAACTTCGATTGTATATCGAATTTCGAACTGGACCAGTTCAGGGGTTCAAGATGCAAGGTCCAAATGTCCAAATCCAGCGCAAGTGATTCGGTAGACCCCGTCAGGTCGATTCGCGTACTACCCGAAATGCGGCAGTTCGGATCGTTAACTTCTACGGTGCCATCGTAAAAATTCTCTCTGAAGCTGCCCCGAACATCCATTGAATCGAGGCGATAGCGATTGAATAGCAAATTTTGTAATTCAGCATCCAGGAAAAAATCCGCATTCTCCCGAGTCAACCCTTCTCCGACTACGGTTGCATGCATGTCTACCGTACCAACGATTGTATCACGAAAGACCCGGCTAAGGTCAAAATCCTGCAACTGGAAGTCTCCCTTGTATTTCGCTTCCGCCATGGTCGTAGGTATTTTGAAGTTCAGATTACTCCTTACCGTACCATGTGCCGTTTGAAAGAGCCCATAGGCAACGAAATCTGTGACAAATCCTGAAAAATTACCTTGTACTCTGATGTCATCACCAAATGAATACTTGCCGATGGTTTTTCGGATATCTCCTGTACGCAATATTCCATCCTCAACATCGATATCAAGGAAGGTATTGCGCAACCTCGGAAGTCCGATGAGTGTACCGCTGCAAATCACGAAGCTCCCGGTCTCGGTTGAAATGCTGAGGTTGTCCACCGATAAGTTGGATACAGTACCACTAAACCCACCTGACAGTTGGAAAGTGGTATCAACACCCACCTTACCAAAATAGCGCAAATCCCTGGTGGAGAGCAACGCCTCATCCAGCCTCGCGTGGAGTACCACCGAATCCATAAAGTATCCAAGGTTGCCAAGATGATTGAAAGTGAGGCTCAATGAGTCTCCGACTTGGCTGGAGGGGGTCTCCAAAGCAAAATCATCCAGAACGATATGATGGGGATCCAGGTGGAGTTTTGAATTGAATGAATTGACAACCATGCCCCTTTCCCTCTCCTCCAATTGTAATTGGAGTACATCCAGGTCCAGGGTATCGGACCATAGTTTGAGATCACTGAACAAACCGTGATTAATGTACAAACTCAGGTAGTTCGGATCAATAAAGTCTGGCTTCTGCTGCTTATTGAGATTGGTATGGTGAAAGCGCATACGATCCGTCTCTATATTGCCTACAGAGATCGCAAGCTTACGTCGCTCTCCCTTGACAGGTTGATTGGATAGTGAATCCAGAAAAATCTTAAGGTTTAATGACGGTGCTTCCGGATACCGTACGAGATTGATTCTTGAGTCACTGAGATAAATATCATCCAAACGCAGCACATCGCGATTGATGAGGGTGGTGAGGGTGAAATCTACTCGAACTTGCCCGGCTTCAAGCATCACGCTATCTTCAAGATCCCTCAGGCTTACATTCTCAAGGACAAAATGATCCAGCCATGAAACTGTAACACCCTCTAGATCAACGCGATGGGAGGTTCTCTCCTCAACAAAGGCCACGACTTTTTTGGCCAATGCGAGCTTAACAGTTGGCAGCTGTAACACAATAAAGATGAGCAAAAAGAGAATTGCAAATGCCAAAACGGAAAGCTGCAAAGCTTTCATGATGCGCCGGAATAGGCTTTTTATGGACAAATTTGCTTTCACACACAAAATTCTATGAGCTCAACGATCCTGGGAATCGAATCCTCATGTGACGAAACCTCCGCTTCCATTTGCCGTGACGGCAAAGTAATAAACAATATAATTGCCACACAATCAGTGCATAAGCAATTTGGGGGCGTAGTTCCAGAACTTGCTTCCCGAGCACACCAAAAGAACATCGTCCCCATCATAGAAGAATCGCTACGGACCGCCTCTATTGACTTGAACGAATTATCTGCGATAGCGTATACGCAGGGCCCTGGTCTTTTAGGTGCTTTATTGGTTGGGAGTTCGTTTGCTAAGTCATTGGCTATGGCTTTGGAAGTTCCATTGATAGCTGTGAACCACATGCAAGCACATGTCCTTTCGCATTTCATCGAAGACCCTAAGCCCAGTTTCCCGTTCATTTGTTTGACCGTGAGTGGTGGACACACTCAACTGGTCCTGGTGGAGGATTACCTGAAAATGAGGGTGATCGGAAGGACTTTGGACGATGCAGTAGGTGAAGCTTTTGACAAAGGGGCAAAGCTGCTGGGATTCGCCTACCCTGGCGGGCCCCTGGTCGATCAGCACGCAAAATCCGGAGATCCTACCAAATTCCAATTTGCGAAATCGGAGATCTCAGGGTTTGACTACTCCTTTTCGGGAATCAAGACTAGCCTTCTGTATTTTCTTCGGAAGGAGATCCAGAAAGATAGTTCTTTTGTGGAGCAGAATCTGGCGGATATTGCTGCAAGTTATCAAGCAGCGTTGATTGCCATGTTAGAGGAGAAACTTGTCGCGGCAGCAACAGCGCATGAAGTGAAGCATGTAGCCATCGCCGGGGGAGTGTCAGCCAATTCCGGCCTTCGTAGCCGCCTCCGAGAGTTGGGAGACGTGCATGGTTGGAAAACCTATATACCCAAATTTGAGTATTGCACAGACAACGCTGGCATGATCTCATTGACTGGGTATTACCAATTCCTGAAGCAAGACTTCGCGATGCTTGATACTACGCCAATGCCACGTATGCCGCTGGCATAGGCGGGTCACCAAATTAATTTCTAATTGCAGTACTAAGGGGGTTGCGGATCTGGCTTGTCAGCATATCCCTGCCAAAGAATTGCACCGCTGGCGTATTTGGTGTTATTTTTAGCATTAGGCGTGATGAAGAAAGAAGCAAGATTCTCAAAAGACATATCGATCAGAAACCGAAAAGCCTCCTATGAGTATCAATTCATTGATACCTACGAGGCTGGTCTGGTACTGCAAGGCAGCGAAATCAAATCCATTCGTGAAGGCAAAGTGAGCTTACAGGAGGCTTTTTGTCATTTTGTGAAAGGGGAGTTGTTTGTGAAAAGTATGACCATCTCCATCTATACCGAAGGCACATACAACAATCACGACCCACTTCGGGAGCGGAAACTTCTTTTGCAATCGAAGGAATTGGAAAAGCTGAAAAAGAAATCGGAAGAGAAGGGCCTTACCATTATTCCCACGAAACTCTACATCAACAGCCGGGGCCTGGCAAAAATGCAAATAGCCCTGGCTCGCGGAAAGAAACTCTACGATAAGAGAGAAACATTGAAGAAAAAAGAACAGGAAAAATTTAGGAATGAACTGAAAGTGTAACCTCAACCCCCCAAGCGCTACCCCCTATGACGACTGTACTCGTATTGAATCAGGACTATACACCACTCACCCTCTGCTCTGTGCAAAGGGCTTTTTTGTTGGTATTCCTCCACAAAGCAGAATTGTTGGAGGGTGTGAAAGGCAAGGAACTGCGCTCAGTCAGCAGGTCTTACCCACATCCATCTGTGATACGGGTGTACGATTATAAGCATGTACCTTACAGAGGTGTGGTACTCACCAGGTATAACCTATTCAAGCGAGACGGTTACCTATGCCAGTACTGTGGCACTGGAAAGGATCTAACACTAGACCATGTTGTTCCGAAGTCCAAAGGTGGCCCCTCCAGTTGGACCAATTTGGTCACTGCATGCAAGCACTGCAACTCGAGAAAGGGTGACGATACACCCGAGGAGGCAGGCCTGAAGCTTTCAAAAAATCCTGTAAAGCCGTCTTACATTGTATTCCTGAAGTCCTCGGCCGGTAGACTTCAGCAAGACTGGCACAAATACCTCGAACCTCGGGCTTACGCCTAGTAGGCTCGTACTTCCACCCCCTTCATATAATTGATAAAGGCTCGATTTACCACCCGATTGCCGCCGGGCGTAGGGTAATTGCCTGTGAAATACCAATCCCCTTGATGATCGGGACAAGCCCGATGAAGGTTCTCTACTGTCTGATACACAATTTGAACCTCTGCCTTCATCTTCTTGGGCCTCACAATCTGCGAGATCTTTTCCGATATCTGGTCATAGCTGAACTGATCATAGAGCTCTTTCACGTAATTGGGCTGGTCATTCTGCCCAATCGCGGCCAGGCATTTGTCAAACACCTCGTCAAGAAGGTACTCCTTATCTTCTTCTTTCAGCAATTCCAGCATCGCACGGAATGCAAGGAAGTCCTTCATCTTGCTCATGTCTATGCCATAGCAATCAGGAAAGCGGATTTGAGGGGCCGATGACACCACCACGACTTTCTTGGGCTCAAGCTTGTCCAGAAGTGTGAGAATGCTCTTCTCCAGGGTAGTGCCTCGTACAATGCTGTCGTCAATGACCACCAGCGTATCGATTTCCTTGCGGATCACCTCATAGGTGGTATCATATACATGCGCAACCATGTCATCCCGATGCTCATCATCCGTAATGAAAGTCCTCAATTTCACGTCCTTCAACACAAGTTTCTCAACTCGTGGTGTGAAACTGAGCAGGTCTTCCAAGGCGTCTGCTGAAGGTTTACCTTCCAGGATGACTTCCTTGCGCTTGTTGATGAGGTATTTGTCAATTCCACGCATCAAGCCAAGAAACGAAGTCTCCGCGGTGTTCGGAATATACGAAAACACCGTATTCTTAAGATCAAAATTGATTGCTTTCAGCACCTGTGGTATAAGCAATTCCCCCAGATCCCTTCGTTCCTGGTAGATATTGGGATCAGTGCCCCGGGAGAAATAGATGCGTTCAAAACTACAAGATTGACGTTCCACAGGATCCCTGAACTGTGCCTGCCGATATCGGCCATCTTTGCCAATGATGAGCGCGTGCCCTGGTTCTATTTCCTTGATATCCTCATATTGGCAATTGAACGTGGTCTTGATCGCGGGTTTCTCACTCGCTACGACGATGACCTCATCATCAACATAGTAATATGCGGGTCGGATACCTGCCGGATCCCGTGCGACAAAGCTCGCGCCGTGACCAACCAAACCTGCCATGGTATATCCACCATCAAAATCCTTGCAGGCACGCTGCAATACTTTTTGCAAATCCAACTCCTGCTCGATCAGACTAGTGATCTCCCTGTTGTTTGCATCGTTTTTGTATTTTTCGAAAATCTTCTGGTTTTCGTCATCCAGAAAGTGACCAATCTTCTCCATCACGGTGACAGTGTCAGTCTTCTCTTTTGGATGCTGACCAAGCTCCACGAGCCGTTCGAAGAGCTCATCAACGTTGGTCATATTGAAGTTGCCAGCCATGACGAGGTTGCGGCTCCGCCAGTTGTTTTGTCGAAGAAATGGATGGCAGCTCTCTATGCTATTCTTGCCGTGCGTACCATATCTGAGGTGACCTAACCATACCTCGCCGGAAAACGCCAAGTTGTCCTTCAACCATTCAGCATCGGACAGTTTTGACTTGTCTTCTTTCTGAACCTTTCTAAACTTTCGGTAGATCTTGTTGAAAAGATCTTCAATTGGCCGAGGGTCGATGGTGCGGTAGCGGCTGATATAACGCTGACCAGGTGAAACATTGATTTTGATATTCGCTATTCCTGCCCCATCCTGACCTCGATTGTGCTGTTTTTGCATCAGCAGGTACATCTTGCTGACAGCATAATTGGGCGTTCGATATTTGTCAATATAATACTGAAGGGGCTTACGCAGACGCAGAAGAGCGACACCACATTCGTGCTTGATGGGATCGCTCATAGTTGAAAGTGGCTCATGGTTTACTCATGGTTGAGACAAAGTTATCGAAAATGTCAGGTTCGATAAAAAACCACAACAACAGCAACGCAAAAAAAGTTGTCACCCAGACCTGATGTTTTTTTATGGCGAACCATGGCTCCGTACTCTCTTTCAGGAAATAGTAGTAGGGTATGCGGAGATAATAGAAAAGTGATACAGCGGTCGAGAGTATACCGACAATAAAAAAGAGATAAACTACTCGATTGCCACCCTCCGCATAATTGACCCACACTTCCGAAAAAAGAGTCAGCTTTATGGAGAACCCCGAAGTTGGTGGGAGCCCAACCAATGCCATCAAAATGACCAAAACGGAAGCACCCAATAACCCATACGGTTTGCCGAGACCTTTCAACCTATCTAGCGTCAACGCTTCATCATTGTTATCATGAATCGCAATGAAATAGAATACACCCAGGTTCATGATCGCATAGATCAATGCGTAGAATAGAAAAGCTCCCTGGTTCTCACCGGATACAATGACCAGGGGTAACATTAACCCGGAATGTGCCACAGCGCCATAGGCCAGGAGCCGCTTGGCTTCACTTTGAAGGATAGCAGCGAATGACCCCAACACTACCGTCGCCAATGCCAAGAGCATGAGTACCTGATTGATCAGCTCGTGCTCCAGACTCAATACAAAATTACCCAGGAGCAAGAAGCCACAAATTTTTGGAACCACCGCCATCAAGGCCACGATCTCAATCGGTGCCGCCACATAGGTATTGGGTACCCAAACATGCATCGGGAAAACTGATACCTTGAACAATATACCGATTGCAAACAAAAATGCCCCAGCCAGCCCCCAGGGTGAGTTGATCTGTAGATCCTCAAGCATCAGCGAGCCACTGGTACCATATAGAATCGATATGCCATAGATCATTATGGCAGAACTGACGACACCCGTCAGTAGGTATTTGAGACTTCCTTCAAAGGCGCCCTTCTTGAAAGTGAAGGCTGTGAGCAGGTATGCAGCCAAAGATGCCAGTTCTATGGACAAATAAATCAGTAGAAGATGCTTTGCGACTGTCATCAAAAGACTGCCTACCAAAAGCGCCAGAACCAGAAACTGAACTTCCATAGGTCGGCTTAGGAATCTGGGGTACAAAACCAACAACAAGCAAGTAACTATGGCAATGAGTTGAACACTGCTGGCTACGGGCCCTGTGACTATTTGTCCACCGAATAAGGTTTCAATCCGAAAAGAGATGAAATAGAGAGAAGCCAACAACGGCAGGCAATACATAGCCCCGACAAGTGACTTCCGATTGGTGAATAGACCAACAACCAAAAGCAATACCGCACCAAATACGATGACCAACAAATGAGATAACTGAGATAGGCCTTCCAGGTTTGACCGGAGTATTTGAGTGATGTCGGTATCAATCATAGCGGAGGAAATCGTAGCACATGCTGCAGAAACTGTGAGATCGTAACCTCCGAATAATCCAAAATTGCCCTTGGCCAAATGCCCAGTACGATAATCAGCAACACTAAGGGAAGAAGCATAAGCATCTCCCTAATGCTGAGATCCACCATTTTTGGTTCCCAGGACTGGTCTCTCAACCAATATTGACCAAAAAACATGCGCTGGAGTGTCCATAGGTAATACACAGCAGAAACGATGATACCCACGGTGGAAAGGATTGCAAACCAAACCGGAACGGTCTCCTGCTTGGCACCGGCGAATACACCCATCAACACGAGAATCTCCCCAACAAAGCCGGATAGCCCTGGCAATCCCAAAGAAGCAAAGAACACCACTACGACGACAAAAGTGTATAGCGGCAATTTGCTGGCGAGTCCACTGAAATTTTCGATCGTCCGATCACCAGAACGATCATATACGACTCCAACAATTAAGAACAATGCCCCGGAAATCAGCCCATGGGAAATCATGTGAAAGAGCGAACCACTGACTCCCTCATTTGTAAGTACAGACAGCCCCAGGAGTACAAAGCCCATGTGTGAGACGGAGCTGTAAGCCACAAGTCTTTTGAAATCTGTTTGGGCCAGCGCATTGAGTCCACCGTAGATGATTGAGAAGACACCTACCCCACCCAGAAAGAAGGAATACTGCACAGCCGCATCCGGAAAAATCGCGTAGGCAATTCTGAAAAAGGAGTAACCCCCAACTTTCAGGAGTAGTCCAGCCAGTATCACCGAAATAGCAGTAGGTGCCTCGACATGCGCATCGGGAAGCCAGGTATGTAAGGGAGCTGCCGGAAGCTTAATGGCAAATCCTAGCATCAACGCGAGAAATGCTAGTTCACGCAAATGAAGCCCCAGAAATCGGGCAAGATTTGCAGGATCGAGCAAACTGCCAGACTCAAAGTTTTCCAGGCTCATCATGCTCAGGATGTTGAAGGTGTGTACACCCTCCTCGTTGGTGACGGAGATATACAGAGCGATCATCACCATAAGAATGAACAGCGATCCAACAAGTGTGTAGATGAAAAACTTGATAGAAGCGTAGGACCGTCGCTTACCTCCCCATATCCCAATAAGAAAGAACATGGGTAAGAGCATTAGTTCGAAAAAGAGGTAGAATAGAAAGAAGTCAAGCGCCAAAAAGCACCCAACAATAGAAGTAGCCAGTAGAAGATAGAGCATAAAATACCCCTTCACCTGTTTGGTAAGGTTCCAGGAGCTGATTACACCAATGACCAATAGGATCACCGATAGCAGCACCAATGGCAGACTAATCCCGTCAAGACCTAAGAAATATTCGACCTGGAAGGAACCGAATGAGGCCAGTGACATTTCAAACCACACTTTCTGCTCTACAAACTGAAAGGAATCAACCAGGTGCGTATCGACGTTGGCCATACGAAATGACCCAAGTATGATGATAGCAATAACAAGTTGCGACAATGTTGCAGCCAGGGAAACATACTTGATGAGTTGGGGCCGGTTATCAGGGACGATTATTAGTACCCCGGCGGCAAGCAGGGGTATGAAAATAATCAGTGTGAGTAAATATCCTTGCATCTCGTTTTCGTCAATTAAGAAGGAACCAAAGCACCCCTGCCACTGCCAGCAGCACCCAAAATAATTGCAGTTGGATACTGTATGCCTGTTGTCGACGAAGCACATCTCCGAGTGTCTTCGACAAGTAAGCTGCGAAATTAATCACTCCGTCCACCATATATTGATCAAAGGCCTGCACCAATTTGGACAGTACCACCGTGAATATTGCCACGGCATGGATCGCACCGTCAAGGATTCGCCTGTCTACTGTGAAGGTTAGATTGCTTAAGCCATTGTAAGATCTTACAATCACTTTCTGGTAGAGCTGATCCAAATAAAGGCCAAAGTACGACCAGCCGCCAAAACCGGTTTCCACCAGACGGCCATGCTTTTTTCGCCACGCTACAAGTCCCCCTCCAACTGCCAGAAAGACAGAAACCATAGCAATCCAGATGCTTGCGGTGGCATGCGTACTCGCCGAACCGAACAAACGATCTAGAAAAGCAAACTGATGGCCAATAGGGTTTGGCGAATACCAAAACCACAGAGAACCCAATGCCAGTAGAATCAGCGGAAGGCTGGCTGCGATTGGCTCAGAATGCCTTGGCTGGGAATTGGGACCGAAGAAGACCATCTTCCAAAGCCTAATCATGTAGAAAGCCGTTAGAAACACGACTACAAAGCCAATGACCGGAATAATAGCGAATACTTCACCCTGATTGGATGACCAGCTCATCCCTGCAGCAAGAATACCGTCTTTCGAAAGAAACCCAGTAAAAAATGGTAAACCCATCAGGGCTGCCATACAGCAACTGAATGTCCAAAATGTGACTGGCAGAACCTGACGTAGCCCACCCATGTAGCGGATATCCTGCGCATCGGGAATGGATTTGCTATTCGACAGTTGATGAATGATCACGCCAACCGCCAGGAACAACCCGGCTTTGAAAAAAGCATGTGTCCAAAGATGGAAGAAAGCCATCTCCACCGCTCCAAAACCAGCTGCCATCACCATGTAACCCAGCTGCGAAATGGTGGAATAAGCCAAAACCTTTTTGATATCAAACTGCGTCAAGGCAAAGTAGGCCGCCATCAACGCCGTAAATGCCCCCACAGCCGATGTAGCCACACCAAGCTCCCAAGGAAAAAAAGGAACTATCCGTACCAGGAGGTAAACACCCGCGGCCACCATGGTAGCGGCATGAATGAGCGCAGAAACTGGCGTGGGGCCTGCCATAGCATGTGGCAACCAGGTGTGAAATGGAAATTGGGCCGATTTTCCCATGGCGCCGAGTAAGATGCCTGTACAGCCTACAAAAACCCAGTCATTGTTCGTCAGCGTCAGCTCCGATATAAAAAAGGTATCGGTACCAAAGCCTAGCGAAATAATGCCAAAGAGGAGGCACACATCAGCAACCCTATTGGTAATGAAGGCGTTACGAGCCGCCTGCGCTTTAGAGGGATCACGAAACCAGAAGCCTATCAGGAGGTAGGAGAAAAACCCAACCAGTTCCCAAAAGAAGAAAACCAATATCAAATGATCTGCTCCCAACAAGCCAATCATCGCGCTTGTGAAGAACCCAAGCTTAAGGTAGTAGCGATGAATGCCCGGATCATGACCCATGTAATAGTATGAAAAAACATGAACCAGTAGAGACACAAGGGAGACCAATGTCACCAGGGAAAGTGCTATCTCGTCGAGCCGCCAACCCATAGATATGCCCGGCAACCATTCCCAACGGCCGGCAATCTCTTGTTCCAGACTCGACCACAAGAAAAGAGATAAAGCTACAGTCAGGACCAACAAGGGAATCGATACTGACAGAACAAGGGCTTTGTTTCGGAAAAGAAACAATACCAGCCCACTCAGAGCAGGGAGTAGAAGTATCAACTGAAAGGTCAATAAATCACTCAATGCCCCAGCTGATTTAGGTCGTTCAAATTAGAAGTCTTCAAATATTTGAAGATATTCAGCAGCAATGCCAGTGCTACTGCCACCTCTGCGGCTGCTATTACGATGGAAAAAACAGCAAAAAGTTGTCCCTGCAGGTTAGGGTCTGATTGAGAAAAGATCACCAGGTTGAGATTGGCGGCGTTGAGAATCAGTTCAGTACCCACCAGGACGAATATGATATTTCGCTTCGTCAATATTACCACAAGACCCACGGCGAATAAGGCCGCAGCCAGGTAGAGCCCATATGTCGACAGGTCAATCAATCTGTGTTTGTTTTTTGGCGATAAAAGCAGCACCGACCAAGACAACCAACAGGATAAAAGCAATCAATTCAAACGCCAGTAGATGTTCAGTCATAAAGGCGATGCCCGTTGTTTCCACCTGATTAGGCTTCGTCGCCTCGGACCCTGAGTAGAACGACTCTACGCCACCGACTGTCCTCACCAATAGCATCAGGATTAATCCACCCAACAGAACCCCGGGAAAAATGAATTGTGTGGAGCTCAAGAGTTTTCCATCTGCTTTACGCTTGGTCAACATGACTCCAAAAACCAGCAAAACCACAATGCCCCCTGCATACACCAGTAACTGCACGACAGCCAGGAAGTCCGCACTAAAGAGAACAAAAATGGCAGCCAGAGATAGAAGTACTGTCACCAGCAACATCGCTGCATGGACAACATTCCTGGTGATTAAGATCAATAAGGAGCCAACCAAAGCAACCGTGCCAAACACGAGGAAAAGTACTTCCGATAAATTCATTTTCCGGAATTAGGCTTTTTTGGCACCATAGGTTTAGGCTTGAACTTAGGCTTAGCCATCCCCGCTTTAGGCACAACAGGCTTCGGTGCTTGTGCGGGGGAGGTATCTTTTTTCAATGCCGACACTTTAGCCTGCTGATGCTGCTCGAGCGCATTCTTCTTTTCCAGGATTTCCAGCGGTGTCATTTCCGCAAATGCGTAGTTGTGGTCTTCGATGTCAAATTCGCTAAAATCATAAACCTTAGTCATCGTCAAACACTCCGTTGGGCAGACAGTGGTACAGAGACCGCAGAAACAGCACTTGCCCATATCAATATCGAACTTTGCTGCATGTATTCTCTTGGGCGTTCCATCTGAGGTCTTGCCCAATTCTTCAACTGCCTTGATCGGCTCAATATCAATGCAATCCACAGGGCAGATCTTGGCACATTTGTCACAAACGATGCAGTCATCAATCTCATTATGCAGTCGATATCTGCCATTGTCCGGGACAGGAAAAGACTCAAAAGGATATTGCAAAGTGACGGAACCAGTCTTCTGATCAAAGTAATCCGCCTCCTCAATGCCTATGGGTTTCCTGGCCTCCCGAGCCTCCAGAAGATGCTTGAACGTAAGTACCAATCCTTCTTTGATGGTACTTGCAGATTTCTTGATGTTATCCAGGTATTCCATTTCAACTCAAAGTTACATCACCCATAGCCTCCAAATCCCACACAAAAAAACCATAACCAACGCAATCGGTGTAAGATACTTCCACGCCATATCCATTAGTTGATCTACACGTAGTCTTGGCACGGTCCACCTAATCCACATTTGAATAAAGACAAACACCAGTGCCTTGCCCACCAGCCAAAAAACACCCCAGAACTCACCGGTAGTCCAATCTGCCAACTGGAGGCCACCAATGTTCGGTAGAGGTGTCTGCCAGCCACCAAAAAACAAAATAGCTGCCAGAAATGACACTAATAGCATCATACCATATTCAGCCAGCATGAAGATACCAAATCTAAACCCTGAGTATTCAGTATGGTAGCCACCTATCACTTCAGATTCAGACTCTGGCAAATCAAATGGAGCTCTATTGGCTTCTGCCAAACCAGCGATAAAGAATATCAGAAAAACAACCAACAGCAAGGGTGCTCTGAAAATGTTCCATGTCAGAAAGCCACCGATACCACTGATTGAGAGGTTGGTGGCTCGGATCCCGAAGAGGTAATTCTCAAAGCCAGTGCCTTGTTGCACACTCATTTGATGCATATCCAGCGTTTGCGTAATCATCACTACACAAAGCACACTCAGTCCCAATGGAATCTCATAGGACACAATCTGTGAAACTGATCTCATGGCACCGTACAGCGAGAATTTGTTATTCGACCCCCAGCCAGCCATAAGGACACCAAGCACATCCAGTGAAACAATGGCCAGCAGAAAGAATATACCTGTGGGAATTGCGCTACCAGATACACCGGCTGTCAAGGGCAGCACGGCAAACCCCAGGAAAATCGCCGCAAAAACAACCAGTGGAGCCATTATAAACAAAACTCGATCTGCTTTTGCGGGAACGATATCCTCTTTTTGGAGCATCTTCAAAAGGTCGGCAATCGTCTGGAGGGCCCCCTTCGGACCTACCTCCATCGGGCCCAGGCGGTTTTGTATGAATGCGGAAATCTTCCTTTCACCGTAGACACCGACTACCACAAAACCAAGAAGGAAAGGCAAGTAAAAGAAAAAAGTCATGTGCGATTCGGATTGATTAACTCAATTCCCAAGAAGACAGTTCGAAATTACGATATTTACTTCTAGGCATGGACAAACGCTTACTCGACGCGACCCCAAAGTTCGTATTTTGGATGTATTTGCTCTTGTGCGGACCCTGGGTATTTGCACAAAAATCTGAAATCCAATTGATGATCCTGGGCATTGCCCAGGATGCAGGGTACCCTCAGGTGGGATGTGACAGATCCTGTTGCCGAGTCTACCGGGAAGGCCTGCAGGAAAAGCGACTGGTAAGCTCCCTTGGCATTTTGGATCACCAGCAAGGCAAGGCCTATTTGATCGATGCGACGCCTGATTTCACCGAGCAGTGGGATAACCTTCGCAATGCGCTACTGCAACAACCGATTTTTCCTGATGGCATATTCCTCACCCACGCCCACATTGGTCACTATACAGGCCTCATGTACTTGGGAAGAGAAGCCATGGGAGCCTGGAAAGTCCCTGTTTATGCCATGCCGAAAATGAGAACTTTCCTGGAAACCAATGGTCCATGGAGCCAACTCGTTGCTTTGAAGAACATAGAAATTCGAGACCTGGAAGATGGCAGAAAAGTGGAGCTTCCGAAGCTCACCATTAGGCCATTCATAGTTCCTCACCGTGACGAATTCTCAGAGACAGTCGGTTTTGAAATCGAGGGGCCCCAAAAGAGAGTGGTCTTCATCCCGGACATCAACAAATGGCAGGAATGGGAAGAAGACCTGGTTGCGGTCATTCAAGGCTGCGATATTGCCTTGGTTGACGGGACCTTCAATCAAAATGGCGAGTTGCCAGGCAGGGATATGTCCAAAATTCCACTTCCGTTTGTAGTAGAGACCGTCGAACATCTCCGGGAACTCAAGCCCAAGGACAAGGCGAAGGTGTTCTTCACACATTTCAACCATACAAACCCACTATTGACAAGCGAAAAGGCCAGGTGGGAGTTGCTACAACAAGGCTTCAACGTAGCCGTAGAAGGTATGATAATTGACCTCTGATGAGCAAGGTAATCGTCATCATGGGGGTTTCGGGGACCGGGAAGACAACGGTTGGCAAGCTTCTCTCAGATAAGACAAACATTCCTTTTTTCGATGCTGATGATTTTCATCCTAAAGCCAACATCAGCAAGATGAGAGCAGGATTGCCATTGAATGATGCAGATCGGGAACCATGGTTGACCGCGCTTGCCCAACACATAAAGAATTGGTCCCAACGACCTCCAGGAGCCATTCTGGCCTGTTCTTCACTGAAAGCTAGCTACCGTAAGACACTCTCCTCGTTCGAGTCCGTAGCCATTTCCTGGATATTTCTTACAGGATCATTTGAACTGCTATCCAAGCGGATGAAAGCGCGAGCAGACCATTTTATGCCCCCAGCCTTGCTAAAGTCACAGTTGGAGACCTTGGAAGCCCCAGACCAGGCTTTGAAGTTGGACATTTCCGCTTCACCGGTGGAGATTGTGGATCAGATCATAAGCAAACTCCAATTGTGACTATATTCTGACCCAATAAATCAAAAGATGATTGAAATTGACTTACTGCTAGCCGTATTCCTCGGTGTCACCGTTCTGCTGACTTTAGTCCTTGCTTTGCGTATTCAGGCTTTTATTTCACTCCTCATCGCATGCCTGGTCGTCGGACTGGTAGCGGGTATGCCACCACTGGATATTGTTCAAAGCATGCAGAACGGCATGGGAGGCACACTGGGATTTGTGGCAACTGTCGTTGGACTGGGTTCGATATTTGGTGCTATCCTGGAGAAATCAGGAGGTACTCAAGGGCTTGCCCAATACCTCCTGGGGCGATTCGGTGAAGAACGAGCTCCCTGGGCACTGGTGATCACGGGTTTCCTTGTGGCCATTCCCGTATTCTTCGATGTCGCGTTTATTATCCTGGTACCCATCGTATATGCGCTACAGAGAAAAACTGAGAAATCTTTGCTCCTCTATGCGATACCGCTATTAGCCGGTCTCGCCATCACCCATAGCTTCATCCCCCCCACTCCTGGCCCCATTGCTGTCGCGGAAATCATTGGCGCCGATCTTGGCGCAGTAATACTCATTGGTTTTATTATCGGGATACCCACCTCCTTCGTAGCCGGCCCCCTTTTTGGTCGCATCATCGCCAGGAAAAT
The DNA here is from genome assembly GCA_965601475.1 of Cyclobacteriaceae bacterium. Classification (GTDB taxonomy): domain Bacteria; phylum Bacteroidota; class Bacteroidia; order Cytophagales; family Cyclobacteriaceae; genus JAWPMT01. The sequence goes on along the minus strand of OZ271832.1, from coordinate 3,866,267 downwards.
ACATATCCCAGCACCTGCGGAAATCACGCACGCCGGATCGTCAGAAACTCCCCCAATTGGATTGATAAGTGGGATTATTGGGATCCCCATCATTCTTATTGTCGGTAACACCGTCTCATCCAACTTCCTTGCCGGTAATCCCATATTGCCCTTGATTCAACTTCTTGGGCATCCATTCACCGCCCTTATCATTGCCAACCTTTTGGCTTGGTACTTCCTGGGCGTACGCAGAGGCTACTCGCGACAAGAACTTTTTGAAATTAGTACGGATTCTCTAGCCACTGCCGGAACCATCATTTTGCTCACCGGAGCAGGGGGAGCTTTCAAGCAACTCCTGGTTGATACCGGTTCCGGGAAGATGATTGCAGAGGCGATTTCATCCAGTGGTATGCCATTGCTGTTGTTTTCATTTCTAGTGTCAGCCGTGGTGCGTATTCTTCAAGGGTCCGCCACAGTGGCCATGATCACAGCGGCTGGTTTGACTGCACCGGTGATGGGGGTGGATTTAGGAGAATTTCAGAAAGCCCTGGTGGTCATTGTCATCGCTTCCGGAGCAACAATTCTTTCACATGTAAATGACAGTGGCTTTTGGTTGGTCAATCGTTACCTGGGCCTCACCGAAAAGCAAACCCTGCAATCCTGGACGGTGATGGAGACACTCATTGCCCTATGCGGATTGATTGGCTGCCTTTTGCTCTCGGCTTTTGTCTAAGTCTCTTCGGAACTCATCCATTTGGTCACTTTTATTGGCTGGTATGACTTCATCATCCCTAGCAACTCGTAAGGTGAAACGGATTGCAGTAGCATTTCCCGGTTGCTCTTGTTGAGAAAGCCAGACTTCATGGCCCCATCAAGAAACGACAAAAGGGGATCAAAAAAGCCATTCACATTGACGACACCCACAGGTTTGTGATGCAACCCTAGCTGCGCCCAGGTGATGAACTCAAACAATTCCTCCAAGGTACCATATCCGCCAGGCAGTGCCATTACCCCATCACATAATTCATGCATTTTCATTTTACGATCATGCATGGACTCCACCCTGATGAGCTCTGTGACTCCGTCGAAGGCTATCTCCCGGGTATTGAGAAAATGGGGGATTACGCCGACGACTTCACCGCCTTCTGCTAAGGCAGCTCGCGCCAGTTTCCCCATCAAACCAATACCTCCGCCACCGTAGATCAAACGAATGCCCTCTCTTGCCAGCAAACGCCCGGTCTCTTCAGTAACTTTCGTAAAAGACTCATGATTACCATCACTGGAACCGCAGAAAACGACGATACTCTTCATAATGCTCGAATAAGTGGGGAAATTAAGTGAAGGAATACTTATTTCGTAAACTTTCGCCAGGTCTTATCCAATTGAACGCCCACCTTGTCCTTAAGTGAGATGTCCTGAAGTTCGGACATCATCATCTCCCCCACCTTTTCAATGGCTCTGAAAGGTCGTATCATCACCTTGAACTCCGTGATCTTGCCATGCTCATCCCAGGTCAAAATATCCACACCATCCACCTCAATTTCCTCAAACCTGGCGTTGAATTCAAGCACAGCAGATCTCCCCTGTTCTACCTCTTTGATGTATTTAAAATACTCCGCCTTCCCAAACATGCGGGCTGCGGCTTTGAGATACATTGAAGTCAGTACCCTACCCTCCTGTGGTTTGTACAGAAGGGGGGAATAGAATATACAATCTGGATGCAACAAGCCTTTGAGAATGCTGGTATCCTGGTTTTTGACGACGTTATGCCATTGCACTAATACCTCGGACATGGCTTGAATTTATGAAAATTTTGTTGCTTATCTCTTAAGATGGAAACTGAAAGTTCAGTCATTCCACGTCACAAAAAACTTGGGGAGCTTGAAGGCAATACCAGCCCTTGCTTAAGAGCCCACACTCCACTGTATTCCAGACCCCGTTACGATCCGTATCTATTGATGATCATCGGGAATCCTAGCATTAATCGTTATATTTTGGATCATTTACGGTGAAGCAGTTATTCTAAATGTCTAATTAATGAAGCACATACAAGTTGCAGTCTTGATTGCGATATACTCGATTACCACGCACACATGGGCCCAATCAATCCCAGGTAGCACTCGGAAGTACATTGAGCAAGCAAGAGTTGATTGGGGTGTCCCGGGCATGGCCGTTGCCATTGTCAAAGAGAACAAAGTCATTTTCAATGAGGGTTTTGGCACGAAGAAGAAGGGTTCAGAGTTGGCCGTCGACAGCAACACGCAATTCGCTATTGCATCAAATACAAAGGCTTTCGTGTCTTCCGCTCTTGCGGTCCTTGTCGCAGATGGTCAGCTCTCCTGGGATGATCAGGTAGTTGATATTCTACCCTATTTTGAGCTCTATGACCGGTACTCCACATCCGAAACCACGATTCGCGACCTGCTTTGCCATCGGGTAGGGCTTGGAACTTTCAGCGGCGATGTCATCTGGTACAAATCACAGCTCGAGGCTGCTGAAGTCATCAAGAAGATCAAACACCTGCCACCTGCCTATGCTTTTCGGTCTGGGTATGGCTATTCGAATTTGATGTTTATCACCGCAGGTGAAGTGATAAAGGCAGTCACAGGAAAGAACTGGAACGAGTATGTAAAGGAAACCTTCTTCGAGCCCCTGGGCATGAATAAATCCATTACATCAATAGACAATTTGGACGCAGACAATGCTGCTACCCCACACAAATCCGCAGAAGGAAATCTCCCAATTTCCTGGGTAAATTGGGATAACATGGGTGCAGCTGGTGGCATCATCTCCACGACTACCGACATGGCCCAATGGATGATGATGAATTTGAACGATGGCATATGGAATGGCACCGAGGTCCTTCCGCGAGATCAGCAGCGGATACTTTGGACCCCTCACAACAATTTTGTAATCACCGAAGCCTCGGAAGCACGTATTCCCGGAAGGCACTTCACTGGCTATGGATTGGGTTGGGGACTATACGATTATTTTGGTAGAATGGTCGTCACCCACAGCGGTGGATACGACGGCATGTATTCGAGGGTAATGATGGTGCCCGATGAGCAACTGGGCATTGTGATACTCACCAACAGTATGTCAGGTATTACCCTACCACTCTGTCTCAAACTCCTCAATGACTTCATCAAGGAAGATCGCCGGGACTGGTCACAGGAATTCCTTGAATCTGATGTAGATGGGGATGACCGAATTTCAAAGATTCAATCCACCAGACTCAAAGACACGTCATCAACCTTGGACATCGCGGCATATGCTGGAAGTTACGAAGCTCCTTTGCACGGCGGTATCAAAATCGAAATTAGTAACGCCGAACTGACCCTAAGCTTTGACAACGCACCGGACTTGAGCGCCAGTCTCAAACATTGGCACCTCGATACATGGGAGATAGATTGGGACCAAACACATGCGTGGTTCGACTTTGGACTGGTAACGTTTGAACTCAACTCCCTTGCCGAGGTAACGGGACTAAAGTTCAACGTCCCCAATGGAGATATCTTTTTCGATGAACTGGTCGTCACCAAAGTCGATTGAGCCAAGGATCAAAATGTTGCCGATCGCATACTTTACCTGAGCGAAAGAAGATTACTTCCTGAATACCAGAAGAGGGCGGGTCTATGAGTGAGCGGAGTCGCTCGGCTGTGCCCATATTCCCATCGATGGTAGGAATGCCGGTGCTTGCAGCAATGGTATCTCGGTAATATACGAAATGGGTACAACCCAGCACGACCAATCCAAAACCATGGAGGTCAATTCCGGCTAGCCTATTTATCAGATACCCTTCAATGGAAGATCTATCGAAAACGGCCTCCTCCGCAAAGCGTACCAACTCCCCTGTAGCCACGGCTTCAACCTGATCTTTTGCTCCAAGCCTTTCCACCAGGGTGTGGAACTTGTTTTCCTTTAGGGTAAACGCTGTGGCCAAAACCAGCACCTTCCTATCTTTCAGACTATTCAGTGCCGGTTTGATTGCAGGCTCCATGCCGATTATGGGGAAGTCATACGTCTGCCTGAGATGGGCAACGGCAGCGCTTGTGGCTGTATTACAGGCAATCACAAGTGCTTTGAGTTGATAAGACTTTAGCATCTGCTCAACAGCCTGGAGGGTCAAATCCAGAATTTCCTGTCGGCTCTTCGGACCATAGGGGACGTTTTCCTTATCAGCAAAGTAGAGAAATGACTCTGACGGAAGTTGACGAGAAGCCTCTTTCAACACAGTGAGACCACCGACTCCGCTGTCAAAAATGGCTATCACCTTCTTCTTCATAAAAAAAATCCCCGCTCAAAAGAGCGAGGATCTGCAAGCAAAGAGTTAGAATTTGTTTTAGAACACTAAATATAGCGATTCTAGTTCGTCATTGCCACCAGCAAATCAGTTTGGGTGATGATGTGTACTTTGCGGTTCTCATCACGCACCAAAAGTGCTTTGTTCTCCTTACTGATCAGCGAGGAAAGCACATCAACGGTGTTGTCCATACCAACAAACTGAAATGCAGGATCCATGATTTCCTCTACCTTATGGTTCTTGAGTTCCGGGTTGTCAAGCAAACTCTTTAGGACTTTGGTGTCTGAAAGGCTACCCACAAAGCTTTCGCCATCCACAACAGGCGCCTGATCTATGCCTTGCGCATTCATTTTTAGAATGGCCTCTCCTACAGAGAGGTCTTTTCCAACCGTGTATAGCGCGCTTGATCCATTCCGATGCTCAATGATATCCTTTGCCGTCGCGAACTTTCGAGATTCCAGAAAGCCATGATCTTTCATCCAATTGTCGTTATAGACTTTGCCCAGATACCTTGTTCCGTGGTCAGGCAGGATAATCACCATCACGTCATCCTCATTCAGGTTCTCCCGAGCATACTCCAAAGCTCCGAAGGCCGCTGCACCACACGACCAGCCGATAAAGAGACCCTCTTCACGTGCCAACCTTCTGGTCATGACCGCAGAGTCTTTGTCTGTGACTTTGACGATATGGTCCACCTGACTGAAATCCACATTTTTTGGCAGAATATCTTCACCGATACCTTCAGTCAAATAAGGATAGACTTCATTATCATCAAAGATTCCGGTCTCTTTGTATTTCTTGAAAACTGAACCGTAGGTGTCGATGCCTACAGTGACAATGTCAGGGTTTTGGGCCTTCAGAAATTTACTCGTACCACTGATAGTGCCACCGGTTCCCATCCCAGCAGCGTAGTGAGTAATTCTTCCGTCAGTGTCGCGCCAAATCTCAGGACCTGTCGTTTCAACATGTGAGGCCGTGTTGGAAGGATTGTCATATTGATTTGGGTAGAATGAGTTTGGGATATCCTCATTTAGTTTCCTGGCCACAGAATAGTAGGAGCGCGGATCTTCGGGTTCAACATTGGTAGGGCACACTATCACCTCAGCTCCAACGGCTCGAAGAATGTCAATTTTCTCCTGGCTTTGCTTATCTGCCAAGGTGAAAATACACTTGTAGCCTTTGCCTATTGCAACAAGTGCCAACCCCATGCCAGTATTTCCGGAGGTGCCTTCGATGATGGTACCCCCAGGTTTCAGGATACCCTTTTCCTCAGCATCCTCTATCATTTTCAGTGCAATTCTGTCCTTCACCGAGTTGCCCGGGTTGAAGTACTCTACCTTCACCAGGATGGTACCTTTGATGCCTTCGTTAACCTTGTTCAATTTGATGAGTGGGGTATTACCGATGGTATCGATAATGGAATCGTAATATTTCATTTTGGGATAGTGCTTGAATTGCAAAGCTAGCATTTTGCCCTAATCCTTTGAAGTATTCCAGCCTATCCAATCCATAAGAATTTATACTATCTTCCCCGTGCTTAAAAATCAACCCATGCGAATACTACTTGGAATCTTCCTTTTGCTAGGCCTTTTCACCCAATCAGCGGCACAAAACAGCTATTTCCCCAAAACCCTGGACATGCGTGAGAGAGCGCAAGTGATCGACGAGTGGCTCCAAGAAAGGGCCGAAACGGTACTGCCCGGGTTGATGAGAAGGGCTGGCATTGATATGTGGGTGATCATTTCCAGAGAATACAATGAGGATCCCGTACTTAAGACTTTTTTGCCATCGACCTGGCAAAGTGCTCGCCGTACGACCATACTCGTCATCTATGATCAGGGCGAGGACAAGCCACTGGAAACACTCGCCATGGCCCGGTATGGCGTAGGGAGTCTCTTCAAGAAGGCATGGGACAAAGAAACCCAGCCCGACCAATGGAAAGCCCTTGCTGAGCTCATAATCGATAGAAACCCTAGGAAGATTGGCGTCAACAAATCCGAGACGTTTGCTTTGGCCGATGGTATTTCGTCCACACATTACGATCAATTGCTGGAGGCATTGCCCAACAACCTGCAAAAACGTGTCACCAATGCTGAAGACCTGGCGATCGGTTGGCTGGAAACCCGTACAGATCGGGAAATGGTCGTCTATCAGAACATCGTGAGAATGGCCCATCAGGTCATTGCTGAGGGCTTTTCAGAGAAGGTGATTCAACCAGGATATACTACTACCGATGATGTTGTATGGTGGTACCGCGATCGGATTCGGGAGCTTGGTTTTACGGCCTGGTTCCATCCCTCAGTGTCCATTCAGAGAAAAGATCCTGAATCATTTGAGCACTTGAGGGCCTTTTCCGACCGACCAGCAGATCAGGTGATTTTGCCTGGCGATCTCTTGCACGTGGATTTTGGCATTACTTATCTAAGACTCAATACAGATACACAGCAGCACGCCTATGTGCTCAAATCAGGTGAAACAATGCCTCCGGCCTACCTCAAAGAAGCTTTCAAAAAAGGCAACCGTGTGCAGGATATCCTTACAAGTCATTTCATCACCGGTAGAACTGGCAACGAAATACTCAAAGCCACCCTCGATCAGTGTACTTCCGAAGGATTGAAAGGTGTTATCTACACACATCCCATCGGCTACCATGGCCATGGCGCAGGTCCAACCATTGGTCTTTGGGATCAGCAAGGCGGTGTCCCCGGACCTGGCGATTATCAGCTTTATCCGAATACTGCCTATTCCATAGAACTCAATACTGGTGTCATGATCGAAGAATGGGGTAAGGAAATACGAATCATGCTGGAGGAAGATGCCTTTTTCGACGGAGAAAGGGTACAATACATCGATGGCAGGCAGACGGAAATCATGACCATACCCAGAACCCTACCTCCCAACAGGTAGCATTACGAGAAAGGCAATACGACTTAGTGCCACATTAGAAACGGGTCTGCAAATAGCCCGGAGTAGCTGGTTATTCTGGTCTGGTTCGCGGGGTCAGGGGGGATCAGGCAGCCCGCTGAAGGTTTCTGGTTCAGTGATTGCGCTTCTCAGAATTGACCGTGAACACGGCAATGAGTGCGGACAGGAAAGCCAGTCCGGCGCATAGCATGGCCACAAGGCTGTAGACATTGATGAACCCCATACGGAAGATATTTCGAAGTTCCGAGGTTCTTTCTTCAGGTATTACCAAAGGAACTGATGCATCTCCCAACCGCTTGGCCTCTCCTTGGATTGCCGCCACCTGATTACTAGGTAAATCCCATCCTGCAGTAGCGGATTGCACGTATTGTAGAAAAAGAACTACAGCCAGCGCCCCTACAACTGCATTCATAAAAGTACCCGCTACTCGGGTCACGCTGTTGTTGATTCCGGAAGCTATGCCCGACTGGTCGCCCGAAACTGCCCCCATTACTGCGGTAGTCAGAGGCACCACGGTAATAGACATACCAAAAGCAAAAGTCACGATACCCGGGAAGAACGTTGTCCAATATTCCTGGGGGCCCTCTGTTCTTCCTACTATTGAGAGCATAAGAAAACCAATTCCTGTCACTGTAGGGCCAAATATCAGGAAATATCTTGGACCATATTTATCAGTGAGACGCCCTGTCACAGCAGCCATAGACACCATAAGTAAGGAAAAGGGGAGAAACGTCAAACCAGCTTGAAATTGTGTGTATCCTTGAATCTGTACCAGATTGAGCGGCAAAAACAACAGGAACCCGCCTAAGGCGGCGTACAAGAAAAAAGACAAGACGTTAACGCCAGAGAACATTCTGCTTTCAAAAATCGAAAAGGGTACCATTGGGTTGGTTACGCGATTTTCTACCAATAGGAAAGCTACAAAAGCCGCAACGCCTGTAAACAAACTCGCCATGACGTAAGTATGTGTCCAACCTCGCTCGGGCACTTCCAGCAAACCATAGGTGATGGAAGCCAGCGATACGACCAAAAGGAAGGCTCCCACCCAATCAATCCTTGAAGGAGTCGGGTCCTTACTTTCAGGTACTTTGAGCCAGAGTATTACCATTGAGAGGATTCCCAATGGGACATTGATATAGAAAATGGCTCGCCATAACCCTATGTCAGCAAGTGCTCCTCCCAAAATGGGGCCACAAATCGTGACGATTGTTGTTGCCGCTGACCACAGTCCGATGGCCTTTCCTTTCTCAGCAGTGGAAAAAGTTGCCGAAATAATTGAAAGTGAGCCAGGTATCATCAATGCACCTCCCAAACCCTGAATTGCCCTGAAATAGATGAGCTGATCAATGGACTGTGAGAAACCACAGAGCGCCGAACCCATACTAAATACGAGAATACCCAACTGAAAGATCCTGACACGTCCCAACTTATCGCCCAGACTACCCCCCACAATGATGAATGCGGCCAGCATGAGCAGGTAGCTGTTGTGCACCCAAAAAAGATCACCTCCCATGGCACCAAAATCAGCCTGCAATGATGGCAGTATCACATTGAGCGCAGTAGCATCTATGAAAGCCATGCTCGATGCGAGTATTGTTGAGGTTATGGTCCATCTGCCGGTAGAACTGGCCAGTGGTGGATGCTGCTGATCTGATGGGGTCATGTAGCAGATAAAAAAAGGCTAACCTCTCGGCTAGCCTTCCATTGATATTACATTTAAACTTCTATTTCAATCATCCTCAAGCCGTAGTACGGAACTGTAGAGAATCTTACGGGCATTTCCTTTTCTGAGTTCTTCTTGGACATCAGATACAATACCCATTTTAACCTCAACGTCGACCTTCAGTGACATTGTGATTTGATCCCTTTCCACTTCCGAAAGCTTATCTTTCTCCGTATTGACGAACTGGATGATGTCATCTTGCTCGATAAAAACATCGTTCGTCTGAATTTTTGGTTCATCTCCAAACTGCCCTGTATTCCTTGGCTCACCAATGTAGATGTAGCTCACCAGGGACTTTCGCTCAATTTTCGTCAACTGGGTAGCTTTTGGTAGGATTTGTTTTACCAAAATCTCATCCGTCCTTATCACAGTCACCACCATGAAGAAGAACAAGAGCATGAAGATGATATCCGGCAAAGCTGCCGTTGGGATATCTTGCGAGGTGTCCGCGCTTTTCTTAAACTTACTCATACCTTATTCTCTTTTTAGTCAGGGTCTGCAATTGAAATAGCTCTAGGAATGCCGGATCTGGCCCTTTGGTACATATCCCTCTGAATGTCGTCATCTTTATCCAATTCCAGCCATTCTTGGGTTGTCAGTCCTACTCTTGAGGAGTATATCTCATTATAAGCTGCATTCACCGCGTCAAGCACGCCAATGTAGAGATCATAAGAGGTTCCTCGATTGGCCTTGAATGATACAATCGCGTTGCCACTCGTCGGATCATCCGACGAATCCGGATTACGCCCATGTCGGTTGACATACGACTTCAAAGAAGCCGGCAAGCTATTGTAGACTTCAACTCCCTCTGGAGAAGGATTTCCGAAATTCAAAACAAATTTTTTCACGTCCTCCTTCAATTCATCCATGGTACCAGTATAAGGTTCATTCTCCACCAACAGCCTGTCTTGAGAGTTGGCGAGGATTTTGAAGATATTACGCTCTTGCAATTTTAGTTCTATCTCCTCCTGATTTGGATCAGGTGGAGGAGGTAACAGCATGGCGATACCCCTATCATTGGCTATCGTGGTAGTTACCAGAAAGAAAATCAATAGCAAGAAGGCAATGTCTGCCATCGAACCGGAACTGACCTCAGGTGGTTTTCTTCCGCCTCTTGCCATTATTTTAAAATTTTAGAAATTTCAGTATAGATTATTCCTGCCAATGCAATGAACACAAATACGTACATTGTAAGCAGTCCTGCGCCCACCATCTTGGATGTTCCGGACGTGGTACCTTCCGCACTACCATCTGCCATGGCATAGGTAATCAGAAATATCACCAACAACACACCTACACCAACACCACTCTTTGCAAGTGATTTGGGGTCACTCAGGGATTGTATCAGTGGCATTACGATGGCCGCCACAGCACACAAGCCCACGAGTATATAACCTGTAATTAGTCCTAAATCAACCATGTCTTGTCTCGTTTAGGATAATTACTTAGAAAGATTATGCTTCACCAAAATATCCACAAGAGAGATGGAAGCATCTTCCATGCTGTTCACCAGTGAATCGATTTTCGAAACCAGGTAGTTGTAGAATAGTTGAAGGATTACAGCCACAATCAAACCACCCACTGTTGTCAAAAGGGCAACTTTGATACCATTGGCAACGAGAGAGGGAGATACATCCCCAGCTTCCGCAATCGCATCGAAGGCGCCAATCATACCGATTACTGTACCCATGAAACCAAGCATTGGAGCGAGAGAGATGAACAGGGAAATCCAAACCATACCTCTTTCAAGCTTGCCCATTTCCACGGAACCGTAGGAGATAATAGATTTTTCCACCATCTCAATGCCTTCAGACATCCTCATCAAGCCTTGAATGAATATGGAAGCCACAGGACCTCTTGTATTTCGGCAAACATCTTTGGCTGCCTCTACACCACCTGAGCTAAGGGCATCTTCCACATTAGCTAATAGTTTCTTCACGTTGGTAGTTGCCAGATTCAATGTAATGATTCGTTCGATAGAGATCGCCAAACCTAGGATCAAACAGATAAGTACGATTCCCATGAACTCGGGTCCACCGTCGATAAACTGCTGCTTCACCACCTGATGGAATCCAGGCTCGGCAGCTGCTACGGGCTCTTCAACCACTTCTTGAACTGGTGCCGGTTCTTCCACAACTTCGGCTTCTTCAGTAGCCAGGCTATCGGTAGCTTCGGTGCTCACTGAGTCCCCAGCTGCTTCATCTTGTGCGTATGCATTGGTAGACGTGAATGTCAAAACACCCGCAAGCATCAAAAGAGTAAATAACTTTTTCATAATCTGTTTGGTAGTCTTTCGGTTAAGTTTAATGTAAATCAAAATTTGTTTAATACGTCAATTCCTATTTGTAAAAATCGCGCAGAGAGGAAGGGATTCGAACCCTCGATACCCCGATAAGGGTATACACACTTTCCAGGCGTGCGCCTTCGACCGCTCGGCCACCTCTCTTCAAATATAGCCCTTGCATTTGAGGCTAGGCCAACAAATAAATCAAGAAAAATGACTTTTTGCAAATTTTGCTACTTACGCATCCATTTCCCCGGCAAGGGGAGTCTGTAGTTTCAATTTTACTTTTTCCGTGGATTTTTCGGTGGCCAGAAGGAACATTAGCTTCGTCACGGCAGCCTCCGAAGTGATATCCCGACCACTCACCACGCCGATTTCCTCCAGCACCTGACTGGATGCGTATCGGCCTTGTATTACCTCACCTCCGCTACACTGGCTCACATTGAGAATAACAATGTCATTGGCTATGGCTTCCTGAAGTGCATCGACGAACCAGGCATCTTTCATGGTATTGCCGGATCCAAAAGTCTCCAGGACAATTCCCCTCAACCCGGGAATTTTCAGGGTATGTAAGAAGGAATTCTTACATAACCCGGGGAAAATCTTGATCAAAGTAACATTGGGATCAAACTCCGCTGCAAACTTCATGTCGTGCTTGTGGCTGGCGAGGAAATTTCTGCGATAGTATTCGATGAATATGCCTGAGTGTGCCAGTTTGGGATAGTTCTGAGATTCAAAGGCAGCAAATGCACTGGATCTCACTTTCTGGGACCGGTTGCCTCGTAGCAAGGCAAAGTTGAAGTAGATGGCGACTTCTCTTATTACCGGGCCCTCTGCGTTTCTGGCTGAGGCGATCTGGATTGCCGTAATCAAATTCTCACGGGCATCCGACCTCAACTGACCAATGGGAATCTGCGCACCTGTGAAGATGACAGGTTTTGTTAAACCCTGGAACACATAACTTATAGCTGAAGCAGTATATGCCATGGTATCCGTACCATGTAATACTACGAAACCGTCGTAACGATCGTAGTTTTCTCTCAAAATCGTAGCCAGAGCTTTCCAATGCCTTGGGCGCATATCCGAAGAATCAACCAAATCAGGGAAAGAGACCATGGTTATACGCAAGTCCAGCTCTCCCAACTCCGGAAGTCGATCCACTGCAGCTGAAAAGTCAAATGGCACTAAGGTTCCGGACTCGGACCTAATCATACCGATGGTCCCTCCGGTATAAATGATTAGAATGGAGCACTGTACCTCATTGTCGGAGGTACGAACAATCTGGATTTTGTAGTCTTCAGTCAATTTGGGTAGGGGCTAGGTTGAACAGCGTATTTGCATTTTGAGTCGTTGTCTCATAGATCTGTGAAATACTGACATCGTATATCATGGCCAGCTTTTGAGCAACCAGTTGGAGATACGATGGTTCATTTCTTTTCCCACGATGTGGAACAGGAGCCAGATAGGGGCTATCCGTTTCAAGCACCAGATGCTCAAAATCTATTGTTCCTACCACTTTGTCCAACCCTGCATTTTTGAAGGTGACAACACCTCCGATCCCTAGTTTGAAACCCATTTCTGTTATTTGCTCCGCCTGCTTTTCTGAGCCTGTAAAGCAATGAAAAACACCATTCAATCCTTTGGAGGCAAATGGCTTGACCAGTTCAATGGTCTCGTCAATGGATTCCCGACAATGAATCACAACCGGCAAAGTATAGTCGATTGCCCACTGGCACTGCACCTGGAAGGCTTCCCTTTGCTGGTCAAACAGCGTCTTGTCCCAGTACAGGTCCGTTCCTATCTCGCCGACAGCCAGAAAATCCCTGGTCGCAAGCCAGTGTTCCACCACCGCCAATTCTTTTTCAAAACCTTCCTTGACCGAACAAGGATGCAAGCCCATCATGGCGATGCAATAGTCGGGATATTGTTCCTCAACACGCAACATGTCCTCTACGGACGTGCTATCAATGTTTGGCATTAGGATTTTGCGAATGCCGAGATTCTTGCTCCTTCGAACAATCTCATTCAGGTCTTCCCGGAATTGGTCCAGGTATATATGGGCATGTGTTTCTATCATCTTCGAGGGTCAAAGCGTAGCAAACTTAAACCCAGCCTGACTTAATCTCTCCAAAACTTGCGGCAATACCCTTCTTAGATTGTCCAGGTAGCGGTCATTGTCATGGAATACAAGAATATCCCCTGCCAGAGCCCCTGACAGGTTGGCTACTGCACCAGGAACATTGAGACCCCGGTCAAAATCTCCTGAAAGCAGGGACCACATGATGATCTCAAATTGCTCTAAGACCTTTTTCCCCTGGGAGGGCCTGATTCTGCCATAAGGCGGTCGGAAATACCGCGGGGTAACACCACAAACGTGTTCAATCGCGGCCTGCCCTTTCTGTACATTGTTAAGGTAATAGGCATTGGATTGACCCCAGCCGGAAACGTGATTGTGTGTATGATTACCGATTTCGTGTTCTTCGTCAACCAGTTCTCTGGCAATGCCAGGAAACCGATCCACATTTTCCCCGACAACAAAGAAGGTAGCCTTTGCATTGTATTTGGCCAGCAAGTCCATTACCCATGGTGTGGCACCTGGGTTGGGACCATCATCGAAGGTCAGATATATCGTCTCCTGATCGTCATTCAGATTCCACACATAGTTCGGTCCAAGGCGTTTAAACCAACCGGGTGTGCGGTAGAAGTATGTCCTCATGGTACTCTGCCGTCTACCTGGCAGGAGATCATGGTAATGTCATCATGATAAGGTGTATCTTCTCTGAAATCATCCAGGGCCTTGAAGATGTATTGATGAAGTATGTTGAGGTTCTCAAAACCATGGTCTTTGATGATGTCCAGTAACCGATCAAGTCCAAATTGTTCATCGGCTTTGTTGAAAGCCTCGATAAGGCCATCTGTATAGGCAAAAAACAGGAATTCATCCATGTTTTCGATGCGCTTCATCTCCAGAAACGGAAGGGGGTCAAACATGCCCAGGATAGTTGTGCCCTCCTCGAGCAGCCTAATCCCATCTTCACAGAACAAGATCGATGGATTGTGTCCGCAGTTGACGTATTCAAAGGACTTCTGCTTGAAATCATACATACCCAGGAAGAAGGTAATGAAGTTGTCACCATCACTACTGGCATAGGTAGTGTGGTTCAACTCGGCGATGACCTCCAGCAGGTTTTGGGTCTTTCTGGTGAGGGTTCGGAGTGCGGCTTGAAAGTTGGACATCAACAGTGCTGCAGGCACCCCTTTGCCAGAAACATCAGCAATGCAAACCATAAACCTATCCTCGTCCAGCGGAAGGTAGTCGTAATAGTCGCCACCAATATCCTGATGGGGCAGGTAGACCGCATCAATTTTTAGCCGGGTGGACCGGGGAAGTTGCTTGGGAAAGAGAAAATTCTGCACCTTCTTGGCAATTTCCAGCTCTTTCCGGTAGGCCTCCTGCTCAAGTTGTCGCCTGGCTAGCTTCTTGTTTTCTATGGCAACGATAAGAATGTTGGTGAGTGCCTTGAGAAAGGTAATATCGATCTCTCCACTGTAGCCCTCAATGAATACTACCGCCAACAGTCTTTCTTTATGGTGAACGGGAAATGCGTGCGAAAACTCCTGAAAATCATCTGACTCGTGGAGTTCCACAATATCCCTGTATTTGAGGTGCTTTGAAGGGAGCGAAACACCAGACCAGTTGGTAGATGTCCCAAAGTAGACTTCACATTGCCAGGCCTGGCCGTCAACGAACATGGCCAGCTTCTTTACCTTCAGATCAGCTAGTAGCGTAAATCTATAAATGCGATAGAGATCACTTTCAGACAGGTTATTGTTTATCGCCTGAGTAATCTCCAGGAGGGCATTCATCTCCAGGTCACGAATATCACCAATGCTATTTGCCAATGTTCAGTTTGTATTATGGGCCATGAGCCCCTTCTTGGAAGCAAGGTAGTAGTATTGCTCAAATTTCACCACCCAATCGATCGGTCCGACTACCTCATCATCGAGGCCCTCGAGTACCTTGATCCAACCCCTATCGCTAAGATCCTTCAATGTGGCCAGCAGGTGTTCATCCGATAGGCCTGTAGACTCACGAAGATCTGAGAAGGATTGCACAAAGTACAGCTCATCCAAAACCGTAAATTCAAGGTCGGTCATCAGTAACTTCTACCTTTCCAGGAATAATGTCCAAAAATAGAAGCAAAACCCAGAAAGAAGATATAGAATGGATAGATAAAGCTGACCATTGCATAGTGCCTTCCGCTTGCATTGAGGGAGAAGAAGGCTGTGGTTTTATGTAGGTAAATCGCTTCGGCGAACCATCTGAATGCAACAATTGCCATGGCCGCATATACCGGAAATGCGTGAAAAAGTGTCAACCACAACAGCAGCAGCAATGTTAGGAAGTCAAAATATGCGAATACCGCGGCTCCTTTTACTAAAGGACTCTGGTGAAATCTCCACTTGCTACTCCAGCGTATACGCTGCTGCACGAAAGCTCCGGCATTTGGCTTGGGTTGAGTTGTGACCATGGCATCTTCTGACTTCAGGAAATGTACCGATCGCGGATATTTTTGGTGCACCTTTTGCAGTAAAAACTCATCATCTCCTGTTGGGATTTGCGTATTCCCGTCGTAGCCATTTACCTCGACAAACACAGACTTCAGATAAGCCATATTGGCGCCATTGCAAGTGCTCGCTACTCCACGTTGTAGGGTCGCGGCACCAAAACCAATGAGGGTAGAGAAGTCCAGCGCCTGGTAGTGTCCAAACCAATTCTTGGAATCCATCTTGACCGGACCAGAGACCAATTTGGAATCGTGATGTTGGAAATAGGCCACAAATGTTTCAATCCACTTTTTCGGCACAAGACAATCTCCATCTGTACAAAGGATGAGCTCGCCTGTAGCGTGACTCACACCGTACTCGATGGCATACTTCTTCCCGCGCCCACCTTGGAGCCTCAGGGTTTTGAGGTTGATATCAAATGAGTCTGTCTGACTCCCAAGCTTGTCCAGAGTATCGTCTTCGGAATGGTCATCAACGACGATCACCTCAAAGAAGTCTTTGTCGTACGACTGGACATTGAGGGCCTTCAGCAAGTGCAGAATATTCTCAGACTCATTCCTCACTGGCACCAGGACAGTCACCTTGACCCTCCTCTTGACCTCCCCTGAAAATACCTTGATGCTTTGCCAGGTGAAGGCCAGATATAGGCAGAAAGCCGCGTGCAAGAGCGCAATAACTCCAAATGCGATCATCTTGCTTCCTTCAATTTATAGTTCAAAATCGGAATCAAACCATAGAGGGAAGGCACGACAATATTCATTAGCCAAATCAAAAGACTGGCCAACGTGAGTAGTGTCAATTGATCCGTGTAAGGTGCAAAGACCCAAATCGCCGCCGCTTCGCGAATGCCTACAGCACCGAGCAATGACGGAATCAGTGACCTCACCACAAAAACGATCGGGATGCCCAGCAACCAGGTGAGCAGATCAACTTCCGGAACCAGCACCATGGCCACCATCAGAAATTGCAGCGAAAACAACAAATAACGACTGGTCGTCACCAGGGCGATCTTCGACAATAGCGGAGTAGCATAATCCCGCAACCATTTGCTACTGGCTAGAACCACTAGCAATAATCCTGTAGCAAGCAATGGTAAAATCCAGGGTTTATCAAACATAAGCGCCGCTGTACTTAACCCAATGGCCAGGGTAATGACCAGGGAAACGTAACGACACAGGAGCATGGCCACGACCGTCTTACGATTTTTGGGCAAGCCCAAAAATCGTCCAATGAAATCTCCAATAGTAAAAGGTAGCAGCCAGTTGAGGGAAAGCCCCCGCAACACTGCGTTCAATGCCTCCGGAGCCTGCATTTGACACACCGGCTTCAGGCAAAGCCGCCACTTCCAGGCCTCCAGATACCAGTTTAGGGGTGTTAGCAAAAACACAAGACCCAATACAATGGCCAAAAGCGGATCACCGAGGTAAATGCGCACATCGCTCAAGGCGCCAAGATCCACCATACCCCAGATGTAATAGATACAGAGTCCCACGATCACAACTTTAGCACCCACCAATAAAAGTGCTTTCACTCGATTCCGCTTTCTTTGTGCGTGTGACATCATCACGTAAAGATAAAGTAATCCTTGGGCTGGACCCGGGCACAAGTGTAATGGGCTACGGTATTATTCGTGTCCGACAAAACCAGTTGTCCATTCTACAATTTGGCGTTATTCACCTCAGCAAATACAACGGTCATGAGCTCAAACTCAAGAAGATTTTTGACCGCGTACTGAGCCTCATCAATGACTATCTGCCAGACGAAGTGGCGCTGGAGGCCCCATTCTACGGTAAAAACATCCAGTCCATGCTAAAGCTAGGGCGTGCTCAAGGGGTAGCCATGTCCGCCGCACTATCCCGAGACATTCCCATCAGCGAGTACGCACCAAAGAAGGTCAAGCAATCCGTCACTGGCAATGGCAACGCCTCCAAAGAACAGGTTGCCGAAATGTTGAAGACGCTGCTGGCATTCAAAGAAGCCCCCAAACTGCTTGATGCCACTGACGCCCTCGCCGTGGCTGTCTGTCATCATTTTCAGGGTGGGGTGACACAAAAATCCTTCAAAAGCTGGAACGCTTACCTCACTGAAAACCCAAAAAGGTTGAAATGAAGAGCAAGCGTTTTGATTTTGGAGGGATTCTGCAAGCGCTTCGAGCTACAGACAGTCGGGCTGTCCGCAAGCCCGATGAGCATCGGGCCCTACGCACTCCCCACCATCCCGCCTATTTTGCGAGGCTTCCGCTTCGCCTCTTAAGTCTTGGGTGGATTTGGCTCTCAGCATGTGCTCCCCAGACGGGCAACAACTTCCCCCAGGTGGATTGCCAGCTGACTTCCGAGTTCGACCAAAACCAAGTGCTCAAAACCTGTCGGCAGTTCACCTACGACGCCAAATATTGGGATGCCGGATTCAATCTTATATCTCAATCTAAGGTGAAGATGACGGTTTCTGGCAACTCCGCGGCAACGAACAGAGAGGACGAGTTGGAAGTGGTCGTCCAGTATCAATTTGATCCCGTTGACGTACCAAGGATCGACAAGTATAACCTCAACAATGACTTCAAAGGAAGAGATTGGGTCACAGAAAGTCGGGAAGCTGCACTGGACAACGGCCTGGACACCTGGATCACCCCCTTTCGTGAGAATCAATTCGCCTTCACCCAAATGGCCCCTTACCCTTCCGTCAATCTACCGCTCGGGATCGATAAGCAATGGACATCAAATCTGCTCATCTACGGTGGTTGGGGGGACTGGGATAATCAGCAACTCCTCAGCAACTACCTTGCCCTCGACCCGGAAGAGGTGGAACTACCCTTCGAAACCGTCACTGCCTGGCATGTCACCTCGTATGTCGATACCGACTTTGGGCGATCTACCCACGACTTCTGGTACCACGACGACTACGGCTTCGTGAAGATGCAATACAAAAACTACCAGGGGCAATTGCTGATTTTCGAATTAATGGAGATAGAATAGACGCTACCGGCGAACTTTTCATACATTTGAAAATAGTATGCATGCAGAGTTTATTTATACCTAGCAACAAATGAAATACCCCAAACTACTCTCCCCCCTTGACCTTGGCTTCACTACACTCAAAAATCGTGTGCTTATGGGATCCATGCACACCATGTTGGAGGAAGCCCCCAACGGATTCGAAAGAGCAGCAGCCTTCTACGCGGAGCGTGCACGCGGGCAGGTTGGTCTCATCGTCACTGGGGGTATCGCACCCAACAAAGAAGGCTGGGTAGGTCCTCATTCCGCCAAGCTCTCGGAAGAAAAGGAAATAGCACCTCACAAACTCATCACCGAGGCGGTACATCGGGAGGGTGGCAAGATATGCATGCAGATCCTGCACAGCGGACGTTATGGATATCACATGCATAATGTGGCCCCTTCCGCCATACAAGCGCCCATCAACCCTATGAAGCCCCGCGAGCTGACCTCAGAAGACATAGAAAGGACCATTGGTGATTTTGCCCATTGTGCCTCACTTGCGAAAGAGGCTGGCTATGATGGTGTGGAGATCATGGGTTCGGAGGGTTATCTCATCAACCAGTTCATCGTCAAACGCACAAACCACAGGCAAGACGAGTGGGGAGGTGACTATGAAAATCGCATGCGCTTCCCTGTGGAGATCATCAAGCGGGTACGTGAGCGTGTCGGCAAAGACTTCATTATCATTTTCCGCCTTTCTATGTTGGACCTGGTGGAAGATGGTAGCAGTTGGGAGGAAGTGGTGAAGCTGGCCAAGGCGGTCGAGCAAGCCGGGGCAACCATCATTAATACAGGTATCGGATGGCATGAAGCCCGCGTACCGACCATTGCCACAGTCGTACCCCGAGCGGGATTTGCATGGGTCACCAAACGATTGATGGGGGAAGTGAACATTCCGCTGATCACCACCAATCGCATCAATATGCCGGAAATCGCCGAGAGCGTACTGGAAGACGGGTGTGCTGACATGGTGTCTATGGCACGTCCGTTTCTGGCCGATGCAGACATCGTGAAAAAAGCCATGGAAAATCGTAGCGATGAAATCAACACATGCATCGCTTGCAATCAGGCATGCCTCGACCACACTTTTCAGATCCAGGTCAGCAGTTGTCTGGTGAACCCCAGAGCCTGCCATGAAACAGAACTCAACTTCCACCCTACTGACAAGCCGAAAAAGGTTGCTGTGGTGGGGGCAGGACCAGCAGGGTTGGCAGCATCCACTATCCTGGCAGAGCGAGGTCACCAGGTAGAATTGTTTGAAGCTTCAGATCGGATCGGTGGCCAATTCAACATGGCCAAGGAAATCCCCGGCAAGGAAGAATATGCTGAGACCATACGGTATTATCAGAAAATGATCGAGATCCATGGCGTGAAATTGCATCTCAACAAAAGAGCGGAAGCCGAAGATCTCCAAGCCTTTGATGAGGTGGTCATAGCTACCGGCGTCCTACCACGGGAAGTAGACTTTGAGGGTGCTGATCACGATAAGGTGCTACGCTACGACGAAGTGTTGCTAGACAAAAAGGCTGTCGGTGACAAAGTAGCCATCATAGGTGCCGGGGGTATTGGCTTTGATGTGGCAGAGTTCCTCGCACATGGTGAGGCCACACCCAGCCTGAATATCGACGCCTATCTTAAAGAATGGGGCATCGACGACACCTACGAAAAAGGTGGTGCCAACAAAATGCCCAAGCCCGAAGCTTCACCTCGAGAGATCTACCTGCTGAAACGTTCCGGGGGCAAGCATGGTAAGAATTTGGGCAAGACCACAGGATGGATCCATCGCGCTAGCCTTGCTATGAAGCAAGTGAAGATGTTCGCCAATGTGACCTACGACCGCGTTGACGATCAGGGATTGCACATTACTGTGAATGAAGAGCAGCAAATACTACCCGTCGACAACGTCGTCATCTGTGCTGGGCAGGAGCCTTTGCGGAAGTTGTACGATGTGCTAAAAGCCAATGATCAATCCGTACATCTCATTGGTGGCGCAAATGAAGCTGCGGAACTAGATGCCAAGCGGGCCATTTATGAAGCCAGTCACCTGGCAGCAGCCTTATAGGAAATAACATATGACCAGGTAGCGCCAATCCTTGGAGGCATTTGACATAGCCACTGATTGCCTGTTTCCTCAGGGAACCCATCTACTCATTAAATGGGTAAAGCCGGATTTGACTTGGAAAGCGCTGAGCTAAACGCCTGCTTGAAACCAGAGTTCCCGATCACCAAAAGTGATGGGGTCACTTTGGGGGCTTATGGTTTTTGAGCTATCAAACATGCCATCAGCAAAATAGCATGAAGAGCAATGATCAATTCTTGGCGATCTGCTTTTTCGCCAGAACTTTGCCATCTTCTACCACTTCGACACGCAAGGTAGAAGCTTCAAATTTGGAGAGCTTATAGGTTTGCTCTTTGATCTGGGTTGGCTCCCAGTAGAAGTATTCAAATTCATCGGTATCGTCCAGATAGAAAAACACACCCAGGGCCTCAATTTCTTCATCGACGACCTGGATCTTCACGTCCACATCGGATTCCGCTATGAGCACAGGCTCTTTTGCTTTCTCTTTTTTCTTGCCTTCCTTAGCCGCTCGCTCTTTTTCTTTAGCCACCCGCTCTTTGGACAGTACCTCCTGTTCATGTTCGCCGATCAGGACTTCATGCTCAATTTTTTCTCCACTGTATTTGACCTGGAACTTGTATTTGCCTTGAGGCAGATTTCTAAGATTGTAGGGTTTGTCAAAGCCGTCTGAGTATACCTTGTCCGAGATCAATGTCCTGCCCTTGGCGTCCATCAATCTGATCACCACGTCGTATTCGTAATCTGCATGAAAAAAGACCGAGTAGACCAACCCGGTGCGCTCTTTTACTTTGACAAGGGCTCCCTGAGAGAGAGCGGTATAACAAAAGAGAATAAAGCAAAGGTTCAAAGCAATCCGTACCATAGCTATTGGTGATTTCTTAGGCAAAATCAAAATTAACAATTTATTAATCGGAATGAAATCGTTTGTTTCCAACCGGAATTACTATTAGATCAACCGGAATTATAGCAAATGAATAAGACTGGAAAAATGTACTATCAATCTTTTCCCAATTTTTTGATGTGCAAGTAGAAACCATCGAGCGCATCTTTCTGGAAAGGGCCTTGGCATTTGTTTAACTCAGCATAGGGAGTCACAATCAAGGCTCAGGCGCAGTAAATCTCGATACGAAGTTGAACTTTTGACCTGAGGCTGGCGATTTTCACAGTTTTTCTCACTCCAACGGACCTTTCAACCTTTCGTACAGGTGCTAGCTCAGGTCTTACGCATGGTGCAACTTGACTTTCTCTGTATGTTAGGCCTCAAACGGATGGTTCACGCTGCAAAATGCCTTGTCCATGATCCCTTTCAGGCTTAGCAACCGGACTTTCAATCCGAGAGTCTTGAATTTCTTATAGATGGACTTGATTTTATACAATTCACCGTTTACAAACGTACCCTGCTAATTCCCTTTAGCACGGAAATGCTAGTCTCACTCACGTGATGCGCTATCCTCAGGGTTTGATATTTCCATTTCAGGTTCTCAATTCGAAAACCTCCCCCTTTTAGATGAATCTGTCCACATCATCCATTGACCAAAATGAGAGAATTGCACCGAGTGCATGTACCTGAGATCCTGGAATCCCAGAGGTGCAATCATAAGTGCAATGATGATTTGAAGGCAATGAAAACAACTAAGGCTTTTGTGACTATTCTCCTGATGACTGCATTTTGCCTGGGGCATGCGCAATACCAGCAATCCTACCGGGGCAATAGTTTTCTCGTGGAAATCGGCGGTGGCAAGGATTTCCTTTATTACTCATTCAATTACGATCGTATACTTCACAATGAGCGCTATTGGAAACTATCTGCAAGAGCGGGGTTCATGCAATTCAACAACCCTCAAGGCCAGGGTTTTGGGATTCCGGTGGATATCTACTATTTCACTGGTTTGAAGCGTCACTACCTGGAGTTTGGATTGGGGATTGCCACCTTGTATGAAGGCCTTGACAGCGCATTTTCCAAGATTTTCCTCGTCATCTCACCGCTGAACGTTGGCTATCGTTACCAGAACCCAAAAACGGGGCTTTTTGTGAAAGCAAGTTTGTCCCCAATCAGGCTGGCTCCTACTGAGAAGGGCGATAGTTATGCCTTTGAAGCGGTTCTGGCGGGTCTGGGCCTGGGAATAACGATATAGACAAGAGAAGGAAGAAGGACAGCAGTAGTCCAAAACAATGGACCACTGGTAGCAAGGTGTCATTGCAGAAGAGACCAATTGTCCTTAGCCATAGTCACAGATTGAAAATGAAAAGGTCAGCACCCACAGGTGCCGACCTCTATCTATAGCTAGGAAACCATTGAACTTACTTTACCAATGTTTTGCAATTTTCTTTCTTGCCAGAACCTTACCTTCCGCTACCACTTCCACCCTGATCTGATCAGCCTGAAACCCGGAAAGGCTGTAGGTCTGCTTCTTTATATCTGAAGGCTTCCACAAGTAACATTCGAAGTCGTTACTCCCTACCATGTAGAAGAAAATACTCAGCGTTTCAATACTCTCATCCATCAACTGAATCTCCACATTCTCGTCCACCGCCGCAATCATAATGCGCTCGGAGTTTTCGATGCCCATCAAGTCGTCCTTCCAGCCCTTTGGTGTACCCACTGTGATCTCCCTGGCCACTACTTCATCGTTGAAAGCAATAAAGAAAGTGTATTGGTCTTCAGGTAAGTTGGTCAGATTGAAAGGTTTGACAAATGCTGCAGATGTCATCTGCTGAGATATCAAGGTTCTGCCACCTCGTGACTTCAATTCTATCCTAACCTCCGTAGGTTCCGGAGATTTGAAAAAGACTTTAAATACCTGATTGCCCGGAAGTGAAAGGACCGTGGCATTTTGGGCACTCCCCGCAAGGCAGGCCATAAGGAGGATAACGATGAATAACTTTCGCATTGCTTGTTGATTGACGATTACAAATCAACATCAAGCACCTAAACTCTCATAGACATCCGTATTGAATGGGCATTTTCGTGTAAGGATTGGTATAATCGCCGGCAAATGTAAAAGGCCAACACCACGGGTGCCGGCCTTCGTCTATAGCTAGAAAAAACGTTCGATCTACCAGTTTTTGGCGATCTCCTTTTCAGCCAGGATCTTGCCATTCTCTACTACCTCAATTCGGATTTCCGAAGCCTGGAATTTGGAAAGGTCATAAGACTGCTTTTTGTTTTCCGTGGGTTCCCAATAGAAGTATTCAAAGTCTTCTGTACCCTCCAGGTAGAAGAAGATGCTCAATGCCTCAATGCTCTCATCCACAAGCGATATTTCCACATCTTGATCAACCTCTGCGATCATGATGCGATCACTACCTTTCAGTTTTACTCTACGCTCCTTCTTCTCTTTGGCGACCTTGGGTGTACCCAGGGTGATGGGACGGACTACAGTTTCGCCGTTGAAAGCAATGATGAATTTGTAATTGCCATTGGGCAGATTCTGAAGGTTGTAAGGCTTCATAAAACCCTGGGAACTCACTTCTTGCGTCAGTAACGTTTTCCCACGTTGTGACTGCAGCTCGACTTTCACCGAGGTCAATTCAGGCGATTGAAATACTACTTTGAACACCTCACTGCCTGGATGTGCCAGGACCTCTGCCGTTTGAGCATTAGCCCAAATACATACAGAAAGAAGGATAACTACGAATAACTTTCTCATGCTAGTTGATTGTGGAGGCAAAGCTGGCACAACCTCAATCCAGTACGACATGAAGTGTAATGAAGGAGCATTATTGTGTAAGACCTGGTATAATCAGGGCGTAAAAAAAGAAAGGCCAGCAACCAAAAGGCCACTGACCTAACACCGCCATGTAAAAGTCTTGATCAGAATTGAATTCTGTAGAGCACGTCCGGGAAGAAGCCAATCTGCTCCACACTGTTGACCTCGTCTGTTACCTCGTTATACCTTCTTACAAATTCGTTGGTACGATTTGTCACATTCTGTAGGTCAACGAAGAATTGATGAGAAACATTCCGCTTGGCACTGTTCAATCTCACACCAAACTTCAGGTCTAAACGAAAGTAATCTTCATAACGTTCACTGAACGCCATATTATCCATCGTCACTTCCCTTCCTGCATTGGCCCTTGTAGCATCAAGATCGATGGGTGTGAAAGGGTTGCCGCCAGATGTTGTGAACTTGGTGTCAAAGGTCCACGCATTTCGTTGGTCGCGGCCAAACTTCCATTCTTTCCCTGCCAGCAGGTTGACCACATAGTTGTTGTTGAAAGCGGTGCTTCGGCTTACTCCGTCACTGCCTTCATATTGGGATTCGTACACAGAAGTGGTGATGAGTGCGTAGTACCCGCGGCTGAAGAATTTCTCCACCGTCAGTTCGATACCAAAGTTCTCGCCAGTACCCTCATTGACCAGGGAGCCTTCTTCATCAAACACGAAGTCGGAACCTTGATTGATCACTGAATAGCTGGAAGAGGTTTGCTGCACAGGAATGTCGTAGAGTCGCTGGTAGTAGGTCTCAGCCTTCAATCTCCAATCCGTGCCAAAATTGCGGTCGTAGCCCACTACAAAGTGATGGCTGCGCATGAAATCCAGGTCGTCATTGGTACGCTCCGTCACGCCTGGTGAGATTTCTTCTTCGAAGAACAGGATTGGCGACGGTATCGCCTGTGCGTGAAGACCATAGGCAAAGCTTAAGCGCTGTGCAGGAGTGAACTGCCAGCTAACACCGGCCCGGGGTTCCAGGGATATGGCCTCCGTAAAGGAATGGTATTGACTATGCACACCGACAGTGGCACTTAGTTCGTCAGTAAACTTGTATTCTCCTTGTGTGAATACCTGCGATAGGTTGTAGGTATCATTGATGCTACGTGTCGTGATGAACCGATCCGGAACTCCATCCCCATTGTCATCAGGGATATTCACACGATTGTCACGGTCTTCATTGAATAGGTCTATGAAGTAAGTCTCATTCAAAACACCAGTTCGCAAACTGAACCGGGCACTGTACTTCTGATTCCAGGTGGAGGATACAGTGAACCGGGTTTCTCTATCGGAGGAGTTAACTGCTCTGTAGCTTCCCACGATACTCTCATTCCCATCTCGCATCAGGTTGTCCTGTAAGTACTCATTGAAGCGAGTAGAACCACCCAGGCTGGTCTTCAGGTAACCATTGCCACCCAGCCTGATGGTATGACTCATACCTATAAGTCCCAGGTCAAAATCGATGAAGGCGTCTTCGTCAGGATTGGCAAAAAGGTCATTATCATCAGTTTCCTCACCCAGGAAGTCGATGCTGCTCAATCCGCCAAGGCCAAAGAACTCGAATCGGCCAATCTTGCTATCACCGAGATTCACCTTGAATGACAGGTCCTGATAAAAAGGTGTGGCACTTGTTCCAGTGGCAGCGAGGCTGGCAATTCCATAGCGATAAGAAGCGATAAAGGAGCCATTGTTTTTCTTGTTCAGGGGGCCTTCTGTCATGAATTCCAAGCCACTAAAAGCGCTCATCTGACCCGTGAACTCATATTTGTCCGTATTGCCATTCCTGAAATTCACGTCAAATACCGCGGCGTTGGCATTGCCATATTCCGCTGGGAATGCCCCGGTAAGGAAATCTGAAGTACGCAATAAATTAGTATTGAGTGCATTCACAGGGCCACCGGTGGTTCCCAATGTTGAGAAGTGATTGGTCGTGGGCACGGGTATTCCCTCAATTCGCCACAGCAATCCAACGGGTGAATTTCCTCTGACCACGATGTCATTCCTGGAATCGTTTGGCGCACTCACGCCTGCGAAGGAAGAGGCCAGTCTGGCTACATCATTTCGGCCACCGGAAAACCGCGTTACTTCTTCGAGACTGAATGTCCTGGCACTTACTTTGGCCAGTTCATTGATCGGCAGATCCTTGTCTGCATCGGCAGTGACAACGACCTCCTGCAACTGCTCGACCGATTCCTCCAACTGCACACGCAGCACGACCTCTTTTCCGGCTGTGACTAAGACATTCGGCAGTGTAATGCTTTTGTATCCAATGTACTGAACGCCGAAAGACTGGCGACCTACAGGCACGCCTTCGATTCTAAAGTTTCCCTGCAAATCGGTAACGGCGCCCAGAACAGGGTCGGAACCAATCAGCAATATGGTAGCCCCGATCAGGGGGGCATCGGATTGCAGGTCTTTAATATTTCCTTTCACGACTTGATTCTGGCTCAAAGCTGATATACTCAGCATAACGAGAGAGTAAGCCAGAACCATTTTTAGATTAAGTGTCTTCATTTTTCTGTGTGATGAGTTTGCAATGGTGAAAGTAACGGAGCCGAAAAACCCTGGTAACCAATAGCACCTTGAGACCCCGACTCGGCTTTGCGAAACCCAAAATCCACAGCTCGAAACGCCAGTGATGGAGATGAAACCAAATCCCGATTTGAGCATCAGAAATCAAGGCTTGACCGGGCCGAAAACCTGCCTCGGAACACAATCGGTCACATTAGCCTGTGGAAATCGCTACTTTTATCAAACATTTTTGGTGCATGGCATTCCGAATCAAGATAACAGAACCCCTCATCCGCTGGACAGGTATTCCCGTCGTGGCTTACGTAGCCAATGCGGTTATACCCAACCACATGGCGGAGACGCCAGCTTGGATTGCTTACGCTATTTCTTTGATTTTCACGACTACCTATTGGAGCGGCGCGTGCTTCTTCATATTCCTTTTCAGGAGGCGATTCCCGGCCATCAGCCAGACAAAAAAGAGATTACTCTACAGCGCCATGTGCATCATGGCATGGATGACCGTAGGAGGAATACCCATCAAGTTGCTTTTGGGTATCAGTACGTGGCACGAGATATTCGTACCTTCAGCACATGCCGTTTTCATTCCATTCAACTTCACAGCAGCTGTGATTATTACCCTGGCTTACGAAGCGGTGTATTTCTTCTACAAATGGAAAGAGACCTTCCAGCAGAACCAGGACCTCAAAAATCAGCAGTTGCGCACACAGTTTGAAGTCCTGCAAAACCAGATGAGCCCACACTTCCTATTCAATAGCCTCAACGCACTCACAACACTGATCGCAGAAAACCAGGATGTGGCCATTGAATTCACACAAAAACTCTCAGAAGTCTACCGCTACATTCTCCAAACCAAGGAGAAGGAACTGATCAGGCTGACCGAAGAGATCGAATTCGCCAAAGCCTACCTCTTCCTATTGCAAATGCGCTATCCTGAAAACCTTCGGTTTGAGTTTAAGATTGATCAAAAATACCTGGACCAGTATGTGGCTCCACTCACGATCCAGATGCTCATAGAAAATGCAGTGAAGCACAATGTAATATCGAAGACCAATCCACTGAAGATTGACATCTACGTTGAGAATGGCTTGTCGGTCATTGTGAAAAACAACCTGCAACCCAAGAAAACCATTGAGAAGTCTACCAAGACCGGTCTGGCCAATATCAAGAAACGTTACCAGCTTCTGGGTAATCAGGAGGTTGACATCATAACCACTGCCAAAAACTACATGGTAGCCGTCCCTTTGATTAAATTGGTGAAAGAAAAAGAACTGAACCTGGTAGCTAGTTGATGAAAGTCATCATTATTGAAGATGAAGCTCCCGCTTTTCGGAGGCTGCAGAAGATACTGGAGGAGGTTGACACCAACATAGAGATCGTGGAGGTGATCGACAGTGTGGCAGAGAGTGTGAAATGGATGCGCAATCACACTTTGCCAGACCTCTTCTTCATGGACATTCAACTCAGTGATGGACTGAGTTTCGAAATATTTGAGCAGGTCAAGGTCGCCAAGCCTGTTATCTTCACCACAGCCTTTGACGAGTATATGCTGAAGGCTTTCAAGGTCAATAGCATTGACTATCTCCTCAAACCCATCAAGAAGGAAGAGCTGGAACAGAGTCTTTTGAAATACAGGGAACTGAGTCAGAGCTTTGGACAAAACGAAGGACCAGACCTGACAAACCTGCTGAAGGAGATCCGCCTGGATGACCGAAAATACAAAACACGTTTCCTGATCAGACAGGGTGACAAATTGCTTGCGGTAGAGACGGACCAGATCGCCTATTTCCAATTGAAGCACGGGGTGGTGCATCTGGTATCCAGGCACGGAAAGACTTACCTGATGGATCAAACGCTTGACGAGCTGCACCAATCGCTGGATCCACAACAGTTCTACCGGGCGAATCGTCAGTTCCTGATCAGTTTCGGGGCTATCAAGGTCGTTCATCGATACCACAAGGGTAAGCTACTGCTTGACATGGATCCTGCCTGCGAAGAGGAGGTCATCGTCAGCGCGGAGAAGGCCACCGATTTCAAGAACTGGATGGGCGATTGAAGCTAGGCTCAATGCGACTATACATCGCTTGTAAACTATCAAAGATAAATGTTGCCCATGATGAAAGTCATGCCAGGAAATGCCTGCTCGAAAGGTGAATTGCACATGTTTGTATTGTGAAGCCGCTAGCATTCTTTGCAGGTTTGATCTGCATCCTCGTAATGATATCCTGCTCGGAAGATCTTGGCGATGCCTCCCGCTCCGTCAAGGTTCCCAGAGACGTCGTCTATTATGGGTATGAGGTGCTACCGGACGGCCTATCACAAAGTGCGTTGTACAAAGTATCCAGCGACAGCAACCATCAGAATATACTGAACTTAAGTATGGACTTGTCTCCCCTTAAAATCAGGGCCTTGCAATGCAAGAGTACGGTATTGATCTATGATCGCGACTATAGTGTTTTCACCTACAATCTGGCAACCGGAGAGGCACATGAGGACCTGGGCTTCCCGGTATATCTTCATAGCCAGTCCGATAACTCAGCAGGCGTATCTGCCATCACAGAGAACAGCGCAGCTGGGATGGTTTATTATAATCGTGGACAAGACGATATGTACTTCTACCGGTTGCCACATTTTCATGCGGTCCAGCGAGTCCCTTCTTTCGGTGAGCGTGTCGAAATAGGAGCAATGGAGGAAAGGTACTATGCCAAAGCATTCATCGATGATTATCCCAACTACGCCATAAAGCTCCTCAGATGGTCCGATATCGAATCCTCGCCAGACAAGGAAGCCACCCTGACCTTCGGAACCAACATTTCGTATGCTAAGTACGCACGCTGGCACCTTTTTGACGATGCGATCCTCCTATTCACAGATGCTGATTCACTGTTTCGTCTCAATGCCGATCTGGAGTTACTGGGAAAGGAATATGCAGACTTTGATACCTATAGTCACCTCGCGGAGTCCCTGGGCGCTGATGACGAAATCCAATATGAGGGTCGGTATCTGTCGATCGGAAGTTTGCAAAGAAGGATTCAGGTGCCCGTCGCCATTGATCTGGAGACCCTGGAAAGAAGTGCGATTATTGATTCGGAAGCGATTCATCAGACGCTCTCATCCAACAGCCAATTTGCAGGCCTGGAAACCACCGACTACGCCATAGATTTCGACAACGAGCTCGTGATTTTTGGGTTAGCAGAGTCCCCGCTAGACCCCTGGGACCCAGAACGAACTAACAATCACATCGTTTATGTGGATTTCAGAGGCAATATCATTGCGGATGTGCCCACAAACACGACCCCGCTGAAGGTTTTCCTACCTTAGATCAGTCAAGCTTTTTGTAGAAATCGTTGAATTTCTTGCCGGAGATGGGATCATAAGCCCAGTGCAGTTCAAACTCCAGCGCCATGGATCGTGCCAAGCCATCCAGATCCGGAAAGAGTGTCGCATTCGTGATATTCATGTTATAAAGCCTGCGCAACGTCTCGTGCCTAAGGCTAGTTGACAGCTCAAACTTCACAATACCGCTTTTCAACTTCGGGTTGAGTTGGACGATCTCCTCGATGGTCTTGCTAATATTCGAGGTAATGATAAAAGTCCCGGATTGTGCCACATGTCGACGATTCATCCTGTAGGGCTCGCCCTGGGTGATGAAGTTGTGCTCATTCACAACGAAGTATTTCTGGTAATTCCCCTTCAGCCAGGGCCCGATATGATCATGGGTATTGCCTTCAATCTCTTGAAACTCCGGGAACTCCTGCTCATAGCGTAGTACAGGAGGGTAAATAGCCCAAATGGCTGAAGTCTTAGTGGCGCGTTCCAAAGCAAAGAATGCCGCAACGTAGGGAGACCATGTGAAATCCAATAATCTCGTGGGAGAGCCGTGGTGTTGCATCGTCGCCAACCACTCAAATGCATCGTTTTCCTTGGGTAGGTAATCTAAGAACTGATGTGCCTTGCGCCGAAAGATACCATAAATCCGTAGCTCCTGCTTGCTCCAAACGGAAGGATGCACACCGTAGCACCTTAGGTAGCGGGAGATTGTCGGCTCCAAATTCCACTCGGCATCTGACTGCCCCCGAAAGGCCCAACTGCGATAATCGTCTCCGGCGACAATATCTTTAAACTCATTCCAGGAATTGATCGGTATGGTCTGCATACTTTAAGCGAACGCAAGAGAAATGTTCATGGATAAGGTACGAAATACTTGAATTTCTGAGCAAACCAAATGGTGATTAAGTTAGTATTGTTCCTACAATACTTTCCACATGAAAATTAAGCAGCTTCTCACCGTTGTAATCATTTTGGTCATTGCAAGTTCTTGTTCCAACGATAGTCTGGAAGACATAACACCGCCCGTGGTTCCAGTGGATCCATCGGTAGCAGAGATCTGGGATGGTCCCAACTTAACATTTTCCAAAGCTGATGGAGCAGATCCGACATTGGAAGCCAACCAGGACCGCATTACAGACGATGTCTGGATTACCAGAGACAATGACGGCGGACCTATATTCAACATTGCGGTAGAAAGCACCAACAACAACTTCGGTCCTACAGGCACTGAGTGGGCAGTGGGAACAGTGGACGAACTGGAGAGTCTACAATTTGCGCCGCTACGAGGGGCGCTGGGCGGCCAACGCATGAGCTTTCAGGAAACCGTAGGAACAGATATGGTACTTCACCTCATTGAGGCTGACGTCTTCATCAGCATCAGGTTTACATCCTGGTCCCAAAACAAACAAGGTGGATTTGCCTATGAGCGATCTACCCAGCCCTAGCTTAGGCAGCTATGAATTGATTCTGCTGTTTCTTCTATCCCAATCCTCCGGTATGGGAAACTTCCCTTTTTGCCTGTAAGCAAGAACCCTGGGTTGAAAAGGGACTCTACGAACTAGCAGATGCCAACCCTGCAAATCAGCAGGTCAGAAAAACTAAACCCACGCCAGGAGCGTGGGTCAGTAGTTTTGAAGCTGATAAAGTAGGCCCGAAAACGGCCACTCCAGCTCTTGTCGTTATGCTTTATTAGAGTCCTGAAAAGTCGAAGTCGTCAAGGAACTTGGTGGTAAACTGACCAGACTTGAAGTTTTCATCGTCCATTAGTCTCATGTGCAAAGGGATCGTAGTTTTGATGCCCTCTATCACCATCTCGCTCAATGCGCGTCTCATCTTAATGATCGCCTCCTCTCGCGTCTGAGCGGAAACAATCAATTTCGCAATCATGGAATCGTAGTATGGCGGAATAGTATATCCAGCATAGACGTGGCTGTCTACACGAACACCATGTCCACCAGGCAAGTGAAGGTTCGATATCCTTCCAGGGCTAGGCCGGAAGTCATTGGCCGGGTCTTCAGCATTGATCCGACATTCGATCGCATGTAATTGCGGATAGTAGTTGCGTCCGGATACCTCAATGCCGGCAGCGACTTTGATTTGCTCTTTGATCAAATCGAAATCGGTGACCTCCTCCGTGATAGGGTGCTCCACCTGTATACGGGTATTCATTTCCATGAAATAGAAGTCGCCGTGCTTGTCGACAAGAAATTCTACTGTGCCCGCACCTTCGTACCCAATGGCTTCAGCGCCCTTGATGGCGGCTTCGCCCATTCGCTCGCGCAATTCCTGCGAAACAATTGGTGATGGGGTCTCTTCAATGAGTTTCTGATGACGACGCTGGATTGAGCAGTCCCTCTCCGAGAGATGGCAAACTCTTCCATTCTTGTCCCCCACCACTTGTATTTCAATATGCCTTGGCTCCTCGACAAATTTCTCCAGGTACAGGCCATCATTACCAAAAGCCGCACCCGCTTCCTGTCTGGCACTGTCCCAGGCCTTTTTAAATTCGCTCTCTTCCTTCACAAGGCGCATCCCTTTTCCTCCGCCCCCTGCTGTGGCTTTTAGCATGACTGGATAACCCACTTCTTTGGCCAGTCCCAAGCCCTGATCAATGGATTCCAGCAAGCCGTCAGATCCCGGAATCGTGGGTACACCTGCGGCTTTCATGGTGTCTTTGGCGGTGGCTTTGTCCCCCATTGAGTCAATCATGGAGGAACTGGCACCTATGAATTTGATATTGTGCTCCTGGCAAACATTGGAGAACTCCGAGTTTTCGGCAAGAAATCCGTAGCCAGGATGAATCGCATCGGCGTTGGTGATTTCGGCTGCTGAAATGATATTGGGAATCTTGAGATAAGAGTCTCTGCCCATAGGCGGACCTACGCAAACCGCTTCATCAGCAAAACGGACATGGAGACTGTCAGCATCCGCAGTAGAATAAACCGCCACTGTTTTGATGCCCATTTCCTTGCAGGTACGAATGACACGCAAGGCTATTTCGCCACGATTGGCGATCAAAATCTTATCGAACATACCTTGAGAATTAGGAAGGATCCACTTCGAATAGTGGTTGATCGTACTCTACCGGAGAAGCATTGTCCACCAACACTTTGACAATCTTTCCTGAGACATCAGCTTCAATCTCATTGAAAAGCTTCATCGCCTCAATGATACATACGGGTTGACCCTTTTTAACCTCATCTCCAACACTTGCAAATGGTGGTGACTCAGGATTTGCAGAACGATAGAACGTTCCTATCATCGGTGACTTGATCGTCACGGTATTACTTGATGACGCTGGTGCTTCCGTTGGCGCGCTGGGCGCTGGAGCCGGTGTGGGAGCTGCGGCCGGAGCAGGCGCTGGAGCTGCGGGCACGGCAACAGATTGTACTGGAACAGAAGGTTGGTCAGGAGAGCGTTTGACACTCACTTTGAACTCTTCGGTTTCGATATTCACTTCCTCCAATCCCGTGGCCGAGATAAAGTCAATGAGATCCTTGATTTCTTTAGCTTTCATTTGCTTGGGTTAGATAATAAATAGACGTAGGTATCCTATGAATGATCCAAAAGTAAATCAAAACTATTGTTTCACCCGCTCGACATAGTTGCCGGTTCGGGTATCCACTTTGATTACTTCATCCTGATTTATAAATAGAGGCACCTGGATGCTCGCACCAGTCTCCAATTCTGCTGGTTTTGAGGCATTGGTAGCAGTATCACCCTTGAGTCCCGGCTCGGTGTAAACCACTTTCAGTTGCACATGTTGGGGAAGTTCGCAACCCAGTACCCGGTCCTGTTCAGTATGAAAAATAACTTCGCATACTTCCCCGTCCTTCAAAAACTGCGGGTTGGTAATGAGGTGTTCCTCAATGGGTATCTGCTCGTAGGTTTCGGAGTGCATGAAGTTGTACCCCAGATCGTCCTTATACAAGAACTGATAATTGTGCCTCTCAACCCTTGCCGTAGTGATCTTGTGCCCAGCCGAAAAGGTATTGTCGATCACCTTTCCGGAAGTCAGACTCTTTAGTTTGGTCCTGACAAAAGCCGGCCCCTTTCCGGGCTTCACATGTTGAAATTCGACTACTGAATATAGATCATGGTTGTGCTCTATCACAAGACCATTCTTAATATCCGAGGTATTTGCCATTGAGTTTCTGTATTAAATCAATTTGTGTCGTATGCCCATTTCACATAGGTCGCTCCCCAGGTGAATCCTCCACCAAAAGCTGCCAGGACGATATTGTCGCCCTTGTTGAGTTGGGATTCATAGTCCCACAAACAGAGAGGTATGGTCCCAGCGGTAGTATTGCCATAATTCTGAATATTCAGCATCACCTTATCCGCTCCGATACCCATGCGCTTAGCTGTGGCATCAATGATCCTTTTGTTGGCTTGGTGTGGAACCAGCCAGGAAACGTCTTCACTGGTCAGGTTATTACGTTCCATTATTTGTGCAGCCACATCTGCCATATTGGTAACGGCAAATTTGAATACCGCAGATCCCTCCTGAAACACATAGTGCTCTTTCGCCTGGACCGTTTCGAGCGTTGCCGGTCTCCGGGACCCGCCCGCTTTCATATGCAGATATTGTGCTCCGGAGCCATCGGAACGCAACACTGAATCCATTACACCCTCTTCGCCCTCTGTTGCTTCCAACAATACCGCTCCCGCACCATCACCAAAGATGATGCAAGTCGTACGATCTTCATAATCGATAATCGAAGACATCTTGTCACCTCCGACCACGATTGCTTTCTTGTATTTGCCTGACTCGATAAACTTAGTGGCGGTCTCCAAACCGTACAGAAATCCCGAACAAGCAGCACTTAGGTCATACCCAAAGGAGTTCTTCGCTCCTACCTTGTCGGCGATTACGTTGGCAGTGGCAGGAAAAACCATGTCTGGCGTAACCGTTGCACAAAGTAGTAGGTCAATTTCTTCAGGGGAGGTATTGGTTTTTTCCAGGACCTGATTCACAGCCTTCACTGCCATTACCGAAGTACCTTGGTCCGTACCTTTCAGAATGTGTCGCTGTCGGATACCTGTACGCGTGATGATCCACTCATCAGTTGTATCCACCATGGTCTCAAGTTCCTTATTGGTAAGCACATAGTCGGGTACATTTCCCCCAACTCCTGTGATCGCAGCTCTGATTGATGTCATGCTGATTATTAGACGAATGAAGTCTGCAATGAAGCAGAATTCCTTAGGCGAGAACTTCTTTTTCCATTACTACTTTGCCCTTGTAGTAAAGTTTGCCTTCATGCCAATGGGCACGATGAGGCAAGTGTGCTTCACCGGTTGTTTGACAGATTACGTAGCTTTTGGGACTGGCTTTGACATGAGTCCTTCGCTTGTCTCTCCTTGTCTTTGACGTCTTCCTTTTAGGATGTGCCATTTTTCAAAATTTATTTTTCCTTCAATTTTTTCAGTGCTTCCCAGCGAGGATCAATTGCTTGCTCCTCTTCTTCTTCCCCTTTACTCACATAGAGCAAATCGGGTCTTTCCGCCTCCAACTCCGGGTGTACCTTCTTCATAGGTATTCCCAAAAGCAGAAACTCGTAGATATACTCCGCAACATTGATGCTTTTGGTATCCCACTGCAACACGATCACCTCATCACTCAGTTCCGTGGGCTCATCGCCAAACTTGACCATGATCTCATGTATTGTCTTGATTTCATGATCAAAAGGTCGCAGACTCACGTCGCAAACCAACTCCACCGTCGCATCAATATCAAAGTGCAGTACAATCATCGTCTCGGATTTCTCCAAGCGCAAATTGCACCCGCCTTTCCCCGACTTTACAATGTCTTGCTCAAACAGTCCCAGCAACTCCGAATCCAGCTCAAACCGATAGTTATGTTCCTTGTTTGCAAGTCCATAGAAATCAATTTGAAATTGTCTGAGTGCCTTCCTGTCCATTTACCTCCGGAGAAAGAAGCGCAAAGGTAGACAGAAAACAACCATTTCCACAAATCATCAAACTGACAAAACCTGGAATGAAGTCCGTTTACTCACTTGAGGTGGACTTTCAGTTGTCAAGCTTCCCTCTGGCGGTGAATATCCAGGGCCGCAAATAGTGCCGCAGACATGGAAGAATGGTTTGAAACGTTCTTTCCCGCCAACGAATAGGCCGTGCCATGATCTGGCGACGTCCGGATAATGGGCAGTCCAGCGGTGAAATTAACGCCTCCTCCAAATGCAATGTGCTTGAAAGGTATGAGACCCTGATCATGATACATGGCCAATACCCCATCAAAGTTGGCATAATGGCCGGCACCAAAAAAACCATCCGCAGGAAAGGGCCCCATGGCTAAATGTCCTCCATTCTTCAATTCTTGAATGGCGGGGGTCACGATCTCCTGATCTTCGCTACCCAAGAGTCCGTTGTCGCCAGCATGAGGATTCAACCCGAGTATCGCAAGTTTGGGCTTGTTGATGCCGAAATCCTTTTTGAGGGAATCCAACATCAACTTCGATTTGGACAAAATCAGGTCAACATTAAGGGCACTTGGTACCTGGCTTAACGGTATGTGTCCCGTAGCAACGCCCACCCGTACATTCTCATGAACCATAAACATCAAACTGTCTGGAGCATCGAAGGCCTGTGTGAAGAATTCCGTATGACCCGGAAAACTGAACGCATCGCTGTGAACAACGGACTTGTTCAGAGGAGAGGTCACCAGGGCGGACAATTGATGCTTTTTCAACAAATCCACGCCCACTTCAAGCGACTTGACCGTGTATTGAGCCAAATCCTGAGAAGGCTGTCCCGGATGCACTTCTACAGGCTCTTCCCAAATATTCAGGACATTCACTTTTTTGGGATTGAGTTTGGCTATATCATTGGTATGGAAGTACGAGAAATCATCCATCTTCAATAGCTTACGATAAAAAGAGATCAATTTGCCGGAAGCCAAAATCACAGGCACAAACTGTCTAAGTACCCTGGGATCTGCCAGTGCTTTCAACGTCACTTCCAATCCAATCCCACACAAATCGCCGCATGTAATCCCAATGATTGGCTTTTTTTTGTCTTTTCCTTTCTCCTTCATCAATATGCTATTTGCCAAAGGCGCAGGTAGTAAATGAAGAATTCACATACCTTCGTTCGTAAGGCCGAAATTAAACGTTCTCTGAGAATCCGTAGAAATTAGACTGTGGTAAGACCTAAAAAACACCTGGGACAACATTTTTTGAAAGATCAAAACATCGCCAGCAAAATCGTCGCAGCGATTGAATCGGATGGCCTTATCCTGGAAGTTGGACCA
This sequence comes from Cyclobacteriaceae bacterium, assembly GCA_965601475.1. GTDB lineage: Bacteria > Bacteroidota > Bacteroidia > Cytophagales > Cyclobacteriaceae > JAWPMT01. The sequence goes on along the minus strand of OZ271832.1, from coordinate 3,828,567 downwards.
GGAACTGGTGTGCTTACCAGGTTCTTGATCGAGTCGAACAAGGCCTTCCTGGCCTATGACGTAGATGAAGAGTCCATCCAATTCCTATTTGAAAAATATCCCGAGCACAGCGACCAATTTCTTTTGAAGGACTTCCTGCGAGAGGATCTTCCAGCACTTGCTGAGCAGCTTGTGGTACTGGGGAACTTCCCTTACAATATATCCTCGCAGTTATTCTTTAAGGTTTATGAAAACCATGAAGTGGTCACGGAGGTGGTTTGTATGGTCCAAAAAGAAGTCGCGCAACGCATTCACTCACCTCCTGGAAACAAGACATATGGTATTCTTAGCGTCTTGCTGCAGGCATATTACGAGGTGGACTATTTGTTCACCGTTCCTCCTGATGTCTTCCAACCGCCTCCTAAGGTAGATTCAGCCGTCATCCGGTTGAAACGCAATAATGTGGCTCAACTCGGATGCGATGAAAGGCACTTCAAGCGGGTCGTGAAAGAGGCTTTTGGAAAGCGTCGTAAGACATTGCGCAATGCCCTGAAAGGTCTAAATTTGCCGGCAGAAATCACAGAGCAGCCACGTTTTGACTTGCGAGCCGAGCAGCTTTCGGTTGAGGACTTTATATCTCTTACCAATACGATAACCTCCGCATGGAAGGATTGATGGAATTTTCATTGACGAAGGATTACCTTGACCAGTTCCAGGAGGCGCTAGATGGTAAAGACGTTGATTTCATCAAGAACACTTTGGACGGTATCAACCCGGCAGATATCTCCCTGCTTTTGGAGGAGTTTGACCCTGAAGAATGCAAATTCGTTTTTGACATTTTGCCGGAGGAAGTAGACGCCGCAATCCTCATTGAAATCGATGAGGACGTGAGAAAGGAATTTCTCGAGCATTTCGAAATTGCGGACATCGCGAAATTTCTTGAGAATCTGGACTCTGATGATGGTGCGGATGTGATCATGCAGTTTCCGTTGAAAAAGCGGGAAGAGGTAATCTCGCTGATCGACGACGACGAGAAAGCAGGCCATATCACAGATCTCATGCGCTACGACGAAGACGTAGCTGGAGGCCTGATGGCCAAAGAGCTCATCAAAGCCAACAAGAATTGGAACATCAGACAGTGTATTGAGGAAATTCGTAAACAAGCCGAGAAAGTAGAGAAGATCTATTCAGTTTATGTGGTCGATGACCTGGACCGACTTATTGGCAGGGTGAGCTTGAAGCGGGTGATTTTAGCTGAAGATCATACCAAAGTATCGGATATCTACGAGGACGACATTCATACAGTAGAAACCTACATGGAAGAGGACGAAGTAGCCTCCATTATGCGGAAGTATGATCTTGATGCAGTCCCAGTGATCACTCCACGGGGCAAGCTCGTCGGCCGAATCACGATCGATGACATTGTGGATGTGATTACTGAGACAGCTGAAGAGGAAAGGCAGATCATGTCCGGTATCTCCAACGGTGTCGATGAAGACGCTTCAGTGTGGTCGCTGTCGAAAGCACGATTGCCATGGCTGATCATTGGTATGGGAGGTGGACTACTCGCCGCTCAGATTACCGACGTATTTCGAGGCGATATTGCCATCATATCAGGGATTGCCTTGTTCATCCCCCTTATCATGGCCACCGGAGGAAACGTTGGCATTCAATCTTCTTCGATTGTAGTTCAGAGTCTTGCCAACCCCAGCGCATTCGCCGCTTCCATGGCCGAACGACTCACTCGCGTACTTTTTGTGGCCATCGTAAATGGCGCAATCCTATCGCTGATGGTACTGGGAGCAGTCATTCTCATATTTAATGAAGCACTGCTGGCGTACACGGTTTCTATTGCGCTATTCAGTGTCATACTTCTGGCTTCCTTTATGGGTACAGTCACGCCATTGGCATTGGACAAATTTGGTGTCAATCCAGCCTTGGCCTCAGGTCCATTTATCACCACTGCCAACGACTTACTCGGTCTCGCCGTTTACTTCTCCCTGGCACGAGCTATTTTCAGCCTATAGCAATGAAACACATTCTTATTATTGATGAAATGCATGAGTCCATTCTGGGCCTGCTGGCGGACAGGAAATGTAAGGTGAGTTACGAACCCGACATTACCAGACCTGGAATTTTGTCCCGCCTAAACAACGTGGAGGGACTCTTCGTGAGGAGTAAGACGGCTGTGGACAGGGAGCTGATTGATGCAGCGCCAAATCTGAAGTTTGTGGCCAGGGCCGGCGCAGGAATCGAAAAGATGGATCTCGACTACCTCAAAGCAAAGAAGATTGCATGGGTCAATGCACCTGAAGGCAATCGTGACTCATTGGGTGAGCACGCGGTTGGGGTACTCCTATCCCTCCTCCATAAACTGCATTTGGCTGACAAACAAGTACGTGACCGTATCTGGGACCGTGAAGGTAATCGTGGGTTGGAGCTGAAAGGCAAGACTGTGGGCATCTTTGGCTATGGCTACATGGGTAGCGCCTTCGTGGAAAAGCTGGCGGGCTTTGGTTGCAGAGTGATGGCCTACGATAAATACAAATCCGGATTTGGGAATGATCGAGTACAGGAGGTAGACCTGGAGACGCTTTTCCAGGAAACGGAAATCCTGAGCATACATGTGCCCTTAACCGATGAGACAAAAAACCTCTTTGATCATGCGTACCTGTCTCGATTCAAAAAGCTTTTCATACTAATAAACACCGCCAGAGGTGGTGTCATGAGCAATCACACGGTTGTGGATTTACTACAGAGCGGAAGGCTTTATGGCGCAGGGCTGGACGTTCTGGAGAATGAGAAACTGCATAAGATGAGTCCGGAGCAGCAGTCCGACTTCGACTATCTGATCCATTCTCCCCAGGTATTGCTCACCCCCCACGTCGGGGGATGGAGCCACGAGTCTTACCGCCGCATCAATGAGGTATTAGTCGAAAAACTGATCCAGTTGCACTTACTGTAGGGCACGCTTTTTGTACCTTCTAGCTGAAAAGCTAGTCGCTATGAAAAAGTTGATGCAATCACTTCTTTTCCTGATGTTTCTCTCAAATTCGGCCATGTCTCAGGCAGTGCTGAAGATCAATGGCAATAGTGAAGCACAAGTAGCACCAGATGAAGCCATTGTCTATCTTAATGTCGAAGGATCAGGATCAGATACCGAAAAAGCCAACAATGAGGCCGAACGCAAACTCAGGGGAATTCAAGACATCCTCCAAGACCTGGGCTATAGCAAAGAGGAATTGAAGGTAAGCTCGGCATACATTCGTGCTATCCGGAAATACAACGAGAAGAGGCCTTCCGGATACATCGCTTCTTTCTATTGTCAAATGCAGCTCCCCGCAAAAAGCATAGCGGTCACCAAACTGATTGAAGCGATATCTGTCTCCGAGATTGACGTCAGCAGCTCAGTCCAATTTCGTATTTCCAAGACCTTGGCCAAAATCAAAAAGGATGAACTCATCGCACAGGCCATCGGCGAAGCAAGATCGAAAGCAGATCTGATTGCCCGTAATGTAGATATGGAGGTTGCCACGGTGAGCACGATCGAATATGGTATCCCTCAATCAAACCCTGTCTTCAGAGGCAGAGCCATGGAAATGGCAGCCGATACGGAAAACGGCGTAGAATTCGAACTCCGGAAACAAACGCTTTCGGAATCCATATACATGGAGTTTATCCTTAAGCCCGAGCAATAGCAAATTTGGCTGTATCTTTTCCAAAAAAGATCATGAAGTGCGCACTTGTCCTACTGTCCTGGTTTGGCGCTGTAGTCACCTTCGCCCAACCCAGCACAGAGGTGTATCTCTTTGACCTGCAGCAATCCGGCGGGAAGTATACAGTAGCCAACCCTCAAAACGTCTCCAAGAATGACGGCTATGACAACCAACCTTCTTTTTCGGGAAACGGAAGTTATCTCTACTATACTTCCTGGCAATCCAATGACCAGACAGACATCATAAGGTACAACTTGAACACGGGAGAAAAAACGAAAATCAGTGACTCTGATGGAAGCGAGTATTCTCCAATTGAAATGCCAAAAGGAAAGTCAGTCAGCACCATCATCCTCGAACGAAGCGGCGAGCAACTGCTATGGCAATACGACATTAAGGCCGGTGAGCGATTTGTGCTGATACCAGAGCTGGTCATTGGATATCATTGCTGGTTTGATAAGAAGACGGTCTTTTCATTTGTCCTGGGCGCTCCGCCAACGCTGCAACAAATCAATGTTAAATCTGGGGTGGCGACAGTCATCGATGAAAAAATTGGTCGGTCCTTACACAAAATCCCCAACGAGAAGGCCATCAGTTACATCAGCAAGGCCCAGGGAGAATGGCGCATCTTGAGATATGAGCCCAAAAGTCAAAGCACATCACTCATCGGCAAAACGCTACAAGGCTCTGAAGACTTGTGTTGGACGCCTACGGGCACCGTGATCATGGGCCAGGGAGATAAGCTATTCACCCTCAAAAATGAACAGGAATGGGAACTTATAGCTGATTTTTCTAACTTCGGTCTTACTGGGATTACCAGACTCGCCACCAACCCCGCAGGCAATAAGCTCGCGGTAGTTGTGAATGAATAGTTTTATTATTGAAAATTCGCCGCTATGATCAAATGCAAAGACTTTGTGCCTGAAAAGAAAAAAGGAGGCTTCTTCAAATCAGGCTCCATGCAACACTTTGACGACTTACTGGGAGAGATGGACCAGTGGGTGAGTCAAAACAATGTTGACGTGATTAATGTGGAAACGCTACTTCTTCCAAACATCCACGACGAAGAGGAAGAAGGCAGCCAGGATACTGAGCTTTGGACCGGCGGAGAATCCGCTTCCAAGTGGTACCAGGTGGTTAGATTGTGGTATCGTCCATGATTTAAGTGATAATGGTTGAAATTTGTCAGAGGTATGCCTCAGACCTCTGACAAGATCATCCTCCCACAGAAATATTACCTGGATTATTTCAGGTACCTGTTGACTTTTGTTGAAGCGCACTATGGACAGGTGCTGGGGACGCCGGAGCATGATTTTATCTCTGCTTTTCGCCAGTTAAGTGAACCCGCGCAGCTCTTGTTTGTCCGTTTTTCCAATCGCAAAGGCCCGCTTTACCGGCTTTCGAAGATTCAATATGAGGAAATTCCTGATCCCGAAACCGCTGCTAACGAATTGGAAGCTGGCGCCTTCATCAGCGAGCAAATTCCTAATGTTTACGAAGCATTCAACCTTTTCACCAGGAACGAACTATGGAGTCATTTCAGTGACCGGCTGAAAGACCTGAAACAGGCGAAAAAGATCGAATGGATTGAATACCTCATCGGCGATGAAGTTTCCTATCTGGAACTCCCCGCCAAAGACCGCATTGTAGAAGTACAGAAACGAAGGGATTTCGAGTTTTTGAAACTTTTGTTTTTTGGTACCTACAAGGCGCAAATGACAGAGTTCGTCATACGGGATATCGGCAATGTGAGACTGGAAAAGCTGGATGAGTCACGTTTCTCAGCCTGGTGTCAGTCAAGGGAAGAGGCTCTGGCTTTTTTTGAGGTAAGCGAATTGAAATCGCTCATCAGCAAAGCCATGAAGGTATTTCCAGCGCTCGAGATTCAGGAGACATTGACAGATGTCAATTGGCAGGAGTTTGGGCGACACCCACATGCGTCAAGGGCGATGGGAAAGCTCTGCATAACCTTCGGTCAGCAGTTGGAGCGTGAAGGAGCAAATGATCTTGCACTCCACTATTACGGACTCACTAACATGCCGCCCGCCCGCGAAAGACGGGTACGTATCCTGGACAAGCAGGGTCATCTGGAGCCCGCCACTCAACTCGCCATCGAAATGCTCGAAAGCTATCAAAACGCCACTGAACGGATATTTGCAAAGGATTTTCTGAGTCGCCCCAAAGTTCGTATCAACCGAAGCATGACAGCCCGTCTATCGGATGCTCCCCTGGTCACGCTGCAAGCCAGGCAACATGAAGACCGGGTAGAGCGACTTGCCATCCAACACTTCGTACAGCAGGGCTTTGAAGGGCTTCATGCCGAGAATTTCATTTGGAGAAATCTATTTGGTCTGATATTCTGGGAAGAGCTCTTCGATCAGTCAAGGGACAGCTTTCACCATCCGCTGCAGCGCATCCCAGCCGATATCTACGAAAGTTTCTTTGAAAAGCGAGCAACGTCCCTGATCTCGATCATGGACCGGCTGAAGACAAGGAAATTACTAAAGAATAAGATCAGAAAACTGTTGTTGGAAAAACGTGGTGTGGCAAACCCATTCGTCTACTGGTATGAAGACATGAGTACCCACCTCGAACTAGTGCTTGATTTTCTTGGACCCCGTCAATTGGGTGCCGTCCTTTTGGAGATGGCCAAGAACCCTAAGGACAATACCAAGGGGTTTCCGGACCTATTCATCTGGAACGAATTGGATTATCACTTCTATGAAATCAAATCGCCCAACGATCACTTGTCGGCACAGCAGTTGTTTTGGATTGAATTCATGCAGGACCAAGGCATAAAGGCGGACATTTTGAGGGTAGAATATGAGAATAATCCTTAACTTCAGAGCTCACCTGAAGTGCTGAATCATATGAAAAAACCACTGCGCATACTGATGTTGAGTTGGGAGTATCCCCCCAAAATCACAGGAGGCTTGGGTATGGCCTGCGCGGGAATTGCCGAGGCACTTGGTGCTATGGGTCATCAGGTAGATGTCTTGCTGCCAAGAATCTTTGATAAGCACAAAGGCACGAAAAACGTGAATCTACTCGCTGCGGATACAGTAGAGTTGAAGCCCAGGGAATGGATGGAGGAAGTAGAAGTAGTGAAAGAGCTGAAGGAAATGAAATTCGGCAGTGTACTGCTGCCCTACCTGCCCGCTTACTTTTTCAAGGAGGAAGTGACGACTTACGTCAAAACGAAAGAAAAGCAGAAGCGTGTTGAAGATGTAGCCATGGAAGAAGTGAGCCTGAGTGGCGAATACACTTCGGCAATCTTCGGTGAAACACACAAATATGCCCTCATCGCAGCCGAAATCGCGTCCAAGAATACCTATGACCTGGTACATGTTCACGACTGGGTAACTTTCAAAGCCGGTCAACTGATCCAGAAATTATCACCTGCACCTGTATTTTTCCACGTACATAGCATCGAATCGGATAGAAATGGCCTTTCAGGAAATCCTGCCGTCGGAGCGATAGAGCAGGAAGCGCTTGCCAAAGCCAAGTATGTACTATCAGTAAGTGATCGACTCAAGCAATCGATGAGTGAGCAATATGGTCTGGATGATAGTAAAGTCGAGGTCATACCAAACGGCATCAAAGCAAAATTCAATCCCTTCAATAACGGCACTTTGAAGCAGCGAGTGGGCTATGTCGGCAGGCTCACCCACCAAAAGGGGCCCAACCATTTCCTGGACATTGTACAGGATTTGAGAAATCGGTTCCCGGCCATGCAATTTGATATGATCGGCGATGGCTATCTCCTCCCAGAATTGAAGAAGAAGGTCAATCATCTCAATCTCGGCAAGCGGGTGAAATTCCATGGATTCCTGGCTCCCGGAAAAATCAAGCGAGCCATGCAAAAGCTTGACCTGCTTGTTGTTCCCTCCAATTCGGAGCCATTTGGACTTGTCATCTTGGAAGCACTCGCCTACGGTGTACCCGTGCTCACATCCCCCAACACTGGCATCGCGCAGTTTATCCCCAGCCTTCCGCAGATCCCCAATTGGGATACCTTCCAATACACGCACGTCATTGCGGATTTGCTGTCAGACGGCGCTAAGCGCAAGGAGATTCTCGAGAAGTGCCAGCAAGAAGCTGCAGGTCTCACCTGGAAGAATACAGCTGATCGTATCAATTTTCTTTATCAAGGCACACTCGGTAATCTATGACCACACTGAAAGTTGGAGGGGTCCCGGAGTACTTCAACCTGCCCATCCATCTGGCCAAGGAAAAGGGCCTTTTCGAAGCAATGGGCATTGATTTGGTCTGGCAGGATATCACCCAGGGAACGGGAAGAATGGCACAGTTGCTTGCCGATGGAGCGCTGGACATGGCTATCATGCTGACTGAAGGTGCTGCAAAAACCATCGCCCAGGGGAATCCTTCCAAGATCATTCATACCTATGTTGAGTCGCCACTCATATGGGGCATACACACCGCATCAAATACGGATATCATGGATCTGGAGCAACTAGGTCATGCCACCTTTGCCATCAGCCGCTATGGTTCAGGTTCACACCTGATGGCCATATTGCTTGCGGAATCCAGAGGACTTTCCATCGATACACTGAATTTCCAGGTAGTAGACAACCTCGAGGGCGCTCGCCAGACCCTACCTGACCATCCTTCCATGGTCTTTCTATGGGAAAAGTACACGACGAAATTTCTGGTTGACACAGGGCACTTTCGGAGGATTGGTGAATGGCCAACTCCATGGCCTTGTTTTGTGGTGGTAGCGTCCGACAAGGTGCTGGGTAATCATGGCCAGATGATCAAACAATTTCTGGATATCCTACTGGAACAAGTCAAACAAAGCCTTTCAGATTCGTCACTGAAAGATACCATTGCGCAGAGGTATCAGCTAAATCCGGAGGATGTACAAGGGTTCTTACCGAATACCCTATGGAATACTGAAATCGCCTTACCAACAGCAACAGTATCGAGGGTGCTTGAGACTTTTGATGATTTGGATATGCTGGATAGAGGTGACCTGGCTCGTAAGGTTGTAGCTGACCTCAGTCACTAAATTGACTAGTCATCTTTTTTTCTCCTCCTCCGCTTTTGCTTTTTTGGCGTGAGCGCCAGGTACTCCGCTTTGGACATGAATTCTCGTGTCCGTATGCGATAGACACGGATCAAATCCTCTTTTGACATGCCCTCCGGGATCATACCTGGTGTCTCAAAAAGCTCTATGTCGGTGTCCGAAATCCATTGGACATAGCCCGATCGGATTCGACCATTTCGAATGAGGTTACCACCACGATCAAATATTTCATAGGTGATTGGACGGGGGAATTGATCCTTACCTGGCTGTGTGAGGCACAATTGGAAAGTCCTGGAGTCATTCCACTCGCAAGTGAATGATTCCTCTAAACCGCTGCTGATCTTTTGGGGACTCTGACAAGCGGCGATCATCAGCCATATCCACAATTGCTTTGCCGGTCGCATCCTCAAATGTAATCATTCAACGCCTCATTTCTCCATGAGTTTAGTCTTGCCAGCTTCTACTGCAAGCGTTTTACCCAGCTTTGTAGCGGTGCTCTTTTCTCTGAGTGTGGCGACGTAACGCCATTCTGCAGTTGCCTCTTCTTCACTGAGCGAAAGCAGTAAGTATCCATGATCACGCAGGTTGGCATACTTCAGGTGCGGATTGATGGCGGAATTCACTATCCGGTCCTCATGCATTCGAACCGTATCTGTATCATACCGCTCATTGGCATTGGCCGAGTTGATACTGGTGGTGCCAAATTCAACCGCAATGGCTCCCTCACCAGTAGCTTGATCATAACTCTCAAAAGGATCGACAGAGACTTCGAATGCCCAACTGGAATGGGTATCCCCTGTAACAAAAACCACATTCTCAATGGCCTCCGACATGATGAAGTCCGCAATTCTCCCTTGCTCTGCGGGATAGCCATCCCAACTGTCCAGATTAATAGTGAAAGACGGTTCATAGCCCCAATTCAGGTAAGAAAAGATAACCTGGTTGCCAATGACCTTCCACTGAGCCTCAGAGCTGCTGAGTTGATCCAATAGCCATTCAAACTGTTCCTGCCCCAGCATGCTTCTGGATTCGTCGTTGAGGGCGGGATCTGACAAACTATCAAGTGGTTTCGTACGGCCCTCAAGTCGTTCGTCAAGCATAATCAGATCGACCAGCTCACCAAAACTGAAGCTTCTGTAGTGTTGCGCATTTTCACGTATTGGCAGCCACTCATAATAGGCTTGAACTGCCGCTTCCTTCCGCTCCTGGTAATCGCCCTCCTCGTCCTCCTGATGGTTTTGAGCCCCTGTGGTGTAGGAGTCGTTTGCCACCTCATGGTCATCCCAGATATTGATGAACGGATACCGACCATGTGCTTGTCTGAGGTCCTCATCCAGCCTGTAAAGTGAGTACCTTGTGCGATAGTCCGAAAGCGTAACGATTTCCTTTTCAGGTATATTGGTACGACCCAATGTAGTGTCCCCATAGTCGCCAGGGCCATATTCATAGATGTAGTCACCGAGATGGATGACTGCATCCAGATCTTCCTCAAGTGCCAGTGCACCATAGCTATTGAAGTAGCCAAATTCGTAGTTGCTACAACTTACAACACCAAATTTCACTGGTGTTGAGCCCTCGGGAGCGGTTTTGGTCGTACCGACCGGCGAGGTATTGCCTAGCGCAGCAAATCTGTAATAGTATTGATAGTCGGCTTCCAAACCCGACACATCGATTTTCACCGTATAGTCCCTTGCAGGGTTAGTAGTGAATGCGCCCGTTTGAATGACATTGCCAAAGGACTCGTCTGTGCTGATCTCCCAGGTAACTTCCACCTGTGGTATGGCCTCTTCGGGAGTTACACGTGTCCAGATGATTACGGCATTTGTCAATGGGTCCCCGGAAGCTACACCATGATAAAAGGGCTTTAGGCTCGCGTCGAATAATTGCGCAACCGGCTCTTGTAGAGGTGGATAAGTCTTCTTTGGCTGACAGGCTAGTACTGTGGCCAGTAATATGGTCAAAGTGATGGCTTTACTCATAGGTCGATGTTTTCCTAGGGTAAATTAGCCAGGGAGTCGCCTTCGTGGCGCTATTCGAAGATGAAGTTTGAGTTAAGAAGTGGGCGCAACGTTCTTCTCAGAGCGGTATTACTCAGCCGATTTCTACTTTGACCTGATCAGTCAGGGCCTTGCCTACGCAAAGTAATGCGTAGCCCTCATCCAGTTCATCCTGAGTGAGGCCCTCAGCATTGTCAATGCTGACCTCTCCTTCAACACATTTTCCGCGACACGCTGTGCAAAGACCAGACTGGCAACTGTAAGGCATATCCAAACCATTTTCCAAGCCAACCTCAAGAATAGCCCGGCCTTTCGGAACAGTAATACTGTACGTTTCGCCATCCAGCACAACGTGCACCTCGCTGCTGCTTTCTTCTTCAGCGATAATCTCCTGAGGCGACGTCTTGCCCGCTTCAAAGCTCTCCATGCGGATCTTCTCTTCAGGATATTGATGAAGTTTCAGACCTTCTGTGACATTGTCCATCATAGGTTGAGGGCCACAGACATAGACCTCAGTATCGGCGCCAATTTCAAGCTTTTGAGCCACTTTCTGAATGATTTCAGCAACGGGGCGCCCCGAGTAATCTGCCTCTCCCTCCTCCAGGATATGGATAACCTGAAGACGATCGGCATATTCGGCCTGAAGCTTCTCCAACTCCTCCCTGAAGATGATGTATTCAGCACTCCTATTGCCATATACCAAACTAAGTGTGCTATTAGGCTCTTTCAAAAGGAGGGACCGTATCAAAGAATATAAGGGCGTGATTCCCGAACCTCCTCCAAAAAATACCGCATTGCGCATGTTGGCCGGATCAAATTCCGTAGTAAACATACCCATCGGCTCCATTATTTCGACTGTATCACCCGCCTTGAAATGGTCATTGATATGATTGGACATGGCACCATTGGGCACACGCTTTACAGTAACAGCAGGATGCTCATCGGCAAAGGGTGTAGAACACAATGAATAGGCACGACGCACTTTCTTTCCGTTGACATGTGCGATAATGGTAATGAACTGCCCAGGCTCATATTGAAAGTCTTCTCCTGGATTTTCGAAGACCAGATTCACGGCATCTTTAGCAATAGGGACTACCTCCTTGATGGTGAGTTCGTGGTATCGGGAGTCGTTGGATGCTTTCTTTTTCTTCTTTTTGAAAAGACTAAATGCCATGGCCTTGTTTTTATGCGACCGCAAAAGTAAAAGCTGCTAACTCAACCAACAAGCTTAGCCAGATCCTCTATTTTTGCGCTTTGTTTTATTCTATGGCTCCACTTCATCACATCCAGGCTATATCGCCTATTGATGGCCGCTACCGGCAGAAAACAGGCAAACTCGAAAACTACTTTTCGGAGTTCGCACTGATACAATATCGGGTAAAAGTGGAGATCCTTTATTTTATCTCGTTGGTCGATTTTATTCCCCAAATAACCGACTTTGATCGCAGCTTGTTTCCAAAACTTGAAGACATCTACAAAAATTTTGGTTTAGCGGAGGCAGAGCGTGTCAAGGAGATCGAGCAAACCACCAACCACGATGTAAAGGCGGTAGAGTACTTTCTCAAAGAACAATTTGCCGACCTTGGCGTGGGTTCACAACAGGAGTTCATTCATTTCGGACTCACCTCTCAGGATGTCAATAATACCGCCATCCCCTTGGGCATCAAGGATTTTCATGCTGATATATTCATGTCCGGTTTGCAAGATGCACTTGCTACATTGGAAGCTCTGGCCGAACAGTGGCAGGACATCCCAATGCTGGCCAAGACGCATGGTCAGCCAGCTTCTCCAACCCGTTTAGGCAAGGAGTTACAAGTCTTTGCCGCGCGCTTGAAGGCCCAGTTTGAGCAAATTGATGCTATCCCATTCAACGCGAAGTTCGGTGGAGCTACAGGCAACATGAATGCACACTACCTGGCGTACCCCGACTTGGATTGGCATGCTTTTGCAAGGTCCTTTGTAGAGGAGCGCCTGGGCTTATCACGAAGCGAACCCACGACGCAGATCGAACACTATGACAATCTAGCGGCGTACTTCGATGCCTGCAAACGCATCAATACCATCCTGATCGATCTGTGCCGAGACATTTGGACATACATTTCCATGAACTATTTCACCCAGAAGATTGTGGCGGGTGAGATCGGATCTTCCGCAATGCCTCACAAAGTAAATCCCATAGACTTTGAAAATGCCGAAGGCAATTTTGGAATCGCCAATGCCCTATTCGAGCACTTGGCGGCCAAGCTACCAATCTCACGACTACAGCGTGATCTGACAGACTCTACAGTACTGCGCAATGTTGGTGTTCCGTTGGCACATACTTACCTCGCACTACAGTCCTTGATTAAGGGCCTTGGAAAGTTACAGTGCAATGAGGAGGCCATTCGGTCAGACCTTGAGGAAAATTGGGCAGTGGTAGCGGAAGGCATCCAAACCGTATTGAGACGTGAAGGCTTCCCTAAACCCTATGAGGCCCTGAAGGCATTGACGAGGAAGAATGAAAAAATTACCGAAGACTCCATCAAGAACTTCATTGAGACGCTGGAGGTCGGTGATGGTGTGAAAGCAGAGCTTAGGGCGATCACTCCTTTTAACTATACCGGACGATAGCTGACCACATACAGGCACATTACTACTCTGCTGCCTTTTTTCCTGCTAGCAGGTAGAGCACAGCCATACGTACAGCAACTCCATTTTCGACCTGATCGAGAATAATGGCATGATCGGAATCCGCAACATCGCTGGTCACCTCCACCCCACGGTTGATCGGTCCGGGGTGCATGATCGTAATCTCCTTATCCAGCGAATCGAGTAATTCGCGATTGACACCATAATAAAGCGAATACTCTCTCAAAGAAGGAAAGTAGGTCATCTGCTGGCGCTCAAGCTGTATACGCAGAATATTCGCAACATCGCACCATGCCAATGCTTTTCTTATGTCGAATTCTACCTTCACTCCCAGGGAGTCAATATGCTGCGGCAACAGCGTAGGTGGTCCGCATACCATTACCTCCGCCCCAAGTTTCTTTAATGCGAAAATATTGGACAGGGCTACACGTGAGTGAAGGATATCTCCGATGATCACGACTTTCTTACCGGCAATGTCCTGGTGTTTTTCACGAATGGAATAAGCATCCAACAGGGCCTGCGTAGGATGTTCGTGGGTGCCATCCCCCGCATTGATGATATTGGCATCGATATGTCTGGCAAGGAAATGTGGAGCGCCTGGACTTGAATGCCGCATCACAATCATGTCCACACGCATAGACAAAATGTTGTTGACCGTATCCAGGAGTGTCTCTCCTTTCTTGACAGAGCTGCTGCCGGATGAAAAATTGATCACATCCGCCGAGAGCCTTTTTTCTGCCAGTTCAAAACTGAGCTTGGTCCGCGTGGAGTTCTCGAAGAAAACATTCGCTATAGTGATGTCCCTGAGCGAAGGCACTTTCTTGATTGGTCGGCTGAGGACATCTTTGAAGGTGTCGGCCGTTTCAAAAATGAGTTGCAGGTCTTCTTCGTGAAGCTCTTTGATGCCCAGCAAATGTTTGGAATGGAGTTCACTCATCTATGTCGCTGTTTATGAGCCAGATCATGTCATCCACCCCCTGCTCCTGAAGGTCCACTTTTACTCTTTGCGAGGGCAATGTGTTGACTTTCTTCCCAACGTAGCTGGCAGCTACGGGGATGTGCCTGCTGTAGAGTCGGTCTACGAGCACAAGCAGTTCAACTTTGCTGGGCCTGCCAAATGTGGTCATGGCATCGAGCGCCGCCCGCACTGTTCTTCCCGTATAGAGCACATCATCGATCAATACCACCTTCTTCCCTTCAAGCAGAAAAGGTATTTTGGTTTCCTGAGCTTTCAGTGGTGCTTCTCTTCGCCTAAAATCATCACGGTGAAAAGTGGTATCGAGGTACCCCAAGTCCACCTTTTTCTCGAGTAGCTCCTCTAGCTTTCGCTGGATTCTTTTGGCGAGGAAGGTCCCCCGAGGTTGCAAACCGAGCAGTACTGACTCTTCGAAGTCATCATGTATTTCGATCAGCTGCTGGCAAAGTCTCCATATGGTGATATTTAAATGGCGGCTATCGAGAAGGATTCTTTCTGTCATGGGATGTAAGTCCCACAAATATAAAGTCTATTGAAAAGCCTACCGACCTAATTCACCAGGCCGGTTTCGTCGTAGTGAATTTTGTTAATATAGAAGACCTTGCGGCTCTGGCTAAACACGGATCCCGAGGTTTTCGCAACATTGTGTATGCCGAAGGCATAAAAATTCTGATCGTACCAAGGTTCCAGGCCTTCGATTTCGGGATCTCTGGATCGCACTTCTTCATTTTCACTGGTGAGTCTCACAGGTGTGAAAGTCTGCCCTTCGATAACTGCATTCTCTGCCACTACCTTCGAGCGGATCTCATTTTCCTCCAGGTACATCAAAACGATCTCGTCATCATAGCTGCTCACCGCCACGAACTTATCAAGTGAGTAGGTGAGCACATCACGAATTTTGAAGCTGTGATCCCAGATGATCTCCCCTTCCGAATCGAAGGCGACCACTATGGCATGCGTGTATTTATACCCCAAGAATCCGCTCACACCCCCGTAAGGTGATGCGTAATAAGGATTGGAATAAGAACCGGCATTGTTATACCTGGGATAGTAGGCTTCACCCACCAGTATATTGACGCCGTCTGCACGTTCCATCATATCATGCACCACCAACCGGTAGTTGAATTTGTTCTTTTTACCTAGTGACTTTCGCTTCTCGATGCGTTTCTTTATTCGATCCTCACGCTTGCTTTTCATGAAGCCAAAGAAGTTTTCCAGATCGGCATATTGATGGTACTTAATGAAATGCTGTTGTCCGTTGACAAACTTGGCCAGATAGAGACCTTTACTATAAGAGGTACTTCTTTTTGAATGGGCTCCGGCCATGAGTTGGGTCCCATTATCAAAGGTCGTGGAGGCTGCATCGATCAGGTTTCTTTTTTCGCCTGGCTCAACCCTAATATCCTGTACCAACAGGCCTTCAGCGGTGAATGTCCTGGCACGGGTAGTATATTGGCGGGAAATCAATCGCTCGAGCAACACCACGGTAAACATCTGCTCCTTATCATCAATAACAATGTCAAGAATCTCATTGCGCTCTTCATAGAAACCTGGCAGCACTTTGGGTTTTTGCTCGTGGATATTGTAAGTGATGATCACGGGACGTCGATTGACTGTGCCAGCAATAAGAAAAGTCTCTCCTATCACTTCAAAATACTCCAGCATTATCGGAAAGACCGTGGTTATCTCGTATTTCTCTACCTCTCCGGTTTCATCAATCTTGAATACAAGGAGGTCCTGGGTACGGTACTGTGAGGCAGATACCAAGGCATAGTAGTTTCCTTCACAATATTCGTAACCGAGAAGCCGGCTACTAAAATTGACCGAAAAATCAGTCCTCCATTGCTGTTCCAGCTCTGTATTCAGCTTGACCAAAGACCAACGGTAACTCTTCTCGAATTTGTCGAAAGTCTCGACAATCACGCCCAAACCGTCATCACCACCATTGACGATGGTGAAATCGCTGATACTCTTATCAACGTCAAACTCAATCCTATTGGGTTGCACGATCAGATTGCTCGGATCTTTATCTTTCTTTTTTTGTGCAACTAGAAACAGCGGACAAACTATTAATGCTAAGATCAGCTTCCTCATAAGAACATAACAATATAGTTGGCGAAGGCCCTAAGACTCACTTAAAGCCAACACCAAATCGAACTCCTCTTTCTTCACCGGTTGCACGGACAACCGTGACTGACGTACCAGCACCATATCGCTCAGGCGCTCGTCAGCCTTTATTTCGCCCAGGGTCACGGGTCTTTTCAGGGCCCTCACCGGGACGAAATCAACAACATACCATCGATGATCCTCCGTTGTCGGATCCGGGTAGTATTCCTTCACTACCTCAGCGATTCCAACAACCGCTTTTTCCGACACGCTATGGTAGAATAACGCCAGGTCCCCCACCTTCATAGCTTTAAGGTTATTTCTCGCCTTGAAGTTTCGAACGCCGTCCCACATATCACGACCCAAGGCAATGAAATCATTCCATGAGTAGGTACCAGGTTCTGATTTTATGAGCCAATAATTCATGATTTGAAAATCCTCTATTTCAACAAGTTAGAAAATTGCCTGCATATTCCTCAACCAATTGGTCGAGGATACGGTTTTTTTGTCAATATGAAAATCTTAGTCATCCGACTATCATCCATTGGTGATGTGGTGCTCACCACACCTGTGGTCCGCAATCTCAAAACTCAGCAGGAAAATGCCGAAATACATTTTCTCATCAAATCGGAGTATGCGGCTATTGTCAAACACAACCCGTATGTCGATGTTGTACACGAATACGGCCCTGACAAAGCAGCCCTCTTTCGGAATCTGAGGGCTGCCATGTACGATTGGGTAATAGACCTGCAGAATAACCTCCGCTCATTTCTGGTAAGAGGTCGACTGGGTGTGCAATCGAAGAAAGTCGCCAAACTGAACGTTCAGAAGTGGCTTCTGGTAAATTTCAAGCTTAATCTTCTTCCTAATCGCCACATCGTAAATCGCTACATGGACACCATTGCCCATCTGGGTGTCAAGATGGATAGCCTGGGGCTTGATTTTTTCATACCCGAAAAAGATGAGGTTGAAACTGCATGGTTGCCGGGTACACACCAAAACGGATACGTGGCTGTGGCTATTGGCGGGACTCATGGCACAAAGCGCTTGCCTGTCAAGCGACTTATTGAGCTCTGTGATCGCATCAACAAGCCCATTATTCTTTTGGGAGGAAAAGAAGACCGGGAGGTTGGTGAGGAAATAGAACGGTTCTTCACGGTACCGGACGACTCAACAGACACTGAGATCACCCTCCGAGAGGAATTGGGGAAAAAAGCTCAGGTATACAATGGCTGTGGGAAGTTCAACCTGAACCAGTCAGCTTCGGTCTTGAAAAATGCCATGGTCGTGTTCAGTCACGATACCGGCCTTATGCATATCGCCGCAGCTTTTGGTAAAAAAGTATACAGCATATGGGGCAACACAATCCCTGAATTCGGTATGTATCCTTACCGCACACAATTCGTCATTTTCGAGAATAAGAAGATCAACTGCAGACCTTGCTCCAAAATCGGTCACGATCGATGTCCGAAGGGACATTTCAAATGTATGAACGAACTCGTATTTGACTTCTACATTCCGGACTGACCGGCACTCCTGACAAAGGTCCTGGTGCTTGACTCGGAGTTTTAGTAACTTCCTACAAAAAGGCCTGGATATGCGCTTTTTGTGGTTTCTTCTGCTGGCCCCAATTTTTTGTCATGGACAACGTGAAGACTGCGGCATGCAGTCTCCTGTGAATATCGTACCCTCAGCCACAGGCGAAGGAAGCCACACGGTCATCGCCCACTATCAAACGTCGAAAGAACATGTAGCCAACCTGGGCCATACCGTGGAGGTGGATTATGATTCAGGTAGTTACCTCACCTTTGATGGTGTCGACTATGACTTCAGGCAATTTCATTTTCATACGCCTTCAGAACACACACTTGCCGACAAGCAGTTTCCACTTGAAATGCACGTGGTGCACACGTATCACAAGAAGGACGGGAAAGCACCTCAGTACCTGGTCATAGGCGCCCTGTTTGAGGAAGGTCCGCAAAGCCATTTCCTGAGCACTTTTCTATCCGCAATTCCACAAAAGGAGGGAGAGGTATTTGACTCTGAGCAAGTGCATATTGATGCCACTGAAATGATACCTGAGGATCTTCATGGATTTTACAACTATCAAGGCTCTTTGACCACGCCTCCCTACACTGAGTCGGTGAATTGGATCATCCTAAAAGAAATAAAAACGGCATCCTTTGAGCAAATCGAAACTTTTCACAAAATTGAGGGAGATAATGCGCGGCATGTACAGGCGCTGTACAACCGTAAAATACAATCGGTGGATTAATGAAGACGCTATACCTGGTACGGCATGCTAAATCATCATGGAGCTATGATGGGCTCGGTGATTTTGATCGCCCATTAGGTAAACGTGGACGAAGGGATGTTGTACGCATGGGGGCGTTTGTAAAAAGCAACATACCCGCTCCCAACCTGATGCTGAGCAGTGCTGCAAGCAGGGCTTTTTACACGGCCCTCTTCATGGCTGATGCATGGGATTATCCTGAAGATGCAATTGTGATTTCAGACTCCCTCTATCATGCTGATGCCTATGGTCTTCAAACTTTCGTGAGGAAAGTAGGCGACGCTGATGTTGTCGCCCTATTCGGGCACAATCCCGGATTGACGTCCTTCTATAACAACCTCTGCAGTGACTACATAGACAATCTTCCAACCTGTGCACTTGTTGGGCTACAACTGGAAATCCCTTCCTGGAAAGCGCTAGGAGAGGGCGATGCCAAGCGGCTCTTCTACCAAATCCCGAAAAAGCTCTGAGTAATCCTTCTAAAGGATATATTGACTTAAATCCCTGTTTTTCACCAATTCCGCCAGGCGTTCTTCCACCATCTCTTTGGTGATTACAACTTGCGAGTTCGATCCGATTTTGTCAGGAATGTCGAACAGGATATCATTCAACAACTTACTCATCACAGTATGGAGGCGTCTTGCTCCAATATTCTCCACCTCTTCGTTGATATGAAATGCCATCTCTGCGATTTTCTCCAGCGCATCGTCCAGGAACACGAGACTCACTTCTTCTGCCCCCAGCAGTGCTGTGTATTGCTTGGTCAGCGAGTTTTTAGGTTCCTTAAGAATTTGTAAGAAATCTTCTTTGGTAAGGTTTTCCAATTCTACGCGGATGGGGAATCTGCCCTGCAGCTCCGGAATAAGGTCTGAAGGCTTAGAAAAGTGAAATGCACCTGCGGCAATGAAAAGAATATGATCTGTATTGATCACTCCGTACTTCGTATTGACCGCGCTGCCTTCCACGATCGGCAACAAATCTCGCTGAACGCCTTCGCGGCTCACGTCGGGCCCACTTTTGCCCCCTCTTCCACCGGCAATCTTGTCTATCTCATCAATAAACACAATTCCTGTGTTGGCTGCCCTTCGAATGGCCTCATCCTTGACCTCGTCCATGTCGATCAGCTTGGCCATCTCCTCTTCCATGAGGATTTTTCGAGCCTCAGCGATGGTGACTTTGCGCTTCTTGCTCTTCTTGGGCATCATATTCCCTAGCATTTCCTGCAAGTTGATCATGGAGGACTCATCCATCATCCCTCCGCCAATCATACCAATATTTGATCCTCCAGGTGACTGCACATTGATCTCAATCTTCCTTTCGTCCAAATCACCGTTCTTGACCTTCTCTCTGAATTTGTCCCTGGTTTTCTCATTGAGCTCCTTCTCCTCGGTATCGTTATGATCGCTCAATGCGTGAGATTTTGTCGTGGCTTTTAAAGGTGGGATCAATGCATCCAATATCTGAGCTTCCACGACCTCGGCAGCCTTTTCTTTGACCTCTTCTTTCTTGGCGACCTTGACGAGGTTCACCGCTTGCTCCACCAGGTCACGTACCATGCTTTCTACATCCCGACCCACGTAGCCCACTTCTGTGAATTTGGAAGCTTCTACCTTCGTAAACGGTGCCTCAGACATTTTCGCCAACCTTCGTGCTATCTCTGTCTTTCCAACGCCTGTGGAACCTATGAGTAAGATGTTGTTGGGGACAATCTCCTTCTTGATGTCCTCTTTGACATTCATCCGGCGCCACCGGTTGCGAAGTGCGATGGCCACGTTCTTCTTGGCATCGCGCTGACCAATGATGTATTTGTCGAGCTCTTCAACAATCTGCTTCGGCGTAAAATTCATTTCTTTCATTTTCAGAATAATTTCTTCTTGGCAAAAAGGCTTCCCTGCACGCCCAGCGTGTTGAGACCACCCCCAGCGTGATAGGTAGCCCTTGAAAATTGTATTTGCATTCCCTTGATCTTGACGGCTAATCCAAAACTAAACCCGGCTCCAAAATTCCCTTGGGTGAGCTTCAGCTCCTGATTTCTCAGGTGGTTATACCCCACCATCGCCGTGACGGCTTTGCCCACATAGAGTTCCAAACCCGTAGACAAATGCCGCAGAAACCCATCTACCCTGGAGGTCTGCTGCCCGTCCGTTGGAAATTCATCGAAATAGTTCAAATCCTGACCCAAGTTTGACAGGCCTAAGTTGAAACGCGCAGGCATATACCTAGGTTTGAAGCTGATCCCCAGTTGTAGGTCCACGGGCAACTCTACTGAGGAGGCTACGTAGTCGCTAACCACTAAGCCCAGGTTCCTGACAACAACGCCAACAGCCAGATCGACATTGGGATGGGTGAAAACGCCACCCAGGTCTCCAGCAATGGCTGACGCACCAAATCCCGCGATGGAGGAGTGAACGAATTTGAGATTTGCTCCGAGTACGAATGGCCCCAGTCTGTGGCTCTTGGTCAGCCTCAATTGATAATCCTGAGGTGTGAAGCTACCTATGCTCTGACCCAAGACGTCCGTTTGATCCAATTCTCCATAGTTGAGATAGGATAAGCTCAATGCAAAATCGCCAGCCCCTCCTGCGCGGAACGCGTAGCCAGCGTTAAGCAGATTGATGCCTCCAAAGAACGGGGAATATTGAAGGTAGAAGTCGCCACTTGGCACTGAATCGAGTAGTGCCGGATTGTCTCCAACGACGCTAAGATCCTGCTGTGCGAGGGCTACCAAACCACCCCCCTGGGCCGAAGACCTGGCACTGGATGGCAAGTTTAAAATCGCAAATCCAGAATCACCAGCCTGTGCCATTGCAAACTGCACACCAACAATCAGAGCAAACAAAGGAAGATACCTCAATCTTTCACTGTTTCAGGTATAGTGAATTCCACAGGATTGTCCACTTTCACAGATAGAAGTGCTTGGTCCAATACCTGCCAGACATCATTCACAAAATGAATTTTTAGTCCCTTCACATAACTCTCGGTAATTTCCTCAAAATCTTTTTTGTTTCGATCACATAGCAGTATTTCTTTCACACCGGCACGTTTGGCAGCAAGGATTTTTTCCTTAATACCACCAACTGGCAAGACCTTACCCCTCAGCGTGATCTCACCCGTCATAGCCAATTTGCTTTTGATCTTCCGCTGTGTAAACACGGAGGCCAAGGCCGTCAACATAGTGATCCCCGCTGATGGTCCGTCCTTTGGCACTGCCCCGGCAGGCACATGAACATGCAAATCGTAATGCTCAAAAACCCGATAATCTAGACCCAGCTTCTCAGAATTGGACTTCAAAAATGACAGGGCCGTCACGGCAGATTCCTTCATGACATCGCCCAATTGTCCGCTCAGGGTGAGTTTGCCCTTGCCCTTGCTTACACTAGCCTCTATAAAGAGAATTTCTCCGCCGACAGGCGTCCAGGCAAGGCCTGTGGCCACCCCAGCGAAGTCATTGTTCTCATATTGCTCCTTATCAAATAGCTCCGGACCCAGGATCTTCCTCACGCGCTCCTCAGAGATTTTCTTGGCAATGTCTTCTTCTTCCATAGCAATCCCCTTGGCCACATTCCTGCAGACACCTGCAATCCTTCTTTCCAGGTTTCTGACACCCGACTCCCGTGTATAGTCATTCACAATTTTGACTATAGCTCCGCGGTCAAATGAAGCGTCCTTGGCACGTATGCCGTGTTCCTCACGTTGTTTGGGGATTAGATGCTTTTTAGCAATTTCAACTTTCTCCTCCAGTGTATATCCGGTGATCTCAATGATCTCCATACGATCACGCAAAGCCGGTTGGATGGTATCCAGGGAATTAGCTGTGGCAATGAAAAGCACCTTTGAAAGGTCGAAATCCACCTCCACATAGTTGTCTTTGAATGTGGTATTCTGCTCAGGATCAAGCACTTCCAGTAGTGCTGAAGATGGGTCGCCTCGAAAATCAGAACTGACCTTGTCGATTTCGTCCAGTATGAATACAGGATTGGATGTTTTGGCCTTTTTGATGTTCTGGATAATCTTGCCGGGCATGGCTCCAATGTAAGTCTTTCGGTGCCCTCGGATCTCCGCTTCATCATGAACCCCACCCAGGGACATCCTCACATATTTCCTGCCAAGCGCTTCGGCGATAGACTTGCCCAGGGAAGTCTTACCTACACCAGGAGGGCCATAGAGGCAAAGAATCGGGCCCTTCAGATCATTCTTCAGCTTCCTTATCGCCAGATACTCCAAAATTCTTTCTTTGACCTTTTCCAGGCCATAGTGCTGATCGTCCAGTATTTCCGCGGCATTTTTCAAATCAAAATTGTCGTCGGTGTATTCATTCCATGGAAGATCCACCAGTAGCTCCGCATAACTCATGGCCACGGGGTATTCCGCGGCAGAAGGGTTCATACGGTTTATTTTTTCCAACTCCTTATCGAAGTGCTGAGCAACTTCGAGGGGCCAGTTTTTCTCGCTGGCTTTCTTCCTGAGGGCCTGCAGTTCCTGATCCGGTCCACCCTGGCCCAGCTCATCCTGCAAGACTTTCATTTGTTGTCGTAGGAAGTAATCACGCTGCTGCTGATCTATGTCGGAATGTACCTTGTTTTGGATCTCCTGCTTCAATTCAAGCATCTGGATGTCCTTCAACATGAATTGCAGCAACTTCTCGGCTCTTTCCTTGGGGTGATCAATCTGAAGCAACCCTTGTTTCTCCGCTACAGAAGCATTGATATTTGAACTGAGAAAGTGTGTGAGAAAAGCAGCGTTTTCGATATTGTCCACCGCAATCTGGGCTTCCTTGGGAATCTCCGGATTGAGCTTCATTATCTTGTTGGCCGCCTCCTTCAATGACTGATTGATGGCCACAACTTCCTGCACATCTCCCTCCAACTTCCCCTCGGGCAACACCTTGTAGTTGACTTTGAGGAAAGGCTCATCAGAGACAAGGCTTTGCAACTCAAACCGCTTTTGCCCCTGTATGATGATGGTGGTGTTCCCATCCGGAAGCACCAACATTTTGATGATCTTGGCTATGGTGCCTATGTTATAAAGATCCTCAAAACCAGGATCTTCCTTCTTGTTGTTCCTTTGTGCAGTGACCCCAATGATACGGTCGCCTTTATAGGCCTTCTTCACCAACCTGATGGACTTCTGTCGACCGACAGTGATGGGTATAACTACCCCTGGAAAGAGTACCGTATTCCTGATTGGAAGCACAGGCAACTCCTTAGGAAGGTTCTCGTCACTGATCTCCTCCCCATCGCTGGGGTCTATAATCTGAATCAACTCTTCAGATTCTTCGTCGATGTATTCCGGTAATAAAATTTGGAAATTCTTTGCGTCAAACATTAAATAAATATGTCAAATTGACAGTTCGCAGGGGGAAACCCCGTGATTTTGGTTTGCTGAGCTAAAGGTCCAATGAGTGTGCCAATATTAATTGTTGTGGCTTATTTGATGTTATCTTTATTGAAAGATGCAAATTTGGCCGACTTTTGGTCTTTAAGCATGAAAGGATTCCTGTCAAATAGTGGATGGCTTCTCTTGATATTTCTCTTGGCGGGACCCCTGGCTTTTGGCCAGTTCAGGAAAAAGAAAGAAGTCCTCGTCAATACTGATACGCTTCCCTCTGATGTGGTGCTGAATATCTACCAGTTCGACAACATGAATAAGGTCGACCACTACTACAATGAGAGCAAACTCATACAAATCCGAAAATTCGACAGCGAACGCAATTGGGAAAGGCTCTATGTGGCGCTTAAGGATTATGTGAAGCGCTTCGGGATCCAGAATTTCTATAAGGACACAAGGCTTGTCTGGCGTCTTGCCAAATTGACAGAACTATTTGGTGACTACGAAGAGGCGCGATCGCTATACCGCTTGGTACTTAGGCATCATCACAGAGGCATCAACCTGCGGGAAATAGAGATATACTATGATTCACTAAACAATTTTGAAGCCGAACAATATGTGCCGGTGGATTATTACTACGAATTGGTAGAGCATCGGAAACTCATAGATACCTTGCGACCTCCTCGTGGGGTCCTGCTCAACATGGGAACAGCAGTGAATAGCAGCAAGGCCGACTATGCACCCACCCTCAGCCTGACGGATGACATCCTGATATTCACCTCCAAGCGCAACAACCTGGACCTCTCCATCCGGCGAAGGGACAATGAGGACCTTTTTTACTCCAAAAAGGATGATTATGGAATCTGGTCCGAGGCTCGAGAGATGAAGGGGATCAATTCATTGTACAACGAGGGTAGTGCTGCTTTGAGTCGCGATGGAAAGACGCTCTATTTTTCAAGATGCGAATGCATCGATTGCTATGGGGACTGCGACTTGTTTGTGACTACGCTGCAAGAGGACAGTACGTGGGGTGACATCCGGAATCTGGGGATAAATGTCAACAGTGTGAGCTGGGACTCTCATCCCTCACTCAGCCACAGTGAGGATACGCTGTATTTTGCCTCTGACCGCCTGGGGGGCTTTGGCCTCGCAGACATCTACTTTACCTGGAAGAACGTGAACGGAACATGGGCGCCAGCCCAAAATTTGGGACCCGTTATCAACACACGCAACAATGATGTGAGTCCATTCTACCATCCGGCATACGACATACTCTATTTTTCCTCTAACGGACAGCTATACAACTTTGGAGAATATGATATCTACAAAGCCTACAACATGGAAGGCAAATGGACAGAACCTCACAACATAGGGCCTTTGGTGAATGGCCGTGGTAGTGAGTTCTATTTCACGATCGACTCAGAATCAAGCAATTTGTTCTATTCAAGATCCTCCTCCCGAGACCTGAAGAAGCAAGACCTCTATTCCTTCCCCTTGCCCATGGAGGCGCAACCGCTCGCAAGCACAGAACTGTCCGGGACCCTGACAGACTCTCTAACCGGTGCTCCCTTCAGGGGCATTGTATCCATTATTGACCTGGATGAGGGCATAGAGGTGGCACCGCGCTACCTCCGGGCAGATGGTAGTTTTGAATTCCAACTAATTGATCAGAGAAACTATTTGCTCATCATCCAAGGAGACGATTTTTTCAGAATCGAAGAAGCATTTTTCCTGGATGGGCCTCTGGAACTGAACAAAGTGACCGAACCCCTTGCCGCTCGCGTGAAGTTTGAGTCGATTGAGTTTGAGGTGGGTAAAGCCGAGTTGCAACCATCGATGTATGGCGACCTCAACAAGATTGTCAATTTCCTATACGACAATATTGATTTCAAACTACGTGTATCAGGCCATACCGACTCTTATGGCTCGGAGGATTTCAACCTTGAGCTGTCAAAACTCAGAGCCAGAGTAATCAGCGACTATATTGTCCTATTTGCCGGAATACACGAAAGTCGCGTGGAGCATGAAGGCTACGGGAGTTCCCGACCGGTGGTAGTAGAGACCTCCGAAGCAGATCAGGCGCTCAACAGGAGAGTAGAATTTGAAATCTACCGACCTGCTCCACCGCCAAGCCCCAATGAAGATCCCGAAGATTAGAAGAACCTTGAGATATCATTGAAGATGGCAAACACCATCAAGCCCAGGATCAGGACCATGCCGACTTTTTGAGCATTTTCCAGGAATTTGTCCGAAGGCTTCCTGCCTGTAATGATTTCCCAACTCAAGAACATCACATGTCCACCATCGAGCGCCGGAATCGGAAGCAAGTTCATGAATGCCAGCACCATGGAAAGTAGGCCGGTAATGTTCCAAAAATTCAGCCAGTCCCAGGTGCCACCAAACAGGCCTGCGATACCGATAGGCCCTGAAAGGGATTTTCGAGGTGAAATGTCGCCGGCAAAAATCTTTCCGAATGCCCTGATATTCAACCAAACCACACCAAAGGCATGGTTCGTCCCCTTGGGTACTGACTCCAGGAAAGTATATTCTCTGGTAGAGTAGCTGAGCAAAGGATTGCTCACAAAACCGAGTTTGCCATCTTCGTTGACAATGAGTTGGAGCTCCGTCTGTGCCATCAAATCCTGCTCCGCTTGGTCTGATTTTCTTTCAACAAGGACCGCTACAGTGCCATTTTTGTGCTTTTGAAGTACGTCGGCCACCTCGTCAAAATATTGAATGGGGTCATCTCCGATTTTCACAATTTTATCTCCAGGCAGCAGCCCGCCCTGGATCGCATCGCTCCCAGCTGGAATTCGGCCGACTTCAAAAGGCATGCGAGGTCCGACGAATGGGTTTCTTCGAGCACCATCGGACAAATCATCAAGGAAATCGGCTGGTACATCAACCCTGACCTGTTCTCCACCTCTCAATACAGTGTAATAGGCAGCATCTCCCAAAAGCACATCAGGACTCAGCAGGTCAGAGAATTTCTCAAAATCATTGCCACTGATATTGACAATCTTGTCCCCCGTTTGAAGGCCAATTTTCTCTCCAAGTTCATAGGCCACGATACCATGCTCATTGAGTTCGGCTTTGGAAATGTAAGTATCACCTTGTGAGTAAGTGAGAAAAATGAAGATGATGATCCCTGTGATTACATTAACGATGATTCCCCCCAACATCACGATGAGCCGCTGCCAGGCTGGTTTTGAGCGAAACTCCCAGGATTGGGGTTCTGGGCTCAGGTTCTTCGTGTCCAGGGATTCATCAATCATCCCGGAAATCTTCACGAAGCCTCCCAGCGGAATAGCTCCAATAGAATATTCTGTTTCTCCGAACTTCTTTCCCCAAATCTTTGGGGGAAAACCAATGGAATACTTCTCCACCCGCATGCCAAAGGCTTTGGCTGCCACCAAATGGCCCAATTCATGCACTCCAACCAAAATCGATAGCCCCAGCAAAAGCTGGACTGTCATAATTATTCCTTCCATTAATGTATTATCTCTTTAGCTCTTTTACGCGTTTCTTTATCTGTGGCTATATAGTCCTCTAAATTCGGTTCTTCTACAAAATCCACTTTCCCCAAACATTGTTCAATTACATCTGAAATTTCCAGGAACCCTACCTGATCTTTTAAGAATCCTTCAACCGCAATTTCGTTGGCTGCATTGAGCACACAAGGCAAGTTACCCCCACTCCTCATGGCTTCATAGGCCAATTCCAGATTACGAAATGTCTTGGTATCTGGTTGCTCGAAAGTCAACGAGGGATAATCCGTGAAATTGAATCTCGCAAAATCATTCTTCAGTCGCTGCGGATAGCCCAGGGCGAATTGAATAGGCAAACGCATATCGGGCAACCCAAGTTGTGCCTTGATGGAGCCATCTTCAAATTGGACCATGGAATGGATGATAGATTGTGGGTGTACCACCACCTCAATTTGGTCCAGCGCAATCCCAAAAAGCCATTTGGCTTCGATCACTTCAAGGCCTTTGTTCATCAAGCTAGCCGAATCTATGGTGACTTTCGCTCCCATCTCCCAATTGGGGTGCTTCAATGCTTGAGCCTTAGTTACCTCAGCTAAATCCTTTCGGGACTTTCCACGAAAAGGCCCACCGGAAGCAGTCAATATGAGCTTCTCGATAGGGTTGTGGAACTCGCCCACCAGACACTGAAAAATTGCCGAATGCTCTGAATCTACGGGATAAATATTGACTCCACGTTCTTGCGCAAGTCTGGTAATCAATTGGCCGGCGACGACCAGGGTTTCTTTATTGGCCAGTGCAATGGTTTTAGCGGCATCAATGGCGGCCAGCGTGGGTTTGAGGCCAGCATAGCCCACCAGCGCCGTAAGGACAGTATCAATACTATCCATGCGGACAACGTCCTCTAAAGCGCTTGCACCGGCATATACTTTGATGTCCAATGGATCCAGAGCCGCAAACACTTCATCATACCGTTCCTCATTCGCAACGACTACTACATTGGGGTTGTATTTCCGCGCTTGTTCAATGATCAGTTGGGCATTGCCATTGGTAGTGAGTACCTCGATCTGAAATCGATCAGGATTTTGGTCGACTACCTCAAGTGCTTGAGTACCAATGGAACCGGTAGATCCCAGGATAGCTATCTTTTTGGGGTGTTGTTCCAAGGTTATTGAATGTAGGGTTGCAGTTGATCTGCGATTTTGCGATCATTCGAAAGCCTGGGTACTTTGTTTTGACCGCCAAGCTTGCCGATGGATTTCATGTAATTTATAAATGCGTTTTTCTTGAGTGGCTTGATCTCAAGAGCCCTGAGAACGGCGCCTTTCACCAGATCATCATAGTAGCTGTTGAGCTGACGAAGTTGCAAATCTAAGGCATTTGCAAAAGAAGTAAGGTCCGCTGGTGGATTTGCAAACTCTATGTACCACTCGTGTAATGGGAGACCATCCCCTGGTGTTACATTTGGCGCTACAGTAAACTCCACAATCTCGGTCTCTCCAAATTGCTCACAGGCCTTTTTCATGGCCTTTTCGACCTCCTCTCCAATGACATGCTCGCCGAAAGCAGAAATGAAGTGTTTGATTCGACCGGTAACCAAAAGACGATAAGGATCTTTGCTCACAAACTTCACCGTGTCTCCGATGGAATAGCCCCACAGACCGGCATTGCTGTTGATAATGAGGGCGTAGTTTTGATCCAACTCCACTTCTTCCAGGGATAGCCTTCGTGGTGATTCTTCAAAAAACTCTTCCAATGGAATGAACTCGAAGAAGATGCCGCTGTTCAAAAGCAACAGGAGACCTTCTGCGTTTTGAGAATCCTGATAGGCGATGAATCCCTCGGAGGCCGGATAGGTCTCAATGGAATCAACGTAGCTGCCGATGGTGTCGTACAGTTTTGCCCGGTACGGTTCGAAATTGACACCACCGTAAACAAACAACGAGAAGTCGGGAAATATCTCATTAACCGGCACACCTCGCTTCTCCACAAGCTTGTCGAAATACATCTGAACCCATGGGGGTATGCCGGATATGAGTGACATGGGCTGATCGATGGTTTCCTCCACGATTTTATCAACCTTTTCCTCCCAGTCCTCCATACAGTTAGTCTCGTAGGAAGGCAATTGGTTGCTCCTCAAGTACCCAGGCACATGATGATTGACTATACCTGAGAGCCGGCCCGTGTGAATGCCTGCTGTACTATCGAGTGTGGGACTACCCGACAGGAATATGAGTTTGCCATCAAGATATTGGGCGTTTCCTGTTTCGGCAATATAGGAGAGCAGTGCATTGCGTGCGCTGTTGATATGATTTGGGATGGACTCCCTGGTAATGGGAATGTACTTTGTGCCACTCGTTGTACCTGAGGTTTTGGCAAAATAGGTGGGTTTTCCCGGCCACAACACATTGGATTGCCCCTCGAGGATTTTTTGAACGTAAGGAGACAAGCCCTCATAGTCCCTAATTGGGACCCTGGCCTTGAACTCTTCATAGCTCGTAGCACCTGCCAAATCATGGTCCTGACCAAAGGCAGTATTTCGGGCACGATTGACGAGCGTACTGAAAACCTCTTCCTGTGATCTGATACCATTCATCGACCACTTGTCCTGTTGTCGCTTGATATACCTTGCAAATGGCTTGCTCAGTATTGACCTGATTCCCATCTGTGTCTAATTGTAGTGCTGCAAGTCCTGGCCAATATCCTTTCGCAATGTCTTGCCTTCCCACTTCACAAGTTTTGTGGCATCATAGGCTTTCGTCATGGCTTCTAATGAATTCTTCCCCAAAGAGGTGAATGCTAGCACCCTTCCTCCATTGGTTTTTAGCTGGCCATCCTCCACCTTGGTTCCTGCGTGAAAAGAAATCACGCCTTTGAGGCCTGGGAGGAATTCAATAGGTAGTCCTTTTTTGTAGGGGCCCGGATAGCCTTCGGAAACCATCACCAAAGTTACGGCCGCATAGGGTTCTATTTCTATCTTTTTATTGGCAAGCTCACCCTTGGCGGTAGCTACAAGAAGTTCGAGAAAATCGCTTTTTATCCTTGGTAATACTGCTTCAGTCTCCGGATCCCCCATGCGCACATTGTATTCTATGACATAAGGATCATTTGCTACATTGATCAGGCCAAAAAAGATAAAACCTGAGTAAGGTATACCACCCTCTTCGAGTCCTGCAATAGTGGGTTTGATGATTCTACTTTCCACCTTTTGCATAAAATCGGGAGAGGCAAACCTTACAGGAGATACCGCTCCCATTCCTCCGGTATTAGGGCCGGTGTCATTCTCACCTATCCGCTTGTAATCCTTAGCCTCGGGTAAGATTACATAGTCCTTACCATCAGTCAAGACGAAAACGGATAACTCAATGCCTGACAGGAATTGCTCTACCAGAACTTTGGCACTGGCATCGCCAAATTTTTCACCCACAAGCATTTCCTCAAGCGTTGATTTGGCTTCTTCCAGATCTTTCGTGATGATCACGCCTTTGCCTGCAGCGAGACCATCTGCCTTTAACACATACGGTCCTTCGGTCTCTTCCAGAAATTTAATACCATCATCCAATGTACCCTTCTCAAATACTTTCGCCTTCGCTGTTGGGATGCCATACTCATACATAAAGGACTTGGCAAAATCCTTACTCCCCTCAAGCTGCGCTCCAGCGGCTCCAGGTCCTACCACCAGCAAGTCTTCCTGCTTTCTTAAGTCATCGGCAATACCATTTACCAAGGGGTCTTCAGGGCCAATGACCACCAATTGGATATCATGTTCCTTGATGGCAGCCTGGATACCTGGCAGGTCTGATGGCGAAAGGTCAATATTCTCACCAACGCTCCCGGTACCACCATTACCCGGGGCTATAAAAACCTTATCACAATTTGGGCTTTGTCTGATCTTCCAGGCCAGGGCATGTTCCCTGCCGCCTGATCCCAAAACAAGTACATTCATGTCGGTGACGCTTTATTCGCAGCTATTCTAAACTTATTAGGCATTAATGTGCATACTCGGACATGAATTTGATGCGCATAAGTCGAACCTCATCTTCGGAGTAGTCCTCCCCCAGTTCGTCCATAGCCACATCTATCCTGTCGCTTTCCGCACTCAGGAAATAGTCGTAAATATCATCCTGCCTGTCATCATCCAGAAGCTGATCTATGTAATAGTCAAGATTGAGCTTTGTACCAGCGTTGCTGATGGTCTCAATTTCCTTGATCAATTCCTCATATTTCATGCTATGGGCTTCGGCGATTTCCTCCAGGTCTACCTGGCGATCTACCTGCATGATGATATCTATTTTTTTCTTGGACTTTACGCCCGAAGATTTAACCAGAATATCTCCAGGTGTAATGATATCATTATCTTCAATATACTGCGCAATCTCGTCCAGAAAAGGCTTGCCAAACTTCCTGGCTTTGCTCTCGCCAACTCCAACGATCTTGATCAACTCGTCGTTGGTCGTCGGGTACAACGTGGCCATCTCCTCTAATGACGGATCCTGAAAAATCACATAAGGAGGCAGGTCCTTCTGCTTGGCAACAATTTTTCGGAGACTCTTCAGAATGTCAAAGAGCTTGGTATCGTAGGACTTAGTGTCCACCGTGGTCTTTTCGGACTCTTCTTCCTCTCCCTCCACGGCATAGTCATGGTCCCGGCTAATCATGATCTTGTAGGGGTCATCCAAAAAGGCACGACCTTTTGCCGACAACTTAAAGACACCAGGACTCTCTATATCCTTTGTCAGCAACTCATTGTACAGACCCTGACGAACCACGGACTTCCAGTAAGTTTCATCCTCCTCTTTGCCATAGCCAAAGACCTCAAGCTTGTCATGCGTGTAGCTCTTGACGTGCTGTGACTGCTTGCCAAGCATGATGCTCACAATATGGTTGATGTCAAATCTTCCTTCGGTGGCTTCAACCGCTTTTAGGACATGAATGAGGTGTTCGGTCCCATCAAATTGTTCGCGAGGATGGGTACAGTTGTCACACATTTCACAATTGTCCCGGTCGTACTCCTCGCCGAAGTAGTGCAGAAGCTGCCTGCGCCGACAAACGGAGGATTCTGCATAGGCAGCCATTTCCTCCAAAAGGAATTTGGCATTCTCCCGTTCGGTAACTGACTTGTCTTTGTTGAATTTCTCAAGCTTGATGATGTCATTGTAGCTATAAAACATCAAGCATTTGCCTTCCAGACCATCGCGACCTGCGCGTCCGGTTTCCTGGTAGTACCCCTCTATGGATTTGGGTGCGTCGTAGTGCACCACGAACCTGACATCCGGCTTGTCAATACCCATCCCAAAGGCGATGGTGGCCACGATTACATCTACATCCTCATTGAGGAACGCATCCTGATTGCCCATCCGCTGGGCTGCATCCATCCCCGCGTGATAGGGAGCAGCATTGATGCCATTTACTTTGAGGAAATCTGCAATTTCTTCTACCTTTTTGCGACTCAGGCAATAGATGATACCCGACTTACCCAGATTTTCTTTGACGAACTTGATGAGTTGCTTTTTGGCTTCTTTCTTCGGCCGAACCTCGTAGTAGAGATTGGTACGGTTGAAAGAAGATTGGAAGACCTGTGCATCTTCCATGTTAAGGTTCTTTTTGATATCCAGCTGCACCTTAGGCGTCGCTGTGGCCGTCAAGGCGATCAACGGAATATCCCCCAATTCGGCTACGATGGATTTGATTCGTCTGTATTCAGGTCTGAAGTCATGCCCCCACTCCGAAATACAATGTGCCTCATCAATGGCCACAAAGGAGATTTGCGAAGACTTCAAAAATGCGATGTTCTCCTCCTTGGTGAGCGATTCAGGTGCCACATAGAGTAGCTTCACGGTTCCGGCCAGGGTATCCTTCTTGACGCGATTCATCTCTCCCTTCGAAAGGGTAGAATTGAGGAAACGTGCATCAATCCCCACGGCATTCATTTGATCCACCTGATTCTTCATCAGGGCGATCAAGGGAGATATGACAATGGCTACACCCTCCTCTACAATTGCCGGTAGCTGATAGCAAAGCGATTTGCCAGCGCCGGTAGGCATGATAACAAAGGTATTGCTATGGCCTAGCAGATTGTTAATAATGCTTTCCTGATTCCCCCTGAACTGATCATAACCGAATACCTCTTTAAGTTTGGATTTCAGTCGGTTGTCTGTCTCTGCTTCCATTGGATCTACGTATTTGCCAGCCAATTACTGATATAAGTTAGCAATTTTTCTATGAGTATGAAAGAGGCGGAATTCCTGAAAAGGGAAGGCGAAATTAAATGATATTCGTCAGATTATCGTCACGGACGAGCGTTGATTGAGGTATATTTGGGCGCCAAATAATTGGACTGAATATGAGCAGTGATGTCTGTGTTGTGATAATGGCCGGAGGAACCGGCACTCGGTTTTGGCCTTATAGCAGAAATGTGAAGCCGAAGCAGTTTTTAGATGTATTGGGCACTGGTCGCACCCTGTTGCAAATGACCTTTGATCGGTTCGTGACGATGACCAGCAAGGAGAATATCTACATTGTCTCTAACGAATTATACAAGGAAATCATTAAGGAACAGTTACCTGAGCTATCTGATGATCAGGTGCTTCTGGAGCCTTTGAAGCGAAATACCGCTCCCTGTGTGGCTTATGCTTCCTACAAGATCAGAGAAAAAGTCCCTGAAGCCACTTTGATCTTCACGCCGGCCGACCATGCGATTTTCCAGGAAGACAAATTTCTGAAAGTGATCGCATCTGCAGTCCGGAGTGCAAATGAGGGTGGTAAACTGATTACGCTCGGCATCAAACCTCATCGACCTGAGACAGGCTATGGTTACATTCAATTCCATGAAGACACCTCGGAAGTGAAAAAGGTGAAGACATTCACTGAGAAGCCAGAACTGGAACTAGCCAAGACCTTCCTTGAAAGTGGAGATTTTGTCTGGAATGCTGGAATTTTCATCTGGAAAGCCAAAGATATCGTCCGAAGTTTTGAGGAGTTGCAACCTGAAATTGCAGAGATTTTTGGGAATGGCGTTGGTAAATATTTTACTGACTCAGAAAACAACTTCATCTCCGATGCTTACGCCATGGTGAAGAATATTTCCATTGACTACGCTGTCATGGAAAAGGCACCCAATGTCTACGTAGTCCTTGGAGAGTTTGGTTGGTCTGATCTGGGTTCATGGAATGCCTTGCACGAAATCAGGGAGAAGGACGAGCACGGCAACGTGATAGAAGCTGAAACGATATTGTATGATTGCAACAACAATTACATAAAAGCCAAAAAGGACAAGCTGGTGGTACTGCATGACCTGGATGGCTACCTGGTTTCAGACTTCGATGATGTGCTACTGGTCTGCAAAAAAGACGATGCTGCCAAATTCAAGGCCTTTGTGACCGACGTTAGGACCGAAAAGGGCGAGAAATACGTGTAAGAACCCTGCTTTCTCTTAGGATCAATTAATCACGGTGAGTCAGTGGTTTCTCTGTCTGTTGACCTCGTACATAAACATCCCAGCAGCCACTGATACATTGAGGGATTGTACCTGACCGATCAAATCAATGGCCGCTTGCTCCTGACAAGCACTGAGCACGTCCTCGGAGATACCAGTGTCCTCGGCGCCCATGACCAGGGTAACCGGACCGTCCAAATCGACCTCGTGCACATGGGCCGTGGATTTCTCCGTACAGGCAACTGCTTTCAATCCTGAGTCCTGAAGGTAGGTGATTGCCCCTGCAAGATCGTCCACACGGCAAATCGGCAAGTGATGAAGGGCCCCTGCAGAAGTTTTGATAGCATCGGCATTTACCTGGGCGCTGTTCCGCGTAGGAATGACGATGCCATCGGCTCCCATACATTCCGCCGTCCTCGCGATGGCGCCAAAGTTTCTTACATCAGTTACACTATCCAGTGCGATGATAAACGGCGCCCGACCATCCTCATAGAGCCGTTGTACCAGCGCTTCCACCGTGAAATATTTGATGGGCGAAACAAAGGCAACAGCACCCTGGTGATTTTTCCGGGTGAACCCATCCAATTTCTGTACCGGGACCTTTGAAATGGGGGTGAGCGTACCCTTCAGTGCTGCCCAAAGTTCTTTGGCCAAATCCCCTTGTAGGTTCTTTTGGATAAATACCTTCTCAAGATCGCGGCCGGCGGCAATTGCTTCGATGATCGCGCGGATCCCGAAGATCATATTTTCATCCCGAACCTTATTCCTTACAGGCCTACCCTGATTTGTTTTATTCTTTCTGTCCATGAGTCTCTGTAGTCGGGATTGCGCACAAGTGTGTACAACGCAGGAGTGAAGAGTGTCGATATTTTCACAAATTCAAATACCTCTCCACTCAAATATCCCCACATTTCTTTCCGATCGGTTCTTTTGACCTCGTTGGGCTGACCGTATATCATATAGATCATACCCCGGTCCGTCTGCCATCCTGGCTTGTAATTGGTAAATAGTAGATTGGACACTGCTACACCCCGGTAGAAATTCCGTATAGCTCGCTTCGCACCTGATTTGCCATTGGCGATGCCAATCCAGAAATCCTCAAACCCTACACGCAGATCACTGGAGGAAACGATGTCGCTAAACTCACGACTGGAACAAATGTATTCCAGTGGCGCAATCAGTTCCTCTATGCGCCTATACCTTGGAAAGTACGGGGGCACTTTCAAAAACCCCGAACCTATGGCGGATGATGTATCCTGCTGAACGAAGTAAAACGAACCATTGTCAAGTGTCAGGGTATCAGAATACAACATGACAGTGTCTACATTGATGACCGGGGAAAGCGCTTGCATATTCCCAAATGGTGGATCCGCCTTACCAAAACCTGATCCATAGACATAAGCATAGACACTGGTTGCATCTCGAAATTCCGGAGCGCTGGTAGCGTAATTCTTCACCATAGGTCCGGAATTCCATGGATAAAATCTGGACAGTCTATCCTGATCTATTTCCACAGGGAAATAATAGACCGTAGAGTCATGCGTCGTTTCGAGGATCAGCAACTCGTCCATTTGAGCTGCGGGGAAATCATACTGGTAATAGTACTCACCATCTTCAATCAGGGTATCCGTCTTCACCGGTTCGATCACGCGGTGATCTTCATCGCCATAGCGCTCTTGCGTTAGGAACCTGATGCTGGTTGGGAAGGCCACATCCAAGCTGGCCATCAGGGCTATTCGATCAGCTGATGGTTTGGCCAGGCGATACTCGAAGGTAACGGAGTTGATTGGGTCATAGAGATAGCTGAGGTTAATTTTGGTCAGGTCTATCGACAGGCATGGCAATGACAAAAAAACGCAAAGCAGGATTTGAATGTGCTTGAGCATGAGATACGAATCAATCTAAGCAAATTTTGGTTTCTTTGCTCAAAAAGGGAAATAATGAGTGTATTCACTACGGAAATTACGTCAGAAAAAATCCCTTCGGACAATCCGATTCACCAGAGGCTCCTGAAGGCCTATTACCTGGCTGAACCGTACATCAGCGGGGACCTGCTGGAGCTCGGCTGTGGCGAAGGCAGGGGAATTGGCGTTGTGGCACCACATGCGAAGAGTTTCAGTGCTATAGACAAGATTGAGCAGGTCATTCAAGACCTTAAAGCCAAATACCCTGAGCATCATTATAAACAGGGTCATTTCCCCCCGGTACCCTTCGAAGACGATGCGTTCGACACCATCGTTTCCTTCCAGGTCATAGAGCATATCAAGGACGATCATCTCTTCCTTCAGGAAATATATCGACTGCTACGTCCGGGAGGTACTGCATTGTTGACCACACCCAACATTAAGATGACACTCACGAGAAATCCCTGGCACGTGCGAGAGTACACGGCTGAACAGTTGGAGAACCTGGCCAGGAACTACTTTGATGACGTGGAAATGAAGGGCGTGGCCGGGAGCAGCAGGATCATGCAGTACCACGACGAAAACCGCGAATCCGTGAAGAAATTCACCAAATTCGACATTTTCGACCTGCAACATCGATTGCCGGCACCCCTATTGCGTATTCCTTATGACATTCTGAACAGAATGAACCGCAATTCGCTCAAGAAAGGAAACAATAGCCTGGTAGAAAGCATTACCATTGAAGACTACTCCTTGCATGACAAGGACGATAGAAATCTGGACTTATTCTTAATACTTAAAAAATCATGAACACGGCATTAATCAAAGAGCTGAACCAACTGCTCAGCGACTTTCATATCTACTACCAAAATACCAGGGGCTTCCACTGGAACATCAAGGGCAGAAACTTCTTTGAATTGCATGCAAAATTTGAAGAGTTCTATACTGAAGCGCTGACGACCATAGATGAACTGGCCGAGCGTATTCTTACTATCGGTGGACATCCCCTACACACATTTGCTGATTACCAAAGTACTTCCAAACTTGTGGCTTACAAGGACGTCTCGACGGATGAGGATGCAGTTGGAGGCGTCGTCACACAGATAGGACAATTGATCGAGCAGGAAAACAAAGTGAAAGAGCTCGCTAGCGGATCTGGTGACAATGAAACAGAAGATATGATGATTGGCCTCATCAATGGCCAGCAAAAGACACTTTGGATGCTAAGAAGCTGGTTGAGCTAGTTGCTCAGGTATTTGTCGTACCACTTCTGAAAAACATATAGTGACCACGCCTGTATATGGCTGTCTCCAGGATCAAAAGAATGTAACCTTCTTTTGATCCTTTTTACTTCCCGCCAATTGAAGATTCGCTGGTCCTCGATCTTCTCCCGATTGAAAACTACATTTTGCAATTCACCTCGTAGCTCTCGCCTCAACCACTGTAGCATCGGTACTTCAAACCCATGCTTGGGACGTGTATATAGCTCTTCCGGAAGCATGTGTCGAAATGCCTCCTTGAGGATGCGTTTTCGCTGTCCCTCATGAAGTTTCAAGTCTGATCGTAACCGGAAAGCATAATCCACAACCTCGTGATCGAGGAAAGGCACCCGCACTTCCAAACCATTGGCCATAGACATCAGGTCCACTTTGCGTAGCATATCTCCCCGCAATACCAGCTTCATGTCTGCCAGGAGCACTTCATTCAGATCTTCCCACTTACGATCAGTTAGCAAATCCGACTGACGAGACTGCAACTCACCAGGATCAGCGGACAGCAAGCGGTTGACCTCTTTGGCTTGTATGAAAGACGCAAGCAACCAGTACTTCTCCCCTTCCGAAGCATTGAGGAGTTGCGAATACTTGTGGATCTGTCGAATCTTGTCGGTCAAGAAGGTACTCCTGGACTTTGGAAGCACACTCCAAATGGGAGACAACCGCCCCAACAACCCGTTGAAAGCCCCCCCTCTGCCACTCCTGTGCCACGCTTCGTGCTTGTTGTATCCGGAAAATACTTCATCGGCACCATCACCTGACAAGGCCACTGTAATTTGCTGCCGGGTGAGCTTGCTCAGAATATAGAAAGGGATCGCTGACGAATCCGCGAAGGGCTCACTGAGATAGCCCACCACATCCGTATAGTGCGATAGTAGATCGTCATTGCTCAGACTAAACACGGTGTGTTCAGTACCAATCTTGTCCGCAACCAAATTGGCATACTGCGTCTCATCAAAATATTGGTTGTCCGTGAAGCCAATGGAGAAGGTTTTCAGTTTGGGGTTGAGTTCCGCAGCTATGGTAGAGACAATGGACGAGTCAATCCCACCACTCAGAAAGCATCCCAATGGCACATCCGACACCATCCTCCGCTCAACTGAGCGATACAACAACGATTTGATATCATCTTTCGCCCTTGTCAGATCAATCTGAGGCTCAACCTCCTCTTGGAGGGTGTAGTAGCTACTTTCCTCAAAAACCCCATCCTTTACCGTCGCAAAACACCCCGAACCCAGCTTTTGGGTCCCCTGCAGCATACAATACTGATCGGGCACATAGGTCAACTGCAGGTATTGATGCAGAGAAGCCTTATCCAGTTCCCTGGGGATGCCCAAAGCCATCAGTGCCTTCAGCTCCGACCCAAAGATGAACTTGTCCCCGTCCTTGAAGTAATAAAGCGGCTTAATCCCGAAACGGTCCCGAGCCAGTACCAAACTACGGTCCTGCCTGTCATATATGGCCAGTGCAAAAAAACCATTAAACCGGCTGAAAGAATCGGTGCCATAGTGCTTGTAAGCTTCCAGTATCACCTCCGTGTCTGAGGTAGTGCGAAAAGACACACCCGCAGCAGAAAGTTCTCGTTTCAGGGACTGGTAATTGTATACTTCGCCATTGTATATGATGGCATACCTTTCTGTCTCGTCAAAAAATGGCTGATTGCTCTGTTCTGAAAGATCGATGATGGACAACCTTCGATGTCCCAAGCCTACATGCTCGTCAAACCAGGTGCCATGTGCATCGGGACCTCTCGTTTCCAACACCTTCGTGGCTTCCTCCAAATGCACCAAATGCATCCGGCCTACCATATTAAATGATAAAATACCGGTTATACCACACATCGTTTCGCTATCTTTAAGGGCAGATTTTTCGCAAAATACATCCAAATGAAATCCCGCCTACTGATCTGCACACTACTAATTACAGCTTTTTTCGCCGTTCCTTTCCACACCGATGCACAAACCAAAAAGAAGCGCAAGAAAATTGGTACAGTCATCTGGAAAGCCAAGACCTACCTCGGGACACCCTATCGCCTCGGCGGCAACACCAAAAGTGGTATTGACTGCTCCGGCCTCATACGAAATTGCTATGCCGTTATTGGTGTAGACCTCCCGCGCACGGCCAGGGAACAAAGTAAAATCGGCAGCTCCAAGGGTTGGGGAAGTGTACGCCCCGGTGACATTGTCTACTTCAAATTCAAGCAAAAAGGTGAGAAATGGTGGCATACCGGTATGATCACCCGCGCCAACAAAGACGATATCCGATTCATCCACGCCTCCACCAGCCGCGGTGTGGTAGAGTCCAACCTGATGTCGGATTATTACCGAAAAAACGTGAAGAAGTTTCGGCGTGTGATCCGTTGACTTTTTTGGAGCGGCCAGGTCTCTGGATCATAGCCACAGCTAGTCGGGCTGTCCGCACGACCCAACGCACTGCCCACCATCCCGGCTAAAGGGCACAGTCAAACGCCCCCGGTCAAAGGCCCTATTATTGAACTGCTAGCTCCTTCTCAACCAGACGAATCCCAGGGCTGGCAATGGGACGGACGATTCATAGGATTTTCCGGTGAGCAGGTCTACAGGAGTTTCATGGATCGCCAACAGCACTTCCTCGTCCGTCAAATTGAAGTGACAGCACACAGGTTCTTTCTCAGCGTCGTATCGTACAATGGAGAAAACACCCTTTTCGGTTTTTGGGAATTCAAAGCCACCATACGGATGAAATTGCGGCTGCTGTTTCCTTACCTCTATCAACGCCTTCAGGGCACCGAGCACCTGGCTTTGGATACTGGTGTCATCGCTTAATGGCGCTTCTAATTGAGCCAAGGTGAACTTCTCGCGATTGATGGCCCGGGGATAACCTTTGGCTTCCAACCCCTCCAAATCATTGCGCATGCCAAAGAAACTATGAAAATATATCGCCGGAAGGCCAGGAAAGGCCAGCAAGATCGCATGGGCCAATATCATCCGCTTCAGAGCGAGGTCGTCATCCGCCGCCCCCTGGAGCAAACTGAAATAGTTGCAATTGATTTCGTAGGGTTTCTTCTCACCACCCGCAGCGCGATAAGATACGCGACCTCCCGCTGCCGCGGCCGCCTGCAACAACGTCCCTATCTCAGTATCATCCAGAATACCCGTCACTGGTCTCAGACCTACACCGTCGTGACTGGAAAGAAAGTTGAAAAAACAGGTACGATTATGGTCCAGGGACAATGCGCTGGCCCAAGCAGTCAGCTTCTCAGACGTCCCGTTGAGAATGCTGAAAGCTACCATTGGTGGCAAGGTGAAGTTGTAAACCAGGTGCGCTTCGTCGCCTTCGCCAAAGTAGGAGATGTTTTCCTCATGAGGCACATTGGTTTCCGTGATAAGCAGCACCTGAGGTGCTACAGACTCGATGACCAATCGCATGAGTTTGATCACGCGATGCGTTTCCTCCAGGTGAATACATGTGGTGTTCTCTTTTTTCCAGAGAAACCCAATGGCATCCAATCGAAGTAAACTGGCTCCCTTACTCACGTAAAACAACAGGACATCCAGGATTTGCAGCAATACCCTGGGGTCGGCATAGTTGAGGTCGACCTGGTCCTCGCTGAAGGTGGTCCAAACCCGCTTGCCATCGAAGTCGTGATGCAATGGCGAGGTCCGGGGCCTCACCACTTTGTCAAGGCCCTCGAAGTCGGAACCCTCAAAGAAAAAGGTTTCAAAGCCAGGTGCACCTTGGAGGTATTTCCGAAACCAGGCCGATCCAGCGGACATATGGTTGATCACTCCATCAAACATCAGGTGGAATGACTGCGAGCAATCTTCCACATCAGACCACTCCCCTATGTCATCCCTGACCGCATAGTAATCCTCCACTGAAAAACCGTCATCAGAGGAGTAAGGATAAAAAGGCAGGATATGTACGATAGACAAGCTACCTGCCAACTGTCTTTGGAGAACTTCACGCAGGGTCGCAAGCTTGGATGTGTGACCTTCCACCTGATCGCCATACACGATCATGGCCACGTCCTTCTGCGACAGGGAAAAGGTGCTTTGAGGTATGTCCTGGTACTTCTCTATCAGCCCCACAATGCCATTGTAGGCACTTGTGGCATCTCCCTGGCTGTAAATCTGATCAAGGTGATGCCGGATCTGCTGCAGGCTCATAGGATATGTCGCAACAGCAGGCTGATCGTCACCATGGCTACGAAGCTCACGACCAGCAAGCCAATGAACCGGTAGTCCAAGGCCTCACCTTCGTAGTCGTCCTTCTCTCCTGTTTTCACCTGTATTGAGGCCAGCAAAGCCACGGAAAGGGAGACAGCAGCACCGATGAAGTTCCACCAAAACCAAAAAAGCTGGTCTCCGACACCCAACCACAGGTAAATATTTACCGCTACACCGGTCAGCAAGCCTGCGTTCATGGCTGGACCCTTTACCCTTTTGAATTTCACTGCCGCAATGAAGGTCGCCAGTATAGGGCCATAGAAGACAGACCCAATTTTGTTAATGGCTTCGATAACGGTACTCGCGATGTTGCCCGCAAAGAAGGCCAGGACGATACACACGACACCCCAAAATAGGGAAGCGCCTTTGGAGTACCTCACATAAGTCTTGTCTTCGACGGACTTACCGCCCAGGAGTATGTCTTCTGTTGTCGCCGCACTCAACGAATTGATCGCTGAACTCAACGACGACATCGCCGCGGATAAAATCGCCACGATCAGGAGTCCGATGATTCCATGGGGAAGAAAATCTCGTATGAACACGGGAATCATCAGGTCCACTTTGTCTGCGGGTATCTCCGACATGAACTCCGGACTGGATAACGCCAGCGTCCCGATGATTAGACCCATCACGCAATACAGCAGGGTGATTGGAAAGCGAATCAAACCATTGAACAACAAAGTCTTCTTGACTGTAGCCAGGTTTTTCGCCGACAAGAGTCTTTGCACCTGAGACTGGTCTGTCCCATAGTAGCTGGTATAGAGGAAAAAGCCCCCAATCACCATGGGCCAAAAGCCAAAATCACCATCCCCACCAATACCAAAAGTGCTGAAATCCACCGCATTCAGTCGGGCAGGGTCCAACGTTGAGGAGACCGCCGACCAACCACCAACGTGCGAGATCCCTGCGACGGCGCAAATTACGATGCCCAACAGAAGAATAAGCATTTGGATCATGTCGCCATAGACCACTGCTTTCATACCGCCCTGGTAGGAGTAGATCAGTGTGATCACAC
The DNA here is from genome assembly GCA_965601475.1 of Cyclobacteriaceae bacterium. Lineage (GTDB taxonomy): Bacteria > Bacteroidota > Bacteroidia > Cytophagales > Cyclobacteriaceae > JAWPMT01. Next base: position 3,785,179 of record OZ271832.1, on the reverse strand, counting down.
CGATGACTAATACCGTCTGCCAAAAAGGAATGCCTAGAATACTCACCAGGATGATCGCCACCGCATAAATCATCACGCCCGTGCTAAAGGACCGGCTCACCTGAAATACAATACTGATCAGCACCCTCGTCGGGCGACCAAAGCGTTTTTCCAGGTACTCGTAGATGCTCACCACTCCTGATTTGTAGAGCCTGGGTAGTAGAAACAAACCCAGGAAGATCATGGCCAGGGGTACGCCAAACTCAAAGCTTAGCCATTGTAGACCCCCTCCTTCCCGGAGCCCCACAAATGCTGGCGCAGATACGAAACTGATCGCCGACAACTGGGTGGCCATTACGGAAAGGCCCAACGGAAACCAACCAAAAGATCGGCCACCGAGGAAGTACTCAGCCTTACTGGTTTGGCCTTTGAAGAGATTCCCCAGTCCGAGGAAAACAAGGATGTAGATAATAACGACAGCGTAGTCTAGCCAATTCATGGATGTGAGGGGTCAGGTTGCAACTCAAATGAGGAAAAGCTAAATATAAACGATCTTCAAAAATGGTGTTACCGGTAGCAGTCCATTGTTTCTAAATACAAGAATGTCCTGCACCTAAGATCTGCCTAGATCTATCAAAAAATTGAATGATGCACAAACCCAGTAGTTGTCACAATAAATCGCAATATTCGTGACAGCAAAAAAGCACCAGCACCATGGCGATCAATTACTCCTTTGGATTACCTCAAAAAAGTCAATATGCAGATTTCATCACCGTCGATAATTTCCTAACCAAGGAAGAGACTGATTGGGTAAGACAACTTTGGAATCCGGCAGCTGCGCAATCTGCCACGATTTCCAGTGCCAAAGGAGTACAGGAAAGCTACGAGCATCGCAAAACGGACGTTATGTTTCTGGGTCCGGAGCAGCCCTTGCTGTGGTTGTTCGAGAGACTTGGTCAGGCGGCGATTCAGAACAATACGCATCGTTACCATTTTGACATACTGGGCTTTCATGAGGAATTACAACTGGCACGGTATGAAAGTGAAGGTCACTTTGACTGGCATATGGATTTTGGAGCTAGCATTTCCACACGCAAATTGAGTCTATCCATACAATTGAGCGATCCCGACACCTATGAAGGGGGGAACCTGCAATTCTTAGCCAACAACAAACCTTTCGATGCACCTCGCGGCCTAGGCACACTCATCATGTTCCCTTCCTTTGTTATGCACAGGGTAACTCCTGTGACTTCGGGGTCAAGGATGTCTATCGTCGGCTGGGTGACAGGTCCACCTTTTCGCTAGTAGGGACAACGGTGAGCAGGCGCAATTTGGCTACTCAAAGGGCGCCACTGCATTGACTCCCTTTCGCAGCAATTTCGAATAAACAGCCTCCACATACCTGACCTAGGCAGAACAAAAAGAAAAAAATGAGCTATTTTCGCAGTCCGATTTGGGGATGTAGCTCAGTTGGCTAGAGCGCTTGACTGGCAGTCAAGAGGTCGTGGGTTCGAATCCCATCTTCTCCACCCTCGATCACCAAGGCCCCTTGGGCGTCGGTGGTCCTTAGATACAAAGCACTTGCAGATATGTGAGTGCTTTTTTTGTGCGCTAGTTCAACCATCCATCCTTCACCCATCAGCTCCCTTGGGCCTTCCCCTCTCTACCAAAAAACCCTTTCAACAAACCAGAAAAGGCCTACCAAAGCAATCATAAGCGATGCTGGGATTTGTACGCGTTGGCGATACCAGCTTTTGTTTCGAATCAACCATACCAGAGCGGCCGCAGCAAACAGCACCATCAGCTGACCTAGCTCCACACCGATATTAAATGCCAACAATGAAGGCACCAAATTACCTTTGGGTAATCCATATTCATTTAATACCGCTGCAAAACCCAAGCCGTGTAGTAGGCCAAAGCAAAACACGATGAAGGGCCGCCACTTGTTCGTTTGCTTGAACATGCAGTTCTCGACAGCGACCCAGACGATGGATAGCGCAATCACAGGTTCAACGATGGCACCCGGGACCTGCACAATGCCCAATGCCGCCACTGCGAGTGTGATGGTATGTGCAAGGGTAAAAGCAGTCACCTGCCAGAGTAGCGATCCCAAAATCAAGCTGGAAAAGAACAGCCCCAATACGAAAAGAATATGATCCAGGCCTTTGGGGACGATATGCTCGACACCTGCCTTGATGAATAATCCGAATTTCTCTTGCCAATCCATGGCCGCCAGTCGGCGCATTCGCTGCCTCTTTAGGGCCGCTTCATATTCGGCTCTCATCTGCTCATTCTCGAAAGTGAGTTGCCCCTGCTCGATTTCCCGTATTACCAGTTCGTCTTCGGGGTGAGAAAAGGCCGCAAAACCCGAGCAAAAGAAGATGAAGAAAGCAAGCGTTCTAAGGAGCCTCATGAGGTTATTTCAAATAAAAGCGGCTCGGGTATCCGAGCCGCTTTTTGATAATTTCAGCAATGGTTAGTCGGAAGAACCGTCCAATCCCCTCACTTTCAGCAGTGCATCAATCTCTGGCTGACGACCACGGAATTGAGTGTAGAGGTCCATGGCTTCTTCAGTAGAGCCTTTTTCATATACATGCGTTCTCAGCTTTGAAGCCAGCTCTTGATCAAATACATCACCTGTTTCTTTAAATGCTTCAAAACCGTCTGAGTCAAGCACAGCGGAGTGAACATAACTGTAGTATCCCGAAGCGTAACCACCCGAGAAAATATGCGCAAAGTAGGTACTGCGATAGCGTGGAGCGATTTCGTCGATTAAGCCAATCTTGGTGAGTGAAGCTTCTTCAAAAGCATCTGCGTCTTTGACTTCCTCTTCGGCTTTGATGGTGTGCCAATCCATATCCAGAAGTGACGCGGCCAGGTATTCGGTATTTGCAAAACCCTGATTGAACTTGGAGGCTTTCAATACCTTGTCGATCAACTCATCAGGAATGACCTCACCCGTTTGATAGTGGGTGGCGAACGATTTCAGGATTTCGGGTTCCTTCGCCCAGTGCTCCAGAATTTGTGCCGGGAACTCCGTGAAATCACGAGGACCAGATGTCCCAGCCATGCTGGCGTAGGTCACATTGGTCAGAATACCGTGCATGGCGTGACCAAATTCATGGAATAGGGTGGTGACGTTTTCAAAACTGAGTAGTGCCGGATCATCACCAACAGGGGCTGGGAAATTACAAACATTGACTACAATGGGACGCTCACTGCCATCAAGATTTGATTGCCCTTTGAAACTGCTCATCCATGCACCTCCACGCTTGTTGGAACGTGTGAAGTAGTCTCCGATAAAAATCCCCAGGTGACTGCCGTCTTTGTCTTTTACCTCCCAAACTCGCGCATCGGGATGATAGACATTGATGTCGTAGAGTTCAGTAAAGCTCAGGCCCCATAGCTTATTCGTCGTTTCAAATACACCATTGAGTACGTTGTCCAGTGATAGGTAGGGTTTCAATGCTGCTTCATCCAGGTCATACTTGGCTTTACGGACTTTCTCCGAATACTGCCACCAGTCCCATCCTGCTATTTTGAAGTCGCCACCTTCCTCGTCTACTATGGCTTGCATATCGGCTACTTCTACTTTAGCCCTTTCCACTGCGGGTTTCCAGAGCTGCATCAACAGATCATAAACCTCTTCAGGCGTTTTCAGCATACGCTCTTCGAGCACAAAGTGTGCATGTGATTCGTAACCCAATAACTGAGCTCGCTCCGCACGCAGTTTGGCAATCTTAGCAGCGGTCTCCTTATTGTCCGTTTCATTGTCATTGTCACCTCGCTGCACGTACGCGGTGTATAGTTGCTCTCGCAAATCACGGCGGTTGGATTCGGTTAGGAATGGGTACATGCTGCTGCGATGTGGCGTGAATACGTACTTACCCTCGTATTTGGCCCTTTCTTCGTCAGTTTCCGCATTCTCCATTTTTTGCGCCGCTGCGTCGGCGGCTGCAGCAATAACACCCTCGGAAAGGCCGTCCAGGTCAGCTTCCTCTAAAACAAGTTCAAAGCCATTGGTTTCGGCCAATAGATTCTGACCAAATGCTGTTGTCAGTTCGGAAATCTGCGAGTTGACTTCTGTGATTCGCGTCTTTTGCTCAAAATGTAGCAGTGCACCGCTACGAACAAAGGACTTACGAGTGTCTTCCAACAGCTTCAGTTGTTCACTGCTCAGGTCAAGGTCTTCACGCGCCTGCCAAACGGTTTCGACGCGCTGAAACAGATCCTCATTCAACGTTATCTTGTCGTAGTGAGCAGAAACCATTGGACTCAACTCACGCTGTAGCTCCTGTAATTTCGGGTTGGTATTTGAGCTTACCAGGTTGTAGAAAACGCGCTGTACTTTGGTGAGTGTCTTCCCACTTCTTTCCAATGCTTCAAGCGTATTGGCAAACGTAGGCTCCTCGGTGTTATTGACGATGGCATCAATTTCAGCAAGGTTCTCTTCCATGCCTTTTTCAAATGCCGGCATGTAGTGATCATCGCTAATCCGCTCAAATGGAGGAACACCAAATGGAGTATCCCATTCTTCAAAAAATGGATTTTCGGAGGATTGCTGTTCGGTCTGGTCTGTTTGCGTTTGACAAGCACCTAAAAGCACTATTCCCAGGACAAAAAAGAGTTTTTTCATTCTTGGTTTTGTTTGTGATCAGGTAAAGGTAGCAAAATGCACAGTGGACTTTCGGCAGTGATCCACGAGCGGCAGCATAATCTGGTCATGCCTGTTTTTTCCATTCTAACTGAAAAAGGAAACGGTTTTCACAAGGTGTTAATGCCACAAATCCGTACTGTCCGAGTCTACCATTTGGAAAATGGTTGGAGCCTTAGAGATGTTGCGTGAAGTCCATGGTCTTTCCTAAAATACGGATTACCTGTATACCATTTTGAGTCGGTTTATAGAAAATTGTATGAGCCTTGAATGGAAAGCGGCGTAAGTCTGAAGCAAATTCAAAAGCATCTCGGCCGATTAGATTGTTCTCTGCCAGCATCATCATGCAATCATGCATTTCATGCATATAAACCTCCGCTTGTGCAATCCCCCAATTCTCTAAGGTGTAATCAGAAATACTCTCAATGTCATGCTCTGCCCTCGTTGTGAGTTTATATTGTGTCAGCATCAATGACCATGTCGTTTCTTGGCTCTTTCCCAAATGGACATTACCGTCTCGTCGCTCACACCACTTTCAAGGCCTTCTTGAATAGCCTTCTTGATGGCCAGAAATTCCTCATTTTCGGCCTGATCCTTGCGCACCAGGTCCCTGAGATATTCACTGTCGTTGGTGAATTCGCCTTTTTCGACTTGTGCCTTGATCCAGGCATCCTGCTTCTCGGTAAAAGTCACGGTCTTTCTGATTGTCCCCATATCACTCGTCTGTATAGATTATCATACTATTGGTGCAATATAGCATGCTATTGAACTGCTTCCAAAGTATTATGGTCACTTCATCTCTACCGGAACCAACGGCTCAGACAGGATCAATGTGTTGGGCATTGTCCTCAATTCCTGCAACATGTCCTGCTTGGTTTCCACATTGTAGTGGATGGGCGAAATCATCGGAGAATCAAACTTCTCGTTGATGAGCTGAATGGCTTCATCGCTGAGGACGAAGTAGGGCAGCACAATCAGATCAACCTTTCCTTCACCGATCCTGCTCATATTCTCTTCATCTACGGTGGCATCGCCAATATGCAATATTTTCTTACTGCCGATCGTCACCAGGAAGGCAAGGTTTGTGATGTCCTTGAATCGCGGATTCACATGTCTCATCTCTATGACTTCCACCGTGAATTCCTCAAAAGTGTGGACACTCCCATCCTGGACGATTTTGAAATTTTGCAAGCCTTCTTCTGCCATCAGGTCCCCCACTTGCTGAGGCACCAGTGCCTCCACCCCGTCGTTGCGCAGGTCCTTTGAGAGCAGCTCGGCGTAAACGTGATCTCGATGAATGTGGGTGACCAGATGCAGTCGCTTACCTTGGAATGGTCCTGTAGAAGAAAAAATCAGTGCTAGTGTGCTGTCGCTGGGAACCTCAAACTGCTCGTAGTATTGATCAAACAGTCCATCTATGATAATATGACTATTGGAGGCTTCATGGTGAATGGAAATCCCATCATTGGCCAGATACCTCAACACTACCCGGCCATCTCCTACATGGGCACAAAGGCCGTAACTCAACAGAAGTAGAATTGTAAAAACGCGCATTCTGAAATCATTCATTTTCCCGTAGCTTGTCCGAACTAATATAACAACATTGCCCACACTCCACGGAAGGGGAACCTTACCCAGAGACACCAGTAAACTACCAGCTTGCCATGACCTCCATCCTAAAGTGCGTTTTTCTCATACAGCTCCAAAGCTTCTCCGGAATCAAGGCCGACCCATTGGTGTGCGAATCACCTACATGGTCTCCTACTCGAAATGAAATAGCATTTACTTCCAACAGGTTAGGTCAGAAGGACATATTCATATTCGATCTGGACGTAGGTAAGTCTCGCAGAATTACCGAAAGCGAAGCTGATGATACTCACCCTTCATGGTCATCAGACGGTCAGAAACTTCTTTTCGTGTCAGAAAGAGATGGAAATAAAGAAGTTTATCAAGTCTCCCGTAACGGCGAGGACGAGAAAAGAATAACCAGAACTCCAGGTAATGAATTTGCACCCAGTTGGATGAGCGCCACTGAGATTCTAGTCTCGTATATCGACCCCCAACCAGATTCACTAAGCAAGACAAGCCACTCCTTTAGCCTTTCGGGGCAGCACCTGGGTGAAGTAGGTGCAAAAACAAGATTCAATATTTATCCAAGGATTGACAAAACCCAGAATCTATTAGCCTTGACATCAAGACCCAGAAGTGGTGGCAGCAACCAAATCGCCGTGATGAACCTTACCACAAATAGTATCAATCAGCTTACCGACATGGACATCGCTTGCTATAATGCCAGCTGGAGCCCCGACGGCAAAAAATTGATTTTCGTGAATCAAGCGGGGTCTGATATTGCGACTGCCTCCTTATATATCTATGACTTTGAGAAAAAAGACCTGCACAAAATCCAAAGTTGTGACCATGGATGTTTTCAACCCTCTTTCAGCAGCGACGGCCAGCGGATAATTTTTAGACACGGATGGATCGAGTCCTATCAAGGAATCTTCATCAAGTCCTTGAGTGGCCAAGCAGAAGAGATCAAATTTTTCTAAAAGTGAGAAGCTCGTGCTTGCATAAACTAGTTGTGAAACAAGGCCGCTAAGCCAGACCTATTTTCAGGAACATGCTAGCTGCGGTATCCGAATAGCACGATTTGCTATCTGAATCGTCCCCAGTCTCTCAGAGGCATTTGACCAGTGTGCGATATGCATAGCAGGAAGGAATAGAGCGAAGGAGGTCACCAGCTAGGCTTTTTATGACCATCCTCCACTCTCACCTGGCGGCATTCTGTTGATGGGGTGTGACCATGGGTCAGCATCCTTTGTCAATGGGTCCCTGAGAAGTTGAAAAACAACTTCCCCTTTTGAGGAAGCTGTTCAAATTACCAATCATTGTATAGGACCTCAATAAATTCATCACCTGCTGGCTCATTACAATGTCTGTGCGAAGATCGACGACAACCCCGCTATAAACAGGCAAGAAATGTAAACGACGAAAACCAGCCATTGCTGCGAAGTCAATGGCATGGAGGGAAGTCTCGATCGATATCTGTATCTTATCATGGCTCGGTGCTTTTATTCAAAGCTCGCCAATCACAAAGCCGAAAAGAATCGGGTATTTCCCTGAGATGTTTTGGGGATATTTCCCCAGTTAGAGTTCTATGATGTGATGTTTGATGGCGTATTTGACCAGGTCGGTCTGGTTTTTAAGCCCCAGCTTATCGAAGATGTTCTTGCGGTGGGTCTCCACGGTTTTCTTGGAGATATTGAGTTCTTCCTCCACCTCTTTGTAGGACATACCATTGGCAAATGCACGTAAAACCTGTATCTCTCTGTCTGTGAGTGCCGTCCTGTCCTCCAGCAGGTGCAGGTGGCTGGCATAGTTCTCGTAGACGGCCTGTTCGATGTTCTTCCCAAAATAGTAACGGCCGTAGTGCACCGACTCAATACCCTCATACAACTCTTCCTTGGAACATTGCTTGGTGAGAAAGCCCCTGGCTCCGGTTTTGATGGCACTGTCCATGAACATCTTCGCACTGTTTGACGTGAGGAAAATAATCTTGGGATGCTTGTAGTCCTTGACAAGCTGTCTGGCCAGTTCGATGCCCGAAACACCTGGCAGATTGATGTCTAGTAGGAAGACATCTGTTTCATTGGTTTTGAGCCAATCGTATAAGGCCCTGGCTGAGGCCAGGCTTGCCACCAGTTGAAAAGACTGATTCACACGCAGCATGAGTTCCACCCCATCCCTAAAGATTGCATGATCATCTACCAGCGCAATTCGAATCTTTTGAGGGTCAGCCATATTCAAAAATAAACATGAGTAGCACTTCGTCCATTCAGGCTTTTCCCTGATCCTGCACTGGAATTATCCTTAGGCCGCTACTGGCAAGGTGAAACTGAAAACAGACCCCTTTCCACTTACACTTTCGACCCGTATGTCGCCATTGTTCTTTTCGACCAGCTCCTTGCAGAGGATCAGGCCGATGCCTGTCCCTTTTTCTTCGTGGTCACCCACTTTGGAGATATCTCCTTTGATATCGAAGAGATGTTTGAGTTCTTCCTCGGTCATCCCAACGCCATTGTCAATCACCTGCACATTGATCAGTTCCTTCAGCCGCTCAGTCTTGACCTGCACTTCCCCACCCTTGTCGGTAAATTTCAGCGCATTGGATACCAGGTTTCTGATGACGGTCTCGATCATTTGCTTGTCCACGATCGTCTGGTCATCCACAACATCCAGCTTCAAGGTGATGCCTTTGGCCTGCGCATAGTCCCTCAAGGGTTGAATTGCTTCATGGGCCAGCTTCGAGACCTCTACCGTTTCGGGCTTCACTTGCAGCATCCCGGTTTCTGTCAGTGACCACTGGAGCAGATTATTGAGCAGGTCATGTAGGTCAGTCGTGCTCTTCACGAATTTTTCGAGAAAGGACTTGATCTCCTCTTTGGAAAACGACGTAATGTTCTCCGCCAAGGTCGCAGACATGTTACCAAAGGCAGACAATGGATTTTTCAGATCGTGCGCTATCACCCCGAATATCTTCTCTTTGGCTGCCATCACTTCAGAGAGTTGGACATTCTGCTGCTCTACGAGATTGGCATACTTGCTACGTTGACGGTACTGGTAAAAGATCAGGCCAGACACCACTACCAGGAATACTGCTACACCGATGGTGCCATACAACACCGTAACATTCCTTCGATTCCTGCTTTCCAGCTCATATTCATTGCGTTGCTTCTCTGCCCTTAGCTGCTCCTCTCTCTTGCCGTATTCATACTCCGATTCCAGCTGGGTGATGCGTCTGATGTTTTCCGCATTCACCAGGCTATCAGTCATTTCTTTGAAAAGCACATGATAGGTATAGGCATTTTGGTATTTTCCCGTCTCGGCAAAGATCCTTGAAATGATTTCCGCACCATCCCGGACGGAAGAAACATAGCCAATATCTTGAGCCATCTCAATGCCCGTTGTCAGCCTTTGAACAGCTTCGCTGCGCTTCCCCTGGTTAAACAGCGTCTCGCCGAGGAATACAAGCGCCTCAGTACGCAACGCTTCCTCTCCTGTCTGCTGCAAAAGTCGGTTGGCTTCCCTTAGATTAGTTTCTGCCCGCGCATAGTCACCCATTCTCAAGTAGGTGATTCCTAAATTCAGTATGTTGTTGCCACGCTCACTATCGTCATCCGTTTCTACAATGATGGAATTCGCTTCCGCATAGTAAAAGAGGGCAGAATCATAGAAACCACCGTATTGATAGAGATTTCCGAGATTGTTGTACGCCAGGGCGAGCCCCCCCATGTTACCAGTCTCCACGCAAATGGCGACGGACATCAGCTGGAAAGCCTTGGCCTTGGCAAAATCACCTTGCAGTTCGTATAGGGCCCCAATGTTGCCATAAATAATAGTAAGAATGCGTAAATCATTGATGCGTTCGTAGATCTTTCTGCCCTGCAAAAAGAAATCCAGTGCCAAGGAGTAGTTGCCTTGGTTGGCATGGATCACACCTATGTTGATGAGATTCCCACCCCAACTCTTCAGGTCATTCATATCCTGGAATCCCTGAGCGGACAAGCGATAGTACCAAAGGGCACTGTCATAGTCGCCCTGAGTCTTATGCATAACCCCGATATTGTTCAAAGACGAGGCAATGCCGTAGCCATCCCCAAGATCCTGATAGATACCCAGCGCCCTCCTATGGTAATAACCTGAGCTGTCGAAGTTCCCCTTGTTGTAGTGTAGCTCCCCAAGGCCTTTGTAAGCATTGGCCTCACCTTCCCGATAGCCCGCACTGACGGCAATCTCAAAGCTCTCGTTGAAAAGGTCCCTGGAAATGTCATAGTTGGCCATCATCACGTTGAGCCAGCCCAGATGGAAATTTGCATCTACAATCCCTTTGCTATATTCCGCTTGTCGGGCAAGGTGCAGTGCCAAACCGGCGTGCTCATAGGTGAGCGATGAGTCATTGTCACTGTAGTGATCAGCAAGCGCATTCAGAACGTCGACGCTGTCCATCACGCTTTCTGCTATTGACAACCTCTGCGAAAGCGAGTCAATGACAGTCGTCTCCTGGGCATAGCCAAGGCTAAACCATAACAATAATATAGCAGTAGTTACATGTCTTCTCATCTTGGTCTCTGCCACCGAGTGATTCCACAAACCAAGGTCGGTGATTGGCGATCCTTAAATTAAAGGATTTTCACACTTGGTGAATGCGGAGAGCAGACAAAGTTTTGAAAGGCACAACCATTTTGTGAATAGATTTTCCTGACTGGTTGCTCAGGACCTGACAGGCAACCACCGTTGCCCCGCTCATACATCCACTAGGGCAACTCAAGTATCGGCTAAAGGAACGCAGCCATTCACTATCACACCTCAGCCTTCCACTATCACAGCACAGCTTTCCACTATCACAGCACAGCTTTCCACTATCACAAGCCAGTTCCCGACTACGACTCCTCCGTCATCTACTGTAGCAACGCAGGATTTCACTGTCAGACCTCAGGCTTTCACCAACAGAACTCAGTTCTCCGCTACGGGACCTCAGGCTTTCACTGTACCAACACGGCTTTCCGCTGTAGGCACCCAGCTTGCAACCATCACCCCTTGAAGATTCACTGTCATTATGCAGAATGTAGCTAAAATACAAGTGCTTCGTCGCCAAACATCTGATGATGCGAGCTGTATCCTTTTGCGGATGACGCCCGTCTACGGGTAGACTAAATATTCAGAATCATGAAAGACAATATTAAGAAACCTGATAGCTTTAATTGCTGCGAAGACCTCCAACCCTGGATGCTGCAAATGATGCAAGACTGCTGTAGCAAGGAAGAGATAAGGCAATGCATGGAATCTATGAAGAGGATGTTTTCTGAGGAAGAATGTTCGGCTCTTCCCCGGAATAGGAAAATGGGAAAGGCTGATGTGAAGAAGTGCCAACTATTCAATAAATTAAACCCATAGCCTACAGGAGTCATGGTACAGGTTAACCCAACATTTGACAAGCTTCATCAGGATTACAGAACCAGGATCAAAAGTTACCTGTCGCGGATGGTGGGTGAATTTGAAGCTGAAGATCTCACACAGGATGTGTTTTGTAAGGTTAATAATGCGTTGCCCAAATTCAGAGGTGACTCCAGTGTTTCGACGTGGATTTTCAAGATTGCTACCAACCTGGCTTTGGATAAACTTCGCAGCAGAAAGACGGATCTAACACTAAAAAATGCTATAAAGCTGGGCGCCGTCAACAACAATAGGTATTTGGAATATATCAATCCGGTAGATCGGGATTTCGTCAAACAGGAAATGAATGACTGTATTCACGAATATGTATCTAACCTGCCTCTCAACTACCGTACGGTGATAATCCTCAGTGACTTTGAAGGATGGAAAAACCAGGAAATAGCTGACTTACTCAACATCAGCCTGGCCAACACCAAAATCAGACTTCATAGAGGGCGGGCGCTCTTGAAAAAAGCCTTCCAAGAGAATTGTCACCTTTTCAAGAATGAGAAAGACGAGTATGAGTGCGACTTCAAATCCTAGTTTGCTTCTGAAAGCCTGCAATCGATTTGTCTAGCCTGCCCAACGAATAAGCACTAGCGCTAGCTAATGGCGCATCGCCACGGTCCTGCAATGTTTCGCGCATTTTTTTGGTCCTTCCTAACCATGGGAAAATCTCAAGGGTGTGATCCGATTTAATCGATCGAGCCAGACAAACTAGAATTTCGAAGATATGACAGTAATCACAGCGCTATTTCAACCTGAACTTGGCCAGCTCATCTTTCAATGACTTGGCAATGGAGGCAAGGCGCATGGATTTTTCTTTGTAAGTATCCATACCAGCAGCCAACTCCACGGCCGAACTCGCCACTTCTTCCGTTCCAGCAGCAGTCTGTTCTGCAATCACAACAACGCCCTCGGTAATACCAATGACGTCCTGAATACTCGTCAATTGTGAGCCCGTGGCAGAAACGATCTCCTCACATAAATCAAGCGTGTTGGTGGAAGATGAGCTGATTTCTCCAAAAATCACGGATGCTGCCTCAGATACGGCCGCGCCTGACTTCACACGATCATTCATTTGATCCATCACGTTGGCCGTTTCTTTCGTATCACTTTGCACATCCGCAATCAGCTGTTCTATTCTTGTGGCAGACTGCCTGGAATCCTCAGCCAATTTTCTAATCTCCTCCGCCACTACCGCAAAGCCTCTACCGGAGTCTCCCGCCTGGGCGGCTTCAATGGCTGCGTTTAAGGCCAGCAAATTGGTTTGTGCAGCAATCTCTGAAATCAAACTCAGTACCTGACTGATCTCATCTGACCTTGTCGTCAAAATATCGATCGACTCGTGAGCTTTGTCGGCCGACACGGTGATCTCTTGAATATTGTTCAAGAGTTCCTGCGTCATCTTAGCTCCCTTCTCGCTCTTTCCAGCCCCTTGTTCGGCCGCATCGTTGATGATCGTGGCCTTTTCCTTCATGTCGTTGGAAGAGCCAAGTATATGCTCGATAAGGTGTGAAACTTCGTCTACTTTGCTCACTTGCGATTGGGCGCCATTGCTCATTTGTCCGGTGGCCGAGGCGATCTCGGCGGTGCTCCGGCTCATTTCTTCACCGGATACAATCATTTCGGTTGCCGATTCCTCCACGGTGTTGGCACTATTCATGATTTCCGAAAGCAACAGGTTGAGTTGATCCAAGGCCTGATTGAAGTTGTCCATCAACAATCCAATATCACCTCTTGCACCCTCATCGAATCTTTGCGACAAATCTCCTGCGGCCATAGCATTGGCCATATCGTTGACCCGCAATACCGGTGTGGCGATCGACTTCAGCAGGTTGTTAATGGATTCACTTAGCTCTCGCCATACACCGTACTTGCCTTCCAGGTCTATGCGTGCATCCAGCTTTCCCTCCACGCCTGCTTGCTCCAGTACGATGTCAGTTTCCTTGAGTATCAGTTTTAGATTATCCCGCAAAAGGACAAATTCATTGCCGATCAAATCGTGCTCGCCCACGGCACTAAGATCCATTTCCAAATTGCCCTTGCCGATGCTCCTTGCAAAGCGTATATAATTGGCAGAGCTCTCCACCAACACATTCAAAGAACTGATCATATCCCCAAGTTCATCCTTTCGACGCTCCTCCTCTTTTTCCACGATTTTGCCTTCGGATAGTGACGTCAGCTTGTTCCTGACGCTGAGGATGGTGTTGACGATTTTACTGCTGAAGTACCAACCCACGTATAAACCAAGAAGTAACAAGCCCACCGAAAGGCCAATGATCGTGAACACAATGCCATACAATTGTTCGTTCACCGCTTCCTGCTTTCTCAACACTGACTCGTCAATGGCATCTGCATAAATTCCTGATGAAATGACCCAGTCTAGCGGCTCAAACACTTTGGAATAGGATAGCTTGGAATAGACTTTGTCTTCTTCCGGCTTCACCATGAAGTAATCTACATATGCGGCACCATTGGCCAGCGACTGCTCGACACGCTCCTGGTATAGATTTTTACCTTCCTTGCCTTTGACGACGTTGTATTTCTCATCACTCATGACCTTCCCCTTATTTTGGGGCTTCGCAGCATGCATGATCATTGTGGGGTACGGTAGTTGGGTGTCTGTGATCCAGAAATAGCCCTCCTTTCCATCGAACCGAATCTGCGAAAGCACTTGAAGCGCCTCATCCAACGCCTCCTGTCGATTGGGGCTGCTGTATGCTTCTTCCACAATACCATAGGCCAGGTCGACCACATTTTCAAGCCTGAGTCTGGCTTTCAATACCTCCTCTTCTCTAAAGAAGGCTATTTCTGCTTTACTTCTTGTTTGAATGCTGAAAACAGTGACCAAACTGATGGTCAGGACTGTCACTGAAAGTAAGATTCCAATGAGCAGGGCGATTTTTAGTCGTAGATTCATTCAGGTTTTCAGGACATCATCAGTGATTGAGAACCACCGAATGACGAAATTTCCATAGATTTAGACGTCGTAAATATAGGAGATTGAATATCCTGTCAAGGTACGTATGATCCTGTTTTAGATGAATGTAGATTAAAATTAGATGGATGGAAACGAAGCTTCGACGATACGATATTCTACAAAAAGAACCATCACCCTGATATTATTCTTATGTGATTGGGCACTTCCGGAGTCCCCAAAATCGCCATTCAACAACCAATTTGCGCCCAATACCACAAAAATGTTCCGAGGCCTTCTTCTGCTTTCCATCATCTTTCTTCAGCTACCAGTTCAAGCACAGTTTAAGGTAGATATGCAGTTCAGACCCAGGTCTGAATACCGGGATGGTTACCGGACATTGAGCGAGCCTAATGAGAAGGGTGTTTTCCTCACCACCCAGCGAACACGGCTAAATGTCACCTTCAAAGACAAAAACAAGATCGAGTCCTACATTTCTTTCCAGGACATACGCACCTGGGGACAATTTGACCTGAACACCAGGGCATCCACCATCAACCTCTACCAGGCCTGGGCCAAATTCCGGATCATCGATAGACTCAGCCTGAAGGCAGGAAGGCAGGAATTTGAGTATGACGACCTGAAAATTTTGAGCAATAGCAACTGGAGACTCCCGGCCAGATCCCATGATGCCGCGCTGCTCGAATGGCAAAGCGGGGATTCGACCACTACCATCCATGTGGCTGGTGCCATAAACAATGAACGGGAAGTGCTCTTCCAGGACCTTTATGAGGTGAACAACTACTATAAGAACATGGGGATGCTCTGGATCAATAAGCAGTTGGGTACAGCCGAACTCTCTTTCCTTTTCCTCAATCTGGGGCAGCAATTGGCCGATACCTCCGTCAATCACTTCCAAACCATCGGCCTGTACGGCGTTCAGCAAATAGGTAAAGTGAAATTGACAGGCAGCTACTACCTCCAGACCGGAAGAAACCAGGCAGACCAAAAAGTGTCGGCCCATATGGCATCACTACGCATGACCGTACCCATCTCAGCCCGGTTTGATGTTACACCGGGATTTGACCTACTCTCCGGTACCAGCGCAGAAAACCTCCGGGATCCTTCCAACGACAGAACCGGTACATTTATCCCATTGTATGCCAGGAGGCACAGGTACTTTGGGGTTCAGGATATGTTCTATGCTGGCGGTTTCGACGTTCCCGGTGGCCTAGTGGATGTTTTTGCGAAGTTTTCCTACAAACTCTCCGATAAGACACGTACCAGGCTACACTTCCACTCCTTCTCCACGCAGCGAGATATTCTGGACCCCGAAAGCCGTACTGTGGTAGACAACAAACACCTTGGCTATGAGATTGACGCCTTTTTCGACTTTCAACCGTACAAAAACCTGAAGCTGGGCTTTGGCTACGCCCACTTCTTGCCAACGAGAAGCATGCGCATCTTGAAGCAACGGGGAAGTGAAAACGAGATCGCACATTTTGCGTACCTGGAGGTCTACTACACTCCCACCTTATTTGGGAACTAGGGTTGGGCTGTCGCAGATCGAGCACCTACCTCAGATTTGCTGGCGCCGAATGGGAACAAAGCCACCATAGGCACTACTACGATTGATTGCTGTAATACTCGTAATCTTTGATCAGGGTATACAAAAACTGTACATCCGCCATCTGGGTGTCGATCTTCAGAAGTGCTTTGAGCTTTTCTGCAAGCTCCTGCACACCCTCCTCGCTAAATCCGTCCCGACGCATGTGCAGCGCTCGCCTCATGAGTTCGATTTGGCGATCGTTGAGTTGCTTTACCTGGGGAAATACAATTTGGTGATCATTGGAAAAGACGGACTTCACATCGGATAAGCTCACCTGGGCTTTCATCCTGGCGACGGTTGTTCCAGCCAGGATATCCCCCAGTCGCTGACCATTTTTGGTCATCATAATACAAACGATCGCTATCGCACCGTAGAAAATAAAATCGACGGGTCTCATAATCCAGCGGATGAGATAGTGACCAAATCTGGGGCTACCACCATCCAGTTTGACCACCCGGATATTCCGGGCACGCTTGCCAGGCGTTTGGCCATTGCCAAAAGCTTCGAAAGCAAGTGAGTAGAACATCCACGGCAGAAAAATGATACCCACAACAACCGGCTCCAGGTCATTCAATACTGTAATGAGGAAGCTCACCATGAAGATAAAGAAAGCCGCATTGATGAGAATATCAATGATAAAAGCCACTAGCCGATCACCCAAGCCCGCCAGCTCGTGCTCAATTTCAATATTTTGACTGGTAATAAATTTTGTCATGAATGGCGAGCAATCTATTTTGCTTTCTAAGTGCTAAAATAGGATGCGACAGTCTCTATTCGTCAAGCAAAATGAAACAAAGTGGAAGCGCTATGAAGAGCAATTGCGTCACATGTCTTCTATGGACATCGACCGGCTCACAACTACATATGTAGATCTAACGGAGGATTATGCATTTGCGCGGGCCAAGTACCCCGGATCTCAGCTCACGGCCTATCTGCGCGAGCAGTCAATTAAAGTTCATCAGCACATTCACAAAAACAAACCTGAACGATCGAGACGATTCATCACATTTTGGACTGAGGAAATCCCCCAGACCCTCAGAAGCACCAGGAAAGAACAACTCTATGCTTTTCTCACACTCCTGGTTGGTGCGTTGATGGGGTTTCTTTCCGGAGCCAATGATGCTGATTTTGCCAGATTGATTCTTGGTGATCAATATGTAGACATGACGCTCTCCAATATTGCTTCAGGAGATCCCATGGCTGTGTACAAAGGTCACAGCGAGTCGTCGATGTTTTTCATGATTACCATCAACAATATCAGGGTGTCATTTCTTGCCTTCGCCTTTGGTATCATCTTCAGCGTGGGTACGGGTTACATTCTCTTTTCCAATGGGGTGATGCTAGGTGTCTTCCACCAGTTGTTCTTTTCTCAAAATGTCTGGGACGAAACGATTCTCACCATCTGGATCCATGGTACCCTGGAAATCTCTGCCATCGTCATTGCCGGAGCTGCGGGTATCACCATGGGCAACAGCTTCTTGTTTCCAGGCAGCTATCCTCGATTGCATTCGTTGAGAGCGGGCGCCAAAAAAGGACTGAAAATTGTTGTTAGCCTCATCCCATTTTTCATCGTTGCAGGGTTTCTCGAATCTGTACTAACCCGCAATACCCACTGGCCCCTGTGGAGCAAGTTATTCATCATTATGCTGTCCTTTGCCATCGTAATATTCTACCTTTTCGTCTTTCCAAGCCTCAAGAACCATGAGTCAAAAAATTGAATTTTATAAAATCAGACAGTTTGGCGAGAAGCTGTCAGTCTCGATTGACTATTTCCGCCGCAATATCAAGTCCCTTGCCGTCATAGGACTGATCGTAGGTATACCTGTTGGGTTATTGTCCTCCTATTTCTTTTCCAGTTTTTTCGACACAGCCGCGAACCTGGAGAACCTTCCGGTAGCGGATCAGGACAACTTAATTGTCAATTTCATTTTCAGCTATTTTGCCTACTTCCTCATGTCACTATTGGTGGGGTCGCTCATGGTAGGGTCTGTCTATACATACATGCTGGAGAGCTACGGTCGTGATACCCCACCTTCTGCAGGAGAGGTGTTTGGCAAAGCCCTGGCCCGTGTTCCGGGCCTTATTGTACTCACGCTCGTCATTGCCATCATCAGCGTTCTGGGCTTCACATTGTTTTTCTTCCCGGGACTTTATCTATTGGTTGTATTTTCCCTGGCCTTTCCGGTCTTCATCTTCGAAAAAGCAAGTGTCGGCCAGGCCCTCTCCAGACCGTTCAAACTCATAAAAGGTAAGTGGTTTAGCACCTTCGGATTGATCTTGCTGACATCGATGTTGGCGGGAATAGCCAGCTACGTATTTGCTATTCCCATGTATGTCGGCATGTTCGGCAACATGTTTCAAAGCGTCGATAACCAGGATCCTGAAGCCATGTTGGGCTACTACCAGAGCTGGCAAATGATAGCTGGCACAGCCATTTATACCATTGGCGCGTATATCCTTTTCATTGTGCCATTACTGGCACTGGCATTTCAGTACTTCAACTTGAAAGAGCGTGCGGAAGGTGTAGGCATAAGGTCTGAGATCAGTGAGTTTGAAAATCTACAATAGGCTTGCGCTGTGAGGTATTTTGCGGCGATCATTATCGTTCTAGGTCTGATTTACTTCTTACCCGAAAAGTCATTCTCATGGCAATCGGACAGGGCCTTTTCCGAATCCGCCCTGGATGCCTTTCGCAACGATCCGGCATTCGACTATAGCCGTAATGTGCAAAGTCCTGACAACTGGATAGGGCTACTGATTTTGACACTTATCGCCAAACTGAATGAGATTTTCGCCACACCGAATGGATCGTGGATTAGTGCCAACCTATTTCGTCTCATTATCCTCGTTTTGATCATTTTGGGCATATACCTAATCGTAAAAATGCGTTATGGTAAAGTCATCGCCAGCGGCAGCAAATCCTGGAACAAACCCACCCATCAGTTACCTCTTGTTGAGGAAAGGGTGGATTATCACAGATTGTATCAGGATGCCCGGGATCAGGGTGAATGGCGCCTTGCGATCAGGTACCTGTACCTGATCACACTGGTAACACTGCATGAAAAGCAGGTAATCAAACTCGAGAAATGGAAAACCGCGCTGGATTACATTTATGAGTTGAATGGCTCCAGGATGGAGAACTTCAGGGCGCTTTCCAAGGCCTATGAGTTATCATGGTATGGAGATATAATGCCGGAACCATCAGAGGTAGACAGGTGTCAGAAACTCTCGAATCGATTGCTAAATGAGTAGGAATACCATCTTCCTCTACCTGGGATTGGGATTACTTTTCATACTATACGTGGTCCTGGAAGTAAATAGACCCAAGCCCTTAGACTGGCAAGCTACTTTCCTGACTTTTGACAAGAACCCTTACGGAGCTTTCATTCTCAACGAGCAACTCGAGGATCTTTTCCATCAAGGAGCGAGGTCTTCCTTTACCACACTGTACGAATCCCGCGACAGCACCGAAAATATCCTGATCCTGGCCAGTAATTTTTCACCCAGCGATATTGACCTGGAAATACTTCTACAGCAATTGAACCAAGGGAAAGATGTGCTTATTGCTGCCGAAAGTTTTTCTCCTACGCTATGTGATACACTTGGGTTTGAGTTCAACTACGACCTGGAACTACCCCATGTCTTTGAAGCCGACACTGTCAACCTCAGAATTTTCGGCGAAAGTATTGCTTACAACCGGGCGCTGATGCGGTCCCATTTCCAGGAAGCAGATTCCACATGGGAATCGCACGCAAGAGATTGGGAGAACCGGCCAATTCTCATTCAAAAGTCTTATCAGGAGACAAAGCTCACCCTTTGCTCAGTACCGTTGTTATTCACCAACTATGCACTGCTAGAAGATCATAGGTTTGCCGAGTTGGCACTCAATGAACTACGCAACGAGCCAGTGCACTACACGCAGTTTTACCACAGTGGAAAGATTGGATCCAACAGTCCCTTTCGATATGTACTCAGTGAGGAAGCACTCACGTGGGGCCTCTATCTAGGTCTGTTTACCTTGGCGGCCTTGCTTTTGGTGAACAGTCAGCGAAGGCAACGGAAAATTCCCATACACGCTCGACCTGAGAATACTACGATCTCTTTCATCAAGACACTTGGTGCACTCTTTTACCATCAAAAAGACTACACCAAAGCTGGTCAAAACCTTGCCAATCATTACACATCGAAATTGAAAAGAAGCTTCATCCGAAAACCCGAATTCACTGAAAACTATTATGAGTTTATCAGTCTGAAGACTGGTGTGGAAAAAGCCGTGGTCGTACGGACTTTTGATCAGATCCATCGCCTTCAACACGGTGGAAAGATCGATGAAGCGCAATTGAAAGCATTTTACAAAGACCTTAAATCACTACAATAATTATGGAACTGGCTCGCTTCTCAGAAAAGATTGACCAACTGCGGCACGAGGCCAAGAAAGCCCTGGTAGGACAAGACAAAGCCTTGGACTTATTGCTTACTTCATTATTTGCAGGGGGGCACTCACTCATCGAGGGGGTTCCCGGGATCGCCAAAACCCTAAGTGCAAAACTCCTGGCGCAGATGGTTCAGACGGCGTTCAAGCGCATTCAGTTCACCCCAGACCTGATGCCCTCGGATATCCTGGGCACCTCCGTATTCAACCTGAAAGAAAAGGATTTTGAATACAAGAAAGGGCCCATTTTCGCCAACATTGTTTTGATTGATGAGATCAATCGAGCACCTGCAAAAACTCAAGCTGCCCTTTTCGAAGTGATGGAGGAGCAACAGGTGACAAATGATGGAACCGTATATGCTTTTGAAAGCCCATTCATGGTAGTGGCTACTCAGAACCCCATTGAACAAGAAGGTACTTACCGATTGCCGGAGGCCCAATTGGACAGGTTCATGTTCAAAGTCAGCATGGATTATCCGTCGCCTGAAGAGGAAGAGAAAATATTGAAATTATACAACACCCAAAGCAACTTCAAGAAGTTAGCCTTTATTGAAAATGTGATTTCCAAAGATGAGGTAGTCAGTATTCAAAGGTACATTGAGAGCATACATGTGAAGGACGACCTGATCACGTACATTTCGAAGCTTGTGGCAGAGACACGTTCAGATGCTACGCTCTTCCTGGGTGCCTCACCCCGCGCCTCCCTTGATCTTATGCGGGGATCCAAGGCCTTTGCGGCAATTAATGGCAGAGAGTTCATCACACCAGAAGACATCCAGTTTTTATTTCGTCCTGTGATCGAACACCGGATTCAACTCACACCCGAAGCTGAGCTACAAGGTATCACGCTGGGAGAAGTGAGTCAGCAGATCATTCAAAGAATAGAAGTACCCAAATAAGGTTTGAAAGTATTTCTTACCCGTACGGCATATTACACGCAGGCAGCCTTGATTACGCTGTTCGTAATGGGATATTATTTCCCTTTACTTTTTGCTATCGCGCAGGTGGCCTTGTTCCTCTACCTGGCCATCGCCGCCACAGAATTGGTACTCCTGTTTGCCAATCGACAGGGAATCAGCGCCATCCGCCAACTAGATGACAGAATGTCCAATGGGGATCTCAATCAAATCACGATCCACCTGCAAAACCATTACGGATTCGCCACTAAGGTCCAAGTACTTGATGAGCTCCCCTACCAGCTACAAATTCGCGAGCAACAGCATATGGTAAAGATGCCACCGGGGGGAAACCACGACTTGCACTATTCCGTGTCACCCAAGGAAAGAGGAGCCTATTTCTTTGGCCATATAAACCTGCTGGTATCCACTTCCATTGGTCTTGTATTGCGTAGAATCAAATCCGGGGCCACGCAAAAGGTAAAGGTGTACCCTTCTTACCTAAAGCTTCGCCAATATGAGCTTGCAGCCGTTTCCAATCAACTCACTGAAGTGGGCCAAAAAAGGGTCCGCAAGATTGGCAACAGTCTGGAATTCGATACCATCAGGAGTTATGTCTTTGGTGATGATCCCCGTCACATCAACTGGAAAGCAACAGCCAAACGCAATGCCTTGCAAGTAAACCATTACGTTGATGAAAAGTCCCAGAACATCTACTGTCTGATTGACAAAGGCCGGGCAATGAAAATGCCGTTTGGGGGGATGACCTTACTGGATTATGCCATCAACGCAAGTCTTGTGCTGTCCTACATCGCACTGAGCAAAGGGGACAGGGCAGGGCTGCTCACCTTTGAGGATCAGCCTTCCAATTTGGTAAAAGCAAGCAGCAACAGCAATCAGATCAATTACATCATCGAAAAGCTATACGCTGAGCATACGAGCTTCAACGAGGTAGATTTCGGAGCACTGCACGCCTATGCGCAACGTCATCTCACCGAAAGAAGCCTGCTTCTCCTCTTCACCAATTTCGAATCTTTGGGGAGCCTGCAGCGCCAACTTCCCTATTTGAGACTCCTTGGAAGAAAACACCTAGTCCTCGTCATATTCTTTCGCAACACGGAAGTGGACAAAATCATCAGGCAGGATGGTCAGCGAACCGAACAAATATATCAGGAAGCCGTGGCACTCAAACAACTCAATGAGAAGCATCTGATCGAAGACACGCTGAGGCGCTATGGCTTTCTAAGCCTCTACACAAGACCGGAAGATCTCAATACGGGCGTGATCAATAAATACATCCAGATCAAAAGCCGTAGAATGCTATGAGAAGTTGCCCCACCAGATGCCAAGAAAATGAAAGATGCTCATTGCCAGGAATTGGTGACGGAGTAGTTGGGAAATCTTCGCTACCTCGAGACAGCCGATAAGGAAGACCTTCACGCCACATCCCTACAAAAGCCGAGAAGAAAAACTGGGAATACAGAAACAAAAAAGCCTGCACCGAGAGGATCGGTGCAGGCTTTGGACCAAAAGTCCTACTGTTTCTTATCGTTACAATTCTAACGAGACATTGTTGGCATAGAGATCGTAAATCTCTTCAGGATCTTTCGTTTTCCAGAGAATGGCCTCCAGATCCTGGGTGTTCTGATATCGGATGTTCAATACAATGTCGACCACTGACTCGGCACGCTGAACCGCGTCCTGCTGCTCTATTTGCCCTTTTTTCGCCGCTTTTTCGTAGTGCTTGACCAGCTTCTTCGTTGTGTTGTAGATTGCTGACTTTTCTACGATGGTTACTTCAGTCCTGGTGACACCACTGAATTCCTGGTAGGTGTACATCTCACGCATCAATTGTAATTTATTGGCAATGTCGTCCCCCAGAATACTCTTCTTAACATCCGTTGGATTCTCGACCTCTTCCAGTTCCCGTTGCTGATAACTAAAGACGAATTGCTTCTGTCCGAAAGCAATTCCCGTCAAAAAAACAAATGCAACCAATGATAAAACTCTTAAATACATGTCCTCTACTTTTTTACTTAAACTACAAATCTAAGTTTATCCCTTATTTTTTCAACCGCAGATGATAATTAATACACTATTTGTATCGTTCATTTCATTTTTATGAAAATATCATACCGGCAGGGTAGACAAAGGTGTAGAGATTAACAAAAATCAAATCAAGAAGTTCGATCAACTGCTACCATTCATGGATTTTTAGAACCATCACCCGCATAAATGCGTTGGCGCCAAATCTTATTCGTCCCGCAGCGATAGTACAGGGTTAGCGCGGGCGGCCTGCAACGTCCTTACACTCATTGTGACTAGCGAGATCATCAGTGTCAATAGTGCAGAAAGCGCAAAGAGCTCCCAACCTAGCGGGATACTGTAGGCGAAGTTTGCAAGCCACTCCTTCATGAAATACAGCGAGGTAGGAATAGCCAATACCATCGCAATAACATAGAGCTTAAGAAAATCCACGGAAATCAATGATACAATAGAGGCCACTGAAGCACCCAGCACCTTACGTATGCCAATTTCCTTCGTCCGCTGAGCAGTGGTGTAGATTGTTAAACCAAAAAGCCCCAGACAGGCAATAAAGATCGAAAGCCCTGCAAAGACCGTAAACATGGTTCCGAAACGTTCATCAGCTTCATATTGCTCATTGAAAGAATCATCTACAAAATAGGTGAGAAACGGTCTTTGAGGTGCGAGCTCTACCCAGAGCGCTTCCAGGTCTGCCAGGGTCTTGCCCATTTCCTTTGAAGTGAGTTTCATGGCCAGTCTGGAGTTATTGCGGTTCGTGGAATGACGAAGGGTCATGGGTTCCACGTCTTGATGTAAGGACTTGTAATTAAAATCTTTGATAACCCCGACTACCTTTCCCTGACGCCCCCACTGATCGAATGGCTTACCCACAATATCCTCGGGATTGTCATAGCCCCATAGTTTCGCTGCTGCCTCGTTTACCAATAGAGATGTAGTGGTGTCTGTTGGAAAATCCCTGGAGAAATTCCTACCCGCCACTACTTCCATACCGAAATTGGGTACAAAGTCATCATCTACCTCGAAAATGGCGGGCCCTTTATTGATCATTTCACCTGTCGGGGCCTCGATGGTCGTCCCTGCGTTGGGAAAGAAATCACCAGGCACAGCCCGGGAAGCACTGATAGAGGCCACATCGGGATGCTCAAGGAACCTACGCTTAACATATTCCAGGTTTTGCTGCACCTTCAGGTCCCAGTCGAAATTGAGTACCAGCATCTGGTCCGAATCATACCCTTTGTCATGGTTGCGCATGAAATCCAATTGTGAGCCTATGATGGTTGTTGCCACCAGCAGGATAATGGAAAGTGAAAATTGAATGGTCACCAGAGCCTTGCGCAGCCACACTCCATGCCCAGAGGTTTTGAAGGCCCCTTTCAGCACGGTTACAGATTTGAATCGGGACAGCACCCACGCTGGGTAGAGACCAGCCAGTACACCAACAGTAATAAGCCCTACAATAAAGAGCACCAAGATTTCAGGTGCCAAAAGCCATGTGAAGGCAAATTGTTTGTCCGCCAGCCGCTCCAGAAAAGGCACAGTGAATACGCAAAGGCCTATGGCGATTGCACCCCCAAGAAACGACATCAAAATGGACTCTACCAGGAACTGAAAAACAAGCGAACTGCGTTGCGAACCAATGGCTTTTCGTATGCCTACTTCCTTGGCACGTTCCACCGAACGAGCTGTGGACAGATTGGTAAAATTGATACAGGCGATCAACAGCATGAAAACTGCGATCGATATGAAGACATATATGTTATCTAAACTTCCAGTCGCACCAGGCTGTCTGCGAGCCACAGATTTCAGATAAGCGTCACTTAGCGGTTCGAAAGCGATGGAATATCCCTGCCAGTCATCAAGGTACTTACCTACAAAAGTGGTCGCCTGTGCTTCCAGGTTGGCCGTAGTGGTACCCGGATGTAGGGTGAAGTAGGTATAGAAATCCACGTATCCCCACCATTCAAAAACTTCGTTGCGCCAGCTATGGAAGGTGATCATCGGCATCAATGCGTCGAACTGCAGATGAGAATTCGAGGGAATGTCTTCCATCACCCCTGTCACCTGCATTTGCTCGTCGTTGTCCAACTTGATGAGCTGTCCCATGGGATTGGCGTCACCGAAGTACTTCCGGGCCAGGCTTTGCGTGAGCACAATCGTATTCGGTTCAGTGAGTGCTGTCTTAGGGTTGCCCGATATCAGTGGCCAACTGAAGACATCAAAAGCCGTGGAATCCGCAAACCATATGCTTCTTTCCTGAAATCGCTTCCCATCCACTTCCAGTAGGTAGCTACCGGTGTTTTTCAACCGGCAGACTTGATCGATCTCCGGAAAATCATTATCCAGAGCCGGTCCCACCGGGGCATTGCCCCAGACCTGGAATTCATCTGGCGAGGCAACCGCTTTCTGCTGTACATCGTCATTGCTTCGGAAGGCCTGTACCACCCGGTAAATCCGGTCATAATTCGTATGGTATTTGTCGTATGAAAGCTCATGCTGCACATAAATTCCAATCAGGAGGCATGAGGCTATCCCTACAGCAAGACCTATGATGTTAATAAACGCGAAGCTTTTGTGTCTTTTGATGTTTCTAAGACTGATGGTCAAATAGTTTTTGAACATGGCTAATTGAATGAGTTTTTGACTTTTGAAAATAGGTTTGACTACGCCTGGGCGTATGAGCCGCAGGACTTCATAAAGCAGTTGCAATTGCGCCCTTTGATTCGAATAACGCCTGCGCAGCACTGCAAATCGTTCGAACAGGTCGCCTTCAATATCTTCGACAAAATCCACCCGGCAAAACCACCGGAAGAATGCAAGTATTTTGGCATGAGGTTCATTCATCTCTAAGTGAGTCCACCGGATTAGCTGAGGCGGTGATAAAAGTTTGATAACTCACTGTAAATAAAGCAATCGCCATCAGTAGCAACATCGGAATCAGGAAAATACCTATTTCCAGGTTTACTCTGGTAGCATAGCCCTCCAGCCAATTCCTTCCCCACAAGAAGGTCAGAGGAACTCCAAACGCCACAGCTATACCTAGCAGCATCAGATATTCCTTGGAAAGCAACAGCATTAAATTCCGGAGACCAGCACCCAGGACTTTCCTGATACCGATTTCCTTGGTCCTGGTATTAGCCGAGAATGACGTCAACGCATAGAGGCCTATACACGCAATCACAATGGCAATGGCCGCACATCCCAAAAACACGCGACCAAACTGAAGGTCGGCCTGATAAAGTCTGTTGAAAGTATCATCAGCAAAGAAATAGTCGAAAGGGTTATCGGGATAATATTGGTTGAAGGTCTGTTCGATCAGCGCAATACTCTCAGGTATTCGATCCCCCTGTATTCGGAAAGAAAAGAATGCCGGTGTTGAAGCATTGTAGTTTAGCAACCAGGGTGATGGCTCTGACTTGCGAGACTGCCACGCAAAATTCTCCACCACTCCCACAATGGGTATGGAATTAGGTCCACGCACAATCCTATGCTTGAGCGCCTCCTCCGGGGTCCCTAACCCGAAATCTTCTACCGCTTGTCGATTTAGAATCACGGCACGCCCGTCCACCATTTCCTGTGTGAAAGGGCCTCCGGCCACGAACTCCAAATCATAAGCAGCAGTAAACCCGGCACTCACATTCATACGTCGCGCGGTCAGGTTCTCATCCTCGGGCCGGCCCCAGATGCGGATGTAATTGTGTAGCGTATTGAAAACCTCTCCTGGGACGACATTAGAACCTCCCATTTCTTTGATGGCGGTATTTCCATCGATTTCATCGCGGAAAGCATCAAACATAGAGATGCTTCGCTTTTTGAAAGCCGGCAATTGCGCATACGAGGTGAGCTTAGGACCTCCAAATACCCTGGGACCCCGAACCACCAATACACGGTCCAGGTTCATGCCTAACTCCTGGGACCTCAAAAACGTGATCTGCCGGTAGATGAGGAATGTACCACTCACCAAAAACATGGAGATCAAAAACTGAAACACAATCAGGAAGCGGCGGAACACCATCTGACCCTTTCCGCCAGATCGATGGCCCAGCAGACCTATGGCTCCGAATCTCGAAAGGATCCAGGAAGGGTATAGACCAGAAGCCAAGGAGCCCAGGGCCAAGATCGCCAGAAAATAGCCCCAGAAAACGGGTTCACCCAACAGCCCGAGTGTCAAGGATTTGCCCATCAGCCTTCCAAGCCAGGTGGTGGCAGGAAAAGCGAGCGCCAGGGCCAGCACGGCAGCCACTAAATTGAGCAAGAGCGCCTCTACAAGAAACTGCTGCAACACCTGTCTCCTCGCTGCGCCAACGGACTTTCGAATACCAACTTCCTTAGCGCGGGTCAAGGAACTGGCAGTGGCCATATTGACGAAATTGACCCAGGCAATCACCAGAACAAATACAGCGATCAGGGCAATAAATTGGAGGTCCGCATGGCGTGAGCCATTGGTAATGAAGTCGGTATTTTCATATTGCTCAGCGCTCAAATGAATATCTGTCAGAGGTTGAAGCCTGGCTTGCTCCACGATGTTTGCCTCAGGATTCCAGGAGCCCTTATTGGAGATGATCAGTTTCTGAATGGCTGCCTGTACCTTGGCGGGATCGGCGTTTTCATTCAGTTGGATATAGGTAGCAAACCAGGGTAAGGCACAGTGCGTGTGCCGCTTAATGGCACCAAGATTGCCATATTCCAGAAAGTTCTCCACAGGCAATAGCATCTGAAACTGCAGCTGACTTGCCACTGGAGGATCCTCCACCACGGCAGTCACAGTGTAGACGCCGGACTTGCCGCCACCTTCTACCTCCAATTGTTTTCCGATGGCGCTAGCATTACCGAAAAAACGTTGGGCGGTCGACGCCGTGAGCACAATATTGAAATGGTCGTCAAAAACACCCTCTCTTCGGCCCTGGACCAATGGGAAATTGAATAGGTCCAGAAACTTGTCATCAACCCAGTACAAGTCCCCACCCGGAATATTGAAGATTGACCGGGTAGCCCGGTTTTGAACCACAATACGTTCATCGGGTACATGGAGTCGAGTGAAGCTTATCACCTCCGGGATTTGTTCAAAAGCCGCAGGTCCTACTGTGTAGGGAATGTACGGATCGGCACTCTGTGCCTCTCCACTCACGACGCGATCGTATAGAATGCGGTGGATATGCTCAGATTGTTCATGGAACCGGTCAAAGCTGTACTCAAAGTGGAGGTATTGAGCAATTACCAGCGCCACTCCCATAC
The DNA here is from genome assembly GCA_965601475.1 of Cyclobacteriaceae bacterium. Lineage (GTDB taxonomy): Bacteria > Bacteroidota > Bacteroidia > Cytophagales > Cyclobacteriaceae > JAWPMT01. Next base: position 3,756,418 of record OZ271832.1, on the reverse strand, counting down.
CCAGGGACAACCCCAGCAGGTTCACAAGAAAATAGGTTCGATGCTTGAGGAGGTTTCGCCGGGAGATCAGCAGGTAATGTCCCATCAGATGCCCTCCCCTACGTTTGGGGAAACCACGAACAATACCCGGTCTCAGTAGCTTGATCACCTCCCATGTAAAGCGCATCCCGGCTCCAAACGAGGAGCCCCGCATTAGCCAAATATGGTATCGCTCCATAAGATCTCCCTCAATATCTTCTGCATAATCGGCGCGACAGAACCACCGGAAGAAACCCAACATCATCTTTGCCAGACTATTCATCTCGTAGGTATTTTACAGGATTAGAAAATGCAGCCCGCACTACTTGAATGCTAAGCGTCGCGATCATGATCATGAGCATTAGGCCACCCGCCAGAATGAAAATCCCCGGGCCCAAAGTAATCTGGTCTTCAAAACCCTGAATCCATTGGTCCATGAAGTACCATGACAATCCGGAGGCGATGAAAAACCCAAGCACCAGAAGTCTACCAAAGTCACTGGTCAATAATACCATTACACTGGTCACCGACGCCCCCAGCACCTTGCGAATACCAATCTCCTTGTTGCGCCGCTCAATCACGTAGGCCACCAGACCCACCAAACCCAAACCCGCAATCAGACAGGAGAGAACGGCAAAGAAGGACATCAACTTGCCGAACCTGATCGATACCTCGAAAATGGATCGAAACCGCTGATCCAGGAAATAGGATTGCATCGGAATTCCGCTACTGAATCCGGACCACTGCTCATCAATGGCCGCCAGCAGGCTAGCTATTTGCGTTCCACTCAAGTTTTCGGCAAATCGCACCGATACCTCCTTTCCAGGTCCCACCGGTGTGAAGACCGCGTCATTGTAGTAAATAACAAGCGGCAGCTGCTTCCAACGAATTTCCGTGTTGATGTCCTCAAAAACGCCGATGATCGTTTGATTATCATCTTGGCGGCGTAGTCTTTTTCCAAGAATGTCCAGGGGATTTTGAATACCAAAAGTCTCCATGGTTGATCGACTGACAAGTACCTGGCCTTTGTTGTTGAAGCCTGGCCGAAAGTTCTCTCCCGCCAGCAACTGCAGACCGTATACATCCATGAAATGCTCATCTGCCGTCCAATAGCTGATCTCCTTTTTCAACTGCTCCTGTCCTTGCAGGTAAAAGTCTCTATGCGAGCCCATCACATAAGGAGGTGTGTCATTGGACATGCTGGCGTGCTCCACCCCTGGCAGACCCTGTACCGCGCCGAGAAAAGCGTCCTTGGATGCTTCCAGTCGGTCAGCCCGTCGGACCACCAGGACGTTGTCCTTCTCAAACCCGAGCTCCTTATTTAACCAATGTTGTACCTGATCATGAATGATGAGTCCGCAAGCAATAAGCCCGATAGAAGCAGTAAACTGGAATGTGATCAACACATTGCGCAATCGGCTTGTACCTCCATCTTTTGACTGATCTGGTTTGAAAGCCCGGACTGGTTTCACGGCGGACATGGAGAAAGCTGGGTAAATGCCGGCAATCAAACCAATGAAGATACTGATACCCAAAAGGAGCATTTGCATGCCGGGTTCCATGAAGTCCCGGAACGACAGTTGCTTGCCCGCTACATCATTGAGAAGAGGCAACAGAAAATAGAGTAGCAATCCACTCATCAGCAGCGAGATCAGACATAGCAATGTGGACTCGAGGAGAAATTGGAAAACGAGGCCGCTACGATCTGTGCCCAGAGCTTTCCTTACACCAACTTCCTTCATTCGCCTGGATGCGCGAGCTGTAGTTAGGTTAACAAAATTGGTGATCGACAGCGCCAGAATAAGCAAAGCGATGATATTCAGAATGTAGATCGTTTCGATGTCTCCAATCTCATTCAGCCTGGAAAAAACGTGCGTTGAGTACAAGTGGATATCCAGTAGGGGTTGCATAAACAAGTCCCAGGTTTCCCCGGATGCGACGAACTCTTCATAGGTCATGTCCCGGTATTTGAGCAGAAAAGGTTCCAGGTATTTGCCAGGCACTTGGGCGAGTTTCTGGCTGACCCATTCCGGATTGGCATCTTCCCGTAGCAGACCGAAAGTCACGAAGGTGGTCCACCACCAGGTGTCTCCATTCCGCTTCAACCGATCGATAGAAGACATGGACAGCAACAAATCAAAGGTTACATGTGAATTGTCCGGCACATCCTCAGCAACACCGGTGACCTGGTACAGCTTGTTGCTGTCCTCGTCCTGGACACGAATTTCTTTGCCCAGGATATCCGTTGTCCCAAAATATTTCAGGGCCGTAGACTCCGTCAGTACCACACTTTGGGGATCCACGAGTGCCTCCCGGGGATTGCCAGCGATCAATGGAAAGGTAAAAACATCGAAGAAAGTGGCGTCGACGGCTCTCAGTTTCGGCTCTTCAAATACTTTGCTACCACCAGTGGAAGCCACAGAAACCAATGCATTTTCGAAGGTGAGCACGCGAGTCATTTGCTCAAAATCCGGGATTTCATTTTGGATAGCATTCATTACCGCCGGGCCTGTTGACCCAAACAATTGATCCACATCTCCCCAGATAAAGGTCATATTGATTCGATAGATACGATCTGCCTTTTCATGGAATTTGTCAAAGCTCAGTTCCTGCAAGGTGTAGACGGCAATGTAAAAGCAGGCACAAAGTCCGATGGTGAGGCAGCTGACATTGAGCAGCGTGAAGGCTTTTTCCTTGCGCGCACTCCGAATGGTGGTTTTCAGATAGTTTCTGAACATCCCAATAGAATGATTTGTGTGACGCTTGAATAGTGGTTTGATGATGCCAGGCCGTAGGAGCTTCAGTACCTCCCAAGCAAATCGCAAGTTCGTACTGAGTCTGGTTTGACCCTGAAGGTCAGCGGCAAAACGCTCCAGCAGATCGCCCTCGATATCCTCTACATAATCCGGCCGGCAAAACCAACGGAAAAACCGAATGATAAACTTAGCTGGCAGGATCTTTCTACTCATTTTTTAGAGCGATGGCTGGATTTTCAAAGGCTACTTTCAGTGCCTGGCGACTGATCGTAAGTAGTGCGATCAGCATGGTCATACCGGCGGCAAGGGCAAAGAACCACCACACCATGTCGATTCGATAGCTGAAGCCGCTAAGCCACTCATCCACGAGAAACCAGGACAAAGGCATTCCAATCACCATGGCGATGCAAATGAGCTTCAGGAAGTCAGTAGTAAGCAATTTGAAAATCCTTTGGACCGAAGCACCCAGGACTTTGCGAATGCTCATTTCCTTGCTTCGCTGTTCGGCAATGAAGGCCGCCAGGCCAAATAAACCCAAACACGCAACCATCACTGCTAGCAAAGAAAAACTGCTCACAATTCCCTCGGTACGCCTGACATCCTCATACATTGACGCAAATCGCTGATCCAGGAAGGTGTACCTCAAACTTTGATCTGATACAAATGACTGCCATACCTGTTCAACCTCAGTCATAAGCTCGCCAAAGTCGTCGGACCCGGCTTTTAGTACCACAATCGAGGAACGCTCGCTGGGGTCCTGATTGACCACCAGGCACATACCTCGTATTTTTTCTTTGAAGCTGGCAAAGTGAAAATCTTCTACAACACCGATAACCTCATAGGTATCGTCCCCTGTGGAAAGGCGCCGACCAATCGGCTGGTCAAATGCCAGTGCCTGACGCAACGTTTCGTTGATAATCACCTTGCCTCGATTATTGGCCTTTTTTCCATCGAAATCGCTCCCCTCGGCAATGGTCATTCCGAGTGTTCTGATATAATGTTCATCAACCCGCCAAAACTCAGTAGCGGCATTATGCTCTTCGCTTGAAAGTTCCGCAGGCCACACGATGGTGCCATTTCGTTTGGAACCATCTCCCAAGATGGGGAGGTAGTCGGTCACGGATACTGACTGAATATCCGCCATCCCCTGAAGTTCATTTTTGAAGGCTTCGATCTGATCTCCAATCGGGTAAGCGCCGTTGATCAGAATCACCTGATCCTTTTTGAAACCAGGGTCTTGACTGAGCATGAAATTCACTTGTCGATTGACGACAACTGTCCCAAAAATCAGAACTATGGCAGTAGCGAATTGAAAGACTACTAGCACGTTTCTTAGTCTTGAATTCTTCGTCCCACGACTGACTTTGCCCTTCATCACTTCCATGGGGTTGAAAGCGGATAAATACAAGGAAGGATAGAGGCCTGAGAGCAGCCCTACTACAAGTGCAGCCATTGCCATCACTGGGAGGAACCACCATGATTGCCAGGGAAAGTCGAGTGTTTTTGCGGTCAGTGCATTGAAAAAGGGCATGGCGAACCATGCCAATGCCAGCCCGATAATAAAGGAAGTCACGGTCAGCAAGACGGACTCTACCAGGAATTGTGAGATCAATTGCCCTTTAGCGGAGCCCATTGTCTTCCTTAGGCCAACCTCCTTTGCTCTGTTGGCAGACTTGGCTGTGGCTAAATTGATAAAGTTGATACAAGCAATGACCAGGATCATGATGGCGATCAAACCAAACAAGCGTACTATCTGAATATTCCCATGGACCATGCCATCGTAGACTTGGTCCGATCTTAGGTGAATATCTCGAATAGGCTGAAGTTGGTACTGCAAAGCATGCGCATGCAAATCGGTATCGGCTACCCCAGCCTGCTGAAACGCGGGTAGTGCATGTGTAGTGACTACCTGGTGAAGTTTTTCCTCCACCAGCTTCGGATCAGATTGGGATCTGAGCTTGATGTACGTGAAGTAGTTGGTCGATGCCCAATTGGTTTGCTCGCCAGGCCAAAATTCCCGATCCTTCAGCGAAAGGAAAAACTCAATATTGAAATGGCTATTGGACGGCACGTCCTCCATCACCCCAGTAATAGTGTAAGGATTTTCTTTGTCTCCATTGAAGATCAAGGTCTCTCCGACCGCTGACTGATCAGGAAAGTACTTTCTAGCTTTGCTTTCAGCAATAACCAGGGTGTATGGCCGATCGAGCAGATTTCGGGGATTACCTTCAACTATACTGAGTTGAAGCACATCCAACAACTCCTGATCGGCAAAGGCCACATTTTCTTCGTGGCTGCTTCCTTTCCTCTTGGGTGTACTGATTTCATTGCTTCCGGCACCAAAGAGTGTAGAGATATTCAACCTACCAGCTTTTTCGATTTCGGGAAACTCATCCGCCAATATTTTAATCAGAGGTGCCTGGGTATAGGCGCCGTGCCCTGTAAAAACAGGTAGGTCAAACTTCAAAGTCAATCGGTAGATGCGCTCCTGATCTGCGAAGTGGCGATCATAACTGAGTTCGTCCTGGATGAATAAGGTAATGAGTAGACAAGCGGCGATGCCAATAGCAAATCCCCCCACTTTGATGGAGGTAAAGCCCTTTTGCCGGAGCATGGAACGCCAGGCGACTTTGAAATTATTCTTTAACATACCGTAATTGTTGCGTTTTTGAGTTTGAAAAATGGGTCTCACAATGCCTGGTCGCAGTAGCCTGAGTACCTCCCATCCAAACCGAACATTCGTCTTGAAACGGGAATGATCGCGGCCGTAAGAAGCAAATCGCTCTTGCAGATCGCCCTCGATGTCCTCCACATAGTCACGCCGGCAAAACCAGCGAAAGAAGCGAAGCAGAAGGCCAGGTGGCATGGTATCTCTCCCTTCACTAGACATGAAACTGGAAAACGTATTCTGGAATGGCATTCCACAGGCCGAGTCGTTGCTCCTTGGTCTGCTGGAGTACGCTCTTGCCCAGTTGCGTCAACTCGTAATAGCGCTTTCGCTTGCCTCCACGCATTTTGGTGGCCTCACCCAGCTTGGACTCCAGGTAGCCCTTTTTTTCCAATCGGATGAGCACCGTCTGAAGTGAGCCGATGCTCACTTTGCGTTTCAGCCGCGTTTCGATCTCCTCGACAATGGCAAAGCCGTAAGCGTCACTGGTGAGGATGGCCACGGTCAACATGACGATCTCCTCAAATTCTCCTAATTGATTTTTACCCATGACAGTTCTACCTTAATTGTAGTTTTTATAACACGGGCAATTTTAAGAAAGGTTTCTAATTTTTACCTTATTTGTAGGTAAATATTTTCAGCAACAAAAAAAGCTCCTGCAATCAGGAGCTCAATTCGTGGTGTAAGGGACGGGTTACTCCGCCAAAAAAGTCTCCAGCCGATCGAAAACAGAACCCCAGCCATTGTAAATGCCCATCTTCTCCTGTTGGATCCGATATTCCTCCGAAGCGTGCACCACATGAAAAGTGAAGTCGGTCTCCTCGCCTTTCGCCTCAAAGAGCATCTGTAATTCAACACCTTCAGTCATGGGCTTGAAATCTGCCGAGGTAATGATTTTCTCGGGAGGTGTGATTTCTGAGTACTTTCCCTCAGAAATGAATTCCTTTCCATCAGGCATCTGCATGGCATATTTCCAGCTTCCACCCACCCTGAAATCATGCTCCAGGACGGTTGTTTCCATACCGGGAGGGCCCCACCATTTGGTGATGTGGTCAGCTTGGGTCCACGCCTCCCACACCAACTTGATAGGTGCTTTCAGCGTTCTCTTCATGGTGACTACTGCGCCATGGGCTTCGTTCGTCGCATTCATTTTTTATCGTTTTTTGATTGTAATTGCAATAGGTATTCCTCGAAATTGTCCAGTCGATCCTCCCACAACTGGCGATACTGATCCATCCACAGTGACGCCGGAATCAGACTTTCGGGTTTGATCTCACAGTACCGCTCCCGACCTCGTTGATTCATAGCAATCACCTGGCACTCCTCCAATATTCGCAGGTGCTTGGATATGGCGGGGCGGCTAATGTCGAAACGCTCCGCAATCGTATTGACTGTGAGTTGATCCTTCGAGAGTAACTCGATGATCTCCCTGCGAACAGGATCGGCAATTGCCTGGAAAATATCCCTTCTTCTACTTTGTGTAACCATTCGGTTACTAAAATAGGTAATCAAACGGTTACATAAAAGAAATCATTGGAATTTTGATTGGATCATTCCTGAAAAAAACTCAGCGCGTCATGAGCAGGCTTCAACAAAAGCCACTCAAAATCGGGAAGGGTCAGCGTTAGTATTGCCCTAAAAGATTTATTAAGATGACAGATCAAATCAAATTCTACCAAAAGGCACTCGATTATCAGATAGACCCTTCAGACCTATTCGCCGCCTTAGAAAAGGGTGAACCTCTTGTACCCTTGGATGCACGTCAGGCCTTCGGTTTCGAAAGACAACACATCCCCGGCGCGATCAATATTCCCCACCGTGAAATGAATGAGGCGACGACTTCCCATCTCGACAGAAGCAAAACCTATATCACCTACTGTGACGGAATCGGCTGCAATGCTTCAACCAAGGGCGCCTTGAAAATGGCCAAACTCGGCTTCAAAGTGAAAGAACTCATTGGGGGTATCGAGTGGTGGAAATTTGACGGATATGAGACAGAGGGTGCTGAAGCCACAGCCGGCAATGCCATCCAATGCGCTTGCTAAGGTTGCGCTTGCCAGGTAAGCAAAGATCGGCCGGATGAGGTGAACCCAGAAGCTTCATATAGCTTTCGAGCTGCAGTGTTGTGCCTTTCAACCTCCAGGTGCAGGGCCTGGACCCCACAACTCTCGCAGATGGACTTCATGTGGATGAGGCATTGCTGACCGATGCCCTGTCCACGATACCGAGGCCGAAGATAAAACTCATCGATAAAGGCATCTCTTCCCCGGTACTCGAAACTCCAACCGAAAGCAATGACGAAATAGCCTATGCACTTCGAATCATCAAGCACCAGGCAAAATCTGCCCAGCGACTCGTCACGAGTGAAGTGTAAAAATAGTGTTCCCCCGATCTCAGCATCGAAATCATAGCCGAATAATGCATTGAAATCTGCCATCATAGACATTGCGTCACTCAAATCATTTTCGTTGGCAACTCGAAAGGAAATATTCATAGCGATGGAGGTTCAAAGCTCAGTCCTGGGCACAACAAAGGCCACCAATATTGGCTCTCATGTGTTGAATGAAGTTCTGCAGGTATTGAGGTGGCTCATCCTGTTTGAGGGTAGCCGCGTACCATCTGCGTCGAATACCTTTGGCAGTCACGGGGACCGCTCGCAACGCAGGATCTTTCAGGAAAGGCTCAATGATCCACTTGGCAATGACCCGAACGCCCATGCCCGCCTTCACCAACTCTACCATTGCCTCATCTACCTGTACCTGGGTCACTTTCCGGGGGGTCACTTTTTCAGGAATCAATAATTGAGAAAAGATCGTAACGCTCTCCAATGGATAAGAATGGATCAGCACATGCTCATCGGCAAAATCCTGCGCTTCCACATATGCCCTTTTTGCCCATGGATGATCCGCGTTTACCAACGCAATCATTTCGTCCTTGAACAATTCCCAATAGGTGAGTTCAGGCCGATCATGAGCATCAGTAATAATGGCCAGGTCAATCTTGCCGGTAGATATCTCCACCTCAATGTCGCAACTATTGTCGATGAGTACGTCCACTTCCACATTGGGAAACTCCTTCTTAAAGTCAATGAGTAACGACGGCAGCCAGTGGTAGCAGGTATGGCATTCGGTAGCCAGTCGGATGGTTCCAGTGTCTCCGGACACATACTTCTTAATAGATCGCTCAGTGTTTTCCAGCTCTGTCAGTATCTTCTCAGCACCCTCCAGCACCATCTTGCCCGCATTCGTGATCACCAGTTGCTTGTTCACTCGATGAAAGAGTGGAGTGCCTAGCTGCGTCTCAAGTTCCTTCAACTGATGGCTGAGCGCAGATTGTGAAAGGAACAACGCGTCCTTGGCTTTAGTGAGGCTTTGTGTGCGCGCCACTTCCTTGATCAGCTTCAAATGTCGAATCTCCATAAGTTAATATTAATGAATTTCATGATGATCACGAAATCAATTCATCGTATTCATAGGACGTCGTTCTGCTCAATTCGTTCGATTTGTTCGCACGACAATGAGAAACGACTATGAAAAACAAAAATGCCTTATTACTGATACTCCTGGCCACCTGCTGGGGACCTTCATTCATGCTCATCAAAATCGCCGTCGAGGAACTATCACCCCTGATGATCACCGGGCTACGTGTAGCATTAGGCGCGGCAGTCCTGAACGCCATCAGACTTGCGCGCGGATTCTCATGGCCCAGAAATTGGCATTTCTGGCGCGATGTGCTATTTACGGGATTCTTCTCGCAGGCCCTGCCCTTCACCCTGATCAACTGGGGAGAGCAGTATGTGGATAGCTCCCTTGCCTCCCTTCTCAACGGACTCACGCCCTTGAGCACCATCGTGCTTGCCCATGTGATGCTGGATGACGAACGCATGAACCGCAAAAGGGTAAGCAGTGTACTGCTGGGTGTTTTGGGGTTGTTGGTCCTGGTCATGCCTGATATGCTCAAGGGATTCACGGCTAGCACCATGGGCATCATCGCAATCACCGCTGCGGCGTTGAGCTATGGCCTGGGCCTGGTTTATGCACGAAGACACTTCTCAGGGCTGGACCCCATTCAGGCACCTAGTGCCCAATTGCTAACCGTGGGTCTGTACCTATTGCCAGCAGCATTTTTGGCAGATCCTGTTTCTTTCGACACACTGAGTGGATCCACCATTGCTTCCGTCCTGGTCTTGGGTGTCTTTGGAACTGGCATCGCCTTTCTACTTTATTTCAAGCTACTGAAGAGCGCGGGACCAGGATATGTTGCTACCTGCACGTTCTTACTTCCTATTTATGGTATTGTCCTGGGCGTGGCATTCCTGGACGAGGTCATCACAGCCTCCATGTTGTTTGGATCGGCCATCATATTGCTGGGGGTAGCCATTGCGAACGGGAGAACTTCGCCCAGACCGAAGGCAAGGCCATCGGTGGATGTGGCAGCCTTTTCCAAGGTCAGGTGATCCCTGTTTTCGGGGACAAAGAACCTGAAATGGAGGTTTCTAGCCAATCGTCCTTCAGCGCATTTCGGCATTGCCGAAGATTGAATATCTTCAAGGGCTAAATTGATCAACCACCATGAAAAAATCCTGGATTGGCCTATTGATGGCTATCACCCTAATCACTGCTTTCGGGCAAACGGCCGAAGAATATTTCAAACCTGTCAAATACCGAAGCATAGGTCCTTTTCGCGGAGGCAGATCCGTGTGTGGAACAGGCGTACCTGGAGACCCATTGACTTATTATATGGGCACGACGGGTGGAGGACTTTGGAAGACCGCCGACGCTGGTCAACGATGGGAGAATGTTTCTGACGGCTTCTTCAAGACGGGCTCAGTTGGGGCCGTGGCGGTGGCTCCGTCCAGCCCTAACGTCGTCTACGTGGGTATGGGGGAGCACGCACCCAGAGGCGTCATGACCTCTTACGGCGATGGCGTTTACAAATCCACAGATGCGGGGAAAACCTGGCAGCACATGGGCCTCAGGGAGACACAGCACATCGCGCGGATTGTGATACATCCCGACAATCCGGATGTCTTATATGTGGCTGCACAGGGAGCCTTACATGGACCTAACGCCGAACGTGGGATCTATAAATCCGAAGATGGCGGCAAAACCTGGCAGCAGGTGCTCTTTGTCAATGAATCGACGGGTTGCAGCGAATTGTCTATGGACGCCACCGCTCCCAACATCCTCTACGCTACGATGTGGGAACACGAAAGAAAACCCTGGAAAGTGATCAGCGGAGGTCCGGGCAGCGGCGTCTACAAGAGTGTCGACGCAGGTCTGACCTGGACCAAGATCGAAGAGGGATTGCCAGAGGAAAAGGGAAAGATGGCCATCGTCGTGAGTCCAGCCAATTCTGATCGTGTGTACCTGCTCATGGAGAGCGACACAGATAAAGATCAAGGTGGTTTGTATGTATCTGGCAATGGCGGCCAAGACTGGTCCCTGGTCAATGATGAAAACCGGCTGACACAAAGGGCCTGGTACTACATCGAAGTCTTTGCCGATCCCAATGACGAACATACGGTCTATGTCATGAGTGCTCCTGCTTTGCGTTCAATTGATGGTGGTAAGACTTTCGAACGGCTTAGTGGTACACACGGAGACTTCCATGACCTCTGGATCAATCCCGACAATTCGAAAAATATGCTCATTTCGAATGACGGAGGTTCGGCCATCAGCTTCAACAATGGAGCTACATGGTCCACACAATCCAATATGCCTACAGCCCAGTTTTACCGAGTGACAGCTGATAACCTCTTTCCTTACAATGTCTACGGAGGCCAGCAGGACAATTCCTCCGTACGGATAGCCAATATCAATTTCGGCCGGGGGGGAATCACGAAAGAAAACTGGACCGATGCGGCAGGTGGTGAAAGTGCCTTTCTCGCCTTCGACCCTGACAATCCACGTTATGTCATGGGAGGTAGCTATCTGGGTTACATTGACGTCAAGGACATGGAAGCCGATACGCGAATGCAGGTGCTGGCAGCCCCTCATCAGTACCTTGGACGGGAGGCGCGAGACATGGAATACCTTTTCAACTGGAATGCACCCATCATCCGCTCGCAACACGAAGAAAACACCTTCTACCATGCAGCGCAAGTGGTACTGCGTACCCGCGACATGGGCCTCAACTGGGAAGAAATGTCTCCCGATCTTACCCGCAACCTGGACGAAAAGCAAGGCAAAGGTGGAGGTCCTTACACCAACGAAGCCGTTGGCGCAGAGAATTATGGCACCATCTCTTACCTTGTAGAATCGCCACATGAAGCGGGCGTTTTCTTGACAGGTAGTGATGATGGCCTGGTTCAGATTACCCAAGACAATGGAGCCACCTGGCAGAATGTCACACCCAGAGGATTGCAGGAATGTCTTATCAACGCCATCGACATATCACCACACGATGCCGCCACGGCATATATTGCGACTACACGCTACAAATTCAATGACAAAACGCCGGGACTGTACAAGACAACCGACTATGGTAAATCCTGGAAGAACATCAGTAGCAACCTGCCCAATGGGGCCTACACGAGAGTGGTAAGAGAAGATAAACAAAGACAAGGACTACTGTATGCAGGTACGGAAACGGGCGTCTACATTTCCTGGAATGACGGCGATAGCTGGGAACCTTTGCAATTGAACCTGCCGGTGACACCTGTCAATGACCTCATGGTACATCAGGGTGACTTGCTCGTAGCGACTTCCGGAAGGTCCTTTTGGATCCTCGACGACCTGGGACTGCTTGGCCAATACCGAGCGTCGGGATCAACAAAACTCTATCAGCCCGAAGACCTGGTATATGGAGGATGGGGTAGCCCACTCAATGGCAATAGCAAGGAATTCAAAGGTGCTAACCCCTTCACCGGCGTCAATCCTGCCAATGGGTTGGTGGTCCATTATGAGTTAGCCGATGAAGTCGAAGATGATATTCAATTGGAAATATTGGATGGTGCCGGCAAGGTCATCCGTACGATTACTTCTGCCAAACAGAAGGGCTTCCAGCGGTATGCAGGGGGGCCACCGGCTAACCCTGTGCTTTCCAAGAAAAAAGGCCTGAACCGATTTGTCTGGGATACACGTCATCCGACCATGCCTGGTATTCCCACGGCTTACATCGAAGCCAATTACCGTGGACATAAAGTTCCTCCAGGGGAATATGGATTTAGGTTGACAGTGGGTGAGGAAGTGTTGGAGACGAAAGCAAACATCCAAGATAATCCATTGTACGATATCCCTGAGAATCAACTGAGGGACTACGATGCTTTCATGACGGAGACAGAAGGTACACTCACAACCATGCACAACCTCGTAAATCAACTCTATGGCATCCAAAAACAATTGAAGAAAATTGTCGAAGACCTGGAAGACGAAGGGTTGAAGAAGGAAGGCAAGGGCCTCATCGAAGCACTGGACGCCTGGGACAAAGACATGGTACAACGCAAGTCCAAGGCCTATGACGATGTGGAGAATTTCCCCAATAAATTCTCAGCGGAATACCTCTTCATGATGAATGCCTGCAGCGGCTGGCTTCCTAGAGTGAATCAGGCGGCCAGAGATCGCAAAGCGGAGTTGGATCCCCAATGGTCATCCCTGAAGGCGAAAGCAGACGGATGGCTGCAAAACGAGATCCCGGCATACAACCAAAAACTCTGGGAAGCAGGCATCGGCGCGATCCAGACCGAATAGCAAAACACCTCCAAATAATCTCAATGCTACTCCTATGATTATTATTTCTACAAATATGATTTTTATGAAAAATAAATATCTACATTTATGATTTAAATAGCATCTTGCATGAAAGGAACCAATCTGGGGGAATTCGAGGAACTGGTACTGCTGACCATAGCTTCCCTTGACAACGAGGTCTACGCCATCCCCTTGAAAGAAGAACTGGAACGGGTCTCTTATCGCAAAGTCAACATCAGCGCAGTGCACGCAGTAGTCTACAGGCTGGAGCAAAAAGGCTTCATTTCCTCCTTTTTCGGGGACGCCACCAAGAAACGAGGAGGTAAACGCAAGAGATATTTCCAGGTCAGCACGGAAGGTTTCGTTGCTTTGGAGGACACACAATCCCTGCGACTCAAGCTTTGGAAGAAAATACCACAATTGTCCAACTTCTGATCCGTGGCCATGAACTCAATACTAAAGAGCATCCTAAAACGCATCTACAAGGACCGCTACGATGAAGTGGCTGGCGACTTTCAGGAACTCCATACCATGCGTCTCGAAGCACGCGGCAAAGTCCCGGCATACCTCATGATGCTCAGGGATTTGTTGCTGGCCTTAAGGAATATTGCGCTTCCTTCCAGGGAGGTAAGGCAGGCCCCTGACCAATTGCCCACGATTGTAAGGCACGGTATCAGGAGATTCCTCAAGAAACCCATTTGGTCACTCTCCAACCTGCTTAGTCTTGGGCTGGCCATCTCCGTCTTTCTTTTCCTCCAGGGCTACATCCACTATCAAAAGAACTTCGACTCGCATCTGACTAACAGCGAAAACCTCTGCAGAATAGACTATCGCCTGCTACACAGGGGTACGGAGCTTTCCTTCAGTGCTGCAAGCCCTCCTACCATAGCACCCTTTGCTCAATCCGTACTGCCAGTGGTGGAGGATTACGCCAGGGTCCACTACTACCCTGGGTTGACTTTTCGGCAAGGTGATCGTATTTTCCGTGAGGACGAGATCCTGATGGTGGATCCTGCTTTCATCAGGCTGTTTGACGTCACGCTTGTTGCTGGCAATCCGACCACTGCCTTGAGTGACCGAGGTGCTATGATCATCTCGCAAACCACCAAGGAGAAGTATTTTGGCCAGGCTGAAGCAGTAGGAAAGATCATGAGCATTGATGGCTACAGTGACTACAAAATCACAGGTGTCTTTGAAGATGCTCCCAAAAACACCCACCTACCCTACGACATCCTGCTATCCTTTGAGACTGCGAGGTGGTGGTATGAGGACGAAACTGAAACGGACTGGACTTCCGGCACCTTCCACAGCTACCTGCAAGTAGCTCAGACGACGAACCTCACGCACCTGACGGCCAAACTGCAAGCGGCTTACAAAGAGTCCCCTCAAGGGCAGGTAGACCAGGACAAGGACGTGGACCGTATATACACATTGCGACCTGTCACCGACATTCACCTGTCTCCTCCTATGGAACGTCAGGTAGCTGGCGGCGGAAATAGCACCACACTCAATGCACTCAACATCATTTCCTTCCTCATCCTGCTGGTGGCCCTGTTCAATTACTCCAGCTTACTGTCAACACGGGTGTTCACCAGGTCTCGCGAGATTGGATTGCGCAAAGTACTGGGAGCACGCAAGTTTCACCTGGTAATGCAGTTCCTGGCGGAGGCACTTGCATTGCAACTGTTAGCCATGAGCCTGGCGGTGCTGCTGGTGGTTATGGTAAGACCATATGCCAGCGATTTCTTTGGTTACGATTGGGAAATATCACAACTCCTGGATGCCGGCACTTTACTCACGCTTGGCACCTTCCCACTGATCGCCTTTGTTATGGCGGGATTGTTCCCAGCCTTTTATCTGTCTTCATTTCCCGCCCTATCGATGTTGGCAGGCAAGATCACCAGGGGAAGCAATGGCGTTTTCATTCGCAATGCATTCATGGTCTTTCAGTTTTCGACCACTACGGCCATCATCATGGCTACGGTCATTGCACACCATCAACTACGTCACCTACAGCAAAAAGACGTGGGAATTGACCTTCAAAAATCCATCGCCCTGACAGGACCCGAAGTAGGAGATGCACCCTCCAATGCGTTCAGAATGGAATTGCTGAAGAACCCAAAGATCCTAAGCGTGGGAGCCGGAGCCAATGTGCCAGGGACGGGTGAACTGGAATTGGCAACTTTGGCCAAAAAAGTTGCTTCCAATGCGCAATTTATCGGTCTCCCCTCCATAAGTGTGGGCTACGATTATCTCAAAAGTCTGGATGTCACATTCCTGGCGGGACGGGACCACGACCGATCGATTCGTTCAGATACAGCCGGTATCATCCTCAACGAATCGGCATTGCAGAAAATGGGGTTTGCTGATGCCCGGTCGGCGGTTGGCGCGGAGATGATTTTCGGGTCCGGCTATGAAGCAAGGGTCATAGGAGTAATCGCAGATTACGATCAGCGTTCTGCCAAGCACGCGTCCATGCCCATCGTGTTTTGGCTCTACCCGGAGGAATATGTCAACTATATCATCAGATTTACGCACCATGACGCGGCGGAGCTCATCCCGATGATCGAGGCGGTTTACGCTAAACTCTATCCAGATGATCCCTTCGAATATTACCATCTGGAAGATCTTTATGTGCAGCAATACCGCAGCGACACACAGTTCCTGAATGCCTTCTTCTTCTTCTCGTTGATCGCTTTGCTCATTGCCGGTTTTGGATTGTTGGCCATTATATCCTGGCAGGCTGGTACCCGCAAGAAGGAGTTCACCATTCGCAAAGTACTGGGTGCGAGGTTTCGGGAAATACTTGCTTTGCTCTCGAAAGAATCCTTATTGCTGATCACCTTGTCCATCTTGCTGGCAAGCCCCCTTACGTACGGGCTCATGAACGATTGGCTGGCCGATTACGCATATAGAATTTCCATACAACCCCAGCATTTCCTTGTTCCGGGGGTCTTGCTCTTGGTCCTCGCCAGTGTGGCCATCGCCATCAATCTGACACCCAATTTGAAGGAGAATCCTGTGGAGGGGCTGAGAGAAGAATAGCAGATTATTCCGGACCGATCAACTCTATGAACGTACCATCAGGATCCTGAATGAGAACGAAGCTTCTCCCGTCGTCAAGCTTTGTAGGTGTTTCCCCCAGGAACTCGACACCATTTTGATTGATGCGCTCCAGGAATGGCTTCATGGAAGTCACATACATCGTCACGTATTGTACGCCATTATCGTCCTGAATGAAATTGGGCTTCTCATGCGTGGGCTCCTGACCAAAGCTGACCAGCTTAAACTGCGTAGCATTAGGATAATCTACCAATTTCAGGATCTTAACGTTAAATGGGACGCCATTGGAGAGACCCGAACGTTGTGCAAAGTCCTCGTTTATAGGGAAGCCACCAACCTCTTTCATGTTGAGGACATCCTTGTAGAATTGTAAGGAAACTTCCAGGTCTTTGACAACAACGCCAAACTGAATGGTGCCGCTTGAGAATTCCTGAGCTGAAATGAAGCTGGTCCATAGCAGGAAAGAAACAGAGAATATGAATTTCATAAGATTCAAGTTAGTTCAAATTGCGTAGATGATCAGTACTACCGGTCATCTCCCAATGACCCAGTGACATGGGGATATTACCTATACTATTCAACTGATCAAAGAAATCTATCAAACGGAATTCCTCTCCGCGTACTTCCTTGACCCTGGCATAATCAGCCATGGCAGCTTCCAGTAGATGTTTGCCAGTGATGTAACTCGTCCCATATCCTGGTTGACGCAGGTATAAATGCTGTTCGAAGATGAGCAATTCCTTTTCGGTTTTCATCCATCCCCGGGGTGTCCAATTGGAATGAATGCCACCTGCTTCTTCCATGGTCATTTCATTGGCATGCGCATAGAGTGAACCCAGTCCGCGGGCAGCCCGCTGTGCAATCATGATGAGGACGATTTCCCGCACACGGGGATTGTCCTTGTACAGGCCCGCATCCATGAACATTTCTTCTACGGCTGTTGCTGTTCCTTCATTTCTCGAATCGAAAATGTTGTACAGCAACGGGCCTCGCCGGATCTCGCTGGCATGGGGTTCATTGTCCATACGTGCCAGCTCAAACCAATGATAAAAGTGTGAATACAATGGACGCGGATCATGGTGTGCCGTGATCCAGAAGAAATTCCGCGTTTCTTCCGGGACAAACTGACCTAAGTGCTCACGTAGCGCCGGTTCAAAGTATTCCTTAACCGTTACGATGCTGTCCTCTTCTAAGAATCGCATGAGGCTCACCGCCGAAGCTTCGGCCAACGCATCATAGGCTTCCGGACTGTCCACGGCTGTTATGGGTGGTAAGTTGCGATTGCTATGCTCCTCCAACTTCAGCGAGGCCCAGGCCCGGGCCAATTCACGCTTCAGGATCATCACTTCGTCCTCCCACGTCAGAGGTACCAGGTGAACATTTTTCATGTACCAGGTGTAATTCTCTTTGCCAATGCCCGAGGGACCCGTCTTTGAAGGGGCTTCTTTTTCCAGCCATTTGGCAAAATCATTCGTGGACTCAATGGCTTGCTGCAGTGCCTGTTCTAAGTCCGGGTATTGGGCGATACTTTCCATCGTCAAGACCCTTTGCAGCACCTCGCTCTGAGAGCGGATGTCGCGGATCCCTGCCACCCAGAGGTCTTTGGCATTCCCCGTAAGGTTCATCTGAGCTTGTTCATTCAGGGGTGGAATCACCTTGAGATCAGCGATCAGCCGATCCTTCTCCTCCGAAGACAGCGGGAATTCATAGGTCCAAAGTTCGGTGACCGCATGATGCGTAGGTCCTTCATGCGCGGGCACGTCGCTCCGGTAGGTCCAGACCGTTTTGTAATAGGCCGGATCTCGCTCCCAGGGTTTGAGTATTCGATTGTTGAAGTCATAACCATTCATCTCAGCCCAGACAATCATCCAGTCTACCTTTTGGGCAATCGTCCAACCCGTTGTGTCGATGATATTTAACTGATTTTGAAGGTTCTTGAATTCAGTCCACCGATTATTGAAGGTTTGTTTAGTGTAGTCCGGAGCGCCCTCCCTGGTCGGAGGAACTTCAAAGTCCCGCCATGCTTTGAACAGTCCCACAAGGTCATAGTAATCATTTGTTCCTACAATTGGCGGAGGGGCGGTGATACCCTGGCAAGCCGCAAAACCTACAACGATGAGGACAATTCCGCAAAATCGAATCATGATTTGGATTGGGTGGTTGGTTAATCTGCTGGAAAGATATCAACTAAACCTATGAACAACCTCTAGCAAACAGCACTTTGCGCTGCTAGGACAGCTATTGAGCGCATCAAACTCACTCTACTCCTAAATCCTCGCCTGATAGGTATACAATTCAAAATACCTTCCTTCCTGCGCCATCAAGGCATCGTGATCACCTCGCTCTACGATACGACCTTTCTCAACGACGAGGATCTGATCAGCCTTACGTATGGTACTCAACCTGTGGGCAATAACGAACGTGGTCCTACCTGCCATCAGTCGTGCCAGACTCTCCTGAATATAACTTTCACTTTCGGTATCCAGGTTGGAGGTGGCCTCGTCAAGGATCAGAATTCTGGGATCCGCCAAAACCGCCCTGGCAATGGCTAGTCGCTGCCGTTGGCCTCCGGAAAGCTTCACCCCACGCTCGCCAATGATTGTTTCCAGACCCTCCTCGAAGCGGTCAGTGAATTCGTTCACGTAAGCAAACTTGACCGCATCTTGCAACTGCGCCTCGGTAGCATCGGGGCGCGGAAACAGGATATTTTCCCGGATAGTGCCTTCAAAAAGGAAATCATCTTGCAACACGACGCCCAGGTTTTGACGATAGCTGTCCAGGGAGATTTTTTCGAGGTCCTGATCATCCACCCAGACGGTACCTTTTTCCGGAAAGAGGAACGATCCGGCCAATCCGGCAATGGTTGACTTGCCGGAGCCTGAAGTACCAACCAGGGCCGTGACAGACCCAGCAGGTGCTTCAAAGCTGATATCATGAATCACATGCTTCTCCTGATCGTACGCAAAAGTCACATGCTCGAATCGAATGTTACCTTTCAGGTCCTTTAATAAAACAGGCCGTTCGTCCGCATTGTCCTCAGGTTGCATATTCATGATCTCCTCCGTGCGGTCCAGCCCCGCAAAAGCTTCTGTCAGCTGACTGCCAATGTTGCTCATCTGCACGATGGGGGCAATCATGAATCCCAGCAGCATAGTAAAAGAAATAAGATCCCCGATGGTGAGTTGGTCATTGATGATCATGTATCCTCCGATTCCTAGTACTCCCACACTGGCCAGACCCAATAGGAAGGCTCCGGAACTCGTGATCAGTGCCGTAGCTGTTAGTGATTTTTTCACGTTCTGAAAGAGCTTGTCTGTACCCTTCTCGAAGGTCTTTACCTCTTGCTTCTCCGCATTGAATCCTTTGATCACGCGGATGCCGTTGAGGGTCTCGGTCAATCTCGCGGTGACCTCGGCATTCAGTTTGCCTCTTTCGCGGAAGATGGGGCGGATGTATCCAAAAGCTTTGAGTGATATGACCCCAAAAATGCTAACCGGAACCAGCACGTAGAGCGTCATCATTGGGCTGGTCCGTATCAGGAAAATCAAGGATAGCACAGCAGTCAGCGACCCCCCTATCAATTGTACCAGGCCAGTTCCCACCAGATTTCTTACACCTTCCACATCTGACATGATCCTTGAGACAAGTTCACCGGCGCGGTGATTGTCAAAGAACCTTGTAGGCAGGTATATAATCTGTTTTTGCACCTGCACGCGCAACTGGGCAATTAGGTGCTGTGCCTCCACGCTCAAGATCCGTGTCAATAGAAATGACGACCCTGCTTGCAAGGCAATAGCCGCAGCAATGCCGGCAACGAGGGTTTTCAACATCTCAACATCGGCATTGACAATGACATCGTCCATGATGTACTTGCTGGACAAGGGCAGCACCAATCCGGCAAAGCGACTGATGACGATCAGAAACAGACCTATGAAAACAGCTTTTCTTCTGGGCCAGATGATCGTCTTGAACACATGGCCGATGGTGACTTTCGATTTACTCATTTAGGGAATTATAGCGGCAAGACCTCAATGCACTACGAAGTTGCACAAGCTTTGGTTCAGAAAACAACTATTCTTCTTGTTCAAGCTCCTGCAAGAGTTCATCGATGTTGAATTGAGGATTGTAGCCCAACATCCTTTCTGCCTTCTCTATAACATAGACCCGATCGATATAAGGTTTTATCGGCCAGCCACGCTTTTGATAGAAATCCAGAAGCTCAGGCTTTCGCCGCTTGAGCACAGCAGGTATGTTCCGCCGAAGGGAACTCAAATCTCCCAACTGAAAGGGGGTTTTCGCTGATATGTTGAATACCTGAAATGTATCAAGCACGGCTTCCATGGCCAGGCGATGTGCCTGCACAATATCCCTCACATCCACCCCTCGATACATCCGGTAGAAGACCTTGTCAGGCCATGGCTCATCCCAGAATCGCGAAACACGCAATACCAGGGTGCGCATACCGCCATTTTGATAGAAATCTTTGCACAGTTGCTCTGCGGCGATCTTCGTGATATCATAGATGTCTCTAGGCATGGGTTGAACTTCCTCCGTAATCCAAACAGCCTGATCCTTGTTCTCAAACTGCTCTCCGTAGAGTGAAGTGGTGCTGGTGTATATGAACTTGCTCACACCATTTTTTGCAGCAGCCTCGAGGAGATTCAATGTCCCTTTGATATTCACGTCTACAAAATCCTCGCGGGAGTGCGTTGGAACATGGGGTGCATGTAGCGACGCAGTATGAAAGACAACATCGACCCCTTCCAATACCTTTGTGAGCAGGCTCAGATCGGTAATGGAGCCCACAACCTTGGTGTATTCTCCTGCGACCACATCCAAACCGACTACCTCATAATCATCATTCAGGGCTTGAACGATCGCCCTACCTGCATGACCGCTACTGCCTGTAACCAAAATGCCCGCTCCCATCTATGACTTAATCCATATAGGCAACATCAAAAGGTGTTTTGCTAGGTGCCAAGGGCTCGGGCGGATGTTCTTCACCCAGCATTTCCAACAAGTCAATTTCAATGCCCCGGCTGATGGTGCTCATAGGGGTATCCGCAGCGCGTCCTTCAAAGGGATCTTCCGTCAATTCACCGGACTTATTGAGAATATAGAAGATAAATGAAATGGCCATGCTCATCGGGATCGCCATATAGTCCATGATGGGCACCAGTGCAAAGGGCAGACAAATGATGAATAACCACACGAAGAGGTGAGTGAAATAATTATAATAGTAAGGGAACACGGTATTCTTTATCCGCTCGGCCTTTCCCTGTAAATCATAAAGCTCTTTGATTTGTTGGGACATTTCAATGTGACGAAAATTGTCGATCATCCCACTTTCGAAGGCATAGGCAATGGACTGATTTTGGTGATGCAGCAAGTGTGTCGCCACGTTGGTTTTAGTTTTCAGGTCATCAAACTCATTGACTGACACGAATTCACGAAGTTTTTCGAGATTGGGTTGCTTGCGCAATTGCGCCTTGAGTATGTACAACCATCCGATCTGCCGGCGAATCATGCTCTCTCTCCATTTCACGATATCCTCGAAAGGAACATCGCCATGTCTGGGAGATGGGAACGTCATCACATAGGAGCTCAGGGTCCGGGAGGTGTTGACGATGCCCCCCCAAATTTTACGCGCTTCCCACCAGCGGTCATAGGCGCTGTTATTACGAAAACCCAGGAATATGGCCAGGGCGCTGCCCATGATGGTAACTGGCGTCACAGGAAAATCCAGACCGGTCCAATGGTAGATACCATCCATCGCATGCTGGACCTCGGCAAAGATGGCTATGGCGGTGAATGCGAGAATGCCTCTGATGTTAAAAAAAGCGATTCCGAATATTTGGCGGATGGGGTTCTTGGAAAATCTTAGGAGCATGGTTCGAGGAATTTGAATGCTAAATATAGGATAGCTGAGATTAGCAGGGGGAAGATCCTTTTTCGGGTGAGCCGACACTCAAAAAGAATCTCAGCTCATCCGTGATTTCGAGCCTGCGTGAAATCTTTCTTATTCAAAGCGATCCCAAATGATGAGAAAGACCTCTCCTGCGCCGAGGTGATAGTCAAAGTAGGATATGATCTTGCCACGATGGTAAAGGGTTACAAGGCCGAATTGCTAATCCTTCAGATCTATACTTCCGGATGCCATTCGGAACATCCGGAAGAGCGTCATTGACCCCAGATTCAAACCCACACACCTAACCAAAGAACCACGTCACTTCGACGACGGAGGGAGGAGAAGTCTCCTGGCTAAGTACTGCACCAGATTGTGAGATCTCACTCCGTTCGAAATGACGGTATAAAATAGGGCACTTAGGCTCTCAAACGCATTCCGAAGCACGAGAAATCTTTCTTGTTCATACACGCCAATAGGATGAGGAAGATCCCTCCTAGTGTCGGGATGACATGGTGGAGAAATAAAAAACGCCATCCAAGAAAGTTGTCATTTCGACGATAGGAGAAATCTTCCTTTGAACTTAGGGCAGTTACCCATCGGAAAGACCTCTATGACCGAGCGCCACTAGTAGGGTAGCCCTGGTCGGGCACCCCTGGTCGGGCACCCCTAGCACTTCGTTGCGTTGGGATGACATCTCCTATGAAAAGCTGTTCCACTGCATTTCCCCATCCATTTTTGACCTGCAGCCCTAAGCATAGACCTGGCGACCTGCCCTTGAAGTAGGGAATATGCGGCAATGCCTGTAGTAATACTGAATTGACCAACATGCTCCAAAGACAAACCCTCCTCAGCACCATGGAATCAAGAACATTACTTTTTTCTCTCATTGTATTTCTTCTTCTGGCATGCGGCAATGAGGATGAATCCGTCACCCCATCCAGCCCTTCAGGAACCGACGCCATAGCGGAAAGCCAAATTGCCATCCTGGCACTAGGCGACTCCAGGGTAGAGGGGGCTCGACCATTCTTCGAAAGCTACCGATATGAACTGTGGAAGAACCTGATCTCGGCCAACTACGACATCAATTTCATCGGACCATTTGAAGACGAAGCCTCCTATCCACCATTCATGGGACTTGATTTTGACGATGAGCATGCCGGGATCGGGGGTGACACCACGGAAGATGTGCTTTCCCGACTCAATCAGGCCCTAAACAGTTCCAGTCGGCCTCCAGATGTTGTAATCCTGGGTATTGGCGGAAACGATATTCTGAATGGCGCTTCGGTCGAGGGAACGATTGATAACATCAACACGATCATCGATGGGATTCAGGCAGCCAACGGCAATGTGACCATTTTCCTGGAGCAGATCACCGGTGTACGGACGGATATTAATGGTGCAGATGCGCTCAATGCACTCATCCCAGGAATGAATGAGTCAATCGCAGCTGTAGCTTCGGCACAAACCACAAGTACGTCCAACGTCATCACCGTTAACATGAACACTGACTTCCCTGACACCCTCTTCATCGACGATGTGCATTTCAACGAAGCTGGAGCCAAGGAGGTGGCAGACCGGTATTTCGCTGCTTTCGATTTATTCTTTGGAAGCAATTGAAAAAACATACCTCAAATCACTGAAAGCCCAGTTTGGCTTGAAAGAGTTGCTTGCGACCCTGACTTAGTCTTACCGACATGCCATTCTTCAGGTGAACCAATGCGTTCTTCGGTTCATATTGTTCCATGGATTGTACCTGGGATAACCTGATAATTGCAGATCGATGGGTCCTGAAAAACAAATCCTGGTCCAGCCGGCTTTCCAGATAGTCCATGCTTTGACGCACGAGATACTTGCCACTAGCGGTATGAATTTCAACATATTGATCGGCGGCAGTAACCAGCAAAATGTCTTCTACGGATAAGAACATGGTCTTGGAACCTGAACGGTAGGATATGCGCTGCAACGGTTGGTTTCGTAAGTTGGAGGACCCAAGCTCCCCGAGCAATGACAAATAGGCATCTAGTTTGTACCTGGAATCTGCAATGCGCTTTGTGAACCGGTCTATCGCTTCATCAAATCGCCGTTCTGTAAAAGGCTTCAGCAAATAATCCAGTGCATTGAGTTCGAAGGCCCGAACGGCAAACTCATCGTAAGCGGTAACGAAGATGATTTCCGGCACGGTTTCCAGCTCCGTGACAACTTCCAAGCCACTGAGCTCGGGCATCTGTATGTCGAGAAAAACAAGGTCAGGCTGCGACAACTGAATGTGCCGGACAGCTTCAGCGCCATCCGTTGCCACTCCGACTAACGATAGGTTTGGATGGCGTCCGATATGCACTTTCATGAGCTCTCGCGCATCTTCCTCATCATCTGCTATCAGTACGCGCACCTCCATCAGCCGGCGGGAAAACTCATTTGGACCATCGTGCCTTCTCGCTCAGGGAAGATGGCAAAACCTGCCACCTGACCATAAATATTCTGAATTCGCTCCTTGACATTGGCCAGGCCAATGCCTTCACGTTCCGGTCTAAAAGCCGGGCCATCATTGTATATTTCTAGGGACAGATGGTCCTCCTCAAGGCGAACCCTGATCTCTATTACCCTGGCGTTGGATTGCTTGGAAATGCCATGTTTGATGGCATTCTCAACCAGGGGCTGCAACAGGAAGTTAGGGACTTCCTCATCCAGCAACTCCGGTGCAACATCATAGCTCACCTCCAGATCCTTGAATCGGTATTTTTCAATCCTCAGATAGCTCTCCACATATTCCAGTTCTTTGCGGAGGGTGGTCATGGGTCGGTCAGCAGCAGATAGAGATATACGGAGCAATTCACTCAGGTCGGTGATCATATCGCTAGCTACTTGTGGTTTCTCACGTTTGATGGCACTCACAATGCTGTTGAGCGTGTTGAAAAGAAAGTGCGGTTGAATCTGCGTCTTCAGGAAGTTCAACTGACTGACCACCAACTCTTTTTCCAGCCTTACTTGATTGACCTCTTGCTGGCGTAGTTCCTGAAAATACAATTGTGCGTGCACATAACCGATGATGGCGATGTAGATGAAGAAATGCCAGTGAAAGAGGTTAAAAAAAAGGACCTTATACAATCCAAAGAATGCCCCCTGATTGACACTGCCTTGATCCACATTCCAGATAAGCGTATAAAAGGCCAGGTAAGCCAAAACGATCAAAACGGACAATGGCAGGTGCACCAGCAGAGACTTCCACCATTCAGACTGGTCGAAACGATAATGTGCACCCAGGTAAAAAATCAGGGGGCTGATCAGCCACCAAACCCACCAAACGAGTAACTGGATCCGGAGGTAAGTCCACCAGGTGATCACCGTTTCGCCACTTAAGCCCCTCAAGTAGAGTTGTGTCGCAGTGAAGAAAGCTACCACCGTCCAGATTAGCCAACTCACCCAAATGCGCCTCCGGGATATTGCTATCATGTCAGCATTTTAGCACTTATCACTGAAAGGTGAAAGGAATATGTCGACGCATTCGTGAATGGTGGCCGAAATCATCATGTGTAGAATAGGCCATAATGAGCCAAAAATCCTCACCTCTGCCAGGTCGGAAATCGAGCTCTTCATCCCCTTGGCCTTTAAGTCGAAAAGTAATGGTGCTCTTGCCGTCACGTTCACTACTGTCAAGAATCTCGAAACTATCCTCACCACCCAGTCGCTTGTCTGATTTTGGATTGCCTAAGGAAACGACATACATGTCCTGCCCCTCCGCCTGGCCTTCTTCAATATGGAACAGCAGCAAATCGCTGCCAATAATATGGTTGCGATGATTCAGCCCCATGCCCAGCCACCCGGTTGTAGGGGCCGTCAAGGTGATCAGCAGGTCCTCTTCCTGCCAGACATACGTTAAAGTCATCCCACCCACTTCTACTTCCTTCTGGGCCATAAGCCCGGAAGGAAGTAATAATGAAATACACAGGATCAGGCGAATCATACCTTCACAATATCGGTAAGAACGGCCACAATGAGCCATTTCCCCTCTTGCTTCACAAGCGAGATCTGGTACATGAAATCGTACTCGCTGCTCACTGCCTGGAGCACAACTTCTGCCGTATTGCCTCTAAGGACGTTGGCCGATTTGATGGTGATCTTTCGGGGTACACCACCCAGCTTCTTGTCAGCCACCATCTTTGCAAAATCCGTCCCTGTGGAGGGAATCAATTGCTCACCCAACATCGTGTACTGAACCATTTGATCGTGCAGAAGAGCCTTGAGACCTTCTCCGTCATTTGCATCTACTGTTTTCACCCATTGTTCTGCCACGGATTTGATGTCATCGGTCTTGTCAAAAGCCATCAGGGGCAACAGCCAGCTCATGGTCACGGCTGCAATCAATACATTTCTCCAATTCATATTTTCTAAGTTTTGGTTTGTGAGGATTAGGTACGCCCAAAGGAGAAGTGCCTTGAAGAAGATGTCGTGAAATGGGTGGAAGGTGTTGGGAAGGTGGAGCAAGTGCGTGTGGGCTATCCATCATTCCCTCGTAGAATCTGTGATTTCGAGGGACGAGAAATCTTCCTTGTTCGAAGCCACCCAATGGAATCAGAAAGATCCCTCCTCGGCGTCAGGATAACAGCACTGGAACCAAGCTTTTACGCTTTGTTATTCCGGTCTCTGAAGCACAAAGGAATACGGGAACCTTGAACACGCCAACAGTCCCCATTTTCAGAACCACGTCACTTCGACGACAAAGGGAGGAGAAGTCTAGTGGTCGTGCACCCCTCAGACATTTTTACTCCAGTGTCATTTCGAGGGACGAGAAATCTTCCTTGTACATACATGTCAATAAGGTGAGAAAGATCCCTCCTCAACGTCGGGATGACATGCGTTATGAAATTGCTCCATGTCATTCCGACCATGCAAGAAATCTTCCATAATCACAACCTCAAGAATGGCTTGAGAAAGAATCTATTTGCCTTAGCGCTAGCGCCCGGAATGCCTATCTTTAATCACGAACGCCAAACAGCTCGACCCATGTCCACAATCCACTGGAAACTCGCTTTTGCCCTCTCTCCCATCGGCATTCTCATGGGTGCAATCATGGTATTGGGACTTGCGACGCCGGAATTGATTATTCCCCTTTGGGTTGCGTTCAGCATTGGGACAGCTTTCATGATCCTCAGGTATGCGCCAGAGCAGTGGTTTCTCCAGGCCCTGGTCATTGGACTGATTTGGGGGCTTTTTCACAACATCGTGGAATCGGTCTTCTTTGACACTTACTTGACCAATAATTCAGGCTATGAGGGTGCTATGAGCAATCCTGACTTCATTGCCGCTCGATATTGGGTAATCTTCACGGGACCACTTGCCGGCATTGCCACCGGATGTATGGTGGGTTTCTTCGTTTGGATTATCAAAGCGACCAGACGATAACAAGCTCCCGCTCGGATCGAGTTCCAAATATCAGGTTGCCGGAATTTGCAGGTCACAAAACGACACCTTCGAAGAGAGAGGACTCATCAACCTCCAGGTCATCAACAGACATAACTACCAACAGAATGTGTGTCCAAACTGAGGGAGAAGTTCCCCCCCCTTACCTGAAATACGGGGCCTACCCCAACCGCTCCAGCATCTTAAAATACTGCAAGTCGCCAAATCCCAACCAGGTCTGCTTACGTAGCATCGTGCCTACAATCTTACGCTCGTCCTCAGTCCCATCATGGATCATCTGTTGCATCTCCAGTTGTAGTGCATTGAGCCCTGTCTCTTGAGGAAAGAGTAAATGCGCCTCCTGTAGCGCCCGGCCGAGGTATTTGAATGTAGCATGATCACCAAAATAGGGCTTCAGCTCCTCCGGCGACTGTGTTTGCCAGGCTTGCCAAACCGCGCTTGCATAGGCAAGGTCCTCCGCGGATAAAGGCAATCGCTTATCCAGCAAGATGGCGTAGTCCTCCGGTTGGATTTGTCCCAATCCCTGCAACGTACCTCCCAATTCATCACCAAGACAGACCAGGCTCAGGTTGTGATGCTCGATGAAAGCCAGGCAACCCAGCATATTGGCCTGACAAAACAGGTCGTATTCAAACCAAAGGATGACTTCATCATATCCCTGCAGATCATGCAAAAGCTCCAGCCGGGGAATAACCTTCTGAGCATAGTTGCCACCAAAAGTGGCCTCCACGTAGTCCTTGCGCTTGTCCCAGAACGATTCTGATTGGATATCACCTTCGAGCGGACCCTCAACCAGGATCTCAGGCCAAACCGTCACTTCCCCTTCGATTCCGGACTTCTCAAAAGGGTGCTTCGTGGCGTCGCCATTGAGGATATGTAATCTGCGCATTGTCAAAGATTGTTAAACTGCGGAAAATACCCCACCCAAAACGACAGCATTTGCGTTTTCTTTGTCGAAGAACAGTTAACTCATGACACTTTTCCAGCTTGGCCACTTGCGCAATCTGCGCAAACACTCCTTATTCACGCTAATCAATGTCCTGGGCCTTTCCTTATGCCTTGCTGTGGCCCTGGCCATCTTCTCATTTGTTCGGTTCCAATTCAGCTACGACGACTACCACTCCAATGGAAAGGATATATTCAGAGTAACTTGGGAATATAGTGATCCTTCAGGTTATCATATCCACTGGGCCAGGGTCCCTATCGACTTTGTGAATGACCTACCCAAGAGGTATGCCTCAGTGAAAGGCCTGGCCCGCTTGCAATCCTTTCGCCCTCGCAGCATAAAAGTCGGCGAGCAGGTTTTCCGCGAGGAATTTGCCTATGCCGCCGATGCCAAGATCCTTGATTACTTCAAGTTTGAACTAATAAAAGGTGAGGCCACCCTGGCGCCGAACAGGGTCCTCCTCACCTCTACACTGGCAGCAAAGTATTTTGGAGACGTCGATCCCATCGGCGAGGAAATCATCGATGTCCGTGATGACGGTGAGCGAGTAAGATATACAGTGGAAGGCGTGATTGGCGATCAACCAACTAACACCCACCTCCCATTGACCATGATTACCGCCATCAACAGTGAGGAGGAGCGTACCGGTTGGGCCTTTGTCTACGTGGAACTGGCCGAGGCTGCGGACGCCGAAGAAGTTGCAGCATCTTTCGAACCCCTGGTAGCAGAAAACGACCAACCTACGGACTTTGCCTCCTTCCACCTTCAGCCGATCCAGGAAATCCATCTACATTCCAAGTTGGCCCGAGAGCTAAAAACTAATGGTGATTATGATACAACAATGTTGTTTTTGGGTTTGGGCATCTTACTGGTCATTGTCGCCACCATCAACTTCACCAACCTCAACGGCGCCCAGACTATGGCTCGGGCGACCGTTTTTGGCATGAAAAAAGTCCTGGGTGCCAGCCGAAAACAATTGGTTATGGATTTTTTTGTGGAAAGTACCATCATTTGCGTCCTAGCCTTGGTCTTGGCCCTGGGGACACTTATGCTGACCCACGACCACCTAGATACTTTCTTTGGGGTTGTTGTCCCATTCGAGATGGCTTTCTTGGTAGCAATTGGATTCGCAATGGTACTTGTAATTGCTTTGACTGCAAGTCTGTCTCCTATGCGGAAGTTTACCCGAAGCAGCAGCATTGATGACCTGCGGAATAAAACCCTAGCCACAGGAGGAAACTCCGTGAAGAAAGGCTTGCTGGTATTCCAGTTCTCCGTCGCCCTATCCCTGCTCTCCGGTATGTTGATCTTTCAGGATCAGTTGGCTCACCTAACATCCAGGGAAAAAGGTTATGACAGCGATCAGGTATTGGTCATGGAAGCACTACCCAGTTCGCTATCTGTCAACTGGGATTTGTTGCATGAAAGGATCAACGGGCTACCCGGAGTGGTAGCAACCTCTGGTGTTATGCAATTGCCCAGTAGCACCATCCGTGATCGGGCCAGAGTTTTGGTGAAAGGGATTCATGATGAAGCTGAGGAGGAAAATGCACCATTCGCGGACACGCAAATCATCGAAACAAACTATGATGACTTTCTGGATGTGAAACTGGTTGCAGGCAGAGGTTTTGAAGATTTTGATCACCATCTGGAATCCGTTCCGGAGGGTTTGAGCTTCGAACAAGTGATGGAACACGTGAGCAAACAGCGGCGGAAGTATCTGATCAACGAGACTGCGGTGAAGACACTGGGCATACAATCACCAGAAGCAGCCATAGGCAAGCAGCTACGTGTCACGAACGGCTTCTTCGACTTTGACTATGGTGAAATTGTGGGTGTCATGCAGGATTACCATCAGGAGAGCTTCAAAGAGATCATCGACCCGATGGTCTTCATCTATGAGCCTATTTGGCTGAGAGATCTTTTGGTCAAAACTGAAACCACGGATCATCAGCAGGTAATGACGGCCATACGTGAAATCTGGATGGAGATCGCACCGGACTATCCATTGGAGTTTGCTTTTATGGATGAAGAGTTTCAAAAGCAATTCAGCGCGGAGCAACAGCAGTTGTCGCTCATCCGAATCTTTTCGGGCCTTGCCATCTTCATTGCTGTGATGGGGGTGTTTGGTTTGATCGCTTTCGCCTTGCAACGACGCAAACGGGAAGTGGCCATTCGGCGTGTCCTGGGAGCTAACGTGAAATCCCTGCTTCGACTGTTTCTCCAGGAATATCTGGTATTGATGCTAGTCGGATTGGCCTTCTCTGTTCCTGCTGTCTGGTGGATTGCAAGTGAGTGGTTAGCCTCCTTTGCTTACCGCACCTCCATTGGCTATGTTAACTTCTTGATTGCATTGGGTGCCTTGACATTGCTTCTGGGTATCGTGATCAGCCATCGGATCAGAAATACCTCCAACCAAAACCCAGCACAAGTCCTCAAGGTAGAATAGGTGCTAATCGGGCATACTCAACCATCCATGTCATTAAGTGACTGCTGGCGATACTTACCAGGCGAAACACCGTGCTTGTTTTTCCAAACCCGATTGAAGTACGCCTCAGTGCCATAGCCCAACGCCAGCGCGATCTCTTTGATGGATTTCTTTGAATAGGCCAGGAGCTTTTGTGCCTCCTGTAGTTTGATCTTGTTACGATATTCCGCGATACCTAAGCTTGTATGCTCCTTAAACAACCGATTCAGATTGCGCGCACTCATGTTTAGGTCATCCGCCAATTCACTCACCGTAAGCAGCTCACCCATGCGTGCCTGAAGCATTTGCTGGACTTTGTAAACAGCCGGATGAAATTTGTTTTGGAAGTTGAGGAATGTGTTTTTCTGAGAACCAATCTTTTCCCTTCGGACGTTGATCACCAGCTCGCGAGCGACCTCTGCTGCCAACAAGGGATTGTACAATTCATCCAGATACGCAAGCGTCATATCGATGCCGGCGGTCATTCCGGCGCTGGTGTAGATATTGCCATCCACGGAGAACAGATTCTCCTCCTCAAGTCGGACCATTGGGAAGTTTTGCTTAACCCAATCAAAGCACTTCCAGTGGGTACTGGCTTTCCTACCATTCAGAAGACCCAACTTCATCAATATCAAGGAACCCGTACAAATAGACAGGATAGTGCCACCGGCGCGCTGATGGTCCAATAGCAGTGCGCTGACGGCTTCCACTTCAATATCCAGATGACCGCCAGCCAGTTGATGGAAATCCACCCCCGGTACACAAAGGATGTCGCTACGTCTCAGTTTAACCTCCTCCAGGGGTTGTAGGTTCGCTAAGTGGATATTTTGCTCGGTAGCTATCCTCCCGCACATAGCAATATATCGTATATCAAACTTGCGCTCTCCAAGGGCGTTGGCTTCATGAAAAACCTGTACCGCACCTGCGAAATCGAATACATGTACGTGTGAAAGAAGAATCACAAATACCCTGTGTTTATCTTTTTCGGACATATACTTATCTTATTAAGATAAATTTAGTGGCAAAAGTGAGCACGTCGTAACATTGAATGGTCAAAAAATTCAATGTTCATGAAACGTATTATACTCATACTATCAATGGCGCTGTCAATGAGCGTATCGGCCCAGGAAGGGGAGGTTGGTTTCGTCTGTGCCCCCTGTGGCTGCGAAGAGGACTCTGTATTTCACGAGACGGCAGGTCTTTGTAAGTCCTGCGGTATGGAACGATTTGCAGCCTATAAGCATAAATACAGACCCCGACATGGCAGGCTGACCAATGCACCGAGTAAGACCGTGGCCATATTCATTTTCCCAGGTGTTCAAATCATCGACTATACCGGCCCTTGGGAAGTATTCGGACAAGCTGGTTGGCGCGTCTTCACCGTGGCGAAATCGGATTCGTTACTTCGGACGGCCATGGGAATGCAGGTGAAGCCCCACTACACCTTTGAGAATGCTCCGGAGGCAGACTTCCTCTTAGTTCCAGGTGGAAATGTCAGTACTGATGACGATGAGGTGCTAGAATGGTTGCGGGTACAGGTAGAGGAAAAGGAGCAAACACTCTCGGTCTGCAATGGCGCGTACTTCCTTGGAGCTGCGGGTATCCTCGATGGGAAAAAGGCTACTACATTCGCTCCCTTGATTCCAGGACTAGGTCAGATTGCCCCGAAAGCTGAAATTGTAAGAGATCAGCGCTTTACGGATAACGGCAAAATTCTCACTTCAGCAGGACTGTCATCGGGTATAGATGCAGCGATACATCTCGTGAGCAAATACCAGGGTTTAGGCAATGCACAACGCGTGGCCACTCATCTTGAATACGAATGGAGTCCCAATAAGGGCTTTGTCCGTGCGCAACTAGCTGATATGCACATTAGCGCCTTTCGAAACTTCATTAGTCAATACAACCGGGAACTCCTCAGGTATGAAGGCAATGAAAAGGAGTGGACCGTGGAAATTGCGGTCGATACAGACCTGACCCAAAAGGAGCTAATGACGGTAATTAACCATCAGGCTGTCAAGGGCTATAACTGGACCAACAGTCAGGGCAATTGGAAATTCCAAAGTGATGGCAGAAACTGGATTGCCAGCATTGATATTGCAAAGGGGGAAGGTTCGAAAAAGATTCTAACCTTCCGAATCGAGGAGGCATAGTAGCAAACCATGAAATGCTATGATCCAGGAGCAGCTTGAAAGGGCCCTGATTCAAGGTAGATCCTTCACCGGGCTGCTCTCATTTTTGTTGGCCTCAATACCGTTTAGGAAATCCGCATAGCTGCTCAAACGATTAGGCAGAAGATGAGAACACCAAACATGGATCTGCTTTGCCCAGAAGTAGTACTCATTGTCATCATCCCGGAGTGACTTCAGCACAATTTCTCTCTCTCCTGCTGTCAATTCTATGAACTTTTGTTTCCATACTTGAAGTCTATCATCCGCTTCAAGCGACTCGATTGTTTTCGGTTGCGCCATCGCCTTAGTACAGGAGTTCCTGCTTGGTGGGACAAGCTCTATTTGACCGGAGAAAGTCGCTAGCTTTCCAATCAGCTGGTTCTTTCCGTCGGACCACTTCGGAGTGCATCAGTAATTTGGATTTTGCATTAATATATCCGCACCCACAAGGTCTACTTCGCGCTGGGGTATAGGCCAAAAGTAGTCTCGATTAGAGTCAAAACTTCGACCGATAATCTCACCGCCAAATCTATCCCTTATCGGCTGGTTACGTACGATTTCTGCCATTCTCCATCTGCGAATATCATACCACCTCAAACCCTCCAGCGCCAACTCAACACGCCGTTCTTTGCGCACAATGTCCCTCAGTTCCGACTGAGGTGCAGCCAAGATTTCGGGATAGTCTCTTGTTTGAGTTACATCTACGCCATAAGCCCTCGACCGCACCTGGTTGATTGCTGCAAGGACCGAAGCATCTATTTCATTGAGTTCGATTTTCGCCTCAGCATAGTTGAGAAGAATCTCCGCGTACCTCATCAGGATATGATTGACAGGGGAATCTACACCAGAATTATTCGAATTACCGGGATCGAACTCATCTGTCTCAAACTTGATAATACCATAGCCTGTGACAGAATTAGGCTCATTTTCTACTGTAAACTGAAGTCGGGGATCCCTTTGGAAGAAAGGATCACTTGCGACCGCCGGAATCAGTTCATCATTGATAGGGTCATAGGAGTCATAGTCATCTACCAGATTCTGACTTGGCACCAAAAAAATGGTTCCGGCCCTGCTGGATAGCAGTCTTACTTGCTGATTACCATGGTTTGGAATTGCACTGTTCTCTCTATCAATGATCACCTCAATATTGTTTTCATTTTCGGTATCGAAAAGCTGGCTATAACCATCTCCATCCGGTGTTTGAAACAAATCATAAATACCCAGCTCCATGACATCCTGGGCGGCTTTGGCGGCTGCTTGCCACATCGATGGATCCTTTGATGGGTTTGTCAAGGCACTAGCCTCGTAAAGCGTCACTCTAGAGTTCAGTCCCATTGCAGCACCCCTGTCAATTCTTCCTTGCTCACCTTGACTGACTGGCAAATTTGCAATGGCGAAATCGAGATCTTCCACAATCAACTGATAAGTCGCACCAACCTCGGCTCGAGGAACATTCAGTGCTTCAGGTGTTAACGGCTCTGCAACGATTTGTGCCTCTCCCCAATGATAGTATAGTAAGTAGTATTGGTAAGCCCTTATGAATCTAACCTCAGCGGTCATTGTCTGCCTGATATCTTCGTTCATCGAGGGCCTAGCAATATTGGCAAGAAACACGTTGCATCTTCTTATGATCTGATAGAAGTCAACATATCGGCCGGCCAGGTCATTATTGGCCGGCGAAATGTTTCCTTGAGCAAAGGTCTCATACCATCCTCCGAAGGGATTAAAGGCATCGTCACTCCACGAGTCTGCTAGGTAGTGGAAGAAAGAATAAGGGAATCCATCCTCGCCATTTCCTTGGCCCCCCCACAGATCATAGATTCCAACCAGGGCCAATTTGGCATCTTCGGCAGACTGCCAAAAGGTCTCTTCAGAAAGTGAATTGCGAGGTGACACCTCCAAGTGTCCATCACATGCCATGACTGAAATCAGAGCTACTGAAAAGATTCTAAATAGTCTCATCTTCAAAACGTTATATTCAGGCCCATCAACAAAGTCATGGTGACCGGATATCCTGCATCTCCGGAGAATAAGGGAAGCACTGTGCCGGAAGTTGGGATTTCAGGATCAAAACCGTCAAATTTTGTCAAGGTCAAAAGATTCTCACCCGACGCATAAATTCTCACTTTTTTGAGATTTAGCTTTCCAATCCATTTTTCGGGTAGGGTATATCCGATTTGCATATTTCTGAGTTTCAAAAATGCCGTACTTTCCACCCACCAACTACTTGTTAAATTATTTTTGTCACCACTATTCAGGAGAACTCTTGGGTACCTCGAACCTGGATTAACCACTTCACCATCTCTATCTACTTGAGCACGATCCAGATGTAGTTTCCATGGAGAAGACCCTAGCCAAAAAGGTTGCCTCTGTCTCCCCGCTATCTCCCCCACAACATCTCCAACCCCTTGCCAGAGCATCCCAAAATCCCAGTTTCGGAAGGTGATGTTCATTGACAAACCATAGTTGATCCCCGGAAAGAAACTTCCCAAATTCTTTCTATCCTCGGGATTTACCAAGCCATCTCCATTAAGGTCCTGATATTTTATGTCACCTGGCCTGGGTGTTGCGCCAAGCGCTTCCTGATTGGCATGCCCATCGATTTCATCCTGATTCTGAAATATTCCAATGGCCTCATAACCAAAAACATTCGCAATCGGGTCACCCACACGAATACCAGGTTGGTCCGTTCCGGCAAGATCCCGAATTTTCGTATCTACCTTACTAAAGTTGGAGCTAGCGGAAATTCTGAGGCCATTGTCAAATTTTTGCTGAAAACTTAAACTGAGTTCAAAGCCTAGATTCCTTGTCGAGGCAGCGTTTACAAAGGGAAAATTTCCTAATCCACTACCGAATATCGCAGGAAGAGGCCTCTGGATGAGCACATCTTTGGTCGTCCTTACAAAGTACTCACCAGTGAAAGATAAACGCCCATTGAGCATCGTAAGATCCAGGCCATAGTTTGTCACTTCCGTCGTTTCCCAAAGAATATCAGCATTGCCAATTGGCAAATTTTCAGTGGCACCACTCTGCTCTACCCCGCCAAGAAAAGCTGTCTGATCAAAAACATATGTATTCAGGAATCGGTAGTCGCCTATCTCCTGGTTACCCAATCTACCCCAAGATGCCCTCAACTTCAGATCAATAATGGGATGGACATCAAAGAAAGGTTCGTCAGCAAGTCTCCATCCTACCGAGAAGGAAGGAAATGCCTGATAGCGACGATCTCTCGAAAACCTCGATGTACCGTCATAGCGTAAATTGCTTTCAAAAAGATACCGTCCTTTGAAACTATAATTAATCCTACCGAAGTAGGACTGCAGCCCATAGTCAGATGTATTTCCAAACACATCGTCTTGAGTCAAATCACCAGCATTGATCTGATCAAGGTCATCACTTCTCAGATCAAATACAGAAAAGGTCGAAAGTGTGGTTTCAATCTGTCTACGATTAGTCCCAAGAAGGCCAGATACTTCATGATCCTCAAAGGACTTCTCGAACGTGAGAAGCAGCTGTAAATTATGGTCGGTTATGTTATCTCTTCCCTCCAGTATTCGACTCCGTTCAGTACTAAATAGTGATTCATCCAGGTTATGTAGAGAAAGTGAGCTTGTAAGCTCTTTTCGCCTGTTGAAGTCCAATATCGTCGCGGCCACTCCCTTCACTGACAGAAAATCGGTCAATTTGTACTCGGCAATAGCAGTCCCGGTAAATCGTGAATCGACAAATTGTTTCTCACCTCCCTCCCTAAGAAGCCCCACCGAATTGTGGAGCACGCCATTTTCCTGTGCAAATGCGGGTATTGCCCAATTTCCGGCCAGGGTCTGTAATGGATCAGTGGCCCACTCACGATAGGCTCGATGGATTATCCCACCTACACCAACAATAGGTTCTATGATATCTCCTTGAGCTCCTGACAGATTGAATCCGAACGTCAGTTTTTCTGAAGCCTGCAGATCCAGATTTGTTCGGAAGTTGTATCTCTTGAAGCCAGTATTATCCATGTTGCCTTCTTCATTTGTATAACCCAGGGACATGTTATAACGCACAGACTCACCGCCTCCAGCCACTGAAAGATTATGGACTTCCCGAATTCCCGGTTGACGAAATACTTCATTGAGATGATCTGTATTAGCGTGTGTTAGTATGCTCTCTCCAGATTCGAATAGCGCAATGTCTTGAAGGCTGAAGAGCCGAGTCGTTAGGCCCTCATTTCTTTGCCCTTCCGAGTAAAGTTCGGCCAGCTCTGTTGAGCTGACTTTGTCTGGTAGGTTGACCGGCTCCGAAAGGCCAATCTGCAAACCGTAATTAACGACAGGAACGCCTCGCTGACCACGTTTCGTCGTGATGATCACCACACCATTTGCAGCTCGAACACCATAAATAGAGGATGCCGCCGCGTCTTTCAGGATGGACACATTGTCAATATCATTTGGGTTTATATCAGCCAATGAGCCCGTCTCAATTCCATCAACTATGATCAGCGGGTCATTCTTCTCACCTGCCCCCAGCGTACCTATGCCTCTTATGCGTAGTGATCCTCCATTTCTGCCGGGACTTCCACCGCGCTGAAGGACCGTTAATCCGGGAGAATTTCCGGCAAGCATGTTGGAGACATTGGTTACACCCCGACTTTCCAGCTTTCGTGCGTCAAGCGTTACTACAGAACCCGTCACATTCAACTTCTTTTGGCTACCATAACCCACAACGACCACCTCATCCAGTTGGTCAAATTCGGGATGAAGCGAAATCTCAAAAATCGCTCGATTGCCGACAACCAAATACTCTGATTGATAGCCAATAAAACTGAATTGGAGTGTATCAGTGGGAGTTGCCGTATCCAAAATGAACTCACCATCGACATCAGCAACCGCTCCGAGACCAGTGCCCAGAACCTTCACTGTGGCGAATGGCATGGGCTGTCCATGTTCATCCAGGACCACTCCCGAAATTGGCGCTTGTGCCAATGAGAAGTTCACTAAAAACCAAAAGACAATGCATGCAATCTGCCGAATGTTGAGCATGATTTTGTGTGGGAATCGCCGGGTAAAGTGAGGGCTCTCGAACAAGAGCCCCCAGTTACTACAGCTCAATTCAGAATAGGAAGAAGATATACTACTAATTGACCTTTTTGAATTTCAGCACCATCCAATCTGAAGCGCACAGAATATCACCGGCAAATCCACCCACGACCAATTCATCAGAGGAAACGCTCGAAATGATGAATTTATACTCCGGCTTTGGTAACCTTCCCGACTGTCCTCCTTCTGCAGCAACGAAACCTCCAAAATAGGCTCCCAAAAAAGCGCCTTCTCCAGACAATGTCAGTTCGCCGAAACCTGGATAATCTGAGCTTTCCTCCACAGTAAAGGAGTAGGAATTGTCAGACTTGAATGCCGATAGATCGCCCAAGGCACCAGGGATGCTGCTCCAGTCTTCACTTTCGAGATATTCTCGCTCTTCAGCAACCATATAGTCAGGAAATATCAATTCTCCCTTGAGATCAACCTCGTAAGTCCCATCATTTGAGAATATGAATTCATTTTGGAAAAAATCCCTGCGTCCAAAGTAGTTTCCTGAGAAAATGACTTCTGACCAAAAGCTAAAATACCCGTTGTTGCTTTCAACAAAGTCCAAATAGGAAACCCACCCATCCGAAGGATTCCAAGCTGTCACTGCTGATAGATTTGTTCCCGGGCATATGGCATTATCATGGCTAACGCCAAATTCGAAAGCACCTGTAAATCTTCCGGTAGCAGCAATGGTGTCAATGGTAGGCGATGCCAAAGAATCCAGAACCCAAGCACCTTCGAGCGGGCTTGCCAGTGTAATCGTCGTCTCATCCACAACCTCAACACCATCCACATTGGTCACGGTCAATGAGACTACATAGTCGCCACCAACTGCGTATACGTGTAGCGGTGATTCCTCAGTCGAAGCAGTCCCATCTCCGAAATTCCAAATCTGAGAAACACCATTTTCAGCCTGACTGGTAAATTGAACGTTCAGTGGGGCCTGACCCAATACGTTGGTTGTTGCATCAAAAGTGAACGATGAAGTGGGTAGAGGAGCATCATCGTCTCCATTGCACCCTACCAATGTCAAAAAGATGGTGGTAAATAGGACATAGAAAATATTGGAACTCAATTTTGATTGAATCTGAAACATTGTCATAATTGTTAAGGATCGCATTTAGTTATGGGACAAAATTGCGCGCGTCAATGACCATTGGAAGTTCAACTTTTGGTCAAAATGGTCCGATTTATGGTCGGAAACCCGTGTCAGCTGACTCGGTCCGGTCACCAAGACTCATCTCCGCCATAGCTGCCACGAATTCTGAAGGGGTTTTGTCGTAGGCTGCCTTGAAGCAAGTACTGAAGTATTTTGGATTCGAGAATCCCACGCGATAACTCACCTCACTGATGTTGGTAGTACCGTCTACAAACAATTGCCTGGCTCGCTTCAACCTTATGGACTTGATGAAATCGCTAATGGATAAATTGGTCAATGCATGGATTTTTCGATACAACACCGAATGACTCAGACCCATGTTTCTCGCCAGGTCCTTAACGGAGTAATCCGAGTTTGTAATGTGATTTTCAACCTGTTGCATGAGCTCAGAAAGAAATTGCTCATTGGGATTAAGCACATCAATGTGCTTGGGTTCCAAGATCAATTCCTGCCGGAATTTCTTATGTATCAATTGCCTGTTCTGAATGAGGTTAAAAACCCGCATTTTCAGCAATTGTGGTTTAAAAGGTTTTGTGATGTAGTCATCTGCTCCTGTATCAAGGCCTGAGTGCTCATGAATGAAGCCTGTCCTGGCTGTGAGTAGTATTATTGGTATATGATTAGTTCTTAAATCTTCCTTTAGGTGCCTGCACATTTCCATTCCGTCCATCATCGGCATCATAACGTCGCTGATGATTACATCAGGGATGTGCTCATAGGCTAATAGCAAACCTTCTCTTCCATCCTTGGCTGTGATCACAGAATATTGGTCGCAAAAAGTATCCACCAAATACCTGAGAATATCCTCATTGTCCTCTACAAGCAAGAGCTGTAAGGCGGGGTTCACTTCTAATGGATCATCTAACTGGGGAGGAGTCTCCGGTTGAACCTTCGGCTCATCCATCACAAAACTCATGACCTCATCTTGTGCATATTGCGACCTTTGCGCCGGCAAACCGACCGTAAAGACAGTACCCTCACCCTCAATACTCTGTACTTCAATCGTACCATGATGTAGTTCAACGACATCCTTGACAAGGGCCAGTCCAATACCAGTGCCCGTAACTCCATATTTCGCACCGGCATTGCCCTGAAAAAAGGGTTGGAATACCCTCTCTAGATCTTCCCTAGCGATACCGGTTCCGGAATCAGCAACTTGCATTTTTACGCCACTTTGATTTCTTGCCACAGAAAGCCGAATAACACCTTTAGCTGGTGTGAATTTCAGCGCATTTGACAGAAGGTTGTACAGAATGATGTCAATCTTGGAAGCATCAATCCAGACATTGGCCAGTTCGGAAGGATAATCAAAATTCAGTGTGATTTCTTTTTGCATGGCCAACTCCCTAAATGGGGAAAGAATCTCGCTGACGATCGAAACCAGATCCAGCTCCGCCACTTTTAGCCGCATTTGACCGCTCTCCATCTTCCTGAAATCCAATAACTGGTTGACCAAAATCAGTAGCCGATTTCCATTCCTGCGCACAATAGCCAATTCGTTTCGCAACTTCCCGCTCAAATCATCGAACTCGAACAATCGCTCGAGATGTCCCAGAATCAATGTAAGTGGTGTCCTGATTTCGTGGGAAATGCTCGTAAAAAAGTTGATTTTCTCTTTGTTCAATTCATTGTCCTTGTCTCGAGCGAACTTTTCAAATTTCAACTCATTTCTTAGGGCGATCCTGCTTCTGATGAACAGGTACACTAATATTACGGTGGCTATCGCCAGAAGCAAATAACCTGCAAATGCGACTTTGGTCAGATAGAAAGGCGGATGAATGATTACTGTGAGGGAGCGAGACGGAGACCAGGTTAGACCTTGATCATCCGAAGCTTGTACAAGCAGTTCGTACCGATCATGGCCAATATTGGAATAGCTCACAAATCTGCGACCGAATGGCGCTTTTATCCATTGGTCTTCCAGTCCCTTGAGTCGATACCGATATTGCACTTTCTTCGGCCGTCGACAAGAAGGGCACGAAAACAAGAGAGAAAAGCTATTGAAGTCATTGGGAAGTTCGAGCTTCTGTGCAGTTAGTAATGATTCTTCCAAAATTTCCCTGCCTCGGATCTTAGCGCCTGGTGCTACTAGCTCGTTATTGACAGTGAGTTTGGTTAGTATTGGACGTGGCTCAGAAATTGGATCACTCAGCTCATCCGGATCGAAGTAAACGATGCCCTTCTTTGATCCAAAAAACAGCTTTCCGTCTCCGGAAAGGTCGATTGCTCCTGATTCAAAATCGCTCGATAGTAAGCCATCGCTCTTGTCAATGACTTTGATTTTAGTACTCTCGAGGTCTAATTGAACAATACCATTGTTCGTACTAAGCCAATAGACATCTTCATATTTGATTATACCATAAACGGCGTCGGAGGGCAGGCCATTGGATGAGTCGAAGGAAACACAATTGCGGACATTCAAGTCAAATGATATGAAACCCAGACCACCGGTTCCTAGTGAGATCCTTCCATCGGCGTCCTGGTGCATAGCGTGGATTGGGTGGCGCTGTAAGCGCTCTTCCAGGTCACCCGGCAGGTCTACCGAAACGAAAGTCCGCTTGCTGCGATCATATACCTGTAATCCTCCATGAAAATGACCCACCCAAACACGGTCCTTTTGGTCGACCAACAAAGACTGAATGCGGTCAGAAGCCAACCCGGAATTGTTATTTGTATTGAAATTGGAGAACATCTCTTTTTCCGGATCGGATTTATCAACTCCTCCACCCTGGGTTGCAAACCAAATATGCCCTTGACGATCTCGGGCTATATCAAAGATGTGGTTATTGGAAAGCCTATTTGATCTGCCGCCAGAAGCTAACTTTTTAATAACCTCACCCTCTTTGTCAAGCTGATAAGCGCCGCCTTGAAAAGAACCCATCCACATTGTCCCATGATCGCCTTCAGCTAGACACAGGATAATGTCAGTAGCGAGAACATCCGATGTACTGGTATTGATGTGCTTAATCGTCTTTCCTGAAGTCAGGTCTAAGATATCCGTTCCGGCACCACCTGTTGCAACCCAAAGTCGATCTTCACCATCAATCACAATATCCACAACAACGTCAAAACCCAAACCGCTGCCAGCTCGAATAAATCCAATTGAGCCAGTATTTGAAATATTTACCCTTCCATCGCCCATTCCAAGCCAGACCCTGTCCTCATCATCCACAAAAAGGCTGTAGGAGGCATTATTGCTTAAGCTGAACTCATTGGCAGGATCATGAACGTAGGAAGCAAATACTTGTCCGGCGAGCTTGAAATGATTAAGACCGCCACCATCTGTCGAAATCCAGACGTCTCCATTTGAATCCAGAGACAGCCCCGTGATTACATTGTTACTTAAAGACTGGTTCTCTTTGTTGTAACGACTAAAAGTTCCCGTGCCTATGTCTAATTCAAAAACGCCATGACCTTCAGTGCCGACCCAAATACTGTTCGAATCTACCTCCAACAACTTCTGGCCGGATCGAACACCAAAAATGGGTTGTTGCATGAATGGATAGTGAGCGAATGTACTATCAGAAGAAATGAACCTATCTAATTTGCCGCTATTGGTAACAACCCACAGATCCCCCTTTGAATCCAGCAAAAAATCGAACACATCATTATTGCTCAGGCTGCTCTCATCCAGAACATTGTATGCATATCTTCCGACAAGTTTCCGATTTCTATTGAGTACAAAAATCCCGTTACCAATAGTACCGATCCAAGTGTTATCTTGATTGTCAATGCCTATTGCCGAGACCGAACTTGAAGACAGTATTGGTATATCTGAAAATCTCACGATCATCTCCATCTTCCGATCGAATAGATTCACCCCATGATTGGAGGTCCCAATCCAAATGTTGCTATGGTGATCCTCTGATAGTACCAAAACATCATTGTAGCTCAAGGAATTAGTATCTGAAGGATTGTGGGTAAAAATATCAAAGTCATTGCCATC
This sequence comes from Cyclobacteriaceae bacterium, assembly GCA_965601475.1. Taxonomy (GTDB): domain Bacteria; phylum Bacteroidota; class Bacteroidia; order Cytophagales; family Cyclobacteriaceae; genus JAWPMT01. Next base: position 3,713,135 of record OZ271832.1, on the reverse strand, counting down.
AAACCGGTATAGTCCATGTGTGCCTCCGAACCATCTATAACCCAGCTCATCGATCAGAATCGCATTCACAGAGGTAAGTCCTTCCTCAATGACGAGCTTATCAAACTTGATATCCTGTGCCCGTGAGGATTGTGCAAGAACTACAACGATGAGTAGATTAAGAATGACTCGCATAAATCACACTTTGGGTTCTTCTACTTGATTAGTAACTGTAGCTCTGGAAAAAGATCGACCAGGGATTGTAAATCTGATACTGTCAAAAATTTCAATTTCTGATTCCAGCGCGAAGGGCTATGCGGTAGCAACTGGTTTGCCCGAATCTCCGAAGCTGAATTCACTCCATCACTCAAGTCCCATACTTCAGCTACGTTATAATCATTTTCGATGATTTTGGTGCAGCCGTTTTCCAACAGAACGTTAGACATGGCTTCAGCCTGAGCGGGACCTCCGAAGTTATTCGTTGAATTCACCCAGTAGGTCAACTCCTTCATTTCCGTACCTGGATAGAAATGATCCACTGCATCCCAAATTACTTTGGATAGGCGCTGATCAAAGTGATGATGCGCGTCAAATCCCTGCCAATACAGGAAAGGGATTAAACCTTGGTAGGTTTCGAAGAAGGGATGACCGATCAAGTAGGGATTCAATGAAAACCCTTTTAACTGGAGTCCATTCTTCCGGAAGAAATTCAATATCACATAACTCCCCATATTCCAAAGATTGATAGCATCATTGGTCGTTAGGAGGTAGATAGCGTCAATGTGTGTTTGTTGCCGTATCTCCTCTGCAAGGGTATCGACTTGTAGTTCCAAGACCCCAGCTTCCCAATCGGCGATATAGCCAAAGGGCTTGAGCATTCTTGCATCATAATCCCGGATAGTATTCTTTAGGTAACCTTCTGATGCTTCCCCTGCAAAGTGCATCAAGTAAATACTTCCCGGTGCGTAGTGCCTTGCATCATTGCCCAATTGTCTCGCACCGCTCTCCCCTCCTTTTCCCATGGCCCCTATGAAGATCACCCTTTCAACCTTATGATCAAGAAGGAATTGAGCATATGCTCTTGGAAGAGAGAGCAGCTTGATCCATGCTACTGCCTGTGATTCACTAAGGGAATAGTCATGGCCAATAGTGGCATAAGCTTCCATGCCGGACGCTAAGGACTCATCCAAAATCGTTTGTACTTCTTTGGTCGTGTGAGCCCCAACCAGAAAGTGAATTGGTAAGACTGGCGCATTCAAAGCCCTGGCCAGATACTGCGTTGATGGTATTCCCGTCCCTACCACCACCGTTTCAAAACGGGTATCGGCACCAAAGAAATCATTATACGTTTTTACCGTTTGTTGTATCGACCTTTCAAGGAAATCAGGAGTTGCGGGAATGGGGGATGGCCCCATCCCAGCTTGCGGGACATTCCAGGAATGGGATACACCTTCAGCAAGTGAGCTGACAGATTTTTGAATCATGTACTCAGCACTCAACCCACCTTCTAATTTGATTATCGGTAAGTCGCCAAGAGAGTCTTTTTCAATGCGATACGTAAGTCCGATTTCGTTCGTTGCTATTCTGAAAAAAGTCAGATATTGCCGTTTGGGTATACTATCTCCACTAATCCAGTAATTCATATGTACCAAATACCCACCAGCAGGTAGGTTTTTCTTCATATTTAATGCCATCGGAGTGGAAATAGTGGCTCCTGGACCCATTGCAAACTTTGACTTCACCAACTGTCTATGGAACCGATTCTCTCCGTCGCTATCCGCTGTACCGACATCCAAAACCATAGAATCCAGGCGAAGCGACCTTAGGGAGGAATTGATAACCTCCAACCTCTGCCATGCAATCGTATCGCCTGGCATGTAAACATATTTCTCAGGAACAGTCAGGGAGAAACTCATAGTAATTTCCCTATCCCAAGTATGACATCCATAAGCCAAGAAGATTGTGTAAGGTATTAGTAGAATACTTCTGCCCATTGCTTTTCATTCATGTTAGTAATCGGTAAGAGATAATCCTTGAAAATCACGACTTAGCTCCTCTATATCTTCCAAGCTCAGAAGGGTCAGTTCATTTGCCCATGCAACCAATTCCTGATACGTGGTGATTCTCATCAATTCATCTGCTCTAGCTTCTGAGGGAGATTCAATACCATCTGATAGGTTCCAAATGTCTTCATTTGCCAAAATCGAAACCTCAAAACCGGCATCCAGCATAGCCTCAAAGAAGCTCGTATTGATTCCTGTATTGGCTACAAAAGGCAACCCCTCAAGTGAAACCTCTGGAAAATACGTCCTGACAGCATCGCTCAACATTCCGGTAACCCTATCGAAATGCCAGGAAACAGGTAGTGCAGTTGAATTAAGATAAAGGAAGGGGATATATCCAAAGAATTTTTCATAGCTGGGATGACCCGTCAAATAGGGATTTAGGGACACTCCCCTAGGCATTATCTCATTGACCTTAAAGAATTTAAGCATTGCATAAGTCGCCAAATTCCAAAGGTGAATATCGTCCAGCTCGGATGTGAGAAGATGCGTCGATGTGACTGCTGCCTTCTCCTTCGCAGACTTGGTCATGTATTCGACTTGACGCTCTGTTATCCCTGATTCCCAATCTGCTATTTGGATCAGGGGGCCCTGGTTTGCAAAATCAAAATCCTTAATCACTCGATGGAGATAGTCTTCTGCTTGCGAACCGGCAAAATACATCAGGTAAATACTGCCGGGCTCTCCGTGGTTAATCCCATTGAGCAACTGCCTGGCAGTCTTCTCTCCACCTCCTGAAGAAGTCGCACCAAAGAATAACAGCTCTTGTACTTGATGATTAATTAGAAATTCCAAATATGCTTCAGGTAAATCCAGCAGTTTGATCCAAGCAACACCCTTTGACTCAGACAAAGAATAGTCGTGGCCATAGGTGGCATATGCTGGAGCATCATTCCTCGCCGCAAAATCAAGGATGGTTTGCACCTCCTTTATCGTACTGGAACCCACTAGAAAATGTAGCGGCAGTATAGGTGCATTCATCGCTGCTGCAACGTAGCTGACGGGAGTAATGCCCGTTGAAATGAAGACTGTTTCGAACTTGCAATACCTGCCGAAAACCGAATCGTAGAAGGCTATCGTGCGATCTATTGATCGGCGCAGAAAATCGGGGGTACTTGAAATAGGAGGACTGATGTTCACCCATGAGTGAGAAATGCCGCTAGTGATTGTTGCTGCCGATTTCTGGACGGCGTATTCAGCACTTAATCCTCCATTCAACTTATATACGGGTAAGCCGTTGTAGTTCTCCTGTTCAATATTGTAGGTCAGTGGATCAGTACCATCTGTTACATGAAAAAATGTCAAATAATCACTAGTCTCATGATTTTGGGCGTTCAAGCTGTCGACTGTGTGCACATGCGCCTTGAGCATGACAAGGTAGGAACCATTGCGCAGGCCATGAGTAGCAAACTTGATCGTTCCCTCATCTGATTCGATCTCACCTCCTGACTCCAGTACGTTGCTAGGGATCTCCAAAGAAAGACGACCCACCACAGATTTACCATTTGACTGTGCTGTACCGACTTCCAACCAAACTGAGTCTATCCTCAAGTCTTCCCGAGACATATTGCTAATTTGGAAGGCCCTAAGCTCCACAATATCTCCAGGCCGATAAGTAGACTCATTGGTGAAGGTTCTCGGTACGATCCAGCCATTTTCCGGAAACTCCTGGGAAGACGGAATCTCAAAGTCAGTCATTTCGACTGCGGCTGGCTCCACTTTGTCCTGGCAGGCACCTAGCAGAAAAACCATTTGGAACGCCGATAGTATCACCAGTCCAAATTTCTGGGCACACAAGAGACTAGAATTCATATACCATCAGGTCTAAACAGTTGTTTCAATACGACTTTACTTATAAGAATGGCACTTACTACACCTATGACAATGTATATCGCACCTTGGAACCATTGATGCAGCAGGAGTTTACCTGCCCCGAGCATGAAGCCATAAATTACCACGCACCCAAGAAACCAGCCCAGCGCTGCATTAGGAATCCTATCATCCTCCCCTTTTTGACCCGTGAGACGAGCCACAACGCGCCAACCTCTTCCCCCCACTTTGAGCCTTCTATGAAATTCAATCGTGTGCGTATCAGGTACCGGATTAGTTATGTAGGCTACCACCACCCAAGCCAAAGTCACCACAGTGGTCATCACCAACAGCCTGAGGGCAAAAAAGTCCGATTCAGGGCCATTTGTCAGGAAAATGGTCAGTATTGGTGCCAGGAGAAAGCTAAGTACATATGCTGTCAGCTCCGCTTTCAAATTCACACGCCACCAATACCAACGGGCGATCAGTACGGTACCCAAACCACCACCAACAAGCACTACATATTTATATACCTGCAATATTGAATTAAGCTGAGAGGCTACAAGTACGGCTGCCAACGTAATGATGAGCATAATGATCCTTGCCACTTTGACATAGTGCCTTGAATCAGCCTGAGGCTTTATGAATGGCTTATATAGATCATTGACGACATAGGAACTCCCCCAATTCAAGTGCGTATCGATTGTACTCATATAGGCCGCAAAAAGGGAAGCAACCATAACCCCTTTCAATCCAACAGGTAAGAACTCATTTATCATCCAAGGGAACACCATCTCTGTATCATCGATGTTGGGTAGGTAGATCAGAGAGAGGAGCCCTACCATGATCCAAGGCCAGGGCCTCAGAATGTAATGACATACGTTGTACCAGAAAAACCCCTTCACGGCATCCTTTTCTGTTCTCGCTGATAGCAGTCGTTGGACCATATTACCGGAGCCGGAAGCCGCTCCCCACCATGATATGGTCAAGTAGACGATGAATGTAAATGTGGTGAAATCCAGTTTTTCAAATGAGGGAAATATTTTGATTAAATCAGGACGGTAGCCTGGTGCAGAACCCAAATTATGGAGTAACCCACCGTCAATTGACTTTGCGTAGACCATTGCCGAAAGCGCGATGGACCCTACGATGGCAAGGCCAAATTGGATAAGGTCAGTATACACCACTCCATACAATCCTGACAAGGCGGAATAGATAACTGCACAAATGCCCAGCGCCAATACCAGCATGGCGGTACCTGACAGTTCTCCGAAAATTGGCAGTGTGACCAGCACTTCCTTACTCTGGGGAACAATGGTCTCGATAATCTTACCCACTGCAATGGAAATCCCGCCCATTAGGATACAGTTCATCAGAATTCCCTCAAAACCAACTTTGAAGATCCTTAGGGCATCATTCTGCCTAGATGCAGCATACCTCAATGATATGAATTCGATTTCTGTGACAACACCACTTCTTCGCCAGAGGTGTGCGAAAAAGAAAACTCCAGCCATGCCAGCCATAGCTGCCGACCACCACAACCAATTTTCGAAAATTCCGATTTCTCTGGAGATACTGGCTACGAACAAGGGAGTATCGGCTGAAAAAGTAGTTGCTACCATGGAGGTCCCCAATACAAACCAACCCAGACTTCGACCAGCCACAAAGAAGTCCTCCATCCCCTCAGAGGCTCTTTTTGTATAGTAGAATCCAATAGCCATTGCGGCAATGGCATAAAGACAGACTACGCCCCAATCAATCCAATGCATGGACCATGGTCTTGTGATCTTGAAAGAACTCCCTCAGTTCAATTACGCTACCAGATTTCCTGGCCTCCTCAGCGCCAAACGCCATTGCGTGACTGTGAACAGAGGCGCTGATAGAGGTAATTGGTGGCTCAGGATCCGTAAAGAGCTTATGAAGGGCTTTGATGAAACCCACATCTCCCCCGTTATGATATCCCCCAAACTTGAGATGGGGATTTTGATCCTCAACAACAATCTTTTGCGTATCTCCCGTGGCGTGTTCGGTGACAATGATATCCGAACCAGTAAAATCCCTGCAAAAATCCCCGGCTCTAAGCCGCGCTCTTGTACCGTGAATCTCACAGTTTCGCCCTTCGTCAAAGGCAGTCATAGTGAAGGTGGCGGTGGCACCCTCTTCAAATTCCAGGTTGACCACTTGGTGATCGACGGCATTATTGTCGCAATCGAAGACACTTCTCCCCCAAGGACTCTTCGCTAGCCAAGCAAATACCTCATCGTTTGAGGCCTGTGGGTCATCACAAACCTGGTCTAGCCAAACGCGCATCTTGGGTTCAAGGTACCTGGCAGCCTCGAACATTGGATACATTTGCCTTTTTGAAGCATTCGCCTTTTTGAAGAATGATAATGCCCCAAAGCTGGAGATTCTTGTGCATTTCTTACCCAGCAACCAATGTAAGAGATCCATATCGTGGCAACACTTCGCAACAATGGTGGGCGTAGATTCCTCCATGATCGCCCAATGACCTCGCACATAACTGTGAGCAAAATGCCAAGGCTCCACACCTTCCGATGCATGCATTGTGATGATGTCCCCTAATGTGTCACTCTGAATAATTGAATGCAACTTCTGGTAGAACGAGGTATAGCGCAACACATGACAAACGATAACCCGCCTGCCCAATGACCTTGCGGTTGACTCAAGCTTAACGATATCTTCGAAACGGTGACACATGGGTTTTTCAAGGATGAGGTCATAGCCTTTTTGCAATGCCTTTTCCGCAGGATCGTAGTGGTAGTTGTCTTGAGTAGCTATGAGTAAAACATCTGCCAATCGTGGTTGACCGAGCAAATCATCCGCATTTTCAAAAGACCGAAAATCCTCACAATTCGAAAGTTCTCTCATTGCCGCCAACCTTTCACCAATAGGGTCAGCCGCAGCAACAATTTCAAAATTCTGCGGCTGTTCTGCTATTAAGCTGAGATAAACTCGAGCTCTGTTTCCGCAGCCGATACTCGCTACGCGCAAGCGTTTTCTTTCATCATTCATTGTTTGTCTAGTTGCTAATTATGGTTTTCTTCAATCCTCTTGATAAGAAGGACCATGCATGTAGTCATTGATTGGATAATGGTGAAGGTCAAAAGAGGTGTTTTTTGAACGCTTCTATCGCCTCATATTCGGCCAACCCCAGTTGATCATATCGTTTGGCCGTGTCTCTATTTCGATCTTCTGCCCGCTGCCAAAACTCTCTTGGGTCACTTCCAGGAAATACCGGTGTGTCTTTTTGCGACTGGTGTTGAAATATCGCCTTTCTCTTCCTGATGACTTCCCCGGGACTCAATGGCACTGCCATATCTATATCACTGATGTCCCATTCTTGCCATGCACCGCGGTATAACCAGAGATAACAGCTTTCTAACCATTTGGGAGAGGCTGTCTTCAATCGATGCAGCGCACTGAAGATAACTTCCAGGCACACGCGGTGAGTCCCATGTGGATCTGAAAGATCCCCCGCAGCAAAGATCTGATGCGGTTTAACCTCATTGAGCAAGTGCATTGTGATTTGTACATCAACATCGGAAGCGGGCATCTTCTCAACCACTCCTGTTTCGTAAAATGGAAGGTTCAGGAAATGTACTTTTTCCATTCCAAGTCCAACGGAGCGACAGGCTGCCTTGGCCTCTCCCTTGCGGATTAGCGCCTTGGTCTTTCGAACAACATCCCAATCCAGTCCTCCCGGCTTCTTACTTTCGACCGCCTGAATGACTTCTTCGTACAGCAGATCCTCTTTGCCTTCAGCCTGGCCAGTCACCCGACTGAAGTCCCGGTAGAAGTCGATGAATCTAACCACATCATGATCAAATACGGCAATATCCCCGGAAGTCTGATATGCCACATGCACGTCGTGTCCCTGCTCGTGAAGTCGAATAAAGGTTCCACCCATAGAAATCACATCGTCATCGGGATGTGGGCTGAATATGACTACTCTCTTTTGCTCAGGCTTTGCCCGCTCCGGCCTGAAAGTATCGTCTGCCCCCGGCTTACCTCCGGGCCATCCTGTAATCGTATGCTGTAGCTCATTGAAAACCTTGATATTGAGGTCATAGGCAGACCCGTGGATATTGAGAAGGTCGCCCATCCCAAAGTCATTGTAGTCCCTGTCAACGAGCTTCAAGATTGGTTTATTGAGATGTTGGCAAAGCCACACGACGGCTTTTCGAATCATAGCTGAGGTCCACTCACATTCAGTTACAAGCCATGGAGTTTTTATTCGGGTCAGTTCCGAGGCAGCCGCAACATCCAAGATTACACTAACCTTGCGGTGCCTTTGGAGGAAGGTTGCCGGAATCTGATCTGTCTCAGGACCTTCAACCATAGATCTCACAATTTTCGCCTTGCCTTCTCCCCAGGCCATCAAAATGATTTCCTTGGCATTCATGATGGTGTCGACCCCCATGGTTATGGCTTTCCGTGGAACGTTTTGAGTTCCATGAAAATCGCCGGCAGCATCAATACGAGTGATGTTGTCCAATGTTATCAGGCGGGTTTTTGAGCCTAGGCTCGATCCTGGTTCATTGAAGCCAATATGACCTGTTCTTCCGATACCCAAAATCTGCAAATCCAACCCTCCGTAATCATGGATCAGTTTTTCGTAGTTAGCACAATAAGCTCCTATTGTCGCTTGAGGCAACGTTCCATCCGGGACATGGATGTTTTCTGGCGGGATATCTACGTGATCAAAAAAATGCTCATGCATGTAGTGCACATAGCTCTGAACATCTTTCGGTTCTATGGGATAATACTCATCGAGATTGAAGGTTATCACATTGCGAAAACTAAGTGCCCCTTCTACATAAAGCCGGGTAAGTTGCTTATACAAGGGTTTAGGAGTAGACCCAGTGGCCAACCCTAATATGAACGGCCCCTCCTCATGAGTTTTGGATCTAATGCAATGAGCGATATATTGGGCTATCCTCGATACTGCTTGTTCAGAACTTTCAAAAACACGCGTAGGAATACGCTCCTTATCAGCTCCATCTGCAGGTGTGCCTGATAATAGTTGATTAGATAGCGGCAGAGTCTCTTCTTGTACTTGCATTGGGAAAGAATTATTCTTTCAAAAGTCCGAGAATGCCCTTCCAAACGGGTTCAGCAATTGGTCATTAAGGTTCGAATATTGATCTATGTCTCTACTAGAAAGCATGACAAGGATACGTCAGTGATCTCTGCCGGGTCTCTTCCAATGTTTTGTGAGCTCACGAACACCTAATCGAACGGAAAATCCCTTAGCTGAGACCAAGCCGCCAGTAGGGTTTTGGAGTTCTGTTCATTGACAACTGTCGCTCATTTGCACAGAGATTCAATTGTCGTCACATGAATTCTTATTCTGGAATCGCAATGCCTAGATTGTCTGGTAAGAAGGAAAGTCAGCCGACTTTTGAACCATTCGGAGACGGCTTGTCCGGCCTAAGCAATATTACTTCCCTGGTTTCATCATAGAGCCCCATGACCAGGCATTCACTTCGAATCGGGCCTATTTGTTTCGGAGGAAAATTCACTACTGCAATAATCTGAGAGCCAATCAAGTCTTCCGGAAGATAATGGTTGGTGATCTGTGCAGAACTCTTCCTGATCCCAATAGCACTACCAAAGTCGATCTCCAGAATGTACGCAGGCTTTCGCGCCTGCGGAAACGCTCTTGCGGCAATGATTGTACCGACACGCATGTCCACTTTTTCGAAATCTTCCCAGGCTATCATGGCATCAGGTCAAAGAGGGAAAAATAAGGAAAAGATTCCTGACTTAGGATGCAGGTGTTGCCGGAGACGGCTCCTCGTTTGTGCGATGGACCGGGAGAAGCAGTTGGAACGCGCCTATATCCCCCTTCAGTGACGAAGACATCTCATTTAGACGTTGAAATCGCTGATTGAAAGTCTCCATGCCGTTGGCAAGCTGTGCCGCCGAAGCACCAATCTCTTCGGTGCCGGCTGCAGTTTCCTCCGCCACAACCACCACAGCTTCTATATGCTGTAGCGCATTGTCTATCTCTTGCGATTGATCTTTGGCTTTACTCAGGACCTCAAGACTGAGTTTTTCCGCTTGTACGGAGGCCTCCTCAATGGCTGCAAAAGCCTCAGATGCTTTTCCCGAAGTGGTTACGCCGCTCTCCACTCCCTCATTCATTGCATTTATGACAATAGTCGCTCGCTGCATATCGGCATTCACGTCTGCCACGACTTTGCTGATTTCCTTTACAGAATGCTTTGACTGCTCGGCCAACTTCCTGATTTCCTCGGCCACTACCGCAAACCCACGACCGGCATCACCCGCCTGGGCGGCTTCAATGGCCGCATTGAGGGAAAGGAGATTCGTTTGCTGTGCGATTTCGTTGATTACGCTAAGTGCTCTGGAGATGTCACCAGATCTGCCCTCCAATATCGCCATGGACTTCTTGGTTTCATTGGCATTTTCAAAAACTTCACGCATACTGCTAAGCATGGAATCCAACAAGGCTTTGCCATTTTGACTCCGGTCCAACCCCTGCTTTGTGGTGCTGCTGATTACTTCAGAACTTGACTCCATATCTCTGGAGGTCTGCGAAAGTCTGGTCATAATATCAGATATTTGATCGACGCTAGAAACCTGTCGCTGCGCACCGTTGCTCATTTCGCCGATACTCTCGGCAATCTCACCGGTACTAGTATTCATCTCCTGGCCTGCCACAAGCATTTCCTCCGCATTCTGTTGCATGATGTTGACACCCTCTGAAATCTTCAGAAGTAAGTCATTCAACCGGTCGAGAGATGTATTAAGGTTTTCGACGAATTCTTTGATCTCCCCCTTAGAAGTCTCTTCATAGCGTACAGACAGGTTGCCCTGAGCCATCTGGTTGACGATCATGTTAAGATTAAAAATCGGCTTGGCAAAAGTGTCCAGCAATCTGTTGATGGAATCAGAAAGTTCATACCAAACCCCCTTTTTATCTTCCAGGCGAATTCGCTCATGCAGGTCACCTTCATCGATCACCTTGCTCAGAACAGCATCGGTATCGCTGATCACAGCGCCAATCACCTGATCGAAGTCACTACCCAATTGCTTAAGCGCTTCCGCTGCCGACTGGCCCTGATCCATGCGATCGTTGGCCGTATAAACTTCAGCCAATGATTTCACTCGGTGTGCCACGGCGTTCATCTCACCAAGTTGGGCATCAAGCTGGGCAGTAGCAGTTTTTGAGGCTTGTGACTCTTTTCTAAGGAGCACGGACACCGCAATGCTCAAAATAATCCCGAGAAGGGCCAATCCCATGTGGTATAGGAACACCATCCAGGACATACTATCCGTATTCACCAGGTATTTCAGGTATTGATCGTACCCCTGCTGAGACATGAGGAAAATACCTGAGTGGTGTATAACGACCAATAACCCAAAGGGTATATACACCCGCCAATCCTGGAAAGTGATCAGCGCGATAGGCATAATAAAAAACCAGAAATGCATCTCATATAGCCCCTGCATCTGCGCCAGGTACTGCAACATGTAGATGGCCATGGCTGCTGCGGTAACCATTCGTCCCAGGAGTCTTCCTGCGAAAAAGTAGTAGGCCACCGCATACATCAATATGTTTGCTGTACCCACGCCCAAGCCGAAAATCCAGGACTGATAGTGGAAAGAAATACCAATACCAAATAGGTATAAGCCAATGAGCATGGGAAGTAGCCTCCGATCCGTTCTTTTGGAATATGATGAAATTGTCATAGCGGTCAAATTTTGCAAGCAGCACCCGTATCACTTTGTAGTTTAAAGAGTGGAATGGATCTACCTGTTGTATAATATTTTAGAGCAATAGCGGGCGCAGAGTATTCCATGTTGTAAGGCCCACAGATAATGCCGTTCACGACATAATTGCCACGAAATCGCGTCTCGCCAGTGTCGAATAGGATGGCATGGGGTGTGCGCTGTACGTCGAAAGATTTGGCGATCACTGCTTCCTTATCATGGACCATTGCGACGCCAGCAGGTAGCTTTCGACAGAATGTGGAAGTATCGATTTCGCCAACGGCTATAACCACGATCTTGACGGCGTCTTGATATCGCTCCATTAACTTCAACGCGTGTTCCAAATTAGATCGGGCGATCAGACAGTTTTCATCATAGAAATGGAGTAATAGAGGTGCTTCTGGATAGCCAATTTCTTTGGCCAGCATTTCCTGGGGTATCTTCAGCTGGTGAAGGTCAGATGCTTCGGACATATAGTGCTTGAATTGATGCTCCCAAAATAGGGAGACAATGAGGCCGAATAGCAGCACAATAGCAAGCGCAGGGAATAATCCTTTCATTGCCCTGAGATATTGAAAGTGAGTAATCTATTATCCCTACCGGATACACCTTAGATCGAGAGGGAGCGCAATAGTAGAGGCAATCCGGGGATGAATAGTTAAACTACCCTAACAACAAAAAGTTATAAGTAATACGAAGTTCTATTCAGTCAGATGATGGATTTCATTGACTCGTCGTCGTGATTAGCTTCGGAGGCAACTGCCTAAGGATCACTTTCTCAACTTCCTCAAATTCTTGAGGGCTCGCTTCCGGTGGTATTCATTGTCAAATTCCTCTAGTCGAACCTCTACAACCTGAACGAGCCCTGGTAAGTCTTTTTGAAGAATCACAGGCATCGTCTTCTCGACATATTGCCCGAATTGATTCGGTGGGCATTTTAGCAATTGCTCCTTCATCAATGGCCACAGGCATTCGGGGTCTTGCTCGTACAATGCCACCAACAAGGAATAGCCATGATCTCGAGCCACAACTGAGCCCTTATCCATCGTATCCAGAATCAAGCCGAGGTTATCGTAGATTTCTTTCCAACAAATCTCTTTCAGGTGCGAGAGTGCAATCATACTCCCCCATACCTGGCGACTCGCTGTGGATTGAAGCAATGAAAACAGATGCGTAACATGGGGCTTCAGCATTTCTGGTCTATGTTCGGCTACCACCATCAGTGTCATTACAGCATCATTTGCGATGGCCGGAGTAGCATGATCGGTGGCACTGATTACTTCCTCGAGAAGTTCTACATCGACACCTCGGCTGATCTCTGCAGCGATGCTCTGATTCGGTCCCTGATCCCTTCGTCCCATGCTGGAAGAAAATCGATCCAATACACTCATTTTCAAGAATTGCTTTAGCTTTAAAATTTAACGAAATCATCACTTCATATGCTGCGCTATGCGTCTTTTATTGGCTTTGGACTTATCCTTGGTCTTCTTATCCAGAGCATAAGACGCAGAAGTCTCCCCCTTTCAGCAACATGGATTCTCTGGTTGATCGCCTCCATAGGGATATTCCAGGAATCTCCAACCACTATCATTTTTATTTCAGTAGCACTATTGCCAAGACTGGCCACCTTCCACTTGCACCAGATCTTCAATGTTGGCGTCCAATTGCCAAGGGAGCTGGTAAACCTCCTACCCATCGTGATCACGAGTATTCTTGCTATGTTGGAGATCCCGTATGGGCTTTGGATCCTGGCATTTGCAACCATATGGGAGCTCGCCATGCATACGAGAAATATTGGGAGTTGCTACAGACAAAAAGGCATATCACTTTTTACTAATGCCGGGCCTCGAATTCAATTCCTAAACGCCTCGGTAGTGGCCATGCTTTTGGCGGTGATTTGTGCCTATTCCGTTCCGTCGGGGTTGGTAGTGATATTGATCCTCTATGGTGTGGCCGGTCACTTCTACCTTGGGAAAGACAGTGCTATGGAGCCTTTTCCCATTGAGAAGTATGCCAAGTCGGACCTGCAAGCCTCAGAGAAAGCCTCGGTCGCGACCAAGCTCGATGAAGAAGCAAAAGGAGACTATCTCCTTCAAGGCGACGCGTCCCTCTCAGGCCTGGCCAAGCGCCTAAACACCTCGACCCACCACCTGAGTCAGGTGCTTAACGAAACGCGACAACAGACCTTTTTCGGCCTGCTCGCATCGGTCCGTATCAACGCGGCACGGAAGCTCCTAACAGACCCTAAACACCAACACGAAAAAATTGAGGTTATTGCAAACAAAGTAGGCTACGCATCCAAGTCCGCATTCAATACCGCCTTCAAGAAAATTACTGGTGTGACTCCTTCTGAATATCGCGATCGAGGCGTTCGTTCCGATAAGGTCGAACGTTCACCTGCCAGGGAAAAACCTCAATTGGTGAGCATGGTAGATACATTTGACTTGTCATTAATCACAAGTGCCATGCTTATCAATTTCTTCAAAGTCTACTACAGAAACCTCCGACGCAACAAGCTATTTGCTGCCATCAATATTTTTGGATTGACCCTGTCCATTGCCAGTTGCCTGATGATCTTCGTCTACCTGCAACACGAGCTATCCTATGACCGATTCCACGACAAGGCAGAAGACATTCATCGGGTAGTTTGGATGACCTCGAACCCCCAAACAAGAACTCCGCATCCACTTGCTCAGGCAATGGCAAGGGATTTCTCGGAAGTGGAAGCCGGCGTGAGTATTACACCTATATATGGTGCCGGTCTTACGCTTCAATCTATTTATATCCGCAATGCCGAGAACGACCGACTATTCAAGGAGCCGGATGCCTTTCTTGCTGATTCTACATTCTTTGACGTCTTCGATTTCAAACTTCTCATTGGCAACGAAGATGAGGTATTGCGAAACATCGGGGATATCGTCATCACAGAACGTCTGGCCAGGAAATATTTCGACGATGAGAACCCGCTTGGTAAATTTATTGAAGTGGTGGAATACGATTTCAAAGGTGTAATTGTGGGTGTCATGGAAGATCCCCCAACCAACAGCCACTTCCACCCGCAAATCCTGATATCCTATGTCACTGCCAAGTCCGCGGACCCTGAATCCTTTTGGTGGACCTGGGGTGATTTTGGGCACTTCAATTACCTAAAGCTGAAAACCGGGACCAACGCTACAGAGCTGGAGAGCCGAATCCCTGACTGGCTCACCAATTACATCGAATTAACAGAGGATCAAGTTCTGGATATGAAGAGTCGCCGAAATTTTGCTGCGCTACAGCCTATAACTGATATCCACCTGCACTCCAAACTGCGTTGGGAATTGGAGGCGAACAGCAGCATCATCTTTATCCAGATCCTAGGCGCTTCCATTGTCTTTTTGATCGTCATTGCATGTGTCAACTTTATCAATCTATCAAGTGCCCGAGCCCTCGAAAGGGTAAAGGAAATGGGGATTCGAAGAACCCTCGGTAGTGACAAAGCAGGAATATTGAGGCAATTCATTGCGGAATCCTGCATTACAAGTCTCATAGCTTTAGTCCTGGGCTATTTCTTATCGACGGTCTTGTTTGGCGACTTCCTTCAGATACTCGGTAAGGATATGGATATTGTCGAGCTGTTTTCGCCTACAGCGATTGCATTTAGTCTCGGGTTGGTGTTGCTGATTGGACTGATCAGTGGCTTCTACCCTGCATTCTCCATTTTACATATCAAGCCCGTTGAAACTCTAAAGGGAAAATTCACCAACCAACGTAAGGGAGTTGGTTTGAGAAAGGGCCTCATCGCCTTGCAATTTCTGGTATCCGCTGTAATGATTTTTGGTAGCATGGTCGTGCTGGGTCAAATCCAATACATGCAGGAGAAGGAGCTCGGTTTTGACCAGGAGCAAGTGATGGTGTTTGAGCTTCACGCACAGTCGGAGGTAGACAAGGCAGAGTCTATCAAGAATGAAATCAGGAAGATAAGTGGTGTGAAAGCCGTGGGCGGAATTAGCAATATCCCAGCCGGACAGTTCAATCAGAATATCATCTTTGCCGCTGCAACGCCGCTAGACGTTGTCGATTGCTCTGAGCTACGGGTAGACTATGATGCCTTACAGGTGCTTGGTATTCAGTTGAATGCTGGTAGGTGGTTTGACAAAAGTATGGGTCAAGACTCCCTAGGTGCTAGTTTCATTGTCAATCAGGCAGCGGCTGACCAACTCAACCTGGATAACCTCTTCGACGAAAAGATCATTTGGAATGAAGAAGTAGCACCCAGAGAAGGTAAGATTGTAGGCGTAGTACAAAATTTTCACTACAAATCTCTCCATCGAGCCATTCAACCCATCGCCATCAACATTCTCCCAGGACAGATCAATTACCTACTAATTCGCATCGAATCCGGCACAAGCCTTCCTCCACTGATCGCCGAACTGGAAAAGGTTCATGCCCAATTTGATAAAGAACTTGCTTTTGACTACTCTTTTCTGGACGAAGACGTCGCGGCGCAATACGAAGCAGACAGGAAAGCACTGAATGTTTTTAACATCTTCACCTTACTGGCACTCATACTTTCAGGGATGGGTCTATTGGGCCTAGCTTATCTTGTAATCACCCAGAGAACCAGGGAAATAGGCATTCGCAAAGTTGTGGGTGCCAGGGTTCGGGATATCCTGTTTATGGAAAATGTCGCTTTCCTGAAAATTGTTGCCGTTTCACTAGTCATAGGGATACCCCTGGGATTCTGGCTGATGCAACAGTGGCTGCAGGCCTTTGCTTACAGAGAAGCCTCACACCTGATTCCAATCATTGCAAGTTCGGGGCTTCTGATCTTGATTGCTGTATCGACGGTCACCTTTGCAGTGCTGAGAACCGTATTGATTAACCCTAGTCAGGCACTGCGCTACGAATAACCAACCATTATAAGCTATCAGAATGAAACGTAGATTCGACATCGACTGGCTGAGGGTAATCGCAATAATCCTTGTACTGTATTTTCACGTGGCCATGATCTTCACTGCTGAGTGGGGCTGGCATATCAAAAATGCTGAGACCAGCTACCTGTGGCTTGAGTTCAATTTCTGGCTCAGTCGCTTTCGTATGCCACTGCTTTTTTTTATCTCAGGTTACGGAACCTTCCTCGCCTTGCGGCGGCGAAGCAACTGGCAATACCTGAAAGAACGACACAACCGACTGATGATACCTCTGGTGTTGTCCATGTTTGTCATCGTACCTCCTCAAATCTATTTTGAGCGGATATCAGACAGCCCCGGACTCTACCAATCTTTCATCGATTTTTACCCGCAGACTTTCAATTTTGTGCCTTATCCTGCTGGGGATTTCAGTTGGCATCACATGTGGTTTGTGCTCTACTTATTCTTCTATTCAGCAGTCGGACTACCCCTGTTTTTATTGTTAAAACGACCTAATGTCAAAGCTCAATTGCATCGATTCCTTGGCCAAAATGGAATACTAGGGGTGTTTCTGCTGGTCATACCCACCCTGGTGGTCTATCTGACCATAACAATCGGCAACGGGCGCACCAATGACTTCATCAATGATTGGGCTTTCCATCCCTACTGGTTTTCATTCTTCTTCGCAGGATACATCGTCGGTTGTGCCCCTTGTTTATGGGATCAGATCATCTCTCACCGCCGCACTTTCCTTGGCCTGGCTTTCGGCATGATTGTCTTGATAAATTACTTCCGTTGGAACCGTCTGGAGGATGGTATGGACAGTCCCCTGCAGCTTTACAGCTACAGCGCTTTGTTTGCCATGAACACCTGGATGTGGATACTTATGGCCCTGGGCTATGCAGGCAGATACCTCAACCGACCAAGTCCGGTACTTGCTTACATGAATCAGGCGATCTATCCCTTCTACATTCTGCATCAAACAGTGATCATAACCATTGGCTACTATGTAATTCAGGTTGAAGAAGGCGTCTTTGCCAAGTACATTTTTGTCAGCACATTGTCGCTGATATTCACCCTGCTGATTTACGAATTTCTTGTGCGGCCCTTCAGAATCACGAGATTTCTATTTGGTGTAAAGGAGACCAAGCCACATACCAATGAGGTCAGGACCCAAACTTCTGAGACGGTAACCGCATAACCCATGCGCTCCAAATGGCCATATTTTGCAATTCTCACTATCTTAGGGAAGAATAATCAATTTCCATGTCGCCACAAAAGAGCCTTCCGAAAGCCCTCACTGCATGTATCATTTTATTGTTTTTTGCATCAGGCCATGTCGTGGTGGGGCAGAAGTTTTACTTGGGCGCGACAGCCGGAGCAGGGTTGCCCACACTGGAAAATTTCGACTTCAGTGACAGCGATCAAAGAGACGGGTTTGGCTATCATGGTGGTGCAGTCGCCAGTGTTCGGATTAAGAGACTGGCCGGACAGGCCGAATTACTGTTCTCGCACGATGAATTTGAAGGCGAAGTGTTGGGAGTTGTTACCACATTCAAATACAATCGGATTACGCTACCCGTGTTATTCAAGTTCTACGTTATAGGTGGTGCACATTTGCTTCTGGGGCCAAGAGTTGGTTTCCTCATTTCTGCAGAGTCCGAAGATGAAGATGGGTTCACCGTAGACATTGACAACACGACGGAGAGTACAGATGTAGGTCTACAAACTGGTCTGGGCTACGACCTTCCCTTTGGGTTGAATCTAAATCTCCGGTACAACATAGGATTGACAGATTTTCCCGGTCCGGACCAAAACCTTGGGGGCTTACAGATCTCCTTGGCATACACCTTCCTGGAAACGGGCGGAATCAAAGCGGGTATTCCTTCAGTGAAGAAGCGCCGCTGGAAAGGAAACAAGTAGCCAGTTATTCTGGCATATTTCTTTTCTCCACGACTATAGCCTAGTATACCATCAAATCTACCTACCTAATTTTCGGTATTTACGGTGGTTTTCTAGTGGTTTGGCCTCTATAATACCGCGACATGCCTTAAATTAGAGACAAAGCATAACCAACGAACTAATATGACTATTATCAAGACGACAGAGTTTTGGAAACGGTTTGCTACCGTTTTCTCAATGGTGTTCCTACTTACTGTGGCGTGTGAAGGACCAGAAGGACCGGAGGGTCCCCAAGGGGTCAGTACACTGAGCACAATTAGCTCCGAACCCGCTGGAGCCAACTGCGAGAATGGAGGAGTGCGAGTAGATGTAGGGGCTGATTCCAACGGCAACGGCACCCTGGATGCAAGCGAAATTACAAGTTCCAGCTTCATCTGTAACGGAGCCGATGGTGTGAACAGCCTGGTTACCGTGACCAGTATAGGCGCAGGCAACCGCTGCGAGAATGGTGGTACGCGAATTGAAAGCGGCCTGGATACGAATGGGAATGGCAATTTAGATGACAGCGAGGTTACAGCAACGGCTTTTGTTTGCAACGGCATAAATGGAAACAACAGCCTGGTCAAAGTGACAACAGAGGCTGCTGGCTCAAATTGTGCAAATGGAGGTCTGAAAATCGAATCAGGTGTTGATGATAATGGAAATGGCAACTTGAACAACAATGAGATAGACCAAACTGAGTATGTATGTAATGGAGAGGATGGTGAGGATGGCCTGACCACCCTGGTCACCTTAGAAGATGAGGCAGCAGGAGTCAACTGTTCTGCGGGTGGGCAAAAAATCTCCACCGGTCTGGATGAAGATCGTGACGGAGTATTGGACAGCAATGAGGTTTCAGACGTCGCTTACGTTTGTAATGCCGAAACCACGGTAGACCCTACTGATGCAGATGCCCTATCCGGGGTACTCGGTTTGACCAATGCAATGTCGGTGTCCGGCAATCCGCCTTCACCCAGCACGCTGTCTACAGCGCCAGATGTCACTAACAATCAATCCTCCGCACGGGTATCCGCAGGAAATACACTGTTCCTACCCTTTACCTATTCAAGTACTACCTCACCCGGGTACAGCGGCTGCTACGTTCAAGTGAATGGCGCCTCCACTTACTTCGACCTTACTGACGATGAGGCTGCTACCTCCGGACAGATCGTACTGCCTGTGGAAATACCTGACAATGTAACCACAGGGACGTTCACACTTGAATATTGTATTTATGATGCGAATGGGTTAGTGAGTAACATTCTCAGTACAACAGTGACTGTAGACGATTTGCAAACATGTAGCTCCAATACCGTATCCGGAAATGACGGTCTTTCAGTGTTTACGTATGACCTTGGAGGCACTGCGGGATCAGTCGATATACAATACAACACCTTCACCGTCCCTGATAGGATTGACGTCTTCTACAACCGTAATTGGGTAGGAGGATCAGGATCATCCTTGACCTTTGGAGACACACCTCCTGTCAACAATGGATGTGCTTCCGGTGTCGACGGATATGTTGGAACCGGCGGGTTCAGGACGATCCAGTTCAATTATGACCCTAGCACCTCCAGAGAGGTCATTATCTACATGAGTGGATGTATAGGGGGAGGTACCGCCTGGGATCTGGTTGTGAACTGTCCACAATAGGTACTAAGCAAAAACTGAAGATAGAAAGGGTAGCAAATGCTACCCTTTCTCATTTAATCCCGACCAGGTCAAATGGGCGACCCCTATCTGATCCATTGAGACTCTGCATCGCCCCATAGGTACTGCTAGCATCATGCCTGGCCATGCATTGGGCACAAAACACGCCATGCCGTTCCGTTGACTAACGACGCTCCCCGGCAAACAGTCTGTCCTGTATTTTTTATATTAGGATACTGGCAGCACCAGTTGTTTCATTGCTATGACCAAACAGAAACTTGACGAAGAATTCGAATCATGCAAACAGCACCTGAAGTCATACCTCCTGAGGATGGCCGCCAGTGTTCATGATACTGAGGACCTGGTTCAGGAGACGTATATCAAAGCACATCAAAAACTTGACACCTTCAAGGGAAACTCCACAATGAAAACCTGGCTCTTTGCGATAGGTTCGAACCTTGCCAGGGATCACCTCCGGGCCAAAAAAAGATGGCCGGAAAATGTGACTGATATATGCCGTGAGGAAGCCATGAAGAATCATGCGTTTTTCCAGGAGGCCATGCAAATTCGTGAACATTCGCCACAAGGCAAATTCGAAATCAAAGAACACATAGCTTTCTGTTTCACATGTATTGCAAAATCCCTTCCACTGGAACAGCACCTGATCATTTTATTGAAAGAGGTGTATGACTTCAAAGTAGCGGAGATCGCACTGATTACTGATTTGTCCGTTTCTATGGTGAAGTACTATCTGCATACGGCCAGGAGCAAAATGACAGCAATATTCGACAAACGATGTTCCCTCATAAACAAAGAGGGGATATGCCACCAATGCACTGAACTCAACGGAATTTTCAATCCGAAACAAAATCAGGAAACGGAGCGCTCCAAGATTTCTTTGGTACAAAATGCCCAGAATCCAGACAAGGCTCACCTGTTTGACCTGAGAACGCAATTGGTCAAGGGTATTGATCCCTTCGAATCCGACGCAGCAGAACTTCAACTACACCATCTGGAGCATAACCGGAAGGTGATGGAGTCTTATCTCGAAGAATCAGGGACGTCTAATGCTTAACCTAGACCAGTCATTTGCGCCATCAGCACCCCTAAGCTCGTTTGTCGAAAGCTATCGGTCCTATACCGTATCCAAACGAACACCTGATGACTTCATGATACCAGAAGGTATTGTGGAGGTAGTCTTTCAATTGGATGCACAGCTTATGCAAACTGGTCAAACTGGAAAATGGTCGATGCGATCACCGACTTTTATCGGCGGGTTGCACAGTGTGGCCTATCACCTACGAGCAATAGGCGAAGGGGATATATTCTCCATTCGATTCAAACCCGGTGGTTTTTCCTATTTCTCCGGGATTCCGACGCAGCACTTCAAAAACCAGCTTGTCGGATTGAGTGAAGCTTGGGGCGTAGATGGTCAAGTATTTGAGGATCAGGTTCTTCATGCTGAAAGCAATCTTGAAAGGTGTCTGATTGCCGAGCGATTTCTATCGTCCAGATTTGTGGACCACCCTCACCAAGCCGTTGTCAACGCAGCAATTGAATTGGTCAAATCGCCTCAACAAAGAATCAGTGAACTGGCCGCAAATCATGGCCTGAGCCCTTCCCGGTTCCGACATCTATTCAACCAGATCATTGGTTGCTCTCCCAAGGAATTTGTAATCATCCGAAGACTGAATCAGGCTTATCACGACCGGAAAGAAGCAAAGTCACTCGCTCAGCTTGCCCATGCGCTGGGCTATTATGATCAAGCCCACTTTATTCGAGACTGCCAGAAAATTACTGGCTACAGTCCATCAGTGCTTTTGACGAAAAAGCTAATCACGTCCGTTGCCTGAACAGGCGATTTTTACAATACATCGGCAACGTAAAGGACTATTTTGGCGACAAAAGTCAAAATGAAAAAATTTTCCGCAATCAGCTTCTTGATTCTTGTCTACGTACACTTGTATGGCCAGGAGGTCTCGGGCAAACCAGAAACCTATTTCGATTTCTGGGTTGGCAAGTGGTCGGCTAGCTGGGATGAACCCGACAACAAAAAAGGGTATGGTACAAATCACATCCGGAAAGTACTGGACGGTGTAGCAATCGAAGAAAACTTCGAGATTACCGATGGTCAAAACAAGGGATTCAAAGGCAAGAGCCTCTCCGTGTATCACGCGCAGACGGAGACCTGGAAGCAGTGTTGGACCGACAATCAAAGTGGCTTCTATTATTTCAAAGGCATCATTGCTGGCGACAAACGGATCTTTCAGACAGAACCCATCGATAGGCCAAACGGCCAAAAACTCACACAGCGTATGGTTTTCTATGACATCACAAAAGAAGCGATGACCTGGGATTGGGAGTCCTCACTAGATGGAGGAGCGACCTGGAACCTGAACTGGCGGATCGAATACAAACGGCTGGAATAGTGGCTGAGATTTAAGGTCTGTCACCAACATTGGCAAATCAAAAAAAATCGTTGTGTTGCCTATCGTTATGTGCTGCTGAAACGTCAAAAGCAAAAATCAGAAAATGAGAAGAATACTAACGATTTTAATGATGACGACAACTCTTACAACACAAGCCCAGGATGGCAAGGCATCAACAGAGAAAAAAGCCTTCAGCAGAACGACCTCGGTATCCACCAAAATCAAGGCGGAACCTGAAATAATTTGGGCACTGATAACAACGGCCTCGGACTATTCAAGATGGAATTCCACCATTATCTCTCTCGAAGGAGAAATCGCTTTGGGCGGAAAGGTGAAACTGAAATCCACCCTGGATCCAAAAAGGACCTTCAAACTGAAAGTAAAGGAATTCGACGCTGGAAGGAGATTGGTCTGGGGTGATGGGAAAGGCAACCGGGTATTCACACTCGAACCGGAAACCTCCGGCGTCCGATTTACGATGACCGAAAAGATTGGTGGTCTTATGTTCCCCATGTATGCCAAATACATACCTCCATTCGACGAGGCATTTGAAGCATTTGCCAACGACCTGAAAAAAGAAGCCGAAGCTATTCAAAACGCGCGTTAGCCGATATGCAAGCCAGGGCCGTGAGACCCTGGCTTTTGCTACACTGTGAAGAGCGCTACTTTTTTTCGCTTCCCTCTCAAATCAATTTCCCCCAGTTCCTTGGGGTTCAGCCCTTTGATTGCACCTCTCAGTTTTTGGACAAGATATCCAGACAGTAAAATATCCACCCCTAACTCATTGCATTTGCCCTGGATTCTAGAGGTGGTATTAAGAACGTCGCCCAGGAAGGCAATGTCGCGTTTCACTACGCCAATTTCCCCCGCCATCACATGACCATAATGAAGTCCAGCTTTGAACTCAGGCACTACGTTGTATTGTGATTGGAAGTGGTCTCTTCTACTCGCCAGAATTTGCCGAATCTCGAAAAAGCAGTTGATACAATTGGCCTTGTGAATGCCGGATTCAAAAGGCCAGCTCACCACAATTTCATCTCCCACGTATTGATAGATTTCTCCGTCAAACTTCAATATTCCAGGTGTCACCGATTTGTATACTTCCTTGAGAAATTCGAAGTATTGTTGCTCACCCAAGGTTTCCGCAATCGTCGTTGAAGCTCGTAAGTCCAGAAACATAAATACCCGCTCCTCTCGCGAGGGGTTGAAGTACTTACCCAACAACATCCGCTGAAATACGCCCGGTCCGTATTTGTCATTTACCAAGAACACAATCATGGTCCCTACTACGACCATCAACCAAAACACCATCGGAACGAGCGTGCTGATATGGGTAAGGTTGTCAACCGCCAAATACCATACTTGAGGATGCCAAACGGAAAGCCCTGTATAATTGACATGGTGGAAGAGGCCTGTCAAAATGGCTATCAGCACAAATATCACCAGGTAGGTTATCAGAATATTCCGGAGTGTCCACCCATATGGCTTTGAGCGCAACCACTTCTCCCAAAAGACGACCAGCACACTGCCGCCGATCGTCCCAGCCAGTATACCTGTCAGTATGCTTGCTTCGAAAGCGATCATGGGGTCTCGCCTCGTGAAATCATATTCCATTTCCGTCAACTGACCCCACCCAATCAAGAACTTAAAGAAGGAAATGAAAGTCCAGGCCGCCGTGATATACAGCACCTTTGTTATCTGTGAAGTCATGGTTCTGCTTGAAGTTGAGACTAAGATAAAACCAAAGGTGCAACCCTCGGATAGTTTGTTAAACTCCTGGATGAAGCCACCCCATTTTTATCCACTATTTTGAGATCATGAGTGCGGGAGGCTTATACCCCTCGATCTCGAGGGACATGGCTTGCAGATCTCTGAAGAGCTCTTTTTCATCAACTGACTGCCCCATGAGATGCAGTCCAGGTGAAGAAAGGTAATTGGTCCATATCTGGTTTATGCAGGCGACAATGGCCAATGCTGTCAATTCGTAGCCATCATGATGGCATATAGAATACTGAACCGTCAATGGGGCGCCATCTCGGGTACCTTCTGCCTTCATGACCATTTCTACCCGGGGATTCGTAGATCCAAATTTTCGGGCCTCTCGGTAGAGAAGGTAGCCGCATAGCTGCTCGCTCAAGTTGTCATTGATTCTGCCAAGGACGGCAGCTACAGGAAAAATCAGATAATCTATATACCAGTTGAACCCCGCCGCATACGCTCCGGATTCCTGCAGCCCAATTTCGTGCTCCAAACCGTACATTTCCTTCATTTGCAGTGGATAGCAAATTTTGCGACCAAATACTTCAAAAGGGAGTGAAATCGTGTCACGGTAAGTTGCCTTTCTCCATACGCCATCTCGCAAGACCTGTGAACTGGGATGGGCAACCTCATGCAAAATTTCTTTCACCGAGTTGATGGTGGTAAAGGCAGGGTCCATCGCCATGGCGACATTGGCCTTCCAGTAGAAGTCAAATTCATCCTTGGCAAGCTTCACTATCGGTGCAATAAGGCCTGGGTGGAATCCGCTTTGAGTAATCCAACGGATACCAGCTGCTTCCATGGCTTCTTCATAGGTAGCCAGACGGTCGACCACGTCACCTCTGACCAGGATATCCATTACATCTGTTTGGGTGGCGATAGCGGCTTCGGCAAGGACTTCGACCGCATCAGGAGTCGTGGCTGCGAGGACTACCAGATCCACTTTTTCCATTACAGGCAAGAGCGAGCTTTTCTTCCTGACATCGAGCAAATCCGCCTCTACGCTACAACCTAGGAAGTCTTGTCGACATTCTGCCTGAAAATCCTTGAGCTTTTGTTCGTTGCGGCCAGCTATTCGAATGTTCACATTGTCGTACATCAGCAGTGCCTTGACAATGGCCTTGCCAGTGCCTCCGTATCCGCCTATGACCAGTACCGACTTACGCATCGTTTCTACTTCTTTGGTCGACTAAAAAAGCCCGGCCTGACCGGGCTTTTGCATACTCATCACCACCGAACTAGCTGGCAGCTTCGAGTACCCCCTCGAGTTTTATTGTCCAAATGGGAATATTCGAATGGTTGGCAACATCCTCTGCGGTGCTACCTCCGAAAAAGTGTGCGAGACCTGTTCTACCATGTGTGCCCATGGCAATCATCCCCACGTCGTTTTCGTTCGCAAATCGCAATATTCCTTCATCCGCAAATTCCGCTTCGACAGTGCCAATGGAATAATTCTCAAATTTGTTCCTGGCCACAAAATCCTTAAGTTGCTGCAGCGCCTGGCCTTCTGTCAAGTAGTTGTAGGGCGTCTTCACCCTCACCATATGTATCTTCAATCCCAACAAAGTCTGTAACGACTTTATGTTTTTTACGATCTCATCTTGTTCTTCAGACATATCAGAAGCAAAAGCCATACTCTTTATGCCATCAAGATTGGTCTCTCCTTTTATGGTGAAGACCGGACACTTGGCGTGCCTGATGACTCGCTCCGCGTTGCTCCCGATAAGGATCTCCGAAAGACCTGAAGCGCCTTTGGACCCCATTACCACCAGATCCACTTGTTCATCAGTGACATTCTCAGTGATGAATTCGAAGGGGTTGCCAAATTCCAGTTTTGCCTTTGCAGAAACACCCTGCTCTTCCATAGCGCTAACAAGCTCTTCCAGTCTCTCCTGGGTCTTCTTTACTAGTTGTACCTGATACAGTTGCTCAAAGGAGTAGTCGGTATGAATCTCTCCCATAATGCTGAAGGAGCCATATGGAACTTCCAACACATGAAGCAACAATATTTCAGAACCGGCTTTCCGAGCCAGCTGCGTAGCGAAATGCATCGCGTTGGTAGCTTCTTTCGAAAAATCGGTGGGTACAAGTATTTTTTTCATCATTTCGAGGGTTTTGTATGCAATCGTTTGCGAATTGATTACTTAACCAAAAATGAACATTGACTTAAGAATCCTGAATGATATAAGTCATCCTGAAGAATGATAAATAAAAAAAATCCCGACCAGGATGGAAGGATGAAATTTTCCCTTAGCAAAGCTTACCAACCCGACCTAGGCACCTTTCTGAATGCACATGATTCTCTGCTGCGCGCTGAACTTGTTTAAAGCTCTACCTGCCTCCTCTAAACAAACTTGAAAACACTGACAAAAGTCATGAAACCCGCTGAATGCCATCAGGTCGGTCCGTGCATAGGTGCAATAAAATTGCTGCTCAAGATATGCGCGTATGGAAGTAATTTTTTTGTTGATCCTCGTCAGTCTCACCATAGCTGTGGCTTTTCTAGGTGCATTTTTTTGGGCAAGTAAGTCCGGACAGTTCGAGGATGACTATACACCTTCCATACGCATACTTTTCCCAGAAAACGAAAACCAAAACGAACAATAAATGGAGACCACTCTAACCAAGGGGGGCGTTGAAGAAGCAAAGCGCTCAGACCAATCCACCGAGGTGGAAATTTTTCGTTATGACAACCAAATCGTCAGGATGTTCATCATCGCAGCAACCGTCTTCGGTATTGTGGGGATGTCCGTTGGCTTGTTGGTTGCATTGCAATTCATTTATCCTGAGCTGAGCTTCAATCTGCAGTACACAACTTTTGGTAGAATCAGGCCATTACACACAAACGCCGTGATTTTTGCTTTTGTAGGTAATGGCATCTTCGCAGGTGTATATTACTCTTTGCAGCGTCTGTGCAAAGCCAGGATGTTCAATGACACGCTAAGTCAAATTCATTTCTGGGGCTGGCAGGCCATCATTCTTGCAGCCGCCATTACACTTCCCCTGGGAATCACTACTTCCAAGGAGTATGCCGAATTAGAATGGCCCATAGACATTGCTATAGCATTGATCTGGGTGGTGTTCGGCCTCAACATGTTTGGGACCATACTCAAGAGGAGAGAACGGCATCTGTACGTTGCTATATGGTTTTACATCGCCACCTTCGTTACAGTGGCGCTGCTGCATATTGTCAATTCCTTCGAGATTCCTGTTACCTTCTTCAAGAGCTACAGTTGGTTTGCTGGTGTCCAAGATGCCTTGGTGCAGTGGTGGTATGGTCACAATGCCGTCGCATTCTTCCTGACCACACCCTACCTGGGACTGATGTATTACTTCATTCCCAAGGCGGCCAATAGGCCTGTTTACAGCTATCGACTGTCAATCATCCACTTTTGGGCATTGATCTTTATCTACATCTGGGCTGGTCCACACCACCTTCTGTACAATTCCTTACCTGACTGGGCACAGTCACTCGGAACAGTCTTCTCAATCATGTTGATCGCGCCATCCTGGGGCGGCATGCTCAACGGACTACTTACCCTTCGCGGTGCATGGGATCGCGTTCGTGAAGATCCTATACTCAAGTTCATGGTTGTGGCGGTCTCATGCTATGGCATGTCCACTTTCGAGGGTCCAATGCTGTCTTTGAAGAATGTCAACGCCATCGCTCACTTTACCGATTGGGTTGTAGCGCACGTACACATAGGTGGTCTCGGGTGGAATGGCTTCCTGACTTTTGGAATGCTCTATTTCTTGATTCCAAAACTTTATAATACCAAGCTATTTTCAGTACAACTCGCAAACGTCCATTTCTGGGTAGGGACGCTTGGCATTATTTTCTGGGCGCTTCCCATGTATTGGGCAGGTTTCACGCAAAGCCTGATGTGGAAAGAGTTTACGGAAGCGGGTGTATTGGCTTACCCTAATTTCCTGGAGACTGTTACGCAGTTGAAGCCTATGTATGCACTTCGCGCTTTCGGTGGCGCCTTGTACCTGACAGGTGTATTCATCATGGTTTACAATCTGGTCAAGACTGCTTATAGCGGAAAATTCGAGAAGGAGACCGAAGACAAGGCAGCACCACTCAATGCGGGTTATGTACCTGCTAAGAATGAACATTGGCACAGGAGAATCTTCGAATGGAGACCCGTCAATATGTTGGTATGGTGTCTGGTCCTGGTCTCCATTGGCGGGATAGTGGAGATGGTACCGACATTCCTGATCAAGTCCAATGTACCAACCATAGCCAGTGTCAAGCCCTACACGCCACTTGAGCTCGAAGGACGAGACCTATACATCCGGGAAGGCTGCAACGCCTGTCATTCGCAGATGGTAAGACCCTTCCGATCTGAGACGGAGCGATACGGAGAATATGCTAAGGCCGGGGAGTTTGTATATGACCATCCATTCCTATGGGGATCCAAACGTACAGGACCCGACTTGCTGAGAATCGGTGGCAAGTATCCCAACAGCTGGCACTACCACCATATGCTAGAGCCGACGTCGATGTCTCCAGGATCGATCATGCCTCCCTACCCCTGGCTTTTTGAGCAGGACCTGAATACTGCAAACACGAATGCGAAGGTAGGTGCTATGAGAGCCATGGGGGTTCCTTACGACCCTGAACTGCAAGCTTCGGATATACAAGCGTCCATGGACGCCCAAGCCGAAGTCATTGTAACCGACCTGGAAGAAGCAGGTATCAGAGTAAGTAAGGACAAGGAAATCGTTGCACTGATAGCCTATCTCCAGAGGCTTGGAACGGATATCAGCAAAGTAGACCCTAAAGAAAAATAAGCCAGAGTCATGCTAAAGTTCATCAAACATCATATGGAGACAATCGCGGGAATAGAGTTTTTCCCGCTGATTTCCTTCGTCATATTCTTCCTCTTCTTTTTGACATGCCTGGTATGGGTCATAAGATCGGACAAGAAGCGACTAGATCAAATTTCCAGATTGCCATTAGACAAAAACGATTCCGAGTCATGAAAAAGCTTGCAATACTCACCCTCTCAACCTTGCCTCTGGCTGCAAGTGCTCAAGGCGAAACAGTTGGATTCTTTGAAACCTATTTTTTGGAGACGGTGCTTACCCTGGCCCTTGTCGTTTGTTTGATTGCGCTGGCTGTGTTGTTGGTAACATTAAGCGCAATCAAGACGCTACTGGTTGCACAACAGGAGACTGAAGCATCTGAAGAAAAAGTGAAGGCACCTTCGGCCTTTGCTCAATGGTGGGATCGCATCAACGATCTGAAACCAATGGAGCAGGAAGCAGTCGTTTTGACCGACCATGAATACGATGGTATCAGAGAGCTGGACAATAACCTTCCTCCCTGGTGGAAATGGATGTTCTACGTGACCATCATTTTTGCGGTAGTCTATCTTATCCACTACCATGTACTTCAGACGGGGCCAACCTCGCAGGAAGAATATGTGGCTGAAATGGCTCAAGCTGAGAAGGATGTGGCCGCTTACAAGGCCATGCTTGCTGCAAACCAGGGTGAAAGCGAAATTCCGGTGACAGGTCCTGTCGCCATTGCTGCCGGCCAAAAGATATATATGAACTATTGCGCTGCCTGTCATGGAAACAAAGGACAAGGTGGAATTGGTCCCAACTTCGCGGACCAGTACTGGATACATGGTGGCAGCATGGAGGACATCATTGCTACAATTGAAAATGGTGTTCCTGCAAAAGGGATGATATCCTGGAAGAACCAGCTCTCCGGTCCCGAAATCCAACAGGTTTCGCTCTTCATTTACGAGTTGGAAGGCACAAATCCTCCCAATCCCAAAGACGCACAGGGTGAACTCTTTGAAAGAACTGAAACTGAAGAAGCAACAGGCGAAGAAGAGGTGGTCGGAGAGGCCGTCTCAATGAACTAGAGGGCGTTACTAACAGGAACGAGGTGGAAGAATTACTGGAAAAGGAAATATACTCAGAAGAGGACGAAAAATTTCGCGATGCCATCAGTACCGTCGACGGTACTGGCAAGCGAATCTGGCTATATCCCAAGAAGCCAAAAGGCAGATTCTATAACCGCAGAACATGGCTTAGCTATGGGCTGCTGGCTTTCCTTTTCCTGGCGCCAGTCATCAAGATTGGGGGCAACCCCCTGGTCCTGTTCAATGTCTTCGAGCGCAAGTTCGTCATCTTCGGCCAGATATTCTGGCCGCAGGACTTTCATCTCTTTGTGCTGGGGATGATCGCTACGGTCATATTCATTATTCTTTTCACTGTGGCCTATGGCCGACTTTTTTGCGGTTGGGTGTGCCCTCAGACCATCTTCATGGAGCTGGTATTCCGCAAAGTGGAGTACTGGATAGAGGGCAATTACACAGCTCAGAAGAAGCTGGACAAACAACCGTGGAACCAGGAGAAGATTCTGAAGAAAGGTGCCAAGCATGCCATCTTCGTTGGGATTTCTTTTCTGATCATGCATACCTTCATCAGCTACCTGATTGGCTTTGAAGCTACCATAGAACTCGTACAGACACCACCATCTGAGAACCTTGGCGGCTTTCTGGCCATGCTTGGCTTTACGGGCGCCTTTTATGGTGTTTTCGCCAAACTGAGGGAGCAGGTGTGCACTACCATATGTCCTTATGGTCGCTTCCAGGGTGTCATGCTGGATCGCAATAGCATGGTGGTCGCCTATGATTATGTTCGGGGCGAAACGCGAGGAAAGATCCGCCGAGGCCAGGAAAGGGAAAATCTGGGAGACTGTGTTGATTGCAACCTCTGTGTCTCCGTATGTCCTACAGGAATAGATATCCGCAACGGAACACAGTTGGAGTGTACTAATTGTACAGCCTGTATCGATGCTTGCGACTCCATTATGGATAAGGTTGGATTTGACAGGGGCCTGATTCGATATGCTTCCGAGAGTACCATTGCTGACGGTACGCCGTGGAAGTTTACACCGAGGTTACGCGCGTATACGGTTTTTCTAACCTTACTCACGGTCTTTTTAGTATCGCTCCTGGTCTTGCGCACCGATGTCGAAACTACGGTGCTACGAACACCTGGCATGCTCTACCAGGAACCGGAGGAAGGTAAAGTGAGTAATCTGTACAATTTCAAAGTCGTGAACAAAACGACCAACGATATTCCCTACACATTCAGGGTGGAAGATGCCAAGGCAAACATTGAAATCGTAGGGGAATTGAAACCCGTAAAGAGCCAGGAAGTTTCCGAGGGAGCTATGTTCATCATCATGAACACAGAAGATATTGAGAAAATGTCGACGAAAATCAAAGTCGGCGTCTATTCAGGTGAGGAGAAGCTTGAAACCATCAAAACGACCTTCTTGGGTCCAGCTAATTAAAGAAAGAGATTATGAAAATGAACTGGGGACACGGCTTGACGCTTGCATTCATTGCCTTTGCAGGATTGATGATATTCATGACGGTCAAGAGCTTTCAACAAAACATAGACCTGGTGACAGAGGACTACTACCGTGAGGAATTGGCCTATCAGAGCAGGATCGATCAAATTGAAAATTCCAAGGCAGGAAACCAGGTGGAAATCGTAGAGGAAGGCAAAGAAATCTACCTCAATTTCCCTGTCACACCAGAGAGTGGGCGAATTCATATGTACAGACCATCAGATCAGCGGTTGGATAAGCTATTTGACTTGTCTCTAGCCAAAAACGAGACAATCTCTTCACAGGGGATGGTACCCGGCTATTACATTTTGAAGCTGAACTGGTCTGATCAGAAGCAGGAATACTATCAGGAAAAAGGTCTCTTCATACAATGAATGCCCTGACCCTCGGTCTGACCATTGGTTTCTTCGGCTCCTGGCACTGTCTGGGTATGTGTGGTCCTCTGGCGTTGGCTTTGCCTTATCGCGACTCGGGCTTAGGCGCAAGGGTTGTTAAAAGTCTCCTTTACAACCTTGGGCGTACCATCACCTATATTATCATCGGGTTGATTTTAGCTTCCATAGGTCAAAGGATGGCCATGGCTGGCTTCCAGCGAGGTTTTTCAATTGTAGTTGGTTCGGTGCTGATTTACTTTCTACTTGTTCCAAGGCATTATAAGAGACTGGCTCTCAAGATCGAGCAGACGAGCATCATCAGCATCGTGAAGCGACAAATTCAACAACAATTTGCTCAAAAGGGTCTACTCACATTTTTCTTCGCCGGGTTGTTCAACGGTTTCCTGCCATGCGGTATGGTATATATGGCTGGAGCCGCGGCACTCGGAAGCGTATCTGTGGAAAGCGGCTCGATGCTCATGTTGGGATTTGGTGTAGGCACGTGGCCCATGATGTTGGGAGTGGCACTATCATCACAAATCAGATTGTTGCCTAGCGTCCAGCCCACGAAATGGATTGTCTCGATGATGTTTCTTTTCGGGGTGGTCATGATATGGAGAGGCGTTGCTACAGAGTTACCTGACATTCCCCAAATGGGGCAGTTCAATCCAAAATCTTTAACCATTTGCGGCCAATGAATAGTCATTTGGACTTGTTGAACAAATACAATGTGCCTGCACCGAGGTACACCAGTTATCCGACAGTACCCTATTGGGAGGCCAAGTCCTTTGATTTGGAGTCGTGGAAGACATCGATGATCCGGACTTTCTGGAGGAATGGTCGTGAAATAAGCCTCTACATACACCTTCCCTATTGCGAAAGTCTTTGTACCTACTGCGGCTGTCATACCTACATTACCAAAAATCATGGTGTAGAACTGCCATATGTGGAAGCGCTGTCGCAAGAGTGGCAACTCTATCTGGAGCACCTTCCGGCAAAACCAATACTGAAGGAAGTGCATTTGGGAGGGGGCACCCCCACCTTTTTTGACCCACAAACGTTGAAATCCCTCCTTTCAAAGATCATTGACACATGTGAGGTTCCTGAGGACGCACAGTTCAGCCTGGAGGGTCACCCAAGAAATACCACGGAAGACCACCTAACCGCATTGCATGAGCTGGGGTTTGATCGTCTGAGCCTGGGTATACAGGATTTTGACAAGCAGGTCCAAAAGACTATCAACAGAATTCAAGACTTTGAGCAGGTGCAGTCAGTCACCACTAAAGCCAGACAAATCGGTTATCGGTCGATCAACTACGACCTCATCTATGGCCTTCCCTACCAGACGTCGGACACCATCCGAGATACTTTCGAAAAAGTCACAGCACTGAACCCGGACCGCATTGCTTTCTACAGTTATGCCCACGTGCCCACGATGAAGCCGGCACAGAAGTCTTTTGAGGCGGCATTGCCCTCTACCGAGGTGAAGCTGAGCTGTCTGCAGCTCGGCCGAGAGCTTCTAAGGCAGGCAGGGTATGAGGAAGTGGGCATGGATCACTTCGCTAAACCCGAAGATGAGCTTTTCAGGGCTTCGCAGCAAGGCAGTTTGCACAGGAATTTCATGGGTTACACTACCGGCCACCACCAGATGTTGATTGGCTTGGGAGCTAGTGCCATCGGAGACTTCTGGGAGGCTTTTGTCCAAAACGAAAAGGACATTTCTACCTACAAGCAGAGGGTAGCTGCCGGCGAATTCCCCTTCTCCAAGGGGCACTTGCATAGTGCTGAAGATTTATTCCTACGTCAAAGGATACTTGAGATCATGTGCCAGGGAAAAACCTCATGGTCTCCGGAAGAGCTGGACCAGTATGGATTGAGCATTCATTGGGAGCTTGTTGATGAACTTGAAGGTGACGGGCTTTTGCAAGTGAGTGAATCAGGAATTAATATTACTATAGCCGGAAAACGGTTTCTTCGAAACATCAGCATGGCCCTGGATGCGAGATTGTGGAAAGCAAGAACGGCGTTTCAGGGATTTAGCAAAGCTGTCTGAGCCAAAATACAGTTTCAGAAAGGGGCCCTCAGTACCCGTACTTTTCTTTCCATCGAGCCCTGAGAAACTTCCGTTGCTCTTCCTCTCTTGGATTTTTGCCCGGGTCATAGAACTTGGTGTTGCTGATTTCCTCAGGCAGGAATTCCAGAAATGCGAAATTACCTTCATGATCATGGGCGTATTGATAGCCCTTGCCGTACCCTTGATCCTTCATCAGTTTTGTCGGTGAATTGCGGAGATGTAGTGGAACGGAAAGATCTCCCGACCGCTGGATCTCTCTTTGTGCTGCACCAATGGCTGAATAGCTCGCATTGCTTTTTGGCGAACAAGCCAGATATGCCGTGCACTGACTGAGGATGATGCGACTCTCCGGATAGCCAATCATGTTAACTGCCTGAAAGGCATTTGTAGCCAACACCAAGGCAGTTGGGTTGGCATTGCCGATATCCTCAGACGCCAAAATGACCAATCTCCGAGCGATAAACTTGACGTCCTCCCCTCCTTCAATCATGCGAGCCAGGTAATAGATGGCAGCATTTGGATCACTCCCTCGAATGGACTTGATAAAGGCAGAAATCACATCATAGTGCATTTCGCCTTGCTTATCATAGAGTACAGTCTTACGTTGTGCTGCTGCCGTGACCTTTTCGTCAGTGACGGTAATCTCCTCGGTCGAGTGCCCCTTGACCACAATCTCCAGCAAATTCAGAAGCCGGCGGGCATCACCTCCCGACAGGTTGAATAGTGCCTCTGTCTCCTTCAGCTCTATTTTCAACCTTTTTAAGTCCTCGTCCCGCTCCAGAGCATTGGTCACAATTTGATTCAATTGTTCTTTCTCCAGATGCTTAAGTGTGTACACCTGACTTCTTGAAAGCAAAGCAGAATTCACCTCAAAACTGGGGTTTTCTGTCGTGGCACCAATCAGTGTGATTGCACCCTTTTCTACCGCTCCCAGCAACGCATCTTGCTGCGCTTTGTTGAAACGGTGGATTTCATCGATGAAGAGAATGGACTTGCTGCCAGGTCTGGCTTTCTGGATCACCTCTCGCACTTCCTTCACTCCCGCGCTGATGGCGCTAAGTGTATGAAAGGGACGCTTCACTTCATTCGCGATGATATTGGCGATGGTTGTTTTCCCTGTTCCCGGTGGCCCCCACAAGATCATAGAGGGTACACGATCTTGCTTGATGGCGTTCCTAAGAAATCCGCCTTCACCCACAAGGTGTTCTTGACCGACCAGTTCATCCAGACTTGACGGCCTCATACGTTCAGCTAGAGGTGCGGTAGATTCAAACATGTTTCAAAATCTTTGTCCTGGCTAGGTGGTTTTTGTCTTCCTCAGCACCAAAACATTGCCGGACAATATCAATACAATGCCCAAAAATGCGCCAAAATTCCAATTGTAACCTTCGAAAACTACTGAAAGAAATAACGCGGTTACAGGAATCATAACCAAAACATATGCTGCCCGGTCCGGCCCAATGGTACCTATCAAAGTCAGGTACGCACCAAAGGCCACAATGGAGCCAAAAACGGTCAAATAGAGGAGAGAGCCCAAATAGGACATAGATAGGTCCAACACCGGCAAACCCTCTGTAGTCAGGGCTATGAGCCCCATGCCCAAAGCGCCATAGATCATACCAAATCCATTGGCTTGCATCACAGGAATTTTATGTCTCTGGTTCACCGCAGAAGTAATATTTCCCAAGGAGGCCACCACCACCGACAACGCACATTGAACCGTCGCCAAAACAGGCAGCTCTTCGAGCGTCAGCGTGCCCAGCTCCTGATAGAAAAGTAGTACCGTACCAAAAAGCCCCATCGCTGCTCCAATAAAGACCTTCTCCGCAGTGCGATTCCCCATGAAGATGGACCCGAAGATGATATTGAAAAAGATGATGGTCGAGAAGGCGATAGCCACCAGGGCGCTTATTAGCTCCTGTTCTGCCAGATAAACGAGCCAGTAATTGAGACCGAAAAGCAAAATGCCCTGTAGCATCATTCGCAGGTGCTCCCTGAGAGAAAAGGACAATGTGAACTTTCGCAGATAACAAAAAATCAGCAGCATCAAACCTCCCAGAAAAAAACGGTAAGCAACTGACCATATCGGTGGGACCATGCCCAACTGGAACTTGATGACGAAAAAAGTGGACCCCCAGATCAAAGCTGGAAGCATGAACAACAAAGGGACTGGAAGGCCGGTACTTTTCACCGGCCCAAACTACAAAAAAGCGGCCTCTATTCTTGTGAATTCCCACGCTTCAGTAATTTTTTTCTCAGGGTCTCAGCTCTCCGATCTCCGGTTCTTTTACCAATTCAGATTTTCCCGACCTTCACTTGCCTTATGGATTCGGCCGCTTCCTTTTTCGCGGTAACTATTGGCAAGCGGCCAATTTGGTTTCCAGCTCCTCGATTCTCTCCTCCGCCCTGACCATCTGCTCCCTTGCCAGTCTTTGGGCCTCTTCGGCGCTACCCTGCGCTCTTCTGGCTTCGGTCGCAGTCATGGTAGCCATTTCCGCCTGTCGTTCTACCTCCTCCTGGAGTTCTAAGGTGACGGCTCGGAGGTGCTGATTCTCTGCCTGTAACGTCTTGATATCAGGTTTGGCGCAGGCCACCAGCATTATGGCTAGAAACGGAGAGTATTGCCTCATTTTTTCAAGGGATTCAGCTCAACTTCTTCAAGATATGGCAAAACCGATCCAAATGCGGATCATCGAAATCGAGGTGCGTCACAAATCGCACAAGACCCTTGCCAAAAGGAACAGCCAACACGTCATGTTTGCGCAATTCCTGCAGCATCCATTCCTCAGACCGATCAGCCAATTCCACAATGACGATGTTCGTATCCACTGGATATACTTGCCTGACGAAAGGTAGATTTTTTGCTTCCTCGCCAATGACCCTGGCCCTGTGATGATCTTCTCTCAGCCTTTCCACATGATTATCCAATGCGTGAATACATGCGGCAGCCAGAAACCCTGCCTGACGCATACCTCCGCCAAAGACCTTACGTACACGCTTCGCTTGCTTGATGTCCTCCACTGTCCCTAGCAAAACAGAACCTACAGGGGCTCCCAAACCCTTCGAGAAACAGATAGAGATCGTGTCGAACAAAGAGCCATAGTCCCTGGGGTCATCTCCAGTTTCAACGATGGCGTTGAAGAACCTGGCTCCATCCAAATGTAGTCTCAGTCCATTGGCCTTACACACACCTCTGATTTCACGAATCTGCTCCAGTTCATAGTAACTGCCGCCGCCTTTGTTCATCGTATTTTCCAAGCCCACCAATCGAGTTCTTGGAAAATGGATGTCATCCGGGTTAATTGATGCTGCAACCTGCTGCGCTGTAATTCTTCCACGGTCCCCTTCCAAAAGCTTAGGCGACAGCATTGAATTATAGGCCAGACCACCACCTTCATACAAAAAGATGTGCGAATACTTATGACAGATAACCTCATCCTGGGGTTGCGTGGAAATTCGTAGCGCGATCTGATTCGTCATGGTCCCTGAGGGACAGTACAAAGCTGCCTCCACACCAAACATTGAGGCTACCTTATCCTGAAGCATGTTTACAGTAGGATCAGAGTCGAAAACATCATCCCCCACCTCGGCCGACATCATGGCGTCCAGCATACCACTGGTCGGTTTGGTTACAGTATCACTTCGCAGGTCTATCAATTTCTTCATCAATTACAATCCATTCATTATGCCAAAAGTAGTTCCAGTCAACCGCTGCAAGGTCGGCTTCAGGATCAACCAATGTCCTGTAGGGTTGTCCATTGAGTGAACACCTTATGTCCGCATAGACCTGCACCTCTTGCCATCCATTTGCTTCAAAATGCTTCTCCAGGAACTGAGCAAACTGCCAAATCATATCGGGGTGATATCTGAGGGCTCTACTTTGCTTAGGGCTTAGGTAGTCGACTAGCTGCACCTTTTCCGATCGATCAGTATCTCGCTCTTTCACTGTAAAATATCCAGTGCCACTCTTCGACCTGAGCATCATACGCCAGCTACAGCGATGTCCTTCTTCTGTCCAGCTCACATGGCCCGGAATTACCCAATGTCTTAGCGGAAGCAAAACTTGTATCACCAAATACAACACCACGAGCACGGTGGCTGTCCTTGGAAAAACAGCCGGACTACCTTCCGTTGATGGTTTGGCCTTAAAGAAAATGGAGCGGATCTGTTCTCCCGGGTAGAAAAACACATTCCAGAGAATCATCAGGTACGGGAAAATGCCAATCTGGAAGACGGCGGAATTGAACAGGTTGAAGAACAAGGACAGGAAGAATCCAAGTTTCCTTGTTCGGGCATTGAGCAATATGAAGATGATCAGACCATCGTAAATGATCCCACCATAGGATATAAAATATTGGAACCACTCCTGGGCAAGTAGAGGCCCCAATACGGGCATGTTCGCCTTGCCACGGAACCACATGCCTATTGGTTCGGCTCGTAGCCAGTCTGCATTGATCTTGTTGAAACTAGCAAATAAATAGACTATAGCGAGGTTGACAATGAAGAACCAGATGTACACATAAGCACAGGTGTCTTTCCTTTTCACCCATCCAAACCGCACATCCAGCGCATAGGAACGATGAGCGGGCACCAAAACCATTATGCCGCTCAAGAGCATGAGCAGGTAGTAATGATTGTTATAACTACTCTTTTGCATCAAATAGCATCCGGTCCACAATAGAAAATAGACCGCAGCACTCTGGCGATAAAACAGACCCAGCATGATGAAGATACCAGCAAGGCCCATGACACCGTAATACGCGTACATGGGCTGACCCTGGATCGATTGTAGGAAATCAAAACCGATGAAGTTGAAAGTGAAGTCAGGCTGAACCATATTCTTTCGAACCCAGCCAGTCATGATGGCACCCCAGGCTTCAGCGGCTGCCAGGAAACCAAAACCAATACGAAAAAGGATCAGCGGACTGTTGTCGACTTCCCGACCCAGAAATTGTTGCAGCTTCTGCATGAAATAGGAGACATGTAAACAGGTTGACTAATTTCGCATCATGCTGGACAAAATCACGCAACTGATCCAAAAAGAAGTTGAAGCCATCCTCAAAATACCTTTGAATGAGGCCTTTGGTCAGGCTGTGGAGTTGATCCACGAGGCTGTTCATCAGCAAGGTGGTAAACTCGTCTTCAGTGGAATGGGCAAAGCCGGACAGGTAGGACACAACATCGCCACCACCCTATCCTCCACGGGAACACCTTCCATCTTTCTACATGCTTCCGAAGCTCAACATGGCGACCTTGGCATCCTGCAGGAGAATGATTTACTTTTCCTGATCTC
This sequence comes from Cyclobacteriaceae bacterium, assembly GCA_965601475.1. GTDB lineage: Bacteria > Bacteroidota > Bacteroidia > Cytophagales > Cyclobacteriaceae > JAWPMT01. The sequence continues at coordinate 3,673,728 of OZ271832.1, read as the reverse complement.
CAATTCTGGCAAAACCACAGAGATCCTGAAACTTGTGGAACTCGCAAAAGCCCTATTTCCTGCCATCCCTGTCATTTGTCTCACGGGGCATCCCGAAAACGAACTTGGCAGTATTGCCGATATTACCTTGAGTACAGGCGAACCCGACGAGATTTGCCCGCTAGGATTGACACCCACTACCAGCACCACGGTGATGACCGTCATTGGAGACTTGCTAGTCGTTCTGTTGATGGAAAAAATCGACTTCAGTAAAGAGGATTATGCAAAACGGCATCATAGTGGATATCTGGGACACAAGAGTCGAAACACATGAGCAAGAGATTATTCCTCATCGCAGGACCATGCGTAATCGAAAATGAACAAACACCCTTGATCATCGCGCAAGAAGTCGCGGAAATCTGCCAAAAACTGGGGATAGACTATGTTTTCAAGGCTTCTTTCAAGAAAGCCAACAGAACAAAACTCGGTTCCTTTACAGGCATTGACAAGCAAGAGGCACTCGAGATCCTTAGGGACACTGGTAAGGTCGTGGGTGCTCCCACAATTACCGATGTCCACGAAAGCCATGAGGTGGAAGAAGTCGCTTCCTATGTCGATAACCTGCAGATCCCCGCATTCCTATGTCGCCAGACGGATTTGCTTATCGCGGCTGGTCAAACAGGGAAGGGCGTCAACATCAAAAAGGGTCAGTTTGTCTCTCCGGAGGCTATGAAGTTTCCTTTGGAGAAGGTCCAATCCACAGGAAACAGCAATGTATGGTTATGCGAGCGGGGCTTCAGTTTTGGATACGAAAACTTGATTGTAGATGCTACTGCTGTCGCTCGACTGAAACAGCACTGTGTTCCGGTAGTCATGGACTGTACGCACTCGTTGCAACAACCCAACAGGTCCTCCGGAGTAAGCGGCGGCAATCCTGATATGATTGAAACCATCGCCCTGTCAGCCATAGCTACGGGCGCGGACGGTTTGTTTATCGAAACCCACCCTGACCCTGCTAATGCCTTAAGCGACGGTCAGTCCATGCTGCCCTTGGATCGTCTGGCATCGATCCTCAAGAAAGTCATGAAGGTGAGAAGAGCGCTAGAGGATGGGTAGAATCAAATTGCTGGTACTGGATGTAGATGGAACACTCACGGACGGAGGGATTTACATTTCCGAATCAGGAGAGCAGTCCAAGAAGTTCAATGTGAAGGACGGTATGGGAATTGTGCAGGTACAAAAGGCAGGTATTGCAGTTGGAATTATCAGTCATTCCAATAGCTCAGGGATGGTGGAGAAAAGGGCTTCGATGCTGAAAATCAAACACGTCTATGTCGGGAAACAATCCAAGCTTGAGGTGCTCGAAGACTGGGCCGCGAAATTAGAGCTGTCACTAAGCGAGGTGGCTTACATTGGAGATGACCTCAATGACCTCGAAGCGATGGAAGCCGTGGGTGTGTCGGCCTGCCCCGCAGACGCTGCGCAATTAGTTAGGGAAAAGGCGGACCACGTTCTGACGAAGGACGGCGGCAAGGGAGCCGTGAGAGAATTTATAGACTTACATCTTCTATAGTCTACACTTCAGTTGACAAACACACCGCTCGGCGCACCAGGAAACGGCAACGAGAAATTGGACAAGATATTACCATCGAAGTCTGCAATAACGAAGCCAGTACCAAACGTCTGATCATCGGAGAAAAACAGCGTTACCGGAATCACGAAGACTTCCGCCTCGAGGTTAGAGATGAAGTTGCCAAAAGCAGATCGATTGGGAATGTCCAGGTCAAAAAGGACGTTGAACACGTCAGAAGCCACCTCAGCTTCAGTTGTGATCCTATTGGAGGATAAGTCGACCACGAAAGGGAAATAGGCAATTGCAAAAGGTTGAGGTGTGGATTGCAACAGCAACATCTCTTCATTTGAAAACTGGGTCTGGAACTGAAAGGATCGGAAATTTGGTAAAAATCCATAATAATCGAAAGGTGCAGTCGCCTGCAGTTCCAAGTTCAAGTTCCTAACCGAATAGGTTCCATCACTATGGAAGGAGAGTACCTGATTTTGTCGCATCGTAAAATAATCGTCGTTGGCAAGAGGTGCTGAAGCCACTACCCTCCGCGCCGAAACATCGACGCTGTACAATGTCCTGGAACCATCACGGGAACTGACTGTGTAGAAAATCACGTGATTTTGAAATGTGGAGAATGTATTTCCTCCAAACAGGTCTCCTACTTCCCCTACAGCCAGACTTTCACATGCCGAGGTACGTTTTGAAACAATCTCAATGATTGGTCGTCCGGTGTCATCGAAACTGCCAACAGCGATAAAATCCTCCGTTGTGGTATTCGGACTAAAGATGGCTCGCTGCTCACAGATATCGCTGTAGGCTGCATAGTTGGAATTTGAAAAGCTTCTTTCAAATAGCAAGCCTTCTTCCGATCCACCCAAGGTTAGGACCAACCTATCATCTACCTGGCTGATCCTGGTACTAGAGTTGAGACCAAGGGTTTGTTTAAGATTATTGAGCGTCGTGTTGTTGGTGTCACCTAAGATTTCCACCTGGAAAAGGTCTGCGGTAACCGGATCTCCATAGAAATATATAATGTCAACCGGAATATTTCCGGAGGGGCCCTCATCATCGCTCGAACAAGACGTCAAAGCAATGAAAGCCCACATAAAAAGAAATTTGAAATGTGTATTTGAAGCAGTATTCATGATTGATTCGAAATTTCCCTTAAGACAACAATCGCTGCGGCAACCTACTACCCTAAGCCCCGCAATCTTATACAACAATAGCTTTCTTCTGTTTTAGAATGACCATTCAGCGTAGTGTTTCCTACAGCATAGCCAATCGGGATCGATGGATGATTCCATTGTGCGTTGGCCTAACACATAGCAAATGAGGTGTATTGTTCGATTCCAAATTATTACGGCGATGAACTTTACCTTTTTGCCGTATTTCTAGAATTTTCCACTCTTTATTCAAAGTATTGCAATAATTGAAATAGAGTATTGACAAGGATACAAATATTAGCTGAATTTGCATCAACTTTTGCAAAACGATGCCAGTAAAGCCAATCGAATTTCCGCAAAGTATCTTACCGTGCGGGGAAGAACTGACTTTCCTCAAGGGAACTAGCATAACGCAGCAGTATGCTAAGGCGGAGTACTTTTTTATCTTGCTCGAGGGTCGTGTCAATTTCTACATACACATAGAAGAGAAGCCGCGCCCTCTCCTGGTAGGTAAATCGCATTCACCCAACAGTCCACTGGGCTGGAGTGGCTTAAATCTACCCAATCGCTATACATCCACGATCAAGGTCACGTCAAAGAAAGCCAGGGCGCTTAGATTCCGTCGTGAAGATATGGAGCGTAGTCTGGCGGGATCGGAAGATGGAATACGATTCTACAAGTGGCTGAACAGCCAGGCCCGAAATCTGATCAAAGAAACCGCAGATTTCTTGTCAGACAGCAACTTTTTTCCGGGCCATTTGTTGCCCAAGGCGCCAGAGCTGCTACCACTTGAGACGACGGAGGCGTTCCAAACCTTAAGGAAATCGCCCTTTTTCGAGATCTTCGAAGAACGCTTCCTAAAGGGAATCTCTGCTATTGCCCGCAAAGCGCTTTTTCTACCGGGCCAGGTCATCTACAGGCAGCAGGAATGTTCAGAGGAATTGATGTTGCTTCAGGAAGGTCACGTAGACTTCTTTTTCGAGGACAAGTCCGGCAAAGTCAATCCACTACGCGCTGTGTCTCAGTCAGGCTATGTCGTTGGTTGGTCAGGTTTGCTGGAAGAAACGAATATCGTCTCGGCAGTGGCTCGCACACCCACAGAGGTGCTGATCTTTGGCAAAGACGAAGTTTCCAGATTACTGGCAGAAGAAAATGCACTTGCCATAAGGTTTCACAAACGAATCCTATGGCTCATCACGCACCAATTGCAGTCCATGCGGGCGCGGTTGGTCATGAAGAAATACGACCAGGAGTGGTTAAGTATCCAAAGTCTCATCGAGCAAAATGCCAACCGAATCCGTCTCGACAGCCCATTGCACAAGCTGCCCCTCCTCTTGAAGAGTCCTCTGACCCTGAAAAATGCATTTGATATGCTAGAGGATACCAGGGAAAATGGCGATACGCAAGAGCGGTATATCGCCAACAGCTGCTCGGATATTCTGCGAGAAACGAGGCGAGAGCAATCCTTTTACCAGGCGCTAATAGAAGTTTACGAAGGTGTACGCAACCATCCTGCGGATAGCCCGACACTAGCCATCAGGCGTGCCTGCGCGCAAAAAGTCGAAAGCGCTTTCAATCATACGCATTACGAGATTGAAGGATGGGAAAACCTTCCAGCAACTTCAGGTCACATTTTCATATATAACCACCTGAAGAACCACGACTATAATACACTACCCAATAAGTTTCAGATCACACTGGACTCACATTTCATCAGTGCCATGGTGCTCTCGAAAAAATATGAGGATCCGGGTTTGAGAATTGTCCGTATTGGGCGGGGAAGTGAATATGGGCACCAGGACTACTATGAGAAACTGGGACATATCAATGTCTTCACTCCTGAATCCGACAGTACCAGCCTCACCAAAGAGCAAAAAGCCCTGGTCAGGAAGTCCTTCTTCGATGGCGCCGCCCGAGAGCTTTCGGCAGGTAGGAACCTGATCATCAGTCCGGAGGGTACGTCTTTTCACACCGAAGACTCACCCGGTCCATTCAAACCGGGCGCTTTCAATCTGGCTCTTAACCTTGAGCAAGAGCCATATATTGTCCCCATATGTATGTTGAATTTTGATAGAAGGGTACGCTATAATACTTTTAGATGCTCAATACAGAAACCCTTCAAAGTGAGCGACTACTTAAGCCCTAACCATACCAAAGACGAAATGAGCGATTTTCTGGTGAAATGCCAGGATTGGTTCAGAAACTACATCTCCGAATCGCATGCCAACCGAGAATCAGCGTCAGCAAGGTTCGCATTGGCCTAATGGAACTCACAGCAGATCCGCACTTCTACGACCTGGAGATCAAGCGTCTTCTGAGAAGAATTCAGCTTCATCAGAAAAGGGACAACCTTATTGCCTTCTACGGTAGCTCGTCGATTCGCCTATGGGTACATATGAAAGAGGACCTCAATCCTCTAAATACGCTCAATCTAGGATTTGGGGGATCTTCGTTTCTGTGGTGCATTCATCATTTTCCTACCCTATTCGCAGAAATTGAGCCCAGTGAGATCGTTGTCTATGTTGGTGATAACGACTTGGGTAGAGGCACGCCTAAAGAAGAGGTGATGGAGCGGTACAGGGCATTGGTGCGTACCATAAGAGGCAAGTATCCGGAGATCCTGATTCACTTCATTAGTGTCAAGCCCAGCCCTGCCCGAGACTATCTTATCCCGACGATCAAATGGGTAAATGCCCGTATCGAGGCAGAAATTCTGGACTCGGAAAACATGCGATACATCAATATCTATGACGGCATGCTATCCAATGGGCATCAACCCGATACGTCCTATTACATATCAGATCAGTTGCACCTCAACCGGCGAGGTTATGTCGTTTGGAGAAAGATCTTGAGAGCCCATTTCAATCTCGACTAATCACACCTTCCGCCACCAGGTTTTCAAGTTTTTCATACCAGTCTTCGCCGTATTTGCGTACCAGTGCCTCTTTCAAAAATTTGTATACCGGCACCTTGAGTTCCTTACCCAAATCACAAGCAGGCGAGCAAATGTGCCATCGCTCGTAGTTCAGTGCCTCATGATCCTCAAGTTTGGTGACCCGTACAGGATATAAGTGACATGAGACCGGCTTCCGAAAATCCGTCTTTCCGTCTTTCCAGGCCTGTTCAATACTACATTTTAATATGCCACTGCTATCGTAGAAAGCAAATGCACATTCCTTGTTGTCAATGGTCGTAGTGGAATAATCACCTTCTTCATCTATGAGGTAGCCACCCTCGGCTTCCAGCACGTCGATAGCCTCCTGGGAAAGATATGGCTTCACCACATCCAACACACTGTCTACCGCCGACAGTTCATCTTCCTCCAAAGGTGCACCGAGGTCACCCTCAACGCAACAGGCCCCTTTACACTTGTGTAGGTCGCAAACAAAATCCTCTCCAATCACATCTGACGCTACAATGATGTTATCTACAATAGTCATGAGACAAAACTACTGCAGATTGGCAAGTCAGTCCATGGAATACACTTCCATGCCATTGACAATTGCGGATTGAATATTTTGTTAAGAAATCAAATTCCGATAATTTTATGAGTTATGCGGTATCTGGTCTATGTGTTCGTCCTACTCGTTTGCTGCGAGGCAAAGTATGTCCCAGAAGATGGCGTATACGCCGTTACGGAAACGATGCCTACATACAAAGCAGGTGATTCAGCCCTCAACACCTATATCAATGAACAGGTAGCCAATACGTCCATCAATGGCAAAGGGAGTGTTTTTGTCTCCTTCGTCGTGACTACCAATGGGGAAATCGAGGAACTATCAATCCTAAATGGGGTAAGTGCAGATCTTGATCAAGAAGCGCTACGAATCATCGAAAGCGTGCCAGGAGATTGGATTCCTGGAACGGAGGAAGGCAAGCCCGTCGATGTGAAGATGGTATACCCCATTCGCTTTTAATCCACTCCTTCTAAGCCAATCAAGAAAAAAAATCAGACCAGCCGAACTTTTTTCGACGGCTGTAGTTTACTGTCTATACATACATTATATGTACATACATTTAATTTAAGAAAATGATCAAAACATTTATTCTCTCTTTGGGGATGCTAGTTGCATTTCCAGAAGTAGATGCAACTTTCGAGGTAAGCGTTGCCGATAGTCAAATCACTTGGTTAGGAAAAAAAGTGGGAGGACAGCACACAGGTACGATCAACGTACAATCTGGTAAATTCACTATCGACGGTGATAAACTCACTGGTGGATCTTTCGTCATGGATATGGGCTCTATTGCCTGTACGGATCTGGAAGGTGAATACAAAGGAAAGCTAGAAGGACACTTGAAATCACCTGATTTCTTCGCTGTATCTGATTTTCCAACAGCATCTTTTGTAATCTCCAAAGTGACTCCTGAAGGGGATAAGCACAAAATCGATGGCACCATCGTCATCAAGAACATTGCCCGTGAGATTTCTTTCCCAGCAGATGTGGCTATCGATGGCGACAAGGTAACAGCCACTGCAGAGATCGTGATCGACCGATCCAAATTTGATGTTCGATATGGATCTGGCAGTTTCTTTGACGGCCTGGGTGACAAGTTGATTTACGACGACTTCACATTGAACGTCCAACTTGTAGCAGCTGCGAAATAAGAATTTGTTTTGAGTTGAGTTTTTGACCTAAGCTGGCTATAAGCCAGCTTTTTTTATTCAAAGTGTCTCCAACCCTGACTCTTCAGTTCGAACACCTGGTCATTGCGAGTAACGATCACCTTCCCCTTTTCCCGCTCATGCATGTAGCCAATGGTATGAATGTCGGAGTGATTTTTCACCTTTTCAAAATCCTCCTGGGCTAGCGTGAAAAGTAGCTCGTAGTCCTCTCCACCGTTCAGAGCACACGAATTAGGGTCAATGTTGAATTCCGCTGCGGTTTCATAGGTTTGCTTGTCTATTGGGAGCTTGTCCTCATAAATAGAAACGCCCAACCCTGACTGCTTACACATGTGGAACACATCTGAAACCAGTCCATCAGAGACGTCGATCATCGCTGTAGGCACAACCCCAAGTTCGGCTAGTTCATGAATAATGTCCATTCTGGCCTTAGGCCTTAGCTGACGACCAACAACGTATTCGTACTTTTCGAGTTGAGGTTGCATCTCTGGATTCGCCAGATACTCCTGCTTCTCTCTTTCCAGGACTTGCAATCCAATGTAGGCTCCTCCAAGGTCTCCTGTTACGCAGAGAATGTCGCCTTTCTTCGCAGAATTCCTGTAGGCCACTCGCTGTGCATTTACTTCGCCCAGGATACTTACCGAAATGATCAATCCCGACGCAGATGAAGTGGTGTCTCCGCCAACGACATCCAAACCATAAGCCTTGGCCGCTGCCCGCACACCCTCATACAAAACATCGACTGCCTCTACGGAAAATCGATTGCTCAAGCCAAGGTTGACAGTGACCTGCTTCGGAATGCCATTCATTGCTGCGATGTCGGACACGTTTACGGCGATAGCCTTATAACCCAGGTGCTGCAATGGCACGTATGACAGGTCGAAATGCACACCTTCAAGCAGCATATCGGAGGAAAGAATAGAAAGCTTGCCCTCTTCCACGGCGATGACTGCGGCATCATCTCCTATCCCCTTGATTGTGCCCTCGTTGGTGTCCTTCAAGGATTTGGAGAGGTGCTCGATGAGTCCAAACTCCCCAAGCTCGGAGATCTCGGTCCGTTTTTCACTCATGACTTAATTTCCTGACAGAGTTCGACGAGGACGCCATTGGTCGACTTTGGATGAAGAAAACAAACCAGCTTGTTATCAGCGCCTTGCTTAGGTTGCTCATTGATGAGTCTAAAACCTTCCTTCTCCAATCTGGCCATCTCAGCATGAATATCTTCTACTTCGAAAGCAATATGGTGAATGCCTTCACCCTTCTTGTCAATGTATTTTGCAATTGCTCCCTCACCGTCATTGGATTGCAAGAACTCTATTTTTGTCTCCCCAACTTGAAAAAATGAAGTCTCCACATGTTCCGAAGCCACTTCTTCAGACTTATAGGGACTTTGGCCAAACAGCTTCTCATACAAAGAATTCACCTCATCCAGATTTTTGACTGCAATACCTATGTGCTCAACACGTACCATGTAGTATCATTATTTATTTTTACAAAAATGTTGAAACTTTTCTTCTGTTGAAGGAATTACACATTATTGTCAAGGAAGGTTATTAGCTTATGATTTCAGTAACAGAAAAAGCAAAAGATCAGCTGCAGGTATTGCGCAAAGAAGAGGGTCATTCGGATGATCACAACGTCCGCGTTTCTGTGAAAGGAGGCGGCTGTTCAGGGTTGATGTATGACCTGGAATTTGATGATACGATCACCGCCTCAGACGATGTCTTTGAGGACAAAGGAGTAAAGGTGATCGTTGATAAGAAAAGCTTGCTGTATCTGTTGGGAACGACACTGGACTTCTCCGATGGGCTTAACGGCAAAGGCTTTCAATTCGTCAATCCCAATGCCTCCAGGACTTGCGGATGTGGTGAGAGCTTTGCGGTTTAGTTTGACCTGATGGGCAGGAATATCTGAAAGGTTGTGCCCTTTTTTCGCTCGCTTTCCACATGGATTTGACCCTGGTGCTTATTTATGATTTGGTGGCTAATCGCAAGGCCCAAGCCTGTGCCTTCGCCTACTTCTTTGGTAGTGTAGAATGGCTCGAATATTCTTCTTAAATTTTCTTCGGAAATTCCCCAGCCGGAATCCTTAATTTCCACAAGAATCTGATCTCCTGATTGGGAGGACTTCACGCATAATTCTCCGGAGCCTTCCATAGCAAAAATGGCATTGTCGATCACATTGAGTAGCACCTGGCTAATTTCACCTGGGCTGCCCATAGTAACCGGGACTTCTCCCAGATCTGAAATGATTTTGATCCTGTCCGAAACACTCGGCTTTATCAGTGCCAAAGTGGAAAGTATGATTTTGTTGATGTGAATCTTGATGAGGGTATTCTCATTTCGACGGGAAAGGTTCTTCAAGCTGTGCATCAGCTCCTTTACGCGGGATGTACCATCTGCAATCCCTTCAAGCAGTTTTCTTATTTCACCGATCAACTCCTCCACCTCCAACTCTTGCATCAGGTCCAGTAATTCACTACCCTCCTTGGAGTTTTCCAACGCCGACTTCAATTCCAGGACCTTTCTCAAAATAAGATTCACGTCCTTGAAGTCTTCGAGTAACGGGGAGATGTTTCCGGAAACGTAATTGATTGGGTTGTTAATTTCATGGGCAAGACCCGCTGTGAGTTGTCCCAATGAGGCCAGTTTCTCGGATTCCACCAGACTATCCTGGGCTTTCTTCAACTTCTCGACAGCCTCTTGCAGTTCCTTGTTGGATCGGATTAGGGCTTGCTCCTGACGCTTAAGTTCGGTGATATCGGTGTGTACGCCCAGGACGTACTTCTTGCCTTTGACGTCCAAAAGTGTCTTGGTCAGATACAGGAATTTTTCAACACCATCTGAACCTTCATAAATGGATTCGGAGACAATTTTCTTTCCAGTAAGCAATATCTCTTTGTCTTCCAACATGAATCGTTTGGCCTGATGTGGGTTGTGATGTGTATCCAGGGTGGTTTTACCGATCACCGACCCCAGCTTTTCCGGGAAAGAGTCGGCGGCTGATTTATTGACCAGGACATAGCGCCCCCTATCATCCCGGACAAAGATCAAATTGGCTATGGCATCGATTACCTTTTGAAAGAAATCCCGCTGCTCCTGGACCTCGCCGGCCCGCAGTTCAATGGCTTCTTCCAGGTTTTCATGATATGCTTCCAGTTGGCGTTCCATTTCGATCTTGGTGGTGATATCTTCAAAGTGGCATGTCAGGCCCATCACCTTTGATGACATATCGTACATCGGATTGAGCACCAATTGAAAATAGTCCGTTCCAAATTTTCGCCTCAGCGTGATGTATTTCCCCGCCATCGCCTCTTGAAAGCTAGATCGTAGGTCAGTCGAAAGCTTAGGGGGAATGATATCGAAGAAATTCTGGCCCTTCTTAGGTTTTTGGTGGAAGAATTTCCTAACGTCCTTCGCATGCTTCCCGCTGAAATGCAGGTAATGAAATTTGAGATCGACTGAAAACGTATTGTAGTTCTCGATGCTCTCCTGAACCATGATTTCTGATTCATAGTCAGGTATTTCGATCAACCTCAACCTCAGGATTGAAAACCTGGAAAGAATGAAGAACTGAAGCAGCGTGGCCCCAAGAATGACAGCCAAAGCACCAGTGAAAAACAGCCCTCCACCCGAATCAAGAGACTTCCAAAGCACAAGAATAACCAGCGAGGCCACCGAGGTGACCAGCAACATGCTACCGGCTAGCAACGCACTCCTTCTTCTACTAATGGCTGGCTGGCTCATTTGAAGCCGTAAAATAACAACGACCCGCTCAAAACAGGCCATTGCAGGCAAATTCTTCAGTTTGCGCTAGTACATCAGCTCATAGTATTCGGAGGCCATTCTGCGGCTTGTAAACTGGGGAACGACACCATTTATGCCCTGAAAAACTATCTCATCCCAAGCATCTGGCTTCTCATAGTAGGTAGGAACTACCTTTTTCTCCAAAATCGAGTATAGGTTTTCAGCATCTTGTTTGTCCTGAACTTCAATCGGCTCCAAATGATCCACTTCCGGAAGGACGAAGCAATTCTCCCCGTCCTTTGCAAATTCCGGGATCCAACCATCAAAGGTTGAAACATTGACCGATCCATTCATGGCGGCAGTCATGCCACTTGTACCGGACGCTTCACGGGTGACCCTGGGATTATTCAACCAAACATCTGAACCCGTCTTCAGCTTTCTCGACAATTCCATTTCATAACCAGTCAGGACTGCGCAATTGTGCTGGTCCTTCGTAAACCTGATCAACCGGTTGAATGTCTCAATCGCCGAATGGTCAAACGGATATGGCTTTCCTGCCCATATGATTTGAACTGGCTTATTCTCTTTGCTCAAAAGGGCATCAAGACGCTCCATATCATAGAGCAATAGATCCGCTCTTTTATATCCTGCAAACCGCCTCGCCCAAACGATGGTAAGGACGTCTTCGTCAAAGATCTTGCCCGTTTGATTTGCTACCTCCCGAAAGAGCTCATACTTCAACCTTTTCTTCCGCTTCTTGTATGTTTTGACGTCACCCTTCTCCCAGGATTTCAGTATTTGCTCATCCTGCCAAAAGTGTTGGTTTTGGGCATTTGTGATTGGTACGATCTTGCTTACACCGTCGAAAGATTTCCACATATCCTTCGAAACGGTAGAGTGCAGTTTTGATACGGCGTTGGAGATCTTGGAAAACCTAAGCGCGGCAACCGTGTAGCTAAGCATTCCGCCATCAACAGTATATTCCTGCAATTCCTCTTTCGACAGATCTCTGCCAAAGAAACCCATCTTATTGAGAAAACTTCCATCTCGCTCCTCGTTTCCTGCTTTTTCGGGGGTATGGGTGGTGAAAGCAAACTGGTCAGACTTCACACCCTTGTCTTTCAAATAGAAAAACGCTGGCAAACCGTGCCCCTCGTTGAGATGATAGATATCAGACCCCCCAAGCGCTTCAATCACCTTTGCACCACCGATGCCCAAAACAATGCTCTGTGAAATCCTGGTAAGCTCGTTGGCATCATAAAGCCTGTCGGTGATGGTTCGGGATAAGTGATCATTTTCTTCGAGATCAGTAGTGAGCAGGTACATGGGAATAGTACCAAATATCTCCGGCTTTAGGACCATGGCCTTTACCTTAACACTAGGGTTGTCCATGATCCCCACCTCCACAACAATACCGGTATCTTCGAGAAAATTGTAGTTCTTTTCAGTGAACTTCACTTGCAAGCTTTGATCTTCATTGCGTGCCTGATCATAGTATCCGTACTTCCACAACATACCGATACCAACCATATTCTGTTTCAATTCGTATGCGCTCCGCATGTGCGAACCCGCAAGAAAACCAAGGCCCCCTGAATATATCTTAAGCACCTGATCAACAGCAAACTCCATGCTGAAGTAGGCGACTTTCTTTTTGAACTTAGTGGCTGGTTTATAGGGATGATGCCACTTGCTGTATTCCGATATCACGATAGTCTATTTTCTTTAGCGCCCTCGAAAATACAGGATTGGACATGAACCTAAAGGGAGAAAAATCTGCAATTTTCAAGCCTTCATCATTCAAACGATTGCATTGGCATTTTTTGCCCGAAAAAATGCTTTCATTGACTGAAGTTTTTGTTGGATATTTTCAAATGCTGCAACAGCATAATGGTTTTTGCATCCCTAATCTCGCCTGTGGATATCATTCGGAAAGCCTCCGCAAATGGCAACTCCAGGACTTCAATATCCTCCTCCCCTGCTACACCTCCACCGTCGGAAGTCTTCATGTCCACTTCGTACCTCGCCATAAAAAAGTGCAATATCTCCGTCACCGAACCAGGAGACATGTAGACTTCAAAGACCTTCTCAACATCAACAAGCCTATACCCAGTCTCCTCCTCCGTTTCTCGCCGTATGCAATCTTCGGGGTTGTCGGCATCCAGCAGACCTGCCGCCGCCTCAATGAGCATGCCAGATTCGTTGCCATTCAACACGGTTGGTATCCTCAGCTGTCTGGTGAGTATAACGGTCTTCTTTAGTTCATTGTATAGCAGGATGGTAGCCCCATTCCCCCTGTCATAGGCCTCTCTGCTGTGATGAGACCAGGTGCCGTCCTTTTCCATGTATTCGAAGTCGACTTTCTTGAGTATGTACCAATTATCTGATAGTATTGATATGCTATTGATCCTATATTTTTGCGGATTGATCATATAGTTACTTTTAAGATCGAATATGGTCATTTTATACTGAAAGACAAAGCCTATGACAGATTTTGAACGCAAGCAAGCGACAATCGACATGTTGCGAAGACAGGAAAAGGCCACCGTCCGAGAATTGTCAGAGGCGCTGATGGTATCTGAAATAACCATTCGTAGAGACCTTCAAAGTCTTGAAAACCAGGGGCTACTAACCAGGTATCATGGGGGAGCAGTACTGAAGCAACCCCTAACGGCGTATAGCCATAAGAATGACAAAAATCTATCTCAAAAGAAATTGATCGGCGCTAAAGCCTGCGAATTTGTGGAAGCGGGGGACAAGATCTTCATGGATTGCGGCAGTACTGTGTTCCAAATGTGTAAGCATCTCGGAAGGAAAAAGAACCTACGCGTCATCACCAATTCGATCCCAGTGCTGCTAGAGCTGGAGCAAATGGGCAATGTAAACGTCAACCTTGTAGGTGGTGAATACGACCCTGTGAGGCGAGCGACGCATGGAGCCGTAGCCACGCAGCACCTGGAGATGTATCGAGCAGACAAGGCCTTCATAGGTGTAGATGGCGTATCACTGGAAAAAGGCCTCAGCAGCCATACAGAGCATGAAATGATCAACAGTCTGAAAATGGCACAAATGGCCAGTGAAGTTTTTGCCCTTGCCGATGCTACAAAATTGGAAAGGGACGCTCATGTCAAACTAATTGGTTGGCGCTCCGTCGACGTACTAGTGACCGACAAGAGCATTCCTCAGCCCACTCTAAAACAGTACCGCGAGGCAAATATTGAAGTTGCCCTGGCAACTGGCAGATGATCATTAGCAAGATTCTTGAAAAAGGCATCAACCCAGAAATTGGCAATAGTCTCAGATTTGAATTAATTTTAGATCCAATATAATCTTTTCTAGATTCGGTATCATCTTACCTCCAAAATCAAGAGATCATGGAATATCTTAAAAACGGCAATTGGTTCTTTTTGGTCATTCTACTGACCGCATTTGCCATCTCCTGTAGCAATGACGACGACGGCAACCCGGGTGGCGAACCCACGGAAAATATTATCCCGGAGAGATTTGGCATAGACATTCCAAGTCAGTTCACCACTGGTGGCTCTCCATCAGGCAGAAGCTCAAACGACGATCTGTCTGGAAATTCAATTTACGAAGCACTCGGTCTTTTCATTAACCTTAGTGAAGAATCGGCGGACATTGTCGAAGGAATCATATTCGGTATTCGGACCCTGAACATCGTAGGCGTAACCGCACTGACTTACGAGAGTGACGACGATGGTCGTACAAAGGACCTGGAGATCATTGAAGGTGGATCCTATGAAGGTGTGAATTACGAATTCCAAATGCTAATCACAGATGTGGCCTCACAGGATGCGACCGATGGTGGTAGGGCCATGCAGGTTTTTTGGAATACCAACCCAATAGCGGGTGTAGCAATTTTGAAGCCTTATAATATTGATCGGACATCCCATGAGGATGCTCCTGATGCCATTTACAGGATTGAGTATGTTGAAGAGAGTGACCTGGGATATGACGCCCATATGATTGTCACCATTACAGATCTTCCCCTTGATGCAGAGCAAGATCCTTTCGGACCTGATAACCTTAAAGTGTTTGTGGGCAAACAGGGGGATGTTGTCGACATCTATGGCAACTCCAATCATCCCAATGCAAGGTTCTTCACTGAAGATACCGGTTTCAGCTGGGCCTTCGTCGCTTCGGGTAGCGACGAAGAGCAACTAGGCGTGGCCGAGGTCGGTCTTCCACCGAGTACACTGAATAGCACGGACCGAAGTGAAATTTTGGAGACCTATTCACTGAGGCAGGTCTTCTCTGACCAAATACTGGAAGAGTTTCCAAATATCGGCCAAGAAATCATCGACAGGTATCTGACCAATACCGAAGCTCCGGGATATTTCGACGATAGTGGATTCGTACAGGGCGGTACTTCCCCCGGTGCGACCTGGGATAGGTTTGAAAGCAGGATACAGGCCCTCACTCCCTTCAATCCTGTGGAAATCGCAAACTATACGCTAAGCTTCCAGTAGGTCGATTAGAAATCAAAGTTGTCAGGATCGGGGCCAACACGTTCGTCCCGGTCCATTTCATCCAGTATTTCGACATCTTCCGCCGAAAGCTCAAAGTCAAAAATTGCCGCATTGGCTACAATACGTTCTTGCTTGACACTTTTGGGAATGGTCACCACTCCTTTTTGCAGATCCCAACGCAAGACGATTTGCGCTATGGTTTTACCATATTTCTGAGCTATTGATTGAAGCTCAGGCATATCAAATATCTTGCCTTGCATCAATGGGCTCCAGGCTTCATATTGAATCTTATTGGCCCCACAGAAATCCAACAGTTGTTGCTGAACAAGCCGGGGATGAAACTCCATCTGATTAACCATGGGGGTTATCTCCGCATCTGTCAGGAGATCTTCGAGGTGGTGCTGCAGAAAGTTGCTAACACCAATGGCCCTTACCTTACCATCGCTGAGCAATTGCTCCATGGCTTGCCATGTTTGCCTATACTTCCCCTCGACCGGCCAGTGGATTAAGTAGAGATCAAGATACTCGGTATTCAGCTTATTCAAGCTTTCCTCACAGGCAGCAATACACCTGCCCTCCCGCTGATCACTGTTCCACACCTTGGAAGTGAGGAAGACCTCTTCCCTCGCGAGTCCGGACCTTTTCAAACCGGCGCCAACGCCATCTTCGTTGCGATAGATGGCAGCCGTATCTATATGTCGGTAGCCAGCTTCCAGCGCATATTGCACGGCATTGATGACTTCATCGCCATCTTTAGACTGCCATACACCAAGTCCAAAATAAGGCATTTCCACACCGTTACTTAAGGGTACCGTTCCTTGTAAGTCCGTAATATCCATATCGAAGCGCTTTGAGCTAAGATACGATGATGGTGCTATTCTAAAAGCATTGATTCGCTGTAATGCGTGACCAACGTCAGGAATCAGTTCTCCTAACGCTCCAGGCCCACCAAATAAGTAGGGGGTGGATGACCACCAATCTAAGCCAACCAATCCATGGCGGCGCGCATAACCCGCCATCGATGCAACCTCCAATTTGTATAAAATACACATGAGACGGCACAAAGGCTATCAGCATAAGCACGATCGCAATAGCTGCATAAGATCTGGTCCTTGGAGCAATCAATCCGAGACCAAAAGCAATCTCAAACACACCAGCAAGCACATTAATGACTTCAGGCAACGGCAAATATTCAGGAATCAGTGGCAAGTAGAATCCAGCATTGACGAAATGATTAATTCCCGCCATTACATAGAAAAGGGCTTGCAAATACAAACTCAACTTCTTCATGAGGCAAGATTCCACCTGGTGGTCAGATGGACTTTTTTGAGGATCAAAAAGAAGGGCACCCACCAAATCAAGTCGTTGGTAATAAGCGTGTAGCCAAAACCAGCAGGTGCGGCACCCATGAGGTAATTGAATGCAAAACCCAGAGGACCAAAGATCTTACCTAAGAAGCCAACGGCCACGATCGGCCAATGCCTGATGGGATCGTAACTTGCCCACCAATAGCCAATTCCATAAACGCCGATGACCATACCCATCCCTTGCCATATCATAGGATGATTGATCGGCTCCATACCTGTGAGTAAGAAAAACTGTTGAGGGAAAAGCCCTACCCATGCTCCCCAGGCAAGATTATAAACGGCGGCAATCCGCAACGTAATCACCATCCATGACGGGAATCTATTTTCGAATTTGTTCATATCATCTCCTTGGTTTGCATGCCAGGTCTTGCGTAGTGGTATCGCGCAACTTTCTCAGGGAACACGTAAGCATCTAACCCATTAATGGCCACAGTCCCCGCTTCCTGTAAATCCAGAAAGCCATCCACATGCTGGTGACTCTCGTCAAAAATCAACTCCTGGATACTGCCCAATACCAAAATTGTACCATTGGATTTGATATGATGTTCTTCCAGAAATTGCATACCCATTTTAATCGAGGCCTCCTTGACGTAGGGCGCAGGATGATCAGTCCATTCTTTCTTAAAACCACAAACCTCAAACTCATCTATTCCTTCCTCATATTTCGCGGATGTCTGATGTGCTTTGCCGGTCCAGGCTCGATGTATATGATTGATCGTGTACCAACCCGTATCCTTGATATTTTCGTAGGTGTTTCGAGGAACGGTAGTTGGCCTCATCACAAAACCCAACAAAGGAGGATTGCTGCCAAAGTGGGTCACAGAACTAAATATGGCAAGATTAGGGCCACGTTCCTGATCATGAGTTCCGACGAGATTAGCACTCTTATAGCCAGAAACAGAATTGATAAGGTTGTTTCGAAAAAGCTGCGGCAATCCAAGGATTTGCTCCCGGCTATACCGCCTGGTCTTTGACTTTGTCATGAAGGGTCAACATGTCCAGGGAACCTTTTGTTGAAACAATTTTACTGCGGAAGCCGAACGGTGAACTTACTCCCCAGACCAACCTTACTCGCTACAGATATTTCTCCATTGTGCTTGGCAATGATGTTCTTTGACATGGCTAAACCGAGCCCAGTCCCTTTGCCGACTTCCTTAGTTGTGAAGAATGGCTCGAAGATCTTCTTAAGGTTGGAAGGCCGAACGCCAAGACCCGTATCCTCAATATCAAAGAATACCGAAATATCGTCACAGCGTGATGAAATTGTGATCACCCCTTCTTCGGGGATCGCCTGGATTGCATTATTGATGAGATTGAGAAATACCTGACTTACTTGCCCCATAGAGCATGACACCATCGGCAGATCCGGGTCCAGATTTATGCTCAACGCAATACGCCCCCTGATCGTGTGCTCAATAAGTCGAATGGTCGAAGTCATAGCTTTATTCAAATCACTCGGTACCATCACAGCACTGTTTGCCCTGGAAAAGTCTCTGAAGCTCTCTACCAGCGACTTTACTCGAGCACTTCCGTGCTCAATACCCTCCATCAACTGCATTACTTCCCTGATCGTATAGTGGAAGTCCACCTCATCAAAGAACTTGAGCATCTCTTTACCTTTCTGGCTTTTATCAAGATATCCACGATTGTGCTCAACCATCTCCACCAACTGTTCCATTTCGCGGAGGTCAGCCACCAGAGGCTGCACATTGCCTGCTAGAAAATTCACAGGGTTACCAATCTCATGAGCAAGTCCCGAAGTCAACTGACCAATGGAAGCCATTTTTTCAAATTCAATCAATTGCCACTCCGCACTTTGAAGATCCGCAATTTTGCGCTTCAGCGTTCGATTGACCTTCTGCAGCTTTTGCTCGGTCTTTTTCAAGGTACTTATATCAAACAAAACGCCCAACAAGAAAGGTACACCATCAATTAGAACCTTCTTCTTGCTAACTCTCATCCAAACATCCTCATCCTTGAGGGATGCCTCTTCCAAAACCAAGGCCTTGTCTACCTCTCCAGCCATCAGTCGCTCATCTTCAGCTTTGATTTTGCGGTAAAATTCCGCCTGATCACCTGCAATTTCTGAAAGGTTCTTGCCTATCAGGTCCTCGGGCTTCTTATTGTAGATATCTGCATACTGTGCATTGCAGAAGATCATGTTGGAATCAGCATCACGGACGAAAACCAAGCTGTTCACATCATTGAGTATGCTGGCAAAGAAATTTCTCTGCTGGTTTAGGTCTGCGGTCCTTTTATCGACAAGTAACTCCAACTGGTGTTGGCTTTCCTCTGAATCTAACTGAATTCGCTTACCAAGGCCTAGTGAAAAGAAAGCGATTTCTACCACGAAACCCACCTTGGACATGTCGCTTAAATCATCTTTCAAATCCCAGTTCCAGGCATCATATGCTACGCCGATCAACATAAACAGGGTCCCATAAAGAAAATAGCTCGTAATGCGATCCCTCTTCAATAGCAAAGCAGTATAGGCAATCATGGTGAATCCAATATTTATTAGAAGTCCAACCTTTGTGATATGAGAAATCAGCTTGTAGGATTGCCCTGCAGCAAATAGTAAAACTTGCACACCGGCGACAACCAGACATGTAACAACGAGGAAATTCATCAAGCGATCAAGTCTGGGTATGAGTGTGGAAGTTGCGACTAAGGATTGAACAAATCGCCAATGGAAGAGCGGTGCAACAAGCGCCAAAACCATGAAATATAAGGTCACTCGGGGATGTTCACAAAAAATGTAATCCCTTAACAGCATCGAAACAAAGGCAAAGAAGAGTGCGACTATAAGCAGGTATCCTCCGAAGAAGAAATGAGACCTCCTATGTGATTGGATGAAGAAGGTCAGGTTATAAATCCCGAAAACGAGAAGAATGGCGACAAAGCCAATATCGATAGCAAGTCTTGTGCGAACGTCACTGAGCCACAGGTATTGCGACATTATCTCCAGATGCGTATCTATGAGATGTGATTCTTTTCGGAGTGTGATTTCGAACTTTCTTGAGGTCCCCGGAGGAATAAAGAAATTTGAGATATTCCCTCGACCCAGTTTTTTCAAACTTCCGGGTACAAGGTAGCCTACAGTATCTCGCGCTATGAGCGAATCCCCAACAAAAACCGAAACACCCACATAGTCATTTTTTTTGAAGTCAATAATCCAGTCGTAAAGGTGATCTGAAGGATTGTGGAGGGTAAATGTGAGTTTCGTAACCTCCTGCTGTAGAGGAGAGGCCTCGGGAAAGGTGATTTCTACTATTTCTCTGAATGACTCTAAACTCATTCTCGACTGTAAGGAAATGTAGTCCTGCGCGGCCAGAGACAATGTTGACGCAGGCCAGAGCATCAGGATAGAAAGAACCTTCAGGTAACGAGTCAAAACACCTTAATCGTTTGGCGGAATACCTATTGCTGCTTGTTGCTGGTTAAGGGACTTAAATGTCGTCGCGGCATTCCAAAGATAACCAACGTTAATAAGTAACGGCTGTCAAATCCTTTGGATTGTCCACCATCAACTGCCCCAGCCGCTGCAAGGCAGCCTGATTAGCCGGTAGATCCATAGCATTGACAATCGTTTCTTTCTCTCTGGTAGTCAAATGCCAGCTCAATGATGCTCGATCCTGTCGCTGTGAAATATTATCGTAGGCCACTTCGATAACTTCAAGTGGACATTCAAGCCATTCTCGCATCAGATTGAGCTGCTGGTCATTTTTGATATCCTGAATGTTGGCCAGGTTATTATAAACGTCAGAAATTGGCTGAGAGAATTTATCCACTATTGATGCTTGCGGCCTTGCCTCCGGTTGCTTAATGCGTTTCGAATCCCGGATCGTCAAGAGAATGACACCACCCGTATTGTCCTCTATCCAGGTTCGGAAAACCTGGATAAACCTGACGGCCACAGAAATGCCAAAATTGTCGGAAACTCCGGCATCCATCACCTCCATCCTTGGGCGACTGGGTAGACTCACTGTTGGCGTAATGTACGGAAATGATGCCGACATCCTCAGGGCTGTGAGAAAAGGCAGGTTTGCCGCTCCATGTTCTTCAAAATATCTACGGAAGTCCACTCCTCTGATCTTCGACGGTTGCCCTTCAACTGGGTCCACACTCATAAATGATACTGGGGGATTAGAAATATACAATTTGCGCCCGTCATTGGCTATCGTTGGGGAGAGCAACATCCATGGTATATCCGCATTGGTTTCTTCCTGGTAATACCCTGAAATATTGTCTGTAAATATGTGATTGAGATTACTATTCAGGCTTCTTTCAAACATGTAACCCCTATCCTTTTTGTAGCTATGCCCCTCGTGTACAAAAGATGAGAGCTTTAAGAATGTGTCGTTGACAACCAGGGAAAAGATGATAGGATTGAGATTGTCCTTACCCAAATTCTCCAATCCCCTGTGGTAGATTGGGCCCAAGGGCCCTTCCAGTTGATTTTTTCTGTAGAGCTCCCGGTAGTAAGCAGCACCAACCATTCCCCCGGAAGCCCCGGATATCATGAACGTATTGCGCATGAGTTGGCCATTCAGCATCTCATCTGCCTGTTGCATTCCGAGGAAAGTCCATAGTGCCGCCCTTTGACCTCCCCCACTCGCACAAATTATAATGAGCGGAGGTCGGTCCGAATCTTGTTTTCCCTTCCAATTGTGTAGAACTTCCAGCATCTGCTCTCGATCCCGGCGATAGGTTGTTGAATCATTTGATTCCTGCAACGACTGAAGGTCGTAGGGGATTGTGGAGGCGTAATCCATCCCTGGCGCATGTTGAATTTTTTTGATAATGCCACCAGCGACAAAGAAATTGGCTAGCACAAAAAGGATCACTACGAATGTGATGCCCCAACCTTTGAACCAGTAGGTAATCGCCCCCACCATCATGATGAAAATGGAAAACATCAACAACGTACTTGCCGCCGCAGGTATCTGGACAAAAGGGGTATCCATGAACACTCCCAGAAGAAGCACCAGGACAATGATTCCAAGGTCAAAAATGACAGAGTTGAAATGATTCTGGTCAAAGACCTTCAATATGGCATCTCGATCATAGAAATTATGAAGGTGCGTGCAGTCATGACTGCGCAATTGAAGATCCAGGTAGGAACGCACTCCCCTCTTTTTCCTAGATTCCTTCCACCTATCCATGATACGTTCGCGACTCAAACCAGATTTGCGCAATCTCTTATCCACGCTCCCAGCCAGGTACTTGAAGATGTCTTTGTTCGTAAATCGAAAGTAGACAAAGGTCGTTGCCAGAAAAGACAGCGTACCCGCCATAAAGCCCAGTAAGAACACACCGATCTCAGCTAGTGTATGTACCTCGGTATTGAGTTGAAAATCAATGATTCGCCACAGATAGAAAGCAAGCACCAGAAGCGGGATGATAGCGTTATTTAAAGAGAATTTGAGAAACGGCCGCTCGAGTAGGCCAACGAATGAAAATTTATGTCCATCCAGAATATAGCTTGTGATGAGAAAGGCCATTGTGAAGTTGGCGAAGGCCAGTCCCACTATGAAGAAGCTCCAGAAATCCACCCGATCCAGGTATTCCGGATCAAGGAACAGGTAGTGAATACCATAGACCTTGCCAATACCTCCGGAGACGGCCAATGCGAAGAGGCCCCAGGCAGACAGGAGATGCAGGTTTCTCTTCAGGTGATGAAATAAAAGTTGAATCGCAAGCGAGTAGAATATCCGTTCGAAGAGTTCCCTCATCATCCACAGCAGTTACAATGACCCAAAAACAATTTATATAACTTGTACATTCTGTAGTCACTATATGGACGTTGAAAACACAAGAATATTATCGAAGGACGGACTCCAAATGTTCGTGCGGTGCTGGCAGCCGCCTGAAACCTGCGGCGTTTTATGCATCATACATGGCCTGGGAGAGCACTCAGGTAGATATTCAGAGTTGGCGGAGTTTCTTTCTTCCAAGGGCATTGCCTCCTTCGCTATGGATTTGCGAGGTCATGGCAATTCTCCCGGGAAAAGAGGACATAGCCCCTCATATGACACACTCATGGGTGATCTGGAAGAGCTACTGAAACTCGCAAGATCAGAATTCACCGACCTACCCATCTTTTTCTTTGGACACAGTATGGGCGGAAATCTTGTGGCTAATTACATGATTAGTATGAATACCAATGAAGTGGCCGGCTACATATTGTCTGCTCCCTGGTTCAAACTAGCATTTGACCCCCCGAAGTTTCGACTGAAGCTGGGACGGCTGGTCAATCGGTTGATGCCATCACTTGCGCAGGGCAATGACCTCAATGTCCAACTTTTGAGCAAGACAGAAGAAGAAGTAGTTGCCTATCAAAAAGATACACTGGTTCACGATCGCATCACACCAGGTCTTTTTTTCCAGATCATCGATGCGGGGATGCGAGCGCTGTCTGCCAGTAAGACCATTGGCAAGCCTGGCCTTATCTACCATGGATCAGACGATCAGGTGATCAGTCATGACGATTCAGAAAGATTCGCTAATTTCCATGCAAATACAAAATGGAAATCTATTGTCGATGGCTTTCATGAACCGCACCACGATACCGAGAAATCGGACGTGTTCCAACTTATCCACGATTTCCTTGGACCGCTCTGTAAGGGGCCAATATTAAAACCGTGAGTTTGGCACGAAACACTTCTCGGACTACGCGTCCCGGACTATGCGTCTCAGACCGTGCATCCCGGACCGCAGAGCCTTATACCATGTGGATAGGCTGTTGGGTATTGACAGCAGGGCATAAAAAAACCCTGACTAGTTTCCTAATCAGGGTCTAATAAAAACTGGCAACGACTTACTCTCCCACATGTTACTGCAGTACCATCAGCGCTGGCGGGCTTAACTTCTCTGTTCGGAATGGGAAGAGGTGGACACCGCCGCTGTAATCACCATAAAGTCTTGTCCATCGTAGCTTTAGCCTAGATGGGTCACCTACCATCGACTTAGGTAGGTCTTAATATCATTTCCACTTCCGCACAAGGCGGCAGTGGATAAACATGTTGTCCAAGTAAAAGATCAACTATCGAATTTCTAAAAGAACGAGTATATCTGCCCTTTAAAGAAAGCTTACGGGTAATTAGTACTGCTCAGCTTTGACATCACTGCCTTTACACCTGCAGCCTATCTACGTTATCATCTATAACATCCCTTCAAAAGAAGCCTCATCTTGTGGTGGGTTTCGCACTTAGATGCTTTCAGCGCTTATCCCTTCCCAACGTAGCTACCCAGCAATGCCCCTGGCGAGACAACTGGTACACCAGCGGTTAGTCCAACCCGGTCCTCTCGTACTAAGGTCAGATCCACTCAAGCTTCTTACGCCCACAACAGATAGGGACCGAACTGTCTCACGACGTTCTGAACCCAGCTCGCGTGCCACTTTAATGGGCGAACAGCCCAACCCTTGGGACCTTCTCCAGCCCCAGGATGTGACGAGCCGACATCGAGGTGCCAAACCTCCCCGTCGATATGAGCTCTTGGGGGAGATCAGCCTGTTATCCCCGGAGTACCTTTTATCCTTTGAGCGACGGCCCTTCCATACAGAACCGCCGGATCACTATATCCTAGTTTCCTACCTGATCGGCTTGTAGGCCTCACAGTCAAGCACCCTTATGCTATTGCGCTCCACGCATGATTACCAAACATGCTGAGGGTACCTTTGAAAGCCTCCGTTACGCTTTTGGAGGCGACCACCCCAGTCAAACTACCCACCACACACTGTCTCCCTTGAAAGGGATTAGGCATCAGATAAATAAAGGGAGGTATTTCACCAATGGCTCCACCACGCCTGGCGACGCAGCTTCAGAGCCTCCCTCCTATCCTACACATCATTTACCCAATACCAATGTGAAGCTATAGTAAAGGTTCACGGGGTCTTTCCGTCCCGTTGCGGGTAAACGGCATCTTCACCGTTACTACAATTTCACCGAGCTCATGGCCGAGACAGTATCCAGATCGTTGCACCATTCGTGCAGGTCGGAACTTACCCGACAAGGAATTTCGCTACCTTAGGACCGTTATAGTTACGGCCGCCGTTTACTGGGGCTTCAGTTCAAGCCTTCGCCGAAGCTAAGCTCCCCCCTTAACCTTCCAGCACCGGGCAGGTGTCAGGCCTTATACTTCCTCTTTCAAGTTCGCAAAGCCATGTGTTTTTGATAAACAGTCGCCTGGATCGTTTCGCTGCGCCCTACCGAAATAGGGACCCCTTCTCCCGAAGTTACAGGGTTATTTTGCCTAGTTCCTTAGCCATGAATCACTCGAGCACCTCAGGATTCTCTCCTTGACTACCTGTGTCGGTTTACGGTACGGGTACCCATAACCTGAAGCTTAGAGGGTTTTCTCGGAAGTCTGATTAGGCCCACTATCCAATCCGCCGTAGCTTCATGGTACTATCACGTTCAGCATCAAATGCGGATTTGCCTACATCTGATATACCTACACGCTTCAACGTGCTATTCCGTCAGCACGCGGGACTTTCACTCCTCCGTCACCCCATCGCAGTTATGGGTAGTACTGGAATATTAACCAGTTGTCCATCGACTACCCCCTTCGGGTTCGCCTTAGGACCCGACTAACCCACGGCTGATTAGCATTGCCGTGGAAACCTTAGTCTATCGGTGGGCAGGTTTCTCGCCTGCCTTATCGTTACTTATGCCTACATTTGCGCTTCTCTGCAGTCCAGCATGTCTCACAACACACCTTCACCCCGCAGAGAATGCTCCCCTACCATAAATCCTAAGCTTCGGTACTGTACTTTATGCCCGATTATTATCGATGCCCTATCGCTCGACCAGTGAGCTGTTACGCACTCTTTAAATGAATGGCTGCTTCCAAGCCAACATCCTGGCTGTCTAAGCAATTGGACCGCCTTAGTTCAACTTAGTACAGATTTTGGGACCTTAGCTGTAGGTCTGGGTTCTTTCCCTCTCGGACAAGGACCTTAGCACCCATGCCCTCACTGCAAGGTTAATTTACTAGCATTCGGAGTTCGTCTGGATTTGGTAGGATGTGACTCCCCCTAGTCCAATCGGTAGCTCTACCTCTAGTAAACATCACCCCACGCTGCTCCTAAAAGCATTTCGGGGAGTACGAGCTATCTCTCGGTTTGATTGGCCTTTCACCCCTACCCACAACTCATCCAAAGACTTTTCAACGTCAACTGGTTCGGGCCTCCATTTAGTGTTACCTAAACTTCACCCTGGTCATGGGTAGATCACCAAGTTTCGCGTCTACTCCATATGACTATCCGCACTGTTAATACTCGCTTTCGCTC
>OZ271832.1:0-3642500 GCA_965601475.1 Cyclobacteriaceae bacterium | reverse complement strand
GATCAGATCCGGGGCATGGCCCAGGCCAACTAGACCGGATAGAGGCGTCGCCGTGCAAAGCCGAAAGCCGGAATATCGGTGGCAGTTGCTTCTAGCGCTCTCTCCTATAAATTGTTGAGTATTTGATCATAGTCCTCGTCGTTTTCAAGAATATTGATCGCAGCCAAGATATCTCGATCTTTTTCAAAAGTAGATTCGATAATCCCACGCTGCAGCCTATACCTGCCGGCAATTTCCTGCTCCATGAGGACTTTGATTTCATCTTTGAATGATTTCAGATCTTGCTCCTTGTTGTGCAAGGTGGCTTTACGCAAGCTTTCAATTTGCGCCTTGATGTCATCGTAATATTTTTCTTCCTGGGCGTTTTCGATCAGTACCTGAATGGACCGCTCAACCTTGGTGGTATAATCATAGTCCTTATCCTCCAGCCATTTCACGAATCCATCATATTCCTTGTCTGTAAGGCGAAAACCACGCACATCCTGCACTTGCTCTTGTCGGGTGTAGACATATTGAGTGGCATAATTGAAGATGAGGTCATTGCGCAGGAGGCTGTAGGTAATGGGAGCCAAAAGCCTTCTGTCCACGGACAGATCGGGGTCCAGTCCCCCGCCGTCATATACTGTTCTGCCCTTAAAAGTCTTGAAGGCTACTTTGAGTGAGTCTGGTATTTTGCCGACGCTACCATCGGGGTTGCGATGGCTATAGTCAATGGCTTGTATACACCTACCACTAGGTGTATAGTACTTGGCTGTGGTCACTTTGAGCTGGGAATTGTAGGCCAGCGGCCTGGTCTGCTGCACGAGACCTTTGCCGAAGGTCTTACGTCCGATGAGCACACCCCTGTCGTAATCCTGGACTACTCCTGCGACGATTTCCGAAGCGGAGGCACTTCCGTTGTCGACCAGCACCGCCAGCGGAATGTCTGTATCCACAGGTGTGTTGGTAGCATGGTAGGTCTTGGTCCAGGCTGATAGCTTTCCCCTGGTGCTGACGACCTCAGATCCTTTTGGCACGAATACATTGGAAACGTTGATGGCTTCTTCTAACAGGCCACCTGGATTTCCTCTTAAATCCAAAATGATCTTGTTGGCTCCCTCGGACTTGAGTTCTTTGACTGCGGTGCCAACTTCGGCTCCTGCCTTGGTTGTGAAATCCGTCAGACGGATGTAGCCAATTTCCGGAGTAATGAGGCCGAAGTAGGGTACATTGTCTATGGTGATCTTCTCTCTTTGCAACTCCACATCGAAAAGCTGTTCCTCACCATATCTCCTGATGGTGAGTTTGATTTCGGAGTTGGACTGGCCTTTGAGCAGTTTTTGGATCTGTTCTGAGGCTTTGTTGGTAATGGGAATGTCATTGATTTGGACAACTTCGTCACCAATTTTGAGCCCCGCCCGATGAGCAGCAAAGCCTTCATAGGGCATGACTATGGTGCTAACGCCGTTCTTTTTGTCCACCAGGGCTCCAATACCACCATATTCTCCGGTGGTGACCGTGAGGTAATCCTCAATATCATCTTCGGGAATGTAGGTGGTGTAAGGGTCCAGTTCGTTGAGCATGGCCTCGATTCCCGTTCGAATGAGGGTGTTGGGGTTGATCTCGTCCACATAGTAGGCATTCACCTCCTTGAAGAGTGTCGCGAAGATGTCCAGGTTCTTGACGATCTGGAAGTAGCGATCATTGTTAGGCGCAAATGCTGATACAAGAAGAACTATAACTAAAAATGGGATTACTGCTTTTTTCATGATGGTTTTTCTTCTGGACGCGGATCTCTCGACTTCTGAGCTTCCCTATTGGCTAAACGCCGAAGCAATGTAATGAGTTTTTGTTCAAGATGATGAAAGGAGAAAATTTCTCCTGACTGGTAAATAATTGCGATATCATACGACTGCTCCCCGGAATGAAGCAGTGACTTATTGATTCGATAGGCCTCCCGCAGTCTTCTTTTGACCAGATTTCTGTCGACGGCACGTTTCAACTTCTTTTTAGGAACTGCAAAGAGTATGCGGTGCCCCGTACCCTCGATTTGATGGGGTTTGTATTTGAGTAATAGAGGGCTCAAATAAAAAGAGGAACCTTTCTTGAAAAGCTCCTCAATTGATTTCTTCTTATTGAGTCGTTCAGTCTTTGGGAACGACATGTTTTTTGGGGGCTTGTTCATAGCCCGAGGTGTTTATCTCTTGTGTCTGCCTTCGCTGGAGACTGACAGCTTTTTCCTGCCCTTCGCTCGTCGGCGGGCCAATACACTTTTACCGCCTACGGACTCCATTCTTGACCTGAAGCCATGCTTGTTTCTTCTTTTCCTCTGAGATGGCTGGAATGTCCTTTTCATTTCCTTAATTCTTAAAAACGGAGTGCAAAATTAACGCTTTAATTGAGAATAGAAAACAGCAATTGAAAATTCAAAAGAACAAAATCAAGTATTGTTGGCAATATGGTGTAAAATATCCTGCAATTGATGGTAAGCGAGGCGGGGGCCGTACTGGGACACTACACGGGAAGAAGCTAAACTCGCCAGTTTTCCTGCCTCGGCATAACTATGTCCATTGGTGATCCCGTAGAGAAATGCTCCGGAAAACATATCTCCGGCTCCTGTAGAGTCTACTGCATCCACCGCATAGGGTTCGATATCAATGAAGGTATCTCCATCCCAAATCATAGCCCCGTTGGCTCCCTGGGTGATGGCGAAGTGCTTGGCTACTTTTTTCAGTTCTTCTCTAGCATCCTTCACGTTGTCTTTTCCCGTATAGATCAAAGCCTCCTCCTCATTGCAGAAAAGCAGATCGAGTCCATCACCGACAACATCTACCATGGCCTCCCCAAAGTACTTCACCATTCCAGGATCTGAAAAAGTCATGCTGGTCTTAACTCCTGATTCTTCCGCGATTTTTTTTGCCGCTTTCATGGCCAACCTTCCTGACTCGCTTGAGATCAAGTATCCTTCGATGAAGAGGTATTGGGCCTTCTTAAGTTCTTCGGCTCTCAATTCGTCTTTGGAAAAGTTGGTCGTGATACCCAGAAAGGTATTCATCGTTCGGTCTGCATTGGGTGAAATCATGACCAGGCATTTTCCTGTAATGCCATTCTCCAAGTACCTTGAATCAAGGTTACTGTCAATACCATTTTCCGTAAGGTCTTTGATGAAGAAATGACCGTCTTCGTCATTGGCGACCTTGCACGAGTAGAAGCCGCTGCCACCCAATTGGCATAGGGCTACAACCGAATTGGCTGCTGATCCTCCTCCTTGTTTTTTTGTGATGAGGTTGCCAGCAGCGGAAATCAATTCATACTGGCGATCCTCATCGACCAAGGTTGTCAGTCCGCGTTCGATTTTGTTCTCAGCCAGAAAGGCGTCGTCGATTTTGATCTCATAATCCACTACTGCATTACCAATGGAGTAGACGTTATATTTTTTCATTTATCTGCTTTAATAGATTGTGATATTGATTATTTGATGAAGAAGAGCCAGAGGTCAGGTAACCACTGCAAACTCAAATAGTAAGTTCCTTAGCTCTATCGGGATAGTCGGTAATAATTCCGTCTACTCCCCATTCCAGCAATTCTTGCATCTCCTCCACATCATTGATAGTCCACGGAATCACCAAGATATTCTCATCATGCAATTCATCCACAATTTGCGGTGTGAGCAGCTTATAGTGGCAGCTGTACACAGCGGGTTTAAATCCCAGTTCAGTCAGGTTTTCATTCCAGGACTTTTCATTCTCAATCAGCAGAGACAACTGGATCTCCGGGTAGTTTTCATTGAAGTATTGGAGTATTCGGATATCAAAAGACTGGATCGTGACACGTGCCCAATCAAGCTTACCGTCAATCTCTTCGAAAACCAGCCTGGCAAATCGTGCAGGTTCGGGGTGGTAGATATTGTCATGTTCGGGCTGACTCTTCAATTCGATGTTGTATCTCAAGCGGGGCAGACTGTTGGAGGCAGTAAAATCTTCAGATCTACGGATCACATCACTCAGCAGGGGTTTCACAATCTTCACTTTCCCCTGTGAAGGGAACCTCAAATGCATGAGGCTACCGCAATCAAATTGCTTGACCTCGCTGTAATTCATCTCGTAGATGTTCAGCGCTTTTGCCGCCTCACTTGACAACATATTGCGGTCTTTATCCAGGCAGATCTCATTGGACATAAAAGGCTCATGGCTAACGATGACCATACTATCCTTGGTGATGCATAGATCCATCTCCAAGGTGGTCACGCCGAGCTCAATGGCTTTGATGAAACCACGTATCGAGTTTTCAGGTAGCAGACCTCGTGCGCCGCGGTGTCCCTGAATGTCAATTTTCTGACTGGTTCCGGCCACAGTAGCCTCACTATTCTGCTTCTCAACACGTTGAGACTGACAGGCGCCAATCAACAACACTACTCCCAAAAGTGCCCATTCACGCATTAGCTTAAGAATTTGATTCGCGTAAAGATATATTCCAATGACTCCTCATTGATCACCATCCGGTAGAAATCGGTGTTGCCTAACTCCTCTGGGTCGTAGCCGGTCTTCTTGAGGTATTTCTTTGAGATGTTTTTGTCAAACCAGTGAACGAGTCTGATTTTACCATCCTCAATCTCCAAACATGTCATCCCTCGCTTTCCGATGACCGTTCCTGAATTGAAAAGGCAGGGAATAAGAAAAGCCGAATTGTACAAATAGTTCTGATAGTTATGCTCTTCGCTATGCTTAAAGTACTTGGCCAGCTCTCTTTTGTAATCCCTGATGTTGTCAGCTATGTCATCAGCATCTATGGTTCTGTGTTCGACATATTCCCGACATAGTTGTTCGATCATAAACTTGAGGCGTTCGACTTTGTTGAGGGATTCGAAGAGCGGCCGGTGGGTATGCCCTATGACGGAAACCAACTTTCGTTTAGAAGAATAGTGATAAAGTTTTTTCTCGAGCTTGTATTGCTTGGTGCTCGAGTGGGAAACGGAGTAATTTCTAATTCCCAGTGGATTGGCCACATATTTCAGTGCAACTCCGACCAATTGATTGTGCTGCTGGTATTTTTTTGATGCCTGATGTCCGTGGTAAAGAAACAGGCTATCGCCTTTGTATTGGAGCTTGAATGCTTCGGAGACAAAATAGTCATACGGTAGCTTTTCCATCGTCGACAGCTCCAGGTCATGGTTTCCGATGGTTTTGATCAACTTATCTTGCTCTGCATACCGATCAAAGACATCAAAAATATCGGCCCATTGCTTGAGGATCTTCCGGAATGCATGTCTTTGCAATTCCTCGACATCTCCATTAAGAACAAGCGAATATCCTTCGGGTAAGTAGTGTTTCCCGATGGCCGTTTTAAACAAGGCTGCATTTCTCTTAAAATCATCTGAGGAGCTACCATCCCCCATATGAAGGTCACTGAAGATAACCCAGCGACTACCGTCATCCACTTTCTTGGAGGGGCTTTCCTCAAAGAGTCTGTCAAGATTCTTGTATACTACCTTGTTGCTGATCTTCATCCGGTGAAAGGAAGTTTCAAAAGTGAGCTTTTTTGAAGTTATACCGAAGAAGTCACAAGACGGACCACTTTTGGATGAGGCAAAATTAATGTAGGATTAATCTGAAATTAACTGTCTTAGGCTACCAGGAAGGCCGCCCCAAATACACCAGCAGAATCTCCAAGCTTCGGCTTTAGAAACAACGTATCCAACCGTGAATTGAACAGGTACTTTTTGACCTCCTCTTTTCCTTCGGTGTATAATAATTCGATATTGCCGACACCACCGCCCACTACTATGGCATCAGGATCAAGAATGTTGATCACGTTGGCAATGCCCTTGCCAAAAAAGTGGATGAGCCTTTCGATGAGCATCGTACTGTCAGGATATCCTCCTTGCAGGTGTTCCTGATATATATCTTTCAGTTTCTTCTTTTTGCCGGTTTTCTCCTCGAAGTAGCGTTCCAGGTTCTTTCCGGAAATTACCTTTTCCACACATCCGATGCGTCCGCAATAGCACTGCCCACCTGAATCATCCAGAAAATTGTGTCCCCATTCTCCAGCAATACCCTGCCTGCCGTTGATGACTTCGCCATTTACAACAATGCCTCCGCCGACCCCTGTCCCCATAATCACCCCGAACACAACCTTTGCATCGGGTATCTTCTCTTTGACCGCGCCCATTTTCGCTTCCGCCAGCGCAAAGCAATTGGCATCGTTGGCGATGGACACAGGAATCTGCAAGATGTCCTCTAAGTCAGCTTTGAATGGCTTGCTATTGAGGCATACTGTATTGCTGTTCTTGAGTGTATTGGAAATTGGGTCCAGGGATCCGGGTGTGCCGATTCCGAGTTTCTTAGGTCGGAAGCCGACCTCCTCCGCCATTTGATCGATGAGTCCTTTGATGCGCCCAAGGATATGGCGATAACCATGCTCAGCTTCGGTATCTATCCTTTTCCGCAACATTACGCTTGGAGCCTCCGGCGATTGCAGGATTACGCCCTCCACCTTAGTTCCTCCCAGGTCTATACCCCAAAGCGCTTTTTCATCCATCGCCGTACTATTTGACTTTGTAAAGGGTAGATTCCCAGGGTTGAAGCGTGAATACTCTGGGAGACGTCATACCCATCGGCACCCGATAGTTTGATACGATTTTCACCAAATTTTCAGTGGACAGGTTCTCATCGACACGGTAGTCTATGCTTTCAGATGAGAAGTTAAGCAATACGAGTAGCTTATATTCCTCGTCCTGTCTGTAATAAGCAAAAATGGCAGGGTGGTCAATACTCAGGCAGCTAAAATCCCCATATACCAAAGCCGGATACTGCTTTCTGATCGTTATCATCTTACGATAGAAATGCAGGATCGAAGTAGGATCAGCTTCCTGGTCTTCGACATTCAATTCCTTATGATTGGGATTGACTTTGATCCAGGGATCACCATTTGTAAAACCAGCATTGGTATCCGCTGACCACTGAACCGGTGTTCGAGCATTGTCCCGTCCCTGCCAATGTATCGCCTCCATCAAGGACTCCCGGCTTTTGCCCATGTCGATGGTGCCGTTGAAGAGGTTCAACGTTTCGACATCCCTGTAGTCTTCGGCGGATTCGAAAGCGACATTGGTCATGCCGATCTCATCTCCCTGGTATATGTAAGGTGTCCCGCGCATGGTCAGCAACATCAAAGCCAGGAGTTTGGCTGACTCCTTATGGAATTCCTGGTCATTTGCGAATCGTGACACCATCCGTGGAAAGTCATGATTGCCCAGAAAGATGCTGTTCCAGCCTTTGCCATCCAGCAATTCGTCCCACTTCCGGAAGATTTGCTTGAAATGGACAAAATCGTAGTGGACAGGATCGAATTTACCTCCTGGTCCGTGGTCGATAAACATATGATCGAAGTGGAAGATCATATCCAATTCCTTTCTTGATTCGTCCACATAATCCAGACCCGTTTCCAGTGTGATGCCTGGCCCTTCGCCTACGGTCATCATATCATACCTGGCCATCACCTCACGATTCATCTCCTGCAAATAATCGTGAATTTTCGGCCCGTTGGCGTAGACCTTGGCTATGGTCTCGTTGAAATCCAAATGCGGCGTATCCTCATAGTTCTTCTTGGATATGAGGGAGATCACGTCCATTCTAAAGCCGTCGATACCCTTATCCAGCCAAAATCTCATGAGGTCATAGATCTCCTCCCTGACTTTCTGGTTTTCCCAGTTCAGGTCGGGCTGCTTACCTGTGAACAATCTTAGGTAATACTGATCCGTGGATGCGTCGTAATTCCAGGCATCACCTCCGAAGAAGGACTGCCAATTATTGGGTGGATGACCGTCTGCTCCATCCCGCCAGATGTAGTAATCCCGTTTGGGATTGTCTTTGGAAGATTTGGATTCTACAAACCATTGATGTTCGTCTGAGGTATGGTTCCCCACCAGGTCCATCACCAACTTCATTCCCCTGGCGTGGACACCAGCGAGTAGCTCGTCATAATCCTCCATGGTCCCAAACTCCGGCTGGATGTTGAGATAGTCGCTGACATCATAGCCGTTGTCGTCATTGGGAGAAGGATACACAGGAGACAGCCATATCACGTCTATGCCCAGGCTCTGCAGGTAGTCCAGTTTCTCTATGACCCCTTGCAGGTCTCCAATACCATCACCATTGCTGTCATTAAAGCTGCGCGGATAGATCTGGTACACCACGCTTTCTTTCCACCAAGTTTTTGTCATTTTCGTTTTAGAATATTTGCTGTTGGGCTATCCAGTGAAATTCATGAGGTCGTAATTTGACCTGTTGGTAGGGTTGGTCGACGGTAAACCCTGTCGCCAAATCCATCAGGCCGTTTTCGGGTTTAAGACCTTCCCTCCTCAATACATCCAGTGAGAACCACTCATCATGGTCGTTGAGGTTGAATACACATATGATTTTGTCTTTCTGGCCATATCTACTATAGGCTAGGATGTGCTCGTTCCCGACATCCATCAAATAGGTGTTGTTTTCATCAGCAAAGACTGTGGTCTCCTTTCGGACCTGCACGAGGTGCCGCAGCCTTGAAAACAACCTGGCCTCTATCGTCTTATCGTTGTGTCGGTTGTCGGCTTTTTCCCAATTCATCCTGGGCCGATGAATCCACCTGTTGTCTCCCTTTTTGGCAGCATCCTCCATGTATGAATAGTCATTCAATAGGCC
Source organism: Cyclobacteriaceae bacterium (assembly GCA_965601475.1). Lineage (GTDB taxonomy): Bacteria > Bacteroidota > Bacteroidia > Cytophagales > Cyclobacteriaceae > JAWPMT01. The sequence continues at coordinate 3,633,843 of OZ271832.1, read as the reverse complement.
AATTTCGTCGCCCATATAGAACATGGGAATACCGCCGTAGCTCAGAATGACCGCATGCAACATCACAATTCTGTCGATAGCCTGGTCTGTTTTCTGCGTGTCCTTTTCGGAAATTGCCGCTTCCAAACCGGCAAGTGATGCCAGACTCCCCGAAATCCTGGCATCTCCCTTGGCGTGATCTTCCATGAATGGGAAGCCTCTGCTAAATGACCAGTCGATCTTGTCTGTGAGGAAGTCGATGATGAATCTACGATGTGTGCCGGGGTCATAGCCGGCCCACTGTGCGTGCAGATCTTCGTATCCGAGGCCAATATCATCATGGCACCTGAGGTAGGTGATCCACGAAGTCCCTTCAGGCTTGCGGGGGACATTTTCAATGGAAGTCTTGAGCAGGCGGGTATTCTTAGTGGCCACAGATTCCCAGAGCAAAGTCATGAGTGTGGCATTGTAGGCCAGATCACATTCATTGCTGACGGTCTGCGATTCTCCGAAGTATTTGATGATTTCTTTCGGTGCTACGATGGCCTCCGCTAGGAAAATAGTACCTGGTCTGGCCATTTGCACGCAGGCTTTGAAGGTCTGTACAAGCAAGTGGGCCTCATCCAGATTTTGGCTGTCCGTGCCGATCCTTTTCCACATAAAGGCCAGTGCATCCATTCGAAGCACGTCGGCGCCATGATTGGCCAGGTGCAATAGATTCTCCAGCATACCATTGAAGACCGCCGGGTTGGTATAGTTGAGGTCCCACTGGTAGGAATTGAAGACGGTCATCACCCACTGATCTACCTCTTTCACATAGGTGAAATTACCTGGGGAGGTATCAGGAAACACCTGGGGTAGGCTCTGCTCAAATTGATCAGGGATATGTCGGTCTTTGTAGAAGTAGTAGTAGCTCTGATATTCCGGATCACCATCTTTTGCCCGTATGGCCCACTCGTGGTCCTCGGCCGTGTGGTTGATGACCATATCTAGCATAAGGTACATGCCGCGCTTGCGCAGCTCTCTGGTGACCTTGTCCAGTACCTCCATGCTGCCAAACCGCGGATCAATCGCTCTGTAGTCGGATACTGCATATCCTCCATCGTTTTCTCCTGGTGGGCTCTTCAATATGGGCATGAGATGGACGAAATTGACGCCAAGCTCCTGCAAATAATCCAGTCTATCCAAGAAGCCTTGAAGGTCTTTATTGTAGAGGTCCACATAGAGCATCATGCCCACAATGTCCTGTTGCAAGAACCATTTGGGATCTTGTGACCGGCTTTCATCTACTGCCTGCAACTCTTTGTTTCGGGCCATGCTGGCTTTCACCAATATGTCGATCAATGACTCAAGGTGTTGCCAAACATCGGGTCTCAATGGGAAGAGCCGATGGAAGTTCTGGAATACCGTGTGAAATCCAGCGGCGAGCCTTAATCTGAGTGACTCGTCAATATCCTTCTGGTTGTACTTTTCAAGCGTACGAACCAGCAAATTATGCGATGCAGGATCGAACAATATCTTGTCTATGTCTAATAGTTACTCAAAATGACTTGCCAGGTGGATCGATCGATCAAGAGACTCTACCTCCTCACGCAGCCTGGATTCGCTCCACTGAAAATAAGCTGCCATTCGCGCAGCTACCTGTCCTTTTGCCGGGTCTATTGAATTGATATTGAAAAACAGCCGACCTGTTCGTCTTTCAAAAAAATCCAGCAATGTGAAGGTGGATTCATTTTCCAAGGCAAATTCCAACTCTGCCAGCACCAGGGCAATGTGCGGATTTTCTGATGGTTCATAGGCTGTGAGGATATCATCTGCCTGCCGACCATAGTTACTCACCAGGTATTCGGCATAGGCGCCGAGTTCGGCATGAAGACCCATCAGCCGTTTCTCCAGGCCTTGCTGGTATCGCTTCACATCCTTGGTGCCAACAAAAATTCCTCCCCTGAGCACGGTGGTTTCCGTTTGGCAGGGCTTTATTTCCATATCATATTCCTCGGCAACTTTCTCGGCAACTTTGTTGACAATTCGCTCTGCCATTTTGCGATATCCGGTGAGCTTACCTCCCGCAATGGAGAGCAAACCGGTTTCGGATTCGAAAATCTCGTCTTTTCGGCTCAGCTCTGATGCGGACTTCCCTTCCTCTTCGATCAGCGGCCGAAGACCTGCCCAGGTAGACTCCACGTCTTCCAAACGCAATGCCACCTCGGGAAAGATGTGGTTTACACCATCGATCAGATACTGTACATCGCTAAGATCCGTGCGAACATCGTCCAGATCTCCGTGATAGTCAGTGTCCGTGGTTCCTATGTAGGTGGTACGATCCCTTGGCACTGCAAAGAGCATACGCCCATCCGGGACGTCAAAATATATTGCATGGTTGACAGGAAAACGTTCTCGCGCCACAACGATATGCACGCCTTTGGTTGGGTGAAGGTGCTTGCCGGAAAGTGATTGGTTTTTTGCCCTCAGCTCATCTACCCATGGTCCGGCTGCGCTGATCGTGTATTTGGCTGATAGCTCATGTGTCCCACCATTGAGTTTGTCTTCCCAAACTACACCTGAGATTTTTCCATCATTGTACAGGAATTCTGTTGCCTCGGCATAATTGATCACATCGGCGCCAAATTGACTTGCCGTTTTCAATATTTCCATCGTCAGCCGGGCATCGTCGGTGCGATATTCGGCGTAGATACCTCCACCTTCGAGAATATCCGGGCGGATGGACGGTTCCAGCTCCAGCGTTTCTTCTTTCGAGAGCATTTTGCGCTGGTCTTCTTTCTCAACGCCCGCCAATACATCATAGACCATGAGTCCGAATGAGGTGAGCATTTTACCATAGGTGCCGTCGGTGATCAATGGCAGTACCATCTTTTCGTTTTTCACAAGGTGTGGTGCCAGGTTATGAACAACAGCCCTTTCCCGACCTACTTCGCGCACCAAGGCTATCTCAAACTGCTTGAGATACCTCAATCCCCCATGAATGAGCTTTGTAGATTTACTACTGGTACCGGAGGCATAGTCTTTTTTCTCAATGAGAATGGTCTTGAGTCCCCTGGTTGCAGCATCAAGTGCTATACCTGCTCCAGTAACCCCTCCGCCTATGATCAGCAGATCATAGTCTTCCTTGCCAATCTTATTGATCAGCTTGTCTCTATTCTTCGACTTTAGTGGATTCATTTATTTCGCCCAGTTAAATGTTCGCTCTACGGCCTTCTTCCAATTGTCGTAAAGCGCTTTCCGAACTTCTTCGTTCAATGATGGGGTGAATTTTCTTTCTGTTTTTCTGACTTTCGTCAAATCTTCAGGTTTCCAGACTCCAGCTTTGAGCCCTGCCAAATAAGCAGCGCCCAGGGCCGTAGACTCTGTAATAACAGGCCTGTCTACTTCGACGTTTAGAATATCCGCCTGAAACTGCATCAAATAATTGTTGGCAGTCGCCCCTCCATCTACGTTGAGGCTGGTGATATCCGTACCTGAATCGTGTTGCATCGCTTCCAGGACATCTTTCGTCTGATAGGCAATCGACTCCAATGCAGCCTTGATGATGTGATTTTTGCCTGTATCCCTGGTGAGTCCAAAGATGGCACCACGTGAAAACTGATCCCAATACGGAGCTCCCAGGCCAGCAAAGGCCGGGACGAGAAAGACATCGTGTGTGTCCACCTTATTCGCAAAGTACTCGGAGTCAGAGGCGTGATCCACGACTTTCAGGGAATCTCTCAGCCATTGGATAGCGGCTCCAGCAATGAATATGCTCCCTTCAAAGGCATAGGCTGGCGAACCATCCGCACTGCAAGCCATCGTCGTAAGGAGTCCATTTTCAGAGGGCTTGAATTCGCTACCCAAATACATCAGCATAAAGCATCCTGTGCCGTAGGTATTCTTGGCGTCTCCCACGTGGAAGCATGCCTGACCAAAGAGCGCAGCCTGCTGATCGCCTGCCACCCCCAGGATGGGTATATCTGCCCCATCAAATCGAAAAGTACCAAACTCCGAACTGGAGGGTTGGACTTTCGGTAGCATTGATTTGGGTACCTCCAATGCTGATAACAACGAATCGTCCCAGGTGAGGTCCCTGATATTGTAAATCATCGTCCTGGAAGCATTGGAATAGTCGGTTACGTGCTTACGGCCTTCTGTCAGCTTCCAGATCAACCAGGTATCGATCGTTCCAAACCGCAGTTTCCCCGCCGCAGCCAGATCCTTGGCCCCTTTGACATTATTGAGTATCCAATTGATTTTAGTTCCTGAAAAGTAAGAATCGACCACAAGACCGGTCTTATCTCTGATTTCGGCTTCCAGCCCCCTGGATTTCAAAGTCTCGCAGAAATCCGAAGTTCGCTTGTCTTGCCAGACGATTGCATTGTAGATGGGGTCCCCTGTTTCAGCATTCCAGACCACAGCCGTTTCACGTTGATTGGTGATGCCGATGGCATCTATCTGGTGAGAGCTTACGCCGGTACTTTGCAGGAGTGCCTTGAAAACCTCTAATTGTGTCGCCCATATCTCGTCGGCGTCGTGTTCTACCCAACCCGATTTTGGGAATATCTGGGTAAACTCCTTCTGCTTAACCCCTTCGATCTCTCCCTTTTCATTGAATAGAATTGCTCGGGAACTGGTAGTCCCCTGATCTAGTGCTACTATATATGCCATCTCTTTATTCCTTTCCCTACCAGAACATGCCTACAACAATCGCTGTAATGATCAACAGAATGACCGCCAGGTACCTGTAGTTTTTGTTCCAGGGCAAGTCTTTGAGTTCTTCAGTTTCAGCCCTGAACATCCCTACATTCCAGGTCATGGTTTTCACCACTTCATCGGACGGTGGTGCCGAGGCCAAACTCACCACCACATGGACCACCACACAGGCAAGCATCAGCAGCGGCGCTTTATGCAAGAAGTGAATATTGTTGATGGCCGGGAAGAGGTCATTGGCCTGAGAAGCAATAAAAAGGGCCGAAAACAGGATACCTGCCATGAGTGCCGCGAATGCACCGTTGCCGTTGCCTCGCTTCCAGAACAGCCCTACCAGGAATACTGCTACCACCGGAGGTGCGATGAAACCGAGCACCAACTGCAGATATTCCCAAAGGGAATCGGAAATCTGCTCAATATATTGTGTCCAAAAGGCCGCCAGCAATACCAAAATCACTGTGGCTACCTGCCCTACGCGTACCAGTTGCTTGCTGGTAAGACTGGGAGATAGTTTGCTCACAAAGTCCATTGTAATCAAAGTCGAAGCTGAGTTGAGGGTAGCAGAAATACTGGAAGACATCGCAGCCAGGAGCCCGGCAATAACCAGCCCCAGGACGCCCGTGGGCAGCAGTTGCACCAGCAATACAGGATAGGTCATATTGGGGCAGTCATTCAAATTCGTACATAGCACTTTCTCTCCCGACTCGCTTGCTGCAAAATAGTTGATGCTACTGATGTCAAGATCTGAGAAGAGTGCGATAGCCATCACACCAGGTACAATCATGAAGAAGATCACCGGGACCTTCATCAATCCGGCAAACAGTGCGCCCCAGCGTCCATGGTTCAGGTCCTTGGCACTCAGCACACGTTGTACCATGAATTGGTTGTTGGCCCAGAAGTAGAAGCCCAGGAGAGGCACCCCAAAGAGTAGGCCTGTCCATGGCATATACTCATCATCAATTGGCCCCGCCATATCGAAGACCTCATTTGCAGGTTTGCTGATATATCCTGATCCGCTGAGATCCCCCAACCTGGCCATCATACCTGACCAGCCTCCTACTTCCACCATACAGAAATAGGTGAGAATAACCGATCCCAGGATAAGGAGCACGGCCTGAATTACCTCGGTATGCACCACGGATGAAAGGCCTCCGGGTATGGTATAGGCTGCTGCGGCTAGTGCTAAGCCGAGGATGATAAAAGTGGATGATACCTCAGGGAAGATAATTTTGAGGATCAGGTTGCCTGCATACAAGCCAGAAGCTGTATCAATAATTACATTCCCAACAATGGTAATGGCAGAGAAGTAGTACCTGGACCGGCTGTCATACCTTCTTTCCAGGAATTCCGGCATGGTATACACCTTGGATTTCAAATAAAATGGCAGGAAGAATATGGCAAAGAACACCAACACGACGGCGGCCATCCACTCGTAGTTGTATACTGCAGTATTAGTTTGATAGGCATCGGAAGAAAGTCCGATAAGGGTATTGGAACCGATATTGGCAGCAAAGAGGGAAATCCCCACGATGGGCCAGGTCATGTCCCTGCCTGCAAGGAAGTATTCCTCCGAACTTTCCTGCTTCCCTTTGCGAATTCCGTACCAAACGATACCAACCAGGTAAACGATGATGATTGCTAAATCGATCGTGCCCAACCCGATACTTTCCATACTCTATTAGGTTTAGTGAGACCCTATAATAGTAAGAAAATGGCAATTTCAGGAAGGAATCAAGGGCTGTTTTGGGAATAGCTCAATACAAACGATTGGAATTGAAAATTATTCAATAGGCGGTCGAAGGGAACCTCGATTCCGGGCAAGCACAGGCTTCTTTTGGCATCTCATGGGCATAGGAAGCTTGCTGCAGACTGATGAATTGGTCCGTCACGGTTGTCCAGTTTCATAAAAAGGAGGCATTTGCCAAATCCGCAACTACCGAAATCGAAGAATTGACGAAAATGCTACCCTTTTCGACGAATTCCTCGTCCATCACTGAGGGAGGAACAGGGTAGCTTGGGTGACATTATTTGTAATCGAAAACATACTCCCAAAGTCAAGGAAATGTGGACCGGCCACATGTCTCCCAGCAAGTGCCAACAATTTCAATTCGCAGGTGCCGTCGGAAAAACCTCCTCGTTTTTCTCAGCCTTGGCGCTAAATAATCCGCCCAAGATCCAGGTTTTCCATCTCCCGAACTCGAAACATGAAAAAGGCCGGGGAAATTGGATTTTGCGTAAGCGGGACAAGGTTTTGTCCCGGAGATTTTCCCATTTCAAAGTTGCAGCGACATTTCTACCGGGGAATTTTCATTTCCCAGTTTCCCGGCTGGCATTTTCCCAGGTCATTTCCACAGCTCAACTATCAAATACGATTCTCAACCGGGAGGATGACCGTCGCAACTCGCACGGAGGTTTTGGCCGAAAACGTACTGTTATGTCAAATCCACGCTTTCAAAATCGCAAGTATTATTTCAAATTAAAATCCTTAGTATGATTCAACCTCGTATTCCTTTCACCAAGATCAATTTAAGTGGACTTGTTACCATGGCGCAGCGCCTTAGAGACTTGATCCACCAGAAGCACCCTTCTGAAACCTTCTTTGAAAAGGTGCTGGAAAAGCTCGATAGGGCTATCGAAATGGGTACCAAAGCTACAGGCAGCACCCAGGCTTCTGCCTACACTAAGCACGTCCAAGATGCTGACAAGGATCGAGACAACAGTTTTGATTCGTTGCGAAACCATATCCACGCCGGGCTGAAGCGTAACCATTCAGCCTACCGTGAGGCCTGCGAGCGACTGTACCGGATTTTCAAGCAAAATGGACTCAACCTATCGAGATTGCCATACAGCCAAGAGACGGGTGCTTTGCTAAGCCTTTTTGAAGATCTGGGCACGACGGAAGCCCAAGAAGATCTCGACACTGTCCATGGCCGGGAGTGGCTAAAGGAGCTGCAGGACGATCAAGATGCCTTTGAAGCGATAGTAAGTTCTCGGATTGCAGAACGCTCTGCGGAGGACATTCCTACGGATGCAGCTGCAGCCGGTGCATTGATACCCGCTTTGAAAGCCTTGCATAAAACAATGGATGTTGCGGAAGAAAACGAACTGGTTGACGGCATCGATGATACCATCACCAATTGTAACAATATCATCGCTGAGGTAGTAGCTGCAAGCAGAAGATAGGCCGATGGTAGGAGTCGGAAATGTGTTGTAGTCGGAGATTTGGAAATCTCCCCTTATCTGAACTTCGACATGACCATTCGGAACATATCGAAGAGCGTAAGCTTTAACAATGCTAGGGCTCTTCCAGATGTTCTGCAAGGCATCCGGAAGCGTAGATGATGCTGGATTTGCAATCCAGCCATAAATGAAAGGCAGCGTGAGGCTGGAGTGTATTATAGTCGGAGATTTGGAAATCTCCCCTTATCTGAACTTCGACATGACCCTGCGGAACATATCGAAGAGCGTAAAGAGAAAGGGCTCTTCCGGATGTTCCACAGGGCATCCGGAAGCGTAGATGATGCTGGATTTGTAATCCAGCCATAAATGAAAGGCAGCGTGAGGCTGGAGTGTATTATAGTCGGAGATTTGGAAATCTCCCCTTATCTGAACTTCGACATGACCCTGCGGAACATATCGAAGAGCGTAAAGAGAAAGGGCTCTTCCGGATGTTCCGAAGGGCATCTGGAAGCGTAGATGATGCTGGATTTGTAATCCAGCCATAAAATGGAAGGCAGTGTAGGGCGTGAAGGTGTTGTAGTCGGAGATTTGCAAATCTACCCTTATCTGAACTTCGACATGACCCTGCGGAACATATCGAAGAGCTTCAGAGCTTCAGCCAACACCAAATTGATTGTTAACATGGGATTTGAATATCGAATCAGAGATCAAAATGGATTGTACTTCATTACTTGTACAGTGCATCAATGGGTAGATGTGTTCACAAGACCAGAATATGTACATATCCTGCTAGAAAGCCTTCGGTTTTGTCAAAAAGAGAAAGGACTGAGAATCCATGCCTGGGTTATCATGACAAACCACCTCCACATGATTGTCAGTAGCGACGGGGAAAAATTGAGCGATATCATTAGAGATTTCAAGAAATACACTTCCTCTCAGGTTTGTAGGACAATAAGAGCAAATGAGAAAGAGAGCAGGAGGAGATGGCTGCTTTGGTTACTGCAAAAGAACGGACGGACCTGGTTCTGGCAACAAGGGTACCACGCTGAGGAAATTCATAGCGAAGCATTTTACGACAGTAAGGTGGAGTACATTCACCTGAATCCAGTGAAGGCAGGTGTAGTGGAAAAAGAGGAGGAATATCTTTTAAGTAGTTGCGCCGACTACTACGGTGTACGAAAAGGGGCTATCGAATTGGACGAGTTGTAGCAAATGGGTTGTAGTCGGAGATTCAAAATCTCCGGTTATCAGAACTTCGACATGACCCTTCGGGAACATATCGAAGAGCTTCAGCTGTAACAATGCTCTTTGAGGGCTCTTCCAGATGTTCCGCAGGGCATCTGGAAGCGTAGATGATGCTGGATTTGTAATCCAGCCATAAATGAAAGGTAGCATAAGGCGGGAATGTGTTGTAGTCGGAGATTCGAAAATCTCCCCTTATCTGAACTTCGACATGACCCTTCGGAACATATCGAAGAGCGTAAAGAGAAAGTGCTCTTCCGGATGTTCCGCAGGGCATCCGGAAGCGTAGATGATGCTGGATTTGTAATCCAGCCATGAGTGGAGGGTAGCATGGGGCGGCAATGTGTTGTAGTCGGAGATTTGGAAATCTCCCCTTATCTGAACTTCGACATGACCATTCGGAACATATCGAAGAGCGTAAGCTTTAACAATGCTAGGGCTCTTCCAGATGTTCTGCAAGGCATCCGGAAGCGTAGATGATGCTGGATTTGCAATCCAGCCATAAATGAAAGGCAGCGTGAGGCTGGAGTGTATTATAGTCGGAGATTTGGAAATCTCCCCTTATCTGAACTTCGACATGACCCTGCGGAACATATCGAAGAGCGTAAAGAGAAAGGGCTCTTCCGGATGTTCCGAAGGGCATCTGGAAGCGTAGATGATGCTGGATTTGTAATCCAGCCATAAATGAAAGGCAGCGTGAGGCTGGAGTGTATTATAGTCGGAGATTTGGAAATCTCCCCTTATCTGAACTTCGACATGACCCTGCGGAACATATCGAAGAGCGTAAAGAGAAAGGGCTCTTCCGGATGTTCCGAAGGGCATCTGGAAGCGTAGATGATGCTGGATTTGTAATCCAGCCATAAAATGGAAGGCAGTGTAGGGCGTGAAGGTGTTGTAGTCGGAGATTTGCAAATCTACCCTTATCTGAACTTCGACATGACCCTGCGGAACATATCGAAGAGCTTCATTCCTCAGCACGCCAGAGCATCCGCTTTCCGATAGAGTCCCATCAGTACTTGGCTTCGTCCTCCAGCAGTCCCAGGACCACGCCGTTGGTCCAGCCAAAACCATCTTGTGTTGGATACTCGCCGCCACCTGCCAGGAGGGTAGTGTCTACTACGTTGTATTTCTCCATCATCTTGCCAGTGTTGGTATACACTTTCTGGTTCACGGAAAGCCATCTACTTTTTACGTCTGCCGCCAGGTCATTGAGCGCATACTTTTCCAGCCCCTTAACGGCAATCCACTGTAAAGGCGCCCAGCCATTGGGTTCATCCCACTGTTGGCCTGAAGCGACGGGAGTGGTGAGTAGACCTCCAGGGGCGAGCAACTCATTGACCATGGTCTCTGCCTGAAGTCTGGCTTTTTCCTCGTCGGCGATACCAAAGAATAGTGGCATCATGCCCGCCGCGGTGACTCTACCCGTCCAGGTGTTTTCCGCCCAAAGGACATCCTGATAGGCATTGGCTTCGGCATTCCAGAAGAACTGATTGATCATTTTCTTCCTCAGGTCAGCCTTCTTCTGAAAGTGCTGCGCCTTCGCTGCATCTCCGGATTCCGCATAGAGTACACTGAGGAGTTGCTCGGATTGGTACAGCAAACAGTTTAGGTCGACGGGCAAGATATCAGTGGTCCTGATCGTGGCAAATTCCTCTCCCGCAAACCAGCGACTACTGAAGTCCCAGCCAGATTCTGCCGCAGCCCGAAGATGGCGGTAGAGTTTCGGTTTTTCACCTGCCGCCAACTCATGTGCCAGCTCAATGTCCTCGCGATAGGATTCTGGTCGTGGAGTATCAAAATTGTCCCAGAATCGGTTCAGGAGAAATCCCTGATACAATACCGCACGTCGATAGGTGGTATTCTCAGGGGTTAACCCCTCGGCACCATCCATCCAGAAACTGTATTCTTTTTCCACTTGACTTAGGTATTTCAAGCCATCGCCTGCCTCACCATATTGAATGAAAGTATTAACCATCGAGGAGAAATACGGTGGCTGACTTCTGCCCAAATAATAGGTCCTGTTGCCATTGGGAATAAAGCCCACGGTGTCAATCAGGAAAGCAAAATTGTCCAGCATAGCCTCGAAAAGGTCTAATCTGCCCGAGACACCAAGCCCTACCATCGTGAAGTAGCTATCCCAATAATAGACCTCTCTGAACCTTCCGCCCGGCACCACATATTGATTGGGCAATGGGATCAGTGTGGTATAGTCAGGTTGATCCACAGTGGTACGCGTAAGGTAATCCCAGTGTGAGTTTAAATGTTCCGATATGGGCTTGCTGGTATCTACCGGCTTGCTTTCCGGGGTGAACGGCGGATCGAAATTAGCCTCGACAAAAGCCTTCAGGTCAAAGTCCTCACTGTCCTTGGCCTTTTCATAGTCCTCCACGATCTGAGCGGGTTGTTTTTTGGGCGTATAGTCGACGAAGGTTTTTGAATCTTCAAAGATTGCTGCCATCTGAATGTCATGAAACAATACACCCAGGTCTTCCCAGGGCTGATAGTAACCGGATGGTTTTTGGACGTCCGCTACTTGCTCAGCGGGGCCACACGCATACAGAAAGAGGCCAAGAAGGAGGTAGGAGGCTATTCGCATGTTGGTAGGTTTAGAATGTTGCTTGCTGGTTTTCTTTTCGCGTCTTGAGATTTCTGATGACGAACTTGCCCACTTCTTCACCTTGATCCACGCCGTTTTCAATGGCCATCATATAGTGGATGCCACCGTAGAGCCTGCTTATGGCCGCCTCTTCAGAAGCATGCAGGAAAGAATTGAACTGCCGCTCAGGCAAACCATATTCCATCTCGGTAGTGTCATTGAAGGCAAAGTCGTCGCCGTAGTAATCTGTCAATGATATGGCAGCAGCCCTCGAAATCACGCTATGACCACTGGTATACTCCGGAAACGGGGGCGTCTGGAGAAGCGGGGTCCAGTCTTCATCCAGGTACTCATTGATTACCGTTTCGGGTCTGATGACAATACTTCGCCATTTTTCATCCCAGCAACTAATAAATGCATCAAAAAGCGCAATGGACGTTCTCGCATAGACTTCTATGGTTTCGTCAAACGTGTTGTTGGCTTGGCGTGTGGCAATGGCGACAATACCCATCCAGTGTCCTCCAGGAGTGATTTTCTTGGTGGCAAACATGGCATGCCCTCGATGATGGGAGACGTATGGGTTGCAATCCCAAAATTCGGCAATCTCTTTCTGCTCGTCATCCAGGCTATTGCCCACTTCATATACCTCCATCAACTGGCTATGAAACTCAGTTCCTTCTTCCAGACTGAACGCTTCCGGATCAATTGGCTTGAACTGCTCCGCGGAATCGATGACCATAGGCCTGATCTCTTTCCAGTGGGGTTCGATGCCATCCATATAGTCGGGAGGTGTCGGCTTCCATTTGTCTGGGTCCTCAAGAATAGTGTATTTGGGAAATGTACGGGTCTGCTTGTACAAGTCTTTGTCGGCCCAGGTCAGAATATGTGCGGCTACTTCCTCTCCGTAGGCCAACGCTGCTTTTTTCTCACTGCGAGGAAGCCCATTTTCCTCCAACTTCGTGTAGAATTCATCGGTGAAGGTTTGCATCTTGTCTTCCGAGAAGATAAGCGCCTTGCCCACGGTAAGGAACGCATGCAGGCTAGCCAGATGTAAGTTCACACCATCCTCAGGCGTCGGGCCCTCGGTCAGGTCGGTCAGTTGGTTGGCCATGGTTTGATACTTATCCGGATAGGCATGGCGGATCACTTCATATGCCGCGATATTGGGATAGACATAATTCCGCGAAGCGACAGGAGGAGAGAAGATGTCATACACAATCACATCAGTAAGGCGTTTCATAGCCGCCTGGTAAGTCTCAGGGTCCTCTACGATCTGTTTGTATGCCTCATTCTTTTCGCAGGCAAAGGCCAAAAAAGCCAATAGAAAAATGCCAAAAATCTTTTTCACTATTCAATCTGTTTTCCAGACGCAAAGATGAAAAGAATTGAGAAACTCTGGATCTAAAGGTCCAAAACAAACTTACGATCACGAAGCCGATTGTAAACCTCCCGATCAAACTTGTACAACTTGGCAGCCCTGTGCGATACCTTATGCTGTTTTTCGTCACAATCTATCAGCAGGTTCATGCCCAGGATCTTTCGTCTGAAATTGGGCTTATCCAATTGAATCTGCAAAATAGACTCGTAGAGGTTTTGCAGTTGACCCAGCGTGAATTTCTCCGGTAGGAGGTTGAAGCCGATGGGCTCCTGCTTCACCTTCGACTGCAATCTGGCAAAAGCATCCTTCAGAATTATACTGTGATCGTAAATTAGGTCAGGTATCTCTTCAGGATCAAACCAAGCCACCTCGGATGCGGTGAAACCCGCGGCGATCTCATAGTCAGTATCCTTAATGAGCGAATAGTAGGCTACCGTCAAAACGCGCTTGGTTGGAAATCGATCAACGGCCCCATAAGCCTTCAACTGCTCAAGGAAAAGGTCTTTGACCCCTGTCAAGAGAAACAATATGCGATTTGCCGCCTCATCCAAAGACTCGGCGTAGGTAATCCACCCCCCAGGTAACGCCCACCTGCCTTCGCTAATACCGCTGGCATGCCGGACCAAGAGGACTTTCAGTTTGGATGAAAATCCAAAGACCACACAGTCTATAGACACATTGTCGATGATCTCTTCCTTCATTTCGCGGTATTTCATTCGAATATAAATAAATCGATCAATACTTATGGTCTTTTTGACTATAAGTTATATATTCGTAATGAATATGTTTTTCATTGGTTACGATATTGGCTCTTCTTCCATCAAAGCCGCACTGGTCGATGGCCATTCCAATACACCTGTGGCCAGCCGGTCCAGCCCTAAGGACAGTGAATTGGGTATGGACACCGCCAGACCGGGCTGGGCGGAACAGGATCCGGAAGTTTGGTGGAAAAACATATGCCTTGCTACGCACGAGCTCCTTGCAGCGACAGGCGTCAACCCCCAAACTATCAAAGCTATTGGCATTGCTTATCAAATGCATGGTCTGGTATTGGTTGACAAGGATCTTCAAAGTTTGAGGTCATCAATCATTTGGTGCGACAGCAGGGCCGTAGCTATTGGTGAACAGGCATTTCAATCTCTGGGCGAAGCCTATTGCCTCGAGCACTTTTTGAATTCCCCTGGGAATTTCACTGCTTCAAAACTGAAGTGGGTAAAAGAAAATGAACCCGATCTATTTTCGAAAGTGAGGTATTTTATGCTCCCCGGGGACTACGTTACTTTGCGAATGACCGGGGAGGTGAAGACAACCATCTCCGGTCTTTCTGAGGGGATTTTGTGGGATTTCAAGGAGCAGGAAGTAGCAGCCAGAATGCTGGATCATCATGGCATTCCTGGTGAAATCTTACCCCCACTGACATCTACTTTGGGCCTGCAGGGAGAACTTCGCGCTGCCAGTGCGAAGGAACTGGGATTGGCCGCTGGTACCCCAATTACTTATCGTGCCGGGGATCAGCCCAATAATGCGCTGTCCCTGGGCGTATTGAATCCCGGTGAAGTAGCCGCGACGGGAGGGACTTCAGGTGTAGTTTACGGGGTGAATGCCACTCCTACTATGGACCCCCTATCACGTGTCAACAGCTTTGCTCATGTGAACTATGAGAGGGAGCGCCCCCTGACTGGCATATTGCTATGTATCAATGGGGCAGGTATACTCTTCCGATGGCTGCAACAGCAGCTTGGAAATGGCCAGGCCAACTACAGCGAGCTTGAACGGCACGCTCAGAAAATCAGCATCGGTGCCGACGGCCTGGTGGTGCTACCGTTTGGAAATGGTGCTGAACGAATGCTGGAAAACCGAGACCTTGGTGCGAGTATAGAAGGTCTTCAACTTAATCGTCATACGCAGTCTCACGTGGTGAGGGCTGGTCTGGAAGGAATTGCCTTTGGCTTTGTCTACGGCATGAAAATCCTGGGAGATCTTGGGATGGCGCCGCAGAAATTGAGAGTAGGTAATGACAACCTCTTTCAATCCGAGATCTTCAGCCAAACGATCGCCAACCTCAATAAAACCGATATCGAGGTGATATCGAACACCGGAGCCGTAGGAGCTGCTCGTGCCGCAGGTTATGGTCTTGGGTTTTATTCCAACCTTCAGGAGGCAGTCTCAGCAGACCCCATAATTAAGCGCTATCACCCTTCCGAAACGACTCAACACATCGAAGCTTACCAACACTGGCTTCAAGCTCTCAACAACAGAATCAAACAATGCGATGAACCCAACTAACATCATTATCGGAGAAAAGGAGTTTTTCCCAAACATCAATGCCATCGGCTATGAAGGGCCCGGTTCTGCGAATCCATTTGCCTACAAGTACTACAATCCGGGACAGGTGGTCTTGGGCAAGCCTATGGAAGATCATTTCAAGTTTGCCGTAGCTTACTGGCACTCCTTCTGCAATAGCGGGGGCGATCCCTTCGGCCCCGGAACGATAAGATTCCCCTGGGATGAGCAGCAAGATCCTGTACATAGAGCCCGAGAGAAGATGGATGCCGCCTTCGAGTTTATTTCCAAGTTGGGCCTGGAGTATTTCTGCTTTCACGATGTAGATCTTGTCGATGAAGGAGAGGGCGGTCTGAACGAATTTGAGAAGCGGCTTCAGCAGGTGGTCGAGTATGGTCAGCAAAAAATGAAAGGCAGCAACCTCAAGGTATTGTGGGGTACTGCCAATTTGTTCTCCAATCCACGGTACATGAATGGTGCATCTACTAATCCGGACTTTGTCGCTGTGGCCTACGCCGGGGGCCAGGTAAAAAATGCCCTGGATGCGACCATCGCCCTTGGTGGAGAGAACTATGTATTCTGGGGAGGTAGAGAGGGCTACATGAGCCTGCTGAACACCAAAATGAAAAAAGAAACTGAACACATGGCACGTTTCCTGCACATGGCCAAGGACTACGCCAGAAGCCAGGGATTCAATGGCACTTTCTTCATAGAGCCGAAGCCAGCAGAGCCTTCCAAACACCAGTATGACTTCGATGCAGCCACAGTTGTGGGTTTTTTGAGGCAGTATGGACTGGACAAGGATTTTAAGTTGAATATAGAGGTCAATCACGCGACACTGGCTGGTCACACCTTCCAACATGAGTTGCAGGTTGCTGCTGATGCCAATATGCTCGGAAGCATAGACGCCAATCGAGGTGACTATCAAAATGGGTGGGATACGGATCAATTTCCCATCAACCTTTTTGAGCTGGTTGAAAGTCTGCTTGTCATCACCCAATCAGGCGGGCTGCAAGGGGGTGGAGTCAATTTTGACGCGAAAAGAAGAAGGAATTCGACGGACCCCGAGGACTTATTCCACGCACACATTGGTGGCATCGATGCTTTCGCCAGGGCGTTGATAATTACCGAAAAACTGGTTCAGGAGACTGATTTCGTAGACACGGTAAACCATCGATACCAGTCCTTTGAAAGTGGTAATGGCAAGTCCTTTGAAGAAGGGGAACTATCCCTAATTGACCTGCACCAAATGGCTACAAAAGGAGGTGAACCTGCTCAGATCAGTGGCAAGCAAGAGTATCTGGAAAACCTGATCAATCAATGCATATGATCAGGACGAAAGCATTCTGAAGTAACGCGTCGAACATGGATGCCCCAAATCCGATACTGCCAGGTTTCAATCCGGATCCCTCCATCATTCGGGTGGGCAAAGACTACTATGTCGCTACTTCCACTTTCGAATGGTTCCCGGGGGTGAGGATCTACCATTCCACAGACCTTAGCCATTGGACATTCGTTGGTTCGCCTCTGAGTAGGGTGAGCCAACTGGAGCTGAAAGGGGTTCCTGACTCATGTGGTGTATGGGCTCCGTGCTTAACGTACGCCGATGGCATTTTCTACCTTGTTTATTCTGTAGTCCAGACTTTCGATGGTCCCTGGTTGGACACACCCAATTTTCTTGTAACCGCAAAAGACATCCGTGAGCCATGGTCAGATCCTATCTCCCTTGGTTCCTCTGGATTCGATGGTTCGCTCTTCCACGATGACGATGGAAAAAAATGGTTTGTCAGCATGCTTCACGACAGTCGAGGTGGTAAGTTCTTTGGAGGAATCATCCTGCAGGAATACGATCCAGGGCGTATGCAACTCATAGGAGCGCAACGAAGTATTTTCTCAGGAACTTCACTTGGAAGTACTGAGGGGCCTCACCTCTACAAAAAAGATGGGTTCTACTATTTGATTACTGCTGAGGGAGGTACGGAATACGGACATGCAGTATCGATTGCCAGGAGCAAAAATTTGTTTGGTCCCTACGAAATCCATCCCGAGAATCCCGTGCTTACTGCAGCATACTCCGTGACACATCCTCTGCAAAAGTCCGGACACGCAGATCTGGTTGAATCCGAAAATGGGGATTGGCTGATGGTCTACCTGGTTGGTCGACCTCTTACGGAAAGAGGTAGGTGCATACTTGGAAGAGAAACGGCTATCGAAGAGGTAGTATGGAGAGGGGGATGGCTATACACAGCAAGCGGTTCGAAACTTCCCGAAATCCGCCAAAACCCTGTGCTGCAGAATCGACGCTATGACTTCACAGCCGGAGTTGATCCTGATTTCCAGTCCTTGCGAGAGCCAGCAGACTCATCCTGGCTTCGTGTGGATCCCAAACGTGGTTTGGTGTTGAAGGGCAGAAATTCACTCAGCTCACTACATGCACAGAGTCTGTTGGCAAGGCGGTTGCAGCACTTTCAAGTGGAGGTAACGGTCGGTCTGTCTTTCAAACCCACATCGTTTCAACAAATGGCAGGTTTGGTTTTCTACTATAATACCAATCACTACCACTACCTGCATTTGCGCGGCTGCGACTCCGGACAAACAGAGATCCTTTGCGTGACGAACAACAAGGACAAAATCGTCGAATCCCTGGCGCAACCAATCAGGGAGGATGAAGTCTTCCTGAGAGGAGTATTGAGGATGGAAACCCTCCACTTTTACTTCAGTGTGGATCAAGAAGTATGGCAACCCATTGGAGATACCCTGGACGCAAGCATTCTTTCAGATGACTATGTTGCCAACGGCCATATTTATAGGCCAGCTTTCACAGGCTGCATGATTGGTATTGCCTGTCAAGATCTAACGGGTCGCGGATTGGAGGCCGATTTCAAATGGTACCACTATCAAGAGCTAGAACCATGAGATTGACGATAGCGGGGTTATGCATTTGCATCCTCTACGGCTGTACCACAAGGAGCGACATCATCAAAGCGGACCACCCGCTAGCAAAGTTTGAACCTGCCGACGGACAGGTGATATTATTTGCCGGGCAAGAGCTAGAATCCATCGGTGGACTAGGCGCACCTTATAATGACGGCTATATGGACCATTTCGATGCCCCTGGCGGCTTCACCATGTATACCAATTTCACTCCTGGAGATACGATGTTTGGGCATGTGCTCACAGGCCTTGATGGTACATGGACTACCGACGACTGGGGAGACAGCCCGAGTAATCTCTCACTGCAACTTGCTGATCCTGACTTTGACAGCATGGCGCTTGCCATTGGCCTTTCACTGGTGAATCATGAAGGTTTGGTTGCAGATGGTGAGCACGATAGTTTGGTGATTGCATATGGCACATTTCTCAAAGAACTCGCTCCAAGGCCTGTGTTCCTGAGAATTGGCTACGAATTTGATGGGCACGGATGGAATTTTTATGATCGCAAAGATTACCTGCGGGCGTACCGACGAATCAAGAACCTATATGATTCCCTGGGCGTGGACAATGTTGCCTATGTATGGCAGTCTACAGGATGGGTCTCTGATGAGTACATGCTAGAGGCCTGGTATCCTGGCGATGACTATGTGGACTGGTGTGCTTATTCTTTCTTCGCGAGGTGGGATGAAGCAAAAATGATCGACTTTGCCCGGAAGAAAGGAAAACCGGTATTCATCGCGGAAGCCAGCCCAACCATCTCAGACCATCTCGTCAAATTCACAGGGCAGACGAAGACGACCATCCTTGGCGACAAAGAACAGGCGCTGGAAGCATGGGATCGATGGTTTACCCCACTTTTCAAGACACTTGACAGCAATCCAGATGTGATCAAGGCGCTCAGTTACATCAACTGCAACTGGAGGAATCACGCAATGTGGAAGCAGAACCCGACGTTTCAAAACATCGACGCCAGGCTGCAAACAAGCGACTTTATTCGGACCAGGTGGGTGGAAGCCCTAGACAAGCGCGATTTCGTGCGGATCGAGTACTAGGGTGTGTCTATGATGGGCATAAAGACCTCAGCTTTCCATTTGCGCTCTTCTGAGTCAATATTGGGGTTGTTGAAGAAAACCTCCACGGGCTTCAAATCAACTTTGTAATTGTTTTTCCTGGCATATTGCTCCAAGGCATACCAGGCTCTGTCTGAAGTGATGTAATTCCCAAAATAATTTGCCTTCAAAGCCTTGAATCCCGGTATCCATTTGTAAGAAAGTAGCTCTTGCTCGGGTAGCGAGTCCTGAACAGCAATGGGGTAGCAGAGATTGTAGGCGATCTCGTCGGTCGATTGATCCCAATCCACGATCTCTACGATCGGCATGCCGGTGGGCGTAAGTCCCTCGGACACAATGAAATTGCTAATGAAGGAGTAATTCTGCATCATGCCTCCTGCCTTACCCAACTGACTTGTTTTTATAGGCGTGTAAACGCAGAAAGCACTATCAAAAACCGTCTCTCCCAACACCTCTACTCTGATTCTATCCAGGTGTTCCCTGGCCTTTGTGAAAAAGTCCTTGAGCTTTGTCTGTGCTACCTGCTCAACTCCTGTCTCTAAAAAAGGTCTTTGCAGACGATTCATGAAACTCCGTGAGGGTTCTGTGACAGACACCCGCACTACAGATGTAGTGTCGTCTTGAACCTTAACATTCCATGCAAAACGATATCTACTACCCTCCAGCTCCAAGTCATGTCCGAATTGCTGACTGGAGACTTGCTCGAAATTCGAAGCACCCTCTTGGTTCTGGATCCACAATTTTGCACTTTGATTTACTGTGCCAGGCGTTGTATGCAGCCGGAAAGTGCCACTGACATCCCCTTCCATCAAGAAGAAATACCATACTCCCGCCGCTAAGGCAATCAATGTTACCGCGATGATCAGATTCCTTATCATTCCCAATAGGTATAGAATTTGTGTTAATGAAGAATTCGGTAAACCTGTACCGAATCATTGTGAATTGTGGCCATAAGGTAGTCGGCTCCTCCGAGCGAGAGGACATCCAATTGCTTTACGGATTTGTCTATGAATTTCAGCCCGATTTCATTCCCAGGCACAAATGCTCCCTCATCGAAAAGTGCCCCTGGAAAAGCTCCAAGGCGACCTTGATAGGGTTTCAGGCCGAAGAAATTACCAGCCAGTAGCAATTCGTTTTCCGGATCGGTATCGGCGTTCAGTATAAGTCCACTACGAATGGGGGCCCTTTGCAGTGGCAGATCAAAGGGCACAAATTCAAATCGACCATTGTCGTTGCGCAAATAGCCACTTCGCAACTCATTCACCTCGTACAATCGGCTTTTGGCGAGCCTGTCACCAAATACTTCGCTCATCGACTTCCCCGCAAAGTCCTTGTAGACGGTGTATTCTTTTTTCAGTGTTACCATCTGGCTTGATAGTTCGTCGAAATTCTCAATTGGAAAATACTTGCCATTCTTGGCCGTAGCGACGATGGTTTCCGTGCTGCCATTTTCATCGAAATCGCTGTAGTACATTCTGAGTGGATATTTCCGGGAAGCCCGGAACTTGGAATTGAGGCCCCAGTTGCCCAGGACGATATCCGTATCACCATCGTCATCCATATCAAATGGAACTGCTATTTGCCAAAGCCCCGCCAGCCCAGCATCAAGTAGCATAACTTCATTGAGGACGCCCTGTTGATTTTGAAAAAAGCGAGGCTCCATCCATTCACCTACGACTACCAGGTCCTGCCAGTCATCTCCGTCAAAATCAATCCACTGTGCATCAGTGACCATACCCAGGCCACTCATTAATGCTCCCTGTGATTTGGTGAAACCCCCGTCCTCATTTTGAAGCAAATAGGAATCAGGTATTTTCCCGAAATCAGCCGTGATCGATTGACTCCCTATGAAAACATCCATATCCCCGTCTTTGTCGAAATCTGAAGGTCCAACCACTGAGCTATTCTCATAACTTTCTGGCAAACTGCCCTTCACAAAGCCAGAATCCGAGGATAAGTACAGTGAATTCTCCAGAGGTTTGGATTTGCCAAAAAAGTCCCCCCCTCCAACTGCGACTATCATATCCATGAGGCCATCTCCATTGAAATCCGCCAATTGCGCAGCGACATCTTCCTTTATGGAATCCGCGGCAAGTACAGGATCTACCGATCTCCGGAAGCGATCGCCTTCATACAAATAAGTGGTTGCCGGGGTGAATTTCGAACCACCAAAATAGACATAGGTATCGTCCTCTCCATCGAGAGCTCCTAGTGCTACGGCTGGACCTCTATTGGCTATGGCATAAGGCATAAGCTTTTGTCTATCAAAGTCGATATATCGATCCTCGATATGCCGAAAATCCAAGCCCAGATTCCCCTGCACCTGCTCAAATACTTTTCTGCTTGCGCTTCGAGGAAACTTCCAAGTACTTTGCGTGGCACCCTGCACCGACAAAGTCAGAGCCTGACGTGTAGGAATATTGTACAAGACCTCCACCAGTCCGGAACCCCACTGCACAACCAAAGAATCGACTGTCTGAACCTCCCCCAGCCCAAAGTGAACCAAAGGTTCGGAACTAGCCTGAAACCCCCTTACGGGATACAGCTCTTTGGCTTGCATGACCTCGCCCGCGAAAACATAGACCTTCGCACCAATCCCAAAAGGATTGTTTTCAGGCCCCTCGAAAGCAATCTTCAGGTAATTGCCGCGCTCAGCTCCTACCGTGTTAATGTAAATCGACGGAGGTCCGTCAATATTGTTGATCACCAAATCCAAATCCCCGTCCAAATCCAAATCAGACATGGCAGTCGCACTGGAGTATGAAACACCCTCGGGAATCCAGCTATCGGAGGCATCAAGAAAGCGAAGGTCCTCTGCGCCCTGGAAGAAATAGTTCCTGACAGCACCCGAAGGCATCAGATCTAATGCTTGTTGATCCACCAACTTTGTGGCATCTATCTTATCCTTTACCTTGTCATTTGACACGTATCGTATATAGTCAAGGTCATTGGGCCTTTTGGGTATGCCATTGGACACGAATAGATCCTCATATCCGTCGTGATCGTAGTCACCAAACAGAGCACTCCAACTCCAGTCTGTTGCGGCTACATTGGACATCAGACCTACCTCGCTGAACTTGCCACTTTCATTGCTAATTTGTAATGCATTTTTCGAGAACTGATAGTGATAACCGTATCGCTCTGTACGCAATTTCAGGATGTTGTAGCGATCGTCCCCCTCAGAGCGCTTTAGCACCGCCTCATCCTCCGGCAGCATGTCCAAAGACAACAGATCGGGCAGGCCATCTCTGTTGATATCGGCTACATCGTTCCCCATTGAAAAGCGGGTTGTGTACCCAAAATTGTCCTTCAGGCTTTCCCGAAAAGTACCATCTCCATTGTTTAGGTAGTAATAATCATCTTCATGAAAATCATTGCCAACAAAGATATCGGGGTAACCATCCACGTTAAAGTCCGCCACAGCCACGCCCAAACCATAACTGTTGACGCCTCCAAAAATCCCACTCGAATCACTGACGTCTACAAACTTGCCCCCATCATTTCTCAACAGTCTGTCGCCGGTTGCATAGGACCGTTTGTAGCGTAAGTCCGCATGTCCAAAAGATTCCTGCGTGTGTATAGCATGATTGAGTACGAACAGATCCAGATCCCCATCCAGATCGAAGTCCAATGGCGCTGCTGAAGAACTATAGGTGTCGAAATCCAAACCAAAATCTGATGCCCTCTCAGTGAAAGTCAGGTCACCATTGTTGATGAACAATTCATTGTACCCTTGCATCCCCTTGATGCCCACAACGGCGCACACATAAATATCCAGCAACCCGTCGGCGTTGAAATCTGCCATGATCGTCCCGGTATTCCAATCACTACTGCCAGCCACACCAGCCTGATCCGTGATGTCCTCGAACTTCAGATTGCCCTTGTTGAGGTAGAGCTTATTGGTTTTCTGATTGGCAGAGAAGTAGATATCCGGAAGTCCATCTCCATTGATATCGCCTACCGCCACACCACCACCATTATAGAAATAGAGGTAATCCAGAATATTGAAATTGTCTGTAGGCTCCAGGTCGTTGCTAAAAGTGATGCCAGCCCCTTCGGCATTCAATTTTTCAAAACCCTGGTCACCGCAAGCCCCTAGCAACAGGGCAATAACCAGGCCTAAGACAGGCTTCAATTGCTTATTAATAATCATTGATTACTTGCGAATACTTTTGGCTTTCGGTCGTTGATCGCCGCTATGAAATATGACCTACCCTCCTGATCCTTAAATGCTTGCAGGTGCTTCACCTCATCACGCACAAAGAACCCACTTTCTTCATAGGGTTGCCATTCAAAATCAAACCCACCTTTTCCTAGCAACAGGTTACCATAGCTAGCATCCAACCGGGAATATTGGGGCTTGAACTCAAAATTGTTACCAGCCATCAGGATATCTACATTGCCATCCTGGTTGATATCAGTACAAACAATGCCACATACGCATGAGAATTGCACCCGATTGGGCAGCTCATGAAAGACGAACGTCCCACCTTGATTTTCAAAAATGCCTGACGCTGACACCCTCGCCTCCTTGAGAATCGTCCTTTCCAGCACCTGCGGATCAAAAATCTCATTGATGGTTCTGGTAGCATAATCGGAGGCCTTGAGGTTCTCCTTTTTCAAATATGGCAACTGCTCCGTCAACTCCTTTCTCATATGTATCGGGTAATCTCCATTGTCATAATGGATGGTAGTTATCTGTTCGATGCCCCCATTATCATCAAAATCATTCACCCAAAGCTTGATTGGTGCTTCGTTGGTAGGTCGGTAGGGTAAGTTGGTACCCTTGTTCCCGCAAATCAAATCCAGATCACCATCACCGTCCACATCATGCGCGAGTATGGCATTCCACCATCCCGAATATCCCGAAAATTCTTGCGTCGATTGTCTCAGGCCCCTTCCCGTATTCTCAAAAATCATGGGCACACCCCAATCCGATACGGTGATCAAATCGTTCCTACCATCCCCATTCATGTCTCCCCATGTCGCCGCAGTCACCATCCCAGCCTTGGAGGTTGCGAAAGCTACACGTTCGGTGGCATCCGTAAAATTTCCTTCTCCATCATTCATGAGGAACTGATGCTCGGGATTAATGCCATAAACGCCCGGTACACTCCTTGAGCCAATAAAGACATCGACATCACCATCGCCATCAAAGTCTTGTGGCGCTATGGTACCGATATTGTTTTGGGTGGATGGAAGATCCTTACCAGATCGGGTGAATTGACCATTGCCATTATTGAGGTAAAGTCTGGGCATGTAAAACCTGACATCGGACTTCTCATTTCCGCCGCTTCCTACCAGAAGGTCCTGATCTCCATCTCCATCGGCATCGAGGAATGCGGCCGCAGTGTCCTCAAACCCTGCGTCATCTGACAAGGCTTGCTGATCTATCCTTTTCAAGTTGCCTCCACCTTCGTGCAGGTAGACGATGCCTCCCTGACCTTTCGCTCCACCGATGAACACATCATCGTCGCCGTCTCCATCTACATCAGCCACTGCCAGTGACGGCCCTTCCTGCGAAAGCTGAGAACTGATCATGCCTTCGTAGTCAAAGTCGTTGAAATAGTTCTCCACGTGTCTTTGCAATTCGGTGTTGCTGCCTTCTACCAGATACGTTTTGCTATTGCTTGTCTCCGGAGACCCCGTTTCACTCCCACCTTCTGATTGATTGAGGTTTATCGTTTGATTTACTTCCAGATCGTAAAGAACCGATACGGCATCATTTGGCCATTTCACCACTAGGGAATCCACCTTTTCAAGGTCTCCCAATCCCATGACCAGCGTGTAGTCCATCGAGGACTGGAAGCCTCTAAATGGCATATGCTCCTGCAATATCACCTGATCTCCAGCAAAGGCTTTCAACTTCGTACCCAGGGCATTCCTGTTCTTTTCACCCCCTTCAAAAGTGAAGCGCAAATAGTTTCTATCCATCTGGCTCGATCGATTCTCAAACAGGAAAGACTCCATATTCACATTGTTGACCACTAGGTCAAGGTCCCCATCATTGTCCAGGTCGCCATAAGCACATCCATTCGAAAAGCTTGGGACGCCAATACCCCACTTCTCAGTGCTGTTCTCGAACGTTAGATCGCCATTATTTTCGAAGGCGTAGTTCGAAAGCGGCACTTGAGGCATTCTATTGATGATAGAGGTAATCTCCTCCTTCTTCCCTGTGAGTACAAGCTTCTGGATGACCTCATTTGCAAAGAAGTCCACAAAGTCGATGTCCGTCAGGTCATGGTTGATCCCGTTGGTAACATAGATGTCTTTGTAGCCATTGTTGTCCATGTCAAAAATCAGTCCGGCCCAGCTCCAGTCTGTCTTTGCCAACCCACTGAAATAAGCTATCTCCGAGAAAGTTCCGTTGCCATTGTTCAACTGTAGGGTGTTCTGTATGTATTGCTGGTAAAAGTCCTTGCTCTGCTTAAGTTTGAAGACGTTGTATCCTTCAAATTCCATCACGCTCTTGATGCGCTGATCTTCCTCTGGCATCATGTCTGTGACGAAAATATCATTCAGCCCATCGTTGTTTACATCAGCCATGTCAACTCCCATGGCCGACAAACATAGATGCGATGTCCAGTTCTTTATGTCCTCCGTAAACGTCCCATCTTGATTGTTGATGTAGAGATAGTCTCTTTCATAAAAGTCGTTGGAGACATAGATATCCGGGTAGTCATCCAGATTGATATCAGTGACATATACGCCCAATCCAAAACCTATCAATGAACCGTAAATTCCGGCTTCCTCACTGACATCCACAAACTTGCCTCCGTCATTTCGCATGAGTAAATCTCCTACTCCGCGGAAAGCCTGGGGTACGTTCCAATTCTGAGCACGCAATTTCCGGTTATCCGCAAAATTCAAGGAACTCACCGGGATATTGCTGTTGTTTAGGATGTAGGCATCTAAGTCTCCATCCTTATCATAGTCAAAGAACGAAGCATGCGTAGAGAAGCCTGTTTCTGCCAGGTTGTATTCCTTAGCCCGCTCAGTGAAGGTGAGATCTCCATTGTTGATGTAGAGGTCGTTGTCCTGATTACTCCCTTCCAGGTTTCCAGCATTGCTGACATAGATATCCAAAAACCCATCCTGATTGATATCTACCATCGAAACACCCGTAGACCACGGCTTGGCTCCTTCAACCCCGGCGACGACACTAATATCTTCAAACTGTAGATTTCCCTTGTTTAGGAATAGCTTATTGGGAGTCATGTTGGCACTCAGGTATATATCCGGAAGCCCATCATTGTTGATATCCCCGATAGCCACACCACCACCATTGTAGTAATTCCGATACTTGAAGATGTTCATCTCCTTTTGGTTTTCCACAGCATTTGTGAACACCATCCCCGACTCAGAAGAAGGTACGACCCGAAAGAGCGTTTGGCTCGAATCAATCTTTTCCTGCGTATCACACGCCAGCATCAGAAGAGCCAGCAAAGCACCTAAAAACGACTTATTCATTGAGTAATTCACTTTTTCTAAGAAATATTGACCGATCCCCATTTATTCCAAATATCAAATGTTCTTCCCCACCAATTCGCAACTTCTCGATATCTCTGACCTGGCCCCGGATATCCGGTCCAGCTACTTTGGCCTTGAAAAAGCCATCTTTATCATTCAAAAGCAATGTTCCAAATGACCCATCGAGTCTTCCCAATTGGGTACTTATGTGGTGTGTATTGCCAGCCACGAGCAAATCCGTCCAGCCATCATCGTCAAAATCATCAGCATATATCGAATGTACGCTTGAATACTGCACCAATGCTGGCAACTTTATCTTTTTGAAGTCCATATTGCCATCATTTACAAACAAGCAGCTTGCCAACTCTTTTACAGTACGTTTTTCCGCTATCCTCAAAGTTTCCTTTCCGAATAAATCCTCAATGGATGCGTCAGCAAAGTCTTCGTAAGAAAGGAAATTCTTGTTTAGCGCCGGAATCTGCTGTACCAATTCGTCCTTAGAGGCAAGGGTAGTCTCTATTCCCCCATAATAATAGGTCAATATAGGGTCCACCTTGCCATTGCTGTCGAAGTCGTACCTGTAAAGCGTTATTGGCTCTCTCTTACTAGCCTGCAGTCTTGAATTCAGCCCCCAATTCCCTGCAACAATATCCATATCTCCATCTTGATCAAAATCGCCGACAACGACGCTCTCCCACCAACCTTCAGTGTCTGCTAATTGTATACAAGATCCGAAATTACCTTGCTCATTCATACAAATCGTGACAGGCATCCAATTTCCTGCCAATACCAAGTCTTTATAACCATCCCCATTGAAGTCTACCACCTGTGCTTGTTCGACAAGTCCTAATTGTGCCTCAACAGGTAAGGCAGGCTTTGTTGCAAACCTTCCCTGACCATCATTGACATAAAGTGTGTTCCGACCAGCTTTCCCGAAAGCACCAGGAACACCATTGCTGGTAACCAACACATCTATGTCGCCATCCAACTCCAAATCGAAACTCACCAGATCCGAATTCTGCAAAGGCTCACCGCTAAACGCGGACTCGGACCAGACAAAACTGCCTGATTCGTTGACATACAGTTGCGGCAAAAGAAACGGTTGATTTGCGTATTCATTACCACCGGCAATGGCCACCAAATCCAAATCACCGTCCTGATCAGTATCGATCAGCTCTACATCAACAATTTCTGACGTTGAGTCTCCTTCCAGGGTTACCTCCTCAAAACCACCCTCCTCGCCTTGCAGGAAGAGACGGCTGGATTGTCGTTTACCACCGCCAAAAACAACATCGTCCATTCCATCATTATTGATATCACCTATCGCTGCTGCAGGACCTTCGTAACTCTTCGTGGCAGCCCTCAAAGGCTCACGTGAAAACTCCAAGGTCTTTTCTTCGCGATGTATAAATGGAAAATGCTTTGATGACCCCGCTACGCGCTCCACTCTGGTTTTTGTAACCGCATCAGCCTGATTCAAAACCACCAGTGTATCCAATGGAACGTCATACAACGTTTGTGACACCTGATTAGGCCAATCTACAACCAAAGAGTCAAGCTTTGCATCCGAACCCAGCCCCACAACCAGCTCCGCCGGTCCTGTTGATAAATAACTGTAGGGATTGTTGACCCTTGTCAAAACTGTACCCTGCTGAAACAAGCGCACTTTCGCCATTATCCCCTTAGTGTTACGACCATAGCCATCAAAACGTAATTTGAGCCAAGAGAAACCAAGTGTATTCGCTTCATTCTCAAGAAACTGAGGGCTACCATCGGTATTATTCACTATCACATCCAGATCCCCATCGTTATCCAAATCCGCAACCACCGCTCCAGCACTGTAAGTCGGCTTGGCCTCGTACCACTCCTTTGTGACCAGCTCAAATGTCCCATCGCCACTGTTCCGGAAGAACTCATTAGCCACCCTCTTTTCAGGCAGCTTATTCAAAATGTTCTCTAATGATGCGTATGAACCACTTGACATTTGATTCTGCACAATATCACTGGAGGCGAAATTGATGAAATCCATATCATTGGTAGCAGCTGGGATTCCGTTGGTAATAAACAAGTCCAAAGATCCGTCCATATCAAAGTCTGCCGGGAGCACAGACCATGACCATTCCGTTGCCGCGATACCTGCATAGAATCCCACCTCCGAAAACCGCCCATTTCCTAAATTGAGATGGAGTGTATTCTGCATGTACTGTGGCTGATACCCTCTGCTCAGAAAGTATGAATAAGTATTGTAAGGATCCTCATGCCCCGACCTCTTGTATTCACCCAGATCTGGCGGCAACATATCCAGACTCATAATATCCAGCAGGCCATCATTGTTGATATCGGCTATACCATTACCCATTGAAAAATGCGTTGTATGTCCCAAGGAAGAATTCTGACCGCTATTAATTTCCGTGAAAGTCTTATCCCCGTTGTTGAGGTATAGGTAGTCATTCTCAAAAAAGTCATTACCTACGTAAAGGTCCACGAGGCCATCTTCATTGATATCTGAAACCGAAACACCCAGGCCATAGCCTATCTTTCCCTGGAAAATGCCCGCCTCTTGCGAGATATCCTCAAATACATCACCTGTATTTTCAAAAAGTTTATCGCCTGATTCTAAACTGACGGATTGCCTCAATTTCCCATCTCCAAAGGACCTGTTTGGATGAACAGAATGCTGTAACAGGAACATGTCCAGGTCATTATCTCCTTCCATGTCGAAAAAGACCGCATGCGTACCATATCCCGCATGACTCAGGCCAAATTCCTCACCACGCTCTTCGAATATCGGAATCCCATCCTCATCAACACCTGCATTCAAGTAGAGCAGATTGCTCTCTCCATCACTCAAAGCAGATACCCTTGACAGATATATATCAGGAAGGTCGTCGGCATTGACATCTGCAACCGTAACTCCAAAGGTCCACCCAGGTTCATGAACCAGACCAGAAACCTCAGTCACCTCCTCAAACTTCCAATTGCCGCGATTGAGGTAAAGCTTGTCCTTCGACTGATTACCCACCAGGTAGAGATCTATCAGTCCATCCCCATTAAAGTCCTCAGCACCCACTCCGGCGCCGTTGTAATAATACAGGTAATTGAGGATGTTGAGTTGATCCGTGGGCTCCAGCGTATTGCTGAAAGACACGCCCGCCATCTGCGGATCTATTTCCTTGAATAATACCTCGCTCTGCTTCTTGCATCCTACGAAAAATGAGGCCATCAAAAGCCCAAATACTGCAACGCCTCTCATTCAATTCAAAAATGCAAGTATAAAAAAAGAGGGCCTAAAAGCCCTCTTCAACAAAATGTATGTATGTATTGTCTTAGTAACCTTCGTTCTGAACCAGGTTAGGGTTCGACAACAAAGCATCTACAGGAATAGGGAACAAGTTTCTGAAATCAGCGCCTACAGCAGCCTCATCCTTGAATTCCCAAGCTCTGGTGAACTGACCAAATCTGATCAGGTCATTTCTTCTCCAAAATTCTTCATAGAGCTCTCTTCCTCTTTCGTCAATCATATCCTGCTCGCTCACAGAGCCAAGCGGAGAAGCCTGACGAAGTCCTCTCAAGGCATTTACTTCAGCAGTAACATCCGCGCCTTGTCTCAGTCGAGCCTCCGCTCTCATCAGGTAGGCATCAGCCCATCGGAAAACGATCTCATGTGCGGTGAAACCACCATTGACCGGGTGATACTTGATCACACGAATACCATTAGATTCGGTATTTCCATTCAGTCCAGGAAACTGCTTTGTAAAATTTAGAGGTTGCCTAGCTCTGTCCTGCAGATTCTGAAAACCATCAGGAGCCCCATCCGTGAATCCAGTGGCACCTACTTGCTGTCCAATTAGGAAGCCATAACCAATCCCAATGTTGGTGGCATCCGCATTTTCCAAGGTAGGTACGAATCCTCTTCGCTCTTCCTGCCCACTACCCACTGTGTTTGTACTGGGATCTCCCTCGAAGAGATCATAGAATTCAGCCAAGGTACTGAAACCATTCCAGCCACCACCACCATTGTCCGCTGAGGTTTGGTTATAGTGCAGACCATTCCAGATTCTGTTACCAACGCCGGTTGGTATCCACCAAATGGTCTCACTATCAGCTGACTCTTCGAAGATTTCGAAGTAACCTTCCTGCAAAGCATAGCCATCAGCCTCAATCGCATCGACAAGATCAATTACCCTTTGCATGTTCTCATTGGACGCTGTGCCTGATCCATCATAGATGTGCGCATTCAAATACAGTTTGGCCAATAGCATGTTAGCCGCAGCCTGTGTTCCTCGCTCGTTACCTGCTCCAGGACCATTGGCTGGAAGATCAGGTAAAGCCGCATTCAGATCATCTACTGCTGCCTGCCATGCTTCCATCCTGGTACGTACAGTAGGATTCACCAAAGGACCGTCGTCAACACCTCGAAAAGGTGATTGCCCGTAAAGGTCTATTATAATCCAAGTACTGAAAGCTCTAACAAACCGTGCCTGAGCAACAAGCTCGGGCGTTCTGCCAGTTGTACTTCGCTCATCAATCACCTCCGTAGCACGGAAAATAAGCTGATTGAAGGTATTCCAGGTGTTCAAAACATAAAGGTGCGTCGAATTCCATGTATGAGCATGGAGCGTCCTCCAGATTCCGTTGTCACCCCAGTCTGTACCTCGCGTGGGTACCAGGAACTCATCTGTAGTCACTTCGACCAAGGCAAAGAAATTCGCCTGATCTCCAATACCATTGATAGATCCAAACAGACCATCGACCGATGCCTGCACATCAGATACTCCCGAGAATGTTCCTTGATCATCTGAGGTGAAGACTGAGTCATCTTCCTCGATATCAAGATCGCAGGCGCTAAATAGCACCACCAGTGCCAACATTAGAGCACTTTTCCAAATTTTGTTTTCTTTCATCGTCACGTAATTAACTTTTCTCTCTTTTATTAAAAAGCAGCGTTTATACCAATCGTAAAGACTCTAGGTCTGGGGAAAGCAGTATAATCAATACCAGCGATCGGTAGACCATTCAACAAATCCAACCCAACAGGTGAAGGTTGAACACTCACCTCAGGATCTAGACCATCATAACCTGTAATCAAGAACAAGTTTTGCGCATTGAAACTCACTCGCAAGTTATCGATAAAGGTATTACTTACAGGAACTCTATAACCTATGGATAATGTTTGCAACCGGACAAAATCCCCTCTTTCTAGGAATCTGGTCGATACTTCAGCCGCAGCAGTCGGTGCTTCGCCATTCGTCAAAACATCTTCCGTAACGTTTCGGCTACTGTTGAGGGATCCAGCTGTGAAGAACGCATTTCTGGTGTTATTGTAGACACCATGACCAAATTGACCTGCGAAGAATGTCGCAAAATCCCAGTCTTTCCAGCTTACACTCAAGTTCAGACCTGTATTCACTTCAGGCAATGCACCTTGACCTACGAAAGTCTGTTGATCCACCTGGATCGGCTGACCCTCAGCATCAAAGCCTGAGAACTCTCTCAGATAGAATGAGAACAGCTCTTGATCACCTTCAAGTTGTTGCGCAAAGGCGCCAGTCAAACCCTGGCCACGGATGGTGCCTGCAGGAATCTGTCCGTCGAAGTCTTGTAGTTCGTTGTCGTTGTAAGAGATATTGAAATCTGCAGTGAACGTCAAATCATCTGTACTGATGATGTCATAACCCAATGCCAATTCAACACCTTGATTCACTACCTGTGCATCCAGGTTCAAGAACACGAAAGGCTGAGGAGCTGGTTGCGCAGAAGTGATTCTCAGCAACTGTCCGTCAGTCGATTTGCGATAAATATCAATGCTACCATAAAAACGATCATTGTTCAATCCAAAGTCAATACCTAATCCTATCTGATTAGTTTCCTCCCACTGAAGTTCATCGTTCCTAAATGAAACTGGCTCTGTTCCGGTAATGGTTACTGCTCCATCTTGATTGAATCCGAGTCCAATGTATCGCTCTCTTCTGATCTGATTACCGTAGCCCAGGCCTTCCTGATTACCAGTGATACCCCCGCTCAAACGCAATTTAAGCGTAGAAAAAGCGTCGGAAATAAAGTCCTCTTCGCTAAGCTTCCATGCTACTGCTCCAGAAGGGAAGAAACCATACTGATTGTCTGCACCGAACCTAGATGAGCCATCAGCTCTGAAGGTGAAGGTGAAGAGGTATTTGTTCTGCAAGGAATAATTAGCTCTACCAAAAAATGACTGCAGCTTGTCCGTAGTATCGAAATAATCTACAAAAGAAGATGTCAAAGGAACACCCGATATATTCACGGGAACACCTGATTGTGCTGATGGCAATAAGACATTCGCAAAACCACCGGTAGTAGGGGCACCCTCAGGACCACCATTCAATTGCTCTGCGAAACCTATTTGCTGTATAAAATCCGCTGAGACCTGTGAGAATGCCGCATCCTCCATCGCTCTGACGGCTGCTTCTAATTCATCTTCCATTACGCCGAAATCAGTGGAAGAGAAGCCAAAGCCCTGTGCATTGAATCCATCTCTCCTGAAATCTTGGTAGGAATATCCACCAACCAGCTCGAGCGTGGAATTGCCGAAATCACCATTGTAGGACATCGTGGCTTCAAATAGGTTGTTTGTCACACCTAAAAGGCCCCAAGCTCCTCTACCGTTATTAGGTGCACCATTACCAAATCCGCGGATATCTGCTGAAACCAATGAAAAGGCATCAGATTCCGAGCGGTCAAGCCCGTAAGTCACTTTAGCTGTCAAGCCATCCACAATTTCGTAGGATGCAGAAAAATTACCTAAGAATCGATCTGTAATGCTCTCATTCTGTATGTTAGTCAGCATGTTGCCAGGGTGCAATTGTCCACCGATAATCGCGGTTTGCTCTTCTTGACTCAACCCTTCAATACTTGTAGGCCAAGTTGGATTGGCCGAATATGCCGCCCCAAGGAGATCTCCCTGAAAACCTGCACTACCGCTCAACGGCGCCGATTCGTTCGTAACCCGAGAGATTGTCAATTGGGCATCCAAATTCAATCTTTCATCTAGGAAAGATTTGTTTCCATTCAACCTCCCCACAATTCTTTCTAGACTCGAGTTTTCAACAACACCTTCTTGATTTTCATAACCAAATGAAGCTCGAATAGAACCTGTTTCAAATCCTCGAGAGTAGGATACATTTTGATTGTGTGATACCGTAGTACGCAAAACCTCATCTTGCCAGTCTGTATCATTCCCAAAGTTCAAAGGGTCTACCAAAGAGTCTGGTCGACCGATCTTTGTTCGCAACCCATCAAGATAGCCCTCTGCATCCAACAGATCAAATCTTTTTGCCGGAGTAGATATCGTAACGTTAGAAGATAACTCCACGGTCCCAGAACCACGTCCTTTTTTGGTAGTGATGATCACAACGCCATTGGCACCTCGAGAACCGTAGATTGCTGTCGCAGAAGCATCTTTCAGAATACTGATGCTTTCAATATCATTAGGGTTCAAGAAACTTAGCGGGTTGGGTGAGGTATTGGAACCAAAACCTACGTCAGTCCCTGCACTTGAGGTACCGCCTGGATCCAGAGGAATTCCATCAACTACGAAAAGTGGGTTGTTATTTGCAGTCACTGAGTTGGAACCACGGATGTTAATCGCAACTCCATCCCCTGGAGCTCCACTGGCTTGCGTTATTCTAACGCCAGCAGTCTTACCTTGGATAAGCTGCTCCGGCGTAGCGATCAATCCTTTCTGGAAGTTCTCCGAGGTCACAGCAGCCACAGATCCCGTTGCGTCCTTTACGGTGGTCTCACCGTATCCAATCACAACTACCTCTGCCAGCTGAGCAACGTCCAAATCCAAAGCTATGTCAACTACGCTTCTTGCGCCTACTGCTACTTCCTGTTGCTTGTATCCAACAAAAGAAACAACAAGCGTAGCGCCATCAGATACGCTAAAACTGAAATTACCATCGAAATCCGTGGTCGTTCCGTTTGATGTACCCTTCTCCAGAATGTTGGCCCCAGGGACAGTCTCCCCGGTTTCACCATCTGTTACCTTTCCCGTTATCGTCCTTTGCGCCGAGACGGCAAAGACAAAAGAAAACGACAACAACATTAGTAAATACTTCTTCATACTATTACAATTTGTTATCTGGTTAAAGTTCTACCATTGATTTGCACTTATCAAAGTGTAATTTTCCTAAGATAAAGTTCAAACCGTCAGCATTTTAAAAAGGAATTTAAATAAAAGCAACAGGATTTTGTTATTAATCCAATGAAAACGTTTGCAAAGAAGTGCAATATTTGGGAAAAGAAAAAATTTCACTTTTTCAAGAATTGCAAACCACGTCCAGCCAATTTGCAATTAATCGTGATAAGAATAGCTCCTCACTCAGGGGTCGATTCACTTCCCTTCTCTGGCTAAACTGATGACCATTCTTTGTGAAAAAATTTAGCGCTTGCAGCAACACAGTTCGCCTTCCATTCGATTGATATGAAGAAAACTGTACCTGAATCCCAATTTCGGTCATTTAAAGTCCTTGCCATAAGAGACCTTGACACTATAAAAGATGGATTTGTAGTCTACAGCCTAATCTGCGGATGAATTTCCCTCATGTACAAGCGCCGATCAGCCGCCGGTTTTGCTTTTGCCCAGTTTCCTGTAGTAATGGCAGGCCTCAGGTCGAAGCAAATGATGGGAAGACTAACCATTGGAGGACTGCTGGGGGTACGCTTCAATTCGAGTATGCAACCAGTTCCTCAAACCTTAGCCAACAGGAACAGAGGATACTTCCTACCGCGACCATTTCTTTCTGATGTGGTTGCAATCTCTTTGGAAAATAGGGGCCTGTTGGGTAATTGACCAAGGCATTGCCCATAGACGACAGGGCAGCATCGTTTTTGTCAGAAAGAACTACTCAATTCTCCAGCAAAAGCATTCGCAACTGAATCCGGGTATTCCATCAAATAATATAACCTTGCAATGGTAAGATCGCTATGCGATCATTGTCCTATCAAAACAACTAGATACCTTTTATCAATGAATCATTTACGTGCGTTCTGCATCCTCTCATTTTCCTGCTGCTGCTTCGTATGCAAGGCTCAGATATTGAACACGGAAGGTTTTATCACAACCCTTAGTGGCGAAAAAGTCATGGGCGACATATACATGAGGTCTGGCGAAAAGGGAACCCAGGAAATGCTTTTCCTGGCAGATGGCGTCGAGAAGAAATACGGGCCTGGAGAAATTCAGGGCTTCGGGTTCTCCAGGGGCGGTTA
This sequence comes from Cyclobacteriaceae bacterium, assembly GCA_965601475.1. Classification (GTDB taxonomy): domain Bacteria; phylum Bacteroidota; class Bacteroidia; order Cytophagales; family Cyclobacteriaceae; genus JAWPMT01. Next base: position 3,597,767 of record OZ271832.1, on the reverse strand, counting down.
TTTCGCTGGCAATGTTTTGGAAGGCGCGTTCATTGAGCAGATCGTCTCTGGCCCCATATCGGCCTATCAATTCAAACGTCTTTTCATCGTTGCAACGGCTGATGACACCCTGTATCTATCTGAGGCCAAAAGAAAAATCGACGTCGGCAACCGAGATGCCGTTGCCTCGAGCACGCTTTGGAAAGGCTCGCTAGCCGTTATGATGGCTGATTGTCCGGCAGCCGCGAACAGAATTCAGGGCATGGGGCTTCAAAGGAAAGATCTGATCAAACTGATTCAAGTCTATTCTGATTGCCAGGGTGCGGAGGCTAGCGCTTTGGAAGAACGGGGATTCAAAAAAATGCAGCTCTCGGTAATGGCTGGTGGCATGATGACCCCACAAAGATTCCCTGATAGGCGAAGTGCTAGAAGAGATGATTTGGGCATCACAGGATTTGGCCCTATGATTGGTGGCGCCTTCAACTATTGGTTTCATCGCGAGTATGGCTTGGAAGTCACGCCGCAATTTTACTACACCAGTGGGTCCAGAGACGAAACTGTTTCTTCCAGTCAAACTCGAACCATAACCAGGTTTCTTAGCACGGAAGGCACCTACTTACTGCTCCCCGTGTCGTTCGCCATACGTAAAATAGATTACCGAAGAATCTGGCAAGTCAATATTGGCTACTCGACCGAATTGCTAATAGCCGAGAAATCAAGAGAAGAGGCCACAACAACGACCCCTATCACACAGGACAGAGACAACGTAACAATTACAATTATCGATCTCAATCCAGACCAACCCAAGCGATCGAGTGGTTTCATGACCAGTATAGGCATGAAACAGCTCTTGCCTGGAATGGCCATCGGTGGCCGAATCGGCTCCTTCCTTCAATTCGAACGACCAAACCCCTCCCTAAACCGGCAAAGTCTGGAGGCCAGGTTGTTCATTGCGGCAACCGTGACCTTCTAAGCCAAAGACACTTGTCAGATTTGAACTGAATATTTCCAGGCCCCGCAAGGGCCCCTTTCTATTATTCTCCCATAGAGGCATCAACTCTTTTAACCTAGTTGACGTATCTTTCTCCTACCAATGAAAAAAGGAACGGTCACCATCAAAGACATCGCCCAGGAGTTGAACATCTCTCCGTCTACCGTATCCAGAGCCCTGGCGGACAATCCCCTTGTGAAACCGGAGACGCGGGAACAGGTGAAGAAGCTGGCCAAATCCTACAATTACCAGCCAAATTTCACCGCACTCAGCCTAAGAAGTAGCAGCACGAAAACACTCGGCATTATTATTCCGCAAATCGTACATGAATTCTTCGCATTGGTGATCCGGGGTTTGGAAGATTTTGCATACTCCAGCGGGTACAATGTAATCATTTGCTCCACGCACGAAATGTACGAACGGGAGGTGATGGATGCCAAGGCACTGCTAAATGGAAAGGTTGATGGTATCATGGCTTGCATCTCCAAGGAAACCAGTGATTTTGAGCACTTCAAGGAGTTTGCCGATCGGGATATTCCGATTGTCTTCTTTGATTGCATCTGCGAAGAAATTGACACGCACAAAGTGGTGATCGATGACTTCCATGCGGGGTATGAAGCTGGCAACCACCTTAGTCAGGTGGGAGTGGGAAAGCCGGCTTTCGTTGGAGGACCGCCGAACCTTGCAATTAATCAAAATCGACTTGAAGGTTTTCGTCAGGCACTGCAAGAACATGATATTACCCTGCTGTCAGACTTCATTATTCACTGCAACACTGGAGATTACGAGGATGGCCTTCTCGCAACAAGAGGTCTTTTTGAGGAACGCGGTATCGACGGACTATTTGCCGCAACAGATATGCTGGCTATCGGCGCAATGAAAAACATAAAGGCATCCGGATTAACTGTTCCCAAGGATGTAGCGGTAATTGGATTCAGTAACTGGTCGATTTCTCAACTTTTTGAGCCTTCCCTAACCACCATCAACCAACCCGGGTATGAAATGGGTTATAAGGCTGCGGAATTACTCATTTCCCAGATCAAAAACCCGGAAAACAAGAACTTCGAAACGCATACGTTGCAGACAGAATTGGTGAAACGTGAGAGCACCAGTCGGACTAGCGGTAGCTGACCCGCTTAAACTCCGTAGAATTTCCATTTGCATCAAGCTGAAAATGCAAAAGGCTAGGCATTGATAGTCTTCTGTCTCCCCCATTCTTCTCTTCGAGCGTGAGCACCCCGTCTTTCTCCAGCAGTTCATAGTAATGCACCTGCGAGCCGGTCTCATCCAGAATGGATTCAAACAACCCGTCCTCATTGTCGTAGCCGAAAAAGCCTGTGCGAATAGGCTTTGCCCCTAGTTTGTCTGTGTACTGTAGCTGGTTTGGAAATACCTGGGTGTAAGTCCTTGTAATCGAGGTGGAGGAAAACGTGCCGCGGAGTGTCCTGAATATTTGGCGAATGTCTTCATCTACGCCTGCTGAACTAATCCTGGAATTCCACTCAATGGCAGCCACCAGGTGATATTTCAACGAATCCACAAAATAGGTCGAAGTATCAGTAATACTCCTAGGTATGGCAATCTGTAGGAAATTCTCCGGTGTGGCGGGTTTGCCGTCGAGGCTTTTGCGAATTTTTCTTTGATGATTGATGACGTCAATGTGCAAGACGCTTCCCTTGACGATCCTTCCCTGGTTTTCAGCAACCTGATTAATTGTGATTGAGTATGGATCCAGATCTACCCATCGTACCCGTCGGTCTATCCAACTTCTTCCTGAGAACTTTTTCGGGTTTTCTGTTGAGAGGTTCTGGAAGTGCGCGATGCCTTCGTTGTTGTATTCGAATTTATTCACCCACCATTTCTGTTGGTCGAAATTGAAATAGGAATAATTGAGATGTTTGGAAAGCCAAGCGGTGGAATACGAATCGTCACTTTGCGCATGCAAAGTAGCGTTAGAAGCTATCAGCACGATAGCAAAAGCAAAGGCTCTCATCATGGAATTTCGTGTTTTGTTTCAGGTTCGAAGCAAGGATAACGACTGTTGACAAAAAAAGCGAGCACTTCTGTACTCGCTTTCTGTGGGCCCTAATGGATTCGAACCATTGACCCTCCCGACTTAGCAGTCGGGATGCACTGAACCCTTCCCTGAGCCTATCAATGCCTCAATACGCTTTCTGCTCTTCCAGCTTTTGATCTGACGCTCCCGGCCATAGGCCATTGCCTTCGTGGCATAGGCCTCGGAATAAACAACTTGCCAGTCATCAGCTTTTGCTGTGTACCCTTTGTGATTGCTGAGGTGTTTTCTCAATCGCTCAGGTAGCTCCTCACAGGTGTGACCGACGTAGTACTTGTCTGTTTCAGGGGAATAAAGAATGTAGCAGTAACAACTCATAATAAAAAAAGCGAGCACTTCTGTACTCGCTTTTTGTGGGCCCTAATGGATTCGAACCATTGACCCTCCCGACTTAGCAGTCGGGATGCACTGAACCCTTCGCTGAGCCTATCAATGCCTCAATACGCTTTCTGCTCTTCCAGCTTTTGATCTGACGCTCCCGGCCATAGGCCATTGCCTTCGTATCAAAGGCCTCGGAATAAACAACTTCCCAGTCATCAGCTTTTCCTGTGTACCCTCTGTGATTGCTGAGGTGTTTTCTCAATCGCTCAGATAGCTCCTCGCAGGTGTGGCCTACGTAGTATTTATCTAGTTGAGGGGAATGAAGAATGTAGCAGTAACAGCTCATAATAGAAAAAGCGAGCACTTCTGTACTCGCTTTTTGTGGGCCCTAATGGATTCGAACCATTGACCCTCCCGACTTAGCAGTCGGGATGCACTGAACCCTTCGCTGAGCCTATCAATGCCTCAATTCGTTTTCTGCTCTTCCAGCATTTGATCTGACGCTCCCGGCCATAGGCCATTACCTTCGTGGCATAGGTCTCGGAATAAACAACTTCCCAGTCATCAGCTTTTCCTGTGTCCCCTCTGTGATTGCTGAGGTGTTTTCTCAATCGTTCGGATAGCTCCTCGCAGGTGTGGCCTACGTAGTATTTATCTAGTTGAGGGGAATGAAGAATGTAGCAGCAACAGCTCATAATAGAAAAAGCGAGCACTTCTGTACTCGCTTTTTGTGGGCCCTAATGGATTCGAACCATTGACCCCCTGCTTGTAAGGCAGGTGCTCTGAACCAACTGAGCTAAGAGCCCTTTTTGGGACCGTCTCATTTGAAACGGACTGCAAAATTAGCATACTTCGAATCCAAAGCAACTAAACACTGAAATTATTTTGCTAACTCATTGCAACCGCGAAATACTGGTTGAATGGATGCATCAACTTGAAGAGACCCAGTACTGTTTTTTCGAAGTTTGAGGCGAGCACTTTCTTATCTGTTAAATCATGCGTGATCAGAAAACTCTTATGGCGCAAGAGTTCGATATTTGGATGATCCTTCGGGTAGCCCTTGGGTGCCGTCTTGAGTTGCTCACCAGTGATGGCACCAAAAGCCTTTTTGAAGTCGTCACCCTCAACCACATTCTTCAGTTCGGTTGGATTATAATCTATTTCCTGCCTTACCTTCTTCAAAATTTCAGACTCAGGCAAATAGATCCCTCCAGCTACGAAGCTTTTGCCTGGTTCTATGTGCAGGTAATAAGTCGGGTTGGGGGACTTCCGGCCGCCTTCCATTATCGCGGCTCCGAAGTGCGTTTTGTAAGGACTTTTGTCTTTGCTAAAACGAATGTCCCGGTTTACCCGAAAAATGCAGTCTTTCGGTTCGAGGCCCAAAACACTCTCATCAAAATGACCAATACCGCTAATGAGCGAGGCAACGAAATCCTTGAACTCATCCTTCGCGTGATTGTAAGATTTTTTGTTGGCATGCATCCAATCACGGTCATTGTGATTGGACAGCTGTTTTAAGAATTCCAGGATTTCTTCCATAACTTCAATTTATTCTATCGACCAATTCTTCAAGTCGCATCTTTCTTGACGCTTTTAATAACACTTGGTAATTACTAAATGACTCACCATCGATTGCTTCGATCAGTTCCTCTCTGGATCCAAAATGATAAGAGCCGGGTATTTCTTCAGCCATAGATTGCATGAGCTCCCCGACCAGATACACCTTGTCTATATTCAAGGAACCCACAAATTTACCCAGCTTTCGGTGTTCCAATTCCGGATCCTGCAACTCCAACATGTCTCCAAGTATGACCGCCTTGGCACCCTCCATTTTGGAGAAATTGATCAAAGCCGCCGTCATTGAATCGGGATTAGCATTATAAGCATCAACAATGATTCGCACATTCTCCCTATCTACAATTTGAGATCTCCAATTGTCGGGTTGATACGCGGATATCGCGCTGCCAATAGCAGCATCTTGAATTTCAAAATGGCGACCGATGGAAACCGCTGCCGCCACATTGGCAAAGTTGTACGCTCCGGTCAAATGCGTAGGATAGGAAGTTTCTCCAAGTTGAAAGGACAAGTACATACCATCATCCTCCAATTGCAGATCAGCATCCGGATAGGCAGAAGCATCAGCAAATCTCTTGTGCAAATGCTTCAGCCTTTCGTCCAATCGATTGATGAAGACCTTGCCACCTGTCTTCGACAGAAAATCAAATAATTCGGTCTTTCCCCTGAGAACGCCCTCAATACCGCCAAAAGTCTCCGTGTGTGCATGACCAATATTCGTGATCAATCCATGGGTAGGGAGCGCATATGAGCACAATTCTGCAATATCGCCTACCCTACTGGCCCCCATCTCTATGACAGCAATCTCTATCTGCGGATGAAGTTGAAGGAGCGTCAGCGGGACGCCAATGTGGTTGTTCAGATTGCCCTTGGTCGCCAGGATATCAAAATGCTGAGACAAGACCTTGGCCACCAATTCTTTCGTGGTGGTTTTGCCATTAGATCCAGTGATGGCCAAAACCGGTTTCTTGAATCTCTTTCTGTGGAAAACACTCAATTGCTGTAGCGCTTGCAAACTATCCTCTGTAAGTAGATAATTATCATTTTTAGCATACTTCTCATCATCGACCACGGCACAGAGCGCGCCTCTCCGGAGCGCATCTTCCGCAAAGTCGTTGCCATTGAAATTAGGTCCACTCAGCGCGAAGAAAAGATCCCCTTCTTTCAGTGAGCGTGTATCTATTGACACACCATTGCTCAGTAAGTACTTTGAGTAGAGTAACTCAAGGAAATTTTGCATGAGCGCAAATTACCCATACCCAGATTTTGAGCCAAATAGGCAAGCCGAGAATAGGAAATCAATGAGGGTGATAAGCTACCTCTGGCTTAGTTTGAGCATCCGGTCCTTGCCAAAACAATCTTGAAAGAGATCTACCGACTCAAAACCCAAAGACCTGGCCAGATCCACCAAGTCCTTTCCATACGATTCGTTGATCTCAAAATAGACCTGCCCCATTGTAGTCAAATGGGTTGACGCCTGTTCCAAAATGCGTCTGTAATACTTCAAAGGATCGTTGTCCGGTACAAACAGCGCCTCCGACGGCTCAAAGTTCAATACATTTCTGTGCATCCCTGATTTTTCTGCAGATGTCACATAGGGGGGATTGCTGACGATTAGATCATACTTATGATCTGGCCACTTGCCAAAGACATCCTGCGGCAGGAACTCAACCTCTACATCCAGATCAGAAGCATTGAGTTCTGCAATCTCCAATGCTTTTGGGTTGATGTCCCACCCAAAAACGGAGAGGTCTGGTCTTTCCATTTTCAAGCTTATTGAGATACATCCGGTGCCAGTGCCGATATCCAGAACACGCAGATTACCCGGTGATTCTTTAAGTATAAGTTGTACCAACTCCTCAGTTTCAGGCCTTGGAATCAAGGTTTCTTTAGTCACTCTGAACCGCCTGCCCATGAAGTAGCCATAGCCCAGGATGTGCTGAATCGGCCTTCCCTTCCGCAGCTCTAGTAATCCTTCATTGAATCGTTGTAAGTCCATATTGGACCTGCTGACAACTTCACTCAAAGCAGATTCCACTTTTGTAATCTCCAGCAGGTCTTCCATCAACCAATAGATCAAGGAGGAAGCTTCAACCTCATCATACAATGAAGCAATTTCTCGTTTGCTTTCTAGATAGAGTGACCTTGAATTGATAGAAATAGACATAGCTTCGCAAAGCTAGCATCTCAATGACTACGGAAGAACAGTTCATGCATCGAGCCATCCAATTGGCACAACTCGGTTTGGGCAAAGTCCACCCAAATCCTTTGGTCGGTTGCGTGATCGTCAAAGACGGCGAGATCATAGGTGAAGGCTACCATCAACAATATGGCGGACCACATGCTGAAGTAAAGGCTGTCCAGAGCATCAAGACTCCAGAAAAGCTAAAAGGCGCAGATGTTTTTGTGACGCTCGAACCTTGTGACCATTATGGAAAAACGCCGCCGTGCACAAGGCTACTGATCGGAAAAGGTGTGAGAAAGGTATTTCTATCCCATAGTGATCCGAACCCCATTGTGGCGGGAAAGGGGTCCAAACGCCTTCAGGATGCTGGAATAGAGGTCGATGAAGGTCTTCTAAGGGCCGAGAGCCGAGAGATGAATAGGAGATTCCTCACCTTACACGAACGAAAGCGACCGTACATTATCCTGAAGTGGGCGGAAACTACGGACGGTTTTGTAGCCAGAGAAAATTATGACTCCAAATGGATCAGCAACGAAAGGTCGCGCCAACTCGTCCATAAATGGAGAATGCAGGAGCACGCCATCATGGTGGGGAAGAGAACCGCCATTTATGACAATCCAAAACTGAATGTCCGAGACTGGGTCGGAAGTGACCCTACAAGGGTTCTCTTTGATCCCAACCTGGAGGTTGGCAAGGGTACTCACCTGTTGGATGACTCTCAAGAAACCGTCATTTTGAACCTAATCAAAGAAGAGATGGGTGGGAAAACAGAGTGGATCAAAATCGAGCAACCAAATGCCCTGGAAAATGTCCTGGCAAGTCTTGCACAAAGGGGAATTCAAAGTATGATCGTGGAAGGGGGCCCTACCACTTTGCACAAATTCATTGCTTCAGGACTTTGGGATGAGGCGCGTGTGTTTGTTTCCCCTAAGTCATTCGGAAAAGGAATCGCCGCACCCAATATCTCTGGGAATTTGTTTAAGCAAGAGGATGTTGCAGGAGATACATTAAAAATACTAAGAAATCATGGCTGAAGAACTGACCATCATTGATGGCGTTTCGAAAGAAGAAAAGTACCGGCAGTTGCTACCCCAGATTGAAGCACTTATTGTTGGCGAACCAGACCTGGTCGCTAACCTTGCAAACATTTCCTCAGCATTGAAATATGGCATGGGCTTCTTCTGGGTCGGGTTTTATCTGGTAAAGGAGGAGCAACTGGTATTAGGACCCTTCCAAGGGCCAATCGCCTGTACCAGGATCAATAAGGGCAAGGGGGTATGTGGAGCTTCCTGGGCATCAGGTGAACCGATCATTGTGCCCAATGTGGATGAATTTCCAGGTCATATTGCCTGTAGCAGCGATTCAAAATCAGAGCTAGTTATTCCCTTTTTTCAAGGAGATGAAGTGACACTTATCCTCGACGTTGATAGCGATCGGATTGATGATTTTGACGAAGTCGATTTAGCGGCATTGAGCAAGCTCGCGGACTACCTCCAGCTGAAGAAGAACTGATACAGATTGTCAATCAGGTTTGACCGTCTTTGCTCCAGATTGTCCTCTGAGATTTCTACCGTCTCGTAAACCGCTGATTCATCTTTGTATTCAGTGAACCACTTGTACGCTTCGATTTCCGAATCAAATGATCGAAACGAGAGGTTGGGATAGACCAAAGAAACCGTCTTGGAAATGGTCTTGCTGTAAATTTGACCAATAGCCGACCGCGACTCGATTGTTGCGACTTTGGATAACTTCGGGATAAGAGGTCTCACCAGTTTTTTCAGAAAATAGTTCTTCATCCATACGCGGCTTTCTGTGTTCAACTCAAGTAGATCCAGTCTGTTGATAATGACATTTGTGATGTCATGTATTTCCACGATTTCCGCCGCGGTAATCAGGACCTTCTTATAGTCTTCGAAGGCTACCCTGCCATGCCAGGTTATGAGCAAAAATCTACCGGCGAAATCCACAGTGAGGGATGCCGTGCGTAACGAGAGTATCCGATCCATTCCCTTGATTGATTTAGACTGTAAAAGAATGGATTAAGCGAGTTAAGCACAATACCCAAAAATGGGTATTTTTCAGGGTAGTGTGGCTAAAACGGTCTCGCCACCAACCGTTTTATCTCCGATTTTTACATGTACCTGTGCGTCTACCGGCAGAAACACATCCACCCTACTTCCAAACCGTATGAAACCGACCTCATCGCCTGCAACGACCTCATCGCCCTCCTTTTTGTAGAAAGCGATGCGTCTGGCCACTGCTCCGGCTATCTGTCTCATAAGCACCTCCGTGCCTCCCGAGGTTTTATAACCGATGGTTGTCCGCTCATTTTCAGAACTTGATTTCGGATGCCAGGCCACAAGATATTTGCCCTTATGGTATTGGTAGTACGTTACAGTCCCATCTACCGGCGAACGGTTCACATGCACATTCAACGGAGACATAAAAATAGATATCTGTTTGCGTATGCCCTTTATGTGCTCTTGCTCTTCGGTGTCTTCAATAACCACCACCTTTCCCTCCGCTGGGGCGATCACACGATTTTCCAATTCCGGAGTAGCTATCGGTGGCACTCGAAAAAAATAGATGACAAGTGAGAAGAATATTAGGGCCACAGCACCCAGGAGCAGCCTCACTTCAAAAAAGGGAAGCAACCAATAAAGCAGCGCATACAAGAGACCAACAAGTAGCGCCATAACCGGGATGATGAGAAAACCCTCTTTGTGAAGCTTCATAATGATTGATTAGAATCCACCACGGAAGGTGTAGGTCTTAGCCACCTTGTCAATAGCCACAATATAGGCTGCAATACGTAGTGGAACATTGTATTGAATGGAGGCATCATAAACCTTATTGAAAGCCTCTTTCATGATCCTGTCTGACCGGCGGTTAACTCGTTCTCCAGTCCATTTATAACCCAACCTGTTCTGAACCCACTCAAAGTAGGATACTGTAACTCCACCAGCATTGGCAAGGATATCTGGCACGGCCATGATACCCTTAGCATTGATGATGGCATCAGCCTGGGCAGAGGTAGGACCGTTTGCTCCCTCTACGATCAGTTTGGCCTGCACTTTGTCTGCGTTCATTTCAGTGATGACGTCTTCTACAGCAGCCGGTACCAAAACATCGACTTCCAGCAGTATTAATTCATTCGGGTCAATTTTCTCTGCCCCCGCAAATCCTTCCAATGATCCGCCATTACCATCTCTGTAAGCTATGGCCTCTTTTATATCTATCCCATTGGCATTGTAGTAGGCTCCTGATATATCACTGACCGCTACAACCATGGCCCCTCTTTCTTCCAAGAGCAGCGCAGCCCACGAACCCACATTACCAAAACCCTGTATGGCACATGTAGCTTTGTATGGATTGATCTTGAGTTTCTCCATGGCGGCAAGCGCCGATATCATCACGCCACGACCGGTAGCCTCTGTGCGACCTAATGATCCGCCAAGGACCAGCGGTTTTCCAGTCACTACCGCATTTACCGTCATACCTTGTGAACGCGAATATTGGTCCATCATCCATGCCATTTCTTTCGGACCGGTACCCATATCTGGCGCCGGTATATCCCTGTCAGGACCGAAAATTTCATACATCGCCTGGGTATAGGCCCTCGTCAGTCGCTCCACCTCTCCCGAGGACATTTTGCGCGGATTACACTTAATACCGCCTTTAGCCCCACCATAAGGAATATCGACGACGGCACACTTCCATGTCATCCAGGCCGCCAGAGCTTTCACCTCATCAATGTTGACGTCAGGATCAAAACGCACACCGCCTTTGGAGGGTCCCAAGATGTTGGAGTGAATTACCCGATAACCCTCAAATACTCTAATAGATCCATCGTCCATGGTGACAGGCAATGAAACGATCACTTGTTTGACGGGAGATTTCAATACGTTATAAACTTCATCGTCCAGTCCAAGGTGCTGTGCAGCGATGTGAAACCTGGACATCATCGACTCAAACGGGTTGCCCTTATCCTTAATAGGAGCGGGTTCTATATAAGCCATGGGGTGATAAAAATGTGTTGTTTAAAATTTGAGCAAAGCTAACACTTAACATACAAGTAATGGAGGCCGCTATTCTTTTTTCAAGGTGTAACTTTCCCAGTGAAGTCATTTATCCGGCCCATGAATGCCTGTTTGCTAATACAATTCCTCGACAAGCCCCCCCTTGGTCCTACGCCAATGGAAAGGATCTTCAGTACGATTTGTGGGCCCCATTTCTTCGCTATCGACAATTTCTCAGATAGCACCAGCAGTCAGGTGGCGCTCAGTTGGATGGAGGAGTGCGACAGGTCAAAGGTGATCCTATGGCAAGAAGGCACAAAAACAGGCCAGATTCAGCCCTTTCTGAACTTCCTGTTAAAACATCGTAACACCTCTGAACTCGTGACCAACACCACCTTGCCTATGGTTGAGAAACTGGCCAAGGTTATCCCTGTGACCAAAGTCTACACAGCGGAAGAATTATTTCTCCTTTTCAGATCAACTTGAAGTCGTCAGCATCATGCTGAAATGGGTATCGATCGCGATAGGCAAGCAATTTGGAAGCGTCTAATTCTACATTGAGTGTAGTCTCATCGTTCTCTGCAAAAACGAGCGCCTCTCCCAGAAAATCATAAGCGGCTGAATGCCCCGAATACTCTTTCCCATAGCCATCCATGCCCACACGATTGACACCGATGGAATAGGAGCTGTTTTCTATCGCCCGGGCTTTGAGCAGCGCATCCCAGGACTTTATTCGCGCATTTGGCCAATTAGCGCAGTAAACCACGAGATCGTATTCGTATCTTGATTGCTCACTTCCCCTTGACCTGGACCATACCGGGAAGCGCAAGTCGTAGCATACCTGGGGTAGAATCTTCCAACCGTTTACTTCCGCTACCAACCGCTGCTGACCTGCTTTGAATTGGCCGTCCTCTCCAGCCAAAGTGAATAGGTGCTTCTTATCATAATGCAAAAGCTTCCCTTCCGGATAGGCCATAATCAACCTGTTGTAGAATGCGCCATCCTCCTTGATGATTGCACTGCCCATGACTACAGCCTGCGTTTGCGCAGACATTTGTTTCATCCACCTGTACGTGTGGCCATTGACAGGTTCTGCGAGATCCTCTGGCTCCATCGAAAACCCGGTGGTGAACATTTCAGGCAAGATGATTAAATCCATACCCTCCGGAATCTGCCAGATCTTCTCTTCAAAGGCCGCTAAATTGGCACCAATGGCACGCCAGTGCAGGTTGGATTGAATCAGAGATACCTTGAGGTTTTTCATGACGCTTTTTTCAATAAGCCTGCCGCTTCCATCAAAGTGTGATCCTCCTTCGCAAAACAAAACCGTAGGATGTTGTGGTCCGTACCCTGGTCATAGAAAACCGAAACCGGAATTGATGCGATACCCTGCTTGATCGTCAATTCCCTGGCCATGGCTGTATCATTTTGGTCGCTGAGTTCCCTGAAAGAGAGAAGCTGGAAGTATGTGCCTCTTGACGCAATTGGCTGGAAAGATGTCTCCTTCAGGTACGAAAGAAAAGCATCCCTCTTGGCTTGGAAGTAGTCCGAGAGATAGTTGTAATGTTCAGGTTTGGCCATGAACTCCGCCAGCGCAAACTGAACCGGTGTATTCACACTGAAGGTCAGCAGTTGGTGGATTTTTCGAAGTTCTGAAGTGATGTATTCCGGTGCCGAGGCATAACCTACTTTCCAACCCGTGGCATGTAGGGTTTTCCCAAAAGAAAATATCGCTACTGACCTCCTGGCTAACTTCGGAAAAGCCAGCACACTCTGATGCGAGGCACCATCAAATACAATATTGTGGTAAACTTCATCGCTAATGACAAAGAGGTCGTATTTCTCCGCAATCTCCTCAAGTTGCTTCAGGTCTTCCCGAGACCAAATGGCACCTGTTGGATTATGCGGGTTGTTGATCACAATGGCTCTGGTTTTATCCGAGATTTTGCCAATTAGTTGCTCCCACGGTACGGAGAACGCAGGAAACTCCAATTCAATATGCACCGGAATGCCACCACTTAGCCGAATAGCGGGGTCATAAGCATCATAGGCGGGATCGAAGAGTATGATTTCATCTCCCGGAGAAACCAAAGCCGTGAATGTGGCAAAGAGTGCTTCAGTGGCTCCGGAGAATATCGTGAGCTCCTTGTTGGCGTCAGCCTGGTAGCCATACAAGGCTGCGTTCATTTTCGATATCACCTCCCGTAGTTGGGGCAGGCCAGGGCTCGGAGCATATTGATTGCGACCTTTCACCATGTGATGGTGAACTCGATCAATGAGATCTCTACTTACCTGAAAGTCCGGAAATCCCTGAGATAGATTGAGCGCGTCGTGATCTGCTGCCAGCTGGCTCATCGTCGAGAATATGCTCGTGCCAAAGTCAGGGAGTTTCGAGCTCAGGTTCATCATTTCTTGGGTGCCTTCACTCGATAATCAGCATCCACCTTGCCCTTGCTAATATTGGCCAAGCGTCCTTTCAACAGTCGCTTTTTCAGGGGCGTAAGGTAATCCGTGAACAATACGCCCTGAGTATGATCGTGTTCGTGCTGAATAATGCGAGCAACTAATCCCTCAAATGTCTCTTCCTGCTGCTCCCAGTTTTCATCTTGATAGCGTACCCTGACAACGGGCTGTCGTGACACATCCTCTCGTATACCTGGAATGCTAAGACATCCTTCCTCAAACGCCCAGGCGTCACCAGACTCTTCCAGCACCTCGGCATTGATGAAGGCCTTCTTCACCCCTTTGGATTCGTCCTCTTCCATAGGCGAACTGTCGATAACGAAGACATTAACGGACTTGCCAATCTGGGGAGCAGCCAAGCCCACGCCGCCAGCGGCGTACATCGTCTCGAACATATTGTCAACAAAATCTTCATCGAGATCCGAAGATGTCACATCCTTAGTAACCTGCTTTAATACCGGATCTCCATACAATACGATTGGATAAATCATGAATTTTCTTCAAGATAAGATTGCAAAATTATCGTTGCGCTGACCTGATCAACATTTAGCTTTTCTCTTCTCTTTTTCTTGCTAGTCCCGGCGGCAATCATACTCTGAACTGCCATTTTGGATGTCGACCATTCGTCATGCAAAACTAAAGGCACTTGGGGAAATATTTTACGAAAGCGATTGGCAAAGGACTCCACCAAAGGTGTGTTGTTGGTTGGATTTTGATCATCATTGAGAGGATAACCCAGCACTACTTTTTCTACCTGCTCCCGTTGGAAATAGTCAGAGAGAAATTCTTCCAAATCATGAGTACGGATGCCCTGAAGGGGGCTAGCCACAATTTGCAGGGGATCTGTCACTGCAAGACCTGTTCTTTTCGATCCGTAGTCAATGGCGAGTATTCTTGCCATCGTCAATTGAGGCGGCTGAGCTCCTCGATGCGCTTTTTTATGTCATTTTCCAGGGCAATTGCCCTGGGAAAAAGAATCTCATTTTCGATTTCAGCATGGTAGAGGATTTCACGGTCAAAGGCCTTGAATTCCTGAATGATCACATGGGTATGAAGATCGGGGATGTCGATGGTTTCAATCAACTCACGTAGATTTCCCATTTCGTCCTCCGTATCATGTTCTTCTTGCAAGGACCTGAGTGATATCCCGCTATCAGCTATCAATCGGATAGCCGGATTCTTCATTCGCCTGGTTTTGATCCGGTGCAATTCCGACACGTAATCGAACAGCTCGTCTTCTTCCTCATAAATGTGTTTGATGAAATCCTCCACAAAGACAGGAAAGACATCTTTGAGATCTTCCAGCTGGCTAGACCGGCAATTGTTCAGAAGATATGCGATGTAGGGCAGTTTTTCCTTGATAAAGAGATGATGCGAATGTTTGAGGTATTCCAACAACAGGTCGATTGGATAGTTGGAAAGCTCCCTGAACGAGCATTTCTGATCATTGTCAAACTGGTAGAAGCACTGGATCACTTTCTGTCTGCTGAGCCCCCTTTCAAGGCATACTTCATCTAGTGACCTGTTTTCATCCACAAAAAAGTCAATTCCCAGGTGGTACAAGGCACGAGCATAAATGAAGTTCTCCTCAACTACCGATCCGATTTTCTTTGTAAGCACACTCATCAACCTTTGGTAAAGATAATTACATCAAGTATCTAATTGGAAAACTTACCTATGAAAAACGAAAGGCACCGCCTGTCCGTTTAGGATTAGGGTTTTATGATTACATTTCTTTTCTCTTATAAAGTGGCTGATCAAAGTGACACAGTACAAGAACAATAAACAAGCGGTAAGACTCCCTATTTATATCGCCATAGCCATCGTGATGGGTATCCTAATAGGCGCACAGACTGCGACAACAAAAGGAAGTAGCTCAGCCAGGAGCTATAACAAATTGCGACAAATCCTCACGTACATAGAAAATGACTACGTTGACGAAGTGAGCACGGAGGCGCTGGTGGACGACGTCATTGACGAGTTTCTGGAAAAACTCGACCCACACACAAACTACATCACCGCCGAAGACAACGCTATACTACGATCACAGTTGGAAGGAAACTTTGAAGGTATTGGCATAGAATTCAATATTTTCAAAGACACAATCTTCGTCATAGCACCGCTCAGTGGTGGCCCTTCGATCAAAGCTGGGCTACTCGCGGGGGACAAAATCCTAAAAGTGGATGACGAAGATGTAGCAGGTGTTGGTATGACCAATCGCGACGTCATCACAAGGTTAAGGGGCGAAAAAGGCTCAAAGGTAAATGTGACGATAAAAAGGAATGGTCTGAAGGAGTTGCTGGTATTTGAGATTGAAAGGGATGTCATCCCGCAGTATTCTGTGGATGTTTCCTATATGATAGATGATCGCACGGGATATATCAAAGTCAGCAGATTCTCTGCCACCACCTACATGGAGTTTAAAGATGCGATGGGCAATCTCCTGGAATCCGGAATGGAGCGTATGGTCCTGGACCTTACTGGCAACCCCGGTGGTTATCTCGACCGCGCTGTAGATATTGTGGATGAATTTCTGGAAGATGGAAATCTGATTGTATATACCAAAGGAAAAGAGCCCCGATACAACGATCGCCATTTTAGTAAGAAAGGTGGAGATTTTGAAAATGGATCACTCATTGTCATGATTGATGAGGGTTCGGCATCTGCCTCAGAAATCGTTACGGGGGCCGTCCAGGATCATGATCGAGGTATTGTTGTGGGTAGAAGATCTTTTGGCAAAGGCTTGGTACAATTGCCCATCTCCCTGGATGACGGCTCAGAACTGAGGCTGACGATTTCGAGATATTACACGCCCAGCGGAAGATCAATCCAAAAACCTTATGAAGACGACCTCGAGGGCTATCACAACGACTTCGCTCAGCGCCTTCAACGCGGGGAATTGTTCAGTGAGGACAGTATTCAAATCAATGAGAGTCTTGTTTTTACAACCAAGTCTGGCCGTAAGGTATACGGTGGCGGAGGGATCGTTCCCGATCACTTTGTAGCTGCAGATTCCTCCTTGCGCAACAGCTTATTGAACCAGCTTTTCCGGACCAATTCGTTGGCCGAATTCAGCTTGAGTTATCACGAAAGACATAAAGATGAACTCGAGCAATATGAACTACAACGCTTCCTGCAGTCCTTTGAGGTTTCTCCTGACATTCTTGAAGCATTTCAGCGCCTGGCCCAGAGCAATGGCGTAGCGGCATCAGAAGCCGAGTATTCCTCGGCTGAGAATGAACTGAGGATATATTTGAAAGCCTTTATCGCCAGGTCGATGTGGGGTGATGAAGGATTCTATCCTGTCATCAACCAAACGAACAATATCTATCTGCGTGCTCTTGAGCTGTTCGATGAAGCCGACGAACTACTTTAATTTTCAAGGGTTTGCCTTCACGCACATTTCATAGGCCTGATCGTAGTATTTTGTAAGGTTCTCCCAGTCAAACAACTGAGCAGAAGCTTCTACTTTGTTTCGGAGATTGATTCGCTCCCTGCGGCTTAGCCTAATGAAATTGTACAGCTTGTTCGCCAACTGTCCGGCAGCGTCGTCAAAGCTCCTTTCGTCTCTTTTCACTACATAGATACCCGACATGTGCGGGTCTTTGACGTTTTGTTGCACATAGTCACCAAATCCGGCCAAATCGCTGGTAATGGCTGGTACCCCTCGTGCAAGACACTCCAATGGTGTGTAGCCCCATGGCTCATAGTAGCTGGGGAAAACGCCCATGTGACATCCCCGGACAAACTGAGGATATTCCATGGAAAAGAGGGGATTTGTATAATTGATGAAATCCGGGTGATACACAATCTTGACGCGATCGTCCTCGTTGTTGACAAGATTAGCGCTCCGTAGATAATTGAGTATATCATCCGTGGCATCATCGTAAAGATTATGTGTAATGACAGGTGGTAGTGAGTCGGATTTCCATGATTGCAAGGTCCTTCGATATCTCAGCCTCCAATAGTCATCCACAAACTGATTCAGTTCTGGCAGTTTGGCGCTGCTTTGAAACATCGCTTCGAAAAGAAGCTTATCACCAACCTGTTTTTGAATATTCTCTACCGTGTATTTGAATTCTTCCAACAGTGCCCTGGTTTGGAGAATCTGCGGGTTTATTGTGGAGAAAGGCTTTTTTGTGATGTAGAACATCACCACCGTAATGTCTGATTTTTCAGTCTTCAGTCTGTGGTTTAGTCTGGCAAGGGCTTCGAGTGTCAGGTCGTAGCCTTTGTTGCGATATTCGTAGCGACCCGAGGTAAAGAAGTATAGGGTCTTATCCAGATCGAAGGTATAGCTGGAGAAGAAATGAGCCATCGTGAATTGATGGATCTTATTCTTGTATTCCAGGTGTAGATTCTGAAATTCATGTAGGGCTTCAAAACGCTCATTGTTGATGCCATTGGGCACGATCACATCCGGGTTTCTCCCTAGTAGCTGACGGCATTCTTTGGCAGTAACTTCACTCACTGTGGAAAAAACATGGCATCCGTGAGCTGCGGCTCGCTCCAGACCTACTGCAGCCTCGATGTTGAAATGCCTTGCCTCCTTCTGCCAATCAAGGAAAGGCAAGTGGTCATAGAATTCAGGATCATTCATTGCCAGGTATCTACCCAGCAATGTCGCATGTGTGGTAAACGTAATCTTGATGGGGACACCGTCTTTGCGTAAGGCCGGTACACCTGAGGCGGCCATCCACTCGTGGAAATGCGCGATCACCTCCTTACCCTTCCGCTGCTGCTCCCCTAAAATGGAAAGGAAAATTCGCACCAACTCGCCGAAGGCCAACACATCGTTGAGCAAGAAATCCGACTCCGGCGTGGATATACCATGATCCTCCCATAGGTAGTATTTGATCTCACCCAGTCGTGGCATCACAGATCCAAGATTGAAAAGAATCACCTTCGGTCTTCCACTGACAAGCCAAACCCCGTAGTGAACATCATAACCCTCCTTTCTCATGGCCAGCACGGCTTTACCGAAGGGATCGTTGTAGTTGTCAAGAGGCTCAAATTCTGTTGAGGCATGTTGCGGCATAAACGGCCCCAGCAAACAGTAGTTTTTTCCCCATTTCTTAACCATAGTCGGGGCTTTGGATCTTACGACGGTATAAATTCCACCTACCTGGTTAAGTACTTCCCAAGCAATTTCGGTTAGGAGAGAATTCGATACTTGCTTCTTTGAAATCCTTCTAATGGCGGTTTTTGGCTTTGTACTACTCATACGGGTTGATATCTTCAGGCATGATAAGGAAAAAAAGACATTACTCCTAGAATTGCCTTCTTTTATGGTACTATCAAAGCCCCGGACAACTATTTTTTTTGTAATTCTGTATTTATTTCACAGGGAAGATTGAGGGAACAGTGTCAAAAAGCTGTTTTGACAAGTGGATTACCTCAAATCCAAATTAACTTTGGCACATCCAAATCTTTGATTTCAAATTATGGAGCTACAAGCATATGTTGAGTTTCTAGGTACATGGAATTTGATCATGTGGGGACTTAGTGGACTCACCGTCGTCCTATCAATGGTCCTATTTCTGGCCT
This sequence comes from Cyclobacteriaceae bacterium, assembly GCA_965601475.1. Classification (GTDB taxonomy): domain Bacteria; phylum Bacteroidota; class Bacteroidia; order Cytophagales; family Cyclobacteriaceae; genus JAWPMT01. Next base: position 3,578,613 of record OZ271832.1, on the reverse strand, counting down.
TTCAGTTTCGGCTGTCCACCCTGAAGGGATACAAAGAAAAATTTGACTTCGCCAGTGAGAAGGAAATAAAAAGGTATCTGACAATCAATTTCATGTTGGCTGCGGGTATCTTCTTCTTCACAAATACGGCCAGTCAATCCACGGTAGAGCTGAGCATGGTTTGGTTTTTCATTCGAATGTTCATTGCTATCTGCTTTGGCACGCTTTACGGATATGTAGCCTACTTGGTATTCAGTTACTACTATCCTAAAAGACTCCATAAGAAATTGCGCAGACTTCGCTATACACCCAGGGTAAACCCTGCTACCGGCAACAAAATGAAACTCCTTAGCGAAGAGGAGGAAGATGCCTATCTGGACGAGGGGATGCAAGCTGAAGAAGATGTTTTTTCCGTCGACTATGATGTATGGATCGATACCGAAACGGGCCAAACGAAAATAGAAAAATACAAGGGTCACCTCAGTGCACTGGAATGTGATCGATGCGGATTCCAAACCCTCAAACTAGAGAAGGAAGAGATTGTGCAAGAAGCTTCGGAGACCGAAGACGGAGAGTTGCTGAAGGAGTATCACTGTTCATATTGCGGGAGAATCAAACGTAAGACTGTCAAGATCACTGCCAAGATCAATGCCGACAAAGCTGGCGTACTCATCGAAGATCCCTTGGCTCACGATAAGAGAATCGTCACCGTGAAAATCGAAATCCACAGCAACAAGGGAGATGTGAAGAACTACGAATTCCAAAACCTGAAGCAAGCCCACCACTTCCTGGAGGAATTCGATTTCGAAAAACTGGAGGAAGAGGAAGCGGCAGAGTACTGACGACCTCTTTAGCTTTCGGCAAGTTTGCTCTTGGCTGGGCGATTGGCAATATATACGCCGCAAATAATTAGCAACATACCCAGGTAGTGACCTAGTTGTAGCGTTTCTCCATCAACCAATCCCCACCCAACCGCGACGATGGGAATTACATAAGTGACAGAGGAAGTAAACAATGGATTGGTCATCCTCACAATGTGATTGAAAATGATCAGCGCTATGGATGTGCCAAGGACACCCAGCAACACTATGCTGGCAACCGACCAATAAACCTGCGGAGAGGCCGTAGCAATAACCTTAGGCACAAATTCTGTGAACAGTACCAGGTGGATCGCCGCAGCAGGGCCGACAATCATCAACGATATGCTGGTGATCGTGATCGCCTTTAGGCCTTGCAAGTGCTCCTTGATCAGATTGAGATTGGTGGCGTAAAATATCGTGGCCAACACAATAAGTAGTGCGTAGGGATTGATACCCGCAAAACTTCCCCCATTGCCGGCGCTGATGAGAAAGATCGATCCTGCAAATCCAATAAGCACCCCGACGTACACCCGCATGCGGTGGCTGTGGCCATAGATCCAGCTGGCTATGAGTACCGTAAACAGGGGTACCAGCGCATTCATAATTCCCACAACGGCGCTTTCCAGCCTCGTTTGTGCAATGGCAAACAAAAAGGCAGGAATCAAGCTTCCGGACAAACCCACCGACAGCAGAAATACCCAGTGCTTTTTCTCGACCTTCTTAAGGTTGCGAATGGCGAAGGGAATCAAGAAAAGCGACGCGGCTACGATCCTCAGCGATCCCACCTCCTGCGCACTCAAACCAAGCAGCCCCTTCTTGATGAGTATAAAGGAAGAACCCCAGATCAAAGCCAACAAAATCAAGAGCGCCAGGGCCAGCAGGCCGCGATTATTCTTCATTGACAAGGACTATGCAAATTGAAGATCACCAAACTCCTCAAGCACTTCATCGAGGATAGCATGAACCTCCCCGTGAGTGGGTGTTTCCACGAGTCTTGTGCGATAGGGTTTGAAATGATTGATCCCCCTGAAATAATTAGTGTAATGCCTCCTCATTTCGAAAATCCCCTGCTTTTCACCTTTCCATTCTACCGAGAAGTCCAGGTGTCTACGTGCGATATTCACACGTTCCTGAAGTGTGGGGGGTTCAGCTCTTTTACCTGTGGCAAAAAAATGTTTGATTTCGTCGAAGATCCAGGGATAGCCAATGGCAGCACGGCCAATCATGATACCGTCTACGCCATATTTTTCTTTGTATAGCAGGGCCTTTTCAGGTGTGTCGATATCGCCGTTGCCGAAAATTGGAATGTGAATGTTGGTAAGGTTCTTTACCTCGGCAATGGGGCGCCAATCGGCTTCGCCCTTATACATCTGCTTTCGGGTACGTCCATGGATGGTCAGCGCTTGTATACCGACATCCTGCAGCCGTTGAGCTACCTCCTTGATTTTGATGGTATTTTCATCCCAACCAAGCCTTGTCTTCACTGTGACTGGCTTATTCACCCGTTTCACAATCTCCGCAGTCATGGCCTGCATTTTTGGTAGATCCAATAAAATCCCTGCTCCCGCTCCTTTGCAAGCCACTTTCTTGACAGGACAACCATAGTTGATATCTATGATCTCCGGGTTTGCTTCCTCCGCTATGGCTGCCGCCTCCCGCATGGAATCGATCTTGTCGCCAAAGATCTGAATCCCTATGGGTCGCTCATAGTCGTAGATATCCAATTTTTGTACGCTTTTGGCAGCATCTCTTATGAGCCCCTCGCTAGAGATGAATTCGGTGTACAGTAGATCGGCTCCCTTTTCCTTGCACACTGCACGAAAGGGCGGATCACTCACATCTTCCATGGGAGCCAGCAACAGTGGAAATTCGCCAACTTCAATATCTCCTATTCTTACCAACCTCGAAATCGTTTATTTTCGCTGCAAAGTTAGGTCAATATGCAGAATGTGCTGGACAGTAACCCCAACCTAAAAATGTCGCCCTGGTTAATGATGCTCACATTAACGGGCTACACATTGGCCGGGCTATTTGCATTTTCATTCTTGTCTCAGTTCCTCACGCTGCCTTTTTTTGGTTTCGACTATGAGCTAATGCTAGAGGCCTATACCTACCCCGCGGAACATCCCGAAGCCCGACTACCGCTTCTCATCTCGCAGGGTGTAGCCTCCATAGGCGCCTTTTTCGTGACACCTTACCTTTTTGTGAGGAGGTTTATGAAAGTCCCCATTACCGATTTCTTCACTATTCCCCGGCCACTGATACTACCTGTAGTCTCTGCAGTGATCATCACCTTCAGTTTCATGGTAGTCAACAGTGTGGTGGTAGACTGGAACCAAAATCTGGAACTGCCCTCATTTCTGTCATGGTTCGAGCAGCAGGCCAAAAGCAAGGAAGTACAGCTACAACAATTGACGGAGTTTCTGACCAATTTCGATAGCACCTTTCAGTTCATTATCGGCATGATTGTAATTGCCGTGATCCCCTCCATCGGGGAGGAATTCCTCTTTCGGGGGTTGCTTCAAAACATGTTCCACAAGGGATTTGGCAATGCCCATGCTGCCATTTGGTTTACCGCGCTACTTTTTGGCGCATTTCACTTCCAATTCTATGGCGCCTTTCCCAGAATGTTACTCGGGGTCTTGTTTGGCTATATCTACTACTGGTCCGGGCACCTTTCACTGGCGATGCTCGGTCATTTCATCAATAATGGGTTCACCTTATTGACCCTATACCTCAACAGTCAGGGCGTAATTGAGTACAACATCACCGGTGATTCTGAACTACCGCCATTCCCGCTACTGCTGCTTTTCGCTGGTATTTGCGGAGTCTTGTTATTGGTTTTCAGGAACTTCTATCAACCTGAAAGTGAATCAGATGAGTAGCTGGCAAAAGGTATTTGAGGACCAATCGGTGCATCGCGCTGAAATTGTGAAAGCAGTCCTTTCCGACCGGGAGATGAATCCTGTACTCGTAAACAAAAAGGATAGCGCCTATCAGTTTGGGCATTTCGAAGTACATGTCGCACCAGATAATGTACTGCGTGCTATCAAAATCATAAAGGAGGAAATCAAGTTTTGAGTCGATTTGCGGATTTAGCACCTCGCCTTGTGGCAGCGCTCGTGGGTGCAATTGTGATCGTCGGCTCTCTCATTCTCAGCAAATGGGCATATTACGGTGTTTTCCTGGTGATTTCATTCTACACACAATGGGAATTTTACAGGTTGCTGCGCATGAAATCCTATGTCCCGTTGAGACCCTTGGGAGTATTTGTGGGCTCCTTTCTTTTCAGCATCGTCTTTTTCGTAGAATCGGGGATCCTGGGGGGTGAATTCTACTATGTCATGTTCCCTTTGGCCTCCCTCATCTTCTTCATCAAGCTTTACAAAAAATCTGATAACTCACCATTCCTCAATATTGGATTCTATTACCTGGGCATCGTCTATGTCGCTGTCCCATTCGCTCTGCTCAATAGGATGGTGTTTATATCCGGAACTTACAGCTACGAAATCGTGGTAGGGCTCCTGTTGACGATTTGGTCTTCCGATGTGGGAGCCTACTTTGCCGGAAGCTTGTTTGGTAAGACCAAGCTTTTTGAGCGGATCTCACCCAAAAAATCCTGGGAGGGAAGTCTCGGCGGAGCTATGCTGGCCGCCATCTTCGCTTATATCAATTCGCTCCTGTTTCACGACCTGGAGTTGTGGCAATGGATCGGCATTGCCATCATTGTAGCAATCGCCGGCACCTACGGTGACCTTGTGGAGTCGCTTTTCAAAAGGAGCATGGCCATCAAAGACTCCGGAAAGACCATTCCCGGGCATGGCGGTTTCTTAGATAGGTTCGATAGCCTGATATTAGCTATTCCTTTTGTTCTGGTTTTTCTAGAGTTGTTTTAGCCCTCCAGTTCCTCCACAAATACAAACGGACTTTTACTCATAGCAAGGACCATTCCGCCACCATCGATGCGGAATGCCTGGCCATCTTTCAAGACCACTTCAGTCTCGTCCACAGACACATGAATAGCATCTTCCGCCGGCGACCAAACCTCAAATATTCCTTTCGGTACCCACTTGATAAACTTCCCCTTCCGAACCAGGGTACTCCGTTTGAGGCCTTCGTACAAGACTACATCTTGTTGAACTTCGGATGATATGATTTGCTCCAAAATCCCCTTCGCGTTTTCTCCCGAGCAGATAATGTTCAACCCCTGGTGTCGGGTGGTGCGCAAAAACTCCAGCATCGCGGCCAGATGGCTTCCCTGCGACATACTCACCAAAGACAAATGAGACTGGTACGAACGTAGGTGTTCGACTTCGCCATTGGCAATCACAACATCAACCTTTACTCCCATCGACATGACCAGCTCGGCGCAGGTATCCGCAACGATCACCGTCGGACTCCATTCCAGCAGTTCCTCGACAAGATGCCAATGGCTGTAGTTCACTACATCGATGTATAGCGCAGGCTCTTGTTCTTCACGAACAATATGATGGGAGGACATAGCCACAAAACATACATCCTCCCTGCAATTTTCAAAATCTAAATTTTGTTGTAATGAAGAAATTGCGATTGGCGCCCACCAGATAACCTGGCCCTTCCACTACCCCATCGAAATCAACATCTACCGGAGCACCGCTTGAGAAGTAGAGCTTGTCCGTGAGGTTGTTGAGCTCGGCGGAAACACTCAGAAACTTCCAATCGAACCTGACAAAAGCATCGTATATCGTGTAGGCAGGCAAAACCAAATTGGAGTCGTTTGATAACTCAAGGAATGACTCACCAATCCCATTCGCTGACAATCCAATGGTGAATGGTCTGGCAGGTTTGAATCCAATATTCAAGTTGTAAATCCAGTCAGGGCTCAATACAGGAGTATTGCCATCAAATGACAAGCCGCTGTCTTCATCTTCGAAGGATTGGATTTCGGCATGCATGTAAGTGATATTGCCACTCACATCCAACCAGGACACCGGTATCACTGACCAATCCAATTCGACTCCGGTCCGAAAACTGTTGCGAATATTGGCCCTCCTGCTCAATCCAAAGTTTAGGATCTCACCCACGGGCGCAATCTCATTCTCAAAGTCGAGATAGAAGAAATTGGCATTGACTGATATCCTTGCACGGGAGTAGCGCGCCCCCAGCTCGAAATCATTCACAAATTCAGCCTCAAACTGCTCATCAAGAGCGGTAGCATAACTCAACGAATCAATGGTAAATCCACCGATCACATCTATCCTCGTGGGTTCTCTGCCGACTCGCCCGAAGGATCCATACAGCGTCAGGCTAGCGGTCGGGAAATAGCTCACCCCAATTTTTGGATTCACGAAAGTCCGATTATCTTCGATGTCGGCACCAGGTATTGTCCCCAGAAAGTCAAAATCCGGGGTGATGCTAAGCGAAGTATTTCTCACTTGCACATCTCCCGAAATCTGCCACTGGTCAACCTGCCATGTAGCCTTCCCAAACCAGCTGAATTCGTTTTTGTCTGAACTCTCCTCGTAGTAGGGATTCGCAAAGTCAGGTCCCGTGGACTCCATATTTTTCCGATCAAACAGGAAGGTGTGTATGCCGGTACTTACTGACCATTGAGAGGATAGGTCCCAAAAAAGATTGGACAGTAACCCATAGTGTCTGTTTTCCAAGGGGAAATTGATCTGATCCAGCCCGCCGTTGCCGTTATCAAAAGTGAAGAGGAAGTCGCCACCGGCGTAGCCATAGTAAAGAGACGAAGTCACCTTCAGACCTGCGTTGAATAAATGCGTGTGTTGTAGTTGCACCAACTGCTGTCCAAAGTCATCTTCGTCATTTTCGTTCAGCACATTGGTGCGGGGGTCTTGTTCGAGAACCGTACCTAAAACGGGGCTATAACCCAGTCCATTTTTTGCATTAGCGTCAAATGCAGTGATTCTGATCAGGTCCTTTTCGCCAAAATAGCCGCCGGAAAAGAAGAATGAGTAAGCATCCGTAAAAGTGTTGTCACGATATCCGTCACTATACAATCGGCTGAAGCTCCCGTAGAACGCAGTATTGTTCTCCAGCAGCCCACTGCGGGCAGAGCCGTTCATCCTGAAAGTATTGTAAGAGCCTGCACCGAGTTGAACCTCGCCCCCTGCTGTCTGGTCTCGCAAGTTCACTGATTCAAAGTTGATAGAGCCCGCGTAGGAGGCGACACCGTTAGTGCTGGTTCCTACGCCGCGTTGTACCTGCACCGATTCAAAATTGCCACTGATATCCGTGAAATTGTTGAAGAATACACCATGATCAATTTGATCATTGAGTGGAACACCATTCAGTGAAATATTGATGCGTTGCTGCTCAATTCCCCTCAAACGGAAATTACCACCATTGGCAACCTTGGTCCCCGACTCAGAGAAACTGAAAATGCTAGGTGTCAGCCGCTCGAGATAGAAATACGGATGTTCCCCATTGTACTGATCTCCGATAGTCTTTTTACTTACGGTCTTTTCGGCCACCGCATCAGAAGACGATGCCCGAACACCCAAAATGATCAAATCTTCGAGCACGTAATCCGACTCCATCTCGATGAGCTGATAAGTAGTATTCGCAGTCACCACCTTCGATTGATAGCCAAGAAAGGAGATAGTTACCGACTCATCTAACCCCACGCTCAGTGAAAACTCTCCATTTTCGTCGGTCACACCTCCCCGGCCATCGGCTAGTCTGAGCGTCGCACCAACCAATGGCTCTCTTGTAGAACCATCTATAACCTTTCCTTCAAAATTCACCTGACCATAGGACATACCTAGTTCACCCAATACCATGGCCAAAAAAACAACACTACGCATTTCTAAGCATTTAAATTAAACTACGGGGAAAGAGGGGACTCTCCCAACCAGTTTACCATACTCCCTACGCCGGTACTAACCGGATCAGGTTCTTGGGTATGATCTCAGCCCGTTCATTAGGTATCCAAGGACACAGGGCACCCCTTTTCAATAATAAGAAGCGAAATTATGAAGAATTGTTCGGAGAGAACAGCCTGTGGTGCTTTTCATGGATATTCCCGCTTTCGGCTATATCCCTTACCTTCGGCGGGATGCCGCCTCCATCGGGTCTGGACTGCCAGGTCCAACACCACACCCCAGACAGCTACAGGTTGCACCCCATATGTCGCAGACCTTGCAAAGCCGAAGCAAGTCGATCTTCCTCAATGCCCGACACCAGCTGATATGGCAATCCATTGGATCTGAGCAGTGCCTCATACATTTCTAAAAAGTACTTTCTCTTATGTGGATGCTCTCGTTGCGGGTCTTCACGCCATGGCAAATCAATGTTGGCGAGCAGGTAGAAGTCATAACGTCTGGCTAGCAATTGTTCTTCAATCCATTCATCCGTCCTGCCATACTTATGATCGCTCCAGACTTTTATCACCAATAGATTGGTATCGCATATCAGGAATTTGTTGGATACTGTTGCCTTGTCATCTTCCCATGCCAGTTGCCCCCTGGCTATCTCTGTCAGGTCCTGTTCTGTGTAGGGCCTATCCAGACGGTCCAGGTAGAACCGGGCATATTCAGGTACCCACTCGGTGTTCAACTCCCTGGCGAGTTGTTGGCACAATTCAGATTTGCCGGTTGACTCCGGCCCGACAATAGCAATTCGCTGGATCATGGTGATAGTATTAGGAAGCTCCTTTCAAACGCCGTCTCCATTCGAAGAAGCCCCAGGTAGCCAAAATGGTAAACACAAAAAACTGAAAACTTGTCAAAAGCAACCCTTTGTACCAGTAGAGCGGCACCGCAATAATGTCGGTAATGACCCAAGCCACCCAGTTTTCTAATTTCTTTCGGGCCATCAACCACATGCCAGCAATAGCAGTCGCGGTAGTAAGGGAGTCCCAGTTGGGCACATCGCTATCGGTGAAGTCCAATCCAAAACGTATAGCAAAGAAAGCCACAGTGAATACAGCAAAGGCCACCAGGTTCTCTTTAGTACTATTTATTGTAATGGGGATCTGAGGTTTGTCATCGCCGGTATGGGTCCAGTGGTACCAGCCGTATACGCTCATAACGAAGTAGTATCCGTTGATGCCCATATCGGCATAGAGCTTATATTGGAAAGTAATATAGACGTAGATCAATACACTGACGATCCCAGTGGGATAAACCAGAATATTCTCTTGTTTGGAATACCAAACGCTCAAAAGCCCAAAAACCACCGCCATTGCTTCAAGCCAGCTCATATTGCCAGCCTGTTCTGCCAGAACTTTCAGTAAATCTTGCACCGCGCAATTATAAAATATTTGGAAAGCCCTATTCCAATTCGTTTTCTTAAATGATAATTTTGTGCGGCAAATAACATCTCTGATTATTTGCCATGAGTTCCCCCGATCCAAAATTCAAGCTAGAGGCGCTTACGTACGACGACGTATTGTTGATTCCCGGATACTCCGAAGTATTGCCGAGAGACACTGATACGAAGACTCAAATCACCAAGAACATTTCCCTGAACATCCCGCTACTCTCTTCCGCCATGGATACGGTGACCGAGTCTGAGTTGGCTATATCGATGGCTTTGGATGGAGGTATAGGGATTATTCACAAGAACATGTCCGCTAAGGAGCAAGCCATTCAGGTCCGCAAGGTGAAGCGTTCACAGAGTGGCATGATCCTCGATCCCATTACACTGCCGGTAAATAGCACGATCAGGGATGCAGAAGGCATCATGCGTGAAAACAAGATTGGAGGTATTCCAGTGGTTGATGAAAACAAGCGGCTTATTGGTATTATTACCAATCGTGATCTACGGTTCGAAAAGCACCTCTCGCGACCTGTGAGCGACATCATGACCAAGGATAGGATCATCACAGGCACCTCCGAAATTGGTCTGCTCGAAGCGGAGGAAATACTGCAAGAGCACAAAATCGAAAAATTGCCCATTGTCGACAAGGATGGTGTGCTGACCGGACTGATCACTTATAAGGATATACTTAAAAACAAGGACCGACCCAATGCATGCAAAGACGAATACGGACGACTTCGTGTGGGTGCCGCAGTCGGGGTCACGCCAGACATCTCCGAACGCATTGACCTATTGCTGAAAGCAGGTGTGGATTTGGTATGCATCGACACGGCACATGGACACTCTAAGGGCGTACTTGATACGACCAGAAAGATAAAGTCGGAGTTTCCTGATTTGGAAATTGTCGTGGGGAACGTAGCAACCGGCGAAGGCGCCAAAGCACTGGCAGATGCCGGCGCAGACGCTGTAAAGGTGGGCGTCGGGCCTGGTAGTATCTGCACAACCAGGATCATTGCCGGAGTAGGCGTACCGCAACTGTCAGCGGTATATGAATCCGTGAAGGGCTTGAAGGGAACCGGTGTTCCTGTGATTGCTGATGGTGGCATCAGGTTCTCGGGAGATGTTGTCAAAGCATTGGCGGCAGGAGCCAATACCGTGATGATAGGTTCCCTGCTTGCAGGTACCGAGGAGGCTCCCGGAGAAGTGATATTGTACGAAGGCCGTAAGTTCAAAAGCTACCGAGGCATGGGCTCGGTGGAAGCGATGGAAGAAGGATCGAAAGACCGGTACTTCCAGGATGCAGAGGATGATATCAAGAAACTGGTGCCTGAAGGAATTGTGGGCCGTGTTCCCTACAAAGGACGAGTGAGCGAAGTGCTCTATCAATTGGTAGGTGGACTGCGAGCTGGAATGGGCTATTGTGGTGCCAAGGACATTGCAGCACTGCAGCAAGCTAAATTTTCGAAAATTACGAATGCCGGTTCAATTGAAAGCCACCCTCATGATATTCAAATCACCAGAGAGGCTCCAAACTATAGCCGATAATTGATTTTTTATGTAGGCCCTCAAGCCTACATTTGCCTTGGTGCAAGTTTCTCAGAAGCTAAAAATCAGGATTTCTTTTGCGTTCGGCCTCATCTCCTGGGCGCTGTTTGCCTTCTTTGATATTTATTCTATCATCCTGAAGCGCTATGAGATGCGTGAGGATTTTTCCAACCTCATGCCACAGGTCTTTTTGACACTGTTCATAGCAGCCACACTCTTCTTTTACAGGTACAAGATCACCAAAGCAGAAAGTATCAATTTCCTGGATCTGCTGTGGAAGGTTTTCATCACGGGACTGGTTACCACGATCATCTCTCTGGCTATTCAGGGATTTTTCATACTGTTTGAGGGTAACTCCATCGCCGACAATCAGATTACGGTCAACTTCTTCTATCACATCTACTGTGGCATTGTTATCATTTATATCATTTCCACGCTGGTCGTCTGGAAACGCCTCATACTTTATCAGAAGTCGAAGAACCTAATCCAACTCTGGAACTTCTTTGAGTATGCCCTCTACGCTAGCTTGTTGTTTGACTTTCTTGGGTTCAAGTTCGCCACCAACAACTTCAACATTGCCTTGGTTTTCATCACGGGATTTGCAGTAGTCCTTTCCCTGAACCTCAAATGGATTGCCTATTTGAATTTCAGACAAAAGTGGAAAAGCATCCTCTTTATTCTGCTCTCCGCTATCTACCTCTATCACTTCCTCATCAACCTCACGAACTTCACCGGACGGGGGGATCTTGCCATCAATTTGATGGATCGTGTGTTTGTTGTTGCCATCTTCATTTTCATCTTCCTTTATGCGCTCATATCCATTTTGGTGACGCTATTCAATCTACCGACGTCATCTGTTTTCGAGCGCAAATTGAAAGAAGCCGTTGATTTTCAGAAACTGAGTCAGGCCATACCCAGTGGACAAAGTGAGGAGCAAACCTATGAGATCTTGCTCGAGAGCTCAATGAGTGCAGTTTTTGCCGACGCAGCGTGGATAGAAATAAGGCAGGGCGATAAAAGCACATTTCATCTGCGCAATATTGAGAAGTCATCTGTTGAAGATCTCAAGAATCGGGTCAAATCAGATTCGGTTTCGAGCTTGATCAATTTCGAGTACGATACACACCAGCTCGGACCTCAAAAGATTATTGGCTCCATTAAGAGCAATCAATATCGGTCCATCATGGCACTGCCTATCCTTATCAAGAATGTACAAATAGGGTGTCTGGTTCTCTTGCAGGAAGTGACAGATGCCTTCAATAAGGAGATGGTTGAGATCATCAGAACCTTTGTAAGTCAGGCGTCCATTTCACTGGAAAATGCCAGGTTGCTAGGAGAAGCCATTGAAAATGAGCGCTACAAAGAACAGCTCAATATTGCCAAGAGCGTGCAAAAGAGCCTGCTCCCGGCAAAACTCCGAAGCAACGAATATTTTGAGATCTGTGCCTATTCCATGGCCGCCGATGAAGTGGGGGGTGACTACTACGACCTCATAGAATATCCGGACGACCGCTTTGGGCTCATCATAGGAGATGTTTCCGGCAAAGGAACCTCAGCCGCTTTCAATATGGCCCAGATGAAAGGGGTATTTCACAGTCTCGCCCAGCTGCGATTAGCTCCGGAAGATTTCATGTCAAAGGCAAATTTGGCCCTCAGCAATTGTCTGGAGAAATCCTCATTTATCACCGCTTCCTATTTCGACCTCAGCGGCAAAACCGGCAATGTGAGGTTCGTTCGCGCTGGTCATTGCCCAACCCTGGTCTACTGTGAAGAAGACAAGAGTAGCAAATACCTGTCAACCAAGGGCATGGGACTCGGTATTCTACGCAGTGAGGGATACAGCAAATTTGTTCATGCCAACTCCCTAAAACTATCAAAAGGGGACACACTACTATTATATACTGATGGCATCACAGAGGCGACCAACGCCAATGGATCCCAATTTGGGGAAAAAGGACTACAACATTCTTTTTTGAAACACGTTCAGAAAACCCCCGATCAGATCAGTGAGGGCATCATAGAAGATTTGTACCAATTCATAAACAAAGAAGTACTCGACGACGATTATACACTTGTGATTTTGAGAATGAAGTAATGATAGAAATCAACGACAAAATGGAAGACGAGATCTTCCTGATAGAGGTAAAAGGGGAAGTAGATGCCAGCTCCTCTATCCATCTGGACAATGTTCTTCAGAAAGCCATGGACGCCAAAAAGAGCATATTGATGGATCTATCTCTCCTGGACTACATTTCCTCAGCGGGCCTGGGTGTCTTCATTTCATACATCGAGGATATGAAAGACGAGGAGATTTCGTTGGTCCTGTTCGGTTTGCAGCCTAAAGTTTTTCAAGTTTTTGAAATCCTGGGATTACATAATCTCATGCAAATCGTAAACACAAAGGAAGAGGCACTGCACGAAGTCAATGAATCGTAGCATTACCATACCATGTAGTAAGTCAAAACTGAGTTCGGTCAGGGAGTTTGTTTCTGGTGTGCTGAGGCAATTCAAAATCTCTGAGGTCGAAAGCCACAAGATCATTCTGGCTATTGATGAAGTGTGCGCCAACCTCATCATACACTCCAATAATTGTGACCCCAATGAGTCCCTGCAGGTGGAAATAGAGCACAGGGAGCGAGAGTCGATCATCTTCATCATAAAAGATAGTGGCCTCACTTTCGACATCACAAAATATCACGAGCCAAAGATGAAAGAGATCGTGACTTCAAAACGTAAGGGTGGAATCGGATTAATGCTTGTCAAGAGAATAATGGATGAAATCGAATTCTCTACCGAAAACAATTACAATATTTGCAGGCTCACGAAAAAACTCTGACCCTTTTGAACCGAGCATCGGCGTTTCTATTACTATCGATTCTTGCTAGCTGCCAGTATTTCCAGCAGAAAAATGAGGTGACGGACGTGCTAATCGCTCAGGCAAATGAAGCCCGACTATATGCGAGTGAACTAGAAGGACTTATTCCCGAGGACGCCACGACGGATGACAGTATCATCCTCACCCAGAAATATGTGGATAGCTGGATCCGGAAGCAGCTTATGATTGACCAGGCTCAGCGTCAGATCGATGTCAATCTTGCCGAAATCGACAGAAAACTCCTGGAATACCGATACTCCCTCATCATTCATGAATTTGAAAAGTATTACATCGACTCTAACCTAAATGGGGAAGTCAGTGATGATGAAATCCAATCCTACTATGCAGAGAGATCTGAGAACTTTCTCCTTAAGCAAAATATTGTGCGATGTGTCTACGCCAAAATCCCCAAGGGTTCTCCGGGTTTATCCACCTTCCGCAGGAACGTGAGAGCTTATCCCAATTCCAACCTGGAAGATATCCGTGAGTACTGTTTTCAAAATGCCCTGGACGCCTTCATCGACGAAGATGTCTGGGTCAATTTCAGCGAACTGGCCAACGCCACACCTTTAAAAGATGTTAAAAACGAAGCCCAATTCCTGGAGACAACAACATTTAGCGCTACGTCTGACGACGAATTCATCTATTATCTGCGAATTTTGGAGTATAAAGTCAGGAACGAACTTTCTCCACTGGAATTTGTCCGGGAGAATATTGAAAACATCATCATCAACAAGCGTAAAATTGAGCTAAAGAAGGATCTCGAGGAAAGGATATACAATGAAGCAAAAGCCAATAACTCTTTTCAGATATATAGTCGTTAGCATCCTGTGCCTCACACTTCAGGGGGCCAGAGGTCAGGATCCTATCACCATCGACAAGATTATCGCCAAAGTCGATAACTATATCGTACTCAAATCTGACCTTGAAACAGCATATCTGGATTTTCTTTCCAGAGGCGAATTCAACTCCGGAGACGCTAAATGCCGCATACTGGAAAATTTGGTCGTCAATAAAATGATGGTCGCCAAGGCTGAAATTGATTCAGTGATCATCGAAGACAGTGAAGTGCAAGGTGATCTCGACCGCAGACTTGATTATATGCTCTCTCAGATCGGCAGTATAGAGGAAATAGAAAAATTCTACGGCAAGACCATTGATCAGATTGAGTCAGAACTGTTTGAAAGTGTGAAGGAACAGCTCCTCATCCGAAAAATGCAGGGTGAGTTGACGGCCAACCTACAAGTCTCTCCAGCCGAGGTCAGGCGGTTCTACAAAAATATTCATCCCGACTCGCTTCCCTACTTCTCTACCGAAGTGACTGTGGGACAAATTGTGAAGAAGCCAGATCCCGGCCCAGACCAGATAGAGCGTGTACGGTCTTCTCTGATCGAAATCCGAAGTCAAATCATCACCGGGGCAGCCACATTCGAAGAACTGGCTCGTATCTACTCAGAAGACCCAGGTTCGGCCTCAAGGGGGGGGCAACTTCCATTCTACAAACGGGGTGATGTAGCTCCGGAATTTGAAGCAGCCGCACTCACTTTGGAAAAGGATGAAATCTCCATGCCTGTTCGTAGCCAGTTTGGATTTCATGTCATTCAATTACAAGAAAAAAGAGGAAACACTTTCAAGACCAGACACATTTTGATGAGTGCAAAGCCTTCACAGCGCGATATGGAAAAAGCCGAACGTTTCCTGGACAGTCTTCGTACGCAAATTGTGAATGATAGTATTTCCTTTGATCAAGCTGCCAAAGACCACTCTGATGATCAGGGAACCTCGTCAAGCGGAGGTTTCTTTATCGCAGAGGACGGTGCTTCGAAAGTTTCGGTGGAGTCTATTGATCCGAACATCTTCTTTACAATTGACACCATGCAAGTAGGAAGTGTCACGAGGCCCTTGCGGTTCCAAGAGCGCGACGGAAGCTACTCCTACCGCGTCCTGTACTACAAAGACAAGGTGAGGCCGCATCAAGCGAATCTGACGCAGGACTATCAAAAAATTGCGGCTGCCGCTTTGAATGAGAAGCGGGCAAGGAAACTGTCCAAGTGGTTTGATGAGGCAAGGGGCGATGTCTTTATAGACCTGGACCCAGAATATGACTATTGCAACCTATTAGAATAACAAGGTATTTATGACAGATGACGTGCAGCTAGCCGATGGCCTCAATAAGGCCTATCAGGAGCTAAGAAAGGAAATTGGCAAGGTGGTTATTGGGCAAGACGAGGTGGTCAAGTCACTTCTCATATCAATATTTTGCAACGGACACGCCCTTTTGGTGGGGGTCCCCGGACTTGCAAAGACGCTGCTCGTTCACACTTTGGCAAGGGCGTTGTCGCTCGATTTCAGCCGCATTCAATTTACCCCTGACCTAATGCCCAGTGACATCCTGGGTGCAGAAACCCTGGACAAGGAACGCAACTTCCAGTTTATCAAAGGGCCTGTATTTGCAAACATCATCTTGGCCGACGAAATCAATAGGACGCCGCCAAAAACCCAATCGGCCCTACTTGAGGCCATGCAAGAAAAATCCGTGACCATAGCTGGCAAGCACCATCAACTCGACAAACCGTTTTTTGTACTAGCGACACAAAACCCAATTGAGCAAGAAGGTACCTATCCCCTACCTGAGGCGCAGTTGGACAGGTTTATGATGATGATAAAGCTCTCTTACCCCAGTTTCGAATCGGAACTAGAAGTGGTCAAAGCAACTACCTCGAATCAGGTTGCAGAAGTACGTCCGGTGTTGTCCAAGGAGGATATCCTCAGCTATCAAGACTTGATACGCAAAGTCCCCGTTACAGACAACGTAATGGAATACGCAGTATCATTGAGCCATAAGACCAGACCTGAATCCGAAAAGGCCTCTACGATCACCAAAGAATATCTCGAATGGGGTGCCGGACCCCGGGCCAGCCAGTTTCTGGTTCTGGGAGCCAAATGCCACGCTATTCTATCCGGAAAATACTCTCCTGATATTGAAGATGTAAGGGCCGTGGCCACTCAAGTACTTAGGCATAGGATTGTCCGCAATTTCAAAGCAGAGGCTGATCAACTCACTGAAGAGAAGATTATCCAAGAACTGCTCTAGTGGAACTGGCGTAAGAACCGCAAGTCATTTTCAGAGAAGAGTCGCAAGTCGTCTATTTGGTAACTCAACATAGCGATTCTCTCGATACCCATCCCAAAGGCAAATCCGCTGTATTCATCAGGATCGATGCCGCAGGATTCTAACACATTTGGGTCGACCATTCCTGATCCGCCTATTTCTACCCATCCTGTGTGTTTACAGATCTTGCACCCACTTCCCCCACATATGAAACAGGTAATATCTATTTCAGCGCTAGGCTCTGTGAATGGAAAGAACGATGGCCTGAAGCGTATTTCTGTTGCTTTGCCGAACATCTCTCTAGCAAAATGGTAGAGCGTCTGCTTTAGATCTTTGAACGATACCCTTTTGTTCACATAGAGACCTTCAACCTGATGAAAAAAGCAATGCGCCCTGGCGGAAATAGCCTCGTTTCTATAAACCCGACCTGGCATGATAGAACGGAATGGTGGCTTATTCTCTTTCATCAACCTTATCTGAACATTGGAGGTGTGCGTTCGCAATAAGGTGTCAGGGTTCTTTTCAATGAAGTAAGTGTCCTGCATCTCCCGGGCAGGATGATTCTCGGGAAAATTTAGCGCAGTGAAATTATGCCAGTCATCCTCAATTTCAGGACCATCGGCAACATTGAATCCTTGCCTCTCGAAAATCTGTATAATCCGATTCTTGACAATTGACAAAGGATGGAGTCCTCCTGTCTGAAATGGTATATCGGGCAAGAACACATCGAGTGAATCATCGGAATGACCATTCTTTTGCTGCTCCAGTTGACTAATCAACTGTTTGAATTGAGCTTGCGCCTTCTGCTTTAGCTCATTGATCTGTGGCCCAAATAGTTTCTTCTCTTCCGCTGGTAATCCACGAAAGTCCGCAAACAGATCGGCTATAATGCTCTTTTTGCTAATGAAACGGAGGCGATAATTCTCCAACTCCTCAGTTGACTGCGCTGTGGCCGAGGACATTTCCGCCTCTATGTCTTTTATTCGCTCAATCATATGGCAAAATTACCACACAGGAGCGACGCGGGAGAAATTTCACTGGATGACTATTCAGCCTTTTACCAAATTCTTGGTTCTCTGCACAGTGCGAATCTTCCTGACCAAGAGCAAATCTGTCATCCACCCTGAGAAGGCGGTAATGGTCAGTTCTATAATCACGAGCCAATTATTGCCCAGATCCTGGCTCAGAAGTGCCAGGCATATCATCAAGAAAGAAAAGCCTATGAGCAGAATGGCGGCCTGGCCGTGATTCATACCCAATTTGAGCAATGCATGATGTATGTGATTCCTATCCGGCTTGAATGGAGATTTGCCCCCCAACATTCTTTTCGCCAAGACTCGAAGGGTATCGTAGACAGGCACGATAAGCATGGCCACAGCTACCCCAATGGGTGCAGAAATCTCTTCAGCGAAGATGGGCATAGACACATTGATAAAGGAGATGAGCAAAATGGACAATATGAAGCCCAAGGACATCGACCCAGTATCACCCATGAAAATCTTCGAGGGGAACCAGTTGAAATACAGAAAAGCGATTATGCTGCTTGCGAGCGAAATAGAAATCAAGGACAATACCTGGTGCCCCGAGTGGAAGAAGTTGATGCCAAGAAACAGCAGTGCAATCAACGCGAGCCCCCCCGCCAGACCATCTATCCCATCAATCAGGTTGAAGGAGTTGGTAAGTGCCACAATAATGAATATCGATAGCCCCTTGCCGACCAGAGGGTGCAACTGAAAGATGCCCATAAAGCCTTGCAAGTCGGTAAGATGCACACCAGCATATTCCACCACAAGCCCGGCAGCCAATAACTGAACCACCAATTTTTGTTTCGCATCCAGGGAAGCAATGTCATCCCTTATACCCAGCACAAAGACCATAAGGATGCCAGCAATGAGGAACTTCACTTCTGCTACCGCCGAGAACGGAAGCACAAAGAGCAAGGAAGCGAACAGGGATCCAATAATAGCAAGTCCCCCGAGGGACGGTGTGCTGACCTTATGCACCTTCCGCCTATCAGGAATATCCAACAGATCAATAGAGTTGAATACGTTGATAATAATTGGCAATGTGATAAATGCCAAAAAAAATGAAAGGATTACGGCGACGAAATAATCCACAAGCGGTGTAAACTCATTGGATTAACAAAAATATAAATTAAACCAGATAAAATATTATTTTTTTGGTCATTTTGATGGAAGAGCACATCGAAATTTGTGCTCAGTATGCATTTTCGCTGCCCCGGAGAAAGGATAGGACAGTCAGCATAATGATCTTGACGTCTAGAAGCAGAGACCAGTTTCGAACATAGAATCGGTCCAATTTCACACGGCCACTCATAGCAATCAGATCAGTCTCACCGCGGAACCCCTTGGCCTGGGCCAAACCGGTGACTCCAGGCTTAACCGCATGACGATGCCAGAATTTTTCGATAGCAGGTTGATACTGCTCATTGAGCTTGATGGGGTGGGGTCTGGGACCCACAACAGACATCTCCCCAAAAAATACATTGATAAACTGGGGAAGTTCATCGATTGAAGTCTTCCTCAAGAAGCTGCCAATCCTGGTGACTCTCCAATCTTCTCTTGTCGCTTGCAAATCATCAGCATGCGCATTCTGAACCATTGTCCGGAACTTCCAGCAGTCAAAAGGACGATTCCCTCTGCCGTGTCTTCGTTGCTTAAACAACGCGGGCCCGCTACTTTCCAGCCGAATAATCGCAGAGAGCAATGGCATCAGCCAGGAGAGAACACCAACAATGACCAAAAGAGAAAAAAGAATGTCAAATGCGCGTTTGACAAACTGATTGAAATAGTTGTCCAGTGGTATCTCATTGACATTCAATACAGGGATATGGCCATAGCTCTGGACTGTCACGTTGTCGAGTTCCAGCTGACTGAACTGCGAAATTAACTTCACCTTGATCAGGTTGCTGTCCGCCAGGTTGACCAGGTGCTGAAATTTTTCCCGGCCCACTGAGCTCAGGTTACAAAAGAAAATATCGACATTGTTATGTGTCACGAACCCTGGGAGCTCGGAAAGATCACCCTTAAAATCGAAGTCCTCATTCTGTTCATCATCAAAAACGCCAACTACTCTGTAGCCTAGGCCAGGGTTGGCCTTGATGTACTGGAGCATTTTTTCACTCGCCTCCTGATATCCGACAATCACGACGTTTCGGATATTGAAGCCTCGCTTGCGGTAATAGCGGATAAAATAAAACCAAACCGACCTCCAGCTAACAATGGATACAGAGAAAAAGAAATAGGTGAAAAACAGCTGCTGGCGTGAATAGTAGAATGGTTTTGTCAGAAACCATATCAGCAGCACAAAGGCCATATTCACCACCAGAGAGGTAATTACCCGATTGATCTGCTCTCCCAGTTTGTGCTCCCTATTCAGGTCATACAACCGACTGGAGAAAAAGACGAACACCCACAAGACATTCATGACCCCCGCCAGTACCAAGTAGTCCTCGTTGTTCAAAAGGGAGCGACCAAATTTCAGATAGCTAGCAGCAACAAAGCTGATATTGAGTGCTATCAGATCCAGCGCAACGAAAAGGAAAGGAAAGTATTTAGAATATCGGCGGTGCCTCATAATTGTGACCTCCAGGGTCTTTAAGCTAAACGCGTGTTGTTAAGAAACACCACAAACTCAAAAGGTTGCAATGGCCAAAGAAATTAATATTCACACATCTCGTGTAGAACGCTATTTCGGATAGATATTGCCCGCACAGTCGTAATGGCTATTAAATTTGGATGCGAAACTAAGACTTATGCTTCAAAATTGGTTCAAAATCAAATGGGCAATTCTGCTCCTTCTAATCAACTTCTCCGCTTTCTCACAAACGATCTCCCCCAATACGATTGCACTTGTAGAAACTTTTAGGAGGCAACAGATGCTGAATGGAGGAGATACTCTGAATTTCAGCCTGATGTCTTTACCACTTTTGCCTTCCTTAGAGGGCAATACCTATTTCAACAATAAGTTGTCAAGTACTCTCTACAATGCGGCTGGCCTGGACTTCAGGTTACTCTATCCGGAGTCTCTATTGGAATGGAATTCGAAGTTCCCCTATTTTTCAAACAACGGCAGTATGGTTCCGGCAAGGGGCCTTCAACATGTATTGACAGGTGGCGTTGCTATTAGGTCCAATTGGCTTTCCATTCAGCTCAGACCAGAGGTAAGATTTTCCGAAAACCTTGAATATCAAGGTTTTCCAGATAGTCAGGACAATGACAATTGGCGCGTGCGATACAGATGGTGGAATCGTAATGACTCTCCAGAGAGGTACGGTGAATCAACCATATTCGATGTGCTCCCCGGACAATCCCATGCCCTGATCACTTTTAGAAAAATGGGGCTGGGAGCTTCTACTGAAAACCTGTGGTGGGGCCCTGGACGCAGAAATTCGCTTTTGATGTCCAACAATGCCAGGGGTTTCTCACATTTGACATTTAGATCGTTAGCGCCCAATAATATTGGCATAGGACAATTGGAATGGCAATTGATTGCGGGGAGGTTGGAAGGGTCCGGATTTGACGCCCCACAACCTTCAGATCCTGTACGTCCCGTGTTTGATTCCTTCCGTCCCTTCGAGGATGATTGGCGGTACCTGAATGCATTCAACATTATCTATCAGCCAAAATGGGTCAAGGGACTGTATTTGGGAATGTCAAGAGCTGTTCAACAATATAGTGGTGACGTTAGCGACAATGGGGACTACTTGCCCGCGTTCATCAATTTCTTCCGGGGAAGCGATGACCCGGATCGCACGGAGTCCGAAATCGATCAACTGCTATCATTCAGTTTCAGGTGGCTGTTATATGATGCCAGAACAGAGATCTACTTTGAATATGGACGAAACGATGCCTCGCTGAATGTAAGGGATTTCCTGATGAGCCCGAGACATTCGAGGGCATACATATTCGGCATATCCAAAGTATTTGACATACCGTGGGAAAAATGGTCACTGCAAATAAGCTATGAGCACACGCACATGGAACAATCCACAAACTTCATTATCAGAAATGCCGGTAGTTGGTACCTTCATAGTGGTGTGAGACATGGTTACACCAATAGAGGGGAAGTCCTGGGCTCCGGAATAGGACCGGGAAGTAACCTGGACTATTTTGAATTTGCCCTATTCGACGGAATAACAAAACTTGCGTTTGAATTTGAGAGACTAGCACATAATCAGGATTACTTCTACCAGGCCTTTGAGGACACAAGAGATTGGCGCAGATTCTGGATCGATTACACTTTTGGATTGGCTGGAACCTGGCAGTTCGACCGGTGGTTGTTGTCAGGCTCATTAAAATTCACCAGAGCAATGAACTATCAATGGGAATTATTCGATAATCCTAACAACAGACCCTACTTTAATGATGGCACAGATCTCTCAAACCTTCATTTTTCGCTCAGAACAGTTTTTCTCCTGAACAAGTGAACGGAGTCACAATACTATAACCACTGACACTGTGGCAATGGCGACGGGCAACGCTAAGGACCCCAAAGGAAAATCACTCCTTGATCGACTGGTGCCGAACAGGAGACTAACTGGCAATATTCTCCTGCTGGCCCTGGCATATTCGGTCAACTACGCCACTCCATTAATTGCCATACCGATCCTGGCATCAAGGGTGGGGATGGAGTCCTACGGAATCGTGGCACTAAGCCAGGGCGTCATGATGATATTGGTGACTTTCAGTGATTTTGGAATATCCTTCACAGGGGTGAAAAACATAAGCCAAAGCCAGGAAAGTGACGAAAGGAGACATCACTATATCCATTTACTGCTGAGATGCAAGGGACTCCTGGCGGTAACCTCATTTCTGATCCTGCTGCCGATGGTGTGGATCATACCGACCTGGAGGGAGGTTTCCGGAATAATGATCGCCAGCTTTGCTTTGGTGCTGGGTCATAGTTTTTTCCCAAAATGGTACTTTGAGGGTCGGCAAAAAATGATTGTGGTCGCTCTCTTGAATGTCGTTTCGAGGTTAACTTATCTGGTTGCATTGTTGACCTTAGTACATGGCCCCTCCGAACTCATTTGGGTCAACGTACTGAATGGTTCATGCTGGTTGATGGTAAGCTTGGCTGGCTGGTTGCTGATACTCTTCAGGGAGAAAATGAGATGGATCCGCATCTCAAGAGATGAGATCTACACCTACCTGAGGTCGAACTGGGCCCTATTTTCGTCCACATTGGTCGACACGGGATTCAGAAATAGCGGCATCATCATTGCAGGCTTTTTACTCCACCCCCAGGGACTGGGAATTTATGGGGTTTTGGACAAGGTAATTTTGCTACTCCGAGGTACCTTTTCATTTGTCTATAGCGCTCTGTATCCGGAGGTGTGTACGTTGGTTGGAAGTGGGAAACTTTTTCTGAATCCCTTCTTCAAATCTGCGCTCAAACCAGTGGGTTTCCTCGTAGTAGCGGGGAGCATCGTGGTCTTTTTCTTTGCTGCCCCTGTCATCTCCACAATGGTTGCAGAAATCAGTGTTGAAGCTATACAACCGGCCATATACATCATCGCGCTCCTACCCTATTTGATTCTTGTCAACCTCCCAATTGGCCTGACGTTGTTAGCTACGGGCATGAACACCCCGTACTTTCAATACAACCTGGTGGTGCTTGGCTCCTTTGTGGTGCTAGCCACCAGCCTCGGAGCAACCTTTGGTATGGAGGGTCTGGTACTGGCCTACCTTAGCACCGAGTTTGTGGCAACTTTCTACGGCTATCGCCATTTATTTGCAGAGAAATGGATTGCGCCAAGGTGGTGATCACTGTAAAAGCTGCTCACAAGCGCGCTTATATTGCCTGGCTACATAGGGCCACTGGTATTTCTCCACGATACCTTCTCGGGAGGTCTTTTTCAATTCCGCAACCTGCTGCTGTTGGTGTGATGTGATGAGATTGCTAAGGCTCTGCTTTGACTTTTCAAAAAAGAGGCCATGCTTGCCATCTTGGAGCATCTCCCGAGTGAAGACGGTATCCAAAGCAAAAACTGCGCAGCCATAAGCCAATGCTTTGAGCATCGTTGGATTAGTACCTCCAAATTCATGGCCATGCAAATAGACATAAGCGTTGTGATAAAGTTCTGCCAACTCATCCTGATCCGTGACATAACCTGTGAAGACGACCCGTGAATCCGAAGCACCAAGCGATTTGACTTTGTCGGCATATTCGTCTTTGTAAGGTACATCCCCTACGATTACCAGTTTCTTTTTGGATGATGTATCCATGAAAGCTTCTATCATCATGTGGACATTGTTGTCCGGGATCATGCGGCCTATTATCAGGTAATAGTCCTCAGGAGTAAGTTGCCATCGACTAATCAGGTCAGGATCTTTGGAGTACCTGATTTTTGCACCGTACGCCATCACCTCAGAGTCAGATCCAAATTCCTCGATGTAGATATTCCTCATGGATTCTGAGTCATTTATGACCAAATCATAGAAGCGCGTAGCCTGCTTCGATGCCCAGTAGAAATACCTGGCACCGAGGCCCCGCCACTTGGGTCGTAACCACTCCAGCCCATCTACATTGATCATGGTTTTCTTACGGAACAATCTGGTGATGAGCCCCAAAGGTCCATTGGCCGAGTTTACCACCAAAACCACATCAGCGCTGCTCATAGACGCATGCAACATAGCCAGGAAGGAGTGGCTCAGCTGACTCAGAATCTTCGTCTCGATGGAAGGCAAGTAGACCAGGTCGACCCCGTTCACCGTACGTGGTTTCTCTTTGAACAGCAGGCTATGACAATATACCGTCACCTGGATATCCATTCCGACGAATTGCTCCGCCAGCTCCCTCACAAATGTTTCGTAACCGCTATAAACATATGGGTAACCCCTGGTCCCGATGATAGCAACTCTCATAGTTCTAATAGACGCTTCCACTCATTGGAAAGGGCTAAATTGCGTCAGCTAAAATCGTAATCAAAATCATTCTGATGGATCATCCTAAGAAGAGAATTACCCTTGGGTTAGTATCCGCGCAGGATCCGAGAAATATTCGTTCTTGGTCAGGCACATTGCACAATATGTGGAAGCACCTGAGGCAGGAATACGAAGTAGTGGAGATTGTCCATAGGAAGCCACTATGGCTGAAGTTATACCTGAAAGCCAAGGCTCTCATTACCAGGATCGTGACTGGCAAATGGTACGATCAAGATCACAATTTCTTGTCGAGCCGCCGTTTCTCCAAAATTGCAATCAGGCAAGGAAAAGAGGTGGATGTGTTCTTTGCGCCCGTCGCAGCTACGGAAATAGCAAGTTTGGATGTTCCTCAACCGATCATCTACCTATCGGACACGACCTATGCCCAGGTGGAAGATTATTATCACGGTTTTAAGAATATCGCTGAATTCTCCAAAAAACAAGGAAGGGAAATCGAGTCAAGGGCATTGTCAAATGCGAGTCATGTCGTTTTTTCGTCGGATTGGGCAGCACAATTTGCCATGCAGCACTATGGCCTATCGGAAGACAAAGTAAGCATCATTCCTTTTGGATCAAACCTCACGACACATGGGCCGGCCATCAACGAACGGGCAAAAGATGCAACGTTCCATCTTTTGTTCATTGGAGTGTCGTGGGAAAGGAAGGGGGGTGAAATTGTAATGGAGGCCCTGGAGGAACTTCTCCAAAAAGGTTACGACATCCACCTGACAGTATGTGGGTGTGAGCCACCGCGCCAACATCCGCAAATCACTGTGCATCCGTTTCTTGACAAACATGACCCTGAGGATTTGCAGACGCTGGAAGATCTCTTCCGACGCAGCCACCTGTTCTTGTTACCTACAAGGGCAGATTGTACACCCATAGTGATATGTGAAGCCGCTATGTATTCGCTTCCGGTACTTACCACTGACACAGGTGGCGTATCGTCACTTATCGACCAGGAAAACAGTGGGTGGTGCTTGCCGGAAGATGCCGATGCAGGTGCCTACGCTGAAAAGATCACGTTTCTTCTGGAACATGAGCAGGAGCGGCAGCGTATGGCCGGCAGGGCGAGGCAACTGTTTGAAGATTCTTTGAACTGGAATAGATGGCTTCAAGAAATGGATCTGATTATCCAAAAATTGATTTAGCGGCCAAAGTACCCTCATGTGGTCCCTCGCCTTGCAGAATCTGGCGGGGAATCATCTCAGTGAGGAGTGCTTCAAGCGCCAAGATCACAGTCAGCAGCTTGGAGAGCCAAAGTTGTTCTTGAGCTCCTTGGAAAACCTATTTCCCTCCAGACATTACTTGGGCGATCAACTCGGAGATATTTTGTTCGTACGC
Source organism: Cyclobacteriaceae bacterium (assembly GCA_965601475.1). GTDB lineage: Bacteria > Bacteroidota > Bacteroidia > Cytophagales > Cyclobacteriaceae > JAWPMT01. Next base: position 3,552,684 of record OZ271832.1, on the reverse strand, counting down.
TTCAAGGGAAAATGTTTCCAATACCCTTTCACGACCTGACGCCCCCATCTCACGACGTTTTTGCGTGTCTTTCAGTACCGGCAGCATGATTTCCGCTGCAAGCGTCGGATCATCATAAGGTATGAGCACACCTGTCTTCTCAGGAATAACCATCTCGACGGCTCCCCCATGAGCCGTTGCTACTACAGCTTTCCCAGAAGCCATCGCTTCTAATATCACGGTTGGCAGTGGATCGGGAAGAACTGAGGAGGACACAAACACATCCAGTGCTTGCATGACCGCAGGAACGTCCTCTCTAAATCCCAGCAGCTTGACATCTTCGGTCAGGTCAAGTTCTTCGATCATATCTCTCAGTTTTTGTTCTAAATGCTCATAACCGGGAAACACATCACCAACAATAACGTATTTGGCTTTTACTTTTAAGCGCTTGAGTTCTTTGCAAATCTCCAGAAAATAGTCCTGACCCTTCCAAAAATGGATCCTGCCAATCAATCCAACAACCAATACCTGGGATGTATAGCCCATTTCTTTCCTAATATCCGATGTAACGTTGAGAAAGGGTTCATACGGCAACCCATTATAAATTCTTGAGATCGGAACTTTAGAGATATTTGGTTTCAGGTGTGCGCGTACGGCTTCTGAAACAACAATGACGGCTTGAGAAGAACGATTCGCAATTTGGCAAAGTATTCGATTCAGCCAGGGAGGGTTGAGGATCTCATGCACATGGAAAATGTGCCTGATACCCACTAAGCGTGCAGCAACAGCCCCCACAATTACGCCAAAAGTATTTGAATAGATCAGATCAATACGCTCTTTTTTGACGATTGCTCTAATGCGAAAGAAGCACAGAAGCAAGTTGTAGGCACGATTCATAAGTCCCCAAGGCGTGAAGTACCTGCGCCTCAAAATGGCCAGGTCCATTACGTGGACGGGAATAGCCATGGACCGAATCTTGTCTACCAGAGGCCCCTCATCTGGCAACAACACCACGACTTCATGACCATGAGCCTTCATGGCCGTTATGGTATGGCACAAAATAACCGATGCTCCATAAAGATCTGCAGAAGAATGTAATACAAGGATTCTAGCCATGTGAATCCGTCCTCGACCTGATGACTTTGGCTGGGTTGCCCGCCACGATGGAATGAGCCGGTACATCCTTGGTGACGATACTACCGGCGGCAACTATGGTGCCCTGACCAATGGTTACTCCTGCTAAGATGACCGCATTAGCGGCAATCCAACAATCATCCTCAATCGTGATGTGACTGCGGGTCACACCCTGCTCTTTCATTGGTAGATCGGTGCGCTCAAAATTGTGATTTTCCGCATAAAGGCTAACGCGGGGCGAAATCATCACATTTTTTCCAATACTGATCATACCCGAACAACCAATATAGCTGAATGGACCAATATTGGAGTAATCACCTACAATCAGCCCCTCACCTATTTCACCTCCATAAATATTGCTAGGCCTCACTATGGCATGGCTACCAACCGTGACATTGTCACCAAACATCACGCCCCTTCCAGCCAGGCAATTGATCTCACACCCTCTTTCTGCCACGAAGTTTTTCCCGACCTTTAGCTGGCGGGGATAATAGATTTTCACAGCAGGTCCTATGAGAACCAGTCCAGACGCTCTACCGAAAAACAGGCGTCTACCAATCCCTCTCAGAAACCATATGCCCAACCTGAATACGGTGAGTAGTACATCCAGATTACGCCAATTTCCTTTGAACCTATCACTTATCAGTGATCTCATTGCCAATAATTTTTTTCAGCTCCGCCGCAAATATGCTACGATTGAAGGCTTGCAAGCGAATGATGCCACTCTCAATCATACGAGTTCTAAGTTCTTTCTCATTAAACAAAGCGCTCATTGCTCGAATCCATGCCTGGTGGTCGCGCATGCCAGCCACTTGCACCGCATCACCTCCGACTTCCATCAAGGCCTCCTGATCGGATACTACTACCGGTATCTGGTACGAAAAAGCTTCAAGTACCGGGAGTCCAAATCCCTCATTGAGCGATGGGAAAAGGTAGGCCAATGCGTGCTGATAGTAACTGGCAAGTACATCTTCGGGCAAATACCCTGGACATAGGACCATCCGTTCCAAGTCGTGCAGACGAATGCTCTCCTGGATCTGCTCGGTATCATCCAGGTCCTTCTTTGGCCCGGGACTACCCACAAGCAAGAGCTTGGGCGGTGGATCACTTCCACAAGAGGCCAGAAACTGGCTATATGCCTCGATTAGAAAGGGCAGGTTTTTCCGCTTCTCAAAAACCCCAACATGCAAGAAGTAGGGTCCTGAGATATCCGGTTTTGGAGATCGCGGACGACTTCTCGCAGAGAAGCTGGTCAAAGCATGTGTGAGCGGTACATTGGCGTTCACATAATTGGCGATTCTCTTCTTCGAAGTTTCAGAGACCGTGAGAATATGAGAATCCCCACGCAAACCCAACTTGACCAAGGTTTTAAAATATTTTAACCACAGGGGGTTGTAGTGCTCAGGGCTTTCCCAAAAAAAGGCATCATGAAATACAACAATCTTCTTCGCCTTTAGCACCCACATTGGTGCAAGGTAGTCCGGACAAAGAAGCACATTAGGACTATGTCTCCAAACACTAACCGGTAACAGAAACTGCTTCCAAAAAATCGTGTAGAGATGAAACAGGATCGAGCGCAAGAAACCAAATCGGGAAGATCTGAAGAAGCCTACGGATTGTACAAATTCCAGCTTTGGTAACACTTTCAGGTCCACCTCCGAACACTCTTCTTCCAGCACTTTGATGAGCTCAAGAATGTAGGTCCGTATCCCCGTCCTTGCTACGAGCAAGTCATGTGCATCAACTACTACTTTGATCTTGCTCATGCTCCGGCGTCAGTTCAGATTTCGAAATTGCGATAAGCCATCACCTAAGGCATCAAGTGTCGCCCTCAGTTTCTTCCATCGCCCCCGGAGTAAATAATAGGCTACGAAGATCATAGCGCGAATCATATGATAGGGATAGGCCGTGATTGACAAGGATTTTTGGGGGTGCTTGCGCAACAAATAGAGGTGGTTCCTGATGTTGAGGTACTGTCGAAAAGGAGACCGATAACCCTCTTTGGTCTTGCCTTGGCTGTTTGTCGAAGCACCTTGGAAATGATAAATTCTGGATTGCGGAACAACCATGAGTTCCTTGCCATATTTTTCCACTCTGAATGACCAGTCCACATCCTCGCAAAGGGCGAAGAAGTGATCATCCAGATAACCAACTTCTTCCACCATCTCTCGACCGAACAGGATGCAACACCCTGTTAACCATTCGACCAAGCCAGATTGATGAACGTCTGCCGTAACCTCCTGGCCTTCCCCCAGCGCCTTCGGCATGCCGGTCCATTTGCTAAAAATACCTCCCCTACTCCAGATGCGGGTGGGATGACTCATTGAGAGTATCAATGGCTGCACGGCACCAACTGAAGATACTGACATTGCCGTCACCAGCGGATCGAGAAAATCCGGCTCGACAGTAGTATCGTTATTGAGCATCATGATAAGCTGATAACCAGCGTCATACGCATATTTGATGCCTACGTTGTTGCCACCGGTGAAGCCAAGATTCTCACCATTCTCTATCAGCGTTATTTGATCAATCTCCCGTAATGTGTCAGTTTCATGCTTACTACTTCCATTATCCACGACGATAATGTCAAATTCCTTGTAATGAACCGAAGCAAGGGACTCCAGGCATTTGCTGGTGTGTTCCATGCCGTTCCAGTTGACCAGAACAATCGCAACATTCTTGAGGTGCTCTTCCTTTGCTACCATGGGCTTAGATCAAGATGGAAATCCCTGGCCAACAGATCATTCTTAGTCTTAAAATACTGCTTCAATGCGGAAATATCCGCTTCCCCGGCCTTTCCGGCATCACCATTACCCTGCACGCGATGATAAAGATCTTTCAGCGATGTACGGAAGGGTATCTGGCCACCCAGCTTAGTATAGATCTGGTGCAAGTAGTAGTGCAGTTGCCTGTTTCTGATAGACACGGACTCGTTGGACTTAGGTAGGTCTTGAGGAACACTCAAATTATCAATACCTAAGAATGTCGTTACTTTATTGATTGACGTCTGTGGATCGCTCAAAAGGTCCTCAAACAACAATATGCACAGGTTATCGGCCCCCAGTGCATTCCTCCAACGAACCAAAAAACGATGATAGTCTGAAAACAACAATTCACTGGTCATTGAAAAGATGGCCGTTTGATTTTTACAGTACTTTGTAATTTCGGTGGTGCGGCCCTTTAGCAACAAGTCCGCATAGTCATTGAAGGATATACCCTGAAACGAAGCCAGGTTATTACTGGTGAACTTATAGGAAGACAGAATGCGTGCACCTGGTTCGCGAAGGATAAAGATTGCTTTGGGCTTCTTAGAAAGTGAAGCTAAACTCGTGAGCACCTCCTCCTGATACATGGTCTGCGAAGTGCCATCGAGGTGCAGGAATTTCGAATCGAGAACATGGTAGAAGTCCTCATATCGACTTTTTGCGTTTCGTAGGTGGCATTGATTGTGCGGATTGTCGGCATCTATGAAAAAAAATGGCTCCTTGGGATCCGCAGGCTGGATTCTCTCATGTGCAGCCAACAAATCAAAAAGAACGGTAGTCCCTGATTTCGGGGCACCTGCCAGGAACACATCTGGGAAAATTGCCTGCTTGGTTGAGATCATACCTGAGTCGATCTAGTAGCAAGTAGTTGCGCCTTCCGGGCACCAAGTGATTCATAGTATTGCCTAACGCTAGCTCCCACCAGCCACCAAGTTAGCAAAGAAACATACAGATAGGACTCGGCATTCGCGGTAAACAGTGGCAACAGTAATCCAAATTTTACTGTGGCTGCCACAAAGGGGATCACTCGTTCTTTCGCTGTGGAGGCTATTCTGTAGGCTTTGAGGCAATACCAAATACCATAGAGAAGGAGGCTTGTATACAGTAGGAATCCAAGGACACCCAATTGAACACCATAGATCAAAAACTGATTTTCGCCACCTACTTTTAAATCCCTGCTCACACCTCCAGCATTCCCGCTTGTAGCTAACCCGATGCCTTGAGGGTTGGCCATCATACTCTCAACTGCCTCCAGCCACTCAATCAGGTGGCCAATGCTTGAGGGATTCTGAAAGGTAATCGTATCAATCACGAAGTATTGGGTATCCAGCGGCGCGAAGTAAATGATATAGATCGCCATTGCCGCCACCCCTAGAACACCCGCCAGGATGATCCGGTAAAACCTGAAGATAATTGCCATGAAGAATATCATTCCCATAAAAGCCACGAGAGAAGCTCTGGAATAGGCGGACATGAGATTGAGCACAGCCACGGCACCCGCCAGGGAGTAGACTACTTTGTTTTCATTGTATGGTGTGGTCAGAAATAGAATCAATGCCACTGAAAAGCTGAGTAAGCTCGATGACGCCAGTTCTAATGGATTGGCAAATATTGATCCGAATCTTTTCTGTCCATCCTGCGCCTGAAAAGTCCAGGTAAGTCCATAATGCCCCGCAGGTTTCATGTCTTTCATCTCGAGATTATACCCCCCAAGGTCAATGACACTTTGTAAATGCAGGTTCATCGTTTTTTCTATCGAAACGACAAAAAATGCCACAACCGCCGTGACCATGATAACATGGAATCCTCTCTTCAAATCTGCGAATCCGAACCTGGTGTTGCGACCGAGAAAATACAGCAGACACATCAGACAAATGTTCTTGAAGTAGATGGCCTTATTGAGGAAAGTCGCTTCACCGATGGGCAAGATCAAGAAGGCGAATGCTAGAACAATGAAAGCCAGAAACAGCTTATCAAGTAGACCAATCTTGAAGCGTTGCTTGAATATGTTGGGATTGAAGCAAACGAAGGCAAGGAAAGTCAGCAGCAAAACAATCTCCTTGGAATACTGAAATAGAGGCAAGACGTCACTTCCCATTTGCTGGAATGCAAATACAAGGGTGTTGCCATAGATGGGTAGGTATAGTAGGAGAAACAGCCAGGTATAATCTTCCCTACCTGAAACAATGATCCCCCTCATCACATATCCCAGCAATATGATGAAACAAAGGGTAAATAGCAGGAATAAAAAAAACATGCCTACTGTTCGAGGTCGCCGCTAGTCCCGATCTTCTTTCATAACCACAACATATAATCTTGTAAGGCTGAAGTAAGACACCATCAAGACACCCCCCATAAGAATGCCCAACACCACCATCTTTAAGGCCTTTGGCTTGTCATCAGGCAACGGGAGTACCGGTCCGTCAATGATCTGAATGAGTGGTGTATCGTTCAGAAGTTCAATTTTCGCCACCTCCAACTGACTGGCAATCTCTTTGTAAGCCTGAGCGCCAGACTCCAGGTCTATTTGTAACCGCTGACCTTCCATAGCTACTTCTGATACAAAAGGGTTGGGATTGGGAGATCGATTCTGTACATCCTGATAGCGCGCAACTGTGCTATCAAGTACAAATTTGATACTATCACGTTGACGCTGTAAAATCTCGACATCGCTAAAGGCCTTCTTCACTTTGGTCTGGATATAGAATTCGTTGACGTTCTTGACCAGTTCCTTATTGAAAAAATTCGCAAATAGCGGATCTTTGGATTTTACCTTGGCACTGATAATGCTGACTTTGCGGCTCACCTTTGCCATGGACACGGTGCGTTTTGCGAACTTCTCAAGAACGACCATTAGCAGACTATCATGTACCTGGGTCATCTGATCTTCCGGAATCTCAAAAGTGACCGGCCGAAGTTCTGGCTCCTTATTCCACTTCTTCCTCCATTTTCCCTTCTCTGTGTATCGAGTGATCAGCCTTTGTCTTCCGTCTCCAAAATCCTGATAGGTGAAGAAAGTCTTCTTCAATATTCTGTAGGACTTGTATAACTCCAGGATGTTGTCAGTAGTGAACCATGTTGGGGAAGATTCCAAAGAAGAAAAGTTCACACCAACAGCCGATGCCAAAGAAGATACACCTGATTCTCCTCCGGCGCCCGCGATGACGAATGTTGTCTCCGCGGTATAAACAGGCGATCGCACCAGCGTGTAAGTGATGTAAGTGCCTGCAACAATGATCGTACCAGCGCCAATTGGCAACCATCGCCCCAAGAGAAACATGATCCATTCCTGAACCCTGAGTACGACGTCCCTGATGGATATCTTCTCGTCTGGTATAAAATTCTCTTTGTCCATGAGCCCTAGTTTCGATTGACTTGAATGATTTGAGTGACGATGAGACCAAGGGTCGCAAGTCCGCTCGTCAAGCCGACGATTTCTCCCGGCTTAAGCGGTATCTTCAAAGGTTTCGTGGGAACCACCACGTCGGAACCAGGCTTAGCTTTGGGAAAGCTCCTGACAAATAGGTAATTTCTTGTCTTGGCAACCTCACCGTTGGGATAGACGACATAAGTCCTGTTTTTCTTGGCCCTTGATCCAAATCCACCCGCCTGACCAATATAGTACCTCAAACTCCTACTTTTTTCATATCTCACGGTATTGGGATACAGGACTCTTCCTCGCAACCGCACTGTGTTTCGCTGCTTAGGCACCGTGATGATATCATCATCTTCCAAAACTATATCTTCAGGTCCGCCCGGATTCTTGAAGACCTTTTCCAAATCGATGGCCATTGATTCAACACGCTTAATGTTGACGCCGTCCAAGAAGGGGTTTTGACGTGCGATGGTCAGCAGACGCTCTCGCTTTGCATTGGCAGCAAGATTTATGTCATCCTCTTCAGGAAACAGATACCTGTTGTTCAGTTCGTCATAGATCTCAGCAATTCTGACTTCATCGGCTTCTGTGATATACGTTGTATCTAATGTATTGACCAAGTATTCCAGATCCTCCTTGCGAGAGGTGATCTCATGGTGCGAGGCAAAGAATTCGGTTTTCCGCAAAATCGTTGCCCCTTCCACATAAGCTGTGGGTGCTAAACCTCCACTTCGTTTCAATACGTCCGAAATGCGCTCCGTTTCTGAAAGCAGGGCATATTTTCCCGGATAGAGGACTTCACCCGAGACCTCTACAGTTCTCTCAGTGAAGAAATTGGGATTGCGGCGTACAAAGACATGATCAAATGACGAAAGTGCTACTTCCTCAAGATTCGCGGCGGACCCCAACACGCCATCTTTCACGCCCAGTTGAATTACTTCATGTGTTACCTGACCCGACGGATTTTTGGCTCTCCTGGCAATCTCAATTTTCATTGGGTCCGCTGGCTGGGAGAATCCCTCGGCAGCAAATACCAGATCCTGGACGGTCATGCCCAACGAAAAGGGATATACTCCGCCTCGATTGACCTCTCCAGAGATTTTGACATACTGCTCATCTTTCAAGTCGTTCACCGAAAGGATGGTCAACACATCTTCTTGCTGAAGGGCAATGTCAGGGCTTTCACCTTTTTGTATAAGTGCGATATTCACGTTGACCGTCTCGGTGGTTAGGTCATCCAGGGTTCTTATGAGCGTTGCACGGTCGATGAAGGCGTTTCTTCTGAGGCCATCAGCCTTTTGAAGCAATTTCATGACCGTCATGTCAGGTTCCATCGCATAGCTGCCTGGCCGATAAACCGCTCCCTTGATCGTCACTCGGCTCTTGTACCGGTCGAGAACCCTACCAACTTCGTAGGTATCCCCAGCCTTGACGTTGAAGATTTCAAATTGACCCTTGTAGAGGTCAGATACCACTTTTTCCCGGGAAGTATTCCTGGTCACCTTTATTCTCTCGCTATAAGCATAGTCGCCGAAGCCACCCGCGTACTGGAGCAATTTCTGGAAAGTCTCGTCGGACTTCATTTCATAGTATCCTGGCTTTCTTACCTGCCCTGAAATTTGAACTCTCCCATTGTTTGCACCCACCAGAATCAAATCTCCACTCTGCAGTGTCACATTGGTCCGAGTCACTCCCCCGGTAAGGAACTCATAGTAGTCGACAGTGGCAATGAGTTTGTTTTCCCGGAAGACTTTGATTTCCCTCAAGGTACCGGTCTTAGTCGGTCCTCCACAAGCATACAACGCATTGAAAACGGTGGCAAGGGCATTCACAGTATAGGTTCCCGGTCGTTGCACTTCACCAACAATATTGATCTTCAGGTTACGGATCCTGGAGAGCGAGAAATTCATGAACGTAGTCGGGTCTTCGCCAGCCAGATCCCTGTAGAGCCTTGCAAGTCGTGCTTTTACCCTGCTTTCTGCCTGCCGCATGGTAAGTCCGGCTACAAACACCGGGCCTATGTTCTGAATTACGAGATAACCAGTCTCACTTACGACCTCTTTGTAGAGCTTTTCGGAGGAGCCAAATATGTTGATGGTCACTTCATCCCTTGGGCCCAGTATATATTCTTCAGGAACCGGCGTGTATAGATCCGTTGCAAAAGTTAGGTCAGAATTATTCTCAAAAAACTCATAACCATAGTAGTATGAACCCCCAGCTTTTCTGGGTTCCGGACGCACCGCCGGTTCTTTGGGCTTGGGCTCGGGTTCCTCCGCTACAGGTTGCGGCTCCTCCTCAGGTGCACTGAGTTGTGCGATCCTATCGCGAAGCTTCTGGATCTCAGCCTCCGGAACCGACCTCGACCTGGCAACATTGTAAATATCATTCTCGCTCAGACCCTCCGCCTGCGCACGGTTCATCAAATTTTGAATTTGAGCGTCGCTTAGATCATCGACCTTGATATTTTGAATATCGGATAGACTCTGCGCCAGTACGACAGAAATACCAAAAACAAAAAAAGCAGTAACCAACGCTGCTCTCGAAAAAAGACTCATAAAATGAAAATATTCGCAAATTTAAGTACTTGACACAATGATTCTGCAATTAGTTGTACCCTAATGATCGAGGGCCTCAAACCTGGAACGCTGACTCCTGAATTCCGGGACAAGTTCCTTCAAAAACCTGACCGCCTCTACTTCCTCATGATTTCTCATTGAGAGAGCCATAGAAGCCAACAAGGGTTCCACTGCACCATAGTCATAATCGTGAATCCTTGTTACCTTGATTTTCGGGTTGTCGGTTGGTTCAGCTTCGACATTTAATGCCAATGGCTCCTCGTGGATCTTTTCTCCGGGCCTTGTACCGGAAAATATAATCTCAACCTGTTGATCATCAGTACCGTAAAACTCGATCATTTGCCTTGCAAGGTCCAGGATTTTGATGGGTTCCCCCATGTCAAACCAAAACACCTCGCCACCACCCCCGAAGACCCCAGCCTCCTGAACCAGCATGCACGCCTCCTCAATGGTCATGAAATACCGGGTCATTTCAGGATGAGTAACTTTTACCGGACCCCCTCTTTCTATTTGTTTCCGGAATAAGTTGACGACGCTGCCGGCGGACCCCAGGACATTCCCAAAACGGGTCGTAATGAAATTAGTCTTTGACCGGTGGTTCAATGATTGAATGTAGATCTCCGCTGCTCGCTTTGTAGCGCCCATGATACTTGTAGGATTCAGCGCTTTATCCGTCGAAATCAGTATCAGTTTTTGCACATCGTATTTATCGGCCAGATCCGCAATGCGCCTGGTGCCAAAAATATTTGTATTGATGGCTTCCAGGGGATAATTCTCTACAATCGGAACGTGTTTGTATGCAGCGGCATGAAAGATAAAATCTGGGCGTAATCTGGCTATAGCATACTCCGCCGAGGCCGAGTCGCGGATGTCGCAAAGCACAATCTCCAACAGCTCCTCCACTTTGATCCGACTCATCAATTCCTGGTGTAAATTGAACAGTCCGCTCTCATTTTGATCCAGGAGAATCAGCTTTGATACCGCGGATTGTATGAGTTGAGAGCAAAGCTCCGAACCTATGGACCCTGCCGCCCCTGTTACCATAACCACTTTTCCAGTGTACGCATCGGCTGGGAGCCTGCTCACTATCGACACATTTGAGCCACGAAAAAACGGATCAATGGACATTTCGAGTTTTGTCAGTGGTTTAAGAAAGCCATGGAAGTATCATCACTGACCTCTTGAGAAAATGATAGTATTGACGGTTTCGAAAATGATTTTTAAGTCCAGCAGCAATGATCTATGCTTGATATAGTACAGATCGTACTCAAGTTTTCGGTAACTGTCCTCCAGGTTTTCTCCATACTTATACCGGACCTGAGCCCAACCTGTAATTCCAGGTTTTACCATGTGCCTCATATCATAAAACATGATTTTCTTCTTTAGCTGGTCCACAAAAACCTTCCGCTCGGGCCTGGGTCCAATCAGGCTCATATCACCTTTCAGCACCGTCCAGAATTGAGGAAGCTCATCTATTCTGAACTTCCTCAATACCTTGCCAAATCTGGTAATGCGCGCATCATTCTTCTGAGCCATGACCGCACCGGTTTTCTTTTCAGCATCCACCACCATGGACCGCAATTTGTGCACCAACACCTCTTCCCCTCCTTTGCCGACTCTGTATTGTTTGAAAAACAGCGGACCCGGATTAAAGAAGACGTTCAGGATATATACAACCGGGAGCAATAAAGCCAGGAAAAACAATCCCACAAGCGAAGAAAGGACATCTATGGTCCGGTGTATACCTTTATATATCAGATTGTAGTTGGACCTTGTGAAAGGAAAGTGCAGAAAGATGTTATTTCCCAATTGCCTGATTGGAATAGCGGCATTGACGGATTCGTAAAAGCGTAGGTAATTGTATATCTCAACACCACGGATGGAACAGAAATCGACAAATTGATTGACATTGTTTGGAATGTTTTTCAAGTCATCATAGCCGAGGATCACGGTATTCACCTGCTTCCTGATTACCCGCCTCATGAACCCCTCCAATATATCATCGGAAACCACATTCTCCTTGTCAGCTCGTTCCTCACCAAGGATCCGGTATGCATGGCTCTCAAAATCAAAATGTTGGTGAGTGAAATCAATACATCTGCCACGTCCAAAGATTAGAACATTGGTAAAAAGTACCGGCTGATGGATGACTCGAATGTACAGAAACCGCCACAAGGTAACTGACAGTGGTAGGAACATCACTAAAAACAGTACTTCAACCTTGGAATCCGGTATACGGGGAATAAGTCCCGGTGTCAAAAACAGAAAGCTAAAAACAAGGAGTTGAACGAATAGAATGAGGTTGAGCTGCTGAATCGAACTCGCTATGGGAATATCGTAGGTCTTAAAAACTGCATTGAAGGTTGAGTTTAGAACCAGGAAGAAACTACTCGAAAAGTAAAAAGTCAATCCTATTGGTTGGCCCAGAAGATGGAAATAGTAAAGTATACCTGCTATGCAAATAGCGTTGTCAATGCAGAACAAAAAGACTTTTCGCTCGCTAATCGAAAAATTAATTTGGCCTATTATCTTATTTCGGTGCTCCAATTAGTTATGCGTTGCAATGAAATGGCAAAAGTACAAATCCCCCGGCGAAGGGCATGACGAAGATGGTGCCCGCTTCTTGTCCTGTCTTCATGTTTCTTGCGGTATGATGCCTTCTGGATAAAACGCCGCATATATTTCTTTCGTACCGATATGGATACGTTCAATTTCTGCCGAAGACAATCGCGTCTTCCAGGAATGAAGATTGTCCTTGGAGTTTCTTCTGATCTCACCTTGATCCGATTCAGAAAATCCCGCGATGGTGCTAGAAATATCCGCGGTGAAGTCCAGGCCCAACTGCTCAAATAAGCCTTGAAAAGCTGGTACAGGATCCTGAGATAAGTCCTCATGTCTCACAAAAATCCAGTCATTGTTCCTGCGGTAACCTGCAATTACCGAATGAAAAATATTCCATAGCAAGATTCCCTGATCTATGATGTCAGGATTCTCTTCAGAGGCATGCAAAATCTCGGAGCGGAAATCAGCCAATGGCCCTGACAGTAACTTTTCTTGTTGCACAAAATGGCGGAATGGAAAATGCCATTTCTTCACTTTCAAACTGGCCACAAATGCGAAGGGGTTACGAATAACAACCAGCACTTTCGCTCCCAAACTTGAAGCAATCATGGGTGCTGACATCAAGGCTATCGGGTCTTTGAATAGTGCTATCCTGCCGGGATGAAAGGTATGGTTCAATAGACACAGTTGATCCTTGAGCCAGACTCTGATAGACTGATGGCGCAAGGCGGCGATTGCCGTAAGCGTCGAACGTATGGGATTTAGCTTAGTTTGCTGACGGAGATAGTCCAGAATGTAGTGATCTTCCTCCAGATCGGGCGGGAAATACTCGAACCAGTAACTAATAGGTCCATAAGGCCGAAAAGCAGGATTAAAGGGTTCACTGTGGTACACGACTTGCTCTGACAGCGCCAACATCTTGCCTACCCACGAAGATCCGGAGCGGTGGGAGCCAGTAACAAGAATCAAAGATCTCTTTCCAGCCATTGCTGCATTTATATCAAGGCCCTTCCAGATTCATAAGTAAGATACCTTCATCGGGGGCTATGGTTAGTTGCGTATTACTGATGTCCAACATCTGATTTGAGTACAAATCCAGAAACTGTGGACTCTTGACTTCCAAATCCTCAATAACGCCCTCGAAGGGACGTTTGGATTCGTTCACCATCATGAGCACCTGTCCCCTTTCATTTTCGATATATCGAAATGCCAACCTGCCAATTTGACCTTGCCTATCCTCAGTGACTTCATTCAGGACAGGCTCGATGCGCTCCAACATGCTATTGATGGTTCGATATGCATCTTTAGTTTTATGGTAGTGAAAGGTTGTGTAGTAACCTTCCTTCAGATCTACCGAAGCGCCGTTGGACCAGATCCAAAAAAATATTGCGTTGGAGCCGTGACAGAGTCCTGATAGGACCTGGCCCAGGATAACCTCGGGTGATTCTGGAAAAGACCCACTGTTCGCGAAGCCCAGACCCCGGCTATCTGTCACACCAGAGAACGGATCTTCAAGGTTTCGATTGAGCAGTTTAGCCCGTTCCAGCCTGTAAGCGTACTCCTCCGTGTCGGTTTTCTTGTATTTGTATCCACCATGATAGAACCACGTGGGACTCGTCAAGGTCATACCCTCTACTTCATCATCTGCGAACATCGAGTCATGAGTATTGACGATACAAACCCAGGGCTTATCTATCAATTTCATCAATTCCGCGTAGCCCCCGTTAAAAACCTTTCGCATTAGCGAAGCTCGACCATGATACACCTGCCTCATATCTACATCGTATCCATTGCGGTATTCCCTGGGCTCCCAATTGGATACAAAAATCATATGGTTGTCATCCAAAGTCTTGATCATCTTATAAACCCTTTTCAACCGCTCAGGAGTTAGCTTTTTCTCATTGGGCTCATCAAACAGGTACCAACCATATAAAGCCGGATGATCAGCAAATCTCGTGACCAATCTGACTATTTTCTTGTCAGATTTTTCATTGTCATTGATGGAATAACTGCCAGGGATCGATAACAGCACCCGAAGGCCTAAGCTTTCGGCCTCGGACAGATACAACTCAATTTCCTCCAGCGTCATCCTCTGGAAGGAATAGGATTGTACGACATTGAATCCCGCTTCAGCTACTTGAGGTAGGTCTTTTTTGTTGACGCCAAAAATGCCTCGCACAAAGGTGTCGCCCAAAGGTACTGACTTGGGAGCTTGGGCCAGCCTTGGCGCGGCAAGAATCACTGCCAGACCCACCGTGAGGATGAGAATTTTATTCATTCTATTTTGCGGTATTTGGTCAAACCATGATAAGCATAGAACAGCATGTAATAGGAAGCTTGAAGGACATTAAGGTTCAGATTTTGCCGATAAATTCTCCACTGCCACCGGATGGTGCGCATCTTATTACCTGAAAGCCCAGCGCTACTCTGTCGATAGCAAGCCAAAGATTCAGTTAGCCCCCGTGTCACCTTAAGGTCCCGCATGAGCTCAAGATACATCACATAGTCTTCATGACCCACTGCCTGAAAGAATCGCTTCCCACATTTTTCAACGTCGTAGAGTCCTGTAAGATTGCCAATCCAATTGCTTTTCAGCATATCCTCAAAGGTGATTTGTGCTGGAGCCTCAAAAGACTTGATCAATGTTTCCCGCTCATCTATGATATCGTAAGACGCATAAGTGAGGTGAAGCGAATTGGTTTGTAGAAAGTCCAGCTGCACCCGCAACTTGTGTGCCTTCCACATATCATCCGCATCAAGAAAAGCAATGTATTTTCCCCTGGCTTGCGTAATGCCCTTGTTTCTTGCTTCAGCCACTCCCTGATTTTGCCCTGAGATCACCCTTATTCTTCGATCTCTTCCAGACCAGCTTTCTGCGATCTTCAAACTATCATCCTCAGAACCGTCGTTAACGACAATGAGCTCCCAATCTCCAAAATCCTGCTGAGCTACCGATGATATGGCTTTGTCCAAAAAGCGCTCACCATTGAACACCGGCATGATCACGGAAACTGTAGGCCCTGGCATAATTTACTTTGGACGAAAGTGTGCCAGTGCCATGGAAATGATGACCCCGTAAAACAAATATGAATCTTCACTGATCGTGATAATGGGCAAGGAAGCCAGAAGAAAAACCATATTTCGGTTATATCTGTTGGCCCACATCTCCTTAAGGTAGAAGGTCAGAAAGAATAACAAATAGAAAACCCCACCTTCAAAAATGACCCGGGATAGCAGTGCTTTGGGAGTTGCCGCCCATTTTAGAAGACCGCCTCTTTCCTCGACTCCTTTTCTATCCAAGACCCCCAGCTCTAAATAACCGTCTTTAACGTAGTGGTGGAAGGTCTCCAAACCGTGCCCTATTGGGGCGTGTATGAATCCATAGTAAAAGCCAATAATCGGGTTTACCATCCTGGCTAAAAATGAGTTATCTCTTGATGCGACCATTATTGCGGCTTCAACCGACAAATTGGACAAAATGAATGCAATGCTGTTGAACTTATGCTGAACATACTCGCCAAGATTTGGCAAAATCAAATAATTGAAAGCCAAAGCCGCCAATATCAAAATGGCAACAACTCGGAAAAGCTTTCTGACATTCAAATTGAGGAAAATGTATCCACCGACCAGCGTCAAGAAAAATAGAATACCTAAGGTAGACTTGGTCAAAATGAGGAAAATGACATAAATCCACAACAACAGCTTTTTACTTGGACCCTTATAGAAAAGGAAAGTGACAACGAAGACGAAAATAAGGTAGTTTGCAGCCCAGGAAGGCTCTCCAGAAATCATCTGCATCCTGCCGAAAAGGCCCACACGATAGGAAAAGATTGAGGTGATTCCCCTGGCAACGGTCATAGGAAAAAGGCCAAACCCTGAGGCCACCTGCATGAGGCCCACAGACATGGGCACAAAGGAAGAGTAGATAATTAACTCACTGACTTTAGCTGGTAGCTCCGAGAGGCCGTGCTCCTCAATGATTTCTTCAAAGAATTTCACCATGCCCATGAAGCTCAAGGCGGCCAACGAGGTGACGGTGAAACCCTTGATGAAGGAGCCTATCGGAAATCCGGAAAAGACATAACATCCCATGGAATAAGTGTAGAACAGTATCAGGAATGCAAAGAGTGGTAAATACTGCTTTTTGATCTGTGGCTTTCTGCACAACTCCAGAAAGAAATACAACGAAAAGAACAATGACCAAATGGGTCTATTCGTGCTCAAAGGGAAAAGTGGCGACGAATCCATAGGGACTAGCATAATCCCCAGAATCGGAAGAAAACGATGCGTCTGAGCAAAAGCGATTTGCTGCTGTGTGACCCTTGTAAGCGATTTGGGGATACGAATGGTCATTGAACGCGAAGGTAAATCTTCTGTAATTTTTCAGCTATAGCGCTCCAGTCATAACTGGTTAAATCCGGAAATTGCAGACTACCTCGCTTGGCCAACACTGCAACTACCTGACTCTGAAATGACTGCTCATCGTCATATTCAAAGACAAAAACCGACTCCTCCTGCTGAAGGTATTCTTTAATCTGAACGCGGTCCGAGATAACCACCGGCATACCACTGGCCAGCGCCTCAAGCACCACGATACCAAAAGCCTCATACTTTGATGGTAGTACCAGCGCTCCTGCCTCACGATAGAGCTTTTTGAGGGTTTGAAAAGGAATATGCTTCAATATCTCGAAGACCTCATCCGACTCCCTGTTGATGTCAGAGACGAGAACGACTTTCAACTGATGCCTTAGGAAGAAGTCCTTCTGTCCAAGGAGAAAATCGATCCTTTTATTCGGCACATTGCGCCCAACAAACAGGAGCTGCCCCCACGTCCGATCGGCCTTGTTCTCAACGAATTCCATTCGATCGATACCATTGGGCAATACATCAATCTTGTTGGCAGCAATGTACTTCTGAAAGAACACTTTTTCCTCCTCTGTCAAAGCAATCAACTGATCCACCTTAGCCAATTGGCGCCTCAAAAAAACCTGAAAAAACAAGGATCCTAACATAGGCAACCTCAGGGTGGAGAAAGGGTGATAGTGCGGTGTATAAACGATGGGAAGTCTGAGTTGACTGCATACACTGATAGCCAACGCCACGAAAAAAGAAGCAAACCCATGAATATGAACGACCTGAGGCTCCGCCCGTCGTATTTCCTGAATAAGCCTGCGTCGGCCCACGATAGATTTCCCAAAAAAAAGCAAGTACCTGATGCTTTCAGCCAGTAGGTGTTGGACCTGCGTATCACCCGAACTGGTGACTAAACTGTCACCTAGTCGGTTGATGTGCGTCTCTATACCACCTGATGCCGTCGCCGACGTATCCGAAACAAATAAAATCCTCAACCCAATATCTTGTTTTTCATCTGGATGATCCTTGCCGTAGTCGATTTCCCCAGCATGCGCTTTATAGCGCCGAACAGTGCGTTTTGTAAAAGGCAAAATTGATAATAAACGCGGACTTTGAGGGTGTCATTCAATGGGATAACTACTTCACTTCTCCTCTTGATACTGGCGCTCCTTTGTTTATCTGAAATACCCCCCATTGCTACCGATCCAATGAGTTCAGGCACCTGGTAGAACCTCTTGTTTTCAACGTACAATCGATAAAGTTGTCCAAAATCAGCCGCTGAACCTTGATCCAGACTAAAAGGAAAGGCCTTCAGCAGGGTGGTTTTTACAAAAACCGATTGATGTGAAAACTGCATACCCTTCCACAAGTTGTTTAAGTCACCGGCCTTCTTGATGGAGGTGAAATGATCGTATCTCAATTCAACATCACCATATACGACCTCAGCGTCTCTGAGGTCCTTCCCTCCAAAAATGGTTGAAAGCACATGACTATTCTGAAAACAATCCCCCGCATTCATAAAAATGCACCATTCCCCCCTTAGGTAGTTCAAGGATTTGTTCATCGCATCATAGATCCCCCGATCCGGTTCGCAAAGAACCACATCTATCGAAGCTTCAAATTCTTTGACCACCGCCATCGTTCCATCTGTACTATTACCATCGATGACCACATATTGAAGTTGATCATAGGTTTGAGAGGTCACACTTTCCAGGGTATCCCTTATCGTATCTTCTTCATTGAAGGCGATCGTCACCACACTCACTAGATCCCCAGTCATCAATTTTGTTCGATTTTTTGCTTGTAGAGATCCAGATATTTGGGGAGCACAATTTTTTCGTCGAATGTGGTCAAGATCTTGGTTCTTGCCGCCTCTCCCAATTGAACAGGGCCGCCTTCACCCAAAACCCAGCCTAAGCCCTTTGCAAAATCTTCGGCATCGTTTCTTCGCGCCAGAAAACCATTGACCTCATGGTCAATGAGATCCCGGTTGCCGCCGATATCAAATGAAACAACCGGTAGTCCGCAGCTCATGGCCTCCATAATGACGTTGGACAAATTCTCCTGAAGGCTGGGCATGGCCAGGACATCACAAGCACTGTACACCAGCCTTTGGGCATGAAGGTCGTGTATGGAACCTAGCATTTTTGTCTCAAAATTCATCTCATTCAGCCAAGACTGATCGGTTACTTGACCCATAACTGTTAGCACAAGGCTGTTATCCTCAAAAGCATCCAGGGCGCGTCTCAGCTTTTCGAACCCTTTCCTTCGGTCTTTCACATTGATGGAAGTAAAAAGTATATGCCTCTTTTTAGGGTCAAATCCCAGAATCTCTCTTGCCACCTCCTTTTCGATGGGAGCATATGTACTTGCATCGATGAGGTTGGGTAGTTGATAGACTTCCCGTCCCCTCAGCAAAGAACTGGACCTGGCTTGCTCCGCCATCCACCTTGAGAGCCCTAAAAAAGTCACACTGTGCATACGATCATAGGCGCGATGCTTGCGTTGCTGATGTCTGACAGCCAAGTGACCTGAATTCCCAAGAATCGGACAATGTGTGCACTGATCGGTGTATTTGCCACATTCATCGTCATAGTGACAACCTCCTGTAAAAGCCCACATATCATGCATGGACCAAACTACGGGCACCTTGAATCGATAGAAATCGCTGGGTTTCAGGAATCCGGGACCCACCCAGTGCATGTGCACTAAATCTGGACGGAGTTCATTTATCTCAGATAGGTAATCAACAAATCGAAACTTCCCGATAGAGAAGGGCACTTGCTGGGCCTTCCGCCTGCTGAGGAATTGATACTCCAGCGAAGACGAGACCTGGGATAGAAGCTTGGACGATTTACGTTGCGGCGAGACGGAATGATCGACATCGCCACCAAACTGACTATACACGTAGGATTCCACGCCTTTCTTCCTCAATGCATGATGCAATCTATTGGCAGCGATGGCAGCACCACCAGTATCAGCAAAAGTGTTCACATGTACAATTCTCATAACACCCCCGTCTTTCCAACCATGAATTGCCCTATACCGAACTCACCGCCTACGGAATGAATCAAAATGGAAGAAACCACTTGCCCCATTTTCAAGACGGAAACTGGTATATGAATGATCAGCTTGTGCATCAATCCCATTGATTCTCTCTTATTCCTTAGTTGCGTGATCCTATCCAATTTGATTATGAATTTATCAATTCCCAAGTCTTCTGAACCAAGCTAGGAAAATACAGCTTGATGCGATTGCGCCTACTTGTGTATACTTTCAAACTACGAAGCAATTTCAGATATATTTTCTTATACTCTTTGTCTCGCTGCTCATAAGCGTCTATCCAGCAGTGCCACAGATAGTCATATTCCGCAGATTTGTTGCGGATATCATTC
Source organism: Cyclobacteriaceae bacterium (assembly GCA_965601475.1). Lineage (GTDB taxonomy): Bacteria > Bacteroidota > Bacteroidia > Cytophagales > Cyclobacteriaceae > JAWPMT01. The sequence continues at coordinate 3,532,544 of OZ271832.1, read as the reverse complement.
TTGTGACGATTATAGAACTTCATCATAGATGGGAAATGTGGCGTCTTTTTCCGTCCACGCTGCCAATTCAAGATCACATCGAAATTTTCAAAGAAGGTCCATCCAACCTCCTTTTGAAAAGCAATGAAGAATTCAAAGTCCTGATGCCGAAGCAGGCTCTCCTCAAATTCGACTTTGCCGACAACCTCCCTGGAAATAACGAAGGTGGATGTTTGAGCGAACCCATCGGTGGAAAACAGAAAATCAATGGTGGTCTCCGCTGTATCGACCGGCCGAGAACTCAATTGCTTCTCCTCCAAACCATTATTCAATATACAGCCACTGTAAATGCCAGCAGCATCAGTATTGTCACGCAGGAATCGCTGTAGGTTTGATAGTCGGTTCGGACTCCATTGATCATCTGAATCCAACAAACATATGTACTCACCCCTGGCCATTTCCATACCTATATTGCGGCAGGCATTTGCTCCCTTTTGACGTGTGTCCGGTCTTGATATCAATTGAGTGCTGCCTGCATGTGACTCCAGCAAATCTCGAATCTGACCCAGTATGGACATATCCGAACCATCGTCAACCACGAGTATTTCAAAATCCTGAAAGGTCTGATCGAAAACGGTTTTCAGCGTTTTCTCAAGCTGCTTGAATCTATTGAAGGTTGGGATTACTACGGTAAAGAGCAGTTGATTATTGCCCTTTTTATCGTAAGACATGTCCGTTCTGTTCTTGAAAAAGGAAATCTGATTTGCCAAACGACCAATCGCCTGGCAAGATACGATCATCCATCAAAAACTGGATATATTGCACCGTAATTTACGGATCCCATGTTCAGGAGAAGGCTTCAACGGAAGTGGAATTTGTTCAAACGTAGTGTCAAAGCCGCCTATTTTCGGCTGAATGGAAACCAGGAATATCAGAAGTTTGTCGTCATCACCAGATCCCGCTCAGGGAGTACACTTTTGATGAGTTTGCTAAAGAGCCATCCGCAAGTACAGATGTATGGTGAAGAATATCAATACCTTCATGGTGGCAGTTCGTCTAGTTTATGGAATCAAATCTTCGGATATTACCCCAGTCACATACGAGCTGTAGGTTTCAAGATTTTTTATTACCATCCACTGGACAATAATAAAAGGGATGTCTGGCAATTGATCCAGCAAAATCCTGACATCAAGGTTATTCATCTGATCCGTGAGGATATGTTGGAGGTCCATGTCTCCCGACAAGTAGCGGGTTTGTCAGGGCAATGGAATAGCCAACAAAAAAAGAAGACTGTGGATCAGATTGAGTTAGATTTTGAAGTCTGCCTGGAAGACTTTGAACGAACGAGCCGTTGGATAGCCGAAACTAACGAGTCATTTGGGGACAAAATGTATGCTGTCCGTTATGAGGCGTTAGTGCAAGACACACCAGGAACCATGCGTCGGCTATTCAAATATTTAGGCATACCGGCAATAGAAGTGAGCACCAATTTGCGCAAGCAGAACCAGAAGCACATAAGAAACCTGATCTCTAATTTTGAGGAAGTAAAACAAAAATTCAAAGGCACGGAATGGGAATCACTATTCACAAAAATGTGATCAGGAAGTAATGGCAAAGGAGAGCAATTTTTTGAGAGGGGTTAATAACACTGTAAGTGTCCTTTTTGGTAAATATTTGGAAGTGATTTTTGTCCTGGAGTATCCAAAATGCGGCGGCACCTGGGTTTCTCAGATATTAAGACACTATTTGGAAGTGGATAAAGCCAGAGGCAAGACCAAAATCATTGGTCGACGCTCTGTCATCCAAAGACATGAATTGCCGCAACTCGGGCATAACAAGCCTGTGGTAGTGATCCGGGACCCGAGAGATACTTTTGTATCATTCTTTTACTTCGAGCTATTCAGGAATAGAGATAAAAATCAAAAGGTCCTAGATGTAGTGGGTTTTGACGCCAAAGCAGAGGATGCCGTCAATTTTCAAAAGTACTGTGAGTACAAGCTTTCAAAGCCGTTAGATTCCATGCCCCACTTTTCCTATGAACAGTTTTATCAAGAATGGAAGTCCAGAAAGCAACGCTATTTCGTGAAATACGAGGATCTTCATACCGATCCACTGGGAACAGTCAAGAGCATCCTTGAATACCTCAATATCGAAGTCGACGATCAGAAACTTACCTCGGCAATTGAAGCCTGCTCCTTCAAGAAGACCTCTGGTGGTAGGGAACAAGGGTCTGACGACCCATACGCCTTCAGAAGAAAGGGTATTGTGGGCGATTGGAAGAACCTATTCAACCAAACAGCAAGGCAATTGGGTGGCCACTACCTAGGTGATCTATTGATTGAAATGGGTTATGAAAGAGACAAAAACTGGGCTTCCAATTGAGCTAGCGACCTTTGAACTTGTATTTCATCACCGCATCAACCAATGCCCCTCCAAAAAGGATATAGACCAAAATATCCTTTAATGCCAGCCTCTGGCGCCAGTTATCCTTGTATTTGATCGGTACTCTCTCCTTATTCTTCCGGCTGACGCTCCCACCTATGTTGTGGTTTTCCTGAACACTAAAATAACGATCAGAGCGAATATCTAGAGTTGAAGGATCATATTGGACCCCTGAGAAATCGCATATTGCCTTTGTTTGGCGTTCAGGATATCTGGCAAGGTCAGAATAGCTGATGTTAATACTGTCCATGCTTGCCAGGATTTTCCAGGACTGGAATAACCTAATATGCCTTTGCACATAGATAATCGTCCAACGTATGGGATTGAAACCGCGGGCACTCCTGGCCTTTTTTGAAGCCAGATAGGCCAGACCTGACCGTCGTAAAATAATGACCTTCAAGTCAAAAGACCCTGATTTCTTCAAGCAAACCAGTCGATTCAAATCTTTGCTTGAATCCACAATAGTAGAAGCCTCGCCATGATCAAGCAAATGCTGATATATGGTTTTATTAATGTCGGCAAATTTCTTCAAGTATTCCTTGGACCAGTTGAACTGGGTCTTCCGGCCAGTACCATCTGACGGATCAGCCGGCATAAGGTAATTTTCAAGTCCTTCGAATTCGACTTTCTCCACAATCCCCTTCCAAAACTCACAAGCTCGATAGGGATTACCGCAGGTACACTTCTTCTCGGAGTCGTCCAAGAGTCGATATAAGTGCTTCAGCTCTCCAATGCTTAGTACGTCCTGCTGTGCCCCAAGAACCCTATCCAATAAAGTTGAGCCTGTATGACCCATACCAAGAATATAGATTAGCTTCATTCAATCATATTTTAAGCAAAATATACCTCTACTCAGCTCCTTAACAAGAATTGGCTATTTGAACTTACTGGTATATACTTCTTTATAGAATTGTAGATACTCGGCTGCCATGTCTTCAGGAAGTAGATTTGTTGTGGCATACCTTTGATTGGCTTTACCGAGTCCATCTTTTGCGAGATCCAATCCCTCTGAAATGGCTTTCTTCATCGACGACAGATCTCCTGGTCTGAATACAGGATTACCCAATTCCTTCAAAATTGGACCGATATTTCCAATGTCCGGACCGACGACCACCTTGCCGTGCGCAATTCCCTGGGTTACTACACCCGAATTCAAGGTGTTGATCCGAGGGATCAAGATGAGATCTGCCTGCTGAAATTTGCGAATGCTCTCCGCGAAGGACAGGTGTTGCGAAGCAATCTTACTTCCAAAAACAGCTTTGTCGATAAAGGTCCCTATCCAATGTTTGATCCATTTGATGGGATATCTTTTTTTGCTCAACCCCAGCTTCGGTCGCCAGTTCGTAATCTCAATATCCCAGTTTGACGGCTTTTTCAGCAGCAACGGACGCAAGGCATTGCGCTCCTCTGCATTCCGGATCTTACCAAAGACCAAAATCTTAGCTCGCTCACCAATTGTTACTCCCTGCTCCTGAGAAATTGCTGTCAAATCCTCGTGGTAGACATGGTGCATAATAAGCCGATGCTGAATTTTCGGATTGGCCGCGGGCACATAGTCCAGAAAATGATCTCGCGAAAACGAGCCTAAATGCGCAACCCCATCTACGTATCGGTACACAAGATTGTATAGATCTGGATACCTGGCTCTGATGACGGCATCGTGCGGCTGAAAGTTGTGCAGCGTACTTATGATTGCCGCCTTCCTGGACCAGAAGGCCAGTGCCTCCTCAAACCTCAGGATGTCCAATCTGTTATGTTCCCCCAAATGTTCGGGCCATTGCAGATGAACCAAATCAAAATCTTCAGATTTCTCCCAAAATGGCGCTGCACCATGCGTAATATGTATTTCACCACCAAAGCCGTTGATCAGCTCCTTGACAAAAGGATTGTGCTTTTGACTATTCCTATTTGCAAAAAGAACTTTCAAAATCGGGGAAATATCGAGTCAGCGCAAGGATAAGCAATTTTGTCAGTTCCACGCTCACCGAGCTCGCAAGAGGCTAACAATATTGGAATACAGACCGGGGTAGTTGCTCGTGACCGACTGGTCAAATAACGCCGGCAGGTTTTCCTTTTTTCAGCGTTCACGAATTGTGACTTGAATGATTATTCTGTAAAAAAGGCCGTCAGATATCCTGAGATAACGAACTCTGAAGTATTGGAAATTGGAGGATACCTTACGATGAGTAGAATGGGTCGAATTGACGCTCCCGTATGATTGTCGATAGAACAATCTTGTACGGAATAGCAGGGAGGACTATTAGAATGAGCCAAAGCAGCAAGCGCTACCCGAGGAACTGTTGGTTTTCGAAACGTAGATAATAGGAGAAGAAATTGAAAGTACCTCAGGCACGAAGCCAATCTTCATCGTACTTTTGAAGCCAGTAAAACTCGGAATTCCAGTGGTAAATTTCATGTTGATTGGGGCGATGAAATGTGGCACTACCACATTGTCACAGATATTGAGCGAGCATCCGGAGATCAGCTTCTCGAGGATCAAAGAGCCGGAATATTTCAGCCAGGAAGGCGACTGGAAAACGGGGCTGGAGGAATACCATCAGCTATTTGAAAAGGGGAAGCCTCTGTGGGGGGAAGGATCAACGGGATACACCAAAATGCCCGAGAAGGCAATGGGTATCTGGAAAAAGATCTATGATTACAACCCCGAGATGAAATTCATCTACATGTACCGAAATCCCATTGACCGATTGGTCTCGCAATACAACCACATGTTTAAGCGGGGCTATCTGAATGAGTCCATTTCCTCTGCCATCCGCAATCGGCCTTCATTAATGAACAATGGACGATATGCCACACAAGTAATCCCTTATTTCGAAACCTTTGGAAGGGAGCGTGTTTTGCTTATCGACTTTGACGACTTCAACAGTGCCAGAGGGAAGATTCTTACCGAAATCGCCAATTTCCTGAATGTTGATTATCGTTACTTCGAAGGTTTCGAGGGCACTCACGGCAACAACAGCCGGGAGAATGCCATGGGTACCTGGAGAAAGAATAAATTCCTGGCTGCCCTTGCTACGTTCAAGGGGCTACTGCCAAAACCCCTGAAGAGTTCGATAAAAGAAAAGCTAAATCGAAAAGGACTGAGCAACCTGGCTCAAATCACTGCTGAAGAAAAACAACTGATCTATGACCTCAATAGGGTGGAGATTCAGAAGTGGGAAACCATCACGGCCAAGAGCCTGGACAAGTGGAGACCTGATAGCCACATTACCGAACCGAATCTCTGACTAACTCATCAAATTAGGCTTCTCAAAAACACACATGTGTATTAGGAGGGGTTGAACACATGTCCATTCTCTCAGAGAAGCGCCAGATTACCTAAGGTGTGCGTCATGTTACAAACAGGTTAGCTTAGTGCAACTGACGATAGGGGCAGGTAATGAGCCCGGCTAACCTCAAGTATGATACTGTTCCAAAACAGCGAGCGTATCTTTATTCAATTCCTTTAAGAAGGCAATGGCTTTCTCCTGATAAGTCGAACGATACTGAGCATCTTCCAAGAGCTTTGCGAGTTCTTCAACCCACTCATTGACATTTTCCGACGCGAAAAAAGCGCTACCAACTCCTTCGGTCAGCCCCACAGATCCAGGAGTTCGGGTAAGCAGGCATTTACCGTAACTGAGGGCTTCGACGCTCTTGATTTTTAGACCTGTACCTGTTGGCATGGGATTGATACAGATATGAGCTTGGCTGTAGACATCTTCGGGTTCATCAAAAAACCCCATAAGCTCCATTTGCGGCACCTTCGTTACCTTATGCTTCTTCTTGATGACCGATCCGGCTGCTAGCAACTTGGCATTTGGGTACTTCTTGACTATGTCAGACCAGACTTTCTCCGTGAACCAATTGAGTCCATTGATATTGATCTCATTTTGAGACCCCACAAATAATACCTGTTGGTCATTGGCGGAGTCCGTTCCGAGGGCTTTGACCTCTGAATCAAAGTGCATTACCCGCTCCACCTTCGATTTTACGCCCAGCGTATTTTGAAAAAATTCCTTTTCCTCATCGGTGATCGCCCAGACCACATCAGCAGCGTTCAGGCATTTGGCTTCATCCTCTGGAAATAGTGAATACCAATTTGGCGGCTTCATTTGCTCATCCAGGTATATGCGGTATCGATCGGATAGCCGATCATGTGTGTCCAGAATTTTTAAGGTGCTTTTAGGGAAAAGCTCATACAAGTAGGCATATACTGCATAGTTGAGAATAACCACGTCGTACTGCCGGTCACTGAGATGTTGTTTCAACGCTTCGCGGTCAAAACCATCCCGGTAAAGGAGTAGCGGGTTGTTGTAAGCCAGTCCCGTAAAGCCCAACTTGCGAGCAATGGGCTTCCAACGGAAGTGGAGTTTCTTCTTGACTGCCATTGCCCATTTGAATATGAACCGTTGAAGGCCGCTGAATCGGTAATTACTAGCGTGGTAAAAATCTTGTCGATCCACCTTTTCCGCGCGTTTGAGCAGGAAAACATCTACGGATGCTTTGCTTTGGTAGTATTCATAAATGGCGGCAATCCTCTGGCGGTTCCCCGCATTATTGGGGTAGGGCGCCACCGGCGAAATGATTAGTATCTTCTTCACGACGAAAACTTTGGCCTACCTAACCAGGGGGTCATAATTGAATCTTTCGAAATCCTCCTTGTAAAGATCGCGCACAGTCTGCCGCGACTTCTCGTCCCAATCGATCTTGATTGGTGTAGACTTCGTCTCGTTCTTTTGCTCCAGTTTGGCCAACTTCAATTCTCCCAAAATATCTTCAGTTTCGAGTTTGAAAAACTTGGTGACTGACAGCCCCCAGCTTATGCGATACCGCCTAAACCGCAATATCGAATGCTGAGGAACCAAATGTGGGTCTTTGTCATAGACCTGAGGTAGCACACTTACAAAATCCGCAAAAGATACTTCAGACAAAGCATCCCCTACTTCCTCATCCGACCCTTTGATACCAAGAGCATCGGCCACTTTAGCCTGGCAAGGTTGGATCTTGCCATCTCTAATCACATTCTTTGTGTTTTTACGAAGCTTGTCCCTGTGGAAAGACTCTATCCGCCCAAACGGATCGCGAACGACCATGTAGTGTGGCATGGCGCCTGGCAAAAAAAACATCTGCCGTAGCCTGTTCCTGATCAGTGCTTTCCGATCTATCTGCTCCAGTTCTTTGGCAGCCAAAAGACTTCTGGACATGACCTTGAGATTGGTACTTACCAGATATTTCTGACTCTTGTTGATTAGGTAAATGGGCATATTTTCAATTCTTGCCTGCTACTGCAAGGACTCTCTTTTTGATCTTGGATAAAAAACGAAAAAAATGTCTACGGGTCCTACGAAAACCTCTTCTGAAAGGCTTCCACGAAAACTCGCCTATATTGGCCAGGTGATACTGCCAGGGAAAATCCAGAAAATTGCCCCAGGACAGATAGGACCAATGGACCTCCAGCACATCAAGCACATTTTGACGAAACTTGGACCGCTGAGTAGACAACCCTTCCACCTCGAAATGCACGATTGGAAAATCCAGCTTCACAAAGCTCCTTTTCTGCAAATACATACGGTAAATGAAATCAAAATCAGCTGTCAGTTTTAGCTTTTTCGAGATTTTGAAAGGATTTTCTTGCATCAACTGGGTACGTGTGAAAAGGGAATTATGCCAAATGGTGCCAGTACGCCATACCTCAGTAGCGGCGCGCGTTCCCCATGCCTCCAGTGAGCCGTCTTCCTTAAGCTTATAAGCCTCCCCATAGATCAGGTCTATTTCATCTCCTTTTTTATCCAGGTACTCCCCTACCACCTTTACCACATCGGTATTGGCAAAAAGGTCTCCGGAATTGAGATAGATCACATAATCACCCGTTGATCGACTGGCCCCCTTGTTCATCGCATCATAGATACCTTCATCCCGCTCGCTGGTCCATTGAGCAAGATGGGACTCATAGCTCTTGATCAGCTCCTGACTCCCATCTGAAGAAACACCATCAACGATAATGTACTCCACCCTATCGAAATCAGTCTGGCTGATGACACTCTCGATTGTCTGGTGCAACCCACCTCTATTGTTCAGATTGATCGTGACAACACTTATGCGAACCATGAAAAACTTTTCGGAGAAAGGCCGTTAGCTAATTTTGAAGAGGGTTGAATTTTATTTTGTGCAATTACAAGCCGCAAAAGTACAAAAACTTTAAAGCGATTCGCAATTGGATGAAATTTGCAGTATTCAGTAATTGGGTGCATTTGACATGAAAACCTCCACGCACACTCTCTGAACCCTAAAAGGATCGGTTTATTGTAGGTTCATTCAGGCTTTTCTTTAGGAAAATGAAATTCAGTATTCTTCTTCAAACTTTTCATCAGTACGCCAGCACGATACCAATGGATTGTTTTTGAATGGACCTGGAAGGGTTGCGGGCACATCGTGAACCCGGTAGCGCCAATAGTTACAAGCAGGACCTAAAACTGGAAACAATCCAACTATTAAACGAGAGTTTGTTTCGTGGCCTTCGTTGATGAAATGGTACTGACCAATGAAGCACAAAATCCAATCAATAGGAGCCACCTGACTGAAATTGGCTAAAATTGCAAAGGATTCAGCGCAGGTGAGCCAAACGATTTCACTGCAATGTCGCCCGGCGGGCTGTCATCCGCCTGATTAAAAGCACAGAAGTATTTATGATCAAGAAATTAATTGCCAGGGCAAAGGCCAAACCGACAATCAATACCGAATTTGGTGAGTTCCCCATTGTGATCCATTTCGGCTACCACAAGTGCCTGACGGTCTATGTCAATAAAATACTGTCTGCTCTTTCGGATGAATATCACTTCCGGTTCAAGCAATTTCGAAGGCACCATCAAGAAAAAATTGAAGACTACCTGGATGAGCGCGTACCGGGGATTTACGCCCCTCAAAACAATCCGTATCTCGAGCTGGACAAAATCGGACCGTACCGGGCCAGTCACTTCATCAGAAACCCTCGGGACCTTGTCGTATCGGGCTACAAATACCACCTCTGGACCGATGAAGACTGGTGTGTCCGCAAAGATTATCGGTGGAAGCGGATCACTAAGCATGAAGCTTTCAGAAAATACATCGAACCTTCTGAGGAAAATTTCCCCTCTGGTGTTAGCTATCAAGAATACCTGAACTCTCTGGATAAATTCAAAGGCTTGATCCTGGAGATCATAAGAAATTATGGATCAATCACACACATGGGCAAATGGGATTACAATAATCCGAATGTCATTGAAATAAAGTATGAAGATATCATTGGGAATGAAGGGGCCGTATTCGAGCGTATTTTTGATCATTACGGATTGAATCCTGAGATCCGAAAAAGAGGCGTTGAGCTAGCTGAAGCGTTTTCACTCAAGAACATGAAGAAAGAGGAAAAAACTCATGTTCGGGACGGTAGCCTGGAACAATGGCGCAAGGGAATGGAGACTGAGCATGTTCGAATTTTCGATGAGCTTTATCCGGATGTGATGGATAAGCTCGGTTATTCCAAATAAGAATTGCTTTTCACTCAAATTCCATGGCATACATGAAAAAGCTATTTGATTCTATGGGCGGAAGAAAGCGCACCTCATGGATCAGCCCATATGATCTGATTTTGCATTTCTCTTACCATAAGTGCCTCACGGTGTACTATGGACGAATCATGAACAAGCTCGCAGAGGCCTTCAAGTTTGAGCGCCGTCATTTTCAGGGTAATATTGATGGATTCAATGATCATGTGGCCAACACCCGGCAAGGTGTTTTTTCGGTCAACAACCATGACAATGTGAGTTTTGGCACTTTTCACGAAAATTTCATTGGCAGCCACTTTATCAGGAATCCGAGGGATCTGATTATCTCCGGCTACAAGTACCACCTATGGACGGACGAGGCCTGGTGCAAAAATCCTGACTTCAACTGGTCGCCGATAACCAGCGAGCCTCTCTTCTCCTCGCATATCGCCTCCAAACCTGAAGATTTTCCGAAGCCTGGCATTAGCTACCAGGAATATCTTAACGGGCTGGACAAAGAACGGGGGTTGATTCTTGAAATGCTTTGGAGGAAACCCATACATCACAGCATGGCCAACTGGGATTATGACAATCCCAGAATACTTGAAATGCGCTACGAAGAGATCATTGGCAATGAATCCATTGCCTTTCAGCGACTCTTTGAACACTACCAATTCCATGACAACGTGATCGACAAAGGATTGCAAATCGTGGCACAGTTTTCCCTGGAGCGGGTGAGCAAAAAAGACCAACCTCATGTCAGACATGGTGGATTCGATCAATGGCGCAGTGAGTTTACAGCAGAGCATATCCGAATTTTCGAAAAACTATTTCCCAATATGATGCAGAGGTTGGGGTATGACCATTAGTGGGAAAGCGGATGAAATACGCGAATCTTCCACACCTTCATCCGGTGCCTTTCAGGGTCAAGGTAATTTTCTCGCAATCCTTTAATTTCAACCTGCAATAAGAGCAAATTTCTAAATGGAGAAGAAGAAATGCATATTCGTAATAGGTCCGGAGAGCTCGGGTAGTACCCTGCTGGCCCAGATCATTTCAGCTGCCCTGAATGGGGATCAAGAGTGGTCAGGAAGGGGCTTCAATTGCTGTAACAAAGGCAAATGCGATGCAGATAATGGCTATATGTTTCCACATGAGGAAGTAGAGCACCTGGTCTGCCACCGATCCATGCCTTTCCTCCAGGAAGCAGTATGGCCACCTATAGAAAAGTGGAAAGAACACTACGATGCCACTTTTGTGATCAGCACTCGGGATACAACCATTTCAAAACTCTCCGTGGTCAATCGGTTCAACAGAAGCCCGGAAACCGTCGAAGCGCATCAGGAAAGGGCCAGGAAAGATATCACGCAACTGTTGAAAGAAGACTCAAAGACCTTTCTTTTTTCTTACGAAACTTTCATGTATCTGGGTGACGCGTATATTCAAGAGCTCTATCAGTTCTTGGGAATAAAGAGCGATTACATGCCAGAAAGCCTCAGAGACGGCAACCTCAAGTACGTCAGCAATTAAATGTGATCTTCAGGCATCTGGGTTTGCACCGATGGAGACGAGCCACCACAGCTATGCCTACTAGAAATCATTTGGATCATAATCCAGCAACTCAAAGTCCTGCTGGTAGAAGCGATAAACTCTCTCGCGCGTCTCTTCATTGTACGGGGAGGCCGATGAAGGTTTCTTATTGCGACTCATTAGCGGCTTGTCTGTGCCGCAATATTTCTGAATGACCACCCAATCGGTATCTAGATTTTCGAGCTTACCCACAAAATTGAGTTTCAAGGCACCCTTGTGAAACAAGAATTCGTGCATCGGAGCAGCATGATGCTCCAGGTCCGAACTATCCTTGATCTTGGTGATTCTACGAACGCACTCATCAAAAGGCATATTGGCGTAAACACCATGTTTGGCATAAACTTCCAGGACTCTGGTCTTCGGCGGGTTCACGATCCAGTTCTTGTAGAAGGAATAAAACCTCTTGTAGGGATTTCTGACAAAGGTGAAGGTGAAGTAGTCCTTCACCTCCCTAAAGTCAGGGGTGATTAGGTCGAAATTGTTGTGATCAGGTTGCCAGATCGGCTTTTTTACCTCTGCACGATCTAGCACGCTGATGTAGTAGGCGATGGAGGAGCAAGCACATTTGTGTATCTGCAGATAGGCTATATTGAGGCTATTGATGGCGTAAAACTGACCCCTCCCAGGCTTGGCCAAAGGCTTTGATGTCTTGAAACCTAACACGATCTAGTGATTGTGGTATACATAATAGATAAGGGGTGTGCTCAAGGGTTATAGCCCATTTTGATCATCGTCTCTCCGTAAACTTCCTCGAACCGACCAATTTGTTTCGGTGTCATTGATTCTTTGTACCTGCCCGCCACACCTTTGTTGAAGTGAAACTTGTCGGTCACGTTATTTTCTTTCAGGATCTTGTCAATCAGTTCTAGGTTAGGCTCTATTCCCAAGTAATGCGCAATTTTTTTCATTACGGCTGAAGGGTCACTAATCAGGTCCTCGTACCTGACAGTCATCACCAAATTGTTGCCATTGTAATTTCGAAAGTTCTTCAAGTATCCTTTCAGTTTGTTAAACGCCTTGTCGAACGTATCCCATCTGGCGAATGTGTGGTTTTTGCCTTTCGCGCGAATCTTGGCACCATGGTCCATAACCGATAATAGCACATCTCGAGGGTCTCTATAAATGTAAATGATCTTGACCTGACGAGCCTTCAACAAAAACCGGAGGGTTCGGGTGATCCTACCCGAATGCGTTTTGACCACGTACGATTTACCCAACAGGGATACCCACCACAATCGTAGAACCTTTGAGGGCGACAAGTCACCAATGTTGTGATTTCCACCCTTCATGAATTTACCGACACCATATTTTGCTTTAACCTTGCGGGCATCGTGGCCTATGGTATGAGCTACCAGACTATTGATCATGTGGTAGATGAAAGCCGTTCCAGACTTCTGCATTCCAGCAGATATTATGAGCATCGCATAAGGTTTTTGTGAGTGAAGTTCGCTTATTGTTTGCTTTCCAGCCAATTTAGTTTAAACCGTTCAACATCTTCCGAAGAATAGAAGTGTTGAACCACAGGACTACCATAAATCTGATCGAGTTGTTCTTCGGAGAAACGGATAGCCTCCTTCAAGTTTCGCTGCTGATCTTTGGAGGTTTTTTGTTCGCCTTCGTTCGCATTAATCAATTCCGGAATCCTGATCCCCAAAAACCTCGACAAAGCCTGAGCCCCCGTGGTTTTGAAAGACTCCAGCGTCATTAGCAGTACCCGTTTATCTTGAAACTCCAGTATTTGCCAGCCCTTTTCACGATCAAAAGGATGGTCATAGATGTTTATTCCTGTATATGCTTTGAATTCGTCATCAAACCAGTTCTCGTAGTAGGTGAAATCGACGCGTTCAATGAATCGTTTCAGGATAAAATCGGAGTTCAAAGTGCTTACATCCTCCTCGAAGTAGCTATGGGGGTTTTCGAATACGTTTGATATCTCCCTCCCAATCGGTTCGCGTATCAGGGAAATATAATGGACCCTTTGTGGCTTGATGTTCTTGAGCGCCCACCAAAAGGGTACGGTCATCCGATGATTCACCTCATAGACCGGAGTACCTTCCAGCGCCTGTATCGCCTCCTGTCTGAGAAAATGAACATGATATACATGTGGAGTGAACCAATAGCGTTTCAGCGTTCTGTAGATCGTAGAAGAGCCTACCTTGCCTAAGGTGTAAATAGCTATGACGTCGTTGCCCCAAGTCCAAAAAGTCCTGGGGTGCTTCAATATCTTTTTGAAGAGTTTCCTGTTGATCATCTGCTTGTTCTCCGTTTGACTAAATCCCTAATGATCTCATTGTAGGTGTGGCGATACCGCCACAGGGCTTTGAATTTGGCCCATTGGAATTCCGCACGAATGACCATGTCTTCCCCTTCTGCGCCCAACCAAAGGGGCTTGAGAAATTTGAGAGGCTTCTTTCTTAGCTTCCTGGCAACCTGTTGAAATTCTGCTTTCCAATGATCTTTCTCACCATTCGGATCTTCAAAAGCATGATCATAGGCCGATTTGATGGGGTAGTTATCAGCAAAAGCACGATAAAGCTTCCTCAAATAAGACCATTGCAGCCGACCCTCAAACATGACATGCCGGTACTTAATATTAGGGTCGAACCAGATCTGGTAACCCAGGTTCTTGATCGCGTAGCAAAGCTCAGAGTCTTCCCCTGAAGAAAGCTTCTTACCCGCCCTTCCAAGGCTCAGGAATTCATATCCGCATGCCTTGAGTTTTAGCCAGCATTCACGCCTGATGGCCATCCCCGCACCCCAGACAAATGCCTTACCCTCAGTAATATTTGTCAATTCATCAAACGGACGTCCTACCGCGTACGCTTCGGAGTACCTACTAAACCATTCCGGCGGTTTCGTTTCCCAGAATTCTGCAATCCCTTCCCCTCCCAGTACACCCGCTTCCTCATGGTTCTCAAAAAAGTCCCAGACCCGCGACAGAAAATCCGGTGCAAGCCAGTTGTCATCATCGCAAAAAACCACTATATCCGCTCCCGATTCTTCCAAGCCTCGTTTTTTGGCGTGTATCAGACCTTGCTCTTCTTCCAAAACCACCCGAAGCGACACTGGAGTGCCGGAAGCCTTCCAAACCTCCGTAGATTTTCGTGCAGTATCGTCAGTAGAGTTATTGTCAATGAGCAATACTTCCCAATCCAACTGCTCGGCGAATTGTTGCCTGGCCAAATGGTCCAGCGTTTCTGCAATTCTTGATTCGCTGTTGTAGCAGCAAACGACAACGCTAATCTGCATGAGTAGACTTCAGCTTTTCCTGGAAAATAGGCAAGTGCTCCTCCAGATAGTCTGCATTTTCAGCAAGTTGCTTTTCAAAGATTAATTTTGCCTCTTCATAAAGCATCATATCCCACTTGATGAACGGGTCGACGGTAGCCCACTCTTCTTCGCTGACGTCTGCCAGTTTAATGATCGGATTGGACTCGAAGTCCTTGAGTTGCTCGGTCACATTTTTCTTCTCATAAATCGGGTACGATTTTGCCTTCATGGCTTTTCTGAAAAGGAGCATCGACTTATCGAATTCATATAGCATACCGATCATACTGATCTTATGCAGGTTCTGGAGCGCTTGCTCATAGACGGAATCATCACAAGCTCCATGTGGGACTTCCTGCCACGAAGCGCCAGACAAAAATCTGACAGCCCCATTGTCCAGGTTTTCTTTCTGGAATTCTTCTCTGAATATCTCAGTAAAGGAGGGCTGTTGTTCCCTGACGCGGTCAATTTTCTGCTTATTGCGCCATGCCCGGAATGAGAAATTGTAAAAAGAAACTGCTCTGGCGCGAGGTTCCCGGAGCAAGGTCACTACTTGCGCATTCTTACGCATGTGATCCTGCAAACCAAAATACTGATGACCTGTCACCAGATCATATTTTTTCCGCTCCGCATCACCCAATGAGATGAACTTCTCGGCATTCCTTTTGGCGAGGCCCCGTACCCTCAATACCTTATCGGGGGCCACCAATGCCCTTAGCCCAAGCTCTGCGGTAGAACCGCCGCATTTAGGTAAGTGCATGAAGAATGTTGCAGGTTTTTTTCGCAAGAGATCTATCATGGCATGGGTTTAGGAGCTAACTCTCTTTTGCATAAGCAATACTAAACTATCGCCCTTTGGCATCAAGTTTGGATAGAAAGATCGGCAAGTGCTTTTCAATATAGCTTTGATTTTTTCCTAAACTCTTTTCAAACATTGCTTGTGCGTTCTCATACAATTTGATGTCCCACTGCATGAAGTGATACACAGATTCCCAATCTGACTCGGGAATGTCATCGAATTTCAAGATAGGCTGTTCCTCAAAATCAGGAAGGTCCGCAGTGGTATTCTTTCTTTGATAAACCGGATAAACCTTGGAATTCATGGCTTTTTTGAAAAGCAGCAGAGACTTATCAAACTCATCCACCATGCCAATGGCAGCGAATTGGTCCAGGTTTTGCATGGCTCGGTCATATAGCGCCTGATCGCATTTTCCGTACGGTACCTGATCCCAGTTGGCCCCAGCCAAAAACCGGACGATTCCATTGTCTACTGTCTTGAGCTGATATTCCTCGTTGAAAAGTTCGGTAAATGTGGGTTTCTGACTCCTGATGAACTCTTTGTTTCCCAGACCTTTGGCACGAAAGACGTAGTTGTACAAAGAGAGCATGCGCTGTCGAGGTTCCCTCAGCATGGTCATCAACTGGGTCCGATTCTTTGTAAACTCATGCAGCCCGTAGTACTGATGTCCGAAAACCAGTTGGATTTGCTTCTTACCAGCGTCGCTTAATGCTTTGTACTCCTCCGCTCGCTCCTCGTAGTTCCCTTTCAGCTCAAAACATTTTTGCTTCGGGACCATGGCTTTCAAGCCATTCTTGATTGACAAGCCACCACACTTGGGTACATGGATAAAAAAAGTAGTATGAGGCTTCTTTCCTAACAGATTCATGGGCTTGGGTGGGTGCCTTCTTATGAATAGTTGGCCAATTTACAAAGTGTTCGATACACCACCATCGTTTCCTCTGAACAGTCCTCTTTAGTTCGGTTCCGGAACAATGATTTGTCCATGAAGTCTCGGTCGAGTTTTGCTCCTGTGAAAGACTCTAACTGATCCATAACGCTTTCATCAAGCAATTGCTCATAGTGCAAGAACATCCACTTCCCAAACTCCTCGCTGTTCTTGATGGCGTGACGGTACATCAATTGAAATACTTCCAAAGCATCTTCCATTTTGAAATTGAAATCATGCAAGTACTTGCTGTCCCTGATTTCATTCATGATGCTGGTAGCGGTATTGAAAGGATGCCGGAATATGACCAGAAAGACGGTATTCTCGAGATCCATGTAGGGCCGCCAGGCGGGAATGGTATAGGAAAAACGCGGATCCTTGTAGCAAAAAGGTTGCTGAGCACACTGTGTCTTGATACGCGCAATCTCATCCTCACCAACCTTAAGATTGTGCCCTAGTGGCATTTTTGCCAGCCACCGTTGATTCTTGGTGGGTAAGTGTTTCCGGTATTCTTTCCCGAACAGTTTTTTTCTTCCGGGTAAGGACTTTTTCAGGATTTCCTCATTCAGTGAGTTGATCTCCATCGCTTCAAAGAAACCCTTGGGATTGGTCTTGCGACCTGGATAGAGGTTCTTACCCATGTAATAGCCGGACTTCGCAAAAAGACCTGCCAGGGAGCTCGTTCCGCTTCTTCCAGAACCCAGAATAATGATATTTTTCATGTCCCCGGCCATTTCCACTTCATATTATCGTTCAATGAGGTCATAGCCGAAATATGCCAGGATCTCGGCTTGATCTCGCAATACTTCATTGATAGCTATTATCTGGTCATTTGTCAAATTGGCAATCTTTTCCTCGTTAAGATTCTCAATACCCATTTTCTCTTGCCTCACATTTTTTGCTGAAAACTCCATGTCGTATCGAATATCAGATAAATCAGGAAGGAAGTCACCCATTTTGCGAACGGTCGACTCGATATGTCCAGTGAGTTCCTCGTACGAAATGACCAAGGACTGACCCTCGTTTAGGCTCTCAATATTCTTCTTTTGAACCATCAAGCACTTCAAGGTAAATTTCGCTGCGTCCTCCGGGGTGTAATTTTTTCTCCGAATGAGCCCTTCACAATGAGCATAGGGATTCCTGTAACAGATCAAGAAGAAAGCCGGGTCGAAGTGCTTCATGATGGAAGAAACCCTTAGAAGATTGGGTGGACTCTTCTCGACCAGAATCGACTTCTCCAAGTCCCAGGCTTTCAGCCATTCCTTTTTGATGGCCTTCCAGTCAAAATCATGATTTGGATTCCACCTTTCTGTTGTATCAAACATCAAAGGCTTAACCGTTGGCAGCTTCTGCCCCTCTTTGTTGCCCTTCGTATGGTTTAGAGATGTTGCAGCACTTGTCTCCAGCAGTTCCGTCAGCAGGGTGGACCCACAAAATGGCGGGCACAGGACAAAAAGAAATTTGTGTTCCGGACGGGTCTTAGGTGTTGTCTTCCTGAATTGGTTGAATAACTTCATGATGCTCATTCCTGGACAAATTTCAATGGCGGGAAGTGAACCAAGTTGCAATCACAGAACATGATTTAGGTGTTTTTCTACCTGTTCCAGGTCTACCGTAAAGTCGTAAGGACTAGGCTGAAATCCTCTTTCTTCACGCTCTCCTTCACTTGCGCAAAGCAGGATACGGTAATCAAGATCCAAAGCCTTCCCAATACTGTAAAAATAGGGATGTTGGTGGTCACTGGGAAGCAGTTCCAGGACATGTCCTCCTTCTGGCATGAAAAGTACGTCAGTCAGTCCGGACCCATGAGCACCGATGACAGATTGGGCCATCGAGAAGTCGTCGATTGGAGAAATAGCATTTTCCGGATAGTACATTTCGTATCCATAACCCATGAGCAGCTTTTCCAACTCCTGGTTGTTGGTGATTTTGCGTGTGGTGTCTTTCCTGGGAATGTAAAGCCTGCGATCACCGGCCTTCGCTCCCGAATCCGATCCCATGCCATGCTTTCTAAGGTACTGGCACAACCAGGAGGCGTAGTATCTTCTATAGCCAGGGAATGATGTGAGTGTGAGTTGTTCGCACCGAAAGGAGGCCTTTTTCTCAATCCATTTGCACTTGTCCAGGGCAATTCCAAAACGCTTCAGCAGGCGTTCCTTCCATTTGGCCTGAGGGCCCGGTACAATGATGTGGTCAAAATGGTCCTGCCACTGATTGCCCCATTTCTTCGCAAGTACAGCAGACCTTCCGATCACATCCAGCATAAAATGACCATAGTTCCTATTGGCAAATTCGCTGGTTAGGGAGACCGCGTGGCCTATCAAGTCCGTCACCTGCGTCTCCTTTGGGGATGATGGATATTTCGCACGTACCAGATCCTTCTGATACCACGAACTCTGATACATGAACCGTTCCCCCACCTGAACCAAGCCAGCGGCATGATGGATCAAGGTGTCTTCCAGGTGAAAAACACAGATTTCAGGATGTTCCGTGGCAGGAAGGTCAATGAAACTGACGGGTACTCCGGCCAGATCAACAGGGGCCACTGGCCGAACGGAGGAAGCATTAAATACCGACTCGTAGCACTGTGGAAATGCGACGGTCACATCCAACAAGTCAACGGGAGACACCGACCACTTCTTGCGGCTTTCCGCCTTCTTGGGAGGATCCGGTGCAAGTCGTTTCCAAATGTTGCTAATCGATTTCCCCATATCTACTTGCCGGTCAAATAACTACCTTTACAAGCTTTCGTACGTATCGAAATCCTGCCTGTATCGCTCCTCAAATTGCTTTTGTATTTCAAGACTTCGGAAAGTCAGGGAAGACTTTTGCTCTGTCGTATTCAGCATGCCAAGGTCAGCGTGAATGTCCAGGCGCTGCATGAGCTTTTCCCAATCCTGTGTCATGTCTTCAAATTTCCCCAAAAAATCCAGATCCGGCCCTAGAAAGTTAACTTGCAAGTCCCAATGATGATTGGGGTGGATTATAGATTTTTCGAAAAAGTCTTCCAGGGAGATCCCTTCCGTATCCATACCAAACAAAATGTCCAATCTGTGCCTACGGCTTTTCTTCTGCGTGAACATACGGTAGTTGGAGAAGAATCGCTCATATGGATCGCGGATAAAACCAAATCTGAAATAGTCATATTTTCCCAGGTCTTCGATGGAACCAAAAAACCGGGTAAAACCCTGCTGGTTTGTGCTATTGGGGTAGGTATGGTATTGGTCCATTGCGTTGAATATCTTCAAGGCCTGGTCCATCTCCATTTCCGCCTGATCGTCACAAATGATCAAAGAAAAAGAACCACTATTGTGTTGATAACGGCCCAGGAAGATCTCCACCAGATGCAAAGGTTTCATATCGAGGCTATCCACAATGGAACGTGTGGCAACTTTAGGATTTTCCATCCAGATGGCCCGTTTGTCATGCGAAATCCAAATGAACGGCTCTACTCGGCAGCTACATACGTTCAGATCGCAAGCCAGTCGAGGATTCAAAACCGGCTCCTCTAAAAGGAAATACTTCTGTGCCTTGAATTCAGGGTAAGGTCGTTCTTTCAGAAAGATCTTACCTACCAAATGGAGCTTTTGCCCTTCAAAAGCCAATTTAAATTGCCAGGCACTCGGTAAGGTCGATTGAGGTGCTTGAGGTTGTGTACTGCGCTTCCTGAACAGCGATCTCACTCTAAAGTAACGGTTTGATCCTTTTGATTGTTGAGATCCCTGAACAGCTCGCTGCTTTCAAGCAACTCACTATAGGTACCCTGAGCCACCAAGGCTCCTGCTTCCATGACAAAAATATTATCAGCATGTGCAATGCTGGCCATCCTATGTGCTACTGCCAGGATGGTAAGGTCAGGGTAATGGGTCCTCAGTGAGGACAGGAGTCTTTGCTCCAGGGCTCCGTCGAGCGCAGATGTGGCTTCATCGAATACCAGGATCGGCCTGTTGCTAAATAATGCCCGCGCAATACCCAGTCGCTGTTTTTGCCCTCCAGATAAGCGATTACCGCCATCTCCCAAATTCGTTTTGAGGCCATTTGCAAGATGTTCAACAACTTCATCCAGTTCACAAATTGACAGAATCTTATTCAAGCGTTCCTCCTCTTCCTCCGAATACTTCCCCAGGCAAATGTTATTCAGCATGGTATCGTTGATCACTACAATGTTTTGCGGCACTACGGCAATTGAATTTCTCCAGGCAGGCATATTCGTTCTGATATCCCTTCCGTTGACAAGGATCTCCCCTTCCTCCTGTTCAAACAAGCCCAAAACCAGGTTGGTCAAGGTGCTCTTCCCGGAACCTGAGGGTCCTACGAAGGCATTGGTTTTGCCCAGGGCAATATCCAATGAGACATCATTCAACACTTTCGGTTGCACCTTGCCTTTATCCGGACCATAGCGAAAGCTTACTTTTTGCAAGGAGATATTCCCATTTTCGACCTCAAGAGGACGCTCATCCGTGGGCTCCAGATTTTCCACTGGGGTGTTGAACATGGCATCATAAATGATCCTTACCGAAGGTAGCGCATATTGCATCATAGTGATCCCTTTCGATATTCTAGTGAATATTGGGCGCATGCGGGAAGAAACCACCTGAAAGAGTACCAGTATCACCAGCTGCTCCTCCTGAGGTCGGCTTTGCGAATCCAGGAAGATAATGATCATCAGGATAAGCGTGATGCCCGTGATCTCAAAAATAGACTTGGGTAGTACCTTCATCACCGTACGCTGCACAAAGGCTTTGGCTTCAAGTTCCTGGGCCTTGGCAAACCTTCGGGTAAAGAAGTTGGCCTTGTTCAATATCTTGATCTCCCGCATGAAGCTGATCGCATTGATAACTACCTTATTCCGCTTCTTACGGGATTTGATCATGTCCTTCGCATAAACACTGATCCTCTTCTGCGTTCCACGCATAAAGACCACGCTGATCAGGCTATACATGGAAAATGCCATCAGCGAGGCCACGGGCTCTGCCAGAAATAGCAAAGTGATCAATCCTAGAGAGAGTAAAATGTCATTAATCAGTGACAAGAGCGTGACAACAATCTCTTTGATGACTCGACCTGACTCTCCATTGATATTGCGGATCAGTACCGCCAAGCTCATGCCAGACAAAAAGGACATAGGTGCCTGCATGTACTTTTCCAGTAAGTCCCGGCTCAAGGTAATCTGAAATGCCCTGAGCATCTTCCCCTGGAAATAATTCATGAAAACGGTGAATCCGTTCTTTAGCAAGAAGAAAGAAAGTGCTGTAGCGCTGACCATCAGGAGGAATGTGTCTTCGTAAGATACTTTCACGTCACTGATCCAGGGGCCGAGTTTCGGTATTCGGTTTAGCTTTTCGGGGAAAGCAATGACCCAGACCAAGAGGGGGATGATCGTGGAAGCCATCATCTCCAATAGTGAGTTGAAAAGCATGAAGCCCATCAAAGTTGAAGCCTTGCGCTTATCCTTCGAAGAAACAAGAGACCACGCCACTTTCAAGGCCTGACGCTTGGATTTGTCGGTGAGAATGTGAAATAGTGACATGCTCTACTCCGCCTGCTTCAGTACTTTGTGTCCAGCTTTTAAGAGGTTCAGGTCTTTCTTGAATAGTTCTACGTCGGCTGTTACCATGTCGGCAACCAAATCCTGCAATTGGTAGTCCAACTCCCAACCCAGTTGTTCGCGCGCTTTGGTGGCGTCACCAATTAGCAATTCTACCTCGGTAGGACGGAAGTATCGAGGATCCACTTCGATAATTTTCTTGCCAACCGTGGGTAATTCGGATTCCTCTCCACAGATTTCCTTGAATTTATCCTGGTTCACAGCTCCGATAGTGCCGTACTCCGCTACTCCATCGCCCTGGAAATCCACCCGGATACCAAGTCGCTCATAAACCATGCTGATGAAGTCTCTCACCGAAGTCGTAACCCCTGTTGCGATAACGTAATCTTCAGGAACTTCCTGCTGAAGGATCAGCCACATAGCTTTCACGTAGTCTTTGGCGTGTCCCCAATCCCTTTTGGCATCCATGTTACCTATGTACATGCGATCCTGCAAGCCCAGTGCTATTTTGGCTGCCGCACGGGTGATCTTTCGAGTCACAAACGTTTCGCCCCTCAAAGGAGATTCATGATTGAATAGAATCCCGTTGCTAGCATGTAGGTTGTATGCCTCCCTGTAGTTCACTGTGATCCAATAAGCATACAATTTGGCCACGGCGTAGGGTGACCGAGGATAGAACGGAGTCTTCTCAGACTGAGGAACCTCCTGGACCAGGCCGTAAAGTTCGGATGTTGACGCTTGATAGATACGTGTCTTTGTTTCCATTCCCAACAGTCGGACCGCTTCCAGTATCCGTAGCGTACCAATGCCGTCGGCATTGGCTGTATACTCAGGCGTGTCAAAACTAACCTTGACGTGGCTCATGGCTGCCAGATTGTAGATTTCATCTGGCTGTGTTTCCTGAATTATCCTGGTGATGTTCATGGAGTCTGTCATATCTCCATAGTGCAGGATGAGTTTGGGATTTTCTACATGAGGATCCTCATATAGATGATCGATGCGATCGGTGTTGAACAGAGATGCTCTTCTCTTGATCCCGTGAACAGTATACCCCTTTTCCAACAACAGTTCGGCGAGATACGCGCCATCCTGACCTGTGATACCGGTGATTAGTGCTACTTTACTCATATCCATTAACCCTCAAAAATTCACCTGAAAACGGAGATTAGCGTTTTCCAGGCTAAATATGTACCGTAATATTACTATGTATCCAGCCCAAACGGGTAGGATTGATCATTTGCCACTGAGAAGTCTACATTCCCTTCACCGTATGGTGTAGGAAATCATCGTATGCCAATTTTATACCTTCCTGCAATGGGATTTTATATTCCCATCCCAGTGAACGAAGTTTACTCACATCCATAAGCTTTCTTGGTGTGCCATCGGGCATATCCGTATTCCAAACGACCTCACCTTCAAAACCAACCAGTTCCTTTATCATATCCACAAGATCCTTGATAGCCAGGTCCTCACCCACACCGATATTGACAAACTCTTTGCCGCTGTAATTTTCCATCAGAAACAAGCAAGCATCCGCCAAATCATCAGAAAACATAAATTCCCTCTTCGGTGTCCCTGTGCCCCACACTTCGACCGTATGATCACCATGCTTTTTCGCTTCATGGAATTTCCTCAGTAAGGCGGGTAGGACATGGCTGTTTTTCAAATGGTAGTTGTCACCATAACCGTAAAGGTTCGTCGGCATCGCTGAAATGAAGTCACAACCATATTGATCGCGATAACCCTCACAAAGCTTGATCCCTGCGATTTTGGCTACAGCATAGGGCTCATTGGTTGGCTCTAATTCACCTGAGAGAAGATACTCCTCTCTCAGCGGCTGAGGCGCCATTTTCGGGTAAATGCAAGAGGACCCAAGAAAAAGGAGCTTTTTCACCTTGTGCACATAAGCCGTATGAATGATATTGGATTGGATCATCAGGTTCTCATACAGAAACTGCCCCCTGTAAGTATTATTGGCCTTGATTCCACCCACTTTTGCTGCTGCCAGAAAAACATAATCTGGCTTTTCGGATTCGAAAAAATCTGATACAGCTTTTTGGTCGATCAAATCCAACTCAGCCGAAGTCTTACCGACCAGATTCGAAAAACCTTTCCGCTCCAACGCCCTCCAAATGGCAGAACCAACCATTCCTCGGTGACCTGCGATATATATCTTACTATTTCGCTCCACGAATATTTCGATAAATGTCCCTGACAATCAGCGTGAATCCAATAAAAACTCCCAATATGGTGTAGATGATTATCTTGGATTGATATGGAATCTTAGGGTCAAAAGGCACATACACAGGTTCAAACTCAGTGTAAAGTGGCGTTACCTCATCCAGCTTCAATCGCAATTGCTCGACCTGCACAGCCAGGGAACGGTAAATATTCAAATGAATATTGAAGAGAGATTCAAGTCTTCTTCCTTCAATTTCAGCTGACGAAGTGATGATCCCTCTGTTCGCATCAAGGAACTTGGCCAGGCTAACCTCGGCCTCCTCATAGCGCTCCTTTGCCTTGGCTGCCTTCTGTTCGGCATATATCAAATCTCTTCTTTCTTTGGCTGTTTGTTGCTCAGTCACGAAATCAATGAGCTTTTTGAAGATGAACTCATTGCACCGTGCACTCACTTTGGCTTCCGGCATAGTGACCTCCACTGTAATAAAGGTGCCTTCTGTCGAAATATTAATTCTTTGTTTCAACGCAGCCATAATACGAAATTGCGCTTTTGAAATTCTCAAAAGGTTCTCCGTATCTGTTGTATCCTTGCTCCTCGTTTTTTTCCTTTCAAATAGATCCAGAATTTCTCCAGGCAATTCCAGGAGTCCCCTTACACCTCGTCCCACCAAATCACGATCCTGGTAATCTGAAAGATATCTATATAGCGTCAGGGTATCTCGTCTACTTTCAAAATAGAATTTCTCATACATGAGATCCAAAAGGAACTGTTGGCTGGCAACAAACTTTGGATACATAGATGGCGAGGTAAGGTCAGAGGAGGAAGATTCTCCGCCGCCACCACCTCCTAAAAGATCAGAGAGGCCACCTAGCTTACTACCCCCTCCCTTGTCGGCCACTTCCGAAATTTTGGTAGAAGTAGAGACATATTCTGTTGGGGAAGTGACCAAAGCTATGATCGCCAACGCCCAACAACCGAGGATCGAATAAAGTAAATAAGACCTACGCTCCCAGAATATCAAAAAGAGATATTTCAGTTCGATTTCTTCGGCCTGAAATACTGTTTTGATATCGATTTTCTTTTTCTTCATCATATTGAGAGTTATCCTCTGACGCGAACTGAGGCCACCCTGTTCCAGGCTTTTGCGCCCGCAATCACGCCCCACCAAGGGCTGGACAAATCAAGGTATTTGGTGAAGCTCGCTAGCAATTTCATCTAGAGGGTAGTGTCTTGAAGTACACGAACCGCTATTATCAATGATGTCAGTGTAGTCACTGCTTGCAGAGCCTGGTTCAAATCAAGCCTGAATCTGGATGGGTTTTCGACAGGTGCAGGTATGATGATTTCCGATCCTGGTTCCACCTTAGGGTAGTTCCGGAACATCAGGAAGCTCTTAATCCGTGCCGCGCGTCCGTTAGCATAAACAATGTAAGCTCTGGATCTTTTCGTATCTGCCATCGCCCCTCCCGCATCATCAATGTAATCCTTCATCTTCTTGCTAGGCTGAAATTGTGTGATAGTTGGAAACTCTACTTGGCCACTGATGGCCACGGTCTCCTGCAAACGAGGAACCACCAGACGGTCGCCATCCTCCAGTTGTACGTTACTAGTGAAATCCTTGGTGCCATAGTTACTCAAGTCAATCGCTATTCGTTCAGACTCTAAAACTTCATCGTCTTCTGTTGGTTGGCTGCTTGGAATTTGCCGAAAGTCATTTATTCTTTCCTCCAAAGCTTCCTTTTCCGAAGTTGACAGTGTCCCCCCTGCTAATTGTGTGTTCACATAAGCGGACAGCCGCATCATCCTATTCAAGTAGATCTCATCGGGCGTCTGAATGACCGGAGAACGCAGTACGTACGCTCCAGCCGGATTTGCTGCCTCAGTGAAGCCTCCAGTTCGCTCCAGAATGCTACTGATTTTTTCCTTGTCAGACAGCAGAAGATACTCCCCTGGGGCCAATACCTGCCCAGAAACTCTGACTGAACGAACTTCCCTGTAGTTCGGTGACCTCCTCACATAAACGTAGTCATAGGGTTCGATAGCATCGTCGTTCACAACAGAAAGCAATTCTTCATCATACTGAATTTCAATCCTATTCACGTCATAACCGGCCGACCCAAGGGATTTTCCAGGTTCTTTCCTAACCACCTCAATGAAGCCTCCCACTCCTGCAGGTGTGATACCCGAAGCCAGCAAAACAACGTCCTTTATCGTCATACCTTCGTAATATGGAATGACCGCCGGACGCCTCACCTCACCATCAATCTGAACAAACTCTTTTTCCTCCACAAAAAGTTTGCTTGACACGAGCACCAAATCCCCTCTATTCAGCACCTGCAAAACGGCGGATGAATCAGCCAAATTTACATTTCGGACACTGGTGGTGAGGTCGTCCTTCTTCTTGAAGATAGTCGTATTGTCTGTTATTGCCTCTGGCTTGAGTCCCCCGGCCCTTGCCAATAGGTCTTTAAGCGTCATTCCCTCCCGCCAACTGTAACGGCCCGGCCTTGCGACAGCACCTTCGATTTGTACTTTTTCCACTAAGAAGTCCTGCGCCTCTTTGACCAGAATGGCATCTCCGTTTTGTAGAGAAAAGTCATCTTCAAAGGTGACATCCAGAATCTTTTGGTCTTCTCCAACCAGTCTTTCGACGGTCACCGAACTCTCAAAAGCCCTGGCCGAAAATCCACCTGCATATTTGATGATATCTGCCATCTCATCATCTTCAGTTAGCTCGTAGATTCCAGGAGATTTCACCTCTCCTTTCACCTCTACCCGGATATCAAAGGCCCTTACCAGGATGATGTCGTTGTTTTGAAGTGAGGTGGTATTTGGAATGATCCCCTCAAATAGGTATTGATAGAGATCCATTGTTTCCACTTTTTGTCCCCCTCTGTAAAGATCCACCTGACGCAATGACCCCACCAATGAAGGCCCCCCAGCAACGTAGAGTGCGTTGAAGATACTTGAGAAAGAACTGATTTGATAGACACCGGGAGCAACGACTTCGCCAATGACATTCACTGAAATGGACTTCAGCGTATTCAATGTCACCTCAAGAAATACCGTGGGATTTGCGCCGGAAAGACCTACATAAATCTGTGAGAGTTCCCTTTTTAGTTTCGCTTTCGCCGCTAGCACCGTAAGGCCTGATAGCTGCAAGGGCCCGACCAGTGGAATAGAGATCTTTCCTTCCCGGTTAACCTTTACTTTGTAGTTAGACTGTGATGTCCCATAAATCTCAATCAGTAGCTCATCACCAGCGCCCAAAACATAATCTGGAGGAGTTGGCAGGTTATTTTCCGAGATAAAGTTAATGGCTTCATTGTTGAATATGCTATAGCCGTAAACCTTGGCCTGTTCCAGTTCTGCGGCTGACTGTTGCAGTCGCAATTGACTTTCAAGTTCTCGGATATCACCCTCGGAGCTTACATCTTGGGCATCCACCTCAACCAGGTTCAGCCCTTGTGCCCTACTGATGAACAGGTCGGCATTTTCCTCGGTCATACCCCTGGAGATCATGACGTTACGAACCTGAGAAAACGAATAGCCTTCCTCTTGTAGTCGTTCCCAAAATTGGCGGACCTGATCGTCAGTGAGCAATTCTACCTCTATCGATTGTGCCAAGGCATAAGTTCCTATCCACAAACCTCCGATGAGCAATAAACAGATTCTAAGGTTTCTCATACAAGAAATTTTACTGGAGTTTGGACGCAACAAGAAAAAACGGATTTAGAAGATTTTCTTTGTTGTACTCCACAGCATTATCTTCATTGGCTTTGGTTACCGTTCCCCCGGCTTCTTCCACAACGATCTGGGCTGCGGCGGTGTCCCACTCCATGGTCGGCGCGTATCGGGGATACAAATCCGCCTCTCCTTCCGCCACCAGCAGTAATTTCAGTGAACTACCTCGTGAAACCAGAATGGGTTCGTTAAGCTCATCTACAAATGCCTGTGTCTCCTCTGACATGTGTGATCTGGAGGCCACCACCCTGAGTCCGACATCACTCATTCGATTCTCAGCAACATGAATGGGACTTCCATTTTTGAAAGCACCCTGACCTTTGACAGCATGAAAGATATCGCCACTGACAGGAACCTTGACCACACCAAGGACAGGATGGTCCGACTTGATCAGTGCAATGTTGACGGTGAACTCGCCATTTCTTTTTATGAACTCCTTCGTTCCATCTATGGGATCTACCATCCAAAAAAGATCCCAACCTGCTCTTTCCTCAAACGGCACATCTTTTCCCTCCTCGCTCAGAATTGGCAACCCTGTTTGTTTGAGTATTTCGGAGATGACATGGTGCGAGGCCTTGTCGGCTTTGGTGAGTGGAGATTGGTCCCCTTTCAGTTCTACATCAAAATCATTGGAGTCGTAAATCTTCAAAATCTCCAAACTTGCCTCGTTGGCGGCCTGCTCCGCTATACTGAGATACTCCTGAAAATCCATCATTATATGATCATTCCCGCAGCCACGGTTTCATTTGTGCCCTCATCGACAAGAATCAAGCTTCCGGTATTCCTGTTCTTTCTGTAGGCGTCCAAAAGCAGAGGCTTAGTAGTCCTCAGTGATACTCTACAGATGTCATTCATGCTGATATCCTTGTCCGACTCATTCCGATGGAGGGTGTTGATATCTAATTTGTAGCGAATATCCTTGAGCATGGCTTTCATATCGCAAGTCGTGTGCTTCACCACGTATTTTGCCCTGGGTCTGGGTCCAGTCTGATTAAGCCAGCACAGCATGACCTCAATGTCTTGCTTTACCTCGGGGCGGTTATTGGTCCTCACGATCATATCACCCCTTCCGACATCAATGTTATCCTCAAGTGTCAATGTAACGGACATAGGCGCAAACGCTTCTTCCACAGGCCCATCGAACGTGTCAATGGATTTGATTTTTGATTCAAAGCCGGATGGCAAGACCACCACCTCATCGCCAGATTTGAATATACCTCCTGCAATTCTGCCGGCATATCCACGATAATCGTGATAGGCGTCATTCTTGGGGCGTATCACTGTTTGCACTGGGAATCGGCAGTCAATGTGGTTTTGATCACTGGCAACGTGTATATTTTCCAGGGTATGTAGCAATGTAGAGCCCTCATACCACGACATGGCATCGCTTCGGTGCACCACGTTATCTCCATTCAAAGCGCTAATGGGGATAAACCTTACATCCTGTACATCAAGTTTTGCCGCAAAATGCTCGAAATCTACTTGTATCTTCTCGAAGGCTTCCTGATCATAATCCACCAAATCCATCTTATTGATACACACTATGATGTGTGGAATCTGAAGGAGCGAAGCGATAATGGAATGTCGGCATGTCTGCTCCACCACACCATTCCGGGCATCGATCAGAATGAGTGCCACGTTGGCGGTTGAAGCTCCGGTGACCATATTCCGCGTATATTGGATGTGTCCCGGAGTATCCGCAATAATGAATTTCCGCTTTGGTGTAGCGAAGTATCGGTAAGCAACGTCAATTGTGATTCCCTGCTCTCTCTCATCTTTGAGACCGTCGGTTAACAGTGCGAGATCGGTATGTGACAGGCCTTTGCGCTCACTTGATTGCTTGACCTGATCCATTTGATCTTCAAATATTGATTTGGAATCATATAATAGACGACCAATCAACGTACTCTTACCATCATCGACGCTGCCCGCGGTTGTGAACCTGAGCAACTCCATATCCAGATAACTTGACATAATATTTTTTTAATTCTTTATTAGAAATAGCCTTCTTTCTTCCGATCCTCCATAGCCGTCTCGGATCTCTTGTCATCTTCTCGATTACCCCGTTCCGTTTGTCGGGCAGAAGCGACTTCTTCTACAATTTTCTCGAGGGTATCGGCGTCTGACTCGATTCCTCCGGTAATGGTGATGTCACCAAGTGTTCTGAAGCGGAGTTGCTTTTCAACGATTTGGTCATTTTCCTCAATCTGAATATACTCTGACACAGGAAGCCAGGTATTACTTCTTCGAATGACCTTTCTGCTATGAGCAAAATACAGCGAAGGAATTTCGATTTTCTCATGAAGAATATATTGCCAGACATCCATTTCAGTCCAATTGCTCAAAGGAAATACCCTGAAATGCTCCCCTTCATGGTGTCGGCCGTTGAAGATGTTCCAAAGCTCTGGCCGCTGATTCTTAGGATCCCATTGACCAAATTCATCTCGATGCGAGAAGAATCTTTCTTTGGCTCTGGCTTTTTCTTCATCCCGACGAGCTCCTCCAATACAAGCATCAAATTTGTTGGTCTCGATGGTCTCGAGTAAGGTCACTGTTTGGATGGCATTCCGATTGGCATTTTTGCCTTTTTCCTCTATTGCCGAACCTGTATTGATTGATTGTTGCACAGATCCGACGATCAATTTCGCCTCCAATTCTTCCACGAGACCATCACGGAAGGCGATGGTTTCCGGGAAGTTGTGCCCAGTATCGATATGGACAAGTGGAAATGGGATTTTCGCCGGGTGAAACGCTTTCCTCGCCAAGTGTGTAACAACGATGGAATCTTTTCCACCCGAGAACAGTATGGCAGGATTTTGGAACTGCGCAAAGACCTCCCTCAATATGTAGATGGATTCTGCTTCTAATTCTCTTAAATGTGTGAGATTGTAACTTTTCATTCCTCTATCTTAATGCGCGGATAAATTTGTTTTGTGAGAATTTCCAATGAGTCTTCTAATGAGTTTTCTGCGGTATTGACCACAACCTCGGCTTGTTCAGGGGCTTCAAATGGTGAAGTAATTCCAGTGAAGTCGGGTATCAGCCCTTTCCTGGCTTTGGCGTATAGACCTTTGACATCTCTGGATTCGCAAACCTCCAGAGGACAGTCGATATGAACCTCCACAAAATTTTGTGATCCAATCACGCTTCTAGCCTGCTCCCGATCCGCACGTAGTGGGGAAATGAAGGCGCTGATCACAACCAAGCCCGCATCTACCATCAAATGTGCTACCTCAGAAACTCTTCTTATGTTTTCTTTTCTGTCCTCCAACGAAAAGTTGAGGTCTTTATTTAGTCCGGACCGAACATTATCTCCATCCAAGGTATATGTGCTAATACCCTTTTGGTGCAGAAAGACCTCCAACTGACTCGCCAAGGTTGATTTGCCAGACCCTGATAAGCCCGTAAACCATAGAACCAAAGCATTGTGGCCATTGAGTTTTTTACGGTCGGCTTGCTTAATCAGATGATCATGAAAGACAATATTTGACATGTCTATATGCTCTCTCAATAAATTATAGCCGCGAATCTACTAAATCCTCAGAAAGCACGCCTTTCACATCAAAAATTATCGGAACCTCTTTTCGTATGCTATTCCAATTCAGGTCCTGATAAGCGTCATGGGATACGGCAAGGACAATCGCGTCGTAATCACCAAAAATTGGTTCATCGAGAAGCTCCTCATTCAGGCCTTGTTTTACATCTGATGGATCAGCCAGTGGGTCATGGATATCTACCTTCACCCCAAATTCGCGCAACTCGGATATGATGTCCACGACTTTGGTATTTCTGACATCCGGGCAATTCTCTTTGAAAGTAATGCCCATCACCAGTACACTGCAATTGTTTGTCATTACGCCCTTGCGGGCCATAAGCTTAACCGTTTCTTTACCCACATAAGATCCCATCCCATCGTTGATCTGTCTTCCGGAAAGAATGACTTGGGTGTGGTAGCCCATCTCTTCAGCTTTGTATGTCAAATAATACGGGTCTACACCAATACAATGACCACCAACCAGACCGGGCTTGAATGGGAGAAAATTCCATTTCGTCCCGGCAGCTTCGAGAACATCAAGGGTATCCAAATCCATCAGGTTGAAAATCATCGCAAGTTCGTTCACAAAAGCAATGTTGATGTCTCGTTGCGCATTTTCAATTACCTTGGCAGCTTCAGCAACTTTGATTGATTTCGCTTTGTAGGTACCGGCCTCTATAATCGAAGCATAAAACAAATCCACTCTTGCGGCAGTCTCTGAATTGCTCCCACTTGTGATTTTTCGAATGTTGACTAATCGGTGTACCTTATCACCAGGATTGATCCGTTCGGGAGAATAGCCACAGAAAAAGTCGACATTGTAAACCAGGCCTGAATGCTCAAGTATAGGCACACATACTTCCTCTGTACACCCAGGGAAAACGGTAGATTCGTATACGACAACGTCTCCCTTTTTCAACAAGCCACCAAGCATTTCACTTGCCTTGACAATAGGCCGAAGGTCAGGCTGATTGGCTTTATCTACCGGAGTAGGTACCGTTACAATGTAGAAGTTGCATGCTTGCAGGTCCGATACACTTGAGCTAAAGGAAAGAAATTCTGACTGACTTAGCTCATCTGCCTCTACTTCCCGTGTGAGATCAACACCTTCTTTGAGTTGGTGGATTCGGTCTTCATTGATATCAAATCCAACCGTTGGATACTTCTTTCCACTTTCCACGGCTAAAGGCAGGCCAACATAGCCAAGTCCGATTATCCCTACCCTAAAATCTGTCATTTGGGTCCTCCCTACTTGATTTTTTTCTGAAAATACTCAAGCGTCGGCTTGAGACCTTCTGCTCTGGTATATTGCGGTTCCCAATCCAGGATTTGCTTGGCCTTGGTGATATCAGGTTTGCGCTGCTTTGGGTCATCCTTGGGCAGGGGTTTGAAGACGATTTTGGACTTGCTATTGGTCAACTTCAATATCTCGTCTCCAAACTCCTTGATCGTGATTTCCTGAGGATTGCCAATGTTCACCGGATCTGAACAATCGCTCAACAGTAATCGATAGATGCCCTCTACCAAGTCATCTACATAGGTAAATGATCGCGTCTGACTGCCATCGCCAAAAGCAGTGAGGTCCTCTCCTCGGAGTGCTTGAGAAATGAAGGTAGGCAGTACCCGACCATCATCTAAACGCATACGTGGCCCGAAAGTATTGAAAATGCGCACCAGCCTTGTCTCCAAGCCATGGAATGTATGATAGGCCATTGTCAGCGCTTCCTGAAAGCGCTTGGCTTCGTCATAGACACCCCTTGGTCCCACCGGATTTACATTGCCCCAATATTCTTCTGACTGAGGGTGAACCAGTGGATCACCATACACCTCAGAGGTTGAAGCCATCAATATGCGGCTTCCTTTGACTCGTGCCAGACCCAGGCAATTGAGCGTCCCAAGCGAACCAACTTTCATGGTCTGGATGGGCATTTTCAGGTAATCGATTGGGCTTGCCGGAGAGGCAAAATGCAGAATGTAATCCAAACTTCCCGAGACATGTACAAAGTTTGATACGTCATGATGACGAAATTCGAATTCCCTCAGACCCAGGAGATGTTCGATGTTGGAGATATCACCTGTAATCAGATTGTCCATCGCGATAACATAGTAACCCTCCTTGAGGAATCTGTCGCAAAGGTGCGACCCTAAGAATCCGGCTCCCCCGGTGATGAGTACCCTTTTCACTTGCCTACTTTCTTTCGACCTATGCTATAGTATTCAAATCCCATCGCTTCAATCTCAGACAAGTCGTAAAGATTGCGACCGTCGAAAATCACCTGGTTTTTCAGTCCCTCTCTCAGCTTTTCAAACTCAGGTGTGCGGAATATCGGCCATTCGGTCATGATCATCAATGCGTCTGCACCCTCTGCGGCATCATATTCATCCTGCGCATAGTAGATTTGATCTCCCAGCAGCGTTTTCACGTTACCCATTGCCTCAGGATCGTACACTCGCACGACAGCTCCATGCTGAAGCAATGAGGCGATATTCTCCAATGCAGGCGCCTCACGGATGTCATCGGTGTAGGGTTTGAAAGAAAGTCCCCATATGGCGATTACCTTTCCAGACAGATCTCCCTGGAAATAGTCCTGAAGTGGTTTTATCAATTTGGATTTCTGTGTATGATTCACAGACATGACGGCATTGAGTATCCTGAAATCGTAGGAAACGCCCTGTGAAGACCTTGCCAAAGCCTGCACATCCTTGGGGAAGCAACTTCCTCCATATCCGATTCCTGCGAATAAGAATCTCTTACCGATTCGATCATCTGTGCCAACGCCCTTCCGCACCATATCCACGTCTGCGCCCAAAAGCTCGCACAGATTGGCAATTTCATTCATGAAGGTGATCTTCGTCGCCAAGAATGAATTGGCGGCATATTTGGTAAGCTCTGCGGACCTTACATCCATGAAGATGATAGGGTTTCCTTGTCTGACAAACGGCTCATAAAGCTTGTGCATAATGTCTTCGGCCCGTTTGGAATCGGCACCGATCACGACCCTGTCAGGCTTCATGAAATCATCCACAGCAACCCCCTCTCTTAGAAATTCCGGATTGCTCACTACGTCAAAATCCACCTTGGCATTGACGGCTATGGCTTCAGTCACTTTTTCTGCAGTCCCTACGGGAACCGTACTCTTGTCGACGATCACCGCATAGTCCTCAATTATCTTCCCAAGATCACTGGCCACCTTCAAGACATATTGCAGGTCTGCCGAGCCGTCTTCGCCGGGCGGTGTCGGAAGCGCCAGGAAAATAATTTGAGCACCCTTTATACCCTCGGTCAGGCTGGTGGTAAATTCTAGTCTTTTTTGGCGAATGTTTCGCTCAAAGAGCGGTTCCAAACCAGGTTCGTATATGGTGACCTTACCGCTTTTCAGCTTCGCCACTTTTTTCTCATCTATGTCTACGCAGGTGACATGATTGCCTGTCTCTGCGAAGCAAGTTCCTGTGACCAGGCCCACATATCCTGTTCCTACTACTGCTATTTTCATTCTAAATCAAAGTTGTATTCTGCATTATTGATATCGGGGTGATGTCTGTCCTTATGCGAAACCACCAAATTCTTCGAACGCCAGGAAATGTTCAGACTAGGGTCATTATAGGCCACTCCACGTTCCTTGCTCGGCTCATAATAATTGTCCACAGCATAATAGAATATTGTGCTATCCTCAAGAACTTCGTACCCGTGAGCGAACCCTCGCGGCACATACAAACAGGTTCCGGGCTTATCCAGAACAATTTCGAATTTCTGAAGATAGGACTTTGAATTGCGCCTAAGGTCCACCGCTACATCCAAGACTTTACCCGAAATCACGCTCACCAGTTTAGCCTGTGAGTATGGGCTCAATTGGTAGTGAAGACCCCTGACAACACCAGCTCCTGATTTTGCGAAGTTGATCTGCTTGACGTTCAGCTCAAGCCCTGTCTCATTCTGGAAACGTTTTTCGTTGAATCCCTCCAGGAAGTACCCCCTGTCATCGCTATGAACAACGTTTTTGATGACGTAACAATCCTGAAGAGGTGTAGTGATTACTTCCAATTCACCAGATTTTTTAAATACATACCATATCCACTTTTATGAAGTTTCGACGCCAAAACCTCCAGCTGGCCGTCATCGATGTAGCCCATTTTGTAGGCGACTTCCTCAATACAACCAATTTTGAGGGACTGTCTTTGTTCTATGGCATGGACAAAATTGCTAGCTTCAAGCAAAGATCCGAAGGTGCCGGTATCAAGCCAGGCAGTACCTCGGTCCAGGATTTGCACCTTGAGCCTGCCAGCTTCCAGATACCGCAGATTGACATCAGTAATTTCCAACTCCCCACGGTGGCTTGGCTTTATATCTTTTGCAATAGCAACTACTTCATTATCATAGAAATACAAACCAGGCACCGCAAAATTTGTCTTTGGATTCTCCGGTTTCTCCTCAATAGAGATGGCATTTTGCTTTTCATCAAATTCCACAACTCCATATCTTTCAGGGTCCTGAACATGGTAGGCGAATATATAGGCGCCATCCGGGTCGGCACAGCTTTGGAGTTTCCTTGAAAGCCCTGAAGCATAAAAAATGTTGTCACCCAGAACAAGAGCGACTTTTTCATTGCCAATGAAATCCTCTCCGAGCAGGAATGCTTGCGCTAGTCCTTCGGGTTTTTCCTGAACGCAATACTGAAATGAGCAACCTAGATCGCTTCCATCGCCAAGTAGTTGCTGGAACAATGGCAAATCTCTCGGTGTGGAAATGATGAGCATATCCCGGATTCCTGACAGCATCAGCGTGGAGAGTGGATAATAGATCATCGGCTTATCGTAAACTGGCAGTAGCTGCTTACTCGTCGCCAAAGTCAATGGATGCAATCTCGTACCTGATCCGCCTGCCAGAATTATTCCTTTCATCTGCTGTGATATTGGGACTGGTAGTATTTTCGGTAACTCCCGGAAGTAACATCCTTCAGCCATTCGTCATTGTCCAGATACCAATCTATTGTATGTCGAATCCCCTCCTCAAACTGCAATGATGGCTTCCAACCCAGCTCCTCGCTGATTTTCCGGGCATCAATGGCATATCTCATGTCATGGCCCGCCCGATCCTTTACAAAGGATATCAGTTTCTCCGCCTCACCCTGTGGTTGCCCCATTTTTTCATTCATGATTTGGCACACAGACATAACGATGTCGATATTCTTCCACTCATTGAATCCGCCAATATTGTAGGTTTCCCCCACCTTACCTTTGTGCAAAATCAGGTCAATCGCTGATGCATGGTCTTCCACATATAGCCAATCGCGGATGTTTTCGCCTTTGCCGTAAATTGGCAGCGGTTTTCCCTCCCTGATATTGTTTATAATCAATGGAATCAACTTCTCAGGAAACTGATTTGGACCGTAATTATTCGAGCAATTGGAAACAATAACTGGAAGTCCGTAAGTATTGGCATAGGCCCTCACAAAATGATCCGACGACGCTTTGGAAGCAGAGTAGGGCGACTTGGGGTCATAAGAGGTGTTTTCAGTAAAAAAACCACTTTCTCCCAGGGACCCATATACCTCGTCAGTAGAGATATGATAGAATAGATGTCCCTCAAGCTCCGCCCAGTTTTTCCTGGCCTCTTCCAACAAAGTCATTGTGCCCAACACATTTACTTTGGCAAATGCCAGCGGATCATTGATGGATCGGTCCACATGTGACTCTGCGGCGAGATGAATGATCTTTGAAGGTGCATAGCGCTGAAAAACCTCTCTTACATCCTGGTGAGAGGTAATGTCTCCCTTCACAAAAATGTAGTTTTGCTCATCCTCGATGTCCCTCAGATTGCCAAGATTTCCGGCATAGGTCAATGAATCAAAGTTGATTATTTTGTAATCCGGGTAACCTTTGACAAGTCTCCTAACGACATGAGAACCTATGAAACCTGCACCGCCTGTAATGAGGATGGTCATACGCGATAATATTCCTTATACCATTTTACAAAGCTGGAAATACCTTCGGTCAGTGATGTGCTAGGTTCGAATCCAGTGAGTTGCTTGAGGCTGGAGACATCTGCAAATGTAGATGGAACGTCCCCAATTTGCATCGGTAGAAGGTTCTTTTTGGCCTTCAATCCCACCTCTTTCTCAATAATTTCTATAAAACGCATTAGTGAGGAGGGACTATTGCTCCCAATATTGCAAACCCGGTAGGGGGCAAAGCTCGTGGAAGGATCCGGATTACCTCCATCCCACTGTTCGTTCTTTGCTGCAGGCAACACCATAATGCGCGCAATTCCCTCAACTATATCATCTATATAAGTGAAATCGCGTTTCATGTCCCCGTTGTTGAACACGTCGATGGGACGACCCTCAAGTATCGCCTTGGTGAAGAGAAACAACGCCATGTCCGGACGGCCCCAAGGCCCATAGACGGTGAAGAATCTCAATCCAGTCACGGGTACACCAAAGTTACTCGCATAGCTATGCGCCATCAACTCATTTGCCTTCTTGGACGCGGCGTATAGCGAAACAGGATGATCAACGTTGTGTTCAACAGCAAACGGCTGAGTGGTGTTGGCTCCATAAACTGAACTGGATGAAGCGAAAACCAAATGGTCAATACCGTGATGGCGACACCCTTCAAGTACATTGACGAAACCAGTGATATTGGAGCTGACATACGCCTGAGGGTTTTCCAAAGAGTATCTGACTCCAGCCTGGGCTGCAAGATTTACAACGTATTTTATGTTATTGCTGCCAAAAAGGGAATTCAATTCTGCTGAATCAGCAATGTCGATTTTGTGAAAGGTGAAGGAAGGTAGCTTTTGCAAAATATCCAGCCGTCCTTTCTTCAAATTGACATCGTAATAATCGTTGAGGTTGTCTATCCCTATTACCTCAAAACCATCCCGAAGGAGCCTCTGCGACAAGTGAAATCCAATGAAACCTGCGGCCCCTGTAATTAATACAGATTCTTTGTTCGCCATTCGAGCTTGATGTGCTTCTTTTGCTGCGGCAAAAGTAAGGTTCTATTCTTTCGCGAAAGCGGTTTTTGCTTTTTTCTGAAGTAACACAGCCACATGAGTCGAGAGCCAAAGTGATGTCACAGATCATTCATCTCATTGAAAAGGACTTGCGGTTGGAAATCCGGACTCCAACAACTTTCCTGTCGATAGTACTATATCTATTGACCATCTCATACATCTCCTATTTTGCATTTCAGGGGTCCATCAGTACCAGCACCTGGAATTCGATCTACTGGATAATTACGCTATTTGCATTAGTGACAGGTATTGGAAAGTCATTTTTGATAGAGTCAGATAGGTCCCTTTATTACTATTATCTGATCAAGCCGGGAGATGCCGTACTCGCCAAGTTGATATTCAATCTCCTGTATGGTTTGACCCTTAATGCGCTTGTTTTGATTTTCCTCAATATCTTTCTGCCAGTCCAAAACTTGAACTTCGGGCTGTTCACCGTCAATAACATCGCGGGGTTGGTTGGCCTTTGTTCTGCATTTACGCTGATCTCTTCAATTTCGGCCAATGCCAAAAATCAAAGCTTGCTGATGTCAGTATTGGGATTTCCGCTGGCGTTACCTATTGTGGTTATGGCTGTAGCCAACTCCAAAAAGATCATGTCAGGGGCAAAAATCCAGGATATCAGTGGCAACCTGATCTCCCTTGTCTCTTTGGATGTTATTATCATTGCAATGATTTTTATTCTCTTCCCCTATAGCTGGAAAAAGTAGATGGAGCGATTGATCAAATCTGAATGGTGGAAGTGGTTGACCATGGCTTTGCTGGCCTACACGGTAGTTGGTGGCTTCCTAATGTATGTGCCAAGATTGCCCATCCTAAATGAGACGATTCGGGTGCTATACTTTCATGTGCCCATGTGGTTTGGCATGCTATTTCTGTTTGGCTTTGGGGTATACTACGGCATACTTTACTTGCGCACCTCCAACCTACGATATGACTTGTACAGCGGCCAGTTGGTGCAAACAGGCCTTCTTTTCGGGGTATTGGGCCTGTTGACTGGGATGCTGTGGGCAACCCATACATGGGGAGAACCATGGAGCAATGACCCTCAGCAAAATGGATCGGCCATAGGTCTTCTCATCTATCTGGCCTACACCATTCTTCGTGGGTCTATCTCTGATGAGCACCAAAGAGCACGCCTATCCTCTGTCTATGGCATATTCGCATTTGCGTTGTTGATTCCACTCCTGTTCATTTTGCCTCGATTGACTGACAGTTTGCATCCAGGTAGTGGCGGGAACCCTGGATTCAACGCATACGACCTTGATAGTAACTTGAGAATGGTATTCTATCCGGCAGTAGTTGGGTGGACCTTACTGGGTTTTTGGATTGCCAGTATTCGGGTAAGAGTAGCGCTATTAGAAATTGAAGATGATGATTAGATTCTTGTTTTTGTTGTTTGCATGGGTAACCTGTAACCAAGTGGTCGCTCAGGCTGTTGAGATGGCAGATACCATGCGCTCCAACGGGAAGATATATGTGGTAGTGGCAGTATTGGCATTAATGCTGGTCGCACTGTTCATTTACCTATTTAGAATTGAAAGGAAGTTGAAGAGACTGGAAGAAGAAAAAAAATGAGGAAATCGCACATTCTAGGAATTATCGTAATTGCTATTGCCATTGTAGTGATCGTCTCCACGGCGGGAGATGCCAGCACCTATGTTACGTTCTCTGAGGCAAAAGATATGGCTACCGTGAATACGGAAAGGAAAATTCATGTTGTAGGTCACCTCAAGAAGAATGTGGCTGGTGAGATTGTTGGAATTGAAACCAGCCCGGATCAACTGGCATTCCGGTTTATGATGGTGGATGCCAATAATTTCGAACAAGAAGTTCTTCATGCCAACCCCATGCCAACCGACTTTGAGAGATCGGAGCAAGTAGTGGTAATCGGGTCTTATCAGGGAGAGACTTTTGTGGCGGACAAAATACTGCTGAAATGTCCTTCAAAATACCAGGAAGAGGAGCTTAAGGTCTAATGGTTCACTACTTGGTAGGCAATCTGGGTCACTTCTTCGTGACGCTGGCATTCGTTGCCTCGATTACAGCCTCATTGTCATTCTTCAAGGGAATCAAGGAAGACCGTTGGAAGAGGTTCGGTGTGATCACCTTCTATGTTCATGCCATTGCTATCCTTGGTGTCGTTATCACCCTCTTCGCGATCATCAACAGGCATTACTTCGAGTACCATTATGCTTGGAGCCACACGTCGAAATACCTGCCAGTTTACTATCAGATTTCCAGCTTTTGGAATGGACAGGAGGGCTCCTTCTTACTTTGGATGTTTTGGAATGCCATTCTCGGCATCGTATTGATCCACACCAATAAGTTTTGGCGAGCTCCGGTGATGACTTTCGTCTCTCTGACACAGGCCTTTCTCACTTCGATGATATTGGGCTCGGTCATACTTGAGCTGAAGATTGGCAGCTCCCCTTTCATGCTACTTCGAGATGTAATAAAAGATACAATCTTCCAACTCAATCCGGACTTCATTCCGGAAAATGGGAACGGCTTGAATCCCCTGTTGCAAAACTATTGGATGGTGATCCACCCCCCTACGCTCTTCCTTGGTTTTGCCAGTACGGTGGTCCCGTTTGCATATTGCCTCGGCGGCCTGCTAACCGGCAACGTCAAATCCTGGGTGCGTCCGGCATTGCCGTGGGCACAATTCTCCGCGTTAGTCCTGGGGGTAGGTATTCTGATGGGTGCATATTGGGCCTACGAAACATTAAATTTTGGTGGCTATTGGAACTGGGACCCGGTGGAGAACGCCATCTATGTGCCATGGTTGACGCTTGTCGCCGCTGTGCATGTGATGATTGCATATAAGAAAAGCGATACTGCATTGAAAAGCGCAATTGTCTTGGTCGTCGCTACTTTCATACTTATACTTTATTCCACTTTCCTGACACGGAGTGGAATATTGGGAGAGACCTCCGTTCACTCGTTCACCGACCTGGGACTCCAAGGTCAATTGCTGATCTATCTGTTTGTTTTCCTCGGAATCTCAACCTTTCTGAGTGTCAGAGCCTGGAAGAACATTCCAACCAAGGCCACCGAGACGGCAGTTTACTCCAGGGAATTCTGGATCTTCATGGGCTCGACGGTCCTTTGCCTCATGGCGTTTCAGGTCATCATCCCAACTTCTATCCCTGTATACAATGATATCCTGGGTCTATTCGGAGTTTCCTCTAACCTCGCTCCCCCAGTGGATCAGGTGGGATTCTACACCAAGTTTCAACTTTGGTTTGCGTTAGCTTTAGTCATCCTATCCGGGACCGGTCAATTTTTCTGGTGGAAAAAAATGGACAAGGAGGCATTTGTGAACGAAATAAAGGGACCCTTGATGATCACCCTGATCGTTTCGACCATTATTTTCCTCATCGCAAAAGTCCATGAGCTCTCCTTTCTGCTTCTCCTGGTAGGTGGGGTATATTCGATTGTAGCAAACGGAAAAATTCTGCTGGGATTGCGGAAATCGAATTTCAAGCTAGCCGGTGGTTCCATTGCCCATATCGGGATGGCCATGATGGTCATCGGCATTATATTCTCTTCTGGCTATTCCAAAATTCTGTCCAAGAATACCACAGGCATGGTCTGGAGCAACCAACTTCCGGACGAAATCAACCGAGACAATCTGTTACTTTTTCTCAATGAACCCAGACCTATGGAGGACTACTCCCTCACCTACAAGGGTTTGCGAAAATACGCCAGGGGATACGAATTCATGGATATTGACCATCTTACCTCTACAAATCACCCTCTGGAGGTGGTGGCCATTCGGGATTTTGAGACCAGCAATGGCAGCAGCGTATCCAAAGGGGACACGATTGAGCTTGTCAATGGAGAGAACAGCTACTTCGAAGTCGCCTATGAAGTAAGCGCTGGAAAAGTATTCACCTTATTCCCTCGTGTGCAACAAAATAAAAACATGGGAACAGTCTATTCTCCGGATATCAACCGTACGCTTACTGCAGACCTTTATACACACGTACGCACTTACCCCGACCCTACGGACGAACCTACCTGGAGTGAAACCAAGATGATGACTTTGAAGCTGGGTGAGACTTTCTTCGTGAATGACTACGCCGCCAAATTTGCCGGTATGGAACCCGTAAGAGAAGTCAATGGTGTTGGCTTGGACAGTGAGGATGTGGCAGTGAAAGCCATCATTGAAATCCAGGGAGAATACGAAACCTACACGGCTGAGCCTGTATACCTCATCAAGGAGCGAATGGCAGGAAAAATACCAGTGGTGGTGAATGATCTAGCCAGTAAGTTCTATATTGAATCCATTAACCCCGACGACAATAGTTTCACGTTTGGTGTCAACACGACGCAAAAAGACTGGATTATTATCGAAGCGGTGGAAAAACCTTTGATCAATATCCTGTGGCTTGGTACGTTTTTGCTCGTCGCCGGCTTCATCATAGCTATAGTGCGTAGGTACACCGAATTCTCAAAAATGCGTGACAAAGGCGTAGAGACCTGATGCCTTTTTCCATAACGATCGTGGGTACTGGTAAT
This sequence comes from Cyclobacteriaceae bacterium, assembly GCA_965601475.1. Classification (GTDB taxonomy): domain Bacteria; phylum Bacteroidota; class Bacteroidia; order Cytophagales; family Cyclobacteriaceae; genus JAWPMT01. The sequence goes on along the minus strand of OZ271832.1, from coordinate 3,489,468 downwards.
CTCGCATGGCATTTGGCCAGCGCTCTTGCTACCGGCGATCATAGTATTGATGCCATCGCAAGTAGAGACGAGGATCGAGCTCGTAGCTTCGGTAGAAGTCTCAACCTACATTGTCATTCCATTTTACCCGGACACACCATTTCAAGCGATTTTGTCCTTTTCTGCGTCAGCGATGAGGCCCTTGAGACGATCGTGTCGGAGTATAGCTACGCTCCTTCTACTGTACTGGTGCATTGCTCAGGTGCCACGGATCTGACGGTATTCCCGATGGATTTGAATAACCCCGTGGGAGTAATGTACCCCTTCCAAACTTTCACAAAGGGTAGGCCAACCGAGTTCAAGGAGGTACCTTTATTCCTGGAAGTGAGGCGTCAGCAGGATTCTGGTAAATTGGTGACTTTCGCCAGCAGCTTAAGTGACCATGTGAGTTTCCTAAATGGTGAAGCGCGATTGCGACTGCACATGGCTGGAGTGTACGCCTCGAATTTTGCAAATTTTATGTGGTGGCAAGCTGAGCAATTTCTTACTGAATCCAAAGTCGATTTCGCAGCAGTCAAGAAGCTGGTAAATGAAACTTTGGACAAAGCGTTTGAAATTGGTCCGAAAAACGCTCAAACCGGACCCGCTGTAAGAGGAGATCTGGGAATACAACAGAAGCATCTGGAACTTCTGGCCGGGCCTGATGAAAAGGACTTATATCGGTTGCTGTCCAAGTCCATCTTCATGAAAATCGGTAGCAATGAATAGCCTGGTCGGATTTCTTAGGGCCTCGCGAATACCCAACCTGCTGATCATAGGCTTCGCTCAAGTCTCGACAGTGGTATTCATTCTGCAAAAACCCCCGGTCGATATTGGACTTTTTCTAGTCATCGCAAGCACATTGATGATCGCAGCGGCAGGCTACCTGATCAACGACTACTACGACCAGAAGATTGATATGGTCAACCGACCGGATAAGGTAATCATTGGCGTTGTACTGAAGCGACGCAAGGCACTTCTTCTGCATAGCTTCTTGAACTTCGTCGCGGTAGCTATTGGATTCTATGTCGATGTCTTCGTTGGCTTGGTTCATATCATCTCATCGACATCTCTGTGGCTGTACTCCAATCACCTGCGACGACTCCCCTTAATTGGCAATCTTGCCATTGGCGCGCTCACAGGAATGACGCTGCTGATCTTACCATTGTACTACAGGGAGACGAGCAACATCGTGTTGATCTATGCATTCTTTGCATTCATTATGGTTTTCCTCAGAGAGGTATTGAAGGACATCGAGGATGTGAAAGGTGAAGCAGCATTTGGATGTACGACGGTCCCGGTAGTCTGGGGAATTCGCGGTGCCAAAATTGTCATCTATATTGTCGTCCTGGCTGGTGCGGCCTTGTTGATGGGCTTCCTGATGACACAAATGAACTGGATACTCCGCTTCTATTTTGTGGCACTCACACCATTCTTCATTTGGTTTACCTATAGCGTTTACAAAGCCGACACACATTTGGATTTTGAAAGGCTCAAAAAATTCTGTAGCTATATCATCCTAACAGGTATCATAAGCATTTTACTCAATCAGTAACATAGTGATCAGGCTTGCCATTTTTGCATCAGGTAACGGCACAAATGCCGAAAATCTTGCCAGATTCTTTGCATCGCATGAGCGTATCAGCATCGTCAAGATTTATTGCAACAAGCCTAACGCAGGCGTGCTGGCAAGGGCTGAAAGTCTTGGAATTCCTACACTTGTGTTCAACAAGGATGAACTCCGGAATGGCTCGATTGCCAAGGACCTCAAAGACAGCCACATCGACTACATTGTATTGGCCGGTTTTCTACTCCTCATTCCTCAGCATTTGGTTCAGGCGTTTCCGAGACGAATCATCAATATTCACCCGGCGCTATTGCCATCGTACGGAGGAAAGGGAATGTATGGCTCCAAAGTTCATGAAGCTGTCATCGCCAATAATGAAGCCAATTCGGGGATCACTATTCACCTGGTAGATGAGGTATATGACCGTGGAGAAATAATTTTTCAGAAATCACTATCAATAGCTGGGGGGGAAACACCCGACTCTCTTGCATCCAAAATCCACGAACTGGAATATCAATACTTCCCCAAAACAGTTGAAGCGCATATCCTGCGAAATGGGAAGTGAAAATCGTCGAGGCACAACGTAGAGAAAGATTACTTTTGCAGCTTTCTCAGAAAAGCATGACCAAAAAGAAAATCGAATCTGCACTCATTTCTGTCTACCACAAGGAAGGTTTGGCACCGATCATTGAAAAACTTCACGATCTCGGTGTGAAATTGATATCGACAGGTGGCACTGAAGCGTTCATCAGGGACCAAGGGCTCAGTGTTCAAGGTGTGGAAGAGTTCACAGACTACCCCAGCATCTTTGGGGGCCGGGTGAAGACCCTGCACCCGAGTATCTTTGGAGGCATATTATACCGTCGAGACCATCAAGGCGACGGAGATGAGCGCAGCCAATACAAAATTCCTTCAATTGATTTAGTCATCGTGGACCTTTACCCATTTGAGGAGACCGTGGCGTCAGGAGCGTCAGAGCAGGACATCATTGAGAAGATTGATATTGGGGGAATTTCACTGATTAGAGCCGCCGCCAAGAACTACAAAGACGTGCTGATTGTAAGTGATCGCAAGTATTACCCGGACCTGCTTGCCTTGTTGGAAGCCGGGGGTACCAGCACTGAGGAAACTCGCAAGCTGTTTGCAGCCAGGGCGTTCGACACCTCTTCGCACTACGATACACATATTTTCAATCATTTCAATAAAGAAGCTCAGGTGCCTGCCCACAAGCTGAGTTTCAGTGGTAAGAAGGAATTGCGCTATGGAGAAAACCCCCATCAGCAGGGTGCATTCTTTGGGGATTTCGAAGCATACTTCGAGCAACTTCAGGGTAAGGACATCTCCTACAACAATCTGATTGACATTGAGGCAGCAACGCATTTGATCTCAGAATTTGCTGATGAAACGGCTTTCGCTATACTCAAGCACAACAACGCCTGCGGTTTGGCAGTTGACGAGAACCTGAGTGTGGCCTATGAGAAAGCCTTCGCTGCAGATACACTTTCTGCCTTCGGAGGAGTGCTGGTGACCAACCAGGAAATTGATGAAGCCACGGCCACAAAAATGAATAGCCTGTTTTTCGAAATCGCTATTGCTCCGAGCTTCTCTACCAAGGCGTTGGAGATCCTCCAAACCAAGAAAAACCGTATCCTGCTTGTGCAAAAACAACCCTTCGAAGGTGGCACATCACAGCGCTCAATGATGAATGGACTGATGGTTCAGCAGGGTGATTGGAAGACCGATCAAGCAGAAGACCTGAAAGTTCCTACTCAGAAAAAACCATCACAGGAGGAGATATCCGATCTTCTATTCGCATCCAAAATTTGCAAACACACAAAAAGCAACGCTATCGTTCTGTCGAAGAATAATCAGCTATTGGCCAGTGGTGTTGGCCAGACATCCAGGGTTGATGCCTTACACCAAGCCATTGAAAAGGCTGGACGATTTGGCTTCACATTGGATGGTGCAGTAATGGCTTCAGATGCCTTTTTCCCCTTTCCAGACTGTGTAGAGATTGCAAGGAATGCTGGCATCAAAGCCGTCATCCAACCAGGAGGTTCGATCAAGGACAATTTGTCCATAGATTTCTGTGATGGCAATGATATGACCATGGTTTTTACAGGATTCCGTCACTTCAAACACTGACAAGTGCTAAAAAGGACCAACTGGATTTTTCCTGGCTTAGTATACCGAACAAATTAGTAAATTCGATTTCCAAATTTTGACCACTTCATATGGGCCTATTTGACATCTTTTCAAGCGACATAGCCATAGACCTTGGCACTGCAAATACTTTGATCATCAACAAAGACAAGGTAGTTGTCGACGAACCCTCAATCATCGCCATTGATAAGAATACCAATAAGGTACTTGCTATTGGGAGGGAAGCGATGCAAATGCACGAAAAGACCCATGAAAATATCAAGACTATCAGACCCCTGAAAGATGGGGTTATCGCCGATTTCCATGCTGCTGAGCACATGATCAGAGGCTTGATCAAGATGATAGATGGCAGTAGTAAAAAGCTGTTCCCCGCCTCACACAGAATGGTCATTTGTATTCCTTCAGGAATCACAGAGGTGGAAAAACGGGCTGTAAGGGATTCTGCCGAACATGCGGGAGCCAAGGAAGTGTATATGGTCCATGAGCCTATTGCCGCAGCCATCGGTATTGGGATTAATATTGATCAACCCATCGGATCCATGGTGGTAGACATTGGTGGTGGTACAACGGAAATCGCTGTTATCGCCTTATCTGGTATCGTCTGTGACCAATCCATTCGCGTCGCTGGAGACTCTTTCAACAAGGATATCCTGGATTATATGAGACGACAGCATAACCTGCTGATAGGTGAGCGAACAGCTGAGCGTGTCAAGATCGAGGTGGGATCAGCATTAACAGAATTGGATGAACCGCCGGAGGATTATGAGATCCGAGGAAGGGACCTGATGACTGGGATTCCAAAAGTGATCAAAATCTCCTATTCGGAGATTGCCTTTGCCATAGACAAATCCGTCTCTAAGATTGAAGAGGCTGTTTTGAAAGCACTGGAAATCTCGCCACCAGAGCTCTCAGCTGACATCTATGACAACGGCATTTATCTTACTGGTGGTGGTGCGTTGCTAAGAGGTTTGGACAAACGGCTAGCTTTGAAAACCAAGCTGCCAATCCACATCGCTGAAGACCCACTGAGGGCCGTGGTAAGGGGAACCGGGAACGCACTTAAGAATCTTCCAGCTTACAAAGCAGTATTGATGACCTAAATGAGGAGAATCCTCGATTTTCTATACAAATACAGGGTTGCAGCGTATTTCCTGTTTCTCGAGTCGCTGTGTATTATCCTACTGCTATCTACCAATAGCTTCTACGGTGCCTCATTTTTCAACTCATCCAATGCACTCAGTGGCTCGGTTCAAACCCTTGGCAACAATAGTGCAGATTATTTTCGGCTAAAGAATATCAACGAGGATCTGGCGATTGAAAATGCATGGCTACGAGAGCAGTTGGCAAATACTATTGCAAGTCAACTACCAACCAACAATAAACGGAGTGACTTTGCTGTGATTCCAGCCAGGGTGGTGAACAATACCTACCGACGAACCACTAACTACCTGACGATTGCAACCGGAAAAAGCCAGGGGATAAAGGCCAATATGGGTGTCTTGTCCGGAAACGGCATAATTGGAAGGGTATTATCATGCTCTGAGCGGTTTTGCACGGTGGCTTCCATCCTCAACCCCTCTACCCTGACCAGCGTGGAAATCAAACGAACTGGCACACTATGCACAGCCCAATGGCAAAACCTGGACTTCCGCAAGATTTCCATCCGCTACATCCCGCGGCACATTGACGTGTTTAAGGGAGACACTATCGTAACGTCAGGCTATAATACGATCTATCCCCCCGGTGTCATGGTGGGTATTGTAGACAGCGTCACTTTGACGCCCGAATCACCTTTCTACTTTGTTGAAGCGGAGTTGAGTACGGATTTCTCGTCCATTGATTATGCATACATTGTGAATAATGAGCGGCGAGAGGAGATCGATAGTCTTGCCATAGAAACGGTTGAAGCGCTATGAATAAGGAGAACAGAACGTTGCTGACACACTTGCTGGTCTACGTCTTGTTGCAACTCCTTGTCCTATACAAATTTGCAATTTTCAATACGGCTTTTGCCTTCTTCTACGTCGCCTTCATTCTGTTATTGCCACCCAGACAGTCTCGGATAAGCACGATGACAATCGCCTTCTTTTTAGGTCTGATAATAGATGTTTTCTCCAGCACTCCAGGGATTCACACCAGTGCAACCGTGCTCGTAGCTTTCCTGAGATACCCGTGGCTCACAAGACTGAAAGGAACACCGGATGATCTGGCTACCATACAGGTTCATTCCTGGGGTTTTGGAAGCTTCCTGCTGTTTATTTTCCCCCTGATTTTCCTGCATCACACGTTGCTCTTCACATTGGAAAATGGCTCACTCAACCCGTTCATGCTCCTTTTCTCCAGAATCTTCTACAGCAGTCTGCTCACGACACTAGTGATCGTACTGAGCAATTCTCTCATCGCTAACAAAAGAAGAAGATGAATGAAAGGGCCATTGTAATCCGCGCTATTATCATCCTGGCCTTTCTCGGCCTTGGTGCGAGGCTTTTCTTTTTGCAAATGATCAGTGATGAGTACAAGCTGGCGGCTGAGAATAATATCGTACAGAAGATAACGCAGTACCCCTATCGAGGATTGATCTACGACCGGAATCAGGAGTTGATTGCTCACAATGACCCCATATTTGACCTGATGGTAGTCCCCAAAGAAGTGGAGGACAAGGACTCCACAAAAATCATCGATCTTCTTGACCTTGAAGTAGGTGAATACGGGCAAAGGCTTCGGTCAGCGCAGCGCTTTTCCTATGGCCTGCCTTCCACATTTGACAAGCAGATCTCACCTGAGCTTTTTGCCAAGATCCAGGATCAAATTAGTCAGCTTAAGGGGTTTTATGTACAGACGAGAACCTACAGATCCTACAATCATAGTACGATGAGTAACGCCCTCGGGTATGTAGGTGAAATTACCGGCAGCCTAATTCAGAGAGATACGACTGGCTACTACCGACCGGGAGATTACGTGGGCATCAATGGCCTGGAGAAGTCCTACGAGCACGTTCTACGAGGCAAAAGGGGTGTTACCTACAAAATGGTCAATGTGCGAGGCATTGTGGAAGGAGATTTCAGAGATGGGGCTTTTGACACGTTGCCGAAGGCTGGAAAGGATATCCAGATCACCATAGACCTTAAGCTCCAGCAATATGCGGAACAATTAATGGCCAACAAGAAGGGCAGTGTTGTGGCCATAGAACCCAGCACAGGCGAAGTACTGGCGTTTGTATCAGCTCCATATTATGATCCCGCCATGTTGACTGGAAGAAAGTTCAGCGAGAATTTTCGGGAATTGCAACGAGACTCATTGAAACCACTATTCAACCGGCCGGTACAGGCTATGTATCCGCCAGGGTCCATGTTCAAGACAGTGCAATCCTTGATTGCGCTGCAGGAAGGTGTTGTTGGAGCCAAAGAGCAGATATATAATGACAACTCCCTGATTGGTGACCTGGCACCTGCGGGCTTTTATGATGTGGCACGGGCAATTACCTATTCATCAAATAACTATTTCTATCAGGTATTTCGAAGGGTACTCTTACAAGGTGAACATAGCAACCAATACATCGATACAAGAATCGGTCTTGAAAAATGGCGCCTATACCTCCAGAAGTTTGGGCTCGGTGTAACGCTTGGACTGGATTTGCCCGGAGAAAAACCTGGGTACATTCCCACACTGAACCGCTACGACCGGGTGTACGGCACTAACCGCTGGAAATTCTCCAATATTTATTCCCTAAGCATCGGACAAGGCGAATTGCTGGTCACTCCACTACAAATGGCAAACCTCGGAGCATTGCTAGCCAATAAAGGTTACTTCTACCAACCGCACATCGTGAAGTCCGTTGCAGGTGAGGCCCTGCCCTACGAGCGTTATGATGTGGGCATTGACGGTCAGCACTTCCCAGTCGTTATCGATGGCATGGAGAAAGTAATTCAGGCAGGCTCAGGCATCAGGGCGTTCATTCCGGATATTGCCATCTGCGGAAAGACAAGTACCGTGGAAAACCCACCCTACCCAGATCATTCTGGTTTCATGGGCTTTGCACCCAAGGAGGCGCCCAGCATCGCTATTGCAGTCTACGTAGAGAATGCCGGTCAGGGAGGACGTGCCGCAGCCTCCACAGCAAGCCTGCTAATAGAATATTACCTTAGGGGAGAGATTACTCGACCCTGGCTAGAGGATTATGTACTAAACGGAATATTCACGAATGCGCGAAGAGAGACTCCTGAGCAGGGTTGATTGGTTTACAATCCTCATCTATTTTGCATTGGTGCTGATTGGGTGGATCAATATCTATGCAGCAGATTTCGACCCTGATACCAGTGGATCCATCTTCAACATCTCTCAAAACTCAGGTAAGCAGCTCCTGTGGATTGCGACGAGTGTTGTACTCATCGGAATAGTATTCCTTATTGATGCCAAAGCTTATGAGACATTTTCCTGGATCATTTATGGAGCGATGATCACGCTGCTTCTGGCTGTGCTGATTTTCGGTACGGAAGTAGCAGGATCAAGATCCTGGTTTCAACTGGGTGGCTTCAGATTGCAGCCATCCGAATTCTCGAAGTTCGCTACGGTCGTGGCATTATCCGCTTTTCTTTCCAAATCGTCGGACCTGCGAGATCTTAAAACACTTGCACTGGCTGTCGCCATTTTTTCCGTACCTGCGCTGCTTATCGTTCTGCAGGGTGACGCCGGAACGGCAATGGTTTATGGCAGTCTCGTGATCGTACTCTTTCGTCAAGGTATGAACCCCTTGCTGGTAGTGGCTCCGCTCATATTCATTGGTCTCTTCCTTCTGACGCTTTTGGTCAACCAAACGGTACTCATAATCAGCATTGTGATACTGGCGATCCTGGCCATTGGATTGTCAAAGAGAACCTTTACCCAAATCGCCATCATTGTTGCGATTCTGTTCGTATTCCTGGGTACCATTTTCAGTGTGGACTTTGTTCTCGAAGATGTACTCAAACCTCATCAACAAAGACGGGTCCAGCTTCTGGTGAATCCTAACATTGATCCTCTGGGTGTAGGATGGAACGTGACCCAATCGAAAATCGCTATTGGCTCTGGAGGATTTTCAGGAAAGGGCTATTTGAGGGGAACGCAGACAAAATTTGATTTCGTCCCAGCACAATCAACTGACTTTATATTTTGCACTGTTGGAGAAGAACACGGTTGGCTGGGCACCACACTGGTGCTCATCCTTTTTGCGGTTCTCCTCATGCGAATGCTGGCCATAGCAGATAGGCAAAAAGCAGGGTTTCCCAGGTTATATGGATATGGCGCCGTGAGTATCATCTTCTTCCACATATTGGTCAATGTATCCATGACGGTAGGCCTATTCCCTGTTATTGGTATCCCGTTGCCCTTCATCAGCTACGGTGGGTCGAGTCTCTGGTCTTTCACAATATTGTTGTTCATATTGCTTAAGCTGGATGCACAGAGAATGCAGATCTTACAGCGGTAGTATCAACGGAATCGTCGGAAAATTACCTTCAGCAGCTCCTTAACTTCATCTGAATTCATATCCCAGTCGTACTTTCTGGCATATTGCGAAACCAGATGTTCTACAGACTCATCAAAGGATTCAAAAGATTCTAACTCCGAAATCGCTTTCTGGAATGTATTGGCATCTCCATTGAACAATTCCTGGGCAAACATGTATTGTTGGTTTACGGAGATGGAGGACATCATGGATTTCACAGGATCAGTTTCCTCCAGGTGTGTCGCGAGTGTCTCCTCTTCCTGCTGAAATTGATCATTCACCGTCTCGATAGCCTCGGCATATTCCTCCTTTTCTGGCTCGGCGGGCTCAGCCACGGATTGCTGCTCCGCGGTTGGTGGCTCTTCTGTGGGTTCATCCGCATCTTCCACTTCTTCTTTTTCTGCTGCTACTTCTTCCGGCTCAGGGGTCTCCGACACCGGAGGTTCCTCCTCTTTCGTGTCGCTCACCGGCATACTTCCTTCCTCGGTGGTCTCCTCTTCCAGATCCTCCTCGTCAAATTCAATAACATCTATCAATTCTTCTTCGGCAAGAAGTGAATCAATGGCTATTGGCTCCACTTGCGAAAGCGCTGAGAGCATCAACTCCTGGGCGGCAGTAAGGTCCACATCTGCGAAATAATCCTCGGCTATCTCGAAAACATCCGCATAGGAGCCTTTGGCCTGCGCATTGAAGAAATCATCAAATTCTTCATGAAGGACCTTGACGTATTTCAGGATTGACTTGGCGTGTTTTGGTGAATATTCAGCATTCTCCCTGCCCTTGAACTCCCCCCTTACAAAGGCTGCCGGAGCCACAATTAAGGTAAAGCAATCATCCAATGCCTTGTTCATGAGTGACTGTAAGGTCTCTTGGTTCACCGATATGTGCTGGGACAAGGTATTCATGAATTGCATCAGGGCTTTTCTGACTTCGGTATCCCTGTAATCAAAGAAGGGGCTTTCTAACCGCTTCATCTCGTCCTGCCACTCCTTGTACAAGGATTTCATCACGAAGAAATTCAATTGCTTGGACGGGGTAATGTGGAGAAGTTCCTTGCCGCTAAGCGTCGATTTTCCTTCGAAAGCTTTTGGCACTACCGAACTGCAAAATGAGTTTTTGTAATTTGCCACAAAATCCTCGTTCAACTGTCTACTCATCCCAATTAGAGGTTGCTAAAAATGTTCCAAATCAACATCCGGAATTTGTCCGTGGACCCTATCCCTTGTGATGCTAAAAATACGAAACTGTTATCTATTTTGCTGCAACATACAGATATCATGCACGCTTGCGGGGGTAAAGGTCGCTGCACCACTTGCAGGATAAAGATATTAGCCGGAGAAGTTGCTCCCATAAAACTCACGCAAGCTGAACAGCGGTTCAGTGACCATGGACGACTCAAGTGTGATGAACGCCTGAGTTGTCAAATTTCAGTCGAGAAGGACCTGGATTTAGAAATCCCGGACGGGTGTAAATTACCCCATCTGACCTATGTTTACTAGATGTTTGTGGAACCGACTAACCGCGCTGGTTACCAAAAGTATGGAGGTTGGATAGAGGTCATCTGTGGATCGATGTTTTCCGGAAAAACCGAAGAGCTCATAAGACGACTCAACCGCGCACTTCTTGCACAGCAAAAGGTTGAGATATTTAAGCCCATCATTGATCAGCGTTATTCAAAAAAGAAGATCGTCTCTCACAATGAGAATGCCATTCACTCTACTCCTGTGGCATTTTCCAAGGACATTTTGCTGCGCTGTGAAGACTGCGAGGTTCTCGGTATAGACGAGGCACAGTTCTTTGATCATGACATCATTGAGGTGGCCAATCTTCTGGCAAATCAAGGCAAGCGAGTGATCGTAGCAGGACTGGACATGGACTTTAAGGGCAGACCTTTTGAACCAATGGACAAACTCATGGGTATCGCCGAATACATCACCAAAGTGCATGCTATATGCATGAATTGTGGAAGTGTTGCCTCCTACTCCTACAGGAGATCAAAGTCCAAAAAGAAAGTAGTAATTGGTGAAAAAGACGTTTACGAGGCGCTTTGCAGAAAATGCTTCTATGAAAAAATGGCTCTATAGCACTGTGGCCTTTTGCGGCTTCTGGAATGTTCTCCTCGGACAAGGAATTCCCGTGAACACCTGGCGAAATCACGTTAGTTTCCAAAATGCGCAGCTGATCACTGGTGGCAATGGTGTGACTTTTTGCGCTTCCGAGAATGGCCTCTTCAGCATCAGCGACGGATCCATCACCCTCATTTCAAAAACTGACGGATTATCCCAACCCGGCGCCTCTGCCATACAATACATCAGGGACATAGGACTACTCATTGTCGGGCATTCGACCGGAGCAATAGATATCGTATCAAGCTCCTCCGTAACTCAGCTCAGCGCCTTAGCAGAAATCACAAGCATCACGAACAAATCCATCAACGCGATTGCTGCTGAGGGTCCGGTCGCCTACATCGGTACTTCCTTTGGGATTGCAGTGGTGGATCTGACTTTACTTGAGATTAGGGAATTCTATAGCGAAATAGGCCCAAATGGCGAGGTTTTGAACATTACTGACATTGCCATACTTGACAATTTCATTCTAGCCTCCACGAGTGCCGGACTTTTGAGAGGGGGGTTGAACAACAACCTTCTGGATTTCAACAATTGGGAAGTCATCGCCAACTCGCCTGCTAATGCCCTCTTCGCTAAAGGTGTGAAGAGCCCGTTTCTCATCGCAACCGACTCCACTGTCATGTCGCTGGTCCAAGACGAATTCAACGTAGTGGAAATGGTGGATGAGCCCATCATCTCTTTGTTTCAAGACCTTGGCAGTGTCTTCATCCTGGGACCTACCACCTTATGGAGATCAGAGGAGGACGCTTCCGTAGACGTCGTGAGTACTTCTTTCAATGACGCCCAATCAGTGTATGTGGATGCTTCCGACATATTTGTAGCGGACAATGATGGTGGCTTGACGAATATCAACGGCGAATCCTTTGTTGAAATCGTCCCCGATGGGCCCCTCAGTGATGAAATCAATCACATTGAGTTCATAGACTCGCTCTACGTATTCTACGGTGGCTCCTCCCCAACTACGGACACTCCGGGGTTCTCCAGCTTCTCCAACAGTTGGAATCACCAGGAAATACCGGGCTTCTCCAACATCAGTGACGTGGCCACATTCAATGGGCAGGCCTACCTGAGTTCCATGGGAGATGGCGTCTTCAACCTTTCGCTCATGGAAGAGGAGAATTTATCTACGGAAGACCCACTGAATATCCCAAGAATAAGGCCTGGCCCCACGTTTCTCTATGCACTGGTAGCGGACAACGACGAAGGCCTATTCCAACTTGGAGAAACAGGATGGAATGCCTTCTCAGCTGAGGAAATTGGCACGACTGGGCCAGCGGACATACTCATCTCGCAAGGGGGGGTAGTGTGGATTCAAAATGACCGATCGACTTGGGGAGTCAGTGCTTTCAACCCCGATGGTAACCTTTCTTTTCCTTTGGGAACTGGCCAAGGATTGCCCTCTCCCATCGTGAATTCGATAGTCATCGACAGAAATGATGAGTTATGGATAGGCACAAACCAGGGGCCTGTCTTTGTCATTGATGCTACTTTCATCAACACAAGTACTCAAGCACTACAGCCCATTTTTCAAGGTTTTCCGCTACTTGATGGCGAAGAAATAACTGCCTTGGCGGTGGACGGAGGTAACCGCAAATGGATCGGTACCTCCAGCGGCCTCTGGGTAATCGATGAAGAGATAAGCACAGTAGATGAAAGATTCACCGCCGAAAACAGCCCCTTGCTTTCCGATGAAATCGTCGAATTAACTTATGACCAGGAGTCCGGTGAGATGTTTATTTTGACTGATCGCGGTTTGTGCAGCTACAGGTCCGGATCTTCGATTGGCGATTTTCGTCATCGCAATGTCACCATTTTCCCCAACCCAGTTCACCCTACCACACACGATCTGGTAAGCATTTCGGGCCTTGTGGAAAATGCCAATTTGAAGATTACCGATATCAATGGCAATCTGGTGCAAGAGGTCGACGCCATTGGTGGTACCGCGACCTGGAACTTACGAAATCTCGCCAATCAACCAGTTCATGGCGGGGTATATCTATTCTTCAGCAGCAATTTTGATGGGGAAGAGACTTTTGTCGGGAAAGTGGCTGTTGTCAGATGATCTCCAAGACCCAAGGAATCTGCCTAAACTACATCAAATACAAAGAGTCGTCCATCATCGCTCGATTCTTCACCCGGGAGTATGGTTCCCAATCCTATATTATCAACGGGATACGGAGTCCCAGAAGCAAAAGAAAATTGGGATTCTTCGAGCCGCTTACGATGTTGGAACTTGTTTTCTACGAAAGCAAAAACAGCGATTTGCACAGGCTCAGTGAGTACAAGATCAAAAAAGCCAATAGCGACATTCGATTCAACATCCGAAAGAGTGCCATCGCATTATTCCTTGCCGAATTCCTACACAAACTTCTAGCCATTGAGCAGTCCGTCAACGAAGAGCTTTATGATTTTCTAAGTTCTTCGGTGAACAGGTTTGAAGCCCTCAGCGGAAGCTTCGAGAACTTCCATATCCAATTGCTATTGAAGATGTCTCAATTACTTGGCTTCGGCTATGATCCCGACACAATGCATCTCCCAGGTAGCAGTTCGCAAGTGGATGAAATCGCCCATCTCCTGATCTCAAGCGATTATGGACAAGGCCTGGAAGCGACAGGTTCGCAGCGGCTTGAAGTCCTCGAAGCCATTATCAAATACTATCGAATGCATAGTGGTCAGTCTTTGGAAATCAAATCTTTGGAAGTGCTACATCGAGTTTTCTCCTAAAAACGATCTTTTTGGCCTGAAATCATGTCAGCCTTTGATATTTTTAGAAAGTAAACTGTCTGGTGATGAAAGAAATACTCTATACTGAAATACCCTCCCTGGATCTTGCTGATTTCACATCAGGTGACAGCAATGCAAAGTCGAAATTTGTCGAAGATCTTGGCAAAGCTTACCAAAACATTGGTTTTGTAGCCATAAAAAACCATGGGCTATCTGACCAACTGACCGAAGAGCTATATGCAGCCGTCCAGAAGTTTTTCCATCTCTCGGATGAGGAAAAACTGAACTACGAAAAGCCAGAACTCTTTGGCCAGAGGGGATACATTAGTAAAGGCAAGGAGAAGGCAAAGGGCCGGAATACCGGTGACCTGAAAGAATTTTACCATGTAGGGCAGCCTTCAGGCAGCAAGTTAGCCGACTACCCAGATAATATTTGGCCGGCCGAAACCCCCGAATTAGAAACATTGGCGACGGAGACCTATAAGATTCTGGAAGATGCGGGAATCCAAATGTTGAGAGCTATAGCCCTGTACCTAGGCCTGGAAGAAACGTATTTTGACAACAAGGTGCGTTCTGGTAATAGTATTCTCAGGGCGATTCATTACTTCCCAATTGAAAATCCGGATGATATCCCCAGGGATGCCGTCCGAGCCGCTGAACATGGAGATATAAACCTGATCACCTTGCTCATGGGTGCCAGCGCAGATGGGTTGCAGGTTTTGCGAAGAGATGGTGAATGGATACCCATTACGGCACTTCCGGACCAAATTGTGGTGAATGTTGGGGATATGATGTCAAGACTCACAAATAACTCCCTCAAGTCTACCATCCATCGCGTGGTCAACCCCCCAAGGGAAAAGATGAAGACGAGCAGGTTTTCCATTCCCTTCTTCATGCATCCGAAATCTTCGATGGATCTCACTTGCCTGGAAAGTTGTGTCTCTGAAGACAATCCCAAGCAATATGATGATATGACCGCGGGAGAGTTTCTGGATGAGAGGCTACGTGAAATTGGGTTGAAAAAATAATGGCGATCCGGCAGGTACGGTATATTATTTTTCTCAGGGATGTACTGATACTGTCACTAACTGCATTTGGAGGACCACAGGCACATCTCGCTATGTTGCTGGATATGGTGGTGAACAAACGTCGCTACATCGATGAAGATGGCCTCATAGAACTGTATGCACTCTGCCAAATACTTCCTGGACCCACATCAACCCAAACCATAACCGCCCTGGGGTTCCGACTCGGAGGCCCGGGCCTCGCCTACCTGACCCTGCTGGTCTGGATGTTGCCAGCCTTTTGCATCATGACCATTGCCGCCCTCGCGGTCAATTTCATGCAGCAAATGGAAATTTCCCTGGACTTTCTCAGAATCATCCAACCTATGGCTGTGGGCATTGTGGCGTATTCCGCCTATCGTATTTCCAGTAGTGTGATTTCTTCGAGGATTGGTTATTTCCTGATGATATTGGCGGCTTTCACCTCCTATTTCCTCAAGAATCCTATCATCTTCCCCGTCATGATCATTGCCGGAGGCAGCATTACTGCTTTCAGATTCAACAGGCAACCGATCCAGGAAAAAACACACATCAAAATCAACTGGACAAATCTGATTATTTGGTTTTCTGTAATCATGGTAGCCTCTGTACTCTGGCGGGTCACAGATTCCCAGGCACTTCGGCTATTTGACAATTTCTACAGGAACGGAAGCATGATTTTTGGTGGCGGTCAGGTGCTGGTTCCACTGCTCTTCACCGAGTTTGTGGAATTCAAGAAATATCTCACAAGTGAGGAGTTCATATCGGGCTATGCCTTTGTTCAAGCCATCCCAGGACCCGTCTTCTCCTTCAGTGCCTATGTAGGGGCGCTTAGCATGCGTGATTTGGGTCTTGGGGCTCAGATCCTTGGAGCTTTCATGGCTGCTGCCGGCATCTTCCTACCAGGAACCTTTTTGATCTTTTTTGTTATTAGGTTTTGGGAGGATCTGAAACGATATCGCGTGGTGAAGGCATCCTTGGAGGGTATCAACGCAGTTAGTTCCGGCATGGTAATGGCAGCGACGTTCCTACTGTTTGAAAGCATTGAAGGGACGACGATAAACTATCTTCTGATGATAGGAACTGCGAGCCTGCTATTCTTCACAAGAATTCCCACCCCCTACATCATCATCTCCGGTCTCTTAATTGGAATCCTAATTACATAAAAAAAGCCCACTCTCAGTGGGCCTTATATATCCTTTTTCGTAAATCTGCTAGTTGCCGCTGTTTGCAGCCGGAGCATCAATACCGAGATGTGCAAGTATCAGATTATCCAAATTGGACTCTTCATTGGCATATAACAATACATCGACACCTGGCGAGCCAGCGCTGAAAACATGCGAGTAGCCGTTAGCCTCAGCGACAGCCTTGATGGCTTTTCCTATTTTTTCGACAGCCGGAGCCAATAGCTCATTTCGCTTATTGAGCATAGACGTCTCCGCATTTTGCTGAAACTGCTGCAGCTGGGTTTGCATATCCTGCAGCTCCTTTTCTTTGTCGGCGCGTACAGCATCTATCATGGTTGCTGCACTTTGCTGATATTCGGTGGCCTTTTGCTGAAAATCCTGATACTTTGCCTGTAGTTGGTTCTGCAACTGCGTCTCGTAGGCCTTGAGATCTGATTCGATCTGCTTGGCTTCTGGCAGCAAAGTCAAAATGTATTCTGCATTGGCGTAGCCGATCTTCTGAGTTTGCGCAGAAGTAGAAAACGCTCCCAGAGCAATCAATGCAACAGCTAAAAGTTTAGTTTTCATCTTATTGGTGTTCTGTTAATTCGTAGTTTGATTTTCTCCCAAACCTAGTTCCTCTAAAACGTAGTCGGTATAGTCATGAATGGGATCCGTATAAATCATCACCAGATCTCCAGACTTGTCAAATACTATTTGTAGCCTGTTATTTTTCGCCACTCGCTCAACTGCGTCAAAAACCTTGTCCTGCACTGGTTTGATCAGTTCTTTCTTCTTCAAAAAGTAGAGACCTTCAAAACCAAAAACCTGTTTTTGATACTCCTTTATCTCCTGCCACTTCCTATCAATCTCCCGCTGCCGATCATCCCTCATGTCAACCGTGAGTAGCACCTCTTCAGCTTGAAAATCAGCCTCCATACTCTCAGCTTCCTTGTACATTTCCTGGATCTCCGCTTCCCAGCCTTGAGCTAGCTTTTCAATTTCGGCCTGTGCCTCACTGTATTCCGGCAATCTCCCAAGAATATAGTTCGTGTCCACGTAGCCAAATTTCTGGGCAAAAGTAACTGGAATTACGATAAAAAAAGCGAAACTAAGAATAATGAACTTTTTCATACGCTACCTGATTTGCTGGCCGATAGAAAAGTGAAACTGAGCTCCACTTGCACCGATCTGCCCGGGTTCATTGTCAAAGCCATAGCCCCAATCCAAGCCAAGCAAACCGAAGGCTGGCATGAATATCCTGACACCGAAACCAGCTGCTCTCTTCAAATCATATGGATTGAACAAGCTAAAATCGTTCCAGTTGTTTCCACCCTCCAGGAAGGTAAGTGCGTAGATCGTTGCGTTGGGGTTCAACGAAACCGGATACCTGATCTCCGCAACAAACTTCGTGAAGACCAGTCCACCCCTAATCGTACCTTCTATGGGCGTAATACTATTATTGCTATAACCTCTCAGACCTATAACGTCTGTACCCAGCAAGAAATTTTGCCCGGTGAGGCCGTCTCCACCCAAAGTGAATCTTTCAAACGGTCCCGCAGATACCTTATCCGTGTAGGTTCCGATGAATCCGAAGTGAGCCCTGGAGGCAAAAACCAATTTATCCACTAGCTGCAAATAGTTCCAGCTATCAAAATTCCACTTGTGATATTCCAGCCATCTGAAAAGCTCTGCATTTTCTGCATTTTCAAAGTCCACATCTCTCCAAAGTGAATGCGGTGGCGTAGCTGAAACTGACAGCGAAATACTCGACCCGTTTCGAGGGTACATGGGGTTGCTGACGGAATTCCTGGCAAAGGTTGTATTAAAGGTCACACTATTGGCCTTACCTGTAGAGAAGCCCAGCGAGTTGCCAAAGTTGTTCAGGTTGTATTGCACAAACCCTATGGAATTACTCAATGTAAAGAAATCATCCGGCCAGGTTAGCCTCCTACCCAGCGATACAGTAACACCGCTGACTTGCAGTGATCCAAGAACAGTGTCGGAAAAAGGATCGACTGATCTCTGTACAGAGTGATTCAGGTTAATTCCGAAGCTATTGGGTCGCTTACCGCCAAGCCATGGCTCGGTGAATCCGACGGAATAACTCTGAAACCGGCGACCATTGGCCTGCACCCGAAGCGACAATCGCTGACCATCTCCAGAAGGGGGAAAGCTCTTGAGCCCCACAGCCTCCTTGATTGAGAAATTGTTGAACGTGAGGCCCAGCGTACCAATGAACCCAAACTGGCCGCCCCAACCACCGGAGAGTTCAATTTGATCTGAGGGACGCTCGACAAGGGACCACTCAATGTCCACCGTTTCTTCAACCGGGTTGGGCTTAGGTATGGGATTGACCTGTTCCGGATCGAAGTAGCCAAGTTGAGAAAGCTCTTGTTGCGTCCTGATCAGTTCAGCCCTACTGAAATATTGACCAGGAAGGGTCCGCACTTCACGAAGTATTACGTGGTCGTTAGTCTTGTCATTACCAGATATGGTTACTTCCCTAATTCTCGCCTGGGCTCCCTCGAAAATTCGCATCTCTACGTCTATTGAGTCTTCCTCAATACCTACTTCCACAGGATTGACGCTGAAAAACAAGTATCCATTGTCCATATAGAGTGAGCTGATATCAGGACCATTTGGATTGAAGTTTAGTTTTTTGTTGATCAGTTCCAGGTCATAGACATCACCCTTATTCACCGCCAATATCCTATCCAATGTCTGATCGGAATGCACAAAGTTCCCCTCCCAGGAGATATCTCGGAAGTAATATTTCCTTCCTTCCTCTATGCCGATTTCGATGTTGAGCGATCTTGCGTCGGATGAATAAACCGAATCGTAGGTCAGTTCGGCATCGCGATAACCCCTGGAGTTGTAGAAGCTGACCAGCGTATTCTTGTCGTCCTCGAAGTCACTCTCAACAAATTTTGCAGCCTTGAATATGTTGACCTTTGCCTGAGCTGCCAGGTACTCTCGCACTTCCCAGGTTGTATCCCGGTTGGTTAGAAACTCATACATATTTCTGGGATCCCCCAGCTTTATGGCCTTTCCAAGTAAGTTAGTGGGTAACTTGAAAGAGGGCCTTACCCCGGTGTTCTTGAGTTTATTGCGAAGCTTGGAGTCCGGGTAGTCTTCATTCCCTACAAACGTGATTTCTTTTACTCGTACTTTCTTGCCTTTATCCACATTGATGTTCAAAACGGCACTGTTGCCGAGAAGCGTGTCTCGCTCTTGAACCAAATTGATTTTGGCGTTTCTATAACCTTTGCTCTCCAGGTATTTACGGACGGCCAGTTCCGCATTTTTTATAACGACATCGGTGAGAATTCTACCGCGAACGAGCTCCAAATCGTCTTCAACCTCTGTCTGTTGATTCTTCGACAAACCATCGAAATTGTAGCGTGTCAACCGAGGCCTCTCCGTCATTTCGATCACCAGATAGATCTGATTACCCTCAATTTTCGCCGCGTTGATAGATAGATCTCCAATGATGCCCTGCTTCCATAGCTTTTTTACTGCCGACGATATCTCGTCCCCAGGAATTTTGATCTTATCTCCGACTTTCAATCCCGAAAGGGATATCAAGGCTGTATTATCAAGAAATTGGATTCCCTTTATTTCGATATCGGCAATCTCATATTCTTTAGGGCTTGAATAGTTGATAGAGATTGCTCCCTGTTGATTCCGGTTTTGACCAAATACGATCTGGGAGGAAGCCGAATAGGCTAGATGAGCAACAAGAATACTAAGAAGAAGCTTTCTCATGATATTGTTAGTTGCTCGCTAGTCTTGCCAAACCTTCGCTCTCGTTGCTGATAGGTGACGATGGCCTGCTCAATATGATTCTTTCTGAAATCCGGCCACAACACTTCCGTGAAATAGAGTTCCGTGTATGCCTGTTGCCAAAGCAAGAAATTGCTTATTCTCATTTCACCGCTAGTCCTTATCATTAATTCCGGATCTGGTATGTTCTTGGTGGACAGATATTTACTAATTAAGTCCTGATTGATATCATCGGGATCAAGGTTGCCTCTTGATACTTCTGCTGCAATCTTGATGGTTGCCTGTTGGATATCCCACCTTCCGCTATAGTTCAACGCCAGTATCAGGGTTAAACCACTATTGGAGGATGTTTTTTCTTTTGCAAAGGCCAGCCGCTCCTGGGCATCCTTTGGCAACTTGGAAATATCCCCAATGGATTCCAACCGAACATTGTTTTCCAATAGGGTGCTCAGTTCATCATTTATCGTAGAGACCAACAACGTCATCAACCCATCCACTTCATATTTTGGCCTCGCCCAGTTTTCAGTAGAGAATGCGTAAAGTGTCAGGTATTCAATTTGATTTTCAGCACAATATTCTGTGGTCTCTTTGACCGCTTTAATAGCATTTCGATGGCCGAAAATCCTCGCCGCTCCTTTACCTTTCGCCCATCTTCCGTTACCATCCATGATAACCGCAACATGCTTAGGCAGGTTGTTCTTGTCAATCGTTGCTTGCATCCGTTATCCTCACACTCGCAAAGGGCTACAAAAATGATACTTTTTCAGAAGATTGGTATAGGAATTGTCCCTTTTAACCGGAATTAACGTCTCAGCATTGACCTGTTGGGAATATAGGGGAATGGACAGGGAATCTTGTAGAGTATATATACGAGTGAAATCCCAGCTTGAAAATACCAGTCATCGGTATTGGGTTGACCAAAATCAAAATCCTTGACAGTCTGTTCACCGCCCGAGACGCCATCCAGGAGATCTGTAAATGTCTTCCTCGGACCGAACTCTAAAGCAATGGCAAACTGCTTTCCTATCAACTGCTTCACTCCAATGCCAAAAGGGAGCACCGCCTGCATTCTGTTGAAATCCTCATTTTCTATCACCTGGCCACTGAATCGGCTCAGCCCAAATCCACCAAAAAGATATGGTGACCACCTAATTGGGGATTTTTGATCACGAAAATCAAGGAAGTAATACTCCAATGCTCCGGTAAACTCAAACATATTTGCACTGAAGCTCTGGTTTCGGACCTCGGCAAGCGGGTCGATTGGACTGCTATCATCTCCTCTTAGCTGACCAAAGCCAAAGGTGGTTCTAAAGCTCACGAACTCGGAGAAATTCATGCGATAAACACCGAAGATATTGATCCGGGAATCTAACGGTTTATATCCCCTGGAGAGATCACCAGCATATGAAAGACCTCCGATCCCACCACCAAATTCTATGAATTGCGCAGAGAGCGATAGATTGCTAAGAACAAGAAGGACAAGCAGTATTTTTTTCAATTACCTGAATTTCGCGGTGCTCTTTGGGCGACCACCCAATATGTAAGTAACGCGAATTTGGGTAACGAAGTATAGGTCGTTGTTATCAGGATTACCTCTAATGGCTCCCTCCGTACCGGCACCAATGTTTGCACCAGTCACGAAGCTTTGACCTCCCAAGTCCTTCGTGCTGACTGAAAGATCGCCCCTACTATCGCCAGTGACCACTGCGTTAGGTTCAGCGGACCGATCTGACATGATCCTGGCTAAAGGGTCTGTGAATTCATTCAATCCGACATATGTGGTACTTACATCGTCCAGGTAATCCGTAAAAACGTGACGGTAGCCAAGTTCCAATCCTACATTCAAGCTGCCGGGTAGTGCCAGCTGTACGCCAATACCGAGTGGAACCGCGATCTGCCAGAGACTATAGTCTTCGCCATCGCCAATTCCTTCTAAATTTTGGCCCTCTGTGCCAAGCTCCTTAAGATTGACCCACTCTCCGGCCGAAGGAGCCGCACCGCCACCTGTTTGATAGTCCTGATCCGGCACCAATCCTTGTGGCTGATGATGAAAGCCAGTTATTCCTAAGAAGAGGTATACATTCAATGGAGGTCTGACGGCAGCTCCCCGATAATTTGGAAACAGATAAAATTCCATCCCGAGGGAAAGCTCTTTTACCAGATTCCGGAAACTCAAGTTTCTTTCGTACCTCGCCGCGCTGACAGGATCATTGGGGTCGGCTGAAAAGTCATCTCCTCGAAGGTAACCAGCATTGAACGACGCTCTTCCCGCCATGGCCGGATGGAATTTGTATCCGTAAATCAGTCCCAAACCTGGTCTAGTGAAAGTAATATCAGTACTCGCTGTCCGGCTTACCGGAGCCAAATCACCGAAATAATTGAAAGCATTCAGACCTACGCCTACATATTGATAAGGCTTAAACCGACCTGACCCCCCGACCACTCTCCTTCCACGATACTTCCCTACTACCTTGCTCTTGGCGCGCTGACGCTTGTATTTGTTCCTTCTTTGACCATAAGCATCATCATGGACGAACATCAACGCCAGTAGAAGAACACCTAAGATTTTGATCTTGGACAACATGTTTTCCGAGTTTGGGCCTCTAAAAATAATGAAAAGAATTTTTAGGAAAGTCCAAAGTTAGCTTTTCTGCAACTTATCGGCAATCAAAAAGAGGTGATGCTATTGTTAATTTCTTTTATCCAGTCCCCAGGACAACTTGGCCCTTAGTGTTTCAAGAAAATTGTATTCCTCTATCTGAATCATGTTCACCTTAAAGTTGGCCCTCGAAATCGATATGTCCACGTTATCACTCACCGTTGCAGATCGCGAATCCAGGGACACCAGAAAGTTGGTATTTCGACTGTTTACTTCAAATCTGAGGTTCGATTGATCTGAGAGTACCAATGGTCTTACGTTGAGGTTATGTGGGCTGACAGGTGTGATAATGAAGTTTTCTGATTGCGGCATAATAATGGGACCACCGCAACTCAGGGAGTAACCGGTGGAGCCGGTTGGGGTTGAGACCATGAGGCCATCTGCCCAATAACTGGAGAGATAGTCCCCATCAACATAGCAGGTAATCACAATCATGGAGCTGGTATCTTTTCTCATGATCGCAAATTCATTTAGGGCAAAGTTCTTCTCGAAAAGATTGAGCGCACACTCCAGACCGATCAATGACCTTGGATCGTATTTATATTGACCGGCAAAAAGCTTATTCAAGGCCGATTCGATGTGATCTTTTGAAATAGGTGCCAAGAATCCCAGCCGGCCGGTGTTGATCCCTAGAATCGGTATCTCCGTATCTCCCACATAGGTCACGGTCTCCAGGAATGTCCCGTCACCTCCCAGACTGAGAAAACAGTCAAACTGGTCTTTGCCCTCTACACGATCAAATCGAGGTATGCCCTGGAAAAGATCTTCGTAACGGGTCGATCCAAAGTCACGAGAAACAGCAATTTCCTTACCTTCAGCCCTAAGGATACTCAGGACATGATGAATCTCAAAAGCTACCTCATCGGAAACTTCCCGCCCATGAATGGCAATCTTCTGCATGAGATCAGAACTTTAGAAAATTCATAAGTTGATCCAGGCGCTCCTGCTCATGTACAGAGTTTGTGGATTGAGAATATGACTCTGTCACACGATAGCCGTTAGCCTCCAGAATAGAAACAGCATAGGAGGTTTCGCCTTTGTTTATTTTCAGTGTCAAATCCAGCTTTGTGCCGTCATCCTCGTTGGCCATAACGTGTGACCCGAGCACCTTCAGATCTGCTGATTCCACCAGCCTGCAAATTTCGGATAAATAGTAGTCTCTGGAATTAGTGGAAATGACCAGTATAGCCCCCTCCCCGGAGATCGATGATGTCTTCGCAAAGGCCTCCACCAGGTCTTCCAATGTGACTACCCCCAGGTATTTATCCTGGCTATCAAGAATAGCAACGGAGCGACAATCTTCGGAGTAAGCTTTTTTGAGTATGTCGTAGAAGTGCTGGTTCTCATAGCCTACACATTGGCTGCCTTCCAGGTGTAGTTCTTTCACCGAGTCAACATCCCGGTCAGTTGAGTAGATCAACTCATCATTTACAAATCCCAGAAAACGACCGTCTTCGGCAACGGGCAACTCCGAAACCCGAAGCTCATCCAACCATTGGTTGGCCTTGGCCAACGAATCGGTGGTCTTCAAAGGTGGTATCAAGTAATTGATGAGTTCTCTCGCTCTCATTTTGCTATGCTGCCAAAAATCTATCTAATAAACGATTGAACTTTTCAGGATGTTCCATCATCGGTGCATGACAACACTTATCTATGAAATGTAATTCACTATTGGGTAAGAGTCGATGAAAGTCATAACCCACCATAGGAGGGGTAATGGTATCATTTAATCCCCAGATCAATAAAGTGGGTACATGAATCCCGTTGAGGCGATCTGCAAGGTTGTTGCGTTGGGCAGATTTGGCCATGGCGACAATGCGCATGCACTTGGGTATACTTTTAGTGGTTTCAAAGACTTCATCCACCAATTCGGAAGTCGCAGTTTTGGGATCATAGAAAGTATATTCAACCCTCTCTTTCACGAATTCGTAACTTCCCCTTTTTGGGTATGAGCCGCCCATCGTATTCTCAAACAGACCTGAACTGCCCGTTAGAATCAAACGCTTCACGCTCTCGGGATTACGTAGTGTATAGATAAGGCCCACATGTCCACCCAAAGAATTGCCCATCAGATTCATGTTGTCCAGCGCCTGGTCTTTCACAAATCGCTCGACAAAATCAGTCAGGCCTTCAAGGCCTGCTTCTTTTATTGGCATCGTGTAGATGGGTAGCAGAGGGATCATAACCCTGTAATTTTTCGAAAAATGTTTCACCACCCCGTCCCAGTTGCTCAGCGCACCAAAAAGACCGTGCAACAATATCAGCGGCTCTCCCTTCCCCTCATCAATGAAAGTTATGCCATTCTTCTCTTTTATTTCCATGCGAAAAATTTACTGCATAATGATCAAACAAACCTCTTCTGCACATCCAAGTCCCTTCCCCAATCCAGAATGCCGTCCAGAAAAGGAAAAATCCCTTGCATTGACTGCACCAAATTAGGTGCCAAATGTGCAATATGCGGAAAAATCAGAGAATTGCTAAGATCATCCAGTGGAAGTTGAAGCCCAGCCGTCATAAGCATCCAGATCATGACACTCAGCAGAAAAGCCCACTTGAATACACCCATAACCACCCCCAACAGATTATCCATCCATCCGAGGAAAGCAAGCTGCACTGTCTGTTTCAGCAATCCCGCAATGCGCTTGATCAAGAAGGTGAGTCCGACAAATAGCCCCACAAAAACCACTATTCTCAAGAGCCATAACCATTCGGAATCACCAATGATCCACAGTGCAATGGGCTCAGAATACCGAATGGCACCGAATATGCCAAAGAAAAAGGCGAGCACCGAGAATAGCTCCAATATAAATCCCCGGTAGAAGCCCTGGATTCCCGCAATGACAAATATGACCGCCAGGAAAAGATCTACGTAATTCATCTATTGCGTCAATAGACGCTTCACAATTCCTGAGATCGCCTTACCATCAGCTCTACCTGCCAGTTTTTTGGTGGCTATCCCCATCACCTTACCCATGTCCTGAGGGCCTGTAGCACCTGCCTCCTCCAACACCGTTTTGAGTTCAGATTCCAATTCCGCCTCACTCATCTGCTTTGGCAAGAACTCTTCTATTACTTCCAACTCAACCTTTTCAATGATTGCCAGATCCTCCCGTCCTTGCTGCTGATACACATCCAGGGAATCCTTACGCTGCTTAGCCGCCTTTTGAAGCAATTTCAATTCTGTGCTCTCATCCAATGCACTGCTTGCACCCTTCTCTGTTTCGGCAAGCAAAATGGCCGATTTGATTGCTCTCAATGCCCGCAGCCTGTCTTTTTGCTTGTTCAGCATGGCCTGTTTAATCTCCTGCTCTATCCGTGATTTTAAGCTCATCTCTAAAAACTATTTTTGCTCAACGCAATGTTATTAACCCCTATGACCAAACTTAGTGTAAACGTCAACAAATTTGCAACACTACGGAACGCCCGAGGTGCTAACAACCCCGATCTTGTAAAGGTTGTCAAGGATTGCGAAAGCTTCGGTGCAGATGGAATTACCATTCATCCCAGGCCCGACGAGCGACATATCACCTATCAGGATGTTTTCGAAATCATGGAGTGCGTGACTACTGAATTCAATATAGAGGGCTATCCCGACGACCGATACATGGACATTATCGACAAAGTGAAGCCTACACAGGCCACACTAGTACCGGATGGACCTCATGTGCTCACATCCAATCAAGGCTGGGATACCATTAAGAATCAGGTATTTCTAAGGTCCATCATTGAGAACATCAAGCAGACGGGTGCACGGGTTTCGGTGTTCGTGGACCCTGATGCTGACTATGTCATGGCAGCAAGGGACTGTGGGGCTGACCGGATAGAGCTTTATACAGAGCCTTATGCTGCAGGGTACCACCATCATCGAGATCAGGCTGTCAAGTCTTACATCGATGCTTGCGAAGCGGGATTGAAAGTAGGCTTAGGCATTAACGCCGGCCACGATCTGGACCTCCAAAACCTTGAATTTCTAAAAGACCAACTCCCTGCGCTGCATGAAGTTTCGATCGGACATGCCTTGGTCTGTGATGCCCTGTATTATGGCTTGGAGAATACTATCCCCATGTACAAAAGGAAGTTACAATGAAGTTGCATCATAGAAAACTAGGCCAGGGCGAACCCATTATCATCTTGCATGGGGTTTTCGGATCATCTGACAACTGGCAGAGCGTAGGTAAGGTGCTCGCCAACAATTGGGAGGTCTATCTGGTAGATCAACGAAATCATGGACTTTCGCCCCATTCCGATGTTTTCGATTATCCGACAATGGCAGATGACATCGCGGAACTAATCACTCGTGAACAACTCGGCAAAGTCACCATTGTTGGCCATTCCATGGGAGGAAAAGTAGCCATGCACCTGGTCTCCAGCCGGCCAGACCTCGTGAAAAAATTGGTGGTGGTGGACATTGCACCACGATACTATTTGCCTCATCACCAAAAAATATTTGAGGGGTTTCATGCGGTAGACCTTACAGCAATCACGTCGAGAAAAGAGGCAGAAACCCTCATGTCCGGAAAAATTACTGATTTCGGCGTCCGTCAGTTTATCCTTAAGAATCTTGCGAGGACGCCTGAAGGTAAATTTCAATGGAAAATCAACTTGAAAGCAATAGAGGACAACATTGAAGCCATTGGTCAGGGTGTACCAGATCAGTTGCGGTTTGATGGTCCTACCCTCTTTATCAAAGGGGAAAAATCGGACTATATCACGAGCGAAGATGCTTCGAGTTTGAAGCATCACTTTCCTGAATCCAGAATTTTGGTCATTCAAAACGCCGGACACTGGGTACACGCAGAACAGCCACAGGCAATGCTCGACGGACTCAACGCGTTTCTAAATGAGTGAATTATGAGACTGAAGAACTTCTCACTTACCTTCGGCACACAAGTATTCAAGTCCTTTGCCGACGAATCAAGGGTACGTATCATTCATCTGCTGCAGTCAGCGGAGGAATTGAGCATCTCAGACCTTGAAGCTATTCTTGACTTCACTCAGACGAAGACCTCACGACACATTACCTACTTGAAGAATTCCGGACTACTCTCTTTCAGAAAACAGGATCAATGGGTGCTCTACAGCATCAAAGAAGAAGTGTCTTACCTTGTGGCTGATATGATAGGATTTCTGAACAAAGACATCATTTTGACCAAGGATCTGCAGACATTCAATACGATGCTCACCAACAGGGAGCTCTCCAGAAATAAAATCGCATCGAAAGATTATCGGTTGTGAAAAAAGCGGTAGAGGTAGTTTTCTTTGACCTGGACCATACCCTGTGGGATTATGAAGCCAATGCTTACGAAACCCTGAACGAGATTTTTCAGATTTTTGATCTGAGTCGTGGGTATCCCAATGCCGATGAATTTATTTCGGCCTTTCGCAGCTTCAATCATTTCTTGTGGGACCGGTACAACAAGGGGGAAATAGACAGAAAGACCATTAGAAGTACCCGATTCACAAAAATCCTGAATGATGCTGGCATTGTTGACAGTGCCCTGGGGGAAGAAATCTCCGACTACTTCATTGATATCTGCCCTTCAAAGAATAACCTCATCGAGGGAGCCCTGGATCTTCTGGAGTACTTATCGGCCGAATACCGCATGGCTATAATCACCAATGGCTTCACAGATACGCAGCAGAAAAAACTAAACCACGGCAAGATCGATCACTATTTCGAAGAAGTCGTCACTTCGGAATCTTCGTCAGCCCGTAAACCAGCTTCCGAAATCTTCGATTTCGCCATGAGGAAAATGGAGGCCAGTACCACCAGGTCGATCATGGTTGGTGATAACATCAGCACCGATATCGCAGGAGCCAAAAATGTCGGAATGAAAAGCATCTGGTATACAGATGCCCGGGAACCCGCACCAGATGACTGCACCAAGGTACATTCGCTGACAGAAATTCAATCTCTTCTATGAAGGCCCAGTATTGCCTAATTTTGCTTCGATTTTACAACCCATAAAAAACCCACAAATGCCTAAAGGAATCTACAACATTCCCACCCCAAAAAATGAGCCGGTATTATCCTATGCTCCAGGATCACCAGAAAAAATAGCCGTCAAAAAAGCACTCGAGGAAATGAGATCGAGTCAGGTGAATGCCCCCATGGTGATCGGTGGGAAAGAAATCCATACCGACAACAAAATACCCATGAGCCCTCCTCATGATCATGGGCACATTTTGGGACATTTCAGTGAAGGTGACGCTTCGCACGTAGCATTGGCCATCGAAGCTTCACTACAGGCAAAAGCGGATTGGGCTGACTTGAGTTGGGAACATCGTGCAGCCATTTTCCTAAAGGCCGCTGACCTGATTGCCGGACCGTACCGAGCCAGGATCAATGCGGCCACGATGCTGGGCCAATCCAAAAATGTCTATCAGGCAGAGATCGATTCGGCTTGTGAATTCATTGATTTCCTGCGGTTCAATGCACACTTCATGCAGGAACTCTATGCGATCCAGCCCGAGTCATCTCCCGGCATTTGGAATCGGCTTGAGTATCGACCTCTGGAAGGTTTCGTCTTTGCCATCACACCATTCAACTTCACAGCGATTGCTGGCAACTTGCCAGCAGCACCAGCCCTGATGGGCAACACTGTCATCTGGAAGCCAGCATACAGCCAGGCATACAGTGCGCATGTGATCATGGAAGTCTTGCGAGAAGCTGGACTACCCGATGGTGTGATCAACCTCATCTTCGTGGATGGGCCAGTCGCGGGAGATCTGATCTTCAAGCACAGGGAATTCGCTGGTTTGCACTTCACTGGTAGCACCGGTGTTTTCAAGTATCTGTGGAAAGAAATTGGGGCCAACATTGACGCGTACAGATCCTACCCACGCATCGTCGGAGAAACGGGGGGGAAAGACTTTGTAGTAGCGCATTCATCCGCCAACCCCAAGGAAGTGGCCACCGGACTTGCCAGAGGAGCATTTGAGTATCAAGGACAAAAATGCAGCGCAGCATCCAGAGCTTATATACCGGCCAATATATGGCCCGAGGTGAAAGACTACCTGGTACAGGATATTGCATCCTTCAAAATGGGAGGTACTGAAGACTTCACCAACTTCATCAATGCCGTCATTGATGAGCGTGCATTTAAAAAAATCACAGGGTACATCGACCAGGCAAAGGCGGACGGTGTCGAAATAATCGCGGGCGGCAACTACGATGGAAGCAAGGGCTACTTCGTAGAGCCTACGGTAATCGTAGCAAAGGACCCCAAGTACACCACGATGTGTGAGGAGATTTTTGGTCCCGTCCTGACTATCCATGTTTACGATCCCGAGGAGTTTGAGCAGATCTTGACGGTTGTGGATGAAACTTCACCATATGCCCTTACGGGATCGATTTTTTCCAAAGATCGATATGCCGCCGAACTAGCCACTAAAAGGTTGGTAAACGCTGCTGGAAACTTCTATATCAATGACAAGCCGACTGGCGCGGTAGTCGGCCAGCAACCGTTTGGTGGTGCCCGAGGTTCCGGTACAAACGACAAGGCCGGTGCCATGATGAATTTGCTGAGATGGGTGAGTGCCAGGACTGTGAAGGAGACATTTGTTTCTCCAACCGACTACAGGTACCCCTTTCTACAGGAAAGCTAGGGCCAACAGTGAGAGGGCGATAAAAGGCCCTCTCTATCGAATTTCGCTAGTAATGCAACCTTCAGGATGAGGGGTGGTCTTTTGCTAAAACTGAACACTTATCCACATGAAAAAATTCTTGTTCTTACTAGCAGGCGTTTGCCTCTTCGCTTCCAGCCGGGCACAAACGCAACTGGAACGGTCATTCGAAGGTATCGAGGTCATTGAAATGTCAGTGGGGTCTGGCGACGCCTATTTCGAGAAAGGATCCGATCAATCCGTGTCATTTGTACTCAAGCACGATATCGACGGCTATGATCCGATCATCGAGCAGCGAGGAAGAAAGCTCGTGATCAAGGAAGAAAACCAAAGAGGCAACTGGGGGTACAGGGGAAGTAGTTCCTGGAGCTTCAAAGTTCCCGACGACATCAAGATTGAATTCAATACGGGCTCAGGGGATGTATTGATCTCAGACCTGACTGTGACTGCACAAATGAATTCTGGCTCTGGTGATTTTGAAATGGACAAGGTCAACGGAGATTTCCAAATGAACACAGGCAGCGGAGATTTTGAGATTAAAGATGCCCAGGGCGACTTCCAAATTAACACAGGATCTGGCGACGTCGATATCAGGTCTTCGGAAATCTCCATACAAGTCAATACCGGCAGTGGATCAGTAGAAGCACGTGACCTCACGCTGTCTGGCTCCTGCGATTTCAATGCGGGATCGGGAGATGTGGAAATCACGCTTTCCGCTCCCTTGGATCATGATATTGCTTTGAACAGTGGTTCGGGTGACGCCATTCTGGATTTCGATGGCAACAAAATTGAAGGTATGGTCGTGATGAAAGTCAACAAGAAAAACGGCCGTATCAAAGCACCTTTCCAATTCGACAAAGAGGAGGAAATCAATGATGGTGGCCGAAGGAACGTTGTCTTAAAGAAATCTGCCAAAATTGGCGAAAAGGACGTGCGCATAGCAATATCCTCTGGGTCTGGCACCGCAGAGATCATTGAATAATTAGTCCTCACAGAGGACCCTTTCGTATTCCTGGGGAGTGTAGGCCTCAGCGGCCAGGCGCTCCCCTTCTTTGTTCATGTAGAACACTAGGTAGTACGCAGCTTCGGGACTGTACAGCTCCACCTGAAATATCGGATCATCATCGCTTCCAAGGTTTATGATCTCATTGAATTTTGGTGAAAGCGCCATGTTGCCCAAATCATCAATCAGACCATAGCCGTACTCGCCATAAAATTTCGCAAAGCGTGCCCCTGGCGCATTAACTACTTCACTGAAGCGAAATACATTTTCGATGAGCACTTCATCAGTATGCAAACGCCTTAAGCTCCACATGGCCTCATTTTGCACCCATACGAGGGAATCGCTCCAATATCGTATATCGTCGTAGTCAAAGGGAAGGACAACCGTTTCCTCACGGTCAATTAGCCCAAATTTTCCTTGCAAACGGGTGCGGAAGAGCTGGTCTCCGTGTCGCTCCAGCCTCGCCTCATACTTAGTGGTGATGTAGGTCCCACTATCCAATAGGTAGCTACCAATCTTTCCAGATCTGAGCAAAAACACAAGGCCATCTTGCTCCCTCACCAGATCGTAGCTTAAGCCTATGAGCCGTTCTCCTTCGAGGTTGACCACGCCCGTTTTATTCCTTCTTTCTACGACGAAGAGTGAATCGTTTAGTGGAATGACGCTATCAAAACTTCCGCCAAAGAGGTCTTGACCAGTTTTGTCGTATACCTTCTTTTCCGGGCCTGTGGTCACCATGAAGAAAGGCGCTGACAATGTCCCTGGCACCTGCCGCAAGGCACTCACTTCATCCCCGGTCTCCAGGTTCAGCGTAGAATCGTTTGGCAGCATCAGGGTTCGATCTCCAGCAACCTCCAGGATGCAGGCATGATCACCGACGAGATAGACACTGTCTGCCGTGGAACTGATCAACCTACTCTGAATCTTATTGATGGCCGACCACTGACTTGAGTCCCCCTTGAAAGCTATCCAGGACTCAGACTCGATGAGTCGTCTGGTACGTGCATACCTCCCATTGATCCGAAAATCCCCGTACAATTGATAGACTGAATCTGCCCGGGTATAGTGGAAAGGAACGCTTGGAAAGATTTCGTACTCCCCCCATGGTATTAGGAATCGCAAGTCATGATCCATGAGGCATTCCCTTCCACGCCTGAAACCTATGAGGAGTGAATCCTGCGCGATTTCATAGTCATCAAACCTAAAGTCCAGGTCGAAGACTTCGTCATGTAACTGATCCAGCATCCTCTCCGTGTTGTAAACGGCAATATCTCCATCTTCTTCGAAGACCCAGAAAGCCCCTGTCTTGTGGATCTGATTGTATCGGAATTTCGAGACGGGATAACCGGAGAAAGATAGCAGTCCATATCGGCCATCCTTCATCACCCTCAGCCAGCGATCTCCAACAATCTTGGCTTCCTCCACTTCTTCATCCAGTATGTAGCCCGATTTGTGCAAAATGATACCTGATTCATCTCCCCTGAGATACAATAACCCACTGCCCAATTCCTCCATTTCATTCAGGTCACTGCGGTAGATAACCTCTCCCAGGCGATTGATTACCTCCCACTGTCTGTCCTTTACGAAGAACACATCTGCATCCCAGGCTCCGCAACGGTATTCGGACATGACCTTGCCAAATCTCCGCGTACCCAATGAATCGCCTGCTGCGTTGACGAGTGTATAACCCACACCTGGTCTATAGACGGGGACCAGGCCGCCCTGCACTGCCGCCGAGAGTTCAGCCAGTGAATCTTTTAGCGGATGGTTTGCTGCATCGCCTTCAAGATAATAGAGGATATCACCGGCACGTTTTCGTAGCCAGGGCGTACGATAATTTTCCAGGAACTCCCGGAATGCCGCTGGATCATTTGAAGCTGTGGAGCGTCTGAAGATTTGCCACTCCGCACGCTCACGGAAGGGAGTATCGGGATATCTTTTCAGGAAGTTCTCATAATCCACCAGCCTGTCCCTGGTTATCGAGGAGAAATACAAAAGGGAATCATAGGCGCTTCGGACCTCCGACTGTAAATGGGAACTCCCAAAGGTCTCCAAAAAACCAGCATATTCCTGCAAATCATAGTTGGAGCGAATGTCGTCCCAGTATAGACTATCCCTTTTTTCCCTTGCCAACAGCACATAGTCGGAGATGGGATATTGGCTTAGAAATAACTCAAAATAGTCTATCTGCATGGAGTCCAGGCATCTACGCCAGTGTAATCCCTCTATCTCCCCGGACAAGGCTTGAATGTCCACCAAACCCAGGCTGTTTCGAGAGAGCTCTTCAAGGTCCTTGTAGGTGGCATTCTCGTAGTCTACGAGGGCCTCATCGATGACCAACCTCGCCGAATCGATATCGAAAAAAGGAAGGCTATCGTAAGTAAGGTGTCTGGCGAGGTAATACTTCGCACCGGGGTTTACGGGCTGTTCCAGCAAGGACTCCTCGATCAGCTCCATTGTCTTTTCCAGGTCTCCTTTCTCAATGGCCCTTATGATCCTGCGCAGATCTTTGGCAAAAACCACGAGCGATATCAACAGAAGCGTAGCAACGGAAGTGATACGTTTTCGAAACTTCATTCCTCACAAAATTAGCCACCCATCTGTCATCATTTGATCATCTGGGAAAATTCCGGTTCATCTGGTTATTCTCCTATTGACAACGAGACAGGAGGTTGGGTTGGAATCGGCGCATACATTTGTAGCTCATACAAAGGCGAGTATTTTAAGCGGTGATTGAATTCCGCCTCAGTGCGGAATTTGTTTTCGATTCCAACCAGCGAATGGATCGAAAATTCTAGGGAGCAATATCAATAGGTATTGTTCCCTTTTTTTGTTTCTGAAAGTTTGCAACACGCCATAGATTCGAGATTTTTGAAAACGCCCCTCGCCAGGCAATGTCGTTACAAGAGGAAGCGATATGGAAAGTCTTGGCCAACTTTGACCTGCAAGCGCTTCGAAGAATGCATTTATTGCTTCAATACATCCGCCGATTCCATCAGAACCACTTCCATTGGGGGGCGTACCTTACCTTACTGGTTTTCCTTGGCCTTTGTATCGCATTCAATTATGCTTTCAATTTCGAGGTAAAATACATTCAATCTTTTTCCGGAAGGCCCGTAAAGTGGGTCTGGATGTTCCTCTTTCATGTGATTCCCTTTCTGGTTTGTGCATTGATCCTCCGATTGTTTAAACTCACCGGAAATTGGTGGAATCAAAGGACTTTTTGGACCTATCTCTTCTTCGGATTCGGGCTACTCGCATTTCGACGGTCCTTCTATGGCTTCGAAACATTGCTAGCGCCGCTACCCCCATATATCTACTATTATGTCCTAAGCTGCGCAAAATTCCTGACTGGCCTAATGCTATTGGGGCTGCCCTTGCTGGCCCACCACCGATTGATGAGCCAAAGACCCTACCACTACTATGGGTTAAGAAAGACTGGCTTCATCATTGGCCCTTATCTCGCACTGCTTTTGCTGGCCTGGGCGCTTGTCTTCCTAGGTTCATTCGTTGGCGACCTACAGGCCTTCTACCCTCGATACGCACGTTCGGGAGCGGCTTTCCTGCTCAACGCAGTCCCCCAAACCAGCGAATGGTCCCTGGTAGGGATCTATGAAATGGCCTATGCGTCCAACTTCATTGCCGTGGAAATCTTCTTTCGGGGTTTTCTAATTTTTGCCTTCAGCCGTGTACTTGGCGCACAAATTGTCATGCCCATGGTCGCTACCTATTGCTTCCTCCACTTTGGAAAACCGCTAACGGAGGCCATAAGCTCTATCTTCGGAGGCTACTTGCTGGGGATATTTGCTTATTACAGTCGCAACATTTGGGGTGGTATACTGCTCCATGTTGGCGTGGCCTGGGCCATGGAGCTTGCCGGATGGTTGCAGGGCCCATAGGCCTTACTCAATGAAAATGGACAACGAAAATCTCATGGGAAAAGAAAATGCATCTTACCTTTGAGCGATTTTCAGCGGGGAGGATCTTATTCTCTTCGTATTCGGGATGTGGCGCAGCCCGGTTAGCGCACCACTTTAGGGTAGTGGGGGCCGCTGGTTCGAATCCAGTCATCCCGACTGTATAGCACTCAATCAAATCAAAACCCCCTTAATTCTATGTCTAAGGGGGTTTTTTATTTTTTCTCCACCCTATTTATTCATAGAAATTCAATAAAAATGTGCCCTATTCGTGGTTGCACTTCACTTCTATGAAATTCCATTCCCTCTCAAAATATCAGGGTCCTCCAATATCGCGGTCAGAAAAAGAAAACCAGCCCGTAACCATCATTGGTCGGCTTAAGCTTCCAGGCAGTACCATCCTTGGGTTCGAGGCCATGAACTTCCCGATTATAGATGTCAATGGCTTGGATGGCATTGTCCTTGGCGCTGTTTGCAAGGGTGAAGGTAGGTATCAACAAAGCTACTCCAATACCCAATAGTGGCCATTCGGGGTCACCACCCCCTAAGGCAGTCCCCAAGGGCCAACCGATCAGCCCTCCGCTCACAACGGCGAAAAATGTACCTCCGTTGCTTTGGTTTTTGGCCTTGATAAACAAGGCGTTGGCTTCCGGTACCTCCTTGGATAAAGC
The DNA here is from genome assembly GCA_965601475.1 of Cyclobacteriaceae bacterium. Lineage (GTDB taxonomy): Bacteria > Bacteroidota > Bacteroidia > Cytophagales > Cyclobacteriaceae > JAWPMT01. Next base: position 3,453,514 of record OZ271832.1, on the reverse strand, counting down.
TACCGCGTCGTTCAAGGTAATTGCATTTGCGCCTTTGGCGATTCTGCCCTTCTGGTATTCCAGGACGGTCTGAGCGTCTGCCGTGGGGGCACTGCAAAAGGACAAGATGACAAACGAGGCCATTATCGGCCAGGAAAGTATGCTGGTGTGTTTCATTCTTCAGCTGTTTTGAGTCAGCAAAATATTATCATTTTCTAACTTGAGTTGTACGTTCTCCTGGCAATCTCCTTGTTGGCGCTTGATTGCCATGCATGTCCCCCAACTTCTGCGGATTCAGGAGCGTTTTCAACACATCTTTTCAGCAACGTACAGGCTTTCTACAAGGGCTATTTCCTTCCAGCAGGCATTTTCGAAGACTTCCTCCTTTACCACCATCGCTGGTCCCAAAAACGATTCATCTCCATGTGGTACTTCGCTCGGATGGAAGTTCACATCATGGAATAGTATGAACCCTCCTACCTTGACCTTCGGACTCCACTGCCTGTAATCCTGAAGAACGGCCTCATACTCATGGTTGCCATCAATGAAAAGGATGTCGATTTCCGCCGTGAAGGCTTCGTGGTAATCATGGCTGTATCCGGGTAGGACTTTGATCCGCGCAAAAACCCCCAAAGACCTCATATTTTGGATGAACGTCTCCTGCAAAGACCCTGATTGCGCTTTTATTTTTTCCTTCAACACATCGTAATGCCCTTGCTCAGACTCACCACCCTTGCCATCAAACGGATCAATACAATGAAGCCTTGAACCTTCCAGGGACCCCATAGCCCTGGCAATCACGTAGGAGCTCTTTCCCAACCACGAGCCAATTTCGACGACGGTCTGGTGCGGTTTCTTCTGCTCAGAAACCAGCGCATAAATCGCGAAAGCCTCAGCTGGGGTCAGCCAGCCATCGATATGAATAAACTTCCTAATCGGAATCATTTTTGTGCCTTGCCTCAACACGAAGAGCCATTCCCGGAGCACCATGATGAGGGGCTTGGGTAGTATGCGGAGGAGAAACTTCTTGATCAGAGCCTTCAAGTGATTTCGCGCGATTGTCGATGAGTAAGCAAAACTAGTGTTTGCAGGCTCATTTTGGTTGTTCAATAAAATGGATGACCTCTGGACCTGTTATGGCTAGGAAAAGGCACGTGTTGCAAACGCTCGCTAGCAGAACACTCAGGCTGCCTGGCTCGGATTTGGAAATCCGCCAATATCTATACTTCCACATGCCTTTCAGAACATGTGGAAGAGTGGACCTCTGGGGGACTTCTCCTTCTGCCGTCGTCGAAGTGACGTGGTTCTTGGTTGAGTGCGTGGGTTTGAGTCTGAGGTCTAGGAAGGAGCGCGGTATTCTTCGTGCCCCCAGCAAACCGAAATGACCAAGCAAAGTAGCGCTTCTTCCACTCTTGTCCTTTCGACATGTGAGGGTCTTTCTTTCTAGCATAAGCCAATTACCCATAAGGAAGATCCCTCCTACTGTCGGGATGACAAATAGGTTCGGTTTCGGTAATTGTCACTACAATCCCTACCTGTCATTTCGAGGTACGAGAAATCTTTCTTTTTCCTGGACCAATCACTGAACCAAGGAAAAGGGACTACTTGATTCCCCCAACTCCTCCAAGGTTAAACAAACAAAACTGGTTCAAGCGTCCGCTTGGATCTTTTTGTTTTTGTGAATCTTCAGTCTTAGTCCTCGGATTTAGAAATCCATCAGTAGTGGCGACGTCTGTAATGAATCAGCACAAAGCGGACGCTTGCGCTAGTGGGAGAGGAGCGGGAATTCATGGGCACAAGCAGATGCTTGTGCCAGGGGAGGGAAAAAGTATTCTTTGAAGAAATGGAGGTGTCAAGCAAAAAAGACCTGAATCCTGCAGATCCTGAATTCAGATCTCCAACGCCTCCAAGATCAAAACAAAAACGGGTTCAAGTGTCTGCTTGGATCTTTTTGTCTTTGTGCTTTTAAGTCTTAGCCCTCGGATTTAGAAATCCATCAGTAGTGGCGACGTCGGATGCTTGCGCTAGGGGAGGGAGATGGTCTTAGTACCGAAAGTAGGGTCAATATGGAATGAAGCGATCTCTTGTTTGCGCCACTTTGAGCTCCCCTTTATACTCAACAATGGCCCAGGTTGGCGCATTTGTCAAACTGTGCTGCAATGACCTATAGGTCTTTTCGACCCGCTTCACTAATTCCTGAATGTCCTTCTCGCTTTGCATAATCGAAGTCTCCAACTTCATGTAGAACAGCAAGGATCTGTCACCACAACGTGCATGGAAAAGCGGTGGCTTCTGTCTTAGGAAGTCCATATGCTCCAAAGCATTGATTGTCAAGATCAATGAGTCCGTAGGATGATTCTTAGCATAAAGAATGTGGCCAAGATCAACCTTCTCCTTGACAATTTTCTCCAATGAGTTGCAGTTCATGTGTATGAGAATTGGATCATTTCCTCCCCTAAACTGTTCGAAATTATCCACGTACGCTTCCACTATTTCGAATAGAAAATGGCCTTGATCGAATTCAAGTTTGGGTATCTGCCCGTCGACTCTGCACAAAACCAGTGATGCGACTATCAGGAATATGGTCTTTCTAAACATTTAGCAAAGCTAGTAGCTATTGCGTGGGTTGTGAACGCGTGGCCAGCAGTGTGACTCTGAGAAAATAAAAAGTCTCAATAGGGATAGAAGGTGCCATCAATCTCCCGAATTTGAATAATTTCTATTTCCTCCACACCTGAGTTTTTGACAATTACCCAAGTAGGAGGTCTGCTTTGGTAACGAGAAAACGTCGACACTTTTTTTAACAACTTCTTGAAATTCTTTTCTCTATGATGAGACCTTTTTCCAAATCCCACATAGAAGAGATTCAGTTGATTGCTTTCTTCATCATAGAATGAAGGTGGAGAACTTTCCAAAATGTCCATATCCACCTTTCCATTAATGAACATCAATACAGAATCTCTTATGAATTCCTGGGTCAAAAAACCGAGCCCTCGTTTTCTGAAAGAAATCTTAAAGTCATCTGGATCGAAGTTAGTTGCTTCTGGTAGATATGCCCCTGATATGATTTGATGTATCAAAACCACATTAATTGGATGATCTCTGTCAAAGTGCTTTCTGTATACATCAGCAATCTTTGACGGCAAGCCAGCATCTTTAATCTTGATGTGCTGACTCTCGGCAACTTTCAAGGTCAGCCCAAAAACAAGAGTCAAAACCAATTTACTGCCCATACAGCGTCAGTTTTCTATATATGTTGACAGTTTGCTTAATACACCTCAGTTGATGCAATCGGGGGATGCTTCCAGGTCCCCAGTGTCACTCGCAGAAGACGTGGGATTACCCTGGCAATAGTTTGGACCAGGTAAAAGTAATACTGCAAGCCTCAGAGGGATGAATTACTCTCGGAAATGTTGTTCATGAAGGTCATTCATGAGTTCTGAAATAGGCTCTTTTTGCTCTATTTCATCTTGAATAGCTCTTAAGAGATCTATGAAATTTTCGTAGTCTAGAAATGGGTAGACTTCGGAATCTTGGGTTTCTGAAATCAATACCGCGGCGTAACCGGAGGCATCGATACTGTATTTGTCATGAAGTTCACTCTTGTCTTTGATGATATTTGAGATTTTGGTCAGGGAAGATGTGCCAAGAGTTAAGTTTCTGACTTCCACCGGTTCATCATCAATTCTGTGACAGTTTTTGTCATCTCCAAATTCATTCTGCTGAAGAATAAGTATCAGATGAGCATTACCGGATAAGCCCACAAACTCCAACCTTATGCAACTGTATATTTCATTCGCTGATGAAAAATTTCTGGAGCAAGAAACCAGAACCAGATACGAAAATAGAATTACAGAGAATTTACAATTCATGACCAACTAGTGGAAGGTTGAAAAACAAAAAGTGTTTTCAGCACCCGATACTTGCTCTCATTGGGGATTTCCTGGCAGGTGACTTCCACGTGCACAATCAGGCCCAAGGTTGAAACAATCGCTCAAATTCTTCTTGGAGGAAAATACATGTCCATATCATTATGTAGGTCTTCAAAGATTCCCTTTCGCCCAATGAAGGACCTCATCTCTCTGAAATACGAATGATAGGCAGGCATGGATATGACATAATCCAGGAATACTGTCTCTCCTCTTGAAGAATAGGCAGTAATTTGATACCCGGAATAACCATCCTCTCTTAGTTTTTCATTTTTAGCGTTCTGTTTTACGAAATCGAAAAGAGCATTCACCGATTCTTCATCTGCAATAAAGATTTTCACCCATAAAGTATCCGCTGGATGTCTTATTACCGTGTTGCAATAATCTTTCTCCGAAGAGATTATCACAGTATGGTTTGTCTTATCAGTGCTACCTACATGCTTAAGCTGAATGCAAAAAACACCAGGGTTCTGATTGCAGGAGATCAGGAAGACGATGCAAATAATTTGGAGGTATCTCATCTTAAGATCTTAAACTTAGTATTTAGGACTGCTGCATTTTACATGGCAATTGCTCTTGGTGTTAACACACCAGCAATGGAAATTATCCTCTCAATGGGCGATCGAGAACTTTTTCTGCTTCAGAACTAAATCATTCTGAATTCCTTTTACCTGAACCCATTTGACCAGAAAATACGACTTCCTCTTTCTCTTTGTGAGGGGAGTAATAACGATGTATCGATTTATCTCATAAGCGAAAATTTCCTCTTCATCGAAATAGCAAAACTTTGTCACTCCAATTTTTGTGGTTCGATTTTTTGCTCCGGTTTCCTCCTTGATGATGTAGTCACAATCCCCATCCACAATGAACGATTCATCAGTGTTAGCAACTATCTTCTTCAGAAGTAAGCGATCCAACGCTGCACCTTCGAAGTGCCAAAAACAAAAGCTGAACAAATAGATTGTTAAAAGAAATGTCATATCAGAAAGAATCAGACTGGATGGTTATTCCTACAATATCTCCCATTGCTGTAGAGGTATCAGAATCATGAGGAGCGAACTGAAAGTGACCAATCTTCAATCGGTTCGATCCATTTCATGGCAATGGCGGATTTCACTAAATCATCAATGGTTAGAGATTTTAGCCCTTTTTCCTTCCCGAAGATATGCACAATAGCTCCGATCAAATCGATTCCTTCAGGAGCAAAGAAGCTTTGGAAGTTGAAACCTCGCATATCAACCTGAAATTCTTTCTCAAACGATTTTAATAGTTGGAACGCATCGTCTCCATCAACTTTTAAATCTTCATAGATTCTAGACTCCCCGGAAAGCCGATTTTCCTCGATACCGGTGATTTCTGTGACTAGTTTCCTGACTTTGAAAATGGTATCATCAATTGTTTCTCATGGATTGGGGGTTTGTAATTGGGCTAGATTCCAGCTTTTCTGTGTCACGCGCAAAGACGCTGATGTTGTCCATCTAATAGTTTGGAAAAAGTATTACTCCAATTCTCAGAGTCCCCGGACCCACGAATCACTTGCAAGGATGACTCTGATGAGATTCAAAGTCTATTCTTCGACAACCATATTTAGCTTGGGATTGAACCGCTTTCCACATTGAAGAAAATACTCAGTCAAAACTATAGAATCATCAATCTTGAATTTTCCTTCGCCACACCTAACAAGTTTCCAAATAGCTGGGTGGTAAGAAAATCCTGTAGTATTACGCTGGATTTTTAATCCATTTGATTCTAAAGTGGCTCTAGCTACCTCCCATGAAGGTACTTTGAAATAACTATTGACATTCGTAAAAACGAGCACATTCCAGCCATTAAACTGCGAATAAAATGTTGGTGCTTCTAACGTTTCATAGAGGTATTTGTCGTGCTTTAAGAAAATAATTTCACGATTACCTGCCGTAAAAACACTTAATGTCAAGTAATCCTCATCCTTTTCTAGACTATTGGCCTCTACAAAATCAGTTATTATTTCGTGGATCGATGTATCAGTTATTTCAATATAAGGCAATGTCTGATCACAAGACAGAAAGAAAATGAGTACTCCGAAATAAAATATTTTAGCCTTTATCATCACATATGTCAAAAGATTCTACGCTTTACATCCTTGAACTCAACAAACAAAAACTGGTTCAAGCATCTTCCACATACCCTAAACAACCTATGAAGAGCGGGGTAGCCAAGCCCAAGAAACCGAGCCGCGCTAACCCTGCTTCACTGCTAATTCATCGAAAGTAGCGCCTCATCATCGAGCTGATTCATCTCCCGATTCAGGAAGACTGTCAGATCTGTGGGCTTTCCGATAACATAGTCGGAAGAGCGCAAGTCAATTTTTAGGGGCTCATTCGGATTTGACCGGAACTGATCCAGATCAAGGTCGTTGAGTCCATCGCCCCGCTGAAAAGCAATTCCATTGTCACCTACCACCATAAAGGCGAATAATTCCTGACCCGGATAAATCACAAAATGATTCAGCCCCGTCCGGTCATAACGCAAGACGGCATTTTCTCCCTTGATCATCACAAATAGGTCCGTGGACTGATTCGCCAGTGCCACATCGTCTAGAAAGATCTCGGCCTTCACCAGCAAGCGTTCTTCATCCTTGATATAATCATAGTTGTAAACGCCCATCTTGTTGATGTTGAATTCCCGCAGGACTTTGTTTTGAGCCGCCAGCCGCTCCTTTTCTTCTTCGGCTTGGGCAAGCAATGCCTCATAGGCCGATGATCTTTCGGCGGGAGGGTTCGAATACAGACTGGCCAAAGTCATTTTCGGTGTAATGTTCACCGCATAGTCATTGTACTCTTTCCATTCATCGTCCTTGTATTCCCACCGGATGAAGTCCAGTCGATAGCGACCATTACCCAGCGCCTTCAATCGCGGATTCCGGTATAAGTCGCTTTTGGTTAACCATTTGGGTAGTGACTTCTCGGGCTTCCAGAGCAACAGATTCGGATTGTGTTTGGAGCCTTCCCAGGAAACTTCATCCCAGCTCCTTTCCTTCAGAAAATGTGGAACTCCGTAATCTTTGAGTTTAGTAGCAAGAATCTTTTGAAGGGTTTCAACGGCAGGTGCGGTATCCCATGTATAGTAATTGAACCGCTCATCTTTTAGCTTGGGACGATCTTTATCATCCACGATATCCAGATCAAAGGCATAGTTGAACACGAAACAACCTGAGAGATCGTAGTCAAGTCCCAAGGTTTCGAGTTGAGCGATGGACTTGGACAGGCTGTCAAGGGCAGGATTGTCCGTTGGCTCCACACTGGCCAACCTATCCCAGGTAGCTCCTTCTTCCTCCAGCCGAAACAGGTCATATTCCCTCCCATCCACGTCGGAAGCAATAATGGTTTTGATGGACTTGCCTTCCGCCAATTCCAGTTCTTTGCCATCAGCACTGGCCGCCAGGCCAAACATGGCAGCAGAGGTCATTACTGAAGGATCCTCTTTCGCTCCGTAGTTCAGGGGTATGCCGGAAACCAACATGGCGGAGGTCCCTGATAACTCCGTATAGGACAATTTGACGGTACCCTGTACGAGCTGATTTTGTTGATCTACAAAAGCATCGGCTGGCACATGGATCTCCGTACCATTACCAATACGCAACACACCTCCCTCGGAGGCCTTGAAAACCTGCTCGACGGCCAGGTTGGCGACGCCCTCGAACGGTGGACGAACAAAAGCTGGGTCAGGCCCACAGGCACACAACACCAGCCCAAAAGACATAGAAATTACCAATTTGAAATACATAACAATTTATTCAGTTGATCATAAATGCTGACACTCAGCTCACCAAAGGCGTATTGCTCACCTCGATAGCGGTGACCATACGGGAAGTTTTGTTTTTCTTGGTACTCAATGATTTCGGATGGGCTGTAGCCAAAGCCCAGGTTATAGGCGGTGGCGAGGTATCGCAGCTTCTCTTTTGTCGACAGGCACGCCAGCACAGACCCATGTTCCTTGTTCATCACGTCGGCAAAGGCCTGCAGGTACCAAAGACAATAGTGGCTATCCAGTATTCTGTCTATGCGCTCCGACCGAATCACTGCCTCACTCTCTGAAGAAAATTCCAAAAGCGACTGGTATTTTGAAGCAAGCGCATCATTGCAGGTGAGCCTTGTCTCCAGGGCTTCAATAAATGAAGGTTTCATCTGGAAATAGCCAACGCTAAAATCAATCTCATCCGACCCCAGCTTTTCATACATGAGCCGAAGGGCTTGCACTTCCATCAAATCTGATAATTCGCTGAAGCGAATGTATTCCGGTGCCCCAATCGAAACGGTAAATATCAAGGTAGGGTCAAAGTCTTCATGCTGCGTAAGGACCTCTTCTGCGAGAAACCTACTGGCCTCACTCACTTTGAAATTGATGTCAGAACCGGACCACAGCAGGACTGCAGCCAGAAAGCAGTGGTGGATCATGGGTGGTTTTGGTGTGAATGATCAACGCCCAAATCCGAAAATATTGTGATGGTGGAACCTACCACCAGGGAATTTCAGCGGCAACCCAATCAAACACAGCACACAGTAGGCGTTCACGAAAAGGATATCTCCTCGGGGGATTTGGTCTCCAAACCTGTCGCTGCCTGGGCGGTCGGCAAGGTGATTGTAAATGTGGTGCCTGCTCCTAGCGTACTACTGACTTCAATGGTTCCTCTGTGATTCTCAATAATCCGCTTACTGATAGCCAGGCCTAAACCGGTCCCTTTACCCACCTCTTTGGTAGTGAAGAAGGGATCAAAGATTGACTTGAGATGTTCCGGGGAGATGCCTTCTCCATCGTCTACAATGTCTACTGCAACTTGCTTGGCGGCTGGTTCATACGTTGACTGGATGGTGATTTTTCCTACCCCTTCTATAGCCTGCATGGCATTGGACAACACATTGAGCAGTACCTGGTTGATGTTTCCCGGATTGCATTCTATAGTGGGCACTTCACCAAAGTCTTTGGTAATTTCAATTCGATCAAACCACTCACCCTTCAACAAGGTCAGTGTAGACTCTATGCCATCGTGAATGGAATAACGCGCGGCAAAAACCTCATCTTTGCGAGAAAAAGTGTTGAGGCTTTTGACAATTTCGACGATCCGGGTAGCGCCATCCTTCATGACTTCAAGATTGGACGCCGTTTCCTGAAGCAAATCAGCGACAAACAGTCTTTCCCTCTCGTCCTTGATTCTCTTTCTCAACTCAGAAGTATTTGCTCCTTGCTGCTCAAGGTTTGACAATAACTCGTCAAGCCATTGCTCCTGCATTTCTGTATACTCCTTTAGGTCGGCAAAGCCTTTGATCAATTCGCTGGAGCCCATTTGAAGGAAGTTGGCTGGGTTGTTCACCTCATGGGCTACTCCGGCTGTCAGTTGCCCAATGGAGGCAAGTTTCTCGCTGTGGAGCAGCTGGTCATAGGTTTCCTGCTGCTTGAGGATGGAATTCTTCAGGCTTCGATTGGTTTTCTGAATCTCATACTTGAAAAAGAAAGCCAATGGAAGCACTGCAAAAAGAATGAACAGGTAATTGGTCAAATTGAATAGTAGCACCCTTTCTTCATCCACGATGAAGTTTGGAATATCATAACCAAAGACCCATTGGTAGAAATAGAGCGACGAAACTGCTAGCAAAGTCAGGATGAAGAACGCAATAAGGTCGATGCGCTTACCATAAAACAGGCTCAACAAGGGAATATAAATGAGGTGCGGCACCACGGAGCTATTCAGCCCCCCGGTATAGAGAATTTCAGATAGGAAGGCGAGAAAGGTGGTGACTATATACGTCCTGAATATGATGTACAAATTGAATCCACGTAAGACAGCAAACCCCAGCAGCACGTAAACAAGAAGGCATAGTGCTGCGAGATTGGAAAGGGTGTCGACACCGGCAGCTTTGTAGAAGAAATAATAATAGATTGTGATCAGTCCGGCTGCCGCAATGAGCCACAATGTGAGCGTACGTTGGACTCGACGCCGCTTGGCTTTTTCCTCCAGAAATTTTTGTTGAAAATCGGTGGTCATCGGAATCAATCAAGTTCGATTCCATAGCCGGAACACGCCTACAAAAGTAACAGAATTTAGGACAGACCTTTTCGGGCTAACGCAAACAGGCAGAACATCTCCCTGGCGATTTCGAGACACCTTTCGTCGTAGATTTTTGCTTCATTACCCGTACCATCAGAAACCTTCGGGTCGTCATAAGTCAGTGGCACCCTGATATCCGCACCAGGAATAAACGGACAATGTTCATCAGCGGAAGAGCAAGTCATAATGGCCCCAAATCCTACCGAGGGATTGGCTTGGTCATCATAGACTTTGGACCACACTTCCTGGATAGTACCTGTACTCGGGTAAGTCAACTGGTAGACGGGATTCTCAGCCTCATCCTTTTTGGTAATGACAAACCCTGCGCGTTGCATAGCCGCCACTGCATTTGGGTGGAAGGCCGTCGCTTCGGTACCTCCGGAGTAGGTATTTACCCAAGGAACTCCATAGTGGTCCGCAGCTACTTGAGCCCACAATTGTGAGATATGACTACGCCGACTGTTGTGGGTGCAGATAAAAATCAAATCTACTTTTCCACGATCGGAAGACGCTTTTTGTATGTAATTCGATACCTCCGTCAGCAACGATAGGCGTTCTGTCCTGATGTGGTCCAGTCCTTCCTCAACCAATCGTAGAAAATCCTTGTTTTGCGTACTCATGTTCATAGCTGCTAAACTTAGAAAGTTCATATGAGATCATCATTTCTTATTGTGTTATCATTTTGTGTCTCAAGTCACCTACTCATGGCTCAGCGATGGGAACCCGTGCTCAAAATCAATGAAAAGGCGGATGTAGTCTTCGGATCCAAGCAAGCTTTAATCAACGCGGTGAGGCAGGGGCAAGATGTCAAGATCGCCTGGGGTTGGAAGCGAAATGGCAAGAGCATGGAACATATCAGCGTCCCAACCTGGACTGCCATTCTCAATGAGGAGGACGTTCTCTTTCATATCGATCCGCAGGTGTTTGGAAGTATCGTTTGGGACTCACTGGCTGGAACTTTTGAAGGAGAACAACTCACTGAGGAATGGCGTGTAATCATCGATACCAATGGCACTTTCGATGCGGTATGGTATGACCGAAGTACGCACAAAATTGTAAGAAGAATACCCCAGCACCACCGAATGACATGGTTCGTACAAGGTGTTCGTGACGAGACAGCTGTGCCCTTTTATGAGCAGTAGGCTACACGAAGGTCATTCACTTTGAGAGGTCCGGCAATTGCCATTTGAATTTGACGGCCATCATTCGGAAGAGGATAATAAACAACACCGTAAGCTGTATGATGAGGGTTTGACTCAGCGTGGATTGCTGAAGTAACACATACAAGACACCACCACACAAGCAAGTGAGTGCGTAGATCTCTTTTCTGAAGATCAGCGGAATCTCGTTGCAGACAATGTCACGAATGACACCCCCAAATACTGCAGAGACCATACCCATCATGATGGCTACGACGGGGTGCACACCCAGCGTCAGCGCTTTCTGCAGTCCGAGCACCGTAAACACGGCAATACCGATAGTATCAAAAATGAAAAAGGTCCTTCTGAGCTTGAGCACAGTTCTTCCGAATAGCAGTGAAATCACAATGCCGGCACCTATGACGATGATGTAGACCAGGTCCTGCATCCAACCCACAGGTGTACTTCCCAGCAAGACATCCCGCAACGTGCCCCCACCAATAGCAGTGATAAATCCAACGGCAGCAATGCCAAAGAAATCCAGACCTTTGTCTCTACCGGCCAGGGCACCACTTATGGCGAAAACCATCGTTCCAAGAACATCAATAAAGTACAGAATGGTCACAGCTGAGATTTGAGGGTTGTGTCCCCGGAAACGCGCCAGCTAAGATTTGATCAATACACCATCCGCTACGAAGGTGTACTCTACCTTGGGTTGTGTTATTTGGCTGATTTCCTCCTCAGTCTTTCCTTCATCTTCGGCAAAGTGCTTCAGGCGATCAACGGAGATCTCTTTCTTTTCCAACAATCCATGGACAATGGCCTCCTGGCCCTCAACACCACTTGTTGGAACAAAAAAACCATAATCTTTGAACGTCACACGCACGCTATTCCCGTCGGACAAATTGATTTTCATCCAGCAACCTTTCACAACGCAGGTGCTTTCAATTTTGCCCTTTACCTGGATGGAATTGGACAGGTCACCTTCCAGTGCTTCGATGGGATTTTCCGGAGTGAAAGCCTTGCCATAGAAGTCCTGACATTGAGCACTCACAAGGCCGAGCATACAAGTAAAGAGGAGTAGTAAACGCATCATTTTTAAGCTCTTTCAACAAAAGAAATGAAAATTCATCAATCCATCAAAAGGGGGCCTCCCTACTGCTGAGCTTTGCTTCAAAAACCGCTTCGAATTGATTAAAATCTCCTTCGGAGAGAAGGGATCGTAGTTTCTCAAGCGCGTCCTTGGCGTAGTCAGTCAAGCCCAGTTCCAAAGCCAACAGGGCATAGTGCTGATGATATAGGGCACAACTCGGGTAGATGTTGATCGCTTCGATCAGCAGTTGGTAGGCTTCAAGGGGCTCCGTCATCTGCCGCTGTCTAAATGCACCCATTGTTGCGGAAATATCCAGGGCATTTGTTGTGGAAAATGACTGATCAGTTACCTCATCCCGCAAGACCATGAGTGTCTTCTCGGCTTCTTTGATACTTGTGGGGTCCAGGTAAGGTCGGAAAACTTCCAGGTACTTGCCATAGGCCACACTGTCCCACGCCAATACGGTTTCCAAAGCAATTTTCTTCCAGAGGTTCACTTTCTCATCCCCTGAATCATGGGTCGCCAGAAAGGCTTCAAGCCTGGCAACTTCATAGGCAGGCCAACGATAATAGATATCAGCAAAACTCCCGTCGTCATCCTCCTCATTCAAGACTGATTCTACCATCTCCAGATAGGGAGCGTAGGTCGAGTCCTGGCGAACAAGATCGGCCCAAATGATCCGGGCATCACCCCATTGACGATTTTCCAGTAGCGCTATGGCCTCATGCAGTGCAGCAAAAGCGAATCCTTGTGCCTGCGCCATTCGGAAGCTACGAACAGCCTCCTCATAAATCCCATTCTGTAGCCATATCAGTCCCTTCAGGTTGAGGAGCTCGCCTTTGGTTATGGCCTCAGCATTCGCAATCATTTCCTCCAGCACCAATAAAGTTGTATTGATATCTCCTCTCACATAGGCGTTGAAACACCGGGCCAGCCTCAGATGCTGCTGGAGCTGTGGGTTGAATGTGGCCCCAACTGCAGCTTGGTAATGCCCCGTAGCCACGGTGGTGCCCAAATAAGAAGCATTGTTTAGGAGAGCCAAACCATGGAGGTTGTACCGCTGCAAAACCAGGGAATCAACATACTCGGGTTTGTGCTTACCGAGGAAATAGGCAATGGCATTGGCCTGCACCGCATCATTGGATGCCTCAGGTATGGCCACCTGCTGGTTCCCGTTTTCCCAGGGCTTCAGTGTTCGAAGCTTCCAGGCATTGACTTTCGGAGCCTGATTCCATGTCCCAGTTGATAATTCCTGCTCCAGCATTTTCTCGGCCTGCAGGTATTGGCCCTGAGCCATATACAGGTTGGCCAGATTGTTTTGACTTTCGGCATTGGCCGGAAATTGCAGCTCCGAACTCCTTAAAATCGTAATGGCCCGGGAAGTATTTGACCCCGCGGCCAGGGCTGCAGCATTGGCGAATGATTGCGACGTTGGATATCGCCTGGTACTGGCTTCATAGCGCAGAAATGCCTCTGTTAGATCACCTTTTCCTTGAGCCATTTGGGCTAGCTGGTAGTTGGAATAATGGTTGTGATAACCAAATATGCTGCCCTCCATGAAATACTGTTCGGCCAGCAGGAAATCTTCCTGTGCCACAGCCAAATCACCCTGATGGTTGTACTTCGCCGCCCTTACCAGCTCGTAGGGTTCATAGTTAGCCAAAAAGAAAAAGGCCATCACCCCAATGAAGCCAACTAACCTCGCAGTGGCATAGGGAAAATTGCGTTCCCTGTAGACGATCTTGTACACGGAGTGCCCGGCAATCAGTGCATCAATGAAGTTCGCCACGATATAGAGGAAAAAGAGGCCGCCAAAGGCCACGTGAGCATAAATGATCAGGTAGTGAAAGGATTCATATTGAGGGTCATTACCACCCACAAACCCTATGCTCAACCAGCCGAAGGCCACCAGACCTAAGGAGAAAAGGATATGCCTTATGTCAAGGTTGGTCCCAAAACCACCGGCAAATACTTCTTGCTTAAACTTCAAACTCCAGACACTGAGGCCCGCGGAAAGTATCAAAAGCAGGAAGGGGTCCGCAAAATCGAAGCTGTTGCGGTAAATACCAGTCTTATTCAACAGGTACAGGGTAACAAAAGCCAAATAGGCCAGGCTGAAAACAAGAAAATGCCGATGGTTCCCCTTCGCCTGGGATTGGGTAGTCAGATAGAGAATGCCGAAGATCAGCTCCTCAGCGATTAGGAAAACGAACAAGAATGTCAGAATGCTGAACCCAAAAGTCGATGCACCCACAATGTAGGTCAGAAAATGGTCATGGGTGAGGGTAAGATAGGTGCCCAGAAGACCCAGGATAACAACAAACAACAACGTCCTCACCCACAAATTGATATGAGTGTAGAATGCGTGAAATGCGTAGCCAGGCCCAAGAACCATCAGGATAACCAGGGAAGTCCCGAGTTTGGAAGGAGACTGGAAGCCAAAAACACCAATGGACTCCAGATTGAGGTCGACGATAAATAAGACCATCGCCGCATTGATCACCAAATAGCTGAATCGATTCAATGATGTGCTGGCCGCCAGCAAATAGGCAACTCCTAACCATGTGAGGATGACCAATGGCCAGATGATTGTGCTGGTATCCCGTACGCCACTACCGAAGAAGTTTTCTTCAACCAGGTATTTGTGTCCAACCAAATTCAGTTTGAAAGGCCCTTTGATCAGGGAATCCACCGTGAACGGAACAGACTCGAGGCTGGAGGTGATGGTCCAGTCCAGGAAATGATCGTGTCGGGTAAAATAGAAATAGCAATACGCCAGTAGTGCCACGAAGAACAGTACGGTGGAAACCTTTTTCATTCCGCGGCGGGGGTTTACTTCTTCAGCACTTTGGGTACCTTGAAGAAAGTATCGTCATGATCTGGTGCATTTTTCAAGGCCTCTTCCCGCGAGATAGAAGGTACCACTTCGTCGGATCTGAGGACGTTGGTCTCAAAAGACATGTTGGTGAGGGGATCCACCTCTTCGGTATCCAGTTCTTCCAACTTCTCCACCCAGGTCAGTATTTTTTGCAAATCGGCCAATAGCTCCTCTTCCTTATCCTTGGGCACCTCCAAGCGTGCCAAGTGGGCCACTTTGTACAATGTCTCCTTATCTATCTGCATGAGTTGGCAATGATAGACAATTCACTCAATCAAAACCATTTTCAATGGCCTTGCGAACCTCCCGACGCAATTTGTTGATGGCAGACTCATCCTCATCTTCAGGGAAAATTGGAGGATGTACGATCATTTTGAATTTCCCACGATAAAAATGCAGTCTGGGGTCGTCGGGGAAGAGTTTGTAGTTGGTGCACAGGGTAACAGGTACAATAGGAATTTGCTTGGCTACAGCCACTCTGAACGCACCATCCTTAAAGGCCACCATTTTGGGAGGACTACGGGTTATCATCCCGCCTTCCGGGAAATAGGTAATGTTGAAACCCTGGTCTATGGCCTCCATTACTTCCCGCTGGCTCTGCATCCTGCTCATGACATTGGACCGATCGACCATGATATGAAGCCTTCGATACATGTATCCAAAAACAGGGACTTTGGTAAGTGACATCTTCCCGATGAACTTGAATGGGACGTTGAGTAGGCCCATGGCAGGGATGTCAAAAAATGAAAAATGATTGGCGCAAAATACATAGGACTCCCCGGGCTTTGGTTTGAACCGCCAGTCGATGTCCATGGGCACCATCAAAAACCGAAAGAAGCACCAGGCCCACCACCGGTGGATCACGAGTGCATACTTGTGCCATCGTGTCTTCAAGCCAAAGAGTATCAAGAATGGCAGAAAGACAACAAAGGGCAGAATAAAAGAAAGGGCCGCGTGCACGGTATTGAGCCTCCTAATCACCTGCATTTCCAATGACATTAAAAGCCAGGGCAAAATTATTTTAATAGCATTGTAATAAAACAGATTCGACTTTTACTAAAACGTCAAAACAAGCGACCTCTAAGAATTTGGCACTTCTCGAAATCAAAAACATCAGCAAGGGATACAGCGGCCACCAGGCTTTGCGGGATGTTTCCTTTGATATCCCACGGCAATCAATATTTGGATTGCTCGGACCCAATGGAGCAGGTAAAACCACACTCATCCGGATCATCACACAAATCATCAACCAGGATGAGGGCAAAATCCTGCTCAACGGCAAGGAGATCACACCTGCAGATGTTCGGAAGATAGGCTATTTACCAGAGGAAAGGGGACTCTACAAAAAGATGAAGGTTGGAGACCAGCTCCTCTTTCTCGCAGGGCTGAAAGGACTGAGTAAAGTTGAAGCTAAAGAACAAATCAAGTACTGGTTCGATAAACTGAAGATTCAAGGATGGTGGAACAAAAAAGTCGAGGATCTATCTAAGGGCATGGGCCAGAAGATCCAGTTCATCGCGACGGTAATTCACCAGCCGGAGCTCATTATTTTGGATGAACCTTTCTCCGGCTTTGACCCCGTCAACGCCAACCTGATCAAAGAGAACATCCTTGAATTGAAGGAAAAGGGCGCCACCATCATTTTCAGCACGCACCGTATGGAGTCTGTGGAGGAGTTGTGCGACAACATTGCCATGATCAACCATGCCAAAGTGATTCTCGGCGGTGAGAAGAATGCGATCAAGTCAAGCTTCAAAACCAACACCTTTGAAATCATGCATGAGCATCATATCGGAGATCTGCCTGCCGGTTATCAGCTCCTGAAAAGTGAGAACGGACAGGACCAGCTCATTCAATCCGAAATACAAATTGATCTGGGGAGTAAGCCCAATGACCTATTGAAGCTCCTCATTCCAAATATTGAAATCCATTCATTCATTGAAAAACTGCCCACGATGAACGACATCTTCATCATGAAAGTACAGGAAGGAGGAAATCATGAGTAACATGTTTCTCATTTTCGAGCGAGAGTATCTGGAACGAGTCAAGAAGCGCTCGTTTCTCCTGGCCACCATACTCACGCCTTTAATCTTTCCGATGATCATTGGCCTGTCGGTGTACCTGGCGAAAATGGACGACGACGGATCCAAAAACATTGAGATCGTGGATGAAAGCGGGCTTTTCACGGATGCATTTAACATTACAGATTTCCAGGTCACGGTGGTAGACAAAGACCTCGAGGCTGCGAAGTCCGCCGTGAACAACGGAGACATTTATGGTGTGCTATACATTCCGGAATTGGAAGATCTGGATGACCCGAAAGGCATGCAGTTCTATTCCCGGAGCAACCCAGGAATAGGTTTCCTGGGCAAGTTTCGCAGCCCCATCAAGGAAAGGATCGAAGACCTGAAATTGGCCGAATTGAATATCGAAAAGGAAGTCATCGAAAGCCTGAAGACCTCCGTCAGCATCGCTACCTTCAACATCACCGAATCAGGAGAAAGCAAGCAATCCGACTCTGCCATAGCCTCAGGCATAGGATATGTGATGGCCTTACTCACCTATATGTTTGTCTTCATCTACGGCAGCTTCATCATGCAGAGTGTCCTCAATGAGAAGACCAGCAAGATTGTAGAAGTGATCGTTTCATCGGTAAAACCCACCCAGCTGATGCTGGGCAAGGTGTTGGCCAATGCCTCAGTCGCGCTGACCCAATTTGCCATATGGATCGTGCTCGTATCAGCATTCACATTCGCTATATCAACGGTATTTGGGTACAATCCGCAAGAAGCTCAACAGCAGATGATGGCCGAGCAAATGCAATCCGTAACGCTGGCCGAAGCCAACGCCGAAGTGCCTGACGTTGTGAAGAATACCCTGGACACGGTCTATACCCTGCCCATCGGGAAAATCCTGATGCTGTTCATTTTCTATTTTCTTGGCGGGTTTTTGTTGTACGGTGCCCTGTTTGCTGCAGTAGGTGCAGCCGTAGACAGCTTGCAGGAGGCGCAGCAGTTTATGCTGCCGGTCAGTTTGCCTATCATATTGAGCATCGTGCTCATGGGCGTGGTTCTGGCCAATCCGGATGGACCTGCGTCGGTGATCCTCACCATGATTCCATTCACCAGCCCCGTACTAATGATGGCACGAATATCCTTCGGGGTGCCGAGTTGGCAGTTGGCACTATCGATGCTATTGCTCATTGGCGGGTTTGTGTTCACCCTATGGTTCGCTGGCAGAATATATAGGGTGGGTATATTGACCTCCGGAAGCAAGGTCACCTACAAGACCCTTGTCAAGTGGTTTATGATGAAAAATTATTAGTAGCCACATTCACCAGGAAGAGAATAGCACATTGAGTTACTTTGATGTGCTATTTTCGTTTTTGCGGTGAAATTCAAAGAGTCCAAACCCATTGACATATACTCCAATACCTCTTTCTTCAAGTGGGGTATCGTGGCATTGTCTGCGGTAATTGGCGGCGCCAGCATCATCTATACCAACATCCTGGTCGGCAAGATCCGGGAGCGTGAAGAAAACCAAATCAGCCTCTACGCCCGCACACTGGAGTATGTGGCCAATGACAACAATGCGCAGGATTACCTGTTCCTCCTGGAAGATGTCATCCAATCCAACACGACTATACCCGTCATACTCACCGACGAAGCGAACAACCCGACAACCTACAGAAACATCCCCAATGTTGACAAAATTGAAGATCCGAAAAGACGAAACAACTACCTGAGGCGCAGGCTCCGCCAAATGCGAGAAGAGCATTTCCCAATCAAGGTAACGCTCCGAGACAACGAGGGCAACCTCTTCGGCATACAATACATCTACTACCAAAATTCCTACTTGCTCACTCAGCTCAAGTACTATCCGTACATTCAACTGAGCATCATCCTGGTCATCGGACTCATCACTTACGCCATCTTCAACTATTCCCGAAGCGCCGAGCAAAACAGGGTGTGGGTTGGATTGGCCAAGGAGACTGCCCATCAGTTGGGGACGCCGTTGTCATCGCTCATCGCCTGGATTGAATACCTGAAGGCCACCTATCCGCAGGACGAAAACATTGAGGAGTTGAACAAAGACATCGACCGCCTGGAGATGATCACTGCGCGGTTTTCAAGCATCGGCAGCGTACCGCAGCTCAAATCTGAGAATGTCTACGATACGGTCTTTGGTGCGCTTTCCTACCTGCAAGATCGCATCTCCACCAAGATCAACATCAGTCTGAGTGTATTTCCGAATCACCAAGTCAGTGCGAAATTGAATAAGGACCTCTTCCAGTGGGTAATGGAGAACCTCTGCAAGAACGCCGTCGACGCCATGGACGGCAGGGGAGATATCAAAGTCAACATCCTCAGGGTGAACGAGGGGCGTGTAGCCATTGACATCAAGGACACGGGCAAGGGGATCGCCAAGAACAAGGTCAACAAGATCTTTCATCCGGGATTCACCACCAAAAAACGCGGCTGGGGACTGGGCCTGACGCTAGTGAAGCGGATTATCGAAAATTACCATGAGGGCAAAATATTTGTGAAAAGATCAGAGGTGAACAGAGGTACAACTTTCAGAATTTTGCTCAATGAGTGAAGACAGCATCCCCTATGAAGCCGTAGTGATTGAGGACCTTTTCGTCGGGGCCATCAGCGCTGAAGGATTTTTCAACAACGACAAGCTCATCACGGTGAGCGACGCGCTCAATGAGATTTTACCGCACTTCTATCTGAAACCCTTCAAACTCCGTGATTTCTACACCTTCACGCATGAGCTCGATGTGGAATACAATGGCGCTTTCGCCTCTTGCAGACAGATTTTTGAAGACCCCGGCAATTTCCTGGCTGAATCCCAAAACCTGCTGAAGCTTCTTTATTCGGTATCGGAGAACGAAAACATCAAGGAGGGCGAATTGTACATCGCCTACTTCCCCAATGTCTTCGATGGGCAGCAGGAAATCCCAGCCATAGGCATTTTCAAATCAGAAGATCGCGACCCGTTCATCAAAGTATATCAGGAAGGAGATTCGCTGGGTTTGGTGCAAGACGAAGGCATCAGCATCCACAATATCAACAAGGGCGCGCTCATCTTCGACACCCCTGACCTCAATACCTTCAGGACGCTGGTCTTTGACAAGACCAATAAGCAATCACCGGCCCGTTTCTGGATCGATCACTTCCTCAACCTCAAGCCGCTGGCCGATGAGTTTTTCCAGACCAAGCACTTCATGCGCATGTGCAAGGACTTCGCCCTGGGCCAGGATGAGCTGGACCGGTCGGAGCAGGTAGACATCATCAACCGATCAGTGGAATACTTTCAGGAGCGGGAACACTTCAACCAGGAGGAGTTTCAGCAGGAGGTGTTGCCACAGGAGGACCAGCGCCAGGCTTTCATGGATTTCCAAAACCAGTTCGTGGAGCAGCACAACATTGAAGAGATGCCCGAGGAGTTCGAGATTTCCGCTCCTGCATTCCAGGCTACTAAGCGCTACATCCGGTCAGTGATCAAGCTCGACAAAAACTTCCACGTGTATGTCCACGGCAAGCGCGAGAATATCGAGCGAGGATATGATGAGGATAAAGGCAAAAACTACTACAAACTCTATTTTGATGAGGAGAAGTAGTGGGTGTGAGAGTGATCTTCAAGCCTCGCCTCATGACTGTGGTACGATGGCGGTTGTTCTCTCCTCCGGACAACATTTGACCGCCTAAACGTCAGTTCTTTCCAGCAGGCCCTAATGGCTTTGTCCTAAACCAGGACGTCTTTCGCACCATGTAATGGCGCTTTGGAGGTTTCGCGCTCGTCGTTTGACCTGACGGGACTGTCTTTCGAGGTTTGTTAAGCGTCTTTTCAGTAGACAGACTCCTCTTTTGCCCATGTCATTCCTTCTTTTACAAACTCCTCGCACGCAATCGGACCCTTGAATCGGTCTTACGACGATTTGTCCGCATCAGTCAGGGTATTGAGCTACTCTTCCTTATAATTGGACTTTGTTTTGTCCTATTTCAACCCATCAATCGGCACCTCTCATTCATCAAGTGCGATTTGTAAGCTGATTTCGATTACCTCCGACTGGTCTTTCTCCTCAAGGCCACAGCATTTTGCTATGGGAATGGCTACTAGATGGCCAATTTGGCTCGACTTTGCGCTACCTCAGCTCTCAATTGGTTGAAATACCGCTTTCGGGCTTTTTCGGAGGAGACAGAAATGGCCGTGGACTTTCGAATGGCGTTGTTGAAGAGCTCGAACTTTCGCCGATTGAACAGCGGATCCTTCACTTCGTAGAGATCGATGATGTTCTCAGAAAGAAACGAGGCTTTCACTTCACCCCCTTGCTCAACGATCACGGAATTATCTCCGATCAATACATTATTGAAGTACGCAAGAAGTTGGCCTCCACCTGCCTTGCGACCCCGTTCGCAATAGGATTCCAATTTGTCCATCAAACCAAGCAAATCCTCAAAAAGCCCCTCACCTTCCTGCTGAGACACCAGGTCTATGTCACTGGCATAATCAATTTGCTGGATGGTGGTGCGGATGATGCTCTCACCCCACAATTCCGTTGAGGGTAGCTGCTCATAAAGTTCGAGTAGCTCCTTTTGCACCGGGCTGATCGCATTTGACACCCCAAAGTCGCCTGTTCCAAAAAACATGCGGCCCCAGAAAGCCTGCTTGAAAGCATAGAGCGAAGGAAAATGGAATAGATAGAAGATCGGAAGCTCCTTGGCATCCAGGTAGAGGGTATAGGGGCCAGCTTCCCGATAGGAGAGCAGAAAGTCCTTCACGGTCTCCAGGAAGCTGTTGGTATCATCCGATGCGGTATAAGACGCATTGAAACCTTGTGAAAAGGAAACACCGAATTGACTGGCGATCTTCATGGCCTCTTCCAGAGTCAATGGGGTTTCTCCTCTGAGGCGTCGGTACACTCCGTCAGCATTTACACCGATCAATTGAGCAAGGGTGAGCACGAGGTCTTTCTTCGATCCATTGAATTGATCGCGTACAGTGTCAAAAAAGTCTTGTTGAGTCATGGCATTCCGGATTCCCAGGCTTTGAATTTACGGATTTTCCATAATTCCGCTTAGAGAACCGGCAGCGGGTTACGGAATCATACCAAAACCTCCCAAGACGGATCGCTATTCGATTTCCAGGCCATGGATAAGCCACGGAATTTTACAGAAAGGAATTAGCAGAACCTGAAACCGCTGACAACATCTATAGACATGAATAATTTATTGAGAATCAGATCCATTTTGCTTGCCTCAACGCTGCTGTTGATCATGGGTCTTACGAATACGGTGCACGCTCAGGCCCCTGAGATACAGAAGGAAAGCAAGTTGAACGTTTATCTGGATTTTGGCACCAATATCCT
The DNA here is from genome assembly GCA_965601475.1 of Cyclobacteriaceae bacterium. Taxonomy (GTDB): domain Bacteria; phylum Bacteroidota; class Bacteroidia; order Cytophagales; family Cyclobacteriaceae; genus JAWPMT01. Next base: position 3,431,036 of record OZ271832.1, on the reverse strand, counting down.
CATCAGCAGTGCGCTGATCAACGCAGAATACAACATCTTTCGTAATGCCGACCGGTCACTGCGCCTCTATGCACGTTTTGGAGTTGGCTATGCGACGAATTTTTTTGGATATGGAGCCCACGGTCCTGGTGTGCTTCCAGGCCTTACCATGCTTATCGGGGAAAAAAATCATCGCTTTCAAGCAGGTGCTGGTGGCTTCTTCGGTGCCCCGCTAGCCCCAGGGTTGTATCATGAGACGCTGAGGCTTCGGGAGCGGCCGTTTTTCATACCGGACTTACACATGGGCTACAGATACCAGAGGCCGGAAGGTGGCCTGATTTTCATTGCCAAAGGAGGCGTCCTGGGCATCGGCATGGGACTGGGCTATGCTTTTTAGGTATGCCCAAAGCAGCCATCCTACGGCAAAACTTCCGGCCCCAGTCGCAAAAAAGCGAACAACAGTACCAACAAAAATTAAAAGCTAAGAACATGAAAAGTACATTGAAAAAAGCACTCGTCATCACTTCACAGATGGTCTGGTTGTACCTGATACTGTTGCTCATATCCTGAGCATCGAATCAATTGGCATCACTGGTACCATTAGTGCGCTTCTGCGGATTTGCCATAATTCCAACAATGCAAGTACAGGCGATTACGGAATCAAGTCAAAACCATCATTTGCAGGATCGCTATTCGATTTCCAGTCGCCATAGAAAGCCGGGAATTTTACCGAAAGGAATCAGCGGATTCTGAAACCACGGACAAACACCTATAGACATGAAGAATTTTTTAACACCTTTCAAAATGCTGGCTTCCATCCTTGTGTTGATGGTGGCCTTCGCGAATGGTCTTCGCGCCCAGACCGAGGATCTGCAAAACGAAAGCAAGCTGAGCGTCTACATGGACTTTGGTACCAACATCGCCGTCAGCAGCGCCTTTATCAATGGAGAGTACAACATCCACCGCAATGCAGACCGGTCACTCAAGGTAAATGCTCGCGTTGGCTTGGGCTATTCGGCAGTCTTCTTCGGGCCCCACGGTCCGGGTGTGCTTGCTGGGCTTACGACACTCATCGGGCAAAAAAGTCATCACTTTGAAGCCGGCATAGGCGCCTTCGTCGGAGCTTCCATGGAGCCAGGGTTGTATGACGAGGTATTGAGCTTCGATCAACCTCCATTTTTCATACCGGACCTCCACCTGGGCTACAGGTATCAGCGGCCGGAGGGCGGTCTGATCTTCCTGGCCAAAGGGGGCACCATGGGCATCAACCTGGGGCTGGGATATGCTTTTTAGATGTGCCCAGGCCTATGCGTTCGACGGCGAAATCCCGGTCGTCGCTATCAAGAAGGCAAAACCAATACCAACTATAACAAAAGCTAAGAACATGAAAAATACATCTAGAAAAGCGCTCATCATCGCTTCACAGATGGTCTGGTTGTACCTGATACTAATGCTCATATCCTGAGGAACAACAGCCATTTTAAAAAAGATTAGAAACCTGAATCACAATCGAACATGAAATACTTCGCTACCATTTTTTTCTTCCTGGCAGTCACGATGACCCTGGAAGCGCAAACCGAAAGAGGCACCTTCATTGGCGGTCTGGCCTCCAGATTAGACTTCAATGCAAGCTCGACCAATACTTTTGGCGGGTTGGCGATAGGCACCACCAAGCTCAAGAGTGACAATGAGGATGGGGACGATGAGGAGCGCTTTGTGGCCTTCAACCTCAACCCCCGGATGGGAGTATTTGTCATAGACAACCTGGCCATGGGGGCAGACCTGAGCTGGTCCCACTCGCGCACCAGCGAAGATTTCGACGGCGATGAGTACATCACCAATAATTCCGCTATCACCGCCGGGCCATTCATCCGGTACTACCTCCCCACTACCATAGGGAGCGGCGCAAAATCGCGTATGTATGTGGAGTCTTCCGGGTCCTGGGGACAGCTGAAATTCAGGTCCGATTACAATGGCGGAGAGGATGAGATCAAATACGGCATGGTCAACTATGGAGCCGCCGCAGGCATATCCTCCTTCTTCGGCAAGCGCTTCGCATTGGATGTGCAAGTTGGGTACGAGTATTTCCATCTGAAAATCCGGCAGGACAATCCGGACAACCTGCGCACTGTACAGAATGGCCTGGCATTAAATTTTGGCTTTTCATATTTCCTTTTCAAGAAACCGCTTGAAGGCACAACACCCTGAGTGCTTTGACACTCCTGGGTTGGTCTTCCCACCCTGTCGGCAAGGTACCGGCAGGGTAATTTTTTCCAGAAGTATGACTGCTAGCACGCCGCCACTCATACGGGTATGGCCACATCCGCCTTGACATCTCGGCTCCTATATTCTCCACACGAAAAAAGCGACTGATATCATGAAAAATGCACTTCTTTTCACCTTCATCCTGGGTTTTGTCCTGGGTCAGGTATTTGCCCAGGACCAGGACACCGCAACAAACCGCTTGGACCCGGACAGTTCTGATTTCCTCACCCTGAATATCAAATTCAATGCTCGTGTAGCACTGGTCGTTGCCAACCCCTATCGCAAAATTAAAGGCAACCTGGTCGGAGCCGATAAAACGCACCTGCTTTTAATCCACCGGAATGAACAGATCAAAGTGCCGATCGCGGATTTGCTCGAATTGCAGGTTCGAAAGGGATTCTACACATCAATGACTGGTTTGCAAGTAGCAGGTTCTGCTGTGAGCGTCACCGGAATGGCATGGGTTGCGGCCAATGTCCTTGCCTTCGCAACCTATCCCGTCGTCTATATCGCCACTGCCTGGGCTGTGGAGGAGCCCCCGTCTTATGACCCAAATTTCACCACGCCCATGGTCATGATAGCTGCAGGAACCGGGATTATGTTGCTGGCCACGCTTTTGAAACGTAAAGCCAAGATCAACCTGAGGCAAAGGCGTTACAAGATCAGCATAGCTGAGGCGGACTACAACCGAAATCCCAAATCCCAAACTGCCCCAAGGACCGAGTGAAACGCGGCCTTTGATGACCTCGATCGCTTGGGGACAGGGCCTTGATCAGTGCGCCAGACAGCCAGGATGCTGATGGCCTATTCTCCTCCCGCCAGGATTGGGAAATCCTCCTTCTCAAAAAATCCGTACACGACCCAAATCTGGGCATCAGGGTTGGCCATGTCAGTGTAAATGGAGGCGGTGTGGATCCCCTCTTCATAGTAAAGATCCTCTGTCCAGCTACCCAAGGTGTGGTGATGGATCTCCTTTCGGACGATCTTGCCCTCCTCGTAATGCGGCTTAATATTTGCAATTTTGAACCGGGTACCCGGGGAAATGGGTTTCATCACCTCAATGTTCTTTATGGTGGCTGTTGCCTTGTGATATTTGATTTTCACTTCTTCCAGGGCCCAATCGTCAAACCGCTGCCTCTTGCGCCATTTTATCCGGCCCAAGTCATCCTTTCGGTATTGCCAGCCCCTTTCAGCAAACAGCAATCGTTGTAAGTCGGTGGCTTGAATAAGGTCGTCGTGCCACACCTTGGCCTGGTCGTTTTCAAACCGAATACTGTCAAACTCGCCGGAGTGAAAAAAGGTCTTGGTGAATAAGTGCTCCTTTGAATCGCCTTCAACCAGGTGAGCCACCTGCGTTTTTACGATTTCATGTAGGTAGTTGATGTTTTCGATGAACTTGATACCAGTGCCGCTCAAGGAGGAGTAGTAAATGGTAGAAGTGGTCACCTCTCCGTCCAGAGCAGATACAAAATCCCCAAAGGTGACTCCCTCATCAGAGAAATTGTCCTTTTGAATATCCACGACAGCGTCATACCCAAGTTTGTTGGCTGTGGCTTTTAGTCTGCCAGAAAGTTGTTGCGTCGTCACAGGTTTCCTTTCCGTGACCATGACCGTCCCTCCGATCACATGGGGTTTGTTGGGAAATCGATCTCCTTCGAAATAGAGTTCAGCTCTTGTCCCCGACGGCCTGATTGGAACAGGGGTATTTTCTTCGAAAGTCTGATAAGGTTTATAGCCGATACATGAATAGCTGAGTGCTACCCATAGAAAAAATAAATGTAGGTGTTTCATGCTCCAGCAAATGCCAAAAAGCATGCCACTTCCACGCAGTCCGCGATGATTTTTGCGTCGGGGTCTCTTCTTTGATAAGACGTGAGTCCTGATGGGAAGCATCACGCACCATAGATAAGGTTTGCATCCTTTCCCATTTCAGGGAATAGTCATTAATTTCGCAGTCAATTTAGAGATCGCAATATATACACTCATACAAAATGGCAAACACGGGCAAAGTAACCCAGGTGATCGGACCGGTGGTAGACGTAAGTTTTGATGCAGAGAGCTCAAAGCTTCCCAACATTCTTGACGCATTGGAAGTAACGAAGAATGATGGCACAACTGTAGTATTGGAGGTGCAGCAGCACCTTGGTGAAGACCGTGTGCGTGCAATCGCCATGGAGGCCACTGACGGTATGACCCGTGGCATGGAGGTTGTCGATATGGGCAGTCCTATCAAAATGCCCATTGGAGAAGACATTAAGGGTAGGTTGTTTAATGTGGTAGGTGAAGCCATTGATGGCATGCCGCAACCCACATCGAAAGATGGTCTCCCCATTCACCGACACGCGCCAAAATTTGAAGAGCTTTCCACTGCCACGGAAGTGCTATTCACTGGTATCAAGGTGATTGACTTGATCGAGCCCTATGCCAAGGGTGGAAAGATCGGTTTGTTTGGTGGTGCAGGTGTCGGTAAGACGGTACTCATTCAGGAATTGATCAACAATATTGCCAAGGCATATTCTGGCCTTTCGGTTTTTGCGGGTGTTGGCGAGCGCACAAGGGAGGGAAATGACCTTCTGCGTGAGATGATTGAAGCGGGCATCATCAGCTATGGCGACGGTTTCAAGGAATCTATGGAAGCTGGCGGCTGGGACCTGTCGAAGGTTGATCTCGAAGGATTGAAGGAGAGCAAAGCTACTTTCGTGTTTGGTCAGATGAATGAGCCTCCCGGTGCAAGAGCACGAGTCGCCTTGTCCGGTCTGACAGTGGCAGAGTATTTCCGTGACGGTGATGGATCAGGACAGGGAAGAGACATCCTTTTCTTCGTCGATAACATATTCAGGTTCACGCAAGCAGGATCTGAGGTATCAGCCCTTCTGGGTAGGATGCCTTCAGCTGTGGGTTACCAACCTACATTGGCGACAGAGATGGGTATCATGCAAGAGCGAATCACCTCAACGAAGCGTGGCTCAATTACTTCCGTACAAGCGGTATACGTACCTGCGGATGACTTGACTGACCCCGCACCAGCAACTACTTTCTCTCACCTGGATGCCACCACGGTACTTTCCAGAAAAATTGCCGAGCTGGGTATCTATCCTGCTGTTGACCCCCTTGACTCTACATCAAGGATCCTTAGCGCCGAGGTACTGGGCGACGAGCACTACGACTGTGCACAGCGCGTGAAGGAGATCCTTCAGCGATACAAAGAACTTCAAGATATCATCGCTATCCTGGGAATGGACGAACTTTCGGATGAGGATAAGCAGGTCGTTCACCGAGCCAGAAGGGTACAGCGATTCTTGTCACAGCCTTTCCACGTAGCAGAGCAATTCACCGGACTCGCCGGGGAGTTGGTAAATATTAAGGATACCATCAGAGGTTTCAATGAAATCATGGATGGTAAGCACGACCACCTACCTGAGGCGGCCTTCAACCTCGTTGGCACCATAGAGCAGGCGGTCGACAAAGGTGAAAGATTGTTGGCTGAAGCCGAAGCTTAAGGAGGATGTATCTAGAAATAATCACGCCCGACGAGAAGATTTTTGAAGGTGAAGTAGACAGTGCCACTTTCCCTGGTACCGATGGTTCCTTTCAGGTACTCAACAACCACGCGCCCCTGATTTCTACCCTGGGTAAAGGCGATCTGAAGTATGCGCGTATGGTGGAAAAGAAGCGTAAGGAAACCCACATCCTCGTGGAAGGTGGAGTGGTAGAAGTGTTGAACAACAAGGTTTCAGTACTGGCGGAACGAATTATCAACGAATAAGAATAACATCAGATAGCAATAAAAAAAGCGACTAAGAGGTCGCTTTTTTTATATAGTAATCTTCTTCGTTATTCATCATTCAGTGATAGCCATCCACTGTCCGGAAAGGCCATAAACCTTGGAATCATCCCAAGTGCTAAACTTGATGATGAAGCCTTGTTCACTGACAAAGCTCGTCTCGATTTTGTAACGCACGTTGCCTTTCGTGTTGGCATCTACAGAAGTCACAGAAAGCAAAATCTTAGGCTTGGTAGTAAACTCTTTCTTGAATTTTACTTCCATCGTAAACTCCCTGGGGCCCTCCCCATCATGCAGGTTGAAGCCTGAGCTATTTTTAGTAACATTGAATTTGCCAGTGGCAATTTGATCTTCTTCTAATGCGAAATTGCTGCTGGTGGTACCTAGAAAGATGACAAGAGAAGCTACTGACAGTGCGAAAAGTCTTTTCATAGTGAATTATGTTTTGTTTTAAGACGCTGAAATTTACATAATTTGTTCAATAATCCATTTGAGCTGATGAATACCTTTCTGCAAAGGTTTTCGAATCTTTCAAAAAATCTGACTGGTAGAGGTAGCTACCATACCTGGCTCAAGCATCGCATTGATCAGTGAGACCTGCTCGAATTGAGGTAGGTCATGGATGGTGATCGTCGCGGCTTCAATTAACCCATCTCTGAGCAACTGCTGTCTTCTCACACCATTAAGCAAATAACTGTCAGGTGTAATCCATTTTTGACCGGTCCAAAACACCAGGTTGGCGTAGGAAGCATCTGTCACCTTGTTGTTTTTGACAATAATGATATCGTCCCTGGCACCTAAGGCAACGTGTCCATTGATAACCGCTCTATCCTCGTATTTATAGGTATAGTCAATGTCATTGTCAACAACCACTTGCAGGGATTGAAGGTGCTTTGGGCTATAGGATTCCGATTGCATTGTGAAAGCCACCTCATCATAGCTCAACCGCGCTTTCACCCAAATTTCCTTTTGCGTCACTGGCAAAATCTCGCGAAGCTGTAAGGGCTTGGCTAAAGGATAGTGGGCATTGAAGGTGGCATTGACCCTTGCCTGATGGAGGTCGAGGTTTTGATAACGGCCATTTTTCCAGCAGATGGTTTCAATGAATCGGGACATAGATCTTATCCTGAATTTCCTGATATTCCTTCTTTGGATCGCTAAAAGCGGTGATCCCGGCGCCACTCTTGTAGTATAACTTTCCGTTGTCCTGCTCAATGAATCGGATCATTACACCACAATCAAGAGCCTGGCCATCAAAGAAACCGCAAATTCCGGTGTAAAATCCCCTCACATAATTCTCATACTGACTGATGATTTCTATGGTTTGCGGTTTGGGAGCGCCGGAAATAGAGCCTGCCGGGAGCAATTGAAACAAAATCGTACCCAGTTCCCTTCGCCAGTCTCCAGGTAGCTGTCCGACAATTTCAGAGCTTGCTTGCAAAAGGACTTTACCACTGGTAACCACCCGATCTAAGTACCTGAAGCGTCTGACAGTGACCTGATCAGCTACCTGACTGAGGTCATTGCGAATCAGGTCCACTATGGTGATGTGTTCAGCAAGTTCTTTCGGGTCCTCAAGTAAGCGCTCCTCAGCCCGGGGGAGGCTGGCGTCCATTGTTCCTTTCATAGGATAACTACTGATCAACCCGTCGGCGGAAATTCTCACAAACGTCTCCGGAGAGAAGCACACAAATCGATTCTTGCAGTAGACTTTGTATTTCGCTCGGCTACCACTGAAGATTTCAAGGAGTGTGTTGTCGCTTTCGATGGGCGTGCAGAAGGTCAGATTGGTGAGGAATGAATTACCCAGGGAAATCTCTTTCTTCACACCTTCAAAAGCATGAAGAAAGTCAGTGTAGCTTATAGGATTGCTTTTCAGGAATTGCCCGTCGAGCTTTGGAAATGCTGGTGCATCCACTCCAAACTGGAAGCGAATGTCCGCTGTAAGGTCCGCAACTGAGCTTACGAAGGCCTCCAGACCAAGAAAGTCGGTAAAGAAGAAGAATGGCGTGCTATCCCGGCTTAGCTTGTTGAGAAGGTCAATTGCCTCCTGCCGCCGGAGCATCATCTCTTTTCCGTCTTTTGAATCGGTTGATCATACGCTTTTCGTAGGCCCAGAAGAATTGAAACTGGCCGAAGACGGACCCATAAAAGAGTAATATGACATTGTAGATGGGGAAAATCATCAGCCAGTAAAAGACTGTGAACGTTGTGGAAGGCTCACCCCCCGTGATGAAATTGACAATTGGTTTTTTGATGAGCAGTACAGTAAACCCTGTACAGGCAAATACGATGAGCACCATCATGACCTGCAACATGGATTCCAGCCCCCACTTCTCTTTCAACCTATCCAACCAGCTCATTGACGAATGCTTCGAATTGTGACCATTGATTTCCTTTCGGGGCGCAAGTTAATTGTAAAGGTTCTTTTTTGACAGGATGTACGAAAGACAGTCTGAATGCGTGCAGAGAAATACTCTTATCAGCATTGGGTTTTGTGTCACCGTATCTCAGATCCCCCTGGATGGGTGATTCCATCCGTGATAGCTGCACCCTGATTTGGTGGGGCCTTCCGGTCTTGGGCTTCACGTGCAACAACGATTTGCCGCCGATGCCCGCAAGAAGCTCGTAACTCAACGTGGCTTTTTTTGCCCCATTCACGGCCTTGTCGTAGGCTTTGGTGACATTGCGGCGGCCATCTTTCTTCAGCCAGTGAGTGAGCGTTCCTTTGGTATTTTCCGGTGCCCCAGATACAATAGCGAGGTACTCTTTTTCGACGTCATCATCGTGAAAGAGCTTATTCATTCGCTCCAGGGCCTTGGAAGTGCGGCAGAATACAACGAGACCGCTGACAGGTCGATCCAGGCGATGAGCAGGATGTAGAAAGACATCACCAGGTTTGTTGTAGTTGTGCTTAATATAGGCACGGCCCCAATCCGTCAGTGTGTGATCGCGTGTGCGATCTTCCTGCACCAGCCACCCAGGCGTCTTGCAGAGCACCAGGAGGTGATTGTCTTCATAGGCTATGGAAGGAGGTGTCAACATCTCAGCGCGAAAATAGATTAACTTTATGGTATGGAAACAGCCATCGTGGATTCAAGCAAGGTCTGGACCGTTGAAGATTACCTTCAACTGGACGAAGGGCTGCTTGCCCAGCTCATCGATGGAAAATTAATTATGTCCCCCGCTCCGAAAGTCATACATCAACGATTGGTTGGAAAATTGTTTGTCATCCTCAACAAACTAGCAGAGGGAGAAACCTTCATATCTCCTATTGACCTTTACCTGGACAAGGGAAATATCTTCCAGCCCGATTTGGTGTTTGTAAATCAACAAAGCAAGTCTATTGTCACAGATAGGGGAATTGAAGGCACACCGGACCTAATAGTGGAAGTAATCTCTCCTTCAAATGCATTCTTAGATCGCAACACGAAAAAGACAAAATATCTGGAGTCCGGAGTGAAGGAATACTGGATCGTCGATCCCGGAAACAAAACACTGGAAATCTACACACCGCAAGACCATCTGATACCAAAACTATATCTTTCTGATTCCGGCAAGGTGCAATCCGCCATCTCAGCAGACATCCACTTCGACCTGTCCCAGCTTTTTGGGTCAGTCTAATTCCCAAAACACCCCAAAGTTCCATGCGGGATTTCCCAACACCTGCCTGCCCGAAAGGGGAATAATGACCGAGCTGCTGAGTCCGAGGTTCTTGACTACAGTAAGGTTGATTTCCGGGGAGATCGTGGTATACTCTATGTTGTTGCTAAACAGGCTCTGGGCCTCACTGGCCCGAAGGTCTCCGTTTTCCAGGGAATTGACGCTTAAGAGTTTGGCAGTCAGTAGTACGCTCTGCCCTAGCTTCAATCCCACTTCTGCACCAAACCGGATCTCGTCGGAAAGATTCTCCGTGCGGTTGTTAAATGCCAGCATGCCATTGAGATAAATGGGCAGGCCTTCGAGGCTATGGCCCACATCCAAACTCAACATTTGATTGAATTCGCCGTCACCCGTTTGTAAGGTTCCTGTCGCTCCTCCGGAGGGGTTGCCCAGTGGTAGCCCAAGTGTCAGACTTATGGCTGCAGCCGTATTGCCCCATCTGGCCAATCCATATTTAACGGATAAGTCCATATCACCAAGCGAATTCAGAGCATCACCGGGAGTCACTGTACCATCCAGCCTGACCAGCTCATTGAGGGTAATTCTCGATAGCACCGGTGCAAAAACGATCGCAGTGATTTTGTCGGTTACACCATATTCAGCATAAATGCTCGTACTGTAGAAACCGATCCTGGGTAGAACGTCGATCTTATTGCCCTCCGGGTTGAAGTAAGTATCAGCCCGTAGTATATACTGATTGAGCTTGAAGTAACCGCTTCCCTTTTTCTGGGGCCACCCACCACCTGCCTCAGCCAGCAGGCTCATAGCTATCAGAAAAATGAGAATAAGACTTTTCTTCATATCAATCCGAGAATTCACCTGATCCCAAAGTCACCGAAAAGGGCTCACACCAAACCACCAAATAGTCAAAGTCATTGATCGAGGTGGTGGGGAAATCGGCTGTAATGTTGATGGAGGCAATGGTAGGATCGGCTTTGCCGAGGTTGATGCCCCCCGCCACCTGGTTGTCCCGATTGCTCAGGTAGTAGTAGGGCCCCGGCGCACTGGGATCAATGCCCGGATTCTCCAGGGTGAGGATCAGGCCACTTTCGTTCTGCGTCAATCGGAAGGTACCGGAAATGTCATAGCCTCCTCTACCCGATAACGTTCCTTCCCTGATCAGCTCCTCATCGTCCGTTTCATCCTGAACGGCCAGCACGATGACTTCCAGGTTTGCCTCCAGCCCTTCGGCCATAGCGCTAATGAAGGCCGAACCCTCACCAGCGCCAAAAACGAGTCCATTGGTGGAGACCGTGAGCACGCTGGTATTGGAAGAACTCCACACGAAGGCCGCATCCTCATCTATCTGACCTTGTTCGTTGAACAGGGTAGCTTCAAATTGAAAGGTTGACCCAATAGTCAATTCAGAGATAGATCGTGTGATGGCCACCTCACGTGGAAGCGGATCTGAGTTTTCGGTCACCACAACCAGGACAGAGTCCATCACATTGCCGCCTAAGCTGTATACTCTAGCTATGCCCGGACTCATACCTCGGATCGTGCCATTGGAAGAAACATTTAGCTTGCTGGCATCACTGGTAGACCAGGTGACCAAGGGGCTGTTGACCCGAGAAACGCCCCGAACATCAGTATACTCAGCGCGAAACCGCGATGACTCGCCAACCTCGAGGAGAGACGCACTCACGATGATGCTGATTGCCTCTTGCGACGGACGTACGATGATCTGAACCTCGTCGGATACTTCTTCAAAGAAGGCCCGTATTGTAGCAATACCCTCAGAAATGGCAACGACCTGTCCAAATTGATCGACGCCGAGAACCGACTCATTGGAACTCTCCCAGGCGACCGTGGTATCTGCCCTCGCCCCGGTTTGATCGAAATACGCTGTCTCTAGTGTGAATGCTTCGGTTTCATAGAGCTCATCAGGCGCGTCGACGATTCGGAGAATCGGCTCCAGAGGTGGTTCAAAGTCTGTACCTATGCAACCTGCGAGCAGTATCGGAGTGAGATTCAATATTCGACGCAAAATCCTCATGGCACAGATGTCTGCACAAATGTGGCTAAGGTTTTGCTCATGACATGGACTGGTAGGTGATAACCAGTCGAAATGTCTTAGAACGAACTAGAATTCGCTGATGAAATGAAATGTGATGTCAGGGAAATTATCTTGTACCATCTGTAACCACGCTTTGGTCTCAGCCATGAATACCAGCTTCCCCTCTTTGTCCTTGGCAATGTACCGGAACTTGTCTTTAACAAAGGCATCTACATCATCCTCCGTGCCACTAATCCAGCACGCCTTGTAGATATTGACCGGATTGAACTGCACCTTGGCACTGTACTCATTCAGCAAGCGGTGCTGCAATACTTCAAACTGCAATGCGCCCACAGTGCCCACTACCTTACGTGCTCCCATCTCGTAGGTGAAGAGCTGCGCCACGCCCTCATCCATCAGTTGTCGCAGACCCTTCTCCAGTTGCTTCGATTTCATGGCATCCAGGTTGGTCACTTCTTTGAAGAGTTCCGGAGAAAAGCTTGGTATACCCTTGTACGTCTCTTTCACACCCTCATTGAGGGTATCACCGATTTTGAGGTTACCGGTGTCATAAAGCCCTACGATATCGCCGGGATAGGCCTCATCGATGGTTTCCTTCTGTTGTGCCATGAAGGCTGTGGCATTGGAGAAGCGAAATTTCTTGTCGTGACGTACATGGTAGTAGTTGCTTCCTCTTTGGAATTTTCCCGAGCAAATCCTTACGAAGGCCAGGCGGTTTCTATGCTTGGGGTCCATATTGGCGTGCACCTTGAATATGAAGCCTGAAAATTGCTTGTCCAGTGGATCCACTTCACGTGCCTCGGTTGACCTGGCCTTGGGCGTCGGCGCGATTTGAATGAAGCAGTCCAGCAATTCCCTTACACCGAAGTTGCTCACCGCACTACCAAAAAACACCGGAGCGATTTCACCATTGAGGTAAGCATCCATATCCAGGTCATCATAGACGCCGTTGATGAGTTCCACATCTTCCCGGAGCTGAGAAGCAGCAGACTCGGGAATGAGCTCGTCCAGCTTAGCATCACTGATATCTGAAATAGCCACCACGTCATCTACTTTCTTCGTTTTGCTGGGCTCATATAGGTTGAGATTTTGCTCAAACAGGTTATAGACACCCCGCAATGTTTTGCCCATACCAATAGGCCAGCTGAGGGGTCGCACCTTGATGTTGAGCTTTTCTTCAATTTCGTCCAGCAATTCGAAGGGGTCGCGCCCCTCGCGATCCAGTTTGTTGATGAAGCAAATCACAGGCGTGTTGCGCATCCGGCACACCTCCATCAGCTTTTCTGTTTGTGTCTCGACACCTTTCACACAATCAATGACCATGATTACGCTATCTACAGCGGTGAGCGTTCGGTAGGTATCTTCAGCAAAATCCTGGTGCCCTGGAGTGTCCAGAATATTGATTTTCAGGTCTTTGTAGTCAAATGCCATCACTGATGTGGCCACAGAGATACCCCGCTGTTTCTCGATATCCATCCAGTCAGAGCGGGTATTCATGTCGATTTTGTTGGACTTCACCGCCCCCGCCGTCTGAATGGCCCCTCCGAAGAGCAGCAGTTTCTCCGTGAGTGTGGTCTTGCCTGCATCAGGGTGGGCAATGATCCCAAAGGTTCGTCTTTTCTGTATTTCCTGCTCGAGCGTCATGCTGTGTTTTTTGGAGGCGCAAAATTATTGAAAAACCAAGCTATATTGAAGGCATGCGCAAGCTACTGTGGATTCTTATGTTGTTGGGCGCCGTATGGTTGGGACCTCGATTTGTAGACTGGGGCAGGGCCAACCTGTTGCTATTTATCGGTATTGGCAGTGCTCTTTTGATAATCATCCTGCTCCTCTGGGGTTGGGCGATCTTCCGGAACAAGGACTAGAGGGCCACAAAACAAAAAAAGCTGCCCCGCAAGGGGCAGCCTCAATGATAAGATCTTCCCAGATCTAATTGAAAATATATCTCAATCCAAACTGGATCTGCCACCTGGAAGCCAGGCCAAGATCGTCGTTGAAAGTATTGCTTCTGGAGGTCTCGAAAGTATAGACGGGCTCGCCATTGCCATCAAGGGCCACACTCACGGGTCTTTCAAACTCCACCCCACTGGTGTTCAACTGCCGAACTCCCCAATCCGAATTCAGCAAATTGCCGAAATTGAGAATGTCCATGCTGAACTGCAATGTGTTCTTGGTACCATCTCCGGTATTGAAGTTGAGGTCCTGCAAGATGCGGATATCCCACACCGAAAACCAGGGTCGAATACCGCCATTGGCTTCGGTGATCTCACCTCGATTGTCACTCAGGTAATCATCCTGCTCAATGTAGGCGTCGAATGCCGCTCGTTGCGCCGCTTGCTCGGCATCTGTACCTGAGAATTGCAACTGGTTAAGCTCAGCGGTAGTCGGAACGTAGAGCAGGTCGTTGGTGATAGATCCATCGCCGTTCAAATCTCCGAAATAGGTGTAGGAGAATCTGTTTCCTTCAGCAGCTTCCACGAATGCGGAGAAGGTCGTTGCCCAGCGATCACTTCCATAGACAAACTTTTTGGAGAGTGAACTGATGAATCGATGCCGGTTGCCAAACTGCGAAAAGCTCACTTCAGGTTGATTGGCATTACCAGAAATGGGGTTGAGATTGAATGCATCCGCCGAGATCTCTGCAGGTATGCTGTTGAGATCTTTGGCTTCGGTGAAGTTATAACCGAAGGTGGTGAACCAGTTGCCTTTAAACGTCTTCTTCAATTGCAAGGAGATGTTGAGCTGGTAGCCTTCGGTCTCATTGTCAAAAAGATACACATTGGCTAACGGGTACTGTCCTGTAAATGGATCTTCAAAAACAAGTACATCGCTAGGTGTATAAACCGCACGATTATCTACTGGAGAGTTCAAGGTACCTGTCGGTCTTCCCAGGGCGCTGTTGCGAACGAGTACACCATTTATATCCCTGGAGAAATTCAAATCCAGAGAGCCTACGATATCTGCAGGCAACTGCTGGTCCACGCCCACATTCGTCTTCCACACCTGTGGAAATTTGAAATCCTCCGCACTCACATGCAGAAAGCCGGTGAATGGATTGGTCACCTGATTAGCTATCCAAACAAAAGGAAGCCTTCCGGTGAATAGACCGGTACCTCCCCTGACAATCGTTGACTGATCGCCATTCACGTCCCAGTTGAAACCAAACCTTGGAGAGAAGAGCGGATCCGAATCAGGGAAGCTGGAGTTGTCAACAACCAATGGATTCCCGTTTTCATCAAAGTAGGTATTGTTGCCAAAAACCTGTGTCGTGTCTCCATCGATCAATGGCTGCTGAATGAAGGTGGGGTCCGTATTCATGAAACGCGCCTCGGTATCGAAATAAAGTGGAAAGTCGACGCGTAGACCAGCAACCAATTTAAGGTTTTGCGTGGCGTAGAGCTCGTCTTGCACGTAGATACCCAACTGACCTACCTTAATTCGGTCATTGGCAAATTCCTGGTTTGGGTCCACACTCCGCGGGTCGAATGTTGGACTTGCTGGGTCAGTGCTTGCGATGAAATCATCAACACTGCCATAGGTTTGAAACGGACTGCCGTAAGCGAACAGGTTGAATGAGTTTCTGAAGGAAAATCTCTCAAAAACAAAACCTGTGGTGATCACATTGTTGCCGGCATAGATGTCAAAGTTATCACTGATCTGGAGGACGTCCTGGTCCAACTCGTTGTTGATCGAGAACGGTTCGTGACCAGCGATGATATATTCAGACCCGCTTTCGAAGATGGTAATTTGTGGGAAAGGCGTACTGAACGGATCCCTCCTGTCCCTGAAAGACTGTGCTACAGCCAGCAACCTGTTGGCAAACTTGTTTCCACCGAAACGTGAATTGACCTCCAAGACTCCGGAGTTCAAATCGTTGTTGATTCTGTATCCGGAATTCCTGAACTGGAGGGTATTTACACTAGGCCCTCTGTTGAAGATGGCACTTTCATTGGCTGTCAGATCCCGATAGGCATTGAGGTAGTTGTACTTCAAAGAGACGGTATGATCGGGGTGAGCATTCCAATCCAGCTTGACAAGAATTTTGTCGCTGTAGCGATCTAGCAGAAAATCCTCGTAAGGACCTGTCTGATATCCGTAGGCACTATTCAGAGCGCTCTGAACTCGCTGTAAGTCACTCTCTAACACCCTGGATACACCTTGCAAGCTACCATTGAGTGCTTGGGTGGCTTCGCCAGCACTGTCAGCTGCCCTGAAATTACTGGCCGCATCTTCCCTTCTTTCGAATTCGCCGTTGACAAAGAAGAAGAGTTTGTCCTTGACAATCGGACCTCCCAGTCTGAAGCCATACTGCGATACATTCAGATCCGGAACAATAATATCCTCACCACTGACCTTACCCCCGGTTAAATCCTCGTTTCTGAAAAAATAGAATGCAGACCCAGACAACTCGTTGCTACCACTGCGGGTCACAAGGTTGATCCCAGCTCCCGTGAAACCTGCCTGTCGCACATCAAAAGGTGACAGTGATACCTGGATTTGCTCAATGGCGTCGAGCGATATCGGGTTGGCTGCGGATTGACCACCCGCAACTGCTGCATCAAGACCAAATGGGTTGTTGAGCAAAGCCCCATCAAAAGAGAAGTTGTTGAATTGATTGTTCCTACCTCCGAAACTGTTCCCTGAGGCCGCCGGTGTGAGCCGGTAATAGTCTTGTGCACTTCTGGAAATGGTAGGTAAGCTCGTAATTTGCTCTTTGGATATGCTTGTTGTAGCGCCTGTCTTGTCTGTGCTTAGATCAGGGTCGGCCGTACCTGCAATTTCCACAGCTTGCAACTCAATGGATTGATCTGACAATTGCGGATTGATCGTGTAGCTCTGCCCTAGTTGCAGGCTAATGCCCTCAAGCTTGTAATCCTGGAAACCAACGAAGGAGATATTAACGCTATAGGGGCCTCCAACCCTCATACCCTGAATATTGAAGAGCCCCTTGACAGATGTGATGGCACTGTACTTTGTCCCGCTAGGCTCGTGTGTCGCGACTACCAGCGCTCCCGGAAGTACCTCCCCGTTATTGTCGGCAACAAAACCGTTCATCGAGGAAGTGGTGACACCCTGACTTTTTGCAGTATGCGATAAACCGATCGCCGATACTACAAAAAGAGAAAGCAGTAAAATTTTTCTCATTTGAAGAATTTAAGTGGTTTAACAATTAGATAGCAAAGGAAATATTTCACTGATCGGTTTTGCAACGCATGACAGAATTATTTGCGATTTTGTCAACTGCAGAGCAAAAATATATTCTGGGCTGACATTCTGTCATTATTCACCATTTGGCACAGGCATTGTACTCTCTGGATCAAAGAATTGAATAAAAACAAGGCATAATATATAAAGTGACATGGGCAAAATAATTGGTATTGACCTAGGAACTACTAACTCATGCGTTGCCGTGATGGAAGGTAATGAGCCGGTAGTCATTCAAAATAGTGAGGGACGAAGAACTACTCCCTCGATTGTGGCTTTCCTGGATGGTGGAAAAGGAGAAAGAAAAGTGGGAGATCCTGCAAAGCGACAAGCTATCACAAATCCTGCAAATACAATCAGCTCTGTGAAGCGATTCATGGGCAAGAAATATTCGGAGGTTCCCTCTGAAATCAAAAATGTCTCTTATGACATCGAAGCGGGCAACAATGATACTGTCCGCGTAAAAATTGGTGATCGCAACTACACACCGCAGGAAATTTCGGCTATGATCCTTCAAAAAATGAAGTCGACCGCCGAGGATTTTCTTGGACAGGAAGTCACCGAAGCTGTAGTAACCGTACCTGCCTACTTCAACGATGCAGAAAGACAGGCTACCAAGGAAGCCGGGCAAATTGCTGGTCTCGATGTAAAGAGGATCATCAATGAGCCAACTGCGGCAGCATTGGCTTACGGTCTGGACAAGAAAAACCAGGACATGAAAATCGCTGTGTATGACCTGGGTGGTGGTACATTCGACATTTCTATCCTTGAATTGGGTGAAGGCGTTTTCGAAGTGAAGTCAACGAATGGTGACGTACACCTGGGTGGTGACGATTTCGATGCAGTGATCATCAACTGGTTGGCAGAAGAATTTCAGAGTGATGAAGGCATAGACCTTCGCAAAGATCCTATGGCGCTACAGCGTCTAAAGGAAGCTGCTGAAAAAGCGAAAATCGAGTTGTCCAGCTCCAGCAGCACAGAAATCAATCTGCCTTATATCATGCCAGTGGATGGCATTCCCAAACACCTGGTAAGGTCTCTTAGCCGCGCCAAATTTGAGCAGTTGGCCGATGATTTGGTACGCCGGTCAATGGATCCCGTGAAGCAGGCTTTGAGTGATGCAAACCTTTCCACCAGTGAGATCGACGAAGTGATCCTAGTCGGAGGTTCTACACGTATTCCTAAGATTCAAGAGGAAGTAGAGAAGTTTTTCGGCAAGAAGCCTTCGAAGGGCGTAAACCCTGACGAAGTAGTAGCAGTTGGAGCTTCCATTCAAGGTGGCGTGCTAACTGGCGAAGTGAACGATGTGCTTCTGTTGGATGTGACTCCATTGTCATTGGGTATTGAGACCTTAGGTGGCGTATTTACGAAACTCATTGAGTCAAATACTACCATCCCGACGAAGAAATCCGAGACCTTTTCTACGGCGGCAGATAATCAGCCCTCAGTGGAAATTCATGTCTTGCAAGGTGAAAGACCAATGGCCAGGGATAACAAATCCATCGGCAGGTTCCACCTGGATGGTATACCGCCCGCACCCAGGGGTATCCCTCAAATCGAAGTGACTTTCGACATAGATGCCAATGGTATCCTGAATGTCTCAGCGAAAGACAAGGGCACCAACAAAGAGCAGAAAATCAGGATCGAAGCTTCATCCGGCCTTACCGATGAAGAAATCGAGAAGATGAGAAATGAAGCCAAGGCTAATGCCGAAGCTGATAAAGCTGCCAAGGAGCAGGTTGAGAAGGTCAATCAGGCAGATTCTCTGATATTCCAGACGGAGAAGCAGCTTAAGGAGTACGGTGAAAAGCTATCTGACAGCAACAAATCTGCGATTGAAGCTGCACTGAATAAGCTTCGTGAAGCACATGGCAGCAAGAATCTGGAGGCTATCGATGCGGCCATGAACGAGTTGAATACGGCCTGGCAAAACGCCTCTCAGGAGATCTACCAGGCTCAGCAAGCCGCAGGTGCCGATGGTGCTCCTGGTGCTGATGCCGGAGCAGGAGCTGCCGATGCTGGTGGTGCTGATGGCTCGGCCGATGACGTTGCGGACGTAGAATACGAAGAAGTCGACGACAAGAAGTAACTACTTCTTGAAAGCTGAATAATAGAAAGGGTGCCATAGAGCACCCTTTTTTATTGTTATGTTTTCGATTGCCTATTCGTATCTAAGCGACTCCACAGGATTTCTCCGAGCTGCATTGAAGACCCGACTGGACGAGGTGCTCAATGCGACACCAAAGAGCACCACCAACGGCACCAACAGAGAGAGCACTGTCACCGACTGGTAATAGTGGAAAATAGATGCTAGCAGCGCGTCAATGGCCAGGTAAGAAAGTACACTGCCAAGTACCGCCGAGATGATGAGGACGATGACGAACGGGCGATTCAAGAGCAGTACGATGCTGGAAATTTTGGCTCCCAGCACTTTCCTGATCCCAATCTCTTTGATACGCTTGAGTACATTGAGCGAGACCATGGTGAACAATCCAATTGATGAGAGAATCATGGCCAGCGCTCCGAGAAAAGTAAACATGATGACAATGTTGTTATTGACCAGTTGCGTCTCAGCGATGAACTCATCCTGGGGATCTGCTGAGAATGGCTTATTGGGGATGACCTTGTACCAGGCAGCCTCAAGCTCGTCCTGAAGATCTTTGATATTTCCGGAGGTCTTCGCCACCACGAAATTCATGCGTTCCTCATCGGCCAGTCGGATGCCCAAAGGTGCTACCGGATCCCAAAACCCGTACATGTAGAAGTCGTTGATCACTCCCACGACAGCCAATCGCGTAGAATCGTCGACCTGCACCATCTGGCCAATGGGGTCTTCCCAACCAAACTCCTTCACCAGCTGCTCATTGACAAGGATCGAATTTTGACGATCATGTTCTTGGAGGTCTTTTTCGAAGAACCTCCCGTCGGCCAGTTTGATGTCCATGAGTTCGAAGTAATCCAAACCCATATCCATCATGTCCGTCTCCAATTCTTTTTCCGAACCGCGAAGGACGCGGCTATAGGTCCATCTACCGATATGCTCTTCCGTTCCCGCCACGTCGTCCACATTGGCCAGACTTTGAACTTCATTGCTGAAAGTGCGGTATTCGTTCACGTTATCAACACGGACGGCCATGATCCCATATTTTTCGAAGCCCACATCCAATCGCTCCTGGTAACGCGCATTCCCGGCGAACGCGAGGCTCGAGATCAAGGCAATCACCGTGAAGGTGTATTGCAGGGCCAAAAGTATTTTGGAAAAAAGGTTCGATCCTCCCAGCTTCAGGCTACCTCTCAGAATGGCTACGGGCTGAAATCCTGAAATGTACAAGGCGGGATAGGCTCCAGCAACAATGGATGTCAACAGGAGCAACAAAAGCAAGAACCCATACACCTCGGGGTTTGCCGTCAACGACAGCTTCAGGTCCAGGAAATCCCACATGGCGCTGTAGGCCGGTACCAAATAAGCTGCAATCCCTAAAGCCAGTAGCATGGACAGCAAGCAGAGCACAATGTTTTCACCCATGAACTGCAGGATCAGTTGAGTACGATTGCCTCCCATAACCTTGCGTATCCCTATCTCCTTGAGGCGCTTGCTGGAGATGGCCAAGGAAGTATTGGTGAAGTTGAAACAGGCAATCAACAACATCAGGCCCGCCATAAACAGTGGCACAATTACTGCAGGTTTTGGGGGAGGTTCACTCAGCCAGTTGGCCCTGAGATGTTCTGCTCTGCTACCCAGGGTAGCAAGTGGCTCGAGGTAGAAGCTACTGACTTTCCAGTCATCGCGTGCTTTGTTTTGGATTGCCACAAATTGTTCATCGAGATAGCCAGGAACATGATCCGGAAATTGGTCATCCGCTGTCATGATGAACGTACCTGCGACAAACCTTCTCCACTCATTGTTGTCGGTATCATTCAATTTGAGGTAGTCCTCCCAAGGCAATATCGCATCAAAAGAGATGCTCGTATTCTGCGGTATCTGTTCCAGCACACCACCTACCTGAAAGGAGTGAATCTTCCCCTCGTCATCAATTACCTTGATGAGCTGACCAGATGGGTCATCATCCCCAAAATAGATGGCCGCAGTCTCTTCGGAAAGGATGATGGTACCCGGTTGCTGAAATGCCTCGCTGCCACCGTACTTGAATGGATAGGTGAACATCCCGAAAAAATCAGGATCAGCAAATCCGACATACTTATTGAGGATTTTCTCCTCTTTCTGTAGCACCAGACCCATCCCCGTGTATCTGGATGTGTGGGAAATCCCTGCCAGTTCATTTTTGATGGCATGACCTACAGGCATTGGGGTAATCCCAAAGGGCATGTCGCGGCCCTCAATAGATTTGTTGATCTGCACCTTGTAGATGCGCTGGTAGTTCTGGTGATTCCTGTCGAAGTCAGCAGCGAACTTGTAGTTGAAATAGGCGACGATACAGCAAGATAGGGTGAGTCCAAGACCTACGAGGTTGATGAATACATAGGACTTATTCCTCAGGAAATTCCTGAAGGTCGTTTTGAGAAAGTTTCGAAACATGACGTTGGTTTGGTTTTGACCTTCTTTAAGGATGATTATTTTCAAAAAAGGTTGCACTACCGCTGATTTTTTTTGGAATGGGGCATTTTTGCGCAACGAGTGATGGCCCATCAAAACAGACCGGATAGAGCCGACACCCCGCAGCGCAGCGAGGCGTAAAGGCGAAAGCCGGAATATCCGATGAAGTTGCTGATGACCGATCTCTCCAAAACCAAAGTAAGAAATGCGTCAAAGGTTGTTGAGGGCCGGAGCGGACGAGCTCTCATATGAAATACGTGGTATCGTACGAAAAGCGGAAGCACTGAAAAACCTCGGTCGGGAGGTGTTTTGGGAGAACATTGGCGATCCGATACAGAAGGGTCGAAAGCTCCCGGGTTGGATGAAAGAAATCATTGCCAAGGCCACCCTCGAGGACAGCTCTTTTGGTTACAGCCATTCAAAGGGCCTGTTGTCGACACGTGAATTTCTAGCAGCGAAAACCAACGATGTTGGTGGTGTTCAAATCCGAGCTGAAGACATCACATTCTTCAATGGGCTTGGGGATGCGATTGCGAAGCTTTACCAATACCTGCTGCCTACTGCCCGAGTGATTGGACCCTCGCCTGCTTACTCGACACACTCCTCAGCTGAGGCAGCTCATGCCAATAGTCACCCTATTACCTATAAACTGGATCCTGCAAACGGGTGGCTCCCGGATGTTGAAGATCTCCGGATGAAAGTAAAGTATAATGACAGCATCGTAGGGATATTGGTGATCAACCCCGACAACCCTACGGGTATGGTTTACCCCCGAGAGGTGCTGGAGAAGATTGTGCAAATCGCCAGTGAATTCAATCTGTTCCTGATCTTTGATGAGATCTACATGAACATAATCTATGGGGACATCAACACGGCCTCCATGGCAGAATTGATCGGAGAAGTGCCAGGCATCAGCCTCAAAGGCATTTCCAAGGAAATCCCATGGCCTGGGTCACGATGTGGCTGGATGGAATACTATAATCGTCAGGCTGATAGCGAATTTGACAGGCTTTGCCAGACCCTGGACAATGCGAAAATGATAGAGGTGAGCTCAACGACACTACCTCAGGTGGTGATCCCGAAAATCATGGGCGATGACCGCTACTCGCCGTTTCTCATCGAGACACAAGATCAGATACGCCGGAGAAGTGAACTTCTGGAGAAAGAACTGGGCCAGGTACCTTACATCCACTTCAACAAGACGAATGCCGCATTTTACAGTACTATCATTTTTGAATCAGGGTGTCTCCCCCCCGACGGCGAAATGGAAGTAAAGGACGAAGACTCCAAGGCCCTATTAGCGGATTGGTTGGAGGGCGTAGCAACGGCTGACAAGCGATTTGTCTACTTCTTGTTGGCGGCCAAGGGAGTTTGTGTGGTGCCGATTTCTTCCTTTTGTAGTGACCTGCTGGGGTTCCGGATGACACTGCTTGAGGAGGATGAAGAGCGGTACCTGACCATTTTACGCCTGATAAGAGAGAGCATCGAGGAGTACTGCGGTAGCAATTAATCGGCGGCCTGGGGCAGGGTGACTGAGAATGTAGTCCCTTCTCCGATGGTGCTTTCACATTTCAGTATGCCATCATTCATCTGGACAAAATCGCGACAAATGAGGAGTCCGAAGCCCTTGCCTTTTTCTCCAGCGGTTCCTTCCCGTACGTGCATATCCTCTGATTTTCCTAGATCAGAGAGCCAGCTGGCGTCCATCCCGATACCGTGATCTTGAATGGAGAGCTCGACGCGATCGCCGGACAATAGCGTCGAAACCCGTATAATACCTCCTTCCTGGCTGAATTTTATGGCGTTGCCCAGGAGATTGCGAACGACTGCGTCGATCATATCCCGATCGGCAAGAATATTGACAACTGTGAAAGCTGTCTGCAATTTCAGGTGCTTGGCTTCGATCTTCTCTGATGCCAATGCAATATTTTCAGTGACCACTTCTTCCAAATTCACTTTCTTCTTCCTGACCTGAATACCTTCAAGCTGCGCGTAGGACCATCTCAACACCCTATCGAGGGTAGAAATGAGTTTCTTTATTCTATCCTGCTGGTAGTGGACAAAATCATCTATTTCCTTTTTGGAAAGGTCTCCACTTCCGAGCATATCCACCAAACCCAAGAGGCTGGTTAGCGGGTTGCGCAAGTCATGCGCGATGAGGGAGAAAAGCTTATTCTTAAACTTATTGGTCGCCAGCAGATCACTTCTTTGCTGTTCTATCTGGTCTCTGGCTCTGGTCAGGGACCTGGTTTGTGCCTGCACTTCCGCTTCCAACTCTGAGGCGTAGTCTCTTTGCAATTGAAATTTTTCATCCTCCAAATCCTTTAGAGTATACCCCACGACGACTGAAAACAACACCATCTGTAGCAACACAGAGCCGAACATGATGGCGACGGCGGGATCAAAAATATCCAGTGTCCCATCACCCTCACTTGCGGAAAACCAACGTAGCGTGTATACCGCAGCTCCGAAAAAGATGGGTAGAAAGGTATAGAAATAGAGTTTGGCGGTTCTTTCTTTCTTCCAAAGATAGAATGAGGACCACAGCTGCACGACTATTGTGATGAGCGCACAACTGGCGGCGATGAGGGAAAGTAGATTTTGGAGTAAAGCACTGGGGCCAATGGCCATATTGCAGCTTTGGACGACTATTACTGATCCTGTGGTCCAGATAAGCGCTAGATAGATTCGGGTCCACCGGGGATATTTTCGCTGGGTGAGTTGTAGAAAGGTTTTTGAAAAAATCAGTGAGCCCATCATTGCCAGGGAGGCCGTCACCACTGAAAGTGATCCCGAAAAGGACGGGAAATCTGCCCTGAGCCAATAATTGGATACATGCCCAAAGAAACCCAACACCATCAGACAGTATTGCAGATAGATCTTTCGACGCACAACAAAAAACAGCAGCAAGTTGTAAAGGCCTATCACGCCAAATAGTGACATGGCAATTACAGCAAACAGTTGATATTGTTGCGAAATCGTTAAATCCAATACATTGGTTGGGCTAATACAACCATAAATATATAAGGAATGGGTAGCATAACCCACTGCCAGTTATCTGTCTGACGATTGGCTTGTTGAATCGTTTATGAACTTGAGATTACGCTTGAGTCCTTCGAATTTGGCCCTTTTCAAAGCAGATTTCCTGAATACCCGGTTGAATACTTCTGTTGTCATTTCGGTCCATTCCCGCTGCGAAAACTCCTGCCAGCCTTGCGGTTCGAAGGCGGGTTCCACGTGAGGTTGTGAGAAGCGATTCCAGGGGCAGACATCCTGACAGATGTCGCAACCAAAGGCCCAATTCTCCATTTTCCCCTGAAACTCGGTGGGTATTTGTTCTTTCAACTCGATCGTGAGGTAGGAAATACACCGACTCCCATCCACCACGTATGGCTCAGGTATGGCCTCTGTCGGACAAGCATCCATACACTTCGTACATGTGCCGCAATAGTCCCCCACAGGTCCATCCGCAGCAAGTTCCAGGTCGCAGATGATTTCTGCCAGAAAAAAGAAGCTGCCTTTTTGCTTGTTGAGGAGCAATGTGTTCTTACCGACCCAGCCTAGTCCGCCTTTCGCTGCCCAGGCCCGCTCATGCACGGGCGCGGAGTCTACAAACACCCTACCCTCTACCTCCCCAAATTGACTCCTTACATCATCGAACAAGTCTTTTAGCTTGGTCTTGATAACGAAGTGATAATCCTGACCGTAAGCGTATTTGGCTATTTTCGGCTGTTTGTCATCCTGATAAATCCGCCCCGGAAAGTAGTTGTAGATCAGGGATATCACGGATTTGGCACCTGGCACCAGCTTGGTCGGGTCAAGGCGCTTGTCGAAGTGATTCTCCAAATAGGCCATCCTTCCCTGATACTGGCGTTTCAGCCATTCTTCCAACTTGGGTGCCTCCTCCTCCAGGTAGGTGGCTACGGAGATTCCGCAATGGTCAAAGCCGTGTAACCTTGCCTGAGTCTTGACCCAGGCCGACCTATCCTCCAGACTTCTCATGTTCAAAACAAAGTTCCCATCTTCTGAGGGGGAATTTCTCCAAGGTGCTGATAAGCTAGTTCTGTGGCCTGTCGACCTCTTGCTGTGCGTTTGATGAAACCCTCCATAATCAAAAAAGGCTCATAAACCTCTTCGATGGTCTCGGCCTCTTCTCCACATGCCGTGGCTATGGTAGACAGCCCCACTGGTCCTCCTTTGAACTTGGTGATGATCGTAGCCAATATCCTATTGTCCATCTCATCTAGTCCATGGTCGTCCACATCCAGGGCCTTCAAAGCCATACGCGCAATGTCCAAGGTGATGGCGCCATCTCCCTTGATCTGAGCAAAGTCCCGTGTACGCCTCAGAAGGTTGTTGGCAATTCTGGGGGTACCCCTACTTCGTCTGGCGATTTCGTAGGCAGCCTCCTGATCAATGGCAGCCTCCAATATATCGGCGGAGCGCCCGACGATTCGGGTTAGCAGCTTCGCATCATAGTATTCTAGCCTTGAATTGATACCGAACCTTGCCCGAAGGGGGGATGTCAACAACCCAGAGCGTGTGGTAGCCCCGATGAGAGTGAAGGGGTTTAGGCCTATCTGCACGGTTCTGGCATTAGGGCCAGAATCCAGCATGATGTCAATTTTGTAGTCCTCCATCGCCGAATAGAGGTACTCTTCCACCACTGGATTGAGGCGGTGGATCTCGTCAATGAAAAGGACGTCATGGTCTTCGAGATTGGTCAACAGCCCGGCAAGTTCTCCAGGCTTGTCCAGGACGGGACCACTGGTTACTTTGATGTTCGAACGCAGCTCATTCGCAATAATATGCGACAGCGTAGTCTTGCCCAACCCTGGAGGGCCATGCAACAGCACGTGATCCAATGGCTCTGAGCGCAGTTTGGCGGCCTCCACGAAAATGCGAAGGTTCTCCACAATTTTTCCCTGGCCCGTGAAGTCCTCAAAACTCAGCGGTCGAAGTGCCTTCTCAAAATCCTTCTCGGAGGAAGAAAGCCCATCACCATCTGCACTCAGGTAATCCTCTCTCATGTCAAAAACAAATATAGACCTAGTACCAATGTTTTCCCTGCTCTATGGCTTTTCCAACTAAATTGGAACGAGAATTGATCTGCAAGCCATATGGCTGCTTCAAATATCTACGACATATCCAATATACTTCGACGCTCGCTGGTGGTATACATGCTATTCCTGATAACGCTGGATACATCAGGTCAAGGTTTCGGCGGGTCTTTGACCACAAAAGAAGCTTCCTGGCTTTCCAAGCGGAACTTCCCCATAGGTTATTACACGAGTCCGGATTCTGCAATTGATAATCACTTACTGAAAGCATTGTCGATGAGGCGCAATCATCAGCTTCTCATGGGTGCAGGGTTTGCGTCGCTTACCATTTTTCCGCCGGCGGGTTATGTGTTCTTCCCATTGGCAGGGCAGGTGAGGCAAAACTTCATGTCAAGACTCAATTGGGCCACCGGCCGATGGCTCACCGAAGAAATCGGCCTGGAGGCCAACGAAGCACTGACATATTATGAACCGAATGCCCCGGAATGGTATAGAAAAGAGAATTTTCTTGTACAATATTATGATCGGGAAGACGACATCGTAAACGGCATTCTGATGAATGCTTTCCATCTTCGTAAGAAATCCAACAGTCTATATTGGGTTGGCGGTATAAGTGCAGGCGTCGGTGGGATGTTCTTGCTTGTTGGTGTCCTTCAAGCACTTTCGAATCAGGATGCCGCGGTCTATACACTTGGCGCTGCCGGGGGTCTCCTCATTGCAGCTCCCATAGCGATTCTTTCCGGTTTTATCCTAAAGGGAAGAGCCAGAAAGCAACTGTCACTGGCATCAGACCGATGGTATCGTCGGATTGCCCGGTAATATCCTGATCTCAAGTAGTTAGTTTTGCGGCAAAATTCACCAAATGAATAGATTTCGGGTTTTCGGTGTACTGGTCTTCGCTATACTTTTCATATTGATGATCAGATATTTTGGGTCCTGGGAAAATACAGCTGAATATGAGTTTAGAGGGACAACGATGGGCACCGTTTCCTATTCGGTGAAAGTGCTGTCGTCAGAAGCCACTGATCTGAAAGCTGCCATTGATTCGATACTTGTAGCCTTCAATCAATCACAGTCCACCTACATTCCCGATTCAGAGATCTCCAAATTGAACAAGTTTGACACCCTCTCGTATGAAAGCGACCTGTTTTATCCAATCCTGGAAAAGACTGCTCAGGTTGTGAAAAAAACAGATGGTGCTTTCGATCCCACCATAGGCCCTCTTGTGAATGCCTGGGGGTTTGGACCTGGTCGGACGCCCATTGAGCTCGACTCCGGTCGGGTGGATTCCCTGTTAGAATTTGTGGGGTTTGACAAAGTCAGATTTGACAAGCAGAAAGCCACAAAAGTCCCGGGTGTATACGTGGATATGAGTGCTATAGCAAAAGGATATGCAGTTGATCTGGTAGGGGTTTATCTCGAAGACATGGGCTACGAGAACTATCTCGTTGAGATCGGCGGAGAGGTCAGGGCCAGGGGCAAAAACACAAAAGGAGTGCTTTGGTCAATCGGCGTGGATGATCCTTTGGTCGCCCAGGAAGAAAGGAAGATACTTGCCATAGTGGAGCTGGAAGACCGCTCTTTGGCGACCTCCGGCAATTACCGAAATTACTATGAGAAAGACGGGAAAACAGTCGCTCACATTATCGATCCTCGAACCGGCTACAACAATTTCCAAAGCATATTGAGTGCATCTGTTTTTGCTCCAGATTGTATGACAGCTGACGCCTATGCCACGGCTTTTATGGTTATGGGGGTGGAAGCGTCTGCGGCGCTAACTGAGGAAATCGAAGCATTGGAAGCCATACTCATTTACGAAAAGGACGGACAACTTAACAGCTACATCTCACCCGGGATCAGGAACGCGGTAAAGATGAATCAAGCACAAACCGACGGAAAAGATTGAGACGCTACGAATGGTTTGGGGAGTGGTTCAAGTCCCCCTATTATTTTATTCTCTATAAGAACCGCGACAATGAAGATGCAAAATACTTCATAGATAACCTGCTTGCACACTTGCATCCAGATCAACAAGCGCTCATGATGGATTTGGCTTGCGGTAAGGGTCGCCACTCCATATACTTGAATAGCAAGGGGTTTGATGTGACAGGGCTAGACCTTCAAGAGAGCAATGTGGGACACGCAAATCAATTTGCAAATACCAAACTTCGTTTTGTCCAGCATGATATGCGCGAGGTATATGCCGAAGGAGCCTTCGACTACGTGTTCAACCTTTTTACCAGTTTCGGCTACTTCGATACCAAAGCAGAGCATTTGCAGACGATTCAGGCGGTCGCCAAATCACTAAAACCGGGGGGTCGCTTTATTTTAGACTTTCTCAATCCCTACACCGTCATTAACAATCTCTCCCCCTCAGAGACCAAGGTCCTGGAAGGCATCGAGTTTCATATCACCCGGTTATTTGATGGAGAATTCATCTTGAAAAACATCGACTTTGAGGACAATGGCAAATCACACCACTTCCAGGAAAAAGTGAAGGCCATCAGAAGAGTCGAATTTCTGGAGTATTTTGAAGCATCAGGATTGAAACTTTTAGATGTTTTTGGTGATTATCATTTGAACCAATACCAACCCGACCGCTCCGAACGGTTGATTTTTATCACGCAAAAATGATCCTAACCGCAGTCGTCCTTTTCCTGGTAACCTTTCTTGGTGGATTGCTGACCCGGGTTTTTCCCGTCGATACCTCCACGTTGAGACTTCCCCTGGTATTTGCCGGCTCGTTCCTTTTTGCCATCACTATTATTCACATTTTGCCGGAGCTTTTTGCGACAAGTTCCCAACCCATGCGCATTGGAGTGATTGTTTTGCTTGGGTTTTTCTTTCAGCAATTTCTCGAGGCTTTCACCTCCGGCGTGGAACACGGTCATTTTCACAAGGGTCATATGGTATCGCCCATTTCCAAAATCGGACTACTCATTGCCCTCATCGTACATTCCATGTTGGAAGGATCGCTGCTCAATCACGAGTCGCCTTTTCACGAGCAACATGAATCTCATTCCCTACTCCTGGGAATCCTCTTTCACAAGATCCCTGCCGCTTTTGCTCTCATGGCTGTCATTCAGGACAACCGCGAACCCCAGGTGAGAGATTACCTCATACTAGCTGCTTTCAGCCTCTCCTCACCTTTGGGCTTATTGTTTTCAAGTATGTCCCAATCCATCACCCTGGACCAGTTCTCCCTGCTTTTTGCCTTTGTGAGTGGCAGTTTCCTCCATATTTCCACGACCATCTTCGTAGAAAGCAGTCCAAACCACCGATTTGGGTTCAAAAAGGCCGCTGTTAGCGTATTTGGAGCCCTTATGGCAGTGAGCTTTGAATACCTGGCATAGCGCCAAATCATCTATGGCCTTAAGGCTTATTGACACCCTGTAGAAAAGCCGAAAAGTAAGTATCCCGAATTTAGTATGGGATAATTGTTGCTAAATAGATATATTTATGCTAAATAGATATATCTATCATCAATACAGTCTTTTGAAGAACCCAGAATGTCCCCAGTGCACTTCACATCATGTCATCAAAAGCGGCATCGTAAAGGATAGACAAAGATTTAAGTGTAAGTCTTGCGGGTATTATTTCACCGTAGCCAAGCTTGGGAAGCAAATTGACAACTACACGGTCATCAAGGCGTTGCAGCTCTACATCGAAGGTGTCAGCTATCGGGAAATTGAACGGCTGCTAGGAATTAGTCACGTTTCAGTGATGAACTGGGTGCGCAAGTATGGCATCAAGGCACCTAAGAATACAGACTACCGACCTACCTACATAATCCTGTCTCACGAGGAGTTGAAGGAATTTTTTGCCTCAGACCTCAACCTGAGAGGCTCTGGTCTGATCCTCACCGAACTAGGCGATAAGTACATGATGATCAAGTGGGAGAGATTTCGCGAATAGCTATACTATTAGCAGAAAACTACTCCAGATATGGTTCTTGATTAGAAAATTTTCAAATTCGAATTGATCGCGATCTTAATTTTTGACAAATGAGCAACTACAACTCAATTTTTTATCAAAATGAAAAAGATCAATTTTTTAATCTGCCTGATGCTATTGAGCACCTGGGCCCTCTCGCAGGAAGAGGTTGACCATTCCTACAAGCCACTGACATTGAAATTGGATGAAAGCGGCGCTAAATACGTAAGATTTATCATCTGGCACCAACAATGGTTACAAACCAATAACCGAGAGCCAGATGCCATTAGTGGCGAAACGGAAAGCCTTCGGATGAACACATTCACTCGGAGAAGCCGATTTCTGGCCTTCTCGCAAATTTCACCCCGGTTTTTGATCCTGACGCACTTCGGACTCAACAACCTGAACACTGGCAACCTGACTTCCCTGGGCAATAACGGCGACGGTCCGCAACTGTTCCTACATGGGGCCTGGACAGAGTTCAAAGCCTCCAAAGGCAATGAGGTATTCATCGGTACAGGACTCCACTATTGGAAGGGTCTGACCCGTCTCTCCAATGCTTCCACATTGAATTTCATGACCCTGGACCAGGCCAGACCTTTCGTTCACTGGCATTCCCTGGGTATCACGGATCAGTTTGCCAGACATATGGGTGTATACTTCAAAGGTCAGGTGGGCAAATTTGATTATCGCCTGGCATTTAACAACCCCTTGAGCCCTTCGCAAGCCATCGCCGGCGGGGCCAATCTAGGAGGCCGTTTCCCAAATAGTGAAGCTTCTAACGTCACCTACAATGGCCGAGCTATTGCTGATTCTGACGGCGATCCAGTGGGCAATGCCATCGTAGAAGGTTATTTCCGGTACAATTTCTTCGATACCGAGTCCACCAAATTGCCTTACCAGGTGGGGACCTATTTCGGAAAAAAGAAAGTGCTTGGCCTGGGCGCAGGCTTCTTCAATCATGGGAATGGTGCTTATGACACCACCCGAATGGAACACGAAAATGTATTGCATCTCGCCGTGGATCTCTTCTACGATGCACCGGCACCCGGTGGGGGCATTAACGCCTACGCTTCCTTCATCAACTTTGATTACGGTGACAATTATGTATCTCGCTGGGGTGGAACAGGCACCAACCTCTACGCCCAGTTTGGCTATTTCCTCTCGGATTTCCAAATCATGCCCTATGTGGCTTTCCAAACAGGTAATTACGAAGGTTTGCAGGACAACATCAACTCATTTGACATCGGTGTGAATTACTACGTTGGCGGACACAACGCCAAAATCACGCTGGAATACCACACCATTCGCAATGACTACAGGGATAGCCCCTCTACTAACGGAGATGTGACCCAGTGGAGATTGCAAACTCACATTTTCCTCTAAAATCTGAAAACTAAAATCATGACTAAAAATCTAAAAGAATATTGGAAGAAGAACCTCAAGTTTTTGGGTGTACTTCTTGCCATCTGGTTTGTCGTTTCCTACGGATGTGGGATACTATTTGCAGATGCTTTGAACAGCATCAAAATGGGTGGATTCCCACTTGGCTTCTGGTTTGCCCAGCAAGGTTCCATCTACGTATTTGTGATTCTCATCTTCATTTACGTGAAGCTGATGAATAATCTGGATAAGGAATTTGATGTAGACGAGCAGTAATCATGGATGCACAAATTTGGACATATATCATGGTGGGTGGCACATTTGCCATCTATCTGGGCGTAGCACTCTGGGCCAAAGCTGGCTCTACCAAGGAATTTTATGTAGCGGGTGGCGGAGTACATCCCGTAGCTAACGGAATGGCGACTGCGGCTGACTGGATGTCTGCAGCTTCCTTCTTGTCAATGGCAGGTCTGATCTCTTTCATGGGTTTCGGCGGGGCACAGTACCTGATGGGTTGGACGGGTGGATATGTGCTTCTGGCACTTTTGCTCGCCCCCTACCTGAGGAAGTTTGGAAAGTTCACCGTTCCTGATTTTATAGGGGAAAGATACTATTCCAAGCAAGCGAGACTGGTGGCCCTGATCTGCGCACTCTTTGTGTCGTTCACGTACGTCGTCGGCCAAATGAAGGGTGTTGGTGTAGCCTTTGCCAGGTTTCTCAACGTACCGTTTGAGACGGGTGTCTTGATTGGTATTGGCATTGTATTTTTCTATGCAGTACTGGGAGGCATGAAAGGTATCACCTATACACAGGTGGCGCAATATTGCGTTTTGATTTTCGCTTTCACCGTACCGGCGATCTTCATTTCGTTGCAAATGACTGGCAATCCGATTCCTCAACTGGGATTTGGCGGAAGGACGATGGATGGCAAGTTCCTCCTTGACACACTCAACCAACTTTCGGTAGACCTGGGTTTCGCTGAATACACGGCCGTCAACACAGGAAATACCATCAACATGTTCTTTATCACCGCGGCCCTGATGTTTGGAACGGCTGGATTGCCTCACGTAATCGTGCGATTCTTCACCGTCCCCAAAGTGAAAGATGCAAGGATCTCAGCAGGATACGCCCTGGTATTTATCGCCATTCTCTACACCACAGCACCGGCAATTGCTGCCTTCGCGAGAACGAATTTGATCAATACCGTTTCGAACACACCCTATGCAGAAGTGCCAGCCTGGTTTACCAACTGGGAGAAAACCGGACTGCTGACCTTTGAGGACAAAAACGGCGATGGCTCAATCCAGTATGTAGCCGACGCCTCCACCAACGAACTCACCATCGACAGGGATATCATGGTACTGGCAAACCCTGAAATTGCCAATTTGCCTGCTTGGGTCGTGGCATTGGTTGTCGCTGGTGGCCTGGCAGCAGCATTGTCAACTGCAGCGGGGCTCTTGCTGGTGATTTCGACCTCCATCTCCCACGACTTACTCAAAAATTATCTCAGACCAGATATCTCCGAAAAAGGCGAACTACGGGCGGCAAGGATAAGCATTGCAGTAGCAGTGGTCGGTGCCGGGTTAGCAGGTATAAACCCTCCCGGTTTTGTGGCTCAAGTTGTTGCCCTGGCATTCGGTTTGGCGGCGTCATCATTCTTCCCTGCGATCATCCTTGGAATATTTGACAAGAAGATGAACAGAGAAGGAGCTATAGCAGGGATGATAACAGGCATCGTTTTCACGGCAGCCTATATCATCTACTTCAAGCCGCAGCTTGGAGGCCCTGGAACACCTGATGGCTACTGGTTCGGCATTGCGCCAGAAGGCATTGGCACGCTGGGTATGTTAATCAATTTCGTTGTCTCCATAGTGGTCTCCCGCTCCACAGCGCCAGTGCCCCAGGATGTGCAGGAATTGACGGAGAGTATTCGCTACCCAAGAGGTGCAGGCGAGGCACAAGATCACTAACTATCAACCCGGAAATTTTTAAATTCCGATTGGAAAATGAAGGAAATGAGCTCAAAACGGAAATTTACTCTAGTGGTATTGTTTGTTCTTTTCCTTCTACTTTTTAATACGCCCTTCATCTCCCTTCCCGGTGGGATGTTGGGTGCTATTCCGGGTCTGATGATCTACCTGGGTGCGGTTTGGATTTTACTGATCATTTCCATGGGCATTTTTTTCTCCAGACCTAAGTGATTGATGTCAAGCTGGGTAGTCATATCACTATCACTCCTGTACCTGGGCTTGCTATTCCTGGTCGCTCATTGGGTGGAAAAGCGGCATACCATCTGGGGCGGAAGTCGGTGGGTATATGCACTCGCAATACCGGTCTACTGCACCGCCTGGACATACTACGGCAGTGTGGGCAAAGCGGTCAGTGACGGATGGGAATTTCTCACGATCTACATTGGTCCCATATTGAGTATGCCCCTTTGGTGGTTGGTGGTGCGCAAAATGATCAAGGTGTGCGAAGTCCAACGTATCTCCACATTGCCCGACTTTTTAGCAGGTAGATATGACAAGAGCCTGGCACTAAGCATTGTGTCCAGCCTATTTCTCATCTTGGGTATCATTCCCTATATCTCCATTCAGCTTAAGGCCGTTGTCACTTCATTTCATATTTTGACTGAATCGGAGAATGTACTTTCAGGGAATCTATTCTACATGGATTCCGCATTTTACCTCTCCCTGCTATTGGCCCTTTTCATTGTGTTTTTCGTGTTTCGGTCGATCGAGACCACAGACAAACACAATGGCATGATGGTAGCCATTGCCCTAGATTCAGTAGTGAAATTGGTAGCTTTTCTGTTGGTGGGCGTGTTTGTCACTTTTTCTCTGTTTGACGGGTTTGGTGACCTCTTTGGAAGGCTTAGCCCCCTAGAGTTGCAAAAGTTCAATTCATTCCCACCGGCCTCTGGCTTTGAGTGGTTCTTCCTGTTGCTGCTCAGTATGTCAGCTTTCGTACTGCTCCCAAGGCAGTTTCAGGTAGCCGTCGCTGAAAACCAAGATGAAAACCATCTTAAGACCGCCACCTGGCTCGTTCCACTCTATCTACTACTCATCAATATATTCGTTGTGCCCATAGCCATTGCCGGAAAGCAATTGCTGTCCGGTGGCGTGGATCCAGATGCTTATGTTTTGGCTATTCCCCTGTTTCAGAATTGGGATATCCTGGCATTCATCACATTCCTGGGAGGTTTTTCGGCTGCCATAGGGATGATCGTAGTATCGACAATAGCCCTGAGCATGATCGTTGGCAATAATGTGATTGTTCCTTTGCTCCTCAAAAGAATTGACACTTCGGCACCCTACACATCATTCCCACTGAAATCCAGACGATTCACTGTCTTCTTCATCTTACTGCTGTCCTACCTGTATTACAAGTATGTCGCTGAGACCTTTTCCCTTGTATCCATTGGTCTGATTTCTTTCGCTGCCATCATTCAGTTTTTACCTTCCGTCATGGGCGCACTTTTCTGGAAAGATGCCAACAAGAACGGTGCGCTATGGGGACTCATAGCAGGATTCGCCGTCTGGGGTTATACACTGGTCGTCCCTACCATGGCCAAAGCCCATCTACTACCTCCAGAAATCCTAACGCTTGGTCCGTTTCAAGCTGATTGGCTACGACCGGAAGCAATATTCAATCTGCAAATGCAACCAGTAGTACATGGAGCACTCTGGAGTCTGTCGGCCAATTTATTGTTCTTCTTTGGGGGAAGTCTACTTACCGCCCAATCAGCCAAAGAGAAGAATCTAGCCGAGTTCTATTTCGACATTTGGGAGCATGCCAACAACAGCGAAGGCAGGCTCCTTTGGAAGGGTCAACTGGTGTACCAGGACCTCATCAAAGTCTGCAGGAAATTATTGGGTGATTCCCGAACGACTGAGTCGCAGCTGCAATATCAACGCATTCACGGCGAACCCCTTGATACTCAAGGTCAGGTTGACCCCCGCTTTGTAAATTACATTGAACGATTGCTATCGGGTGTCATTGGTTCTGCTTCAGCACGTATGGTGATCGCCTCATCTGCCAAGGAAGAGGAACTCGAGATGGATGAGGTACTCAAAATTCTCAAAGAGACATCCGAAACCAGCCGCCTCAATGCGGAACTGAGGGCCAAGTCCAAAGAACTTTCAGCGCGTACGGAGCAGTTGGAGATAGCCAACGCCAGGTTGAAAGCACTGGACCACGAAAAAGATGAATTCATTTCTACCGTCACCCACGAGCTTAGAACACCGCTTACCTCGATCAAGGCTTTTGTAGAAATTCTAGAAGATGGGGACGGCTCTGACAAAGAAGAATCCAGGCGCTTTTTGGGTATCATCAATGATGAGATTGATCGAATGACACGGCTCATCAACCAGGTACTTGACATCGAAAAACTCGAATCAGGAGCAGCTACCATCAACAAAGCACCCACGCTGCCCAGGGCAATATTGGAAGCATCCATCCAGAGCTTCCAACATTTACTGAAGTCAAAGAGCATTCAATTGAAAGAAAACTATGGCGAGGCTTTCAAAGAAACTCGACTAGATGCTGATGCTGATAGGCTGAAGCAGGTTTTCACAAATCTCTTATCTAATGCCGCGAAATACTGTGACAGTGAGCAGCCGAGGATTGAGGTGCTAGGTCGCATAGAGCAGGGCAAGATGAAAATTTGCATCAGGGATAATGGAAAAGGGATCAATCCGGAAGTACTCCCCAGGCTTTTCGAGAAATTTTTTCAAGCCAGTGATCAAACTACCAGAAAGCCAACTGGCACTGGGTTGGGTTTGACAATAACGAAAAAAATCATTGAGCTCCACGGCGGAGAGATTGATGTATCAAGTGCAAAGGGCAAAGGGTCCACGTTCACGGTGCTTTTGCCTCTGGAGTCGAATCATGTAAAAACTAAAGAACTACAGCAGATATGAAAGTGCTGATCGTAGACGATGAACCCAACATTTTGCTCTCCCTCGACTTCCTGATGCGAAAAGAGGGTTATGAGGTATTCGTGGCCAGGGATGGTGCTGAAGCCATTAAGCTCATTGATAAGCAGTTGCCCAACATCGTAGTACTCGACATCATGATGCCAGAAGTCGATGGATATGAGGTGTGCCGCTACATTAAAGAAAACACTGCAACCTCCGAGTCGAAGGTGATTTTCCTTAGTGCAAAGTCAAAAGAAGAAGATATCAAGAAGGGGTATGACGCAGGCGCTGACCTGTATCTGACAAAACCCTTCAGCACCAGGACACTGGTGAAACAAGTCAAAAAATTCGCAAACACTAACCTCTGATTATGATGATGGAGCGTTATGAAGAAGTTTATGCTCATAGCCTGGAAGACAAAGAGGGCTTCTGGAGAGAGCAGGCCAAGAAGATTTCGTGGTTCAAAGAGCCAACTGATATTCTTCAGACCGAAAGTGACCTGTACCAATGGTTCGCCGATGGCACGTTGAATACCTCCTACCTGGCGCTGGATTTTCATGTTGAAAACGGCCGAGGCGATCAGCTTGCGCTAGTTTATGATTCCCCTGTGACACAGACCAAAAAAACATACACGTACCGGAAGCTTCTGGACCAGGTGGCAAGGTTCGCCGGTGGTCTGAGTAGGCTCGGTATCCAAAAAGGCGATACAGTGGTCATTTACATGCCAATGATCCCGGAAGCGGTAATTTCCATGCTCGCTTGCGCAAGAATTGGCGCTATCCATTCTGTAGTGTTTGGCGGATTCGCCCCGCACGAACTTGCCATCAGGATTGATGATGCCAAACCCAAGGCCATTATCACGGCTTCTTGTGGCATAGAAATACAGAAGATTATCCCCTACAAACCCTTCCTGGACAAAGCGCTGCAAGAGTCTACCCACCAGCCCTCATACAAGATCATCCTGGAACGACCGGAGCAACCTGAACAACTGGACTACGAGCAGGAACTTGGTTTTTACCATGTGATGAGTCTGGACAAGGCCGTACCCCCTGTTCCGCTTAAATCTACGGATCCGCTATACATACTTTATACTTCAGGAACGACGGGGACACCCAAAGGAATTGTCCGTGATAATGGTGGTCATGCCGTGGCTTTGAAGTACTCTATGGAAGCAGTCTATGGAATGAATCCGGGAGAAGTTTTTTGGGCAGCTTCTGATGTCGGATGGGTAGTCGGCCACTCTTATATCGTCTATGGGCCACTCCTTCATGGCTGTACAACTATCCTATTTGAAGGGAAACCCATTAAGACTCCTGACGCCGGCGTGTTCTGGAAAGTCATTGAAGAATACAAAGTGAATGCCCTATTTACTGCACCAACCGCTTTTCGCGCTATCCGGAAAGAAGATTTTGAAGCGGAGTTGCTCGACGAATATGACGTGTCATCACTCAGAACCCTATTTCTGGCAGGAGAGCGATGCGACCCTGCCACTTATGAATGGGCCTGTGATAAACTCAAAATACCAGTAATCGATCATTGGTGGCAGACGGAAACCGGATGGCCAATTGTGGCCAACATGATGGGACTTGAATCTTTTCCTGTGAAACCGGGAAGTGCCACCAAACCGGTTCCGGGCTACGATGTGCGTATCCTCGATGAAAATGGATCGGCACTTGGACCCAATCAGGAAGGCTACATCGCCATCAAATTGCCGCTACCACCCGGTTGTTTACCCACACTTTGGCAGAATAAACAGCGATTCGTTGAATCCTACCTTTCTATGTTCGATGGATATTATGCCACTGGGGATGGAGGCTACATAGATGAGGATGGTTATGTCTTCATTATGGGAAGGGTGGATGATGTCATCAACGTCAGCGGCCATAGGCTGTCCACCGGGGAAATGGAGGAAATTGTCTCCTCGCACAATGCCATCGCCGAATGTGCTGTAATTGGCATTCACGACGAACTCAAAGGTGAGGTTCCGCTAGGAATTTTGGTTTTGAAGAACGAACAAAAGATAGATCGGCAGCAACTGGAATCTGAGCTTGTAGGCATGGTGCGATCGCAAATAGGCGCGGTAGCCTGCTTCAAGCAAGTAGTGGACGTGACGCGACTTCCAAAAACACGATCCGGAAAAATATTGCGCAAGACCATGCGTCAAATGATCAACGGAGAGACCTTCAAGGTACCTTCCACCATCGACGATCATGCCATCCTGGGCGAAATAGAAGAGCGGTTCAGAACCAATAATATCCTGAAATAGAAATACTTAAAATAAAGAATTATGAGTCACAAAATACAAACCTTATCGGGCTACATGCACGAGTACCAAAAAAGCGTCTCCCAGCCAGAGGAGTTTTGGGGCAGAATAGCTGAGTCTTTTCACTGGCAGAAAATCTGGGACAAAACGCTTGACTGGAATTTCGACGGACCTGACGTGAAGTGGTTCGTCAATGGAAAAATGAACATCACCGAGAATATTCTCGACAGGCACCTATTCACAGCCGGAGATCGGCCCGCCATCATTTGGGAACCCAACGATCCGGATGACGACGTGGTCACCCTCAGCTATCGACAGCTATACGAAAAGGTATGTCAGTTTGCCAATGCCATGAAAGCCCAGGGTGTCGAAAAAGGGGACCGCGTCATTATCTACATTCCGATGGTGCCCGAAGCAGCTATTGCCATGCTGGCTTGCGCAAGGATTGGAGCGGTTCATTCTGTTGTTTTTGCAGGTTTCTCATCACAGAGCCTCGCTGACCGGATCAATGACTGCGAAGCCAAGATGGTACTGACCTCTGACGGTAATTTCCGCGGATCCAAAACCATCGGCGTCAAAAGTGTGGTGGATGAAGCGCTGGAACAAACCTCTACCGTGGAAAAGGTCATTGTCTTGAAAAGAACAGGTGCGGAAGTCCAGATGACAGCAGGCAGGGATATATGGTGGCATGATGCGGTTGATGGCATGGCAACCGAGTGCAAAGCCGAAGTCATGGATTCTGAAGACATGCTCTTCATCCTTTACACTTCAGGGTCCACCGGAAAACCCAAAGGTGTCGTACACACATGTGGTGGCTATATGGTTTACACCTACTACTCATTCCTGAACGTATTTCAATATACCGTCGGCGATGTCTACTGGTGTACTGCAGATGTGGGTTGGATCACGGGGCATTCCTACATCGTTTACGGGCCCCTCCTGGCTGGAGCGACATCCGTGATGTTCGAGGGTGTTCCTACTTACCCAAATGCCGGTAGATTTTGGGAGGTAGTCGACAAGCACAAAGTGAATCAGTTCTATACCGCCCCAACTGCCATCCGGGCATTACAAGCCTTCGGTTTGGAACCTCTGGAACCCTACAGTCTGGAATCCTTGAAAGTGATTGGCTCGGTTGGAGAACCCATCAACGAAGAAGCCTGGCACTGGTACCACGACCACATTGGCAAGGGCAATTGCCCGCTAGTGGATACCTGGTGGCAGACCGAGACTGGCGGGATGATGATTTCCGCGATTGCGGGCGTTACTCCCAATAAGCCTGCTCACGCATCCCTTCCCCTACCGGGTATACAGCCCATCATTGTGGATGCTGAGGGCAACGAGCTCAAGGGCAACAATGTCGAAGGTAACCTGTGCATCAAATTCCCCTGGCCCTCCATGTTGCGAACAACTTACGGCGATCATGAAAGATGCAAGCAAACTTATTTCTCTACCTACCCGGGATTCTACTTCACCGGTGATGGAGCCAAACGCGACCACGACGGCTATTTGAGGATATTGGGACGTGTGGATGATGTGATCAACGTCTCAGGGCACAGAATGGGAACTGCTGAAGTTGAAAATGCCATCAACGAACATCCGAAGGTAGTCGAATCTGCTGTGGTGGGCTTCCCACACGACGTCAAAGGACAAGGGATTTATGCCTATGTGATTTGCGACATGGAAGGCAGAACCGAGGAAAACCTCAAGAACGAGATCAAGGATACAGTCAAAAAGATCATTGGTCCCATAGCCAAACCTGACGAGGTACAAATTGTATCGGGACTTCCAAAAACGCGATCGGGTAAGATCATGCGCCGGATCTTGAGAAAAGTGGCGAGTAAAGAAGTAGCTAACTTGGGTGATACCTCCACTTTACTCAACCCGGAAGTGGTGGAAGAGATCATCCAAGGTGCCGGAATTGAACACTAGTAGCAATGGCTAATGAGATAGCCGACCGAATAGCATTCTTTTTAAAAGACCATCCACCCTTCAGCTTTTTGTCTTACAAAAAGCTGGAGGAGTTGGCTATGGTGGTGACGGTGCGCTACGCCGAAAAGGATGAAACCATTTTCTCTGAAGGCGACGACGGGTTGGATCGATGCTTCGTCGTCCGGCAAGGGAACGTGAAACTAACTCGCCAGGAAAACGGCAAGCTGACGCTTGTCGATCAGTGCGACGCTGGCGAAATTCTCGGTATCCGGTCCATTCTTACGGGTAAACCCTACGTCCTCACGGCGACTTGTGAAGAAGAGTCTTTGCTCTATGAGATTCCGAAGGAGCCATTCCGGTTATTGCTCGATTCAGAGCCTAAGTTTGGGCTGTTTTTTGCATCCGGCTATGCTGCTGGTCAGGCCGTAGTTAGGGAGAAGGGCTCGCCACCTCAACCATACGTTACAGCACTGGAAGAGCAAAGAATTGTGGTTTCCAGCGATGTACTGGTAGCTGCGGGGTCCATTTCTATTCAGCAGGCTGCTCAAAAAATGAAAGACCGCCGGGTAGGTTCCATTATTCTGGTAAACAAACAAAACCACCCTGTAGGCATCGTCACAGACACAGATCTTAGAAGCAAGGTGGTTGCTGAGGGCTTGAAACTGGAAACCGCCATTGAGGCAATCATGTCCAGCCCGGTAGCTACCATCAGGCCTGTTTTTTCCTACTCCGAAGTACTGATACAGATGATGCGCCAGCGTGTACATCATTTGGTAGTTACTGAAGACGGTTCACCTGATAGTCCTGTTACAGGCATTATATCCGATCACGATGTTCTACTCTCCCAAAACAACAATCCTGCTGCATTGGTCAAGGCCTTACGAAAATCCTCTGACTCAAAAGTGTGGCCTGATATCCGTGACAACGCTGAGCAACAGGTCAGTGACTTCATCGAAAAGGACTTGTCTGTTGGTCTGATCTCCAATTTCATCACAGCCATCAATGATTTATTGATCGAAAAGGCCATCAACAGCGCCCTGGCTGAAGTACCTGAAGCAGCGACCATTCCTTTCTGCTGGCTGAGCCTTGGAAGCGAGGGCCGGGAGGAGCAATTGCTCAGAACTGACCAGGACAATGCCATCATCTTCGAATCCCAGGGCAATTTTGAGCGGGAACAACAAGTGCTGCTGACAGTTGCAGGAAAGGTCAACCAGCACTTACTGGATTGTGGATTTGCAGAGTGCCCGGCAGAAATAATGGCCCGTAATCCGAAGTATTGCCAGGACATCAAAGGTTGGGAGCAATATTTCACACAGTGGATCACCACTCCGGAGCCCAAAGCATTGATGAATGCCACGATCTTCTTCGATTTTCGGGGGGTATTCGGTAATCTCGATCTGGAAAAAGAGCTTCAGCTCTTCTTGCAGAACAAGCTGGATGGTCAAAAGATTTTCCTCAACCACCTGGCCGCCAACGCCATCCAAAATCCTCCTCCGCTGGGATTTTTCAAACAGTTTCTGGTAGAAAAAGGAGGGGAACACAAGGAGGAGTTTGACATCAAGAAAAGGGCCATGATGCCCCTGTCGGACGCCGCTAGGGTCCTAGCCCTACAATACGGACAAACAGGTATCCAAAATACCCCTATGCGTTTCCAGCGACTGGCCAGTCTGGACGCTAAGAATAAAATGCTCTATGAATCGTGCGCACAGGCTTACGAGGTCCTGATGAAGATACGAACGAAATATGGCCTTAAGAACCATTCCAGTGGCCGATACATAGACATCGAATCCATGAACAAACTGGAGAAGCAAATGCTCAAGAGCGCTTTTCTCCCCATCAAGGAAATACAACAGCTTCTCGAGGTGCGATTTCAACTTGCCTATTTCCGATGATCGGCTGGTTCAAAAGAAAACAAGGACCAGGAGGACCCTATGCTGAATACCTTAAACAAGACTTTGGTGTCACGAAAGCTGCCCCCATTGAGGACCTGAACTTTGTGGTACTTGATTGCGAGATGACTGGATTGGGGAAATCCGCCGAATTAGTCAGCATTGGTGCCGTGATGGTTCGGGAAAACCGAATCAATGTATCAGAGGTCCTTGATCTGAAGTTCGACTTCGCCAAGGGCAATGCCACCTCCGAAATACACGGTGAGCTGTCGAAACCTTCAAGAACATCACCAATTGACTCCATTGAGCAGATTTTGTCTTTCCTCGGTAACAGGATCGTGGTTGGACACAGCATAGCCATTGACATTGGTCAATTGAATCGTCTGTTTCAGTCTGCGAACGCCAAACTAAAGTTGAAAAACAAAGTACTCGACACTTATCACCTGATGACAAGAATTGATCCTATGCGATTTGAAAGGGCGGTTGCCGGTCAGCGTTCACTACGTCTTGACGCCCTGTGTGAAGAGATGGAGGTACCCATAGAGAACAGACATACCGCTCTCGGTGATGCATATCTGACTGCTCAGGTCTTTTTGAAAATCCTTTCAAGGCTAAAGCAAAGAAAAGTACTCAGGGCTGGGGAGTTATTGAAATGATGGGCGCCAATTGCGCGGATTCATCACATCATTCCTTTCTGCTGCAGGAGTGATAAGAAAGCCTGCTTGTGTGTGTCGCCGATGGGTATAGGCTTGTCGTGAATGTAGACACGGGACTTTTCGATTTCCCGAATTTTCTTCAACGCTACCACGTAGGATTTATGGATCCTATAGAATTTGTCGTCGGGCAGCTTGCTCATTAACTCATTGAAACTCATGAGCGTAAGGACTCTCTCTTCCTCCGTGTATATGGCCAGGTAGTCTTTCATCCCTTCGATATACAGGATATTGTCGAACGGTATTTGCTGCCACTTGAACTCCGTCTTTACAAACAAAAACTCCGGTTCCTCTTTTCTTGAGGCGGGCTCAGAATGGCCGGTCTTTTTTTTTTCAGCCTCACTTTTCCGAGCCAGGGCCTTTTGAGCGGCTTTCAGAAATCTCCCAAAAGAAATCGGCTTCAGTAAGTAGTCTGTGATATCCAACTCATATCCCTCTACCGCATATTCGCTATGCGCAGTGGTGAATATCACCTGTGGTTTGTGATTGAGCACTTGCACCAGCTGAGTTCCCAGCAGTTGCGGCATCTGAATGTCCAGAAACAGGAGGTCCACCTGCTCATTTTGCAAATAAGAAAGTACCTCCATACCATCGTCAAACTGAGCCTTTAGCTCTAAAAAGGGGACCTGTTCTATGTAGTCTACTATTTTGGCAAGCGCAGGGGGCTCATCGTCCACTGCAATGCAACTAATGGTCATATTTACTCAAGATCTAGTTCCAAGGTCACAATATACTCCAGACCCTTGGAAAAAACTTTGAGTTTGTGCTTGGTGGGATAAAGTAACTCCAGGCGTCGTCGCACATTGACCAACCCGATACCCCCTATTTTGTCTTTTTGTTCAGTTCGATTTTCATCAAATGAGTTGGAACATCGGAAGTACAATTTCTTGTTTTTCACCACAAGCTGCACAGTGATGTTTCGGGACTTCTCTACAGTTGAAGCGTGTTTGAAAGCATTTTCAACGAAGGCGATAAACAACATAGGTACCACCTGACAATTGACACAATCACTTTCGAAATGAGCCTGGATGTTGTCCTGGTCTTTCATCCGGCTTTTTTGCAGATCCATATACGCCTCTAGGTATTCTATCTCCTTGTCCAGCGAAACCTTCGGTGCGTCGCTTTCATATAGCATATACCGCATGATTGAGGACAATTTATGGATGGCCTCGGACGCGTCCGGCGAGGTTTTGTACACCATCGTGTCGATGTTGTTGAGCACGTTGAAGAGAAAGTGT
The DNA here is from genome assembly GCA_965601475.1 of Cyclobacteriaceae bacterium. Lineage (GTDB taxonomy): Bacteria > Bacteroidota > Bacteroidia > Cytophagales > Cyclobacteriaceae > JAWPMT01. Next base: position 3,386,241 of record OZ271832.1, on the reverse strand, counting down.
GGATTCACCTGGTTACGCAACATGGCCAGCTCACCTTCCAGCCTTCTTTTCTCCTCCAGGTCCCTTTGCCTCTCGGACCTGAACCAGTCGACAGTGAATCTTCCAAACAGGGCCACGATAATGAGCCCGAGGGGCGTGGCCAGCCTCCGCGCAAGCTCTACAGAGGTTTCTACTGTCTTTTCGGCCTTTCTCCTGGACTTTCTAATGTCCTCCTGTTGCTCCTCCTGGGGGCCTCCTCGAAATTCAGCGGTTACTTCCTGGTCGCTCATGTCAGAGTCTACCTCCAAAATTGGAATCGAAATGATCCCCAAGGCTGAGTCCAGGCCGTATTTAACCGGTGGATATATCAATAACAGCAATGCAATGAACAGGATGAATTTTCCGGTCTTCTTGCCCAACCATCGCGGAATGAGGAAATAGTAGAAGGAATAGAAAATGGCCAGTTTGAAAGGTACGTTGATGATGAGCCACCCCAGGTACTGGTACATCTCAATCTCCGAGGCGTAGATAATCAACCCGAGAAATGCAAAGTACAGCAACCAGCAAAAGGCATGAAGCAGACCCTTATGACCCTTCAATCCTTCAAAGAATCGGTCTCTTAGTGTTTCTATCTTAAATGCCATAACCCAAATCTACAAGACCAAATCTTTCATGGCCCAATGTGGTCATCATTCTATACAAGCACTGAAAATTGCTCTACAAGTGCCCATTTTCAATCCACCAACGGGTTGGAAGATCATTTTTGGGAGTTGGTAGATGCCTCTCAAGGGTTGGTCCATTTCATTTTAGGTATTGCCTGGTACAATCTATTCTTGTATCGATCGCAAAATCTCTGAATCACGAGAAAGTACTAAAGAAATATTGAATTGATCATATGGAACTACTAATCAAAAACCTATCAAAAACATATGCGAATGGGGTCCAGGCTCTGAAGGACGTGACCTTGCAAATCCCTACGGGTATGTTCGGACTGTTGGGTCCAAATGGTGCCGGGAAGTCCAGTTTAATGCGAACCATTGCTACCCTGCAGGAGCCTGATACAGGGACCATCCACCTTGGTGATATTGATGTCTTGAAAGAGAAGGATGAAGTCCGCAAAGTCCTGGGTTACCTTCCTCAAGAGTTTGGTGTGTATCCCAAGGTGTCCGCCGAGATGCTCCTGGATCACCTAGCGGTATTGAAAGGTATTGCAGGCAAAAAGGAGCGCAAGGAGTTGGTAGAAGCCTTGTTGCATAAAACCAACCTCTGGGGTGCTAGAAAAAAGAATCTTGGAGGCTTTTCAGGGGGTATGAAGCAAAGGTTTGGCATCGCACAAGCGCTCATTTCCTCCCCGAAACTGATCATTGTGGATGAGCCGACAGCCGGCCTGGACCCTGCCGAAAGGAATCGCTTCCTCAACTTGCTCAGTGAGCTCGGAGAAAATACGGTGGTGATCCTCTCTACCCACATTGTCGATGATGTCAAAGAGCTGTGCACCAACATGGCCATCATTAACAAGGGCGAGGTAATGCTCGAAGGCAACCCATTGAAGACCATAGATGAGATCCAGGGAAAAGTCTGGAGTAAACGTGTAGAGAAGTTTGAGCTCGACGACTACAAGAACCAGTATACTGTCATCTCTGAGCGACTTATTGCCGGTAAGCCGGAAATTCATGTTTTTGCCGAAGTGCAGCCTGACCCTTCTTTTGAAGGCTTAAGGGCGGACCTGGAGGATGTCTATTTCTCGAAAATCTTCGGAGAAGCCGAATTGAGCACCGAAGCTGTCATTCACTCATAATTTCAACGATCATGTGGTTACAGATATTAAAATTTGAGTTGCGGTACCGCAGCAAGCGTCCTGCGACCTATATATACTTCGGCATCCTGTTTTTTCTGGCCTTTATGGCTATCTCCACTGATGTTGTGACCATCGGAGGTGGGACAGGCCTGGTAAAGGAAAATGCGCCCTTGACCATTGCCAATATGATGGTGATCTTGTCGGCATTCATGATGATGATCACCTCGGCCATTATGGGAGTGGGTGTGTTGAGGGACTTTGATCACAATACGGAATCCCTCATGTTTTCCAATCCGATTTCGAAATACGACTATCTGATCGGACGATTCCTGGGTTCATTCATTGTGACGTTGTTCGCCTTTTCAGGGGTTGCGATAGGTTTTATCATGGGCGAGTTTATGCCCTGGAGAGACGCGGACAAGTTGCTCCCTTTCAACGCCTGGAATTACCTGCACCCTTTTATCTTTTTTGTTATCCCCAACTTGTTGTTCAGCGGCATCCTCTTCTTCTTCACTGGCGCGTTGTCCAGAAGAATGATGGTGGTGTACATACAATGGATCATACTATTCGTGCTTTACCAGACTACTGTTATACTGACCCGTGAGATAGACAATAGGGCTTTGGCCAGCATTATTGATCCTTTTGGGCTGAGAACCATCGGTAATGCAACCCAGTATTGGACTGTGGCGGAGCAAAACTCAATGACCGTCCCTATAGAAGGTGATGTCCTCACAAATCGCCTGCTGTGGCTGGGCATTGCTATTGCCATTGCCATTATTGGCTCCATGTCTTTTTCATTTAATGTGGTGAAGAGCTCCTGGTTCAAAAAGAAGGCTAAGGGCAATGAGCAGCAATCAAGGACAAACATTGATATCCCGCAAATCAAGCTCCAGCTAGGGTTCTCGACCTATTTGATGCAGATTTGGAAGCAGGCGGTTTTTTACTTCAAATATGTCACCAAAGGGCTACCATTTCTCGCTATCTCACTGTTTGGCCTGGTCTTGATGATTACCAATTCCTTTTACATTGGCAGGGTATTCGGCACCTATACCTACCCCACCACCGCCCTTATGCTGGAACTGATCACCAATGGATTCTCCGTGTTTTTTGTTGTGATCATCGTCTTCTACTCAGGTGAGTTGATATGGCGTGAAAGGGATGTCAAAATCAATCTTATTCAGGATTCACTGCCTATACCTGACTTCGTTGGGCTGATTAGCAAATTCCTGGGCATGATCATGGTATTCGTGGTGATGTTGGTCGGGCTGATCGCGAGTGGCGTTTTGATCCAGGCATTCAAAGGCTATTACGAATTCAACCTGGGCGTGTATTTCACCACCCTTTTCACCGAGACCTTTTCAGCATTGATCCTTTTCACTTTGCTGGGATTCTTTATTCAGGTGATGGTCAACAACAAATTCCTGGGACATGCCTGCATGATCGTATTCTTCGTAGTCTCCCTTGTGCTAGAGGTTGTGGGTGTAGAACATGGTCTATTTCAATTTGGTAGCGGAGCTTTGGGGCCCTACTCAGACATGAATGGCTTCGGGCATTTCGTGACCAGTTTCAGTTGGTTTGATCTTTACTGGCTTGCCTTTACGGTATTCCTTTTTGCGCTCTCTGTAATTTTCGCGGTAAGAGGGGCAGAAGCAGCCATGAAATGGCGTTGGCACATTGGGAAACTGAGACTGACCAAACCACTATTGACATTTGGCATCACATCTTTCTGCGTCTTCGGCTTATCAGGATGCTATATCTACTACAACACGAATGTGCTGAATGGCTACGCCAATTCGGATGAATTGGAAGCCCTCCAGGCTGACTATGAGAGAACGTACAAGCAGTATGAGTACCTGCCTCAGCCCAAAGTGATCGACGTCAACATGTCTGTAGAATTATACCCGGAAACCCGGGATTATGAAGCAACCGGCTACTACGTCCTGGAAAATCAGGAGGACGAGCCTATTCAGGAGGTGCACGTTCAGCTTCAGTTGAATGGAGACTACCACTACGATTATGTCCGGTTTGGAAGACCAAGCAAAATCAAAGAGGCTTCGGACCGTTTCAAGTACTACATCCACGAACTCAGTGAGCCATTACTTCCTGGGGATACGACGCTATTGGAATTCAAGATGAGTTTTGAAACCATTGGTTTCAAAGAAACGGCCTCTGCCACTTCAGTCCTACACAATGGTACTTTCTTCAACAACACCGAATTCCCAACCCTCGGATATACCGCTGAGGCTGAGTTGGCAGGTGACGATGAGCGCGACGACAACGATCTGGCGCCCAGAGATAGGATGTTGCCAAGAGATGATCCTCGCGGATTGAGTAGAAATTTCCTGACTGATGACTCCAATGGAATAGACTTTGAGATCGTGATCGGAACTTCCGATGAGCAGATTGCCATTGCTCCTGGCTACCTCCAGCGCCAGTGGCAAGAAGAGGGCCGAAACTACTTCCATTACAAGATGGATGAGAAAATGATGCCTTTCTTCAGTGTAGTCTCCGCTGACTATGAAGTAATGAAAGACAAGACCACCATCACGGTGGATTCCGTTGAAAAGGAAATCGACCTTGAGATCTATTATCATGACGGTCATGATTACAATCTTGCCAGTATGATGGACGCCATGAAAAAGTCGTTCGATTACTATTCAGATAACTTCAGTCCTTATCAGTACCGGCAAATGCGGATCCTGGAATTTCCAAGGTACGCGACCTTTGCTCAATCATTTGCAAATACGGTTCCGTTTTCGGAGGGTATTGGGTTCATGATCAAGGTGGAAGATGAGGATGATGTAGATATTTCCTACTTTGTTACAGCCCATGAGCTTGCCCACCAATGGTGGGGTCACCAGCTATATCCTGCGGATGTCCAGGGCAGTGCAATGATTTTAGAATCACTCTCCCAATACTCTGCATTGATGGTGATGAAACGAGCATACCCACAGGAACACATGCAGGAATTTTTGAAGGAAGAGTTGAACCGCTACTTAACTGGACGTGCTGGCGAACAAAAGAAAGAGCTGCCCTTGGTTTTGGCTGAGAATCAGAGCTATATCCATTACGGAAAGGGAGCCAATATCATGTATACACTCCAGGATTATATCGGTGAGGACAGTGTAAATGTAGCCCTGAGGAGATTACTGGAAGATTGGGGAGGTCAAAAAGGGCTCATTCGAGATGGTCGCTATGTAACAACCGACGACTTGATGGGCTACTTCCGTGAGGTCACGCCGGATTCATTGCAGAATATGGTGACAGACATGTTTGAAAAGATTGTACTCTTTGAAAACAAAATTGAGGATGCCACCTACACCAAGGTCGATGGCGGCTATCGTGTTGCTCTTGAACTCGACGTACAAAAGGTGGAAGCAGACAGCATCGGCTATACCAACGATGTCGCGGTGAACGACTGGATAGACGTTGGCGTCTATGCTGAAAACGACGAAGGCGATGAGGTGTTGGTCTATCTGAAGAAACATAAAATCACTCAGCGTGAAGCATCGATCGTCATAGAAGTCGAGCAGGAGCCTGTCAATGTAGGGATTGATCCCCTTTACAAATTGATAGATCGCAATCCCGATGACAATATCACATCAGCCAGAGAGGTAGAGGAAGAAGCTATTTAGCCAAGTAGTTCCTATTGGCGGAGAGGAGAAGTAGCATGCTGCTTCTCCTCAAAGTCATTTGATCCGGCCTGATATCTGAAGACCCACCTAGCACGTCAATGCACAAGCCGCTCAAGTTGAGGAAGCATGGTCTCATTCTTTTCATGGAAATTTTCCATGTCCACAAGGATTTTGTCCAGCAACTTTATGGCATTCAGGATGTATGCACCTTTGTTGAGCATGACGCACTCGGCCTTGAGCGAAGTGGTGGCATCCGTGATTTCCGAGCGCGAGGGAAGGCCCTTCTTCGCCAAACTCTCCAGTACCTGGGTAGCCCAGATTACAGGAACGTGCGCCGCATAGCAAATGGACAGAATTTCCCGCTGCACCCAGCCAATGTTATCCCAACCTGTTTCCACCGCCAGATCTCCCCTGGCAATCATCACGCCTATGTACTTGGCCCTCATAGCTGTCAGCAGGATGCCGGTCAGATTGTCAAATGCCCTTTGGGTTTCTATCTTCAGAATCACGGACAGTTTATCCAGTGCATTGTGTCGTCGTAACTCGTCGAGTAGTTCTTCTACATCATCTTTTGTATTCACAAACGAGAAGTTGACAGCGTCGGCATATTGACTCACGAAAGCCAGGTCCCTTCGATCTTTCTCTGTGATGCCTCCCAACTCCAGATCCGTATCAGGAAAATTGATTCCTTTTTCCGCTCGCAACTTGGATCCCAACTCCCGGGCTCGAGTAATCTTCACTTCAAATTCTTCCAATGCAATTTCAGTGACAATCCCCTCGATTTTCCCATCATCAAAAAGTACCCTTTCACCCGGTCTGATCTGGCCAAAAACCTCTTCCAGCAAACAGGCTACGTGGGCTTTCTTCAAAAGATTGCCATCCTCGTCAAATTCAGCGGGCTCTCCTGGCACATCTCTCTTATGCACTGTCAAATAGTCATTTACTCGCAATAGAATAGAGCGCTCTACTGGGGGTATTTCGCCCACCTTCGCCGGCAAAAGATCTTCCCTTTCAGGTACCAGCGTCATGCCTGTTTCGATGTAGCAGGTCTCATAGGCATTGACAATGGCCATCTCATCCCCCGTATGCACGACCTTCAGCTTTCGGTGCTTCTGCCGTGTATCCGTGAGTCGCAATTTGTCCTCCGGCTTCAATGTCTTAAGCCATTCTTTGTCGACTGGGATGGCATTGGGACCGTATTCTTCTTCAAGTTTAGGCACCAGCATAATAGCCGCAGGATCGACGACATTGCCCATTTCGTCACGTTCCGGCGAAAATTTCCGCACCTTGGCTCCAGGGACAATCGATCCTGTTCTGCTTTTGGGGCCAGCCAAATCCATGGTCACCTTAATGTGTCTCCCATGCGCCTTACCCGCTTTGTGTACATTCTTAATGATCTTGGACCAAACTGTGGGATCGTCGTGAGCACAATTGATCCTGGCGCAATTCATACCTGCTTTCACCATGTTGTTGACCAACTGGTAATTGTAGGCCGATTCCGTCGGCTGTGTCACCATGATCCTGACCCGTCGTCCTTTCGACCGATTGCCAAGGACCTCCCTGGTGTGGTGGACCAGTAGTTTCTTACCGCTCTTGATGGAAAGACCTGATTTGACCGGAGCTTTGCACTTTTCGCCAATCAGACACCTAAGTATGAACCTCGTGTTCAATAGACTGGCCCTCACATGGGCACCGGCGTTGGCAAACCTGGATAAGCCCATATTCTTCAGTTTTTTCTGCAGATTACGCAGATCTGTTGAGCGTAATGTGTGATAATGAATGAGATTCCTGGCACTCCGCCTATAGTTCTCCGGTACAGCTTTGACGAGGTCCTGATTCGACTTTTCCGATTTGCGAATGGCGGCCAGAATCTGATCAATCTCAGCGATCAGATCCTTCACTTTTTCGGTGTTGACTTTCATTGGTTCCGGCTTTTTCTGGGAATCCACAAGTTCGTACCAACTGAAGAAATGTGCAATGATGAATGACATTCCGGACCATGATCAAAGACGCTAGCGCCTTTGGAGTCTCGCTCAACTCGTGCTTCATATTTCCTCTTGCATCGATCAAATACATCCAACGCCTGCTTCTAAACATCAACCCTCCAGCGCTATTGATCGAAAATCGGTATTTTTGAACATTCGGGGCAATTCGTACCAGTGGTATTCCTTTAATTCATCTCATGATTACAGTACCTGAAGCCTTCTTTAAATCTGATGAAGTTCAAGTATTACTTCGGGATGGACCCAATGCCGTAGTCCAAAAATCTACTTCAGTCCTGAATCCTGACAATGATCGATATGTATCCACCCATGCTGTTACCATCGTTCGGCGTGGGACCTTGAAGCTTCAAATTCCGGATGGCCCCACGATCACTGTCGTGGAAAACAACATGATCTTTATTCCGCGCGGACTTTACATGATCAGCGATATCATACCGACGCCAGATCCCTTCGAGGCTTTGGTTTTGTTCTTTTCAGAAGAAGTGCTTCACGACTTTCTGGATGAGTTCAGCTTTCTGGAGCAACAAGGAGCACCTGGTTTACCTGCACCATTCATCATGCCCATTGAAGACGATTTGGAGCATTTTCTATCAGAAGGCTTCAAACATTACGGCACTGCTGACAGTGCTATGGTCATACCCAAACTCAAGGAATTCTTGTACCTCAACGCAAGAGGCGTGAGAGGAAAGACCTTCATTCAACAATTGAACCTTTTGAACTGCAAGCGGAAAGAGAGTATCCAATCCTTTATGGAAAAGAACTTTGACAAGCCGCTGAAATTAGCAGATTATGCACACCTAACAGGCCGAAGTATTGCTACTTTCCATCGGGATTTTAAGCGCCATTTTGGCGTCGCACCAAAAACCTGGATCCTGAAAAAAAGGATGCTGCGATCCCGGGACAGACTTGCTGATCCGGGGGTTCACGTCTCACGATTGGCCTATGAATCAGGTTATGAAAATGTCTCACACTTCATCAAAGCCTTCCAGAAGGAGTTCGGTATTTCACCGAAGCAATACCAAATCGAATTGCGTAAAGAGGTGCTGATATAGATTTTGATCGAAAAACCGCATTTTTGAAAATGTGAACATACCCCCTGCAACACGCAGGTCTACTTTCGAACAAAAGAAAGTAGAAAAATGAAAGTAACATTTATTGGACTTGGAATCATGGGCAGTCGAATGGCCGCCCGGCTCATAGCTCCGGAAATTGAACTTACCGTCTTCAATCGGGATAGCAAGAAAGCTGATTTGCTTGAAGCCCTTGGCGCCAGGGTTGCGAAGGATCTCAAGGGAGCCGTTGCTGAAGCGGAGGTCGTTTTCACCATGCTAGCTAACCCGGATGCCGTAGAGCAGGTGAGCGGTGAAATGCTGATGGACATGCGCAAGGGAAGCTTATGGATCGATTGCTCTACGGTTGCACCTGCTGATGTCATCAAATCTGCAGATCGCGCTGAACAACATGGTGTTCTCTACCTGGAAGCTCCGGTTGCAGGCACCAGGCAACCTGCCGAAAACGGAGAATTGGTATTTTTTGTCGGTGGTGAGGATAAAGCGTTGAAAGACGCGACACCACTGCTGCAGAAAATGGGCAAGAAGATCATCCACCTTGGAGCGCATGGAAAGGGGGCAGCGATTAAGTTGCTGGTGAACCTAATGCTCGCGCAATCCATGCTTGCGTTTTCCGAAGCCATGCAACTTGGAAACGCCATGGGATTGGATGACGAGACATCAAAAAACGTCTTGCTCAACACACCTGTCACCGCACCATTTTTGCAGAAGCTAAGGGCTAAACTGGAGGCTGGAGATACCAGTCCGAATTTCCCGATGGATTTGATGCTGAAAGACCTGAACCTGGTACAGGAAACAGCTGCCAATGTAGGCGTATCGCTACCTTCTGCGGCTTTGGCCAAAGCACTGTACGCACAGGCTGGCGCTGCAGAAAAGCAGCGTGAAGACTTCTCCTCTATTTATCATTTTATTCAAAATCAATAAAACATGAAATATCTACCTACCATTTTGAAAGTGCTGATGGCACTACCCATGCTGGTGTTTGGCCTCAACAAACTACTGCCCACTCCTTTTATTCAAATGCCGCCTCCAGCCGGTGAAACCGCGCAACTCTACATGCAAGCGCTGTTCGGCACCTACCTGGCTAAAAGTGTGGCCTTGATTGAAGTAATTGGGGCAATATTGATCTTTCTTCGAAAGTTGGAAAACATAGGACTTGTACTCCTTTTTCCGATCAGCTTAAACATTGTCCTATTCCATTTATTTCATGACCTCGTCGGCCTGATCCCAGGACTGTTGGTATTCGTCATCAATGTCATCCTGCTATACAGAAATGACGTCTATGGCAAACTGGCCAATTCATGAGGATCAGGAAGTAAGTTTTCCTAAGGCAGAATTGATTCTGTCTTATCTTCATTCCATGGAACAACGACAATTTGGAAACCATGATTTCCTCGTTTCAAGGATCGGCCTGGGGTTGGCCGCGCTGGGCAGACCAGGATATATCAATCTGGGCCACGCCCAGGACCTCGATGCTGATTACGACGTGCACGCTATGGAATCCAGAACGCATGCCGTTCTCGATGAAGCCATTGCGGCTGGAATCAGCTATTTCGACGTGGCACAGTCTTATGGTCGCGGCGAGGAGTTCCTTTCCAGTTGGCTGGGAGATAGAGAAGTGATTGTAGGCTCAAAGTGGGGCTACTATTATACCGCTGATTGGCAGGTGGAGGCGCAAAAACATGAAATCAAGGAGCATTCCATATCGCTCTTGAACAAACAGTGGCCTGAAAGCAGGGACCGACTTTCGCCGCAACTACGGATTTACCACATTCACTCAGCCACCTTTGAGAGTGGTGTACTGGAAAATCTTGATGTTCTTGAAAAGCTGGAAGCCATACGTGCTGAGGGGTTTGTCATCGGATTGTCACTGAGTGGTTTGCAACAGGCAGCGGTCCTGGAAAAAGCATTGAAGATCAAAATTGGCGAAGAACCCCTCTTCGGATCGGTCCAGGCAACTTACAATATCCTGGAAACCAGCGTTGGGGCGGCACTGGCGAAAGCCCATGACCAAGGGGTCGGGGTGATCATCAAGGAAGTCGTGGCCAATGGTAGATTGACCAATAGGAATGAGCGCGCACCCTATTATGGCAAGCTACGTGGTCTGGCGGAGAAATACGAGGTCGGAACTGATGCAGTGGCTACGGCATTCGTGCTATCAAAACCCTTCACAACCATCGCATTGAGCGGTGCTGCCACCGCAAACCAGATGAGGGCCAATGTGCAAGCCATGGGCTTGAGCCTGGAGAACGAGGATTTGAAAGCGCTAGAGGCGCTGACTATGGCTCCGGAATCGTATTGGGCAGAACGGACTGGCATGAGTTGGAACTAGTCTGGTAAATCGAGGTAGCCATTATCCTTGGCATAGAGCGTCAGGTCCGCCTTGTTCTTGAGTTTAAGTTTGGCCATGATATTCTTGCGATGCGTTTCAGCGGTATGCGCGCTAATGAAGAGTTTTTCCGCAACCTCATTCACGGTATAGGCGCTTGCTAATAACTTCATCACTTCGATTTCCCGCTTGGTGAGTTTCACCTCATGTTGGGTGCCTTGTCGCCGCATGCTGCTCAAAAGGGTATCCGTGGCTTCCTTTGAGAAGTGGTTTTTGCCATTCAAGACCCCGAAAATGGCCTTTATCACCTCCTCCTTCGAGGAGTTTTTGAGGAGATAGCCTTCGGCACCCGCTTCAGCCACACCCTGAATGAATGCCGCTTTGTTATAGAAAGTCAGGGCCAACACCTTGATCTGAGGGTATTGCGATTTGATCTGCCTAGTTAATGTGATCCCGTCTACTTCGGGAAGATTCAAATCCAGGAGCACCAGGTCCACCTGATTTTTGGCGAGAAAGGACATCACCTCTCCGCCAGATTCCAGATCCCCCACAATGTTCAGGGCTTCCTCCTGGGAAAGGACCATTCTCAACCCTTCCTTGACCACAAGGTGGTCTTCGACGATTAGAATATTATACATCACAAAGGTATTTCAACAGTCACCGTGGTACCCTTACCCTGACCTGAGTCGACATTGAAGGAGCCGTTCAGATCATTGGCTCGGGATATTACGTTTTTCAGCCCCATACCACTCCCACCAGTTTCGAGTCGGTTGAAACCCACGCCATCATCTTCCACAGTCACTACCAAGTGATCATGGATCCGGTTGATCTGTGCCACGATCTCATGTGCCCGGGAGTGTTTCAACGCATTGCTAATCAGTTCCTGGACGATCCTATATACGTTTATCTCCACCTTGTTTTCCAATCTTTCATCCAGGTCAAGGGTATGCATCTCAAATTTGATCTTTTCCGAACCCTGAACCTTTTCCGCCAGGTCATCCAAGGCCGCCGCCAGACCAAACCGATTGAGGACTTTCGTCTCCAGATTATGTGAAATGCGACGAACCTCATCCACCGTTTCATCCAGCAATGTATTCACCTTGGTATCCCCCGAATCCATTTGTAATCGTAATGCCGACAGCATACTGCCCACCCGATCATGCAGGTCTTCGGCAATGCGTTTTCGCTCTTTCTCTTCTCCCTCTAGCATCGAGTTAATGGACTTAAGTTCCTGGTCCCTGATCAGCTGATTGACTTCTTTTTCATGCAACTCGAACTCTCTGGCTCGCAATTTTCTGATGGCATTTTGGCGCTGTTGGTAGATGAATATGATAATGGCCGTGAGTACGACGGCCACGATTAAAGTTGACATGAGTGTATCTCTTTGGGCGGTGGTTAATTCGATTCGGGCTTGTCTCAGCTGGAGTTCCTTGTCCTTCTTCTCGGTTTCATATTGGGTTTGGAGTTCGGCTAATTGTTTTCCTTTTGATCGGTTGAGCTCCTCGTAGAATAAGATTTCATGATTTTGTAAGAACTTATAGGCAAGCTGCGCGGAATCCATTGCAAAATAGGACCGGGCAAGGATTCCATTGGTTTCTGTAATTAGGCGGTCAATGCCAAACTCTTTTGACAAGGCGTAGGATTTCAGCAGGACCTCAATAGCCAACTCATACTCACCATTTCGGAAATACGTATCTCCAAGATTGTTATAGAGAAATGCAAGCTGGTGATTGTCGCTTTGATCTGTGTAAATAGATTCTGATTTCCGATAGGCCAAGAGGGAGGAATCATATTTCCCCAATACCTGGTGATAACTACCATATAGCATGAGAGCACTAGCCACAATTCCTCTGTCACCTAGGTCTTCACCAATTCTGATGACATGATTCAGCAGTATTGGTATGGTGTCCAACGAGGCCTCAGTCTTCACAACCCGAGAGGATTCCAAAAAATTGATGGTTCCAGTTTTTTCAGACAAAATGTCCATCCCCAGTGAACTTTCAAATGATAGTGAGGCTAAGTTCAAATAGCATCTGGCCAAATCTTTCGTTCTGTTTTCAGCTGAATAGTATTCGATGTTCTCCAGAATGTATTTTCGGGCTTCCGTGTATTTATCTGAAATTGCCAATACATTCGCTATGTTATTTTTGGTTATCGCCGAACCGCTGTAATCCCCTAGATGCTCCTTAATAGCTAAGCTCGCCAAGAGATTTTCAAAGGCCGATTCGTAGTACTCTAGTTGTCTATAAATGTTGGCGATGTTATTCAACGATTTCGCCAGACCAATAGAGTCTTTTAACTCCATTCTGATATTGAGACATCTCTTTTGAATGCTCAATGCGCTATCAAGTAACCCATTGTTTTTGAATGCAATACCTAGTGTATTGAGCTTATCGGCAAGATTGGATCTATAGTCATGTTCAAGGTCAAAATCAATGCCCAAGTACAGTTGGGCATATGCCTCTTCGTATCTTCTGAGATACATCAAAGCAGAGCCCACTCTGAGCGCGGCAACCGAGTACCCTCCTGTATATCCAATCTCTTCCGATAGTGATAGGGCCTTTCTTGCAATCAACAGACTACTTTCGGACTCCTTTCGCCTAAGTTCGTAGGCCACATTATTCAAGGAATCTACCTCCGAGATCGGACGGGGCAAAAGCAGAAAAATATAGAGCAGGAGGGTCAAATTTCAATCAATTACCCTCCTAATTTAACTTGCCTCAATCAATCCTCATCTGCATCCTCGTAATTTACCACGGTGCTGCCCTGTGTCGGCACTTCGTCCGTGACCACACGAATTTCTACTGCCGGAAAGCGTTGGATTATTTTGGCACCGATTGTACGATCGGCAACAATGAACTTGGGTGTTGTAGAGGACGTATCCGTGACCACATTGATTGTGACTCGTAGCGTATCACAATCTGGCCTGTAAGACGTGTTCTGATAGGAAAATCCTGCTGGTATATGCAAAGCCAGATTCAGTTGATATTCATCCAGGCCAAGCAGTTTCCTGAGATGGGTATACGGTTTGAACGGCTTTAAGTCTTCAAAGGTATTCATGATTCTAAATTTTATTTATAATGGTTTTATCAATTTTTTGACACAGCACTCTTTTTTGGGGATCGATGCAAAATTGTTGTGGCACATAGCAGTCATCATCATCATGGGCTCGCAAAAACCTCCCAGAAGTGCGGATGACAATACCCACGACTCTCATGGAGTGGTCATAGACGGGGGAGCCAGAATTGCGATGGAATATGTCCAATGTAGTATTGAAGAAAGGCCTTCCTTGCTCTACATCGACTGTTATGGCATCGTCGGCATATTTTAGCGGCAAACCCAATGGAAAACCAATTACGCTGATTGGAGTATTGCTCAATACTTGATTAGTATTGAGTGACTGTATATGATAGTCAGCTGGTACCTTCCGATCAAGACGAATTAGTGCCCAGTCTCCAGACCTGTCATGCGTTTTATACTCAATGCTCTTAGCTCTAAAGAGCTGACCTGTCTCAAAGATTCCATTAGGTGCTCTACCTTGATCGATCACAAAATCAAATAGGAAGCCAAATCCTCGTATTGAAAGTACGTTTGCATTTCGAAAAATGTGTCCGGCGGTGAGAACGGTATCATCGGAAACCAAAAATGCAGTACCAATAGCCATAGAAGGTTGACTCTGAAATGGCACGGAATCACACAAGCGTATACCTCCGTACTTTCTACGTGCAACCTGGCGAAGTGACTCAAGCTTTGAATGATATTTGCCACCTCTAAGCTTAAATCGGTCCATCGGCACAATCGCAGCAACGCCTGAAGCCGCCCTTTTGATTCTGGAATCCTTGATATGTTTTAGATCCTTACGGTTATCAATTCCACAAACTGAAGCCCCAACCGACTTCATCCGATTATGAAGTTCTTGCGTGGAGATTGTAAGGTACTCTGGAGAAAATATAGTTTGTGTCCCAGTTATTTTTGACTTGGGCTCCCCACTGTATTTGAGCCATCGTTGCCACTCATCAACATAGTCGGTCCGACATTGTATTTCCTTTAACATCTGCTGTTGATTGTCCATGCTTGATAATCCTGAGGTTTAGTGAGTCACAGTAATTTCTTTAATACAAGTTAGCGGTTTTGAGAATTGCCGGCTTTTCCGCATTCAATGGCGGTTCCAAGGACCTACAAATACATCAACCCTTACCAATAAAATTGCCAGTAGATATGCCAGCTTTCACGACAAAAAATCCAAAGTCGTCTCCCCGAAGTAAGTTGTTGACTGATTTCGTTGCGAAAATATATCCTAGGTCGACGGTGATTGTGTTCTTGAATGAGGTCAAAATACCAATCTTTGGTACGAGACTAACACGTCTACCCGAACCAAGCAATTGGTCATCGGGTTCATCGAAGTAGTTGCGGAAACGCATGGACTCGGAAGCAGTCACCATCAATCCTAAATCATTATATGCAAATAGTCTAAAGTCACCATCACCCACAAGATTGATCCCATGACCAGCGGTCAGTCCTACAACGCCAATGCTCTTTTGAGCAAGAGTCGAATCTGATATCATTTCGCCAATACGCTTAGCCATCACATCAAGATTAAATGACACCAGATAATTCCATTTTCCGTTTTCATCATTTCCCTTGCTAGGTCTAGATCCTTTTTTGTTTTGAGAAACCAAATTCAGATTCCCTGGACTCCATACGGTTCCGAAGCTAAACCGTACAAGACTGGCCTCGGGAACAAAGTATGATTGCGAAAGGGCTGACCTCACTTCCGGAGTCTGTAGCGTGTCTCCTTCCAGGGCCAGGTCGTCGGCCACATAAATCTCAGCAAAAACTGACCACCTTTCAAACCGGATCTTCCCGGAATATCCAGCCTTCAATACGGGAATAATGGTGCCCCCTGGTAAGTTCTGGATTCCTTCCAACAATGCCTTGAATTCCTCACCTGCAGCATCTGAAGAAGATTCTGCCCCTTCCTGGAGGTCATTAACCGGACCCTCCTCCTTCTCTTTTGGTTCAGCCTTTAGTGATCGGTGAAAGTCGTATTTGGTTTGTCCATAACCGTCCAAACATAATAGGAAGAGGATCAGCAGCGGGAAGATCTTGTAATTCATAACGAAATATTTTCTGTAAAAATCCCGTTAGATATTAGCTATAACCACCCCCTTTCCCACCATTTTCGACTACCGGTTTTCCGGTAAGGGCACAAAAAAAAGCCAGACGCTTGCGCGCCTGGCCAGTAACCAAACAATCATAAGTGATGTCTTAGAACTGAGCTACCTCTGTGCTTCCTTTCATGGCCACAGTAGATGATGTGCCGCCCTGAACGGTATTTTGTACCAGGTCAAAATAACCGGTGCCTACAAAGGCCTGGTGTTTCACAGCCTTGAAGCCCTCTTCCAGCAAACCAAACTCACGCTCCTGCAATTCAGAGTAGCCCGCCATGCCCCTATCACAGTAGGCCTTGGACAACTCGAACATCGAGGTGTTGAGTGCATGGAATCCTGCCAACGTGATGAACTGGAACTTGTAGCCCATATCAGCCAGGTTTTCGCGGAAAGAAAGCATCTCTGATTTGGTCAAATGCGCTGCCCAGTTGAAAGAAGGTGAGCAATTGTAGGCCAACATCTGATCAGGATACTTCTCGTGTATCGCAGCGGCAAACTCCCTGGCAAAACCCAGATCCGGGTTCGAGGTCTCCATCCACAACAAGTCGGAATACGGCGCATAGCTCAAGCCCCTGTCAATACCGGCCTCGATACCATTCTTGACTTCGAAGAAGCCTTCAGACGTGCGCTTCCCGTTGAGGAATTTGTGATCGCGAGGGTCAATTTCAGAGGTGATCAAAGTAGCTGCATCTGCATCTGTGCGCGCGATGAGTACCGTAGGTGTATTCATAACGTCAGAAGCCAGCCTTGCCGCCACCAGTTTGTTGATGGCTTCTTGGGTGGGGACAAGTACCTTGCCTCCCAGGTGGCCACACTTCTTAGCCGAACTGAGCTGGTCCTCGAAGTGGACGCCAGCTGCACCGGCCTTGATCATCGCCTTCATAAGTTCGAAAGCGTTCAGGTTACCCCCAAATCCTGCTTCAGCATCGGCAACAATTGGCACCAACCACTCTTTGCTGGGTTTTCCCGTGATGGATTCAATCTCATCTCGTCTGAGCAGCGCATTGTTGATACGTTCCACAACTTTGGGTACAGAGTCTGCGGGGTACAAACTCTGGTCAGGATACATCGTGCCGGCTAGGTTTGCATCAGCTGCCACCTGCCACCCGCTGAGATAGATCGCTTCAAGGCCGGCGGCTACCTCCTGGACTGCCTGGTTGCCAGTGAGGGCACCTAGGCCCGCGACGAAGGGCCGGGAATTCAGTTTTTCCCAAAGTACCGTCGCCATCTGTTTCGCTATGGAGTACTCAATATCATAAGACCCCTGCAAGTCAACTACTTGCTCTGCTGTATAGGGCCGCTCAACATCTTTCCATCTGGGATTTTCAGTCCAATCTTTTTCTATTTTTAGGATTTTTTCCGTTTTCATCTTTATTAAGCATTTAGGAGATTATAAGCAGGTATTGTTAAAAAGTCTTCCAGTCGATCACTCTTCACAAGCTGATCGAAAATGGTGATTGCCTCATCAAAACGGCCCTTTTCAAAGGCCTCAGATCCAATCAAGGCTTCAATCTTGATGAGTTCTTCCTTCTTCAGTTCTTCATAATAGGCGATGGTAATGGGCTTACCAGATACAGTCGTGCACCCGTTTTTGATCCACTGCCAAAGCTGGGATCTCGAAATCTCTGCGGTCGCCGCATCTTCCATCAGGTGGTAGAGTGCAGCGGCGCCATTGCCTCGCAACCAGCTTTCTACATAGAGAATACCGACATTGATATTGGTCCTGATGCCCTCCTCAGTGATTGTACCAGTGGGCACCCTCACCAGATCATCCGCTGAGACTTCTACGTCGAATCGCTTGTTGTCCAGTTGATTGGGAGTTTTCATGTGCTCGTCGAAAATATCCATGGCCACAGAGACCAACCCGGGATGCGCTACCCAGGTCCCATCATGGCCAGCCACGACCTCCCTGAGCTTGTCTTTACGCACTTTTTCGATGGCACTTGTGTTAGCTTCGGGGTCATTTTTGATGGGAATCTGTGCTGCCATGCCGCCCATGGCGTGAGCTCCCCTTCGATGGCACGTCTGTATGACAAGATCGCAATAGGCCTTCATGAAAGGCACCGTCATGGTCACCTGATCCCTATTGGGTAGGACTTTTGACGCATCGTTTCTGAATTTCTTGATGAAAGAGAAGATATAGTCCCAACGTCCGCAGTTCAACCCTGCAGAGTGGTCCTTTAGCTCAAAAAGGATCTCATTGAGTTCAAAGGCTGCGGGTAAAGTTTCCACGAGTACAGTGGCCTTGATCGTCCCTACGGGGATGTCCAGGTAAGTCTGAGCAAAGACAAAGACATCATTCCAAAGGCGAGCCTCCAAATGGCTTTCCAGTTTGGGCAGGTAGAAGTAGGGCCCTGAGCCTCTGTCGATTAATTCGTGGACATTGTGGAAAAAATACAAGCCAAAATCAACAAGAGAGCCGCTCGCCGGACGATCATAAATCCTGATATTCTTTTCTTCGAGGTGCCAGCCACGGGGTCTTACAAATAGTACAGCGGTTTCATCATTCAACTCGTAAAACTTACCATTGGCAGGATTTTCGTAACTGATGGTTTTCCTTATGGCGTCGTAAAGATTGATTTGGCCCTGAATGTTGTTGTCCCACTTGGGGGAATTGCTGTCTTCAAAATCTGCCATGAATACCTTCGCACCTGAGTTCAGGGCATTGATGACCATCTTGCGGTCTACTGGTCCTGTGATCTCCACCCGCCGATCCTGAATATCCGCGGGCACCGGAGCTACTACCCAATCCTTTTCTCGGATTTCTTTGGTTTCCTCCAAAAAGTCCGGCATGATCTTACTATCAAATTGGATCTGCCTTGACACCCTGGCTTTGATCAATTGCTTCCTGGGTTCATTGAACCGCTCATGCAATGCCAGCAAAAATTCCATCGCCTCAGGAGATAAAATCTCTTCATAGGCCTCAGTGAGTTTACCTGTAATTTCTATGCCCACTGGTGTTTCTATTTCTCGTGCTTCGACCATAATCAAAAAGTTTAACGATTGCTAATATAGCGAAATTATTCAATTAGCGAAATTTCGCTAATAAAAATATTTCGCAGTCTTTTAAGTACCTTTGGCTTTATGTTAGACGGGGTATTTGGACTGAAGCAGATTTTCGGCCTGAAAATCAAAGAAATCAGGCAAGAGAAAGGAATTACCTATCAGGATCTGCGAGAGAAAACGGGGATGTCCATTTCCTATCTCAGTGAAATAGAGAATGGGAAAAAATATCCAAAGAGCGACAAGATCATGTTACTGGCTCAGGCGCTGGAGGTGGAATACGATGAGTTGGTTTCACTGAAGGTGCCCAAAAAATTACAACCCATCATTGACCTTATCCAATCGGATTTCTTCAAAGCTTTTCCGCTGAAGGAATTTGGTCTGGATCCGCAAAAGCTAGTTGAAATCGTATCGCAAGATCCCGAAAGGATCAATGCATTTATCAATACGGTGCTGCAGGTGGCCCGAAATTTTGAGCTGAATAATGAGAAGTTTTTCTATGCAGCGTTGAGGTCGTACCAGGAATTACAAAACAATTACTTCCCTGACCTGGAAACGGCGGTAAGAGAGTTGAACCTGGAATTCCCCGAACTGAGCGAAATCCCCTTCACCAGAAAAACGCTCACCGAAATCTTATTGCAATTGGGTGTCAGAGTCAGTTTTGAGGACCTGGCAAGCAATAGGCTGCTGAAGAATATCAGGTCTATCTACCAGCCTGATCGTCGAATGCTATTGGTCAATGAAGGTTTGAGTTCGGGTCAGGTCAATTTCTTGCTTGCCAGAGAAATAGCCTTCCAATGGCTAAGGCTCTCAAAACGACCCCATAGTACGCCACCTGTGGGATCTTTTGACTTTGAGGCCATCCTCAATAATTACCGTAGCTCCTATTTTGCCGCGGCACTGATGATGCCAGAAAAACAGGTCATTGCGGACGTAAAAGACTTTGCGGCACAGGACGCGTGGGATCCTGATCTTCTGATGAGTTTCCTTTCGAAATATGATGTTACGCCCGAGATGCTCATGCAAAGGCTGACCAATATCCTGCCTACACACTTCGACTTGAAGGACCTCTTCTTTCTACGATTTTTAGGTGAAAAAGAGGACTTTACGCTGACCAAGGAATTACACCTGACCGGACAGCATAATCCACATGCCAATGAGCTGAATGAGCACTACTGCCGAAGGTGGGTGTCAATCGATATTCTCCAGGATATTTTGGTCAAGAAAAAGGTTAGCATGACTTCGGAAATCCAGATTTCACGTTATTGGCAAACTAAAAATGAGTACCTGTGCCTCTCTCTGGCTTTCCCAAATGTCTCCAACCCGGAGGAAGCAATCAGCGTCACGATTGGCTTCTTATTGAATAAGAAGTCCAAAAACAGACTCCGGTTCGTGGATGACACCAGCATTGTGACCAAGGAGGTCCATACTACCTGTGAACGATGTGCCATTTCCGATTGTGAAGTCAGGGTCGCCAAACCCCGACGCTATGAACGCGATATCCAGGAGCAGCGACTATTACAAGCTGTAGGTAACTTGATCGACGTAAAATGAAAAAGGCCTTTGGAAAGGCCTTTTTCATCTCATTTATATATTACTCACTAATTAACTTCCACACATTTCACAACCCTCGGGATCGTCCAGGGAACATTGCATAGCAGCCTGGTTTTGTGCCAGCTCTTCTTCTTTTGGAGGTGCCGGACTACCTGGATCCTCTTGCTTGGTTTGGACTGACTGCTCTTTTTCCACCGTAAACTTGATCGCATCGGTAGCTGCTTTCGTCCGCAGATAATACATTCCTGTTTTCAGCCCTTTCTTCCAGGCATAGAAGTGCATCGAGGTCATTTTACCAAAGTTGGCATCTGTCAAATGCACATTCATACTCTGGCTTTGGCAGATATACGCTCCGCGGTCAGAAGCCATATCGATGATGGTCTTTTGAGAGATTTCCCAGACGGTTTTATACAAATCCTTTATATCCTGAGGTATCTCCGCGATGCTCTGGATAGAACCATTGTTGATCTTGATCTTATTGACCATGGTATCGCTCCAGAGACCCAATTTGATCAGGTCTTGCATCAGGTACTTATTCGCTACAATGAACTCACCTGAAAGGACTCGCCTCAAGTACAGATTGGAGGTAAAAGGTTCAAAACACTCGTTGTTGCCCAAAATTTGTGAGGTAGATGCTGTTGGCATTGGAGCCAGCAAGAGAGAATTCCTTACTCCATGCTTTCGAACCTTCTGCTTCAGGTCATACCAGTCCCACCGACCGGAATTGGGTTCTACACCCCACATATCGAACTGGAATATTCCCTTCGACACGGGAGAGCCTTTATATGATTCATAAGGGCCATGTTCTTCCGCCAGCTCCATAGAGGTTTCCATTGCGGCGTAGTAGATGGTCTCAAAAATCTCTTGATTCAATATTCTTGCTTCCTCAGACTCAAAAGGATATCGCATCAATGCAAAAGCATCTGCCAGTCCCTGGACTCCAATACCAATCGGTCTGTGTCGCATATTGGAGTTACGCGCCTCAGGCACCGGATAATAGTTGATGTCAATGACCTTGTTGAGGTTGCGCGTGACCACCTTCGTGATCCGGTAAAGCTCTTCGTGATCAAAGGTCAGGTCTTCTTTTACAAATTTCGAAAGTGCAATCGAGGCCAGGTTACAGACTGCTACTTCGTCCTTGGAGGTATACTCCATGATCTCAGTACACAAGTTGGAGCTTCGGATTGTACCCAGGTTCTTTTGATTGCTCTTTTTGTTGGCATGATCCTTATACAGGATGTAAGGCGTGCCTGTCTCAATTTGCGATTCCAGCACTTCAAACCATAGTTCCTGAGCCTTTACGGTCCTTCTCGCCTTACCTTCCTTCTCATATTTCTCATACAGACGCTCAAATTCCTCTCCATGACAATCGCAAAGGTCTGGCGCAACGTCAGGGCTGAAAAGCGACCAATCTCCATTGGATTCTACACGTTTCATGAACAAATCCGGGATCCAAAGTGCATAAAACAAATCTCTGGCCCTGAGTTCTTCTTTTCCGTGATTCTTCTTCAAGTTCAGGAACTCAAAAATGTCCGCATGCCAGGGCTCCAGGTAAATGGCAAAACTCCCTTTTCTTTTGCCTCCTCCCTGATCCACATACCGGGCAGTCATGTCAAAGTTTCTCAACATCGGCACTATACCGTTAGAAGTCCCGTTAGTACCCTTTATGTATGCGCCGGTAGCTCTGATGTTATGAATGCTTAATCCAATACCTCCAGCAGACTGGGAGATTTTGGCGCATTGTTTTAGCGTATCGTAGATGCCATCGATGCTATCATCCTGCATCGTAAGCAAGAAACAAGAGGACAACTGAGGTTTTGGTGTTCCCGCGTTGAATAACGTAGGCGTAGCATGAGTAAACCACTTCTCAGACATCAGGTTGTATGTCTCAATGGCCGAGTCAATATCCTCGCCGTGGATACCTACCGAAACCCTCATCAGCATGTGTTGAGGTCGCTCAACGATCTTTCCATCCAACTTCATCAGATAGGATCGCTCAAGCGTCTTGTAGCCAAAGTAATCGTAGTTATAGTCCCGCTTGTAATCAACTGCGTCGTCCAGTCGTTTTGCGTTATTCTTGATTACACCATAAGTCTCTGTCGAAACCAGTGCGGCGTTCTCGTCAGTTTTCGGGTTGACATAGGTGTAGAGCCGCTTCATCGTATTTGAGAATGACTCCGAGGTGACCTTGTGAAGGTTTGATATGGAAATCCTGGCTGCCAGCTTGGCAAAATCAGGGTGCTTGGTCGTCATGGTAGCAGCAATCTCTGCCGCCAGGTTGTCCAGCTCGACGGTGGTAACACCATCATAAAGGCCATCGATGACCTTTTTGGCTATCTCAACCGGTTTGACAAAATCTGGATTCAGGCCCTCACACAGCTTCTCAATTCTTGCGGTGATTTTGTCAAATTTGACTGATTCTCTTCTTCCGTCTCTTTTTATTACTAACATATATCTCGGCGATTAGGGACTAAATAAAATACATATTAAAAATCTTCGTCTAGGCTAAACTTGGGCTTGTCTTTCTCGCTGTTCATTACGCCAGCTTTTTGATATTCACCTACCCGCTTTTCGAAGAAATTGGTTTTTCCTTGCAGTGAGATCATTTCCATGAAATCAAAAGGATTGGTGGAGTTATAAATCTTGGCACATCCCAGTTCAGATAACAGGCGATCAGCTACAAATTCGATATACTGGCACATCAAATCGGAATTCATTCCGATCAATTTCACAGGTAGTGCATCAGTCACAAACTCCTTCTCAATGTTCACGGCATCTTCAATGATTTCCTGCACTGTGGCCTCAGGAAGCTTATTTACCAAATGGTTATTGTAAAGCAAGCAGGCAAAATCACAATGCAATCCTTCATCTCTAGAAATCAACTCATTGGAGAAGCTCAGGCCCGGCATCAAGCCACGCTTCTTCAACCAGAATATGGAACAAAAGCTTCCGGAAAAGAATATGCCTTCGACAGCAGCAAATGCAATCAGCCGTTCGGCAAATGACCCTTCATCGATCCATCTCAATGCCCACTCTGCCTTCTTCTTCACGCAATCCATGGTGTCGATTGCGTTGAACAATTTATCCTTCTCAGTAGGGTCTTTGATCAGTGTATCGATCAGTAGGGAGTAAGTCTCTGAGTGAATGTTCTCAATGGCAATCTGAAAACCGTAGAAGAACTTAGCTTCTGTATACTGCACTTCAGCAACAAAATTCTCTGCCAGGTTCTCATTGACAATGCCATCACTTGCAGCAAAGAAAGCCAGCACATGGCTAATAAAGTGTCTTTCCCCGTCGGTGAGGTTTGCCCAATCCTTCAGATCTGCTCCTAAATCTATCTCCTCAGCAGTCCAGAAGCTTGCTTCAGCCTTCTTATAAAACTGCCATATATCATCATGCTGAATGGGGAATAAAACGAACCTGTTTTTATTCTCCCGCAGGATCGGTTCATCTAACTGTGCGACGGTATCACTCATGGTTATTTCTCGTTCTTTTTTAAGCTTTCTGTTCCTCGTTTTTGTTCACCACAAGAGACAAAAAACCTGCTCCTAGATAATCTCATTGATTATCAGGGGGTTCCGTTTACTCGCAAGTTTGTGTGTCTAGTTGTGGTGATTGCCCAGCTAGAAAAGTGGTTTATTTTTTCTGGCAGACTTCTACAAATGTCTTCAAATCAGAAAAAAAAATCAAGACATATAGCAGTTGATGTCAGAGGTTATCAACACCGTGTGGATAACTAGATAATGAGTTGATAATTAGGTAATTAATTGTGTAAAACGAAATGGAACTTCATTGAAAAAACAGCGTCAGGAGGGCTAAAAAAAATGCAGATCGCCCCTAAAAAAATTATCCACATGTTATCTCAATATTATAAGGGCCTCATGTTTGCAACGTATTCTCTTTTTTATACCTTTGCAGTCCTTTTTGAAAATACGGAAGAAATGTACGCAATTGTAGACATTGCCGGAAAGCAATATAAAGTCGAAAAAGACAAGTTCGTTTACGCGCCCTTGATGGAGCAGGAAGCTGGAAGTGCTGTTGATTTCGACAAAGTGCTGTTGGTGGATAATGATGGAAAGGTGAAGATAGGAACACCCACGGTAAAAGGAGCCAAGGTTTCGGGTAAAGTCCTGGAGCACGTTAAAGGAGACAAAGTGATTGTTTTCAAGAAAAAGAGACGTAAAGGTTACAAGAAGAAAAACGGTCACAGACAGCAGTTTTCCAAAATATTAATCGAAGACATTAAAAACTAAAGTACCATGGCACATAAGAAGGGTGTAGGTAGTTCCAAGAACGGTAGAGAATCAGAAAGTAAGCGACTGGGTGTAAAGATATTTGGCGGCCAAAATGTAATCGCCGGCAACATCATCGTCAGACAAAGAGGCACCAAGCATCATCCTGGTAACAATGTTGGAATAGGAAGGGATCACACGCTGTTTGCATTGACAAACGGTGTTGTACGTTTCCAGAAAGGAAGACAAAACAGATCGTACGTTCATATCGATCCTGCCTCCTGATTCTATCAAGCAAGAAAATAAAAAAGAAAACCCACGCTATCGTGGGTTTTTTTGTGTCCTTATGCAAGTGCAACGTGGTGGTGGGTTAAGATTCCCTCCACTTGATGGTACAGCCTATTGCTTTCTTTTCGGTTACTTCTGGTTTGTTTCCGGACAAGATGGCATCAATAGCATTTTCGACATGCCGCTCACTGACATCTGATGCATCACGTGGGCTATCATCAATGGCACCAATATATTCTACCCTGAACTCATCATTGTTGCTGAGTACATATACATGTGGTGTTTTCGTGGCGCCGTATGCCATGGCGACTTTTTGTGAATCGTCCCTTAGATACGGGAAGGTATAGCCCTTGTTCTTGGATCTCTTGACCATCTCCGCCATGCTATCACCTGGTTGCTGGTCGATATCATTGGGATTGATCGCAACCACTGGGAAGCCTTGCGAAGCATATTTCTTATCCAGGTCAATAATTCGGCTTTCATACATTTTGGCGTAGGGGCAGGTGTTGCAAGTGAAAATAACTACAACGCCCTTTTTGTCTTCATAATCAGCCAGTGCAACTGTTTTGCCGTCAACACCCTTAAGGCTGAACCCCGGGGCTTTATCACCAACTGCTATGCCCTTTTCTTCGGAAGCAGCATTGACAAATAAAATCGCCACCACGGCGAGTACGCCTGTTAATAGTAGAAAAGTTCTCTTCATTCTCTCCGCCATTTATTAGTTAATGTATTGTTCAATCTTATCTTGAAGTTCTTGTCTTGTGAAGGGCTTTTCGAAAAAGCGGCTGTCACCATCTTCGGCCACAAAGAGCGTCGCCGGTATGGCCCCCGACCATTTTTCGGACACCCTGGACATATAGCTGTCGTAATCTTTCTCATCCAGGAGCAGTATGGAGGACTTCAACTGTTTCTTGGCTACGAACCGGTTTACTTTATCCTTGTCCTGAATGAAATCAAGGCTAACTAAATAGACCTGCACACCTTCCTGTTTGTTCGCTTCTTCAAAATAGGGAAGTTCCTTGATACAGGGACCGCACCAGGTTGCCCAGAAATTGAATATCTTCAAATCGTCGGATTCAGCCTTCATCAGGTGATCTACCTCATCAAATTTTACAATGCGCACCTCCTGCGAAGAGGCTGTGTGAAGTACCACCAGAAGCAAGCCAAAAACCATCAATCTCATCCTGAAGTACTACGTAATTTTGGTAAAGAAGTTGAGTGTTTTTGCAATTTCATTTAATCTCACAAAAGTCTAAATCACAAGCACTTATTAACATTGCCTTAAACCAAGTTTTTTCTGCGAAAAGCAAGAAGATCGGATGAGATCGGCACAACGAATATGCAGGCCACAAATGCCCTCCAGAGGGAAATCTCCTGGAATCGCTCTTTATCCACAAAACATGAATTTATCCACACACAAAAGAGCCAAAATACGATAATACATTGCTTATCAGCTACTTAAGGCAACCTGCTTTAATATGAACTATTGTGGAAATAGTTGTATTCCTTGGAAATGTGACCATTTATTACTAAGAAAATTATTCTTGGTTCTGTTGAATCAATTTATTGCGATAAGCATTGAAAATTCTGCTTTTTGATACAAAACCGACGTATTTTCCATCATCTATTACAGGAAGATTCCAGGCTTGTGTTAACTGAAATTTATTCATAACAGACTGCATTTTCTCCTTCGACGTCACTGAATCCGGCGGTTTTTGCATGATGGTCTGCACAGTCACTGATTCCCGCTTTTCAGGGTCAAACATGATGTCCCTTATGTCATCCAGTGTCACAATGCCTTCCAGCCCGCCTTCATCGTTGAGGACTGGAAAAATATTCCTTTTACTCTTTTTCACCAGATCCGTGAGGTCACCCAGTTTCTTGTGTGGGTGAATGGACAGCAGGTCTTTCTCGATGAGCTTCTTCATATCGATCAGGCTCAAGACAATCTGATCTTTGTCGTAAGGGATAAGGTCCCCTTTCTCGACCAAAATCTTGGTGTAAATCGAATACTTCTCAAAATAGGAGATGGTCGTGAATGACAGTGCCGACACCAGCATTAACGGCACAAACAGGATATATCCGCCGGTAATCTCTGCAATGAGAAATATGGCTGTAAGCGGAGCATGCAATACACCACTCATAACCCCACACATACCGACGAGGGTGAAATTGCTCAAACTAACCTCCGCCCCAGGGATGAGCATATTGAAAACGCTACCCACCAAGAATCCTGTCGCGCCCCCCATGAACAGGGAAGGTGCGAAAACCCCTCCACTTCCTCCGGCACCAATGGTAAGCGCAGTGGCCATCGGTTTGATCAATACCGTCACCAGAAGCAGGGCAATCAAAACGAGGGAGTTTGTGGTAAAAATGCCTAAGAAATGTCCATCCAATATGGCATGGCCCTGGTTGGTAAGCAGTTGCTTGATCGTGTCATAGCCTTCTCCATAAATGGGGGGCAGCACCAAAATGATAACAGCCAGCGAGAGTCCGCCAACGAGCGCTTTTTGAAAACTATTGCGAATGCGGCTAATACTCCCTTCCACCTTATAGATGACTCTGGTGAAATACAAGGATGCCAGGCCGCAGACAATACCGAGTCCGAAATAGTAGGGCGTCTCCCCAGCCCTGAAGCCATCAACCAGGCGAAAAGAAAAAAGAATATCTTCACCGAGTAGGACAATGGTCACCAGCTGACCTGCGACAGAGGCAATGAGAATCGGGATAAACTTAGAAATAGTAACGTCCGTGAGTATGACTTCGATAGCGAAAATTACACCCGCAACCGGCGAATTAAAGATGGCAGAAACAGCTCCGGCTGAACCACATCCGATCAGCAAAGTCCGTCGCTTATAGTTGAGGTGGAACAGTCGTGCAAGGTTGGAGCCAATCGCTGACCCTGTGACGACAATGGGTGCCTCCAAACCAACAGAACCCCCAAACCCTACCGTGATCGCACTGGTAATCATCCGGGAGTACATCTTTGTGCGGTTGATAATGCTGGAATTCTTACTAATGGCATATAGGATCTGCGTGATCCCATGACCCAAATACTCTTTGAATAGAAATTTGGATACCATCACCGTCAACAATATGCCAATCAGAGGAAAGGCGATATAGACAAAATCAAAACCTACGATGTAAAACTTCTCTCGCAGGAGGGATTGTATGAAATGGACGCTCGTCTTCAACGTCACCGCTGCCAGCCCGGCAATCAAGCCAACCAGCCCGGCGATTATAAGCAGAAAGTTGTTGTCGTTGATATACTTCAGACGCCAGACCAATCCTCGCATCAAAAGCTTATTGAGGTTCAATTTTTTCTGTTGCTTTTTGGAATAGATTGCAAAGATATGTGACTGTCTTAGATTGATTTAACCTAAATATCTAGTAACGCTCTGAAATGATTTCATCTATCAAAGAAACTTGCCTATACGTCAAGGACGTGGCGGTTTCCAAAGCTTTTTATCACGGCCATCTCGGGTTTTCAGTAATCGGTTCGGTCCCGGACAGACATGTTTTTTTTCGTGTGGGCCAGAGCGTGTTGTTATGCTTCAACCCGGAAGTCACCCGTGCAGAAAAGCAATTGCCCCCACACTATGCCAGTGGTCTTCAACACATCGCTTTTGAAGTTCCGAAATCGGATTATGCCAAGGAAAAAGCTCGTCTACTTGAAGCTGGCATCACAATCACTCATGAACAAGACTGGCCTAATGGATTGGAATCGTTCTATTTCAACGATCCGGATGGTCATGTCCTGGAAATTGTGCCCCAAGGGCTTTGGGGTTAGCGGCCAAACCACTGGAAGAAATTCCAGGCTGCCATGGCAATGAACAATGCACCCGGCAGAAAATTAACCAACCAACGGTTGTCGCTCAACTGGCTAAAAACGCGTCCCAATCGCGCTGCCAAAAACAGTGTAGTCAACGACCCCAGAACCACACCTAACAGATAGATCCAACCCCCAAAACCGTGCAAAACCACCCAGCCATTCCCTTGAAGGTAGCTTGTGACTGCCAACCAAAAAGGTATGGCCAATGGATTTAAGATCCCCAAAATGACTCCCTTGGCAAATCCTTTTCTACCTCCTCTGTCATGCACTTTCACTTTTGCGATACTGGATTTTGAGGACAATGAGTGGATCCCCAAGACTAGCAGCACACCTGCGGTGATCAACTGGAAATAATTCGAAAAAGTCACGTTGCTAGCCAGCAAGAGCTGAAAACGAACGACAAGGAGTGTGTAGAAAAATTCTATCAAGGTCGCACCTATGGCCAGGAAGTACGCCTCTCGCAGTTTGTTCAGGATCCCCAATTTCATCGTAGTGACATTGATTGTGCCTGGTGGGATGGAGCCCAGCAAACTGATTGCGTAGGAAATGATCAGGGTTTGGACAATCACAACCGCTAATCAACTGGTTTTTGCAGAATTATACTCCCTGATTTCTTTCAGCTTCTGCCAGCCTTTTTTGAATGGCCAGTATTCATGCCCCCTGAGCTTGTTGGTCGCACTGACTTTCTGGAGCATTCTGAGGTGCCAGCACACATCCTTGTACGCTTGCCATATCGAATATCCAGGCTGATAAATATGACCCGGCTCCGAACCTGCACCGTTCAATTCCAGGATTTTGAAGTTTTCACATTGCTTCAGTTCTTGAATTGACTGACAGCGAAGGTCAAATCTGCCAAAGTAAAACTCCTGTATTTCACCAGCTATGCGATTGAAGGCATTGTTCAAGCCTTCGTCTATCCATTCATTGGCATTGAGAAAAGTGGTGCCTCTGCAATGATTGCCTATCGCCTCTACCTCAATTTCTTCTCCGGCAAGTGGCACATTCTCTAGTAATGGTTGAATAGACGGATCCTCAAAATCCACCTGAAGTGCCGCCCGCACATCCGCCTTCAGCAGCTGGCGTACAGAACTACTTCCATCACCCACCACAGACAGAAAGCCCTTATGCACAATGGAAGTAACAGTCCCACGTTCACTACCTGGTATCTTGATGTAAAACACGCCGAGTTCAACTGGCAGGTCTACCCACTGTTGCACCAGAAATTCCACTTTGATTTCTGCCAAATAAAGTTTCAACTCTTCCCGATTCATCAACTTACGAACCATCCATCCTCGCTCACCAATATTGGGTTTAGCAATAATCGGATAGTCGAGCCGGGCAGATTGGAGGAACCGCTCTACTTCTTCAGCGGAAACTCCGGGGCTGAATAATTTGGTTTTTGGCAAGTATTGCGCTGGTATCAGCTCGAAAATGTCGGACTTGCGTTCCCCGAGCATTCCTCCAAAATCGATGGAAGGATTGGAGGCGGTAAAAAAGAAGAACGACCTGCTTTTCAGAGCCAGGAAGGCGTAATAGATCTTGACCGGAAAATAGAATAGATCGAATGGCCAGAACTCATATCTGGTGGTTTTTGTCCACCACCGCCGAAGTGGACCTATCTCCTGACCCATTGCTGCGGATTAAGCCTGACTTTGCTTGTAGCGAACAGTCGAACTGGCAACACCGAAGTGTGCTGGCAAGTCGATATAGTCTCCCACTGCCCGGACACCAATTTTGATCAAAGCCATGTGATGAATGGCATGTTCCATGTTGTAGGCCAATTCCCGTAAGAAGCTACTCGGAATACGGATATCTTCAGCCTTATCAACACTGTAGTTGGCGATCAAATCCATCCTATGATCTTCGTGGTCTCGGGACAGGAAAGAGTCGATCGATGCTATTACGCTCATGGCCAGCTTCCGGTCTTCCTCGATGAATTTGTCGTGTTTCCGGTTGTCGTAATTGATCTCACCTTTATTCGCGCCATCCATCAGACATAGGAAGAACTCAATGGTATGCCGGATGTGCTGCCCGACAGAGGATCCGCTAAGAACAGGAATGGGCCTGCAAAAATCTTCATCCTTGATTTGCTCCAACACAACCGTGAGTTGTCCAAGGAGTTCTTTGGCAGAAAGCTGAATTAGCATGATTGGTTCTGATCGCTTAAAATAGGCGTAAAAATACGTTGATAATTAGTTTGGAGCAATGATGTCTGACCAATACTTATCCGCTTGGTCTTTCAGGCTGACTTCATCCTCATTCCAGGATTTCAGGGTGTTGTTTCCCCAAAAATTGTAGAACAAATAGAGATCCCCATCCACAATCTTGTAGGTCTCCGGATCTACCTTCACTTTGTCGCCATTCACTCCCATGGCATAGGCACACCATCCCCCATATTGCGGTATGTATCTCTTGGGGTCCTGCAGAAATGCAGCCTTATTCTCTTCAGAAGCAAATCTGTAAGTTGCTCCTTCATAATTGCTGGTGATGGACCTAGCGCCTTCCAGCGGTTCATCCTGGATAAAGTAGGACACAACATCATAGCCCTCCACCGCCAGACCGTTTTTCACGTTGTGATGTGATCCGACTTGCACCACGGAGAGCAAGGCAAGCATGAGAGAAGAAATCATAACTACAGCTTACTGAAAATTCAGATTTTTGTTAAATCTCCTCATCAAAACGATGACTTTGTGTAATCTGCAAGACAACTAGAAGAACTTGCTAAAAGATTCGTATTCAAATCCTTTCTGCAATAGATATCGGGTGAGTTTTTGCTTTTCAATCGGGGAGTCTACCTGCCGTTGTGATTTCCTGGCTTCAATCAACGCCCTGATCATCTGCTCATAGCTCTCCTTGGGGATCTCATTCAATCCTTCATCAATCCGATCATCGCTGAACCCCAACATCCTCAGCTGTTGTCTTATTTTCACCTTGCCCCATTTGTTGAAGCGAAATTTATCCCGGCAATAAGCTCGGCAAAAGCGTTTTTCATTTAGGAAGTCCAGCTTCCTCAATTCCGAGAGAATATCTTCGGTTTCGTCTTCGGCAACACCCCACTGGAGCAGTTTTGCACTAACCTGTGAAGGTGCCCTTTCCTGAGTGGCGCAATACTTTGCAGCCTTGGAGAGGTAAGGCTTCAGCGATTCCCTGGGCATCTAGGAAGACTTGAGAAACCCCTTCCGCTTGAGTACAGTTTCCATGAATTTGATTTCATTTTCACTGTTGAATATCTTGAATGGTAAATAGATCAACTGGGCTTTGCTAACAAACAAAGTGAAACTGTCTTTCCCCTTTTTCGCTCTTTTGATCTGATCCCACTTCATGGGCATTCCTTGCTTGCTGCTAAGTTTGATCAGAATTTGCTGACTCGTGATTTCATAGGAGAGCTTTTCAAACAATATCTTACCCTGCTCCAGTTGGGTGACTCCTGCGAATTGTATGAGCCAAAATAGGAAATAGAGACCCAATGCGATGGTGGCACCTATGACCCACCACCAGTTGGGGATGATGAAGTACCCCGCGCAAATCGCCAGGTAAATGAGCGCCACCCACCACTGTTGGCCAATCACCCCTACCATGGCAGTTTTAATGTAGAGGTTGGTTGGTAGCTTGTATTTTTTTGTTTTTATAATCATTTCTAGATCGCTTTCAGACTCATATCCAGGCTCTTGTAGGAATGGGTAAGCGCACCAACCGAGATATAGTCAACACCAGTCTCAGCTATTTCGCGAATGTTGGATTCTGTGATCCCACCGGATGCTTCTGTCTCATACTTGCCTCCGATCATTTGCACAGCCAACCGCATATCTGATGGCAGCATGTTGTCGAGCATGATACGACTGACACCCCCCACTTCCAAAACGGCCGCAAGTTCATCCAAATTTCTGACTTCTATTTCGATCTTCAACGACAATTTTTCGCTTGCCAGGTATTCCAGGGTTGAGGCGATGGCCTTTTCTACGCCGCCGGCATAGTCGATGTGATTGTCTTTCAGCATGATCATGTCAAAAAGACCAAAGCGATGATTCACACCACCCCCAATGGCCACAGCCCATTTCTCAGGTAAGCGAAAATTGGGTGTAGTCTTCCGTGTATCGAGCAACCTGACCCCCGAACCCTTGATGAGCGAGGTTATTTGATGGGTGTAGGTGGCCACCCCACTCATTCTTTGCAGACAATTTAGAACCAGACGTTCCGCTTTGAGAATGGATCTGGCCTTTCCCGTAACGACAAAGGCAATTTCCTCCTTCTCCACCCTGTCACCGTCCTGCTTGAAACATGACATTTCGATGGAGGAGTCCACCATATTGAAGATCTGCTCTGCCAGGACAATGCCAGCAATCAACCCGTCGTCTTTTACGAGTAAATGAGCTTTCTTTTCTGCATCTGCCGGGATCGCTCCTCTGGAAGAGTGATCCCCATCGCCAACGTCTTCACGCAAGGCGGACAGTATGAAATTATCAATATTTTCCCTGGTAAGGTATGTTGCATCCATGGCGATACGGAAAGAACTGCTACTCGCGTGTAAGACTGATGGATTCCAGTTGGAACCCGTTTACTTTCTCTTTCAAAAACATGACTATCCTATACGAGCCATCGCGCATGGAATACTTCCCTATGGAATATTTCAAACCCTCATTTGATGAGCCCTGATGTACATATGAGAAGTTTGTGGGTGGGTTTTGCAGGAAAAAGGTTCTCAACTGATTCTCAGCTTCTGCCTTTGAAAAGGAATTGTTGGTCCCATCAAGCTTAATCGTGACACTGTTGCCACAGAATTTCACCAATTCCTTGGCAGAGCCATTCTTCAGCAAAATCTCTATGTCTCCCCAAGTTTTGTCCTGCGCCTGGGCTGAAGTGCATATCCATAGCGCAATGAGAGGCAATATTCTCTTTAACATCTTCATGCGATTGAAAACGAGGCCAAAAGTTAACGAAACCGGCTTTACAAATCTTGCAAACCCAGAGAAAGAGTATGGTTCTGCCTCTATATTTGCCCAAAACCGCACATCATGAATCACAAAGTCATCCTGATGATCCTGGACGGTTGGGGAATTGCCCAGGACAAAAGTGTCTCCGCCATCGACGCTGCAAAGACTCCATTTATGGATCGGGTTTTGAAGGAATATCCAAACAGTACCCTTGAAGCTTCCGGCTTGGCAGTGGGCCTACCTGAAGGCCAAATGGGAAACTCCGAGGTGGGTCATATGAACCTGGGCGCGGGAAGAGTGGTCTACCAGGATCTGGTCAAAATCAACAACGCCGTGAAGGACGGTTCTCTTGGGGACAATGAGACACTGAGAGCGGCATTTAAGGCGGCAAAGGAAAATGGAAAAGCCTTTCATTTTATTGGACTGGTATCGGATGGGGGCGTGCATTCCCACATTGAGCACCTAAAGGGTCTGACAAAAGCCGCCGCTGATTATGGCCTGGAGGAGATATACGTTCATGCATTCACTGATGGTAGGGACTGTGACCCCAAATCGGGGCTTGGCTTCCTAAGGAATCTGTCCGATCACCTTTCGGAGAATGGAGGCACTCTGGCCTCAGTCACTGGAAGGTACTATGCCATGGATCGGGACAAACGATGGCCACGTGTCAAATTAGCTTATGATGCCATGGTGCAGGGAGAGGGAAAAAAGGTATCTGATCTATTGCAGGGTATTGAGGAGTCTTATCAGGAGAATGTGACGGACGAGTTCATCAAACCACTTGTCAAGGTGAATGGTGACGGCAAACCTGTCGCAACGATCAAAGATGGAGATGTAGTCATGTGTTTCAACTTCCGGACAGACCGAGGTCGTCAAATCACGCAAGCCCTTACGCAGGAGGACTTCGTGGAAGAAGGCATGAAGAAACTAGACTTGTACTACCTGACCATGACCAATTATGACGACACATTTCAGGGTGTAAGCGTCGTATTTGACAAGGACAACCTGGAAAAGACGCTCGGAGAGGTATTAGCTTCAAACGCCAAGAAACAGATCAGGATTGCTGAAACCGAAAAATACCCTCATGTTACTTTCTTCTTTTCGGGGGGACGAGAAACTGAGTTTGATGGCGAAAATAGAATTTTGTGCCCCTCTCCCAAGGTAGCTACTTACGACCTGCAACCCGAAATGAGTGCAAAAGACATTCAAGATGCCATCATTCCGGAGCTAGAGAAAGAAGAAGTGGATTTTGTATGTCTCAATTTTGCCAATCCTGACATGGTGGGTCACACGGGGGTTTTCGAGGCAGCGGTGAAGGCTTGTGAGACTGTAGATGGCTGCGCGCAGAAGGTCGTAGCTGCCGCGCTCGACCATGGTTACTCCACCTTCATCATTGCCGACCATGGTAATTCCGACATCATGATCAATCCGGATGGAACACCCAACACAGCCCATACCACCAATCTGGTGCCCTTTGTCTTGGTGAGCAACAATTATGAAGGCGGCCTGAAAGCAGGGAAACTAGGCGATCTAGCCCCATCCATACTCACGTTGATGGGTATTGGCATACCGGAAGAAATGACAGGAGAAATTTTGGTTGATGCATAAAACCTTAGCCCTTTGGGTGATAGCCGCGGTATTCCTCCAACGATGCGATTTACCCAGTAAGCATGAACGTATCAGTAATTATTTCCGCCTGGACTCTTTGGTGGCCGTACACCAAGGGCGACTCATCGAGCGCGGAGCTTCCATTGAGAAGGAAGTGAATATTGCAGAACAACGAGAATCCCGGACATTCACCTTCGATTCAATGGCTTGGGTGGAGGAGTTGGCGTTTATGGATGATTTTGACCCTTCCCAATCGCGGTATGTCAACATGTTCACAGAGACAACGGACGACAACCAACTCGTATATCAAATAAAGGAAATCGAGCGGCCCGGCTTACAATCCTTTCAGGCCGAATTCGATGGGACCGGAAATCCTGTCCGTATAACGGCGGAAATCTTTGAACAGACCAGCATTTACTCGGCCAGACGTGCTTTGAAGCTTGATTTTGACCGTGGCGCCCTGACTCGATATGAGACCTGGGGATTTCAAAAAATGGTGCTCAGGGATACGGTGGCGTTCAGATCGTCAGTGAAGATAATTGATTGATATTGCTTCAGTCGTTTGTCAAAGACACATCTCCGGCTCTCTCTTGGCGACGGGGCCATCGGAAGGTAGGATCACACCGGGAGGAAGATCCAGCACGGGATCTGTGGGGTAGTCGACCGCAATTCCCCCGTCATTGTCATCACTGCCATCTTGCTTTCTCTTTTTGAAATAGCTGAAACGCCACTTCATAAAGAAAATCAAAATGGCATACACAAACAGTGATAGGGCGATATCTAGGATGGATATGGGCATTTGTCAATCATCAATCAAATTAATAAAAAGCGAAGAAACTTTTTATCTTTGTTTGAATTGATAACGTGAAATGCCAATTTTTTTGGGAGGTTATCAAGTCCAAATCAGCAGCTAAGGACAAATAGAAACTTGTCACACTTAGATTGTTTTCTATGCTTTTAGCATTGTTTTCAGGCCAAAACGAGGGTCTACTTTTTGGTGTTTTCGGTATAATAATCGTACTATTTCTGATTGTTGACTTGGGTGTCTTTCACAAGAAGCATCAAAAGGTTTCTCAAAAAGAGGCCTTGCAGCAATCTATCTTTTGGGTGGCAGTCTCCGTAGCCTACGGTCTTCTCATCTATTTCATGGGAGACGGCAAAGCCAGCACACTTGAGTTTTTCTCAGCTTACGTGACAGAGAAAGCACTTAGCGTTGACAACATTTTTGTGATTTTGTTGATCCTTCGTTATTTCAGGGTTAATGAAGAATATTACCACAATATCCTGTTCTGGGGAATTCTGGGCGCGATTGTATTTCGGGCCATATTCATATTTGTTGGTGCATTTTTGATCGCCAAGTTCCATTGGATTCTATATATCTTCGGTGCGTTCCTTATCTATTCTGGAGTCAAAATCTTCAGCGATGAAGAGGAAATGGAAGTGGAGCCGGAAAAAAATGCCCTGCTCCGGTTCGTGAAAAAGATCTTCCCCATGACGACCGATAACCATGGGGGGAAATTCACATTGATCGAGAACGGGAAACGCGTATTCACCCCGTTATTTCTTGTGATTGTGTTGATCGAATCCACCGACCTGATATTTGCGGTGGACTCCATTCCGGCCGCTTTTGCTATCACCCAGAACGAGTTTGTGATTTACACTTCCAACATATTTGCTGTAATGGGCCTCAGAGCGATGTTCTTTCTCCTGGCCAACGTATTGGACAGATTTTATCTGCTACAGAAAGGGCTTTCAGTCGTCCTTATATTCATTGGAGTCAAGATGTTAATGGAAATGCACATCATACAAGTCGCCTTGGGTGCACTTTTCAATGTTGAGCATGTGCATATACCCATTTTCTTATCATTTGCGATCATTATGGGCGCCCTGACCCTGTCGATCGTTTTGTCGCTCATGTTCCCCAAGAAACCCGAGCTTGTGGAGCAATAGGGTCAAAACCCAATCTTACGACCTTTCCACCCGTTTTGCTCAAGTTTATGCGCCGATTCCAGGACTTTTTCCTGCAGCTTATCCTTGTAGTTGCTGAGTCTTTCGGCAAGCTCCTCATCTCCACTTCCCAGGATTGCTGCCGCCAAAATCCCGGCATTTTTGGCTCCATTGAGCGCTACGGTGGCCACCGGAATACCACCAGGCATCTGGAGTATCGACAGGACAGAATCCCAGCCATCTATGGAGTTCCGCGACTTGATTGGTACGCCTATCACCGGCAAAGTGGTAAGAGAAGCCACCATGCCTGGGAGATGAGCGGCACCTCCTGCTCCAGCAATAATGACCCGAATCCCGCGCTTGGGCGCCTCCCGCGCATACTGATACATGCGATCGGGTGTGCGGTGTGCTGATACTACAGTCACTTCAATACTGACTTCCAATTCTTCAAGAACCTCGGCAGCCTCAGCCATAATCGTCAAATCAGATTGACTGCCCATAATAATTCCCACGGTAGGATTGCTCATGCCTTTACCTTTATAAGATCTTTTATTTTATGTGCTTTCTCTTTTAGCCGCTCCAAACCCTCATCACCGATTGTGACATGGCCCATCTTCCGAAACGGTTTAGTCAATTTTTTGCCATACAAATGGATATGCACATCCGACATAGCCATGGCCTCCTCAATTCCTTCATAGTAGGCCTCCCCGGTGAACCCATCCTCTCCCAATAGATTTACCATAGCACATGGTCGGGTTGGAGAAGTATCTCCCAGGGGCAACCCCAGTATCGCCCGAATGTGTTGCTCGAACTGT
The DNA here is from genome assembly GCA_965601475.1 of Cyclobacteriaceae bacterium. GTDB lineage: Bacteria > Bacteroidota > Bacteroidia > Cytophagales > Cyclobacteriaceae > JAWPMT01. The sequence continues at coordinate 3,348,046 of OZ271832.1, read as the reverse complement.
GAGGTGACGCTGCCTTCAATCGTATGGTGACCGCTGTTGTGCGTCCGCGGTGCAATTTCATTGATCATAATTTCACCCTCCTGGGTTAAGAACATCTCCACTGCCAGCAAGCCGACCATGTTCAGTTTTTCGATCACCTCTGTGGCCAGGTTTTTGGCCTTCTTCGCAACCTCACGGTCAATTTCCGCAGGTGAGAAAAGAAACTCTACCAAATTCTTCTCAGGATGGTAGCTCAGCTCCACAACGGGAAAGGTCTCGACCTCACCTTTTGTGTTTCGAGCGACGACCACACTCAATTCTTTCTGGAAAGCGACAAACTTTTCGAGCAAACCCGGTTGGTCAAAGGCCTTGGGCAAATCAGCCTCGCTCCGAATCACCTGGACACCGCGACCGTCATACCCTTCTCTGCCCAACTTGTTCACCGCAGGTAGCATGTCCTTGAATTCAGCGACTTGCCGGGCATTATCCGTCAGCACAAACTCTGCTGTAGGCAAGCGGTTGGCCTTGTAGAATGTCTTCTGCTTGCGCTTGTCCTGGATAAGTTCAATGACCTCAGGCTGTGGATAGACTTCTTTACCCTTCTTGACAAGTTCCTTGAGGGCGGCGGTATTGACGTTCTCTATCTCAATGGTTATAAGGTCGCAATCACTCGCAAACTCCATGACCGTTTCGTAATCAGTCAACGGCCCAACGATGAAGGTTTCGACCAAATTCTTGCAGGGTGCATGCTGATCGGGGTCCAGCACCTTTATGTCCAGGTTAAAATCGATCGCAGATTGGATCATCATGCGACCCAACTGACCTCCTCCGAGGACACCAACTTTCTTCGAGAGTGGATTCATTCCGCAAATATGCCAAGGTTCAGATGAAACTTGATGACCTTGCTAGTTCCATGCGTAGGTCCGACTTACCCTGGGGCCCAGATTCGTTAGGATTTCGTAGGGAATCGTATGGCTCCAGGTAGCAAGATCTTCAAGCGTAGGCTCCTCCCCAACGATGATTACTTCATCTCCCACACTGACATCTATTCCTGAAACATCTATCATGGTCATATCCATACATATATTACCTATCGTCGGTACCAATTGATTGTTCACCAGCACCTTCCCCGCACCATTGCCAAATACCCGGAGGTAACCATCTGCATAGCCGATGGGCAACACCGCGACCTTACCATCGTGGGGAGCAATTCCAACTCTGCTGTAGCCGATACTTTCACCTTTTCTCACCTTTCGCACCTGGCTGATTTCCGTTCTCAGCCTTCCAGCTGGTTTGAGAATTAGCTCTCCAGTAGTATCCACACCCAGGAGCCCAACACCCAACCTCACCATTTCAAAATGCAGGTTCGGCCACCGAACGATACCCGCAGAATTTACGGCGTGCTTGAGAGGACTGTAGCCAAGCGCACCCACGATTTCCTGATAAGCTGAGTCAAAAAGGTCCCTCTGGGTCAAGGTAAAATCATCATGTGATTCGTCCTCAGATGCCGCAAGATGTGTGAAAACACTCCCCACCCTGATATCGGGATGCTTTTCAAGGGTCACAACCAGTTCTGCTATCTGGCTACGATCAAAGCCCAACCGCTTCATCCCTGTATCAATTTTCAAGTGAATCGGTACTCGAAGCCCCAGGTCGATACATTTTCGTAGGATTTCATAGTCAAAGATCTCCGGTTCGAGCTCATAGCGTGCAAATGCCTCCAAATCATCCAGTGAAGGATTCATGACCATTATTGGCAGCTCAATACCATTGTCTCGAAGACTAATCCCCTCATCCAAATAAGCCACCGCGAGGTAGTCAACCTGATGGTACTGAAGGAAGTTGGCAACCTCAAAGCTACCACCACCATATGCAAAGGCCTTGACCATGACCATCACCTTTGTCTGTGGCTGCAACAATCTTCGATAGGCATTGAGGTTGTGCTGAAGGTGGGTGAAATTAATGGTGAGTTCCGTGCGATGCCGCTTCTTCGTAAGGAACTGCACGATCTTCTCAAAATGAAACTCCCTGGCCCCCTTGATCAGTATCATTTCATGATGGAAGTGGGGATGCTGTTCCAGGAAATCGGCCGTCGACAGAAAGAATTCAGATGGTACATCGAAGACATGGGAGAAATTGCTAATATCCGGACCTATCCCAATGAGCCTGGTGATACCGCTGGATTTCATTAGCTCATTGGCCTTGACGAAGGTCCTTTCCGGATCTGCCACTTGTAGGAAATCACTAATAATGAGTGTTTTCTTCGTTCGTTGTCTCTGCTGCGAAAGGGCACTTAGTGCCACCTCGAGACCGTTGATGTCATTGTTGTAAGTGTCATCAAGCAAATAGCACTGATTTCGACCTTCTTTGAAGGACAGTCTCATTTCCACATTGCTCAAGGCGTCAAGGCCTTGTTGCATGTCGGCGGCTGTCAGGCCCATCTTACAGCAGAGCGCTATAGCATGCAGCAGGTTTTCTTCATGTGGGGCCCCGGAAAATGGGAGTCTTAGGCTAAATGTGTTACCCTCAAATTCAAACTGGCATCTGCCGGATTGCAGATGGAAACTAATATCAGCCGTCCCCCGCTGCGACCAGGTGAATAGCTTAGCTCCGAAAGTCTCTTTGCTGATGTCGTAAATATCCTGGTGATCCCGACAACATATCACATGATCACAATTCACGAACAGTTTGCTTTTCTCAGCAATCTTCTCGGCTCTGGACTTGAAGCCTGCATCGTGCGCGGCCCCGATGTTGGTGATTAGTCCTATCGTTGGGAAGATCACTTCTTCCAGTCGATTCATTTCACCATGCTGAGAAATTCCCGCCTCAAATAATCCAATTTGGGAATGTTCATCCAACAAGAGCACCGATAACGGTACGCCCAACTGGGAGTTGTAGCTACCGGGACTTTTTGTGGTGACAAATTTGCCGGACAGCATGGTGTCCGCCCACTCCTTTACAATCGTCTTACCGTTACTTCCGGTGATCGCGATCACGGGGATACCGAAATGGCGACGATGGAATGCCGCCAGGTCCTGCAAAGCGCGGAGACCATTCTTCACCTTCAAAACGGCCGTGGTGCTGGGCAAGTCAAGGTCCCGCTCCAATATGAATGCCCTAACCCCCAATTCCACAACCTGAGGAACAAAGTCATGACCATCAAAGTGTGGCCCCTTCCGAGCAATGAATAACGTCTGCTCCGGGTTTGAAATGGTCCTGGAATCTGTCGCCACATGAGAAAAACCCCGATCTGGCCCGTGTAAGCTTCCGCCAACGACCTCTTTGATTTGGGACAGGGTGTATTTCATTCGTCCAGGTTTTTGATCATTTCTATTTGGGTGATTTCATGCACAAATCCCTTCTTTGACAAGAAAGCCAGCATCTCTGGTTGATCAGCCGGTATATTCATGATTGTCAATAGCCTGTCTCGGCAGACTTCCTGTACTCGTTTCAAAATGGCGGAACCGATACCTTGGCCTCGCTCTTGCTTCACGACTCCCATCCTGCTGATTCTTCCTAAATGTGGCTGAAAAACGACATAGCCAACCACGCGGCCTTCCAGGGAAGCCCGTAGCCCAATCTCATTTTCCTGGTTGTAACGCAACTGGTCCCAACTGTCGATGAATGAAGTTTCTAAATCATCCGCACCGCTCAGTGCGCTCAGTTCATCTACCGACCTTTTCTCAAAAGATACATCTCCGTTGACTGATGAAGTAGGTGTACTACGCCTTTTGAAGCAGTTCAGAATCCTAGTCGGACGAAAAGCCAGGCCTTCATAGAGCCTTAGGCCAGGTTCATTGGAATCAATGACCTCTAGCACGGACAATGCGACGTCCTTTGGTGCAACTCCCAGAGCAGCGGTTAACAGCTTTTGTCCGTAGCCCTGATTTTGAAATTTTCCTATGACCCCCGTACCACCATTGTAGAGCATCTTCTTCCCTTGAAATCGATTTGTTGTCTGCAATACAAAACCCACGACCTGCTCTTTTGAAATAAGTAGTCTCGAGTACTGGGGCGCAATATTGAGCTTGTGGTTCAAGCGAATGGCAAAGTGTTCTTCCGAAAGCTTTAGACGGCTTTGGCTAGAAGAGAAAACCTGATTGAAGCATCGGTGAAGTGCCAAGAAATATTTTTCCTCATACTTCGCTATGGTCATTCAATCCTCCCTGAACACAAGCATAGGAAATCCGGTATCGATCGCCAGGCTTTTGGTTATTGACTTCTTGAATAATCGCTCGAAAAAATTTCTCCGCTTGGGGATAATGGCCAGGACATCCACTTTGTGGGTATTGGCAAACTGCGTAATACCTTCAGTTACGGACTTGGCTTCAATCGTCCTTACGGACGCGTTGACGGGCTCAAAGGCCTTACGCAGTTTCTCGATAACCTTTTGGTCCTGCAAGGTCAGTTCGGTGACATCCTCGGAAACACTAAATATCAGTAACTCCGCATTGAACAGGTCGCAAAGGGTTTTGAGCATGCTAAAATCCTGCAAATGAATGTCGTGATCATATTCGCAGGCAAAGCCAAAGGTATGGGGGTCAAACTTTGTATACTCCTCCGGTATCACCAGCACTGGAACTTCGGCCGTTTCAATGATATCGGTAGCTCGCGTGCCCAGCAGGTGCTCCATGGTCTCATGCTTGGCACGGGTACCCATCACGATTAGATCGATATCCTTGGTCTTCACCTCGGTGTATATGGCGTCTGTTAAGTAAGCGATGAATCTATCTGCCTCATGCGGTACTTCCTGCAATTCGATGACTTCGGATTCCAGCTCCTGGAAAGATCGCTTTATCTCTTCCTCATAGTCTGCCACAATCTCCTCGATAATGCCACCTGAGATATCCGGGTGTGGTGAATGCACATGTACCGCATTGACCATATGGATTTTTGCACCACTCAGTTTTGCGATTTTGATAGCCGCCTGCAGCGCATTCTTCGAACACTGCGAAAAATCTACTGGCACGACAATATTCTTGATCTCCATGATTTGAATGGGCTAAGCTTGAGACTAAAATAGAATTTCAAAGTGGCAATCCCAATGACTTTTATTGGATTTGTGGTTTCGAAAAGAATAACTTAAGCCCGCAAGAATTTTAACCTAGCATCATGCACGAATTGACTTTCATTGATAGAGACTTAAGCTGGATCTCATTCAATTATCGTGTGCTTCTGGAGGCCAAGAACCCCAAAGTACCGCTATTGGAGCGGTTGCGTTTTATCGCCATCTATTCTTCCAATCTTGATGAGTTTTTTCGTGTACGTGTGGCAGCGATCCGGTCCATCAGAGAGATTGACAAAAAAAAGATCAATGAATCGGCTGGTGTAGGCAAAGACTTGTTGAAGGAAATCCACAGCACCATCTCGGGCCAGTTGGATGAATACGGCCAGACCCTACGCGCCATACTTTCAGAACTCAACGGGAAAGGTATTTTTATCCCGGACTCCCTGGATCAACTGTCTTCCCAGCACAAGTTGGAGGTCAGTCATTACTTCAAAACCAAGGTACTTGCCTATCTGAGGCCCTATATTTTTGACCGTTCCACGGCCAGCCCCTTTCTTAACAACCAACAATTGTACCTGGCGATGCGCCTGCAAAAGGACGGCGAAGAGTGCTTTGGCTATGTCAATATTCCATCGGATCAGTTGCCTAGATATTACCACATACAAGACAACGACAATCACTACTTTCTCTATCTCGACGACATCGTGAGGGACAACATCGGTCTTGTGTTCCCGGGATTTGAAGTGCTGGAGTGCAAGAGTGTCAAACTCAACAAGGACGCTGATCTTCATATCGACGACGAGTTTTCCGGAGATTTGGTGGAGAAGATCGAAAAGCAAATCAAGAAAAGAAACCTTGGGACACCATCCCGCTTTCTTTACGACCGATCCATGTCCGAAGATCTGATTGACTTCTTCACTGACACCTTCGAACTAGCTGAAAGCGATTTGGTCGCTGGGGGGAGGTATCACAATCTGAATGATTTATTCGGCATCTTCAATCCAACACGCCATAAGCTGGAGTACGATCGGCAGCAGCCCATTACTCACGCTGCCATCGAGCGCTCCAACAGCCTGCTTAAATGTCTGGAAGCGCAAGACTGTCTCCTGCATTTTCCATATCAGTCCTACGACTATGTCTTACAATTCTTCAATGAGGCTGCAGTGGACCCAGATGTCAAAGAGATTTATGTCACCTTCTACCGGATGGCCGGTGAATCCGTGATCGGTGAGGCATTGATCAGTGCGGCCAACAACGGAAAGAAAGTGATTGTCTTCATGGAGTTGAAAGCGCGTTTTGATGAGGAAAACAACCTGAGATGGGCCAGCAGATTGAAGGAGGCAGGAGTCAAGATTATCTACAGCATCCCTGGATTGAAAGTGCATGCCAAGGTGGCGCTTGTTCGCAAGAAAAAGATCAGCTACGGCTTTTTTGGTACCGGCAACCTCAATGAGAAAACAGCCAAAATCTACTGCGATCACGGTTTGCTTTCGACAAATAAAGACCTCACGGCAGAGCTATTCCAGGTGTTTAGGTTTCTGCACAAACGCAAGTCACCAGACCCCTTCAAACACCTGATTGTTTCTCAGTTCAACGCGATAGATAAATTCTCGGCACTGATCGACCGGGAAATCAAGAACCAGAAAAAAGGCAAGTCTGCCAGAATAGTCATCAAGCTCAACAATCTGGAGGAGAAACAGATGATCGCCAAGCTCTACGAGGCCGCGGAAGCAGGTGTGGACGTGGAGTTGCTGGTGCGGAGTATTTGCTGCCTGGTACCGGAAACATCAGGTATTCGTGTGACGCGGATTGTGGACAGGTATCTGGAACACGCCCGTGTTTTCCACTTTTGGAATGACGGCAATGAGGAAGTCTATTTGGGCTCCAGCGATTGGATGACCAGAAACCTGCATCGACGAGTAGAGGTGTGTTTCCCGATATTCGACAAGAAGCTGAAGGAGGAGATTCTGGCCATTCTCAAATTGCAGCTGCAGGATAATTCCAATGCAGTACTACTGGATCCTGAAATGAAAAACGTTGCCATTCGGAACGACCACTCCCTAGTGAATGCACAGCATGACACTTACGCGATGGTCAAAGGAATTCATGAGGATCAATAGGGATAAGGCGCCTTGAAGAAAAGCTCCGCTACCACAAATGAAACCACCGAAATCACGAAGCCAAACATGAACACATTGTAGGCGAGACGTAGGAGCCGGTATTTTTTACCCAATACAGCCCCCAGGAAGTAGATATCACGGATCAAACTGCTGTAGAGATAATCTGCATCTTGCAGCATTTCTTTCATCGCCCACTCATAGTCGTTGAGCCTCATCCCGTGAAAATTGCCAAAAAAGAGGAGGTTTGTTTCTTTGTTTTTGATGTTGTCGCGGGTGAATTTCCCCTTACTCACATTAGGCCGTGTGGCAATGATCCCGATCACGATAGTGGCCAGGCAGACCAAGGTCAGAATAACAGAAGGTACTACCATATGGGGATACTCCTCCAGTTTCCTGAAGAGAACAGAGATCATGATGGAAAGCACCAGCGCGTTAATGGAAATCATGATGTTGGCCTTGTTGTCGGCAATGGCACTCAGCTCCAGGTGATTCTTTGAGGTCAGGCGAAACATCGTTTCGATGCCTCGTGTAGGTGTGAGCTTCTTCGCCTCCTCTACTTTGACCTTGAGACTCTCAATTTTCGCTTGCAGTTTGGTGATTTCTTCCTCTTTCTTCATCGTCTTTATTTTCTTTTTGACCTTCTTCAGGTTTTTCTCCTTAGCAGGTCGGTAGTTTTCTTTAGCATATGGGGTGAAGTAAGTGTGTTTCTTAATGAAGTCCTTGTTCATTTTCATCCACTCCCGATCGTCTATTTGCTCACCCCTCAGTTCTTCAAGTTCTTCCTGCAGCAATTCGGATTTTGCGAAATACAAAGGGTCTGCAAGGTGCAGCAAGTCGGCATCACACAAGGCCTCCTCCACCGGGTTTTTGGGGCTTTGCGGCATTTTTGTCGCCATAATACAACCTACAACTTTGGCAGATTTTTCGTCGTCATAGCCGTGCTCCGACAAAAAATCCAGAGCTATGCGAGCACTCAACTCTTCATGATTTTTGAGATCCTCCCGATAGCCCAGGTCGTGAAACCACGCGCCCAGCAGAAGAACTTCCATTTCATGATCGGCAAATCCCATATTCTGACCGATTTCCCTGGCTGCGCGCGCAACAAACTCAGTATGCTCGGCTGAATGGTACTTCAACGATCCTGGCAGTTCCTCCTTCAATATTTTTCTGGCGTATGCTTCGGCCCTTCCCAAAATCTCCGAGGAGTGTGTCATCTGGTATTTATACTCGGTTTATACAATGATAGCAACTTTGACTATGTAGCTATGAATATTTTTGTGCCAGCATTTTGGTTATATTCCATAGAAAAACACGCCCACATGTTGCGTTTATCACAGATCCTTGTTGTCCTCAGTCCTTTTTTCTCTGTGCTTTCCGGTTGTACCACACCTACGCCTTTTGGTCAGCAGGCGGACAGCCTGTACCTGGTCATTGGCCAGGCAGAGTACTACTACGATCTCAAAAAACCAGACGAAAAACACTTCCTCCCCTATGTGCTTTCAGAAATTTCGGGACTGTCGTACCTGGGGAAAAATAAAGTGGCTACCGTCGAGGACGAGGGCGGACGCGTATACTTTTATGACTTGAAGAAGCGGGAAATCTATCATTCTATCCAGTTTTGGCGACCGGGGGATTTTGAGGGTGTAGAAGTTGTGGGTGATGAATTGTTTGTACTGGAAAGTGATGGAGACCTATATCGTTTCCCCTACACAGATGAAAAGGAAATCAAATCAAAGCAAATCGAGACGCCCCTGTCACGCGACAACGACACCGAAGGATTGGGGTATGATCCGGTCTCCGGGAGATTGTTGATCGCCTGTAAAGAAGATGAGGACATCAAAGGCTACAATGCCAAAGGAAAGGCCATCTACGCCTTCGACATTGAGAAGCAAAAACTGATCAAGGATGCTCGATTCGAAATACAGATGAAGGACCTGGCGAGCTTCCTGAAATCCAACAAGCAATCCGACTATGACGAAAAGAAAATTAAGTTTGAACCCTCGGCCATCGCCTACCATCCGATTCAAAAGTTGTTTTACGTGCTGGCCTCAGTTGGGAAACTGCTAATCGTAATCGATGAAAAAGGTGACATAAAATACACCTACCCTATCGCACCTAGGGTGCTCAACCAACCCGAGGGTATCTGTTTTGCCTCCAATGGAGATCTCTACATAAGCAGCGAAGGCGAAGGAGACCGCGGGTATATTTTGAAATACGAAATGAAAAAGCGCAAATGATGCAGTTGGGAAATTGGAGCAAGAAGGTATTTGTCGTCCTCTTCCTTTTTGTCGGTTTAGTAGCACAAGCCCAGGATTTCTCGATTTACCTTATAGGTGACGCCGGAGAGCCGAAGTTGCCTGAAGATAAGAACCTGAGTTTCCTTGGAGAAAAGATCAATACGGCCTCCGAAAAGGACGTGCTCATTTTACTCGGAGACAACCTCTATCCAATTGGATTGCCAGACGAAGACGATCCTGACAGGGCGGCTATGGAAGCCAAGTTGAACCCTCAATTGGACCTGATCAAGCAATTTCCCGGCCGGAGCTTCATCATACCCGGAAACCACGACTGGGCACAGGGACGCCAGCGTGGTTGGCAGTACATCCGCAACATGCAGCAATATGTCGATGAGTATACGGGTGATCCTACAGCCTTCCAACCCAGAAATGGCTGCCCGGGCCCCGAAGAGATCCAATTGACAGATGAGGTCACCCTGATCATTTTAGATACCCAATATTTCCTACATAGCCAGGAAAAGCCCCGTGAGGCAGACGGTTGCAACCCTGCAGGAACATCTGAGGCCCTGGAACTACTGGAAGACATGGTCATCCGCAATGCCAATAAGCACATCATCATCGCGGCGCACCACCCCTTATATTCTTATGGACCGCATGGGGGCAAATACAAATTCTGGAAGACAAACCTCTTCCCGCTGACGGAGTCAAAATCCATGAGGAATTTGTACATCCCCCTTCCTGGATTAGGAACCATCTACTGGGTATCCAGGGCCGTCATTGGCAACATTCAGGACATCCCCAACCCCAAGTACAAAGCCATTCGCAATGTGTTGCTCAATGTCCTGTCGAAAGCCGATGACGTGGTGTGGGTAAACGGTCATGAGCATTCGCTGCAGTACATCAAACAGGATGCAGGCCATTTTGTCACCAGCGGATCTGGTAGCAAAACATCCCATGTCGTCGCTGGGAAAGGGACTCAGTTTTTTAAAAAAGAGCGGGGGTTCGCCCAAGTAGATTACAAACCCAGTGGTGAAGTGAACCTCAAGTTCTGGGGTGGAGACACGCAAGAGCTACTCCATGAGCAAGCGCTTTATAAGAAGACAGTGGTCACCGACGAGGAAGAGATGCGCAATCGACCCCAATTTGACGGATCCATGCAAACCGTGGCAGCCAGTGGCCAGTATGAAATTGGCAAGAAGGCCAAATTCTGGCTTGGAGAGAACTACCGTGAAACCTGGAGTACACCAATTGAGGTGCCCGTCTTCGACATCACGACCGAGTATGACGGTCTTGATATTGTGAAGCGAGGTGGTGGTCGGCAAACCACTTCCCTGAGGTTGGAAGCCAGTGATGGTAAGCAATATGTACTAAGGTCCATTGAAAAAGACCCCTCCCAGTTGTTGCCCAAGACCTTACGGAACAGCTTTGCAGCCGATTTTCTCCAGGACCAGATCTCTTCTTCCCACCCCTACGCGGCCTTGGCGGTACCCACGCTTGCAGATGCTGCAGGTGTGTACCACGCCAATCCCAGGGTGGTGTATGTACCTTCCGACCCGGCTTTCGGCAAATACCGCTATGCTTTCGAAAATCAAATGTTCCTATTCGAAGAGCGCCCCAATGACGAATCGGCAGAAGATGCCTTTTTTGGTGGCGGCGATGATGTCAAAGGCACCCTTGACCTACTAGACAAGGAGATTTACGATGACAATGATAATTGGATCGATCAGCAGTTTGTCTTACGTAGCCGGCTGTTCGATATGCTTATTGGTGATTGGGACCGACATGATGACCAATGGCGATGGGTGGGTGTAAAAAATGAGGACCGCAAGGGCAGGCGCTACCGACCTATACCCCGAGACCGCGATCAGGCCTTTTTCACGACTGATGGTCTGATCCCAACGATTGCAGCCAGCAAGTGGGCAGTACCCTCATCAGAGGGCTTCAACCCGGAAATGCGCTGGGCTCCAGGCTTCAACTGGAACATGCGCTGGTTTGATCGTACCTTTCTCACGGAGCCGGACTGGCAGGACTGGCAACGGGAAATCGACTATATCCAGACAAACGTGACTGATGAAGTCATCGAGGAGGCGTTGCAAAATCTACCTCCCGAAACTTATGATCTGACCGCTCGCGAGATCATTAGTATCCTGAAAGCAAGGCGAGATGGCATGGAGATATTTGCCAGGGAATATTACGACTACCTATACAGGGAGGTTGAAATCGTGGGTACCGACAAGCACGAATACTTCAAAGTCGAGCGATTGGATGACACAAGCACCAAGGTAACAGTATACAAACGTGACAAGGAGGGTGACCTCAAACAGATGCTCTACGAACGCACGTTTCTCCATGCTGAAACCCGGGAAATCCGACTTTATGGTTTGGGAGGTGAGGATGTGTTCGATATAGAAGGGGATGTGAAGAAGAGCCTTCGCGTGAGGATAATCGGAGGTAAAAAGAAAGACGTGATCACCGACAGGTCGTCCGTCGGAGGCGGCGGCAAGAAAACCATCGTCTATGACAAAAAAAGCAGCACCACTGTCAACGCAGGTCCTGAAACCAAGTTAAAGCTATCCAAAAAGCCCGAAGTCAATGCTTACAACCGTAAGGGCTACGTTTACAACAAGACTATCCCCCTAATCAGTGCGCAATACAACCCGGACAATGGCTTCTATCTGGGGGCTGGATTTTTCCATATGGGACATGGATGGCGCAAAAGCCCCTATAAATCACAGCACCTCCTCATTGCCAACGGCGCGTTGGAAATCGATTCGTACAACTTCAAGTACAGCGGGAAATTTACCGACGTCTTCGGGAAGTGGGGCCTCTCTGTGGATGCAGAAGTGCAAGAGCCCTTTTTCATTAGTAATTTCTTTGGCTATGGCAACGACTCTCAATATGACTTCGAGGGAGAAGGTGAGGCTGCTGTTGCAGGAGAAGATGCCATTGATTTCTACAGGATTCGCACAGATCGGACCTATGGACGACTGGGACTGCATCGCTACCTGGACGAAAGGCAGCGTACGAGCTTTCGGTTTGGCACCGTCCTGAGAGGGGCTGAGATCGACGAGAAAGACAATACCTTCATTGAGCTGCCAACCAGTGGCGTGGATCCTACCAAAGTGCAAGAGCAACACCTCTACCTGGGAGGAGATGTGGGATTCAGTCATGACACACGCGACAATCGCGCCATCCCCACAAGTGGCATGTTTTTCGACGCCAATTTCGAACGGATATGGGGAAGCAACTTCCGATCGGAAGACCTGACCCGATTGACCTCCAGCATATCCCTCTACGCAGGCATCAAATTTCCAGCTCGCCTGGTCATCGCCAACCGTGTCGGCGTAGAGCATGTGTTTGAAAATGACTTTGAGTTCTTCAATGCCGCACAATTGGGCGGTTGGACTAACCTGAGAGGCTTTCGCCGAAACCGCTTCCATGGGCAAACTGCCCTTTACCACAACCTGGACCTGAGGCTCAAGCTCTTTTCCTTCACGACTTACATTTTCCCCGGTCAGTTCGGCTTGCTGGCGTTCCAGGACGTGGGCAGGGTATGGATAGACGGAGAGAACTCAGACACCTGGCATGTGGGTAGAGGTTTTGGTGCTTACGTCGCTCCTTTGAACGTCCTGGCCATCTCTGTAGAGCAGGCTTTTACCGATGAAGAGAACCTCTTTGTTGTAAGGTTTGGGTTCTTTTTCTAGCGGTTCTGAAGGCGACCAGGTCAATTCAACTGCCTGGAGAATCTCATACGCATGATATAATCGTACCTGGATAGCAAAGATTGACTTTGGCTGTTGAAGCTACATAATCCCGGTTTCGACTCTGCCAAAAAGGACTTCATGCGAAATGGTATTGGCGGTTGGTCAACAGGTTCCAATCTTCGTAGTTATGAAAAAGTCCCTGCTTTTGTCATTTTTGACAATGGTCCTGCTCTGGCTGGGCCTTTCAGCGTTCTTGGTCAACAACTATTCTGTGAAAAAAGACTTCATGCAAGCGCAATTCTCCACTTGGGAATCCTATTTGCCCCATGCCGACCGGCTCAACCCGGAAGTGAGTCAGGCAGAAGTGGCCTGGCACCTGGACCACATGCTCAAAGTGATCAACAACATCTGCGAGATATTGAGCAATTCCAATCCATCTGCCTACAAATGGAATCCAAACATCCTGAAGAGCGCCGTTTTTCTCTCAGGCAGCATGCCACGCGGTCGTGGTAAGGCACCCAAAAGCGTGACACCTCCCCCGGAAATCTTGACTGAGGCGCTCTTGCAGCAACTTGAGATAGCGAAAGCTAACGTAGCCAAGCTGGACTCCTTGCCCGAAAAGGCCAATTTCAAGCACCCTGTCTTTGGCATGCTGAACCGGGATCAAACGGCCCGGTTCCTTGAAATCCATACGGACCATCACTTGAAGATCATCAGAGACATCGTTGCCGAGTGATAAGGACACCCAAGGCAGAGGGAAATAGTGGCCCTTTGCCATTTGCTTCAGCCTTTCGTACCTTGATCACTAGCCATGGAAAAACTCTTTCAAGCATTCTCGCAATATATACCGGTATCGGATCAGCTGAAATTAGAACTGCAGCAGCGCATGCAACGCCAGGCCTTTCCAAAAAACACCCGCGTTCTCAACGCACATCAGGTTTGCAAAAACAGCTACTATATCGAAAACGGCATCATGCGACTCTATTACCTGAAAGATGGACGGGAAATATCTGAGTTTTTCTGCACCGAAAATGAATGGATGAACAGTCCTAAGAGCTTCATGATGCAAACGCCAGATCACTATTTCATTGATGTCATCGAAGATACCGTGGCATGGACCCTTCATGTGAATGACCTCGTCTACCTGTTCAACCAATATCCTGAAATGGAGAAATACGCACGCCTGGACATGGGAAGTACTTTCGTCTACATCATGGAGCGGTTGGCCTCAGTCCGATTCGCCAGTGCCAGGGAACGATATGAACACTTCCTGGCCACCTATCCGGCCATTCAGCACAGAATCCCACTAGGCATGGTAGCTTCCTATGTGGGGGTAGCCCAGGAGACCCTCAGTAGGCTACGTAGAAAGGCCTAGCCTTTTTTGATCCAGGTCAAAAGATTTGCGAGATCGGAGAAAGAGCTTTACCCGAAAAAAAGAAAAGTGTTGAAGAAAATCATTATTGTATTGGCTTTTGTTTTGGTAGGCGCATATTTCTTCCTTGAAAACTATGTGCCACCATTGTCCGATAAGCATGGTGGCGTACAGACTAAACTCTATTTGGGAGAAGGTGAAAATCAACCATTGGTCGTCGGGTTTGGTGGAGGCTCGGGTGGCAATGACTGGGCCCGCAATTATATGTCTGGAAAAAGGCAGGAACTCTTGCGCCGAGGCTATGCCGTTCTGGCTATCGGTTACTTCAATGTACCCGACGCTCCCAATAACCTCGATCGGATATCCCTGGAGGCCATTGCCGACACTATCCTCAATATTGCAGCCCGACACGATCGGATTGACGAGACCAAGATCGCCTTGATTGGCGCGTCCAAGGGTGGAGAGCTTGTTCTGAACCTTGCCAGCCGTTTTGATGAATTTGGTGCTGTAGTCGCCATGTCGACAGCACATGTCAGCTTTCCCGCCATTACCATAATGTCCAATACCTCCTCCTGGAGTTTTCGGGGTGAAGAGGTGCCCTATGCCCCTGCACCTTATAGCACCATAGGCCCGGCCCTGCGAGGAGATCTGTATACGGCTCACAGTATCATGCTTGAAGATGAGGATGCTGTTAAAAAGGCGGAGATTGCCGTGGAAAAAATCAATGGGGCCATATTACTATTATCCGCAATGGATGACGAGGCCTGGCCTGCCAAGGCCATGTCAGACAGGATCATGACAAGGCTGGCAGAGAATGATTTCAGCTTCCCCTATGAGCACATCGTACTTGAAGGGGGGCATATTGCTCCTTTGGACCATTTTGATCAAGTCTATCAATTCCTGGACGAACACCTGGAATAAGCTATCCTCATCAGCCCAGGTGCAATTGATATTCGCTGCGTCTGGTCATTATCAGCTCATTTGCTCTGCGGATGCACTTCTGGCGATGTCTCCATTAACCAGGTTCGCCAGTGTCTTAGTCAGCACCATTTATGTTATATGCCATGTTCTGACGATCTGGACCTTTTAGTAGATGCCAATTCAATTCCTTCACGCCCTTTGGAAAATCGGCCGGTTACCTGTTTGAAGCTTCCACGGAATGAAGTCAATGCAGGTACTGGAGACACAGCCTAAACAATTCGCCCATGCTCGTGTTTGCCATTGTACTAACATCGATTAGCAAATACCCTGTAATAACATCATGGCCTTCGATCGAAAGAAAATTGTATTGTCCGTAAGTATTCCTGCGGTCTTAGTAGCAGCGTTTGCTTTTAGCAATTTCCTGGCAGCCCAGAAAGAGGCTCCACCGGAAAGACCTAAAAAAGAAAAACAGAATTTTGTGAGGGTGGCATCCATCCAATATGAGCGTATCCCAACTGAAATCGAGGTACTGGGCCGTGTGATCTCCGCACAACAAATCAACCTAATCGCGGAAGTCTCCGGAAAACTGGAAAGGGGGAATATAGCGCTGAAGGAGGGTACCCAGTTCTATCAAGGCCAGCTCATCGCCAAGGTCAATGACGAAGAACGACTTCTCAATCTTAAATCCCGTAGAAGCAACTTCGTCAACCTGCTCGCAACCGCATTGCCAGATATCCGCATCGATTACCCGGATGACTTCGATAGCTGGTCGCAGTATTTCGAGTCGTTGAATGTCAACAAAGACCTACCTGAACTACCAGAAGCGAAAGACCAAAGACTAACCGTTTTCCTCAGCACACGCAACATTCTTACAGAATACTACGCACTAAAGGCGGAAGAAGCCAACCTGAAGAAATATCTTCTCAAAGCTCCATACAATGGAAGCATTGTCACGGTTAATACTGAAATCGGCTCTGTGGTCAACAATGGCACCAACGTCGCTTCCTTGATCCGGACGGATAGACTTGAACTGAAAGTGCCAGTTTTGAAGGATGATATTGATTATGTAGAAATCGGTACCAAGGTGAAGGTGACAGATGAAAGCGAAGCCAACGAATGGATAGGCACGATCGTCAGGAAAGCCAACTTCATCGATCCTGACAATCAATCAGTAAATGTGTACATCAGCCTCAGCGGCTATGAGGAACAGATCTACAACGGACTCTATCTCAAGGCGACCATTCCAGGCAAGTACATCGAGCAAGGCATGCCTATTGACAGAGCACTACTTCGGAACAACGACAACCTTTTCGTCCTACAAGACAGCGTCATTGTGACCAAAAAGGTCAACGTGCTGCAACAGATGGGCGACCGGGCTATTATCAATGGACTGGAACCCGGTGAAGAGGTCGTAGTAGAAGCTCCGACCAATGCTTTCGAAAATATGAAAGTATCGGTAATCAACTAATTCATTCTACATGAGAGCGATTGTTACTTTCTTCGTCCGCTACCCCATATGGGCCAATGCCATCATAGCCGTTGTGATGATCGTTGGTGCCCTGAGTTACCTATACGGCATCAAAAAGTCCTTTTTCCCGGAGTCACCCCCACGCAGAATCAGTATCAACGTGGTGTTCCCTGGAGCCTCTCCTGAAGAGGTTGAGGAGGGTGTTACCGTGAAGATAGAAGAGGCGGTCAAAGGCATTGTTGGTATAGACGAGATTACATCGAAGTCCTCCGAAAACCTGGCCGACATCACCATCCTTACGTCCAGCAAGTACGATCTGGACGAGATCACCACCGAGGTGAAAAACGCGGTCGATCAAATCAGTTCATTCCCTCTGGGAGCTGAAAACCCCAGAGTAGTAAAGCAAAAAAGTACCACGATTGCCTTGTTTCTGGGCGTAAAGGGTAATGTCCCCCTCGAGGAACTGAAAGCATCAGCCCGACGTGTGGAAAGCGATTTTCTCAAATCGGGCATTATCTCCCAGGTACGTCTGAGTGGTTTTCCAGATCGGGAAATATCTATCGAAATCACCGAAGCGAACCTTAGACGATACAACCTCACCTTTGCAGAAATAGCCGCTGCTGTTCGCGCCAACAACCGCGACATCTCGGGAGGGTCGATCAAGACCAAAAAGGAGGAGATACGCATCAGGGCAAATTCAAAATCCTTCGACCCAGATGTGATCGAGAATATTGTCATCCGTGCAAATGCCGATGGCACAAAATTGCTCCTGAAAGACCTGGCACATGTCAAACTGCAATTTGCAGATGTCCCCAACAAGGTTTTCTCCAACAACGAACGTGTGGTGAGCATCACCCTTTCTAAATTGGGTGAGGAAGACATTGCCAAGATCAGTACGTACGTCAATGACTATGTGGCGGAATTCAACAGCAAGAACGAGTCGGTTGAGCTGTTCACCTATTTCAATGCGAATGACGTCCTCAGTCAAAGGCTTCAGCTGCTGGCCAAAAACTTTGGCGTGGGACTGCTACTGGTACTACTGACACTAGGGCTTTTCCTGTCATTGCGACTGTCGTTCTGGGTGGCATTTGGCATACCTCTCTCCTTCCTGGCCATGTTTGTTGTTGGAGATCTTGCCGGGATTACGATCAATCTATTGTCTCTTTTTGGTATGCTCTTGGTGGTGGGTATCCTGGTGGATGATGGCATTGTCATAGCAGAAAATATTTATACCCACTTTCAGAAAGGCAAAGATCCCCGGCAAGCCGCTGTGGATGGCACCATGGAAATGCTACCCTCAGTATTCACCTCTGTCACTACCACGATTATCGCGTTTTTGCCACTGCTTTTCCTGGACAATAATGGCTTCACGCGTGAGCTAGCCATTGTAGTCATTGCCTGCCTGGCTTTCTCAATGGTGGAAGCCTTCTTTGTACTGCCTGCGCACCTGGCAAGTCAGAAAGTTCTTTCCAGACGAGAAAATGATCAATCGGGATACGCCAAATTTCGCAAGACCATGGAAGGGGTCATCGAATGGATGCGATACAAACTGTATGCCCCTACCCTGAAATTCCTTATCGATTGGAAGTGGTTGTCAATGACTTTTCCCATCGCGTTTATACTATTGACGATCGGACTTTTCAGGGGTGGATTCGTCAACTCCAGCTTTTTCCCATTCCCTCCGGCTGATGATATCAATGTGAACCTGGAGTTGAAGCCTGGAACCGTGGAGGAAATCACGGAATCCTACCTTAGAAAATTTCAGGATTCAGTGTGGTTGGCTCACGCTGAACTTCAAAAACAATATGGCTTTGAAGATTCTGTCATCAGTACCATTGATTTGGTGCTAGGTAGTACGTCCAGTGGTGGCAGTGTAGGTAGCCATGTCGGCAGACTCGGGATCAACTTCGAAAACCTGGAGGAGAAGAACATTTCACCCTTTGAGATTGCAGGAAGGATCCGGCGAAAGATAGGGGAAGTACCTGAAGCCGAACGATTCACGATCGGCAATGTCAACTACTTTGGCAAGCCTATTTCCATTTCACTTAAAAGCACCAACATCGAAAACCTCGAAAAGGCCAAGAATGAATTGAAGGATGGACTGGCATCTATTGCTGTCGTCAAAGACATCACTGATAATGCCTCCATTGGCCAACGAGAGGTAAAACTGGAACTCAAACCCTTGGCATATCTCCTCGGACTCAACCAACAGGACATTACCAATCAAATACGTCAGGGCTTCTTCGGCGAAGAAATTCAGCGGCTGCAGATCGGAACAGACGAAGTGAAAGTATGGGTCCGATACCCTGAAGAAAACCGCCTGAGCATTGCACAACTGGAGCAGATGAAGATAAAAACCGCTGGTGGAGCTGAGTATCCTCTGACAGAATTGGCCGACTATAGCATTGGCCGTGGGGTAATCAGTATCAACCGCTTCAACGGAAAACGGGAAATTCGAGTGGACGCCGAGTTTGCTGATAAAAATCAAGGGCTTCCTGATGTGCTTGAAAAAATTTCTGCTGACATTTTGCCACCCATATTGGCGAAGTACCCCGAACTCGAGTACTCCTATGAGGGCCAATCCAGTCGTGGGGCAAGGGAGTTTGGTTCATTGTTGCAAATAGGGCCAATCATTTTGTTGCTGCTCTTGCTGGTGATCACCCTCAATTTCAGATCCTTCTACCAGACTGTCCTCATCCTGGTATTGATTCCCCTAGGGGTTATCTGCGCCATGTTTGGGCACTGGGTAGAAGGATTTACTTTCTATTATTCGATCAGCGGCTATGGTATCCTGGCACTATCAGGGGTCATCATCAACGATGCCGTGGTAATGCTCGATCGTTACAACCGCAACCTGAAGGAAGGTATGAGTATCGTGGATGCAGCATATAAAGCGGGAATATCTCGCTTCAGGGCCATTGTACTGACCTCCATTACCACGGTAGCGGGACTCTATCCGTTGATCCTGGAGACGAGCTTTCAAGCTCAGCTAATCATCCCGATGGCAGTTTCACTGGCCTGGGGAGTATTGTTGGGTACCTTCTTTATCCTTTGTTTCTTTCCGGTTGTGATCATCGCTTTCAATGACATTCGGCTGTTTTTCTTCCGATTGGGCTATTGGGTCCGCAGGAAATCAAGAGAGACGCTCTCTCCCGAACAGATAGAACCAGCTGTCAGAGAGCTCAAAAAGGAATACGCCTTTAAGTAAGAAGTGAGGCATACTGGATTCGATGGGAGCGGCCATCCGCCCAGTGACCCCTACCCTGTCAAGATTACCTGCATTATGGCTACCAGGGGATACTTGCTATAGATTAGAAACTAAGGCCTCTTGGATATGAGGAGAGCGATCTTACGTTGAGGTGTGGGACAATTCTACGGCCTGACCCAGGCAGGAAGATATGGAATCACGCAGTTGAAAAAATCCGGAATACGGTAAGAAGTGAGGCATACTGGATTCGATGGGAGCGGCCGTCCGCCCAGTGACCCCTACCCTGTCAAGATTACCTGCATTATGGCTACCAGGGGATACTTGCTATGGGTTGGAACTAAGGCATCTTGGATATGTGGAGAGCGATCTTACGTTGAGTTGTGGGACAATTCTACGGCCTGACCCAGGCAGGAAGATATGGAATCACGCAGTTGAAAAAATCCGGAATACGGTAAGAAGTGAGGCATACTGGATTCGATGGGAGCGGCCATCCGCCCAGTGACCCCTACCCTGTCAAGATTTCCTGAATTATGGCTAGCAGGCGATACCTGCTATGGGTGGAACTAAGGCATCTTGGATATGAGGACAGCGATCTTACGTTGAGGTGAGGGACAATTCTGCGGCCTGACCCAGGCAAGAAGATGAGGAATCATCAATTAAAAAGACCCAGAATTCAGGAAGAAGTGAGGCATACTGGATTCGATGGGAGCGGCCGTCCGCCCAGTGACTCCTACCCTGTCAAGATTACCTGAATTATGGCTAGCAGGCGATACCTGCTATGGGTTGGAACTAAGGCATCTTGGATATGAGTACTGCGATCTTACGTTGAGGTGTGGGACAATTCTGCGACCTGACGCAGGCAAGAAGACCAAATCATCAATCAAAAAGACCCAGAATTCAGGAAGAAGTGAGGCATACTGGATTCGATGGGAGCGGCCATCCGCCCAGTGACTCCTACCCTGTCAAGATTACCTGAATTATGGCTAGCAGGCGATACCTGCTATGGGTTGGAACTAAGGCATCTTAGATATGGTGACAGCGGTCTTACGTTGAAGCGGTGGACACTTCTGCGACCTGACGCAGGCAGGAGGAATCACGCAGGTGAAAAAACCCGGAATACGGTAAGAAGTGAGGCATACTGGATTCGAACCAGTGACCCCTACCCTGTCAAGGTAGTGCTCTAAACCAACTGAGCTAATGCCTCATGGACGGCAAAAATAGTCATTCAAGTGTAATGTGATGCACAATTTCCCAGGGTGTTAATGACTTGTTAAAGATTCTCGTATCAATCGCAAGGCTTATAATTTTACCTTTATGAGTAATGCCCCTTTGCGTATTCTGATCCTCATGGCGACAATTTCCCTTGTTGGGATTATCGCTACCCAGGTATTTTGGGTAAGCAGGGCCATTTCAAACGAAAACCAGCAATTCTACCATTCAGTGCAAATGGCCCTCAACAATGTGGTGGAATCGCTCTGCGAGCTGGAAGGCAACGATATACCCCTCAATAACCCGGTCGAACGCATTTCAAACAACTACTTCATCGTCCGCACCAACAATCGCATCAATCTGAACTCTATTGAGTATCTACTCAAAGCCGAGCTCGAAAAGCGGGCCATCTTGCAAGACTTTGAATACGGTGTATATGATTGTGAGCGAGAGCAGATGGTGTATGGTGACCTGGTGCAACTATCATCCAATTCCATCGTCCAGGCCAAGGCAGATCTTCCTGTACTCTCGGATGAGGCATACTACTTTGGACTTTATTTCCCCAGTCGGGACAAAGGCTCATTTGGTGAACTGGATTTCTGGAAACTCTCCACTGCCCTGACCTTGATAGTTATCTTCTCGTTCGGTTATGGCTTATTTGTGATCCTTAAACAAAAGCGCCTGAGCGCGGTACAGCGGGATTTTGTCAATAATATCACGCATGAGTTCAAGACCCCATTGGCCACGCTCAAAGTTGCCGGAGAGCTCTTTGAACATGCCCAGGATGTGGAGGTGGGACGTCTCGCGAAGTATGGAAAGATCGTTGGAACGGAGACGAAGAGGCTGGAAAAACAGGTCAACCAGTTACTCAAGGCTAGTGTGCTGGAAAGACATCTTGAGCTTCAAAAACAAAGGATCAAACTGAGTGATATGCTGCAAGAGGTAACAGATACCTTCAAACTGAGCCATGACATGGAGGTTTCCCTGACGGTTGAACCTGATTTAATGACAACAGGCGATCCTGATCTAATTCAGGGGGTATTTCATAACCTGTTGGACAATGCCATGAAGTATGGCGGCAAAAGGATATCCATAGATGCGCATAAGAGAGATGGGTTGATCTCCGTACTAGTAGCTGACGACGGCCCTGGGATTCCACCAGGATTTCGAAAGAAGGTCTTCAGAAAATTCTTTCGAGTCCCCTGCGGCGACCGGCATGATGTCAAGGGTTTTGGACTAGGACTGTATTTTGTCAGGAAGGTCTTGCAAAAGCACAGGGCGACGATAGCAATCGACGAACCTGGCAACATTTTTCACTTGAGATTCAAAGCCAATGAGCAAGGGTAAAGTCCTATTGGTGGAAGACGATCTGAATTTAGGATTTGTCACCAAAGACAATATCGAAACCTCGGGGTATGAAGTAACTCATGCAGAAGATGGAGAACAAGGCTGGAAGGCGTTCAATGACAACACCTTCGACCTGTGCCTGCTGGACATCATGCTACCCAACATGGATGGTTTCGAACTGGCTAGAAAAATCCGAACCAGGGATGAGTTTGTTCCCATTATATTCCTAACCGCACGTGGCATGGACGAGGACAAATGGAAGGGATTCGAAATTGGCGGAGACGACTACATCACCAAACCCTTTACGGTAAAGGAATTGCTTTATCGCATTGCCGTATTCATGCGGAGGAAATCGGACCGTCCAGCCCTCTCACAACTTGTCCAGATTGGTGGTTATGCCTTCGATCCACACAATTTGCGACTAACCTTTAACAAAGAAGAAATGAACCTCACCGAAATGGAAGGCGCCATACTCAAGATGCTGTGTGCTGCGCAAGGTTCGCTGGTCAAACGTGAGGAAATTTTAATTGAAGTGTGGGGAGAAAATGATTATTTCAAAGGAAGAAGCCTGGATGTATTTATATCCAGGCTTCGAAAATATCTGCGCCATGACCCCTCCCTGGCCATCAAGAATCACCATGGTGTAGGGTTCGTTCTCACGACAAACTGATTATTTGTCGCTGTCCTTTTCCGGCAAATCTATCTTTACATGCCCCCAGTTCTCGCCGCTCTTGATACGATAGAGCTGCATCTCTGAAATACCAAACTGACGGGCAATCATCTTCATACGAGTCTTCCGATTGGGATCAAAAATCCGCTCTTTGATCAGCCTTACTTTCGATTCGGTCAGCTTCGCACTTCGTGTGATACCTTCCCTCCAGAGGGGGTTCTTCTGCTGATGTTTTTCTTTCTCCTCTTTCGTCGCCCACTTCAAGTTGCTGATGTTGTTATTCTCCTTATCATGATCCAAGTGAATAACATACTTCTTCTCGTCACTTTCTTTCACTAGAAAGTGCGATGCCACTAGCTTATGGATGTAATAGGATCTTCGTCCACCATCCACCAAGCGAAGGGTGATGGTCTTGTACCCACGAACGGTTGCGAACTTCAATATTCGCCCCTTCTCGTCCGTCTTAAAACTCTTCAATCTGCCATGACTAGAGATGTGGACCTTTTCCCTGTCTACAATCTCGTCATGCGCGAGAGGTTTCCATTCCTCATAGTCTGGTTGAAACGCCATGAATTTCTGGTTCTTAAAATTTGTGCTCTTTAGGTAGAGTAAAGGTAAATATTTTCCTAAACATGACGTTTCATCACCACCTCCAAGGCAAACTATCTCTTTATGAGCCGCTTCGAAAGCACTTTGCCGTTGAGAATAATGTCAATAAAATAGGTGCCGGATTGGTATCCAGACATGTCAAACCGTTCCGAATAGGTGCCGTCAAATCTGTGATAAAAGCGTTTCTGAAGCTCCTGTCCCTTTTCATCTTCAATCCGAACCGTCAATTCTCCCTCCTCCGGAAGTCGAAACCGAATTTGAAAGTCATGGCGGCCTGGAAAGATGCGTAGCGCCTGTAGCTCAAGAGGCCCTTTCTTTTTCATCCGCTTCTTCAATTCATCCTCCGTCAGGTCTTCCACGACAATCGACTCATCATCATGAAATTCCCGATACCGACGCTCTTCTCTTTCTTTCCTTCCATCCGCCCAATCCATCGAATTCAGTTCTTCCAAGAGCTCCTCGATGTCGCCATCAAGTTCGAAATCGAACCTGCCGTCGCCGTCAAATACAAACGGCATTACGTCATCGGCCCCACCTCCAAAACTGAAGGAATATGACTTACCATTTTTGAAGGAATGTATGCGAACGCGTTTATCGCCTTCATCGTCGGACTGAAACTCAAAGCGGTCATCAGCGCCGAGAAATTCCCTGAACTCCTCATCTTCACGCATCTCTTCCGCGGAGTCGTACTTGCGCTCGAAGGTTTCGCGCTCCCCTTCCTCATTTTCCCTTAGTATGTGCAGCTCAATACCCGACTGGGCTGTGCCGGTGCCGATTCCCAATGTCATGGCCATTAGTAAGCCACAAGCGATGTACAATTGATTTTTCATGTTTGTTATTTTGAGTTTGATCTAAGATACGGGGAAGAGACACCCTCCAACGACAATGCAGCGTTAAGGCTTGTTAAAAATGGTTAAACACCAACTAACCAAGGACTTAGCCCGTAGATTTGAAGCATGGAAAAGCGATCCCTCTTCGTAATCATCGGTCTCATGAGCATTGCGCTCATTGGTTTGGTCGCTTTCCAGCTCTATTGGATCGACTCCGTCATGCGAGAAAATGAGGAGCGTTTCAAAAAAGATGTCATCGCTGCTTTGCACACCGTTTCGGAAAAACTGGAGAAGCAGGAAACATACAACGCGGTCAGGCGCAGGCTTTACCAGCCCGCAACCACACGCATTAAGAAACGGCCCATTCAGGGAAGTCAAACCACTTTCTTCTTTGAAGTGAATGACTCGCTAGGCCTGATCCAGGATTTTAGTTTCTACGTGGATTTTTCCAGTGGGGACTACACTTTTTCGCAGGAGCCGATAGCTAATCCGGAATTGCGAACACCCCAAAACCATGGTGACTCACGAATCCACCAGGATGTTCAGAAAGTCTCAAACAAATCCAATATGGTGTTTTCCGTATTGGAGGAACTGGTAACAAATGAAAGATCTCAAAATAGACGCATCCAACCGAAGGTACTCGATTCACTAATCGCCCATGAGCTTGAGGAAAATGGAATCAACATCGAGTTTGACTATGGTATCCTTACAGCTTCCGAAAGTCAATTCATTTTTCTGAACAATCCGACCGAAGCTGAGATTCTTACGCAAAGCGAACTCAAAGCAAGCCTTTTCCCGAATGATTTGCGTGGTACACAGGAGATGCTGGTAGTCAACTTTCCGGAAAAGAACCAATTTCTACTTGGGAAGATATGGTTGACATCGGCAAGCTCCGGTATACTGGTACTCGTGATCATGTTCTGCTTTGGCTATGCAGTGCGTACAATCTTCCGCCAAAAGAAGCTCTCCGAAATAAAGAATGATTTCATCAACAACATGACGCATGAACTGAAGACACCAATCGCCACTGTGGGTATCGCTGTTGAAGCACTGCAGGACGATGCTCTTCAAAACCAGGAAGTTTTTCGGAAAAAGTACCTATCCATGATCGGTGAGGAAAACCACCGGCTGGGGCAACATGTTGAAAAAGTTTTGCAAATGGCGGCAATCGAGCGAAGAGATGAAACCATGAAAATGGAAGCATTGTCCCTGCACGAGCTCGTAAACAAAGCCGAAAGCAAAATCACCTTACAGATTGATAAGCGGGAAGGCCAGGTGAAATCGGTCCTGAATGCCAAGAATGACCTTGTGCAGGGAGACCATGTGCATTTAATGAGCGTTGTGCTGAACCTGCTCGAAAATGCCATAAAATATTCACCAGAAAAGCCGCATATCGTCATCAGGACCGAGCAGAGCCGTGAGAATATTGTGCTTTCGGTACAAGATCATGGCATGGGCATGTCCAAAGAAGCAGTGAAGCAGATCTTTCAGAAATTCTATAGGGTTTCCACCGGAAATGTGCATGATGTGAAAGGCTTTGGGTTGGGATTGGCCTACGTCAAGAACGTCATAGACCAACATCACGGCACAGTCAGAGTGGAGAGCGAACTCGGAAAAGGCAGCAAATTCTTCATCATATTACCTAATCACCATGCAAAAACCTAAAATCCTCCTGGTCGAAGATGATCCCAATCTTGGTCAGATATTGAGTGAATATTTGTCCTTGAAAGGTTTGGAGACACAGCTCGCCACAGACGGGGAAGCAGGTGGAGAAGTCTTCGATCAGGCACATTTCGACCTTTGTATCCTGGACCTGATGATGCCGAAGAAAGACGGTTTCACCCTGGCTTCGGAAATTCGCGAAAAGGACCAGACCATCCCTATCATCTTTCTCACCGCAAAGTCTATGAAGGAAGACGTTGTGAAAGGCTTCAAAATTGGTGCAGACGACTACGTTACTAAACCATTCAGCATGGAGGAGCTCATGTTGCGCATCAATGCGGTATTGAAAAGGACCTTGAAGGAAACACAGGAGAAAGATTTGCCAAAGGAGTTTAGGATAGGTGCCCTCACGTACTACTACGACGAAAATCGACTGATCACGCCGCAAAGAGAGATCAAGCTCACAACGAAAGAAAACGAGCTCCTCAAAGTCTTCTTTGAAAATGTCAACAAGACCGTAGGCAGAAGTGATGCACTAAAACGCATTTGGAAAGATGACAGCTATTTCAATGCAAGAAGCATGGATGTCTACATTGCCAAAATCCGCAAGTACCTGAAGGACGACGAAACCCTTAAGATATTGACAGTCCATGGCGAAGGGTTCAAGCTGGTAGTACTCAATTGAAGCGAAATAGCTACCTTTAAAAAAGGACCTGGGAAAGCTTTTACAGTGTCAATATTTTTTGATTCCTTCGCTTCATGCAATTAGTTCCCTCTATATCAGTCATTGGTGGCAGGACCACCCGTCTCACGCAAGGCGATTATGAAAATGAGAAGGCATATGATGTTAGTCCACTGGAGGTAGCCCAACAGTTTGCAGATCATGGCATAAGAAGAATTCACCTGGTAGACCTTGATGGTGCAAAGCAGGGACGATTGATCAACTACCCTACCCTCGAGACCATTGCCGCTTACACTGATTTGAAGGTAAACTTTTCCGGGGGATTGCACACAGATGGCGATATCACAAAAACATTTGAGGCAGGGGCGGAAAGCATTACTTCGGCAACGATCGCGGTATATAACAAGGAGCTCTTTGCCTCCTGGCTTATGTCTTACGGAAGGGAAAAGATCGCCCTTGGGGCAGATTGCCTGAAAGGACTCATCCGTGTGGGCGGATGGCAAAAGGAGACGAAAATCGACCTCTTTGACCACATCGGATACTTTTACGATCGCGGCCTGAAGTACCTGAAGACGACCGACATTTCGAGAGATGGTGCACTTGAGGGTCCGTCATTCGACCTCTACAAGAACATCATGAAGCAGTTCCCGGATTTGTGTCTGTTCGCCAGTGGGGGTGTGAGAAATATCGAAGACATCAAACGTCTGAGAGACGATGGTTTGTACGGTGTGATTTTTGGGAAGGCCTTTTATGAAGGCCGTATCACTTTGGAGGAAATTGACCAGTTTTTAGCAGTTACTTAGTTTCGAACAAGCGAATATCGCCATTCTCAAAACTCACATCCTTTTCATATTTGAACTTGTAGAGGAAGTAGAAAATGAAATTGAACTTCTGGAAGGACGTCTCCGTAGTGTCAGCTTTCAGTACCAGGGGCTCCCGATGATCACTGCTTACTGACGAGCCACCAGCCTCGTCGTCATCCAGGACCTTAGGTGCGATGTCCCTTTTCTCGGGTTTTTGTAAATGCTGCTTATCTTTCTCTTTCTTGCCCGTTCTGGGAGTAGTCGAGGCGAAGCTCGTAAAGACGATACCCAGAGCAAATAATATGGTCAGGAAACGTTTCAGATTTTTGAGTTTCTTTTATCAACGGTAAATTAAGAATTTGGTTAGTTCTATAGCAAATTTTGGGGTACTTATTCAGGTTGTTACGGATAGATACAAACGATTTCATGACGAATGATAAGAATTAGCAGTTGAAAATGATCAACAAAATCAAAGCCAATTACATCGATATCCCGGGACGGCGAATCTTCCCGGCGCAGATTTCCTACAACGACACCATACTTGAGATCACACCAGTTAAAGAAGCACTGGACCAATACATTTTACCCGGTTTTGTCGATGCCCATGTGCATATTGAGAGTTCCATGCTTATCCCTTCCGAATTCGCGAGGCTCGCAGTGGTACATGGCACAGTGGCCACGGTATCGGACCCGCATGAAATTGCCAATGTGTTGGGGATCAAAGGCGTGGACTACATGTTGGAAGATGCTGCCAAAGTGAATTTCAAGTATAACTTCGGTGCTCCCTCGTGCGTACCTGCCACAGACTTCGAAACTGCCGGAGCCGTGATTGGCGCTGAAGGTGTGAGGGAACTCCTCTCCAGACCTGAAATCAAGTATCTGGCTGAAATGATGAATTGGCCGGGCGTTCTCTCCCGAGACCATCTCGTGATGCAAAAAATCGACATTGCAAAAGAACTAGGCAAACCCATTGACGGTCATGCACCAGGATTGATGGGAGAGCAGGCGGACCAGTACCTCTCTGCAGGAATCTCCACTGACCACGAATGCTTCACCTACGCCGAAGGTTTGCACAAACTGCAATCAGGCATGAAGATCCTCATAAGAGAGGGAAGCGCTGCCAAGAATTTCGATGCGCTGATCGATCTGCTCAGGATAGATGCGGATAAGATCATGTTTTGTTCGGATGACAAGCATCCCGACGACCTGATCCAAGGGCATATCAATCAGTTGGTGGCACGAGCCCTAGGCAAAGGCTATGATCTATTTGATACGCTTCAGGCAGCATGCATTAACCCAGTCGTCCATTATGGCCTGAATGTCGGGTTACTCAATGTCGGGGAACCAGCAGACTTCATCACTGTGGATGGTATTGATCAGGACTTATCAGTCACAGGAACCTGGATCAATGGGAAAAATGTAGCCAAGGACGGCGAAACAAGAATCCGAAGAACTGAAAGTGAAATTGTAAATCAGTTCAATACTGCCGCAGTTTCTGCAAATGAGTTCAACATTGGACAATTGAAGGCGAATATCAGAATCATCGAAGTGGAAGATGGCCAACTGATTACCGGGAGTTCAACGGCGAAAAGTACTGACCTGGGAGAAGATCAGGTATCGATCGCCAGTGACATCCTCAAGATTGTGGTCAAAGACAGATACAGGTCAACTGAACCCGCTGTGGCATTCGTCCGCAATTTCAACCTGAAATCCGGAGCCATCGCATCGACCGTAGCACATGATTCTCACAACATTATTGCTGTCGGAACGAGTAATGACGAACTGGCCAGGGCCATCAATTTGCTGGTGGAAAACCGCGGAGGCATCTCCTTTACGAACGGGAATGATCATATGGTTTTGCCACTTGAAGTGGCTGGCCTCATGACTTCCGCCGACGGCTATACGGTGGCTGAGAAGTACACAGAAATGACAGAATATGTCAGAAGGGAAATGGGATGTACCCTCAGCGCCCCCTATATGACCCTTTCGTTCCTGGCGCTGCTGGTGATCCCATCC
This sequence comes from Cyclobacteriaceae bacterium, assembly GCA_965601475.1. GTDB lineage: Bacteria > Bacteroidota > Bacteroidia > Cytophagales > Cyclobacteriaceae > JAWPMT01. Next base: position 3,318,201 of record OZ271832.1, on the reverse strand, counting down.
CTCAAACTGAGTGACAAGGGCTTGTTCGACGGTGAGAATTTTAAATTCTTGCCAGTAACCTATTAGTAGATCAGGCTGCGCTCAAGCATGTATTCCGCTATTTGAACGGCATTGGTGGCAGCACCTTTCCTAAGGTTGTCAGAGACAATCCACATGTTCACCGTCTTGGGCTGGGTTTCATCACGCCTAATTCGCCCGACAAATACTTCGTCCCTCCCATGCGCGGTGATGGGCATCGGGTAAATATTCTGGCTTGGATCATCCTGTAATTCCACGCCCTCGGTGTCAGCCAGAATTTGGCGTAACTCCCGCAGATCAAATTCCTCGTCAAATTCAACATTTACTGCCTCAGCATGTCCGCCAACGGCAGGGATACGCACACAAGTAGCCGTGACTTGTATGGTGTCGTCCCCCAGAATTTTTTTAGTCTCATTGACCATCTTCATTTCCTCCTTCGTGTAGCCATTGTCGAAAAAGACGTCAATGTGAGGCAATGCATTCTGATCAATGGCGTGTGGGTAGACTTTAGGTGCGTCAATGCCGTTTCGCTCATTCATCATTTGCTCCACTGCATCCTTGCCAGTACCTGTAACCGACTGGTATGTGGAAACCACAATTCGCTTAATACCATATTTCGCATGGAGGGGAGCCAAGGCCAGGACCATCTGGATAGTGGAGCAATTGGGGTTTGCGATGATTCGATCGTCAATCCGCAGTTGATCCCCATTGATTTCGGGAACGACCAATTTCTTATCCGGATCCATGCGCCACGCGGAAGAGTTATCGATAACGATCGTGCCGGCCTCCTCGAACTTCGGAGCCCATTCCAGCGAAGTCGAACCTCCTGCTGAAAAGATGGCTACGTCGGGCTTTTGCGCCAGGGCTTCTTCCAGTGTAATCACGATCCAGGTTTTTCCCTTACAGACAATCTCATTGCCCGCAGACCTCGCTGAGGCCACAGGTAAAAGTGTATCGTAATCTACATTTCGCTCTTCAAGGATTTTGAGTACTTCCTGTCCCACCAATCCTGTTGCACCAACTACCGCAAGTTTCATCCGGATATAAATTCAATCGGTTCAAAAATAGAAAGCGAAATTAGTGAGTACCGGCAATCAATTTCAAAAATCCAGCCCAGAAGATGGTAAAGAAAATTACATTTAACAGCTTGATAACGATTGTAGTAAGTATTCAAAGATGATTCCCCAATAATTTAGGCCGCTCGGTATTTGCCTATGAAGAAAACCTTGTGTTTCACGCTGTTCGTTTCTTATGCGCTTATCCTCTTTGGACAAGTCACTGACGACTTCGCCGATGGGGATTTTACAAGTAACCCAGCCTGGACAGGAGACACTGACGCATTCCAGGTTACAGGTGGCGAACTCAACACCGACAATGACCCCGATGCGGGGGGATTGGATGAATACTACCTGAGCACTACTTCTATTGCTGCCTACGACGCATCGTGGGAATTTTTCGTAGATCTGCAATTTTCAACATCAGGTGCCAACTTCGTTGATGTCTACTTGATGGCTGATCAGTCCGATCTCACATCAAGCACCATCAATGGCTATTTCGTGAGGTTAGGAGATACCGATGATGAAATTGTGCTATACAAGATCACCAATGGCTCCCCGGCAGTGATCATTGATTTTGGCGATGACCTCTTTGACAGCAGTAGCAGCAATCCATTCAAAATCCGCGTGACGCGAAATACCTCTGACCTGTGGACCCTTGACTATGATGATGGAAACACCGGCAGTTTTGTAACAGGCGGCACAGTGACCGACAACACCTTCGACACCTCCGTAGCTTTCGGTATCTACATCGAACAATCCTCATTGAACGGCGCGGTAAACGGTCATTTTTTTGACGATTTTGTGGTGACAGGATCTGCGTTGCCTGACACTGATCCCCCGATGATCAACGCTGTAACCGCCATTTCCGAAACCTCAATCGAGGTGGACTTCAACGAAGATATCGAGGAATCCTCGGCAGAAACCAGCGCCAACTACACCATTGACGGACTTAGTGTGATTGCGGCTGAAAGGGATGATTCAGACAACAGCCTCGTTTCCCTCACCGTCTCCACAATGACCAATGGGACAACCTATGACCTGGTCGTTAACAATATCGAGGACCTAAGCAACAATGAAATCGCCACAAACAGCAACGAGTCCTTCCAGTACATCGTCTTTGGTACTCCGGGAGAAAGGGACATAGTAATCAACGAGTTTAATGTCGATCAAACCGGTAGTCTGGGCCTTCCGGAGGCGGAATTTGTAGAATTGTACAATCCCACTACCGACTATTTTGATCTGGCAGGCTTCGTCATTGAGGAAGAAGCGTCATCCACCTCCACATCCGGATCAATGTCAAGCTTTACGCTGGCCCCAGGGGCATATGTGATCATTTGTGATAACAACGATGTAGCCGATTTTGAGAGCTTCGGGGACGTCGTGGGTGTATCAGACTATCCGGATTTCAACCTGGCGGATGTGAGTATGATCCTGAGGGATGCCAGCAGCACTATCATCGACCAGGTAGACTATGGGTCGGGCCTACCCACCAATGGTATAACCTATGAGCAAATCAATCCGACCCTACCATGTACGGGGGATTTCAACTTTGCTTCCAGCACGGCCACTGACGGAGGTACACCAGGGGCAGAGAATACTGTGTTTGACGACACACCAGATACTACCGCGCCCTCTTTCGTTTCGCTCGAGGTGATCGGTCCGGATTCCATTCAGGTTGCTTTCGATGAGCCATTGGAAGAAGGTGCCCTGGAAGCCACAGACTTCAATCTGAGTGGTTTCAGCATTACAGCCGTCGGACTCATCGACAATAATACTGTGGGTCTTTCATTGGACACGGAACTTGTTTCGGAGAATTCCTACACGCTGGAATTCTCAGGCTTGGAAGATTGCAGTGGAAACGCTTCGGATTCGGCAAGTGATACCTTTTTCTATGACATAACAGCTCCCGTCCTCGAGGCGCTGATCGTTTCGGGTGCGAATTCCCTCTTCCTTGTTTTCAATGAGCCACTCAGCGAATCGGTAGCAGAAGACGAAGATTTGTTCACGGTAAACCAATCCATTGGCTCCCCGGTTACAAATACCCTTCAGGATACCGCCGCCAATCGGATTTTTGTGGAGTTTGATGTGGATTTTTCCATTGGGACTACCTACACGCTGAGTTACAACTCCATTGAGGATACGGTCGGCAATGTAGGCGGCAATGAAGCAACGGATTTCAGTTTCGAGGACAAAGTGGATACCGTTCTTGCCGTGGCTGCAAACATCGTTGAAGTTCAATTCTCCGAAAAAGTCACAGCTGCTACCGGGACCAACCCTTTCAACTACCAGTTGGAGGACCTGGGCAATCCGACATCTGTTGTTCGGTCCTCCGGTGATACCTACCGACTTGTTTTCGACGGCAACATGGATGACAACACAGATTTGCAGTTGTTCATTGAAGGCATGATTGCCAAGACGGATGACGAGGCCTTGATTACCCCAGCCTTCACTTTCAGATATGACACCGACAATCCATCAATCACGACGCTGGGAGCTTCAGGACCCTCTGAATTGACGGCTGTCTTTGACGAATCATTGGATCCCGTATCTGCAACGAACCTAAGCTTCTACCAACTGGATCGCGGTGATTTCCCAACCGATGCCTCCCTGGATGACAACACGGTGACACTGACATTTGCTGATGACTTCACGCCTGAAGTAGAAACGGAACTCACTTACACACGCATAGCCGACTTATACGGCAACTTCAGCACGTCCAACCGCACTAAGGCTTTCACCTTCGATTCCCTGGCACCAAGGCTGGATGATATCTTCCAATTCAACGACACCACCATCGCTATCTCAGCAAGTGAAAGTTTGAAGTTTGTCGACCTGGTGAACTCCAATTACAGCGTCGCATCAGAAAACCCGGAATCTATTCAGACCTTTGGTCCGGACAGTTCAAGAATCCACCTGATCTTTGAGAAGGCGCTGAAAAGTTCTCGAATTACCTCTTACGAGATCGCGAACTGGGCCGACAATCAGGGTAATAAATTGACTGAAGCTCTCACGGGAACCCTTGACACAAAGAATCCAAGATTTTCAGAGCTGAGGGCTATAAATGATTCTACGCTGAGAATTACCTATAGCAAGTCCATGTCGACATCGGTGACGAAGCGAAAGAACTACAATTTCACTGGTTTGACCATCGAGGCACTGGAGCAGATCAATAATGATCAATTCGATGTCATATTTCGGAAAACCTTGGAAGACGGCACATCCTATTCATTGGTGACATCAGACATTGAGGATGCTTCAGGGAGATCACTTCAATTTGATAGTACCGGATTTGCCTACAATGACTTTCTCGAAGGTATAACGGTGATAGATACCCGAACCCTTGACCTGGAATTTGAGACGGAATTCGACGACATCGATGCCACTCAATTTGACCTGAGCAATGTCGAAATCGCCCTTGCCTCCATTGATCCCGACGATGCAGCGATCATCAGGTTAGTACTTTCGTCAGATCTGCCCGAAAATGAAGTTTTTACCCTCAGTTGGCAAGGCCTCATTGATCTTTACGACCGTACCCTCCCGGATCATCAGGAGGTCCTGGTCATCGATACCGAAGCACCTACCATTGAGGAAGTGGAAAGTGGCTTTGACGGTATGCTTCAAATTGAGTTTTCAGAGCTTTTGGATGAAAATACATTGGCATCACCCAGTCAGGTCAGCATTACCAACATTGGCAACCCCACGCAACTTTCCTTTGGGGCTTCCGGGAAACTCTCTTCCACTTTCCCATCTCTCGAAGAAGGAGAGGACTATGAGCTCATCATTGAGAGCTTCTCTGATCAATCTGGAAATTTTCAAAGCGCAGACACCCTTAACTTCACCTATGATCCACCCGAGGTCGTCCCTGTTGGAAGCATACTGATCAATGAAATTATGATAGATCCGACACCGGCCGTTGGACTCCCCGAAGCAGAATATTTAGAATTGATCAACGTAACAGGCACCGACTACAACCTAAGCTCCCTGCGGATTTCCAAGGCTAATGATGAAATACAATTACCAGATACCACAATAGCTGCGGGAGCTATTATGGCATTTGTTGATGAGAGTGACTTCTCAGATTTTAGCAGTTTTCAGGTTGTCCAAATAGATGGTCTGGTCAATTTCAGCAACAGCGAGGACTCGATCGTCCTGGCAAATATCAATGGTGAAATTGTGGATAGGTTGGAATACACGACAGCTTTCTACCAGGACAACACCAAGGACGATGGTGGCTACAGCCTTGAGCGGATCAACCCTCAGAGTGCCTGCATAGGAGCTTCAAACTGGTCCGCCTCCACGGATCCGTCTGGCGGTACACCCGGCACTACAAATTCGGTGTTCTCCACAAATCCAGACACAGACTCACCCACCGTACTGGACCTGGATGTCCTGACCGATGACACGCTGCGCATGACCTTTTCTGAGGAGATGGATCCTGGCACACTCAACCTCGCCAGCTTCTCCACCAATGGCCCTTCGATAGAAGCATTCACTGTTGATGAAGATCGATTGAGTGTCATTCAGGGTTTAGACGAAGCCCTATCCGAGGGGATAAGCTATGAAATGACGGTTTCAGGTTTAGCAGATTGCAGTGGCAACATCATGTCGGATACATTACTTGTGTTTGGCGTCGGGGCTGATCCACTGCAGGGCGACTTAAGGATCACTGAAATCATGGCCGATCCAACACCCCCTCTTGGTCTTCCTGAAACGGAATACATCGAAGTATTCAATCTTTCAAGTCAGCTGATATCTCTCGATGACATCCACGTTGGAGAAGGTGGCGGCATGTCTTCGCCGATAGGAGGCAATCTGGAATCGGGCGCTTACGTGGTCCTGGTACCTTCCGCCAACATTTCCGAGTTTTCGGGGGTGCATGTTCGGGGTGTTAGCAACTTACCTTCCTTCAATAACAATGGTGAAGCAATCGCTATCCTCGATGGCGATAGTGTCGTGATTGACAACGTGACTTATGACCTGAGTTGGTACCAGGATGGTGACAAAGAAGATGGTGGATATAGTCTGGAACTCATCAATTTACAAAGCGCTTGTGAAGGAATCGCCAATTGGATAGCCTCTACAAACGCTTCCGGAGGAACTCCCGGAGCCCAAAATTCAGTGTTTAGCAACACTCCCGAAACCACACCCCCGACTGTAAGACTAGACTTTGTTGAAACCGCTGGAATTGAACTGCGCTTTTCAGAGGAAATGGATGCTTCATCCATCCGGATGCGTTCATTTTCAGTTTCAGGTCTCGGCATCGACAGCGTGATCATAGGACCAGGCGCACTGGAAGTAGAAGTCTTGTTTGAAACTTCGCTTTCGCAAGAGGCTTTGTATGACCTGGAAATATCAGGTCCCAAAGATTGCTCGGGTAACGTCATGGCAGATACGACGTTTACTTTTGGCCTTGGTGCGGCTCCGTCCTTCCGCGAAGTGATCATCTCAGAAATCATGGCCGATCCTGAACCAACTGTGGACCTGCCAAACTCAGAGTATTTGGAAATCTACAACCGATCCAATCGATTGCTTTCGTTGCAGGGGATTCGCATCAGTGACGGAAGTGCTGTCTCCTCACCCATCGGCGGTGTCATTCAACCTGAATCATATGTACTGCTGGTACCAACGGGGAGCGCGGCCTTATTCACAAATATTGATGCAATAGAAGTATCAGGTCTGCCTTCTTTGAACAATGGCGGAGAGGACATCGCCCTAATCAGTCAAGATAGCACCGTCATTGATAACGTTGCTTATGAAATCGGATGGTACCAGGACCCTGCCAAGCAGGATGGTGGCTACAGTCTGGAACTCATCAATCCCGATAGCGAGTGCAAGGGCATTGCCAATTGGATCGGGAGCAACAACGCTTCTGGCGGCACGCCGGGATTTATCAATTCGGTATTTAGTGATATACCTGAGCGCATTCCGCCATTGGTAAGTTTTCAGACAGTGCTTGACAAGCAAACAATTCAAATTCGCTTTTCGGAAGAAATGGATGGCAATTCACTGCGGAATCGGGCATTTACGTCCGTTCTGGAAGTAGCCACTATCGCCGTAGCTGCTGACCTACAGACTGTCGAAATTATTTTCACGAATGAAATCCCGAATGATCTGGTCAATGAACTGACGATAAGCGGACCGCTTGATTGCTCTGGCAACGCGCTTGCCGATACGGTACTGACCTTCGGCATCGGTAGCACTCCTACTTTCGGGGAAATCCTGATTACAGAAATCATGGCAGACCCCGAGCCTGTGAGAGGTTTGCCCAATTCTGAATACCTGGAAATACATAATCGAAGCAATCGGCTCTTGTCGCTTTCCGAAGTCAGAATCGAGGACGCAACCGGCGCTTCGTCCACCATTGGTGGGATCCTAAAGCCCCGTGAATATCAGGTTTTGGCCCCCGCAAGTTCGGTACCTGATTTTGAAGGTCTAGCCGTGAGAGGGATATCCAACTGGACTGCATTGACCAATGCAGGCGAATTGATTGGCCTTTGGCACGACGACGAACTGATCTTTCAGGTGGAATACCAATTGAGCTGGCATGAGCCACAAAACCGAGATGGTGGCGTGGCGTTGGAAATCAAAGATATTGACAATCCTTGCGGCCAATCTGAAAACTGGTCAAGTTCATTGGCTGAGCAGGGTGGTACTCCGGGCGTTGCAAACTCGGTGGCCACCACGATACCCGACAATTTCGGCCCAAGTTTAGAGCGCGTCGTGGCATTGAACCAGGATTCTGTACTCCTCATATTTGACGAAATCCTGGACCCCACCGTATCTGTTAGTTTCCAGTTTGATCCGCGTCTTGAAGCAGTAGACTCAACCGTCCACATCCAGGGAGCAGAGATTTCGGTAGCGGTTGAGCCTGCGCTCACTCAGGGACAGGAGTACACGGTCATTGTCGAAAACCTGGCAGATTGTCTTGGCAATGCGGTCCAAAGTAATCAGCGGGCCTTCGTTCTCCCCTTTGAAGCCGGCGAAGATGATATTCTCCTTTCGGAAATACTGTTTGATCCCCGACCCGATGGTTTCGATTTTATAGAGGTTTTCAATCAAAGTTCGGATTTTCTGAGCCTTGAGGATTTGGAGATACGCAATGAATCCTCCAGTGAGGTGATTTCGCAAAAGATTATCGTGGCCCCCAATGACTACATGGTATTGACCGAAAATCGTGCATCGTTGCTGTTGTTTTATCCCAATGCTGTAGCGGAAAACATCGCTGAAATACCGTCGTTGCCTACACTTCCCAATGATGAGGGCACAGTAAGCCTATACATGGGAGGCGTGCTGCTGGACTCGCTCTACTATGAGGACGGATTTCACAACCCCTTATTGGAAAACACAGAGGGTGTTTCGCTGGAAAGGGTGTCTTTCGATCGCCCAAACAACGCTGAAAACTGGGCTTCAGCAGCCAGCACTATTGGCTTTGCAACGCCTGGGTACGAAAACAGTCAGGGATTTGATATTCCGGCGTTTACTGACCCAGTTCAGGCAGAACCCAGGGTATTTGTGCCCGGTAGCGGCTTCAACTCCTTCACCACCATTAATTATGAATTCGAACAAAGCGGTCTGTTTGCCAATATTTACCTGTACGACCAAAATGGGCGCTTGATCCGTACACTTGGTGAAGGCATCTCGCTAGCCAGTGACGGATTTGTCAGATGGGACGGAACAAGTGATACGGGTTCGGTGGCACGAGTCGGGTACTACGTTGTTGTGTTCGAAGTCTTTGGCAGCAATGGCTCCGCCGAAATATTCAAGGAAACCATAGCCATTGGCCGAGACTTTTGATCCTAGCTCTGAAAAAATAGGATTATTCAAAGAAACATGCCTCTCCATAAAACTAATTTCGTCAAGGTCTTGTATTGAAATCACAGACAAGAATAAAAGAGCAGTTATGGTATGTGTTATCAATCAGACGATTGCGGACCGCGTGGATAAAGGAAATAGCCTGACTGAGGTGAAGAAGTATATCGAAAACCGATACAAGGTGGAGATTGAAGAAGCGGCGCTTAGAAGGCGCCTTAAGAACCTTAAACTTCAATTTCCCTGATAAGAATCAGGCAGCTCCCTCACATTCCCGGTCGCAGCTATCTTTCTAATGGTTATTTTTGTGATCGATGATCAGCAATGATCATGATAACTGAATACCCAAGCCCATGGCCGAAAAAACAAAATATTCCCAGGAAGAACTAAAAGAATTCGAGTTTCTCATCAACCAAAAACTGGAGAAGGCAAGGAATGAACTTACCATCCTTCGACAGTCGCTCACCCGCAGTTCCGATGAGGGTACTGACGACTCTTTCTCCGGAGTAAAGACCCTCGAAGATGGCGCAGATACTGCTGAGAAAGAACAACTGAGCCAACTAGCCGCCAGGCAGCAGAAATTTATTAATAACCTGGAGAATGCGCTGATTAGGATTAAAAACGGAACCTATGGCATTTGCGTGGATACAGGGAAACTCATCAGCAAAGAGAGGCTAAGGGCGGTACCTCACACTATGCACTCGATCGAAGCCAAGCTGAGCAAAAAGAAGTAACGATGGATTTCCTCATCCTTCACCTTGAGGCCCTGATTTTTTGTTCGCCCAAACCAATTTCAGAGAAAGAGTTGTTGGCATGTGTCAAAGAGATGTTTGAGGCTGACATCCCGGAAAGTGATATCGATTCGTGCCTTTCTCAGTTGCAAGAAAAATACAACGCGGATGAGTACTCTTTCGAGCTGCTAAAGAGCGGGGGTGGTTATCAATTCCTGACAAAGCCAGCTTATCAGGCCAGCATTGGTATTCTTCTCAAGCAACAGTCGAAAAAGAGACTCTCCAACTCTGCCCTCGAAACCCTGGCAATCATTGCGTATAAGCAGCCAGTGACCAAAAATGAGATCGAACAGATCCGAGGAGTCAACTGCGACTATGCTGTACAAAAACTCCTGGAAAAAGAACTACTGGAAATAAAGGGGAAGGCCGATACCGTGGGCAAGCCACTCCTCTATGGAACGAGTCCCAAGTTCATGGACTACTTCGGAATAAACGATCTGAAGGAACTTCCTACGCCTAAGGATTTCAAATTAGAAGACAATTCCATTGGCTCAGGGGAAGAGTAGACAGGGCAAAAGCCAGCCACAGCGGCAAGCTACCCCCCAATCCGAACCCCTGCGTTTGAACAAATTCATCGCGGCATCAGGGGCCTGTTCGCGTAGGGATGCTGATGAGTTCATCCAGGCTGGCCATGTCAAAGTGAATGGCGCAGTGGTCAGGGAACTGGGCACCAAGGTGTTGCCTTCAGATCAGGTCACGCTCAAGGGAAAGGCCTTGAAGCCCGAGCAAAACAGATACATCTTGCTCAATAAGCCCAAAGATTTCATCACCACCATGGAGGATACCCACGATCGGAAGACCGTGATGCAATTGGTGAATAAGGCCTGCAAAGAGCGAATCTATCCTGTAGGCCGTTTGGACCGACATACGACAGGGCTATTGCTGTTCACCAACGACGGTGAACTGGCCAAGCGACTCACACATCCTAGTCACAAAGTAAAAAAAATCTACCAGGTCGAACTCGACAGGCCCATCAGCCCGAAAGACTTCGATAAGATCCTGGAGGGACTCACGCTAGACGATGGTCCTGTCACAGTAGATGAACTTGCGATCATTGGCAGCGGGCAGACCACACTCGGCATTGAAATACATATCGGCCGAAACAGGATCGTGAGAAGGATTTTCGAACATTTGGGATATAAAGTCAAAAAACTGGACCGAGTGATGTTTGGGCCTCTCACCAAGCGCGATCTTGCTCGGGGCAAATGGCGGCACCTCAGCCCCAAAGAGGTGAATTCCCTCAAAAGTGTAGTTGGCAAAGTTCCCAAGAAACAATAGTCACCCGTACCAATCTTGAACCCGATAAGTAGACGCTATACCTGACGGCTAGCGACTTTGCGAAACGGGCATAAAAAAACCCCGCAACTTGGCGGGGAAAAACATGTGGTGCTGAGTGGACTCGAACCACCGACTCACGGATTTTCAGTCCGATGCTCTACCACCTGAGCTACAGCACCTGAAAAAGTGGTTGCAAAAGTAGATAAAACAATCAAACACACAAGTCTTACGGAGATATATAAGATAAAGAAGAAATTAAAAAATAGTATGCATGCAGAGTATTTATTGACTGCACCTTATATTTGGCTACCTAAAATCTTAACCCTGAGTTGATGGAATTTCTTTGGCAAATACTTTTCGTGATCGTAGCCGGATTCTTTGGTTACCTCATCTCAAAGCGGGTAATCCGAATCAGACGGAATATTCTGATGGGGAAAGCGGCTGAAATCCAACCAGACCCCAAACGTTGGACCAATCTCTTCCTGATAGCCTTCGGTCAGCAGAAGATGTTCAAAAAACCTATACCTGCACTCTTTCATCTCTTCATCTATGTTGGGTTTGTGTTGATCAACCTGGAAGTGCTGGAGATTATTTTGGACGGAGTGTTGGGAACTCACCGGCTTTTCTCACCTCTACTGGGGAGCTTCTATGCACCATTGATTTCCTTCTTTGAAATTCTCGCCACACTGGTATTGATAGCATGTGTGGTTTTCTTAATTCGAAGAAACGTGCTCAAAGTTCCCCGTTTCACAAAGCCGGAAATGAATGGTTGGCCGGCCCTGGACGGTAATCTGATACTGGTGATCGAGATCGTGCTTATGGTAGCGATCTTATCAATGAACAGTACTGACCTCGTGCTGCAACAACGTGGTATCGGCCATTACACCGCAACGGGCGATTTTCTTATAAGCGGGATGTTTACGGGTGTCTTCGACGGTCTGGGCGCTGGTGTGCTCATACTGATTGAGCGGGTAGCCTGGTGGTTCCACATTGTGGGGATTTTCGCATTCGCCTTGTATGTTACCTACTCCAAGCACTTGCATATCTTCATGGCCTTCCCCAACACTTACTACGGCAAGGTCCAGCCCAAAGGGCACATGGACAATATGCCCGAGATAACCAACGAAGTGAAAATGATGCTGGGTCTTCCTGTGGAAGGTGACAATGCACCTCCTCCGGAGGGTATGAAATTTGGCGCGAAAGACGTGAATGACCTTTCATGGAAAAACCTGATGGATGCCTACAGCTGTACGGAATGCGGAAGATGCACTGCTGAATGTCCAGCCAATACCACGGGTAAGAAGCTTTCTCCTCGCAAAATCATGATGGACACACGTGACCGAATGGAGGAAGTTGGGCTTTCGGAGGATAAAGGCGGCAAGGGTCTGGAAGATGGCAAATTCCTATTGGGTGATTATATAACCAAAGAAGAAATCAACGCATGCACCAATTGCAATGCGTGTGTGGAGGCCTGTCCGGTCAGCATCAACCCTCTGGATATCATCCTTCAATTGAGGAGATATGTAGCCATGGAAGAGTCCGGATCGCCAGCTTCCTGGAACGCCATGTTCCAAAATGTGGAAACGAATTTTGCCCCTTGGAAATTTTCCGCACAGGACCGATTCAATTGGGCAAATGATCTAAAAGAAAAAGAATAAGCGGCAATTATGTCAGAAATATCAATCCCCACAGTGGCAGATTTGGCTGCCAAAGGTGAAACTCCCGAAGTACTTTTTTGGGTAGGCTGTGCAGGTTCCTATGACGACCGGTACAAGAAAGTCACCCACGCTTTCGTGAAAATACTCAATCACGTGGGCGTGAAATTCGCCGTACTTGGTGCAGAAGAGAGTTGCACAGGTGACCCAGCCCGAAGAGCGGGAAATGAGTTCCTTTTTCAAATGCAGGCCATGGCCAATATCCAGGTACTCAACGGATACGAGATCAAGACGATTGTGACGGCATGTCCACACTGCTTCAATACGCTCAAAAATGAGTACCCGGACCTTGGTGGTAACTACGAGGTGATCCATCACTCCACCTACTTGCAGCAGCTGATCGATGATGGTAAGGTGCAGCTACAGGGAGGAGGCTCCTTCAAAGGCAAAAAGATCACCTATCATGATTCATGCTTCCTCGGCCGAGCCAACAATGTCTATGAAGCGCCAAGGAAAGTACTCGAAGCTCTCGATGCCGAGCTGGTGGAAATGAAACGTTGCCGGACAAAAGGCCTTTGCTGCGGTGCCGGAGGCGCCCAAATGTTCAAAGACGCAGAACCTGGCAACAAAGAGATCAACATTGAACGAACAGAAGATGCGCTCGCTACTGGTGCTCCGACGGTCGCAGTAGCTTGCCCTTTTTGCATGACCATGATGAGTGATGGTGTCAAGAACAAGGAAAAGGAATCTGAAGTGCAGGTTCGTGACCTGGCCGAGCTGATCGCTGAAGGATCTGGTCTTTAGCGGCGGCTCGACAAACTTCTTCGCGGACGTCATTGTTCTATTTTTTACTTTTGATCCATCATTAGTTAGGAAAAAGCAGATGAAAATAGAATTTGGCAAGTTATCGGATACTTCCAGGCTTTGGGTGTATCAGGCTGAAAGAGCATTGAATGCCCAGGAACTGGCTCAGCTTGAGCAAATCACTGAGGTATTCATTGAAGGTTGGGAAGCCCATGGCAAGCCACTGGCCGCCTCCTACGAAGTTCGTTTCAATCAATTCCTTGTTGTATCGGTCGACGAGTCTTTCAACGGCGCCACTGGTTGCAGCATAGATGCATCAGTCGCACTAGTTAGGAAAATCCAGGACCAACTGGGAATTTCTTTTCTGGACCGCAGCAAAGTGGCGGTTTTGGACGGAGAGACCGTTTCATTGACGCCCATGGCCGAATTGAAGAGAAGTGCCTCCACAGGTCAAATCGCTGCTGATACCAAGATCTTCAATAACTCGGTATCGACACTCGCCGATTACGAAAGTCAATGGATTCTGCCGGCAAAGGACTCCTGGCTGTCCAGGTATTTCAATTAGGGCAATTGGAGCTGATACTGTTTCAATGCTATTGAGTATCTTCAATTACGGGAATTTCGTTTAAGCACTTGGCTGAAGAAGTATAAGATATGAGGGAGCGCCTATTTATTATTTCATGTTTTGCCCTGCTGTGGGCATGTGGTTCGCTGGAAAAATCTATGTCGTTGGGGGCGTATGATGACATCATTTCACGATATGAGAATTCCGACCCAAAGAAGAACGAAGCGGAGCTCAATTTCCAGATTGCCGAGGCATTCCGCAGGTCCAACCGCATCAGTGAAGCCACTCCATATTATGCTTCGGCAATCGAACAGGGCCATGATGAGGAATCAGCCCACTTCTACTACGCCCAATCTTTGAAAGCCAACCAAAATTATGAGCAGGCAGAATCTGTCCTGCGATCCTATGTAAGCAAAGGCAAGGACGAACGCATGATGCACCTCGCCGACAAGGAGCTGAAGAACCTCGATGACGTGGACAACCTCAAAAACAAGGATAACCACTATCGGGTCAAGAATCTGGAAGCAATCAACACGGCAAACGCGGAATATTCGCCGGTCCATAAAAACAACTACCTGTACTTCACAAGCAACAGGGACGGAGGTAAAATATATCGCAGTACGGGAACACCCTTTACCGACCTGTATCGTGTGCAAACACGTGGGGCCAATGTCAATATCCGCACCATGGAAGCCCTGGACCCGGTGATCAATGATCCTATTGTGAATGAGGGTTCTATTGCCATATCACCAGACGGCCTTTCCATCATATTCGCCAAAGGCAATACGGGCAAAGCGACAGGAAGCAATGAAGTCAATCTCTATTTTACCCGGTACAGAAATGGACAGTGGCTTACGCCGAGACCCTTGTCCATCAATGATCGGGATGCCTGGGATTCTAGCCCTGCATTAAGTGCTGATGGAAAAACGCTATACTTTTCATCGACAAGGTCCGGAGGAGAAGGCGGAGCAGATCTCTATTCCGCTAAACTTAATCCGCGAGGCCGATGGGTGGATGTACGGAATCTTGGGCCTGAAATCAATACCCCCGGCAATGAGATGTTTCCCTATGTTTCCGAAGACGGTAGTCTCTACTTTTCGTCCGATGGACATCCGGGATTTGGTAAGCTGGACCTTTTCAGAGCAACCAGAAGAAGAGGACACGTAGAAGTACAAAACCTGGGAAAACCCATGAATTCCCATGCCGACGACTTCGCATTCTTTGAGTTTAACCTTACACGAGGCTTCCTTACCAGCAACCGCCGGGGCGGAAAAGGGGACGATGATATATACACTTTCGTCAATGACGACCCAGATCTGAAAATCATCAATTACTACCTGACAGGACGCACTGTAACCACAGATGATGCAGGAGGGAAGATCATTGTCGCCAATTCGAAAATCATGTTGATGGGTGAAGATGAGTCGATACTCGATGAGGCCTTTACCGGGGAAGATGGTGAATTTCGATTCAGAGTATACCCTGAAGAGAAGTATAAGCTCATTGCAGAGAAAACTGACTATTTCACCGTGAGGGACAATTTCTCCACAGTTGGCAAAACGGTTGACAGAAGTACACTCACTGAATTTATCACCAACGTAGATTTTGATACGGAAGTCTTCATGGACCGTATCGTGATCGAAAAACCTATAGTACTGGACAACATCTATTATGATTTCAACAAATGGAATATACGTTCGGACGCGGCGCTTGTACTTGATAGTTTGGTCACGATCATGAACGACAATCCAGACATCTTCATAGAGTTGGGCTCACATACTGATGCCAGGGCGGATGATGAGTACAACCTGGATTTGTCATGGAAACGTGCACGCTCTGCGGTGGAATATATCGTCACGAATGGAGTCAATGCAGAAAGAGTCACAGCTCGAGGCTATGGGGAATCAAGATTGATCATCAAGGATGCCCAAAATGAAGATGAGCATCAACGCAATCGTCGTACCGAATTCAAAGTGCTCAGCTACAACCCTCGCAACAGGAATGAAAACACGCCAGACTCAGATGATCTGGACGAGTATGATCGGTTTTTCCTGGAAGGTGACGTCTTCGATGAGGGAGATCAATAAGCGGTCGCGTACCTTCGGATGCTCTTCCGGTAAGCGGTAGGTGTGGTCCCTGTCACTTCCCGGAATTTTCTGTTGAAAAATCCCACGTCGTTAAAGCCAGATTGAAAGGCAATTTCGCTAACATTCGCCGCGCTGTCCTCAAGCAATTCGCGGGATTGAGAGATACGATATTGATGGATGAATGAGAGGATGGTGCTCCCTGTCACCTGCTTGAAGAATCTGCAGAGTGAATTCTTCGTCAATCCAACCTCGGTAGCTAAAGCCTGAAGGGAGATTTCTTCACGGTAGTGCGTGGAGATAAAATGGTAAATCTTCTCAACACGCTTCGCATCCGCATCCGGTTTGGTAATCTGCAATGCCTGGGCCTTCAATATCGAAAGATCCGAGGCTTCCGAGAGGTCGCGAAGTAACCTCATCAGGCTGTAGAGCGCCTGAGCACCTGGTTTAAGAAGGTCATGAATGTAAGTACCGACTTTCGACTTGGTTTCATCCCCAAAGACGATCCCATGCGCCGACAGGTCCAGGATCGACTTAACACGTGACATTTCCGCAAACCCCAGAACTTTGTCCACAAAGGGTTGGCCAAACTGGATGACTACCTCATAGTTTTCGGGTACTGGTTCAATCTTGTAAGCAAGGTGTGGGATGTTCGGTCCCAGGAGAATCAACTCCCCCTGCTGATAGGAAGACGAATGGTTGCCGATTTCCCTGGTACCTTTCCCCTGATTGATAAAGACAATCTCGTACTCCGGATGAAAATGCCAGTACTTCATGGCGCAACGCTCATCGCCCCTGAAACATCCGACGTAAAAGGACTGGTCCGGGCCTACTTGCACTATTTCCTTGAGGAGTTTCATCTTGTACATAATTAACAAGAATTTGTCATTCACGGCTCATAATTGAATATATCAGCATACTATTGGAATATTTCGGCCAAGAAAATCCACATATTATTCCTTCATTTTGAAAAAAATTCAGACATGAGAATTGAGCATATCGCACTATGGGTTCAGGACCTTGAGCAATCGAGAGCGTTCTATGAATTGTATTTCGATGGTGAGGCAGGAAGCAAGTACGAAAACATCCAGAATGGTTTCAGTTCATATTTCCTGAGTTTCGAGGATGGTTGTAGGTTGGAGATCATGAATATGCCCAATATCGGGGCAAAGGTTGGTCAGCGTGGTTACGACCATGGTTTGGCGCATTTCACTTTTTCCGTCGGCGACGAAGATCAGGTTAAAACACTCACCGAGAAGTTGCGATCCGCAGGATACACTATCTTCAGCGAACCGCGTTGGACGGGCGATGGCTATTTTGAAAGTGTGGTGCTTGACCCGGAAGGTAATTACGTAGAAATCACTATTTGACGTTGAATCATCTCAGGTATTATTTCAGTACAAAAGAGGTTTGGGTTGTAGGACTGATTTTTTCCTTCAACAGCTTCTTGTTTGGCAATTGGGTCACCCGAATTCCCGATGTCAAATCCACCCTGATGCTATCTGACGCTGACCTGGGATTGGCGCTTCTGGGAGCCCCGGTTGGAGCCATGATGATCATGCCACTAGCTGGCTGGCTTATTGCTCACTTCAGGCTCGGCAGAGTGGTTTGGGTGAGTTCGATGTTGCATCTGGCGAGTCCCATTCTCTTATCCCTGGCTCCCAATTACTACATTTTGGTCTTTGGGCTATTCTATTTTGGGTTGACAAATGCGCTCATGGATATCGCCATGAATGCAGCGGCAGCGGCTACAGAGAAGAAAGTGCGGAGACCGATCATGTCTACTTGTCATGGCATGTGGAGTTTGGGTGCAATGCTGGGATCAGGGCTAGGCAGTCTTTTCCTGGGCCTGGACGTTGCAGTTCAACCCCATTTGATTTCCCTGGCGGCAGGAATTCTCTTCGTTGTGCTACTCCTTTTCAATAGAATCAATGCTTACCACGAGCAAGTGGACGCTACTGACAAAACCTTTGCGTTTCCCAACCTGAGCCTGTTGGGTCTGGCCTTTATGGGATTTTGTATCCTCCTGAGTGAAGGAGCTATCGCTGACTGGAGTGCAGTATACATGACAGAAACACTTCTAAGCAACCCCTTCCTGGTGGGCCTATCTTACTCCGGTTTCTCAATGGCCATGGCGGTGGGTCGGTTTCTGGGAGATAGTCTGATACCCAAAATCGGTCCACGCAAGATCCTTTTCTATGGGGGAATTTTTGCGGTTGTTGGACTCGGCGCCACACTATTGATGGGCGACCCCCTCTTTTCGATTGTTGGCTTCTCATTGACAGGATTGGGCTATTCCTGTATCGTACCCGTTCTTTTTTCCCTGGCTGCCAATGAACCGGGGTACACACCGGGTACGGGAATTGCCGCGGTTACCACCATCGGCTACACCGGGTTTCTGATAGGTCCTCCCCTCATCGGTTTTCTCTCCGAGGCTTATTCGCTACCTGCCGGGTTGGCACTGGTCGTCGTACTTTCGGGTGGCGTGAGTGTACTTTCGTTGCTTGTCCGGCTCAATTAACATTCCTTTGCGGTCATGAGTGATCGCTACGCACAAAGGGGTGTCTCTGCCTCGAAGGAGGATGTACACGAAGCCATCAAGAACATTGATAAGGGCCTGTTCCCAAAGGCCTTCTGCAAAATCGTTGAAGACAAACTGACGGGCAGCGAAGACCATTGTGTGGTGATGCATGCCGATGGGGCCGGTACAAAATCCTCGTTGGCTTACATCTATTGGAAAGAAACCGGCGACCTCAGTGTCTGGAAAGGTATTGCGCAAGATGCCATAATCATGAATGTCGATGACCTCCTCTGTGTTGGCGCTACGGATAACATCTTGCTGTCCAGCACCATCGGTCGAAACAAGCACCTGATCCCTGGGGAAGTGATCACAGCCATTATTGAGGGCACTGAAGAGGTACTCCAAACCTTGAGAGATCACGGCATTGGCATTTTCTCTACCGGCGGGGAAACTGCTGACGTTGGCGACCTGGTGCGAACCATCATAGTGGACAGCACCGTCACTGCCCGGATGCGTAGAGCAGATGTCATTGACAATAAGAACATCGCGGAAGGTGACGTTATCGTGGGGTTAGCCTCTTTTGGGCAGGCCTCATACGAAACAGAATACAACGGGGGAATGGGAAGCAATGGTCTTACTTCTGCGCGTCACGATGTATTCGCCCATGAATATCACGGGAAGTACCTCGAATCCTACGATCCAACGGTCGATCCATCGCTCATCTATTCTGGCAGCAAGTCCTTAACAGCGACGCTTGCAAATGTCCCCGTAGATGCTGGCAAATTAGTCCTGGCCCCTACCCGGACTTATGCACCGATTGTCAAGAAGATATTGGAACAGCTGGCGGGTCAGATCCATGGTATGGTTCATTGCAGTGGCGGGGCCCAAACCAAAATTCTCCACTTTGTGGACAATCTGAAGATTGTTAAGGACAACCTGTTTGAGGTACCACCCTTATTCGAATTGATCCAGTCAGAAAGTGGAACGGATTGGAAAGAGATGTACAAAGTATTTAACATGGGACATCGCTTCGAGCTCTACGTTCCGGAGAAGTTCGCCCAGGACATCATCGATATTGCGCAATCTTTCAATGTCGCAGCCCAGGTAGTGGGACATGTGGGGAAGGGCGCAAAGTCTCTCACCATAAAGTCAGCATTCGGGGAGTTCCATTACCAGTAATGTGTCAAGAGGGCAACATTTCGAACGCTTTGGCTGCCTTCTGGTAGACCATCCTATGAGTTAGGGAGTATGGACTGATATGATGATCAATACTGTACTATTTCTACTCACTTTGATTTATCCCATGGTTGCGGCGGACCCGCCTTCGAAACCCTTCGTGGTTGTGGAGCTTTTCACCTCCGAGGGTTGTTCCAGTTGCCCTTCAGCCGATCGCCTGCTCTCTCAGATTGTGGATACGGAGTACGAAAACGCCGAGGTCATGGGCCTCTCTTTTCACGTGGATTATTGGGATTACATTGGTTGGAAAGACCCATACGCAGATAGTCGCTTTACCGAAAGGCAACGTACCTATGCTCAAAAACTCAGGTCGTATCAGGTCTATACCCCCCAAATGATAGTCAATGGCAAACACGAATTTGTAGGTTCAAATCGAGCCAAATGGGAAGCGGTACTTGCTGAAGAATCTGCATCACAAAGTAGCCAATTCCTGAGTGTACAAAATGTTGCCATCGAACCTGAAACCATCTCAGTGGATATCCTGCACAGCCTTCCGAAGCATGCAATTGTGAATGTCGCCATAGTCGAACGGGACCTGTCCCAAAAGGTGACAAGGGGAGAGAATCGGGGACGACATTTGCATCACGATAACGTCGTCCGTTCTTTCACTACCGTAACTGCCGCTAAAACACAAAATCCCATTGTACTCGAACTCAAGGACGTCAAGGTAGAAGAAGCCAGTGTCATTGTCTACGCCCAGGACGCTAGGAACTACAGGGTCCTGGCAGCTGCGAAAAGACCTTTGAAACCTTAGCTTCACAGTATCTTTGGGCATGACCTATGTCTTGCTCATCATTGCCATTCTACTGATTGTTGCGGGAGTGATCTTCTCGGTACTGCCGCCGTTGCCGGGTCCGATACTCTCCTACCTTGGACTTTGTTGCGTCCATCTCAGCGACAATGATGTACAGTTCTCCACGATATCTTTAGTACTCTGGGGTGTACTGGTTGCAGGCATCACTATCGCGGATTACGTACTACCTATTGCCGCTACGAAGAAGTTTGGCGGCACGAAAGCCGGAGTATGGGGTGGCGTCATTGGTGCCGTGATTGGGGTTCTGTCCCCGATTCCTTTCGGTATTGTGTTGGGCCCACTCATTGGTGCCATCGCAGGAGATCTGGTTGGAGGCAATCGCTTTCGAGCTGCACTAAAATCCGGTTTTGGATCATTCGTGGGTTTCCTGGTTGCAACGGCTCTGAAAACTACCGTGGCCGTGGCCATTGGCATTGTTGTTTTTGTGAAAATGGGGAGCTATGCTTTTCAATTGCTAACTCAATAGAAGGCATCTTCAAAATGCCGGATCTCGTTTCTCTCCTCCACAGAAATGATGTCAAACCGTATGTCGCCTTTCCAGTTGATGGCGTGAATGTAATCATCAGCAGCATTCATAATGCGCTCCTGCTGGGGTTCGGTGACAAAAGTCTCAGGCTCGCCAAAAGCATTGTTGCTCCGATGTTTCACTTCGACAAATACCAGGAGGCGATTGTCCTGCAGGGCAATCATGTCTATTTCAGCCGCTCGATGCCGGTAATTTCTTTCCAGGATCTCAAAACCCTTTTCGGTCAGAAATTTTTCGGCCGCATCTTCAGCCAATATTCCCTTAGTTTTGCTGTCCATTTAATGCATCGATTTTTGGTATGAAAACAATGTACCCACTTAAATTTCAACCCATCTATAAAGATAAGTTGTGGGGTGGTGAAAAGATCAGAACGGTCCTGGGGAAGGATTTTGGAGATTTACCCAACTGTGGTGAGACGTGGGAACTTTCCGGTGTAGAAGGCAACATTTCGATCGTGGCAAATGGTCCTGAGCGGGGTCGGCGAATGGATGAACTGCTAAGCGAATTCCCTGTAGAAATCCTGGGACAATCGGTATTTTCTGAATATGGTGAGGAATTCCCGCTGCTGGTTAAATTCATCGACGCAAACCAGGACCTGTCCATTCAGGTACATCCGGATGATGAAATCGCTGAGTCACGGCATGATTGCAAAGGCAAAACAGAAATGTGGTACGTGATGCAAGCAGATGAAGGGGCCAGCCTTATCAGTGGCTTCAACCAGGAACTCACCAAAGATCAATACCTAAAGGCTTTCAATGAAGGTCAATTGACCAAGGTGCTAAATAGAGAACAGGTGACTGCGGGAGATGTATTCTTTATTCCCGCCGGACGCGTCCATACCATTGGTAAAGGGCTGTTGATCGCCGAAATACAACAAACCAGCGACATCACTTACAGAATCTACGATTTTGATCGGGTAGATGCTGAGGGCAATAAGAGAGAGCTACATGTGGAACAGGCACTGGACGCCATTGATTTCAAAAAATACGCTGAGTACAAGAGCGCTTACCCTGAAACACAAAATACCAGGGTTGGACTCGCGACCTGCGATTACTTCACCACCAACAACCTGAGCCTGGATTCCCCTTTCGATGCTTCTATGCCGGAACTGGATTCCTTCAGGATCTATACCTGTGTAGGCGGATCTGGCCACCTTCGGTTTGAAGGAGGCGAAGAGACCATCGCCATGGGTGAGGTGGTGTTGGTACCTGCCAACCTGAAAGCCATCACCCTGGTACCTGAGGGCAGCCTGAAGGTATTGGAATCCTACATTGAATGCTAAAAAATCGCAAAACACATTTTGTCCATCTAGGAAACAAGGACTATCAGGAAACATGGGATTATCAGGAAAAGCTTTTCGCCGACACGGTCAATCGGAAAATTGAAAACCGCAAGCGACCTGAAGAAGATCAGATTTCCACAGAAAATTACCTGATATTTGTATACCATCCTCACGTTTTTACGTTGGGGAAGAGTGGAAAACCCGAACACCTCCTTCTGAGCAATCAGGAGCTATCAGACAAAGGTGCACGGTTCTACAAGATCAATCGCGGTGGCGACATCACCTATCATGGCCCGGGACAGATTGTGGGCTACCCCATATTGGACCTTGACAATTTTTTTACGGATATTCATTTGTATTTAAGGACCCTGGAGGAAGCGGTTATTCGCACCCTGGCAGCATATGGGATATCGGCAGGTAGGATTGAAGGCCTCACCGGTGTGTGGGTCGACTGGGAAAATGAACAGAAAGCCCGCAAGATCTGCGCCCTCGGGGTAAAATCGAGCCGTTGGGTAACCATGCATGGGTTTGCATTCAATGTGGATGTAGACCTGGACTACTTCAGCTACATCATCCCCTGTGGGATTCCTGACAAAGCCGTCACTTCAATGGCCAAAGAATTGGGCTACGCACCCAATACGGAGGAAGTTGAAGACAAGCTCAAGGGATACTTGAGTGAGCTGTTTGAGATGGAATGGATCGACTAGTTGTCAGGCAGGTCCAAACATTAATGGAAGAAATTAGAAATTGAGAAAAGACATCAAATTTCCTACCGTAGAGGACGTGCATATGGTCATAGCACAGGCAAAAGACACATGGCATGTATACCTTATCAATCGTAGCAAAGTTTCCCTAGACAACGTCCTGATTACGTCGAAAGGCTATGGGGAGAAGGATGGTGAAGCACAAAAAACCTCCACCCTCCGACACATGATCCCCCAACTTGCTGCTGGGGAATATGCTATGATTGAGCCCATCGATCCAGCTGTTTTTCACCTAAATAATGAATACTGGGTGAGCTTCTATATCGACAAGCAGCTTTATGACAAGAAGTACATTTTCGTACCTGATAGCATTGTGGAAGAGAATCTAAGTTTCATTCCCGAGATCAACCTGAAAGGCGTCTTACATCACTAATGGCAGCGCTCGAAGACATACTTGTTATTGATATCGAGACGATCTCCGGAACCTCACGGTTTGAAGAACTCAGTGCGGCCATGCAACACCAATGGAGCAGGAAGGCCTCGTTCCTGCGGAATGATCAGGGGCTGTCAGACGCCGAATTATTTTTTGATCGTGGCGCTATCTATGCTGAGTTTGGCAAGGTAATCGTCATTGCGGTCGGCATCATAAGGGGTGGAGATGCTGACCGAACCCTAAGGATCAAGAGTTTTGCAAGTCACGAAGAGAAAGAACTACTCCAGGAGTTTGCGGATTTTCTTTCCGCCAGGTTCGATCCTCAACGCCTCTCGCTCTGTGCTCACAATGGCAAAGAATTTGATTTTCCATACCTATGCCGTCGACTGTTGATCAACGGCATTCCAATTCCAGACGTCCTGGACCTTTCCGGAAAGAAACCCTGGGAGGTCCACCACATCGACACCATGGAGTTGTGGAAATTTGGAGATCGCAAAAACTTCACATCCCTGGATTTGTTAACAGAGATATTTGGTATAGATTCCAGCAAATCGGATATGGATGGCTCTCAGGTAAACAGGGTCTACTATGAAGAAGATGGACTGGAACGAATCGCTGAGTATTGTAAGCGAGATGTCGTAGCAACAGCTCAACTCTATTTGAAAATGAATTGTCTTCCAACCATCCCAGAAGACAGAATCACAATATTACCACAGCCTAATGGCTAAAAAACGTAAAAAGCCGGTTCACAAATCCGGCAGAAGATCAAAACCGAAAGCGGCTGACGTCAAAGACCGTGCCCGCAACATACTTTTTGAAAACCCCGGAGAAGCCTTCTCCTACCGTGGCCTGATCAAGAAAATGGGCCTTCGCGATGCCAAATCCAAGGACGTCCTCAAGGACCTGCTTTTCAGTATGGAATCCAAAGGTGCGCTTCGGCGCAACAGCGATGGCCGCTTTGTATCAACGGCTACACCCAAGGTGATTGAAGGACGCGTGGACCATGTCAATCCTCGATTCGCCTACATCATCTCCGAAGACTCTGATGAGGACATCTGGGTAAAGACCGATGACCTGATGTATGCTATTGATGGGGATCAGGTGGAAGTGAAGATCACCAAATTACATGGCCGAGGAGCACGACCTGAAGGCAAAGTCCAAAAAATCATTCGCCGCTCGAAGGACGAGTTTGTCGGACGAATCGAGCTCTCCAAAAAATTCGCTTTTGTCATTCCAGACAATCGCAACATGCATTTCGATATCTTCATTCACCCTGAAAACACGGGTGGAGCAAAGACCAACGACAAGGTCATTGTGAAAGTAGAGCGATGGCACAATCCCAAAAATAAGAGCCCGATTGGCCGGGTGGAAAACGTCTTGGGCCCTGCGGGAGAAAATGAGGCGGAGATCCATTCGATCATGGCAGAGTTTGGCTTACCCTTTGAGTTTCCTGAGAATATCGAAAAAGCAGCTGAGAAAATCCCGGTAGAGATCGACCAGCAGGAATATGCGTACCGACGGGATTTTCGAGATGTGACGACTTTTACCATTGATCCTTTTGATGCCAAAGATTTCGATGATGCGCTGTCCTTCCAATGGGCAGATGGTGGTCTTCTGGAAGTAGGCATACACATTGCAGATGTGTCTCATTATGTACGGCCACGTACCGTCCTGGAGAAAGAAGCCTATGATCGGGCCACGTCTGTCTACCTCGTGGACAGAACCATACCGATGTTACCGGAAAAACTGTCTAATGGTCTCTGCTCCCTTCGACCCAAAGAGGAGAAACTCACCTTCTCAGCCGTTTTCAAACTTGACAAGGATGGCATCGTGCGAGATAGGTGGTTTGGACGTACGGTAATCTTTTCCGACAGACGATTTACCTACGAAGAGGCCCAGGAGCGCATAGAATCGAAAAATGGAGACTTCCAGGAAGAGATCAACCGTCTCAACGACCTGGCCAAGATTATCCGTAGCAGGCGCTTCAAGCAGGGCGCTGTCAACTTTGAGACAGTAGAGGTGAAGTTTCGTCTGGATGAGAAAGGCCGACCCGTAGAGGTCATCCCGAAGGAGCGCAAAGATGCCCACAAGATGATTGAGGAGTTCATGCTATTGGCGAACCGCGAGGTCGCCACCTTTATCTTCGAAAAGGAAGCCGGCAAGAACGGACCCGGCTCCTACCCCTTTGTATACCGCACCCATGACAATCCTGATCCTGACAAACTGGAAGCCTTCTCAAAGTTTGCTGGCAAGTTCGGACACCAGATGTCGGCAGAGGGGATGATCTCCAAGCAGCTGAACAGGCTCATGGCCAATATTGAAGGAAAACCGGAGCAAAACGTGTTGGAGCAGTTGGCCATCCGGTCCATGGCCAAAGCACGGTACACCACCGAAACAAAAGGTCACTTCGGACTGGCATTTGACCATTACACTCACTTCACCTCTCCTATCCGCCGATATCCCGACGTGATGGTTCATCGATTATTATGGCGATACCTTGAGGGTGGCAAACCCGCCGACGCAGAGGATTTTGAGGCCAGGTCCGTCCATTCCAGTGAACGTGAAAAGCGAGCTGCTGACGCAGAACGCGCTTCCATCAAGTACAAGCAGGTGGAATACATGCAGGGGATGCTGGGGCGTGAGTTTGAAGGAATCGTGTCTGGCGTGACCGAATGGGGCATTTATGTGGAGATCATCGAGACGAAATGTGAAGGTATGATCCGACTTTCCGACCTCGACGACGACTACTACGAATTTGACGAAAAGCAATTCACAGTCTATGGCAAACGCTCTGGGCGTAAGATCACACTTGGTGATCAGGTGAAGGTGCAAGTGGCGAAAACGGATATTGACCGCAGGACCATCGATCTGGTTTGGGTCACTGAAAAGAAAGAGATGTCACCCTGGCAAGCGGATGATTTTTGACGCTTGAGCAAGAATCATCGTTCGTCACTTACTACGACAGATCAAATGCATGAACTAGCAAGGCCTCAGCAAAATGCTGAGGCCTTGCCGGTTCCATTTCTATGGCTATTCACTTCTTAGAGAATGAACAGGATTTGCCCTGGCTGCTTTGAAGGTCTGCACAGCCACCGTCAGCAACGCTATCAAAATCGCCGACAAACCCCCAGTTGCAAAAATCCACCATTCCAATACGATTTTTTGAGCGAAGTTGTCTAACCAGGCCGTGGCCAGCAAGAAGCTAAGCGGAAGGCCAATCATTACCGCAAGGGCAACAATTTTGAAATAGTCCTGAGACAATAAGCGAAATATGTTTTCGGCTGAAGATCCCAGGATCTTCCGAATCCCAATCTCTTTTCTCCTACGCTCTGATGTAAATGCGGCTAACCCAAAAAGACCAAGACAAGATATTGAAATCGCCAATCCAGCAAAGTACCTGGACAGTGTCGAGACTTGTGTTTCAGATTCATACAAAGCCTGATATTCGGCATCCAAAAATGAATACTCAAAATCAAATCCCGGATTGAGTTCCGCATAGAGCGCTTCTACGCTTTCAAGTACATCATCCTCTTTACCACCCTGCACGCGGATCATCGTGGTTGGTAAGTAGCTGGGATCAATCCTGAAGAACATGGGTGATATTCTTTCGTGCAATGACTCAAAATGAAAATCCTTAACAACTCCAATGATTTGATGGTCCTTTCCCCAAAGATTGACCGTTTTCCCGACCGGTTCCTCAAGGCCCATTTCCCTGATGGCGGTTTCATTAAATATGAGTTTCGCCTCCTCGTCGGCAAAGTCTTTTGAAAAACTTCGGCCCGAAATGATCTCCGCACCTATCGTTTCTATCAAACCATAATAGACATTCATCTTCTCGAATTTGATACGTTCTTCAGGATCTTTTCCAGGCCATGTAATTCCCGTAGTGTAGGAACCGCTTTGCAATAGACTATGCATGGAAGCTGAGGCCATGGTGACCCCCGGCATGTTGTTGACCTGTGTCAAATAGAGGTCTATGTTCTCAATGATTTTCCCCTCGTTGGGCACGGTCATAATATGCGTCCTGTCATACCCAAGATTTGTCGACTGCAGAAAATCGATTTGTTTGTAAATCACTGATACGGCGATGATCAGCACGACAGATAGACAAAACTGGAAGACCACAAGTCCTTTACGCACCCAAACCTCTCCTCTTGAGGTCTTGATATGACCCTTAAGCATGAGTATGGGGTTGAAGCCAGACAAGTAGATGGCCGGATAACTTCCAGCGAACACTCCTGTCAGTGCTACAATAACCACGATGGCAGTGATTAGCCTTTGATCAAGCAGTAGGCTCAGTTCTTTTCCTGTGATGGCATTGAATGTAGGGAGGAAGAGGAAAGTAAGGATCAATGCGATGGCCATGGAGAAAATGGTCAATAACATGGACTCGCTCAAATACTGCCAGATCATCATTCGCTTGCTTGCCCCAAGCGCCTTTTTGACACCTACTTCCTTGAGCCTTCGGGATGCCAGTGCGGTAGATAGATTTACGAAATTGATACAGGCTATGAGGAGAATGATCGCGGCGACAACCGAGAGCAACCTGATATATTCAATCCGCCCGCCAGATTGGATGCCGTTGGTGTACTGTCCTCTTAGATACTGATCCGAATACGGACTCAGGAATAGTTCTACCTCTTTTTCATTGGATCTTTCCGCGAAAAGTGCCGCAATTTTTGAGTTGACGCTAGCCAGGTCCGATTGCTCTTCAGTGACCAGATAGGTGATCGTGTTGTAATTACCCCAGTGGATTCCGTCACCCAGGATTTCCTCATAGAGTTCAAAAGAAATCACGAAGTCAAAACGAGCAGTGGATTTGTT
Organism: Cyclobacteriaceae bacterium; assembly: GCA_965601475.1. Taxonomy (GTDB): domain Bacteria; phylum Bacteroidota; class Bacteroidia; order Cytophagales; family Cyclobacteriaceae; genus JAWPMT01. Next base: position 3,289,799 of record OZ271832.1, on the reverse strand, counting down.
TGGAATATTCTGGTGGACGCCGGAAATGATGAATGTACGATTGATATCATGCAGGGTCCATTCCACCGACTCTCCTACAATGCCCTCTGTGGTACCAAATAGTCGGATTGCCAGGTCTTCTGAGAGCACTATGGCATTCTTGTCCTGCAAGACGTGATCGCGTGATCCGTGAATCAAGCCGTAAGAGAAAACATTGAAGAAGTCGGATCCCACAAACTGCCCAAATGCCTTGGTTCGAATGTCCTCTCTGGATAGGATGTGTTTACCAAACCACTGGGCGTTGGTGGAAGGGAGCACATACCTCAATTCAGGTATGGAGGTTTCCAATAAGGGAGCCAAGAGTCCGGATGTTTCTTTGATCGTATGGATGGCACCAGCGACGTCGTGATTTCCTAGGACCTGATACAAATTGGCATCATGGGCGTGAAATCTGTCGACATTCCATTCGTCATTGGACCACAAGAAGATAAGCAAGGTGGCTGTGAGCCCCACGGAAAGACCAAACAAATTGATGGCCAAGGTGCTCCTGGATTTGTTGAAACTACGAAGGGATAGCGTGAGAAAATGTTTGAGCATATCGTAATTGTTTGATTTTTGATGGCGTCGGGCAGGTTTGATTATGCCTGGTCGGAAGAGGAGCAATACATCTCGAACCAACAGCAGGGTTGCCCAGGTTCTACCTAGCCTTTCGGTTCTACTTTGGAAGTATTCTTCCAAATCTCCTCCGACATCCTCCACGATTTCTTCATCACAAAACCACCGAAAGAACGCCAGAGCGATTTTCGGCAGGCCCCTGTATTCGCCGGTTTCCCTCATGTCGAAAACAGGTTGGGTACGATGTCATTCCAGAGCGATTGCCTTGCGTCATTGGTCTGCGCTATTGCGCGATAACCCAAAGCGGTCACCTGGTAGAAACGCTTTCTCTTCCCTCCCCTTACTTTCGTTGCATCTCCAAGACTTGATGTCAGGTAGCCTTTGCGCTCGAGTCTTCGAAGTGCCGTTTGCATGCCACCAATGCTCGCCCTGCGGTTCAACCGTTTGAAAATCTCGTCTTTGATAGCGACGCCATAAGCATGGTTGTCCAATACAGCAATTGTGAGTAGTAAAATCTCTTCAAACTCGCCTAAGTGATATCTTTCCACTATTAATTTCCTATTTGAAGTTAATATAGCTGTAATATAAGACGTATTTGTAGTTAAAATGGTTTTATTGTCCGGTCTTTGTTTTCCGGATCCCAACCTTCATAACTTGTTAGGAATTGAAAATCAGAAGCTTACGAGATATTGATAGCTGCTCAACATCCTGACATTTATGCAACAAAGCCTCTGGACGAAATTCCCTTCGCAGTGTAGATTTATGAATAGACTGTCCTGTTAATGCGATAGACAACAAAAAGGAATAGCACAGCGGGTAAGACCAGAATTACCCCCGGAATGTTGGCGCCAAGGTAAAACGCGAGCATCGCATCGACCAAAATCAAGATGGCCAGCGCGATAAGAACCTTTCCGGATTGCTCCTTCATGTAGGGCGCCATGAGTCCGAAGGCAGCCAAGCCAATGAGTTGGATAGTAGGTAGAATGAATAGCACAGGAAATATCTTCTTGATTAAGTCCGATACATCTGAAGACAAAACGAGGTCATTGACGTAGGAGAAACCACTCCCGTGAAACCCTGCGATGATCAGCAGTAAAACAGCACCTACTACACACAATATCTTCGACAGTTTATTCTTCATGTGAACTGATTGATGGGTTCAAGAAACGAGCACTTTCATTTTGCATCGGAGGTCAAAATGAAGATGTTGTCGAGGGTGAGATGCAAAGTATCCCGCCAAAGTTGCCTCGGAGGGAAATTAATTGTCAATTACGAGCGATCATCTAAATGCTCATGTGTCCACATCGCTAAGACTGAGGCAAAATAACATCCTCATAATGCTCGACCGTGGGAAATGGATCATAGTAGTGATGCAGGCGCTTTTTCCATTCCTGATATCGATCGGATTTCCGAAAACCGATCTCATGGTCTTCGAGCTTTCGCCAGGCTACTGTGAGGAGATATCGGTTTGGAGTTTCAATGCATTTCTTTAGCGTATGGCCCAAGTAGCCCTCAGTGGCACTGATATACTGGCCAGCCAGTTTGAAATCCTGCTCAAAAGATGTTTCCTGTCCTTTTTTGACATTGAGTATGGCTACTTCTGTGATCATTTTTTATTGTTTTTGAGATTAGGCGGGGCCAAAAGCAAAGATCGATTGGTCTTGCTACCTGAGTTCTGTATTGGCCCTCTTCTTTCCAATCAACAAGAAGGAATCATCTGCTTCAAACTCTCTGTAGCTTTCAATCATCAATATTTCAAAGTGCTGATCAAAAAACAGCCTTATGGATTCCTCTGTATGGTAATTCACAAAAAGACCTTTGAATACCTCAGATCCTTCTCCCTTCCAGAAGGAATGACAGATGATGCCATTGGGCTTCAGTATCTCACTTTGGCGCACAATAGAATCACGGAGTTCATGATCCTTTAGGTGATGCATTACTTTGTTCGAGTAGATGCCTTCAAACTTCTCATCTATGGGGAGCGATACGGCATCCAATTCAATAAACCGTCCATTGGGAATGGAGGAGTGAAGGTGATCCAGGAATTGAAGAGAATTGTCAGAGCCTACCACCTGGTAATCCTCATCCAGCAGTTTCCAGTCTGTGCCAGGACCTGTCCCTATTTCGAGCAATGTCGAATTCTTTGGTAGAAAACGCTTAAGGTTCCCGATCAATTCACTCCCATTCACATCTTTCGCCAGTCTGATATATTCTTCCACTGACGCTTTGCTCTTGTAGTAATCTGTTGGCATCTGCAATTTCCTCGGCGGCCCTACCTTGCGCTTCTACTGAGCGGTTGTGACCTGCTACGTATCAAGTTACTGAAAAAAGGTTTCTCCGGGTAAGAAGCACAATATGGTGCTCACGTGAGCACCAGACTACCCTAGCAATGAATGGTATTGCCGTCTCAATTTCGGTGGCTGGTACTCAAGAGTTCCTCAGGATCTTTTCCATTTTCCGGCCTTTTGCCAACTCGTCGACAAGCTTATCCAAATATCGGGTTTGGCGCGTCAATGGGTTTTGGATTTCCTCCACCCTATAACCGCAAATGACTCCGGTGATGAGTCGAGCATTAGGATTCAACGTAGCTTGCCCAAAAAAGGACTCAAACGTGACCTTATTCGAAATGAGTGCTTCCAGCTCCTTATCATCAAATCCCGTCAACCAATTGATCACCTCATGCAATTCTTCCTTTGTCCGGCCTTTTTTCTCAACCTTAGCAACATAATGGGGATATACCGACGCAAAGGTCATCTTGGCAATGCGCTCGTCGTGATGGCTGGTGTCAGTCATGAGTTTTATTTCTGTATTCTGGTGGACTTGACTAAAACTAGTTCCAATCTACCCTCTTTTTCATTCCAGGTCAATAGTTATCTATCGACCTTCAGCACTTTCTCTTAGTGAATAGCGACTTATGAAGTATTCTTCACTGGACGCGTTTCCTCTGGGTACGAATACGGAGCGGGTAGGACCATCAAATGCAAGGTCTCCAAAGTAGGCAATTCCGCTATCGAGCCTGGTGATGTTGTTTTTGGGATCCAGGTGATATAGTGCACTGTTGCCCACGGTCGTAAGGAAAAACCCTCCGAAGCCGTCTGGGACTATCCCTTCGAAATCCTGAATTTCCGAATCGATCGTCATCTTGGACACGGACTTAGTTGACATGTTTACCGAACTCAGATTCATTCCAGCCACCAAGATTTGCTGATCCTTGACCGCCAGGCCGTTGGCCCATTCAAGGTTTTTTTCGTCCTGCAGCCAAAGTTCCAAATGGCCGTCATTCAACTTGAAGACCCCATGGATGGCCGAGGCGGAGATAAAGACTTCTCCTGCTTCACTCACAACAACATCATTCAATCCTGGGTTAGCGATGGGGGATTCAAAGGTGGCAATGACAGAAGCATCAGCAGTGTTGATGGCCACCAACCTGTTGACATCTGCCACATACAATATAGAATCGGCCAGTGCCATGCCTGTTGGCCGGTTGAGTCGTTCCACCCATCTCAGATCCAGCAACTCACCCTCCAACGATATCCTGGAGATGAACCCACTGGTCCCTACTTCATAGTTTTCGCCGCTGGATGCATAGAGCACTCCAACGGACCTGTCACATACTATGCTCTCCACTTTCCTTAGACCCTGGCCACTGAGGAAATCCGTGGAAGATTCAACCTCCCAACCGATACCCTCTTCTTGACTTGCAGCCCGTTGCTCTCCCCCTCCGGTGCAGCAGAAGGCCACTAGCATGATGATAGGTATTGTGAATTTGTAATCCATAGGCAGGCCTTGATTGAGCCGCTTCCACTCCTGGTGGGCGCTAGAAGCGAGCAGTTTATTACCATTATTGATGACCAGGGGTCAGGCTACAATCCGGAATTGGTAGTTCATGGAGCCCATTTTCCCTGTACCGTACATTCAATGATCAATTTAGCACAATGGCCTGGAAGTTCCAGGTCAGTTTGGGTTCGCCCTGCTTGTCTATGATGTGAACGATGAATTTGGACAAGATGATTTCGAGATTATCCCATTAGTTGTTTAATATTATTTCTCCGTATCACACACAGCCGTATCAGTATGCCATTCAATCATTTTCAAGTTCCTGAGAGCAGCTGGCAAGAGAGAATCGATTTCGCCAAAAGCCGGGAACCCGACCCTCACAAACATCCGCTTCCGCACCCCGATGCTAGCAGCCTCGGCAAGAGAATAGCCAATAAGAATTATTCCGTCTTCTTTTCCATCCAGGAAACGCCAACATCAACAGCTGTAGGCCATTTCGTCGCCTATCCCATTACCGAAGAGGCCTTTGAGGAGATGGTCAATTATAGAATAAAAAGTGGAAAGGACATATCCAATCAGCACCTGACGCAATACTGGTCTGAAGCCTTTGGTATATATGTCGCTTACATTATGAGGTATGACTGGACGAATCGAGGCCTATACTACAAGAGCTATGCCTATAACGAAATCGAGGAGTTCCTCAATGCCCGCTTTGATTCCGGAAAGACCCTCAAGGTGCTTGCATTCCCATCCAGGTTTTCACATCGATCGATCATGCAAAGGAAGGGGATGACAAAAATCCCCCGCGATGAGCTCACACGTAGGGTCAGGATCAGGAAGAATGAATTTCCATTTATTGTAGGTGTTGATTATACCGTTCCATAGGCTGTTTTTCAATGAATGAGCACCTGAACAAGAAAGCCCAATCATTGGAGGGATTAGGTAAATGGATAGCCATACTCGGAGCGGGGATGCTGTTGAGCGTTTTCCTGGCGTATTTGGTCAGCGGTTTTGTTGATCCAGGTGCACGTGTTGACCCCGCTGTGTTAGGGCAGTTCGGTGATGTTGTGGGAGGACTTATTGGCTCGCTCTGGGCACTGGCGGGAGTACTTCTCTTCTACGCTGGTATGATTCAGCAGAAGGAAGCTACAGCACTAATGTATAGGCAATTGACTGAACAGGAGAAGACCTCTCAATATGCAGAACAGCAAAGATTTGAAAGCAAGTTTTATAATCTCCTCAATGGATTTCTCAAACTCAAGAACCAACTGGAGACCCTGGTGACAACCGATGCTAATGGCCGTGAAGAGCTCCTCAAAGTAAAAAGCATAGACTTCTTCGAGACACTCAACCAGCAGGTTGCCAATGCACTGCACGGCACTAATGTAAATCTACAAACCGATGACGGCCTGGCCGAATATGTCGAAGTCGTTGGCCAGCAGATATTCAGGCGGAACGCCCATAATCTCGACTCTTACCTCAAATATGTGGAACTGCTACTAGTGGAATTGGATCGATACGTGAAGCTAGAGTCCGGGGAAGACAGCGAACTGTATCAGAGTCTCATCAAAGTCCATTTATCTGATGTGGAGCAAGCCATCTTGCTGTACACTTTTCCTCTTGCTGACTACCCAGACCTTCCTATCCTCATCAATAGACGACCGATACTGGAGTTTCAAAAAACCCAACATGTAGCTGCCTACCACGACTTGATGGAATATTGGAAAAAGATCCTGGAAGAGCAGCTACAACAAGATGCGGCATTGGATGAATAGGTCTGTGGCAACAAGTTTTTTTGCCTACAGTTGGTAGATTGAGTGACTCTAGACCAGGAAAGACCTTGGCGGCTGTTCAGAATTGTTGCTCAGAACAACGATTCCATAGTCAATTCATTTCAAGGGACACCCCATTTTCACTGGCCAGCGCCTTGTTGTAGACGTGCCAGGCAGTCACCAGATCCTGGAACGGTAGGCCCACGCAAGAGTATATCGTACGTTGAGCCACTTGTTTTTTGAGCTCTTCAGGAGTTGAAAGCACTTGACCCAATTCTCCGGCAATGCAATCCTCAGACAGCTCCAGATTGCCGGGTGTGCCCATCATCATATTCAGGGATACATCATCACAGTACAGACTGGAGCTCAGTACCAGGTTTTTCGCCAATTCCACTTTCCCTTTCTCATCAGATCCAAGGCTGGTAATGTGGCATCGTTGAGGAACCATGTCCTCGGTCAGGATCGGGGTTTTGGTCCACGTAGCCGTCAGGATGATCTCTGCACCATCAAGACTTTCTGGCAAGGATTTGGCTATCTCGCATACGGTCCTATCCTCAAATTCCCGTTTGAAACGCTCGGCATTTCTAGCGCTCACATCGAAAACCGTCACCTGCTCAATGGTCCGCATGTTCAGCAAATAACCCAACTGCAGGCGGTTTTGCCGTCCTGCTCCGATCACAGTTACCCTTCGCATGTTGGGATCTGCCAGAGCATTAGTCGCGATGGCCGCGCAGAGTCCCGTTCGGACAGCCGTGATCAATGCCGAATCCAATAGCGCCAGCAAGTCACCCGTTTCAATGTCGAAAAGGGAGATTACGCCTTTCAGTGCCTTTGCCTGTCCCGGATACTTTGAGTTGGTTTTGACACTAAAAGCGGGGATACCAGCACTGGTCCCAGGACCTAGGAGTGTGGCTTTGTTTCCATCTTGAATGTTCAGCACAATGCGTTGACCATCTCTACGCGAGGTGCCATCAGAGTAGCTCTTGAACCCATCGATGAGCTCCAGCCTGAGCTCATTTATGTTGATGAGTGCTGCTACCTGGTCGTGGGGTATGATGAGGGTTTTCATATCAGCGAATACAAAATATCCATACACCAATTACAATCTAAAGAGGCCATGCCCTGAAAATTCACCGTGTTATCAAAAAGAAGTGTTTGCGTCCGCGTACTCCCGCCGCCTTGTATTTATAGTCGAATTGATAATAACCCTGAAACGGGATTTTCACTTCAAAATAGAAGAAATATGTACTTCCATAGTCGAGTAAATGGATAGATTCAGGGTTCCTCCTTCCATCTTCTTCATAGTGAATAACGTTGCCGAAAGTCTTGGGGTCCAGCTTTTTGAATTTGATTCCACCCCTCACCAAAGCTACATCTGTGATTTGTACTGTGGATCGAATGATCAGAACCTTGGGCTTCTGACCATACGCACTGAACTTCCTTGAGTAGTGCGTATCAATCATAACCGACTGGTCATCAGGATCGTTTGGCTGTAACTTCACGTTGAATACTCCGTAGGAGAGGCCCACCGCCTCAATCCTGTTATCATTTGGGTCATTAATCACCGCCTTATTGTTACTGCCTCCACCAGCCTGTGTCCACAGGTTTTGGCCGTGGTTCGTATATAGCTGGTCGTCAAAACCGGACCCCACAACATCCGATAGCAGCGGCAACTCAATGTCCGGAACTTTCCAATCAAAGAGGTCACTGACCAGATTCCACAGCTCCTGCAAAACCGTACCGATGGTTTGGGCCAGAAGTTCGACAATCCATTCCTGTGCATCCCAGTACCCCTCAAGGATGGCATTATTTGCCCGGGTCACATCGAAACTATCCCGGTAGTTGCCTTCAGGTCCTGCTTCCACAGGACCCAGAGCTTCCCCATTCGGCGTCAGCAGCCACTTCAGCAGTTCCCAAACCGCCGTGGCTACCCATACACCCGCATTACCAATAGCCGCAAGGGCATCCTCCACCTTCAGCCCTGAAGGATCACGATAGGTTAGTGGATTGTTGTGCACGTAGATGTACCGGTTGACAAGGGATCTCGACTCCTTGGCTGAGCCCAGATAAGGATCAGGCTGAATAAACCTCCCAAGGGCCGGATCATAGTTCCGCATGCGGTAATAGTATAGTCCACTCTCTTCATCCCACTCCCGGCCGGTGTAAGTAAGCGAGTTGTCGATGTCAGCCATGTCGATTTGCAACTGGCCAAACTCATCGTAAGTATAGCGAGCGACCACTTCTCCCTCATCGTCGACGATGCCGGTGCTGCTGCCCATGTGATCCTTGAGGTAGTAATAGCCTTTCCCATCCTGCAAGAATCCCATCCATGAATCCAATTGGCTACCCGCGATGTACTGGCGCCGCACAGCCCCTTCCTCGTCCAATTCCAGGAAGAGGTTTTCGCCGTGGTAGACCCATCTCCTTGTGTGGCTTTTATCGGGTTCATCACGGTAAGTGACCACTTTTTTTACTCTTCTCCCAGCACCATCAAATAGATATGTTGCTTCGACGGCTGCGGTTTCATGGTCATCGTATCGCTGATATCCTGTCAATTGACCACGATCATTGTAAGCATAAAAGTGTCGTTCTCCGGATTCATTTGAGACTTTTTCCGTCATCTGGCCACGGTCATCCCATTGATAGGTGAAATGAGGACATGCCTGCAACAGCTGACCAGTGCCATCGTATTGATAGCTGCCCTCGGGACCCGCAAGACGATTACCAATCTCATCATATGTGTATGAACGTTCATCACCATCATGCTCAATTCCTATCAGCTGACCTTTCTCATCATACTGCGCCTGCCAATCACCCTCCGGGCGATGCATAGATTGTGTATGGCCCGCAGCATTGATCGCTACCTGGTTCTGCATTTTGACGGTGCCAGCCTGAACCTCCGCGATCTGACGTGCAAAACCAGCGTCGTCATAGCTGATCTGCGTGTCCCAACCATTGTCTCGGACGAGCGCAGACAATCGTCCATGATCATCATATTGAAATTGCACCCGCCAGGCATTGCAGGCCAATGCCGTCAGCTTGCCAAATGCTGAATACTCATATTGCAAATCGTCCCCATCAGATTGCAATCGCATGATATTATTCATGGTGTCCAATTGCAGGTCCAATTGAAAGGTGTCATCCTCAACCACCTGATACTGTGTAATGATCCTCCCAGCCTCATCTGTCAGGTGCACGTAGCCACCATCTCCATTGAATGCCGAACGTGGATCACCTCCTTCAAAATAGGAGAAATACGCTGTCTCTCCTTCGGCAAACGCTGTCATTCCTGATGTGCCGCTCCACTCCCGCTTTAGTTCCTTACCATCCGGGAAAACAACTGACGTCACTCGATCTTCCCAGTCGTATTCAAAGCGCCAAACCTTGCCATTAGGGTTCTTGAATGCGACCATCCGGCTACGTCCATCATATCTTAGCTTTTGGTTGGTTTGATTCGCTGCGGATATCTTAACCAGATTGCTTCTGGCGTCATATTGATAGTCTGTGGCCTGACCTCCCTCCTCCACACGCAACAGCTGATTGAGCGGACTGTAATGGAATTTTTGAAGTATTCCTCCCTTTTGTTGATGGATGATATTGCCCGCCTCATCCCTTTGCAACTGGGTATTGAGGATACCTCTTTGCTCGTGACCCAAATTTCCTTTCGCATCATATCCATAGGTCGTGATAACGCCTTGTTTCTCGCGGCTAATGATCAGGCCCTGGTCATTATAGGTATTTTCTATCAGTCCAGCGCTTTGGCCATTCGCCTCCAACCAGGAGCGAAGTAGGTTGCCTTCCTCGTCATACTCAAACAACGCCTTAATCCCTTTGTCATTCTGTTCCGATATTTTTCGGCCATGCTCATCATACACCGTCTCAATCAGTCGACCCGTATGGGTGTCTTCTTCACGAATACGTTGGCCGAGCAAATTGTAATTGTATAGGACCTGAGATCCGGAGGGGCGCGTAATGACCTCCGGTAAGCCCTGGAGATTGTATTGAATCTTGTGATCGGAGCCATTGGTGGCAATGTACTCCACTACACGGCCATGGTCCAACCTATAGGATACCTGGTTGCCTTCCGCTGACAACGTGGCATGGTGGTTTTGGTAAGCGATGAGCGCATCCTGATTCTCCTGGCTCAGGTTGCCGGCAGCCAGGTCATCGGGGCGTTCGATTTGTGTCAGCTGCCCGTTGGTAGTTTGGGCAATCAAGCGTCCGAATTCATTGTAGCGGTAAGCGATGACCTCGTGCGCCAGCTTCATTTCCAGGACACGTCCGTCCCTGTCATAGGCAAAGTCGATCTGTGCCTCATCGGCGCGAACAACGGATTGCAGCAGTCCGTTGTCAACTTGAAATTTCGTCATTCTGCCGACATGATCTTTGATTGACAAGAGCTTGCCGTGGTCGTCGTACATAAGGTCAAGTCGACCCCCCATGGGGTACTCGACTGCGATCAATCGGTCAGCCTCATAGCGGTACCGGGTTTCGTTGCCGCAGCGGTCGATTGTAGACAAGTGTTTTCCTTGGCGGTCGAAGGAAACGTGACCTCCATCCGTGTACCGTTTGGTCCATTGACCATTGCGATGCCGCACAAGGGTGGCATCGAAATAGCCAAGTGGTGGTTGATATTGGGTCTCAGACCAGTGCTCGCAGGTAGCCAGATTGACAATTCTAAGACTCTTGTGGAGTTGATCATTGATTATGAGATTGCCTTGCTTATCACAGGCGATGCAGTTGGGTGTGCCCAGCGAAGCCTGCAAGGCCGGGGCACCATCATTGGGATTTCCTGACTCTCCATTTCCTGCAGCCGTATCAATATAGCCATCAGGTGTGACCACCATGACGCGATGCTGATTCGCCAACGTAATGAACAGTTCTCCTGTGGAGCTCACAGCAAGAGATGTACCTCCCGTAAGTTTAAAATAGCGTGCGTCCGTGCCGGTATCCAGGGTGCCTGTCCCGGGAATTGGTGACCCCGCTACGTGGGTATAGAATCCGGCCCGATCCACCTTCCCTATACATTGCTGTCCCAAACCGATATGAAATAAGAAGAATACCTCCCTCCGCTTGGAAATGGCCACGTCTATGGGTTCAGGAATTGCTGTTTTGCGGGCATCATTGACTTTGGGATCATATCCCGAACTCCCACCATTCCCGGCAATGGTCGTCAGCTCCCCTGTTTCGAAATCCATGAGCCGCACGCGATGGTTTCCTGTCTCCGCAAAACAAAGGCGGTCCTTGTGGTCTATCGCCAGACCTCCCGGAGTATCAATCAAGATTTTTAGCAGCTTACCATCTTCCTGGTCTTTGTAATGCCCATCCGGCGTGAATCCTGGACGTGTGTAAATACCTCCCTGGACACCCTCCAAATAGTCATACTCGCGATAAGCTGCTACCCATTTGGCCTCCTCTTCAGGAAGGTCCAGCAGGTTGCCCGAAGCGTCATAATACTGGAACACAATCTCATCACTGAAGTCCCTGGGATGGCCGGCGCCAAGCACCACCCTCCGGCGCCAATCTCCGAATATGTACCCAGAGTGGTAGCTTTTTGTCCTTATCTCCTCCGACTTCTCAAGCCCTTCCACCACACGATAGATATGATGCGTGGTGGCGTCAGCAACAAAGAGTTCACGATTTCCACGTTCCACCAGGCCTGTGATTCGGGGCTCCGTGGGACCATCATAGTATTGCTGTCGGGGATACACATGTACGGTCTGCGGGCTTTGGTATAAAACCTGTGGGTTCTTGCTTGTGGGATGTCTATCGTTCCTGTACCTCACCTTCCTCATGTGTGTACCTGCTTTGGAAAAAGTAACCGTGAGGTCCCGGTCCTCCCCTTGTTCCCACAAGCGCAAGCCATGATGACGATACCGGTCAAAGCCTAGCAAATTTTGATGCAAGGAAACCATGATGGGGCTCCAATAGACCCCAACTGTCCACCAGTAAAGGCCTGAACGCATTTGATCCAGTGGTGTATTCTTTCCCTGGCGGGCGACGCCACCTACCAGTGGGCTCAATTCCTGCATAGTAGGCTCCTTTCCAAATGCGCGCTTGTACATATAGATGTACCAGTCAAAATTTTCCTGGTAATGCATCTCTTCTCTCAGCGACAGGAAGAGATCTGTAGCGATGACCATAAGGCTCTCCACATGTAATTGATCATCGTACTTGACATACAGATTATTGTAGTGGGTCCAGAAGATCTCTTCCAGGTGGGTACTCACTTCAGCTTCTGTGGGTTCTCTATCTAAGGCGAATTCATATTGCCTGGTGATGAAGTGGCGGAGGTTGTCTTCCAACAGAAGGAACTTGGATATCGTGTGATGTGCCCATTTCCCATTAAAGGCTGGGGTATAGTCAAAGAATGTCCCTTCAAGCCACGTGGACAATTCAGCATCACTGAGTTCCTTACCAATGACATTTCGGGAGAGGACCTGGATGAATTGGGTTCTTTCAGGATACTGGACTCCAAAAGCCCTGGACCCTGCCAGTGTCGCCACAAGGCTCATGAAATTGCCTCCGGACAAACTGGGGCGATCCACAATCCAATCGCTACCCGCCAGCGACACTGCGAACAACCTGCTCCCGTCCCGGCTAAAGGCCATCTTCTCAAAACTCACATGCGCGACTTTTTGGATCTTATTGGCCACCGTGAAAACCTGTTTGCCTTCAGGGCCTATGGCCAAGACCTGGTTTCGGCCCACCGGCACCAGTTCATGCTGTTCTTCCAGTTTCCAGCCCGCACCAAAGTCACTGTCGGCCAGGTTGTGGATGATGGTCTGACCTGCTTGTTCATTCATCAGGTAGTCCAGGGGATCCCCATAGCTGTATTTGGATGCATAGACGGGTCCATTGCGATGCAGGTCGTGCGCTTTCTCCAGCACTACCAGGAGATCTTCCAACTGTTGCTTCTTTGCTCCTTCGGAGGTTTCCAGCATCCAACGAATGCCATCCATGTTGAAGGAGCCTTTGCGAGCGATTTGGCTGGATTGAATCTGCCGATAGGAACGACCTTCGATCTCGAAATGACCAAGCCATGAATAGAGTCCAGTGGGGTAAAAGGTGCCGTCAGGCAGGCGTGGCTCGATATGGTAGGACAAGAGCATGTCTTCCGGAAGCCGAGGAAATACTTCTCGATTGTCTTCCTCTCCAGGCTCAGGCTCCTGTCCGACAGGTGTGGGAGGCCCCTGTAAAGTGAAAGGACCAGAATCCAGATCAGAGAACAGATATCGACCGGTAATGGCTGACGGCCACACGGCATGCCGCTCCGTCACAGCAAGGGACATATCGATTTGGTACAACTTGATGGTCCATTCCTGCTGTCTCATTCGATCCAGCACCCACTCAAAACCTGGTCCAAAAGTACCGCCATGCCAAAGCCGCTCAGGGACAGGCAGCATCGGGGTTTCGACACTAGCTGGAAGGTAGGTTACAAAATGAAACCTGCTGCTATCGAATTTTTCATTGAAATACTCCGTACCTACATGGTCCCTGAACTCCCGCAGCCAGAGTGAATAGTCAGCGAAATACTCCACTCGCTTTACGGAGGCTTCCTTTTTGACGTGCACATGCTCCAACACCTTGCTTTGGGTGGTAATCTCCCGCAAGCCCTTGAAAATTGCGGTCATATGCACTGTGGGTGCCGCTGTCAAGCTACTGTAGACCAGTCGGGGGTGGAAGGGACGATTGAGCAGTCGGAAAGCGGGTAGATTGATGTGCGCTTTGGCACCTCCTTTCATGGCATCGTCCAGCGCCACCTCACGGTCTTCCCTGTAGGGTTCGATCTGAGCACCTGTAGGTAGAGGCAACACTACAGAGAAATGTGTGAGACCATGCCCTTCTTCTGATACCACCTGACGTTCGTCGGTTGTGACCTTGGCCACTCCTGCAGAACTGATACCTCCTGAAAGTCCGTCTACCGCAATAAGTAATATCCGCTCACCAGCCGGAAGTGACAACTCATTGGGTAATGATACCTTCATTGGCGTACCCTCGGCAACCCTCAATCCTGAAGGTCCAAAGACGGCGGCGTTGCAATCCGGAAACACATCTGGAACTTCAAATGGTAACTTGTTGGAAGGCACTAAGGCCATGCTAATGGGAACTTGACCGCCAGGAAATTGAATCTCCGCATCTGCTGGAATTTCCAACTGTAAATTAGGATGCTCAGCCGAAATCCAGATTTGACCGGTATCAGTCTCCTGCACTTCGCACGTTGGCAGGACAGGTAGCAGGTAAATGTCTTGTACCTGTACTACCCTCCCGTAGGACGATTCGACCAGGAGATTGGCTGACTGCTCGTTATGCCCTTGCGGGACAACCTGAAGACCCAATTTTCCTTCCGGAACCGCGTACAGTGTAAAAGCCCCATTCTCATCTGTCCAGGCAACTTTTCCAGACTTGATTTCTGATACCTGGACGTTCTCCAGGGGCCTTGCGTCCTGGGCGAAAACCTTTCCCGTCACTACCGCCACATCCTCCAGTACTTGAAAGATCTCCACGGTCTTCGACTGACGGGTATTTCCAGCTTTGTCCGTTGCATGTGCAACTATCTCCTGTTGCGAGGAAGTCAGTCGGGTGGTAATTTGGAAGCTTCCGTCTGCGTTGGTCTCTACTGATTGGCCATTGACTTCCAGGCTCATCAAATTACTCTCTTCCACATGACCCATTATTTCTACCTCGTCCTGGTCGGTGAAAAAGGGAGATACCGGCGAGTCAATATGAATGCTCGGGGGCGTTTGATCAATGGTGAATTTCCAGACTGGAGATTCGCTTTGATTGCCCAACTTGTCGGCTGAGGAGATCTGAATCGTGTGTTCACCTTCCAACAGGTCCAGCCATTGATAAGACAATCTATCCTCCCCAATGACCGGTGAAGGGATGTCCTTTCCATCCAGAAGGAGCCTGATCTCAGCAGGGTCAACCGAGCTCCATTGGTCTTGTATTTCTGCCTCTATTGTCACGCTTGTGCCTTTGTGGAAGCTGCCGGGCAAAGGCTTTTGTAGGGTGATTTCCGGACCTGAATGGTCTACAGTGAAATCATGTCGTAATTCCCGTTGATTTCCCGAGTGAAACTCGAAGGACCAAACCAGGCTATGGTTTCCCTCCGATAAATCCTCTATTGGGAAAGTCCATCTATTCTTCGTCGCCTGAACCTTGTCAGTCACATCCTGCCCATTCAAAGTCACCAAAACCGAGCTGACACCCGAGTGGGGTGACCTGAGAAAGGACATCAGACCTATTGTGGCCTGAAACCCTCGATCCAACACCATATGCACTTCTCGAAATCTGCGCTCAAACCTGCGTGCTTGCTTCAGCGAAATGCCCAATTTGGAGCTGATCTCCAATGCCGTCATTACACTCAATTCATTGAAGCTGAGTGCATTCAATTGCGGCCATTTGCGATGATTCCACTTGAACTCATCCAAGATCTGAGCCTTCGTCACAATATCCGGAACATCATGCACATGCACATCTGTGATCAAATGTGTGCCTGGATCTATGGTCAATAGATCATATACCCTGCTTACGCCTTTCGAATGAAATCTTGAAGCGGTTTTGGTGCCCACTTCCGATAGTATAGTCAAGGATTTCAATAGGACATCGGGAAGCTGGAGATTAGCCAATTCCACACTGATTTCCATGGGTTGGTCAACACCAGAAGTGATATTTTGAGTGATCTCTGGTCCAAAGGGCTCAACCATCAGGCGCCTTTTCAAGGGTTTGGCCACGAAGCCTTCCAAAGGCATCAACTTCAATTGAAGCATGTGCCACCCGGACGGCAAATCGATTGTGGTCTTGAGACGATAATAGTACCAATTCCCCTTCAGTTTGGCTTTTTCGAAATCTCGACCGCCAAAAGGTGTAAATGGTGCTGTCTTGGTGATTTTAGGAGCTACAGATTGATTGTCTACCAGTAATTGGAGATCAGGTGAAGCCGTGAGTGTTCCACTTTTATCCCACAGGGCAATATCTAAATTGAAACCACCTGATTGACTGTAGTAGACTTTCTTGTTGGAAAACAGGTACATAGACCTGCTTGAAGGGAGGGGTGTCGGCGACATGTTGTTGGTCAGTGATGGGTTTGGCAGGTAGAATTTACACAATCTACAAGTGCTTCGCAACCGACGCCAGGGCTGCAATGCACCACAAACGTGAAGTAGCCATCCTTTCCTCAAACACAAAACTTGTTATTGCTTTATTTCGCCAGATTTTGGAAGGGCGCTGAGTATGGCTAATGCCCGCTCATGTCCCGCATCTAAGGCGAGCACCTCCCGAAGGTGTCTCCTTGCCTGTAGGGTGTCCGTTCCTACTTGGTCCCTATGGCCTCTCCGACCGGGTATTCTTAGATTTACCGCTCATGACCTTCAATGCCGGTGCAATACTGTCCCTTCTGGTAGCCTTCCAGCTATTTTTCATGGCGGCTTACCTGTTTACCCACAAAAAGGGGAATAGAAGGAACAACCGACTCCTGGCTGCCCTGTTCCTGATGTTTGCCCTCAACTTTATTGATTTCACTTTGAGAATTAGCGGGCTTGTACTGCCAATTCCTTTACTGCACTTGATGGATGATGGCTTTTTCCTGCTGTATGGTCCGGTGCTATATTTCTACACACAGGGCGTGGTGTATCGCGACTTCGCATTCAGGAAAACGGATTCCTGGCATATGCTTCCATATCTCGTTGTTTCAGGTTGGCTGATATTTCAGGTAGCTTTTACCAATCACGAGACTCAGCAGGCATTTGCCCAAAGAATTGTCTCCGCGGACCTTCCCCGATGGGTATCCGCCATAAGCTTGGCTCTGTACATCCATATTTTGGCCTACTTATGGTTCTCCTGGCGAACAATCAAGGCCTACCGATCTGTATTGAAGCAAAAATTTTCGAGCATTGATTCGATCAACCTTGACTGGCTCATCTTCATGATACGCACCCTCACTGCCATTGTCCTTCTGGCACTGGCCAATGGCATCATGCCGGCATTTGGGAACGTCTATTTTCTCATTGCCTCGATCGTTGCGCTACTCATAGTGTCTTTCTACTTTATCAATCGGGTCTTGGTGAAGGCACTGAACCAGCCTGTCATATTCTCTGGTATTGAAAAGGCTGAGACAGCGAAGTATGCCCAATCCACGCTTGCCACGGAAGAAATTGAGCGTCACAAACATCAGTTGATCGACTTAATGGAAAACGACCGCCTTTTTTTGAACCCTGACCTGAAAAGCAAAGACCTGACGGACCGAATGGGCATCAGCTCAAAGGCGCTGTCTCAAGTCATCAACCAGGGGTTTGAGAAGAATTTCTTCGATTTCGTAAATACATATCGTTGCGAGGAGGTAAAAAAGGTCTTGCAAGGACCCGACCGGAATATCACCATCATCGAAGCCATGTACCGGTCCGGGTTCAACTCGAAGTCTTCTTTCAACAAAGAATTCAAAAAACTGACAGGGCAGACACCCGGAGCCTTCAGGAAAAGCCTGACATAATCATAGAAATACGTCCGCCTTCCTGAAAACGGTCGAATGCGACCTTATTGCCATCGAATTTTGGGTCAATACAAAAGGCTAAAATTCTATGGAACCTTCAATTGAAAAAAAACCTCGTATCCTACCACCCTGGCAGGTGGGTATTGGCGAAATGTTTCTGGTATTTGGACCAGCTTTCTTGTTGATCAAAGTAATGGGCAGCTGGGTGGGGTCGGATCCCATTCGTAGCATGGCTATTCTTTGGATCGCCAACGTGCTCATGTTGGTAATGGTTGGGGTCATCATAAAAGTACGCAACTGGCCCTGGCGGACATTGGGATTGACCTTTGGCCAGGTAAGTGTCAAAGATGCTTTTAGCGTCTTTGGGCTCTCCCTCCTTGTCCTGATTTTTGCAGTGCTGGCCTACATCATGGGCCCATTACTGCTGGCCAACCTCATCGACACCCCTCAAGGTGCCGACTTTAGTAGGTACGATTTCCTAAAGGACAATCCCTGGGGGCTCCTGATGTCATTGATCGGGGTATACATCGTGTCTTCCTTTGGGGAAGAGGTGATCTATAGAGCTTATTTGATCCATCGGATTTCGGAACTGACCGGGAATACGCGCTTTGGTTTGGGATTGGCACTTATCCTGAGTGCCGTGATCTTCGGACTCGTCCACTATGAATGGGCGTTGATGGGTATGATTCAAACCGGGTTTATGGGTTTGGCCATGGGCATATCATATCTTGTAGTTGGGAAAAAACTGTGGGTGGTGATACTTGCCCATGCCTACATGGATACGATCCTGTTGGTCCAACTGTATCTGGCCAACAATTGACGAAACGGATTGATCCCTGCGATGGCATGACCCCCCATGGTTCGAATGGTGTGGTTAGCTACGTTTTGCTGGCACTCATACACAAGAAAGCGGGAAATTCATTCAATTCCTTGAAATGCTTCGGATCCAGTTTTTCAAATTCCTTTGTGGGCCTGGGCTCCAGCAATTCGTCGATACAGAATCCATTCCTCGTCAAAGGTGCAATGCATGCGCCAAGCGGCCTACGATAGCTGTTCATTTCAGTGGGTGACTCAAAGCCATTCCAGGTGCATCTTACCGGCTCCACGGCAAAATACTGTTCGGATTGGAAATAGGTATATTCAAAGAAGGGATGTTCGATGGAGATAACAAGCCGGCCTCCTGCTACCAAAAGCCGTTGGAATTCGCCAAGTGTGGCATTCCAGTCCCGGATGTAGTGCATGGCGAGGGCAGATAAGATGACATCAAATGAATTGTCCTGCAGCATAGTGAGAGGTTCTTCCATATCGTGAACGAAGAATGTCCCTCGATTTTCGTTGCGTTCTTTGGCGCAAGCGATCATCTGCGGACTCAGGTCAAAACCTGTGACCTCGGCACCCTGGGTCATCAACTCTTCAGCATATTTTCCTGGACCACATCCTGCGTCCAAGACCCTTTTCCCTCGGCAATCTCCCACCAATCGGAGCGTGTTTGGTCTGTCATAATAGGCATTATGCGGTTTGTGATCAATGGTGGCATTGAATTCCTTCGCTATGCCATCATAGGCCTGTTGGATCTTCTCTTTCATCCGTTTGTTTTAATGACTTTTAATGGTCGAATGGAACTCTCAAGTGAAAAACCCTCATTGTCGTTGGTGTAATGAATGAAGGTTTTCACCTGTTCGTTTCATCTAATTATTTCCGCTTGAATAGGAGGATGGCTGCAGCAAAAACCCAACCCGCTATACTGAATATGAATATCCGAAAACCTAATAAACTGGTAAAGGCAAAACCCGATGCCAATCCCACGACGGCAATGATTATGATTAATATTCCAAAATACCCTAGCCACTTCTTGAGACTGCCGGTAGCCACGATCATTGCAGAATACATCGCAATGGTAAGGGTGCACGCCGCTATGAAGACATAATCCAGCGCCTTGTTAAATGCAAAATTGTAGTGCGCAATCACCTGGAGCGTGCTAGCATCTTGCTGCAGGTTACCTGCAAATTGCCCGAGGAAAAGCGGAAGTACTACCCCATTTGCCAATGCTGCAAGCATCACAGCGACCAGACCAAAGCTCATGATGATCAATGCGAAAGTGGAGATTTTGCTTTTGTCTGCCAGTCTCTTTGACAAACCGTAAAACCCAAATTGCAGGAATGGCACACTGAAAACGGCCAGGGAGTGTGTAAAGATGAGGTTTCTGGATTCCTGAATAATATGTTGGAAATTCCCGCCTACAGGGTGTAAAATCATAGTAAGGGTGATGAGCAATGACCCCAACCCTAGTGATATTCCGGTACTCTTTTTTAGTTTTTCTTCCATGAGATTCAGACGATTTTGTCTGAGCAAATCTCAGCTTCCGAGTTTGAATGGGCACTTGATCCAAATCAAGAAATCAACTACGCTTCGGTGAGCCGCCTTCTGACGCGGCTTAGTGTTTCCGGGGTGATATTCAGGTATGAGGCAATGAGCTTTTGCGGGAAAATCCGAATAATTTCCGGATTATGATGCAGGAGGTGGGTGTACTTTTCGTCGGGCGAACCATAGTTATCCAGCAAATTCATCCTTGCTGATGGACTTTCGAGAATCTTGCCCAGTTGAAAGAATACAGGAGACCGGGCGATCAGGCAATGAACTGCCTCTATGGGCAGCTCGTAAATGGTCGTTTCATCAAAGGCCTGAATGATATATTCCGAAGGTTTTCGGGAGGTAAAACTCTGCTGATTGACAATCCACTCTCCGGGCCCTCTCAAATCAACAACCTTTAATGCCAGCTCAGCGTCCACTTTGTATTGATACATGGCCCCTGTTGCGATAAAGCAGAATGACGAACAGATTTCTCCCATGTCAAGCAGTTTATCTCCTTTTTTCAGGATTCTCGACTGGAGTGCCTCTTCCAGCCATGATAACTCGTCATCCGAGAATCTTCCGTTTTCGAGAAGCGATTTGGAAACGGGGTTGTCCATTCTGGGTTTATTGGTAATCTGGTATTGATCCAGCATGGGTGGACTACTGGATCCTTAATTGCCTTGAAATTTAGCAAAATCCCATGCCGCTGGCAAGGTGCCTGACGAAGGGTGTCTGACTAGGAGCGGCCCGCGTTGGGTGTCCCACCAAGTAGTCTACATGTCAGCGTTTCAACCAAGGTGTTCGGGAACAGGTCGGAGAAAGGCCTGTCATTACATGGCAGCCATTTTCACACCATCACCGTGCCAAGATCTTTTTGTTATTCCTTGACCACGGGGGTAAATAAAAATCCATTTGGGTCTCGTTTTGCAGATCAATCAGCCGGTTCCGGATTTCGATTTTTCTCATCCCAATTCGTTGTCGCATCTCATTGGATTTGGGGACTTCGGTTTCCTTCAACTGATTCAGAAAGCCATAAGACCCAACCGACCATCCACTTTCGACAGTGATGAACCACTCGTCTATCCAGGCAAAACTTGCCGGCGACAAATTCCCTTCTTTGATCGACGACAGCAGTAGGGGCCGGATAAACGCATACATGGTATCAGATTCGCTGTAAGCTTTAGAAATTGAATTGTGCCTGCTCAGAATGCCCTGCGCCCATGGCTCGAAGCCGACCAGCTTCTCTCCCGGGAAACCCTCCGTTTCGATGATTTCCAACAGTTTGAGAACATGTCTTTCATTGAGTGGCGCGAATCGCTTTTCTCCGAAACGATCCCGGGACTTGGAGCTCAGACGAAATATCGATCCAAATGCCCTCCGCCGATCCCTGACGCTCAATTTGCGCACCTCGGCTGTCAGCTCCTGATTGAGGTTTTGCTTGTATATGGTCCGAAGAGAATCATATCGCCTTTTGAGCTCGGACCAGTTTCTGTGACCACGTAGGTCTCTTAGAAATTTATTGCGCTTGATAGACCGCATTTTCCAGCCTCCAGCGATGCCCAGTCTCAGGTATTCATAGGCCTCCTCCTCAAAGCCCAGTTGCCAGGCAATCTGCGTAGCTACCTTATAGTCCCTGACAAAGACAAATTCGTACCTATCAAATAGTCCGCGATAGATTTCAAGCGCCTCTGCGAATGACTGCCGGACGATGAGTTCCTCCGCCCGGGAAATCTCCGCATGGTAGATGGAATAATCGCCTTTGATAGAAGTGGCATTTGACGTTAAAGTGAGCGTCATCAAAGAACCAAGTATTATGCCTTGAGCCTTCATGGTTGCAGGTTTGATTTGACGAATTTGAGCAAAGGCTATCGACCTTGAAAGGCCGAAGGGGAACTTTAACCTTTTTTAAGGAGCCACAAGGACACGTCTATTGCTCAGTGCAAGAGTGACTTCCTCTGCAATACCGGCGGAGATTACTCTTTCCGTACCATTCTATTGAAGACTTGGTACTACAACACCATGTCGATAAGCATGCCGAGTAAAACCGCTGAAAAAGAGAATGAAAGCAGTCCAAGAACAAAGGACAAGAATGCCTTGACATAGTTGAAAACCCTGGGAGCACCAAAGAACTGACCTATGGCCCACGACGAATAAATGAGGCCGAAAATCCCGCCCACAAGGTAGAACGAGTCCATGCCTGTAATGGCTTTCAAAATGCCGAAAAAGGAATAGACCAACATGCTCACACCAAAAACGAAGAAGAGCAAAATGAGAATCTCATAGAAGTTGTAGTCGAATTTTCGGAAGAGCATCTTGATCCAGAAAGCCATGAAAATAGCCATCAAAATATTGGAATAGCCATAATTGGCTTGTATCCAGTCAAATATGGTAATGGCCGTTGATTGGGTATCGGAACTGTAGCTGATATAACCATCTTCGAACCGCAGTAACTGTTGGAAGATAGTATACAGAAAGGAACAGAAGATCAGGAAGATCACGGGTTTCACCATTCGGTACCTGTCTTCCAGGATGAACTCCCGAATGTTCTTCCCTGGCCTGATGAGCAGCTCCCTGATGGTGAATAGGATACCTTTCTTGAAACTCAGGACACTCCCGATCTCATTGACAATGTATTTGCTATCAATCCTTGGTGGCTGAAAGCGCCGTCCGCAGCTGGAACAATATTCTCCATCATTTTGGTAATCACAATTGGCGCATTTCATCTATCCGTTAATCTAATACTTTTCCACTATTCCCGTAGAATTCCATTTGATCCACTTCGCAGTTGTCAAAGCAAGCCTCAATAGGGAGTAAGTATGATCGGTTAGATCCTGGAAAAATTGTGGATCCCTGGCCAGCACCTGCCAAGTGCACCATTGGCTTCACTGTCCCAAGCTGAATCCCATCGCACCACAGAAGGCTATGTTTACGTCGTTTGAGGTTGAGCTGATGAATTCTCCCCAATGTGCCAGTGGGATTTCGGCCGAGGTCAAATCAAGCACAAATGTCAATCCACTTTGGCATCCAATATCATCTGCAACAAGGTGCCCACGTCACCTGTCTCCACAAAATCACCATCACCAGTATCGACGAGATGGACAAAGACCATATTTCTTTCTGGTATGATCTCCAGCCATTGACCACCTGCTCCCCTGGCCGAATAGGTTCCTGCAGGTAAATCACAGTTCGGCAAGTAGGGCATGACGTTGCTATTGGTGGCCACCCACCACATGTAGCCGTAGCCATCGCCATTGTATATCTGTGCATCCCAATAGTATTTGGTGCTTTCCTCTACCCAAGCCTGAGGTATGACCTGGTCTCCGTTCCAGTTGCCGTTTTGGAGCATCAATTGACCAAATTTGGCCATATCCGGTGCGGAGACTCTGAACATATAAGCAGGATGAATGGACCTGGTCGGCGTCCAGGAGAGACTGTCCGTCAGATTGAAATTGGCCCCAATTGGGTCCATGATATCTTCTTTCAGCGCCACATAGAAGTTCTTTCCCGTTTGCGATTCGAAAATTGTTCTCAGGACATTGAAATCCCAATTATTGTAGATCCAAAAAGTCCCTGGCTGGTAGGTATCGCGATCCGGCTTCAGATCATGCATATATTCGGATTCTGCCTCAGCCGTGTGATAAACTCCTGAAATGGATTGTAAACAATGGCCAACGGTAGCTGTTTTCTCTTGGTCTGATAAGGCAGGAATGTCATCAATGCCCAGGTCGGCCATGGTCGCATCCATGTCGATGGTACCATCAGCTACGTATTTCCCGTAGAGCGCACTCATGAAGCTTTTTCTCGTAGAGTGAGAAATGTATTTGGTGAACTTCGCCCCCCATTGAACCAACACCTCTCCATCCACCAGTACCATTACCGAGGCGGTCTGGGTATTCTGATCTGCCCAAGCCTGGGCTGCTTCCAATTCAGCGACAGAATAGCCCAGAATCAACTCTTCTTCCGGTTCTTCCTCTTCCTCCTCTACTACCTCTTCTTCCTCGTCCTCTGGTTGCCCATCATCCGTTGGTACATCTTCCGAGCAAGATGAAATGAACAGGCTGAAAATGATGAGCCCTAAACCAAGTTTGTATTTTAGAAGCATCAGGAATACCTCAAATTTTCGGGTTGATTTCATGAGATGTGGCGTTTTTTGTTCTTCAAAACACTGGAAGAGCCTACTTCCCTGACTTGAGCTAATTCCCGGTTCAGGATTTTTGATATTCGGTAAATAGCAATAACTAACGGATGTACTTACCCTATGTATGGCACCTGAGTTTGCAACCAAAAAACAAGAAAGCAAACGACGGCCTCCGAACTTCGTGCTAATGGGAAAATTCCTGACCCCGTATAGTCGGCCGCTATTTCAGCTTCATGCTTGTTTCAGTCAAGCCCTTTTCGATCAGATAATCATACAACATCTTTGAATCTTCGCCGCCTACCTGGGCATGATGGAGTAAGGTTAACCCATGTGCTCCTTTTGAGAATATTAGATTGGGGTAGGCCTCTAGAGCTGGCTTGACCAGGTCGGTTTTTCCAAGCATGGTGAGCACAAAGAGGTTTACCCGCGCGCCACTTTCAATCAGGTAGTTGGCAATTTCCTTGTTACCCTTATGACCTGCGCCTTCAATGGCT
Organism: Cyclobacteriaceae bacterium; assembly: GCA_965601475.1. Classification (GTDB taxonomy): domain Bacteria; phylum Bacteroidota; class Bacteroidia; order Cytophagales; family Cyclobacteriaceae; genus JAWPMT01. The sequence goes on along the minus strand of OZ271832.1, from coordinate 3,265,181 downwards.
TCTTCAAAGTCGCCATTTCCCCAATCGTGTCGACTATATATAAGATTGGGATAGTCACCGAGCATGTTTTTTACTTTCTCCAAATCAAAATGCCCGGCAAGTACGAATTCCTTCACTAAGGAAACCGGATAAGGTTCTAAGTCGGACTGATTGGCCGCCTGGGCCACGGCGGGAATAAGGCCCAATCCCAAGCTACTTAGGACTCCGCGTTTGATAAATGACTTTCTGTTCATGTTTATAGCACTGAATATCTCAATTTTCGACTGGTCATGGGTGGCGTTCCCACTGCCCAATGTTTTACAAACAACCTACTAGCTTAGGGTGGGCCCCTGTAAATATAACATTATGTTGTATATACAACAAAGCCAAATGAAAAATTTCCCTGACTTCAGGTTCAGGGATATCAATTGAAAGCTACGCTCAACTACAGTGCTGTAAATCGTAGACGATTCAGGACGCTCTCAGTACTCGTACAAAACAGTCTGCAATGTGTTGTCGAAATTAAGTTCGACACGGTTTTCCCCTGCCACTTGTAGATTGGAAATGTCAAAGGTCGCTTCGCGGGTGATCAAAGCCTCACAATCTTCATTGTCTTCGAGCGATAGCCTCAAACGCCTCTGTGCGAGTCGTCCGCTACTTGGTACGTCTTGAGTGACCATAAAATCTACTCTTTCTGAATCTATGAGTTGAAACACCCATGTTTCCCCACTGCATCCTCCGGCACTGAAGTTAATTTCCAGGCAACCATCGCGTATTGTCAAATCATTGATCATGTGATCGTCAGCTGGAGCATTGGCAAACGCCTCCGAACTGCTGACGGTAACGAATTCGCAGTGCTTTGACACGCCATCGTCATTGTTGCAAGCCAATAGCAATGACAAAGCGAGCAAGGCGAGAGTAAATCTGAATTTCATAGCAACGATTTTTTGGTGAGATAAGGACACAGTCACAAAAACTCTGCCACTTTGAGTCATTGGTCCATTACCGGGAGCTGGGTTGTCTATGCCATCAAGTAGCTGCGAAATTGGTCCGGGTTTTGGATCACCTTTTTCAGTCCATTGATATGGTCCAGTACAGGTTTTCAGCTGATCGTGATAAGTCTAGAGACTCACGGTGAATCTCTTCGCATTTACCTCCACCCTTTGCCCGTCCAACTCCAGCGTTGAAAGCTGGTAGTCAGGGCAGGTGCATGCATCTTCAGATCCCAATCTCTCAATCTCAATATTTGTGATGCTGCGGGTTTCTGTTGAAGAAACCAGGACCCTGTAGTCTAAAGTAGCCTCTTCAAAGACATCTCCAGAAGTGGGTTCCGTAAACCCTGCTATTCCGCCATGGCCGATATTGATTTCCTTGCTTTCGGGGAGTTCAAGCTGAATCGTGTCAATGACGGATTGATCCAGTCTGTTGATCCTTACCAATTGGATCTGCTCACCTGCTTGCTTGTCCTGGAAGCTAAGTGTTAGTTCAACCAGGTCATTGATGTTGGGTGTTGGGCAAGGTGGTAGTTCACATTCCTCCTCCCCTTGACATCCCTCCCAAATTATGGTCGAGAGAATCAAGGTCAAGAGGGTGATGCGTGCGCTGACTTTCATTTTGAAGCTTTTGAACTAAACAGCCTGTAAACGGCGTACCCCAGGCGTCCTATTGATATAAATACTAATCGATTGCAAATCGCGCGCCAAACCGAAGCCACGCCCAATAGCAATTAGACCCAACAGTGACCTTTCATTCTACCTGGATATTCTAAGTCAATTGAATGATGAGGAAATAGATGTTGGCAGACCTCAAAACCAATTCGTACGGCTTGGTCTTGGGTTCCGCAGTTCCTGTCCTACTTGTTTGTGCGTCTACCCATCATGGTCAGAACGCTATCTACAGGCTCCCACAGTTCAATTTTGTTCCCTTCCGGATCCATGATATGGACAAACTTTCCATACTCATACACAGCAATTTCATCCAGGATGTTTACGCCATTCTCCTTCAAATTCTTCACCAGGGCTTCAATGTTCTGGACTCGGTAGTTGATCATGAACGCTTTCCCTGACGGATCAAAATAATCTGTCGAATCTGGAAAAGCGTCCCAGTTGAGGTAGTTGATTTCATCTGGTCGATGGGCATTTCTGAATTCAAAAGGGCTACCAAAGTCATCGGTGGCCAGCCCCAGGTTTTTGCTGTACCATTCCTTCACTTCCTTCGGGTTTTCGGCTTTGAAGAATATGCCTCCAATGCCCGTTACCTTCGGCGTTGTGTCGTTCGATTCTATGGTATCTTGATCTGGCGCTTTGTCGCGGGACGGCGCCATGCCGCATCCTGAGACCAAAATGATCATTGCGGCGAGTAAAAGAAGTTTATTCATTTTGTGAGATATTACAATGTCTCTACAATTTGAATATTATTTCCGCAAGTATCATTGAAGACTGCAAATTTTACCGTGCCCATTTCGGTAGGCTTCACGCTGAATTCAACCCCCAGTCCAACCAATCGGTCATATTCTTCTTGCACATCCTCAACATCAAACTGCGTCCAGGGAATTCCAGCTTCCATAAGCGCTTCTTGGAAGACTTTGGACGGTTCGAAATGGTTGGGGGCAGGTTCAAGCAGTAGCTCAGGCCCATCCTGGGCTTCTCTGGATACCAGTGTTAGCCATCTGTTGCCCCCTTCTAAAGGCGTATCCAGTTTTTTGATAAATCCGAGTTTTTCGGTGTAGAATTTGAGCGCCTTTTCCTGATCCCGTACCGGGATGCTAATTAGTGTAACCTTCATCTGCTATTTATTCAAATTTGCCAATTTCAAAGATCAGGAATCGGAAATTTAGTTGCTTCTCGAAAGTTGCTCTTTTTGAAAATGTGCAGGTGTCTTTCCTGTCCTTGTTTTGAAAAGCACGCTGAACGATCCCAGGCTGGCAAATCCAATGGCATAGCAGGTCTCCGTAACTGACAGGCCATTAGTCAGGTGTTCCTTGGATTTGTCAATTCGTTTATCAATCAAATACTGTCTTGGCGTGAGTCCATAGTATCTTTTGAACAGGCGAATCAGATGATACTTCGAGATGCAATGAGTTTCCGCCAGCAAGTCCAAATTCAGATCTGTTTGATAGTTGCCCTCGATGTAGTTTTTGACGGTAATGATCGCATTGATCTGACCCTGGTTTTTGTAAAGAACCCTCTTTAGTCTCTCAAGCTTTCTTTCGTAGAATGTCATTTTTGATTGCTGCAGATATCGCCAGCGCCGTGGCGAGGCTATACCAAAATAGTGCAACTCCAACAAACTTCCACCATTGACTCAAAACAACCTTGGCAATGGCTAGATGATGGAAATTAGATCATCAGTCCGTTTTCTCATTACCCTGATCCCCTGCTCTTATCCAGTTTTTCCTGATAAGCGTTGATCAAGGCACTCGCAAAGGCAGCCTTGTCCTGACGAAGTAGCGCTATCCCATCCCCTGTCATGAGCTTTGGATGAATCCCCCTCAAATTGTTGTCGCTCCACAACGCCAGCTCGACGAGAATAGGTGTCAATTCCAAACCTTTAGCTGTCAGTCGGTACAGATTCGTCTTTTTGTTGTTGGGAAGTTTTGATTTAGTAACCAGCCCCAATTCTTCGAGGAGTTTGAGCTTGGTGGAAAGAATATTGGTCGCAATAGCCTCTTCACTTTCTACAAAATCCTTGAAAGTCTCCTTACCATCGACAAGCATTTGTTTGACAATCACCAGCATCCATTTATCGCCAAGAATATCAATGGCAGAAGTGAAGGGGCAATCACATCGAAATTTATAGTCCATCTTTCGCCTTGAAAAAAATTACTTGCAAAAAACAATTAATTTCAAATATTACTTGCAATTTGAAAGTAATGATATATTATTGCTTGCAATTTACAAGTAATAAATCTAAACTCCATGAAGAAAATACTAGCCACTGCTGTTTTTACGGGTCTTTTCTTATCGTACAACACGGCTCAACCTGGTGCAACCACTGAGAACGAAAATTCAAATACTGAGATAATGAACGAAAAGGAAACCGTAGCTGCCTTTTTAGGTGCCGTATTGACCGGCGATCTTGAGACGATGCGTAAGCTGGCCAATGCAGATTATATCCAGCACAATCCATTTATTCCCACCGGACTTGAACCATTCATCGAGATGCAGCCCATTTTGCAGGAAAACGGAACCACAGCTGAAAACATACGGATGTTCCAGGATAGGAATTATGTGTTCATGCACAACATCTGGAAAAATGCCAAACCATTTGGAGCAGATGAGATGGTTTCGTTTGACATCATTCGGCTGGACCAAAATGGGAAGGTTGCCGAACATTGGGATGCGATGACCGCCATGGTCGCAGAAACTGCCAGCGGAAGATCTCAAACAGATGGTCCGGTTGACGTCGAGGACCGGGATCAAACGGAGAAGAATAAGAGACTAGCCACAAGCCTGGTTGAAGATGTACTCATGGGCAAAAACCCAGGCAAGATCTCGGACTATATCAGCGCCGAAACATACAACCAACACAATCCCGGAATAAAAGATGGATTGAGTGGTATCACGGAAGCTGTAGCGTACCTAACATCACAGAACAACATGTTCAAGTATACCAAGATTCACAAGGTCCTAGGTGAGGGAAACTTTGTGCTGACGATTAGTGAAGGCGAATGGAGTGGCAAGCGCCAGGTCTTCTATGACTTATTTCGTGTTGCCAATGGCAAGATGGTAGAACACTGGGATGTCATCCAGGAAATTCCTACGGAAGGTTTGGCCAACAACAACGGCATGTTTGGGTTTGACATCAATTGAGTGATCAAAACTCACGTTCGGTGTAGCCTTGGGCTATACCGAATTCCCTTTCAGGTGAGCTTCTTTTAGCTCTTCCATGACAGCGAGGATTCCCTCCTGACCTTTGTCTAGCAGTTTTTGGGCTTTTTTCGCGTCCTCCTTATCTACGGGTTTGTATTTCAGGCTCCACCTGGCATTTTCCATCAGTATTGGAAATAGGTCAATTCCTTTCTGTGTCAGCGAATACCTGATCTTTTGTTTGTGGCTTGGATCCCCTTCTTTATAAAGAATGCCTTCTTCTTCAAGTGACTTTAACCGATTCGACAAAATGTTTGAAGCTATCTTCTCTTTTGATTGAAGGAACTCTCTGAAGTAGCGCTTTCCTTCAATCATGATATCTCTCATGATCAAGAGGGTCCACTTATCTCCGATTACTTCCAGTACCAAGTTTTGAGGACAATGTGATCTGTGACTTTTCATCTTCAATTGCTCAAATCTGATTGCAAAGTACCATCGGAACTGTTCATTCACAACCAGTTTCGTTTGGCAACTGCCTGTTTTTTAGGATAAAAGACTAGGATTCGGGCAATATATTCAGGGTTTAGAACAATTCAACAGTTCCACCCGGGGCCAGGCAGATTTTTTGGCACTAATCCTGAGCAGCTGCATAGGGATATTCCAGGTTTCTGGCAGCAGCGTCAGCCCAGGCTTCTCCTAAGATTTTTGAGAGGATATAAAAAGATGCATCTATACCCGCAGATACGCCGGCAGACGTTATGTATTTACCATTATCCACAAAGCGCCTGTCACTCCTTACCTTTTTGATGGTAGGATAGTTTCTTTCCAGCAGGTCAATTCCCGCACTATGTGTAGTAGCTTCCAGGCTGTCCAGTAGCCCGTTTTCAGCCAGGATAAATGCGCCCGTACAAACAGAAAAAACATACTCAGCTTCTTTGGCACTTTCTATGATCCAGTCATTGACGTCCTGGCTGATGCTGGTCCACATTCCACCGGGAATAATCAAAATATCGGGCTTAGGGGAATTTGAGATATTGTACTGTGGATTGATGCTTAGGTTGGGCATGGTGATGACCGCTTCGGATGTTTCAGCAACCGTGTAGACATTGAAGTTTTTGCCACCTGCAGCAAAGACATCGTAGGGCCCTGCGTAATCCAGTACCTGGGCGTGGTGATACAGCAAAATGGCTACATTCATGGGTTCCTCCAGGTCTTGCAGTGAGCTAAATGGTTCTTGAACGGCTTCCAGTTTCATCCCACAGCTTGGACAAGTGCCTGGTTCATGAAAATGCTTACCATCGGAATCACAGCCACATGGAGCGCACTGGTAAATGACGTCTGTGGTTTCCTGGGCCAGGGTATTTGCTTGCAGGAAGAAGAGCAATAGGATGGACAGTAAATAGGAAAATAGTCTTTTGTGCATCATGATCTGTTGAGGCAAAGCGATTTTCACTTGCGAAAAAAGCTCAATTTGTCCATCTGCACCAGGACATTCAGCTTTCCTATCCGGACATTATGAAGGCGTTGACGCGTTGCTTTTTTTCAACAGCTTGAATAGCGGACTGGTCGATTGAAATCCACATGCCCTGGCCACATAGTCCATTTTGTGTTTTTGGTCGATCAGTTTGAGCGCATGTTCAATTCTTATTTTATCAATATAGTTGCCGATGGTGACTCCCGTGGCTTTCTTGAAAATCCGACTCAGGTTCCTGGGACTCGTATGGATCATCTCTGCCATGGTGTCTACGGACAGCTTCGTATGGAAATTGTTGGTGATATGATCCTGCAGGAAGTGAATCCGGTCTTCCAGGTGATTTCGATGCTGTAGAAAAAGGCTCAGCTGAGGGTCAGATCCACTCCTTCGAAAATACACCACCACCTCACGCGCAATCTCTGCGGCGAAACGACTCCCATAGTGCTTCTCTATCAGAAAAAGTGAAAGATCGATGCCAGAGGAAATACCAGCACTGGTGAAAATGTTCTGATCCTCGACAAAAAGCCTGTTCTTCAACAGCGATATGTTGGGAAAGCGATCTTGAAAGGGCTTGAAACGCCGCCAGTGCGTAGTGCAGTTTTTACCCTCCAGCAGACCAGCCTGGGCCAGAATAAAAGCACCTGTACAGACTGATGCGAGCCAAACGCCTTTATCATGTTGAGCCTTCAACCAATTGAAGAAGGCGGAAAGACTGTCCAAGTACTCCTGATCAGATAGCAGTGAGAAGTCTAATCCAGGAATAAAGATAATATCTCCAGCTTCCAACTCCACCTCATGAAAGTCAATGAGTCTGGACAAGTGTAATCCACTGGTAGATTGAATTTCACTAGCGTCGATTGTGACAAAGAGAAGTTCATAGTCAGCGCCATACTCCACCGCTTCATAAAATACATGTGCCGGACCGCCCATATCCAGTAGATGCGTTTTTGGAAAACAAACGAAAACCAATTTTCTGCTGTGCGACGTCATCTGGGCAAAAGTATCCCAGTTGCGGCATTGAAGTTTGACTGGAGCCATTGCGGTATGGGTTGGATAAAGGCCTATCCCTGGCTGGATATGGAATCTTTTGGATATCTAGTTGCAAAATGAAATCAGATGCATATATTTGAAACTGGTTTTAATAAGCAACTGGTTAAACCATGGATTCAAGAGACAGCAGCTATTCAACAAAAATCACAGTAAGGAGCTCAGAAGAAAGGGCTTTCGAGGCGCTCTCAACCCATATTGGGGAATGGTGGGGCGATCAGGACAAGCCGGCTAAGCATCTGGGAGATGTATTCACCATGTCCTGGGGCGAACCATGGTACAAGTTCAAGGTAGTAGCATATGTGCCCAACCAGGAAATAATCTGGAAGTGTATTGACGCCAAACAGATTATTGGTGAACTAGAGGGTGTGGAGAAAGAGTGGGTAGGCACGCAGCTGCAATGGAAAATTCACAAGTTGAATGACCAGGAGGTCGAACTTCAATTCAAGCATGAGGGGTTGGTCCATGAATTTATTTGCTACGACTTCTGCTCCAACACGTGGGACAGGTTCATTGATTTTAGCCTCAAAAAGTATTTGGAGCAGGTCTAGACCCCGGACGGTGCACAGCCGACGGTGATTCGTGCTTTACCGCTTTCCCTCACAGCAGCGAAGTGATGAATCCTATGGAAAAACCTACTGCGGATCCTCCGTCTTCCCAGAAATCCACTTTTCTCCAAACCTGGTTTTGATAAAGACTGAGTGTCAATGCCGATTTCTCATCGACATAGTACTCCAACGTTGTCAGGAAAATGGTAGTGAAGATGGATTTGGCTTCTGATCTGACCGTAATCCGCTGCCCATCCAAAGTGGCTGTTGGGAATTCATAGCGTTTGATGCCCGGCATAGCAGCGAGCATCAGCCGAAAGGTTTTGTCTCCAATGCGGTAACCGGCGCCTGAGACAATGTCCGTAAACTGAATGGTGCCCTCGATCGTGTTCGTGGTATTGTCGTTGGCAAGCTTGTAATTGGCTCCGTAGGTGTCAAAATTCAATCTGAGGAAGAAGTCGTTGTTGTTTCGCACCCGATACTCAATGGACGTGCCAATCCGGACAGACCCTCCAATCAAGTCAGAGCTTGGAACCTGATAACCCACATCGATCGAGGGGAGAAAGATCCGACTCCAAAAACCTTTTGAAGTGGCTGCTGCATTGTCCTGTGCTACGGTACAAAATCCAAGGAGCAATAAGCATCCTGCGTATTTAATCTTCCTAATCATCGGTAGGTTTTTCATCAGTTGTGGCGAGTGTCGGTGGTGTACCATCCCTTTCCGCACGATAGTGCGGGGACATTATTTCTATTTCAGCCTCATTGAACACATCCAAGATGTTGGCATGCAGGGAAGAATGTACTTTGGGTTTCTCCTCCGGATGGTTCAGGAAAGCATTCAACTCATAGACAACATAGAAGTCGTCCAACTTCTTCTGCAGTACAAAAGGTTCCTTTTCGCTATCCAGCATTTCTGTTCTTTTTGTAGCCTCTATCAGCAGACTGTTGACCTTTTTCCAAGACACATCGTATCCAATGCTGACTTCCGTATGCAAAGTCATTTGCTTCAGATCTTTGCCACTATAGTTGCGAATGGCTGAGCCCAATACCTTGGAATTGGGAATGCTGATATCTTCTTGTTTGTAGGAATCTAGTCGAACAGCAAAAGCGCCGGTGGCAACTATCTTGCCTGAAATCTCATTGATGGTCACCCAGTCTCCCTTTTCAAATGCACGCATGTAGGTGAGTACAATTCCGGCCATATAGTTGGCGATGACGGAGCTACCTCCGATGGTGATGAGCGCCCCGAGAAAAGTGGCTATCCCCTTGAATGCGAGTGACTCATAACCAGGCATGCTTGGAAGAATGATGATGATGGTCAAGATGTAAATGAGAAAAGTAATGATGCCGGCAGTAGTACGGGCTGTGCGTTGATGAAACCCCGGAAAGTGAAAATTTCCTGCAACTACCCCAGCAGCAATGTATTTCACTGCCTTGATCAAATAACTGGCAATCACAAGGGTGACTACTATGTTGAAGAGGTCCGGTAAGTAGCTCACGAGGCTGCTAAAAAGGACTTCAAGCGGTTCGAAAATTAAATTGACCAGCTCATCAGCAATGCTTTCCGTGGCGGGTATTTCACCTAGTATAACCACCAGTGACAGATAAAGGAATATTACAGAAACCAGTATTTGTAAGGCGTTGATTACCGTCGTGATCACCATCGCCTGCTTGCCTTCATTGATGATCTCCAATCCGAATATGCTTAGGCTTTTCAGCTTGAGCTTCGGCAATTGTTTCTTCAAGCGTTTCGTAAAATGATTGATCGCGTAAAGTACCAGATAGATAATTGCCAGGAGTGCCAAAGCAATCATCGCATTGTAGGCATAGGCCCTAATCTGGTCAAAATCAAAATCAGTATTCATATCAATGCTTACCGATTTAAGTATTTGAAATATTCCCGTTGTAGCATCCCAATGACAGTATGATTCACTCCCATTAACTAAATGAATCAAATGGTGTTATCAAGAATTTGTCATGGCAGAAGGAGTTCAAGAAATGGTGTCGCGGTTTATTAGTTGGAGAGCGCTTTACACTCATACTTACTATTGGAATCAAGGCGCTCATGCACAAACTCAATGTCGGCACAAGCTAATTCATTCAACCCTGGTTGCAGATTGCAGAAAATTCTGCTCTCTCTAAGTTGCTTATTTAAGGGGTTTCTCAAAATGAGCTTGTCAAGGGCCTTGACGGCATTTCTGAAGTTCCCAAACCGGATATCTTCATTCATTTTCTGAACCAGTAGATTGTCTTCTTCAAACCTCTTTTTACTATATGAGAGGAATACAATCTCTCGCAGGTAATGAGGGGGATAGGGGTCGACAAAGTAGTCTTGGGACTTAGTTCTAAATTTCAATGGGAGAAAGAACTCATACAATGAGTCCTTCTTTATCCAATTGTCTTGGGTACGGTCCAGGGCATCCAGGATTTCGGCATTTGTCGTTTTGCCCAATCCAGAAATCAATTGTGGGTCGATAATGACTCCATTTTTTACCTTCCAATTCAAAATCACTACCCCTAAATCCCCTTTTTGGGGATATTTCACTTGTCCGATGTCAAAATAGAATTTGTGTCGGCCTCCGCCAGCATAGACAAAATCCAATACGTTCCCCGGTTGGCAAAAGCCAAAACATGGTAATGCGATCAACGAGAGTATAACTAACTTCATAACGTCTGTTAAATATTGGCCACAGACCGGATATGGTGCTGAGGCTTAGTTTTTGCAAATTCCTTTGAAAATGGAGAATAGGCTTCAGAAATCAATAAATCTAGATACGAAAGTTCCGTACCTAATCCTTGACGCACCGAATGGCCAAGCCTCCAGACTTGGTAAAGTCATATAAATACCAGGTTGTGACCTGACTGGGGAGATGTCTACCGCATACACGTTCACCTAGGTTTTCAGGGGCCCCTTCCAGGAGACAAGGGCTTCCCTCCGTTACTTGAGTTGCGCTCCAAATGTTGAAGGCACTGCCAAGGTCGTCGAAACCACCGTCAACATAGGATCGTGAACCACTTGGAAGAGCCGAAAATCCAAAGTCGTCGGTCCCATTCGAATTACCACCCCAACCAGATTTGGCTTTGAGTGCCGTAGCCAAATTGCCTTCAAATCCGTTGGCGGAAAGGTAGTCTTCCAATTCCTGCAACTCCGCCTGCGTTGGCAAATGCCACCCGTCAGGAGCCACGCCTTGACCTGGTCTGTTCTCATGGGCCCCATCCTCGGCTATAGCAGCCGCATATGTATAAAGCACGCCATAAGTATCGCCCTCCCTGTTTGCATCATTGTTGTAATAACAGTAGGCACCATCAGTATTATTCTTTTTCAGGTCCATCCAGGCGGAGGCCGCAGTGACATTGGGTATTGGTGTGCCATCAGGGTATTTAGTGACTCGAAGGTTTTCTGCCATCCAAACTTGATCACCAATTTCGACAGTTTGATAGACGTTGCCATCTATATCGACTACAGTGCCTGCTTCTGCCTGGTTAACTTTCCTGGATGGTGAATCATCATTGCACCGAATGAAAGAGACGAGCGTCATTAGTCCCAATAAGAGTGCATTTTTCATTCTTTCTCAGATGGAATTGTCCCTGTTATTCATACAAGTGATCTCCAAAATACCCTATCAGCAACAGGAGGCTTTTACCAATAGATTCTCTTAATACATATTCTTATTGTGGTCGATCTTAAATTTGTATATATTGTGAAATAAGGTGATTATAAAGATCTTATTTATAAAATAGGCGATTTTTAAGATGTCATTACGGTCGGTATCTGAAAAACAAATAATTGATAGGCTCAAATTTGAAAACCCATGGTGGGTATCGAAAGAGATAGAAGAATTTTACAATGAAATGCCTCGAAGGTTGTACTTCGAGATATTCAAGCCGCTCGTCTACGAGACTGATATAAAGAGAGCCTTGGTTCTAATGGGGCCAAGGAGGGTTGGAAAAACCGTTTTGTTGTACCATGCAGTCCAAGATTTGATTGATTCCGGAGTTGCACCGAATAGGATCATCTTCATCACGGTTGAAAGCCCGGTATACCTCAATATTGGGTTGGAGGAGATGTTGCAGCACGCAATGACAGCGGCAGGTTTGGATGATGCCAATGAACTGTTCGTTTTCTATGATGAAATACAGTATTTAAAAAATTGGGAGGTACATCTTAAGTCACTTGTAGACAGCTACAAAAAATGTAAGTTCATTGCTTCTGGCTCAGCCGCAGCGGCTTTGAAGTATAAGAGTCTGGAAAGTGGAGCTGGGAGGTTTACCGATTTTCTCTTGCCTCCTTTGACATTCAATGAATATGTGCATCTAAAAGATTTGGAGTTGCTAATCAAACCGTCCAAGGTGGATTGGGATAGCTCAAACATTAATTTCTATTCAACAACCCATATTGAAGAATTAAATCGCCACTTCGTTGATTATCTCAACTTTGGAGGATACCCGGAAGTGATCTTTTCTGAAAAGATTCAAGCAAATCCCGGACGCTTTATTAGACAAGATATCATTGATAAAGTTTTGTTGAGAGACTTGCCAAGTCTATACGGAATTAGAGACGTACAAGAACTAAATTCATTATTTACAACTATTGCTTATAATACGGGAAATGAGTTTTCACTTGAAACATTAAGTAAAGAATCAGGCGGAGTCAAAAAGCAAACAATTAAGACATATATTGAATATTTGGAGTCAGCTTTCCTTATCAAGACAGTAAGACGAGTTGGTCAAAACGCCAGGCGCTTTCAGCGGGATAACTTTTTCAAAATTTACCTAACCAACCCTTCCCTCAGAGCAGCGTTGTTTTCACCGATCACATCCACTGATGACATGATTGGAAACATGGTTGAAACGGCAATTTATGCACAGTGGATGCATAGGGACTGGTTCACACCATGGTATGCCAGGTGGCAAAATGGAGAAGTTGATATGGTGTGTTTATCGGAATCAAACTTTGAGGTTCTCTGGGCATTGGAGGTAAAATGGTCAAACCGATATTTTGAAAAGCCTAGAGATCTAAAGAGCTTGTTAAAGTTCAGCTCTGAGAACCGTTTATCTGATGTCCTAGTAACCTCTATTGATAAGGAAGGAACTCAGAACATTGATGAGGTCGACTTTCATTTTTTTCCAGCTTCGACCTATGCCTATACAGTTGGAAAGAATACACTTAGAATGAAAGGTGCCTAATGAAATCTAACTGCGTCGATACGCATCTTCAGTCTCTTTGATAATGATGAGAATAGCTTTTATCTATCCTGCCTTGCAAAGTGACCCGCAAAAGGTAGCCCGTAGGTGACTAATAGAGGACCATACGGCCACATCGGCTTCTGGTCGGACGCATCTTCTATTCTTTTTTCGTTCCCAGCAGGTACAAAATAGAACTTGGTCCTGATTTCACTTTATTAATCTCCCAATCATAATTTTCTGTTCCATCAAGCGTCTTAACCAATTCTCTCATCTCCTTCACTGAATACGTTCTCAACGAAGAAACAACTCCATCCCACAGCACAAAAAGGGGAACAATTGGCACCAGGTATGTGAAGAAGATCCTTCCGATTTTGAAGGGCCTTATGAATGGTGTTGTTAACAAAACACTTATTGGTGAAAACAGCATGGCCAAGATGCTTGGGACACTTCTCTCCTGCCCCTCAAATACGGCAATCGGGCTATCCGTGTCAATGGCGTTTTGCAGAATGAGTCTGGCGTCTTTTGGCACAAAGTGATGAAGCGATAAGAACTGAGTCCTCAATCCTTTTAGTTCTTCCGGAACATTTCTGGCATCAACGGGCGCGTCCAGGTACTCGAAATTATCCGCATTCGCCTTTGTGAAATTGAACGCTGGGATGTTAGGGTAGAAGTCAGTCAGAACTATTTTCAGATCAGGGATTTCTTTCCGTAGTTCAGCATTTAACCAGATGAGTCCGCCACCTCCACCGGAAGCCAGGTCAATGATTTGATTGTTTTCACTTCCTTGCAGTCCTTTCCTGATGATCGGAATAATCGGTTTGTACATTTTCGTTTTATTCGATAGAAACTGCAAAAAGTCTGTTCCATAATTCCTCAAAAATGCCGGAAACCACTTTTGATCTTCAAATTCGAATAAATGTAATCTTCTCATTTGATTTGCTTATCTGTAAGTCATACCAAGATTTCTGTTCGATTAGTTCATTTGAACTAATCATGTAAATTTAATAATTAGTTCAAATGAACCAAGGGTCTACGAAAGAAAAAATCATCGCGATGTCTCTTGAAATGTTCAATAGGGATGGCGTTGAAAGCGTCACGACCAGGCATATTGCGAAGGAACTTGGTATCAGCCAGGGAAACCTGCATTATCACTATCCGAACAAAGACAAACTGCTGGAAACGCTATTTGGCAACATGTTGGCCGCATTTAAGTCGGCAGAGCGAATCATCGAAGACGAACCCCTGGATCCGGAGCAGATGCTCTTATCAATGACGGATAACTTCAGAATAATGAATTCGTATCGGCTGTTTTTTCAGCAAAATGATGTGATCTGGAGGAGAATACCAGTAATCAAAGATTCCATGAAACTCCTGTTTCAAACCAAGCAATCCGAAATTCTTGCGCTTATTGAGTTGTACCAAAAGGAAGGAAAATTGAGGGAGGAGATCACTTCCAAACAGGTGGAATTTCTTGCTGAACAATTCATCTTCAACATCCAATCATGGCTGAATGTGAAGGATTACAATGCCGACAGCAATCTCTCAGTGGAATACTATGCTAAGCTGCTATTTAGATTGTGGCTGCCCTACTTAAGCGCCAATGAAGTGGAGAAGTGGGAAAAGCTATTGGACTGACTTGTATTAAGATCAATGTCCCAGACGAATGACCTCAGCATCAAAGTCATATCCTGCATACTCAGTGTTAGATTTTCATTTCTGTAGTCCACCTATCTCCGGATCTTGTCTTGTATCCCAAACTCTCAAGATTTGAATTTCATTCTTTTCAATTCGGTAGAATATCTTGTAATCCCTAACCACTTTGGAATACACACCACGGTAGTCAGTTCTGGTTCCAATCTTGGGAAAAATAGAAATTAGATCTGCTGATTTTTCAAATAGTTGTTCAAGTTTCTCCGGATAGGAGTCCGACTGATTTCGCTCAAGCCAATACTTATAGATTTTCGTTCTATCAATGACGGATTCGGTTGTCCATCTTACGCTTTTAGCCATTCCTTGACAAGTTGGCTAGCTTTCGAATTTGAATGAAGTTTGCCAGCTTCTGCGTCCGAAATTCCTTTGTCAATGGCGTCCTTTTCTAGTTCAGACAACTCCTCGATATGCTCAATTTCATGTTCAAGCTCCACGACCTTTAACAACTCATTTAGGAGCTTGGGATCATTGATATCGTTAACACGTTGCTTTATCTTCTCCTTGACATTCATATCCCTTAAAGTTAGGATAGACTTTCTACACTTGCCACACCCCTAGGGTTGAACCCTAAGTACTTTGCAACAGGCATCAAGTGCGCTTAACAGACCTAACCAAGAAACCGCCGCAGTCCAAAGACAATTTCAACAACATTGGCCTTAACGAATGTTATTCTCTTTATGGGTTCCGCTCAAAGCGATATTCATTTCGCTTCAACCATTCACTTGAATCCTTAAATTTCACTTCTTTGCGTATGACAAATTGCTCTTCGCCAATGATGTAGACGTTTCGAATGGTTGCCTTTTTATTATCGTCCTTTCCGCTATACTCGGTTTGTACGATGAGCCCATCCTTTTCCCTTCTTTCGATTGAGATAACCTCGTTTTTGTTTATCCGCGTACCATCTTCTGTGATTTGGAATTTTCCCTTGCTATTGGCATGTGGTTCCTTCGGATAACGATAGTTGAGGATGAGCTGAAACTGATTTTTGCCCTCTTCCACCAGCAAATCCGCTGGCATAGTGAAGGGTTGGTTCGAAGTGTAATCAAGGTAAGTTAGCGTTCCTGTCCATTCACCTTTTACGACTTCGAGGTCGTTTGGTGTAATGCTATCCTCGAGTGAATTTGCTGTTGCGCTTTGGGCAACTACCTCTGTTGCTGTTAGCAATGCAGCTAGTGCAAGTAGTTTTGTCAATCCATTTCTCATAACGTGTATGTTCGCATTCCAAGCCCGGATATGGCCTGAGCATTCATGGGCCTTCTAGTTGATCCTCAATTACCTGGTCTCGTTCATGGACTAAAAATAGCCCAAATACACCAATAGCTTTTCCTTTGAGGGTGATGGTTACTACCTGCAAATGGGGCTGGCGCCCCCCGAGGCTTTATGATCTAAGCCAGAAGCAGCTTATCTATCGGTGTAATCAAAGTCTCGTGCCACGGGCATGCCGCACCACCCAAAAGACTGGGGATATCAAATTCCTGAGCAAACAAGGACTATTCGGGGTTGTTGGCTATCAACCATTGAGAAGCTTCGCCCCATGAACAATCCTGAGGATGACAATGCTATCCGGCGAATAAATTCGATAGACAATTCTGTATTTGTTTACGATGAGCTCCCTTAGTTGCTTGTTTCGGAACTCCGGGACAACTCTACCGGAATTAGGAAAGCTCTTCAGTTTTTCAATTCTCGCGAAGATTCGTTCACTAAACTCTTGAGCATATCTCAACGAATCTTGCGCTATATAGTCAGTAATGGAGTCCAGGTCGTCCCATGCAGATTCTGATAGGGTTATTTCGACCATTTAGATTTGAAACGTTCCTTAGCGGCATCTAGGGTGATAACCTTCTCTTCTTCTGCATCCCTAATTCCTTGTTCAACCTTCTCTATGAAAAGTAATCGGTCGATCAGTTCCTCCGTTGAGAATTCGTTTGGGAGTTGTTCAAGTGTTTCTATGACTTTTGACTTGTTCATATTGTCAAAGTTAGCAATTAACATAATCTGGTGACAGTAGACTTCAAACCCAAAGCTATCTGGCGCTACGACCACCGAGTTTCACTGATTATCATCAAAATTGTCCAATACGTTGCACCCGTCCAAGGAGTGCATTCCAAGGAGCAAACAGGCACTGTCCCCGTACAGAAATAGATATGGCTAGCGAAACCCTCACTTCTCGCAAAGAGAATACCGAACGTACATACCCCCTCTTGGCGCCGAATTAAAGGTTGCTGATTTCAGTGTCCATCCAGGCCAGGCGTTCTTCCAAAAAGTTGATCATTTCGTCAATCTCACTATCGTAAGAGATAGATATCCCACTCCATCTCTCGTAATTTCTGTCCACCGCCCCTGTTTGTATCAGGTTATCAGCTGTAGTGCGGACAAGTCCGGTGACGTTGCCGTTGGTCAAGGCGCCTGATCTAAAAGAATTCCATCTGTCCTTAAGCACTGAGACAAATTGCGGATCGGCTAGGAACCTTTCCCACCAAAATGGGATAAGCCAGGGATCTTGTGGCACGTAGCTGTTGTAGTTGATGATCCAGTCGTTGATTGGCAGCCTGTCATCATCTTCATATCCGATATTCAAATCCCATACAGGACCCAGTTTCAATTTACCTCCTCTGTCCTTATACAGATAGGTACTCAATCGGTAACCATCAATGTTTCGAACGAGCTCATTCAGGATGAAGTAGTCCACAAAACTGTTTACATCGATATAATCCATGTACGTTCTATCGTCCGAGGAGAAGTCCTCGTTGATCAGGGCTGTTTCAAATTCCTCGATGTAGTTCTGGATGTATGCTTTTTGCTCTACGGAAATATCTGCGGCCTTTGGATATTCATACAGGAAATAAGTCTCCAGGAACTGCAATGGATGGTAGGGATCTCTGAAGGGTTCGAAATCAACTAAATCCTGATAAACTGTATAGATTGATCTAAAGCTTATCTGCTCATTGTACCGAGCGTCATCTTCCCAATTGTTGTCATAGTAAGAGAGGGGTTCATTCGGAGCTACATCACCTCCTGCAGTTTTGTCAATTTTCAGGATGTACCCACCCGTGATGTTTTGTGCGTCGTTCTCACCCGGCTCCAATCTACTGATGTCAATGCGATCATTGTCTCGCTTGAGCTTTTCCATGAAGATATAAACCCCCATGTATTCATCATCTATGGTAAGTTCGACAAACTTTGATCTACTCGCATAATTTCCCATGGACCTGAACAGTTCATAACCGATGTAATGTCTCATGAGACTGGGATCAAAGATGGTATTGGTACTGGCCCGGAATACATGCCCCATGAGTATCCAGTCTTCTTCCTCCGGAAATCCGAGTATGCTCACACTAACATCTTCTCCAGCTTCATTCCAGGTTTCGATCCCAAAAGACTTTTTATCACTGAGACGATAGGAAGTTGAGCCACGGTATTCAATGCCAATACCATGCGTAAAGGTTAACTGCCCATTTTCGTAGATCTCCAACGAGGCCGGCACCTTAGGTTCGTTCTCAATTTGAACGGTAGTTGTGATTTGAAACAGTGGAAGGTCTGTTTCAATATCGGGACCTGACCCATTTCCATCCGGATCAACGGGCTCATCAACTGTCATTTCATCGCTGCTATTACAGCCCGCAAGAAATACCAACAACGCCATCGCACACATTTTGACCGTTCTCATATCTCATTCTTTAAAAAGTGGTAAAAAAATAATACTGCATGGAACTATCACACAAACGCTAACATTGAACGTTTCAACTCATATAATATCCATGATAGGTATAAATTTACTCAAGGACTGCATATCACATGTTTGAATCTTTTACTGAAGGCAGTAACTTTTACGAATATCCCTCTTTTGAGGTGGCGATCTATTCCTTGCTACTAGCCCTGGTGCTGAGTATTGGCATGGCCTTCACCTACAGGTTGACCTACCAAGGGAGACACTTCTCCAATAATCTCTTCCAGGCCATGGTTTTGAGTTCCTTGGTTACTTCCATGATTATGATGGCGGTAGGAAACAACATTGCAGTGGGTTTCGGTATCATTGGTGCCGTGGCCATTATTCGTTTCAGGACGAATATCCAAAACCCTCGTAACATCATATTTATGTTTGGCGCATTGTCCATTGGTATTACCACTGGTGTTCAGGGCTATGCTGTTTCTGTAGCTGGAACCGGGATCTTTTGCGCCACGGCTTTCCTTTTGAGGACCTCACACTTTCATGTACAAGCAGATGATCATTTTGAAGTGGTTTGCGAGTTCTTGGATGATTCCACCAGACTTGCCTTCGAAAAGAAACTGGCACTTATCTCAACACGTTTTGAATTGACGGATTTAAGAAAAAGAGTGGAGCGGCAAGACCGCTATACCTACACAGCAGTGCTGAAGAATGAGGATATGAATGAAGCATTTATGGAATTGCGCCAGTTTGAATCAGAAAACCTGCAAATCAGTCGTATCAGAACCGTAGAACAGCTTTGATGAGGCGGTATTTGTTCATAATACTCTGGGTAGCACTTGCGCTTTTTCTCATCGTCGTTTCAACTACTTTTCGGAACAAGGAAGAGGCGATGGTCGCTGTGGTGGAATCCCAGATTACTGCAGTCACTTTTCAACGACCTGTAATCATTGAGGATATCCAGGTGGTACCAGGTCAGGAGGTGGTCAAAGGCGATACGCTCATTCGCGTGAAGCGTCCGGATTTGACGCTTGATATCGATAAAAAAGAAAATGAGTTGCAAAGGCTCAAGTCTGAAATCGCTGAAGAAAAAAGAGCTGTTGCCGGCAAAGTGGCTTTGCTTGAATTGGAAAAAGAAGCCAAAATCAAGCGGCTTCAGCTGGACAAAGCTGCACTGGAAGCAAAGCTTTCCAGGCAAAAGAAAGTGGTGGGCAACCTTGGTTTGAATGGGAATGGCACCAATAATTATTATGATACGTTAACGGAAATGAAAATAAGCTCGATAGAGGAGCAAATGATCGCGACCGTAGATTACAACAAGAAAGAGCTGAAACGACTTGAATTCAGGTTGTCAGATAAGCTCCAGGTATTGAACAGCGAGATCGAGTTAATCCAAAAAGAGTTGCTGGTCCTGGAGGAGGAGTTTAAGCTGCTCATCAAGGTTTCGACTTTGAATGGAATCATCGGAACCGTCAATGCCCAGTTGGATGAGCTGGTTGAGCCTTACACGAGCATCCTTTCGATCTATGAAAGGAGACCTACACTCATCAAAGCTTACATGAACGAAAAAATCAGCTACCCCATCAAAGTGAGGGATAGCGTCGAAGTGGTTTCGGAAAATCGATTGTATAAGATCGGCGGTGTGGTGAAAGAATTGGGCGCAAGGGTAGTCGCCTATCCCAATAAAATTCAGCTTCTGAATCAGCCGAAAAAGTACGGGCAAGAGGTCTTTATCGAAATTGCAGAGGATAATCGGTTTTTGAATGGTGAAAAGGTATTCGTTTATCCAATCGTGGAGGAATGAGAAGCATTTGCGCCTTGTCAATCTTGTGCTGTTTGGTGCAAACTGCCCTTGCTCAGGTGAGTATGAGGGATTTGCTATCCTACCCCCTTTCCGACAATGAAATGGGCGTGGTACTCTCCAGAGAAGAATACCTTGCCACGCATAAATTCAACTCTCCCTGGTTGCGAGAACTCGACTTCAGGATCCGACCCAATGACCTGGAAACATCACTCTCGGATTATCGATTGCGCTTCGGTATTCTCAACCCCAAGGAGATGAAAGCCAACAGAGACTACTACAAGCTGCTTCTCCGACAACAAACTTTTGAGCGAAAACAAACCATCAATAGTGTTTTGCAAAGGAGGTACCAGTTGATCATCGAGGGTCATTACCTCATGAGGTCGAAGGAGATCAACGAACAAAACTTAGCGCAGCTTGAGAAGACCAAGACCTTGATGCTGGAAGAACCTTCAGGGGATCTGAGGGATTTGCTAGCTATCGAAGAGGAAATCACGAAGCAAGAGCTTACGATCAACAGCATACAAAGAGGGATCAACCAAATGCTACCGGCCTATCAACAGTTAGGAACAGATCAGCTGTCATCTTTCCCTGCAGCAAATTGGATAACCAAGAATCAATTGCAGGAGGTAATCGAGCAAAACTCGGACAGTGAGACACTGAGGTTGATTTCGGATCAGCAGCAGTTGGAACGCGAAGCTTCCATCCTTGAAGTCAACAAAGCAGAGGCCTTTAGCAATCTTGGATTTATACAGACTGAGTATGATGCAGAGGGAGGTGGCTTTAGCAATGAACAAATTCGCTTTCAACTTGGAATTCAGATCCCGATATTCAATACGGATCGGCCGGATAATCAGCGAAGGGAACTGGAGTTAGTCGAAGAAAAAGCGGAATATGCCTCCAAGGCCTTGAGTGAACAGGAACAACGCACAACGCAGGCTCTTACCCTGGTTGATTTCTTGAAAGATTGGGAATTGTTGGAAGGAAAGGCCCTACAATTGGAGGAGTACCAGAAGATTTTTGATGATGCCGGAGGCAATCTGAAGCAGTTTGATCAACTACGGGAGTACACCTATTTCCTGGAAATGGAGACACTTCAGGTTCAAGTGGACATCTATATGCGCTACATCAATTTCCTGGCTGAATCGGGTGAGCTTGCGGAGCAACCCTATCTCAATTATCTGAGTGACACCTTGGATTCCTTTGAGTTGGGAGGATCCAACTAGTGCTCATTCAGGCTGCAAAGCTTGTCCATGGATTGCGCGTGGCAAGCCTTCTTGCGTTTGGACTGTAGTTGCCCTATTACAATTGAGTCCATTCAGATAGCTCCTCCGTTTACTTTGATGTTCTGTCCGGTAATCCAACTCGCTTCCTGGCTCGCCAAGAAGGCAATAACGTTCACAACCTCTTCCACTTTGGCGATACGTTGCATCGCCGACATTGCTGCCACTCTATCTTTGAGTTCCTGTGGACGCCTGGCAAATTCTTCTGTTTCGGTAGCTCCGGGGGATACCACATTTACCGTAATTTTTCTATGTCCAATCTCTTTAGAAAACACGCGAGTGATCTGTTCTACCGCTCCTTTCGTACCATCATATAGGCCATAATTTGGGAAGAATAAGGCGGTTGTGTGAGAGGATAGATTGATGATTCGACCTCCTTCGTTCATCATTTTGGCACATAGTTGTTGGGAGAAAAAGATGGACTTCACATTGACGTTGAACATCAGATCAAACTCCACTTCCGTTACTTCAGCTATGGGTTTCAAAATGGGCATAACAGCACTATTGACTAATTTATCAATGCGCCCGAAGGTATTTTTGGCTTTATCAAACATAGCTTGCAGTTGATCGATCTTGCTCACGTCTGCCTGGAAAGCAATGGCATTTCCTCCATTTTCTTTGATCGTCTCAATACTTTTCTCAGCAAAACCTTTTTGCCCTTCTGAGAAGTAGTTGATCACTACGTTTGCTCCAAGATTACCAAAATGTTCTGAGGCTGCTTGGCCGATTCCAGTAGCTCCACCTGTTACGATGACGGTTTTATTTTGAAAGGATAAGTTCATAGTCTCTTTAGATGAAGTCTTTCAGCACCTGAAAGATTTGATGGATGTAATTAAACAACGGGATTGCCACTTGCGGTAGACTCAGGGACATCGGTAGTCACATCCCAGTGCTCTACAATTTTGTCACCTTCTACTCTGAAGATATCTACTACCGCCATACCTAATGCCCCAGGAGCTGGTTTTGCCAGGCTGTGTACTACGACCATATCACCTTCAGCTATCACTCTTTTTACTTCCCAGGTTCCCTCCGGCATCATGTTGTTGAAAAGATGAGGCAAAAACCCCGTAAGCGCATCCAGTCCATCAGCAAGATGCGGATTGTGCTGGATGAAAGTATTTGCCGAAACGTACTTGCCTACTGAATCCACATTTCTTTTTACCCAAACTTCGTCCATGTAGGCGATCACTAATTCTCTTGCGTTAGCCATTTCTGCTCTGTTTTGTAAATGATTGAGATTACAAAAGTGGAAGTAAACAGAAGGATACGGTTAGATCAAATCATGGAAAGAATGGCGAAAATTACGGTTTGTGCTTCTGGAAAGATTTTGGAGTAGTACCCGTTTCTTTTTTGAAGAATTTCGTGAAATGAGTAGGCTCAGAAAACCGGAGTGCATTACTGATTTCTGATATGTCCATTTCAGAGTAGTGCAATAGATTTTTGGCTTCTAGCAGTATTCTGTCCAGAATATGCCTTTTAGCAGAAATCCCTGTTTGCGATTTCACGATTTCGTTGAGGTAATTGGGAGAGACATTGAGTTTATCGGCATAGAAGCCCACATCTCTATGTTCAATGAAGGAATTGCTTATAAGGCTCTTGTATTTCCTCACCGTTCTCATTTTATTGGAAAGGAATTCTTCCTCTGAAGCGTAGGTCGAATACAAGTTATGGGACTTCTCCAGAAGTGCGACAAGCAGGGATTTGACCACTTTGGTATGACCTTTTTCTTCCTTTATGAGGTGAAAAAGCTGATTGAAGGATCGTTGCTCAGCCAGGTTGAGATGAAACAAGTTTTGGTTAAGCACGCTAAAGAAAGGAAAGAATTCATCCAGGTCTTCAATGAAAGGCAGGAGGAAAGACTTCTTGAACATGAGTACAACTCCCTGCACCTCATCGTCCCGAACGAAGCTGAATATATGCTCCCTACCCTGGAATAAAATGGCATGTCGTAATGCCATGTGTTTGCTTTGATTGATATTGAGTTGACCGCTCTTTTGATCTTCCAGAAGAATAATCGTATAAAATTCACGGCGATGGGGTGGCATCATTTTCTTTGTTGCCCTACCCAATTCTTGAAAGGAGAAGACATCAAAGTCTTCGGATATGGCAGTTCGTCCCGAATCTGAAGCGGTCAGTAAATCATCTATACTTGTGTATCGTGCTAAGACGCTGGATTGGATCATCTAATTAGGGAGTCTTTCGCGCGGCAATTCTTGTCCATGGATTGCGTGTGGCAAGCCTTCTTGCGTTTGGACTGTAGCTACGGTTTTGGTCGATCAGCAGGACGTCGATAGTCACTATGTACAGAGTTGGGTCAGGCGATGGATATCGCAAAACCAACATATGCTAGTAACCTTTTATTCGTATCCGAAACTTACAACTAGATAGAACAAGGGAGCGTAAATGACAATTGCAATAATCAAAGGTATCCAAATAGGTTTTTTTCTAAACGCTAGTCCGCTGACTTCTTTGGCCCAAAATATTCGTTCAAGGATATAGATTCCGAGAAGACTTAAAGAGAGTGCTAATAGTGAGTTTCTGTCTATCAGATTAAGAATAGTTGCTTGAGCGACTGTATAGAATAGTGACACTAATAATGCCATCCATGCAAGTCTATTTTTTTTGAGGGTTGCCAAATTCACCGCCAACAAAACTCCTGCTAAGAAGACTGAAAATAAAGCACCATAAACTAAGATGAACCTTGGATGGTAGAGTTCTGGGGCATTGGGGTCATCAGTGACGTTGTAAACCTGGGGATTTTCTTGTTCGATGTCTTGGTTCTCAGTTGCTCCTAAGTCAGAAAGCTCTTCTGTTTCTTGTGATTCACCTCTTCTTTCTAATTCCCATGCTGCTGCAATCTGTGCTTCTCGCTGATAGTCAATATTCCCAATGATATTTTCAAGTTCTGAGTTGCTCTTAGCTGCGAACTTGTCAGAAAAGCGATTCTTTTTGATCATGAGCCAAGGTTATTCATAATAGTGATACAAAAAGAGTCCGAGTGCATGTTCATTCCCATTTGCTAAACTACCAATATTCGAAAATTCGAGAAATTTTGCCTTTTCTGAACTCGAAAAGTGTCATTTCTGCATTCCCCTCTTTGATTTCGCCATCTATCGTTTCTACAAACATTTTTTGTACAACGACAGCGTTCAATCCGATGATTTTGTTCAATATTTTGATGTCGGTCACCGTTCCATCGTAACCTCCATTTTTTTGATTCCTGGTATATCCATTGTACAAATCCTCCCTTGTATATGTGCCACCATACTTTGGATGAACATATACAAAGTCATCTGTGAAAAGGTCAAAAACATCGTCAATGTCTTCGATAGTGGAGTTTGCCTGAAATATCTTGAGGTTTAGATCATAATACTGTTGAACTAGCGTATTCAATGAGTCTTTATGCACCTCTGTGAGATCCTGCCCTATAGATTGGTTGAATCCTAAAAGAATGAAAAAGACAGAGACCAATAATTTCGAATGTGTGTTCATGTATATTCCTGTTGATACGATTGTATCTAACGACAAAATATGGTGATGTGGCCTCCGAGTTTGGTTAATTGTGATAAAAGGTAGCTTATCTGTTTACCTGACTGAGGGTGCCCGACGAGGGGTGACCGACGAGGGGTGACCGACGAGGGGTGACCGACAAGGGGTGACCGACGAGCTGCTAGCGTTTAGATCCGTTCCTGGTCCCTGCAGGATACTTCTGGTTTGTGTTCGACTCGAATGCTTAGTGAGTTAGCGACGAAGCACATCTCATTTGCCTTAGTATGAAGTTCTATCGCCTCTTTAATCATGGAATTCTTCGCTACAAGAATTTTTGGCTTTAGGACAATGGATTCAAAGACCCCTCTGCCATCTCTATACTCGATCATCCTCCCCTGGGCATCATCTTCATATCGAATCACAATTATTCCTTCTTGGGAGCACAAATGCAGGTACCAAAGCATATGGCAGGAGGATACAGATGCAACCAACAATTCTTCAGGGTTATATTTTTGAGGATTACCCAAAAATGATGGGTCAGAAGATCCATGTATGATTGGCTTGACTGCAGATTTTATTTCATAATCTCTTTGGTATCCCCTATATCCTGAAGTTCCAGTTCCTTGATTGCCAGTCCATTTCAGTTTTGTTGAGTAGCTATGTATCTTGTCCATACTACCACCATTCTTTCATCCACTGATCAGCTAGCTTTCTGGCCTTTTCGTAGTTGTCTGGAACAATTATCAACTGATTGTAATGATCGCTGTATTGCGTGAGAATGTTTACTTCCGCGTTAGCCAGTCGTTGACAAAATTCCCCCAACTGACCGGGTACATCTTGGCGCAGTTTCAATGTGATTACGTCAGAAATTGTCTTCACCTTGATTCCAGCTGCCTCCAGTACTTCCCGTGCTTTCTCTGCCTCGCTAACCAGAAAGTGGGCAATGGCGTGCCCTCCATTTTCAAAAACGCCACCTCCTTCCAAGCTCACCTCATGTGCCCCCAAGGTTTCTCCCATAAGTGCCAGGGATCCAGGGTTATTGGGCAATTCAATTTCTAAATCTTTCATTTCTCTTCGTGTTTTTTTGCAAAGCAAATGATTTACATAATTTCATACTTCATTCAAAAATGAAGTATGAATGTAAAAGAGCGGTTCATAGAAATTTCGGCGTTGATGTGTGAGCCCACGAGGGCGAAAATGCTTTGGAGCTTATTGGATGGGAGAGCTTACACTGCCAATGAACTGGCAATTGAAGCTGATATTTCTCCCTCATCCGCGAGTAACCATCTGTCAAAGCTTTTGAGAGCTGACTTACTGAAAGTAGAGTCTCAGGGAAGGCACAGGTATTATTCCTTTATGAATACGGATGTGGCCTATACCGTAGAGTCCATGGCCAATCTTGCCGGCGGATTTAAGTATGGTCCTGCCGTCCCAAAGGAGGGAATCAAATATTGTAGAACATGCTATGATCACATGGCAGGATACGTAGGGGTAAGGCTGACCGAGATGATGATCGCAAAAGGAATTCTAAGTGAAATTGATTCTGAGTTCGAAGTCACCCCAAAAGGTTGGGACTGGGCAACTGCCCTTGACATTGGGTATGATGAAATGGTAAACGCTCGTCGGCCTATTGCCAGAAAGTGTCTTGATTGGAGCGAAAGGAAACCGCACCTAGCTGGACAATTCGGAGCAGAACTTCTAGAAAAATTTTTAGAAAGAAGATGGGTTCAAAGGGTGAATTTCTCCAGAGAATTGATCTTGACGGGAGAAGGGAAAAGGCAATTCGACCTATTGCTCAATCTACGATTGTGATATTCATTGGGTGAACCCCAACGCCAAGGTATGGAGCATGTCCTCTACTGTAGCAAATAGGTTGGGACGGGCCGCCTGTGCGCATGAACAATGCTGTACGCACCTGCCAAGGCGCCGATACCTTGTACTCCGCAATTCCCATTTTGAATTCTCCTGAGAATAGTCTTGACCTGATCATTTGTTAGCAGCATTCATTCCTGGTTCACTTAATATTAGCGATTGATCGATCAATTCGGAGTCAGGCCTGACACCGTAAGTGTCCTCATTTGTTCCATGTTGAAATAGGAGAAGCGGAATCGTTAGTACCAGATTGGAATAGGGTAGCTCAAAATCCTTGAATTGACCACCGGTGGTCTGATTGGCGTCGCCTAGCGTTTCATGTCCCAGAATTCGTACTTGGTCTGACTCACTCATCAAGCCAGCAAAAATGGACGCTGCACTCCCAGTACCCGCATCTACGAGCACAATTACTTCGCCTTCAAAAATCAAATCTTCGCGATGTCGCAAATCAAATGCTTTCAAGAGCCGGGGGAGCGTAACCCACTCACTGTGTGGACTAAAAACTGGTTTCCTGATTTCTTTGAACTGCTTGGGAAAGTCTCGAGCTGCCTGCCGCTTGGCAGTAATCTGTTTCATTGGCGTATAGGGCTGTTTGAAGAAGTAACCAGCCAAATAAGTAGCGTAGAAGGGCGTCCCTCCTCTATTACCTCTTACGTCTATCACTATTCTCTTTGTTCGGTGGGCCTTTAGTCGTTTGAAAAATTTATCAATATCCTTCTGAGCTCTGCCTACTGTGGTTTTGGCTGCAGGAGGCCAAAATGTGGATATTCTCAGATAGGCAGCATTGGAATCCGCTGATATGTGAAATTCAGGATTGGTTTCAGCGTTCAGCTTGTAAATTGATGTTGACGCTTCTTTGGCGTTATAGCCGCTAACGTATTGCTTTTCGCCTGATTTGAATTGAATCTCGAATGCTTCAGCCTGATCCAGGCACAAGTAATAGAGTCTGGAGAAATTGTCAAAGTTGAAAGCATGGTACAATGTTCCCGAATAGTCGGAAGAAGCGGAAGTCCCTCCACAGAGTTTTAGTCGTTCGACAATTTCCTGTGTCGGTCTTCCATTTATTGATACGATTTCTCTCCCAACAAAAGCTTGGTCAATCGAAGGGTCAATTAGACTCCTGATAACCATTGAACTATCTGCTATTGAAACTTCGAAAGGAAAAATTCGCTTGGTCAGGCTCCATTTCTTCAGGTCGTCTGCTTTGGGATACAGGTTTGAATGTTCATCACGCAATAGGGAGATAAGCGGACTGGTCCATGCAATGAATTCAAACATATTGACCGAATCCTTAGCTTGAATGATAGCCTTTACTTGCTCATAACGTTGATTCCAATTTTTCTCAGAAATATAGCGAAATGGACAAGGGTGATAATCGGCAATAGCATGCTTTATGATTTTGAGTTCCTCAAGTGCAAGCTTCTGTGGGTAAGGGCTATGTTGTCTGTCAGCAAAATCCTGGCCTGAGACAAGAAAGTAGTTCGTTATTAGCAATACGAAAATTGAGTACTTCGTCATCGCGCTTCTATGTAGAATTCCAAATATTCAGTTCGAAGATCCAGCCTTAGCGCTTATTGGTACCACTACTTCTGCTCAAGTAGTTGGTCAATCACGGGGAATACCTGGTGCTCCTTCGGATAGACTTTCAGTAGTTCCGTCTTGGCGGATGACAGCAGTTCTTTTCCCTTTTCTTGATTCCCTTCCTGCAAGTTTATCTTCCCAGTGTAAAAATGTAGACTTCCAAGTGTTGCAAAATCCTCTTTATACTTCGGTTTCAAAGATTCGAAATAGGAAAGAAGTTCTTTGATATCACCATACTCATAATACGCTTGAATCAGATCATTGTAGATTGTTGGATTATCCGAATCTATGAGGAAGAATTGATCTCTAAGCTTGTCTGTTCCGTCCTTCTTCAAATAGAGGCTTAGGTTAATTAAGGGTGCAAGGATGTAATAGTCTCCTGCATTTACGCCATTCGCAAGAGCGTAGTATTTATAGGCATTTTCGAAATCTTTAAGCTCGTTGTATGCAGTTGCAACAACCTTGGCAGCGTCAGCCTTGTAGGCAGGATAATCATACCTATCGAAGGCATCCTTAGCATATTTGATAGCGTTTTCACGATCATCAATATATAAATAGGCGTAAGAAAGATTGTAATGACTGGAAGGATAATCATCATTCAACTCAATTGACTTAAGGAAATACGGGATGCTCTCGTTGAACTGTTGTTTATTAATCTTAGCATAAGCAATCCCATAAGTACTGAAATAGTCATATACTCCATTCTCATAGCATTCCTCAAACAATTTTTCGAATTCTGCTATGCAATCAGCAGCCGACATAGAACAATCGCCGCAGTTCAAATGCATACTATGATAATATCTCCCAACCGCAAACTTCAACTTGTAGTTGTCAGGATACTTTTTCATAAGCCCAGGAGCAATTGAGGAAACATCCAATGAATGCATATCATAAATTCCTGCTTGTCCTCTTAAAGATTGTATGTCCTCACCCTCTTCCAGATTCTTCAAAGCGAACATTTGATGTCCAATTGACATAATATAGTAGTCCACGCAGATATCGATTTTCCTTCGCAGGGCCTCTGGATCTTCATTGTCCGGATCAAGGTCGCTTAGCAGGCTAAATGCATCGCTAAATTTTTGCTCATCAATTAATCGGTCGACTTTTTCAAAGTTGTTTTGATAGTCGAAAGCAATGAGAAGTGAAAGCAGTAATATCTTCATTTTGATCTAAGGTGTAAAGCCTTTACAAATAGCGCAGCCAGCACATATGGCCACAACTTGATTTGAATTTAGAATTTGTAGCGGATTTTCCTCCGAACAAATACCGGGACCTCAAAAACGTCTTGACTGATGAAACCCCTTTTCATTCATTGGCATATAATAGCATGTTTATTTCAGAGTGGCAATTTCAGCCTCAGTAAACTTCCTGAAGGAGAATTTGTATCCTTCATATCCTGCGATCCCATAAAAGACGATGTCCATAAAAGTGAACGTTTCTGACATGACGGGAAAGAAGTATGCGTAGTCAAAAAGTAAAAGCGTTTCAAAGAAGTCCATTCCTTCAGCATTTGCAAAGAAGCCTATGATGCTGAAGAAATTTCCAATAAAGCAACTTAGAACTGCGATTGCACCACCGGAAATTCCGAAAACCTGGTCGATTCCCTTTCCAAGAAATCGCATGGAAAAACCAACACCCGCTCCGATTGCAATAGCCATATATCCAATTTGATAGTTGGTAGCTACGGTTATTAATCCCCAGAGTATCGCTCCGAGCAACCCAGCTCCCGCACCAGCTATGAGTGCTTTTGGAAGATTCTGCTCTAACCTCAATTTCTCCAGAACTTCATTGGGTAGCTTAGACTTTACTTCTGCATGCTCCAGTGCTTCCGAATCATCAAGCTCAACCTTGACTGATTCATCTAAGTTGAAATCAGGACAATCGTTCTCAAAGGTTGCTTTTTCTCCTGTTAAAGAACAGACTAATCCTTGTTGCGCATCCATCTGTCTGTTTGTGCATTTCTTACAAAAAGCTAGTTGATCTTCTCTTGTCATATGTTAGTCATTGTAGGTTTGGTGTATGCCGAATGTTCAAATAAGCCAACTGGATATACCACTCATTAGCCATGATTCGAAGTTGTGCGAATAAGGCTTAATTGAACTTCTGTTTTACAAATTCTTTAATTTTCTTGAGGTTGGATAACTCATTGAGTTGTTGGTTGAGCTCTTCTTGCAATACGAACTGATTACCCACCCGGAAGTAGACGCAGTTGGCAGGAAAAACCTCCATGCCATTGGGCCCATTGCCGGTGACGGCAGAAGCCATATAAACCAGGTCTTTTAAGCCATCTCCATTCATGTCCGAAAAGGAGAACTTCCATTCATGCTGATTATCTTCTTCAGGCATCCATTGGTTCACGGCGTGAGCGGGAAATTGGTAGACAGGTATATCTTCCCTTACCAGATAGAGGTTGAGCTTCTCTTCTCTTGCCGTCGTAAAGCGAACGACGCCAAAGTCAGCCAGCTCAATCTTCGCACTTAGCCTATCCATTACATTGCCTTGAATGGTTATCTCATCTGATACGGAAATCAATGTACCATTTTCATCCACCGTATATGCATAAGTGGTATCGGGGAAGGTCCTAGGCGTATACCCCCCGGTAGCTATCGGGGGTGCTTCGGTCACCGTCTCTTCATACCCTTCCCGAAAAACGCCAACTCGTCCATTCTCCAAAGAAATCTCAGGACTTGGATCATACATATACTCTCCACTTTCGGGCAGATCATTGGCTTTAAGAAGCTTTTCGTCTTTGTATACCGCAAGTTTCAAATTCACCGTTGGCTCACCATAGTCATAAATGGACTGGAGCAGCACCAGATCAAATCCAAAATCAGTAACTCCTCTGGAAAGGGCCTTAGGGGCAAAGCCTTCAAAGTCAGTGTAGACCTGAAACCGGTCTGGAATCGTCTTAGGACGATCACCAGAACTACTGTAACTAAAGCTATGTAGATTCTTTTCAATCCAATTCAGGTATCCTTCATAATCCGCAGCTTCGGCGAGCTGGTTGTACTCAATTTCTATGTTGGAAGGAAATTCCATGCTCCCATCGAACTGATAGTCCCCGTTGTATTTTGCGGCAAACAATAGCTTGTCATTCCAGAAAGTAACATCATTTCCTAGCGCTCCACCTTCAAAAGGATCAGCAAATACTTTGACATAGTAATTGGGCGTCATGCCAGCGGGATGGAGTACGTAAAATATCAGCTCTTTGCCAGGCGAGGATTCGACAACATCCTTGTATTCAGGTGACTGACCTATATCCAGTACATTGCTGGTTTCATAGGGTTTGTCAAACTTCACGGTTGCCAACCCCTCCGGTTGAAAAATGTAAAAACGATAGTTGGCATAGATCATAAAAATATCTTCACCCATTGTTGTTTTTGGGAGAGAAGATGCCTCACTGTCGAGCGGTTTTATCAATTCGTACAGCGCCTGGAAATATTCGCGAAGTAGTAGTTGTTGATAATTGTAGTCAATTACAACTTCCCCATCCTTCATACTGAGGTTAGACATCATGCTGGAGGCCGCCCTATTTCTCGAATCTCCAGAAAGGTTTCGGTGTTTTGCCACTAACGCTGCCCATATGCCTCCCTTGTCATATCCCTTAATCAAAAATTCAAAAAGGGTAACATCACCCCCACCAGGTGATTGATTGGGATCAAATTCACCCGAATTGAGTATTGCCTCTATCCTATCTTGATCTTCATTGGTAAGGGCCTCTTCCAAAGAAGGCTGTGAACAGCTTACTCCTAATAAAAGGGTCAACACTATCGGCAGTTGCCTTATTGGATATTTCATGGATTAGGCTTTGGGTTAGGGCAAACGCCTGGTGCAGTTGGTGCACACCGAGCTTGGCTTATGCTGTAAAATAGCGAAGTCTGGCAGGGCTTCCAAAAGTCGAAGTGTTCTCCGATTATTCTAATCTCATTTGATTGGGCGTATTCAATCCAGAAGTAGCGGAAAGGATAAACAGGAATATTATACCAGGTTTCATGAGTCGTGAGCCCTTTCGCCAATCACCTTTATGGTTCGACCAAACCATCGTCCCACAAGAACAACAGGAATTGAACCAAACAACATGACCCAAAACAATGGTTTGAAGTAGTAATCCTCGAATGGGTTATCCTGTGTACCAATACTCTCAAGTCCTTCCTGAATAAAGCCCATTGTACTTCCGATTACTGTACCAGTAAATAGGGTTGTGAATCCGTACTTTATTCCAACCCAGTTATGGTCTTTCTTGCGTTTAATGATTTCTGTTCCCGCCATCCTGCCAAATACATAGGCCATAAGAATTAAGCCGAATGCACCCAGTAGAAGGTTCGGCCAATAATCTACTTCCAGTATCCAGATTAAGCCTTTAATTCCCCTGCCTAGTCCGATTAGAGTTGCCAAAATCAGATATGCCTATAGAACTCCAATGAGAGCAGATTTTACTGCGATTCGACTTCCTATTTGTTGTGCTGTCATGTGAAATGCGGTATAGACCCTAAAGGACCAGCATAGTACGAGATCTTGAAGCGGTTCACCACCCGGCCACACCAAATTTAGTAGTTCCCTACCAAGTCATTAGAAGCCTTTCATCTCGCATAGAGCAATACATTGCTGACGCTTCCCGACTTTTTCTTCAGGTCCTGATTGCAGACAAGTAAGTCCAGGCGATGAAGAGAATTTGCAATGGTATTCTAAACCACAAATAAGCCAGACCATTGCCTTCAAAAGTGCCATTTTGATAGTCAATTTGTTTTATTGCCGCGTAAATGTTTGCTGGAAGTATGAGTATGAAAAATGCAATCAACAACCAGGCTGTAACGATTCTAAGATTCGGAACAAAGAGTCCGATGGCTGCTGCGATTTCAATCACCCCTGTCAAATAAACGGTTTGGGTTTTATAGGGAATAAAATCAGGTATCATCATGGCCATTCCCTTAGTAAACACAAAGTGGGCTACTGCTGTAAAAAGGAGCATTGCAGACATCGCAATTCTTCCGGACAGCACAAAGTTGTATGTGCCACTCAAAACTCTCGTGGCCACAACCGAAATAAGGAAGACTGCCAGTAATACGATGAGTGGTTTCATTGGTCTTTGAGATTGATAGCCACAACTTCTTCCTGTTGGCTCACCCTAAAAGCAGATTCCTCAAATGTTGCCGGCCTCAAAGCAGGCAGAATGTTGTTCGAAAACCCGTATTTTTCGGTAGGTATACCAAATAGGTTTCTGTCCAATTTGTAATTGTCATTCTCGTCCAGAAACACGGCAATGGCATAATCTCCGACAGGGATATCGCTAAACTGTATGGTTACCTCAGATTGATTGCTTACTTCAATTTTTTCCCGGTAAATCGCTTTGTCATTTATGCGGAAATCGGAGGGTTCATTGTACCAACCTACGTACAAAGTACCTTCTACAGCTTCAAGGTTAGTCACTTTGACAATTTGTTTCGTCTCCTGGCTAAAGGACTCAAAAAAGGAAAGTAAGACCATCATTGGCACAAGTAGCAGTTTCATGTTTGTTTTCATTGCTTCATCATTTTATTGTGCCTCAAAATTCGGGGCATACGACATTTGATACAATGAACCTGGGTTAAGTAATGCGCCTGCGTATTCTGCTCAATGCCTGAGGTGTAACGCCGATATATGAGGCTATGTACTTGAGCGGTACTTGTTGAAGGAGGTGTGGTTGCTCTGTAAATAAATTTCGATACCGTTGTTCAGCGCTTTCATCCAAAAGCGAAAGTTCTCGTTTGGTCTTTCTTAGGTATAGATCTTCGCTGGCTTGTCTTCCAATTAAATTGCCAATTGTTGTTTCATGGTAAATGGCTTGCAAGTCGTCATATTTTAGTCGCCAGAGTGTAACCTTGGTTAGACATTCTATTTGGTAGGTTGATGGCTTTCTTGTCAGAAAAGAGTCATATCCACTGACAAAGCTATTGTCAAAAACAAAGGTAAATGTCAGGTCATTTTCGAGTTTTGGAATGTAGTAGCGGATGATTCCTGTTTGCACAAAGGAAAGGTGATTTTCTACTTGTCCTGTTTTGAGAAGGGTATGCTTTTTTGGAAAGTCCTGTCGTGAAAGCTTGGAAACAAAAAACGTCCATTCATTGTCGCTTATTCGCTGTTGAATCGCCTGTTCAAAGTGTTGTCGTATCCGTTCCATGCACTTGTCAAGTTGTTTGAGTCAGCCGGCTTTAACCGATAGTTGACGCCAGACTAGGATGAAACAGCCATCCAGTTGCCAAAAGCATTGAGCCTCCCAGTTTGCATGGCACTAATCAAATAGCTCATATCTCAGTGCGAATGCTCGATTTGTTGTTTGTTGCGTCGCATTCGATGATTCATTCCCATTTCTCTCAATTGCTTCTACAATGACTCATTCTAATCAGCATAGTAAGCTAAGTCGAATTCTTATATTTTCTAAATAGAAACCATGCGACCCACAATAAGAAATAGATACCGAAAGCTGTATAAATAGCTGGTTTGGGGTTGTTCATACTACTTACCGAACCGGAGTATGCGGCGATCAGCGAATAGGGGATGGTGTTCAAACACCATACGGTAAAGAACTTCATAAAATTCATGCGCACCATCCCGGCCAAACACGCCGAGACCTCTGGAAGAATGGGAGAAACACGACTCAACAAGATCATTGCTGTCCCGTACTTATCAAAGCTGACAATAGCTTCTTCTCTTTTAAGGTCTGACTTAACGATCTTTTGCAACAAAATTTTACCATACCTCCAGCTCAATCCATAACCCACTATACCTGCCAGCAGCATGCCGGACATTGCTGCCAGACTTCCCTGAAGAAACCCGAGAAAGTAGCCTGATAGTATGGTGATTGTGAGGGTGGGGACAGCGATGAACAGATCACTGAACAAGAGCAGAACTATGGCTGTAAATAGATACCCTGGATCAATACTTTTAGCCTGTTCCAAATACAATGTAATTGATGCTACGCTAAGCAATCCAGTCTGTCGTACGAGTAAAAAGGTCGTAGCAAAAAAGGCTGCAAGCGTGAACATAATCCTGAAAAGAGGTGCCATTATTCCCCTCCTTTCTTCATAATCTTATCGGCTAAGGAAGGGACTAATCTGTTCAAAATCTTCAAGAGTTTGACCTTACCAATATTTACCTCATATTGATCTTTCTTGAATGCCCGCATAAACTCGTTGGCAAGTTGCTCAGGGCTAATCTTTCCCCTTCCACGACCTTCTGTCATCTGAGTATCGACCAGCGGTGGGATAATTTCAAAAACCTTTATGTCCTCAAGTTGGTAACGCAATGACTTAGAAAATATATGGATACCAGCCTTTGTGCCGCAGTATACAGGAGCTTGTCTTTTGGGAACCAGCCCCAAGCCAGAGGAAACATTTACGATGGCCGCATTGTCATTGCCTTTTAGCGTGGGTATTATAAGTGCAATGATTTTAATTGGAGCCAAAAAGTTGACATTAATCTCTTGTTCAATTTTACCCAATAGCTGTGGTTCATTCTCAAAATGATAGTTGAACTGGATACCTGCATTGTTGATTAGAATGTTGGTGTCAGGGTGCTCTTGTTCCAGAAATAAGATCAGCCTGTCTAGGTCTTCCATTTTGGAGAGATCACAGGCAAATGGAATAATCCGCTTATCTGCTTTCGCCAGCGCTTTTAATTTTCGTTCATTTCTTCCTATTGCTACGACTTGATTATCAAATTCTAAGAACTTGGTAAGCAACGCTTCACCAATACCAGCAGTAGCTCCAGTAACAATGACCTTGTTTCCCTTGAGTTTCATGATTTGAACACTTATTGTATTGAGCTACAAAACTCA
This sequence comes from Cyclobacteriaceae bacterium, assembly GCA_965601475.1. Lineage (GTDB taxonomy): Bacteria > Bacteroidota > Bacteroidia > Cytophagales > Cyclobacteriaceae > JAWPMT01. The sequence goes on along the minus strand of OZ271832.1, from coordinate 3,228,922 downwards.
GCCGAGGAAACAAGGACTGCATTTACATATGTAAAGGAATTCGGTTATTGACTCTATTTCTGCCCTCGAATCCTGCTTAATTGAGTTGGGCTTACGCCCAAATAGGAGGCAATATGATATTGAGGTATGAGTTGTTCTAAGGCAGGATGTTCTTTTTGAAAAATGGCATATCGGTCTTTTGCCTCTAGTGTCACGAGCTCTATTTCTCTTTTCTCTTTGCTTACAAAAAATTGTTCTGCCAGTATTCGAGCCATGCGTTCTATGGTCGGAAATCGCGAATAAAGGGATGTGATCTTTTCAAATTCTGCGACCATTATCGAGCAATTAGTCAATGCATCTATATTGATTAGATTTCGTCGCCCTGTGACAAGGGAGGAATAGGCTCCAACGAAGCTGTTTTCGGTGAAGAACGTTTTGTTGTATACTTCCCCTTTCTCGTTGCTGTAATAGGCACGTAAAACCCCGAATCTGACGAAAGCTATGTTTCGAGCGTATTCACCCTTATTTGCAAATGACTCTCCTTTCTCCAATTCGGTTGGTTGGAAACAGTTGACTAAAGCTGTCAAAGATTCAGAATCGAAAGGGGTTATTTTGTTTAATCTTTCTTCCAGCATAAGGCTTGCATGCCCTACAACACCCAGATATGGCGCTGTGGCCTCAGAGCTTTATTAATTGCGATAAAAGTAGCTTGTCTCTTATGCCTGACCAACACGCGCCGGCTAGGGACGCTCGGCACGGTAGCTAGAACAGGTGTAATCACTTGTTTCACGGTCTATTTATTAATATCGGACTTATGCAATACAAACCTGATGAACTGTTCATTTCCAATTTGCACCTCTCTATCTCTTACGAAACCAAGACGTAATAGCCCCTTTATTCGAGTTCTTGTAGGTGGAAACAAAACCTGGATTGAATTCAATCCGAGTTCTTTAAAAGCCTTGTTTATAATTTTTTGATACAAGTCCTTGCCTTTGCCCCAATAATCTGGATGCAACACTAAAGCAAGATCAGCTTCCCCATTCTCCGGTTGAATTCCGCCCCAACCTGCAAATCGATCGTTTATTATAAATGCCCATGGACCAAAGCCATGCTCATTCCACATCCCTTCTTTGGAAGCTATGAAAGCATCGCAATCTTCTTCGGAGAAATCACCTTTCAATAACGGCATTTGCTTTCGTGCCAACGCATTGTTCATCAAATCGATGATATTCGATTTCTCGATTTCCTTCAAGCGCTTAAATTCGACGTGCATTCCTAAATTACTTCTAACGCTTAATCAAAAGTGCACAGACCCTGGGGCTTGGACCCCACTTGGCCATTGCCACTAAACTAGCTGATGTCATCGGGCATGCCAAGTCCACGCAACACCTTCCATGGCTGAAATGAACTGCAGCCAATATCGTTTGAAACCTTCCCAAATCTCACGCCGTTAGAAGCTGCTTTGAGATTTCAAGTCCTGGTGCCTCCCGAAAGCCTTCGGGAGTTAATTCAGCACTTCAGGAAAAACTTTGCTTATAACATTTTTTCATAGGAGAAAAACATGATTTTTCAATTCAATAATTACAAAAACTACTCGACCTGGTTCTTAGCCATTATCGTCTCCATACTTTTTCAAGCATGCGAAAATCCGCAAACTGCCCTGGAACAATCGAATCTGGAGAAGGCGATATATTTCATGGAAATACTTGAAGACAGGAATGACCTTGAGCCATCGGAAAGGATAAGTATTTTGCGTAATGAATGCCTGGCCGAGAACTACATTCAACATTCACCGCACGTGGAGGACGGTGCCGAGGCGCTATTAAGGTTGTTTGAAGGTCGATATGAGAAGTATCCTGAACTCTCCATGTCCATCAAGCGCACTGCTACTGAAGGTGACCTTGTTTGGCTCCATCTCCACGTCAAGCGAACACCTGACGACCTTGGTCGTGCTGTTGTCCATATATTTCGAATGAATGAGGGTAAAGTAGCAGAGCATTGGGGAGTGGGTCAGACGGTCCCCGAGGAATCTAAAAACAACAATACCATGTTTTAGAAGATTTCTATCGAGTTACACCTGCTGTTGCCGCTATCTGAAATGGATTTCTGGTTGTCAGATACTGATCGCTAACGTTTCGATGAATCGCCGCTTTGACGTTATCTACGCATTGTTAGCAGGTTTTTGATTGTTCGTCTTCTCAAGAAAAATCAATTCTAATTTTGCATTTATCCTCTTTTTCTGGAATTCAGCGTACCCAAGTTTATTGTAGAGTGCTAGGTTTCTGTCACTTTTATGCCCCGTAAATAATTCAAAACGCTGAGCAGAATCGAATTTGGATTCAATCTCCTTCATCAAGAGTTTCCCCAACCCTTTATTCCGGAATCTTTCATCCACGATCAATCGACCAATTTTACAAGTTTCCTTTTCTAAAAATCCCCGAACGGAGCCAATAATTTTTCCTTCAGATTCAATCTTCAAAATTTCTTCTTTCTCATAATCCGATTTTATAGAATCTAAGGTTTGAGTTAAAGGTGGAATTTCGAAATCCTCGTATAACGCTGCTTCTTCCAAATAACAGGCCTTTTGCAAATCCAATATCTGTCCAAGGTCTTCCAATTTCGCCACTTCTATTTCCACTGAGTATTTTTAATTGATCCTAATGCTAAGCTAATAGTTCTGTGGGTTGACGAGCTATCAAGTGCCTTTATCTATTGAAATCTTCCGGGCACCGGAAAGGAGCGCCTGGCCAGGAGGCTTACTGAAGGGCGGCAGATTCGCACAGTTAGGTTCGGATGAAAAGTGGCTATAGACCACTTGGGTTGCAACCATATCTACGAAGAACTGCATATCGAAAGTGAAGGTCCAGGCAGTGGGAAACAGCTAGAAGCATCAATGTCACGGAATGAGCAGGTTCCGGGGCGAGTCACACGTGTAAATCAGCGGGTAGCTTGGCCATTCACTATTTCCACTGTTATGTGGATTTTAGCTGGCGTTTCAAGTCCATTCTCTCATGTAAAATTCTGATCACTTCAATTTCGCTAGCAGCTACAAAATGGTAGAAAATGATATGACTGTTGATTCTGTATCCCAGGAGATTTCGGCTGATTTCAGTATATTCTCTTCCTTGGGAAATGTCCTGAGAAATGTCCAGGGAAGCCTGCTTTATCGCTTCATAATATTTAATCGCTTGACTTTCCGACCAAGTTTCAGACGTGTACTCCCAAATATCAGATAGGTCGTTTATGGCTTCTTGCCTCAATACGAGCGTAGCCATATCTTACTTTCTCTGATTCCTTAGATTAGTAAGATGTTGGTCAAAGTCGAAATTTTCTACTCTTGGGCTGTCGAGTCCTTTGTTAATTGCATTTTTCAACGCGATTACTTTCGTCTCTTCCTCTTCAAGCAGTCGCAAGCCAGCTCGAACAACCTCACTTGCGTTTTTGAAGCGACCTTCTGAGACACTGTGTTTGACAAAGTTCTCGAAGTGGCTCCCAAGAGAAATAGACGTATTCTTGCTCATTATTCAAAATTACCAAAAATTGGTAAAATACTAAGTTGTATCAACTTCACATAGTGTCCAAATATGGCGCTGTGAGTCGAGCCTTTTCAACAGCGATAAGAGTTGCTTATCTATCGTGCCTGACCAGGGGGCGAGCGGCAAGGGTGCGACCGTTAAGGTATCTTCAAAACATCATACCAAGTCCTAGCATAACGAATGACTCTTAGTAATTCTTAGATACTATTGATTCTTTAATTCAATCGTAATGCCCGATCTACTCTCACTATCCGCCGAATTCAAAGTGCCGCTTTGGCTTGCAAGCAATAGCTTCCTGGAAATTAGATCATATACAAAGTGGGCTCTTACCTCAACATCGAGAAGCCACTTATCGACTTCAGTTTGATCAAATCCCTTCTCAGATATGGCCTCAATGAAGTCATTTCGGTCAATATTGACATTTCGTTGCAGGAACGCCTTGTCGTTGTGGATGCTGTCCAATGTAGTCGATGTGGTCACAGGGTATGGCCGCCCTCCATATGGGTTTTGATAAAAGTTTTTTGCAAGGTTTGGCCTTCCAAGTGTGTAATTCGTGCCAAAAACATCGAAATAGAGGGCAATTTCTTTGAAGTAGTTCGCCATCAGCTTTGCTGGGGTGTTGTACGTACTACCCATATGTTCTAAGATTTCTTCGGCCTCTAGATCATAGCCATTTGCTTGACTTCCGAAAATCAGATGGTCTTCAATGCGTGCTTTCACTGATTCGTAGTTTATTATTCCATAGAAAATACCGAAACTGTCAACCGATATCAACAGCTCAATCCCTTCATAAAAAAGCTTGGAAAGCTTCCTTCTCTGCTTCTTCGAAAAATTGATTTCCTTCGAATAAGAGGCGCCGTAGACGAGGCTCAAGGTTCTATGACCATTTTCTTGAATGCTGAGAACATTGCAGGTAACCTCGGTACTAAGGGATATAGCTGAGTCTATTTCACGAGTTACCTCAAACAAATAGTTCTTTTCAATCTCGAATCTTTGCGTTAGAGAGAAGCTACTACTCTGACTGAGTGTAACAAACGGGATCAAATATAGAAGTACGGCTAATGGAATTGACGCTCGCTGCAAGAGTTAAGGTTATTTCAAGCCAAGCGTGGGGGTGGATGCCATGCACTTGGCAGTTTTGGACTAAAGCTAACGAACCAGCGCCAGTACTGCAATCGCAAGGCTGAGATGCTGCACGACCCATCAAACACAAGGACTGCTGACAGTTTTACCCCGAACTGAAGTACAGCAGAGGCAGGGAACTGGAAGATTATTGCGAGGACGATGGTGGCAGCTCGAAATCTGCGGGTTAGCAGCAGTTTATCACAGATAATCACGAACTTCCATCAAGGCAAATCCAAGCAAATTCAATCCTCTCCATTTTGAAGGGACGTTAGCAAATTCGCTGGTAGCATCTAATCCTATTCCCCAAATTCGATCCACAGGACTTGCTTCTACAAGGATTCTCTTTTTTGTGTCGATAAGGAACTTTCCAAGTTCTTGATTTTGCGAGAATTTCTGCACGTTCCCTTTCACAACAATGTCAAATCTCTCACGTTCCCAAATGTCTTGATCAAAACCTCTTACTTCTCTTCCCAATTGCTTAGCAGCTCCCGGCGAACCACTTCGAAGAATTTTCTCTCTGATTTCAGAATCACCGAACAACCTCGCTTTTTCTGCCATCATCCAGTGTTCGGAGGTTGGGTAAATGTCACCATCAATTTTGAACCTGGCTGACCACCATTGGCTAAAACAAGAACTCGTTATTTGCCCACTGGGATGCGGTTGATGTCCCCAGAAATGAAGGTACTTTAGTTTCTTCCCAGCGTCGTGCTGTTTTACTATTTGTGCTTTTGAGTACCGCACCTAAGTTATTGGCATTGGATTGGACGTCTTCTTCCTCAATTATAATGGGTTGATATTCAAGGTCTATGCTCAAGACCATTAAAAATCAGTTGTATAGTTGTCACAATATGCGATAAATGAGGCTTTCATTTCGGATGCCATATCAATTTCAGTAAAGGCTCGCCGGACGGCACAGCGCGATTGTGCCGGTCAGCCGCTCAACTTCTACTCGAAGTGATGCAGGAGTTTAAGGTTACCTGTTTTTGAGGAAGGAGCAAATATGGACTTTATACAATGTTGTTTTTACGTTACTTCTTCTTTTTCTGATTTTCAAGTTGCTTTTTCTTAGCCTCTGAAACCTCACCCGTTTCTGCGTATATTTTCAATTCCTCCATCACAATTTTTACTTGCTTTTCCATTTGTCTGGTGATCAAACCACCCAAAAAGAATCCAGCAAATTTTTTCATGTGCATGGTTACGTTCATTTCGACCTTTGACTGATTGTCACCCACTTCAACTATTCTCGTATGGTTGTTGGCAAGCGTTATGAAGGCTGGAGCTCCCTCCGTAAGATTATAGGACAGCTCTTTGTTTTCATCGCTGAACATAATAAGCTCTTCAACTACTTTACTTCCTTTGCCATCTATTTCGCAAGTTCTGGATGAACAGGGCGCTCCCTCATGTTGTGGTTTTCCAGTACCATAGGAGTGCCTCAAGGTAGAAGTCCACTCGGCCCCCTTATCAAACTGCCTGCAAATTGCCCACAGCGAATCTGCTGAAACATTGATAATATCACTACTCAATTCTCGCTCTATAATCCTATACCTTTTTTCAATTGTACTGCTATTCTTTCCGTTTTGTGCTATAACCGTTGAAATGATGGTCGTGACCGTTAATAGTAAAAGTAATAACAGTGATAATCGCATAATTTTCATGATTTACTTTTTTTGTAAATGCAAATTTCTGCGACCCATTCGGCACGGGTTTGTCTAAGAAGTTTTACTGTTTGTCTGAGAAGTTTAATCTGTATTGAGATGGAGAAATACCATATTTGGCCTTAAATACTCTCGACATATGAGCGAGTGTTTTGAATTCACAATCGTATGCTATGTTGCTCAGGGTGTCGTTGGAAACAAGAAGAAGCTCAGCAACTCTTTCAATGCGTTTTCCAATCAGGTAATTGTTCGGAGTATCATTGTAAGCCTTCCTAAATGTCTTTTTGAAAGTAGATAAACTCTGATTTGTCAATTGAGCCAGTTCTTCAATTCCCAGAGACGAAAAGATATGTGCATTTATGATCTCTTTGAACTGGAACGTTTTCTTTTCGAAGAGATTCGTCATAATACCCAGCACCTTAGGAGAATTCTGAGAACTAAGTAGGTGGAGTATTAATTCGTTAAGTTTCAACTTAAGCAGCTCTTCAGAGATTAACTCAGGGTGCTCAAAGAGGGAGATAAGATTCGAGGCATATTGTTCTAGTAGAACATTGGTGTCAATCATTGCAGAGTTGACCTTCAATTCATAGGTGGAATTATTGGAGAATGGCGACGGAGAATTTTGATAGAGCCTTTCAATTACCTCTTTGTGAAACTTGACAACAATAGCCTGATATTCCGTTTTCCCATCTACTGTAATTGTGCTAAATGTACTATTGCCACATTTGGCAAGTACCGCTTGTTTCTCACTAAGTCGAAGCTCTTCCGTTTCCGAATAATTGATACATCCTCCTTTCAAAATGTACACGAACCCCGCCTCGTCTTCTGGCATTGCCGTCACCATTTTGATAGGCTCAGACATTGTCACCAGATTGAACAATGGTTTATCAAATAGTTCTATTGTTTTAACATCCATCTTGATGTAAAACTGAGTAGGAAATTTCACATGGACTTGTCTGAGAAGTTTTTTATCCCGGCAGGAATGAGATACCAAGTCCATGTGAGTGGAGAGTTGGCTTCCCTGAAGGTTGTCCCGTTAAAACTAGAGTAGTCGAACGATTTGAGCGCGACGATATGGTAACTCAAAGACGGATAGCGATGAAAAAGACAAGATTTAGCCAATAGATTATCTCAGCGATCAAGCAACATGAAGCTGGTGTGAAGGCTTCGGACTTTGTTAGGAAGTTGAGTTTCACCGATACAACCACCACCCGTCGCCTGAAGGAACCGTCTCAAAAGTCAAGTCAAATGGACAGTCCAAATGTGTTGGCAATTGATTCCATCCGAAAAACTATTCCCCTAATCTGTCCAAAACTGATTTCTCCTTTAGAAACCGGGCGTTCTTAAACTTCAGGAGATAAGATCTGTCCACTATACCAGCATCAATTAATTCATTCAACGCTCCTTTGTAAAGGTGGCTATTAGGATCGTTCTCTATTAAGCTTACAAAGTCATCAACTCGTTTTGTATCATTGAAATTTTCGTTTGACAGAATATATCGATAACCAGCCCATTTGTAATGCTGTACATCTTTATCGTCACTTGACTGATAGATTCCTAGTTGTTGCTCTACAAACTCTAATGGCAAGAAACCCAACTCAAACCATTCTTTGTTATAACCTATCGTCTCTATGAATTCATCTAGTTTCACTCAGTTTTAGTCCTGTTCTTGTAAGTGATTATTCCTGGCCCAATGAACATCTGAATCTTGTGCATCATTTGCACAGGTAGTCGCCAACGACCATGCAAAACGCACAATATGCTCGCCACCAACCTTTCAAATATACCTCTCTCCCTAGCTCCAGCGGTACAAAAGGGCTCGTGATATCGCGGTCCCAACTCCCACATAGCTACAAAATGAGATCTTGTCCAGTCGGCGTCTCATATATAGCGGTACCATTTCACCTTTCTCAAAGATTAAGGCCTATTCTGAATATCTAATTCTGTATAGTAGATGTTGAGCGGACTATTCTTTGCTCCTTGTAGATCGTCTATTAGATCTACATAAGAGGCGTACTTTTTCTTTCTCGTATTTGCCGCGCGGCTGAAATAAAGTGTTGCATTATCGGGTGATAAACCAGGCTGTCCTTCATTTCCGGCCGAATTAATATCAACCCCAAGGTTAATCGGTGATTGCCAAGCATTTTGCTTCTTGAAACTAATCCATAGATCAGAGCCGCCGAGTCCCTCAGGCATTATTGCAGAGAAAACAATAAAATCTTCATTGCTGGAAATCATACCATCTATGTATTGAATATCATCTCTTACAAAATCTAGTTTTTGAGGTCTCACGTATTCCCCGTTTTTAAATCGACTGACATAAAGTTTGTTTTTTATCGTGAAGTATAGATTCCCATTTTCAGCAAGAGAAGGGTAAAGAGGCATTCCCAATTCATAAAAAGGACCATTCAATAGTTCTGGATTAGACAGTTCTCCGTTATTCAAATCACTATACCATATTTTGTAGTTCCATTGTTCATAAGGAACTTCAGCCGAGACCGGTCGATCTGAAATAAAATATAATTTCCCATTATGCAGAAAGGGGTCTGCATCCAAATATTCACCAGAAATAGATAGGATTTCGGGTGTTTGCCATGAATCATTTTTGAACTCTGATGAGCACAAAGTGATATTATTCCAGGAACGATTGGAGACACTGAAATAGACTTTGGACATATCTTCAGTATATGACACGTTGAAGTTCATCGCTCCGTTAGAAATTATGTTTTCAGCAAATATTTTTGGAGGGTGTTTGGCCTGAACTTCTATGGCGCTTGATTCTTGTGCCTTGAGATTTAGTCCCATAAGTACTAAACCACTGAATAACGCTGATACTCGATTCATCTATGTTTGGTTTAAATTGTTATCTACCTCTGCACAACACCCGGCCGATTTGCGACTTGCTGTCCGCGACTGACTTTCCGTGACTCACCGTCCGTTTTATCAGCCTTCTAAATGCACTTCTCTTCAGGCCTCCTGTGACCCCAAAAGACTCCGGATTACCTCACTGCTTTTCCCATCGCCACTAGCTTGGCAATCGTTCTTCAGCTACTCATATCTTACTGATTATTTCCACATTACCTGTAAAGGAAAAAGACCCTCTGCAAGCATCGATGACCCTCCGGCGATCTCTAGAAGATATCTCTGGAAGACAGAGGTGCCTTCTCAAGACCTCCGGGACACCATCCGCAAAAGGCCAACACCTCCGAAGAGAAATCTCATTCCGCAAACGAATCAGAAGACGTGTCCTGCGCAATGCTTACTACGACAGGCGCAACTGCAGGATTCATTTTTTTTATGAAGGTGATTCAAAAAATGCTTTGTGGTACGTCAACCTAAAACCTGGATATAAAAAAAGGGCCGCGATAGAATCAGAAAGCTGCGGCCCTTTTGAGCGAAAATAGGATCTTCCAGTGTCGCTAATATTTTTGAATACTGCTCAGTCCGTGTTCATCAGCACGCACACGGGCATTGCCTTTGTAAGTCACCGAGCTCAAACCTGCAGCATTGACATCCAGCTCCTCCGTGACATAAATCTCTGCCGAAGAGGCACCCCGCACAGTAAGGTCAGTATAGCTGGTCCTGAAATCAAATGCACGGACCTTCGAAGCGCCAATGAGCTCCGCCTTCACCTTGCGAGCATTGCCTTCAAGATCCACGATGGAGGCACCCCGCAATCGCAACTGCAGGTAATCAGGAGAAATGCTGGCCTCTATTTCCGAAGCACCATTGAGCTCTAACTCCATGTCACGATTGTTAAATCCGTTGATCTTCGCAATGCAAGCACCAGAGACCTCCAGTGCTTCCAAATCGGGTAGTGAAATGTATACGGCCATGTCTCTGCGCCAGGCCTTTCGTTCCCACCAGTCCCAATCGTAGTCGCGGTGCTTGATCTCAAGGCGTGAGCCCCGTTGATTAATGTAAACGTCCTCCAGGTCGTTTTCATCTCCTTTCAATATCACCTCATAGGTATCATCTTCCTCAATATAGACTTTCATGTTGCTGGAGATACGTACCTCCTCGAAGTCAGCATAGCTGTACCGCACTTCCTCACCCTTGACCCGGCCCCAGCTTCGGTCGATGTTTAGGTCTCTGGTACTGCCTCGCGATCGGCTGCTTCGGGAACTGCGGGAGCTTCCCCGACGCAGAGAGTTTAGGTCCTGGCACTGAAGACACCGAAGGCGACCATTTTCAAAAACCCAATCGTTGTCCTCCATCTGGTAAGAGCGGTAGCCACTCATGTAGAGGGTATTGGTGAGAATTTCGTTCAAGTCCCGATCCATTCGGAAGACCTTGCCATTGGGTACATAGAAGGTGGCATCTACTTGCTGGAACCGGAAGCTGACTCCTTCAGGGAAGGTCACATCCGAATCGAAGACGAAGTCATCCCCATTTTGTGTAACAATGTAATCCACTGCGCGGGCATTTTCCTGAGCTCCCTGACGGTCAGCGCCGCGAGACTCAAAGCGCATTTCCAGACGGAAGACACTATCCTCGTGACCCCTGATGCGCAGGTCTACCGATTCGTAATCAGAATTGATCCAGAGTTCGTTCAGCCTTAAGGTAGGCGTTCCAGCAGTCATCGGAAATTCCTTTTGCTCCCGAATAGAACTCTCAGACTTGAAGTCATGAACGATCGCCGGGAAGAAGAAGGCCGCGCCGATCAAGCCGATCACCCAGATGCCAAACAATGACCATCCCAGGTAGGCATTCCCCACACGTCGCTTGAGGGTCACAAAGACACCAGCCAGTGTCAGCGCCAGCGCCGGAACGAACACGATAACGAAGGCTGACAGCAAGGCAAGACCTGCAAAGGAAGAGAAAGCCATCTCCACCGGGAAGTCTCCAAGATGGACATATTCTGTCCACCAGGCGGGCGCCCAACCTACAATCACCAGGAAGGCAATGATAAAACAGAGCATCATAGCAAATCCCGTGATCATGATCACAATACCGAATATGATGCGAATGATCTCAACCAAAACGATCGCAGAAGGACCCAGTATTTTGGCAAACCCACTGATGATCAGAGCGATGAGCCGGAAGGGAAACAGGAGCACCCTTGCCAATGGACTCTCCTCTCCTTCTTTTTCATCGAGTCTTTTCTTGACATTCTCTTCGATGTTGGTAATGGTGACAGGCTCACCTTCCATCTGCATCTTCTCCGTGATGGTGCGCGCCTGAGGCGTGATGATCCACAGGATGAGGTAGATGATAATACCAGCGCCCCCGAGGAAAATGGAGATGAAAAACAGCAATCTCAGGATACCACGGTCGGTGCCGAAGTAGGCCGCCAACCCGGAACAAACTCCGCCAATGACACTCTTGTCCCGATCCCGGAACAACTTCTTCACCTTCTTGTCCTCTTCAAGGACCTGGGCAGGCAGCACAATCCAGAGTATAATATAGGTGAGTAGAGTAAAGCCGGAAAGCTCGCCCAGGAACGCGTTCACGAACAGGGCGAGGAATCCAAGTCTTATCCATATCGGGTCTACTCCAGCGTAGTAGGCAATCCCCGCTGCCACACCACCAAAGACCCTTCTTTGTTTGTCGCGATATAGCCGCTTGGGCCGTGATGATTCAGTTGATCCCTTTGATTCGGTTGATTCGGCCTCCGGTTCTTCTTGCTCCGCTTCAGGCTCAGGTGTTGGTTCTTTTGCCTCAGGAGTCGCAGCAGGTTCTGTTTCGATGGTCGCGTCGAAATCTTTGGTGGTACCCATCGTGGCAATGACGTCCTCCACATCCACCAGGGAAATAACCTGGTTGACCTCGTTGAGCTTGGTCAGGAATATCTCCGCGATCCGGCTCTCAATATCTTCAATGATCTCTCTGCTGTCTTCGAAGGTCGCAAAGTAGCTGTTGATGGAATCCAGGTAATTCCTGAGCTTCTCAAAACCATCTTCCTCAATATGAAAGATGATCCCACCAATATTGATGCTTATATTCTTTTTCATTTTTGTTCAGAGTTGGGGTTGACGGAAATGATTTGGTGCGTAGAACCTACTAATTCTTCCCAGGTCTGATTTAGTGCTTGCAAAAATGCATGACCTTCCTCAGTTATTGTGTAGTACTTCCTTGGAGGGCCAGAGTTGGATTCAACCCACTTGTAATCGACCAAACCAGCTTTGCGGAGCCTCGTGAGGAGCGGATACAATGTCCCTTCAACCACCATGATCTTAGCGGCCGTCAGCTCTTCGAGCATGTTACTGGCATAAACCTCCCCCCTGGAAATAATATGAAGAATGCAGAATTCCAGAATTCCCTTCCGCATCTGCACTTGTGTGTTCTCGACATTCATCCGTTCATCACTTTTATAGAAATGAGTTTTTGACCTTTATACTATATACGGAAAGGTACTATGCATAGCCAAGTACATAGCGAAAAAATGTACCAGCAACCTCACTTTCTATTAATAATTCAACTATATCTTTGATAAATAATATTTTTGTATGCTTTTTTGTCCTAACCAACTTGTTTGCCGATTTAGGGGTAGGAATAAAGATCAAAACTGATATTGAATCTTTTACTTTGAGGAATTCATATATAGCTGTCGGATGAGGCGCATTTTTTTGTACGGTATTTCTATTTTTTGTTGGGTTTCGCTTGTAGCCCAGGACGACGGTACCGACAACGACAACACACCCAAGTTCAGCAACGAGTTCATGAATATCGGTGTGGGTGCCCGTGCATTTGCCTTGGGCCAAAGCATGGTCTCGCATGTGGACGACGTGACCTCAGGTTATTGGAACCCCGCTGGGCTGGCAGAGCTACCTTCACAATTTCAACTGGGGCTAATGCACTCCGATTTCTTCTCCGGGATCGCCAATTATGACTATGGCGGGTTTGCTGCGCGCCTCAACGAGGAAAGCACCCTGGCTGTGTCTGTCGTCCGCTATGCCGTCGACTTCATCCCGGACACGCGATTCCTATTCGATGCTAATGGCGCCATAGACTATGAACAGGTGAGGTTCTTCTCGGCCATAGACAATGGCTTCCTGGTCGGATATGGCAGGAAGCTCCCCGTGCTGGGTGGGCTCAACGTAGGAGGCAATGTGAAAGTGATCCACAGAATCGCGGGAAGCTTCGCCAAATCCTGGGGGTTTGGACTGGACCTGGGCGCCCAAAAGTCTGTGGGTAAATGGAATCTTGGAGTTATGGCCAAAGACATCTTTGGAACTTTCAACACCTGGGCTCACAATCCGGATGAACTCAGAACAGTATATAACCTGACTGGAAACGACATCCCCACCAACTCCATAGAAATTACCCTACCCAGGTTGATCGTGGGGGGCTCGCGGAAGTTTGAATTCCTAAAGCATTTCAGCGTATTGGCGACTGTTGACCTGGATCTGACTTTTGATGGCAAACGCAATACAGTGCTGCGATCAGACCTGGTCTCGCTGGACCCCAAAGGTGGCGTAGAATTGGGTTTCAAAGATTTGGCCTTCCTGAGATTTGGAATCAACAACATTCAAGAGCAACTTGACTTCGATCGCAGTACCTTCTGGACTTATCAACCCAATGCGGGTATCGGCATCGCCATTAAGGAAATCGCCATTGACTATTCGCTCACAGACATCGGTGACCAATCCGACGCTTTGTTTTCGCATGTTTTTTCCCTGAAGGTAGATTTCAATGTGGAGAAATAGCATCCTGACACTTTGGGTTTGTTTGGCAGTGTCCACAACAGTCGTGGGACAATTCGGCAATGAGTGGATCAACTATGACCAGACTTATTTTCGACTGAAGGTTGCAGAAGATGGCCTCTATCGGGTGACGGTGGAAGAGCTGGAGGATCTCGGTTTTCAGGCAGATGTTGTCTCTGCGGATCGATTGCAACTCTATCACAATGGACAGCAAGTGGCTATGCTGGTAGCGAGTTCGCAAGGACGTCTAACCCACCTTGAGTTTTATGGCCAAAGGAATGATGGCCAGCTGGACAATGAGCTTTATGTCAGTAGCGAAGCGCAACCTCATGATCGTTATAGTCTATTCGCTGATTCAAGTTCCTACTTCCTTACCTATGAGCTGACTGGCGGGGTAGGTAGACGTATGGTCCTTTCGACGGACAACAACACCACGGGTCTCACCCCGGAGAGCTATCACCTCCGGGAGGAAGAACAGCTATTCACCAGTAGTTACAGTCCCGGTTTGCAATTCGGCGACAGAAATCGGTTTTCGCTGAGCCAATACGACTTCGGTGAAGGTTGGACAGGTGATGCGGTCGGCAAAGGAAACTCGCAGGATATCACTTTCAACGTTCAGGACCTGCAGGCCAGTGGACCCGCACCCAGACTGGAAATGATCGTAGCTGGAGGTAACAGCCTCAACCACCAGATAGAAATCCTCGTCGGACCGGACGACACAAATCTCAGATCTCTTGGTACACAGGTGTTCTCCGACAGGACTTCGTTCGCGTTCGGCTTTGATCTGGATGTGACCGACATAGGTGCCAATGGAGACGTATTGGTCAGAATGACTGTCGTGGGCTTCGACGGTGCTTCAGATCGTGTGTCCGTCTCAATAGCCACGCTCATCTACCCCCAGACGTTTAACCTGAATGGTGGCACAACGGTGAACTACCTGTTGACCGCCAATACCGATAATCGATCGCTCTTGCAGATTGATTCTAATAGTCCCGGTGCTGGCCGACTCTTCGACGTCACTGACCCTGTGAATCCTATTCAGATGAGTACCACAATCAGTGGATCTTCCCTGCGCACCGTGGTCAACAATACTGCCTCCCCCAGACATCTTATTGGCCTGACGAATCCGCTAAGTGTTCCAAGTATGGAGGCCTATTCCTTTGAAGAAATTGATTTGTCCAATACCAATTACCTCATCATCACGCATCCTGTATTGAGAGTGGAGACATCAGCGGGAGATCCGGACCCTGTAGCCGCTTATGGGGCATTCAGGTCAAGTCAGGCCGGTGGTAACTGGAATGTGGAAATCGCCAATATCGAAGACGTCTACGACCAGTTTACCTTCGGTGTACCTTCACCATTGGCCATCAAACGGATGCTGAATTATGGCTACAGCAATGGAGACCTTCAATTCGCTTTCCTCGTTGGCAAAGGTGTTACGGTAAACTTTAACGGATACCGTACGGGAAATGCCAACCTTCTGGTGCCAACGTATGGATTGCCGGGCAGTGATATGCTTTTCGCTGCCGGATTTGAGCAGGACCCATTGTTGCCTTCGGTGGGTGTAGGAAGGATCACTGCGCGTAACGCAGACGGAGTACAGGCCTACCTGGAGAAAGTGATCGAAAGCGAGGCCACCCCATATGATGCGCTATGGCGAAAGAACATCCTCCAACTGACAGGTGGACAAAACGCCTCAGAATTGAGCCAATTCCGAGCATTTGGTGATGCATTTGCGAGTACGGCGGAGGGAGACCTATTGGGTGGCAACACGGAAAGCCTGAGTAAGCAGACTGCGGCGACATCCGAATTCATCAACATCAGGGAGCAGGTAGATGCGGGACTCGCGATGATTACATTTTTCGGCCATTCCGGGCCGGCGGTGACGGATATCGAGGTTGACGACCCGGAGGTTTATGAGAATGAGGGAAGATACCCGGGCATGTTTCTCGTGAATGGTTGCAATGCAGGAGATATTTTTGGCAACATCGTATCCTTCGGAGAACCCTGGATACTCACCCCTAATAAGGGCTCCACGGGTTTCATAGCCAATGTCACTTTTGCCACATCCTCCCGATTGAGAAGGTATACCGACCTGTTCTACGAGCTCAGCTTCGCGGATTCCGTGACTTTCGGGTCACCCATTGCCTCCATTCTCAATGCAGTGGCAGCACGCTTCTTTGAATCGGATCCTTCCAAAAACGGCCAAAGCCAGGTGTATCAAATGGTCTTTCAAGGAGATCCGGCGATCAGACTTTTTGCAGCGGACCACCCGGATTATGCACTGGAAACCTCCGCTGTTCAGGCTCTTCCGCTCTCCGGGAACCGGATTCTCTCTGCACAGGACTCATTCAAAGTAGAAATGGTAATCCCCAATTTCGGAAGTACCTCTCCAGATTCGATAGAGATTGTCATTGAACACACCCTACCCAACGGAGATATTGACTCGGTGAGCCGAACTTTTCCTCGTATCCTCTATCAGGACACGCTGGAAATTTTTGTGCCCAATACTGCTGGGGAAGGCATCGCCGGCAACAATGTATTGGAGATCACCATAGATCCTGACAACAGGATTGAAGAGCTGGAGAAACGCAATAATCGCATTTCCATTGATGTTTTCATTGCCAATGGAAGTACACTTCCGCTCTTGCCGCTGAATAACGCAGTTGTTTCAACGGAGATCGTGCAACTCACCTGGCAAGTGCTGGGGTCCAGTATTGCGGAACGTTCCTTCGATTTCGAGATGGATACAGTACCCGATTATTCGAGTTCCTTTCGAATGAGCTCCATGGAGACCGGAACTGTCATAGTACAAAAGGAAGTGAACCTGGCTTCGCTTCAAGATTCAACCGTAATCTACTGGCGAACACGGTTAGCGGAGTCCGAATCCAATGAAGACACCTTGTGGTCTGAAGTAAAGTTCACCTTGATTCGTGATGGTAGTGCACCAGGTTGGGGAGCGTTCTCGCCGGAACAATTTCAGGAGTTTGAACCAGTAGGCATAGACTATAACCAGGCACTTCAATCCTGGCAATTTCAGCAGACTTCCAGCACAATCAACATACGCACCCACGGCCCCAACAACGAGGAGCTTGGGTATCCGGACATTCAAGTGGATGTAGGGAACGTGGACCTCATCACTACCAACAATATCCCAGACCCCTTCTGTCGTAGCAACACCATCAATGCCGTCGCTTTCAATAACCAAACAAGCAACGCCTACTTGCCTATTGAATTCTCCAACATCGGCGTCGACAATATCCTGGTTTGTGGTCGGCTGCCGCAACTGATCCATAACTTCTCTGAGGGCGATGTAACTGGAAGCAGACGTTGGCTGGATCGATTGATCGATGAAATGACTACCGGAGACCAGATCGTACTATTCACTATCGACTCAGTGGCTTTCTCCAATTGGGACGCCACAACGAAATCGAAGTTGGCTGAGGTAGGTGTGAGCACTGCGGTTGTAGATGCCCTGATCGATGGCCAGCCCATAATTTTCTTTGGCGAGAAAGGACTGGACGAAGGTGATGCAAGGATGATTACCACGGACAATACAGGGAGGGACCCGACAGAACAGGTGCTCCAGTTTGTGGGCAACTCCAATGGTTCGCGAACTTCAGGAAGTATTGGCTCTCAAATCATCGGACCAGCCTTGAACTGGCAGGGGTTGACCTTCGACCTGGGAACTGATGACGACGACAATGTCAATCTGGATGTTATTGGAATTGCACCAGGAGGGTCCGAACAGTCCCTTTTTACCAATGGCAGGGTAGATGAAATTGACCTCTCCACGGTAGATGCAGCGCAATTCCCTAACCTCAGGCTGGATCTGAGCTTCAACGACAACACCTCGGCTACACCCCCACAAATCAGGTATTGGCATGTACAGTATCAGCATCCCCCCGACGGATTACTCATCATGCCTGATCAGACTGGTCTTAATTTACAGGAGGGTGACTCAGTACGGCGCGAATTCTATTTCTACAATTATACAGAGGAGGACTTCCAGGATTCGATCCAATTCACCAGTGAACTGAAGAACACAGGAAATGGAGCTGTGCTTTCTTTCACATCGACATTGTCAGGCCCCTCGGCTGGGGACAGTACGTTATTTCTCTTCAAGGAGGGTACTTTGAATCGCATCGGCTCCTATGGCCTGAGTGTGAGGGCGACACCACTGGAGAGAGAATTGTACTCCGCAAATAATAACCTGACCAGAGCAGACTTCCTCACAGTGGAGGGCGATGATGTAAACCCGATTTTGGATGTCACCTTCGACGGCACGTACATCCTTAACGGAGACATTGTCTCACCCGATCCACTGATCAATATCCTGCTGAAGGACCAAAACACCATTTTACGCAAATCCGATACCACAGGAATATCTATTGGTCTGCGCACTGGCGATGCAGGTGAATTTGTGCCCATTGCTTTCAGCAGCCCCCAGGTCAATTTCACCCCGGCAACCGAGGACGCCGATTTCAACATCCAGTATCGCCCCGGTCCGCTGGAAGATGGCAGGTACGCCCTGCGAGTGCAAGGTACGGATGAGTCAGGCAACGCCGCCGGCGTGGAACCCTATGAGATTACTTTCGAGGTGGTCAATGAATCATCCATCACCTATTTCTATCCATATCCCAACCCATTCTCGACAAGCACACGCTTCGTATTCACCCTGACGGGCTCGAACGTTCCTGATCAGTTGAAAATTCAAATCATGACCGTGACGGGTCGGGTGGTACGCGAAATTCTTCAGGACGAAATTGGCCCATTGAAGATTGGCAACAACATCACACAGTACGCCTGGGATGGTCGGGATGAATATGGTGACCAGTTAGCCAACGGCGTCTATTTGTATCGGGTGGTAGCCAGAATCAACGGAGAAGACATCAAGAATCGCGGCACGGCCGCAGATCAGGCTTTCAAGCACGGTTTTGGGAAGCTTTATATCTTGCGCTGATGTCAAAATCGCTTCAATGGTATTTTGTGCCCTACGGCTTGCTGCTGTTGATAGGATTTGGAACCTATTTTCAAGCTGATCACGGATCCTTTGTGCTATGGGTGAATGCGCGCAGAATCTACCTCCTGGATGCATCCATGCCTTGGATTACCCACTTAGGCGATGGGGTGGCCTTCGCCCTGGTCACACTGTTATTTCTCATACGAAGATGGAGGGTCGGACTCATTCTGCTGGCCATGGGTTTGATGCAACTCCTCCTTTCATTCACTTTGAAGCGGGTAGTTTTTTCTAATTCACCCAGACCCAAAACTTACTTTGCGGATTTGGGAGTCTCATTGTCCTTTATTGAAGGTGTAAAGGTGCACGCCTACAATGCGTTTCCTTCCGGACACACCATGACAGCCTTCGGCCTCGCCACTTTCCTGGCACTCTATTGGCAGGACCGAAGATTGTCTTTACTACTCTTATTATTAGCAGCTTTGGTGGGTTTCTCACGGATTTACCTCCTGCAACATTTTCTGATTGATGTGTGTGTAGGTTCGGTAATCGGCACAATGCTGGGTTTTGCAGTGCATGCCGTTTCTAAAAGGTGCAAATGGATGTAGCTGTGCTTAATTTTGGCGCTCCTCAGATTGAAACCCCTTGGAGTTACTCTACAAGCTATTCAAGTTCGGTATCGTTGGCACCTCCGGCGTGGTTGTCGATTTTTCGCTGACCTACCTGTTCAAGGAAAAGGTACGCATCCATAAATACCTGGCCAATGCCATTGGTTTCCTGACAGCTACAGCCAATAACTTTTACTGGAATAAGGTCTGGACCTTTGAAGATACGAATCCCGAGGTGGGACGGCAGTTCTTCTATTTTCTGATCATCGCCATGATCGGACTCGCCATCAACACCTTCTTTCTGATCATATTTGAACGGAGGTTCAGGCTGAATTTCTACTTTGCCAAGGCACTGTCGCTCACCATCATCATCGCCTGGAACTTCTCGATGAATTACTACTTCACTTTTCTAAAGGGGTGATCTAAAACATCCCAGACATCTTCATGGCGACACCCTTGTCGCCATCTACCTTCATCTTGCCGGTCATGAAAGCCATCATGGGATTGAGATCCCCTGACACCAGTTTTTCGAAATTGGGTAGATCAATTTTGATGGTACATTCGGCTTCCTTCTGATCATTGGATATGGCCGTGGGCGAAACGGTGTCGTCCAGGTGGACAACGCCTTCGCCAAAGTCGATATTGACAGTGGCTTTAAGTTTCCCGCCGTGGTTCTTGGCGATGTCTATTACGCTTTGGGTCGCTTCTTCTAACGTCATGTTGAGTATTTCCTGTGTTTAAGTTGAACCTGGTTTTTCAATGAGTTGGACCTCGAATATAGTATCCCAAAGTTTGCCAGTGACGAAAAGCCTGTCATTTTCCGAGTCATAAGCTATGCCATTGAGCACATAATCAATACTCCTTTCGCTAGCTGCTCTGGATTGCAGGCCAGCGAAGTCAATTTCGCCTACCACAGCGCCACTCTTTGGATCAATCATGACGACAATCTCCTTGCCGTAGACGTTGGCATACACAAGATCACCCACTGTCTCCAGCTCATTGAGATTTCCAACCTTGTTCTTATTTTGATACACCTCGAATCGATCTACTTCTCTGAACCCTTCCGGATCCATGAAGTAAAGGTTGGCACTACCATCGGACATGATAAATTGATCCTGCCATGTCGTCAGACCCCAGCCCTCTGTAGGATATGAAAACGTGCCAATCTGATTGAATTCCAGGTCATAAATAAGTCCTATCTGCGATTGCCAGGTCAGTTGGTAAACCTTGTCCTCCCAAAGCGTGCACCCCTCACCGAAGTATTGGTCTTCCAGCGCTATTTTCTTCACCATTTCACCACTTACCGGTTCATATCTCCGTAAGGTCGACGCACCCCTTTGGCCGGTACTTTCAACAAAGTGACCCTCATGGACAAAAAGGCCCTGAATGTAAGCCTCGGTATCATGCGGGTAGGTCGCCACTATCTGGTAGGTGTAGGCTGTCGGTTGATCTTTGGGCGTGAGCTTCACCCTGGGATAATGTACTTCGGAGCTACCATCAAAAAATACGGTAAGTTTCATTCTTGGGAAGCCGGCCCTTGGCGATTCGGGTATCCAAGTGGCAGCATTGCCGGGGAATACAACGGTCGTGCCCATGGTCTCCAATCGCATGGAGTCTATGCTTCCAGGATCCTTCAATTTAGCTTCCCAAGTAATGGTATCACCAAATTCAAAAGCCTGGTTGTTTTTGGGACTTACCACCGAGCTGACCTTCCTTATCCTTGGAGATTTTGTCCGCGATTCACCCTGTTCCTGGGAGGAGCAAGCCACACCAATGGCAATGACTATTAAAAAATGATAATACCTCACCGACTAAATTTTTGCCCGTAAAAATAGCTTAAATAGACTATGAACATATTTCTCAACTGGATATTCTAAATTTGATAAGAACCCAATGGCCACCAGATCATGCAAAGAATAATCGTTCCCACCGACTTATCTGAATACTCCTATTATGCCATTGCCTCGGCGCAAAAAATTGCCCACAAATCGGGTGGGTCGGTCACACTTCTGTATATCAAAAGTAAAGGAGAGGACGAAGCCATGGCCAGAGAGAAATTAGATGACTTTCTCACTGAGCGAGCCCTCGATGATATGGCTGACAATCACATGATTTCAGATGGCGATGAGGTAGATGCCATCATAACAGCCGGCGGGGACCTCATTGTGATGGGAAGCAAAGGGGCCAAGGGTCTGAAGAGTTTCTTCATTGGCACAAATGCGGAGAAAGTAGCTAAGCGAGCCATGTGTCCGGTGGTCATAGTGAAAGAAACTGCCGACCTGGACGACGTCAAGAGCATCATTTTCCCTACTGACATGCGCACCGAGCAAGAGCAGATCATTGCCGATCTCAAAGCTCTGCAGGCATTTTATGGGGCACACCTTCATTTGGTGAAGGTTTACGATGATGCCGTGATTAAACGGCGAACTGTGGAAAGTCGTCTGAGGGAGTTCGCGGAGAAATACGGCCTGACGAGCTACTCCGTAACCGGAAGGTCCGGAGTGAGTGAGGCCATTGAAATCATGGATTTTGCAACGGAAATGGGTGCTGACCTGATTGCAATAGGAACGCACGAAAGAGTGGGTCCGGAGAAACTTGTTGGTGGATTTATCACAGCAAGCGTGATCAATAAGTCCAAGACTCCCATATGGGCCAAGACCATCAGAAATGAGGAATAGCTAGTTTTTTCCTGCTGCGAATCCCCTCATCAGGACTGGCACGGTGAGACCTTGGTACAGGACAGAACAGACCACTACAATGTAAGTCATCGTCAGGAGGATATCCTTGCCTTCAAATTCCGGGAGAGACATCGACAAGGCTATCGGTAACCCGCCCCTCAAGGCACCCCAGGTCAAAACAGAGATTGTATTTCGTTCAAAGGTCTGTTTTATCGACATTAACTTAATCGGAATGAAGACACTCAACCATCGACCCAGTAGTACAATATTCACGGCGAAGAATCCCGCTGCGAAATAATCGAACCGCCAGGGGATCACGATCATCTCCAGTCCGATGAGCACAAACAGCATCGCGGCCAGCGATTCCTCCATCAAATTCCAAAACTTAAACACATAGTCGCCTGCTGCGGATGTAACGTGGGTACTACGGCCCTCATTGCCAATCACCAGGCCCATCACTACTGCAGCCTGCTTGGAAGAAACGTGAATGAAATCCGCCAGAAGAGACCCAACCATTACCACAGCAAGTGTGATAAGAATTTCTACTTCTACCTGTTCATTGTCGACATATTTCAAAAGCAGATAGCCTATGTAGCCCAGGAAAAGGCCAATGAAAATACCTCCACCTATGTCTGCCCCAAAAATGTATAGAACCTCAAATCCCGAAAGTACATGGTCTTCACCCGCATGGGCTATATCCAGGAGTGTAAGTGCCAGAACTACTGCAATCCCGTCATTGAAAAGGGACTCACCACGTATCTTGATCCCCAGATCCTGAGACAATTTGAACCGGTCGATGAAACGTGTCACCGCGATAGGGTCAGTAGGGGAAATCAAAGCGCCAAACACAAGGCAGTACAAGTAGTCCAGTTCGATGCCCAAAAAGCCGAGCATAAACCACACCAGTGAGCCGATGATAAATGTAGAAAGGAAGACACCAATTGTTGCCAGGACCAGGACTGCCGTACTCGCCTTCGACAGCTGACGGAAATCAATTTGCAGAGCCCCGGAAAATAGCATAAAACTCAATACAACCTGATAGAGTACCTCAGCGTAGTCGTATTCTTCGAGTTCTACGGCATCTATCTTAAGCGCCGGAAATATCGCACTGGCCACGAGAATCAGAATGGATAGGACCAGGGCCAATATCATCAGGCCGATAGAAGAAGGCAGTTTGAGAAAGTAGGTGTTAACGTATATGAATAACGCCGCCAGGAAGATAAACAGAGCAATTATGTCGAAAACGTGCATCTAGCCAACTTGATTAAAAAGGTGCTGCGGCCAACTTATCTTAAGGCAAAATTAAGGTGTAATGCGCTAAATACTTCATTGTGCCAGCCAGCATTTCACGGTGATTTATAATTCTGGCTCTGACTATCGAAATCGAAGATAACCTTTTTGGCAATTATGGCAAAATAATTTGGCCAGATGGCCTTTGCGGTGAGCAAGACGAAATTATCCAATGGCCCCTTCCTTGGTAACACGAGTTACACCCGTACCAAGGGGGATTGTCTTAACTTTGCCCTATGCAAAGAAATTGGTTGGCGCTATTTGCTTTGGTACTGTCGATTACGGCCGTGGCTCAAGCTCCTGACTACAAAAACTGGAAAACCTTCGCGAAAGTGGAGTATGAAAAGAGCCAGGATGAATACGGAGAAATCTACGTTCCCAAGTTTGTGGAAGAAATACAGGCACTGGAAGGTAAGGTGATCACACTCCCGGGATATATCATACCCTTTGAGGGGTTGTTCAAGCCCGAGGAGATTATCATATCTTCTCTACCTATTGCCTCTTGCTTCTTTTGCGGTTCCGGAGGACCTGAGACGGTCGCCAAGGCCTATCTCAAATCCGCTATAGACTACCAATCTAAGCTTGTCCAGGTCACAGGAACCCTGTCCCTGAACAATAAAGACGCCAACGAACTGATGTTTATCTTAAAAGATGCCAAAGTTGAAGAATTCTAATCTAGCCCTGATCGCCGTAATGCTGTTTGCCCTTACGATTCTTTCCTGTGAGCGGGAAGTACAACGTTCCTCAAAAGCCGACAATCTCATGGAGGAAGTCATGGCCATACATGATTCGGTAATGCCCAAAATGAGCGACTTACGCAAGACCAGAAAGGCCTTAATGGACAAAGCAGAAGCCTTGGATGATTCTGTATTGGCCAAAAACCTGTTACGCCAGGCAGATAGAATCGACTCGGCACAAAAGGCCATGATGAGCTGGATGAGACAGTTCAACCCGACCTATTACGAGGACCAGAAAGAGCTGATCAAAGAGGTGAAAGACCTCATGGAAAATTCCTTATCGGAAGGTAAGGAGCTACTTGACTAGTCTTCCTCGCAATTGGACAGCCATTTTTCGACTTCACTTACGTTCTGGAGTCCAGCTTCATTGCCCCAGGTATTGGTCACATAGGTGAGGATCTCTGCAATTTCGAGATTGGTCAGGTGCTGGAGGCCAGGCATCATCTGGCTATAACTGGTGCCGTTCACCACGATCTCCTTGAACTGCCCATATTTGATAATACATGCCGCTCTGGGCACATCTGCCATTAGGTAATCCGAGCCTGCAAGTGGTGGATAAAGTCGCGCCAGCCCTTCACCACTTTGCTGGTGACAGCTGATACAATAGCTCTCGTAAAGCTCTTTTCCCTTCACCAGGTACTGGTCAAACTTTAGCTTAGTCTCCCGGTCCATACCCGATTGCTCACCCGAAGGGCTTGCGCAGGCACCCATCAGGACCAATGCCCCGAGTATAAAATGCTTCCTAATCTTCATTCAGTAATCTTGCTATATCCTTGATTAATAGATCCACCTGCTCAGTGACGGTACCATCTACAACAGACCGGATGCGTCCTTGTTTGTCCACCAACAGAAACGCGCCGCTGTGAATGTAGCCCCCGGGGGCATCCTCGTCTTCCGCCATAATAGACATGTAGCTCTGCTCTCCTAATTCATATATCTCATCTTGATCACCAGTGAGAAAATGCCATTTCTCACTCGAAACACCTAGGCTACTCGCATATTGACGCAACAGACCGACCGTGTCGTATTCCGGATCGATGGTATGAGAAACAATCATCACCTCTGCAGAATCCTCATAGGCGTCGTATACCCGCAGCATTTCCTTCTTCATGATCGGACAGATGGTCGGACAACTTGTGAAAAAGAAATCTGCTACATAAACCTTACCAGCCAGTGTCTCATTAGTGACCAGGCTGCTGTCCTGATTGAAGAATGCGAAGTCCGCAATCTGATGCTGGATAGTATCATAGACTTTCTGGCCATTCACCTCCCTTTCTACAATCCGCTCTCTGCCGAGAACAGGTAACTTTTGTTGATTTTCAACCTCTGAACAACTGTAGAAGGTGATGATGACCAGGGCTGCGAGCAAACTATTTTTCATCTGTTGGTGCTGATTTAGACTCTCTTACTTTCTTGTATATTTTGACTGCTGACATGAGTACAACCGCAAACGCCAGGATCCCCAAAGTCCCCCAGAGCCAGCTAATTTGATCTTTCTTTACAATGAGGAAGACTACGGCCACAAGGATAATGGTGGCCACCTCATTCCAAATGCGCAATTGCGTAGATGAATAGGAGATGATTCCCCTTTGAAGCTTGCGGTAGATACTATGACAAGCCAATTGATAAGCATACAATACGACCACAAAACCCAGTTTGATGTGCATGAAAGGCATGGACAACCAAACCGGCTGGACAATTAGCAAACCCAGCCCCAGTACCAGCGTAATAATGGCTGAAGGCCAGGTAATCACAAACCAAAGCAATCGCGACATCTTGCTCAGTTGCTTATGCAATATGCTACGATCCGGTTCCGGGGAATTGAGTGCTTCTGTCTGGTAAATGAATAGCCTGACTATGTAGAATAGCCCCGCAAACCAGGTGACGATGAAGATGATATGAAGTGCTTTTATACTTAAGTAATCCATGCCGACGGGCACTCAAGCCAATGTTTTTATGTTGGATGCAAAACTGGTAAATAAATGCCAGTGTTGGTAGAAGTAGTTTTTTAATAAATTAGTCATAAATCTCACCTCCCATGAATGACAAAACCAACATATGGTATTTTGAGGATACAGACCTCTTCCAATTGCTATGCCCCACGAAGACACCGGGCATGGAAGACAAACATGAGCCCAATGTCTTCAAGCGAGATGAGTACATCTATTTCCCGGATCAGCCGTCACAAGTTGTCTATATGGTTTCGAATGGCCGCGTGAAGATCGGCACCTACACATCAGATGGCAAAGAAATCGTCAAAGCCATTTTGGGTAAGGGCGAAATTTTTGGTGAACTGGCGCTAACAGGGGAAGGCAAACGGGAGGATTTTGCGGTAGCCCTCGATGAAAGCACCCGGGTGTGCCCGATGTCTGTGAACGACCTTCAGGGCCTGATGAGAGAGGATCAAGAGCTCAGTTTTAAGATCTTGAAGATCATTGGCTTTCGCCTCAAGAAAATGGAGCGAAAGATCGAGTCCCTGGTATTCAAGGATGCGCGTACACGGATCGTGGATTTCCTCAAGGAAATGGCTGAAGAGCGGGGGCAGAAGGTGGGCTTTGAGATGATGATCAAAAATCACCTCACTCACAAAGACATCGCAAGCCTCACCGGGACTTCCAGACAGACGGTAACTACGGTACTGAACGAACTGCGCGACGACAACATTATCAATTTTGACAGGAGACGGATTTTGATCCGGGACATGGAAAAGCTCGCATAGTGTCAAGGGCCTGACACGTAAGAGGGGACGAATTCACGTGATCCTTGTTTGCTATTACGTGATGAGAAAGAACCTACTCTTGATAGTCGCTGCGCTGCTGGTAGCAAGCGCCGACGCACAGAATCTTCAGAACTACACGCCCTCTATCCTTTTCACAGACGGGCAATGGGACTTCAAATCCTTTCAGAACCTCTACAAGCAACGCCGATCCTTTGATGAGAACGGTGGACTGGAAAAGAACAGGACCTCAGATAACCAATTCTTCTTCACCTCCATCAATCAGTTTCTCTACGGGCTAAACGGCCAGATCAACGTTGGCTTCGATGTTTGGGTGAATCATACCTCCCTTCCATTCAATGGTGATCGGGAGAGCCAAACTGGAGTATCGCTGATAGGCCCGAAAATAAAAATTGCGCCCTTTAAATCCCTTAGCAGGCTATCCATCCAGACGGGCTATTTCTTCAAAGCAGGCAACGACTTCGAAAACCGACTACCGGAAGCCGAAAACCCTTTCTTCTTCTTTGCCAATGACCGGTCGCTTTGGCTTACACAATTTTTCTATGACAAACCGCTCAACACCAAGTGGCAACTGTTCTTCCAGCAATCCTTCTGGTACAATGTCGTTGATGATTCGTTCCGGGAAAACAACTTCCTACAAACGCAGACCAGTGTATTCGCCAACTATTTTCCCAATAGTAAGTGGACCGTTTATGCTATGACCGAGTTCTTTCCTACACACTACGATGCCAACCTCCAGGAAGCCGCTGCATTCGAAAGCTATTTTGTCCAATCCGGACTGGGGACGAAGTACCAGTTGATCCCCAACAAGATCGAACTTGAGTTTCTTTATACCAACTTCTGGCTGGGTAGCGCCTTCGAGGGTGCCGGAGAAACTTTCAATCTGGGAGTACGGCTGGTAAACCAATAACAGCGTCCCCATGTACCTTCGGCTACTGGGATGCTTTTGCCTGGCAGGATTGGCCATTCAAGGATGGGGACAACCAAGGATATCCGACGTTCGGTTTGACGGTCTTGAAAAGACGCGGCAAACACACCTTTACCAGTTCGTAAGGAGTCTCCCCGGGACAATATTTGACTCCGCAGCGGTAGAAGCAGACCGGCAACGGTTAGCCAACCTGAGCATGTTTGCCAATGTAGAGACGACCATTCTAGCGGATGGCCCGGATGTCCTCGTAGTCCATAACTGTCAGGAAATACATACGCTACTGCCCATATTCAACTTTGGCGGCGTCAGGGACAACTTTTGGTTTCAGGTAGGGGCGTCAGAGGCCAACCTGGCAGGACGGGGACATCAGCTATCAGCTTTCTACCAATACTACGATCGGAGTTCTGTTTCCATACACCTGCTGCTGGACCGCATACAAAAAAGTAAATGGGGTCTGATACTGAACCTGGTGAGGTGGAGCACTGTAGAACCCCTGTTCTTCCCGACAGGAACGGGATCATACGAATATGTCAACAACAATTTTGGGATTGGTGGGCTCTACCATTTCAACTATCGCACGCGGTTGGAGTTGAGCACGGCATTCTTTACGGAGGACTATAACCGCATAGACAACAATTTCATTGCGGAGGCCCCGCAACAGGCCAACACTTCCAAGCAACTGATGAAGACCATACTCACCACAGATCGTCTGAACTACCATTTCTATTATTTGTCCGATTGGCGCAATCAACTCAATATCGAAGCTGTCTATTCCTACGATGGAGACCCTGATTTCTACATCATCTTTGATGAGTTGAAGTACTTCTGGCGCTCCGGCCCCAGGGGCAATATCGCTTCCAGGTTACGTATTGGGATTTCTTCAA
The DNA here is from genome assembly GCA_965601475.1 of Cyclobacteriaceae bacterium. Taxonomy (GTDB): domain Bacteria; phylum Bacteroidota; class Bacteroidia; order Cytophagales; family Cyclobacteriaceae; genus JAWPMT01. The sequence continues at coordinate 3,200,159 of OZ271832.1, read as the reverse complement.
ACGATGTCGGGGCATTTGCACCATTTGTCCTGGACAGCTACCTCAACATACGAGGAGTGGGCAACAGGGTAGATCGAGGTACCGCAATGATCATCCTGAATCAGGAGTACCGCCACACGATTTACGACCGAGGACAGGTTGCCATTCAAGGAGTGGGCTTCACAGATTTTGGCACATGGAGGGCCCCGGGAGGTAGTCTTTCAGACATCAGGAAGTCCAAAAATTTCGAATGGTACGCAGGGGGTGGGCTACGTTTCATTCACAAGCAATTCTTCAATGCTGTTTTTAGGGTTGACTATGCCATTGATGTGCAGACGCCCTTACAAAATGGCTTCGTGATCGGAGTTGGACAATATTTCTGAGTCCCTTACATCTCCAAAAAGACATTCGTCCCCGCTGCTCTGCCACCTTCTGTGTCCATTTCAAACTGCTCCTCCAACCGTAGCTTGCCCCGGGCCTCATCCACCGACAGCAGACACCTGGACTTGCCATGATCCAACTCTCCGCTAACCCTTTGCTGGCAATAGGTGAAATCTAACACAGAGGCTGTGAACGCACCCACGAGAAAACCAGCTTTAATTTTGCCTCCAGAATATTCCGCGGTGATTGTATTTCCTTCTTGATGAAACCGGAAAATTGTATCGGCATCTACGACCCCGTTCTCGGCCGTTTTGACGACGTTCATGATAATGTTGTCTAGCATAGGTCAAAAATTTATATACTGATCCAAGTCTTACCTGAATGTAAAACTTGGGTTATTGCTCAAACAATTGAATTCTGTTGCCATCAGGATCCAGAATTAGCACCGTCCTCTTGCCAGATAGGGGATCTTTGACAATGTCACCATTAAATGTCACTTGCGCTCCCTCCAAATGATTGATCCATTCCTCAAAGTCAGAGATCAACATACCAAACTTGAAAAAACCCTGCATCTTGGTTTTCGCGGGTTGGTCCGCCAGCAGGCTTTCCGTTGACAAGGAGCCTTTCAACTCGATCAGTTCTATCTGAATCTCTCCCCTCTTTAGATTCGCCTGTTTGATCCCTCGTTGTGGCAGGTCCACCTGGTTCAAAACATCGAATTCAAAGGCTCGCACATACCAGGGCAATGAGGTCTCCATGTCACTAACGATTATGGCGGTGAAATAGGCCTGCGGATCCGTCAGGACCTTACCCTGCGCATGCAAATAGGAGATGTTCAAGGTCAATACCAAAGCAATAAGCAATCTTCCCATGGTCCTGCGTTTAAGATCGTTCTTGGTAAAGTTCGGACTTACTACCTACTAAAGCTAGCTCTTTTGAGTCTCAATAGCACCTTCAGAGGCCGGTTTTGCGCCCAAAGAAGCTAAAATTGCCTCAAAGAATAATTATGCAAATATTTGCGCATATATTTGCATATATGAAACCAACAAAGCGACCCGCTCCTTTCGAACAGGTAGATGCCCTGGGATCATCCTTCCTGGGACTTCAATTGTACCAGCTGCTGACTGTTATTGACGTCCAGGGTAGTGAGATGCTCAGCCAGATGGAGGTAGAGGTGCCCTCTCGGGTGGCCTCCAGTCTGATGATTTTGAAGATGAACGGACCCATGAGTGTAACCGAGCTGGGTACCGCATTGAATATGACCCACCAGTTAATGGCTCACCGGGTACAGCTACTCAAGGAACTGAAGCTCATCAATACCAAACCAGACCCCAAAGACAAGAGAAAACAGCTGTTTCATTTGACTGCGAAAGGAAAGAAACTCACAGAGCAGCTAGAGACAGTGACAAAGCAGGCCGAAAATGCTTATGCTGACCTCTTCGAGGAATTGGGGGCAGACCTTTATGACTTGCTCATCAAAGCAAGGAAGGCCCTACTTCGAAATCCATTACACCAACGCATCACAACTGAATCATGACCACAAGCCAAAAGACCAACTTTTCCAACCTGATCGCAGTCCTTGCCTCGGGCATCGCTGTTAACGCAATTTCCTATCAATTTTTTCCTGACTATTCAGGTCCGGTTACGGCCACCTGCCTCACGGTATTATGCACCGTGTTGATACGCCAACAAGGTGAAAGTTGGAAAGACTACGGATTTGTATTCCAGGGTAAATGGGTCAAATTGTTGTGGCAGGTGCCCCTGGTATTCCTGCTTACAGTCATTGCCGGAGCCGGGACTAAGAAGCTTATGACCTTGCTTGTTGAGGTGCAACCGCATGTTCAAAGTCGATTTGAGGGAATGGAAGGCAATCTGCCAATGTTCCTCCTGTGGACCGCCATCGGTTGGGCAGTTGGCGGATTCATGGAGGAAATGATCTTCCGAGGGTTTTTGCTGGGGCAGTTTGAACGGCTGTTGAGAAAAACGAAGTGGGCCACTGCCATGGCGGTCTGCGCTCAGGCCTTCTTATTTGGGTTGGTGCATTTTTACAACCGCGGAATAGCAGGCGGCGTCACCATATTTATGGTGGGCGTCGTCATGGGTATTCTCTATCTACGACTTGGTAGAAGCCTGTGGCCGCTGATCCTGGCACATGGCATTGTAGACACACTGTCATTTCTTGAGGACTACCTGGGATCTTGAATCGGGAAAGTCATCGACTACCCCAAAATGATGGAAGCCGGAATCCGGAGGATGCAGGCTTCCGATAGCTAGTTTACCGCGAATTCTGGATTTAGCTTTCAATCTTTCTTAATCCAGTCAAGGACTTCGGATTCGTCTCCACTCAGGAGGAATTGGTACTTGGGATTGTTGTTGAACCCTTTCCTCTTGACTACCCGGCTTAGGGTCATTTTTCGGATGGCTGAATCGGGCGTGACAACCCCCCATTTCCTGATCCCAAATTGCTCGGCCATTTCCCCTGTTTTGATCCACAGGTTCTCGATGATGGGATTCCACTCATTCTTGGCTTCCACCGCCACGACCAACTTGGTGGTAGCAGGCTGCCCTACAATTCGCATATAATCTTCAAATGCCGCCTCATAATCTTCTTGCCTGGCTTCCTCATAAAACTTGAAGTAACCGATGTTACCATCGATCACCGCATGGATGAACTTCTTCTTGTCTGTTGTCGGTGTCATAACTTGTTGAATTTTGGTCTTTCCAGACTAAAGAAAGTTCATTTGCCATAATGATTCCATGATAAAATATTATTTCTTTTTTTCTCATATCACGGAATAAAATACAATAATATAAATCACCAACAACTTAAGTCATTATATACCATCCCACGTTTACACAGTTGATGATATGCTTGCTGAGAGCTAACCCGGCCCGGCGTTGCCACTGCTATCACATTCTCCCTGATACTAGAAATACGCTTTTTGTCTCTGGATAATTTGGATAACATCCAGTATTGGGGGCAAGACGTTCTGCCGCCATGGAAATGCAAGAGTTTTTGTGTGAAATCGAAATGCTCTTGGTTGGTTTCTATCAACAATTTTGTCTCACTTATACGATGCTCAGGATTATTGAAGCCACAACGACCACACCTTTTGTCAAAATAGATCCCCAATATGGTCTGATTGAAATCCGTGGTAAATCGGGACCTGAGCGTGCCACGCACTTTTATACACCCATTGTCGAACAAATTCGTGACCTGGAAGGCAGTGATCAATTCACACTCATCCTTTTCATGGAGTACTTCAATACCAGCTCCGCCAAATGCCTTTTTGATCTCATCAAGGCCACGGAGGGACTCTCCATAACAGGTACGAAGTCGAAGGTGATTTGGTACATTGAGGAAGACGATGACGACATGCGGGACACTGCGGCTGACTACGAGGACCTCGTGAGTGTCGAATTCGAGTGCATTCCGGTCGACGAGGATGATTTCATAGTGCGAATGAACGAAGGCTAGGCCAACCTGTCGAGTCAACCCAACAAAGAAAAACCCGACCTCAACAGAGGCCGGGTAAAAAACCACCAAACAACACCAACTCAATTCTTCTGATACAGGTGATCGACTTCCCTGTAGCCCACCCTGTCCATGTACCAATCCATGTAGGAATACCCTCCACTTTCAGCCCATTGATCAAAGTGCTTAAATGCATTTCTGATGTCTCTTTTTTCCTGCGGATAGTCAAAACTCACCGGTAAGTTCATCCCCCAGGGCAAACTGCTCTTTGTCTTGTAATATCTCCTTTCTCGCAGGTCCGTGTTGTCGTTGCCATTGCCGAAATAGCTCGCATCCACGAGATCCGTAGGCGCATATCCGGAAATGTGCACTTCCCTGCCTCTAGTCTGGTTGATGACCAGGAAAGGGTTAAAGGGTGCAATGCCAGCACCATTCAATTCCATACCATTGGCAAAGTCAATGCTCACAACGATGGTATCTGGCGTTTGATAGGGTTGTGCCGGGTCGGTATTGACAAAACCACGCCCATCGAAGCCGTGGTGCGCATCGTCCGTAATCGGTATCACAGCTTGTGACTGACCCGCCTCGGTACCATTGGCATTGAGGTTAAACAGGCCTGTAGTCAAGCTATTTCCGCTCACTTGTGAAACCTGAGAGGGGTTCACATCCAATTGAATACCCAACCCATTTTTGAAACCCGCACCCACGGCTTTGATGACAAATTCCGCTTCAATCTTTATCATCTCATTGCCAGCATTGACCAATTGCCGATAGTTGTAGTCCGCCACAAGGTCATTGAAGTCATAATCCCCTTTGGCAGGCCATTGGTCCTCGAAGGCGAAGGTGCCATAGCTGTTTTCTCCCGGATAGGAATACCTATAGGCATATCGCCGATCATCCGGGTATTCATCATAGGGATCGTTGACGCCATCACCATCGGAGTCCAGGGGCTTATCAATGGGATTCACATTGACTTTGTTAATGGCTTCCACCGGATTGGCCGTGAGGTAGAAAACGGCATCATTGAAGTCATCATCACTTCCGCTATCCCGATTCAGATCTTCAAAACCTACAAGAAAAAGCTCGTTTTGGTCGTCCCACAGCAAGACTGAGTGGTAGCGCTTCTCCACCGTCCCCTCAGGGTTGAGGGCGTTATTGGAGTAGACGACATGATTGCCATAGGTAGAATTCCGCCCATTCCAGCCATTGGCCATCAGTGCAAAGCCCACGGAGGTACCCGCTTCAAATCTTCCCAGGTAGACTTTGTCACCAGTGACAAGACCACCACCGGAACCCCTAAAGGAGGCATTGGGAAATACGATGTTCAAAGACTCCAGGTCATCGGGACCTGAAGGTGGGGAATCAGTGGGGTACGTATAGTATGCCAGTACATTGCGGTAGCCGGCGCCTTCGTGTACGAAAGTCATCCACACATCCGCTGTGGACTCTACTACGAGGTTAGTCTCAGCATCCTCGGCAAGGTATCTTGGATGCGCCTCAGGCACAGGGTCACCTTCCGGCAAAGAAGCATTGATGAAGGATAGCAATTCTGCTGAGACAACATCTCGCTCAGCTTCTTTGTACCCAGGCACTCCAGACCAATTGTAGTCCCCCATGTAGGTGATCGGAGCATGCAAGACACGACCGGCGTCCTTTTTGGAACCCGTCCGACCAGCCACCTCTCCCTCGTTGCTTTGTCCAGGGATCTCCTCCATGGATTCAAAGTCCGAGTCCATGCCAGCGATGTAGACATTATCCAGGTCCGTCACCGGTATCACCACGTAGTCCAGTATACCGATGTATCGCGTGACCATCACCAGTGCATCAATATGATTGCCCAGATTCACATCCACGGAAAAACGGCCATATTGATCCGTCAGACCCTTGATCAGCTCACGGCCCTCTTCCAACATATAAGGGTCATAGAACTTCACCAGAACACCATCTACCGGATGGTTGGTGGCGTCGTGCAAAGACACATTCACTTCATAGGTTTGAAAGTTGGTGAAGGAAAGGGCCTCTGTCGAATTCAACTCCGGATCGGCTTCTATCTCCGTTACCGTCTGATCGACGCATGAAAAGAGTGTCGTAATGGCCAAGAATAGAGCCAGTAAGCGTTTTGTGTTTCTTGTGTTCATATCTTCTGTGTTAAACATTCTCGTGTTGGACTGCTGCCAAAGGGGTTTTGAGCAGGATCTTGATGTCGCCCCAAAACGTATGATTCCTCGCATATTCAATGTCCAGTTGCTTCCGACTGTCAGCCGAAGCATTGGCCTTTCCACGTTCGGTCACCTGCCAAAGTCCGGTAATGCCCGCAGGCGCTATGAAACGCATGGCCCATTCATCAGTGGTCAGCTTCTCCGCCTCGTAGAGCGGTAGCGGGCGATTGCCAACGATCGACATGTCCCCTATCAACACATTGAAGAGTTGGGGCAATTCGTCGATGCTGGTGTTGCGTATGAAACTCCCAATCCTGGTAATGCGAGGGTCATTCTTGATTTTGAAAAAGGCTTTCGCATTGCCCTCAGCTACCTCCTGGCGATATTGGTTTTCACCAACCCAGCCTTCATCACCGAACAAGTGTATTTTCTCCTGAAATCGTCTGTTGGTTGGCTCCTGCGCATCATCATACTGATTGTGAGCTTTCAGTTGCTTCACGAGGCGATCAGCATCTTTCCGCATAGAGCGAAACTTGTAGAACTTGAATATGCGATAGCCGGCACCCACGCGCAACTGGTGATAAAAGACTTTCCCTGGTGACTCCAGGCGAATCAATACGGCCACCACCAGGAAGAGTGGACTCAATACCAAAAGCAATGTCGCGGAGACCAAAATATCGAACGCCCTCTTCAGTGCCCCGATACGGTATCGCTTCCCTTTGCCTGGCTCCATCTTCCTGCCTTGGTGGGCGCTGATCACGGTACCTATTTTGAAGAGCAGGTCTTCCTTCCGCATCTCAGCAGACAGGCATTCCACGACACCCAGCTCCCTAGCCAATTGACAACGTTCCGGAGATGGTTTGTGATCCACTACGACCAATGGCACGCGGCTTTCAGTTCCTTCGAGGAACCCAGCCAATTCATCATATGCCGGCCTGTCTATGCCCGCAGCAGCTAGAATCAATGCTGGCCAATGTCTAGAGTCGCTTTGTTTCAGCTCGTCGATCATCTCTTGCTGATCGTTGAAAACCCTAAAGTGACCCAGGCAGCAACCAAGATCGGTAGGCTCTATCCCCACCAATGCGATGTTAAGCGGAGTCTTCATGCACCTATGAGTTCAGGTTCTCTGCTCAGAGCTTTTTCGATCCTTACACGTAGTTCTTTAGGATTGAAGGGCTTTCGCACGACATCCGCAGCACCCTTCATGAGGGCATCGACGTGAAGGTTGCTCTCGCTCTCACCGGTAACCAGGATGACCGGTACCGTATAGAAATAACTAGACAATTTGAAGCTTCGGATCAGGTCAAGGCCATTGTACTCGCCTTTCATGTTGTAATCCACCAAGATCAGGTCTGGGTTGATTTCATAAGCACAGGCAAGTGCTGCCCCCGGATCATTGGTTACTCTCACATTATATACCATACCTAAATACTCGGCAAGGAACTCTGTGAACATCTCATTGTCATCTACGATTAGAATGGTCTTTTTCATGGCTATGTGGTTTTTTGTTTGAAAGACAATTCGAATGTAGACCAGCACCTGAGGCCCTGAGGGATCTTGGCGACAGGTGGAAGAAGGAACGGGTCACATGGTAGGTCCGGGCCTTAGTACCGCTCGACGGTGAGATCCGACCATTGGTGGAGCAGAGGGGTCAATGGGCGGCATATGGCCCTGCAGCCAGTGAGCATACTAGCAAACTGAACACAAAAAACCTCTCAAAAGAGCTATTCAGTATTGTTTAAGCCGGGCATGAATCCAGGGGGATTTGGGGTATGGCATATTTGTCGCGCCTCAATACGAGTCACTGGCCGAAATCATATCTTTCTTCACTTTCCTGATCCCCTTTTGAAAGGCTTTCCTAATGGCAGTGGCGCCTGAGGTCACATTGATCCTCGTCTCTCCGTCACCTTCGTCGATCGTCAAAGGGCTGATTTTTGTGGTAACCTGAAACCTACTTTCGGTGAGATAGGACTTTGTGTCCAACACACGGAAAAGCAGAATAGCGCTGTTGGTCTCCTCCTCATCGTAAAAGTGTTCATTGTATTCGTTTAGCTCAAGGGCAGTATAACTGCCAAGACCCGTACGCTCTTTGACATTCAACAATTCCGTTTCAATGATGTACCGGCTCCCGCATTCTCTGGCTACAACCATCATCAGGGAGTCATTTAGTTCTCCTTTATGCAATGCTTCTCTCGGTACGCCTTTTTGCAGTAGTTGATATTCGTGATCAATCAAATAAGTAACTTGGTTGGTTTCGGACAGGGACTGCTTTGCTGATTCCAGTAACGCATAGCTCTGATTTTCACTCATTCCGCGGACCGGCATCATCAGTATAGCCTCTCCTTTCACTACCCTGGATAGGGCAGAATAGGTAATCACCTTGGTAGACGAACAGGAAGCGAGGAGCATGCAGGCAAAAAGAATATGAAATTTCATAGCGGGTAGAAACGAACTTGGGTCATGAAGATCTCCCCTGATATTTCAAAAAACATGCCAATAAGTGTGCGCTTTTGGTTTTGATCCATCTTACGAAAGCACTGTCATAGCGTGCACAGCTTGCAGTCCCGGTCTACGAAAGTTCTCGTGGCTTGAGAAACTATTTCCCCACCGCCATTGCCTTCTTGCCAACGGTCCATTTCCAGTCCTTGAATTGAAGAATGGGTCGCTCCAGGTAGATGAACGAAAGGCGCGCGACACCAAACGTCAGTGGCAGGACGGTGACGTATATGACAACGTTGTAAACAGACGATGACAAGTCCAGGCTCCGCATCCCAGTCATCACCAAGGCGATCACGAGGGTGTGGTACATATATATGCCATAGCTGGCATCTCCCATATCTCTTAACCACCTGGCTTCAAGCCAACGGTAAATCCCGGGCCTATGGATGATGTTTGTGATCAAGGTGAGGTACACTAACCCTTCCAGGTGTGCCCGAAAAAACCAACCATGCTCAAAGATGAAAAGCCATATCAACAGAGCTGCCGCCAATGCAAAGGCGATGCGACTTTGGAGAACCTGAAGGATGCGACTTCTATGGACAAGTGCAGCCGCACCTAATCCGCCAATGGCCATTTGCTCGACAGGGAACAGCTTGAGTAGAAAATAGATTGATTTCAGTGAGGGCATACCCTGGGACAGTATCCCCAGCACCTCTTGCCCAACTAGCTTGATGATCGTAAATCCAATCAAAAATCTGAAGATGTGTTTGTAAAAAATCCCCACAAGTATGGGCCAAAAGATATAGAACTGCTCTTCTACCCCTACCGACCAGAGCTGGTTACCTCCAACTAAGTTGGGATGGATGATTCGCAGCACATTGGGCATGAGGAAGAGCAACGCCAGGACTGCCATACCGCTGATGTCGAAGTGGTGATCCGCAAATCCACTTACAGCCATCGGTGCAACCGTCAATGCCATCACGACGATCAGGAAGTACAAAGGCCAGAGCCTAACCATTCGCTTCCAGTAGAAACGTCTCAGGTTCACCGTATCTGTCTTCTGCATTTCCTTCAACAGGAAGTAGGTGATCAAAAAACCACTTAGTACAAAGAAGAAGCCCACAGGCATGTGACCCAGGTGGTCAATGGTTGGCACGCCCCAGTGCGAGTCCCTTCCCTGCCATGTTTTGTATTGCTCAATATGGTGGATGATCACGAGCGTGGCGGCAAAAAAGCGGAGCGCATGCAGTCCAGGAAAGTAAGATCGACCCTTCATAGGTTGTTTTTCCCTCAAAAGTGCTTCGCAGCCCCTGAAGCCCAGGTCATTTTGGTACGAACTACACTTCCAGCCGTTCAGTAGTGCTCTTTGGGCCATTGGGGGTGTGCTGACCCGAAGCGGCTAGTTTGTCATGTCGACACTGCCACTCGACGGCCAATACCGCAACTCGACGGCCTTTTTGGATCGCCCATTACGACTCCAGATACTTTCGAATCATTACTTACCACCCAAGCAATGAAACGATTATTCATATTGGCGACCCTTTTCGGCTGTCTGCAGGGACTGGCGCAGGAGTTGATCCAGTTTAGCCAGGACCAGGAGCAATCCACACAGCAGGAAATCTTCCGTGTCGTACATATTCTGCAAGACCCAGATATTCTGGATTCCCTGGTTGCCAAGGCCGTTGGCAATTCACCCACGCTCAGAGGATTCGAACATGACCAGGCTCTCTACGAGGAAGAATATCTGCAACAACAACGTAACTGGGTATCAAGCTTCCGCCTGGGTCTCAACATCTTCAGTATGAGTACCGTCGCCTCGGAAGATCAATCAGTTACAACCACAGGCGTGCTGCCCAACATTGGTGTGACCCTCTCCATCGATCCTGAGAAATTCATTAACCGCAAGAGCTACATGAGACAGGCCAGGCAGAAGTACATGCGATCTGTTCAGCAGCAAGCTGCACAACAGCAAACCCTCAAAGTGTACATCATGAACCAGTACTTCGAATACCTCGAGCTCCTAGAGGGCACTTTGATGAAACAACACATACTGGAGACACGACAGCAGCAGTACCTCACTGCCGAAGTCGCTTTCAAGAATGGCAATATCGAGTATGACAACCTGATGATCATCCAAAACGGCATGCAACTAGCCGAACAGGACGTTATGAAGGCGCACATCCAGTCCCTGAAGAAACGCAGCGAAATTGAAATCATCCTCGGGATCCGCTGATATGTCGCTATACGAAACCATAAGGGTCCTCTACTACAACTGGAAAGTCATCATTATGGCTTGCATCATACCCACTGCTGCGGTGATTTACTTCACGCGAAACATGGAAAAAATGTACCAATCCAGTGCTCAGCTGTATACGGGCATAGCTTCGGGATATAGCATTGAATCGAGTGAAGGCCAGCGCATCGACTATCACGTAGTGAACAATGCATTCGACAATTTGATCAGTCTCATGAAATCGCGGCAAACCATTGAGGAAGTGGGACTCCGGTTGCTTTCAAGGCATCTCATGCTCGCCGAACCCAATAATAGCCTGGGCAAGGACGCCTTCCTGAAGCTCCGAACAACGTATCCCCAATCGGAAAGGACCTGGGTCGATACCACGGACTTTGACTTGACACTTTCCAGGGTTTTCAGACGCTTTTATGAAGGCACGGATGCCACCATTCACAGCATGATACTGGGGGACAGTGGCCCTTACAGCGTCAAGACCCTTTCACGTGTGGAGGCCAAGCGGGTAAAATCCAGCGATATGGTGATGTTGAGTTATCAATATCCCGACCCCGGTATCGCCAAAGGCAGCCTGGTAGAGCTACTGGATGTCTTTGTTATTCGCTATAAGGACCTGAAAACAGCAGAAACGGGCAATGTCGTAGCCTACTTTGAGAAGCGCCTTGCGGCCATTAAAACGAAGCTCACCATGGCTGAGGATAAGCTCACAGCTTTCCGGAGTGAACACCGGGTAATCAACTATGGGGAGCAAACGAAGGCCATTGCGATCAAGAAGCAAAACGCGGTGGAGGAATATGCCAAGCGCAAAATGAACCTTCAGGCCACCGAAGCCGCCTTGACCAAAATTGAGGAGAAACTCCAGATTCGCGAAAACATCCTTACTCGCAATGCACGACTATTGGAGAAAAAACAGGCCCTCACAGCCATCACCTCCCAAATCGCCATGAATGAAGCTGCCAGCAATCCGCAGGCCATTGCGTCCATGCTGAATCGTCAGGCAGACCTCCGACAGGAAATCAATAACGACCTACACGATCTCTTCAATTTCTCCAATAGCAAGGAAGGGTTGCCCAGCAAGCAACTCCTCAACGATTGGTTGTCATATCTGATCGACAGTCAGAAGGAGGCAGTCCAGGTAAAGCTTTTTGGCAAGAGGCTGGAAGACCTCAATGCTGAGTACGATCGGTTCGCGCCCCTGGGCTCCACAATCGACCGCTATGAAAGGGAGATTGGCGTATTCGAAAGAGAATATCTGGAGGTTCTCCACGGCCTCAACATGGCGAAACTGAAGCAACAGAACATTCAGCTGAGCAGCACCTTAAATGTGCTGGACGCACCAAAATATCCCACCGGGCCGCTGGCCAGCAAGCGCATGTTATTCGTTGTCGTGTGTTTCCTGGCCGGGTTCATGGGTTCGGTAGGTATCATCATCATACAGGAGATGCTTGACAATACACTCAGAGATCCTGTCCATGCAGAACGGCTGACTCAATTGCCTGTACTGGGTGCTGTTCCGGCCATGATTCGACGTGTAACGCAATCACCAGAAATCAAAACCAGGGTCCTGGAGCAGTTAATCGACCGAGTGAATTTACAGCTTCGGCATGTCAGAAACAGACCGGCGCTGGTGGTGCTTACCAGTGTAGCTACTGGTACTGGTAAATCGACCATAGCGAAATGGCTGGTTGCTCAACTGCGCGGCCGCAAGATCAACGCCCTCAACATAGAAGTAAGGGACGATTTTGATCTATCTGCCACCTTGGCAACGGCCACATCGGAAGGCCGCGATCTACTTCTGATCGAAATCCCCTCACTAACGTGGGGGGCTGTGAATTTCGATTTGGTAGAACACGCGGACCTCAACGTCCTGGTAGAACGAGCCGATCGATCGTGGGGTGGAGCTCACAAACGCATAAGACAACAACTGGAGATAGTACTGGGCGACAAGCCTGTTCACCTGCTGCTCAACGGTATGAAGTTCAGGTTTCTGGAACACGTGCTGGGTGAGGTCCCAGGGAAAACCAATCGCGTCAAAGCAATGATCAAGAGCATTTTGAAATTCGAAAGAGCCAATAACGCAATAGACCATGGAAAGTAAAACATCAATCATCTGTGTGGCCATGACTACCTGGGAGGGAGACTATATAAAATCCACCGTGAAACTCATGGAAGCACTCAGCACCAGAGCACGTGTCCTCTTTGTGAATTATCAATACACCTGGAAAGATGTGATATGGGCCTTATTAGGCAAGTCACCTGCACCATTGCAGAACATACTTGGTTTCAAGCCCAGAATCTCCCAACAGGGTAACGTATCTGTGCTCACTCCTGGGCCCGTCATACCAATCAACTGGATCCGGAATCGACGTATCCATGCATGGCTGAATAAAGTGAATGGGTGGATTGCAGCCAGAGCCATCAAAAAAGCACAAAGACAACTGGGCATGCTCCAACCCACCATGATCAACGCCTTCAACCCCGTCATGGGCACTGCGTTGATGGGTATCCTACCGACAAAGGCCACCTACTACTATTGCTATGACGACATCAGCCAGAGTCACTGGTGCAAAAACCACGGACCAGCCTATGAAAAGCAATTCGCCAAACATGTAGATGGCATATTCGTCAGTTCAAAGGCCTTGCAAGACAAGTTTCAGGCGCTCCACTCCAATGTTGCCTGGATCCCCAATGGGGTGGATTTTGAATTGTTCGGATCAGCTTTTTCGGTATCCGGGAGGAAACGGTCGGCGGAACTTCATGTGGTCTTTCTAGGGTCGTTGGATTTTCGGGTGGATTTTGATTTGTTGACCTACCTGGCAAAAAAACTGCCAAGGGTCCACTTCGACCTCGTTGGCAGGGTCTTGGAGAAATCCAAAGTGCGGGATTTAACCACATTTCCCAATGTCACGGTTCATGGCCCCCAGCAGCCCGACAATCTACCATCTTTCCTTTCTCGGGCGGACGTTGGTATAATCCCTTTCATCCGCAATGAATTTACGCGGAGCATCTATCCCATGAAGATCAATGAGTACCTGGCAGCGGGACTTCCGGTGGTCGCTACAGACTTCGCAGATCTTACCGGATTCGAGAGCGTGGTTTGGATTGCGAAGCGCAAGGTGGACTTCCTGATGTGCCTGGCCCGCTCACTTGAAACAGACAGTATCGAACTGCAAAATCAAAGGCGCAACATCGCTCAGAGCAATGATTGGCAGGGTAGAGCGGCGAGCTTTTGGGCCTTTCATCACCAAAAATCACTGGCCTCATGAAAAAGATCTGGAAGAAAATCGTGGGTACTCCGGTACTCACCTTGCTGGGTGGTAATGCAGCAGCCTCTGTTCTGGGGCTGCTCATTTTTCTCCTCTTGGGGAGAGGCCTGGATAGCACTTCCTTTGGCCTCTGGGTACTCTTCACGACCGCTACCAGCATGACGGATCTGATCCTCAAAGGGGTAGTGAAGAGCGCTTACATATGGGCCATAGCCACCGCGGCGAATGATGATCAGAAAAGCAAAATGCACGCCGCCGCCTGGTGGCTCAACCTGATCTTGTCTTTGTTGATTGCCCTCTTCATCTGGTCACAAGGCATATTGTTGCCGCAATTTGCCAAACAACTAAATCTAGGGCTCTTCTTCACTTTCTACCCCATCTATTTAGTTGTGAGCGTGCCGCTCAATATCATCACTTGGAGACTGCAGGCGCAAAAGCGTTTTGGTGCTTCGCAGGTGGGCCGGCTCCTGGTGAATATTTTATTCGCCATCTCCGTGCTGTTGATACTTCTGGGATCGGCTTCGATAGAACTCATTGCTGGTACTTATGTGATCACACATGCCCTTGTCAGCATGATCATGATCCGGGCTTATCCATGTGAGCTTGCCGCCCTATGCTTCGTGGAGCGCAAGGATCTGAAAGTGATCTGGGACTTTGGTCGCCATTCTGTAGCAACATTACTTGGCGGGAGTCTGCTACGAGGGACTGATATATACTTAATCAGTGCCTGGCTGGGACCTCAAGCCGTGGCGATTTACAGCATTCCAATGAAGCTCATAGATTTCCTGGACATCCCACTGAGAAGCTTGGCTATGGCTGAATTCTCCAATTTGGCCAAGGCATGGCGAACACACCGTCAGGTCTTCTTGCAGCTACTACACAAACTGATCGCGTTGGGAACAGCGGTGGCCATCGTAGCTGTGATCTCTGTCGTGCTAACCTCCGGCTATATTATGAACTTTTTCAAAGTAGCTGATGCCGAAATGGGCCAAAACCTACTCTGGGTTTTTGGCGTAGCGATGCTTGCACTTCCGGCGGAAAAGTTTCTTGGTATTGCCTCAGACGCCGTTGGCAGACCCGACCGAAATGCAAGAAAGGTGTGGGTAATGGTCATCGCCAATGTCATTGGAGACGTGCTCGCACTGCACTTCTTCAACTCTGTCTATGGTGTGGCTGCTGTTACGATCCTCAATCAACTATTGGGCATTGGTTACAGCTCCCAATTCTTCCAGCTCTCACAGAAGAGACTGTACTATGGATTGCGCTCAGTGTACATTCAGGTAAGGCGAAAGGTGCCCATTCCACTCATCCACTGATGTTTTCTCCTGAACCCTCCAAAAGGGCAGGTGAACACGAGAGCTCATTTTCAAGCACCCCTGAACCCTAAATTGATCTAAAAAATATGCTACCAAACTTTATCATCATAGGCGCAGGAAAATCCGGTACCACCACAATTTATGAGTGGCTTAGACAACATCCGGAAGTCTACATGAGTCCGGTCAAGGAAACCAATTTCTTCGCACTGGAAGGGCTTGACATCAATTCCATCGGGACGGACCCGAAACAGTTGCAGCATTACCCCTGGTCTGTCACCAACCGCCAGGCTTATGAGGAACTCTTTGCCGCGGCGACGAATGAAAAAGCCATTGGAGAAGTGAGCCCTATGTATTTGTACTCCCCAAAGGCGGCAGCAGCCATCAAGAACACCATACCTCAAGTGAAGATCGTAGCCATCCTTCGCCAACCTGTCGACCGCCTGCATTCGCGCTTCATGCACCTCGCCAGGGAGTCACGCGAGCCTGCAGAAAATTACGATCAGGTTTTTGATAAGAACAGCATTTGGTGGCAGCGTGATGACCTGGTAAGGGAAGGATTATATGGGCAATACCTCAGAAGGTACTTTGAGCTATTTGACCCTGAGAACATCCGCATTTTCTTGTACGAGGATCTCAGGCACAACCCCGAGAGGCTCATGCGCCAGCTTTTTGATTTCCTCGATGTGGACGTTTCATTCAGGGTAGATACTGCTACGAAATTTAACCCTTCAGGAAGGATCAGAAATCAATTTTTGGATCAGTTGATTGGGCAGAACAGCCGACTGAAATCTGCCCTGGGGACTATCGCTCCTTCCCTCCTCCGCACACTAAAGGAAAGCTCCATTGCGCGGAAGAACCTCATGAGGTGGCGGGCAGCCAATCTGGAAAAATCGCCCATCTCTGCCGATTTGAGAAAAGCCATGATCGATAGGGTCTACGGCCCGGAGATTCAGGAAACCGCTCGGCTTCTTGGCCGCGACCTATCACACTGGATGAATTAAAAAAAGCTAACCATGATACTTCAAATTATACTCACTCCCATTCTCATTTACCTGGGAATCAATGTGATTTATTACTTCGCATTTAGTCTTGCCTCCAAAGTGAGGAGGCGCCCTGTTTCTGGCAAACAAGTCAACATTGCCAGGATGGCCGTATTCATCCCCGCCTATAAGGAGGATGCAGTGATTGCCGCAACAGCTCGTAAGGCTTTGGAACAAAACTACCCCGCTTGTGCCTACGACGTGGTGGTCATTGCCGATTCGTTGCGTCCTTCAACTATGCAATCACTGTATGATCTCCCAATCAAAGTGATTGAGGCGGCCTTCGAGCAAAGTACAAAGACCAAAGCCATTAACACAGCCATCGACCAACTGCAAGATTCTTATGAGGTTGCTGTCGTACTTGATGCCGACAATATCATGGAAACCGACTTCCTTAGAAAAGTCAATGAGGCCTTTCAAGCAGGTTGCATGGCCATACAGGGGCATCGTACAGCCAAGAACAATGAAAACCCAATGGCAGTGCTGGATGGCCTTAGTGAAGAAATCAACAACGCCATCTTTCGCAAGGGGCATGTGAGGTTGGGTCTTTCCAGTGCACTGATTGGTTCGGGTATGGCCTTTGACTACCAACTTTTCCGGCATCATATGTCACGCATTGAGGCCATCGGTGGATTTGACAAAGAACTGGAACTGCAACTGCTACATGACAGGGTCAAAATCCATTACCTCGAAGACGCCATCGTATACGACGAAAAGGTCTCCAGCTCGCAAGTATTTGAAAGACAGAGGACTCGCTGGCTGGCCGCTCAATTTCGCTACGCATACCGATCATTTCCTTCAGCGACATGCGAATTGATCACAAAACGAAAGATAGACTACTTCGATAAGAGCTTTCAGTTCTTACTCATGCCACGGCTGATGCTCCTTGGGATGATGGCCATAATATCACTGTTGGCCATTTTCCTTACCCCAGAAATGGGGTCTTGGGCCTGGACGATGACGTCGACCTATATCTTCACCTTGGCCATGGCCATCCCTGGAAAACACTACAATCGTCAGCTCCTAGGCGCTGCGGTGCACCTTCCATTGACATTTTGGTCGATGCTGAAGGCCACCATGAAATACCGAACAGCGGCAACAAAATTCTTACATACACCCCACCAAACTGTACAATCATGAGAATCGGCATAGAAGCACAACGCCTGTTCCGGAAGAAGAAACACGGCATGGATATTTTCGCGCTCCAACTGATCAGATCCCTGCAGCATCTGGATAGGGACAACGAGTATTTCATCTTTGTCAAACCAGGGCCAGAGGGCGGGTGCCTAAAAGAAACGGAAAACTTCCATATCATCGAGGTCCAGGGATGGACCTACCTGGATTGGGAACAGTGGGCACTACCCCGTGCACTGAAGGACCTGGAGTTGGATCTGCTTCACTGCACCAGCAATACAGCACCCATCATGCTTGAGATTCCATTAGTGGTGACAATCCATGACGTTATCTACTTATCTACCAAAGACGCCCAAAAGGGAACACTTTATCAACGACTAGGCCACTACTACCGAAAGTATGTAGTCCCTGTAGTCGCCTCGAAAGCTCGACAGATCATTACGGTCTCCAATTATGAATTGGAAGTCATGAAGGAGTATTTTGATGCCTGGAAACTGAAATTCATCTACAATGGTGTGCCTGATCACTTCTTCAACCGTCAGGAAGGGTGTGAGCGCATGGACCTCCCTCGAGAATACTTGCTCTTCCTGGGTAACATGGCCCACAAGAAAAATATGAGAAACGTCTTGAGAGCGTACGCCTGGTACGTTGACAAAACGGTCGAACCCAAGCCATTGGTTATCGCCGAAACCTCGGAAAAAGAATTACGGGGAATCTTGTCGGAACTCAACCTTCATCATATAAGACCTGCCATCCACCTCACCGGCTACGTACCCCAAAAGGAACTACCGGAACTCTACCGACGGGCAAGTCTCTTTTTGTACCCGTCGCTGCGGGAAAGCTTCGGCATCCCCATACTGGAAGCAATGGCCTCAGGAACACCCGTAATAACCTCAGACTATGCCTCTATGCCCGAAGTAGCAGGAGGTTGCGCTTTGACAGTGGAGAGCAAGGACCACAAAAGACTAGGTAGGGCGATGGCCTATTTGCTTGGGGATGAGGAATTGCAGCAGACATTAAGAGAGAAAGGAGTGAAGCACGCCAGCGGATTCACCTGGAGAAAGGCCGCTTTGCAATACCTTTCACTGTACGAACAGCACTGCCTAAGCACCAGACTCCAGGTCAGTGCGTAGCGCGGTGTTGTCTGGCTCAATTTCATTTTTCGCTCCAATGTAAATCATGGCAAGTCCGGCAAATACCAAGGTTCCCGTGGGTATCTGGGTCAACAATCCATTGGTATAGCTGGCGACGCAGATACCTGTCAATCCGCAGTAGAAAGCGACAAGTATTTGGGAAAGTCTGGTGTGTGGCATTCGCCAAAGCAGCGTACCCAGGTATACAAGAATTACCAGTAGCATAAGTATATATAGGTAGAGGCCTATGATCCCAGTTTCCATCCACAGCCGGGTATAATGACCGTCAGTACCCAGCTCTGCGAGGAAGGTTCCCGGACTAAAGCGCTTCCCCCAATATCCGGCACTACCTATGCCGCCTCCAATGGGTTTGTCAGCCATGTAACCCTCCAGTATTTTTTCCCGCTCCAGGCGCACCTGCAAAGAAGCGTCATCCGAGTTCAGGGCACTGCGCATCCTTTGCACCTGATAATTGGATTGCATGATCGTGGTGTATTTGAGGAAGACGAAGACGCCCAGGCCAAAAGCCACACCCAGCACAACAATCCGAAAGTTCTTGGACATAATGAAGTAGGCAAACCCACCAATGGCAAGAATGGCAAGCGGCCCCCTGGAGCCGGAAATCATCATGGCATAGAGTGCTGTGAGGGCAACGAAAAAGTAGAGGTACCTCCATTTCAACTTTCCCGTATATAACCCTATCACCCCAAAAACCAGGCTGGTATGTGCCTGACTTGCACCAAACTGTGCCGCGTCGCTGTAGTAGGAAAATACCCGCAACCTGCCAAAAAGTACGTGCGTACTCGCGGCTCCGGCATCCAACCATCTCTGCTCTACGGCGGTAACTCCCAGAAGCAATTGCTTCATCCCCCAGAGGGTCCCCAGCAACGAGAATACCGCCCAAATGACCAGGAATAGGTTCACATCTTTTTCCCGGCGCACAGTGTACATGGTGACCAATGAGATCAGAATCGGATAGAAGGACAGTCCCCGGTTCGCATAGAACCAGGCCACCAGACTTGGGGCCAGGGGATTCACAATTTCAACGAATGTGAAGGCCATCCATACCATGAGTGCAAGTGCATAGGGATTAGTGAAGTAATCCTTCTTGAAAGGCACCCCTTTTTTGAATGCTAAGGCCACCAGGGCACCGACAAGTAGCCCATCAATCGATAAACCAAAGGGTATCCCAGGAACATATCTGCTCAGCCCTGCAATCGTGAAAGACATGATCACAACAGCATAGAGCATAATCAACGGTCGTCTGAATCCCAGGATCAGGAAAATGAAGATAGGAGGCAATGCCACAAGGAGTAAGCCTGCAGCAATACCTTGATTGGCAACGACCCAACCAAGAAGAACAAGCCCAACGACCAGCAGAAAATAAGGCCAATGCTTTAGAAAATGCCAATACCTCAAACGCCGAACGGTTTATTCGCAATCTAACCAAACCAACCGGACCATTTCCAGCGAAGTATAGGTCCCTTTGGCAATCGAGGGTAGTTATACTGCGGAAAATGCGATTTCACCCCTTTGAAGAATGCCCTAAGCAAATCCAACTTACCACGTGTAATCAGTTTCAATGTGGTTTTGGGTATCGTGAGCAATACAAAAAATGTGAAGAAGGCCAGCCTGTGTCTCCGACCAAAATGCCGTCTCATGAAGAGAATTCGATTCCGCGTTTGGTAGTAGGTCTTTAGTGGGGATGCTTTCCCGGTACTCATCGATTCCTTGTGAAGGATATGACAATGGTGATCCACATAGATCTTAAGACCCGCCTTTCTAAACGACTGCGACCAATCCAGTTCCTCATAGTATAGGAAGTAATTTTCCGGCATAAGTCCTATTTCACTCACCAGTTTGCGGGTTGTGAGTAAAGCTGCGCCGTGGGCATATGATGTTTCACAGATTTTCTCGGATTTCACCATGGGCCGTCGGAAGCCGATGGCGTGATTTCTGCCTGTCCAGGGGTTTATCTCTGTTGCACCCGCATATTGCAACGTCTCCGGATGATCATAGTACGTGATGAGCGGGCAGATCATACCTGCCTGGGGGAGGTCACCGAAGGCTTCTACAAGATGAGAAATCGTGCCTTTTGGAATAACAGTGTCGTTATTGACGAAAAACAGGTAGTAACCTTTCGCCACCCGGATGCCCAGATTATTGCCACCGGCAAAGCCCAGGTTTCTCTCGCTCCTGATTAGTTTGATCTCGGGAAAACGGTTCTTGAGTATGGAGGTGTCCTCGGTAGATCCATTATCGACGATAATGATTTCCAGCATTCTGTACTCTTGCTCTTGCAAAGATTGCAGCAAGTCCAAAGTGACCTCTACTTGATTGTAGACTACGGAGATAATAGAAACTCTCTTTCTCATGCGCGTTTGGCTTTTTCCCAAATCATCATTTCTCGTTGTCTGATCAAAAACATCAAGCCGAGAAAGACACTGAAATTCATGAATGCAAAATAGAAGATGGCCAGTCCGTACTTGATGGTCTTACCCGAAACTTCCAGGTAATAGGCCAGGATGGCGTAGAGATAAAAAAGTACTTGCGCGATGGTCAGTACCTGGAACGCAAGAAGACCCGTCTTGCTGAGGATAATAGATGATAGCAGTAATAAAAACAATGAAACAGGTGCAAGTGTCCATCGGATCACTCGATGCGAAAAAAGTTGAAAAGCCAGCAAGCCGTGCCTGAACGGATTGAGCAAATGACGAAGCCTCCAGGAAGCCTGCAAGCCTCCGGCTGATATGCGTATCTTTCTCTTGAGCTCCTCAAGGATGTTGGCCGAGCCGTGTTCAGTGGCCACCGCGTCTGGTTCGTAAGCCACCCTGTAGCCCTCCCCCGCAAGTGACACCGTGAGTACGAAGTCCTCGATGATGGCCTCTTCTTTCGGTATCTCAAAGAGGTGTGTCCTCAACGCAAACAGCTCTCCCGCAGCGCCTACCACGGTGTGCAAGCGTGCATCCAGTTTTTTGAGATAGGACTCGTATTTCCAGTACAATCCCTCGCCCTGGCCGGCATTTTGATCGCCGAGGCCCACGACACGTTTCTCTCCTGCTACCGCAGCCACATTTTCATCACTAAAGTGCCTGACCATCTTTTTGACGGCCTGCTTATTGAGCATGGCATTGGCGTCAGAAAACACCGTGATGGGTGTCTGTACTTCAGCCACAGCGCGAGCCATGGCTGCCAGCTTTCCTCGACGTTGCGGTTGATGCATGAGCTTAACTCTGGGATTGTTGGCTACTAATTCCATCGTGCGGTCATTGGAGCCATCGGTAATGACAATGGTTTGTATCTTCTCCATGGGGTAGTCCAGCATGAGACAATTCTTGATTTTCTCCTCGATGCAGTCCTCCTCATTATAGGCCGTCACAATATGGGTCACCTCCGGAAGTGTTTCGGCGCGTTTGACAGGGATCCTTCTGGGGCGATTGCCGACCCAACAATATAAGAGGGCGCCATATCCCAGATAGGTATAGACGACTACGGTGGCGCTGAAAATGAAGAGAATGGTCCATACTGTTTCCATGGTGAACTGTTTTTACCATGAAATTAGCAGTTGGAATTACCCTGTGTTTGACAAGCAGGTCGACTGGCAATCCTAAGCGATGAACTGCCTATTCGCGGGGTCAGATCATTTTGAGCTTGCTGAGCAAGTATGGCTTTTGGCCTCGACTTACAGGTATCACATGCTCCTCAATCAGAAGACTGCTATCCTCGATATCTACGATTTTCTCAATATTGACAATGTAGGATCGATGGACCTTGACGAATCGACTCGGATCCAGTTTCGCCTCGGCATTTTTGAAGGTAGTTTGGACCACATATCCCTTCTCCTGGGTTTTGAAGATAGCATAGTCACCCTTGGCTTCAACGTAGAGGATATCATCGATATTGACCCGTATAATGCGGTTGTTAGCTTTGATAAAAAGGCTCTCACTGTTGAAGACACCTGATGAATCATCGGCATTCCTGGCAAGCAGCCTCTGATGGTTTTCGATGGCTATGGATATACCCGCATTGATGTCCTTCATGCCATACGGCTTTACGATATAGCCATATGGACTGTGTACCGCCGCTCTTTTGACAGTCTCGTTGTCAGCGTAAGCCGTGGTAAAGACAAAAGGAATATGATAGTGTGCCTTGATCTTTTCGGCGATATCTATGCCGCTCTTCTCTCCCTTCAATTGGATATCTAACAGGGCCAGCTCAGCATCTCCGGATTCCAGAAGTTTTAGCCCTTGTTCATATGAGGCAGCAATCCCCACTACTTCATGATCCAGGATCTCCAACATATCCGCCAGTGATTCTGCGATTTGAGGATCATCTTCAACAATAAGTATCTTGTGCCCCATTCCTAATGATGTTCTAAGGGAAAATATAATGTAAATGTGGAGCCTACGCCAACTTTACTGTTCACTTTGATCGCGCCGCCATGAAGCTTCACAAATTCACCGACAATCGACAGGCCCAAGCCTGTCCCCTTGATGTTACCAACGTTTGAAGCCCTGAAGAAGCTCTGGAAAAGCTTTTCCTGGTCAGGCTCCGGAATCCCCACTCCATGGTCTTTGACGGCAATTTGAACGGACTTCTCGTAGTACTTTGTAGCTATTTCCGGCGATTCACCGTCCAACGTGTATTTGATGGCATTTTCAAGAAGGTTGGTGATGATGTGGGTAAACAGATTCTTGTCCAGCTCCAGCTGCCGGGCTTTGCCCTGAACATGATGAGGGATCACCACACCTCGCGAATGGTAGTCCGGCAGTATCGATTCCTCGATGAACTCATGGGGCAACATCCGACGAGGCTCGAAAGGTAATCGGTTAGATTCCAGCTGGCCGGCAAGTAGGATGTTGCTAATGAGCTGATTGAGACGGTCAGTGTTCTGCTCAATTCTCAGGATGTTCTTTCGGAGCTTATCTCGATTCAGTTCCGGTTTGTTTTCCAGCTGGAAGCTGATCAATTCAGTATTGCCAATAATAGTGGTGAGTGGTGTACGCAATTCATGCGAGGTCATGGATACAAACTGAGATTTCAGCTGATTCAGTTCCTTCTGCCTTTCCAGGGCCTGTTCCATATTGGTTTTGGCCTCCTTGAATTCTGTGATGTCCCTAATAAACGCAGTGAAATAGGTGGTGTCCTCATAGTCAATGGGAAATATCGTGAGCTCTATGGGAAACTCGGTGCCATCTTTTCTCAGCGCCGTGATCTCGATGCGGCTGTTTAGCACGGGGCCCTCTCCCGTGGCATGGTAGTGCTTCATGCCATTTTCATGTGCTTCACGGTACTGATGCGGAATTATACAATCTTTCAGCATCTTGCCATGAACCTCCTCCCGGGAATAACCAAATATCTTCTCTGCCTGCGGGCTCCATTCAAAGATCTTTCCCTCGGCATCTATGGACAGGAGTGCGTCCAGTGATTGCTCAAACAGCTTCTGCAGCTGTTGCGTACGAAATTCGTTCTCCCGCTTGAGTAGCTTCTCCTCAGTGATATCAAGGTGTATGCCTATGGAGCCAATAAGATCACCCTCATGATTGTAGTTAGGAGCACCGCTAATGATCGCCCATTTCTTGTTGCCATGCCGATCCAAAATGGACAATTCGTAGGAACTGGATTCACCTTCTTGTCTCCTTGCGTTTTCCTGATCAATGACAGCACGATTCTCATCGTCAACAAAGAGGTCCGAAGCCTTCTGTCCCAGTATTTCCTCCATTTCATAGCCCACAAGATCCAGAAATGACCGGTTAGCAAATTGAATAACCTCATTGCGATCTACTTCCAGCAGACCCAGGTGGATATTGTCGATGATACGTCGATACTTCTCCTCATTCGCAACAGAGGCCAGCTTCAAGTAGCCAGCCGCCAGATTGGAAGCAAATTGATTCAGCACATCAACAAAAGGGTAGAGTTTTTCCTTGGTAAGTACCTGCGGAGTTTCGCTTCTTTCGAACAGCTCGAGCAATCCAAACCTTTCCAGACGGAAGTAAGCAAATGTCCCTTCCATCTTGACTTCTTTGAAGAGTGATGTTTTGCGGAAACGAAACGTATTGGGACTCGGCAGTTCATTGAATATGGAAACCGGGACCTTGGCGCTTTCTGTAATCTTCGGTATGGAATAGATCCGCTGAAATTGCAGGTCTTCGCCATCTGTCGAGGTCAGTTTCCAGGCCGCAGCATATTGCAGGTTCTTGCGAGCAACGAATTTCTTAATGAATTTCCTGCCTGTCTCGGAAGGCTCTTCGTTCTTGACGGTAGTGAGACTGAGCTCATAAAGCAAACTGAGCAGCTCGATTGTATTTTGCATATCAGCGCCGTTTACTTAAAAGTAGTGACTACTGTGGTTTTATTATATAGTTCGAGCAGGCCCTCATTCCCCGAAGATATTTCACCCAACGTGAGCGCCCCTTCGACTTCGCTGACCGAGCCGCTTTTCTTCAACTCACCGCCAAGGGCGTTCAGCTCCGCTTCAAATTGATCCTCCAGATAGAGCATCCGCGAAATACAATCAATCAGCAGGCAGTCGTCGTATGGACCTTGTGACGTTGCCTTCCTGGCCGCCACTGCGGCACTTTCGATGAGGTGATCGGCTTCCCCCTTCAGGACATACAGTGAGACATTTCTGCTGACGTGACCTACACAGGTGAGCACCCCTCTGGAATCTACCGCGATTGGATCCCTGACGATGACTTCCTGACCCTCTTTCTTTATCCCAAAAGGGAACCCCTTTGATACCGAAAAGAAATCGCCCTCCTCAAATCGATGTTGACTGTGGGATTCGACCACTTCCTTATACACTTCATAGGCTGGGCGCCAATTGAGCTCGATGATCTTGTTGGCTTCCGTCTTGTTCGCCACAAAGGGGCCTGCCACCTTCTGCCAGCCATGGGTAACCCCCGAACTGGCTCCTGAGCTTAAGGGTATGAGTATAGCCCCATCCTGACAAAAACCTTCATTCGTAAACAAACAAGGCTTCTGACGCAAAGTGAGTGAACCACAGCCCCCACCAACAAAATGCATCTGATCCCAGTATTTTTCATATAAGCGTTCCAGCAATCTCGGAATGTTATCCATCAAACCATCCACCCATACCAGGCAACTGCGGTAGCCCGGATCGAAATTGGGGAGCTCCAGGTCTAAATTGCCCTTGCCAATACCTGGCAGGAAGACTGGGGCCACCTGGCTGGGGAAGTGTTTAAGTATGATGCCTTCATCATAGTGCTTATTGTTGCTGATAATTCGGGGAAAAATGCCACCAGCTACCTGGATATTCTTCTCATTGGCTTTCTTAATGAGCGCCGCTATACTCACCGAAGACTGCTCGGCAATCAGCAGCAGATTAATCCCATCCGGCTCAAGGAATTCCAGGATATTTTCCAGTTGCAGAGACTGAATCAGCATGACTTTTTGTGGGAAAGTTCATCGGGTCAAAGACAAGTTGTCGGCAAATCAGGTCGAATGGCAAATAAGAAGGGTCGAGTTGCAAGGCAGCCCATCTGCACTGCCGCCAGGTCCACAAAACGTCCATCCCTGACGAGGACTTGACAACAAGCGTGACGGTTTTTATCCAAATCGGGAAAAATGGACAATCACCAGGGAAAAACGGACTCTCACCAACCTGGAAAAGGCCCGTTTATTCAACCAGTAAATCAATTATTGAAAACAGAAAACAAACAAATAATCATGGCAACTTTCAATGTACCTACTAGAGACGAAGTAAGCGAAGGCAATCAAGGAATCTTCGACAACTTACAAAAAGGATTGGGCTTTGTACCTAACCTATATGCCACTTTCGCCTACTCTGACACCGCACTTGGCGACTACCTCACATTGCAAAACAGAAAGAGCAGTTTGAAAGCCAAGGAAAGGGAGATCATCAACTTGGTGGTAAGCCAGGTCAACGAATGTGCCTACTGTTTAGCAGCACATACTGCCTTGGGAAAAATGAACGGTTTCACGGATGATCAGATCCTGGAAATTCGTGGTGGCAGCGCATCTTTCGATGCAAAATTTGACGCTTTGGCAAAATTCGTGAAAGATATCACGGTGAACAGAAGTAAGCCAAGCCCTGAGGTGGTTGATGCCTTCTTCGCCGCAGGCTATACCCGGGAAAACCTGGTCGACGCCATCGTGGTAATTGGTGATAAAATCATCAGTAACTTCATTCACGGAACGACACAGATCCCGGTTGACTTCCCGGCAGCCCCCGCTTTGGAAGCTGTAGAAGCCTAATTTTTGAGTTGAGTTTTGAGTTGAGGGCCTCTGATTGGAGGCCCTTTTTGGTTGGGACTGTTCCGTTATTCCAGCAGACTAATAATCCATCACCAGGGTGAAGAAGTCATTGTCATCTATAGTGGTATCGGCTCCAGGTTGGATCGTCGCCGTGTGACCTTCCGGTTTACCAGCATTTGGATCCAAATTCATTGTGAATGAAACCGGCACGAAAGTGCGATGTACTGTGTCAACATTGGAAAAGATATAACCCGTTGCTACTACTTTTCCATCGATTAGCAGGTCAACACTGGCCATCTTAGCTGACTCTGACGTCCAACATGATCCGTAAAAGGTAAAGGTCACGGGGATATCCCCTGGGCTTTGAATAGTACCACTGGCACCCAGGCCCTTCTGATTTGCGAAAATTACTTGTCTCATTTTGATTGTTGTTTCCTCTCAAAATAGACAAAAAAACCAAGACAAATGAGCTTCCTGCAAATGAACTGTTTTTAACTAGTTCTCTGGCAGGATATTGAGGGATTTCCAGTTCAGCGCAATTAAGACCATTCCTCCTAGAAGCAAAAGATAGTCTACCGGAGAAATCCCGGTTGGACTACCGACAAGTATGGAGAGGCGAGACCCTGCAAACATGGCAAACAGAAATAGTGATAGCATTTGAGTGATTCGCTTCTTCATGGATCGAAAGGTTTAGGAGTTGAACTGTCATTTGTGTGGGTTCGAAAAAAGCGCTTTGTGATCTGGTAAAGGACAAAACCCAATCCCACGAGCAACAAAGCCAAATCCAAGGGATCCGCATTTAACCCATTGAGTTGAAAGACCCTCAGCTTCATGCCCAAGAAAAACCAAAAAAACAGATACCCAATCTGTTGGGCGTTGATTCGTAGTGCCATTGTAAAATCTTTAGAGACTTAGTGACACAGACGAGTCAGTTCTTACACTACTTCATGAGTTTTTTGTACTTGATGCGTTTCGGTCCTTCATCACCGAGTCTCTGCTTCCGGTTTTCTTCATATTCAGTGAAGTTGCCTTCAAACCAATACACTTGAGAATCCCCTTCGTACGCCAGAATATGGGTTGCTACACGATCAAGGAACCAACGATCGTGAGAAATAATCACGGCACATCCCGCAAAATTTTCAAGCGCTTCTTCCAAAGCCCGCAGGGTATTGACATCCAGATCATTGGTAGGTTCATCGAGCAGAATAAGATTGGCTCCCTGCTTGAGTGTCATAGCCAGGTGGACACGGTTTCGCTCTCCCCCGGACAGGTCGCCTACTTTCTTTTGTTGATCCGTACCACTGAAGTTGAATCGACTTACATAGGCTCTGGCATTCATCTCCCGTCCGCCCAACTCAAGTATTTCATTGCCTCCGGAGATCGCCTCATAGACAGATTGGTCTGCCTTCAAATTGTCATGCTCCTGATCCACGTAGGCCATCTTGACCGTTGAGCCAACCTCGAAGGTTCCGTTGTCGGCTGCTTCCTTTCCAGTGATGAGATTGAACAGGGTCGTTTTCCCAGCGCC
Organism: Cyclobacteriaceae bacterium; assembly: GCA_965601475.1. Lineage (GTDB taxonomy): Bacteria > Bacteroidota > Bacteroidia > Cytophagales > Cyclobacteriaceae > JAWPMT01. The sequence goes on along the minus strand of OZ271832.1, from coordinate 3,171,823 downwards.
ATTGGGGCCGATCACTCCCACGATACCGCCTTGAGGAAGGCTGAAGGACAAGTCTTCAAACAGCAATCTTTCGCCATAGGCTTTGGACACTTGGCTAGCCTCTATCACCTTGGCACCAAGCCTGGGCCCAGGTGGTATATAGAGTTCCAGTTTCGCTTCCTTCTCTCTGGCCTCCTCACCCAGCAACTTTTCGTAGGCGCTTAGCCGGGCTTTCGCCTTTGCCTGCCTGCCTTTTGGAGTCATGCGAACCCATTCCAGCTCTCGCTCAAGTGTCTTCTGCCGTTTGGATTCGGACTTCTCTTCCTGGGCAAGCCGCTTCTGCTTCTGGTCCAGCCAACTGGAGTAGTTGCCTTTCCAGGGGATACCTTCACCCCGGTCAAGTTCCAGAATCCAGCCAGCAACATTATCCAGGAAGTACCTGTCGTGCGTCACCGCAATGACCGTCCCCTCGTACTGTTGCAGATGCTGTTCCAACCATAGGACCGATTCCGCATCCAGGTGGTTTGTGGGCTCATCGAGGAGCAGTACATCGGGCTTTTGGAGCAACAGCCTGCAAAGCGCAACCCGGCGTTTCTCACCTCCGGAAAGGTTCTTGATCAACGCATCTTCCGGGGGAGTACGCAAGGCATCCATAGCCCTGGCCAGTACACTATCCAACTCCCATGCATTGTGATGATCCAATTTTTCCTGGACTTCTCCCTGCCGCTGAATCAACTGGTCCATCTTGTCTGGATCCTCCAGGACCTCAGGCTCACTGAATTTGAGATTAATTTCCTCGTACTCAGCTAAAAGAGCAGCCACCTCCCCCACAGCTTCCTTGATGACCTCGATCACGGTCTTGTCGGGATCTAGCTTTGGCTCCTGCTCCAGCAAGCCGACTTTGAAGCCCGGTGAAAAGACAACTTCCCCTAGATAGTCTGTATCAATACCAGCTATAATTCGGAGCAACGAAGATTTTCCGGACCCGTTTAAACCTAAAACGCCGATTTTCGCACCGTAGAAAAATGAAAGGTGAATATTCTTAAGTACTTGCTTTTTAGGAGGGTAGATCTTGCTCACCCCGGCCATTGAAAAAATGATCTTTTCGTCGGACATAATCGTTAAATTGTAGTAATTAGCGTTCGCATTAATCGTAAATCACCTGGAATCATCTATGAGCAACCCTGAGGTCCCATATGGCACCATAGAAGACGGTAAAATTATTTTAAATCCTTGGAAAGATCATTCCGCCAGAGATATTGGCGAAATAAGAGAAGAAGGTCCGGAGTTTGCCATCAAATATTTTACTGAAAGGTTCGAAGAACTTGAAGGCAAAGTTCGAGATCTGGAAAAAACCATTGAAGAAACGGAAAACAAGGGCAGCTACTTGCAGAAAGTGTTGCACTTGCGAGGTGGCTTGGCCGAATACGACGGACTGGGAGATTTCGAGAATTTAGACCTTCGACTTGCAAAGCTTCAACAGGAGCTGGAAGAGTTGGTTGCAAAGAACCGCATACGCAATACGGAGGTTAAGCGCACTCTCATTACCGAACTGGAGGAGGCTGTGGTCTTGATCAGCTGGGAGGAGGCCACAGATCAGGTACAGGATATCAAGGGTCGGTGGATTAAAGTAGGGAACGCGGTAAAGGAGCAGCAAGAGGCATTGAATGACGAATTCTGGGGTAAAGTCCAGGAGTTCTTTGACCGCAAGCGGGCCTTCTATGAGGACAAGCGACGCTTGCAAAAGCAAAATGAGGATGCCTACTGGACCCTTATCAAGGAAGCTAATACCGTAAGTCGCCTGTCTGGCGACCGTAAGCATGAAAAAATTGCGGAACTGAAGGAACGTTGGCAGGAGGTAGGCAATGTGCCCTCCAGGGTTTATAAACCCCTTTTGTCCAAGTTTCAGGCAAACCTTAGACGAACTTCTCGCCCGGCTTTTGTAGATCCGAAGCGGCAGTTGGAACAGATACAAGCTGAATTGATAGCGATTCAGCAAGGCAACGTCGTTTTTGATCAGAGAAAAGCAGACTACATCAGGAAATCCCTTTTCAACATTCGCTCGCGGGATCCGAAGATTGAGACACAGAAGAACGACTTGCTCAATCAACTGCAACTACTATCGGAAATCGAATTCGTCGAACGTCTATGCAGCAAGAGATTTTCGGATTATGATTCACTTGATGAAGTAGAACAGAACCGACTTCAAGTCCAAGTGCTCCAAGAGCTCATCAAGAAAGAGGAAGAAGACCTCAGCCAATTTCAGCTCAACATGGAGCGATTCAATGCCAATGATCCAGGTGCTGAAAGGATGATGAACCGTCGTCTGTCGCAACAAAAAAACAGAATACAAGTCAAAAAACGACTTGTTACTATCCTCGGAGGATAAAAATTTCCGTACATTTTGAAACCTTAGTGTGCATTTTCACATTAATGAATTATTCGCGAGAGGTACAGCAGACTGTATTGGTTAAAGCAGAAAGTTGGAGTTTGATTTTTTGATTTAAAATGTACTTTTGCGCAACTATTGAAGCACCGACAAAAAGGTTTTGAAATATGTACTGGACATTAGAATTAGCATCATACTTAGAGGATGCCCCGTGGCCAGCCACTAAAGACGAATTGATTGACTTCTCCATCAGGTCAGGGGCACCTTTGGAGGTTGTTGAAAATTTGCAGGAGCTAGAGGACGATGGGCAACCTTATGAAACAATCGAGGAAATCTGGCCAGATTATCCCACCAAAGAAGATTTCTTCTTCAACGAGGACGAGTACTAACGCTCGTCGTACAAGGCCTCCGCAATCACCATATCTTCAGGTGTCGTAATTTTGATATTGCGATAACTGCCTTCGATCAGGGTTATAGAAATACCTGCTGACTCTACCACACTGGCATCATCAGTAAAACCGGGCAGCTCTTCTGTCTCATAGGCTTTGAGCAATATATGCGACCTAAAAGTTTGGGGTGTTTGTACAGCGAGGTACTCATTCCTGGACACAGCTTCTGATTTCCCGTTGGATTGGACCTTGCGGATGGAGTCCTTCAATGCCACGGCAGCTATGGCTGTACCCCGGGCCTCCGCTACTTCAAACGACCGCGCAATGACCTCAGTACTCACAAGTGGCCTGACTCCATCATGTACGGCCACCAGGCTATCCGGCTCTATAACCGTGAGCCCACTCTTCACAGATTGAAATCTGGTGACACCCCCAAATCTGGTGGTAATTTCCCAAGCCTCTAGAAATTTGTCTTTGCAATCTGACCACAGGGACATTTGATCCTCTGGTAAGACCACAACGATAGTAATTGAGGAATCGTAGGATAAAAACCGTTCGACAGTACGAACCAATATGGGTTTGCCTTGCAAGGGAAGAAACTGCTTAGGGATTTCATTTCCCATCCGCAATCCGCGGCCTCCTGCGACTATGATTGCGTATTTTTTCAAAGGTTAACTCAAATGATGAGCATAGCATCGCCATAGGTAAAGAAGCGATACTTTTCTTTGATTGCTGTCTGGTAGGCCTCCATCATCAGCTCATAACCGCCAAATGCCGCAGCCATCATCAATAGCGTAGATTCCGGCAAATGAAAATTTGTGATCAACCCAGAACAAATCTTGAAATCATAGGGAGGGAAAATGAATTTATCGGTCCAACCGCTGTTTTCCTTCAATCTGCCATTGGCTGAAACGGAAGACTCCAATGACCGCATGACGGTAGTACCCACGGCGATTACCCTCCTTTTCTCATCCAGGGATCGGTTGACTCTTTCGGCAGTAGGCTCCGGAACCTCGAAATTTTCCGAATCCATTTTGTGCTTAGTCAGATCCTCGACATCCACAGGGCGAAAAGTGCCTAAACCAACATGGAGGGTGATGGGATATATGTCCACCCCCACAATCTCCAGTCGCTTCATCACCTGCCTGGTGAAGTGCAATCCGGCAGTTGGTGCTGCCACGGCACCCACCTTGTTCGCATAAATCGTCTGAAACCGCTCTCTATCTTCAGGTTCAGCTCCCCGTTTGATTTCCCTGGGCAGAGGCGTTTCACCCAAACGATCAATCATTGCATAGAAATCTTCATGACTACCATCAAACAGGAACCGTATTGTCCGTCCCCGGCTGGTCGTATTGTCGATAACCTCGGCAACAAGCTCGCCATCTCCAAAATAGAGTTTGTTGCCTACCCTGATCTTTCTTGCCGGATCCACCAGGACATCCCACAGGTTCATGTCCCTATTCAGCTCTCTTAGCAGAAACACCTCGATCTTGGCACCCGTCTTCTCTTTGTTACCGTAAAGACGGGCCGGGAACACTTTCGTATCATTGATGACCATCACGTCACCGTCTTGGAAGTAACCAACAACGTCCTTGAAGGCTTTATGCTCAATTTCACCCGATTCACGATGAATCACCATGAGCCTGGACTCATCTCGGTTTTCTGTGGGGTAAAGTGCTATGTGACTGGAAGGAAGGTCAAACTTGAATTCCGAAAGCTTCATCGTCTATATGCAGATTTGCAGGTATCTTAAGATTCAAAGTCGGCAAAATTAGCAAAAATGTTTTATTTTGAAGTCTGCGAAAGAGCCACCACATCTGCTAATTTTGATCTGTGATAGCACTCAAACTCATCAAAGAAAGTCTGATTTTTGCGCTAAGCGCACTGAAATCCAATCTTCTACGGACTACCTTGTCTTTGCTGGGGGTCACCATAGGCATATTCGCCATCATCGCTGTTTTTACCCTGGTAGATTCTCTTGAAGATAGCATCAATGACAGCCTGAGCTTCCTGGGCCGCACCAATGTCGATATTCGTAGATTTCCTTTCGAGTTTGGGCCTGATGTACCCTGGTGGGACTACATAAAACGCCCATATTCTACCTACAAAGAATATGATTTCATACGCGGACAAGTACAGAACGCGGAAGCAGTCACCATTTTCGCCATCAACAGCGTTACACCCAAATACAAGAACAGTAGCAGTTCCGACATCACGCTTTTGGGCATCTCCCACGGTCATCAAGAAGTCTACAACGACTTCAAAGACCTCACTGGCCGGTATTTCACCGTTCAGGAATTCGAAGCTGGCAGAAATGTAGCCATCATAGGCAACCGGTCGAAAACGGAGCTATTTGGAGGCACTGACCCTTTTGGCAAACAAATCAAAATTAAGGGAACGAAATTCACCGTCGTAGGCGTGATCACGGAGCAAGGAGCAGGGCTATTCGGAGAAACGAGCAAGGACGAAAACATCTATATCCCCTACAAGGCCTTCACCAAGATCAACTATGTAGGTGAGGATGGTTTGGAACCCCTGATTACCATCAAGGGGCTTGAAAGTGACATTGGCCTGGTAGAATTGGAGTATGAACTCAAAGGACTCGTCCGGAAAATACGCGGACTCCGGCCGAAGGAAAAGGACAACTTTTCCATCGTGAGGCAGCAGGCAATACTAAACTCCATTGGGAGCTTCTTCGACGTTCTGGGGATTGGAGGATGGTTGATTGGCGGTTTTTCGATCCTGATTGGCGGCTTCGGGATTGCTAACATTATGTTTGTTTCAGTCCGGGAGCGAACCGGCATCATTGGTATTCAGAAATCCCTGGGAGCCAAGAACTATTTTATCCTATTCCAATTTCTATTTGAATCGATATTCCTTTCCATCATCGGAGGAAGCGTTGGCCTGTTGCTCGTCTATCTCGTAACCTTCGTCGACCTTGGAAGCCTTGACCTGGCACTCTCCATACAAAATATCGTTCTAGGTGTGGGTGTGGCAGCAACTATTGGCACTATTTCAGGTATTGTACCGGCAGTCATTGCCGCCCGAATGGATCCTGTGGAGGCCATTAGAGCCCAGTAGGACAATTAGGCTGGCGTACCTACTTCCTCCCCTTTGATGGCTGCTTTGATTTTTGTTTCGAGTTCATCCAGCAATTCGGGGTTGTCCTCGATCAATTCCTTCACCGCATCTCTGCCCTGGCCCAGTTTATTGCCATCATAGGAAAACCACGAACCCGACTTTTGGATCACGTTCAATTCCACGCCGATATCCAGGATCTCACCGGATTTACTGATCCCCTTTCCATACATGATATCAAATTCTATGGTCTTGAATGGAGGAGCGACCTTATTCTTCACCACCTTCACACGCGTCCGATTACCCAGGATGTTGTCTGCCGATTCCTTGATCTGGCCGATCCTTCTGATGTCAAGCCTCACTGATGCATAAAACTTCAGTGCATTACCTCCTGTCGTTGTTTCCGGGTTACCAAACATCACACCAATCTTCTCCCTGAGTTGGTTAATGAAAATACAGGAGCAGCCCGTTTTGTTAATGGCTCCCGTCAGTTTCCGAAGCGCCTGCGACATCAATCTGGCCTGAAGACCCATTTTACTATCTCCCATCTCACCTTCAAGCTCTCCACGGGGTACTAGCGCGGCTACGGAGTCAATGACAATAATATCGATCGCACCCGATCTTATCAGGTGCTCGGCGATCTCCAATGCCTGTTCCCCATTATCCGGCTGCGAGATGAGTAGATTCTCCGTATCAATCCCCAGTTTCTCTGCATAGCTTTTATCAAATGCATGTTCGGCGTCTATGAAGGCGGCTAATCCGCCATTCTTTTGCGCCTCCGCGATACAGTGCATCGCCAGTGTCGTCTTTCCCGAAGACTCAGGGCCGTAGACCTCGATGATTCTGCCACGAGGTATTCCCCCCACACCAAGCGCCACATCCAAACCCAATGAGCCAGTGGAAATGACCGGGATATCCAGCACTTTCTCATCGCTGAGCTTCATAATGGTACCCTTACCATAGGTCTTCTCGAGCTTGTCAATCGTTATCTGCAGTGCTTTAAGCTTATCGCTGTTCTCAGCCATATCTGTATTGGATAAAAGGATTTTCTTGATTTACAAAAACGAATTTACAGATTACCCCAGGAATCCCCGATAGAAATCATGGACACAAAATTAATTAGCAATTCGCTAACAATAATAGTATTTCTGGATTATTCTCCTGCGGAATTGGACTGAAATTCCTTCGCTTTTTGCAGTAAGTAGATCAGCCACACACCAATGGCCGTGCCAACGGGGAAGTTGAAGAGTAAAATGACAGCAGGAAGCCACGCGAACTGGTGAGCCCAGTTCTTCTCATTGACCAAGCCCAAACCACCAACAATGTAGATCAGGCCTGCGATGAAATACATGCCCGGGAACAGCATGAAGATCCTTCCCAGAAACGGTAAAGGGATCCAGCCGTCCCAGTGAAAATCCATCCAACCCACCGACTCAATCATGAAACTGAGCGCACTCCAGGACAAAATAGAAACAGGAATCAGCAAACAGCCAAAGATGATGAGGATTCGACCGATGATTCGGAGGTAGTAGGAAGTATTGTCAACAGTCATAGGAAAGCAGTTTGGTCGATACTATGTAATACAAGGTAACTTACGATATTTAGTACCCAAAAGTTTTGCTAGCCTTTTATTATGTTAATATTATTTATTGCTTAATTTTTCTTTGGTTTTCCGACAGGGTCCAGGATACACAAGGCCTGGGAGACAAGCCAGTTGCACATATTTTATCGATATGGTAAGTTTCCGACTTAATTGGGATATTCCGTGATCTAACCGCGAAGCACCATGGCGAAGAATAATCAAAAGGTACTGGTAGTAGACGATGAAGCCGATATACTCGAGCTATTGAGGTATAACCTTTCCAAAGAAGGCTATGACGTCAAGACTGCCTCCGATGGCAAAAAGGCCGTGGAGGTCGCGCAGACTTTCCTTCCTGACCTCATTTTGCTGGACATTATGATGCCAAAACAAGATGGTGTGGAAACTTGTCGGCAAATTCGCGAGATCCCTGACCTTACCAACGTTTTTGTGATATTTCTGACCGCCAGATCCGAAGAATACTCGGAGGTGGCCGCCTTCGAAATCGGCGCCGATGACTATATCACAAAACCCATAAAGCCGCGGGCCCTCATGAGCAGAATCAATGCCATGTTCAGGCGAGAAACCAAGAAGAAAAAGGAATCACAGAAAATTCAGGTCGGCGACTTGGTCGTAGATCGTTCCAGCTACACAGTGGCTCTGGGAGACAATAAGATCAACCTGCCAAAGAAAGAATTCGAGCTGCTGTATTTCCTATCACAGAACCCCGGAAAAGTCTTCAGCAGGGATGATCTCTTGAAGAATATCTGGGGTACAGATGTATATGTGCTGGCAAGGACAGTCGATGTTCACATTAGAAAAGTCCGGGAGAAAATCGGCGATGGCTATATTTCCACTGTAAAAGGTGTAGGATACAAATTTGACACCAACTAGTTACGTGTCAACATGATCATAAACGCCAGGGCGCTGTCCATTTTGCTCGCCATAAGCATTGCGGCCATCACCACCGCTTTCCTCTCCCTGCTACCGGAAATCACGAAGACTATTTTGTTTGTCGCATTTGGACTGTCTTTCTCTTCCACCTACATCCTGGTGAGGTTGGTTTTGGAGTTCCTCTTTTTCCGGGAAATCGACAGGATCTATTTGGCTCTTGAGAAAATCGCCAAAAATGATCTTTCATTGGGCGCTCAGCGTGACAAGTCTTCCGTGAACGCATTGCGGCAGATCAATAAGGAAATCCGGAACTACGTAGAAACAAAGCAGCGGGAAATCGAGGAGTTGAAAAAAATGGAGACCTTTCGGCGTGAGTTTATGGCTGATGTTTCTCATGAGCTAAAAACCCCCATCTTCGCTGCCCAGGGGTTTGTACACACTTTGCTGGACGGAGCAGTTGAGGACAAGAAGGTTCGGCACAAATTCCTGAAAAAGGCAGCCAAGAGCCTCGATGGACTTGACATCCTCGTGCAAGACTTACTCACCATTTCGCAAATGGAAACTGGCGAAATCAAGATGCATTTTGAAAACTTCGATGTCATCAGCATCACAAGGGAAGTCTTTGATCAATTGGAAGACAAGGCGGACAAACGGCAGATTCAACTCACGCTTGATCAGGATTACGCACCGATCCATGTATACGCGGACTATCAGCGTATCTATCAAGTAATGGTAAACTTAATTGTCAACGGCATCAAGTATACACGCAAGGGAGGACTTGTGACGGTGAGCTTCAAAAAGGAACCCGATAAAATTCTGGTTGCGGTAGAAGACAATGGACGAGGTATACCGGAAGAAGACCTGGGAAGGATCTTCGAGCGTTTCTACAGGGTGGAGAAGAGTAGGTCCAAAGAAAAAGGAGGTACGGGTCTAGGTCTATCTATTGTAAAACACATCATGGAGGCTCACGGCTCCAAGGTAGACGTAACCAGTCAAAAAGGCGAAGGCTCGACCTTTAGCTTTCGATTGCCATTGGGCAAAATTCCGGAAGAAGCTCTACTTTCGGAGGATGAAGACGATTAAGTCCCTGAAGAATCTCTCGCTAGCAGACTTAGTCGTGCACGAGGATCAAGACTATCTGATCGTCAACAAACCTCCGTTCGTGTCGACATTGGCAGACAGATCCAGTCATCTCAACATGCTGGATTTGGCCAGAAGCCACCACGAGGAGGCCCAGGTCTGCCACAGGCTCGATAAGGACACCTCAGGTATCCTTGTCATTTCTAAACACAATGAAGCGTACAAGCACTTTTCGGCAATCCTCACCCAAAGAGAAGTGCAGAAACTTTACCATGCACTAATACCTGGCAGGCATGAACTGGACGAAGAAGTAGATATCCCCTTATTCACCACTTCCAATCGTTCGCGTGTTGATCACATGCAGGGGAAGCAGGCGCTCACATTCATTAAAACGCTCCATATATATAAGGCCCACACGCTTGTGGCTTGCATGCCGTTCACTGGTCGTATGCATCAAATCCGAGTACACCTCGCTCACCTAGGCGTACCCATCTGTGGGGACGAGATGTACGGTGGCAAACCCATATTCTTATCTGAAGTCAAGAAAAACTATAAAATAGGTAAGTACGAGGAGGAACAGCCTCTAATGAAGCGAATGGCTTTGCACGCGGAAGGCATCACTTTCATAAACGCAAAAGGCGCTGAAATCAAAGTTCATGCAGCACACAACAAAGATTTTGAAGTGGTTTTGAAGCAACTCAAGAAAAACGAATAGTCATTCAATCTATTCTTTGTATTCTAAATAATAAACTTCTATTTTTGTGTCCCTTTTTCAGGAGGGGTCTAAATACGGTAAAATAGCAAGTTTTGGATACTTTAAGTTATAAGACAATATCAGTCAACAAGGCTACAGCTCAAAAAAGCTGGGTAGTCGTAGATGGTGACGGCAAAGTTCTAGGGAGATTGGCCAGTGAAGTGGCCAAGATCATTCGTGGTAAGCACAAGGCTGATTACACCCCTCACGTGGACTGTGGCGACAACGTAATCGTCATCAATGCGGATAAGATCCGATTGACAGGAAAAAAATGGACTGACAAGGTGTACGTGCGACACACGGGATATCCAGGTGGGCAAAGAATGCAAACTCCGCTTGAAGTTAAGAACACCAAGTCTTCAACCATATTGATCGAAAAAGCTGTTCGAGGCATGCTGCCCAAGAACCGGCTTGGACGTCAACTGTTCAAGAATCTTCATGTTTACGAAGGTTCAGAGCACCCTCATGAAGCACAAACGCCAAAAGAAGTAAAGCTTTAAACTGAATGGAAGTTATCAACACAATAGGCCGAAGAAAAACCTCCGTAGCTCGCGTATACATGAGCAAGGGCAAGGGGGAGATCAAAGTGAACGGACGGGACTTGGGGACATACTTCCCGTCGGAGGTACTTCAAATCATCGTCAAGCAACCCTTGGTGAAGGTAGAGGAAGATGGAAACTTCGACTTCAAGATTAATGTAGACGGCGGTGGAATGAAAGGTCAGGCTGAAGCCATCAGGCTCGGCATCTCCAGGGCCTTGGTTGAAACCAATGAGGAGTACAAACCTTCTCTGAAGCAAGAAGGCTTCCTGACGAGAGACCCTCGAATGGTCGAAAGAAAGAAATACGGCCGTAGAAAGGCGAGAAGAAGATTCCAATTCAGTAAACGATAATCATCGATGGAAAAAATCACGAGCAAGGATTTGTTGGATGCGGGTGTTCACTTTGGACACCTCACACGAAAATGGGATCCTCAAATGGCGCCATTCATTTTCATGGAGAAGAATGGCATCCACATTATTGACTTGAACAAAACGCTGAAGCATTTGGAAGAAGCGGCTTCTGCGTTGAAAGGTATTGTAAAATCCGGCCGCAAAGTCATGTTTGTTGCCACCAAGAAGCAAGCTAAAGAAGTCGTTGAAACAGAAGCGAAGAAGCTCAAAATGCCTTTCGTCACTGAACGATGGCTCGGTGGTATGCTTACCAACTTCTCGACGATCAGAAAGTCATTGAAGAAAATGGCTTCCATCGATAAGCTCATGAAAGACGAGGCTTATCTGAATCTGGCGAAAAGAGAAAGATTGATGATCACACGGGAGCGAGCCAAATTGGAGCGTGTCCTGGGTGGCATTGCAGACCTGAATAGACTACCAGCGGCTCTTTTCGTGATTGATATCAAAAGAGAGCACATTGCTGTAGCAGAAGCGCAGAAGCTCAACATTCCTGTTTTTGCCATGGTGGATACAAACTCTAATCCAAACTTGGCAGACTATCCAATTCCTGCGAATGATGACGCCTTCAAGTCAATCAGCCTTATCACAGCCTACATTGGCAAAGCCATGGAAGAAGGCCTGAATGAGCGAAAGAAAGACAAGGAAGACGCGAAGCTGGAGGAAGAAGAAGCGGCCAAGAAGGCCATGGACGAGCAGACTGCTGACTAAGTAAAATTTCCCAAACATACGATTTAAAAACATTGAATTGAACATCGAAGAAATTTGGTGTTCAATTTTTGTTGATGAACACTCCTAAAAAATCATAAAATGGCAATTAGCGCGAAAGACGTAAACAAGCTAAGACAAATGACTGGTGCAGGCATGATGGACTGCAAGAAGGCACTGGTTGAAGCGGATGGTGATTTTGACAAAGCCATAGAGCTTCTCCGTAAGAAAGGACAGAAAGTATCTGCCTCCAGAGCGGATCGCGAGACCTCTGAAGGTGTAGTTTTCTTCAAGACCAACGAAGATCACTCCAAAGGCATTTTGGTGGCCTTTACCTGCGAAACTGACTTTGTAGCTAAGAACGACGATTTCATTGCCCTGGGAGAAGCCATTGCTGACAAAGCTTTTGAAACAGGCGCCAGTGATATTGCAGCTATAAAGGCATTGGAAATCGATGGACTTTCTGTGAATGACAAGATTGTCGAAGCGACTGGCAAGATCGGTGAGAAGCTTGAGATCTCAGCTTACGAAGTATTGGAGAGTGAAGCGGTGGTACCCTACATACACTCCAACAAGAAGCTTGGTGTACTTGTAGGCTTGAAGAATGTAAACGGTGCCGAAGTAATCGAAGCAGGTAAGGATGTGGCGATGCAAATTGCGGCAATGAACCCAATTGCTGTAGATAAAGATGGTGTCGACGCTGCCACTGTTGAAAAAGAAATCGAAATAGGCAAAGAGCAAGCCCGACAGGAAGGAAAGCCTGAGAACATCATTGAGAAAATTGCGCAGGGCAAACTCCAAAAGTTCTTCAAGGAGAACACCCTATTAAGCCAGGCCTTTGTCAAGGACAATTCACTATCGATCCAGAAGTACCTGGATGGCGTTTCCAAAGGATTGACCGTGTCAGAATTCAAACGTGTTTCTATCGGATAATCAGATCGGGCTATTAACAAAAAATGACAACCGCTTTTTGATAAAAAGCGGTTTTTTTGTGCCATGTCGAAGGGGCTCACCTTTGTTCTGGCTTTAAATCTTGTGATCTCTGTATGCTCGAAGGGTCAAACACCACCCTTCCAGCAAGCCCTGTGGATTGGAGATACCCTGGACCAGGAGTACCGTCCTGCCAGCCTATTCCGTAAAGTCTTCGCTGTCCCCCATACCGAGCAAAAGCACACGATCAGAATTGCATCTTTGGGCATTCACTATATACAGGTCAATGGGAAATCCATACCTGGTCAGCTACTCAATCCCCTCTTCACAAACTTCGAAAAGCGTCTCTTCTATAATGACTATGATATCACGAATCTTGTCAAACAAGGGGATAATGTCATTACCGTGATATTGGGAAACGGTTTCTACAATCACCAACCGAAAACGGCCTGGCGATTCGACACTGCTTCATGGAGAGATCGACCGTATTTCTTATTGGAAATAAAAGATGGTAGCCAGAACCCCATTGTTGCCACAGACACCACCTGGAAGTATACTGACAGTCCTTTCACCTTCAATTCCATCTATCTTGGTGAAAATTATGACCAGAGACTGGTTCTTGAGAATGTCCATAGTGCTTCATTCGACCCCATAAATTGGGCCCAGACAGAAGTGAAGCCTTCTCCAGGCTGTGAACTCCAGCCACAAGACGAACTATCTATATCAATCGTAGACACCGTGGCAATCTCCCAGGTCAACGAAATTTCTTCCAAAATAAAGGTACTGAGCCTGGAAAAGAACATCGCCGGTGTAGCCACCGTCTCTCTTTTTGGCCGAAAAGGTCAAAAGGTTTACATCAAATATGGTGAACAACTAAATGCAAGGGGCCGAGTCGATGTGAGCAATCTAACTCATCACTACCTTGAACCGCATCCTGATGAACTATTCCAAACCGATGTACTCACGCTGGACGGTAGAGATACACTCACATTCACACAAAGGTTCAGCTATCGCGGATTCCAGCATATCGAGTTTAGCTCAAATCGGCCCTTTCATGTCGTCGCTGATCAGACCTATGCCATGTCTATTAGCTCCATTCCTCACCAAATTTCGGAATTCTATTGTGATAGTGAGCCTATCAATAGCATCTGGGAAGCTTCCAACAATTCTATCCAATCCAACATGGTGGGCTATCCCACCGACTGTCCTACCCGAGAAAAAAATGGTTGGACAGGAGATGGACACTTGATTTTTGAGGCCGCCGCATCCTCATTTGACGTTAAGGGCATTTATTCGAAATGGCTGCTGGACCACGTGGATGCGCAGGACTCCAATGGCACTATGCCACTTATCATCCCCTCTCCCGGATGGGGATATGAAAATACAAAGTTCGACTGGACATACTCGACGATATCTGTCCCCTGGCATCTCTATCTGTACTACGGGGATGAGCAACTCCTCCGTACCCATTACCCAATGATGAGATCCTTCATTGAATACTGGATCAGTGTCTCAGCGGTCCACAAGGGCCTTATCTATTCTGGTGTTGGTGACTGGAAAGCTCCCGGAGGTAAAGCTCAGGTAGCCTTGACCTCAACCCTCCTCTTCATTGATGCACTAAGGAAGACTGCTCAAGTGGCAAGTGTACTTGGCAAGGAAAGAGATCTGGCACGATACCATCAACTAGGCGAAGTAGCCGGGGCCACAGCGGATAGCGTATTCTACAACCAGGACAATACCACCTATGGCAATGGTCTTCAGACAGAGATGAGCTATGCGCTACATTTCGGATTGCCGCAAGACGAGATCCGTCAGGATGTGGCCGATGCGCTATCACAGACGGTTCTCGCCAACGGCGATCACATTGCCACCGGCATTTTGGGTACCCAGATGATCTTTTCGACACTTTGTGATTACGGATATTGCGACCAAGCCCTGACCATGCTCACCAAAGAGGAATCACCCTCATTCATTAACTGGATTTCCGGTGGCGCCCGAACCCTTTTTGAGGGATGGGATTATGAGCCAGGGCACCGGTTCGGTGGGTCACAAAATCACATGTTCTTCGGAACTGTCAATGCCTGGATAGCACAACAAATAGGTGGGATAAGACCTTCTTTCGGACTACCGGGGTTCCAGGAAATTGTTTTTGCACCGAAAGTATTTACGCATATTAAGGAAAGCCACTATCAAATCCAGACACCTCTGGGACTTGCCTCCTTAGACCGTAACACCGACCCGAACGGGGACTTGGTATTGTCCATAGTTGTTCCTACGGGGGCGGTAGGCAAACTTGAAATTCCTGATAAGTATTTCATCAGCGAAATCAATGTCCCTTTGGATCAAGTCAGACCTTTGGGCCCTTCCACCATAAAACTGAAGTCATCGTCATACCGTGTCAAGATGACCATTGAAGCCAGTCGTGACATACTATGGCCCAATCAGGAAAAGCAAGCCAATATCGGCTTCGATGGGCACAAAATCCATTATCGTCGAACGACCAGTGACACCGAAACCGGAACATTCAAAATCCATGGAATCAATGGCAAGTTAGCCCTCACCAAGGAGCTTTTTCTCGTGTCGGAGCATCAGGATGTATTTGACGCTGAGGAACTATCTCAGCTTGACGCAGGTGTTTATGTCTGCACATTCGAGCGGGAGGGATTTACCCCGCAATCCATAAAGTTTTACATACGTTAGCCTTCCTCCCCGGACTCATGATTTCTGACTTTGACCTTCTCGTTGAACTCAAGCGTCTCCTCCTCAAACTCACCGCTTTTCAAGGAGCCAAGGTCAGGCTGTCCCCCATTGATCCAGCACGTATACCAATAGTCGCCAACCATTTTGACTGAGGCCCTCATCCTGCGCTCAACCATACCATTCAGTCTGTCATGATAGGCTTTCGAGAAGTCATATGAATAAACACGCACGGTTCCGGCTCCTCTCGGCTCATAGCTGTACTTCTTAGAGGCAGCAAATTTTTGGGTCAATTCCCGCTCAAATCGCAACACGGAATCCAATGCAAGGTGCGCTAGTGTAACCCCTTCCCAGGCTTTCAGCTGGGGGTTTTCAATGTAACTTGCCTTACCCACAAAAAAGTCATACTCCTCAAAAAACAACTCAGGAAGTCTCGATTCCCAGAACCCGTGAATACCCCTCTGGCCTGTCATCTGGCCGTTGTAGTTTTCCGTCGTATGCAGTGGTACGTTTGAATCCGCCACATAGTGCCCCAAGTCTGCCGAATACCTGAGAATCTTTTCATAGTCAGTCTCCTTGAAGGCATCGGTAAGTCTCAGCTGGACCAGGTAAATATGCCAGGGCACAATGCCGTAGGCATAAAGTGTATCCTCAGTGTATTGCGCTACAGCCTCATTCCAATATCTGGGCATTTTGTATACTGCGCTGTCCCCATAGACATCCAGATCAATATAGTGCCTGGGTGCTTCCTTTGGATTGACGTAGCGTCGCATGTCGGGATTCACGGCCTTTTCTGTCAAATACAGAATGTTTCGCTTGTAGAAACCTATCATCTCAGGAGGCAGCGTGAAGACCGCCAGGCGATTGATCTTCTGATGCGCAAAAAAGCCCCATTTCACATGCCACTCCGAATGGCTATGGGTACTAAGAGTCAATCCGACAAACAAACATAGGAGCATCCTGAACTTCCTTGAGCTAATGAGTTGCATCTGGTTTGGTTTCTACTTGAAAAGAATTATCTTTGCGATCCTTTTTAAAATTAATGAAGAAGAGGTAAGATGGCGAATCATAAATCAGCTGCAAAAAGAATTAGGTCTACTGCTGCAAAAAAGGAAAGAAATCAGTACCAGCACAAGACCACCAGAACCTTTATAAAGAGGCTGAGAAACTCTACTGACAAGACTGAGGCGGAAGGTCTTTTGAAGCAAGTTACAGCGATGCTGGACAAACTGGCCAAAAGAAACATTATTCATAAGAATAAAGCTTCCAACCTAAAATCCAGCCTATCCAAGCATGTCAATGCTTTGAGCTAAGAATTAGAAAATTTTAAATATGTAAGCCTCGTCCAAAAAACGAGGCTTTTTTGTTTCACCCGAACTGTGAGTAAGGAAGCTAGAAAACTGACAATCAAGCAGTGGGCTGAGGAAGACCGACCCAGGGAAAAGCTGCTATTGCAGGGGAAGAAGAGTCTCACAAATGCAGAACTCATTGCCATATTGATAGGATCTGGCAACGCCAGACAATCGGCCGTAGCGCTGTCTAAGGAAATTCTGGCAAAGCACAACAACGACCTACATAGATTGGCACAGTTGGAAGTCAACGACCTTCAACGCTTCCAGGGCATAGGAGAGGCAAAGGCGATTACCATCGTGGGCGCGCTTGAATTGGGTAGGAGAAGGAAAGCGAAAGATATTACATCCAAAACCAAAATCAATTCCTCCCAAAGCGCCTACGATTACATGCAACCGGAGCTCCAGGACCAGACGCACGAGGAATTCTGGATCATTCTTCTCAAGAGAAACAACGAAGTCATTGGCAAGGAACTAGTAAGCAGAGGAGGTGTTTCCGGCACATTCGTGGACGCTAAGATTCTGTTCAAAAAAGCACTTGAAAAATTAGCCAGCAACGTGATACTTGTACACAACCACCCCTCAGGCAATTTGAAACCCAGTCATCACGACATCACCCTTACATCCAAACTCCGGGACGCCGGAAAATTACTGGACATAGCCGTCATCGATCATCTCATCTTCACAAATACCAATTATTATAGTTTTGCGGATGAAGGACTGTTATGAATAAACTTTTGAAATGGTCAGTAGTGCCCCTGTTGGGCATCATAGTCTGGATGAGTTTCCCATCAGAACCAGGCGATGCTTACCTGGCCGAAGTAAGAGCGGAAATAGAAAGCCGGAAGACCTACCTGAAAACTGCGGAAGAATCCCCCTTCAACCAATTCAACGCGGCCTACAAGGACCCCCAGTACTTCGAAATCGATCCCTCCTATCGCGTCAATGCCAGAGTCGAAAGACTTGAAAAAAGGACCCTGGTCCAATTGGGTAACAGCGCAGGCGAGAAACAGACCTATCAAAAATTTGCCTGGCTCACGTTTCAATTGCAAAACACACCACAAAAATTACTTGTGCTAAAGCCCTACGGTCTCGGAAGCGTGGACCTGTACTTCCTTGCTTTCAGCGATGCCACCAGCGGAGCTACTACCTACGGCGGCGGACGCTACCTGGATATTGAGATTGGCAAGTCCAACAAAGTAGTACTGGATTTCAACCTGGCCTACAATCCGTATTGTGCCTATGTAGATGATTTTGTTTGTCCCCTGCCTCCCCCGGAGAACATTCTGGATGTGTCTATCGAAGCAGGTGAAAAATCGTTTGACCACTAATAACTTGTCTCTGATCACACCTCTACGAATCAAGACGCTATTACTGTCTCATTTTTGATCCTAACTGCGAGCTTCGTGGTCACATTTCTTATTTTTGCCGATCTTTTGGACTGGAAGAATAAATGAAGATTTCACATAGTTGGTTGAACGAATTCATCACACTGACATCCCCAGTGGATGAAATCGCCGAGGTATTGACACAGGTTGGTCTTGAAGTGGAAGGCGTTGAACACGTAGAAAAAGTACCCGGCGGATTGAAGGGTCTGGTGGTAGGTGAAGTCCTGACGTGTGAGCAACATCCCAATGCTGACAAGCTGAAAAAGACCACAGTCGACATTGGCCTGGATCAACCGGTTTCAATCATTTGCGGTGCCCCGAATGTAGCTGTTGGCCAAAAAGTCGTCATTGCGCCTGTCAATACGACAATTCACCCTACCTCAGGAGAACCCTTCAAAATAAAGAAGTCCAAAATCAGGGGTGAGCTTTCCGAGGGCATGATCTGTGCGGAAGACGAAATTGGCCTCGGTGCCAACCACGACGGGATCCTGGTGCTCGAAACTTCCAAACCAAACGGCACACCCGCGAAGGAAATCTTTGACCTTGAAGATGACATCGTTTACGAAATCGGTCTGACTCCCAATCGAGGAGATGCGGCCTCGCACTTTGGTACTGCAAGAGACCTTGGCGCCTACTTCGAAGAAGAAATCAACTTCCCAAAAGCGACGTCATTACCCATCGTGACAGATAATCCCATTAGTGTCCGCGTTGAAAATCATGCAGCATGTCCGAGATACAGCGGCGTAACGATAAGGGGTGTGAAGGTGACGCAATCACCTGCCTGGCTCCAGACGCGCCTCAAGACTATCGGTCTCGCGCCTATCAATAGCATCGTAGATATCACAAACTACGTGCTACATGGCTTGGGCCAACCCCTTCACGCCTTCGACGCTGATAAAATCAAAGGCGGGGAGGTTATCGTCAAGACGATGCCGGAAGGGACACCTTTCGTCACCCTAGATGAGAAGGAACGGAAACTGTCGGACAAGGACCTCATGATTTGCGATGCCGAAGAGGGCATGTGCATTGCAGGAGTCTTTGGCGGAGTACATTCGGGTATTACCACCGACACGACAAGCGTTTTTCTCGAAAGTGCATACTTCTCACCGGACTGGGTTCGTGCCACTTCACTACGCTATGGACTGACAACCGATGCCAGTTTCCGCTATGAGAGAGGTGCTGACCCTGAAATGACGATGAAGGCCCTTCAATATGCTGCGTCCTTGATTGTTGAAATCAGCGGTGGCAGCATAGCCTCCGATTGGATCGATATCTATCCCACACCCATCCCACAAAAAGTGATCGGCATGAAATACGACCACTTTGACTGGCTGATTGGAAAAGACCTGCCCAGAGAGGAGATCAAGAGAATCCTCAACGCCCTGGATATTGATGTAGAAGAGACCAATTCAGAGGAAATTCTTGCGACGGTACCCACGTATCGCTCGGAGGTCACCAGGCCAGCTGATTTGGTAGAGGAGGTACTAAGAATCCATGGCATCAACAATGTGGCTATAGATGACGTTTTCGCCACAGATTACCTGGCTGAATTTCAGGAAAACGAACCCTACATCATACAGGAAAGAATTTCCCATTTCCTGGCAGGAAGGGGATTTCATGAGATCCTGACCAATTCCCTTACCAACCCTCAATATCACAGCGCCCTGAATCTCGGTGGAACGCCGGTAGAAATTCTCAACAAATCGAGCGAAGAATTGGGAATTCTGAAAACGACACCATTGTATACAAGCCTGGAAGTTCTGAGGCACAACATCAATAGAAGGCAGCCGAACCTAAAGGTTTTCGAGTTCTCCAAAACCTATCATCGCACTGATACGGAATTTCACGAACACGAAGTACTGACTTTGCTGGCAACCGGTAGCGAAGAAGAGACCTGGCAGCAAGGTGCTCAACCTTATGGCTTTCATACATTGGTCGGGGCCGTTCACGGTCTCTTCCAGCATTTGAATATTGCCGGACTCCAAAAAGAGAAAATAGTCGATCAGGACGTTTTCTCTTCCGGCCTGAGGTGGAGCCTGAACGGTACTGAAATTGGCAGCATTGGGTTGCTGAAAAAGAAGATCACTTCTCATTTTGAAATTAGTCAGGACGTCGTATACGCAGCACTTGATTGGCCCAAAATATTGGGGAAAACCAGCCAGAAAACCGTGTACAAAGCCATACCGAAATTTCCCGAGGTCCGTCGTGACCTTTCTTTGGTAGTAGATAAATCTGTTTCCTTCGGAGAGATAGAAGCGATCGCTTTCAAGTCTGAAAAAAAATTGTTAAATAGGGTCAACTTATTCAGCATCTATGAAGGTGATCGTATTGATGAAGGCAAGAAGTCTTATGCCTTGAGCTTCCATCTTCAAGATCATCAGAAGACGTTAAACGACAAACAAATTGACCGGGTCATGGACCACCTAATCAGACAATTTGAAGAAAATCTAGGCGCCATTATAAGAAGGTAAATGAAGGAATCCCTAAGTTTTCGACATGAACTCGACACCCTGGAGCGCAAGATCAAGCTCCTAATCAGAGAGCACAACAAATTGAAGCAAGAACTCACTGAAAGTCAGCGTCAAAATGAACGCTTGAAAAGCGAGCTGACCCAGAAAGTCGGCGAAATATCGAACTTCCAAAATAAGTTTAAAATCAGTAAACTTGTAGGAAACATGACGGTAGAGACGGAAGATTCGAGGGAATTGAAGGAAGTACTAGATGACTATATAAGAGAAATTGATAAGTGCATTGCTCATTTGAGCGACGCATAGACCTGGAAATATGTCTGAATTATCCATAAAGCTAAAAATTGCCAATCGCGAGTACCCTATGAGGGTCAAAGTGGAGGATGAAGAAAGGATAAGGAAGGCAGGCAAGGGCCTAAATGATAAAATAAGAAAATACAGAGATCAGTTTGGGATTGACGATAATCAGGATCTTTTGGCGATGGTAGCCTTTGATTGCCTGGTTGAAAAGATGAAGAACGAGGAAGAGATCGATTCCACTGACACGTTTTCGGCGACGAAATTGGCGCAGTTGAACGAGTTGATTTCAGAATCTCTGTAGCAGTACCCCACTATTCCACCCATTCTTCTCCTCTATTATCAAAATAGATTGAAGCAATGGAATTAATCATAACAGTCATTTCACTCGTAGCCGGTATTGCCGCGGGCATCATTGTCCAGCGCGTTCTGCTGCGAAAGCAGGTAGAATCAAAGCTGAAGGAAGCCGAAGACGAGAAGCGACACATCCTGAAGGAAGCTGAGCTCAAAGCTGAAAACATCAAGAAAGACAAAATCCTGGAAGCAAAAGAGAAATTCATCAGGCTCAAGAGTGAATTCGAAGAAGAGGCCAATCGCAAGAAGAATCAGATCATCTCCAACGAAAACAAACTCAAGCAACGAGAAAGCAATCTTTCCAAGCAAATAGAGCAAAATAAGCGTGCAGAGGCTGAGCTAGATTCCATGAAAGAGAATGTCACTGCTCAATCTGAAATCGTCAAAAAACGAAAGGAAGAGTACGAAAAACTCAAAACACAGCAAGTCTCACTGTTGGAGAAGATTTCAAACCTCACAGCAGATGAAGCCAAGGAACGTCTGATGGAAACCCTGCAGGATGAGGCCAGAACAAGCGCATCCCAACACATCAAAGAGATCATAGAGCAAGCAAAATTGACGGCCACCAAAGAGGCGAAGAAAATTGTATTGCAAACCATTCAGCGGACGGCCACAGAGCATGCAATAGAAAACTGCGTATCCGTCTTCAATATTGAAAGCGATGATATCAAAGGCAAGATTATTGGACGGGAAGGACGAAATATCCGGGCATTGGAAGGAGCCACAGGCGTAGAAATTATTGTCGATGATACGCCGGAAGCCATCATCATCTCCGGTTTCGATCCAGTCAGACGAGAAATCGCCCGGCTGTCCCTGCACAGATTGGTGCAGGACGGTAGGATACACCCTGCCAGGATCGAAGAAATCGTGAACAAGACCAGAAAGAACATCGAGGAAGAAATCATTGAGATCGGCGAACGTACCGTGATCGACCTTGGCATCCATGGCCTTCACCCCGAACTCATCAAAATGGTAGGTAGGATGCGCTTCAGATCATCCTATGGACAAAACCTACTCCAGCACTCCCGCGAGGTCGCCAAACTATGCGCAACGCTCGCTTCCGAGTTGGGTCTCAATGTAAAACTGGCTAAACGCGCCGGCCTCTTACACGATATTGGCAAAGTCTGGCCGGAAGAACCAGATACACCTCATGCGATTCTGGGAATGGAACTGGCCAAGAAGTACAAAGAAAACAAAGAAGTCTGCAACGCCATCGGCGCACACCACGACGAAATAGAAATGACCTCAATGATCTCACCAATCGTGCAGGCCTGTGACGCCATTTCCGGAAGTCGACCAGGTGCCCGTCGAGAAATCATGGAGTCTTATATCAAGCGGCTCAAAGACCTGGAGACACTTGCATTGAGTTTTGACGGCGTCAACAAATGCTACGCGATTCAAGCTGGTAGAGAACTGCGGGTCATGGTGGATGCGGAGCAAGTTGGTGACAAAGAAGCAAGCGATTTGTCATTTGGAATCTCGCAAAAAATCGAAAAAGACATGCAGTATCCTGGCCAGATCAAGGTAACTGTGATTCGGGAAACCAGAGCCATCGCCTTCGCCAAATAGCACTAACCTACCGCTCGCAACCCAGTCAATCTGTATGCCAATCACATTTTATACAAAACCGAAACATATTTATTAGTTTCACGTTTGTATAACGCAAAATGGGAAATAGCAAAGGCAACAACCTCGGAGAATTTGAAGAACTCGTACTGTTGGTGGTAGGCACCTTACACAACGATGCTTATAGTGTCGCGGTACGCAACTACATCACCAATGACCTCAAGCGCAAGGTGAATATCAGCGCGGTTCATGAAGTCCTGAAACGTTTGGAAAGAAAGCAGCTGCTCACTTCCCATATGGGTGACGCCACAGAAGAAAGGGGTGGAAGGCGCAAAAAGCTCTATACCCTCACAACCGAAGGAAAGACAATACTGATCGCCTTGAAAGAGCAAAGAGATCGGCTGTTTGGCAGCATTCCCGGACTTGGCCTTAGTACCTCCGGTATATGAGTCCTCCGGAGTGGGCAGATCGATTCCTCGAATGGTTCTGTGACACAAGCCAAATCGAGGAAATCAGGGGCGACGTCTATGAGCTCTTCCATCAGAGAGCACTGACGGACGGGTTGAGATTAGCTCGGCTTGCTTTCCTGTGGGATATCCTGCGCTACTTCAGACCATCAAACTTTAAATACAATCCATTTTCGGCACTCAGAACTCACAACATTATGTTTCGAAGCTATTTGAAAATCGCCTATCGGAGTCTCTGGAAAAACTGGAGCTCATCGCTTATCAACATTTCCGGTCTCACACTCTCCGTGGGCTGCGCAGTGACCACCTTTCTATTTGCAGACTTCTTCTTCAATCTCAACACCTTCCATCAGAAACGTGATAGAATTTACCAGGTAGTTAGCCATATCAACGAAAATGGCCAGGAGCGACTCTATGGTCCGAGTCCTACGGTTCTCAAGGATAAGCTGGGGAGTGAACATCCTGCGGTAGAGCGTACTACAGCCATCCAGTATGCCACAGGCAACGTGAAATTTGGAAAAAATGTATTTCAGGAACGTATCCTCTTTGCCGACAACGACTTTCTGGAAATATTCGACTTCGCCCTTGACATGGGTGACAAATCGGTGTTTGGCGTGAACCAAATCCTGCTGGATCAGGACCTGAGGAAGAAGTACTTCGGCGACGTAGATCCTATGGGCAAGGAAGTCAGCATAAAATTCGAATCAGGTATCAGCCAATCCTTTACAGTGTCAGGAATTTTCGAGCCAGTGCCTATAAACAACAGTTTTCGGCCGAAGATTATGATTCATGCCAAACACCTGGAACGAATTACGGGCATTAGAAAGAATTGGATTGACGAAACTAAGGCGACCTTTGTGTCCTTAAGAAAGGATCAGAACGCGCCTGAAAGCCTCCTTCAACTCCTCAAATCGTATCAACAAACGCAAAACGAAGCCAAGCCCGAAAGTCCGGTTTTACGCTATGAACTGATGTCATTGGATGAACTGAGTACCAGGGCTGGCCAGATCCAGGAACGTGCCATCTACGGCAACGATGCATCCGGGACTATGGGCATTGCAATTGTCGGCGGTCTGCTGTTGCTATTTGCCTGCCTGAACTACGTCAACATTGCACTGGCCTCAGCCACAAAGCGCCTCAAGGAAATCGGCATTAGAAAAGTAATGGGAAGCTCCAGGGTCAACATCATTACCCAATTTTTGATTGAGAATTTCTTGCTGTGTGCGATCGCTCTCGTACTAGGCGTTCTGAGCGCTTATTTCTTCTTGCTACCGGGATTCAACATGGTTTCCCCCGTCGCCATACCTTTCTCATTTTCCTCTCCACAGGTGGCCATTTCATATTTTGTCATCCTGTTCCTATCCCTCGGCATCCTTTCCGGAAGCTACCCGGCATTCTATATCTCCACATTGCAGACCCTGGACACCTTCAAAGGTGAGTCCCATCTTTCGGGTAAGAACAGGCTTTCAAGAATTTTGCTGACTTTCCAGTTCTTCCTTGCCTTCTTCACCGTATTGGCTTGCTTCATCTTCACGGACAATGCACAATATGTGAAAAGCCTGGGTTGGGGCTATGATCCTTCGGAGGTTTTGGCGGTTTCGGCAAAAGGAGAGCATTTGAGGGCCTTTCAAGATGAGTTCCAGGACCAGTCAGACGTTGTGGCTATCAGCACGTCAAAAGGGCATATTGGCACCGGTAACCACCTGATAGATTTCCAATACCTGGACCAACAATTCAAAGTACTCCACTACGATGTCTCGGCAACCTACCTGGGAACCATGGGTGTGGGATTGGTTGAGGGCCAGGGCTTCAAACCCAATGGTGATGCAAAATCAGTCATTGTCAATCAGCTTTTCGCTGATCAAATGAATTGGCCAGACCCCGTCGGAAAGAACTTCATTTTTGACGGCGAGCACAGGACCGTCATCGGCTTGATTGCCAATCTCAATCACGTATTTTTTGACCAGGACATCCTTCGCCCCATGGTCTTCACCAGCGAGGAATTACATCACGATCATCTTGTGATCAAAGCAAGGTCAGGGACGCTGCAGGAAGTGGATATCCTGGTACAGGAAAAATGGCATGAGCTCATACCTGAAGACCCCTATGCCCGGCATATTCAGGCAGATATCTTTGACGCTCATTACCGCAATGTAGACGCCAACACCCTGTTTATGTTGACAACATCCTTCATGACCATACTGCTATCTTGTCTGGGGCTGTACGGACTGCTGTCATTCACCATGCAAAAACGTATCAAAGAATTCAGCATCCGCAAAGTGCTTGGAGCATCAGGCGGCGACATCATCCGGCTAGCCAACCAAGAATTTTTATTGATTTTAATTATCGCTTTTGGCTTAGGGGCGCCATTGAGTATCTGGCTGATGCAGAAGGCTGTTGCTTTCGTGTTTTCGGTATCCAAGCCATTCAGCATCCTCCCGATCCTGCTTTGCATTCTCATCATGGCGTTTACGATTGGGTTGACAGTCTTCGGCCAAATCAGGAAAGTGATCATGGTCAACCCGGCGAACACACTTCGACGGGAATGAACCTAGGAGGCCAGATTCAGCTTGAGGTCCTCTAAGAAGGATCCTACCGCAAGCGTCTCTCCATGGATTAGCTTTTCGTCTTGGTCGATCAATACATTGAGTTCGTACCTGTCGCGGTGCAACTTGGCTTTGATTGATTTGCGGTCATCCCATGGAAAGGAAAAGCTGACAACATAATCCTTGGTGTCCTTTTCCCTCAATCGAAAATCGGCAAACAAGGGCATGTCCGGTCCTGCAGTATCAAAAAGCGCCCTGAGTAGCGGATAGAAAAACAATCTCAGGTGGTTATGAAGATCCCGCTTGAAATAAGATGATCTTTTGACCCTTTGAAAAATGGCCAAGCCTGCCATGGCAATGGCTAGCAGCGCCAAAGGCAATGATTTGGTGATGATTGCTACCACAACATTGAAGATGGCAATGATCCAGAGGAGCATGATCGCCATCTTCAAGTTTCTCGTGGTTTTGTCTATCAATTCATCATAGCGCACGATATCACTCAGGAAAGTCAACCACTCCTTGATCGATTTCTCATCGGTCAGGTCCTTTTCGATCAGAAACCGCTTTTGCTGATCCGAAAGCGTATGAAACAATTCTTGAGCTTGCTTTCCCGAATTCATGGGCTTAAGATAAGTCTTTCAACTCTTCCTCCGTATAATCTGTCGGCAATCCCAGGTACTCAAATTCATCCACTTCTTTCGCAAACTCTTCCAACTTAGCTCTGATTCGGTTGTAAGCGGGACCGCCAAGTGGAAGATGAACCGGTGGTTGGTCCAATTGGACTACATCAAACATAGCCTGAGCCGCTTTTACCGGATCTCCAATCTGTTTGCCACTCACGTCCTGAATAGCTCCCATATTCTTATTAGCAGAATCTGCATAATCCGGAATGCTGGCGGCAGAAAATGTCGCAGATCTTCCGGCCCAGTCAGTCCTAAACGGGCCAGGCTCGATGTTCGTGACCTTGATACCCAATGGCTTCACGTCTGCAGCCAAAGCCTCGCCGATTCCCTCGAGGGCAAATTTCGATCCATTGTAGATCCCTACTCCGGGGAACCCATTAAGACCGGCTATGGAAGTGACATTTAGAATATGACCAGACCTGTTGCTACGCATGGTCGGTAGGACAGCTTGTATCATTCGTACCGCACCATAGACATTTACATCAAATTGCCGATGCATTTCGTCCTCGGCCACCTCCTCTACAGCACCCAAGGAGCCATAGCCCGCATTGTTGACCAAGACATCAATGGTTCCAAACTTCTCCAGTGCAAAGCGTACTCCTTCTTTGATTTGTTGCGGTTGTGTAACGTCCAGGAGCACACCAAAAGTCTTCCCCTCGACGAGGTTGTCAAAAGCCTCTACCTGGTCTGATTTTCTCAAAGTTCCAACGACAGTGTCACCTGCATTCGCAGCAATTATTGCCAGCTCTTTACCAAATCCAGTAGAGCAACCGGTGATGAACCAAACTTTATTCATGTTTAGATTTTTCTTTCAATTTTATTCAATTCCTTTTCTTAAACCCGTTCGGCACATGGGGAGTTCGCTGTGCCCAACATCTATAGCGAAATACCGATGCCCGCATCGAAACTATAGCTCTCACTGAAACTATGTGTGACCAATGAAATTGCCATAGAAAGGTTTTTGGTCAGAAAATACCTTGCCATCATGTGTTGATAGGGCCACCCATCATCATTGAAAGGGTCGATCAGATATGCGCCAAAATTCAGATTTACCAAAACCCGGTCCAAAGTGAGTTGGGGCCCGAGCGAGAGCCCCCAGCGAACCATCGCAGGGTCAGTGCGACCTGCTAGCTCCTGCTCCCTGCGGACCGATCCATTTACGAATATTCCGCTGCCTGCCCCTATGCCGATGAAGTCATTTATTCGGAAATTATAAATACCATAAATATTCCAATGTTGAAAGGCTTCATCCTGGACCTCCCGAAAACCCGTGCCGATAACAATATTCAGGCGACTCGCCAAGTCAAATGGGGCCCCTCCACGCTTTCCTTCACTGACCTCCCAACCCCGATAGATCATCAAACCAAATGTATTCTTGTTGATGCCGATATTCGGCTGACTCATTGCTGCGGTCGAATAATGATCGAAATCCCATCGCACCTCGTATCTCCACCGCCTTGCTGAGAATTGGAGTGCTGCACCAAACCTTGTCAGGAAGGTGAAATCGGAACTTATCGCGACGTTCTCCGGATTGGTTTCCGGATCGAATTTGTTCGAGAAGTAAGCCAACCCCCCTCCCATAATACCTACCAGCGAAATCCGCTCGAACTTCAAGATCGGGATACCCAGGGTGTAAAATGTGGCCACACTCTTACCAATATTGGGGTTGCCGAAATCCGTATACTTCATGCCCCATGTGGTTTGAGGGCCCCTCAACAACTTCTCCCAGGACTGATCCCCCAGATGCTCTTTTTTCCAAGCTACCTCCAGGCTGTTGGTATAGCTGATCAGGCTGCCATAGCGGTCATCCGGATGAGGTCGTCCTCCTTTGTAGCCCACACCCACAAAACTCATGTCCGTCTGTGCGGGAAGTTGAAGGGCGAGAAATGTCAAAATGGCTGCTGAAACGACTGATAGTCTTGCGGTAGGAGAGATTATCACAAATTGTGTTTTGGAAAATTGTGAAACAATATTACGTTTGCTTCACAAAAATCGAAAATCGATTTATAAAGAAGCGCTGAGAGACAGGCTCTGAGACGCGCTAGCAACCCCCACCCCAAAACGGGAAGGTGCTAATGCCTGAATGATAAATTGAAGGAAAATTGACTGAATTCAAGGTCTTTCACACATTAGATGCGAGCAGAAATCTCGCAGGTCATTCTGATTTTGGCTCGGGGGAGTTGTTGCGCTCGAAGGTTCTCATCGCTTTGGGATTTGCAGACCAAAAAACAATGACCAAAAATGCTAACAACTTTGACCATGGCGAATTCAGCTACCCTCTCTATTGAAGGGCCCATTGGCCTTGAGGGAGGCGGCTTCTTACCGGAGCTGAAGATTCGATACACCACAGCAGGAACCCTCAACCGGGAAAGAGACAATGTAGTATGGGTTTTTCATGCCTTAACGGCAAATAGTGATCCATTTGAATGGTGGCCGGACCTTTTTGGTCCCGATCGGCCATTTGACCCTGAAAAGTATTTCGTCGTTTGTGCAAACATGCTCGGATCATGCTATGGGAGCACGACACCAACGGACTACCAGTTTCCACTGCTTACAATTTATGACCTGGTTACCGCGCATAAGAAGCTCCGCGATCATCTGGGTATACAAAAAATCCACATCGGGATTGGCGGGTCCATGGGTGGGCAGCAATTGTTGGAATGGGCCGTTCAGGAGCCCGAATTATTCGAGCATATCGTACCCATAGCCACGAATGCTGTGCATTCCCCATGGGGCATAGCGTTCAATGAGGCCCAGCGCATGGCACTGCAAAACACCAATGAGGAAAAGGGACTGGAGGCCGCCAGGGCAATTGCCATGTTGTCATACAGGCACTACCGTACTTATGACATTACCCAGAAAGATGAAGATCAAAGATGGGACCGCTTCAGCGCAGCCTCTTACCAAAGGTACCAGGGCCACAAACTGAAGGAGCGGTTTACTCCCCATAGCTATTACTATCTGTCCAAAGCCATGGACAGCCACAATTTGGGCAGACATTTTCCCTCTGTCAAGCAAGCCCTGCGTCGCATTGAGGCCAAGACATTGGTTTTGGGAATCACATCAGATATGCTCTTCCCGGTCGAGGAACAGCAGTTCCTGGCAGACTACATTCCGAATGCCCAATTTAGGACGATCGACAGTGATTATGGTCACGATGGCTTCCTCATTGAGACCAACGAAATCGAGTCCCACCTCAAAAACTTCCTGCCATGAAAAAGATTGGTCTTTTTGGTTATGGCTGCGTGGGACAGGGGTTCTCGCAGTTACTTGCCCAATCTGCTGATATTGAGGCTAGCGTGGAAAGAATTTGTGTCCGAAACCTTAAGAAAGAAAGGAGTCTTCCGGATGTTCCCTGTTCCGACAACGCTGAGGACATTTTGAATGATCCCGAAATTGACATCATTGTAGAGCTAACCAATGATACCGGGCTTGCAAGGAGACTGCTCTGTCATAGCATCAAACATGGTATACCGTTTATCTCGGCCAACAAAAAGATGATTGCAGAAGGGCTGCCACTGATTCAGCAAAATTCTGAGGGCCAAAGCCCAGCGATCTTTTTCGAAGGCGCTGTGGCCGGAGGCATTCCTGTACTTCAAAATGTCGAATCCTATTTCAAGGGTCTTGGCATCAAACATATCAGGGGTATACTCAACGGATCCTGCAATTTCATTCTGACCAAAATGCGTGAGGAAGCTAAAGATCTCCAAACTACATTGGCGGAAGCACAACGCCTTGGGTTTGCCGAATCGGATCCCTCATTGGATATTTCAGGATTGGACTCAGCTTACAAGGCGATGATCCTGGCTTATGTGGCTTTTGACAAAATTGTCCCGCTGGAAAGCGTAGCCTTACGAGGTATCGACGAACTCACCAAAGCCGAACTGGACAGCCTATCCCATGCAGACAAAAAGGTGAAGCTCATAGCCCATATCTCTCGAGAAAACGGTGAGGTAATGGCCTGGGTACAGCCTGAAGTGATTGATTGCCATGACGCGCTCTATGCCATTAATGGGGAAAGTAATGCCGTCGAGATTGACACCATTTTCTCTGGCAAACACCTCCTCACAGGGAAAGGAGCAGGTAGTCTGCCAACAGGTGCAGCTGTACTGAACGACCTACGTCAATCTTTGAAATCCCGGGAAAACATAAGGGAAAACGTCGTATCTTTTTGTTAGGTTAAAGCCATACGATCTCTCCTATGAAAAAGCTTCTTCCGCTTCTACTTACCGCCTTGCTGCTATGCTATGCCTGTTCCAATGATGATACAGCTGATAATCCGGAGCCGGAGGTCACGGGAATTGCTGAAGAGGTTTTGGTTTTGATCAATGCCCATCGCGAGGCACAGGGTCTGGACGTCCTCACCATGGATGACGCCATCGTGGAGGAAGCGAGCTTACACAGCCGCAACATGGCCGATGGAAGCGAGGAGTTTGGGCATAATGGATTCGAGACAAGAATAGAGCGCCTGTCAAGTGAGATCTCATTTTCGGGTTCAGCGGAAAACGTCGCCTCTAATCGCGGCACTTCCAACCCCGCCCAGCAGGCAGTAGATTCCTGGTTAAATAGTCCGGGGCATCTTGCCAATATTGAAGGAAATTATGACTTGACCGGCATCGGAGTTGCTGAGGATTCAGAGAACCGCTACTACTTCACACAGATTTTCCTGCGTTCCAATTAGCTCGGGTAATTGCGTATTGGTAGCTGTCGAGGAAGGCGCCGTTCTTGTAAGCGCCATTTTCTATCACCAATTCCAGCCGGTAACCAGACTTTTCCAAGACTGCGACTGACGCATCATTTCCATCAAATACACCTGCAAATACCCTTTGAAGACCGAGCTCTTCAAAAGCATATTCAGTGATGGTTGTCAGTGCTTGACTGGCAATCCCCTTGCCCCAAAATGGTTCTCCGATCCAATAACCCACCTCCGCATTGAAGCGGTGTACATCCGTTTGAGGCATTAGTCCAATCACCCCCACCAGTTGATGCTCAAATTCAATAGCAAAAGTCAGTATGGGAGATTCGTCCTCGAGAGAGGCAATAAAGGTCTCTGCATCCTGTAAACGATAGGGACTGGGAAAGTAGTCCCTCACGTTATTCCAAATCTTACGATTGTCTGCCAGTAGGGCCAACTGAGTGGCATCTGACATTCGAAGCCTTCTCAACCTTACCATTATTATCACACTGAGGGACCCACGCTTTCCCGGCTCTTTCAGTCCTCCTAAAAAGGCTAATTACAAATGGATGACCTCGTCATAGGCATCGGCAGCGGCTTCCATCACCGCTTCTGACATTGTGGGGTGAGGATGTACCGATTTAATGATTTCGTGCCCGGTGGTCTCTAGTTTCCTTGCAGAAACCGCCTCGGCAATCATTTCAGTGACATTGGCACCGATCATGTGACAACCAAGCCATTCCCCGTATTTGGCATCAAAGATCACTTTCACAAAACCATCTGAAGCCCCGGCTGCCTTGGCTTTGCCGGACGCTGAAAACGGGAATTTTCCGACCTTAATCTCATAGCCGGCCTCCTTGGCGGCTTTTTCTGTATATCCCACTGAAGCTACCTCCGGAGAGCAATAGGTACAGCCTGGTACGTTATTGTAGTTCAGGGGTTCCGGGCTCTGGCCAGCCATCTTTTCAACGCAGATGATGGCTTCAGCAGTTGCCACGTGTGCCAGCGCCGGACCATGCACAATGTCGCCAATGGCGTATACATTGGGTACGTTAGTGGCATAAAAATCGTCTACCGTAACCTTACCTCTATCTGTTTTCACTCCGACATCTTCCAAACCAAGGTTCTCCAGGTTTGTAGTTACACCAACCGCTGACAGTACAATGTCACACTCCAATTGCTCCACGCCCTTCTTCGTCTTGACCGTGACTTTGCAGCCGGCGCCTTTCGTATCTACTGCCGTCACCTCAGAATCAGTCATGATCTTGATGCCATTCTTTTTGAAATTCCTTGCCAGGGCCTTGCTCACTTCCTCATCTTCCAGAGGAACAATGTTGGGCAGGAATTCTACCACGGTCACCTCTGTACCGATGCTGTTGTAGAAGTAGGCAAATTCTACGCCAATTGCGCCGGAGCCAACCACGACCATGGATTTTGGCTGCTTTTCCAGCACCATTGCCTTGCGATACCCGATGATCTTCTCATTGTCAATAGGCAAGGCAGGGAGTTCTCTCGACCTGC
The DNA here is from genome assembly GCA_965601475.1 of Cyclobacteriaceae bacterium. GTDB lineage: Bacteria > Bacteroidota > Bacteroidia > Cytophagales > Cyclobacteriaceae > JAWPMT01. The sequence continues at coordinate 3,139,083 of OZ271832.1, read as the reverse complement.
CTCCGGTCGCCAGAATGGTATTTTTTGGCTTATATTCTGTAGTCTTACCCTTGTCGTCAGTTACTTCGACAATGCCACCTTTCTTGATCTTGCCATGACCAGGAATATGATCAATCTTATTTTTCTTGAACAAAAATTGAATACCCTTGCTCATGCCATTGGCAACCTCCCTGCTTCGTTTTACCATACCGGGAAAATCCACCGCAGCATCCTTCACCTCAACACCGTAATCCTTTGCGTGATTGATGTATTCAAATACCTGGGCACTCTTCAATAGAGCTTTCGTAGGGATACAACCCCAATTCAAGCAAACACCTCCTAGTTCTGCCTTTTCTACAACGCCTACTTTCATACCCAATTGAGAGGCCCTAATTGCTGCGGGATAACCACCAGGACCGCTACCGATCACGATTAGATCATATTGTGATGCCATATTCTAAAGAGATTTTTTGTTGGAACGAATAGTCGGATCTTGTCCGAGACAAACAAATTTAATCCAACTTTGTCCTACCCCAAAAAGCAATGAGCTCACTGAAAAAGTAGTTCTTTTTGGTAATTGACCACTACACGTATTTTGGGGGAAATGAAATCAGTTACTGCACTATTTTGTTTGGAGTTTTTGATGCAAGTTGAAGAATTCTTTTTCCATCTTCACGGTGAGCAAAAAGCCATCGCACTGGGCCTACATGACCTCCTGACAGACAAATACGCCCTGGTGCCGAAGCTCCGATACAAATTGCCTTTCTATTACAGAAAGAGTTGGATATGCTATATCAACCCCCAAAACAACGGGTCTGTAGAGCTTGCTTTCACCAGAGGAAATGAACTACCCAATTCTTCTGGTATTTTGGAAGCCAAGGGCAGAAAACAGGTCATGAGTTGTACCTTGAAGCATGTAGATGATGAACGCTGGGCCTCCATAGAAGAATCAATCCACGAAGCAATATCCCTCGACGAAGACGTAAAGTACCAGTCAAAAAGAGCAAAATGATCCGGATATTCCTATTCGCATTGGTGGTACTTTTTTCGAGGTGCACAAGTAATCCCGAAACTTCAAGGTTGAGGATAGCGGCAGCGGCCAATATGAAGTTTGCCATCGATTCCCTGGCATCCCATTTTGAAGAAAGTCATGAAATACCTATTGAAACAATAGTTGCATCCTCGGGAAAACTCACTGCCCAGATCATGGCCGGTGCTCCGTTTGACATCTTCCTGTCCGCCGATTCCAAGTACCCCGATACCCTCTTGATGAAAGGCCTGGGTCATGCTCCCGCTCACCGGTATGCACTTGGTAGGCTGATTTTATGGTGTGACTCCCTCACAAACGAAGACCTAACAGCCACACTGAAAGCAAACAATCAGCGCATCGCCATTGCCAATCCAAAAACAGCTCCATATGGATTGGCGGCGGTTCAGGCACTACAAAGTTTGAACCTCTATGAAGACATAGAAGACAGGATCGTCTATGGCGAGAGCATATCGCAGGTGAACCAGTTCTTTGTTTCCGGTGCTGCCAAATATGCATTCACATCCCTCTCTTCCATCAACCCTCAAAACGAAGACTGGATCCTCGTCGACACGTTAATCTATGAGCCTATCATTCAATCAATGCTGATCCTGACCGAGTCTGATGAATCGCAAGCTTTTATCTCCTTCATACAGTCCAGGCAGGGTCATTCCATCCTGGACCATTTTGGATACGAAACGAGGTAGCCGGTCAATCTTCCTATAAGTATTTGGTTTTGGACCTATATTGGGGCATTCGTTTATCCCTCATGAACACCTTAAGAGGTAGCATTATCGGCATCGAGACTTTTGGGAGCCTTTCCCTGGTGAAAGTGCAGGTGGGTACTAATACCATGACCTCGATAGTGATTGACTCTGCAGAGACAACCCCATACCTGCATCTCAACAACGCCGTGAAGGTGCTCTTCAAGGAAACGGAAGTCGTGATGGGTAAGGGTGACATTACCAACATCAGCCTGCAAAACAGGCTTGCTGGGACCATCTCCAAAATGGCCCTGGGCGATTTGTTGGCGAGAATTGAAATGGAAACGGATGTTGGCCAGATCACGTCCATCATCACAAGAAATGCTGTGGAATCCCTGGGATTACAAGTAGGTGAGGAAGCCCTGGCAATGATCAAGACCAATGAAGTAATGCTTGCAGCGGATGATTGACTGGGGACCTATATGGCTAACGGCAAAACTTGCGGGGATCACCACACTGTTGTTGCTGCTTATTTCGATGCCATTGGCTTATTGGTTGGCTTTTTCAAAATTCCGGGCGAAAAGTCTGGTTGAAGCCCTGGTGAACATGCCACTGGTCCTTCCCCCAACTGTGCTTGGATTCTACATTCTGGTTGCCTTCAGTCCGGCCAAACCCTTTGGAAATTGGCTGGATACTTACCTCGGCATCCAATTGGTTTTCTCATTTGAAGGACTAGTGCTTGGGAGCGTCATCTACAGTCTTCCTTTCATGGTGCAGCCGCTACAGAGTGGTTTCAAGGGTGTGGAATCAAACCTCATAGAAGCGGCAAAAACAATGGGCAAGGGTACCTCATCCATAGTCTGGCGGGTATTGCTACCCAATATGCGACCTGCCATACTCACTGGCATTGTGCTTGCCTTTGCGCATACGGTGGGGGAATTTGGAGTTGTCTTAATGATTGGAGGGAATATCCCTGGGGTGAGTAGGGTAGCCTCCATCGCCATTTATGATGAGGTGGAGTCGCTCAATTATGCAACGGCCCACGTTTACTCCGCAATTCTCTTTGCCAGTACGTTTGTGATCCTGGTGAGTGTCTACTGGTACAACTCCAATCGAACTCAGAGAAGCTGGTGATACACGCAGAAATCAAAAAAACGCTACTAGGGGCAGATGGAGACATGGATCTCGAGCTGACATTCTCACTCCATCAAGGATCTTTCAACGCGGTATTTGGGAAATCAGGTGCCGGGAAGACCACATTGCTGCGGATCCTGGCGGGCCTGGACTTTCCGGACACCGGCGTAATCACTGCCAACAGCCGTGCATGGGTGCAGACCAAAGGAAATGTCAATCTAAAGACGGAACAGCGTGACGTTGCCTTCGTCTTTCAGGATTTCGCACTGTTTCCCAACATGACCATTTTTGAAAACCTGAGCTACGCATCCCCAGACAAAGACCAGAGCTACCTGGAAGAATTGTTGGAGGTAGCGCAGCTCCATAACTTACGAGGCCAGAAACCTCATCGGCTGTCCGCAGGCCAAAAGCAAAGAACAGCGCTGATGCGTGCGCTGGCTCAAAAGCCGCAACTGCTCCTATTGGATGAGCCCTTGGCTGCCCTAGATGGATCTATCAAAAAAGAGCTTCGTTCATATATCAAGTCACTTCACAAAAGCATGGGTCTCACAACTGTGATGGTAAGCCACGAAGTAGCAGAAATATGTGAGCTCGCGGATAGGGTGCTGTGCCTGGAAAATGGCAAAATAGTTAAGGATGGCGAGCCATTGGAAGTTTTCACACATCACGATGTAAGCGGCAAGTTCCAAATGGTAGGTACCATTCTCAAAATGCAGAAGCAAGATTTTCTCTACATCATCACCATCCTTGCGGGACAGGAAGTGGTGCGTGTTGTGGTGGATGAATCTGAGGGCGCCAGGTTGAGCGTCGGAGAGGATGTAGTAGTTGCTTCCAAGGCGTTCAATCCCATTATCAAGCGACTAGAGGCTCCGTAATCGTCAGTGGCTACAGAACCGCGAAACTAGAATTTGCGAGCCTTCAGGTGATGCACAAGCAGAGGTTATGCCTGATAGTGGCTAGGCCTTCTTGAGCAGCTTCTCTACTTCCATGAGCTCATCACGGAGCTTGGCAGCCTCCATGAAGTCCAAATCTCGAGCGGCTCTTTCCATCTTTCTGCGGGTCTCTCCCGCGAGCTTCTGTAGCTGATCCTGGTCCATGTAGGCCACAACCGGATCCGCAGCTATGCTATGCTCCTCCTCCACATAGTATTTCTTGCTGCCCTTCTTCTTGTCAGCCACCCCTGTCTGACGTAAAATCGCTGCTTTGTCCTTTTTCACCGTTTGAGGTACAATACCATGATCTGCATTGTACTCTTCCTGGATCATTCTACGTCGATTCGTTTCATCGATCGCACTTTGCATCGACTCTGTGATCTTATCTGCATACATGAGCACCAGACCGCGTTCGTTCCTGGCCGCTCGCCCTATGGTCTGAACCAGCGAACGTTCGTTGCGGAGATACCCTTCCTTGTCGGCATCCAGAATCGCAACCAGCGACACCTCCGGAAGGTCCAGACCCTCTCGCAAAAGATTGACACCCACCAAAACGTCAATCACTCCCAATCTCAGCTCTCGTAGAATCTCGACGCGATCCAAGGTGTCCACTTCGGAATGAATGTATTTGGTCTTGACGTTAGCCTTCAGCAGGTATTTGGTCAACTCTTCGGCCATTCTCTTTGTGAGGGTGGTCACCAACACCCGATCTTCCATCTCAATCCTGTTTTGGATTTCATCCATCAGGTCATCAATCTGGTGCAAACTTGGTCTCACCTCAATTTTTGGATCCAGTAAACCAGTGGGTCTGATTAGCTGCTCGACGACCACACCCTCTGATTTTCTTAATTCATAATCCGCAGGTGTGGCACTCACAAATACCACTTGGTTCAGCAACTCTTCAAACTCATTGAATGTCAGAGGTCGATTGTCCATGGCAGAGGGTAATCGAAAGCCATAATCGACCAAATTCACTTTCCGGGCACGATCTCCTCCCCACATGCCCCGTACTTGAGGAACAGTGACATGACTCTCGTCTATGATCATCAAATAGTCATCTGGAAAGTAATCCAGCAAGCAGAATGGACGACTGCCAGGCTTCCTGCGGTCAAAGTACCTCGAATAGTTCTCCACTCCTGAACAGTATCCGATTTCCCGGATCATCTCCAGGTCAAACTCGGTGCGTTCCTTCAACCTCTTGGCCTCCATGAACCGTCGTTCATCCTCAAAGAATTGCACCTGCGAAACCATATCATCCTGAATCTCCCGAATGGCAGTTTGCAATACATCTTTCCCCGTTACAAAGAGATTTGCAGGGAATATGGTAATGATCTTCTCATCTGATATTTTCTTGCCGGAAGCAGGGTCTATTCGCTGTATCGCCTCAATCTCATCTCCCCAAAAGATAAACCTGTAAGCAAAGTCAGCATAGGCAACGAAAACATCCACTGTATCGCCTTTGACCCTGAAGGTGCCCCTTTTGAATTCAACCTCGGTTCGACTGTACAAGATATCCACCAAATCGAAAAGAAAACGGTTCCTGGGGATCACGTCACCTTCCTGAACCTTGATGACGTTCTTTCCGAATTCTTCCGGGTTTCCGATACCATAGATACAGGAAACAGATGCCACAACGACGATGTCCCTTCTTCCGGAAAGCAGGGAAGAGGTAGCGCTAAGCCGAAGCTTCTCAATCTCATCGTTGATAGAAAGGTCCTTTTCAATGTAAAGGTTAGTGGTGGGAATGTAAGCTTCGGGCTGGTAGTAGTCGTAGTAGCTAATGAAATACTCCACAGCATTGTTGGGGAAGAAGTTTTTGAACTCCCCATACAGCTGAGCAGCCAGCGTCTTGTTGTGACTGAGTACCAAGGTAGGCCTACCGAGTTCCTTGATCACATTAGCCATGGTAAAAGTCTTGCCGGAGCCAGTGACCCCCAAAAGCGTTTGGGCCGGCTCGTTCTCCCGAATACCTCGAACCAGATTTGTAATGGCCTGGGGCTGATCCCCTGTTGGTTCGTATGCTGAGGTGAGTTCGAAATCCATGACTAGCTTTCGCTATCTGACCATATCTTCCAGGCCTTTTCAGCCTGCAATTCCAGCATTTCCATACCATTTTTGATCCTTGCCCCTCGCTTCTCAGCTTCCTTCAACAGCAGTGTCTTTTGCGGGTTGTAGATCAAGTCATACACAAATTGTCCCTCGTGAAAACTCTCATAGGGTATAGGTGGGCCATCATCCACATTTGGAGACATCCCAACAGGTGTGGCGTTGATAACGAGTTCGTAGCTACCGAATAATGACTCATCTTTGAAAAACTGGGTATAGAGAAAATCCCCCCTGTCCTTGAACCTGGACGCCACATCATAATCAATGTCCAGCTCATCTAATGCCACCTGAACTGCCAAGGACGCCCCGCCGGATCCCAGAACCAGCGCTGAAGGTTTTTTATCTGCCATCCACTTTTTCAGAGACTTCTTGAATGCCCAGAAATCGGTATTGTAGCCTTTGAGTTTGTTTCCTTTCTTCTTCACCACGTTGACTGCCCCGACCTTATGGGCACTGGCATCCAGTTGATCCAGGAAATTCAGAATATTGATCTTGTGGGGGACGGTCACATTCACGCCTCTGAGATCGGGATAGCGTGACCAAATGGATGGGAAGTCCTTCAAAAATTCAATTTCGAAGAGCTCATAGGAATGGCTTGACTTAATTCCCATTTTTCCAAACTTCTCAGTGAAGTAAGATTTAGAGAATGAATGTCCCAAAGGATATCCCACCAAACCATATCTATTCATAAATATTGGCGCTTTTGACTGAAACGAAAGCTAAAGTACATAACTCCTCATATACTTATTGCTTCTCTCCAGCCCGATCAATGAAATAAACGACTGCGAACCCGGCAACAATGAGGAGGATAGACAGACCAAATCCAAGATCCATCGAAGGCCATGTCCATTCATAACCGACGGCTTTAATCTTACCTTCAAAACTTTCATACTGCGTCCGCTTCCAAGGCCAGATGATGAGGAGAGAACCAGTTACAAAGCCTGTCAGCAAAGCAACTGTCAAATCTTTGAAATGTGAAAAGAGGTAAGCGAGAACTCTTGAAAAAATCACCAACCCGACAACACAACCCACTAGTAAGGGAATGAGAATCCCAAAATTGAAACTACTAATAGCTTGTAATACCAGTATGTAGTTGCCCATCAATAGGAGGATATACGAGCCGGAAAGCCCTGGCAATATCATGCTACAAACGGCTACAATTCCACAGAGAAAGACATAGAAAAGATCACTATTAGGGGATGAAGGTGCCAGGAACGCTATGGAAACAGCAATAGTTGTACCTACCAAAAACCCAACGACCGGCCCCATATTCCAAGTGCCAATCTGCCGACCCACAGATATAATGGAAGCCAGTATCAATCCGAAGAAAAAAGACAACGTGAGTTCTTCGTAGTGCACAAATGCCAGCTCCAGTGCCTTCGCCAGACTGAGGATACTGACGACAACGCCTGCCCCAACTGCTGCCAGGAAAGCCAGGTCCACCTTCCGTGCAAGCACTTTAAACTCCATTCGGAAAAGCAATCTCAGAGCGAGAAGGTCAAACGCCTTCAAGGCATTGATTAGCCGCTCATAAATATTCGTAATGAAAGCGATGGTGCCGCCCGATACGCCTGGTATCACGTTAGCTGCTCCCATGGCCATCCCCTTGAGAAACAGGAATACGGATGTACGCACCTTACAGCTTGTCTAGGAAGAAACTGAAGGTGTCACCTCTTAAGCCAAGGCGGATCGTTTCTAGTGGTATGACCTCATTTGGGGCAATATTTCCAAGGTTGACATTGGACCCGCAGAGTTTAATGAACCAAACCTGTTGTGCCTTCTGAGGGGCCTCCCAGATGATTTTATCAGACGGGATTTTCGTCAATATCTCTTCTACCAAGCCTTGTCTGACTTCTCCGGAATCCCTGAACAAGCCGACGTTTCCCGCTTCACGCGCCTCACCTATAACCTTCCAGGCTCCGGCCTCCAATTCGGTATGCATTTGTTCAATCCACTTGTAGGGCGGAATGATTTTTGCCGCATCTTTCGATCCAACTTCACTAAGAACGGTCACATGCTTCGCCAGTTTAGCAATGTAATCACACTTCACACCGTGATCCAACTCAATGGAGCCATCGCTTACCTCTGCATGCTGAATCCCAAACTTTTCCAAAACCCGGAGATAATCATCAAATTGATCGCGGACGATGAAAGCCTCGAATAACGTACCCCCGAAGTAGCAGGGTATGCCGGCTTCCTTGAAAAGGCTAATCTTCTCTTCAAGCCTTGAAGTGACATAGGAGGTTGCCCATCCGAACTTCACAATATCCACGTACTCGCCACAGGTATCAATCAGATCCTCTACCTCCCGGATGGCCAGGCCCTTATCCATGACCATGGTGAGGCCTGTGGTGCGGTCTTTGGTTGTTCTTTCGGGAATTTTTGTCAGGTGATAATTCATTGGTGTTTACCAAATTTTCAAAACAAGCCCCAAAAATCTAAAATCCAGACCAGACTATACCCACTTGATTAATCGTTTTTTCGGTATTGCTCGATAATTCTGAAGAGCGCAGTCTGTTTTTGTGGGTTTTGAAAGAAATCAAAAAGTTGTACATGTTTCTCAAAATCAAGGATTAGTGCGATTTCGAGTTTATTGAATGCTTCCTTATACCTGCCTTGCGAAATGAGGTAAACAACACCTCGATAATGTAAATCAGCATCATCAGGCATTTCATCCAGTCCATTTTCTACTATGGCAATAGCCTGTTCGTAATCCCCCTGGTCATAATATAGAATTGACCAGTCCAGCCAAACCTTGGGATCCAGGGGTAAAAGTTCGCTAGCCTGAATAAAGGCATCCTGAGCTGAAACGACATTGCCAATTTGATACTCAGCCTCCGCCAGACCCTTCCAGTAGATGCCGTTTTCCGGATCCAATTTCGTCGCCTTAGTCAGGAAATGGACGGACTCATAGGGTCTCTTTTGCAAGCCAAGTACAACGCCCATGCCGTACCAGGCTTCATTGTAGAGCTGATCAAGCTTGGTCGCCTTACGATAGTAGCGCAACGCTGATTCGAGCTCTCCCAACTTTTCATAACAGGCGCCAATATGGCAAAATATCTCTGCACTGGCCCCTTCTACCTCCAAAGTTCGGAGGTACGACTCAAGCGCCTTGGAATAGTTGCCCAAATTCATCAGGGCATTTCCTAGGTTAAAATGAGCACTGCTGAACTCCTCCTCAATGGCAACAGCAAACTCATAGGCCTCTATGGCCTCCTCAAACCGTTCTAGCTTGTTGTAGACAATACCAAGATTATACCACGCAAACTCTGAGTATGGATCCTTGTCGATGAACTGCTTGTAATAGGCAATACTGTTGTCCAATTCTCCTTGCAAATCCAGGCAATAGGCCAGTTCATAGAGGATGCTCTCGTTGGTCATATCGAATGACAACGCCTCTTTATAGCTTTCAATAGCCAATTTGTAATTGCCCATGCCCTGGTAGCTAAGGCCTATATTATAAAGTACCTCATCCTTTTCTTCGGCCAGGGGAAGGGCTCGGCGAAACCGCTCAATTGCGGCTTCGTATTGTGAAAGCAACGCATAAATCGTCCCAAGTTGCATGAGTAATTCTGTGTCGTTTGGCTGGTAGGCCAACCCTTTCTCCAATACCTCAAGCGCCTGCTCAGCTTGATTGAGCTTCACAAGCACGTCGGCCCTTTCCGCTATGAGGTCAGTAGAATACGGGAACTGCTCAATCGCCAATTCGCTGGCTTTCAAAGCCATTTTTAGTTTATCATGATCCTGATAATATGTTATGATATTGACGAAAGACTCCTCGTCGAAGTAGTGACTGGTCTTGAATTTCAGGAAAGCTTCAAACTTCTTTGCTAACTCCCTCTGTTCCTTTTTTTTATGCTCTTCGTGCATAGCTAATTGTCTATTAGAACCAAGCTGTTCAATTCAAATTAGGCCTTTTTTTGTTCCGATTTGTGTTGAAACCTTAGATTTTTTTCCACACTTATCGCTAAGAACTAACTCAAAATAATGAGTTGATAAAACCCATCAGGCGATTCTTTGGTGCTTCATCTTCTTCATAGTAGCCATAGCCTCCGTAGCTGCCATAACCATAGCCATAGCCATAGCCATTGGATCCTCCTACGGCACCATTGAAAATAACAGCCATTCTTTCAAATTGGTTGACTGTCTTCAAGTTTTCAAGGCTCCTGGCAAATTCCCGTTTGGAATAGTTGGCCCTGACGGCATAGAATTGAAGATCCGCGCTTTTCATCACCAAGACACCGTCGCTGACCAGGCCGACAGGAGGTGTATCAATCAATATGATGTCAAACTTCTGCTTTAAGGATGCCAGCAGATCCTCATATTTTCGAGTCAAGACCAATTCCGAAGGATTGGGGGGTACAGGTCCTGCTGGAAGGTAGTTGAGGTTCTCTATTCTTGTGTTCCTCACACCGGCATCTAGTTCCGATGAACCCGCAAGTATGGTACTTGCACCATATTCAGCAGGGCCTTCGCCAAAAGCCATGTGGACTTTCGGCCTTCTCATATCCAGGTCCAATATGCAAACGCGCTTACCGCTCGAGGCGATAATTGCTCCAAGATTGACAGCAATAAATGTCTTCCCCTCACCACTAATGGTGGAAGTGATGCTAATGGTCTGTACTTGCTCACCTCTGCTAAGGAAATCCATGTTAGTGCGGATAGTCCTCAGTGCTTCACCGATCGCGGATTTGGAATTAGAATGGACCACCAACTTTGTCAAGGGAAGCTTCTCGCGTTTGTAATAAGGTACCGATCCGAGAATGGGAACTGTGGTCAAACCCTCAAGTTCCTTAAGGCTCGTGATCTCATTATTCAAAAAATACCGTATTACAATGAACAGAAAAGACAGCACCATGGAGGCCGCTCCGCCCGCGGCGATGATCAGACCTTTTTTCGGACTAATTGGCGATAGTGGTAATCCAGCGGAGCTCAGGAGTACGCCGTCGGTTACGGTCCCGGCCTTTGTCAACTCCAGTTGCATTTTTGACTGCCTCAGTGATTGCAAAAAGCTCTCCTGCAGGGCATATAGTCTTCTGTTCTTGTTGTATTCTGTACCTCTTGAAGGCAACTCCGCAAAACTGTTCTCCAGGGTCGCTCGTCTAAGCCTTAGCGTCTGAAGTGTTTCTTCTAAAGAAGCTGCATATCTCACCAGCAATTGATCCAACTGGTCCTTGGACTCCGAGAGCCTCAACTCAATTTGTTCAATGACATGCGTGTTTTCATTGTATGACGCCAGCTTTTCATTCTTCAGGGCCAAATCCGCAGTATAGGATTTGAGTGACGAGGATAGGAAATCAGGTAGTTGTGATAAAATGAAGGGATCTAATGCCAGCTCCGCACCTGACAAGGTCCCGTCTTTGATTAGCTCCAGACGCCTGAGGCTTTCTTCCAGCTCGAACTGCTTTTCATCTAATTCACCAAGGTCTACAATCGTCTGGGCGATATCCCCTTCAAGGCTCACGGTCATGTTATCTACGGTGAAATCCTCGAAATACTCCTCAAAATCCTGCAGCCTCTCCTCAGTGATTTGGATCTGCTCATTGACAAATCCCAATTTTTGATCGAGCGTTTGGTTCTTTGCCTCTTTGGTGTATTGCAGGTACAGCGTATCAATGGCCGTCAAAAAATCCCGAGCCTTGTGTTTGTTGAAGTCACGAAAATTGATCCTGATGGTCTTGGCATTGAAATTCTCCGGATTAACGGAGGAACTCTGCTTGAGAAAACCAATGACACTCTCCTGGGAATTAATGATGAAAAAGTACTTACCTATAGAGCTTTCATTGAAATAAGGGGTCTTCTCAATGAGTAAATTCAACCCATCCAGTACAATATCATCACCAAACCTGTACAAGTTCTCATAAAGCTCAAAGCTCGTGCCGTCTAGAATGCGGATGTCAATGGGCCGATCAAAGAAGGTCGGGTTCTTTACTTTGTATGAAACGACGAAAGGTGAGTTCTTGTAGCGCTCATCGGTCAGGTATCTACCATAATAATGGTAGGCCACACGATAATTGATAGCATCCGCTACTTTGGAAAGAAAGAGACGTGAACGAAGAATCTCGATTTCTCCTGACATTCCGGCCAAATCCTGATCCAGTCTGCCGTTGTTTACAAGTCCAAGTGTATTTGCCTCATTCTCAAAGTCCAGTTTGATCAGGGAACTCGACTCGAAGACAGGCTTTGTATATCTGACAATAAGGTAACTGGAAGAAACCCCCGTCAACAAAAAAATGATTATCCAGATGATACTCTTCCTGACGACAAGCAGGAGCTTGCTCAGGTTAATGGTCTCCGTCGAATTGGTATGCTCTAACTCAGCTCTGGTCTCCACAACTTTTTCAATTCGTCAAATTATCTATTAATAAGATAAACGCAATCAGGCTGGTGGTCGCCGAAAGTATGGGGGTTGCATCACGCAATGCCTCGAAAAAAGGTCTTCTCCATGGTTCCACGTAAATCACGTCGCCAGGTTCTATCGGAATGATACTCGCCTTCATCCCCTCCACAGTATTCAGATTTACCAAATAGACTTGGGGGTTCTCCAAGGGGCCTCTTACGATACGTACATTGTGGGCACGAGCTCCAAAGTCGATCCCTCCTGCCAGGGCCAAAACCTCAAGGAGTGACATGTTTTCGTTGGTCATGGGGACGATTTGACCCCCTGGGGCTCCAAGTACCACGACCCGCTTATTTTGAAAGGTGAGCTTCACAAACGATCCCTTGTAATAGTCATCAAAACGGTCTTCCAGCGCACTTTCTGCCTCGTCGATGGTCAACCCTGCTAATTTCATTTTTCCAATGACGGGGATCTTCACCATGCTGTCTAACTGCACCAGATAGGTAAACTGCATCATGTTCTGGTTTTGAAAACCTATCCCTCTCTGTAATTCAAAATTGGGATCGATGATTCTTTCCCCTTCATTCGTAAAAACATCCAGTCGCAGTATATCATCCACTTGAATCATATAGTTTCTCTCGGCCTCCTGTACAGCTTTGACAACTGACGTGTTCTCACCTTCTTCCAGGCCAAAAAGTATGTCCTGCTTGTACACTTTACAAGCCGATAACATGAATACTAATACCGATATTGTAGATAGTAATCTCAAATTCTGAGGGTAGAATTCGAGGCGAAATTACTCTAAAATGAGGAACAAAGACCTAAGTCGTGGCGTGCTCAGCGCCATTTTGATTTACAACCCGATGGTATTCAGCTATCACCAACTGTTCATCAAACTTTTCTTCAATATGCTTCCTGCTTTTTTGGCCCATGGATACCTTTTCCTCCTGGGGCAACTGGATGTATTTGATGATGGCTTGCGCCAGACTTGTTGCAGATTTAGCCTGACACAAGAACCCATTGAAGCCATCTACAACGACATGCCTGCAACCAGGCACATCTGTCGCAATAAGAGGTTTGCCCATTGCACCCCCTTCCAAAAGTGTACGTGGTGTCCCCTCCCTATATGAGGGAAGCACGATAGCATCGGCTTTGGCAATTACATGGTCTATGGCATCTGAAGTTCCGAGATAGTGGATCACTTTATTGCGCTGCCAGGCGCTCATTTCTTGCTCCGTCGCTGACCGCTTGTCGCCCTTATCCCACCGGCCAATAAGCTGGAAGATTGCCTCCGGGTACCTTTCTCTAACGAGCTGCGCAGCCTCAACATATTCGTAAACGCCTTTCTCAACCATTGGCCTGCCAATCATCAAAAAAATGGGATGTGGGTTCTCAACTCCAACAGGTTGAAATTGCTCGAGATTTACCCCGGACCCATTCAGGAGACTTGTTGTCCCCTTCAGTGGCACATGGTCGAGAAATAGTCTTTGGTCCTCATCGTTTTGAAAAAAAACATGCGACGCATGTCGTACCGAAATGCGGTACAACCCTATAGCAATTTTGGAGACTAAGCTCCGGGCTATGAAAGTGGTGCCCAGGCCACTGATGTTGCAGATGATCGGGGTATTGGTCAGTCTTGCAACAATGGAGCCGTAGATATTGGGTTTGATAGTGTAGGTCAGCAGGACCTCGGGCTTTTTTTTCCTTACAATATTTAGAAACCGAATCAGTAACAGGAAATCGGCAAGTGGATTGATTCCACTCACTTGCATAGGCAGGGGCACAAACTCACAGCCGAGTTGTTCCAAATGCGCGACATATTCGTCCTTGGGAGCAATGGCCAGGACCCGATGGCCCTGTTCGATGAAAGAGGTGATGATTCCTCTTCTGAAATTGTAGATATTCCAGGCGGTATTGATGACAACTGCTACGGTCAAAATGTCACTTTTATCAGGTGATAGCCACGGGCGAACTCTAAAGTATGCATTTTTGTATTTTGTAGGGGTTGAGTTCAATGATTGAAACCAAAAAGCTAAACGAATCAGGCGTTATCGTCACCGTACCGAACAAACGGTTGGAAGATTTCAAGGTGCAGGAATTCCTTGAAGAGTTGGCTTTTCTTGCCAAAACTTTGGACATAGATATCAAGAAGAGCTTTGTGCAAAAGCTAGATCACCCTGACTCCAGGACCTTTGTTGGTAAGGGCAAACTGGATGAAATTAAGACCTATCTCATTGCCGAAAAAATTGATGTCATCATATTTGATGATGATCTTACTCCCTCTCAGCTTCGCAACCTGGAAAAAGTACTGAAGGTCAAAATCTATGACCGTAGTCTGTTGATTCTGGATATCTTTCTCAAGAGGGCCAAAACGGCTCAGGCGAAGACACAGGTGGAATTAGCAAGGTTCCAATACCTTCTCCCCAGGTTGACAAGAATGTGGACGCACCTGGAGCGACAAAGAGGCGGTACCAGCACCCGGGGCGGTGCCGGTGAAAAGGAAATCGAAACGGACAGGCGAATCATACGCGACAGGATCACCTTGCTGCGCAAACAGCTGGATAAAGTTGAGAAACAGGCGGCGACAAGGCGAAAATCAAGAGATGGTATCGTTCGGGCAGCATTGGTCGGGTATACCAACGCAGGGAAGTCTACTTTGATGCGACTGCTAAGCAAGGAACAAGTCTATGCCAAAGACGAGCTTTTCGCCACGGTGGACTCCACGGTACGAAAGGTCGTCATTGATAACATTCCGTTTTTGCTCAGTGACACGGTGGGTTTCATACGGAAACTCCCCCACAATCTCATAGAGTCTTTCAAGTCCACATTAGCCGAGGTGCAAGAGGCGGATCTGCTGCTACATGTGATCGATATGAGTAATCCTGCCTACGAGGATCATATGGAAGTGGTAGAGAAAACCTTGGCCGAAATAGGTGCTTCCGAAATTCCAACGATACGTGTCTACAACAAGCTTGATAAGATAAGCGAAGAAGAAAGCAGTCTCTTTAAAGACAACGGCTCAAGTATTTTCATCTCAGCCAAGGAAAAGGCCAACCTGGAAGCCCTGAAAGAGATGATTGGCGAACATGTGAAAAGGGAGCATTTCAGGATCTATCCTAACTTTCTCCATCCAGAAAAAATCTACTGAATTCGCTGGAAGCGGATAATTTTCTACCTTTGCGCGCCGCTGACAAGCATTTGGCCCCGTAGTTCAATGGATAGAATAGAAGTTTCCTAAACTTTAGATACAGGTTCGATTCCTGTCGGGGCTACTTCTCTGATTTGGCCGGAAACTTCTTCAGCACTTTTTCAACAGATTTTTGAATGTGCACATCGCGGATTTCAGGCCGCACATCCATAAACTTTGAAGCCGTGGATCGCCAAAACACTTCCGTTTGCTCCATATCGATCGCGTCGAAGAGCAGGGTGCCTTTCAGATAGCGGACCTCCTCCTCGTAAGTCACCGGTGCAGCCAAAGTCTCAAAATCTTCCACGTAGATCATTTGATGACTCTTTTCCTCAAGAAGGATGGTCACATTGATCAGAAAATCCGGATTACCTTCATCCAGGACATATCCTTTCTCACGCAGCTGCTCAACAATAGCGTTCTCAAATGCTTCTACGGCAAATGCCTCCTGCAACGAAGCAGGACCTTTGTAGCTAAACTCACAACCTTGCAGCCAACAATATCTTTCGAGTTTACTAAAGTCAAATCCGGGTTTCTCCTCTGTTTTGACTTTTAAGGTAAGACAGCTACTTGCAACCAAGCACAGTATTAGTACTATTAACCTGCTCATGGAACCAAAGCTATTTGCGTCCCATCGAAAGCATGCTCTATTATCGTCAGTAAATGAGGTGATTTAGATCAAAAAAAATGGCCCCAAGGGAAAAAGGGCCATTATTCAACCAGTTACAGATCGATTATTCAATATAATCCTCACTGCAATATTAATTAATCTATTGAAACTAGGTCCTATAAATAGCTGAAATTGAATATTTTAAGATAAGCAGGAAGTTAGCAGTCTGTAACGGTATTCCCCGCAATAGCCTCATCAGCCTCCTTCAGGTCAGAACTACCTCTGCCACAGTAGTGATCCTGAATGAGGAGTCTCGGCTTATCCTAATCCCTCGTTATTGGCCTCTGTTCTGTCTTCCATCCGTTGAAACCTCCTCCAAGATCGTACACTTCCTGAAAGCCTGCCGCGAGTAATTTCCGGGTTGCCGTAGCACTTCTACCCCCTACCGCACAATATACAATCAGGGGTTTGGACTTGTCCAGATCTGACATCTGAGACATGAAGTCGGCATCATAGAAATTGATCTTTTTTGCCCCCTTGATGTACCCACGATTCCATTCTTTAGGTGTGCGTATGTCCACCAACTGAACTTCAGGATTAGATAGCAGCTGAACCATTTCAACATTTGAAATCACCTTGGTCTTGGGCTGCTGGAAGGCAGCTAAGGACAGCATCAGAAAAACACCTAGCAATTTCATACTAGTTCTTGGGTGGAGTGATCATAATATGCGCACGGTGGGTACCTGGATTCATGATCCAGGGGGCACCTGGACTCAGCGGAGCTTCCGGCAACCCAGTGCTCTCGCTTGTGGCATAGGGAATATAGACAACGTAGCGTGTGCTTGTATTTCTTACAATTCCCGTGTCGGGATCCTCCTCTCCGGACAGCACCATTAGCGTGGCATTATTGGGTATTTCCAGCTCACCGGATTTGACTTCTTTCTCACGAATGTCAAAGATTGTCTTGAAATCCAGACCCTGGGACTTCAGCTCACGGCCTCGGGCCATAAATGGTTCAAGGTCCTTATGGTAGCAAGCCACACTGAAGTTGTCGGAATTCGGATTACTTGCCAGGCAAATCATTTCGTTGCTCCCTTCGCGGAGAACTACAACATTCTGCTGGGCATCGTATCCCAAGACTGTTGCATTTTGTCTTAGTTGCATCGGGGCGGCAAGCAGCGCCTGCGTTATTTGGCGATCACGGTCAGGAACTTCCTGTCCCCAGCTGATCGTAGCCAGGAATAGTAGAATTGTCGACAACCTCATTTTCGTCATTTTTGATGAAAGTTAATTGCATGGTTCTTACTACCCAAAAGCCAGTGTACTTGATTTGCAGTTAATCAAAATCTCCTTCACGACGGACTCCTTCTAAGCCTACGCCTGTTCTTTGAGAACGATCGATGCTGAATTGACACAAAATCGCAAGCCGGAGGGTTTTGGTCCGTCGGGAAATACGTGCCCCAAATGACAATCACAGACATTGCACATCACCTCTATCCGACTCATGCCGTGGCTGTAGTCCAATTCATACTTGATCACATTGTCTTTCACGGGCTCAGTAAAGCTGGGCCAACCGGATCGAGATTCAAACTTGAGATTAGAGTCAAAAAGAAGTTCATCGCAACACCGGCAGGCATATTTTCCGGGCTCATGTGACTCGCAATATTCTCCCGAAAACGCCATCTCGGTTCCCTTCTTTCGCGTGATTCGAAACACGTCAGGAGACAAAATTTCTGCCCACTCGGCGTCCGTTTTTTGTACCCTTCGGTCGGGTGCGGGACTTCCTTTTTGGGCCATATACATCACATCTTTCCAATTCATTTCAGTCAAAAGCTTTTGTTCAAGACAAAAATGCTCTCTGAAAAGTTTTAGCTTTATTATTAATAATTGATTGCCAAAAAACGCTTATGAAAAAATTACTAGTACTAACCGGGGGAGGAGATTGCCCTGGATTGAATGCCGTCATACGAGCTATTGTGAAAAGAGCAAAACGGGAAGGGGACTGGCAGGTATTTGGTAGTATTGAGGCTTTTCATGGCGTGCTTCGTAAACCCCAGGAAATTATCGATCTCATGGGCAATACGACAGCAGGAATACATGTGAGGGGCGGAACCATACTCAAGACTACAACCAAAGGGGACCCGCTTCACTATCCTGTGGCACTTGCCGATGGCAGCTTAGTGGAAAAGGACATCACCGACGACTTAGTAAAAATCATCCAGGATAGTGGCTTTGATGCTGTGATCAGCATTGGGGGAGACGGATCGCAACGGATCAGCCAGGTACTTTATGAGAAGGGTTTGAATATTGTGGGCGTGCCAAAGACCATAGATAATGATCTGTCAGCCACGGATTTCACCTTCGGATTTCAAACAGCAGTGCAGGTCGCCTGCGAGGCAGTTGATAAGCTTGTGACAACCGCAGAGAGCCATCACAGGGTAATGGTATTGGAACTCATGGGAAGAGAGGCAGGCTGGATAGCCCTGCATGCGGCAATTGCGGGGGGTGTGCAGGTATGCCTGATTCCTGAAATTCCATATGATATAGACAAGGTGCTGCAAAGAATCAACGACCGCTACGAAAGAGGGAAAGGTTTTGCAACCATCATTATTGCTGAAGGAGCCAAACCCAGGGGTGGAGAGATGTTGCAGCGGGAAAGTGACGAAGTAGGATACAAGATGAAAAGACTGGGAGGTGTGGCTCACGAGCTTAGCCATCAGCTGAAAGAGGCGGGTTGTCCAGCGGATATCCGCGAGATGGTACTGGGGCATTTGCAAAGAGGAGGTACTCCAATCGCCTTTGACAGAATCCTGTCAACAGGATTCGGTGTGAAGTCTTTCGAAATGGTATTGGAAAAGAAATTTGGTCGAATGGTGGTATATAAAAACAATGATTACTGTGACGTCTCATTGTTGGAGGCCACCAAAGACTACAATTATGTGGATGTGGAGAAGACCTATCTGATGAAGGCCGCGCGTGGGGTAGGAATCTCCTTTGGAGATTAAAATAAAAAAAATGAGCCTAAAGATTTATCGGACAATGTTTTATCTATCCTTCATACTGCTTTGGGGATGCAGCTCGGAGGACGAACCGCAATTCGACCCTTTGAATCTGGACGCATGGCTCGGAGAGTACGAAATTGATACGATTGGGACTTCAGCTGTGAGCTGCGAGGATGATTTCTTGCAGGGAGAGCTCCTGACACTAGGTGCCGATGGTACTTTTCAGGTTATAAGTCTTTGCTCTGGCGCCACGCTAACTGAAGGTTCATTTTCATTCCAGCGGGGATTGTTTTCCGTTTTTGCATCAGACCGGGTACAGACTCCAGAGGACTTCCCGGAATTTGAAATGCAAATCTTTGATGACCAGGAGGGGCGCATAACCATTTACCGTTGCCCTTTCCGAGTCGGCTCATGTACGATTCGAAAAGGGCGGCGTCTTTAAACAAAATCGCTCGTCATTTTGTATTTTCGTTAAGTATCAGGAGTTTATGGAGGCAATAATCACCTTTTTTAGTGAAGTTCCGGTCTGGTTCAGGAGTGGACTTCTAATCGGCGGAATTGTAGTGTTTTGGATAGCGGAAGGCCTGCTGCCGTTGTTTAGTTTCCAATACCAAAAGATCAAGCATGCGGGCCTCAACCTATTCTTCACGCTGACGACAGCCATCATTGGATTTGGAATGGCAGGTCTGTTGCTCATGGCATCAGATTACGTGGCAGCCAATCAAATCGGCTTACTTTATGTCTTCGACCTTCCCCTATGGGCTCAGGTCGTCGTTGGCCTGCTGCTCCTTGACTGTATTGGCGCATACTTCGTACACTTCGTCGAGCACAAGGTAAAGTGGATGTGGAAATTCCATGTTGTGCACCATAGCGACACCACGGTGGATGTGACAACGGGCCTTCGGCATCATCCGGGAGAAACGGTCTTTCGAATCACCTTTACCATCCTTGCCGTGATCGTCGTTGGAGCGCCGATAGGTATTGTCATGCTCTACCAATCACTATCTGTACTATTTGCCCATATTACGCACGCGAATATTAATGTCCCGGAAAAAGTGGACAAGTTCCTCTCCTACCTTATCGTGACTCCAAACATGCATAAGGTACACCACCACTTCGAGCAGCCGCTGACCGACACCAACTACGGAAATATCTTTTCCATCTGGGACCGGTTATTCGGCACTTTTGTCTACATCAACGATATCAAGCAACTGCAATATGGTATCGACACGCACATGAAGGCAGAAGAAAATGACCGCCTGACGAACCTGTTGGCGATACCCTTTCAAAAATATCGGCAGCCCAAACAGAATAAGGCAAAACTTAAGGTTGAGGCGAATTAGATATTTACAATCCTCACTCACACCAAATAATTCCGGGTCACTGTAACTGTTTACCATCTTTCCTGGTCTTCTCGTAGTTTCATGAAACCAAAAATGAGACGTGCTATGGAGTTCCTTAAAAGATTTTTTCCAGTTTTTGTGTTTTCACTTTGCCTCATCGCCAATGCCAGTGCGCAAAAGGTTGAGGAAGAGGATTTGTCCTTCGACTTTCTCAAGTGGCATTATGTGAAATATCCGGGAGCTGAAGCCAAGCAATGGACCAAGATCAAGAAAGATGGTGCGGACTTCGTTTATGTGGAGTTTTCATTCGAAGGTCAGGACTACTCGGTCACATACACCGCCGATGGTCAACGGACTAAAGAACGTGTGAAATACGCCAAAAAGGATATTCCATCCTCCGCTTCGGAATTTCTTGGCGAGAAGTTTGCCGGGGAGAAGTTCAAGGTAGACGAGTTTGAGCAGTTGAACCTATTCGAGGGCTCAAAACAGATTGACTCCTTCTATCTGATGGAGGTAAAAGTGAATAAGGACGAGTATATCTTATACTTCGATGATAACCTGGGACATATCAAGAGCCCTTCGCCTCAGCTGCTTTCTTCACTATAGGTCTTTCGGTCTGGGCAGTGATACGGTGAATAAACTGCCCTTTTCCACCTGCGATTGAACAGTCAAGGAACCTCCGTTTCTCTCGACAAATTCTTTGCAAAGGACCAACCCCAGGCCCGTACCCTTCTCACCTGCCGTGCCGATGGACTGATTGCTATTGATGTCAACAAACAAATTCTTCAGTACGTCATCCGTCATCCCCTTTCCGCTATCCTGCACTTCCAATAGACTCTGGTCTTCCTGATACTTTGCCGAAATCACGATATCTCCACCCTGTGGCGTAAACTTCACCGCATTGTCCAACAGGTTGCGAACGACAAAATCAAACATGTTTTCATCTGCACAGGCTTTCTGGCCTTCCGGTATGTGAACTTGCAGCCCAATTTCTTTCTCAGCGATTTTGGGATCGTATAATGCCACATTTGTCTTGAGTACCTCTCCGATGACGATTTCTTTCCTTACGGGATCAATTTTATCTACCTGACTCCGCGACCAGGCCAGCAGGTTTTCCAGAAGCAGGGAGATTCGGTTGACCGACTTCAGGATGTTATTAGCAAACTGTTTGGTCTCATGCTCATTGAAATTATGAATGTCCTCCACCAGCAAGTTGATCATCATCATCATCGTGGCCATGGGCCCCTTGAGGTCGTGACCAATGATCGACAGGAACTTCTCCTTTACCTCATTGGACTCTTTCAAAGCAAGCTCTGACCTCGCAAGGTCTTTATTAGCCTCGAGCAGCTTATAGTTCTT
The DNA here is from genome assembly GCA_965601475.1 of Cyclobacteriaceae bacterium. GTDB lineage: Bacteria > Bacteroidota > Bacteroidia > Cytophagales > Cyclobacteriaceae > JAWPMT01. Next base: position 3,117,360 of record OZ271832.1, on the reverse strand, counting down.
CTCGCCAAGAAGCCCGTTGGCTTTCTCCAATGCCAACATTTGCTCATTGATTGTATCTATCATCTGATGATAGGAGTTATACAATGAATCCGTTTCCCAGGATGGAAACCGGAGTGGATTGCCGATACGTTCCATCTTTCCGGCGTTCAGCGAGCGCTTCATCGTTTGAGCAAGCTTCGTAAGTGCCAGGGAGGCGAAATGTGCCAGAAAAAACCCCAGGACTGCTGACACCGCAAAAGCCACGCCCACAAGCAACGTATAAGCACCAACCCGATCTTTTACCAATTTTTGGGCCCGGCTATTGACATACTCACTCAAACGATCGAGGTCCTCAATGATCTGATCTTGTCTGGCAATGATATTTTTGATCAACCCCCTGTCATTGTCTCCAATACGGGACTCAAACCTTACGACCTCGCGAAAGGCATTGGTGTATCCTTCCAACAGCAGTCTTGCTTCCAAACTCCTTTTTGAAGGTCCAAGGCTTTGGATCATGCGATCACTCAGTGTCACCAACTTGGTTACGTATAGCGTATCTGCTCTAAGAAAGTAATCCTTTTCGTGCCTGCGAAGTGACAGGAGGTCCGTTAGACTCAACAGGTCTGTATATTTTTCAAGCTCATGCACGAAGGCCCTCATTTCGCCTTCAAGACCATCATCTCGAAAACCCCTGACCAATTGAAGGTTCATGATTTCCGTATGTACAGAATCATAGCCACGGATTTGCCTTTGTATGTCCCGAACGGGATCCCTGGCTTCAATATCCAAAGACACCTGATCTGTTTCCACGTCCTGGAGAACCACGAAAAGACTATCGAAAATTTTTTGACGTTCGACCCGTGCTATAAACTTTGGATCAGCATAGAACTCATGTTTGATGGTCTCATTCGTGCGAAGTACGAGGTCCTTATTGATCAGGGTCAACGTGGCGTTATTCGCATCCACAACTTTGCGCTGGAGTTGCCGAATGGCTGCGACCTCTTGCAAGCTTTGATATGAGTGCAGTGTCGCCAAGGCGAAAAAAATGAGAAATACGCCAAAGGTGAGGAGGAAGCGACCTTTGAGAGAATTCAAATCAAGCTAGTTTATCCGGCCAAATTAACGTGATTTGGTTCAAAAAAGATGTTGAATCTGGCCGAACAATTTGCAGATTTTATCAGTCAGGTATCCCCAATTCTACCCTGCCTAGAATTCGCAGCTGCCCGGCGTTCTAGGAAATGGCACAACGTCGCGAATGTTGCCCATGCCGGTTACAAATTGAATCAAACGCTCAAATCCTAATCCAAATCCGCTGTGTGGTACGGTGCCATATTTTCTCGTCTCCAGGTACCACCACAACTCATCCTCAGGCACATTCATCTCCTTCATTCTGCCCAGGAGCGGTTCCAGCCTCTCTTCCCTCTGGGAGCCCCCTACTATTTCACCTATGCCTGGAAACAAAATATCCATGGCCGCCACGGTCTTCCCATCATCATTTTGCCGCATGTAGAAGGCCTTTATCTCCTTGGGGTAGTCAAATAATACCACAGGCTTCTTGAAGTGCTTTTCGACCAAATAGCGCTCGTGCTCTGACTGCAGATCTGCACCCCATCCATCGATCAGGTACTGAAATTTCTTCTTCTTATTGGGCTTGGAGTTGCGCAGGATGTCTATGGCTTCTGTATAGGTCAGGCGGATGAAGTCATTCTCCACAATGAAATCGAGCCGCTCTAACAGACTCATTTCGCTGCGTTCATTTTGGGGCTTATTTTTCTCTTCTTGAATTGCCCGATCATTCAAGAATTTCAAATCTGCCTCGCAATGGTCAAGTACGAATTTCACAATTTGCTTTAGCAGCTCTTCGCCCAGGTCCATCATGTCCTCCATGTCATAGAAGGCCATTTCAGGCTCTATCATCCAGAATTCAGATAAGTGTCTGGTGGTGTTGGAGTTCTCCGCCCTGAACGTCGGGCCAAAGGTGTATATTTCACCAAGCGCCAGCGCGGTCAACTCCCCTTCCAGCTGTCCGGAGACCGTGAGGTTAGATTCCCGGCCAAAAAAATCGTGACTAAAGTCAACTGACCCATCCTCGGTTTTTGGGATGTTGTTGAGATCCAGTGTCGTCACCTTGAATGTCTCTCCAGCTCCTTCGGCATCAGAAGCAGTGAGTATCGGTGTATTCACATAGAAGAATCCTTTCTCATGGAAGAATTGATGAATGGCATAGGCCAGGTTGTGACGGATTCTCAATACCGCGGCAATGGTATTTGTTCTTGGTCTCAGGTGAGCAATTTCCCTAAGGAATTCAAGGCTATGTCGCTTGGGTTGTAACGGAAATTTCTCAGGATCAGCTTTGCCCAGTATCTCCAATGTTTCCGTGATCAGTTCCAACGCCTGACCGGACCCTTGCGACTGCACAAGTCGACCCTTAACAGCAACACTGGCTCCCGTGGTGACGTCTTTCAGTTCCTCATCAGAAAAACTTGCCGCCTCAGCTACTACCTGCAAATTGTTGAGGGTAGACCCATCATTGAGCGCTATGAACGTTACATTCTTGGACCCGCGCTTGGTTCTGACCCAACCTTTTACCAGAACCGACTCCTGCTCTTTTCCCGTGCTGAGGATATCCTTGATCTTTTTTCTTCTTAGTTCCACTGCTCCTTTCAGAAATAATGTCGCGCAAAAGTATTGAAATGGTTTTTCCTGCAAGCATTCACACTATGTAAATGGGTCAGATCAAACTTTTGTGATCGGTGTAATCGGAAATAAATATTTTTGAATTGTTATATAGGCAATGCAAAAACTCACGCTCACCCAATCTTTACAACAGAAGCTCTCTCCGCAGCAAATTCAATTCATCAAGCTATTGCAGGTACCTACGGCTGAATTGGAATCACGTGTAGAGGAAGAACTGGAAGCAAATCCGGCTCTGGAAGAAGGCAAGAACGATGAGAAAGAGGAGTATGAAGCGCCTGAGGAAGGAGAGTCCAGCAACGAACTTGAGAACCTGGAGGATTATCTGCATGACGACTACTCCGGCTATAAAATGCAGGGAGACGGTAGGTCGGATGAGGATGAAAAGGAAATGCCCGTTACCGTAGGAGCAACACTCCACGAGCAGTTGGTTTCGCAATTGGGCTTTTTGCGACTCTCAGAACGTGAAACCATCATTGCCAAACATCTCATCGGAAGTGTGGACTCCGATGGATACATAAGAAGAGAACTAGAGGCCATCGTGAATGACCTGGCTTTCTCAATTGGCATAGACACCGATGTGGATGAGCTGGAACACGTCCTATTCAAAATACAAAATTTTGAGCCGGCGGGTATTGGTGCACGCAACTTGAAGGAATGCCTGCTGCTGCAGCTTGAACGAAAAGACCCTGCCGATGAAGTGAATCGCCTGGCCTATGACATCGTGGACCGGTGCTTCAATGAATTCTCCAAGAAACACTATGACAAAATCGTCAGGAAGCTCAATATCCGACATGAGGAGCTGCTGAAAGATGCGATCCACGTCATTACCAAGCTCAATCCCAAGCCTGGTGGCACAGGAGAGGACATTGTGAAGACCCAATACCTCATCCCGGACTTCATGCTGGTCAATAATAACGGAAAGCTGGAACTGTCGCTCAATGGAAGAAACGCGCCGGAGTTGAAAGTGAGCCGATCTTATTCGGACATGCTCCAGGCGTACGACAAGAGCGACAAGAAGGATAAGAAATTGAAGGAGACGGTTACCTTCATCAAGCAAAAACTGGATTCGGCCAAGTGGTTCATCGATGCCATCAAACAGAGGCAGCAAACATTGCTCAATACCATGCAGGCCATCATCAACTTCCAGTATGATTACTTTCTTGAGGGAGATGAAAGCAAATTGAGGCCCATGATCTTGAAGGACATTTCCGACAGAATCAATATGGATATCTCCACGGTCTCCAGAGTTGCGAATAGCAAGGCCATACAGACTGAGTTTGGGATCTACCCGCTGAAGTATTTCTTCTCGGAAGGTATTGCCACTGAGAGTGGTGAAGATGTGAGCAGCAGGGAAGTCAAAAATAAACTTAAGGGTCTGATTGATCAGGAGGACAAACGAAAGCCCCTCTCCGACGACAAGTTGGAGAAGCTCCTCAAGGCGGAGGGTTACAGCATTGCCAGAAGAACGGTAGCCAAGTACAGGGAACAATTGAACATCCCAGTGGCCCGCCTACGCAAGGAACTGTGACATGGCGGCTTTTATGAAATTCATTTCAGGACTATTCCACCCCCTGCTTCTCGCCACCTACATGCTGGTAATTCTCTACCTCCGGGCTCCCCATCTCATAGGGCCCGTAAGTATAGATAGCATCCCCACCCTCATTTTTGCGGCTTTCCTCACCACCTGCCTGATTCCGATTTTCACCATCGGCATACTGAAACTAACGAGCAAGGTCTCCAACCTGGAGCTCACAAATCGGGAGGAGCGCATCATGCCCTTCATTTCTATCACGCTGTTCTACACCGCAACGACATACATATTCATTACGCAGTTTAAGATAGGAATCGTGTTGTCGGTGACATTGGTAACGATCACTGCATTGATATTCACCCTGCTCATCATTACCAATTGGTTCAAGATCAGCATCCATGCTGCAGCCAATTGGTCCACAGTGGGTATCCTCACCTATCTTTTGGTTACTGAAGGAGATGTGTTTTTCTACCCTTTGATTTACTGGGTCCTGTTCGCAGGATTGGTGTCCACTTCCAGGTTATCTCTTGGCTATCATCGGCCTTCGGAAATCTGGATTGGCTCCATCTACGGCTTCCTGTTTTCTTTCGGAGGCCTGATGATTTTTGCCTAGAATCCTGAGAAATTGATCCCAAAGGTCAAAATACCCGGGCTTGCCTCGCCTCCTGGGGCCTGACCTGGCCGGAATACATCAGTGAAATAGTATTTGGCGAACAGGTGAATGCCGCGTAGACCCACCCGAGCCTGAGCGCCGAACCTGAAATCCTCCAAACCGAAACGGTCCCTTAATTTCTCTGTTCTTCGCACATTGTTGAAGTCGTATTTGATTTTCGTATGAGACTCAATACGAGCGCCGAGGATACCCCCCACGCTGATGAAAAAGCCCTCACCATCTACGGTAGGCTTCGGATAGTACCGAAACTCGAAAGGTATTTCCAGGTAGTTGATAGCCAGTTTGTTGGTTCTCAGGTCTCCCCGATTCCTCAGCGTATCGAAAACTATGCTATTGTCGCTGTCTGCCTGGAAGTTGGAGCTATTGTCCAGCCTCAATTTCTCGGCCGTAATACCGATAGCAGGGTTGAATGTGATGCGATCGGTAAGCTTGAAGTAGTGGCTGTAGTAGATACCCACGGAGCGAGAATTGAAGTTCTGCAAGGGCATCTCGGTTGGCTCATCTCTCAGGAATGTCATACCCACGTCTATCATCAAATCCCCTGGTAGCTCAGGTTGGGCATATCTGTCCTTCTGTGCCATCGCAGACATTGAGATAATTATCAAAAAACCCGCAAGAATGAGTTTGTTCATGTGCTCCAATTTTTAGACCGGCAAAGATAGAGGCTATTTTAAAACCTCTGGTTCAACGATTATTTATTTCACAAATTATTACTTTTGTGCTCCTTTTCGGAGGGAATTAGTATTTGTTAGCTTTTTTTAACAGACACTGGACCCGTAGCATAACTGAATAGTGCACCAGATTACGGCTCTGGAGGTTGCAGGTTTGAATCCTGCCGGGTTCACACTCAAAAAGTCGATTTATAGCTCAGAATCGACTTTTTTTATGTCTATACAATTCCACAAATTTGAAATCGAGAAAGAAATCGAGAAAAATTTGCCCAGCTATTTCAACCTGGAAACTCCTGCCAATTGTCGATAGAAACAAGCATCTGAGAAAAAGTACAATCCTCAAATCTTCCAAATCTTTCAGTAACTAATCCGATAGTTAAGACTGCCCAGTAGACTTGGTAAGAGCAATACTCTCTTGATCTAAATCCCCAGATTTATTCCTGCTTTGCCTTATTCAAATTAGATTCGTGAAAACGGTTTATTGCAGTTCTGAATATGATTGAAGCACTTAGCTCTGGCATCCAGTTACTGAGACAATTCTCATCCTGGTTACGGGATAGAGATAAGAATGACCTACATCCGTTCTATGAGGCTGATGTAATAAACGAGGCCAAGAAGTATTTTGTAGAAACTCATTGCCAGGACAAGGCCCCTCATGATCACTTAGAACTACACGAAGCACCAAATTCCGCAGTGAGAGAGCCTCTGATAAAATATATGTTCAGGGCCTTTAGGTCGGAATCTGATAGATATTTCATGATCCTGGCAGGCGCAGGAATGGGTAAAACAACATTCATGATAAACCTGTTCCTAAAATACCGTTCACAGGTTAATCCGAAATACGCAATCGTCCTAATCCCTCTTGGAGACCCAGAAGCGAATGAGGAAATTATTCGGCTCTCAAAAGATAAGGAAAAAGCTAGGAACACAATTCTGCTTTTGGATGCATTTGACGAAGATCCACTTGCCCAATCCAACTATGAGGAACGCCTTCAGAACATTTTGAACACAACCAGATTTTTCAGAAAACTGGTCCTCACATGTAGAACTCAATTCTTCCCAAATGAAGATGCTGAAGATTACGACATTCAGATTGAAAAACAAGGTGGCTTCGGGAGCTACAGATTTCTCAAGAAGTATGTATCTCCATTTACAGATGATGATGTCGAGTCATTTCTAAAAAAGAGGTTTCCGTTTTTCAAGCAAAGGAAAGAAGCGAGAGCAATTGTTGATCAGTCCTATAGTCTCATGTCTAGGCCCCTATTATTGTCTTGGGTTCACCTTCTTATCGAATCAAAGGAACCCTTTCGACAAAGGTCAGAAATCTATCAAACACTATGTCGAAAATGGGTAGAACGCGAATCACTCAAGCAACTGGGTTCTCTAAAAGAAAGTGGCCGCACTCCGGAGTATTTTCGGGGACAAATGTGGAGATTCTTGATGGCTACCGCCCGCTACACACATCGACGTGAGCGGATGCGTAAGGGGACCAAAATTCCAATTTCGAATGTCAAAGACATAGCAATCAGGTTAGGCATTGAACTAAAGGAAATTGATGTCACCTCCAGGTCATTACTAAACCGCGATCCAGGTGGTCTCTTCAAGTTTTCACATAAGTCCATCTACGAGTATCTAGCAGCGAAGTACGAGGTTGACTTGGCGATTGATAGTGTCAGGCGATCAACACGTCTTACAACTAATCTGATGAAAAGCTTTTTCACCGAGATGGCTGACGATATGGTTTTCAAAAGCCCTAAGAAAGCTCGTAGAACGTACTTCGTGGTACAATCCGGGTTTGAATTGGTGCTGTACCTCCAGGCGCTGTTGGAATATGGCTCCTCCGACCTTATTAATTACGTAACATCACGTGCTCACTACTTGCGTCATTCCAAAAAATGGTATCTTCTGACCGATGATGGGGAAACAGCAAATTTAGTTATTCTGCAAGAACAGTTTATGGAAAGTAAACCATCACGGAGACTCCTCGATATCGTCGATTGGAGGCTAACAAACTACCGGTCTGAGACTTTCTTCCGGTTACCAGGAAAATAATCACCTCTGCAGCCTCAACCAATAGAAATGGTGGCTAGTAGCTATGGCGATGATGTAGAAAACATATCATTCCCAAACAATCAGTTCTTGGACAGCGTGTATCTATTTGTAAAGAATATCACACAGAAAGTGGATTCGTTGAAAGCTAATATGTCTTCTATGTTTCCCCATCGCGGTACTTAGCTGTCAGGTCGCGAATAATCTGGCTTTCGCGGTTCTTCTAATGCTTTCAGGCCTTGATCTAGCGCAGCAGCTTTGTCCCAATCCTCCTTAGCTCCTTTTTCGTCACCTAGATTGTCTTTGCTATTACCTCTACTTTCGTAGGCTTGCCCATTATTCGGATCCAGTTCAATGACCTTGCTGAAATCGGCTATCGCACCCTTCTCATCCTTCATTGCAGACTTGCTAAGGCCTCGAATGCCATAGGCCCGAATATTGTTTGGATCCAGCTTGATAGCTTTGTTGTAGTCAGCTATAGCGTTTTCATGTTCGGATAGATCCGCCTTAGCGATTCCCCGATTGAAATAGGCCCTGACGTACTCAGGAGCAAGTTCTATAGCTTTGTCATAGTCAGCAATAGCTCCTTCATAATCATACAAATGGGCCTTGCTATTCCCTCGATTGTTGTAGGTGCTCGCATGCGTTGGATTAAGTTTGATTGCTACATCGTAATCCGCTATAGCTCCCTCATAGTCTGCTAAAGTCCGCTTATCTGCTCCACGATTGATGTAGGAACTGAGATGGTTAGGATTGAGTTCTATTGATTTATCATAATCTGCAATGGCACCTTTTGTATCCCCGAGATAGTGTTTATTCACACCTCTATTGTAATACGCAATCGCCAACTCAGGGTCTATATCTATAGCCAGATCATAGTAGTATATTCTATCAGCTGGATCATCCTGGAAGAACCCCAAAGTGAAAAACCCCCTGGCATAGGATGGATACTTTCTTGTAAACCTATCGGCTTCGCGAATAGCTTCCTTCTTATTAGGTATTTCCTGAATTTCTAGTAATCGGGAGACCAGCAAATCTTCATCTATGCCCATAAACCTAAGAAGTAGCTTGTAATTGTTGGCCTTCAGGTCGGCGTATGAAATTGAATTCTGATCAACCAGAGATTGAGTGAAAAAAGCTATGTTGCTGCATATTTCCCCGTAATGCTTGATTTCATTTGCGATCGGTCCAACTGCGCCAAGTGGGAGGTCCTGAATCCTCGCTGTCAATTCCTCCACACGGGCATTCCACTTCCTAATCAAATCAACACGGTATTTAGGGTCAAAGATTTTCACGCCGGGTAATATCACCTGCAGGAGCCTCTTATCGAATTCCCGATCACGCATCAGCTCCAGAACCTCATACATACAGTTAGGAGAATTCAAAAAGTCGTCGCTGATCAGCATTACAACATAGTCGGACTTGCCCACCTGCTGCATGAATTCTTTGATAGGGGACTTGAACTCCAAATCACGAATGTCCCGGCGAAATTGTATACCTACCGATTCAAAGTGGTTGTCAATTTCATCTGCTTCTGCGCTGTTGGCCCAGGCATAGGAAAGAAAGACAGTAGGAACCTCAGGCACGATGATTTTTACCGAAAAAGTTAGGAAAGAATCAGCAATTAAGGTAGGCATGATTTATTGGCTGTTTGCCAAAGGCGAACAAAACAGAGAATGGGACATAGTAAATAATGCCGATTTTAACTGGGATCACGCTTGCCCAATTTCATCCATTGGTTCTCATCCTTTTAACCTGTTTTAACAACCGATGTGCCTCTTCCGAACTTCACCTGTCGGGCGCTGGACAGAAACGGGGCAACTATTTGCCAGGTTCATTTGTAATATTACCTATGGAAAAGCTGCAAAAAGGAATCCACAAAGGTTTGTTGTCTTTATTGACGGTCATATTGGTGATTGCCTGTTCTTCGCCGGCAGAAAGCCAGCAATCCGCCAGTCCCAAAAACCTGGAAGGTCTTGAGAAGGCCTACTTCGCCAGTGGCTGCTTCTGGTGCGTTGAGGCCATATTTCAGTCTGTTGAAGGCGTAGAAGAAGCCATTTCAGGCTATTCAGGAGGCAAAATCAAGAACCCCAACTATCGACTCGTAAGCTCCGGCGCTACACGTCATGCAGAAGCAGTGGAAGTATACTATGATCCGGAAGTGGTTTCATTCGAAACGCTCCTGGTGGTATTCTTTGGATCACATGATCCCACTACCCCTAATCGACAAGGCCCTGACAGGGGACCTCAATATAGATCGGCAGTGTTCTATCAGAATGCCGAAGAGCAACGCCTCACTGAAGCCTACATCGAAAAAATTCAGTCAGATTATACCAATCCCATCGTCACCGAAGTTGTTCCCTTCGACGTTTTTTATGATGCCGAGGACTACCATCAGGAGTATGAGGCCTTACATCCAAACCAACCTTACGTGCGCAACGTCTCGATACCGAGGTTGAATCGATTCAAGGCAAAATACCCGGAATTACTGAAGAAAGACGCGCACTAGTCGGGGAATCTACTTGCGTCAATATTGGGTATGATGCGAAGGGCGTTCTTGTAATACACCTTTTTCAAGACCTCGTCGGAAAGACCCAAACCGTACATGCGCCAATAGGCATGGTACTTCTTGTAGTAGGGGAAATACTCATCTTCAGTCTCTAGCACCCTGAAATAAGTGTAGAATTCTTCCTTGTTGTAGGCGTCTTTGGCAAAGAGTATGCGATCCTGGTATTTCTCAAAAAAGGCCCTGGCCATCCTGGGTTGCCGGCCGAGTTCCGCGATGACGGCACCAATACCCACATTGACATTAGAATACTTATCCAGGTGCCTCCCCAGTTGACCTAAATCATTGGCCATCCAGCCCATGTGAGCGTTGATGAACGTTGTGCCCGGATGCTTCTCAAAGACATGATGCTGCTCAGCCAATATCTGCTCAAAAGGAGCGGGATCATTATCGGAGCGCTTTCTTCCCGGTCTCAGCTTCAGTTCAAGCCATCGTTCATTCTTCTCGTCGTGTGGGTCCCAGAACGATCTTGGATCTGCTGAATGGATCAAAACCGGAATGCCCAGTTCACCACATTTGGCCCAGACCGGATCCAGGCGCGGGTCGTCCACAGGAATTCTGTTACCATCCACATCATTATTCCTCAGACCCAGACTCTTGTAGATCTTCAATCCGTTCGCTCCGTTTCGCACATCTTCTTCCAGCTGCCTAACCGCCTCATCAGCCCAACCTGGAGCTCCTACATTCTTGAATGAAACGTTAGTGAAAACGATAAAGCGGCCAGGAGCTTCACCATTCATTCTCGCAATCATGGCATTGAGATAAGACTGAGACCCGATGTCTCCGGCAGCCCGATCAAATCCCCTTCCACTCAAATTCACCATTACTGCCATGTTGATCTCCTCCATCTCCTCCACAAGCGTCTCCACCCTTTGCTTGGTCACATTCCATTGGTGACTGTGTACGTCTACAAAGGGGAACCTTGCTTTGGTCACCGGATTCTCGGGGACGACTAACGTAGAAACGGGATCATACTCCTCAAAATCCATTTGCTGAGCACTAATCAAGTGGACAGAAAGGAGCAATGAAAACATGACGTGCTTGCGAATAAGCATAGGCTTAGAATTTAGTAACGTCAAATGTAATCTCCCAAAATCAATGGTGGGGCGGCAACTCAGAAAATCAAGAGTATTCCCGGACGGATTTCAGTTTCTGAATCAACTTAAGAAGCGCTTTGCCAACAGAATCAGCTCCTAGCAATTCGAAAAACTGGGCTGGTGAAACCTCCTGATAGGTGCGCACCTGTCCCTTATGCTTGCCGTATTTGTATTTCACAGATAGCGAATAATCACCGTAGGAGTAAGACAAATATTGTATCAACGAAGACTTTACTTCGACCGTGATCGTCTTCAGGTGATCTGCATTTATTTCAAAATTCATTCTACGCGGCGTATTCGCACTAAGTTAATAACGGCGATTTTCTGCACCAAGATATCCGTTGATTTTGCACAACTTCCAGCTATTTTGCACCCATGAAGAAGGTGCGAATTCATGGAAAGGAATTTGAGGAGGTCATTAGTCACGATTCGATCCTCTCCAAAGTCGAAACACTATCCGAGCAAATTCACGGGGACCTGGCAGACAAGCGGCCCATTTTTCTGGGTTTGCTCAACGGCTCATTTTTGTTTGCTGCGGAGCTGTTCAAACGTTTCGATGGTGAAGCCGAGATTGCATTTGTCAGGGCAAAATCCTATTCAGGGCTGGAAAGCTCAGGCAATTTGCAAATCAGCACCCTCTCAGAAGAACTGGTCAAAGACCGACATGTCTTAGTGATTGAAGATATTGTTGATAGTGGAAATACATTGCATCACTTCCTTCCCATGTTACAGGCAGCGGGACCAAAATCTATCCGACTGGCAAGCATGCTGTATAAGCCTGAAGCACTCCAACACGCCATCCACATAGACTATTGTGCTTTTGAGATCCCTGACAAATTCGTGGTCGGTTTTGGACTGGATTATGATGGCCTCGGGAGGAATCTGCCCGGCATCTATTCGCTGGCGGAAGAGACTTCATAGTCGGAATACCAGAATTCTGCTCTCAGGAATTCAATGTTGCGCGCGCTGTCTGAGCGATAGCTTTTCCGATGGGCGTGAAATTTGATTCCCTCCACATCGTGGAAAGCCTGGTTTTCGATATAAGCATAGGTTGGCGGATGATAGACCAGGCAACCCAGGAAAGCGCCACTTACTTCGTCAAAATAGTACCACCACAAATCGGTTGTGGAGTGATTCTCATTAGCATTAGGATCATACCCGGCTCGTATAGCATCTGCCACATTTTCGCCGATCTGCAATTTACCCTCGTATGATAATTGAACTCCGGGATCAAGCAATTTGAAGGGCATGCCCAGCACATAGATGGCGCTCAGCACCGTTTCTTCCACCTTTCGGCCTTCTGCCACTACGCTGTCATTCACTCGCTTCACCGATTGTTCGCCGTACAAGATCTCATGAAACTCGGAGGTATCGGGACTCCAGGTGATCCGGGCGGAGAACTTCGGACGCATGGCATAAGCATGCCTCTGAATACTCTCACTCTCTATGCCACTATCTGAAAGGAAGAGTTTTGAGTCTTTTGTGTAAATGATCGAGTCAAGCGATCTCCATCGGTCAATACCTCCGGACCAGGAAATTGCGCGTTTCAGGATATCCCGGACCTCTGTATCCTGGATGTGGCTAAAAGCATCGAATTCGGAAGTGGTTTTAGATACACAGGAATACAGCGTCATCAAACCTGCCAACAATAGTAATCTCATGGTTTTCTAAATTAGGTCTAATGACCAGAAGCATGAAATATCAGCAGACAAAAGGTTTCATAATCGGTCAATCTCCCAATCATTTACTGTTCATTTTAGGACATTCTTCCTTTGATACATGTTGAAAATATCATTAATTGAGCCCTTGAACGGCCATTCCAACATTTTGGCACAGTCATTGTTATTTAGTCTGTGTCATGATCACTGGCAAAACCAACATAAAGAATAACCTAACAAGAACCTTGCTCATCATCCTGGGCATTGTTCTGGCGCTGTTGATTAGTTTCAACTCTGGATTCCTCACAGCGAATGAGACAGAGGGTACAACCAGCATCATTGGAAACCCTTTTGCGCAAGAACTGCCCACCAAGGACCCTAAGGTGATTCTTCAAGCTGCCGAGGGAGCGATAGGGCTTGTACTTGACAAACTCCTCTATCAATAATATCTTTAGATGATTATGACCAAGAGATTAAGAAGAACAAAAGACGCCATACTGGGTGGTGTCTGCGGCGGCATCGCCGAATATTTTGAACTTGACCCTAGCCTTGTTCGAATCGCCTATATCTTGGTATCCATCTTAAGTGCTGCCTTTCCGGGCATCCTCGTCTACATCGTCCTTTGGATCGTAGTACCTAGCGAGTAGCTATTTTCTCAGCAAGTTCTAATGACCTCTCAAGGTTAACCACCGCTCCGGTGGAAGAGAGCTTTTTGAACTTCACTAACGCCGTGCGTTCCTCTGCTGTATTTGGGTATAAGACTTTGAGCGACTTGAAAGAGGTAGCTCCCTTGAGTATTACGCTTTTCAGCTCCTGAGCGGTGAGGTCCGGATAACGCGACAACACAGCTGCTGCAACTCCGGAAACAACAGGCGCAGCCATACTCGTACCACTGTTTTCTTTGTACCTACTCCCAGGTATTGTGGACAAAATATCTACCCCTGGAGCAAAAACATCTACTTCCGTTCTTCCATAGTTGCTAAATGTGGCCACCAGATATTCGTTGGGTATGCGGTCGGAAGCTCCTACTTCAATCCAATTGCCTGCCCTTTCCCCATTCGAAAAAGTTCTCACTGGATAGTGAGTGGCTTCGTCTATGTCGACCGCCGCGTTCCCGGCTGCATGCACAATCAATACATTATTGGCCTCCGCCAGTCTGATTGCTCGATCAATAGCCCCCTTATGCGGGGAATATCCCTTGCCAAAACTCATATTGATAATTCTTGCGCCATTTTCCACGGCATAGAGGATGGCATTTGCTATGTCCTTATCCCTTTCATCGCCATCGGGTACGGCCCGGAGTATCATCAATTCAACATGATCAGCCACACCATCAATACCAATGTCATTGCCTCGGACACCTCCAATGATTCCGGCAACATGAGTACCATGATCAGCATGTCCACCATTCAGGTCATTATTCCCATAATATCGCTCATAGGGATCCTCCGGATCATCACCAACAATACCTCTGGGGTTGTAACTGATGTTGTAGTGGTAATCTCTCCTGATCCGATGGTATTCCTTGTAAGCTTCATAGTCTTCTTTATCGAATCCGCTCTCAACCAGTTGCAGCATTATTGATTTCGCGGCCTGCACACCTTCATTGGGTTCATTAATGGTCTCCAATAACTCTCTGGTCGCTTCCTGTCCGTCCAAAAACGGCTTCAACAAAAACTGAATCTGACCCAAGGTCTCATCGAATTCGGCAATAGCCTTGAGCTCCTTTTCAGAGGCAGCCACCTTCTTGTCAATGCCCACCTTCAACTCCTTCATCTTCCCGAATTCGCCTTGGTGCTCCACCGACAAATTGAGTGTGTCCATTGAGGAGAATTTTTTCTTCAGTGCCTGGTAATGGCGCACCTCACCATAAGTTTCAGTCACTACATTCTGTCCATCAGCACCTCCCAGGAAATTCCACCCATTCAGATCGTCAACGTAGCCATTGTTGTCATCGTCAATGTTGTTTCCGGGAATTTCGTCTGTGTTCACCCAAATATTGGCTGCCAGGTCTTCGTGTTCAACATCAACTCCAGAGTCAATAATGGCTACAATCACCTTTTGCCGAGGGGGCGAAACCCGCTCATAACTCTTATCAATACTCACCCCAAGTATTCCATCCTCGGATAGGTCTTTGTTGTACCAGTCGTGGTTTTGACCATAGGATGTGATCACCAGTGTCGGATACACCAGTAGCCAAACAAACTTCTTTCGCACTATTAATCAAACTGTTAGCTCCCGAAAATAGATTAAATAAGCCTACTCGGCAAGTTGTTTTAGTTTAAACGGGCAAAGGCACTAAGCCATCGGGAAGGCACTTCACCGGTCAGTGCATTTTCATAATCTTCGTAGCTGCAGGGTACCATCTTATTGCGCAGGAAAATAGAATTCTCATTCTCAGCGTTGGGTACCTCCATCCACCATTTTTCGCTTCTTTTGCTCTTGAAGAACCTTATGGACGCTGGTTCTCCTTGCATACTGACTTCATAAATCAGGAAGTTTGGGGACTGAAAATCACGGTCATTGGTACGATGGTAGTAGCCCTCAATGAAGTACCAAATCATGGTGGCATTCACAAAGGCCGTAGTCCCTTTTGCGTCATCGAGGTCTCCGTCTATGCCATAGAAACCCACCGACGTCAGTTTGTCGTTGAGTCCGGCATACCAGCATACCTGGCAAGCTTCTTCTCCGGATAGCCCATAGGGATTGGATGCAGGGGCTCCAGGAGCAAATTGTTGATTTAAGGAAGACAAGTCAAAAGACATCAGATCCGCATCTCGGATAAGGGGTTCCATCTCCCGAAGACGTTCTTTGACCATGCCAATTCGGATGGATTCGAACTTCAGGGATTCCATGAATGCAAAAAGCTCTTCATTCACCAGGTAACTCTGATGACCCAGGTGTGTCACCTGGAAGAGATTGTCCGAAAACTGACCGATCAACTGTCTTAAGTGTGATTGGTCAGGCACAGCATCCTGGAGGTCAAAAGTCGAGTCTACCACAAGCAGGTTCACCCTTTGGGAAGACTCGCCATGTCCTCTCATTTGCCCCAAAGTCAAGTCATGCGTACCACCAAAAAAGATGGGTAAGACACCTTGCATCAAAAGGAATTTCCCTACTTCCTCAATGCGCTGTAGTGTATCCTCAAGGGTTGGACCATTCCGTAAGTTGCCTAAATCAGCGATTTTGTAGGCTCCATTTCCTTTTTGGAGTTTGTACAGCTCACGGCGCACCTGGTCTGCGGCCTCTCCGAAACCTGAAGACTGTGTCTCAGATCCCCGAACCTCCACCAGTCCAATGAGTGCCAAATGCATGCCATCCAGGTCTGGCAATTTGTGGAAGTACTGAAATACCGATTGCCCGAAATTAGCATCTTGTTCGACGAGGCGTTTGAATTGATCATCCAGGGGATCGAGAAATAGAGAAAGGTCCATGGCAAAAATTTGGTACAAAAAAAGGGAAATCTGCATTTCCCTTTCTTATCTGTTTTATATGGTGCTTTTAGCCTCCGAAATCGTCAAAGCGAATGTTCTCGTCAGGAATACCAAAGTCCTCACCCATCTTCTGCACCGCTTTGTTCATCAACGGAGGTCCGCAGAAGTAAAGTTCAATATCCTCAGGAGCATCGTGCTTATTGAGATATTCGTCAATCACCGCCTGATGCACAAAGCCCAGGAAACCATCACCTTCCGCATCATCTACATCTTTCTTTACTGTCCAGTTGTCCTCTTCCAAAGGCTCTGAAAGGACCACGAAGAATTTGAAATTCGGGAAGTTTTTCTCAAGGTCGTAGAAGTGCTCCAGATAGAAGAGCTCCCTGCGAGATCGACCACCGTACCAGTAAGTGACCTTCCTTCCAGTCTTCAACGTCTTGAACAGGTGATACAAGTGAGATCTCATCGGAGCCATTCCGGCACCACCTCCAACGTAAAGCATTTCGGCCTCAGAGGGGTTGATGAAGAATTCACCATAAGGACCTGAAATGGTCACTTTATCACCAGGTTTGAGTCCGAAAATGTATGACGACGCAATACCCGGATTCACTTTCATCCAACCATTAGCGGCACGATCCCATGGCGGCGTGGCGATACGCACGTTCAGCATAATCTCCCGGCCTTCCGCAGGATAAGAGGCCATCGAGTAAGCTCGTTCGATGGTTTCTGTATTCTTCATTTTGAGATCCCAAAGGCCGAATTTGTCCCACTCGAATTGGAATTTATTCGGATCATCGTGCTCTTCAGGGTGAGCCGTAATATCCATGTCCTTAAAGTCAACCTCACAGGAGGGTACTTCTATCTGGATATAGCCACCCGCCTGGTAGTCCATTTCTTCAGGAATCTCGACGACAAACTCTTTGATGAAGGAAGCAACATTCCAGTTTCTAACTACCGTGGCTTCCCACTTCTTGATGCCAAAGATCTCCTCCGGAATTTCTATGTGGAGATCCTCCTTCACCTTTACCTGACATGAAAGCCGCACATTCTCCTTCTTCTCCGTTCGGTTGAGGTGGCCTTCTTCCGTGGGAAGGATGTCCCCACCACCTTCGGTAATTTTGCATTTGCACATTGCGCAAGTGCCGCCTCCTCCGCAAGCGGAAGGCAAAAATATTTTCTGAGCACTCAAGGTTGAAAGCAGGGTGCTTCCCGCAGATGTGGTGATGGCATTTTCTTCATCCCCATTGATAACAATCTTCACAGGGCCCGATTGAACGAGTTTTGATTGGGCAAAAAGCAATATCAAAACAAGTAACAATATGACAACAGTGAAGGCAATTACTGCTGTGAATACGATAGATGACATAAATAAATTTCTTTAGAAATTTGGAAAGCAAATATAAACCATGATCGCATCCCATAGTGAATGGTGAGGCAAACATTGTTAGTCATTAACAGGGTGTAAATCCCGAAAGTTATTGAATGAGCTTCAACAAAGCAGTAATGCGAGCTTTGAGTTGCCTACGATCTACGATAAAGTCCAGAAAACCATGGTCCTGTACGAACTCGGAACTCTGGAATCCTTTCGGCAGATCCTTGCCAATCGTCTCTCGGATCACCCTCGGGCCGGCAAACCCAATGAGGGCTCCGGGCTCTGCAATATTGAAATCTCCCAACATCGCGAATGAAGCGGTTACTCCACCGGTTGTCGGATCTGTAAGCAGTGATATATATGGTAGACCTGCTTTTTCCAATAGATTGAGTCGGCCAGAAATTTTACCCAGTTGCATCAAGGATATTCCGGCCTCCATCATCCGTGCGCCACCGGATTTTGAAATCATGAGGAAAGGCGTCTTTTGCTTGATTGCGTGGTCAATTGCCCGCGCGATCTTTTCGCCCACGACCGACCCCATGGAACCTCCAATAAACGAGAAATCCATGCAGCCAATGGTAATAGCGATTCCGTTTAATTTGCCCTCAGCCGTCCTAACGGCATCCTTTAGACTACTCTTCTTCTGACCGGCAGCAATTCTGTCCGGATATTTCTTTGTATCGACGAACTTAAGTGGGTCGGCGGATACCATATTCTCATCGAGTTCGACAAACTCGTTGTTATCAAAAAGTATCTCGAAATACTCTTTTGAGCCTATCCGAACATGATAATCATCTTCCGGTGAAACATACGCATTGCTGCGAAGCTCCCGCATGTGGACAATGGTACCTTTTGGTGTCTTGTACCAAAGACCGTCAGGTACCTCTCGCTTCTGGTCTGTAGGTGTGTGAATCCCTTTTTCTTGTCTATTGAACCATGCCATATCTATTCCTTTTGGAGGATCAGGATGGCAAAGCTATAGCAAAAGGGAAAAAACTACGGTGCGTTCTAATTACCAGATGCAAGAAGTTCGCTCTCCACCACGTCGGGTTGATAATTCCGAAGCTTCGCAATCACACCCGCACCCTGTACTCGCAGTGCAGCAGGGGAAACTTCCATTACATGTTTCAGGCTATTGTAGATCTCCACATTGGACTTGTGGAGATGGCTCAACTCCTTAACTACCTGCTTGGCAGCTTGCTCTTTCTTACTGACTTTGAGTTGTCTCTCAATTTCTTTCAAATTCCTTTTGAGCAGTGGTAGCAGCTCTGCAACATGCAACTTAGCACCCCGGTAGTCTCTTTCGGTCAATGCCGTGATGGTGATTTCTTTCTTAGAGGCAATTTCCAGGTGAAGCGGATTAGGATCCTGTGCAAAAGTCGTTAGTGCGTTTATCCCAAACACTACCAACAACATCAGCGATTTACTTAACTTACTCATAATCTGAATGTTTAGATCACTCAGCTAAAGTCAAGTTTAAGCAGGAATTACCTGATCAAGATTCGTTATTCAAGTAATAATCTCCGATGAATGGGTAAAAAAAGACGATGAATTTAAATCCCTGGATCAGGAAAGCTCCTCAAAATCGACATAGTCACCCCCCTTGTAGGGCTTTCGATCCTTTTTTCCAGGAACGTAATCGATATTGACATTTCCACCATCCGGTCGCTTTCTTGTCGCCTTCCGTTGCGGTGATTGTGCACCTCCACCAAGTGTCAGGATTTTGAACAGAAAACCACCAACGCGATAGATCGCATAGCTCAGTAGAAAGACAATGAGCAGAAATTTCAGCATATAATCCTTAAACCTATCTGCTCAGGTAGTGGTTTCGTTCCGCGTAAATATCTAGGAAATAATCATCCATTAAATCATCAATGAAGTAAATGGATTCACCCGTAGATTTCATTTCGGGACCTAACTCTTTGTTGACATTGGGAAACTTGTTGAATGAAAACACCGGTTCCTTAATGGCATAACCCTTTTTGACAGGCTTGAAATTGAAGTCCTTCACTTTCTTTTCTCCTAGGATAATCTTGGTAGCGTAGTTGACGTAAGGTTCCTGGTAAGCTTTGCAAATAAATGGGACGGTTCTTGAAGCCCTTGGATTGGCCTCGATGATGTATACCTTATCGTCCTTAATGGCAAACTGGATATTGATGAGCCCTACTGTTTCCAGGGCCAGGGCGATGCGCCGCGTGTAATCTTCGATCTGCCGCATCACAAAATCACCCAGGTTGTAAGGTGGCAAAACCGCATAGGAATCACCTGAGTGAATTCCTGCCGGTTCAATGTGCTGCATGATCCCTACAATATAGACGTCTTCTCCATCGCAAATCGCATCAGCCTCCGCCTCAATAGCACCTTCAAGAAAGTGATCAAGCAAGATCCGGCCGTCCATCTTTTTTTGCAAAAGATTCACTACGTGCTGTTCAAGCTCCTGCTCATTGATAACAATCTTCATACTCTGCCCTCCAAGGACGTAGGATGGCCTGACCAATAGTGGGAATCCAATCTCCTTGCATAGCTCCAGGGCCTCGTCAGCATCTTCAATGGTACCATACTGAGGATATGGTATTTTCAATTCCTTCAGCAAATCTGAGAACCTACCCCTGTCCTCGGCCAGATCAAGGGCTTCGAAGCTTGTCCCCAGTATCTTGATGCCGTACCGATTCATTTTCTCCGCCAGTTTCAAGGCGGTCTGACCTCCAAGCTGCACGATTACACCCTCGGGTTTCTCCAGTTGAATGATATCATAAATATGCTCCCAGAAGACGGGTTCGAAATAGAGCTTATCCGCGACATCGAAGTCTGTGGAGACGGTCTCAGGATTGCAGTTGATCATGATGGTTTCATAACCTGCTTCTTTCGCCGCCAATACACCATGTACGCACGAATAGTCAAACTCTATACCCTGACCAATTCTATTGGGCCCGGACCCCAATACAAGTACTTTTTTCTTCGTCGAGACGGTTGACTCGTTCTCATCTGCAAAGGTAGAATAGTAGTAAGGTGTCTTTGCCTCAAACTCTGCTGCACAGGTATCTACCAGCTTATAGACTCTTTTTATTCCCAGATCGTTTCTTTTGCCGTAGACCTGGCTTTCCAGACATCTCAGCAAGTGCGCAATTTGTCGATCCGCATAGCCCTTTTCTTTTGCTTCCCGAAGTAGTGCCGCAGGAATAGTATCAATATCGTACTCCTCGATTCTTTTTTCAACGTGGATGAGTTCCTCAATCTGATTCAGAAACCATGGATCGATTTTGGTCAGCTTGTAAATGGTCTTGAACGGAATGCCCAGTTTGAACGCATCGTACACATGAAAAAGTCTGTCCCATGATGGGTTGGCCAGGCTATGTAGAATCGCATCCTGATCAGTAAGTTCTCTACCATCAGCTCCCAATCCATTTCTCTTGATCTCCAATGACTGGCAAGCCTTCTGCAGTGCCTCCTGGAAGTTCCGACCAATACCCATGGCCTCACCGACGGCTTTCATCTGCAGCCCCAGCTTTCGATCAGCTCCTTTGAATTTATCAAAGTTCCACCGCGGTATCTTCACAATAACATAGTCCAGCGCCGGTTCAAAAAGCGCGGAAGTGGTCTTGGTAATTTGATTTTCAAGTTCGTCGAGGTTATAACCAATAGCCAGCTTAGCAGCAATCTTCGCAATTGGATAACCTGTGGCTTTGGAGGCTAGTGCGGATGACCTGGAGACCCTAGGGTTGATTTCGATGCCGATAATCTTGTCCGTATCGGGATCAACGGAAAACTGCACATTACAGCCGCCAGCGAATTGACCGATGCCATTCATCATTCTCTTGGCCAGATCACGCATTTCCTGATAGACAGTGTCTGGCAAGGTCATAGCCGGCGCCACAGTGATGGAATCACCCGTATGGACGCCCATTGGATCGAAGTTCTCGATAGAACAAATGATGATGATGTTCCCAATATTGTCCCTGAGTAACTCAAGTTCATACTCTTTCCATCCCAGTATGCTTTGCTCCACCAACACCTCATGGATAGGTGAGGCCTTAAGACCTCGGTCTAGTGCTTTATCAAATTCCTCTGCATTGTTGACAAAGCCTCCTCCATACCCTCCCAGGGTAAATGAAGGCCTGATGACCAGGGGAAAGCCGATTTCCTGAGCAATCTCCTTCCCTTTCAGGAAGGAAGTGGCGGTCTCGCCACGACATACGCCTACACCCAATTCGTGCATCTTCAGCCGGAATTTTTCGCGATCTTCCGTAGTCTCTATCGCCTTGATATCAACCCCGATCATCCTTACCCCATACTTATCCCAAATACCCGCCTGCTCACATTCTATGGCCAGGTTGAGCGCAGTCTGACCGCCCATTGTTGGTAGCACCGCATCAATCTGGTGCTTCTGCAGGACCTCTCGGACTGACTTCTTTGTAAGCGGAAGCAGATAGATGTTATCAGCAGTCACAGGATCAGTCATGATCGTGGCAGGGTTGGAATTGATCAAAGTGACCTCAATACCCTCCTCCTTCAAAGCTCTGGATGCTTGCGAGCCAGAATAGTCAAACTCGCAAGCCTGACCTATGATGATGGGACCACTACCTATGATTAGAACTGATTTTATCGAGGTGTCTTTCGGCATTAGAAGATGATTTTTTTGGTAGGTACAAATTGGAGCAAAGGTAACTTCGGCAATGAGAATTCAGCGTCACATTCAGATTTTAATTGGAGTTAATGACCCAATCAACCTCCAAAAAAGTTCATGGCCCATGTCTCAAACAATTTAGAATCAATGGATCGCAGCAGTGTGTCCTTGGATTGTTCGATTTTTTCAGCCCCAATCTGGTCAGTTCTGAGGCCATAAATAGATTTGGCATAGTTCTTCGTGAATTCCGGGTGCCCTTGAATCCCCAAGAACCGCTCACCGACCTGGATCATTCCAAATGGACAGGCATCTCCCTCGGCCAGGACTTTGGCATAGGGCGGCAGCTTTGTAATTTGATCCTGACACAACATGGGCGTACTGAATGTTTCTCGCTCCGGTGACATCCAGGGAACTTGGGTCTTCACCCGGAAATTCTGAATGCCGATGTTCCAACCTACTTTCTCCACCTGTCCTCCAAGCGCATGGGCAATCATCTGATGACCGAAACAGACACCTACCAATTTCTTGCCGAAAGAGTCGATATCGTTGAAGAATGAACACAAGTCATAAATCCAGTCCTGTGGTTCATATACGGAGGACTTTGAGCCCGTCACAAGGAAGTAATCAAAGTCTCTCACATCCGGAAAGATGCTGTCACAAACAAAATACGGATCCATCTCCACGGATGGAAAGACCCGCCGAAACATATCAGGATATGCTCCATGCTGTGTGACAAGTTCTGGCACTACATGATCACAGACTAGCAGGCAGACTTTCATGAAGGCAACTTTAGGTGAAAGGACTTTGGTCGGGTAAGGCTACTATAGCCAAGTGTACTGAGCGTACAGCCATTTCCCGATTCCTTGACGCCCGTCCAGGCCAGAGCCGGATCCAGGTAGTCGCAGCGATTCATGAACCAGGTGCCCGTTTCTATCTGATCCCCCACTTCAAGTGCTCGCTCCACATCTTTCGTCCAGATGGAAGCTGTAAGTCCATAGTCCGAATCATTCATCAAATCAACGGCCTCCTCATCGCTGCGTACTCTTTTGATCCCAACCACTGGAGCAAAGCTCTCCTTACTCATCAAATCCATCTTGTGATCTACCTCGAGGTAGGCTTGGGGGGCAAGGTAGGGTAATTGCAGGCTCGCAAACTGCGAAGTGTCTATCAACGGAAGAGCTCCTGCCAGCTCAGCATCCCGCATCTGCTTTTGAGCGTTTTCTGCCGCAGCTCTTCTCACGAGCGGACCCATGGTCACCTTTGGATCGGTAGGGTTGCCCACGATGTACTGCTCAGTTAAGGTTTTGAATCCAGCTACAAAGTCATCAAACACGTCCGTGTGGACGTATATCCGCTCGATACCGCAGCAGGACTGCCCTGAATTAAAATAGGCTCCATCCACCAGATTTTCGATGGCTGATCCAATCTCAGCATCACGGGCCACGTAGGCAGGATCTTTACCTCCCAGTTCAAAACCCATGTTGAGAAACTTGCTATGTGCTGCGCGGCGAACGGACCGCCCTCCTTCAACGGAACCTGTGAAAAACACACCTGAAATGCGACCATCCTGAATGACCGAGGGAATTTGTTCATGGGTGAGATGAAGGTATTGAAATAAACCTTCCGGAGCGCCAGCATATTGGAAGGCCTCCTGGAATCTCTCAGCACATATGGGTGTCTGTTCCGCATGCTTGAGTATCACAGGGTTTCCAGCCATAATGGCTGGAATGACGACGTTCACAGGTGTCAGGTAGGGATAGTTCCATGGTGAAAGCACTACGACAGTACCAATAGGCTCCTTTCGTATGAATCTATCAAAGCCCTGTAGCGGCTCAACCTGAACATCCTCCAAAGCTCCAGCGGCCTTGCCGACCATGTACATGGCCCGTTCCTTGAAACCCTTGAGAATCTCGAAAGGTGAATAGGCAATTGGCCGACCCATCTGCCATGTGATTTCCTTAGCAATCTCTGCAACATTTTCTTCAAAATATTGCACCACTCCTTGACATATTCTGGCGCGATCATCGATCGAGGTGTGTTTCCACAAGCGTTGCACTTTTAGTGCTAAGTCTAGTGCTTGCTCTATCGCTGTGTCGGAGGCGTATGACCTTTCACAGTAGACACTGCCGTCTACCGGCGAAACCACTTGAAACGTCTTCTTCATTATTCAGGGGTCACATATGCGGAAGTAATGCCACCATCTACCATGAATTCAGTACCCGTAACGTAACTGGCATCATCTGAAGCCAGATACAACGCCGCTTTCGCCATTTCACTAGCTTCTCCAAACCGACCCATCGGAACATGGACAAGGCGCCTCTGCTTCTTCTCTTCGGTATTCAGAAATTTCATCAACAATTCGGTCCTCAGCGGACCAGGACAAAGGGCATTTACACGAATATTTTCTCGCGCGTGGATGATCGCCAATTCACGCGTCAAGGCGAGCACCGCTCCTTTGCTTGCAGTATAAGCAATCTGTGGAGTCGCTGCACCGAGAATGGCTACAAACGAGGCCGTATTGATGATGGAACCACCTCCAGCTCGCTTGATGGCAGGTATCCCATACTTGCATCCCAGGAAGACGCCCTTGGCATTGATGTCCATAGTGAGGTTCCAAATATCTTCGTCGGTGGCTTCGGCATTGCCGTCATCAGCATGCATAATTCCGGCGTTGTTGAACAAGATATGGAGTGCGCCAAAACGACTTTCAGCGAAAGCAACCATGGCCTCGCAGTCCCTTGCCTTCGAAACATCCGTCTTGATAAAGGCGACCTTCTCGCCGGGTAGCTCTTCCATCAAGTTTGAGGCAGCGGCCTCATTTACATCGGCAATGACGACCATAGCACCTTCTTGCAGGAATACTTTCACAGCTTCCTTGCCGATTCCGTTGCTCCCACCCGTGATGAGTGCCACTTTGTCTTTCAATTTCATTTTGCGAATATTTCCAAATTAGATTCTTTCAAAGTACCTCTTCCGCTCCCAATCGGTCACATCCCGCTCAAAGGCTTCGACCTCCTGATGATAGAAGTGAGCATAATGCGATCTTACATCGGCACCAAGCACACCAGCGACAAAATCACTTTGCTCAAAATTCCCGACGGCTTCCTTAAGCGACTTCGGGACATGAGGCAAATGTTGTGCAGCGTACATGTCTCCAACAAAACATGGTGGTGGCTCAACTTTTTCCTTTATTCCTTGCAGCCCACTAGCCAATGAAGCCGCAAACGCCAGATAGGCATTGCAATCTGCCCCAGGGATACGACATTCAATCCTCATTTTCTTCCCGGATCCCACCACCCTGAATCCGGCAGTCCGATTATCCCTGCTCCAGGCCAATCTGGTGGGAGCCCAACTTCCGTCCACATAACGCTTGTAGGAGTTGATTGTCGGCGCGTAGAATACCATCATGTCGGGCACGTATTTGATCCATCCGCCAAGGAAAAACCCGAAAATATCCGAACCCCGAACCTGCCCAAAGTCCTGTATTCCTATAAATGCATTTTCACCGTCTTTCCAGAGGCTTATGTGTATGTGACAACTCGAACCCGCGCGATCAGCATCATACTTCGCCATGAAAGTGACCGAAAGGTCCATGCTGTCAGCCAGTTCTTTTAGGCATTGTTTGTAGATGGTATGTCGGTCTGCCATCTCCAGCGCCTCGGCGTACCTCACATTGAGCTCGTGTTGCCCCAAGCCCCATTCTCCTTTGGAATTTTCGACCGGAACCCCAGAATGCTTTAGATGCCTCCTCGCAGCCGCAGTGAAGCTTTCAGTGCGGGTTCCTTGTTGTATGTGGTAGTCTTCCAGATACCATCCTGCGGGTTTCTGATGACGGTAGCCGTTTTCATTAGCGGATTCATAGGAGTCTTTGAACAGGTAATACTCCAATTCTGAAGCGGCAAAGCTGTGGAATCCTACTTCGCTTAGCGCCTCAATCTGCTTCCTAAGAATACTTCTTGGTGCAATCTTGACAGGTTCATGCGACTGCTCATTTTGAAGATCGCACAATACAATCGCTGTCTTGTCAAGCCAACTGGCAATTCTCAGGGTTTTGATATCCGGCACCAGATGAAAATCACCATAGCCCAGCTCCCAATTGGCGAATTGGTACCCCGAGACAGGCTCCATTTCCATATCCGTGGTCAGCAGGTAGTCGCATCCGTGTGTACCATCTTCAGCCGTCTCCAGGAAATACTCAGCATCGAAGCGTTTACCCATTAGTCGACCATAGTGATCTGTGAAAGCTACGATCACGGTCTCGATTCCGCCAGATTCGACCTCTGCTTTCAACACCTCCAGGGTCAACAATCCTTTTACAGTCATTCTCGCTCAGATTTGGTATTAAAAATGTACCAGACATAGCATAAAAGCAAGATGCCAAAATAGGTTAGCGCAAGGATTAGGTTGAAAACAATAAGGGCCACCAGCGCTACAGAGGCTATAACGAGCGCCAATAAGGGCGTCAGCGGATAAAGGGGTACACGAAATGGCCTTTCCATGTCCGGAAAGTTCTTCCTCAATTTCATCACCGAGAGCATGGAAAAAATGTAGAGCGAAAGTGCGCCGAAACAGGCAATCGTGATAATTTCTCCGGTTTTGCCTGTCAACAAGGCCACGATGCCAATACCTGTGTTCACCAATAGCGCATTGGCCGGAGTCTTAAAATTCCTGTGAATCCGCCCCAGAAACGGAGGGGCGAATCCTTCTTTACCAAACTCATAGGTGGCCCGCCCAGAGGCCAGGATAATACCATGGAATGAGGCAATCAGCCCGAAGAGGCCGATAAGGCCCACCATCTTGAAAAGAATATGCTCGGTGCCCAATGCTGCGGACATCGCAAGGGGCAGCGGCGAATCTGAGACTTGCCCGGCGCTATCGTAAACAACCCCCTCCCAGCCACTCACACCAATGGAAGTAGTGAATGTGAGGATGCATAAGAGGACCAGGGTGAGAATGGCCGAACCAAAACCAATGAGCACGTTACGCTGGGGATTGATCGTCTCCTCTGCCACATTGGCCACCCCCTCTATGGCCAGAAAAAACCAAATGGCAAATGGAATGGCGGCAAAAGCTCCTTTCCAGCCATTTGGCAATGGATTCTTTTGAAGGTTAGCCACTTCAAAATCTCCCCATACCGAACCTGCGAAAAGAAGCAACTCAAAAACCGCTATAACCGTGATGATCAATTCAAATGACGCCGCGGCTTTGACTCCGTAAATATTAAGTCCTGTGAATATCAAATAGGCTGCAATGGCATAGACCACAATCGGAATTTCCGGAAAGAACAGCGACAGGTACGCCCCAATGGCAAAGGCAATCGCTGGAGGTGCAAACACAAATTCAATATTCTGGGCCATTCCCGCAAAAAATGCAGCCCTCTTCCCGAAAGCTTTGAGGGCATAGTCAAAAGCGCCACCTGCCTTGGGAATCGCACACGCCATTTCTGTGTAGCTGAAAGTGAACGCCACGTACATCACAATGATGAAGGCCGTAGCAACACCCAAGCCGAGTGTACCGCCTTGTTCTAGCCCCAGGTTCCACCCAAAGTACATACCCGAAATCACATAGCCCACACCCAGGCCCCATAGCATCAACGGGCCCAGCTTCTTCTCAAGGTGGGCCTCTTGCGATCGATTCGTCATTGGGTTAATATAGTGAAGAAGGAATGGACTTCTTCATCTCAGGTAGGTTTAACTTTCCGGTCACAATAGCATTAGATGTACCTAAGAGATTTTTCTGAGATTGTCCAGGAGGCGTGGAAGGCCTACGCTACTGACAGAAAAGTCGTGGCGATAGAAGACATAAGCGCCCGCGTATCTACCAATCATGTGTATTTGATTACGCTGGAAGATGGTGCCAAGGTCATCGGCAAGCTGTCCTATTTTGGTACGTATGAGGACTTTGAAGAAGATCACCGTCTGATCAACGCCCTGAGTATCAACCTTCCGGCCCCTTACGAATATTTTGTATCACAGAGTCTCACCAAAAAGGGCAAGGTATTCACCTATCGCTACCAGGATAGTATGCTCGATGCCTGGGTTGTTTTCTACAAACCCATAGGTATCGATCAAATGCTCCCTAAAAAACTGGAAATAACACAAATTCAAAGGCTGGGGCAAGAGTTAGCCAAATTTCACAAGGCATGTGATTCCATCACAACGATACTTCCGGACTGGTCCAAGACTTTGCAGTCTGACCTGGATCATCTGAAGACGATTCTTACGACTAAGGATGGCCAATATGAACACCGGGGAAATATTGATGTCATCCAGCAGCAGATCAAACTTTTCGAGACTGCCAATGCGGCCTTTGACACCGATGAGTGGAAAGCTATTCCGGTCTTTGTAGATTGGAATATCGGGAATTTTTCGGTGAAGGCGGATGGTTCTTTCTACTCTAGGTGGGACTACGATTGGTTTCGTATGAGTACCAGAATGATGGATTTCTATTTCTTCAGCCGGGTGTGTTCTACCGTTGGTGATAAGACGAAATTCAGCTACTTCATCGATCCATTGATGGAGGACAGGTTTATTGAGTTTCTACGCGCCTATCATCAGGTTTTCCCACTAACTGAAAGCGAAGTCCTGTTTCTGAAAGAAGCCTATCGCTTCTTCATATTGAATTACGTAGTGAAAGATGGCCGCTATTTTTTCCATGAGATATATGCCAGCCAGTTGCAGCGCGAGGCTTTTGAAATCTATTTTGCCGAGATCGATAAATTTGACCCCTCAAAAATCCTCAAGACACTCTTTTGACACATGAAAATCAAGCAGTTCCAGGAAGTAGCAAAAAAGTACAAGGTGATATTTTTCGATGCATATGGTGTATTGAAGAATTACAGCGGATCGGTTGAAGGCGTCGGTGAGACATTCCGATGGTTGGAGGACGAGGGCAAAAGTTATTACATCATCACCAATGATGCTTCAAGAAGTCCACAGGCACTTGCCGATCAATACCATCAGATTGGCCATACCAATGTTGAGGCCTCACATATCGTTTCCTCGGGAATGCTGGCCAGGAAATTTCTCAGACACAAGGTCAAGACTGGCACTGTAGCCTACATCGGCCCTAAATCCGCGGCCTATTTCATGGAAAGCATTGGGTTGGAGGCGCTGCACATCAGTTCCGTCCATCTTGATGACGTTGAGCATATCAAGGCCCTGGCTTTGCTAGATGATGAGGGATTTGATTGGGAAGTTGACCTGAATAAAGCTGCCAACTTACTGAGGTTCCGAAACATCCCCGCTGTCGTCGCCAATACAGACCTTGGCTATCCTTCTTCACAAAGAAACGTGGCGATCGCTATTGGTGGAATCGCCGAGATGATTGAGAAGCTGGTCAACAAGGTCTTCATAAAGTTTGGTAAGCCTGATGCGCAAATGTTCAACTTTGCTTTCAATCACTTTGCCGACCACGGTGTAGAAGCAGAGCTTCATGAGGTGCTGATGGTAGGGGATACACTCACCACCGATATTGTCGGTGGCAACAAGTACGGCCTGGATACGGCCCTGGTGTTCACGGGCAACACGCTGAAAGAAGATGCAAAAATGCTGATACGAGCCACAGGCATCACACCAACCTATTTGATGGAAACAGCTGGAATATTTGAGAAATGAAAAAAGTATACTACCTATCTACCTGCAACACCTGCAAAAGAATCATGGATGAGTTGGGTGACCTCATTACAGATTTTGAGAAACACGAAATCAAATCGACTCCCATGTCCCTCGAACAAATCGATGAAATGAAGCAACGCAGTGGTTCGTATGAGGCGCTGTTTTCCAGAAAAGCGATGAAATTCCGTTCGATGGGTCTGGCAGAAAGGAGTCTCACGGAGGAGGATTACCGACAACTAATTGGACAGGAATATACCTTCCTGAAAAGACCTGTTTTCCTGGTAGGTGAAGATATTTTTATCGGTAACAGCAAAAAAGTAATTGCCGCCCTGACCGAAAAGCTTCAGTCATGAACCGCATAGATCGGCTGAATGCGATTTTGATACTCCTGCAAAGCAGAAAGAGAACGCCCATGGAAATGTTCGAGGAGCGTTTTGAGTTGAGCCGTCGGACGATTTTCAGGGACATTCGGGCACTGATAGAAACGGGCGTCCCCATTGGCGGTGATGCAGGAGAAGGTTATTTCATTGCAGAAGGCTACCACCTTCCTCCAGTTGTTTTCAACAAAGAAGAAGCAGCATCGCTGCTGCTAGGCGCGAAGTTCATCGAAAAAAATGCTGACACCGAAACGCGCCAAAAACTGGACGACGCCCTGACCAAAGTAAAAACGGTTCTCCGCTACGCGGATCGAGAGTTTCTAGAGGGTTTGGAAAGAAATGTGACCGTGGTTCCGTCACTAACGGTGCAGAATGAGGGATTTCCGGCATCTCACTTAACAGATATTCAATTTGCCATTGGGAGCAAACGCACCCTTTCCTTTGACTATCAGTCCAACTATAAACAAGAGCTGACAACGCGCGAGGTGGAGCCCCTGGGGCTCGTGTATTATTCCTCCCGATGGCACCTGATCGCCTATTGTTTACTGCGAGAAGATCTGAGAGATTTTCGAACCGACCGTATACAAAAGCTCCGAATTACCACACACACCTTCGACCCTGATCGCCACCCAAATTATCTCGACTTCCTGGATCACTCGCTGTCGGGCACCGACGCCAAGGTGGGGTGGTTGCGGTTCACCAAACAGATGGCCCGCTTCCTGGGAGATCAGAAATACTATTTTGGATTGGTCGAGGAGCAGGAACATGAGGATCACTTCCGCATGAAGTTCATCACGCCGCGGTATGAATACCTCGCCAGGTGGATTATGTCCTATGGCAACCATGTGACAGTGGAGTCCCCACAGGAATTGCAGGACCTGGCAAAAGACTATGCGAAGGAGTTGTATGCGCATTATGTAACTTGATCGGCAGCTCAAACCTTGCGTTGCACTGACAGTGGAAAATACCTTCGAGACCTACTATTAGGCAACACATTCTGAGCTTCCAACCCACTTATTGACCTCTCCCCGCTACCTCCGTGGCAGGCCCCACACTCATCACAACTGCCATAGGCCATCTTTTTCCGCAGGTCTGAATATCGGCTGTCAAAAAAAATCTAACTACTAAAAATGCAGTGACATAGGGCTGTCACTACGGCCAATTTCTTTGTAGTATGAAATTCAAGTTACACCTGGCAATCTCGCTGATGCTATTAGGTTGCCAACCCACTGAAATGCATATGGAGAAGAAAATTGGTACGATCGAAGTAGTCACTTTCCGGGCGAAGCCCACCTTTTCACAGGAAGAAGTCGCCATGTCACTGGCCAATCTGACGCACGTGGTAGAAGGCTTTGATGGGTTTATACGCCGACAACTGTCGAAACATGATGATGGCACATGGATGGACCTTGTCTATTGGGAAAGTAAGACCCATGCACTGCAAGCTGCAGCGCAGGTAATGAAGATGCCCGAAGCCGCAGAAGCTTTCAAGGTGATCGACGAATCCACCGTCCAAATGAATCACTTCGAAACTGTCTCAATCTCCACGAATTAATCGTCAATAAAGTATCACTCACAAAAACAGAAAGAAAATGGTTATCTCAAAAGTCGATTTAGTCAAAGAAGATCCAACCTACTACAAGGCTGTGAAACAGCCCAAAATCGTAGATCTGGATGCCTATTATTACCTCACCGTTTCCGGCCAATCTGCACCTGAAGATCCGGAATTCATGAAGGCGGTGGAAATGCTGTATGCCGCTGCCTACACCATCAAATTCATCTGCAAAGCGGACGATTTGGACTTTACAGTTCCGAAATTGGAAGGGTATTGGTGGATTGATGGTGGAGCCGAAAGTCAGCAAGAATTCATCCAGGCGCCACGAAATTCATGGTATTGGAAAATCGCCATCAGAATGCCTGATTTCGTTGAACAGCCAACCTATTTCCGTGCTATGGAGAGCGTCAGGGAGCGAAAGCCGGAATTGACAGATCTTGACAAAGTCAAATTTGAGCTGATCAATGAAGGTCGCAGTGCACAAATCCTTCATCTGGGTCCGTACGCAGAGGAAACTGCTACAATTGAGCAGCTTCATCAATTCATCGCCGATGAAGGCCTGGAGATTGCGGGACTACACCATGAAATCTACCTGTCAGACCCACGAAGAACCGCACCTGACAAACTGAAAACCATCCTCAGGTATGCAGTAAAATGAGAAAATCAGTAGTAGGTGAGTAGGGCAATCTCAAAGAGGTTGCTTTACTTTCATTTTCAATATTTCATCTGTATGGCAGAACCACTTGTCAATCAATTCATCACACCAGCATTTGTTGAGTCCTTAGGCGTAGAAATCAAGAAGGTCATGCCCTCATGGGATCACGATGCTTTCGAAAAGGAACTATACGCAAACTGGGAGAAACTTGCCCTGAAACAACGACTGACCAGGGTGGCCGAATTGCTGGGAAAGCACCTCCCGGAGGACTACCTGGAAGCCCTGGCTGTACTTAAGCAGGCTTGCACGAGCTTTTCCGGATTTGATGGGCTTGTTTTCAGTTCGTTTGTGGAATTGTATGGCCTGGAGCATTTCGAACAAAGCCTGGAGGCATTGGCGCTTTTCACACAGCATGGAAGCGCTGAAGGGGCAATCAGGCCATTCATCATGGCTCGGGAGGATGAAACCATGCAAAAAATGTTGGAATGGTCTCAGCATGAAAATGAACATGTTCGGCGACTGTCCAGCGAAGGATGTCGACCCAGACTGCCCTGGGCTCCCGCACTTCCGGCTTTCAAAAAAGACCCCTCCAAGATCTTCCCAATCCTGGAAAATCTGAAGAACGACCCCTCCGAGTATGTTCGTAAAAGCGTAGCCAACAACCTTAATGACATCACAAGAGACAACCCTCAAGAGGTACTACAGCGACTTGAGGCTTGGTCACATTCAGACTCCAGCTACACGCGTTGGATCATCAAGCATGCGTTGAGAAGTTTGGTGAAAGCCGGCGACGCAACAGCCCTGAGGATGCTGGGGCACAAGGAGGCTGACATTGGATTGGTCAGTCTTAGCATTACTACACCCACGGTAAAATTTGGAAAGTCCCTGGAGTTTTCCGCAGAGCTTAACAACAGAAGCAATCACGAAGCTTCGATCGTCGTCGACTATGCAATTCATTTCATGAAAGCGAATGGTGAGCTTGCGCCCAAGGTATTCAAGCTGAAGAACCTGCACCTGGCTCCTGGAGAATCAATAGTTGTCCGGAAGGCACATGCCATTAAGCCGATCACCACTCGCAGGTACTATCCAGGTAAGCATCTTCTGGCCATCCAGGTAAATGGCAAAGTCCTGAGCGATTGCCCTTTCGAACTGGAAATGTAAGGTGCATATGAATCGGCCGGTTCTCCGTGGCGGCCAGACAAAATCAGTGCCCAAAACCCTCGGAAATTTTGTGTCATCTCAATTTATGATCCGCGCGAAGCTGCAACCATTTATATACCTAATCGTATTAGGCATTATACCTAATGACATTAAGTATGGGAGGGCGATGGCTCTATGAGATGATCAAAAGAGTGAAAGAATATTCTGGCAGTGACCTCGAATGGCAGCAGACGATGCCCTACCCCACATTGCATCCCCTGGAAGGGGCCAGTCATCCCAAGTGGCAGTGGCAAAATATTGGGAGCACCCCAAAAAGGAAGTATCGTTTGATCATCGCAGAAGGGAGGAAGTCACCCCAATCACGACACATTGAATGGGCTAAGAAGACTCTGGTCTTGGGCTGCGTATGGAACCTTAAGCCAAATGAGATATGAGTTTTGACCTTAAAAAAGCAATTCAAGCGTGGAAGAAAGGACTTTCCAGGCACCGGGGGTTTGAAGAGTCGCACATCGATGAATTGGAGGACCATTTGATCAGAGGCATTGAAGAAGAGATTGAAAAGGGAGCGACTGAGGAGGAGGCATTCGACTTGATCGTCAAACGGGATTTTCAATCCATGGCAGATGTTTCGGAAGAATACTATTCGCAAAGGAGTGTTTCCAGGTTTTACGGAGGTTTAATGATCAACTACCTGAGGGTTGCGCTTCGATCCATGTTGAGGAGAAGAGGATATTCGCTGATCAATCTCCTTGGTCTGGTCATTGGATTGACCAGTGTATTTTGCATTGCAACCTATCTCGATTTCGAGACCAGGTATGATCGATTCAACGTTAACCATGAATCGATATATCGAGTAAACAACTTGTTCGAAAGGTCTTCAGGAACGATTCGTTATCCCCTGATCCCTCCTGCTGTAGGCCCGGCAGTAACGGAAAACTTCCCGGAGGTGGAGCAGATGGCCAGGCTCAGATACGCCTACAGTGTATTGATGTCCCATGAGCACAGATCCTTTTATGAGGACCGAGTCTTCTTTGCTGAGCCCGGTTTTCTCGAAATGTTCTCATTTCGCTGGTTACGTGGGGATCAGGACAACGCACTGAACCTACCCAATACCATCATTTTGACGACATCATTTGCCACCAAATACTTCGGGGATGAGAATCCAATCGGGAAGACCATTACCTATAATGACGAAATAGAACTTCAGGTGGTAGGTGTCATTGAAGATGTGCCGGAGCAATCCCATGTCGATTTTGACTGTCTCATATCCTTCAATACATTCAAACCTGGCCCAGGTGCACTTGAGCCGATGACCAGCTGGACATGGTTGGGTTTTTTGACATATGTTCAACTATCGAAAGAGGCCGACCTGGGAGTGTTGGAGGCGGCCATCGCAAAACTTTTCAGGGAAAACAATCAGTCAAGGAATAATCTGAGTGTCACTTTTCAATTGCAGCGACTTTCTGACGTCTACCTCACTTCTACGAACTTGAGTAACCCTCAGGGTGGTTTGTTCAAAATCAACGATCCACAGAGCTTAGTTTCCCTGGCTATTGTTGGCGCCCTAATTCTCCTTGTTGCTTTTTTCAATTACTTCAATATCACCTCTGCATTGCTGAGAATGAGGCTCAAAGAAATGGGTATTCGAAGAGTATTCGGAGCTTCCAAAAGCAAGGTCATGACGCAATTTGGTTTGGAGACGCTGGTGATGTTGGCTGTAACCAATATCATGGCCATTTTTATTGCATTGTGGGTAAGTCAGGCAGGATTGATCCCACCGATCCAGCCAACAGGTTTGCAATCGCTAATGGTGCTTTCACTGCTGATCATTGTGCTTTTCTCTTTGGCCTGTGGGTTGTTCTTTGGAGGCGGATTCTCATTGTATTCAGCCATGTCATTGCTAAAAGGTCAACTGGCCCGAAACAGCTCAAGGTTCTCCGCCGGTCGTATCATCCTCTTGATGCAATTTGCCATTTCTTCAGCCATGATCATGATCAGTATGATTGTGGTAAGCCAGTTGAATTTTTTCTCACAAAAGGCATTAGGCTATGAACAAGAAGGTGTCTTAGTTGCCAAATTCAGGAGTGAATTGATGCATCAAAAACGAGAAGTTTTCAAAAATGCGGTAGAAATGCTTCCGGCGGTAAGTGCGGTAAGTTATGGCCCTGCTCTAGACGGAAGTACCAGTGGAAGTCCGTTGAAATTACGTGAGTGGTCGGATGATGAGGTGATCCAGACAGCCTACTTTGGTGTAGACTATTCTTTTCAGGGAGTCATTGATTTTGAGTTGTTGAAAGGAAGATTCTTTTCAGAACAAATTGCGAGCGATTCGAATACTGCAATTCTGGTCAATGAGACATTGGCGAGTATGCTAGCTCAGGATGGCAATCCGATAGGTAAGAAGGTGACCTTTGCCAATGGGGAGTTTGACATTATCGGGGTTTTCAAGGATTTTCATTATCAAAGTTTGCATCACCAAATAGGTCCCATGGCCTTACAGATGTGGCTAGGTCAGCCCCGAAACGTTTTGATCAAGTATCAGGGAAGTAATACGTCGGAGGTTTTGTCAGATATCGAAGCCTCATGGTCAGACATATTCCCTGGGCTGCCTTTTGATTATCGAATTTTGAATGATCAACTTGGGCAAATGTACGTTCAGGAAAAACAGTACGCTGACCTGCTCAAAGTTTTTACCGGCCTTGCAATTTTCATCGCGGTACTAGGATTATTCGGTTTGTCATCCATCAACATTAATATGAACTTGAAGCAAATTGGGATCCGTCGTGTACTTGGAGCGGAACTCGGACAAATCTCCCAGACGGTCAGCTCAAAATTTGTGATAACCATATTGGCAGGAGTATTGGTCGCGATACCGCTCGTCTATTGGTTGATGTCCTCTTGGCTAAACAACTACGCTTATAGCATTGACTTGGGACCAGGTTTCGGCTTCTTGACCTTAGCGAGTGTACTCATGGTATCGCTTTTGACCCTTGCCCTCCAGATCTATCGCGTCATGAACCAAAATCCGGCCAGGATTCTAAGAGATGAGTGAAGAATCCTTCGCGGCTGATCATTACAAAAAATATAAGCCGGGGCATAGCAATTAGTCAACAGCCGTAGATGCCGATATTTTTGCTTAAGGAGAACCGAGACCTACATATGAATCGGCCTGTTCTCCGTAGCCGCCAGGCAAGCCTCCTTCACGGCTTCCATATAGGTCGGGTGTGCGTGTGACATCCTGGCCACATCCTCTGCAGAGGCCCTGAATTCCATGGCAGTGACTCCCGTGGCGATCATATCAGCCGCCCTTGCACCAATAATGTGCATACCCAGAATTTCATCCGTATGCTGGTCAGCAAGTATTTTGACCAGACCTTCCACATCCATGGAAGCCCTTGCCCGACCCAGGGCTTTGTAGGGGAACTGACCCTTTTTGTATTTCCTACCTTGTTCCTTAAGCTGCTCCTCTGTGTAACCAACGCTGGCGACCTCAGGCCAGGTATACACAACACCAGGTATCAAATTGTAGTTGATATGTGGTTTTTGCCCAACGATTTGCTCCGCCACAAAGACCCCTTCTTCCTCAGCCTTGTGGGCTAGCATTGCACCTTTTACCACATCACCAATGGCCCAGATATTATCTACATTGGTGCGAAGGTGATCATCAACTTCCACCTGCCCCCGATCGTTGACAAGCACGCCTGCCGCGTCGGCGTTGAGGCCATCCGTATAAGGACGCCTACCGATGGATACCAGGCAGTAGTCGCCCTCAAGGTCAACGATTTCTCCATCGCCTGATTCCGCCGTAACTCTCACTGACTTGTCACGCCGCTCAACGGCCGTGACTTTGTGTTTCAGGTAGAATTTGAACCCTAGCCCTTTGAGGGATTTTTGAAGCTCTTTCCCCATAGTCCGATCCATGGAGGGAATAAGGCTATCCAGAAATTCCACGACCGAGACTTTCGCCCCCAGTCTGGCATAAACCGAACCCAATTCCATTCCAATCACGCCTCCACCAATGATAATCATGTGCTTCGGCACCTCCTTCAGCTCCAACGCCTCCGTACTGGTGATTACGCGCTCCTTATCGATATTGATAAATGGCAAAGAGGCTGGCTTGGACCCAGTAGCAATGATGATCTTTTCAGAAGTGATCTGCTTAGTCTCCGCACCATCAATTTTGATGGTGTTTTTATCGACGAAAGAGCCCAGGCCATTGAAAACGTCGATCTTGTTCTTCTTCATCAAGTAGGCAACGCCATCCACATTTTGGCTGACCACATCTGCCTTACGCGCAATCATCTGCTTCAGATTGACTTTTGGCTTGTTGATGTCAATGCCATGGGTTTCGAAGAGATGGGCTGCGGTATGAAAATGCTCCGAGGAATCCAAAAGCGCTTTCGAAGGAATGCAACCCACATTGAGACAGGTCCCTCCCAACGTGTCATATTTCTCGACAATGGCCGTTTTCAACCCCAATTGTGCGCATCGAATTGCTGCGACATACCCTCCGGGTCCAGAACCTATTACTACTACTTGATAATCCATTCAATATCTGTTTAAACACCCAACAACAGGCGTGTGGGGTCCTCTAATAATTGCTTGACACGTACTAAGAAACTTACCGACTCCCTTCCGTCTATGATCCTGTGGTCATAAGAGAGGGCTACATACATCATTGGTCTGGCGACGATTTCCCCGTTCTCCACTACTGGCCTTTCGACAATATTGTGCATGCCAAGAATAGCCGATTGTGGGGCATTGATGATCGGTGTAGACATCATTGAACCAAATACGCCGCCATTGGTAATGGTAAAGGTACCACCAGTCATCTCTTCGATGCTCAGCTTGTTATCCCGGGCCTTGGTGGCCAGCCGGACGACTTCTCTCTCAACTTGATCAAAAGACATCGCCTCAGCATTCCGAATCACCGGCACTACCAACCCTTTGGGCGCGGAGACGGCAATAGAAATATCGCAGAAATCATTGTATACAATTTCCTCTCCATCGATCATCGCATTCACTGCCGGCCAATCCTGTAGGGCAACACAGCAAGCTTTTGTGAAGAAGGACATGAAACCCAATCCTACTTCATATTTCTCTTTGAATTGCTCCTTATATTTTTTCCGAAGATCCATGATGGGCTTCATGTTCACTTCGTTGAAGGTAGTGAGCATGGCCGTCTCATTCTTCACGGAAACCAATCTTCTCGATACCGTTTTTCGCAATGGCGTCATTTTCTGCCGTCGCTGATCACGACTAATTCCACCCCCTAAGACCGGCGGGGCGATTTCAGCCTTCTTGGGTGGCGCCGCCGCTGGTTGCGCTGCTGGCTTTTGAGCGGCTTGCGCATCTTCTTTGGTTATTCTACCATCCCGACCTGTTCCAGATACCGATCCGGGACTGATGCCTTTTTCGTCCAGAATTTTTGACGCTGCAGGAGAAGCATGACCTGTGGCATAAGTCTCTTTTCCAGAGGCTTGGCTTGTCGCTTGCGGCTCCGGACTGCCATTGGTCGATGGACTTGCTGCGGACGCTAAGCCGTCCATCACCTCAATTTTGCAAATGAGTGCCCCGATCTCCAGGGTAGTGCCCTCTTTGGCGATGATCTCCAACTTGCCGGTAGCCTCGGCAGTGAGGTCAAAGGTTGCCTTGTCTGACTCGATTTCAGCAATCACCTCGTCCAACTCGACAGTATCCCCAGTCTGCTTTGACCAGTTCGATATCGTCACTTCATTGATGGATTCCCCCACTGCCGGCACGTGCATCTCGTGCACTTCACCGGTTTTTTCCGGAGCTTTGACGGCTTCAGGTTCCTTTTTTTCAGGTTGTTTGGGTGCCGTCGACTCATCTATTTCACATAGTACCGCACCAATCTCAAGGGTGTCGCCCTCTGCCGCTACAATCTTGAGTATACCCGCAGCTTCGGCGGGGACTTCGAACGTGGCTTTGTCGGACTCCAACTCACACAGAATCTCATCCAACTCCACATGATCTCCATCTTTCTTAGCCCATTGAGAGACCGTAACCTCCGCAATGGACTCGCCAACCGTCGGCACTTTTATTTCAAGGCTCATATTTCCTTTTTGTTAATGTCAAATGCTTGTTTTACGATTTTCTCCTGTTCCTGCTTGTGGACTTTGGGGAAGCCCGTGGCAGGAGATGAACTGGGCGCCCTACTGATCACATCCAGAGGTTGCTGGAAGACTTTGTGGAAAGTCCTCAGCATGAAAGTCCACGCCCCCATATTTTCTGGTTCTTCCTGCACCCAGACCAGTTCAGGATCATTGTATTTCTTCAGTACATTTTGCAATTGTTTTTGAGGGAACGGATAGAGTTGTTCCACCCTAACAATGGCAATGTCTTTAGCCTTTCTCTTTGTTTGCTCTTCCAGGAGGTCAAAGTACACTTTGCCCGAACAAAGCAATATCCGCTTCACTGATTTCTTGGTAACATATTTGTCATCAATGACTTCAGTGAATCCACCCGTCACGAAA
Source organism: Cyclobacteriaceae bacterium (assembly GCA_965601475.1). Taxonomy (GTDB): domain Bacteria; phylum Bacteroidota; class Bacteroidia; order Cytophagales; family Cyclobacteriaceae; genus JAWPMT01. The sequence continues at coordinate 3,077,148 of OZ271832.1, read as the reverse complement.
TCACTTATCGGAGAGACTACTTTCGGATGTCTCAATAATGACTTTGGAGAAAATACCACGCATGGCTTTCTAAACTCCCATGTCACCTGTCTCCTCAATAGGTGAAACAAATTAGCGGGTGTGGTGATGTTCACCATGATCATATTTTCCTTGGCCGCCATCTGCAGGAACCTTTCGGGCCGCGCACTGGAATGCTCCGGACCCTGTCCCTCATAGCCGTGCGGAAGTAGCATAACAAGGCCATTCATCCGTTGCCACTTGTTTTCAGCGCTGGTAATGAATTGGTCGATCATCACCTGGGCACCGTTGGCGAAGTCTCCAAATTGCGCCTCCCATAAAATCAAGGCATTGGGTGTTGCCATGGCGTAGCCGTATTCAAAACCCAGCACGCCGTATTCGGACAGCAGCGAGTTATAGATCCGGAAAGGTTCCTGACCCTCCTTGACATGATCCAGATTGCAATAAGGTTCATTCGTTTTGGAGTCGAAAAAGAATGCATGACGGTGCGAAAAGGTACCTCTCTTGACATCCTGACCCGACATTCTGACGATTTTGCCCTCTGCTAGCAACGAACCATAAGCCAGTAGCTCCCCATCAGCCCAATTCAACTCCTTCTTCTCCAGAAAATTGGCTTTACGATCTTTGAGCAGCTTGTCGATTTGCCTGAGCGGCTTGAACTCATTTGGAATGCTGGTGAGCGCCGTGCTCACCTGGCTCACCAATTCCTCACTGATGGAGGTGTCGGGGGATTGGTCGAAATCCTCAATGCCGGATTTCCTAAGGTGATGCCATTCCTCTTCGATTTTTTGGGGTTTATATGGGAGTGGATTCTGCTTGACTTCATTCAGACGATCCTGTAACTGCTGCTTAAATTCCTTGTCAATTTGCTTGGCACGATCGTCGCTCATGGCACCCTTTTCCACCAGGCTTTTGACATACACGTCTCTTGGGTTGGGGTGCTTGGCTATAACGGCATAGAGCTTCGGTTGTGTGAACTTCGGTTCGTCACTCTCATTGTGTCCGTGCCTTCTGTAACAGAGCAAATCGATAAAGATGTCTTTGGCGAATTTCTGCCGATATTCAACCGCCAGATTCGCAGCGAAGTTCACTGCCTCCGCGTCGTCGCCATTCACGTGGAGCACTGGCGCATCCACAATCTTGGCGAGGTCCGTACAATATATACTGGACCTTGCATCGTCATAGTCCGTTGTGAAACCAACCTGATTGTTGATCACCACATGGATGGTCCCTCCCGTACTGTAGCCATCCAGCAAGGACATCTGTACGCATTCGTAAACAATTCCCTGCCCGGCTATTGCGGCGTCGCCATGAATCAATACCGGGACGGCCTTCTTCATATCTCCACGATATTCGTCGTCTATCTGAGCTCTGGCATAGCCCAGTACCACCGGATTCACGGCTTCTAAATGTGATGGGTTTGGAGCAAGTTTCACATAAACCTTCTTCCCTGTCGTGGTCTCGATGTAACTATTGTACCCTAGGTGGTACTTCACGTCACCATCCCCCATGGTCAGATCCGGGGTCATAGTGCCTTCAAACTCGCTGAAGATCTCCTCGTAAGTCTTTCCCATGATGTTGGCGAGGACATTCAACCTTCCCCTGTGTGCCATACCGATCACCACCTCCTCTGCTCCCAACTCGGCTGATCGGTTGATTATCTTATCTAAGGCCGGGATTGTATTTTCGCCGCCCTCCAGGGAAAATCGCTTTTGACCCAGAAATTTTGTGTGCAAGAAATTTTCAAAGACTACCGCTTCGGTCAACTTGGAGAGTATTCTTTTCTTCTCGTCAAGGCCCGGGTTGATGTCTACACCTTCAGTTTCTACTTTCTTCTTGAACCACTCGAAAATATCCGAATTGCGAATGTGATTGTACTCGTAACCGATATGACCCAGGTAGATCCTGGCAAGCCGCTCCTTAATCTCCTTGAACGTCGCCTGGGGAATACCTATTTCTGTCCCTACCTGAAACTTCTCGTCGAAATCATTTTCAGATAAGCCGAAGTCAGTCAGCGAGAGCCTCGTGATGTGCTGACGCCTGCGTCTGACGGGGTTCGTATCCGATTTTAAATGGGCCCGCGATCGATGCGCATAGATGAAATTCCTGACCTTGATTTCTTTCGGGCTTCCCGCTTCCGAGCTATCCGTGGGGTGACCATTTTCGCCATAACGTTCCTGCGAAAACTCAAAGCCCTGAAAAAACTTCTTCCAGGATTCATCAACGCTCTCAGGATCATTTCTGTAGGAGATGTATAAGTCATCAATATAACTTACATCCGCATTGCCGATATACGAATAATTATCCATGGGTCAATGTTTTATGACTCAAAAGTAATCACCACAAGAGTGTTTTGAAAACCGGATAAACGATTAGACAAATTGAACTCAAAACCAAATACTTGAGTAAGCCTCGTACTCAGTCTTTGCTTTCTGAATTGATAACACTATCTTTGCGCTCCTGTTTTCAAAAAATTTGAATGGACGGGTTCCATAAACAAAAAGAAAAATGCCAGTAAAAATCAGATTAGCGCGTCGAGGACGCAAAAAAGCTGCCATGTACGATGTAGTGGTCGCAGATGGTAGAGCACCAAGAGATGGTCGATTCATCGAGAAAATCGGCACTTACAATCCCAATACCGACCCAGCATCAATCAATATTGATGATGAAAAAGCCTTTAAATGGGTAATGGATGGAGCACAGCCTACTGATACAGTACGAGCGATGTTGTCGTACAGAGGTGTCCTTTTGAGGAAGCACCTACAGATTGGCGTACTGAAAGGTGCTATCACGCAAGAGGAAGCGGACAAGAAATTGGAAGCCTGGTTGCAAGACAAGGAAGGTAAAATCCAAGGTAAGGTGGACCAATTGGCCAAGGAAAGAGCGGAAAAAGCGAAAGCCAAACTTGAGGCTGAAGCGCAAATCAATCAAGCTAGAATTGATGCTCAACTTGCTAAGAAGAAGGAAGCCGAAGCTGCACTTGCGGCTGAAGTAGCTGATGCCAACGCTGAGGAAGGTGAAAAAGCATTGGAAGAGGAAGGCGCAGAAGCTGTAGCAGATGCTGAGACTAAGTCGGACAACGCCGACGAGTCAGCAGAGAATGCTGAAGCCTAACAACATTCTGAGACAACTATGGGTGTCAATGATTGTTATCAACTAGGATACATTCAGAAGACCCATGGACTCAAGGGGGACGTGTCAGTATTTATCGATGCTGATTACCCCGAGCATTACCAAAATTTGGAATCGGTGCTACTTCGTAGAGGTGGTCAACTGATTCCTTTTTTTATTGATACCATCCAAGTTCAGGGCGATCGTGCGATTGTCAAGTTTGAGTCAGTAGAAAGCCTCGATGAAGCCCGAGAACTTAAAGGGACGGAGGTGTGGCTGCCGGATTCAAATCTACCTGAGTTGGAGCCTGGCCAATATTATTATCACGAACTTCCTGGATTTGAGGTGAAGGAGAACCATAGGGTTTTGGGAAAAGTGACTGATGTATATAACATGGTCAACTGCGACCTGCTTGCACTGAATTATGAGGGCCACGAGGTACTCATCCCGCTGACGGACGAAGTGGTTAATGAAGTGAGTCGGGAGGACAAGACCATCCACGTGACTTTGCCGGAAGGATTGATAGACATTTACGTCGACAAACATGCGGATTGATATCATCACTTGTCTGCCGGAACTCTTTCATGGGCCGCTCAATCAGAGCATCGTCAAGCGATCACAATCCAAGAATCTCGTCGAAATCGAAATTCACAACCTCCGGGACTACAGCACCAGCAAGCACAAAAACGTGGATGACTACGCTTACGGTGGCGGGGCTGGGATGGTCCTGTCCATAGAACCTATCGATCGCTGTGTGACCCATCTCAAGTCATCGAGGGACTATGAGGAAGTGATTTATATGACCCCAGATGGTGAGCGGCTCAACCAGCGCCTTTGCAATCAACTCTCGCTCAAAGACAACCTTATTCTCCTCTGTGGGCATTACAAAGGAGTCGACGAGCGTGTGCGCCAGCATCTGGTCACAAAAGAAATTAGCATAGGAGATTACGTCTTGAGCGGTGGTGAACTGGCCGCCATGGTGCTCACTGATGCGATTGTTCGTCTGGTGCCCGGCGTCCTGAATGATGAAACGTCAGCGCTCACGGACTCCTTCCAGGACGACCTTCTGGCACCACCGGTATACACACGTCCCGAGGAATATCGCGGTTGGAGTGTGCCCGAAGTACTTCTTTCAGGGCATGAGAGCAAAATCACCGAATGGCGACACGCTCAGGCAGTCAAAAGGACGCAAGAACGACGACCAGATTTGCTTGATCATCCGGATCGGTAGAAGTCGGAACAATCCGCCTAAGTACTCAAGGGGTATTGTACCCGAAAATTTTGAGTTTAGATGAATATAAAAGATAAAACATCTATATTTGCGATCCTTTTTTCGAGGCGTACACGTAAATAATAGCAACATGAGTGAGCTAATCAAATTCGTAGAAGAGCAACAGAGCGCGGAAGTCAGAAGCACCAGGCCTGCATTTGGCCCTGGAGATACCATCAACGTACACTATAAGATCAAAGAAGGTAATAAGGAGAGAATCCAGCAATTCCAGGGTACGGTGATGCAGATCCGAAACAAGAATAGTAACGGCGAAACTTTCACGGTACGTAAGATATCCAGCGGTATAGCAGTGGAAAGAATCTTTCCGGTGCTCTCCCCCAATATTGATAAGATTGAAGTCCTGCGGAGAGGTAAAGTAAGAAGAGCCAGATTGTTCTACCTGAGAGGCCGAAAAGGAAAGGCCGCCAGGATCAAAGAAAAAATCTGATACTACAAGAAATTGAACCTAAAGCCGGTCCATTAGATCGGCTTTTTTTGTTTTAGTTGCACCTATGATCTTCCATTTTCACAAGTATCAGGGTACCGGTAATGACTTTATTGTCATCGACAATAGGAAACTCCTCTTCCCCAAAGACAACTTGAAACTGATCCAGCAACTATGCCACCGCAAGTGGGGCATTGGAGCGGATGGTCTCATGCTCATCGAAAACGACGAGGAGGATGACTTTGAAATGCTCTTCTTCAATCCTGATGGCAGTAAGAGTCTTTGTGGCAATGGGAGTAGATGTGCGGTTAGTTTTGCCAGATCATTAGGCCTGTTCTCAGACGAAACCCAATTCATTACGACCGACGGTCACCATCGAGCCTTTCTGAAGGACGGCAATATTCATTTCCAGATCCATGACATAGCGGAAATTGAAACCAAGGGTGAGCATGACTATTTCCTGAACAATGGATCACCCCATCACGTACGCTTTGTTCCTGATGTGGACAAGATCCAAATTATGGAAGAAGGACCGAAAATCAGGTTTGATCAAAGCTATGCGCCGCATGGGACCAACGTAAACTTTGTTTCCATTGATGAAGACCAGTTACGGGTCAGGACCTTTGAACGAGGTGTAGAAAATGAAACTTTGTCCTGTGGTACCGGCGTAGTAGCTTCGGCCGTCATAAGCTCTTTGAAAGGTCTCCGGAGTCCTGTCACGGTGAACACCAAAGGAGGTAAACTGCTCGTTTTCTTCGACCAGTCGGGTGAGAAGTATACCAATATCTACCTGGCCGGACCCGCGAAAAGGGTTTTCGAAGGTGAGATTGACACTGATCTACTGACATAGTTACCGATCAACCACTTAGGCAAGGCATTTGCTTTGAGAAGGAAGTTAATGCAAAGGGTCAGTTGCATGATTTATCATGAACATATGAAGTTGGTAACAACACGGCCTTATTAACTTTAACCGTTTTTATAAGAGAATCCAGATTGTAATGCTCAAACTCATATCTAAGGGAGTCACGAAAATATTCGGAACCAAAACCGATAGGGATTTGAAGGAACTTACGCCGTATGTTGGCCTGATCAACGCGGAGTATGAGAAACTCAAAGGAATTTCTGACGATGATTTACGGTCGAAGACGACCGAACTGCAAGGCATCATCGGAGAACATCTGAAACAAATCGACGATCAAATCAGCAGCCTTCACGCCCAGGTGGATGATAACCCCAACATGGACATCCATCAAAAAGAAGAGGTCTTCAACAACATAGACAAACTGGAAGAGGATCGTGATGAAGAATTGGAGAAGATACTTCTGGATATCATGCCCCAAGCTTTCGCCGTGGTAAAGGAAACAGCCTACAGGCTGGCTACGAATGGTAAATTGTCAGTGACTGCCAATATGACTGACAAGATGCACGCTGCCACTAAGGCACACGTCGTCATTGAGGGTGATCAGGCCATTTGGCAAAACGAATGGATGGCCGCTGGCAGCAAGGTTACCTGGAATATGGTTCACTACGATGTGCAGTTGATTGGAGGGGTGGTCCTTCATCAAGGTAAAATAGCAGAGATGGCCACAGGAGAAGGAAAAACATTGGTGGCGACGCTACCGGCATATCTCAACGCATTGGCTGGCAGGGGCGTACATGTCGTCACCGTCAACGACTACCTGGCCCGCAGGGATTCTGAATGGAATGCCCCTATCTTCGAATTTCATGGCCTGTCCGTAGCTTGTATAGACAATTACCAGCCAAACTCCGCTGAAAGGCGCGAAGCCTACAAGTGCGATATCATATACGGCACCAACAATGAGTTTGGGTTTGACTATCTCCGAGATAACATGGCCCGCGAACCAAATGAATTGGTGCAACGAAAACATCACTTCGCGATGGTGGATGAGGTCGATTCGGTGTTGGTAGATGATGCCCGAACACCCCTCATCATCAGTGGGCCGATTCCTAAAGGAGATGAACACGAATTCTACGAGTTGAAACCAAGAATCCAGAAATTGGTCGACGCCCAAAAGAAATTGATAGGTGACTATCTCAATCAGGCCAAGAAAGGGCTCAAAGCGGGTGACGAAAAAGACGCCGGCTTGCCACTATTCAGGACGTACAGAGGACTACCAAAATACAAACCACTCATTAAATTCCTCAGTGAATCTGGTGTCCGACAAACGCTCCAGAAAACGGAAAACTTCTATCTTCAGGATAATCAGAAAATGATGCCTGAAGCCGATGAGCCCCTGTTTTTTACCATCGACGAGAAGAACAATAGCATCGACCTCACTGAGAAAGGCATCGACTTGATTACCGGTTCCGGAGAGGATCCCAAATTCTTCATTCTTCCGGACATCGGAGAGGGTATAGCTCAATTGGAGAACAACCCGGATCTTAGTGAGAGTGAGAAGCTCAAGCAGAAAGAGGAACTGATCAAGGACTATAACATCAAGGCGCAGCGTATTCACTCGGTGAACCAATTGTTGAGGGCTTATTGCCTCTATGACAAAGACACAGAGTACATCGTGGTCGACGACAAGGTGAAAATTGTTGACGAGCAGACAGGGCGTGTGATGGAGGGCAGGCGCTATTCCGATGGCTTACATCAAGCTATTGAAGCCAAGGAAAATGTAAAAGTTGAAGACGCCACCCAGACCTATGCGACAATCACTTTGCAGAATTACTTCCGCATGTATCACAAGCTATCGGGCATGACAGGTACCGCGGAAACAGAAGCTGGGGAATTCTGGGATATCTACAAGCTGGATGTGGTTGTCATCCCGACCAACAAGCCCATCGTGCGCAAGGACATGGAAGACAAGGTGTATAAGACGATGCGCGAGAAATTCAATGCTGTAGCCGACGAGATTGTCGAGCTCACCGAAGCGAATCGTCCTGTACTTGTTGGAACAACGTCTGTAGAGATCTCAGAACTGCTGAGTAAGATGTTGAATATGCGGAAAATCAAACATCAGGTACTCAATGCAAAGCAACACGCCAGAGAAGCTGAAGTTGTAGCTGAAGCAGGGAAACCAAAGGCGGTGACCATTGCAACTAACATGGCTGGGCGCGGCACAGACATCAAACTCACTGCCGAATCAAAAGAAGCCGGAGGTCTCGCAATCATCGGAACAGAAAGGCATGAATCCCGGAGGGTGGATAGACAGCTCAGGGGAAGATCTGGAAGACAAGGGGATGTGGGGTCCTCACAGTTCTTTGTTTCCCTTGAGGATAACCTGATGAGGCTATTTGGCTTTTCTGAGCGGATGCCCAAAATCATGGATAGACTTGGCCTACAGGAAGGAGAAGTCATTCAACATAGCATGATCACAAAATCCATAGAAAGGGCTCAGAAAAAAGTCGAGGAAAACAACTTCGCTATCAGGAAGCGACTTCTCGAATATGATGACGTCATGAACTCCCAGCGTGAAGTGATCTACACCAGAAGACGCAACGCGCTATATGGTGAGCGATTACAACTCGACATCATGAGCATGATTTATGATACCTGCGAGGACATTGCCGTCAATGCCAAAATTGGCAACGACTTGGACAGTTTCAAACTCACCAGCATTTCCGTACTTGGCATCGATTTCCAGATTACCGCAGAAGAACTCGAAAAGATCTCCGAAGCTGAGCTCACGGAGAAGCTATATGATGAGGCATACGCCAATTACAACAATAAAAACAACAACATAGCCGAGAAGGCCAATCCGATCTTGCGGCAAATCCAAAAGAACAGGGGCCAAACGGTAGAGAATGTGCTCGTACCATTTACGGATGGAAAGAAGCAAATTGGTGTACACGTCCATCTTGAGAAAGCCGTGGAGACTGAAGGTAAAGAAGTCATTCTGGCTATGGAAAAGATGTCCACGCTTGCCATTATCGACCAGGCATGGAAGGAACACCTCCGCGACATGGATGACCTGAAGCAGTCCGTTCAAAATGCTGTCTACGAGCAAAAGGATCCGCTCCTTATTTACAAGTTCGAAGGATTTGAGCTCTTCAAGCAGTTTATTGGGAAGGTAAATGAAGATACCGTTTCCTTCCTCGTGAAGGCGGCTATCCCAGTGGAACAAGCAGAAGACGTGCGGGAGGCGAGGCAGCAAAAAGCCAGGAGAGACTACCAGGAGAGTAAAGAGGAAAGCCGATCTGCACTGGCATACGACTCGAACAAGGGCAATCGACCTCCTGTCGAGAAAAGTGCCCCAGTGAAATCACAGAAGATTGCTGGACGTAACGAGCGCGTAAATGTCCAGTACTCTGACGGCACCGTGAAGAAGGATGTGAAGTTCAAGACCGTAGAACAAGACATCAAGAACAATAAATGTATTCTCATTGACTAGACTGCAGCAATTTGCGATATTGGCCTTGGTAGTCTGTTCCTGCAAGCCAGCACAGACTACGCTTCAATCGAATGTTTACGAAGAAGAGCTTTCCAGCTACAGAAAAGTGCCGGATTTTGCCTCCATTAGCGAACCGGAAGAGACTGACAATGGTGAATTACAGCCTGCATCAGCACCCCCCGCGCACCATTTGCGGGGAGAGCTGGACAGTGTGATTGCTGTGATTGTGGACAGAAACATAGAACGTGCCTACTGGGACGGGTACATCATTCAGGTTTATAGCGGATTGAGCAGAGAAACTGCCTATGCAGCCAGATCCACGATGCGCCAGTTGAAGCCGGACCTTGACACCCGGATTGAATACTACCAACCAAGTTACAGGGTAAAGTGCGGCGCTTATTTTGATCAACTGAAAGCCCACAAAGTCCATCAGGAATTGCTGGCCTATTTCCCCGATGCCTTATTACTGCCAGAAAAAATTCAACTAGATGTCGAACCCGCTGATCAGTAGAATTCGGGAGCTCTCAGAAAATTACTTCCCAAAGATTCTGGAGATCAGGAGGCACATCCACCGGCACCCTGAGCTATCATTTGAAGAGCATGAGACCATTCGCTATATCGAAGATCAGCTCTCGATATTGGGCATTTCGAATTTTGAACGTATCGCCAAGACTGGTACGACATTTTTACTTGAAGGAGGAAAGCCAGGGAAAACCATTGCCTTGCGCGCCGACATCGATGCCCTGCCCATCTTCGAAAGGAATGATGTGAGCTACAAATCCTCAAATGAAGGCGTGATGCATGCCTGCGGCCATGATGTACATACTGCCTCACTGTTGGGCGCATGCATGATCTTGAACTCTGTAAGGGAAGAAATACCAGGCCAAATCAAGTTCATATTCCAGCCAGGAGAAGAGCGGCTTCCTGGAGGCGCCTCACTCATGATCAAAGAGGGCATTCTCGAAAACCCCAAACCAGATAAGATCTTGGGACAGCATGTCATGCCGTTGGTTGATGTGGGTAAAGTAGGGTTTAGGTCTGGGATGTATATGGCCAGTGCTGATGAAGTGTACTTTACCGTTTTTGGCAAAGGGGGCCATGCAGCCATGCCCGAGATGCTCATAGACCCTGTGTTGATCACGAGCCACATCATTATAGCACTACAACAGATAGTGAGTCGTAGAGCAAGTCCAAAAATCCCGTCCGTTTTATCATTTGGCGACATTCATGGTGCCGGTGCTACGAACGTCATACCGGACTCAGTAGCAGTCAAAGGAACTTTCCGTACCTACGATGAGCAATGGAGAGCAGATGCCCACATCGCCATGAAACAGATGGCTGAAGGAGTGGCAGCGTCAATGGGGGCCCGGTGTGACTTTGAAGTAAAGAAGGGCTATCCTCACCTGAAAAACGAACCCGTCTATACAGCTCGCAACAGGCGTGCGGCCGAGGCCTATATGGGTAAAGAAAATGTTGTGGATCTGGATCTTTGGCTGGCAGGGGAAGATTTTGCCTTCTACTCCCAGGAAATTGACGCCTGCTTTTACCGCCTGGGTACTCGAAACGAGGAAAAAGGGATAACCTCAGGCGTTCATACACCAACATTCGATATTGATGAGGACGCGTTGAAAACCGGCATGGGATTGATGGCCTGGCTGGCGATCAACGAACTGGTAGAGGGTTAGGTCAGCAACTTTATTAGGAAAACGAGTATAACACTCACCAGTAGGCCAAAAAAGACTTTGAAAAGGTCACGCGTGAGATCACGCATGGTCTTCCTCTTGATCTTCTTGGTGCCAATGTATTTGATGGCAAGTTCCCGACCTGCCAATAATCCTATAAATACCCATGTGGTACTCATCGGAATATTGTTTAGCTCCTTGAAGAAGAATAGCACAATACCATAGCATAGGTCAATGATCGTGGCTGACCTGATATCGGCAGTATTGGTTTTCGCCTTTACGATGGACTGAATGGCTCCTCCCTTACTATAGAAAATATAGCCGAGCAAACCTAGAAACACCGCCAATGTCCAAATTAGTGTGCCAAATTCAACCCGTCTGGGCAGGTAGACGTAGATATTGGCGAAGTCCTGAATCAGCCATTGGGACCACAGAAATCCGGTGGAAAGCCATTGGCCAACAGTCCACCATTTTACCTCAGTCTCTGTTGGTGGATTCTTCTCAAACTTCGACTCCAGGCTTTTGGCGATAACGGCATACACTAATACAGCCGCTGTAAAAGCCACCAAATAACCGGACATGGATTTCACTACCATGTCGTAAAGGTTCTTCGGGTTGAAGAAGGTAAGAATCAGGAAGGAGGTGCTTACCGGAATTCCAAACCGTGTAATAATCAATAGCACTACCGGCGGCAACATATACTGCCAACCAAAACCAGGAATATCCTTGGGCTCTTTGTATTTTGGGTTGTCGAAACTATTCTCCCCCGGATCTCCAATGAGGCGGCCATAGGTGACGTCACCATCATTGACATACCAGCCATAAATCAGCACAGCGGAAAGAATAAAACCCGCAAACAATGACAGCACAATCCAGCTTCGCTTCTCATTGGAACTGAGAAATGTTCCGAGCGTCTGTATGACATCGTTCCCAATTACGGAATAAGCCGCCATCAGGAAGCCCAGATACATTACAATTTCAATGGAAGACGAGTAGATGCCGACAATGAGTGCGGCTAAACTTACTCCTATAAGGATTTGGTTATCCTTACCTAGCTTCATACTTATCAGAGGGGAATTTCAAATCAGCAACGAATCTATATAAAATTGGGTGAGTCACTTTTGAAGGCCGAAAATTTTGGCAAAATTAATATTGGATTCTCAATGAGATAACATGAACAAATCATGATGTCAAAATGAAGTTTGAACTCAACTAATCTCAGGTATTCCGCCTAATCAAAGCGATATTTCGCTTTTCTCTTCATCAACAATTAACATTTGTTTTATCGCCAATGAAGTAGGCTGCAACAGGCCAATGGTAGCTTTGCATTACTTTTGCGAGCTTCAAATGGAGAGAGGGATTTCTATTTCTGTGAACAAACAAAAGATTCTTCCAATTCTTGCTACTGCGCTTTTTGCAATAGCAGCGGCTATGATCTTTTTGTTTTCCATACACACCATGGGTGTTGCCTTCAGTGTGATTGGGCGTGGTGCAGCGCGGTCAATCCTGCAAGTAACTCACAACCCATTTATCGGACTCTTCATCGGTTTGCTGACAACTGCATTGCTCCAAAGCAGCTCGACAACAACTTCAATGGTGGTTGCAGCCGTGGCCTCCGGATCCCTCGAATTGACAAGTGCTGTTCCGATTGTGATGGGCGCCAACATAGGCACCACAATAACATCTACAATTGTGAGCCTTAGCTACATCACCAAATCTGGTGAGTTCCGCAAAGCCATATCCGCCGGTACAATCCACGACGCCTTCAATATGATGACGGTACTACTGCTTTTCCCGTTGGAAATTCGGTACAACCTGCTCACAAATCTGAGCTCGACTATCGGCGCAGCAATAAAGCTTCCGGAATCAGGTCCAGCTTCCATACTGAAAGGTAATCTGGATTTCTTCGGCCCGATGGGAGATGCACTTGTAAGCACAATAGGACCCATCACCACCTTGATCTTTTCCTTCGTAGTACTGCTGTTGATCGTCAAGCAGATCTCAAAGCTGTTGTATAACCGCCTGATTGGAGATGCGCGAAGGAATTTCGACGACTTGATCTTCAGGACGAAGTTCAAATCCTTCGGATGGGGGTTTCTGATCACCGCTGTGGTGCAGTCCAGTTCACTGACAACTTCACTGATCGTCCCTCTCGTCGCTACTGGAAAATTACGACTGGGCAAGGCTTTTCAATTTGTACTTGGAGCAAATCTGGGGACGACAATCACTGCTATTCTGGCTGCACTCTTCAAAAGCGAAGCTGCTGTGAGCCTCGCCATGGCACACTTCCTCTTCAACCTCCTGGGAGTCTCAGTGTTCTTGCTCATACCCGTACTCAACAAAATTCCAACATTTATCGCAGTGCGGATTGGCTATCTCACCTTAAGATATCGTCTAATCGGTTTTGCCTACATACTAATTACGTTTTTCGCACTGCCTTTTTCATTGATCTACCTGAGCAACGGAAAGACCTGGGTTGTCGATAAAAGCACAAAAAAGCCAAAGACCGAACTTGTCTTGGAGTCTAAATAAGCCCAAATGGCTATCTTCGTTTTGTGGGAGCCATCACCGGAATCATAGACAAAATCAGCGAGCTACTGAAAATCAAATTCGAGCAGCTCAAGTTAGAAGCACAGGGACAAATGGCCTATGCCATTTCAAGGGTTATTGGCTTTGTAGTTGTCTTTGCCCTGGCCTCTCTTTCCATTCTGTTCCTGGCCATTGGTCTGGCCTTTTTTCTCAACAGCCTTGTGGGAAATACCTATGGGGGATTCTTTATCATGGGTGGGGCATTGGCTTTGGTAACAATTCTTATTTTTCTATTCGCAAAGTCCGGCAGGCTGGCCAGTGCCTTGGAAGAAGCCATTTTGAAGGAAACTGAGAAGGAAGAATAATGAGGCACTCAGAGACTTTCAAACGAAGACGGGCCAAGCTGAAAAAAGATGAAGTAGCCGTAAAGGGCGAAATTGATACAAAGAGTGGGAATTATTTTAGAGTGATTTTCTTGGCCATTGCCGGAGGCATAATACTCCTCATCATCAATCGTCTTCTGAGAGGGCAGCGGAAGGGACAGTCAAAGGCTATACCAAAAAGAACTAAGAATCAAACCTGGAAGTGGCTGGGCAAACGGCTTTTGGAGGTCGGGGCATACTATGTCATACCCGCACTCACCACGAAACTCAAGAATCTTAAACGCTGACGAGGCTTTCCCTCCTCCTCATTTTGCCCGCTGGGATGCCGAACATCATCTTGAACCTGCGGCAGAAGTAGGCCGTGTCTTTGTAACCCACTTCTTTTCCTATTTCGCGAATGCTCTTCTTCGAGGTACGTAAGAGATGCACAGCACTCTCCATACGCTGGTACTCTATATAGTCCTGCGGGTTGATCCCTGTGAGCATTTTGAAGTATTGCCCTACATAATCCTCTGAAACATTGGCAACATTCGCCAGAATCTTGTTTGATAAGTCCTCACCCAGGTTTTCTTTGATATATGCGAAGATGTCGATGAGCCTGGGATCTTTGAAATAGGTGCTATTTGTGGCAAACTCCTCTACAAAAAGACCATTGCTTATGATGTGTCTTATGAGCTCTATCACCAGGTATTCGGTAAGCACTTTGACGGTCCTGTCCCGACCCAATGTATCCGAGGACAATTCTTCATTGACCTCAACGATCAGGTCACATAACTTCTGATTGTCCCCAATAACGAAGGGAGGCACATCCAGCGACGCAAAGAAACTAACCGAGTCAAAGACCTTGGCGTCGAAAGAAACGTAGCTATAGCTTTGGACGTTCCTATCTATATTTCTTACGCTCTTGACGTATTTGTCTTTGTTGGTCAGGAAATCGTCTTTGGAAAGACTTACTGCTTCACCATCTCCATAGGTAATGCCAATTTGTCTGCCGCCAGGCACAAAAAGCACCTGCCCCGGCAGCACCGGATCTTTTTGTTTTCCAAATCTCAAGCTGCCACTGTGCACCAACAATAGGGAATTCTCTACGTCATAGTTGTTTTCAACCGTAACAGACTTGAGAATATTAATATTCCTAGCTTTTACAAAATGAACGGAGAGCGATTCGATGATCCTGTTATAATCCTCCATTTGGAAGAAATATAATCTTTAATGGAAATAAGGGCCAATGCGACCAATATAGTTGTACGAATCTAATATTTTATTTCAACTTTCCAAAATATCAAAGCCGGGAATCAGAACTGGAGAATTTCATTATTTCAATAATCCCCTGGAAATTACGATTTTTTGAATCTCCGAGGTGCCCTCATAAATCTGCGTGATTTTCGCATCTCGCATCAATCGCTCAACATGAAATTCCTTGACATACCCATATCCCCCGTGAATTTGAACGGCTTCTACGGTGGCTTCCATAGCAACAGACGAGGCATATAGCTTGGCCATTGCACTTGCTTGTGAGTAGTCCTGGCCGGCATCTTTCAACTGAGCAGCCTGCAGACAAAGCAATCTCGCTGCTTCTACTTTTGTTGCCATATCCGCCAATTTGAATTGAATGGCCTGATGATTTGCAATCTCAGTACCAAAGGCTTTGCGCTCCTTTGCATATTTTGTGCTCAGTTCCAATGCACCTGAGGCTATACCCAATGCTTGCGCGGCTATCCCGATACGTCCGCCGTTGAGTGTACTCATGGCGAAACCAAATCCAAAACCGTCTTCTCCTACCCTGTTAGCCTTGGGCACAACCATATCCTGAAACATGAGGGAGTGCGTATCCGAACCGCGGATGCCTAGCTTATCCTCTTTCTTCCCTACCACAAAGCCTGGCGTCTCACGCTCCACAATAAGACAGTTAATCCCCTTGTGGCGTTTCTCCAAATCACTTTGGGCCATTACCAGGTAGATCCCCGCACTATTGCCATTGGTTATCCAGTTTTTTGTGCCATTGACCAGATAGTGGTCTCCTTTATCCTCTGCGGTCGTACGTTGCGAGGTAGCGTCTGAACCCGCCTCGGGCTCCGACAGGCAAAACGCCCCAATTTTTCTGGCTGAGGCCAAGTCGGGAAGATACTTTTGTTTTTGTTCTTCGTTTGCATACTTCTCCAAACCCCAGCATACAAGGGAGTTGTTGACGGACATACAAACCGAAGCAGAAGCATCTACTTTGGAAATTTCCTCCATAGCCAGAACATAGGAAACAGTGTCCATGCCACCACCTCCGTATTTCGGGTCCACCATCATGCCCATGAAACCCAGCTCACCCATCATCTTGATTTGCTCAGTCGGAAACTCCTGATGAGTATCTCTATCAATAACCCCTGGAAGGAGCTCCTTTTGGGCAAAATCACGGGCCGCTTCTCGTACGGCGATCTGTTCTTCAGTCAGGTTGAAATTCATGCTTTGAAAACGTTTGAAATCATATCTTTAGAAGCCCAAAGATAGATGGATTGTTATGCATGCATACCATTTTTATAAAAAAAAGCCAGTCTGAGGACTGGCCATATTGTCTGATTTCCAAATATGAATCAATCGTCGTTGCCCAGGAATATCATGACATAGTATAGCAACGTACTAATGGCTCCGAGCGCGGCTACAACATACGTCATGGCGGCCCACTTCAAAGCATCCTTCGCCAGACCGTGCTCCTCTCTTGTCACTACATTCCTGTGGTCTATCCATGCCAGGGCGCGTCTGCTCGCATCAAATTCTACCGGCAGAGTCACCAGTGAAAAAAGGGTAATGACGGCCTGACAAGCAATCAGTATCAAAATGATATTGTTGATGCCCATACCCAGAAAGAATGCCCCTCCGAAAATACTGATCAGAATAATGAAGTTCATCACCCTGGCGCTCACGTTCTGGATGGGCACCATGGCTGAGCGGAATTCCAGGAAGCTATAGGCATTGGCATGCTGAACGGCATGGCCACATTCATGCGACGCAACTGCAGCGGCAGCAGCAGAGCGACCATGGTAAACATCCGGGCTTAGGTTGACCGTTTTGTTGGCTGGGTTATAGTGATCGGTTAGCTGACCTTCAACGGAAATCACATCCACATCATATATGCCATTGTCTTTCAACATCAACTCTGCTATTTCTCGTCCCGAGAGGCCGGATGCCAAACCAACCTGGGAATATTTCTTAAATTTTGATTTTAGCCGGGCACTGACCGCCCAACTAATAATGAAGAATAAAATACCAATTACTAACAACATCTATCTTTACTTTTTAAGTTGATCTAAGTTTTTCAACGATTTTCGAGGTGGAATGACCTTCCACAAAATCCAGGGTCCTTACGACTCCTCCATTCTCGATTACGATATCCGCACCCACTATGTTGTCGACATCGTAGTCTCCTCCTTTCACTAACACATCAGGGCAAATAATGGATATCAGATTTTTGGGTGTATCCTCATCAAAGGCCACTACCATGTCCACCGATGCCATCGCCGCCAAGACACCAGATCGCCCTGCAAGCGTGACTACAGGTCGCTCGGCTCCCTTCAACCTGCGGACGGATTCATCACTGTTGAGACCCACAATGAGCCTGTCTCCCAAACTTCTTGCTCGCTCCAAATAGTCCACATGCCCCAGATGGATTATGTCAAAACAGCCATTCGTGAAAACCAGTTTAAATCCTTGGTCTTTCCAGCCATCGATCTCCTCCTTGGCACCTCGCCAGGTCTTTATCTTATTTCGGAACGAGCTCAAGTCTGGATACAGTCAGTGGTAAAAGGATCAACGCAAATATGCCAAAAAATGCAATTGAGACGATTTGCGAGGTATGCAGGAGCGTGGCCAGGAAGAGTCCAGTGGTCTCTTCTATTTCATAGATGAGTAGGAGCCCGGCTACCATCGCATGATAGGTGCCAAAACCTGATTGGACAGGAAGGGCAATGGCGATGCCACCAACAACCAATAACATTAAACCCGCAGTCATATCCAAATGTGAAGTAGCGGGTAGAGAAAAGATGATGGTATAAGACATCAAATAATAGACAATCCAAAGCACCGCCGTGGACACAACAAATCCCATCTTATTTTCCAGACGGGTCACGGAGATCATCCCGTCCCTCATTCCAATAAGGAAGTTCTTTACCTTCTCCGGCAGGCGGCCCGTGCGCCAGAGGATGACCATTGCAAGTACAGCCATCCCGGCAATCAAAAAAGCACCCGCAAACAGTGGTATTAGTTTACCAAATTCAATATCCAAAGCACTCATCAGGAACCCCGTGAGTATGTCGAATTCGAGCAAGAGCGCGGCAACTAACAAGATAAGCAATCCCAATACATCAGCAATTCGCTCACTAATGACTGTGCCCAAAGAGACATTTATAGGAATCGATTCGTAGCGTTTCAATAAGCTACACCTAATAAGTTCTCCAACCCTCGGCAACGCCAGGTTGGCAAGGTAGGCTACCAAAATGATCAATGTTGCAGGGTATATCTTGACGTGGTAGCCTACAGGTCTCAATAGAATATTCCACCGATAGGCTCTGGCGAGGTAGGCTACAATAGACAATATAATGGATAGAAATACCCACCAATAATTGACCTGTGAGAGATTGGAGAAGAACTCGGCAAAGTCAACATTGCGAAAAACCAGGTACAAGATCACGGCAGCGAGCGCGAAGGGCACCAAAACCTTCGTAACCCGCAAAAGAATCTTCATCGTCGCTATAGTTTGTTGCCTTCGCTGGGAAAGACAACGAGAGGTTCATGGGTCTTTGCTTCCTCCGGCGTGATACTGCAATAGGATATGATGATAATAATGTCCCCAACCTGTGCCTTCCGTGCGGCAGGGCCATTCAGGCATATCTCTCCCGATCCCCTTTCGCCGGTAATCACGTAGGTCTCCAGTCGCTCTCCATTGTTTATATTCACAATCTGAACCTTTTCGTTTGGGAAAAGGTCTGCAGCTTCCATCAAGTCGGGATCGATGGTAATGGACCCCACATAATGCAGTTCCGCCTGAGTGATTTTCACTCTGTGAATCTTAGATTTCAGTACCTCAATCAGCATCTCTTACGAATCGAACCGCAAATATAAATTATCAATGAGTCTTACTCCCTCAACATAGCCTGCTGCGGCAATTGCTAAATCCTCAACAGCGTATTCACCCGATATCGGCTCCAGCGTACTGGCATTCACAATCTCAAAGTATTCCATATCCAAGCCGTCAATACCCTCATAAAACCTGCCCAGCTCGTTTTTGATTTCATCAATCGTAATTTTTTTCTTCAACAAGTCAGCTGCCTTGCATAATCCCCCGTAGATATTCGCTGCCAGGATCTTTCCATCAGTCGTAAGCCTCAGGTTCCTCGATGACTTCGCAAGTCCCGATTGCTCCCGCACAGTCGGAACCCCGATGACCTCCAAATCAAAAGACAGATCTTCCACCATCCGCTTGACCAACAAATATTGCTGCATGTCCTTCAATCCAAAGTAGGCCCTGTCTGGAACCACCATATGAAAAAGTTTCACCAATACAATGCCCACTCCTGAGAAATGGCCGGGCCGATATTTCCCTTCCAGCGAATTGGCCATATCGCCAAAATCCACCGATACAATAGGTTTTTGCCTATACATCTCTTCGGGTGAGGGTACGAACGCCAGATCACAGCCATTTTCCTCAAGGCGTTTCAGGTCTTCGGCCAGATTCTTTGGGTAATTATCAAAATCTTCCTTTCTGTCGAATTGTAGGGGATTCACAAAAATGGATGCCACAACAAGATCATTGTCTTCCCTGGCGTGTTTTAATAAACCAAAATGACCATCATGTAAGGCTCCCATTGTAGGAACAAAGCCCAATGACCAGCCAGGTTCTTTCTTCTTCTTCAGATGTTTCTTCAGTTCCCCGCTTGAATCAATGGTCAGCATTTTAGTTAGGGGTGAGATGGGAGCAAGATTGATTTAAATCCAAAAATATGGTAATTTTGGGCTCATTTTTCTAATGGCCCCCCTTTAAATAAAGAAATATGTCGAATATCAGAATCCTTTATGTGGCAAGCGAAATAAACCCTTTTCTAAAGACGACGGAAGTTGCAGATTTTGTGCGTAGGCTTCCCCAGGCAATGCAGGAAAAGGGTATGGAGATTAGGATTTTAGTTCCAAGATTTGGCCTGATCAACGAGAGAAAGAACCGACTACATGAAGTGGTTCGGCTTTCAGGGATAAATATTGCAGTGGGTGATGAGGAGAAACCCCTCATCATAAAAGTGGCTTCCATACCCAATGCGAAACTGCAGGTATACTTTATTGACAATGAAGATTACTTCCATCGGAAGTCCGTGTTCTTTGATAAGGAGGACAATTTCTATGAAGATAATGACGAACGAGCCATTTTCTTTTGCAAGGGTGTGTTGGAAACCGTCAAAAAACTTGGTTGGGCGCCCGACATTATTCACTGCAATGATTGGATGACGAGTCTCATTCCGCTTTATGCAAAAACCACCTACAAGAATGATCCAATTTTCAAAGGTGCGAAGACCGTTTTCACCATACACAATAACAAATTCACTCACAAATTCGGTGATGACCTCATAGACAAGGTGAAAATGCTTGACATTGACGACAGCATGTTGGATCAACTTCAGACCGCCGATTACGAAGGGTTTATCAAAGTTGGCGTACAATTTGCAGATGCTGTAATCTATGCAAACGAAGAGTCTACCGAGAGCTTTAACAAGCTGGTTTCAGAGCTATCCGACGAAACCAAAGTGGATACCATCGAAGCGAAAGAAAATTTCGAGGAATCTTACTACAATCTCTATAATGAACTTATTGGATAAAGCCTCTCAGGAGCTGGTAGTTTTCCTATCGCTCCTGGTTTTGGTGGCTTGTGGGGACTCGGGGGACACACTCTTGGAGTTGGAACCCGGTGACGATGCGACGGAGGTGTTGTTTGAGACATTTGATCTGTCAGTAAGCAGTGTATTCATGGACAGCCTTCGCACAGACGGGGGAACCGCGTTAATCGTGGGAGCCAATCGCGACTCTGTTTATGGCCTTGTCGACGTGACTTCCTACGTTGAGTTGGATTATCGGAATGGTCCAATACCATCAGACACACTAGAAGTAGAGCGAGCTACGTTCTATATGGAAATCACGGAGTTGCAATCTCAAAATATTGTCCTGGATCAAACCATCGAATTGAGGATCACGCGTGAAGCTATATACGAATCTGCTATTTATCTGTCTGACGAAACGCTGCAGACAGAGGAAGAGGTGATAGGGACCGTACCAGTGCTGCTGACATCTGAAGACACGCTGGTCGCTGTGGATCTGGATACTGATTTCACCAATCTGCTTTGGGATAATATTGATAACAACAACAACATTGCCAGTTTGGATTTCGGTCTGGCCTTGAGTGGAAGCGACCCAACCGGTGGAATAGCCTCAATTGACATTACCGCGGACAGCACGTTTATCGAGTTTACTTCTACAAACGATGTAGATTCTGCTTTCACTACGGTATTTCTACTGGAAAATCAGTTCCACCATGTGGAAAGAGACCGTTCTGGATCCCTTACAGCTGGTCTGACTTCGACGGGAGACAGCCTCGCAGAAGGTGCCAACGCGTACATCAATTCCTTGGCAGGAATCTATACCAGCATCGACTTGTCTCCATTGGTCTCATTTCTCGAGAATAATTCCGATGCCGTTATCAATATAGCCAGATTAGAGCTCCCCATTCCCGAAAATCAATCTTTGCCACTGGCTCAGTCTCTGGAAGCCCTGAATTTCTTCTTCGGTAAAGCCAACAGTGGCCTGATCAATGGACCTGGCTTGATCGACGACATTGGGAATACTGTGCTTGCACCAGAAATTGAATATGCCCTGGGGCAACGCCGGATATCCGCCAGGAACGTGAGACTAGAGACCGAAGAGGAACGATCCAGCTACGATGAAACCATCAGTTTATTCTCACAGTACCTACTGGAACGCAACCTTGCAGGAGATGGATTTATAACGAATAGATTCATCATACTACCTTCGGCGAGACTCTCCCTGGACCGTGGAGTGATCAGCAGAAATGATGTCCAGCTTGAAATCTTTTATACTGTCTTAAGAAATTAGAATATGTGTGGAATCGTTGCTTACATCGGTCAGCGTGAAGCTGTGCCCCTCATATTGAAAGGCCTTAAGCGCCTTGAATACAGAGGATACGATAGTGCTGGTATCTGCGTATTAAGGGGGTCAGAACTCAGAGCCTATAAGAAAAAGGGCAAGGTCAGCGAATTGGAATCCCACATCGGTGAAGAGAAAATCGAGAGCCAAATAGGTATTGGACACACCCGCTGGGCAACACATGGAGAACCCAGCGATGTCAATGCCCATCCTCATTTCTCGGGCAATGACAAATTGGCGGTAATCCACAATGGGATTATTGAGAACTATGACGCCCTGAGAAAGGAACTGGTGCATAAGGGCTATTCGTTTCGAAGTGAAACCGATACAGAAGTCTTCATATCGTTCATAGAGTACATCAAGGAGAGTGAAGAGCTGCCGCTGGAGGAAGCAGTGAGGATTGCCTTGTCGCGAGTAATCGGAGCGTATGCAATAGTGATCATGTCTAAAGATGATCCCAATACGCTTATAGCCGCCAGAAAAGGTAGCCCAATGGTGATCGGCCTGGGTAAGGACGAATTCTTCATTGCCTCGGATGCTACCCCAATTGTTGAATACACCAATGAGGTTGTGTATTTGAATGACGAAGAGATTGCGATTATCCGAGGCAATCACTTCAATATAATGGATATGAAAGAGGCGCCCGTACCTGCACATATCCACACCATCGATATCGAGCTAGAGGCGATTGAGAAGGGCGGATATGAGCATTTTATGCTCAAGGAGATTTTCGAACAGCCTCATTCAATCTCTGATTGTCTTCGAGGGAGACTCAATGCCAACGAAGGAAAATTGATGCTCGGCGGCATACGGAATTATGCCGAGAAAATCATCCATGCGGAAAAAATCGTCATCGTAGCCTGCGGTACCTCCTGGCACGCAGGTCTGGTGGCAGAATATATCTTTGAAGATTTATGCCGTATACCGGTTGAAGTTGAATATGCCTCAGAGTTCCGCTACAGGAATCCGGTCATACGGGAAGGAGATGTCGTCATTGCGATTTCCCAATCAGGTGAAACTGCCGACACCCTGGCAGCCATTGAACTGGCCAAGTCCCGGGGCGCAATCGTCTTCGGTGTGGTGAACGTAGTGGGTTCATCCATTTCCAGAGCGACACACGAGGGGGCTTACCTACATGCAGGACCCGAAATTGGTGTTGCCTCGACAAAAGCTTTCACTGCCCAGCTCACTGTGCTGGCCATGATTGCGCTAAGGATCGCGCAGAAGAAAGGTACAGTCACTGAAAGGCGCTACCGGGAGCTTCTCGTTGATCTTGAGAACATTCCGAACAAAGTCCAGAAAGCCCTTACGACCAACGACAAGATTGAGACGATTTCTGACCTGTTTAAAGATGCCAGAAATTTCCTCTACCTGGGTAGAGGATACAACTTTCCCGTTGCCCTGGAAGGTGCGCTTAAGCTCAAGGAGATCTCCTATATACATGCTGAGGGATACCCTGCGGCAGAGATGAAGCACGGCCCAATTGCGCTGATAGACGAAAATATGCCGGTCGTCTTCATTGCCACACGTGATTCCTCATACGACAAAGTCGTGTCGAACATACAGGAGGTCAAGGCCAGAAAGGGAGTGGTCATTGCCATTGTAACGGAGGGAGATGTGTTGATTCCAAAAATGGCAGACTTTACTATCGAAGTACCTTCCACCCATGAAATTCTGATGCCCCTTGTGTCAGTCGTTCCATTACAATTGCTCTCCTACCACATCGCTGTGATGAGGGGTTGTAATGTTGACCAACCTAGAAATTTGGCCAAGTCTGTCACCGTGGAATAACAATGAAAAAGGTCTTTAATACACCCGATGCACCAGCACCCATTGGCCCCTACAATCAAGCTGTTATTTTGAATGATACGATTTTTGTATCCGGTCAAATTGCCCTGGATCCTTCCTCCGGGAATCTGGTCCAGGAGAGTATTCAAAGCGAAACTCACCAGGTGATGAAAAACCTACAGGCAATATTGGTTGCTGCGGGATATGACTGGCAGGATGTGGTGAAATGCAGCATTTTCGTGAAGGACATGGCAAACTTTCAGAATATCAATGAAGTTTATGGCAGCTATTTCCAAGAAAATGCCCCAGCACGAGAAACCGTAGAGGTGAGTGCTTTGCCTAAAAATGTGAATGTCGAAATATCCCTCATTGCGGGGAAATAATCGCAAGATCAAATGTCTGAAGTACGTGTAAGGTTCGCTCCCAGCCCCACAGGTGGCCTGCATATTGGCGGTGTGCGGACCGCGCTGTTTAATTATCTCTTTGCCCGGCAGAAAGGGGGCAAGTTCATATTGCGAATAGAAGATACGGACCAGGCAAGGTTCGTCGCTGGTGCAGAAGAATACATTTTGGAAACCTTGCACTGGTTAGGTATTGATGCCGACGAAAGCCCATTAAGTAATGGAGACTTTGGCCCTTACCGACAGTCTGAAAGGCTTGACGTTTACAAGCAATATGCACAGCAACTCCTGGATGAAGGAAAAGCGTACTATGCCTTTGACACGCCGGAGGAACTGGATGCCATGCGGGCCCGACTTAAAGAGGCTGGTGTAGCGAATTTGAACTACAATGCGTCGTCAAGAATGACCATGAGGAACTCACTCACAATGAGCGAGCAGGAGGTCAGGGACAAAATTGAAAGCGGAGACCCTTATGTCATAAGAATCAAGGTGCCTCAGCAAGAGGAAATCCGTTTTCAAGATGCCATACGGGGTTGGGTAATGGTCCACGCCGTCAATGTTGATGACAAGGTGCTCATGAAGTCGGACGGATTTCCGACCTACCATCTAGCCAATGTGGTAGACGACCGCCTGATGAAAATCACTCATGTAATCCGGGGTGAGGAATGGTTGCCTTCGGCTCCGCTGCATGTACTGCTATACCAATACCTGGGTTGGAGTGATCACATGCCGCAATTTGCTCACCTGCCATTGATTCTGAAGCCTGACGGAAATGGTAAACTAAGTAAGAGAGCTGCAGATAAGGCCGGCTTCCCGATCTTTCCGCTTACCTGGAAAGGAGTTGACGGAGAGGAAAACACTGGATTTCGTGAAGAGGGCTATCTACCAGAAGCACTCACAAACTTCCTGGCACTCTTGGGGTGGAACCCCGGTGGAGAACAGGAATTATTCTCCCTGGAAGAGCTGTGCGACTTATTCTCCCTGGAAAAGGTGGGAAAGGCAGGTACAAAATTTGATATTGAAAAGGCAGTTTGGTTCAACCAGTACTACTTAAGGAAAAAGGACAATGCCGAACTGATCGAAACGCTTGGCAAACACATTGACCATGGAAGCTGGTCAACCGAACAACTGAACAAAATTGTTGATCTCCTGAAGCCCCGGATCAGCTTCATGGCCGAACTGCTGACCGAGGCAGAATTCTTCTGGAAAGCCCCTGTACATTTCGAAGAGAAAGTAGTTAAAAAGAAATGGAACGAGCAGGCAAAATCCGCCCTTAGGGCTTACGCTGAGGCCTTGAGGGAAAATCATGAAATTCAGGCTGAGGCCGCAAAAGATCTCTATTCCCAAACCATGAATGAACTTGGCATAAGTCCGGGAAGCGTCATGCCAGTACTTCGTATTGCCCTCACGGGAGTAAGCTCGGGCCCCGATCTCATGATGATCATCGAGATAATGGGAGGAATATTTACTGCCGAACGAATCATGAGCTCAATAGATTCGTTAGAGCAACTAACCAATGCTTGATGAAGATGAGCAAGAAGTCCAAAGAAGAAAAGCAAAAACCTAAAGTCCACAAAGACCTTGATGGCTTTGAAATATCAGTGGATGCATTCGGCGAGATCAAATCAAATCTCAATATTGAAGACCTCAACAAGTTCCTCAATCGCAATGTCGAGGATAAAAAACTCAAAGACAGGGACGACCTGGATGAGTTAAAAAAATAGCCTAGGACACAGCGCAGGCACGTTTTGTTTATAGTGCTTATACTCCGTCCCGTATTCCTCTATGAGTTTGCTTTCTTCCAACCTTATCCCAACGGGTATGTAGCAAACAGTTACGATCAGGGAAATTAGCATGCCTAACGTTGGCTTCATCAGGAATGCGCCGACAAAAACCAATAGTGTTCCACTGTAAATTGGATGTCGGACCCATTTGTGCAACCCTTCCTGAATCAGTACACCTCTACGCTGTGACTCCTGAAGACCTAAAAAGACCCTCACTGAAAAATACCTGAACGAGCGGTAGACTGTCACAACACCAGCAACGATCAGCATCAGCGCTACTGCCTCCACAAGAAGAGAGGATGCGTAGAACTTATTCCCCCCTTCCTTTTGCAGGAGAAATAGCATCGGCAAGAGACCTACTGTACTGGCAATCGAATAGATGAGACGGTAATATCGGCCCTTTGCAAGTTGTTGCTTGACTCCTTTAGATGCGAAAAAGGAGTGCAATGCATAGAAGGCTACCCAGCACAGCAGCAATAGAATATGCGTATTTGACATGAGTCAATTAGATTAGCCTCAAAGACCGGATGAAATATACGATGAGCATACTGCATTCCATTCGGGTATTGGATTTATTTAGTCTCTGATACAGCATAATGGAAATGACTTCCGAACGCCAAACCATTTTATGAACACATGAAAATAGGAATAATAAAAGAAGGAAAGGTCCCAATTGACAAGCGCGTTGCGCTAACCCCAGAACAGGCCAGTCAGGTCGCTGCAAAATACAACCTGAAGGTAATGGCTCAGCCAAGTGCCATACGTTGCTATCCCGATGAGGACTACACTGAGGTCGGCATCGAAGTGGCAGATGATATTTCCGATTGTGACATTCTCCTTGGTGTGAAGGAAGTTCCCATTCCGGACCTAATCGCAAACAAGACCTACCTATTCTTCTCCCACACGATAAAGAAGCAGGCGTACAACAGGAACCTTCTTCGGGCCATTCTGGATAAGAATATCAGGCTCATTGACTATGAAACGCTCACTGACGCAGCCAGCAACAGGATCATTGCATTCGGAAGATGGGCTGGAATCGTCGGGGCATATAATGGCTTGTGGACATTTGGCAAGCGTTACAACCTATACAAAATTCGCAGGGCGCATGAGTGCTTTGACCTCGAAGATCTCAAAACTGAGTTCACGAAAATCAAACTACCTGCCATCAAGATATTAATCACAGGTGGGGGCAGGGTTGCGAAAGGCGCTATGGAAGTATTGCACGGTATTGGTATTCGCAAAGTGACCCCCAGCGTATTTCTGAATGAAAGGTTCAATGAACCCGTGTTCACTCAGCTCAACTCAAGAGACTACCACCACAAAAGCAACGGTGAACCTTTCAACAGGCACGAGTTCTTCGAACACCCGGACCGCTACACCAGCGACTTCATAAGATATACACGTGTAGCAGACCTGCTGATTGCTTCGGCATACTGGGATCCAAAAGCACCAGTTCTTTTTACCTCAAATGAGGCTATGGCCACGGATTTCAAACTTAGAATCATCGCCGACATCACTTGTGACATTGAGGGGTCGATGCCATCGACGAAAGCCGCGAGCACCATAGAGGATCCAATTTATGATTACAATCCTAGCGAGGATGTCGTGGAAAAAGCACTGACCGATGAAGCCAATATCACGGTAATGGCTGTGGATAATTTACCCTGTGAACTGCCCCGTGATGCTTCAAGAAGCTTTGGGGATCAGCTACTGGCCAACGTACTTCCCCACCTGCTTGGTGAAGATGCAGAAGGCATCATCCAAAATGCTACAATAACGGAAAACGGGAAACTAACAGCCAAATACGGCTACCTTCAGGACTATGTAAACGGGGTAGTGTAAATACACTACCCTCAATACTTTCATCTAACCATTCATAGAGATGAGGAACTCATCATTGTTGATGGTGCCCTTCATCTTTCCAAGGAGGAATTCCATTGCCTCTGTACTGGTCATATCAGCCATATACTTGCGCAAGATCCATACCCGGTTGAGTTCTTCCTTATCAATAAGAAGGTCTTCCCTACGTGTACCAGATGCAGGTACATCAATTGCCGGATAAACACGCTTGTTGGACAGCTTTCTATCAAGCTGCAACTCCATGTTACCCGTTCCTTTGAACTCCTCGAAGATGACCTCATCCATTTTGGATCCGGTTTCGATCAGGGCGGTTGCAATGATGGTTAGGGAACCTCCGTTTTCCACATTCCGAGCTGCTCCAAAGAAACGCTTGGGTTTGTGTAAGGCATTGGCGTCAACACCTCCGGACAATATCTTTCCAGAAGAAGGTACTACAGTATTGTGCGCACGGGCAAGCCTGGTAATGGAATCCAGCAAAATGACGACATCATGGCCGCATTCTACCATTCGCTTGGCCTTTTCCAAGACGATGTTAGCCACCTTCACGTGCTTTTCTGCCTGCTCATCAAATGTAGAAGCTATCACCTCCGCTTTTACAGACCTGGCCATATCCGTAACTTCCTCAGGACGCTCATCAATCAAAAGGATGATCAAATAACACTCAGGGTGGTTACTGGCTATGGCATTCGCTACATTCTTCAAGAGGACCGTCTTTCCAGTCTTAGGCTGTGCCACGATCATCCCTCTTTGACCCTTGCCTATCGGGGCGAACATATCCAGTATTCGCGTGGAATAGTTGTCTGGTTTGGTACTCAACTTCAACCGCTCTTCGGGGAAGAGTGGTGTCAGGTATTCGAATGCTACCCGATCGCGTATTTCTTCTGTGGTTTTGCCGTTGACTGACTCAACCCTGAGCAACGCAAAGTATTTCTCACCATCTTTTGGCGGCCGAATCTGCCCCTTGATGCTATCGCCTGTTTTCAAGCCAAACAACTTGATTTGTGAAGGCGAGACATAAATATCATCCGGGCTGGCCAGATAGTGGTAGTCACTGGATCGGAGAAAACCATATCCATCCTGCATGATCTCAAGCACTCCTTCGCTTTCGATCATACCCTCAAATTCCTTGATATTCAGGTTGTGCTTTTCCTTTTTCGCGCGTGCTTCGGCCCGCGCACGGTCTGCTTCCTCATTACGATTCTTTCGAGCTTCCTGCTTGGCCTCTCCTTTTTCGTCCTCGCCTTCCTTTTTGTCCTGAAGCTTGGAAACAGACTCATCTACTTCCAGGTCAAAAGACTCCAGCAATTCTTCTGCTGTCTGTTCTTTTGGGACGGCTGCTTCGACATTTTCCCTTTTTCTTCTTTTTGGTTTCTTCTCCTTTTCAGGAGCTTCTTTGACTTCCTCGCCATTATCCGGGGCGTTGCCGTTCTTGATCTTTTCGATTTCGCTCTCTGGGAGAGTAGCCTGATGATCAAGTATTTTGTAGATAAGATCCTTCTTCGCTGCTTTCTTCGCACCTTTTACTCCAAGGTTCTCAGCAATTTCCCGAAGTTCTGACAAGAGCCTAACGCTCAGATCATCTAGAGTATACATTTACAATTAGAGGATAATGAATGATAATATGTGATAGAATTTCGCCGGTCTATGGCTATACTGATAAGTAAGTGGCCAATCGACAACCACGTGAATGGATGAGCAATGATAGAGCAACAAGCACTATTAAACAAACTTTCAGCGCCTAAGTGCCCTATTTTGATCAAAAACGAGCTGGAGCCATCCGGCAAGACTCACAAATGTTTGGTCATTCTCCCTGTCTTGTCAGTACCGGCTCCATTTTCATGCAACTATGAAGCAATCTGGGCATAATTTTGCCGGCATTACCCTTTAGCTACTATGCTCCAAACACAGAACATCCAGGACAACCTTGAAGCCTACATCGCCGGTCTCCAAAAGAGAGGAATCAGTAATGGGAAGGAAATGTTGGAAGAGGTGCTGTCCCTTGACCGCAGACGAAAGGAACTACAGCAAGAAATGGATGAGGTACTTAGCAGGTCCAACAAAATGGCCAAGAGCATTGGACAATTGATGAAGGAGGGCAAAAAGGAGGAAGCAGAAAAAGCCAAATCCACTACAGCTGATTTGAAAGCTACAAGTAAATCCCTGGGCGAAGAATTACAGCAGGTGATCAATACCTTAGCTGAAAACCTCCACAACATACCCAACATACCACACCCATCAGTGAATGCCGGTAGCAATGAGGAAGATAACGAAGTCGTGAAGGGTCCGGCCGAGGAGCTGCCGACGTTGGGAAGTGATGCCAAAGCGCACTGGGACCTGATTCAAGAGTATGACATTGTCGATTTTGACTTAGGCAACAAAGTAACAGGTGCCGGATTCCCATTTTACAAGAAAGCAGGAGCCAAGCTTGTACGGGCGATGGTCAATTACTTTCTGGATCAGGCGCAAGAAGCGGGATATATGGAAGTGCAACCTCCCGTATTGATCAATCAGGACTCAGGGTTTGGCACGGGTCAACTTCCTGATAAAGAGGGCCAGATGTATGGCATCAATGACAGTCAACTTTATCTGATTCCCACGGCTGAAGTCCCACTTACCAATATGTACCGCAACGTCATCCTTCCTGAAGGAGAGTTGCCTATAAAGCTTGTCGCCTATTCTCAATGTTTCCGGAGGGAAGCTGGATCATGGGGATCGCATGTGAGAGGTCTTAATCGCCTCCACCAATTTGATAAAGTGGAAATCGTACAAATTGTACCTCCATCTGATTCATACGATGTGCTCGAAGAAATGGTCGCCCACGTAGAGTCCCTGGTCAAGAGCCTGGAACTGCCCTATCGCATATTGAGGCTATGTGGAGGTGACCTTGGATTCACCTCGGCGCTTACCTATGACTTCGAGGTATACTCGGCAGCCCAGGAAAAATGGCTTGAAGTGAGCTCTGTCTCCAATTTTGAGACCTACCAGAGCAATCGGTTGAAGTTGCGTCTAAAAGATAAAAGTGGCAAGAAAATGATGACCCACACACTGAACGGATCTGCGCTGGCCATACCTAGAATTCTGGCGGCATTGCTGGAAAACAATCAGGGTGAAGATGGCATTACTATTCCGTCCGTACTGCAGCCTTACCTGGGCTTTGACAAAATCTCAAAATAGCCTACTGTACAGGATTTGATCAGCAGGCCGTTTCCTACTTTTGAAACTTATGATTGAAAAACTTTGGAAAATACACCTCGGACTGTATTTAGCTGTTTTGGTCAGCGCTTGTGGCGTCCATGGAAGCGAGCCACAACAGTTGGTATACCCCGTAAGCCAAAAGACAGCTACATTGGACAACTACTTCGGCATTGAAGTACCAGATCCGTACAGGTGGCTGGAGGACGACCGGTCCACAGATACAGAAATGTGGGTTGCGGCTCAGAACACTTTGACATACGGGTACCTGGGGGATATCCCATATCGTCAAAGCATCAAAGAAAGGCTCGAAGCCCTGTATGATTATGAGAGGGTCTATGCGCCCGTAAGGCATGGAGCGTATGATTACTATTACAAGAATGACGGTCTGCAAAATCAGGATATCCTTTATCGACGCATTGGATCGTCGGATGATGAGGTTTTTCTGGACCCGAACGGATTTTCCGGAAATGGGACAATCTCGCTTGCTACCACCAGCTTCACCAAGGATGGAAGCCTGTTGGCCTATCTTATTTCTGTGGGAGGGGCCGACTGGCGCCAGGCCATCGTTATGGACACCCAGTCAAAGGAGATCGTGGGGGACACATTGAAGAATATCAAGTTCAGCGGCATATCTTGGCGGGGAAATGAGGGATTCTACTATAGCAGCTACGACAAGCCAGCAGAGGGCAGTGAACTCTCAGGCAAAACGCAATTTCACAAATTGTACTACCACCAACTTGGAACAGATCAAGCTGCTGATAGGCTCGTATTTGGCGGCGAATCCAACCCATATCGTTATATATGGGGGTATCTGACCGAAGACGAGCGTTACCTGGTTGTGAACGCCGCACAAAGCACAAGTGGTAACGTACTTTACATCAAAGACCTGACGACTCCCGGAGGTGATTTCCTGGAGATAGAGGGCGACCTGGGTACGGATGAGTTTGTTCTCGCCAGCAGTGGTGACAGGTTGCTGATTCAGACCAACCTTGACGCCCCTAACCAAAGAATTGTAGAAACCAATATTCACGACCCAACCCCAAAAACATGGGCCGATGTTGTTCCTGAAACTGAAAATGTACTCAACGCAACTACAGCCGGTGGCTATCTATTTGCCAGGTACCTGGTCGATGCCAAAACCAAGGTGAGCCAATACACATTGGAGGGAGCATTCGTTCGTGATGTAGAACTACCCACAATCGGTACAGCTACCGGATTTCGAGGTAAACTAAATCAGGATACTATCTACTACACCTTCAGCAGCTTCACCTACCCCTCCTCAGTCTATGCCTATGATGTCAACAGCGGCTCATCCAATATATATGCGCAGCCTGATATTGACTTTGACCCATCATCGTATGAAACGCGGCAAGTCTTCTACAGCAGCAAAGATGGCACTGAGGTCCCCATGTTTATCGTGCACAAGAAAGGGTTGGAACTGAATGGCAAGAACCCTACCTACTTATATGGCTACGGCGGCTTCAATATCAGTCTTCGACCCCGATTCAACACCGCCAGGATTCTTTGGTTGGAAAATGGCGGGGTCTATGCACAACCCAACCTTCGTGGTGGTGGTGAATATGGAGAGGAATGGCATAAGGCTGGTACGAAACTGGAAAAACAGAATGTCTTTGACGATTTCATCGCTGCTGGAGAATGGCTAATTCAAAATAATTATACCAACAGTAGCTCTCTGGCTATTGCCGGTGGGTCCAACGGTGGCCTTCTTGTAGGCGCCACAATGACGCAAAGGCCTGACTTAGCCCGTGTTGCATTGCCCGCCGTTGGGGTCATGGACATGCTACGGTACCATAAGTTCACAGCAGGTGCAGGCTGGGCGACCGATTATGGCACATCTGACGATTCGAAAGAGATGTTTCAATACCTTATAAACTATTCGCCCTTGCATAATCTCAAAGAAGGCACAAACTATCCGGCCACCCTCGTTACCACCGCTGACCATGACGACCGTGTAGTACCGGCTCATTCCTTCAAATTCGCAGCGACATTACAGGAAACCCATGTCGGATCTGAGCCCGTTTTGATTCGAATCGAAACCGATGCGGGACATGGCGCAGGAACGCCCATCTCCAAACGCATCGACCGAATGGCCGACATTTACGCATTCACCTGGTACAACATGGGTGTGATTCCGGAACTAGCCAAGACCGAACTATAGTTATGAATATTAGAAAAGGCGAAAAAGCAGATATCCCTGCAGCATTCAGACTTGTTCAGGAGTTGGCTGAGTTTGAAAAAGCTCCGGAAGAGGTGAATACCACAGTGGAAACAATGATGGAAGACGGATTCGGCCCGAATCCCATTTTCGACTTCCTGGTTGCTGAGGAAGGAGGAATCATTGTCGGGATGTCACTCTTCTACAATAGGTACTCTACCTGGAAAGGCAAACGTCTGTTTCTGGAGGACTTGATTGTAACACAGTCCAAAAGAGGATCGGGAATCGGAAAAGCACTATTTGAAGCTACGCTGGCCATTGCAGCAGAAACGAATTGCACAGGCATGATGTGGCAGGTGCTGGACTGGAACCAACCAGCCATAGATTTCTATAAGAAGTACAAAACCAGATTCGACGAGGAATGGATCAACTGTAGCATTGAAATCTAGACCTCCTCGAGGAGGGTCCTGAAGGCTACAAACCGATTTCCATATTTATCCTGATGGCTCTTTTGCAATACAGGGGCTTCCGTATTGAGGTATTCGTTGAGCTCTCCAATGTCAGCCACAAAATATTGTATGGCGTAAGTGGCGCCTGTCGCTTCAGGAGTTTCATTCAAAAGCCTAAGGAACTTGTAACCGGTAAACCTACCCGTAGCCAACACCTCCGGGATATGAACATCTCGCATCCAGATTTTCCATTCTTCCTCAACTTCGTCGTCTATGTTTACAGTTACATTATAGATTAGCATATCCTTGAAAGCTTAATGGTGAATCACAAAAGATCTCAATGCCAAAGTTAGGAACACAATTCTGGGGATTGCTAATCTTGGGGCTTCATATTATCGGCGTAATTGGCACGGCGATTCCTGCTACGCGAGATCTTACGGTGGGCCTGACCCCCGTGAACCTAATTGTATCCGCTATCATACTTTTTCGCCACCATGACTCCGCAAGCGGGATTATCCTGTTTTCAATTCTGGTCTTCCTCGGTGGATATCTGGTGGAAGTTGCTGGGGTCACCTCGCAAGTCCTGTTCGGGCCTTATAGGTATGGCAGCACCCTGGGACTGCAGGCCCTTGGCGTTCCCCTCGTAATGGGTGTGAATTGGTTTCTGCTCACTTATGCTTTTGGAAATATCAGCAGTCGCTTCTCCATACACTGGTTCCTGCAATCTTTTCTCGCAGCCTTGGGAATGGTGCTTCTGGACATTTTGATCGAGCCAGTAGCTATAGCATTGGATTACTGGCAATGGCAAGGTGGTGTTATTCCATTCCGGAATTATCTTATGTGGCTATTATTTGGCTTTGTATTTCAGATGCTTTACCAGCGCACAGCTACGAAAAGTAGCAACCCAATGGCTATCTATCTGATAATTAGTCAGATCACTTATTTCGCCGGTGTTCATTTTTTTTTGAAGATTTGATAAACAAAAACGACCACCCCAAGGTTTGGTTGTAGTGAAGGTAGCGGGATGAGCACATTTTCAATTAAAGATCTAGAACATTTGTCGGGCATCAAAGCCCACACGATCCGGATATGGGAGCAGCGATATCAGTTGATCAATCCCAAACGGACCGATACCAATATCAGGTACTACGACGACCGTGATCTGAAATTGATATTGAATGTGGCGTTGCTGAAGGACAATGGTTTCAAAATCTCCAAGATCGCGGGAATGAGCGAGGGAGAGATGCAGCGTGAGGTGCTAAAACTCACAGAGACGAACCTACGGTACCCGGAACAAATTCACGCCCTCACCATCTCGATGGTAGATCTGGACGAAGATCGCTTTGAAAAGATCATGTCCACCAATATTTTGAAATTGG
This sequence comes from Cyclobacteriaceae bacterium, assembly GCA_965601475.1. Classification (GTDB taxonomy): domain Bacteria; phylum Bacteroidota; class Bacteroidia; order Cytophagales; family Cyclobacteriaceae; genus JAWPMT01. Next base: position 3,042,136 of record OZ271832.1, on the reverse strand, counting down.
GATTTGAGAAGACCATGCTCAATGTGATCTACCCATTTCTATCCAAGATTGGTATACTCTGGCAGACGGGTGCCATAAATCCTGCGCAAGAGCACTTCATATCCAACCTGGTAAGGCAAAAGCTCATCGTAGCCATTGACAGTCAATACGTGTCCACCAATCAGGATGCTAAAAAGTACATGCTCTATCTGCCCGAAGGGGAATTGCATGAATTGAGTCTGCTGTTTGCCAACTATGTAATTAAGTCCCGGCAAAATAAAACCATCTATCTGGGCCAAAGCCTGCCACTTCCCGATTTGATGGAAGTACACAACATTCATCAACCGGAATATCTTGTGACGGTCATTACGTCTACCCCCGGCATAGGTGAAGTCCAGGCTTATGTAGATCGAATTAGCGAAGCATTCCCCAAAAGTACAATCCTGCTTACCGGTTACCAGGTAGTGGGTCAGGACATCAAGACCTCTGATAATGTACTTATCATCAACAGATTTCAGGATTTGCTGGATTTTGTAGATGAAAACTCCACAATTCTTTCACAAACAGAATACTCCTCCAACTAAGCCTTTGTTAAGGCTTTAGTCCCATCCATTATACATGAAATGGCTTCTATGCCCTTATTATGCGCTTTTAGCTCGTCATTGACGCTGTCAATTCATGTATATACAGAGGTTATGTTTAAGTATTATTGAATATCATTAAACAAATACTTGGAATTTTGTTGAGGGTTGTGTAGGTTTGATTAAACAAAAAATCTCGACGGACATGACAGCATTAGAATTTAGCTACCGCATCGACCAACTTACAGGATCTTTGAAACCATTCGCTATGCGTCTAACGAAGGATGTCGAGGATGCCAACGACCTGTTGCAGGAGACTATGTTGAAGGCTTTCACCAATAGAGACAAATTCTCTGAAGGCACCAACCTCAAAGCTTGGATGTATACTATCATGAAGAACACCTTTATCACCAATTATCAGCGCATGGTGAGAAGGAATACCTTTATCGACACTACTGATAACTTCCACTTCATCAATTCATCCGGCAGCGCGATCAGCAACGACTCTACGACCAATTTTGCATTGAAGGATATCAATAGAGCCATCGACAGGTTGTCTGAAAATTACAAGGAACCTTTCATGATGCACTTCAGGGGATTCAAGTATCATGAAATTGCTGAGAAGCTCAATATTCCCATCGGAACAGTGAAGAACAGAATTCATATAGCCAGAAAAGAACTAAAAGACGAGCTATCAGTTTATGCTTTCAAAAACTAGCGTAAATGTCAAAAAAGACCTGCGTGATAGGCTCTGGCTTTGCCGGACTATCAGCTGCTTGTCATCTAGCGAAAGCAGGGTATAAAGTACAAGTACTCGAGAAAAACAATCAACTTGGAGGCAGGGCAAGAGAACTGCAAATCGATGGGTTCAAATTCGACATGGGGCCATCGTGGTATTGGATGCCTGATGTCTTTGAGCACTTTTTTGCTTCTTTCGGCAAACATCCTTCCGACTATTACAATCTTGTCCGCCTCGACCCCTCTTACGCCGTAAAATTCGACGACGAACTACTCCCGATCCCAGCTCAGATGGGAGAGTTTGAAGCGATGTGTGAGCGGCTGGAACCTGGTAGCGCAAAACAGCTTAGAAAATTTCTTGGTCAAGCAGCCTACAAATACGAGGTGGGCATCAATGATCTGGTCTACAAGCCAAGCCGATCACTTTCTGAATTCCTGGACAGCAGGTTGCTATATGGTCTGATGAAGATGGACGTCTTCACTTCCATGCGCAGCCATGTGAGAAAATTTTTCAAAACCGAGAAATTGAGGGAGTTGATGGAATTCCCCGTGTTGTTTCTTGGAGCTACTCCGGGCAATACCCCTGCACTGTACAGCCTTATGAACTATGCCGACATCTCACTAGGGACATGGTATCCGATGGGAGGTATGTACAAAATCATTGAAGGCATGACCAGTCTGGCGCGTGAACTTGGCGTCTCTTTTCACACCAGTCAAGAAGTAGTCTCTTTCAACTACAACAGCCAGACAATTAAACAGATAGTGACCAAAGATGACACCTTCGAGGCGGATATTGTCGTTGCCGGTGCCGACTATCACCATGTCGATCAGGAGATTCTGGACCCGGAATTTGCCAATTACAGTCCCAAATACTGGAGCAAACGTGTAATGGCACCCTCTTCGCTGCTTTACTACGTAGGCTTGGATGTAACATTACCAAAAATGCTGCACCATGTCCTATTCTTCGACCAGGATTTTGACAAGCATGCTCAGGAGATATACGACCAGCCTCAATGGCCAACGAACCCCTTGTTATATACCGCGGTAACTTCGAAAACGGACCGTACGGTAGTGCCTGGCGAAGGCAAAGAGAATCTGTTCATCCTGATCCCGGTAGCTCCTGATCTGGAAGACACTGATGAAAGGAGAGAGGCCTATTTCCAAATGGCTTTGGACCGGCTGGAAGCATTCAATGGCATCAACATAAGAGACCACATCGTTGTAAAGAGGAGTTTCGCACACCGGGATTTCAAAGCTGACTATCACTCTTTCCGAGGTAACGCCTATGGTTTGGCCAATACACTTAAACAAACCGCAATCCTCAAGCCCAGTTTGAAAAACAAAAAACTGAAAAACCTCTATTTTACCGGGCAGTTAACGGTACCTGGTCCTGGAGTACCTCCCTCGTTGATTTCGGGGGAAGTCGTGGCGCGTGAGATCGTAAAAGATTTTGGATAAATTAGGCTTATGAATAAAATGGAAGAGCTATTTACTTCAACAGCACTTAGCTGTAGCAAACTCATTACGCAGCGATATAGTACTTCCTTTACACTGGGCATAAGAACACTGCACAGGCGTTTTCACCTGCCTGTGTATGCCATTTATGGATTTGTAAGATACGCCGACGAAATCGTGGACACTTTTCATGACCATGATAAAAGAAGGCTCCTTTCCGAGTTCAAACAAGAGACCTACAAGGCCATAGAAGAGGGATTAAGCTTTAATCCGGTCCTGCATGCATTCCAGTATGTGGTGAACAAATACCACATTGACCACCAGCTTATCGAGGCCTTTCTGCATAGCATGGAAATGGACCTCGACGACCGCACCTACGACGAAGCGATGTACAAGGAATACATATATGGATCGGCCGAGGTAGTGGGACTGATGTGCCTCAAAGTCTTTTGCGAAGGGGATGATCAATTGTATGCCAATCTGGAGGCGCCGGCAAAAAGCCTGGGTTCCGCTTTTCAAAAGGTAAACTTTCTTCGGGACATCAAAAGCGACTTCGACGTACGGGGACGAGTATATTTTCCAATGGTGGACTTCGACAATTTCAAAGAAACGGATAAGAAGTCAATCGAATCGGACATCCAGCGAGATTTTGACCACGCCTATTTGGGAATAAAAGGTTTACCTGATGGATCCCGGCTTGGTGTTTACCTCGCATATGTCTACTATCTGCGGTTGTTCCAGAAGATCAAAAATCTTCCCTCGACCAAAATACTGCAGGAACGGATCAGGATTCCCAACCAGGTAAAAATGCTGCTCCTGACGCAGACCTACCTGAAACATTCACTGAGAGCACTTTGAAATGTCCCTGTACTTCACACTGCATTTGATCACTATATCCTTTCCCCTTGTCAGGTCATTTGAATACCGCGTCAAGTACTACACTAAGTGGGTCCCTTTATTTATTGCAATAGTTATCTCCGGGTCTGTATTCATCATCTGGGATGTCATCTTCACGAAGCTGGGTGTGTGGGGGTTCAACCCGGCCTACCTGTCGGGCAGCTACCTTGCCAATTTGCCCATCGAAGAATGGCTGTTTTTTGTGACGGTACCTTTCGCTTCGATATTCATCTACGAAAACGTGATTTACTTCGTCAGGAGGCCGTTTTCCCACAAAGTCGGCAACCACATTTTTGTGGCCCTCGCAGCCATGCTGCTTGTGCTTGCTTTGATTAATTACGACCGTTATTATACTTTTTTCAACTTTCTGGGGGCTTCACTGCTGCTATTCTACATCGGATTGATAAGAAAGCCGAAGTATGCTTCATACTTTCTCATTGCTTACCTCTTCGATTTGATCCCGTTTTTTGTAATTAACGGCATTCTTACCGGTTCCTTCATTGAAGAGCCAGTAGTTTGGTACAACAACAGTGAAAACCTGGGGCTTCGCTTAGGGACAATACCGGTGGAGGATACGATTTATGCATTGTTCCTGCTTTTACTTAACATTAGCTTGTACGAGTATTTTAAGGGCCTTTTCGGTACTTTACCAAATCATGAAAAAGTTCAATCTACATAACAACTCGCTGTCAAAGTGGTTAATGATGATATGCTGAACCTACAGGTGGATATCGATCAAAATTCGGGATTCTGCTTCGGTGTGGTTTTCGCCATCGAAATGGCTGAAGAACTTCTCAACGAACATGGGGACCTCTATTGTCTTGGCGACATCGTGCACAATGATGAGGAAGTGAAGCGCCTTGAAGACAAGGGACTGAAAATCATCAGTCACGATGACCTTTTGACCTTGAAAAATGCCAGGGTATTAATCAGGGCACATGGAGAACCGCCTTCTACGTACCGGTTGGCGATCATGAACAACCTGGAGCTAATCGATGCCTCATGCCCAGTTGTCCTAAAACTCCAAAATCGAATTAGAAACTCATTTGACAGACGCGAGAAGATCTACATTTACGGCAAGCCAGGGCACGCTGAAGTTGTTGGGCTACTGGGACAAACCAAGAACGAAGCCGTAGTTTTTCAGGATATTGAAGAATTGGATCTGAAAACGATGCCAAAGAGCATCACCCTTTATAGCCAAACCACAAAGAGTACTGACAAATTCTACGATATCACACGCCAATTGGCGGAAGCCGGAATTGAGGTGAACTCAAACGATACAATATGCCGACAAGTATCCAACCGGGACAAGGAATTGCGCACTTTTGCACAGCAATTCGACAAGATTGTGTTTGTTTCAGGTACAAAATCATCCAATGGTAAAGTGCTCTACAACATCTGTAGGGAGAACAATCCCCATTCGTATTTTGTATCAAATAAAGATGAACTGAAAAAGGAGTGGTTTGGACCATCTAATACCATCGGCATCTGCGGTGCAACAAGCACGCCAATGTGGTTGATGCAGGCGGTACGGGACGAATTGCTTACCTACTAGCTCTAAACATGCAGATTTTAATCAACACACTAATCATAGTGAGTACTTTTTTCGCTATGGAAGGCGTCGCATGGTTTACGCATAAATACATCATGCACGGGTTTCTATGGTCATGGCACAGGTCCCATCATCGTGTACATCCTCATCCCCTGGAACGCAATGACCTCTTCGCGCTGGTATTTAGCTTGCCCTCAGTCAGCCTCATTGTCCTGGGATATGAAATTGAGGCCATCAGCTGGCTCAAGTTCGTTGGGTTTGGCATTCTTGGATACGGGGTCTTCTATTTCCTCTTTCATGATGTGATTGTGCATCGCCGCATAAAAATCAATTTCAAAGCCAAGAACAAATACCTGCGGCGTATCATCCGCGCCCATTACGTCCATCACGAAACCCATTCCAAAGAAGGCGCTCAAGCATTTGGCTTTCTCTATGCTCCGAAGAAATTTGAGGCATCCTCAGAAGACTAGTTTATTTTTCCGCGATGGATATTGTGGCAGTGGCAACGGCAAGACTTGCCAGCCTAATCAAAGAAGTTCGTATACTCTCAAATAGAAGTAAGACATTTTCTGTCCTTCGTCTTGTATCGTTTTTCTTGTTTTTGTTTTGCCTCTATCAGTATACCAATGGCTTAGTCTGGGCTGGCTGGTTGGGTGTCTTGTTGCTATTCTCCTTTGTCTTTTTCATCACGCGTCACAATGATCTCAATAAACAGAGAAAACTCGTTAGACAGAAAATCAAAATAAATGAAGACGAAATAGCCCGTGCCCGTGGTATGTACCCTGAACACCCTGACGGTAGTGAGTTTCAGTCCGATTTGCACCCATTTGCTGATGACCTGGATCTATTTGGCCCCAAATCACTCTTCTACCACATCAATCGATGCGTACTCGCAAGCTCAAGGCAAAGCCTGGCAAGCTATCTCACTGATTCCGTCAATAGCGAAACTGCCAAGAAAAGGCAGGAAGCACTTGTGGAGCTACAAGAGCGATTGGAATGGCGACAGGACCTGCAGGCCGTGTTGGGTCAGCTCAGCAAAGAAGAGGGGTCTGACCAGATCATCCTAAATTCAAATTTTCAGCAACGCCAACCTGGTTGGTTCGAGCCTCTGGCGGCAATCTCGCTTAGCATTACGACCATCACCCTTATTGTGCTGTCCATGATGGATTTCCTGGCTCTGGGATATCCTGTCCTTATGTGCCTGGTCAATTTCATTGTGTTGGCACAATACAATCTACGACTGCAAAAGAAGGTCCTGGAGACCGACAAACTGTTTACATTCCTGGCAGTATTCTCAAAATCAATTGAAATAATTGGGATCCAAAGCTTCAGGTCATCGATTTTGAAAGATCATCAAGTCAACTTATCCAGTGAAGCGACAGGCGAACTGAAAAGGCTAAGACAAATTGTGTTCTTGTTGGAGTCCAGAGGCAACATGATGTGGTCCCTGGTTAATATTCTGCTGCTGATCGATATGTACTCCGGTTGGGCGTTGAAAAGGTGGCTCAGCCGCAACCAGACAGAGATGAAATCTTGGCTGAACTCGCTGAATCACTTCGAGGTATTTGGAAGTTTTGCAACTTATTGGGACCAAAACCCACACTTCATATTTCCAGAATTCACGCAGCACCATGGGACATGGCAGGGATTTGCTGTCGGCCATCCACTGATTCCAGAACACAAAAGGGTAACGAACGACTTAGAAATAACCCAACCAGTAGCTTTGGTGACAGGCTCTAACATGTCCGGAAAAAGTACTTTCCTGCGTACCGTAGGGATCAACACAGTAATGGCTTGGGCCGGTCTTCCTGTCTGTGCCGAGAAACTCACGCTTTCCCGATTCCAGGTTTTCACCAGCATGCGTACCCACGATGATTTATCTCAGGAGACGTCCTCCTTCTACGCAGAACTCAAACGACTGAAGCAACTTTTCTCCCTGATCGATGATTCCGATGGCGTCGTCCTTTTTCTGTTGGATGAAATATTGAAAGGAACGAATTCCCATGATAGACACATCGGGGCAAGAGGTATTGTAGAAAGGCTTAGTCAAAAGGATGTCAAGGGATTCATTTCTACTCATGACCTGACGTTGGCTGACGAATACGAAGACCATGACCTTGTGATCAATTACAGTTTCAACAGTCAAATGGTCGGTAGTGACGAGCTCAATTTTGATTATAAGCTCACCAAAGGAAAGTGCCAGAGTACCAATGCATCGATTCTCATGAAGCAAATGGGAATAATTAACTAATCAATTATGGAAAATAAGCGCTGATTTTGGCGCAACAGAAATCAGTCCAGCTGAGATTCTTCGCGCACCAAAGGCTCCATCCATGAGCTCTGCAGTCCAATCGCCCTCGGGTATGGAGATGCTTTTGCTTACTTCAGAACCATTTATCAATACTCCAATCGTCTCCCAATCATCGGAGTTGGCATTGTCTTGCAACCAATATCCCACAACCAAGGGATCATCTATATTCATGAATTCCAGGTGTTGTCGGATCTGATCAGTTGTTGTCATGCGAAAGGCAGGATGCGCTTTTCTCAAAGAAATCAGATTTCTATAGTACTCATAGACATTGAGATATTGGTGCTTACGATCCCACTTGATACTGTTGATGCTATCCGGACTTTCGAAAGAATTATGCGCTCCATTCTTAGAGCGAAGAAATTCCACTCCGGCATGAAGGAATGGTACGCCCTGTGAAGTAAGCACGATGGTGTTGGCCAGTTTATGCATGGCGACCAAGTCGTTTTCAGACGATTCAGGCATAGAAATCCGGAGCTTATCCCAAAGCGTCATATTGTCATGACAAGAAACGTAATTGATGCATTGCGTGGGTTGGCTAGCCCAGGGCTTATCGCTATAATTCACGGCGTCGTAATCCAGGTCAGGATGTTCGGTTGATGCAACAATCCCGAACTTGATGCTTTCCTTCGTACCATCAAGACCACTCACAAAGCCTCTTTCAAGATCTTCGAATACACTCCCCTTGATGCCATCTCTGAGGTCATCGCTAAAAGCAGCTATCCCTTCCAACTGCTGTGTGTTAGCCTTCAGGGCCCTGGTGGAATCAGGCAAAGGGCTCGTTCCTGCGGTCCATCCCTCCCCGTAAATAAAAATATCCGGGTCTATGCCTCGAAGCTCCTGTGAAATCAGGTTCATGGTTTCGATATCGTGTATGCCCATCAAATCAAACCTGAATCCGTCAATATGATATTCCTCGGCCCAGAAACGTACTGATTCCAGGATAAACTTGCGAACCATGGAACGCTCCGAAGCCACTTCGTTTCCACATGCGGCTGCATCGGAAAAGCCACCTTCCGCATTTTGCCGATAGTAATAGTCCGGTACCAATTGATTGAACAAGGAGCTTTCCGTGTAACCAGTGTGATTGTAGACGACATCCATCACCACACGGAGGCCTTTGTTGTGCAGTGCCTGGACAAGTTGCTTAAATTCTCGCACTCTGGCCAGTGGATCATAAGGATCTGTCGCATATCCTCCTTCCGGGACGTTGTAGTTCTGAGGGTCGTAACCCCAGTTATATTTCTTCTCTGCGAGCCTGGTTTCATCAATTGACCGGTAGTCGAAGGATGGTAGCAAGTGCACATGTGTCACTCCCAGATCCACCATGTGGTCCAAACCTGTGGAAACACCTTCCGAACTGGTGGTCCCTTCTTCCGTGAAAGCCATGAATTTTCCTTTGGCCTCCATTCCCGAACCGGCATCGATTGAAAAGTCCCTCACATGCACTTCGTACAATATGATATCAGACTTACCTGACAGCTCCGGAGATCTATCTTCGGACCAATCTGCCGGGTCCGCATCTTCGGGCAGTGCCAGGTAGCCCCTTTTGCCGTTGACGCCGACAAGCTTGACGTATGGATCCACCACTTCATCCATCTCCACGCCGTCAATTATGGCTTGAAAGGTGTAGAAAAGGCCTTTGCTTTCCAGGGGATGGACAGCTTTCCAAACACCATCTTCCTCCTTCATCTCGACTTCCGATACCGGATTTCCACCAATCCTTTCGGAATAAAACCTTAGCATCATCTTGTCAGCCACAGGCGACCACACCCGAAATACCCAAGATTCTCCCTCACGGGACAACCCCAGGTCTTCTCCCGAATAGCCTGGATATTCTTCAAGAGCGGTTGGCTTTTTATCATCAATACATGCGAATGGCACGATCACTAACATCAATATTTGAACGACTTTCTTCATTACGTTGCCGGCTAAAATAAACTCATGAAAACGTTTTCCTATATCATAAAAATAGTATTTTTACTTTCAGAATAGAATTCATTAAGAGCTAGCTTGTTTAGTGATTATTTTTCAACCAAACGAGCAAATTTTATGGCAAATCAAAAGGCTGAAGAAAACTGGGACAACATCCCCGGTTTCAAGAATTACGAGATTTCCAGCCGAGGACGAATCAGGAGCAAGACGCGCAAGACCTGGCACCGTGGAAGCAAAACCCACATGACTCTTAAGGGCAAATTGATGAAGCAGAGATGGAATAAGACCTGTAAGTGTTATTTCCTTGATCTCATCGATGACGAAGGTCGACGCAGAACTGTTTATCCGCACAAGGAAGTTGCTAAGGCATTTGTCCCAAATGAGGATGAAAATCTGACAATGATCATTCATCGGGATAACAATCCGAGAAACAACGAAGCGTCAAACTTACAATGGATGACGGCTTCGGCCCACATGAAGTGGCAGTTTGAAGTGGGCAACAAAAACAACTACAAAGTTTGGAAGACGAGGAAAAAACTGTACAAAAACGGTTTTAAGGAAACCACAGTTTTACCCGGACGACCAAGAAAAAAGAAGCTTGAAGAAGCATAAAAAAAACCCGTGTGCTGCACGGGTTTTTTTTTGATCTTTCACCTTGAGGGCTAAAGGGTTCTCTTCACTTCTTTCACCTCAAAGCCTTCGATAACGTCTCCCATCTTGATGTCGTTGAAGTTTTTGATACTTATACCACATTCGTAGCCCTGCTTGACTTCGTTGACATCCTCTTTGAATCGCTTCAACTGATTGATATCACCAGTGTACACGACGATACCATCTCGGATAAGGCGCACCTTATTGCTGCGTTTGACATTGCCATCAGTAACATAGCAACCAGCAACGGTCCCAATTTTTGAGATCTTGAACACCTCCCGAACCTCAACATTACCCGTAATAACTTCCTCAGAAGTAGGTTCCAAGAGACCCTCCATGGCATCTTTCAGCTCATTGATGGCATCATAGATAATAGAGTACAATCGAATTTCGATCTCTTCATTTTCAGCCAGCTTACGAGCACCTCCGGAAGGTCTTACCTGAAAGCCAATGATGATCGCATCTGAGGCAGAGGCCAATAGGACATCAGATTCTGAAATTTGACCCACCCCTTTGTGAATAATATTGACCTGAATCTCTGCCGTACTAAGCTTCAATAGCGAATCCGAAAGTGCTTCAACAGATCCGTCCACGTCACCCTTTACAATGACATTAAGCTCTTTGAAAGTTCCAATGGCCAGTCGCCTACCGATTTCATCAAGGGTAATGTGCTTTTTGGTACGCATGGACTGTTCACGAAGGATCTGCTCTCGCTTATTCGCGATTTCACGAGCCTCTCTATCAGATTCCATGATGTTGAACTTATCTCCTGCCTGAGGAGCACCATCCAGTCCAAGCATCTGAACCGGGGTTGATGGCCCAACAGATTTCAGTGATCTTCCACGATGGTCAAACATGGCTTTTACCTTGCCATAATAGGATCCGGCGAGCAGTACATCACCAATCTCCATCGTTCCGGACTGTACCATCAGCGTGGTAACATAGCCACGACCTTTGTCCAGGGAAGCCTCGATCACAGAGCCTACCGCAGCCTTATTGGCATTGGCCTTCAGCTCGAGTAGCTCAGCCTCGAGCAGGACCTTCTCCAGGAGATCATCAATGCCCTCGCCCGTTTTAGCAGAGATATGTTGGCACTGGTATTTGCCTCCCCAGTCCTCCACGAGAATATTGATGCCAGAAAGCTCTTCCTTGATCTTTTCCGGATTTGCGTTGGGGCGGTCAATCTTGTTGATTGCGATGACAATGGGTACACCTGCGACCTGAGCATGGTTGATCGCCTCCTTGGTTTGAGGCATAACCGCATCATCAGCAGCAACCACAATGATCACTATATCAGTAATCTTCGCACCTCTGGCACGCATGGCGGTGAAAGCTTCGTGACCCGGAGTATCCAGGAAAGCAATACGCTTGCCACCTTCTGTGGTGACGTCATATGCACCTATGTGCTGCGTAATTCCCCCTGCCTCGCCAGCTGTTACTTTACTATCCCTGATGAAATCCAGCAGTGATGTCTTACCATGATCAACGTGACCCATGATAGTGACAATTGGCGCTCGCTCAGAAAGATCTTCTTCAGCATCCTTCACTTCCTCGATTTCGACATCCTCCTCGGCACTGGTGAAATCGACATCAAAACCAAACTCGTCGGCAATGATTGTGATCGTTTCCGCATCCAACCTCTGGTTAATAGAGACGAACATTCCCAGTGACATACAAGTGGAGATGACATCATTGACTGACGCATCCATGAGGGATGCCAAGTCGCTTGCCGAAATGAACTCTGTCACTTTCAGCTTCTTAGCATCCTCCTGCGCCTGCAGTTGCTTTTCTTCTTCAGCCTCGGCTCTGGCACTACGCTTGTCTTTCTTGTATTTGGCTCTTCCGCCGCCGCCACCGGTCTTTCCACCGCCACTTAGCTTGGCAAGAGTAGCTTTGATCTTATCCTGGATTTCCTTGTCCGATAGCTCCTCTGTCTTCTGGTTGGGCCTTCTTCGGTCATTATTGTTGCCGTGGCCTCTTCCCCCAGAGGGCGCAGATCCGATGCGTTTTCTAGGTCGCTTTTTCCGCTCCTTGTTCTCGTCAGAAGATGCAATGGGCTTTGGCTTTTTGGCCTGTGGCAATTCGATCTTGCCCAGAACCGTGAGTCCTTTCAAAGAGTCTGCCTTGGCCTTGACCACTTCTGATTTATCAGCTGGTTTCTCAGCTTTTGGCTCCTCTTTTCTTTCTTCAGGTTTGCTTTCGGGTTTCGGTGGCGCAACTTCCTCTTTCACTTCGGCTGCCACGGGTTTTGCTTCAGGCTTATCCGCTTCCACCTCAGGCTTCGGCTCCTCCACGGGCTCTGGCTTCGGCTCTTCCTTAGGGGGAGTCGGAATTTCTTCTTTTTTGCGTTTGCCAACGGTATCGAGGTCTATCTTCCCCACAACCTTTGGCCCAGAGAGCTTCTCCGATTCCAGGACTACACGCTCCTCCTTGGGTGCCTCTGCCGGTGGTGCCTCTTTCTTGGGCTCCTCTTCCTTAGGTTTTTCGATGGGAGAGGCGGCGACATTGTCCTTGATGAGAATGCGTTCCTCTTCCTTGTTCTCTTTCACCTGCCCATCGGAGGTAGTCTTAATGACAAGGTTATCACTGTGCTTGGTGCCAATGGTAAGACCCGACGCCTCCTCCTTGTCGTGAGCAGAATCGGCAAACTCCTTCGAGAGCATATCAAACTGCTCCTCCGATATTTTGGAGTTAGGGCTAGAATCAACCTCAAATCCCTTATCGGATAAAAAATCGATGATCGTAGTCCGCCCTACATTCAGTTTTCTAGCTACTTGACTCAGTCTATACATATATACTCCCTAGTGCTGTCTTTTTCGCTTTGTTATTCAAATTCTTGATTCAAAATGGACAATACGTTATCTATTGTCTCATCTTCAAGGTCCGTTCGTCTAATTAGATCCTCTCTCCCCAATTTTAGAACACTTTTCGCTGTGTCGAGGCCTACTCTCTTCAATTCGTCAATGACCCAGCTCTCGATCTCATCGGAGAATTCATCAAGATCTACATCTTCCTCTTCAGAGTCACTTAGCTCGCGGAAGACATCTATTTCCAATCCAACCAACCGACTGGCCAACTTAATGTTTTGTCCCCCTTTTCCAATGGCAAGGGAAACCTGATCCGGCTTTAAGAAAACAGAAACTCGATCCTTGTCTTCCTCCACCTTCATGCTCAGAATCTTTGCCGGACTGAGTGCCCTGGCTATGTAGAGCTCCATGTTGTCCGTGAAGTTGATCACATCGATATTTTCATTCTGTAACTCACGCACAATGGCATGAATTCTTGATCCTTTCATACCTACGCAAGCACCCACTGGATCAATACGGTCGTCATATGACTCAACCGCCACTTTGGCCCGCTCACCAGGTTCTCTTACAACCTTTTTGATTGTGATAAGGCCATCGTATACTTCCGGGACTTCACTTTCGAAAAGGCGTTCCAGGAATGTCGGTGACGTTCTTGAAAGCACGATGCGTGGGTTGCCGTTGTGCATTTCTACACGGTGCACGATGGCCCGGACATTGTCGCCTTTCCTATACCTGTCTTTATTGATTTGCTCTGCTTTTGGCAATATTAGTTCATTGCCCTCCCCATCAATGAGGAGTACTTCACGACTGAGAATCTGGTATACCTCACCATTGATGATTTCCCCAACGAGGTCCTTGTACTTTTGGAATAGAATATCCTTTTCCAGATCTTTGATCTTCTGCATCAATGTTTGGCGAGCAGTCATTACAGCCCTTCTTCCAAAATCCTCAAGTTTGATCTCCTCAGCCACTTCTTCACCAATCTCAAAATCGGGTTCTATCTTCCGGGCGTCAGTCAAGCATATCTTATCGTGATCCCATATATCCTCGGAATCATCGTCCACAATCTCTCTAAATCTCCAGATCTCCAGATCGCCTTTGTCAGCATTGATGATGATGTCGAAGTTGTCGTCCACTTTGAACCGCTTACGGATCATAGTCCGAAACACATCTTCGAGAATCCGAATCATTGTCGGCCTGTCGATGTTCTTTCCCCTCGCAAAATCAGCAAATGAATCTATTAGAATTCCGGTATCCATCTTACTTAAATGATATTATCACGTTCGAACTACTTATTTCATCAAAAGGAATGCTTGATTCCACTAATTGCTTGTTTTCTTCTATACCTACATTGACCATGTCCTCTGCCAGGCTGAGCAACTGACCTACCACAACAGACCCATCGACCTTCTCCACCTGAAGCTTCCGACCAACATGCTTACGGTATTGCCTTTTCATCTTCAAGGGCTGATCGGCACCAGGAGAGGTGACTTCAAGGATATACTTCCCATCCATCAGGTCTTCTTCCTCGATCCAGGCCCCCAAGGCTCGGCTCACATTGGCGCATTTGTCGATTGGGAGTCCGTTGTCTCCGTCAATCCCCACGACCAATTTTTGGTTGCCCGTGTGACCTTTGATCTCCACGCTCACCAAAAACAACTCCTCATCACTGGACAAGATGCTTTCAACTTTCTCCGCAACTTTCTGCTCTATCCCTTCAAAACCCATAATAAGCAAAGAAAAAGAGGGGACTAGTGTCCCCTCTATCGTTGTTTTATATTTGCGAGGCAAAGTTAAGGGAAATTTGTGTCAATCCAAATGCGGCCACGCAAATGACCCCATGCGTAAAATTCATTTGCACAGAAAATCGAGAAAATCCAGTTTCTAAATGATAGGAAAACTCCGGGTGTTTAACTCCCTCTCAAGGGAAAAAGAACTGTTCGAACCCATCAATGCGCCCCATGTGGGCATGTACGTGTGTGGACCTACAGTATATAATGATGTACATCTTGGCAACGTGAGAACCTTCATCAGCTTCGATGTGATCAGCAGGTATTTACGATTTGTGGGATACAAAGTGCGCTATGTGAGAAACATAACGGATGTTGGCCACTTGACGGACGATAGAGACGACGGTGAGGACAAGATCAGTAAACGCGCCAAACTAGAAAACCTGGAGCCGATGGAAATCGCGCAGAAATACACCATCGGATTCCGGGACACGATGCGAATTTTTAACGCAGAACCCCCGGACATCGAACCATCTGCCACTGGCCATATCATCGAACAGATCGAAATGACCAAAGCTATTCTTGAGAATGGCTTTGCCTATGAGGTGAATGGGTCTATTTATTTCGATGTTGAGAAATTCCACTCTGAACACTATTATGGACAGTTGTCGGGTAGAAAAATCGAAGAACTAGTCGAAAACACCCGATCCCTGGAAGGTCAGGGAGACAAGAGAAGCCCGCTGGATTTTGCATTGTGGAAGAAAGCCACAAAAGGTCATATCATGCGATGGCCCTCGCCATGGGGTGACGGATTCCCAGGCTGGCATCTTGAGTGCTCGGTAATGAGCACCAAATACCTTGGCGACAAATTTGACATTCATGGGGGTGGTATGGACTTGAAATTTCCACATCACGAATGTGAGATGGCACAATGTAAGGGGTCGACGGGATCGAGTCAGGCTAAGTACTGGCTCCACACGAATATGTTGACTGTGAATGGCACGAAAATGAGCAAATCGCTTGGCAATTCCTTCCTGCCCGGTGAGCTGATATCGGGGGATCATGAATTGCTCGAGCGGGGTTACAGTCCAATGACCATCAGGTTCTTCATGCTGCAGTCCCACTACGCCAGCACCCTGGACTTTTCCAATGATGCACTGAACGCCGCTCAAAAGGGCTGGAACAAACTCAATAATGGTCTGCGCACAGTGAAAGCGCTTAAAGCTCCGGAGGGCCTCTCGGAATCCGGAACTGATGAAAAGCAAATGCAGCAGGTAGAAAAGATCTGCGACAATTGCTATTACGCCATGAACGACGATTTCAATACGGCATTGACCATTGGCCATTTATTCAACTTATTGAAGAAAATCAACTCTTTGAAGACGGGCCAGCTGGGATTTGAGCAGCTCGGACACAAGGTGTTTGATCGGCTTAGGACTACTTATACAGTATTTCTGGAAGATGTGCTAGGCTTGAAGTATGAGCTGAATCAACCTTCTGAGGAGCTATTGGAAATTCTGCTGGATGAATACCGTGAAGCAAAAACCGCAAAGAACTACGACAAAGTAGATGCTTTGCGGGCCAAGCTACGAGATAAGGGGATCGTTGTGAAGGACATGAAGAGTGAAATCGAGTGGGCCCTGGATGAGTCTTAGGGCATCCCGGGGAGCGGCTTTGGCAAGGTAGGCCTGATCGTAGGCAGTGCGGGGGTTGCGTGGAGAGCAGGGATATCAGCAGATCGGGTTCGGACTGTTCCCTCCAAACAAAAAAGGGGCCCTGAAGGCCCCTGAAAGGTTAATGTGCATGTTGCTTTTCCTTAAACTTCTTAAGTTGGCGACGTAAGGCCTCAACAGCCTCGTCTGTTGCGGCTTCGAAGGATTTCGATTTGGTCTTTGCAAATAGTTGCTCTCCTGGAATGTTGATTTTGATTTCAACGATTTTGTTTTCCCGGTTTACATCCTTATCCAGTCGCATGAACACTTCTCCATCAATAATAGCGTCGTAGAATGTGTCGAGTTTGTCGGCTTTGCGTTGAATAAAGTCAACAAGTTTGACATCTGCGTCGAAATGAATTGAGTGCATTTGAAGTCTCATGATTTTACATTTAAAAATTGAACAATTAGGCTCTCGGATGCGCTTGATCGAAAGCCGATTTAAGTTTTTCTAACGAATTATGTGTATAAACTTGTGTGGCAGCCAGGCTTGTGTGCCCAAGTAAATCTTTTACGGCATTGAGGTCAGCTCCTTTGTCCAGGAGGTGTGTTGCGAAAGTATGACGGAGGACGTGTGGGCTCTTTTTGGAGAGTGTACTTACCTGACCCAAATGCCTGGTGACCAGGCGATATACAAACATAGGATAAAGGTCCTTGCCTTGGTCCGTAATGAGTAAATGACGCTGCGCCCTATCCACCATTTCGCCTCGTAGTTGCAGGTATGTCTTAATACTATTAACGATGGAATCCGGCACAGGTAGGATTCTTTCTTTATTTCTTTTGCCGAGTACCTTGATTGTGTTTTCGGACAAGTTCACATCGCCTGATTTGAGTCCGATGAGTTCGGAAAGACGAATACCAGTGCCATAAAAAAGCTCCAATACCAGCCGATCCCTGATGTCAGAAAAATCGGTGTGATCCACCTCGGTGTGATCCAGCAATCTCAAGAGATCGTTTTCCTGGACGAATGTGGGAAGTCGCTTCTCGGTCTTCAGTGGCTTCAGGCGACTGGCCGGGTTGACGTCGACGTAGGCTCTTGCTTTGAGATACTTGAAGTATGATTTGAGACACGCCATTTTCCGGTTGATCGAGGTGGGGTTTAATCCTCTTTCCATCAAATCAATCAACCAATTGCGAAGGTGGGAATGACGAACCTCAGTGTGATCCGTGATTTCGAAGGTATTTTCAAGAAAGGTTGTAAGCTGACTCAGGTCTTCCTGGTAGGAAGTAATCGTGTGTTTGCTACTACGCTTTTCGTACTCCAGGTATTTCAGGAAGTTGTCGACCAATTTGTCTTACCGTATGGGGTAAAGACTAACTTAGCAAAAAGTGTGGGAAATGCCTTGCGGAAAACTTATTTATTTTCCAGGTCTTGCATCTTCTGCCTGTAGGAAGCTTTGATGATTTCCTGTCGCCTTTTCACTGAAGGTTTTGTAAAAGCGGTCCTACCTCTCAATTCTTTCAAAACGCCTGTCTTTTCAAACTTCTTCTTGAATCGCTTCAGGGCCTTGTCGATTGATTCGTTCTCTTTTACGTTAATGACAATCATGATTTATCTTTAAATAGGGCCGCAAAGATATGTGTTTTTCTGCTAATTGAAAAAATTGGCGAATCATTTTGCTATCAACGCAGCAAAGTTCTGGATATCACCAATTTCTGGATTTCAGAAGTCCCCTCACCGATGGTGCAAAGTTTGGCGTCTCTGTAGAACTTCTCCACTGGATATTCCTTCACGTAGCCATAACCACCAAATATTTGGACAGCCTCATTGGCGATGTGAACCGCAGCCTCAGAAGCATGCAGCTTGGCCATAGCTCCCGCCTGGTTCACGTTTCCACCTGTATTTTTTCGCTCCGCCGCCTGATAGGTCAAAAGTTTGGCTGCCTCCAATCTTGTGGCCATCTCGGCCAGCTTGAATGAGACGCCCTGAAACTCGCTGATGGGTTTGCCAAACTGCTCTCGCTCCTTGGAGTAGGCCACCGCAGCATCCAGCGCGCCCTGTGCCACACCGCAACTCAAAGCTGCGATAGAGATCCGACCCCCATCCAAGACCTTAAGGGATTGAACAAAGCCATCGCCAACTTCACCGATAAGATTCTCTTTGGGAATGCGACAATCCTCAAAAATCATTTCCGCCGTCTCAGAGGCCCGCATGCCCAATTTATTTTCCTTGCGTCCACCTCGAAATCCCGGCGTGCCGCGTTCTACAATAAACGCAGATGCATTGCGTGAGGTATTGGCTTCACCAGTCCTTGCAACCACGACAGCTACATCCCCGGAAATTCCATGAGTTATGAAATTCTTGGCTCCATTGATGATCCATTCGTCCCCGCTTTGCACGGCCGTCGTTCGCATATTGCCGGCATCAGAACCGGTATTGGGCTCTGTTAGGCCCCAGGCACCAATCCACTCACCGGAAGCAAGTCTGGGCAGGTACTTAGCTTTCTGATCTTCATTGCCATGATAGAAGATGTGACCCGTACATAGACTATTGTGCGCTGCTACTGACAATCCGATTGAGGGGTCAACTTTGGAAATCTCAATTAACGCAGTCACATATTCGTGATAGCCAAAACCTGAGCCTCCAAGGTCCTGTGGTACAAAAATGCCCATGAGACCCAGGGACCCGAGTTCGTGGAAAAGATCGATGGGGAATACTTGTTGTTCGTCCCATTCCATTTTGAAAGGCTCTATCGATCTGCCCGCGAAATCACGAATCATTTCACGAATCATACGCTGATTTTCTTCAGCGGGAGGAGCCTGGGTAGCAGCTAATGACATTCGGTAAAAGGGTAAACGTTGTTATGACAAAGATAAAATTTAGTTCTGTGCAAACGAGTGAATAATGGGATGAATGGCAAAGTGCCGCCTATTTGCTCGTGTCATTTAAGGACCAATCATAGTCCATGTAGGATATCTTTCGACTTTCACCTAGGCTTGTTGGTACATACTGGTTTATGAATTCCCGCAAGGAGGATTGTTTTTTGAAGTCACCACCATACCAAAGAAAAATTTTGGATACTGCTGCTTGTTCCGAATTTATTAGGTTTCTGGAGGGGTCATTCAAAAACTCAACCGCTTGCTCTTCAAGCTGTTGATCGAGTCGTTCGGCCACGTAAGCTTCTCGCCGCAGTTTGGGACAGGACATGGAGGCGCAATTCACAGCAAAATGGATGCGCGGTTCTTCAAAGGTTTTCCTTATGATGTTATGCTCTACGTTATTGAGGTCGTATTTCTGCCCGCCAAGCTCGATAAATTTTATGTCCCAGGGGGTATTGACAAAAGGCAGTTGTATTTTGGACCCAATGTCCTTGATACTCTCTACGGGATAATGCTTCAGCACCAACTTCAATGTGAACGCATTGTACAGGTTAATCCAGTAGGCGAGTTTTTCATCTTCCGACCAATGATCATCGTTGGGCGGATTGGTCGTCAGTATGCTCAGATACCGTGATAAGTTGGCACTATCTCGCCGGAGAAGCTGGTAATTCACCAGTCCATCCTCACGGACATGTTTTTTCAACAACGAGTCGAATAGTTCGTGCGAGACCGGGGTGGTTCCTTTGACTTGAGGATCAAGTGCTGTGCAGGCAACCATCAATCCCAGCATCATAAATATTTGAAGAAAACTGGTTGACTTGCTCGCCCTCTTAGGAAATTTCAAAGAAGCCATTATTTTACGCATTGGTTCAATGCAAAGAATACCGAACTAACTTATGATTGGTTTACTTGATTCCATGGTTCTAATAAATATGTTGTTTGCCTGACATGCAATTTCTCTCTGAAAATACACAACTCATCGCATTGCTGGCAGGGTTTCTCATTGTCTCTATCGCTGCCAACCAGATCGCACGAGTTTTTCAGAAGATCCGTCTCCCTTTAATCACGGGGTTGATATTCTCCGGCATCATCACTGGCCCCTACATTCTGAACCTGATCCCGGTCGAAACGAAACTACAGCTCAATTTTATCAATGAGACCGCCCTGGCATTCATCGCTTTTGCGGCTGGGGCAGAATTATACCTTCGAGAGCTGCGGGATAGGCTGAACAGCATCAAATGGAACACCTTTGGCCAATTGGTCGTGACCTTCGTCCTTGGCAGTATTGCCTTGTTCTTTCTGGCGGGGTACATCCCTTTTCTATCCGACAAGTCCACCTCAGCCAAAATTGCCATTTCAGCCATAACAGCGGCAGTTTTTGTGGCAAGATCGCCGGCATCCGCCATTGCCGTTATCAATGAATTGAGAGCGAAAGGTCCCTTCACCCAAACCGTGATGGGTGTCACGGTTGTAAAAGACTTTTTGGTCATTATTCTCTTCTCCATTTGCCTATCGGTCGGGCACTCCATGATATCCGGAGAAGACTTCCGTCTAGCTCAACTTCTTTATTTGCTTTTGGAACTATTCCTATCCTTCCTGGTGGGCTTTTTTGTTTACGGCTGGTTGCTGAAATCGGCCCTTTCTTTGAGGGTAAGAGGCCTTCCAAAGATTTTGTTCATTCTATTTGTAGGTTATAGCGCTTATTTCCTGTCAGGCCAATTGCGGGAATATACGACCACCGTCATCGGACATGGGATCTTTTTAGAACCGCTGCTGATGTGTATTCTGGCGAGTTTTCACGTCACCAACTATTCAAGGTATCGTCCCGAATTTCTCAAGATCCTCCATGATGCCAATGTACCGATATACGTGGCCTTCTTCACACTGACCGGAGCCACACTTTCAGTTAATGTACTATCTGAAGTTCTGGGGGTTGCATTAATACTATTTGCTATCAGATTGGGAACCATGATCATCGGTGGATACGTAGGAGGATACCTGGCAGGCGACCCCATGAAGCAAAACCACCTTGGATGGATGCCCTATATTACCCAAGCTGGTGTAGCGCTCGGTCTAGCCACGGCCGTATCTAATGAATTTCCGGATTGGGGCCCTCAGTTTGCAACGGTAATTGTCGCAGTAATCGTCATCAACCAATTTCTGGGTCCCCCGCTCTTCAAATGGGCACTCTTCCAGCTTGGCGAAGATCGGACCCGCGCCACCACTCCGGAATTCGACGGAGTCAATGAAGCCATGATCTTCGGATATGAAAGTCAGTCCGTTGCGCTTGCGAGGCAACTCATGGACAATAACTGGGATGTGACCATCGCCACGACAAAGGAGAAGGGCACCTTCACCGAACCTGAAGACATCCGGATTGCCTATGTGACAGAAGTCTCTTCAACTGAATTTGACAGGATCGGCGTACCGAAGATCGAAGCCATCGTCACCATGCTGTCTGATGATGAGAATCTGGAAATCTGCGAGTTGGCCTATCATGAGTACGGGACAAGGGATCTCATCGTGCGACTGAATAACCGCTTCAACTATGACAAATTTCTTGCGCTAAATGCCTTGATTGTAGATCCTTCGACTGCCATCGTCGGATTGATGGACCACTTTGTTCGATCTCCACAGGCTACGTCGCTATTGCTGGGAATGGAAAAGGGCCAGGACACCCGGGACATCGTATTGACCAATCCATCCCTTCACGGTATTGCCCTTCGGGATCTTCGACTCCCTTCGGATATCATCATTTTGTCGATTTCCAGGGGTGGACACTCCATCATCAGTCATGGTTACACGCGTCTCAGGGTAGATGATATTGTGACGGTTGTTGGCTCCGTCAAGAGTCTGGAAGAGGTGCAGTTCAAGTTTGAGCGGTAAAATTCTAACTCATTAATCTTTTCTAACTCATTAATCTTTCTTTTGGCGAGAAACCTATTTTTGCGCCATGGCAAATCTGGACGAATCAGCAACCCTGAAGAACATCTCGGCACACTGCAAGGAATATGGTTTTATTTTCCCATCAAGTGATATCTATGACGGGCTCAGTGCTACATACGATTATGGACCCTACGGTGTTGAGCTGAAGAACAATATCAGGGACTATTGGTGGCAGGCCATGACCAGGGTCAATCGCAACATCGTGGGTATCGATTCTGCCATATTCATGCACCCCACGACATGGAAAGCATCAGGGCACGTCGATGCCTTCAATGACCCTTTGATAGACAATAAAGACTCCAAGAAAAGATACCGGGCCGACAACCTGCTTGAGGATCACATTGCCAAGATTCAAGGCAAAATCGACAAGGAGGTCTCCAAGGCTGCCAAGCGCTTTGGAGATGATTTCGATCAGACTCAGTTTGTGAGCACCAACCCCAGAGTCGTGGGGTATGCCGAGCAGATCAACAAAATCGAAACGACGCTTAAGGAGTCCCTTGAGTCTGGTGAATTGGACCGCATCAAAACCTTAATTGAGGAGCTCGGAATAGCCGATCCAGTTTCCGGATCGAAAAACTGGACTGATGTCAGACAGTTCAATCTGATGTTTTCAACAGAGCTTGGGTCTGTTGCCGGGGAATCCGGCAAAATCTACTTAAGGCCAGAAACTGCTCAAGGCATCTTTGTCAATTTCTCCAACGTCCAAAAGACCTCGCGGATGAAGCCTCCATTCGGCATTGCGCAGACTGGAAAGGCTTTCCGAAATGAGATCATCGCCCGTCAATTCATTTTCCGTATGCGCGAATTCGAGCAAATGGAAATGCAATTCTTTGTGAAGCCGGGTGAAGAATTGGAATGGTACGAGCACTGGAAAGAAAAACGGATGCGATGGCATACCTCTCTTGGCCTAGGCGCTGACAACTACAGGTTCCACGACCATATCAACCTGGCTCACTATGCCAACGCAGCCTGTGATATCGAGTTCAACTTCCCCATGGGATTCAAGGAACTCGAGGGTATCCACAGCCGAACGGATTTTGATCTGGCGGCTCATGAACAATACTCTGGGAAAAAACTGCAGTATTTCGACACGGCAGCTGGCGAAAGCTATGTACCGTATGTTGTGGAAACCTCGATCGGCCTTGACCGCATGTTTCTTGCCATCCTATCGGCCTCTTACAAAGAGGAGAAACTACAAGATGGTAGCATGAGAACGGTCCTGAACATACCCCCTATGCTGGCTCCGGTGAAAGTCGCAGTACTACCACTTGTCAATAAAGACGGTCTTCCGGAGGTCGCTGGCAAAATCGCGGAAGACCTCCATTTTGACTTTCCAGTGCAATACGACGGCAAGGATGCCATTGGCAAAAGATATCGACGTCAGGATGCTATCGGCACACCTTTTTGTGTCACGGTGGATCATCAATCTTTGGAAGACCAGACCGTTACCTTAAGGGAGCGCGATGGCATGACACAAGAGCGAGTACCTATCGAATCGCTAGGTACGCTGATTGACGAAAAAGTCAATATCAGGCAAATCCTGAAGCGGCTTTAGTGACTTTCATCTTCCTGCTCCTTAGCTTCTTGCTGGTGGTGTTGGTCTTCTGGAACCTCGGCAGCATCGTCTTTCATCTGCTCAAATACCTCCAGGGGGAGCTTAGCATGTTGTTATTCCCCGTGACCGACCATCATAGCCAAAGCAAATATCTTGATCAGTATTTCCCATATTACCAGCAGTTGCCTGAAAGGTCAAAAGATATATTCCTCAAACGAGTCGCTCACTTTGTTTCGAGCAAAAATTTCATCCCTCGAAACCTGGCCCAGGTGACTGAGGAAATGAAAGTGCTTATCGCCGCATCTGCGGTGCAGTTGACATTCGGTTTCTCCAAGGTATATCTGACACACTTCACCAACATCCTGGTGTATGCGGATGACTACTACAGTACGATCAATCGCCAATTCCACAAAGGGGAGGTAAATCCCAGATTGAAGGCCATAGTACTATCCTGGAAGTCCTTCGTACGGGGGAACCTGGAGGATGACGGAGTCAATTTGGGTCTTCATGAAATGGCCCATGCCCTCAGCCTGGAAAATCGGATTATGAATGGTGAATACAATTTCCTGAACGGTGACGTTCTCGCCCAATGGCATAAGGCAGCAAAAAGAGAGATTGCGCAACTGCATAATGGTACTAACCTTTTTTTTCGGGCATATGGAGCAACGAACCTGGAAGAGTTTTTTGCAGTGGCGGTGGAGAACTTCTTTGAGCGCCCGGCGGAGCTGCAAGTTCACAATGCCAAGCTTTATGAGCTACTTTGCACATTGTTGAACCAAAATCCTCTCATCTTGAAACCCATGAATCAGGCATCATGAGCAACACTATGGATTGGTCGAAACTGATGAGCCCCAAAAGACCCGGAGAAACTGGGACAGCCAGCTTTGGCGAACTGCGATCGCGATTTGATCAGGATTACGATAGAATCATATTCTCCCACCCCTTCCGAAAGCTTCAGGATAAGACTCAGGTCTTTCCGCTCCCTGAGCAGGATTTTGTGCATACGAGACTTACCCACAGCCTGGAAGTAAGTAGTGTCGGAAGGTCCCTCGGGAAAATGGTAGGCAAGACCATCATCGAAAGGCACCACCTGGATACAGGAGGCTTGAATGAAAATCATTTTGGTGGAGTGGTGGCTGCAGCGTCGCTCGCTCATGACATTGGCAACCCGCCTTTTGGCCATTCCGGTGAAGAAAGTATAAGCACATACTTCCGGCAATCAGATTTGGCAAGCGCATTTCAAGAAGCAATGTCCCCTGAAGAATGGTCGGACCTGATCCAGTTCGAGGGCAATGCACAAGGCTTCCGGCTGCTGAATCACGAATTGTATGGTGGACTCAAGTTGACCTACGCAACGCTTGCGGCCTTTACCAAATATCCACGGCTGTCTGCAGGTGAAAAGCAAGCCGGACGAAGAAGCCAAAAGAAATACGGAATATTCCATGGCAACCTAGACCTCTACAAGGCAATTGCCAAAGAAACCGGCCTGATTACTATCTCCGAGCATCAATATGCCAGGCATCCACTGACCTTCCTCGTAGAAGCTGCTGATGACATTTGCTATCATATCATAGACCTGGAAGATGGATGCAGGTTGGGGCTCGTGAACTTCGAAGAAGTGGTCGAATTGATGGCTGAGATCATCGGTGATAAGTTCTCGAGAAAGAAGTTGGATCAGATCCGAAGTAGAGAGGAAAAGCTCGGTACACTCAGGGCTTTGACCATCAGCCAATTGATCAAAGAAACAGTGGATTGCTTTCTGCAAGAGGAAAATAGAATACTGACGGCGGAGTTTGATCAGGCCATCACCGACGAAATCCCAAGCAGCAATACACTGAAATCAATCATAGGACTGTCGATTGATCAAATCTACCGGAGCCGGCAAGTCATGGAAAGGGAAGCCGCGGGATTTCAGGTGTTAGGAAAACTAATGGAAGCTTTCTGCATGGCAGTGTACGCCGAAAAACATGGCAAGTCGGAACCTCAAAAGCGCGCCATATTCCGATTGCTGCCAGAGGACATTAAGGAGCTCATCCAAAATCAGGAAGAACTCTACCCCAACTTCCAGTTGGTCGTAGATTTTGTAAGTGGCCTGACAGACCGAGCAGCCGTCAGCCTCTATAAGGTAATCACGGGCTATTTACTGCCGCATCACAATTTTCAAGGCTGATCCAACTTTTTTCATTACAAATTGTATCTAAACATAGGAAAACCCTAGCACTCGTTGAGCATTAAATGCTTTACCTTTGCGGACTATTTCATTTCGTCTATTCAACCAACAGGAAACTGTCGTAAGAACTATACGAGTCATAAACAGAAACACATCATTTTCTGATCAACCAAATGTGGTATAGACTAGCCCAGTTCATATTGAAATTCAGGCTGCCGCTGATCGTCACCGTAGCGATCATTACGGCAATCATGGGCTACTTCGCCCAATTCAATCGCATGTCATACGAGATGATCTCTATTGTGCCTGATGATGATCCGGATGCGGTGTACTTTCAGCAGTTCAAGGACCTCTTTGGGCAAGATGGCAATATTATCGCTTTCGGATTTCGGGATAGTACCATCTACGAAGTGGACAACTTTCGGAGACTCCGTTACATGATCGATGAACTGGAGCAACTCCACGGTGTAATTGACGTATTGGGCTTACCCAATCTGCAGAAGCTTCAGAAGAATGAAGAGACGGTGAAGTTTGACTTTGTCGACGTCTTCCCCAATGAAATAGCTTCTCAGGAACAGCTTGATTCACTATTGCTGAATGCCTCCGAACTCAGGTTTTACAGCGGTCAATTGATCAACATCGAAAACGGATCATGCCTGGTTGTAATTTCTCTTGACAAGGAGATCATCAACAGTGAAGAACGTATCCCGCTCATATATGACATTGAGCGGACAGGTTTTGAATTTGAAGCCTCCACTGGCATAGACGTACATATTGCAGGACTACCCTATGTGCGAACCACCAATATGACGCGCATCAAAGGGGAACTGAATAAGTTTTTGGGCCTTTCCGTTGTGATTACGGCACTGATCCTCTTCTTCTTCTTCCGATCAATAAAAGCCGTATTGATCCCCCTGGTCATCATTGGTGTAGTCATTGTGTGGGTGTTAGGATCATTGACGGTGTTCGACTATCGGATCACAGCCTTGACCGGTTTGATCCCGTCAATAATTGTGGTCATCGGGATTCCTAATAGTGTCTACCTACTCAATAAATACCACCACGAATTTACCCTACATGGTGACCACCAGCGGGCATTGCGACAGATCATCCGAAAAATTGGAATTATCACACTGATAACCAATGTAACCACCGCCATCGGGTTTCTGGTCCTAATCTCTACGCAGATTCCTATTCTGATGGAGTTCGGGTTGATCGCAGGCCTCAATATCCTTGCAACCTTTGTTGTCAGTATCATATTGTTGCCGGGTATCTTCTCTTATGTATCACCTCCCTCACAGCGACATCTCAAGCACCTGGAATTTCCACTGCTGAATGCCGTATTGGAGGGATTGGACAAAATCGTACGTCGTAGGAGGCCGGTTATCTTCGGTGTTACGCTGCTCCTAGTTGCTGCCTCTATATTTGGTTTAACGAAGATTCAGGCGATCTCTTTTCTCGTAGATGATCTTCCGGAGTCCACGGAGGTGATGAAAGATCTCAGATTTTTCGAAGAGAATTTTGAAGGTATCATGCCACTGGAACTCGTCGTCGACACTGGCCGTAAGAATGGCGTGAAGAACCCGCGGTATCTCAGCAAAATCGGGGAATTCGAAAGCTTCCTTGACTCCATCAAATACATTTCTCAGCCGATCTCAGTAGTGTCCTTCATCAAGGCCGCCAAGCAGGCCTATTACAATGACATTCCGGCATTCTACGCACTGCCCACCAATCGCGAACGAGCCCTGATACTGCGCTATCTGGAAGGGAACGCCGAACAAGAAGAGCTGTCAAGATCTTTCGTTGATTCCACAGGACAGATCATACGCGTATCGCTAAAAATTGCCGATATAGGCTCCAACAAAATGGATTCACTGGTGAATAGTGTGATCCGACCCAAGATCGATGAGTTTTTTGATGACGGTAAAATGCATGCCGACATCACAGGGACTACCTACCTTTTCATCAAAGGCAATAAGTTCTTGATTGAAAACCTTATCACCTCCATGATCATCGCATTCTTCATCATTGCCTTGATTATGGCAGTGCTGTTCCGAAAAGGGAAAATGATTGTCATTTCACTCATTCCAAACCTGATCCCACTGCTAATGACAGGGGCGATTATGGGTTATTTCGGCATTCCTTTGAAACCCAGTACGGCACTGGTTTTTAGCATTGCCTTTGGAATATCCGTAGATGATTCGATTCACTTTCTGGCCAAGTACCGCCAGGAAATGGCACGGACCGGAGGCGATGCATCTCAATCCGTAAGTGTGAGTATTCGAGAAACCGGAGCAAGCATGATTTACACGTCAATCATTTTGTTCTTCGGATTTGTCATCTTTTCCTTCTCGCAATTTGGTGGCACCATCGCGCTGGGCAAGTTGACCTCTATCACCTTGCTCATTGCCATGCTCACCAATGTAATTATTCTTCCAGCATTATTGTTGCAGTTTGATAATCATAAACAATCTGTATTTGCTGACATACCCCTGAGTAACAATGGACAGGGTGCTGAGATCAGTGCCTCTCAACAAATTCAGAACTAGGAAAGCCTTATTGAGAAATGGCCAAATACCCGGAATATAAGCAAGTCAACTATTCAGAAGTCGCGAAGGAAACGCTAGCATACTGGCAGGAAAATGAAATCTTCGAAAAGTCTGTTTCCAGCCGTGAAGGAGGCCCTACGTTCACTTTTTACGAGGGACCCCCGTCAGCAAATGGTACCCCGGGGATTCACCATGTCATAGCCAGGACCATAAAGGACATTTTCTGCCGGTATAAAACCCAAAAAGGCTTCCAGGTCAAAAGAAAAGGTGGATGGGATACGCATGGTCTCCCGGTAGAGCTTCAGGTAGAAAAAGAACTGGGCATCAAAAAGGACGACATAGGTGTCAAGATCTCAGTAGAGGAGTACAATGCCAAGTGCCGCGAAGCGGTGATGAAGTTCAAGGATCAATGGGATGATCTCACACGGAAAATGGGTTATTGGGTAGATCTGGACAACCCTTACATCACCTTCGAGCGAGATTATGTGGAATCACTCTGGGCAATCCTGAAAGAGCTTTTTGATAAAGGTCTTCTATACAAGGGATATACAGTCCAGCCTTTTTCACCAGCAGCAGGCACCGGACTCAGTTCACACGAGTTGAACATGCCCGGAACCTATCGAGATGTGAAAGACACCTCGGTGATTGCTCAATTCAAGGTGAAGCCAGGTGACCGCTCGGCTTTCCTGTTTGACAATGATCAGGAAGATGTGAGGATCCTGGCATGGACCACTACACCATGGACCCTGCCTTCCAACTGTGCGTTGGCCGTCGGTGAGAAAATCGACTATGTGAAAGTGAAGACTTTCAATCCTTACACCTTTGAGCCGGTTTCGGTCATCCTTGCTAGGGATCTGGTCGACAAGTACTTCAATAAGAAAGCAGCAGAACTGGCGCTCTCCGACTATAAGCCTGGAGACAAATTGATACCATTCGACATTGGAGAATCTTTCAAAGGTGCTTCAATTACCGAGGTGAGGTATGAGCAGCTAATGCCGTATGTCACCAATGACGACCTGGAGCAGAATGCCTTTCGTGTGATCCCTGGCGACTTTGTCTCCACCGAAGATGGTACAGGCGTTGTGCACACTGCCTCGTTATTTGGTGCAGACGATTTCAGGGTGACAAAGCAAGCTGGTGTGCCCGCTGTTGTGATTACCGATGAAAATGGAAGAACAGCGCCACTGGTAGACCGTCAAGGGCGTTTTGTGAAAGAAGTCACGGATTTTGCAGGTATGTACGTCAAGCCTGAGTACTATGATGACACCACGCTATCCGACCCTTCTTTCAAACCAACAGATGTGCTCATAGCGATCAAATTGAAGGAAGATAACAAAGCATTTAAGGTAGAAAAATATGAGCACAGCTATCCCCATTGTTGGCGGACTGATAAGCCTGTACTCTACTACCCGTTGGACTCATGGTTCATCAAGACCACTGCCTTGAAGCAGGAGTTGGTAGACCTGAATAAGACCATCAACTGGAAACCAGCCTCTACCGGAACCGGAAGGTTTGGCAACTGGCTGGAGAATCTGGTAGATTGGAACCTAAGTCGATCTCGCTACTGGGGAACGCCTTTACCCATCTGGGTAAGCGAAGACAGGGAGGAGATGAAATGCATTGGCAGTTTGGGAGAATTGCAGGAGGAAGTGAAGAGCGCCGTAGCAGCCGGGTTCATGGATCAGGAGTTACCTGAGGACTTTGACCTACACCGACCGTATGTCGATGACGTGGTGCTGGTTAGCACAAAAGGGCAGCCCATGCGCCGGGAGCCAGACCTGATTGACGTCTGGTTTGACTCCGGAGCGATGCCCTACGCACAGTGGCATTACCCATTCGAGAATAAGGATGTCTTTGATGCGAGTTTCCCTGCGGATTTCATTGCTGAAGGAGTTGACCAAACGCGTGGCTGGTTCTTTACCCTGCATGCTATTGCCGTGCTACTGAAAGGCAACATCGCCTTCAAGAACGTGATTTCCACGGGTTTGATCCTGGACAAAAACGGTAACAAAATGTCCAAACGACTCGGAAATGCCGTGAACCCATTTGAGACACTGGAAAAATATGGGGCGGATCCAACCCGATGGTACATGATTGCCAATGCCAACCCCTGGGACAACCTCAAGTTTGACCTGGAAGGCATCACCGAGGTGCAACGAAAACTGTTCGGGACACTCTCGAACACTTATTCATTCTTCGCGCTCTATGCCAATATCGATGGGTTCGACTTCAGCAATTCATCAATTCCGCTAGCTGAAAGGACTGAAAGCGATCGTTGGATCTTGAGCCGACTCAATAGCCTCAGCAAAGAAGTCGATGAATCGCTCGACCTCTACGAGCCTACCAAGGCGGCCAGGGCCATTCAAAATTTTGTGATCGACGACCTCAGCAACTGGTATGTGAGACTCAACAGGAAGCGATTCTGGGTGGGTGAGCTCACACATGACAAGGAAGCAGCGTACCAGACGCTTTATACCTGCTTGAAGATGACGGCAAAACTGATGGCCCCTATTGCACCATTTTATGCCGAGAAGCTCTTTAGGGACCTCAATGAAGTAAGCAGGTTTGAAGACGTGGAATCCGTGCACCTCGCCAATTTTCCATCTATAGACCGGGCCGTCATTGATGAAGAGTTGGAAGCCAGAATGCATCTGGCACAGGTGGCCTCGTCTCTGGTCCACTCCCTGCGGAGAAAAGAAAAGATAAAAGTACGCCAGCCACTAACGAAAATTATGGTTCCAATTTTGTCGTCCCAGGAGAAGGAGCGACTGCAGTTGGTGGAGAACCTCATCATATCAGAAACCAATGTGAAGACCATTGAGTACCTTGAAGATGACTCAGGAGTCCTGATCAAAAAGATTAAGCCCAACTTCAGGAAATTGGGATCACAGTTTGGGCCCAAAATGAAGGTACTGGCAGGTCAAATCAATCAACTGGAACAGGAGGAAATCAAGCAATTCGAAAAAAACGAAACGTTTGATTTCGATTTGGAAGGAGAAGCCGTGACACTGACTTTGGAGGATGTGGAGATCACATCTGAAGATATACCAGGCTGGCTGGTAGCCTCTGAAGATGGTCTCACAGTGGCCCTGGACATAACCATCACCGATGATCTGCGTAAAGAGGGCTTAGCAAGGGACATTGTCAACCGCGTGCAAAACCTGAGAAAAGAAAAGGGACTGGAGGTTCAGGATAAAATCGCTTTGACCTATGTCAGCAATGACGGTATTGTGAAAGCTGCTGTTGAAGCACACAAAGAGTATATACAGAAGGAGACCCAGGCTTTATCACTGGTTTGGGGTAATGGCGTGGAAATGCACGCATTAGATATTGATGGCGTGGAGTTTAGGGTGCGTCTTGACGTGATAAAAAACTAGAAGTGCAAATGAACGAAAAGAAGTGGGGTGTACTTCCCTATTATTTGGTGAGTGTGGTGGTCATTGTAGTAGACCAAATCGTCAAAATGCTGGTCCATTTCAATATGCAGATGGGATCCAGGGGTCAAATACAAATCTTTGGAGATTGGTTCAAACTCCACTACCTCACGAATCCGGGAATGGCTTTCGGTATGGAGTTGCCCATCGAAAACAGCAAGATCGTACTCACGATCTTCCGTATTCTAGCCATGTTCGCCATCGGCTACTACCTCTATACAATGTATAAGAAGGAATCCAGCCGAGGATTCCTGATCTGCGTAGCCTTGATACTGGGAGGTGCCATCGGCAATCTGATCGACAGTATTTTCTATGGTGTATTTCTGGACAATGCGCCATATGATGCACCCACACCTTGGTTTTATGGTCAGGTAGTCGACATGTTCTACATAGATATCTGGGAAGGGAGAATTGCCGATTGGGTCCCATTCATGGGAGGAAAATACATGGCCCTATGGCCTGTCTTCAATATCGCGGATGCATCTATTTTCGTGGCTATTACCATCATTCTTATCTGGCAAAAGAGCTTCTTCAAGGAGCAGGAAGACAACGAAGTGACCCCTGTCGCCGCTGACGGCGGCCACAGGCAAGCTGGTGAATAAGCGAATCGTCGCCATCCTGGCAGCTGTAGCGGGGATACTGCTATTTTCCACCAAGGCTGTCTTTGTCAAACTAGCCTATGCTCATGGCGCCACTCCGGTGCCCTTGCTAGCCCTCAGGATGGGCTTTGCACTGCCCTTCTACAGCGCGATGATCTTTGTAACTCGTAGAAAGCCCTCTATTGCATTCTCATGGAGAGATTTTCTATTCATTTTCCTGGCTGGATTTCTTGGTTACTACCTCGCCAGCTACTTCGATTTCGTAGGACTTCGCTATGTGAAAGCCAGTATCGAGCGCCTCATACTATTCACCTACCCGTCCCTGGTGGTCATCATATCGTGGCTTTTCTTTCAAAAAAGAGCATCTCGGGCGCAGTTGCTGGCCTTGCTCATCTCCTACACTGGTATTGCTATCGTTTTTCTACCGGAGATCAATCGAGGAGACAGCGGCAACGTTCTGCTAGGTGGCGCTTTTGTCTTTCTAAGTAGCCTTAGCTATGCCACCTATATCGCTGGCAGTGGCCAGGTGATCCCCCGCTTTGGTGCAGCTCGATTCACCTCCTACTGCATGACAGTATCCTGTATCCTGGTCTTGCTCCATTTCGGGATTCAGGAGCAAGACTGGAGCATACTTCTTCATCAGGCAAAACCGGTTTATGCCTATGGTCTGCTTATGGCCATTGTATCCACCATCATACCTTCCTACCTCATCTCTTTCGCCATCAAGAAGCTCGGCTCCAACCAGTTTGCCATTTTTGGCAGTCTGGGACCCATATCAACCATAGGCCTGGCCTACCTGTTTCTGCAGGAGCGACTCACCTGGATCCAGCTCATGGGGGGTCTGGTAGTCATTGGAGGGGTACTCATTGCCGAAAAGCGGAAGTCCCGAAGCTGACATTTCTTTCCGAATACTGGTTACCAAAATTGTACTATTCGTATAAATATTTGAACCAATGAAATATTTCTGACATGTACGATGCGTTACGAAAAATCTTTGGCGGGGAGAAGCAAGATGTTAGAAACCTCGTGAAAGTGGCATACGCTCAAGGAAAAATAGATGAGCTTGATGTCAACTACCTAAACAATGAATTGAAGTATCTACACCTCTCAGAGCGAGAGGTACGAAAGAGTAGGAACGCCGAAAAGGAACTGCGACAGCAATTGCCCAAGGACCCCAAGAAAGTCTACGGACTGATATATCGGTTGACCGAAAAACTAATGGCCACCAATATGCTCACTGACAAGAAAGAGAGTGTGCTGAAACGGCTGGTGGGCGTATTTGCCAAGAACATGAACAATGTCAATGAACTGATTCATTTTTTGAAATACAACATCCGCTATGGAAAGTCAATCGAGGATTCGTATGCCCGACTTGGCTACCTGCTTCAATCAACCTAAAGCAGATCGGGCCGGGCTTTTTGCCCGGCCTTTTTTCTTCGAAGCAGCCAGAGCCTATCGCTCTCACAACTGATAGTCGGGCTGTCCGCGCAAGGCTCACACCCTACCTACCATCCCGGCTATTGGGCCAGGTTAGTCACTACCGAGGTTAGGCTTGACCAGCTAGTTTTCCACGTATCAACAACAACACGCCCCTGACCAATTTGTAGACCAGGAATGAGATCATGAAGAGAATTAGTCCAATCCCGATGGGCAAGACACCCCCAAACGTAAAGACCATCCCCAGAAAGAAGCCCAGAAAGGTATTGGCACCATGCACCCGGACAAACAGGGACATCGCCACAGGCAACCATATCAAGTATTGCATGACATCAGCCAACCCCACATGCCATAGCACCGCCATCGTGATGCCGTACAAAAGCGCAAGGAAGAAACCCGCACCCGGGTCATCCCCTTTCAGAATGCTTCGGTTCATAAAGGAAAGCAATACCCAGCTCATCAATGGCACCGTTAGCAACTCCCACCAGTTGGAAATACCTGGTAGATCTTTGCTATGCAAAATGTAGTGCGTAGGCACACCTCCATGGAAGTAATCCCAGGTAAGATGGACAGCAGCAAGTACCGTGACCACCAGTACAAATACAGCTTTGTTCTGAAATAGTAGTTTTGAATTCATTTGATTGTTTTTTGACCTGGGTAAATGAACGGATTCACCGCGCTTCAGTTTGCCGATACCCACAAGACATCCTGGTTCGGGGAGCTGCCCTCCAAGCTAGCCGTGGGTGTGGGCAGCACGTTGGCCTGGCGCGGAACACGCGAATATCTGACAACCCCGGTACGGCACCCGTCGCTCCAAATCCTTAATCAATCGCTTCGGTGAGGATAACGGGCTTTCCTTCCAGTGTCTTGTGCACGGGACACCGATCGGCAATCTCAATCATACGGGCCTTTTCCTCGTCTGTCATGTTGCCCTCAATTTTGATCCGGCGTTTAATCTGGTCAATCTTGGCTCCTGGCCTTTCGCTTTGCTCGCCGTCCTCCATATGCACTTTGTCATGGGTGAGCTGCACTTCTACCGAGTCAAGGTCAATCTTCTTGTGATCGGCATACATCTTCAAGGTCATGGCAGTGCAAGTCCCCAGCGCAGAAAGTAGATAGCCATACGGTGAGGGTCCCAGGTCTTTGCCTCCCACACTCTTGGGTTCGTCACTCAACATTTTGTGACTTCCGGCAATGATCTCTGTTGTATACCCATCGCCACTGAGCCTGGTCCACACCTCACCTTCGGGTGCGACTTCCTCTTGTGCTTCGTTCTCAATATATCGTACCGCCCATGAAGCTGCTACCCGGCCCACGTACATGGAATCCTCGGGTTTGAGCAGTAGATGATCCGCACCATCCAGGGTGATGAAGCTCTTGGGGTGTTTGGCCTTCAGATAGATTTCGGTGGCGTTTTCTATACCCACGATGGCATCCTGCGGGGAGTGCATGATCAGAAGGGCCTTGCCAAGATTTCCAATGGGGTCATGTGTGTCGTTCTTCCTGAGGTCATCCACAAACTGCTTTTTCATCCTGAAGGGCCTTCCTCCTATATTGATTTCCGCTTCCCCTTTTGTCTCCAGCTCCTGTTCGCTATGCGCGATGAGGTGCTTGACGTGCGCGGGCGTGGCGGGAGCACCGACAGTCACTACGGCCTTCACACTGGGTAGCGAACCGCCAACGTGCAACACGGCCGCACCCCCGAGGGAGTGACCCATGATGATCTGCGGAGCGCGATAGTGTTGTTCCATAAAGGCACAGGCCGCCTTGAGATCCTCAAGGTTGGATGAAAAATTGGAGTCTGCGAATTCGCCTTTGCTTTGCCCCAATCCGGTGAAATCAAAGCGGAGCACCGCCAGACCCTCCTGCGTAAGAGCCCTACTGATATTGTCTACAGAAATGAGATTCTTGCTGCAGGTGAAGCAATGTGCAAAGAGGACGTAGGCTTTGGGTTGACCAGCTACAGGAAAGTCGATTTTGCCGGATAGTGACACACCTTCGGCATTGTTGAATCTGATATTCGTCGATGTCATTTGTCAGCTAAGGATTATGGGGGGTTGCAGTAATACCGGAAAACGCGTCCGGGTTCTGTCGGAAACTTAATACTTTTATTTTGTCTTTAGTGAAGTTACAATAACCCTCAGGTTTTCCTTTACCCAAACATGCCAATTCGCGCCACCTGCTTGACTGTACTTGCCATTTGTCTGCTGACCGCCAAATCAAAGTCACAAAGCCTGCACTACGACGCATTCCGCAAAAGCAAAAAGGTGGGCAACATGGACATTCTGGTCAGGACGGAAGAAAACAGGGAGATTTTCGTCGTGAAGAGCAACATGGAGTTTCGTTTTCTTATCTCATTGAAAGTGAAGTTCCATAACGAAGAGGAATTTGTCGATGGAATTCTTGTGAAGGGCAATGTCAAAAACGAAATGATCGGATTTAAGGAAAGTGAAGCGCACATCGAGAAGAATGATGAGGGCTATGATCTGACGATCAACGGGAGCGGCGCCCCTCTTGCTGAATCGGAGATTTCCTATACTGTTTGTAAAATATACACGCAGGAACCTGAAGATGGCCAGAAGCTCTTTTCTCAGTACTATGGCAAATACTTCGTGTTTGAGAAGATTGAGGACCACAAGTATCGCTACAGTTCACCCGAAGGAGACAACTACTATACCTATGAATATGGCATTTGCACGGAGGTCAAGGTGGAGCGAGATTTTGCCACGATTTATTTCAAGCTCCAACCGGAGAGTCTCGCAGCCGTAAAATCAGGAAGGAGCAAATTCAACCATCAATGATCGCAGCACTGAAAAAATTGATATTGCCAGGCATCGCCCTGTTGTCGCTTGCCTTTATCCTATTTGTCATCAATCAGATTTCCGGTGTCTACTTGTTGGCATCCGAAGTCAACCCCGTGTTTGGGAAAATCGTGCTTGGCGTGCTTTCTGTTGTATTCCTGGCGTTGATGGTCACGCCTTTCGTGATTTTCTGGAAGCTTCCCAAACCTTTGAAAAGACCAAAGAACGAAAAAGAACTCCAGGCCTATAAGAAAACCCTACAGAAACGCCTGCAGACCAACCAACATCTTTTGCTTCGGGATGCGGTTCCTACATCACCAGAAGCTTTGCCAGACGCCATCGAATTACTGAATGAGGAAGCA
Source organism: Cyclobacteriaceae bacterium (assembly GCA_965601475.1). Taxonomy (GTDB): domain Bacteria; phylum Bacteroidota; class Bacteroidia; order Cytophagales; family Cyclobacteriaceae; genus JAWPMT01. The sequence continues at coordinate 3,005,118 of OZ271832.1, read as the reverse complement.
GACAAGGTAATTAAGTCCACGGCTCAAGCCATATTCCTGGCTACGGCCATCTCTCAAAATGGCAAGCTGGACGCGCTGACGGTATTCGTCAGCCAAATCCGTATGGTATGGCGCATTGCGCACATCTATTATCAGCGCCCATCTATCCGGGAATTGGCCTACCTATACGGCAATATTGGTGCTACATCTTTTCTGGCTACTGAGGTAGAGGACATTGATCTCACAAAACACATCGAACCCATCATCTCCTCAATCGCCAGGAACTCAGGAGGCAGATCCGTACCCGTGCTGGGACAAGCCACCACCGTCATTATGGATTCGCTCCTGGAGGGTACAACAAATACTTTCCTATCGCTTCGTGTTGGGATTTTGGCCAAAAAATATTGCAATCAACTCACTATCTCAACGAAGCAGGAGATCAGGAGAAGCACACTGAAAGAAGCTAGCATTGCACTGCGCAAAATTGCTGTTTCGTCTTCTGCTGATTTGATTGGGGCCATCATCCGCGCCACCAAAAATGCGGGGGTGAGCACAGTCAAAGAAGGCTGGGATACCGTCGTAAAGACCGGCACCAAGGTGAAAGACACCGTGCTGGAAGTCACTAAAAAGGTAAACCCCTTCTAGGCCTCGCGAAAGAAAGAATCCACAAATTCCATTTTGTTGAAAACCTGCAGGTCCTCTATTTGCTCGCCAACACCTATGTATTTCACAGGAATCTTGAACTGATCGGAGATCCCAATGACGACACCTCCCTTGGCTGTCCCATCCAGTTTGGTGATGGCCAGACTGCTCACATCAGTTGCTTTCGTAAACTCTTTGGCCTGAACAAAGGCATTTTGGCCAGTACTTCCATCCAAAACGAGCATCACGTCATGAGGTGCCGCCGGAACAAACTTCTGGATGACTTTCTTGATCTTGGACAACTCATTCATCAGGTTGACTTTGGTGTGTAGTCTGCCTGCGGTATCGATGATGACGACATCCGCCTGCTCATCTACACCACGCTTCACCGCTTCAAAAGCCACAGAAGCAGGATCCGTATTCATGCCTTTGGACACTACGGGTACACCAACGCGCTCTCCCCACATGATCAGCTGATCCACAGCCGCCGCCCTGAAGGTATCTGCCGCGCCAAGTACGACCTGCTTGTCCAGCTTTTTGATCTGGGCAGCCAACTTGCCAATGGTAGTAGTCTTGCCAACGCCATTCACGCCAACAACCATGATCACGTACGGTCCTTCGACTTTAGGAACATCGAAGTCTTCGAGGTCTTTAGTGTTGTTTTCAGACAACAAATCAGCGATTTCTTCCCTGAGAATAGCATTGAGCTCAGATGTATTGAGGTATTTATCTCTCGATACACGATCCTCGATCCTGTCAATGATCTTGACCGTTGTCTCAACACCTACATCTGAGGTGATCAATACTTCTTCCAGTTCATCAAGTACTTGATCGTCAACCTTGGACTTGCCTATTACAGCCTTGCTGAGTTTGTTGAAGAATTTACTCTTGGACTTCTCCAAACCTTTGTCCAGGGTCGCCTTTTTTTCTTTTGAAAATCGTCTTAGCAGGCTCATCGTGCAGCGATATTAATGATCTGAATATGTGTTCACTAACAACAAAAAGGGGCTATCTGGTTTCCCTGATAGCCCCCGTTAATATCGTAAATGATTTCTTATTTTCTGTTCAGGACTTCCTTTACGTCTCCTTCGGGAACCATCTCCTCCTTAAAGGTATAGGCACCAGTCTTTTCAGACTTTACAGCTTTGATGACTCTTGCAAACTTCGCGCCTCCAGGCTGCTTCAGGGTTGCTACTACTTTCTTAGCCATGTCTTACTTGATTTCTTTGTGGACAGTATATTTTCTCAAAATAGGATTGTACTTCTTCAACTCCAAGCGCTCAGGGGTATTCTTCCTGTTCTTAGTGCTGATGTAACGAGACGTTCCTGGTTGACCGGAAGTCTTGTGCTCCGTACACTCCAATATTACCTGTACTCTATTTCCTTTCTTAGCCATCTTGATTTACACTAAAGTGTTACCATTTGCCCTAGCCTTTTTCAAAACAGCGGTGATACCATTCTTATTGATGGTTCTCAAGGCCTGAGTCGAAACTTTTAAGGTGATCCACTTATCCTCTTCAGGAATATAGAATCGCTTCGTTTGAAGGTTCGGGTAAAACCTTCGTTTTGTCTTGTTATTCGCGTGGGAAACATTGTTTCCTACCATCGGCCGCTTTCCTGTTATCTGACAAACTTTAGACATTCCGCTAGCATTTTGAAAAATGGAACGCAAATATCGGCAAATGAGAATGAATTCAAAAAGAATCTTTTACTTTATTTTGAACCCGTAGGGGCAATGCCGACACCCGCTTTTGCAGCAGTATCCACGTTTTTGGTGATACGCCTCAGTGAAAACCAGGAATCCCTCCGGGGTGTAGTAGTAATCTTCACTCTCAAGACCCCTTCTACCTCTATCCTCCGCAATTTTCCTTGGCATACTGTTGTTAGTAAATGGTACTTTTGAAGTTCAGAACAGTTTTAACTGCTCAAAGTTTTTTTCACCCCAAAGATATATTCAACTGTCATGGAAGAAAGCGTTTTAACAAGTCAGGACCTTATTGAGATCGAAAATCAGAAAGGTGCTCACAATTATCACCCGCTACCCGTGGTACTTGCCAAAGGAGAAGGCGTATACGTCTGGGATGTGGAAGGCAAGCGATATTTTGATTTTCTATCTGCCTACAGTGCCGTAAATCAGGGACACTGTCATCCAAAAATTGTAAATGCCCTCAAAAGACAAGCGGAGGAGCTGACCCTTACCTCCCGGGCCTTCTACAACAACGTGCTTGGCGAATACGAAGCATTTGTTACGGATTATTTCGGCTTTGACAAGGTCTTGCCGATGAATACCGGTGCCGAAGCCGTAGAAACAGCCATCAAGATATGCCGCAAATGGGGCTACGAGAAGAAGGGTGTAGAAGAAAATAAAGGTCAGATCGTGGTTTTCGATCAAAATTTTCATGGACGGACCACGACCATCATCTCTTTCTCATCAGACCCGGATGCCAAAAAGAACTTTGGACCCTATACCCATGGATTCGTCAAAGTCACTTACAATGACCTGGATGCCTTGCGGGAGGTCTTTGAAGAAAACAAGAACATCGTAGGCGTATTGATAGAGCCCATTCAGGGTGAGGCTGGCGTGAATGTCCCAAGCCAGAGTTTCATTCGAAACGTAGCTACGCTGTGCCACGAAAACAATGCCCTCTTCATGGCTGACGAAATTCAGACAGGCATAGGCAGAACCGGCGGTCTGCTGGCTGTCTGCGGGGATTGTACTTGTGCAGGGGATTGTGAGCGACAGGCCTCCTATACCAAGCCAGATGTCCTGATCCTGGGCAAAGCCATTTCCGGAGGGGTTTATCCCGTTTCGGCTGTATTGGCGGATAATTCGATCATGGATGTGATCACACCAGGCACCCACGGGTCGACTTTTGGGGGGAATCCACTGGGATCTAAGGTAGCTATTGCGGCCCTGGAAATCATACGTGACGAGAAGCTAACCCAAAACGCCCGCAGGCTGGGAGGTATCTTCCGCGACCGTATGAAGCAGCTGATCACCAAATCGGAGCTTGTCACCACTGTCCGGGGAAAAGGATTGCTGAATGCTATCGTCATCAACGATCACCCCAGCAGTTCAACGGCCTGGGATATTTGCGTGGCCTTGAAGGACAATGGGCTTCTGGCCAAGCCTACGCATGGGAATATCATACGTTTTGCACCACCCTTGGTCATGACCGAGGAGCAACTGCACGAGTGCTGTGATATCATTGAGAAGGTGATTTTGGGATTCTGATTCTGCAGAAGAATGTAGCTGGCTGACAGCAGTCCATGTTCTGTACTAAGCGTGTAGAGCATGAACACCAGAAAATGTCTGATCTGTTAGCCAGATTGGCAGAATGCTAATCGAAAAACTTTCTCACTTGGTCTTAAAAAAATTGAAAGACCATGAGAAAGACAATCATGGTAGAAGCTTTCTTGAATTCGTCTTCGGTGGAGGGTGATGAGAGTGTTTAGAAGCTTGATTTGGTATCACCTATTTGCCATATTGCCAATAGTCGCAATGTTTTACCCATATAGTTTCGGTTACGCGGGGACCGTGTACTTGATGGTTGCCACGTGCCTCTATGCTTTTGTTTACCGGCCAGTGATTGATTTTGCCAGACTCATCGCTTTGGGTATCCTGAAGCGCAGCGATTACAAAACTGGTCTGGGGTTTGGGCGCTTCAAGTACTACAAGGAGCTGATGTTCGGCATGGATTAATTTCCAATTCGTCGACGAGTAGGTAATTATGAAGAAAGAGGCACTAAAGGGATGTTTTTGGCCAGGCCTCTTTCTATTTTTAGAAAATGTACAGGAATCACTTGAAGGCCAAATATGCAATGAGCCTGTTCATGGTAGTGTTGACCGCCATGATCGGCACCTCATGCCAGGACACTTCAGAACCTCTCTCATTTGCCATTGAAGAGAAGACAACCACCCAGGATGTCCTCTTCATCGCCATCTCACTGCTTGATGACGAAGCATTGTGGATCAGTGGCACACAATCAACTTTCATCCAAACAACAGATGGTGGGGACAATTGGAGTACATTCCACCACCCCCAAGTCGATACTTTCCAGTTCAGGGACATCCATGCCTTCGATCGCAATCGCGTCGTACTATTGGCTAGTGGGGAGGGCGCCAATTCTCAAATTCATCTTTTTTCAAAGGATGACGGCTGGCAAACGTCCTTCGTTATGGATCATGATGAGGGCTTTCTAAACAGCATTTCGTTCTGGAACGATGAAGAAGGACTGGCCTATGGCGATGCCTTCGACGGCAAGCCTTATGTCTTAAGGACACTGGACGGAGGTCGTTCGTGGACACGTGTGGAAGGTGCAGCACTCCCCGATGCATTGCCAGGTGAAGGTGGTTTCGCGTCTAGCGGCAGTTGCATTGAGGTCGCTAAGGGTGGCAGGGCGTGGATAGGCACTGGAGCAGGGAGCAGCTCCCGGGTGCTGAAAACCAGCAACTATGGTGAATCCTGGGAAGCCTTTGAATCTCCTATTGTCAAAGGCGATCTCGCAGGGATCACCTCTATCCATTTCCGTAGCCGGAGTAATGGTTTTATTGCTGGTGGAGACCTCTCTGTCTCTGATGAATACTCTGAGAATGTTGCCTTCACCTCCGATGCAGGGGAGACCTGGAACCTGGCGAGCCAACCCATAACCAAAGGGGCATTTTACGGTGGAGATTTTATCCGATATAAAAGAAGGGATATTGCCATTGTTTGTGGTCCGAACGGCGCAGATATCACATTTGACAGGGGGAATTCCTGGATCAACCTGCTGAGCGATAACCTATGGGTAGTGGATCTGCACCCATCAGGCATCGGTTGGTTCGCGGGCAGAGAAGGAAAAGTTTATAAGTTGAGATTTTTGTAGTGTATGTCCGAAATGGCCATTAGTCTTGGCCCATAATTTAGTGTAATGCGTAGACCCAGAAGAAACCGAGCCAGCAAGGCTATTAGAGACCTTGTACAGGAGGTAGAAGTAACAACTAACGACCTGGTATTCCCGCTGTTTTTGCTGGAGGGGAAGGCTAAGAAAATAGAGGTCAATTCAATGCCAGGCATATTTCGGCTGACCCTGGACCATATGCTCCAGGAGGTGGAGGAATGCCTGAAGTTAGGGATCAAGGCCTTTGACATCTTCCCGGTGGTCGAGGAGCAACACAAAGACAGGTTCGCCACCAAAAGCTATGACAGCAGCTTCTTCTACTTGAAGGCGCTGAAGGAAATCAAACAACGCTTCCCGGAAGCCATGATCATCACGGATGTAGCCATGGATCCTTATAGCTCCGATGGACATGATGGGATTGTTGAAGATGGCAAGATCCTGAATGACGAAACACTGGAAGTACTTGGAAAAATGGCCCTGGCCCAGGCAGACACGGGCATCGATATGATCGGGCCTTCGGACATGATGGACGGTCGTGTAGGTTTTCTGCGAGAAGCTTTGGATCGCAACCAATTTACAGAAGTTGGAATCATGAGCTACACCGCTAAATATGCAAGCGCCTATTATGGGCCTTTCCGTGATGCGCTGGACTCTGCACCGAAATTTGGCGACAAAAAAACCTACCAGATGAACCCTTCCAACAAAGCCGAAGCCATCGTGGAGGCAGAGTTGGATTACTCAGAAGGCGCCGATGTGATGATGGTGAAGCCGGCCCTGGCCTACCTGGATGTCATCTCAGACTTGAAGCGAAATTTCCCAATACCTATCGCCGCTTACAACGTTTCCGGAGAGTATGCCATGGTGAAGGCGGCTGGCGAGAAAGGATGGTTGGACACAGACAAAGTAATGCATGAAACGCTCACCTCCATCAAGCGAGCAGGTGCAGACATTATCTTAACCTATTTCGCCAAAGAATTTGCCTTAGGCAAGGATTAGGTCATCAATAGAGATCATCCTCACGCTCCAACATCAGGATCGAGCTCTGGGGAACGATGTAGTATTTTTCCTCTTTGTAGACGACTTCAAAAGCCCCCTTTTGCAGAAATATGGCCAAGTCTCCTTCTTTGGCCTGTAGAGGTATGTATTTAACTTTTTCCTCATCGGGCTTCCACGATTCGTCCTCTTCCATTGCCATGGGAACCGGATACCCAGGACCAGCCTTTACAATGTATCCGCTCTGGACCTTCTCCTTCTCTTGCACACCAGGGGGCAGATAGATGCCTGAAGCCGTTTTTTGATTTTCCTTTTTGGGTTTGATGAGCACACGATCTCCCACCACAATAAGCCTTTGCAGTTTGTTTTCGGCTGTTAGTTCCATCAGATCAAATCAATTTTTAAGGTGCGCAAGTGTAGCCTGATAACCCTCTAGCTTCCAAAAAGGTTCTTTTGCTGAGCCTCCTGCTCCTCCTCGGTATCTGACGGAAACAAGGGTTTCACTTCGGCCCTGTTGAGTACCTTGGGATCTATGGTTTTAGACACCTTGGCACCCAATTCCCTGAGCCTTTCTGTCTTACGTACGAGATTGTCTTTGCCAGTCACGAGCTTCTTCATCGCTTCATCATAGGTATTCTTCGTGCTGGATAGTGACTGACCCACCTTCACAAGATCATCGACAAAAGATTTGAATTTGTCATAAAGTGCCCCACCCTGACGGGCAATTTCCAGGGCGTTCTGGTTCTGGTATTCATGCTTCCATATCGATGCCACTGTCCGCAACGTAGCTATCAATGTAGCAGGACTCACAATAACGATATTCTGATGATGTGCCTCATTGTAGATTTCGCCGCCTTTTTCGATGATGAGGGCAAAGGCCGCTTCTATGGGAACGAACATCAGCACATAATCCAAAGAACCGGTTTCAAACAACATTTGATAGTTCTTCTGTGACAAGCCTTTGATGTGTGTCTTCACAGAAACCAGATGTTCCTTCAGGTACTTTTCTCTCTCTTCCTCGCTATCGGCATTCATGTAGCGCTCATAAGAAACCAGGGACGCTTTAGCATCTATAATGATGTTCTTATTGTCCGGAAGTTTGATGATAACATCTGGTCGCAGACGGCGGCCTGCTTCTGTCGTGATGGATTCTTGTGTGAAGTATTCCCGATCCTTTTTGAGTCCGGATTCCTCCAAAATACGTTCCAACACCACTTCTCCCCAGTTTCCCTGGATTCTCGAATCCCCTTTCAGTGCCTTTGTCAGGTTTTCGGTTTCTTCGGACATCCGCTGATTCAATTCACGCAAACCCGTGATTTGCTCGCGCAAAGCGGCATTCCGTTGAAGGGCGTCTTTATTGGTCTCATCAACCTTTTTCTCGAAATCGGTGAGCTTCTGGCCCAGCGGCTTCAGTAGCTCATCAAGGTTGGTTCGGTTCTGATCTGTGAATTTCTTGCTCTTCTCCTCGAAGATTTCGTTGGCCAGATTCTTGAATTCTGCTGCAAAGCGACTCTGCAATTCAGAAATTTCCTGCTTTTGTTCACCTAGTCGCTCCCGCAGATTGCGATAGTTAGCTTCCAGTGTGGATTTCTCGTTATTGAGATCCAGGACCTGACTGCGCTCAGCTTTCAATTGGTTGTTTAGCTCCAAAATTTCTTTCTGGTGGGCAACGACCCGATCCTGCTCAAATTCCAACTCAATTCCAAGACGCTGGATCTTTGCCGACTGATCATTTTTGGAGAAATAGGTCTTTGCTGCCAATAGGCCAATCACCACGCCGCTCAACAAACCAATCAACACAAATCCCAAAGACAACAGATCCATAAGTCAAAGGTAACCTCCCTTAGCACAGACGCCAAAAAATCCGGAGAGGTTGAACCATTCGATTGGCCTGTGGTGTTCTGAATCCATTAAATTAGGGTCACCTTTTTTCGCCCATGTGCATCATTGCTTTTTCCTTAAACGAGCATCCCGATTACAAATTAATCATCGCTGCAAACCGCGATGAATTTTTTGAGCGACCGTCCACCTATGCTGGTTGGTGGGAAGATCAGCCTGGCATCTACGGAGGCAGAGATTTGCAAGCTGGTGGTACCTGGCTGGGCATGACGAAGTCCGGGAAAATTGCCGCCGTGACGAACTTCAGGGACCCCTCAAACATTCGGCCGGATGCCAAGACAAGAGGCACCCTGGCCTTGGATTACCTAAAAGGGGAGACTGACGCCAAAAGCTACTTGGAAGCCCTGGCAAAAGCCGCAGATGACTACAACGGTTTCAATCTGTTGCTATTTGAAAATGATAGGGCCTATCATTTCTCTAATTATGAGCATCAACTCAATGAGATAGCGGGTGGCGTTCATACCCTGAGCAACGCCTTGCTCAATACACCATGGCCAAAGGTGACCAAACTTCAAAAACGCTTTTCACAAACCATCAAAGAAGCGTTTGAAGCCGACGACCTGCTGGGCGTTCTCGAAGACGATGCACAGGCGCCCGATGAATTGCTTCCCTCCACAGGCATACCTTATGAATGGGAGAAGGCCATTTCTTCCATTTGCATCAAAACAGAAAACTATGGTACCTGCTGTTCCACCATTATTACGGTAGATCATTCAAATTGCGTGCGTTTTACTGAACGTTCATTTCCTGTGGGCAACCGTAGCGATAGAACTGTGAGCAAAGAATTTATAATTGAAGAATGAAAAGATTAGGCTTTATTCTGGTGTTGATTGCAAGTGCCTGTGGCGCGGACGATGGATTGGAGAATGCACCCATTCTGGCCGGTAGAATTGGCGGGAATCCCTGGACTTATGAATTGGGGAATGCCTTTCTAAACAACGTCAATGGGACCTTTGAACTTACCTTCTTTTCCGAGGAGGAGCCTAGTGCTGAAGCCTGTGCTATCGCAGCAACAGGGCTTAGGCATATTACACTAACCGTACCTGAACGGCCAGGCAACTACAACCTACCCTTAAATGGAAACTCCGCAATATTTCATCAGGAACAATCGGCATCTTCATTCTCTGCGACATCCGGATTTGTAGAAATCACCCAGATTGTTGGCAACCAGATTTCCGGATACCTGCAGGCAACTTTCGACGCAGACAATATGGTTGAGGGCCAATTCCGCCTGAAGATCTGCAACTAGTCCGGTTCAGTTCATGATTATACCTTTTGATACCTCATTGCTTGTGGGAGAATGACGAAGAATTGATCTTCGCCTATTCAAGACGTTATAGAACTAAGACCGCCGTAAAGCAGGATCTTTTTCAACCACCTATAGAAGAGGGCTTCAAATGAAGCCCTTTTTGTTTTCAAAGGATCTTAGTTTGCCACGACCTCCATGTCAACATATTCTTCAATAGGCAAACAGCTGCATACAAGGTTGCGATCGCCATACGCACCGTCAACCCTGCTGACGGAAGGCCAGAATTTGTTGTGCCTGAGGCTTGGAAGAGGGAAAGCCGCTTTTTCTCGGGAATAGGGTTTATCCCAATGGTCTGAAATGATTGTTCGCTGCGTATGGGGCGCATTTTTCAGCACATTTTCCTCTGTTTCGGCCAGCCCGTCCTCGATCTCGGCAATCTCCTTGCGAATCGACAGCATTACCTCACAGAAGCGATCCAATTCTTCCTTTGTTTCACTTTCTGTGGGCTCTATCATCATCGTCCCGGCTACTGGAAATGATACCGTAGGTGCATGATAACCGTAATCCATCATTCGCTTGGCAATATCCTCCACTTCAATACCGACAGACTTGAAAGACCTGCAATCAATAATCAATTCGTGGGCATTGGTGCCATTCTTGCCGGAGTACAGCACAGGATACGCATTGGCCAATCTGCCCTTCACGTAATTAGCATTCAATATGGCCAACTCGGTAGCTCTCGTCAGTCCTCTGCTACCCATCATGGCGATGTAGGCGTGACTAATGGGCAGAATACTAGCACTTCCAAAGTTAGCTGCTGAGACAGCCGAAATCTTCTGCTCGTCCTCTGGCAAAATTGGGTCTTTCGGCAAAAAGGGTAAGAGCTGCTTCGCCACACCTATCGGCCCCATGCCAGGCCCTCCACCTCCATGGGGGATGCAGAATGTTTTGTGCAGGTTGAGATGGCAGACATCCGCACCAATAAGTGCCGGTGATGTCAAGCCTACCTGGGCATTCATATTTGCTCCGTCCATATATACCTGGCCGCCATTTTCATGAATAACCTGGCATATTTCCACGATCGATTCTTCGAATACACCGTGAGTTGAGGGGTAGGTAACCATCAGCGCGGCCAGATGGTCCTTGTGCTCAAGCGCCTTGGTGCGAAGGTCATCAACGTCAATGTTTCCAAGTTCATCACATTTTACGATGAGTACCTTCATGCCTGCCATCACAGCGCTTGCCGGATTTGTCCCATGTGCAGAGGAAGGGATTAAGCAAATGTTTCGATGTGCCTCTCCGTTGGCCTCATGGTATTTCCTTATCACCATCAGTCCGGTATACTCGCCTTGCGCACCGGAATTTGGCTGAAAGGAGATTCCTGCAAAGCCTGTAATCTCTTCTAGCCATGCGCCAAGGTCCTCGATCAACTCCTGATAGCCTTGCGTCTGGTCCGCCGGCGCAAATGGATGCATGCCGCCGAATTCAGGCCAGGTGACCGGAATCATCTCTGTGGTGGCATTGAGTTTCATCGTGCATGACCCCAAAGAGATCATGGAATGCGTCAGTGAAAGGTCTTTGTTCTCCAGTCGCTTCATATAGCGAAGCATTTCATGCTCTGCATGATAGCTACTGAATACCGGATGCGTGAGAAAGCCGGAATCCCGCCAGAGGCTCTCAGGGAAATTGATGGAGACTTCGTCGTCGATCTCGATCGATTTCTCAAGAATTGTGGAGAGTACCAGTTCGAGATCTTCCTTACCATGGGTCTCATCAAAGGACAAACTCACCATATTATCCTCGAAATATCGAAAATTGAGACCTGCTCCCTCTGCTCTTTTCCTGAGACCAGCCACATCTGAAATCTCAAATTTTATGGTGTCGAAAAAGTCCTTGTTGATCAGATTCACACCATGTGAAAGCAACGTGTCGGCAGCTTTTCTTGCAATGGCAGCTGTCTTGCTTGCTATCTGTCTCAACCCTTCCGGACCGTGGTAGACGGCATACATCGAAGACATGACCGCCAAAAGGACCTGGGCTGTACATATGTTGCTCGTGGCTCGCTCTCTTTTTATATGCTGTTCGCGCGTTTGCAGTGCCATGCGAAGGGCGTCATTTCCATCCTGATCCTTCGATACACCTATAATTCGACCGGGAATGGCTCTTTTGAAGGCCTCTTTTGTCGCAAAGAATGCTGCATGTGGACCTCCATAACCAAAAGGCACGCCAAAACGCTGCGAGGTACCTACTACAGCATCTACTCCCCAGTCACCGGGAGCCTTGAGTAAACAAAGGGCCAGTAGATCAGAACCTACCGCTACAAACAGCCCTTCTTCCTTCGCTGCGGCTACAAGTGCCGAACGATCAATAATCCCGCCGTCATTATCGGGATATTGGAAATAGATCCCAAACACATCAGGAGAGGTCAGGTCTGCCGTGTCGATATCCACGACTTCTAAAACGATACCCAATGGGACGGACCTGGTTTTAAGCACATCCAAAACTTGTGGAAATACCCTGCGGTCTACCAAAAACTTCTGAGCTTTCTTTTTAGCCCCTTTTCGCTGTCCAAAGAACATGGACATCGCTTCCGCTGCTGCTGTGGCTTCATCAAGCAATGAAGCGTTTGCCATTTCCATACCGGTGAGATCCGATACCATCGTTTGAAAATTCAGCAATGCCTCCAATCGACCTTGAGCAATCTCAGCCTGATAAGGGGTATAAGCGGTGTACCAGCCTGGGTTCTCAAGAATATTTCTCTGTATTACGGGAGGCACGATACAGTTGTAGTATCCCTGGCCAATAAAGGAATTGAAGACCTTGTTCTTTCCAGCAACTAAGCGGAGATCTTTGATATATTGATGCTCAGAAACAGGTTGTGGTAGCGCCAGCGCTTTGTTCATGCGGATATTGGCAGGAATCGTCTTATCAATAAGGTCCTGCATGTGCTGGTATCCCAGATACTCCAACATTTGATGCTCTTCTTGCTCAGAAGGTGCATTGTGACGTTTTTCGAAAGATGCTTGTGCCTTGATATTGATCTGCATGTCGATGGGCGATAACTTACTTAAGATGTTGCAAAATTAGGATGAAAGTCTTCAAAATCCGACGATCATCTTGTTGCACGAGGAAACCAAATTCAACAGCAAGAAGTTCTGAAAATCCTTCCAAGAAAAATACAATTCACGAACATCTACTCAGGAAATGAGAGAAACTTGGAAATGTATAATTGAAAGATAATTGATGTGGGGGGAGAAGTGGCACTGAGGGTATCGAAAGTGATCTGTGTGGGGAAAGGCTACTCCTATTCCCCACAAGATCTTTTCAACCAGCTATGGAAAGAAAGACCATTATCCATCTTTCTAGCACAATATTAAGTGTTTTACTTGATTGGCAAAATTTTTGGACTTTATTTCATTGATTATCAAAGCCTTGTTTTCATCTTTCACTTTTTATTAATCTAAAATCTTGGATGAGTACAGCAGTTGCCCCAAATTTTGATGCTTGAATACCTTTTCGAACCATGAAAAAATCCTACCTGATCAAAAGCACTTTAATGGTAAACGATGGAAAGCGTGCCCATAAAGACATTCTGATAACTAACGATATCATCGAAAAAATCGGAGATAATATCACCACCGATAAGAAAGTTGTTGAGATAGATGGGGAGAATCTCATCACCCTACCGGGAGTAATTGACGATCAGGTACATTTTCGCGAGCCTGGCCTGACGCACAAAGCCGAAATCTACACTGAAGCTAAAGCAGCGGTAGCCGGTGGAGTCACTTCATACATGGAGATGCCCAATGTGGTGCCACAAACCCTGACGCAAGAATTATTGGCTGCCAAGTATGACATCGGCGCTGAGAGATCCCTGGCTAACTACTCGTTTTACATGGGCGCCTCCAACCACAATCTGGAAGAAGTACTTAAGACTGATGGCACTCAGGTGTGCGGTGTGAAAGTATTTATGGGCTCCTCGACGGGAGATATGCTCGTAGATGATGAGATGGTACTCGATAAGATATTTGCCAACGTCCCGCTACTTATTGCTACCCATTGTGAAGATGAAGCCACAATCCGAAGGAATACCGCCCTGGCCCAGGACCAGTTCGGTGAAGACATCCCATTTGAGCAGCACCCTGTCATTCGTAGTGAAGAAGCCTGTTATTTGTCTTCCTCCAAAGCCATTGCACTGGCCAGGAAGCACGACACCCGACTACACATATTGCATATTTCCACAGACAAGGAAACGCACCAATTTGACAATACACAGCCAATCGAAGCGAAGCGCATCACCTCAGAAGCTTGTATTCATCACCTTTGGTTCACAGATCAGGACTATGCCAAGAAAGGGGCATTCATCAAATGGAATCCCGCTGTGAAGACAACTGCGGACAGAGCAGGAGTTTGGAAAGCGCTAAAAGACAACCGGATCGATGTCATCGCGACCGATCACGCCCCACATACACTGGCTGAAAAGCAAAACAAATACCTCAAGGCCCCCTCTGGCGGTCCATTGATTCAGCACACACTCGTCGCCATGCTGGACTTTGTGAAGAAGGGGGAAATCAGCCTGGAATGGATGATTGAAAAAATGTGTCATGCACCAGCCCGATGTTTTCAGGTTGCCAAACGAGGGTACCTGCGTGAAGGGTATTTTGCCGACCTCGTGATGGTAGATCCCAACGCGCCATGGACCGTGGAGAAAGCCAACGTGCTTTCGAAGTGTGGCTGGTCGCCTTTCGAAGGCCACACCTTCTCCTCCTCTGTGGTCAGAACATTCGTGTCGGGGCACCTCGCTTATGAGCAGGGCAGGTTTGACGAATCCCAAATGGGCCAGCGCCTGGGCTTTGACAGAGGTTAGACCAAAAATGCATACCACCGCTTTTGAAAATCTCCAGAAAGATTATCTTTGCCTTCCTTTTTAAACGGTGGTTGTAGTTCAGCTGGTTAGAACGCCTGATTGTGGTTCAGGAGGTCGCCGGTTCGAATCCGGTCTTCCACCCACCGAAATAACAAAGCAGCTCACAAGGGCTGCTTTTTTTGTTGTCAAGGATCTGAGCAAGCCATGATCCCCACCAAGAACCGACATCAATCAATAGGGCTTTGATTCAAGAGGTCGCCGGCCAAACTTTAACTATTCACAGCCAGAAAGGAAGCAAGGTTTCGGCCTAATGCCGTGAGCGTCAAACGTTGAGCCCGTTGAAACCGCTAAATTGGATCTGCATTTTCATAGTCTTCTTCTGTAATCGTGAAGGTAAAAATGGAGGTATCTCCTTCCACAGTTTTGAGGTAGCCTGTGTTCTGTTCGTGATTCTCGAGGAATAACGGCAGCGTCATAATATTCTTAAAATCGAAGCCTTCATAGCAGGATAGGCCAACTGAACAATACCTTATTTTTCGTTCTGCATCGAATGTTAAAACCACAGAATCTCTTAACCGCCTAAGTATCAGGTCACATCTAAGCGCACCACGTCTTTTTTCACACACTTCTTCATCTATCCTCACTTCGCCAGGACCCAAATAGAATCCTTCTTCCGTATCCCTTCCACCCACATAAATAGATATGTTTACTGGCACACCACTGGCATTTTCGATGACCCTTTTGGTGGGATAGAAAGTATCCGGAGCCTCTGAAGGAAACCAGTCACAACCGGAGAAAGGTAGAGACAATAAACTGATCAAAATACATTTGACTGAATTGTCTCTCATCACATCAATGATTTCGTCTGATATCCGCATAAAAGTGAAGCATCCGGTTCATATGATGCTCGGTAAAATTGTGATAAGAATTACGCAGGGATTCCTCAACACCTCCCAGTGAAATCCGATTTCGCAAGGCATTCTGTATTTGTGATAGGGTATAACCAGAAACATCATCGTCCGCATAGTCTGTACTTCCTTCAATTTGTCTTTGGTTAGTATTGTCCATCAAGTCAATGAACAAGGGAGTATATTGCCAGCTGGCTGTTGCTGTGCCAATTATGTCCTCTCTCCTAGCATCAGCAATATGGTTTACTCTTTGGGCATAATGCAGGGGCATGAAATAGTATTCAATGGCTGTTGCCCAGCTTTCTACGACCATAGGGTCTGCAACATAGGACTGTTGAAAATTTGATGTGGATACCAAAATATGATTCATATGCCCTAACTCATGCATCATCGCTCTCCATATGTTGGGCGTATCGTCTCCATTGACAAAAAAGCGAATGTCATTGAACAAGAATATTTGAGTCAATGGAATATTATGCCTGAAAGAGCCATTGATTATGTTTGACTTTCTATTGTCGAAAATGGGACGAATTTTGATGGTTGTCCGACCCGTTGGTTGTTTTAGACCAGCCAGAGTAGCCTGGCTCTTATAGAAATCAATAGCTCTGAGCATCGTACCAGCCACCCAGCTATAGGAGGTCCTTCCATAGCCAAAGGCTGGATTCCACGCACTTTTTCGCTTAGGCCCTTTGTGATTGATGGACTGGCCCAGGGCGTTGGTGATTTTATAGTTGGAAGTTTCCCACTCCAGGCTGTAACGAGGTTTGTTGCGAAAACCAGTATTGATTCTATAGAAGCCACCTGCTCCACTGTAGGTTGACTTTAGCTTCACAAAATACCTGGCTCGAACTTTTACTCCTTTTACCCCTTGAAAAGACCCATTTGTTGTGTTGTCCCGAAATTGCACGGTCACTCGACCATGTGGATAAAACTTGCTCCTCCTGGCATTTTCGTGATCTTCCTCGGCATTGTCTGTTATCTCGACTGCTCTGCTTTCTAGTGTATACCAGTCCGATAAATCTAATCTGCCTTTTTCTTCTTCCTCTTCTTCATCCACCATGAAAATCTTATCCACTATTTCATAGGTCACCGGGGGAAAGTCATAGCCAACAGGGACAACAGTATATTGCCATGTAATCTGATCTTCCGGTATTTCAGGGTCATGGTAGTAATCTCCTTCTTCCTCAATGTCATAATCCAGTGGGTGATCATAAAGATCAAGCAAACTATCCTGTTCTAAAATGCCAACCTCCATGGTGTCCTTGGGTAGAAAACGTACATACAGATGTGTTGTCTCAACCAGAATTGGGTTATCCTCCTGAGATCGAACCTGCGATCTCAAACTGGCAAGAGCAGCTTTCATGTTGTCGACGGTATACGGATTTTTGAGTCTTTGTCCCAATACCAGCGATTGCCCAGTTTGCAAGGTATTTTTAGTGTTGTCGCGAGTATTAAGCGTACTCGTATCTTCCTCATGGCAAGAAAAAATTGCCAGGGAAAGCATTGAGATTGTGATCAAAACTGAGCAGCCTGTTTGGCTTACAAAGTAATTTTGCAATGCGTCTCATTGTGGTTAATTGATTTCTCTGTGCTGAAATATTTGATGCCTGGCAATTACGCTAAAGCGCCATTGCCAAGCATCAAATACAAGAACAGAAAATCCTCCCCACGAAGGATGAACCAAAACAAGGAATTCCTCCCGTCCTGCAGGTTCAATTATCCGTCAACTTCTTCTGACTATTCGTCTTCTCCTTCTGCGCAGTGAGCTTAGTAGGTGGTGGAGCCAACTTAGTGAGTCAATTGTAGCATGACGCTTTGATTTTGGGACTAAGGTTTCACTCTGTGCCACATTGGTATAATCGCTGGTCCAATATCGCTTCGACCCATTGACGACCTGTATTTACTGATCCACGGGCACAGGCTTGCGCAATACCTGCTTACTGGGTCGTTGACGAAAGCTTTTCTACTTGTGGAGCCGCCCGGAACCCATTAATTCAACTCAAACCCCAAGATCAACCATGCGCTTTCCAGTCACGATCAATGTAGAATGCACCACCATGCTCAAAGTCATACTAACCTCACGATGAGATCGTCATCTCCACCTGGTACTTACTTTGAGCACGTACAGCTCAATAACGAGGCCAGTGCCGCACAAAAAAGGCCAGCGTCCTTCCGGACCCTGGCCTGATGTCATTCGCGAATCAACTCAAGACCCCTCTCTCACTCGTCTTTGAGGCATTCTACCGGATTTACCGTGGTGGCCTTAAGCGTTTGATAGGAAATCACAATACCAGTAATGAATACGGTCAGTATCAGCGGTAGACTAAGGGCCACAACCCCAATATTGGTTCGGTATACAAATCCATCCAACCATCCGGACATTAGCCAGTAGCCAAAGGGCAACGAAATGAGTGCGGCTATGCCAATAAGGATCAGAAACTGATTGCTGACCAGGTACAGGATCTTACTGGATGAGGCACCTAGAACCTTCCGAATGCCGATTTCCTTCCACTTGGTTTCGACCACAAAACCTACCATGCCCAACACTCCCAGTGCGCATATCAGGACAGCCACTAACGTGAAAGCCTGGATCATCGTACTTAGCCGCTGCTCTGCTCTGTATTGTTCCTCGAATCTTTCATCTACGAACCGATACTCAATGGTGTACTTAGGCTCGAAATCAGCCCAGGCTGACTCAATATGCGCCAACGTCGCCTGTAGATTGTTAGGGCTTACCTTGATGGCAAACCTGCGGAGGTAGTACTTGGACTTGACCATGAGCATCGGCTCGATGTCGGTGTGCATGGATTCGAAATGAAAATCTTCTGTGACACCTTGCACACGCCCAACTCTGAAAGTTTGGCCATCTTCCTCACGACCATTGAATACGCCGTAGGTCATCCGCTTGCCGATGATATCAGCTGGATTCTGGTAGCCCATCGCTTCCGCGGCTTTTCTGTTGATGATGTAGTAGCCTACAGAATCAGACCAAACATCCTGATCCTGCGAGAACGGTTCTCCGGCGATAAGCGGTATCTCAAAGGCCGATAAGAAGTCCTCATCTACCATAATTGCAGGTAATCTGAAATTGGTGCGCATGATGGAGTCATTCATTTCGATACCTGCATTTCCCCAGCTATCCAACAACCTGCCTGTTGGGATTCGGGTTGTACCACCTACTTCCAATACTCCGGGATGACTCTTTAACTCTCGCTTGAAGGTTTCCAGGTTTTGCATGCCACGATTGATAGAAAGGTCGACGACATAGTCTTTCTTGTATCCGGGGTCGGCCTCGTTGACGTAAGAAAGTTGGCCTTCGATCACCAGAATGGCGAATATCAACCCAATGGTAACGACATATTGGAAGGAAACGAGCACAGATCTGAAACTAAACCGCCTACTCCTTGCCACCTGCTCTCCTTTCAGGGCCTGAACCAAATTGATGCGTGATAAGAAGAATGATGGATACAGACCTGCGATAAGACTAACTAGCATGAGCAAGCCCAGCAACGCAAAGAGCAAGTCGAAATCGGTCAGACTCAACACCAATGTTTTGTCCATGAAGTCATTGAGTGGAGGAAGCGCCCAGGTCGCCAGGCCTATGGCCAAGGGGAAGGAAATCAAGATGATCAAAAAAGATTCCGTAAGAAACTGCTTGATCAAGGCAGATTTCTGCGCTCCGACTACTTTTCTCACACCCACTTCCTTCATCCGGCGTGTGTAGTGCGACGTGGCAAGATTCATGTAATTCACGCAAGCCACCAGGAGTATCAGCAATCCAATAATGCTAAATATCGTCACTTGCTCCATGGAGCCATTGGTTTCTACCTCGCCTTCCAGCCTGGACTTCAGGTGAATATCGGTGATGGGTTGAAAGACAAAGTCATAGAAGTCCTTTGCTTCGACGGTACCATTCTCAAAGACGCCGACGTACTTATTCCAAAACTCTTCATTGATCTCGGCTGCCAGGACTTCCTCGTTGGTATTGGGTGAAGTTCTGACGTAGGTAAGCCAATTATAGTTTCCACCCACATTCTGCAACGTTTCCTCATCGAAAATATTCTCCAGGAATCTCAAAGGTGCCAAGTATTCCATGTGGAAGTGCTGCTGGTCTGGCATGTCCTCGATGACCCCAGTTACCTTAAATGCAGCATCGCGTCCGTCACCAGTAAGGGTCACAACTTCGCCCAGAATCTGCTTGGTGCGCCAATCCGTTCCAAACAGCTCGACAGCGGTTGACTCAGTCAGCACCAACGAAAAGATATCTACGAATGCCGTCTCAGCATCGCCAATAATAAATGGAAAATCAAATACTTTGAAGACGTCATCGTCGCAGAATATGACTGGCTCAGCGGGATGCTCTTTTTCCCCTACGGTAATATCGGGATATACATACATGTAAAAGCGCACGGCTGCTTCGATAGCACTGTAATCCGCCTTTAGCCTCTCCGCATGACCTGCAGAGGCATATGCCCAATGCCGGCTCATGGACCCGGATCGATCATAGTTCTTTACAGTAACACGGTAGATATCCTCTACTCCGGCAAAATGCCTGTCGTAGCTGAGTTCATCCCGAACAAACAGTGCAATCAGAATGAATGCACTCAGGCCTGTACTCAGACCTATGAGGTTGATAATGGTGGCTGATTTGTATTTGAGCAAATTGCGCCATCCGATTTTTAAGTAGTTCTTGAACATTGTTGTTGAGTTTTCGACCTGCACCGCAGGGTCTGGCTTCTTCATCATACTAGGCTTGAACAGCCTGATAATCTGCCAATTGTACCATGCGCGTGCACTGTTAATTGATTTTTTGTTGACTTGAAGCTGGAACTCTTCCTCCAGGTCTCCCTGTATGTCCTCATAATAGGACGGCTTGAGAAACCAATTCAGAAATCTGGTAGACCAGGAAGGTGGTTTAAAGTCATCCTTCTTGGATGCCAGGTTCATAGGCTCAGATATAGGGCTCGGAAATCTAAGGACATCTTCGGTACCGCATCCCAAAGCTTCATGCGCATGTCTTTGGAGTATTCCAATGCATCACGACCGAGTTTGGTAACTTCAAAATATCGCTTGCGCTTACCTCCCCGCACAGCTGTGGCTTCGCCAAATTCGGATTCCAGGTATCCCTTGTTTTCCATTCGGCGAAGTGCAGTTTGCAAAGCACTCACACTTACATTTCGGCCGGTACGCTCCTCTATCTCCTGTCGGATCTGCACCCCGTACGCATCTGATCGTAGAATGGCGACGGTCAGAAGAACGATTTCCTCAAACTCTCCCAGCTGATATTCCTTCATAGTGTCATGTAGAATTAAACTTCTAAATGTAAATTTAATTGATAAAATTTCTAAACGTAAATAATATAACAAGGGTTCTCTTCTGGACTAACTTCGTGGCATGAAGTTGGACATGGACTTCCTGAAATCAGAGCCAGCCCGTGCATTTGTCCAAAAGTACCGGGACCGAGACCCCAACAAATTGCTACTCAATCCACCCCAGGGTTTTGGGGACCACATCGCCTTATTGGTAGAACAGATTGTAAGTAGAGCCAAAGCCAGAGGCAAGCTAGATTCATGGCTCAGGAAGGACGAAGTCATTTTCCCCCCACCATTGTCGATCGAGCAATCATCTTCCCAAGCCGCTGCTGATTACAAAAGTTCGTTGATAAGCGGTGATCACCTAATTGACCTTACCGGAGGCATGGGTGTGGATTGCATGGCATTGTCACGAAGCTTCACGACAACCACATTTGTCGAAAGGTCCGGGGAACTCTGTGACCTTTTTCGATGGAATGCTCAGTGCTTCGACGTAACCGCCACGATAGTCCACGGTAGTGCAGAGCAATTTGTATCAGAACTGGCCCAACCTTTGCCCAAGACACTGGTCTACCTGGACCCTGCACGACGACGCAACAGCGGCAAGACAGTACTGCTCCAAGATTGTGAACCCAACGCCCTGGAGTTAGTACCTGCTATACTGGACAAGGGCATGGAAGTCCTCCTGAAGACGTCACCATTACTCGATATCAAGTCTGTCCTGATGGCTATGAAACACGTCACTGAGGTTCACGTCGTGGCAATGAAAAACGAAGTCAAAGAGGTACTATTCCGGTTTTCGCATGGATCCACGGCGACAGCCAAAATCGTGACGATGAACCTTGGTCCGGATCAATTATTTGTATTTGACTACGACGCCGAGGCCCGATCGGAAGCCAACCTTGGCGAAGTCAGCCGATATCTATTTGAACCCAATGCGGCCATCTTGAAAGCAGGAGCATTCAAATCAATTTGCACCGCGTTTAATCTCCTGAAGCTAGATACAAGTACGCACCTATATACTTCCGACACAGCCAATGCTCAATTCCCTGGCAAAACGTTCGAAGTGATCAAGGCATTGAAAAAAGCGGATATGAAGACACTTGCAGGTCAAAAAATTAATGTCATCAGTCGCAATCACCCGCTTTCAGCACCGGCGCTTAAAAAAAAATTCAGCATTTCAGACGGAGGATCTGAATTTTTGGTAGCGACGCGGAGCCTTGGCCGCCCCATATTTCTTCATTGTCGCCTAGAAACGCCCCAGTCTAATTGAAAGGACTCCACCCCAACCGGTGAGGTCATCGTCGGAAACGTTCTCCAAATCCAGTCCGCGCAACCAGCGGTAGGTCGCACCTCCAGCCACTCTCAGGTAGGAAGTGATATTGAATTCCAGTTGCAACCCTGGCTCTACAACAAAGAATGCTGAGTTCTCTATGGTGAAATTGGTCTCACCAAAGTTCTGATCAAAAAAGTTGTCATCAGATACGTCGAGGTTCCCGGCACCCAACATGATGGGCATGCTCAAGTGAACGATTTCCTTGCCAAAGAAGGTGCCACCGATAAGGATTCCACCATAGCCTCCATACAGCTTCAGAGTCTCGGCATCGTTGGTTCCTGGGATGACCCCCTCAAACCCCGGTTGTGAGGCTAGTCCATAGGCTGCGACACCAAGCAAAAACGCCCTATTCACTATAACACCTCCATATCCGCCAACAAGCATCGTCCGCTCTGCCATGATGTCTGTCAGTTTCAAGTCTATTCCACCGAAACCTTCAATCTCATTTTCCTTGCTAAGTAGTGATTTGATTTCATTCGGATCATTTACATCCTCGTATCGCTGGCCAAACACGGCTATGGTAAGGGTGATCAAAAAGAGTGAGGCTAGGTATTTCATTCGGGAGAGCTTTTTAGTCAGAATATATATTTGAATGTGATGGCAGCGTCCCAGAATCTCCCATCGATATACCTCATGCCTATGAATGTGAAATAGGGTTTTATGTCAAACCCCACCGTCGCTGGCACACTGAGCCATCGATATTCAACGCCCACCAATGCATCTGCCCCCATCACAAAATAGGTCCTCCGTTCAAAGGCCAGACGTGGCGGCTCTGCTGAGGTAAGTACCTTGTCAAAGCCACTGTATTCTTCATAACCTACATGTGCCCCCAAACCATAGAAGAGGTAAAAGTTCTCATTGAACTCAAATTCCAATGGCTTATGAAAAGTGTAGATGGTAGTAAGTTGCAGTCCATCCCTCCTGCCGCTGAGCAGGAGCTCCACGGCTTCATCGTTTACCAGAAAGTCTTTGTAGGTTATCGCCGAGGTGTGACCTAATCTGAGGCCTGCGGAGTGCTTGTAATCTTGGGCAAAGATGACTGACGACAATGTAATCATCAATACACCGAGAATGAGTCTATGCATGAACTAATCTTGCTTTGTGAAAATAGGCGTCTCTTCAATTGCCACAATCAATTTTCCTCCTCTGGCGGCCACATTGAATTCTCCTACATCAGAATTTGTGTTTCCGACATAGCCATTGAGAAGTATACTCTTATCTTCCAGCTCCTCCCGCTGTAAGGTAAGCATGCTATTGGGCAATATCATCCTTTCTTCAGGGCCTTCAATGGTCGTCCGGAAATAGGAAGCCTGATCCAGCACCACATTGATATCTGTGGATTTGCCATTGAGGTCAACCCTGCCAAAGTTTTGATCAATGCGTCGAAGATAAATATCTCCGTAGCTGAAATCCAGTCTCGCTGCCTGAGCCAGGCGGTCCACCGTGAAATCGGTGAAAGAACCCTGACCCTGCACATTCTCCAGGAATTCAATGTAGAACTTGTCATTCCGCGAATCGAATTGGAGGTTCTTGCAGCTTTCGAGTTGTATTTCAGAGGAGCTGCTCTCAAAGGTGAGTTTCTGAGCTTCATCTATCTCCAATTCAACGCCCCTCAGCTTGAATGTGCCATCATTGATATATTCAAATGTGCTTTTGCCAAAACTGTGTTTCAGGTCCAGGCTCTTCTCAATGCGGTTTCCCCGGATGTCTCCATGGGCAACTTCGATGTCGACGTTGCCCAGCAGGTTGGACAGGTAGACATTGCCAAACCGATTCTCCAATTCCATATCCACATCCTCCGGAACCCATATTTCGTAGTTAACTGTGAACTTGTTGCCACCAAATGCGCTCTTGGAGTACCCCTCCAGGTCGTCAACAAGGTCCCCTAGGAAACCTCCACCCCTACGTTCAACATCTGTAACCGCCGAGGCGAGCCCTCCAATCTTGCGCATGTTGATGTCGATGCGGTTCATCATCTTGTTTACGGCCGCCTGGTTCTTCCCCTGGGCTTTTAAGACTACCTTAAACCTCACCGAATCACGGTACCAGGTATTGACAATAATCTCCCCATACTTATTCTTTACCTCAATCTGATCCCCTCTCAGCAAAAGAAAAGATCTATCGTAGTTTTTCTCGATCGTCACATCCTGGGCCTGAATGAGTGGCAAAAGGCCAACCCAAAAGAAAATACCCAGGCTATATATCCTTGTTAATGTCCTCATCATTTTTCTCTTCTATTTCCGTCACAATCCGCTCCAATATCTTAAGCTTAAGTCGGTAGTTAGCAATCATGGCCTCTACAACTTCCTGATTATCCACATCATCTTTCAAGTCATTGCGCAGTTCTTCAAACGCGTGGTCCATCTCTTCGAAATCGGCCAAGATTAAGTCCGTATCCACTTTGCCTCTCACCGACGCCAACCTTGCATCTACCATTTCCTGGTAATAGGCCTCAGCTTCAAAGAGTTGCTGGGGTAGACCGGCTTGATTCTGCTGAACGAGTAGCCAGACAGAAGCCACCAACAATAACGTAACCCCAGCTGCCACATACATCCACGGGTTAGACCCTCGTCGACGATGAATTCCTACTTTAGGAGCTAACTCGGACCAGCCAGCCTCTACATCAAAGGGATATATCTCAAATTCCTCTGGTTTTCGATCAATTACTTCTTTCAAACTATCAGACATATTGCGCCTTTTTCTGGTCTAGCTGATTTCTTATTTTGGCTTTGGCCTTACAATACTGCGCTTTTGAGGCAGATTCTGAAATTGAAAGAATCTCAGCGATCTCCTTGTGATCGTAGCCTTCAAACAAGTACAGATTCAAGACTGTCCTGCAACCATTCGGTAAATTATCTATGGCTCCCATCACCCTGGAAGCCTCATAACCTGCATAATCAAAATCATCCACTTCCTCCTCGGGCCAATCGTGATGATCTTGCAACTCAGTTGTCAGAATCCTCCGCTTTCGGATAGCATTGATACAATTGTTTGTCACAATGCGTTTGATCCAAAGACTGAAGGTATTCACCTCCCGCAACATGGGCAATTTGGTGAAAGCATCTATAAAGGACTCCTGCAGGATATCCTTTGCCTCATCATCATCACCCATAATCCTCCGACAGATGTTGTACATAGCCTTTGCATAGAGTTTATACAACTGCTCCTGTGCTAAAGGATCTCCATGCTGGCTCCGCACAATCAGGTCTCGGTGGATATGTTGGTATTCGCCTTTCACTATCAAATACAAACTAAGGACAGTAGCAATTTCCGAAGGTTTCCGCGGAATCGAAAATTTCCGTATGCAGTCCTTAGCTTGGCGGAATTGCCAGTTTCGTAAATGCGGTGAAATTTCTTGCTCAAAGCAAGTCGTCAGGTCTTCTCGTACACCGACGAAAAAACAAGCCTATTCAGGAAATACGCCGTATGGAGCTCACGGAGGGATGACTGCCCAAGGGCATTGGAAATGTCTTTCAATCCGGTTGACTCCAAATTCGCAGCATACTTGAAAAACCAATGCATGCTTCCCAGCAGCACCCTGGAGCTAAATTTGCGGTCTTCATTAAAGTCAGTTACCACGACCTTGCCACCAGGCGTAGTAAGGGTAGTCACCTTGGCAATTGCTGCCTCGAGGTGGTCGGCGTTGAAGACGTCAAGAAAGAAAGGGCATAGGATCCAATCATACTTCTGACTGCCCTCAAACTCCATAAAATCAATCTGGACAAAGTTGCAGCTTGCTTCCGTCTTTCTCTCTTTTGCCGCGGCAATCATCTTTGCCGACCGGTCCAAGAAATCCACCTCACAGCACGGCAAAAACTCCAGGCACCTGCCTGAGCCACCCCCTAGAATGAGCACACTCTGGCCTTCCGAAATCCGCCCCAGATGGATCCGGGCGGCACGGTCCAGTGCATCCCCGAATACAAATCTTTTGAGTGCGTCATAGTACGGTGCAACACCGTCAAAATCGTTCATAGCAACGCCAGGGGCAAGGCCAGGAGGAATATACCATCTCCCATCAACCGATATCGTTCATTGCGCTCAAAAGAGCGAGGACTAACCATCAAAAAGGACAATCCAACCGCGCCTGCCAGGACAAACATTCGAAAGGACCATGGCAAATCGGGAAACATGGCAGCAGCCGCCACACAGATTATCAAGGAAAGTGCAGCAAATCGATTTACCCAAGACCTTGGCAAAAGGGTACCAATAGAGAAAAAACCTTCTTGCCTGTCTTCATCCGCCTCGAAACATGCGAAAATCAGCAGATTCGACAGCGCCAAAAGCCATAAACTGAACCCCACCTGACCAACCACCGTAACTGAACCCATCCTCACCCAAACAGGCAATATTACCCCCACCGCAAAACCAGATGCCACCATGAACTCTTTGAGCATCAAACGGGCGAAAAGTCTCGACAGCAAGACATAAAACACGCAAATCCCCGCCAACCAGAAACCCGTGATTTGCACCATACGAGGCAGGAAAAAAACAGAGGCAAGACCTGCGCTCAATGCCAGAAAAAGCAAGACAAGAATAAGAACACTACGGGCCTTGTAGAACAGCCGACGTCGGACCATCACATTGACAGCCTGCCCATCTTTGTAGTGATCAAAAAGATAGATGCTCCAAATTGCGCTAAACAAAGCAATGAACTCCGCCAGGGAAACAGACAACTGAAAAGAGCGCGCTAACAGATACAAAACAGAAATGGCTCCCACAGAAACATCCAGTGAGAGCCATCTAAAATATCTAAAAAGGTCTATTAGCCACCTTTCTGGCATTGAAAGCCGAATTAACTTCCTTGGCTTAGTGCCTCTGCGCCGCCCACGATCTCCAGAATCTCCTTAGTAATAGCCGCCTGTCTCGTTCTATTATAAGTCAATTTCAATTCTTTCAAAAGCTCACCGGCATTATCAGTGGCCTGATCCATTGCCGTCATTCGTGCACCGTGCTCGGAGGCATTTGATTCCAAGAGGGCTTTATAGAACTGGATTCTTAAAGAATTCGGAATCATCTCTTCAAAGAAGACTTCACGAGATGGCTCGAAGATGTAATCAACCTCTTTTGGCTTCGGTTCATCCTCGTCCGGTGGGGGAATCGGAAGGAATTGCTCATGCTGCAAAACCTGGGTAGCTACATTCTTGAATTCATTGTAGATGATTTCTACCTTGTCAAATCGCTCATCCAGAAAACCATTCATTGCGTGCTCCGCCGCCTCCCTCACTTTCTCAAAAGTCAGGTGATGAAAGAGTTCATAATAGTCGCCGATTACCTTATAGCCTCTTTTCTTGAAGTACTCATACGACCGCTTACCTACAGGCAGAATCTTCACATTACCAGAGCGCTGCAGGTAGGAGTATCTGTCCTCAATCATTGCCTTGGTGTATTTGAATACGTTGCTATTAAAAGCTCCGCAAAGCCCCCGGTCTGAGGTGACCACAACCAATAATACATTATTGACCGGTCGTTGTTCCCCGTATGGATTTTCGAAACCTTCGGTGTCGGTGCCCATAACGACATTCTGAATGATAGAGGACATCTTGTCGGAGTACGGTCGCATCTGCAGAATACGATCCTGTGCCTTCCTCAACTTCGCCGCGGCCACCATTTTCATAGCCTTGGTGATCTGCTGTGTGGAAGTTACGGACTTTATCCTCCCCTTAACTTCTTTCAGATTTGCCATTCAATTCTATCAATTAAAGTTCTGCGCAAGCTCCTTTGCCAGCTCTTCTAGCTTCGCGTTGGCCTCACCAAATTTCTTCTTGTCTTTCAACAGCTCCAGTACGTCTTCGTGCTTTGAACGCAAGGCTGTGAGAAACTCTGCTTCGAACGCCTTGACTTTCGATTCAGGCACCTTATCCAAAAAGCCTTTGGTAGAAACATAAATGATGGCCACTTGCTCTTCGACGGAGACTGGAGAGTATTGTGGTTGTTTCAGAATCTCCTGATTTCGTCGTCCTCGATCAATGGTTCGCTGCGTCGCTGCATCAAGGTCTGATCCAAATTTGGCAAAAGCTTCCAACTCGCGGAATTGTGCCTGATCCAGCTTCAAAGTACCAGCGACCTTCTTCATCGACTTGATTTGAGCCGATCCACCAACCCTTGATACCGAGATACCCACGTTGATAGCAGGCCTAATACCGGAGTTGAACAAATTCGTTTCGAGGAATATCTGTCCATCAGTGATAGAGATTACATTCGTCGGTATATACGCAGATACATCTCCAGCCTGTGTTTCGATGATAGGTAAGGCAGTCAAAGAGCCACCCCCTTTTACTTTATCCTTGAGTGTGTCTGGCAAATCATTCATCTGAGCCGCAATGGTGTCATCATCAATGATTTTGGCGGCACGTTCCAACAATCTGGAGTGGAGGTAAAACACATCCCCAGGGTAAGCTTCACGACCTGGAGGTCTTCTCAAAAGAAGAGATACTTCCCTGTATGAAACGGCTTGTTTCGACAAATCATCATAGATCACCAAAGCAGGTCGACCTGTATCTCTGAAATATTCACCAATGGCAGCCCCGGTAAAAGGAGCGAAGAATTGCATTGGCGAGGGATCTGAAGCAGCAGCAGATACGATTACTGTGTAATCCAATGCTCCGGCTTTCTCAAGTGTAGCTACGATCCCGGCAACTGTCGAAGCCTTTTGACCAACCGCCACGTAAATACAAAAAACCGGCTCTCCTTTTTCATAGAAAGACTTCTGGTTGATGATGGTGTCAATGGCAACAGCGGTCTTTCCCGTTTGTCTGTCTCCGATGATCAATTCCCTTTGGCCTCTCCCAATTGGAATCATAGAATCTATGGCCTTGATACCCGTTTGCAGGGGCTCACTAACAGGTTCCCGGTAAATCACACCGGGAGCCTTTCTTTCGATAGGCATTTCATAAGTATCACCTTGAACAGGCCCTTTACCATCGATGGGCTCTCCTAGGGTATTGACAACTCGTCCACACAAGCCATCGCCTACGTTGACGGAACCAATGCGACCGGTCCTCTTCACGCTATCGCCCTCTTTGATCTCACTGGAGTCCCCAAGAATAACGACCCCAACGTTATCTTCTTCAAGGTTAAGAACGAGTGCATTCAAGCCATTTTCGAACTCCAGTAGCTCGCCAGCAAGGGCATTGGAGAGTCCGTATATTCTCGCAACTCCGTCACCCACCTGAAGGACTGTTCCTACTTCTTCAAGCTCGCCTTCTGTTTTGAAACCCGAGAGTTGCTCCCTTAATATCGCTGATACTTCATCTGGTCTTACGTCTGCCATATCTTCTAAATCTTAGGCGCTAATGCGTTATTTGTTTTCTTTACTAAATTCGTATTTCAATGCCCTCAGTTGGCCGCTCACACTGGCATCCAACTTTCGATCTCCGATTTCCAACTTGAAGCCTCCGATCAAATCTTCCTTTACCTCTTCGCTCAGTAGCGGCTTTTTGCCTGTAAGTTCCTTAACAAGAGATTCAAATTCAGCCTTTGTCTTGGCATCAAGTGGGACCACTGTCGACACCGTCGCTTCCTGAAGGCCCTTAGATTGGTTGTAGAGTGTCTGGAATTCCTGTGCTGCATGCAGGAGCATATTCTCCCTGTTTTTACGAACGACCACATCAAAGAACTTCATGGTGAGGTCACTTACCTTACCCTCAAATACCTTTCTCAAGATTCCCGCTTTCCGAAGGTGAGGAATAACCGGGCTTTCCAGCATGAGCATGAAATCGCGATTTCCTTGACAGAGTTTGACGAAAGCCTGCATGTCCGCTCTCACCTTGTCCTCAACTTTTTGGTCTATCGCCAGCTCCAGCAAGGGAGTGGCATATCTTATCGCGATTCGTTTTGCTGACATCTTAGTTTATCTTGACTTCTCCCAAAAACTTCTGAACAAGATCCTTTTGAGCTTTTTCTCCTTTCAGCTTCTCTCTGATTATCTTCTCCGCAATGTCAAGTGACAATGTCGAAACCAACTCCTTGACCTCGGCAAGTGCCGCATTCTTCTCAGATTCAATTGTGACACGGGCATCCTCGATCATTTTCTGAGAAATCGCGCCGGTTTCTTCCTTCGCCGCTTCCTTGATTTTGTTTGCAGCTTCAGTGGCTTTCTTCAATATTTCATCCCTTTCGGCTCTAGCCTCCTGCAAGAGATATTCATTGTCAGATTTGATTTGGGCCATTTCCTCTTTCGCCCTATCCGCAGCTTCTAAAGCATCAGAGATAGTAAGCTCTCGGGCTTTGAGGGCACTGGATATTGGCTTCCAAACAAACGCAGCCAATATCAAGAATACGGTGACAAATACGACCGTTTGCCAGAAGATGAGTCCAATACCGGGAGTAAGTAATTCCATTTCTTTCTTTAGTTTGAAGAAGAAATCGGAGCCAATTGCTCACGATTTCTTCTAAAATGAATTATTAGCCCTTTAGTGAGATGAGGAAACACACAACCACACCAAAAAGCGCAATAACTTCAATAAGCGCAGCAATGATTAGCATCGCTGTTTGAACACGTCCTGCAGCCTCTGGCTGACGAGCCATTGCTTCCATTGCAGAACCTCCAATACGACCGATTCCCAGACCAGCGCCAATCGCAACCAATCCAGCACCGATACCAGCGCCCATTATTGCCAAGCTAATGTCCATCAAAATTGAAAGTAACATAAGTATATAATTAGTAATTGAACATTCTATCAATGGTGATCATCCACAGCCATGCCTATATACATCGATGAAAACATCGTGAATACATAGGCCTGAATGGTAGCAACCAATATCTCAATAAAAGTGATCACCGTCACAACCACCGTGCTCCCAATTCCCACCAGATAAGAGTGGAAAATAAAGGTGAGACTGAGCAGACTCAGAATTACAATGTGCCCTGCAGTGATGGCCACAAACAACCTGATCATCAAAGAAATAGGCTTAGTAAAGATTCCGATAATCTCCACCGGAACAATAATGGGTTTCAAAGCAAGCGGAACACCTGGCGTGTTGAAAATGTGGCCCCAATAATGTTTGTTGCCGCTCAGATTCGTCCAAAGGAAAGTACCAACGGCCAAAACCATTGTCACTGCTATGTTCCCTGTCATATTTGCTGCACCTGGCACCAATCCCAACAGGTTACCAAACCAGACAAAAAAGAAAAGCGACAACATATATGGTAGATATCGCTCATGTTTTTTCTCCCCGATATTGGGCTTCACGATTTCATCTCGTACAAAAACAATAATAGGTTCGAAGAGTGACTGGACCCCTTTAGGTGCCTTGCCTGCATTCTTCTTGTAGCCTCGGGCCACGGAAAAGAACACCAGCAGCATAATGGCCGCATCTATAAAGACAAACAGCACATTCTTGGTGATTGAAAAATCCAGCACATGCGTACCGTCCGCCGCCGTGATATGATCATGGTCCATCGTGTATCCTTTGTACGCGACAGGATTGTGTTGGTCATCGAAGAAATTTCTGGAGGAGAAAACCTCTAATCCCCGCTCAGAATAAAGTATAACCGGAAGATGCACTTCAACCCCATGCATGATTTCCCAAACATGAGAATCCATGATGTGGTGGTTGATCATTTCCCCCGGATTGAAAGTCTCGCTATCAGCATCAGACCCGAAAGAGGACACGGAAACAATCATCATCAATCCGAAAAGTAGGGCGTTGATTCTCAACAACTTCAAAGAGGATACGTCTTTCTTAAAGATCATCTGGATAGGTTCTTTTCGGAATTCGGCCGCAAGTTACGGAACACCATTATCATTTCAAATGCGAAATAGAACAAATAAACTATGGTGAATTGTATAATCAGGTTTTGCAAATCCTCAAGCCCTGCAACGAGCAATGACAGCATGAAGAAAATAGCTGTAATGAGCCTAAGGGACACGGCTCCCAGGGCATAGAGTGCAAAGCGTGACTTATCTGCCTCTCCTGCCACCAGTACCCATGAGACCAGTAGTGATTGGAAAAAGTAGAAAACCACAACCCAACCAAAAAAACCATGCAACTGCAATAGCTCGGCAAGCGCTGTTAAAAAAACCAGTATTAGCGCCAGGGAAATAACTGAAATGCCAAGGAAATATCTGATCAAGACAAACGCTTTAGGAGGTAGTAGATTGTTCCAGTGACGGCTATGAGTGATCCCGCAATAATGAACCAGGGTATTGCCAATTGCAGATATTGATCAAGTCTATGGGACCCCCAAATCACAATAAGATTGAAGGCCACGACCTCGAAGGCCAAGCCGGAATACCGTAAGTAATTGCTGGAGTTATCAGCTTTGGGCCTTGAGGAATCTGGGGCTTTCGTCGGCTTCTCCAATTTTTATCTCTTTGGTCTTCACCCCCATCTTGCAGCTTCCATTGAATGCAGCGCCAGATTCAACGATCAATTTGTTTGTGACAATGTCCCCATCGATTACGGCTGTAGTTTTCAGGATCAGGACTTCGCTCACCTCCACCTTACCAGTCACATGACCTTCGATTTCAGCATTTTGAGCCAATACATTTCCTTCGATCTGGGCAGAAGGACCAAATGCTGCTTTTGATTTCGTGGTAACATTTCCCACGAGCTTACCTTCTACGCGTATGTTGCCGAAGGTCTCAATATTTCCTTCCAGGATAGTGCCTTTACCAATGATGTTACTGGAGTTGCTGTGTTCCTGATCTTCTCTTTGTTCCTTGCTAAACATTTAGTTCTATCTTTCTAAAAAGCGATGTAGTTCTCCGGGTTGATGGGTCCTCCTTTATGCCAAAGTTCAAAATGCAGATGAGGCCCGGAAGTGAGCTCACCCGTATTACCGATTATGGCTATAATTTCTCCCCCTGTGACAAAGCTACCGACGTTTTTCAACAAATCCGAATTGTGCTTGTAAACTGAAATGAGGTTCCCTTGTGTGTGTTGTATCCCTAGCACATATCCACTTTCAAGCGTCCAGGAGGAAAAGATAACCACCCCGTCAGCCACACTCTTGACAGGTTCGTTTTCCTTAGCGACAATGTCTGTTCCGTAGTGATCCCGTTTAGCATCATATCCATCGGTCACTATACCTTCTATAGGCTTGAATAAATACAAGTCTCGAAGTTCACTCGATTCATCACTTACAAACCGAACTATATCTAAATCCGACTGCTCATATTCCGCCCGGAACTGCGAATCAACTTTTGAAAATGATGAGTTGAAAGCCACTTCCGGGTTAATCTGAATTTCGCTGGCCGGGTCCGACAATGCCACATAGAGACTATCATCTCCTTCCAAAATCAAACGTACATTGTTAATGTAGCGATCCCGGCTTTCCAGGGCTGTCCTCAACGAGTCTACAGAAACGGACAATTCTATGAGCTGTCGATTGGCCACTCTTTGCGCGTACCTTGGATCTAACCATTGCCGAAGCGATGTTGACACCAGATATACCGACAGGCCCAGCATAATGAGAAAGATGAGGGTGAACAACAGTATGACCCTCGCATAGTTGAAACTTATTGTTTTTTTCTCCGCGAAGTTCTCTTCGTTCCTGATGATAAGTAGGTATCGATTGGTCAACCAACCGGATAATGTCTTCTTAGAGCTCAATACTGTACTAGTTTCATCGTTTGCAAATATAATTGAAATAGGTACTGCTTATTTTTGTTGGTTGTGGGCATGATCAAGCTTCGAGTCAAATTGTTCTTTCGAATTTCATTAGTTCTCTTCGCCGCTCTTTGGAGTAACATCGGCCTGGGCCAGGGCCCTGTATCAGCCACCTACAACAACATGACGGCGAGATTCAATGCTTACTTCTACGCAAAGCAGCGGATCGTGGAGGTCGAACGTGCACTTTATGATGGCTATCAGTGGAATTACAATAAAGTATTGCCCATATACCCCCAGTACGATACGATTTTCTCGGCTTCGCAGCAAACGCAACTAGAAGATTGTATCAAAAAGGCATCCATCAGTATTCAGTACCATGAGGGGTCGAAATGGGAATACGACTGCTATGTACTAGTAGGGAAAGCAAGATTGTATGGTTCAGAATTTCCCGAAGCCATTGAGACTTTCAAGTATGTCAATACAAAGAGCGATCAAAGAGCTGAACGGCACGATGCACTTGTAGAGTTGATACGGACGTTTGTTGAGGCTGGCGAATATCAGAATGCCGAATCCGCCGGGGACTATCTCACGAAGGAGAAGTTATCCGGTGAGACGCTCAAGAAGCTTTATTTGAACAAAGCCTATCTCTACCAAAAGAGAAAAGATCTGAATAGAACCGTCGAGAATTTGACACTCGCGGAGGCATTGATGCCGCATGGCGAGGAAAAGGGACGCATCAATTTTATCATCGGTCAGATCTACGAGAAACTGGGATTTGACGCCGCGGCTTATCGCTACTACAAGAACACACTCAAGAATAGCCCGTCCTACGAACTCTCCTTCTACACCAAACTAAATATGGCGCATGTTTCAGAATTGAAACGGAGTACCGACAAGAAGAAGATTCGCAAGTACTTTAAGAAACTCCTGAAGGATCCCAAGAACAGAGAATATCAGGACAAGATATACTATGAAATGGGCGAATTCGAGCTAAAACAAGGCAAAATTCAGGAGGCCATTGCCAACTATAAAACCTCTGTTCGTACAAGCGTCTCGAATCAAAGACAAAAGGCCTATTCTTATCTGAGGATAAGTGAGATCTATTATGACAGCCTTCGGAACTATGAAGTAGCCAAACTGTACTACGACTCCACAGCGCAGACCCTTCCTGCGGACGAAGAAAACTATGAGGCTATAATGGAACGTCAGCAAATTTTGGAAGAATTTGTGAAGCACATCAAGACCATAAGAGTCAACGATAGCCTACTCGCGCTGGCCCGCCTTCCAACCGACGAACAAAGATCTTTTGTCACCAACGTTATAGAGAAAAAGGCTGAGGAAAGCGCGGAAAAGGAGAGGCAAAGAAAAAGACAAGAGAGACGGAGCAGGACCCGGGTTGCAAACAATTCCCAAGTCTCAGGAAGTACCATAGCCACCACTACGGAAGGCGTCTGGTATTTCTATAACAATTCTTCGGTGAGCAAAGGCAGGTCTGAATTTCTTCGCGTGTGGGGTCAGAGACCGTTGGAAGATAACTGGAGACGAAGCAACCGCACAGCGATCCCATCCGAACCCAGTGCGAGCGAAAATGCCAACATTACAAGTGCAGAACCCGCAAGTACGGAAGCCGTCGAGGTTGATATTGAAAAAGAAACTGAGCAACTGCTGGCCACTATTCCCAATGACCTTGAAGATCAGATCATTCTTCTCACAGAAATCGAGGATGCCTATTACCAAGTGGGTAACACCTATAATTTCCAACTCAAGGAAAACGAAAACGCCATCATCGCTTTCGAGACATTGATCAACCGCTTCGATACCACACACTATGAACCTGAGGTATTATATCAGCTATTCCTACTCTACAAGGGCGTGGATACCACAAGAGCTATATCTGTGGCGAACGACCTGATATCCAACTTCCCAGAAACCGTATATGCAAAGCTGGTCTTCAACCCCCGCTACAGAGAAGAGACACTTGCGAAGAATCAGAAGATGCAGGAAATCTACGCGAGGGCTTATTCCCTCTACAGATCAGGAAGGTACCTGGAGAGTATCTCCATTGTGGATAGTACCCTGAACATTTATGAAGAAAGTGATTATCACGACAACCTGGATTTGTTAAGAATCATCAATGTCGGCAAGACTGAAAACATCTTCCAATATCAGTATCAGCTGGGAAATTTCATTGAAAACCATCCTGATAGTGAACTCGGCGCATATGCCAAAAACCTGCTGGAGGCTTCCAGAGAATATCAAATCAACCTATACAGTAGTTCCAGAGGTAAGTACGTGCAGGATTTTGACCAGAACCATTACTTCATTGTGGTTTACGAGAGTAGTGAGGAGCTGACAGAAGCACTGCCCGAAACGATTGAACAGTTTATTGAGGACTCCAATATGAAACTTGTTACCGGCAATCTGGTCCTGGACGACAAATACTCAATCGTATTGGTAAATGATCTACCAGGTAAGGGATCAGCCAACACCTTTATGAGGCTTTTTCAAGACGCTACCAATTTGACTGAGACCTTTAAGGGAGAAACCTTCTATCCCCTGGCGATCACCAAAGACAACTTTGAAATTCTTTACGAAAGCAAAGATTTAAGGGGATATTTGAACTTCTATGACAAGCATTATCCATGACTAAGAAAAACAAGACTACTAAGCGCCTAATACTCACAGTTTGGATTTTGTTTGTGGTATTCTTTTTCTCAATCACCACGACCATACTGATGGTAAAGAGTGACACCTTCGGGTGGTTTGGTGGTCTTCCCAGCCTTCGTGCACTGGAGCGGCCAGATCCCGATCTCTCATCCGAACTCATTAGTGCTGATGGTGTCTCCCTCGGAAAATACTTTCGGAAGAATCGGACGGCAGTGACTTATGACGAACTTTCGCCGGAACTCGTCAATACCCTGCTTGTAACCGAAGACATTCGCTTCAAGGAACACGCTGGGATCGACCTTCGAGGACTGCTAAGGGCAGTCTTTGGGCAACTCATTGGCCAATTCCGTGGAGGTGGTAGCACGATCACCATGCAACTTGCCGAAAACCTCTACCGTACTTCGAGCGAAAACCGGGGGTCGCTCTACAGTATCAGAGGGCTGGGTCAGATCATCACTAAACTCAAAGAGTGGATTATATCCATTCAGCTTGAGGAATCTTACACGAAAGAAGAAATCCTGGCCATGTATTTAAATACGGTGGAATACGGGTCCAATTCTTATGGCATAAAAGTGGCTGCGAAGACATTCTTCAACAAACTTCCATCCCAGCTCTCCTATCTGGAGGCTGCAGTACTCATCGGGTCAATTAACGCACCGACACGTTACAACCCGGTCTACAACCCCGAAAATGCCATAGGGAAGCGTACAGAAATTCTCTACAACCTGTACAAGTACGACCAAATCAATGAGGAGGAATTTGACAGTATGAAGATTCAGCCATTGGGCCTTAACTACAAAGTGGACAGCCACACACAAGGTCTGGCCACTTATTTCCGGTCGGTAATAAGAGACTATTTGTTGTCCTGGACACGGGACAATGGCTACGACCTGTTCGAGGACGGCCTTCGCATTCATACGACCATTGACAGTCGAATGCAGGTCTACGCAGAACAAGCGATGGAAGAGCACATGGATACACTTCAACAAGTTTTCGTAGATCACCTACAAGGCAACGACCCTTGGATAGACGATGAAGGAAATGTAATTGAAGACTTCATAGAAAATGAAATCAAAAGAACCCCACAGTACCGCGCGCTTGTGAAGAAGTTTCCTAACAATGAGGACTCAGTCGAGTTCGCCCTGAATAAGAAGAAGCCGATGACCATATTCAGCTGGGAGGGGGAAATAGATACAACTTTCAGTGCATATGATTCATTGCGCTACTATAAGCACTTCCTACAAGCTGGATTCATGGCGATGGAGCCTAAGACTGGCCACATCCGAGCATGGGTGGGTGGGATCAACTACAAATACTTCAAATACGACCATGTTCGGCAAGGGCGCAGACAACCGGGTTCCGTCATCAAGCCCATCGTATATACGGCAGCAATTGACAATGGCTACTCGCCCTGCTTCCCAGTGATCGATGCTGCTGTGACCTTTGCCATGCCCGGTCAGGACCCCCCCACATGGACTCCGGACAATGCCAGTGGCCGATTTACAGGTCAGAAAATGACCATCAGGCAAGCCATGGCAAAATCAGTAAATAGCGCCACTGCTTATATCATGAGCAAAGTAGGCCCCAGGACCGTAGTGAACTATGCACAACGCCTCGGTATCAAAAGCCCACTAAGCCCCGTCCCCGCGCTGTGCCTGGGTGCAGGTGGTGATGTTTCCTTATTTGAAATGTTGGGTGCTTACAGCACCTTCGTAAATCAAGGCAACTACACTGAACCCTTCTTTATCACCAGAATCGAGGATAAGAACGGCAATGTATTGCAACAATTTGTGCCTGAAATCAAAGAAGCGCTGAACGAAGAAACCGCATATGTGATGCTCCACATGCTCAAAGGCACCACTGAAGAACCAGGTGGAACAGGCGGCCCCCTGGATTATGAACTTAAACGAGGCAATGAAATCGGCGGTAAGACCGGTACTACAGACAATGCATCCGATGGCTGGTTCATTGGAGTAACTAACGATCTGGTAGCTGGCGCCTGGGTTGGTGGGGACAACCGCAGTATTCACTTCAAGTATTGGGCAATGGGTCAGGGCGCCCGTACCGCAATGCCAATATATGAACGCTTCATGCTCAAGGTCTATAGTGACCGAAGGCTCCCATACAAAAAAAGCCAGTTTGACAGACCCCTGAATCCAATCTCCACCGAACTGGACTGCAACGTCTATAGCAGCACAACCTTGAGTGACTCCCTACAACTCAATCCGGTAGAAGAGGATGACTTCTTCTAGCACAACATGATCGAATTCCGACGATACCATAGAAATCAATACAATCACCTACCCAACTCTCCCGGAGTCTACAAATTCTACGACGACGAGAGCATTATATATGTGGGTAAGGCCAAAGATCTGAGAAAGCGGGTATCGAGTTATTTCACCAAGCAAGCTGAACTCAATAGAAAGACACAAAAACTCGTATCGGAAATCAAATATGTCGAAATCACGGTGGTGAATACCGAATTCGATTCTCTATTGCTAGAAAACAGTCTGATCAAGGAGAACCAGCCAAAGTTCAATATCCTTCTAAAGGACGACAAAAGCTTCCCCAGCATCTGTGTCACAAATGAACGCTTTCCCAGGATCTACTCCACCAGAAGAATAGACAGATCCAAAGGCCAATACTTCGGTCCTTATACTAGCGTCAAAGCCATGAACAATGTGCTAGATCTGCTAAGGAAGCTCTATTCAATCCGTACGTGCAACCTGGTACTTTCAGAAAAAAATATCTCGCAGGGGAAATTCAAAGTATGCCTTGAATACCACCTAGGAAACTGCAAAGGCCCCTGTGAAAACCTACAGACTGAAGAAGACTACCTTCTTGACATTGAGCAAGCCAAGGCCATCCTCAAAGGCAAGGTGTCTATTGTCAAAAATTCTTACAAGCAACTCATGTCCCAGGCTGCCGCGTCGCTCAACTACGAGCTAGCTCAGACCTACAAAGACAAAATGGACTATTTGGAGAAGTTTCAATCCAAATCCCTCATCGTTCAGGCCAAGATCTCCAATCTCGACGTCTTTAGCATCATTGCTGACAACCAGCACGCGTTCATAAACTACATGATGATAGAAGATGGTGCCATCCGTGTTTCCGAAACTGCCGAAGTGAAGAAAAACCTTGAGGAACAACCTTCTGAAATCCTCGCTCATGCCATCCTTACCCTACGTGAGAAATATCAAAGTGAAAACGCCGAAATCATTACCAACATAGATATGGATCAATGGCCGGATGTTGATATCCAGGTGCCAAAAATCGGAGACAAGAGGAAGCTCATAGAATTATCGCTTAAGAACGCCTTTCTGGCAAAGAAAGAAAAAGGCTCCAACTCCAAGTCGGAAGTCAAACCACCCTCTGTACTTCCTGAGTTGCAGCAAGCTTTGAGACTGCAGCAACTTCCGGATCATATTGAATGCTTTGACAACTCCAATATTCAAGGCACCAATCCCGTTGCCTCCATGGTATGTTTCAAGAATGGGAAGCCCGCTAAGAAAGAATATCGAAAATATAATATCAAGACCGTTACAGGGCCGGATGATTTTGCTTCCATGTTCGAGGTCGTCGGGAGAAGATATAGATACCTGAAGTCAGAATCACTACCACTACCTAAGCTCATCCTTATTGACGGAGGTAAGGGTCAACTCAACGCTGCAGTACAAGCACTGAAGGAGCTACAACTTTACGGCACTATACCCATCGTTGGTATTGCGAAACGGCTTGAAGAATTGTATGTACCCGAAGACGAATTACCCCTGCACCTCAGCAAGAAGTCTCAGTCCTTGAAGCTATTGCAGCGCATTCGCGATGAAGCTCACCGATTCGCCATCACCTTCCACAAAAACAAAAGGAGCAAAGGCGCAGTGAAATCCCAACTTGATTCAATTAAGGGAATTGGACCAAAAACAAAAGATAAAGTGATTCAGAAGTATAAGAGCATTCAGTCGATACGTGCTGCTAACCCGGAAGAGTTGGCCACTATCATTGGGGCTGAAAAGACCAGAATCCTACTAGATGCCTTAAAATAGACTATTCGTAGATTTTGATGCACCGTACGCTGTTGCGATGCCAGTTTCCGATTTTTCCATGAAATATGATCGGAGAGTCACCATGAACTGTAATCAGACCCGCCGTGCTACCAACATTAGTTTCAGCATCCCAATAGTTTCCACTGATACCAATGTTCTTGAAAACATCCCCGGGGTCTCCAAAGCCACCAAGCAACATATCCATGCCGCTCGCCCCTCCTTTAAGCATATCATCACCAGCCTCAGACATGCCATCATATTTAGACGCCAATTTCTGCCAGTCTTTCACGGTAGGTAGCTTCCATCCTTCAGGACAGCTCTCCAAGGCAGACTGAAATGTATAGAGTCTGCCATAAACCTCACAATATGCAGGTTCATTGGCAAAACAGTACGAATCCGACGATTTGTAGTTGAGGTTTTCTGCCATCCATGTTCTCTTCACGGATACACCTCCAACCAGCGGAATTTCGAATTCTATAATCTTATAGGTTTGTCCATCTCTTGAATCGGTAAATGTACTGGCTTCCTGACCTTTCGACCCAAGCGCCAAACCGATTGCAATTGCCGTTAAAAAAATAAGCCTCACGGTTTGTTAAGTTGATCTTTGAAATTCAGACTAGTATTCCCACAACTCCGCTTCATACTCCATCAGATCGTATTCATACTTCTGCTGGATAATCAGCTTCACCATTGGGTCCTTTGATATTGCGTCCTGGTATTCTTGTCGTATATCCAAATCCTGAGCATTGGAGATTTTGATGATCGGTGCATTAAACATCCTCAGTTCAAATGCGTCAGCGTAATTCAAATGCTGGGCCTGATTTTGAACATTATACCAGATGGCCTTCTCATTGTAATCGTTCTTGAACAGGCTAACTACTTCATCATATTTGAAGTGCGCAACGATTTTTTCAAATCCTCCTGGATTCCAATCAGCACCTACGCTAGCCGGAAGCGCAAGGCTAATACTCTTCATATAAGTGAGCATCCGAGACCGGTTGCGATCAAAAATGACTTCTTCTTTGATGTAGAGTACTGAAAACAAGGCTGCAGGTATCGCATCCAGTTTTGGACCTTCATCCGCCGGCTCTTCAGCGGCACCTGAATCATCGTCTCCGCTATCAAAGCCCCCGAAGCCACCGCCGACAAAAGGGTTATCGGCCTGCTCAACGGAAATATTAGATACAAAAACGATGTCAGGCATAAAATTTATGCACGAATCAGATCTATAAGGTCTTAGCAGGCCTTCATCCACCGCCTCAATCAACAGTTTGGATATCTCTCCATTCCTAGAAAAGAAGGGAGTGTTTTGTTTTTCCTGAAGATCCATTCTTCTCCAGACGGTCTTCTTGAAAAGGGTATAGGACTCTGGCACCTCTGGTTTCACCAAATTCGGTACCTCCTGCGCTGTGGAATCAAACGCAAGAATCAATACCAAGAGGACACTCGTAACACAAATCTTTTTCATAACTACCAGTTGAGCTAATACTACTTTAAGGATATGTTGATGAAGGAGTTCGCCTTGCTAATGGGGAAATCCTCCACTTGATTCCTAAAGTTTTGACGTTGTACTTTCTTTATCTCTATCACCAATTGGTCACCTTTCCTAGCCTGTGCCGCTATAGGCCCCAGGTTGATTCTCTCACCCTGTCGAATGGTACGTCGGCCCAATCCACCACTTACCAGGGTAATCTCTGCCTCAGCCACTCTAAACTTCGCATCATTTGGCAAAAACTGAGCAAAACTTTCGTCCGGAACTGCCTGAAGGTAGAGCCTAGGTGTCTTCGCAGAAATACCTGTCTTAAGATCTACAGGACCGCGATCAGTTCGAGGCACGATGTCCGGCGCTGGAATGCCTCTCACACCAAATTCCCTCGATCCGATAGTATTACCATTACTGGATACGGTCAAGGTTACCTTACCAAGGCGTTTAGGCACTATGGTAACCTGCCCTTTGGCAGAACCCGCAATTGCGTCTGCACCTGCCGCAGAAAAAGCAGGGCTGTAGCTGGTTCCAAGTGCTGGAACCTGTACATCCAATGCGTTGCCACAGTTGAGATATAGTGCATTCACAGACTGCGATTGTATTTGGATCACGGGTCTCACCACATAGTAATCTATGACATTGGTGAAGGTTGTATCTCTGCCACCTGGCATTTTTACCGTGATAGCAGCCTCGTAAGTCTTCTTTGCGTTACCATTTTCATCGTAGTTGCCAGGGGTTGCCACAAACTCAACTTGACCAATACCACCATCAACAGGAATATCGTTGCCATTGTAGGTCATCGTAGGTGTGACTCCGGAGGACGAAGCCGCAATGAACATCTCGGCCTTATAAGGAGTGCCTGCAGCAACGTATTGTGAAACTGGTCGCACCATTGCTACGATCTGGTCAAACTTCAAGTCTCCCGCACCTACCTTCTTCCTTAAGAGATCGAAGGCCCTTGTTTCGTAACTCAATATTCTCGATTGGAATTCACTGATCGAAGCTATTCCCGCAGGCGTTGGAGAGTTCTCAAACTCCAGTTGCGCAAATTTCTTCCCTTTCTGATTGGGATCATTTTTATACACTGGATGATCATTTGCATCCAAAGCGAGGTCTTCGAAATGACTCAACTCGGTTTCGTCGAAACCCTGTGCAGCCAATTTTGACTTGATGCCCGTGACATAAGCATCCAATACGGCCTTCAATTCTTCACCATGACCTTTACCTCCTTCTTCCTTGGCCATCATGTAATGCCCTACGGCATCATAATCCGTTTTACCTGTCAAGTGTCTGGAATCACCTGGGTACTCG
Source organism: Cyclobacteriaceae bacterium (assembly GCA_965601475.1). Classification (GTDB taxonomy): domain Bacteria; phylum Bacteroidota; class Bacteroidia; order Cytophagales; family Cyclobacteriaceae; genus JAWPMT01. The sequence continues at coordinate 2,961,989 of OZ271832.1, read as the reverse complement.
CCTTCATGACCCTCTTCATAACCACCTGTTTCCTCGATAAATGCCAACTTGAATTCCGTCAACTCCTGCATCAATGTCGAGGTCTCAGCCCTAAGTTCTTCTGCAACTTCGACCACTGCCACATCAGCTTCTCTGCTGCCTGTTTCGCTAACAGTTTTCTTTATACTGGTTAGAGTCTCAACATTGCGTTGGCCACTTTCGTCGTTTGCCCGCTTGAGACTTTCATTGATGAATACAAATTTGTCAATGACCGTAGAACTGACGTTCAGTGCCAACAATGCTGTTAGCACCAAATACATCATTCCAATCATTTTCTGACGTGGCGTTTCCTTTCCTCCTGCCATCGGATTTTCTTTTTATGAATTAGAACCTCTCATTGCTGTCAGCATATTGCCATATACTTTGTTCAGCGAGGCAATATTTGTCGTAAGCTTATTCAATTCCTTCTGGAATTCCGCAGTCTCTTTACCTGCGTCAGCCATACCCTCCAATGCTGTTGTTACATTAGAGTAGAACTTGTTGAGCGCCTTGGTATGTCCTTGAGAATCCTTCAATTCCATCTCATAGAGTGCATTAAGCGCGCTCAAGCTCTTCGTAACATTTTGCACCTGACTATGGTATTCTTTGGCGTCTTTTGAAGCATCTGCCATTGCGCTCATGGCTGTCATGGTCGATGCGTAGGACTTATTCATGTCCTGCAATGACTTGGAAGCGCTCTGAACGTTTTTCGCATAGTCATTCGTGGCAACCGCAGCGTCACTCAAATTAGACATCTTCTTGGCCGAATCAGCCAAGTTTTTCATTCCATCACCTAAACTCTTGATCAAATCGGGGCCAACCTTAGCATCTGCCAACATTTTATCCATTTGCGCGGAAGCTCCGGTCTGTACAGGTGCCGCCACCGCTCGCTTCTTCGCAGGCCCTTCGTAGTCGTCTGCCAACTCAGGGTACACCTTTGCCCAATCAGGATCTTTGTGCTTTGGCTCAAAAGCGCTCAGTAGAAAGATCACAGCTTCCGTAGTAAGACCTATTCCAAGCATTTCACCTGCTCCAGGAAGGTGAAGAATCTTAAACATAGCTCCTACAATCACTATCGCGGCACCGATGCCATAGACTTTGGGCATGATCGTGGTGAAGAGAAGCTCCGAAAATCCGCCTTTTTTACCACTCATTATTTTATTGAATTTAGGTTAGTTAAATATTATTTTAAAATTCATATCCAGAAGACCTTCCAAGATAAGTCATAGCGCATCTAAATCCTAGCGACGCTCTGGTGGAGTCTTTGTGCTCAAACGTTCTGGTACCTGTTTCGAGGAAATAGGCAATGTCTTTCCAAGATCCACCCCTTATCACTTTGTTATCGATGCGGTCGTCAAAGTAGGTTGGGTTCAAATCCCACACCAAAGGAACTGCTGCTGGATTGTAAGCGTCTTCACACCATTCGGCCACATTACCTGACATATCATACAAGCCATAGTCATTGGCAAAGAATCTGGCTACCGGCGAGGTGTAGGCGAAACCATCATCGAAATAATTACCTCTACCCGGCTTGAAATTGGCTAGCAAACAACCTCGGGCGTTTCTTATGTAGGGGTTTCCCCAAGGATACTTTGCCATATCCCGGCCACCACGCGCCGCATATTCCCATTCGGCCTCAGACGGCAATCGAAAGTTTGGCATAACCGGAAGACCAACTTCTTGTCGCCAGTTATTGAGATGCTGTGTTCTCCACTGCGCAAAGTATTTGGCAGCATTCCAATCAACGCCAACAACAGGATAGTCATCAAACGCCGGGTGGGACCAGTAGTAAGTCACCAATGGATCGCCCATGTGGTGTGTGAAATCCCTGGTCCAGACGGTTGTGTCTGGCATCAAATCGGCGATAGAGTATCCTGCCGGCAGGTCCACCTCCGAACCTTCGCTCAGTTCTTCGGTGAATTGTCTGTACTCGTTATTGGTGATTTCGGTCTCATCCATGAAGAATGCACCGATAGTCACTTGTTTGTTGAAATTGATTTGTGTTGCCGCGATTTCTTCGTCGGCCTGACCCATGTGAAAAGTGCCAGAGGGTACTGAAACCATACCAAAAGGTCTGGTCATTTCCCAACCCTGCCTGTCAGCCGCACCGACTAACTCACCATTGTCTGATCTATTCTTTCCTCCTCCGATGCCAAAAAGGCCACAACTCTGGAGGCCTACAATTGTAATCAGAAGACACAATGTAGAAATCTTTGAAGCACGCATATTATTCATAACACCGTTTACGACATGCAAGTATGTAAAATAAACAAACTTTTACAAAAATTATTGTGCGTTAAATTGACTAAAGGGAAATAGTTCGCCTCGAAGCGGAGATTCTCAATGTCCAATATATAAGCGTCAGTAAGTGTAGCGTGGCGTTTTGACCTGCTTCCTTCCGCCAAATACAAGATTCGGAAGGTCGTAAGTAATCAGGAACTCATGTGATGTCGGTTGCTTTGCTCGTTGCTCATCGATGATGTAATCGATAGAGTAGCCAACCTTGAGCTCCCTGTTTTCCAGAAAACTATATCCTATGAGAAATACCACAGCCTCAGACCTTCGAAAAGAAACACCGCCCCAAGCCAGGTTCTTGTAATCCAATATCGCACTGATATCAAACGTGAGTGTATTCAGGTCCGATCGAACCAACACGGAGGGGTTAATGGCGAGGTCAGCAGTGATTTGCTGGGAGAAACCTCCTGAGCCATAGAGTGTCGTCGACAATTCATTCTGCAAACTATCCAGGCCAAAATCAAAGGACGGCTGCAGCATATTTTGCGCACTCAGGCCTATGTAAAAAGACTGCGACGAAGTGTAGAATAATCCAGCACCTAAGTTGGGTTTGAGTTGTGTCTCCCTGCTGCCAATGTTCAAGGGGTCACTTGGGTCGTTGAACCTAAGCTCATCAAATTTTTGCGTCTGCGAAAACAGTCCTGGGTTCACTGCCACAGAAAGGCTACCGCCCAATGCCTGCAAATTGTATGAGATGGGTAGCGAAACAACGAAGTTTCCAACAGGCCCCAGATTATCGTTTATGGCCACCAGGCCAACGCCAGAAATCTTGCTTTGCAGGGGAACAGTTAATGAGAGCAGCTGAGTGCTAGGCGCACCTCCATCACCGTCGAAGGTAGAATTGTATCCCAGCCACTGAGAACGATGCTGAAAGGTGATTCCTGCTACTTGCTCAGCACCAATAGCTGCCGGATTGTACGCTACGCTATTGAACATGTAGTGGCTAAAAAGGGGATCATTCTGGCCATACAAGAAGCCAGCTACCAACATCAAAATTGAAAGAATATATCCCTTTTTCATGTGCCTTTCCTCACTGAAACACCAGCACATAGGTAAACCCTACATACGAAACTAAAGTTTGTTTGCTTCCTTGATATATACCTCCAACGCCCCGGTCATGGAGGGAGCACTTGGAAGAGGCGCCTCGATATCCAGGATCAAACCGGCATCTCGTACCGCTTTGGAAGTTGTCGGACCAAATGCTGCAATCCTCGTATTATTTTGTTTAAAATCCGGAAAGTTTTGAAAGAGCGAGGCGATTCCTGACGGACTGAAGAAAGCGATTACGTCATAGTTGACATCAGCCAGATCTGAAAGGTCACTCGCCACCGTTCTATAAATGACCGCCTCAGAATAGGTATAGTCATTTTGTTCCAGGAAATTGGGAATATCATCTTTCCGAATGTCTGAACATGGGAAGATGTACTTCTCAGATTTGTGTTTCTTCAGTACTTCAATCAGGTCGCTGGCCGTCCTTGCTCCCGTGAATATCTTTCGCTTCCTAATGACGATATATTTCTGCAGGTAGTTTGCGGTTTGCTCTGAGATACAGAAATATTTCATGTCTGTTGGTATCTCGACCTTACTTTCCGCGGCCAGTCTGAAGAAATGGTCCACAGCATTACGACTCGTGAAGATGACGGCCGTATGGTTCAGAATATTGACTTTCTGACGTCGAAATTCCTTGACATCAACCGGGTCTATCTGAATAAATGGCCTGAAATCAACTTTGATACCATACTTATCCGAAAGGTCGAAATACGGTGACTTCTCGCTTTCGGGTTTTGGTTGGGAAACTAATATGCTTTCTACGGTAGTTACTCTCTCTTTGTTAGCAAACAACACGTCTTCGCTCATACTCTTTTTTGCCTTTTTTATACTCAATCAATAAGCCAGATGGCTAAAATGAAAGTCGGGAGAATTTCGGTAGCGCAAAGGTAGGAAATTAAATGAAGTTTTCGCGCGGAGAATTTACTTGCCAATTGTCCATAGACATAAATGAGGAAGATATTGGCCATGATCACCATCAAGTAGGTAAAGGCCGTAGACCCCATGACGAGACCGCCCAAATGCCACACAAAAACCCATTCGAAGCCATATGTCAAGATCAGTATGAGAATGGAGAATTGTAGGAAGCTAGAAAATTGTAATGTGCTGATTTTCTGGAATTTGAATAACCTTGACACTAGCACCACTATGACGAACTTCAGAAATAGTATGAAATAGATGCCCAGCATATGGCCAAGGACTGCCTCGGTATTCACGGGATTGTCGCCTTTGAAATAGGATCTCCCGAATGCAATCAGGAATCCAGTGATTGTCGCCAGTAGCAGATTGAAACTTAATACGTCGGAACCCTCCAGGGCGGTACTCCACCGAAGAAATCGTAGATTGATCAGGTCGTAATATCTACGGGTATTGCTTCGCCGAAGAAAAACCAGACCTGCGATGAGGAGGATGGTAGCGATTGTCCAAACCGAATAGTAGCCACTCCCCAGGCGTTCTGACAAGCGACCAAAAACACTGTTGCCTTCTGGTTCAAAAGCCAGCAACTCCACACTCATTTCCTCCAACTCCTGACCCAGAACAACTATGAACAAGGTGTCAGAAGTAGAAAACCCGAAATCTTCAGATTGCAGAAAGTGGCAGGAATCAAAAGACCCTACAAGCCTTCCCTCAAGCCATATGGCGTAGTCATTTCCACAAAATCGCAGCGCCCCTTGCTCCAGATCCGCCGTCAAAAGGAAGAATCCCCCGACATTGCCGGAAATGCCACCAAAAGATTGGGCAACCCGACCTACATCATCAACCTCAATCCACGCATCCGAAAATGTCCTTGCTACTAAAGTGTCTGTCTCCGCTCGCAATACAGCTGTGAGCAGTGAGAAGGCGTAAAAAAACTTAAAACGTAACAACATAACCAAAGTGTGCCTTTGCCTCCTGCAGGTTAAAGGAGAAACCATCAATATCTCCAACAGCCATTGCGAAGTTGAAGTGACCCCCCGATGTGTCAAAGGAAATACCTCCTCCCAAGGAATTCGCGAAGAACTCTCCCTCAGTACTGTTGATTCTGGCAAAGTCATACAGCGCCATGAGGTAAGATCTCTTGCCAAAGAATAGCCTTATTTCATTCCGGACCTTCATGTAATCTTGCGCAAAGAAAACATTTTCATTGAAGCCTCTCAGACTTAGCAAGCCACCAATTCTATAAAACTCATTCCTCAGGATTTGACGGCCACGTAGCAACCCGGCACTGAATTCTGAAAAGAGAGAGAGTTGCTTGGAAATTCCCTTCTGCGCTGCCACTTCTGCTTGCAACTGATAGTTGGAAGTCCTGAGGTCCACGTCATCATAAATCGTGGGGTCAAAGATTTGATTCCTAAGAATACGTTTTTCTCCAAAGCCAAACTGCAAATTGCCCTTGATCCCTTCATTTTGCGAGTTTAAGTCTATGTTACCTCCAAAATAGACTTCCGGCCGATATTCCACGACGCGAAAATCCAGTCCCGCTTCAGGATTAGGGTCAGTACCCAAAATATCTCCCGATCTCGTCGCAATGGTCAAGCCCAGTTTCCATGAGCCAACCAGAGGTATCCCAAGATGCAGGTGGAAATCCCTATTCACAAATGAACTGTCTTGCCTCAGTAATGAAAAGGATAAACCCACAGCCAAATTGGACTGGAGGAAAAAGGGATGTTGATACTGCAAATTGAGTTGTTGGGATTCCTGAGCAAAGCGATTCCACTTCAGGTGCAATTCCTTACCTGACCGAAATAGATTGCCAAGATGCAGATTGAGGTAACCCGTCACAACGCTTTCACCATCAGGATCGGAAAGCAATCCGAGGATACCTTCGAACTGATCTGTCTTCACCCCAGTGAGGTGGGCAATTGGTGTGGCTTTGCCAGCTGCAAACGCGATGTCAATCGGCCGCAACAAGTCTATTTGAGGTAATTCTTTGATTCTATCGTCCGCAAAACCGAATCGTCGATCTGAGTAGACAGTGCCTGGCTTGGTTCCCATCGCCAGCATGAGGTACTTTCTTGACAATGGGCTTTCGCCAATTACTCGCAGTGTATCAAAGGTAATTTCCGGCCCGCCCTCAAAACTCAGTGTGCCATTGACCTCGCCATCTTTTATCACCAGACTGTCCAGCGTGTAGTAGGCGAATGGCCTTCCGTTGTTCGCGCTCTTCTCCAAATGAGCCCGTCGCGCCAAAAGCTGCAGCTGCAAGTCTTCGTGCCATTGGAACAAAGTGCCTGGCGAAAGCTTCAATACCAAAGTATCTTGTGAATAGGCTGTTGTGTCAAAAGACGCAAAAACATAGCCTTGCTCTACGAGAGGCCACAACCTTGATGCCAAAACAGCTTGGGCCGAGACGGTGCTCAGCGAAGTGTAGGTACTAACAGATTGCTCCTCTTCCAAAATAAGTAGTGGAATAGTTTGCGCAAGACCTTGCCAGCCCAACCCAAATACGAAGGCAAAAACCTGAATACTTTTGCAAAAAGCGTTTATTTGTCGGGCCTGTATTTTCATATTCCCTTTTGCCGCAAAGCTTGTCACTATTGCGATTTCCACTTTAGTACAAACTTAAGACCGGTCAAATCGATGTTGGCAGCAATGGAGGAAGAATTGCGACAACGTCATGGCTTGATCTCCCAACGGCTAGAAACGATATATTTCGGAGGAGGTACACCTTCAATATTAAGTGCAGAAGACATACGGCGTTTCTTACGGCTCATCCAGGGGTTTTACGACATCGATCCGTCAGTGGAGATAACACTTGAGGCAAACCCGGAGGACATGCATCGTGATCAAATCACTTCCTGGCGTGAAGTCGGCATCAACCGACTGAGTGTTGGGATTCAGACCTTCAATGAGGAACGATTGAAGTTCTTGAACCGATCTCACACTGCAGGTCAGGCCATTGAAGCATTGTCACTGGCGAAGCAAATTGGCTTCTCGAACATCTCAGGTGATCTGATATATGCTGTACCGCCAAATGACATGGCCAAGTGGCAATTTGATGTGGAACAAATCATTGCCCAACAGCTCACGCACGTCTCATTGTATTCTCTCACCATAGAAGAAAAAACGGCCTTTGGCAACTGGAAGAAGAGGGGGCTACTACAGGAATTGAATGATACGCATAACGCGCTGCAGTATGAGTTCGCAGTTCAGAAGTTGAAAGAACATGGCTATGAGCACTACGAAGTCTCGAATTTTGCGCAACCTGGCTATCTATCCAGACACAATTCCTCCTATTGGCGAGGAAAGCTCTATTTGGGCATAGGTCCCGGAGCACACTCATATGATGGACAGGCACGATACCTGAACATCCGTCACAATGCCAAATACATTACCCGCCTCAAAAACGGTGACCCCATAAACGAAGTCGAGGTACTCACACCCACCCAAAAGCTCAATGAATATCTGATGACCGGATTGAGGACTCAATTTGGTATAGATCTAAATCACATTTCAGCACAATACGGACTGGACCTACAATCCACTTTTGCTCGCTATTTGGACCAACTGACCACTAGCCAAATGGCAACGATTAGCAATGGTCATTTGAGACTGACCTCAAAGGGAATGGCTCACGGAGATGAAATCACGTTGAAATTCTTTCAGGAAGAAGGCAGAATCCGATAATTTTAGAAATGCTCAACAAACCAGAAGAATGGACCGAGATAAAAAACGAGCGTTGGTGCTACTCAAATCCCTGATTTTTCACTACCACGGACTGGACCCCGACGAAAAGGAACTTCTGGACCTGTATGTGCTAAAAATCGATGCAACCGATGAACTGAGCTGGGCGCTTGAATTCATTGCAAGGGATTATCTATCCGCATTTGACAGGTCGCGGGAATTCCTGGGGAAGGTGTTCTCGAAATTGGACCCGAAAGAACGGCTACAACACCTTGTCGAGGTATGGGAGGATAATCACAAAAAGGGATACATCACCGAGATGGAGACCACCGCAATGATCAATCTCGCCAAAGATTGGCACATTGAAAGAGACTTCTTGTCAAGCGTCAATCACTAGAGGCTCATCTTTTCCTTGAACTTAGCAGCCTGCCGCCTGCTCACCTCTACCTTCTCGCCTCCCTTAAGTTCCACCAAAAGGCCCCCATTGAACCAGGTTTCAATCTTTTGTACCCAGCCCAAATTGATGATGTGCTTACGACTTGCCCTAAAGAAATGTCGGTCGTCCAGCCTTTCATCAAGCGCATTCAATGACTTGTGGATCATAGGTTTGAAATTGCTGAAATAGACTTTGATATAGTTCCCGTCCGATTCGAATAGCCGAATATCAGATAGTCTGACAAACCAACATTTGTCACCATCCTTCACGAACACCTGATCGCCCTGTCCGAGTATGTGACGACTCTTATCATTGTTCTCCACCTCCTCAGCTGCGGAACGCGAAAGGAGTTTCCCAATGCTCTCTGCCAGCCTATCTTCCTGTATCGGCTTGAGTAGATAATCCAGGGCATTCACATCGAAAGCCTTCAAGGCAAACTCATCATGTGCCGTAGTGAAAATCACTTGCGGCACAGCGTCCAGGTCCTGCAGCATCTCAAAGCCGGATTTACCAGGCATTTCCACATCCAAAAAGATCAAATCCGGTTTCAGCTCCTGGATCTTTTCCAAGCCGTCATCAGCATTCACTGCCTCTCCCAAAACCTCGATCTCTTTGAAGTCTTCCAGCAACTTCATGAGTTCTTTCCTGGCAAGACGTTCGTCATCAATGATAAGTGCGTTCATGTTTATACTTCTTCCTGTAAATAGTAGTCTTCTGGTATTTCTATTGTCGTCAACACGGTCTTGGCGTCTTCGTTGGCAATCTCGAACTTCGCTTCTGACCCGTATATCAAGCTCAGTCGTTTCTTGGTATTCAGCAGACCATAACCCACGTCGATCCTGACACCATTGTGATATTGCCCGGAATTCCGGATTGATAACTTCAGCTTATTATCCTCCACGGTTGATCTGATGGCTATCACTCCTCCTTCTTTCAAATGGGCAATGCCATGTTTAATTCCATTCTCAACCAATGTCTGAATCATTAACGGTGGAATTTGAAATCGGTTTGACTCGGGATCAATGTTCAACTGGGTTCTAAGCCGTTCCTCATAGCGTATCGATTCCAGGGACAAATAATCCTTCACTGTGCCCATTTCATCCTCAAAAGGAATGAGTTTATTGCTATCCGTCCTCAGCGAATTGCGCAGTATATTGGAAAGCTGCGTGATCGCTTGCTTGGATTTTTTGGGGTCCTCATCAATCAATGCACGTATGCTATTGAGTGCATTGAAGATAAAGTGGGGATTCAACTGAGACTTGAGATTGCTGAGTTCCACTTCCTTTGCGATGGCTTGATTTTGCAGAGATTTGTTGTACCGCTCTATGTAGAGGAATGACAGGTAAGCCAGTGACCAAAGGAAATACAACAACACTGAAATGGCCACATTCACAATCAAGGCAATGGAATTAAAGTCTTGCTGTGTAAGGCTATTGGTGATGAAGGATACGAGTAGTAGAAAAAGGTAATTGGCGCAAGCGAAAACCAAAACCACCAGGAATAGACGTGGCAGGACCTGAAACCATCGATACCTGATGATCCGGGTGCGAAGAATGATTTCCCTTATCCCATGCGTAGAGGCAATATAAAAGCCTACCAGGAAGATCTCTCCCATCGCTTTCGAGGCGTCCAGCCGATTGGCAGCGGAGTATAGAAAGACTTCCAGGAATCCGTAGCCCCCCCAGGCAAGTACTTGACACAGCCAGTAGAGATTTCGCTTATTCACACTATAAAGTTACGGGCTACCAATCGCTAGCAGGCAATGATTTTGACCAATGGTTGTGTTCCAGTGTCAAATCAGGCATGCTCGCCGCCCAATTTATCCTATGGTAAGTCTGGGTTTTATGACAACTCGGCCTTCAGAAATCGCCCTGTATAGCTATTCTCAACCTTGATCACCTCCTCAGGTGTCCCTTGTGCAATGATGTTACCACCTCCGGTACCCCCTTCAGGTCCCAGATCGACGATATGATCGCAGACCTTGATCACATCAAGATTATGCTCAATGATTAGTACAGTATTTCCTTTGTCGGCCAACTTATCGAGAACGTCCAGCAAATGCTGGATATCCTGAAAGTGTAAACCTGTAGTCGGTTCGTCCAAAATGTAGAAAGTCTTCCCGGTGTCTTTCTTTGAAAGCTCTGTTGCCAGCTTCACGCGCTGAGCTTCTCCGCCAGACAGCGTTGTCGCATGTTGGCCCAGGGATATATAGCCGAGTCCGACGTCCTCCAAGGTCTTGATCTTACGAATAATCTTGGGTTGATGCTCAAAAAATTCCACCGCCTGCTCTACAGTCATATCGAGCACATCGGAGATAGACTTACCCTTAAACCTCACCTCCAGGGTTTCGCGATTGTAGCGTTTGCCTTTGCAGGTTTCGCAGGGCACGTGCACATCCGGGAGAAAGTCCATCTCTATAAGCCGCATGCCTCCACCCTGGCAAGTTTCGCATCTCCCTCCCTTGACATTGAAAGAGAACCTGCCCGGCTTGTATCCACGGATTTTTGACTCCGGTAATTCCGAATAGAGCATGCGGATATCAGAAAAAACACCCGTGTAAGTTGCCGGGTTGGATCTTGGCGTTCTACCAATGGGAGACTGATCCACTTCTATAACCTTGTCGATCTCACTCTCGCCCTTCAATGATTTGTAAGGCAAGGGATCCTTTCGGGACTTATATAGAAACTTCTTCAGTGCGGGATAGAGGGTTTCATGGATCAAGGTAGACTTTCCACTACCTGAAACACCCGTGATACATATCATCTTACCCAGAGGCAATTTCAGGTCCACTTCATTGAGGTTATGGCCTGTCGCTCCTTTCAACTCCAAGTGGAGCTTTCGTCCCTCTCTTCGTTTCAGAGGCACTTTTATTCTCCTTTGATTATTGAGGTACTGGGCCGTTACCGTATTGGCAGCCAGTATTTCCTCCGGTGTGCCACTGGCCACAATTGTTCCCCCATGTCGACCTGCACCTGGACCAATATCGATGACAAAATCAGAATCCAGCATCATGTCTTTATCGTGCTCCACGACAATCACTGTATTGCCCAGATCCCGGAGATCCTTCAGGGCCTGGATGAGTTTCATGTTGTCACGCTGGTGTAGTCCGATGCTTGGTTCGTCCAAAATGTAGAGCACACTCACCAGTTGTGTCCCGATCTGTGTGGCCAGCCTGATGCGCTGAGCTTCACCCCCAGAGAGTGTCTTTAGCGAACGATTGAGTGTGAGATAGTCCAGCCCAACGTCCAATAGGAAGCCTATTCTCTTTCTGATCTCCTTCAGTATCTCCCTGGCTATGATATTCTGGCGATCGGAGAGTCTGCTTTCGATACCCTCAAACCATGAAGCCAAATCCCCTATGTTCAACTCTGCAAGTTGACCAATGTGCTTATCTGCGATTCGAAACTGCAGCGACTCTTTTTTCAGTCTGTATCCATCGCAGGATGGGCACGTTCGGATTTCTGTAAAATCCTGAATCCATTGCCTGGTTTTTTCCGTGCCATAGTCTTTCTGCTTTTCGAGGAAATTGATGATCCCCTCAAACTTCGTTTGCCAGTCTGTTCCCGGGTATTTCACAGAACTTACTGCGACCGGTACGTCATCCCCGTAGAGCAAGGTATGCATTACCTCCTGGGGTATATCCTTGATGGGGGTACTCAGGTTGGCTTTGTTTTGTTTGAGGATGGCCTCGATCTTCTTGAAGATCCAGATATCCCTGTAGTCCCCTAGCGGTGCTATTCCTCCTCTGCTGATACTCAACTTCGGATCCGGAATGACCGCCTCCGGGGAGATTTCCTCGATCCTCCCCAATCCATTACATTCCGGGCAAGCGCCGTAAGGCGAATTAAAGGAAAATGTGTTCGGCGCAGGGTCATCATAGGCGAGGCCCGTCTCCGGGTCCATCAAATTCTTACTGAAATGTGATACCTCTCCGCTGGAATTGAGTGCCATCATCACGCCATCCCCATGTCTCAGGCATGTACCGATGGAGTCTGAAATCCGCTTACGATCTGCCGGTCGCACCAGGATGCGGTCCACCACGATCTCTATGTCGTGGGTTTTGTAGCGATCCACCTGCATTTTTGGCACAAGATCCTGCAATTCGCCATCCACCCTCACCTTGCCAAAGCCCATTTTTCTGATTTGCTGAAAGAGCTCTCGGTAGTGGCCCTTCCGACCTTTCACCACAGGCGCCAGCAATGATAGCTTCTCGCCGTCAAAAGCGCTGAGTATGTGTTCCAGAATTTGATCCTCAGACTGCTTCACCATTGGTTTGCCACTGAGATAGGAATAGGCAACTCCGGCTCTTGCAAATAACAATCTTAGAAAATCATAAATCTCTGTGACCGTGCCCACTGTTGATCGAGGGTTCCGCGATGTTGTCTTCTGCTCTATGGAAATCACCGGACTAAGCCCATTTATCTTGTCCACATCAGGTCTTTCCATGTTGCCGATGAAGGATCGGGCATAAGCCGAAAAGCTTTCCATGTACCTTCTTTGGCCTTCGGCGTAGATCGTATCAAATGCCAGGCTCGATTTGCCACTCCCACTAATGCCTGTGATGACAATGAGCTTGTTTCGAGGCATGGTCAGATGGACATTCTTCAGGTTGTGCTCCCTGGCACCTATAACCTCAATAATCTCTTCTTCCACTGGAAATTCCGTTTTTTTGGGCTCTGCCACCTTTTGTTCTGACATTCCTGTGTGTTGAGTCAAGTGGAATTTGTACCTAGAAATTCGGGGATAGGGTGTACTTGCTGTAGAACTCGTTGATTACATGGACGGCTTCGTCAGGCGTCTCAACCAGGTTGAACAGGTCCAAATCGCTTTCACTAATGTTCTCATGCTCATTGAGCAGCGTTTGTTTCAGCCAATCTACCAATCCAGACCAGTAGGATTTACCAACGAGAACAATAGGGAATCTTCCGATTTTCTTGGTCTGAATCAATGTAAGTGCTTCGAACATTTCGTCCAAAGTTCCAAACCCTCCGGGCATCACCACAAAGCCCTGGGAATATTTTACGAACATGACCTTCCGCACGAAGAAATAATCAAAATTGATCAGTTTGTCTCGGTCGATAAAGCGATTGTCATACTGCTCAAATGGCAGGTCGATATTCAATCCGACTGACTTGCCGGAGTGGCTATGCGCACCTCGATTTCCGGCTTCCATGATTCCGGGACCTCCACCTGTAATTACACCGTAACCATCCTGCACCAGTTTGGCCGCAATTTCCTGTGCCGTTTTGTAGTAAGGGTTATCCGGTTTGGTCCGCGCCGAGCCGAAAATCGACACGCATGGGCCTATTTTTGCCAGTTTTTCAAATCCCTCTACGAATTCAGCGATCACCTTAAAAATCACCCATGAGTTGGAGCTCTTTATCTCAGCCCAATCCTTATCTTCAAAAGCCGCTTTGGTCAGGGCTTCCTGCTTTGTTTCCAGATCTTCTTTTTCCATCTATGTCAATAAATCCCGAAGCGCATGCTCCACCGTATCAAATTCAAACTTAAATCCCGAATCCACAAGTTTACGTGAAGAAACGTTGTTTCCACCCAAAACAATTCCCGCCATTTCACCGAGAAGACCCTTTAGCACCATGCCCGGAACTGGCGGTAGGAGCAAAGGCCTTTTCAAAGTCCTGGCTATGTGTCGAGTCAATTCTTTGTTCGTTACGGGATTTGGTGCCACCGCGTTGTATACTCCACCTTTGCCATTTTGCAAAGCCCACAGGCAAATGGCACAAAGATCCCTTACGTGTATCCAGCTCACGTACTGCTTGCCGCTTCCCAGCGGCGCCCCCACTCCAAATTGTATGGGTTGCTTCATTTTGGCTAACGCGCCTCCCTCCTTAGCAAGGACTACACCTATTCGGATTTTAGTTACTTCTTTACTGACTGCTCTCAACTCTTCAGCCGCTGCTTCCCAATCAACGACCACCTTCGCCAAAAAATCATTCGCTGGTGGTGCATCTTCATCAACCAGCACGGCCCCTGTATCCGATCCGTAATAACCCACAGCAGAAGCACAAACAAAACTTTCCAACTTCAAGCCATGCTTGGTAAGCGCCTGAGCCAACAGCCGTGTAGAATCGATTCGGCTATTGTAGATCGCCTGTTTTCTCTTTTCTGTCCACTTGCTATCAGCCACTCCTGCTCCTGCCAAGTGAATAATGTGGTCTACCTGAAGTGCTTTGACATCCAGGGCCCCGGTGTCAATGTTCCATTGGAATGTCGGAACCTTCTCAGCTCCTGTGGGCTTCCTTGATAGGTGACAAACTTCAAAATCATTGGCGAGAAGCAAATCAGTCAGATAAGTTCCGACCAAACCACTTCCTCCGGTAATTAATACTTTTGTAGGCATAGGATTGCATTATGGCATTAGCATGACAAGAATCGTATTCACTTTGTTCAGTTTTTTGGCAATTACGGCAGGTCACTCACAATCAGCTGATTTTACCGTTTCCGACACTCAAATCTCCGTGAAAGACAAGACCTATTCGGGGTTTGAATGCCAATTCAATTTACCGGAAAAAGAGGTGCGATACTATTTCTGGAAATATGGCTCGACTTTCGGCCGTCTTCGCAATGAAAGGGCGTATTACAAATTGAAAATACCTGCAGGGGTCAATCCGGATGTTACTGCGGATTTATTCCTTTTTGCTACTTCACAAAAGTTACCTGGCGGCCAATCTATCTTCAGACTCGCCATCGATTCCAGCAATTTACCAAAGAGCAAAATAGATAGTTACCAAAATCAAACACGGCGTCTTCTCCTGGATTTTCAGAAGTACATATTCCTTGATAAGATCGGAAAAGACATAGCTATCCTTACGGACAAGGCCAAGGACCTGGGTGTTGCCTACGAAAAGAAAAGGAAAGCTGGCTTACCTGGAGCAATAGAATTGGAGCAAATTGAAAGCGTAGAATCCGAGATTTCCTCCAAAATTGAACTGCAGAAGAAGATTCTCTTCACCCAATAAAAAAAGCCACCCCGTATTGGAATGGCTTTTAGATTAACTATTCAAATATTCTATTACTAGAAAGAGTACTTGAGCCCGATACCCACTGAAGTACCGGGTGTCATGCGTTGAAACGTTTCCGCATCTGCCCTAAACTGTTGATACAGCTGTTGCTCATCGTCGTCCAGAATGTTGTTGACACTGACATTCACATTCAACCTATTATCGACAAAGGATTTGTTGAGGTTGAAGTTCAGGCTGTGAAAAGGTTGTGTGTACACATCAGGAAACAATCCACCCCCTACAATAGTCAGCGTTTCTCCTTTGACATTGTAGAAGAATCCGGCATCCAATCCGAGGATCGGGTTCACATATTGTAAGCCCGTGTTGATTATCCAGGGTGCCTGGCCTGCCATATCCCTACTATCTCCGATATCCTGACCGGTCTTTTCGAAGTTTGAGCGTGCTCGCAGTTCCGTCTCAGAATATTTGATTTCGGAGTCTACAATCGTCACGTTTCCATTGATGCTGAAATCACTCAGTGAAGAGGAGATGATCTCCAAAGACTGTCTGAACTCTACTTCTACACCAATGACCCTACCGTCGCCAACGTTTCTTGGCTGGAACTCACTGTTGGTTTGAGCTTCCGGAATTCTCACCAATTCGATGGGTTGATCAAATGTCTTATAGAAACCGCTGACAGACAGCAATTGGCCCCTGCTTTGGAACAACTCCCATCTCAGGTCGAAGTTGCTGATTCTGGTTTCCTCCAGGTTGCCATCCCAGTCACCGATAGGGAAAAGTCCCCCATTAAAAGTCCTGTTCGAAACTGGATCGAGGATTTGGGCAAAGGATAGTTCCTTAAAGGAAGGACGTGCTATGGTTCTTGAAAAGGATACCCGCAGGTTCATTTGCTCCTGCAGTGCATAGATCAGGTTTACAGACGGAAAAAAGTCCAGGGCATCCAGCAGTTTCTCGTCGTCCAGAACATTGAGCATATCCTGGTCTCTACCAGTAAACCTCTGAACAAATTTCTCAGCCCTCACGCCAACGATACTCCTGAATTTAGCGGCAAAGGTGAATTCATTAGAAACATAGAATCCTGTATTGTTGACGGTGGAATTGTACTGGTTCGGGTTCGGTATACCATTGTTTCTCAACAGCATGAGGGAGCCGTTGGGAAACAGATTTTCTTCTGTCCATACCTGATTTGGATCTCCGGTGAAATCCGGATCAGAACCAAAGAACCGTACCCTGTAAGCCAGGATCTCGTAGTCTCTCTCCTTGTAGGCATGCAGGACGCCAAACTTCAATTTGGCATCTGATCCGTTGAAGGTGTACTCCTTGGTGATATCCACTTTTCCTACGTTGTTTACTTCTTCCAGCTCCCTCCATAGGCGTGTTGGTACTCCGGCAGCTCCGGGGTTGAAGACTGACTCACCCTGTCCTGTAATGGAAAACGGCGTCTTCCGAATATCAGGGTCTTCGAGGGAAGAAATGGTAGTCGATCCCCGCCAATCTATGCGCCAACCACCGTCCTGAAGATAATGCTCACCGTTCAGGAAGAAATTTGTCACACCTCTCTGGTTGTATTCGAGGTTATCCGAAACAGCAATAAAACCAGAGTTACCCACCGCTTCGTCATTGTCCAAAATATCAAATTGACCACTGCGACTTTCACCGTTTTGCAGGTGCATGATGTTGAATTTGAACTTGCTAGTTTGGGTTTTGTAGGCAATGCCGCCTAAACCGCCTAGAAGCACATTATTTTCTCCTATGATACCGTCCTGGGTATCTGCCAAAACCAAGGGGTAAGTATCAGGGTCCTCATCGATCTGGTATTCGCCGAAAAATACATTGTCATAAAATCTTGTCGAGTTGCTGTAGTTTCCAGAAAACATGTAACCTATGCTGTGTCCATTGGGAAGTTGCCGCTGGTCAGCAAAGGTGAGGCCAAGGCCTACATCCATGAAACTCGTTTGCTGGGAAGCGCCAAGAATGGGACTGAACTCATTTAGGAACTCATTGATTTCTTGCTCCGGACTCTGAGCAAAGGGACTTGGAATTTCATCGGCCCGACCGGCATCTGGTAATTGACGATCTCCATTGTCAAAGCCAAAGATGTCCGTACTGCTTCCATCATAGCTGATGTAATCATTGTTGAAGTGCATTGTGGGATTGTAACTCACACTAGCGGATACATCCAATACACGTTGCTCGGGGAAATCTTTCGTTTCGATATTGACAATGCCCCCTGTGAAATCTGCAGGTAGATCGGGGGTGAAAGACTTCATGACCACCATGTTGTCGATGAGGTTTGTCGGGAACACATCGATCTGGATACTATTGCGATCAGGATCCAAACCAGGGATGTCCAAGCCATTCAAAGTAGTCTTTGTGTAGCGGTCACCCAGACCCCTTACATAAATGTATTTGCCTCCTTCGACGGAGACACCCGTCACTCGCCTGGCTGCTTCTCCGGCATTGGCATCACCAATTTTCCGGAAACTCTCAGAAGAGATCCCATCCATTACATTAGTAGACTTTCTTTTCACGGTTAGGAGTGCGCTCTCGCTATTCTTGATGACTTCAGCTGTCACAACGATCGCCTCAAGCTCCTCCACTGCGTCCTGCATCCAAATGGCATCAATAATGGTCGCCTCTCCTGGCTCCACCTCAAGACCTGTTATGTTGACAGATTTGAAGGAGATAAATGAAGCTTCCACATCATAAGTACCTGCATCAGCACTAATTTGGAACTTCCCGTCAAAATCCGTGACTGCACCATTCGTGGTACCTGCGATTTTTACCGCTACACCAAACAATGGCTCTCCTGACGACTCTTCGTAAACAGTACCTCTGATGATCCCTTGCTGCGCCGAGGCGAAATAGCCAATGAGCATCAGTAGCAAAAAAATCTTTTGGGAAAGTGCTTTCATAAAATTGAAATCTTCAAATGAGATAAGAATGCAGAAAAGCTTGCCTCTCGAAAGAGGGCAAGCTTTTGCTAATGTTATACTTAATGTAATTACAATCCTATTGCTGTCAACGCACCTGACTGAGCGGCCCAAGTCCACTCAAAGCCTTCCTGTGTTTGAACACCAACCGTGTTCTGATTTTGAGCAACTTCAGTGATTACTGAGCTAGGTACATCGATGAATACGTCAGCGGCATTGATACCTGTACCCAATGTGTATTCCCAGTTTTCAAAGGTTCCGTTGCCGTCGCCACCAAATGACTCCACAATAATGTTGGTTGTGATACCGTAGAAGTAGATATTGGTCATGCTCACGTTAGTGCTTTCGTCAAGGTCAACAAGCTCTTCACCAAGCTCGCCAGCATAAACGGTTCCGTTGGTGAATGTATGTACGCCTCTGTTGGTTGATCCCTCAGGACCATCAAGCTCAAGACCACTACCCTCACTAGGGGTAACAACGATGAAGTTGCTGCAAGTGCCAATCCAGTCCTGATCTGAATCCAATCCATCGTCTCGGGAGTTCCAAACGAGAACACCTGACATGTCAACATTTCCACCGAACCACTCGATGCCGTCGTCGTCGGAAGCGACAATTTCAATCCACTCCAAAGTAGTGCCAGATCCTACACCACCTACAGTCAAACCTTGGATCTCATCACCAGAACCAAGCACAGCGCCACTGTGACGGATAGACACATATCTCATAGAACCTGAGTTGTCCATTGGATCAGTACCGCCATAAAGTGCGTCTACAGAAGTAGGGATGCCTTCAATTTGTACTTCGGAAACGTCCTGAGCGTTGTCATTGGAAGCAGAGATAGGTGCATTTCCAAGCAAGATCACACCACCCCAAAGACCTCTTTGATCAGGCTCAGTAGGGCTTACAATTTGTCCAGGTTCGATGTCATCCAGGACAGAAGTAAAAATGATAGGTGCCGCAGCAGTTCCGTTTGCAGTGATGGTTCCCCCACGTCTTACAATAAGTGCAGAAGCATCAGCAGCCTGACCTGTTTCGGCTTTGATGATTGTGCCCGCTTCGATGGTCAACGTAACACCGTCCTCAACAAAAACCCTTCCGTCAAGTACGTATACATTTGTCGCTGCCCATGTAACATCAGCAGTAAGGCTTCCAGAAACTCGGGTTTCTGTGAAGTTAGTGCTCTCGATCAAAGCAGTAGCATCTGAAGAATTTCCGGATGCGTCAGTCACAGTGAGGACAATCGAGTTGCTGCCAAGTGAAGTAACTGTGTAGGTAACCACAATGTCACCGGAAGTAGCTCCAGCGTCAGGTTCAGTAGTGATTTCGGCGGTAACTCCTGTACCAGCTACAACAGCAGATGCATAACCTGCATCAGCAGTGAAAGAAAATGTAGCGGTAGCTGTCTCCCCCAGGCCTGTAGTAGCCTCAGCAGGTGCAGTCAATAGCGGCAGTACCGGTTCATCATCGTCACTACACGAAATGACGAAGAGCATGCCGGCAAAGGCTAATAGTGATAATAATTTTTTCATAGTCAATTTAGTTTTCAACATCTAAGTCGAGTACAAAATTGACTTCCTCGTATTAACTCCTGTCAGGTTAAATATTTACGATATTGTTAAGATCGTATAGGGTGCGTTACCCAAGCATTGCGAATATTATCAAACTATTATCTGGTGATTTGGATCTTCTCAAGAATGGCCTTAATGATGTCGTGAGTGGTGACGTTATCAGCTTCCGCTTCGTAATTGAGCAAAATACGGTGGTTCATCACGTCCCCGGCGATTTCTTTGATGTCCTCGGGTAGTACATAATCCCTTTCATCGAAAAAGGCAATCGCTTTAGCAGCAAGATTGAGATTGATGGAGGCTCTGGGTGACGCTCCAAACTGTATATATTGTGCTTCTTGCGTCAAACCATAAGCCTTCGCATCCCTGGTGGCAAATACGAGTTCAATGATGTATTTCTCCAGGGATTCTGATATTGCCACCTGGTTGATCTCTTTCCTGATGGAGAAGATGTCCTCTTTGTTCAGGATGGTTTCCAGCGTGGCATCAAATTGCATGTTGGCCATGCGCCTCATGATCTCTGTCTCCTCTTCCTTAGTTGGATAGTCAACATGGACCTTCAGCATGAATCGATCCACCTGCGCTTCCGGTAGTGGATAGGTACCCTCCTGGTCCACCGGGTTTTGTGTCGCCATTACCAGAAAGGGTCGGTCCAAACCGAAAGTAGTTTCTCCAATGGTAACTTGCTTCTCTTGCATGGACTCGAGCAACGCCGACTGCACCTTGGCCGGAGAGCGGTTGACTTCGTCTGCCAAGATCATATTGGCGAATATGGGTCCTTTCTTCACTTCAAACTCCGAACGCTGCTGATTGTAGATCATGGTTCCAATCAAATCCGCAGGCAACAGATCTGGTGTAAACTGGATCCGCTTGAAATCCAGATGAAGGACGTCCGCAAGCGAGTTTACTGTGAGGGTCTTGGCCAGGCCCGGTACACCTTCCAACAATATGTGGCCCTGGGTAAATAGTCCAATCAACAAGCGGTTGATCATGTACTCCTGACCCACGACTACTTTGCCAACTTCCTGGGTGACTTGTTTGATCTTTTGTTGGTGCTGCTGCTTCAGATCTTGATTGATCGTGTCTTCCATGTTACTAGGGGAACCGTTTTGAAAAGGCTGCAAATTTACCGGAGGCAGTTGAAACGGGAAAAGGGATTATTTGAGCGGTTGGAAGATTAAGAATTTTTAACGGTCTATTACCCACCAAACGTACTTACCCCCCGGGGAGATTGCAGTTAGTATGTCCTCTCATATTCGACAATTGGACTCGGAAGGAATGTGCCAAAAAGTTGACTTGTATGGCAGTTTTGAAGAGAAGTACCCGGAGCGGGACTTGAACCCGCACGACCGATAAGGGTCACAGGATTTTAAGTCCTGCGTGTCTACCAATTCCACCATCCGGGCGGCCATACAAAAAAGAAGCCGGAACGAGTCCGGCTATTCTTGGAGCGGGAGACGGGATTCGAACCCGCGACCCCAACCTTGGCAAGGTTGTGCTCTACCAGCTGAGCTACTCTCGCATGTCCTTTTGTAAAAGGACTGCAAAGTTAAAGGATATGACTTCACATAAACAAGCCTGAAGTTCCGATTTTAATAACAATATCTTATCACCTTTTATTTGGTCACATATACCAAGGCTTTTCATATTCGCGGCTGGTTCCGCCGTTAGCGAGCTCAACCTACATCGAACACAAGATGCGAACATCATATCTCTCACTTCTCCTCGCCCTGGTCCATGCTTTGGCTTGCTCCCAGACGCCCAACATGAAGACACAGTATGCCTACAGCGATCAGTTTCAGCAAGTGGCTGAAGTAGGCAGATCCCTCGATTCCAATTTGCAGGAGGTAAGTGGGTTGGTGGCATCAATCAATAATCCCGGTTACTTCTGGGCCCATAACGACAGTGGGGACCAACCCAGGGTGTTCCTGATAGCGCCATCGGGCGAAATCCAGGCGACCGTCTTTCTGAAGGATGTGGTTCACATTGATTGGGAAGATATCGCTATCAAAAGACAAGGGGAAAACAGCACATTGTTTATCGGTGATATTGGCGACAATCGTGCAGAAAGACCTCAATTGTCCATTTATGCATTCCAAGAACCAATCAGGAATATGGTCGACGCTAAGACCCAATGGCATATCAAACCCCAACAAATGACGGTTACTTACAGCAATGGGGCCAGGGATGCAGAAACACTATTGTACGATGCCAAGTCTGACGACCTCATTATCATTTCAAAAAGGGATCCTCAAGTCTTTGTTTATCCCTTCAAATTCCAAGAGAATTCGGCCACGACTTTGACACCCTCTTTTCAGCTCCCCATTACACAAGTCACCGCTGGAGACATAAACCCGAATGGCGACATATTGCTGAAGAACTACGAAGAGATATATTACCTGAAAGGTGATCTTAATGCCAGTGCAACGACAACCTTAGAAGAAGCGAACATTCTGCGCATCAGATACCAACCGGAAAGGCAAGGCGAAGCTATCGCATGGGGCCTGGATGCACAGGGGTTCTTCGTATTGAGCGAATGGAATGACAATGAGCCACAGCCATTGTTTCACTACCGCAACTAGTGTTTATTGTCCCTTGAGTATATCCTTCAGGCGGTTGAGTTTCAATAGTGCCTCCACCGGAGAGATGGTGTTGATATCAACTTCACTAAGTGTTTTCAGGAGTTCATCAAACTTGGGATCTTGCTCAAACAGATTGAGCTGAAACTGCTGAGTGGGCAATTCCTGGAGTTTTTTGCGCTGGTCAGCTGGTAACTTCTCTTTTTCCAGGTGGTGGAGTATTTCGTTGCCCCTGATCACAATTTCATTGGGCATCCCTGCTAACTGCGCCACATGGATGCCAAAACTGTGTTCGCTACCTCCTTCTACCAGTTTTCGCAGGAAAACGATTTTGCTATCGAGTTCCTTCACAGCGACATTGAAGTTTTTTACCCGCACCAAATCCTTGGTCAGCTCATTGAGCTCATGATAATGCGTTGCAAAGAGTGTCTTCGCGCGGAATTTGGGATGATTGTGCAGATATTCCACAATCGCCCATGCGATGGAGATGCCATCGTAGGTACTCGTTCCACGACCGATTTCATCCATGATCACAAGCGACTGATCACTCAAATTGTTGAGGATACTGGCCGTCTCAGTCATCTCTACCATGAAAGTAGATTCTCCCCTGGACAGATTGTCCGACGCACCTACTCTGGTAAACATCTTATCTACGATGCCAATCCGGGCATATCCCGCCGGAACGTAGCTACCCATTTGGGCCATCAGGACGATTAGTGCTGTTTGCCGCAGCAGGGCTGATTTGCCTGCCATGTTTGGCCCGGTAATGATGATGATCTGTTGAGATTGATCATCCATGTAGACATCGTTCGGGACATAGGACTCTCCAGGTGGCAAAGCCCGCTCAATCACCGGATGACGACCTTGCTTGATATCCAGTATGGACTCCTCAGTCAGGGTTGGGCACACATATTCGTTGCGATGAGCCAACCTCGCAAAGGCTCCCAAACAGTCGATTTGTGCCACGACCTTGGCATTTTGCTGAACCAGGTCAATATATTCCGTGGCACCCTGGACAAGCTCCTGAAAGATTCGTTGCTCGATGGCGAGGATACTGCCTTCGGCATTCAATATCTTCTCTTCGTAGGTTTTGAGTTCTTCAGTAATATACCGCTCGGCATTGACGAGGGTCTGTTTTCGGATCCAATCCTCAGGCACCTTGTCCTTATGCGCATTGGTCACCTCCAGGTAATAGCCAAAGACTTTGTTGTAGGCGATCTTCAGGGAGCCAATCCCCGTCCTTTCCATCTCACGTTCTTTGAGGTTCGCCAGGAAGTCTTTGCCCGTTTTGGATATAGCCCTCAATTCATCCAGTTCAGGATTTACTCCATCAGCAATCACACCTCCCTGATGCACAAGCATAGGTGCTTCGGGGCTGATCTTCTTGTCAATCTCGCTGAGCAGCGACTCACAGGGGTGAATGCGATCCACCATACCATGGAAGGCTTTCTCGTTGCTCTCAGCCATAATTTCTTGTATGGCCAACGTGTGGTTGAGGCCTTTATGCAACTGCAGGACCTCTCGGGGATTTATTCGCCCGGTAGCCACCTTTGAAATGAGCCGCTCCAAATCGCCTATTTGCTTGAGGTTCTCAATTACCTCGTCCAGCTTTTCCTCAGACCTAAGCCACGCACCCACAATTTCTTGCCGGGCTTCGATCTGACCCTTCTCCCTCAATGGCAAGACCAGCCACTTCCTCAGCAGCCGATTTCCCATGGGTGTCTGCACCTCTTCCAGTACGTCAATCAATGCCTTACCATCAGGCTGATTGGACTGTAGCAACTCCAGATTTCGAATGGTAAACCGATCAAGCCACATGTATTTTTCTTCATCCATGCGACTGATCTGCTTAATGTGATCAAGGTCCTTGTGCTCGGTAGATTCCAGGTAATGAAGTATGGCTCCTGCAGCAATGATTGCCTCAGGCATTTCCTCTATCCCAAAGCCTTTCAATGATTTGGTGTGAAAATGGGACATCAGCTTCTCATATGCGAAGTCATACGCAAAAGCCCAGTCATCCAAGGCAAATTGATTGCTTTCTCCCAGCTTTCCACTGACGAGGTCCCGGTGGCTCCGGGCATAGATGACTTCAGAGGGCTGGAAACTTTGAAGGACCTTGTCCACATAAAGGTCATTCCCCTCACCAACAAAAAACTCTCCGGTCGAAAAATCGAAAAACCCTATGCCGTGAATGTCCTTGCCGAAATGCACTGCTGCGAGGTAGTTATTCCTCTTCTGCTCAAGCACAGTGTCATTAAGAGAGAGGCCCGGTGTGACCAACTCGGTGACTCCACGCTTCACGATTCCTTTCACACCCTTCGGATCCTCCAACTGATCGCAAATGGCCACTCTGTATCCGGCCCGAACCAGTCGTGGCAAATAACTATCAAGGGCGTGATGTGGAAAACCCGCTAAAGCGACTTCCGAAGCCGCGCCATTGGACCTTTGCGTCAGCACGATATCCAGTACCTTGCTGGCTGTCTGGGCGTCCTGTCCAAAGGTTTCATAGAAATCTCCTACTCGGAAAAGCAACAATGCGCCAGGGTACTTCGCTTTGATGGCATTGTACTGCTTCATGAGTGGAGTTTCCTTGGCTTTGGCCATTCGGGTGAAAAGATTGAGCTTTGAAAGTTGTGTCAGCAATATTACCAAAAGGGCATCTCAACTCATGAGAAAACTCAAAAACGAAGAACTTGATCGCCTATCCATTGAGGCGTTCAAAGAAACCAAAAAGCTTCCTGTCAGCATTGTTCTGGATAACATCCGTAGCATGAACAACATCGGCTCGGCGTTCCGCACCGCCGACGCTTTTCTGGTTAGTAAGATTTATTTGACGGGTATCTCCGCGCGCCCTCCACATAGGGAAATTCACAAAACTGCTCTGGGAGCCACGGAGACGGTATCCTGGGTGTACGAGGCCTCCACCGAAGCATTGGTGAAGCGACTGAAATCAGAAGGTAAGAAGGTCTATGCTGTTGAACAGGCCGAGGAAAGCACGCTGTTGAATGATTTCTTGCCCGCAGCTGAAGACGATTTTGTGCTGATTTTTGGAAACGAAGTAAAAGGCGTTTCGGATGAAGTCATGCCGCTCGTGGATGGGGCAATTGAAATCCCCCAACATGGAACAAAACATTCCCTGAACATCTCTGTAAGTGTGGGAATAGTACTATGGGCTTTCTTCGCCAAGCTGACACTAGCTGAACAGCAAGCACCTTAGCTCCTAAAGCAAAAAAGGAGAATCCCAATGGAATTCTCCCCTATCTTTTTTGCTACTCGAAAGCCTACTCCTCGGAGTACCCGATGGTAAGAACCTTTTCCTCAATCATAGCCAAGGCGATCTTATCCTCACCTATGACATCAAATAGCTCCAATGTACGTCTTGCTACAAACTCTTCTTCGATCTGTTCTGAGACAAACCAACGCATGAACTCTTCCGTAGCGATGTCATCATTTTTTCTACATACCCTCACCACATTGTGAATTGCTTCTGTGACAGCAATTTCCATATCCAATGCGGCCTCAAAAACACTTCTCAGCGAGGGAAATTCATGATTGGGTTCGCTCACCTTAGGAGCTATGGCATTTGCCTCCATGTTGGC
Source organism: Cyclobacteriaceae bacterium (assembly GCA_965601475.1). GTDB lineage: Bacteria > Bacteroidota > Bacteroidia > Cytophagales > Cyclobacteriaceae > JAWPMT01. The sequence goes on along the minus strand of OZ271832.1, from coordinate 2,935,929 downwards.
GAGATACTTGAATAACCTCATCTGGTGCTTTTTCTCCTCGTCTGACTGCTTGAAGAAGAACTCCGCAGAATTGTCATATCCGTGGACATCGCACCAACCAGCCATGGCCAGATAGGCTGTAGAGGAGTGGGCTTCCATTTCCACTTGTTTGTTTAGAATATCTATAACCCCTTCCTTTAGGGGGCATTCACGCCTGAGCAAATCTTTCATTTCATTTCCGGATTTATGTTCAGCAAAGAAACACAAGATGTGCAGCCAATGTTGGCCACAAGCCCTGAGCGGGGCTAATTTATAATGAGTCTAATTAATTGAATTGACCACTACACCAGCTTCCTACTGGTCTCTGCGTGTATGAGACTATTGAGTTGAAGCATGGTAAATGCCCCGGCAAAAAATTCGCGCAGTTCGAGAATCTGCATTAAATCAAAGGCGAAAATACGATCCGACTCAGGTAAGTAAATAATTTCCAACGGAGAGGTTTCGGCTGCAAACAGCTCAGCAAGGTCAATGTGCTTGATTTTCTTGTAGAAAGAATAAAGACCACAGAATTTCATCGACAATTCGTTTCCGAAAAACGTGATATCAAACTGCCCCAAAGCATCAACCTGATGCAAGGCACAGGACCTGGATGCATATACGGGCTCCGAAGCCAAGTTGTCTATCTGTTCGGACACTTCTTGCATCTATTCTTACCTTTCTTCTTGTATTTCTTGCAACACTTCTTGAAAACGCACTCTGATCCGTCCATGGGGAGATAAGACTTCACCTCCCAACCTTCGTTGCTCTCCAAATAAATTTCCTGCTCCTCAATCATCAATTTAGAATTGGTCTAAATAAGTGACAAAAAAAAGGTACATAGGCACTCCGTTCAATAGCTATTCATCGGTAAATACAATCACTACAAGTAGTGAGAAAATCCCTAGAAGTAGTGAGGTCTCATCCTACCATGCCACTTTCAAGGGCGTAAACAATGAGTTCAGCTGGAGATTTGAGATTAAGCTTTTTGAGTATGCTCTTTCTATGGGAATTTATGGTGTGCACACTCACATGCAGTGAATCCGCGATTTTCGTGGTGGTCATCCCCTTAGTGATCAACTGCAATACTTCAAACTCTCTCGGCGAAAGGTCTGTAGGGCCACATTCTTCAACCTCGTCAAGACCATTGTTCTGCATGACGATGTCCAGAATTTTATTGCAGTAGAAACGATTACCTTGTGATACCGCCAATATCGAATTCACGATTTCCTGGTGGCTACATGTCTTGGTAATCATCCCTTTGACGCCAGTTCGCAGTACATTTCGAACCCTGGTCTTATCAGTATCGGCGGTGATGATCAGGATGTTGGAAACGCCCAGCGCCTTGATCCGTTCGATCTTCTCCTCAAAATTCCGATCCTCCGGACGATAGTCAATCACCAGAACCCGAGGGTGGGTCTGCTCCAAAGCAACAAAAAGTTGCTCGTCGTTCTCCTCCGATCCCAGCAATTCAAAGCGCCTGTCTTTGGCTATGAGACTTTGAAAACCCTCCTTGGTGAGAAATTGAAAATCAGAAAGAAATATCGAGACTGGTGACATTCTTATTTAGAATCAATCTAAACAACACAAACATAGTGCATCAACCCCGGACCCACACCGAATTGTTTCGAGAATGTCTGAATTTCTTGCTGTTACTGACAAAAACTGTCTTACAAAGCCATGTGCAGATAACGTGCTTCAAATACATTTGTCAATAAAAAATCATCATGGAAATCAGGATAGAGCACGACACCATGGGCGAAGTAGAGGTACCGAAAACTGCTTATTGGGGCGCCCAAACCCAGCGATCCAGAAATAATTTCAAGATTGGAGGGGAAAACATGCGCATGCCGCTTGAGATCGTTCGGGCTTTTGCCGTTTTGAAAAAATCAGCGGCCCAGGCCAATGAGCAACTGGGTGTATTGCCTGCTGAAAAATCACAGCTGATTGCGACCGTGTGCGATGAGATCCTGGAAGGCAAGTTAGACGACCAATTTCCGCTTGTGGTTTGGCAAACAGGGTCGGGTACACAATCCAATATGAATGTAAATGAGGTTGTAGCGAACAGGGCTCATGTCATCAACGGAGGCGCTCTTGAGGATAGTGCTAAGGTCATTCACCCAAACGACGACGTCAACAAGAGTCAATCCTCGAATGATACCTTTCCCACGGCCATGCATATTGCATCCTATCAGGTCATCGTCGAGAAGGTAATTCCGGACGTAGAGCTCCTGCGCAATACGCTTCATCAAAAATCTGAGCAATTCACCGATGTGGTGAAAATTGGCCGAACCCACTTCATGGATGCAACACCTCTGACCCTAGGCCAGGAATTCTCCGGCTACGTTTCCCAACTGGACCACGGTGTGAGAGCCCTGAAAAACACCCTGGCCCATCTCAGTGAGCTAGCACTTGGAGGCACCGCGGTGGGCACAGGTCTCAATACGCCAAAAGGATACGCCGAACTGGTAGCAGAAAAGATTGCTGACAATTCGGGGCTACCTTTTATCACAGCTGGCAACAAGTTTGAAGCACTAGCCGCCCACGATGCCATTGTGGAGGCACATGGGGCCCTCAAGCAACTGGCAGTAAGCCTGATGAAGATCGGAAACGACATTAGGATGTTGTGCTCCGGACCTCGCAGTGGCATTGGAGAGATCGTCATACCTGAAAACGAACCAGGATCCTCTATTATGCCTGGAAAAGTCAATCCCACGCAGTGCGAAGCATTGACCATGGTTTGTGCTCAGGTCATCGGCAACGATGTTGCCGTCGCCGCAGGAGGCATGACCGGTCACTTCGAGCTGAACGTCTTCAAGCCCATGATGGTCTATAATTTGCTCACCTCGGCAAGGCTGCTGGCGGACGCATGTCGCTCCTTCAACGACAACTGTGCCATTGGCATTGAGCCAAATTACCCGGTAATACAAGATAAACTGGAGAAGTCCCTCATGTTAGTGACAGCACTGAACACCCACATTGGGTATGAGAAGGCAGCTGCTATCGCCAAGAAAGCACACAAAGAAGGCACAACACTGCGTGAAGCGGCGTTGGAACTGGGCTACCTGACCGCAGACGAATTCGAGCAATGGGTAAGGCCTGAGGACATGGTAGGATCACTGAAATGACAAATATTGGCTTTATTCAAGCGTATTTTGTACTTTAGTGACAAATTCAACTTTTTAGGTAGATGAAAAAATCAATTCTTATTGTCGTAGCTCTATTCTCGATTGGCATCTGCTTTGAGACTGCCGCCCAGATGTCCAAAAAGGAACAGAAAGAGTGGAAAAAGAGAATTAAGAGGTTGACACCAGAGCAGTACAAGACGCTGCTGGATGATAACAAGTCATTAAAAAGTGAAACTGCAAGCCTAAAGGCGGAATTAGCAGGAGTCGATGACCGTGTAGCTGATAAGGATGAGCAAATCAACCAGTATCAAGATCAGGTTGCAGACCTGAAAGATCAACTGGCTGCATCTGTCGCACAGCAGAAGAAGGCCGCAAGGACTTCCGGACCTAGCATTGGTAGTGGTATAGATGATTCCAAAGGTGTTGTTTTCAAAGTGCAAATTGGTGCCTTTAAGAATAAGGACTTGTCAAAATACCTGGATGCAGGGGACAACTTCTCCGGTGAAACAGATGAAAATGGTTTGAAGAGATATTCTCTTGGTGTCTTCAGAGACTATTGGGAAGCCGATACCTTCAAGAAGTACCTAAGGGAAATGGGTGTTAAGGACGCCTGGATCGTCTCCTTCAAAGACGGACAACGTGTACCTATCAAAGACGTTTTGGAAAACGTTTCAAAATCGTAAACAACCTAACAAGTATATGACCCCGGTTCCGCCTGGAGCCGGGGTTTTTTTATTTCCTATTTTTGCGGAAAATGCTACCCCCCTTATGATCCACTATAAGTCGAGTGAAGAAATTGCATTGATCAAGGAAAGTGCGCAACTGGTCTCCAAGACGCTCGGTTTGATGGCAGAATTGATCAAACCTGGTATCACGCCCCTGGATCTTGATAAGAAGGCAGATGAATTCATTCGAGACCATGGCGGTGTTCCGGGATTTCTTGGCCTATACGATTATCCTAATTCCATCATCACCTCTGTTAACGAACAGGTGGTACATGGAATCCCCACAAAAAGGCCACTGCAGGAAGGGGATATCGTGGGGTTGGATTGTGGCGTATTGATGAATGGCTACTATGGGGATCACGCCTACACCTTTGCTGTTGGGGAAATCGCAGAGGATGTAAAACAGCTCCTCAAAGTAACAAAAGAGAGCCTTTACCTTGGCATAGAGCAGGCCATCGCAGGAAACAGAATTGGAGATATCGGGTATGCCATTCAGACGTACACGGAAAGCCACGGATATGGTGTGGTAAGGGAACTCGTCGGTCATGGCCTTGGGAAGAGGATGCATGAATCACCGGAGGTGCCCAATTATGGCAAGCGAGGCAGAGGCCCGAAAATCAAAAATGGCGTGGTCATTGCCATCGAACCGATGATCAACATGGGTACGCGGCGGGTAGTTCAACTACAGGATGGTTGGACCATCGTCACAGCAGATAAAAAGCCCTCCGCACATTTTGAACACAATGTGGCAGTCGTAGATGGCAAACCTGAAATACTTTCTACCTTCAAATACGTGGAAGAAGCGCTGGCCAAAGCCGAAGCGCTGATCATCTAATCCAGCTCAAATACCGGTCTTTTTACCCAGATCGTAGCTCACATAAAAGGCCCTTAAGAGTAATGTCAGAATGAATGGGATCAGGGACTGATGGAGGTCCTGTGGGAGAAAGGCCCAAAAGATCAGAATAAGCAGATACAGAACCGCTGTGAACCTGAAATACCTGGTCAGAAAAGGCTGATAGCGCTCAATCCTAAGTAAGAACACCGCCACTGCATGGGTGGGCAAGGCCCACAGAATGTTGTAGTTGTATTTGCTCAGGTGTTCCGTCCCGAACCATAAGAAGCAACAGACAAATCCCAAAAGTCCTACAGCCAAAAAAAGTACAAAATCAACCCAACCAGTTCGTTTCTGCGTCTTGAAGTTCCGATTTGTAATGAGGCCTACCACGAAAAACAATAGCACGAAGAAATTGAACGGCGTGAAAAAGCCGTTGTCATAGGCTTTTGGCTGGGGGTCAAAAGCCATATTCGTCTCCTTCACCAATGGAACCTGGATTGAGTCCCGATTGATCATAGCTCCTGAGAATGCCTCCTCGACGTAATAAGGCATCATGAGGTACTCTCTAAATTCGGCCTCTTTATCTATCTGAAGACCCAACAGTAAGTCGATCAAAAGGTCGCCCCATGGCTGATATGCCAGGCCCTCATCCATCAAATCCCGGATAGACAGATTTCCTCGGACCATACTCGAATCGTAGGTCACTTGATCAGCAAATAGGCTATCGATGACGTCCACCAATCTAGTGGCACAATTGTCATACACATAATTGTACAGGTACTCCCTGTTGGCTGGCTGGTAGTTCTCTTCCAGCATATCAAAAACCTGCTGCACCTCCGAAGAAGTCAAATTGATCACTTGTTCGTGAACGTAGCGGTCTTGCTGGACGTAATAGTCCCTCAGTCTGGGATAACTCTTGAACCTCCCGATGCTGTAGTAGGTACGACCAAGTGCGTAATTCCAATAGAAATTCTCCTGATCGAATGAAAACCGCCCAAAATCATACACCCAATCGATGTTTTGTACGGGGTCTTTTATCCTGATTCCGGAGTGCCCCCAACTTGACCAGAGCTCTGGTTGATAAGAGCCTATGGTCACCATGGAAACCGAAGCCTGATTGGACAATTGCAACTGGGCCTTCGTTAGCAGGAAAGAACCTATACAAAAGACAAAGCAAATCGTCTTTTGCATGGTGAAAGGCAAAGAAAGTATTCTCAAAATATTAGGTTTACTCCAATGTTTGTAAGCTGGAACGATGCGTTTCAATTAGTTTCAAAACTAACCCTTCGTCGGTTAATAAATGCCCTAAAAATCATGGGCTCATACCTGTTGTCGAGAATGACAGGTAGAGCCACAGTTTCCGGCTACCCAATCAGCCTGGCCATAGAACCCACTACTTCATGCAATTTGCGCTGTCCGGAATGCCCAAGTGGTCTACGAAACTTCACCCGACCCACAGGTAAGGTGAGTGTGGACCTCTATCAAGAGATTATTACCCAATTGGCTCCATACACTTCATACCTGACCTTTTACTTCCAGGGGGAGCCCTTTCTACATCCTGACTTCCTGGATATGGTCCGGTACGCCCGAAAGAACAAGATCTATACGGCGACATCTACCAACGCCCATTTCCTGGATGACGATCGGGCGAGGGACACGGTGTTGTCAGGTTTGGATAGGCTAATTATATCCATAGATGGCACGACCCAAGACGTGTATGAATCCTACCGAAAGGGTGGATCACTGGCGAAAGTCCTTGAAGGGACGAACAACATCGCACATTGGAAAAAAGAATTGAACAGCAGAACCCCGGCTATCATCTGGCAGTTTCTCGTTGTTCGCCCCAACGAACACCAGATTGACGAAGTCCTCGATTTAGCAGACTCTTATGGCGTAGATAAAGTTGCCTTTAAGACAGCCCAGATTTATGACCATGAGCACGGAAATGACCTTATTCCTACGATTGACAAGTACTCCCGGTATAGGGCAAATCCGGACGGCACCTTCACCATAAAGAACCAATTGCTGAATCATTGTTGGAAAATGTGGAGTTCCTGCGTCATTACCTGGGATGGACGGGTTGTCCCTTGCTGCTTCGACAAAGATGCCAAGCATGTCCTGGGTCAACTTGGTCATGAGTCATTCCAAAACATTTGGTTTTCAGACGCCTACACCAAGTTCCGGCAAACTATTCTCAAAGGCAGGGACCAAATAGAGATGTGCGCCAATTGTACAGAAGGAACCAAAGTCTGGGTGTAGGTGGCAAAGTTCAGGACACTATTTCTCTGCCTCTTGCCGCTGCAATTGCTGTTAGTACATTGGGCAGGCGATAAGCCCCAACTCGTAGAACATTTCTATTCCCGTGGGTTCTATCCTCTATTTTCAAAAATGCTTCGATTGGTGACTGGTTGGCTGCCTTTGCCCATCGGGCAAATCCTGGTTGCTGTTTTCCTACTGTATGTTTCCTGGTGGATCATTAAGGAAGTCAGGCGGCGGCGACGGGTGCGTGAACTGGGTCTGCGATTTCTATGGATCCTAATTCGGAACGGCCTGGCCATATTTTCATTTATATACTTCTATTTTCTATTGTCCTGGGGGTTCAACTACCAAAGGCAGCCACTGCTATCTCAGTGGGGCCTGCAGACCGATTCAATCACTGTCGGGGAACTCAAGAGGCTGAATGAAGGACTCATTGTCAACTGCAATGCGCTGAGGCAAGAAATCGGCTTGGAAAACAAGGAACTCCCGATTACAGAAAGTCAGATTCTGTCATCGGCATACGAAGGCTATGATCAGATGGATACGTTGGCAGTACAGTATAAATCCATCAAAAGCGCCATACTACCTCAAACCTTTTCTACAATAGGCATCGCGGGAATCTACTCCATGATCACTGGTGAGGCCAACGTGAACCTGCATCCACCAAATTATTTGCTGCCATTTACTGCATGCCATGAGATTGCTCATCAGCTCGGGTATGCTCCTGAGGATGAAGCGAACTTCATTGGGTTCCTTGCCACTCAAAACCATCCGGACATTTCCTTTCAATACTCAGGGAACCTGGCTGCACTGAGGTATAGCATGCGCTCCTTGTATTGGGCTGATTCTAACGCCTACCACCACCTGGCCGAAATGATCCGGGAACCGGTCAAGCAAGACCTCAAATCTAATTCTGAGTATTGGGATAGCTATGACAATCCCCTGGATGTGCTTAGCAATATCATCTATGATTATTACCTGAAGGCCAATTCACAATCAGCGGGAATCAGAAGTTATGGCATGGTCACCCGCCTCCTGGTCGGTTACGCCAGGCGTAAACAAATCACCAATGCTTCTGAATGATGGAAAGTAGCTCGTGGTGTACCGGACCTGCAGCTACCATTTCTCTGCCACGAAGAAAATTACTTCCTCCGGCGAAGTCTGTTACAGTTCCTCCCGCCTCCTGGACAAGAATCACTCCTGCGGCAACGTCCCAGGGATTGAGGTTGTATTCAAAAAATCCCTCACAGCGACCGCAAGCTACATATGCCATATCTGTAGCGGCACTACCCAGCCGTCGCAGTCCGTGTGAATTCTTCATCAGATCATTGAGGATCGCCAGGTAATTGTCCATTCTGGAAAAGTTATGTATCGGAAATCCCGTAGCAAAGAGGCTGTCCTCAACTGTTCTGGCTGAGGTAACACTGATCCGCTCTCCATTCAAATAGGCTCCACCCCCCTTCCAGGCGGCAAACATCTCATCCCGGGTGATCTCATAAATAACGCCAAGCACAATTTCGTCGTGATCTTGCAACCCAATACTCACAGCATAGGCTGGCATGCCATGTACAAAGTTGGTGGTCCCATCAAGTGGGTCTATGATCCAGGTACGCTCCTTATCTTCCTGGGCGACCGTGTTCTCCTCAGTGAGGAAACCAGCCTTTGGCAAAATGGGGCTTAACCTGTTGACAATCAGCTCCTCAGCGCCCTTGTCCACATAGGACACCAAATCACTCTTACCCTTGAGTTCTACATGGGCCTGATCAAAGTCCGTAGATTCCTTTCGGATGAATGCTCCAGCCGCCCGTGCGGCCTCTTCAGCTTTTTTGGTCAGTAATTCCAGATCATTCATAATCAAGGTTTTGATAAGCGCTTTATCACTATTACAAACTCTCCTTTGGGCTTAGTTCCCTCAAAGTGTTTTATCAACTCTGAAATGGGCCCCGTTCTTGTCTCCTCGAATTTTTTGGTTAATTCCCGCGAAACAGAGACTTCAGTGTCTTTCCCAAAATGCTGCTCAATCTGCGACAGTGCCTTTCCTAATCTGTGGGGCGACTCATAAAGCACTATAGTTCGGTCCTCCTGTGCCAGCTGCTTCCACCTGGTCTCCCTTCCTTTCTTATGAGGCAGAAATCCCTCAAACACAAACCTATCTGAAGGGAATCCGGATTTGAGCAGGGCAGGCACAAATGCGGTAGGACCAGGGAGAACCTCCACAGCCAGCCCTCGCCCCAAAGCACCGTGAATCAGTAGGTATCCCGGATCTGAAATTCCAGGTGTCCCGGCATCAGAGACCAATGCCAGTCGCCGGCCGTTCTCCATATCCTCGAGGAAGGAATTTACTTTGTGATGCTCATTATGAATGTGGTACGGGGTTGCCGAGGTGCGGATATCATATTTCTTCAACAGGATGGAGGTAGTCCTGGTGTCTTCTGCCAGAATCAAATCCACTTCCTTGAGCGTGTTGATCGCCCTAATTGTGATGTCTTGCAGATTCCCAATCGGAGTGGGGACAATGAATAAGCAAGTATCCAATTAGATAATAATAGCGTCAATAGCCTCTGCAAGCTTTCTGTCACGATCTGTGACAACATTGCCCGCATCATGGGTAGTCAGCTCGATCTTGACCTTATTGTAGACGTTGCTCCAATTGGGATGATGATCCATCTTTTCCGCCAGGATGGCAACTTTGGTCATGAAACCAAAGGCCTCAACAAAATTTGCAAATTCAAATGTTCTGACTAACCGGTTATTGCTTTCTTCCCACATTGGATATTCTTTTAGAGTGCAATCAATCCCTCAATTTTCGAGGTCTCTTCATATACGTGGATCACATCATCACTTTTCTGTAAAAAGGCCTCAACGGTGACACTTACATAATTCTGCTTCGAACTCTCCCTAATCTTCGTTTTGCCTGGTGGCAACAACCTCGAAAGTTTGTCTTTCTTACCCTGCGGGACGACGAACTTGAAAGTGTAATATCCTGGAAACTGATGTTGATTTTCCAGTTTCTCCTTGAAAGAGCGTGTGCTTTCCTCCATCCCCATAAATTTAAGGAAGTTAAATGGCTAATGGCCCAATTCAGCAATAGGTAATTGCTTTGAGCAATTTAGGCTAATTGGTGCACATGCACCTCCTGAAAAAACTAAGGTCCTCGTTGGAGCGAGGACCTTGATCAGCTTAGGCGGGTAGTACCTTAGAAAAATTTGTATCTATGGTCCTCTATTGTTGCTGACTCAACTGCCGCCTCGTAAATATTTTGATCAATGAATGGGTCTTCCCTTCTTTTGAAGGTTCGACGCGTATTGAGCACATTGGTAATGTAGTCACTGTAATCTTCCAGCTCAGAAGCTGCCTGTCGATCATTGAGCAGCAACATCATCACTCCATTGGCTACTTGAAAAGCTTCCGTCTGTTCTCCTGCTTCTAATGCGAAAGCAAGTCCCACGGCTTCAGGGGCATAACCAACGCTAGGAATACTGGTACTGTTCAAGGTGATTTCAGCAGAATTCACACGAGCTTCCGATCCATAGTCCCCCGAAATTTCCTCTAATGTCGTGCCGCTGGAGGCCTGCAGCTGCGAAATGATGACCTCGGCCTTTTTCTCGTCCATCACCTTACGCGAAATTTCGTTTCTCACCGTGATCAACTCAGCTAGCCCCTCCTCTTGATGAGAAGTCTGGAGGGCTACAACGTAGCGATCGTTGAGCTCAAAAACATCTGAAACCTCACCTTGTTCTGCTTCATTGAAAAGCCAGAAAACGATATTGCGAGCATTGACGATTGGACCTACACGGGTATCGTTCTGCTTCAGGAGACGGGCTTTCTTGACCTCAATCCCCAACTCAGTTGATTTCGTCGCAAAAGCCGATCTCGACTTAGCTTCCAGTGCAAACAACTCTGCATCACGATAAGTTGAATTCAGCGTTTCGTCACTGACAAAAAGCTCTTTCTCCACCATGGCGACTTTGTAGAGTGAATTCGTTTTTGGCTCAGTCACTTTAATGATGTGAAAGCCAAATGGTGTCTCGACCAACTGGCGCAACAGACCGGTACCACTAAATGCAAAAGTGGCATCCTTGAAATCCGGATGGAAGTTGCCATTTTCTCCAAACCAACCTAAGTCCCCGCCTCGACTCGCGGTTCCGTCAGTTCCATGTATTCTGGCCATTTCTTCGAAATCCGATCCCCGACGCAAATCTCGCAGTACTTCATTCCCTTTTCTCCTGGCCTCAGCCTTGGCACCATCAGATTCATCCGTAGGTTTGAACAGGATGTGGCTTGCTCGCACAAAACTTTCATCCCCCTCCTCAATACCAGAGATTTTGTAGACGGTGTATCGGTTCCCCTCCAATGTCGCCTCTGCCGTGAAGCCAACCTCTTGCGACTGCAATGTTTCTGGCAGCCTCGATTGATTGAAAGTCTGAAATGGCGTATTCCCATCGGAGTTGATGGAAGCAAAGAGGGAGTCGTCTTCGGCGTTCATCAAGCCTTCTCTAAGGTCTGCAACCTCCTGTCGTATGGCAGCACTATCCTCCGTCGAAGGGGCTATCATAAACGAAACGTAGTCGATATTCTTAGTTTGTTCTTTCTGATATTCATCTGCATGCGCCTCAAGATAATCCTGCAATTCAGACTCCGTCACTGAAACGGCAGAGTCAGGGATCGAGAAATATGGGATATATAAATAGTCTACTGAAGCCGTCGAAGCAGCCTTCACATATTCATCTTTGGCTTCATACTTTGAAACATAATTGGTCAAAGTGAATAGGTTTTCATATTTAGTCATTGCCCTCAGGGGACGCAGGCCTTCCTCAAAGGAAATCCATGATTCCTTGTTCCTGGGGGGAAGGGTGTTGAGTTGTTGCAGATACGATATGAGTTGCTCCTTCTCAAACACTCCGGTTTGAGGATTGGTGAAGGCCTGTCTCACGCTCGGGTGGATATTTGTTCCTTGTACCATCTCCACCATCTCCTCATCCGTGACCACAATGCCGAGCTCCTCGAACTGAGGCGCGAAAATTCTGTCAATGATCAGTTCTTGCCATGCCTGATTCCTTAGCAACTCGATTTGGGCCCCGGTAGGATTCCTGCCAGTATTCAGCGCATAGTTATAGGATAGCTTCTCAAGCTTCTCTTGAAATTCTTTGTAACTGACCGTAGAGTTGGCCATTTCGCCAATATCACTACTACCACCAAATAGAAACGAGTTAGACTGGAAAAGGTCGGTAAGTATGAATGCCCCCATGGACAGCGCCAGGAACACGACAACAATCTTACCCATCCTATTCCTCAATGTATTAATCAACGCCATTTGTCTGCTCTAAGAATATTTTTTGAGTTCGCAAAAATAGAACTTTGAAAGAAAACTAGCTAACCGAATGGGAAAACAAGAAATTGATTTTCAATGGCATAACAGATCTATGCCTGCGATTCGGTAATGAGCAACCGGACCTTGTCGATTCTATTGTCTTCCATCGTCATGATGGTGATCTCCAGGTTTCCATGGCTAATCACATCTCCGACATTTGGAATGTTTTCATTGACATGTAGGATGAATCCCCCAAGGGTATCGTATTCTCCCTCTGGAATTTCGAAATGGTACTTGTCGTTGAGATAATCAATTTCGAGTCGGGCACTGAGATGAAAATTATGCTGGTCAACCTTGTGCTCCACAAGGTCCTCTTCGTCGTGCTCATCACGGATTTCTCCAAATATCTCTTCGATCACGTCCTCCATACTCACAATTCCGGAGGTGCCACCAAACTCGTCAACTACCAATGCCAGGCTCTTGTGCTCATTGATAAATTGGATCAGTAGCTCATTGGCAGGGGTGGTCTCCGGCACGATGATGATTGGGGTCAATATCTTTTTGATTGATCCTGGCTTCTTGAACATCTCCAGGGAATGACAGTATCCGATAACATCGTCTATGGACTCCTTGAAGACAACAATCTTAGAATGTCCACTCTCAATAAAGGCCTTCTTAAGTTCGTCCATGTCATCTTCAATATCGACAGCCACGATCTCGGTCCGTGGGATCATACACTCCCGAACCTTGACTTCCTTGAATTCCAAGGCGTTATTGAAGATCTTGGGATCTATCTCGTGAACATCGTCATCAGTATCCTCAGACTTCCTCTTGAAGTAGTTGTTAAGGTCAGTAAGTCCATAGACTGGCTTCTCTTCAGAATACTCCAGGCCCAGCACACGCGTTATGACAAATTTGGAGATTGCCGCTACTACAACCACCACCGGATACATGACAATGTAAATGATGACCATCGGGATAGCCAGGAGCCTTAGCATGAAATTGGGATCAATCATGAAGAGACTCTTAGGCAGGAATTCGGCTGTAATCAGTACGACGAAGGTGGAGATCAGTGATTGGAGTACAAGGACAACTCCAGGGTCATTCAAAAGCGGCGGTAGGACCGCCGTCAACCATGGATCGATGAGCTGTGCCATATAAATCCCATAGAGCACCAATGCCAGATTGTTGCCGACCAAAGTAGTCGCCAGAAAGTGCGCCCGACTTTTTTGAAAATATCCAAGTATGCGGCCCACCGGACCTCCTCTTTGACTGATGAGTTCAAGACTCAACTTATCTGAGGAGACAAAAGCGATTTCTATGCCTGAGAAGAAAGCAGAAAATGCGAGGCAGGTAGCAATCCAAAGAAAAGGCTCCGGTTCGTTCATCTCTTTTTGGAATTCTTCTTTACATCCTCATCCTGCATGCGTTTCTTTCGGTACCCATATAAAATTAGCAAGCCAAGCGATAACATGAAAATGCCATAAGCTTCTGCGATGGAGTAAACCAGGGCCTGGTGCGTGCCGATAACAAAAAAAGCCATTGCCAGAAAAAAAAGTATTGCGTTGACTCCTCTCATGGTTCGTCCTCTAAGGTTAGTGTACCACTAGGTGCCAGAATCGTGTAGGTCTCGAACGTTTCCTCCGCATCAAGTCCCTCGCCAGTGTGAACCTCACCATCAGAGGTGATTGTCACAAACTTGTCTGTGAAGAACCTCTTTTCACTGGGATCCCAAAATAGCTCCTCTGTATTGAGCTCGTCATCAGTTTGATAATTCTTCACAATCACATTTCCTTCACCACGATACAAATGGTCAACCTTGCTGTAGTGCACCATATCCGCTTCAAACGTCGATTTCAAGAGCCCTGATTTTGAGTAAAGAGACAGCAGGAGTCCTTCGGGCCATTCCTGATCACCACTCTTGAAATCCAGCCGTTTGGATGATTTGATCCTGATCACCGCTTTTCCTGAGTCTGTCATGAGCGTATTCTCGTCAACCATGTAGCGAATGGGGCCCTCATAAACCTGCTCCGGCAGATTTTCATTGCTGGAGTTGCAACCGCCTAATGCATAGGCAAGAATGGCAATTACAAAAAAACGGCCGCAGGCAAATGCCAGGGCCGTCCTTATACCTTCTTTTTCAGGTCTAGTTGGCTGGGCGTCTTTCAAGTTTGACACTTTCGTTGATCCAACAACCCACCGTTATCGTTTGTCCTTCCTCATAGTTTTCGTTGAAGATCTCCTCGATTGATGGAAATTGAGCCTGCGCAGCCTGCATCAGGTTTGACTCTCCTGCGCGCCTGAATTCATTGTATGCCGCAATGAAGATGGCACGGTCCTCAACTTTACTCTGACCGCCTTTACAGTCCTCGAAAGATTGCATGTACAAGCTTCCTATGAGCCTATGTGCCTCCCCTCTTGACGGATCAAAGGCAAGCGCCTTCCTTGCTCCGCTTCTGGCGTCGATTTTTCGGCCTTGCGCATTGTACAGTTTGGCAATATCCAAATGCACATCCGCCTTCTTAATGTTATCATCCGTCAGGTCAAGCGCCTTGTTGAAATACTCAAACGCAAGATCATAGTCTTCACTGGCCGTGGCTTTCTTGGCGATGAAGATGGTAACGCCATAATCTGGCTCATTTTCGTTGACAATGGTAGCTGCCTTTACGGCAAGAGGACTGTCTGTACATTTATTTGACAACAGCAGCTGAAAAATCTTCTTTGCCAAATTCAAGTCTCCAGTTTCATCAAGCTTTGGCCCCAGTTTGTCTTCGACAAATTCGCAGTTCACATCAACGGTGGCGGTGAGCAGTTTATCTACCTGACCCAACATCGTATCATATCGCGACTTTTTGTTGTCCGCAACACTTTTCTTTTGGGCATTCAATGCATCTGAGATGCCAGAGTAGATATCCAGAACTTGCTCATCACTTACTCCTCCCCCTGCGTATTTTTTGAATTTGTAGACCACATTCATGTAGGCCACCAAATTTCCTGCAGTCATCTTCTCTTTGTTCAACTCAAAAGCTTTGTTGAAGACCTCATACAGAAAACCATATCGGTCTTTGTCTTTATTGTAGAATTTGTAAGCAAACGTGGCCTTCCTGTTCAGCACGTATCCTTCCTGCTCGAAATTGGCAATTCTCTTATCAAAAATGTCCAGGCCTCTTTGGATGTATTCTTCTTTCTTGGCTGCGTCCGTTTCTTTGGAAGCCAGGTTCTGAAAAACCTTTTCGCCATTCTGATAAATCGAAACGTGAAGATCCGGAGTGTTTTCGTAGAGCCACTCCAGTGGAGGAATCGCTTCAGCAAAGCGGCCCGCTTTATACATATCAGTGTAAAGTGCGTTTTGTTCTTTTGCCTTATCCACCTGATCACCCCAATTCCATCCTGGTTGACCTTGCACGAGAATGGCGACCAATAATGAAAGTGTCGAGACAATCAACTTTTTGTAATTGCTTTTCATAACATTTTGTTTTTCGAAGGTCCTGCACATAGCGAAACTCAAATATAAAGTAATGTTCTCTTTGTACTACTCATATCTTCTTTTGATAAACCACCTCTCGTTAATTGTTGCTCCCAGAACGATCTGAAAGTAGTTTTCACGAATAAGATTGTTGGCAGTATCACCCCTCCAACCAACTCTGAACGCTGTATCTATCGTCGAAACACCGATTGGCAGAGAGGTTCCAAGACTAGCACTGAAATCATTGATTTCTTGGGTGTCAATAAGATAGGGAACCTGTTCGAATTTCACCCCAGCACGATACTTGATGCGCCCCCAATAGCTTCGGACATTGTTGTAGTCCGGCGTGATTTCGCCACCTGCGCTCAATTTTATTCGGCGTCTGAAGAATCGGGCATCACTACCAAACTCTCCCCCGTTGTTAATTTCCAGGTCTACTCCCAGGATCAGCTTATTCACCTCCTGGTAGGAGACTCCAAAACCAATGGTCTGTGGTAGTTCGAAGTCGGCGTCTTGATTAAAATCAATTTCTTGTGCCTGCAGTGGCCGCACGCTTGCTCTTCTCTCAAAAAATTCGTCTCGGCTGCCTGACAACGTGGAAGACGGACTGTAGATCAGGCCGAAATTGAGCACCTTGTTCTCTGTGAGATTGTGATTATAGTGGGCCCCAAATTGGAAAGAAAAATCACTGTGCGAAACATCGTCATGGTAAACAATAGAGAAATTGGTCTCATCATCCTCCACGATAGTTTCGGCAAAATTCCGAATCGATCCGAAAATGTAAGAAGCCTTTACACCCAATGATAGTCGCTTAGCGACTCTGAAGCCATGAGCCCAGTCCAAACGGGTGAGACCTCCTTCACCCGAAAACTCGCTTGTCGCGATCAAATCTGTATTTGCAATTTGCTGCGTGTTGAAGAAGTTATAGTTCACCGTAGAATACGGCAAGAGCGCAACATTCGTAGTCCATCTCAAAGGTCTTACTGGAAAAGAAATGTTCAGGAAGCGTAGGCCGGCAGTTCCATCAGAGGCATTGGTATTGCTCCCGCGGAAGTTTCGCATATCAGCCTGAAAGCCCACCTCAAATGTCGTGAGCGCATTGTAGACCAGCGTCGCCGGGTTGACGCTGTTGATTTGCCAAAAAGAGGGTGTCCCAATTCCTATCTCGCCCATGGCAATATGATTTGGCATTCCCGAAAATACCAATTCACCAAGCCCATTGCTGCTATATGGAGAGACAATCGTCTGAGAATTGACCGAGAAGATAATACCACTACATAGTGCCACTGTCACTAACCTACTTCGCCACATTATACGCTAATATCTTATTCAAGCCCTGTAATACAATTTTGGGGCGCACAAAGATGGGTTCTTTTATATAGGATTCAAAAGTACCAGCATCGCCACCAGTGAGAATAACGGTCAAAGAGGACGATTTTTTTTGAAAATGTCTGATAAACGATTCGATTTCAAAAGTCAATGCCTGAAAAGCACCTTGCTTAATACATCCTTTTGTGGATTTGGCGGGAATAGCACTTGATACCAAATGCCACTCCTCTCTGATGTCAGGAAGGGCCCCGGTGAATTCGTGCATGGCCCGCATTCTTATTTCAAACCCCGGCGAAATGACACCCCCCTGGAAGGTTCCGGTTCGATCAATGAAATCGTAATTGACGCAGGTGCCCAGGTCGACGACCAGGACATCTTCGTTGGGAAATTCATCTGCCGCTCCTACAGCACCAGCAATGCGGTCCAGTCCCAATGTATGGGGGGTATCATAATCAATTTGAATCGGGAGCGGTGTTTGCCGATCGAAAATAAGCGGGGGTTGTCGAAAGACCTTCCATTCAATACTTGTCTTGGCCACCGAACTGACAATGGCCGGTGCTTCGATGATCAAATCTGCAGGAAACCCGTGGGATGCTGACCAGTTGAAGGAATCGATGAGTTTCCCCTGCTCAAATCTTGCTCCTTTGATGCGAGTGTTACCAATATCAAAAACGTAGGACGTGGCAATCATTAATTCTGGATTTCCTACCAACAATAACAACGAATTTACAATCACCCCACAACTGTGCATATATTTGTCATGACAAATATCTAGATCATGAAAGAGCTATTGCGTAAGTTCGAAAGTCGAAGACCTGAGATTGTTTTTGAATGGCACGATCACTACACGGAAGCAGAGGGTTGGGTGGTGATTAATTCTCTACGCGGTGGAGCCGCAGGAGGAGGAACTCGAATGCGCAAAGGACTTGACAAGAGCGAAGTCGTCTCACTGGCAAAGACCATGGAGGTGAAATTCACAGTTTCGGGACCTCCCATTGGTGGCGCAAAATCAGGCATCAATTTCGACCCCAGAGATCCACGAAAAGAAGAGGTTCTGAGAAGGTGGTTTCAGGCTGTGTCTCCTATACTTAAGAACTACTACGGTACAGGAGGCGATCTGAATGTCGATGAGGTCCAGGAGGTAATTCCGATCACAGAGTCTTTTGGCCTCTGGCATCCTCAGGAAGGTATTGTGAATGGCCATCAGTCGCCGAGCAAACCCGAAAAGATCCACATGATCGGAAGGCTTCGGCAGGGTGTTTCGAAGGTTCTCGAAGATCAGCAATACGTCCCGACATCGAACAGAAAGTATACCGTCTCTGACATGATTACCGGCTTTGGGGTTGCGGAGAGTGTGAAGCACTTCTATGGCTTGTGGCTCAAAGAAATAAAGGGAAAGCGTGCCATCATTCAGGGCTGGGGCAATGTAGGGGCGACCGCCGCCACGTACCTCAGCAAATATGGTGTTAAGATCGTCGGCATTATTGATAAAGTAGGCGGCGTCATCTCTGAGGAAGGATTTTCTCTGGAAGAAGTGAAAGAACTCTTCTATAAGCGAAAGGGCAACATTTTGGTAACTGATAAACTGATCCCTTTTGATGAATGCAATGAAAAAATATGGTCCTGTGGCGCTGAAATATTCATCCCGGCAGCGGCAAGCAGGCTGGTAAGCAGGGACCAGGTTGAGGCAATGCTAGCCCATGATCTGGAAGTTGTCGCCTGTGGTGCCAACGTGCCTTTCCAGGATGAGCAGATATTCTATGGACCAATAGCAGAAATGGTAGATCAAAATGCCGCCCTGATTCCGGATTTTATTGCCAACTGCGGTATGGCCAGGACTTTTGCATACCTGATGGATCAGACCAATAATGCTAAAATCACTGACCACGATATATTCCATGATATTTCCACAACGATAAAAAAAGCCCTCACGGACATTCACGAACAGAATCCCCAGATGACCAGGGTCGCTGAGACGGGGTTTGAGATTGCACTAAATCAACTTATTTAATTTCTAATTTGCTTTTCAGGAATTGAATTGCAATTTTAGTGAGGCAGATTACCTGCCTTAAATCCATTCATGAAAAGTTTCGTTCGCCTTGTGGTTGTGCTCGCTGTGTCGTTGGGATCTTACTTCTCAGCCTTCGCAAGCAGTGAACCCACATCTGATACTGGCACGACAGAGATGGTCATCAGTGCTGATTCGGGCGCTGAAGGCGGGCATGGCGATCATCACGGTCCTGCAGGTTGGAGTGTAATCCCCTTTGTGGCCCTGCTGCTCATGATTGCGACCGGGCCGTTGTTCTACGAGCATTTCTGGCACAAAAACTATCCAATAGTCGCTATCATTTTGGCGACCGTTGTGGTACTGTACTACCTTTTCGGATTACACAATTCACACAGCCCTATTCATGCGTTGGCAGAATATGTTCAATTCATTTCGCTGCTGGCGGGATTGTACATTGCCTCGGGGGGCATCATGATCATTGTAGATAAGAAAGCTGCTCCTTCGACCAATGTGATTTTATTGGCGATTGGTGCTGTCATCGCCAATATTATTGGGACCACAGGGGCATCCATGCTGCTCATCAGACCTTTTATTCGGTTGAACCGCAATCGAATAAAGGCCTATCACATCATTTTCTTTATTTTCCTGGTGAGCAACATTGGTGGTTGCCTCACGCCAATTGGCGATCCACCACTCTTCCTTGGTTTTCTGAAAGGTATTCCTTTCTTCTGGACCCTCACCAACAACTTCTTTGCGTGGGTATTCGCCGTAATTGTACTGTTGATTCTATTCTATTTCTTTGATAAAAGGAATAAGTCGGATTACAGCTTTGGCGAGGAAACTGCGGAACCCACGAACCAGGTAGGTGTCCGAGGCACCAGAAACTTCATCTGGCTCGCCGTCGTTGTGGGATCTGTTTTCCTGGACCCGAATGTGTTTGACTGGGTGCCAGGCATTGAGTACGATGGCGTTAAGTTTTCGTTCGTTCGTGAAATCATTATGCTTTCATCGGCCTACTTTTCTTTCAAATTGGCAGACAAGCAGGCGTTGAGCGGGAATGATTTCAGCTTTGAGCCGATCAGAGAGGTTGCCTTTATATTTATTGGCATATTCGGTACAATGATGCCCGCCCTAGAACTTGTGAGCAACTACGCTCAAAGTCCTGATGGTTCTGCGCTGATCTCTCACAACACCCTATACTGGGGTACGGGCTTACTCTCAGGTTTCCTTGACAACGCCCCGACCTATATCAACTTCCTGACAGCTGCCATGGCTTCGAAAGGAGCAAGCATAACTTCACTGCAGGAGGTAATAGCTTATGCTGCGGGTGAGTTCCCGAATTCCATTCTCAACCTGAGGGCGATTTCTGTAGCCGCCGTTTTCTTCGGAGCCATGACTTATATTGGTAACGGACCCAACTTCATGGTGAAATCTATAGCGGAGCAAGTGGGCATCAAAATGCCGTCATTCTTTGGATACATCATTAGGTTCTCGGTACCCATCCTGATCCCCATATTCCTTATTGTCTGGCTGATCTTCTTTGCTTTCCAATAAGGAAGGACTAGCAAATTCAGAGACCAAAAAGATGCTCATTCAGCAATGTGAGCGCCTCTCTTTTGAATTGCGTATCTACGAGTAGTGAAATATTGTTTTTACTTCCACCGTAGGAAATCATACGTATCGGCACCTCATGGAGTGCTCCCAACACCACAGACCCTACTCCTTTATGGTGAGCAACCATATCACCCACGATGCAAATGATCGTTTGATCCCTGTCGATCTCTACCTTGCCAAATGACTTGATCTCATCATGTATTTCACCGAGATGCGTGGGATCGTCGATTGTCAAAGAGATGGCCACTTCAGAGGTAGTAATCATGTCAATCGGTGTCCGGTATTTCTCAAAAACTTCGAACACCTTTCTAAGGAAGCCATAGGCCATGATCATACGTGAGGATTTGATCTTGACGGCTGTGATATTGCTCTTGGCGGCTATGGCCTTTACCCCGTTTGGGTTTTGCTCAGAAGAGATCAGTGTACCTTCTGCCCTGGGCTTCAAAGTATTCTTGATTCTCACAGGCACATCGTGGAACTGCGCAGGGATAATACAGTGCGGATGGAGAATTTTCGCTCCGAAGTAAGCTAGCTCACTTGCCTCCTCAAAAGACAGTCGGGCAATAGGCCGGGTCCTTTCCACAACCCTGGGATCATTGTTGTGCATGCCATCAATGTCTGTCCATATCTGAACTTCCTCCGCCTGCAGGGCCGCACCAATGAGTGTGGCTGAATAGTCACTACCTCCACGCTTCAGGTTGTCTGTTCCACCATTTGCGTTTCTGCACATGAAGCCTTGAGTGATGAAAATCTCTATTTCCGGATGGTTTGCCAGAATGGGCTCCAAACGAGCCTTGATCATAGGCACATCGGGGTCACCTCCGTCATTCAAGTACATGAAATCCAGGGCCGAAAGCAGCTTATTGCTTGTTTGCTGTTGATCCAGGTAAAGCGAAAAGAGCTGGGTAGAAATGAGTTCTCCCATCACCACAATGATTTTCTGAATCTGATCGTAGTAGGGTTGAGCAATCAGTCTTTCGATTTCTTCGAAATAACTGTCAATTGCATTATTCGCAGCGCTCATTGCATGTTCCTCATCAAATAACGCTTCCACATACGCATCATAAGACCTTCTGAGCTGTTGGATTTTGGAAACCACCGAAGGACTTCCCTCCGCAAAGAGCTCAGCGATCTCCACGAGCGCATTGGTCGTGCCGGAAACTGCCGACAGCACGATAACTTTTCGACCAGCAGACTCAGTAACCAAGTGAGCTACTTCCTTCATCCGATCGGCTGATCCGAGACTGGTACCTCCAAATTTCAATACGTTCATCGCTAAGTGATTGATAGCATCTTAATCGCCGTGATCGCCGCCTCATCTCCTTTATTGCCATGTTTACCACCAGCCCGATCTAGTGCCTGCTTCCGATTATTGGGTGTGAGCACTCCAAAAATCACAGGTTTGTCATACTTGAGGCCTACGTTGGTGATGCCATTAGCCACGGCATCACAGATAAAGTCAAAGTGCTTGGTTTCCCCTTGTATGACACAACCAAGACAGATCACTGCATCAACGTCTGGCTTTTGCGCCATCTTCTGTGCGCCCAGCGTCAACTCAAAGCTTCCAGGGACATCAATTCGTACGACGTGAGCTTTGGTAGCATTGTTTTCCAGGAGTGTTTGCATAGCCCCTGCGTAGAGCGCTTCTGTGATTTCAGAATTCCACTCCGCGACGACAATAGCAAATTTTTTGTCCGAAATATCGGCTATGCCTTTTGGGGAATAATCGCTGAGGTTTTTCTCGTTGGTCGCCATAAATAAAAAAGGGATGAAGCCAGTCAACTTCATCCCCCTCCGGTTTTACGTTTGAAGTTGATTTAATTCACACTAAGGGCCTTTAGCCTGGCTGCCTGTTTTTCAGCCTCTTGTTGAAGCTTGGACCCGTTGAAATCGTCTAATATTCTTTCGTAGGCATTGGCTGCCTCATCAAAGTTCCCACGCTCTTCCTCGGCAATAGCGAGCTTCTTGAGATAGATCGGTGTGAACTCCTTGTTGGGGTTGTAGTCGGCGGCACGCTCATAGTAGTCCACAGCATCCTCAAACTGGTCTTGCTCCATATAGGCATCACCAATCAGTGCGTAGGTCCTGGCCTGCAGTAGATAATCGTCACTGGAAAAATTATTCAAGTTTCGAATGGCGCTCTCGTAGTCACCGAGTTTCAAATAAATGGCTCCCGCGTAGAAACTGGCAATATTCGCCGCTTTCGTGCCCGAATATTCATCCATAATATCCAGGAAACCATAGTTGTTGCCATCACCATTCAGGGCTGACCCCAGACTGTCTGATTCGAAGTAGTAGATGGCCTGAAACATTTCCTGCTGCGCTTCCTCGTTACTCGCTACTTGTTGGTAGCGATAAAATGTAACTCCACCAACAATCAATACGAGGGCTGTCAACACCCCATACAGTATGTTTTGATTCTGTTTCTTGTTGAAGAACTCCTCAGCCCTGCTTGCGAGTGCGTCGGGATTTTCCAGCAATTCTACACCTTGAGATTGCTCTTGCTTCTTGGTCTTAGCCATTACCATCCGAATTTGCGGACGCAAAGATAGGATTTTCTACAAAATAGAATAGACGATCAATCAGTGATGTACGGGTAATGCTCATCCATGTACACGTCTTTGTAAGCCTCGGAAGGATCAGGATAGGGGGATTCTTCCGCAAACTTCACAGATTGCATGACTCTATCTTTCAACCTTTTATCCATCTCCTTCAGCTCCTCTTCTGTAGCATAACCCTTATCCAGGAGGGTCGATTTCACCTGTACCAAAGGGTCCTGGCTCTTGTAGTCTTCTACCTCCTCCTTGGTTCGATACTTGGCAGGATCCGACATGGAATGCCCTTTGTAGCGATAAGTCCTGAACTCCAGAAGTGTGGGACCACCTTCTTTTCGCGCACGCTCTGCTGCCTCTTCCACTGCCAGATGAACTTCCTCTACTTTCATGCCATCAACAGGCTTTGATGGCATTTGGTAAGCATCTGCCAGCCTATACAATTCAGTAACATTGGATGTTCTGGTAACCGAGGTCCCCATGGCATAGCCATTGTTCTCTATTACAAATATCGTGGGCATCTTCAGGGTCATCGCCATGTTGAGGGTCTCGTGAAATGCTCCCTGACGAACCGCTCCGTCACCCATATAGCAGATGCAAACATTGCCTGTACCCAAATAGCCTTCTGCAAAGCCCATACCTGCACCTAGTGGGATTTGACCACCCACGATTCCGTGGCCACCAGCAAATCCACGGGCCTTATCAAACATGTGCATGGATCCGCCCTTGCCTTTCGACACACCCGTCGACTTCGCAAATAGCTCCGCCATGATATGGTCAGGATTTGTTCCTAGTGCAAGTGGGTGCGCATGATCGCGGTAAGCTGTGATATACTTGTCTCCTTCTTTCAAGGCTGAAACTGATCCCGCAGCACAAGCCTCCTGGCCAATATACAGGTGGCAAAATCCACGAATCTTTTGCTGACCGTACAACTGACCGGCCTTCTCCTCAAATCTCCTCATGAGGAGCATTGATTCATACCACCACATGTATTGATCTTTAGAAAATTCCCGCTTGTTCGACTTGGCAGTACTCTTGCTTTTTGCAGCCATTGGTAGAAAGTTTGTTGCGTTCAAATAAGAAAATCCCTGAACGGGACTCTGCGAAAATAGCTCAATTTCAAGGTCTCGCCAAAATTGCTTGACATGCTCTTCCTTGTTTGAATACAAGTCAATCCATTGCACTTTTGTTGCAGCGTGACCCATGTACATCCAAAGCCTCCAACTTCACAATTTCAAGAACTACAGAGATGAAGCCATAGCATTTCATCCCAGATTCAACTGCTTCGTCGGATTGAATGGGATGGGAAAAACCAATGTGCTGGATTCACTCCACTACCTGGCTTTTACGAAAAGCGCTTTCAGCGGTACGGACAATCAGAATATTCTGCATGGTGAAGGCTTTTTCTCCCTGAATGGCACCTTTGGAAACTCCGAGACACAGAATATCATCTGCTACTTTGAAAAGGGAAAGGGGAAAGTGGTGAAAGCGGATAAGAGAGAGGTCGAGAAATTGAGTGATCACATCGGAAAGGTTCCTTTAATTCTCAGCACACCTTATGATCAGGCGTTGATTCTTGAAGGAAGCGAGGGCAGAAGAAAGTTTGTTGATGGAACATTGAGCCAATTCGACAGAGGATATCTGGATACCCTACTTCAATATCAAAGG
Organism: Cyclobacteriaceae bacterium; assembly: GCA_965601475.1. Lineage (GTDB taxonomy): Bacteria > Bacteroidota > Bacteroidia > Cytophagales > Cyclobacteriaceae > JAWPMT01. The sequence continues at coordinate 2,911,019 of OZ271832.1, read as the reverse complement.
GTTCTTCGTCAACGAAACGCCGCATTGAAGAATGCGGCTACCATGAGCCGAAAATCATTGCACACCCTACTAGATGTCTATGACAAGGATATCTGCCAATTGTCACTGTTTCTTGCTGGCAAACGCAAGCAGATTGAAGAGGTGTTTTCACCTCACTTTGAGAAAAGCTACCGGGCTATTTCCAATGCACACGAAGCAGCTTCCTTAACTTATCGTACCCAGGTCCTGGACACGGATTTTACCAAGATCTTTTTTGGCGAAAGGGAAAAAGACATAGTTACCCAGCGCACAAACATGGGGTGTCACAAGGATGATTTCTTGTTTCTTCAGGATGGCTATCCCGTGAAGAAAGAGGGTTCTCAGGGGCAGCAAAAGTCTTATCTCCTCTCACTTAGATTGGCACAATATGACCTTTTGGCTGCAGAAACTGGCAAAAGGCCTATCCTATTACTGGACGATGTATTTGACAAACTCGATGACCAAAGAATCAAATCCATTCTCAGATTGCTTGAAAATGACGAACGTTTTGGCCAGATCGTGATCACAGATGCCAGGGAGGAAAGAATAAAAGATCTCTTCGCAGGAAGGAGTGCGGTAAAGTTTTTCGAAATTCGCGAAGGCAAAGTGATGAACAATGAGTGAGGATTCCATCCATAGTTTCAAAGATGCATTCGGGAAATTTCTGAAGTCCCAGTCCTTGGAGCATCGATTTACCGAGAAAAAACTCATTCATTCATGGGGTGAAATAATGGGCAAGCCTATTGCCAATCGTACCACCAAGATTTTCATCAAGGATAGAATACTCCATGTGAAGCTGACCTCCGCCCCATTGAAACAGGAGCTCACGATGGCCAGCGAGAAAGTGCTTGATCTCCTTGAGAAGGCACTCGGCGAACGAGTCGTCGACGATGTGAGATTCCTCTAGTTCTGATTGAAGTTGGTATTGTCCTGGCCCAGTCTACCGGGGGGGAGTGCTACTTTCGGGGCTTTGACCTTCTTGACAGGAACGGGCTTGTTCCAAAACGGGATTTTCCAGTAAATGCCGTACTGAAACCCTGGAGCCAGCGCACGAGATTGTCTCCCATCATCGAAGACCCTCCCATAGCCGGGCACCTCTGCTGGGAGTAGCTGGTCGTCACCGGAGATGTTGTTGGCAAAGCGCAACCGAAAGCTGTACCCCATGAATAAATTTTTGATCAGTTGCACCTTGATACCCAATCCAGCCTCAAACCAGCTACTGCTCACGCCATTTTCTGAGATGGACAGCTGCCGCTCACCAAAATCATCCACGAAGTTCGTTTGCAGATAATGCTGAAATGTGCTTGAAGCATAGCGTACACTGAACAAGATCGCGCTACGTAGTTTGTCGTAAGGAATCAGATTAGCATCCACGCCAACACGATAGTAAAAGCCGTCAACTTCATAATCTACCGTCGGGAAACTGCTTCTGGCAAATCCAGACTCTGCCACTAAAATCAAAGAATGAAAATCCACTTCAGCGGAAATCTCCTGCGAAAAATGGTTGGGGTCCGTCAGCGACGAAACCGACCTGGCCAAATCATACCCGACTCGCAGGTAAGATGGCTTCCATTTGTTGAAGCTTTGGAGGGAATCAGACGCCTGAGCGAGTATTACAGGAGCACCTGTCAGGATCATAAAGGCAAAAAATAACGACCTCATCACTTAAAAAAACGCTTCAATATTTTCTGAAATTCTTCGGTCCAGCTCACTATTGGTGACTCTGACAGTGTCAAAAGCCGTGTAAGAAACCACCTCCAGGTTTGAAAAGAAAGTAGAAGGAGGGCAGTCCTCACCGTAGAGGTTGATCTGACTTTCGTAGCTCAGGGTAATGCCATAGTCTACCGTATCCGTATAGAATGTGTATGTAATCCGATTCTCCGATTCCGTCAGTGGAAGCTGGATCACGGAAAAGGTACTGTCGGCGTCAAAAAAAATGTTGGGAAGCAGGTTGTTCTTCACAGAGTCGAAAGTAAAGGAAGTAGTGGCATCGTGGTTGAATCGAATGTAGAAGTGGTTGGTATTTGGATCCAGCTGGCAATCCAGCTCCGGCTCACAAGCCGCCAGTAGAACAAGCAATATGAATGACCCCATCCGCATGGGGCGCAAAGGTAAGCGCAAAGCTTGCTTCGGATGGATTAGTTTTGCAATCCTAAATTTCACGGGTTTGAAGACGAAGGGTCGAAAGAAAGATAAAATCAACATTGTAACGCTGGGATGCGCAAAAAATATTGTTGACTCAGAGGTAATGTTGACCCAACTGAAGGGCAATCAGATAGAAGCAACTCATGAGTCCCAAAGAGACGATGCCAACATCGTGGTTATCAACACTTGCGGATTCATAGACAACGCCAAACAGGAATCCATTGATACCATACTAAGATATGCCGATGCCAAGAGCGAAGGGCTCGTGGAAAAGGTCTATGTCACCGGATGTCTGTCGCAAAGGTATCGGGACGATTTGGCAGAAGAGATCCCTGAAGTAGACGCATGGTTTGGCACCATGGAACTCCCGCTGCTGCTCAAACGATTCAATGCTGACTACAAGCATGAATTGATAGGTGAACGCATCACCACTACATCCAACCACTATTCATACCTGAAAATCTCCGAGGGCTGCGATCGACCTTGTTCTTTTTGCGCCATACCACTAATGCGTGGCGGGCATGTATCAAGACCGATAGAAGAGTTGGTCACAGAAAGCCGTAACCTGGTTAAAAACGGAACCAAAGAAATCCTGCTCATCGCTCAGGACAGCACTTATTACGGTTTGGACCTCTACAAGGAACGCAGACTTGCCGCATTATTGGAAAGCCTGTCAGATATTGAAGGGTTGGAATGGATCCGCCTACACTACGCGTTTCCCACCGGATTTCCGGAAGACGTCCTCAAGGTAATGGCAGAGAGAGAAAATATCTGCAAGTACCTGGATATCCCCCTGCAGCATGCCTCCACCAGGATGCTAAAGCTAATGAGAAGGGGAACTACCCGAGAGAAGACTGAAAGGCTACTGGACACCGTCAGGTCGAAGGTCCCGGGAATTGCCATACGTACGACATTGATCGCTGGCCATGCCGGAGAGACCGAGGATGACTTCCTTGAAATGATGGATTTTGTAGAAAGGAATAGATTTGAAAGGCTGGGTATCTTCACTTATTCACATGAAGAAAAAACGCATGCTTACACCATGGACGACAATGTGCCCTCCGAAATCAAACAAGAACGCGCAAATGCCGTAATGGAACTTCAGGAATCTATTGCTGAGGAATTGAATGCAGACAAAGTGGGCAAGACCATGAAAGTACTCATCGACCGAAAGGAAGGTGAAAACTATATAGGTCGAACAGAGTTTGATTCGCCGGAAGTGGACAATGAAGTGTTATTGCCCGCGAGCAATTATCATAGAATTGGAGATTTCGTACATGCAAAAATTATCAATGCCACAGCATTTGATCTTGAAGCCGTCCCAGTTGAAATGTCCTAGTCACAGGACCGGGACAAATCAGACCCGCCAATGAAAGTCGAAAAAATCGGATTTGACCAAACCCATTCATTTAGCAGGCTTTTCCTCGATTATGTTTCAGGAAAGGATAATCTCAAAGGCTTCTACGCCGCTCCGCCGACGATCCAAGGTTTTGGAGAAGTCTTAAAAAAGAGGCAATTCTCGATTGCGAAGCGGCAAGAACTGGTATCGGTCCTTGAATCGCAGTACGCGGATCTCGATATCTCCGAGCAAATTCAGGCCAATATCCAGTCACTGAAAAGTGAGAACACCTACACTGTCACCACCGGACATCAGCTCAATATTTTCACGGGGCCATTGTATTTCATATACAAAATTGCCACAGTAGTCAACGCGGCAAGAGCCCTCAAAAAAGCCTACCCCGACTGCAATTTTGTGCCCGTCTACTGGATGGCAACCGAAGACCATGACTTCGAAGAAATCAGTTACTTCTATCTGGATGGCCACAAACACCATTGGGAGACAGATCAGAAAGGTCCGGTGGGCCGCTTCCATACCGAGCATCTCCGGACATTGCTGGATACGCTACCAGAAAAAACGCCTTTCTTCCCCAAAGCGTATGGAGCATTTGATCAGTTGGCTGACGCTTGTCGGTGCTATGTGAGTGAGATATTTGCTGAGGAAGGCGTCGTGGTGATCGATGGCGACGACAGGTCCCTGAAGACACTATACGCCAACATCATCGAAGGTGAGGTTTTGCAACCTATAGGTAAAAAACTTGTCTCAGAGACGAACGACAAGCTGGTAAGTGAGGGGTATTCATCGCAGGCCTTCACCCGTGATATAAATTTTTTTCACCTTGGCGAAAACTACCGTGAACGCATCGTAAAAAACGAGAACGGCACCTTTTCCATCAATGGTACAGGCAGGAGCTTCACCAGCGAGGAACTTCGCGCCGAGATCGCCTCTCATCCGGAAGATTTTAGCCCCAATGTGATCATGCGGCCAATCTATCAGGAGGTGATATTGCCCAACCTCGGGTATGTGGGTGGACCGGCCGAAATGGCTTACTGGTTGCAACTAAAGTCACTTTTCGACCATTATGAAGTGAGTTTTCCTGTACTGCTGCCACGGAACTTCGCCATGTACATTCCTCGTAACACGTCTCGCAAGATTGAGCGGAACGACCTCTCAAGTGCAGATCTCTTTCTCGATGAACTGGCGCTGAAAAGAAAAAAGCTCCAAGACGTAGGCACAGATCATTCCCTCAACGGCAAAATTGAGGCTTTCAACAGGGTATGGCAGGAAGTGGAGGAGCACGCTGCGAACATCGACCCCACACTCCGGGAGAATAGCCTGGCTGAAAAAGCACGTATTCTGAAAAGAATTGCCCACCTTGAGGGCAAAATGCGCAAAGCAGTGGAGCGCCACAACGAAGACGCCATGCGGCAGATCGAGGAGATCAAAGCCGTACTTTTCCCTGGCGGTGTCCCCCAAGAGCGACGCGACAACTTTCTGACCTATTATTTCTCCAACCCCTCTATCATTCAGGAGATTCTACAAAGCTTTGACCCTTTTGATTTGCGGTTCCATTTGCTTTGGGAAGAATGATGGCCAAACAGATTCTTCGAAGACTCATTCTGACCAACCGCAAGCTCCTTAGCGGGGAGCTTGTTTCCCAAAGATCACTCGCTGTACGTAAGAACTTATTCGCACTCCTCGAGGACGCCCCCGAACTAAGCACCATCCACACTTTTCTGCCCATCAAAAGAAATGGGGAGGTAGACACCTGGCCCATTATCAAGGATTTCAGAAGAAATGGATCAAGGATCGTTGTCTCCCGAACGAATTTTCACGACGAGACGATGGAGCATTATTTGATCAGCGAAGACACTCATTTTGTTGAAGATGATTTTCAAATACCAACACCCGTCAATGCCCAGGTATTTGATGTCCGGGAAGTGGAGGTAGTGTTGGTGCCATTGCTAGCCTCGGACCGAAGCGGTGGCCGCATTGGCTATGGAAAAGGGTATTACGACCGCCTCCTCAATCAAATGCCCGCAAAGGTGTTGAAGATAGGGCTCAATCTCGCTCCAAGTTTCAATGCTTTCTCCTTTTTGGAACAACATGACCAAAGAATGGATTATTGTATTACGCCTTTTGAAATCATAGATTGTAAGCATGTCTCAAATACTTGATGTTTTGATCGTTGGAGCTGGACCGATTGGTTTGGCCACGGGAATAGAAGCGGAGAAAGCCGGCTTGGACTATATAATCATCGACAAAGGTTGTTTGGTCAATTCCATCTACAACTACCCGCAGAACATGACCTTCTTTTCCACGAGTGACCGGCTGGAAATTGGAGATGTGCCATTCATCAGTCACAATCCCAAACCCACCAGGCCAGAAGCATTGGAATACTACAGGCGAGTATCAAGTGCCTGGAATTTGAAAGTGAACCTCTATGAAGAAGTAATTCAGGTTAAGGAAGAAGAGGTTTTCGAAATACAGACAACCAAAAAGACCTACCATTCCCGGAACATCGTGCTGGCGACGGGCTTCTACGACTTACCCTACATGCTCAACGTGCCGGGTGAAGAACTGGCCAAGGTACGACACTACTATAGCGACCCCCACCCTTTTTACGCCATGAAGATTGCGGTTGTAGGCGCAGCAAATTCAGCTGTGGACGTTGCCCTGGAGACCTATCGTAAGGGAGCAAAAGAGGTAACCATGGTGATCCGGGAAGAAGAAATACTGTCCAGCGTCAAGTATTGGGTACGCCCTGACGTGGTCAATCGCATTAAAGAAGGCACGATAAAGGCCTACTTCCAAAGTGAGATCACCGAAATCCGGGAACATGAAGTCGACATTTCGACTCCGCAGGGGCCGATTACCCTAGAGAACGATTTTGTTCTGGCGATGACGGGATACCAACCGGATTTTAGCTTCTTGAAATCCCTCGGAATTCGCATCGGCGATGATGAATTCATGACGCCCGAATACAATGCTGAAACGATGGAAACGAACGTCAACGGTGTCTTTCTGGCTGGTGTGATTTGCGGAGGTTTGAAAACCAATAAGTGGTTCATAGAAAACTCCCGAGACCATGCCTCCGTGATCATCAGGCACATCAGCGCGAAAGAAAAGGAGGTTGTTGCCTGAGGTTGGTCAACGGCGAAAACAAAAAGTGCCGTTTCAGTGCTTCAATAATGCGTCCGGCGTAACGCCATAGCGCTTTTGAAATTGTGTCGAGAAATAAGTAGCATTTGAAATACCTATCGACCTTGCAGCCTCCGTGAGGCTTTTCACTTTTCCCTTCTCAAGGATATCATAGGCGTACTCATATCGCAAGCTCTTGATGTAGTCCAGGGGTGTCTTACCCGTGAGGGTCTTGATCATCCGATAGGCACTTCGCTCAGCGGTGCATAGCTCACCGGCTATAAGGGCAACAGAAAGTTTGGGATCCCCAATATGCTGGAGGATCACTTTCCTTAATTTGATCAGCAAGTCTTTTTCAATCTGATTCTTGTGGGTATGGCCAATGTTTTCAAAGGCATTCCAGTTCTTCTTGTGCTTCAAGATATTGGCCACACGGTGGGAAAGTTCCTTTGGGTTAAAAGGTTTGGTCAAAAAATCCAGTGCCCCGTCGTCCAGCACCTTGAGCTTGTCGGATTCGGAAGTCCTGGAGGAAACAATCATGACCGGGACACCATTATACTTCTCATCATTCAGTTCCCTCAACAGCTCAAACCCATCCATCCAGGGCATCATCAAATCAGCAATGATCAGGTCATAGAAGCCTTTGTCGATTTTCTCCATGGCCACCTCTCCATTCTCCGCTTCATCCACAGCGTATTCTTCGTCCAGAATGTCCTTGATGTATTCACGGATCTCCGGATTGTCATCAACGATCAATACGTTGGCTTTTTTACCTTCAATGTGAATGGTGTGGGTGTCCTTTCTTGCTACCGGTTCGGGCTTCTGATAGATCTTCTCTTCTATCTTCACGTTGTTGGTCAGTACCTCCTTGTCCAGGTTGTAGGGCAACGAAATGAAAAAACAAGTGCCCTCATGCGTGAGGCTATCCGCCATAATGGACCCACCATGTAACAAAGTGATCTCTTTGGCTAGCTCCAAACCAATTCCCATCCCTTTGACGTTCGTCCGTTGTCCTCCTTCTTCCCCACGATAAAATCGGTCAAAGAGGTGTGGAAGTGCTTCATGTGCAATGGCCTTCCCGGTATTATAGATACATATGGTGAAGCCATCGTTTTGCTTATGCGCCTGAAGAATCACAGAAATCGAACCCTCTTCAGGGGTGTATTGCAGGGCGTTGTTGAGTATGTTGAAAATCACCCTTGAAAACTGGTGCCTGTCAAGTATCGTTTCGACAGCATTTCCGACATTGCTCTTGAATTTCAATGACTTGCTTTCGCCCTCAGCTTTGGGTTGAAATAAGTCTACAATCTCGCGCACGTAGTCCTGGAGTTGTACTTTCTCAAATTTCAGGACAAGCTTTTTTCGCTCAAGTAAGCTCAGATCGTTCATTTGATCATTCAACGACCTTATCAAATGCAGATTTCTTTTCAGTTTTTCAAAATCCGCCTCAGCCTTACTACTAAGGAAGGTATCACCATCTTCCAGGATTCGCTGCACATATCCCTCTATCAACATGAGCGGCGTACGCAGATCATGGTTTACGTTCTCGTAGAAACGACTCTTGAGTGCATCTATCTCTTCCAGACGCCTGATATAATCCTCAGGGTCACTCTTCTTCACAAAGGTGGGACCTGCCTTTTTGATCCTCGTCATCGTCACAATTATAAGCGGTACTCCAATCTAATCGTAAAAGGTCTTATTTCATAATCAAATGTGACCAGATGCCAATCGATCGGCGCATTGAAATATTGCAATATAGGAAGAATTTGCTGCACTATAAAGATATCATGGCGTTTGTCATCCCTGTTGGACCGGAACTGTGGCAATCCATCTTGCCGCTGAAAACCCAGCTATTTTTCATGCCCGTGGCAGTACAGGCAAGGAATGATCTGATGGTATTTGGAATGTCTTATAATGGACCGTAGCCTTCTCGGCCCGTTATTCGTTCGTCCTTGAAAAATGCTAGTTCAACGAATAATTGAGCATTCCCAGCGAATGGACTTTCAAAGGTGAGATCGATTGTATTGAATTGCACCTAAATACCGGGACAAAGCTAGGAATATAGGCACTCGCAGGGTTGTACAAATCAAACGCTGGTGAGTTCAAAGCAACTCATCAAATGCCTATAAGATGAAGAAAAACGCCAAGAAAATCAGGAGTGCGAAAGGTCTCTATCTCCTCCTGCTAGTGTTGATGGTTTCCGCCGGAAGCTATGCGCAAGAGGGTAAATTTCATGCCCTGTTCTTAACAAAATTTGCCGAAAATGTACGTTGGCCAGGGGCATCAAACACCTACGTAATTGGCGTCGCAGGCAATTCGAGCGTCTACGACTATCTGGTGAGTTTCACTAAAGCAAAGCCCAACCTCAGCGTCATTAAACTCAACTCAGCATCTGAGGTGAAGCAGTGTCAAATTGTGTTCATCCCCAGATCGGCAGACAAGGACATTTCAGACTTTGTCGACAACGTCGGCAATGCCAGTATTCTGATCGTCAGCGAAAACGATCGCCTCACCGGCAAAGGTTCTGACATCGGCTTCTTTCTCGAAAATGGAAAAATGCGATTTCTGGTATCCAAGGCCTCATTGGAATCCAAAAACCTTGTCATGGGCACAAATCTCCTCGGGCGTGGCAAAGTCCTCTAACTCACCTAGCGAAAAAGAGCAATGAAAAAAATAACAACATACCTATACATCCTTCCTGCATTTTTGGTTTTGAGCCTGGGAGGTACCGCACAGGACCTAAGTGATGAAGAGCTACTCAATATGTCACTGGACGAGCTGATGGACATCGACGTTGTCAACGTATCCAAACTGAATCTCAGTAACCTATCTGAAGTGCCTTCGGCTGTAACAGTAATCACCGCCGAACAAATCGCCACAAGCGGTGCAAAAAACATGGAAGAAGTACTCCGCAATGTGCCTGGCTTCGACGTGATACGAACAGGCTTCGACCCAAGTACAAATCTTGGAGTGAGAGGCCTCTACAGCACTACCGGGACTAACAACAAAATTCTCTTCCTGGTAGATGACCATCCGGTACGATCCATTTTCTATGGAGATGCCACTGTATTCATCGGAAATTTTCCACTGGAGAACATTAAGCAGATCGAGATTATCCGTGGCCCTGGTTCCACCTTATTTGGCGCAGGCGCTTTCTTGGGAGTAATCAACATACGTACCAACCGTCCGGATAAAACGGCGAATGTCTCAGTGGGTCATGGAAGCTTCGGCAGATACAACCTAAACGCGCAAGCCACCGGAAAAGTAGGTGAGGACCTGTCGATAACAGCCTCAGCTGACTACTTCACCACAAATGGCCCCGAGGAAATGCTCATGAGCGATATTGCCTCCGAACTTGTTGATCCCATATTTCGCACCACCCTTGGCTATGATGGGCCCTCGGGTTCGGCAGTCCCCGGCGTATTAAACTATGGAAGGTCAACTGCTGCTTTCAACCTCAAAGTGGATTACCAGAACTTCTATCTCCTGGGTAGCCACATGAGTTCAGAAGACGAGGTACCCATTGGTTTTTATGAAACCTATTCCGACGGAAGCATCACAGAAAATGTAGCTCAATATTTGGAAATGGGCTACCGCGGCAAAACCAAAAATCAGCAGGGTGAGCTACTCATCAAAGGCTATTCCGACCGATATAAATTTGACTCCAAGAGCGAGCTTTGGGCAGCCGAAACCAGTGAAATATTCAATTTCTTAACTGAGCTTAGTTACTCCAACCCCATTATCACCAGGGAGCCTACTTTTTATGCACCTGGTGAGGCGCAAACCCTGTACAGGGTAGGAGTCAATAATGTTTATGGTGGGGAGGTCAATTTTGCCTACAATTTTGATAATATCGTCAATGTCCTGGGAGGCGTAATGTATGAGCATCACAACCTGGGAAATATTGAGACCAGGGCCAATGGCAATGTGCTGTTTGACCGGGTACAAAACCTCAACGGCACCACCTATCTCACGTTCGAAGCTTACGGACAGACCCTCGACACCAACGAGGACTTTGGCTGGATCTCCGATCGCAGCAGAGACATCTATGCCGTCTTTGGGCAAGCGGATTTCAATCTGAAAAACCTCTTGAATGCTTATGGTTTGGAGCAATTTAGCTTGGTGGCCGGTATTCGCTATGACGACTACAACGATGTGGGCGGATCTGCCAATCCACGAATTGGCCTCTTGATCGCGCCCGACAAGCATTTCTACTTCAAGGGACTTTTCGGCACGGCATTTCGGGCACCATCGTTTGTGGAGCTGTACTCAAAGAACAACTCCTACGTCGTGGGCAACACAGAAATTGAAGCCGAAAACGTAAGGACCATTGAGTTTGTCGGTGGATATCGGATCAATAAGGACTTTGATGCAAACCTGACCTACTTCAACACAAAAATCACGGACAATATCCAACTTGTTCCTGATCCACGCTCTGCCCTGGTCCAAAACAGGTATGTCAATGCAGGAGACATAGAAACGAGCGGGATAGAAGCTGAATTGAGGTACAATTTCAAAACATCTGCCTTTTTATCTGCCAGTTTCACCTATCAGGATGTCCTGGATGTCACGGAGGGCGACTTCATTACCGGGGCGGGCCTTTTGAGTGTGGATAGCGAAGTAGAGCAAGAAGATTTTGATCCGGGTAGAGCACCAGATTTCATTTTCAACCTGATGGGGAATTATCCCATCACCTCAAATATCAATTTCAATACTTCATTGAATTACCTCGCTGAAAGGAAGCGCTCTGAGGCGCTTGTTTTCGAAGTTGATGAGAATTTCGAACCTACAGACAATATCATTCAGGCTGACAGCCGTGACCCGATTGATGCCCGGGCCATTTGGAACGCTTCAGTCACACTCAAGGATTTTGACTTCTTGCCAGGTGTGTCGTTGCAGCTCACAGGCTACAACCTCCTGGACGCCAGGAATGAAAATCCCACGCTTTTGATTCGGGGAGACGATATCACCAGAGCGGGCATTAACTGGGGCATAAGTCTAAGAGCGAAGTTCTAGGCCTTGCCGGACCATAAAACAAGGCATAACACTAATGGCAGCAACCGCACCTATGAGATTAATCCTCATTTTTGTCCTCCTCCAAATGACGAGCCCTGGCCTTTTTGCCAGGGATATCTTGCTCAATGGAGTACTCCGCGACCAGGAGACACGAGCAGCCATTCCTTTTGCTACCGTGGGCATCAGCGAACTCGGCATTGGCACCATTACAGACGTGGATGGAACTTTTGAACTCGCCCTCGACAGCGCGCACATCCATGAGGATCTGTTGTTTTCAGCCTTGGGTTACGAGCCGGTCAGCCACAAAATTCAGGACCTGCTGGGATCAGGTCAGGACCAGTTCTTTCTACAGGAAGCCATTCTGGAACTGGATGGCGTCGTGGTGGCTGACGAAAAAATCGGTTATTCCCGACTTAAGCAAGTACAACTTGGCAATCCGCATTTCAATACGGGCACCATGCGATTGGATGCAAAAGCCAATGGTGGTGCAATGGCACTTCTAGTCGAATCTGAAAATGCTCCTTTCAGGCTGAACCGCGCCAAGTTGCGCATCCGTTCCAGTAGCCTACCAAACTTTAAGGTGAGAATTCGAATTCTGGATGTTGATGCGAATGGATTGCCCGGACAAGACCTTGTCAATCAAAGTATCGTTGTTTCCTCAGACATTGAAAAGGGTTGGCTCTGGTTCGACCTCAATGAAGAAAGTATCTGGGTCTATGAGCACTCTTTCTTTGTTGCCTTTGAGTGGGTGATGGACAGGTCGGACAAGGAGCAGATACTTCAGGGAGTGAAGGAGCACCTGCAGGAAGACCCCAAACGGCTCAACCAAAATACGCACAGGATCGGGGAGCGGCGTATCAATGAAAAAACCATTGAGGACTTCTACACTGGCGTATGGTTTGGGACCCTCATCCATCCAGTGCTGGGCAAGAACCAAAAAACTTATTATCGCTTAAACAACCTTGATAGCTGGAAGCCTTCAGCCGCTGTACTGAGTGCAACAATCTTCGCCGCAGAGGTAGTAGTCAGGGACCAACAACTTGCAATTGATTGAAAAAGTGAAGAACAGAAAGAAATTAAGATTCGATCTCAGAAAAAAATTGATTGCAGGATATGCTGCGGTTATCATCCTCTTTTTGGCCACCACTGTTTTCAGCAGCTTTGTGCTACGCAAGAGTAGGTCACTGGATCAAACCGTGACGGATGTTTACCTCCCCTTACTCCAGCAAATGGAGAAGCTGAACAACTTGATCCGAAACGCGGACAACTACACTTACAGCTGGATCTATCTGCCGAATGAAGACCAAAAAGCTCGGTTGAGAAAACTCCATGAAGAGGATTTTCCTCGACTCCAGCAGGAGGTCCTGGCGATCAGAAAGCAGATTGGCAACGAAAAAGAATTGGATTCACTGGTACAAATCATCCAGGCTTTCGATGAAAGTATAGCACCGCAAAAAACCATCATGTCCGCTCTCAACTCTTTCGAGGACTATGACGACGATGAACTGCTTTTTTTCACCGTGATTCCAATTTACGACGATCAGGTCAAGCCAGTACTCCTGGGACTGGAACAAGCACTGGAGCGAAACATTGCGGCTATCCAGCAGACCACAAACGAGAAGGTCCTGGAGAAATATGGCGCATTTGATCAGGTCGAACTTTTCAACCGTCTGCTCACAATACTTGCTGTAGTGATAGGTATTCTTTCTGCCTACTACTCCATTCGATCTACTGTCAAGCCCATCAAATGGATCAATCAACTGATCTTGAAAATGAGCAATGGTGAGCTGCCGGACACCTCAATCAAGCAGGCCAACGACGAAATTGGTGATATGGCCAAATCATTAACAAAACTCCGAGATGCCCTTCATCACAAGGCTCTTTTCGCATTGGAGGTTGGCGAGGGTAATCTGGATCAGCCCTTCGAGATACTCAGCGAAAACGATGTACTGGGCAAAGCACTACTCAATATGAGGGATAACCTTCGGCAAGTCATTGACGAGACCAATCGCGTGGTGAAGACAGCCGGATCCCAGGGAGATCTCATGTCACGCGTTGAGGAAGGCGGTATGACTGGCGCCTGGTACGAGCTTTCTCATTCCGTGAATGACCTCCTGGACTCCATAGCACAACCAGTCCTAAGGGTCAATGACATCATCAATGCCCTCGCCAATGGCGATCTGACACAGCGCTACACTTCAGAAGCCAATGGGGACATCAAAAGCCTTACCTCCAGCCTCAACCAGGCTATGGACAACCTCAACTCATTGATCATCCAGATCTCACAATCCGCAGAGACGGTGGAAACCTCATCGGAGGAAATGTTGGTTTCCGGCGAGGAGATGAGCTTGAATACGCAGGAAATTGCGTCTTCCATTGCGCAAATGACCAACGGAGCGCACCGCCAGGTAACCAAAGTTGATCAGAATTCTTCTGAGATCGAAAGCATCCTGCAGTCCTCAGTTGAAACGGGTGACAAGTCCAGTAACATTGATACCGCCGCCAGAAAGGGTGTAACCAATAGCGAGAAAGGCAATCAGATCGTGAGCAAAGTCGCTGAGCGCATTCAGGAAATCTCCCATTTCTCGGAGCAAACAAATGCCTCCATGCAAGTGCTCACCGACCGTTCGCAAGAGATCTCTCGCGTCCTGGGCGTCATCACCGAGATTGCAAGACAGACCAATCTATTATCCTTAAATGCGGCCATAGAAGCAGCTCAGGCTGGGGACGCCGGCAGGGGATTCGGTGTCGTCGCCGAAGAAATCAGAAAACTGGCCGAGAACTCTCGCCGTTCGGCACAGGAAATCAAGAAACTCATTGAAGATGTCCAAAACGATACTTCGGAAACAGCTCGAATGATCGGCCTGATGGCTTCTACCGTCAAAGAGAGCGTATCTGCCTCTGCCGAAGCATCGGAGGTATTCCTTGAAATCTCAGCGACTTCCGAACAGACCCTTCGCTCTTCGGAGGAAATACTCCAGGCATCCAAGCTACAGACAGAGAGTATCCAGAAAGTGGTCAATACAACGGAGGAAGTCGTGGTGATAGCGGAACAGACCGCCACGGGATCAGAAGAAATCGCAGCCTCTGCGTCAGAACTATCAGCAGGGATGCGTACCTACATAGAGAAAACCCAACACCTGAGCAAAATCGCTGTGGACCTCAAGGAAAGTGTTAATCGCTTCAAACTTCAGGTAGCTCCTGTCTTGAGCCCTCAAGATTGATTGGAAAGCAAATCAGCTACCAGGTCCGGTTGCATAATCACCTGGATCTTGCTTATCAAAGCTGAAGACAAAGGAGAGGCGCAAAGTATCTCCCAAAGGATGATTCTGCTCTTGAGGGATCAGGTAGGAAACATCCAGGCCAAATACCTGATAGCGAAAGCCAAGTCCAGCTGTAAAATATTTTCGGTCGCCTTTATCCTCATGCTCGGTGAAGTAACCGACGCGTGCAGCAAACAGGTCGCGGTACCAATATTCAGCACCGAGGGAATAGGATATTTCCTTCAGTTCCTCACCAAACCCGCCCGGGGCATCCGTAAATGACCCGAAAGTACCACTGAGCAACGGCCTGTTGGGGTCCTTGCCCTCAGCAATGATCAGGTTGCCGTCTGAATCACGGACAAATTCGCCATTGTCATCGGTCAGGTATTTCGGGGGAGTAGGTACCAGGAGTTTATTGAGGTCAACCGCCAGCGAGAAAGAATGGTACTGATCGACGTCTACATTCCATGCGCCCCCGAGGCGTAGGTTTGCCGGGATAAAATCTTCGTTCGTTTCATTCGTGTAGGTGATTTTTTGACCTATGTTGGAAACATTTGCCCCCAAAGCTATTTCCGAGTCCAGCGTCTTTATTGAAAGAGGTTGCGTATAGAAGACACCCACGTCTATCGCCAGACTCGTTCCTGGGTTTACATCTGGAGCCCCTGTGATGTTACTTGCAAGGTTAGACCTGATAAATCTGCTTGTTCCCGCGATGCTTAGGTTTTGTCCCAGCTTCCTTGAGTACGTCAGGTCAATGGCCCACTCCCGAGGATTCTCAATACCCATAGGTTCGCCTTGCTGGTTGGTGAGTTGAATTTCCCCCATATCAAAATAGCGCATGGAGATCCCCACCGCCTCATTTTCATTGATCTTCTTGTAGCCCGTAAGGTAATTGAGTGACATGTCGTTCACGATGTTTCCAAGCCAGGGAGAATAAGAGAACGAAAATCCAAAGTCATGATCTATGAATGCCAGCTTGGCATTATTCCAATGGATACTGTATGCGTCAGGAGTTGTAGCCACACCCACATCGCCCATTGCTGAGCCCCTGCTATCAGGGGCGAAACCCAAGAATGGGACCGCCACCGAAATCGGGTTTGAAGATCCACTCAAGAAAGCACTTATTGGATTTGGAAGCCCACTGGGCTGTCCCTGTAGGATGTGACTCAATACCCCCAAAGCAAGCATGAGTATGGTCTGAAAAAATTCCTTTTTCATCATAGCGTTTTTTGGTTGTGAAATGAGCCTAAGGAGGCCGCAATAGTCAAATTGCCGATCGACCCTAGTGCAGGGTCGGCAATAGGCCTCGGACGGTCATCTTCACAGGTTTGGTGATTCTTCAGAGAGCTATTTCGGTCAATAGCCTTCTGTTTGCTCGAAAATCAATTCGATATCTATCAAACTTGATAATGGGGCAGTTATTGTATTTGAGGTGATATTCTCAGCCCACAAAGCGTTGAAAAGGCGCAACCACTCAAGCCCAGCATCTTGAATGTACTCAACAGTCCGGAAACCCAGGAACCTACATTCCATTCTGAACCACCTTCATTACCGATAGACCAAACTGTTAAAAAAGAGTGTGTTGCAGTGAATTTTGGTTAATCTGTGTGAAGTCTGAAATTTTTTTTGTGCTTTCCGGGAACTATTCCCCGTTTTTTGCGTCCTATCTGCGGGTATTTCACTTAGGGTGATGCCTATTCGGATTTCGTTATACAAGATCACCGTACAAAACTTGCCTTACAATATGCACAACTCACTGCGGGCAGTCCTTATGGCTGTCATTCTGTTCGGCGCCTATTGCGCCAGGTCACAGGAGAATTTTACCATCAGCGGGTACATCAAGGATGCCACAAACGGAGAGACTCTCATAGGAGCCACGGTTTATGTCGAGGAGATCCAGGGTGGTGTCATCTCCAATGTATATGGGTTTTACTCCTTGACGTTGCCTGCGGGGGACTACACCCTGGAATACCGCTACATCGGTTTTGAAAATACTACCCAAACCGTCTCCCTGACACAGAATATCAAAAATGATGTCGAGCTCTCCATCGCCAGCGAAGTGCTGGAAGAAGTGGTAGTCACAGCAGAAAAGGAAGACGCGAACGTTTCCGAAGTGGAGATGTCCACGGTGGAGTTGGATATCAAGACCATCGAAAAAATACCGGCATTCCTTGGGGAGGTGGATGTTGTAAAAAGCCTCCAGCTGCTACCCGGTGTCAGTACCGTGGGCGAGGGTGCTTCGGGATTTAATGTGAGAGGAGGAGGTGTTGGTCAGAACCTGGTTTTACTGGATGAGGCTCCGGTTTACAATTCGTCCCACCTGCTGGGGTTTTTCTCTGTGTTCAATCCGGATGCGGTCAAGGATGTGAAATTGTACAAGGGTGGCATCCCAGCCAGGTATGGCGGACGAATATCCTCCATACTGGATATCCGAATGAAGGAGGGGAACTCCAAGAAATTCGAAGCAAATGGTGGTATCAGTACGATCTTCAGCCGGTTGGCCGTAGAGGGACCGATCGTCAAGGATAAGGCTTCCTTCATTGTCGCAGGCCGGCGTTCATATGCCGATATCCTGGCCAAGGCATTTACCGATGTATTGGACGATGGCGC
This sequence comes from Cyclobacteriaceae bacterium, assembly GCA_965601475.1. GTDB lineage: Bacteria > Bacteroidota > Bacteroidia > Cytophagales > Cyclobacteriaceae > JAWPMT01. The sequence goes on along the minus strand of OZ271832.1, from coordinate 2,893,487 downwards.
TGCACTCAACTTCTACGACCTCACCATGAAGACCAATTACAACATCAATGAAAAGAACAGGATATTCCTATCCGGGTACTTGGGCCGAGATGTCTTCAGGTTCGACGAACAGCAAGGGTTTTCATGGGGCAACCGGACAACCACCTTCAGGTGGAACCATTTATATACGGATAGACTCTTCTCAAACCTCACCATCTTCTACTCAGATTACGACTATGAACTCAGTTTTGGGGAAAACGATCGGGACAGATTTGATTGGGAATCGCGCATCCGGACCTACAATATCAAGCCAGAATTCACTTATTTCCTGAACAAGGACAATGAGATCACATTTGGCGGTGAGGCCCTGCTCTACCGCTTCAAACCTGCTGACGCTGTGGGTGTCAGTGACGGGGAAGTGACTGACATTAGTCTGGATGAGCGCAAGGCATTCGAAGGAGCACTGTATTTCGGAAACCAACAGAACATCAACAGCCAGATAAGCCTGCAATATGGAATACGGTTCTCAACGTATGCCTATTTGGGAGACGCCACGGTTTATACTTACAATGACACCATACCTGGTGTGCGCAGGACTGTGATCGACACCCGGGAAGCCGGCAATTTCGAAAGCATTGAGACCTATAGCAACATCGAACCACGTTTCTCTTTCAAGTATCAATTTGCACCGTATACCTCCCTGAAAGGAAGCTACAATTTCACCACTCAGTATATACACCTCATCTCCAACACTACGGCGAGCAACCCACTCGATGTATGGACGCCAAGTACCAACAACATTGAGCCGCAAACAGGCCAGCAGGTTACCCTGGGCCTTTTCCAAAACTTCAACGGCAACCGGTATGAAACGTCTGTGGAGTTATACTACCGTGCCACCAGAAATCAGATTGACTACATAGATGGTGCGGACTTACTCATCAACGAATTTCTGGAAGGTGACGTCCTCAGCGGTAGAGGAAGGGCCTATGGCGCAGAATTCTTCTTGAAGAAAGTCACTGGAAGGTTCAACGGCTGGGTTAGCTATACACTTGGACGAACCGAACTCAAGGTAGATGGGATCAACGACGGTAGCTGGTATCCCACACGGTTTGATCAATTGCACAACCTCAAAGTTGCTGCCTTTTTCGACATCAATGATCAGTGGTCAGTTTCCGGTAATTTCTCATATATCAGTGGTACGCCGACAACTTTTCCCAATGCCAGGTTCGAAGTTCAGGGCTATGTCATCCCATACGTACAAGGTGACGTTCGCAACAACCTGAGGATACCGGATTACCACCGCCTGGACTTCTCAGTCATCCGAGACGGGAAAAAGTTCAAGAAGAATGGGAATCCGCGCAAAGTGGAAGACCAACTGGTTTTCACGCTTTACAACGCCTATGCACGAAGAAACCCTTTCTCTATCTACTTCGCCCAGGAAGATACCCGAACAAGGATTCCAGAGGGCAACCCTGTCGCTACGGAGGCGCGGCAGGTATCCATTATCGGTACATTCTTCCCGTCAATCGGCTACAACTTCAAATTCTAAGGAAATGAAAAAAACAATATTCCTCATAACAATGGTTGTCATCATGCTTGGCTGTGATGACGAGATCACAGTAGATCTGGAAAACATCGATCCTATCGTTGTGATCGATGCTTGGTTGACGAACGATGGCACGCGCCAGTCCATTAGGGTTCAGCGCACACAGAATTACTTTCAGGACGGCAATCCGCCTCCTGTTACAGATGCTACGGTCACTATCGCAGACGATCAAGGCAACACCTTTCCATTTGTGGAAGTACAGCCAGGATTTTATGAATTGCAAGCCCAGCCAGGAGTGCCTTTTGGAGAGGTGGGCCGCACATACACACTATCGGTGGAAACTCCGGAGGGCAATTTCTTTAGCCAGACGACCATGGGCAGGGTCCCTGAAATAGACAGTGTGACCTTCCGTTTTGAAGAAGAGCAGGATCCGTTCCTACCGGACGGTTACTTCGGAGAGGTATGGGCCCGGGATTTTGAAGGCGTTGGCGACTCCTATTGGATCAAAGCCTGGAAGAATGACACCCTGTTGAATCAGCCCTCCGAAATCAACATCGCCTTCGATGCAGGTTTTTCAGCAGGTGGTGTGGTAGATGGACTGGTTTTCATACAACCATTGCGCGATGGTGTCAACCCATTCATAGAAACGGAAGATGGTGCCGAATTCCAGTTTGAGGTTCCGTACCTCTTTGGTGATTCACTTTACGTGGAGATCCATTCGATCTCCAATGACGCATTCTTCTTCTTGCAGCGCGTGATCGATGAAACAGACCGTCCTGGAGGTTTTGCCGAACTCTTCGCCACACCATTGTCGAACGTTTCCACCAACATCGTCTCCGAAGACCCTAATGTGCAGGTACTGGGATTCTTCAATGTGGCAGCTGTCAGTGCAATGGGCCGTAGACTTGCGGACGAGGATGACGTGAGGATAGTTCCGGAATAGCTCAAGGCTTGTGGGCCCTCACCATTTCTTTTTTGCCGAGGGCGCCCGGCAGCGTTTCTACGTCGAAGCCCACAGATTTGAGATTGCGCTTGAATTGTCCCTGTGCACAATAGGTAATGAGGATACCGTGAGGAACAAGGAAATCGTAGCAACTGGCAAGGTTCTGCTTTGACCAAACCTCCGGCTGCTTACGGGGTGCAAAGGCATCGTAGAAAACAACGTCTATCTGCAAATCCTCTCGGAAGGACTCCAGTGTTTTCTGAACCTTCCTGAAAGTGAAGCGACCATCAAGGTCAATTGCATGGTCCCATGCGACCTCATGCAATTGGTTGAAGGCAGGGTCGGGCGTGTACGCCAAATTCTTCCAGAGCTCCGAGGGTACGGGAAAAGGCTCCAGGCCATGATAGGCGATTTGAACACCCCTGGACCTGCCGAACTGCCATGCCAACCAGGCGTTGAGCCCCGTACCAAACCCTATTTCCAGGATAGAAATACGGTGATCATTGCTTCGAAGGTCTATGAACTCCAGGCCATGTTGTATGAATACATGCTCGGATTCCCCAATGGCGCCGCGATGCGAATGATACGTTTCATCCAGGTCCTGCCGGTACAGCGTATGGGACCCATCATCGGTCAATTGCAAGACGAGATTCAGGTCATTCATTTGAACTTGCGAAAAAGCGTGAGCAGCTCATCCTTGAGATTCGACACCTCTTGCTGCAAGTCAGCATATAGCGCCAATAGCTGGCTCGCCAGCTGGGCGCGACGCGTGCGATCATTTTCTTCTACCAATTCCTTGATCAAAGCAGCCGGCTGACCACGCTCGTATTCTCCTTTTGGGTCCATAATCGCAGTCCCCAATTGGCCTTCGCTCAGGTCGGTTCGATCGGCCAATGCATCCAGACTAACGTTACCAAAAATTGCAATGGGTACTATAAGGTCCCAATACAAACGCTGATCACCGCGTTCTATCTTGGCAATCGTCTCCCTGCTAAACCCAAAATGTTCTCCAAAATCCTTTTGGGACATATTCCTGGACATCCTGATGGATTTTATTTTTTGGCCAATAGATGTATTCAAAATAATTTGCGAGTTGTTCCTATTTATTGTGAATTGTTACTATAATTACATATTGGTTGGATTTACCGCCCAACCCGATGTATTAATGGTAACATTGCCGCTATAAAAGTAATGGCTTGGGCTTATTGCGGCCATGAAATGGCACAATTATTCATTTCTAAAGCAGTAACAAAATGGGAGAAAATAACAGCATTCCACATCACAAATACGACCAATACATAAAGCTACTGGATGAGTTGGATGAGCTGCTTTCCTTCAGCCCTGCTCGCAGCTGGCGGAGAAACATCGAGCACCTGTTCTTCAGTTTTCTGGAAGACAATGAGAATTTTCAAGGTGCAGATCACAAGGAACTTGTTGGGCAGATCAGCAGGCTGATCAATTTCTTCGACCTGGCAGAAGAGACAACCGGGTAAGGGGTTTAACGTCGGGTTTCAGGAGAACACATCCCCTATCCATCATTAGCAACAATTCCAATGGCAAGAATCTTACCGAATGAATTCTATTGGTTCAACCGAGTGAACAATGGCAAATTCATCCCTTGGCGATTAAACGGAGAAGAGAATAGGTATCAAAGGTTGAATCAGCTTTTTCAAGATGAACATCATCAAGAAAGGGAAGTGGAATCATTTGGTTCGAGGCAGGACACAGATACTTATTGTGGTTTTGAAATGATAAATGGTGTTGTCCAAAAGAACGTGATCGTCTTTCACCCGTCTTGGCAAGGTAGCGCTCCTTCTAACATCATCCTTTCAGAGCATAAGAACATTTTCGATTTCGTTCGAGATTGTGTCCTCAGGGACATGGAAAATTGGGTAACTGATGATAATTGGAAGGATTACCAAACCTAATAATGCGCGGTTTCAAGAGAATTTGAGCTGGTGCTGTCTCCATAGCTGTCATCCTATGTTTGATACTACCTGGAATCAGGTCTTAGATACTTTAGCAGAAGAAGGGAAAGGAAAAAGATTAAGTTCCGTCATTGGTCTATTGAGACTGATCGCAATGGTAATCCCCTTTCCCCCTGCTTTGAGCTTGAACAGTTCATTAGGCCGAGCCTGGTAAGCAAAGAGCCTGTATGTAGGATTGATAAGTCCAGAGCAGTTTCTTCTAACTAAATCTTCTAATTACTAAGTTATGAGTTCTACTACAAAATACATCGGCATTGACATTTCAAAGGACTATTTTGATGTAGCTATTGAAGGTGGATCTGAGAAGTACAAGTCCTACCAGTTCAGCAACGACCGAAAAGGATTCTCCAAGCTATTAAAATCTCTAACCCCGTCCAGCTGGTGTGTAATGGAAGCTAGTGGTCCATATTATTTGAGACTAGCGACGTTTCTTCAAGATCATCACATCAAAGTAAGTGTGATTAATCCTTTGGTTATCCGAAGGTTTTGTCAAATGAAGCTAATGCGTGCTAAAACGGACAAAAAAGATGCAATAATGATTGCTGAATATGGACGAATCAATCAACCTAAAGAATGGATTGGTGAAGAGTCTTATGTACTGGAATTGAAACAGTTACAAGCTTATCTTGATCAGCTTAACAAACAGCGAACGAGTTTTTTGAGACAACAGCAAGCTTTCAGCCAATCTACCGTTCGGAACAAAAAGGTACATCTGGGGATTAAAGAGCAGCTAAAACGACTTGAGAATGAGATCTCTGAAGTTGAGTCAGAGATGCTCCAAATTATCCAACAATATCATGGTCAGATGTTTGAACATCTCCAGACTATTCCCGGGCTAGGCAAGAAAACTTCGCTGATGCTCATTGTACTGACGGGAGCAGTTACCAAGTTCGAAAACCATAAACAGCTGAGTTCATATTTCGGTCTAAGCCCTAGAACATTCGAGTCAGGAAAATCAATCAAAGGAAGAGCTCGAATATGTAAAATGGGAATGAGCAAAATTAGAGGCATGCTCTACATGTGCGCGTGCACAGCCAAAAGCTGCAACAAAGCATGTAAAGACCTCTATGATCGATTGAAAGCCAAAGGGAAATCTGGAAAGCTTGCTCTGATCGCAGTGGCCAACAAGATCATCAAGCAGGCATTCGCTATTGCTAAAACCGGGAGCATCTACAATGTAAACTTTTCAACTATTTAACTTGATTTTAACCACAGTTCATTTCGAGGTACGAGAAATCTTTCTATTAGCGTAAGCCAATCATTTTACCAAAGAAGATGTGACGCTCTTCCGGATGTTCCGAAGGGCATCCGGAAGTATAGATCCAAAAGGATTTGCAATCCGTCTTTGCTAAACCTGTACCATCATAGCAGAGATTGGAAATCTCCCCAATATCTGTGCTTCGACATGCCCTTCGGAACATGTCGAAGAGCGTCAAGTGCCTGGGAAGGTGTCCAGCCGGGTGCCCGACCAGGGCGCCAGGCCAGGAGACTTCTCCTCCTGCCGTCGTCGAAGTGACGTGGTTCTTGGTAAGGTGCGTGGGTTTGATCTAAGGTCCAGGACTTGAGTTTCCGGTATTCTTCATGCCTCAGAAACCGGAAGGATAGCGTTTACTTCCATTGTTGTAGTTTCGAGGTAAGACTACAAAGTGGAGGCACATGCTAATTGCTGGTTTCTTCGGATCTGGCGACTAAATCCTCGCATACTTGTATGAGCTCGATTAGCTCCTCAATACTTCGGCCTCGCATCTCTCTGTTCCTGTAGTAGTTTTTCATTTCCCGCCTGAAGGCCTTTGCATCTGTTGCCTCCACGAATCCCTGCAGGCTGAAGGCAAACTCATTCAATTGGTCGGCGGAATGGTGCCTTCCTCCAGTAGGTAATTTTCGTAATTCCTGAGACGATTTTTCACGGATATATACCAGGTGTTTGTACTTCAAACTTTGGATTGCAGCAACCCAAAGTGTACTACCTGTAAGAAAGGGAATCACCGTTGTTGCCTTGAAAGGTATCTTACGATGAAGTACCTCATAAAAATCACCTTCATATACAAGAGTTACCAAGATCGCTCTATTAGGAATCCCGCGCTGGTAGCCGAGGTGTTCTTTCTTTAAGGTCACCCGCTCAGATTCCAGCCGCCGTACTTTGAATGCTGGCCAGGTCTGGACCTGGGTCGTATCGCCATCGGGCCTAAATACGACCATGCCTTCCGGGTACACTTCATTGAATATGAACTCTCCGTGCATCCTTCCCCCATTTTCGAGAAACAGTTCTCCTTTCTGCCAGCTTTGGGCGACAATTTCTGTGCTTATGATGGCGCAGAGTGCAATCACGATAGGTACTTTCAAAAAAGGTAGGAGTCTATGTATGGAAAAACTATTTCGGCTCATTGATCAAGCCTTGTACAAAATTGATCCCTCAGTGCTACTCAAGGAGGACACTGAATAATCCTGATTTTAGACAAATATAGCATCCCAAACCTCAGCCTTTGACGCTCTTCCGGATGTTCCGAAGGGCATCCGGAAGTATAGATCCAAAAGGATTTGCAATCCGTCTTTGCTAAGCCTGTACCATCATAGCAGAGATTGGAAATCTCCCCAATATCTGTGCTTCGACACGACCTTCGGAACATGTGGATGAGCGGGGAATAGTAGTTAGTCTATACTACCAATCAATAATTCACCAATCTTCTTATTTGGTGATCCACAGAAGACGGTATCACCAACCTTCAAACTTTTAGTCAAATTCGAGTTCATAAATGCTGCTACAATCTCACCCTTTGAACCTAGGCTGATACTCTCTGCGGCATTCAACACCTCTTTGATTTCTAGAGCTGTGAAGTTTGAACTGTTCTTCCACGCCGAAAGTCTAAGACCAGCCTTGATGTCACCACTGAAGTAAAGATCATTTGACTGATATAGTCTAAACTCGCCTTTGATAATCAATACTCCTTTCATATTTAATACTGTGACAGCAATTCAGAAGAAAAAGAAATTATCACAAGATAGAAAAGTGTTTTCATCACTAAAGCTCTGGATTGGAATCCCTTATCATCTGTCCTTCCACATTCCTTTCAGGACATGTGGAAGAGTGGTGGCGATGTCTGTAATGAATCAGCACAAGCGGACGCTTGCGCTAGTAGAGGGCCTTCCAAAGCCAAGTGTTTCAGTACAAGGCCAGTCACTTATAGTTTGGACTTTCAAGAAATGACTTCGCTGTCTCTAATCCATAGAAGAAATGAATTTGACCGTCTCTCCTTACCCATATAGTATCTGAATTCGCTCTTTTCCAAATTGAGTCTCCTGGTAGCAAGAACCTGTGTATCTCGATTGTGGCGTATTGATAATTTCTATAATTCCCAAATGCAATGCTATCCTCATCACTAAATATCACTAATGAGGCTCCTCTTTTTGAGATCAGTCGTTGTACGTTACCGTTGAAGTGATCTTCCTTGAACTTCTTTTCGTATCCTTTGAATGGGTCTTCTTCTGAGAGAAGAAGCTTGTAGACCAGCAGGATTCCGAAGCTCATCAAAAATAGAATCACAACAGTATAAGTAGGCCTCATTTCTGATCAAATAACAATGGGCTGACAGTTGTTTGCCCCTGATTTAAATTGACATCAAATTTGTTTAGTCCTGGAATAGACCACCCCAAATTGACACCAACACCAATTACTCTTCCGCCACGTATATCTGGTTCAGATACGAAACCTGTCCCTCCCCAAGTGGCCCCAAAAAAGGCAGGGATGCCCGAAATACTTATTTCCGATCGCGACCCTTCTAAAAGATTAGCGTTGAAATTGCTAATATCACCCGTGTAGAATAACAGTGTTGCCTCGCCGCTAAGTGACAGATCAATTCCAACCGCCTCTCCCCTGTCAAACACATCAAATACTTGTCCAGCGTCAATGCCTTGTAGAACTATTATTCGCGCAAATGTAAAATCATATCCGCTTCCAAACACAAGATCTAGGTCAATACCGAACTGTATTGCTACAGGAAAAAGATTTCTTAAGTCTACGCCATTTCCTGAGGCTATCTGTTCATTTACGTATTTGTTCGTTTTCCTTCTTTCACTATTAGTAGCTAGTGTTTTTCCAACGTGGTTGAACAAGTAGGTATATGCACCTGTAATGGCTCCATCTGCAAAGTTGCCGCCAGCAAGAACCTCAGAAGCACCCCCGGCAACTGCCGTTATCACAATCCCTTCGAAGACGGTCACTCCACGTGAATAGGATCCCGCTAAGCTCCCAACACTTCCGCTCGCGAAACCATGCCAAAAATTCCCTCCTTGCGCATGGCGTATGAGGCCTTGGCTAATCCCATGACTGCCTGCACGCGAGAGCTCGTGAATGAAAGGACCAGTGCCATGACCGAAAGAACTACCTACACCCATAGCAAATTGGGCACTAGCGGCCTTGAAAACAGCGCCTTTGATACTCGCCTCAAATGCGGCATTCAAATCAGTTCCGTCCAAAAGTGCGCCTGTCATTCCGCCGAAGAACCCTCCAAGAAGTGCGCCTCCCGGCCCGAGAATTGCTGATAGCCCAATGCTGATAGCCGCATCGGCAATCTGACCACCACTCACATTGTACCCACTCGGGTCGGTATAGCTAAGTGGGTTGTTCAGCACATAGGTGTAGCGGTTGAGGCCTTGGGTGTAATCCGGAAACTGCGTAAAAGGGTCTGCTGACAGGAAACGCCCCAACACAGGGTCATAGACACGGCCGTTCATATTCACCAGGCGGAAAGCATCGAGGTGCTCATGGCCGGTAAAGCCACGATCGTGGAGGTTCGTTTGCACTTGGGTATCATCCAGCAGTTGCCAGTCTGTCGCATCCCGGCGGTTGCCCCAGGCGTCGTAGCTCATTCGCTCCAGCACATTGCCAGCTTCATCAGCAATCGCGCTTACCGACCCCAGGTGGTCCTTGAGCAGGTAGTGTGTCGCCGCTGACGTTCCTTGTACTGTGTGAATGGCCACTGCCTCCCCGCGGGCAAGGATGTAGTGCAATGCCCGTACCTCTCCGCCGGCAACCTGCTCTTCCTCATAGATGCCCCCGATGAACCGCTTGGTCATGGCCAGCGTATTGTCAATGTAGGTTTCAGTCACCTTGCGCTCCAGATCTACCCCATAAATGAAATCCAAGCGCTCATCCCCAAGTGATTTTCGGTCGGTAATGGTGGCCACTTTCTCGAATGCTGTGTAAGTGATGTCCTGTGTCCAATCCTGGATACGGGAGTTCGCCACGGTACTGGGATCCAGCCTGGAAAGGGCATGTGGGCCTCCTCCTGTATTTTCTTCGTAGAAATAATTACCCACATCAGATTTGTAGGTGAGGTTGCCCAGGTCATCATAATCCATGCTTAAGGACCCATAGGTCTTCCCAACAATTTCAGTGGTTCTCAGCCTGTTGAGATTGTCATAGTCGAAACGCTCCGTTAGTGATATCAAGTGATCACTTCGGCTGGTCAGGTTGCCCAGCGGGTCGTACTTGAAGCCCAGGTGATGAAGCACGGTGTTGTCAGAGGTGCGCGTCTGGGTACTGCTGTGATAACCCGTGCTGGGGTCGTAATCACGGAATGTAGCCAGCTGACCCCCCTGTTGGTACTCTGTCAATTGCCCTCGGGCATTTTCTGCAATGGCCTCCCAGTAGGTGACGGTATTATCCTCCGAAGTGACCTTTTGCAGGTATCCATGATTAGGATCGTAGTGGTGCTTCACTTTGAAACCTCCGGGATAGGTGAGCTTATCCAACTTGCCATCCGGGAGATAATTGAATCTGGTGGTGTAGTTGCCTGTACCCGGCAAGGACTCGACGGTCTTTTCCACCCTGCCATGTGCCCCATATTCGTGGGTACGGCTGACGGTGCCCGCAGGGCTGGTAGTATTCACCTGGTACAATGCCCCGGTCCATCGCTCAGGAACATCCGCAGGATCGTCCCAGATCCATTCAGTGTTGTGGTCATTGCTGCCAATGTCCCGGTGGGTCATCCGGCCTAGCAGATCGTACTGGAAGGAGGTGGTGGTGTTGCGGGCCGATACCTGTGTGATGAGTTCACCGTAAGCATTGTAATCGTAATCGAACCTCCCCAAATCCGGGTCATCGACGTACTCAGTGTTGCCAAGCTGGTCGTAGCCCATGGTGATGCGGGTGGAGGATCTACCCTTTACCTGGATGGTCTCCGTTTGTCCGTTGGGGTGATAGGTGTACTCCAAAATGGTATTCCCGTTGTCCTCACTTTCCTCTAGCTGTCCCAGAGCATTGACCGTTCGCTTGTTGTCCTGATCATTGGCATTGTTGGTGAGGGTAGTGAAGCCGTCGTAGGTCGTTGAGGTGGTACGTCCGCCAGGTTGTGTCAGGGTCGTGATGCGGCCTACGCCGTCATAGACGTAGGTAGACCATATGGCTGATGCTCCGGCATAGTAGGGTTCGGAAACCCGTGAAACCTGTCCTCGGCCATTGTACTCCGTGTCCACTATGACATAGTTGCCGGAAAATCCGATTTGTCCTTCCCTGCGCACCCGGCCCAAGCGGTCATAGTGCGTCTGTACGGCGGGTTGTCCCGGTGTAGTGATCTCCACGTAGTAGCTGCTTTGGGAGGGGCCGTTGGCATCGGCCCAGTAATACGATGTTGTAGTAGTTACCTCCGGGCCAATGACTTGATGGAGTCTGCCAAAGTCGTCATATTGGAAATCAGTGGCTTCGTTATTGGGGTCGGTTGTCCGGGTAATATTTCCAGATACAGGATCGAACTGATTGACGGTGACGTGTCCCAGGGCATTCTCTTCCCGGGTAGGGAAACGGCCGTAATGCGTCGATCCGTAGGTGACCTTATCAATCCGAACCTGCCCGCTACCTGCTCTGCTGGCTTGCTGGATATTGCCATAGGCATCATATTGATAAGTGGTCGTGAGCTCAAGACTGTGTCCAGGCTCTATCGTTTCGGTTTCCAGATAGCCGGTAACATCAAAATAGGTGAATGAAGAATGACGGGTTTCGGAGCCACCTCCAGGGACGGTCCTGATGACCGCAGCAGTCTCAATCCTATCGATAATCCACCGGGATAGATCTGCCGATTTATATGTGTTGACCGTGGTCGTGGTATGTCCTGTGGACAGGAGGTGGGTTTGTTCCACCCGCCCGATGTTGCCATATTGGTCGTATTCGTTGGCTGGAAATCTTGTGCGAACTGAGGTCACCCGCGTCCCTGTGGTCGGCTCATAGGATGATGCAGTCTCCTCCGTTTTGGCAAAGAGGTAGGTGTCCGTGTAGCCATCATCAATGTTGGTGTATTGGATATCTACTTCGGCCACCATTTGCCCGAAGGCATTGGAGTAGGAAGTTTCTCGCTTGAGCAAGGGAATTTTTCCGGCATTCTCCCAGTCATAGATTTGGGTGTTGACCAATCCCTGAGTCACCGATTCTGTGGTCACTTTTTGAAAGCCCATGAAACCTTTCCCACGGGTATGTACTTTGGCTCCCTCGTAGCGGTAGGAGGTTATGTCAACGCCCCCGATACCATCGTCGGTGTAGAGGTCTGATACCACCTGCATCGGCGAGATAACATCCAGGAAATTGCCAGTTGCGTTGCTATATTTCGTGTAGACATCAGGGTCAGTCAAGGGGCTGTAGTCGATGAAAGTGCGGGCATGCAGGCTGTTGGCTACCGAGCGCACTGCCAGTGGCAATTTGCGATAGTCGGAAACCAGCGTCAATTCCAAATCAAATCTTTTGACCAGGCACGGCGTACCGGAAACACAGGTGCTGGCGAAATTGGGAACCAACATGACATCAGAAGTGCCATTGCCAGTGAAATCTCCATACAGCGCTTTACGCCCTGATCGACTGAAGGCCGGTCCCGCATAGTAGAACCTGTTATTTCCCTGGAGATACGCCTGTGTTGATTGTTGGGCGTCTTCAAATTCTATCAATAGATCACTCTTACCATCTCCATTCAGGTCAATTGCCGAAATGGAGTAGTTGTAGGGGGCGCCAAGCCCGGGAAAGATCCCGCTTCCCTCACGCAGAAATTGGGAATCATCTATTTGTATCTGATTGAGGGTGAAATCTACGCCATTACCATAGTAGACAGGCCAATACCCTACACCCCAGGGATCGTCCATCAATACAATGTCCATCAAACCATCGCCATTGAAATCTCCAAAGACGGTCTTTTGTGCAATATTCGGATCCTCAAGATCCGGCCAATTGTAACCTAGGGAGGCAAGTGGAATTTGCTCCCTGGCACCGTTGTTATTCTTATCCATCAACAGTAGGTTCCTGCCACCCTGGAGGCCGTTGATATAGAGATCCGCGGCACCATCTCCATTGAAATCAGCAATCATATGGACGGCATAATTGCCGGTGTAGGACCCGCTCTGGGTGAATCCCGTTCCTGTGCTGAAATGAAACGTTGACTCTCGGCCACTTAGTGCGCCGTTTACACCAAGGAGTAAGTCCATCAAACCGTCACCATTGAAATCTGCGACATCAAGGTGATCATGAGCGGGCACGGAACCAAAAGATGTGTTGGTGAGCGTTGATCCATTGTAACTGTAAAGCCTACAATCTCCATTACCCGCCACACTCAACAGGTCTGAATCCCCGTCACCATCGAAATCACCTATGAAAAGATCATCAGGGACTTGAGAAAAGGCCCCACTCCCAAGGATCTGCAGTGCTCCATTGATTTCACCGTACAAAGTCCATCGATATTCCGAATAGAAGGTGATATTTCCTGGATTGTAGTCCCCATACACCCAATAATATTCCACAGTCAATAGATTGACTTTTCCATCCCCATTGAAGTCCCCGGCGTACTCTTCCTTGGTAGCAAAGGCGTCCGGATTCTCCTCGGGAAGTGAACTGATTGACGGTATATTCACCAAGAAGTCATTTTGGGCAGAAGCCGTTTCAAAGCCTTTTACCTCTTGGCCCCAGTCAAAGGTGATGGGTGTGTAGCTTATACCTCCGGATTCTCCGTTTTCACCGTATTCTGTCACCGAGGTGAGGTAAGGTTGGTGATCATATTCCTCATAGTCCAGGACATACTCCCGAAAAGTTGTTTCACCGTATTTGTTGATGATCTTTTTTAACCTGTTTCTTATCTGGTTTTGCCCACCCGCCACAAAGAATCTGATGATGTCGTTTCCCTGCGCTCTTTGTTCGTACTCGAACTCTACCGAGGCAAAGGGGCTATGGCCTGAGTTGTTTCCAGTGTAGTCAATCTTCAATGGCAGATATTGTCCGTCAGTTTTGTCATAAGAGACCGTGATGTAGTTGCCGGATCGGTCTTCTATCCTGGAGAGGAGCCAGGTGTGGATCCGCCCCGTTTCACCGGCCTGGTAAATCTGACTGGCGCCGCCAGCATCCGTTCCACCGTAGTACTTGATCAAGCCCGATCGCTCCCAAACCTTGAAATAGGCATTGCCATCAATGTCGCCATACTCCACAATCTTGGCCATGCGGTTGTTCTCAGTCCTGTACTCGGCTGTAGATTTGCCGTAGTTGCCACCAGCCACACGGACAAGCCGTTCGCCGTCTATCAGCAGCTTGTCATTGTTATCAAAATCTACTGGATCAGACAAATCATCGTGGAAAAAGGTAGCAGGTCCTCGTGTGATTGAAGAGAGTCCACTCAGGGTGAAGCCCCTGCCCACGATGCCATCATTGGCAAGACTGTTGTAGACAATGGCCAGTTGAGGTGTCATGTCATTGGTCCCCGGCGTCACCACAATGGGGATCTGGTAGTTGAAGCTACCAGAGGGACTTACCGAGAAAGATGATGATGTCATTCCCGCCTCGCCGCGATTGGATGGTGGATTCTGTGGATCCACCATCAATTCGCCGCCGAAGCTATCGAGGATCTCATGATAGCGTAGTTGCGCGACAAAGGTCTCCCCGGTTTCTGCCTGATACTCAAAATCTGAGAAATTGATTTCTTTCTCAGCGACAAAGTCTTGTATCCCGGTGTAGGTGCCATTCAGGTTGAGAATTCGCGGAATATCCTGTGCCTGCGCCTGAAGGGTCAGCAAGAGGGCACATGAGAGCAGTAATCGCTTGCCTTGTGTCATGATACCGAAAGCCCTCATTGTTTGATGATTTTTGCTGTCCGCACTTCACTGCCCATTTGCCAGCGTACCAGGTAGATGCCATTGGGCAGATCCCTGAGGTTGAGTGCAAACTCCTGTTCCTCAAATTCCGCTTCCTGCATCAGCCGGCCATTGAGTTCGACAATGCTGACCCTGGATTGCGTGACATCCGGATCATTGACAAAAAAGTGAACCAGCCCATCGGTAGGGTTGGGATAAAAGGCTTCCTCGTCGGGGATGTCTTTGACAGCGACGCTGTCGGTCTCGGTTTGCAAAGCTTCCGCTACGAGGCGCGAGGAGCTGGGAATATGGCGCTTGATGCGGTTACCACCAGCATCGTAGTCAAATTGGATGCCCTGTCCGTGGGAGGCCAGTGATCCCAGCAAGAAGACGAGGACCAACAGTCGGTTAATCTTCAATGGCAAACGCGCAGTATCTATATCCCTTTTCATGGTTTCAGTTCTTATCTAGAGATGAAAAGAAATTACTTGTCCAGCTTACGCTCCAGTTCTGCAATGCGGGCACTTTGCTCCAGTAGGAGCTGATTCAGCTCTTTGAGCTGGGAGATCTCCTCATCCTGCTCCTTGATCTGCTTGTCCTGATCGATAATGTAGAGTGTCAGCTCTTCGATTTTCTTCAGCAGCAAGCTTTGCATCTCGGTGACCTCCACACCTTCCTCAAGCACTTCTGCTTCGGAAGGTACTTCAGGGAGGTGCTCATTTTCTTCAATGAAGGCTTCCACTTCCTCCAGGGGTCTGAGGTCATAGTCGGCACGCAGGACATAGTCGGACCAGCCCGTAGGTGTCAGCTTGAGTTTGTTGGCGCGGACGTATCCTGTCCCGTCTACCTGGAAGACGTTGATGCCGCCACTTTGGGCTATCAAGGCCTTGTTGGTGCCTGTGACGTCTACGGTAACGGTACCCCCTGAGTATTCCAGGTCGTTACCACTTTGCGTCCAGGGGCTGAGGCTAACGCCATTGAAGAAATCGGTCTTTGTCTGCGAAAGGATATTTCCCGAAGGATCAATGAGCAGGAGGTCTTCATTGCTGGTTGTGGTGGCCAGGTTGCTGAAGCGCACATCACCATTGACTTCCAGGGTAGCTGTCGGATCAGAGGCACCTGTGCCTATGCCCACGTTGCCGTCGTTGTACTTGATACTGCTGGCAGCCCCGCTAACCCATGCGGTGGATGTTCCAGTCAGTGAGCTTGCAGTCCTGTACATCAGCTGACCTCCGGACTCTACCAGAACCTTATCCGTTGCAGACGGAGCGGCTATTTCACTTACGGAAGGAATGGAGAGCGAAGAAGTTACTGTGAGATTGCCGGTTCGCATGTCGCTAGCGTCCAGCAGCCCACCCGAGATGTTGACGTTACCCGTGTAGTCAATCTGGCCAGATGTTTGCCAATCCCAGGGGCTGAAGGTATAGGCACTACGTGACCTCACAGTACCACTTGCCGTCTTCACCAGAACATTGTTGACATTGTTGTCCGTGGCAACGGATTCCAAAGTGAGGGTTCCTCGCGCGGTGATAGCATTGGCATCGAAATCACTTTGTAGATCCATGGAACCGCCAAAGTAGAGGTGGTCAGGATTGCGATGATCCAGGGTTGGGCCCTGATACTCGGTAAAGGGTGTGAATGGAAGGTCGGCAATTTCTGCATACCGGAAGGCGGTATCTGCATCAATCACCATGATCCTGGAGGACAAGGGATCATTGTGGGGGCCCTCCACCAATGAGCCTACGGTTCTCTTGGCAATGGAGCCGTCGGAATCATGAACCAAAAGGTCTTTGCTGTCACTAGTGGCCACTTCCCCCAGAATGAAGGTATTCGCCGAAATCGACTCGGTGAAGAACCCGTCGCCATTCACCTGCAGCAAGGCCGTATCTGCGTCGTTGCCAATGATGACGTCTCCATTGAAACGGATTTGCCCGCCATCCAGGGACTCCCAAGGACTGATCTCCGACAAGGAACTCACGTCTCGTGTGAAAAATCTGCCGGTAGCCGTATCCAAAACCACCATCTTGGTATAGTTATCATTGTGACCTGAGATGAGCTCCGGGGCATCACGAAGTTGCACCTCCCCCAGGTTATTGACTGACAGGTACTGCGAAGGTTCAGTACTAGACAAGCTGGCTACCTGAAGTTCTCCTGCCAAGACCCTGCCCGACACCTGCGTATTCCCTTTGACATCCAGGACGGCCAGCGCGGTATCCGCACCGATATTCACATCACCCACGTAATTGATCGCCGTCTCCCCAACTTCCCAAGGTGATAATCCCAAGGTGGTGATATTCCGTTGTTGAATCACCCCAGTAGTATCTGTTACCAAAATCACGTCACCTGTGTCGTTACTGGGGATAGTTCTCACTTTCATTTCCCCACCAACATCCAGGGTGGAGGAAGGCGTCGCGCCATTCAAGCCAATACCGACCTGGCCGCCATCATAGCCCAGATTGCCCGCAACTACCTGCCATGGTCCAATGGTCGTCGCATCGCGTGCGTAGAGCTGACCGGAAATGGTGTCCCGCACCACAACATAGACCAGCGTGTCATTCTCGATGAGGTTGGTCAAAGACAAATTGCCCTGCTCATCCAGCGACATGAGTTCACGATAGTTGCCGGAGCCCAGGGCCCCATCGACGCCGAAGTGGAACCTCGCGGAATCGCTGGTGTTGTCCCTGTCGATGATGAATGTCTGCGAGTCATCACCGGCATACTCTTCCGTTTTCAGGGTAGGGATGATCACATCCCCTCCAAACTCCACGTCCTTGCCCGTACTGCGCAGGAAATAGTCGCTGGCGCCTTTGCTGTTTGCAAAGTAAGTAGTGTCATCCTGATGGTGGATGTTGAGGTAATCACTGATCTCTTCGCGGTCAACCAGGACCAGTCCTTTGTTTTCATCCGCCGACCGAAACTCCAGGTAGTTGCTGAACTTGATCCAGTCGTCGGACCCTCCTACGGAATCCCCCGCGAAAACATCGTCGTCGATATAGGCATTGGGTCCGATCTTGATGTTGCCATTGAGGTCAATTACTTCCACGAAGGTGGTGTCCAGCATCACACTATCCGGGCAAATGGCCATGATAGAATCGCGGCCATTGAAGATCTTTTCATACAGCCAGGGGCTTTCGATGGATCGCACCGTTCGCTGCGCTACAGAACCATCAGTGTCTAGCGTAAGTAGCATGGGTCGATTGTCATCTTCACGGACATTGGCAGGATCCAGTATTAACTTGCCTTTCACGTCCAGATCCCCGTGCAAAGTGGCGTTTTTGGTCTGGTCGATCTCCAGGGCCAATTCACTACCCGTAGCCGTGCTATTGACCACCAGCCTAAGGTTGTCATCGACGTCGCTGGCGAAGGTCCCGCCCTGCACGACGAGCGTGGTGTCAAAATGGTAGAAGCCACGATCTGTAGTAAAATTCATGGCATTCGCAGACTGGGGCCCTATCTGTACCTGGCCATTGGCCGTTTGCACATTCAAGGCGCCTCCCAGGGTTTCGTCGCCACGCAGGGTACCGTTGAGGTGAATTGCCTCGAGGGGCGTGTCCGTACCCAAACCGACGGCTCCGGTATCGTCGATGAAGATCCCCTGATCCGTAGCGTTGTAGAGTTTCAGGCCGGCATTGTTGCGGGCCTTCACCAGAGCTGTTGCAATGGCCCCATTGACCTGAACGTCATTGGCTACCTCCAAGCCATAGAGGTCGGCATCAAGGAATTGCATATTGGTGGTAGAGACCAGGGCTCCCCAGCCATCTTCATCCCTTACCACCAGGCCGCCGCCGTCCACTGGAAAGGCACTTTGGCTTGCGGCGTAGTTTATATCGAAGTAGACCACTCCGGTTTCATCGCTAGCATCTGCCTGCTCTATATTGCTCAATTTAAGGAGGTCCGAGAAAGACGTTCCTGCGAAGTAAAGTCGGTCCGATGCAAGCTCATCCCAGTAGTTGACGGCGGCGTTGTTAACGCTAAGGGTACTACCGTCCCAGTTCAACCCCTGGCCAGCTACTTGCTCCGGACGCTGATCATAGGCCTGATTCCAGTCATCACTGCTGCCACCGGCGGTGAGCACTTTACCAGTGATGTTCAGGTCTGCCGTGCCATTACCCTCGTTCCGAATGATGCTCATCTGATCTGCACCACCATAGCGGAAATCCAGGTTGCCATCGCCCACCCAGTTGACATAGGCGTTGCCCCCGCCATGCCACATTTCCACATACTCGGCTCCAGTGGGGTCGAATGCACTCCTGACCCTTCCGGACACCGCCAGACGAGCGACATCGTCGGGATCCATCTTCATACCTACGTTGCCCTCTCTGCCGACAGTCAGCAGGTTGTCGCTGTTGGCTGCGTTCACATTTCTAATAATGAAATCGCTGTCAAATTCTTTGCCCAGGATCATGGAAGAACTGGAATAGATCTCGTTATTGTCCAACAGCAATTCATGTGTTCCGTTGGTGATTCGGAAATAGGCATTGGCAGGTGTGAACTGTCCACCGAGTGAGCCAGTGCTGGTAATGTCCAGCATGCCAATAGGACTGGTCGTGCCTATGCCTACTTTACCCGCATCTGTAATACTCATTTTGGTATCGCCATCCTGGCGGAAATCCAGGTTACCATCACCAACTGTGTTGACATAACCATTGCTACCTCCATGTCCAATGACGACGAACTCAGATTCCGTATCGTCATTAGCGGCCCGGATTTCCCCTGCTACCGACAGCTTCTGGGTAGGCGTCGTAATGCCTATTCCAAGGTTACCGGTTTCGCTGAGTCGCATGAGCTCCTCGAAAGACCCATCAGTTACGTTGTTCCTGCCGAACTGAATACTGCGGATGTTGTTATCATCATTGTTGTGATCCATGACAATGCGTACATCGTCCTCTCCTGCCAATCGTAGAGAGCCCGAATTGTCCCGAATATCACTCCCTTCCACAATGAGATCATAGTTGATATGCGTATTGCCATTTTCGCGAATGCTCATCAACTCCTCAAAATTGCCGCCGTTACCTTCGTCATTCTTCCCAAACTGAATACGACGTGAGTTGGCCGCATCATCGTCATTGTTGTTGAAATCCATTGAGATCTGGACATTTTCGTCGGCGTTCAACCTAAGGTCCCCACTTGTTTCCCTGATGTCACCTCCGTCCAAGTACAGATCATTATTGACGTAGGTGTGCCCGTTTTCCCGCACACTCAACAACTCCTCGAAATTGCCGCCATTACCTTCGTCATTTTTGCCCAGCTGTATCCTTCGTTGATTGCTTGCATCATCATCGTTGTTGTTGTAGTCCATGGAAATCTGGACGTTGTCTTCTCCATTGAGCCGCAGGTCGCCATTGTTTTCGCGGATATCACCTCCCCGAACATCCAGATCGCCAGTGACGAATAAATTACTATTGAAATAGGCGTCGCCACCTTCTTCTATCGCTGCCAACTCCACAAAACCCGGATCGTCTTCATCGTTTTTGCCGAACTGAATGCGCCGTGTATCGGCATGGTTGTTTTTATAGTCCATGACGATACGCACATCGTCATCTCCACTTAGCCGGAGATTCCCGTCATTGGAACGAACATCATCCCCCTCTACAAACAAATCACCGCGGGTATAGACACTGGAGGCAGTCCCCCTGAGGAAGTAATTCGTGGCGTCATTCGAATTGGAAAAGTACGAAATGCCATCTTTCTGCGTCAGGTTGAGATAATCCGTGCTGGAACTGGTGGAAAGTAGCCGCATGCCCGACTCTGCATTGGACGACCTCATGCGGATATGACCATTGAATTTGATCCAGTCATCGGTGCCACCACCGGGGGTGGTGTCATCATCCAGGTAACCGCCGTCGAACACGAAAAGGTTGCCCCGGACATAAGTGTCACCGGCCACATCCAGCTGATAGTTGGGGTTACGGCCGACCCCCAGCATGCCATTGATGCGCAGTTTGTCGGTGGAAAAGTCGCCCCAGATCAGGGGTGTCGAAGTATCGGAGTTGTCAATGTATAGTTTGTTGGAGCCTGTTTCGTTGTGACCAGCCCGGTATCCCAGGAAAATGTTGCTGGAACCATTGTTACTGTATCCCGCCCGATAGCCCAGAAAGACGTTGTTATCTCCCGTAGAACTTGAATAGCCGGAATACGCGCCAAAAAATGAGTTTTGAATATTGCGTGCATTGTCGTTGCTATCAAATGTGACCTTCCCCGTCTCAAAGCCAAAACTGCTGCTACCCGAACCAATGAGAAGAGGTACGTCGCCGGTTGTTAGGCCGTAGTGGGTGCCAGTATAGTTGAGTGCTTGCGATCTGGTCAAATGAGCCACAAGAAAGGTGGCAAAAATGAGTAGGGCGATTCGCAGAAATGAGCGTGACATGGGTTTGGTAATTTTTGATAATTGACAATTTTAGCTCCTGCAGCAGGCTCGGACAATACCCACTTTTGGGTATTTATCACCTGCGGCAAAGGATATTTGGTTTATAGCAGATGTTATATACTGTAGTTGAGCCAACACATGCTTTCACCAACCATTCTTCTTAAGTTTTCCCTCAACTGTTCTTTGTTAAGTAATTGTTAATTCCGGACAACCGTGTTGTTTACGATACACAGGACATAGGGGGCAACGAACTCAAAGTTTGCGTCTACAGGTAAAAGCTATGGGGCATACTTTCATCAATGAGGGGGGAAGAATTCGTAATTGTAAGGGATTCGTTCCCTCGGTGGATACTGGAGATGGGTATGCGAAGCGACCGAGTAGCGTTTACTTCCAATGTTGTCATTTCGACGAAGGAGAAATCTTTCTTCTAGCATAAGCCAATTATCCACAAGGAAGATCCCTCATTCTTCGGGATGACACATAGATTCGATTTCGGCAATTGTCACTACAATCCCTACTTGTCATTTCGAGGTACGAGAAATCTTTCTTTTATCCTGGACCAATAAATACAAGGAAGATCCGCTTTTCAGGCCCTCCTTCCTTCGGGAGTCGATCATTGTAGCTTTATTTCATCCCTTTTCTTGGCACATCGGAAGGACACCCGGATTTCTAGGTAGCATTTGAAAATGATTACGATATCCGTAACAAGCCCCAATCCACAATACGAAAAACACAATTTTCATTGCGCCTGTAAGGGAAAGACAAAACTTTATTGATATTTACTTGATAACTTTCTATCAAAGCACTAGCTACTAAGACTTATGAAAAAGAATTTACTATACCTGTTCTTCCTCCCTCTAGCTTTCATTGTTGCCTGTGGTAGTGACGACGAACCAGACGTTAACCTGCTCATAGGCGAATGGGAGTTGGATGACATCACCATTTCCAGTCCTCCATCCGGCTACGGCACGCAGGGCATCAACTTGACCCCTTCTGCCACAATCAATGGTGAGAGCTCGTACCAAATCGAGTTTAAAGATGACTTCACCTATGAGCGTTTGTTGAGAGATGCTCGGGCAGTAAACAGCAATGGTGAACCGATCATCATCGATTTTGAAGATGATGGCGAATGGGAAGAAGATGGCACAGATCTGGATCTGGATCAGGACAATTTCACCGTAAGTGGCATCCCGACGCGATTCACTGTTGTGGAAAAGGCCGAGAACTCGTTGACCTTGGAAACGCAGGATTTCTGGTTTGCCTGGTCACCAGCTTTGGTATCGGCTGGCGGAGCTGATACCATCACTACCAGCCAAGGATTTGACTCCTTAGCTGATGCAGGCTGGCTGGAAGTTGTCGAAATGACATTCACCATGGAGTTTGATCGGGACTAGCATTAGGTTTCATTAGGACATGTTCAGGGTTGTTGGTATAGCGGTTGGTATCATCGTACTGTGTCTGAGCGCCTCAGCGCAACGTACGATTCGAGGCAAAGTAACAGACAGTGCCGGTGAACCGCTTATCGGCGCCACGATCTACAATCAGAGTTCAGAAAGAGGTGCCGTCTCAGACCTGGACGGCAACTTCACCATCACCGGGAACAATGGTGATGTGCTCATCTTCCGCATGATCGGTATGGAGACCCAGGAAATCACCTTTTCCGGTCAGACCAATCTCAATATCCAACTGAAGGAGGACGCGATACTTACGGAGGAAGTGGTGGTCACAGGATTCCAGGAGGTACAACGTAAACTCTTTACCGGGGCGTCAGAAAGCCTGAAAATGGAGGACATCAGGCCTCAGGGTATGGTGGATGTCAGCCGAGTGTTGGAAGGCCAGGTCGCCGGCGTGAATGTGGACAATGTCTCGGGTACGTTTGGTACGGCTCCCAGGATAAGGATACGTGGCAATGCCTCACTCAATGGCAATAACCAGCCTTTGTTCGTGGTGGATGGTGTAATCCTGGAGGACCTGCAGAATGTCAACACAGATGACCTCATCTCCGGCAATGCCAATACGCTTACGAGTTCATCCATTGCCAACCTCAATCCCAGTGACATCGAGTCATTCCAGATCCTGAAGGATGCCTCAGCAACGGCGATTTATGGAGCACGGGCAGCCAACGGCGTCATCGTAATCACAACCAAAAGAGGTAAGAGCGGTGCCTTGAGGGTAAACTACTCTGCCAATTTCTCTGGCAAGCTTCGCCCCACCTACAATCAATTTGATCTGCTCAATTCAGCCGAGGAGATGTCCGTCTACCGGGAACTGTCCCGGAAAGGTCTGGTAGATATCAGTACCTCAGTTCGGGCCAGGAACTATGGTGCTTTGGGCAAAATGTACGCCCTGATCGCCAACCATCAACTGGACTGGGGTCCGGGAGGGTCCCTCAACGAGGAGTTTCTCAATCAATACGAAAACGCTAATACGGATTGGTTCGATGTGCTCTTTCGTGATTTCGGATTGCAACAGCAACATGCCCTGAGCTTCACGACGGGGAGCGAAAAGTCCAACAACTATTATTCACTGAGTTACCTCGGAGATCAGGGACAAACCCTGGCCGATCAGGTGAATCGATTTACTGCTACGGCACGCAACACCTACTTCATTTCCGAGCAATTCACTTTCGGACTGAAATTGAACGCCAGCTATCGCGATCAGAAAGCACCAGGTACCCGTAACCGGGAGCTCGATCCCATTACAGGCCAATTCAACCGTGATTTTGATATCAACCCCTACAGCTACAGCATCAATACGGCACGCTCTATTCGACCGTTTGATGAAAATGGAGACCTGGAATTCTTCCGTAGAAACTTTGCGCCATTCAACATTCTGCATGAACTGGACAACAACTTCATTGAGATTGAGGTCGTTGACGTTTCAGCGCAAACCAACTTCGACTATTCTCCCATCGAAAACCTCAACCTGAAAGGGGTCATGCAGATTAGGTACGCCAATACCAATCGCGAACATATCGTCACAGAAAATTCAAATCAAGCTGAGGCTTTCCGCGCCGACGGTACCCAATTCATTCAACAATCCAACAACTTGCTCTTCCAGGATCCGGCAAATCCAGGTCTGAATCCCGTGGTGGTGCTGCCGCAGGGTGGCTTCAACTATCAGGATCAAAGCGATCTGATCAACTTTTTCAGTCGGGTGAGTGGTGACTGGTCTAAGTCTTTCAATACCGTACATGAGGTCAATGTACTGGCAGGCCAGGAATTGCGACTCACCAATCGTACAGAGACCAGTGCGACGGGCCTCGGCGTAATCTATGAGAGCGGTGGTGTAGTGGTTACCGATCCCAACATCATTGAGTTCTTCAACTTGCAAAACATTGACTACTTCTCCCTCAACGAGGAGCGGGACAGATTCATAGGCTGGTTCCTCAATGGCGGCTATGCTTACGATTCCCGGTACGTGGCCAATTTCACTTTCCGTTACGACGGCTCCAACCAGCTGGGCCGCAGCCAGCAGGCCCGATTCCTCCCCACCTGGAATGCCAGTGGGGCGTGGAACCTCTACAACGAACCTTTCATGAGCGGTATTACCGTGATTCAGGACCTGAAACTACGCGGTACCTACGGCCTCTCCGGGAACTTGCCGCCGAATGCAAGTGCTCTACTCAACATTCAGGCAGACGTTACAGTACGTCCTACAGACGTGGAGCCGCAATTGTTCATTCAAGACCTGACCAATACGGAACTGACCTGGGAGAAACTCCGCGAGTTCAATGTAGGTGTAGATTTCTCACTGCTTAATCGTAAAATCAATATCAATGCGGATTATTACATCCGAAATTCTTTCGACCTCATAGGTACGGTCCAATCCAGTGGTATAGGAGGTCAAGGGCTTAAGGTCGGCAACTTCGCAGACATGGAGATTGAGGGGTTCGAGCTAACGATCAACACCACCAACTACGACAAAAACGGATTAGTATGGCGCTCTAACATCAACATGGGCTACAGCAGAGATAAGATCACCAACCTGGACTTCGGTCCCCGCTTTGTCGATGCCATCGGCCAAAATGGTGCAGGTGTCCTGGGAAGACCTCGACGATCATTGTTCTCCGCCAACTTCGCTGGCCTCAATGGCAGTGGGGTCCCTACCTTCTTCAATGCCGAAGGCGAGCGGGTATTGGAATTTGACCTCCAGGATCGCGACGGACTCGAGGATATACTGGTCTTTGAGGGGTCCACAGAGCCTCGTGGGTCAGGTGGATTCACCAATACAGTGACCTGGAAGGGCTTCAATGTGATGGTGCTGCTGTCCTATAAGTTTGGCTACAAGATCCGGCTCAATGACGCCTTCTTCGCTACCTACACAGACTTTGATGCACTGCCTGGGGAGCTGGTCGACCGATGGGCGGTACCAGGAGATGAGGATATTACCAACATACCGACTATTGTCAACCGCAATGTATCCCAGGCCAACGGGGATGTGGTGCAGGCATACCAGCTTTACAACAAAAGCACCGAGCGCGTGGCCAACGGTGACTACATCCGGTTGAAAACCGTGCGCCTGGGTTATCAGCTTCCTGCCGCCCTGACCAATCGACTGGGATTCGCCACGGCCAATGTGTCCGTGGAAGGTCAGAACCTGGCGTTGCTCTATTCAGATCGTGAAAATCTTCGGGGACAGGATCCAGAGTTTTTCAGTACCGGTGGTGTCGCTTTGCCTCAACCGCGACTGGTCACGTTCACCTTAAACATTGGATTCTAGTGATGAAAAGATCAAGACCATATCACTTCTCCTGGAAATCGATAGGTATCGCGGCATTGATGCTGCTAGGGAGCTGTGACACCTTCCTGGACGAGGATCCGGATAATCGGGTGGCCCTGGATGATTTGGAAAAGGCTCAACAACTTCTGGTAAGCGCTTATTCTATTTCCAGTCCCAATTTCACAGACTGGATGACGGACGATATCACCTTCACCCTGGGAACGACGATTCGCCTCAGCCACGAGGAAATGTTTAACTGGGAAGACGTCTCAACAGGACCAACAGAATTGGATACACCAGATTTTTTCTGGTTTCAAACGTACAATGCCATCTCCCACGCCAATGAAGTACTGGCTATACTCGATGGCCTACCCGTATTGGATAGTGAGGACGAAGCACTAAAAGATGCCGTAGAGGCAGAAGCCTTACTGACCCGAGCTTACGGTCATTTTATGCTGGTCAATATGTTCGGCCTCCACTTCGGCAACAACGCCGGTGATGGCGTACCCTACATTAAGGAGCCGGAAACAACTTTCCTGGTTCAATACGAAAGGGAATCCGTTCGAAGGGTATATGATGAGGTAGAAGATGACTTGCTCCGTGCATTGGACTTGGTAGACGATACATTCTTCGAAAATTCAGGGAAATACCATTTCAATCGCAATGCCGCTTTGGCCTTCGCTTCCCGATTCTATTTATACCAACGCGATTTCACCAGGTGTCGCCAATACAGCGACGCCCTTTTAGGGACAAACCCCGAAGCCTTTGTGCGGGACATGACCAGTACAGAGTTCCAGATGGCGCGTTCATCCACGGTGGAATACCCCCGATTGTATACTTCGCCAGACCAAGCCGCTAATCTGTTGCTGATGCGTAAGATATCTCTGGTCCAGCGTGTAGACTTTGCTTTCGGACCGAATCAGACATTCTACAACAGCCTCTTTGGAGACGATCCGTTTCCGGGATTGACCGATGCTCGTGAAAACCCCGCATTTGTCAAGGGTTTTGATGCGGTATATCCCGTACGCTACGAAAACCTTTTCGAGCGGAGTAGCCTCAACTCCAACGTAGGGTCTCCCTACTACATCCACATGGCCTTCACCGGTGAAGAGGTCCTACTCAATCGCGCAGAGGCCAATGCCTTCCTGGGCAATCTGGATGAGGCAGTGGCTGACTTGCAGGTACTCGCCAACCGCCGCTTCACGGGAGGCACACCCGTGCTCACGCTGGATGTCATACGGAATTTCGTAGGAACAGGAGATGACCTCAATGACGTTCTAACTTATATCGTGCTCTTTGAGCGACGCAAAGAATTTATTATGCAGGGAATGCGGTGGTTTGATCTGAAGCGATTTGGGTTGCCTATCGTCAGAAGCAATGGCGCCGTCATGGATGGCAATGATCCCAGACGTGCTCTGCAAATTCCGAGCTCAGCTGTAGATGTAGGAGGACTGGAACCCAACGACCGGTGATTATGGAAAGGAGGAAACGAGAAATGAGAAAATGGCAAGTGCTTGGTGTGATTCTTCTGGGGTCATTCCTAAGCTCATGTTACCAGGAGGAAGAATTGAATGTCCCCGTACAGGAGCCGTCCATCACCATAGAAACCGAATTGGACAGATACATTGATGAAAACTTCACCCAAAGGTGGGGTATGGCCATTCGGTACCGCTTTGTGGACAATTTCGTGAACCCTGGCGAACGGGTAACACCTCCTAGACTGGAGGCTGTGAGACCCATGCTGGACTTCATACAGGAGTTCTGGATCAACCCCTACATCGAAGTCCCCAATGGACGTGACTTCTTCGCTAACCACGTACCAGCAGAGATCGTGTTCCTGGGAGGATTGATTTATAACCCCGACGGAACCGTGACCCTCGGTACCGCCGATGCCGGAGCGCAGATCACCTTCACCAATGTCAATGCCATTGATGTTCAGGATACGGCCTGGCGCGATCTGCAATTGCAGACGGTCTATCATGAATTTGCCCATACCGTCCATCAGCGCTACAAACTGCCCAATGCATTTGAAACCATTGCTTCAACCGGCTACACCGGACCAGGCTCATGGTTCGTACTGACTAACGGTGAGGCGCTGAATCGTGGGTTTGTTTCCCCCTATGCAACTTCTTCTCCCAATGAAGATTTTGCCGAAACTGTGGCATTCTTCCTTTTTGATCCGGATTTTGATCAGAATTTCATTGCCACCGACCCCGATTGTGTAACCGATGATTGCATCTCCATCAATGATGGAAAAGTGCTGATTGACTCCAAACTGGCTTCGATCAGTGATCATTACGAACGTGTCACAGGCGTAAGCCTTGAGGCCATCAGAGCAGCTGTACAAAGGAGGTTGTAACGTGAAAAAGTGGATTCTTTACATATCGATTGTTGTCCTTGGAGCAAGCTGTGCCTTTGATGATGAAGCCGAACTTCCACCTGTAGAAGAACGCATCGAAGACGCCACCTCCACACTCATTGACCAACTCACGGATCCCAATAACGGCTGGCGCCTTGATTATCAACCCACACCCACGGGAGGCATATTTCTACTCCTAATGGAATTTGATGAGGATGGCACGGTACGCATACGATCAGACCTGGGTGTCAACGATGGCGAGTTCAGAGACCAAACCATTCCCTACAGGATCGACAGCCGCCAAGGACTGGAATTAGTCCTGGAAACCTATGGCATCTTTCATTACCTTTTCGAACAGGAGCAAGCCACTTTTGGTGGCGAGTTTGAGTTTGTTTATATCACCGAGACCAGCAATGGCGACCTTGTTTTCGCCAGCAAAACCGACGGTGCCATTGGTCAAAATACCAACCTGATCTTCACGCCCGCAAGCCTCAACGACCTGACATTGATCACCACAGACGTATTGGGACGCCTCGATGAGATTAATTTTCGCGAACCTGGCCTTGGCAGCGTTGGCAATTATGTGCCGCTTAACATGTACCTACCCCAGGACAACACAACGATTTCACTCACAGTGGATTTGGACAACCGCAGGCTGAAAGTACATGGCGCAGCCGTTGGAGAAACGTTTGAAGAAATCATAGCCAATGGTGTTCTGAACATTGATGGCCAGACTACTTATACCGTCATCAGCGGCAATATCGTACTGGCCGAACCAGCCAGGTTCAATGTTGGAGGCACAAGCTTCGAACTGGATCAAATCCCTGTGGGGGAAAGCAGCACCGTCTTAGGTTCATTTTGCGATGGCCAGGTGGACTCCCTGGTCCGGTTTGATGGTAATGCACCGGGATTGGGAAGTTTTGAAATGACAGGATCGCTTTTCCAGACCTACAGCGCCTTCCAGCCAGGAAATTTCTTTGATATCTCAGGTCCTTTTATTTATGACAATGGTGCGATCATAGCTGACGAAGTGGAGGCTATTTTCCCCAATGTGGTGGCTTTCCAATGGTACTATGGAATCCTACTCAATGACAATAGCATTTTGAATGGTGTGGGGTTTGTGACTTTAGATGAATTCAACAATGCTGAGTTTTACTTGCGTGGCTTCGACGCCGTGCAACAGGGTAACCGCTTTCAGATCACCTTCACAGACGACAACGACTTCATCACCGATGATGATGCCAGCCAGGAGCTCATTGATCAGTTTCATGGTTTGATGGATGAGATCTTCAGTGGTGGGGAAATCTACATGATCGAGGGGATTACCGTACCTGACCTCTTCGAGTTCTACAATCCTTGCAATGGCTATACCGGATTCATCTTCGGAGGCAATTAAGGGTTGACCTTGAATAGGCGTCGTCTAGTGCGACTGTCGCACCGTGGACAGGGCATAAGAAAAACCATTCAAAAACGTCTGATCTACCCTTCGACCCGGCTCAGGTTGACAGCCGCTATAATCCAGGCGAAAGGGTCTAGCTAATACCTGAAATACAACATAATACCGTATGTCACCTCGAGGATACTAGGGATATCTAAGGAAATGCCCTATGGCTTGTGATGACCCATTTAGGATCATTGGAGGTGTGAGATTTTGCCCGAACCATTTCGATTTCTACAGGAACCTCACCATCATGGGTCTCGACTAAAAAGTAGAGTCTACACGAATCCGCTGAAATCATGGTAGTGTATTTTGAGGATTCCAGGAAATAGACCTTCCCAATATGTCCGAGCTCTTTTTCCAGGTCATTAGAATTATAGATGTAGGCTTTTCCTGCTCGATATTCTGGGGTATTCTTTGATAAGGCATTCACTATGGCAATTCCGATGGCTATCAACAGAACAGCCCCGGCAAAAACTAATACTCTTTTCATAAACCCTAGTGATGGGCGCTCCTGTACCCGTTAATGGTTTGAGATCCTACAAATTCAACCG
Source organism: Cyclobacteriaceae bacterium (assembly GCA_965601475.1). Lineage (GTDB taxonomy): Bacteria > Bacteroidota > Bacteroidia > Cytophagales > Cyclobacteriaceae > JAWPMT01. The sequence continues at coordinate 2,863,502 of OZ271832.1, read as the reverse complement.
TTTCAGTCCAGATACTGGCTTCAGTTTGTAACTGAAGCCTGAAATAATTGGGGTTTGCAACCTCCGAACAATATCAACCCAAAGCCTTAGCCACCCTCTGGCGCAAGCGTCCGCTTGTGCCTTTTTCGTAATATAGTGACTCCACTGAGCGTAGATTGTATCTACTGTCAAATATCGACTCAGTTCCAATAGAGGAGTAGCAACGCCAATAGTTCTATTCGCAATTTGATTTAATTCACTTTTAGCAACTTCCTTCATATAAATCAATCCAAGCGTCCGCCTGTGCCTATACTTGCAATATATCAAGTCAAAAAAACAATAAACCGCATTCTCGACAACCTGATCAAAGCCGTAAACCCCTCCTTATCTATCCTTCGACATGCCTTTCAGAACATGTCGAAGAGCAAGGCTTGCAAACGCCCTCCATCTAGAAGTGAACAGCCTACCAATATATTGTTCCAAACCTCAACGTTGCCTATCTCAATACTTATCCAGTTGCATTGCGACAGGAACTTTGTTGCTCTCCAAGAACTTTGAAAGCTCAATCGCATTCTTTCTCCTTTGTAGTTCAAGGACTTTGAATTCTTGATTTTTGGAATTGACAATCAATGCCATCAGCTCATAATAGTTTACTGTATGCGTACCATCTCCACCACCTTTCAATGATTGTGTCAAAGTCAACTCTGCCTTTTGAAAATCTCGCTTCAAGCGCTTAAACCTAAACCCCAGTAAGGATTGATACTGCGACAAAACCTGATCGCTGAAATGAATTTGAGTGACTTTTTGGACGCTTTCCTTGATAAAACCAATTGTCGCAAACACCATAATTGAAATGCCGATTATCTCCTTTACATAGAGGTAAAATAATCCCGCTATGAAAGAAGTAGCCAGAAACATAAATACGTAGAATAGACTCATCCCATCAACCACCAATAAAGTTCCTTTTTCATCGATGACGATTCGCTTACCGCTAAACTTTAATTCTCTCATTTGATTCAGTTGATGCCAATAAAACCGTCTAAGCCTTTACACGCTAAGTGTGCATTGCCTCTACTGTCAAATATCAACTCAGTTCCAATAGAGGAGTAGCATTCCTTCAAATATCGACATGACAAATCGGATGGCGCTCGATCTCTATATTAGCTCCGGGATTTGAAATCCCTCCTTATCTATCCTTCGACATGCCTTTCAGAACATGTCGAAGAGCGGGGTGGTCATCTATCTCGTACTTTGAGGGCATATCTTACCAAGTTGAAAACTTGATTGAATTTGTGGCTCAAGTTCGCTGCCGCTAAACTTAATCCAGGTCAAGATTGCTCATGATCACATCGGCAAATAAGCTCAGATGCTGGCTTCAGTTTGTAACTGAAGCCTGAAATAATTGGAGGTTTGCAACCTCCGAATAATATCAACCCAAAGCCTTAGCCACCCCTCTTTTTCAAACTATCAATTCAATAGATATCGGTCCCCGACCACCAGAATAATCAAAGGCGCTACTAAATACATAATACTCGGGCTCATGCACTAGTCCTTCCTTCACTGGATTATCATGAACATATCGTAGTCGCTGATCTATCATTCTATTTGTCGAGAGTTGGATGGGTCTATTATCTTTTTGCCAAAACTGAAAGTGTTTGTTGTTGGCATTTCTCTTGCCCGCTGATCTAAAAATCCACAGCATCCAACTTTTACGACTTTCAAATGGATTTTCCTCTATTGCCTTTATGATTTCTTTACTTGTGTGCTTCTTAAGATCTCTTAGAATACCCGAGAGATCGAAACCTTCCTTTGCAGCAGCGATCAGGTGAACATGATTACTCATGATTACATAGGCGAATAGGGTCAGTCCTTTTTTGGCTTGACAAAAATCTAAGCTATCAATCACAATTTGCTTATAGCATGGTCGAGACAATGCATCTACCCATTGCACTGTCGCAAAGGTGATGAAATGTGGAGCCTGATGGTCATCTATCTCGTACTTCGAGGGCATATCTTGACAAGTTGAAAACTTGATTGAAATTATGGCTCAAGTTCGCTGTCGCTAAACTTAAGCCAGGTCAGGGATTTCTACAGTGGATTTGAGGTAACCCTCCTTTCTCGCGCAAGGGTCCAATTCCCACTCGCCCGCTGCACGCATGAAACAGCTCGCCCGCAGCTCAGGAATGGTGTTGCACGCATGCGACAGTCTCCCTGGCGTCCAGATAATGTGTTTCATCCATGTAACAGCAAACCTGGAGCCTGGGAAACATATTTCATGGGTGTTACAGCCTTCCCTGGCCTCAGGCAGCACGTTTCATCCATGAAAGTGCTGAAAAGTCATCGGTAGGAAGCCGTCAGCTGAGCGATCTCCTTGTACGCCTGCTCAAGCTGTTCGGTTCTGGCAATTTGCAAGTGAGCGAATAGCACAGCAAAGAGGGTTCTGACAGCCTCCTCCAACGCCGGAGCAGCAGCTGTAGCGGAAGCTATATCGGCAGTCCGTACCTCTCCTTCCAGGTATTCCTTTACCGCCTGCTTGAAGGTATCATTGGCCAACCGAATGGGATCTAACCAACGTGCCAAATGAGGTAATTGGGAAAGGTCCAGTGTCTCCAGTTCTGAAAGCATGTTATCGGTTTGTGCGGTCTGCTCATTGTATGGAAGCCTCGTGAGGCCAAAACCATATTTGCTGGTGACCCCTATGATCTGCTTCAAGACATCAGCGGTCTCCGATACATGCGGAAAATACTGCTCCGCCTGTACCTCATGTAGCAAACCCGAAATGTATTGATCCCTGGTTCTATCCAAACTGGGCTTATCTGATGAAGCGCCTTTCCTGACCATTCCCCTTTGGAAGGTATCAAAGGCGTTGCCGATCTGGTGTACCTGCGGCGCCAGTTGCTCAATCCCCTTGACAATAGGGAGTAAACGTTCGGTGAGATTTTGCAGTTGGGCCAGACGCAGCTGGGGTAGTGAGAGAATTTCCATGATTTGTTCTTTGCGGTTTCAATTGATGATTCGGCTTCGAAGCTAGAAGCGCGTGCAAAGAACAGAGTCCACAAATTGAGCTATTAGGGGTGCCAAATTCGTCGAATCCCCAGGTTTGTCTAATTACTGGTTCCTGGTTGACAGGCTGCTAAGGAAAGCGACGGACGATCGTAGGGTTATCAGGCTCATAGATCAGCGCTACTGCGTGCGCAGATACGCCTTCTTCCCTGCCTACAAAACCCAGCTTTTCAGTAGTCGTTGCCTTTACGGAAATGTCTTTTTCAGCAATTTCCATCACTTCGGCCAGGCAGGCCTTCATATCCTCTATATAGGGAGAGATCTTCGGAGCTTGCAGGCATACGGTCGCATCAACATTGCCAATCTCATAACCTTCCTGCTGAATGAGTTCCACCACCTTCCGTAGCAAAACCTTACTGTCGATGCCTTTGTACTTTGGGTCCTTGTCGGAAAAGTGATAACCAATGTCCCTGAGGTTAGCCGCTCCCAACAGCGCATCACAAATCACGTGAATCAGCACATCTGCATCGGAGTGTCCATAGGCGCCATGGCTATGCTCAATCTGGATTCCCCCCAACCAAAAAGGGACACCCTCTGCCAGTCGATGTACATCGTAGCCGTAGCCTATTCGGATATTTGGTTTCATAGTCGCTTGGTTATTGGGCCTTGGCCTTGTAGTACAGTGTAGATGAGTTTTCGTCGCGCAAGATAGAAGCTGCGGCACTTTCAATATCCTCCTTGCCGACTTTTCTTATTTGCTCCAGCTCTTCATTTGCCAAATTGGTATCGCCCAAAAAGGCGCTGTAAGCCAGGCTCATGGCACGATTGAGCAATTCTACTTCGCCATACACCAGGGCCGCCTCAGATTGATTCTTCACTCGCTCAAGATCTTCCTGTTCCACACCATGCTGAAGAATACCGTCGGTGATCCTCGAAACGGCCTGCTCAGCCTCCTCAAGATCCACCCCTTGTGCAAGCTTGCCGCTGATGACCAGGAGCCCCGGATCCACACTACCGGTTACATAACTGGATACACTTCTGAAAATCTCATGTTGCCTTACCAACTGCTGATAGAGCAGTGAAGATTTGCCTCTTCCAAGCACATCACTGAGCAAGTCGGCAGGGTGGTAACCGGTGTCCATCCGTCCAGGCATGTGATAAACCTTGTAGAATGCGCTGGTAGGCACATCCGCCACGTGCTCTTTGCGTCTGGCCACCTGCTGAACGGGTTCTGCTTCCGGGTTTGGTGGAGTCGTAGTTCCGGCGGGAATGGGGCCAAACCATTTCTCCGCCAGGTGTCGCGCCTTGTCTTTATCAATTGCTCCTGCAAGCACCAAAACTGCATTATTGGGAACATACCAGCTATAGAAAAACTGCTTGACATCCTCCATGGTCGCTTCTTCTATATGGCTGATATCGCTACCAATGGTGGGCCACTGGTACGCGTGTTTCTCGTAAGCCATCGGTCGCAGTAGGTGCCAGATATCTCCGTAAGGTTGATTGATATAGCGTTGGCGAAACTCTTCAATGACTACTTTTTGCTGCACCTCCAACACCTTTGGGTCGAAGGACAAGCCCAGCATCCTGTCGGATTCCAGCCAAAAAGCCGTTTCTACATTGGCCGCTGGTAGCGTGATATAGTAGTTGGTGATGTCTGTGCTGGTAAAAGCATTGTTGTCTCCACCTACCATTTGCAGCGGTGTGTCAAATTGAGGAATATTGGCTGACCCGCCGAACATCAGATGCTCAAAAAGGTGTGCAAACCCAGTCTTATGAGGTCTCTCGTTTCTTGAGCCCACTTTATAGAGCAGGTTCATACAGACCAGGGCCGAGTCGGGGTCTTCGTGCACAATCACCTGCAAGCCATTTTCCAGGTAGAACTCCTCGAATTTTATCATGCGCACAAAAGTAAGGTTAATTGCCTGTCGATGCCATTAGCGCTAGCTTTGCGCAACTTTTCACCCCAATATGGACTTCAAACGCAATCGCCGAAGCAAGAAAAAGCTTCTTGACATCTACCGATCACTGGTTTTCCCAAGACTGATTGAGGAAAAAATGCTCATTCTACTGCGCCAGGGCAGGATTAGCAAGTGGTTTTCAGGCATAGGACAGGAGGCCATATCGGTCGGAGCCGCACTGGCACTGGACAACGACGAATTCATATTGCCTATGCACAGGAACCTGGGTGTTTTTACCACACGACAGGTTCCGCTAGCAAAGCTTTTTGGCCAATTCCAGGGCAAAGCGAGCGGGTTTACCAAAGGGCGTGACCGTAGTTTCCACTTTGGTACCGCGGCACATAAGATCGTTGGGATGATCTCACACCTAGGGCCACAGTTGGGCATTGCCGATGGCATCGCTCTGGCACAGAAAATTCGAAAATCCGGACAGGCAACACTGGTGTTCACTGGTGATGGGGGCTCCAGTGAGGGAGATTTTCATGAAGCCGTCAACGTGGCCTCCGTGTGGAACCTACCGGTGATCTTTGTGATTGAAAATAATGGGTATGGACTCTCCACACCCAGTAGTGAGCAGTTCAATTTCGAATCCTTCACGGTGAAAGGTCCGGCTTATGGCATGGAAGCTTACAGTGTCGATGGCAACAATATCCTGGAAGTGTTGAATGAACTTGAGCCACTCGTCCAAAGCGTCCGTGAGAACCCCCGACCCATCATTTTTGAAGCACGCACCTTCCGGATGCGTGGCCACGAAGAAGCCTCCGGCACAAAATATGTACCCAAAGAGCTCATGGAATATTGGGCTGAAAAGGACCCCATCGAGAACTATGAGGCATTTCTAAAGGGTGAGGGAGTTTCGACGGAAGCGCTGGCCGAAATCAGGGTAGCGCTCAAAAAAGAAATAGATGATAACGTGCGGCTGGCTTTCGATGAAAAACCCGTGGAAGCGTCCACCTCTACGGAAATAGATGACCTCTTCGCCCCGCACGAACCAACGCCTACAGATCTCACAGGTATGCACACGCAGTCTTTGAGGTTTGTGGATGCGATCTCCGAAGGTCTGGCACAATCCCTCGAAAAGCACCATGAACTTATCCTCATGGGGCAGGATGTAGCTGAATATGGCGGGGTGTTCAAAATCACCGAAGGTTTCGTTGATCGATTTGGTCATGACAGGATTCGGAACACACCACTTTGCGAATCCGCCATCGTGGGTAGTGCATTAGGCCTCAGCATCGCTGGTATGAAAGCCATTGTAGAAATGCAATTCGCGGACTTTGTTACCTGTGGCTTTAACCAGATCGTGAATAACCTCGCCAAGATCCACTATCGATGGCAACAAAATGCAGATGTGGTTATTCGCATGCCTACAGGCGCTGGAGTCGGTGCAGGCCCTTTCCATTCACAGTCCAACGAAGCCTGGTTTTTTCATACTCCGGGATTGAAGATCGTGTATCCTTCTAACCCACATGACGCTAAAGGCCTTTTGTGTGCCGCGATTGAGGATCCGAATCCAGTGATGTTTTTTGAGCACAAATACCTCTATCGCTCATTGTCCGGGGAAGTTCCGCAACCTTACTATACACTTGAGATTGGCAAGGCTGAAGTCGTGAAGGAAGGTACCGACCTGACCCTGGTTACGTATGGGTTGGGTGTACATTGGGCTTTGGAGATTGCTCAGGACTTCGATGGCAGGATCGAGATACTGGATTTGCGCACGTTGTTACCCTGGGATAAAGATGCCGTACGCAACTCGGTGAGCAAGACGCACAAACTACTGATTTTGCATGAAGATACACTCACTGGCGGCATAGGCGCCGAAATTGCCAGTTGGGTGGGAGAGCACTGCTTTCAGGAATTGGATGCTCCAGTGATGAGGGAAGCCTCCCTGGATACACCGGTACCATTTGCAGCAGCGCTGGAGGACAATTTTTTGCCAAATGGACGGTTAAAAGAGAAGGTTCAGACATTACTAGAGTATTGAGTCAGTTGAGATTCTGCGCGTAATTGTCAATCTTTGATCACAATCCCTCAGCATTTGCGGTTTTTAGTCACCATAGCATTCTTCAGCATAATCTTGCTGGCATCCGTCACGGACGTGCAAGCACAGCTTTTGGAGGATACGCAAAAACGACTGAAGACTGAGCGCATCGAACGGCGCGGTTTCTTCTACAGGCTGTTCTCAAAAAAAGGCAGAAGTCAAGGACCTCCGGGAACCTCAGGTAAATTCGCGGCCCCAAGATCGTTATCCTTCGGCAAGACCTCCACGGGAGCACCCATCAAGCCCAGGTATTCTCCGCCTGCTCCTTTCGGGCGGCGTCCCGTGACCACAAGACCACGTTTTTCTCCTGGCAAACCTTTCACTCGATCAGACCTGGCACTGCGAAAACCGCGATATTCCGCACCCAATCCATTTAGCCGCAGCTCCTTTAGGGTAAGTCCTCGCTATTCCCAGCCCAATCCATTTAGCCGAAGTTCTTTCGCGGTCAAGCCTCGATATTCCCGACCTAGTCCGTTCAGTAGAAGCTCTTTTGTCGTGAGGCCCAGGTACTCCACTGGCATGCCATTTACCAAGCGTCAACTGGCCGGGACAACACCAAGATATTCGGCTCCCTCACCATTTCTGGGGAAGCGACAGGTGGTTAAACCTCGGTATACTAAACCCAATCGTTGGTCAAAATCTGACCTTCTGGTAGCCCCCAGGTATTCTCCCGGATCACCATTCGCCAACAAGGATTATAAGGTCAAGCCCAGGTATTCCAACACCATGACCTTCAACCTGTATGTCCGTCAGGTATGGCAATCACTTTTCCCCAACCGATATGTCTCCTCGTTCATGGGTCCGATCCGGGTGAATCGTCCCGATCACTCCTGGAATGCGAATGCCATTGCCAACTACCTTGGACCTTATAAGATGAAGGTGAAGTATGCCAAGCATCAGCACCCCAGCTACAAGTACAAGAAAGCTGCGTATGTGAGCAATGACTTCTTCCGCGAGGCTATGAGGAAGTGGAATATCATGTGGGTAAAACTGAATGGGAACAAAGAACAACCCCAAGCTGTTAAAGACAAGATTTCAAAACCAAAATTTGATAGAAAAGAGAGAGAAATCTGGAACAACTAGTATGAACTGGAGCGAGTTACAATCGGTCGACACAATAGACCAAATCATAGATGAGTCGAATAGCCGGCCCATTATCATTTTCAAACACAGCACAAGATGCTCTATCAGTGCTGCATCACTTGATCGACTTGAACGACGCTGGGATCAGGCCGAAATGAATCAGGTGAAAACCTATTTCCTGGATCTTATCCGTTTTCGTGATGTCTCGAATGCAGTCGCCGAAAAACTGAATGTGCGACATCAATCACCCCAGGTGATCGTACTGAGAAACGGCAAGGTCGTTCACGATGCTTCCCACTTTGGCATAGACTACCAAGACCTGGTAACCATTTCCAATAATCAAAAGGCGATTGCCTAAAAATTGAACTTCACATCCTGCACAAGCTCATGATGCAAGCTTAGTGCCACAGGACAGGTGACTGCTTTGTCTTTGAGGTGTTGACGTTGCTCTTCCGTGAGATCACACTCAGGCCATGAAAACTGAATCTCAATCCTGGAGATTTTCCGGGGGTCTGCTCTCATGATTTTCTTTGTCTCCGCCTTCAAGCCATCGAGTGACCAGCCATTTTTTTCTGCTGCGATTCCCATAATCGTCATCATGCAGGAAGTCAGGGCTGCCGCAACCAGGTCAGTGGGCGAAAAAGATTGACCCTTGCCATGGTTGTCGACCGGGGCGTCGGTGATGATTTCTGTGTCAGAAGATAAGTGGATCGCTTCGGTCCGTAGTTCTCCTTTGTAAGTTGATTTTATATGCATAAACAAACCATTACTTTTACGAGCGCGTTATGGATACAAATATTCGGAGGGTGTTGTTGATTCGCAAATTATGGTTGATTTTGGCTTTTTTCCCAGCTATCGGATTTGGCCAAATCTTCGAGGAAGATTACGAGTATACCAAGGAGTTCATCTGGGGCATCAATAAAAACACCAATTCAGGTCTGATTGGTGGATTTGTGTTTAAATGGTCAAAGAATGTTGGAAAGGACCTTTATCGGACCATAGGTTTCGAAATGGTGAATGTAAAGCATCCCAAGGAGCAACGGTATGTTTCTCCTCAGACCGGAACTTCTTTCATCTTCGGCAAGCAAAATTTTCTTTATGCTATCCGGGGCCAGGTCGGACTTGAAAAGGTTGTTTTCAAGAAGGCACCGCAGCAGGGGGTACAAATCCACCTGACCGCAGCTGCCGGACCTACCATCGGAATTGTAGCTCCATACATGGTAGTGAGCGAAGGAAGGAGTCGACGCTATGATCCGATCGTGCACACGTCACCCAATGCCATACAAGGATCGGGTCGCCTTTTTGAAGGGCTGTGTCTGGGGCATCTGACTCCCGGGGCCAACGCCAAGACTTCCACCATATTCGAATTCGGAACTTTCCGAAAGAGTGTCGCCGGAATCGAAGTGGGCGTCATGGCTGAAGTATACACCCAAAAAATCATACTCGTACCTACCCAGAAAAACAGGGCCCTTTTCACCTCGGCGTTCTTCACTTTGTTTTGGGGATCGCGCAAATAATTTAAGTAAGAAAATGATTGAACTTCCAACTATAGACAGTCCGGAACCGAAGAGGATCAAGAAACCCAAATGGTTGCGGGTGAAGCTTCCTGTGGGAAAGGAATACGCAGCTGTTCGCAAGATCGTCGACGAAAATAAGCTGCACACCATTTGTGAAAGTGGAAACTGCCCTAACATGGGCGAGTGCTGGGGGGCGGGTACGGCAACCTTCATGATCCTCGGCAATGTATGTACCAGGAGCTGTACCTTCTGCGCTGTAGCTACTGGTAGACCCCCTGAATATGATGCTGAAGAACCACAACGTGTAGCTGAGGCCATCCAAAAGATGGGTGTGAAACATGCGGTCATCACCTCCGTAAATCGGGACGAACTAAAAGATCGTGGTGCTGAAATCTGGTACCAGACCGTGGTGAAAGTAAAGGAACTAAGTCCAGACACCACCATCGAGACCCTTATCCCTGACGTGAAAGGCAAATGGGAAGCGCTCTATCGCATGATAGAAGGTGGACAGGAGGTTGTGTCTCACAACATGGAGACTATTGAAAGGCTATACCGACCTGTAAGACCTCAGGCAAAATATGCACGAAGCCTGGAACAAATCAAACTGACGAAGGAGGCCGGTAAGAGAACCAAATCAGGTATCATGCTGGGACTAGGGGAGACCACCGACGAAGTGCACAAAGCCATGGATGACCTGGTTGAGAATGGATTGGATATTCTTACCCTAGGCCAATACCTGCAACCTACTAAAATGCACATCGAAGTGGCAGAGTTTATCCATCCGGATCAGTTCGATGCATACCGGGAGGAAGGGTTGAGAAGAGGTCTCAAATACGTCGAATCAGGTCCACTGGTGAGGTCCAGCTACCATGCGGAAAGGCATGTGGATGTGCCTATCTGATCATTCAAAGAAGGCCTTCAGTTGCTCCTCGAACGTGATCGGCCCCAGGAAGGCATTGAGCAGACCCTGTTCGTCATAGATCATGCTTTGAGGCATGCCCATAAAACCAAACAGATCACGAGCTGCCTCGGGGTCAATGTAAAAGGCATACGTATTGGGATGGTTGGTGACGCCCTTTTCTTCGAGGAAGGAACGCATGACGTCCGGTTCTTCAAATGACATCCACCAAATCTGGGCATTGGCCAACTGGTCAAGATTACCGGATAGATTGCTGGCTTCCTGCTGGCAGTGATCACATTCACTGTTGAAAAAGATGACAAGTGTTCTGCCAGCAAACGTGGTGGGTGCACCGCCCATGACGGGCTCTACTTTCTCCAGCACCTTTTCCAGGGAGTTAAATGTTTTTGTCCCGTCAATGAATGCCTCGTGGGTATTGACCAGCGCCTCGCGGTCATTCTTATAAGACGGTGTTTCCTTGCCCGAACAGGCAAATACCAGCAGCATCACGAGCTGCCATCTCAACTTTTGCATAATCTATCGCTTACCGGATACTATCCTTTTCAGAACGTCAAAATAAAGGGTTATGAACAAAACGAGCGTCATGGACCAAATCACCAGGATATTGAATGCCGGGGTCTTTACGTAGGCCCCAAGGAAATACTTCTCGGGGAAGTAGAATATCGTGCGGAAATCCAGTGGGTGCCGGGGATTGTCCTGGCGAGCATAGACCGGATAGACCTTCTGTACTAACTCACTTCCCGAAATAACAATGCGGTCATTTGTGCTGGTATTCTTCACCATGTAAGTGATACGCTCGTTTTCGTACTTATCTCTAAACTGGAGATACTGCTGCTGTTGCTCTTCGCTGGCAGATTTTTCCTTCAGGTAGCTGGCTCGCTCATCATCAGCCTTCTTCCTTCTGTTGTTGTAAAACTTTCGGAGCGCCTTCAGAAATTCCGACATATCTTCTGCGACACGGGCGTTGAAGGTCTCAGGTTCCAGCCTGCTCAGATCAAACTGGTTGGCCCCTACGACTTTAAGCTCTTTGCCAATCTCCGTTTTCAGAATATTCAGATAGCGCGCATATTCCTTTTCGTCATCGCCCTTGGCCTTTAGCGACAGGCCTGCCAGCTTTTGCAGCTCAGGAATGTAGTTGACGCTTTTCACTTCAGACAACGCCATCTGTCGTTCAAACGGATACAAGGGTGAATTGTAGGGGTTATTGGTAAACTGATAAACCGCCAGGGCTTCATAGGCCCACCTCGAAGCCATGATCTCCCCAATAAGCGGCACTTTATCATTCGTCGTCAACGATCCATTCAGTTTATCGAAATTGACGACCACACCACTCAATATCAATTGCGGGATGATCAATAAAGGAATGAGAATATAGATGGTGACCACGGAATTGAACGCCGCACTGATATTCAGACCCAGCATATTGGCAAAGCATGATACCGAAAATAAGATAAGCCAATACATCATCGTCATCCCCTGTATCTCCAGGATTAGTGTGCCGATGATTACAAAGAGGAAAGTCTGGATGGCCGAAAGGGTAAACAGCAGCAGTATCTTGGACACCAGATAACTGGATTTACTGAGGTTGAGGAATGCCTCCCGCTTCAGTATCATCCGGTCCTTTATGATCTCCTCCGCACTCACGGTCAATCCCATGAAGAGTGCCACGATTACACTGATGAAGAAGAACACAGGGATATTGATGTTTTCCCTGAAAGTATAGGACTCCCCAATTGGACTGTAACGCACAATAAAAGCAAGGATAAATGCCAGTAGCGGCGCCTCCAGTAAATTGATGATCAGATACTGCTTGTTGCTGAGCTTAGAGAGCAGGTCCCGTGTAGAAAAGACGGCCAGTTGCTTCCACTTCGGGGGTACTTCCAGGCTTTTGGGAGGTGTTTCTTCAGATTCTTTAACCTTTTCAATTCGTACTCCCTCCTTGAAATAACCATACCATTGCTTCGCTGTGATTTTGCGCTGGTCTGTAAACCTGCCATATTCATCCACCACCTTCGTCTCAATGATGTTGAAGATCTGTTCGGGGTTGACATTTCCACAATTGAAACATGCAGCCTGATCCCTGTCGACATGATCGACAATGGTCTTGAAATAGGTCACGGCTTCGACCGGATTTCCATAATAGATCTGGTAGCCGCCCACATCCAGGATCACGAGCTTGTCAAACATTTTGAAAATATCCGACGAGGGCTGATGTATGACGACGAAAATCAGTTTCCCCTTGAGTGAAAGTTCCTTCAAGAGATCCATGATATTCTCAGAATCACGGGAGGAAAGGCCGCTAGTAGGTTCGTCCACGAACATGATGGATGGCTCCCTGAGTAGTTCCAACCCTATATTGAGTCGCTTGCGTTGGCCTCCACTAATGGTTTTTTGCAATGGGTTACCGACTTTCAGGTCGCGGGTTTGGGCCAACCCCAGGGCACCAAGTACCTTATCCACGATCTTTGTCAGTTCTTCATCGCTGGCATTCCGAAAACAGAGCTTGGCAGCATAGAAGAGGTTTTGAAATACGGTCAAATCTTCGATGAGCAGGTCGTCTTGCGGAACATAACCGATGATTCCTTCTGCCTGCTTCTTCTGACTGTGAATATCGATTCCGTTGATCCGAACCTGTCCGGTTGTGGGACTTTCATTGCCATTGAGCACATTCAGCAAAGTGGATTTACCAGACCCGCTTCCCCCCATGATCCCAATGAGCTTGCCGTCCTTTTCCGACAGGTTGAAATCCACGAGACCCAGGTTGCCATTGGCAAATTTGAAGCTGATGTCCTCCGCCACAAACGACAGTTCATGTTCCTGACCCTCCTTGTGGAATCCAATGATGACATCACTGAAGTACACAGGCGTAGTTGCCGTCCCCGAGCCCCGTATCGAGCTCCCATTTGAGAAGATCTTGATGGAATCCGAAGCCAGTGCCTGCCCATTGAGCGCAAGCGAATTTGTGCCTACATACTTGACAAAATACAGATCTATACCCGGCACATTAAAGAATGCCAGGAATCCTCCGGGAAGGTCCTCTACCTGCAAGGTGTTGGCGTTCAAGCCTTCCATTGGCTGGTCCGAAACGACCAGTGCGCTTTTGGCTGCAAACTGGCCCGGCTCCTGCGCCTGTACAAACGCCTTGAGATGATCCACAATCTTGGTTGCGAGATTGAGGCTATTGCCGATGATGTAGAGTAGCTCCTTCTCCCGATCGCTGATTTTACCATCAGCCACGATCAACTCCAGTAGCCGAAGCAATACGACCAGCTTTTGCTCCTGCTTCAGTTCCTTATTGACCTCGTAGCTCAGCTTGACAATCTGCTTTCGCTCATCCATGTCACTGACCTGGTGGTTCTCATCTACCAACTCATCAAAGAACGCCATGTAGCGCTGGCATTCGTCTTTGCTGATGTTCTCTTCCAGAAAATCCTGAACGGCTTTCCTTTCTGAAGTGGTCACTTCATCTTCCCTGGCGACAATCACCAATAATCTCAGAATGGTCTTGAGCAGGTTATCACTCATGTTTTGGAGGTTAGGTCAACAAAAAAAGCATTGAAGGCTATCCAATGCTTTCTCTTAGTGTCTTCAAAGAATTACTCAATGATGGATGCTCGGATCCTTTGGGTTTCGGCGGTAAGACCAGCAATCAAATCCTTGGTCAATTGATACTCCCCCGTATTGGAAGCAATTTGTTCCTCTACTTCTCCCAAATCAGAATCATAGATAGCTTTCAGTTTGTTAAGCTCAGCTGTGTAGCTTGCAATGGTCTCGTTCTGCTCGACCTCGCTCATCACCTTCAAAAGATCCTCCAGGGTCTGCTTCTGGTCGATAACGATCTTCACAAGCGGCTCCAAAATAAGGTTGCGGCTCGCCTCCGGCAAGAGGTCATCAGGATAGGTGTCGATTACCATGGTAGAGATAAAGAGGCCCTCCACAAATGACCCTGCCAATGCAACAGCAGCAAGGTTCAGTCGATCCAGGGTTTGAAGTCTTTCTCCTGTAACTGCCATTACTTCATCGATAAGCACGGCAAGGGAATCTCTTTGACCTATGTTTTCTTCAAATCGAGTGATTAAGTCGATATCTATGGCTGAAGCAACACCTATCACCTCAGCAAGTCTTTGACAAACCTCAACAGTAGCAAATACGTCCTCAGACTGATCGTACGACGACAGATAACCAATGTCGGTAGCATACACACCCAAATTCAGAGCGGCTTTGTCTATGGAAGTAGTGTATCGATCCGCATTGTCTAGTGCATTGACGAGATCACCATTGAAATCGCTGCCTGTAGCCATCAACAGGAATGGCACTTCAGATGGAGGTGGAAGGTCCTTGATGTATTTATCAATGTCCCCGGCAATATCTTCTTTCGCTGCAGCGAATTCCTCGCTAGCGGCACTTTCAGACTCGGCCGATCCTCCGCCGCCACAAGCGTAGAAGACGACCGCAAATGCCGCGAGTACCAAGGATTTAAACAATTGAGAGGATGTGAAATGCATAATATTGATGGTTATTTAGGTTATTTCGAAGGTAAATTAGTCAATGACGATTTCAAATGAAAAATGATCGGGCTTAGGTGGCCGATTTTTGATAGGTCATATAAAAAATCTCCGCGACATTCTTTTTGATTTTCACGCACAATTCGTTTAAGGGCAGGTCATTGACATCCTTTCCAAAGGGGTCTTCTATCTCTTCTGCAATCAGCTCCACACTCAACAAGAAGTAGAACGCCAGCATCACCACCGGAATAGACCAATAATACATATGCCATATGAAACTTATGGGCAATGTCACCGAGTAAATGAACAGAAATTTCTTGATGAACATGCTGTAAGAGTAAGGTATTGGGGTGCTCTTGATCCGCTCGCACGCTCCGATGATATCGGTAAAGCCCTTCAATTCCTTATCCAGCACCAAAATATCCTCATTCGTTATCACGCCATCCTTACGCAGCTGCTGCACCCTTTTGTACATCAGGTTCGAAATAGCATTTGGACGATGCTTACTGTTGATGATGATCTCCTTACTTTCCTCGTCCACCATGTCCATCTCACCGACGATTATGCTGTTTCGCAGGTGCTCCTTCATAGCAAATGTGATGTTGGGGATCATCTTCCGAAAGAACCGACGATCTTCTTCCGCATCATCAGGCAACAGGGCGTTCAGCTTCACAGCCAGTTGCCTTGTATCGTTGACCAGCCGACCCCAAAGCTTTCTCCCTTCCCACCAGCGATCATAGGCAGTATTGGTTCTAAGAACCAGAAACAAACCCAGAATCACACCCAATATCGAGTGAAAAGCGACGGTACCATCATAATGCCACTTGAGGACATCGATGACAATGAAGCAAAGAAATGCTGTGAATGTGCCCAGGAACAAAAGCAAGGGGAGCAAGGACCTGATGACGTACCGACTGTAGACATCGAAGATGAGCGAAAACCAAGATTTTGGGTTGTACTGAATCATTGGCGAGAAAGACTGTCAATATAAAGATTTTAGCCTTTTTCGCAGTTTTTTGGAGTAGTTATCCTCCATAAGGCCCAGCTTTTGTTTCAAATTGATAATTCTCCGGTAGGAATTTTCAATTTCTTCCTGACGAATCCTACCAGTATCCAGAAGCTGTTTGATTATGGCAGTGACCTGAGGTACCGTCACCAAATCGAAATCAGGCACATTATTGGCAAATACCAACATATCCACATCGGCGTTTATGGCCAGTTCTATGGCTTTTTCCAGGCCGTAATGGTCAGCAATAGCCCGCATTTGCATGTCGTCCGTAAAGACCACACCTTCATAACCCAGATGTCCGCGCAAAACTCCCCTGACAATTTTTTGTGACAAAGTTCCCGGTAATTTAGATGGGTCGAGTGATCGATTGACCACATGTGAAGTCATGACCGCATCGATATTCAGGCTGTCCATGAGCATTCGGTAGGGGTAAAGCTCTTCGATCACCCAGGTATTGGAAACGTCAGCAATGCCCAGATGAGTATCATCTTCTGAACTACCGTGCCCGGGGAAGTGCTTCAGGACTGTGGCGATGCCGGCATCCTGGTGTGCCCGGATGTAAACTGAGGCTTGCCGGACCACTTCCGGATAGTCGGCAGAAAAACTTCTACCTATTTTCCCGATGATGGGATTGTCAGGATTGATATTGACGTCTACGACTGGAGCAAAATTGACATTCATTCCAAGATCCCTGAGGGTACGGGCAGTCTTCTGCGCATAATAATAGGTGGAATCCAAGTTGTCCATGTCGCCTAGCTCCTGAGCAGAGGGTGGGTCATGAAACCCATACTTGGGTTTGAGTCTGTTGACCCGGCCACCTTCTTCATCGATACTAATGAATACCGGTATGCTTGCAGCCTTTTGGATCTCCAAGGTCATTTCGGCAAGTTCCGCTTTGGTATCCACAGGCATCAGGTTTTTTTCGAACAGGACAATGCCGCCCACTTTCCCCTCCTCAAGATTTTGAAGCAAGACCTCTCGCTGGTCCGGATCATAGAAATCCCGAACGCCAGTCATAATCATTTGCCCAATCATTTCGTCAATGGTGGCAGTCTCCTGGGCCAGTAACGGCATGGTGAATAGCGTGACTATTGCGGTGAACCAGTACCTCATCACAACGATTTTGATATTTTACTAATGAATTTGCCCTCCAAGGTCATGTACCCAGGCATCAGGTCAGCGGCCAGGCAAGAATGGACAGGCAGCACACCGACGATATCACCTAGTTTGAGGGAATTGATGTAGGCAGAAGAGCCCTTGATGATGCCGTGTTCCTGCGATATACGAGCCAAAACCGCCTCATTTCTTCCGGACCACCCTTCTTCGGTGAAATGTACGATATCACCAAAGTAACCAGGCGTCGCTCCTCTTGCGATCATGTCTTTGGAGAAGTGAACAGCCCCACCATAGATGACCGCTTCATCACGATTGGGATGGAGTGCCACGACAGGGCAAGCCATAGCCACCGCGATATCTGACATTTCACAAGATCCGATTTGCTGCTGCATAACATCGTAGAACACGAAGTTGCCAGCTCGTAGCTCATCAATTCGGCCCAGATCCTCAATTACTGAGCAGGTAGGCGTGTCACCCCAGGAGACAAAGGGTCTGAAGCCGAGGAATTGTTCGATTTGATCGATGATCTCCATACCCTCATCATAGACGTGCTGTATTTTCTTGATAGACCTGGACCTGTATGAGTGTCCCGCATGTGCCACAATTCCAAGGAAAGCGTGAGCCTCGCTGCCATTTTCAATCAGGTGCTTGAGGTCATTCAACCGCGTAGATGGTATCCCCGTTCTGCTGGTACCGACATCGATCTTCACAAAATAAGACACACCATCGGGCGTGTGAGATTGGAGGTGAGACAATGCCTCCTTCGACTCGATGAGTACATTGATTTTGGCGCTGGAAGCAATTTTCGAAATCGTCTCCGATTCCAAGGGATTATATGGAAATGCAACAGTAATATCCCGCCAGCCATTGTCAGCAAAGTATTCTGCCATACTCACGGAGGAAACGGCGATACGGTCGATGCCCGCCTCCCTAAACCACTCACCAATATCAGCGGATTGATGCGTCTTAAAATGCGGACGCAGGGGGATTTTGTTGCGGTCGGCTTTGGCTTTCATTCGTCGAATGTTGGCCTTGGCCTTCTGCTCATCAACGATCAAAGTAGGTTTGGTTATCTGTATCATTTATTTTGACAGCTCGTCTAAAATCAATTTGATCACTTCAGACAGATAGGACCCGGCGAACGGGCCATACCAACTCATCGTTCTCGATTCATATCGGGGAAGATCATACCAGTCGTCCTTGACTACATAACCCGCGTAACCACCATTGAACGAAGTGATGACCAAATTGAAGCCCAAATCTCTTGCATATTGATAGAGTGGTACGGCTAATTCGCCAGAAAAATCACATGGGAGTCCGATAAAAACTGTGTTCCCCAGCGAGAAAACATTGATCTTCAACGGATATTCACCGATCAGGGATCTGAATAACCAGGGCCTGAGTTGGAGGTTCCCCGTGACTTTCAAACCCGGAGCAGGCATGTAAAGGTCAAGCACCGCACTGGACAGGTTGGATTCTGGAATATTTGGAGGGTCAAGCAGCAGGAGCAACTCAATATTTGATTTCAATGCTGAAGCCAAATGTTGTACTTCCAATGGTTCGTTGTCGGGTCTATCCACTGATACTGGCCCCATACTACCAACGGCCCCGGCAGCATATAATGTGAAATCGATTCCCGATTCTTCCAGGAGCCTGTTGAGTTGACCAGGAAAATCTCCGGACAACTCGCGGAAATGCCTGCTAAGACAGGTGGCATGCGCGGAGAAGCAGTTTAGCATGCCGGTGCTATCACCATCCCGACGTACCAACATGGTTTTGAGCCAGGGGTCTATTATTCCTCTCGTGCCCACAAGGCGGTTCTTCACCAACTCTGGAACCTGAAGTTCGCCGTAGGCAATTTGGGCCGAGCCAAGGTTGGCCGATGCGTCACGAATCGCCTCTGCCATTCGTATCGCGAGGTTCGCGACCACATCCTCATCATAAGCCCCGGAGAAGAGATTACCTACAAGACCCGGAGCCCATCCACCAATGCTTGCATGGGTATGTGTAGCCGTGAGAAACACTTCATGCTCCGACCATTCTGAGCCCAACTCCTCCAGGAGCGCCGCTTTCAGCAGTGGATGTATGATGAGAAGATCCGCAGAAACCAGGGCCAAGCGGTCCACCCCATCATCAAAGACCAACACCCTGACAAAAATGGAGTCGTGGACAACAGTATAGGCTTTTGGCTTTCTTCCGCCATAACCCGCCAGCGGCACCACGGCTTTGGGCGTTATTCCTACTTTGGACCACCCCACCTGCAACGAATCGTATCCAGCCGACTCCATACGGGTAGACACTTCAGCGATCTCCGCCAGCATCTTTGGGTAGAATTCCTTTTCCTTGTAGGGCCTTCGATCCACCTCTACGAGCATAAGGTGTAGCAGCATTAAAATGGCCATCAGCGAAAATCCAATAGGATTGATGAGTCGCGTCATGACACAAATATGAAGAATATCAGCCGGCCCAGTTCTCCCGATCCAGGCTGCGATATTGAATTGCCTCTGCCAAATGCTCAATTCTGATATCCGGGCTCTGAGCCAGATCCGCGATTGTCCGAGAAACTCGAAGAATACGATCATAAGCCCTGGCTGATAATCCCAGTTTATCCATGGCCTTTTTCAAGAGCATTTTCCCAGCTTCATTGATTTTGCAGACTTCCTTCACCATTTGTGAAGGCATCATGGCATTGTGATGCGTGTTCTCAGATTTTACAAAGCGCTCCACCTGCATTTGCCGCGCAGATATGACACGGGCCCGAATCTCCTCGCTTGATTCCGCTTTACGATCTGCCGTCATTTGATCAAAAGATACCGGAGTAACTTCCACGTGTAAGTCTATCCTGTCCAGCAAAGGACCGCTAATCCGATTCAGGTATCTCTGAACGCCTCCTGGAGGGCAGACACACTCTTTTTCAGGATGATTGTAATAACCACAAGGACAAGGGTTCATGCTTGCGATCAGCATGAAATTCGCAGGGTAGTCCAATGATACTTTCGCACGGCTGATGGTTACTCTTCGCTCCTCTAGGGGTTGGCGCATTACCTCCAATACGGTTCTTTTGAACTCCGGCAATTCATCGAGAAAGAGCACGCCATTATGGGCCAGGGATATTTCACCAGGTTGGGGCATGCCTCCCCCGCCAACCAGAGCTACATCACTAATCGTATGATGCGGCGACCGAAAAGGCCTGTTGGAGATTAGGTGCGCGTCTGTCCCCAGCTTGCCAGCAACAGAATGGATTTTTGTTGTCTCCAGGGCCTCATGGAGGGTTAGCGGCGGCAAAATCGAACTGAGCCGCTTGGCAAGCATTGTTTTTCCAGCACCGGGAGGGCCCACCATGATTACGTTATGACCCCCCGCAGCTGCGATTTCAAGGGCTCGCTTTATGTTTTCCTGACCTTGAACATCTGCAAAATCGACCGAATAGGAGTTGAGCTCATATTGGAAGATATCCCTTGTGTCATGGATCAAGGGAGGTACTGGCTCTTCACCTGTGAGATGATCTACGGCTTCCTGGACCGTGGCTACGCCGAGTACTTCCAGGTTGTCAACAATCGCGGCCTCCGATGCATTGGTTTTTGGCAAAATGATCCCGCGAAAACCTCTTTTCCGGGCTTCAATAGCTATAGGAAGTGCCCCTTTGATTGGCCTGAGGACGCCATCCAGTGAAAGCTCTCCCATGATGATGTAACGCTCGAGCTCAGGCGCCACAATTTGATCGGAAGCGCTCAGTATGCCCAAAGCAATAGGCAAATCATACGCCGATCCCTCTTTGCGGACGTCCGCCGGAGCCAGATTCACTACTACTTTTTGACGTGGCATCCTGTAGCCGTAATGTTTGATAGCAGACTCCACACGCTGTTCAGATTCTTTAACGGCAGAATCGGGTAAGCCCACCATATAGAAATTCCTTCCCTGGCCAACATTTACCTCCACGGTAATCGTAGAGGCATCGACCCCAAATACGGCGCTGCCGTAAGTCTTTGCAAGCATTCAGATAGCTTTTTTGATTAAATAAACAATTAGGTGGTGGTCGAATTGCTTACTCCGATAACCCTTGTTCCACAAGGTCAATCAAAATATGTATGATCTTAATATGCATCTCCTGAATCCGATCAGCGTACCCATGATGGGATACTCTGACTTCCAGGTCTGCTTGTTTGCCCAGGGCTCCTCCGTCGTTGCCCGTCAGGGCCAGTGTTTTCATATCCAAGTCCCTCGCTACCTCAACTGCTCTCAATACATTCTTGGAATTGCCACTGGTGCTGATCGCCACGAGCACATCATTGGACGAGCCCAGAGCCGATATGTACCTCGAAAATACATGCTCAAAACCAAAATCATTGGCAACACACGAGATGTGAGACGGGTCCGAGATAGACAGTGCGGGTAGCGGTCTTCGGTCATGCCTGAATCTGCCGGTGAGCTCCTCGGCAAAATGCATGGCATCACAATGAGATCCGCCATTCCCACAAGTGAAGATTTTTCCGCCTGATTGTATGGCGGTCAATATCATTTGTGAAGCCTTCTCTATGCTCCTCAAATTTTCATTTTCCGCCAGAAAGCCATCCAGGACCTGTCTTGCTTGCTGGAGTTCGCTAGTAATGTGGTCCAATACACTCACGAATGCGAAATTTCGTCAAGGTCAAGTTCCACAAATCCGTCGTCGGTAGTCTCCTGCTGTGCCCGGTCATAGAGCCGCTCTTCTAGTCTCTTGATGGTCGCTTTTGCCTCTTTGATGTCCTTGCGTGCTTGAAGGTGCACCAATGTTTCAATGACAATGGACAAGGTCATTAGCCCACATAATAAGTAGATGAGCTTCCTTCCCAGGACTGGCAAATCTGAGAAATAGTTGAACCAGCCCCACATTTTGAAAAGATCCAGGGCATCATAGAGATTGATGGCCATGATCAAGGTCAAAACTATGGTGGGAATGTAGATGATATAAAAGGCTATTCTAAGGGTCTTCATTCCAGTTTGGACGGTGAAAAGTTAGAAAGAATCAGGCACAAGGCCGCATACTAATCGAATGATTGCATATCTATCAACTTCTTATATAGGCCAGCTTTTGATATCAGTTCTTCGTGTTTCCCCTTTTCCCGCACCATTCCATCCTCGATGACCAGGATTTGGTCCGCCTGCTGAATGGTACTCAACCTATGCGCAATTACCAAGGTCGTTCTATTCTGCATCAGCTTGAATATTGCCTCCTGCACCAATCTTTCAGACTGAGAATCCAAAGCTGAGGTAGCCTCATCCAAGATCAAAATCGGTGGATTCTTAAGTACCGCTCTGGCTATGCTAATGCGCTGTCTTTGACCGCCCGAGAGCTTGGTCCCCCGCTCTCCAACATATGTGTGAAAGCCATTGGGTAATTCCCGGATGAACCCCAGCGCATTGGCCACCTCCGCCGCGGCTTCGACCTCTGCCTGGCTCGCATCAGGTTTGCCAAAAGCAATGTTGTTGAAGATCGTATCGTGAAAGAGAATCGACTCCTGCGTTACCACACCAATTAGGCTCCTCAAAGAACCAAGGTCCAGGTGTTTGAGATTCATGCCATCAAACAAAACCTCCCCATCCACAGGATCATAGAATCTTGGAAGCAGGTCCGCAATCGTAGACTTTCCTCCGCCCGATGGGCCCACCAATGCCAGAATGTCCCCTTTTCTCAACTGAAAGGAAATATTTTTCAGCACCAACCTCCTCTCCTCATAGGCAAAAGAAACATCCCTGAAACATATATCTTGTTCCAGAGTGCTTATGGGACGGGCATCAGGCAGGTTGTTGATTTTGGGTTCGTGGTCCACCAACTCAAATACCCTGTCCGCAGCTACCAATCCCCTTTGGATATTACTGACAGAAGTTGAGAAGGACTTTGCCGGATTCAGGATTTGGGAGAAAACGATTAGAAAGCCTACAAATGTCGCACCGGTAAGTGACTCCGCTGATAGCACCATGGAGCCACCGATGATTAGGATCAGGCCCATGACGATGACGCCAAAGAATTCTGAGACAGGCCTGGCAAAACTCAACTTGACCGACATACGATAGTTGTGGCGCGCATAGCCCCCAATTTCTTTGGCAAACTGTGACTCTACATAGGCTCGCGCATTGAAGGCTTTCACGATGCGCATACCCGAAATAATTTCATCTAACGATGAAGTGATCCCTGAAAGCGCATCTTGCGTGAGCCTTGCCCGCTTTCTCAGTCGTTTGGTCAGGTAGGAAATCGCCCCTCCGGAAAGCGGAATAATGGTGACAGAGTACAATGTGAGTTCCGGTGAAAGCCGGAACAGCACAACGAAGTAGGCGATGATCATGACAGGCTCCTTGATGAGGGCTTTGAGCGCACCCACCACAGTCGCCTCCACTTGCTGGATATCGCTGGTAATGCGTGCTACCATATCGCCCTTGCGGTTGATCGTGAAATAGCCCATGTCATATTTTGAAATACAGGCAAAGGCATGCCTCCTGAGCTCCGTAATCACCCTAATCCTCACTTTCGCTGTCAGCAATGCCAACATGATGCCGAAGATGTTGGATAACAGGAATGAAGAGACCAGGAGTACCGTGACAAAATACAAAGCCTGCATCTTTCCAGAGCGTTCGACAATGGCTCCAAAATGGTAATAAAAGAGGTCTTGGAAATACTGGAGGGAAACTTCAAATGTGGGAGCTGTGAGCACCTGAATGGGTTGCTCCTCGAACAATATCTGTAAGATCGGAATCATCACGGAGATATTGACCACACTGAAAACCGTATGTAAGATGGTTGTCAGTGCATAGAGTGGTATGGTCCTGTTGTAAGGTTTGCCATACTTCAATATCCTCAGAAAGGTCCTCATCTAAAACAAGTAAGTACGCCGCGCAATGTTCCAGCGTATGCCAGCGACAAATATATTGGAGGAAGCGTTGGATCGGTCTTCACGATCTTCTTGCCGGTGGATGAATTGCAAATCGAAAAATAAATTGTGCTTCCACTGATAACTGCCCACTAGCTGAACCAACCCAACTTCAGAGGCAATTCCCTGGCCCTGGCGATTGCCAAAATCGTTTTCAGCACCCAGACCACGATTATTTGAGTTGATATTCGGGTCCCTGCCAATACTGAAGCCATTTACCGGCCCCGAACCGTAATCAGCATAAAGCAATGTCGCATCCAGGGTTATTCTTGGCAAAGGTTGATAACTGGTAATGAAAATTAGCTCTCGGAAATTGGCGCCTAAAGGATGAGCCAGAGGTTGACGATAGTGCGTGTAAGCTGTGAAATCACCATCATGGGAGTAAGTAAAGGGTCTCGCCTGGTTGTATTCAAGTTGCCAATTCCAGGTCGGAACGAGAAAATCAAAATGTTTCAAGCCTAACTGGAAACCATACTTATTACCCCACCAACCGCTATTGCTGAGTAATTCGTCAATGATAAGCTCGTCCAAAATAAACTGCCCATAAAGCTGCATGCGCTTCAGCAGATCCCACCTGAAGTCGAGACCCACAATGGCATTGTCGGCGCTGCCATCCTGCTGCTCTATGGCACCGTAGAAGATTATTGGATTGAGGTATTCGAATTTCAAATCAGTACCACCCAAAGAATCAGGTCGCCCGTGCAAAACAGATTCGAACAAGCCCAGGTGAAAATCCTCCGTAATCGCGATGTCCAGATGATGAAACGCAAAAAACTTGTTAGGGTATGATCTGGAACCAAGCGTGCCCCCGTCAAAGAAGAACACATCAGCGACCAGCTCTGCAAATATGTTGGTGTATTTGATCTTCCAGACTTCCGTCGTCAACCTCAAATAGGGATAGGAATTGGCAAAATCTGATAGGATCATGGAGCGCTTTCCATTCCCAACGAAATGTCTTCCAAATCCAAACTGAGCAGAAAAATGTTTGGTAATGCCAAAGTCCACGTATCCCTGGGCCCTAAGGAAATCGTACGCATCATCACCAAATTCTTTCCAGAAGCCTTCACGGGGTATCACGCCCACGGTATCTTGAACCTGTTGAATGTAGCCCGGTAGTCTTAGTTGGTTTTCGTGAATGAAGGTGGCAAAAGCGATTTTATTATCTATGGTGCCTCGTATATCTATCCCACGGGTATTGACAAATAATGGGCTAGATAAGGCATTGTCATTTCCCAGGGCCACTTCCCCAACGGGATTCACGTGCAGGTCCAGACCTTCGTTCCGCACAGATACCAGGTCCGGTTCGAACTTGTAGAATCGCTTCCAAAGCGGCTTTCTGGCCCGCGCAATGGTGGTATCCTGCAAGAACTCCCTTGATTCATAGAGCAGATAACTTCGGTTGAAAGCCAAAGGCCCGGAGGTAGAGGGTTCTTCAAGTCCGCCAAGAAGGCTAGCTCCCGACTTGCGACTGTATGGCTTCACCGTGGTAAAGAACTGTTTACTTTGCTTTACGACATATCGATCCAGAAAAGCATAATTTGGGGTGTTCAGGGGATAATCAGCAGATTGCGAAAATGCACTGCAGGTCACAAATACAAGCGAAATAGCAGTCACCAACTTGCCGATAACCCAACATTTGATAACTGCTGGGGTTTTTCCAACAAAAAAAGTCATGACCTTTGTGTTAAGCATAAAAGCTCCTAAATTTGCAATCCTTTTTGAAAAGGTGTCCTGCATACCTTCACACAAAGATTAAAGAAATGAAAAAAGATATTCATCCGGACTATAGAGAAGTTGTTTTTCTTGATACCACAAGTGATTTCAAATTTCTCACGAAGTCCACGATTAACACAAAGGAAACCATCAAATGGGAAGATGGTAAAGAGTATCCCCTGGTGAAGGTGGAGGTGAGTTCTGCTTCACATCCTTTCTACACCGGAAAGAAAATATTTCTGGATACTGCAGGCCGGGTTGAAAAATTCAACAAGAAGTACAAAAAGAAATAACCGAAATATTTCTCAACGTATCACAAGTCTTCGGCACCTGCTGAAGACTTTTTTATTTTTGGGGTATGCCCTACGCCTTATTTGATGCTCGTCAAGATCGGGTCAACCTTTTGCCACTTAGCTACCTCAAGCCCATTGCTGCGCTACGCATTGGAATCCTGACAATCCTCGAAAAATGGGAAAGGGTTCTAGGTGAGGACATCTCCATAATCACTGAGGATTATTTGCAAAACAAGTATCCGACACCTGCTGGAGGGGGTATACTTATCAATAGCTGCCTACTTCCAAGTGAGGCTGTTGTCAGTGTGATTCAAAGCTTAAAGCCAGGTCAGAAGCTCCGAAACGGCGACACGTTGTTAGCAGCAAACGTGAATAGCTACGCGCAAGACACAACCGACCTCGAAGCCATTGACTTCGCTGGAGAACCTGATATGGCTCAACGGCCGTGGGATTTCTTCAGAAAGAATGGCCAGCAGATAAAAGCAGACTTCCAGCTGTTAACCTCCGGCAGGCAGTCACAACCATTGAATGATCCGCATACCGCAACCTACGGCTCCGATATATTCCTTGAAGAAGGTGCCAGGGTAAAAGCAGCCATTCTCAATGCGGAGGAAGGTCCGATATACCTGGGAAAAGGAAGTACTATTCATGAAGGCGCTATCATTCGGGGGCCCTTTGCACTGGGTGAAGGAGCCCATATCAACATGGGCGCGAAAATAAGGGGAGATGCAACAGTAGGTCCCTATTCCAAGGTGGGAGGCGAGTACTCCAACACCATTATCATGGGTTACAGCAACAAGGCACATGATGGATTCCTGGGCAATGCGGTCATTGGTGAATGGTGCAACATTGGTGCCGCCAGTGACAGCTCCAACCTGAAGAACAACTACCGCAACGTGCAGGTATGGAGCCATGCGACAGATCGATATGAAGACACAGGCATGCAGTTTTGTGGATTGATTATGGGCGATCATTCAAAATGTTCGATCCATACCACTTTCAATACCGGAACGGTGGTGGGCGTTAGCGCCAGTCTTTTTGGAGAGGGGTTTCACAAAAAATTTGTTCCCTCCTTTGCCTGGGGTGGTCGGGATAGGTACGCAACTTACCAGCTTGAAAAGGCCTACGAAATGATAGAATTGGTAATGGCCAGAAGAGGGAAAAAACTGGAACAACAGGATAAGGATATCATTAGGGTCGTCTACGAACGATCAGCCAAGTACAGAACCTGGGAGAACTGACCAATGAAATTTGCAGAAATCCCCGGCCACCACGATATCAAGGAGACTCTGAAAAGTTCTCTGAGACACAACACTATCGCTCATGCGCAATTGTTTCATGGCAATGAGGGAGGAGCTGCTTTTCCAATGGCACTGGCGTTCTCCCGGTATTTACTATGTGAAAATCGCAGCGACGAGGATGCCTGTGGAGAGTGCCCATCCTGCCAGAAAATGGACAAGCACATTCATCCGGACGTCCACTACTTCTTTCCAAAATCAGGCGCAAAGACAGATCCTGCTACGCAGAACCAGCTATTGAAACATTGGCGTGATTTCCTCCAACAGCTACCCTATGGCAACCTGGAGCAATGGCAAAGCTTCGCAGAAATCGCCGATAAGGCTGTTCAAATCCACAAAGAAGAAGCCAGAAATATCATCAAGACGGTAAGCATGAAGTCGTTTGAGGGGCATTACAAAATACTGCTGATATGGTATCCTGAAACCATGAATATCTCAGCTGCAAATGCCATCCTCAAGGTATTGGAAGAACCACCGGAGAAGACCATATACCTGTTGGTGAGCTATAATCTTGAAGACATCATCACGACCATTACGTCAAGAACTCAATTGGTGAATATTCCTGTCTTTCACGATGAAGAGATTGTCGAATTCCTCGTCAAACAAAGAGACATAGCCAAGGAAGACTCGGTCAAGGTCGCGCGTATTGCGGAAGGAAGCGTGCTTAAGGCAGAGGCTTTGCTTTCTCATAGTGAGGATTTGGCCTATAGTGAATTCCAACAATGGATGAGGTCTTGCCTTCGTGCTGATTTTGGGGAACTCGTCAAGCGGAGCGAGTATTTTTCGCAGCAAGGCAAAGGGAAACAGTTTAGCCAGTTTCGATTTGCACTGAACATTTTGAGAGAAGCGATGGTGAGTCTTTGCCAGTCATCAGATTTGAACCATACGCTGGGAGAGGAACTCACTTTCGTTCAAAAGTTCGCCGCCACTGCCAAATTGGAGAGACTTGAAGAGATGTATTCAAAATTGAATGAAGCCCTCTATCACCTGGAGCGAAATGCCAACCCACGAATTACGCACCTGAGTCTCTCAATAGATTTTATACAATTACTGAACAATCGTTGAATTGAAGATTAGGATAGGTACAAGGAAGAGCAGACTTGCCATGTGGCAGGCTGAACATGTAGCCAGCTTGCTGAGTGCACATGGCGTGACTGCAGAGATTGTAGGAATTGAAACCAAGGGAGACAAAGTTCTTGATACCTCCATCGCAAAAATTGGTAGCAAAGGGGTGTTCACTGAAGAGCTCGAAGATCTGTTGCAATCTGGTGACATCGACATTGCCGTACACAGCGCCAAAGACTTGCAATCCTCGCTGGATGAGGCATTTGAGATTCTCGCCTTTTCGGAGCGTGAGCAGACCAATGATGTACTCATCAGCAATGGGCCCATTGACCTGAGCTCGGAAAAACTCGTTGTGGGCACTTCCTCCACGAGACGAGTAGCCCTATTTCGACGATTCTACCCAAATATCAAGCTTGTCGACATGCGTGGCAATTTGCAAACCAGGATTGAAAAAATGACCAGAGGAGATTGCGATGCTTTGGCGTTGGCTTTCGCTGGTGTACACCGAATGGGTTATGGCCATATAATCCGGGAGCACCTCTCATTTATCCCCGCCGTGGGCCAGGGGAGCCTCGCCATTGAATGTGCCAAAGCCCTGAATACCTCAAAAAAGGATTCCGTAAGGAGCGCGGTCAATGATGATAAGACTGAAAAGCTGCTATTGGCAGAGCGGTCTTTCCTCCGAAGATTGGATGGTGGATGTAGCATACCGGTTTTCGCTGAGGCTCGGTACATCGGATCGCAAATCGAAATTGAAGGTGGAATTATTAGCCTGGATGGCAGGCAGCTAATCATTGAAAAGCAGCAAGGTATGGATCCGGAGGCTTTGGGCCTTGCAGTTGCCGATATAGTTTTACAGCAAGGTGGAGGTAATATTTTAAAGGAAATCAAATCACAGATATGAAATTTAAATTCAAATTACTCATGGCGGTCATGGGATTCGCCCTTTGGGGTTGCGACTCTACGGCAGATGGAGACTCCGACTACCTGATCACCATCAAGACACCTATGGGAGACATGAAAGCCATCCTATACGATGAGACGCCACTACACAAAGCCAACTTCCTCAAGCTTGCCGAGGAAGGCAAGTACGACAACACGCTGTGGCACCGTGTAATAGAAGGATTCATGATCCAGGGGGGTGACGTCTATGGAGGTAATCGCGAGCCGGAAGGTGGCCGAATACCTGCAGAAATCCGGCCCAACCTTTACCATGTCAAAGGCGCCCTGGCAGCAGCTCGTCAGGGAGATGGAATCAACCCGGAAAGGAAATCTTCATCCTGTCAGTTCTACATCGTACATGGGGAGGCCTATGACAAGCTGGTAACGGACCTCGCCCTCTTGAATGCTAAATTCGGCGAAATGGTCAATCAGGATCCTCAAGGCTATCAGGACATCATAGAGGGATATCAGCAAGCAGTGACAGTTGGTGGGCAAAGAGGAGCCATTGATTTCATCTACGAGCAAAGAGATTTAGTGGCTGCTGAGACACAATCCGATTTTCGAAGACCGCTTGGTGGACAAAAAGACGAGATTTATCGCGAGGCAGGATCTGGTTCGCCATTTCTCGATGAAGGTTACACGGTATTTGGTCAGGTCGTGGAAGGACTAGACGTAATCGACAAAATTGCGGCAGTACAAACGGGACCTGGAGACAAGCCACTTGAAGAGATCGACATGACCATAAAAGTGAGCACCATGGCCAAAAGCAAAATCACGGAAAAATACGGATACGAATATCCTGTTCTTCAATGAGGTTCAACGCGCTACTGATAGGGATCCTCTCAACCCTCCTCCTGGCTCCTTGGGTTCATGCTAAACCCAAACCTAAGAAAAAGGATGAGTTAGTGGTCATTCACACAGAATTCGGGGATATGACCGTTCTGCTGTATGAAGAAACACCGTTGCACAAAGCCAATTTTCTACGATTGGCAAAAGCAGGATTGTATGACTCCGTGATCTGGCACCGAGTCATTGAGGAGTTTATGGTACAAGGTGGGGATGTGACCAAAAACCCGAAGTCTGAAGACTTTGAGTTGAAGGAAATACCTGGAGAATTTGTCAAGCAGTTTCATCACAAGAAGGGAGCCCTGGCCGCAGCAAGAAAAGGTGACGGGGTGAATCCTGAGAGGAATTCCTCTTCGTGCCAGTTTTACATCGTACAGGGCAAAAAGCACGATGAGCAGCAATTGACGATCAATGAACCTCAGTTGCAAATGGGCTTGGGTGAGTTGTTTAATAACTCAGACTATGATTCGATCCGGACTCAGTTTCGGGAAATTAGTATGAACTATTCTATCGATAGCCTCAAGAATTTTGCCTTCTCGTTGAAAGAGCTGGTCGCCGAAAAGACCTCCTTCAACCCAATCAAGGACATTAGCGCAGAACGAGTTGTAAGTTATACCACTGTGGGGGGGAGCCCTCACCTGGATGATGCTTACACGGTTTTCGGCGAGGTGGTCGCTGGGCTTGAAGTGATTGATCAATTGGCCAGTGTAGAGACAGGTCGGGCAGACAAACCCAAAAAGGACACCTATATGACGATGGAAGTGATTGTCGCTAAGACCAAGAAAATCACTGAGGAGTACGGGTATGTCTATCCACCGATAGAAAAGAAGAAATGAAAGTGCTGATCACCGGTGCAAATGGTCTGCTGGGGCAGAAACTCGTGGCGCTGCTGAGTAGCAAAGGTGCAGAGATCGTTGCTACCGGCCGGGGAGTTGATAGAAACCGAGAAGGGAAATACAGGTATCAAACGATGGATACTACCTCGGCTGAGG
This sequence comes from Cyclobacteriaceae bacterium, assembly GCA_965601475.1. Classification (GTDB taxonomy): domain Bacteria; phylum Bacteroidota; class Bacteroidia; order Cytophagales; family Cyclobacteriaceae; genus JAWPMT01. The sequence goes on along the minus strand of OZ271832.1, from coordinate 2,832,318 downwards.
AGACGCAGGAGGTGATTGGGTCAGCGCATCCGGATGTGGTAATACACACGGCGGCCATGACCAACGTGGACCAATGTGAAACCGAACACGACGCTTGCTGGGAACAGAACGTCACAGCGGTGCAACATGTAGTCGATGCATGCAAGCTATGTGGTGCCTTCCTGATTCACCTCTCTACGGATTTCATTTTTGACGGGACAGCCGGTCCTTATGACGAAGATGGGGCTGCCAATCCCATTAGCTACTACGGAGAAAGCAAGCTCGCATCTGAAGAAATTCTCAAGAGCAGTACAATCGACTGGGCAATCATCCGAACGGTGCTTGTTTACGGAATTGTAGCTGACATGAGCCGATCCAACATTATCCTCTGGGTCAAAAAGAACCTCGAGCAAGAGAAGGAAATCAAGGTCGTCGACGACCAATGGAGGAGCCCGACACTGGCTGAGGACCTTGCGATGGGCTGCTACCTCATTGCAAAGAAGAGGGCCTCGGGAGTTTTCAACATCGCTGGAAAAGAGGTGTTGACACCTTATGACATGGCGATTCGGACCGCTCGCTATTTCGGCCTCCAAACGAAGACCATGCTACGGACTGACGGTTCCATATTCAAACAAGCTGCCAAACGACCGCCAAAAACGGGGCTCATCATCGACAAGGCCCGTGCAGTATTGGGCTATGAACCGCATAGCTTTGAAGAGGGCATCGCCATTGTCAGTGATCAGGTCAGAAAATATTTATAATCCCAAAAAGGCTGTATTGCGTTAGATAGGGCTACATGGAGGCTAAAATCGACAATTTCAATTCCTGGGTACATTCAAGCGATGAAGACTTCCTGAAAAAAGAGGTTGAGCGTTTGTTGGAAAAATCAGGCTTCACGATACTCAAATTCATGGAACATAGGTTTGACCCTCAGGGATACACGGCCATTTGGTTGTTGGCGGAGAGTCATTGTGCTCTCCACTCCTTTCCAGAAGAAAACAAGACCTATATCGAGCTGAGTAGCTGCAATAGCGACCTTTTCGTGAATTTCATTGTAGCCTATAATGCCTTTCAGAAGCAATTCTCACTGGAGATTTGACGGCAGGATAGCTCTGCTGTTCGCGGGAATACTCGCTATCAACAACCTGGTTTGGGTACTGTACGTATTCGCACATCATTTTGAGTCAAAATGGTCCGATAACCTGGCACTGACAGCAACGCTAATTGGCTCCCTTTGGCTATTGAAAGTCGTGAATGTTGAGGTTCGAATCAATCGGTGGGTTTGGGTATTGATTTTCCTCCTGTTGCTTTTGTCGTTCCTGCCTCTGGTCCGATTCCTGATTGTACGTACGGAATATGCCTGGTTCTTAGCCTACGGTATGCTCCTGATCTGCTCTCTGTACTTATATACCAACCGTTCGTCGAAGTTGTCCATGGCCGTCACGTCGATCCTTGCAATGGCAGTTTGGGTGTTGCCCTACTCATTCGAATCAGATCAACGCATCTATTTTGACCGGCTCGTCGAAACTTCGGAAACCAGGCGCTCCACTATCCATACGATCCTTTGGAAAAACGACTTTTGGCAATACGTCAATGGCAGGCCACAATTTTCAACCATTGACAAACACCTATTTTATGAACCGCTGGTCCATCCCGTGATGCATGCGGTCGACGGTAAGCGCATTCTGCTTATCGGTGGAGATAATGGCGAAAGCGTCAAGGAAATTCGGAAATACCCGGTATTCATAGATGTGATACCTTGGGATCAGGAGTATTCCAGCCAAATGGTGACGGCTGCTGACAGTCTAAACATCATATCGGAACCGATTCTTCATTTCCTTTCCAAACGCCAATCCACTTATGATGCAATCATAATTGACCTTCCGGATCCCATAACCCTCGAGGTCAATGAATTCTATTCCGTGGAGTTTTATCGCCTTTGTTATGACCAACTCTCGGAACGCGGACTGCTGGTTACGCAATCGTTGAGTCCATATCTCAAAAGTGGCGTTCACCGTGTGGTCCAAGCCACTTTGGATGCGGGAGGTTTTGAGTCATTTCAGTATCATAACCAAATCCCTACCCTTGGCCAGTGGAGCTGGACTATTGCCTCTAAGTCAGAAGACACCCATACACTCAAGCAGCGACTATCAGCTGGCAACACAATGGTTAGCACGAAATGGTTCAATCAAGAGGCCATGCGAATGATGTTGAGTTTTGGTAAGCCATCTTTTTTCTCGACTGAAAAAGCTGAAGTAAATTCAATCGCAAACCCTGTTTTATACCAAAGGCTTGCAGGCACACGATGAATTGGCTCTTTTCCAAAAGACATGACCTCCTTATACTCTACGCCCCAGTGTGGATCTGCTGGATCGGGGCCTTTTTGCTGCCTGATCGTTTCCATGCTACACCAGCACCACTATGGATCTGGGTCCTGTTTGTCTTGGGAATCGACGTGTCACATGTGTGGAGTTCAATTTTTCGGACATATCTGGATAAGGAGGAGTTTTCCAATCATCGCCGGCTATTGATATGGGCGCCGGTATTGAGTTTTCTAGGAGCTGCGACAATCGCTTCCATTTCAGTTGCCCTATTTTGGAGGATTTTGGCATATGTCGCCGTCTATCACTTCATCAAACAGCAATATGGGTTTATGCGAATCTACAAAGCCAAGAAGGGCGATTTTGGCAAACAGCTTATCACCGACAACTTTGTGATCTACCTGTCCATGCTATATCCCGTTCTTTTTTGGCATCTGACCCAAGACCGGCAGTTTGCCTGGTTTGTGGAGGGAGATTTTGTGATGTTGAACACGAGCGCCATGAGTGGCTCCTATTTGCTCGTGGGGAATTTGATATATCTGCTGCTGGGGGTTTGCTGGCTCCTACAAGAGATATTGAGAAAAGCTCCATTTGCCTGGGGCAAAGTTCTATGGATTGCAACCACTTTTGGAAATTGGTATTTGGGTATTATCTATTTCAATTCCGATATCATCTTCACAATCACCAATGTCGTAGCGCATGGCGTTCCCTACATGGCACTAATTATCTTTTATCAACAAAGAAAACTTCGCATCCAAAAAGTCCCGATCACGGCTTTCTATCCATTACTTGTGATCGGAGCTGTCTTGCTATTGGCTATGGCGGAAGAGTATTTTTGGGATATTTGGCTCAACCATGAGCATGCCTCGTTCTTCGGCAAATTTCTTCCTTACTGGAATGCTGAATTGTCCACCACACTAATGGTACTGGCCACCGCACTGTTGGCAGTTCCTCAAATTACGCATTATATCATTGATGGATTCATCTGGAAGAACAATGTTAAGAATCCCTATTTGAAGAAAATCTTGCTAAATCAATGAAAAGAAGAGGCTTTCTTCAAAGGGCGGCGCTCGGCTCATCACTACCTTTTTGGCTACAGAGCTGTGAATTGTGGGATTCAGATTATACCATACAAGTTCGCTCAGATCATGCTACGGGTCACCTACTGATGCAGAGTAGTACCTGGCCCGTCAAAAAGGGGGGCTCTACGGAAACGATCATCGTTGGTGGCGGCGCCGCCGGACTCGCAGCTGCCTATGGCCTCAAGGACAAGCACTTTCAGTTGTTTGAACTTTCCAGTCGACTTGGTGGCACAGCCGGCAGCGAATCCTATCGTGGAATTTCAATGTGTCAAGGTGCGCATTACGACCTGGACTATCCTCACTACTATGGGGAGGAAGTACTGATGATGTTGGAGGCCCTTGACATCATCAGGTATGAGCCATGGAAGCGAATGTGGTCTTTCCGGGACCATCAGCACCTGGTTCCCGCGACCCGCCGTCAGCAATGCTATGCGTATGGCAAAGTGCGCGGCGACGTTATCCCGGAAGGACCCACCAAAAGACAGTTTTTGGAAATCATAAATCAATATGAAGGTAAACTGCCCCTCCCAACGAGATTGATTGACCAGGAGCTCCAAAGCCTGGACAACATCACCTTCCTGGAGTTCCTTGAGGCGAGAATGACCGTCAATGCTGATTTTCAGAGACAGCTGGACTACCATATGATGGACGACTATGGAGGCAGAACAGCACAAGTGTCTGCATTGGCTGGAATCTACTATTTCGCCTGCAGGCCCTATTACAGGAAGCACGTTCAGCTTTTTTCGCCTCCGTCCGGCAACGACTATTTTATCCAGAAGATCTATCAATCGCTACCGGAGAGCTCTGTGAATACCAACCGGCTAGTCACGAAAGTAGCGTCAAAAGGAGCGGGTTTCGAAGTGCACTGCCTCAATACCCAAGAAAAAATAATAGAGAGGTGGGAGGCGGATAACGTCATCTATGCTGGCCAAAAGCATGCCCTGAAGTATGTTTTTCCCCAAGACTACCCATTATTCAGCCAGAACCAATATGCTCCATGGATGGTCATCAACTTCGTGTGCAAGCAAGATCCAGGCAGCTATGGATATTGGCAGAACGAATACCTGGGGGAAGAAGAGAGCTTTCTGGGCTTTATCGACTCCAGTGTCCAATTCAGAGATGTGCTAAAAGACAAGAGGGTATTCACAGCATACTATTGTCTGAAACCTGAGGACCGGGAATACCTCACCACCATTCCCCAAAATGCTCAGACGATTGTCTCTCGCACTCAAGATAGGATTGAACAGTTCCTGGGAGAGCCTATTCTGCCGTCGAAAGCCTTTGTCAACGTAATGGGACATGCAATGGCCATACCAAGGCCTGGTTTTCTGTTCCAGGACTTATCATCGGCCGGCCTCAGCTATGCTGGCGTCGATGCAGGAAAGCTTCCGCTGCTCTTCGAAGCCCTTGATTCAGGCTTATCAGCAGCCCATAACGCCTAGTCCAAGACCTCCTTCAAGATCCTCATCACTACCTTATCAGGATGGATGTAGTCCTGGTAGTATTCAAGGTTGTTTCTCATTTGCGCTTCTCTAAAGGCCTTATCAGAAAGGAGTCGCTCCACACTGGCCAGACAGCCATCTATGTCCTCGTATGTGAGATAGTTTTGCCCTTCTTCGAAAGAACCCGGCAAAGCAATCTCATCTATTTGGTTAGTAGCAATGGCCATGGGCGAAACAACATATTCGGTGAACTTCCACCCAATCGAATTGTAAATTCCCGGTGTCGCAATTCCGACTGAGGACTTACGCAGCATCTTCAGGTAATTTCGCTTTTCTGCCGCTTCACTGGGTAGTAGCAAATGCGTCGGCACATCCTTAGAAAAAGAGCTACGGTAGATCCCTCCATAAAAGCGCTTGCCAAAGTGTTTTGAGAGTTGCGCTACCAACTCAATCCTGCTGGCATTGATGCTGGTTCTTTCTTGTTTGGCCTCAATATCCTCCCCATCCACTGGGTCCCAAAGTCTGCAGCAAAAGATTACCAAGTCCTGCTTTTCGGCCATGGAAGACTCAAACGATTCTATCCGGACCGTTGATACAGATTCCTTACGAGGGAAAAGCGACGAAAGAAACCGATGGTAAGTCACCGCCCTGGCGACATAGTCTTTCTGCATGGAGAGCAAGGCCTTGGGCAGGAATTTCCATATATGCGTGTATGGAGCATAGTTCAGTCCAAATGGCCTTAGCTTGGATACCGCCGACAGGTCGGAGCGCTTCAGCATGCGCTTGTAAGCATAGTCGGAGTTAGCAATGGTCTCCATTGTCCCCTCCGAAATGTTCCTGTCATCTCCCAAGTCAATGAAAACGTTCTTGCCGTTTATCACCAACTGCATTGTCAGATCCGTCTCAACACGTGCAGGAAGGTGATAGCTGAGTTTGATTCGTCCCTGCGATCTCAAGCTTTCCAATCCCGCAAAGACATGATTCAAATGGTGGAATAAAGAGTTGAGCTTGACGCTTACTTCAGGGACAGCCATATTACTGAGAGAAATATCTCGCATATTATAACTTCCATTCCAAAGTTTCGGCAAACGCTGTCCAAACTATCCCATGGTCACATGCACGCACCTTCATTGGTCCGAGCCTAATCATCTTTGATCAGGCCCCACACGATAAGGACTTGTGCAAAAAGAAAGAAGCACCATCTGACCGATCACTGTTGGTATCGACAGGTTGAAATCGAGAGAATTCAAATATTTGAGAAGTACAGATTCGAAAAACCATCTACCAAGATGCGAAAAGATGGTTCCAAGCCCATCCAAGCACTGAAGGTGTATTCGAGGGGCTTAGGCCCCCTTAGAAAATTACCTCTTAACGCGCTTCAGATCTTCGATGTCATTTAAAGCGGTTTGCAACTCCCTTTTCAGCTTCACCTCCTTCTCACGCGACCTATCTCTGAAGCTATCGTATTCTCGTTGCAATTCATGCAGATCCTTCCGTGCCCGATCCGTTAAAGCAAAACTGCTTCTATACATATAGCCCACCCACAGGCCGGCCACCAGCAACAGCAATATGATTAACCATACGATCAGATGATAGGTGCCTTTCGGGATTTCCAACCCGACAAAGGAAATGTTCTGAACATTGTTCTGTAATCCAACGAGATCCGTGTTGAGTTGTCTGATGTTTTCCTCTTTCAGACGATTCTCTTCCACTGCAAGCGAAAGCTCCCGATCCAAAGATTGAAGAGACGCCCCTTTGGAGGACAGCGAGTCAGCAACCTCATTCCAAAAAGCGTCTAACCTGTCCTTGGGAATTACTTTGTAAACATCATAGGTCTCACTACTTTCCAGCAGGTCCTGAAACTTACCACCCAGATCAACTTGATCCTGGGCCTCCAACTGCCAATTGAAGAACAGCAGTAGCGTCAAGGCAAAAAATCTAGTCCACTTGTCCATTTCACTCTGTTTATACCGCGAAATAATTGAAGAAAAAGAAGAAGGTCAAGCCTTCTGAGAATCCTCTAGTATATATCCCATCTTCCGGCGTTATAATACCTGTATAGGACAGGATCGTGAAGGCGATTGATGCGGATTTCTCCTGGATCAGGGAGAAGTACCTGCTTGCCGAAAGATGATATCAATGTGAGGCTTTCTTCATTCAGCCACTTTGTCTCCACTGTGAGCCTCGTGGACCTCAATTTGCCTGTAAGATCTCCCTGGCTTGGGTCAGACCCTATGATCCAACCCCACTCTCCAAGTGTCAATACCTGATTATGGAGGGGTATAGTCCGAAAGCCCGCCGACCCCATGGTTTCACGGATACAGCGGAACGCCTTCTCTGCATAATACGGACTGCCGGCCTGCGTAATCATCAAACCTTCCGCTTTTAGGGCCTGCTTACAAAGCCAATAGAATTCTCGCGTATATAACCTGCCAAGATCAACTGTTCTGGGATCCGGAAAATCGGCAATGATGACATCATACAAATTGCTTTTGCCTTCAAGGTAGGTGAATCCATCCTGGTTAATAACTTCTACCCGGCTGTCCAGGAGTGAGCCCTCATTTATGTTCAACAAGACATCGTGCCGGCTTGCAAGATCAGTGACACTCGGGTCCAGATCTACCAGTGTCACACGGTTCACATGGTCATACTTAAGCAATTCCCTCACTGCAGCGCCATCACCACCCCCCAACACCAAGACCTCTTGGGGTTTGGAATGTAAATGCATAACTGGATGTACGAGAGGTTCATGGTACAGCGGCTCGTCTACGGTGCTCAGCTGCTGATGACCGTTCAGGAAGAGCCAGTAGTCGCCATCTCCATAGGTCAATACAACCTTCTGATAACGAGACTGCTCACTGTAAACGACACGGTCCTTATATCGGACTTTGTCTCCCCATTCTACTATCACTTCCGAAAAAAGCGCGGTAGTCGTCAATATGGCCGCAACCACGAACACTCCAACCATTAATGCTGGCCTGCGGGCCACAGAGACCTCAGCCCAAACTACGGATATCAATGTTAAGGCCACCATGAAGTTCACTGTACCCAGAATAACCGGAGTGTATGTCAGGCCAAGATGAGGTAGGCCGATAAATGCGAAGAAAACGCCTCCAGCCAGACTGCCGTAGTAGTCGTTTTCCATCGCTGAAGATATGTTGACCTTAAGTGCCTCAAATTGTTGATTGAGACGAACTACCAAAGGTATTTCCATACCGATCATCAGGCCGACCAATATGCTCAGCAAATAGATGATGATCAGTGTCTCTCCATAAATCGCGAAAACCGTGTAAACAATTGTCGTGATGTTTGAAGCGATGATGGAAAGTGTAAACTCTACCTTGACAAACTGAAAGAGGAGATCCTTTTCCAGCTTCTTGCTTAGCCTACTTCCCAGGCCCATGGAGAATAACATGGTAGAGACGATCATGGTGAACTGGAAAACGGAGTCACCAAGAAAATAGGTAGCCAAAGTGGACAAGGTATACTCTGAAACAATACCTGCCAGACCAGTCGCGAACAAGGCCGCCTTAAGGAGTGTACTGGTGTATTTCAAGCAGTCCTACAGCGACCAAACAATCAACATAGATCCCCCAACATAGGCGAAGGATTCCACCAGGGCTGCGCCCACGTTTGGATGTTCCTGATTCACAATTTCGTCGGTAAGATTTTGGCCGGGTAGTAGAATTTTGTCCGTCAAGAACCTGGCTATGGGCAAGAACAGCAGGCCAATTCCAACATCGACGGCAACGTCAGTTAGGGTCAGGCTCCAGCTCTCAAAGTCGTGCATCAACGCAAACCTAATGAGGTTTGCAATCGCAATGATTGCACCGGCATAGCCTACACCAACAGCGATGTTGTTCCTCTCCAGGTGTTCATGGATATCGTAAGGCGTTATGGCATTATAGACCAGTGATGTGATGTAAAGAATGACCTGACCCATCAGCCAATAGAGCACTGCTGTCAAAATTGGCCCCCCAGCGCCATAGCCCTCACCATGGATAGCCCCTAGAACAATAAGGCCGGTGGCAATTGCATTGGCACCTTCAACAACTCCGGTACCAACATTGCGATCTTCCAGGATTTCCTTCTTCAGATCAAATTTGGAAAGGATGAGCTTGTCATTGATAATCAGTGAGATATTCAGCAACACGATGGCCAAGGCGCCATAGATTCCTATATTGATAAGGTCCTCTATGAGTCCATAGCTCTCCCCGAGTACGGCACTTCCGATCGCCAGGAGCAACCCGATGTAGTACCCCACATAGGCAGTAGCAAACGCGAAGTTGTCATGCTCTACCAACTCATACGCCACTTTCACCCGGGGGTGAAAAAGCTGATAGGCAACCTTACCTACTATGAACAAAACGAACGTCGCCAGAATGTAGATAATGGTGGTCAGGGCTCCATCTAGGATTATTTGCATGATTTCCAGGTTAGGTGGTTGTTTCCTCTATTTGCCAAAGCTACTACCTCGCGAACGATAACTGCTGGAGGAACTTCTTGTACTGCTACTGCGAGAAGTTCTGCTTGCCACGCGTCTCTTGAAGTTTGACGTGTTGCGGCTCCAATTCGAATTAGGATTACTACTTCGGTTGTAGGTGCTGTTGGTACCGTAATAGGAACCCCCTCCACTGCTTGGACCGTAATAGGTTCTGCCTGTGCCTCTGTAATTTCTCCCCCAGTCGTCATAATAGCCCCTTTGTACAGGGTAAGACCCCATCCGAAACAGGCTGCTCATGAATGCATACTGGCCATAAAACGCCCAGAAGCTGGAACCCCCGGAGTTGTTCCAGTAGCCATAGCGTGGATTGCCAACGTAGTTGTTGTAACCTGGAGGTGCTACCGCTTTGGTCAGATTCCCAGTACTGTCCCTGGCGGCAATCTCCATTCCCATATCGTTGACATACCTATTGAATTCCTCTTTGCCAACTTCCTTGAACTCCGTGGTCACTTCCCTGATATCATCCGCATCATCCCCACGGATAATTTTGTATTGATGATAGTATTTCTCAAAAAAATTACCCTCCACATTCATGTCGTAGAGAATAATGGAGAATACCTCATCATCCGGAAGATCGCGAATGATCTCGTCAAGTGGGCTCTTCTTGTATTTGGTGCCGCCACCGCAGCCCAACAAGAATATCGCTCCCAAGAAGAGCAGGGGTGCAAAAAACTTTTTCATGGTATCAGGATTCTTGGCCCGGTAGTAAACTGGAAATTTCGTGAGATTGCAATACAATACCAATGGATGCCTCAAAAGTTTGCTCATCCCATTGGGTGATAGAAAGGATCTTATCCTCATTATCATTCATGTATTCGTATGAGATGACTTCCTCCCAATCTTCAGTGGGCTTGCCACAGTCTCTGAAGTATCCCGCTGAATCAGCGTCGAGGTAAAAAGTCTCTCCTTCATAATGCAGTTGCCGTGGTGCCTTCTCATCTTTGGTGATGAGCTCCACGACATCCTCATCAATCTTTCTGATTTTGATGGGCCGGAACAGGCCCAGGTTCAAGACCCCGTCATCCTCTAAACTCAGGAATGCCACATCATCACCACTGTCAACCTTGTATTCGTAGCTGAAATTGTTATCGCCCCAGTCATATTGATACTTTTCGCGAACCACCCATGACTTGAGGTCATAGTCGAATATGAAGCCTACATCCAAATCCGTGATTTTCAGATTAGTGATGTCGTAATCGGGTTCTTTCTTCTTTTTGAAAAAGTTCAGCATGTCACTCGATGATTTTCTTGATAAGGTAGATAGCCCCAAGTGCAATCAGCAGGATCACACCAACCTTGAAAAGGAACGAGAACATCACGCTAAACACCATAAGGAATAGCGCGATGATCAAAACAGATTTTAATAAATGACCCAAAGCCATAACCGTCCTATTTGTCGATGCCCAATTTGGCTTTCATAGCCGCCAGGTCATCTGAGGCCTTGGTATCAGAGCTCCCGAGGGCACTCTCAATTTCGTCATCCAAGGTCTTGGACTCTCCGGCAATCTCGCCATAGGCTTCTGCCAATGCTTCTTGCTGCGAAACTTTCTCCTTCATCCGCTCCAGCATAGACACGGTGCTGGAACTGTCTATTTGTGCCATTTGCTTGTTCACTTTGGCAGTGGCCTCACTGACCTTTACCCTGGCCTTAAGTGTACGGAGCTCATTTTCATATTTGCTTATTTCTGCGCGCAGCTTTTTGATCTTGCCGTCCAATTGGCTCACGTTGGTCTCGAAACGGTCTTGTTCCGATTTGGCTTGTGACAAGGCTTGTGCAAACTCTTCCTTTCGGGAAAGGGCCTCGGTGGCCAATCGATCCGCTTCTGACGCCTCCATATCGCCAGACTGGGCTTTTTTCAATAGCAACATAGCTTTGTTCTCATAGTCTTGCGCCTTGGATTTGTTGGTCTGTACATCATTCTTAGCGCGAATTGCCATGGCCTTTACTTCCGCCAATGCCTTCAAGCTTGAGTCCAGATCCCCTTTCAGGTCCCTGATACCTTGTTCTGTCATTTTTATGGGGTTTTCGAGCTTTTCTACCGCCGAATGCATCTCTGCCTCACCCACTTTGAATAGCCTTTTAAAAACGTTCATGTCCTATTATTTTAACTTTTACTAAATGCAATTAATTGATCTGAATATTCACTGAGCAATAACGCCAGCGAGTTGAGCGTAGCTTCGATTTCATTCAAATCGAGGTTCTCACACTCGTGCGTATTCCTAAACAACACGCGTTTGCCACTTTCATCGAGTGCAAAAGCACCGTGAATAATGTCTCGGTTTTTCATTAATAATTTCTTGTACACATCTGTCGATTCCTGATTCAGGTCAAACAGATATTGCTCTACAATAAGAATTGGGTCCGCCACAATCAACACCACGTTCTTCATGCCCTCTTCCTCGTTTTCCACCACGAAGACGCCTTCATCTTCGTCTTCCGACACGATAGTAAAATCGAGTTCGAGTAAGTACTCCTTAACTTTTTGAAAGTATTCGTTCATTTTCTTGAGGTTTAGCGTTGGATTCCGAAAATACATATTTGATGGCTGAAAATCAGAGATCCACGTAAGTCTTCCTTTCTTAATCTTTTTTCAGAGCGGAATTTAACTACTTTTACGATAGGTTCTGACAAAAGTTATAGCATGGCTCAAAAAAATAGCAAGAATCTCTCCTACATTGGCGAGAACATAAAAAGGATCCGGATGGCCAAAAACATCAGTCAGGCAGAGTTTGCCACCCTTTTTGATCTCGCAAGAGCAAGTATCGGCGCGTATGAGGAAGGTAGGTCAGAACCAAAAATTGACACAATCATACAAATTGCCAATACTTTTAGATTATCCATTGATGTGCTTTTGCGACGGGAACTGACCGTTGGTGAAATCTACTCTTTTGGGCTGGTCAATGAGAAGTTGAACAAGGCTCATAAACTCTCTGAAAAGGGACGGGCCCCCACCTTATCCCAGGAAATAGCATTGGTAAAGGGAGAGGATTTTGTCAATTACATTGTGAGAAGGGACAATCAGGATTTCATCAGGGAGCTACCAATCATCGCTATACCCAAACAAGACGGAAAAGACCTAAGGGCTTTTGAGATGCAGGGAAGTGAAATGGAGTACCATCAGCAAGGACTGCATCATGGAGACATTTTGATTGCCCGCAAGCACGATATGAACAAAATCCACAAGCTGACCAACAAAGTGCTCGTGGTCATATCGGAGGCCAGGATCATCATCCGCAGGTTGGGGAACACCAATCCCATAACGCTCATCTGTGATGACCCCAACTACCCCGCTATTGAAATGAAGGATATTGAGGAAATCTGGGAAGTCATAGCGGTGTACAGTACCTACTTGAATGCCCCATCATTGCTGGAAGAACGTGTCCTCAGGCTAGAAAAACTGCTAGAGGAGGTGAGGAAGGATTAATCCACCACCTCCACAATCATCTCCACTTCCACAGCAATATTCCTGGGTAAAGAGCCCATGCCTACTGCCGCTCGAGCGTGCTTGCCCCGGTCTCCAAATACCTCCACCATCAAATCCGAAAACCCGTTGACCACCTCAGGCTGATTGGTGAATGTTGAGTCACAATTCACCATACCCAGCACTTTCACGATCCTGGCAACCTTATTCAAATCCCCAATTTCCGCTCTAAGGGCAGATAACTGCGCTACCGCAGCATATCTCGCTGCTTCATAACCCTCTTCAATGGATAAGTCCCTTCCTACTTTTCCCACCACGTATCCACCTCCAGGTTTGGTAGGGCCCTTTCCCGCCATAAATACAAGGTTGCCAGTCTTCACGGCATTGACGTAATTCGCAACAGGTGCGGAGGGTTCTGTGAGCGTGATCCCCAAGTCCTCTATTCGTTGCTCCACGTCATATGCATAGAGATCAGCTGGTGCCTGCTCTGGACTCGAGCAATAAGCCAGTCCTGCGATCAGTAGGAACAATATTAGGGTTCTGTTCATTGAACTCAATTGTTTTTCTTCTTGCCCCCGAGGAGGCCTTTCACTTTGTCCTTCGCTTTGTCAGCTGCTTCGTCGGTGGCCTGATCCGGCACTAATTGTTCCAGCTCCTTTTTAGCTTCAGCTTCCAGTTTCGCAGCTTCGGCCTCGGCTTTTTTCTTCGCTTCCTCAGCTTTCCTCTTCGCTTCCAGCTCCTTTTCCTTCGCCAACTGCTGTGCTTCTCGTTTTCTTCTCAATGCCTCTTCTTTCGCCCTGCGCTTGGCTTCCCGAAGTGCCTCCTGGGCTTTGGCCTTCGCCGCATTCTTTGCTGAATTGTCTGAACCGCCAGAAGGTTTTGCTCCAAGGAACTTCACCTTGGGATCATCAAAAGTTCCCGTTACACCCAAGCTCACATCCAACTTAGAAGGTACTACATTGTCGACCCCAGCGAATGATGAGATGAGGTTGCCAACGGCCTGGCCGGCTCCCCCGGTGGGTACATCCAGCACAGTCATGGCGTAGTCCAAATCACCGGCCACACCGCTACTGCCTTCCACAGCGACGGTATACTTACCCATGTTCATTTCAAATGGTTGAACGTATACTCGTCCATCCTTGATCTCCACCTGAATATCCACATCGTTCAGTCTCACGGTCCCGTCATCACTGCCCAGGATATTACCCCCGGTGAATCCCGAAGCCTTACTCAGGAGTTCCACGTTGTTCAAAGCACCTTCAGCTACACTGATCAAACCAAATCCCTGTATTGTATTGTAGTCGGGTGACATGTCCTGGAGCAATTCACCAGATATTTGGAGTTCCGAGGAGAACCTACCTGTCATGTCTTTGGTGAAAGGAGCCAGTTTTTCCACGCTTCCGAAAGATTGGTATGCTGCCGGAATAGACAAGTCCCGGATTGCAAAATCAAAACTGTACAATGGATTTTCCGGAACCGTCTCATAGCCACCATTCATCTCAAAGTAGCCCTCCAGGAGCTTGAAATTCACCGTTTCCATGGTTAGCGCACCATCCTGCACCAGTACCTTGCCGGCAAAGTCATCGATCGATAGGTTATCGTATATCATTTTCTCTATCGAAGTCTCGAGTATGAAATCAATGTTTGTAGGAATCCTCACTACCTCGAGTGCCGTCGTGTCTTCCGGTTCCTCGACGTAGGCGGTGTCTTCGGGAACCATCCATTCATTTACATCCACAATTGATGACGAGAAATTGAACCTACCCACGAGATCAGAACCTTCCAGCGCATAACCCATATAATTCTCGATTTTGCCACTGAAATCCAAATCTGTCTTGCCGGCATTTCCTTTGAAAGATGCCAGTTCAATTGCCTCCGGATCAAACTTCAACTTGCTTTTCGCGATGCCAAAGCCTTGTGGCAAGTCCGGACTGGTGTACTTGAATGACGAAATGGTCATGCTTCCGGACGTAGGAAGGTCCTCATACCTTTCGGCTTCCAAAGCAGACATTCGCCCCCTGGTCTTGAGCTTGGCATTCACCTGCCCTTCCAGGTCCATTCCCTCCACAGGAATAATTTTGGTCACCTTTCCTATATCCAGGTTACCGTCAAACTTGAAGTTCCAGAAGTAGTCTTCCAGGTCCTTGAATACCAAAGAAGCTGAAGATTGTTCCCCATCCACTAGCATGGAAAAGGTCTCCAAATTGAAACTAAAGTCCTTCAAATCCGCAGATGGATAATCCATCGACGCCCTGACCGTCAACTGCTCAATTGGAATAGGGTATTCTGCGTATTTGATCGATCCATTGTCTACAGAGAGGTTCATTGCCACCTGTGGCATAGATGTTTCGTTGTAAATCCCTTTGACGTAGCCATCAAATCCGATTTGGCCCCCCGCGGTAATCCCGTCGAGGTATTCCTGATAGGCCCCTGGTATCATTGAGAGCAAGCCTGTGAGACTGATGTCCTTTCCTTCAAAGGTGATGTCCATCTCAATGTCCTCCCCGGGCATACTGACAAAGCCATCAAAGCCAAAGCCGAAAGCGCTTAGGGCCATTTTGTTCTCTTTGAAAGTGAACTTCATGTTGGCCAGGTCCATATTCAGAATCAAGTCAGCAGAGAACGACTTATTTGACAAATACGAGACACCATCATAGGCTACCGAGATCTTGTCAATGCTAGTATTGGTCGTAACATCAAATACTTCAAGCGTGAAATCACCGGTTCCATTGTGATTGAGGCCTTCGAGAGATGCAGTGGTCCTTGAAGATCGATCTACATAGGATAGGCTGGCATCTGCAATTTCCCATTTCTTGATGGCGAGATTCACGTCTGTGGAGGCCGTAGTATCGGCCACTTCCTCCTCCACTTCCTCGACTGCCTCTTCGCTCTCTTTGGCAATGTCATAGTTTGCCGATCCATCTTCTAGCACGAGAACTTTGATTGCGGGTTGATCCAACTTGATCTGGTTGACAACAATCTGATCCCCGGAAATAACCGACATCAAGTTGATATCCAATCGAAATTCTCCAACATAAGCCAAGGTATCATCACTGAATTCTTCAATCCCTGCTACCCCGAAATTGCCTATTGAAACGGTGAGATCCGGAAAGCTCTTGAAAAGCGTTAGTGAAAAGGCATCCGTGTCGTAAAACACTTTTGCATTCACATTAGCCGCTACCTGCTCATCCAATGCCTTTTGAATATCATCCTTAAACAAAATGGGTATGGCGACCATTGCTCCCAGCAGGAGAACAATTACAATTAGGAGGCCGAGAAATATTTTTTTGACCATGATCTTAGGAAATTATGACGGTGAAAAAGAAGTATTAGCAAGTTAATCAAACCTATTGGTGACTAAAAGGATAGGCTTGAATTGAGAAGCCCTATTTCACCAGGGTTAAGAAAATGTCCCCCATCAGGACCAAGTCAATCTTTGTATCACTACGCGATTTGATGAGATAGGACATACCTGAAACGTCATCGGCATTCACAAAATGCAGGCTGTCTCCGGATAGTCTCCATTCGAGCGAATGGCGCAGGGTATCTTCACTGAAGATGCAACCTTCATAGCCATAGGCCCAAATCGCGACCGAATCCTCATCAAAAGAGATCTTTCCGTTCATTGAAAACTCTACATCCTCTACACCCGGAAATGACTCTGGTAGTGTGACCCATTGGGCATTCCAATCTCCGTAGAGGGCAGTAGCATCTGATTCTGACCTGTCTGTGCCACAGGCAACGGCTATCAGCAGGAGCAAATAGGCTATAGTGTTTCGCATCTTGAACTTTTAGGCGAAAATACCCTCAATCATTGTTGACTGAAAGTAAGTAGGGCGTCTAATTTCCGTAGTGGACACCCTAGCTTATCAGTTAGCTTCAAGGACGCGAAACTCCACTCGCCTGTTTTGCTGTCGCCCTTCTTTGGTGTCATTACCGGCAATAGGCTGAGATTCACCATATCCATTGGAAGTGATGGCGCTTTTATCTATGCCATTTTGGACAAAGTAGTTGAATACTGCCTTGGCTCTCCTTTCAGAGAGACCCTGGTTGTACTGATCCGGACCCGTCGAGTCCGTATGCCCTGCAATTTCAATTTTTTGAATTCTGCCATCCTGTATATAGCCTAGTACGCGTTCGAGTTCAGGATAAGAGGAAGTGGTGAGAATATCCTTATCAAACTCGAAGAAGATGTTCTTCAAGACAAGCGGCTGACCCACCTCAATGGGCAGGAGCTTCAAATCAATGGTGATAGAGTCTGACTCCGTAGCATCATTCAGATCAATATTCTCGTTCTGCGCCAGAAACCCTTCTTTTTCGGCTCCGAAGCCAAATCTGGCGCCCGGCCTCAGTGAGATTGAGTAGAACCCATTGGCATCCGCATTGACCTCACCCACCTTGATACCATCAGGCAGTCGTGCGACTGTTACTGGCGTATTGCCGATAATCTCTCCTGTTTTACCATTGGTGACGTTCCCTGAGATCGTAATAATGACGGGCTTATCTTCCTCAACCAAGTGCTCCACCGATGCCAATAGCGGGCTCTCCGCCTCCACAAAAAAGTCCTCCACTTTGAACCTGAAGATATCCGTGTCGTCATCAACCTTACCCCGAGTGAAGTACAGATGTTTTCCCGAGGAAGGAATACTGAAATACTCATCATCCAGATCTGTATTGATACCGGAGCCCAGATTCTCAGGGGTCGACCACTTCAGCCACGAATTATCAAGCCTCCTCGTAACGTAGATATCCAGTCCCCCATACCCGGAATGGCCTCCAGAAGAGAAATACAAGGTTTTTCCATCCTTGGCCAGGAATGGCGACGCCTCTTCAGCGATGGTGTTGATCACCCCACCAAGATTCACAGGTTCCGTCCAGTTCAGCTTGGATTTCCTAAAAGATATGTAAAGGTCTCTTCCTCCGTAGCTATCATCTCGTTCTGAGGAAAGTATGATTTGTTCCCCAGACGGACTCAGGAAAAAGTCTGCTTTCGGAGAGTAGTTGTATTCATTTTCGATATCCAGTGATACCGGATCAGAATAATCGTCACCTTTTCTTGTAGCCATTGAAGAGCCGGTGTACATCCTCCCCTTTTTCCCATACTTATTCCCCAGAATCAACACTTCCTCGCCATTGATATTGGATATGGAGCTGATGAAATTCGGGCCCTTTGTGTTCAAAGGCGGCCCCAGGTTTCTCGCTGGTTTCCACTCACCGGTCTCCTCGTCAAGTTCTGAGACCCAAATATCTTCCTGATCATCAACGCCACCCGTATTTTGTGGGTGATACCTACGACTGAAATAAAGTCGCTTGCCATCCGGAGAAATGATGGGGCTATGCTCAATGTATTGGCTGTTTACATTTGCCCCCAGCTTATCGGCTTTGAGATCGGTATTGACGCCACCAGCTATTTCAATGAGAACATTGATTGGGATATTGGATGCGGATATGCCAATGGCATCGATGCTGTTGTAGCCGGGAACTGTGGAGCCGTCCAGCACCACACGTATAGCGTAGATATCATAGTCGGTTTCTTCGAAGAACAGATTCAAGAGTCTGGAGTCGATAGGAATCGCTTTCGTAGAGAGGGTGAATAGCGGAAATTCATTGTAGTCCTTATCATAGGCATAAACCCCCGTAATCGCTCCTGGATTTTCAGATTCTGCTATGGCGACTTGTTTGGCTTTGATCGGCGTATCGAAAGCCACCATCAAAAACTCCTCTTTGTCCTGGCGCTTGGGTCTCCAGGCATTGGGGTCGTCTCCCCCACGAGGCAAAACATTTGGTTTGTGCAAGGACTGGAGGGCTGAATATTCCAAGGGGCCGAACTCAGAAGATACATCTACGACCTCCGCAGCCCAAACAACCGTCTCTTGTGCTTTGACCAGGGCAAAGGCACACAGAAACAATGAAAGTAAAAACGCTTTTTTCATTTCCATTTCTTTAAAATCACCTACCAATGACCCTTACTTCTACTCTTCTGTTAGCCCTTTTCGCTTCAGGGGTTCTTTCTGTACTCAGGGGCCGAGTACCCCCAAACGCTTTTGTCAAAATCCGGTTTTTCTTAATTCCCTTCTTGGTAATGTAGTCTTTCACAGCCTCCACTCTGGCCAGTGATAGTCTCATATTGGCGTCAGGATTACCGGCAATATCCGTGTGGCCTTCCAACTGTACTACATAGCTTGGTCTGTCGTCGAGCCAGTCGGCAAAGTCATCCAATCCTACATAGGATGCCTGCTGAATGACACTGCTACCACTATTGAAAATGAGATTCTCTAAGGTGAAGATTTCCTCCTCTTCCACTTCGAGAGGCACCAGGAAGAAATTGGACTCCATCATCCCGTCACCATCACCATCCTCGATGGTAATCTGCTGACTGAATGGTTCAAATCCATCTTTGGTAATACTAATATTGTATTTCAGGTCTTTGATCAAATAGGACTCAAAGGATCCGCTTGATCCAGTGCTAATGCGGCCAATATCGTCATAATATGGAAGCTTCTCATATTGCAACACTGCATTGACTGCCGTACTGTCCTTTTGATTTATTATTTCCCCGGTGATCTTAACGAAGGTGTTGCCTTCTTGCGCAAATAGGGACACTACCCCCAATAACATAGCTGAGGCCAACAGGAACAATCGCGCGAGCATAGTCGGTTAAAGCTTTGATTAGGGCTTAAAGAACGCGAAAATTGCCTAATAACAAAAATTAATCGACTTCAATTCTCACCTTACGATGGGTTCAAGGCGTAGCCGTTTGGGAAAAAGGAGAGCCCACACTTTCTGTGCCCAACTGCATCAGCCGGTAGTGCATCACGTTCTTATCGTGTAAAAAATTAACCCGCTCCGAAGCCAATATGGGTTCGGTCGGAGGCAAATCCACTTTCAGTGCATCCACCTGGCGACCATTTTTCCAAAACCGAAAGCAAAGGTGGGCGCCTCTGGCTAGCCCTGTACTACCTACGTACCCTATCGTTTGACCCTGCGATACTTTCACTCCCGGTCGCACTCCTCTGGCGATTTTAGACATGTGTAAATACTGTGTTGTATAGTTACTGTTATGTCTGATCTTAACGTAATTTCCATTGTATTTGCCGTAGGTAGCTTCGATTACCACGCCATCACCAACAGTCCGAATAGGGGTCCCGGTAGGCGCGGCATAGTCGGTACCTAAGTGAGCCTTGTAACGCTTTAGGACGGGGTGAAACCTCCGGGGAGAATATCTCGAACTGATCCTGTTGTAGTTCAAGGGTGCCCTGAGAAAGGTCTTCCTAAGGCTATTGCCGTCTTCATCAAAATAGTCGCTCTGGCCGTCCTGATCATAATAGAACGCGTAATAATCCTTACCTAAGTGACGAAAGTAAGCCGCCTTGATTCTGCCGATTTCAACAACCTCATCGCCCACGGAGCGTTCTTCGTAGATCACTTTGATCCGGTCCTTTTTGTCAAGGTGAAAGAAATCAACCTGCCAGGCAAATACGTCTACGAGCTTATTCACCAGTAATGGAGAGCCACCTTCATCGACGATGGCTTGGTAAGCGGATGAGCGAATATCCGTGATGATCTCTTTTTCCCTGGTAGTAACAGGGTTCAAAATCTTGTCTACATAGACGGAATCCGCGATATTGAAAACCACAACCTGAGTCGGGTCAGGCTCGAAGAAGAACTGTCTTGCCGTACGCAGGGAATCCTGTTCATGAATGATGGTGTACGGATAACCTGCCTTTAATTTCCTTACATCGAATACCCCTTTGGCCTTGGCAGCCAGTTGATAAATGACCGAATGATGGATGTTGTAGTCTTGCAGAATATCCGAAATGCTCTCATTCCATCGGACTTCATTGGATACTATTCCAAAAGAATCCACCGGAAACCCATGTAAGAAAGTGGGTTCCATAACGGTAACCGAATCCTTCGCATATTCCTGAATAGCTCTTTTATGATCCTGGTTCCTCACCACATCACACGAAGCCGCTATCAGCAGCAGACAGCACCAAAACACACAAATCTTGCTCATAGATTCAATCCGGTAATCAATTCGTTTGACTGAAATTGTGATTTCCCTTCTTCAAGAAAGGCCACAAAATTGGAAACAGAAAGATCGTAGGCTTTGGGTCCGGCAATGAGCTCCCCTTGTGAATCAAGCACGATATAGAAAGGTTGGGCATTGTTGTTGAACTTCGTGATTTGATAGTCCGCGTTTATCTTCCCAATGGTTTTTTTCCATTTATCGTCATAGGTAGACTTTACCCATTGATCTTCGGGGAGTTTGGTCTTGTCATCTACATAAAGTGCCAATAATACAAAATCACTTTGCAATCTGGACATTACCTGAGGGTCTGACCACACACGCTGCTCCATTTCTCGGCAGTTGACACAGCCGTGCCCGGTAAAATCCACGAAAATGGGTTTGCCCTGCTCTCTTGCACAGGATATGGCCTGGTCTAGGTCAAAATAGCCTTCGAGGCCATGAGGTAAATGTAGGAAATCCGCGTACTTGGGAGGTTCGCAGATATTTGACTCCTCCACAAGGAAGGTATTGGACTGTGTGTCCCTGTTGATCTGGACCAGGTTGAAGTCATGCGTGGTAAGAGGCGGTAAGTAGCCGGCCAGAGCATTCAAAGGAGCACCCCACATACCCGGAATCAAGTAAATAACAAAAGAGAAAGTGGCTATGCCCATGATCAATCTCGGAACAGGAATAACTTTCAGGTCATCATCTCCCGGAAGCTTGATTTTACCTAGGAAGTAGAAGCCGAGTAAAGCAAATATGACAATCCATATGGCCAGGTAAACCTCTCGATCGAGTATTCCCCAGTGATAGGCCTGATCAGCCACACTCAGGAACTTGAATGCCAGGGCCAATTCCAGGAAACCCAAAACCACTTTAACAGAATTCAACCATCCTCCGGAACTCGGAAGGGAATTGAGCCAGCCAGGAAATAAGGCAAACAGCGTAAAAGGTATGGCAAAGGCTGCCGAGAAAGCCACCATGCCCAAAATAGGTTTTAAGATTAGTCCGCCTGCCGATTCCACAAGGATACTGCCTACCAAAGGACCGGTGCAGGAAAAAGACACCAAGACGAGGGTGAGGGCCATAAAGAAGACACCGATCAATCCTCCCTTATCTCCAAGGCGATCTACCTTGTTGACGAAGCCATGGGGCAATGTGATTTCAAAAAGCCCGAAAAATGACAGGGCGAACACCACAAATACCGTGAAGAATATGACATTGGGCACCCAGCCTGTAGCCAGGTCGTTGGCTGTCTCGGGACCCATGAACGGTGCTACCAACGCTCCTATGATCGTGTAGATGAGGATGATTGAAAAACCATACATCAGACTGTTCTTAAGGCCTCCTTTCTTTTTGCCGCTCCCCTTTCCCGTGAAGTAGGTCACGGTCATTGGGATCATAGGAAATACACAGGGCGTAAGCAACGCAGCAAGACCTGCAAGAAACGCGACGACCATAAATGACCAGAGGGCATAGGGGTCTGTCGAATCCCTACGCTTTAAAATGGAACCTTGCTTCGTATCATCGACTTGACCACTTGTCGCAGAAGCTGCCTGAAAAACGAACTCTTCCTCAAATGGTATGCATTTTCCGTCCACATCGGAACAAACCTGATAGATGTACCGACCTGTGATCTTGAAATCGGGGTCTGTTATTCGGACGGCCTGAACAAACTGACCTTTCCCTTTGAAATAAGTGTACTCTCCCTCCCAAAGCGAATCATATTTCTTCTTTGGGTTGATGGGTCTGATTCCTCCCAGCACCTGGTAACTTGGATGCTCGTCAAACTCAAACTCAGTGACCATTGGCCCCAGGTCCGGGTCAAAATCCGAGGAATATAAGTACCAGTCTTTGTCGATCTGAGCAGAAAAGGTCAGTTCTATCTCATCCCCTGCGTTGGGATTTGATTCTGAAATCTGTTGGCTCCATTTCGCCGGAGTGAGTATTTGACCCCAACACAATATAGGCAGGGACACCATCAGGAAAAGATTAATCTTGTACTTCATCACTACAACTCGACTTAGGCTCCTACAAAGTTTGAATCAGGAAAGTTCAACGCACTTAACCCTGCAATGATGCAAAGTGCTTATAAAAAAGGGAGATCGTTTCAGTCCCTTTGAAGAAATTGAACAGTCCATAGCTCTCATTCGGGGAGTGAATGGCATCTGAATCCAAGCCAAAACCCATGAGGACCGAATCCAGACCCAGCACTTCCTTGAACAGCGCTACAATAGGTATGCTGCCTCCCTCTCTGGTCGGGATAGGTTTTTTGCCCCAAGCCTCTTCAAAAGCAAGGCTTGCTGCCTGATAACCGGGAGATGTTGTGGACGTCACGGCCGCCTCGCCTCCGTGTTGTGGTGTCACAGTCACCTTCACACTGGCCGGGGCATTTTGCTCGAAGTAATCAATCAGCATCCGGGTGATCTTTTCGCTATCTTGATTTGGCACCAGCCGCGAAGAGATTTTGGCATAGGCCTTTGACGGTAAAACCGTCTTGGCACCTTCGCCGGTGTAGCCACCCCAAATACCATTCACATCCATTGTTGGACGTATGCCAATACGTTCTATGGTGGAAAACCCCGCTTCTCCATCCACTTCCGCAACATCCAGACTGGATTTGTAAGCCTCCAGGTCGAAAGGTGCTTTTGCCATAGAAGCCCTCTCTTCGGGGATCACCTCCTGTACATCGTCGTAAAACCCAGGAATGGTAATTCTTCCCTTTTCATCTTTCAATTTTGCGATTAGAGACGAAAGGACATTGATAGGATTGGCCACCGCTCCACCGTATGTGCCTGAATGTAGGTCTCGATTGGGTCCTACTACTTCCACTTCGATATAGCTCAACCCTCGAAGGCCCACAGTTATGGATGGAGTATCATTACTTATGATAGAAGTATCAGAAATCAGAATTACATCGGCAGCAAGTTTTTCCTTATTCTCTTCAACAAAGACTGCCAGGTTCTCGGAGCCTACTTCTTCCTCACCTTCAATCATGAACTTCACATTGCATGGCAAGCTGTCAGTTTTCACCAGGGACTCAAAAGCCTTGACGTGCATATACATCTGACCCTTGTCATCGCAGGCTCCCCTCGCGTAAATCCGTTCATCTTTTATGACTGGCTCAAACGGAGGTGAATCCCAAAGTTCGTAGGGGTCAGCAGGTTGTACATCATAATGGCCATAAACCAAGACGGTCGGAAGGTCCTCGCTAACTCGTTTTTCAGCGTACACAATAGGGTAGCCTGCAGTGGGACATAGCTCTACAGTATCAACTCCAGCCTCACTAAATCGGTCGACGAGAAACTGTGCCGTGGCCATTACATCCTTTTCGAATTTTGGGTCAGCACTTACCGATGGAATACGAAGGAGGTCTAGCAATTCCTCAAGAAATTTTTCCTTATGGGCTTGCTGAAATTCTTTTGCCGTCATTTTTTGGGGTTTGGCGCAAAACTATCAAAACCCAAACCCATCATCTTCATCTTCCTTTTCGATCGTTTCGAAATTTTCATCTTCCAGATTGATTTCGGTCGGATAAACCAGATTGTAGGGCTCGCTGATACCAAAATACTTAAGCCGGAAGTCATTGATGAATTTCAGAGTTTCGTTTTCTTCAGCCTGCAAAATGACGAGTTCGCCTTCCTTGATCTTACCATCTGTGGATTTCTCCTGAATGGCCGTGTTGAAGTCCGTATTGGAAGAGAATATGGCCAGATTGTTGTCGATATAGCTGAAGAAATACCACGTTCCCGGAGCGGCCTGCAAAAACAAATTCACCACATCGGCTCCCACATCATCCTTCTTGATTTCCAGGAAACCATCCATTTTGGCATTGACATCTACACCCAAAATATTGGAAACACCAAGTTTTGTGGTGTTATGCCAGGCATTGTGTTCATTGTTCCACTTCATAGTCACCCCCGATATGACCAGGGATTGGTTCAAAACCGGCGATAGGCTATGAAGCGCCACATAATCCTTCAAACTCTCCTCCTCATACGATTTCGCAGTAGCATCACTGGTGAGATTGGCCAGGTTGATCAGGGTCTCAATATCAATATTGTTGGCGGGGGGATTGCCCAGTCGCTCCACAATGTCCAGGAGGTCTTGCGACATGATGGCCAGCGCCCCTGTGCTGAGTTTGTAATCGATGGTAAGAAATGCCCTGAATTCGTACAAATCATCATTTCGGAAACCGGACCCCACTACCGAGGACTGCATGCTGACCTCATTCTTCTCAGGTTCCAAAAAGCTCACTACGCCCTCAAAGTTGAGCGCCGTAGTACTATCATCATATATGAGCGTTTGGCCACTGTATGATTGACCGCTAGTCTTGGCGGGTTCTTCGATGATAAATTTGCCGCCACCATCATATTTGAGGAGACCGCGGGCCAGGAAAAAATCCTTGTCGTCCTGTTGTATTTTTTTCTCCACAAAGGTAGGATAGATCTTGCCTCTGGCGCCGTAGTGCAAACCTGCGACCGCAGGTTCTCCCTCCACGTAGGTAGCGTTTGTGAAGTCGATGATGACATCAGTTTCATCCTCTGTCCTTGAGAACAGAACCCATTCGTTCGCATCGATTGAGTTCATGATTGGTTTCACCGAACCCTCCAGTTCCAATGCCTGCTTGTAGGCTTTCAATGTCACGTTTCCTTTATACAAAAAGCCCGGAGCAATTGCCATATTCTTCGATTCGGGTATCAAGCCGTCAGCGACGGTGAAGGTGGAAGTCTGGTTCTTACCAATTTGCATTTCCTCAGTCCCGAATGTCCGGAACTGAATGTCAAAAGTGTCTGTCCCAATGGGCAAAAGGTAAGTAGCACCGCCAGTAAATGCGTTGCGCGACTGGACGTCGATGGTTCCGTTGAATAGGTAGTGGTACGTACTATCGTTTTCGAAAATCACTTCGGCATTGTTAAAGGTTTGCAAAACCGAATTGGCCAATACCGTCATCCTATGGTCTTCAGGAATGATTTCTGCATCTGCCACGGCGATGAAAGGGATTCCCTCCACTTCCATCTCCTGAGTATTGATATCATAAGATGCCTTGGTCGCACTAAACACCAATGAATCCAACTCCTCACGGGTGGAGTAGAAATACGAATCCTCAATGGCCACATCTTCCGGTTTCTCCATCGTGATCACGGAGTCTTCCAGAAACCATGTACCCCTTTCGATGGAAGTATTCAGCGCGGCATATGGGAAAGAAAATGCTGCTACACCCACTTTCTCGGGGCGCACGTCCGCCTCATTCTTTACCAGATCAAAATTGAGGGCAATGTCTTCACCTATCATCGCGGGTTTTTCCGGATCATCAGTAAGCACTTCAAATTCTGCACGTCTGGCAGAGTAAGAATACTCCTTGAAATTGTAATCGGGAGAAACCGCCCTGGACCCTCTTGTAAGTATCTCGCCAGACCCATAGACCCCATTTGTAGTGATATTCGCCTCTCCGGTGAACTCTGCCGTGGCGTCATAGAACCTGAAGGGTTCATCCACCGTGCGTAGGTACATGCTGTCTTTCCTGGGTAGCCAATACATTCTGAATTTGCCAAGTTGGGCTTCAGGGTAACTGGCACCTCCCAAAGTGCCAGGGTTGATGTTCCCTTTTTGACCATCCGCGGTGACCGAATCCGGGTAGTAGATGAAGTCCTCTGAGAAGAGCGTCGACGTAAGGAAATCGATTTGTCCATAGCCTCGTATTCCCTGGCTGCTGAGACTGATTTCCTCATAGGTGCGTGCATCAGTGCCGTATAGATTGTATCCCTCAGGTGGGATTTTGTGCACAAAGCCCAAAGAACGATCTTCCTGAATGTGCAGGGTGTCCTCAAACGCCGGAAATATGCCTCCCGAATTGAAATTGCCAGGAAATGAAATAGAGGAGGCATCTTCTCGATCGATGCTATCCACTTCCAAAGGCGGAACTATGAAGAAGACAGATTTGTCATAAGCTCCATCCAATATTTCCTCACCATCAAAATAGACAATGGACTCGGAGTCGGTGATAAAGTAAGGGTAGTTGTCGACTTGATCCTTTCCGGACCTGTTCGTCGGAGCGTTGAGGTACAGGATCCCGGAGGTCTCGGTGAGGTGATTCTGCAGGGACTCTTTGTTTGCAGGATTGTTTGCACTCAGTGTCGAATCAGATGGAGGAAGTTGTATACGTATAGAGTCGAGCAAAGGCATGTTGATCAGGAAGGCCTCATAGTCAAATTCAAAGTCCTGGCCTTTGTAGAGAAAATCTCCCGCATCTATGGCACCATTGTATTTGATGTTGCGGTTCTTTCCGATTCTGACTTTGCCATCATCCGGTTCTATCGTCACCTTATAATCCGTTGTGACATAGAATTTGTCAACGCCATTCACCACTATATCCATGGAATCCAGGTCCAGCCTGGCATTGGGTCCTCTCGTAATGACCGAGGGTACAAACACATTGTCGTAATCGATCTTTTTGGCGGAAGCGTCATAGTAATGGAATGCTTTGTCATAGAGTTTCACCAAGCCGGTCTCCTCATTGAACTCGCAGAAATTGTATTGCTGTAAGAACCTCACGGCACCCTTTGCAGAGGACAGGGGAATGGGGTACTCTTGGGTCAGTTCATCCACAACATATTCGGTGATATTGTATTTGCGTGCATAATTGACGGCCACGGTAATCGGATGAAAGCCATAAGGACCGGTTAGACGTCTAAACCTTGAGGTGCTGAAATAATCATCCGATTCGAAGGTCGTCGGAATCATGTCTTTGCCGTTCATGATGGCCATAGTTATGCTTGCCGAGTCGAGATTCCACTTCACCAGATCTGTATTGATGGCCATGTTGTGGTAGGTGGAGTGGAAGGGTGTCACGTTGTGATGCTTTTCGCGTAGAATCGTCACCCGGTTCTTTTCAGGATGGTACTCCAATTGGACGGCGGGATGGTAAATGGAGTCGGAATCCAGATATATGGTCATACTGGCAAGTGCGGAGGTAATCGTGGAATCGGACCTGAAATGGTAACGCTGACTTCTAAAGATAATCTTGTGGCCAGCCCCATCCAGAATTTCCAATTTTCCTGGCTTTTTTGAAATGCTGGCACCATACAATTGATTCCCACGGACGTCAATACCGCCGTGATATACGGCTTTCCCATTGGCAAAGGTCATTGTCAGGTCGGTTTCGAAAGATGTGAAGCGAGGATAGCTACTTGGACTTCCAGGTCTCCGGCGTACGCTACGGTATTTGAAAAGGCCTTCGGAAGGCTTATTCAGCAAGCCAGGAAAGGTAAAAGTGGCATTGGGTGTGAGAATGTATGACCGATCTACCCTAAGATTGAACTTGCCAAGTTGTACCTCAGCACCACGAAAACGAACATTCTGACCGGGCCACTCCAATACGCCCGATTCTCCAACGAACGTCCGGTTTTTCAGCATTTCACTACCTTCCACCTTGCGAATTGCCAGTGAATCGTTGGCACTGACCAGGAGCAATTGGATATCCCGCAAAAGGATAGTAGGGCCTTCGATGGTAGGGTGTCTATAGTTGGCTTTGGCCAGGCTCACATAATCTTGAAACGTAGGTACCATTGCTTCTCGCCTGGGTTCGGGTGAGGATTGGGTTGTTGCCGATTCAGACCAGGGATCATTGTCCCATTGGTCATCAGAACCCCAATCGTCGTCGCTTCCCCAATCATCATTGCTGTCCCAGCTGTCGTCGCCCCAGTCATCATTGCTACCCCAGTCATCATCACTTCCCCAACTGTCGTCATTGCCCCAGCTATCATCGGAATCCCAGGAATCATCGGACCACTCATCCGACTCCTCTACCACCGGTTCCTCAACAACCTCAGGAACCGGCTCCTCGACCAACGCCGGAGCCGGTTCTTCCACCGTCTCTTCTTCAGCTTCAAAAGTCACATTCTTGAACTCATAAGTTCCACCGGGAACCTGCACGGTACTGTTTCTAGCCAAGTGCAGATACCGACGTGCGAAGAAAACATTCATTCCCAGTAGAAAGTCTGCATATTCCTTGCCACTGAGCCTCTCCAGCGATTCCTCGTTGATCTTGAGTACATTATCCAGCTGCAACGCGTCGATGCGCTCCTGGGCCATGGAATAGGCCAGGTAACTGAAGTAGTGCCACAGATAGGGCTGAAAACCATAACCCTTGCGCCTCATTGCCAATGTCAGCTCAATGATTTTTGATTTGTGATCGCTATTGAATTTAGCATCCCAGGCATTTTCAAAATCATAAGCCACTTTGTTGGCAGGTTCAGTTCCAATTTGGCGCAAATAGCCAGCCACCTGCGTTCGAAAGAGGACAGGGTCTTCCGAAAACTTCTGAGCCCAGCTCGAAGAAAACCCTGCAGTAAGCAACAGGATTGCCAGAATACCCTTAAACATGGAACCTCTCATTTTATAAAGTTAGCGATTATTAAACGCTGATCTTGTCAATGATGTTGAATTGCAGAGCTGCCCATTTTTCTTTCACGGACTTTTTGGTGATCTCCAGACCCAGATTGTTGGCGCGCTGGTTAATATCAGGAATGTCCTCCTCATAAAACCCACTGAGCAAAAGGACACTGTCGTAGTCTTTGAGTAGATCGTAGTAGTGGGCTAACTCAGCAAGCAACACATTCTTATTGATGTTGGCAATAACAATGTCAAAACGGATATTAAATGTCAGCTCATCAATCGTTCCCAACTGCACCTTGACATCATGAAAGCCATTGAGCGCCAGGTTTTCGATGGTATTGTCTCTGCACCAATCATCAATATCGGTTGCTGCAACATACCCGGCTCCCAGCTTCTTCGCCATAATGGCCAGCACGCCCGTCCCAGATCCCACATCCAGGACAGATTTACCCTCATGATCAATACCCATTTGCAGTTGCATTACCTGGTGGGTCGTCGGATGGTGACCTGTGCCAAACGACATTTTGGGCATGATAATCACTTGATGAAGGTGAGCGGTAGGTTCGTGAAAGGGTGCCCTCACAATGCAATGCTCATTGACTTCGATAGGATCGAAGTGTCTTTCCCATTCCTCATTCCAGTTTACCCGGGCCACTTCCTGAAAACGGTAGACAATGGGGTTATCGCTTTCATACTTTGACAGCATTTGCTTCAGAGCAGATTCTGACCAGTCGCCTCGCTGATAGCTTGCGCGAAAACCGCCTTCAAATTCTTCGAATGCATCTGCGCCAAGTACCGTTAATTCAGCGATCAGGATATCCTTGATGGAGTCATAGCAGGTAATATCGACAGCAACGAATTCCATGGCTACCTGCAACCTGCAAATGCTTCTGTGTCGGTGAAGTAGACTGTGAAGTCAGCCTTATCCCGATTCTTCGTGAAATAAATCGTGTACCTGGCCCGCTCCCTCCTTTTCACAAAATGCCAATGTCCAGACCGGTCCGCACTGAACCGATTGTCCTGATCATAAACCACCAAATCTGCGAACGCCTCAGATTCTTCTTCAAATACAATGAGATCAGCTTGCCTTGCATTGTAGACCTCATGCATGGTTCCATAGACTTCGCAATAGCTGGGTTGCTGGAGAAAAAAAGGTAGCAGCAGCCAAAGGCAGTTCATCAGAAGCTCTTGGCAATATCAATGAAATCTCTGGACTTCAGACTTGCTCCACCGACGAGGCCGCCATCCACGTCCGGGCAGGCAAATAGCTCTTGCGCATTTCCAGGTTTCACACTTCCTCCGTATAAAATCGGAACAGTATCAGACACAGCTTTGCCATACTTACCCTCAAGAACCTGACGGATAAATGCGTGCATCTCCTGGGCTTGATCTGATGAGGCAGTAACGCCCGTCCCGATAGCCCAAACCGGTTCGTAGGCAATGACAATCTTTTGCAGGTCCTCGGATGAAAAGCCAAAGAGGCTTTCCTCCACTTGCTGCTGAACCAGGTCAAAATGACCCTCCTGTTCGCGAACCTCAAGCTTTTCGCCACAGCAAAAAATGGGTTTCAGGCCATTGGACAAAGCTATTTCCGTCTTGGTCGCCAGTAAGTCATGGCCCTCGGCAAAGTACTCGCGTCGTTCGCTATGACCCAGGATGACATACTCTACATCCATCGAAGCCAACATCGCTGCGGAGACCTCGCCAGTATAAGCTCCGGAAGCTTCCTGATGGCAGTTCTGAGCCCCAAGGGAGATCCCCTGATTGCCGGAAAGGAGTCTCTTCACTTCAGAGAGATAGGGGAATGGTGGGTTCAGTATGATATTGACATCATTGCCTACCTCATCGCCGGCCATATTCACTATTTCGGAGGTAAGACGCAATGCTTCCTCCAAAGAGGTATGCATCTTCCAGTTTCCGGCTGCTATTTTTTGTCTCATCAGAATTTTTCGCTTAAGTATTTTGCAGTATGGTTTTCCGCTGCCAATTTAATCATATCCTCGGGCAGTCCAACGAAATCGATGTTTCCGCCTTCTTCCCCTCCTTCCGGGCCCAGATCAATAATCCAGTCGGCAGACTTGATTACCTCCATATTGTGTTCAATGATTAGCACGCTATTGCCATCATCCACTATGGCATTCAGACTGTCCAGCAGCTTGCTGATATCGTGAAAATGAAGCCCTGTGGTAGGCTCATCGAAGATAAATAGGATATGATCTTTTTTTGAAAGACCGCTTCCTTTTCCCAGGAACGAGGCCAGCTTCACGCGCTGTGCTTCTCCTCCACTTAGGGAATTCGAGGACTGACCCAATTTCACATAACCCAACCCCACATCGAATAGTGGTTTGATTTTATTGGCAATAGGTGCCCGATCCGAAAAGAAGCTCATTGCCTCCTCCACCGTCAAATCCAGAATATCTGCAATATTCTTATCGTTGTAGCGGACCTCCAAGATCTCTTTCTTGAACCTTTGGCCTTTGCATACATCACATGTGAGATTCAAATCAGCCATGAACTGCATCTCAATCTTCACCGTTCCTTCACCTTCACAATTTTCACATCGCCCACCATCTACATTGAATGAGAAGTGGGCAGGCTTAAAACCATTGGTCTTCGAGAGGGGTTGATCTGCAAATAACTGTCGAATGTTATCATAGGCCTTTACATAGCTGACAGGATTGGACCGAGAGCTTTTGCCTATTGGGTTTTGGTCAACGAACTCAATATGCTGGACTTTCTTGTAGTCTCCTTCAAATCCGTCAAACTTTCCAGATAATTCACCTGTCAAACCCAGCATCTTTCCTAACCCAGGGTAGAGCACCCTTCTGACCAGCGTGGACTTCCCTGAACCACTGACTCCGGTCACCACCGTAAGCACCCCCAAGGGGATTTCCACGTTTATCTGCTTGAGGTTATTTTCACGAGCACCCTTGACCACAAAAGACTGATTCCATTTTCTTCTGCGGGAAGGCAGGGGGATTTGCTCATCTCCTTTGAGGTATTTGGCCGTGTAGGACCTGGATTCACCATTCAATTCCGAGACCTGACCTTGAAATACCAATTCACCTCCATGCACGCCTGCCATGGGTCCGATGTCAATGATCTGATCAGCCTCTTCCATCACCTTTTCCTCATGCTCCACCACTACCACCGAATTACCCAGATCGCGTAGCGTTTTCAACACCGCTACAAGCCTGTCCGTATCCCGGGGGTGCAAGCCGATACTGGGTTCATCCAAAATGTACATGGAACCTACCAAAGCACTGCCCAAAGAGGTCGCTAGCTTAATTCGCTGGAATTCTCCTCCCGAAAGTGTACTCGTGAGCCGGTTGAGTGTCAGATAACCCAATCCAACTTCCAAGAGGTACCGAAGTCGATTGGTAATTTCTGCCAAGATACGACCGGCCACTTTGCTCTGGTGATCATCCAAGACCAAGGTTTCAAAAAACCCATACAGTTGATCAATGGGCATCAGCACCAAATCTGAGATCGAGTAATCACCTATTTTGACGTAGCTGGCATCTTTTCTCAGTCGAGTGCCTCGGCATTCGGTGCAATTCGTCTTGCCTCGATACCTCGAAAGCATAACACGATACTGAATTTTGTGTGTCTTTGATTCAAGGTATTTGAAAAACTTGTTTAACCCGTCGAAGTATTCATTGCCATCCCAGAGCAACTGGTATTGCTCATTACTCAATTCCTTTACAGGTCGATGTATGGGAAAGTCGAAACGGATGCCATGCTGCAGCAATGGCTTCAGCCAGGCCTGCATGGTTTCGCCTCTCCATGGCACTACGGCACCATCGTAGACAGACAGGTTACGATCCGGAATCACCAGATCCGGATCGATACCCAATATCCTCCCAAAGCCTTCGCAACGCTTGCATGCTCCATATGGGTTATTGAAACTGAAGAAATTGACACTGGGCTCTTCAAATGTGATGCCATCGGCCTCGAAAAGGTCGGAGAAAGTTTTTGTTTCACCACCTTGAAATTCCACAATGCATTTTCCTTCCCCCTCGAAAAAGGCTGTTTGTACAGAATCCCCCAGGCGGAATTGCGTTTCCTCATCCCGCTTCACAGTTGCCCGATCCACCAATATCTCGAGGGCACCGTCCATTGATTCCAGCCCCATTTCCTCGATGTATTTTATTTCATCCCCAGACTTGATTCGGGTGTAACCCTTGGACAGCAGAATTTGCAATTCTTTGTCGATGGAGCGGCCACTCCTGGTATTCAAAGGGCAAGAGATCGTGAACCTCATCCCTTCTTCATGTCCCAGGATGTGATCAACCACATCAGTTACGGTGTCCTTTCGGACGACAGTTCCGGATTTCGGCGAAATGGTCTTTCCTACCCTGGCAAACAAGAGTTTGAGGTAATCATAGATTTCGGTGGTCGTGCCAATAGTGGATCTGGGGTTCCTCGTGTTGACTTTTTGTTCTATCGCGATAGCTGGCGAAACCCCCCTGATGTAATCAACTTCGGGCTTCTCCATCCTTCCCAGAAACTGCCTGGCGTATGAACTCAGGCTCTCGACATACTTTCTTTGTCCTTCTGCAAATAGCGTATCAAACGCCAATGAAGATTTGCCAGAACCTGATAGCCCGGTGATCACCACCAATTTATTTCGTGGAATGGCGACGTCCAGGTTTTTCAAGTTATTAACCCTGGCTCCTTTGATTAGAATGAATTTTTTCGGGTCTAGGGCATCTATTGAGATGCCATTTGAAGAAGTCATAAAAGCAATTTCCTAAAACTGTATTGAATGTTGGCGACGGGGATAAGAAATAAAAATAGAAAACTGGATTAGGGGTAAGTTTGATTATAATTGACTACAAAAATAGACACAAGTTATTTTGTGTTGTATTTTTTCAAGAATAGATTTGATGTTTCTAATTAACAATTAACCGCTACAATATGATTTAGACCTCTACGTTAACAAACAGGTGAATTACATGAGAAGTACGAGTTTGAATGACAGCCAGTTGCTGTCAGCTTATGTGAAAGGAAACGAAGAGGCGTTTGCGGAATTAGTTGAGAGACACAAAGACAGAGTTTTCACCACAATTTTATTGATTGTAAAAGACCGGTATCTGGCAGAGGATTTGATGCAGGAGGTCTTCATCAAAGCAATCAAGACGATCAAATCCGGAAAATACAACGAAGAGGGAAAATTTCTACCCTGGCTACTTCGGATTTCCCACAACCTGGCCATTGATCAGTTTCGCCGAGAAAAACGCTACCCTACCATTGTCATGGAAGATGGGAGCAGTGTATTTAACAGCCTTGATTTCTCGGAAGATTCCATTGAAAACAAAAAAATTAAGGAGGATACCCATAACCTGTTGAAGCGGTACATACAGGAACTCCCGGATGCTCAAAAAGAAGTCCTTGTCATGAGGCACTACATGCAAATGAGCTTCCAGGAAATTGCCGATGTGACCGATGTCAGCATCAACACGGCCCTGGGTCGTATGCGGTATGCTCTGATCAACTTACGTAAAAAATTGGAGCAGAATAATATTGCCTATGACAAAAACTTTTACAGAAAATGACCTTGTTAGATTCATCTACGGAGAACTATCCCAAAAGGAAAAGTCAGCGTTGAAAGACGCCCTGAAACGGGACGAGACACTAAAAACAAGACTCAAGGAGTTGGAAGACACAACGCAACAGCTTTCCAGGGTTTCCTTTGAAGCCCCAAGTCAGACTGTTGACAAGATTCTAGCCTATTCCAGGGGTCTGGAGACTGAAGATATCTGAAGCTTTTTGCACAATGGCCTTAATTTAGGGCCATGGTCAGAAAAGAGCGATACAGACTATTTGTAAGTCACTTTTCGGAGAATTTCCCACAGGCGGAGACGGAACTACGCTACACCAGTCCTTTTGAATTATTGGTGGCAGTGGTTCTCAGTGCGCAGTGCACAGACAAACGTGTGAATATCGTCACTGAAAAGCTATTTGTGGATTTCCCGAATCCGGAGTCCCTGGCAAAAGCGGATTTTGACACACTTTTTCCCTATATCAGAAGTATCTCCTATCCCAACAACAAGACGAAGCATTTGCTCGGTTTGGGAAGGAAGCTTATAGAGGAATTTGATTCTCAGGTCCCTGGTACCATGGAAGAATTGCAGTCACTGCCTGGTGTGGGTAGGAAAACCGCCAACGTTATCCTCTCAGTGCTATACAATCATCCCGCCATGGCTGTGGACACGCATGTTTTTCGTGTATCCAAGCGCCTGGGTCTGGTCAATCAAAATGCTAAGACTCCCCTGGAAGTTGAGAAGCAACTGGTAAAGAACATCCCCGAATCCTACATCTCTCGTGCTCATCATTGGCTGATTCTGCATGGTCGATACATTTGCCTGGCCAGGAAACCTCAATGTGATCGATGTGAGCTCACCCACTTCTGCCGATTCTATGAGAAGAATTTTGGCACGAAGCCCATCCCATGACCATCCACATCTATCATTCTTATTTCAGGTATCCGGGAGAAGGCGGCGGCATTCGATCGTATCACCTTGCCAAAAAGCTGATTGATGAGGGTCACAACGTAACGGTGATCACGGCTCACAACTTACTGAGCGGAAGAATCCTGATTGATGGCATACCAGTAAAATACTATCGCATACCCTACTCCAACAACTTTGGTTTTTCGCGAAGGATTTTCAGCTTCCTGTCCTTTTTGGTTCTAGCTATCTGGCACTGCCTGACCAGGAGGAGCGATTTCAATTACATCATCTCCACACCGCTTACCAATGGTCTGATCGGCCTAGTCAGCAAGCAGCTTACCAGAACCCCATACATTTTCGAAGTAGGGGACTTGTGGCCAGCGGTACCTATCAAACTTGGAGTCATTCGTAGCCGTTGGTTGCAGAAGCTTCTTCGCTGGTTGGAGCGCTTGTGCTATGTGCATGCCAGGCAAATTGTGGCACTCTCGCCACCGATGGCGGAAGCAATTCGGAGAAGCCAGCTAGTCACCGAGGTCATTTGTGTCCCGAATTTCTCAGATTGCGATTTCTTTCAACCGCACTACAGGATACAGAAAATCACCAAGGCGTTGCCACTGGTGGTCAGTTACATCGGTACCTTGGGAATAGCAAATGGCCTTGAGGCGCTGATCCAATTGGCCCGGGAAGCCGAAGACAGGAAACTGCCCGTACAAATCAATATCATGGGTGATGGGAAGGAGAAAACATCGCTCGAGGCGCAGGCCGCATCGCTTTCCCTCCCCAACGTGAGGTTTCTTCCTTTTGGGAATTACCAACAAGTCCGGGAATTGATACGAAAAACGGATGTGATTTACCTGTCGTTTTTGCCTATGGAAGTGCTACACACCGGAAGCCCCAACAAGTTGTTTGATGGACTTGCTGCAGGAAAGGCGATCCTATCCAACTTCTCCGGTTGGATTGGGGCCTTGATGGAAGCGCACCGCTGTGGCTTCTGCTATGCGGGTGATCAACCGCAAGAAGCTGTCGATCTTCTGGTGAAAATGATTAACGACCCCGACCTTTTATCTGAGTGTCAACAACATGCAAGGCAACTCGCCGAAACGCAATTCGACAAGGATACGCTATTGACGCAGTGGATATCTGCGGTCAATTAGTCGTTCTTGGGTTTATAACCTGATGAAGTAAAAATCTTGTGATGATCCTGTTCCTGGAGTAATTCACTCAAGGAAATGTTTTGACGGCGCACATATTCCTCCACGATTTCCCAGCCTAGCCACGAACCAACTCTCCCCGGGCATTTTTGACCGATTTCGTAGATATTGGGCCGCTCACCGAGGTATTTCTGTTTTGTGAACTCACTGGTTTCATACAAGAGTTCATTTTCAACGAAGTGAGCCCAGATGGCCTCCCGATTCTCACGAACACCTGTCATTTCGGTGGGTGTGTAGCCCATGATGATCGAGTCAGGTGTACATGGGAGCATTCTACTTACGACGAAATTGATCTTGCCATAATCAATCATTTCTGAGAGCAGCGTATTGCTCTTACCCGTGGGTGTCTTGCCTCCGGCTAAGAACTTCCCAATGATTGCCGGTAGATGGCGTTTCGTATACCTGCTTTGTATGTAGAATGGCACATTTAGGGGTTTGTATGTGGCTTGTGGACCAATAAAGAAATCCAGCCCTATGACCAAAAGGTCGTCGCCGATGTACAAATCGTTGTACAGCCCTGTGATCATCGTCTTGAGCTCAGGCACAGGAGATCCGGGAAAGTAATGCACATAGTATGTGTAGAGGGTGTTGAGAGACTCCACCAGGTCATCGGTATCGGCGAAAGCCTCGAGCGTTTCAGATCGGAGCGTATCAATAAAGGGGTCCATCACCAACGCATGCATCCTCTTCGCAAGAATAGCGTTGCTTGGGTATTGGTCGCTATGCAAGAATTTCAAGCTAAGTGCTGCATTACTTTCCAGGAACTGCTCCACCTCTCCAGCAGACCTAAAGGAAAAGAGCTCTTTATCCAATCTTTGTATGTTCAGCTCCACGGGACTCGCATCGACGGGGACTTCGCGACATACTTCCTTGCCACAGGCAAACAAAAAGAGGAAACTCAAAAAGCTACAAACTCTGCGCATCTCACTATTTTTGGACCCAAAAATAAAACGGTCTAACTAGCCTTTGATGAAAAGAATTCTCACCGCATTCATTCTGGCCTTGCCTCTCCTTGGGTTTGCACAAACAAAAATTGGTCTGAAGTTCTCTCCGCTTATTACCTCCAGTCGATTCGATTTGACATCGGATACGTTGGACATTGAGAGTGGCGGAGCAGGATTCAAATTCGGTCTGGGGTTGATTGTCGATCATGCTTTCACTGACAACTACTCTTTCAGCAGTGGTTTGCTTATCGTTCCTAAGCGTGTCAATGCTGAAATCCGCGGCGAAGATGGTGGAACATTTCCTAACCTGAGCGAGGAATATAACCTGCAATATCTGCAAATACCCATCACGCTTAAACTATACACCAACGAGGTGGCTCCCGATATGACTGTGTTCTTTCAGGTGGGGGGAGCTGTAGAAATCAAAATTGATGAAAAGCCTTTGGAAGAGGATTATATCCTGATAGATCAGTTCAACCCCGTGGACATGACTGCCTCTATTGGCGCGGGTTTAGAATACCGCGTTGGTATCAACACCACCTTATTCGGAGGGTTCAATTTCCAACGCGGTTTGATCAATATCGTGAACGAAACCGAACCGCGAGACCTGGAGCTTGTTGCCAAGAACACTGTTTTCGCGATTGATTTCGGCATCAAATTCTAGACTTGTATCAGTTCTCCGTTGCCGTTTAGGAAGTTGTACTCCGTGATGGCCAGCGAAGAGTCTTCCACCAAGTTCACCCACCGGAAATGCTTCAAGTACCACTTCATCCTGCGTGACATAATTCCCTTTGAGAAATAGGCGAACAGGTACGGGTGAAGCGCTACCGTGAGCTTTTTCTCATTTTGTTTCGTCAGGAAGTACTTGATCATATTCTCAATTTGATCTGCAACTATGATCGAGGCAGCAATTTTGCCTGTACCGCCACATGTCGGGCAGACTTCCCTGGTCACAATATTCAATTCCGGTCGTACACGCTGACGAGTGATCTGCATGAGGCCGAACTTCGACAAAGGTAAGATGGTATGCTTAGAGCGGTCAGAAGCCATTTCTTCCTTGACCTTCTGGAAAACCTTTTTCTTGTTTTCCGTTCTTCGCATATCGATGAAATCCACTACGATAATTCCCCCCATGTCTCGGAGACGCAACTGTCTGGCGATTTCCTTCGCGGCTTCAAGATTCACCGTCAAAGCAGTGGCCTCCTGATCATCCTCCCGGTTTGATTTATTGCCACTGTTGACATCGATAACATGTAGAGCTTCTGTATGCTCTATGATCAGATAGCCACCATTAGCAATACTCACCGATTGCCCGAATGACATCTTCAGCTGTTTCTCGACGCCAAAGGCTTCGAAGATCTTTACCTTGGAGTTGTACTGCCTAAGCAGCTTCTCCTTATCAGGAGCAATCGTCCTGATATAGTCTTTTATCTCCTGGTGAAGGTCTTTTTCGTCAACAACGATACTATCGAATGACTCATTGAGGACATCTCTCAATATGGAATTGGCACGACTCACTTCGCCAATGACCTTGTCACGTACATTGGCTTGTTTCAAGGCTTTGACCCCGTCCTTCCAAATATTCAGAAGGTTGGTCAAATCCGCATCTAATTCCTTTACGTCTTTTCCCTGTGCAACGGTGCGTATGATTACTCCGAAGTTCTCGGGTTTGATGGAATTGATGAGTCGAGCCAAGCGCTTACGCTCAGCCGAATCAGTGATTTTTTTCGAGACACTGACCGCTGTAGAAAACGGTACAAGTACGATGTACCTTCCTGCAATAGACAACTCACAGGATAGTCGTGGGCCCTTCGTGGATATAGGTTCTTTTACAACCTGAACAAGAATCTTCTGATTCCTGGTAAGAACTTGATTGATCTTACCGAACTTATTTATATCTGGTTCATGGTTAAATCCGGTAAGTTTTGCGCTGGCATTTTTCTTGTTCAATACCAGCTTGGTGAACTTGTTGAGGGATTGAATCTGTGGGCCTAAGTCCAAATAGTGGAGGAAGGCATCTTTTTCAAACCCTATATCAATAAAAGCAGCATTAAGTCCCTGAACTACTTTTTTGACACTACCGAGATATATATCACCAACAATGAACTGGTTGCTATTTTCTTCCTGATGGAATTCAACCAGTTTTCTATCCTTAAGAAGGGCTATCCGACATCCGTTTTGAGTTGAGCTGATTATTAGTTCATTACTCACTCCAAAAACAGATTAAGGTTACTTCTTCTTGTGTCTGTTTTTTCTGAGTCTTTTCTTACGCTTGTGCGTAGATATCTTGTGTCTTTTCCTTTTCTTACCGCAAGGCATAATTTCTAAGTTTTTTGTTTACTACTATTTTTTAATTTCTTTCCAGATACTCCAATGCAGATTGGCGGATGGCCGGATCTACAGATTCAGAACTTGCAATCTCTTCGAACAACTCATTTGCCAATTCTTCTTGCCCTACTTCAATGTGCGTGATCGCCTTGTAGAGTTTGGCCTCAGCATCCGTGGAATCCAAATCCAATAAAACCTCAAACCTGGACAACGCCTTTTCAAACTGACCCGATCGAATCGACAACAAACCAAGGTTAATGAGCGCCTCGCGATTTAGCGAATCCACTGCAACAACCTCGCGCAACAAGTTGATCCCGGTCATTGGGTTTTCAGACGTCACAAGGGTCATTGCCAGCTTGACTTTGAGGTCCGCGTTTTGAGGCTCCGCCGCCAACACTTCTTCCAGCATTGGTCTGAGCTTTGTAGCCACTTTGATGGCCTCTTGATTATTCAAGGATCGCTCGAACACCGGGTACAAAATACCAATAACCCGCTTCGTATTGCTTAAAGAACTTTCTCCCGCCAAAATTCTATCTGCCATGAGCTGAGCACTATCCAGCAGACCATATTTCAGATAGTATCTTGCTAAAGAGTCCGCAAAGTTATTGCTTTTTTCTGTAACAGGGTCGTCCAGGCCCTGCTTGAGGGAAATCATGGCAGTGGCATCTGCCTGAGATATTGTGAAATCATGCGATGCCACTTCTGCGGTAGTTTCGTTTTCTACAACGACCCTCGGTAAATGATAGATAATGCCTACCAGCACTAAGGCCAAAAGTGCGGTCAGCAACTGTGGCCGACCCATTACCAGCTCTTAGGCTTGAGCTTGGTACTGTTTTTGATTTTGTCGATGAACATTTTCGAAGGTTTGAAGCTTGGTACGTAGTGTTCCTCGATCACCATAGCCGTATTCTTCGAAATGTTTCTAGCGATTTTCTTGGCTCTCCTTTTGTTAACAAAGCTGCCAAAACCCCGCACATATATGTTCTCACCTTCTGCCATTGAATTCTTCACCACAGAAAAGAACGCCTCCACTGTTACTTGCACATCGGCTTTGTCGATTCCTGTTTTTTCAGAGATTTCTGTGATTACGTCCGCTTTTGTCACTACGTCTTGGTTTTCCGTTTCAAAATTTTGCGAGCCAAAATTAGTTTTGAGGCCCCACAATAAAAAGGCATACTAGAAATTTGAAACAAGAACCGGGTAAAGAAGCCAACAGTTTCGCCAATATTCTAATAGACTGGTACTCAAGAGAAAAGCGCCAACTACCTTGGCGCGATAGCGGTGATCCATATCATATC
This sequence comes from Cyclobacteriaceae bacterium, assembly GCA_965601475.1. Classification (GTDB taxonomy): domain Bacteria; phylum Bacteroidota; class Bacteroidia; order Cytophagales; family Cyclobacteriaceae; genus JAWPMT01. The sequence goes on along the minus strand of OZ271832.1, from coordinate 2,790,924 downwards.
TGGTTGTCGGAGATCATCCTGCAGCAAACCAGGGTCAATCAGGGTCTACCTTACTATCATGCGTTTACCGAACACTTCCCCACCATTCACGACCTGGCCGCAGCCGAAGAGTCACTGGTTTTAAGGGTCTGGCAGGGGCTAGGTTACTATAGTAGAGCCCGAAATTTGCATAGAACAGCCAAAATCATTTCAAGGGATCTGGATGGCAACTTTCCCAATACCTATGACCAGCTGTTGAAATTGCCAGGTATTGGTCCATACACCGCCGCGGCAATCGCCTCTATCGCTTTCAGTGAGGCCAGACCCACCATTGATGGAAATGTATATAGAGTAATCTCCAGGGTATTCACGGTTAAGCAGGATATCGCCGATGCGGGGGCCCGCCAGGTATTCCTGTCGTTGTTGGAGCCACTGATCGACGTAGAGCAGCCTGGTGATTTCAACCAGGCCCTCATGGAACTGGGGGCTACCATATGTACACCGAAATCGCCCAGGTGCGAAGTTTGCCCCATTGTCCAATCCTGTTCATCCCGATCACTGGGAGAACAATCGCTCTACCCTGTAAAAAGCAAAAAGATCAAGGTGAGAACACGCCATTTCCACTATGTCGTCTTCGAGTTTGAGGACAAACTGGGCATGCGTGTCAGGGATAAGAAAGATATTTGGCAGGGGTTGTATGAATTCCTATTACACGAAGGACCCTCATTTACTCCAGAGCTATTGGGCCCTATGACAGGTGTGTCCAGTATTGAAGCTTCTCAGCCCATTCGGCATATCCTTACTCACCAGCGTATTGAGTCAGTGTTTTATCGTATTACCTTTGCCGCCGAGGAAAAATTCTTGGATGCACTACGAAAGAACGAGCTCTTTCCTTTCTCACGTGAGCAAATTGTAAATTTACCAAAACCAAAATTGGTCGTAAATTATCTTAGCACTTTTTAGTACATTTAAATATATGGCAGGTGTAAACAAAGCAATTATTGTTGGACGATTGGGGAAAGACCCTGAAGTGAGGCACCTTGATTCAGGAGTGGCTGTGGCTTCATTTCCTGTGGCAACTTCTGAAACCTACAAAGACCGAAATACCGGGGAGAGACGTGAGAGTACCGAATGGCATAATATTGTGTTGTGGCGCGGACTGGCAGAAGTCGCAGAAAAATACCTGAAGAAAGGGGATCAAGTTTACGTCGAAGGTAAACTTCGCACGAGATCTTGGGATAAAGATGGAGTCACACGCTATACCACTGAAATCGTTGGTGACAACATGAATATGCTAGGTGGTGGTGGACAGGGCGGCGGCAGCAGCCAACCCCCCATGCCAAGTGAACAGGATTTTGCTGGTCATCAAAACACCAGCAATACGGGTAGTGACGTTTCAGACGACCTTCCGTTCTAAGTTTCACCTAAAAACCAATCATTGGAAACATCTCTGGATGACCCTTACCCCTCGGTACTACTAGCACTCTCCGGGGGACCTGTATCTTTCTTTGTCCTAAACGGAATCCTATTGGTGATATTGCTAGGTATATCCGGGTTGGTTTCAGGCTCAGAAGTAGCTTTCTTTTCTTTGACCAATGACGAACTGGATCGCTTAAAAAACTCCGAGCAACCCAGAGACAAGAAATTGATCTCATTGATGGTTGAGCCAAGGGAACTTCTGGCCACTATCCTGATCATCAACAACCTGGTCAATATCCTGATCGTGACCATATCAGCATTCGTCACGTGGAGAATTGTTGGTGACAAGAACGCTACGGGGCTTGCATTGCTTATCCTCACCTCTGTGATCACCGTCTTCATTATTTTCTTTGGTGAGATCATACCAAAAGTTTTCGCAGCGTCCAGAAGCTTCGATTTTGCCCGTATGACAGCCCCTTTACTCTTCGTCGGGTCGAAAGTATTTAGGCCCGTGTCGTGGTTCCTCATGTCCATCAGTGCTGTCGTCGAAAAGCGGATCCAGAAGAGAGGGAACAACCTTTCCGTGGAAGAACTCAATCAAGCGCTTGAAATCACGACTGTAGAAGAGGCTTCGGAAGAGGAGCGTGGGATCTTGAAAGGTATCGTCAACTTCGGGACACTATCTGTGAAGCAGGTGATGAAGTCGCGAGTGGATATCATGGCGCTGGAGATGGAGACAGACTTTCACGAACTGATGGATCAAGTCAATAAAACCGGCTACTCCCGGATCCCGATTTACACAGAAACCATTGATAAAATTGAGGGTATTCTGTATATCAAAGACCTGCTACCACACTTGGATGAGGATGAAGACTTCGAGTGGCAGACGTTACTGCGTCCTGTGTTTTTCGTACCGGAGAGCAAAAAGATTGACGACCTCTTCAAAGACTTTCAAGAGAAACAGGTGCATATGTCCATCGTTGTGGATGAATACGGTGGAACCGAAGGCCTGATCACCCTTGAGGACATCATTGAGGAGATCGTAGGGGAGATCAATGATGAATTTGATGAGGATAGTGATGTGACCTACAACAAGCTGGACAACAACACGTTCGTCTTCGAGGGGAAAACATCACTGAACGACTTCTGCAAAGTCCTGCAAATAGATTCGGATTTTTTCGATGAGGTAAAGGGAGAAAGCGAGTCCCTAGGTGGACTCATTTTGGAAATCAACCGAAAACTGCCGAAGGCTGGTGAAAAGATCCGATACAGCAACTTCCTGTTTACCATTGTTGCGGTTGATCAAAAGCGAATCAAACGTGTGAGGATATTTATTGAAAGATGAGAATTACGTTTTTGATGGGTGTGGTCTTTTTGCTGGGCTGTAATCAAGAGTACCTTCCGAAGCCAAAGGGATACAATCGAATCGAGCTACCTGAGCCCACTTATCAGCTATTGCCCGACACACTGCCCTACCAATTCGAGTACTCAAGCCATGCGAAAGTCTACCGCGACTCTTCATGGATTTCCGAGCGATATTGGGTAGACCTTTATTACCCCTATTTTGATGCCAATGTCCAGATTACCTACAAACCGATTTTGGATAAAGCCATTTCGGATGAGTACCTCAATGACAGCTATCGGCTGACTTCCAAGCACAACATAAAGGCCTATGCCATCGAGGAGAAAATTCTGGTACTCAAGAGCGGCAACGTGGCCTCAGTGACAGAGCTGGAGGGCGAGGTGCCAAGTCAATTTCAGTTTCACATTACAGACAGCACGAGGCATTTTCTCAGGGGGGCGCTGTACTTTAAGATGGCGCAGAAGAATGACTCCCTGGCTCCGGCCATCGAATTCATCAAGAATGACATCGTCCACTTGCTGAACACCCTGAGGTGGACAGATGATTTTTCCGGCGACGGCTAGCAGCACTATTTTTGGGTCATGTCCCAATTCTTTTCAAAAAGCCTGACTTATCTCAAGGGGGTGGGCCCCCAAAGGGCAGAGTTGCTGCAAAGTGAATTGGGCCTCAGCACTTACGCTGATCTTCTGCAGTATTACCCCTTTCGCTACGAGGATAGGACCCGCTTCTTCAAAGTGTCAGAACTCACCGAATCAATGACCCACGTGCAAGTAGTGGGGTACATTCGAAGATTCGAGCTGGTTGGATTCAAACGACGACAGAGGCTCAAAGCGATCTTTGTTGACGACACCGGAGAATTGGAGCTGATTTGGTTTCAGGGTGTGAAATGGGTGCAGCAGCGGCTAAAGGTTGGAGTGCAATACATCATTTTTGGTAAGCCCACGCGGTATGGTCAAAACTGGAACATTGCACATCCGGAGGTGGAGCCAGCAACAGAAAAAACCCTTGGCGGCGTAAGTCTTCAACCCGTCTACAACACCACGGAAAAGCTTAAGAAGAAATTCCTGGAAAGCAAAGCCATCAGCAAAATGCAGAAAATGCTGCTGATGGAATGTATGAACCACATCAACGATCCACTTCCCGAATACCTCCTCAAACAGTACCAACTCATAGACAAAAAGACAGCACTTGTCAGCATCCATTTTCCAAAAGATCAAGATACCCTCAACAAAGCTCGGTACCGCCTGAAATTCGAGGAGCTGTTCTTCATACAACTAAGGTTGATAAAATTGAAAATTGGCAGAACTGAAAAGTATCAAGGGTTGGTTTTCAATCACAGCACCCTCCTCAATGAATTCTATGCCAAACACCTGCCATTTGAACTGACGGGAGCCCAAAAGAGAGTGATAAAGGAAATTTACCAGGATTTTCGGTCCGGAGCCCAAATGAACCGACTGGTACAAGGTGATGTGGGTTCTGGCAAAACGATGGTAGCATTCCTATGTATGCTCATTGCGATCAGCAACCATTGTCAATGTGCCTTTATGGCTCCTACGGAGATCTTGGCTGACCAGCATTTTGAAGGACTGAAAGACCTAGCTCAGCGCATTGGCGCTCGTGTGGCTAAACTCACCGGTTCGACGAAAAAGAGTGAACGCAACCACCTTCACAATGCACTTGAGGCGGGTGAAATTGACATCCTGGTGGGTACTCATGCCCTGATTGAAGACAAAGTGAAATTCCAGAATCTGGGACTGGCCGTGGTTGATGAACAGCATCGGTTTGGGGTCGCTCAGCGGGCCAAACTCTGGAAAAAGAATGATGACGCCTATCCGCATGTACTGGTTATGACAGCAACACCAATCCCACGGACACTTGCACTTACGCTATATGGGGACCTCGACATTTCCATCATTGACGAGCTGCCCTTGGGCAGAAAACCCATCCAAACCTATCACTATCGGGACAGTCATCGGCTGAAGCTATTTGGGTTCATTGAACATGAAATGACAAAAGGAAGGCAGGTCTACATTGTATATCCGCTAATTGAAGAATCTGAGAAGCTCGACTACAAGGACTTGATGGATGGTTATGAGAGCATAAGCCGGAGATTTCCGGATGTGCCTATATCCATCATCCATGGTAAGATGAAATCTGACGCGAAGGACTATGAGATGCAGCGCTTCGTGAAGAACGAAACCAAGATCATGGTGGCCACAACAGTGATCGAGGTGGGCGTAAATGTGCCTAACGCCTCAATCATGGTCATTGAGAATGCCGAGAAGTTTGGTTTGTCGCAACTTCATCAACTCAGGGGCAGAGTCGGCCGCGGAGCAGAACAATCCTATTGCATACTGATGACGGGTAACAAACTCACCAAAGAGGCGAAGACGCGGATTGGCAAAATGGTGGAAACAAATGATGGTTTCAGAATCGCCGAGACAGACCTTCAACTGAGAGGGCCAGGCGACCTCATGGGTACCCAACAAAGTGGGGCCCTCGATTTGCTTATTTCAGACCTGGCCGCGGATGGTCAGATTCTGCAGTTGGCAAGGGATGCGGCAAATAATATGCTTAGTGAGGATCCCCAGCTAGCTGCCAGGAAAAACGCGGTAATCAAGTATCACATTCACTCCCTGAGCAAGACGATAGTCAATTGGAGCCGAATAGGATAGGTAATCAACCCGTCACGGAAGTCAAAGCATTGGTATTGTCCAGGATTCGGTTGGCCTGCAACATGTGCCTGCGATTGTGGGCATGAACAAAGCGTAGGGCGTCTCCAATGTAAAACTTCAAAATAGGTCCCAGAGCCGTCGTCACCTTGAAAGATCGCAAATCCTTGGTCTCAAGCAGATCCACCAACACCTCAAAACGAGATAGGTTTTCGCGAAACCGCACGAGGACTTCATAAGGCCTGAGCTCTCCCTCAGGCACAAAGGCTTTCAAGGTCTTCATCTTATTTTTGATGACGCCAGTGTCTGTAGGCTCTTGAGATTTTATCGCATATGCAGCTAGAAAAGATGCTTTGTAATACGGCTTCGATACAGGTCGGAGTTGTTCCAGCTTCCCCTCAATTTGATTCAAATAGAGTTCTGTCGCACGATTCATATGATCCAGACATTGGGTCACGTTCCAGCCGCCATACGTGGGAGGTCGATTTAGCGAGCGCTCGGGTACCTCCCGCAATTGCTCGGCAAAGGTCATCAAAAGCTGATTTTCAGACCTTAGGGCCGTAAGGAACTCCACATTTGTCATCATATCTTTTTGAGCAAAAGTATTTTTAGCACTAAATGGAGACATTGATCTGTATCAAGAAATTCACCTCGTTTTGCTTCTCAGCCTACTCAACGTCTCCGGCGTCATTCCAAGGTAAGAAGCCAGGTACTTCTGGGGAACATACTGAAATATATGAGGACTCTGGTCCACCAGCCGATGGTACTTTTCCTCCGCTGTAAATGACCGGGCTTCAAGTTGTCGCTTGGACATACCAATGAGTATCTGTGCATTAAAAAGACGACCCCAACGCTCGAAGCATTTATATCGGTCGAATAACTCCATCAAACTCTGGTAGTGTATTCTCAAAGTTTCAGTCTTTACGATGGCCTGCATACACCATTCTGAAGGTGTCCTCCGCAGAAATGAATCATAGGCGCCAGAATAATCCCCATTGTAGGAAAAGCCAATGCTGATATCTTCCCCATCCTTGCTGGCAAATCCCCGTACTACGCCCTCATGTACGTAGTAGAACCAGTTTTCAACATCACCAAGGTGGGTAAGAAACTCTCCTTTTTCCACGGTTTTTTTCTCCCACATCTTGGAAAAAGCCTGCCATTCCTCCTCTTCAAGCACGACCAGCTCCTCCACCGTAGATCGCAAACCGTCATAGATGGCATCCAAAACGCTAAGCCGGTTGTTTTTTGAATTGGCCCAGCTTCAGATAGCTCTGAAATTGGAAATAAGCACCCAGGAACATGAACATATGTGCAAGATCCCTGTGGTTGAAGAAAGTATGAATAATGATTGGCTTGTTGAAAATATACACGGCAACCAGTAACGAAATGGTAGCATAAATCATCTGTAGGCTGCCTTGATCACGCGTCTTGAAGTACACGAATAGATGAAAGCCAAAGACGACAACGATGAAACCATAGGCACTATGGAATTCCACATATTTGAAATGCACTGAATATACCACAAAGCCAATAAGGATAATCAGTTCTACAATATTGAGTATCAGGAAAAAATCACCCAAACGCTTGGAAACGAGCCGATTGGCGTACTTGATGGATGATCGTTCGATAAGGCCTACGGCCAACATACTGATGATCCAACCGACCAACTTCCAACGATCTCCTACCAGATAAAGGAAACCGTGACCGATAAACCCACCCCATGTGGTTGCCAAGCCCATCATCAAAAAATAGTATTTGAGGAAAAGATAGGTGCGTCCTTTTTCCCCATCCTTATGCATGCGGTAGTAGGCATAAAAACACATGACCGAGATCAACAGGTTGGTGATCACAGTCACTGGCTCCATCAGGGTGACCCCCAGGATATCAATCCCCGGTTGAACAATCTTGGTAACATCTACCTTCTCCATTACTTCAATATTACGTACACACTAACCACCGAAGCGGGACAAAAGATTTCACAATTGCGAAGAATTGGAAATATCTAAACTATTTTAGAAATGGATACGATAAATAGATGATGGAGGACAAAATTGTAAAACTAATTGACCTGCAAGTAGAGAAGCTCCATAATCCGGAATTCGATCTGGAGGCATGGAAGAGCGGAACTACGGCCCTGATTTCCAGGTTTTTGGGCGAATCGGATCCGCGCATCAAGCAGCTTGAAAACCTAAAAATTGACTACAGTAGCTGGGCGCTGCGTGATTCGAATTCCAAGTACAACCCCATCGAGACGTGCAAAAAGAAGGGGAAGGCGATTCTCCAGACGATTGTGGATGAAGTCCAATTGATGGGATTGCCCACTGAGCAAACTGAACCCTCCGTCGCAGATAAGCTCAGAAACCACCTGAGCAACGAAGAAGTAGATGCCTTTGTGAAGGATCCCGGCAAATCCAAGTTGCTCTCCTCACTCAAAAAGGAGAAATTGGTCGCAATTATTCAGGACCTGGTCTCCTAACTAGCAATGAAACTCAGGTGCGCCGATATGGGGAGACGGCTTATCAAAATCGCTTGATAATGTCGATGTCTCTATGATATCCTCTGGCCAGGTCGTTGAAGGGCATCACAATACGCAACTTACCTGCTTCGAATTCGGCTGTTATCAGATCATAGTCCACATCAGTAGGTATCACCATTCGATGAAGTAGGTGCGGTACGGCGTGCCCATCGAGGGTTATGCTGTGAAATATGAGCAGGTTTTTACTATCAATCTCCACACTAAAATCATCCGGCTCGACACCTGGTACCTGAAAATTGTATATGTATTCGTTTGTCTCTCTGTCGAATGAAATCAGAGGCATTGCTATTCCTCCATCCAACACGCCTGTCACATTTGCTATTTGCGCCAGGTTTCTCGTTATATCTCTACCAAATTCCATTTCTCTATTCGTTTCTTCTGTTATACGATCAATCCGTGTACCAACCATTCATCCAGCCATTGGAAATGACAGTTTGTCCTTATACTGACAGCTTGGCACCTTTCGGCCAGGCAATTGACAGTACATCCTGCAGTCTTGACAATTGAGTAGGAAACTTTCGCGGTTTGCGATTGTCCTTGTTTTATTTGAAACGAGTCAAAAACTTAAAACTTATGGTCATGAAAAAATTATTGGTGCTACCAATTCTGGTAATCCCCTATTTAACATTTGCCCAACGGCCAGATGTGCTCATTGGGAATGATTACGAAAGTATCTCAGGTTTTGGTGGCGTGTTTATCTCCCTGTCGAGCCTGGGAGGTGATTTTGTTTCCTATACCGGCGGTGGGGGTGCTGTGCTATTGGACAATGCCTTTTATTTCGGGGGCTACGGCATGGGGCTCAACGATGATAAACGCGTGGTCGTCGAAGGGGCTGAATATGATGTGGATTTCGGTCATGGAGGCTTTTTACTAGGCTACAACATCAAACCTGAACGATTGGTGCACTTGAGCATCAGTACCAAGATCGGTTGGGGTACCCTTGATTACAATGCTTTTGATCCCAACGTCGACGGCTTCGAAGATCAGGTCTTTCTGATATACCCTCAATTAGAGGCGGAGTTCAATATGACACACTGGTTCAAGGTCAATGTAGGCGCCGGCTACCAACAAGTAGTGGGTGTAGATGACTTCTTCTATGACGAGAGTGATGTGAGCAGTCCGGCATTTGGTATCGCGTTTTTATTTGGTTGGTTTTATTAATTTGTTGCACTCATGGAAAATCGAAGATTATATATAGGCATACTGATCGCGCTGATTGGTGCTTTCCTTTTACTCGACAATTTGGGGCTTGTACCCTACGAGCTCTACTTTCTGCGTTCCTGGCAAATGCTCTTGATTGTCATTGGCGCATTTAACCTGGCAACAGGCAGGAAAACTGCTGCGGTGGTGCTATTTGCGATAGGTGGTTTTTTCCTGATAGAAGACTATGGACCCTATGACTTTCGGGACTTTTGGCCTGTTATTCTGATCATCGTCGGCCTGATGTTTATTCTCCGGAAGAAGGGTGATCGTCCCAACTTCACCAGCAACGAGCACTATTTTGATGAGATCAATGTATTCGGAGGCGGGGATCAAAAGTTTGCCAGCACCCAATTTGAAGGTGGTAAGACCACCAATGTTTTTGGAGGTACGAACATAGACCTTCGAGATGCCATTCCTGTGGATGGGGCTGTCATTGAGATCGCCACCGTTTTTGGTGGATGCGAACTCATCGTTCCTGAAAACTGGAAGATTAAGCTAGAGGTCTTCTCGCTTTTTGGTGGCTTCAGCGACAACCGAGGAGGCGCGGACATCAGTCCTGATAGCCCCCTTGTACGCGTCACTGGTTTTACCCTTTTTGGTGGTGGGGAGATTAAGAGCCGGTAGGTAAACCTATTTGCTCACTTCCACGCCCTTCCAAAAGGCGACGTAGTTCTTGATTTTCTTAGCAAGTTCAGTAGGTTCGGGATAGTACCAGGCAGCATCCTTGTTCTGTGCATCCCCAACCTCCAGACTAAAGTAACTTGCCTCGCCCTTCCAAGGGCAAATGGTATGTGTTTCACTTTCCTTGAAGAACTCTTTATTGAGAGAGTTCTCAGGGAAGTAGTGATTGTTCTCTACTACAATGGTTTCTTCGCTTTCAGCAAGCACCTGACCATTCCAAACGGCTTTCATAGACATAGATATTTTGAACTAAACTACAACAGTCCCTCAATGTTTGTTCTCGAAAAACTGGTAAATGTACGCCGGCTTACTTTTATCAATCATCGTCCTGCGGCCTTTGATATACGCCATCCGCAATACCATCCCCGATATAGATTTCGTCCATGACATACTCCCTGTCGAGCTTTGTGGTCTTTATGACGGTCACAAGAGGCAAGCTAAAATCTCCATAGGCCCTGAACTGATCATAGGTCTGAGTCAATGGCTCAGTTCGACCGTTGATCAACTTCCTTATGTTCCTCTTCCGCAGAAAATAATCATGCCGATCAATGAAGTAGTCGATCTCCGTATCGGCCCGGTTCTCCCTCAGCCAATAGCTAGGTATACCATTTTCCTTCACCGCCCCCATATATTCCAGCACGGCGTCGCGAGGAATAGGTGAACCAAATGAGAATAGGTGTTGCAACAGTAGCTCTTCCTGGGGCAGCATCAATTGAATTTTTTTTAGTCCCGTCCAGGGCGCAAGGGTCCAGTGACCCCATGTGCCTGATACTTCGGCATATTCATGTCCTTCGTAGGTGCCCTTGATCGCGATGTTTGCAGGCTTCTTTGCAAACATCTTCATGTACAGCTTTTCATTGCCATTGAACCATACTCCTTCGGCAGTAACGGAGTTTACCTCATCCCAAAAGACCTGGTTATAAGCTTCGTAGTGACGCCGGAGAATCCCCTCAATATCTTGCGCACAAACGAGAACCAGCGAATTCATGGAAAGTGCAACTAGCAAAATTTTTCTCATCGATTACTCCTTTGGTGCCATGGTAACTCTCATTTGAAAATGAGGTTTTCACCTCTTTTATTGTGCGGTGTTCTTAAATTAACAAAAAAAGCAAGTTTTGGAGCTGAACAAAGTACTTCAAAGACTTAAGTTGGCAGGACTCCTGTTTCTCTCCATCCTGGTCGTCGGAAGTACGGTCTTTTCCTTTTTGGATCCTGAAGCCGGTTTGCTGGATGCTTTTTACATGACGGCCATCACGGTTTCAACAATCGGCTTCCATGAAGTGATAGACCTTAGCGAGAAACCTGAGGGGCGATTGTTCACGGTCTTTCTGGCTTTTTCAGGTATTGGGATCATAACATACTTTTTTTCTAACCTGGCGAGTCTTTTTATTGAAGGTGAAATCAAGCGAAACTTTGAACGAAGAAAAATGGAAAAAAGAATAGCAGCGCTGGAGGGTCACTTCATCATCTGCGGCGCTGGCAGGGTAGGTAGAAACATAGCTCGAGAACTGTTCAAGACAGAGCGCTCCTTTGTCATGGCCGACCTGAAGCCCGAGGCTTTTGAGCAACTGGAGTCCACCGACAATCTTGGGGAAACCACTTTTTTGGTTGGAGATTGTACTGAGGATGAATTCCTATTGAAACTAGGTGTGGAGCGGGCGCTGGGGGTATTTGTCACATCCGGAGACGACAATATCAATCTGGTGATCACGCTCTCTGTCCGTACGTTGAACTCCGCGGTAAAGATTGTGGCGCTAAGCAAGGAAATCAAACATGTCCAAAAACTCAGAAAAGCCGGGGCCAGTCGAGTCATTACACCCACATTCATCGGTGGGTTGAGAATGGCCTCTGAGATGGTCAGACCTATGGTGACGAATTTCCTTGACGATATGCTTCGGTCAGAATTCAATCAGCGAATTGAAGAATTGCGAATTCCCCAATCCTCAGAAGGCATAAAGTTGCACCAATTAGGTATCGATCAGCTGGAATCTACTGTTGTGCTTGCCATCAACGACGATGAGAAATGGATCTACAAGCCCCAGCCGGATCAGGAACTTGGTATGGGGAGCCATCTCATTTTGTTGACCAACCCAAAAGAGAAAAGGTTGATAGAGGAAAAGCTTACCTGAGCGCTATATCAAAGTCTTCAAAAATACCAGCGGGCACCTCGTCAAGTACCCGAACATCATAAAGGTCTCTATCGCCGCGCTCGTCACTCAGCAGGATTTCTCCCATTTTCCTGTAGTTGTCCCACGGCCTTGTGAAAGCGGGGACTGAATCCAAAGCATTTCTATACCATGCCCATTGTTTGACCAGGTTGCTGGAATCTGCGACCCAAACATTGTAGGCATTTTGGGGGGTCACGCCTACTGACTGGAAAGTAAGTCGAATAACCTCCGAGTTTTCTCCGGCCTCGGTCGTATCTTTTCCCAGGTGAGATAGTTTGACGCCGGAGTCTTTCAACTTGAAGGGCATCACCAACCAGTAGGAATCATTAATCCAAATGCGTTTTCCGCGTTCCAAGTAAGTGCTGATAGAATCTGGCTCGGTGAAGAGCCGGCCATCTTTCCAAACTTTGCCTTGACCAGTCTTCTCGTTCACAATGATCTTGTGATCCTGACCTACAAACTCAATTCGCACATCTCCGGTCTGCTTGTCCCAAAGCAACGTCCGAGCTCCAAAGAAATTCCAAAAGAGATACCTTGTGCGATCCCAGTTTTCTCGTCCGCCCATCGCTAACATAACTCTGTCCGCTACCGCTATGGCGGAAGCATCTGAGGTGCTATCAAAACCCTGGGCAGCCGGATTTGGGTCGGTTGGGACTTTCGGCTCAGGCTTCTGTGGAGTGCTACAGGATAATAGACAGACAACAAAGGAGATTAGGATGATTCGCATTTCAAATGATTATTTGGAACAATATAAGGCAAAAAAGCGGCCACTCAATAGAGCGACCGCTTTACCATTTTTTTCAACAACGTTGACGGGAGGTTTATTTACCCCCAGACTTGAACTTATCTACTCTGGATGCTGATTCCTCGCGAGGAAACACATTGTCCTCAGTGTTAGTATCGGCAGTCATCTTGTTAGGATCAAGTACGATATTCGTTACCTGCTTCTCTTTGACGAAAACCTTCGATACTTCTTTCTCATTCAACTTCCAGATTTCAGCAGGAATTTGCTCAACTTCCTTGGAACCATCTGCATAGGTCCACTCAATGAGCAAAGGAGTTACTAGGCCACCTTTATTCTTGAATGTGACCTCATAAAAGTTCTTATCAGCCAAACTCTGCTTTATCCCTTCTTCATCCAGTCGAGTCTTGAACTCACCCAGCGGCCGATCCTCCAGACTTTGGAAGACAAACGTTTCGGCTGCCTCTCCAAAACTCTCAGCACCATCGCCATCTATCGCTGCATCCGACACCTTCACATTTCTCGTCTCAAGGCCGTCTTGCTCATTTTGCATACGGTACCACTTGACATTGTCCACCGATACATCGACATAGTCGGTGGTGTAGAACCAACCCTTCCAAAACCAATCCAAATCAACAGCTGATGCATCTTCCATTGTCCTGAAAAGGTCTGCGGGAGCTGGATGTTTGAAGGCCCAGCGTTCTGCATAAGTCTTGAAAGCATGGTCGAACAATTCAGGTCCCATCACTACTTCCCTTAAGACATTCAACGCCGTCGCAGGTTTGGCATAGGCATTACTTCCAAATTGGCGGATTTGCTCGGAGTTGGTCATAATTGGCCTGGCCAAGCCGTTAGCGCCACTCATATAGGGAACGATCTTTTCAGCAGGACCCCTTCTTGAGGGATAATCCGGATCCCAGTCCTTCTCCGTGAGATATTGCACAAAAGTGTTGAGGCCCTCATCCATCCATGTCCATTGACGCTCATCCGAGTTGATGATCATAGGGAAGAAATTGTGCCCCACCTCATGGATGATTACACTAATCATCCCATGTTTCAACCGATCAGTGTAAGTCCCATCTTCATTAGGCCGGCCATAGTTGAAACAGATCATTGGATACTCCATACCGATAGAGGCTGTGTGGACGGAGATGGCTACGGGATAGGGGTATTCAATGGTTACGCGCGAATAGGTTTCCAGTGTCTGGGCTACCGCTTTGGTAGAAAACTCTTCCCAAAGGGGATTTCCTTCTTTTGGGTAGTAGGACATGGCCAGCGGTTCATTGCTGTCGCTGAGTTTCACGGCCATCGCATCCCAAATGAATTTCCTTGACGCACAAAAAGCAAAATCTCGGACGTTCTCCGCCTTGAATGACCATGTCTTCGTGCCGGATGCCTTTTCTTTTTCATTCTCTATGGCCTCCTCCTGAGTCACAATCATAATGGGATTGTCGTAGGACTTTTTGGCCTCCTCAAATCGATCACGTTGTGCCTTGGTCAAAACGGAGTTTGGGTTTTGCAGTGTGCCACTGGCCCCAACAATAAAATCTGAAGGAACCGTAATGTCTACCTCATAATCTCCAAAAGTCAATGCGAACTCGCCTCTGCCGAGGAACTGCTTGTTTTGCCATCCTTCCACGTCGTCATAGACCGCCATTCTGGGGAAGAATTGGGCGATGGTGTAGAGGTAGTTATCATCCTCCGGAAAATACTCCATACCGGACCTACCAAAATCGTCCAGACGATTATTGATATTATAGCTCCAGTCGATGCTGAAGGAGGTGTTTTCGCCCGGCTTCAGTGGTTGCGGCAAATCAATCCGCATCATGGTCTTGTTGATCGTATAACTGAGTCCCGCTGAGTTCCCAGAGCCAGCAACTTTGCTGATCTTGAATCCTCCGTCGAAATCCGCAGCGTAGTTCCTCAACTGAAAACTGTTCAGCGTATCAGACATTTCTGAAGTCCGAATCAACGGCGTATCTGATGTCCTGGAACGCACATTTTGATCTAGCTGAATCCAGAGGTATTCCAGCGTATTTGGAGATTGGTTGTAGTACGTGATTGTTTCACTACCGGTGATGCTCTGGTTTTCATCATTTAGCGTGAGTTGCATTTTGTAATCGGCTTTCTGTTGCCAATACTCAGGACCTGGAGCACCAGAAGCTGTACGGTAGGTGTTCGGAGTGGGTAAAGTCGTACCGAGTTGTTCGAATTTACGGTCCCATTCTTCATCATGTTGGGCATGCACCGACACGGCGCCCAACACCAAAAGGACCAAAAGCATTCTTTTCATATAGGTATTGATTTTGCTGATGTTTTTTTACCAATAAACTGCATCCAACATCAATGTGATTGCGATTCCAGCGACAGCTGAAGACACAACTATCTTCCAATCTCGCTGAGCCACATTAAATAGGGAGACGAAAATAACATTAAGCACCAAGAAGATTGCAACAATTATTATTTGGCCGACCTCCAGGCCTATGTTAAAGGCAAATAGGGGCATCAAAATTGACTCTTCATTGCCCAAAAGGCTCCTCAAATAGTTGGAAAAACCCATACCATGGATGAGGCCAAAGGAGGCAGCATATATGGCATTCAGGGTCAGCTTTCCTCCGGATTGTCCGGAATTGAGAAGGTTAGAAATGCCCGTCAACAATATGGTGACTGGAATCAGGAATTCAATCAGGGCCGAGTTCACGGAGATGATTTCAAGTGTTGCCAGGGCCAAAGTGATCGAATGCCCAAGCGTGAATGCCGTAACCATTCCGATCAATGGTTTCCAATCACTTGAGCGGTAGAGGGAACTAAGGGCCAACACGAATAGGATGTGATCATAGCCGTTTACGTCAAGGATGTGATCCAGGCCCAGTCCATAATACAATTGAAACTCTGACATCTGATAAAGGTTAATATGTACAAATTTGTGTTCTCAACGGAAAAGAGGAAAGATGTTAAAAACTTCTCTGGCAATTTTTCTGTGGGCGGTAACTTGGTTCCACCCATTTCATGTTACGGTAATGGAAATCCTGCATAAACCGCAAGAAAAGGTCGTGCAGGTGAGCGTTCGGATTTTTATGGATGATCTCGAGCAGGCCTTGCGTGCGGAGACTGGCAACACCAACCTCAATATCACTGCTGAGGACGATTATGATTATCTCAACGGGGAAGTGGGCAATTATCTGGGAAACCGCATTCGATTAACGTCGAAGAAGCCCATTGCTCTGCAGTACCTTGGATTCGAATATGAGGACGACGTACTATGGTGCTATTTTGAGGCTACCAAGGTGAAAAAGTTTGATTTCCTGGAAGTCGAAAATTCCATTTTAACTGAGGCTTTCTCAGATCAGGAGAACCTCGTGCATTTTAGACGTTCCGGCGAAGTAAGGAGCGCGAGGCTATCTGCACAAAAAACAACGGAGCGGTTCAACCTTGAAGGAATCTGAACATTTCGTAAATCTCCCACCTCCGGCCCGTATGTTTCAGCAATGACAGTGATTCTGCCATGAATTGATCAGAGAAACTGCAAGCACTGTAATATGTCTTAGCCTGGTAGAAAGCATTCTTTTTCAGGTCTCTAAACCCTATTGTCATATGAGGATGGAATGGCTTGTCTTTGTAGTTGGCATTGAAGATGTTGAGACGCTGCTTCATCACAATTCCGAGGCGGCGATGCAAATCAAGCAATTGGGGTGTGGGTTCAACATCAATGTAGACTACTCGCGGTTCGAAGAAATCAAAACCTTCGAGGGTCACTGGAAAGCCAGTTGATTCACTTGCCAATAGCTTCAACGACCCCACTAGTTCCGGCCTACGCTTTTCCTTCCATCGAAATGGCATATGCAGGGTAATGTGTGATGGAGAGCGTAGGGCGTGTTTGGAGCCAAATTTTTGCCATACTTCCTCCTTCAGTGCCTCTGCCTTAGCCAAAATTTCAGGAGGCGGGATCAATGCAATGAAATAGAGAGACTCCAAGCGAGAGATTTTACTAAATTGGGAAGGTCAAAATTACCATCATGCACAAATCTTCCCTCGTTCTTCTTGCTGTACTGATTTCCTTCTCGGCCTTTTCGCAAAGGAAGAAATCTCCGACACCCACAGACGCCATTCAGGCCTTTACGGAAGGCTTGTCCAAAAAAGAAGGATTCATCGATTTTTTCTATGATGAGAAAAAAGGGAGAGTATTCCTGTTGCTTGAGGATTTGGGGCAAGAACTCTTATATGTCAACTCGTTGGCGGCGGGCGTGGGTTCCAATGATATCGGGCTGGATCGCGGGCAGCTGGGAGCGGAACGTGTGGTCAAATTTGAACGGTTCGGGCCAAAAGTACTTTTGATTCAGCCCAACCAAGACTACAGGGCCGTGAGTGAAAATGAGGATGAGGTGAGGTCGGTCGAAGAAGCCTTTGCTTCTTCGGTGCTGGGAGGCTTTAAGGTCGAAGCTGAGCATGAAGGCAAAGTTTTGATTGATGTCACGGCATTTCTCATGCGGGATTCCCATGGTATAAGCCGCAGACTTCGAATCAGCAATCAGGGAAGCTATAGCATAGACAATTCCAGGTCAACCATTTATCCGGCCGGACTATTGAATTTCCCCAAGAATACAGAATTGGAGAGCATCCTTACCTTCAAAGGCGAGGCGAAGGGCCAGTGGATCCGCTCGGTGACCCCCACGTCCGATGCAGTAACCGTGCGAACGCATCACTCATTTATTGAGTTGCCTGACGATAATTACGAAAAACGTGCTTTCGATCCTCGATCAGGCTTTATCCACATTCGCTACCAGGACTACGCTACGGCCATTGAGGATGATCTCGTCAAAAGGTTTGTCGTTCGACACAGGCTGCAGAAAAAGGACCCTTCGGCAGCCGTGAGCGATCCTGTAGAACCAATCGTCTATTATGTAGATCGCGGCGCACCGGAACCCATACGATCCGCTTTGATTGAGGGCGCCTCCTGGTGGGCCCAAGCTTTCGAAGCCGCCGGCTTCAGCAACGCATTTCGCGTAGAAGTGCTGCCCGAAGACGCACACCCGCTGGATGTTCGCTACAACGTAATCCAATGGGTACACCGCAGCACCAGGGGGTGGTCTTATGGAGCATCTGTTGTAGACCCGCGAACTGGAGAAATTCTGAAAGGGCACGTGAGCCTTGGGTCTTTGCGCGTTCGGCAGGATTTTCTGATCGCCGAAGGTTTGTTGAATCCATACGAGGAAGGCAAAGGTGTACCGAACGATATGACGGAGATGGCACTTGCCCGGTTGAGGCAGCTGTCTGCACATGAGGTTGGGCACACCATCGGCCTAGTTCATAATTTTGCCGCAAGCTTCAACGACCGAGCATCGGTGATGGACTATCCGCACCCCCTGGTCAAACTGGATGATAGCGGAAACATTGACTTGAGTGAGGCCTACGACACCAACATCGGAGAGTGGGACAAAATCGCCATCCAGTATGGATATGGTGAATACGAGAATCCAGATGAAGCCAAAGCTGTTTTGAAGAAAGCTTCGGAAGATGGCTATTTGTACATCACTGACCGTGATGCCAGACCCCAGGATGGGCTTCACCCCATTGGCCACTTGTGGGACAATGGCAAGAATGCCGCCCAGGAGTTAACTCGCATGATGCAAATACGGCGGAAAGTGCTGGACAACTTCTCTGAAAAAAGTATTCAAGATGGCGAACCCATGTCAAGCATCGAGGAAGTACTGGTTCCCATGTACCTTTTCCACCGCTACCAGGTAGACGGTACTTCCAAAGTGGTGGGAGGTCTAAGGTATTCGTATGCCACGAAGGGTGATGGGCAGTTGGTCACAGCGTTTATCGAGCCATCAGTTCAGCAAGAAGCCATTCAGGCGTTGGTTAGTACACTGCAGCCTGAGGCTTTGAGATTATCGAAATCCTTGCTCCAAAAAATACCTCCCAAGGCGCATGGCCATAACAGAAGCCGGGAAACATTTATTTCCAAGACAGGACCAGCCTTTGACTACTTCGCCGCCGTGGAAACAGCTGCGAGTGTTCCTATCGCTTATCTGCTCAACACCGGCAGGGCCAACCGACTCGAAATGTACAAATCAATCGACAATGATCAACCGGGCCTGCAGTTCCTGCTGGATGAGCTCAGCAAGAACACGTGGTATGCTCCCTCCTCGAACGCCGGTGACCGGGAGCTACAAAAGATTGTTGAGATGGAATACCTCGCGGGTTTATTCAATCTGTACACCGATCCCGATGCATATGATGGCGTCAAGGCTATTGTGCTTTCTACTTTGACCTCTATCAAGAACTTTGCTGGCGGAAAAAGAGGAGCCTACTACACCTACGCTGTTGTCGAAATCGAGGATTTCCTGGAGAACCCTGAGGAATACGAACGACCAAAAAGCATCAAAGCACCCGATGGATCACCTATTGGTAGCGATGCTCCGGCACTTTGCTCCTTTGGACATTAGATTGTCCCCTGGTGCTCTGGTTTCAGTAAGTCGTTGACTGTCTTCACCGGGTTGAAGGTAATGACTGGTACTTCAACAAACACGGTATTCCAATGCGCCATACTGCCATTCCAGAGTCCGGGCAATTCCTGAGCCTTCAATGTCTTTCCGTCTTTGGATTTCTCTGTTGCGAATCCAGCATCCGGATCCCGGTAGTCCATCAGGTTGAGTTTGTTCCCCTCATGGTCCCTGACCGCGCAAACAACGTCAACTGGATTGAAGTGACTTGAATTTCCGAGTATCGCCTTTTGAGCCTCATTGGCCATATCAATTTGCGCCGTTTCAACGATCTGCAAAGAACTATCACCAGTTTGGTCCCTCACCCAAAACGGGCCACCACCAGGATCTCCCTGATTGCGAACCATCCCGCATACACGGATTGGTCTTTTTAGAATTTGTATCCACTGTTCCTTGGTTTTATCTCCGTGGCTCGCATAGCCGAGGGACTTCTGCGCGAAGGCAGCAATTTCCTCCCCGGACAACTCGTGGATTCGCCCAATATGATCGGCAATTTGCTGCTGCAAGTCTAGCAGGACACCACCAAGTACCTCTTTGTACTTGATCGTTTCCTCTTTGAGTCGATCCGGGACAACATTGTCGATGTTCTTGAGGAAAATTATGTCAGCGTCAATATTGTCGAGGTTTTCAAGAAGGGCCCCGTGGCCCGCAGGTCTAAACAACAAGGAGCCATCTGCATTTCTGAAAGGTTCATTGTCTAATGTCACCGCGATTGTGTCAGTTCCGGGGTTTTGTACACTATAGCTGATATCCAGGGAGCAATCGAACTCCTGCTCGTATTGCCCGCTGATCTCCTTTACGTGTGACTTAAACGGCTGCATGTGCTCCGGGGAAACAGTGAAGTGGATCTTCACGCCACCATCGTCCGCTTTGGCATATTGACATCCTTCGACGATGTGCTCCTCGACCGGCGTCCTGACTTTGTCATTTTCCTTATGAAACTGGAGAAGACCTTTGGGCAAGGCGCCATAGTTCATTCCTTCTTTTGTGAGCAGTGCGCCGACAATCTCCGCATATTCCCGCTTGACATGGCTTTCACTGAGTGATTTATTTTGTTGGCTAAACGTGGCCTTGAGCGAATCATGGAATGCGAATTGTTCCAATTGCTTGAGAAACTCAAACACCGTGCCTTTACCTGTTTCGGAAATCAAACTTTGGTAGTCTTCCTCAGAGCCTGAGTATTCCTCCAAAAAGGCAAAGAGCTTTTTGAACATCCTGCTGGCTGCTCCCGAAGCTGGTACAAACTTCACAATTGATTTAGACTTTCGCCCGTCCTGATAAGCGTTGCGAAAATGGGCGATTGCGGATTCATCCAATTGCATGATCCCATCACCTACCAGCGCCGGCTTCTCTAAATCGGCAGGGGGGAATCCTTTTTTAAAGTAATCAACCTGGGTTAAAACTGTCTCCATGCGGAGGCCATGACTTTCAATTTGCGATTCGTCTTTTTGGGTGAACATAGGTAAAAGTGGTTTCCGTGAAAAAGATACGGCGCGAAGCCGACAAATCAAATCCTGGACGAAATTGATTACGAAAGGCCAGCGCACTTTAGAATTCCGGTTATTCCTCATTAATTTGTGGCCAAATACTCGTATTGGTTATGGCTCAGGATTTGTTCAACATAGCTCCGGTTTTTTATGGTATGGCGTTAGTACCTAAAGAATCATGGAAAGACTATGGCTTTGCTCTATTGATTATTGCTGGTTCGGATGGAGAAGTCTCCGATCCGGAATTGGAGTGGCTGACCATAAGCCTTGCACAGGCATTGGATGTAGAAGAGAGCATTGTTGCGCAGTGGGAGGAATATGATTTTGAAGAAGAAGATCTGTATGAAGTTTTCGGTAGAATCGACTCTCGGACAGTGGCGAGCTTCAATAAGCTCTTGATCTATGATGCGATCCGGATGAGCTATGCCGATGATGATTATGCCGATGATGAGCGGGAAAAAGTTGGCGAAGCTGCGTCAATGTTGAAGCTGAACAAAGAAACCGTCCTCGCTATTGAGGCACTTGTAGAACATGAGCGAGCAACTGACAAGCTCCGCTCGGTAATCCTTTAGAAAGTGAGAGCTTTGATTGCTTTCCTACTCATCCTGAATTCCCTTGCCGCCACCAGCCAGGAGATCCAATGGCTGACACTAGAAGAAGTCCAGAAAAAAGTGGCGGATGAACCGAAAAAAGTATTTGTCGACATTGTAGCCGATTGGTGTAAGTGGTGCAAGGTCATGGAGAAGGAGACATTTTCTGATGCATCTGTTCAGAGTTATATACATGCCAACTATTACGCAGTTCGCCTGGAGTATGAAGGGAAGGAAATGGTGGATTTTCAAGGGGTTCGCAATACCCCAAAGGAAATCGCGGCAAGCTGGGGTGTCCAGGACCTTCCAACCATTGTCTTCTGGGATGATGGGTTCGAGCAAAAGTCGCTAGCCAGGGGCTACCAGGATGCGGGACAGTTCCTTGAAACACTGAAGTTCTTCAACGAATTCTAATCAGCCGTAAATCATATCCAACACATAGGCCAGTCTTACACCAGCCTGGAGCAGGCGACGGTTGACCGTATCAATCTGGTCATAATTGTATCTCCAACTCAATTTCCCATTTTCGGGAATGTCATAGACCTGCGTTCGTAGTTCAGCCGATTCCAGGGCCCAGGTACGCACATTATCATTCCTCCATTGGACCAAATCAGCATTTGTCGGATGGTTGATCCATTCTGTGTACTCGGTATAGCTGTACTTCTGCTCCTCAATGATGCCACTGTCCCAAACGCGATGCAGATTCGATGGCTTGTAGAAATATTCCACTTTGATATCATTGCCGCCACGATCCTTTCCGTTACCGACATGCAAGGGTTGATGTATATCTCCTATGAGATGAATCAAACACTTCAATGCAAAGGCCTCGTCCTCGTCAGTGAATTGCCCGCTTTTCAACTCGCTAATCAACCTTTCAATGGTCACGATGACGTCACCTTCAGGAGGAGTCCCTGCATCAGCGTATGTTTGGCCATCCGGGATCGTACAGTAATGCCATGGAGACATGTGGTCATACTTACGATCGGATTTGATGAAATCCATAAAGGTGCTTGCTTCGGCCATGGTCTCATCTTTGAGTATGGCGGTCACTCGCTTCATCGCTTTCTTCGAGAGGTGATACTCAGCAATTAAACCTACTACACGGTGTCCGGTTGGGCCCCATGCAAAGCCTAGTTGTACCATCGACAGCAATGCGAAAATGATGAGTGATTTTTTCATCTCCCAAAAGTAATTGGAGCAAGATGGTGGGTGGTCTTCAGCTGATGAAATTTATTGTCAATAAAAAAGTAAGGGCGCTGTCCTGGGAAGACAAACGCCCTAAATCACCAACCTAACCTAAAAGAAAAGTAACCTAAAAACGTATTAGAAACGTTTAATATTACTCGTCTCTTACTGTCTTATACTCTTTTTGATCTTGAAAGGTTTCAAAAAAAAATTAAAATATTTCTATTAGGACAGAAGTGTTGCCGCCATGATCAGGATGAAAGCCCAAGCAATTTGAATAAAAATCAAAATTCTCCTCACCATGATCAGCTTCAGTTTCTCAAAGGGATTGGAGAAAGTCAGCAGTGATAAGATAGGGTCTGACAGGCACCTGGCATATCGGGAGGCCAAGTAGGCCAATTGCAACATCACGCCAAAGGACAGTACAGCATGACTAATCAGGATCAGTGAAAAGATCTTCACTGCTATGTTAACAGAATCGGAAGTCGAGGACAGCGTTGGCCTCCAGGATATGTATTGAGAAGTTAAGAAAAGAGCGATTGAAATTACTGAAACCAACAGTGCCTGGAGCACTTGCTTCCTGCGTTCCAGTTCGAAGTCCTGCTTAAAGCCGGAGACAAAATAGGCTGGAATAAAAAGGACCACCATCCCCAGAACCAAGCGGCCATCGATATCGAAAGTTAGCTCACCTTCCAGAGCAAGCAGCGAGGCCATGAGGTATAGAAAAAAAGCAGCACCTGCCACCAATAGCAAACTGACTATCAAGGACAGTGGATGTGTTTTCTCGAGTCTTTCAAGTGACTTCCTAACTTGTGTATGTACCCTTTGGCCTTCCATTTTTGAAACTGTAAGGATATTAACTAGTTCTTTTTCGATATGGTTGGAAAGTTTTGTGAATTTTGCGTCCCCTTGAAAAAGCCGTGAGTTTAAAAGACATCTTCGAAAGATACGAGAGAAGCGTAGTGCTGCAGTCCGCCATGGACAACCTGAAAAAAGGAAAAGACCTCGCTTTGAAAGGCCTGGCCGGCAGCGCTGACGCCCTGATCTACTGCACAATTAGCAGCAGCCAAGAGGTCAGCATCGCCATATTGCATGACTATGAGGAAGCCAGGCAATTCTTCAGTGATGCACAGGAATTTATTTCCGATGCCGACCAACTGCTTTTTTTCCCAACATCTCACAAGAAAGCCTATCAATTTGAGGAAACGGAAAACGCCAACGTACTTCAAAGAGCAGAGGTACTAAACGCCATCAGCAAGCGGGAAAAGCCCCTGTCTATTGTCACTTATCCTGAAGCGCTAACTGAAAAAGTGATCAACAAGAAATCACTGAAGGAACACACAATGGCCGCAAGCGTAGGTGACAAACTGGATGTCAGTTTCATTACCGAGGTACTGGTGTCATATGATTTTGAGAGGACAGACTTCGTTTATGAGCCAGGGCAATTCGCTATCCGGGGAGGGATCATCGATATCTATTCTTTTTCGAGAGACCTTCCCTATCGGGTAGAGCTATTTGGAGACGAAATAGAGAGCATTCGCGAATTCGAGCCAGAATCGCAGCTTTCCAAAGGCAGTTTGGAAAGTATGAGCATCGTACCCGATGTTCAAACCAAGTTACTAACTGAGCAACGACAAACCTTTTTCTCTTTCATACCCGCATCCAGTATCATCTGGATGAAGGACTACCGTGGGCTGATTGATGTGGTGAACAAGGGGTTTGAAAAAGTGCAGAGTTCGTTCGCACAAATCATGTCTGCGACCAACAACACACAGGTCATCAATAGTCCTGACCAGATCTATTCGTCGGGAGACATTACAAAAGAGGAGCTAGAGGCATTCGTGAAAGTAGAGTTTGGTCAGCGGTTCTACCTGGAAAAAGCTGCGACTTATGAACTTCAGTTCAGCCCTCAGCCATCTTTCCACAAAAACTTTGACCTGCTTGCTCAGAATCTCGAAGATTTTCAAAACCAGGATTTTGAAATTCTGATCGCGGTAAACAGCGTGAAACAAGTGGATCGGCTCAAAACCATATTTGAAGAGATCGGTCCGGACATACGTTTCGAAACTGTTAGGCTGGGTATTGGCAGAGGGTTTATTGATCGTGACGAGATGATTGTATGCTACACCGATCATCAAATTTTTGATCGCTATCTCGCACCCAAATCCAGAGACAAGTTCAATAAGAAGAAGGCGCTCACCTTGAAAGAGCTTCATGCGCTCAAACCCGGCGATTATGTGGTTCACATGGATTATGGTATTGGCCGCTTTGCAGGACTGGATACAGTTGATAATAATGGTCACCAACAAGAAGCGTTGAGACTGGTATACCGCGATGACGATCTCCTCTATGTCAGCATTCATTCGCTACATAAGATCTCAAGGTATGCAGGAAAGGAAGCGGGACCTCCTGCTGTAAACAAACTGGGATCTCAGGATTGGGAGAACAAAAAGAAGAGAGTAAAGCGGAAAGTAAAGGACATCGCCAAGGACCTTATCAATCTCTACGCAAAACGAAAATCGGCACCTGGATTCAGCTACCCGCCAGATGATTTCCTTCAGGCAGAATTGGAATCAAGCTTTATCTACCAAGATACCCCGGACCAGTCAAAGGCGACGGAGGATGTAAAGGCGGATATGGAACAGCCTCACCCTATGGATCGTCTCGTATGTGGAGATGTGGGTTTCGGTAAAACCGAAGTTGCTATCCGTTCAGCATTTAAAGCTGTGAACAGTGGTAAGCAGGTGGCTGTTCTTGTACCTACCACGATTTTGGCGTTGCAGCATTTTCATACCTTCAGCAAAAGGTTAGAAAACTTCCCCATCAGCATTGATTATATCAATCGATTCAGAACCTCGAAAGAGATAACGGAAATCAGGAAGAGGGTGAAATCCGGTGAGTTGGATATTCTCATCGGGACCCACCGCGTGGTCAATAAGGATGTTGAATTCAAGGATATCGGGCTCATGGTCATAGACGAGGAGCAGAAGTTTGGGGTAAAGGTGAAGGAACGGCTCAAAGAGATGCGGGTGGATGTCGACGCATTGACACTGACGGCCACGCCGATCCCAAGGACACTCCATTTCTCATTGATGGGGGCACGTGACTTGTCGGTCATTTCTACTCCACCACCAAACAGAAGACCGGTCACCACGGAGTTGCATGAGTTTAGCGAGGAAATCATCCGAGACGCAATTAGCAACGAAATAAGACGCGATGGTCAAGTTTTCTTTGTCCATAATCGCGTAGGCGATATCGAAAATATGGCCAACATCATTCTCAAGTTGGTTCCGGATGCACGAATCGGGATCGCGCATGGGCAAATGGAGGGTAAGGTCTTGGAGAAAATCATGATGAAATTCATCAATGGCGAGTATGATGTCCTGGTATCTACCAATATCATCGAATCGGGGCTGGATATTCCTAACGCCAATACCATAATAATCAATAGAGCCCATATGTTTGGACTCTCTGACCTACACCAAATGAGGGGTCGTGTGGGCCGTTCCAATACCAAAGCGTATTGCTATCTGATCACACCACCCACTTCCACCCTGACAACAGATGCGAGGAAAAGACTGCAAACATTGGAAGAGTTCTCTGATCTGGGTGACGGTTTCAAAGTAGCCATGCGGGATCTTGACATTCGGGGGGCTGGCAACTTACTTGGAAGCGAGCAAAGCGGATTCATCAATGACATGGGTTTTGATATGTATCACAAGATACTCGAAGAGGCTGTCGGGGAATTGAAGGAAACAGAATTCAAGGAGCTGTTTCAGAGTGAAGAAGGGAATAATCAGCAGCATGGCTTCAAAATAGATTGTCTGGTCGAGACCGACCTTGAGATATTGATCCCATCAGATTACGTTGAGAACGTTAGCGAACGGATAAATTTATATTCACAATTGGACAACCTCAAGGCAGATAATCAGCTTGTTGAATTTAGAACAACGCTACAGGACCGTTTTGGTACGGTACCTCCCGCTGTCGTAGATCTGATTGAGAGCGTCAAATTGCGTTGGCAGGGAATGCGCCTTGGATTTGAAAAGATTTCATTGAAGAACGAGAAGTTGAAGTGCTATGTCCAGGTAGATGGCAATGATGATTACTTTCAATCCGAAACATTTGGAATGGTGTTGAATTACCTGAAGCAGCCACATGCAAGAGCCAGTATGAGGGAATATCGGAAGAAGCTGATTATTACTTTCGAAAAAATTGAAGGGATAGAAATGGCCTTGCAAAGGTTGGGTGACATCGAAATTTAGTTTCGATTCACACAATAATTATGCGATTCCAGCCATTATTCTTAGGAAGAATTCACCTTGGGTTAATATATAACTCCGTATTTTTGAGATATTTCTTTTTATTTGGTAGTTGAATTACTACGCGTAGAAAAAACAGGTTATGAAAAATTTATTGCGTGCTACTTACGCTGGGGTAATCTCCCTGGTGAGTGCATCATTGCTAAGTTCTTGTTTCCTTGGTGGTGGTGGCAACCCAACAAGTACCAGTCCGGGAGGCTATAGTAGAGCAACTGGATATGAGTACAATGCCGAAGGGGGCTTTGCCGTAAATGAGTATCAAGGGCAGCCTGCAGGTCCAAATCTTATTTTTATCGAAGGCGGTCGTACCGTGTTGGGTTCCTTCGAAGAAGATTTGCTCACCAACAGGGACAACATTGAACGAACGGTAACAGTAGCATCTTTCTATATGGATGAGACAGAAGTAGCTAATATCCATTGGCTAGAATATGAGTACTACATCCGCTTGGACTCAGACGAGGTATACTGGAAGAATAACCTTCCTGATACAACCGTCTGGGCGAAAGATCTGGCATTCAATGACCCTTATGTTGATCACTACTATCGATATCCAGGATTTCGGTTTTTCCCGGTCGTCGGTGTGAACTGGCGCCAAGCGGTTAACTACTGCAGGTGGAGAACCGATGTTGTCAACTTGAAATTAGCTGAAGATGCAGGATTGCTTGATCCCATTGCCAGCGGAGGAGGAGATGACGCGTTTGCTGGTGCAGAAGATGACGCATCTGGCGGCGTCTCCAGCGGAGGCAGCCAGCGTATTCCATTGGAATCTGGTGTGGTTTTACCCAATTACCGATTGCCAACAGAAGCGGAATGGGAATATGCGGCTCAAGCCCTTATCGGTACGCAATGGTTGAATGAGAATCAGACGCACAGGAGATTGTACCCTTGGGACGGCCATGCCCTGAGGAATCCTTATGGCAAGAGTATGGGATTCTTCCTGGCAAATTTCAAAAGAGGGCGAGGCGATTACGCGGGTATAGCCGGTAAGTTGAACGATGGCGCAATGCTTACTACCTATGTCTACGATTATCCTCCCAATGACTTTGGCCTATACAATATGGCTGGCAATGTAAACGAATGGGTGCAGGATGTATATCGTCCGTTGTCATTCCAGGATGTGGAAGATTTCAACCCGGTGCGAAGAGATGGATTCCTGGACGGGGAGTCAGGCTATGATGCAGAATATAGCTTCATCGGAAACGAACAGCCGTACTCACAGGATCAGGCAGAGGCTGCAGGAATTTCGGTTTCAGAATTCAACCCCGACAGTCCTCCGATGCGTAGAATGCGAGTTTACAAAGGCGGTTCTTGGCAAGATGTGGCATATTGGATGTCTCCTGGAACGAGACGCTCCCTCATGGAGGACTCCGCGACTGCAACGATCGGATTTAGATGTGCGATGATACATGCCGGAACAAACTACTAAACGGCAATAGAAAAGTATTGAAGAAAAGAAGCTACCTGGTTAGGTAGCTTTTTTTATTTGACGCCAGTGGCAATCGCACAAACGTGTATTTCCTCTACACCATGAAGGCTCAGGAGCTCACACAGAGATGTCATGGTGGCACCAGTTGTTATGACATCATCCACCAGCATGATCCGCTTGCCCCTGACAACCTCCGGCAACACAACTTCAAAGACGCTTTCGACATTCTGCCATCTTTGGAGTTTTGACTTGTTAGTCTGAGAGCGGTTTTCGACCTTCTTGACCAACGCTGTAGTCGACAGGGATATATTCAGCGAGGTCGATAGGCCCCGGGCGATGTGATCGGCCTGATTGTAACCCCTTTTCTTTTTTTTCGTGGGGTGAATTGGCACAGGAAGGATTAGATCCACATGAAGGTCGTGTTCCGCAAGAACAGCCCCATAGACACGCCCCAGATGTTGACCTAGCTCATGGTTGCCCTTGTATTTCAAGTCATGCAAAAGCTTTTGTGCCAGGCCTCCACGGTGAAAGTAGATGTAAGCATAGGCAGCTTTGACCTCGGGCAAGTGTGAAAAACGGGCCAGTAACCTGTTTTTGGGGTTTAAATGAAAATCCGTCCAGGGCATATCCAACCGGCAGTGAGCACACAAGTACTCTTCGTTTGCCACTAGAATATCCGAACAATTGAGACAATTTGTGGGATATAAAGTAGAAACAAAATCAGTGAAGATGCTTTTTGCGTAATTAATCACTACGAGTAATTTATATAAAGGCAACCGTGGTATACAAAAAAGACTTGGATTTGCAGAGAAAATGGTCATTCCTGATGAGCAGACTGGAAAGTATCATAGGAAAGAGGCCAAAGGATCTTAATTCGGTACTCTTCTTGATTGGAACCCAGGAACTAGGGAAGGGCCCTTTGCATTTTTCAAAAGAGGAAAAGCAGGACTTGATGCACATCGCGATTTGTAAGTTGCTATCTTATCTGGATTATTACGAACTCGTAGGTAGAGATCAGGACGGCTGGCCACACTGGAAAGCCAAGAAACCGTTACCAAAGTTTGACCTTGTAGAACAAGAGAAATTGTTGAAAATGCAGGTGATAGAGTACTTTCACCAGGAAATTGATATTAACGTGCAGTGATGGAAGGGATTATTGAAGAAAAACTGAGCGCCTACAAACGAAAATACTATTTCAACAAGCTCATCCGCAATAGTATCATCACGCTGATATGCTCTCTGGTCACATGGCTGCTGCTTTCCTCAGTTGAGTTTGGCTTTCAGCTTTCTACCAATGGCAGGACGATATTGTTCATCCTACTTATTTTGAGCTTCCTATCGTTCCTCGTCTATGGTATCATTTGGCCTATTCTCAACTTGCTGGGCCTTCGGGATCGCTTGTCTGATGAGAAGATGGCGAAAGAAATTGGTGGATTCTTCCCAGAGATTGAGGATAAACTGCTGAATACCATACAGTTAAGTAAATCTGCAGATTCGGCATTGGTTGCTGCAAGTATCGATAAGAGAATACAGGAAATCAGGTTGATACCGTTCACCAGCGCGATAGACTTCAAAGTCAACTGGAAATACGGAAGGATCTTACTGGGCATCCTGGGTGTGGTGATTTTGTCATCATTGAGCTTTCCAAGAGTGTTCATGGACAGTACTGAACGAATTATCAATTTCAGGAAGGACTTTGACTCCGGTGCTCCGTTTCAGTTCAGCATACTGAACAATGAGCTCAGAGCATTCAGGGACGAAAGTTTTGAGTTGGAAATTGCGCTACTTGGAGACCAGGTTCCGGAAGATGGATACATCATCATGGGTGGAAGACGGGCAAAGCTCACACCACAAGGTGCTGGCTTATTCTCGTATGTCATCGCCAATCCTTACCAAAATATTGATTTTCGCTTGGAAGCAGCAGGCTACGAATCCGAGCAGTACTCATTAGTAGTCATGCATCGGGCTGAAGTAACCTCCTTCGAAATTGAAATAGTGCACCCTGCACATACAGGTGGCAAACGAGAAACACTGAAGAATATTGGCAATATTTCCGCTCCTGAGGGTACAATAGCCAAATGGAAAGTACAATCCACTAACAGCAATGAAGGCCGATTGATATTTGATCAGAAGGATTCGCTAGTTCTAGAAAAGGAAGAGAACATAATGCTCGCAAGGCAAAGGCTGGTCAACCAGGAGAGCTATGAGATTCAAGTGCTCAACGTATTTGGGAAAAACAAAAATATGCTGGAATACGAAATTGAATTGATCAGCGACGCATATCCAACAGTGCAGGTGGATTACTACATCGACACAGTCCTCTTTGAGTACGTTGTAGCAGCAGGCAGATTTGATGATGATTACGGCATCACGAGGGCAGAGGTGAAGTATGGATCGGAAAACAGCTCCAAACTGAATATACCTGTTCAAAAACAAACAAAAGGTCAGAGCTTCTATACAAGAATCGACCTGGATAGCGTCGGCTTAGATGTTGAGGTTTTGGAGCTCTTTGTAGAAGTGACAGATAATGATGCACTGAACAACTTCAAGCGCACAAGATCACAGCCCTTCCGTTTGCGCCTGCCTTCGAAGGATGATCTGAAGCAACAAATTGAGGAAAAGAGTCAGCGAAGTGAAAAAAACCTGAGCGAGTCCATTGAGGATACTAAGACGCTAAACGAAAAGATCAAGGAAGTTCAGGATCGCTTAAGGAGCAAAAAGGAAATCGACTGGCAGGAAGAAAGACTGCTAGAGGAAATACTGAAGCAACGGCAGGAGTTGGAAAAGGAGATAGAAACCTTACAACAAGAATTCAGGCAGCTCAACAAGAGCGAGGAAAAGTTTTCAAGCAGGGACGAAGACCTTAGGAAGAAGGCAGAACAAATACAGGAGCTGATGGATGAGGTTCTCGACGAAGAGACCAAGAAACTATATGAAGAACTGGAGAAACTTCTCGAGGAGAAAGCAGAATCAGAAGACATTCAGGATCTCTTGAACCAAATGGCTCCTAATGAATTGGATTTGGAAAAAGAGCTGGAGCGTACTTTGGAGCTCTTCAAACGACTCAAGGTTGAAACAAAACTTGAGAATGTCGCTGAGGAATTGCAGGAGCTATCTGAGGATCAGGAGGAGTTGGCCCAAGAGACTGGCGACACATCCAACGACCTTGACAGTCTCTCTCAAGAACAGGAAGACATTGCGGATCGATTTGAAGAAATAAAGGAGGAATTGAACAAAATCGAAGAGCTCAATCAGGAATTGAAAAGTCCGGAGCCTTTGGGAGACTTGTCCCAAGAGGAAGAAGAGATCAGTGATCGGCTTCAGCAATCGCAGGAAGAACTGAAGAACGACAACCGGGGAGAAGGGCAGAAGCAACAACAGCAAAGCGGCCAGAAGATGAAGGAAATGAGCGAGAAGCTACAACAGATGCAAGCCGGAATGCAAATGGAAATGATGCAGGAAAATATTGACAATTTGAGAGATATCGTTGATAATCTGGTCAAGTTGTCTTTTAAGGAGGAGGAGTTGATGAGGGATTTCAGGAGTGTGAAACAAGTTGATCCGCGATTTGTTGAGTTGTCGCAGGAACAATTGAAACTGAAAGAGGATGCCAAGGTTATTCAGGACAGTCTGCTGGCTCTGGCAGAGCGTGTAGCACAGATTTCAAACTTTGTCACCCGAGAGGTGAGCGACATGAATCGAAACATAGACGATGCTTTAAAGCAACTCCGCGACAGAAATCGCAGTAAGGCACTTAGCAGTCAGCAATTCGCAATGACCTCCATCAACAATCTTTCACTTCTATTGTCCGATGTTCTACAACAAATGCAGCAGGCGATGGCCTCACAAAGTGGTGCAGGAAAGGGAAAGGAGCAAAAGAATCAAAATGGTATACCAGAGCTCAAGGAGTTGCAAAAGCAGTTGGGTCAACAAATTGAGCAACTGAAGCAAAGCGGATTGCAGGGAAGACAGTTATCCGAGCAGTTGGCCAAGATGGCTGCACGTCAAGAGATGATTCGCAACCAGCTTCGAGAGTTTGAGAAGCAACTTAAAGGTCAGCCTGGCAACGAGGATGCAGGAGAAAGTCTGGGTGAAATCCTGGATCAGATGGAAGAAAATGAGGAAGACCTGGTGAACAAGCGATTGACCAATGAGCTAATCGAAAGACAGAAAGAAATCGAGACGCGAATGCTCGAAGCTGAAGAGGCACTTAAAGATCAGGATTTTGACAATAAGCGTGAAGCGGAAAGCCCAAGGGATTATGAAGAGCGAAGGCCAGATGCATTTGAAGAGTATTTTAAGGAGAAAGAAAAAGAAATCGAATTACTAAAAAGTGTCCCTCTAGACCTAAGTCCTTTTTACAAAAAGGAACTAAACGATTATTTTAGGCGAATAAGTTCGGATAACTAAATGCAGTCCATTCAAATTCAAATTCCATCACTTGCTGAGAACGTCAGGATTATTGAAAGTTTCATCGATAATGCCAAGGAACAATTCTCTCTTGATGATGATATATATGGCAATATCATGATTGCTGTAACGGAGTCGGTGAACAACGCCATACTCCACGGCAACAAAGCGGATAAGAGCAAGAATGTAGATATTCGTCTCAATATGGGGGAGAATTCTATCAAGTTTTCAGTACAAGATGAGGGTGATGGTTTCGAGTATGAAAACCTACCAGACCCTACGGCACCGGAAAACCTTACCAAAACTGGCGGCAGGGGTATCTTCCTAATGAAACATCTTTGTGATGAAGTGCATTTTCTGGAAAATGGAAGTGTGGTGGAACTCACATTCTATCTCTGATGTCCCAGGTTTTCTTTCACTTCGAGAGAACTGATGCCTTCCACTTTCCTCAAGACCAACTCGCTAAGGCCCTGGAATCCATTGTCCAAAAAGAAGAACGAAGCACAGGTGATTTGAATGTTATCTTCTGTTCAGATGAATACCTCCTGGAGGTGAACCGAAAGTACTTACAACATGATTATTACACAGACGTCATCACTTTTGATTACCAGGAAGAGAAGGTAACAGGTGATGTTTATGTGAGCGTTGAAAGAGTTCTGGACAATGCCCATCAATTGGAGGTATCTTTTGAAAAAGAACTATGCCGAGTTATGGCTCACGGGGTCTTACACCTGGTCGGCTACTCGGACAAATCCGCAAATGAAAAAACGCTCATGCGAGAGAAAGAGGAAGCTTATTTACCTTTGTTCCCGGATTTCAGTGTTCCACGTGGAACATTTCCCACTTAATACATATTATATGATCTGATGTTCCACGTGGAACACTAGTTGACTATGTTCAAAGATTACGACGTTGTTGTAGTAGGAGCAGGCCACGCCGGGTGTGAGGCCGCAGCTGCCGCGGCCAATATGGGTTCTTCCGTTCTTCTCATTACCATGAACATGAACACCATCGCTCAAATGTCTTGCAATCCCGCCATGGGAGGAGTTGCCAAAGGTCAAATTGTTCGTGAGATTGATGCCTTAGGTGGGATGTCTGGCATCGTTACCGACAAGACCATGATCCAATTCCGCATGCTCAATAGATCCAAAGGCCCCGCCATGTGGAGCCCCAGGGTCCAGAGTGATCGAATGCGATTTGCTGAAGAATGGAGGCTAACTCTAGAATCCAATTCCAACATAGACTTCTGGCAGGAAATGGCCACAGGCCTCATCATCAAAGGGCAAAAGGTCGTAGGCGTCAAGACGAGTCTCGGCCTCGAGGTCCGTGGCAAAGCCGTCATCCTCACCAATGGCACTTTTCTCAACGGCCTCATACACATTGGCACCAAAAACTTCGGTGGAGGCCGAACCGGGGAACGCGCATCAACAGGAATAACAGAGACGCTACAAAATCTTGGTTTCGACGCCGGACGCATGAAAACCGGAACCCCTCCCCGAGTAGACGGCCGTAGCCTCGACTACAGCCAAATGGAAGAACAAGCCGGAGACAGCA
The DNA here is from genome assembly GCA_965601475.1 of Cyclobacteriaceae bacterium. Classification (GTDB taxonomy): domain Bacteria; phylum Bacteroidota; class Bacteroidia; order Cytophagales; family Cyclobacteriaceae; genus JAWPMT01. Next base: position 2,756,681 of record OZ271832.1, on the reverse strand, counting down.
AGCCAGAAAAATTCTCCTATTCCCCAACCACCCAGCCCCTTCCTGCTCAAAAGAGCTGCTGGATCACCTACACCAACGATCAGGTCCATGACACTCTCAGAACCGGCTTCGATCAATCCCCCATGTTCAATGGCACCATCCAAAGTATAGGCCCCCGATATTGTCCTTCCATTGAAGACAAAATCAACAGATTCGCCGACAGAAACAGGCACCAAATATTCGTGGAGCCAGAAGGTTGGAACACCATCGAAATGTATATCAATGGCTTCTCAACCTCACTCCCTGAAGACATACAATACGAGGCCATCAGAAAAATAGCAGGATTTGAGAACGCCAAAATGTTTCGGCCTGGCTATGCCATAGAATATGACTACTTTCCCCCAACCCAATTATACCCGACACTCCAAACCAAAATCATAGAAAACCTTTACTTCGCAGGGCAGATCAACGGCACCACCGGTTATGAAGAAGCAGCATGCCAGGGGCTGATGGCCGGCATCAACGCTCATCTCAAGATTCACAACCAACCTGATTTCGTCCTATCCAGATCTGACGCATACATCGGCGTCCTCATAGATGACCTTATCAATAAAGGCACTGACGAACCTTACCGGATGTTCACCTCCAGAGCAGAGTATCGACTTCTGCTCAGACAAGACAACGCAGATATACGCCTCACCTCCAAATCCCATGACATCGGCCTTGCTTCTAAAGAACGACTCACCAACGTGCAGAACAAAATTGCCAATGTCCAAAACATCAAAAAACACCTACTGGAAATAAAGTATAATCCCAGCTTCATTAACCCCATACTGCAAGAGCTAGACACCCCAACAGTCCACGAGAAAATCTCCCTTCACCAACTGCTCAAAAGACCACAAATCAACATTACGTCACTCCTTCAACACTTCCCACAATTCCGAGAGGCCACAAGCCAGTGCCGACCCGAAGAGCTGGAACAGTCCGAAATACAGATTAAGTACGAGACATACATAGAAAGGGAGCGCATCAACTCCGAAAAAATGCACCGCCTTGAAAATCAACTCATCAATCCCGATTTCAACTACCAAAGCATCAAATCCCTCTCAGCAGAAGCACACGAAAAATTAGCTCAAATCAAACCTACTACACTGGGACAGGCCTCCCGTATTAGCGGTGTTACCCCAGCTGATATATCCATCCTCATGATCCATCTCGGCAGATAAGATGTACGAAAAACTAGATACCTGCCCCATCTGCGACTCACACAGTTTCTCCAACTACCTGATCTGTACCGATCACAGCATTACTCACGAAAGCTTCGCCCTTGTACGTTGCAATAACTGTAGCCATATATTCACCAACCCCAGACCCTCAGAGCAGGAAATAGCCAAATTCTACGATAGTCCCACTTACATCTCCCATAGCCAGAAATCATCCAGCCTCATCACCCCCATATACCAGCTGGCGAAATTGTACACATTCAAATGGAAACACTCCATCATCAGCCAGCATACCAAGCGGTCAACGGTCCTCGACTATGGAGCAGGCACAGGCGATTTCATGCATTATCTCCAAAAGAAGAATTGGACAGCTCACGGTATAGAACCCAATACCCTTGCACGAAACAAAGCCACCGCAAAAGGTCTCACGGTCTATCCATCATTCAACAAGGCCAATCAACAGAAATACGATGTGATTACAGCCTGGCACTCCATCGAACATGTACACCAACTCAAGGAAACCCTGCAGGCCCTCAGAAAACGCTCCCATGACGCAACCCGTATGTACATTGCCCTTCCCAACCCATTATCCCATGACGCCATCCACTACAAAGAATTCTGGGCCGGCTACGATGTACCCCGGCACATCCACCACTTCACCGCGGACAGCATCGAAAAACTACTGACCAAAACCCGCCTCCGGCTTCAGGAAATTATACCCATGAAACTCGATAGTTTCTACGTTTCCATCCTCAGTGAACAATATAAGAAATCCCGATTTCCATTCCTATCCGGAATCAGAACCGCACTTCGCTCCAACCAAAGCGCCCGAACCACTCGACAATATTCATCCAACATTTACGTCATCACCAGGTGAAAACATATCAAGTCCTCACTATCTGTTTTGCCTCCCTGTTTGTACTATTGTCAAAATGCGCCAATCCCATAACCCCTACAGGTGGACCGCGCGATACCATACCGCCCTCACTTGTCAACTCCAGACCCGACTATGGACAGCTCAACTATGAACAAAACATCATACGACTTGAATTCGATGAGTACGTCAACGCTGATCAACTTACCAACAACCTTATCATCACACCCAATCAAGATATTAAGTACACATCCCTGATTAAAAAGAATCAACTAATACTCAAGCTCAACACACCCTTTACAGACAGTACTACCTACACCTTCAATTTCTTCAATGGGGTTACCGACATCACAGAGAAGAACCCTGCAACCAATCTCATTCTTCCATTCAGCACAGGCGATTACATTGACTCCATCCAAATCTCCGGAACTACCAAGGACCTCTGGACGCAACGAATAAAACCAGAAGTCATAGTTGGCCTATATCCGTACACCGACACGCTGAACTTGCTTCAAACCAAACCTACCTATTTCATAAAATCCGATGATGATGGATCCTTCCGACTCCAAAATATCAAGATCGCCCAGTATCGACTCCTGGCATTTGAAGACAAGAACAGCAATCTCCTACTGGATCCCAACGACGAACCCCACGCCTTTATCGATAGCGCCTTCCACCTTCATCAAAACATCGACTCTATCTCACTTCAGACAGTCCTATACAATCCATACACACCCAAAATTATAAGTGCCCGACCACTAGCCGACTTTTTCCAGGTCCGACTGGATAAATCCATCACTACCTACACAACTGCTCCTATAGATACCTCATACCAGTTATACTCTCAATTAGAAGAAGAGAACACCACTATCAAATACTACAACCAACCCAATTACCCCGACAGTCTCCTCATAACCCTTGGCACCTCAGACTCCGCCCTGAACCAAACACTTGATTCCCTTTATATCCGTTTCAATGAATCCAAAAGACGGAAACCACAGCTCGCTGTCAGTTACCCCACTCGTCCTGTCACCACTACCACCGATACATTGCGCACAACTATCAAATTCGATAAACCCATATCAGACTACGATCTGTCACTATTCACTGCTCAGGCCGATACCATCCTCACCCTGCCCGTTACCCCAACCGGCCAGTGGAACCATAACTATACCCAAGTCTCTCTCAACATCCCTTTCTCCTGGTCCAAATACCAGGACTCCATACGCCAGGTACTTCGAACCACCATCACAGATACCACCGTCAACATCGACCAACTTACCATTACCCAAACCAGTCTTAACATTCCCAGTGCATCCTTCACATCAGTCGAAGATGACACCACCACTACCATACAAATACCATTCAAATATCAAACCTCCAAGCCCACAGGCATCCTACGTTACCAGGTTCAAGTCAACCACGATCAGTTCTTCGTACACCTCATCGATAAAGACTATCGAACCATCCAAACGCTCAAAAACCAACGCACCGGAACCTTCACTGAACTACCAGCTGGCACCTACAGCATTCGTATCCTCATCGACACCAACCGCGATGGCCAATGGCAAAACGCCAACCTCCCCATGGACCAACAACATGAACCCATCTATGTCTATCAAGAATTTACTGAACTAAGAAACAACTGGGACATTACCATCGGTCCTGTCCAGACTCCTTATTAGGCTGTTGAAAACCCATTGATAACCATGCAAAAACCTCCACTTATCCAACACACCATCACTCACGCCATTCCCGACAATTCCTATTTGTTATTCCATGCTAAAAGACCCTATCCAGTGCACCAATCACGGTGTATAATTCTCTACGATTGTTCTCCACATCCCTTTTATGCACAGGCCTCCATGCATTCGCCAATTCCATGCTTATCAGTCACTTAACCCAAGAATACTATGTTCATAACCTTCAACATAATCATCCCCTATCAACAATCGACAATTCCAAATTATCATTTACCTCTTTACCCACATATCCACATACCTAATAATGACAACTATATATTTATATAAACCTTATAATACTATACTAGTATAACATACTGTGGAAAAGTCGATGATCAGATTCTTACTAGCTGCTTTCGCATTTACAATAGCAATGAACGTCTCGGGCCAGTTGCAGGATAATATAAAACTGGCCAACGAATACTACCAGCAAGCTGATTATGAGAAAGCTGGCACACTGTACGAGAAGTTAGCAAAAGACAAGCGTGCAATTCCGTCCATTCACGCCAATTACTTTAACCTGTTAGTCACGGGCAAGCAATTCCCTGAAGCTGCTGCCTATGTGAGGAAGGCCATAAAAATGCTACCTTCCAACTACCAGTTTCGTGTTGATCTCATCTACTTGTATGCGCTCACCGATGAAACGTCGAAACAAAAGACCGAATTCGAAGGACTTCTTCGGGAGGTAGGTAGCAATCAATATCAATTGAATTTTCTCGCCCAATCTTTTGTGAACAAGGAGTTGTATCAATACGCAATAGACTTCCTGGAAACGGCACGCAATTTGAATGGAAGACCTGCTGCCTATGCTTTGGATATGGCAGCTGTTCACAGGATTACCGGAGACAAGCAGTCAATGGTGGATGAGTACCTGCGATACGCCTTGGCCAATCCTAACAATCTTAATTACATAAAGAACATCTTCCAAAATCTGTTTTCAGAAGATGAGGATCTAACGTTCTTGGAACAGGCCCTCATCCGAAGGATACAAAAGGAACCTGAGGAAACAACTTACAGTGAACTTCTGATATGGATTGAACTGCAACGAAAGAATTTCTATGCTGCCTTTGTCCAGGCACGGGCATTGGATAATCGGTTAGGTGCTCCTGGAGACTATTCCATGAGAATTGGGGATGTTGCCATGGAAAATAAGTCCTGGAATGATGCCATAGAGATATTTGAATATATGGTAGCTCAATATTCGAATTCCTATAACTACGGCAGGGCTCGCAGGAAATTAATCCAGTCCAAAGAGGGCCTCGTAAAAAGTCAATACCCCATCAACGTGGTTGCGATTCGCGAACTCACTATCGACTACCAGAAACTGTACGATGAACTCGGTCCCAATCAAATCACATTGGAAGCCCTTCGCAACAAAGCTCTGTTGCATGCCTTCCATCTGGACGAGAAACAGATCGCAATTAAGATCCTCAATGAAGTCATTGCTATTCCTCGCCTGGGAGCGGATCTGGTGGCAAGGTGCAAGTTGGATCTTGGGGACATTTATCTGTTGCTTGATGAACCTTGGGAAGCCAGCTTACTCTATTCGCAAGTAGAGAAAGCCAACAAAGATTCACCTGTCGCTTATACGGCTAAGTTGCGCAACGCGAAGCTGAATTATTACACCGGCTATTTTTCGCTGGCACTTGGACATCTGAATATTCTTAAGCAGGCGACTACGCGTGAAATTGCCAATGATGCAATTGCTTTGAGCTTGCTCATCAACAACAATACAATCCTTGACACTTCAGACATGGTAATGAAGGAATATGCCTCCATTGAATTACTCATTTTTCAAAACAAGGATTCGGTTGCTACTCAGAAACTGAATGCGTTGATAGATGAAAATGAAGGTCATAGCATAATAGATGAGTGCTATTGGGTTCTATCAAATGTGTACAGGAGAAAAGGAGAGCACGAGCAGGCCATTGCTTATTTGGATTTGATTTCCACTCGCTACGGTTATGATATACTGGCTGATGATGCGGCTTTCCACAAGGCTTTGATATTGGAAGAACACCTGGGTGATACGCAAACTGCAAAAAATCACTACCGTGATTTTCTAAAGACCTTTCCTGGAAGCATGTATGCCGCCGACGCTCGCAAGCGATTCAGAAAGTTGAGAGGCGACCAGTTAAATTAACACAGGCCTTGGCTGGACAAGCTCAGGGTCTGGGGAAAAGTGTTTATCGAAAAACCCATTCAGCAGGTCGTTGGTCGCATTGGAAATTAGATTCATTACCTCTTCCTGTGCGTGGCTACTGATGAGATAGGGGCTCACCTCTTCCGATAGAAATCCACCTTTGCAATGTGCGTAGACTTGATATTCTCTGAGTCGCTCAATCGGGATACCCTTTATCAGGCAAGAATTGAGATAGTCATCTTCCGGATGCCCCGGGCCCACAACACCAGAAAGGTTTTGCATGAAATATTCATCCATTTTCTGCCTGGATTCCTTTGAGAAGGATGATCGCAGTTCCATGGCGCAGTCCATACAGATGGCATAATCAAATATCACGTCCTTTGCCCCGTAGCCTTCATAGCTGCGAATAGCTTTTTCAATGACATATTGTGTGTTCTCTTCTAGTCTGCGACTGCACTCAATACAGTGATCAAATGGCTTTTGAGTTTCGAATGAGTAAAACAACTCCGGAATAGGTCTTCCCAAAATAGCAATGGTTTCAAACAAAAGTAAACTATCAGACTAGTTCATGCAATAATTCAATCTCTCCACAATTTAGTATGCATGCATAACAAATTTACTATCTTTGGACGATATCGAATGACTATGAAAAGAGAGGAGACTGTTGATTTCAACATTAAAGCGACCTGGCATGCGATATCTCGCATGTACAATCAGTACGGAGATAAATTCGAGCTCACAGCTTCTACCGGTTTTGTACTGCTGAATATTGATGCCGATAGGGGAACTCCTGCTACAAAAATTGCTCCGCTCATGGGGCTGGAGGCCCGCAGTCTCACCAGGATGTTGAAGTCGATGGAGGCTAAGAAATGGATCTATCGGGAGAAGGATCCCGAGGATGGGAGATCTGTTAGAATTTGCCTTACTCAACTTGGCCGGGAAAAAAGGGAAATCTCCAGACGGTCAGTTAAGGAATTCAATAACCGCGTAAAGAGTATGGTTTCCGAAGAGAAACTAGATGTCTTTTTCGAGGTGATCAAAGCCATTAATACATTAATAGACGACAAAAACCATTTGCACACATTTATTGAAGAACTACAATATGAAACGAGCCATTAAGAAAGTCGCTGTGTTGGGTTCGGGTATCATGGGATCCCGAATCGCCTGCCACTTTGCCAATATTGGTGTCAATGTTCTATTACTTGACATTCCACCAAGAGCACTGACAGAGTCGGAGGAAAAAAGGGGGTTGACTTTAGAAAGTCCTGCGGTTAGAAACAGGATTGTCAACGATTCCTTGCAAACGGCGATTAAGTCCAAGCCATCACCCCTTTACCATAAGAAAAGAGCTTCGCTCGTTTCTACAGGAAATTTTGATGATGATTTAGCAAAGATCAGCGATTGTGATTGGATCCTGGAAGCGATCGTCGAAAACCTCGAAATCAAAAAATCGCTATTTGATAAAGTAGAAAAGCATAGGACACCTGGAAGTTTGATCTCCAGCAACACTTCTGGTATTCCCATCAATCTAATGCTCGAGGGGAGATCGGAGGATTTTCAGACTCATTTTTGTGGAACACACTTCTTCAATCCGCCTCGCTATTTGAGGTTGTTGGAGGTGATCCCCACGGAAAAGACCAAACCTGAAATCGTAGATTTTTTCCTTCACTACGGGGACCTTTACTTAGGGAAAGAGACGGTGCTGTGCAAAGACACGCCTGCCTTTATTGCCAATAGAATTGGCGTGTATTCTATGATGGCAGGTATGCATGCCATTAGCAATACCAATCTCACAGTCGGAGAAGTGGATAAGCTTACCGGTCCAGCGATCGGACGAGCAAAATCAGCAACTTTCAGAACCAGTGACCTTGTTGGTCTCGACACTACTGTCAATGTATCCAACAACCTATATGCCGGCTTACCAGCAGATGAGTCTCGCGACAATTTCAAATTGCCAGAGATTGTGAAAGAATTGCATGAAAGGAAATGGCTTGGTGATAAGACAAAACAGGGATTCTACAAGAAGACTGTTGATGAAAATGGCAAGAAGGCAATTCTGGAATTGAACCTTAAGACTTTTGAATACGAAGCGAAGAAAAAGTCGAAGCTTGACGTTCTGGAGAAGACCAAGGATGTTGAAGACCTTAAAGAGCGCCTTCGTATAGTCATCAAATCTGATGGCGAAGTGGGCGATTTTTACAGAACCACTTTCTTCGACTTGTTCAAATATTGTACTTATCGCATTCCTGAGATTGCTGATGAACTGTATCGAATAGATCAAGCTGTATCCGCAGGCTTTGCCTGGGAGCTCGGACCTTTTGCAACATGGGACGCCATGGGTACCGAAGAGATTTTCAACCAAATGAAGTCCGCAGGTATTGAAGCTGCTCCTTGGGTTGAAGAAATGCTGAACGCAGGTAACAAGTCGTTCTACAAGTATGAAGAAGGGAAGAAATACTACTATGACCTTCAAAGTAAATCCTATAAGCTTGTTCCAGGTACCGATGGCTTGATCATTCTCGATGCGTTCAAGAGCAACGTGGTTTGGAACAACGATGGGGCGACGTTATACGACGTTGGAGACGGTGTGCTTAGCCTTGAGTTTCACACGAAAATGAATTCCATAGGTGCGGAAGTGATCGAAGGAATCAATACTGCCATCAATACAGCGGAAAAGGATTTTCGAGGATTGGTCATTGGCAATGAGGGTCAAAACTTTTCGGCAGGCGCCAACCTTGCCATGCTCTTTATGTATGCTGTTGATCAGGAGTTTGACGAAATCGACTTGATGATTCGCCAATTCCAAAATACCATGACACGCGCAAGATTTTCTTCTGTACCAGTAGTCTCCGCTCCAGCGGGTATGGCGCTTGGCGGCGGATGTGAATTGTCTTTGCATTGCGACGCCATCCAACCGCATGCCGAAACCTACATTGGATTGGTAGAGGTGGGTGTAGGTCTTCTCCCGGGAGGAGGAGGCACCAAGGAATTCACACTACGCGCCGCCGACGAATTCTTAAAAGGAGATGTTGAACTCAATACGATCCAGGAGTACTTCATGAATATTGCCACGGCCAAGGTGGCAACGTCAGCCGAAGAAGCCAGGGATATGAGAATTCTTAGGGCAAAGGATCAGATTACACTGAACAGATCCAGGCTGTTGGCCGACGCTAAAGCCAAGGTCATAGAAATTGCAGATTCAGGTTATACCCAACCTGTAGAGCGTACGGATATCAAAGTACAGGGTAAGACGGGTCTTGCTACGTTGATGGCAGGGGTAGCAGGTATGCAATTTGCGGCCTATGCTTCCGACCATGATGCTAAAATCGCAAACAAGATTGCCTGGGTTATGAATGGTGGAGACCTTTCTCAGCCTACGGAGGTTTCAGAACAATATCTTTTGGATCTTGAACGCGAGGCATTTTTGAGCTTGTGCGGAGAGCCAAAGACCCTGGAGCGCATACAGAGTATCCTCTTCAAGGGCAAACCACTTAGAAATTGATTTCAAAAATTTAAAAATATTTAGAATGGATGCATATATAGTAGCAGGATACCGATCAGCGGTCGGAAGGGCAAAGAAGGGTGGATTTCGATTCTATCGGCCGGACGATCTGGCGGCAGATGTGATTACACACCTTGTGGATTCCATTGATGGCTTCGAGAAGGAGGATGTTGATGACTTAATTGTCGGAAATGCGGTTCCGGAGGCGGAGCAGGGCCTGCAAATGGGTCGTATGATTTCATTGCTATCCTTGCCGGTGGGTGTCCCCGGAATGATACTCAACAGGTATTGCGGATCAGGATTGGAGGCCATTCATCTGGCCTGCGCGAGGGTTCATGCTGGGACAGCCGACTGTGTAATCGCAGGAGGCACAGAGTCCATGTCGCTGGTACCAATGCTGGGTTATAAACCTGCATTGAATTACAAAATATCTTCAGAACATCCGGAGTACTATTTGAGTATGGGTTTGACGGCTGAGGAGTTGGCCAATGACTATGGCATCACCAAAGATCAGTCAGATGAGTTTGCGGTGAATTCCCACAGCAAAGCCGTAGAGGCCATAGCGGCCGGTAAATTCAAGGACGAAATCGTACCGGTTGAGGTTGAAGAGACGTACCTGGAGGATGGGAGAAGAAAAACCAGGAAGTTCACCGTCGACCAAGACGAATGTCCACGTCCTGGTACGAACCTGGAGGGTCTGGCAAAATTGAGACCCGCGTTTAAGAACGGCGGCCAGGTAACCGCAGGCAACTCTTCACCCACGTCCGATGGGGCTGCTTTTGTCATGGTGATGTCAGAAGAGATGGTGAAAAAATACAACGTCGAGCCGATTGCCAGAATGGTAAGCTACGCCACTGCCGGCGTAGATCCCCGAATCATGGGTATAGGCCCGGTTTATGCTGTGCCAAAGGCTTTGAAGCAGGCGGGTTTAAAACAAGAGGACATCGAATTGATTGAACTGAATGAAGCTTTTGCTGCTCAGTCATTGGCTGTAATCAAAGGCCTGGACCTCAACACTGATATTCTCAATGTAAATGGAGGAGCTATTGCACTGGGTCATCCACTGGGTTGCACGGGAGCAAAATTGTCAATTAGTCTTTTCAACGAAATGAAGCGACGAAACAACAAATACGGAATGGTGACTGCCTGCGTGGGTGGTGGCCAGGGAGTTGCTGGTATTTACGAGAGGCTTAATTAAGAACTTGTTGTCAACAAAAAACGAAAGGAGCTTAGGCTCCTTTTTTTCTTTCCAAAAATTTAGGCCGGCCCCGGAAAAATAGTGAGTATCGTGCTTCCGGAACCGGCCCTTGATGGACTACCATCAACCTAAGAGCTAGTCATTCTCTTTTGAATGACAATATGAAATTAGGAAATTCCGACGTCATCATATTTGAGCGTAGAACGCTTAACCTTCCGGCTAAATGCTCAAATAATTCAAAATCAGAGGCTTATAGAATAGGTAGATAGAGAAAATACCCGAAATAGGGTATAAAAAATACCCACTTTTGGGTAGTTCAGATAAAGCTGATCAGTTGGTTCTGAATAGCAAACCGGACAAGAGATACAGCATTTTTGGCTTGAATCTTTTTCATTAGGTGTTTGCGGTGGGTAAGGACAGTTTGCTCGCTAAGGTTTAATTCGTCACTTATTTCCTTCACCGTCAATTCCTGGCAGATCAGCTGCAATATTTCTACTTCCCTTTTGGTAAGATTGGGCCGTTCAGCGTCTTTATGATCAAAAACCCGGCTCCTTTGGAAATTCTGGCGCAGGGCTTTGGAGACCACCTGATTGTAATAGAAGTCGTTGTTGATGACGGAGTTGATAGCGCGTTTGACCTCTGAAGGTTCGGCATCCTTGAGCAGGTAGCTATGTACGCCGATCTCTATGAGCTCTGCGATCACTTCCAGTGAGCTATTCATGGAAATGATAATGACATGGCTCTTTGGAAAGCTCCCGATTATTTTTCTCGACGTTTCATAACCATTGAGACCTGGCATGTCCAAGTCTAGCAGGACAATATCTATTGGTTCGGTTTTCAGAATCTCCAACGCCTCTTTGCCATTGGAAACATCCGCGATGACTTTACACGATTCAAAGGTTGAAACCATCATGACCAAGCCCTTTCGAAATAAGGTATGGTCATCTGCAATCAGGACATTAATTTCCCTTCTGTGTATCAAAACAGTTCTCAGGTTGGTTCAGATTTCCTCTCTCCGGCTCTTGGGGCTAATTTAGTCATTGTTTCTTTATAGCACTGCGCTAACGCTACATTGACGATATGATTTCCATAACAGAAATCAACGACTACTTTGGTGATATGGACTTGCTCCTAATGGACCAGCTCTTGAAAGGCAATGTCGAGAAAGGCCCTTTGCTGGATGTTGGTTTTGGTGAAGGGCGGCACCTTGTTCATTTTCTCAACCGCCAATTTCCAGTTACTGGTGTAGATATTGACGCGAAGAATGTGGCACTGCTAAAATCAATTTTCCCCCAAGGAGAAATGGGTGTTGGACCAAGATTACTCTTGGCAGATGCCATGGATTTGCCCTGGGAAGATGAGACGTTTCAAACCGTCTTGTGTACCCGGGTATTTCATTCTTTGAATACCACAGATCAATTCCGAACGGCCTGGCATGGCTTGTGCCGTGTACTGAAAGTTGGCGGACTTTTGTATTTTACCACCAACACGGCCATCGGATTCGAGGACGTAATTGTTCCGAAAGATGGCGGAAAGTTCTGCTATCCCAACGGTCAGGAAGAGCTGCTTCTTACAAACCAGCTGCTACAAGAGCTTCTGGATGATCCTGCCCTTGAGAAAGTGGAGTATGTTCGTTTTCAGCGATTTGAAAACATTAGATGTGAGGCGACGATTGTTTTAAGGAAAGTGCAATGAGAAGAAAACTGATTTACCTGGTGATGGTCACTACCAGCTGCGTTCTCAACCAGGAGGAAACTGTTGACCTTGACAATTTTAACTTCAAGACTACCGATTCCTCCGAAATTTTCTTCAAGAATGTACGCCAGTCGGCCTATTCAATGGAGGAAATGAAAGCAGCGAAAATGAATGTTTTCAAGCTCGCCAAACTTTCGGAGGCAAAGGTACGCCCTAGTATTGTCCATCACTGGCTCGTAGATGAGGCATCGCTTTTGTTGGAGTTCGACAGCGCCATTTCCTCGCCGGTAGTTCTAATTGCTGGCCCTGATCCAGTTGACTCCATTACATTCACTGGCAACAACCGATTGGATCATCTTAAAACCGCCAACTTCCTTTTTGAGGCAGCAACTGATTCTTTGCAGGTTTTTGCAGCGGACATTGAGTTGCTACCCCCTGGGTCGACGGAAAGAAAGCTCTTCAGGATTCTAATGAACGATTATTACCGACTAGTCGACCTCAAATGATACTAGCGATCATGCGCTTTTAGTGCCCTCACGCGACCTCGGATGTCGTTGATGGTTTCTTTGGAAAGCTCCATGTATATGCGAAAGCTCTCGTTGGCTTCGAGTTCTTCGTTGATCAGCATATCGAAAGCCTTGTTTTGTGATTGCTGGATCTCCTTGATTTTCTCCAACCCGGCTTTGGAAGAGCCAATATTGGAGTTCTTGATTTCCATCAGGTCCTTGTAGAATATATCCACCCTGTCTTTCTTCTTCTGTCTCTGCCATCTGGAAAGGGAAACTAGCGCACTGGCGATGGCCAATATTATTGACAGCACCACGCCTCCCAGCTCGGCGTATCTTTCTATGAAGGAGGGCTCATCGCGATCCAAAAAGACTCGAGCCCCTTCGTGCAAAGGAAAACTTAACTTTGTACGGTCAAAATTTTCATCCAGGCCCTTGAAGATGAGCGGACTAAGATTGATAAAATCTTGCTTCTCGTTGAAGATGGTTTTGGTGAGATCATAGACGAAATTATCTCTCAATCCCGCACGTACAATTAAGAGTGCATCTGTCTCCACCGTGACAATAGGACGGTCTGTAATATCCCTATAACTGGTCTCTGGAATCACAAAAGGCCGCACCTGTGGGTACCGGAGTGAGATTGCATCCACGATAGAGCCCTTCCCGAGGTTTTCTACCTGGTCCATGGAAAAAAGCTTAAAGCCTTGCAAAGTAGCCAGATCTTTGAGCCTCACAATATCTGTAAACCCGACAAGCACCTCCGTATCAAACACGTTGTTGGTAATGTCGAGTTTGCCTGGGTCCAATTCCAGGAATTCGAACATATCTGACATGAACAGGTGGCTTCCTGATCCCTCTTGGCCGATGTATACCTTTCGCCCGTATAGCAGTTCCTGGAAATTCTGGGGCTCGGGCCGCCCATCATCGAAATAGAAAATGTGCAAAACCTTTGGATAGAAACTCAGAACCGCCCTTACGTCATCTTTGAAGGGTACAAAGTTCTCAATCAATGCGACATCTGCGATGCCATTGGCGATACTGTCCAGGTTGGCAAAAGTACCTTCGCCAGGCACAAGCTCTATTTCCATATTGTGATTTCGCTCCATTACCGTCTTTATGGCTTTGGAGATTTCACCGTCTGGCTCATCGGTTGTATAGAAAAGCCGATACTTTATCTTTCCTTGTTGGCAGGAATTGAACAGAAGGGTGATTGCGATTGCGAGAAAATAGAGTCTTTTGCGCATGTTGGTTTGCGGGACGATTTTTGATGTGACGCTGTTATCCCTAAAAAATGTATTTCAGCGTGTAGTAAAAATAAAATGTATATTTAAATTATTTGTGGGCTAAACACCCATAATGGTAACTTTGCTACTTACCTGCATATAGGTAGAATTTAATCACCCTTCTATGAAAAAAGCACCTTTGAAAGAAAGGTTGAATTACAGGTTCGACAACTTCATCTCCAAAGGGACCGTTCCGATGATTTCAGGCCTTGGTGTCTTCTCATTGATTTTCGTGGTGCTTTTTGCCATGTTGCTTCTCGCCTTTGGCTTGCATCCCGATCATACTGAGGAAGGCTGGAATTTCTTTGATTCGATATGGATCAACCTTACACACGTGCTCGATCCAGGTACGGTGGGAGAGCATTTGGAGAATTGGCCATTCCGAATATTCATGATGGTAGTCACCATTATTGGTCTGGTGGTCGTATCGACGCTCATCGGTTTGGTATCCAATGGTATCCTGACAAAGCTTGAGGAGCTGAGAAAAGGCCGATCCTTTGTGATCGAAGAAGATCACGTACTTATTCTGGGTTGGTCCTCCAAAATATTCACGATCATTTCAGAGCTGGTGATTGCCAATGAGAACCAGAGAAGAGGCGTTATTGTCATCCTTGCTGACAAGGATAAGGTGCTCATGGAGGATGAAATTCGAGATAAGGTAGGAGATACGCAAAACACCGATGTGATTTGCCGTACAGGAAACCCCATCGATGTTCATGATCTATACATAGCAAACCCCTTCGATACCAAGTCCATCATTATCCTGGACAAGGACAATGAGAACTCCGATTCTCAGATTATCAAAACCATTGTAGCTATTGTTACCAATCCCGAGCGTCGAAAAGCTCCTTACCACATCACTGCGGAGATGGAGGACAAGAAGAACTTCGAGGTGGCCAAAATGGTGGGTAAGGACGAGGTTGAATTGATACTCTCCGACGAGATTATCTCCAGGATCATGGTTCAGACCAGTAGGCAATCCGGCCTCAGTGTCGTATACATGGAACTGATGGATTTTTCTGGGGCAGAGATTTATTTCATGGAGGAACCCAGCCTGGTAGGCAAGTCCTTCCGTGAGATCCTGTTTTCTTACGAAGATTCTGCCATTATGGGCATACAGTTTGCGGATGACCACGTGGAAATCAACCCCTCGATGGACACCGTTTTCGGCAAGGGAGATAAAGTGATTGGTATCACCGAAGATGATGATACGCTCATACCCAATGCGCCAAAGGAGAAAATCATCGATGAAAGCCGCATCGTCTATACCGAACCTGAGGAACTGCACAAAGAGAAGATTCTGGTTGTCGGCTGGAATAACAGGGCACGTTATATCATCCGGGAGCTTGACTACTACGTTCCCCCGGGCTCTATCGTCCGAATTGTGTCCAAATTTGACGATGCACAGAAGACGGTCAAGAAGCTTGACAAAAAACTAAAGAACATTTCGCTGGAGTTTGAGGTCCAGGATACTACGGATCGCGAAACCCTGGAGGATATGCATCTTGAGCAATATGACTACATCATCTTGCTTTGCTATCAGAACTATTATCCGATTCAGGAAGCAGATGCCCAGACGTTGATCACGCTGCTGCACCTGAGGAACTTCACGGAGAAGCAGGGAAGTAAGTACAAGATTGTCAGTGAAATGCTGGATATCCGAAATCGCCAGTTGGCTGATATCACCAGCGCCGATGACTTTATTGTGAGTGACAAGCTGGTGAGCTTGCTCATGAGCCAGGTGAGTGAGAACAAGTTTCTGATGCGTGTTTTTGAAGATCTGTTCGATGCAGACGGCTCGGAGATCTATATTAAACCCGCGAGAGAATACATTCAGGTGGGCGAGCCGACTAATTTCTACACCATCCTGGAATCGGCAGCGAGAAAGAATGAAGTTGCCATCGGGTACCGTATAAGATCTGAAGCCAAAGATGCCAACAAGGAATATGGTGTCTACGTCAATCCTGTGAAATCTAAAGACTTCGTCCTCACAGAAGATGACATGGTCATTGTGCTTTCGGAGGACTAACTGCTAGACTTCCTGTAAAGCCCGCCTGATCTGTTTCAAGGCTTTGCGTTTATATCGCTGTGTGCTGTGACCTTGTTTTGGGAAGCTCTCAATGTAATCCAGCACGTTGCTTCTTTGTGCGTTGTTAAGCCGTTTCACACCTTCGAAGATTTTGTTTTCTACCTGGTTTTCCATGATTTCGGTGGTTTATGATCCCTGAAAACTAACCCCCTGTCTTTACTAATGTTTTAGTGCGCCTTTCTGAAATTGTTATTTATGGGTGCCAGGGTTCATGATAAGGCAATATCTCCAATTGCCTGAAAAGCATTAGCTTAGTCTCTCACCTCTAAAAGCGACTTTGACCTATGGACCCCATTACGATTTCTTCATTTATGGATAATATCTCTGCAAGGAACCCCCATGAGACGGAGTTTATCCAGGCGGTTCAGGAAGTGGCGGAAACCATCATACCCTTCCAGCGGGACCATCCCCAATACAGAGATGCCAATATCCTTGAACGTATGTGCGAACCGGAGCGCGTTATCATTTTCCGAGTGCCCTGGATGGACGATGCGGGGAACTTCCGGGTCAATCGAGGCTTCCGCGTACAGATGAATTCAGCAATTGGTCCTTACAAGGGGGGACTTCGCTTTCATCCAACCGTGAACTTGAGCGTGCTGAAATTTCTGGCATTCGAACAGACTTTCAAAAATGGACTGACAACGCTACCCCTGGGGGCTGGTAAAGGAGGAAGTGATTTCGACCCCAAGGGGAAGTCGGAAATGGAAGTGATGCGATTTTGTCAAAGTTTCATGACAGAGCTTAGCAGGCATATTGGCTCGTTTACTGATATTCCTGCTGGCGATATCGGTGTAGGAGCGCGGGAGATTGGCTGCATGTTTGGCCAATACAAGCGCCTGCAAAATGAATTTGCCGGAGTGCTCACTGGCAAAGGTCTGGAGTACGGTGGCAGTCTTATCCGCACAGAGGCTACGGGCTATGGCGTGGTTTATTTTGCCAATGAGATGATGGAGGCAGCGAAAGACAGCTTGGAGGGGAAGGTCTGTGCAGTATCGGGCAGTGGTAATGTCGCACAATATACCATTGAGAAACTCCTCGACTTCGGGGCGATACCTGTAACCATTTCCGACTCCCAAGGCTGTGTATATGATAAACATGGGATTGACCGTAACAAGCTTGAATTCATTAAGGAATTGAAGAACGGGAGACGGGGAAGGATTAAAGAATACTGCGAGGAATTTAAATCTGCAGAATTTCATAAAAAAGTGACCCCCTGGAATTTCCCAGTGGAAATGGCATTTCCTTGTGCAACTCAAAATGAACTACCCAAAGGCGATGCCAAAACGCTAATCTCGAACGGCTGCAAAGCTGTGGTGGAGGGAGCAAATATGCCCTGTACTGCGGAGGCAGTAAGGTTATTTCAGAAAAATGGGGTTTTGTTTTCTCCCGGCAAAGCAAGTAATGCAGGGGGAGTCGCAACATCAGGTTTGGAAATGACGCAGAATGCCCAAAAAATGAACTGGAAGGCTGATGAAGTAGATAGAAAACTCCAGGATATCATGAAGTCCATTCATGAAAATTGTCGCGAGCATGGACAATCAAAAACTAGGATCAACTACGTGAAAGGGGCCAACATTGCAGGATTCGTGAAAGTAGCCGACGCTATGCTTGCTCAGGGTAATGTCTAAACGGTCCAGCCGCTATATATTTGCGACACATAAATCCTGCTAACTATGTTCATGTTGTTTCTGATCATATTCTTGTTTGTGCTGGCCATCGTCTGCCCCTTCATCTTGCCTAACAACAAGGTGAGCAGCCACAAGAACGATCACGTATGATTTAGCTCTTTCGACCTTCCTTCCGGAAGTCAATGAAAGAAATGGCGCCGCCAAAGGCGATCAGAAAAATCACGATGTTCACAAACAGATTGACTCCGTCGGTGACGGCTGGGTTAGTTATTTCCATTATTCAAACTTTAGAGCCCGCTAAGTTAGTGGCTAAAGCAAATTCAAGAGGCATCCTTTAGGGTTTTTATGAGCTTCTCTATTTGTCTTTCGTCGTTGTAGACATTTGGGGAGATCCGCAGGCTTTTACCTCTTACCGAAAGTGATATTTTCCTCTGCTTCAATAAGGACTGAACTTTTGTCATGGTATTGCTATCTGTAGGCGTCACCCCCAGCAGGTGGCCGCATCTCCAACCTTCCTCTTCATATTCATAGCCAAATTCCGCCGTCTCAGCTATCAGTGTCGCCGTGAGATGATTACAATATTCCTGTATGGATTCCGGAGTCCAGGCCAGTACCTGTTTCAATGCTGCAATGACCATTGGTAGTAGCACGAAATTGCTGTGCTCTCCGACTTCATAGCGCAGCGCTTGTGGTTGGTATTCCGGTTCATAAGCCACGAGTCCGCCAAAGTTCTCGGAGCCCTTTCTATTGATCCAGTTTTCTTCGATGGGCAATCCACTGTCGAAGCGCTTCCCGTAGTAGCCCAAGGCAATTCCATAAGGACCAAAAAGCCATTTGTATGCAGCACAAATCAGCACATCAGGCTGTATCACCTGCACATCGAAAGGTAAAGCACCTACCGATTGCGTCCCATCGATGATCAAGTAGCTTCCATAGGCCTTTGCCTTTGTGCTGATTGCCTCCAGGTCGAACCACGTTCCGTCTGCCCAGTGTACATTGCCAATGGCTATGGCAACAGTATCCTCGTCAATGTCACTGAGAATTTGCTCATTCCAATTTTTTCCTTTTTCCTTTCCAGCTGGCTTGGTGATGAATTTGATCTCGAGATCGGGATTCTCAATTGCCTTCCAGGGATAGACATTGCTGGGGAATTGCTCATCTACGAGTAGGATCTTTCCTTTTTCGTTTGCCAGGTTCTTCGTAACATTACCTATGCCGTAACTGACGGAAGGTAATATGGCAATACGATTGAATTCGGTATTGTTGATGAGCTTGGAGAAAAGCATTCGGATGGTGTGTGCGTCATGAAAGAAATCATCTGGTGAGACTTGATAGGGTTTGCGCTTTCTCTGGATACCTCTGATTCCGGCTTTCTCTACCTTTTTCGAAAGTGGTGACATGTAGGCGCAATTCAAATAAGTGTACTTTGACTGTAGTAGAAACTTGTCCTTTTGGCATCTTAGCATAGTCACGAATTTACCATCATAAGATTGACTAATCCCAAGAATTGAAAACTGTCAAGATCTTCGACTCCTTTGATCAAGGCCAAGCCGTAGTTCCTAAGAATAACAAACGAAAAGTCATTGTTGATGGTAAGGTTTTCTGCCTGATCAACAATGACGGGAAATTTTATGCTGTCGAGAACGAATGTCCCCATCTTGGCTATTCCTTGGTGGAGGGCTCCATTAACCCATACCATGAAATTGTTTGCCCATGGCATTCCTACCGCTTTGATCTACGAACAGGGGAGGAAGCAGAAAGAAGGTGCAGAAACCTCCGCGTTTTTTCGATAGTGGTTGAGAAGAATGGCGTTTTCCTGGTGCTGGATCAGTGAATTCGGAATACCCGCACGATGGACACCAGCGTGTCAGCAATTTGCTGTGCAAAAGGTGATCCGGAGCCTCTACCAATGATATAGATAACGAAAGCGATGTAGATGCCCAAAAGAAGTATAGCCTTGCCCCTTCCCATGTGCTTGCTACTCGTAAAAATCAGCACTGCAACGATCGTAAGTAACCAGAGTAGAAATCGAAGTTCGGTACTCAGGTCAATAATGGCCGTAGGCATAGAAATCGGGCCATACACTATGGTAAATATGAAAAGCGGAAAGCCAAGGGCGAAACACACATCGAAAATGTTGCTGCCCAGTGCGTTAGAAATGGCGTCGTCATATTGGCCTTTTCGCGCGTCTTTCATGGAGATGATGGTATCCGGGAAACTGCTGGCTGCCGCCGCAAGTATGAGCGCGACAAACATGACCGGAATATCGAGGCCCTCAAATTGCCCCAGACCTGGGATGTGATAAGTATCTGCGCCAATCCATTCACAAGCCAAAACCAAGAAATAGCAAACCAGGGCTATGGCTATGGTACTTACGATCAACATGGCCCAAGCCTTGTTATCATTGATTTTTGATCTGCCGATAAATAGCTTCTCGAGGTCCAACGTGAAGAAAGCCTTGGCATAATTCACCTTGACCTTGCTGAAATCCACGTCCTCGGCATCCACATGCCCCTCATCCATGAATTCCTCACGTTCCTTCTTGTTCATGGTGCCGAACATGTAGATAATGTAAACCACATACACCAACATCAAAATCAGACCGTGATACCAGTGAAGTGTTGAACCGCTGATGAGCACCAGAAAAATTAACTCGGCAATAATGAGTGCAATGCCATCCCTTCTCAACACCTTCTGAGAGACAGTGATCTTCTTGGCCATACCCATTGAAATCACCGCTAGTATGGACACGGCCGGAATGACCATCCCATTAAATATTGCGCTACCTGCTGTGGTGCCGATACCTCCGGAAAAACCGTTGGCATCTTTTAGAATAAACAGGAAAAATAGCGAGGTAAAAACCTCCGGCATACTACTGGCTACTGCGTTGATCGTGGCTCCCCTCACACCTTCGGAAAGATGACGACCGGCGTACTCGGAGGCGGTCATGAATCCGTCACCTGCCCTCCAAATGACGATGCAACAAATGGTGATTAACACCAGAGGTATTAGTATTCCCATACAAAAGATAGTAGCGGCGAGTTCTACAGCACTGCAGGCCTCAGTGCGAAATTAAGCAAACTCTGGCTCTAAACTAAATCTTCGGTAAGAGACCTGAAATAATTGAATGTCAGAGTAGTTTGACTACCCTAAAGGGTATGCTTTCCGGCGATATTTCATCCCTGGCCGTCAAACCAATTCTTGAATTCACCTACACGTTCCCGGCTCACAATGATGTCTTTTTCGAAGGGCAAATGGAGTGTGATTTTGAGGCGACTATTAGAATAGACCAGAACGTCCCTAATACCATTGATATTTAAGATGAATGACCGGTTGGCCCGAAAGAACTCCTTGGGATTCAATAATTCTTCGAGGTTTTCCATTTTGAAATCGACAATGAACTTCTTGCCGTCTGTATTGACCAGGTAGACGGTTCTCCCATCGGCAAAGAACAGGCTGATATCCGAGGACTTCACTGAGTTGATGTGTTCCCCTACCTTCACCAGAAACCGCTTTTTGTAGCTTTTGGTCTGTACGTCTTCTGCTACTTTTGATACGACATTGCTGGTATTCAACCCAGCTTTCAATGAGTCAATCTTCCTGATAGCGTTGGAGAGATCAAGGAAAGTGACTGGTTTCAATAAGTAGCCCACACTGTTCATTTTGAAGGCATCCAGCGCATATTCGTCGTAGGCCGTGGTGAAAATAACGGGCGTGGACACATCGACTTTCTGGAAGATCTCAAAACTCAAACCATCTGTGAGTTGAATATCTGACAATATGAGATCCAGAGGTTGGGTATTGCTTTGGAGCCAACTGACGGAATCTTCCACACTTTGCAACGTGGCTAATATGCGAATACCGGAATCATACTTCTGAAGGTATCTGGCGATTTTTTCGGCAGCGGGTGTCTCATCCTCTATGATCAGGACATTCATGTGACCACCTCCTCTTCCAAAAGCATGGGTATTTTGATCAAGATGTATCCTTCTTCTTTGCTCACTGCAATGCTGTCAGCGCTGTAAAACTCGTATGCCCGCTCAAAATCTTTGAGTTCCAAATCCGACGCAGCCAGCCTTTCTTTTCTTTCGCTTTCAACAATGATCGTGTTGTCTATGCTTGTGACGTCGATACGCATGGGGTTGACGGTGGAGTGAATCGAAGATTTAACCAACCATTCTACGATATGCAGGAATATGCCAGGCACGCAAAGACCTGTCTGGATGTGCTGCTGAAAGTCAATGTCTTTGCCTTGATACCAAAAGAGGTTGATCAAATGCTGCACAGTTTGAAGTTCCTCCGTAACAGGCACGAGCTCTGAGCTCTTGCTGCCGAGAATATAGCGATAGACTACCGATAGCTCGTCGATTAGCTCATCGGCAGTATCTGGTTTTCCATCGATCATGGCGATCAAGGATTCTAGGCTTTCAAGCAATAAGTTTGGATTCATTTCCCGCTTGAAGTTTCTGAACTCAAACTCCAGGCCTTCTCTCAGGAACTCTTCCTTCTCAATGCGCATACGATTCTCCTTGTATAGAAACAGGTTGCTAAAATGCAATGTCAAATATAAAATCGTACTGAAACCATAAATGGCAAAGAAGATCCAATATTCGCTGCTGCTGGGAGGATAGCCAAGAAAGTTCTCAAAGTAATACTTCACTGCAAACCCAACAGCAAGCAACATGATGGAAGTTGCCCCCAAAAGCTGCATTGACATCTGTATCCAGAAAGCCAGCTTCTGGGTTTTGGCATGTATGACGATGATGGCCAACCTGTTGGCTTCGAAGACGACGTAGGCCAATGCTACACATAGATATAATTCCTGATTGGCAAAGAGATCATCAAGCAATTCCACAGAATTGTTGATTAGGAGTATCAGCAAATAGATTGTCGTGCCAATGAAAGCGGGTCCGATCAGTCGAAAGAAGACATTATGTATGAACAAGCTCCTCATGCGTGTATTACCGGTAACCAGATCTGGAAGTCTTCTTCCCCATTCACAACATTTATATTTCTATTTCCTAAAAGTTGATATCGACCTTTGATATTCTCCAAGCCAATTTTGAAGGACGGTGTGCGTGGAGGTGTTTTCGTCTTATTATTTCGGACAATAAGCCAGGACTTCTCATCAACAATTTCTATCCATAGCTTTTGGTCCCTGGAAATCGTATTATGCTTCACAGCGTTCTCCACCAGCAGCTGTATGGTCATCGGGGGCACCAGATACTCCGAAGTCTTCTCGTCTATCTCAATTTTGATATCGACTTGATCTTCGAATCTAACGCTGAGCAAAAACTGGTACGCCTTGACGAACTCAAGTTCCCGGCTCAGCGGAATGGTGAGCCTTTCTTTTGTATTGATGGTGTATTGATATGTCTTGGCCAATTGTCTGATAAACTTCTCACTCCGGCCAAGGTCTCGGTAGATGAGTGCCGAGATTGTATTCAGACAGTTGAAGAGAAAATGCGGACTTAGCTGGCTCCTCAAAGCCTGCAATTGCAGCTCCATCTGCTGTCGCTGATTTTCAACATACAGTATCTGCATCCTTGAAAATTGATAAACGGAGTAAACAGCGAAATATATTACGTTGAAGACAATCGCGGAGACTAGGATGAGAATACCGATTTTATACTTTGCTGAAGCGAGCATGCCAAAGATCCCTGGCAATATGACCAAGTAGCAGAGGGACAAAATTAGAAGGGTCGACACTATCCCTGTCACCATCCGGAGGCTTGTCTTTTGCCTCCAGGGGATTTTCTGGTTTAGCAGCTTTGCAGAAAGCACCATTATGGGTGTGGAGACCCCACCTCCTACAATGAATGCGATCAGCGCGGATTCCTGGAATGCTTCTTCGCCCACAGACAGGTACAGAAAAAGCAGCCATCCGTAGATGGCCCCACCGGCAAATGAGATGCCGATCGTTTTCAACAAAGAGGAGAAGCCTGAGAACACCCGGTAAAGTTGGAAAGAAAACTGCTAAATAATATTTAATCCAGGGCCTTCATGGCTCGTCCGTAGTAAGTATCGGAGTTAATCTCTTTCGCCGCGCTACGATAAGCGTCTTTCAACCTCGAACTGTTGATTTCATTGATGTAGGGCGCCAGAGACTGAAGCGCTTCAGATAGATAGTAATCAGAGTTGATTTCCATGGAAACTTCTATCAATCCAAGGATGAGTTCTTCGGTCAGCATCGCATGGTCTGCCGCACTTTGGATGATTTGGGACCCATAGTGGTCGGAGTTCACATCAGCCACCGCATTGACAAAGGCGTCAAAAGCTTCTGGTGAGAGTGTGTGCTCGGAGATTATTTTGGTAAGCAGTACGTGAGAGTAATGATCTGAGGAGATGTCGTCTTCTATGTTTTCTAACATTTTGATCATGACATCCTCCTCTACGTCTTCCTCCAACAGGTCCTTGAAAAGTTCGGTCTTGTAGTGGTCCGAAGCGATTTGTCCTGCAGCATCCACGATTTCCCAATAGCTTTTTGATGAGATCTGATCATGTTGTAAGGCTTCACGGAAAAGCTCAGTCTGATAATGATCGGAACTAATGGAGCGCGAAGACCGAATGACCAACTGGATAAGTTCATCGCTCAATTCTCTTTCGTCAAGGGTCTCTTTGAGTATTTCCGTCAGATAATGGTCGGAGCTGATGTCTTCTGCGGATTGCAGAATAGCCTCCAATATATCGCCGTTGAGATCGTTGTTCCGCAAGGCTTTTCTTAAAACCTCGGACCTGTAATGATCGGAGCTGATTTCTTCAGAGGCTTCGATGTAAGCCACCAGGGTTTCTTCGTTGGCCAGAAACCGCCGTTCATTGTCTTTGAGCAGTTCGGAAATGTAATAGTCAGAACTTAATTCGTCTGAGCCCTCTCGAATGACCGTGGCCAGCTCCCGGTCGGAGAGATCATCGTTTTGCAGCAGAATTTTCAAATAATGACTCTTCAGATAATCGCCGTCGAGTTCATCAACTTCACCCAACACCTCATCAACTCCACCTTGTCTGTAGAAACGGTTGACCCTGGACTCAGCACCGATGGTCGTACTTCTTACGATTTCCGGCAAAACTTCAGCAAGCCATTCACGACCTTCAGGCTCGAAGTCGAGGCGATCGTTGCCTACATAGTAGTCTTTGATCAGCGCACCACGGCTGTCACTCTCGATGACGACCCTTCTTTTGCTGCCAAAGGCGGATCGACTGATTTCGAAGTACCCTCCTCTGGATACGCTAACGATATCCGTATCATCATCAGAAAGCTCAAAATCACCTTCAAATTCAATTTTGTATTTCTTCTGCCAATCGTTGAGTTTGACGGTGGTCTTACCTTTATCTTCATTCACAGTTCGCGAGCGAAAAGTGACCTGACCTTGTGAATCCACCGGAATGAGCATGGAAATGATCGCCGCCAGTACTCCGGCGGCGATCATCAGTAGTTTGCGTTTTTGACCTTTGGGTTGATTTGACTGCATCGTTTTTGACCTTTTACTTGATGATACAAACTTGATCTATCACAGGACAGAAAAAAACAGCAATGACACGAACTGCTGATTGAATGTAGTGAATTGCAGGACTCCTGTAACCAACCTTATTTCAGAATTGGAAGGACTACCTGGCCAAATAGCCCTGATTGAGGTGGCATCCCGATGATTTTCGGGATATAGCCGAAAGCAGGAATTTCCGCTGATCCAGGGGATATTCCTTTGCCGCTCTAAAAACCAGGTTATGCAAAAGCTATCCGTAGATCGTCACGATCAAATCCCGAGCGGAGCCATAGTCTCGATGCTCGCAGAGGTAAATGCCCTGCCAGGTTCCGAGATTCAACCTGTAGTTGGTGAGGGGCACAGAGACGGAGGATCCCAGTATAGAGGACTTCAGGTGGGCGGGCATGTCGTCACTACCTTCATAGTTGTGCAAGTAGTGTTGGTTTCCTTCAGGGACCATCCGGTTGAAATGCGTCTCAAAGTCGGCTCGGACTGTGGGATCCGCATTTTCGTTGATTGTCAGGCTCGCTGATGTGTGCTGGATGAATATGTGGCAAATTCCCGTCTCAATTTGATTGTGTTGAATTAGTTTTTCAATCTGATGTGTAATGAGATGAAATCCTCTGCGCATTGGTTGGAGCCTGAGCGGTTCCTGAAAAATAGCCATGTCCAAATATCTAACCTTTTTGTCACTCGCTAAGCGTTTACCACCTGGTGGTTTCTTGTTGATTTGGACCTTATTGAATTTGGCGCAAGCCTTTTTCACCGAGGTTCACAACGACGAAAGCTATTACTGGCTGTATACCCAGAGGTTGCAATGGGGCTACTACGATCATCCACCTATGGTGGCACTATTTGCCAGTCTTGGACAACTGCTCTTTGAAAAGGAAATAGGTCTCCGCCTGGGCAACGTCCTGCTGTATTCCGCAGCGGTTGGCATGCTACTGAAAATGACCCCTAGGAGTCGGCTCTCGCTTACTTATGTGCTGCTCCTTTCCGTTCCCTTTTTGCACTACCTGTCCTTCATGGTGTTTCCTGATGGGCCATTGTTGTTTTTTCTTGTGGCTTTCCTCTATGCCTACCGCAGATTTCTGGAAACCAATGATTTGAAGCTGGTCCTGCTCATGTCCTGCATGATGGCCGGTATGCTTTATTCCAAGTATTACGCGGTGTTGGTTCTGCCCCTTGTTGTATTGCGACGCCCGTCCAATTTGTTGAAAACCTGGCCCTATCTGGTATTTCTGATCGCCTCGATACTCTTTATACCCCATTTGTACTGGCAGTATATCCATGACTTCCCATCGTTCCGATTTCATTTGGCAGGTCGCACCCAGAGTTTTGCAGTTTCTGATGTTTTGGAATTTCTCGGACAGCAACTGGGCGCAGTAGGGCTCGTAATCCCGTTTGCCATTCTCTACAAACCGAAAGCGATTTTTGAAAAAGACCTCAAGTTCCTCGTGCTGGGCGTCTATCTATTTTTTCTTTTGGCCTCATTCAGGGGCTTTGTCCATATTCAATGGACATCATTAGCGTATTTTCCAGCCATTTTTTTGGCTGCAGCATACCTCAGGACACAGACCAGGTTGGTCGTCTGGGCGCTGACTCCGTGGATCCTGTTGACGTTTTTCCTTCGTTTGCAACTTATATGGCCCCTGGTTCCCTCGGAGAAAATTGGCCCCAACTACGTTCGTGGCCAGGAAAGTTGGGCGCAAGAGCTGTCGACGATTGCTCCGAAAGATGGATTCCTGGTCTATGAAAATGACCTGAAGGAACCGTCTATGTATGCCTTCTACACAGGCAGAAGGAGTGTTGCCTTCTATCCGGGATTCCGCAAAAAATCACAATATTGGATGTGGCACGTCGAGGATTCTGCTCAGGGCATGCCCGCGACAATCGTGAAAAAGGACTCTTTTCCAGGTTCCGACGCTTTGCAGTCAGGCAAGCGCAAAGTGTATTATGAGCAGGTGAAATCCTTCGCCTCCTTTCAGAATATCATATGTGAGGTTGTTGACCGGCAATACTCGAATGGCGAGTTGAATTTGCAGGTTAAGGTTCTGAATCACCGGTCAACCCCGATTGGATTGGGAGAAGCGGGAGGCAAGTTGTACCTGCATGATCTCGAAAGGCATCAATATTTGCCTATGTACATGAGTGAGCAGGTAGTGGTCGTCCCTCCAAAAGGGCAATTGGTCTTGTCGTTATCTTCTCTGGAGAATGTTGCTCCTGGCACTTACACCCTGGCTATTGATGATGGCATTCTGGCACCTTCCAACAACAGTGGCGTTTTCACGGTGAATTAGTTCGCCTAGTTTTCTTTTGGCCTTTCGAATGCGCCAATGTCGGGGTTCTCATCCCGGGGAAAGCCGTTCAGGTCATCTACGGCGGTGGATCCAATCGCGGCATCAATAGCCACGGACAAGGAATCCAAGCGATAGTCGAATCCGTCAATATTGGCATCAATGAAGCCGGGGAAGTTTCTCTCAGAGGAAGTCAGATTGCCAGGGATTTGCCCATCGCTCTTGATAATATTGTTTCTGAAAAGCGTATCCAGCATTGTTCCTCCGCCATTGTCCAGGAGAAGCTCCTCATTTTCGTTCCCCCAGATAATGGAGTTCTCGACGGATAGCCTCAGTCTTTGAACCAGACCAGGATCGTCTGGGAAATTGTCCAGAGCAACGAACGACGGCTCGTTCCTGATGAAAAAGTTGGGATCATTGGACATGGTACAATGGTCCAATTCGTATTGGCCCCCAACAAACGCTGAAAACAGGAATGATCCACAATTGTGCACGAGACTATTGGAGATACTGATGTTTGATGAAAATGCCTGAATACCAGAGATAGACATGTGTCGTATGATGGCATGATCCATATTGATTGAAACCTGCGCAGATTCCTCGTTTGTCCCAAAACAGAAGATACCAGTTTCAGCATTTTCCAAAGTACAGTGACTTATTGTGTTTGCGGTACTACCAGGAAAGAAGACCAATCCGCCCCATTGTCCCGGAGCCTGTAGAAAGGCTGGGTCGAATCGTGTATTGCGGAATACTACCCTGTTTTGACCCGAATCACCACGAACCAATAGGTTGCCCTGAACAAAAATCGAGACACCATTGTCCGCGTAGATCTTTGTGCCAGGTTCGATCGTCAAAGTGCACAAAGAGTCGATCAGTATATCTTCGGTGAGCACATAAGGCTTTCCGGCGGTCCAGGTTTCATCACAAATGACCTCATTTCCTCGGAAATTGGCGTCCTGTCCATAGGCAATCAACTTTATGTCTTCCTGATTGCCGTTCCACCTGAAGATTATGGAGTCTTTCACAAGAAATGGGAGGGATTCGTCGCGCATGTCTATGTTGGCGGTAACCAGTACCAGGAGGCTATCATTGTCCCGGAGCAGTTGGTCTGAAAACGATTTGTTTCCCAGGCCTTGAATGACCAACTCGTAGCTGGACTCCTCACCTGTCGCGAGAAAGATCTCGTCAATATTGATGTCTGCATTGGACGTGTTGAATACGCGAAATCTTCGGGTGATACTCAACCGTTCCGTGATTAGGGTATCGAATAACACCGTGTCTGCACTGAAGGTCAGCCGAATGCCAGGGTCAGTGCTGACATCATCATCAAAATTTGCACAGCCCACAAGGAGCCAAAAGGAAAACAGCGTGGCAAGCTGGCCAACGGGGAATTTCATTAATTAAGAACGATAATCTGTATGTGCTATTCCCCTTCCTGCATCTTTTCGGCATTCTCTGCAATCCTTAACTGCTCGATGAAGTCTCCGATCTGCCCATTCATAACGTTTGGAAGGTTATAAACAGTGTAGCCGATTCTATGGTCCGTTACCCTACCTTGAGGATAGTTGTAGGTGCGTATTTTGTCGGACCGATCACCACTTCCCACCATGGACTTCCTTGCAGAACTTATTTCTGCATTATGTTTTTGGAGCTCCATCTCATATATCCTGGACCGCAGTACCTTCAGGGCTTTGTCATAATTCGCATGTTGCGATCGGCCATCCTGACATTCAACGACGATGCCTGTAGGGTGATGCGTGAGCCTGACGGCGGATTCTGTTTTGTTGATGTGCTGTCCACCCGCACCAGAGGCACGGAAGGTGTCTTTTCGGATATCACCCATGTTTAGCTCCACGTCTACTTCCTCCGCTTCCGGGAGCACGGCCACGGTGGCCGCAGAGGTGTGGATACGTCCCTGGCTTTCGGTCGCCGGAACGCGTTGCACCCGGTGGGCACCGGATTCATATTTGAGTTTGCCATAGGCGTCCTCGCCTTCTACAGAAACAACAATTTCTTTGAATCCTCCAGCAGTGCCTTCATTGAGGTTGATCACAGCAAAATTCCAACTCTCGGTCTCAGCGAAGAGTTTGTACATCCGGAAAAGGTCCCCGGCGAAGATTGCGGCTTCATCACCTCCGGTGCCAGCTCTGATCTCGAGAATTACATTCTTGCTATCATTTGGATCCTTGGGGATCAGCATGATCTTGAGCTTTTCTTCAAGGTCAACAATTGCCGGCTCAAGCATCTCGATTTCTGATTTGGCCATATCTCGGAAGTCAGCGTCCTTTTCTTCCTCCAAAACCTGCTTGGCTCCCGACAGGTCTTCCTTCGCCTTTTTGTACTTATCGTATTCTACTACAACCTTTTCCAGGTCCCGGTACTCCTTATTGAGTTTGGTGTATTTTGCCATGTCCGACATGGCGTCTGGTTGTACAATCAACTGACCAACTTCCTCAAATCGGTGCTTTATCGCCTCTAGTTTGTCGATCATTCTACTAATCTTTGCTGCAAAAATAGTGAAGGGGTTGCACTGTAGGTTGTACTTAATAATTTCTGCTTTGTGTTTGCTTTCCTGTGGTGATAAGCCTGCTGATACTTCGGTGGTGAAGCAGGAGATGGCTGCTCGTGAGCTAAAGCGTGTGTCGAATGCCGATTTGCTCACTGGAGCAAAAACACTGTCAGCATTCATCTATGTGCAGGATACCCTGGTGAAGCAAAACGTACTTGACAGTCTGTCCATAGCGTCTAAGTACCTCACTCCCGATTTGCTCGACGAGGACCTCCTCGAGGTTTTGGAGGCCTATGATTACCAACTGGATCAGGGAGAGCAACTGGAGGATTACATTCAGCTACGCGATACCGTAGTAGAAGTATTCCACCCACTTGTTGTGAGTGATTCCATTGTGATCTGGCGGATGTCGATCCCCATCCCTGTTATTGTCCGCCGACTATAAGCTCCTGATGACGGTAACAGTTTGTAGTGTGGTCATTGACCATGCCAACTGCTTGCATAAAAGCGTACATGATTGTTGGACCGACGAACTTGAAGCCCCGCCGCTTCAGGTCTTTACTCAGCAGCTCTGAAACCTGCGTAGAAGCGGGCACTTCGCTGGTACTTTTCCATTTATTGTGGATGGGGGCGTGATTGACAAAAGCCCATAGGTAATGATCAAATGATCCAAACTGCTCCCTCACCTTGATGAACATTATGGCGTTTTGTCTTGCGGCGTTTATTTTCAACCTGTTCCTAACGATCGGTGCAGATTGAAATAGGGATAAGAGCTTTTCATCGTCAAAAGCGGCTACTTTGTTGAAATCAAATTCAGCAAATGACTGGCGATACCCTTCACGTTTCGCGAGAATGGTATTCCAACTCAAGCCGGCTTGAGCGCCCTCCAATAACAAAAACTCAAAGAGCTTGAAATCGTCATGAACCGGGACTCCCCATTCCTCGTCATGGTATTTCACATAATTCTCGGACTGGTCTTGTGACCAGGAACATCTGTGTTTGTCAGTCATTGGCTTGCAAGATATTCCTCTTGTGCAATAATCATATTTTTGCAGGGTTAGTAGTTTCATATGCGATCCCTTCTCACACTGGTTTTTCTGCTATTATTACAGCACGCGACGCGCTCTCAAGTTCCTGATCGATCCGCACTGGAAGTCTCGCTATTGGAGATCAAAAACATGGATCTTCCAAACGACCTGACCAGTTCAAGGACATTGGTCATGTACGTAGGCTCTGGTTCATGGAAAGAGAAATGCAGCAGCTATCACGACACTTTTGTGAAGATTGGGATTGACCCTGTGCTGTATGTTCATCACAAGGATATGTTTGCCAATGACGCAGTAAGAGCGGCGTTTCAACGGCTGTATGCAACCAGGGGCATAAAAAACACCATTATCATACGAGACGAGTTGAATTTCTCGATCATGGTGGTGCGGAATAAGGGCAACGGGGGATTTGATCATGAAAAAGGCAGTTGGCGGGCTTCAGGAGCTGATTTTGAAGAGGTTGCGATTACATTGGCACTGTCACTGCGTAGTGCCAATTTGCCGCGGACAAACTTTCTCATGCTCACTGCTCCGGAGTATCTCGAAGACATCAACCTCTTCCGAGGGAAGAAGTATGACAATTATCCTGGAGCCATTCGCCGCCAGAAGGTTGGTCTGGCACTCTTCAAGAAGTTCCCATCCCTGGAACTTGGCGAGCGAGGCAAAGGCTTGATTGAAGCTTACAATCAGGAAATTGACAAATCCAATGAGGACCTACGCGAGGCTTTTGCCGGCTTCGAGTGGGACTGGCAGGAGATTGATTACAGTTCAAATGAAACCACACTTAAGGAAGGTGTGCAATATGTTGTTCAGGTAATTGGCGCTTCGGGCAATTCGATCAAGCGGCTACTCAACTATCCCAAGGGAAAGAATGAAACCCATTTTATTTCAGTAACCCCAGCGGCGCTTGAGGGCGAAGCTCGACTCAAAAGGATTGCTTCAGATAACTTCATGCACAAAATCTATATCCATCAGGTACGTGCCGATGATGTTTTTGTAGGTGAAGAGTGGGATGCGGATTTGACATGGACTCAGGCATTCAACAATTTTTTCTTCACGATGTATCGCCAGTTTGAATGAGAAAACTCAATTACTTCCAGAATAGACCCAAGCTGGAGAAGATTGATGCCTATGCCTATTTGGAGCGCTTGGGGCTCAAGCGGAAAGAGCCAAGCGCCTCGAATTTGCGCGAATTACAACGCCATCATTTGCTGGCAATCCCTCATGAAAACCTATCTATTCACTTCGGCAAAAGACTCACCTGGGATATATCAAGTATTTTCAAAAAAATCATTGGATCCAATAGAGGTGGCATCAACCTCGAACTGAACTATCTATTTTATCATCTGCTCTCCCAACTTGGCTATGAATGCTACACCGCTGCTGCGCAACTGAAGCACGGCGATGAATTTGGCCCTACCTATGAGCATCTTGTCATCATTGTCGACGTTGATGACCAGTTTTGGCTGGTAGATGTTGGTTTGAAAGACAGTCTGTATTCGCCGAAAGAAATTGTCAACCACAAGTTGCAGGTAGATTTTAACCGGTACATCTCCCTGGAGGAGGATGTCAATGGGTTTTGGGAGCTTCGTACTTCTGCTGATACAACACACTTTCAGACGATCTATCGCTTCAGGATGGAAGAGGCCCAGACCATAGAGTTTTTGCAGATGCACAACTACTACCTGGAAGACCCCGCGTCCGTATACCGCGATGGAAAGTACATCTCCCAGTTGTTCCCGGAAGGTCGTATAGAACTAATGGACCGGGTAATGAGGCATAATCTGAACGGTCTGCGGGAAGAAACGCCGATCATGAATGAGGACGAATTCATTTCGAAGCTAGAGGAGTATTTCAGTATCAGGTTGACGGACTTACTCCAGGAGTAGGTCGCGAAGTTGCTCCGAGGCGTTGAGAAAGAAGTCAGTCACCATGGCTACCTGCCGATCCTCTCGAACGACTTCCTCTGACAATAGCACCGCGCCTACCCAGTCATCAACATGCCAGCTGCCATAAGGAAGTGGCTTGAGTCGGTCCTCTTCCACGAAGGGCCAGGAATTGACATAGAAGTAAGGTTGGTCGTAATTCTCGTCCCCGGGGGACATTCCCAAACCCAAATAGGTGGATGTATCTGCAGAGCCAGAGTCTTTGAGTGTCACCGATGCCGCATAATCAAAGCGATGAGGCCACACCCTCATCTCCATGGGTTGTTCAAAGCGGGGCTGAAGTTTGGAAAGCACTAAATCAGTGTCTTCATACCAATTGGAAAGTGCTTTCCTCATTTCTGCATTGGAGACATCGAAAGGTGCGCCTTTTTGCGTCGGATAACTTGGAATCTCGTAAGGAAGGCTGGCGCTGAACTCGTTCACAGGCAATCCTGCTTCCCCGACCTGTCCCTCCAACCATGTCATGAGTTGAGGGTATGTTTTGTTATCAATCTCCAGGGAGCTCAATCCTGATTCTTTCTTTTCAATGAAGATGGTTCCCTGTAAAATGGAAATCCCTGCTCTCACTTCATTGACCGGTCCGGATATCCATTTTCCTACCAGGGCGTGTAGACCCGTATGCCACTGAAGTACTGCGTTTCCGTCATCCTCACTGGTTGCCAGAGAGAAGCGGCCCACCGCTGCGACGCTTTGGGCGGCCTGGTGAAACTGCTGTCTCATGCCGGCGAGAGCTTGGGGGTCGAATGGAGCAAGGTGCTTCCAGGACATAGGTT
Organism: Cyclobacteriaceae bacterium; assembly: GCA_965601475.1. Lineage (GTDB taxonomy): Bacteria > Bacteroidota > Bacteroidia > Cytophagales > Cyclobacteriaceae > JAWPMT01. The sequence goes on along the minus strand of OZ271832.1, from coordinate 2,722,767 downwards.
GGCTATTGATACCGGGAAAGAACATAAAAATTTGTCTTTAATTCAAGGCAGCAAGAATTTTCTTTTCAGCAAATCACGAATTTTGAGGCCATGAAAATCCTTCTCGTCACATTCCAGCAGGGATATGCAGGATCAGCCTTGTCTACTTTCTACCTGGCTAAAGGTTTGAGCGAAAGGGGTCATCGCATTTTTTTGGCGGCACCACCCGATTCTGTGCTTTGCGGCTGGGCTAGAGATACGAACATCATGTTTTTGCCGCTATCCAAAGGGCACAAGTACTTTGATGCCGACACTATCTCAAAACTTAGAGCGATCATAAGACGTGAAAACATCAAGATAGTCAACAGCCAATCGAGTCGCGACCGGTATGCCCTGGGGATGATCAAGTTCTTTTTTCCGGAGCAATTCATTCTTGTGCACACACGGCGGCAAAGGGTCAACAGCACGGGCTTTTTTCTTCAAAACTGGTTTTACAACCGGACCGCGGATTGCATGGTAGCCGTGAGCAATGGTGTCAAGAATTCTTTGTTGAAACTGGGTCTTGGTAAAGGTAAAATCGTAGTTATCAACAATGGCACGCCCACCGACAAGTACGAATTGATGGACCTGGCCCGCGTAGAATCCTATCGAAAGAGATATGGCCTTAGTCAACATGATACTGTGATAGGATGTGTAGCCAGGAAGAAAAAGCAGGAACAGTTGCTCGAAGCACTGCAATATCTACCACAGGACCTGAAGGTACTTTTCGTTGGCATTACCGAGGAGGATCTGGCTGAGGAAATCAAAAAGCACAAGCCCAGGCAGCAGCTACTTTTTGCTGGCAAGCTATCTGGTGAGGAGGCTTTGTACCATTATCCGCTCTTCTCTGTGAAGGTACTTCCATCCATCATTGAGGGGTTGTCGCAAGCTTTGCTGGAGGCCATGGCCCTGGAGGTTCCCGTGATTGCCACAGATGCTTGTGGCAATCCGGACCTGATTGACAATGGGCAAAATGGCTTCTTGTTTGACAATGGCGACGACCGTCAGCTGGCGGCCATAATCGACCAGGTCCTCAACATGAATCGGGAAGAACTCAAGAGAATCACCAATAAGGCGCAAGACACTGCCCTTATCGACCACAACATCGAGAAGGTCATTGATAGCTATGAAATACTATTCCGGAAACTTGAAGGTCAGTGACTCCGTGAGCTTTTGGGATTTTTAGAGCTCGTATTTCTTTACCGCTTTCTTGAGGGCATCAATATTGGCTGTAATGGATGGGTCACTGTAAACCCTGGAAGCAAGCGCTGAGATCACCTTTCGCTTGAATCCCAATTTCTCCGCCAGGTCCTCACAATACTTGATTTCACTGAGATAGACTTGGCTATCGATTTTCATGAGTTGAACGATGTTGTACAAAAAATCAAATTTGTCATCATCTGTCATGGTAGAAATGGGAGGAAGTGGTTCCGGAGTTTCTATAAGTTTATCAACCTCTTCCTTGCTTATGCGATTGGCTTTTGCAATCATGTAGATTTGGGTCTTCTCTTCCCCATCGAAATCGCCATCGATATTGGCGAGACCAATCAGGACACTTAGCTGGGATTGAATGCTCATAAGTGATTATATTTTGGTTCGATAAAGATATAGCGAATGCGAGGATCACCAAAATTTACTCAGCAAGGAATTTCCGGGCCTCGTTCATTAGCAAATCTCGGTTGGCGCTAACCTTGGGGTCACCGTAGATCCTTGACGACAGTTTCTTCACAACTTTCTTGTTGAAACCGATCTTCTCAGCCATTTCCTCACAGAAACGTATTTCGCTCAAATAGACCTCATTGTCAATTTTCATGAGTTGGATGATATCATAGAGATATCCGAATTTTTCCTCAAAGGAGAGCGCCTGAAACTCCAAATGCGTTTTATCCGATTTCAGCTCCTCATCGACCAGTTTTTCAAGATCCTCTTCCTTCATCCTGTGGGCTTTGCCGATGCTCATAATCAATCCTTTTTCGATAGGAGAGAACTTTTTATCGCTCATAGCGAGGCGCACTAGCATTCGGATGTGAGAGGTGATATTCGTTTCCATGGTGGCGTTAACTTTATAATAGTAATCTAAGCAATTCGCGGAAATTAGACGAATATGGGACCACTAAGGTTATTAGTGCAGGTAGCTACCTGCATTGATATCAAAGGTAGCACCAGTGGCATGGTCCGCCATCCCACTTGCTATGAAAGTGATCATAGGTGCCAGATCCTTGGGTTCAGTGAGCCTCTCAAGAGCAATGTCACCTTTGGCATGGTCCTCACCATATTGCTGCATAAACTCTTTGGCCATGTCGGTCCGGACAAATCCTGGTGCAATGTTGAATGCCTTGATGCCCTGTTTCCCATAGGCTTTGGCGATAGACCTTGTCAGCGAGACCATTCCTGCTTTAGACGCCCCATAAGCAAAGTACTCAGCAGTCTCTCCTTTGTAAGCGGCCCTGGAAGTGATATTGATGATACGACCTGCAGCCCGACGCTTCAGGAAGTGCTGAACAGCCTTTTTGCAAAGCATTGCGGGTGAGTGAAGGTTGACCATCATTGTCTCATTCCATACTTCTTCCCATTGTTCGTCGCCATCACTGAAAGAGGCGCCCTTCGCCACACCTGCATTGTTGACAAGGACTTCTATGCTTCCCAACTCCAACGATACCCTTTCAAACAGTTTCAGTGCCTCATCTTGTTGCGCAAGGTCGGCTTGAAAGGCTTTTGACTCATTGCCGAGAATATGGGCCAGGTTTTCAGCTTCTCGTACGTTCTTGTTGTAATGGACCGCGATTGTTGCCCCGGCTTCAGCCAACTTTGTGGCGATAGCTTTTCCAATGCCCCGGCTGGCTCCTGTGACAAGTATGTTGAGACCTGAGAGATTGATGTACATTGATCAGAATGTGCTTTGAACGGATAAAATAACTAAACACCGGGCAAATAAAAGACACGACCCATACACTTGTCTTCTAATTCTTTTGATAATAGGAACAAAATCTTGAAATTCAGCGTAGTAAAGGGACCCTAGAAGGAATTTTTATGCAATTTCCATTCAACAATAGTCTTAGACTCAGTACGATAATCGGCTACTGGGAGCTTCAGCGTCTTGATGACAATGAAATCTTAGCTGAAACCGCTAAAAGACTGGTCGATCAAATTGACAAGTATCCGTTCCTGAGGGAGGATATCCACGATCTGTCGGTGTTGGAACCCGTGAAGGATATTGTAGACTTGATTATGTCTGCTGTCGTACCTCCCGCCGTAAGCAGCGATCAAATACTTGCGATATTCAAGCCATTTTCGATGGAGTATTTTTTTGCCACAACTCCCTTCAATAATCTGGTCCAGAAAGCAGGTTCATTGATCAATATGGCCAAGCATCTCAATACGGAGGAGCTGGAAAGGAAGAAGACCATATCTGCCTACCATGCTATATTGTATCAATTCTACGGAGTGGAGTTGCCCATGGAGCGGCAGATGGTCTTGGAACTTGACGAGGAAGGTATCACAAAATATTATCACCTGTTCTTTGATCCCAGGTTTTGCCAGGTTCGGGCAACGGGCGAGAACCCACCTCAGCTGACTGAGAAAGAAATCAACGAACTCGTGCAGGACAGTCACAACATGGAATTGTGGCTGGAGAAGCTGCCTACACATCATTTCGAATTTACGGGCTTCGCCATTTACTCCTTGAAGGAAGCCACCCATGAAGAGGCGTTAAGCAACATCAAGGAAGCCTTGCATACGACAGTCACTCCCGGCCAGGAATTTGTAGAGTACCTCGAGGCTCAATTTCGTGACTTGATGGGGGTTCCTGACGTGAAGATAGGCGTATCCAGCTATCAATCATTTACAGGCAGCTATGCGCAATGTGAAGAAGGTGGAAGCACGAGCCTGTTAGTGGATGGTAAAAAGAACTTCCTAAAAGCCTTTCACGATATTACGCATCACCTGAAGCAAACAGGTGAGTCCATCATCATCAGTGACACTTCCGAAAGCGAATATTTCCAAAAGTCCAAGCCAGATTTCAAGAGCCTGATACTGGCGCCTTTGTACGGAAATTCGGGCTTTATTGGTCACCTGGAACTAGCGAGCAAATCGCATCACCTGGGATCCCTGGAATACGCAAAGGTCTCCGAAGTTGTACCGCTTTTCAGTGCTGCAATGGCACGGAAAATGGAAGAACTGGAGAATGCAATCCAGGGGATCATCAAAGAACACTATACCTCTATCCACCCTTCGGTGGAGTGGAAATTTACGGAGGCTGCATTCAAAATCCTCGAACAGCGCAATGCTGGAAAGAAGGATATACACGAGGAGATTATTTTCAAGAACGTCTATCCGCTTTTTGCGTCCAGCGATATCAGGCAATCTTCGACCATCCGTAACGACTCCATCGTCAAGGATCTGGTTTCACAGTTGGAGCTTGCTAAAACCACATTGCAAAAGGCCGAAGAGGAAAGGAGCTTTCCCATCATAGGTGAGACGATCTACAGACTGAACAAATTCCTGAAGAGGCTGAATAAAGGAACATTGTTGTCGGGAGATGAGAACTCAATCATCAATTTCTTGCAGCGGGACGTTGAACCTACTATCAGAGATCTGGAGAATGACCTTTCAGGTTTCCGCACCTTTAGCAGAGAAACCTATTGGAAAAAGCTGGATGCTGAGTTGGGGATTTTGTACGACAAAAGAAAAGACTTTGAAGAGAGTCTGACTTTCCTGAATGAATCCATTTCCACCTTTTTGGAGGGTGAGGAGGAAAGGGCACAGAAAATCTTCCCGCACTATTTCGAGAAGTACAAGACGGATGGCGTTGAATACAACATTTATGTTGGTGATGCGATCTCCAGAGACAAGCGGTTCAGCAACTTGTATTTGAAGAACCTTAGGCTCTGGCAATTGCTGGTGACCATTGAGACTGCTCGTATGACCAGTGAACTCAAGCATCAGCTAAGCATGCCATTGGAGGCCGGCCACTTGATATTGGTCCATAGTCAACCCCTTGCCGTGAAATTCAGGATGGATGAAAAGCAGTTTGATGTTGACGGTGCTTACAATATCCGCTACGAAATAATCAAGAAGCGGATTGACAAAGTGCATATCAAGGACACCGATGAGCGCCTCACACAGCCAGATACCATATCCATCATATACAATCAAGAGGAAGAGGCTAAAGAGTACTTGTCTTACCTCGAGTACTTGAGACATCAAGGTCACATCGCACCACATTTCGAGCAATTCGAATTAGAGGAGTTGCAGGGAGTAAGTGGCTTGAAAGCCTTTCGGGTGAAGGTAGAGCAATCCTCCAAGGGGCTGGTGAAGGAATTGATGTCGCTTGGCGTCAAAGAAAGTGCAATGGCCAGCTAGCAGCGGCCATTGCGTGCTCATGCTTTTTACTCATATCTCAACGCCTTCACGGGGTTTGATTTTGCAGTTGCTACGGTCTTGTAACTGACGGTCAGTAAAGCAATGGTGATCACTATTGCCGCCGCCAGTAAAAACACCCAAATTTCAATATCGATCCTTGTCGCGAAATTGTCCAGCCAGCTGTTCATAATGAAATAGATGATGGGCCATGAGATGACATTGCCGATGATCACCAACACCATGAACTCTTTGGATAAGAGAATAACTACACTGAAGACATCTGCACCCAGGGCTTTGCGAATGCCCATCTCTTTGGTTCTTTTCAATGCACTGAAAGAGGACAGCCCGAATAACCCCAGGCATGCCACGACAATGGCCAGACCTGCAAATACTACGAAGATCCTGCTGAAAGTCCGCTCATTTTCATATTGTCGGTTGTAAAACTGATCCAGAAAAAAATAGTCGAAGGGGTTCCCTGGGAAGAACCGTTGATACAGCGCCTGTGCCTTTCCGAAAGCACTTTCGAAGTTCGAGGAGCCGTTGAGCTTCAAGGTGATATAATCGCCAGCGTCTGGTCGCAATGGAAACACGATGGGCGCAATGGACGACTTCACGGACATCTGGTTGTAATCTTCCACTACACCGACGATGGTCCTTGTGCGGTCCTGGAAGGTGACCTTTTCGTTGATTGCGTCATTGACCGAGTTGAAACCCAGGTATTCTATCCCTGCCCTATTCAGAATTAATGCGCCGGTATCTGTTGAGAATGTTGGGTCATAATTACGGCCTGCAACCAGTGCGATTTCGTAGGTATCGAAGTAGTCGTAATCGACTCCTGCGATGTAGATGACCTTATTACGGTCGACTGTCTCACTTTGTTGCTTGATGGAGTTGGTCCAGAATATCTCATCCCCGGGAACGTTGGAGGCAGCGCTTACCTTGCTGACCTCTGGAGCCAGGAGCATTTCCGTCTTGAATGCCTGCATCGTGGATTCATACAACGAGTCGGCGCCAAACACCTGTGGTCCTTTGATGACTAAGGTATCGGTCATGTCGAATCCCAAATCACTGCCACGCATATGCGTCAGTTGCTGATAAACGATCACCGTACAGGCAATCAGCGTCACAGATGCCACAAACTGGAGTGTGACGAGTAGTCGTCGCAATTGATTTGCAAATCGATCGCCCGAAAGCTTACCTTTCAGTACAGCAGCGGGCCTGAACGAAGACAAAACAAAAGCCGGGTACAATCCAGCTGCCAGGGCCCCACCCAGAAAAATGGCTACAAAGATCGACCAGAAAGAAATGTCCTTCAAAAACGCAAGAGAGAGTACCGCATTCGTAAGCGCGTTGAAATAGTTAATACCCACGGCGACAATCCCAAGGGCGATTAGTGTGGCGATAAGATTCAGCACCAGAGACTCGGAAAGAAACTGGTATATCAATTGTTTGCGATAGGCACCCATGGTTTTTCTTACACCCACTTCTTTTGCCCGCTCTATCGACCTGGCGGTAGAGAGGTTGATGTAATTGATCCAGGCAATGAGCAATATGAAAAAAGCGATCAGTGTAAGAAAGAACACTGCATCTCCATCTCCCTGTTCTTCAGGTTCTGACTCTTGCAGCAAGTTGGAGTAGAGATGGATATCACTAATGGGTTGGAGTGGAAATGCTGATCTGAAATCGTATTTTTCGAAATCCTCTCCACGTTCCGCGTATAGCGCTTCTTCAAACCTCTGGTCGAAGTCTTTCGGATCCGTACCGGCTTTGAGTAGGACGTAGGTGTTGAAATCGTACCATCCCCACTGATTTTCTGAGGGAATGGTCCCATCCTCCTGACGGGTATGATTGTTCAGTGTCTCATAAGAGATGAGAAAATCGAACTTGATATGCGAATTGTGAGGCACATCCTTGGCAACACCTGTAATCTCAGCCGTGTGTTCTCCATCCAGACGTATTTGCTTGCCCAGGGCTGGCTCCTCACCAAAATACTTCTTCGCAGCGGATGCGCTGATGACGGCTGTATTTGGCTCCGTCAACGCCGTTTCAGAATTCCCTTCCAACAATGGAAACGACAAAATTTGAAGGAAGCTTGGATCAGCCATGTGGATCCTTTCTTCACGAAAGGCCCTGTCTTCGAAGGTGATGACACCGGACATGGGATAAGCTCTGGCGAAAGCAAGTACTTCAGGGAACTGCTCTTTCATGAAAGGCCCCACTCTCGGGACTGCAGCGGCGCAGTCGATCACGGGTTCCGCTTTTTCACCGCGATAAACCTGAAACCTTACGCGGTACAGGTCATCGACCTTGGTATGAAACTGGTCGTAACTCCTTTCATAGGAAACGTACTGCAGGATAAAGAGACAGGCCGAAATACCCAGGGCGAGCCCCAGGATATTTAAACCGGAATAGATTCTGTTTTTCAGAATATTCCTAAATGCGATTTTGACATAGTTTTCGAACATGGCTATTGAGTTATTTTGAGTTCTATATGACCTTTTTCTGAACTTCAGATCGTAATTGCGCAGTGAGAGCAAAGCATCCAGCATGTACCTGGCAGAGGCCAGCACGCGACCCTCGCGGGAGACACGCTCCTTGTAGAGTTCGGTCATATCTCCGTCGATCTCATCTGAGAGCTCCTGGCCGTAAATCCAGCGCAATAGCTGCTGACCAAGCTTGGGTGGATGGACATGCCGATGTGCCACGCTACCTACTGAATGACAGTTGTGGGATATTCTTCCATAGGGATTCCTTCATGGATTTTGATGTTTGCAAGCTTTCAAAACCGGCACTCGTTACTTGAAAAATCCTTTTCTTTTTCCCTCCTCTTTTCTGGGTAGCTCCTCCAAATTCAGAAGTGAGAAACCCCTTCTCTTCAAGCCGGTATAGAGAAGAATGGACAGCGCTTATGTTGATTGATCGTTGCGAACTTTTCTCTGCTTCCTCTTTGACGACAACAGCATAGGCTTCCTTGCCTATGGCCGCTACTGTCAATAGTATTAGCTCCTCAAATTCGCCCAAGTACGTCCCTTTCATTGGTTCTTATTTTCTGTGTATATGTAAATATAATATTTTCATCAATTTTGTAAATATTATCATGTATGAAAGGGTAGTATATTAGTTTGGTGGAAGATTTTACAGCCATCGATTTTGAAACAGCACAGACTCATCCGGCCAGCATTTGCCAGGTAGGCATTGTCCGTGTCGAGGGGGGCAATGTGGTTGAGCAGGTAGAAAGGCTTGTCCAGCCACCCAACAATTTCTATTACGCCCGAAACGTCGAAGTGCATGGTATCCGTCCAGCTGATACAGAGTCTGCACCTACTTTCGACTATATATGGCAGGATATCAAGATGTTTGTGGAAGACCAGGTGGTGGTGGCCCACAATGTTGGTTTTGACGTAGGTTGCCTTCGGTCTACTTTGGCATGGTATGATGAAATTCAACCACAATTTGAAGAGCGCTGTACCCGGCTCATTTACGGTAGAGGTTTGGCCTATTTAAGCAAGAAATTCAAAATCCCACTTCAACACCACAATGCCCTGAGCGATGCACATGCCTGTGCTCAGCTCTACCTGAGGCACCTGCGGAAATTGTCGTTACCCCGGACGGGAGACCTCTTTGCCTAGGTCATTAGTTTGGTGCTACTCAGCAATTTATCTGGATAATGGAGCAGTTCGTCGAAAAGTGAAATCTCGATCTTTCGTTTTTCCCTGAAGCCGGCGCGTTTTTCTCGTTTTCACTGACCTTGGTAGAATCCAATATTTCATGACGTCATCTGGGCGACATCTTAAAATAGTAATATCCCGCTAAAATCTTGCACTCAGGTAATCAGAATTATGGCCGGAATTCTGAATAAATACCTAACGAAAGGCGGCCCCTGATTCGTGCAAAAACTGGCTATTTTTATTTGTCGGATTATGCGTAATCCACAACAAAAAAACGCCACCGTCATGAAAGCACTGAAATTCACTGTTCTTTGTTATGGGCTTCTTTGCCTGAATGTGGGCTTCGCCCAGGACTATTCACTAAGTTTCGATGGTAACGATTCAGAGGCCGACCATGTGATGGTCAATACCTTTTCTGATGGAGCCACGGCGCAACTCACCATTGAGGCATGGGTGAAAGTTGATGCCTTGAAAGTGGGTTACATGGGCGTAGTTGACTTTAGCGCTGATGACCCTTTCTTCGGCTTCAATGGCAATGATCTTGTGATCTACAATTCCGCAGCACTCGTTGTGGCCAGGCAGGATTTCGTATCTCATGTTGGCGTGTGGACTCACGTCGCCGTGACCCTCTCGAATGGGGACCAAAGATTGTACATCAATGGTAGTGAGGTCTCCTATGACCTGAACGGTGGAGGTACCTTAGGTCCTGGTACTTCGGCATATGATGGCGCAACGACATCTTTCGGCATAGGTCGTTTCACAGGTACAGACGGGTCCTTCGATGGTTTGATGGATGAAGTTCGCATTTGGAACGATGTGAGAACTGCGGGAGAGATTTCCTCAAACTATGATGTCGCATTGACCGGTTCCGAGGCAAACCTGGTGGCGTACTACGATTTCAATGAAGGGACTGGTACCACCCTGGGTGACTTGGCGGGAACTCCGGAGCCTGGTACGTTCTTGAATGGTGCCGGCAATACCCCACCCGCTGATGGCACCACGGAAGGACCCATCTGGTCCACAGACGTACCGCTCACACTGCCCAATGGAACGTCCATTGCCTCTGGCAACTGGTCCTCCACATCCACCTGGGCTAATGGCGTCCTTCCGGGTTCCGCCACAGATGTCGTCATACAGGCTGCACATACCGTAACCCTCGACCAGAACATCGATGTCAATGACTTGCAGATTGATGGCACCCTGACCACTGCTGATTTTGATCTGCTGGTGGCGGGAAATTATAATGTAACAGGTGCCATTTCCTTTTCAGGCAATGAAACCATCACGTTTGATGGTGCGACCGGCGGAGGTCTGACCATCACTCCCAATCCCATCATTTTCAACTATCCCGACGTCATTTTCAACCCGAGCAGCTCTACCCAATACACAATTTCAGGAGGAGGTTGGAACTTCGATACCGATAAGACAATGACCATCCAGGGTTCTGGTCAGGTGGATATCTCTGGTCAAACCGTGGGGCTGACCGGTGCGTCATCAGGTATCATACAATCTGGTGCGAGTCTGTTGGTGGGGCCGTCGGCGAACCTGAGGTTGAGCAACGGCGCAACCTACACGCAATCCGGGGGATCGTTCATTATTCAGGGGACTCAGGGCAGCGAGGCCTATGTTTCCACCATCGGAGGTGGTTGGTCCTTTTCCTCTACGGGAGGCGGTGTCATTGCGGAGCATTTCGTCATTCAGAACCTGGAAGGCAATGGTATGGAATTCAGTGGCAGTTCATTTGTGGGTCCTCCGTATTTCACTGATGGCACATTCTCAAGCGGAACCGGCACAGCCTATCTCACTTTCAATAACACGGCCATGGAGGGATTCACCTCGGAGCGTGTAGTCTTTGACAGCGGGCCGACGTACAGCGTTCAGAAACTAGCCGGTACTGGGACCATTACCTTTTCAGATGCTTCGGGCTCCTTATCAGGAGATGGTTCAGAAAACGAGGTAAGCGGGAACATCGACTGGACTTTCCCCAACAATGCCATTTCCTTGGATGGTACCTCCGATTATGTGCGAGCGGATGCCCCATCTCTCACCTTCATCCCCAATGACGAGGTGGATGATTACACGATGGAATTGTGGTTTAGATCAGATATCACTCCAGAGCCCTGGACGGGCCTTATCTCCTTTACCGCGGACAATGGCAGTTCCATTGAGCCCACTGCTGGGATGGGAATAACCAATTTGGGTCAACTCTATTTCAGCACGCGGTCTTCTGAAAGTAGCACCGGGAGTACTACACTGATAGGTCCCGTGATTGAGGCCAATACCTGGTACCATGCGGCAGTCACGAAAAGCGGCTCCGACTTCAGACTTTATCTCAATGGTGTAGAGGTTGATAGTGACCTCGGTGTGACTATCTTCGACGCGACCAATGATTACTCAGATCGGGACCGGCTCCTCATTGGCACAGGCTGGAACAACTTCGGTCCCCAGACTGACACACAATTGGATGGCGAAGTGGACGAAGCACGTGTCTGGAGTCTGGCCCGTACCGAATCGGAAATCAGACAGTCTCTTCACACCGAACTCAGCGGCGTTGAGACCGGACTCGAGACCTACTACACTTTCAATCAATCCAGTGGTGATGCTTCAGACATCACTGGAAATGGGGCCTCCGGAGGCCTGATTGGAGCGCCCACCTATGTCACTTCCACAGCCCAGGTGCCATTAGCTTTTCAGGCATCACAGGCTTCCATCAATGGGTTCCAGGCCAACTGGCAAGCTATTGAGGGTGCTGGCGCGGTCAGTGTCGACATACTGGATGACATGCTTTCGCCACTGTTCACCGACATCTCCGTTTCTGACCCGACAGGAAGTCACTTTTTCGTCAATCAAGACCTTTCCAGCTATATTGGCCAAACCCTCTTCTACCAGGTGCACTACAACAATGGAGCCGGCGATCTCGACAGTGAACCGGTAGCTTTCCTGGTAGGGGCAGGCAATGCCTTGGCGCTCGATGGCACCAATGATTATGTTGCGGTGCCCGATGCCAATTTCCTGGACCTCTCCGGAGACAATACCATTGAATTTTGGATGTTCTGGCAGGATTCTACAGGTACTACGACCCAATCCATCATAGACAAAACCGAATCAGGAAATGATGGCTCGACGCACTACCGGGTTTACGTGAATGAAGGGGGCTCCGCTGAACCTGGCCAAATTGGGGTATGGAATGGCTCCGCGTTCCACAACTCTCCAGTGACCGTCCCACTGAATGAATGGACCCATATTGCGGTCGTCCAGCTGGGTAGTGATTTGCAGATTTACAAGAACGGCAACCTCGAACACACCACTACATATTCCTGGGGGACCGAGAATACCGGTCCGCTCCTGATGGGCACAGACAATTTCACGCCTGCCAGCCGTTCATTTGGTGGATCACTCGATGAAGTCAGGATCTGGGACGTTGCCAAAGCCGGTTCTGAAGTGCAACCCGGTCAGTATAGAACCCTCACCGGAATAGAGTATGGCCTCGTGGGATACTACCGCTTTGATGAGCAGAGCACTACCAATACACTGAATGACTTATCGATATATGCCAACGACGGAGCGCTCACCAACATGGATGGCAATGAGTGGACGTCCTCCGGCGCTTTGACACCGGCACTCTACCAGGCGACCGGTGTTTCTACGGATGGTTATAGCATCAACTGGCGGACGACATTCCATGGCAATGGGGATGTTCAACTGGATATCAACACTGCCTCGGACTTCACTGGAACCGCCATCGCGAATAGCGATGTCGTCGGCAATTCCGATAGCGACAAATTCTCAACACTTACAACGCTCACCTCAGGGACGAGGTATTACGCGCGTATCCACTTGCAAGATGGAGACTTCCGCAGCCCGTACTCCGAAGTAATTGAATTCTACACTGACGCTGGAAATACCCTTCCATTTACCACCAGTGACTATGTGGTCGTTAACCACGACCCGATACTGGATCTGAGCTCGCCATTCACCGTGGAGTTCTGGTTCAATACCCTTGCCACTTCCAATGTGATCCTGGTGGAAAAGGGCAACAACAACCTGGAGTGGTCCATCCAGCAATCATCGGGGGAAGTTATTATCCTCAACGTCGGCAATGACATCACACGAACTGCGGGATCTTACAACGATGGCAACTGGCACCATGTCGCGGTGGTTTACAGGGGGACCGACGATGCCACAATTTATGTTGACGGTGTTGACGATACCGACGCTGTCGCGGCAGGCATTCCCGACTATGCCACTTATGATGGCGCCCTCACCATTGGTGGCCGGTTCGCAGGTAGTGGCAACCTGCAGGGCGAAATAGATGAATTGCGCATTTGGAAAGGCGAGCGATCCTTAATGGAAATTCAGGAATTCTTATTCACGACAATTACGGGTGCTGAGGACAACCTGGTGGCCTACTACCGTTTCGACGAGGAGGCGACCACTTCGACTTTGAGAGATTTAGGTCCATCCGGTCTCGACGGTGCACTCACCAATATGACAGGCAATGAGTGGGTGCTTTCCGGTGCCCTCACCAGCTCAGGAGCTCCTGTGGCTCCAACGGACCTGATCGCTTATGCTTCCAGTACTTCGGATATCACGCTCCTGTGGACGGACAATGCCAACGACGAAACCGGTTACCTCATCGAAGGGTCGACCGATGAAGGTTTTGGATCCCCTTTCACCATTGAAACGCTACCTCCCAATATCTCCACCTATGTCTACAATGCAGGCGTGGTCCAGCCCTATTACTATCGTGTGACAGCCACTAACGGCAACGGGAATGGAGTTGGTGATATAGAATTTGCGACTACCGAAGATCATCCGGGATACGCGATGAATTTTGATGGATTGGATGATGTGGTGAACATCGGCGACAACATCGAAGGCCTTGCCAATGTGACGATGGAAACTTGGGTTTATTACACGGAGACCAGTGCTGCTTACAACGAGATTTTCACGAAGCAATTTGTGAACTCCTGGGGTATTGATCCGAGCCACCGAATGTGGTGGCATGTCGGAGATGGATCCGCCTGGACAGGTGCCGGCGTAGCCTCCACGTCCGAAATACCAAGAGATGAGTGGATACATTTGGCGGTGACCTGGGATGGCACGACCGCGGAGATGTATATCAATGGGGAACTGGATCATTCGGAAACCCACATCGCCACCATGGGCGTGAACGCCTTTGATCGCGGAATCGGCAATTACGGAAATACCAATTCCAATCCGTTTGAGGGAGCCATTGATGAATTGAAAGTCTGGGACTACCTAAAGACCGATTTTAGTGATAGAAATATGCCTCTCCACGGAGACGAGACAGGGCTTCTGGCCTATTATCCCTTTGATGAAAATGTCAATAACAACACAGTCATTGATCGCAGTCAAAATACCATCAACGGAACGCCCGCCAATGGCCCGACTTACCTTGCCTCTGGTGCCATTGCGCCTACTGACCTGCAGCTCTTTGAGATCTCAGGTTCGCAAATAGACCTCAGCTGGATTGACAACACTACCAATGAAACGGGCTTTGTCATCGAACGCTCTACCTCCTTGGATTTCTCCAGTCCCACAACAATCAATGCCTCACCTGATGAGACTTCCTATTCAGATATCGCCGTTGTTGCGAACACCAATTACTATTACAGAGTTCGTGCGGAATTGCCCGGGCCCATCGCCTCCGGGTTTACCAATATAGACTCGGCGGGTACCTATGCCATACCCGGAAATGCCCTGAACTTTGATGGTGCCAGTGACTTTGTCAATGTAGCTGACGATCCCGCCTTTACTTTTGGGAGTGCCTTTACCGCAGAGGCCTGGCTGAGAACGTCCTCAGCTACCACGCAGGAAATCATTTCGCACTTTGACAATGCTGGTAACACACCAGGGTTTACCTGGGGCGTCGGATTGGATACGAACGATGGGCGATTGTCGTTCTACGCAGGAGATGGAGCCACCAATCAATTTCTGAGAGACAATATGGCCCCTGCAGTCAATGATGGCTTATGGCATCACGTGGCGGTGAGTTATGATGGTTCTACCGCCATTTTGTATGTGGATGGTACCGCTTATCCCGTAGGGGGGTCAGCCATTAGCATCGGTGACGCCACCGGCGATTTGCACATTGGCCGATCAAACAATGCTTCGCCTGCCAGATTCTTCAATGGAGATATGGACGAGGTCAGGATATGGAATGTCGTAAGGTCCGGCACAGACATTTCCGACAACCGATTCAATTCCATTGATCCTTCCACCGCAGGGCTCGTGGCTTACTACGACTTTGACCAGGGCACTCCTGAAGGCGCGAATGGTCCTATCACCTTCCTATCGGACCAGACCGCATCTGGCTTCAATGGTACACTCAATACTTTTACCCTGAATGGCTCCATCAGTAACTGGGTAGGTTCCGAAGCCATGACGCCGTCTAGTGCACCTGCCGCGCCCACAGATCTGATTGCATACAAAAGCACTGATACGGAGATCATCCTTCAGTGGGTAGACAATGCATCGGATGAACAAGGCTACCGCGTGGAATCCTCGGATGGCTACGCCTTCAGCTCCCCCACGCAAATTGCGGATTTGCCGCCAGGTTCCACCAGCTTCAATCATACCGTAGCCGAAGGCGACCGATTCTTTTACCGGGTGACTGCGTACAATGGAGCAGCCACTGCTAACAGTGACACTACTTTTGCGACGACGACCGACTTTCCGGGAAGGGCTCTGGAGTTTGATGGGGTAGATGACTATATCGATTTGAGCGCCAATCTCTCTAATCTGGATTTTGATGCTCCAGCCACCATTGAGTTTTGGTACAAATCTCCCGAGGACTACACCTCAATTGCCGAAGAGATCTTTGCCATGGGGACGACGGCTGGAACGAGCGAATTCACCATCAGGTACGGTCTTTTTGGAGGCGGTCTGGTAGATCCAGTCTTAACTGTGGCACATTGGGACGGAGGTTCTACGCTTACGGCCAGTGCTTTCACTGCAGCAAACAAATCTGATTTTATTGATAAATGGCACCACTATGCCATCGTGGCTGATGGAGCCGGTTACAGCATCTATGTGGATGGTGTTGCTGTATCGACCGTTTATTCCAGCAGTGGTTCCAATGCCAACGATGGCGACTTTGGAGATGGTATTACGCCCACAGTGGCTCATATCGGCGCGAGGGGCAACTTCCAGGCCAGCTCCTTCGCGAAGGGCAGCCTCGATGAGTTTAGGATTTGGAATACCGCCCGCACGCCCATGGAGATTCAGAACAACCTTTACACACGATTCTTTGGGAATGAGTCAGGTCTGGTGGCCTATTATGCGTTTGATGAAGATGGAGGGACCACCTCGGTGGACCGGAGCGTCAATGCGAATCACGGTGCGATGAATGGCCCACAATTTACTGACTCCGAATTCACCAGACCCAGCGATTTCTACGTAGAGCGTCTGGACGACCAAAACCTGCAATTACACTGGCTCAACAACTGGGACGAGGACGGAATACGCATATTGGCTGCCACCGACCCGCAGGGCGCAAATGGTGTGCAGCTCGTATCCCTCTCTGCTGGCGAAAACACCTATACGCACAACATTGGCATTGATACAGCTGCCTTCTACGTACTGGAGCCTTTCAAGGGAGATGAATCTGTTCAGTCTGCTTTGGAATTTGGTAGCACCTATGCATTCCCCGGCTTCGCCATGTCGTTTGACGGTTCATCGGATCAGGTGATAGGTGGGGATGATGTCCGGATATCCGGTGCCACACCCAGAACACTGGAGTTTTGGTACCGCCATGGGACCAATGCCGGAGGTGCCGTACCGGTGAATTGGGGGTCGAATACGCCTTCCTCTGCTTTTGGTTTCTGGACCAATGTCAACGACCTCCTCTTCTACGGAGAGCAGGATGACTACAATACGGGCTATGTTTTCACCGATACCGATTGGCACCACCTGGCAGCTACCTACGATGGAGCTACAGTGCGAACCTACGTGGATGGGGTGGAAACGACTACCAGTGCCATTGCCAAGACACTTGCTACAGTGGATGGCCCCCTTTACGTCGGATCGGAGAATAACGGCACCAACTTCAGCAACAGCGATGTCGATGAGATTCGCATATGGGAAGACTCAGTAAAAGTGGATTTTTCGGACCGGTTTGATGTCCTTACTGGCAATGAACCGCACCTCACGCTGTACTACAGCTTTGATGAGAATTTGAATTCCGCTGCTGGAAAGAAAGTCATTGACCGAAGCACGGGCGAGAAAGGTGGCGACCTATTTGGGGACCCTCAGTGGATTCCTTCCACTGCCGGGCTTCCGGAAGCCCCTCAAAACCTGGTGGCCTTTGTCAATGCCACACCACAACCCCAATTGGATTGGGATGATGTGTCTGGGGCATTGAGCTATGTCGTCGAGCGATCTCAAGGAGACAACATGGATTACAGCCAGGTAGGTACACCCACTTCCAGTGACTTTGCGGATGCCACTATACCTGATGATGGAGACATTTACTATTACCGTGTACGTGCCTTTGATGGTAACAACAACTCCGATGTCTCCAACGAGGTAATTGCTGATATCAAAGGAGCCGGAAACGCACTCGACTTCAATGGTTCGTTTGAGGGCGCTTCTATCGATCAGGTAAGTTCCCTGACTCCTGGCAGTGGTGATTTCTCAATGGGCTTGTGGTTCAATGCGGATGCTATTTCGGCGTCGCAGCAGGTGCTTGCTTATAGCTACGGACGTGGTGGAGTAAGTGGAGGTGCCGGTGGTGACGAAAACGATCTGTTTGGGTTTGTTCTGGATGTCAATGGAGAGCTGATATTCAACATTCGAGACGCGGCGGACGCCACTTTCCAGGAGATAAGGACCAGCGTGGCCATTGAACCGGGCGAATGGTACCATGCCATGGCAGTAATCGACCGGGCAGGTGTAAGAGCCAACCTGTACCTCAATGGTGTGCTCGTTACTTCTGAAACACTCACTGAAACCGGGAGCATTGACCCTGGCAACGCCATCACCCTGGGAGCCTCGGAATTGCTGGGAAGTATTGGTTATGAACTCTTCTTTGGCGGCTTGATCGATGATCTCAAAGTATGGAACACCGCCTTGACTCAAACAGAGGTGCGTTCGGAGATATACACGACTGACCTTGGCAATGGGGCGCTACAGGGCTACTGGGACTTCGATCAAATCGAGGGGACCACAATCCGTGATATCCTGGGAACCAATAATGGTGTTACCATCAACATGCTGGGTGACAATACGGACTGGGTGCACTCAGAGGCTTATACACCCTTCATTTACCAGGTCACCGACGCCAATCCCAACTCCTTTGTGGCCAACTGGCTGGAGGTTCCGCATGCGAGTGGCTATGACGTAGACTATACGACGGATCCCACATTCACCTCCTTCAACACCGAGACCATCATGCACAGCGATTCGCTGGTATCTGTCATCACTTCTTTGGTGACTGCCACCAGATACTACGCGCGTGTCTCTTATCAGGACGGCAACTATGTGTCGCCCCCTTCGGACACGGTCTCCTTCTATGTCACACCTGGCTACGCACTTGACTTTGATGGTGCGGATGATGCCATAGAAATACCCAATTCTACCCAATTCGATTTGGGTACCGATCTTACCTTCGAGGCGTGGGTAAATACTACGGATGGTCTGGGTGAACTAATTAGTAATTTCTCATCCTCTGGCAATCCCAACCCTGGGTTTACTTTCGTAATCGGTAACATTTCCGGAGATATTCCGGATGGCTTACTACGCCTTTATGTTTCCGACGGGGTCACATTCGAAACCATCACTTCCGATATCGGTGCCATCAATGATGGCAACTGGCACCATGTAGCGGTGACCTACGATGGCTCATTTGTGACATTCTATTTGGATGGTGTGCCTGGGGCCAACCTCGCGGCGGCTGGCGTTGACGTGGGTCCTTCCGATGACGTGCTCAGATTTGGAGGGGACAATAATGGTACTCCAGCTCGATATTTCGATGGGCTTCTGGATGAAATCAGGATTTGGGATTATGCCCGTTCGGAAGAAGAGATCCAAGACCTGCTGTTCAGCAGCCTCGTTGGTAGCGAACAAGGATTGGTAGCCTACTATCGATTTGATGAAGAGAACGGTTCGGAATTGCCTGACCTAAGTCTCAACAGCCATGACGGAGGTTGGATAGGTCCTAGCAGTCCTAACCTTACACCCAATTGGCAACAATCCACGGCATTTTCTATCGAGAGCTTTGTGGTGACCAACACTAATGATACGGGCACGGGCTCACTTCGCCAGGCCATCCAGGATGCCAACGGTTCTTCCTCTGATATCGTAGAGATCACTTTCAATATTTCCGGGAGCGGACCCTGGGTGATCCAGCCGGCCACGGCGCTCGATGCGATTACCAAGGACAAGGTTGTGATTAATGCTGAAACACAGCCGGACTGGGACTTTGGTACTGAAAACATGCCCACCATTGATGGCACAAACCATAGTGGTCAGGGACTCACGATCCAGAGTGCAGGTGTGGAGGTCTATGGCTTGAAATTCATCAACAATAATTACGGTATACAATTGGATGGCGAATCCGCGGACAATGCCATTATTGGATCAAGCGAGGGAGGTAACCTCTTCCTGGCTCAAGCGCGCGACATCAACATTGTAGATGGCGACAGTATTTCGATCCAGGGCAACCATTTTGGAGTTTCCGGAGACGGCCTCACCCCCAATGCCGCCAACATTGCCATCAACATATCGGGAACTACGCGAGACATCAAGATTGGTGGAGATCACAGCATGAACGAAGGCAACCGCATGGCGGGGTCATCTACGCTCAACTACATCATTCGTGACCAGGCAGGAACGAACAACCTGGTCATACAGGGAAATGTCATTGGTATTGGGTCAGATGGCACTTCCGACATTACCGATAGCCGGGGTCTGAATTTCCAGGGGACTACCAGCCTTACCATCGGTGGTAGTGATCCCAATCAAAGAAACGTGATTGGTGGTATCAACAGCATAGCAGCCATCTTGCTGGACGCTGTGACCGGTGCGTCCATCGAAAACAACTACTTCGGTGTCGCCTCTGATGGTAATACGGGCGTGGCCAATGTTGCTCACGGAATCGAAATCAACAACAGTTCCACAGGGATTGTGATTGACAACAATGTACTTGCCTCTCATGATGGTAGTGCCACCGCAGCGATTTTGGTGGACAATGGGACAGGTTCGGTCACCATTACGAATAACATCATTGGGCTAAACGTCCCTGGCAATTCTGCGCTTGCTAATGACTACGGGATATATGTCGATGCATCCACTGGTGTACAGGCAGATGACAATGTCATTTCGGGCAACAACAATGACGCGATTCTTCTTACAAGCTCTTCCAATGGTAACTTTTTCCGAGGTAATCTCATAGGAACTGACCCATCCGGCCAGTCTCCATTTGGCAATGGTGGCAGTGGTATCCGAATCAATGGTGCTTCCACTGGCAACGTCATCGGAGGAACTGGTGTCACTGAGGGCAATGTCATTGCCGCAGGTTCCGGTGATGCGGTCTACATTGATGGCACCTCATCGGGCAACATTTTCCACAACAACATTATTGGAAAGAGCCAGGATCAGCTGGCTGACCTGCCGAATGGGAACTACGGCTTCAATATCAGAAATTCCCCCAGCAATATCATAGGGGGTACCGGAGCGAATGAAGCCAATGTCATAGCCAATGGATCGTCGGCCGGAGTATTTCTATTCGGGGCCACAACCATTGGCACGCAGGTCATAGGCAACGACTTCCGGGGCAATCCAATCGCCATTGACTTTGGTTCGGGACCCCCTCACAATGACCAGCTACCCCCTTTCATCACCGAAGTAGACCCCACGCTCATATCCGGGAGGTTCCAATCCCCTGCGAATGCTGGCGATATTGTGCACGTTTATTCAAGCGATTTTTCTGAAACTGATTTACCCGAGGTCTTAGAGGGTTCCTTTACAGCAACCGGAGGGGAGACCACCTGGTCGGTTGCTGGTGCCTCTTTTGACCAGTCCCGATCCTTTCAAGCAGCTGTTACAGGTGCTGTAAATGGAACATCTGAATTCACCGCACATGTTGTGGTACAAAACACTAGCGACAGTGGGCCAGGCTCATTATACGATGCCATGACGGCATTGAATACCACCTTGAATGGTGGTGGTATATCCTTCGATTTGGGTGCAGGTCCTTACACCATCTCTCCGACCTCGCAGCTACCGGATATAACCGCGCATATGATCATTGATGGCACTACGGATCCATATTACAATTTTGTACCAGGGACTTCCGGCGACCTCATCACGGTAGAGGGAGGCATGTGCGTGGCCTGTAATGGGTTTTATGCCAACAGCAGCAGCGCTACACTGGAGATATATGGACTGCGTGTGGAGTACTTTGCCAATGCCATTCAATCGATTAGTGGAACCGCACCCTCCCATATTATCGGTGCCCCTGGCAAGGGAAATATCATTGTCAACAACAGCGGAGCGGGCATTTACCTGGATGGCTTCAATGACTCGGGCATTACGGTCCAGTCTAACCTGGTAGGGATTGAATTTGATGGTACTGCGGCAGGCAACAATTATGGTGTGCGGATTTATAGCACCCATGCCCTTATTGGAGGCGATTTGGCTACGGAGCGCAATGTCATTGCTTCGAGCAGCATTAATCATATCTACCTGGATGGTGCAGGTGATACAAGAATTCTCAACAACTACCTTGGCACTAACCTCGATGCCTCGAACAGCACGGGCGGCCTTGGTGCTGGTCAGGAAGGTGTCTTTGTGGCCTTCAATTCAGACAATGTACTCATCAAAGACAATGTTGTTGCCAGCAGTACCTTCAGTGGTCTTTGGTTCCAGGGTGGTAACGAAGGCACCCACATTATCGACAATTTCATTGGCACCAGCGGCGATGGTCTCGTGGATCTGGGAAATACTGGTAACGGAATCCATTTCGATGACCAGCTGGGTGGAGGTGCCAACAACAACGTGATGCGTGGCAATGTCATCGCCCACAATGATGGCTATGCGGTATTGTTCGACGACGTCTCCTCCGTTGGCAACGTGATTCGAAACAACTCCATTTTTGACAATACCCTGGGTGGCATCTCGGGTGGATCTGCCGGTGCTGTTGCTGCCCCTACCATTACAGATATTTCAGCAAGCACCGTGGCAGGAACGGCTGTAGCAATGGATACCGTAGAAGTATTTTTCGCCGATGTGTTGGGTCAGGGTCAGGCCATCATTGATTCGGTGGAGGTAGCCGGTGACGGCTCCTGGTCGATTGCAGGATTGAGCTTGCAACCAGGTCAAGAAGTGGTGGCCACTACAACTAACACCACCAACGGGACTTCGGCTTTCAGCGTTGTGCAGTCTTTGCCAGAACGCAACAGCCTGCTTTTTGACGGTATCGATGACTATGTGCAGGTTCCACATGATCCATTGATTTCCCTGGGTGGGGACTTCGGTATTGGTTTCTGGGTCTATATCGAATCCATTGGCACGGACGAATTCCATACGATTTTGAGCAAGCGAGATGGAAGTGATTTCACAAATCCCGTTGCCATTGGGGCAAGTACCCGATCGCAGGAAGGCGGATCCACGGGGATGCCAGCACTATATGCCTTCATCGGTGATGGCTCATCGGGGCTGACATTGTTGACCTCCGGCGCGCAAGATATTATTGGTGAATGGCACCATTTGTTCTTCACCATAGAAGGCACGCAGGTGCGGCTCTACCTAGATGGTGTTGAGATTGACAACGATACTTATTCCGGAACGCGTCCTCAAAACACACATCAAATTGAACTTGGCGTCGAGCTGGGTTACCCCGGATCAGAAATGAATGCCCGTCTGGATCAATTGCAAATCTGGAATGAGGCGAAGGATTTAGCCACTGTCCAGGCCTTGCAGGATTCACTGCTTTCAGGAAATGAAGCCAACCTGGCCGCTTATTATGACTTTGAAGGATGTTCGGGCACTACCTTGCCAGACCTCAGTGGCAACAACCTGGCCGGCACATTGGTCAATTTTGACTTTTCCACCGGATCTGATTGGGATCGTCAGACTGCTCTGATAGGTACCGCACCTTTGACACAAGTCTCAGGCTTGGTAGCGACTAATCTCCTGGAGGATCAGGCCACACTGACCTGGACGCCGGGGGATGGTGAAAAAACGATCGTCTTCCTGAAACAGACCGCTTCAACAGAATTGGAAGGACCATCGGCATTTACGACGTACCTGGCGGCCACAGATTTTGGTGCCGGCACGGAATTGCCTCCTAATTTCCACGCCATCTACAATGGCTATGGTAACAGTGTCACCGTTACCAATTTGCAGGAGTTGACGGATTATCGTGTACTCGCATTTTCCTATAATGATTGTGCAGGATCGGAGCAATATTTCACCACTACCACAGAAGGTCAGAACGGCATCAATTTCCAAACGCCAAAATTTGAAAATGCGCTGGATTTCGATGGAACTGACCTGATCACTGTCCCTGCTTCCGTCGCGGAAGGGCAGTCAGATCTTACGGTAGAAGCGTGGATTTACCCAACGAGCTATGCGAGCACCGATCAAACCCGATCCATCATTACGGATGGCAACTACGGAGCTGGTCAAAGCACTTTCGCCGTGGTACTCACAGATGTGGGCGACACAGACTACCTGGCAGTGATCTTGCGAACAGATGATCCGGCCGAAGAGTCGGTGCTGGTGCCTGCGTCGCAGGTTCCTCTGAATCAGTGGAGCCATGTTGCTTTCTCTTGGAGTAATGGCAATGAATTTCGCGTATTTGTAAATGGCCATGAGGAGGCGACTTCCTCTGGGGCTCTTGGCGGCTTGACCGCCACCTCATCGGATGATTTGATCATTGGCTCCAATACCAATGGCGCAGAACAGAATTTCATAGGGTTGATGGATGAGGTGAGAATCTGGAACCTTGCCAAGGATGAGCAGGCGGTTCGTGACGACCTTTTTACGGAATTCACTGGCCCGGTAACCAATTTATTGGCCGCCTACAGTTTCAATGACGGGATACCTGATGGTGACAACACCAGCCTCAACACTACGGTAGACGTTTCCCTCGGCAATGATGGTGACATCACGGCCTTTGCGCGAAGTGGGACTTCTTCCAACTACGTAGTCTCAGATGCTTTTACTTCGGGTAGTCCTGGGATCAATATCATTGGTAATGGCGTTGATATCGCCGATGGTAATACACCTTCCGCTGCAGATGGTACCTTCATGGGAGCTACGGCGGATGGCTCACCTCTTTATGTGACACTGACCATCGAGAACACAGGCCTCGGCAATTTGGTGCTGGATCCTACTACACCCATCATCGTCGCTGGTACGGGATTCAGCCTATACACCGCTCTGGGCTCCACCACTATTGCGCCATTTGCTACCGAGTCGTTTGATGTGGAGTTTTTCCCTTCTACCGCTGGTACCTATCCAGGTACCGTGCAGGTATTTGATGATATGGCTTCCCTCATTTATACCGTCAATCTGGAAGCAGTGACTTATCCTCAGGAACCTGGTCCAGGCTATGCCTTGAGTTTTGACGGGGTGAATGATTCAGTCAGGGTGAGCGATGTTTCTGAATTCCAGTTTGGCACAGGTGATTTTACCATCGAGGGTTGGTTCTATTTCGACGGTACTGATCAAATTGGTCCCATGGTGCAGAAACGGTCGGATATGTTGCCCTTCAATCAGTATTTTGTTTCGATCAGCAATGGCGATGCCTATTCGCCGGTGGCTGGAGATATCTTGGTTGCAGGATTATTTCCAGATGGAAGGCTTACCAATCAAAGCGAAGACCGTGTGGTCACAAGTATGGCCTCATTGGATGCAGGATGGCATCATTTTGCAGTGGTACAGGACTATGATGTGGAAATGCGCCTATACCTCGATGGCGTACTTCAGGGCTCATCCGCTAATAGCCACAACGGTAAAGGGTTGGACGTGTCGGGTTATGACGTCTATTTCGGCCACAATGGTGATGCAGAATACTTCACGGGGCGCTTGGACGAGATCAGGCTTTGGTCTGTGGCGAGAACGGAGATTGAAATCCGAAACACTTTGGCTGACAAGGATGTATTGGCAGCGTCAGACCTTCTGGCATACTACCGCTTCGATGAAAACACCGGAGATGGTACCACGCTCTTCGATCTGGAAAATACCAACAATGGCGAGATTGGTGGAGCTACGCCTGTCGTTTCAGGTGCTCGTCTGGGTGACGAAAGCGCCTACACAACGACCACTTCCGTTGCTTTAAGTGGCGCTGCATCAGGGAATAACCTGACCGTCAACAATATCCTGGGAACTCCAGACATCACTTTTGTTTATCGTGTCAATGAAGCGCCGAACAACACCAATGTACCGACTGGAATGGCCTCCCTCAATACCACTGACTATTATGGTGTATTCACGGTTGGAGGAACAAGCCCGACTTTCAACACCCAGTTTGCTTACTCAGGAAATCCGGATGCCGGGTCCAATGAAAATGAATTCAGAATAGCCTATCGACCCGACAACACTGAGGGCACCTTCGTGAGAAGGTCGAATTTCTTCGATTTGATCACGGCAACAGATCAGCTTATCGTGGCCGATCAGCAATCTGGCGAGTTCATACAGGGACTGGCACCGCAACTACCTGCTCAGGCTTTCCCAGGCACTGCATTGAACTTTGACGGTTCCGGAGATGACGTAGACATACCCAGTGGCAATCCCATTGAAAATGCCTCGAACCTAACCATTGAAGCCTGGATCAACCCGGCTTCGAACCCCACGACTTTCTACACCTTCGTTGACAAGTATGAGGGTCCCGGCAGGCATTTCCTATTTGCCATGACCAGTACAGGTGCACTGCAAGTAGAAACAAGCTGGAGTGGAGTGGCCAATGGCGTCACCAGTAGCGCTGGTGAAGTGACGGTGGGAGAGTGGCATCACTATGCCGCAACCATTGAACCAGGTGTAGGCATAACATTGTACAAGGATGGCCAGATGATTGGCAATGACGCCACGTTCGGAGATCCGGCCGCAGCATTTGCTTCCAATTCGGTGGATATGACCCTTGGACATACCCCTGGTTTCAGCTACGACTTCAATGGCTCTATGGACGAGCTAAGGTTGTGGGATGCGGTCCTGAGTGAAAGCACCATCAATACATACCATGTACAGGATATCGATGGATCACATCCCCACCTCTCTGATTTAGTAGCATTTTACAAGTTCGATGAAGGCGTGGCGGATGCGAACAATACGGGAATCACTGGCCCGGAGATTGAGGACTATGCCGAGAATGGTCTCAGCGGGACGATGTCAGGGTTCACCAAAAACGGGACATCTTCCAACTGGGTAGGCTCGGGAGCGACTTCCCAGACAACCTATACGGTCACTCATACCGGAGATACTGGTGCTGGATCTTTGCGTCAGGCTATCGAGGATGCCCAGAGCGCCACTAACCAGGTGCTCATCGATTTCAACTTGCCCGGTGACGGCAGCGGCACTTCCTGGACCATCGTGCCGGCCTCTGACCTTCCAACTGTCTTCAACTCCAACTCACAAAAAGTAATACTTGATGCTACCACGCAAGCTGGATGGGATCGAGCGACAGACAGAATGGTGGTGATCGAAGATGCAGGAAGTCTGTTCGCAGGCTTTGACTTGGATGGTTCCGATGGCGTGGAAGTATATGGATTCAAGATTCGTGGCTTCGACTACGGCATTCATGCCTACAACCTTGACAATGCCATCATCGGGGCCTCAGGCAAAGGCAACGTGATCGGTAACAATGGCACCAGCGGGGTACGGGTAGAATATCCAAACAACAATACGATCTCTTACAACTACATTGGTACGGATGTAACGGGAGCCACCGCTGATGCCAATCCCATTGGTATTGATTTCGGGGATGAGTATTCCGAGCCCTTTCAGAATACCATCAGCTACAACGTGATTTCCGGAAACAGCAATGTGGGGCTCTTTATTGGCTACTCGACCAATTACGTCCAGTTCAACAAAATTGGTGTGAATGACAATGTAAATGGCGTCCTTCCGAATGGCACAGGTGTAGTCTTGGGGGGCAATGTTGAATTCGAAGACAACATCGTCGGGGGCAATACGACTGCGGGCATTACCCTACAGAGCCCCTTTGCCAATATCAATGAAGCCATTCTAAGAAGAAATTACATCGGTTTGAGCCCGATTGATCTTCCCCTTCCCAATGGGATAGGGATCAACAGCGTGCCCGATGTCAATGTGCCTGACCCAATGCTCACGAAGCCGATATACATTGGCGATTTCGATCCGTCCTCCGGCAATACCATAGCCTACAATACAGGCGCGGCCATTCAGCTTGATGGTGGTGCCTACGAGCGGGTTTACATACTGAACAACTCGTTTTATGAAAACGGCGATCAAATCCAACTGCTCAATGCAGCAGACGCGGGACAATCGCCGCCTTACATTACTTCTGTAACGATAACCGATATCGACGGGGAACATCAAAACGCTATCGGCGATCAGGTGAGAATTTATCTTTACGAATCTGACGCTATGAATCCATTGCAGGGGATGATAGTTCTGGACAGTCTCAACTTTACCGGGTCACAAACTTTCAACTTCACCGGGTCCTTCAATCCCTCGAACGACTATGCTGTGCAGGTAACCACGTTGGACAAAGGCAGCTCCGCCTTTGGCACATTGGCTCCGACGGTGATGATCTCTACCGGTGAGCCCGACCCCACCAACAATACCAGCATTCCAATGACGGCCACCTTCAGCGAGGAGGTAACAGGCTTTGCAGCGGTTGACCTGGTTACCACCGGGTCTGTAAGTGCTTTCAGTACATCGGACAATATCGTTTTCACTTTCAATCTGGATGTGACAGTCGACGGCAACTACACGGTGGATATACCGGCAGCTGCTGCCCAAGATCTGGATGGCAACGACAACGTGGCTGCTGCCCAATTTGACATAGACTTCGATGGGACGGCACCCACTCCGACATTTTCCTCTAGCGAAAGTGGCACAACGATATTGAGTCCATTCAATGTCGATGTCACCTGGGACGAAGACGTGCAGAATTTTGAGGGTGGAGACATAGTGCTTTCCAATGCTACGCTGACGGATTTTACACAGAATACCGGATCAGACTACACGCTTGAGATCACTCCTTCCGGAGCAGGTACCATTACGGTCGACATCAATGCCAGCGTGGCGGAGGACCTTGCCAACAATGGCAACAATTCAGCTGCTCAGTTCTCTATCGACTATGTAGTGCCCGACCCACTGATCGTCTACAATGGCAACGATACGGGTCTGGGTTCACTAAGGGAGGTGGTTGCCAATGCCTCTGCACTTGATGTGATTACCTTCGAGGCGAGCGTGGATTGGTCAATGGTTACCGTCGAGCTAAATTCGGAAATCGCGATAGACAAGATCCTGACCATAGACGGATCGAATGGTCCAGTCACCATCAACCAGAATGGTTCGGCCAGGATTTTCAACATTTCGGCAGGAACACAAACGGATCCCACTGCGCTACGGTCACTACAAATTTCAGGAGGAAGCAACGTGGCGGGTTCTGGAGTCTATGTTTCGGGAACGGGCTCAATTTTCGTTGATATGGTCAATATGTTTTTCACCAACAATCATGCGGGCGCTTCAGATGGTGGAGGGCTATACGTTGATTTTGATGAAGTGGTCAATCTAGTGAATGGAGCATTCTACAACAATTCGGCAGAGAACGGTGGTGCAATATTCAATGCCAATGGCGGCAACGTGATTTTGACCAACGTGACCATTTCCAATAACGTGGCTTCCAATCAAGGCGGAGGAATCGACCAGTCAGGTAACTTCCTGGACCTGACTAATGTGACGATAGCTGAAAACCAGGCAAATGAATACGGAGGGGTCAAGTTGCAAGGGGTTCAGGGCTCACCTCCTTCTACACAACCGGTAGTCAATATCCAGAACACGATCATTCTGGCTAATACAGAAACATCTGCCACCGGAGATGCTGATATCTATGTAAACGATTTGACAGAGTTGAGTGAGACAGGGAGTGGTCACAATATCCTGGGTGCTACGGGTACTGCAGAGTCAGAGTTTGGCACTGGCAACCTGGTGGGGGAAGTATTCGGCACACACCTGGAAACCATCTCCATGAGTGGACCCAATGGCCTGCCTCATTATCCGTTGGCCAGTGGTTCCGCAGCTGTGGATTTTGCGGATGAGTCTGCGATAGGCGCTGATGGATTGGATGTCGACAATGACGGTGACACCACAGAAGACATTCCCTTGGATGCGGCAGGCAATGCCAGGGAGCAAGGCAATGGCATAGACATAGGCTCAGCAGAAAGTACGTTTTCAGCATTTTTTGCCGAGGCCAACAACCACTCGGTCAGCGATACGGAAATAGGGCCCAATGAAGTCGACCAGGTCTTCTATGCCTTCAGAATCAACCCGAATGGTCCGGCTACCTTGACGAGCGCCAGTGTTTCATTCACGACCAATGGCGAGAGCAACATCTTGAACGGCATAGCAGGTATTCATGTCACCACTGCACCAGTATTCAATGGAAGTTCTCCGCTAGCCACAGCGTCAATGGATTTCATGGGTGGGACGATTGATTTCACCGGTATCAATGAGGTACTCACTGCTGATACGGAAAACTATGTGTGGATTTCCTTGTCGACGGTTGACCCTATTACCGATGGACTCACTATTCAAGTCACTTCGCTGGATAGTTTCTCGTTCCTGGAGACCGTGTCGCTTACCAACAATGTATCAGGATTGGGTGCTGAAGTAACCTTCCAGACTCCGGCTGGCTATCCACACTGCCAGCCAGATTCGCAGACCAATGGTGGTTTTATTCTCAACAGCCTACCGGCGATTTCAGATGTTTCGCTTGAAACCATCAGCAACAGCACAGGTGGCGACGTGTCAGCATACTATTATGATTTCAGTGCGCAAAGCACAAACCTCAGTCAGGGTCTATCATACACCCTTACGGTTACACCGGTTAACTCCGGAAGTGATTCGCTGCAGGTCTATGTAGACTGGGATCAGGACGATGTACTGGATGAATCTGAGTTGATTGCGGATAATGTGGCTTTCAATAATTCTGACCCGATTGATGTGAACTTCACGGTTCCTGCTAGTGCGACCCTGGGACAGACCAGAATCAGAATAATGACCTGGAACAATGCCAGTAGCACCAATAAAGTGGTGGCCTGTGGTCTGGAGGGGGCTTCAGGGTTTATTACTGGTCAGGTAGAAGATTATTCGCTCAATATCGTGGATACGACTGCACCTACACCCATCATTACCTCAACCTCTACATCGCCCACCACAGACAATCCTATTCCGATATCCGTGGATTTTGGGGAAGAGGTAACGGGCTTTGATGCCACGGATCTGACGGTGTCCAATGGCACAGTCAGCAACTTTGAGGACGTTGATGGACGCAACTACACTTTCGACCTCCTAGCTGATGATGAGGGGTCCTTAACGGTGGATATTGCTGCGGGTGCGGCGGAAGATCTCTCGAGTAACAACAGTACCGCTGCTGATCAATTCGAAATTGTTTTCGAGGCGTCATCACCACAGCCAACGATCAGCAGTACATCTACAGACCCTACAAATGATAACCCTATCGCTATTGAGGTAGATTTTGGGGAGTTTGTCAGTGGTTTTGAAGAGATGGAGTTGACGATAACCAACGGCACGCTGGAGAATTTTACCAGTGATGATGGCCAGGTCTACACTTTTGATTTGGTCCCTGATGGCGACGGAGAGATCACTGTAGAGATAGCTGCGGGAGTAGCTGAGGATGGTCAGGGCAATTCGAGTTTAGCTGCTGATGCGTATATGATCACCTACGATGGTAGCGCTCCTGTGGCATCGTTGAGCAGCAGCAGTACCGATCCTACCAATGACAGTCCGATTGTGGTGACGATTGATTTTGGTGAGGATGTGAATGACTTCGAGGAAGGAGATCTGGTTTTGAGCAATGCAACGAGCGGCAACTTTTTGTCTGTGGATGCTCAACAATACACTGTTGAATTGACACCTGTATCGGAGGATACGGTGAAGATAAGCCTGAGCGCCTCGGTAGCCACTGATGCAGCGGGTAATGAGAGCCTGGCATCGGACACGTTGTTGATCCGCTATGATGTGACCGCTCCGGTGGTTACGGTAGACAGTCTGTTGACCAATGACAACACGCCGGGGTTGAGTGGCACGGTAGATGACACGACGTCGGTGGTAGAGTTGAGTTTGGATGGAGAGGTTTATGAGGCTGAGGTGAATGGAGACAGCACATGGACGATTGCTGATGATGTAGTGTTGCCTTTGTCTGATGGGACCTATGAGTTGTCGTTGACGGCGAGTGATGCGGCTGGCAATGTTGGAGTTGATACGAGCACCGAGGAGTTGGTGATAGACACGGTAGTCCCTACGGTTACGGTTGAGGATTTGGTTACCGATGAGATATCGCCGGAGTTATCGGGTGATGTAGATGATGCAAGTGCACGGATCAGAGTTGAGCTACCAGATTCTACCTATGATGCGACCAACAATGGTGATGGTACCTGGACGTTGTTGTCGGGTCGTATAGACACCCTGGATGTAGGCAGCTACACCATAGAAGTGATGGCTCGGGACTCTGCGGGCAATGAGGGTGTTTCGAGTGGCACGTTGACACGTTCCGCGGGGGCGACGCAAGCGCTATCGGCGCGGTCGGTGACGCCGACGAGTTTCAGATCCCTGTGGAATTCCCAGGTAGGCGGGGTATTGAACTATGAGTTGGATGTGAGCACGAGCGATAATTTCACAACGTTTGTTGCGGGTTATGATGGATTGTTGGTGACAGACACCACACAGTTGGTTCGGGGCTTGTCTTATGGTACGCGGTATTACTATAGGGTTCGGGTCGTTTACAATACCGGAGAGCAATCGGATAACAGCAATGTGGTGAGTGTGTTGACGGGCACGGATAGTGAGACCGAACAGGATTCATTGGCATTGGTATCGATATATGACAATACATCAGGTAAGAACTGGAATCGTTCGGACAACTGGCTGGTAGGTCGATTGAGTAGCTGGGAAGGAGTTAGGCTGAGTGGGACTCGGGTTGTAGAGTTGGATTTGTCGGACAACAATATGTCGGGCAGGATTCCTGGGATTACTGATGGGTTGGGGGCTTTGGAGAAGTTGGATTTATCGAACAACCGTTTGCGATCGATCGGCACGCTGAGTGGACTGGCAGGTTTGGAGTCGGCAGATGTGAGCGGCAACATATTGGAGTTTGGATCCTTGGAGAACGTATTGGCTCAGACGAGTGATTTGCGTTTCAATAATCAGGGCGAGGTTTTGGAAGTAGCCGATGCATTGGTAGAGGTAGGCGAGGAGTTTGAGATAGACCGGACGGTGAGTGGCAGCGGTAACAGATACAGGTGGTTCAAGGATGGAGAACGGGTGACCAATAGTGGAGGCACGTTGTTGGTGAGCCCTGAGAGCACAGATGATGAGGGGGTATATGTGGTAGAGGTTACCAACGCGTCTTTTTCGGGGTTGACTTTGACCACGAAGGAGTTTGTATTGAAGGTGAGTTCTTTGGAGCGGGATCGTGAGGCCTTGTTGAACATCTATTCGGCGGTGAATGCTGCGGATACGTGGACCAATGGAGCGGACTGGCCTAACAATGCAGATATTAATACATGGATAGGAGTGGTTGTGGATCCTGATTTGAATCGGGTGACGGAGCTGGACTTGTCGGGTGTGAATGTGGTTGGGGATATACCGGACGATTTGCAGGACATCGGCGGGTTGACCCGGTTGAACTTGTCGAACAACCAGATTACCAGATTGCCAGATGTGAGTGGGTTGTCGTTGACGCAGTTGGATGTATCGGGCAACCGGTTGGATTTTGGTGATTTGGAGCCGAACATCACGGTGTTGGGGGGCTCGGAGAATTATGCGAATCAAGGCAGGCTGGGCGTAGAAGACCGGGAGGAGTTGATCCCACGAGGAGAGGATTTCAGGTTGGATGTAGCAACGGGAGGCACGTCGAATCGCTACAGTTGGCGAAGGTTGAATGCGTTGGGTACGCAGCAGGTGGTTGACGGCAGCAGTAGGCGGGCCTTGAATATTGAGAACATCCGCTATGAGAATATGGGCTTGTTCACGCTGACGGTAGAGAACACGATTGTATCGGGGCTGGTATTGGAGAGTCATCCGATACGGGTATTTGCTACGGCGCGATTGGATGGCCGGATCACTGATGAGAATGGGGATCGGTTGCCGACGGGATCGGTACAGGCGTTGCGGATTCCTTTTGATGGGGAATCGAGTCGGGGCTATGATTCACTGGATGTGATCACGGTAAACAATGGGCGGTTCACGTTTGGGGAGTTGGTATTGGGAGATTTGCTGTTGTCGACGCGAGTAGAGGATGGTAGGGAAAGGTACTTACCGACCTATTTTGAGAACACGGATTTGTTTGTTGAGGCGGACACGATATTTCTACGGAATGATTTTAGCATTAGGGGATATGCGATGTTGTTGCGTCCTGAGGGCTTTCAGCCAGGAGATGGAGATGGCGAGGTAGGCTTGTTGGTGGAGAGTGATTTTGCGGATGATCGCAGTGCGTCGAAGGATGGAAGCAGGTTGAGTGCCCGTCGGAAGTTGCAGAAGGTAGGCTGTTCGTTGCGTAGGAGACGCAGAGCGACGGGCGGCAGACCTGAGAATGATGATGAGTTTGAGTTGGTGGTATACAAGGAGACCGATGAGGATGGTCGGGTTACGTTTGAGAACTTGCCACCGGACACCTATAGGTTGAACATTGAGTATCCGGGTATACCGATGGATCCTGATTCGTTCATAGAGTTTGAAGTTGGTGCAGGAGGCTTGGAGAACAACACCTTGGAGTTGGAGGCGACGGTGGATGAGAATGGTATCTCGGTTGAGTTGATTGAGGAGTTGGGCTTCTATAGACATTACTTCAAGGATTTGGAGTTGTATCCAAATCCGGTGGATCGTGAGCTGACGATCAGGTACAGCAAGCTGTTGAGCGAGCATGTGAAGGTACAGCTGTTGAATTTGCAGGGCAGGCTGTTGAAGGAAGCAGAAGTAGGTCGTGGGTACAACCGTGAGATGGTGTTGGATACCAGTGATGTGGAAGAGGGCATTTACCTGGTGCGGTTCATCGACCCTACCCGTAAGGAAGGCAACAACATAGTTACCTATAAGATCATCGTGAGAAGGAGGTAAAGAATAAAGAAGGTGGTGGGGAGGTCCTGATGGCTCGTCTGTCAGTCTCCACTACCTCCACAGCCGCTGCATCCTGCGCTACTACACCCGGAATCACTGTCACCAGAACAACCCCAGAAACCACCCCACCAACTGCATCCGCTGTCAGAGCCACCTCTACCTCTGCCGCCCTTTCCACCTTTGATGGTTCGGGCAACGATCAGGAGGAGAACCGCTACGAATACTATGGTTCCCCAGGGGACGAGATTTTCTGATTGAATAAACAGCAGCGCTACAATAGGGAGAAGTAGCAAAACAGCTCGTGGTCCGATTGACCTTGGTTTCCGGATGAGCCAGTATTCGGATAGATTAATTCGTTTGAAGTCGATGTTGTTGAATCGATCTTTATTGTCGGGCCAAATATCTTGAGGTGCAGGATGACCAAACTCCCTGATATATGCATCCTTTAGGGTGTCATAGTCATGCGCGTATCGTTTTTTCTCGGAGTCACCTCCTGCGGTAGGATTGTGATGAATTTGCATACCCAGTGTATAGCGGCACAGATCCACCCAGTAGGATCTCGTATAGGTCAGGTGAAGATGCCAAGCCTGATCCACGGCATCGCTGGGAGTGATCTCGCCGTACCCCGCACAACACAGGTATATGAATTTCTTGTACTCCAGGATCACACGGGAAGTGTAGTCGAGACCCCAGTTGTTATCCCTTGCCAGTCTGTGGGAAAAAGTGAATCTGTTTTCCGGATGATCCAGCGGGAAGGCCTCAATCCTATTCCAAAGGTCTTGATTTTTCATTTACCTAATTTAAGGAAGTGGCGAGAAGCTAAATCCAATGATTTCTAAACATTGGGGAGATTTAGGAGAATGTCTGGCGCAATAAAGGCCTTTTGGGCAACAGCCTCAGAAATTAGCTATCCTTTGGGAAGGGGATGATCTTCTGCAATGTCCATTTCAGGAACGCGGCCCATCCGCAATCGCTATTTCTTCGCCATATCCTGGCTGAAAAGTAATTTGTTGCTGAATGGATCAATTAGCTCCAGCGTGAGCGTATTCCAGTCTGTCGTTTGCAGGCTGGGACGGTTGTATTTGTATGGCCGGGTGCTGATTTCTTCAAAGAAGGACTTTACATCATCACAATCTATGAACGCTTTCGCCCCTGGCGAGCAATCACCTGAATGCTCAGATAGATGAAAGTACATGCGATCGCGGGAGATTTGCATGTATACAGGGGTGTTTTCTTCGAACCGATGCTCCCAATCCACCTGGAATCCCAGCCAATCGATATAGAACTCCTTGGCTCTGTGGACATCAAATATTCTGAATATGGGGACAACGACAGCTTTCATAATTGTTTTCACTTTTGAGACTGTGAGGATACAATTTCCGGAGGCGCGCATTTTGGCCAGTCAGCCTCGGGCATGTCTACAATACATCTGGCCACACTAAAACCCTCAAGCTAATCGCTAATAGAGGAAGTCGACCACATAGTAAACTAGTACAATCACCAGGAAAACGGCAGAGGCCACCTGCCAGTTCTTGATGGAACGCGTCTGTTGATTGATTTCGACGCGTCGGTTTTCCCTTAGATGGGACTCTGCTGCATATTGGCGTAATTGGGCTTCTTTTTCTTCTTCAGAAATTGGTTTCCATCCTTCAGAGATTTTGGACTGCAATCGGTGTTCCTGATCCTCGATTTCACTTAATCGTTGTTGGATAAGCAATTTTGTGGATTCCTTGGCACCGATTTTTTCCAGAGCTAATGCCGCGGCCTTCACCACTATAGGTACTGAATCTGATAGCCGCTCAATCAAGGCACTTTCATGCTCGGGCGATTTCAATTCCCCAAGATAATGAGCTGCTAGTGCTCGTTCCTTGAAGGCGTCAGAATTCAGGAACTTCAAGAGCTTCTTCGGGTTTCCTCTATTCTTTTCCAGGTGTTTCATACCATCCTTGTGCATTGTGTTTGTTCAATCGATCCTGATGGTTTCGACAAGCCGTGCGTAGGTTGATGCACAATCATCTTTGTCACTTAGGTCAGAGAAGTTCAATTGATAGAAATAGTTTCCTACTGGAATGGCATAGGTCCAACTTCTGATTTTTTCTATTTGCCCGTTGGGTAGTTTCATATCGAATGATGCCAGGAAATAAACACCTTTTCTTCCACCAATCTCGAGTTCCTGCAACGATTGAATCACCTGGAAGTTGGCTAACAAATTTGCCATGGCCGTCATGCTATGTTGAATAGCCGTTTTGAAAGTATTGAATTCCTGATTTGGGTTTGGCCGGAGGTTCACTTGCACAGTCGGTATTATACCTGGGTAACTGGCCGGATCGTACTTCATGTAAATGTGGGTGGTGAGGCTGCCCTGATAGGAATTGATCAGATCTTTCAACTCAGTTTCCTGAAGGTCATATTTTTCCAGATTGGCAATCACGTCAAGATTGCTATTGTCTATCCAGCCAGCCGGTTTTTCCAGGGTCAATGAGGGGTGTCCGTCTGGCCTATTGTTTGAGATTGGGGCCACCAAAAGCCACAGGGACATTGCTTTGATCATTCGTTTTGATTCCGTTTGTCTAACAAACATAGCTATCGCTAGGGGATGGTAGCGTATCTGAGCGAATAGGATTCTTTGGGAGCGAACCAAAATTACCTGAGATTGACCATAGCTCATCTGGGCACAGACATGGTTTGGTTCAGAATCGCGCTGACTTCCTTTGCCCTATTCATTACCATGAAGTGACCTGCTTCAAGAATGGTGATTGTCCTCTCTTCATTTGAGCAGCGAAGTATGCGATCGGATGAGCCATGGATTCTGGTCATATTTCCTGGTCGGTGCGAATTGTCCCACCTGGAGATTTCCTGGGTTGCCCATCTCAGAAAAGCTGTGTTGGTATCTGCCAGGATCTCTTTCAGGCATTTCTTGTACCTGGTCTCTGAAACCCCAAAGAAAAAGTTGGCAATGAATGCCGGCGGCTTCAACATGAAGGTGGGGA
Source organism: Cyclobacteriaceae bacterium (assembly GCA_965601475.1). Classification (GTDB taxonomy): domain Bacteria; phylum Bacteroidota; class Bacteroidia; order Cytophagales; family Cyclobacteriaceae; genus JAWPMT01. The sequence goes on along the minus strand of OZ271832.1, from coordinate 2,685,419 downwards.
TTAGTGACAAGAGGCCCAGCTTGCCAAAAACCCTGAAGAGCAGTGGGATGTCTGACTTTCCAGTTGCGGAAGAGATTAAAACGATTTGTGTAGGATCAGATATCTTGCTCAATTCAATTGCCATCATTCCCCCAAAAGAGATACCAATAATTGAGAAAGGGGCGCCACGATCAATTTGGTTGAGAAACCTTCGTGCATAGCTCTCAATGGTCTCTCCGGGTTCATGTTCAATCCAACGGAGTGGGATCAACTCGAAATCCAGTTGGAGTTCTGCGAAGACCCGTTCATCAACTCCAAGTCCACCAATGCCGTAGATCTTTCCTTTTCCGCCTGCTTTCATTTTCCACGGAGCTGATCGATGGCCTCCGTGCTGATCCAGTAAATATCTCTGTTGCTGGTATACATCAGATATTTTCCATCGGCGGTCACAAAAGGACACAGCTCGTGGTATTCTGTATTGACCGATGTACCCATATTCCGAGCTTTAGACCAGTTGCCGCCCGCATCTTTGAAGCTGATGTACAGGTCCCCCATTCCGAGACCATCCGGACGAATGGAGCAAAAAATGAGGTAAGATTCGTCTGGCGCCACAAACACATCGGCTTCGTAGTGCTCTGTGTTTACCGAATCTCCAACAGCAATAGCCGGCTGAAACTCGCCATTGACAAAATCAGAATAGTAGATGTCCAGGTCGGATCTCTTTCGGTCAACCGGGGCATTGATATTGGAGGAGAAGTACATCCTACCTCTCCCAGTGAAAGAGATGTAGTATTCATTGCCATCGCTATTGATATTCGGGCCTGCATTAATGGGCTCGGACCATGTTTCACCTTCCCTTTCGACGTACCAAATGTCATGATCCTCTTTCGGTTCACTGACACCGTCCAATGCCCTTTTCGAAATGAAGTACAACCGATCTTCCTCCGGTGAAAGGAAGGGGTCGTTGTATCCATATTTTTCATGTGCCAGTATGGTCTGAGGTTGGCTCCACTGCCCATTGGTGAGCTTTAAATACCTGGTTATGGGCTTACCCTTGATGTCGATGGCGTAGAAAAACTCATCGCCGACAGCATTGAAGACAGCGCCAAACTCATGTTGCTCAGTGGAAATGAAGTTCGGAGCAAACAGTTGCCTGGTAAGACCTGGAGGTGTTTGTCCCATGTAATCTCCCTCCATAGTGAAGGTCCTGATTTTCGATTCGTCAGCACCTTGGGAAATCAACCATTGCGAGATTTCCGTGGCGCCAATTCTTTTGGAGACTTCCAATGGGGTGCTCCCCCTGCTGTTGAGGATCTCAATGTCCACACCACTGCTAACTAATTGCTGCACATACCCTAGACGTTCGTCCAAAATGGCCCTTTCAAGGAGGGCGGCGCCGTACTTGCTTTTCCATTCATCACTTGGCTGTATGGCAATGAGCGTATCCAGCAGGTCAGCCCGATCGAATTGCACGGCCACATACAAAGCCGTCGAGCCTTCGCGATCTTCGGCGTTGAGGTCAATACCACGTTCCAGCAGGTTGTCAAAGACTTCCCGCTGATTACATCCTACGGCCCAATGTAGCAAAGTACGACCACGATCATCGGGCACCTGTAGGTGGGTATGCTGTAGCATGCTGTCCAGCCGATCCAGGTTGCCAGCACAGGCTGTACGGTGGATATTTTGAGCATTGCCTACGAAATAGCACAAGCTAAGGCAACAGATAAGAATATGGCGAAAGTACATTTACAATGATTTTGAGGGGTTAGGTGACCTGTAGGCCCAGGTTTGAAGCACACCATTCAACATGTGCAATATCGGCTAAACGAGGGTATCCTTGAAATAGTACGTGTCGATCAACTTTTGGAGAAGCGCATGTCCCATTTGCGGGGCGAGGAAATGCCAGTTCCCCAGAATGCTATTGGGCAATTACAGGCTTGAAGGCTTTTCAATGTCATTTCGACGTCAGGAGAAATCTTTCTTGTCGACAAGCAACGAATAAACTCAGGAAGATCCCCCTGGTAGGGGAGGCTCCCCATCATGCTTAAATGACTTAATGACCAAGGGCCTTGTGCTACGAAATCACAGAAAATAGTAAAGCGTAGCTACAACCTACGCTTGGAGGAGATGCCGACCCATGGTTCCATTCCTTACTTCAATGTCATTTCGACATCAGGACAAATCTTTCTTGTCGACAAGCAATGACCAGAATCAAAAAGATACCCCTTGCCGGGGAGCTTCGCATCATACTCAATTGACCAAATGATCCAGGGGCTTGTGCTACGAAAGCACTGAAAATAGTAAAGCGTAGCTACAACCTACGCTTAGTGGAGGTGCCGACCCACGGTTCCTGTCCTCATATTAATGTCATTTCGACGTGAGGAGAAATCTTTCTTGTCGACAAGCAATGAATAATATCAGAAAGCCCCCTGGTCGGGGAGGCTCCCCATCATGCTAAAATGACTTAATGACCCAGGGCCTTGTGCTACGAAATCACAGAAAATCGTAAAGCGTAGCTACAACCTACGCTTGGAGGAGATGCCGACCCATGGTTCCATTCCTTACTTCAATGTCATTTCGACGTCAGGAGAAATCTTCCTTGTGGACAAGCAATGACCAGAATCAGAAAGATACCCCTTGCCGGGGAGCTTCGGATCATGCTCAATTGACCAAATGATCTAGGGCCTTGTGCTAGGAAAGCACAGAAAATAGTAAAGCGTAGCTACAACCTACGCTTAGAGGAGGAGCCGACCCACGGTTCCTGTCCTCAATTCAATGTCATTTCGACGTCAGGAGAAATCTTTCTTGTCGACAAGCAATGACCAGAATCAGAAAGATACCCCTTGCCGGGGAGCTTCGCATCGTGCTCAATTGACCAAATGATCCAGGGGCGTGTGCTACGAAAGCACAGAAAATAGTGAAGCGTAGCTACAACCTACGCTTAAAGGAGGTGGCCCTGGTCCCCCTATTGTCGGGTTAGGACAACGTCAATTTGCCAAAAAGAATCCCTGAAGAGAAGTGTGCCGTCTTCATTTGAGTAGATGGTGATGGGATAGCTTTTATTAGGTACAATCCTCCCATTGGCTGAAATTTGGGTCGTATTATAGGTCGCTTCAATCTTATTGCCTTTGATCCCATTGATAATGAAATTACCTGTGGAAGAGACATTCACTGTGCCTCCTCCGAGTATACGGCTGGAGGAAATGGACAAGGTATTTTGCTGAGAGGTATCCAGGGTGATTGAGAAACTTTTTGTCACGCCTGACCTTCCTTTATCTCGTTCCTCACCGGACCAGGTATACTTAGCCGCGGCGATTTCTTGTGATTGGGCTCCGTAGCCCAAAAGAATGAAGAAGGCGAGGATGAGCAGCTTGGACAGGTTTTTCATGTGAAGGGTTTTTTGTTGAAGATAATCACAATATGCAGGTTTCTGCATGGAGTGAGTGTGCGCTTGGAGGCTTTTGGCCTGGGCGGTTTCGCGTTTATCCGTCCAGTGCACGGCAACACTCCGAAGAAGCCTGGAAGCCGCGCTGAGAGATGTGATGAAGTAGGCGGTGTACGATCTCAGTGCTTCTTGTGTGTTTACATGAGGAAACACCTTTAGGGTTTGAGACAAGGCCTACAGCATGATCTAACTTGGGATAAACTTCCAGGTCTTATGAGGACTACGGCCCAAGCATGCACACCGCATGCCTAATTCAACAAATGCTCCAGGGCTTTGTCCAATTCCGGAAACCTAAATTCAAACCCTTCCTTCTCAAGCCGTCCTGACTTTACGTATCTCCCATAGAGTGCTAACTCCGGGTCTGTTTTGAAAATGTGTTTTGCACCGAATCGGGTGATCCATTCAGGAGCAGGTAGGCCAACTGGAACTTTCATGGTTCTTCTTAGGGACCCCATAAATGCTTCATTGGATACAGGATTAGGTGCACTGGCGATATAGACACCTTCCATCGTTTCGTCGGTTATTGCCCGTAGGCTCAACGCATTCAGGTCGTCCTCGTGGATCCAGCTAAAACCTTGGGAACCATTTCCAACCTTCCCTCCAAGCCCCAGTTGGACAATGCGCTTCAGGCTTTTCAGTGCACCACCATTCTTGCCAATAACGAAACTGGTCCTCAATCGGACGCCACGCACATCATTGGGGAGGGACTCCACGAAGGTTTTTTCCCAGGCTTCACCGACAAAAGGCGCAAGACCATAGCCAAAACTTGAAGATTCAGTGCACAGTTGGTGAGGCGGATCCCCGTAAATGTGGGCTGTGGACATTTGAACCCAGACTTTGGGAGGATTTGAGGCTTGACGGAAGGCCTCACCCAAAACGTGGGTGGAATCGACACGAGACCTCAGGATCAAATCACAATTGTCAGGAGTCTTTATGCAGTCAACTGTCTTTCCAGCAAGGTTGACAACTGCCTTTGCATCGTCTAGGGCTTCACACCAGCTGTCGATGCTATGTCCGTCCCAAGGGACAAATGGGAACCTCGGTTTAGGGTTGGGTGCATTTCTGGCGACCAGGACAGGTTGGAACCCTCGATTTGACAAATATTGAGCCAGACTCAAACCGATAAATCCAGTACCTCCTGTTATTACGATCTTGTCCATAAGACATAGTTGCTATTACCTATGAGTATAACTTCATGGCTGCATCGAATGGTTAAGCCCGTGCCCATATATTTCGCGATTGATGTTGACATAATAGCCAGACCCGCGGTTCCCGAAACCACTTTATATGTCATTTCGACGCCAGGAGAAATCTATATTGTCGACAAGCAATGAATAATATCAGAAAGCCCCCTGATCGGGGAGGCTCCCCATAATGCTTAGATGACTTAACGACCCAGGGCCTTGTGCTACGAAAGCACTGGAATAGTAAAGCGTAGCTACAACCTACGCTTAGAAGAGGTGCCGATCCGCGGTTCCTGTCCTCACTTCAATGTCATTTCGACGTCAGGAGAAATCTTTCTGGTCGACAAGCAATGAATAAACTCAAGATGATACTCTGGGGCGATAGGTTCTGGCTGGTATGCACTCGACACTTAACCGGAGGAGGCTACGAAAGCACAGAAAATAGTGAAGCGTAGATACAACCTACGATTAGCAGAGTACCGACCAAAGATCCAGTAAATCACTTTCTCTATCATTTCGACGTCAGGAGAAATCTATCTTACTTATAGCAAGAAGTGCAAACGGCCGCCTACTAGACCTTCGTCAACATCTTGATCTCCTGGTGCGCATAACACCAGGCCCATTTTTCGCCGGGTTCTGCGGAGATGACCACTGGGTGCCCGTGGCTTCGGTAATGCGCGGTCATGTGCCTGTTGGGGGAGGAGTCACAACACAAAGTGACGCCACATTCCTGGCAGGTACGCAGGTGTACCCATCGGTCACCGTTCTTGATGCATTCCTCGCATTCATAGCCCTGAGGTTCGTGGGTCTTTACAAAACCTTCCAGATGCTCGCAATTCTTGTCTTTCAGCATGGTACTAGTGGTTGGCTAAATATTCATGGACGAACTTGATGGCCATGGACCCTTCGCCCACAGCGCTGGCCACACGGTTCATGGCTCCCGATCGGACATCTCCTGCAGCAAATACACCGGGTTCACACGTTTCCAGGAGGTAAGGTTCTCGACCTTGCTTCCAGACTTTCTGAAAATTGGGATACTTGGTCAACCCATTTCCGGTCTCAATGAAGCCCTTGGGGTCCTTGATCATCTCAAGCGTAATCCAATCTGTCACAGGCTTGGCGCCAATGAAGATGAACAATCCACCAGCTGGGGCGGTCCGCTCTTCGCCACTGTCATTATCCTTTAGGACAACGCATTCCAGGCGATCGTCACCCTTCACTTCGGTGATCTCGGTCTGACCCATCAGATGAATGTTGGGCACGGACGCAATCTGATCGATCAGGTATGCTGACATGCTGCTGGAAAGGTCCGGCTTGCGGATGACTATATAAAGGTCCTTGGCATACTTGGACAAGTACATGGCCGCCTGCCCGGCGGAGTTGCCACCGCCTACGATGTACACGTCTTTGCCCTTGATTGAATGGGCTTCAGTGGTTGCTGCCCCATAATAGATGCCGGCGCCGGTAAATTGGTCGATACCCTTTGCGGGATGCGTGCGATAGTCCACACCCGTTGTCAAAATGATGCTCCTCGCGTTGATGGTGCTATCGTCCTCCAGCTTGATGGTCTTGTAGTTTTCGTTGATGCTGATGTGCTTCACTTCCCTGGGCGACAGAAATTCAATCCCAAACCTTGTGGCCTGTGTGATCGCCCTGCGAGAGAGGTCCGCCCCGCTCAGTCCCTTGGGGAAGCCGAGGTAATTCTCAATTCTGGAGCTGGTACCTGCCTGACCTCCAGGGGCTCTTTTTTCAATAAGTACCGTTTTGAGGCCTTCTGATCCGCCATAAACTGCTGCCGCCAGTCCCGCAGGCCCCGCGCCCACAATGGCTACATCGTACATGGTCTCGTTGGCGTCAGACTTCATCCCAATTTTCTCTCCGATTTCTCTAATGGAGGGATTATTGAAATAGGTGCCATCCTCGAAAATGACGATTGGTAATTCGTCCATGTTGAGTTCGAAAGCATGGATAAGCTCCGTAACGCTTGACTCGGTTTCTACATCAAACCATTTGTAGGGGATCAGATTTCCCGCGAGAAAGTCCTTGATTTCATGTGACTTGGCGGACCATTGGTAGCCTATGATCTTGATGCCTGAAAAGTCAGGAACATAGCTGCTTTGCCATTCTTCCAGCAAGTCATCAATGACCGGGTAAAGCTTCTCTTCAGGGGGATCCCAGGGCTTCATCAGGTAGTAGTCCAGCTGCACATCGTTGATGGCTTTGATGGCTGCCTGCGTATCGGAGTAGGCCGTCAGCAGGACACGCTTGGCATCGGGAAATAAGGGTTTGGCCTGCTCCAGGAACTCTACACCCAGCATTTCGGGCATCCTTTGGTCTGAGATGAAGAGCGCGACAGTATCTCCCGTCTTTTTGATTTCCTTGAGGGACGCCAGCGCTTCCAAGGCGCTCTGGGTGGAGAGCACCCGGTACTCTTTCCGGTACTTTGATCGAATATCACGCATGACCGCCTTCAGCACTGATGGGTCATCATCCAGCAGGAAAATAATTGGTTTCTTCATTTAGGATTGAATTGGGAAACAAACTTCAAAAACAGTGTCACCGGGCTTGGATTTGACATTCACTGATCCATTATGATCCCGGGTCACAATGCGCTGAACAACTTCAAGGCCGATTCCGGTTCCTTCACCGACTTCTTTGGTAGTGAAAAAGGGGTCGAAGATGTTGCCGACAACATCTTCGGGGATGCCGGAGCCAGAGTCGCCGATGTTCACTTTCACGAACCCTCCATCTTTGACAGTCTCAACGGTCAGGACCTTTTGGTCAGACTTCTTCATGGCATCTATGGCATTGTCGATGAGGTTGGTCCACACCTGGTTAATGGCGCTGGGTAGGATCTCTGCATCCTGTACGTCGGCGTCATATTTTTTCACCAGTTCGATGTTTTCCTTTCGGATCTTGTGTCCAAGCATGACGAGGGTATTGTCTATGCCCTCGTGAATGCTGGCCATCTTCTTCTCCGGAGACTGGTCCATATGGGTGTAGCTCTTCACGCTTAACACCAGGTCGTTGATCCGTTTTGACGCCTCTTCGATTTCGGAAACAAGTTTTTCTGTGGTGAGTACCTGGTTGACCCAGTTGATAACCGACCCAATGTTTTCGGGAGGGACTTCGGCTTCAATCATTTCGAGGTCTTCCGTGTGGAAGCCGAAGTCTACCATATTCTCTGCAATTTCCTCGGCGTCTTCAATTTCCCGGTCTTCTAGCCAATCCAGAAACTCCTCCTCTTTTTCCGATTTTTCCAGCATCGAGAGTTGGGGTACTTCCTGGCCGAGTTTGGCAAAGAGTACGTCATTGACATGATCCACTTGTTCGGGTTCCATCCGAATCGCCATGACACTCTTAAATTTCTCAGGCAAGAATCCCAGGTGCTCTTTCAGGGCCTGGCTACTGCGTACAACAGCCGCACTGGGGTTATTGAGTTCATGTGCCAATCCGGCAGAGATCTTGCCCAATGCCATCATTTTGTCGTTCTGCTGCTGCATTTTGGTGAACTCACGGATTCGGGTGCTCATCTGATGCACGAGGGCCGTGGTGAGTTCCTCTTGCGTGATGATCATCTCCCGAAAATGAGATTTGTCGAGCGACAATATCTTACTGGGACGAGTGGCTTCTGCCGTGCCCCCGGCCTGTTTGGCCCTTGAGTAGGGCAACGTACCCGTAATGCTTGGGGGATCAATGGATGCCACCACGCGGTACTGGCCGTTTTGGTGGAATTTGATGACGAAGTGCCCGCTCAGAACCACGAGCATCCGATCCATAGGGTCCCCGGGCTTGAAGAGAAATTCCCCGGGTTGGAGCTCAAAACTTTTTGACTTGTCAATGAGCCACTGCAGCTGGTCCCTGGGGACCTGCTGCAAGGCTTCTATTTTGCTAACTTCTTCCAGAATATCCATGTCTCAACCTTTGGCAGACATGCAAGATAGACCGGAATCCGGATACTTCGGATTATGAAATCACTTCCTTCTCAGGTAGATATTGCCACTGATGGTTTCCATCTTTGTGAGATTTCCACCGTCCCCAACGGCGCCTATGAGGTCCGTTCCTAGCATTCGCCTGAGTCCGCTCGGGTCTTCGGGAAATATCAGGTCCAGGTCGGAATAGATCTCTCCGGTTATGGTTTTCATTTGAAAATCTATATCATAGGTGTCCGCCAACGACAGGTCGATATCTCCAGCGATGGTCTTTAACGACAAGGGCTTTCCATAGTATTCGACTTCATAGGTACCACTGATGGACTCAACTGCCAGTTCCAGTTTGGCTGGGAACATGATGGTAACAATGATGTCGGTGTCCCAGCAATGCCGTCGGCTCCTTTCGGTAGCGTATTCCCACATTTTTTGGTCCATGCCCACATGGATTACACGTTCGGTTTGGCGTGTGACCAGCTGGAAGATGTCATTGTCTTCGCCGTTATTGATCAGGACATCGGCCTCGATCTTTACCTGGTCCTCATTCCAGACTTTGAAGACGATCTCCGTGGCAAAGTCAAGATCAACTTCCAGGGATTGCTGTCCTGCCACATCGATGGTTTTTTCCACAATGGTTTGGGCTGTTAGTGCTGTACTCAGCACTAACAGGAACGTGGTGATCAGCGCTCTCATTTTTTCCTAAGGTATATGTCCCCGCTCACGCATGTAAGGCTGATTTCAACACCGCCTCCGTTGAGGGTGGTTTCGACGGCACTTCCCCCCCAACGTTTTAGATTCTGATTTTCATCAAGGTCAAAATCAAGATTTGTGTAGACTTCACCTGTGACCGATTTCATCTCGAAGTTTGCCTTGGTCCCCTCGGGCATGGTTATTTCGATATCCCCACTGGTGGAAGATAGTGACGTCGGAGATGCCTGGCTTAGCTCGGACAGGACGACCTCGATGTTAGCGCTCAGCGTATTAGCGACAATCGGTCCGGTAACTTCATAGAAGGTTAGGTCTCCAATTTTGGATTCAACTTCCACCTCTCCCCTCATCTCAGATATGCCGATGTCACCAGCTTGGAAATTGTTGTACTCAATGAGGAGCCTGGCCGATCGTGGGATTCGTATTTCAAACTGTGCATCATCAGCCTTGCGATGGGCCCCGGAGATTGTCACGGTGTTGCCCTCTTCTTCCACATTAAGCCCAATACCGGTGTTTTCCGGGCCCGTTGCCGACAGGGGTTTGAGACCACGAGCCTTTTCCGGCAAACCCCTGTAGTCCCGGGCTTTGATGCTGACTGTTTTATCATCGGTTCCAATGATTTCCAGGTCAGCATACAGGTTCTTGATACTGATGGTCAGGTCGGAGCTGCCCACCGATGGTGTCATTTCATAGTCCTGCGCATGTAGCGTTCCCAGGATGACCAATGACATAAGTGTTGTTGTTAGTCTTTTCATTTTTGTTTGTTTTCTTAAATCAATATTTCTACCGCTACGGCGGCTTGTTTTTTTACTTCCGGTGCCACCTGGTCCCCATCACGAAGTCGTTTCAAGGGAGCAATAGCTGCTTTCTCCTCAGCCTGAACCAGTAATTCTATGATGGCCAATTGAATGAGTGCATCTTGCTGCTTTTCAAGCGAGCGAACCAGTTCACTTCTCACATATTCCATATGAAGGAATCTTGACAGCGCCTGAACTGCTTTGTATCGAACATTGGCGCTCTTGTCCGTATTCACTGTACCCACAAGCACTTCCAACATTTCCGAGCTGGGTTGCACCTCCAGGCGTTCAATGGCATTGACCACCTGAAGCCTGGTGCTGGCGGAATGCTCTACCAACTGGTTGGTTAGTAGGGCTTCTTGGAGCACTTTCACCTCTGCTGCCAGTTGGTCATCTCCATCTGGGCGGGCGAATAGCCCCAAGAAGAAGCCTACCGCCATCAAAACAACGGCTGCTGCCAGCTGCTGCCACCTGATGGCAGTGCCTTGAGAGGAGGCCATTTCCGCATGTAATTCGGAAAGGAACGCTTCTTTGACCTCCGATGGTGACTCAAATTGAACTGAATTCTCTATAGATGCTAGCATGGTTTGGAATTCTGCCTGTCGTCGACGCAGATCCTCGTCCTTAGACAATGCCTGTTCAATCACCCTTTGCTCGTCGTCAGACAAGGAACCCTCTAGAAAGGCTATCAATTGTTCGTCAGTAATCATTCTTCGTTCTGTTCAAGCTCGAAATAATATTCTCGAAGTTTTGCGATGGCACGATGTACCTGGACTTTGATGGCCGCAATGGTGCTTCCCCGGATCTGGGCGATTTGCTCATATTTGATCCCCTGGAATTTGGCCATAACCAGCAATTCCCGTTTGTCTGGGTCCATCTGGTTCAATGCTCTATGCAGTCGTGCTTCGTTTTCGATATTCAGACCATCTTCATCCTCGACTTTGTCGGGCAGATGCTCTGCAAAAGCAAACTGGTCACGGTACACCTTCATTTTCTTGAAGTGGTCGCGTACCAGGTTACGGGCAATACCGAACAACCATACCTCAAAAGTCTTTTGAGCATCGAAGGAGTGCCGGTACTTCATCACCCGCATGAAAGTGATCTGGGTCAGATCCTGACTCTCAGTCCAGTCCGAAGTGCACTTGATGAAGTAGTTGTAGAGCCGCTGCTGGTATCGATCGAAAAGTTGTTCCAGGTACCTTAGTTCACCTTTCTTGACCTTGACCATGAGCAGCTCATCGGCGAAAGCTTTCAATATCCCTCATTAGGTTAATTCAGTCAAGTTACCTGGGAAGGGTAATAAGGTTACGGTATGCTGGGAAATATTTTTTAGTGAAAAGAATCTATTGACTGGGCCACGAAAGGAGCCCGGTTTAGCGGCTGCGAATGAGCCTTGCTATAAAGAAACGCTTTCAGGGATAGCCCGGATATCGGGCCTATCCCTGAAAGAAGCGTTTCTTAGTTCAACCTATCTATCGGTTAAGGATGATTCTGGCGGAATGGTCAATCGATGTGGATTTCAACTGAAGGATATAGATTCCGTTGGCCAACCCACCGGGCAATTCCACCGGAATGCTACTGAATCCGTCGGCAATCACAAGTTGGTGGTACCAAACTATGCGACCCTCCATCGTTACCAGGGCAAGGTCCAGCGGTTCCTGAAAACTCGAAACAAGGTTAATGATCAGGCTACCATCCGTTTGATTCGGATAAACATGAACAGATTCCGCTGGAATTGATGGCTTGCTTTCTTCTGCGTCCTCCTTTGCGGCGTCCTCTTCAACGAGTGAATCGTCCTGCATACGTGCTGCAGCGCTATTGGTTTGAATGTACTGCACGTTCACATTCAGTCCGTACAGTCGACGTTTCTGCTTGTACTGCTCGATGACCTCTTCATTGCTATTTGACGATGCCGGCAAACTAAAGGTGTGGAAGCTTTCTGCCGGTTCCTCAAATTGCATGAAGTAGAGGTTTTGTTCCTCATACCTTCTGGCTTCCAGATTTTCAGTGGCTTCTTGACCAATGGCTATGGAGACATCGTCGAGGTACAGATTTGCATTTCCGGTTACGAAGCGGCCGTTGATATTGGCAGCGCCCAAATACGCGTAGTTGACCTCGTCATGAGCTGAGAAAGGGAACAAATTATGCTCCGAATCTTCGAGCTCTTCAGGATGTTGCCATGGCTCATCATCCAGGTAGAATTCGAGCAATGCGGGATCGGCATATTTAGTCATCTCGAGTCGATGCCATTCACCATCCATAAGGGCGTTGTAATCTGAACCGCTCAGGACCACATTACCTATGTTGCCATCTCTCATCGTGATGAAATAAAGCTGAGATCCATTCTTCAATGCTTGATCGAGCTCTTCTGAAAAGTTTTCAGCCTTTGCCAGGAAGTTCCTGATGATGGCGGGGACTTTGCCTACTCCCAGCACCATGAGGTTGCGCGCCTGGGGGACCACAAGTTTCACCCCTTCGGTGTCTGGATAGTACATATCTTCCCCCATACCGAACAAAATAGCGCCATCAGGAGAGCTGCTTGGATCTATTTTGAACTTCATTTCGATGCTACCGTCCCCAGAGGGGCTACGCAACAAGTCCAGACTGGGACTCAGGCTGACAAAGCTCTTTTTTTTCAGCCTATCGCCGGAACTTCGAAGTCGGGCATCTCCATCTGAGTAGTCAAAAGAAATATGAGCATTGCGAAGCAGCAAATGCTGGTTGTTAGTGATTTCAAGGGGAACATTCTCTGCTTTCAATACTGGCTTCAACATGAGATAACTGGATACCAATCGTGAATTGTAGGGTCCCTGGTTATCATTCTTCAGCTGGTATCCATTGGGATCCTGCAAGGGTCCTCTTCCGGCTATCCACATTTGACTGGAGCTGCCTCCGTCCAGGTGCATAAAGTGACTATACTTCCTATGCTGAACAAAATTGGCTACCTCCCAATTGTGCATGCCCATGGTCTTTGTCATGTGCGGTCCGAGGAAGTTGAACTGGCCCATATCCCCATCAATAATGCCGATGTGCAGCTTGTCTTGATTTTCGGTGAGGGCCACATAAGTCCTGGCGTTGGCGAACTCATCGAATAACTTCTCATGCTGACGATAGGCCAGGGCCGAGATTCGCTCCACTTTGTCAGGGTCATTGAGGGAGGTGCATTGGTTGTAACCATCTGATTCCGGAGCCAGGCCGTTTTTCTGGATGTAAGGGTCACAGGCATTGCCGAATAGTCTGCCTGCGGTGTAGCATCTAACTGCAGTTCCTGAAGGCCCCAGGAGGTATTTTGGAAAGTTGTGCAGGTAATTTCCAGCGTTGTCGACCATCCAGTTGGGCTGTAGCCGCTTAATGTCCAATACATCATTAGGGTGATGCGGATCCCAGGACATATGCGTCATGCCTGACATGGCATTTGGGAATTGTAAAGTTTCCTTAAAAAGATCACCAAGGTCTTCAGTAGCAAACTCCTTTTGCCTGGCGCCTACGGTCACATCACGACCATTGGTCCAGTCCCAGGCAAAATACGCTTCATTCTTATAGGATAATATTTCAGGTTGGGCTTTTACGACGGATGCATCTTCATTCACTGGATCTTCCATCTTGATGAAAGGGACCACACCTGGCATGCCATTGTAATCGAAATCGTATACAGTACCATTCCAAATGACTAATGCCCCTTCCTGTTCCATCACCCGGCTGGGGATATCCATCCATTCGTTCTTCGGCACCAAGACCCATTCAAAGCAGCTCATTTTTTGTTGATTTCCCAGGGTCTCATCGTACTCATCATCAGGTAGGAGCTGATCCGTATTCTCCGGGGAGATGTTCATTCGATAGCCAATATCCAGATCCAGGTCATCGGAAGTATTGTTGAGGTCAAACTCCGTGATGACTACCCTTTGGTATCGCTGTTCCCCATATTGATTCACTCCTATGTCGCCGATTTTTCTGCCCACTTCACCTTCATATTCCCGCAAGGCCACCTGCGATGTGCGGACGGTGGTCTGCCAGTAAGGTGAAGGCTCGTAAAACGTTTCATTGATTTTCAAGCCGCGGGCATTGTCATCTATATAGTTGACCGTTTTGCCTGGATTGTGATGAGGGTGACCACTCAACCTGGAAAAATCTCTGGTAGTGGATTGCAGATTAGCAATTTCTATGAGGTCCTCGATGGTAAGGTATTGTTTACTTTCGAGCGCATTCTTGTAGGTTTCATAACCTATTTCGTCAATGGCTTCAACTACCTTCTCGCAAGGCGCCTCCATTCCGTCCTCGGGATTCCAGACGTCCGCTTTCCGCCAGTCGTTGATGGTCACCGCTTCGAACCGGTATTTATTGGCGTTAGTAGCTCTGCGTACGCTGTACTCCTGCACCACGGCTGGATCCGACTCCGGCAGCGGCTCTAAGGCCAGTTCTTGGGAAAGGGCCTCTTCCAGTTCCTCTTGGGTCTTTCGGGTCAGCTCGCTCTGTATCTTGAGGCGTGCCTCATGCTTGGCATTGATATGGAGCGGAATATTTTCCTGGATGTACTCCTTGTCATATTGATCACCCAGACTTCGGTATAGGTCATAGACATAGGTCAGCAGGCGCTCACCGATGAGTATGGGTGGAGTCGTTTGCCAATACAGATAGGGCAATCTTTCCTCGTGAAATTCGTAGCCGGGATATCCAATGAGGTATTCATTCAGATCGATTTGTGTGGCGACCCTTTCAGCATCTGTTGCGCTGTTTTTGTCGAGAAGTGCCTGCATCGTAAAGGTGGCCAACTGGTATAATGGCAGCGTTTCAGTGCCTGTCAACGAGTATACACTAATATCACTGGACTCCAGGCTGTTAGAGAAATTGGCGATCTGCCTATCCGCCACACTTGCTTCCCAATCAAGTATGTGGCCTCTATCGAAGATGAATCCATGATTCCTGAGGTATTCATAATCAGCAAAACCCTCCATTTTCTTCTGTTCGCCTTCCTCACCACCGATAGCCATGACGTAGACGTCTCCGGCTTGATAATCGTTCAAAGCCAAGGTTCTATCTGTGTCTGAAAACAGCACCCGCGAAGCATCTCTTTCGCCGATGGACCCGTGGTCATCAGCGCCCACGATCACCACGTTTTGGACACCCCGCCGGGACAGGAAATCCAGATATTGCTGCGGCAATTCAAGTAGTTTGATCCATGAGACCCCCAGCTGTGGCATAGATGGGTCATAACCTGCCGTGGCAAAGGCGGAATACCCACTCTCGTTAGCCTGATCCACAATGCCCTTGACATCAGATATTCGTTTGGTGGTGACCAGGAAATGCAGTGGCAATACTGGTGCCCGCAGGGCCAGGGATAAGTAGGGGACATTGGCAACACCTGGCGCGATGATCACGGTCTCAAAAGTCTGGTTGGGAACGTATGTGTCGTAGTAGCCAATCGTTTTTTCTATGGATTGATGCAGAAAGTCCTTGTCACCCCATACCGGGAGGGGAGGCCCTTGCTCCAGATCGAGCTGATCGAAGTATGGTGATTCCGGGTTTCTGGATTTGTCTATCGCCCATGTATGGGAGACTCCGTGGGTCAATTCCGCGATGGATTTCTGGATGGCGTATTCCTGACTCATGCCTCCTGCCAATAGATAGACAGGTACGCCCTGATGGTTTGTTTTGGTGATTTCGTAGGTGGTCAGTTCCCCGGAATGATGTTTGCGGTAATGGGGCAGATCCATGGTCACCTCGGAAAAGGTTTGATCCTGTGACGTGCTGGCCTGGTAGGTCAGTGAAAGGCGATGGCTGCCAGGCTCCAGTTGTTCCAACGGGATGCTGAATACTATTCCGTCGCTGCCTGGTTCCGGTACTACTTGATTATTCGCCAGGGACGCTAATGGGAATTCGGATGTCACCGTGATATTGGGGGAATTGGAAATAGTTAGGGATATGGGTCCTTGTAGCCCAATGTTGTGCTCGTGATCATTTCTTAAGCGGAGTTCTACCTGAAGTTCGTCGTCCAGCTGTGTGTATTGGATATCAGTGGCGGTCAAGGCCAGGTCGCTGTTTTCTCTGACGATCAGGTTGAGGTTGTTACCGAGCAGAAACTGCCCTGCTTCCGCGCCGATTTCTCCTGTCCATTGATCTTCCTTTATACGGTAGATGGAAAAAGTTTCGCCATTGTATTGGCAGGAAATCTGCAAATCATCATAATAGTAGGATCCAAGTGTCAATTCCCGACCATCATCGAAAAAGAAGGAGGGGGCATTTTTTGCTGCCAGGTAGAAGTACTGGTCAGTCACACCATAGTCGTAGGCATTCACTTCCGAAGTCTGCAGTCCTTCAGGTAGCAATACTTTCGTGTTTTCTCCAAACCCCAGAGGGTTTTTATCGAAGATGACTTGACGATTGCTGGCAGAGCTCAGGCTCAATTGCTCAGGTCCGTAGACAAAGACCTTTTCAGCAGTGAGCAACTGCTCTTGGGTGATGATCTCTCCATGGATGTCGATTTCTTCAATGTCAGTCAATGGGACTTCAGGATCACGGATAATCTCAATGGTTACGTCGATGGTTTGATCAGCTGCGGTTCCCGGTAGTATCAACTCAGGCCGTTGTGCAAGCCGATGACTCAATGCCGATAGGTATTTGATTTTGTAGTTTTCTACCTCTCTCATGTTCAGCAGGTTGTCGAATACGCTTTCGGGATTCGTTGGACGATTCGTTTGCACCAGGGGCCGGTTGGCTATGTCTGAAACCTGAAAGGGGGGAGGCATTAAAAAAGCCGAGATGGCCCAATATCCGAGGCTCAATATTGCCCCGGGGAACAGCTGCTTCTCTTCCGCATCCAGTAAGTGCACGTACCCATCTCCAAGCTCGTGGCCTTCGGAGTAAAAAGCTTCCAGAAGGCCGAGGGCGTCGCTATAGTCTCCCAGGAAATCTTCCCGATCCTCTGATAGAAAGCCCTGCTGCTGCAAGACATCGTATGGAACAATACTCCTGCTGTCATCCAGCATGGTTTTGGTGTAGACAAGTACGTCTACCCTGCCGTTCAGGGTGTTGGCTTTGATCCCGTAGGCTTTCGGTAAACCGATGACGTTTTCCATTTTCATGGTCCGTGTCAGGGTGATTTTTTCCCGATAGAAATCCGGACCGGTGACTTCATTTTCTGTTCCTGGCGGAGGGGTGTCCCCTGCCACCTGGCAGAAGGCCGTCATACTCCAAAAAAGGAATAAGCTAATACTTACGTTCTTCAACAACATTGCATTATTGGTTTAATGGTTAACACTTGGGCATTGCTGATCTTGAGGTCAGCAATAGGGGGAAAAGTATGAAGCCCAGCAGGTCGGGCAGGGGGACGAATTCGTCAAAGAGGTGTAGGATTCAGTATATCATTTGATATGCATCACTTCCAGCCCATCGTCGAATTATCTGGGTTTCCTTGGCCGCAATTCACCATGTCAATTCCAGCATTGGGAGATAGGATGCGGGCTAGTTTGCTGGTCAGAACAACCTCACTAAGACCTTCATGATAGAAGGGGTCTGACGGCGGTCAGGAAGATTGAAATGCTTGCACACACTACCTTGTGTTGCGGGTCCAAATGCAAGCCTTCAGCTTTGGGTAGGTCAGTGGAGATGGTCACAGGAGTATACCTCTTTTCAATGTGGGCCCGGGTGTTGGAGAAAAAACTTTTTGTGATCAGCCAACCTTTAGGGGGCACAATTTGTAAGGACCTGTGAGCGGTGTTTATATTTTGTCTACGACTCCCGACCTGAGCGGTTTTGCTGTAAGGGTTGGGAGTTTTTAGTTTGGGCCACTAGATCCCGCTTAGATGCCCTCCTGGTCGAGCAAGTACACGATTGAAGTCATCGCTGCGGCACCCAATTCCAGTTCCCTTCTGCTGACATTTTCAAAGACATCATTGGCAGTATGATGGTAGTCGAAGTAGCGCTGAGAATCAGGCAGGAGACCAATGAGGAATGTGCCCTGACTGGCCAGTGGTCCTATATCGGCACCACCCCCTTGCGCTTCGAAGCTGTGGAGCTCATAGGGTTTAAAGTACTTTTCTCCCCATGTCAGCAGCTGGGCTTTTTGTTCGTCGGTACCCGTGGAGCTAAAACCCCTGGGCACGAAACCGCCTCGGTCCGATTCCAATGCTGCGATGTGTTTTTCGTTATTGGCCTCTGCGTAATCGGCATAACCTCGACCGCCTGCACCTCCATTTTCTTCATTCATCCACATGACTGCGCGTAGTGTGCGTTTGGGTCGGATGCCCAATGCCTTGTAGGTTCGCAACACCTCAATGCCCTGGATACAACCGGCACCGTCGTCATGAGCGCCTTCACCTACATCCCAGGAGTCGAGGTGCCCTCCCACAGCGATATACTCGTCGGGAAATTCACTACCATCCAATTGCCCGACGACATTGTAAGACAATTTTTCCCCCTTCATTTCGCAGGTAGTTCTCAGGTAGATGCGCAGGTCATCCTGTCCTTTAAGCAAGCCGCTCAACATCTCGGCTTCCTTGGTACTGATAGCTACTGCCGGGATTTGCGCGATATTCGGTTTGTAGCGTAGCGTACCCGTATGAGGCACATCATCCAGGGCGTTGGTAGCGGAACGTACCACTACTGCTTTGGCGCCATACTTGGCAGCCTCCGAGGCGCCATAAACCCGTTGAATGACGGACCCTCCATAGGCCTGAAAGCTGTTGATCAGGGAATTGTTGGCTTTGATATTGTAGAAGACAATCTTCCCCTCGAGGGCTTTACCCATGGATTCAACCTCATCCATACTGGTGACTTCAACCAGATCTGCGACGATGCCATCGGGTCCTGTGCCGACCGAGTTGCCAAGGGCAATGGGATTGAGCGCATAAGTACCGAGTTTGTTGGAATTGAGGAGTCGGGCAACCTCTTTTTCCCCACGCACCCAGTGAGGCACCATGACTGGCTGCAAGAACACCGTGTCAAAATCATACTCCATCATCAACTGACGGGTGTATTCCACAGCTGCTCCTGCACGAGGAGACCCGCTCAGGCGATTGCCGATTTCCTTGGTGAGATATCTAAGGTTTTCGTAAGCAGGACTATTGTTGAGTTGCTCGTCGTAAATCTTCCTGATGGTTTCTTCATGTTGCGCGAAGAGCAGTGAGCTGCTGAAAAGAAGGAGTGTGGTGAAGTATGTTTTCATAACAAATATTGATAAAATCAGGAGACGGCAGATTCTGTGAGTTGAAGTTTTCCTTTCTGGGTGTCCATAGTGGCCATACATCCTATGGGTAATGTGATGTTGTGTGCTTCATGACCAAAGGGAAACCCTGCCATCACCGGAATGTTGAGACTTTCGAACTGATCGACAAATACCTCTCGCAAGCCTAGCGAGGTCTCGTATCCCGGATCACCGGGCTTGGCGTCGCAATTTGTGAAGTAGCCCAGGAGGATGCCTTTGACTCCATCCAGCGCCTTCGACTGCTTTAGCTGAGTAAGCATCCTGTCTACGCGGTATGTGGACTCCCCAATTTCTTCAATGAACAAGATATGGTCTCGATAGGAGGGTTGGTATGGGGTACCTACCTGGCTGGCCAACAACGAAAGGTTGCCTCCGATCAGTTTTCCTGCGGTCGAGCCTTCAAAGATGATATCTACATCATCAGGTTTTATTTTCACCCGCTTGCCTTTCATACAAACATCTTCAAGATAATCTCTGGTGAAGTCGTTGAACGTTGAAGCACCCACTGGCCCATGGAAGGTGATCAACCCGGTGTTGTGGTAAATGGCCTGGTGCAGGGCAGTGATATCACTGAAACCCAGCAGCACCTTCGGGTTGGCTCGAATGATGTCAAAATCAAGTAATGGCAAGAGTCTGCCGCTTCCATATCCTCCTCTGGCACAGATGATACCTTCCACGGAATCATCCATGAACATCTGATGCAAATCATTAGCTCGCTGTTCATCAGTGCCGGACAGGAATCCGCTGCGCACCCGGAGGTTGTCGGTATAGGTTACCTCAAAATCAAGAGACTGAATATTTTCCAGTGTTTGTTCGAAGGCTGACCTGGACAAGGCACTGGCTGGAGCTACTAAACCGACTTTGGAACCTTTGGCGAGTCTGCCTGGCCTGAGGGTAAGTGACTGGTCGTTGCGCTGTAGGGGTAAGGTAAGCGCAAAGGCACCTAAAGAGGAAGCCTTTACAAAGTTCCTTCGGTCCATTGTGCTGTTTATTCTTTAATCAGGGAAATGGCAAATCCACCACCAGGAGCCATTGCGAAAGTCATTACACTGCTGCGATCCACTTTGGCAGAATCAATCTTGATATCCAATGGATTTTCATTCCAATCCGCATTTTCACCATCCTGGTAAATGTTGGCATCGTAGGTGGTGCCGTCAGGGAGAAAATCGAAATTGAGTTCGTAAGACTTACCGTTTTCATCGGCAACACCACCCACAAACCAGTTGTCCTTGCCACGTTCCTGCCGTGCGATGACGACGTACTCGCCAATTTCTCCATCCAGTACCTTGCTTTGTTCCCAATCTACAGCGACATCGGTGATGAATTGAAACGCTGGCTGGTCTTCATAGTGGTCCACAATATCCGCAGCCATCTGGATAGGACTGTATATGACCACGTAGAGTGCCAGTTGATGGGCGAGTGTGGTGTTTACCCTTGGCTCACCTTCTTTGCGGTAGGGTATCATCTTGATGTTGAAGATGCCCGGTGTGAAGTCAATGGGCCCGGCCAACATTCTTGTGAAAGGGACAATGGTCAGGTGTTCTGGCGGGTTGCCACCTTCGATGGACCAGGCATTGAATTCCTGTCCACGGAGGCCTTCCCGGGAAATAGCGTTGGGGTAGGTCCGTCTTTTACCTGTGCCTTTGATGGGCTCATGTGCATTGATGGCCACCTGGTACTTATAGGCTTTTTGCAGGACGTCATGGTAATGGTTGACCATCCATTGACCATGGTGCCTTTCACCCTCAGGGATGAGGGGTCCGACGTAGCCAGTTTTCACGGAGTGAATATCCAGTGATTGCATCAAGGCAAAGGCCGTGTCCATCTGTTGCTCGTATGTTCTTGGTGCCGCTGAAGTTTCGTGATGCATGATAATTTCTACATTCTTCAGTCTTCCGTACTCTACCACTTCCTGCAAGTCGTAATCCGGATAAGGCGTCACGAAGTCAAAGACTCCTTCACGGTCCGGAAAACCAATCCATCGTTCCCAGCCAGTATTCCAACCCTCAACCAGCAGTCCTTCGATGCCGTTTTCCGCGGCAAAGTCAATGTATCTCTTCGTATTCTCAGTAGTAGCGCCATGTTTGCCACCTTCGTATTGCCATGTGGAGGTACCAGCATGCATTTCCCACCAAATGCCCATGTATTTCATCGGCTTAAACCAGGAGATGTCATAGGTAGAGTCCGCCGGCTCGTTGAGGTTAACAATCAAATTGCTTTCGATAAGGTTACCGGCCTTCTTACCAAACTGGATCGTCCGCCAGGGTGTCTCAAAGGGGAGATTTCTTTTGACTTTGTGCCCTCCGGGAGATCCGACCAGATCGCTAGTCAATTGCAACGTGACGGTGTCCACTTTCAAGGTCATGCCTGCATAGTCGGTGAGGTCGGCTTCATGAAAACTGATGTAAGTCCCCTGGTCTGTCTTCATGGTGACCGGTGTGTTCACAGCGTTTTCCGGTATGTGGGTCGAGGCCAGGTTCTTGTGTCCTCTCTTGGCTATGGCGTTGATTTCGGATACTTTGGTTGTGTTGTAGAGATGCTCGTATATATCCCAATCTCCGGGAATCCACCATGCGGTATGATCTCCTGTCAATTGGAATTGCGTCCTTTCGGCCATGATCACCACTTTTTCCCAACCTTCTTGCTCCGGGAATTCAAACCTGAAACCGAGCCCATCATCATAAATCCGGAAAATCCAGTTGATTTTACGTTGTGCACCTCGTGTTTCACTCAACTCCAGTGCCAGCTCCCGATAATTGTTTTGGACTTCCCGCTGCTCTCCCCAAGGCATTTCCCATGTTTCGGCAAAGCCATTTTCCACACGGTTGGTGATGATCAGGTCGTCGCCGATGGATGGAGCTTCCTGAAAGTCAAAACCAATATAGGAAGTGTCTATTTCCACCACCCCGTCATAGAATACCTGGTAGGCAACGCGCCCGTCATCTTCGAAAACTTTGACTGTTACCCTCTCTCCAGGGGAATTGGATTGGAACGACGATGGGTCTCTACCGCATGAGACTACCAATAGAAGTATCCCTACGATCAAAAGGGTTGCTGATTTGTTCATGTCAGTTGATTGATTTCTTTTTCCAGTATCTCAAAAGCCCGGCAACACTCATCCAGGATGGGTTTGCAGCTTCATACTTGGTAATGCCTTCTTCTGTCACGCCTTGTGCGCGCAATTGATCGGCGGTGTATTCGGAGAAGAGAGGCGTCATTTCCTCTGCCGAGCGCCCTTCATCCGCTTTCGTCTTTATCCAGTCTGCCCAATCGTGCAGAATGATTTTGAGGGCATCAAGATGTTCGTCGATATTGGAGATTTTCCCAAAATGTGTTAAGAGAAGCTCTTTGGGTTGTCGCGATCGGACCAACGCTATGGACCGCTCCCAGTCTTCTATGTTGATATCCGGTGGAGGACATGGTGGTACGACAGGGCCTCCACCTATTTTCACACCGGCTACATCACCTGTGATCACAAGGTCGCCAATTTGCCAGGCAATATGGTGTTTGGCATGGCCTGGGGTATGTAGGGACACAATCTCGGTTTCTCCAAAGGTCAGCTTCTCTTCGTGTTCCACTGCGCGTATCTGCTCGGCGGGAATGGCTTTCATCTCCCCCCAGAGTGTATCCATCTTGTCCTGATAGATGCGCCTTGCGGATTCCATGAGCTTGGAGGGGTCTTGCATATGGGCTACTCCGAAGGGGTGCATATAGATAATAGCACCAAGCTCGGCCAAAGCCCAGGCTGCTCCGGCATGGTCAAGGTGAATATGGGTAATGAGCACATGCTTGATATCGTCAGGACGATACCCATACTTTGCCAACCCCTTCACCAGATAGGGAAAGGTTGAATGTGGTCCCGTTTCTATCAGGACCGGCCCCTCTTCGGTTTCCACTAAGAAAGCGGCAATTGCGTCCCCTATTCCCTGAAAATTCAGGTCAAGCACATGGATCATGATCAGTGATTTTCACGCTGGAATTTAGCTCATTTTGGGCATTAATAAAGTCGGCGGTTGCGTTTGGGCAGGAAATGATAGGCCTTTGTACAGTGGGGGGCACCAAAGGCCGGAAATTATTCATTGTCTAAGCCACGGTTCGATTTCGTCATGGTAAATTGGCGGCTACTATGGTTTTGGTGCGTTGAACACACTGAGGGTTTGTTATGAAGAATGAGATGAGTCCATATTTTCAAGATCATATGCCGGAGAACGTTTGTTTCGGCTGCGGTATTGGCAACCCACAGGGGTTGCAAATCAAGAGCTACTGGCAGGAGGATCTTGCCGTTTGCGAATGGATGCCTGAAGAAAAATACCATGGATGGTCCGACCTGCTCAATGGGGGCATCATCGCCACATTGATCGATTGCCATTGCATGGGCACAGCCATGGCCAAGGCATATGCAGATGAAGGAAGGCCGCTGAACAGTGAGCCCGAATATCGATATGCCACAGGCACTTTGCAGATAAAATACCTGCGTCCAACTTCCAACCTCCATGTGGTGACACTCGAAGCCAGTGTGGTGGAGCAGAAAGGCAGGAAGACCACCCTGACTTGCGGTGTGTTTTCTCAAGGTGTGAAAACAGTAGAGGCCGAGGTTGTGGCCATCAGAGTATTTGATAGCAGCCAGGCCGCCGCCAATAATCCATTCAAATCTTAGCATTGCATGTATCCCGAACTCTTCAAACTAGGCTCTTTGACCATTCACACCTATGGTTTCCTGATTATGGTTGGGGCGATGCTAGGTTATTTTTACCTACGCCGAACTGCTGAGAAGGAATTAAATATAGAGGGGGATAAGATTCAGACCCTGGCGATACTGATCATTTTCGGTGCTTTCGTTGGGGGCAAGGTATTTTTCTATTTCGAGGCACCCTCATACTACTTCAATCCGCCTTCGAACATGCTCAAGAATTTCCGGACGGGGTTTGTTTTCTATGGCTCTCTACTGACTGCCCTTCCGCTATCCATCTGGTATTTCAGAAAGCAGCGATGGCCTATGTGGCCCATGATGGACCTTCTCGCTATCACAGCCACAATCATCCATGTATTTGGAAGAATGGGTTGTTTTTTTGCTGGCTGCTGCTACGGTGTAGCGTCAGACTTACCCTGGGCTGTTACATTCACCCATGAGCACACCAAGGCAAAACCCATTGGAGAAGCCTTACATCCTACGCAGTTGTATTCAGTTTTTCTGATCGGTTCGATATTTCTAATTCTGTGGATGTTCAAGCGCCACAAACGATTTGAAGGCCAGCTATTCTTTATTTATCTGATGCTTTACGCCGGCGGGCGGTCAGTTATTGAAATCTTCCGTGGAGATCTACGACGAGGTTTCGTAATCGAGGACTGGCTATCACATTCCCAATTCATTAGCTTGCTGGTGATTTCAGCGGCAGGATGGATGTATTACCGCTTTGCTCGAAGGTCAGCTTTTAAGAAGCACTAGTGCGAAGGCTAAGGGCTTTTGGCAATAGCCGAATATCAAACGGAGGTTGACCGAGGTACTCACCATCAATATGGGCCTCCAGGAGGGGATTTTCTTCGATTAGCACTTTGTCTGCCCTTTCTTCCCAGATTTCAGGCAATCCGATGTGTTCACCCTTGCTCAACCTGCGTATATTCAAGAAGCGTTTCATTGGCGACAAAGCTCCCACAAAACAGATATCGAACTGCCCATCGTCCAGTTTGGCATTGGGCGTGAGCTTGAAGCCACCGCCGAAGGTCGTGCCATTGCCAATGGTCATGAGAATGAGTTTTTTCCTTTGGAGGTCCTGCGTGCCCATCTGGTACGCAACTTCCCTTTCCTTATAGCCCCCAAGGATCCGCAATACATGGTAGTAGTATGCGGCATGCCCCTGCAATAGTGTGGTTTTGTGCAACATCTCATAGACGATCTGTCCGTCAAAACCGACGCCCACACCATTGATGAATTTTCTGTCGTTGCAAATCCCGACATCAATTTTTCGCACTTGGCCCTCCAGGATGGTATGAACCTGTTTCTCGAAGCTGACACCTATCCTGACATTCTTCACAAAATCATTGCCACTGCCTGCGGGGATGATGGAAAGCGTGGTATCAGCAGACATGCCATTGACGGCCTGGTTGAGGGTGCCATCCCCTCCGATCACGACCAAATCGGTGATCTCGTTGGTTTTTTCCCTCACGACTTCCGTGGTGGACTGGTCTGCCTTCGTGAAGAGCAAATCAAAGTGATGACCTGCGCCGTCCAGTTTTTCCTTCAATCGATAGGCAAGCTTAACAGCTTTCTTGCTGCCCGATGAAGGGTTGGCCACGATGAGAAATTTCCGGGTCACAAGTTTTCCAGTATGAAATCCGTCATCATTTGATAAAGGTGCTTTCTGGCGTTTCCACCTCTTAGTCCGTGAGCAAGATCCGGGTAGTAGAAGGTAGAAAACTGCTTGCCCGCCTGGATCAGTTTATCTTGAAGCGAAACCGAATTAGAGAAGTGGACATTATCATCTCCTGTTCCGTGGATCAACAAGAAGTTGCCCTGCAGCTTTTCAGCGTGTGACAAGGGACTGTTATCATCATACCCACCTGGATTGTCCTGGGGTCTCCTTAGGTACCTTTCAGTGTAGATCGTATCGTAGAATCTCCAGGAAGTTACAGGTGCTACGGCGATGGCAGCTTTGAACTGGTCGGCACCACGGAAAAGTGCCAGGGAAGAGATGTATCCACCGTAGCTCCAACCCCATATGCCGATACGATCCTTGTCGACATAGTCCAAAGATGCCAGGTATTTTGCTGTTTCAATGTGATCTTCCGACTCGAACTTGCCAAGCTCCTGGTAGGTCATTTTCTTGAATTGCTCACCTCTGCCACCAGTACCCCTGGGGTCTACGACGGCAACGATGTATCCTTGTTGTGTCAGCATCTGGTGCCACACATAGTGCCCTCCTCCCCAACTGTTTCTAACCATCTGTGAGCCAGGCCCGCTATACTGATGGAGCAGAACCGGGTATTTTTTCGATGGATCGAAATCCGCTGGCTTTAAGAAGAAGCCATTGAGGCTAGTACCATCGGGGATCTGGAAGGTGAAATATTCTTTCGCCTGAAAACCGTATTCTTTCGTAGTAGCCAACAAACGATCGTTCACCGCCAGGTTTTTTGTCAGTTTGTTCTTGCTGGTTTGGTACAGGTTTACCGACAGTGGTACTTCGCTGGAGGAGACATAGTCCATGTAGAATTTGGTGTCTGGACTCATATTGAGAAAGTGACTGCCCGTTTCGCTTGTGAGCCTTTTTTCTGCTTTGCCATCCAGCCTAATCGCATAGAGTTGACGTTCCAGGGGTGAGTCTTTGGTTGAGGTATAGTAGAGCTGTCTTTTCTTCTGATCCAGGCCCACAAAGGTCTCAGCTTCCCATTCGCCTTTGGTGATTTGGGTGATCAGCTTTCCGCTCAGGTCGTAGAGGTAGAAGTGTTTGAAACCACTTTGCTCGGAGCTCATGACAAACTCCTCACCGTTTTTGAGGTAGGTGAGGTCGTCGCAAAAGGTGAAGTCTATGTAGGTGTCAGATTGCTCGCTGAGGATCTGGTCGGTGGCTCCTGTACTGGCGTTGGCGTGAAGCAGGTCCAACTTGTTTTGCCAGCGGTTGAGACGCTGAATAGAGAGGGTATTGGGGTCCTGCGTCCACCTGATACGAGGAATGTAGATGTCTTCTTCTTCACCAATATCCACTTTGGTTTGGCTACCTGTTGCCAGGCTGTATACCCAAATTTCCACCACCGAATTGGCCTCACCGGCCTTGGGGTATTTGTATCGGTAGTCTGCGGGGTACAGTGCGCCCTCTTTCCAGACTTGCATGTTGTATTCCGGAACAGCAGACTCGTCGAATCGATAGTAGGCAAGGGTTTTCCCATCGGGAGACCACTCAAATGCTTTGGTCAGGTAGAGCTCCTCTTCGTAGACCCAGTCCGTACTTCCATTGATGATCTCATTGAACTTGCCATCAGTGGTGACCTGGGTGGTCTTACCTTCCAGGTCCGTGATGTAGAGGTTGTTGCCCTGGACATAGGCCACTTCATTCGAAACGGGTGAGAATGTGGCATATGAAGCCCTTTCTTCCGCCACCTTGCCCAGAAGCGTTTGGTTTTCCAGGTCATAGGCGTAGTAGAAGCCTGTAAATGATCTTCTGTAGATGGACTGGCGGTCCGTGAGTAGTAGAATCTTGTCTTCATCTGGTGAAAAGAAATAACCATCGATAGCCAGGTCAAGGGCGTCGCCATCCACCAGCACCGCCACTTCTTCGCCAGTGGTCACATCGTACCGTTTCACTTTGTTGTCTTCCAGCGCGGAATAGAAGGCGCCGTCTTTCATCCAGTTCACGCCACGAACACTTCGGGGGCCAAATGTGCCGTTTACAATTTCATCAACTGTGATTTTCTTTTGGCTGAAGCCCTGAAGGGCAGCGACCGTGGCAATGACGAACAAGAGTCTTCTCATAATTTACATTTTTTTAGAAGGGGAGGTTTTCCAGGTCGACATTTCCCCCGGTCAATATTATGCCAATTTTCTTTCCAGAAAAAGCTTCTTTCTTTTGAAGGAGTGCCGCAAGGGGTACGGCACAGGAAGGCTCAACGATGATTTTCATACGTTCCCAGATCATGCGCATGGCTGCAATGATCTCATCTTCCGACACGGTGATGATCTCTTTGACGTATTTTTTCAGGATCTCAAAGTTCAAAGTTCCCAGGGACGTACGCAGACCATCGGCTACCGTCGGCTTGTTGGTTGCGGGCACGAGTTTCCCTTTTTTGAGCGACTGATAGGCATCATTTACCTGCTCAGGTTCGCCCAGGATTACTTCGATGTTTGGAGATAGGTATTGCACAGTCAGGGCTGTGCCTGCCGATAAGCCTCCTCCTCCGACGGGTGTCATGATGATATCGAGGTCCTCTACATCTTCGATGAACTCTTTGGCTGCTGTGGCTTGTCCTGCAATGATGAGGGGGTCGTCGAAAGGATGTACAAAAATTGCCCCTGTTTCTGCTACCACTTCTTCACAGGTTTTCTGTCGTGCCAGCTCGTTGGGCTCACAAAAAACGATTTCGGCACCGTAGCCCTTCACAGCTTCTTTTTTGACTTTGGGCGCGTCTTTGGGCATCACAATGTATGCCTTCGAACCCGCCAGCTTAGCAGCGAGGGCCACTGCCTGGGCGTGATTTCCTGAGGAGTGTGTGGCAAAACCAGATATCCGATCTTCCGGTCTTACCGAAAATATGGCGTTGGAAGCCCCTCGCATTTTGAATGCACCCACCTTTTGGAAATTTTCACACTTAAAAACGATCTGGCACCCGGCAATATCATTGATGGAATGGGAGTCCATCCATGGTGTGTGAATAATGTGAGGACCGATGCGCTGGTGGGCTTGTTTGATGTGACTGAGTGATGGGATTTCTGTTAGCATTTGCTATTATTGTCTTTGAAAGACCTGAATTTCGAATCTCTGAGCTGCTGTTTGATAGACTTTACTCAAAAGTGATCAACATTAGTAAGTAACCAACCAAATTTTTGTAATAATGGATAATATCTTCAGAAAGGGCGCGCTTTTCCTTTCATTCATTTTGGCGGGAACCTTTGCTTTTGCTCAGAATGAGCATGGAGGTGGTACAAGCTTTGCGGCATTGTTTGGGGTATTAGAATTACCCTTTCTCTTCTTGTGCATGTATTTCGCACTGAGGACCTCCGGAGCACTGAGAGGTGGAATCTTCGGAAAGGGCATGGCCTTGATGGCCTGGGGTTTTATCGTAATGGCCGTAGGGCACTTACACATGCAGATAGATCATTTTTTCGAGTTGAATATTTTCAACCAAATCTTCGGATCTACTGTAGGTCAGATTATCTGGTTTGTGGCGCTGGTCGTAACCTGGACCTTGTCCGGAATGGGATTCTACTACATATACAAGGCAGCAAAAGTAGCCTAGTAGTGGTATGCTGGACTTTTTGAAGCGGAAGGACACCGCCAAGAAGCAGAATCTCAAGCATAATATGCAGGACTTGCTGACCTTCATGGTCGAGCGTGTCTCTGACGACAAGGAATATTCCATTCTCTCGGGCAAGGTGGGGAAATTTTTCGGGCAGTCCGCGGACAAACAATTGAAGATGCTCCCCGAGACGTACCTCATGATTGAGCAGTACATTACCGAACTGAATTCCTCTTCCATCCGCTCCCGGGAGGATCTCCGAACCCAGCTCCAGGAGAAGTTTCCTTTTGCCAATGAGGTCGATTCGCTTCAAATCATCTTCCTACCAAGGGCTCAACAGCCCATTGCCCTGGCACGGGTATTCATTCTTTCCGTATTGGAAAAAGCATACAATCTCCTTGGCTCAGCCGGGGATAAGATGCTGGTATCCCTTCAGCAGTGGATTGACTCTGTGCCAGATGAAGCGTATGTGCCCATACCCTTCAAGTTGCAGGAGGAACTCCCCAAGAACCCGGCAGACTGGTACAAATTACTATTTGATATCTCACATACCCTTTTCACCAATCTGGAATTGAAGTTTAGCGAGAACTTCACACGTAAGATCTACGAGAAATCCTACGATGAAATAGCCACGCACTACAAGAGCCTGGAGGACTTCCCGCTGATGATCGAGCTGCTCCCCCGCAAAATTCTGGATGGGACACAGGTGGACATACTTTCCAAAGCCAATAAGGAGAATCTCCTTACGGGAAGGGTGGAGACACTTACGGAACTCAACCAAAAGATCACAAGGCAGGCGGAGGAATTGCAGGCAGCTAATGATATCATTTCAGAGAAAAACCGGGAGATCACCGAGAGCATTGACTACGCCAAGCGTATCCAGTTTTCGATGATGCCAGAGGTTTCCTCCTTCCGCAAGATGTTCAAGGAGTCCTTCGTCTTCTTTAAACCGAGAGACATTGTTAGCGGAGATTTTTTCTGGTTTAAGAAACTGGATTATAAAGACCCTAAGTTCGTTATTGCGGCGGTGGATTGTACGGGTCATGGTGTGCCGGGGGCTTTCATGAGCATGCTAGGCATAGAACATCTGGAACGTATTGTAGGGATGCGACAAATTTTGGACCCTAGCAAAATCGCCTTGCGATTGCATAATGCCATTGTTAAGACCCTCAACAATGAACAGCAGGATGTACAGGATGGTATGGACCTATCCATTTGTTCTATTAATCAACGGACAAAGACACTGGAGTTTGCCGGAGCCAAAAACAATCTTGTATTCTTTCAGAGGGGAAACATGAAGGTGTTTAAGGGAGATCGCCAATCCATTGGTGAGGTTCACGAGGAAAAGGAGCCTTTCTTCAGTCGCCAAATTGTCAAAATCACAGAGCCAACTACGTGCTATATCTTTTCAGATGGGTACGAAGATCAAATTGGGGGAAAGTTCAATCGAAAATACAAGAGGATAAGATTCATGAAACTCCTGGAGAGAATCCATGTGCTGCCCATGCGAGAGCAGCAAGAGATATTGGATAGGGAATTGCACCACTGGATGAATCCTGAAGAGGGTACTTCCTTCGCTCAAGTGGATGATATTCTGGTGATGGGCTTTGTGATAAACTTCTAGCTATGGAAATGACAAAGAGAAGAATGCTATTGGATCCTACAAGCGTTACACCTTACGTGGTGATTGATCCATATGAAGACCTTTTCGAAATCAAGGGACGATCGTCTCCGGAAGTCTCGATCAACTTCTACACGCCAATCTACGAGTACCTCGAGGGGTATGAGGTGTCCGATACATCGCGCGAATTCACGGCCAATTTTGCTTTGGAATACTTCAATACCAGCTCCACAAAATGTCTGTTGGGTATCCTCAAGCGACTGGCCAATATCGAGAAGCGGGGCCAGAAGGTCATTGTGAACTGGTACTACGAAGAAGACGATGAGGATGTCCTGGAAATTGGTGAGGATCTATCCTATTTCGTCAATATCGAATTCAACTTCCTACCCCTGGAGTCTGAAGATGAGGAGGAAGATTTCTACTACTAGTGCGCTTCCAACCAGTCTTTACCCAATCCAATACCGACTTCCATCGGCACAGCTAAAGGAATAGCGTTTTTCATGTACTCTTCCACCTGATTTCGCAGGGAATCGATTTCCGTGTGATGAGCTTCGAAAACCAATTCATCATGTACCTGCATGATCATTCGGGACTTCAGTTCAGCCTCCTTCATCCATTGGTGGATATTGATCATGGCTACCTTGATCATGTCTGCGGCGCTGCCTTGAATCGGCGCATTTACGGCATTCCTTTCGTCGAATCCTCGTGTGGTGAAATTTCGTGAGTTGATATTGCGGAGGTATCTGCGGCGTCCGAGTATGGTCTCGACATACTCCAGTTTCTTGGCTTTGGCCACGGATTCTTCCATGTAGCTTTTGACTGCTGGAAATTCTTTGAAATAAGCCTCGATGATCTCCGCGGCTTCGCCCCTTGGGATATTGAGGTTTTGCGAAAGGCCATAGGCTGAAATGCCATAGATGATGCCAAAATTTACTTCCTTGGCTTTGCGTCGCATATTTGGGTCCACCTCGTCCAAAGGCACTTTGAAAACCTTGCTTGCGGTATTTGCATGAATATCCCGACCTTCCTTGAATGCGCCGATCATACTCTCGTCCTCGGAAAAGGCTGCCATGATCCGCAATTCGATCTGGCTGTAGTCGGCGGACATAATTTGAAAGTCATCTGAGATGGGCACAAAAGCTTTGCGGATTTCGCGACCCTTTGGCGTACGTATCGGTATGTTTTGAAGGTTGGGGTTGTTGGAACTCAGCCGACCAGTAGCCGCGACGGTTTGCCTGTAGTCGGTATGTACCCGGTTGTCTTTGGGGCTGACGAGCTTTGGGAGCGCGTCGACATAAGTGGATTTGAGTTTTTGATACTCCCGGAATTCGAGGATTTTGCTGGCGATCTCATGTTCCGGAGCAAGCTTACTGAGCACGTCTTCTCCCGTAGCGTATTGTCCTGTTCGTGTTTTCTTGGGCTTTTCGATGAGCTTGAGCTTCTCAAATAGTATCACGCCAAGTTGTTTGGGTGAACCGATGTTGAAGGTTTCTCCGGCTATTTCGTAGATTTCCTGCTCGACCTTCTGTCCAAGTGATCCAAGATCCTCAGACATATCCGAGAGTGTGTGTGGGTCAATGCTGACCCCGGTGTACTCCATGTCAGCCAGCACAAACGACAAGGGTTGCTCTACGTCCTTGAGTAATTTGTCCAGGTTTTTGGTCTGGATCTCTTTTTCGATATGACCTTTCAGTTGAAGGGTAATGTCCGCGTCTTCTCCGGCGTATCGGGTCACAGCGTCGAGCGGGGCCTCGCGCATGCTCTTTTGCCTTTTGCCTTTGGGGCCGATTAAGGACTCGATGCTTATGGGCACGTAATTGAGATAACGGTCGGCCAGCACATCCATGTTGTGAGCAGCTTCGGGCTCAATAAGATAATGTGCCAGCATGGTATCGAAGATCTCCCCCTTCAATTCGATTCCGTAATTGCGCAGGACTTGGATGTCGTACTTGAGGTTTTGTCCGATCTTTCTGGTCTCGGGATTTTCAAAAACAGGCCTGAAGTGTGCTGCCAATTCCAGCGCCTCCTCCTGGTTTTCCGGAAAGCTGACAAAGTAGGCTTTGTGTTTCTGAAAACTGAAGGCAATACCTACCAGTTCCGCCTCCACCGTTTCCAGGCTGGTTGTTTCTGTGTCGAAACAAAACTCCTTTTGTGCCAGTAATTCAGCGATCAGTTTTTTTGCATCTGCCTCTTTTTCAATCAGTACATAGTCGACTGCAAATGAATCGACGCTCTTCTTCGTGGTGGCGCGACTCTGGGAAGTTTCCTCTGCCTCAGCAAAAAGCCCCAACTGTGCTGAATCAGCGGCCTTTTTTGCTGCAGTTTCACCAAAAACTCTTTTCGAGAGCGACCTGAATTCAAGTTCATCGAATAGGGGAACGAGCACATCCTCATTAGGACCTGAGTATAGTAGTTGTTGCTCATTATGGTCAATGGGAACATCTGTTTTGATGGTGGCCAGCTGCTTCGAGAGGATTCCCTGCTGTCCAAACTCCACGATCCTTTTCTGCAATGCGCCTTTCAATTCGTCCGCACTCGCGACAATATTTTCTACAGAGCCGTATTCTTTGAGAAGTTTGGAGGCAGTCTTGTCGCCCACGCCTGGGACCCCTGGGATGTTATCGACTGCGTCACCCTTCAGTCCCAAAACGTCAATTACCTGTTCGACTCTATCTATGTCAAACTTTGCAAGAACTTCTTGCTCGCCCAGAAGCTCCACGGAATTGCCCATCCTTGCGGGTTTGTAGAGGAATATGTTGTCATCCACCAACTGCGCAAAGTCTTTGTCGGGCGTCATCATATAGACCTGAAACCCCTTACTTCCTGCGGACTTTGCCAGCGTGCCTATGATGTCGTCAGCCTCGTACCCGTCTAGTTCCAGTATGGGAATGCCGAATCCTTGGATGATCTGCTTGCAATAGGGGATGGCTACAGAGATCTCTTCAGGCTGGCGTTCTCTGTTGGCCTTGTACGCTTCGTATTCCTCATGCCGGAAGGTAGGTACATCGGTGTCAAATGCCACGCCCAGGTGTGTGGGCATCTCCTTGGTGATGATCTCATAGAGAGAGTTGGTAAAACCTAAAATTGCTCCTGTATTGACTCCCTTACTATTCACGATGGGGTTGTTGCTTAGGGCAAAGTGCGATCGGTATATTAACGCCATTGCATCAAGCAGGAATAGTTTTTTCTTTTGCTCAGCCATGGCGGTAAAAGTAATCCTATCCTTGAGCTGAAACTACCTTTTGTTGGGTTTTTGGCGTCACAGGGAAAGGCAGCGTTGCAGGCGTTTCCACACCCACAACTCAAAGACCCTGGAGATCAATTCGGAGGGACCGGATGTAACAAAACAGATCAGTTGCTAACCATCACAAAGGCCCCCCAATAGTAGGGTGCATCCCGCTCCGCTTTGAGGCGCTTTTGTGCTGTGATGAAAGCTTGTTGCTTATCGCCGGATTGTAGCCATTCTTCATAGAAATTGGTCATCAGTGCTTGAGTGGCGTCATCGTCGACAGTCCACATGGACATGATGATAGCGTCGGCGCCGGCTACCTGAAACGCCCGCTGCAAGCCAAAGACGCCTTCTCCATTCTTCACCTCACCCAATCCGGTCTCACAAGCGGAAAGCACGACTACTTCTGTTTGGTCCAGTTTCATGTTCATGGCTTCGTAAGCGGTCAATATTCCGTCTTCAGCGAAGGCTCCATCGGCAGAAATTTGTCCTGTGGAGATATAGCTATTGGCCCCTGCCAGGATCAGGCCTGAGCGAAGCAGTGGGTTTTCAACATAGCTATCACTTCCGTGGCTGCCTTCCTCGTTTTCCAGAAAGAACCCGTGTGTTGCAATGTGCAGCGTCTGAGGATTATCGACGGCTTTGATCGCCTCCTCCAGCGCCTCATTTTCCATATACACTTCCGTAGTGCTTTGTCTCTTTTGTAGGAGGCTATCTATTAGATTCACTTCTTTCTTCGTGCCTGGCAATAGTACCAATAGGTTATTGGAGCGCATATACCTAACCATGTTGCCCCTGAGCCCTCGGGGTATGCTTCCCCTGGAGAGCTCTTGTCCACGATTTCCTCTTTGGCCCCTGGCCCCACGTGCACCTCTGACGCCGCGGTTTTCGGCTGCCGCTTTTGCTGCCTGTGCCGCACTGCTCTTCGAATCATCCTCTTCCTGATTTTGCTCGACAGCCCCCATGTTGTAATTCGGATAGCCGAAAAGCACGTTGGCTTTGCCACTGTTGCCGTTTGAGCTATTCACGGCCACCAGGTCCTTGGTGTTGTTTACCAACTGGATTTGTATTTCGTCAATGATATAGTTACGTGTAGCAGGGTTCCGCAACGTGTAGAGGCTGATTTGGTTGAATACGCCATCCGGTGAAAAATATACCTTTTTGATTCCTCGAAGTCGGTTGGCAATGGGTCGCCAGTACAGCTGATAGGAGGAGTTTTCGCTGACCTGGTATTTGATTGCATTTCGGTAGTTGGCGAGGTATCGGGTCTCCATCAGCCGACCATTACGCATGACCACCATGTTAGGTGCTTCTTCAGTGTCTGGCGTCACAATCAGGGCAGCGTAATAAACCTCTTCAGTATAGACGCCTGCCGAGTCCGGATTGAAATCCCTGAAACGGATCACCTCCACTGCAGCTTCCCCCGGCTTTAGCTTTGCTTTCACGTCTCTCCAGGTAACATTCTGACTGGCAAACGTATTGGCAAATTCAGTAGATAGTCCGCTGAGCTCTTTCTCAAGGTTATTGGCCTCCTCTCTCAGTGAGTCGATTCTGCTGTTTCGGATATCAACATCCAATTCACTGGCGCTGTAGAGTTGAGCCAGTTGCTCTTTCTGGCCAATCCAAGTCTCATATTTATTGATGAGTAGCGAGTCTCCACTGTTCAGAATGCTCGCTCTCACTTTGTTGGTAGCGTACAGGATGAGACCTTTTGTGGCGAGTTGGTAGTCATACATTTTGGCGATAAGCTCCTTGTTGTCCCTGTTCTTCTCCACAACGAAGGAATTGAATTGTTCGAAAGAAGGGCGTAACCGGTTGTAGTAGAATTTCGACTTTTCCTGCTCACTCAGCACTGGGAAGAAGGCGTTGATTTGCCCAAAAAAGTTGTCAAAAGTCTGCCCATAGTAGTCCATGGCTTCATCAATTTGGTCTTTCCTCCAATTCACAATGGCGAGCTTTCGAAGTGAGAGGGCCTGCATGGGATGATTGTCTCCCAGGGCTCTCGAACGTATCTTCTGAACTTCCTCCAGGTGCTCCTGGGCTTCGTCAACCTGACCGAATCTTTGCTCAATCTCGCTGAAATTAGAAAGTGCGGTGGCATAGGAGTAGTGGCGGTCTCCAAAAATGGATTTTGTCAACTCCAACATTTGGTTACCTGTACTTAGCGCTTGTTCCAATCGGTCAGTCGCGGCATAAAGTCGCATCAGGTCACTCAATACCCTTGAGTAGTCGTAAGATTCTTCTTCGCCGAGGGCTTCGAGGCCGGCCTTGGCGATGTTCAAATGGTCTTCTGCGTTTTGATAGTCGCCTGCCTCAAAGTAAATACCCCCAAGTACAGATTCGGTAAGCATGACGGAATACGAGTCTTCACCGTAATATTCTTTGTCTGACTCCAAAATCTCGAGATAGGTATCGATGGCCTGTTGAAACAGCCCATATTCAAAGTATACCTGTGCGAGATTGAACTTAGTGCCGTAGACCTGTTCTTCGGTGTCGCCACCCATTCTTGCCAGGACGTCCAGGGCTTCATTGAAGGTTCTTTCGGCATCCGGGAGCTTGCTTTTGTTGATATGCAGCAACCCCATGGCATTCATAATGTTGGTATATTCCAAGGATGGATAGTATCCTTGATCATCGAGAATCTCCAAAGCCTGGAGGTAAGCTTTCTCGGCTTTGGTGAATTCCCCCTTGATTTCTAGAAAGTCGCCCTGTGCCTTCAAGGCCATGGCTTCGTCAAAACTTCCTTTGTCGATTACTTTCCTGTGCTTTTTCAGCAGGTTGAGACCCTTGTCGGCCTCTTGAGTGAGTGTGTAGTGGATGAATGCCGCTCTCAACGAGATATTGAAATTGTCCACATCTCGCTTGTCGAGGGTATTGAGCAGATCAAGGAAGATGGCTTCGGCTTCATCGTAGTACCCTGCATCGTCGTACAACGTCCCAAGGTTGAATACCATGTCGATGTAGCCCTGGTCGTTTTCGGAGGAAAAAGACTTTCTCAACTCGTACTCCTTCTCAGCGTAGGCGATACCGTTTTCAACGTCGTCCAACCCAAAGTAGTAGGCTTCCGTCAGGAAGGAATACATAAGGGCGGTTAGTGTGTCCTTTGATGGCTCGAAATATTGCAGTATGTCATCCTCTTTGTCGAGAATTCCTTCATAGTCTGCTTGCTCATAATATTCCTCCAGTTGGTTATAGAGCTTCTCGGCTTTTTTTGACTGAAAATCATACTGGCCCAAGGATACAAAACAGAATAGGCACAATGTCAGGGATAGACCAGGTTTAATGAGATGAAGCATGGCGGCAATGCGTTTTGAAACAAAGTAAAGTAAAGAAAAATGACCGATTTCAAGGATTAATTTCGACCATTGAAATCCTTATGTATACGCATTTTGCTGAATCGACCGACGAATGGCATGATTTGGGCGATTGTTGGTTTCTGACGTTTGTGCCTTGATTTCGAAAAATTAACATTAGACTTTTCTAAGACTAATTAGGATTTTGATCCAGCAAGTACAGATTGATTAGTACTATTCGGATAGCCTTGAAGCTGTATACTTTCTGTATTATGGAATCGCTGGAAATTCTCCTATCTTTCATAGCAATTTGCATTGTGCATTGCTGACCAGAAACGTGCATGATGGCTCAATTACAAAACCGATATTCGATGAACGCTGCCGCCTACAAGTTCTCAATACTGACACTATTGTTGTGTCTGCTGATTTCTCCACTATTCGGACAATCGTCACTCTCCTTTACCAACGGGACCACGACTCCTGTGCCCCAATTTGTTTCCATTGATGATCCGGATATTGCCTCTGCCGATGATCTGAACATCGTCGATGGAGACTTCACGCTGGAAGCATGGGTCTATGTTACAGCCACGGACAATGAAACCATACTTTCTAAGGGCCATGGAGGCGGAGGTTCAAACCCTGATGTTTTCATATTTCAAATTCAGAATCAGAGAATAGGGTTGGAGATCTCTGACGGGACGAACTTCGAATGGCAACTGAGTGACACGGATATCGGCACTAGCGAGTGGCACCATGTTGCGGCGGTATATAATAGCGTGTCGGACCAGGTCGTCTTCTACCTGGACGGCGTCGCAGATGGTGTTAAGACCTACACATTGGTCACAGACCCCTCTACGCACAACGATACCAATCCCGCTTACATTGGTCGTCAGGGTCACATCTGTGATTGCAATGGATTTGATGGTGAGATCGATGAGTTACGCGTATGGGATGATCTTCGAACGGCACTGGAGATTGCTGATTTCATGAATCTGGAATTATCAGGTAATGAGTCCAATTTGGTCGCTTATTACGACTTTGCTACAGGTTCCGGATCATCAGTGGTGAACCGCCAGGGCAATACGGATCTTGACGGAGACATTACAGGGGCTACATGGAGTGGCAACAGCCCCACACTTAACCCGATCAATTATGCGCTGGAGGTGGATGGTTCCGGGGACCAGGTGGTAGCAGCGGCAAATGCCCTCTATGACTTCAACTCCGGTACGGTGGAGTTGTGGGTAAGGGCCCATGAAGACCTGACTGACAACAAGGTAGTCTTGGCACTCAGAGACGACAACGCCGGTGAGACACGCTGGAGTTTCCATATCAATACCGTTGGCAATACAATAGGAATGTACAACGGGACCGAATTCCAAACCGTCGATGTGACCATAGACCCTAACATTTGGTATCACCTGGCTTTCAACATCACTACCACAGACACAGAAGTATTTGTGGATGGTACTTCCATCGGCTTCACAGGTCATGGCATGTCGAGCTTCACGGATAAGCCGCTTTCCATTGGCTCACCCAATGACATTGGCGGTTTTCCGAGCGAATATCTGGATGGCGAGATCGATGAAGTCCGTATCTGGGATGTTCAACGCACTGAAACCCAGATTAGTGATTTCAGAAATGTCGAATTGCATGGCGACGAAGCCAACCTCGTGGCTTACTTCAACTTTGCCACTGGGTCTGGAATGACCGTGTTTGACCAATCAACGACAGCCAATAATGGTGCCTTTAGCGGTGATGCTACCTGGTCGGCAACCGGACCTCCTTTGGGACCAGCCTGCACCAAACCCACGATTGACCCACCCATCATCGTCAACAATACTTTCTGTGGCAGTGGGGATGGATCCATTTCAGTGACAGCATCTACCTCCGGTGGCGAGCCCGCAGGCAACTATACCATGACCATCTACGAAGGCATCGGAACTGCTGGCCCCGTTGCGGACGGTGGAGCCGCAACCGAGAATAACGTTGCAGGGGCCACAGGAATCACTGCCGCGAACCTCGTGCCTAATGACTATACCATTGAAATCATTAACAACGACAATGCCTGCTTTGAAATACAGCAAGTGACCGTTTTGGATGAATCTGTCACACCAACCATCG
Organism: Cyclobacteriaceae bacterium; assembly: GCA_965601475.1. Lineage (GTDB taxonomy): Bacteria > Bacteroidota > Bacteroidia > Cytophagales > Cyclobacteriaceae > JAWPMT01. Next base: position 2,645,969 of record OZ271832.1, on the reverse strand, counting down.
ATACACCTAGCATCATCGTTGTTGATGAGTCCTCCGATGGGGCAGCGGATGGCGTGGTCAACGCTGCGGGGACTGCAAGTGGCACTCCCGGACCTTACACTTATCAGTGGTATACCGACATGAGCATGACCATGCCTACGGGCACAGGGGCTTCAGCGATCAATTTGAGTGCCGGAACTTATTACCTGGAAGTAACAGACAATACCACAGGTTGTAGTGCCACGACCTCGGTAGATGTGTTTGTCACACCAACGATTTCGAATCCTTTTGGGATTTCAAAATCCAACTTTTTCATCAACGTGACAGTGCCTGCCGGGGCTACCATTGACCTGGAAGTGGCGACGGAAATAACCTTCGGAACACCTCTTTTTTCACAAAACATCGGTTCCGCCGGAGGGACACGAAATATCAGTCAGTCAATCTCGAGCAATACCGTCTACTATGCCAGGGCACGGGCAGACTTTGGCGGGGGTGATCACAGCGCATGGGTGGTGACCGAACCTTTTATGCTTCGTGGAGGAAATACCCTGGACTTTGATGGAACTGGTGATGATGTTCTCGTAAGCCATGATGCAGCCATTGATTTCACTGATTTAGAAGATTTCACTTTGGAAGCCTGGTTCAAGACCGCTTCCAGTTCCAGCTCCAGAATACTCTCAAAGTTTGATGGCAATCCAGGCTACCAGCTTTCGATGGATGGGACGGTTACCTTCCAGATTCGGGATGCCTCGGGATCTCCCAATACGGTGGTGACATCTCCGCTCTCTTACGCAGATGATCGATGGCACCATGTGGCTGCCGTGAAGTCCGGGTCGTCGATGGAGTTGTTCATAGACGGGCAAAGTGTAAACTCAGGCACGACATCAGCGAACCCCTCAAACACATCAGACTTATACATTGGCTCGATTCAGGGCTCGGCCTTTTTTAATGGGCAGTTGGACGAGATACGCATATGGAATGTGGCAAGAAACTCAACAGAGATTCAGAACAACCTGAATACAACGCTAGCAGGAGACGAAGCAGGCCTGGTTGCTTACTATCGATTTGATCAAGGGTCGGCGAATGCCCCCAACAGCATGGAAACCACGCTTTTCGATTACACTGGCAATGGGCATGATGGCACCTTGGATGCCGGATTCACCTTGGATGGTAATGGCTCCAACTGGATCCCTTCACAGGCTTTTGAAAAGGCGTTCATCACGACATGGCAGACTACAGGAGCAGCTGAGTCGATCAGCATCCCCACTACGGATACTGGTCAGGACTACACCGTAGATTGGGGAGATGGTACCGTACAGGCCGCTTTTGGTGGAGATGCTACTCATGAATATGATGTGGCAGGCACCTATCAGGTTTCCATCACAGGAGACTTCCCCAATATCTATTTCAACAATGCCAATCAAGGTCAGATGGTCACGAAAATTCAGACCATCGAACAATGGGGCGATATTGCCTGGACCAGCTTGCAGAATGCCTTCTATGGTTGCTCGGTCCTGACTTACAATGCTACGGATGCACCTGATTTATCGTCGGTTACCCATGTAAGTAATATGTTCAGAGGAGCAGTGCTGCTGGATGGCGACCTATCAGGCTGGGATGTGAGCAATGTGCAGCAGTTCAATGGTATGTTCTATGGCGCGTCGGTCTTCAATGGCAATGTGAGTACATGGACCATGACCAACGCAGTCAACGTTTCTGACATGTTTCGGAATACCAACCTGTTCAATCAAGACCTCAGCAGTTGGGTAATGACCAATGTCCAATTCATGAACTTCACTTTCCGCAATGCTGCGGCTTTCAATTCGGACATATCCGGCTGGGATGTGGGCATGGTTACGACGATGAACGAAACATTTAAAAATGCCTCCAATTTCAATCGGGACCTGAGCCTGTGGGATGTTGGACTCGTCTCCAATATGACAGGTCTGTTCGATGGGACGGCCATTTCTATTGCCAACTACGACGCCATCCTCAATGGCTGGGCGACGCAGTCAGCTAGCCTTGAGATAGGGGTTGTACTTGGTGCGTCCGGTTTGACCTATTCCAGCACTGGAGAGCCCGGGCGTAATATTTTGACCTCAGCGCCAAGTGCCTGGACCATTTCCGGAGATGCCTTGCTGGCGCTACCCAATGTCAAAATCAACGAAGTCGTCACCTCTCCGCAAACCGACTGGAGCACTAATGGCTTCAATGGCGTGGACGGAGCCAGCACTGTTTCCGTGGAGGATGAATTCATTGAATTGTATATAGGCGAAGCAGGACTTGACCTGACCACAGGAGATTGGGCCATTGAAGTATTCGATGATGACGGTACTACCTTACGGTTTAGTGGGGACCTGACCAATACCGGCGCCTTTGGTTTTGCCAGTTACTTTTCCTCCGGCGCAGGAGTAGTCACCAACACAGTTGCCGGAGACTACTTGGTCCTGGGCGATGCCAGCACCAGTGATATGACCGACGTGGTCGATGTGGTCCTCCGATTTCAGGGGGTAGAGGTAGATCGCGTGGATTTGGGCGGTACAACCGGTCAGGCTCCCAGTGGCACTTCTACTGGCCAAGCGGACGAATCTGTTTCCAGAATACCCGACGCCACTGATACGGATGCTGATGACGTTGATTTTCAATCCGTGGCCGCAACACCCGGAGCCTCCAATGCTGCTGGCCCACCCAACAACGCGCTGAGCTTCGATGGTGCAGATGATGATGTTTCCTTTGCGCGGGCGACTTTCCCAGCCGGACTCACCTATGAAGCCTGGATAAGGACCACTTCATTAGATGCTACCAATGATTACGATGGTAACCCGGCCCTACCTGTCATTGGTGATACCGACAACAACATAAGGGGGGCCTTCGGCGTCCATGGTGGTGTTGTCAGATACACTCATTGGATGGGGACTGCCACCGACTTCGATTTAATAGATGGGACGACCACCGTCAACGATGGCAACTGGCATCACATCGCCGCGGTCCATAGTCAAGCAACAAATGAGGTACAGTTGTACGTTGATGGTCAACCAGACGGCTCAGGAACGACAACCACCTATGACGTCTTGCAGACCTCGTTCAACAGCATCGGTTCCAGTATTTTGACGGACAAATTTGACGGTGATATCGATGAGGTAAGGATATGGAATGTGGTGAGAAATGCAACAGATATCCTGGCCAACCACGACAATCAATTGACCGGCTCAGAAACAGGGCTGGTGGCTTACTATGACTTTGTCACTGGATCGGGACCTACACTGTTTGATCTAGCTGGGTCCAATAATGGAACTATCAACGGTGCCACCTGGATCACAGATGGACCCCCATCCTTGGATGCAGCCACGGCGATCAACTTGCACAGCCTGGTCGTGACCCCGGCTACGACAGAGGCCGAAATTGACATCGTCGTGGATACGCAGTCCAATTTGTATTATGTGATCACCAATTCAGCAACTGTACCTACCACAGCGCAAATTCTTGCTGGTGAGGATCATTCGGGATCGCAAGCCTTCAACTATTTCAACTATGGTAACATCGATGGTGCGGGCAATTTCACAGTAGGAAATACCGGATTCACCAATGGCAACGACCTGGTGGCCAGTACCACGTATTACATCTATTGGCTCGCGGATGATGATGGTTTCGATGGAGGCAATCAATCCGAGATTCTGGCGACATCCTTCACCACACTAACGCCTGCGAACATCACTTTCACCACCCTGACACTAGGCGATGGAAACCTGGCCATCCCTTCCACGGACAACATCATCTACAACTTTCAGATGGATGTGGCCACGGCTGATGCCACTGCGCAGGGCTTCTTGTTTTTCTTTGGAGGGACTTTTGATGGGGCGGACTTCGTGACAGATGGATTCGAGCTGTATCAAAACACCACCAATGATTTTGGTACGGCCACCCTGCTGGGCGCTCCATCCGATTATGATCCCGCAATGAATCCTGGGGGCGGCGACATTGCCTTCCCATTCAGTAGTACCTTCACCAATGGCAGTACGACCTACTTCTGGATCACTGCGGATATCGCTTCAGGTGCTACGAATAACAACAACTTCAATGTACTGTTGCCGACCGCATCCAGCAATTTCTTCTTCACCGCTTCTTATAATCCCAATGAGGCTGGCTTGGATCCTGGCAGCGTATACACGTTTACATCAGCAGCACCTCCAGCAGCACCTACCAACCTGGTCGCCTACTCGCCGGACGGGACTAATGTAACCTTGGAATGGACGGACAATGCCACTGATGAGACTGCCTACAAGGTGTATCGCTCAGATGCCTACGGCAATTTTTCCGGGGCAGAAGTAGAAGTATCCTTGGGGCTGGGGGCCGATGTGGAAACCGCCACATTTGCTGAGGATGCCTCAAGAAGGTACTATGTCGTGGAGGCCGAAAACGGAAGCGGCACAGCCAGATCTTCTGTGGAGTTCGCAACAACGAATCCATTCCCGGGGAGTGCCATGCATTTTGACGGTACGGATGATGAGATTGTAGTTGGAGGAAGTGAGGATTTCTCGTTCATTCAGAACACCGCAATTTTCTCTGTCGAAGCTTGGGTTCGACTCGACGATTTGGGCAGCAATCAAACCATCGTTGGTAACACGGCCTCAACCGGAGAAAAAGGATTCATATTCCTCTTCATGGGAGCTGCAGACAATTCTTTAAGTGCCCAGGGATATCTGGGGCTAGCCAGCAACAATGTCTTCAACGCCAACACGAACGCCAACGCGATTAATGACAATTTGTGGCATCATGTAGCTTTTACCAGCAACGCAGGTACGGTTCAGTTTTTTATAGATGGTGTCGCTGTTACCACAAATGATTTGGGTTCCGATGGCCTTTCCACCGGTGCATCTACCAATACCATGGCCTTGGCGGCAAATCCTTTCAATGGTTTGCATTTGGGAGGGGAAATTGATGAACTGAAGATCTGGGACTTTGCAAGGCCTAATTTCGATGATCGCAACAACGCCCTGGACGTGACGGATCAAGTCGCCACAACAGGCCTTGTTGCTTATTATGCATTTGATGAAAATGCCGGCAATGATGTTGTCGATCGAAGCGAAAACAACAGCGACGGTAGTTGGAATGACGCAGGAGGTGGATCTTTCACCAGTCCCGGTTGGGTGAATGTGTCAGGTGCTGCTGACACTACCTCTCCATCTGTAACAGGCTTATCAGGTCCGGCCGGTACCACGGGCTCCTCTACCTTCGTTTTAACGATCGATTTTGATGAGCCTGTCACTGGCTTCGAGTTGTCAGATTTTACCTTGACTAATGCTACAGTATCCAATCTGCAAAACGGCACGCCAATCAATGAAAACTTCACTGTCGATGTGACACCGAGTGCCGACGGCACTGTCGAAGTCTCCCTGGCTGCGGCAGTGGTCACTGACTTCTCCGGAAATGGAAATGCAGCATCAACGCTTTACTCCGTAACCTATGCTGAGCCCGAGAATGGTCTCGACTTTGATGGAACCGATGACCATGCGGCATTGGCTGCCAATGTCTTTGGTGCTGCCTACACTGGTCCGTTCACGGTTGAGGCTTGGGTCTACTCAGACCTTACCGGGAACAATGGATCTACGAGTTCCTACGGCTCAGGCATTTTCAAGAATATGGAGAGCGGTAGCGGGGCCATCGGGGATCTGGCTTTGACGATGAATGGCGGAGGGCAAATCGGCCTGTTGAACTGGAGGGTAGCAGGACCTGATGCCACGGGTCATACCCTAACAAATGCGGCCATACCAGCCAACACCTGGACTCACATCGCAGTGACCTGGGACGGCTCCAACAACAGGATTTATATCAATGGTGAGGAGCAGACCATGGTGACGGTCAATGGCTCAAGCAGTGGATGGGGCGCCGGCTTCGAGATTGGCCGAGTTAATAGCGCTGCGCAATGGCACTATGATGGACAGATGGATGAATTGCGTGTCTGGCAGGTGGCCAGAACCCAGGAAGAGATCAGCAATCATCGCTTTGTTGAATTGAATGCTGGTAGCGAAACAGATTTGGTGGCTTACTATCAATTCAATGATGATGCGGTGACATTTGTAAGGGATTCAAAAGGGGTAAATGATGCATCCTGGGACGGAACCGGAGGTGCTAATGCTGCGCCGAACTGGACACTTTCCAACGCACTGGACGCTCCTGCCTTTGTAGTGGTCAACACCAATGATGATGGACCCGGGTCCCTAAGACAGGCCATTACCGATGCTAATGCCAGTGCTTCCAAAGAAACGATTACGTTCGACATTCCCGGAACGGGCCCCTGGACCATTTCTTTAGAAAGTGGCCTGCCAACAATCGACAATCCCAATGACGTGGGTATGGTGATTAATGGCTCCTCACAACCGGGTTGGGACATGGATGCTGGTGTGATGGTCACGTTGGATGGTACACTGGCAAGTTCCTCCGACGATGCTTTCACAGTGGCAGAACCGAATTTTGAGCTTTACGGCCTCCACATCACGAATTTTGATCGTGCCGTCACCTCTACTGCCGGAATGAACAACTTCGTCATTGGTGCAGCGGGAATGGGTAATGTAATCTCCGGCAACAACGTGGGGCTATTCATTTTCAATACCAGTGTGGGTTCCATACAGGGCAACAGGATCGGAACATCCATGGACGGACTAGCAGCCAATGGCAACCTTGACCAAGGTATCAGGATCAGTTCGGCCAGCGACAATATTACGATTGGTGGAGATTCCGGAGCAGGTGAAGGCAATTTGATTTCAGCCAATGGGACTTCATCAGAAGAGGGCATCCAGATTGACGGATCGGATTTCATCAATATCTACGGCAACCTCATCGGAACAGACAAGGACGGCGAGAATGATCTGGGCAATCGGGAAGGTATCTACATTGGCGCAGGGGCAGACAACATCAACATTGGGTCCGCTGCCTCTGGCCATGGTAACGTGATTTCGGGAAGCGATGGCGTGGGCAACGTCCGGGTACTCGGGACGATCACCAATGTGTCGATTTCACATAATATCATCGGACTGAATAGCGCTGGCGACACCGAAATCAAAACCGTGTCCGGTAACACGTACGGTATACATGTGGGATTCAGTAGTGGCACACCAACAGGTGTGCAAATTGCATCCAATACCATATCGGGCAATACAGGTGCTGGCATATTCGTGTCCTCGGTAACCTCGGACGTAAAGATCCAAAACAACTTCATCGGAACAAGTGCCGCCGGTGACGATACCGGCACTGGCTTGCTCAACGAAAGTCATGGTGTGTGGATCCAATCCTCCAGTGGTATTGACAACACGACGGGTAGGATTGAAGTGACCGGCAATACAATATCCGGGAATGGTGATGCAGCGGCCGAAGATGGCATCTTCCTGCAAAACACCGTTTCCAATGTACTGATCCAGTCTAACGATATAGGGACCGAAACAGGTGGGACGGTGGCATATGGCAATGCCGGTGATGGCATTTCCGTCTCTTCCAATTCCACCAATGTTGAGATCACCAACAACACCCTTGCCTACAATGGCGTCAATGGCTTGTTCTTTGAAAATGCTTCTATCGTCGGTGCAGGGGTAATTGTGGCTACTGACAATCGGTATTTCTGCAACAGCGGTGTCGCTATCTCTTTTGACAACGGACCTACCGTCGATGCACCGGTCATTACACTGGTCAATCCTGACGAGGTTTCAGGAACTTCCACAGCTCAGGAAGGCTCCAATGTGGAGGTATTTCAAATCAATTCAACCTGTGCGGATAACCAGGGAGCACTGCACGTTGGTACTGCCCCGGTTTCAGGAGGGAACTGGTCGTTTTCAGACCCTGGCAATATTGACATTGCCCAATCCTACGTTGCCCTGGTGGATGATTTGACCAATGGTACTTCGGCGTTCTCCGCAAGTGCCGCCATAGATCCTACGGTTGTACTCAACACAGATGACAACGGCCCAGGCTCTTTGCGTGAGGCCATCACCTATGCCAATGCCAATCCAGGAACGACGATTTCGTTTGATATTCCCGGTGTGGGTCCATGGCTGATCAGCCTGGATACTGAACTGCCAGCCATTACCGGTGATGGTACGATCATCGACGGGACATCCCAGACGGGCTGGGTATTTGGAGGAGCGTCCACTATGATTCATTTGGATGGCACGTCAGCCAGCGGTGCCGATGGGATAGAGATTGCCAATGGTGCCAACGTGGCAATATATGGCTTGTACATCACGAACTTCAGCACCAATGGTATTCGGGCAACTGGGGCCAATGACGGGCTGCGCATTGGCGCTGCAGGGCAGGGCAATATCATCAGTTCGAATTTCTCCGGTTTGAATATTTCCGGGGCTTCGAATGGTTTCATCCAGGGGAACTGGATAGGTACCACCGTGGATGGAACCGCGGGCGACGGCAATACGAACATTGGCCTGAATGTCTCTAGTTCGTTTGCAATCACGATCGGTGGGAATTCCACCATTGGCGAAGGCAATGTCATTTCAGACAATGGTACCTCGGGGAGTGATTATGGGTTGCAAATTGCTTCCTCTGACAATGTCATTGTCCACGGTAATTATATAGGTACTGACAAAGATGGCAGTGGCGATTTTGGCAACGGTCGGGGCATCAACATCTCCTCAGGTGCTGATGATATGTCAGTGGGAGGTACAGGAACCGGCCAGCGCAACATCATCTCTGGAAATAACGGAACAGCAGCCATCGTCATCCAAAGTGGTTCAGGCCACACCATCGAAGAAAACTACATAGGTCTGGATGCAAATGGTACCACAGCCATTGGTAATGGCGGGGATGGTATCCGGTTGATAGTAGATGGAGCTAATATGGTTTTCCGGAACAACGTGATCGCTGCAAGTACCGGAGACGGTATTGACATCGATGGCGTCCAGAGCAATGTCCTGGTTGAAGGTAATCTTATAGGCTTAAGAGCCGATGGCGCCGCAACCCCTGGCTTCGGTAATTCGGGACATGGAATCACATTCAGGAATAGTAACGGTACGGACAACACCACCAATCGCATTCAAATCATCGACAATACCATTGCGGGAAATGGTGTGTCTGGATTTCATGGGATCAACTTCACCTTTTCTTGTTTCAATATGCTCATTACCGGTAACCGTATCGGGGTCGCCCTGGATGGAACCTCGGCCCTGGGCAATTTTACCGATGGTATCAAGTTTAGTGATGGTACCACCGACATCACAGTTGGGGGATTGGGTGTAGAGAACACCATTGCCGAAAATGGTGGCAGCGGACTGTTCTTCGATAACCTTTCTACGGACAATGGCAATCACATATTGCAGAACCATTATTTCTGCAACGCGAACTCGGCGATTACCTTCGAAAATGGGGCCACCGTAGCCGCACCTGTGATCACACTGGTTAACCAAGACGAGGTATCCGGTACCTCAACAGCCCAGGAGGGCTCCAGTGTCGACGTGTATGAAATTGATCTGACCTGCGCCGACAATCAGGGTGCGGTGTATGTGGGGTCTGGCTTGGTGTCCGGAGGAAACTGGTCCTATGTCGATATGGGTAATGTCGATATTGCCCAAACCTTCGTCGCCATAGTGGATGATATGACCGATGGCATCTCCGAGTTCTCTGCAAGCGCATCCCTGGCCCCTGCGGCTGCACCAGATAGTCTGATCGCCTATGAGAGCGCAGGGATTGTTGTGTTGGAATGGGCGGATCAGGCGAACGACGAAACGGGATTCCTGATAGAGAGGTCCACAACCTATGATTTTGGCACGCCAACCGATATCACGGTCTTAGTCACGCCTGCGAGCCCTGGCGCAGATGTGGAGAGCGTCACCTATGACCCCTCCGGAATAGCCTATTTCTACCGAGTTACCGCATTGAATGGCGCTGAAGATGCTTCCAGCATCTCAGACATAGAATTTGCCACCACAGCTTCCTTTGCGGGCGAGACAGCCTCCTTCAACGGATCAGCCAACTCAAACATCAATGCCCCCGATGCTGATGAGCTTGATTTGCAGACAGGAACCATAGAAATGTGGATCAACGCCACAACTTTGGCGCAAGATGGGAGTTCCAACCGAAGACTCATTGCCAAACCTTCTTCTACAACTAACGCCTCCAGCCCTTACCAGGTCCTGTTCGCCAGCGATGGTTCTCTGGGACTCTATTTGGGCAACGGCTCTTCCGCACAAACGGCCTTAAGCTCGGCCGGTTTGATATCAGCGCTCGATTGGGTACACGTCGCGGTTAATTGGGATGGCTCCAACATCAATTTCTATGTGGATGGTGATTTTGATTCTCAGGTCGGTCAGACGATAACGCCCAATGCAAATACGGCAGATATGGTAATCGGAGGATTTAATGGGACCGGCGGATTTGGCCAATTCAGTGGTCAAATAGATGAATTGAAGATCTGGAACGATTCCGTGAAAACGGATTTCTCCGATCGTTTTCAAAGGCCACTAGGCAATGAGCCGAAACTGGCCGCCTACTATCCCTTTGACGAAGCCACTGGCGCAACCCATGTCGTAGACCGCTCGGTGAATGGGAATAACGCAACAACGAATGGGGCGACTTTGACATCCTCAACTGTAGTGCAGGATGGGACCGTCAGCAATACCAATGACTCCGGACCGGGTTCCTTGCGCGAAGCGATGAATTTTGCCAATGCCAATCCGGGTACTACCATCACTTTCGACATTGGTGCGGCCGCACCCTGGACCATCGCTTTGACCAGCGCACTTCCGGCCATTACCGGAGCAGGAACAATTATTGATGGATCAACCCAGCCATCCTCTTCCTTTGGAGGGGACATGATCACCCTGGATGGAACCTCAGCTGGATCGTCAAACGGATTCTTTGTTCAGTCTGCGAATGTTGAAATCTATGGCTTTCACATCATCAACTTCAATCTAAGAGGTGTCTACCTGTCGGGGGAAGCTTTTGATGGCCTTGTCGTGGGTGATGGTGCAAGAGGAAACGTGATTTCCGGCAACGCAACCTTTGGTATAGAGATTAACCAAGGGGATATGGCTACTATCCAGGGCAACTTCATTGGAACGGACCTGAGTGGTACCGTAGCCAATGGAAATGGCAATGATGGTATCATCCTTCGCTCCAGTGCCAATACCCAAATCGGAGGTGTGTCAGGCGGAGACGGCAACGTGATTTCTGGCAATACCGGGGTGACCCATGATGGCATAGAAATCAGAGACGCGGGTGCGGATGACATCGTCATCGAAAGCAACCGCATTGGAACCGTGGACAATGGAACGTCCGCGTTGGCCAATGAAAATGGGATCAGATTGGACCAGGCCGGAACCAACATTCAGATTTCGAACAACCTCATTTCAGGGAATAACGCCACTGGTGTCATTATCAACAACACGGCGAGTGCTGTCATTTTCAACAACAGCATTGGTGGCAACGCTGCCGGCGACGGCGCCATTCCGAATTTCAATGGTATTGAAATCACCGGCACGTCCACAGGCAACAGTATCGGAAATGCTTCCAATGGCAATCTAATTTCCGGCAATACCAATGCAGGTATATTCCTTTCAGGTGCGGGAGTGACCGCCAATACGATCTACGCCAATCTTATAGGTACTGATATGGCCGGCACGGGCTCGATACCGAATGCCATAGGCGTCCACATCCGGGATGCAGCCAGCGACAACATCGTAGGTGGGGTGTCCCCCGGAGAGCCAAATGTAATCGCCCACAATACGACGGGCGTATTCATAGAAGACCTCACCGCCGCTCCTTTGCGGAACCGCATTATTGCGGATAGCATCTATTGTAATACCAATGGCATTAGCTTTTCGGGTACAGCCCCGCACAACAACCTGGCAGCGCCTGTCATTACTAACATTGATGTCAATGGCCTTTCCGGTACGGCCGTAGGTGTAGCTGATGGATCGCTCATCCACGTCTATGCCGCAGAAGATGCCTGCTCCAGTGACCAGGGCAGGACTTTTCTGGGTGAGGTTACTGTGACCAGTGACAATTGGTCTTACACTGGAGCCATCGTACCGGCCGAGAACTATACCGCGACGGTTACCACAGTGCTGGACGGAACTTCGGAATTCTCCACGGTCGCTTCTATTCCAGCGAATCTGGTCGTGAATGCTGATGACGCAGGTCCAGGTTCTTTGAGAGCAGCCATGGAATATGCCAATGCCAATCCCGGGACCATGATCACTTTCGACATTCCAGGATCGGGCAACATCATCAACATTGTGACTGATCTTCCTGAAATCACAGCGAACAATACGGTGATTGATGGCACTTCACAGCCCGGCTGGACCTTTGGAGATGAAACCACCATGGTGGTGATTGATGGCTCAACACCTTCTGCTTCGGATCAGAATGGCTTCCTGGTGAGTGGTGACAACGTATCCATTATCGGCTTGGCATTGACAGATTTTGACGATGGTTCCACCGGCAATCAGAATGGTGCCATCAAGGTGACAGGGAATGACGTGACGATCACAGAAAATATTATTTATCACAACTCCAACAGCGGCATCTACCTCGTAGGCGTCACCGGAGGGTCGATTCAGTCCAACAGAATTGGAACCAACCCTGCAGGTACAGATCGATCCGGATCGAATGCGCAGCAATACGGAATCGCAGTTTCTGCCTCTTCAGGCGTGGACATTGGAGGCGACCATACCTCCGGAGAAGGCAATCAATTGGCAGGGCTCAATAATGATGCGATACTGATTGCCTCGAGTTCCGACAACATCAATATCTATGGCAACACCTTTGGTATAGATGTCGGGGGCACAGCCATGATTGAAAGCGATAATGGTATCAGAGTTGCGACCAGTGCCACCAATGTCAACATTGGAGGTCTGGGAACCGGTGAAAGAAACTTCTTCGGTGCCAGCCAGGGAACGGCGATTTCCCTGGCAAGTACAGTTTCCTCCATCAATATTAGGGAGAACTATCTGGGAACTACCAGCGATGGCTTGACAGAATTGACAGGAGTATTCTCTACAGGCACAATAGACCTTGATGATGGTGCGGTCTCAGTTACCATCGAGGGAAACCTTCTTCCAACAAGTAGCATCAATATCAACACAACAGATCCCACAGGTATCACCATAGCCAATAACATCCTGGGACTCCTGGGTGACGGCCAGACCATCGCCAGCGTCGGTAGCGGAGGTATCAACATGAATGGTGGTGGTGGAATTGGCAACTCCATTACTGGCAATGTGATATCAAGGGCCTTTGATGCCATCAGCATTGCCGCTGGTACGACAGACATTGTCATCGACGGTAACTACATAGGCACCTTCGCCGATGGTACAGGCACGGGCACGGGTAATCCCAGAAACGCCGACAATGGTATGACGCTCACCAACGCGGTTGGCGTCAACGACACGGACTCAAGAATTCAGATTACGAACAATGTGGTTTCTGGCAATGGTGATCTGACCAGTGATTTAGCTATTGCCTTGCAGTCTGGCACCAGCAATGTGCTCATCCAGAACAACAAGATTGGGGTAGAAGTGGATGGCACAACTCCCCTGGGGAACGCGGGTTATGGAATCCTGGTAAGTACAGCGTCTTCAGGAGTGGAGATTGGTGGGTTAGGAAATGAGAACATCATTGCCCATAATGCCATTGACGGACTCTTCTTTTTCGCCAATACATCCAATGGGCATGTCGTGGGTGTGAACTCCTATTTCTGCAATGGAGGTCTCGGCATCAACTATGGCAATACTCCTTTTGTTATTGCGCCAACCATTACTACCGTCAACAGTGGTGAGATCTCAGGAACCAGTACGGCTCCTAATGGTTCTATGGTTGATATATATCAGACCAATGCAAGTTGCGGAGACAATCAGGGTGCGACCCATGTCGCTACTGTACCTGTCACTGGCGGGACCTGGTCACATATTAGTGCGGTCAATACATCGCAGACCTACACAGCCACAGTAACACACAACTCAGACAGTATTTCTCGGTTTTCGGCTTCCGCTGCTGCGGACCTTACGCCGCCGTCCTTCGTAGGCGGATATCCTTTGATAAGTAACGTCCTTTTTGACGGTTTCGACCTGCAAGTGCAATTGGACGAAGCCGGTGGCCAGGTATTCTATTCCGTATTTGCCAGTCCCTCGTCCGCTCCTGATGTTAATGATGTGGGTACAGTCGGTATTTTCTCCGGTTCGATTTCAGTGCCTTTGGCGAATAATACCTATTCACAAACCATTTCCGGATTAACAGCCGACACCGGGTACGACGTCTATTTTGTGGGGGAAGATGCCTCCTCGAATCGACAAACGGTCGTAACAGATTTGTCTCAGACGACAACGAGTCCACCGGAGAATGCCATTTCCCTGGATGGTACGCTGGATCACGTCGCTTTCAATCAGATCAATTTTGCCTCTGGCCACAGTTTCGAGGCCTGGATCAATACGACTTCCACGGACAACGTCTCTGGTTACGGTGGCAACCCTGCACTGGTCATCCTTGGGGATACCCTAGGGGCATTCACTCAATTTGGAGTGCATGGGGGTGTGCTAAGGTATGCCCATTGGAATGGAGGAGATTTTGACATTGTGGATGGATTGATTGCCGTGAATGACGGTAGCTGGCACCATGTGGCAGTGACGCACAACTCCACCACTGGAGAGATCAACTTCTACGTTGATGGTGAATTTGACAACATGGGTTCAGTCTCCAACTACTCAGGTATGAATGTCAATTCCTTGGGGGCAGGTCACATGCCTGGCGGTGTCCAGGATTTTTTTGTAGGCGAGATTGACGAGGTCAGGATTTGGGGTGATGAAAGAACTTTTGCAGAGGTATACAACAGTGCACTGACAACCTCCCTGTCCTCAGGAGATAACCTCCAGCTCTCTTATGATTTCAATATCAATTCCGGAGATGTTCCGGATCTTTTCGGAAGCAACGATGGAAATCTCGTTGGGGATCCGGGTTTTGTATCCTCTGGCGCGGCAGTTGGTGATATGCTGACACCATTTTTCCTGACAGGCTATCCTTTCACACAGAACATCGCAACAGACAATTTCGATGTTACGGTACAACTCAACGAAGAGGGCACTTACTACTATGTATTGTTGCCTGATGGTGCTGCAGCACCGACCTCTTCCGAAATTGTGAACGCAGGGTCAGTTCCGCTCACGGGTCAGGTTGCTGACGGCAGTGTGGTCATTATTTCGCTGGCGATTGATTTCACGGACAATATCACCGGACTAGCGTCCGGCACAGACTATGACCTCTACGTTGTGGCCGAGGACGACGAGGGTATGCCCAATCTGCAGGCAAGCCCCGTGTTGCTGGATGTCACCACTTTAACAGCCCCGACAGTAACGGTGGTAGCTCCTAATGGAGGCGAGACGTTGACCGTAGGCCAGAGCTTTGAGATCAGCTGGACGGAAACCGGCAGTAATGGCAGTGACCTCTTCGAGATATATTACAGCACGGACGCTTTTATGAATTCGACCTTCATAGCAGATAACAACTCTGCAGGTTTTGGTGGAACTTACTCATGGACGGTACCGAATGATGTGAGTGGTACGGTACAAGTACGGGTGGTCAATGTGGGCCAGGGAGTTTCGGATGATAGTGATGGAACCTTCACCATTCAAGCTGCCCCAACAGTGACTGTCGTAGCTCCGAATGGGGGCGAGACGTTGACCGTAGGCCAGAGCTTCGAGATCAGCTGGACGGAGACTGGCAGCAATGGCAGTGACCTATTCGAGATATATTACAGTACGGACGCTTTTATGAATTCGACCTTCATAGCGGATAACAACTCTGCTGGTTTTGGCGGAACATACTCTTGGACAGTTCCGAATGATGTGAGTGGTTCGGTAGAGGTTCGGGTGGTCAATGTGGGCCAGGGAGTTTCGGATGATAGTGACGGAACCTTCACCATTCAAGCTGCTCCCACAGTTACGGTGGTAGCTCCAAATGGGGGCGAGACGTTGACCGTAGGCCAGAGCTTTGAGATCAGCTGGACGGAAACCGGCAGCAACGGCAGTGACCTCTTCGAGATTTATTACAGCACGGACGCTTTTATGAATTCGACCTTCATAGCGGATAACAACTCTGCTGGTTTTGGCGGAACATACTCTTGGACAGTTCCGAATGATGTGAGTGGTTCGGTAGAGGTTCGGGTGATCAATGTGGGCCAGGGAGTTTCGGATGATAGTGACGGAACCTTCACCATTCAAGCTGCTCCCACAGTTACGGTGGTAGCTCCAAATGGGGGCGAGACGTTGACCGTAGGCCAGAGCTTCGAGATCAGCTGGACGGAGACTGGCAGCAATGGCAGTGACCTCTTCGAGATTTATTACAGCACGGACGCTTTCATGAATTCGACCTTCATAGCGGATAACAACTCTGCTGGTTTTGGTGGAACTTACTCTTGGACAGTTCCGAATGATGTGAGTGGTTCGGTAGAGGTTCGGGTGATCAATGTGGGCCAGGGAGTTTCGGATGATAGTGACGGAACCTTCACCATTCAAGCTGCCCCAACAGTGACCGTCGTTGCTCCGAATGGGGGCGAAACGTTGACCGTAGGCCAGAGCTTTGAGATCAGCTGGACGGAAACCGGCAGCAACGGCAGTGACCTCTTCGAGATTTATTACAGCACGGACGCTTTTATGAATTCGACCTTCATAGCGGATAACAACTCTGCTGGTTTTGGCGGAACATACTCTTGGACAGTACCGAATGATGTGAGTGGTTCGGTACAGGTTCGGGTGATCAATGTGGGCCAGGGCGTGTCAGATGACAGTGACGGGACTTTTACGATTCAGGCGGCTGGCCCGATAACCTCTGCTCAAGCAGGTGACTGGAGCCAAACTTCCACCTGGGTGGGAGGTGTGGTTCCCGGCTCCACTGATGATGTTGAGATTCTCCACAATGTTGTGCTTGATGGCCTTGTGGATGTCAACGACCTTACCATAACCAGCGGAGGACTTGACATGGGTACCGGTGGCTATGTACTCACCGTATCCGGTGACTATGACAAATCCAGCTCATCTGCATTGACCGCTGGCGATGGAACGTTGATCTTGGATGGAAACAATAAAACCTATCGTCATACGGGTGATGTGACCTACTACAACCTTCGGTTCACAGGCTCCGGGACTACTACAGTTGACTATGCCAGTGGTAATATTCTGTTTGTTACCAACTTGATCGAAGTCGGTGTAGGTGCAGATCTATCTTTCACGGACGCCCCAGAATTAGTGCTCACAGGGACAGCCGCCTTCAGCAACTTGGGAGGAATCAGTTCCATGGACAGGTGGAGTCTCATTTTGGATGGTTCCAGCCATACGGTAACTGGTGGTGATTTCGCGAATGTTTCCTGGCAGAATCCGTCGACATTAACATTGGGAGGCAATTTCATTTACAGTGGAGACTTGACTACGCCGGGGACCGGTGCTACGATAGAGCTTGGACTGTTCATTATGTACCTGGGATCAGATTTTACCCTTTCTTCGGGGGACAATATCACCAATACAGCCGGAGGCCTGGAGGCGCAGGGAACAGTGAGTTTCGCTGCAAATGGCCAGGACTTGCCACGCATCATTGTTGATGCCGGGGCTGGCGTCTTCTCCGCCCTTACTGATCTTACTTTCGGTAGCGACCAGCCACTGGCTGTACCTTCTGGAACCGTGGATCTTGGCTCGGAGGTCACTTTTTCGGGAGCTTCTGGTGGTTTGTTCATCAGCGGGGGAGACGTTTCTACTTCCGGACCCACCAGCCTGCGATTTCAAACCGGCGCCGGAATCACGGTGAGTGGAGGAACACTTGACTTGTCGGGAGATCCCGATCCTGAAACGGGATACGAGATTGTCTTACAAGGGGTCACCACTGCGGATTCCTATGGCATAACTCAAACTGGGGGTGTGGTTAACCTCTCAACCGTCGCGATTTCTGAAATTGGCGGCAATGGCTTCTTGTTTGGTGGAGGTAATCTTTTCATGAACGGAGTCACGCTGACAAACGGCTTGGGTTTGACCTATTTCACCTTTGACGACGGCTTGGATGGCAAGACCTTCACAGGTGTACATTTTGGTTCAGGTCCGGCGAGCAATGTTGTCTTTTTCAATGATCCAACCCAGACGGTCACCTTTGACCAATATTCGGGAGACCTCGGGGGACCGGATTTTGACGATCCGGGAGCCAACGGCACCATCAACTGGACCAACGAGGTCATCCTCAACGACGCGCTTGCTTTCGATGGAGACAATGATGAAGTCAATTTCTCTGATGCCGCGCTTCCGGGTGGAAGTGATCCGAGGACAATAGAATTCTACTTCAACACTTCCACCACCAGCCCATCCGTGGAATATATGTTCAGCTATGGTACGGGTTCAAGTCAAAATGCTTTCGCCATAGGCATGAATAACCTGGGTGACATCCTCCTGTTCAATGGTGGTTCTTTTGTCAACGCGAGTTCGACGTCCCTGGCAGATGGAAATTGGCATCACCTGGCCATTACTTCAGATGGTACCAATGTCGAATTCTATGTGGATGGAAGTCTTAGTACGAATACTGTCTCGACAATCAATACCATCAAGACGGGTACAGGCTACGTCGGTAGGTACATTTCCGGAGGCATCAACAAGGAAGTCGTTATAGACGAACTTCGGGTTTGGGATTTTGTCCGATCAGAAACTGAAATCAATTCGACAATCAACAATGAATTGAATGGGAATGAACCTGGCCTCGTTCTTTACTACAATTTTGACAACAATGGTACCAGCGTCCTCGATGGTACTTCCAATGCCAACCATGGTATGTTGGAGAATTTTACCTTTTCAGGAACAACATCGAACTGGGTAACATCAGGACCCCCAATTGGTCCGCCAGTGGCAGATGTCACGGCGCCTGTTCTGTCAAGCCTTTCATTCGATAATATCGAATCTACAACAGTGGATGTGCTATTCGATACCGATGAGCAAGCAAACATCTATTATGTCTTCACACAATCCATGTCTCCTCCAACCGCGCAACAAATTATCGATGGCCAGGACGAGAATGGTGATCCGGCTTCGGATCATGTCGGGAGTTCCATGGGTGTACCCGCAGGCAACCAGACCTTTGGCATAGGGGATAATCCAGGATCTTTGCCTGAACTATCACCAAACACAACCTACTACGTCTATTGGGTAGGAGAGGATGCGGCTGGAAACAGATCAAATATCCTTTCAGGTAGCTTCACTACGTTGCCACCTCCGGTCGAGCTTACTTTCACCACCTTGCCAGTAGCAGGAGGAACACTCAATGCCGGAAGCACCGACAACCTGCTTTATAAATTGAGTATGGCCGTGAGTGGTGGTACCGCCACCATGATCGGGATATACTTCACGCCGAATGGTTCCTATGCCGAGGCGGATTTTGACCAATTCAGGTTCTATCAACGCATTGGTACGGATGACTTTGGCACGGCTGAGGAAATCCTCACAAGTGGAGTCAGCGGCTTCATCACGGGTCAGGAGCCGCAAGTTCCGGATGGCAGTGTAGGGATTTTCTTTGATAGCGCCTATACGGACGAAACGGTTTACTGGTACATAACCGCAGATATTGCTGCTTCTGCACAGGACCTCGTCACATTTGGACTCGACGCGCCCATGGTGGATCAGAACTTTGGCGTTAACGAAGCCAACAATCAAACTGATGGAGGACTTGCAGCTTCAGGCATATTCACACTAAGTAACAGCAGCGTACCTCCAACCATCACTGTTATGAGCCTGGCACTTGACAACTCCTATTTGGATGTTACCTTCAGTGAGGGCGTATACAACACAGCAGGTGGATCTGGTGCTTTGGAAATAGCTGATTTTGATGTGTCGCTTGTCGGAGGTTCGGCTACTTCTCCTGTCATTACAACCTTGACGCAGACGGATGGATCGACACCACTGGCTGGAGGCGAATCCGTCGTGAGGTTAGGCTTGTCATTTACAGGGACCCCAGACGGCGGGGAGACTATCACGATCAACCCCATTGACGGCGCCAGTATTTACAACGCTGCAGGTCAACCTGCCGCCGCTACACAGAGCAACAACTCACAATTCCTCAGGGATGAGGTGGTGCCTGAGGTGACGTCGATTACAAGGCAAAGCCCAACTTCAGAAAACACCGCAGCTACCAGTGTCACTTTTAGGGTACAGTTCTCGGAGGGGGTGTTCCAGGTCGATGTGGCCGATTTTGAGTTGAATGCCACAGGAGCAACAGGTACCATCGCCAGCGTAAATCTGATCTCTTCAGATCTCTATGACATTGTCGTCAATGGGATTGCGCTGGCAGGCACCAATATTCTTGATCTCGACTTTGCAGGTGGACAGGACATCCAGGACTTGAATGGAGTGCCTTTCGCAGGGGTGATTAATTCGGAGGAGACCTATACGATCCTTCCCCTTCCAAGTACGCAAGCGACGAATGTCTCCATTTCCAATATTGAGGAAACCACCGCCGAGATCAGTTGGACCAGTGGTGATGGAAGCCAGAGGCTTGTTGCAATTTTTGCAGGAGTTGATGCTTTTCCGACACCGGTTGATGGAACCAGTTACGTTCCAAGCAGTAATTTGACTTTTCCAGGTGACGAAGCCGGAACCGGATGGTTTGTGGTTTACAATGGCTCTGGCAATGCAGTTTCTGTCAGTGGATTGACGGCGGGCCAACTCTATACTGTCGCGGTAGTAGAATATGAGGGTGTGGGAGCAACCAGTGCCTATCTAACTGCTACGGCGATAGGTAACCCCGGCACATTCACTACGCTGTTATTAGGCAGATATTCCCTGGCTTTCGATGGTGAGGACGATTATCTATCCACGCCCCTGGCAGTTTCGTTAGGGGATTTCACGCTAGAGGCCTGGGTCTACAATGAAGACCGTGACCTCAATGCCAGTGAAACAATTCTGGAGTTCGACACGGATTCTCCGAAGTTGAGCATAGAAGGGGGCCGACTTTCAGTTGTAGGCGTGCTGCAAGACACTGAAGACTTTCCGGAAAATGAGTGGGTACATGTGGCCTTGGCCTACAATTCATCGTCAGAACTCGTGACCCTGTACAAAAACGGGAACGTGGTGGGTGCCCCTACCTCAGGTGGTCCATGGTCTGGTACCCAGCTATTTGTGGGCGGAGAGCCCGGTGGTGTTGACATGTTCCCCGGGAATATTGATGAGGTAAGACTTTGGAGTGGTCAGCGGTCGCAGGCAGCGATCATGGCCAACATGAATACGGAAATCACAGGAAGCACACCGGGCATTGATGCCTATTGGGACTTCAACGAAGGGCCAGGCTTTGCCGTGGCGGGAGATCGAACCATTGGTACAGATGACCTCACCCTGAATAACATGGACACCAATCTGGCCTGGGAGGCAGGTTTCGGCAGTCCTGAGCCGATACTTAGCAGTACTGCACCCAATCCCACGAATACCAGCCCCATTCCCGTGTCTATCGATTTCGGAGAAGAGGTGACGGGCTTTGTAGAAGGAGATCTGACATTGTCGAATGGCACCAGCAGCAACTTTGTCAATGTAGATGGTCAGGTATACACCTTCGATTTGGTACCTGATGGAGATGGATCGGTCACAGTGGATATCTTGGCGGGGGTAGCCGACGACCTCAGCGGAAATGGCAATGTGGCTTCCACGCAATTCAACATTAATTACGATGGTTCGGCACCTCAGGGGGTAATTAGCACTACGAGTTCCAATCCAACGTCCGACAACCCGATTCCAATATCTGTTGATTTTGGGGAACAGGTAACGGGCTTTGACGAAACGGATCTGGTCTTGACCAATGGTACCAGCAGCAACTTTGAGGATGTGGACGGCCAGGTCTACACCTTTGATTTAGTACCTGACGGGAACGGTGAGCTGACTGTGGACATTGAAGCTGGAATAGCGCAGGATGGAGTGGGCAATTCGAATATTGCTTCGGATCAGTTCAGCATCGCTTATGATGTTGCTGGTTCCCAGCCAACGATCAGCAGTACATCTACAGACCCTACAAATGATAACCCTATCGCTATTGAGGTAGATTTTGGGGAGTTTGTCAGTGGTTTTGAAGAGATGGAGTTGACGATAACCAACGGCACGCTGGAGAATTTTACCAGTGATGATGGCCAGGTCTACACTTTTGATTTGGTCCCTGATGGCGACGGAGAGATCACTGTAGAGATAGCTGCGGGAGTAGCTGAGGATGGTCAGGGCAATTCGAGTTTAGCTGCTGATGCGTATATGATCACCTACGATGGTAGCGCTCCTGTGGCATCGTTGAGCAGCAGCAGTACCGATCCTACCAATGACAGTCCGATTGTGGTGACGATTGATTTTGGTGAGGATGTGAATGACTTCGAGGAAGGAGATCTGGTTTTGAGCAATGCAACGAGCGGCAACTTTTTGTCTGTGGATGCTCAACAATACACTGTTGAATTGACACCTGTATCGGAGGATACGGTGAAGATAAGCCTGAGCGCCTCGGTAGCCACTGATGCAGCGGGTAATGAGAGCCTGGCATCGGACACGTTGTTGATCCGCTATGATGTGACCGCTCCGGTGGTTACGGTAGACAGTCTGTTGACCAATGACAACACGCCGGGGTTGAGTGGCACGGTAGATGACACGACGTCGGTGGTAGAGTTGAGTTTGGATGGAGAGGTTTATGAGGCTGAGGTGAATGGAGACAGCACATGGACGATTGCTGATGATGTAGTGTTGCCTTTGTCTGATGGGACCTATGAGTTGTCGTTGACGGCGAGTGATGCGGCTGGCAATGTTGGAGTTGATACGAGCACCGAGGAGTTGGTGATAGACACGGTAGTCCCTACGGTTACGGTTGAGGATTTGGTTACCGATGAGATATCGCCGGAGTTATCGGGTGATGTAGATGATGCAAGTGCACGGATCAGAGTTGAGCTACCAGATTCTACCTATGATGCGACCAACAATGGTGATGGTACCTGGACGTTGTTGTCGGGTCGTATAGACACCCTGGATGTAGGCAGCTACACCATAGAAGTGATGGCTCGGGACTCTGCGGGCAATGAGGGTGTTTCGAGTGGCACGTTGACACGTTCCGCGGGGGCGACGCAAGCGCTATCGGCGCGGTCGGTGACGCCGACGAGTTTCAGATCCCTGTGGAATTCCCAGGTAGGCGGGGTATTGAACTATGAGTTGGATGTGAGCACGAGCGATAATTTCACAACGTTTGTTGCGGGTTATGATGGATTGTTGGTGACAGACACCACACAGTTGGTTCGGGGCTTGTCTTATGGTACGCGGTATTACTATAGGGTTCGGGTCGTTTACAATACCGGAGAGCAATCGGATAACAGCAATGTGGTGAGTGTGTTGACGGGCACGGATAGTGAGACCGAACAGGATTCATTGGCATTGGTATCGATATATGACAATACATCAGGTAAGAACTGGAATCGTTCGGACAACTGGCTGGTAGGTCGATTGAGTAGCTGGGAAGGAGTTAGGCTGAGTGGGACTCGGGTTGTAGAGTTGGATTTGTCGGACAACAATATGTCGGGCAGGATTCCTGGGATTACTGATGGGTTGGGGGCTTTGGAGAAGTTGGATTTATCGAACAACCGTTTGCGATCGATCGGCACGCTGAGTGGACTGGCAGGTTTGGAGTCGGCAGATGTGAGCGGCAACATATTGGAGTTTGGATCCTTGGAGAACGTATTGGCTCAGACGAGTGATTTGCGTTTCAATAATCAGGGCGAGGTTTTGGAAGTAGCCGATGCATTGGTAGAGGTAGGCGAGGAGTTTGAGATAGACCGGACGGTGAGTGGCAGCGGTAACAGATACAGGTGGTTCAAGGATGGAGAACGGGTGACCAATAGTGGAGGCACGTTGTTGGTGAGCCCTGAGAGCACAGATGATGAGGGGGTATATGTGGTAGAGGTTACCAACGCGTCTTTTTCGGGGTTGACTTTGACCACGAAGGAGTTTGTATTGAAGGTGAGTTCTTTGGAGCGGGATCGTGAGGCCTTGTTGAACATCTATTCGGCGGTGAATGCTGCGGATACGTGGACCAATGGAGCGGACTGGCCTAACAATGCAGATATTAATACATGGATAGGAGTGGTTGTGGATCCTGATTTGAATCGGGTGACGGAGCTGGACTTGTCGGGTGTGAATGTGGTTGGGGATATACCGGACGATTTGCAGGACATCGGCGGGTTGACCCGGTTGAACTTGTCGAACAACCAGATTACCAGATTGCCAGATGTGAGTGGGTTGTCGTTGACGCAGTTGGATGTATCGGGCAACCGGTTGGATTTTGGTGATTTGGAGCCGAACATCACGGTGTTGGGGGGCTCGGAGAATTATGCGAATCAAGGCAGGCTGGGCGTAGAAGACCGGGAGGAGTTGATCCCACGAGGAGAGGATTTCAGGTTGGATGTAGCAACGGGAGGCACGTCGAATCGCTACAGTTGGCGAAGGTTGAATGCGTTGGGTACGCAGCAGGTGGTTGACGGCAGCAGTAGGCGGGCCTTGAATATTGAGAACATCCGCTATGAGAATATGGGCTTGTTCACGCTGACGGTAGAGAACACGATTGTATCGGGGCTGGTATTGGAGAGTCATCCGATACGGGTATTTGCTACGGCGCGATTGGATGGCCGGATCACTGATGAGAATGGGGATCGGTTGCCGACGGGATCGGTACAGGCGTTGCGGATTCCTTTTGATGGGGAATCGAGTCGGGGCTATGATTCACTGGATGTGATCACGGTAAACAATGGGCGGTTCACGTTTGGGGAGTTGGTATTGGGAGATTTGCTGTTGTCGACGCGAGTAGAGGATGGTAGGGAAAGGTACTTACCGACCTATTTTGAGAACACGGATTTGTTTGTTGAGGCGGACACGATATTTCTACGGAATGATTTTAGCATTAGGGGATATGCGATGTTGTTGCGTCCTGAGGGCTTTCAGCCAGGAGATGGAGATGGCGAGGTAGGCTTGTTGGTGGAGAGTGATTTTGCGGATGATCGCAGTGCGTCGAAGGATGGAAGCAGGTTGAGTGCCCGTCGGAAGTTGCAGAAGGTAGGCTGTTCGTTGCGTAGGAGACGCAGAGCGACGGGCGGCAGACCTGAGAATGATGATGAGTTTGAGTTGGTGGTATACAAGGAGACCGATGAGGATGGTCGGGTTACGTTTGAGAACTTGCCACCGGACACCTATAGGTTGAACATTGAGTATCCGGGTATACCGATGGATCCTGATTCGTTCATAGAGTTTGAAGTTGGTGCAGGAGGCTTGGAGAACAACACCTTGGAGTTGGAGGCGACGGTGGATGAGAATGGTATCTCGGTTGAGTTGATTGAGGAGTTGGGCTTCTATAGACATTACTTCAAGGATTTGGAGTTGTATCCAAATCCGGTGGATCGTGAGCTGACGATCAGGTACAGCAAGCTGTTGAGCGAGCATGTGAAGGTACAGCTGTTGAATTTGCAGGGCAGGCTGTTGAAGGAAGCAGAAGTAGGTCGTGGGTACAACCGTGAGATGGTGTTGGATACCAGTGATGTGGAAGAGGGCATTTACCTGGTGCGGTTCATCGACCCTACCCGTAAGGAAGGCAACAACATAGTTACCTATAAGATCGTAGTGAGAAGGAGGTAGAAGAGCGGTTCTCTACCTTCCATTCCGAGCTGACCTGACACAGGCCAGCTGGTACAACAGAAGAACGACCATGGTCAATTGAAGAAAGGCCATGGTCGTTGTGCTGAAAGATCATGGTGTCCCAGGTCAACGACCATGGTTGGTTGGGGAAGAGACCATGATCGATCTTGGAGGCAGCCGTGGCTTCAGTTATATCAGTGCAGTGGTGTCACCATAGAGCCTGTTCAGAATTCTGTGTTTGAGGCAACACCCCAAAAAAGTGAGGGTCAAATTTTGCCTTTATTTTCAAACTTAACGAGGAATTGGTTAGAGCAATGATGCCCCAATTCTATATTGTATTTTCCATTTCTTATTGATTTTAATCAAGGCCAGGTAAATGCTTTTGAAGACCGCTATAGATGCTCGACTCTATTTGGAAGATGAATGCTAATTGCCATCAGCGAGGGGCTGATTCGATCCGGTAGACCGAAAAATACTCATTCGTGTAGAAGTCACCCCCTATTGGCAGTAGTTGGGTTTTGATAATGAACTGATCTATTTCCTGTTGGTTCGTCAATTTTTTCAGAATGAACCTTGCACATTTTCCTCGGGTTTCATTGCCTTCCCATTCGAGTCCCAGGAAGTCCAGGGCTTTTTGTGCGCTTTCACTCCTGCTACGACGATCTTGTCGGAATTCCAGGATATGCGTGTATTCCCCTTCTTGAAGCCACTCCTTGATTCCCTGACAGCCGCCTTCTTGCCTGTTGATCAGGAAATCTTCATATGGCCAATACCTCATGAATTTCGTTGGCATGGGCCTTTCCAAGACAGTGTAGTAGGCTTCGAAACCTATCACGAACGGGCGACCATACTTTTCCTTGAGTTTTGATATGGTCGCAACCTGATCCTGGTACGTGAAGGGCAAGTCATAAAAGGCAGTCTCAAATAGGCCATAGCCGACGAGGAGTATCCAGAGAACAACGCCCTTGGCGCCGTGGAGTATTCTGAGGCGGCCGATTGAAACTACGGCATAGACAATGATCATAGGAACAAATGAGATCAGATCTGTGATGCCGTCAAATTCGATGGAATTGAACAAAGCCCATAGTAGCGTATAGATGAGAACGATATCAACAGCGGCCTGATCTCTGAAGGGGCTCTTCGCTATGTTGCGTTCAAAAAACCTGAAGTGAACCGCCAGTACAAAACCAACAATGGCAAATAGCAGGTGCAGTGCGTCGCTAAGGAGCGGGTAGCTTCCGCGCAGCATCCAGAATAAGGGGGTGGTCCCCACACTTTTTCCTTCCACAGCCAATTTCCTCACGATGGCCTGTTCCCAGAAGGGAGCCCAACCATCCGTGAAATGCAGGTAAAGCAGCACAGGCAGGACGGACAATAGAACCCCAGCGGAGAATCTCAACAATACAGGAATCTGCTTTTGCTTGACCGTGACCAGTATGGCAATCCCTGAGGCCGCAACACTAATGACCGAGACATGCCAACTCATGGCGGAGGCGGAAAAAATCAGCCCACACCATAGCCATTGTTTTCTGGCAAAACTGTGAATCCCCGCTATAGAGCATAACAAAACCCAAATTTTGGGTTCCGCGTTGACGCTGGCCATGATAGGGAGGAACGCGATTCCACAAAATAGAATAGCTCCCAAAAAAGGACTGATCATATCCTTGAATAGGGACCGGATCATTAGGAATACAAAACCTGAAGAAAGACCATAGAAAAGGATGCCAACTACTCTTGCTACCTCGATGGTGGTAAGTGAAAATAGGCCACCTACCCACATTAGGCCACCCACGACCAGGGTAGAGAGGGGTGTATAGCCGAACGGGGTAGCCTGGTAAAGAGGATCACCCCTGGAAACGACCTGCGCCATGTATACCAGGAATGCCCTATCGAACATCAGTGGTTGCTGGAATGGCGTGTAGAAAAAAAGAACCAGGATCCCTATAAAGAACCAGAGGAAAAACCCAAACTTTGGATGATTGTAGGTATAGGAAAAGAACGTTCTTGCTAAATCGATAATCGGCATCAACGGCTGTGAAATGTTAGTAGCGGAGAGGTCTCAACACTTTAAAAACAAGCGCATAATCATCACGGGTGGAAGCGGCTTCATTGGGGCCAATCTATCAAGAAATCTTGTGAATCAAGGGGCTGATGTCTATTCTTTCGTGAGAAAGACCTCAAACCTATGGCGACTAAAAAGTATTGAAAGAAATCTCCAGCTAGTTGAAATGGACTTGCAGAATCCGGTTGCTGTGGAACAGGTCATTGAAGACATTCGGCCCAACTACCTCTTTCATCTCGCCATCCCTCCACATTCGGAGCTGCTGGGCCCTGAATCCTTGTCGGATCAGATTAAGGTTGCTACGAACATGTTGAAAAACATCATGCATGCTGTTACTGACAAGCCTGATTTCATGTGCATGGTACATGCCTGTAGCTCGGCCTTGTATCAATGGTCGGAGGACCATTACAAGCTTTCAGAAGAGACCCCAATATCTCCCGGAACCTTGCGGGGCCAGCTGAAATTGAGTGAACGCAACCTTTGCCTCCAGTACTTCCGAAAACTGAGGACCCCTGTAAAGCTCGCCAGAATATTTCGGGCCTATGGCCCTTGGGAAAATCAGGAGAAGCTTATCGGTAAAGCACTGAGTGCCTCCCGTTCGGGAGTACCTTTGAGCGTGGGGAATGACCTATATAAGCGGGACTATATCTACATTGATGATCTTATTGAAGGTATGATGGATCTGGCCATAAAACCCCAGACGAATGGAGTTGAAATCAATTTTGGTTCCGGAAAGGACTTCAGTGCGTCAAAGATTGTCTCACTGCTTGAGGGCATCTTGGGGGTCGAAATACCAAGGAGCCCCAAGCCGTACAAAAAAAACTATTTCGACCAAGGCAAATATGTCGCCGACTATTCGCGGGCGTCACAGCTATTGCAGTGGCAACCCAGGACAACCATCGAGAAGGGCCTGCGCTTAACCACCGAGTGGTACAAAAACTACCATCAATGGACATAAGTGTCGTTGTCCCTATCTACCGGAACGAGAAGACGCTCAGGGAGTTGAATGATCGAATCATGAGGCAACTGGCTACGTTTGCTTTCGAGATCATCTATGTCAATGACGCATCACCTGATGCCGCTTTAGGTGTTTTAAAGATCCTGTCGGCGGAACATCGAGAGGTTTCTGTAGTTGATTTGTCCAGGAATGTTGGGCAGCACAAAGCAACACTTGAAGGTCTGAAAAAAGCAGCAGGTGAAAAAGTAGTTGTCATGGATGGCGATCTTCAGGATGCCCCGGAATTGATCATCGAGCTCTACCAGTTGGCTGTGGACAGAGAAACCTCTGTCTTTGTAATTAGAGCTGGAGAATATCAGTCAAGATCAAGGATGATTACTTCCAGGATCATTAAGTACGTAATGTACTTGTTGTCCGATCTTCACTACAAAGCTGGAAGCTACTACCTGGTCGATCGGTCCACACTTCATAGGGTTATCGATGTGGCATCTCGTTGTCAATACCCCTACATTTCCATTATAGTTGCACACTTCACTGGCAACCTTAGATACATACCTGCTCAGAGAGTAAAATCTTTCGGCAAGTCTGGTTACAGTTTTTTCGGCAGGCTGAACGCTGCTTTCAAGGCCGTTTATTGTTCTCTCTATTGCTCGTATGTCAAATTACGTCCTTCCTGATTAGCTTTTCGAGACCCTCAAACATTAGACTGCTGTCCACATCTTTTCGAAATTCATCTGACAATGCCTCGAGAATCCGGCGTATTGGGTATTGGCTTAGGTCGCGGTAAAAAGATCGCCGAAGAAATGCAAAAGTGCATTGGTAGTATTTCATACGATCGATCAGGTACTTGCAGGGAATGGGACTTCCCAATAGCGGATGTGTAAGTCCGGCCACACCAAATTTTTTGGAGATCTTTGGTCTGAGTTCATCCAGGGTGCCGTCTATGAAAGGTACGAAGATATTCCGGGACTTCCTTTGAATGGAAAGGTCCATCAATCCTACAAAAAAACGATGAACGGGAAGCTGATCCAGATCGGAGGCAATATCAAGTGCCTCTTGTGTTTCCAACATCAAACCCACTTTGACACGGCCGTCAACGTGTTCTATCGCCTGCTCAGCTTCATGCACAGTCCGGACCATGGCCAGCAGTATTTCGTCAGCTCCATGTCGTATGGCCAGCTCAATCTCCGCTGGCGTACTGTCGCTATATGGGTTGATTCTGCAAATGATTTTTTTTGGTTTTTGCCCGTGCACGAGTACAAGGTCCGAAGTGTCATGTACGGAGATTTGCGTGTTGTACAAGCGTTGACGCATCTCCTTACCTTTTCTTTCCCAGTCCACCACGATACCATCGATCCCACTTTTGATGAGCTCTGAAAGTTTTTCTTCGTTCGAGTGAAAAGCGAATAGTTCAATAGGGTTAGCCATCTATTCCGGATTTGCGAGCGACAATCATACAGCTTGACCCTATGGGGATCCTGATCTTCCTTCCAATCAAGAAGGATTCTATTGTCAGAAAGGGCTTCAGTAGTCTGCCTGCAATACTATTACTTCGGATGTGGCCCTTTAGATTGTTCCCATTCTCCCGCTTTTTTTGCTTTATCAACTTGCGAAGGACAAGCATAGGAATTGGCAACATCGAAAACATATAAGTCTTGTATTCCACCTCAAAACCCTGTTCTTCCAGCATATGAGACAAACTACGGAGCGAGTACCTTCTGAAGTGCCCTACTTCATCATCAAAAGCTGAACGTAGAGCTTCCAGCGCCGGGACAGTGAGTACAAGCCTACCCGAAGGTCTCATGATCCTGTACATTTCTTGTACAAACTGCTCATGGTCCTGAATGTGCTCAAGTACATCCAAGGCAACAAGAGCTGCGAATGTTTCTTGCTGAAACCTGGCTTTCAGCAAAGATCCCTGGAGCACATGCTTTACTCCGTCCAGGCGTGCATTCTCTACCCCCTCCCTTCCAGGCTCAAGCAGTAGCGTATCCAGTCCATGAGATTGTAGGAACAAAGAAAAGCTACCATTTCCTCCTCCAACATCCAGAACAGGGCTGTCTAGGGGGTGACCGCTCAAAGTAGCTTCCAAACATTGCGATCGGTGCTCAAACCAGAAGGAATCATGCTGAACATGCGCCAACTTTCGATGTCCGTCTTTGGTATACGAAATGTCTTCATTGCTGTCGGTAGTCCATGTCCCGTCGGGACGTAGCATGAGATGCTTACTCAACTCAGCCACCTTGATCATTGCGCTGGTCTATCCATTTTCACCACCTGGAAGGCTGAGAAGAATCTAAATATTCTAAGCTTTTCTATCAATGCTTCAAAGGTCCTGCCAATGGTAGTATTCACCACAAATGGTGGGAAAAAGCCGTATTTGTATATAGAAACATTGGTGAGATTTAAGTGCTTTGCAGACTTCCTGAAGTTCTTTGCGTGCATTTTGGCCACACCCTTATCCCCCGCCCAAGACATGGTTGGTGAAAGAAGAATCTGTATGTAATACAGTGGGTTGAACGCATTGGGTTCTAGGAATATGATGGATCCGGATGGTTTAACCAACTTGCTCATGGCTTCGATGTAGTCATCAAGTTCCAGGAAATGATGTAAAGTAAAAAAGCCAATAACGTGGTCGAATTGCCCAGCGTATTGGCTAGGTACATCGAGAATATCCGACGCTATCAGGTCTATCGGCAAGTCTTCCTTATTGTGTTCTACAAGCTGATCCAGCAATACCTTGGAAATATCCAGACCCGTTAGGTTGTACCCGCGCTTCAGCAAGGGCAGGGTAAATTTACCCATACCGCAGCCCACTTCCAGTATCTTGTCGTCTCTGCTTATGCCCGCATGTTGAATAAACTCATCAAGGTGACGCCTTACATAATGCGTATCCACGGGAGTCATGGTCTTCTTGGGTGCACCAGCATAATATGCCAACTGTGTAGCGTTATGGTCTTTGGTGATGAAGTCTTGTTTCATTTCGCTAATAAAATGCTGCCATCGGGACCAACAGCAAACTCGGAGCTAAGCTATTTGTGGTGTGCAAATATCCAATGATCTCTAGAAAATCCCATTCGGGATGCGCCGAAAAAGTTTAGGTCAGCGATGCTCAAAGACTTCCGACCATACTTCTAGTCCGCTATCTGGCAATAGGCCATATTCAGAAAATATGATCCATGGAAATTTCATTCATTTGCAGGGCGTATTGCAGCCAAATGAACTGAGCCAGATCCGTGATTTGATTTCACGGGGCAACTTTGAAGATGGGCCGATCCACTGCTTCAGGAGCGGCCGTGAAAGTGAAAAACAACCCCATAGCTAGCGCGCGTTTGCAACGCGTACTATTCCATCTGGACCTGTCGTGGATTTGCTACAATGAACTGACAGTTAGGCAAGCGTATTCTATCTGTTGCCTTGCTCTTCGACATGTTCTGAAAGGCATGTCGAAGGACAGATAAGGAGGGATTTGTAATCCCGGAACCAGGGAAATGAGCTCCCATAGCTAGCGCGCGTTTGCAACGCGTACTATTCCATCTGGACCTGTCGTGGATTTGCTACAATGAACTGACAGTTAGGCAAGCGTATTCTATCTGTTGCCTTGCTCTTCGACATGTTCTGAAAGGCATGTCGAAGGATAGATAAGGAGGGATTTGTAATCCCGGAACAAGGGAAATGAGCTCTTGTGTTGGCAGGTGACTCTTCGCTACGCTCGAAGTAATGTGGTTCTTTTGAGCTGTCCGGTGGTTCGACAGCCTCACCATGACAGACCAATGAGCACTTTTTTTGGGCTAGACAGGCTAGCGAGGGAAGACCTCTTGTCGCCTAGGGTTGACATAGTGTTTTGGAGGAGGAATGTGCCACTTCCATCCCCTCAGAGTCACCCTTGCGGAGGTATCGAGGGTTAGAGGACTCTGAGGCATATAGCGCTATATTTAGGAGCTTTTGGGGCTATGGAGACAAACTCAGAGTCCTCAGCGAGTGACTCTGAGGAGGTTGAAAAGGACCTAGCGATCAAGAAAACTATGAAAATCTGTTTGAGTCCGCTAGAAGTTTAGTTTGGACAAGGGGAGTAGAAATGGACGAGATGTTGTGCCTTGAGCGCAAGGAGGTTCCACGTTAGGAAATGGATACAGCCTTGACTTCTGTCCGCTTTGAGCTTCCCGACGATGGTCATTCCTGGAGGGTGTATTATTTTGCCCTTATGAAATTTGACATAGGCCAACTCAACGATCTCATCAAGAGCAGGAGATCAATCTATCCAAATACGTTCAGTGGAGAACCTGTCGATGATGCGGTGATCCAACAAATGCTGGAAAATGCTAACTGGGCTCCTACACATGCATTGACTGAGCCCTGG
Source organism: Cyclobacteriaceae bacterium (assembly GCA_965601475.1). Lineage (GTDB taxonomy): Bacteria > Bacteroidota > Bacteroidia > Cytophagales > Cyclobacteriaceae > JAWPMT01. The sequence continues at coordinate 2,612,970 of OZ271832.1, read as the reverse complement.
AGGTTTATTGTTTTTAAAGGTCAGGGTCTTGAGCGCCTGGCGGTTTTTCAGTCGGAATTGTACAAGCAGAAAACAACAGCGGAGGGTGCTTTTGATCAGGTCAAATATGAGAAGCTGGCCAAGAAGCCATTGCTTTGCTCACACATCATCTCCATTGGGATGAGCAGGCAGGATTCGGAGAAGATTCCGGAAATTGAGGAGATCGAAGCCGTGGCTTGCGCCGTACAGAACATGTACCTCACAGCTACAGCCTACGGTGTCGGTTGCTATTGGGGCTCCGGCGGTGTGACCTATTGGCCAGAGGCAAGATCGTTTTTTGACCTTGGTGAGAAAGACCGATTACTAGGATTCCTGTACTGTGGTATGCCCAGGATTGATTGGCCTCAGGGGAGGAGATCTGCTTTAGCAGACAAAGTGCGATGGGTGAAGGATTGACAAGGCCCAGATGTAGATTGAAACCCTCAGAAAATAAGTTTCCACCGAAATGCCCAGGCCCACTTCAGTGAAAAACTGGTGACGTTTGCTTCTTTCAAAATTTCGACGAGTTCACGCTTCTTGAATCCACGTAAAACCGAGACGGCAGCATCATACCTTACCATTTCTGATTTCGAGAATAGTCGGGTGAGGATCTTGATGGAGTGATAGGCAAGTGGATGCCGATGAAGGTCATTGACAAGTACCCGCACGTTGTCCAGACTTTGCAGGCGTTCAAAAAGTCGAATCAGCTGCTGTGTAGAGAAGTGGTGTGTGAAGAGGCAGGCGTGTACCACGTTAAAATCGATTTCGTAGAAGCCCTTGTCCAGTATATTGACGCACCGGAAAGAAATCTCAGGATATTCACGGCAATTTTGTGCTGCGTATCGGATGATATTCGGGTTGGCATCTACGCCAATGAACGAGGCAGTCAATCCCTGCTTTCGGCACCATTTGGCCAATACCTTCAGAATGTCACCACCTCCGCAACCTACATCGACCAAACGGATCTCCCCGTTCATTTGGGAAGCTGTTTTCTTGAAAGCATTGACACTAATTTGATTACCCCCAAGTAAGGTATTGATCGTGTTCAACTCCCGAAGTGTTTGATCGACCACAGGACCCTCACATTCCAGGTCGTCCATCAATTCTTCCTCATTGGATCGAATAGAGAAATCCATCAGTACCTCACGCTAAGCAACATACTCTCCATCGTAAGGCCGGGTCCAAAGGCGAAGCTGAGAATGCGCTTGCCGTTGTCCTGGGGGGAAAGTGTATTCCACAAATGATCCAGTACAAATAACACTGTCGCTGAGGACATATTGCCATAGTCTTTCATGATATCTCGAGCATGATGATTTTGTTGTGAAGTAATGCCCAATGTGTTTTCAATGACTTCCAGTATCCTTCTGCCACCCGGGTGAATGGCGAAGTAATTGATCTGGGAAAGGTCCATCCCCAGTTTGTCCAATAGGCCCGTGGTCAGTTTCTTGATGCCATCACGTATGATAGCAGGGACTTCATTGGTCAATTTCATCTCAAAACCTACATCTCTGATGAACCACCCCATTTCCTCCTTGCCTTGTAGTGCCAGATCACTATGAAACTCGTCCAAGGATAGGGAAGGCTTTTGTGTTTTGGACCCAATCAACACTGCTGCCGCCCCATCTCCGAATAGCGCGTTCGAGGTTAGGATCTCGTCGGTTTGCCCCTTTTGAAAATGAAGGCTGCAGAGCTCCACAGCAACCACAAGTACCAGGCTTCCTGGTTGAGATTGAACAATATTATTGGCCACCTTCAAAGCATTGAATGCCGCATAGCAGCCCATAAAATTGATGGCTGTCCTTTCCACCGTCGAATTCAGATGCATCTTCTCCACGAGTTCAATGTCCAACCCGGGGGCATACATGCCGGTGCAGCTCACGGTGACAAGATGTGTGATGTCAGTGACTTCCCTGCCCGATGTGGCCATGCAATCAGCCACGGCTTCCATCGACAATTTCAGTGCATGTTTTTGATATTGTTCCATGCGTACATTCGTGGAAGGGAATGGTTCCAGGTCGGCGTTCCTGGGGAAGAATTCAAACTCATCTTCTGTAGCGGTGAAATCTGGCAAAATAGAGTATCTGCTCTCGATCCCACTCAGGCCAAAGAGTACCTGAATTTTTCTCCGTGTCACTTTGTCCGAGCCGAGGTAGCGGGACATAAAAGAGATGAGATCAGACTGATTGGCTTTGAAAGGTGGAACAGATTTACCTATTGAGAGGATTGATGATGACATCAGCTATGTGTTGTAGTAATATTAACCATCTTTAGAGCGAAACGATTGCAACGGAATGAAAAAGTCTACCTTGCTTCATCTGAGGATACCTTTCTCCTACTTCTTGCTACCGGTATTCTTGTTTGCGCTGGCTGTCAGTGCCAGTACGGCCTGGAAGGAAGTGGCTTTGGTTTTTTTCATTTTACACCTGTTGGTATATCCGGCATCGAACGGGTACAACTCCTATTTTGATAAAGATGAAGGCAGCATCGGGGGACTAAAAGTGCCCCCTAAGGTCACTGTAGAATTGTATTGGGTGTCACTCCTTTTGGATCTAATTGCCCTGCTTCTGGGCGCCTTGATTTCATGGACGTTTGTTTTCATGGTTTTTGTTTATGGATTGATTTCAAAAGCCTACAGCCATCCAAGCACACGCCTGAAGAGGTATCCCATTTATGGTTGGCTGGCCGCAGGTGTCTTTCAGGGGTACTTCACATTCATTACCTGTCTGGTAGGATTCGGGTTGGATTGGCAGGCTATCTGGGGGTTATCTTTTCAGATTCCCGCGGTCCTGAGTTCCATGTTGCTATTTGGGTCCTATCCTATGACACAGGTCTATCAGCATGCAGAGGATCTGCAAAGAGGCGATATTACCATTAGCATCAAACTGGGCATTCTGGGGACCTTTCACTTCACAGGCGCTTTCTTCACCCTTTCCGTACTCGGGTTCTGCTGGTATTTCCTCCAATTCTATTCACTGTGGACTACGGGCATCTTTTTGCTGTTTTTGGCCCCTGTTTTGGTGTTTTTTCTTTGGTGGTACTGGCTTGTACGTAAGGATCGGCTTCAGGCCGATTTCGATCGCACCATGCGCTTGAATATGATTTCGGCGAGTTGTTTCAATGTCTTTTTCCTGTTGCTCTACCTGCTATCAGAAAGGAGTGCCGTGGGTTTTGGACATTAGAAACTCGGCAATGGGTCTAATCTGCCTACCGAGCTGCACGGCAAAATTCGAACTTCCTTTTCCCCCGAAGAGGGACTGAACTCCACGGCCTACCCAAAGTCTATTGGAAAAGTGACGGTTCCATACTTCAGCGTACTGCCGATTGATAAGATTTAGAAAATCCCTGTGCCCCCAATGCTGTTGCACGCTCTCCGCCAACAACGCCGCTGCATGAATTGCCATGGCCATGCCATTCCCACAAAGAGGAGTGATCATCCCGGCGGCATCTCCTATCATAGGGATTTCTCCATAGAGGGGTCCCTTTTTCTCAAATGAGATCTCGTTAATGACCTCTGGCCGGTCAAAAAGAAACTCCGAGCGCTCAAAGATCTTCTTCAAGTGCGGGTTTTGATGTAAGATCTGTCGTTCCATTTCGGGAATATTGCCGTGTTGCTGGAGGTTACCCCGCGAGGATAGGTAGCACAAATTGAAGGTGTAATCACCCACGTTGTTGATGCCGCAGTATCCGCCTTCAAAATTGTGCAAGGCTACCAGGTCATCAGGATAATCTACCTTCACATGGTACTTCACACCAATGTAAGGGGAGGACTTTGCTATGAATGGACGTTGCAGATGTTTGTCAAGAATGGATCTCTTACCGAAGGCGCCGATAACCATTTTCGAGTGATAGTCGCGTTGCTCTGTGCGGACGACGAATTGGTTTGACGCTTTGCTCACACCCCGAACCGACATCTTTTCCAGGACGGTGCCACCTTTTTCCCGCAACCTTGATGCGAGCCAGGCGTCGTAAGTGAACCGGCTGATACCGAAACCTCCCAGATCCAGCTCCATATCCAGAACCTTCCCGGATACTGCTGTCAGTCGAAATCTCTTGATCTGGCTATGTTGAAGTTCCTCCGGAAAGAGTTGATTACCTTTTAGAAATGGGATGACCTCGTTGGAAATATATTCCCCGCAAACCCGGTGAAAGGGGTAGGTTTTTTTCTCAATAAGTGCGACATGGAGACCATGATCCTGCAGTAAGTGACCAGCAACCAGTCCTCCCAGTCCTCCACCAATGATAATGATGTCATAATCCAATTTTTCTGAAGACGACATAATCTCTTTGCTTACTTATTGAGAACTCTTCTTTGGTTTCAATGGGTTCGTTCAAGACGTACTCTTTTTTTGCGATATAAAGTTGTCCGTCTTTCAGTTGGTCGCTGTGCCTTAGTATTTGACCGGTTTGTTGAGTGTAGTGGAACGAAATGGCATAAGGTAGCCGCTCTATTTCCTGATAACGAAGCTGATGGTTGACGATCGGTATGGAAGCTTCACGAATTTCGAACGGCGCATAGTACTGGATCGGCTCATTTAACGCAGCCAACAGGCCAGCTTTGTCCTGAAGTCGATCTCCAAAGTCCTCTCTTGCTCTTATTTCTGTCACTGTCAGATCAAACCCAAGTCTTGTCAAAAGTAGCAATATCAAGGTCGCCGTAATATAACCCACGGACTTCCTGTGTAGCAGGACAGCCAGGCTGCCAAGCAAAATGATGAGTAGCAACGTCACTGCCAGGTGATAGGGTACTTCATGGCCCATCGGAAAGAAGTAGAAAGTGACAACTGCCAGGGTTACCATGGAGATTAGGAACCACGTGACCATTGTCCCGAAATGCTGTTGTTTGGAAGCCAAAATCACAACGGCAAGGCCATTGAATACAAAAGGCAGAAACATGTACAGGTAGCGGTCTCTTGTACCAGTGGAAAGCCAGTAGAGCAGCAAATTGGGCAGAATGAAAACCAGGAAGAGGGTGAGCCAGCGATTTCCTTTCAGATCCTTAAAGTCATATTTGTACATGGCCAGGAACGCAAACACACACCAGGGAGCGGTAAGCTTGAGCAGTGTTAGGGGGAATTGCACAACGTGAAGCAGCCAGGGCCAGAGATTAGTCTCAGTGGTTCGGCGCGAAGATTCTGTGAGTAGCCGGCCCAGGTACAGCCAAACATCGACTTTCTGGCCATAGGCATAGAAGTAGGCCCCGATGATACCTGATGCAAGGAACAAACCCAGAAAATGTGTACCGGTGAGGAGCCATTTGAATTTCTTGCCATGGATCAGGATGGCCAGGAGTGATACTGCCTGGAAGGCCAGGGACGGAATGCCTTTCGTCAGGAACCCCAGGGCCATCAGCCCATAGGAAATCAAGAATAGCTGAAGTGGCTTACCTCGGTCGACGAAGTGAAAAATACTGAGGACCTGGAAATACACAAGCATGGCATAGAACAGGTCTATTTCCCCCTGAAATGAAAAAAAGAAAAGCAAGTCCACACTGGTAATGAGAAATAGGCTGCCGAGGAGCGCCGCTTCCTTGCCAATGCGGCTTTTGAAATAGGTGTAATTAGCCAGGGCGATCAACAGCAGACTGAATACCGTTGGCAACCGCACCACCCAAAAACTGTAGCCGAAGATCGAAAAACAGATCGCCAGGAACCAGTTGTACAAGGGTGGTTTGTTGTGATAGACGTGACCATTGATGGTGGGGGTCAGAAAGTCACCGGAGGCAATCATTTCCATGGTGACCAGGGCGCGTCGTGGTTCTTCCAGTTTGAGTGGCAATGTATCCAGTTTGAAGCAAAGCAGAAACCCAATAGACAGCAATAGCGTGTAGTAGAACCAGGCTTGGTTCGGTAGGGCTTTCACGTATCAAATTCTCTTTTGCAACCGAAACTTCTTGGTAACATACCGTCTATCTCTCCATAGCACGACTTTCATCCGAGCTCCATCCCGTTTTCTCAGCAATCCATTGATTTCTGAAAGCTTGGAGGTCCTCAGATCCTCCCCGTTGACGAAGAGGACGCTGTCCCCCTCTTCAATGCCCGCTCCTGCTGCGGGTGTACTAGCTTCCACTTTACGAACGACAATGGAATCCGCGTTGCTGCTCTTTACACCAAGGATGAGGCCACTCATGTCAAATTCAAATTTTTCGCGGTAGTCAGAACCCTTTTTGAAATATACAACATCCTTGGAATAGTCAAATATCGGGTGCAATCTCCTAAGCAACTCACCGCCGATGGTTCCATGCCTTGAGCCTCTTTTGATAGCATCGCTATATACGCCGGGTTTTGGGATGGACACCAACACATCCTCAAAGTTGAGATCCTGGATGTCAAGGGATTCGATCCTGCCTACATACCCCGGGATTTCGCCCCCGATTCCCTGACCCAGTCTGGTATCGATAGTTTTGGTAGGTTTGGCTAGGCTATCTGTATTGTATACATCGAGCAATAAAGGGTGGCTGGCTCCAGTGTCGATCAGCAATTTGACGTTACTGCTCTTTTCTTCTTGCCTGATACTGGCATTGATAAAGGGTTTTGTGCCCGTAAATGTCAATGGTGTTGGTGTCTTCTTCCGGGCCTTAAAGGTCCTGGGGTCGTATAGCGTAAGTTTCATCCGGTCATAATTGACTTCCACTACAAACCGATTGAACAGGTCATAGCCAATGATGCCATAGATCTCATCTCCCAGGTTTTCCTTGAGCTGCAGATAATCTTCCTTCAACACCAGCATGGACATCTTGGTGCCTTTTACACCCCGTGGCAGACCGAGGTCTACATGTGTTGCTACGTAGGCTTCGACAAGATCGACGATGCCAGGACCGGTGATGTTGATGGTCCTTACATAGTTCAACCCGACCACGTCGCCAAAGGCCTTCTCGGTGAGGATGGTGGCCTCAGCGCCCGTATCCAGGATAAATTTCACCTCAAGAAATCCGTTGATTTTGACCGGAATCACGATGAGGTTATTATACAATTCAAAATCGAATGTCACTTTCCGTTTCCCTTCCGGAAGCGTGAAACCTATGGTTTGCTGGCTGGTCGCAGCAAGGAGGCAGTGAAGCAAGAACAGAAATACAAGAAACCTCCTCATGGAGCGGTGCAAGAGTGTGCTTTCATTTTGAATTTAACAAAAGAAGCAATCACATCCCCTAGGTCCTTTGGTAAACGGATGGTAATCAGTCAAAAAGTTTTGAAATATCCTCCTGTGTCAGGCTCTTCACGAAACTCTCCTCGATGGTAATCAAATCCTTGGCCAGTTTCAATTTGGATTCCTGAAGGATGAGGATCTTCTCTTCCACGGTATCCCTCGCGATAAACTTGTAAGTGAAGACCTTGTTCTTCTGGCCTATGCGGTGCGCCCTGTCAATAGCCTGGGCTTCTATAGCTGGGTTCCACCATGGATCGAGTAGGAATACAAAGTCGGCTTTAGTGAGGTTAAGGCCCAGGCCTCCGGCTTTGAGAGAAATCAAAAAGACCCTGATGTCCTCGTTTTCCTGGAATTTCAATACCTCTTCCTTACGTGCTTTCACACTACCATCAAGGTAGGCATAGGGGACTTTTTGGTCGTCCAGATGTGCCCCTACGATCTTGAGATGCTTCACAAACTGGCTGAAAACGAGAATCTTGTGGTGGTTGGCCAGTGCGGACTCCACCATGTAAGATATATCTTCAAACTTACCTGAATCTCCGTGGTAGTTTTCATCCACCAATTTCGGATGATTGGCGATTTGCCTCAGGCGGGTCAACCCTTGTAGCAAGAGGAATTGGGAGTTTTTGAGACCATCTGTCTCTATGAGGTCCAGGATCTTGTTTCGGTATAGATTCTTTTCCTTTTCGTAAAATTCACGTTGGGATGCAGATAGGTCACAATACTTGGTATTGATTACTTTTTCCGGAAGGTCTGTAGCCACCTGCGATTTCTCCCTTCTCAGTATAAAGGGTTTGATCAGGGCATTCAGTCTACTTGTCTTTTTCTCATCGCTTTTCTTCTCAATTGGAAGTTGGTACTCCTTCTTGAAATAGTTTTTGGATCCCAACAGGCCTGGATTGGCAAAGGACAGTTGCGACCAGAGATCCATGGTGCTGTTTTCAATAGGGGTTCCTGTTAAAATGAGTTTTCTCCGGGATTTCAGATCCTTCACCGTTTGCGAAATAATGGAATCCGGGTTTTTAATGGCCTGCGATTCGTCGAGTATGATGTAGTCGAAGTAGAACTCCTTCAATATATCGACATCCAGCCTGGTGATTCCATAGCTGGTAAGGATGATATCGTATCGGGCAAAGTTCTTGAAGTCCTTATTTCTCGTTGTGCCTGTGTAGTTGAGTATCTTCAGCTTTGGGGTGAATCTCTTGGCCTCCATCTCCCAATTGTAGATCAGGGAGGTAGGCATGATGAGCAGGCTTGTGCTGCCTTCGTTCTGATTGGAGGTTTCCTGCAGGAGTGCAAGGGTCTGTACCGTTTTGCCCAGCCCCATGTCGTCGGCAAGGCAACCCCCAAAGGCATACTCATTGAGAAACATGAGCCAGTTGAAACCTGCTTTCTGATAAGGCCGCAACTCCCCTTTGAAAGCCGCCGGGGTTTGATGATCCTCAATCTCGTCAAACTCCAGCAGACGATGCAGTTTCCGAGTCATCGACACGGAGGCCGCCTTGTCTTCATTGAGTTGGTTCACCAGTGCCAGGTGGTACTTTTCCAGTTTGTAACTATCCTCCGAACCCTCCTGAGAAAAAGCAAATAGGTCGGAGTATTGCTCCACCCAATGCTCAGGTATGATGCCTATTTCCCCGTTGGGGAGCTTGATCTCATTTTTCTTGTGCAGGATTAGGTTTCGGATGGTCTTGAAGGGGATTTCATACTCCCCAAACCGAACAACGGCCTTGATGTCAAACCAATCAATACCCTCTTCAATTTTGATGTCAATGGAACTCTCACCTAGAAAATAGACCTTACCATTGGTCTGCTGCTGTCGGATTTCGAACTGCAGTTCCTCCAGCGTTTGTCGATTATTATTGAGCCACGAAAAAGCCACACTCTTGGGCATGGTGGCCCTGGAGTTTTTGATTTGGAGGCCTGTGTCATTCAGCAATTTCAGCAGCCGCTTCTCATGCTCAACCTGTCGCTGGATGCGGTGGAAGGTGTAGGCTCCGTCAGATTTTTCAAGCGAGACGCTTACTTCCTGCAGATGATCTGCCTTGAACTGGTGATCGCCATAGGATATGCACAATTCCACCAGTAGTTTTTGCTGCTCTTCAGACTCGCCATTGCCACCATTGCTGAAAAGCGTGGCATTTTGTACCGCCTGTTGCACCTCCGAGAAAGTCAGTATCGGCTTTGGCTCGTACTTCTGAGTTTTGATGTCAAACCCTTTGGCATAGACATCAAATGAAGCAACCAGGGGGCTCACAAACTTCTGAAAATAGGTTTCTTCCACGTTTTGTGGAATGAGGATGAATTTCTTTTCGAGGAAGGGTTTGATTTTACCACCGCTGATGGGCTTCTCGAAAGTGAACAATTGATTATTGACCACTATCCAGGCAGGCTCATTGGCAACTATATAGCTGCCATTGTGTCGAAACTCTACCTTTTCGCCGTTGAGCTTGATCGTTGGAAAATAGTGTGTGTTGTCTTCATTTTTTCTGAAGTGAAAGAGCACTGTTGCCTTCTCATCAAGCACTTCTATCTGTCGCCATGCGGGTTCGCCATCAGACCCCATTTCGTAGAGTGCTTTGCCAGATAGTAATGGCATGATCTCACTTCTTCTGCGTTCCAGATAATTCTGTATTTCCTGTTGGAGGACTTTGTCCCCAACTTTCTTGTCATAGGTCTTCAGGAAGAATTGATTGGTATTGGTCTTTTTTTTCGTGAAGTGCTGGACGATCTTGTCTTGTTGCATACTGTCCATAATCTTGATCAGTTGGAAGTCATTTTCGTCGAGTTCCCTGTCAAATTCCTGCGCGTTTTTGGAGGAAATGTTCTGATGCGAAAAGGTGAGCTGGCCCTTGCCATCCAACTGCACTACGAAGGACTCAAAAATAAAGCCCAGGTACTCGTGCTGGAAGAGAGAATAGATCAATTTAAACGGCTGCTCCGGCGCTACTTTCATAAGATCAATGCACAACGCAAGCTTCGAATGTAAATAATTCAGTTTAAAAGTGGATTATCCCACCATGAAGCTTATAAGTAGAAACAGTAGTTTTTTGGATTTGGTTGCTGGGGCTAAAGCTCTCGCAATAAGAACTTTCTGGAGGCTAATCTTGCAGGGTGTAAGGAGGCTGCGAAAGTTATCAACACAAGACTGACACAGGCCAGAAGGACATCCAGCCATTCCACCTTTACGGGATAGGCATCCATGATGGCTGTCTGCATACCCATGGAAATAAAACCAAAACGTTGCTGCAACAGGCTGATGATGACACCAAGAATGAGCCCGGAAAAAGCACCGGTAAAGGCCACAATGGCACCTTCATAGAGAAAGATCTTCCGGATCAGGACGCTATCTGCGCCCAGGGCCCTGAGTACTGATATGTCTTTTTCCTTATCGATGGCCAGCATCATCAGCGCAAAGTAGATATTGATGGAGGCAATGGCGATGATGATGGTGAACGTAAGGAATACAAAGAATTTCTCAAGCTTCAGGACTTTGTAGAGATCTTCGTGGATTTCGTCATTGGTCTTAACAGTGAACTCATCACCCAGCACCTCGGCGATGTCTTGCCGGGCTTTCTCAGGAGAGACCCCGGGTTTTAGTTGCACCTCCAGGGCTGTTCGTCGGCCCTCATATTCGAGTAGCTCTTCTGCAAACGACAATGGGACAATCACGAAGTTCTCATCATAGTATTTCTCTATGGCGAAGATTCCTCCAGGGAGAATGTACTTAATTGTTGCCAGCTGGTTGGGGTCGGTGATACCGGGACGTATGTTCCTGGGATACCATACCTGTAAAGTATAGAAGTCATTGTTTGGGTTGATCTGGAGGTCGTATTGAATACCCCTGCCGATCAATGCATAGTCCACATTACCTTCGCGTAGTGCTAGCTTTCCAAATACCAGAGAATTGTCGAGGCGCCGCTGTTCCAGGAACTCGTCCCCAACGCCTTTGAGGCGTACTACCCTCTGAGCATCCTTGTATTTGATCAATGCATTGTCCTCTATGGTCTCGCTGATACTTGAAACGGCATCAAGCTGTATCAATTCTCCTTTGAGGGTTCCATCGTAGTTGAAGGATTTACCCTCGGCAGCTGTGATCTGAATTTCCGGATCAAAAGAACCGTACAGCGACCTCAACAAGCCTTCAAGTCCATTGAATACGGAAAGCACAATCACCAATGCCATGGTGGCCATACCTACCACCAACATCGAAATAATCGAAATCACATTGATGAAATTCTTCTTCTTCCTGGAAAGGAAATATTTCCTCGCTATGAAAAAAGGTAATTTCAATCTGAATCTGGCGCTGGTGGGATGTTCAAACTGTCGATGAGATTGTCCATCTTGAAAGCCTTCTCCTGTGTGTCGTCGTGGAAGAAAGCCAGCTCAGGAATTTTCCTGATGCGCTTACCGATTTTCAGTCCAAGCAACTTTCTTACTTCACTCTTATGCTCTTCCAGGCGATCGAAGACGGCTTCGGCATCTTGGATGGGCAGCACGCTGAGGTAGACCCTGGCCAGGCTCAGGTCAGGGCTGACGTTCACTTCAGTGATGGTGACAAGTGCTTTTCCGAAAAAATGACGCGGGTCTTTTTGGAACACCTCGCTCAGGTCTTTCTGTATTTGTCTTCCGTATTTGTTTTGGCGCTTCGCATCCATAAAGCAAAGTTGTCCATTAATTGTGAATTGGGGGATGAAAAGAATTTCTGGTGCTATGTCATAATCATTAATTTCGGCCTGCAGTGCTTCGAATCTTCAAATCCAACGATCCCTACCTACTCATATTGGTTTTTGCTGTTCTGATGATTCTCAGGACCGCAGGTTGGCTTTTTGGCCTGCCTTTCAGTGAGGTAGAGTTGAAATGGTTGCTCGTCGGAGAAAGATTGGCCGAAGGCTTTCAGATGTACAGTGATACCTACGACTACACTGCACCCCTCTCGGCATATACTTACAAGTTTCTTCACTTCATCGGTGGCAGAAGTCGATTCCTGCCTCAGCTGTTGGCTACGCTGATAATTATGTTCCAGGCGGCGCAATTGAACCTGCTATTGCTCCGCAATAGTGCCTTCGAGGAAAATAACTACTTACCTGCTCTGTTTTATGTGGTGCTAGCCAGTGCCCTGGGAGATGCTTATGTGCTTTCTCCGGCCTTGATGAGCCTGACCTTTGTGCTTTTAGCCTTGAACAATGTCTTTCGTCGAATTGACAATATCGTGAGGGACGAGATATTCCTCAATGCCGGGCTGTACCTCGGCCTGGCCACACTCTTTTATCTGCCTTCCTTCCTGTATTTCCTCTTGTTTTTGGCGGCACTCTTGCTCTTCTCTTCACCAGCACCCCGCAGGTTACTGCTGTATTTGTATGGGTTCCTGATGCCCATTCTGATTTGTCTCGCCTACTTCTATTGGTTTGGAGCGCATTGGGATTTTGTAGATTCGTTTTTTCGTGGTGCCTTCAATCAAATTTCATATGCCATAGGTTGGGATGAGTTTTTGCGTGCTTCCTACTTGTTCCTGGCCTTCTCTCTTTTGTCCATTGTGACCATCATACGCCGAAGCAGATTTACAAACTATCAAGAGAAGATTTTTAGGGTGATGCTCCTGATTCTGCTTACCGGGAGTTTGCTATGGTTTGTGGATGTGGAGTTGGGAAGGTATCACTTTATCTACTTGGTGCCCTCGATCAGCTTCATGTTGACCCACTTTGTCCTATTGGTCAGGAAGCGGATTTGGAAGGTAACTATGCCATACCTGCTGCTGATCTCAGCCATTACTTTTCCCTTTGTGCTTTACAATCAGGATCAATCGACAAATTACAAAGCAACCATTGACAACGAAATGTCGCTGATGTACCTTGGACCAGACCTGGGAATGTACCGCCAATATCGAATTGCCTCGCCGTTTCTGGATCGGAAATTGTCGGAGGACTGGCTCGAAAAACTGGATTATTACCAGACAGCAACCAAAATGGGTCAGACACTCGTGAAGTCTCAGCCGACATTGATTGCTGATGAGTGGGGTGTCGCTGAGGATTTGTTTTACAGATTCCCACAGCTCAGCAGCACCTACGAGCGGCAAGGTGAATTCTGGGTGAGGAAGCCCACTGAGAAAAATGACTAACAACAGACCTGAGATAATATGCCAGAAGATATAGGGCTCATATGGGGCAAAGACATCACCAACCTCGAAGCGAAGAAGGCGATTGCGAAGATGGTAGCTGCCAAGGCTGCAAAGAATGAGATCATCGGGGCAGGTTCGGGGTCCACTTCCTTTCTCACCGTTTTGGAACTGGGCCGACGCAGTCGTGAAGAAGGCCTCAATTTGACTATGGTGCCCACTTCCATTGAGATTGCCCTCGCATGTGAGGCCATGGGCTTGAGAACATTGTCTTTCATACCGGGTCACATCGACTGGTGTTTTGATGGAGCAGATGAAATCGACCCCCAGAACCGACTCATTAAGGGTAGAGGTGGAGCGCTGTACAATGAAAAGCTGGTTTTTCTCTCCTCAAGCAAGATTTACGTGGTCGCAGATGAGAGCAAGTCCGTCCGGAGGTTAGGTGAACGATTTAGTGTACCCGTGGAAGTGGACAAGTGGACGATCAAAGTGGCTATGGACAGAATCAATGCCATGCCCCATGTTGAAAGCTGTCAGTTACGCTATGCGGTGAGCAAGGATGGACCCGTAATCACTGAAAATGGGCGTGTTGTTCTTGACGTCAAGATGAGTGAAATTACTGCAGAGGATGAAAAATCCCTTGAAGCCATTCCTGGTGTAGCAGGAACTGGCATTTTCTCAGGCTTCGACTACGAACGCATCAAGTCGTAGTCACATCCTCCTTCATTTCTCGCCTGATTACTCGCCTGGAGATGAAAATACTGACTTGATACAGTCCAACGAGCGGAAGTGCAATCAGGATTTGACTGAAAGGGTCCGGAGGCGTTAGCATGGCTCCAAGCACGAGGATCACCACAATAGCGTGGCGGCGGTACTTTCTCATGAGTTCCGGCGTTACCAGGCCAGCGCGGGTTAGGAAGAATACCACAATGGGTAGCTGAAAAAGAATTGCACAAGCCAGAATCAGCGTGGTCACGGTGGATACATAAGAAATGATATCAAACTCATTGAGAATCGAGGAATCTATTTGGTAGTTGGCCAGGAAGTTGATAGATATCGGCGTAACGATAAAATAACCAAACACCACTCCCAGCAGGAAAAGGAAGCTCACATAGAATGTGGCACCACGTGCTGCCTTACGCTCAGTAGGGTACAGTCCCGGTTTGATGAATCGCCAAATCTCCCAAAAGGCATAGGGGAACGCCAAGATCAGTCCGATTACAAATGAAGACGTGATGTGCATGGTGAATTGCCCTGTCATCTGCCTGCTTTGGATGATGAAGGGTAGTTGCTCAATACAGAAGGCGTCAGAACCCAGGAGATTGGAGAGGTTGCACAACATCTCGTAGGTCCAGAAGTCAGGCCGCGAAGGACCTAACAGGATCGTGTGAAAAACAAGGTCCTTGGATAAAAAAGCGGCTATGGCAAAAACAAAAATGGCCGCAAGGGAACGGATGAGATGCCATCGTAGCTCCTCGAGATGATCCAGAAAGGACATCTCTTTTTCATCTTCAATCTGATCTAGGGGCATGCCTTACTCAGCGAACAAGGGGAACTGCCCCATCCATTGATTGATTTCGTCCTTGATCGAGGAAAGCTTCGCCTCATCTTCGTGGGCTTCCACGCAGGCGTCAACATACCCGATGATCTTCTCCATATCACCCTCCACCATACCGCGAGTAGTGACGGCGGCTGAGCCAATACGCATACCAGAAGTCACAAACGGTGACTTGTCATCAAATGGTACCATGTTTTTATTTACCGTGATGTCAGCCCTTCCCAATGCCGCTTCTGCCTGTTTTCCGGTAATACCCTTGGATCTGAGGTCAATCAACATCAGATGATTGTCAGTGCCTTCTGAGATCACCTTGTAGCCGCGATCCACCAGTGCCTGCGCCATGACCGCCGCATTTTTCTTTACCTGGATGATGTATGACATGTATTCCTCTGACAGTGCCTCACCAAAGGCAATCGCTTTGGCAGCGATGATATGCTCAAGTGGTCCACCTTGGGTTCCAGGGAAAACACCCGAATCCAAGAGACTCGTCATCATTCGTAGATTGCCCTTTGGTGTCTTCAATCCAAAAGGGTTTTCGAAGTCGTCCCGCATGAGGATGAGGCCGCCTCTGGGCCCTCTCAGGGTTTTGTGGGTAGTTGTGGTAACAATATGACAGTGCTCCAGCGGATCATTCAGCAAACCGCGAGCGATCAAACCCGAAGGATGAGAAATATCGGCAAGTACAAGAGCATCTACTTCGTCAGCAATAGCTCTCAAGCGTTCATAATCCCAGTCACGACTGTATGCAGAAGCTCCACAAATGATCAGGCGAGGTTTTTCCTCCCGGGCTTTCGTGGCTACCTTGTCGTAGTCGATCATGCCGGTTTCTTCCTCCACCCCATAGAAGCTAGGGCTGTACAATTTGCCTGAAAAATTTACCGGTGAACCATGTGTAAGGTGTCCACCATGTGAGAGGTCAAATCCCAAAATCTTATCACCAGGCTGTAATACCGCCAGCATCACTGCGGCATTGGCCTGCGCACCGGAGTGGGGTTGCACATTGGCCCAGCTGGCACCAAAAAGTTCCTTAATTCTTTCACGGGCAAGGTCTTCGATTTCATCCACCACTTCACATCCCCCATAATATCTCTTTCCGGGTAAGCCTTCAGCGTACTTGTTGGTAAGGACACTACCGGCTGCTTCCATTACCTGAGGGGAGGCAAAATTTTCCGAGGCGATCAGTTCAATACCGTTCGTCTGCCGCTGGCGCTCCTGCTCGATCAGATCGAAAACTTTTTGATCTCTATTCATGGCCGTAAAATTAGCCGAAATGCTGAAGTTTTCAGGCCCTTCGAACCCACCAGATCAACCGCCCATGGCAGTTTTTGGAGAGATCGGCCTGACGCTACGATCCTCGGATATTCCGGCTTTCGCCTCTACTCCTGAGTTCCTTGCGGTGTGCCGGCTCTATCCGGTCTGAGGAGCAAGGTATATTCCCCGAAAGGTTTTGCCCATGCTTGCGCTTCTCAGCTATTAGAGATTAGTGATTGTCCCTTATTTTTATTCATTCAAATCAAGACAGATGCTCGAAGACCTGCGAAAAGGCATAGACGACGTTGATGACAAAATCATCGAACTACTCAATGAACGTATGCAATTCGTCAAACAAATTGGCGAAATGAAGCGATCTGCCAATAGCGCGATCTATCGCCCTGAGCGGGAGAAGGCCATCATCGACCGATTGCATGAGGCTACCCAGGGTACGGGAAACCTTACCAGGGCGGCCATCGAGGCCATATTTCTGGAAATCTTTGCCGTCAGCAGAAACTACGAGCTTCCGGAACGCGTCGCTTACTTAGGACCAGAGGGGAGTTTCACCCACCAGGCTGCGGAAAGCCGGTATGGTGCCATGAGTGATTATTTGCCGCTGGATTCTATCCCTGCCGTATTCGATGCTGTGGCTACCGATAGGGCACGGTTTGGTGTGGTGCCCATTGAAAACAACCAGGAAGGTACCGTGCAAGAGACCATCGACTACCTGGGCGTCCACGAACTCAATATTGTGGCCGAAGTCGTGCTGCCCATACATTTCTGCATCGCCTCATTGGAGGAAGATCTCAGCTCCGTTAAGACCATTTATACTAAGGACATTGCATTCAGGCAGTGCAAGAACTTCCTCCAACACTATTTCTCCGGAAACGTGCAGCAAATACCCGTAAGCTCCACCAGTCGGGCATGCAAAATTGCCTTGGAAGAAAAAGCCACCGCCGCCATCTGCGCACCCATTGCTGCAAGGCAGTACCGCCTGCCCATTCTATATAGCAACATCCAGGATTCTGCCGACAACCAGACTCGGTTCCTGATTCTCAGCCACAAATTCAAAAATGAAATGAGCGGCGAGGACAAGACTTCCCTCATCGCGAAACTACCTGACGAACCTGGCGCGCTGGTGTCTTTCCTCCGTAATTTTGAGGACGAAGGTCTCAACCTGTGTAAAGTTGAAAGTCGCCCTGCCAAGATCGGTTCTAAGTTCAAATACATCTTTTTCGTGGAATTTGATGGGCATTACAATGACCCACTGGTACAAAAGGCCATTGCTCCTTACAAGCGCGATGTCACCTGGCTGGGAAGCTATGTGAAGATGTGCTAGCTACAGGTTCAACCAATAGGTCATCTTGAAGACGATTCCCCTGTTCTTGATATCAAGGTTCGTGGAGGTGTAGTTTTCCGAGAAGACCAGGAAGATATCTGACATGGGCAAGTATCTCCATTGGAAACGGCTGTTGATGTTGAAGTTTTCTGATTGCGTATTGTATTGTAGGAAGGTGGTCCAGAACATCGTGTTGGTGAAGGTGATATCCACCGTTGGTCCCAGCAGATGCAACGTGGTTTTGCCATGTGCTTCACCCAGGTCTACGCGGTTTTGGATGTACCTTACCCCGAAGTTACCCCACGGTTGTTGCCTAAAGTTGACATTCGTCTGAAGTTCGGTCCTGGTACCCGTGAAGAAGCGACCCGTTCCCAGTGATACACCCCCGCTGATCATCTTTCGTCCATCCGACTGCCATTCCACCCGGTAAAAGGAATTGTCATAGAATCCCGGAGCCAGGGGTTCTTCATCGTCGTCGATGAATTCCGCCGGCACTACCAATCTTGTGCCTCGCTCTGTCAGGTCGATGGTAATATCATGACGCGATTTGAACGATATACGTGAGAAGAAGCCGAAGTTCCTGCTCAGCGTCTTTCCATCTGCGGCGTAAGACTGTACCGTCCACGGGTTGATCTCGATGACATTGATGGGACCCTCTTTGGGCCGAATGCTCTTGCCGACCCAGAGGTTGATTCGTCGAAATCCTACTCTGATTGTCGTATCTTCTACCGGGTCATAGTGCTCAAGTCGCGGCACAAACCCAAGGTCTGGGATATAGTTTTCTCCTACGTGATTGTAGAAAGCACCCCAGAAGTGCTTGCCGTCGTTGAAGTTCGCTCCTACTGTATAATAGGTATTGTCACCAAGCTTCAGTTCGTCCGTGGCTTTGTGGTATTTCACCGTGCTGGTCAGTCTGCCGTTTGGAGATACATAATCAAACTCAAGACCACCCGATCGATTGTAGTCTTCCGATTCTCCAAGTTCCCCGCTGCTACTGCCTTGCCGGTTGGTAGCCAATAGTTTTATCCTGGACCTTTCCAGTATCTGCTGCTGTGCGGAGGCGACAAAGTAGTTGTTTGCAGCCAGATCGTCCGTGGAGTTCGTCTGGACATCCATCACACCGATGCGCAGGCTTTGCGTCACATTGCCGGTGAGTCTTGCACCAAACAAAATGGGCACGGCATCTCCATCTTCGAGGCCGATTCGTCGTGAGAAAAACGGGGTGATACCCCAAGTCCCGTAATTGCTGAAGAGGTCGCTGTTTTCCAGGAAAAACCCCCGCCGCTCGGGAAAGAACAGACTGAACTGCGTGAGGTTGGTCTGCTGCTGGTCTACATCTACATTGGAGAAATCCGGGTTCACGGTAAGGTCCAGGTTCAAAGAAGACGACAAAGCGATTTTCGCATCCAACCCAGCATCTGCATCCAGATCGCTTTCATCATCTTCAAAGTCCTGCGTGGACGAACCAGCCACGTAGGGGATCACAATGACATTGCCACTCGTCGGTTTTGGGGGCTCATTCCACGTGATGGTACCCATGTAGCCAAGGTCTACTCCATTGAAGGCGATTGGGACCTGCGCCCAAGTGGAATAGACATTGTTCTTCATGTCATTTCGGATGAAATTGATCGCCCATGTACGGTTGTCAGCATTGTAGCGGAGTGCATTGAAGGGTATAGCCATCTCAGCAATCCAATAATCGTCGTAGACCTGTGTCGCCGAATACCATTTGTTGTCCCAATTCAGATCGCCTCGTGTCCGCTGGCCCTGCAGCGTCAATGTGCCTTCTGCCTGAGCCCCGCCAGCATTCACACCAAAAAGGTATCCATTGCTACGTTGATTGAGGGGGTCTATCACCACCGTCAATCCATCACTTCCCCAATGTCCCGAAGAGTTATCACGCTTGAGGGTTTGAATCACCACATCCTCACGCTTTTGATAGTTGATGGCGGAGACATATATGAAATTGTCGTCGTAGGTAAGCTTCACCTCAGTTTGGACATCGGCATATCCGGAGTCGACAGGCCATTTATTGATAAAGGGGGAAAAAGCCTCGACGTGCGACCATTCACTGTCCTCGATGACCCCATCAATTTTCATTTGAATTTCACCGCTCAAGCCCTGGAGTTGATGGTTGAAGGTGTTTTTGCGATCTGTTGCGTTCGACCCTATGAATAGGAAGAGCAGGATGTAAAAAACAATGAGACGTGTCATGGCAAAGTAGGTTCACTTAGATACACGGCAATGGTTACAGTTTGTGGTCAGTCGATGGTGTAGGTCCACTTCTTCATGACTTAGCGCCTTCAGATACTGATCAGCCCCATTGGTCAAGAGCAATATGCTATTGAGATGTGTTTCTTCGTCGTTGATCTATCCGCGGAACTAACTGGTCTTCAGAAAGTATATTTGAATTGTGTATCGCTGGATCAACGGAACTTCTGTATTTGCTCGAATTTCGAGGCACCTGGTTTTTTGGGTGATACTGATTGCTTTCTTCACCATACTCTATGGCAGCTTCCGTGAAGATTACCTCAAGCAATTGCAATTGCAACTATTGTTCTTGCCTGAAAAGCTGTTGGCTGCGTATGTGACGCTCTACCTGTTGATGCCAAGGCTGCTCCTCAAGGAAAAGTATACCGCATTTGTAGGTTGGGTGCTTGGGGTCATTTTTGTAGCCTCCGTTTTTCATTGGGCAGTTTCCTATCACATTGAGCGTGTCTACTTCTATGGCGGTGAAGACTGGGGTCCTTTCATCTATCCCGCCAAGATTTTGAAGGGCGCGACCTATGTTTATCCCTACGTCGTACTCGCATTCTCCATCAAGTTTCTCAAGCACTGGTACGCCCAGAAGCAACGAACTGCCAATCTCGAGAAAGGTCGGTTGGAGAGTGAATTAAAGTTCCTGAGGACTCAGTTGCATCCGCACTTCCTCTTCAATACCCTGAACAACCTCTATGCGCTGACCCTCAAAAAGTCTGACAAGGCCCCGGAACTGGTGCTGAAGCTTTCGGATTTGATGGACTATATGCTCTACGAATGTGGAGATTGCGAGATGGTGCCTTTGGACCGGGAGATTCAATTCGTTCGAAACTATTTTGAGATCGAGCAACTCCGATACGGAGATCGGCTGGAGGTGAAAATGCACGTACATGGAAGTACTTCAGGGCATGAAATTGCACCCATGATATTCCTCCCATTTCTCGAGAATGCCTTTAAGCATGGTGCCAGTGCCGATCTCGACAAGGTTTGGATACACTTGACCATTGACATTGAGGAGGAACAGCTGCATTTCGAAATGCTCAACAGTCGCCCTCAAGTCACGCCTTCCCTCAATGGAAATGGAAGTGGCATTGGTTTGAGAAACTTGAAAAGAAGACTTGAACTTCAGTATGGCGAAGAGCATTTTACCCTGCTGACGGCAGAAAAAGATGATTCTTTTCAGACAAAGCTTAGTTTGAACTTTCGCTGAAATCCAACCTCCTACCAGATCTTGCCGTAAGACATAGAAACTCAGCCAATTCTTATGTCTCAAAACCTACGCTGCGTCGTGGTAGATGACGAACCACTTGCCATTGAGGTGATCGAATCCTACCTGGATCAATTTGATCATCTTGAACTGGTTGAACGGTTTCAAAACCCAATAAAGGCCTTCGAGTTTGTCCGCAACAATCAGGTAGATGTGCTCTTCATGGACATACAAATGCCCAAACTGACAGGGCTGGATATTCTGCGGTCCCTTCCTCATCGGCCACAAGTGATCATTACCACCGCTTACAGGGACTACGCCCTGGAAGGTTTTGAACTGGAGGTAGTGGATTATCTGCTCAAGCCCATCTCACTGGATAGGTTTGTGAAGGCCATTTCAAAGGTGAAACGAGAGGGTGCGGTCCCTGCACCGGTGACACTGGAAAAATCCACTGAAGAAACGATGTTTTTCAAAGTGGATAAGAAGATGGTGCGGGTGGAGCTGTCTGATATCCTGTTCATTGAAAGCCAGCGAGATTACCTGAAAATCGTTCTTCCCGATAAGGAGGTGGTAACGAGGATGCCCATCACGGAAGCTGAAGAGGTCTTTCCAGAGGACCGTTTTCTTCGGGTGCACAGGTCTTTCATCATTTCCAAACAGAAAATTTCCTCTTTTAGCCAAAGTGAAATAGAGCTCGGTGACAAGAGTGTTCCTATTGGTAGGAATTACCGATCAGAGGTCACCAGGGCCCTAAACGAATTGGCGGGACTGAAAAGTTGATAATAGTCCTCAAGGCGTCTTAGTTTTGGTCAAAAGCATTGATCCTTGGCCAAAACAAAAACAACATTCGTCTGTCAGAACTGCGGTGCCGAATCCCCCAAATGGGTGGGTAAGTGCCCTTCATGTGGTGAATGGAATACTTATGTCGAAGAAGTAAAACACAAAGATGAAAGTATCCCGCTCTGGAAGTCCCGTGATATTCACAATGTAAGGAACAAACCACAGCCCATACATGAGATTGAAGCCCAGGACTTTGACCGTTTTTCCACCAGGAATCAGGAATTGGACAGGGTACTGGGAGGTGGTGTTGTGGATGGCTCCCTGGTGTTGATTGGTGGGGAGCCGGGTATTGGGAAATCTACCTTGCTATTACAGCTAGCCCTTGTTCTAGACGATAAAAAGGTACTCTACGTTTCAGGGGAAGAGAGCCCCCAACAAATCAAAATGCGAGCTGAGCGCCTGGAAAACAAATCTTCGAACTGTTTTTTACTTTCGGAAACTTCTCTGGAGAACATCTTTGAGCACCTGGCCAACATGGAACCTCAGCTCATCGTAATGGATTCCATTCAGACTTTGCATAGCCAAAGGAGTGAATCGGCGCCAGGCTCCGTTTCGCAGGTCAGGGAATGCACCGCTCAACTCATGCAATATGCCAAGCAAAACCATGTAGCCGTTTTCCTCATTGGCCATATCAACAAGGAAGGAAGCATCGCCGGACCCAAGGTGCTGGAGCATATGGTGGATACCGTACTGCAATTTGAGGGTGACAGAAATGTTGCCTATCGCATCTTGCGAACCATCAAAAACCGTTTTGGATCGACCTCTGAACTCGGTATTTACAAAATGACGGCAGCGGGTCTTGAAGAAGTCCTCAATCCATCGGAGATCTTGTTGTCGGCCTCGCACAAACATTCCGGTGTAGCCATTGGTGCCTCGTTGGAGGGCAATCGACCTTTGCTCATCGAAGTTCAGGCTCTGGTAAGTCCGGCAGCCTATGGCACCCCCCAGAGGAGTACAACCGGATTTGATGTGAAGCGACTGCATATGCTCCTTGCCGTGCTGGAGCGAAGGATGGGGATTCGGTTGAGTAATCAGGATGTCTTTCTGAACATAACAGGGGGCATCAAAGTCAATGACACCTCACTCGACCTGGCAGTGTGCGCCGCCGTGTACTCGTCGTACCATGACCTTGAAATAGCCTCAGACACATGTCTGATAGGTGAAGTGGGCCTCGGCGGCGAATTGCGTCGTGTTAGCCGACTGGAGAATAGGATTTCCGAAGCGGAAAAGCTGGGGTTCGAGAAGATAGTGATCCCCAGAGGCAAGCAGCGTGTGATTTCCAAAACGTCTGACGTCAATGAAGTTTCGCTGGTGAAAGAAGCTTTCGGAGCAGTCTTCTAAGATCAGTTCCTTCTCCTCCTCCTTTTCTTGAACTTGGGCTTTTTACTCGTCTGTTGTTTGCTGGTTTTCTTCTTACCGAATTGAGGCTTAGGACTAGCACCTCCGACAGCCCTTTTCTTTTTGAATTTCGGTTTGGGGCTCGTCTTCTTTCCTACGGTTTGTTTCTTGCGGAATTTGGGCTTTGGACTGGTCTCGTTAGCCGGATCTACTTTGCTGAATTTGGGTTTTTCACTGGTCGGATATTCTTCTACCTTCTTGTCGAATTGGGGTTCCGGACTCTGTTTTGTAGCAGGCTCCCGTTTTTTCTGCTTTCTGATAAGGTCATAGATTTCGTCCTGTCCTTTGACCTTTACTTCTTCTCCTAAGAAATAGCCATATCGGGGCCCTTTCGCTGATTTTCGGCCCTTGCCCTTCTGCGTCTTAGGGCCCTTGCCTCCATACTGACCTCCGGGGCCGCTTGAACTGGATTTCTTCTTCTTGTCAAAGATGAAATTGATTCCAAGGCGAATGTCAAAAGCGTCTAAATCAGGGGCAGAATAACCCACCAGATGATCAGAAGCCAGGTAGAATTGAAAGAATGAGACCTTGGTGGCAATCGCTGCACCGATATTGAAGAATTGCTGATCAAGTTTGGTCACATTAGCCGAGGCCGTGAACCCGGATCCTGTGGTATACCTGGCGCCAACCCCAAAAGAGAACCTGGGTTGGCCCTGAATAATTCGTGTGCTGATCGTGGAAATCACGTCTACGGGCAAGTACGACTTCCAAATCACACTACCAAACACCCTGGTGGGCAGCATGGCGGTGTAGGCATCAGCATTCTCATCTTCATCATACTTGAAGACGTCTATGAACGTGTCTATCGAATCCTGTATATCTCCAACACCATCTTCCAGTATGGCGCCTTCGTATCTGAATGTTGTGTCGGAGAATGAATAGGTTCGAATGTCCTCTTTCCAACTGATGAAACCCAGGTCATTGATCCCCAGTGCCAAAGTGTAATCCCGGTTCAGCTTGTACTCCATGCCCAGGTCAATGCCAAAGCCCCTATTCCCATTTGAGATCAGATGACTACCAATGTCTCCTTCGTCTCCGGAGGCGATGTCGATACCCGAAGTACGGAATACCGCATTTTCCATCGTTACATTGATCTGGTTGTTTTCATTCTCGGTTCTGAAATCCGCCCGGGCATTTCCAGGGAGGCTACCATTGAACAAGCCTTGAAGGTATTTCAGGCGAACACCAAAGCGGGCACCGTAGTCTGGAACCTCATATGCGTAACCCAGGCCAATTTCTCTGAAGTGGTTGGCGCTCACAGCGAAGCGACCGACTTTGACGTCTTCTTCCAGCAAAGTGGCATTTCCTTCCCAAATCATCTGGAAAGGGCGTTTTGGGAAAAGGAAGTCCAGCTCTATGCGCTCATTAGCAAAGAAGCTGACAACCGCGTCGTTGGGCAACCGCAGCCCCAGGTGCAGGAGGTTAATATTCAAATGCGCGTAAATGCCATTCTGCCTGGTCAGATTACTGAAGATCTTGTCGATGTCCAAAATGGTGCTATCACCCTCTGCAGGTTTTGTGAAGATCTCATTGTAACTCAATTTGCTACTTACATGTGCATTGATACCGGAGAGTACGGGTATGCCCAGAAAGAAATTGCCATATTGAGGCATGTAGGCGGCATTGAAGTGGGTATTTTGAAAAGTTGCATCCCTCAGGTGATACATCGAAATCCCATGCTGAGAATAACCCCAAAGGAAATTGAAAACAAAAAAGAGCGATATGGAGATTTTTCTTTTCAAGTCTTAGAGCGGAGCGTCTAGCCTGGCGATTATTGAAAGCTTCACTTCGATGGCATATTGCGCGAGAAAGTCTACAAATATTTCTTGAGAGGTCAATGTTTCCGGTGTATTGAGCAACAATGAAAACCGGAGGATAGAGCCGTCCTGAAACGCCTGAATGCCTGCAGGATTGAGTAGGATACTCGCGATGTTGACTTCGCCCGTCACCACAACACCATTTCTATTGAGGAAAGGTGTGGCGACGACCAGTTCTTCCGGGACTTCGTGGAGGACAACACTATCTGCATCAAGAATTTGGAGGGTCATCCGGGCGTTTAGGGGTAGCTGGTTCTCGGTGACGATGCGAAGGGTCACTGAATCCACATCGGATAAATCCAACCCCTGGTCGATTTCAAAGTCGAGGGATCGGGTAAGATCCTCCAATCGCACCGACAACGGCAGTCTGACTTCGATGTCAGTATCCAGCCTTGAGTTATTGCTCACAAAATTGCGTGTTGACGTTCCAAAGGGGTTGGTAAGCGCCCGAACCTGAAAGCCCAATTGGCGTGGCGATACACTAAAAAGGTCTCTGATATTGGAGTTGTTGCTAGTGATGGACAGGGTCGTATCCAATACCTGACCAATTTGATTCACAGTTGGTGATGCGATGAGTTGAGGAGATTGAACAATTTGCCCGGACAAAAATGTGGAGTCCCCAGTATCTCCGGAAACACTGAAGATAGTATTGAATAGGAGACCAATTGGAAGCCCATAGGAATTCATGAAGGTCATTCTTATTTCGGGGTTTTCAAAAATCAGGCCTTCTCCCAGGTTTTCAAAGAAGGATACATCAACAAGCTGATTTCCAACTTCAACATTGTCTTGTCCAAAGAACCCAAAAACATATCGAAATACCTGGTCCCGGTAGATCAGTGTAAAACTCAATATGTCAGTGGCTGAAATCCCCTGGCCAGCCTGCAGGTTGATCGTTCCGGTAAAGGAAACTTCAAATGTGTTGAGATTGCCAACCCGGTTGAGGTTCGTAGCATGATTCGCCAGAGATTGTGTTTGCCTGGAGACATCATTGGGCGATACGGTCCCCCGAAAAACAACCGGATTGCCATTACCAAGATTTACTGTATTGTTTATGGTAACATCGAAGTCGATGCTGCTTTCAAACGAAGAAGATAACTGGAAAGACAGCTCACCATTTTCGTAGACGATTGAATCTATTTCCTCGTCATTTTCAGGTTGGTAATTGAACGTGAAGTCCTGATTGATGGGAACAGGGGTGGCCACCGGCACCGGAGCCTGAACAGGCACAGTCACAACACCAGTATTGGTTATATCCTGAATATCCAGGAGCTGCGAGTTATCATTAAAAGATGTAGAGTCCCTGTAAACTAGGACGAAAACAGAGTCCGGTCCAATTTGCAAATTGGTCGAGTCGATTTCCTCTTCCAATAGTTCCTGCAGCGAATAATTGAGCTCGCCAATGGGCAAAGCGACAAGTCCCCGGTAGTTTTGGACCTTAAGGTTGTCAACCTCCACTTGATTGAGATTGCAACTGGACCCTATTACAAGGGTGATGCATATGAACACAAATTTCCTCATATCTGCCCGCTTTTTGTCCTTATTGCTGATTCGGGGAAGCGTTCGTTGAACCCATCAACCCCTTGCAAACCACCTGTATGCAGTATAAGCACCCGGGAGCCTACCGCAATTTGACCATTTTTTATGTTATCCCAAACGCCGTAAAACATCTTTCCAGTATAAATCGGATCCAGGGGGATAGAAAATTGGTCGTGAAACCCATTCACAAATGATATCAATGTCGCGTCAAACCTGGCGTAGCCACCGAAATGGTAGTTGGTAAGAATCTCATAATTTGACCAGGGAATCTCCATATCATTCAGCATCGATTGCATCTCGAAGGGGAGGCCTTCACCTTTCAATACGGAATATCCCAGGACTTTTTTGCGGCCTTGCAGGCCCTTTACTAATCCACAAAAAGTACCTCCAGTGCCAATGGGTGTGGTGATGATATCAAAATCAACCTCAATCTCGTCGATCAATTCCGCAACCCCGGAAACTGCCGAGAGATTGGTCCCACCCTCCGGTATGATATAGGTATTGACATCTGCAACCATATGGCCACGCGTCATTTCCCGATATTTTGCCCGATCCACAAATTCCAGGGCCATCCCTTGCTGAGCGGCATTTCGAAGTGTCGGGTTGGCATTTTCTGTCAATTCCTGGCCACGGATGATCCCCTTGCTCCTAAACCCGTAGTATCGGGCCGCAAAGGCGACTGCAGCAATGTGATTGGAGTAAGCACCACCAAATGTCAGCAGTTGTTTCTTCCCTTCCGATCTCGCCTTTGATAGGTTGTTTTTTAGCTTACGCCATTTGTTGCCGGAGACATGAGGGTGGATGAGATCGTCCCGCTTCACAAAAACCTCGATTTTATGCTGCTTAAGCAAGGGAGAGCTGATAGCTTGAATGGGACTGGGTATCTTTGGCGAATCCACGGATGCGTATAGACCTGACCTCAAACTAATGGAACAAGAAGAAGAAAGGAAGGAAATGTATGATTACCTTCAGTTTGAGGTAGATGCTAAGCAGACCTTACTTCGCATCGACAAGTTCTTACAGGACAGAATTGCAAATGCCAGCAGGTCAAAAATACAAGATGGAATCAAAGATGGCTTTGTCACTGTCAATGGGGACAAGGTCAAATCAAACTACAAAGTAAGAGGAGGGGATCTCATCAATGTCTACTTGCCAGAGCCGCCTCGAACCGATGAGGTAGTACCGGAGGAGATACCCTTGAATATTGTATATGAGGACGATCACCTGCTGGTTGTGGACAAGGCGGCGGGTATGGTCGTGCATCCAGCCTACCAAAATTGGTCAGGCACCTTGGTCAATGCCCTGGCGTGGCATTTCCAAAACCTGCCTGAGATGCCGGGAAATACCGGAAGGCCGGGTCTGGTGCATCGCATCGACAAAGACACCTCCGGATTGCTGGTCATTGCAAAGAGTGAGGTCGCCATGTCAGGACTCGCGAAGCAGTTTTTTGATCACACGATAGAACGCACCTATTTGGCGTTGGTGTGGGGAGTGCCCGAGGAACCAAACGGGACCATCAACGTGAACCTTGGCCGAAGTTTGAAAGACCGGCGGGTCACCACCGCTTTCCCCGAGGGTGACATGGGCCAAACAGCGATAAGCCACTACAAGCTGTTGGAGGATTTGTATTACGTAAGCCTCATCCAATGCAACCTGGAAACAGGCCGAACGCACCAGATAAGGGCGCACATGAAATACCTTGGTCATCCTCTATTTAACGATGCCACCTATGGCGGCGATCAGATATTGAAAGGGACGACCTTTACCAAATACAAGCAGTTTGTTCAAAATTGCTTCAAGGCCATGCCAAGGCAGGCACTTCACGCGAAGACCTTAGGCTTTGTTCACCCAATTACGAAAAAGACAGTACAGTTTGAATCTGAACTACCACAGGATTTTCAGCAGGTATTGGCTAAGTGGAGGAACTATTCAAACCAACAGCAAAGCTCGGACCATCAAGGCTAGTTCTCACAAAGAGGTAGAATCGTATCGAGATATTCTCTCGTGTTGGCCAATCTCGGGACTTTGTTTTGACCTCCCAATTTTGCTCTTTTCTTCATCCACTCGTAAAAAGTTCCCTTTTTCGCTTTGTGGATTACTGGCGGCAAAAGTGCCAGATTTCTGTGGCGCTTGGCATCGTAGTCGGAGTTGATTTCGCGAAGTTTCTCATCCAGGATCTGGGCAAATCGCTCGATATCGTCGGGATCCGTTTCGAACTCTACGACCCACTCGTGACCTCCCTTTTCTTTTTCACCCAGATACTTTGGCCCCGCCGTGAAATTTTCAATTGTTGCGTTGGTCTTCCTGCAGGCTTCGGCGATCGCAACCTCGGCATTTTCGATAATTAATTCCTCGCCAAAAGCATTGATGAAATGTCTGGTGCGTCCGGAGATTTTGATTCGATAAGGATTTGTGGAGGTAAACTTTACTGTGTCGCCGATTTTGTATCGCCATAGTCCGGCGTTGGTGGTGATCACGATTGCATAGTTTTTGCCAACCTCAACCTCTGAGAGTGTTATTGTTTTGGGGTTTTCATCTTCGGAATGCTCCACTGGGATAAACTCATAATAGATGCCATAATCCAGCATCAACAAAAGGTCGGAAGAGCCGGGCTGATCTTGAATGCCAAAAAAGCCCTCGGAAGCATTGTAGGTCTCCAGATAGCGCATGGAGGAAGAAGGGATGAGCTTGTGAAACAAGTCTCTGTAAGGAGTGAAAGAAACGGCTCCATGGAAAAATATTTCCAGGTTTGGCCACACTTCACAAATGCTGGAAACACCCAGTTTTTCAACGATCTTTTCCAGAAGCACAATCGTCCATGTGGGCACACCGGAAATAGAGGTTACATTTTCTTCGGCCGTGTAGCTGGCCATCTTATCGATTTTGGACTCCCACTCATCCATCAGCGCAATATCCAGGCTCGGTGTTCTGACAAACTGGGCCCAGAGGGGCAGGTTCTTGAGAATGACAGCGGAAACATCACCATATCGTGTTCTTCCGTTTTGATCCAATTGATTGATTTGCTGGCTTCCGCCAATGACCAGGCTCTTGCCGGTGAACATCCTGCTGTCGGGGTAATTGTTGACGTAGATAGACAGCATGTCTTTGCCACCTTTCATGTGGCAATCTTCCAGTGCCTCGTCGGAGACGGGTATGAATTTGCTGCGGTCATTGGTTGTGCCACTGCTTTTGGCAAACCATTGGATGTCCGATGGCCACAAGATGTTCTGTTCCCCTTTCATTTGCCGGTCGATAAACGGGAATAGGTCCTCATAGGAGACCACAGGGACCTTTTGGGCGAAATCGTTCATGTTGCGAACTGACTGGAAATTGAATTTTTTGCCGTATTCCGTGTACGCCCCACGGTTGAGCAAGTGATCAAGCAATTCCGTCTGCACGTCATGCGGATATTTTTGAAAAAGTTCGATCTGATGGATCCGCTTCTTCATCACCCAGGTCAATATGGAATTCAGTAGCTCCACCTATATTTTTCGCTTTAGTTCGAAGTGCTTTCCCAGATATACCCGCCGCACTTGCTCATCGGCGGCCAACTCTTCCGCAGTGCCCGCTTTGAGTAGCTTGCCTTCAAACATGAGATACGCTCTATCTGTGATGGATAAGGTCTCATTTACATTGTGGTCTGTAATGAGAATACCGATGTTTTTGTTTTTGAGTTTAGCTACGATGGATTGTATCTCTTCCACCGCAATTGGATCGACGCCTGCAAAAGGTTCGTCCAATAACACGAATTTCGGATCTACGGCAAGAGCTCTGGCGATTTCCGTTCTTCTACGTTCACCTCCGCTTAATACCATGCCCAGGTTCTTACGCACATGGGTTAAGCTAAACTCGTCAAGCAATGCTTCGGCTTTTGCTCTTTGCTCTTTCTTCGAAAGTTTGGTCATTTCCAGAACCGCAAGGATATTGTCCTCGACGGAGAGCTTGCGAAAAACAGAAGCCTCTTGTGCGAGGTATCCGATACCCTTTTTCGCACGCTTGTACATCGGCAGGCTCGTGATGTCCTCATCATCTAAATAGATATGGCCGTCATTGGGCTTGATCAGACCAACGATCATGTAGAACGATGTTGTCTTGCCTGCACCATTTGGGCCCAGCAAACCCACGATTTCACCTTGTTGGACTTCGACCGAAATCTGGTTGACAACTGTACGTTTTTTGTATTTTTTGACTAGACTCTGAGCTTGAAGCTTCATGCTTGCGATTGATTCCGACCTGCAAGTTAGGTAGCAAATTTGATATCCTTAACTACGATTTGCAGGCTCTTGTGCCCTCTGAATTCGTTTTCTTCAATGTGATAGGCGACATCAAATGCCTGAGATTCTTTGATGCGATCCTCCAGCTCGGCCATCTTAAATGCGATGGCGTCGATGGTCTTTCCATCTTGTGTCAGACTCAACCGCAGATGATGCGTGCCAACCACCTGGGTATTTCCATTCAACTTAACATTACGGGTACAAAACACAGGGTTTCGGTTTCCTGGCCCGAATGGCGCCATCTGATTGATGATGCTCAGTGACTTGAAAGTCAAAAAGGAAAAATCAACTTCCTGGTCGATTTGCAGTTTGGGTTCCAGCTGTTCCTCCATGATGGATGCTGAAACGACTTCCTCAAATTTCTTTTGGAAGGCAGGCACATTCTCGATGGGCATCGATAGCCCGGCCGCGTGATGATGGCCCCCAAACTGTTCCAGGAGGTCCGAACATTGAGCAATCGCACCGTGAATGTCGAATCCGTCCACAGATCGTGCGGATCCAGTTGCTTTGCCATCGGATTCGGTAAGGATGATGGTAGGTCGGTAGTGATGCTCGATGCATCGCGAGGCCACAATTCCTACGATGCCTTTGTGCCAATCCTCATGAAAGAGCACCGTAGATCTGCTCGAATCATGCTGCGGTGTTTCTGTGATCATTTCCAGGGCAGCCTCTGTGGTCTCAAGGTCGTATTGCTTTCGCTCGATATTGACCCGATTCAGTTCTGAAGCGACTTGGTCAAGTAGGGTTTTTTCCTCCCCAATGAGCAGATCTACTGCCTTTTTCGCATGCGTCAGTCTGCCTGCTGCATTGATTCTAGGTCCGAGGTAGAAAACCAAATCTGAGACATTAACCTTTGATCGTAGTGCACTCACTTCAATGAGCGATTTTACTGAAGGCAATGGTGAAGAGTTGATTTTCTTCAATCCATAAAAGGCCAGTATGCGATTCTCTCCTATCATAGGGACAATGTCGCAGGCAATGCTGATGGCCACAAGGTCCAGGTAATTGAAGAGTTTTCTTACATCAATGGTATTCTGCAGACAGAAGCCCTGCATCAATTTGAATCCAACGCCACAACCCGAAAGATCTTTGAAAGGATAGCCGCAGTCTTGCTGTTTGGGGTCCAGTATTGCCAAGGCATTAGGAAGGGTTGGTCCTGGAAGGTGATGATCACAAATAATTAGATCGATGCCATGCTGCGCGGCATATTCCGATTTCTCCACGGCTCTGATCCCGCAATCAAGCGTGATGATCAAAGAAATGCCCGTCGCTACAGCATGATCTATTCCCGCCTTGCTAAGTCCGTAACCCTCTTTGTATCGGTCGGGCACGTAGATGGAGAGTAGCTCCGGCGTTTGGGTAAATTCCCTCAGGAAACTGTAAACCAATGCCACTGAAGTCGTGCCATCCACGTCGTAGTCGCCATAGATGAGTACTTTCTCACCACTATGTATGGCCTCACAAAGCCGATCGACGGCTTTGTGCATGTCCTTCATGAGAAAGGGATCATGCAGATGTTCCAGGCTAGGCCGAAAAAAAGTCTTTGCCTTTTGGAAACTGTCGACTTCCCTGTGGATCAGCAGACTGGCCAGTTCCGGTGCAATATTGAGCGCGCCGGCAAGGGATTGTACATCATCGTCATCAGGCCTTGGTGTCAGTGACCATTTTAGGATCATCAATTGAACTTAGAAAAAAATCAGAAAATCTGAAACGTATTTTTTTAATTCGTGAGTTAGATCAACTCATCCAGGTCCTTCTCTGTGAGGTAGTGGTAGTCAAACCAGAAATCATAATCGTCGTACTGGACTATATCCTCCTTCTCGGCTTTGATTTCCGAGGGTAGAGACAATCCGGCAGTACCAGATACCCAGCCCTGAAACATGGAAGCCTGGTTTGCCGGGAGGTCCGACAACCTCAGAAACTTAAAGCCGTCAAAATACCGCGGTTGCACTTTCTTGTCCATTACACGAAATTATTATGCTTGCATACTATTTTCACAAACGCCTACGTCAAGGATTTGTTAAATATGTTGGCAAGCAAAGCAGTATTTACCCCTAAAATTGCCATGGAATTTTATTTGCTACTGTCAACTTCGTTATTTTCAGGTCGAACTTAGGACAAGCATGCGCATAGCACTGAACGAAATATGGAACTTCATTGAGCTGATAGACAAGAACGGGAAAGGCTGGTCCTACAATTTGGTAGCGGGAAGTACCGTAGTTGAGAAAATTGACCATCCTACCTTGGTGAAGTTGAAGAACGATGAGGACTATGATACAGAGTTGCTGCCCTCGCTTTTCACCTTCCGGGAGATTCTTTGGCAGCCCGATGTATTCACAGAAACGGCCATGAGTCTACCTGGCCTGCGCATTTTGAAAGCCTATTGTGAAGAAACTGCGGCGCTGATGACCGAAGAGTCTGACGCCCTGCATGCCATATACGCTGAGCTTGTCACAGGTTTGGCGAATGCCGCCGCCAAGGCCATTGAGCAATTGGAGGAGAACAACCTGTCGGTCATTAAGACCTTGAGGGACCTTCGACGGACCGGCTTTCCCATCATCAAGTTTTTCACGTACCACCCTCAAAACAGGCTGGACTATCATCGGGATGCTATCAATAGATTGAACTACGCCGTAAAGGTCATGCTCACTCAATTTCATAGCAGATATACCGAACTGGAGGATCCCTATTGGGAAGTCTCTTTCGAAAAATCTTCAACAACCAAAAAACCGGCTGATACGTCTCTCATGGAGGAGAACTGAACCTAAATTCTCCAGATCTGTTTATTTCCAAGCATGCATGAACCCACCTTGACAAAGCCCGCCCAAGAGAATCAAAAGGAGAAGACGAAATTCCTGCTTCGCAACCTCTTCAGAGGCTTTGTGTGGTTGTCGGTGATTGTGGGTGGATATGTGTTTGCTCGTAAATACTTGAACTTTGATATAGCTGAGGTAATGGGACCATTCTACGAGATGCCCACCCTCATTTTCTCTTCCTTCTTCGTTTCTGAAGTGGTCTTTGGCATTATTCCCCCGGAGTTCTTCATGATTTGGTCGGCGAGGCATGGAGACATCTCACTTTATTTGCAAAATATTGTGGCCTTCTCAGCCATGTCCTACGCTGCCGGAGTCATCGGCTTTTTCATTGGCACCTACTTCAACGGTACTCAGCTGTACGCGCTCATCAAAAAGAACTTTTTGGGAAAAATGGAGTACCAGTTCAACCGTTTCGGTGGTTTCTTAGTTATTGTGGCAGCGTTGACGCCGCTGCCGTTTTCAGGGATTTGCATGTTGACTGGTGCCGTTCGATATCCGCAGCGGAAATTCTTCATTATCGCCCTGACCCGGTTTATTCGATTCAGCGTCTACGCCAGTATTATTTGGGAATCAAACATTTTATAGGTCGATGGCCAAAAAGGGGGTTTTATTGGTGAATCTGGGGACGCCCGATTCTACTGCAGTACCTGACGTAAGAAAATACTTGAGGGAGTTTCTATCCGACAAACGGGTGATTGATATTCCGGCTGTTCCCCGGTGGTTGCTTGTCAATGGCATCATTGCGCCGTTCAGGGCGCCCAAGTCTGCCGCCGAGTACCGTAAGCTTTTCACCGAAAGAGGTTCGCCCCTGAAGTACTACACCGAAGATTTGATAGCGCCTTTGCAAAAGCTGTTGGGCGATGAGTACGTGGTCAAGTATGCCATGCGCTACCAAAACCCATCGCTCCCATTGGTCTTGCAGGAGCTTAAGGACCTCAATGTTCAAAGCATCCATGTTATTCCACTTTTTCCGCAATATGCATCGGCTACCACCGGGTCAGTGATTGATCGGGTGATGGAGATAACCATGAAGTGGCAGATTATCCCTGAGATAAAATTCACCTCCCAGTTTCTGGAGCACGAGTTGTTCCTGGACGTTGTGGCCCAGAATGGTCGAAAATGGATGGATAAGACGGACTATGATCATTTTGTCTTCAGCTATCATGGGCTTCCCGAACGGCAGATCCGCAAAGGCTCTGTAGGGGATCAATGTCAACTTGGAGGGTGCTGCAACAAATTTCATGACCGAAACCGCTTCTGCTATCGCGCTCAGTGTTTCCATACCACGCGATTGGTTGCGGAAAAACTCAATATTCCGAAAGAGAAATACACCGTTTGTTTCCAGTCACGACTTGGTAAGGATCCATGGGTGAAGCCCTACACCGAAGATGTGCTCAATGATTTGGCCAAGAAGGGAATGAAGAAAGTTCTGGCATTTTCGCCGGCGTTCGTTTCGGACTGTCTGGAAACTACGATCGAAGTAGGAGAGACCTACCAGGAAGATTTCATACATGCGGGGGGAGAGCAGTGGGATCTGGTGGCTAGTCTCAATGATGATCCAAAATGGGTGGATTGTCTGAAGGATATTGTTGTACAGGGCTGACGGTCAGTCCGTGTGGTCGCATGCTGCAAAACCGGCTATCAGGCAATAGGTCCTGGTCAATCGCTGTAGATTGATTTGGCTGAGGTCATTTCAGCAAGAAACACAGATTTTTTCTGGACAAAAGGCTTGAGGAAAGCCTGAATGAAAGGACTTTTGCTGAATGAAGGTCGTTTTGAAGTCGAGGGATCTGCTTTCATTTTTCCTGAATGCACCCACCTTTTGGTGGATACTGGTGCTGGCTTTGGGTTGGTTACTCAGTTATCAGGTTTCTGGGATCGTGGCTGCTCTGACCACCAAAGTGATTTCTTTTTTCTCAAGGACCTACAGCGAACAATGGGAACTCATTCTCATATCGCCTGCCACAGCACTGCTTTTACTGATGTTGGAATATCTGTGGCTTGGCTGGCACAGGTCCTCCCTTCGGTCGCTGTTGAATCCTACCAGAAATGAATGGAACGATATCGTTGCGTTTCTGGTCGCGGCTTCGCAAATACACGCTATTGTCGGCTTTGCCATGTCTTTGGGGCTTGCGGTTCTTATTCCTGGCTACGTAAGGGATATGATTCACCTCAACATGCTTCACGGTGTGGAATCCCTCTTTTTGCAGCATTTATTATTTCTCCTACTGGTTGATTTCGTTGATTATTGGCTGCACCGTGCCCAGCACTCATGGCGGGTCCTTTGGCATAGCCATCATTTTCATCACTCTGCAACCAATTTTGATATGATCAACAGCAAGCGGAATCATCCATTGGAGGTCGTGTCGATAAAGAGAATCCTTTTCACCATACCCTTCGCCGTCATAGGAGTACCCATTGAAACGCTGTTGGGATACCATGTATTTGTGCAAATCAACACCTTTTTGTCCCATTCCAAATTCAACATGCACTACGGCCTGGTCGGCAGGTTTCTTCTGGTCTCACCCAATTACCATAAAATTCATCATGCCAGGGATACTACCCTAGCCAACCGCAATTACGGTGGATTGCTGGTGGTTTGGGACAGGTTATTTGGGACCTACCATGCACCGGATAGGCTTGTGACGGATTTCGGTGTGGAGGGTTCCAATCACAACAGGCATGACTACCTCAAGATCCTGGTTCATGATTACCTGCTATTCTGGAGAGACCTGCTTGCCGTATTTCAAAGAAGGGCCCAATAAACAGGCCCTGCCATTTGACCCCGATGCAGGGGATCTAATTCACCTCGATCAAAACTAATTTCAGCTCTTTCACATTCAGTGACTGGGTATTGAGCTTGATTTGACCATCCTCATCCGTGATCCCGATGCGATGGATGGCGTTTTTCCTGATGACCATGGATTGAATAGGACTGCCATGTTCAAAGTAGGTTCCGGAAATCTTGTTGGACCCCTCGCTTGCCACCTGCACCCGGCAAGTACAGGCATCCTCATAGGGGTGGTTGAGGAGGTAGTTGATTTGCGCATTGAGCCGCTTTCTATTCCACTTTGTGCCGGTGCAACCCAACGCGACAAACTGGATAGATTCCTGGTCTTCGGACTTGAGGAGCTCGAGTCTATTTTGGAATGATCCATTTGGAGCAACCTCGAGGGGTCCCTCAAAGTCATGGGGAGCCTCCTCAAGCGCAGGGTCCTTTTTGAAGTACACAACCTGGGTAGGCTGATAATCCTGTTTAGCAATAGAACGGAGCAGCCCCTCACTTGAAGGTTTGTTGGGACCTTCCAAAATCAACGCCAGGATCTCCGGATGTTTTCCCTGCGTATCGTCAGCAATGAAGTTATGCAAATTGGGAAGTGCTCCATGATTCCCTGCTGCCCGCCTTCTTCTCAGCGAACGCCGCAGGGCCATGGCAAAAAACCGTGTATTCTCATGGAGCTTGTTGGTCATGTTGGTGTCATGCAGGTGATAGTGTAAGGTCACCTCCGGAAGGATTTCGAACGGGACCTTTTGCTCCAGTGCCCTGAGCCACCAATCCACATCCTCTGCGTAGGTCATTTCCTCATCGATCATGCCTATGACCTCTGGGTCAAAAGCGCTACTTCTCATCATCATCGCTCCAAAATTGACATTGGTCATCGTTTGCTGCTCGGTGTCCTCGAATAGATATTCTTTTACTTGGTGTCCTTCATTGAGAATGTATTTGATCTTCCCGCTGACGAAAAACAACTCCGGATGGGTAATGAGGTGCTGAGCTTGTAGCTGGAGTTTGGTTTCGGGGAACTCATCATCGGCATCGAGAAAAGTGATGTACTCCCCTTTAGCTTCGCGGATGCCATGGTTTCTCGCTGCGGCCGGTCCCTGGTTCGTCTGTTGCAATGCCCGTATGCTTTCAGTGCGAAGGGATTTCAGCAGTTCCCAGCTATTGTCTGTGGACCCGTCGTCAATAACGACGATTTCCCAGTGCTGATAGGTTTGTGCTTTTATGCTTGCTATAGCTCTTTCGAGGTGCGCTGCCGCGTTGTAAGCTGGGATAACAACACTGATCAGAGGAGAATGCTGCGGACTCATAATTCATCAAGTAATTGAGCAATAGAATTTGGAATCTCCGCCATGTCCCGACTAAGGTGCATGGCATAACCAGGTATATTTCTACACATTCTGGCCATTTTTTGGAAAGCCCTTGAGCCATTGCTGTTTAGGAGCTCCAGGGTAGACGGTGCGAGGGCTTGAAGTACGTCTTGGTGTGACAATGCATGGAATTCTGTCGACGCGGAGTTCACCACTTTCGGCACCAGGATGGCTTTGATGCTTGTTTGTTTTGCCATTTGTTCGGGAAGCTGCTCCGTCAAATACAGCTGGACTTTCTCATCATCTCCCGGAAGATTTCTGTAGTCCCCAAATCCCTGAAAGAAATGCTGCGAATTTTCATCAATCTTGGCAACATTGTACAGGCTGAAAGCGGTTGCCGAAGCACTGTCTGCCAATATGAAATCATCCCCCAAATAATCGAAGTTGGCCTGAAGACATGCCAGAGCCGTTGTTGATTTTCCTGAACCTCCCTGGCCTACGATCAATACGCCCCGATTCTCGCGGCTCACACATGCTGAGTGGACAGGTTGAAAGTCTGTGTACTGGAAGTACCAGTCCACGACGCTACGAAATGAAAAGCTGCGGTACCATTGGGGTAACTCCTCGAGCGAGTCAATATGGATAAACGCTTTTTGCGTTTCGGGGTCAAAGATTTGGAAAAGACCATGCCAGTGCTGGAAATTCAGGACATAGTGGCTGTCATGAGGGATGTTGCCTTTGGAATCCAGGGAGTCCCAATTCCAAAAGGGTCGCGACAGGGTCTTTCCCTCCGTGACCTTAATGGATAGGTCTGGGTCTTGGGCGGAAGTTTCCAAATGGGCAATAGCCCGATGGAAGTAGGATGCCAGCCCCTCAGTGGCATATTGAACCCGAAAAACGGATGTGCCGAAGGTATAGTACCTGATCACTTCCTCCGCTGGCAGGGACCAGCAGGCCTGAAAGAAACGCTCCGCTTCGGTCATGATCGATTTGTTTTCTCACTGGGATGCTTAATCACCTGTAATGCCTGCAAGATTATCACAAATGGGGTTTTGAAGGAAGTGGGAATCGCCCAGTTGACGGAGAAGCTCTTAATGACTTTGCCAAGTCCCCTCCAGAGTGTTCCGGGATAGTATAGTTTCATCTGATAAAGGCGAAGCAGAATGTGATTGATACTACCTGGTGACCTTGGCTTAAGCTTGTGATGAAAATAGATCTTTTCCATGACTGATACGGAAGACTGGCTTAGTCGCTTCAGGATTGTCGGAGGTACAGGGGAACCCAGCGTTTCCAGAAACACCAGGCCTTCCTTCAGGAACGGCTGGAATCTCCACTCCCGGGCAGTTCTAAGTAGATCATCCCAGTCGACCTCGGCCTTTTTTACAATCATATGCGCATCCAGGGCCCACCTCAGCCCTGGCATCTGATTCCATTCCAGACCGTGAACCAAAGTGTGCAACAGTTGGTCTCCGGGTTTGAGTGTGTGCGTGGTACATCCTTGGATAGAAAGAGGCACTTTGTGTTCCCAAATTCGTTGATTCCACGAATCGTTAAAGGACTCCCTCAGGAATCTCCAGTGAAAATCCAATTCTACTTTGCGGTCATTGATGAGTGTCCTGGAATCGGCAATCGTTTCGCGAGGACTGAGAAAAAGGGATTGTGTGCGAAGATCTTTCCATTGGTTTTGCTGAAGAATAAGCAAAGCTTCGTCGGCTTCAGATTCCTTTACCATGAGATCAATATCACTCATGGGCCGGGCCCCGAAATCCTGATAGTATAACTGCGAAAGTGCTAGTCCCTTGGTAACAATGGTGGAAATGTCATGATCGCTGAGAAGACCAATCACTTTCTTGAGTTCATTGATCAAAATCTGATTCTTGTACCAGCAGTGTCGATAGTATCCGCGAAGCGCTTGAATGAGCAGGTCTTCACGGAGGGTTGTTTTGAGCGTCTTATGGAGAAAAGGAAGTAGCCTCCGCGAGCCTTCATCTAGTTGGTCAAATACTTCCACCAGGATCTTCTGACCCTCTGTTTGTCTAATGGAAAGGTTGCTTTTCCATTGCATATAGAAATCGGCTGCGCCTTCAGCATCAGGCATGCAACATGCCCTCAGCAAAAGTCGCTGTTGGTCATCAATGAGTAAGTGTTTCCTGCTTGGCATAGTGGGGAGTCAATATCGTTTTGCCGTCCCTCAGCGTGTAAATGTAGTCTGCAATTTCCTCCACATCGGTATTGTGACTGATGATTAGGATTCCGCAGTTTCGTTTGACGATTTGCAGGTTTTTGAGGAGGTGATTGACGGATAAATCGTCGAGGTGGTTGGTAGGTTCATCCAGGATCAGCAACCGTGGCTGACGGAGCAAAGCCCTGCAAAGCGCAATTTTTTGTGCTTGGCCCCTGGACACATTTACTCCCCCTTTGCCGATTACCGTATCAAGCCCATCGGGCATTGCAGAGATTACGGTATCAAGGGTAGAGAGGGCCAGGCAATCCTGTAGCGTTTCTTCGGTGAAGGTGACGTCAAATGCCACATTCTCCCTGATGGTCCCATCGAAGACATGACTTTCCTGAAGCACTACACCCATTTCTTTTCTCACCGAGAACATATCCACCTCCTGAGCATTCTTGCCGTCAATGGTCAGGGACCCTCCTTTGGGATGTAGTAGCCCACAAACCAAATACAGCAGCGTGCTTTTGCCGGAGCCATTGGGCCCGCTCAACGATACGATCTTTCCCGGTTCGATTTCCAGGTTGACATCTTTCAGGAGTTCTTTTTCTCCATATTGGAACGACAGATGTTCCAGGCGCACCTGACCTCGAAATCCCAATTTCGGTTCGGTAGGAACAGGGGCCGCAGGTTTTGAATCGTAAAGAAACCGTTCAATTCTTTTCAATGATCGCAGGCCTTCGATCACATGCTGATGAGATCCAAACAATGTGGCCTGAGATCGCCTCATCAACAAAAGGGTGAAGCAAAAGGAAACGAGGACACCAACCTCCAGCAATTCTTTCGATAGCAGGTAGCCCCCAAAACCAAGGATCAGCAACATGCTAATCATGGTTAGGTAATCTTGCGAGACCTTGTAGAGGAAACCGAAGAAAGCCATGTGGTTGCTCTTTTCGAAAAGGTCCTTGGCATTCGCTTTGAAATGCTTTTCCTGGCGCTTTTCCGAAGACGAAATTTTGATCAGGTCGTAGTGATTCAACCCAAATAAAACAGAGGCGTTGAAACGGTCCATTTGCTCAAAAAATCCCTCAACCAGCTGATGTATGGGCTTGAAGAAGATTCTGATCATAATGACGAGCAGTGGAAACACACTCAGGGAAAGCGTGGCCAGTGGCCAACTGAGCCAGAAGAGATAGATGGAGAGGGTGCCTAGAATGATCATAGAAGGGATCACAGCACTGATCACGGCATTGCTGAAGACGTCCACCCTTTCGGTATGTTGGACGATCAGCTGCTGCAGGCCGGATCTGTCCATTTTCTCGAATTCGCGCTTTTGGGAATGCAGCAGCCGGGTAAAGAGATTCTGTCGTAGCTCGAATATGGCTTGCTTTACCACCTTGAGCGTAATCCGCCTTTCTGCCAGCCCTACAATGGAACTGACCAGAAGCAGCGCCGCTGTTATCAAGAGCGAGAATATCAGATCGCCAAATCCACTACCGTTTTGCAACCCATCGACAAACACCTTGATATAGGACGAAGAGGCAATGAGTAATAACGTCTGCGATAGTGAGAAGCCAATCGATTTGAACACCAACAGAATATTGTCGGAAAAGAGCTGTCCCAGGAAGCGGACCTGAGCAATCATGAGTGCCTGGATCTTCTTTTGTCGAGGGCCGCTTTCATGATCCTGGCGAATTCTCCTCGTTTGTGGGCCTGTACGATCCCCATGTTGGACTTATGTATTCGGCGGTGTGCCAGGACAGACTTGAGTACTTCAGTGTTCAGATTCAACTCCTTTGCCCTGTTGTACCATTCAATGAAATCACCAACGGCATAAGCATCTGAGAACATGCCTACTTTCATAAAGCAACTTGTCAGACAAAACAGGCTGATTTTGGAGATCCCCGGTTGCTCTACTTTCGGGATAAACAAATTTTCTTTTTCGGCGTCAGTGAGTTCCGGACTGATGAACTGGCGTATATGGCTGAACAAGAGATCAATGTCTGGGTGATCCTGCAAATACGAGTATTGCACCGATAGCCTATCACGATCCCAGAGATCATCAGCATCGATGAAAGTCAGGTATTTTCCTTTGGCGTTGCTGATTCCGTTGTTCAAGGCTCGTGGCTGTCCTTGATTAGCCTGATAAAAGTACCTTATGCGCTCATCATTGAAAGCCTGTATAATGTCCTTGGAAGTATCAGTGGATCCGTCATCTACAATGATAAGCTCAAGGTTACCATAGCTTTGGCTGATTACACTGGCAATGGCTTCATGAAGGTATTTCTCCCCGTTATAAACAGCAAGTACGACACTTATCAGGTCACCCTTTTTCATCCAGGTTGTTCTTATCGGCGGGTTTTGGCCATCCGGTCTTATCCACTTCATGTATGGGGTCCAACATGAGCAAATCCTGCATATCCGTATACTGCTCCAAGGTGGGCTTCATATAGGATTTGGATATCGCGATTTCTTCCAGTTCTTGAGGTGGAGCCTCTTCTGAGAGCTTTATCAATTCGAGATTGACCAGGTCGTTAAAGAAGGTCTCTACATCTGCTTGAGCACCTTCCACAGATGAGTACTGTTGGAAGATGTCGTCTTTGGTATATCCGGCCTCCATCATTCGCCAGATATCAAAACCTGCATTCAAAATACTGTAGTAGTTGCCGTTGAGAAGATTCACAACCACAACCTCGTCTTCAAATACCTCCGCGTTCGCGTGTGGCTCGTTTATTTTGTAAGTGCTCACGCGATCAAAATTATTGTAGTTTCTGCAGTTCCTAAAGATTTTTCGGGGAAATAGGCCCGCAGGAACGGGAACACGGCTTTTTTCGGAAGGTAAAGAGCTGAAAATGGGCTGCCCCGTCAATGTTGGCTTCATTGGCTCATGTATCGTATTGATCTCTATGGAGCCGTTTC
Organism: Cyclobacteriaceae bacterium; assembly: GCA_965601475.1. Lineage (GTDB taxonomy): Bacteria > Bacteroidota > Bacteroidia > Cytophagales > Cyclobacteriaceae > JAWPMT01. The sequence goes on along the minus strand of OZ271832.1, from coordinate 2,570,221 downwards.
TATTGGGCTTCGCCATGCCTTGCCGTCACACTTGACAGCCTTCGTCCGGTTCACTGCGACAGTCCTACTTAGCTGCGATCATTCATGAGACAGCGTTGCCTTGGGGCCTTGGTCCAGCTGGCAAGTTCTATGTTTATGCTGACAGATAACTTTTTGGAATAACACCAGTCCGGTCGAGGGACTTGCGGTATTTTTAACCTTACCGCAATTGCGGTACTCGCAAAGCCTTTCAAAGACCTAAATTCGAACCCTAATCGTTTCACCATAACCAAAAAAGACATGGCAAATAAGGTTTTGAAAATTACACTATACCAGTATGGCGAAGGTTCTGAAGCCAAGCGTCTGCTTCACTCAAGTCCACGTTTATTGAATCTCACTGAAGGGGATCACTTGTATTTGGTCATTGAATCGGGGACGGGGAATATCAGTGCGGGGTCACCTTGCCAATGGCAGCTGAATTTTCCACCTGCACAAAATTTTAGTGGTACGCAGCTCTACTGGAACCCATTTGACAATGCTCAGGAAATGCAGGGAGGATTTGCCAAGGTCGGACAGGTGCTAGAGGTAGGCGAGGTTCAGGCGACCACTGTTCGGGATAATTCCTATGAAATTGTTGTGACCTACGATGGACATTCCTATTCAGAAGATCCTGAGATTCAAATCAAGCAACCCAAACCACCAATGCCATAGCGGCCGAATCTTCACATCGTAAATTCTGTCAGTTTGCAGTTATGATATTGATGCTCCTGGCAATTTTAGTGGATGCCCAAAGCCAGGACCTTAGCCGAACGGACAGCCTGAAACAGCTGCTCAGCATTAGCAATCTTGAAAGGAACTGGCGCCTGGAATACCTGCTTGAGGTGGCCGTGTTTTCCCCGGACCCAGCTGACAAGGAGAACTTCGCCCGCAGGTTGCTTGATGAGATTGGACCGGAGGACTCTGCCAAATATTGGATTGATGGGTACCATGCTCTTGGTGTGGCCAGTCGAATGAATGGTGACCTGCAGGCTGCTTTGTCCCATTTATTTGGGAGTGCCAAACAGGCTTCGGTGGCAGGAGAGCTCGAGCTATTGGGTGACGCCTACGTTGAGATTGCTACAACATACCGGCTCAATGAAGAATATCAGAAAGCCCTGTTGTATCAAAATCGCGCGGTGGATATCTACCGACAGCAAGGAAGTAGCCAACGGCTGGCACTCAACCTCCTCAATACGGGCTATGCCTACTATTCATTGGAGAAGTACGATAGTGCTTTGCTGTGCTACAATGAAGCAGAGCCCATTCTCAACCAAATCAATTTGACCATTGGCCAGGCGTATGTTATGGGTAATCGGGCCCTGGTCTTCTGGAAAATCGGTCGGACCAGGCAAGCGGAAGAAGACCTGCTACAAGCAATTGAAATGCTACAACCTCTGGGAGATCAGTATGGTATGGCAGATTATCACAATCAGTTGGGTAACCTCTATCGGGAGCGAGGATTGACCGAGAAGGCCACCTTCCACCTGCAGAAGGGTTTGACCATGGCCCTTGATCTCGACTTGAAAGAGCAAATTCGCGATGCGTCTTTGACTTTGTCGGGCTTGTATGCGGACAATGATCAATACGCGGAAGCATACGCTCATCACCGGCAATACCTAGGCTATCGGGATAGCATCCAAAATGATGCGACGACCAGACAGATGGCTGATTTACGGACAGCATATGAGGTGGACCTGCGTGAAAAGGAGATTGGCATACTGCAGCGGGACAAGCAGCTGCAGTGGATCTATATCCTGGTCGCCATTACGTTGCTGGCACTTTTCATTGTGCTTTTTCTCCTCTACCGCCAGCGGTTGATTACGCAGAAGCTGGAGTCGGTCGCGGTGCAAAAAGGTCATGAGGAAGAAGTTCAGAATCTTCTGGAAGTCCAGGAAAAAAAGGCCTTCGAGTCCATGATAGTCGGAAGAGAAAATGAGCGCAAGCGTCTGGCTGGGGAACTGCATAATCACCTGGGAAGCCTGCTGGCCACGGTGAAAATGAACCTCAATGGCGTGGAACAACAAGACCATCGCATCCTCACACTCCATCAATTGGTGGACCAGGCCTACTCCGATGTTCGCGAGCTGTCGCATGCACTTAATATGGGTGTATCTGATGATTTCGGGCTGACACCGGCATTGAATGAGCTCATCGGCCACCTTTCGGCTACTGGCAACTTGAAAATCGAGTTCCAGTCTGCCATGGAGGGCATCAAACTTGACCTCGCATGGGAAGTAGTTATCTACCGAATGATCCAGGAGCTGGTCAGCAACATCCTGAAACATGCCGGTGCTACCCACATGTCGCTCCTGCTCACCTATTTTGAGGATGATGAGCTGCTCAACATCATGGTAACAGACAATGGCCGTGGCTTTGAGCCAGCGCCGAATCCCGCATCCGGAGGAATCGGCCTGTCCGGAATACAGACAATGGTGGAAAGTCTGGACGGAGAATTGGAAATAGACAGTCAACCGAGTCAGGGTACTACCATCAGCATAGACCTACCCATTGAACCCCTTGAAACAGAATTTGCTCCATGATCAAATTACTCATAATTGATGACCATCAGCTTTTTGCAGAAGGGTTGAAATCCATGTTTCGACCTGATGACAATATCACAGTAGCTTACCACACTACCAACGGCAACGAAGCTCCCAAGATCCTCAAGGAGCATGATATTGATGTGATACTGCTGGATATTGACATGCCGGTGTTGGATGGCATTAAGACGATGGATCTTCTCAAAAAAGAAGGGATAGATATTCCAATTTTAATGCTGACCATGCATCAGAGTTTGAAATTCATCCGGAAGGCACTGGAGCGTGGTGCTCACGGCTATATTCCGAAAGCCGCTTCAAGGCAGGAAGTCCTGGATGCGATCAACGCCGTATACCAACGAAAAGAATATTTCCACAATAAAGTCCGCGAACAGGTATTTGACTATTTCAGGGGCAAGCGAGTGCCAGACAACCCTCAGGAGCAATTATCTGAGAGAGAATTGGAAATTGTCAAGTGGCTGGCCCAGGGCCTCAACAGCCGTCAGATTGGCGAGAAGCTCTTCATCAGTCAGCAGACAGTCCGAACCCATCGGCGCAACATCATGCACAAACTCCATGTAAGGACCACTGGCGAGCTGATTCATTTGTGTATGGAGAAAGGGTGGATTGAGGCATAAAAAAGGCGCCCCTAAGAATAAGAGCGCCTTCTGAGCGGATAATAGCTTTCGTGTGCTATTCAATAAAATGGGCAGGCCAAGTGCTATCGACGTAGCTCACTACTTGACAATCTTTGATTGCGATATCAAAGCCCCGTCTGCCCAAACGCTAAGGATGTAGATGCCTGCATCCAGCTGGGCAATGCCGACACTGACCTGATCTTGGTAGGCCGTAAAGAAGCGGTGATAGACTTCTTTTCCATCCAGTTGCAGTAGACTCACCTCCAACTGCTCATACTTTCCACCAGGCCGAATGGTGAATTGATCTGTAGCTGGATTGGGATAGATCAATGTCGAGATAGCGCCTCCCTGATCTAATTGAGCGGGGACGTCATTGCTCGGAGCGGGCCTGCTGCCGGATGGGCAATTTGCAGGGCAATTGTCGCTCCAGGACCCATTGTACCAACCATCGGTACTGCGAAAGAGGTCTGCTGTTTGGTTACCACCGGAAACATTTTCATTGAAAACGATCCCAACATTGGCCCCACCAGGATCAAAGCTGAACTCGTACCAGTCATTGCCAATGGCTGTCATCGCCTGGCCTGGCCATCCATTGAAACCAGCTAAAGTGGTGCTGGTGCTCGCATCAAACAGGTAGATGTATGCATCGTTCCAGTTCGACGGCTTGAAGAACCTCAAGGTCAGATTGGAGGACCCACAATTCGCTACGCATGTGGCCGTGTAGGCCAGGGTCTGATCATTGAAAGTGATGTCGTAGGTGCCGGGTGTGCTGATGGGAATATCCGCTCCAAAAGACTCGGCGACGCCGTCCTGGTTGTTGTCACCAAAGTTATCCGACCAGTCACCAAACTTGTCAAACTTGAATCGATTGTTGGGGTCGGAAACGAAGGTCACCTGGGCGGTCCAGACATTGTTTCCGGAACAGGTCATGGGTTCATTCTGAAAACCATTGAAAGTTCCCCTGACGTTCAACGACGGGAAGTCACAAGATGAGGTGCTGGCACAATCTCCGGAGAGGCAGGTCACTGTGTAGGCCAGGGTTTGATCGTTGAAGGTGATGGAGTAAGTGCCCGGGCTGCTGATAGGAATGTCTGCTCCAAACGAATCTCCGATCCCATCTCCTTCATTATCTCCGAAGTTATTGGACCAGTCTCCCAGGACGTCAAATTTGAATCGGTTATTCGGATCCGTTACGAAGGTTGCTTCGGCCGACCATACATTGCTACCATCGCAGGTCATCGGCAGGTTGCCAAAACCATTGAATGTACCCCGTACGTTGAGCGAGGGAAAAGCGCATGCTGGTGGTGGCTGCGAAGGATCGAAGGGTTCTCCAATCAGCAGGGTACCAAATGGCGTGTCGAAGGTGACATTTCCGCCTTGAACAGTGGCGGTAGTTCCTGAAAAGTAATCCAGTAATTCCGTGCCATTGGCAAACACACCAAAGACACTTACGGTGTTGGGCTGTGGATCAGATGGAATGCCATCATATACCACTACCTTGTCATTCAGAGATGGATTCAAAGCATTGGTATATTCTCGTTTGAAGGCATACGGGAAATCCTGCAATTTGCTATGCACACCAGCCCCTACGGACACGTGCTCTCGTCTGAAGCGACCCAGTTTTTGCCAGTGGGTTAAGACATCGCGAGATAATATGGCATCGGCGCTTGTATTGGAGGGGTCCAGGTTCCCCCAATTCATATTGGAGCGCAGCGAAGCGTCGCCATTGGCTGCAGCCGTCAACGTCCGGTTGGTTTCATCCCCATAGTAGATCTGGCTTGCTCCGGGGGTCAGCAGCAACTTGGTGCCACCTTCGAACGAACGGGTACGATTGCCATCGAATAACTGACTGGCATTCACATCGTGATTGGAGATGTAGTTGAGGACGCTCACGCCGCTCAATTCATTTTGCAGTCGACCTGAGTAAATGCTAAAGAGCTGTTCCAATCCGGAGGTCTTCGCGAGGTCTTTGAAATCGAAGTCGATCAGGTTGTCAAACCCATTGCTGAAATAGTCCATGGAGAAACCATTTCCTGTAAATGTCCGACCCATGGAGCTACCATAGTCAAACACTTCACCGGTCATCCAGAAATCGAGATCGTCGAGCTTCTCAGCAGGGTGGTTTTGCTTCCATTCCCGTAGGGCCAATACGCCCTCTGCTTTCAACTGTGGCCATGCGTCAGGAGCGTCGACATGCTTGGCAGTATCGACGCGAAATCCGTCGATTCCCAATTCCCTGACAAAATCCGTTAGCCATTTGATGATGTAGTACTTCGGAGCCCTGGGATACCCGGTCCTGAGAAAGAAGGCATCCAGCTCATCCAACTCCTGCTGCAGTCGGCCTTCGGCATTCCACTTGTCCAGGAGCCATTGGGGAAGGTTGACCGCACTTTCGCTTTCCGTGAAAATGTCAGGCAGGTTGTCTACCAAGGTACATTCCTGCGTATTGGCCCTGGAATTGTAGGTACATGTAGGATCTACCCGCACCCAGTCGGAGGGCCAGTTGGGCTGATCCAAAGGATTCTCAGGCCCCACGTGGTTGAGGACAATGTCCATGACTACCCGAATACCTCGTGCATGGGCACTATCTACCATGGCCTTGAATTCTGCCATGGAACCGTAGTTTTGGTCGATGGTCGTCCAGTCACGTGCCCAATATCCATGGTAAGCATAGGTCTTGCCCGTACCTTCGTCGGTGAAACCTCTGATTTGTTCTACGGGGGGTGTCAACCAAATGGCGCTGACGCCCAGGTCACTGAAATACCCTTCGCTGATACGTTGGGTAATCCCTGCAAGGTCGCCTCCTTCAAAACTTCGCAAAGTAGCTCCATCCTGTTGCCTGCCGTAGGAGAAGTTGTTTGATGGATCCCCATCGAGGAATCTATCCGTAAGCAGAAAATAAACATTGGCGTTTTCCCAAATGAATGGGACATCGCGGTCATTTTGCTGACCGAAGCTTGATACCACAAAACTGAATAGCATTGCGGCGAACAGTGAGATTTTTCTCATAAGCTGATGTTAAATGATTAATAAAAGATTCAAGAGCGGGGTTCTATAAAATCGTCATTTCGGCCAGGCCCGGATCTTTATCCACTTCCTGGCCGAAATGACGACATAAGGTTTTTGATTCTAGCTGGTGGCCATCAATGCTCTACATATAGTCGTTTAATGTATCGCTTGCCATTGGCAAAAATGCTAACGAGGTACACCCCATCATCATAGCCACTGGTGTTGACGGTGATGGTCCTTCCCCTGCGGGGTCTGAACAGGAATGAGTCCAGGGGTCTGCCATAGCCCGTGTAGATGGTGACGAAAGCCAGTCCATTGAAATCTTCGTCCAGCTCAAAGTTGACTTCATTGTCAGCCGGGTTGGGATAGATGGTCACAATGTCTGTTTCCGTAGGCTCGTCATGTCTGATGAAGCGCGTGCTGGCCCTGGCCCAATTGCTGTAGTCAGAAGCTACGGAGTCCTTCATCGCTACTACGCGGTAGAAATACGTGACGCCATAGCGAACAGTAGAGTCCGCGAAGGAAGTAGCGTTTGCCGGTAAGGTAGCAATGACCCTTGACCTGCCCTTGCGTTTGCCCCAGCGTGTGGTCCGCTCGACTACATAGTCTGTCTCTACAGCCGAGTTGTCATTCCAGGTCAGGTCGATGCGTCTTCTCGCCACGGGTTCAGCGATCAACTCGTCAGGAGCTGCAAAGGGTAGGCTGAAGCTGAAGGTGTCGCTGAAATCAGAATCTTGTCCATATGCACTTGTGGCCTGAACACGGTAAGTGTAGCTAGTGCCGTCAGCGAGGCCATCATCTGTGAAGGTGGTAGCGTTTTCCGATAGATAGGCTAAGGTGGCAAATGACCCGTCGTCAGTGGATCTTTGCAGAACATAGCCCAGCTCTTCTGATGAGTTGTCCCTCCAATTCAGGACTACACTGTTGTCACCCACTATACCTGTGAGGCTGTCCGGTGCGGTCACGGGATCTGAAGCAGATCTGATGAAAATATCCGTACCGCCTTCGCCTTTTCCTTCGGCAGAGCCATTGGCATTGCGGAAGACCATGGCCAGGTAGAACAATTCATCTTCGGGCGCAAGACCATAGTAATCCCTTGGAGTCAGTGTGATCTCCCATTTGTCGGTTTCCCCCGCGACAGCTGTCATTTGTCCGATGCCATCATCCTGCCCCCAGTTGCCCACTACGTTGCTCCAGTCTCCGCCTGTGGGGGTGTCGGTATCCACGATCACGGCGCCAGAGTGCATGTAGACTTTGTCAGACCCGACCAGGCCTACAGTGCCTGCGGGATCGGCCTCAGTAGCATCAAATACGATCCGAACCTCGGTATCCGTATCGAAAGCTGCCGGGTCAACTACGACAACCTGCTGTGGCTGTACTACTTCCAGGTAGATGGGCTTATTGCCGAAATCCTTCCCGACGTTTGAGCCATCCGCATCGCGGAAATACATGGCGATTCGATATACAGGTTGTTCAGCGTCCACATTGAAGTAATCGCTAGGCCTGAGTGAGATGCTCCAGCGATCCGGATTGTCCGGGTCCTGAGTCATCAGGCCGATGCCGTCATCCTGATCTGTGGAACCGGTGATGTTCTGCCAGTTAGTACCTGTAGGGCTGTCGGAGATCACGCCAGCGTAGAGGTAGACTTTTTCCGCTCCCAGGAGGCCGGCTGTACCGGCGCCATCTGCTGCTGTGGCATCGAAGGTCAGTTGAATCCTTTGGTCCTTCGTGAAGCTGCCTGGACTGACAGAGATGATCGGCTTGAAGACCCTTACCAGCCCCGGTTCAGGGAAGTTGACGGGTTGATCCGTGTAGATATGGAACTCACCAGGGGCCAATTCAATGGATTGACCAGGTGTAAGGGCCACGGCCTCGCCGGCGAAGAAATCATACCAGGTATTGCCATGAGGCAATGTTGGCGTAATGGTGCCATTGGACAGACCAAAGTTGCCCACGATGGTCACGTTCATGCGGCTGTGGGTGATATTGATTTGCCGCATCTGGCCGCTGGGATCCCAGTCGAAGTTGCCGCCCTCGAAGACATCGTTGTTTTCATTCACCAGGGTGATGATCGCTTGAGTGGCTTTGTAGAGCTTCTGCCGGTCAGGGTCAAGGTGGTAGTTCAGGCCGTCCTCATCTCCCCAGGGAATAGGCTTGTTTCCAATACGACTGTTGAAATTAATGCTGAAGTCATAGCCGAGCTCTCCAAATTGCCAGAGCATCTTGGGCCCTGGTACAGTATAATAGAAAGCCGTTGCCAGTTTCACACGTTCCAGTGCGACGACGGTATCCTGGATGTTGTAGTTGCCACTTGACAGACCTTCGGTCACAGCGCCATAAACAAGTCTTTCTTCATCGTGGCTCTCCATATAGGCAATGAGGTTTTTGTCGTCCCAGCCACGCAGGTCGGATCGCACACCGTCCAGGTTGGAGCCTGTATTGCCATTGACTACATCTCTGTAGTTGTGGTTCAGGTTGCCCCACAGCATCATGCCATAGTTGGCCAGGACGATCTCCTCGGAATTGTCGCCCAGGTGTTCCAGGATGACATACGTGTTAGGGTCAAAGGCCCAGATCTCATCCGCCATGCGGGTGATGATGTCGACACGCGATTGGTCATAGCCGCTCCAGGCACCTACGTCACTGGGGTCATTACCGACATTTTGGGTGAAGCCCTTGGAGAGGTCAAAGCGATAACCGTCAAACTCGTACTCTTCTACCCAATATCGGTTGACCAGGTCAATGTAATCCTTCGTGTATTGACTTTCGTGGTTCATGTCAAAACCGACATTGAAAGGGTGTGTCGCCTCTACGTTGAACCATGGATTGTCGGCACTGGGTCTGCCATTGCCTGCGTCATAATACATCTGAACCATGGGGCTCTGGCCAAATTGATGGTTGAGCACCATGTCCAGCAATACCACCATGCCACGGCCATGTGCTTCATCAATGAAGCGCTTCAGGTCATCCTTGGTACCATAGTACTTATCCGGAGCGAAGAGGTAGGATGGGTTATAGCCCCAGCTTTCGTTGCCTTCAAATTCCATGATGGGCATCAGCTCTATGGCATTCACACCCAGTCGTTGCACATAGTCCAGGGTGTCTATGAGGTCGTCGTAGCTGTGAGAACCCAAAAAGTCCCTGACCAGCAATTCATAGATAACCAACTCTTCGTTTGCAGGTCGGCCACCCACTGGTTCGGGGTGGTTGAAGACGTAGGGCGTCTGGTTGGTCTGAAACACTGTAGCGATGCCATTATCCGTATCGTCGTACTGGAGGAGGCCCGGATAGATCTCATCCGAAATGGCGTTGTCGTTGAAAGGGTCGACTACTTTGTCCGCGAAGGGATCACCGATCTTGATGGTGCCATCTACCCAATACTGGTAGATATATTCCTGACTTGGGGTGAGCCCTTCGATGATGGTCCAGAATTGTTCGCCATCTGGCGTTTGGTTCATCTGGAATTCGTCCTGCACGGTCCAGTTGCTGAAATCGCCCACGGCATAGACGAAATCCTTGCCTGGCGCTGTCAGGACCAGCAATACTTGCGTGGGGTCCCCACTGTAGTTGATCCCTTCTTTGGCTCCTGAGGGTAATGCAGCGACAACATTAGGTTGCCGCACTACGACGGTGATCTCTTTTTCCGTGGATACTGCTTCGCCGGAGACGGTACCCGTCACCGTGACCACAAGCGTTTCGGAGGTGGTGGCTGGAAATGAATAGGAGATGCTGTTGGCGTTGGCTTCCGTGGCCACACTGGTGCCATTGATGGACATTTCCAGGTTGCTGGCAACATCCGATGCTTCTGCGGTGATCCTTACGTTCTCGCCCGACAAGACGAATGCTTCGTCTGCTGCCGGCTCAACAATTCGGACGAAATTACCTGGATCTATGTCTACGTAGATATCTCCACCGCTGTCGGATTTGCCTTCAGCGCTTCCGTTGGCGTTGCGGAAGACCATACCCAATCGGAAGATCGGGGTGTTGTCATCCACCGTGTAGTATTCTCGGATCGAAGGGTAGGTAAATTCCCAAAGGTTGGGTTCACCTGGTACCTGGGTCATTTCTCCGATGCCATCATCCTGGCCGTAGTTTCCGACCACGTTCGTCCAGGCTTCGCCGGTAGGACCGGAGAGTATCACACCAGTATGGATGTACACTTTGTCAGCGCCGACCAGGCCGGCAGTGCCCTTGGTAGCATCATAGGTAAGTGTGACGGGTTCATCCGCCGTAGGCAGCGGGGGTGAGAGTGTCACGATGTCCTGTCCTCCGCCTGAGCCTGCGGTGAAGCTATAGATACCTGTCACATCATTGAAAGCGATGTCGTAAGTGCCCGCCGCAACGGGAATATTGGCGCCATCCTGCGTACCTACACCATTTGGAAAGTCCCTACTCCCCCAATTGACTGCCCAGTCATTGTCGGCACGGAACTTGGCTTCTCCATCGGTGAGTGTGATGCCAGAGAGTGTCCATGCGTGCACGTCAGAAGGATCCTGGGTCATGGGCGTAGAGGCATCCCAACCTTGCGGTGTAGCTGAACCGATAATGCCCACGGTACCAAAGACCTGGGGTGCAAGTTCATTGAAGCTGTAGGCACCTGATGTGCTGTTGAAAGCGATTTCGTAGTAGGCTTCCGTCGGGATGGCGATGTTGGGCCCATCCTGGAAGCCCGTTCCGATGGGGAAGTCATTGCCACCCCAATTCACTGCCCAGTCGTTGTCGGCGCGGAATTTCATTTCCCCCACGCGTAGTAAGATGGTGATGGACCATTGGTGATCGTCACTGTCTGATCGGGTCATGGCCGTGGAGGCATCCCAGCCTTGTGGAGTAGCAGAGCCGATGATGCCTACCGTCCCATAAGGAGGTATGGGTGTTGAGGTAGTTGCAAAATCATAAGCTCCCGTGAAGTCATTGAAGGTGATGTCATAATTGCCGGCAGCCACCGGAATGTTGGCGCCATTTTGGAAGGCCGTGCCTGTAGGGAAGTCTGTGTTGCCCCAGTTGACAGCCCAGTCATTGTCAGCTCGGAATTTGGCTTCACCGCCAACGAGGCTGATGTCCGTCAAGGTCCATACATGTGGATTGACAGGGTCCTGATCCATCGCGGTGGAGGTATCCCAACCCGAAGGTGTGGAGGAACCGATGATGCCTACCGTACCGTAAGTGGTGGCATTGAGCGCTGCGAAGTTGTAGGCTCCGGTTGCGCTGTTGAAGTCGATGGTGTAGTAATCTGCGGAAGCAATGGCAAGGTTCGGTCCATCCTGGGAGGCCGTACCGCTTGGGAAGTCAGTTGCCCCCCAATTGACAGCCCAGTCGTTGTCGGCGCGGAACTTCATTTCTCCGACCTGAAGAAAAACGGTGATACTCCAGGCATTCGGGTCACTCACGGAAACCTCCATGGCCGTAGAAGCGTCCCAACCGTTGGGGGTTGCTGAGCCGATGATTCCGACAGTTTGGTAGGTGGGTGTGGGGGGATTGTCGGCGATGAAAGTGTAGTTTCCCGTGACGTCGTTGAAGGTGATGTCGTAGGTGCCTGCGCTCACGGGTATATTGGCGCCATCCTGAAAGGCGGTACCGCTTGGGAAGTCCGTGTTACCCCAGTTGACAGCCCAGTCGTTGTCGGCGCGGAACTTTGCCTCACCATCGGTGATGGTGACATCTGCAAGGCTCCAAAAGTGTGGGTTATCCGCGCTCTGGTCCAGGGGTGTCGAAGCATCCCATCCGGCGGGTGTGCCCGAACCTATGACACCAACAGTGCCATAGGTAGGCGTGTTGATATCAATGAACAGGTATTCCCCTGTGTTTGAGTTGAAGGTGATGTCATAGGTGCCTGCCGAAACCGGGATGTTGGCACCATTTAGCGCACCGAATCCAAAAGGAAAGTCGGTGTTGCCCCAGTTGACATCCCAGGCGTCATTGGCCCTGAATTTCGCTTCTCCATCGAGAAGTGCGACATTGTTGAGTACCCAGAAATCCGGGTCTGAAGTGCTTTGGGTCATTGGTGTGGAAGCATCCCATCCGCTGGGTGTTGCCGAGCCAATGATCCCCACAGTCTGATACTGTGCGACACTAACATTGATCAATCCAAAAAATGCAGTGACAGTGAAGAGGTTGACGAAAAATTTCATCGAAATGCTAGGTTAATTTAAAAATTGGTAAAGTGCGTCCGCTTGGCGGCCACGTAAATTATAAAATTTATAATCACTGAAACTGAGAAAAGACATAATCCGAGAATGATTTTTCTCACGAAGTGGTTTTGTTGAATTCGGTACACCCGGAACTTCTACATTATCAAGGCTTTGGAGTCGTTTTTTGGCTGTTTTTAACTTGCCTTTTTGGCGCTTGTATGCAGGGTTGTTTGAGAGGTGAGGCCGTGAGACGTGATAATAGGTAATCGTGGTAGAAATGGGTGATGCCTGGTGATATCTGTGACGATAGCCTTCGCTGATGCAACCTCAGATCACATGGACGCATCCGTCTATTGAAAACTCAAATACAAGCACCTAAGAAATTTACAATCTCTATGAATCATACTCAAGTTCCTGCATGGCGTCAGCATGTCATGCGCGTATTGTTCTTCCTTAATTTGATCAGCCTGGGACCTGACAACTGGTCTGCCATGTTTTTCCCAGGCGATCCTGCAGAACCCATGACGGGGGTCGCCATTGGCTTCTATGCCGCACTGGCTTTTCTATGTCTGTTTGGGATTCGCTTCCCGTTGAAGTTCACGCCATTGCTCTTGATGCAGCTCTTTTACAAAGCTGCTTGGTTGATGGTTAGCTATCTTCCTGCGCGAAGTGCGGGGCTGGTCGACGAAAGCCTGGACTCCTGGTTTTGGGTCATGGCTCCAGGGATTGTCATTGACATTTTGGTGATTCCCTGGGGGTATGTTTTCCGGGAATACCTGAAGGACTTTTTTGTATTCAGGAAACGCACCAACCCGGAAGGCATATAGTCGACCACCGGGAATCCCTGAACCTCAGAAAACCAGTAGCCGTTGGAAAAGGAATGAACGCGTCTTTCCTTTTCCTTTCCAGGGTTTCATTTGCCCTGCTGCTGATGCTGGTGGCTGCGGAGGTAAGCGCCCAGGCATCGGATTCTGTCGGCATTGCCGAGGTGGTTGACGATTACATTGTGGGTTGGCGTGAGGCCGATGCTACATTGCTCGAGAGGGCATTTGATATGGAGGCAGGCGTTGTACTTTGGGTAGAGCGCCGGGAAGGTTCCGATCGACTGCAGTCCAGGAAGTTGGCGGATCTGGTTCAGACTGTCAAGCCTCATGCCACCTATGGCCTGGACTACAGGATCGAGAGCCTGCAGATCATCGATGCTCAGTTGGCGGTGGCCCTGGTCCGAATTCCCAGGGGCGAAAGTCACTATATGGATGCCCTGGAGCTGCAAAAGATCAATGGTGAATGGAAGATCGTACTAAAGTCTTTTGTCTACTTCGCGAAGGAGTGAGTGGATGATACCGTAGTATGCGTGGGCCAACTCAGCGGGCGATCCTGGTTCATCGTATGGGATGGGGAACCTCAAGGCCAGTTCCTGTTGTAAACGACAATCACCTTATGTAAACGCCGTCCTCTGTCGCACAGGGAGTTTTGCAAGTATGGGACATCCAGGATGTTTGGAGTCCATTGGATAACATGAAGCCGGAAGCAGGGTATATTTGAAACGTTGGTAACGCGAATGGTTTGTTGCGAACTGAGTGCGTGTTGCTTAGATGTTGTGATTCATTATGCGAGTTTGGTTGTTCATAATATTTTTCGGAATAACAGTATGTGCGTTTGCACAAGACTCTGAGATTGTCTCTGAAAATGTGAATCCTTTTCTCTATTATAGCTGGGGATCACACGCAAGTAAAGCACCGAATTATGGAAAACTTGATACTCTAAACATATGTCGAACTCGAAGTAATTTGATCAAATCCGTACAGATATGGTTTTTTACTACTCCTGAGGATTCAAGTTTACTTAGAACCGTAAATTATAATAAGAACGGATTCCGTCTCTTTCCCACAGATTCAATCCCACAGAAAGGAGACCTTCCATATCAGCGATTTGGAATAGACATAGAGACTTGCTCTTTGGATTGTCCTGAAGTCAAGGTGAATTTTCCAGAGCTTGCAGGTAAAACAAAGAGGAAAGTAATAAGCCTTTTCCCTCTTGCAACCGAAATCCGAAAGTATGATTCTCTAGGATATTTGAATGAATATTCGGCAAAGAATAAAGGACTCCTCTACGCACTTTTTGCACCTTATACTAGAGAAGCTCGCTATTATACGTATTCCGAGCAATACAAGAACGTAAACATCAAACTCACATTATCGAAGAAAGACGCGAAGGATTATTTCAATCTCTATACTAGAGCAACATTTGATAAAAATAGGAATCTGGTAACCGAGGAATCCTATTATGAAGATGAAGAAACAGAGCTAGAATTCCGAAAGAAATTTAGGTATACCTATGAATACTTTGAGCCCGGAGGCCAAAACGCCATATCTGGGCATTAGCCACCATCATGGTTCGAAATAATCTAACCTTCATACTCATATTATTGAGCTGCCTTGTTAACGCACAACAACTTGAGAGCATTTCAACGAAATTCAATGATATCCTGCTCAACCTAGAAGATAAAATCACCAATACCGAACCCGGTAACGAATATGTAGTCCGTTCCTTCAACTTCACACTTGAAAAGATCCGACAAGGGGAAGTTTCCGCTGTATTTGACGATAAACTCAACTATGGAATAACTGGATGTGCCTCTGCTAACATCTTGGAAGATGGTAGTATCAACTTTTCATTCGGGAAGTTTCTGATTGATGCCTATGAAGCTTTTCCAATTCTGGTAGAAGGAATAATTGTGCATGAATTCCAGCACGTTTATGACTTTGCAACTAAGCCTCGACTTATTGAGATTAGTCGTAGTAATCCAATTGAAAAATCATACTTTGAAGTAGACGGAATAACAATCGAGGGAATCTACTTCAATTCCTATCGAACTAAATCTGATAATATTTCGAGACTGGAGAACTTCTTTTTAGCAGAGATAAATAGCGGTTTTTGGAGCGTAATAGCCATTTTTGACAGAGTTGACCTTCAATTGCTGCACCAAATTGATGATGTTGAAAAGAACACAGAAACCAAAGAAGAGGCGATCCAAAATTTCATAAATATTGGAAGAGAACTCCTTGACAGAGTTGAATTCAATGATAATAATTGGAATAACTACTGTAATCTCGTTTCTCTAAGAACATTTAGCTTTTACAGCAGACAAGTTGTATTCGACATTCTATTTGTAACCGAAGGAAAGGAGCTAACTGATGATGAATTAAAATTATCAGACTTTCCTGAGATTGACTCAACTGTATCTGAAGCATTAGCCTTAATCGATAAATATGAGAGTTTCTTCATTGATTTCAGAAGACAAGTCATAAACTCATATAACGAAGAAGTAATATCAGCAATTAGGTGAAATGGCTAACGGACGATATTGCGCATGGCCTTACTTAGATACCTGACAAGTGCCTGCTAAGCATCCCGCTGCGCCGACGCTGTAGCCAGCTATGGCGAAAGCGTTTATCTGCCGCCAGGAAACAGAAGTGCTTTCCACTATCTTTTGCCCCCTTGCTCCGCTGAAGCTTCGCGAAGGCGAGAATCCCGATAGCTATCGGGATTATCCGAAGGGCGCAGGGCTAGATTGATACTTTGGAATCACCCCCTTGCCGGGTGCAGACAGATAAGCTACTTTTATCTCAATTAATAAAGCTCGGAGGCCACTGCGCCATATCTGCGCGTTGAGGCCCATTGTAGCAAGAGCAAATGGAATCAGAACTAAAAGAAAGACTCTCTTTACTTCCTTCCGACTTCTTACCAATCAAGAGTTTTGTCAACAAATACGGAGAACGAGAATCTCGAATTGATAATCTTGGGACGATCCAACTAGTGAAGAAACCTGAATTTACTGAAGCCTATTTCATAAACCTTTTTGAAGGAGCCCCTCAACTCTATTTCGATAACTTCTCAACTCGTTACAACCTCGAAATTCCGGAACCTCTAGAGAGTTTCTTACGAGCTATGAATGGTTTCCATTTCTGCGATTTCAACATTTACGCTCTGACTCCCAGCCTGTACAAATCGACCAACGGACTTTTGGACAGAGCAGTACTTCAACCAATGGATATTGGGACGGCTAACGAATACTGGAAGCATGAATTTGAACGGTCTGACTTCCACTTTGGAAGCCGGTATTTTGATGATAAACAGAATTGCGGTTTCTTCTTAGAAGGTGATACCATCCGAAGTTGTTTGACAACAGGAGAAGTTGTAGGAACTTGGACAAAGTTCTCTGATTTTCTAACATCTGAACTAACGACTACCGTACAAAACGAAACATGCCTCGACAAGTGCTAGCACTAATGCGCCTGAGTGCTATCTACCCATTTCATCTGATCTCCACCGCTCCGCTACCCATTCTGAAATTGCATCTCTCATAGCACCATTCATGCTTCTGGTCTTTTCCTTTCTCAATGCAGTGCTTTGTAGGTACTGTTGTGGGTGTTGGGTTGTGCACCCCGGCTAGCAGAGCTATCTTAGAGCTTTCTGCCAAGCTTGGGGCCGGACCGCGTTGACGCACTCCTGCTATCTTGGCGTTGTGTGGCATAGCACCCCGAAAAGATGGCAACAAAAAAGAAAGGACAATTAACAGCAGTAACTGAGTGGGCTAAGCACCTTCGCAAAGACTACAAACGAATCTTCTGGAAATCAGAAAGACAAGCTGAGAAGACGGAAATTCACAAAGAAATTCAAGCTAACGATAAGTGAAAATTCTCGGAATTAATAGCCAAACTGTTGAACTGCGAATTACTAACTATCAATTCCCCGAAACTTCGGATAGGGACTATGATGGCAACTGGCTGAACATTTATCTGAATGTGGATAGCGAACTCGGAAAATGGCAAATCATTGACCCCAGTTTGCTGACATGGGAAGTGGACGAACTCATAAATTGGTTTCTTACGCTTTCGAACAACCGTGAACCTGACTACAGAAACTTGGAATTTATCGAACCAAATCTTTCATTCGAACTCTTGAACTATCCAACTGATCCCGTCAAACAAATCAAACTGAAATTTCAACTGGAATCTCGTCCAAAATCAGCAAACGAGGACGACGAATATTTCGTAGTTTTCGAGGCGAACAGGGAAAATTTAAAGCAACTTGCCAACGACCTAACTTCTGAACTGAAGAAATACCCGATGCGAAAATAGACGCCACAGCTACAATATTTTATGATTAGTTCAGCAGAAGAATTCAACTCACTTCGCACAAGTGACAACTTGGACGAACAACGAAGATCAGCTCAAGAAGAAGCTCCAATCGAGGTTTGGCATCAAGTAATCAAGGATTACCCGAATATGAAGGAGTGGGTCGTCCATAACAAGACAATTCCGATCGAAATCCTTGAATTTCTAGTCCACGATTCTGATGCGAAAGTTCGCGAGGTAATTGCACGTAAAAGAAAGATCAATGAAAAGATCGTTAAGACTTTAGCTGTAGATCAGAACGAAAATGTCCGTTATGCTTTAATGTGTAACACCAAACTCTCGTTGGAAGACAAGAAGCAAATCAAGATTGATGATTCTGATTGGCTTCAACAGCAATGGAGAAATACTGTAGCTAATACATCACCTAATGACAAATAGCCAATAAAACCGTTTACTTAACTTGAATAATCAAACTATTGGCTACTTGCATTGGCTGGGGCCGTTGGCATCTATTACTGCTTGGTGAAAAGAAAGACATATGACGAACGAGCTAAACGGCTAGCAAGAACAATTGAGTTAGCCGAAGAAGTAATCAACACTTCAGCCTCATTTCCAAATGATTTAAGATCTCACATTTTGAATTTTGGAGCTGAATGTAAAAGACTTGCTTTGAATCCAGAACCCCAATTTCGGAAAGTAGAGAGCCTAAGGTTTTTGGAAAATGATTACCTAACCTACTGGAATGAAAGTGATGGAGAACATATAGAGCAATTCTGGAAGCGAGTTTTTCAAGAAGGAATAGATTTTGACCGAAATGATACCATAAGAATGGTACTAAAAAGAGGTAGGATCAAAGACATTCACGAATTTGAGAATATTACAGATAGCCTAGTTTCAGCTGAGCAGATAGGACGTATAAACTCAGAACAAGCTCAACTTCTTAGTAACTATTTAGGTGAATTCGAATCAAGATCAAGCAACAAGTGAAAAAATACTACTATTTAATAGTTATTATTTCATGTCTTGCTTCTTGTGGACAAGGTCATATGAAAACTCCTGAAAATGCAATGAATCAATTTGAACAATTTAAGGCGAAGGAAAAATTTGTTGAAGATATGTCATCCTTCTATCCAGGGATAGCTGACCCTAAACTCAAACCTGTGTTGACAAACAAAATCAATCTGGCAGCAGATGACTCTAAGGAGGTTGCGGAAAGTAACGATCCAACAGCAGAAAAATATCAAGAGAAAATAGGTATTGGCTTAAAACAATTTGCGGAACTCTATATTCAACTTGACACTGAAGACCGTGAACGTATTTGCAGTTATTTCGAGGAACTCATGGATATAGTTGGATTAGAAAGCTCTGCTGGGCAACTGAATACATTTATGTACGGCTTTGACCCTTCTGCTACAAACTAAACGAGATGTCAACACAGACACTACAATCCATAAGCCTAGCCGGCCGCACTAACTGAGCTATTTGTAAAGGCTGTTGCCATGAGATAATTATATAGATATTTAAAAAGTCTACGCGACCCGGTCCCGCTTACGGATGATAGTTGAATCCCAGGGGTTAAACCAGTGCTTTCATATCATCTTCCTCATATTTTTTTTGCCTCTTTCACGTGAGCTTCTTATACTGTGAAGTATTCTTATCAGGTAGCGCAGCAGCACTTAAACGGCTCCGAGGACATCAGAGTAACTCCGAATGTGACTAGGTTTATCGCGAGAGTAAGGAGCTCAGAGCAACAGCAACTGGTCATCAAGTACGACGAATCTGATCCTCAGAAATCAACAATTCTGATAGAATAGATATAGTTGTAAAAACAGCACAAACCGCTAAAGTTATACAAGCCTCCGATAGTCTGTTTTCCAATACATTTTGCCGCGCAACCTGAAACGTCCTCACGTCTCCAGGTCCGCTCTCTCACCGCCATTTATTACTTTTCGGCCACAACCCGCTAGTTTATGTTGGGCACCATTCTTGCACTTCCAAGATCATGAAACGCATACTTCTTGTCCATGCAATGTTCATCGGCGCTGCATCGGTTAACGCACAGACTGATTCACCGGACTTAATTTTTGTCGATCCAGAAATACAACCTCAATTTCCGGGAGGAATGGATTCTTTACGAACATTTATTGAATACAACAATAGTTGGCAGGTAGGGAGAGAAACAATTGTTGGGAAAGTCTATGTTGAATTTGTCGTAGAAAAAGACGGAAGCGTAACGCACATCAAAGTTGTAAAAGGATTGAACGAATCTTGTGACGAAGAAGCAAGGAGGCTCATCAGCATTTTGCCGAAGTTTAAGCCCGGAGAACATTCGGGGATTCCGGCAAGAATGAAAATGATAGTGCCTATCACTTTTGACGGCATGAAATAAACAGTGCCCAACAACATATCTGAACATTAGATGTAACCACCACCAGTAATGAGTGAAAAAAAATCTTAAGCGTGAGATTCTTGAGAATCTTAAAAACGGAAAGAGTAAAACAGAAATTTACGAAGAGTTAAGTCCAACAGCCGATGACAAAGAACTACGGAGAATATTGGCGTCGAGACCTTCCCCCAATACGAATAAAAGGCTGCGAATAATTCATAAGTTAGTTTGCTGGATTTGGATATTTATTTTCCTTGTTGAAATTCTAGGATTATTTGATCTATTCGTCAATTTTGATATTAAAGTATTGGCCTCTTTTGTAATCACGGCTTACCTTTTAGTTCAACTTTGGAAGTTTAATGGGGATGTATTATTGCCTTCAATTATCTGGTTGGCATTAGGAATATTCAACAACGTAAGAGAACTAACCAATATTCCTAAGGATGATGTGGATTACGATGCAATAGTCATTTTCTCATGGTCTTATACATTGGTAGTGATTGTGGTAATTGGCCTAACTTATTTAGTTCGCAAAAAAGTTTTTAGCTATTACGACTGGTTCAAGCCAGCAATTGATGATCTAAATCAAATAGTTTTTCAAGAAGAATGAGAAAACGCCTAACAAATGCTATGATTGAATTTTCAGCGGTCAAATCATGACACTATTATTGAAATTGAAACATTGGCAGATATTTCTGCTTCTCTTTTTCTCTGCATTCATTACCAACTTCACCTGGGTTGGATACGAACTTCTAAATGCTCTATTAAATCTGCTTGGAGTTCTTCTCTACATGTTCTGGTATTTTGTCATTGGACTTGAACTTTCTGATGAACTCCCAAGAAAAGTTGAACTTCCAAAAACACTATTCATCATTAATGGATTTGTATTGATAATTTCTGCCATTGTTTTGTCCATGTTTTTTGGAGGTAGTTTCGAATCAAATGGATTAATCGCTTTTATCTGGATTGCATATTTGATGTACGCAATGATTCAATTCTTTTTCTATCCAGGTAAAGCATTGAAATCTATTGAACTGAAAAGAGAGGCCGGAGTTGGTGAGTATTACGGGTATTTGCTACTGATGATTTTTTGGCCAATTGGAATTTGGTGGATTCAGCCGAAGCTAAACAAGCTAGAAGCCAGGATGTAATATGCGCTCCCTTGCCGGGCGCACCTTGCCGGGAGCCCCTTGCCGGACCAGGACGGATAAGCTACTTTTATCACAATCAATAAAAGCTTGGAGGCTGCAGCGCCCTATATAGGCGTTGTACTCTATAATCACTTCATCAAGATGCTGAAGAAACTCCTTAAACTATTTGAACTAACTGAGGAAGAAGATTTTGACGATGGAAGCTATGTCCAGTATGTCGAAGGAACAATACAAAACTTTAGGGACAAGTATCCAACGATTCAGATGGATGAAGTACGAATCCCAGATATGGGCGCAGATCGAGAACTTGTTATTAAAAAATGGTTCAAAAAGGATGGAGATGAGATACGAAACGGCGAAATTCTTTGTAGTCTACAGATGGGAACAACACGTGTTGAACTAGAATCCTTCCTGGATGGATATCTCTACTTCAGACAGGCTCCCCAAAATCCGTTGGTAAGAGGACAGGTAATCTGTCTTTTTCTTAGTAAGAAGCCAGAATAATGATGGCTTACAAAAAGCATTGAAGATTTATGCGCTACAGTACTCTTTATATCAGCAGTTTAACGTGAATCTGCCGTTGGGTTGAGGCATTGCTTTCTAGTCATTTCGACCCGCAGCATCCGTCAAACTTCATTGCACAGAGGTGATCTGAGCCGTTGTGAGCCTCGGCAGCTTTCACTACTTTAGAGCTGATCACTAGCTGCATGCATACACCCGATAGCTCGGCGTTATATCTCATTGAAGCCCGAAGAGAAATTGTATTGTCCAATCAGATTTGCCAAACTACCTTGCTGAAGTACCAATTCAAACCATGAGAACTAAGCTATTCCTACTTCTGATTTTGGTTAAACTCCAGCTCTACTGCCAAGTTGAATATGGCAACAATCCACTCACGGGCAAATTTCACAATGTAGGTGATGCGAATATCTATTATGAAGTATACGGTGCTGGGACTCCATTAATTCTATTACATGGAGGATTGTATGGACATATTGATGATTATTCCGATTATATCCCCTCGCTACAGAAGAGATTCAAAGTAATAGCTATAGCAACCAGAGGCCATGGAAAATCTGAAATTGGAGCTAAAGGTTATTCCGAAAAGTTGCTTGCCTCTGATGTCATTTCCATCCTTAAAGAAGAGTCTGAGGATAGTGCAGTCGTTATATGATTCAGTGCTGGAGCCGCAACAGCTTATTACTTAGCTGCCTACTATCCAGATAGAATTAAAGCCGTGACAGCCCTCGGAGGAGTAATCAACAGAGATTTGCAAAAACCTGAAGTCAAAGATGAAATCAGGAACTATTCCTGGAGCAGTATGGTGGAAAGAATGCCGGAGTTCTTTGCACAACGACAAAAACTTATGCCAGAACCTGAAAGAGCTTCTGAATGGCTTAATCAATTGAAATCTATGTGGGTTAAGAATGTCTTAACCTCTGAGGAGGCATCCTTAATAGAATGTCCAGTTCTAATCATTGGAGGTGACAGAGAAGAACACTCTCCTCCTGAGGCATATATAGATACATACAATGCAATTACTAACTCCCAGTTATCGATAATCCCGAATGCTGTTCATACTGATTTACTTTTTAGAGAAGAAATAATGAATACAATTGTTATTCCATTTATTATGAATTTCAAATAACCAGGTTGCGCTAGGTGCTACCACCAAAAGCAGGAAAGTTAGGTATGTACAAATCTTACGAGGAGCTTTTGAATCATGGACCAGACTTTCGTATTCGCTACGAATTCAGAACCCCAGAAGCAGGAGGTAGGCCAACTGGAACGCCATACCAGGGAATCAGGTGTAACCTATCATTTCCGGAGGAGTCCAAGAATCATCAATACATGATTTGGCCTGAATTTGAAGACGGTGAAGGAAAGATTATCACCGATCAATTCCCTGTCCCATATACTGGTACTGCCCGAATGTGGATTGCTGATCCGAAGATGCGAAATGAACATTGTGAGAGAATTAAGATCAACCTAAGATGCCAATTCCGTGAGGGAATGATGGTCACTGCCGAATGTACTGTCATTGAAATTCTGGATCTTCACAAGAATCCAAAAGCTAGAAATTGAATAGTGGGATCAACTCTGATATTCTTTCTTTTCCATGGATAGAATTATAGGCGTAGCCCCAACCCTAGTACTTGCCAACGCTGGATCACCAATGATGTGGTTTGGTATACTTCATGTATTGATCCTCAACCTAATCATTGGAATCGCAGAAAGCAGAATAATCAGTTACTATGGTGGAATCAGCAACCGCACTTGGCTAATTGTACTTGCAAACTATATCTCAATGTTTATTGGCATGCAATTGATCGCTCCTTACTTCTCATCCATGTACGGGAACAACGACTTTTGGGGAGGTCAAACGAGCCTTGGGGAATATGAACTCGATGGATTTATGATGGGGATGCTTTGCTCATTCATTGCAACATTGATCATTGAATTTCCTTTCACATTTCTCTCTGTACGCAGCAAGGTGGAACGTAAAAATCTGTTGAAACCTTACATCATAGCCAACTTGGCAACTAATACAACAATGTTCATATTGTATTTCCTAATTGCTATTCGCGGATCAGAATAACACAATTGCAACAGAAGCTATGAAATAAATTGGGAGCATAGGGTCAAGATAGTTTCGTGGGTCCCGATAATTACAGGGAGGAAAATCCACCACAAGTAATATTTTTGGAATAAAGTGTGGATTTGATGAGTTTGAATGGCTAGTGTTCCCGATAGCTATCGGGACCAATCCCCACTCAACATAGCTAAGTGTTAGGGCCAATTGTAGCTCGGATCAAGCCTTATGAAAAAGTCGATGCTTCTTTTTAATGTTTTCTTGAATTGCCTTCTAGTAACTGCTCAGGAAAATCCGGAAATGCTAAAGATTCGAGAGAACGTCCAAACGTGGGGACCAATTATCGAAAGCGAGCTGAACGGCTCAACACAACTATTTCATTATGTCTGGGGAAAGAACTATCAAGAAGGTGGATGGTATTCCAGCGAACAAACTTCTGAAGAAAAATTTCTATTTCAAAAAGTCCGCTTAATTGAAAAACAGAACCTGGGAACCTTCGTTTATTTTGACAACTACTCGCCTTCAGGAGATTGGTACATTGCTATTGATTACTATTTCAACACGAACAATAAACTCTACTTCGTCTTTTGGCGGATGAACACCTTTCAGGCTGACGAACCTCTAACCATTGAGAAAAGGCTCTACTTTGACTATGGGGGCAGACTAATTCGAAATTTGAAATCAACGTTCAAGATGAACACGAAGGAAGAATCAACAGCAGGATTCGTGGACCGAGATGTTGATTACGAACTCCAACTGAGCAAAATGGACTTTTACAGCAAGTGGGCAGAAAAATAACATCGCCTAGCAGAATGTATAAGATTATATACTTACGTACTTTCTGTAACCTCCTTCTTTGCTCGCCCTCTCAATTCCAACTGTTAAGAGATTTGGGTTTGTATGGGTTTTTGTTTTCTGCGCCGTGTCGTTATTTGTAAGTTTTTTGGCCGGCAGACTTCACTATTTTGCTACTAGCCAGCTGGGTACACACGCCGCACTGGTGTCTGGCGATAACCGTTCATTGATGAAAATTAGTCTATTACTTCTCTTCATAGTGTTCGTTTGTTTTGAGTCGAAAGCGCAGTTCAATAGGGATAGCTTACTTGTCGATTATCAAGAGTCTTTCTTGGAATTTTTCACTTTGGTGGGTGAGTCTCAAACAATAGCTTGTGATTCAACCTACCGAAGCAATGGAACATTTAGATTTACTTGGTTACCCTCTTTTGATAATCCCGTTTCAATTACAATTCGAGGAAATGGCAGAGACATCAGCGCAATTGCTAAATTCTACGTTGATAAGAGGTCTGAGGGTCTGAAACTTGTTGCTGTAGACACAATTCAAGTATCTTGGAAAGAGTGGCTGGACTTTACAAAAATTCAAGTTAAAGAAGCTTCACTATTCTGGTTTCTACCCGAAAATTGTATTCATCCAAAACTAGATGGAGCTTTGTGGCTTTTGGAAGGATCTACTCCAGAATATTCCAACAGAGTTTATTTGCATAGCCCAAGAGAAAATTCCTCTATTTACAATGTGGGGTTGTTTTTAACAAGCCTTTTCGGATACACGGAACTCTACTGAATCCGCTAACAATACGTACAAAGCCTGTGCTTTCGTGTTTTCTACAATCTCCATCTTTTTTGCCCTCTCATCCGACGTCGGGAAAAATTCCAACTGTCAAGAAATTTGGGTTTGCGGGATTTTTGTTTCCGCGTCGTGTCGTAATCGAAGCTGAGGGAAAAGAGAGACCACTAATGTGGCATATACGAAAGTCTAGCTATCGGGAGTGCTTCGTTTTGGGTCAAGCCGAAATGAAGGCCCTGCGGCGATCTGTCGGAAATTAAACATTTAGAGAAGCGAGGGTAGTTCATCAGAGTTGCACTATTTTGGTGGGCGTTGGCTGCGGTTAGCGCACACCCCTTAGCTGTGACGTCGGAGACAAGTAAGACAGTGACAAAGAATCATAAACAACTCGGGCTTTACTATCTCGGACTGTTGACAGCGCTCCTGGCAATTTCTGAATTGGCATTTAGATTCATTGTGGATGCCGAAATTGAAGAGACCATCGTCAAAGTCATAATTGTCGGGACACCACTCATTTTTGCTTTCAAAAGGTACACCTGGGCCAAGTGGTTGACGACCCTAGTGCTCACATTGAATGGTTTCTTGAACCTTCTTGGCGCGCTGGAACTCGGATCACAAGGATTGTATGCTATAGGGTTGTTCAACCTGTTTTTTGCTATTGCATTGCATGTCTCCAGAAAGATCAAGTTATTCCTTTTGGACCTGGACGAACTGCCAAGTGAATCTGAAAATCCGAAACCGAATACGTATCCATATTTGCTTTCAAGGTATAAAGCTGCGCTAATTGATGGACTTTTTCTTTTTGGCCTATTCGCTGCCACTATGATCTTGACCCCAAACCCCGAATTTAGACCAACAGCTTTTGGTGTCTACATCCTAGTTTCAATACTCTATGAGCCAGTTATGCTATCAATTTTTGCCGGAACAATTGGACACAAGATGCTGGGGATGAAAGTAAAAAGATCAGACGACATCAATCGCAACATCAATATGCTTGACGGCCTACTTCGGATAACAAGTAAATTTTTGTTGGGTTGGCTATCATTTCTAACGATCAATTTTAGTGCACAACATAGGGCCATACACGACTATGTGGGGTCTAGTATCGTCATTGATGATAAAACTGCGCCGGCTACCCGTCCCGCACCAAGCTGACAAGATTTTAGCGACATTAGAGATCGTAGACCATGAAGTACTTATTAGTAGGAACTGTTTTGATTCTCTCCGCCAACTTCAAGAAAGCCGATCTAGGCTTGAAATTGAATGTCGGTGAGATTTATTCTCAAAGTTATATCTCTAAGAATACCATAACCCAAACAATCAATGGTATGGAACAAGTGATCACCATGGAGATTACTGGTGGTATGGACTTCCATGTCAACGAAAAGCTTGGTGATAGATATTCAATGAGTGCATCGTATTCAAGTCTCACTATAAAGATGAATTCTCCGATGGGGGAAATGGTATTTTCTTCAGAAAGTGAAGGGGTTGATATTTTCTCTATAATGATGAAGGCCATAGTCGGTAAGGAATTCATCGTCGAGATGTCAAGGGCTGGAACGATTTCAAAAATTGAGAATCTAGACGTCATCTTTCGTGGTATGTTGGAGTCTTTCCCGGAACTACCAGAGCCTCAGAAGGAGCAAGTACTTGCTCAAATTGAACAGGCCTACGGAGAAAAAGCATTCAAGGGTAATATTGAAATGATTACCGCGATTTTTCCCAACAAAAAGGTCAAAATTGGCAATAGTTGGGAGAACTCAGTAAAACTTGAATCCGGAATGTCTGGTTTGATGAACAACACTTTTACCCTCACTGGCGTCAGTTCTGATGCGATTTTTATCGAAGGAACTTCTCAGATCTCAACTGAAAACAAAGACGCTTACATAGAGGCAAATGGTATGCCTACGAGATACAACCTAACTGGAACAATGAGGACTAGCTACAAATTAGATCCTCAATCCAATTGGATAATTGAGGGGAAAATAGAGCAAGAAATTTCCGGAGAGGTGCAAATCAAGGATAATCCAAACCTACCGGGGGGCATGACTATTCCAATGGTGATGAAAAACGAGATGACCGTTGGTCCATAACTGTCTCCAACAAATGAGATAGCTTTTAGCCAATGAGGTCATCACGAAAATTATTGTTTGGCAAGACGCTTTTGCTGGCCTTCCTAGGTACGGCAGCGATAATCATTCTGTTAGTCTATTTGAGTGGACTCACTTCACACCGCTCAATCGTTGATAACGCACTCATCTCGCTATCGATTCTGGCTCTTTGCTTCTTCCTGTTTCTGACGTTCGGACTCTACAATGGGTTGAATGTGATCGACAACTACAGCCACAAACTTCAAATAATATGGAGAAAGGCTTCCAGGAAACTACCTGATGGTTCCTGGGCGAAAGATGTCACCGCGAATGCCGAAATTCCCGACGCCGGGGATGGTATCGGCGGGATCATTCTTGGCATTGTCTTGTGGATCGTCATGTCAATCCTGTTGGTCGTTCTGCTGATAGCATTTCAGGCGGTAGTATGGATTACGATCATCTTGCTGTCCATTACCATTTACTGGATTCTCATCAGGGCGTTGAAATTGGTTTTTTCTAAATCGGAAGTGTGTCAGAACGACCTGCCGAAGAGCATCGTCTACGCCTTTGGCTATACAGCGCTTTACATTGGGTGGATTTATGGTATCATCTTGGCTTCGACGTTGTTTTGACAGGAGTTTTGCGCGATGCTTGGCTAATGGTTTGTAAGCGGTGGAGAAGCTCACCAGGGGTTCTTCCCCCTGAGCCCTTCAAGTGGGCAGCAATTCGCCCCACAATTCTTAAATTCGAGATCATGAGAAAAACAACTGACTTCATCTTCATCTTGATCTTCATTTTTGCCATAGCCTGCAATTCACGGGACCGGAGCAACAATGCGCCTATGGAACCTGCGACAGAAGTGGAGAATTCTGGACCTGAGGAATTCACTTTCGAAGCGGACGATAAATTCCGTCTCAAGGAGCAATTGTTTTTCTATCTCAGAGAGAAGGTTGTGGATATGGATATGAATACGTTTGTGAAGTCCGAGTCCATAGAAATTGAAGGAAACAGTTTTGAATATCGAGCTGTCATTATGGACAAGGATCTAATAGCTCCAACTGTCTCTATGGATCCCACAAAACCAAGAATCACCTTCGCCTACAATCGGTGGCCGAGTGACCAGAGTGGTGATGAAATCACGATTACAGGTTCTCTTGCTATTTTGGATGTTCTCAGGATTGGAACGGAGGGACTGCCCAAAACCGTAAGAATAAAGCTAACAGCCAGCTACAAAAACTCATACCTTGCCAGTAGTCCTTATGCCTATGATGGCTATGAACGACGGGAATCCTATGATAAACTGCAGCAGGAATTGATCGTGAAGCTGGATGAACCTAGAATATATGGCCGGGAAAATCTGTACTTGAAAGCCAGAATCAAAGTGCTTGCCGAAGGTGATCTCGCCGGACTATCTGGGGAGGAGTTGCCATATTTTCGAAACGAAATTTTTGCCAGATATGGACACGTCTTCAAGACAGATAAAATGAAAAAGTATTTTGAACAGCAATCCTGGTATTCACCTTACTTCTTTGATGCCACAGGTCAATTGAATGATATCGAGAAGGCCAATGTCTTGTTTATCAAGTCGCTTGAGTCCTAGTGCCGTTCTGCTATTTCTGAGCGCGCTCCTTTTTGGATGCGCGAGAGGAAATCAAGGTCGGGAGCCGGAACTGCTGCTGCAGGTGGATACTGTGTCATTGGTAACTCCTAAAAAGCTTGAAATGACAAAAGACTATTGCCAATATCATTATGGTTTGAATTCCTATCTTCTGGAGAACCCGCAAATGGTGGTTATTCATTATACCGTTATTCCAACGCTGGATGAGACCATTGAATTTTTCCGTCCTGAAAAACTTTCATCCATAAGAACCTATATTCAGAAATTCAGCCCACTCAATGTGGGAATACACTATGTTATCGACAGGGATGGTTCCATTTATAGTCTAGTTCCTGACACCGTCATTGCCCGGCATCTAATCGGGTTTAATCATGTGAGTATAGGCATTGAAAATATTGCCGTGAACCAAGAAGACCTTACACAAGAGCAACTGCAAAGCAATGTTCGACTTGTCCATTATTTGACGGGAAAGTATCCTACCATAGAGTATATGATTGGTCATCACGAATACAACGATGAGTCACTTCCCCACTTTGCCCTTTTTCGCTCGCAGGATTCGACGTATCTCCCTTATGACAAGCCAGATCCGGGACCCAGGTTCATGAAAGAACTAAGGGTCGAATTACAAAATAAGTATGAACTGGTCCTGGAGAAGTAAGAAGAACTTACTCATCAATGCAATATTGGGTCTGATTGGCTTTTTTCTGAGGTACTTGGCCCTCAGTCAAACTCCCTACCCTAATGGCTGGGATGGTTATTATTATGTGATGCAAGTGCATTCGTTAATCACTTATGGCCACATGCAATCTTTGGATTATTCGCTTGTTTATCCTTACTTTCTCTTCACCACTTACCTAATTGGTGACTTTATCCTGGCCTACAAAATAGGTGCCGCCTTACTGAGCTCGGGCATTTGTGTTGCGCTCTATATCTGTGTTTCGAATTTGTGTCATCGGCCCTGGGCACCAATTTTGTGCGTAGCCTACTTCCTGTTCAGTCCAACTATGACCTATTTCATTAGTCAGTTTCCCAAGAATGCGATGGGCCTGATTTTTTTCTTCCTCTTTCTTAACTCAGTAACCTTAATTGACTGGAAGAGGGGTGTTTTGTTCGCAGCCCTAGCTTTCCTAACCCATCGAATGATGGGGGGGTTGATTCTAGTTGTTTTGCCTTTGCTATGGTTAAGAAATTTGAGCTGGAAGTGGATTGGGTTCGGTTGCACAATCCTGATTCTTCTCTCACTTCTACCGGGAATATTGCATGTGAGTGATCTAAAAAGGTTCCAAGGCGCCTTCTCAATGTTCCCGCAGTTTGCTCCATTGTCTTTCCTGGAACTATTCAAGAACGAGCTTTCCCCCTATTGGGTCTTCGAGTTGTTTCTTATAGCTGCAGCACTGGTGTGGATCATTTTCTGGTATTTCCGTGACAGGATTTACGAGTCATCCAACGTTATGGACAAGACCATTCTGCCTGCTCTTGTCGTCATATCGCTATTTCCATTTTTTCAAATGAGCAACGGTAGTATGGGGTTCCGTTTTTTTCTTGTTGCGCCATTTTTTCTCTCCACGCTCCTTGTGATCAAAATGAGGATGCCAACCAGAATCGCATACTTGGTGTGCGCAATCTTACTGGTTGCAAGCCTCTTTAGCTATAAGTCCTACGACCCAGCAAAACATGACCCTCCCAATAAGGTATATGAGATAATTGTGAAGCGTCTGCAACTAGAATTTCAACCCGATGATTACCCCTTAGTAATTTCCCACAAATCTTTGGCGGAAATGATAATATATAAAACGGATTTTGACGCCCTCAATTGGACTCCACCGTCATCTATCGACAAAGGAGAAACGTTGCGGATAGTTCACAACATACAGTATTTTCATTTCACCAAGTACTTGAGCAGGGAGGAATTGAAAACCTTAAAAAAATTGACTTTGCACTACTATATTATGACTGAAAAGACCTGGGATTCATTTGTCTCAAGAGTCATATCTCAAGAAGATTCCAAACTTCTTAGCATGATAAGGGAAGGCAACAACCCTATAGAAGAACGTCCTGATTATTTAAGGAAGGGCCCCGTGTTGTGAAGGATAAGATCGTCATACTGTATACAACTCAATACAGAAAGGGGGGTAGCAAATTCAAAATGGTAGCTGAGACCATGGCGAATGAGAAAAAGGACATCAGCCTGGACGTTTTGTGCCAGCCCATTGAGTCCAAGGAGCAGATGAAGAGCGTTTTTCGTGAGATTGGGGCCTCAGGCCAAAAGATCAAGGAATTCCATTTCATTGGACATTCAGGAATGTATGGGCCAATGTATGGCACAGTTAGCTATCCAGAGCAGTTTAGTCCCTTTGAATTAGAAAAACTTCAGATTCCCTTTGCAAGAGATGCCGTTGCAAATTTCCACTGCTGTAGAACGGCGCGATGGTTTGCTCCGTATTTCGCGACTGCGCAGCAAGTCAAAACCGGTGGCTATCACTGGTATACGGCCTTTTCTTCAAGGAAGGACCGGTTCCGAATACCTTTAGGGCGACACAAGAAGCTTTACTGCTTCGGCTGCCCAGGAAAGAAATCTCATGGTTTGGTGGCGTCTTTCAGGAAATACTTTGGATTGATGAAAGCCGAAGAAATGAAGTATTTCTCTCCCAAGGCGACAAAGGCCGATGATACCTACGACTCAGTTTCTGAATTGTACTCGGAGACCTTCAAAGACATAAAAGTCAGAAAAGATGAGTTTCAATGGCTCTTGTCCCATATCCCTCAGGACCCATCCAAGAAGGTACTTGACATAGGTTGTGGCAACGGTGCATTGTTGCAAGAGCTTAGTACTCAAATCAAGAAAGGTATTGGTGTCGACGTTTCTGGAAAACTGATGGAGTTGGCCAAAAAGAACAATGCTCACCTGGGCAATTTGAGTTTTGAGAAATTGGATGGTCCGTTACTCCCCTTTGAAGACAATGAATTTGACCTAGTCATTTCATTACTGTCTTTTAGATACCTGGATTGGGATCCCATTATGCTGGAAATAGAAAGAGTCCTGAAGGAAGATGGTAAGCTATTGATTGTGGACATGGTGACAGCACCAGTGAAAATAGGAGAATGGCCGTCATTCATAAGGGGGAAAATTTCTCAATACTACAGTAGACTCAAGCGACCGGAATTTCATAACAATTTGAGAAAACTAGTCACTCATCCTGATTGGTCTACCATGCTCAGGTATAACCCCATTCGGTCTCAGCACGAAATGAAATGGTACCTGGAAAGCAGATTTCCAGGCAGAAAGGCAGAGGTGATCAATGTGGGCATGCACTCCAGAATCATTGCTTTTGACACTGAGGACATGAGAAATACGAGAAATATTGAACTCACTTATCCATGAGTTTTCCATTGGCGATCATGGATTACGGGATCGGAGGCATGGGCCTGTGGGCTCGAATAAAAGAAGATCATCCTGATACTCCCCTACTCTATTTTTCAGATTCCGGGGCCATTCCATATGGTCGATTGAACCGGAAAAGTTTAACAGAAAGAGTAGGGGAAGTAGTTGATTTTCTTCTACGAAGTGGAGCTCAACACATCGTCATTGCCTGCCATTCTGCGAGCTCAGTGGTATCTTCAAATGACCTTCTGACGGGAATCAGAGAGCTCACAGTCAGAGCAGTTCCAAGTGATTTATCCAAAAGCATTGGAATTATCGGAGGTGCGAGAACCATTAGGGCGGGGTATTACCGGAATGAGCTGGTGAGAAAGAGTATTGTGGTCAAACAACGCATCGCGCAGCCGCTTTCAATACTCATCGAAGGAGGAGATACGAATAGTTCGGAAGCACATGCTGCTGTTAGTAGGATACTAGCGCCAATAAGCGATGTCGATCGTCTGCTCTTGGCATGTACTCACTATCCAGCAGTTACCGACATCATCAAAAGTGTGATGAAAGAAGACTGCGAAATAATTGATCCTATAGAAGCAATATACAGCACCCTTTCAAATCGGCTAAACGGGTCAATGAAGTTCACAAGTCATGACGAGTTTTACACCACTGGAAATCCAGACCTGATGAGAGATGCTTCCTTGAATGCCTTCAAAGTCAAAATCGAAAATGTAACCACCATTAGGAGTTGGTAATGGAGAAAACGTCAAAAACTGTAGTGGCTACAGTCCATTTGGATACCATCCTGACAACTCTTGAGTAAGATTCGACTAATTGTTGACCAACCCACCCCACCCCCAGCATTTATTTTGTTGGCAAAGGTGAACTTTAAAAGAACTTGCTCGTATATTACTGGCAAAAGTGATGAAAATGGGCAGGTTATACCTCGGAGAATTCGAAGAGATTGTATTATTGATTGTCGCCATCCTCTATGAAGAGGCCTATGCCGTGGCAATCAAAGCCGAAATCGCCAACCAATCGGGACGAAAGGTCAACATCAGTGCCGTGCACAAATCGCTCTACCGGCTGGAAGAGAAAGGTATGCTTCGCTCTACGATGAGCGACCCGGTAGCGAAAAGGGGAGGTAAAAGACGACGATTGTTTCGAATAACCCCCGTGGGCAAGAAAGCGCTCGACGAATCCATGGAGCTGAGAATGAGCCTACGCAACCAGGTTCCTGCAAAAGCATTCCAATGGAACCAGTGAACCACAGACCCAAACTGCCCAGGTTCCTTTTCCGCTTCTTTCAATGGTACTGCAAAAGCGAACGCTTTGAAGAACTCCACGGAGATCTGGAGGAATTGTACATCGACCGATTGGAGGAAGTGGGGAAGACGAAGGCTATCCTTCACTACGCCTGGGATGTGGTGCGCTGTTGCCAGCCCTACGCCTGGAAAAAACTAGAAAGTCAATTAAACTCAAATACAGGAAGTATGCTAAAAAACTACTTACGCATCGCGGTAAGGCACCTGCTTCGACAGCCGGGTTATGCTGCGCTCAACATCTTTGGACTCACACTGGGTATGGTCTCCAGTTTAGTCATTCTGCTCTACCTCAACCAGGAACTGAGCTATGACAAATACCACGAAGATGCTGATCTGATCTATCGGATCTCATCACGTTTCGAGGAGTCCGATGGTACGGTCGACAATTGGGTGTCGACACAGTTGCCTCTAGGGCGTACGGTGAAGGAGACTTTTGCCGAAGTGGATCAATACGTACGATTCATGCCACAGCGAAGAACCAGACTGGAACGTAACAACATCAGCTATCTGGTCGAAGATGTCTATTTGGTGGATTCAACGGTTTTCGATGTGTTCTCCTTTGAATTCCTGCAAGGGGATCCCGCCACGGCATTGAATGAACCACGTTCGATTTGTCTGAGCGAATCGGAGGCGCAGCGCATCTTCAAAGGGGAAAATCCCATGGGTGAACTGCTCATATCGGATGATCATACCTTTAAGGTCACAGGGGTTTACAAGGACCAGCCCACGCATTCCCACATCATTGCCAATGCCATGGCCTCGGCCAATACGGATCAGGAGCGGCACAATTCTCAGCGCTGGGGAGGCTTTGGCATTTACACCTACATCAAGCTGAAACCTACAGCAGTGCCACAGGTGGTAGAAGAGAAGTTGAACGGGGAGATCATGGATCAATATGTTCGGGTCATCTTTGATCAATACGATCTGAAGGTGGTGTACGACCTGTTCCCCATTCTGGATATTCACCTGTACTCCGATTTTGAAGGTGAACCGGTACCACTGGGTAGCATCGACTATATATACATATTCGCCGTGGTGGCCTTGTTCCTGATCATCATCGCGTGCATCAACTACATGAACCTCGCTACCGCCCAGTCCATGAGAAGGGCGCTGGAAGTAGGTGTTCGTAAGACCATGGGAGCGAAGCGCAGTTCGCTGATTAGCCAATTCATTGCAGAAAGTGTCGTGATCGCCTTCGTCAGCCTGGTGCTGAGTCTCGTCCTGCTGAGTCTGCTGGTTCCGGCCATCAACAACCAGTTGGGGTCTGCCCTGGACTTCAGCCAGCTATGGAATGTCGAGATCATATTGATCGTCGTGATGATCCTGATAGTGACGGGCATTCTGAGTGGATCATACCCAGCTTTCTATTTATCGGCCTTCACCCCATCCAAAGCCCTAAGGGGGGCTGGTTCAGCGAAAAGATCCGGCAACCGATGGCTGAGAAGAGCCCTGGTCGGGTTGCAGTTTGCCATTTCCATTTTCATGCTGATCAGTACTTTCATCATTTATGACCAGATGCAATACCTCCGCAGCAAGGATCTGGGTTTTGACAAAGAGCAAGTGGCAACCTTGGAGCTGAGGGGTGGAGCTTTCGAGCAATTGGATGTGCTCAGGCATCGCTTGCTAGAAAACCCAAACATTTCTACCGTAACGAGTTCGAGTTCCGTGCCGGGTGCTGGTTATCCCAACTACTTGATTCCTGTGGAAAACAATGAGGGAGCCATGGAGGATCTGGGTGTGAATGTCCTGGAGGTCGACTTCGAGTATTTTCCAGCCCTTGGAGTGGACATGGTGCAGGGAAGGAATTTCTCCTCCGAATTCAGCACGGATACTTCGCGGGCTGTCATCGTGAACGAAGCGATGGTTCGGAGGTTGGGCTGGGAAGACCCATTGGGAAAGCGCATTCAATATGGGCGGGACTCCACGGTATTTCATAGGGTCGTGGGTGTTGCCAAAGACTTTCATCACCTTTCCTTACACAATCCCATAGAGCCCCTGCTCTTTGCGCCGAACCTGACCAACCGACGAGTGATGATTCGGATCAATGGCAGCTATCGTGAGACCATGGGCTATGTAGAACAGACCTGGGAAGAACTTTTTCCAAATCGTCCATTTGAGTCACAATTTCTAGATCAGAATTTCGTGGACTTTTATGCCCAGGATCAGGTTAGGGGCAACCTCTTTCTTGGATTCTCCATCATCATGATCGTGATTGCCTCGCTGGGTCTGCTGGGGCTGGCGTCCTTCACCGCCGAGCAAAGAACCAAGGAAATCAGCATCCGAAAGGTGCTGGGAGCGAGTGTTCAGGAACTTGTGTCGCTACTGGTCAAAGAATTTGTTTTCCTGGTACTCATAGGCGCCATACCGGCTTTTCTATGTGCCTACCTATTTGCGGAAAACTGGTTAGGTGAGTTTGAATACCATGTCAATATCAATTTCTTGATTTTCGGTCTGGTCACGTTCATCATCTTGATGGTGACTGTCTCTACCACGGGAATACATGCGCTCAAAGCGGCTCAGGCCAATCCTTCTGAAAACCTGAAAAATGAGTAAGAGGCAGATGTCTTCATCGAGTTGATGGAATGGCAATAAGATAAACACCTTCTGAATGAGCATTTGGAGAAGAAGCATCAGTTTTGGTAGCAGCAATTGTTCCGTATCGGAGGCCGACAAGCATTGAAAAGAATGAGACCCTGGTTGGTGGGCTTTTCTGACGAAATCATACATTGCGCTGAGAAATGCTTAAGTCCGAATGGATCAAACGCTGAGAAATTTCTTTGGACAGTATGGTGGAATACGGGAAGAAGACCTGGATGAACTCAAGCCCTTCGCTCGCCAGAAAAAGGTGAGCAAGGGCTCTTTTTTGCTCAGAGAAGGAGCGGTGTGCGAAAATTTCTACCTGGTGATTTCCGGCTCATTTCGACTCTACTATCTCAAAGAAGGGCTGGATACCTCCGTCTGGTTTTCGTTTGAAGACAATTCCTCCATTGAACTCCACAGCTACATCAGTGGAAATCCCTCTGAGTATTTCATAGAATGTATCGAAGACGCTGAAGTGCTCTTGCTACCCAGGAAGGACATAGATGCACTATGCAAGACCAACCTGAATGTGGATGTGCTCTTCAAACGCTTTTGGCAGGACGTGGTTCAGCACCTTATCCAGCGGTTGACCAACCTTCAGAAGTACTCTGCCGAAGAACGATACCTCAAACTGATTGAAGACACCGACTACCTCAACAAAATCCCTCAGAAGTACATCGCTTCCTATATCGGCGTTACCACGACTTCGTTGAGCAGAATCAGAAGGAAGATCAGGACGAAGTTGTCCTAAGACATTTTTTCAGACCCTGAACTGATCAAATTTTGATTCATTCAAAGTTTGCTATGCGTAATGAAAACCTAAAGGAAGCTGAGGCTAAGGCCCTCAGCCTGTTTTCCGAAATTGAGAGACAAGGTCTTGTCAAGCCTGGAAAAACAGAAAAAGAACTCAACGACGAAGTCTACGCCTTGTCTCACGATTTGCTGGGCACGAGGAAGCATTGGCACAAACGGATCGTCAGAAGTGGTAAGAATACCTTACTTCCCTATCAGGAGGACCCACCCAATCTCACCATTCAGGAGGATGACATACTTTTCTTTGATTTCGGTCCCATATTGGACCAGTGGGAGGCCGACCTGGGCAGAACCTATGTCGTGGGAAGAGATCCTGTCAAGCACAAACTAAAGTCCGATATCGAGTCCTGCTGGCATGCGGCCAAGCAATGGTTCGAAACGCAGGAGGATTGTACCGGTGCTGAGCTTTTCCAACACGTCCTGGAGCTTGCCCGCAGGCATGGATGGGATTTTGGTGGTGAAATTGCTGGTCATATCATTGGCGAGTTCCCCCATGAAAAACTTGATCCAAATACCTATGATTTGTATGTCCATCCCGAAAATGACAACTACATGAAAAAGGAAATTCGCGGTGAGAAGCGGGCTTGGATATTGGAAATTCATTTGGTAGATAGGGAAAAGGAAATCGGCGGATTTTTCGAGCAACTACTTACCTGAAGTTATTGTCATATGAAAACAGAGAAGAAATACATACAACGAGGCGCGGGACTCCCCAATTGGAGCAACCCCATAAGCCATGCCGTGGTAGTCAACAATATGTGCTTTGTCAGTGGCCAGCTCTCCGTGGATGAAGGGGGGCAATATGCACCAGGAACTGCCTATGAAGAAGCTCAACAGGCCTTCGCAAATTTCTTTGCAGCTATCCACCATGCCGGATTTGAGAAAGGCGATGTTGTCTTCATAGACATTGCATTCGATGACCTGAAAGACCTTGACGAGGTAAATCGCCTGTTCATCTCGCTATTTCCAGAAAATCGGCGACCTGCAAGGACCATCTATCAGGCAGAGGCTTTACCCTTTGGTGGGAAAGTAAAAATCACCGGCACAGCCGTGAAAGACCTGACGGCAAATAATTAACGGAGCTACGGGAAATCAGCTGAATCCCCCATGTGCAACAAACAAGCCGACCTTGGGAGTCTGATCATGACTCCTGAGCATTGTTGAAGGATGCTGAGGTCAATAGTGCTGGCGTTTTCGAAAGGTCCGCTACGTTAGCCCGGTTCCAAGACCGCAGAGGAAACTATCTTTAGGCATGCCCAATGCTCCGTCAAAAACCACAATGGATTTGTGGCCAAAGAAGTGGTCGACATACTTGATAGAGACGGTTGTCATCGTATCATTAGCCATATTCTCCATGTCGCTCGATTACGGAAGGTGGGACATTGCTCGCCTACCGCAGCCTCAACTGACCCTTCGGATGATTGGCTCCTTGTGCATATGGTTTGCAAACAGGTTCATGCTTGAGTATTTGCTACAGTCGAGGATTGACGCCAACAAGGTCACGCAGTACCTGCCCTTTGAGATGACCCTTGCTTCAGTAGCGCTGACCTCAATGGTCTACCTCATACTATATCCGATTTTCCTTTATCTGAATAACCAGGATTTTGGTTTCGGCAATTTGCTTCAGGGACTCTTTCTAACCTGTGGCCTCAGCTTGCTGATCGTCATCTTCTACGCCGCCGTTCAAATCTGGCAATCCTGGTGGAGCGATGGTGAATTCTTGTTTCAAACGAGAAATGACGAGAAGTCAACAAGCAATTTACCGGAGTACATCACCATCAGAAATGCCAAAGGCTCCGTTGACTACGATCTACGCAACGTCGCTTACTTCATGAGTGAATCAAAAATTGTCTTTATGGTGGATACCGCCGGGAAGAGATGGATGACGCAGTACAACCTCTCTGAACTGGAAGAAATCCTTGGCGCCAGATATTTCCGGCTGAACCGCAGTATCCTGGTAAGCAGACAAGTAATCGGTCAGGTGAAAAAGCTGCCCAATCACAGACTTCTCGTGACACTTGGTGAGCCGAGTGGAGCGCATACAGAGGTCGTAAGCAGGTATAAGTCAACACGATTTAAGCGGTGGTTGGAAAGCACGAAGCGTGATCATTCGGTTTGATTTCCATGACCATTCAGGTTTTGATACTCCCTGACCGCTAACTAATTCATAGGACCCCGGGTCATTTGTGTCAAATAAACTATTTGCACAATGAACATTAAGACATTACTTGGAGTGATAGTATTCCTGGGATTTCCATTTCTATTGCAGCTATTGGCACCGGCCTTGATATTGGGCGAGCTAGCTTTTTGGATTCTGCTCCTGCTGATCGTTTCCTGGATCTATTTTGTGGAGAAGCGAACCCTGGGCTCCATTGGACTCAAAAAATTGGCACCAAAAACGATCTTTCTCGGCATTGGGCTGGGGCTCGTTTTGTTCGTGGTGTTTGGTCTTATCACGACTTTAATTCAGACACTGGGGCTACCCTTAAATCAGGATGCAGCACAACTGATCGCAAGTCAACCCATTCCTATACTGCTCCTGATCGCACTCCGTGCGGGCGTGGTTGAGGAAGTGCTTTACCGGGCTTATGCCTTTGAGCGACTTTTTGACCTTACCAACTCCCGGTGGATTGCGGCACTTGTACCGGTTATTATCTTCGCCCTGGCGCACCTGCCCTGGGGTTTTGGGCACATCATCTTCGTGTTCTTTGCAGGCGGCTCGTTTATGCTCGTTTACCTGGCAAGAAGAGACCTGGGACTGATTATGATTGCGCATTTCACCACAGATGTCCTGGCATTGCTTTTGTTGCCGATGTTGCTGGAAGCTTGAGGTGGGAATGTCCTCCTAAGCAGGGAATTGATGGCAAATCACCACCTACCTGAAGTTCCTGATTTCGGAGTAATTGATTCCGCAGTTGATAGGTGCTGACCGCCTCATCATGAATCGCAACTAATCTTTTTGCCCTACGCCACTCGTAAATCCGGGAAAGGATCATAACATGCAAGCTTTAACACAAAAAACGGAGGTGCTGAAATGGAGGGAGGTGTATAGTCTCGCTTTGTTGAATGCCGCTGTGGTCATCAGTTGGATTGCCTATCACGAGTACCAACCCGTACTCATGGAGAAGATTCAGATCACACATTTGTTGGATTTTCTGGTGATCGCCAAGGCCATCGTGCTCGTGACGGTTCCACCTTTTGCCGGATGGCTATCAGACTACATACTTCAACGCAACGGCAAATACCTGATTGTCTTCACTGTCGGGATTGGCGCCACGGCGATGATCTTCATGGTGGTGGCCACGCTGATCTCTACGCATCATCTTATGGATGTGAGGACCTTGTTGCCTTTCATGATTGTACTCTGGCTGGTATCCATGAATTTGTTTATCAGCCCGGCCAATTCCATGATTGAGGCGTTTGCGCCAGCACAGAAACTGCCGATTGTCATGGGGTTTCTCTTCCTCATCACAGAGTTGCTCTATGCTTCTGAGCCCATCATCGTGGGACTTGTCTCCTTCTTTGGTGATACACTCACTTTCATTGTTGGGGGCATCCTGATTGCCGGAGCCGGAGTGCTCTTTCACGTTGTTTCCTCGGATGAGGTCCTCCAAAGAAAACAGGAACTCATCGCCATCACAGGAAGACAATCCGTTCCCATTATTTCTTATGCCGCCATACTGGTGATTGGGATACAATTGGGTCTCGGGAAGGCCTTTCTTATCGAGTATTTTCCCGAAACCTTCTCGGAGAAGTTTCCATCTTTTGGCAGCTGGGGGCAGTACATCTCCTTCGGGCTTCTTGGGTTTTCAGCTGTTCTGGGTTTTCTCATTGGCAAATTCGTATCTACCCGAAGTCTCACCCAGATCATACTCATCAGCTTTGGAAGTCTCTTCTTGGGGTTATTCACCATGATACTCAGTCAGAATTTGGCTTTGATCATGGTAAGCGGAGTGCTGTCTGCCACTGCATTTTCATTTATAAACGTGAGTGGCCTCCCATTTGTCATTCAAAATCTCACGGTGAGACATGTGACCTACGGTGTGGGTATTTACCTGGGAGCAAGCGAGATAGCCACAGGCATCCTCGAATATTTGTATCGATAACCGTGGGATTGTCCTATTCGAAAAGTAAATTCCCCGTGGGTACGTTCCTGGAAACAAAGAGCGTGGGGGATATCAATACACTCGAAGATCGTATGAAGTTGCTTGAGGCGACGCTGGCAAAGGCACAGGAGCATGAACAGATGTTGCAGCGGGCCATTGCCATTGCCAACCTGGGCATCTGGAGATACGACATATTGGGCGATCAGGTAGAATGGTCCGAAGAAGTCTATGAAATCTATGGTATGGATCCGGCAACAGATGTGCCCACCATCGATAAAGTCTTCGACTACGCCAATCCTGCGGAGAAGGAGACCATAGAAGGGATCATCAATGAGGCAATCTCAACGGGTAAGGAGTACAATGTAGACTGCCGGATCCGCACGAAGCAAGGCCAGGCAAAATATGTCAACGCCATAGGCAAGCCGTTTTACAACACCAAAGGCGAGATCACCCACCTGTTCGGGACGGTCATGGATATCACCAACAGGAGAAATCACGAATGGCGTCTGAGATTTTCCGATTATACCATAGAGAGCATTTCCGAGGGCGTTTACTGGATAAATGAGCAAGCGGAATTCGTCAGGGCAAATGAGGGTGCGGCAAGGATGTTGGGCTACTCCCAGGAAGAACTGATTGGGTTGTCGGGTAAGGACATCAATCCATCCTTTACAAAGGAAATGTCCCAGGAATACTGGCAGAAGACCCGCGAGAAAGGCGTATTTGTCTTCGAGACCGAGCACGAGCGCAAAGATGGGCAGCTTATTCCGGTGGAAATCACCAACAACGTTTTCCACTTCGAGGGGCAGGAGTTTCGTGTTTCTATCGTTCGCGACATCACTGAACGCAAAGAACGGGAGCGGCAAATCCTCAAGGCCATGGCCGAGGTCGAGAAACTCAAGAATCAGTTGCAGGAGGAGAATGTATATCTGCGCGAAGAGATCAAGCTGGACCTCAACGTTAGCAATATCATCACCAGCAATCGCCGATTCAAAGCTTTACTCGACGAAGCCCGGCAGGTAAGTGAGACGGATGCCACCGTCCTGATCACCGGTGAATCCGGTACTGGAAAGGAGCTCCTGGCACTGGCTATTCACAACCTGAGTAGCAGGAAATCGAGGCCCATGATCAAAGTCAACTGTGCTTCATTGCCCGCCACACTCATAGAGAGTGAGTTGTTTGGTCATGAAAAAGGCGCCTATACCGGAGCCATGCAACGTAAGACTGGCCGATTCGAGTTGGCCATGGAAGGCACCATTTTCCTCGATGAGATTGGAGAGCTGCCCCTGGAGCTGCAAGCCAAGCTCTTGCGGGTGATACAAGAGAAGGAGTTTGAGCGATTGGGGGGCACGGAAACCATCCGATCTGATGTGAGGATTATTGCAGCGACCAATCGAGACCTGGAAAAGGAAGTGGCAGCCGGCAATTTCCGGGAAGACCTGTACTATCGAATCAATGTCTTTCCGCTGGAGACCATCCCGCTTCGTGAGCGAAAGGAAGACATACCACCATTGGTCAAGTTCTTCATAGAGAAATATGCCCTGAAGTCAGCCAAAGACATTAAGAACATCTCCAAGAAGGCGTTGGAGGCATTGCAGTCCTATTCATGGCCGGGGAACGTGCGCGAGTTGGAAAACCTCATAGAGCGGGCAGTGATCCTAACAAAGGGACATGTCGTGGAAGCGGGCCCCTGGCTACCCAAGGCCAAAGCCCTGACTGGAAAGAAAGTCTTGACGCTGGAAGAGGTGGAAAAACAACATATCCGGGAGGTACTGACCATGACCGATGGGAAAATCAGTGGGCCTGAAGGCGCAGCAGAGTTGTTGGGCCTCAATCAAAACACCCTGTATTCAAGGCTGAGAAAATTTGACCTCATCCCAAAGAAGCGTTTTTAATAATCAAAAATTTTTGATATTTCAAAAAAAACATGTCCCGGTGCTCGTGATATAGGTTTAAAGTAACCTTCTGATATAGAAATACTTACAGATCAATTTGAGGTCGTGAGGTGATATTGGTATGGATTATTCAATAAGGATGCCAAAAAGAATAATCGATAATGCCAAAAACCTACGCGACCAAAAAGGAACGTGAACAAGAGCTACTAGCAGCCATCCGCCTTGGGGATTCGGATGCATTCACCATCCTCTATGACCTATATGCCAAAGCCATTTACGGATCCATCTACAGGGTCATCGGCAAAAAAGACATGGCTGAAGAAATTTTGCAGGATGCCTTTCTCAAGGTCTGGGATAAGATTCATACCTACGATCCACAGAAAGGAGCGCTCTATACGTGGATGTTCAACATCGCCAGAAATCTCACCATCGACAAGATGAGATCTTCGGAGTATTTCAAAATATCCGTCACTGATACCCTCGATGATGACGAGGATAGGATCATCGGCAAGAAGATTAGTGAGGAAATGGATCTTTTTACCAATGACATCCTCAACCAGCTGTCACCACAGCAATCCATGGTATTGGATCTGATGTATTTTCAAGGGTTCACCAGCGAGGATATTTCAAAGGAATTTTTGATACCACTGGGCACTGTCAAGTCCAGAATCCGGGGAGGTCTGAAACGACTGAGAAAAATTTATGGGATCTTGTGAAATCCCTGCAGGGGTGAATTCTCGTAGCTACGCATGATGTTCAATGTAGATGAATTCATAGAATCAGGAATTCTAGAAGAGTATGCCATGGGATTGTTACCTGAGGAGGAAGCTCAAAAGGTATTGAAAATGGCATTTCTACATCCGAAAGTCAGGCAGGAACTCAACGCCATCGAAGAGACGCTGCAGCGGCTCGCCATGCGTTCCCGGCTGGAGCCTTCTCCCGGACTGCGAAGCGTCATTCAGGCCAGAGCCATTAGTAAGTCGCCTACCGTCATTCCCCGTAAAGATTTCGGCATTCCACGGAATCAGCTCTATGGAAGTATCGCCGCCATGCTGCTTGTTGCCTTTGGAGCAGTGTTGGCGGCATTTTTCAATTCCAAAGATCAAATGAAGACCTTGCAAGCCTTGTATGAAAGCAGGATTGCAGCTATGGAAAAGCACAATACCGAACTAAGGGAGCAGCTCATGGTAGCCAATAACCTTCGCTTTGAAAGAACGCGGTTGTCGAGCAGTTCCACCCAAAACCAGTATGCCCTGGTTTACGCCAATCAGGAGGCCTTGTTTCTCTGTACTTCGTATTTGCCAGAGCCTCCCGCGGAGTACCAGTATCAGCTCTGGAGCATTGTCGATGACCAGCCCCGAAGCTCGGGTGTCATCCCCCTGGCTCGCAAAGGGACCATGGACACCATGAAGCGGTTTCAAAGAACAAAGGCTTATGCGATCTCGGTGGAGCC
Source organism: Cyclobacteriaceae bacterium (assembly GCA_965601475.1). Classification (GTDB taxonomy): domain Bacteria; phylum Bacteroidota; class Bacteroidia; order Cytophagales; family Cyclobacteriaceae; genus JAWPMT01. Next base: position 2,525,788 of record OZ271832.1, on the reverse strand, counting down.
CGTGGGTGGTAGCACCATACCAACAATTGATAAAATTGTGGTATCCGGAAACATTGCCCAGGGAAATTTCTGAGGAGGCTAGATCTTTTTGCCTGGGCCACTCCGTATCTCCCTCCGGAAATAACCAATTGAATACAGAAATATGAAAAAGTATTATTTGCTCACGGTACTGGCGGTGATGTTATTGGGGGTATACCTCATAGCCGCAGACCATATCGATGCGCCGGCGGTTGGCTCATTGACATCCGGCAGTGGAACTGCCGATATCACCGACTTCTATGCATTCGAGAGCCCCAATAATCCGGACAACTATGTGTTCGTCTGCAATGTGTGGGCTCTGCTAAGCCCCACGGCGTCTGCGGAGGCTTCTTTCGATGAGAATGTCATGTATGAGTTCAACATTGACACCAACAATGACAATGTCGAGGATCTGGTGATTCAGACGATTTTCAGAGACAACAAAGTGATTGCCTTCGGGCCTTCGAGTCCCACACAAACGGGCCTCAGCGGCGCGGTGATGGTAGAGGCCGACTTCAGGGTTGAAGCCGATGTTACACCTTATGGCTCCCAGGCCAACGTCGTCACTCAAAATGGCATTAGCCTCTTTGCCGGTCCGCGAGATGATGCCTTTTTCATGGACTTCTTCAAGTTCGTGGATATCGTCAACGGCGTCGGTGGTGCGGAGAACCCTCCCACAGCATTTGATACCCCAGGTACAGATGCTTTTGCCGGGACCAATGTATTGTCGGTAGTGGTAGAAGTACCAAAAAACCTGATTGGAGGCTCATCGGTGACCAAATTCAATGCCTGGTTGACCTCAAACAGAAAATCTTAAAGTAAATCTTCAATAGATCATGAAATTCAGACTAGATATAATAGCATTCCTCCTCGTCACGGTTGGCCTTGCGACAGGCTGCGACGATGATGATACACCTAATGTAACAGCCATGGCAGGTGGCGATCAGTCCGTAGATGTTGAATCCCTGGTAACCCTGGATGCCTCAGGCACCGTGGGTGAAGGTTTGGATCTGGCGTGGACAGCTACGGCACCTGATGGATCAAATGTTACCATTACCAATGCCACTTCGGACATCGCCAATTTTCGGGCAACGCAGCTCGGAGATTACACAGTCCAGTTGACTGCTCAACTGGGAGATGCAGAAAGCACCGACGAATTGACGGTATCCGTCACCAATGTCACGTATAACCAAGTCGACGCGATGGGCCGACCTGGCATCAATACCGTGTTCAATTTCTTTGGCGACGCGGATACCAAAAACGCCTACAATCAGGTGATTCCCGAAAACGGCGCCAGCAATGTCGCTGCTTTCCAGGGAATTTTTGAGGCCTTGCAATCCTATATCGGACACGATCCTTCGACCTATGTCAATGTGCTCGGTCTGGACAATGCGACGACAGCATCAGTGTTGGCTGTGGATGTATTGAATTGCAACAAAGAAGCCAGCTCCACCTACGGACCATCGGACCTGGGCAACATCTCTCTTTTCGACAATGTGCTCAACGGGCGCAGACTTCAGGATGATGTGATCGATGTGACTTTGATTCTGGCCTTTTTCGGCGATGGCAATACAGGCAACCCATTGGCTCCGGGCTTAATCAGTGATGGGGTCGACGCCAATGACGTTGCTTTTTCGGATTCATTTCCCTATTTGGCGGCTCCTCATTGAGGTTGGGTATTCTTTTTGACTTAGGAGCCAGTACAGGCAAACCCGAAAGGGTTTGCCACTTTTTCTTTTCACAATCATGACATTTCGCAAGAAGACAAGATACCTCAGGATCATCGGTCTCATATGGCTTGGCGCCTGCGCCACAGCCGAGGATAGGCAAGTTGAGCAGGTGATCTCCGAGTTGGATATCGGTATCAGACTCGAAGCTTTTGACAGTCTGCATGCTGGCCGAATGGATAGGGTAGATGCTGACATTCTATTTTGGAAAACGAAGCTTGGCCAGCAGGCCGATGGTTTTACCTACGCAGAACGCATCGCTTCGCTGTATGAAACCCGGTTTGCACTCACGGGTCGTCGTGAAGACGTAGATAGCAGCCGACTCTATTTGAAGGAGGCCCTGACCCATCGCAATGGCTGGAAGGACCTACCTACGCGCTGTACTTCCATCAAGAGCCTGTTGACCCTTCATCGCTTTAGAGAAGCCGAAATTCAATGCAGGGAACTGCAGGAGCAGCACCGCAATAGCTTGCCGCTAGGCTTGTTGAGGTTCGATGCACTCATGGAAATCGGTACGTATCAGGAAGCTGGTCGCGTGATTCGCAACCTGGAGAAGACGGCATCGGGATATGATCTGCTGGTTCGCAGAGCTAAATATTTTGATCATATCGGCAACTTGCCGGCTGCAATTGAGGACATGAAATCTGCCTATGCCCTCAGCCTGAATGCTGGCAACCCTGCGGTTCATGCGTGGACCTGCACCCTATTGGGGGAGTTCCTATCGCACTTTGGGGATATAGAAAGTGCCAGGGATTTGTACCTGGAGGCCCTGGATGCTGATCCGCTCTTCGAAGCGGCCTGGCAACGGATTGCCTGGATCGCCCATGTGGAAGATGGCAATGGTGAGTTGCAGCGCAGGATTCTGGAGAAAATCAATACCCGGTCGACACCAGGTCTGCTCTGGGAGCTTGCAGGGGCATATGAATCCATGGATTCAACGCGATCCAGTTCCTACCTGAAGGATTTTTACCAAATGGCTACAGATCCCAAAAATGAGCTCTGGTACGCTCCCAAAATTGCATTGGTGGAAGCGGAAGTCAATCGCAATTACGAGAAAGCTTTGACCATCAGCAGACAGGAAGTAGAGGACCGTCCGACACTTGCTTCCTATGACTTGCTTGCCTGGTGTTACTATCTGTCGGGTGATTTGTCATCAGCCAAAGAAGTTGTCCAAAGCCAGCTTGAGGGCAAAACTGGAGAGCCCTTGATTTTGTATCACATGGGAGAAATCTATCGGGCGCTGGGTGAAGATCGTCCGGCCATGCACTACTTCATTGAGGCACTGGAAGCGACATTCGAATTGGGACCCAAGATTGAGAATGATATCCGCACAAAGCTTGACCGCCTGAAAATGAGCTGAAGGAGCCGGAGGACATGATAGTGGCGGGCATACTGCCAGCATTTATGATGAAATGATTACTACCGATTTGCATGACAATCAAGAGCTAAAAGAGAGATTTGAACGGTACTTCAAGTTGGTCAATCTCTCCAAGGAGGGTTTGCTGATTCACAAGCAGGGTGTTTGTGTCGAAGTCAATCTTGCTTTGGAGCAGTTGTTTGGATACGACAGAAGCGATCTCATAGGTAAGGAGGTGCTCTTTCTGGTAGCGCCGGAGCACCGAAAGATCGTGGTAGACAACATTATGAACCAGGACCCGAGACCTTATGAAGTACTTGGCGTGCGCAAGGATGGAGCAAGGATTCCAGTCATGATCGAAGGGTACGACACGATATGGCAGGGAGAGGAAATACGTGTCGCCACCATGAGGGACATCAGTAAGCGAAAACGCGATGAGGATGCAGCCATTCAGCGGCTCATCAATGATCCCTACCTGGTCAACAGCGAACATGTCCCTGCCGGGAATCCCCAGGACCACACCAATTTGTTTCGGATGCTCACCGTCCGATATATGGCCGAGAAACGCAATGCTCAGGCCATGGTACTTCAGGAAAAAGAGATGAACACCCGGATCCTCAACGGCTTTCCGGGTCTTTTTTTCATATATGCCATGGGAAATCAATTCCCCACCCTGATCAAATGGAATAAGAACTTTGAATCCGTCACTGGCTTTGACCCTCCGGAACTGGAAGGCAAAAATGTCCTGGACTTTTTTGGAGAAACAGAGCATGCCAAAATCGTTCAGGCCATTGGTGAGCTCACAGAGCATGGAGACTCCGTGGTGGAGGCCAATGTGATCGCCAAGTCAGGCAAAAACACCCCTTACCTGTTTACGGCAAAGAAGTTCTCCGAAAAAGACAAAGACTATTTCTTTGGCTTCGGAACGGATATCAGCAAGAGGAAACGTGCAGAGGAGGAACTCGAGCGGTACAATCAGAAGCTGGAGTTCATGGTTCATGAACGCACTCAAGCCTTGATCGGCACCAATGAGCAGTTGGCCAATACCAATAGCGAGCTCCTAAGTGAAAGGGAGAAGCTTCAGAGCATTCTTCGGGAACTCCGCAATACCCAGAAAGTATTGGTGCAAACGGAAAAGATGGCGTCTATTGGTACCCTTACGGCTGGTGTAGCACATGAAATCAACAATCCGCTAAACTTCATCCAGGCCGGCATATATTCACTCCGCAGCATGCTGGAAGACGATACGTTGGCAGCGTGTATGGAAGATGTTGAGAAAGTGATTGGCCACATGGAACTGGGAGTTAGCCGCGTGTCTTCGATTGTCACAAGCCTCAACCACTTCAGCCGGAAAAGAGAAGGCAAAAGGGAAAACTGCGATATCAACGCCATCATTGAAAACTGCCTGTTGATCCTGAGGCATGAGTCCAAGAGCAAATGCGAAGTGGTCACCGACCTTGACCGGACATTGCCCAAAGTCATGGGGAATGAGAGCAACCTGCATCAGGTTTTCACGAATCTGCTGGCCAATGGGATTCAGGCCATCGTGGATTGGGGATTGCTCCGCGTCGAGACGAAGCGCCTGGTCGGGAAAAAGTCCATACAAATCATCATTACTGACGATGGCCGGGGTATTGCGCCGGAGGACCTAAGTCGGATTTTTGATCCATTTTTTACCACCAAGGATCCAGGTGAAGGGACCGGCCTGGGGCTGTCCATTGTCTATCAGATCATACAAGATCATCGTGGCAGTATCAATTACCACTCGGACATCGGGAAGGGCACTCGGGTGGTCATTGTATTGCCCATTCACTGATGATAAAACCAACACACCAGCAACCACAAAAAGATGAAATTACTCTACATCGACGATGAAGACATTAACCTGTTTCTGTTCGAAAAAACCTTCAGAAAGGACTTTGAAGTGTATACCGCATCCTCTGGGAAGGAAGGTCTGAAAATTCTCCAGGAACATCCGGATATTAAGACTGTGATTTCCGACATGCGCATGCCCGTGATGAATGGATTGGAATTCATCAAGGAGGCCAATAAGACGTATCGTAACATCAAGTTTTTCCTGCTCACCGGCTACCACAAGACGCAGGAAATTGAGGAAGCACTGGCCTGCAAGCTCATTACCAATTATTTCACCAAACCTTTTCGAAGTGAAGTCTTGAAGAAAGAAATCACCATGAACTGAACGTTCGCAGTTTTGGTGTTATGCTCAAAAATGGGATAAGCTTTGATTTCTGCCTTGTGCTACACTGTTGATATGCCAGCGTTTCAATAGCGTTAATCTGGCACGATGAAACACAGCCCGGCGGTTGACCTCATCGTCGGTGCCAATGAGCACTCCAAAGCCTGAGTTAACAGATGCCGACGGTCGTGGCTAGTTGTTTGCAAATTTGCTATTCAGCCGGTCAATGATTTTCCTGCCGACGTTGATATTGCTGAGGTCCATATGGTGCAAAATCATGATTTTTTCTTCGGTATGTGTAGCTATGGCCTGTTGGTATTCCAGCCGGTCTCCGACGAAATATTTTTTCAGGATCAAGTTGTACCAAATGTATACCATAAACAGAACGGTGTTTAAGTGAAATACGAAGCCTATCTATGAAATAGATTGATTGTTGAGAGGGATTGGGAACTTCAGAATTCAATTGTCCCCCACCTGTCATTTTTGTTGAAATGTGAAATGGCCACGGCCGTGGCATCAATGATCTTTTTAGGCATCAATCTACGTATGTCAGGGTGGAATTATGGCCTGGCATTTGGCAGTTTCACTGTTCCAGGCCCTCACTAACCCCCTATTGACCGACATGCAGCAATACCTGGATACTGAAGATCTGTACTTTGCGCTTCTGATCATCTTCCTGTTATACCCCCTGTTCTATTTGGTGTTGAAGCGGATCTTCAAAGACAGTCTACTTTTTCGGATTGCCTTCACCTTCATTACGGTAGACATCGAAATCTCCATCGCCTGCTTTATCATCGGAGGTATTGGTATTGAACATGTGTTCATTTGGGGCCTCCCCCTCACGGTCATCTGCTTTGTCTTTGCTTACGTACATATCTACAGAACTATTCGCAGGCCCCTGCTGGCCATCACGCAGGACATCTCCACACTCTCGGCCGGTGCGATTCCGGAGTTGAAACAATCCGGCCGCCAGCGCAAAGATGAGATTGGCGCCATTCAGAAGGCCCTGGAGGATTATGCCAGGAATGTGAGCGATACTGCTGCGTTTGCCTCCAGTATCAAAAAGGGCGATCTGGGCGTGAAGTATCAGCCATTGAGTGACCAGGACCTCCTGGGCAATTCACTGGTAGCCATGAGTCGTACCCTGGAAGGGGTGATTTCTGAAACCCGACAAGTTGTTGGCGAAGCTGCTCAGGAAGGCAAACTGAAGATGTCCCTGACAACGCAGGGTAAAGAAGGGGCCTGGGGAGACCTGATGAGAACAGTGAACAAGCTCCTGAATTCGCTGCTGGTGCCCATCAATGAAATCAATGAAGTAGTGAATGCCCTGGCTCAGGGCGATCTCACCAGGACTTACACCCTCGCCAGCAAAGGTGAAATGGCCTTGCTGTCGGAAAACCTGAATACAGCCATTGAAAGCCTCAACGACCAACTCGCGTTGGTAAAAGAAAATGCTGCCTTTCTCTCCGAGCGTACCTCAATCATGTTCCACACGAATCAGGAAATGACCCAAAGCACAAGCGAAATTGCCTCGGTTATCGCCCAGATGAGCAAGGGTGCTCAGGAGCAGGTGCTGCGGGTAGACAAGAGCTCGGCCATGGTGGAGAGTACCTTACAATCTTCCAGGGAGATCGAACAACAAGCCGGCGCCATCAATGGCTACGCCAGGAACGGCGTCGAGAAGGGGCATGAGGGCACCCAAAGAATGGAAAAAACCCTGGACAGGATTGCCCTGCTGGAGCAGCAGGCGAGAACCGCCGGAGAATCCATCAAAACGCTGCAATCCAGGTCCGCGAAAATCTCCAATATCCTGCGTCTCATTTCCCACATATCACAACAAACCAATCTCCTCGCGCTGAATGCCGCCATAGAAGCAGCTAAAGCCGGAGAGGTAGGTAAGGGGTTCTCAGTAGTAGCGGATGAAATCCGAAAACTGGCTGAAAACACCAGGCATTCCACGAAGGAGATTGACGTCCTCATCAATGACATCCGGCAGGATAACGATACCCTCTCAGAGATCATCCTGGCCATCATCCACGGCGGAAGGGAAAGCGCCGTGGCGGCGGAAAATGCCGCAGAAACGTTCCGGCAGATGTCAACGCTGGCAGGTGATACCTATCAAAGCTCTGTTGCCATTGTCGGTTCGTCGCAGTCCCAATTGGCTGACATGGAGGCTGTGGTGAGCTTGATCGAGGGAATAGTGGTCATTGCCGAGGAAACTGCTTCCGGTACGGAGCAAGCAGCAGCTTCGGCCGGAGAGCTCAGCGCAGGGATGCAAGGCTTCAACCAAAGCTTTCAGGACCTGTCGGATCTTTCCTCCCACCTGGAGTCAGGGATCAACAAGTTCCAGCTGGAGCCCACGTCGACCCTGCTGGAGTACGAAGAACAAACTTTTTGACCGGGCAATCTTTTGGCTGATCTCGCCTCGTATATGGGTGCATGAGAACAACCACAGTCCTGTTTTTCATAGTCGCATTAGTACTTGGTGATTCGGTTTATGCGCAAACCACGGTTAGAGGTTTCGTCAAAGCAGCTGAGAACGAGCAAGGACTGGTTGGGGCAACTGTCGTAGAGCGTGGTAAATTTTCCGGAAGCGTGACTGATGATCATGGCGCGTTTTCCATTACCACCTCCACGCCTTTGCCTTTACGATTGCTGGTTTCTTTTGTAGGCTACGAAAGCCAGGAAATCATGGTGACGGACACAACCAATGTATTCACAATTCTGCTGGAAGAATCCGTGCTATTAGGAAACGAAATTGTCATCACAGCGGCCCGGGAGCCTCAAAGAATCACTGATGCGCCTATTTCCATCTCCAGAATTTCGGCTGAGGCGCTGGCCGACGCCCCGACCGCAGATGGTTGGGACTTACTCAGCACTGCCAAAGGTGTAGAATACAATCGCAAAGGCGTAGGTGTCGTAGATTTCAACATTCGGGGATTCAATGCCGCATTCAACGCCAGGAACCTCCTGATGGTGGATGGTCGGCTCAGCAACCTGATTGCCGTAGGACTCCCCTACCTGCAATTGACTTCGGCTACGAAGGAGGATATTGACCAGATCGAAATCGCTTTGGGCCCCTCTTCGGCACTCTACGGATTTGGCGCCAGCAATGGGCTGGTCAATATCAAGACCAAAGACCCATGTGAAGAACCAGGCACCTCCGTGGTATTGGGAGGTGGCAGCAGGTCCCAGCAGAACATCGCCATCCGGCATGCGGGTCGCGTTGGCGAAAACTCGGGATACAAAGTCACCGCCTCCCACGCCTCCGGCAGACCTTTCGACTACAGTGATAGCGCCTACTACAGTGTGGTTCCTGGAATACCTCCGACCGTCGGCGATGGCATTGCAGAGATTGACGTGCGGGACAATTTCGCATTCGATCGGGTAGAGCTGGGTTGGTACCAGGGGTTGAAAAAAGATGTTGACGTCATCGTCTCCGGGGGTTATGCCCTGGGCAAGTTCACTCAGACCACCAGTATCGGTCGCAATCAGTTCAATGGTTGGGAGAATAGCTTCGTGCATGGCAGGCTCATTTCTCCTCGCTGGTATCTCTCTACCTATGCCAATCGCAACAGAACAATCAACGACGATTCCCGCATATTGAGCGTTCTCACCGACAATGTGGCCTCATACAGGGCATTCAGGGATTTTGGGTTGCATGACCTTTCTGACGAAGAAATCCTCTCCAGGGCGCAGGAAACAAGGTTGCTCACGGTTAACCCCGATGGTTCCTTACTGGAATTGCCGGTCAATAGTAAATATGAAGATGGTTCTTCCCGAATTAACTCAGAGGTGCAGTACAACAACCGCTGGGGCGATTTGCGCATCGTCACGGGATTGCAATGGAATCTCGACCATGGAGACAGCAAGGGCACATACCTGGAACAAGACAATGGTGCGTCCATTGCCTACATGACCACAGGAGGGTATGTGCAGTCTGAATACCGATTTTCTGGTGGACTTACCTTACAAGCTGCAGGCCGTGTGGACCATCACTCCCAGTGGGGCACACACTTTGCACCCAAATGGGCCGCCAGCAAGACACTCGGCGATGGGGTCCTTCGCTGGACCTACGGTAGGGGCATTGTTGCCCCTACTATTTTACAATCCCGGATCAGTTTTGCCGGGGGACGGCTACTTGGCAACCACAGCGGATTCACCGTATTGGATGTCGATCTGGCTTCTCCGACCTTGGAGACTACGACCCGCACCATTGCCCCGCTGACGGTTGAAAAGTTGGATGCTTTTGAATTGGGATACAAAGGACGCATCTCCAGCAAGCTCTTTGTTGACATCTCAGGATTCTTCAATGTGCATCACGATTTCATCACCAATGGCCTGACGGAAATCGCAGATCCGCTGAATGGTAGGTTTGTCCTGGAGCGTGGGGGTACACCCATCAGCCAGCACCAGGAGTTGATCTACAGTACGGGGGTGCAACTGCAGGGGACCCCTTTGGAGCCACTCGTGATGGCTGGTGTGATTCCCCAGGATGCCTCCACATCTGCGCAGATCTATTTCAATTTTGGTAGCCTGCAGACATTTGGTAGTGACGTGGAGATCCGGTGGTTGCCGCTGAAGGACTTCAGCGCGAAACTGATCTACAGTTACTTCGACTGGTCCTTTGACGATACAGATCCTGAAAATGACATCAATGGCGATGGTGTCGCAGAAGAGGGAGTCGACATTCAAATCAACTCGCCCAATCATCGTGTCAATATGATATTGACTTATGGCTGGAACGCTTTCACGTTCAATGCTTCCGGTAGATGGGTACAGCAATACAATTTCTATTCAGGTTCTACCATTGCCGCTGAAACCAATACTGGCCTGCTGTATCAGGGATCACCTGTCATTGAAGACCAGGTAGTGGCTGGCACCCTCAACGAAGGACCCCTGGGAGGATTCTTCAACGCAGACTTTTCGGCCGCTTACCGGTTTCCCAAAACGATTGTACTCTCGGCCGGCATCACCAATGTGTTCAATGCTGAAGTTCGCGATTTTGTCACCTCCCCGGCCATAAGGCGGCTGGTCAATTTTCAAATAAGTGCCCGGTTCTAGGCAGCTTCGCCGAAATGGTCCGTGGGCCATTAATGTGACCATATGAGAAAGATCCCCACACTGATTATTGTTGTTCTTGCGCCTGTAGCATTGTTGGCGCAAGCATTGGAAGGCGTCGTGGTCAATGCAGCACACCAACCGATTTCTGGGGTCAACGTACTTAGCCATTCAAACAACCAACATACCCACAGCAATGAGCAGGGCCAGTTTACTATTCAAGCCATCGAACCTGGAGACACACTGAAATTCTCTCACGTGGGGTACGAGCGCCTGTCTCTGGTGGTGGAATCATTGGATGAGCTGGTCACGGTCACCCTGCAAGATCAAATGATTACGTTGGATGAAGTTGTTGTCGGAAGAGGATTGGATGCCCTTAATATCATCACGGATGTTGATATGCAGACACGGCTAGTAAACTCCTCTCAGGAGGTATTGCGGTTGGTGCCCGGGCTTTTTTTGGGTCAGCATGCCGGAGGTGGCAAAGCTGAACAGATTTTCATGAGGGGGTTTGATATCGACCATGGAACGGACATCCAAATTACCGTCGATGATTTGCCTGTAAACATGGTTTCGCATGCACATGGGCAAGGTTATGCCGACCTGCATTTTTTGATCCCGGAAACCATTGAAGCCGTGGATTTTGGCAAGGGGCCCTATTATGCCGACAAAGGGAATTTCACCACGGCGGGTTACGTTCAATTCAGGACCAGGGAAAAACTGGATGGAAGTACCGTGAAAATGGAAGTTGGCCAATTCAACAACTATCGGTTGCTGAGTATGGTCGATTTGGTGAATACTGAAAGAAACCGTGGCTATTTGGCGACGGAATACCAGGTGACAGATGGCCCCTTTGACAGTCCTCAAAATTTCAGCAGGCTGAATCTTCTCGGTAAGTATACCAGCGACGTCAACCGCAGCAATCAAATTGGATTGACACTTTCGCATTTCACCAGTAGATGGGATGCCTCCGGCCAGATTCCTACGCGGGCCGTAGCTCGTGGAACCATTGGACGTTTCGGCGCCATCGACGATACGGAGGGTGGTAATACGGGAAGGACAAATCTGATGCTGACACACCGTAAGGTGATTGATGGCCGGTCTTTTATCCGCAATGTGGCATTTGTCAGTCAATATGATTTTGAACTCTACTCCAACTTCACCTTTTTCCTTGAAGATCCCATCCGCGGTGACCAGATCAGGCAGCAGGAAAACAGGACGCTTTATGGCCTGAACAGTACCTACTTCCAGGAAATGAATTGGGGCGGCATCAGCGGTGAATGGCGGGCCGGAGTCCAGCTGCGTCGTGACCAGTCTCCAAATAGCGAACTATCTCATACCGCAAACAGGCACCTGGTCCTGGACAGTATCCAATTCGGAGGGGTGAATGAATCCAATCTTGGCGCTTTTATGGATGCGAATCTTGACTTCGGGAAGTGGCGGCTCAGTCCTGGGCTGAGGGTTGATCATTTCAGCTTTCAATACAATGATTTTCTGGCAACAAACTATGAGACATTGGCTACTTCCAAGGCCATACTCAGCCCCAAGCTCAACATCTTCTACAATGCTTCGACCCGTGCTCAGTTCTATCTCAAGACAGGGAAGGGCTTTCATTCCAACGATACCAGGGTGATCAATGGACATACAGGTAGTGAGATACTACCGGCGGCCTACGGACTGGACCTTGGCGTGTTGTGGAAGCCCACATCGCAATGGTTGGTCAATCTTGCATACTGGTACTTGCGTTCCGAGCAGGAGTTCGTCTATGTGGGGGATGCGGGAATCGTGGAGCCGGGGGGAAGGTCTCAGCGCAACGGCTTCGACCTGGGCTGGAGGTATCAGCCCTTCCGTTGGCTATACTGGAATTTCGACATCAACTATGCCCATGCCAGGGCTGTGGAAGCAACAGCAGAAGAGGATTTTATTCCCCTGGCTCCGGAACTGACGCTGGTCTCAGGATTGCGGTTCAGGTTCATGTCCAGTCTGGCGGGAGGGGTCCATTTGAGGTACATCGCAGACAGGCCCGCCAATGAGGACAATTCGGTCGTTGCCGACGGCTATGCGGTGGTGGACCTCAACCTCGGATACACATACCGACGTGTCGGTTTTGGGGTACAGGTGCAAAACGTATTGGATACGGAGTGGAATGAAACACAGTTTGCCACCACCTCGAGGTTGGCTGAGGAGGCGGATGCGACGGAGGAGATACACTTCACTCCCGGCACGCCATTTTTCCTGAAAGCTCACGTGTCTGTACGCTTCTAAACGGGACCGGAGCTCAGGAGGCTGGATCATCGATTAAGAAGTGTTTTTGGCGGATGCTGCTATCCTGTTAGCAGTTTGTCAGAATGAAATTGCGCGGGAGACACTGTAAACGGGCAGGGCAGAAGAAAATTCTACCAGAAATGTTCAAAATCACGCAGGAAGGTATTTGGAGGTCGCGGGAGGGCGCTGATGACTGCGGGGAGGGGACAACGGCTGACAGTGCGAGGCCAGTTCCTGTTACAAACGATATTAAGCGTTTGTAAACGCTTAAAAACGGCTATAGTGGTTTTGTTGCAGTATGTTTCCCGCATGAATCTTGTGCAAATAAATCCATTGCCTATCTGTGCGATTTCTTTCCAAACAGGCCTTGCTAGAACATAGAGGTAGCAGTAGGGTGGAGATCTATGAGTATTTGGATTCCAGAAGTAGGCTGATATTTGGGAGCGCCTTAGACCAAATGGAGCCAGAAGGAGGGTATATTTGAAAGGTATGTAACGCGAACATAGTGCGCGTTACAGAGATGTTAGACACAATTTTTTCTTCCTGTATAGTGACTCCCGAAGAACTTAAAGAATTACAAATGGCCATCAAAGATATGGCCTACCTCAAGAGGATTCTTCTAGGAAGCATAATTCCTCAAGCCATTTTCCTAGGGTTTGTCTATCAATACAGGAATGAAGACTTCTTAATGGCTTTATCATGTTTTCTGATCCTTGCAGTAATTATTGGGTATAATTTTTACTGGAAACCTTTACTTAATTTGAAAAAGGATCTAAGCTTTCAAGTATGTGATTCGATGGAGGTGAAAGTAAGGAGAATCAAGGCCTCAGGAAAAGACATAGTAATTCAAACTACACCTCGGTTTAAACTCACTCAATACGACTTAGAACGATTTAGTATTCCAATAACTGAAATAAATAAAGGTCTGACACTCGCCCTAAAGTTTTCCAGATATAGCAAGCATTTGTTCAACCTCACTATTAATAAGCCACAATGAAAGGTCTAACATTCAGTATGGGCGCATGCGCTTGAGTTGTAGTCTATCCATCCAGAGGAATTTTGACCGTGATCACTACCTCCAGGCAAGTTTACCAGAATCTGAAAGCTCCGTTCGCGGGAGATTTTTATCTTCTAATCGCAGTGGTTATCTATTGATTTGCCCACCCTGGCAGCATTCACTACCTTGGAGGTGTTTGCCAAAGTAGAGCGCACGCTCCATACTTTGGCGTTAGTGACAATTCAAACTCGATGAAATCAACTCTCAAACTTCTTGGAATTTTTTGCTCAACTGTACTCATTCAATGTAATTCAACACCTACGAAAAACGAATCACTTTCAACAAACCAAAGATGTTCTTGTGATACAACCCATGTCAAAAAACTAATCAATGATCCCAACTTCAATCGTTTGGATTCTTATGATGATGAATCCTTTCCCGCTGACAGCCTATATTCTTTAACTGCTAAAGAAAACAGGGAACTCTGGTATCGAGACATTCAAAATCCAGACACGACTAAATTCACGAAACTTTGGAACGACTATGTTCCTACCAATTACCACGCCGACCATCAAGATTTTCAGGACTATTTTGAAAACCGTGAGAATATTGATTTAGCATTTCAATTTGGTCCAAATATGGATCTTTGGGCTTACCATATTTTCGTCTTTAGGAAATTGGACTGCTGCTATTTGGCAACTCGAAGTTATTTTAGACATGCTCGCTTCACTTATAAAGCATACTCTATTGTTGACGGAAGGAAAATGGATAGTCTTTTCCATGTAATAAGTTCACTTGATCCAAGTATCTATGACTCAACAAAAAGCTGGAACTACAGTGGCTACTTCATGGACAATCGAATGGAACGAAAGTTCTTTGTTGACTTTGAAGAAAGGATGGACACAACAACTATGAGTCCAACTGAAGATGTTATGAGCCTATATGACTTTGTGGACGAAAGCATAAATTGGACTCTAACTTACAATTAGGGAAAAGTCACTAACAGTCGCTAAGTCAGCAGATGTCTACTGCCCATCTGCCTATTTCACAAGTAAATCGCCCACTTCGGAGCACCTTCTGCTAGCTTTCTTGGTTTTCTATTTTTCCTGCGCTTCTGGCGAATGTCTTGTGGAACGCGGTGCTATCCGAAAGTTTTGAGACATGGTGCACCTTCGTTACTTTTATTGTTACCTAGCAAGTTTCGGACATCCGCCGCTTAGCTAGGCGATATCTATGGTAAAATCAAGTCATTTGCACTTTATTTTGTCCAATTCGTTCCTGATAAGGTGTTCCCCTCTTAACCACTGCCACTACACGATGTAATAGCTTATTCCGGATGGCATTTAGAATTGTCATTTTACCCTTTCCTTCCTCTCGCTTCCTTTGGTAGTATTCCTTTAACTCCGGACAGTGACGGATTGCACTCATGGCGGCCATATGCAGATGATACTTAAGCACTCGGTTCGCAAAACTAGATGTACCTGGAGATCCTTTGATGCTCGTGCCGCTACTGTATTCGAAAGGTGCAACCCCACAATAGCAGGCCAGCTTTTTCCCATCCAGCATCCTTGTAAATCCATGGGTGTAAACAATCAGATCTGTCGCCAATACCTTGCCTACACATTTTGCTGATGTGATCAGTTCATACAATGCACGTACCTCCCTGTCCATCTCAATCACCGCTAGCATCTTCTCCTCTACCTTCTTCAGTGACTTGGTAAGACCTTCTAATGCACTCTTGCTCAGACGTTTCACCTCTGAAGCTGCTTTCTTATCGAAATGCTCCATCTCCTTGAGCGCAAACTCCTGGCTCATTTTGCTTTTCAACAGTCTTGATCGTAACCTTTTGAGGTTCTGCAACCGCTCCAGCGTGGGGTGAGTCAGTTTTACCAACTTCGCTTCATGCTGATGGACCATTGCAAACCGCGCGATACGCTCCGCATCTATTTTATCACTTTTGCCTCGTACCAGTCCGCTACTCCGCTTGATGTGTAAAGACGACTCTAGCCAAACATTCGCCCCTCGGTTCATCAGGTACTTCACCAAATTACGGGTATAGATTCCCATGTGCTCCATACACACCAGAGTACATTCGTGGTGATCATTGCCGTGCTGTTTCATCCAACCCTTCAGCTTAGCATAACCTGCACTGGTATTGGTCAAACACACGGTAAATTGACGCTGGGTAGACATCTCGATCATACAAGCATCGATGCTCTCTTTGCTTACGTCTATCCCAACGATAAAGGAATAGGATACTTGGGTTGGTAATACTTTCTTCATAACTCTTAATTCTAAACCTTGATAGTGGGACGTTCAGCTACACACTGACTCCCGAATATCTATCTGAAACTTGTTAGACAGGGCGTCAAGTACCAAATCACCCAATAGGTCTCAATACCTGGTTAGCGCGTGGTTCTCACTTGACGTCCCTATCTTTAAGTTATAAAATCAGTTTCTTGGAATAGTTATATGAAGGGAAGCTAAAGGTTAGGCAAAATACTCCTCTTTCGAAGATGAATGTAGAACCCAAAGGAAATAGATCAACTATCAAGAATGAAGGAGAGGAACTATTGATTGAAACCCCCGCAAAAAAGTATTGGTCTGCTCTGGTTTTTCTATTTGTTTGGTTTGCCTTCGCTGTCTACGGTGAAATAATGGCTAGTGGTCGGACCACGTTATTCGAGGACTCGCAGCACAAAGATTTCTTTCAAATCCTTTGGGATCTAGGATGGAAGTTGGGAATTACTTTTGTTGTTGTGATCCTACTTTGGAGCTTCTTTGGTAAGGAGAAAATAGTCATTGATCGTGAGGTCTTAACGACTGGAAATTGGCTTTTCGGCCTATCTCTCAACAAGAGATATGAACTTGATAAAATAAGAAATTTGGTAGCAAATGATTATGAAAGGCCATCCATATTTGTCAGACGGAATGGGGCAATCAAATTTGATTATGGCTCCCAAACAATCTTTATTGGCTCCCAAATTGCAGGTGCTGAGGGAAGAATAATCATTGAAGCTCTTCGAAAGAGCAGTAAGCTATCTGAAAAGAACTTTGCCTAACAAGCAGTATGGAGTATGTGCTTAAGCGGTGATCTGCTGGCTTGATCGTGATCACTGCCTCTATGGAAGGATATCAGAGTCTGATAGTCAAAGATCGTAGGAGAATTTAATCTTCTCGTAGCAGTGATTATCTAATGATTTGCTCACACTGGCAGCAATCACTATCTTGGTACCGTTTGCCAAGTAGGAGCACACACTCCACACTTAGGCGTTGTGATGCATTCCTGCTAGACGAAGATGAGAGAACTTGAACTGACAAAAGAGGAACTTGAGCTACTGAAAGACGAACTTATTGAGACAAAGAACCTTCGATCAAAGGAAGTGAAAAACGGACTGTTAATTCTCTCCTTATCAACAGTTGGAGCAGTTGCATTCTGGCTTCTAGCTGAACATTTTCCCATTGCAAACAAGCTATTAGCAATTGCATTTTTCGGAATAGCATTGGGACCCTATAAAAGCTATTGGTGGCTCATGAATAAATCAATAAAACTGCTTGAACAGGATATTCACAAAAAGCGGAAAGTTCAGGACGAATCTAAAATTGTCGCTTATCGAAAAAGAAATCACACCGTCAAACTTGCAAACGGTTTTCGGATGAATGACTTTGATATTCAACATCCAAATTGGAAGGTTGGGGACAACATAGCCTATGAATACACCCCAACCGATAAGTACGTGTTGAACACCCAAATAATTGTCAAGGCGGAATAAAACGACATCACAACAATATGTATAAGGCATGTGCTTACGTGCTTTCTACAAACATCGTCAGGACTAGCCCGTGAGTCAGTCGCCGAGAGACTTTTGTGCAAATTGGAAACTTCAATTGGCGGGATTTTTTCACTCCAGAACGCACTGCTTTCTACAAACTTTGGATGCACCGGCAGACTTCACTACTTTAGTGCTATCCATAAAATGAGAGCACACGCCTCATACATGGACGTTAGGGGCAATAGAAATGGCAGATTATCTACTTAAAAACCCAGATGGACTTTCAAAACTTCTTGCGAACGCAGGTGTAGACAACATCCCTGAACTTGAAAAAGCAACCAATACTCAGGAGTTTCGCGAAAAAATTAAGGATTCGGAGAACACCATAGAACGAATATCCAAGTACCTAATTCTAAAGCATATCTACGACCATGCAGAATTAGAAATAGGAGATTACGAAACCTCCGTAAACAGAGATCTGACCGAACTTCTAGGATCCGAACCAGCTCATGAATCAGTATTTGTTCAAAGAAAATCGGAACTCAAATTCCCGTTTCGAATTTGGACAAAGCGAACCACAGTTGTACAGTTTTCAGTAATTGGATTATGGCTAATTTTCCTAATTTGGCTATACCTAGAATATCCAGAAATGTGGATTTTTACGTTCCACCTTCCTATTAGCGGAATGGCTATGGTATTTCTGCCTGCGGTTATATTAACTTTTCTGTTACCTCGACTTTTTGGTCAAGAGAAGTTTGAGAACATAAACAATACAAGGGAACTTGTGAACGAAGTTTACGCTCTTAACCAAGAGAGAATTTGGCAGGATAACCTATCATACTTTGGTGAACAATTGAATAAGCACCTTAACTAATGCCCCTAACAATATGTATAAGGCATGTGCTTGCGTGCTTTCTGCAATCAGCAGCAGAACTAACCCGTTTCGCCTACCGGCGAGATAGCTTTCTGGTGACTGGAGACTTCAGTTCGCGGGAGTTTTTCACTTCAAGACGCACTGCTTTCCACAAACTTTGGAAGCACCGGCAGACTTCACTTGCACACGCCTCATACACGGACGTTAGATTCAATTTTCAGGAGGGAAAAGTATTTTGTCGATCTTAACAGAAAATATCGTATCAAATGCAGGAAAGGAGATTTTTAAATCTTTGAATTCTGCAATCGCTGGTTTGTTTGAGCCCTATCAGATTAGAAGGTTGGCTAAAGCAAATGATCAAGCTGCTCGCTTGAAAATCGATACCGAAAGCTATGAAAGGAGAATAAAAGTTAGAGATAGTTCATTAGAAGAACTTGCTAAAGCAGAAACGAAAATTCTATCTGATAAAATGGACCACAGCCAGCTATCGACCTTTAATAGAGCTTCTAAGCTTTTTTTTCATGAATTATTAGTTGAACAAACTAACCTAGAAATAATAACATCGGAGGCATTTAATCGAGTTGAAGAAGATCTTGAAAATAAAGAAAAATCAAGTCCAATAGATGATGATTGGATGTTCCGTTTTGTAAAGTATGCCAAAGAAGTAAATAATGCGGATATTCAAGATTTGTGGTCTTCAATTTTGGCCGAAAAAGCTAAAGGCGATTTGGATTTCAGTATGCACACGCTTGATGTACTTCGGAAAATGACTAGAGAGGAGATATTGTCCTTCATAAAGTATTGTCGGCTATTTAATTATTATGGTTACATCATAGTGCATGAACCACAGCTTGGGTATAACCTAGATAGTGTCACAGAAGAGATGCTTCTAGCCTTTGGGGAGTTTCAAAAGCTTAGGGATATCGGTCTATTATATGAAACGAGAATGGGAATATCCATTGACCCTAATTCATTAGAAAACTTGCTGCCGCTGGGAGGTGAACTTGTTAAAATCAAAGCCAACTATGAAGATATAGTTTTAGAACCTCAACGTTTTGTACTTACTTCCTCCGGAGAGGAGCTAACTCACCTAGTAACAGGGTATAATTCCAGTACAGTTGGTGGAGGAACTAATCATAAAATTCAAGGTGAACAATTGTCGAAAGAAACTATAGATATGTGGAAAACATTTACGCTTAGAACGCTTGAGGAATCTGGGTTTTCTGGTTCAATTGCAGAATCGAATATCAAATTTGGCAGGAGAAAAGAATCTAACAATCACTAAGCTCAATCGGCTTACTTAGTTATTTGCAAAGAGCATCTGGAAAAGATACTTTTGAGATACTTGAAAGACTGAGCCGACAGAGCTTATTTAGACGTTATGTTGAATGAATTTAATACTAATGAGAAAAACATCTTTAATATTCTTCATCTTTTTGCTAATTAACACAGGATACTTACAAGCTCAGAAAAAAGGCTATTCGGAAGGATATGTGGTAACACTACAGAACGATACAATCCATGGCTTGATTAAAAGTAAAAACAGAGTTGCAAGTTGTAGGTCAGTATCATTCATTTCTGATTCAGGTGACAAACAAAAATATACTCCCCGAGAAATAAAATTCTATTCAAAAACAAGGAAAATATATCGAAGCTTTCTACTGCCAGATAATATATTGGGAGCACATGCATTTATGAAAGAACTTGTAAAGGGTAAAATCAATCTTTACATACACTACAGGACTCAACAAAATTCTGGGATGACAGCTAATGGTCAGCAGGCATATGGGAGTTCGACAACTGTAGAAACCTTTTACCTAGGAAGAGGAGACTCTAAAGAACTTGTAAGAGTTAGTCAATTGGATTTCAAAGCTCAATTAAGTGAATTGGTTAAGGACAATGACGAATTATCAGCCATGATATTAAACAAGGAATATCGATATGATGATATTGAAGAAATTATTGAAATCTATAACGAAGGTTAAAAAAGACATAACAAAAGCTATGATGGGGTTTTATCGGTTGAAAGCCCAACATTTGATATAGCGCATGGCCTTACTTAGCTATCTGCCAAGACCCTACAAAAATCTCGCTGGGCTCGGACATTGAGCCCTTAGCCAAAGGTTTTAGCGAAAGCGGTTATCTGCCCCCCTGCCTTTTGCGGCAGACAAGCAAGAACCTTAGGTGCTTTCTACTTTTTCTGCTCCCTTGCTCCGTTGTAGCTACACGAAGGCGAATATGGATCCCATAGCTATCGGGATTATCTTTATGGCGCAGTGGTTATCATTGATTTGAATACACGGCAATTTCGCTAATTTTCATAGCTATTAACAGAGGTCGTAGGCCCTGCCGTTGCCGGCAGGCGCAGCGCCATGTCGGGTGTTATAATTTGTTCCAATGAAATCAAAAATCACCAGAATACTATTTCTTCTTTCTCTATGTCTCTTTAGGTGCGATAAATCCACAGAATTCTTTGTTGGAAAATGGCAAATACTCAATGTTATAGAAAATAACGAGTCCGTTGAATTAATGGACAACTGGATGCACTTGAAAGATAACGGGACATTTATAAGCTATGACGGTGAACTTAGAGAAACGGAAACGGGTATTTGGCATTATGAAAATAAAACGGGTGAGTTGATTATTGATGGTGAAGGAGATTCAGAGGATAGCAGTTGGTATCTGCAAATGAAGAATGACACTTTAATTTTTAGGTCGACTAACAATATGACATACCTGAACGCAGTGAAATTCTGATTCTTTGTGAGCACTCTCCGATTCATTAGTTTTATCAGAACTTGTCAAGTTCAGGGCGCACTCCTGCTAGCTTGGCGTTATGTATCACCGCAACGGGTATAAGAAATCGCAAATTTGAATAAGAAAATATTCTTCACGATCATTCCCAAAGGTTACTGGATAACTCTCGCAGTTGCAATCTCCTTTGCCTCAATTGGAGGAGAATACTTAAAACTGGCAAACATTGGATTCAACCTTGTGATCTTCTTGATTGGGTTAAGATTAGCTGTTCTCATTCACGAAATTGGACACCTGCTATTTGCTGGATTTGTCGGCGGAACACCAAGGCGAATGGTACTTGGTAAGGGACATAAGGTTGCTGAAACTGAGTTTAAGGGAGTCAAGATTATTTTGAACTCCAATTTCAATTCTGGGCTTGCCTATGCTGCATTTGATAATTTGAACTTAATACGGTTAAAACTTCTGTGTTACACCTCAGGTGGCTTTATAGCCAACTTTTTTGTTGCCGCTGTATTGTTACTGGTCTTCAACTTCTCAACCGAAGCTTCAAATGGAATTCATCTTTCGTCTGCTATTGTCATTTCGAACTTAATAACTGGGGTTTCTGTCTTAATTCCACACTACTCCAGCTATCAAGGGATAAGGCTTTACTCAGATGGTTTATCGCTTTTAAGAATTCCATTCCGTAAAAAATCTCAGTTGATAGAATTAAGCTCAGTAAATGAATTATTGGATGCATTCGACCTATTTGAAGCCAAGAAATATGAAGAGGCCGTTACGATTTATGAGAATTTTCAAACAAAGGCAGTAGAATCGAAAGCCGCTAATATCAATTTAAGCATATGCCATATGAAATTGGGCGATTTTGAAAGAGCCATCGAATTGATGGAAGAGTTGTTGCCCTTGGTAGAGGCAGAGCCTTTCAAATCTTTTAAGTCTTACATCTATAACGGAATTGCATGGGAATATTTACTTGTGAACAAGTTGAGTGAAGCAGATAAGTACTCTGAATTGGCTTACAAAGTCGATCCGAACACGGAACATATTAGAGGAACTAGAGCCTCTGTTTTAATTGAAACCGGCAAATATGAAGAAGGTAAGCATCTATTGATTAATGATATTGATTTCAATTTTCCGAACGGTCAGACGCTTGCGGCATCAATTTACGTTGGGTTGGCTTTCTATGAACTCGGTGAGCCCAAGAAAGCTGAGAGGTATGTGAATTTTGTTGAAGGTCACCTGGAGCTTTTGGATATTGACGAACGAACTCTTTACGAACGTTCAAAGGAGAAGTGGAGACACATAGCAAATGCTGAAAATGAATATGCGAACAGAGCTATTTGATATGACAATGCGAACAGGAAATTTTCGTGCTTCTAACAACTGTGGCGCATACTCATTTTAGGTGGACGTTGTGATGCATTCCTGCTAGACGAAGATGAGAGAACTTGAACTGACAAAAGAGGAACTTGAGCTACTGAAAGACGAACTTATTGAGACAAAGAACCTTCGATCAAAGGAAGTGAAAAACGGACTGTTAATTCTCTCCTTATCAACAGTTGGAGCAGTTGCATTCTGGCTTCTAGCTGAACATTTTCCCATTGCAAACAAGCTATTAGCAATTGCATTTTTCGGAATAGCATTGGGACCCTATAAAAGCTATTGGTGGCTCATGAATAAATCAATAAAACTGCTTGAACAGGATATTCACAAAAAGCGGAAAGTTCAGGACGAATCTAAAATTGTCGCTTATCGAAAAAGAAATCACACCGTCAAACTTGCAAACGGTTTTCGGATGAATGACTTTGATATTCAACATCCAAATTGGAAGGTTGGGGACAACATAGCCTATGAATACACCCCAACCGATAAGTACGTGTTGAACACCCAAATAATTGTCAAGGCGGAATAAAACGCATCACAACAATATGTATAAGGCATGTGCTTACGTGCTTTCTACAAACATCGTCAGGACTAGCCCGTGAGTCAGTCGCCGAGAGACTTTTGTGCAAATTGGAAACTTCAATTGGCGGGATTTTTTCACTCCAGAACGCACTGCTTTCTACAAACTTTGGATGCACCGGCAGACTTCACTACTTTAGTGCTATCCATAAAATGAGAGCACACGCCTCATACATGGACGTTACATGCCGTAAGTGATGCATTTCAATTTCATTTCCAGCAATTCTTTTGAACTGAACGACTTTAACAAAGTAGATCTTTTTGTGGACTCTTTTTCAGATTTCCAGACGGTCTATTTAGAAAACGAAGAGGAACTACATCTACTTTTGTAGATCATGAACATTGATGATCCCCTTGAACAGAAACTCAATTCTTCTGAATTCGATAAAAAATGGAATATCTCTTCTTACAAACTCCCTGAATTGAACGAAGAACAATTTGATACATTCTATCAAGATTGGATTAGGCAATCAGGTAGAGAGAATACAATGGATGAGTTTGGCCAACTTATCTTTTTACAGGGACTTACACCAAAATGGAACCAGCTAGCTCACAGGTTGGTGGTAAGAGAGGTTAACTAACTCATGAAGACGACTGTCAAGACAATCTGGATAGAAGCCGAAGAATGGGCTGAAGGTCAGTGGAACTATGATAACGATAACACTGACGTAATCGTAACTCTAACGAACGGAGAGAGATATGTCGGATCATTTTTCACGTACACAAATATTCAAGAACTGACAAGTAAGAACGAGCGAACTGGCGAGAACTTGAACGGTAAATACCTTTGG
The DNA here is from genome assembly GCA_965601475.1 of Cyclobacteriaceae bacterium. Lineage (GTDB taxonomy): Bacteria > Bacteroidota > Bacteroidia > Cytophagales > Cyclobacteriaceae > JAWPMT01. Next base: position 2,502,009 of record OZ271832.1, on the reverse strand, counting down.
TCAAGTGACATGATTCTGATCGACAAATGCTCTAGACGGGACATTGAACAGGTGATTAACGAACTCCTCAAGCAAGACGAACTAACTTCTGTGTTCTCCAAAATTGAAGAAGACGGCATGTAACATACGATATGCTGAATGGCCGAACTGCCTATCTGAGACTTCTGTGCAACTCGCCCGTGAACCTGCCCATTCTGCTGACTTTTGTCATTCTAGTTACTTTTTTGTTTCTAGACTTAGACTTTCGGAGCGTCCGTGCATTGTGGATACTGTTGTGGGGTTGGGCAGTTTCACTACTTTAGTGCTCTTTAGAAAGGTTATGGCCACTCGCCATATCTGACCGTTAGATCACATTATCTTCTTTGCGCATAAAATTCTACGATAAGGACGAACCAACCAGAATAGCCAGAATTGGCAAGTGGATAATGATCATTGGGGCAACCCCTCTTGCCATCCAAATTTTCTTATTGACTCTGGCGAACGGTATCCCAATGGATATGCTCATTGTTTGGTATGAGATCATGCCGAATATTACCGAACTCATTCTAATTGGATTATTATTTCTCTTGATTGGATGGATTCTATCACGGCACAAGAAGTGGTTGAACGGAGAACTTGAACTGACTAGCACTTCCATTGAGATTTCTAGTGAACATAAGATCACCATTCTTTTTGAACGACTGATCGAACTGTACAACTTCAGGAAGAACCCGAACCGACTGAGAATCAAGTCAACGCTCTACGATAGCCTTATCATCAACTTTGAAACTGCAGAGGAACAACGGGAAACTCTGAAACAGCTAAAAAACGTGATCTAACAAGCGCTAGCGCCCAGATGTCAAACTGCTACTAGCAACTATCCTGCTACTGTCCCGCTCCTGTCCCTTCTGCATTTTGCATGTCCCCGCTGAACGTCTCAGCTTCTGGCGAATGTCTTGTGTAACGCAGTGTTTCATAGATAGCGTTGCGGGTATGGTACGGGTTCGCTACTTTTAATCTCAAAGAGCTAGATGTGGACATCCGCCGCTTAGCTGGGGGTTGGAGAGCATACCGCACTTACCGAAATGAGAAATCACTTATTCTTTATTTTACTCTTTCTAACACTTAGGAACGTATCATTCAGTCAGGTAACTCGGTGGTCACTTGAAGATTCGATAAGTCGAGATTATCTAAAGGAACTTGTATTTGCAACTGACACACCAGAGTACGTACGATACTTTCCTATGAACATGGAAGAATATTTCGACCACTTCCATGCAGTGCATATTAACCTGGATGATGATATTGATCTAATCTTTAACGGACCATCTGGAGGCGAGTCCTATTCTGCAGAAATCTATCTTAACAAAGATGGTAAACTTGAACTTGTTGAATCCGATGTTGGAGCGATCCGAAACGTAACTCGAAAATTCCCAGACGCTCCATTAACCATGGATCTTCTCCAGTATGGTTGTTGCGATGATCCCATCAACTTTCTTCAACAATGGACTATTCTGCCTAACAACCCAAGAACTGTAATTCGATCATCCAAATATTACTTCTTGGATGAAACTGAGTTCCCAGAATCGTGGAAAACGATGGTGAAATTCAGAGTAACGAATACTCCTTACACGCTTCGTGCAACTCCTGGAATCATCAACGACAAGCCTCTAACCTACCATTATGAACAAGGCAATAAACTTGCTGAATATTCTGAAGGAGACATTGGTTTTGCAATTAACTCTAAAACAGATGAAACTGGTCGAGTTTGGTGGTTCGTAGCTATGAACCCTCCTAACGAAGACGGCTACTCTGTTTACAAAATTCGAAGGAACGAAAAATGGTTAGGCTGGATGAGCAGCCGATTTGTAGAAAAAATCAAATAAATGCTCTCCAACATATAATATAGCGCATGGCCTTAATTAGCAGTCTGCCAAGTACCTGCTCAATATCCCGCCTATCTGCCGCCAAGAAAGCCCTTGCTCCGCTGAAGCTATGCGAAGGCGAAGGTGGGGGCTATTTACCTGTGATAGCGTAGTGCCAGCCGGATACTTTGAATGCACCGGCAGATAGGCTACTTTTAGCGCTATTAACTAAGCTCGGAGACCACAGCGCCATATCGGAGCGTTGTCCCTAATACCTATGAGAAGATTATCCCTGCTTTTTGTGACTTTAGCTCTTTTTTCTTGTACCCAGGGAAACAAAAACGAAGCAATTGTCAAACTGAGTGAATCAATACCTGAAGTGATTCAGCTGCAACTATCCTTCGAGGATGGACAGTTAGTAGAAGTCTTATCACATGACATCAATGATGATGGAAAGCCAGATTCAATTTATTTATTAGAACCTTCTCTCGGAGATCCAGGAATATTCAACAAAATCCTTTTCAGAATCAATGATGATACAACTTCTTTTGAAGGAGAAACTGCATGGGATACTCTTTCTTGGAAAGCTGACAACAACCAAATCAATTCTGAAAAGCTATTTCTTACAAAAAGTGACAATATAAATTATCTTCTAATTTCCGGGACACAGTATGGCTGCTGTCCAGTTCAAACTACCATTTTCGCATTATCCAATAGGCAACCAAAACGTATTTTTGATAAAGAGTTTGAGGTCTCTGCAATAAAGGATATAGATGGAGATGGCACCTTAGAGATCATAGGTTCATCAAGCTTTTCTCAGGCTTCTCAAAGAATCGACTCAATAGATGGTCATTTAGGGACTTATTCACCGTACAAGGTTTATGAACTGGTCAAAGGAAAGATTCAAATAGATTACGAAAAGTCAAAAAAATACAATCAGGAAAACTACCTTTTTGCCGGTTATGAATACTCCGAGGAAATTCCAATTGTCTACTATAGAGATGGACGCAAGCCACATCTTCTAGATACTCTTGACAAATACGAATGCAACACCGACTATTTGCTACAAATACATCGGTCACTTGATAATCCCAATGAACAATATGTATTAGAGTTTCTATTGACGTTTGATAATCGTTGTAACAACAATGTGGAATTTTCGGAATTCAGTGCGGAACTCTTAATCAAATTACTTACCAAACACCCGGTTTTACTTATTGATGTATGGGAACGGAACAAAGAACATTTAGATCACAAATCATTGATTTCTGAAATCCGATCCCCACTAATTGAACCGGATTATGATGAACTAGAACGAAATTGGTCAGAAGTGCCCCCCTCTGATCTAAGAACGGAAGTGGCAACATTAATTGAAGAATCAAAAAACTAAGTACATAAGCACAACAAACACTAAAATGAATATGCGAACTGAGCATTTTGATATGACACTGCGAACAGGAAATTTTCGCGCTTCTAACAACTGTGGCGCATACTCATTTTAACTGGACGTTAAATGCCATATCGGCGAGATGAAAACTAGATACCTACTCCTTTATATTTCGGTTTTCTCAACTCTTAATACGTCGGGCCAACTCCTGAACGTCTCGGGAAAGGTAATCGACGAGCATTTAGAGGAGGTGCCAGGAGTCAACGTCTATGACCTAGATACAACTCTTCTTACGACCACAGACTTAGATGGAACTTTTAAACTTGAGCATTCTCCAACCAATCTTCTATTAGGTTCTGTTGGCTATGAATGGTTGAACATTTCACTAACGGACGAATGCTCAAACCCTGAAATCATAATGCAGTTTGACGTCCTCTATCACTATAGATCACATCGAAAGGTAGACAGACTTAGAAAGAGACGTTTTGACAACAGGGTCAACATTCACGAGCAAGCATTCGAACAAGGGATTTTCCAGAAGGATTCTTCATGCTTGGATTATGAATTCATTCCTGACAAACCTGTACTGGATGAGATTCGCAGCTGGATGAAGCAAAAGAAAGGCGTAATCAAAGAAGAACTAGAGCAACTAGTCGCAGGTGATACCATTTTTGTCCCGTACGGAACGACTTGGAGATATGATGGAACGGATAGAACAGCATTGCATCAGTATTCAAGCTATACTGACGAAACAGAGTTTAACTGTATGATCGCAGGAACTCTAATAAAGAAAGACAGACGAGGAAACATGGAATTCCGGGTCATCGACATTAGCGAGTGCGACTATGAAGCTATAGCTCTGAACGATCAACCTGTGAACGTAGGTGATGTTTTGGAGTGCAACATGAAATACTTTAGAGTAATAACGTCATCTAAGAGACGCTGATGCGCTATATGTGATAATGAATTCTGAAACTGCATCGGGACTAGACCGCTACTCTGCCCATTCTGAAAGTTCACCGCTCGTATCAGCTTCTGTGGTTCTGGTCCCGATAGCTATCGGGAGACTTGCGAAACGCAGCGCATCGTGGATACTGTTGTGGGGATTGGCAGAGCTATCTTGGTGCCATTAAATACTAGTGGGCGCACACGTGCTAGCTAGGTGTCGTCCTCAATAAGTCACACTCCCAAATGGATCTGAACCACCCAGCATGTACTTTTTTGGTCGCTCTGATTTTTTGTAGTTCGTGCTCTAATAAGATTGATGCAACTCAATATGTTATCGAGGAAACTGATTCGGTAGAGCAGACTTATGCGAATCGAAAGTTTGTGACTAAATACTATCCAGACGGGAACATTAGATCAGAATTCACATACGTGGACGGTTCGCTCGACGGAGATATTTATGACTATTATAATATCCAAGACACTGTTATTTGGACTAACTATCCAGAAATTGGAGAAGCTCGATTAATGAAGGTATCTCGACTTAAGAATTATTATTTTCTTCATAATAGCGTGGTAATTTTCGAAGCTAACTTCTCTGCTGAAAAACAGATTGAAGAATTAAAAGGAAATCCAATATTATATCACCTAATTCCTGAGAAAGACTATCAACTTGGTGACACTTTAGTATCTGAAGTGATATTTGCTGATCTCAAAGAAGTAGACATTTCTGCTTCCTTGATTGAATTCTCTGGAGAGGGATTTATATTTCTCGACAGTCTCGATATCAATAGCGAATCAAAAGCCCATCTAACTTACATTTTTCGTAAACAGGGCATGATTTCACTTGGAATACAATATGCAATTCAACACGAAGATTTCTATAAAAAGGATGAAGTCGTAATTCCTACCTTTCATCTAGAATAAAGAGGATAACATTTGCTAGACTTCAGCGCTCCGCTAGCCATTCTGAGACCGCATCTCTTTGAGCGACTTGCTTGCTTTTGGTCCCGATAGCTATTGGGATCACCTTCTCAACGAAGCTCCTTGTAGCTGCTGTTGTGGGTGTTGGCTAGCTCCTCTATCTTCGTATTTTCTGCCAAGCTCGGGGCTAGCCGCAATCCTGCTACCTTGGCGTTACCCTGAATTACCCTCCCAGATCAAATGTTTTGGAAGAAGAAAAAGCCTTTAGAATTCAGATGTTCACAATGTGGAGAAATTCATAAGGACTGGCCAGCCATAACTTACAATTCTCCATGGCCATACCATACACTAACTGATCAAGAAAAAGATGATATGGCTAATCTCGATAGTGACTTTTGTGAAATTTGTTGGGATGATCAAACGGATAGGTTTATCCGAACTGTTCTAGTAATTCCTGTCGTTGAATTTGAACTCGATCTAGAATATGGACTTTGGGTTTCTGTAAGTGAAAAAAGTTTTCAGGAATATGATATGAACTTCGACAACACCCACTATGAGTCGGGGTTTTTCGGTTGGACTTGCAACAAAATTGAAGGTTATGAAGATACACTTCAAATTCCAACTGACGTGATTATTAACCCAGGAACTCAAAGACCACAGCTCAAGTTGCATTCAAATCACGAACATCAACTTGTCACTGACTTCCTAAATGGCATGGAGCTGCTACATTTGACTGGACAGTAAGAAAAGCTCAATAGAGTTAAACTTACATTCAGAATGGATAAGAGTAGGAGAAAATTTGACAAGGAATTCAAGTTAATGGCAGTAAACCTGTGTCTGTCAGGTAAAGCCACGAGAGAGGTTGCTGAGGATTTAGGGATCACAGTCGATCTTTTAAATCGCTGGAAAAGGGAACATCGTAGGTTCAAAGAAGGTAGTTTTTCAGGGCACGGTAATATGAATATGACCGATGAGCAAAAGGAAATTGCCAAACTGAAGAAAGAGTTAAGAGAAGCTCAATTAGAACGCGATATCTTAAAAAAGGCCATCAGCATCTTCTCCAAGGGAGACAACAAATATTCAAATTCATAAAGGATTACAGCCACAAATTTGGTGTTGAGAAGATGTGTTGTGTGTTCAAGGTGAGCAGAAGTGGCTACTACGATTGGTTACATCGAAGACCATCTGATAGAGAGATCGAGAGAAAGATGATTGTTCAACAAATCAGAGCAGTTTTCCAGGCTAGTAGAGGCAGATACGGTAGCCCCAAGGTCACTGACGAGTTGCTGGATAGTGGCTGGAAGGTATCCAGACCCAGAGTGGCTAGAATCATGCGATCAGAGGGGCTAAGGAGTATTATTTGTAAGAAGTTTCGGGGAACTACCACGGACTCCAATCATCGGCTCCCGGTGGCCGAAAATCTCCTCCAAAGAGATTTTAGAGCCAACCGGCCAGCACATAAGTGGGTCTCTGACATTACCTACATTCCCACTGACCAAGGCTGGCTGTATTTGACTATCATCATGGATCTATTCGACAGAAAGGTCATTGGATGGTCACTTAGCACAGATATGACTACGCAGAATACTGTGCTGGCAGCCTGGAGAATGGCTTTGATCAACCGGCCTATCGTTGGTCAATTGATCTTTCATTCCGATCAAGGCATTCAATATGCTTCCTATGCCTTTACCGATAAATTGAAGCATCTGCCAGTTGTTCAAAGCATGAGTCGAAAGGGTAACTGCTGGGACAATGCTGTAGCTGAGAGTTTTTTCAAAATACTCAAACACGAACTAGTCAAACACCTGCGATTTCACAGCATACTTCAGGCGAGCAATGAGCTATTTGAATTCATTGAAATCTGGTACAACAGAAAAAGAAAACACAAATACCTGGGGTCAAAAACTCCAGAGGAATTTGTTGATGATTACTATTTGAAATGCGCTTGACTATCTGTCCAGTTTTTTGTTGCAATTCCAGCATAACCAAAAAGGAAGCTGAACGACGAATACATAGGGTAATCAACAACGCAGGGTAATAGTCCACCATACGTCATACACAACCTGCTTCTAGCAGATGCAGGTGTTTGCCGCCCGCGCACCCCTGGCTGCGCTGTACTTCGAACTTAGGCTAACACTATCACCCATAAGCCTGCGTGTGGACTTGGTGTCCCCGCGCGGATCAGCTAGTTTACTGGTCGTTTCCAGCTGCGTACACTCAAGATTTATGAGTAGGATTTACTTAACACCATTTGTCTCTGTAGCTTTTTTTGTGTCATGTGCCCAGACTCAATACTTCTTCGTGGATTCATTATCAAACGGAAGCAGTCTAGGGAAAACCAACATCACGCTCAAAGAAATAACATATAAGGACACCTCAGTCATTGAGCTCCACACTTGGTATTATTACAATCCGGGTATGATTATTTCCGATTCTACTTTCCATGCTAATGGCCAACAACGGAGGAAACAAACGTTAATCACCAAAGAACCCACTGAAAAGCTGGAGTTTGAGTATCGAGGGGATACAGTTCTTGCTGAGTTTGACCTTGCTGGTAATTCTTGGATGTATAGCGCATTGAAAATTCGAGATCCAAACTTTGAGGTTGCTCCTTGGCCAAATATGGATCAATTTGGATGGGATGTCAGAATGCGAGATGGTCAAGTAGTCGATTCGGTCCTTTTTGAAGATAATAGACCTCAGTTATACAGAAGCTATTACGCAAATGGCCAGCTAGCTCATTATGAATTCATTGAAAATGGTAAAGTACATGTTATTGATTATCGAGAGAACGGAAGAAGAATCAAGAGCAAAAGGTATCAATCGAACAGATATGTGCACATTCCAGATACAGTCAATGTTTTACAACATGCCTCTGGAAGGGCGAAAACTCTAAGGTATGTACAAGAGGATACAACTTTGGTAAAGATGTTTACCTGGCAACACTATTTGCCAGGGCACTGGATTTCCGACTCTACTTATCGTATGAACAGTGCTCTAGTTCATGAACAGAAATTGTATTGGCCAATCTCAAAAGCGGTAGATTCCAAATTCATTTATTGTGGAGATACCATTTTTCAAGAGTATTATGGTAAGGACTTCACGAACTACACCCAGTCAATTAGAATAGATGATGTTTCAAAAACATATGGATACAACGACTTCAGAGAGTTTGGTTGGTCGATATCCATCCACAAAAATGGATACATTATGGATTCGACACTTTACGACAATGGAGAAGTTTTGCAATCCAAAACGTTTTATTCTTCTGGACAATTGAAATCACATCGATACCGAGAAGAAGGGGAATTGTCTGAGGTAAAATATAGAAGAAACGGAAAAATCAAATATGACATGGATTGGCTGGCATGGTATACGCTAATAGGAGTTCCTGCTGCAATAGCAGTGGCAGCATTACGCTAAAAAGCTGGTCATACACGCCAAAACTTCATAGGCTCCAAGCGCTTACTTGCAATCAGGATAAGACTTAATGGATGATTAATCTTAATATCAAACCCACCCAAAAAGAATTTTATGAAGAGAATGGTTTTTTGTACTTACCAGGTGCTATTCCAAAAGACAGCGTAATCAAGTGGCAAAGGTTATTGGAGAACTTGAATAGGCAGTCTTTTTGTACGTTTGGCGCACTGAGTGCAGGCAAGGTTAGCTTTGTAGATGATAAAGCAAATTCACCAGTATCGAGGATTAATGATCTCCTAGGATTTTATCCGGAGGAGGTCTTAGAATTGATGTCACATGAATCCATACTATCCATTGCCGAGGCTTTCTGTGGTAGTGATGTGATTCCGTTGCAATGTGACGTATTATTCAAATACAATCACGCTGCTTCAGAAGTATTGTGGCATCAGGACGCAATCTTCCCACGAGAATATCCTTATATCAATATTGGAATCTATCTTGACGATTCCAATATTGATGATGGTTGTTTGAGACTGATACCAGGCACTCAAAATCAAGTACAAGACATCTTTGAAATAACACAAAGTCAGGCGACAGAAACTTCAAACAAAACAGATATTCCTGCAAACGCCGGTGATATTGTGATACATGACTTGATGGCTGTTCATAGTTCTCCCGCAAAGTCAAAAACAGGTGTGCGAAGAACAATATACATTGAAATGCGACCTGCGAGTGCCGTAGTAGATCAAGGTGTGCAAAGTGAAGTATGGGTGGAGCTACGAAGAAGGTGGATGGGACTCATCTTGCGGAGATCCAGCTCAAGAAGGTTTGAAAATCAATTGAATTTGTCATCACCGCTTCAAAGTGACATTGAGGAAATACGGGAAATTCTAGCACATCGAGAGCCCCCCCTTCCGGCTAATTATGGTAACCCCAGCAATCTATATGAATCGACCTGATTAATACATAGCTGTTCCTAACAATGTGTACAACCCCGCCGGTTTTACGACTTAAGTTGTTATTTGGAAAGGGTATGGCCACGCTCTTTTCTGATGGGTTGGAGGCAACTCAGGTCAAGAACATATGCGCTAAAATCTGTTGAGACCCAAAAGATGACTTTCTGCTGGGTTTAATCAGAGTATCAGAAGCTAGCATCCTATCAACGGGGGACCAAGATTTGTTAGTTCTGAACCCTTTCGACGGGGCTGAGATCATTGAGCCAAAGCATCTCCTTGAAAAAATTGGATAGGTAACATTTCAGTATGGAACACGTGCTTCCGAGGTAATCGCGCAAATGGAGCCCAGCTTGACCGGAGCCGCGCCCCACTCACGAAATGCTACCTCCGAGGATGAGTTCCGGTCCTTCGCGAAAAGCCTTGACAGCAATGGTGGTTTGTGAGAGTTGCGCTATTTTGTCGCTAGTTGGCTGAGGTTGGCGCACTTCCCTTGGCAAGGACGTTGGCAAAAATCTTCATGAAGAAATCACTGCTTATATCATTGATACTTCTAGCTCTAGCACTAGACGGTCGAACCCAGTCATTTGAGGGTACTATCACTTATTCTGTTGAATTCGAATTGAAAGGTGAATTCGTAAACCTAAGGGATCAGATTTTTGAAAAGCTAAGAAACGAAGGAGGGTATTATGACACAATAAGAGTTCATATCAAACAAGGGAGATACAAAAAAGTAGACAATAGTCTCAATCAAAAATCAGTCATCTATTTACCTGACGAAAATAAGATCTACAGCCTTGAAAGGGGATCTAATTACGTGTCAATTATTGATGCAAGTAGAATAGGCTCAATCAACTTGAATGTTCCAGAACCAGATTTGCTCATCGTTGATTCAATAAAGTTTGTCAACGGAATTCCATGTGATATCCTAAAACTAAGTTGGGGAAAGCTTGGTGAAGAATGGTACTTCTTCAATAGAGAGACAGCCGTTATAAGACCGGATTTGTATGCAAGCCACAACTATGAATATCTTAACCAAGTCCTTAATGCGGCAGGTTCATACCCCCTTGAAATCCTGAAGTCCATGAACAACTTCATGTCCATAAGAATGAGCTTAATATCAGTTGAAGAAGGGAGATTACCTGAAGGTCTTTTTATCATACCGGAATTGAAAAAAGCCAACAAAAAAATGAGTAAGATGGTGAACGAACTAACAGGAGCACAAGTGATGGAGATTAAGAACTGATGCAAACAAATGATGTGCTCAATGGGCAGACTGAGCACTGAACAGTTCTATTGCAAAACAGTACCTTTAGCATCAATTTGAAAGGATATGCTCACTGAGCTTATCTGGCCGTCCGCAATAATGAGAATCTTACTTACCACTTATGTATTAATTCTCTCATGCTTCTGTAGACTAACTGCCCAAGACCAAGTTGAACTTCAGAATTTCAAAGTAATTGGACTTTGTGATAGTGTTCAGGTTTTTCAAGATAAAGTAAGACCGACCCTATACCAACAGACGCAGAACAACGATCTTTTTACTGTAAAGATTAGAACAATAACAAATTGCGCCCTTGATAATCTGATTGGGGCATTTACACGAAAAAAGGATACTCTCAATCTGCTATTTACGCTGAAAGGACGGCCAATTAAAGGAAAGGGTATTAGATATCAGTTTGATAGAACAGTAGAAACCGATGGATTTGTTGAAATGGCCCTCTGCGATTGCTACGCACAACTTGAATATAGCTTCAAAATGGAGAGTTTGCCGAATGTTATCGCGCTACATTCTAAAAAGCTGTATCACCAAGATGAAATCTACCCAATTATTGAACCTACAGATGAAATGTTTGATGGTGAAATGGTTAACAGAACCGACTCAATAGGTAATCAACAGGGTCGCTGGATATTCAAAAATGATAAAGGCCAAATTGACTTTGAAGAATATTTTGTAGACAATGAGAGCATATCGACAAAATATGTCGAGTATTATGAAAATGGAAAGACCAAAAGAGAGGTAACAATCTCAGATAAAACCCAAACTTTGGAATTCCACCCAAACGGGTATCTTCTTACTCAATGCACGACAGAAACTCTGTGGTTTGACTTACTATCAGAATTATACAAGGAGAAAAGGGCAAGAACGTGGGTAGAGATAGAGACTTGCTTCGAATACAATAACAAAGGGGAGGTGATCGAAAAGACGGTAACAAAGAAATAAAGAGTACAACGGAAACACTATCATCCATCAGCCTGCGCAGCTCGACTAACTAAGCTATTTGCAAGGCCTGGTGCTAAGCGATACTTTCATCAAAATTTGAAAAGTCTACATGAACCGGTCCAGCTTGAGGATGATCGTCGGGCCTTGTGATCAATTAAATAGAAATGGAAATAGAAATTCGTAGAGCCGAAAATAGAGATATAGGTGAAATCCTGGATATCGTGAATTACGAGATTCTCAATTCCACGGTGCTATACGACTACAAAGAGCGAACCTATGACCAACAGCTCAGATGGTTTGAACAAAAAGAAGCGGATGCAATGCCAGTAATTGTAGCAGAGCGCAATAATGAAGTGGTTGGTTTCGGAACTTATGACATTTTTAGACCTTGGGCTGCCTATCGCTTTAGTGTTGAACATTCCGTGTATGTAAATAATAACTCCAGAGGAGCTGGAATTGGGAAATTAATCCTATCAGAATTGATTGAAAGCGCCAGAGAGGACGGATATCACACCATGATAGCAGGAGTAGATGGTTCAAATGGAAGGAGTATTGAGTTTCACAAAAGATTTGGGTTTAAAGAAATAGGGACTTTCAAAGAGGTTGGCTTCAAGTTTGATAAATGGCTGGATTTGACATTTTTACAGCTATTTCTCAAATAGCTGGCCACTATAATCCATCACAAATCATTGCCGCCTCACTAACTGAGCTCTTTGCAAAGGCTAATGCTAAACGATACTTTTATGGGAATCTGAAAGTAATGGATAGAATGAAAATCATACTAGCAGCTTGGACAATGGCAATTACCATTCAACAATCTCATTGCCAAATCAATATGTCAGATTCATCTGCACAAATCATAGGTTATTGGAGTGTTGGAGACAAACAGTCTTTCGATGTGTCCTATGAAAAATATCAAATCAAAGATCAAGACACCACTTCCAGAATGCTGGTGAAGTATGAGATTGATGTAACAGTCAAGGATTCAACTGAAAGTAGCTATACAATAGAGTGGTTCTACAAAAACTATGACATAGACACAGATAATGAACTGGTGAGAAAAATTTCAAAGGCCGCCGAAGATGTTTCCGTAATTATCAAAACAGATGAATTCGGAGCTCTTCAGGAGGTGGTCAATTGGGAAGAAGTGAGAGCTTATATCTCCAAAGCCATGGAACCACTAAGAAAGGAGCTGGAGAAGGTTCCGGGAGCCGATAAAATTATCGACCAGTCGATGGCAATTTACAATAGCAAGGCAGCGATTGAGGCAAATGCCATAAAGGACGCAGCTCAGTTTTATACATTTCATGGAGGAGTGTATACCCTAAACGAGGAGGTTTCTGGTCAAATGCAATTTGCAAATAACTTTGGTGGAGAACCTTTTGATGTTGACGTTACTCTTAGCCTTGATGAGCTTAATGAAGAAGATGACAACTCCGTTATCAGAATGCACCAAGTGGTTAACTCTGAACAGCTGACAAATGTGACCTACGAGTACCTAATTAAGATTGGAACTTTTGGAGAGCAAGTGCCAGACATTAGTACCTTGCCAGAATTAACGAACGAGGTTTGGACTGCGTCAAGAATTCATGGAGGGACTGGCTGGACAACCTACAGCATAGAAACGAAAGAGACGAAATCGGAGGGCACCATCAACATCGAAGAACGAATCATTCAAATCAAGTAAATGTGCATAGCAAGGGCTAGAAACAAATTCTCAGACAACTGGGTGGCACACTAACTTATTCAAGCGATTGGTAGAATTGTCGCAAGTATTAAATCATGCAAGGACCTAATCAAACAGCAATTCAGGAGACTAACGGTAGATCATTGGGAGGATGGCTATGGGTAATTATGATAATTCTAATCTTGAATGGGATTGCCATGATAGTTTACCTCTCAACTACTACGAATGAACTTTTGAATGATGATTGGAGAGCCTACTTTTCAACCACTGACGAACTACTCAAACTTCGGTTGAATATCCATTGCTATCTAGTTCTGACTATGATTGGAAACCTTATAATCATAATTTGGGCTCTCCGGAACTTCTTTAGAAAAACAAAGAAGTTCCCAGCCATTTTTATGACCCTTATAGGGTACGCCATGCTGACAGAGGTTATCCGGATCTATCTTATTGACTATTATGCAGAACTGGCTAACATTGATGGAACGGCATGGCTCGAGTCGAACTTAGCTAAGGTTGGCATAATTGGAATTCTTGCTGGACTGTATTTGAACAAAGGAAAGCGGCCAATTCAAACCTTTGTGAATTAGCACTTCCCGCCCAGCAAATTCATGCGGCCACTCCTATTTGCTGATTCTAGTGCTTATCGAAACGCAAATACTGCTTTTGGAGAGACCCTGCTTTCTGCTTCTCTTGCTTTCCTGCATTTGTCCGGTTGGTTGAGGGAGTACGACATTGACAGGTCACTCGAAGAAAAGCTTCGGCGGGCAAGTGTGATTAGCCAAGGTTGCACTAGATTGAACCTAGCTAGCAACTCGTGGGGCAGGCCGTAAAATTGTAGGGTTAGGCACTACAAATTCTGAAAAAGCAATTCAATGATCTATAGCTGGTATGTTCTATTGTTATCCCTAATTCTCCCCTACTCAGAACCAGGATATAGCTTGCCAATTGGTACTTATGACAGAAAATCAATTGGTCTATTGGAGCTAACAGAAATCGGTGAATTTGGCATGCTTAGAAAAGAAAGACCTAATGTGCCATCTCATTATCACACCGGTATTGATATCAAAAGACCCACGAACAATTATCAGGATGAAGCAATATATCCAATTCATGAAGGGGTGGTAATCAGCATGCGGCAAGATGGTCCTTATGCGCAGATCATCATCGAACACGAGAGCCATGAACAATTTTGGACTGTATATGAGCACATTTCCGGAATCAAAGTTGACTTATTTGATCATGTAAATCCTGATTCACCAATCGCGAGATTTATGAACCGGGATGAACTGGATAGGTATGGCTGGCAATTTGACCACTTTCATTTTGAGGTACTAAGAATACCACCGATTAAGCTAAAACGTGATAATACCAAACCCAGTAGATTGTTTGCATCCTATACATTGATGTGCAAAACAAAGGGTGACTTAGACAAGTACTTTTATGATCCAATTGATTTTCTTGCAAAGCGCTTAGAGTAAATTACTCACGGCGCCCAACAACAACTAAAAAGGCGTGCCACGGTTCTGAGCGTCCTTTGCGGGTCTGGACAGATAGGCTACTTTCATCATGATTAGCAGAGCTCAGAGGTCACAGTGCTGCAAACAGATGTTGTGAGCAACAACAAAACACCAACTAATGAAATATTTAATCTTCGCCATTTTAGTGCCGGTATCTCTTTTTGGAAACTGTCAGTCAAACTATGAAATCATTGCTGACGAAATTTGTAAACGCCTTACAGCACTGGGTAGTAAGGCCATGCAATCAAATGACCCTGAATATATGGGCGCCGTCAATGGAGGTTACATGGCTAAACAAACAGAGTTAAGAGCAGAACTAACTAAGCTGCAAAAGGAATTCCCCGACAAGTCTGAACAGGAGTTGTTACTGGAAATTGGACAGCGCACGACTCAAATATTAATGTCAAGTTGCAATGAGTTTCAAGACATAACAATGGGCAATGTAAACCAAGGTAAGTTCAAGACACCTGCGGTGATTGAACTCGGTAACAAGATTTGCGAATGCATTGAAACTAAATCCACTGCCTCAAACATGGACGACATAATTGACGATTGTCTTAGCGATTGGACAACCTCAGATGAGGGTCTTTACATTATTAGGAAAGAAATTGATCCTGATAATTATGAAGCCGCAGGCGAATTTGGTGATCGACTTGGTAAGTATCTAATGACTGACTGCTCAATTTACGGTAAATGGGTTACTAAAACACTGAAATAAGATCACAACCAATGCGATGAATGAATGCGTTTTACCGGCCGGGATATATCGTGAATCTCAATCGCTAGCGGGACTAATCTCCACTCATCATGGCTTGGCGATAGCCAACATATTTATGAAATTAGAAGACGTGCTATCAAAATATCACAAGTATCTTCTAGGAATTGCCCTTATTCTATCTTCGATAGCGATTTCGATAAGAGGAAAAGATGGCGAAGTCAAATTGGTCTTACACCAATATCCAGCCCTCATCACTCTATTGGTCACAGTTAGCCTATTCTTAGTCGCGATCTATTTTCAGATCAATAGAAAGAAGATCTCCAGCCTTGCAAATCAAATCAAGGAGAAGTCCAGAATCAATGGTGAAGGAATCAACGCGCTACTTGATGAACTGACGGAGAGACAGAGGGAAGTGTATGAGCTAATCATTTTGGGCAAGACGAATAAAGAAATAATGGCCGAGCTATTTATCGAACAAAGCACACTCAAATCACACATTAACCAGATTTATAGAAAACTGAATATCAAAAGCAGGACTGAGTTGAAGTCACAATTAAAACCCTGATAACCAATACTAAATGATAATATCAACCCTTTATCAACCCCTAACTATTTGTTCAAATTGAGAGCAAGAAGGAGATTGCCGGCCATAAACTTTGACTGAAAATTAAGTGCGTTATGAAAAGCAATTTGTTGTACTTAGCGATGTTTATGTTAGTCCTTTGCGTGCCATTCAGGGGTAACGGAGAAGGGATTAGTTGGATATGGACAGACGTCACATGGCTACCAATCTCTTTGATATTTATTTCATTGATTTGTATAGGCGTCTATCTGTACAAGAAAGAAATGACCAATAGAAGAAACGTTAGCAAACACCAGGTACAAAGGGGAAGGGGCGAATAATGGTTTCCACAAATTCAAGGTTCTGAGCGAACTTGGTCTTGGTAGACAAGCAATCAGCTTCGAATCTTACGTTTTATGCCTTATACCGTTTAAAATCAAAAAAGAGTAGTTGAAGAAAATGAAACTAAAAGAAAAAGTCAGCCATTCAAGTGCTTCAATGGCATTCATTTTCTCGTTTCAGTTCATCAGCATTGTTGCTTTTTCTCAACAAACTGAGACTTCAACCCTTTCTGATTTGAGTCGGATGCTCGAACAGGATTATGCTGATGATTTTGCATTTAGCGTGAAAGTGCAAATCAATGGGGAATTGTTGCTATCAGAAAGTTTTGGATATCTGGATAAGGATAGGCAGGAACCTACAGATGAAAGAACACTTTTCAATATTGCTTCCATCACGAAGTCAATAACTGCTGTAGGAATAATGAGACTGGTGGAATTGAATAAGCTTAGGCTCTCCAACACATTAGACCAGTTCTTTGATCATGTTCCTGAAACTAAGAAAATGATCACTGTTAGTACATTGCTGGCACACCAATCTGGCCTCAGACAGAGTTATCCTTTGGAAGGTATTGCCGACGCGGAAGAAGCCTTACAAATTGTTTTGGACGAAAAGCTGGCATTTGAACCAAATAGTCATTTTCTGTATTCGAATCAGAATTATCAACTACTGGCATTGATCATTGAGCGCGTGACTCAGGTCTCTTACGAAGACTTTATTAGAAATGAAGTCTTAGTTCCTTTGAAAATGAATGATACCTATTTCTGGAAGGAAGTCTCCGAAGAGCAGAATGTGGCAAATCTCAACAGGAAGATTTCGCGGCAGTTGGGCCAAAGAAGTTGGGGATGGGTCGGTGCAACAGGCACATTTTCGACATCATCTGACCTCCTGAAATTTTGGAATGGAATTCGTGATGCAGAATTACTTTCAAAAGAATCCTACGACATTTTATTCGACAACTATTTCGAAACACAATCAGGATTACAGATAGGATATGGATTCTTCAAAACACCCAAGACTAAATGGAATACCCTGGAGATATGGACCCGTGGCACCGAAAGTTGGGGACACAATAGCGTCATTAGGTATTTTCCAGCGAAGAATGCAACAATAGTGGTATCGACAAACTCCGGAGAGTTTGGAAAGAACAAGTCAACTGGAAACAAAATAATTAGCGATATAATAGCCAATTATCTATTTGAATGAAGTCCTCAACAAATACCAGAATTGAATATATTGACGTATAACTAATTTTACTTGATATCAGGCACACTTCTCCACTGTGTATAAGGTTGAGCTTAAACACCGCTCGCATGATATTTATAATTCTTCTTTTTGGAAACTTGCTATCTAACAAGCAGGAACCTCCCGTAACTGGTGAATTCAAAGGCTTCTGGGCGGCGACTCGGTGGACTCTCGAGCTACGGCAGAACAATGAATTTAAATTCATGTCAACCGGTCATTTTGGCAGGACTGAAAGCTCAGGAACATTTAGGATTGAGAATCAATTTCTTGAACTTGAACCTGAGGAAGAATCGCCAATGGAGATGGTTTTTGAGAACTTCAAATTCAGAATTATTGGAGACTCTTGCTTGGTTGACATAGATCATGGATATGACTATTGCTTGACTCGACCAGAACAGTGGTGTAGCCGAAGGTGGAATTTGAGGAAAATGGCAATTGTTGAACGCTGCTTGGATTAACGTCTGGTCTCTACGAACAGTCGTGCGTACGGACTTGGCGTCCCCGTGCAGATCAGCTAGTTTGGTGTAAGTAGCATAGTGTGGACTACGCCGAGAAGCTTTGGCTGATAATAAAATTGCGTCAGTAGATGGTCAAGACTTCTACCCATCGAAAAGATTTCCCAACGATCACTTCGAAGTCGCCACAGCCTTTGATCGTAAAGGAAGTATGACCCTCCTTAAGAAATACAACTATGGTTCGAAGATAAAACCGGTCAAGAAGCTAAATGGACAACAGAAATGGGATCTTCTGGGAAGCTCGAGATATCCAGATCCTGAGAAACTTGAAATTTTTGATGGCAGGCTTGACACGATCGAATCTTATATACTAGAGCATAAAAACAGGTAACATTTCGACTGTCAAACAAAATGAGAGCCGCCTCGCAGGCACATCTCTAAAAGCACCAACGTTGTAATTCATAAGAGTTCTCCACCCCGAAATGCTTCGCCCCAATACCCAGCAAGTTTGATGTTCACTGACTAACGTCAAAGTGTCTTGTCTATCATATTCGACCGAAAATGGTAGTCAAACCTTGTTGAAGTGGATATGTTAGGTGGTAAAAAAACATTTTCAAAACATAACTCATACAAATGTGTATTATATATTAGTTTTATTTTTGTATGATAAATAATCAGGTATGAAAGGCGCATACATTGGTGAGTTGGAGGAGCTCGTACTACTGACGGCTGTTGGTCTCAATGACGATGCCTATGGTGTAGCCATCGTTGGTGAAATCGAAAACCAGACAGGAAGAAAGATCAATATCGGTGCCATCCATACGGTGCTTAGAAGGCTGGAAAGCAAAGGGTATGTAACATCAAGACTCGACGGTGCCACCAACGAAAGGGGTGGAAGAAGAAAAAGGATCTATACCCTCACTACTTCAGGACTAAATATTCTGGAAGAGATATACTCCATCCGTACCAGACTTTATCAAAAAATAAATCCCTCCAGGTCATGAGGTGGTATCCACCTTCATGGGGAGATCGATTTGTTCGTTGGTTTTGTAAACCCGAATACCTGGAGGAAATACAAGGTGACTTGTATGAAATATTCAACAACAAAATAGAACACAAAGGTTTGCGATATGCAAGAACCACTTATGTACTGGATGTTCTAAAATTCTTTCGATGGTCAAATCTCAATCTCAAAATAAAATCCCTTCAAATGACAATCTTCAAAAGCTATTTAAAAACCGGACTAAGAAATTTCGTTCGAAATAAGGTCACGTCGGCAATTAATGTGGTCGGTTTGGCTACCTCGATCAGCATTGGTATTGCAGTGTACTTGATCATTGACAAGCAATTGAGACTGGATGAATTTCATCCGGAAGTTGAAAAGATCTTCACTGTCCAGTCCGTGATTACATGGGAAGGTAGATCGGAAACCTGGGCCAGATCTCCTCAGATGCTGGGCAAGGTGCTAGTGGAAGACTTCCCACAGGTAGAGCACGCAGCGCGTGTACAAGTGAAATCTTCAATTGTCAGGTACAAGGATATGATCTTTGCTGAGCCACTCACATTTGTGGATCAGGATTACTTTGAAATCTTCGATTTTCCTTTGATGGCGGGGACTCACCAATTGGGGCTCAATCAGGTGATCATCAGCAGGAATGTTGCGCTCAAATATTTCAAAAATGAAGATCCTGTTGGCAAAACACTACGAATCATCGTGAATGAGCAACCTCACCTATTTGTGGTTTCTGGTGTCGCCCAAAAATTTCCGCAGACGGCTTCTTTTGATTTTGATTTCGCCGTCTCCATCGATCACTTGCCTACTATGCTGTCAACTGACCTTACGAGTTGGAAAAATCTAAACGAAGAGTCACTCTTTACATTCATCAAGCTGAACGAACCCCAAAGCATTGAATCACTAAAATTGGCAATGCCTGGTTATCTGGAAGATATAAACGAGGCCAATACGGAATGGCCCATTGATGCATTTCGATTTCAACCGCTCTCCTCTGCCGCGGAAAACTCACAGTTTACACGGGGCTGCTATGCGTGCGGCAGTACGCCACAGGTTTTGCTAACGTTCGCTATCATAAGCTTGCTACTATTTGCCTCTGCCTGCTTCAATTACATCAATATCGCAGTGGCCTCCTCCGGGAAGCGACTCAAAGAAATAGCGTTGCGTAAGGTGATTGGCAGCAACAGAAGGCAGATTATTATTCAATTCCTGGTTGAAAATACCGTCATGACTATGGTAGCAGTGGCTGCGGGAATGGTGTTGGCAAAGCTTTTGATTTTACCTGGAGTACAATCCATCTTCGGAGGTGAGCTACTGGAGATGCATCTGCTTCAGGATTTCAGACTCATCCGTTTTATCGTTGGCTTATTCATTTTCATCAGTATTTGCTCAGGCGCTTATCCTGCATGGTATATATCATCTTTCGAGCCTAATGTGATCTTCAGCGGACGCGAGCGATTCGGTAGAAAGAATTGGCTGACTAAGCTGTTTTTGACAACCCAATTTTTCCTGACCTTTTTCGCTATTACTGCTGGTCTTGTATTTACCCAAGCCAATGAACAACAAGAAGAACAGGAATGGGGCTACAATCCTGATGACATATTGGTGGTCCCTGTCCGTCAAACTGCCCACTATGAAGTGCTGAATCAATACGCGAGACAGAGTAGTGACATCAGTCTCTTCTGTACAAGTGCAACTCAGATCGGTCGGTGGGCTGAAAGTGAAGTTGCAGAAAGCCTGGCAGAAAAAAGTACGGTAGATGCCTTCTATGTCGACGAAGACTTTCATGACCTGATGGAGCTAACGTTCGTTGAAGGGAATGGCTTTGATCTTGATCAGACCGCCAATCTTAAGCAGTCGGTGCTCATCAATCAAACAATGGCTAGCCTTTTTCAGACACAGTTGTATGACAAGATCACCCTGAACAATGAGGATTTTACAGTCATCGGCATTACCAAAGACTTTCACCACCGGGATTTCTTCCAACCCATCAAGCCAGCCGTATTCAAACTGTCAGATAAGGAAAGCACCCGGTACTTCTCGCTCAAGACTCTACCAAATCGCGTCGACAAAGTAAATGCTGAAATTGCCGCGCTCTGGAAGCAAGAATTTCCTGATGAGCTCTACGTGAGTCGGGTGCAGGCTTATGTCTTTGACCGATTTTTTTCTCAATCCGGGATGATGATCGATGTGATGAATTTCACGGCAGTGGTTGCCATAATGATCTCCGGTATGGGGCTGTTTGGGCTAATCTCCTTACTAATTGTTACGCGTATGAAAGAACTGAGTATCAGAAATGTACTTGGCTGTACACGTTTGGAAAGTGCCATGCTGATCGTCAGGCAGTTCACCTGGATGATCGGTATCTCCATTGTTCTCGGCAGTGTGGCCAATTACAAAACATTCGAGCTGATTTTTGATCAAGTACTGCAGGGCTCTGAGATAATTATAGGGATCACACCCTATGTCTTTGCTACAGCTATCATCCTGGGCACCCTTTTCTTAGCAGTTTTTTATCACCTAAAGCAACTGTTGGCCTCGAATCCTATTGCACATCTTAGAACGGAATAAGCGCAAAAAGGAACGAAAAAATTGACGCTGGTGCAGACAAAATGGTACTTGGCGCGTATGAGACTGATTGGTAATCTGAAGACCCCGAACGGCTTACCCACGATTTTGCCAGCCCACCCATCACTTCGATTAGAAGTGGAGTGGGCTGGCTTTACAGCATTGTGCACGCCGTCCCTAAGCCTTTTTCGGTGGCGGGAAAAAGTGTAAGGTGATTATGAAGCAGATTCACTACTTTGCTGGTTAACCTGACCAGATATGCCAATGCGTTAGATGCGAAAGTGAAGCTACTTTGCCTTACCATCAATTCTCTACTCTGAGCTAGGCTCGAAATGCAAATCATTGATTCGAACGATTTCAACTTAAGGACTGCCTGCTATCTGCTGAATAGAGGTGAAATGGAATTTGTTCTCATTCCGGTATTCCATATTGGCACTCAAGAATTCTACGATGAGGTAAGAACTGAACTTGATAAATGTGACCAAATCTTGTTTGAGGGAATTGGATTGAAGAATTTAGATGCCCTATGGTGGGCATACAAAAAACTGGCCTCACGACTGGGCTTAAAATATCAGAATGACGTTTTGAAGCTTTCAGACTTCAAGGACCGGCTAATTCACGCGGACTTTGATGAAGTCAGAGGAATGCAAGAATGGAAACAGATTCCATTGATTTCGAGAGTGTTCTTCAAAACGCTCTTTCCTTTTGGGTTGCTTTTCCTTTCGTTTTTTGAAACCAGGATGACTTTTGTGAAGAGCTTCAGAGAAAAGGAAGATGCGGATGATACTTTCTGGTTTATGCGATTTGGTAAAACAAGATCGGTTAAAGACTTTCTTGGACGGAAAAGGGAAGAATTGATTTTTCAGGAGATTGACCGAATAACACGCCAACACAAAACCGGACCGTTGCGAATCGGAATCATGTACGGAGCGGGTCACATGGGGCGTGTTCTCGAATACCTCCTTGAACAACAGAGATTTCGAATTAGTGATTCGTGGTTCCTAACAGTATGCTGGTTAACCAGCACAAGGTTTCGTTTCAAGCGAAATGAGGGACAGAACACTAAGTGACAAACTGCTATCAGTCCTGTGCTTGTATGCTTTCTGGATACTGAATCTGTTCTTGACCGTGATGCTCTTCGAGTGCCGTATCATGCCGGACTTACATTAAATGCAGAAGCAGAAAGGAAATTATCAGCTAACCACCTTTTTCCGCAACGCTCTCGATTTTTGGCAGAACTCCATGAAACAGTCAATTATTGAAAATCAAGAATAAGCTACGAATGATCAAGTTGAAGACTTAAACCAATAATTTGGATAGACCTAAAAGTTGAAATCGAGAGAATATGTGAGCGATTACACGCCGTAGGCTGAACTAGTTGTTTGCAAAGGGTTTTTGTAGCAAATACCTTTGAGATGAATGAAAAGCTGAGTGGACGTAGCTTGGCCATACGTTATAGGCTTTCGAATTGCAATAAGGAATGAATTCTAGAATATCCGGGCTTTTCAAAACAAGTGAAAAGGAGCTTAGATTTATTGACCAAGCAACGATGTTCTACTCTCTATATGTTGTCATGTTTACGATTGATGACCTCAAAGGAGGTAACCCTACATATCTAATTATTCTGGGAATTGCTTTTCATACACTGACTTTCTTAACTCTCAGACAAGTCAATTGTGTGATCTTCACAAAAAATGGGGATGTCAAGCGACCCAATTATTTTAAGAAAAATACCAATTTGGTCTACAAAATTGTTCCATTTGGCCTCGTATTGACGTACACCGTAAGTGCAATGGTTGGAATGAATGACAACATAAGCATCTACGGATATCTATTATTTATGTGGACTACTTCTCCCATACTTGTATTCCTCTTCACTTTGGGGTACTCAAAGAAAAAATTCTTATCCGATTTCAGACGGAAGATTCCAATAGTCAACTACGCATACATCGGAGGATTTGTCCTACTCGTCTTATTCACTGCTAATACGTAATGGCCATCAATAAAGGCTAAAGTTGTATGCTTGCAGATCGTTATCAGGATCACTCTATGAATGCAGCGCATTGTTCAGACAGCATTGTGCGATTGGAGCAGGTTTGCTCGTTTTATCCGACATAGCCCAGTGCCGTATATCCACCTACTTGCTAGTCGTTGCCGGCAATTGACATAAGCAGATTAATTTTCAAGATCATGGTTTTTCAGAAAGTATTTCTTCGGTTGAGTCAATCCCTTTTCTTGCTCTGCGGTCTCGTCGGTTACGCTCAGGTTCCATCAGCTTCCTATGGAGAGGTTTTAACCATCAATTCGGAAGTGTTAGGTGAAGAAAGGGAAATCTGGGTCTATAAAAATGAGTTTTACGATACAGGTGCAGGTTCCTACCCAGTTCTCTATTTACTGGATGGTGAATCACATTTTGGGCATGTCTGCGCCATGGTCGATTACCTGTCTTCAGCTTTGCGCATTCCCCAATTCATTGTTGTAGGGATCCCCAATGTTGACAGGATTAGGGACTTTACACCATGGCATTCCTTAGTCGGTTTGGATGGCAGGACAGATAGCATACTATTTCAAAACACGGGAGGTGGAGATAACTTTCTTTCATTCTTGAAAGACGAATTGATTCCATTTATTGATGCTAACTATAGAACCGAACCCTACCGAATATTGGAGGGGCACTCTCTTGGAGCGATGTTCGCCACTTATGTTTTGTCAAAGCATCCGAGTCTGTTTAACGATTTCATCCTTATCAGTGCCGGTTTCTATGGAAAAGGGACTCAATCTTTAGGCCTGTTAAATGAATTTTTGTCCAATGCGCGCGTAACAAATAGCATATTTCTTTCAGTCGGAAGCGAGCCGAGAATCGAACCGGGTGTTGACTCACTTATGCAGGTTCTTCTTGCAAACGGTGAAAACATAGAATGGCAATTCAGAAAATACGAATCGGATGATCACGCTTCAGTAGTCTATCCGAGTATGCATGACGGAATACGCTTCTTGAATTCCGAATGGTGGATAGACATGAATGATCCTGACCATTTGCCCTCCTATGGCGAGTTATCGACCCATTTCAAGCAGATTTCAGCAAAGAGAGGATACGAAGTAAAACCGACGGAGCAATTTTTAGCCTATCTCGGTTTCACGTACCTGGAAATAGGCAAGCTGCCTGAAGCATTAATGGTCATGCAAAAATATGTGGAAAATCATCCTACATCTTCAGGGGCCTTCTTCTGTCTGGGTTATGCTCAAATAGAAAACGGATCAAGAGAAGAGGCAATCAAGTCATTCGAGTATTCTCTGAGACTGAACCCCAATAATGAAGGGAGTAAATCATTCCTGGAGGAACTGAACGGGGATTAAACCGCAGCCCAGGATACAGGCATGGTCTCATTTGACTTCTGTTCAACTCAGAAGCTTTTATTTTCCAGGTGATGTAGGAACTTGATACTTTGGATAGAATGGCAGATGGGCTACTTTTTTGTCACTGCTAATCAAGCTTGGAGGCCAGTGCCTCATATTTGGGAGTTAGTCATCATAAACATCAGATCAACTTTCGACGTGCTCTTCGTAATTTTAGACTATGAACAAGGAATTAGTCATCAATTCTATCAAGGACATGCCAATGGATTTTGAACTCGATGAATTAATCGAACGTCTAGTGGTTCTTGAGAAAATTGAAAAGGGTAGAAAAGATGTGGAGGACGGTAAAACTTTTTCTCACGAAGAAGCAAAAACCGAACTCAGCAAATGGCTGAAGTAATTTGGACTAGTCACGCGCTAAATGATTTGAGAGAGATAGGTGAATACATCTTGAAAGATTCACCCAGGTATGCTGAATTGACAGTAAGCAAGCTCTATCACAAAGTAGCAATTCTTCAGAGGCATCCGAAGGCAGGAAGAACTGTGCCTGAGAAAGGGCTAGAGAGCCTCAGAGAACTAATCGAAGGCAATTACAGAATTATCTACGAAATGGTAAATGATAAAGTATTCATCCTGACGGTGCATCATAGCTCTAGGATTCTAGAACTTTGATTGGCGATGACTAACATTTGCCACGACATAGTCACAGTGCTACTAGTAAAACCTCTCTATGAGTTTCTCATTGATAAATGGGCTGATATTCGGACTAATCTCTGCATTAGCAGGATTGCTATCAGTAAATGAACCTCATGGTGCCGGTTGGGAATTTCTATGGATAACGACAGGAATCGGAGGATTCGTTGCTGGACTCTTAATTCCTAAAATTCTTATCGTCAAACCTAATAACTACACTAACGCTAGACTAATGACCAGTGGCTTCATCATTGGGATTCTAAGTCATTGGATTCATTGGTATGTCTCTTTAGTTGCCAACTATATCAACGTTGAACTTTTTGGAGCACAAATGTTCGGAGAACCCACCAATCCACTTGAAGCGGTGCTCGCATCTGTCCAACTTTCATTGGTCAGTCTATTGTTTTTTGGCTGGACAGCTATTCCTATTTCTATTGGAACTCTATTTCTGACAAAGCGAATCAAAACCGAGGGGAGTATGTCAAATTGAACGTGGTAGAATGTCCCAAAAGTTGCATGGGGCCTCCCAATAGCTGCCGGGATCGCTTCTGCATCCATCAGTTTTCTGAGACGGGTGAGCGTGGAGACTTGGCGTCCCTGCACATATCCGTTAGTTTGGTGCTCATAGTTAAGAGTTTTGGATGGCCGCGCAGACATTCGCAATTTGGCTGATCGTTAGCCCACACATGGTGAAATTCAGCCGTCATTTAAGGATAAGGATCAAGGTGTTTGGGGGCATGAGAGCGCTCATGGTAATGCTTCTAATGAGTAAATGCGGCTTCCTGGCTAAACCTATCGAAATCTCAAGTGAGCACTTCTTGTTCACTGCAACAACATATACGGCCTCACTAGAAGAGATGCAGGATGGAATTGTACGGGCAGAGGAGCTATATGCTGCCCTGGCTAAGATCATTCCCTCGGACTTTCAGCTCGACTCGGTTATCGTTGTACAGCTAAATGGCGAATATAGGACCCAGGGACCCTATGTCGATGGTGACGGCACTATCCAGCTGTGGCGCTACCCAGCTTCCGAAGGTGGCTACTGGTCACTCTTCACGCATGAACTTGTGCATGCAATTGGCTTTGATAGCTCAGTTAAACTTGGTGCTCTGGAGTGGGTGTCTCTGGGCTTCTATAATGAGGCCTGGGCGGAATACGTAGCACAGCTCATCGACCCTGGAAAGACTGGCTTCCCATTTTACGGGTTCAACGAAGATATTGTCGTGGGTCATTGGGTATTGGAAGGTGGTCCAACGCTTGCATTGCTCCGGAAATCACATGAAGAACTGAACCTGATGTGCGCACATCAGTCCTACACCAAGCGCGCATCTTGGTTCCGCTACGTGGACCAGACGTACGGGCGTCAGGCTGCCCTGGAGATCATGTACGGGGGCCGGGAAATGATACCAGAGGTCGTTGAGAACATTCTAGGTAACTCACTGGTCGTAGTTGACGAAGCATGGCGCAATTGGGTGCTTGAGCGATACGCTGCAAATCCAAGAGCTGACGATCTGGCAGCCACCTATCGTGCCAGGATCGGAAGATATGAACCGTGTCGATAACGTCCAACAGAATGTTGCAGTATCCCACTGAAAAAGCGAACGAATCACAGACTCTGGCAATATTTATTGGGAATGTGCTTAAGTGTTTTCTGCAAGATGCGTCGAAACTTCCCATCCCGTCGACACTGATTCCTTTGCCAAAGGCTTCGGCCGCTGGAGAAAGCTTTGGAAAAAGCATTTATCTGCCCATAGGAACCCTTGGAGGATGGTGTCAGGTAGCTATCGGAGCATTTAAAGAGCGTAATACTTTGAATGGACCCCTGGCCGGCCGCCGCAAATAGGCTAATTTCATCGTATCAATGAAGCTGAGGCCTACGGCGCTATATCAGGACATTAGATGCAAAAATCATTGCTGAAACATATTGTTGCTTTGCTATTTCTAATGGCACTGACGTCATGCAAAGATGAGGACCGCGGGACTTTCCAAAAATGTGATATATCAACTTGTGCCGGCAAACCAGCTGGCGAGTATTGCCTTTTCGGATATAAGTGGGGTGATGGAAATCCACTAGCGAACTCGGGTGTTGCAGCAACAGGACCAGGAATCCCAGGAGGAATATTAACCTTCGGCTATTACAGCGAGGGCGCACTAATTAATACCCATTCCCAAAATGACGTAAGGACGCTTTCGTTCGATCTTTTGACTTGTGATGTTGACTCGCAAATACGGTCGGCCCTTACTGTATGGAGCTCAGTAGCGGATATAGATTTTCAAGCGACTTTGGAAGTTGAAAGTGCCGATATAAGATTTGCATTGGCCCATATTGACCAGGGAGGGCTTGGATACCCCGCATTTACCGATGGCGATTGCTCACCGCTAGCAGGCCTGGTGGTTCTAAATACACGCCGTCCAAATTGCACTGCGTTCTACAATCTGGTCCTTCATGAAATTGGACATGTATTGGGCTTGGGCCATGTAGGAACCGATAATATCATGAATCCAGACTTCGACCAAAGTTCAACTTCGCTTGGGGAAGGTGATATTGAGGGCATTCAATCCATATATGGGACGAAATAGCACACAACAGTAAGCGTCATTCCCAAGTCTGATCCTACCTATCTGCCGTCGCACTTCAATCTTCTTTTACACATAAGAGTGTTTTGCTTTCAAAATGTTGTAGGGGTATAGCCCCTCGCTATATCTGATCGTTGGCAAAGCACGAATAATTTGTAATGTATGGGAGACGTAAGACTGAGCATTTTTCAGAAAGACCCATTATCCAATAATATAGATGACACATCTCTGAAGAATAGACTTACGGAATTGGGTCTACTTGGAAACCCATTTGACTTTTATGGTGAGGCTAGTTTTGCCCCTGGAAAGAACTTCGGTGAACTGATAAAGACGGATATAGAAATTGAAGAAGATAAGAAAGGTAAAGGATTCCTTTCTAGACTTTTTCGGACTAAGGAGGAAACTTTTCCTTCAATAAGAATAACACTTGAAACGAATTCTGAATTAGTTTTTGATTGTTCACCGGAAGATTTGGAAAGTGTTTCGTGTCCGAATTGCAAGGCAGAAATAGATAATTGGGAGGAAGAAATTGACAACTGGTTCAATGACAATAATTACACTTATGAATGTAAAGCCTGTCAAACTGTTACCACTCCTTATAATTTTGATTATCAAAGACTCGGAGCATTTAGTAAACAGACTATCAACATTTGGAACATTGGAAAAGGATCAGGGGAACCGACCAAAAAGTTTCTAGAGGAGCTAAGTAAAGTAGGCCAAACTGAATTTGACTTTTACTTTGTAAGAATCTAAAATGAGGCTGCCAACGTTCTGTATGGAGCAACTTTTAGCCTACCTCGGGTTTACGTACCTTGAGATGGGCAATCTGCCTGAAGCATTAATGGTCATGCAAAAAAATATGGAAAATCATCCAATATCTTCAGGGGCCTTCTTATGTCTGGGTTATGTGCAAATAGAAAAAGGATCAAGAGAAGAGGCGATCAAGTCATTCGAGTAATCTCTGAAATTGAACCCTAATAATGAGGGGAGTAAATCATTCCTGGAGGGACTGAACGAGAATTAAACTACCCGCAACCAATCACGGGCATCTGCTCAGCCTCATGTCCGGTTGTTCCCAACCTTTAAGGAAACTATATTCACAACCGCTTGTCATTAGAAAAAACTCAGAATTTCAGCCCAAACTTCAAATCATGGCCAGAACAACCTCATTCGCGCTCATAGCTGCGATAACCATAATCTCTTGTAGCCAATCAAAACCGGAAACCGCCAACTCGTCACCAACATTAGTGGATACCCTGACAGTGGAACTCAATGAATTACACCAACCGGGCTTTATCAATGGCTTCGGGGCAGCGATTGTCAACCAGCGTGGGGTTCTTTACGCGAATGGCATAGGCTACGCCAATACCAAAACGAATGCGGAATACACCGAAAACACCATCCAGAACATTGGTTCAGTCTCCAAAACCTTCATCGGAATTGCCCTGCTAAAGGCCCAGGAATTGGGCAATCTAAATCTGGATGATCCGATCATGGATTATCTTCCTTTTGAAGTAAAAAACCCATCATTCCCCGATACGCCCATTACGCTGCGACATTTAGCAACTCATACATCCACCATACTGGACACCGATTACTACGATGAAAAGTCATACGTGCTGAAAGATGACGTTGAAGTCTCCGACACCCTGAAGGCCATTTCAGAAAATTTCAATTCCCCGGATTCTAAAATGGCTTTGATCGACTTTCTGGAAAAATTGCTTTCCGAGGATGGCGAATGGTTTGAAGCCACTGGATTCTTAGAAAGCAGGCCCGGTGATAGCTATGAATACAGCAACATAGGGTCTACGCTGGCGGCTGCCGTATTGGAAATTGCCACAGGAAAATCATTCAATGAATTTGCAACAGAGCATATTCTGAGACCTCTGAATATGACATCTTCCGGTTGGTCCTTGGACGATGTAGACCTATCCGCACATTCCACCTTATACGCTAACCCGGAAATGGAATTGCCCTACTACTCGCTTATTACGTATCCGGACGGTGGCTTGATCACGAGTATTTCCGACCTGGGTAAGTACCTGTCCGAACTGATCAAAGGTCATTCGGGAGAAGGTGTCTTGCTGACCCGCGAGAGCTATCAGGAAATTTTCCGCGAGCAGCTGAGCGCTGAACAGTTGCCGGATCAAAGTGAAGACGACGACTATGACGACGAGTACAACAGTGGAATTTTCATGGGTTTTACGCCCCGAGGTTTTGTAGGACATACAGGGGGTGATCCGGGAATTGCCACTTACATGTTTTTCAACCCGGCCACTAGAACTGGCCGCATTCTAATGATCAACACCTCGGTTAGAAACTCCGGCGGAGTTGATCAGTTTTACTCCATCTGGAATAAACTAGGAGTATACGAAGGGCGATTGAATGAGCAGGCCCGTGACCAATGATCCGGCACTAATGGACCAGGAGGGCAAAATGCTCGAAAGTTCATGGTAGGACGATTGAAAAACCGGTGTTGAACTATGCTTACTGCCATTTCAGAACCTAATTCTGCGATACGCATGAACCCATGGCGAAGATGAAAGCGCTTGCATTGATATTGATTGCTTCAAGTTTGGGAGGTTTAGCCCAGGTATCGACTGACTCCATTTCTTACGGAAATGGCCCTGGCCCTGGAACTGATAGCCAAGGAGAATCAATGAAGCCCCATAACGGACAATTGGCGCAAGGAGCAACCGAGCCATGAGCTTCGTCAGGGCAAGACAGAAAGCTTGGATTTTGTTGGAAAGGACATGCTCACCATGCAAATTTGAGGCTGTAGCTATTGAGCGCCATGAAACGTCTATCCGTAATTCTGATCCTAACTGTTCTATTTGCCTGCAATTCATCAGATGATCCCATTTGCTGCACAAACATTGATATCAATGTCTCCATAAAATACCTGAATAGTGAAGGAGAGAACCTAATCGCGCTAGGTGAGTACGTTGAGTCGAATATTCAGATTTACCATAGGATAGATGGAGATTGGGAAAGGTATTATCAGGGAAACCTTGATTATCCAAAAGGTATAAGACTAGATGAATTTGAAGATGGGTCTTATCTGACCCTCTTTCCAAGCACAACAACCAACGCTGAGGGCATATCCGAAACCAAAATCGAATTCTCAGCATCTGATTTTGACATTCTCCGTGCGGAAGTGGACAGGGCTAATGGTAATGAGATCATTACAAAGGTTTGGTACAACGATGTCTTGAAATGGGAAGGCCCTGAAACAGAAAGAAGGTTTGAGGTGATCAAATAGGCCATCAAAATAAACTCCATCAGGCATGTTGTAGATGATTGTTTCCTCCCTGCATTTCTTAGGGTTCCTACATAGATCTTCTGATCGAAGAAGTGTCCCCAAAGTCGCACAATGTGCACTTGACGTCCCTCAGTAAATCAGCTAGTTTAGCGTCGCCAGTGGTGTGAGCGCACATCTGCTGGAAACGTTTATCCACAATTGACCTATCCAAAAATTGAACCCGGTACCAGTCACAGATTCGACCATTTCTGCAGTTTATCTTTCCGCAAGGATTGGGGAGGAATATGGTTTTGACGAAGTTGAATGCCGTATTTTCCGAACAGGCATTAACCACTCCTACATTGTAACCACTTCCGAGCAGCAATATGTACTGAGGGTTTATAGCTATCGATGGAGATCGAAAGAAGAGATCAGCGAAGAAATCAATCTGCTGAATCGGTTGAAAGACAATGGTATCGCAGTGTCTTATCCGATATTGAACATCCGGCAAGCGTATATCCAGGAGATTCAGGCACCAGAAGGTCTGAGGTATGGTGTGCTCTTTTCCTTCGCCTCAGGTAAGAAAGTGCGAGACTTTTCAGCTGATACCGCCTACAACATTGGCAAACTAATGGCCCGGTTCCATCAGGCTACTCAAAATTTGAGCCTGAAGCGAGTAACTTATGACGTAGACTCATTGGTGCTTTCCGCTTTGAATAAGGCAAGAGTGCATTTTCCCGAAACCAATGAAGAAATGCGGTTTATTCTGAATGCCGAAAAAAGGATTAGAAAAGAATTTTTGACCATCGAGTCGGAATCATTCAGAAAGGGAGTGGTTCATTTAGATATCTGGTATGATAATATGCACATCGAGAATGACTCCAAAATGACCATTTTCGATTTTGATTTTTGTGGCAACGGATGGTTGCTACATGACATTGCTTACTTCATCATGCAGCTCTATCACAACGAGCCCGATAAACAGCTCTACCATGCCAAACAGCAGGCATTTTTCTCTGGGTATGAATCAATATCTGCTGTCTCCGCAGAAGAAAAACGGTTGTTACCTTATTCCGGATTAGCAATATGGATCTTTTATCTGGGTGTGCAATCGGAACGATTCGACAATTGGTCAAATGTGTTCCTTAGCGAGGCATTTTTGAAAAGATTCATGGGTATGGCAAAGGAATGGCTGAAGTTCAACAACATCGAAATCCTTCCTTGACAACTAGCACAATTATCCTGGGGCTTTGGATAGACTTGCCTACTTGGGATGGTCTTTCAGATCACCTTTATTCGTAAATGCCAGTAGATCAGCTTAAGGTCAACCGAATTGTGGGGAACTTCAACAACAATATTTCTGTGGAGGTCATGAACAAGACCTACGATGCCATCATGTAAATAGGCAAGTCGGAGGCTTCCCTTCCTAGTGAGGCATCAACTGTTTCGGAATGCTGGCAGGAATAATCATGTATCCTCGCTACTTTTTATTTGCTTTCCTGGATTCCTTACGGTTTTGGAATTTCTTGTAGAATTTTTTCAGAATATCAGGATTAGTGATGTCCTCACGTTTGAGCATTTGCTCAAACATTTTGTCAACCTCAGCCGCATTATAGGCACTGTATTCATCGTGATTTAGCCATTCTCGATCGTCTCCAAGATGAAAGGTCATATGCATCCTGGGAAACTCGGCAATCTTATTGGCAAAAGCATGCAAGTTCGTGCGCAAAGCCAAGGCGACAAACTGGCTGCCAATGACGATTTTTTGCAGTTCAATTTTCTCAAGCAAACTCCGCTTGATGATGAAACAATCCGTGCCAGGATGATCTTCGCCAAGGTCAGCGTACATGTACGGTATTTCCTCTAAAGACTCATAGGTATTGTTCAGTGTGCGTCGAAATATATTGACCACATCATAACCCTCTTCCATGATTTTTTTTGCGCTCACATAGAAGTGTGGCATGAGCGCAATATCCACATTGGTGTAGACAACATATTCAGCTTCTTCATATTTATATGCCGCCGACAAAATGTCCTGCAACAAGGGTAGTTTCCGTTTTTTCTTGAAGGTGTGAAAGTCTAAACAAGAGTGTTCAAGGGGAGGACATTTACCAAAGCTCTTAGGAACAAGTACTTCGTCTTCAGGGTAATAGGCAGCAATTTGCTTCACCGATATATTTTCAAGATCGGCAAATGATTTTGCTTTTTCCATGGTCTCAAAGGTGATGGGTTGTGCTTTGTATAGATCCGAGCTACTGGTCACAACCACTGGATTGGTGATATGCAGGAATAATGGCGGGACTGATTTGCTTTCTGTTTTGGGATGTGACATCCCCTTTTCATGAGTCATATGGTTCTTTTTATTGGGAAAAAATGAGTGTTGAGATAGGTCCGCCTATGCTCGAAATATAAGTACGATAGTCGTTCTGTATTTAGATTTTATCCGAAGAAAAAATAATTGTCAATGGAAAGAAGGTGAATGATTTGCGCGGTCAAATATCAGTTTTTTTTGCCAAATCTATAAGAACAAAATGGGATCTACCAGATATATCTTGATCCGGTTTTTTGATGTCAAACGGGTAGGCCCACACCCTTTTTACCTTCATGTTGGGCAATGTACAATGTGGAAAATCGTCAGGGGTACGATCCCCTTGCCGTATGTTTTCGAACAACGAGATACAGTTCAAATCAATAAGGCATGAAGTGGCTGCCGGTATAAGCTCGAAAAAGTACCTTCTTGTTGATCATGATGATATTATATATGATTTTTAACGAATGTTAGATAGCATGAACCCCCCGAACAGAATGCATAAATCAAGAAGCTGCCAACACATTTTGTAGTAAAGCATCCTGCGCACCGATGGCATTATTAGGATATTTGAAGTTGTACTGCCAATTGCTAAGTTATGACCGAATCACCGCATCCGATACATGGCGCTGATCGTATCCAGTCACTGGATATTTTGAGAGGATTTGCAATCCTGGGTATCCTGGTAATGAACATACAAAGCTATTCCATGCCGGGAGCCGCCTATCTCAATCCCTTGGCTTATGGAAATATGGACGGATTGAATAAGTGGGTGTGGATATTGGGCCATGTTCTTGCGGACCAGAAGTTTATGACCATTTTCTCAATACTTTATGGTGCTGGAATAATGTTGGTCACGCAAAACGCAGAGAGAAAATTTGGCAGGTCCGCAGGCCTGCACTACCGAAGGACCCTCTGGCTCCTCGTGATTGGACTGGTTCATGCTCATCTGATCTGGTATGGAGATATATTGGTCCCCTATGCCCTATGTGCTTTGTTCGTTTTTCTTTTTAGAAAAGTCCGTTCGTCCCGGTTAATGGTCACGGGCATCCTATTCATAGGGATGCATTCTTTGCTCTATCTCATGGTCGGTTTCACCCTTCCAAATTGGCCCTCGGACCAATCGGCCAAGGCGCGAGAGATGTGGATCCCCGGAGTGGATAAGGTAGCCTCGGAGATACAAGCGGTTACTGGGACACTTCGCGAACAAATTGTCCATAACTCGGAGCAGGCACTAATGATGGAGACCTTCGTTTTCCTCTTTCTTTTTCTCTGGCGTGCCGGAGGCCTTATGATGATAGGGATGGCGCTTTATCGATGGGGAATTCTTACCGCCCAAAAGAGGAAGCAATATTACTTACGTAGCTGGTTGGTAAGTTGGGTCATTGGATTGCCCATCGTCATCTATGGTGTTTTCAAAAACTATTCTGAGAACTTCTCCTTTGAGTTTTCGATGTACATAGGTTCTCAGTTCAACTATTGGGGTAGTCTATTGGTGGGATACGGATACATCTGTCTGATGATGCTTTTGGCAAAATCCAGTCTTTTCGCAGCACTCCAATCCAGACTGGCAGCCATTGGACGGATGGCCCTGAGCAATTATATCTTCCAATCCATCATCTCCATCCTCATTTTTCATGGCGTGGGGTTGAGTCTGTTCGGAAAAGTGGACAGAACCGGGCAGTTCTTGATTACCGTAGCTATTTGGATCATTCAGTTCATTTGGTCGAAAGCCTGGCTTTCGAGATACCACTTTGGTCCTCTTGAGTGGCTGTGGAGGTCATTGACCTATATGAAAAGGCAGCCGTTTGGTCGGTACCATGTTAATCCTGAAAGAAAGCCCTGATTAGGTAGATACCCGACAATCATGTTTGTGAGCCACTCCTTTTATGCCAGCAGCTATTGAATTTGGACTACATCGGTGTCACAGAATATCGGAAGCGGTTGGTGAAAACTTTGGATATGGTTTCGTTTTTCCTGACGGCCGTGACGATACAGGACTCATTGAATCAGCTGAGACTTATGGATGGGTGTGCTATTTCAGTTCTTTCTACCGGATAGATCCTGAGGAAGACATGGTCATGGTCTTGTTGACCCAAACGTATCCCTACAACAACCACATATTCCGAACCTTTATCAATACGACTTATCAAGCCATTAGTAACTGAACATGAACTGGGTGTGAATACTGTGGCGCCGGGCTTTCGAGGCTAGAGGTTTTGCTATTTTCGCAGCGATTGCAAAAATTGTCTTGTAAGCCTGGTATCTACGCAGGTGGGGGAGCGTTCAAATCACATAATATGAAGATCAGGTCAATACACATTATCCTACTCTTACTATGTATTGGTTGCAGGGATGACCCTCAGGTGGGCACTGTTGTTATTACCGTCGATAATGTTCGCCTATTCAACCAGGAAAGCTTTTTTGTGGAGAGTGGAGTCTATTTAGATGACGATGATACGGAGCCTTTGGTGAGTTTTCCCATGGGCGATATCAGTCTTGGGGCAGCCGTACGATATGAAGCCACGGAATTGCTTCCTGGGAACTACTACTACATCTATATCACCAACATAGGTAATCGGACTGGTGCCAGACCATTTCAGGTAATAGCTGGATCGACTACCGAAATCACTATCGAGTTGTAGCTAGGGAACGGTCACCTTTTGCCCTTAATGGTTATTCAGCGCCTCCACCAGCAGCTGGTGAAATTGGTGGACACCCCGTTCGCGGGTAGGTGAGAACCTTCCCGATGAATAGTACCTTGACTTAAGCCCCTTCTGTACACCTTCTACCACAAACTCATCTTCACGTTCTACCTTGTCCAGCAATGCGCCTGCACCCTTGTGCAGCTTCGACTCATCGTAGATGTAGGACAAAAAAGAGACCTTCGTCTGATTCAATGACAGCGGACGCACAATGTTGACCGACAATCCCCAGGGATAGAAATTGAACATCATGTTCGGGAATACCCAGAAATAGTAGGCGGCAACACGTTTACCCGCGTGTATGTGACCGGAGGGCAAGTCAAAAATATCCTCTGCACCTTCAGAGTAGCCTACCTGTACATTGAAGTGCTCATGAAGGATCGTCTCATAACTTCCATAATCCAGGGCCTGATTCAGGTCATTGTGGACAAATGGAATGTGGAATCCTTCAAGGTAGTTGTCACAGTACAATGCCCAATGCGCGTTTACGAGGTAGTCTTTGGACTGCACATTACTGTACACAAACTCTTTGATCGGTAGAAATCCTACATAGGTATTCATGGCCGATATGACCTGATCAAAATCTACCTGGCTGCCAAGGTCAGCAAAAATCAACGGCCCCCACTGTGCTGTAGAAAACCGATGCAGGTCCTCACAGGGCCGGGGAAAATCTTGTGCCTCCCTGAACTCGGGCATGGATTCAAAGGTGCCGTCAAGGCCAAACTTGCGTCCATGGTATAGACATGTCAGCTTGCGGAGGCTTCCTGGGTTTTGTACAACCAGATTTCCCCTGTGGGTGCAAACATTGCTGAGGCAATGAATGGCACCAGCTTCATTTACGAGGACCATAGGTTCTGTGAGATAGCCGTCCAATAACACAAAAGGGTGTACCTGATTGGGGAGCTTCACCAGGGAAGTATCCCCTGTCCATTGCCAGGATCGATAGAATACCTGTTCTTTTAGCAGGTCGAAGGTGGTCTCATCTCTATAGAAGGATCCGGGCAAGGTTTCAGCCTTCGCAATCTCCGGGTCAATCGAATACCTGGTAGCGCTCATTTATTTGCGTATATTTCAAAAATACAATTTTTACACCGCTCTCACGTGGATAGAAAAAAGCTGGGTTTCTGGACCAGTTCTGCATTGGTAGTTGGCAACATGATTGGTTCCGGCGTTTTTCTGCTTCCGGCATCCCTTGCGTCCTATGGGAGTATCAGCTTGATTGGCTGGATTATTTCTGCCTTTGGAGCAGCAACATTGGCCTTTGTGTTTATCGAATTCAGCAAGATGCTCCCAGGCACTTCCGGTGGTCCCTATGTCTATTCCCGCAATGGGTTAGGAGATTTTGCGGGTTTCCTCGTGGCATGGGGTTATTGGATTTCTGTGTGGTGTGTCAATGCGGCCATCGCCATTGCCTTGGTAAGCTACCTGGGTGTGTTCTTTCCTATCCTGCAATCCGACAATCTGTTGGCGGTCAGCGTAGGTCTGGCCATTGTTTGGGGGGTCGTGTGGATCAATACCCTGGGCATCAGAGAGGCAGGCATCTTTGCGCTCATTACGAGTATTCTCAAAATTGCACCGCTCCTGGCCATAGGGCTCTTTGGGCTGTTTTATCTACAAACGGAGCATCTTTTTTCCTTCAACATCAGTGGCCTTTCCAATATCCAGGCGATCACCCAGACGGCAACGCTCACTTTCTTTGCCTACATGGGCGTGGAATGTGCCACCATTCCTTCTGGCGATATCGAAAATCCCCAAAAGACCATTCCACGATCCACTTATTTTGGTTTGAGCGTCGCGGCCTTAGTATATATCCTGGGAACAACATCACTCATGGGGATCATTCCTCCTGAGCAATTGCAGTATTCTCAGGCGCCGTTTGCAGATGCGGCAGCCATCATCTGGGGCCCTTGGGCGGAAAACCTCGTAGCGATAGGGGCGATTGTCTCCACACTTGGGGCTTTAAATGGGTGGATCCTGGTGCAAGGCCAAATACCTGCAGCTATATCCAGAGACAAACTGTTCCCAGGGGTTTTTGCCAAAGAAAACAGGAAAGGGGTCCCGGCCCTCGGCATCTTGATTTCTTCCCTACTCATCTCCGTATTGATGGTCATGAATTATTCCAGGGGATTGGTAGAAGCATTCAAGTTTGCCATTTTGCTTTCGAGCATGACCTCTTTGATCGCCTATCTGTTTACCGCCGTCAGCTACGTGATTGTTACTGCCAAAAAAGAAGGAATGAAGACGGGGTTTGTTACCAAAGCAATCCTTGGTGCTTTTGCTTTTCTCTTTGCCCTTTGGGCGATTGCAGGGTCAGGATTTGAAGTGGTCTATTGGGGCTTTATCCTATTGGTTCTGGGGATACCGGTTTTTGTCTGGATGCACCTAAAGCAGTATCAATCTCCATGATGCATTGCTGTTATTAGGGAGTGTCATTATCTTGACGCCCAAAGCCATTTCGGCCTACGCCATGGCTAACATTGTAGTCATTCACAGCCAGAACTTTGACGGAAGGAGCCAACACATAGCTCGGCGTTCTCTCAGAAAGTAACTGCGGAATCAACCTAATTCAATATGAAAAAGCTCGCTATTGTACTTCTCTTGCTTGCTACTGCTAGTCTCATTGGCTATTTCTACTACCTGAAACCCAACCTGCAGATATTGAATGGCTATGCAGCCAAGAATCTCTGCTCGTGTGTCTTTGTGGCGGGCATAGACGAGGCAGTAGCCAGGGAAATAGACCTGGGTTTCGGGCCCATGACCATGGCCAATACAGCCGTGGACTATGATGAGCGCTCCGTCACTTCCAATGCCTGGGGCCTGGTCACGCGCAAAGCGGTCTATAGGGAGGGACTAGGGTGCGCATTGATCAACGAACTGGATGAAAGCGTGGTAAGAAGTCAGTCTTTTACACCCTCTCTTCGTCCTGTTGACAGCCTGCAAAACTGGTTTGAGAGAAGCGACACTGTAGACGTCCTGTCCGAAGCACAAACCACGCAATTACAAAGTGTCATCAACTCGGCCTTTGAAGGTGATACGGCTAAAACGGTCAACACACGCGCTGTTGTCGTCTTGTACAAGGGCAAGCTGGTGGGGGAACAATATGCGCCGGAAGTAACTAAAGACACACGACTCCTGGGATGGAGCATGACCAAGAGCATTGCGGGTACCATGGCCGGTCTGATGATGAGGGATGGCTTTTTCACGCTCAATGATGCCGCCCCGGTAGCCAGATGGCAGGGGACTGACAAGGCAGCCATCACGTACAAAAACCTGCTGCAGATGAGCAGTGGACTTCAGTTTCTCGAGGATTACGGTTCGCACTCGGATGCCAATATCATGTTATGGATCAGTGACAGTTCAGGGGTTGCCACCATCGACAGCCCTTTGGAGGCCCAACCCGGAGAGAAGTGGTATTATTCTTCGGGCACCACCAACCTCTTAATGTATTTGATGAAGGGTTATTTCGCGGATCAAAATGCTTACCTCGATTACCTGAATCAGGCGCTTTTCAGCAAAATCGGCGCATACTCCTTCCTGATAGAACCAGATGCTTCCGGTGGTTTTGTGGGCTCCTCTTTCGGATGGGCTACCGCCAGAGACTGGGCCAGGGTGGGGCAGCTCTATTTGAACAAAGGAAAATGGGCCGGAGAACAGATCCTTCCGGAAGAGTGGGTAGCCTTTGTCCAACAGGAACCCCAGGATCCTAATGCACAGGACTTATACGGAGGCCAATTCTGGCTCAACAAGCTCCATCCCGAACTCCCAGACGACGCTTATTTCATGGACGGCTTTCATAGCCAGCGCGTGATGGTCCTGCCTTCCAGGGAGTTGGTGGTAGTACGTTTGGGTGTCACCTACTACGGCGGTTTTGACTTTGACGAATTTGCAAATCAAATCATCCAGGTAGTCGAGACCGAGGCTTCGGTGGAATAGTGAACAAATTGAAACTTCGTGATCACTTCGTCACATGAAAAAGGACCTAATAAAACATCTCCAGCACTATGTGAAGTTGTCGGACGAGAACGTTGACCTAATCATTGCGAATACGGAGGAAAAGTGCTACCGAGCAACTGATTTCTTCATCTCAAGTGGTGAGAGATGCAGCAAAATGGCATTCTTGATCGAAGGGGTGTTTCGCTTTTGGTTTTTCGATACGAACGGAAATGAGTTAACATCTCATTTCATGAAAGAGCAGGATTTTGTCACGAACATTGCCAGCTTTTTTGAATATTCCGTGAGTTCAGGTTCAATACAAGCAGAGACAGATTGTTCTGTCGTCGAATTGTCGAGAGCTTCTTGGGATATGTTCTGCAAGCGCATTCCAGACTGGGAGAGCTCATTTCAGAAGATCGCCAATGAAACACTGATTGCGAAGGTTAGTTTCCAACGGGGCCTGATCAACTTGGACGCTAAAGCCGCTTACCTGGAATTCTTGAAGACGTACCCAACAATTCTGCAGAGGGTCCCACTAAACCATATCGCCTCATTTTTGGGTATAACACCTTTCTCTCTAAGCAGAATAAGGAAATCAATTACAAGCATCGAGCATTAATTGCCAAATGGCAATTCCATTGGCCTAAGAAGTAGGTTCCTTTGTGGCGCTAAAAGACCTGGAACCATGGAAGCCTCAGAACAAAGAAGAATCTATAGAATTAAGGCGATGATGCACCGATTTTTTGCCCTGTACGAAAGCAAGAATACGGATTTCTCATTGGTGAGTGAACTGCTCTACAAAGATGATTTTGAGTGGTGGTGTTGATGCATTCGAAGACAGTTTCAATCAACTGAATAAGGAATGGGGCCATTCACACAGACCGTTTGAAATGTCGGTGGAACTGATTGATGAAACAAAAGCGTCTTTGCGTTTCAACTATATCTATCAACACCTGCAGGAAGACAAAATTGTCTTACATGCCAAGGGACATTATGATATCCTATGCATTGACCGGGGGGAGCGATTTCCGCAAATTCAAAAATGCAATCTATCCTTGTTAGAAATGATTGAGGTTGGCGGGTTCATCGATATGTATGCTATGAACAAGGCTTTGTACGAAGATTATGTGCTGAAGGCAGATCAGGTGGCCAAGCTGTAGTCGTTTCGAACTTTTTGCGGCGGAAGTCGGGGTTAGTCCTAGATATGAGTCACTCCTTTCGTGACCCCTGTTTACAAAAGACAAGTGCTTATACAATGGAAGAAAAGCCCGAAAGTCCCAAGGTAGGATCAGCGGGATTGAGGCTTGCGGGGAGCAATGGTCTTCAGGACTGAGATTGGACTTTTGAAGACATTGGATTTCCTTTTGCAACGAGCGCGAAGACGGATGAGCAACCGTTTCCAAATGGAAATAAGCCGCTAACACAGTATCTGCAACCAGATCCGGAAAAAATAGTGAACAACTAAAATCATTTTCGCTATTACTTTTTGCTATGAGACTCAAACTTGCCATACTAATGTTGTCCCTGACCTCAATTGCTGAGCTTCGGGCCCAAAATGACCAGGAACTTGACCGTATCCTCGGTGACCTCAAAGTCGAACTGGTACAGCCAGGCACTGTATCGACCAATGGCTTCGAATTTGGTACATCCATTTCCCCTGACGGAAAGGAGCTTTTCTTTGTCAAAGGCATATCAGGATTTAGAAGAACTGTATTGGTCTACAGTCGGTGGCAGGATGGCTATTGGTCTGAACCCAGGATTGCTCCTTTTTCGGGCAAATACAACGATACGAATCCATATCATTCAAAAGATGGAAGTCGCTTCTACTTCACCTCACACAGGCCCAGTGGAAAAGATGCATTTCAGCGCTCCAACCTCTGGTATGTCGATAGAACAGAAAGTGGATGGTCTGAACCCAAGCTGGTAGAAGGTGAGGTCAATGACGAATTTGAAATAGTCTATCCAACGGTTCACACGGATGGTACCATACATTTTGTGTCCTGGTCCAGGCCTGGGTCTCGAAATGGAGATATCTTCATCTCCAAGCTGGAGAATGGCCTGTA
Organism: Cyclobacteriaceae bacterium; assembly: GCA_965601475.1. Taxonomy (GTDB): domain Bacteria; phylum Bacteroidota; class Bacteroidia; order Cytophagales; family Cyclobacteriaceae; genus JAWPMT01. Next base: position 2,459,329 of record OZ271832.1, on the reverse strand, counting down.
TACCTCCCCTGAACTCGTTGAAGAACTCAATACGGAGTCCAGCGATGCTGATCCGGAAATGAGTCAAGACGGCAATTACATGTTTCTCACCAGTATGAGAGCAGGTGGCCTGGGACATTACGATTTGTATATATTCAAGAAGCAGAATGATGGAAAATGGGGAAGGGGTATCAACCTTGGCTCCCAGGTCAACTCGATCAATATGGACTCTGATCCGATCCTCAGTCCTGATGGCAGAACGCTCTATTTTTCAAGCGACAAGTTGGATGAAAGAGATACAAGTGCTGAAGGATTTACGGATTATCAAGCGCTTGTGAAGAGCTATGAACAAATCCACAACGGGCTGATGAATATCTATAAAGTGGATATCAGTTTGTTGCTGGACTACCTGGACAATCTGTGATTGAATGGGAGAAGGAAATAGCGAGCAGGTCAGGCCCACAAATCTGTAGGCTCCCGTAGCAGTGTACGACCTCGTCTCACAAAGGTATCCCTCACCCAGGTTCGGCTGCAGTTGTCAATTGCGTATTTGCTGTAATCCCTGAATTTGCTCAGTGCTCAGTCTTTTCATACACTTTGAATGCAATCCCAGATGAGCTAACTTGATTGTAGTAACCCAGCCTGGCTCCAGTCCGGGCAAAAAAGACTACCCAGGGATGAACTGGAAGAAAACGAGCCTGCTTACCTCAGCCACAATACTTGTTCTTGCTACTGGTACGGTCTACCTGTTCGATATATTCATTTCAGTGCCTTCGGATGACATAGCTTTTGCGCCTGGCGAGGAGCAGGCCCAGGCCATGTCCAAGGACGAAGGACAAAAACCGAAGAACATCATTATCTTCATAGCGGATGGAATGGGCTTTGCGCATTTGTCGCTGAGCCTCCTCACCGAGCGTTCCGAAAATATCCCATCGGTCTGGCAGGATTTTGACGTCAGAGGCTGGCACGATGCCAGGTCTGCTTACGGCCCGCTTACAGATTCTGAAGCTTCGGCCACCGCCATGGCTACCGGGACTTCCACAAATTTTGGGCACATTGGTATTGACAAGGAGGGTAACCGCTTGCAAAATGTGTTTGAATTGGCTTCAGCAAACGGATTTGTTACGGGCATCGTCACAGATTCCTATATATGGGATGGGACACCCGCTGCTTTTGTGGCTCATACCCGTAATGAAGATGACGCAAGGGACATATTGACACAGATTGCCGCGAGTGAACTGGACCTGATTTTTGGTGAGCTTGAGGACCTGGGTGAAGGCGATGTCCCGGAGCGAGACGGAAGCCTGCAGATCCTGGCCAAACGATTTGAACTGCTCGATGCTTCTTTGAAACTCCCCCCGGACGGACTCTCCAAGCCAATAGCTGCTGTCTTTGATGAAGATGAAGTGCAGGATCTGAGCTCCACTCCCAATCTGACACAAATGGTAGAAGTAGCCTTGGGGTATATGAGTGCCCAATCTGAACCATTCGTATTGTTGGTGGAGAGTGAAGAAATGGATGCCGCGTCTCATGAGAATGATTCTGAAAGGGTCGTCAAAGGCCTGAAATCCATTCAGCAAACCCTTGCGAGCGTGCTGGAATTTACGAAAGCTGATCAGGAAACGTTGGTTGTATTTACTGCCGATCATGAGACTGGAGGAATGGCTGTCGTTGCTGATTTCGACAATTACCCAAACATGCAAATAAGATGGTCCACAAAGGATCATTCGGCTGCTGTTGTTCCCCTATACGCCAAAGGTCCGGGTGCGGCAGTGTTTGCTGATGTAAGTCGCAATTGGCAAATTGGGCAAAAGCTCAAGGAGCTATTTATTGCCGATACCTCTGAAAGTGGGGATGATTAAGACTGGCCAGGACAATCTGGAATCGGTGTTTTTTGGATGTACCAACCCGGGCAAACCACCCTCACCGGGACGGCTTAATAGCCAAAACAGACAGACTAGGCAACAATAGCTCTATTCCAATTTCACTATCATTTCGGGTGATGTTTGCCCCCACCACAGGTACACTTCATATAAGTTTGCGCGTCGGAAATGAGTCTACTAAATACCTCGAATATGTTTGGTCCCAACCCCAACGATAAAACGCCCGTCAAAGGATTTCCACAGGTGGGATTCCTGAAAAACTGGATCACCAAGAAGAATATCATCGTAGGGGACTATACCTACTACGACGACCCAAATGGTCCGGAAAGCTTTGAATCCAATGTCCTCTATCACTTCGATTTCACAGGTGACAAGCTCATTATAGGCAAGTTTTGCGCCATTGCAAGAGAAGTCAGGTTCATCATGAATGGAGGCAACCATTCCCAGGCCGGCATCTCGACCTATCCTTTTTTCATCTTCAAAAATGGGTGGGACCGCATTACACCGGATGCAGCCATTAAAGGAGACACGATTGTCGGCAATGACGTCTGGATCGGTTACGATGCCACCATCATGCCTGGTGTGCACATTGGTGATGGTTCCATCATTGCCAGCAAATCTGTCGTGACCAGGGATGTCCCTCCCTACGCCATTGTCGGTGGCAATCCTGCAGAGGTGATCAGGTATCGTTTCGACGAAGAGACGATAGCAAAGCTTTTGGAAATAACTTGGTGGGATTGGCCTGTTGAAAAGATCACCAACAACCTGGAGTCCATCGTGAATGGGGATTTGCAAGCGCTTGAGGCGCAATCGGAGTAGGACGAATCGGGCCGTAAGGTGATTCAGTAAGCGAGCCTTCGGGGCAGAGCCACATCTGATCATCAAATTTTTCAGCGACTGACTATGGAGAGACTTTCTAACGATTTGTAGACGTTGCATACGCCGAACCGCGCACTTATCTTCGTGCTTTTCCTGATCTGGGCTGAATAAGGCGCTAGCGCCCAGAGGCTCAGAGGTGTTGCCAGCAGGATTTCCTACTCGCCTGAATGGTTCATTTCATCACGATGACATGTCATTCTTTCTGTAGGTCCGGTTGCTCAATGAAGAGGAATTTCAAACCATGAGACATTGAAAATGAATTTCGAACGATATCCCAAATCACCAGAACTAGACAACTATGACTTTATAAAACCATCGACTGAATTTCGAAATTCGGTAAGTGGGGTCATCCTCTCAATCGTAATCTTTTTTCTCTTTTATCTCGTTTTGATAGCCCTGGCGACCGCTGTGATGCTTGCAGCTGGATGGGCGGGAGTGACCATCATTGCTATGAAGCCAAACTTCATTACACTGGCTGCTGGCGGGGGAATAATTGCCCTCGGCATAATGCTGTTTTTGTTTCTTTTCAAGTTTATTTTCTCCAAAACCAGAAACGACAACCCTTTCAGGGTTGAGATCAACGAAAGTGAGCACCCAGAACTTTTTTCCTTCATAAGAAGGCTTAACAAGGATACCCAGACTGAATTCCCGAAGAAGATCTTCTTGTCACCTGAGGTCAATGCCATGGTGTTCTACAACTCCAGCTTCTGGAGTCTCTTCCTTCCGGTCAGGAAGAATCTGGAAATTGGCCTGGGACTCATCAATTCCCTGAATGTAAGTGAATTCAAAGCCGTCCTGGCGCATGAATTTGGACACTTTTCACAGCGGAGTATGAGAATAGGCAGCTACATATATACCGTGAACAGAGTGATTTATAACCTTGTCTATGAATATGATAATTGGGACAATACGCTTTCAAGCTGGGCACAAACCGGAGGCATATTTGGGTTTTTTGCCGGAATAACATTCTGGCTTGTTGAAAGGGTTCGAGATCTTCTCAAAATTGCGTACAACTTGATCAACATCAGCTACATGAAGCTTTCCAGGGAAATGGAATACCATGCTGATTTGATCGCCGTGAGTGTGAGCGGAAACAAGTCTTTCAAAGATGCCCTCCGTAAAATCGAGTTCTCCGCTTTCTCATATGACTATACTACAGGGTATCTCAATTCATTGGCATCAAAGGAAAAGGCTTCCGATGACCTTTACCGCAATCACACTTTCACTACGACTTTCCTGGCGAAACACAACAAGATCGCTGTGGAGCATGGAGAGCCTAGGATCACAGATGCAGATCTTGAGAACAATGTAGTCAAGTCAAGGGTGAACATTGAGGACCAATGGGCTTCGCACCCCACCCTGAAAGAGCGAGAGGCAAGCATTTCAAGAGTGGATATTGAAGCGGAAATCAACGGAGAATCAGCCTGGACAATTTTTTCAAACCCCGAACAGGTAAAAAAAGACACTACCCAAAACCTATATGAAATTGGATTTCCCAATGTTGAGTTCCAGTCTTTGGAGACCAATGAGTTTCAAGATTTTGTTCGGCAAGAGATAAACAAATACAAGATAGCAGAAGACTATAACGGTTTCTATGAAGGTAGGCACCTATCGACCTTTCAGCTCAGAGAATTGACGAAATCCGATGTCTCGATAAAATTTGAAGAGTTGTACGCCAAGGAAAACATTGAGAAAATCAGGCGGCTCGAAGCGAACAAAGTGGACCTGGAGATTTTGAAGCAAATAAGTCTCAAGCAGATAGAAACGAAATACTTCGAATTTGATGGTGAAAAGTACAAAAGGAAAGATGCTGGCAAACTCATAGACAGGCTCAAATTGGAAATTGACGAAGAAGAGAAATTCGTAATTGAACTTGATAAACAATCATTTGTCTGCAACTACCACAACTCGAAGAAAGCCGGAAAAGAAATGGAGTTGGTGGAGCTGTATCAGACTTACTTCCTCGTAACCAGCACATTGAATTCGATCGATGAATTGAGTTTGAAATTCGGAAATCTGGCCAATACCTTATATGCTAAGCCAAGATGGACCGAAGACGAGATCAAGCAATTGGCCGCAGAGCTTTCCGCTTTGGAAAAGCAGTTCAAGGACTTTCTGCAAAGTCAAGATGCTAGTAAGCTGAGTGAGAATATTGAGTCTGAGGAGCAGCAGGAAGTGTTGAGGGAATACATGAGTGCCAATAAATATTATTCCAAGACGTCCGACTTCCAGGAAGAAGCATTCATAAACCTCGCTGATCTTGTTCAAATAGTGTCCACATCAATTGGAATTAGCTACGGAAATTCATTGAAGACCATGACAGACTTTCAACTTGGGTTGATTGAAGCAGGTTCTCAAGTGAGTTGACCTCCGGCAGCCGCGCTGAAGGCGACATTTTTCATTCAGCACATTGTTCAGAGCTCAGACCTGCACAATGCGATGGAAGCTTCGTCGCCTAGAGGATTGATCAGGAATGTTGCAGAACCCAGGAATTCTCAGTTGTACTTTCACCGAAAAGCGGGTTTCTCTATCTTGTGAGAGAATCCATTTCAACAATGAAAACATCAACTACACCCTTCCTTTTCCTGATCATGGCACTGAGCCTGAACTGTAGCGGTCCACAAAAAGAGACTCAGTCTGAACCCGAACAAACATCCGCTCCTACCTGGACGGTTGATTTTTTCGATGATTTTGACACTTTCAACCCAGACAACTGGCAGGATCAGCGCATATGGGTAAATAATGAAAACCACTGCTATGTTCCCGAGGGAGAATATGGAACCCGTGAAGTGAGTGATGGTACTTTGAAGATTAAGGTGGTAAATATTGGGGAGAAGCGACCATGCGACAATTTTGACAAGCATGGCAACCAACACCCGGACACCGAATATGTGGCTGGTCGTATCTGTTCAAAGAATCGGCAGGAGTTTGTCAAGGGTAGGTGGACTGCCCGACTTAAGCTATCAAGCAATGGTGAAGCCAGCATGTTCCCCGCCTGGTGGCTACTCGGTGCCCAAAACAATGAGCCTCCCGTTCAGGAAGAGGATGAAGACGTTTGCTGGCCATTGACTGGGTCCGGAGAGATAGACATTTTTGAACATCACGGCGATCATATGAAAGACGAGTTCACTACGGGCGCTATCGTGAGTCTGGGTGAATGTGATAAGGGTGACTGGGAAAGCAAACGACGAAACTTTCCTGCTACGCTCAATGAATTTCATGAATACAGCGTGGAATGGGAAGGAAGTGACCTTGTATACCTGTTGGATGGTGAGGAAGTCTACCGCAATGAGGGCGAGGGAGATAAGTATCCCGAGGCCATGTTTGCCATCCTGAACTACGCCAAAATCACGGATTCCGCGATGGAGGGCGAATGGGTGATGGAGGTCGACTGGGTGAAACATGAGAAAAGGAGCTAGTGGATCTCCAGGATAGGAAATTGGAGTTCCCACCTGAGCGGCACACACTGGCACAATCGCCTCAGCAATCAGCGCACAGCGGATAGCTGTGTAGTTTACGAGCTGATCAGAAAACCCACAAGCCCACAAGAGAAGGCCTTGTTGATCTCATTTCCAAATAGCATTGCCATTTTCAGTATTGACTACCAAGTGACATCGTGAATACTAAAATCTTAATGACCTTCACCGCTTCCTACTTGGGAATAGCGGGACTTGCGCTCACCTTCCTACCCCAGGAAATTGCCGGGTTTCTGGACATAGGGAGCAACAAGATGGCCATTCTTTCCTTACAAATTCTGGGTGCCCTGTATTTCGGTTTTGCCATGATTAACTGGATGACCAAAGGCAATCTGCTGGGAGGCATTTATGGCCGGCCCTTGATTATTGGAAATCTGACCCATTTTTTCATAAGCTCCTTTGCGCTGATCAAGCTCCTTGGAAATGACCCTGGGACTAACTTCTCACTCTTGCTCGTCCTGGCGATCATCTACGGTATTTTGACCTTGTGTTTTGGCTACCTGTTTATGTTCAATCCTCCGAGTATCCAGGCCGGCAATCACGAAAATTAAAAGATTGATTACCATAAGTTGATCTCCGGAAATGGGGGGCCGTATACCTTAATACACCCTGTCTACAAGACGGCACAGGATCTGACACGTTAAGGATATGAGCGTATTATTAGGTAAGGTCGCCCTGGTGACTGGTGGAACCAGGAACGTCGGAAAAGGAATTGCATTGGGCCTGGGAGAGGCCGGTGCGACAGTTTACGTTACCGGTAGGACCATTCGGGATAAAGATGTGAAGGCCATCACGGAAATGGGTGGCCAGGGATTTGCTGTTGTCTGCGACCATGAGGAGGATGCAGAGGTAAAGGCCGTATTTGATAGGATTGCTGAGGAGCAAGGTGGGCTCGATATCTTGGTAAACAATGCCTGGGCAGGCTATCAGAGATTAAGAAACCGAAAGGAGAACAAAGGTTTTCGGTGGAAGGCACCTTTCTGGGAACAACCTATTGCCCTTTGGGATGAGATGCAACAAGTCGGTGTTCGTTCAAATTTTGTGGCAGCTACGCATGCAACCCAGTTGATGTCGCAGAACTCAGGCGGTCTGATCGTGAATATTTCTTTCTATGCCAGCCGAAGATATTATGGCAACGTCTTCTACGGGGTCGCCAAAGCAGCTGTAGATAAAATGACGGCTGACATGTCCACCGAACTCCGAAAAATGAATGTTGCATGTGTGTCCCTGTATCCCGGCTACATCACTGACAAAAAGGCCACGGCCAACCCCAAAAAAGAATCGGCCCAATTTGTGGGTCGTGCCGTTGCTGCGCTGGCTGCTGATCCACACATTATGTCAAAATCCGGAGAAATATTGGAGGCAGCCAGGCTCGCAGGAGAATATGGCTTCTACGACGTGGATGGTACACAACCGGAGCCATTTGCGACGCTCTGACCCTGGGTCCTAATGGGTAGATAAGTCTCTCGCCATCCGCCCAGCCAAACCAACTAATAATTTAGTTGTAAATTACTGAGTTGTGAATCTGTATTCAGCACTTTGTGCTGAATACGCATCTATCCACCTCCGACATGATAGAGCATACTTTCAAATTGATCTTAAGGAACCTCATCAGGGACCGGCAATTTGCCCTGCTGAACTTACTGGGTCTCGCCCTGGCCTTTGTGGCCTTCTTTCTTGCGGTGCAATACGCTTCATTTGAAATGAGCTACGATGGCTTTCACGAAAACAAAGACGGCATTTACAGGGTGGCACACCATGAAGTAGATGGAGACAATCAATATCACGGCGCCATGTCATTTTATGGAATTGGCCCACAGGCCATGGCTGAAATTCCCGAAGTATTGGATTTTGTCCGACTTCATCGCGCAGATGGCATGGTTACCTGGGTGAATGACCAGCGTGAGACGACAAGCTACCATGAAACAAATGCCTACTATGCCGATCCGTCTTTCTTCGATATCTTTTCTTGCCCACTGGTGAAGGGTGCCGGGGCTCAATTGCTGCAAAACCCCAATGCTGTAATCATTTCAGCTTCAACTGCGCGCAAGTATTTTGGCTCCGAAGATCCCATTGGCAAGACACTGTCACTGGTCACAGAATGGAAAGGAGGTAATTACACCGTGGAAGGTGTTTTTCAGGATCTCCCGGTCAACAGCCACCTGTCTTTTGACTTCATTTTCCCCATCACTGAGCTACTCAACAATTTCCAATTTGAGGGCCGAGGCTGGTACTGGATCAACTTCTATACCTATTTCCTGTTGAAGCCTGATTCAGATATGAAGAAGGTCAATACCGCACTGACAAAAATGGTGGATGAGCATATCGGTGAGACTTTTCATACACCCAACTATGCACTGAGTATGGAGTTGCAGCCGCTCACGAGCATCAATCTTCACTCGGACCTGCAGGGAGAGATAAAGCCAGCTAAGAAATGGGGAAGCATCAGGACCTTTCTCGGCGCAGCCTTTTTTGCCATGATACTAGCCTGGCTCAACTACATCAATCTGGCCACGGCCCGAGCTGCTAGAAGAGCGAGAGAAATTGGTCTCAAAAAGGCCATTGGTGCTTCAAAATATTCGCTGGTAGCTCAGTTCCTGATCGAATCGGTCATGACCAACCTGATTGCTGTGGTACTCGCCACGCTGCTGCTGGCGGTCTTTCTCCCCCACTTCGAGGTCTGGTTTGGAATCAGCCTGAACTTTGATTGGAATCTGCAATACGCTTATTGGTTGCTCTTCCTGAGCCTGTTCATTGTCGGCATGTTGGTGAGTAGCCTATACCCGGCACACCACCTCTCATCGCTGAAGACTGTAGCAACACTCAAAGGTCAGTTCTCTGAAAGGGGCCGTTCTGCCTTGCTAAGAAAGGTGATGATGATGGTCCAATTTGCCTTGTCCTTGTTGCTGTTGATCGGCACTACGATCATCTACCAGCAGATCAGCCTGATGAAAACAAGGGACCTTGGGATGGAGATTGCTGATAAGCTTGTGATTAAGGCCCCCCGCGAAACACAGAAAGGCTACTGGAGATCCCTCGACAATTACAAGGAGGAAATGCTAAAGCATCCTTTTTTCACTCATGCCGCGGTGTCATTTGATGTACCGGGCCGTCCTTTGTTTTGGGGTGCTGCCTTTGATGTCAAGGGCGGCAGGCAGGGCATCAGTGCGAGCAGAACGAGCTTTGACTATGATTTTATTGCCGCTTATGGCATAGCGTTGTTGGCAGGCAAAAACTTTGCAGATCGCTTTGAAGGTCAGGTTGTTGTCATCAATGAAGCGGCTTCTGAAGTCCTGGGATTTGATGCCCCTATGGCAGCAATCGGCCACAAGATCCATGATGGTTGGGTGGAGCGAAGGATCATCGGGGTGATGGAAAACTATCACCACCAGTCGCCAAAGTTCAAGGTCAGGCCGCTTGTCGTAAGTCCATTTGCGAAGGAGCAGGGATATATCACCCTCAACCTCTCCACAACTGAGTACATGGAGGCGTTGTCTCAAGCGCAGGAATTGTTTGGTTCCATGTTCCCTGAGAATGCCTTTGAGTGTTTCTTTTTGGAAGAGTACTTCAATCAGCAATATCAATCGGACAATCAGTTCAGGAATTTGCTTGTGACTTTCACCAGTCTATCGGTGTTGATCTCGTTGCTGGGGTTGGTTGGCTTTGCCAGCTTCGTCAGCGTGTCCCGGACCAGAGAAGTAGGCATAAGGAAAGTTTTGGGAGCAAGCAGTTCAAGTATCCTGCTACTTTTCAATCACGAGATTGCCAAACTCATCGTGCTGGCATTCTTCCTGGCAAGTCCGTTGATATACTGGATTACCAATAGTTGGCTGGACAACTACGCCAACCGTGTCAACCTGAGTATGTATTACTTCCTGATACCAATGCTGGTGATACTGCTCATGGCAGTGACTACCGTGAGCCTGCACGTCTTCCGGCTATCCAAATCCAACCCCGTCAGTATGATCAGGACTGAATAATGGGTTACAGCGTGAGTGAGGTGGGTGGGACTTATTTGGCAGGCCCTGAGAGCAATTCGGAAATGAGCTGTGTGTTTGGGTTCTGATCAAAAAGGATTTTCAGAAATACGGTAATCGGAATGGACATGATCAGGCCGGGAATTCCCCAAACGAAGCCCCAAAGCATCAGCATGATCAATATGGTAATTACGTTGATCGAAAAAGATTTACCCATAAAAATGGGCTCCAAAATTCCACCAAATATGACCTGAACGCCAGTACACGTAAGAATAAACAACAAGAGCATTGATGCGGCTTCCACTTCCACAAAGGCAAAGATGGCGAGGAATACTACTGTGATTACAGAACCGATCATCTGGAGGAAATTGATCACAAAGGCAAACAAACCCCAGAAGATGGGAAAACTGATGCCAAAACTCCAGCAGGCAATACCGATGCCCAAACCCGTGAGTAGGCTGATAAAGAACTTAACCTTTATGAATTTGATTAGGTCCCGCTCCACTTTCATGAATGTTCTGACCGAAGCAAACTGTTGCTTCAGAATCGTGCTGTTCAGAACCTTTTGCATGTCCACCGAACCTGCCAATAGCAGTACAACAAAGAATACTGTGACCAGTGTCATCGACAGCGTATCCGAGATGAAGCCAATGGTCGGCGCGAAATTCCTAATGATGGTGTCCTTCTGTATAAAGGAACCTAACATGTCTTCTCCTTTCAGAAAATCGATGCCGAAAAAAACCTCAATGCTGGTCACCAGCGTGGTAAGCTTCCCCTGAGCTTTTTCAAAAAATGCATTATCCGTAGCCAGGATTTCACGACTTGAGAGTTGGATCAATTCCCCACTCAATTTGAAGAAGGAGGCAATGATCAGGATGACGATGACTATGCTGAGCACTTTGGGTACACCTTTTTTCTTCAGCCACCTCATCATGGGCAGAAAAAGCAGCGCGATAAACATGGAAGAAAAAAGCGGAATGAATATGAACGAAAGGGTCTTAAGTAAATAGAAAACCAGCGGCACGACGAGAATCAGCAGCAAAATATTCGTGGTCTTTCTTTGATCCATAGCTCATTAAATTGACTAATCAATCACATAATGGCCACAAGCAGGATTAGGTTTAGCTTTTTGAGAAAATTTAAGCGTTTTTGCTGGTCACAGGTCGATGTCACTTTCGTCAGGTAGTGATTTTCTGGGCTGAGGGGTTAGGACACCCGAGTTGCAATGTGTTTGTATAGTAATGAAGAAGGCCATTCCGATCGCAATTGCGTTCTTAGCTCTTATTCAGGGCTCATTTGCCCAGCAGCTTTTGACTTCTCATGGGTCAGACGATCGCTATCCGAGATGGTCCCCAAACGGTGACGAAATTGTCTTCGAGACCAAACGAGATGGCAATTGGGAGATCTACAAAATCGACCGTGATGGCGCTGGCTTGACAAGGCTTACAGATCACGATGCTGATGATCGAAGGGCCACCTGGCACCCTTCAGGAGCGTGGATATTGTTCGAATCCAACCGCACCGGCAGAAATGAGCTCTACACCTTACAGCTCGAAACACAGGAGGTTGAAAAGCTGGCCATACATGTCGAGGCTGACATTCTCTTTGCTGAATACTCACCTGATGGACGTGCCCTTGCATTCACTGCCAACCGAAACCTCTATACAGCCACTTCCTCAGGTCAGCAGGTCAAGCAGATTACATTCGATAGTACAAGGTCGCTATATCCTGTTTGGTCACCAGACCAGGGCAAAATCGCCTTCTTCTCCCGGCGTGATACTGCTGGTGAAACCGATGAGATTTATACCTACAGGTTGGCTGATGCTAAAATTGAGCGCCTTACAGAGTGGCCCACGCATAATTTTGCGCCTTCCTGGTCGCCCATGGCGACTCACCTGATATGTGCTACTTCCATGGAAGGATCAAGGCCGGAGTTCTACCTCATTGATGTAGCCTCGAAATCGCTGCAGCGAGTCACAAACAATGACTTTGGTGATACGGAACCGCATTGGTCACCTACTGATAACACAATCGCTTATGCTTGCTATAAAAATGGCAGCTACGACATTTGCCTGATGTCAGTGGATGATTTCCTGGAGCCTGGAGAGCGCTGAGACGAGGGTGTTGAATGCCGATCCTGGACATTTGGCTTCAGCCATATTGATTTGATAGCAAAGGCCGTCAAATGAAATCCAGAGGCTGATAGGAACGACCCACCTTTAGCCGTTCTCCTGTGGACAGGATCAGGAATTCGTCCCGGTTGAGTTTTTCCTTGCCCACTACACGCTTCTTGTTTACGGCATACTTGCGATGGATCCTGGCAAAATCGGGATTCAGCTCGGCAGTCATTTTTTCTAGTGTAGAGCGCTTCACCAACATGCCTTCACTGCAGTGGATCTTCAGGTAATGATCGTCAGCTTCGATCCAGGTGATGAGTTCTGTCGGAACCGTGATCTTCTTTCGTCCCTGGCTGGCCATAATGGTTTTTGAGGTTTCTTCCACTCTTGTTCTGCTTACGTACGCTGCTACTCCTATCAAAAGGCCCAGGTGAAACAGGATTACACGCCCAAAGTAGAACCGGGTGAAGTTTTCAGCGAAAAAGGAATCGGTTCTACCCACCCAATACATGAGGCCCGAGGCACAGACGAAGAACCAACCGGGAAGTAGTAGAATAGATATGACGGATGTGACTGAAAAAAGCGAGGGCCAGTTTTTCCAAACCTTCGAGAGCCATGTGTGAAATAGGGGTACCACGAAGATAAAAAGCACCAACCCCCCCAGAAGCAACGTGGCAGTGTTCCATGGCCGATAGCTGGAATGCACACTATATCGGATATAGTTCTGTATCATCATCGCCACACCCACAATCACCAGGTAAGCGAAGCTGATAAGGTATAATTTCCTCGGACTTTGAACCATTTGCGTTTCCCAACCCATATTATGCCCAGTCAATAGGCCCTCCAACCTGCTGCAAGATTGGCAAAACCCGAGAGAAGCACAAAACACTGATGCTGAGCACCAGCTGATATTTCCGAAACCAACAGGGAGGCAATGGCCTTCTAGCCGAAAGCTCCTTTGAAAAAAGTCTCCTTTAGGCCTTGCTCTCGCAACCAGTCCGAGAGCTTTTGATGCTTGCCTGCTTCTGCGTGATGCAGCAAGGTGAAGCCGTGCGGCCCGGGAGAGTAGAGCAAGTTTGGGTAGGAATTGATCATGGACCTCACCAACTCGCCATGCCCGAGAAAAGCATGGCTGAAGATATCCATCCTTGCCCCCTTGCTGATGAGCATCTCTGCAATATCGAGTCTACCCATATGCGATGCTCCCCCCAACGCCGTTTCAAAATCACCCTTTTTCCGTTGATTGGTGCAATTCAATAGCAATGGCTTGGCATCAACAATACGCTTACATGCGTCAAAATCCTTATGAGCGGCACCTACAAATTCGGAGATTTCCGCCTTGGTGAAGGTTTCGTCGGACGCTTGCCCCTTCGACAAATACGGGAGGCCCATGCCGGTTCCGCCAACAAGCAACGCTTTCTTCAAAAAGGAGTGTCTGTTCATGATTTATGTTTTGGTGGTGAAGCAAGGAAAGGGGATTGAATAGGGAGTCAGAAAAAGTGGCTCATTTCGTGAATCAAGACCTATTTGTCGTGAACGGGCAGGCACACAGTGTGTTTGTCCAGCCTCCGGACCGAGGATGAATTCGAAGTCCCCAACTAATGGTGATTCGTATGTTTGCGCTTTGGTCTCACTGGCAGCTACTAAATGAAAATCGTGATATTCGGGGCTTCGGGTTCGGGAACTACTACCCTGGGCAAGGAAATGGCAGAACTAACAGATTTCGTCCATCTGGACGCCGATGACTTTTACTGGAAAAGGACCGAAACACCCTTCACTGAGAAAGTCCCGATTACACAGGGAAATGAAGCCTTGAGATCGGCATTCGACAAACATCAGGACGTAGTCGTTAGTGGCTCACTGGTGAGTTGGGGCAAAGAATGGGAAACTTCTTTTGATCTGGCAGTTTTCATTCACCTGGAGAATGGCCTCCGGATGGAGCGTTTGAGAAGAAGGGAATATGAACGCCATGGTGAGGCCCTCCTCACGGACAAAGCAAGAAAGCAGCATTTTGAGGCCTTTATGAAATGGGCACACCAATACGACGACCCGAATTTTCAAGGTAGGTCACTACACTTGCACAATGAATGGATCCAACGACTCGACTGTGAGGTATTGAGACTGGATGGAGGTATGGAGCTGTCGGGAAAGGTGCGTCGTGTCATTGCCGCCGCCAAATCACTGCGCCGTGCCAATGCCTGAGATGACTTCCTTGGCCGCGGCGTCCGCGCCTGAGCACCCAATTGCCGGACCGATGTCATGTCCCGGCATGAATCAAGGTCCGTCTTGGTAAAAGTGGATCATCCCCAAAGTATCCCATGCCCCATGAGCAAGGATCAAAGGCCACAAGCTCTTGCGGAATATCAGAAAGCACGATCCGAAGAATAGTCCGGTGATTGTAGCGGTGAGCATACTGCCCGCATTGGAGTAGTAATGTGCTGAGCCAAATAGGAGTGCCTGAGTTCCAACGGCAATGACGTCCGCAAATCTCTTGTTCTTTATATGTTCCGAAATCTTGTTCTGCAGATAACCGCGAAAAATCATTTCCTCAGCAAAACCAGCAGCAATCCAAACGATAATGATCCAGATGATCAGCGCAGGTACATTCCCTTCGAGATGTGCAAAAAAGGAATAATCACTCTTCATAGGAAGATTCAATAGACCTTTCAACCAATCACTCAATGGTTGCATCAGATAGTACTTTCCCAACATGATGGAAAAGGCAAAGGGGATTAGCCAGTACCATTGAAAAGGTAATTGCATTCCGTAGGACTTCCAGGACTCTCCTGACCTAGAGACGAACATCAGCACCGCTAGCCAGACGAGAATGGTTCGGAGAGGTGTGGGCCCATAATCAGGCAAGCCCAAAGCGGGATAGATCACTTGCCAACTCAGTGGTGTCGCGACGATAATAATAACCGATATGATCAGTAACTCGATGAGCAGTCTCTTCATAACCTCCTAGCGATCAATTTTCATAAATGTAGGAATTGATACCAATTTATACAAATATGAAAATTGATGAACGGTGTTATTTTTCCATGGCCTTAGGGACATGGATAAGGTCATCCAGAATCACGGCTTGAGGCAATCGGGAGACCTATCAATGTGAAACCAGTGCGGAGATCGCTAAATTGTGGAAGCGTTTCATTAGCGCAGCAATAGCTTCAGTTATGGCATATGATGAATTTCTTGGCGAGCGTATTACCAATATCCTGAAGGCGAAGACACGCCACTTCTACGCCAAAAAGATGATGGGGGGCCTACTATTCATGGTAGATGACAAGATGTTCTGTGGTATACACCTTGACAAAAAATACGGAGACAGCTTGTTGATGGCCCGGATTGGAGAAGAAGCCTACGGCAAGCACATCAATCGCCCTGAATGTCTCCCAATGGATTTCACGGGAAGGCCGATGAAAGGCTACATTTACGTGACCCCACAGGGTTTTGATTTCGAGGAAGATCTCGAATATTGGATAGACCTGTGCCTGGCGTACAATCCTCAAGCCAGGTCAAGCAAAGCATCCAAATAGCAGGGCATACAATTTTCTTGCATGAATATGGAAACGTCGCTGGAGCGCATACTAGCCAGATCCCATAAAGCGGAAATGACAGCCCATATGGCAAACCATCCCGATGATTTTGATGAGCTGGTGCGGCTTGCCCTGTCCAACAAACAACCTTATTCCTGGAAGGCGGCCTGGCTGCTTTCAAATTGTGCCCATACCCATGATGTGCGTATCAATGAGTGCATTCCTGAAATCATCGAGTCGTTGCGGACAGCACCCGATGGGCAAAAACGGGGTTTGCTCAACATATTATATAAACAAGTCATTGACGAATCGCAGGAAGGCGAAGTCTTCGATTGTTGCATTGACATCTGGAGCAAGGTTCATAAGATTCCTTCTGTTCGATGGAGTGCCATAAGGCTTGCGCTGAAAATCTCGGGCAAATACCCGGAGCTTTATGAGGAAATCTCAGTGCTCACCCAGGAAGAGTACCTGGAAACGTTGTCGCCAGGAATCAAAAGGTCAATTACAAAGTCCTTGATCAATTTTGAAAAGGCACATGGCCTCGCCAGGCAGTGACTGCTTGCTGCGGATCAGGGTCGCGATTAGCAAGAATCGTCAAGGGGATTGCTGTCGAATGCCGATTTTTGATCTATGCAAAAGGAAACCCGAGCGTATTACCTGGAGGCTGTTAACCGGGCGATTGAGTTCATCGAAAATAACACTTCAAGAAGTATCGCCCTGGAGGAAATTGCTCAGTATGCCTTCCTTTCAAAGTTTCACTTTCACCGCATTTTCAAGTCAATTATTGGTGACACAGCCAAAGACTACCTGACCAGATTACGGTTGGAGAAATCAGCTTTGCTGCTAAGAAATACCGAGAAGACAATTGCACAAATTGCTTTCGATTGTGGCTATAGCTCACCTGAGACCTACACGCGTGCCTTTGGATCTTTTTTTTCCACCACCCCCACCCGGTTTCGCGAAACTGCCAGGAAGGAGGTGGTCAGGAAGCAAGTCACTTATGGAAATACCTCGCTCAAAAAGCTCAATGTAGCACCGCCGGTGATTGTGCACAAACCTGATTTGAATTTGGCTTATATCAGAAGTGTCGGCAGCTATGACGACATCGATGAATCATTTGAGCGACTATCCTCGTGGGCCTCCAGCAACCTCTTGAGCGGCCCCAGGCATGAGAAGCTCGGCATCGTCCATGACAATCCCAATTTGACGGAAACCACCAATTTGAGGTTTGACGCCTGTATCGTTGTCAATAAGGAGATCCTGCCCCAGGGGGAAATTGGATACAAGAAGATCACTGGTGGAAAGTTCGCATGCTTTCGATACGCTGGAGCATTTGAAAGCTTCTACTCGGTCTATGACTACATATTCAGTGTATGTCTCTTCGAGCACCAATGGGAACTTCGGGATGAACCGGCGCTTGAATGGTACATCAGCGCACCCCCATTCTATGGTTCTGATCAATTGGTTACGGAGTTCTATTTACCTATCCTTTAGCAAGAAACGTCAGGACTGGCTGGCGTCTAAAGGCAAATTTTGAGGAATAAATAAAGTGGAAAAGAAATGAAGACACTACCCCTCAAAAACCACCTGTTGCTACTAGCCATGAGCTTCCTTACCTGGGGCTTTTTCGTTTTGGTTGGATTTCCGGATTACGGCCAAAGCTGGAGCTATGATCTCACCATGACCGTAGTGATCGCTATCACCATCCTTTACGTTCCCTTGGGGAAGTGGCTACTCACGAGGATGTTTCCAGACGACGACTACTTCAGAAACTCACTGTGGCTGGCATTCTACCTGACTGTCCCGTTGTTTTTGTACGACACGATCTTTATCGGCGTTTTGGGCGGAGAAGGTCTCAGCTTCATGGCCAAATATTGGTATTTGACCTTCTTCTATTGCTCCTTTTGGGTACAATTCCCGCTCATCGGGCTGCTTAAGGAAAGAAATATGAGTGGAAATACAATCGGACCTCAGCGTCTGCAATGACTGGCGCTGTCCTGTGTTTCGATGGATCAGTTGTACCAGGCCAGCCCGACCATGAGAATGGGAACGGCATCCAATTGGTAGCCTTCCATGAAACCGGCGGTTTTGTAGCCCAATTCCAAAACCGTCGAAATAGGAAGGTCAGTGTTGGCGAAATTGTAGTACCCCCTTAAAGAGAAAGCGCCACCGAATCCATCGTCTGTTGACGCTGAGGAGATCTTCTCAAAGTCGATTCCAGGCTGATTCCAAAGATTGCCGTTCATATCAAATGAAAAATTGTTCAAGGTGAAAATGTTGAGTAGGTCGACGTTGATTCCACCCCAGCTATCGTGAAATGTTTGATCCCCGAGGCTGAGGTCAACAAGTACAACCCGGCTGCCGAAACGAAGGTAGTTGTCCAAATGATACGCTACTCCAAACGGAGTCCATCCAGCTCGCAAACCTGGCAAATAGTCAACAGTACCCAGTGGAATGGTGGGGATTCGGGTCGATTGCTCCCCGTCCCACAGGTAGGTCTTTAAGATGGAGTACAGGGAATAGAACACAAACGGATTGACAGCATTTATGGCCATTTTGGACTTCAAGTCCCCGACAGTCATTTCCAGGTTAGCGGCATCTGCGTATCCCGCGTTGGCATTCAGTATTCTGGTATAAGCCCTGGGATCGTCATCTTTGGTGCCATCTGTCAAATCCTCGTTAGCATCCTGAATGTAATTCATCATAATCTGGTAAGACCAGAAGTAAAGGGAGGCCTCCCGATAGGTCATTTCGCGTTTGGTCATCCAACGCAAACTCAGGTTTCGGTTGAGTACTGAATGCACTTCGATACCACCTTCCCAGATGGACAATAATTCATGATTGCTGATGGGCACACTGGAAGTCAAAGAAGCTTCTCCACCGCCCTTTCCATAAGGTGGAGGCCAATCAAAGCCGTAGTGAATGTCATCAAAACGCAATTCCCGGTAACGAGCCCCATGTCCTAAGTACTCATGGGCGAACACTACAAAGAAATAGTCGATTGGAATGTCCAAAAGGGCGTATTTCGTCATCCGGGCCAACACACCCCCGGATTTTCCAGCCACACTTGATTCCGAAAACCAACGTGTCCCAATGAACTTGTCCTCTACCTGTGTCACGCCTTTGTGTATTGTAAGCAAACTCTGGGCGCCACTTCTCATGGTGAGCCTGGGGGCAATGAGTACCGGGAAGTACGTAGGAGGGACCATTTGGGACGCATTGGAGAAGACACCAACAGTGTCTGGTGAGGATTCCTGGGCATAAACCTTGCTCCGGGCAAATGCCACACCTACCATGACTGAAGCAACCAGGATTATTTTGGCGAGGGGTTCCGTTGAGAAATTCGAAAGTCGCATCGATCCGGTGTTGTATGGTTAGTTTAAGCCATCTGATCGACATATGACATGACAATCCTCATGCCTGCCATGATTTATGACCGGTATCTTCTGAGAATCATTTCAGGAGTTTGTTTCTCCGCCTTGGGAAAAAAGCGGGAGCCTTCCCGGACACTGAGTGGAGACCTCAGCTGACGATCTAATTAAACTCAAATCAAGCTTCCGAAATTGCCGCTTAATGTGGAATTTCGACCCTGAGTCTTGATTCCTCATCGGGCGCTTGAAATTTTCGATTGTAAATATTGTCCAATCCCTACTGCTCTTTCAAAGCCTGTTCTTTGCCCTGTTTCTGGTTTCCAACAAGAAGGGAAAAAAACTCAGCAACAACCTCTTAGCGGCTTTTCTTTTTGTCCTGGGGTTGCATATGATCTTCAATATTGGATTCGAGCGTGGTTTTCTTCAATTTGAGCCCAACCCTACCCATAGCCTGGGCTTCCTGTACGGTCCATTGTTTTTCTCCTATGCCCTGAGCCTTGAGCGGAAGGCTTTCAAGATACGTTTGCGGCATTTTATTCATCTGTTACCCTTTCTACTTGTGCTGTTCTTTTCAAAGGCTAGTCCTCTATTCCGGCCAACATACGCCGGCATCGGCATTATGACGAGCGTGATTGGCTATTTATCGGCAACCCTCCAATCGGTACTCCGATATCGAAAAATTGTGCGCCATACACAATCGCGCTACAGCAGCATTTCCTTGAAATGGCTTACCGACTTTGTGATCTTCCTGGCGATCATCGCCATCTTGGATATAGCCCAACGCATCATGGCTTCCAGGTTCGGCATCGACGAATCCATGCTGTTTTTGGTGGTGATGGTGAGCCTCCTGATCATGGTGAATTACCTCGTATTTCAAACCCTCAAATACCCGGAACTCTTCAGCGGCATCTCTGAAGAGGACGAGCAAATCGCCAATGCCTCGGAGCGGAAATACGCTTCAACACCCATAGGAGATACGGAGCTGGATCAACATGCTCACGACATTCGATTGTTCTTTGAAGTGGAGACGCCTTATCTCGACGCGGAACTGACGTTGGACGGCCTGTCAGAATTGCTGGGGCTGTCGGCGCGAGTTATTTCCCAAACCATCAACAGTCGATATGGACAGAACTTTTCCGAGTTTGTCAATGAATTCCGGGTGAAGAAAGCCATTGAGACTTTCGAGCATAACCAGGACAAGAAACAGACGGTATCGGAAGTTTTGTATGCTGTAGGCTTCAACTCCAAGTCGAGCTTCTACGCGGCGTTCAAACAACATACGGGACTGTCTCCTAACCAATACAAGCAAAAGTTCTTGGGAAATCCTTCCTGAAACGCGATTCCGGACGAAATCCCAGAGGGCGAAGGCTAGGTTCGAATCGTCAAACTCAAAATGATATTCGAACGATGATCAAGAAAGCTGTGAAAGCCCTGAAGATCTTGGGTATAGGTCTGGCGTCAATTGTTGCGCTTGTGCTAATCCTTCTACTCCTATCAGTGCCTATTTCCCGTGCACATGAAAATCTCCCGCCCTCAGTAGGTGTAAACATCGACAAACTGGCGCTTCGAGGAGTATCCATTGTGTTGCCGGATTCAAACCAGGTGTTGTCGGATCAGACATTGTTGATTAACCAGGGAAAAATCGCTGGCATTCAAGCTGATTCTGTTGATATACCCAGTGGCTTTGAGATCAAAGAAGGTGATGGGCGTTTTGTGATGCATGCGCTTGCAGATATGCACGTTCACATTTTCGACCGGACAGACCTTGCACTATACCTGAGCTACGGAATCACACATGTGAGAAATATGATGGGCTTTCCCATGCACCTGAGATGGCGCGATGAACTTCAATCAGGTCGAATGGTTGGGAGCACTATGGTCACTGCCAGCCCCACCATGAATCATGGAGAAGATGGAGGACCCTTCCATAAATTCCTCGAATCGCCGGAAGCGGCTGAAAAGGCCGTTATTGATGCCAAAATGGAGGGCTATGATTTTATCAAGATCTACGACGGACTCACTCCCGAATTGTTGGAAAAGGTTGCCTCCACAGCCAGGGACCAGAACCTGGAGTTTGCGGGTCACCCGCCCCGATCAGTGGAGCTGGCGGACCTCTATAAATCCGGAATTGCGTCCATAGAGCATGTCGAAGAGGTCTTTCAGGGGTTGCTCAGGTTCAAATTTGATGAGGAAAAAGCCCGCGAAATCGCACAGGACCTAAAACGAAGTGGGATACCTGTGACAGTCACCTTTTCTGCATACAACCACCTGTACCGAACAGTCGTGGAAAAAGACGCATTCCTTAGGGAACTACCCATCGAATACATATCTCCGATGACGCGTTTCATTGGCCAAAAACAGTTGGCCGGTTGGATAAATACCTCGGAAAAGGGCTACGACTGGACGGTAAAAAAATATGCCTTCATGAAGAAACTGGTCAAGATCCTGCAGGATGAAGGCGTAACGTTATTGCTTGGCACAGACCAGGGGCCAAACCTTACCGTACCTGGTTGGAACCTGCATCGCGAAATTGAAATGCTGCAGGAAGCAGGGTTGAGCCCCCAACAGATCATTTGCTCCGGCACTTCCCAGGCTGCTCCAATCTTGAAGAGTGCGAGTTTTCCAGGCAGTTTGAAAGTGGGGTCTGCGGCGAACCTGGTCATTACTTGGGGGAACCCCTTGCAGGAAATCGGAACGCTAGAGATGCCTTCGGCAGTCATTTCGAGGGGGAAGTGGTATGATCACCACATGCTCAAGGAATTGAGAACTTATGCCTTGGAAGGTCAATCACCCTGGTACATCACATTGGGCCGTTTTCTGGAGCACTGGTGGAATTTGTAACTTGGATGATAGAACCCTTATTCTTCATTTAGGGAGGTGTTGGAATAGGGGGGATCCCTGCAAAAAGCTCCATGATGCATTGACAATGAAAATTACGCTAAAGACCATTCTTGCTTTGATCGCCTTGACCATGTCAGTACTGAGTTTTGGCCAATGTAAGTGCAAATTATTGCTCGAGCAGACCAAACTGACTGGTAAATGCCAGGATCAGCTATTTTCAGGTATAGAGATCACATTGGACGCGAGCTATGATGCGCTGGATAGTTTGTCTCTTTTCCAGATGCTTCCACGGGATGGGTTCCTGGTCGTGCGCGAGGAATACAAGCTTCCAGCCCGATTCGTCATTACCGACCGTGCCGGATTTCATCAAATTTTGCTCAAGCCTTTGGCTCAACCAAGGGTGGGGTGGTACACGTTTGATAGTCTCCGGATTGGAGATCGGGAAATTGACTTTTTCATAGATAAGGACCCCAATGTCCCATTTTCGCCTGAAGACTTGCAGATATTGGCTCAAGCCAGAAAGCTCTTGCAAGACCCAGACCAATGGAACGACCAGGATGACAGAAGGTGCGAGGACGACCAGGAAAATGGGAAGTACAGTTTTTTCTGTGCTCTTCAAACGGCTTCAACCCAAGTGGTCGGAGAATACAACCATCGAAACGCAGTGATGCAACTCATAAGGAGATTGATCGAAGAAAACTATCCCAACTTGGAATACGAGCATCGATTCAAAGACTTCAACAACCGACCTAATACATCGCTTGAAGATATTCATCGTCTACTGGATGAAGCCGAAGGCATAGTCCAACGGCAATTGGAGCAAGAGCCATAGTCTGACTTTTGTAGCGTGACGGCTGTATCACTTCCAAACCAGGCCCCGTCGGTTCCTAATTGCTCCGTTCTTCCGCAATGAAAAACCCATCTTCTCCCTCGGGTTGGTATAAGGGCATGAAGATCAATCCATCTTCTGGGCAGTAGATATTGCCCTCATGGTTGATGGCCAGGTGCTGACCACGATGCACTTTCTGGAAATTGTGAAATCCGGGGAGCATTCGGAATCCTTCATCAGGTGTCACCTTCTTGTGGTGCTTCACAAAGACTTTTTTCGGAAGACCTTCTGATATGGCTTCCAGCTGCCGCGCGTAGTGATCTTCTGCCTCATGATCATGATGAGAAATGCAACCACTCTTGTCCAGGATTTCCCACAAGCCTGAGGTGTGCAGTTGGTATACCCCGTCGGTACCGATCATGCCTCCTTCGAAAGCGAAGGAGAGGAAGCCTTTCTGATGGTAATAGTCGAGCAATGTTCCATGTAAGTAATCCTGAAGCCCAACTACTGTCGGAATGTGGAGTGCTTTTACGATAGGGTGCCTCGCACTATCCTCATCCACGACGATGAAGTTGCCTTTATCTGCGGAGGTGGAATGCAAGTCTACCATGATGAGCTGGCTGAAGTCGCCTTTTGACTCCCGTTCGATGATGTCATAAAGCGCCCGCATCTCTTCGTTTTCTGCGCGTTGCCCTACGTCCTCGGCGAAAATCGTACGAAGTTTTCGGGAGGTCCAGGCACGGTTCATGTCATAGTCAATGAAGCGGCGGTTGCCTTCTATCGCTTTGATGTTTCCCAACAGGCCTATCAATTTTCCGCGGAATCGAATGTTGTGCTGGGCTATAGCGGAATAAACGTTTCTGAAAGCGTGTATACCCACCTGCTCGTTGCCATGGAGTGCGGCAATACAAATCACCAGCGGGCCTGGTTCCTGGCCTTCGATTTTACCCAGAAGTCTCTCCATTAACTCTTCTCGACGTTTTTCAAAAGTGTAGCGGTGATGTTCAGGAAATTACCTTCAGTAATGATTCCAACAAGTTTATCGCCCTTCACCACAGGCAGACAATCGATACGCTCAGCCTTCATGATCTGGAGTGCTTCGCGGATAGTTGACTCAGGTGTAATGATCCTTGGGTTGGGGTCCATGAGGTCTTTTACGATCACTTTGCGATTTACGGGTACATGACTTTGTTTGCTAAAGTACTTCAACAAATCTCTATAGTTGATCAAGCCTTTCAATTTCCCCTTGACATCCTCTACAGGTACGTATTTTATCTTCCTCCAGTTGAGTATATCAGCCACGAGTTCGGGGATGTCGTCCTGGTGCACAGTAAAAAGGTCGGTTGTCATGAACTCTTCCACCAACATGGCATATGGGCGCCATCCGTTGATATCGTCCTGGCAGGCGAGCTCCCATTCATGAATGGGCTTGCCTTCTTTCTGATTGTCAATGATCGAGGACGTGATGGCCATAAGGATCTCCTCACGGGAGGTCTCCTTCTTCAATTTTGCAAATGAGTTGAGCATCCACTGCGAACCTGTCTGATGGGACTTGTTTCGGGCTTCAATCACACCCAGGTATCGGTCGATGTCTTCGGCCTTCACGTTGCTTATCTCCAACCCCTGCCGGGCGATGGGCAACAAGACTTCCGATATTAATTCGGAAGCACCGATTTTTTTGCCATGTTTCCAATTGAATTTGGCATTGAGTCCGTTTCGGGCGGCGTTGAGGAAATTCTCTTTCACATGGTCGAAGTCAAAGTCCTTGGTCACGTCCATGGAATAGTCTGAAAAACCATTCATAAGCCCCATCCAGAATGCCGCATTGGATACTTCGTCAATGACACTGGGTCCTGAGGGAAGCACACGGTTTTCGATTCGCAGGTGTGGTTTGCCGTTGGGGCTAATACCATAGCAGGCTCTGTTCCATCGATATACTGTGCTATTGTGGATATTCAGTGCCCGGAGCTTTGGTGTCTTGCCTTCATCTATCATTTTGAGCGCGTCCTCGTCCGTGTCGCACATGAGCATCACCCTAAAACGGGAAATATCTTCTTTGTATAGTTCCACCATGGACTCCTTCACCCAATCATTGCCAAACATCACTCTTCCGCTTCTGTCACGAAGATGTTCACTGACCATCCGGGTGTCCACTGTTTGTTGGAAGAGGGCTATCCGCGTTTCAGACCAAAGCTTTTTACCAAAGAGCATGGGTGAGTTCACGGCTACAGCCAATACTGGTGCAGCCAGGGTCTGGGCGTAGTTGTATTTCCTTACAAATTCGTCCGGTCGGACCTGGAGGTGGACCTGGAAGGATGTGTTGCAGGATTCGAACATCGCTGAATCGTGCTTGATGTTCAATTCATCCATTCCTGTGATCTTGAGCTCATGGATATTTCCCCGCATCTTGCTGATGGCCTCCATTAAAGCGTAGTACCGGTCAAGTGGTGTGAGGTTTTCGATATCCAGGTCAAACTTGCGCATGGTGGGCAGGATGCCCGTCAGCACGAGTTCCAGGTGTTCTTTTTCGCCGAAGGCTCTGATGGCCGTCAGGCGCTCTTTTAGTGTCCTTTCAAGTTGAGAAAAGCAATCATCTCTAAACTCAATTGGATCCATGTTCAACTCCAGGTTGAACAACGCCAACTCGGTCGTCACATCGGGTGAATGAGATTTGTCCAGAAAGGTCAAGGCCTTCGGTGCGGGTTTGTAGTGCCTGTCTACGATGCACATTTCCTGCTCCGCTCCAATGTGCAGCGGTGCTTCGTTGAACCATCCTTCATCGAGCATTCTCTCGAGCGCATGGATGTCCTTGAGCAAACTGCGGGTGAAGTCGTTGAGTTCGTTCCGACTTTTAGCTATTCGTACGTTGAGGTCCCCCATCGGTTCATCAATTTTAGAGATGACGAGAATTCAATATACTGAGTATTATCTTTTTTTTAACTGATTATTGTATGCCCAATAATCGGAAGCGAATTTTCTGATCGACAATCCCAATAAAAACCTCAGCCAAACTCCTAGATCGAACCATGCTACACGCCAAAAGCCATGGTCCCGGAATCGACGTGGAGAGGTGATCACGGGTGCTTTGACAAGTGCGAGCTTTCCGATTTTTCGCAAGCGTCTGCACAGATATGATGCTTCCATCAGGGGTTCATCAGGTACTCCTCCTGCAAGTTCAAGGGCCTTTCTCGTGCAGAAAATGGCCTGGTCGCCAAAGTAGGCGCCATCCACACGGTACCTCAGCTGATTGAGCCACACGATGCCTATGTATTTCCAGTCGCCGTGGCCAAATTTCATATCGAAAGCTCCGCCCACATTCCCGGCTTCGATAGCATGGCCAATGTGTTTGTCGAATTCAACGGGGAGCAAAGTGTCCGCATCCAGGAAGATGATTGTTTTGGCAGAGGATAGTCGGACTCCCTCCTGCAATGACCTGTATTTCAGACCTTTTAGGGATTTGTCGACATGGGTTCTGGTACCCACGTCTTGGGCTATGGACACGGTTTGGTCATCGCTTCCAGCATCTATCACAATGATTTCAAGTCGATTTACCTGGAAGGCCACTTTCCGGAGATGATTGATGGTCTGGGCGATATACGCCTCCTCATTGAGTGTTGGGATCACCACTGAAATTCCCAGGTCTGAATCTTTCTCGGGTGTATTCATTAAGATTGTTGGGTTAAAACCACGATCCATGATCCAAATGACCAGGAACCTACTCGTACTACCCTTACTTCTTTGTGCTCAGACAATGTTGGCCCAAGTTGAATTGTTTGACGAACATATCGAAAAAAATGGCCACCAGATCATTGCCGACTTCCGGGATTTGCTGGAGATACCCAACGTGGCCTATGATCTGCCGAATATCAATAAGAATGCTGAGTACATCAAAAGGGAGCTGGAAGCCCGAGGTATACAGACACAACTCCTCAGAACCATAGGCACGCCACCGATCATTTTTGGCTACCTGCCTGCCGAAAATGCCGACCGCACCCTGGCGTTCTACGTCCACTATGACGGCCAACCGGCGGATCCGACGCAATGGAAGCATGCGCCGTGGGAACCGATCTTCTATGACAAATCGATGGCACAGGGAGGAAAACCGATCCCCTTTCCTGGTGCAGGAGAGGACATTGACCTTGACAACCGGATCTATGCCCGTTCTGCTGGAGATGACAAGGCACCGATCATAGGAATTTTAAATGCACTGGATGTGATTCGAGAAAAGAATCTGAAAATCACGAGTAACCTGATCTTCTTTTTTGAGGGCCAGGAGGAAGCGGGAAGCAGGAATCTACGACAGTACCTGGAGGATCACAGAGCTTTGATTGATGAAATCGACTTATGGATGTTTTGTGACGGACCTGTGCATCAGACGCGTAGGCCACAACTGGTCTTCGGAGTTCGAGGGGTAACAGGACTGGAAATCACGGTTTACGGCCCGAATCGTCCCCTACACAGTGGGCACTACGGCAATTGGGCTCCTGTTCCCGGTCAGTTGATCTCCAGCTTGATTGGCAGTATGAAAGATGAAAACGGCAACGTCATCATCGAAGGATTTTATGACGATGTGGAACCCCTAACCGGTGCCGACCTTGAAGCACTGGCTAACGTCCCGGACGTGGATGCTCAATTGAAGCGGGAGCTAGGTCTCGCTGATACCGAGGGCGATCAAAACCTCTATGAACGATTACTCTATCCATCACTAACTATCAAAGGGATCAGTACCGGAAATGTGGGCCAGCTGGCTAGAAATGTTATTCCGTCTACGGCCACGGCCGCCCTGGGGGTAAGGTTGGTTAAGGGTTGTGATCCGGTGAAGATGCTGGATCTTGTGGAAGCTCATATCAAGAAGGAGGGCTACCATATTGTGAGAGAAGACCCCGATGAGGAGACACGGTTGAAATATCCAAAAATCGCTAAGGTTATTCGTGGTAGTGGTTATCCGGCGGCGCGGACTTCTATGGAAGAGCCGGTGGCCAATCAGGTGGTGGAAGCAGTGAAAGGGGTAGCAGGCGATGATTTGATCTTATTGCCCACGTTGGGTGGTTCGCTGCCTTTGTATCTGTTCACTGATGTACTGCAGAAGCCCGCCATCATCGTGCCAGTGGCCAATCACGACAATAATCAGCACGCGGCTAATGAAAACCTGCGCATGGAGAACCTATGGTATTCCATCAAATTGATGGGGGCCATTATGTTGATGGAGTAAGGCTCACCCCTGGAATTCATCCATTCACCACAAAAGAGAGACCAATTCCACGGTGATGTCGATATTTAAACAGCCATGTAGACAAGGAAGCAGATATTCCGACCAAGATGTTCAGAGCCCATTCTTCCCTTTTTTGAAGAAATGTGCAGATGTTTTTGACCTGGACAACAGCAGTTGAGAGATCGCCTACCGGCCGGACTTCTCAGACAAACCCTTCCAAGACAAACAATCAAGAATTGAACCGGTGTGTTCCAACGAACTGGTAGCCTCCTGAGCAATAAAGGCCGGACATGGGCACTGTGTGCAGAAGCGTAACATGATTTCAATGCATTCACCCCAGATATCATGCCGATCACCCCAGAGGACCGTTGTTTCGGCATATATTTCAGGATTTTATGATTAGCCTTACCATATTTAATGTGGGGAAATCCCCACAGCAATATGATCCAATCAGCAAAAATCAAAGTCGCCGTTGTTGAGGACGAGATGATCAACTCAGAAGCATTGTGTGAAATGCTGGAAGAGTTGGGATACGAAATATTTGGGCAGTACATGCGTGCTGAGAAAGCCTGGGAAGCGTTCGAAAAAGAGCAGCCAGACTTCGCCTTGTTGGATATTCGCCTAAAAGGAGAGGCGGATGGCATTTGGCTGGCGGGGCAGATCAAAAGCCGTTTCAGCTTCCCATACATTTTTCTGACATCTTATGGTGATAAGGACACCATAGAATCTGCCGCAAGGACCAATCCCTATGGTTACCTGATGAAGCCAATAGAGAAACAAAACCTGCATGGTGCAATGGAAGTGGCGCTGGCCAAACATCTGGAAGTCCAGCAGATGGCTCCTGAAAGTCCATTGGGCGATGTTATCTTTATAAAGGATGAGAGTTTTTTCCACAAAGTGAATTTGAACGAGATTCTCTATCTCAAGAGCGACGACAATTATCTGGAGCTTTTCATGACAAACAAGAAGCACCTGATCAGGGGAACGCTGAAGACGTTTCTGACAAAACTACCTCGTGGCCAGTTTATGCAGGTGCATAGGTCGTACGTGGTCAATCTGAAAGCCATCGCCGGGATAGGAACCAATTTCATCAGTGTCGACCAATATTCAATACCAGTCTCGAAGTCGTATCAAGAGAAACTCAGGGAAGTTATTGACACCTACTGAGGATGGGCCGTTGTAGATCTGTTCTGTTGATTTGCGTTTTTTTGATCCTGGGGTCTGCCACAGCTCAAATCCAGCGAAATATTCATTTGAGAACTTATGGCGTGGAGGATGGGCTATCTCACGTCACTGTCAACTGCTTTCTGCAAGATAAATTCGGTATCGTATGGATTGGTACAACGGATGGGTTGAATTACTTCAATGGACATGATTTTCGGGTGTTTAAGAATGATCCCGCAGATTCCCTATCCATCATCGGCAATGATATTCAAACCCTGGTGGAAGACGAGGACGGTAACATTTGGGTCGGGACCCGCGATGGGCTGAGCTTTTACAATAGGAATACGGATCATTTCACTAAACACCTTCGCAGACAGCAAGGAGCGAAAGCCGGAAATCTGGCCGTGCGGACGCTTGTTTTAGACAAAGCCGAGGTTTTCATGGCTACCGAGCGAGGCTTTTTGGTCCTTAAACCATCCAGCGATGTTTGGGAAGAGACGGTCATTGATGGTTTTGCAGCTACTGCCATGAACATTACGGTTGAAGGTGGTCATTTGTGGATCAGTACGCTGGAGAACGGTATTTATAAGGTGGACCGGCACGGCGCAATAGTGAGTCACTATGAGGTTCCGGCAGATCAGGTTTACGGACATGTGGCCGAGGCTTCCATTGTCTGTTTGACGTCAAATGGTCTTTGGCGGTTCGACAAGGACAGCGGCCAGTTTCGTCGAGATAAGAATTGCCCGCAACAACGAGTGTCTGCCTACCTGGTGGATGGACAAGCCAATACCTGGATCGGAACAGACCAGGAGGGCCTTCACTTCATTGACAAACAAGATAACAGTAGCGTCCTCATTACGGACAAAGGCATGAACGCCTTGCCAAGCAAGACAATCCGTTCCGTATTTGAAGACAGGGAAGGCAACATTTGGATTGGAACCTGGGGAGGTGGTTTTGGTATCCACACACCGAGTTCCAGAAGTTTTGATTTACTAAACACCTCCCAGGGACTTTCCGGGAATTTTGTACAAAGCGTTTATGCCGATTCGGAGGGAACCTGGATTGGGACGAGGACCGGACTCAACTTTCTTTCCAGCCAGAGGGATTCTATCGAAGTATTCACAACGCAAAACAGTGATTTACCCGGTAATTACATCAAGGCCATTACAAGGTATCAGGGTAAAATCTGGATTGGCACACAAGAGGGATTAGGTTTCTGGGAAGGAGGGCACTTTATTCCCATCTCCGGGAGCAGTGGTCTGTCACATGAGGACATTACCTTTTTTCATACGGATCAACGGGGAAGGCTGTGGGTTGGGACATGGAATGGCATCAATCTCTGGAACGATCAAATGCAAAGATTTCGACCCTATTTCAGGCAGCACGAAATGGATGACCACCATGGCTTCCTTGCTATTGCCGAGGACAAAAGGGGACACTTCTGGATGGGCACATATGGAGGAGGGGTGGTTCGTTTCGATCCGGACGGTGGGGATTTAGTTCGTTTCAAAAGAGAAAGCGCAGATCCGAAAGGGCTCGCCAACAACCGGGTGTGGGCGGTTCATTCGGATGGAATGGGAGACATTTGGGTGGGAACCTTTGGGGGTGGTCTCAACAGAATCAATCAGGAGTCGGGAAAATATGTTTTTGAAAGATACACCGAAGATGATGGTCTTGCCAACAATGCCATCATAGGCATAGAGCGTGATGATAGCGGCCTACTTTGGATCAGTAGTAATCGAGGGATCAGCAGGTTTGATCCTGATACACGGACTTTCTTCAACCTGGACAAAAAAGATGGATTGCAGGGAAATCATTTCAACGCAGCCACCTTCAAATCCGATCAGGGCGAGTTGTTTTTTGGTGGAAGCAGGGGGTTGACTTACTTCCACCCTAGTCGATTGGATATGGAAGGCCATCCATTTGATATGATCATCGACAAATTGGAGGTTTTGAGTGAATCCCAGGATCCAGATGGCAAAGCCCTGAGTGGCAATATCCTCATTACCAAATCCATTAGTCTCAGCTACAGGGAATCAATTGTGTCCTTTGGGTTTTCAGGATTGAGTTTCGTAAGGCCTGAAAAGCTCACTTATCACTACCGCCTAAGTGGCCTTAGCGAGCAATGGATACAGACTGACGCCAAAAACCGCCAGGCCATTTATACAAGCTTACCTCCGGGGTCTTACACCTTCGAGGTCTATGCCGAAGGGCGAGGGCCACAGAGCCGGTCGGAAACAACAGCACTTTTTGTGAAGGTCACGCCACCGTGGTGGCAGACGCTCTGGTTTTATCTGGCATGTGTGGGTGCGTTGCTGTTTCTGTTTGTCACTATCTACAACTATCGAATCAGACAAATCAGCAAGTACCAAAAGGTACTTGAGCAACAAGTGCAGGAAAGGACCAACGACCTGAAAAAGCAAAAGGAAGCTGCCGAAAGAGATAAGGAAATAATCGCCAAGCAGAACGGGACCATCCAACAGAGCTTAAGAGAACGCGAGACCCTATTGAAGGAGATTCATCATCGTGTCAAAAACAACCTCCAGATCATCGCCAATCTCCTGTATCTCCAATCCGGGAAGTTTGATGATGAGCATATCCGAAATGTGTTGGAAGAGGGCCAGGGCAGAGTACGCTCTATGTCGCTGATTCATCAAAAACTCTATGAAAACGAGGACCTGAAGAGCATTCCCTTTGGCGAATATGTCCAGGAATTGGTCAATGAAATTAGATCCTCTTTTGGCCATGAGGCAGAGAAAGTACGGGTTCAGGTGAAAGCTGACGATGCCTATTTCGATGTGGAAAGCGCCGTGCCCCTGGGCTTAATCATCAACGAACTAACCACCAATACTTTCAAGTATGCATTTGACCGTAAAGAAGAAGGCCAATTCAGCATCTACCTTACCAGGGAAGATGATCAGTATCAGTTGAAGGTTTCGGACAATGGCAGAGGTCTGCCTGAGGAGATAGATCTGCGTCGTACAAGATCGCTGGGCTTGAGGCTGGTGAGAATCTTAAGCGACCAGCTGGAAGGGGAATATTCGATTGATGGCAAAGATGGGATGAGTTTTACGCTACGCTTTGCGGCCTAGATTCGCCTTTGGAGGGGAGAAACTCCGACCTTGGTCTCAATCTTCTAGCCAATTAGATCGATACTCATCCACAATTGGCACTGTCGTTTGTTCTGGGGGTTATTCTAAACTCAGACTATATCACAAATAATGATTTTATCGAAGATCAACGAGGATAACTCTGCCACATGATCTCGTGTATTCACCCCTGGGCCCGTTTCAGCCGCCACATTCTTTGAAAAAGAATAAATGATCTCCGGATATTGAAAGCCTAGAGGATCATTATTTCTTATTTCGCCATGTATAGACAATTACTCAGAGGGATACTATTTCTGCCTTTCTTGCTCATTTTGGGTCTCAGTGTTACTGCCCAACCTAACGAAGTGTTAGATGTTGATTCCAATCCGAATGATTTGGCTATGTCTTCTTTTGGAAGTACAGTTGACCTATATCAGTCGTTTACGCCTACACAGGATGGGAAAATGACAAAGTTGACGGTGATCCCCCGGTCCAATTCTGTGGGGAGTAAGCTCTTGCAGATTTATGAGGGTGAAGGGACCGGCGGGACTCTGCTACATTCACAGCAGGCTAGCTTGGTGACGGGGCCTGTTGATATCACGCTAATCAATCCTGTAAGGCTGACAGGAGGTCAGGTATACACCTTTTCTTTGGATAATTCTGATATTGCAATACGCGCAAATTTTTACTCGGGAGGTAGGTATGTCGCTGGTGGTTTCAACACTTTCGATTCGGATTTCCTAGTGTTCTTAGATATCGGGACGAATGTGGAAATCTCAAGTGCTGACGATTTTACCAATAATTCGACTATACAATTTGATGTCAGCTTCTTCGGGACATTAAGTGGTTTTGACATTTCCGACTTCACGGTCACCAATGGGGTCGCCTCCAATCTTGTAGAAGTCTCTACCAATAACTATACAGTTGATGTTACTTCAAATGGAGAAGGCGTGGTTACCCTAGAGTTGTTACCGGATGTAGCCAATATCCATGGCATCGGAAATGATGCCGCCTCAGCTTCGGTAACCTACGACAATACCCCACCCAATAACCAGGACCTTATACTGACAGAAAACCTTTTCTCCCTCGTCGATGGTCAGCTTTTGTTCGATAATGCTTCGGTCACATCACTGGTATACATTGCTCCGGAAGGAACTACCGATTTCACAACTTCAACTAGCATAACCCAGGGAACTACCATCAGTGTGATTGACCCACCTGGTTGTGTTGATGATCCTGGTACCACATGCCCTGACCCAATGGATTTGACCTGTGTTCCTATACCTCCAACCATATGTACAATGAGAGATGTTCCCTTCATAAATGCTCCCGGGATTACTGGCGAATACAGACTTTTCGTGTTGGACGAAGCTGGCAATGTCTCGGAGCCATCGGAAAGTATAATCTATGTCTTGGATGATATCGATGAGCCCATCTTTTCTACGGATCCTGTTACAACCGCCACCGAAGATGAAGAGTATTCCTATTCCATTGCCGCATTTACGCGATTAGGAGGTGCTAATTTGGATTTTTCAAGCTCTGATTTCCCAGATTGGTTGACATTGGAGGGGAATGTGGCTTCCACCATGGCCGGAACGGGTACAACCGATGGATTCGACGGTACTACTACGGACCCGTTAGATACTGAGTTTGGATTGACGCGGTCCGCTGCCTACGATGGTTTAGGAAATGTCTACCTCGCCGATCATGACAACCACGTGATATGGAGGCTTGCAGCAAATGGAACCATCTCACTGTTTGCAGGAACCGGTACAGCCGGGTTTAGTGGGGATGGCGGTCAAGCCACATCCGCTCAACTCGACGAACCCACGGATTTGGCTGTAGATAGCGACAACAATGTTTTTGTAAGTGAGAGCAATAACCACAGGGTACGAAAGATCGATGTCGGTACCGGCGTGATCACTACTTACGCGGGCAATGGCACCGGGCAGTTTGCTGGAGATGGAGGCCAGGCGGCCAGCGCAAGCCTAATGTTTCCAGAAGCGATTGCGTTTGACGCTTCAGACAATCTGTACATAGCAGACCGAAACAATGGTCGTATCCGAAAAGTGTTGAACTCCACTGGCGTTATCTCTACGGTTGCCGGAAATGGTTCTACGACTTTCAGCGGTGAGGGTACTGCAGCAACCTCTGCTGGCATCGGCTTTCCTGCAGGTGTGGCCGTGGACAAGGACCTAAACATCTTCATCTCCAATGCCAGTGGCCATCGTGTGATGAAGGTCGAGGCCATGACAGGAAATATCACCACCCTGGCAGGAAATGGATCGGCCGGATTTTCGGGAGATGGCGGTGTCTCTACTGCTGCCTTATTGAATACACCCTTTGGATTGGCAGTGGACGCCGATGGTGATGTCTACATCGCAGACCTCAACAATAGGAGGGTGAGGGTGGTAACCAGGGATGGAATCATCAACACAGTCGCAGGAAATGGCGGAAACGTATACGTCGATGACGTTGATGCGCTGCAGGTCGGCTTCGGAAATGTTTATCAATTTGACATAAACGATGAAGGGCAAGTCCTGCTTTCGACTGGAGACAAGGGATTTTTTGCTGAAATCAGTACCAACGAATACCTGCTCAGTGGTACTCCGAATGATCAGCAAGTTGGGAGTTTTGAGGTGAGTCTGGAGGTCGCCAGCTCCGCGCTTACAACAACTCAGGATTTTCAGATCACAGTCACCAATGTGAATGACGAACCCGATCTAATCGAGCAGCTGAACGCCTCAACCGTCGCTACCGAAGAAGAGGCTTATGAGTACCTGGTGTATGCCTCTGATGTCGATGGAGATTTGGTGGACATGGAAGTCAGCAGCTCTCCCAATTGGCTGGAGGCAGCGCTTGATCTGGAGTCTTTCACCTTCACCAATGGCGTGGATGTGACGGACCTGACTTTTACCAATAACTCTTTCTACCTCACAGATCAGAGTAGCAACGCCATCTTTCGAGTGGACAACCTTGGAGGTTCCCTGACGCGAATCGCAGGCCAGTCCGACAACTCGAGCGGCTTCATAGATGGCAATGGTACTGCGGCCGCTTTCGAAACGCCGTTTGCCATAGATGTGGACTCGAATGGAGATCTTTATGTGATAGACCAGGACAATCATGCCCTGAGAAAAATTTCAGACCTCGATGGGTTGGTGACCGTGACCACAATCGCAGGAAATGGCAGCGCTGGTGATGCCACGGGGGCAGCCAGTGCGTCTACCGCCACTTTCGATTCTCCTTCTAACTTACTCATTGCTTCCAATGATGACATCTACATCGCCGATGCCGGAAATGGCGTGGTCAAAAAACTAAGCGGAGGTACAATCACTACGCTGCAAGATGGTACAGGTGCTGACTTCACCTTTAGCTTTCCCTATGGCCTTGCAATTGATCAGGCCGGAGTCCTCTATGTGAGCGATTTTGGTGACCATGCCATTTACAGCATCGACGGGACGAGTAGAACTTTGTTAGCTGGCCAAGCTGGCACATCAGGTTCCAAAGATGGGCCTGGCAGTACAGCCCGATTTGATGAGCCTGCGGGCATCATTACCAATGGAGATGGTTCTTTGTTGTATGTCGTGGAAGGCGGTAACGAAGCCGTTCGGAGGATCGATATTGATGGCGCAACTGTCACCGTGACCGAGGTGAGCACGGGTCCCAGCACACCAATCGGGTTGATCCAAAACCCATTGAATGGCGCTCTGCTCATTGCTGACGTGGGATTTTCGGCCATTACTGAAAACTATCCTGCGATGGCATTTTCCGGGACACCGACAAATGATGACTCAGGTCCGAATGAGGTGGTCCTTGCGCTTGATGATGGTAATGACGTAGTCAACCGCAGCGTAAACCTCCACGTCAATAACACCAACGACAAGCCCACCTTCACCAGTACCGCCCCCACGGCTGTGACTGAAGGAGAGAAGTATTCCTACGAGGTTGGCGTAGAGGATGTGGATGGTGATTTCGTATCAATAACGGCCGAAACGCTACCCAACTGGCTTAGTTTGACGCAGGGCGACTTCGTGGCTGAGGTAGTGGTTGGTGATGGCGTCGATGCCTTTGACGGTGATGGTGACGCCGCCTTGGATGCGTCCATAGGTTCCCCAAATGCCATAGCCGTCGATCAGGAAGGAAACCTCTTTGTTGCTCATCTCAACAGAATACGAAAAATCAACACGCAAGGTGTTGTTTCCACCATCGCCGGAGATGGTACCAATGCGAGTACAGGAGATGGAGGCCAGGCCGTAAATGCTGAACTCATGACCATCAAGGACATGACTTTTGGGCCAGAGGGGTCGTTGTTTATTGTTACGACATTGTCTGGTTTTGGTAACCCAGGGGTTCGCAAAATTGCCCTAAATGGTACAATCAGTACGGTGGCTGGCAGGGT
Organism: Cyclobacteriaceae bacterium; assembly: GCA_965601475.1. Taxonomy (GTDB): domain Bacteria; phylum Bacteroidota; class Bacteroidia; order Cytophagales; family Cyclobacteriaceae; genus JAWPMT01. Next base: position 2,422,577 of record OZ271832.1, on the reverse strand, counting down.
CACTAACGGAACTGTATCCACGGGTGCTGGTGATGGGGGTCAGGCAACAGATGCCGACTTCGTCAACATTGAGGCGATTTTTGTGGACGATGACGGTAATCTCTTCATCGCGGACCAGGGGGATGGGGTAATCAGAAAAGTGGATACCGATGGCATCGTCTCTACCGTGGCTACCAATGTCCCCAATGTTTATGATATGGTGGTGGATGAGGATGGCTTTATCTACTACGTCAACGATGGCAACGGGGCAGGACTCACTCGGGTTGATGAGAATGACGTCAAAGTCGAGCTGATTGTGGCTGCCGGTAACTTCTTTGCTACGGATCTCGCCATCGACAACCTTGGCAATATTTATGCTACCCAAATAGGCAACAACTATGTGTTGAGGTACAACATAGAGGAAGATGAGGCTGAGGAAATCATTGCGGTCAGCGATGTGTCACTCTATACCGACCTGGCATTAGGTCAGGATGCGACCATTTTTCTGGCTGCCGATCTGGAAAATCAGATCCTCGCTGTAACCCAGGAGAATGCGGCCCTATCGGGAACGAGCTCAGCTGATGATTTGGGAGACAATGAGGTGGTGTTGGAAGTCACCGATGGCACTAAGACTGTCGATCAAAGCTTCACATTAACTGTAAACAATGTCCCGGAGATCGTAAGCGTAAGTTCCACTACCAGCGACGGTGCGTACCGCGAGGGAACGGTAATCCCGATCACTATCACTTTTGACGGAGATATCGAAGCCAATGATCTTGGAAACGGCGATATCAGCCTCGACCTGGAAACGGGAGACACCGATCAAATTGCCAGTTTTGGTAGTGTCTCCGGAAAGGTGCTTACCCTCAATTATGAAGTTCAGGCAGACGACGAATCTGGTGATCTTGCCTACACATCGGAATCATTAGCCCTCAACAACTATGAGTTGCAATCCCCGGAAGGAGTCGATGCTGTATTGACCCTGCCTGCTTCTGGTGATTCGGAGTCGCTATCTTCAAATAAGGACCTGATCATAGACACAGAATCACCCTCCGTTACACTTACCACCGATGCCAACGGCACTGTAAATGAAGATTTCGAGATTACCATAACTTTCAGCGAGTCTGTCACTGGTTTTAAGGAAAAGGAAGTCGTCATAGACAATGGAACAATTTCTGATTTCACTGGAAGTGGGACTACATATTCGGCGATGGTGACACCTGATGCGTCGGGAGATGTGACGATCGATGTAGCGGCCGGAGTAGCCGTAGATGAAGCAGATAATGGCAACCTGGCTGCTAACCAGCTAGTGGTCTCAGCAAACCTTGCTGCACCCGCTGTTGCCATCACGAGCTCGGTGACAAGTCCGACTAACCTGCTTTCTATAGACATCACTGTGACATTCGATGAGGAGGTTTCAGGTTTTAAGAAAGGGGACGTTGCCGTGTCAAATGGTACCATTGCAGACTTTGCTTCTACCGATGCAACAACCTATACGTTTACCCTTGAAGCTTTGGGAGAAGGTACTGTCACCGTGGATGTGGCGGCGGATGTTGCCGAGGATGATGGGGGTAATGGGAATACGGCTGCCAGTCAATTCAGTATCGTGATAGATCAAACATCACCCACTGTAACTATCGACGATGTGCCCAGCAACACCAATGAGGATTTCACAGCGACCATTACATTTAGTGAAAAGGTTCTCGGTTTCAAGCAAGGAGATATTGAGCTGGACAATGGCAGCATGAGTGACTTCACCAAGGTAACTGGACGGTTGTACACTGTTAAGGTCACACCCCAAGATGAGGGCCCTTTGACCATAGATATAGCGGATGGCATTGCCAGGGATGCGGCTGGAAATACCAACGAAGCAGCGTCACAGGTCTCAACTACCGTCGACACTACCTCGCCCACCACAACCATTAGCAGTTCGGAGAGTAGCCCCACTACGTCTACATCGATACCCGTTACGGTGGCGTTCAGTGAACTGGTTTCGGACTTTGAAGAGGCGGATATTGTAGTAGAGAACGGAACCATTTCGGACTTTGCTGCTGAGGACAACAAGACTTTCACCTTCATCTTGGCCCCCGAACGCCAGGGTGAAGTGACTGTTGACGTTCCGGCCGGAGAAGCCTTTGATGATGCAGGGAACGGCAATTCGGCGGCGCCCACATTCATGATCACTTACAGTGCATCGGGAGCCGCGGATCTTATTGAGGTGACCATGGAGACGGATATGGATGAAGTCACCGGCCCTTTTGATGTTGCCATTGTCTTTGCCGAAGCTGTCACAGGATTTGCCCTGGAAGACCTCAATGTGACTAACGGAGAGGTAAGCAACCTGACCGGACAGGATGCAGTCTACAATGCGACAGTAACCCCGTCTTCCTCTGGCGAGGTCGCATTGAGCATAGGCGAAGGCGTAGCTTTCGGCAGTACCGGAGTTGGCAATGCGGCTCAGTCCATTACCGTTGAGGCAAATTTGACCGATGTACTGGGTACCACCCGGGAGCCTTCAATGGAGGTCTTGATGTATCCGAATCCGACTGCTGATCTCCTTTTTATCGACATCGAAGACGGAGCTCTTTTGGAAGTGCAGGTATTCGATTTGCGCGGAAGGCTGTTGGGGCATGAAATCGCCGAAGGAAACCACTATGTGCTGGATGTGAGCCATTTGAATCCAGGGATGTACCTGATTGAGCTGGTTTCCGGGGACAAAACACACCAGCTAAGATTCTCCAAAAAGTAGTCTCCACAAATAGACATTGACACCGTCAATAGTTCACAACAATCAGCACCCCCGGGGAATATTTCCGGGGGTTTGCTATATGAGGGATCGGGCACATCTCATCGAACTGCCAGTTTTCGAACAACCTGCGACTGTCCGATCTCGATGTATAGCAGATAGAGCCCACGCTGTACATCGGTGAGCGCTATTTGGCCCTGGTCGATGGCCAGGTTTCTAACATTGCCGCCATTGAGGTGTACGAGCGCCACTGTTCTTACTGAGTCTGGCGATTCTATGGTTAGCAGTTCATTTACCTGTACTGGATTCGGATAGAGGTTGAAAACGACGGGATCCTCTGGCAATTCATTACAGTTGTCCAGTAGATCTGAAGTTTGACTTCTCAAATCAGCCAGCTGGGCATAGAGATGCTCGCCGGGGCAAAGGGTTGCGCAGCCATCCCGGTGGCCAGCTATGTGATTGAGTTCCTGACCTCTATGTTGAGCGCTGCCAAGGACATTGAGGTCAAATCGATCGGCCGCAGACGCCAGGACCTGTGACAAGCTGCTCACGGCTGCAGTTGTTGGTTGTGCCGTTTCAAAGTTTCCCAGCATGGCAACACCGAGTGTCCCGCTGTTCTTGGCACAGAAATGTGCTCCTAGCACCTCATATTCAGTGAGGTCGCTACCTGGATCTCTTCCCTCGAAAATGGTTCCATCCTGGGCCACCAGAAAATTGTAGCCAATATCCGACCAACCATTTACCTGTGTATGAAATAGATATATATCACGGACCACCTGGGTATAGTTTGTGTTGGAGTTCGAACCAGCGGTGTGATGTACGACGAGATGTCTTACTGAATTGGCGACGCGATCAAAGGCTGGAGATGGCAATCCGGCGCGCCATGAGGCTTGCGAGACTGCTTCAAAATCATAGCAGTGCTCATTTTCGAATCGTAGCTGACTCTCGGTGGCGGGCACAACGCCGCTATTGATGAGATACAAATCGAAGGGGTTCGGACAGTCAACTGATAGGTGCTTATGCTCCCCCTCCAGTGACAAAAAGAAGGAAGGAACAGGTGCATCTTCATCTTTCAAAACCTCATAAAGCTGGCCGTCTACCCGCAAATTGAGCGTATGAGGAGGATCCACATCTGCCAACACCACCACCACTGCAGTGAAAGGCCCGGCAGCCTCAACGGGTCGATTTTGAATTGCTGGAATTTGCTTCACCCATTGGGCGGCGGCAATCTCCGGAATGGCGAACAGGAGTAACCAGATGAGAGACTTATACCCCAACGGCGACCGTCTCGGCAAGCTTATCCACGGCATAGTCTACCTCTTGAGCTGTGTTATACTTGCTGAACGAAAAGCGCACTGCCCCTCGGTTTTGATCTCTTTTCAGTTCCGCCAGCACATGTGATCCGATATTCGAACCGCTACTACAGGCACTACCTCCGGAAACACAAACACCATTGATATCCAGATTGAAAAGCAACATGTCATTGTCTTCCGATGGGGGTAAGCAGACATTAAGCACTGTGTAGAGACTATTGGATAGATCGGCCGAAGTCCCATTGAAGTGAACGTCGGGGATAGCAGCCCTTAGCTTCTCGATCATCCTTCTTTTCAGAGATTCGATATGGGTTCGGTGCTCCTGTTGCTTTTCATAAGCTAGCTCCATTGCTTTGGCCAGACCGACAATACCATAAACATTCTCTGTACCACCCCTCATGTTCCTTTCCTGGGCACCACCATGAATAAAAGGTCTGATCTTGTGATCGTGCCGCAGGTACAGGAAGCCAATGCCTTTGGGCCCATGCAACTTATGAGCAGAACCAACGATTGCGTGGACTTTGAGAGCTTGGAGATTGTGCTCGAAATGCCCAATGGTCTGAACCGTATCACTGTGAAATGATGCCCCATATTCCTCACACATTTCCCCTACACGGTCAATATCGGTAACATTCCCGATTTCGTTGTTGGCATGCATCAGGCTAACCAATGCTTTGGGGTAAGCTTTTAGCAAAGATTCCAGATGGGCATAGTCTATTTGTCCATCGTCTTCTAATTGGACAAAATGTACTTCTACCAGCCCCTCTTTCTCCAGCTCCTGAAGGGTATGCAATACGGCATGATGCTCAATTTTTGATGAAATGACATGGCGAATACCCTTGGTCTTTACCGTAGAAACCAGGGCAGTATTGTCTGCCTCCGTGCCACCCGAAGTGAAAATGATTTCTGATGGGGAGGTATTCAGCAAGTCCGCAACTTTTTTCCTCGCTTTCTCGACAGCCGATCTGACCACACGGCCATGGGAATGAATAGATGAAGGATTCCCGTGCAGTTCTTCAAAGAAAGGTCTAATGGCTTCAAATACAGCAGGATCGAGGGGTGTGGTGGCTGCATTATCAAAAAAAACGCTCATCGTACGCTGGGTTTTATGTGACTAAGTAGATATGAATTCCTTAATGTCAGCGATCAACTTGTTGGCGAGATGTTCCGCCGTAGCTGCACTATCTGACTCCGCAAAGATACGGATTATCGGCTCAGTGTTGGATTTTCGGAGTTGGACCCACTCACGGTCAAATTCGATTTTCACGCCATCAATGGTGTTGATCGGCTGATTCTTATACTTGTCTTTCAGCTGCTCAAGGATCGCATCTACATCAATCTCCGGAGTCAATTCGATTTTGTTTTTGGAAATGTGGTAGCTGGGATAGGTCGATCGCAGCATGGATACGCTTTTGCCAAAATTTGCCAGATGTGTAAGGAACAAAGCGATTCCTGCCAGGGCATCCCTCCCATAGTGTAATTCAGGCACGATGACCCCTCCATTTCCTTCACCACCAATGACGGCCTGTACCTCTTTCATTTTGGTGACAACATTCACTTCGCCTACCGCGGCGGCATGGTAGGTCCCGCCTTTTTTTTCTGTGACATCTCTCAATGCTCTCGTGCTGGAAAGATTCGAGACGGTATTGCCTTTGTTCTTGCTTAGCACATAATCAGCTACGGCAACAAGCGTATACTCTTCGCCAAAAGGCTCCCCATCTTCACATACGAAGACCAATCGATCGACATCAGGATCCACGACGATACCCAGGTGGTAATCACCTGACTCAATTTCGTTGCGTATCTGCGTGATGTTTTCCGGAAGTGGCTCGGGATTGTGGGGAAAGAGTCCATTGGGTTCACAGTGCATTTCGGTCACGGTAACCCCCAGTTTTTCCAATAGCCGTGGTACGGCGATACCTCCGGTACTGTTGACGGCATCAACTGCAACTTTGAATTGACTGTCACGAACCTTTTGCACGTCCACTAAGGGGTGCTTCAGGATTTCATCAATGTGCTTGTCGATGTAGTCCTTGTTCTTGCTGTAGGTGCCGAATTTTTTGGGCTCCACGAAAGAGAGATCAGGCCTTTCGGACCATTCCAAAACTACCTGGCCATCTGCCGCCGAAATAAATTCCCCCCGTTCGTTCAGTAGCTTCAAGGCATTCCATCCTGCGGGGTTGTGGCTGGCAGTGATGATAACGCCACCTTGCGCTTCTTCCATTAATACAGCCATTTCCACCGTAGGGGTCGTGCTCAGGCCGAGATCCAGTACCGAAATCCCCTGGGCGATGAGTGTATTTGCCACCAGTTGGGAGATGGTCTTGCCGGATGGGCGAGCATCCCTGCCGAGAATTACCAATGGCGCTTGATGCCGCTCCGTGAGCCACATGCCATAAGCGGCTGCAAACTTCGTAACATCAATGGGTGAAAGTGTATCTCCGGGGTTGCCTCCGATTGTGCCTCGGATACCCGAGATGGATTTGATGAGTGTCAATGTCTATCCTTTTTAGCGGTGCGCAAAGATAGAGTTATTTGTTCGAGCCAGTAGCTGAAAAAGCTCAGTTGAATTTCGCCAGAACCTTGTTGACTTCAGAGTCTGGGTTGGCGCAAGCGTCCCCTTCTTTCACCGTTTTGCCGCAAAACCCGCATTGTGCACCTTCTTTGTTTAGGAATGGAGATTGGGAGGCACAAGTGCCTTTGAATTCACCATTCTTAACGAAGATCAATCTCACAGACATCAACACAAAAAAAGCAGCTATGAATCCGATTCCCAGTAGTACAGTAGTCATGATACCTTCTCTTTATTCCTTCAAAATTAACAATATTGCATCGGCTAAGGAGTAACACATATCTAATCAGAAAAGATTCATTCATGTCCAAACCACTCTCCAAACCTGATCTTACAAGAAAGGAAAAGCTCGAAGCCTTTGACCGGTTGTTGACGATAATGGATGAGTTGCGTGAAAACTGTCCTTGGGATAAAAAGCAAACCATGGCCAGTCTGCGGCACCTCACCATCGAGGAGACCTACGAATTGTCGGATGCCATCCTGGAGGGGGATTTGGAGGAAGTCAAAAAGGAGCTGGGTGATATTCTCCTACATATCGTTTTCTACAGCCGTATTGCCAACGAAACGCAGGACTTTGATATTGCCGAGGTAATACATCAGGTCTGCGATAAACTGGTGAGGAGACATCCTCACATATACGCGGATGTGGATGCGGATGATGAGGAAGTTGTCAAGGCCAACTGGGAGAAGATTAAGCTCCAGGAAAAGGGAAATCATTCAGTGCTGGGCGGTGTCCCCACATCTCTACCGGCTATTGTAAAAGCCATGCGGATACAGGAGAAAGCAAAAGGAGTCGGATTTGACTGGGACGACAAAAGCCAGGTGTGGGAAAAGGTGGAAGAAGAAATGCAGGAGTTCAAGTCAGAATTTGACATCGAGGATGAACAGACCGTAGATCTGGACCGTGCTACTTCGGAGTTCGGGGACATGCTCTTTTCGCTGATCAACTACTCCAGATTTGTGGATATCAATCCTGAGGAGGCTTTGGAGAAGACCAACAAGAAATTCATTCGGCGATTCCAATATTTGGAATCGGAGTCAAAAAGGGATGGAAAGCTCCTTACCGAAATGTCTCTGGCGGAGATGGATGCCTACTGGGAAAAGGCAAAAGATCTGTAGAGCCAGGACGTGGGACTGGAATTTTTGCTAAATTCTTCGTCCTAACCAACCCTATTTTCTATGCAAAAGTTGAAAATCAACCATGCTGCCGTCTGGGTAATCGTTGTGCTGGGACAGATTATTCCGGCAGTTTGGTACGGCCTGTTCTCTGAGTCGTGGCTCACGATGAACGACCTGTCAATGGAAGAGGCCCAGGACGTGGGCATGGCACCCTACATTGTGAGTATCGTCACTTCCGTCGCATTTGGATATATGCTGGCATGGGTTTTTGTCCGGATGGGCGTCTCATCCATGGTAGATGGTCTAAAAACCGGACTGATTATGGGCTTTCCAATTGCCATACTGGGAACGATGACTGTCAATCTGTTTTCGATCCGTCCTTATGGCTTGACGTGGCTGGATGGCGGGATGAATCTCATCATGTGGATCGTGGCTGGATTGATACTCGGTGCCTGGAGGAAATACGAATAATCCCAACATTGGATAGATTCATGATGTTGTATCCTCGTGAGAATTAAAGTAACTACCGAGGTGCAGGCCTCAATTGCAGAAATTAAACGCGGATTTAACAAGGATCTGTTTCTGGCGTTGAGCCCCCCTTTCCCCAAAGTGGAGTTGCGGCAATTTGAAGGCTCGCGAAAAGGAGACCTCGTATCCTTGCAGCTCAACTTCGGTCTTTTCAAGCAAACCTGGACGAGCAAGATCGTTGAAGACCATGAGCATGATCATGAATGGCTATTTGTGGATGTCGGAACTGAGCTACCCTTTTTCCTGAAGGCGTGGAGCCACAGACATATGGTGCGGTCGCAGGATGGTCATCGGTACATCATCGACGATATCGAGTATAGTACGGGTACAGTGCTTACCGACTGGCTCATGTTTCTGCCTATGTTGGGTCAGTTTCTGTATCGTAAGCCCATTTACCGCCGATTCTTTTCTCCGAAGTAATAATATCAGGCTAAGCTGACAATTCTCACACTGATGGTATGCCTTTTTACTTAATTTAGGCACCTACCTTTATGACTCCCGAATTATATACGGCATTGACCTTATTGGTCATTGGCATGATCACAGTGTTTGTCGTGCTGCTCTTAGTTACCATCACAGGCAATCTGCTCATTGCGGCCGTCAACCGTTTTACCCCGTCACGTCAGGATCAATCAGATTTGGACCCCGAAATGGTTGCTGCAATTACAGCAGCCGTGGAGGTTGTAACGGGAGGAAAGGGGAGTGTTCAGAAAATCGAAAAACTATAATCATGGCAAGGGAAGTAGGCTTGAGCCTCATCTATCGCGACATGTGGCAGTCTTCAGGAAAGTATATGCCGCGAGTGGACCAACTCGTCAGAGTGGCAGAGCCCATAGTGGAGATGGGCTGTTTCCGGAGAGTAGAAACCAATGGTGGGGGCTTTGAGCAAATCAATCTCCTGTACGGTGAAAACCCAAACCAATCCGTCCGTGCCTGGACGCAGCCTTTCAACGATGCGGGCATTGAAACACATATGCTTGAACGTGGGCTCAACGGCCTGCGCATGTATCCGGTGCCCAAGGATGTTCGAAGGCTGATGTTCAAGCTGAAAAAGAAACAAGGTACTGACATCTCTCGGTCCTTCGACGGCCTCAACGATACCCGTAACCTGAAGCTTTCCATTGAATATGCCAAGGAGGGAGGAATGATTGCACAAGCAGCGCTGTGCATTACGCATTCCGAACTGCATACCGTCCAGTACTACCTCCAGATGGCCGAAACTTTGATGGAGATGGGTACCGAGGAGATTTGTATTAAAGACATGGCCGGAATCGGCCGCCCGGCTTCCATGGGGAAACTCGTAGCGGGTATCAAAGAGCGCAATCCTGAAATGCTGGTCACCTATCATGGCCATTCCGGACCGGGGTTCTCTGTGGCTTCATCCCTGGAAGCTGCCAGAGCAGGAGCAGACTTCATTGATGTGGGAATGGAACCTTTGTCTTTTGGAACAGGCCATGCGGATTTGCTGACAGTGCATGAGGTACTGAAAGATGCGGGGTTTCTGGTGCCAGATATCAACATGAAGGCTTACATGCAGGCAAGATCCCTCACTCAGGAGTTCATAGATGACTTTCTGGGTTACTATATCAATCCCAGGAATCGGATGATGAACGCCCTTCTCATCGGACCCGGTCTCCCTGGTGGTATGATGGGGAGTCTGATGTCGGATCTCGAAAACAACCTGAAAAGCCTGAACAAGTGGAAAGAAAAGCATGGACAACCTGCGATATCACAGGATGAATTGCTAATCAAACTATTTGATGAAGTTGAGGAGATTTGGCCGAAGTTGGGCTATCCACCATTAGTGACACCTTATAGTCAGTATGTGAAAAATGCTGCACTCGTGAATGTCATGCAGATGGAAAAGGGTAAGGAGCGCTGGTCGCTACTGGATGACAACACCTGGGATATGGTCCTGGGTAAATCTGGTAGAGTCCCCGGCGATGTGGCTGAAGAACTTCAGGCCTTGGCAAAAGAGCAGGGACGTGAATTCTTCGAAGGTGACCCCCAGGAGCTCTATCCGGATGCCTTGGAGGACCTGAGGGCTGAGATGCAACAGAAGGGATGGGACACGGGAGAAGATGATGAGGAGTTGTTTGAATTTGCCATGCACCCTCAGCAGTACGAAGCTTATAAGAATGGTCAGGCCAAAGCCGCTTTCGAAAAGGATCTTGCAGAGAAGAAGGCTCCTAAGCCTGTGCCTTCGGAAGAATCGGCCGCTACCACTGGCGAAATGATGCCTAAAGAACTGAATGTCAATGTTAATGGCCAGAGCTTTAGGGTGACTGTCTCGTATTCAGGGGCACCTGCCGTGTCGGCGGAACCACCTTCGAAAACGGGAACAGCGCCTGCGCCGGCTGGAGGAGAAGTCGCAGAAGTAAAAGCCCCATTGGAGGGTAAGGTCTACATGACGAAGGACCCCGGTGAGAAGGCGCTACAGGTTGGAGACACGATAGCCAAAGGGGACGTCGTCTTGTACATAGAGGCGATGAAGGTAACCAATGCGGTGAAGTCAGATCAGGAAGGTACGGTAACGGAGATTTTGGTGAAGGAAGGGGATGACGTATTTGATGATGACGTCTTAATTCGATTGGCCTGATGGATTTGCTGGAGAAGCTTTATGGGATGACGGCCCTGGAGGCTATCATACAGCAGCCACAAATCCTCATCATGTACCTGATTGCTTTTTTTCTACTCTACCTGGGCATTAAGAAGCAGTATGAGCCATTACTCCTGGTACCCATCGCCTTCGGCATGCTGGTCGCCAATTTTCCAGGAGGTCAAATGGGGGTCGTGAAGATAGATGAATCATTGACGCTTTTCCAGATTGCCAACCAGCATGGCATCATGAATTTTCTCTATTACAGCCTGATCAAAACGGGTTTTCTTCCTCCCATCATTTTCCTTGGCGTCGGCGCATTGACGGACTTTGGACCCATGCTAAGGAACTTGCGATTGGCCTTCTTTGGTGCCGCGGCTCAGATCGGAATATTTACCGTTGTCATATCCGCTGTGCTCTTTGGGTTCACTTTGAAAGAAGCTGCGGCCTTGGGAATTATCGGAGGCGCAGATGGCCCAACGGCTATTTATACCACCATCAAGTTGGCACCGCACCTGTTGGGACCCATTGCCATCGCCGCCTATTCTTACATGGCGCTAGTTCCGGTGATCATACCTTTTGTGGTCAGGTTTACCACCACGAAAAAGGAACTTATGATCAATATGAAGGAGCAGGACCGGCTATTCCCGTCACGAAAACCTGTCAAAGATCTACAGACCTTGAAAATCCTATTTCCCATTGGTGTCACTACGGTGGTAGCACTTTTGGTCCCTACATCGGTCCCTTTGCTGGGTCTTTTGATGTTTGGCAATCTGGTCAAAGAGATTGGTGCTGCTACCGGAAGGTTGCACAAGGCCGCTTCTGATACTATTCTCAACGCAGCGACGATTTTCCTTGGCTTATCGGTGGGAGCAACCATGACGGCAAAAGCCTTTTTGAATTTGGAGACCATACTGATCATAGTGGGTGGTTTCGTAGCATTTGCGATCTCCATAGCCGGTGGAGTAACCGCGGTGAAAGTCTACAACCTCTTTTCGAAAAAGAAAATCAATCCCCTCATTGGTGCCACCGGGCTAAGTGCAGTACCTATGGCATCAAGGGTTGCCAACGACATTGCCTTGAAGCATGACCCGAACAATCACCTCCTTCAATATGCCATGGCCAGCAACATTTCAGGTGTGATTGGCTCGGCAGTCGCCGCGGGTGTATTGATTTCATTCTTGGGGTGATCAAGGTCATACCGCTAATGGTCGGTATTGTATTATTTAGCCTCTCAATCAAAGCTTGAATCATCATGAGGCACTCACTATTACACTTGTCGCTTTTATGCGTAGTCATCTCTGGATTTGCGCAGCAAGATCCCTATTTTGTGGTCTCGGAGGAAGAAGGGGATCTTGTCTTCTACAACCACCAATTTGAAGTCATTCGCAGGACAAGTACAGGAATGTCTCTGTCCGATGTGGCAGTTGATCAGGAAGGCCAGATCTACCTGGCTTCAGGGGGGAAAGTGTACCGATACGAGGAGGATACAAATTCCAAAACTCTGTTCTATGAAGACCTGAGGCTTGATGAGGATGGACACAACCCATGGGCTTATGGTATTAGTATTGACTCCGGTGGTGAGATACTTATTTGCCAATCCAGTGAGTCCAGTTTCAGAAGATTCGACTTCAATAAAAGTGGTTTGTCAACTTTCGATCCCAATTTCCAGTTCACTTTCCGTTTCCTCAGAGACACTGATGGAAGTCTTGAGGGAGAAGTCTATGGATTGACCCGGGATAATGAGCGGGACTACATATGGATAAGTTTTTCCGGCCAACAATTTCATCCTGGAGGACTCATCGGTTTGTCCCTCGAGGAGTTGTCTGCCCTAGAAAATCCTGATACTTATTTTTTCCGAAACACCACTTCGCTACCAATAGGACCCAATGATCTTGCGATGGACTCAAGGGGGTCCTTGTACGCCCTGGCAAGGAACAGCTTGTATACCCTCGACCCTGTTGCCTTTGAGTTGGATAAAGTGGTGGAACTTGGCTCTTTCGACACGGGCGCTGGCATTACGGGTTTGGCTTTTTTCCATGGTGAAGATAAAGATTTGCGCTACCAGCCAAGTACGCTGGTTTTTCAGGATGCCATGGTAGGTGCGGGCTTGTCCAAAGACCTTTCCATCGTCAATATGAGCATGGACGCGATCGTTATTCATCCGCGTACTGAGAGTCCCTCCCTGGCAGTCCGGGGAGGAGGTGAATTATTGCCTGGAGACACGACTATTTTGACTGTCACCTACTTTGCCCAGTCTGTTGGAGATATCCAGGATTATCTAATTCTGGACTTGAATGGCAGAGAAGATTCCATTCCCATCTTAGGCAGTAGCATTGTGTTGGGGGCGAAACCGAAAGCCGAAGAAGTGCTGGTTTATCCCAACCCTTTCTCTGATGGTGTTGAAGTTCAGATTTCCCTGGCGGGGATTCACGAAATTACCGTGAGGGATATGAGTGGTCGAATGTGGAAAACGGCCCAGCTCGACGGGAGAGATCAGAATATCTTGGATTTCTCATATCTGCCTCCGGGAATTTATCATTTCCAGTTGGTTACCAAAACGGGGGAAGTTTATATAGAAAAAATGCTGAAAAAGTAGTGGTACTTATTGCACTCTCAGGAATGCATAGTCATTGACATCCCAATCAATTACCAACCCTTTTCCTACGTTTTTTGCTACCTGATCTCCATAAAGATGGTGGACGAGGTAGAGCGCCACATCGTAGGATTTAGCACCACCAGCTGAGGTCATGAGTGTTCCATCATGCACAAATGACAGATTCTCCCGGACATCAAGGTTTGGAAATGTCTCACGATAGCGACCAATGTCTGAGGGGAATGTAGTTGACACCTTGCCTTCTGCCAGCCCTGCCTTGGCCAGTATAAAGGCGCCATCACAGAGCGATAGCTGGTACGCTGCATTGTTGCCCACGGATCTGACAAAGCTGATCAATTCCTGGTCTTGCAGATCGGTGTCCATGTTATGTTCCGCACTGGGCACAACCAGTATATCTATTTCCGGGAAGTCATCTCCAAAACCGTAGTCTGGCAATATGCGAAGCCCCTCGAAGGTGGTGACCGTGTCCTTTGTTTTTCCAATCGTGAAGACGTTAATACCTCCTTCGGTATGAAAAATCGTGTGCTGGAAAATGTCATATGGCGCCATCAACTCTGAGTTGTAGACGCCATCAATGATCAGGAATCCGGCATTGAACGCCTGTCCTTCTGCAACGGCCTCAATCTGGACCTCCCGCTCAACGCTGACGCTGCAGCCAAGCAATAGGACAATGATTAAGATACTACAAGCCGAACGCATCCTTGACCTTATCTACAAAATCCAGCTTTTCCCAGGTAAAGGTTTCAATTTCTTTCTCGACAGTCTCGAGCCCCGACTTGAACTTGGCGTGCTTCACTTGCGGTGTTCGGCCCATATGACCATATGCGGCCGTATCCGAATAAATGGGTTCACGAAGTTTCAACCTTTTTTCGATAGCCGCAGGACGCATGTCAAACAATTCACCAACCTTCTCCGCGATTTCTCCATCACTCAGTCCTACCTTCTTAGTGCCGTAGGTATTCACATAAATGCCCATTGGCTCTACCACACCAATAGCGTAGGAAACCTGGACCAAAACTTCATCCGCAACGCCGGCTGCAACCAGGTTCTTGGCGATGTGTCTTGTCGCATAGGCCGCAGACCTGTCAACTTTTGAGGGATCCTTACCTGAAAAGGCTCCTCCACCATGGGCTCCCTTGCCGCCGTAAGTGTCTACAATAATCTTTCTTCCTGTGAGCCCTGTATCTCCATGGGGGCCACCGATAACGAACTTACCAGTTGGGTTGATATGGTATTTGATCTGCCCATTGAAGAGCCCCTGTAATTCGGGTTTCAACTGAGCCTTGACGCGGGGTATGAGAATTTCCATGATATCCGACTTGATCTTGGCAAGCATTTGCTCATCGTCACTGTCGAATTGATCGTGTTGAGTAGAGACCACAACCGCCTCGATTCTTGAAGGATGGTTGTCATCGTCATATTCAATGGTTACCTGCGCTTTGGCATCTGGCCTCAGGTAGGTGATCTCCTTGTTTTCTCGTCTCAATTCAGCTAGCTCCCGGAGTATCCTGTGAGAGATATCCAGTGCCAGGGGCATGTAATTTTCCGTTTCCCGGGTTGCATACCCAAACATCATACCTTGGTCGCCAGCCCCCTGTGCCTCTGGGTGATCGCGATCAACCCCACGATTGATGTCTTCAGACTGCTCGTGTATGGCCGAGATAACCGCACAGGATTTTGCGTCAAATTGGTATTCACTTTTTGTATAGCCAATCTTTTCAATAACATCCCGAGCTATTTGCTGGACATCCAGGTAGACGCTGGACTTCACTTCTCCCGCCAAGGTTACCAGCCCGGTGGTTACCAATGTCTCACAGGCAACCTTGGAGTTGGGATCGAAAGCAAGAAAATGATCGATGAGTGCATCTGAAATTTGATCTGCAACTTTGTCAGGGTGACCCTCCGATACGGACTCGGAAGTGAATAAATATGGCATGAAGTCTACTTTTAGGGGCGCAAAGTTATTTCAATTCTGAAACTATCAAATTGAAAAAAATGTCATGACCAGAGCTTTTTCAGATACCTATTGAGAAGATTGCCGGAATCTTCTGGATGTCAGGAGGATTCGTCAGCCATTTTTCAACTGTGCGTGTTTTGATGAATTCGTTCTTTCCGGTGATGCCGGCAGCAATAGACAACTTCGTATTGCGGTCCAGGAAACGCATCAAGTCTGTGATCAGTTTTTGGTTCCTGTAGGGTGTTTCCATGAAGAGCTGGGTGTAGCCGGTCTTGTCAACTTCCCGCTGCAGACGTATGAGAAACCGCTTTCGCTGTTCTTTATCAATGGGAACATAGCCATGGAAGGTGAACTGTTGCCCATTGAATCCAGATGCGATAAGTGCCTGCAGTATCGATGTCGGCCCGGGTAAAGGGACCACAGGGAGATCATGTTCATGCGCATAGGCCACGGCAATATTGCCCGGATCGGCGATGCAAGGCATACCTGCCTCTGATACCAACCCCATGTCATTGCCTTGTCGGAGCGGACCCAAGAGTTCGCCTAGCTCGGCAGGAGAGGTGTTTTTGTCGAGTTGCGAAATCTTGATTTGATCAATCGGAACACCAAGTTGCAGCGCGGAGATAAACCTTCGAGTTGTGCGAGGGTTCTCTGACAGTAGGATTTTTGTTTTGGCGATGACATCAAGAACCATAGCCCCAAACAGATCACGAGAATTTGCTGGATCAAGGTGGGTCGGAATCAAGAAAAGGCTTCCCTTCGCAGACATTAGTATGCTTTTTGATGATAAATATGAATCATTCTTAAGGTTTTTTAAGAAAAAGGAAATCCTTAATGCCTTACTTTTGGTTGCTTAATTGGTTTAGGATCACTCATTCTTGATACGCCACCAACTCATATCGATCTGTTTTTCTCTGCTAGCCCTGGGCCTCTTTGCCCAGAGTGAGCAAAATGTCGTGCAACTCACTGGCGTAGTTTTCGGAGTGGATAGCACGCAGGTTGTTCCGGGAGTCCATGTGTATGTTCCCAAAGCTGGGAGAGGAACAACCACAAATCCCTATGGGTTTTTCTCTTTGCCGGTGCTGGAAGGTGATAGCGTAGTTTTCAGTGCTGTGGGTTACAAGAAGACCTCCTACATCGTACCGGAACACCGAAAGGAGAGTAGCATCCAGTTGATCATAACCCTGCCCGAAGATATTACTTACCTGGAGGAGCTGGAAGTTTTTCCCTATCCATCTGAAGCAGTGTTCAAGGCAGCTGTGCTGGCGGCTGAACTACCGGATCAACGAAGCTATGACAACCTCCAGCGGTTTCTAAGCAGTAGGGTATTGGAGGAAGCTTATTGGACGCTACCTGCAAGTGCCAACATGAATCACAGATTCTTCATGCAGCAACAGCAAGCGGCGATCAATAACCGGTTTCAGCCTGTTGCGAACCCTTTGCTTAATCCTTTTGCCTGGCGGGATTTTATTCAGTCTTTGAAAAGAAAAAAGAAAAAGGGTTAAGACTGCCAGTTTTTGGCAACCTCCATTACTTCATTCCAAACCCTGAAAGTGTTCTTGTAGCAGAACTTGGCGATCTCCTCCTCGGTGTAGCCACGTTCCAACAACTCTTTGATCAAATTGGGATATGTGGAGACATCTTTCAATCCGGTGGGGAGGCTGTCTCCAACACCATCGTAGTCTGAGCCGAACCCTACATGATCCACTCCGACGAGATCAACCACATGGTCAATATGATCGGCCACTGTTTTCACATCCTCGAACATATTGTTCTCCTTCCAGTATTGATCGGCATATACCGTGTAGGCGCTGTCGCTTGTGGTCAGGTTATTCTCAGTTCGATAATTGATCAGATGTTCGCGTATTTTGTTCCGATTGTCCTGGATCTTCTTGGACAGAAAGCTTGATCCAAAATTGATATGGATGACGCCTCCGTTTTCGGCAAGTGCCTTGATCATGTCATCATTCATGTTCCGTTCAAATCCTGGTGTGAAGTGCCTGGCCGAGGAGTGGGAGGCAATGGCTGGAGCCTTCGCAATGCGCATCACATCGTAAAAGGCACTGTCCGAGACATGAGAAATATCCACCATGATTCCATGCCGGTTCATTTCCTCTACCACTTTTTCGCCAAAAGGGCTAAGGCCATTCCACTTGTCATCAGTTTCGTCGTAGCTGGAATCACAAATCTGATTGTCTGTGGCATGGGTCAACGTGATGTAGCGGATGCCTCGATCAAAGAAATACTTCACGTTGGCCAGATCATCACCTATAGGAGCACCGTTTTCCATTCCCATGGGGAGGGAAACTAAACCTGCCTCAAAATTGCGCTGGACGTCCTCGGGGTTGTTGGCCAGGCCAAACAATTGGGGAAACTCCACAGGCAATTGGCTGACCATCGTTATCAGAGAATCAGCGAATTCTTTGGCACCACCGCTCACCTGGTATGCCGAAGGGACATAGATCGACATGAAGGGAGCATCAAGTCCGCCCCTCTTTGCCTTTGGGTAGTCAAAATTACCCTCTGTCTCCCACGGAAACATCTTCGACTTCCTTGCGCAGCATGAAACCTTTCACCTCCATGCGATAAGGCAGGTCTACATGTCCGTCGACAATGATGTTGGACTTCGCCAGACGTAGCGCGATTTGTTCGGTAGATTCTCCGGAATCCACAGGATTATCCTTTTTCGCGGTATCACAAGAGAATACAAATACGAGGGTAAAAAGCGTAAATAGAGCTCGTGGCATAATCGTGCGTTTGAAATGTGAAAATACCAAGGGGGAGAGGAAAATAAAAAACCCCGCGGATTGGCGGGGTTTTGATGATTTTGAATGTGTTCTAAATTATTCGGCCTCCTGATTGGAGATGATCTCGATTTCGATGCCGTCTCCTGCATTGAATGTGCCATTGATAGCCACAACTCTGATGAATCCTTCGATTCCTGAAGGACCAGTCAATTGGAATGCAATGATATCATCCACTGCCAGGTTGGTCTCAGTATTGTCTGAGTCAAAGGTGATACCGTCGATGGCAGTTTCTACATCCTCAACTGAAGTGAGAGCTGTGTAGTCCTCCGTAGAGAGTATGGTCAACTCAAGGTTTGTTGTGTTTCGGGTACCCCACAGGCCAACATTGACGATGTTTGTAGGATACTCGTCCGGTGAAACCAAGGTAGCCTCATCCGTAGCACCGTAGTAATAACCAAGGTCGATGTTCTCCGAAACAGGATCAGCAGTACCCAGCACGTCGCCCTGGCTGTACAATTCGTTCAGCACGATAGAGTAGAAAGTATTGGAATTGTTGTCTCCAGTAGGAGCGGCCAATAGGATAGCACTAGTAACTCTGGCATCTGGTGAAGGTACATCGCCAACCATAACCTCAAAGGACACAGTATCAGCCTGGCTCAAATCATCAACACCGATGAATTCGAAAGTCACGGTAGTGCCTGCAGCGTTTGATGGGAAAATAACCTGGAATCCAGGGATATCACCAGAGCTGGTGGCACCTTCGTCAAGACCAAGGTCGGTTCTGCTTACATCAACAGCAGGAGTGATTCCGGCAGTAGAGCGGAATGCGTTGAAACCTCCGGGAGCCGTAACAGAGATATTTGAGAAAACAATGGAGTCTGTAGCTGCTATCGTTCCTCCGCTGGTGAAGGCAGCTCCTGTGGAGCCCACAGATGCAGAAATGCTCAATTGTGGTGCATCAGGTGTTGGCGTGTCGTCATCGCCACAACTGTAGATAAAGACCAGCGAAAAAACTGCGGTCATAAGCAATAGTTGCTTGAATAGACTTTTGATCATGGTAATAGAATTTAAATAGTTAATTAATTGAGTTATTAATATGAGTAATCAATTCGCGTTTTGTGAGTAGCCCGGCTTTGCGCCAAAGAATCTTCCCTTTATCAAAAAGTATCAGTGTGGGTATGCTCCGTATGCCAAACTTGTTTGCTACAGCTGCATTCTTATCCACATTGATCTTAACAACTTTGATTTTGCCTGACATAGACTTGGAAACCTCCTGGACAATCGGGCTTAGCGTCCGGCATGGACCACACCAGTCTGCATAGAAATCAACTAGCAGCGGCATTTCAGATTTATTCAACAGCTGATTGAATGGCGGTTTCTTCATGCTTAAAACTTAGGTCCTTGGCGACCATTCCGTTCAGGAATTATCACAAGCTGTGGTTTCCGAGCACAAAAATGATAATGAAAAATGGTTTTGCATCATGTATTCACCAAAAGTTTCTAATAGGTTTCACTTTCTGCTCAGGCAATTGCGCGCCTCCTCACCCCCAAAAAAACTA
Source organism: Cyclobacteriaceae bacterium (assembly GCA_965601475.1). Taxonomy (GTDB): domain Bacteria; phylum Bacteroidota; class Bacteroidia; order Cytophagales; family Cyclobacteriaceae; genus JAWPMT01. Next base: position 2,402,841 of record OZ271832.1, on the reverse strand, counting down.
AGAATATCGAAAACCGCCGGAAAAGGGGTGTTGTCAAGGTTGGGGATATTTATTATTTTTCAAGAATAATAGGCCTATTCTTTTTCGATTATTAATTGAAACTTGTGGTAGGAGATTAAAAAAATTGTAACATTTTTGTGACGATAGAGCATAACCGCTGACTTAAAGTACACTGCTATGACAGAACCTATATCACCAGAATTACTCGGCTCGATCAATCAGTACGGTCAATATCTCGCTTTCGCGATAGCCGGTGTTGGCGTTTTGATATTGCTGGGTCACTTGCTGAAGTTGATGACAACCTCAGATTTCAAGACAAGATACGATTACATCAACATGCATGAGATCAACCTCATGTGGTATGGTCTATTGTTGATCCTTGTAGGGATCACGATATATGTAAATACAATTGTGACCAATAGTACTTGGCTCTGGTTCCTGGTGAGACTGTTCATGAGCATCATGTTTGCGATGATCATAGGGGTTATCATTCAAAATGTACTGAAATTTTATTATCCTTTCTTCATCGAGAAGCGACTAAAAAAGCTTCGTTATTCCCCCAGGCTTTCACCTGATGGAAGGAAAATGAAGCTGTTGAGTGAGGAAGAAGAGGATGTCTACCTGGATGAAGGGATGCAGGCTGAAGAGGATGCTTTCTCTGTGGATTATGACGTTTGGATTGATGAGGTCAGTGGCTTCACAAAAATTGAAAAATATAACGGGCGCCTGCACGCTTTACAATGTCCTGATTGTAACTATCAAACGCTCCGTGTAGATAGGGAGGAAGTAATTCAACCCGCTACTGAAACTGAGGAGGGCGAATTGATGAAATATTATACTTGCGGTTATTGCGGTTACAAGGAGAGAAAGTCCTTCACAATCGCACGTAAGCGAGAAGAAACCACAGCATAAATAACCTAACCTATGCTTGAACCCCACTTACCGAAGTGGGGTTTTTTTATATACTTCCGGTTCTACCACCATCTACAGGTATACTTGTTCCATTGATGTAGGAGGCGTACGATGAGCTGAGAAAAACTGCCAGAGCAGCAATGTCTGATACCTTGCCGATGGCTTTGGTGGGAACGGAATCCGCCATAACCTTCAGTACCTGATCTTCTGTCATCTGATCCCTTTTTGCATTATTCCGGGCAATTTGGCTTAAGCGTTGGGTGTGGATGAAACCAGGCAGGATGTTGTTTACCGTTATTCCCCAGGGCGCGACTTCCATGGAAAGGGTCTTAGCCCATGATGCCACAGCGCCCCGCACCGTATTGCTCACCCCAAGGCCAGGAATGGGGATCTTCACTGATGTGGAGATGATGTTGATGATTCGACCAAATTGGCCAGCCCTCATATTGGGGATGGCGGCGAGTGTCAATTCCTGACTGCATCTGAGTTGTTTGGTGATGGCCCTGTCGAAGTTTTCCCACTTTTCTTCGGACACGAGTCCCGGGTCAGGACCTCCGGTGTTGTTGACAAGAATGTCGATAGGCATAGTTCGGAGCTGCGATGCGGCGGCGGCTATGTTCTTTGGATCTTCCTGATCTAAGACGATATGGTGATGCCCGCTGCCTGGTAGGTCAGCAATCACCTTTTGCATTTTGGCTTCTGACCTGGCGCTCAGGATAATTTTGGCGCCAGCAGTAGCGAATGCCGTAGCAATACCCAGACCGATACCTTGCGTACTTCCACATACCATCGCCACTCTCCCTTCTAAACTTAATAGCATATTTGCTTAGTTATTATTGTAAGTAAAATTCACTAAGTCTATGGCCGTTGCACGCCCATTCAATCTTCAGCAATGGATTGAAGATAATCGATCTATTCTCAAACCACCAGTTGGCAACAAGAATCTGTATAAGGATGCCGGGGACTACATCGTCATGATCGTCGGTGGTCCCAATGCCCGGAAGGATTACCACTACAATGAGACGGAAGAATTGTTCTACCAATTGGAGGGAGATATTGTCGTGAAAATTCAGGAAGACGACAAGGCGGTAGAGGTTCCAATTCGAGAGGGAGAGATGTTTTTGCTTCCAGCAAAGGTTCCACATTCGCCATTGCGTCCTGCAGGGAGTGTGGGGCTGGTTGTGGAACTCAAACGCAAACCGGGGAACAATGATGGATTGATTTGGTTCTGTGACCATTGCAACAACAAGCTGCATGAGAGTTATTTCCCACTGAAGGACATTGAGAAGGACTTTCTGCCCAGGTTCAGGATCTTTTACGGCTCAATGGATTTGAGAACATGTAAGCGATGTGGCAATGTGATGAAAGCTGACGAAAGATTTGTATGAGTACGAAAACGCATTACACCCCGGACCTCGATTTCGCGAAGGAGGCAGACCATTTGGATCCACTTAGATCATTTCGCGACCAGTTCATTTTTCCACATAAACGTGGCAAAAAGGTCATTTATTTCTGTGGCAATTCTTTGGGATTGCAACCACAAACCGCCCGGAAGGCCATCGAAGAAGAACTTCAGAATTGGGCCGAAAAGGGAGTGGAAGGGCACTTCGAAGGCGAGAGTGCTTGGGTAGAATACCACAAACTGTCAAAGGAAGCGCTTGGACATTTGTTGGGAACCTCCCAATCAGAAGTGGTTTGCATGAACAATCTGACTACGAATTTGCACCTGTTGCTGGGTTCGTTCTACAGGCCGAAGGAACGGCGGCGCAAACTGCTAATTGAGAAAGGTGCGTTTCCGTCTGATTATTTTGCGGTGACCACATTCATGGAAATCCTGGGTCAGGATCCGAATGATTGTCTCGTGGAGATGGAAATCCCTTTAGATGGATACCTGGAACCTCAGAAAATAACTCAGATGATTGAGGACCTCGGAGATGAACTTGCGCTCGTACTATGGCCCGGTGTGCAGTATTATACCGGTCAGTTTTTTGATCTGCATGGCATCACCCGGGCTGCCCATGAGGTAGGGGCATTGGCTGGTTTTGATCTCGCTCATGCCATAGGCAATTTGCCCATGAATCTGCATGACGATGACGTTGATTTTGCCACCTGGTGTAGTTACAAATACCTGAATTCAGGCCCTGGCAATGTCTCGGGAATTTTTGTGCACGAAAAACATGGAACGGATCCTGCAATTCCGAGGTTTGGTGGATGGTGGGGTCACAACGAAGCCACCAGATTCAAAATGGAAAATCGATTTGATCCTATGCCTGGTGCGGATGGCTGGCAATTGAGCAATATGAATATTTTGGCGACTGCGGTGCACCATGCCTCACTCGCGATATTTGAGGAAGCAGGCATTCAACGTCTTAGGAGTAAGAGTATACAACTCACGGGTTACCTCGAGTTCCTGCTGAATTCACATCCGATTGTGTCCAAGAGAACCAAGATCTTAACGCCTTCGACGGCAGAAGAACGTGGGTGCCAACTTTCGATCTATTTGAGCGAAAATGGTAAGGAAATATTCAATTATTTGATCGAAAATGGTGTTGTACTGGATTGGAGGGAACCGAATGTAATCCGCGTCGCTCCAGCACCACTCTATAATGGCTTTGAGGAAGTTTATAACTTTGTGGAAATACTCGGTAAGGGATTGGATCAATACTCGTGAAAGGCAGGACTGAACATATTGGCATCGTGGGAGCCGGGCTCGTGGGCTCCTTGCTTGGGATTCTTTTTCGTCAGAGGGGCTTTCGCGTTTCAATTTTCGAAAAGCGTGGCGATTTACGCACAGCAAAGCTCAAAAGCGGCAGATCTATCAATTTGGCTTTGAGTGATAGGGGTATTCGCGCATTGAAGGAGACGGAAGTCTACGAGAAGATCGTTTCAGAGCTGGTACCCATGAAAGGTAGGAAGATGCACGATAGAGAGGGCAATTTAAGCTTCCAGCCCTACGGAGAGGATCATCAGTTTATTAATTCAGTCTCACGACTGGACTTGAATAAAAAGCTCATCGATATCGGGGAAGCCTCAGGGATTTACTATCATTTTCAACATCGGTGTGTGGATGTAAATACGGATAGGACAACGGTATACTTTGCGTATGAGGATGAGGAGATAAGGGCTGAGGTAGATTTATTGATTGGAGCAGATGGCGCTTTTTCGGAAGTCAGGAAAAGCATCCTGGAACAGGATCAACGCCAATTTGACAAGGCGTTTTTGGATTATGGCTATAAGGAGTTGACTATCCCCGCAGGGGAAAACGGCGAATTCCAATTAGACCCTCATGCGCTTCACATTTGGCCTCGGGAACAGTTCATGCTCATAGCGTTACCCAATCCCGATCGGACATTCACTTGCACCCTATTTATGCCATATGAAGGACCAAAGTCATTCGGCAAGCTTAGGCATATTGACGATGTCATTGAATTCTTTGAAGATGAGTTTCCGGATGCCGTTGCGTTGATGCCCAATCTACGGTCTGAGTTTCAGCACAACCCAACCTCCTCACTGGTGACCATCAAATCATTTCCCTGGCATAGTAATCGGACATTGGTAGTGGGTGATGCTTCTCATGCTATTGTACCCTTCTATGGGCAGGGAATGAACGCTGGATTTGAGGATTGCCGTATACTACTGGAGCTCGCGGATCGTCATGGTAATGACTGGGATCTCGTATTACCTCTGTTTGAAAGTATGCGCAAGAAGGATACCGATGCGATTGCAGAATTGGCCCTGCAAAATTTCCAGGAGATGAGAAGTAAGGTAATTGATGAGGATTTTCTGAAAAGGAAGTCCATCGAAAAAGCCCTGCATAAGAATTTTCCGGAGGAATGGGTGCCACTCTATACAATGGTGACCTTTTCCCATATGCCCTACAGCCAGGCGCTACTCATCGGCAGGCTTCAGGATCAGGCATACAATCGGGCCAAAGAGGGGAATTACCTGGATGATTTCCAAGCCATCATCGACGACCTCAATACTCTAAAGAGAGCCGTTCAGACAATTCCTCAATGAGGGTTTGTTCTACATCTGAGATGCCATCCGCAGCATTGGCAAACAGGTACATTGCCTCCAATACAAATTCTTTGTCGTCCGTGCTATTGTCGAGGTGGCTCTTCAGCGCGTTCAGAAACTTCTTCTTCCAGCGGTCAATATTTTCCAAAAGGTACCTGAACTCTGTCCGAAATAGCTGGGCCATTCGCTGCCTTTCCTCGCGGTCAGGAGACTCAACATAGGCCTCTGCAATGCCATCAGCAATTCTTAGAACCCCCTCCCATTCTTCCTTATCCAAAACTCCGTCACTCATGCAAACCAATAGCGAAGGATAGAGGTTGAGTAGGTACATGAATTGGCTACTTGTGATGTTGATCTTTCTGATCTTGAGATATTCTTCGAATAGATGATCGACTTGGGAATCCATAAAAAATTTGACTGATCAGCGAATTATTAACGAATATAGTGAAGCTGTCAGTTCTTAATACGTCTGTCGGCACATAAGTAACCAAATTTTGATCTATCAATGATATCCAAATCATGCATCGACTGGAGGTTGGCGTAATAGGGGCAGGAATCGCGGGTATTGCCACTGCAATCCGCCTGGCCGTTAAAGGACACAAAGTCACCGTGTTTGAAGCGAATGACTTTCCAGGAGGAAAACTCTCGGAATTCAAGCTTGGGCGTTATCGGTTTGATGCTGGCCCTTCACTCTTCACGATGCCCCACCTGGTTGATGAATTATTTGATTTGGCCGGTGAGACTCCGATAGATCATTTTGAATACATCACCTTGTCTAAGCTGACAAATTATTTCTACGAAGACGGGACCCGGTTTTCGAGCTACGCCAGTCGGGAGCAGACCATCGAATCAATGATGGCCGGCATCAATGGAAAGAAAGAGGCTATCAACAAAGCCTTTGCCAATAGCGCTACCCTCTACGACTATCTCGGGGAGATGTTCATGTACCGTTCCTTGCACGATTGGCGTACCTATTTTTCCAGGAATGCGTTCCGATCTTACCGCAACTTGCATAAAATGGATTTCTTCAGATCGATGCATCGGGCCAATTCTGACTTAATCCGCGAACCGAAACTGGTCCAGTTTTTCGATCGATATGCCACCTACAATGGCTCGGACCCTTATCAGACGCCGGCGACCATGAATATCATTCCGCACCTGGAGTATGGAATAGGCGCTTTCTTTCCCAATAAGGGGATGTACTCCATTACTACCTCACTAGTTGACCTCGCCAGGCGGTTGGGTGTCGACTTTCGGTTTAGTACCAAAATCAAAAGAATCAGGCTGAAAAGAGGGCAGGTCGCTGCAGTAGAAATTGAGGGCGGTGAGGTTCCCCTGGACCGGGTGGTTTCCAATATGGACATCGTCGGGACGTACACTCACTTGCTCCCGGATGTCAAGCCTCCCAGGCGGCTGCTCAGCCAACCAAAATCGAGTTCGGCTTTGATATTTTATTGGGGTGTACGGAGAGACTTCCCGGAGCTTGACCTCCATAACATTCTTTTCAGCCAGGACTATAAGGAGGAATTCGACCAGATATTCAGGAGAAAGAGCATCTCGAAGGATCCCACGGTCTACATAAATATCAGCAGTAAATTAAAACATGATGACGCTCCAAAAGGTGCGGAGAATTGGTTCACGATGATCAACGTTCCACACAATGACCAACAGGATTGGGACAGGCTCATTGCTGATTCCCGACAAGCCATGCTTGAAAAGATCTCCAGGATGTTGGAAGTGGACATAGCACCATTGATTGAGGAAGAGACTTATTTAGATCCTCGGCTGATTGAACTTCGCACCGGGTCTTCACAGGGCGCATTGTATGGTAACAGCTCAAACAATAAGTTCGCAGCCTTCCTGCGTCATCCAAATTTTAGCCGAAAGGTGAAGGGGTTGTATTTCTGCGGCGGGAGTGTGCATCCCGGTGGGGGGATACCCATGGCGCTTTCGTCTGCTAAGATTGTTGATCGCTACTTTCGTTAGAATCCTCCACCTCTGGGTATAGTAGCTTGTAGTTTTCAAAGGTTTCGTAAATCACCTTGACATATCTGACTGGCTCTGAACCCCGGCAATAGCCGAAAACGACAACCTCGTCCTTATAGTACTTTGGGTCCTCCTTCTTGAGTAAGTACGATGCCACCACATCCCATTGGGTAGGGTCCTCGCCATATTTTTCAGCTAACCTCATGGCATCAAACACATGGCCGTGCCCAACGTTGTAGGCGGCTAGCACAATTTTCTGCCGCTGCAAAGAGTCAGGCACCTCATCACGCATGATGGACTGTAGCCAGGTTATGTGTCTTACACCAGCCTTGAGATTGCTCTGAGGGTGCTTGAGGTTTTTGAATCCGTACGATGAACCCGTTCTCGGTAGTACCTGCAAGAGCCCTTCTGCCCCAGCCCATGAAACCACTTTGGGGTCAAATTTTGATTCTTTGTAGATCTGGGCAGCCAATAGCCGCCAATCCCATCCCAATTGGCCTGCGCCTTCCTTGATCCATTCGTCATATGGGGAGATCTTTCCTCCTCCCATGGTAGAAAACTCACTGCGATTTCGGATTTTGCTGGCTTTGCTGTTGCGGAAATAGCGGTTGTAGACCGTATAGTAGTCCGCAGTTTTCTTCATGGAATTGATCCACTCATTCATCACATGCAAAAGACTATCGCTGTTCTTGCGCACCCCCCAGGCAATCTGTTGAGGAAAACTCACGGCCGTTTTAATGTCAAGAATAGGATAGTAGGTGGCATTGACCAGAGCGATATCCTCTTCAGCTACCGTGTAATCGATTTCGCCGGATGCCACTTTCCTTATGATCATTTCCGTCTCAAAATCCGGCGTATCTTCAATTATGATGATGTCACCACCAATTTCGTCACTTAAGTTTCTAAGTCGATCGCGGTATGCGGAATGGTAGCGGACGTATATTTCTTTTCCAATGAGCTCCACGGGATTCCGAATCAATGTCTTCTCTATTTCATGTAGCTTCATCTGGCGCCAATCCGGAGGCTTGCGTTGTATCAGCACCTGGCGTACGAGGTTGTGGTAGGTCGTGAAAGCAATTCTTTTTTTCCTTTCTTTCGTCACGGTCAGGTTATACGCGAGCACATCTCCTTCGCCCTGGTTGAGCAGATCAAAAGCGCGTTGCAGGTTGGATTCCAATCTAATTTCAAGCCTAAGGTCCAGAGAGTCGCAGAACATCTTCAGGAGCTCGTACTCATAACCCATTGTCTGTCCTTTATACAGAAAGAGACCAGTGGAACTATTGTCAATGATGGCCGTGAGGTAGCCCCGCTCCCTGATTTGGTCAAAATCAATTTCTGCAATTTGTTCTTGTGGTGGTGCGTCCTGGCCCTGACTTCGACTGGGGTCGGAAGCATCCTTTTGGCATGAAAAGAGAAGAAGGGACTGTAGCAGGAAAAGGATCCAGCGAACAGAAGAGATATATGATGCCATAATATCCAAGTATTATGCGCAATTACATGGAAAATTGCAAATATTAAAGGTCTATTTTGACTGGATCCAAAATCCTGAGTGCAGCCTGGTAGAGGCCTTCAGGATCGAAACCGCATTCCTTGTGGAGTTCCAGTTGAGTACCATGCTCAACAATCCGATCCGGAATGCCAAGTCGAACTACTTTGGAGTTATAGTGATGGTCAGCCATGAATTCCAAAACCGCAGACCCAAATCCACCCATTAAGCACCCATCTTCAACCGTGATGACGTAATCATATTTTTGAAATACCCTGTGCAGCAATGCCTCATCGAGCGGCTTGACGTACCTCATGTCATAGTGACCTGCTTGGATGCCTTCATCTGCCAGCTTGTCGATGGCTTCGGTGGCGTAATTTCCTATATGCCCGATGGTCAAAAAGGCCAGGTCGTTACCAGCAACCAACTCACGTCCCTTGCCCACTTCCAAAACTTCCATTGGCTTTTTCCAATCAGGCGTCACACCCTGTCCGCGCGGGTACCTGATGGCAAATGGACCCCCGTATGCGGTACCGGTCATCATGAGATTCCGCAGTTCAATTTCATCCATTGGTGCTGAGACCACAAGATTAGGAATACACCGCATGTAGGCAATATCGTATGCGCCGTGGTGAGTGGGCCCGTCTGCTCCGGCAAATCCGGCACGGTCCATACAGAAAACTACGTGAAGGTTCTGAATGCAAACATCATGTATCACCTGGTCATATGCACGTTGCATAAAAGTGCTGTAAATGTTGCAAAATGGGATCAACCCTTGAGTGGCAAGGCCTGCGGAGAAAGTTACGGCGTGTTGCTCGGCAATGCCGACATCAAATGCCCGATCAGGCATTTCCGCCATCATGATGTTAAGTGAAGATCCGGAGGGCATGGCCGGAGTGACGCCCATGACCTTGTCATTTTTTTCCGCAATTTCTACGATAGTCTTTCCGAATACCTGTTGATACTTGGGTGGCTGCGGAGCCGGATGTACTTGTTTCTGTATCTCGCCAGTGATCTTATCAAATTTGCCAGGGGCATGCCACTTGGTCTGATTTTCCTCGGCGGCTTTGTAGCCCTTCCCTTTGACAGTAACACAATGCAATATTTTCGGTCCCTTGATGTCTTTCAGGTCGTTGAGGACATCCACGAGGTGATTGACATCATGACCGTCTACAGGGCCGAAATACCTAAGGTTAAGGGATTCAAAGAGGTTGCTCTGCTTGAGTAGAAACGATTTGATGCTATTCTCAACTTTGGCAACGATCTCGCGCGCATTGGGGCCGAATTTGCTGATTTTGCCTAGAATATGCCAAACCTCATCTCGAAATTTGTTGTAAGTGTGGGAGGTCGTGATATCCGTCAGATAGTCCTTCAAAGCCCCTACGTTGGGGTCTATTGACATGCAGTTGTCGTTGAGGACGATCAACAGATTGGAGTTGGAAACGCCCGCATGGTTCATGGCCTCGAAGGCCATTCCACCTGTCATGGCTCCGTCACCGATGACGGCGATATGTTGCCGATCATTTCCCTGGTATTGGTTGGCGACCGACATCCCAAGTGCTGCTGATATAGAGGTGGAAGAGTGACCAACACCAAAAGCGTCATAAATGCTCTCTTTTCTCTTCGGGAAACCGGAAAGACCACCATAAAGCCTATTGGTATGGAAATCCTCCTTTCTGCCCGTCAAAATTTTGTGTCCATAAGCCTGGTGCCCCACATCCCAAACCAACTGATCCTCTGGCGTATTGAATGCGTAGTGCAAAGCCACCGTCAACTCCACAACTCCCAGGCTTGCACCGAAGTGACCTCCGAAGACCGATACATGATCAGTGATATACTCCCTAAGCTCACCGCAAAGCTGAGTCAGGTGTTGAGGCTCCAGCTTCTTGAGGTCGCTTGGACTGTCGATTTTGCCTAGGAGGTCTCCAGGTTTGATTTTCATGGGCTGATCATTCGAAAATTGTGCCTTATGAACGCCACATCATTGGGAATTGTTTTTCATCAGGGCGCAACACAAAACCGCACAAAGATAAAAATTAAAAAATTGCCATAGTTACGCTTGCATCATGCCGGTCATTCATCAACTTTGAGTTATGGCCGTTTCCGCTGAAAAGGAAAAATTCCAAATTGATCTACCACTCTTCCAGGGTCCCTTCGACCTCCTGCTATTTTTTATCGAGCGGGATGAGTTGGATATACACGATATCCCAATTGCCAAAATAACGGACGATTTTCTGGCATATATCAAACACATGGAGGAGTTGAATGTGGAAATTGCAAGTGAGTTCATACTCGTTGCGGCAACACTCATGAAGATCAAGTCAAAGATGCTATTGCCACGTCCGGTACTGGACGAGGAGGGCAATGAGATTGATCCAAGAGAAGAGCTTGTTCGTCATTTGCTTGAGTACAAGAAATATAAGTCTATAATTCAGGACCTAAGTGCCCTGGAAGCATCTCGAATAGACCGAGAGCAGAGGGGAAACCTGATGCTTGAAATCAAGCATCTTTCTCAGGCAGTCAACGTGGAATCGGAACTTCAGGATTTGGATTTGTATAAGATGATGCGCGTCTTTGAGCGGGTGATCTCTCGTTACGAGCTGGAAAAGAACAAACCGACACATCATGTGGTGCAGTATCCCTATACCATTTCAAATCAAAAGGGGTTCATCAAAAAAAGACTACTGCAATCGTCCGATCAGCGAATCTCTTTTTTCGACTTGATAAAAGAAAAGCCAGAAAAGATATTTGTCATATTCAGTTTCCTGGCTATTCTTGAATTGCTTCAACTCAGAGAGGTGAGCCTTGTAATTGGTGAAGGCTTCAACAACTTTTGGATTGAGCAACCTAATGCTTGAAGTTAAACTCTCTCGAAACGGTTGAAAAAGAATCCGCCTTCAATCGCTGCATTCTCATCTGAGTCCGAACCATGTATGGCATTGGCTTCGATAGAGGTTGCAAATAGTTTTCTTATAGTCCCCTCTTCCGCTTTTGTTGGGTCTGTAGCACCAATCAATTTACGAAAATCTTCCACAGCATTTTCTTTTATCAGAACCATGGCGATGATGGGACCTGAAGTCATGTATGCTACGAGGTCGTTGTAAAAAGGACGCTCTTTGTGGACAGCATAGAAGTCTCCAGCCGTTTCTTGCGTGAGTCTGGTAAGCCTCATGGCTTCAATACCGAACCCGGCATCTTGTATCATTTTGATAATAGTTCCGGAATTGCCAGCGCCAAATGCATCTGGCTTGATCATAGTGAAAGTTTTATTTCCAGCCATTGGATATAGATTTCAATTTTTTCTGGCCTCAAAAGTAAAGTTTTCACCCAAAATCTTAGGTCGCTGGGTGTTTTGTATTTCATACAATTTCTGCTGAGTTTTGTGCACTCATTAAGAAGGATACCGCTAGATGGCTGGTACAACCTCCTATCGGATGGACAATTTCGAAGGCTTCAAGCGCCTTATAGACTTACCCAAAAAAATTACGATTACCACGCACTCGAATCCAGACGCGGATGCATTGGGTTCTTCTTTGGCGTTGTATCACTTCTTGCACCATGCCAGTCATGACGTAACAGTGATCACGCCCAATGACTATCCCCAGTTCTTGGAATGGATGCCTGGAAATGGCGAAGTGAAGGTGTTTGATAGCGAGGACAGGGAACTTTGCGAGGAGATTGTTGCAAGTTCTGAGGTAATATTTTGTCTTGATTTCTCGGGTTTGAGACGTATCAAGAAAATGGAAGATTCCGTACGCAATAGCTCGGCGGCAAAGGTGCTCATTGATCATCACCTCGATCCGGAAGATTTCGCTGACTACGTACTTTGGGATACCAAGGCGGCGGCGACGGCGGAATTGATTTTTGACTTAATTGAAATGCTGGGCAAAAAATCGGAGATCACACCTGCCATGGCTGATCTGATATATGCGGGCATTCTTACAGATACAGGATCCTTCAAGCATCCCTCTACTACATCGAAGGTCCATCGCATTGTGGCGGAACTCATAGAGATGGGCGCCAATGTGAATAAAGTAAATCGGAACATCTACGACACTAACTCAGTTGATCGATTGAGGTTCATGGGCTATGCCTTTCTGAAGAAGCTCGTGGTTAAATCTGATCTTGGTGTTGCCTACTTCATTATTTCCAAAGACGATTTCAGTCAGTTTCAGCTGAAATCAGGCGACACAGAAGGACTGGTGAACTATGCGCTTTCGATTGCGGGGATTGTGATGGCTACTATCATTATTGAGCGAGAAGATGAGATCAAACTTTCTTTTCGATCCGTGGGGGATTTTGTAGTAAATACATTCGCCAGTGAACATTTCGAGGGAGGAGGCCACAAAAACGCATCAGGAGGTTCTTCCTCCACCAGTTTGGAACAGACGGTCGAAAAATTTGAAAGCCTCATTCCATCATACAAAAAAAACTATCTAAGAATATCATCATGATTTCAAGAAAATTAGGAACAGCTCTGTTTGGTCTAGTGCTCCTTTACTCCTGCCAAACGCAGCGTGGCGATGTTGAGACCAGCGCGTTGGGTACAGAGGTCAATTTTGTCAGACGAGGTGAGGGTCCATTGCTGGAAAGCAGCAATGTGTTGCTAGTCCATTTCAAATATATGACCGACGATGGCAGGGTGCTCTCCCAGGCCACAGACGGTGATCTTTTGCCACTGTTGTTCACCCGGGATACATCAGGGAATAGAGGGCAATTCCAAACAGTCCTGAATTTACTGTCGGTTGGTGATAGTGTGACATTCCAGATTCCCGCGGAAGATTTATTTCGGCAGACCTTTGCCCAGCCTGTGCCGGATACCATCGACGCTGAAAGCCAATTACTTTTCGAAATGGGCGTTGCTCAGCAAATGAGTACGCAGGAGTTTACCGTGTACAACAATGAGCGGGTAGCAAAGTACAATGAAGAACGGTTGAAGGTGGAAATGGAGTTGCTTGCGGACTACGTTAAGGAGCGCGATGTTGAACCTATCATCACAGAATCCGGCTTGCACTATGCAGTGCAGGAAAAGGGCGTGGGAGAGATTGCACAGTCAGGACAGACCGTAAACGTGAAGTACCGAGGCACATTGCTGGATGGCACACAATTTGATGAGGGTGTTTACAAGTTTGTTCTTGGCAGTGGTTCAGTGATTCCGGGATGGGATGAGGGCATAGGGTACCTCAACAAAGGAGCTAAAGCCGTATTGTACATTCCGAGTTCCCTGGCCTATGGAAGCAGGGGAGGTGGAATCATCCCTCCGGATGCCCCATTGGTTTTTGAGGTTGAATTGTTGGAGATAGATTGAAAAGTCGTCGTTCAGTGAAGTTGAAAGAATTAGTTCTTAGCGTTTTTGTAATTGGTTTGCTTTTCGTGATCTCATGCAGATCCAACGATCCCATTGAAATCGTAGATGCAACCGAGCAGTTCGAACAGAATAAGGTAGACATAGCAAATTTCTTTGCTGATATCGATCTACCTGACCCTGATACAACATCCAGCGGTGTGAGGTTTGCTATGGTGGACAATGACTCCTCAGATATTGCCCCTCAACCCGGAGACATCGTAAGTTTGGACTATGTGGCCTATAGGCTGGATGGGACACTCTTGGGCACAACCTTTCAAAGCGTGGTGGATACCACCGAGGTTTTTTCAGCGCCTGGAGACAACCTGATCGTTTCGCATACTTTGAACGGCTGGGCTTTCGAAGAATTGTTTGTTAATGTAGCGGGTGCTTTTCGAACCAATGGGTTTCGCGATGGAGTCACGGCCGTGTTGAATGAAGGTATGAATGGCAACTTTCACGTCGGTGACCGAGGCATATTGGGAGTGCCTGCCACACAAACTGTCACTACGCTTGGAGGGGTTACTCAGCGATTGCAGGGTATTCCTGCTGACGTTATCATTTACGAATTTCAGCTGCTGGAGATACTCAAATGACTTTGATATTTGCCTCGCACAACGAAAACAAGGTGCGGGAACTCAGAGCCATACTTCCCCCTAATTTTGAAGTGAAGTCCTTGTCTGATGTGAGTTTTTTCGATGAGATCGAAGAGACTGGCTCCACCATCGAGGAAAATTCAAAACTCAAGGCTCAAACGGTGTATGATCGATATGGCGAGGCATGTATTGCTGATGACTCAGGATTGGAGGTGCGGGCCTTAAATGAGGAACCGGGGGTTTTTTCAGCCAGATACGCTGGACCCGAAAGAAGTGATGTGGCCAATATGTCCAAGCTCCTGGAAGTCTTGCGCGGTACCACAGAGCGAGCGGCGCAATTCAAGACCGTGATCACCTATTTCTCCGATCAAGGCATTGCAAAGCAATTTGTCGGGACGATACCCGGTACCATCGTGGAGGAACCCCGGGGAGAGCAGGGCTTTGGTTATGATCCGGTTTTTTTACCTGATGGCTACGAGAAGACCTTTGCTGAAATGGATGCAGGTGAGAAGAATAGAATTTCACACCGCGCTTTAGCCCTAAAGCAGTTTGTTACCGAATTATCCGGTAGTCATTAGGATGTTCTGCACTATTTTCACAATCCAAGACACTACATCACCCTGAATCAGGATGAATAAACCATTTATACTCGGGATTGCCGGAGGTTCTGGCTCGGGCAAAACCAGGTTTGCAAATCAACTGAAGGAGCGTTTTTCGGAGGAGACTGTCGAAATATTCTCACTTGACAACTATTATAAGCCAATAGAAAATCAACCTCTGGATGAATTTGGTGATGCTAATTTCGATCGGCCTGAATCTTTCTACCGTGAGAAACTGCTCGCGGATCTCAAACTCCTAAAGGAAGGTAAGGACCTGCAAGTACCTAAATATGAATTCAACATCAACAGGGGTGCCGAGCAAAAGTACATTCACGTGAAAGCCGCACGCATTGTCGTAGTTGAAGGTCTCTTCACATTCTATTTCGATGAAATTGTGCCCTTGATAGATCTGAAGCTGTTTGTTGAAGCCCCGGTTTGGCTCATGATGAAGCGGCGGATAGAGCGTGATGAATTTGAAAGGGGGTATGGGGACCTGAAAGCCACAATGGATCGCTATGAGCGGCATGTAATACCCGCATTCAACGAATTTGTCTTGCCTTGTAAGAATGACTCAGACCTTGTCATACCCAACCATCGAGACTTTTCAATTGCGCTAAGCGTCCTTACTAATCACTTGAAATCAGTGATTTAGGCAAATTAACGCCAGAGATAGATTAGATTTGCGGTCGCTTTCTATGAGGCGCTTAACTATCCATATCGTTTTTAAGCTTCTGGTCATGTTTCTGACCATGAGCATTCTGGCTTTTTCTGGCCTGCGGGAATTCCAATCTCAGTCGGATCTGCAGGTGACCCAGGAGGATCAAACGCAGCAGGAGCAGATGCTTTCCGTGGACTTTGCGTTCGTGGGAGGTGTCCAGTTCATTCTACAGAGTCAGCTCTTTCTGATCTCCGAAATACTGTGTATTCCCGAGTTGGTGTCGTTGTTTTCCACGGATGTTCCGGGACCTGCTCCTAATCTAAAAATCTCCAAAGTACTATTTAGGGCCATTATCTCTCCCAACGCACCCTAGGTGCCAGCTGGTTACTATCAGCAGGGCAATTGCAGTGGCCCGTCCACAACACTGCAGAAATCTTTCCCGATAATCTAAAAACATACAAAAATGAAAAATAAGGGTTTTGTGGTCTTTTTGACCATCATTATCTCACTACTTTGCATCTACTACCTGTCATTCACTTTCGTAGCGCAATCCATCCAGCAAGATGCGACAGACATGGCTACAGATGGGGCAGGCAACATTGACTTCGGCGAGAAACAGCGCTACCTGGATTCTGTATGGAACGAGCCTGTTTACAACCTTCTGGGTATCGAATACACCTACGAAGACGTCAAAGAGACCGAGCTAAACCTTGGTCTTGATCTCCAGGGCGGCATGCACGTCACGCTTGAGGTTTCGCCAGTGGATATTCTCAAAGGACTGAGCGGCAATAATTCTGATGAAGACTTCCAATCTGCATTGGTCCAGGCCAAAAACAATATCCGTGGAACTCAGAAAAACTATGTTGACGAGTTTTATACTGTCTTTCGGGGACTCGCCCCCGATAAGTCTTTGGCTTTCGTCTTTTCCAATGCCTCGAATAGGGGCCGGATCAGCCTCAATAGTACCGATGAGGAGGTGTTGGAGATCATCAGCAATGAAGTGGACGGTGCAATAGACCGATCATTTGAGATTCTTCGGACCAGAATTGACAGGTTCGGTACTTCGCAACCATCAATCCAAATTTTGCAGGGGACCAGCCGCATCCAAATCGAACTACCAGGTGTAGACAACCCCGAACGGGTCCGTAAGTTGCTTCAGGGTGTAGCCAAACTCGAATTCTGGGAAGTGTATGAGATTGACGAAGTGAGCCCGGTACTTGGCAGAATCAATGACATGATTGCGGCTGAAATGCGGTCAGCTCTTCCCGAGGAGGGACTCACTGCGGAAACTGAATCTGTGACACAGGACCTTTCTACACTATTGGTGGAGGATGACGCAACTGAAGATTCTACATCGCTGGCGCTTGATGGCGATACTACCGGAAGTGCCCAGGACACAACAGCTATTGAGAATAGCACCGTATCCCCTGTACTATCCTTGCTCAAACCTGGCTATGGTCTCGTTTACGAGCAGAAGGATACAGCCCAGATCAATCGCATTCTGCAGCGGGAAGATGTGCAAAGCCTCATCCCCAATACCATGAAATTCCTCTGGGCTGTGAAGCCGTTTCAGGTAGAAGGTTTGTCCGATGAAAAGCCATTGGAACTATACGCGATTAAAATGTCCAGGGCCGGAAGAGCCCCTTTGACCGGTGAAACCATCACGGATGCGCGCCAGGACCTGGATGAAAGGTCAAGGCCTGCTGTGTCTATGCAAATGAATGCGACCGGTGCAAAGACCTGGAAGCGACTTACTGCGGCAAACATCAATCGACGAATTGCCATTGTGCTTGACAATTATGTGTATTCTGCACCGGTAGTACAGGGTGAAATACCCAACGGCAGCTCATCGATATCGGGAAGTTTCACCATCGATGAAGCCAAAGATCTTGCCAACATATTGAAAGCGGGTGCCTTACCCGCCCCAACTACTATTGTGGAGGATGTCGTCATCGGGCCTACTTTGGGTAAGGTGGCACAGCAGCAGGGTGTGACCTCCATCGTGGCCGGTCTGGTCATTGTGATCCTCTTCATGGTAATTTATTATGCCAAAGGAGGTTTGATAGCCAACGTGGCGCTCTTCTTCAATATCTTCTTTATTCTGGGTATCCTGGCCCAGTTGGGAGCAGCCTTTACCTTGGCTGGAGCCGCGGGCGTGGTGCTTACCATCGGTATGTCCATCGATGCCAACGTGCTGATTTTTGAGAGAATCAAAGAAGAACTCAGACACGGTGCTGCCTTGAAGCAGGCTATTAGCTCTGGCTACAAAAAGGCGTACTGGTCTATTTTTGATGCGAACGTAACGACGTTTATCACCGGGTTCTTGCTCTACGTTTTAGGGCAGGGTCCAGTAAAAGGTTTCGCTATCACGTTGATGATTGGCATTGTGTGCTCTTTCTTCAGTGCTGTGTTTATCACACGGGTCATTGTTGAATCCTTTTCAAGAAAGGGTGACCAAAGCAAGATTTCCTTTGCCAACGCCTTCTCGAAAAATGCATTGTCTCATCTCAATATCAATTTCCTTGGTAAAAGGAAGTTTGCTTACCTCTTCAGTATGATTTTTATTGGTATTGGGATCATCGCCATGCTCACAAGAGGCATAACACTAGGCGTTGACTTTAAGGGGGGAAGATCCTATGTTGTGGCTTTTGAAGAACCTGTCGAACCTTCCGGACTGAAGAACTTCCTGGCGGCCAATACCTTCGAAAGTGGGGGTGCGGAAGTGAAGTTCTTTGGTGCCAACAACATCTTGAAGATCACCACTAGCTACTTGATTGACGATGAGACCGATGAGGCTGACGAACAGGTAAAAGCAACCGTCATCTCAGGCGTGGCAGCACATACGGGTCTGACATATACTGAAGCAGAGGATTCAATCGGTCCGGATGATTTCAGCATCCTGAGCTCTTCCAAAGTGGGTGCCACCATTGCTGATGATATCAAGAACTCTTCCTATCGCTCAGCGATTTTTGCTTTGGTTTGTATTTTCATATACATCGTTGTGCGATTTAGAAAATGGCAGTTTGGTCTGGGGGCGATTGTAGCGCTTTTTCATGACACGCTATTTGTGCTTTCGGCCTTTGCCATAGCTAATCTCCTGGGGGTCTCATTTGAGGCTGATCAAGTGTTTGTTGCGGCAATACTTACCATCATTGGTTACTCCATAAATGATACCGTGGTTGTGTTTGACCGAATTCGGGAGACACTGGGAATCAAAGCTGGTTCTGAAATTCAGGCGGTTTTCAACGAATCTCTAAACAACACCATTAGTAGAACACTGATTACATCGGTCACTACGTTGATTGTGGTGATTATTCTTTTTGCGTTTGGAGGTGCTGCGTTGCAGGGATTCTCATTCGCGCTCATTGTGGGAATTCTGGTGGGAACCTATTCGTCCATCTATATTGCCACACCCGTAGCGATGGATCTAAGCATGAAAAAGGCAACAGCCTGATTCTTGATAAAGACATCAAGCAAAGCCACTCTATTATGGAGTGGCTTTTTTATTGCTTTTGATCTAATGTTTTGCCTAACTTCGATCTCAGTAGTAAAGGTGATTTATGGCAACAGCCCCGAAGAACCCATTCTTATTTCTGATTTTTTTGAGTATTGTCATAGTTCTGTTTTGGGTGGTCAACTCTGTTGTTGAAGTCCAACTCTTTCCAGATGATAAGATATACTACACACCGCCTCCGAAGAACGAGAAGATAGCAGAGGAAAAGGAACCGGTGTCCAATGCGGCAGAGCGAGATGAGGGAGCTGATGACACTCCATCTGAATCCTCGGCAGAGGTAGGTGATACGGAGATAGATCAGTTTGAGTCGTCGCTAAGGGTCTACAAGGCTGAAATTCTTTCGCAGCTGGCTCCTGGAGAGAAAAGAATGGATGTCGTGGTGAGGTATTACCCACATGCCCCTGATGGTGATGCGGTTTACAAGTTGAGGGACCTGGGCTACTACCTACACGAAAGACCGACAGACCCAGCTGTGCGTGCAGAGCCCTCCAATGCGCTGTTCTATGGTGACAATGTTCCGCTGAAGGATATACAGCTGGTGGCCATCACATTGTTGGACGCTGGTATCCCCCTGAAGCTAATTACAGAAAGTCGTTTTCATGCTGATTGGAAGGCCAATGCTTTGGAAATCGGGTCGGATGGGGATTTGGAGGATACACCCATCTTAACAAAGGCGGCGATAAGGTCCTTTGTCAAGTAGTCCGCGATTGCAATTCCCGTCGATTTTTTATCTTTAATCAAACCGTTCAGACTATGGAATTTGAATTGCAATGCACGCTACAGGCGACACCCCAAGAGGTCTATGATGCTTGGATGGACAGTGATAAGCACAGCGACATGACAGGAGGTCAGGCCTTGATTACCGATGATGAGGGGGATAAGTTTAGCGCTTGGGATGGCTATATCTGGGGCGGCAACCTCGAGTTGGTTTCCGGGAAATATATCAAGCAGTCCTGGCGAACGAGTGAGTTTCAGGATGATCAACCTCATTCTTTGGTGGAGATCTTTCTGGAGGCTAAGGAAGATGGTTGTCTGCTGCGCCTGAAACATTCCAATCTTACTGATGCCGACGAGCAATACAAGCAGGGGTGGGTAGACAACTATTTTGAGCCCATGCAACAGTACTTTTCTTAGCCACGCCAAAACCTTTTTCATGCTAATAGCATTCTGGAATTGTATAGATATCCTGAATGCATAAGCGTATACGCAATCCTTACTCACTCTTTATCCGATGGGCCTTTTGCTTGCTAGCCGCTTGCTTTACACCCACGGAGGCTTCTTCTCATGGTGTTGAGGAGGATTTCAAGGAGGTTGAGGAAAAGGTTTGGGTCCTTTCTTCAAAGTCTCAGACGGTTTCAGCGCAGGATAAGAAGTCTGCTGACAACGGCTACCCGCTTCCGATCCATTCGATATCTTGGGTAGAGCTGCATGTCAGGGGCAATAACGTTCCGTTATACAAACTACTTACTTGCTGGCGATTCTGCGAGTGAGGTTGTTTCCGTAGACCCGATAATCCCTTTTTTTCACACCAATTGATTTACATGGAAACAATACATCAGTTAGATACATACGTTATAAATAAAATAAATTTCTCAAAGCAGGAAGTGCTGGCTTTTCCACAAGAAATGGAGGAACGCTCTTATCAAATCCACAGGGGGTTGATTTTGGGCAATACCAGCAATACCATTTCAAAAATTCGCTTCGTTGCCCATGGGGAACTAATGGAGATCGAAGCTATCATTTACGCTGCTACGGAGAAATGGGTAATACTCAGGAATGAGCTTATGATACCGGTGCACTGCATCAGGGAAGTTATCGTCTAGTGGTAGGTGGATCGGCGTCTACTTTTGGACGTCGATCCTATTTCCTTTCAGGTTTCTGGCTACAGCCATTGCCGTCTTCTCTCCGTCCATAGCGGCACTTACAATACCGCCGGCATAACCTGCTCCCTCTCCGCATGGAAACAGTCCCTTTACTTGTGGATGCTCCAGGCTTTCGGGATTTCGGGGTATGCGCACTGGTGAGGAGGTTCGGCTCTCAATTCCAATGAGTTGTGCCTCATTGGTGATATATCCCTTCATTTTGTTTCGAAATGCCTTGAAACCCTGCTTCATTCTCTTGGAAATGAAGGAAGGTAGAACCTCTGACATATCGGCGGCCTGCAACCCTGGCTGGTAAGAGCTAGGGCCAAGATCCACGGAGGGTCTGTCTTCGAGGAAATCGACTAACCTTTGTGCCGGTGCTTGCTGAGATTTCCCACCCAATATCCAGGCTTTCTTCTCGATGTCTGCCTGAAAGTGCATTGCGGCAAGGGCCTTGTGCTGTTTGTACTCCGGTATATCTTCCAATTCGACTGCTACTACCATCCCGGAGTTGGCAAATTTTCCATCGCGCCTCGAAGGGCTCATACCATTTACGACCAGCTCTCCAGGATAGGTAGCAGCTGGCACGATGAACCCTCCTGGACACATGCAGAAGGAGAACATTCCCCGAAGTTTACCTTTTGTGGATGTCTGGCAGGAAAGAGCGTAGGCACTTGGAGGCAGGAATTGGCCACGATTACCGTGATACTGGATTTTATCGATGAGCTCTTGGGGATGCTCTATTCTTACACCAAGTGCGAAGGGTTTGGGCTCAATCAATATGTTTTTGCTGTTCAGGAGCGAAAAAATGTCTCTTGCAGAATGTCCTGTAGCCAATATGAGCGCATCGCCAATGATTTTTTCTCCATGTTGAGTCTCCACCCCTCGCAGTTGATCTGATTCCATCAGAAAGTCTACTACCCTCGTGTTGAAGCGTACTTCCCCTCCATGCTGTAGCACTGATTCACGTAGGGCAGTGACAATTTTTGGGAGTTTGTTGGTACCAATGTGCGGGTGAGATTCAAATAGAATTTCCTCCGTGGCCCCATGAGCGACCAGAATCTCAAAAATGCGACGGATACTTCCACGCTTCTTGGATCGCGTGTAGAGTTTACCATCCGAGTATGTACCCGCTCCACCTTCGCCGAAACAGTAATTGGAATCAGGGTCTACAATGTGCTCCTTATTGATGGCTGCAATATCCCTTCTACGCGATCTTACGTCTTTCCCTCGCTCAATGACAACGGGCTTGAGGCCCAATTCTATGCACTTTAGTGCCGCGAACAATCCTGCAGGTCCCGCACCCACGATCAGGACCCTCGGAGCTTCATGAACCAGTTGTTCGCTACGATGATATTCCACAAATTCCAGCTTGAGCGGCCTTTCATCGATTGCAATCCCAAGATTGACCTTGATGGTTTTTTGCCGTGCGTCGATAGACCGTCGCGACAACCGAAAGTGCTGCTGATCAGAAAGGTGGCCCTTTTGCTTCAGGTACTCCTCTAGTTGGTCTGGGTCGAATCCGATTTCAGGAGGAACTACGATTTGGAGCTGCTTCATCTTATTGAAGAAAGCTTAGTGGTGGTACTGGTCTGGTTCTTATGCGAAGCCTAGACTCCTTCTGCTTCTACGGCTTTCACCTCGGGCACCATACGCTTCAAAAGGTTTTCTATGCCAGCCTTAAGTGTGACAGTAGAAGAAGGACAACCCGAGCATGATCCTTGCAATGTCACCTTCACAGTTCCTTCATCGAAGGAATGAAAAGAGATTGCGCCACCATCCATTTCCACTGCAGGCTTGATGTATTCATCAAGGATGTCAATGATCTTCCGTTCAAGATTTTCGCCACCTTCAGCTTCTTCAAGGACGACTTCTTCTTGTTGACTGGCCGTTTTTTCAATCACCGGGGTTTCCCCTTCGAGGAATTCCTTTATGATTGACTGTACCTCTGCCTTAATTTCATACCAATCGGCATCTTCTACTTTGGTGACTGTCACGAAATTGCTCATGAAGAATACCCCCTTAACATAGGGCAGGTCAAATAGCTTAAGGGCAAGCGGTGAGGCTGTGGCCGACTGGGCATCTCTGTAGTCCTGACTGTCTCCGGCATCCATAATCATGAAGTTCGCCACGAACTTCAGGGAATTGGGATTGGGGTTTGATTCTGTATATAGATTGACGATTCTAGGCGTCTGCGTTGATTCCATCACTCGAATGTTTAGAATAATAATCGCAAAAGTCGACCAATAGTTTAAGAAACCAAAGATCTATGCGGTGGCAAGCTCTGGTTGAGGTTCCAGTTCGCCCTCACTCTTGGCAATAATGGTCGATACGGTCGCATCTCCTGTGACGTTCACTACGGTTCTGCACATATCCAGAATTCGGTCAACAGGGAAGATAATGGCTATCCAGGCTGGGTTCAATCCGACAGACTCCAGGACGATGATCATGAGGACGAGGCCCGCGCTTGGTATGGCGGCAGCGCCGATAGACGCCAGTGTAGCGGTGAGTATGATCACCAATTGTTGTGAGATGGAGAGATCTACCATATGCAACTGAGCCATCGATATCACAGCCACGGCTTGATATAATGATGTGCCATCCATATTTACAGTGGCTCCGATAGGAAGTACGAAGCTGGTCACTTTCTCCGGTACTTTGATGTTCTTGTGCATACAATCCATCG
Source organism: Cyclobacteriaceae bacterium (assembly GCA_965601475.1). Taxonomy (GTDB): domain Bacteria; phylum Bacteroidota; class Bacteroidia; order Cytophagales; family Cyclobacteriaceae; genus JAWPMT01. The sequence goes on along the minus strand of OZ271832.1, from coordinate 2,379,181 downwards.
TAACAGGTAACGTGGCTACTGAGGAGGAAGTGGAAAAAGCTGTTATCTGCGCATCCCGAATGCCTGTCATGAAACGTTTGTAGCTCAACCCTTTGATAAAGGTCGCTACAATGACAGGATAAAATGCAAAGACCATAATCGCTAATCCAAATACCAGCACCAAAGAATATTGGAGAAGGAATCCCAGTAACTCGAAGAACTTGTCAGGATCAGTACCGGCAGCTTTCACAATTTGGCCAGCCATCAACGCAAACACGAATATGGGCATGGCTTGCATCACCACCATCACCATTTTCACAAAAACCTCGTTGAGGCCATCAATCACCTGAAAGACGGGTTTGGACTTGTCTTCGGGTATGGAGACCAGGACAATACCAAAGAAAATCGCAAAGAAGATGATTTGCAGCATGGACATGTCTGCCAACGCTCTGAACAGATTGGCAGGGACTACATCGACCAACGGCTGCAAAGGCCCCTGACCCTTGGCGCTTTGCGCCTTGTTCAGTTTGTCCTGTACCCATTCATTTTGACCGGAACTACCTTCTTTTTCCTTCACCTTGGCGACCAGCGCAGCATTCGCCGGATCACAGGTGACACAGGTTTCATCCAAAACGGGTACGCCAGGTGTGCTCTTTTGCCATAGCTCATAGCTTACCCTGAACTCTTGACGAATGCCGTCGCCCACTCTTTTGCCAGGTTGATAAATGTTGACGATGATCAATCCAACAATGACAGAAATACCCGTGGTCACCAAATAAAGAGCCAGGGTTTTTGCGCCCATCCTTCCCAACTTTTTGATGTCTTTGAGCGATGCGACACCGGTGATGATGGAGAACAGTACCAGAGGTACCGCGATGAGTTTCAGAATCTTGATGAAGATGTCGCCGAAGGGTTTGACATAATCCAGTGTGAACTGATTCCAGCCAAATTTCACTGAGAAAAAGGCATATATCGCACCAAGAACCAGTCCTATAATCACTTTGATATGCAATGGGAGCTTCTTCATTCCAATTGTATTTCTGTCTTTTAACCTTCTAAGATATTGGTTCTGCGGATCAAATAGAAATCCGCCAGAACAAGGGCAGCCATTGCCTCTACAATGGGCACCGCGCGTGGTACGACACAAGGATCGTGACGACCTTTACCCGTAACCGTCACTTCATTGCCTTGGTTGTCCACACTCTGTTGATCTTGCATCAGAGTGGCCACGGGCTTGAAAGCGACATTGAAGTAGATATCTTGTCCATTTGATATTCCTCCCTGAATACCTCCGGAGTGGTTCGTTTCAGTGGTTACAGCATCACCTTCCATTCGGAATTCATCGTTGTGTTGCGATCCCCTCAGTTTCACACCTGCAAAACCACTTCCATATTCAAAACCTTTGACCGCATTGATACTCAGCATGGCTTTGCCCAACTCTGCATGCAGCTTGTCAAAGACAGGTTCTCCAAGACCTGCGGGCGCTCCTTTAACGACCCCGGTCACCACCCCACCTATGGTGTCCCGGTCTTTACGAACCTGGTCGATCAATGAGAACATTTGCTGAGCAGTTTCAGGATCCGGACATCTTACGTCATTAGAATCTATCAGCGTCAGGTCAAGTTCTTCCATCTTTTTGGAGAGCCGAAGATCACCTACTTGCGATACATATGCATAGCAGGACACCCCTTCATGTTTGAGGAGTAGTTTGGCAATGGCCCCAGCGGCAACCCTCGCTGCAGTTTCGCGAGCAGAGCTCCTGCCACCTCCTCTATAGTCCCGAATACCATATTTGGTTTCGTAGGTGTAATCGGCATGTGATGGACGGAATTTCGTCGCGATGTGGGAATAGTCCTTGCTTTTTTGATCCTTGTTATGAATCAGCAGCGATATGGGCGTGCCGGTCGTTTTACCTTCGAAAATACCGGATTGAAATATGACCTTATCCTCTTCCTTGCGTTGGGTGGTGATTTTGGATTGGCCTGGCTTCCGACGTGCCATTTCGTTTTGAACGAAATCTTCGTCGATAGGAATACCCGCAGGGCAACCGTCGATAATCACACCGATAGCGGGACCATGAGATTCACCGAAGGTGGTGATCCGAAAGAGTTTACCAAAGCTGTTTCCCATTATTTTCTAAAGATCAGAAAGGCAGAGGTGGCGAACATAGCCAAAATAAAGATGTTGCCAAATATTCTGATGAAGGAACCTCGCTGTAGGCTTGAAAGGGTATTGTCTCGAAATTCGACCTGGTCGTAGAATGAACCCAGATCATTTGATGAAATGTACTCGTTCTTGCGACTCTCTCCGGACACCTGGACGACTGATTTTGATTTTAGCGTGTCATAGGTGCCTTTCTCAGGATCAAAAAATATCCATTGGAGGTAGTCCCCAAGATCATAAGTGCCGGGTTCGTTGGGGATGCCGTAGTACTTAAATGCTTTGGTCCCTGAGACGGTGTTATCTGCTCGCCTGATGTCTTGCTGGATATTGGGTTCATAGAAATCAAAAGTGCCATCTGTCGGCGTAGCGGGAGGATTGATGGCAGAAATGTTGCCCCTACCCAAGACATTGAATGAATAGTTAAAACTCTGGCCCGTCTGTAAGGAATTCGAGGAAATATCCTCCCTCAATACGTACTGACCTACTGCCACTGTCTCTCTCAAAGGATGTGGCGGGAGTGGCTCCACTTTCACTATCTTGGGTTTGGAATAGAAGGTCTCAAAGTCCTCTTGCCTATTTCTTCCGAAGAAGCTGGGATTTTTGGCGACCCGGTATTTTATCAACTTCAGGCCTACGGAGGGGAAGGAGATATCCTGAACGTTCAGTGGATAATAGGCAGCCTGAAATATCTTGTATTGGGTGTAGGGCTTGCCGTTGATGGTTACCGGTTGACCATTAATATTGTCGATATTGAAGTTCTCCTCCCAGCAGCTTTCAGGTTTGATATTCTTTACGATTTCGGTGATTTGCTTACCAAGGTCATAGAACCTCATGTCAGCGCGGTTTGATTCTGAAACGTAGAACGCCAGGGTAGTGGTGAAGCCCTCACCAACATAGACGGTCGCTTTGTCTGTCGACAGCGCCAGGAAGGCGTCTGCTTCTACATCAATATATTCCTGGGGTTGAGATCTTCTTCCGCGATTGAACAGATCAAAAGGGTCAATGGGGTCCTGTCCCCGTTGTTGCTGTTGCCTCGGCGGACCCACTGTGACATTGATGCCTTCTGAGCGATATTCCTGACCATTGATGGTGATGGTGAAAGGTGGAACAGTGAAAGTTCCTTCCTCTGTAGGTAAATAGTTCTGGGTGATGCTCTGCGAGGATGTCCTTTTTCCATTGACGAAACTGGTGGAGGATGATGAGCTGGTACCCCTTTTTAGGAACCCTTCAATCTCCGGAAAAGGACTGTAGTTCCTCAACCGCTCATTTTCCAAAGTAACCGTAATTGTAAACACCTGATTGGATGCTACGGTGTTGGACCCGAATTCAATTCGTACTTCTTGCCCAAAAACCCCATTTATTAAAAGTATGAGGCCAATACAACTTAATATGATCCGCATCGTTATGGAAAATGTGTTGGTAATGAAAACGTTTGCAAAAACTCAATTTCTTTTGGTTTTCCAGATTGGATTTGTTAACTTTTTCATCACGATTCTGACACAAAAGAACGTCAAATTTACAGTAACAGTTTTCGACTTAACAAAATTTCGCGTAGATGTTGGAGTACTTTAAAACAATCTTGCACAAAGTGAGCTTTGATGTGCGGCTCTTCGAGAAGGAGTTGAAGAAAGCAATTCGTTCCCTGGTACCTGACGAAGTAGTGAAGCTTAGGGATTGGTGCTACCGGGAATTTGGACATCTCCACAAGGGGATCTTAAATCAGCATTTTACTGCATTAACCTAAATTGAAAGCTGCCAGATGGCAGCTTTTTTTATAGCCCATACCTGGGAATTGGGGCCCCCGGAAATCCTGTTTATAGTAAATCGTTGGCGAGATTGGCAAGCTCAGACCTTTCGCCTTTTTCCAGGGTGATATGGGCATAGACAGATTGGTCCTGGACACGATCGATCAAGTAAGAGAGCCCATTGGATTGGGAGTCAAGGTAAGGGGTATCAATCTGGTATATGTCCCCTGTAAAAATGATCTTCGTATTCTCGCCAGCTCGAGTAATGATGGTCTTAATTTCATGTGGTGTCAGGTTTTGAGCTTCGTCCACGATGAAAAAGATGTTGGACAGGCTTCGCCCTCGAATGTAGGCCAGCGGTGTGATTACCAGCTTCTCCTGGTTCACCATGTCTGTGATACGTTTGTTTTCCTTGTCCGTGTCGGGATATTGATTCTGGATAAATTTCAGATTATCCCAAAGGGGCTCCATGTAGGGATTGAGCTTCGATTTTATATCGCCAGGCAGGTAACCGATATCCTTGTTGCTAAGGGGAACAATAGGCCTGGCAAGGTAGATTTGCTTGAAATTTCTTCTTTGTTCCAGAGCACATGCTACGGCGAGTAGTGTTTTGCCTGTGCCAGCAACGCCGTTGATGGCGACGAGCTTGACATCCGGGTTGAGCATGGCTTCAATGGCAAATGTCTGTTCGGCATTTTTGGGTTTAATGCCGTACACGGATACCTTGTCTACCTTATCTATTGATTTTTCCTCTGCATTGTATTTTGCAAGGACAGAATTCTTATCACTTCTTAGGATGAAGTATTCGTTGGCCACGCCTTTCTTGCGACCGAGTACCTTCCTTTTGTCTACTGACCCTTCTTTGAAAAGGGTATCAATGAATTCGCTGTCAACCCCTTCCAGATCAGTTTTACCCGTGTGCAGGGTGCTTACATTTTTGATCTTTCCGGTTTCATAATCTTCTGCCGGGAGGTTCAGAGATTTGGCTTTCAGTCGGAGGTTGATGTCTTTGGAGACCAGGATGATCTTTCTATCACCTTCAACTTCTTTCAAAGCCAGTGCGGCATTCAGTATTCTATGATCATTTTTAGCATCATTGAATACTTTACGGGCATCAATGGCACTGTCCTGATCCATCAGCACTTTGAACTTGCCCTTGTTCTTTCCATTGAGGGGGATCCATTCATGAAGCATATGTCCCTCCGCGAGCTTGTCGATCAGCCTGGTGAATTCCCGAGCTTCAAAGTTTTTTGTGTCGTTCCCTTTTTTGAACTGGTCAAGTTCCTCCAGCACAGTGATAGGAATCCCCACATCGTGTTCGGCGAAATTCAAAATGGAATCATGAGAATAGAGTATTACAGAAGTATCCAGGACGAATATCTTCTTTTCTTTGGCTTTTCTTGGCATGTTGTCGTCTAGAGGAATCTAAAACCTGAGTAATTCAATATTATGGGTTTTGATTCAAATTCTGTGCGGATAGCTGAAATTTTATTCAGCGAACACATACCAATCCTCCTCTTCCCGGGGGATGATCCTGATGACGTGATTTTCAGCTAGCTTGATCACGATGTGAGAGGCTTCCTCAATACTGAGTTTCGTTAGTTCGCAGAACTTGCTGAGGGTAATGTGGTCATTGATTCCCAGGTATTTGATCATGGCCTTTTCAAATTCCCCGTAGCTGAAAGCCCTGCCCTGGGTCGACCTTTCCTTTTGCAATGTCTTGCGCAACTCTTTACTGGCCTGGACGGATCTATCACCAATGCGCACATAGGCCTTTCCCAAACGGTGATGTTTTTGCAGAAACGCATAGTAGGGTTTGGCATCCCCGGCAAATACTTCGTAGTGCAAAACGCTCTTGCTATCGTTGATTGGAATTACTTCAACCTGATATCGGACACTGGGCTTACATAGCTCATCAATGGCCTTGGACATCATGTATTCATCATCATCGGGATGATCCAATCCTGACAGTTGTCCATCGTCATCCACACCCAGCAGCAGGTGTCCGCCTTCGGCATTGGCAAAAGCGACCACCTCCCGAACCACCTTTTCAGGGTGAGCAAGTTTCTTTTTGAATTCAACGCGCTGGTTTTCACCACGACGAGCAATCTTACGTAACTCTCGAAGGTCCATGATACCTTAAATCATGAGAACAACCTGACTAAATAAAACGAAAAAACGGAACGGTTGTCTTAGAAACTATCGTCTTCGTCATCTGGTTCGGGCATGGTGAACATGGAGCTCAGCAAGTCCTTAAACTGCATGCCTTTTTCCAAACCGTGCTTGCTCAGCATACTGTATTCGGCTAGCCCATAGAGCGCAAATTCCATCAGGAATAACTTTTGAGTCCGGTCCACTTTTTTGTGATATCGGTTGATCAAGGCTTCCAAACCCGGAATCGCCTGAAGTTCTTTCTCATACTCCTGAAAGCTGAGGTCGAAAAGCAAATCCACCATGTTGCCTTCTCCAAACCAGTCCGTGATGATTTTATAGGGATTGTCAGCCCCTTTTCGCTTCCGTAGTTGTTCGGGATCAGGAAAGTAATTGACAAATTGCGTTCTGATGGCCTTACCAATGAGATTGTTGGCGACGATACCGGGGCCTTCCTGCTCACCCTCATAGACCAACTCCACTTTGCCTGTGATAGATGGCACCACATTGACAATGTCTGATACGCGCACGTCCACGGCTTTCTCTCCTGAGATGAGACTTCTTCTTTCCGCACTACCAATCAAGGTTTCGTAGGCCGAAATGGTCAAACGAGCCGATACACCACTTTTGGCATCGACATATTCGCTGTCCCGTGCTTCAAAAGCGATCTGTTCTATGAGATCTTTGGCCATTTCATTCACGGAGACGATCTGCTCCTGCTCGGGCTCCAGTGACGCCTCCTGGGCCGTGATTTTCTTGCCAATGTCGATTGACTTGGGATAATGGGTGATGATTTGGCTATCAATTCTATCTTTCAGTGGCGTGACGATACTGCCTCTGTTCGTGTAGTCTTCAGGATTGGCGGTGAAAACAAACTGCACATCAAGTGGAAGCCTCAATTTGAATCCACGGATTTGAATGTCTCCCTCCTGCAGTATGTTGAACAACGCCACCTGGATACGGGCCTGCAAATCAGGTAATTCGTTGATGACGAATATTGCCCGATGTGACCTGGGAATTAGCCCGTAGTGAATGACCCTTTCATCGGAGTAAGGCAACTTCAGGCTGGCTGCTTTAATGGGATCCACATCCCCAATCAGGTCGGCGATGGTGACGTCCGGTGTGGCGAGCTTCTCCGTGTAACGCTCCTCCCGATGGACCCACCCAATTGGAGTGCTGTCCCCGTGCTCAGCCAGTGCGTCTTTGGCGTACCTGGAAAGTGGCATGAACGGATCGTCGTTGAGTACCGACCCCTCTACAATCGGGATGTACTCGTCCAGAAGGTGAATCATAGTTCGGGCAATCCTTGTCTTGGCTTGTCCCCGCAATCCCAGAAAATTGATGTTGTGCTTGGCTAAAATGGCCCGCTCGAGATCGGGGATCACCGAATCTTCGTAGCCCCAAATCTGATCGAATACATTCGTTCCATTCTTCAGGTGCCCAATCAGGTTGCCTCGGAGCTCTTCCTTGATGGTTTTACTTTCATATCCCGCCTGCTTCAATTCCCCAAGCGTTCTGATATCCCTCAGCTTGTCCGCCGGGATTTGATCGTAAGTCATTTATTCCAGTTTTTAGAGATTCTTTCTTCTGTTTCGGCGATAATCCTCAAATATGAGATCTCCCAGACCCTTGAGACTACTGTAGTAGGCGTTGCCATTGTTGACCTTGGTAAATTCCCCAACGAACTGCTTCAGGTATGGGTCTGAAGCAATCATGAAGGTTGTAATGGGAATATTGAGCCTTCTGCATTGTGCTCCCAGGTTCAATGTCTTGTTCAGGATTTTTGGGTCGAGACCAAAACTGTTCTTATAGTACTTGATGCCGACCTTCAAGCACGTGGGCTTACCATCGGTAATCATGAAGATCTGCTTGTTCTTGTTTTTTCGCCTTCTGAGTATGTCCATCGCCAACTCCAGGCCGGCTACGGTATTGGTATGATAGGGTCCTACCTCAAGGTACGGAAGGTCTTTGATTTCTATTTGCCAGGCGTCATTGCCAAAGACAAGGACGTCCAGGGTGTCTTTCGGGTATTTTTTGGTGATCAATTCTGCCAGGGCCATAGCGACTTTCTTTGCTGGCGTGATTCGATCTTCCCCATACAATATCATGGAATGGCTGATGTCTATCATCAGCACAGTGGAAGTCTGCGCCTTGAACTCCCGCTCCCGTATTTCCAGATCATTTTCCGTGAGCATGAAGTCGGAGAAACCATGGTTGATTTGCGCATTCTTGATGCTTTCGGTCAGTGCTATCTGTTCGGGGGCGTCGCCAAATTGAAATTCACGGAAGTCGGTATTGATTTCGTCACCTCGGCCATTGTGATCAGTGCGGTGGTTTCCTCTACCTGATTTTTTCAGCTTTCCAAAAATCTCTTCCAATGCACTCTTTCGAATTTCTTGCTCGCTTTTTGCCGTGAGCTTGAAGCTTCCATTTTCATTTTCTGATGTGATATACCCCTTGGACTTGAGGTCGTCGATGAAATCACCTATCCCGTATTCATCATTGGAAATATTGTATTGCCTGTCCAGGTTTGTTAGCCAGCTCAGCGCTTCCCCAACGTCACCCGACGTTATCACCATGAGCTGCAGGAACACATTGAGGAGGTTCTCAAATGTCGACTTCTCAGCATCTTTTTCGGGTATAAATTCTGTGAATCGGTGACCTATCATATCTCTAATTAACCCAATAAAAAAAGATTAGTTCTACACGCCAAGTAAAATGGAGATTTTCCATGGCTCGGCTCTTTTGACATTGGATTAGAATCCAACTAACTTTAAGCCAATGTTATCACAATGGTAGGACGAAGACCGATATTCGCTTCTTTGGTAACAAGCCTTTATTACTGGGTGAGAGACTCCCTATACAAGGCGACATTAGAGCCTGAATCGCACGAGGTACGCAAGGCCAAAGAGTCCTTCAAGCCATCACGAGACAAGAAAGAAGCTGAGAAAAAACCCTGGTGATGGTGGCTGCCTTATCGCCTAGGCATTGTCCTGAAAAGCATGTCCCAAAAGGGTGACGAAACGCCATAAGCATTCTCCGGATCTTTGTAATGATGAATTCCGTGGTGTATCCACAATATTTTCAGGAAGTTCTTCGGGGGCTGATAGGCATGCACTGCATAGTGGATGCTGGAGTACAGAAGGTAGCCTACAAAGAATCCTGGAAGGAAACCGAAGACATATGTGCCCAGCAACAAGCGGAAAAGTCCAAAGAAGAACGTCGCTAGCAATATGCTGGGCAAAGGAGGCATAGATATTCTGTCCTTATCCTTCGGAAATTCGTGGTGTGCGCCATGTACAAGTCTTGCAAATTTCGCTCTGCCCGGTGTACTGGGCTCAATGTGAAATAGATAACGGTGTATCAAGTATTCGACCAACGTGAATCCCACCATGCCTGCTAGAAAAAGTAGGACCGCGCTTGTCGCATTGATATGACCCTGACGAAATCCATAGAGCAACAAGATGGTTGGAAAAACGGTATACAAAACGATTGTTACCGAAATGTGAGTCCTGCTGAGTAGCTCCAGAATTGGGTTGTCAAAAAGTTTCTTGGTTCCGCTGTTGGATGGTTTTACTTTAGGTTCCATAGTTTCACGCAATTACATTGGTGTACTCTATATCTTCCGCGAAATTATAACGTGGAGGTGGATACTGAAGTTGTTAATCGACTTTTTTCGTAAAGAGTTTCATAAAGCGGCAAAATTTTACTGACCTCAAAATCCTTCGCTCTGGCCAATGCTCCAGCTTTGTATTTGGGAAGGTTTCGATCATCCAAAATGTGGATTGCCTTTTCCGACATGCTTTCTACATCACCAATCTTACACACAAAGCCTGACTGGCCGTCGATATTCAATTCTGGAAGGCCCCCGGCGTTGGTGCTGAGTACCGGAACCTCACATGCCATTGCTTCAAGAGCCGCCAGTCCGAAGCTCTCTTTCTCAGAGGTCATGATGAACAGGTCACTCACAGAAAGTACTTCCTCAACAGCTTCCAGTTTGCCGAGAAATCGGATGTCATCACAAAGGTGGTGCTCTCGACACAGTTCTTCCATTTTCGACCGCTCCGGACCATCACCCACCAGGAGCAATTTCGAAGGCACGATCGCTCTTACCCTTTCGAAAACCCGAATGACGTCCTCCACACGTTTCACCTTCCGAAAGTTTGAGGTATGCACCAGCAACTTTTCCCCATCCGGGCAGATAGCGCGCTTGAAATGATCTTTCTTCTGCTTTTTGAAACGATCAAGATCGATGAAGTTGGGAATTACATGAATGTCCTTCGTCACCGCGAAGTGTTCGTAGGTGTCCTTCTTCAGATCTTCAGAAACTGCTGTTACAAAATCCGATTGGTTGATGGAAAATGTAACCACAGGCTCGTAGGTGGCGTCCTTGCCGACAAGCGTTATGTCCGTACCGTGCAGTGTGGTGATAATGGGGATAGTGATGTCTTTGGTGGCCAAAATCTGCTTCGCCATGTAGGCCGCTGAAGCATGTGGGATCGCATAGTGTACGTGGAGCACTTCCAACGCTTCGTGCTGGACCACATCTACCATCTTACTGGCCAGTGCCAGTTCATAAGGCGCATATTCAAAAAGTGGATAGTTCTTTGTGGAGACCTCATGATAATACAGGTTCTCATTAAAGAAGTCCAACCGGGTGGGTTGTGAATATGTGATGAAATGGATTTCGTGTCCTTCTTTGGCTAAGGCTTTACCGAGTTCCGTGGCTACAACACCACTTCCTCCGTATGTGGGGTAACAAACAATTCCTATTTTCATTTCGAGGATTTTAACGCCAAAGCATCGGAATTGTTCCCGCTTTCGAATGTCCCTCTATAAATGCTTCGTAGATGACACTTTGTATCCTGTTGCGGAAATCGTAGCGCTGTAATCTTTTGTTGTCGGAATTGGGGTAAATCCGATTTGAAACAAAAGCGTAAATAAGGTCATGTTCGGGGTCTGCCCAAAGCATGGCGCCGGTGAAGCCTGTATGGCCAAAGCTCGATGTCGAAACATGCGGTGATGCATTGCCCACCTGGTCGTCATATTTGTCCCAGCCCAGGGCCCTGCGGTTCCCTACGAAGTAGCTCTGGTTGAATGTGTCTATGGTGTTTTTGCTAATGAACTGATGACCGCCGTAGGTACCTCCGTTGAGTAGCATTTTCATGATAACGGCCAGTTCTTTGGCTGATGAAAAAAGTCCAGCGTGACCTGCAACTCCACCGAATATCGCAGCATTACGATCATGCACAGTACCCCATACCAATTCCTTTCTATAAACATGATCGAATTCTGTCGGGGCGATCTCGTATACTTCATAGGCCTTATCCAGCGGGTTGAAAGCGGTGAAATGCAATCCGAGAGGGGTATAAAAATTTTCCGTTAGGTACGTTTCAATGGACATGCCGGCGATGCTCTCAACGATTTGCTGCAAAACCATGAATCCAAGATCACTGTATTTGTAACGATCCGCATCCTTTAGGAGTGGGCTGTTTTTAAGCCAACTTCTTATGGAATCCCTCATGATTGGATGAATGGGCATTCCGTAGTTCCTGACATCATTTGCTTCGTCCGAAGGATCTAAATAGCTGAAGGGCGCTAGAAAGTCACCTTTTAGTGTCCTTTTCCAAAGCGGCTCATATGGCCTGAAGCCCCCTTGATGAGAAAGCAGCTGCTTAATGGTGATGTCGCTCTTGTTGGTGCCTTCGAACTGGGTGAGATGCTGAGCAATGGAATCCTCAAGATCAAGTAGGCCGTTGTCATAAAGGTGCATCACGGCAAGAAGTGTTCCCGCCACTTTGGTGACCGAGGCGATGTCGTAAAGGGTGTTCTTGCCAACGGTGATAAGACTATCATAGGTCAAATGCCCGTATGATTTGTCCAATATGACGGTGGATCCTTTGATCACCGCAACCTGGCAACCAGGTGCCGCCCTGCGTTCAATCAACTCTCTTGCCAGATCGTCAATTTTGGATAGCTTTTGTCCATCCACCCCTTCCCACTCTGGTGGTGCATAACGTAGCCTTCCGGCCGACTCAACAATGAAGGTGCTGACTTGCGCCGCATCTAAAGGTGTCTGGGAAGCACCATCGATCTCGATGGCGCCGTAAAGCATCTGGGGAATAAGCAGATCATGTACGGGTTTGTTTTCCGGGAAATACAGGTATTCGTCCGCGTCAATCATGTGCTCGCTGTCACCGGATATCAAAGCGATTTTATGGTAGTCCTTGTAGTTTTCCAGAAAAAATGCCAGGGCCATACCGTCTACCCGGGCATCAATAAGCAGGGTTTGACCCTTCACTGGGGCCTCCAGTGTGGCATCCCTTACATCAAAGTACCGCCTCAGTTCAGTGAGTAGCGGAGATGATGGATTGGGGGCCAGGTATGCAATTTGGCTTTGGTTTAAAGGCAAAGAGGGGCTGGAGCGTGCGGAAAGTGTAACAGAATGATGATAAATAGATGTCAGCATCTGTGTGCTAAACTCCGGTGTCGTGACATCGCCGTCAAACTTCGTGTATTGCGATTGAGTAAAGTCTTCCTTCCGAAGCTTCTTCAGGTTCTTGTTCAATTGGGTCCAGTGGTCGGGCTGAACGATGAGGATATGATCTTGGTCCAGAAGATTCCGGATTTCCTTCTTATTGGCTTTTTCTCCGGGCACTTCAAGAACTGATGGTGAGATTACGAAGCTGGAGTCATGATTGAGCAAATGCCGCACAAACTTGGCGTAATCCATTTCAGCGTAATCATCCGAAATCACCAGGTAATCTATGCCCTGAGTCCGGCACAACTTCACATATTGTTGGACGAAATTGTCAATGAGTTCATCATTGGAAAGGGCCGAGAGAGTGGTGGCACTGGGCAAGTCCCAGCCGAAACCATCGAGCTTAGGGTTGAAGTTCATCGTGATCACCAAACGGCGCCTGGATTCCTCAGAGAGCGACGAAAGCCCCTCAGGATTGACAATGACGCCCGAAACGCTTTCCAACAGCCGCTCCTCCACCTCATCGTGACGACTATCGAACCAGAGATGACTCAATATTTCAGCCGAAATACCGCGATCAGCATTGAGCTCATCTGCTGCCTGCACCTGGAAAAAAAGTGCCATCGATAGCGCCCATAAAGAAAATACTCGCTGACAGCTGGTCAAGATTTCTTTTTTTTGTGTTTATGATTAACTCACGAACTAAGCCAAAGATTCAACAGTTTAACCAAATATTTTATTGCTGATTCAGAGCAGGTATAGTCGAAAGAGTGCGAAAAATAACTAAATCTTGATTTAAAAGTCTGAGAAAGATGAGATTTCCATCTTTTATACGCCTTCCCCGCAACAAACGGTATGAGATAAAGCCGCGCTACTATGATCCCATAAAAGAAGAGATTGAGGAGCGCACTGAGCGCATCCGCAGAGAACTTCAAGGAGAGAGCGGGCATACACCATCTGGCAGAATTTCTTTTGAAAGACGGGCTCAGCCACTTCCCAGTGCTGGCATGATGCAGTTGGTCATAGCCATCTTGTTGATGTCCCTGATCATTGGCTGGTTGTATGTGGGCAACGACATACTTTATTACACCTTCGCGGCGATTCCAGTTTATTTATTTTATCGATTCAGGGGGTTGCTTAGAAAGAGATAATGCGAGATGTCATCAAGCTTCTGCCGGAAGGTATTGCCAATCAAATTGCGGCCGGTGAGGTCGTTCAGCGTCCGGCTTCCGTAGTTAAGGAGTTGCTTGAAAACAGTGTAGACGCCGGAGCTACCAATATCAGCCTGATCATAAGGGAATCAGGGAAGTCTCTTATTCAGGTAGTGGATAACGGAGATGGTATGAGCCCTACTGATGCACGAATGAGTTTTGAAAGGCACGCCACCTCCAAGATCCGCAAGACTGAAGACATTTTTCAAATCAGAACCATGGGGTTTCGAGGAGAGGCATTGGCATCCATAGCGGCAGTGGCTCAAGTGGAATTGCGGACCAAGAAGGACGAAGCCGAATTGGGTACCGAAGTGATTGTGCATGCGTCCTCACTGAAAGGCCAGGAGCCAGTTGCCTCTAAAAAAGGGACATCAATATGCGTAAAGAACTTATTCTACAACATACCTGCACGTCGGAGTTTTCTGAAGTCCAATCCTGTTGAGTTCAAGCACATCAATGACGAATTCCATCGCGTGGTCCTCGCCCATCCCGAAATCGCTTTTTCTTTTTTTCAGAACGATCAGGAGATCCATCGCTTGGATCCGGGCAAGCTGAGTAAGCGTATTATTCAATTGTTTGGGAAGAACTATCAAAATCAGATGATTCCGTGCCAGGAGCACACACCGGACATACAGGTGACTGGCTATGTAGGCAAACCGGAATTCTCGAAAAAGACCAGAGGCGAGCAATTCTTTTTCGTGAACGGCAGATACATCAAGAACAACTACCTCGGCCATGCAGTAACCAGCGCATTCGAAGGGTTAATGCCTGTGGATTTTTTCCCCTTCTACGTGCTTTTTTTGGAAATCGATCCGGCCAGGGTGGATATCAACGTGCATCCCACCAAGACCGAGGTCAAATTCCAGGATGACCGTCTGCTATATGGCGTAATTAGGTCGGCAGTTCGCCAGGCTTTGGCACAGTTCAACGTTACCCCTTCCCTGGACTTTGAGGCGGATATCAACTTCGAATTCTCAAGCCAAAGATTGCCGGGTAGAGATTCGGCGAGTCCTGAAGAGCGTTCTTATGCCAGTTACAGGTCTCTGGACGCGGCGGCCAAGCGTTCGCAGGAAAACTGGCGCGAGTTGTACGATGTTGCCCGCAAAGAAGAGGAAAGAGAAAGGGAGCAAGCCCAGAATGAAACTCCCTTACAAACCATCACAGTGACCAGTGACCTGGACGCTGGTCAGCCTTCAGGTCGATCACACAAGTCGTTGCAGTTGCATGGACAATATGTGATTCGGCAGGTCAAGTCGGGGATGGTCATGATTGACCAGAGCGCTGCACATGAGCGCATATTATACGAGAAGTACCTTGCCATTTTGGATGGCGGGATGGGCGCCTCCCAGTCATGTTTGTTTCCTCAGCACATTCAGCTGAATACCTCGGACTACTCACTTTTGAATGAATTGAAATCCGAAATTCGGCAACTGGGTTTTGACTTTGAGCCCTTTGGAGATCGCGGTATTGTAGTGAATGGTGTGCCAGCTGACCTTGCCGGTAGCAATGAGAAAGAGATCCTGGAAGGGCTTATAGAGCAGTTTAAATCAAATCAGGAAACTTTGTCGCTCGATCATCGTCATAACTTGGCTAGGTCCCTTGCATCTCGCACGGCCATTCGAAAAGGGAAAGAGCTCGGAGAGCGGGAAGTGGACGAATTGGTGGAACAGTTGTTTGCCTGCAGGCAGCCGAATTACACCCCAGGCGGAAGCCCAACTTTTGTAGTTTTGGGACTCGAGAGAATTGCAGGTTACTTTAAAAAATAGAACATGCTTAGAATAACACCGATGGTCAAAAACCTCCTGATTGCGAATGTCGGGATTTATTTGCTGGACTCATTTCTGGGCTTGCGACTCATCGATTTCTTTGGATTGCGTGTTGTGTTGTCTGAGCAGTGGATGCCGCACCAATTTCTCACCTACATGTGGCTGCATAGCACCGCAAGCTTCTGGCACCTCTTTGGCAATATGTTCGCCGTTTTCATCTTCGGGCCGATGCTCGAAATGGCCTGGGGCTCCAAGCGGTTCCTGTACTTCTATCTGATATGCGGCATCGGTGCGGGTGTCTTCTATGGCGTGGCGGATTTTATGGAGAAACGTCCACTCCATGAAGCAAGGGCTGAGTACCTGGCAAATCCAAACCCGGAAGACTTCAAAATATTCATTGTCGATCATCAACCACGTAGAGAGATCTTGTATCAACTCGAGACCTTTTCTGATGAGTTTTTCAGTGCACCAAACAATGAGATTCTCAAGAATGAAAGTCGTGTGTATGTAGATAAGATCTACCAAGCCTATATCAATATTCCTATGGTTGGAGCTTCCGGGGCAGTTTTTGGGATATTGATGGCCTTTGGTATGCTTTTCCCCAATACCGTCCTCTATTTGCTCTTTCCGCCTATCCCGATCAAGGCGAAATATCTGGTCTTTTTTTATGGGGCTTACGAATTATATGCAGAAATTAGTCGGTCTGCTGGTGACAATGTGGCACATTTAGCCCACCTGGGTGGTATGTTGGTAGCCTTTTTGCTACTCCGGTTTTGGCGCAATAAGCAGAATCAGTTTTATTAGAATGACAAATAGTATCCTTGATGATTTTAAGAATGCCTGGAACAAACCCAATAATGCCCCAGCGCAACTCATCATCATCAACATCATCATTTTTCTTTTTCTAGGCGTACTGCTGGTCTTCTCTCGAATTGCCGGGGCAGAGGGAGCTTTCGACTTTGTATACAATCAGTTTTCGATCCCTCCGATCTTCACGGATTTCCTTACCAGACCCTGGACACTCATTACCTATTCGTTTGCGCACAGCCTGACGGGCATTTTCCATATTCTTTTCAACATGTTGATCTTCTACTGGTTTTCACGGTTGATCGTAGAATACCTGGGAAATCAGAAGGTGATAAGCCTCTATGTATTGGGGGCGCTTGCCGGAGGAGTGGCCTACCTGATCGTATACAATGTGATCCCCTTCTATGTTGATTCCGCACCCAACATAAGTGGGATGGTTGGCGCTTCAGCAGCTGTATATGCCACGGTGGTAGCCGCAGCCACGTTGATTCCGAATTACACCTTTTACCTGCTCTTTCTGGGTCCTGTAAAAATCAAGTATATCGCAGCATTCTATATCGTCATTTCCTTCTTGGGCTCTGTAGGAGCCAATGCGGGAGGCAATGTGGCACACCTGGGAGGCGCTTTCATCGGATATCTGTACGTACGCCAATTGCAGGGAGGCACAGATCTTGGCGCCTGGGTGATTCAGTTCATGGATTTTGTCAAAAGCTTCTTTGTCCGCAAACCTAATATTAAGGTGACGCATAAGAAGGAAACAGTCCACTCCCAAAGAACCAGACGCGCACCCTCCAGATCGACAGGCGGAGGTGATGCCAGCCAGGAAGAAATAGATGCCATACTGGACAAGATCTCTCAACATGGCTATGAAAGTCTGACGAAAACTGAAAAACAAAAGCTCTTCAACGCCAGCAAAAAATAATTTGCTGTCAGGCCACCTTGCTCTTGTTGGCCAATTGTCCGCACGCCGCATCTATATCCTTGCCGCGACTCCTTCTCACACTGGTCGCTATCCCCCCTTTGATGAGGTGATTGGCAAATCTGTCTATGGTTTGTGGATCTGCTTTGGTGAAACTTGCTTCCGATATGGGATTGTACTCAATGATGTTGACCTTGGTGGGAACCCTGCGTGCATATTTCAGGAGCTTGTCAGCATCTTCCAATGAATCGTTGAAACCGTAAAACAGAATGTACTCGAACGTGATTCTGTTTCCGGTCTTTTCATAGAAGTAGCGAAGTGATTTCATCAACGCTTCCAGCGTATTTGTCTCATTGATAGGCATGATGCTGTCGCGCTTCTGGTCATCAGCGGCATGGAGCGATAGGGCCAGGTTGAATTTCACCTGGTCATCGGCCAGTTTGTCTATCATCTTGGCAATACCGGCCGTGGATACGGTGATGCGCTTTGGGGACATATTCAATCCATCCTTTCCAGTGATCTTCTCAATCCCCGCAAGGACATTGCGGTAGTTCAGCAATGGCTCACCCATGCCCATGAACACAATATTGGAAAGGGCGTGTTGGAAATGGTCCTGGGCCTGGTCCCTGATGGCTACTACTTGGTCATAGATCTCGCCCGGATCGAGGTTCCTTTCGCGATTCATGTACCCTGTTGCACAAAACTTACAACTCAAGGAACATCCAACCTGAGAGGATACACAGGCTGTCATCCGTTCATCAGCGGGTATAAGCACCCCTTCAATCAGATGTCCGTCGTGTAGCTTGAACGCGGACTTGATCGTGCCATCGGCAGATTTTTGGTGATTGTCTATCGTAAGGGGAAGGATCTCGAAATCCGCCTTGAGCTGCTCACGCAGCCCCTTGGGCAAATTGCTCATTTCCTCAAATGAGTGAGCGCCTTTTTCCCAAAGCCATTGCCATATCTGCTTGGCGCGAAATGATTTCCCATCCTTCGATGCAATCCAGGTCGATATGCTGTCTAGCGTTTCCTTTCGGATATCCTTCATAAGGGCAAAGTTAGGCACATGAACCTCGATATTGCTATTTTCGGCCTCATGTACATCATAGATAAGATCACCGACATCATTGGCAAGGGCGTTTCCTGGCTCTCGCTGTTGCTAGTTCTGATCATTGTGGTGGACGTTTTTTTGCGTTATGCCTTTGCGCTTACTTCGGCGCTGTCTTTCGAGTTGGAGTGGCACGTGTTTGCGGTGATATTCATGTTGGGGGCGGCGTACGCCCTGAAACAGGATAGACACGTTCGCGTCGATGTCTTCTATACCCGCTTTGGAAAGAAAACTAAGGCATGGGTGAATTTGATAGGGGTCATTGTTTTCCTGCTACCTTTCACCTTCATTGTGTTCTGGGAGTCTTTGGATTTTGTGGCCAACAGTTTTGCCGTGAGGGAGACTAGTCCCGATCCCGGGGGATTGCCTGCCAGATACCTCATCAAGTCAGCCATTCCCATGGGTTTCCTGCTGCTCGGTCTTCAGGGTATTTCCGTTGGGATGAAATCCTTAAAAACCATTTTGAGATAGCATGATGGAGTACCTGCCCATAATGCTATTTGTCGCGGTCTTCCTGCTGATATTGTTGGGATTTCCGGTTGCTTTCACATTGGGGGGTCTATCCGTTGTGGTGGGGATTTTTGTGTTTGATACCGATTTCTTCTACCTGCTTTCCTTGCGAATATTCGGTACCATGCAAAATTTTGTGCTTTTGGCGGTGCCACTTTTTGTGTTCATGGGGATGACCCTGGAGAAATCCGGAATAGCCGAACGACTGCTCCAGACGCTGGGCCTGCTCTTTGGCAAAGTGAGGGGAGGGCTTGCCCTTTCTGTGGTGGTGGTAGGGGCCATGCTTGCGGCTTCCACTGGGATAGTGGGTGCGACGGTAGTCACGATGGGGTTGATCAGCCTGCCAACAATGTTGAAGAATGGGTACGGACCTAAGTTGAGTACCGGGGTGATTGCCTCTGCGGGTACCCTTGGCCAGATTATCCCACCATCAGTGGTGCTGGTTCTGCTAGGCAGTGTTTTGAGCGTTTCTGTTGGGGATTTGTTCCTGGCTGCGGTGGTGCCGGGGTCGGTGTTGGTGATCTGCTATCTTATATACATCTTCTGCTATGGCCAGCTATTTCCGGAGCGGGTCCCGTTGATCCCAGAGGAGGAATTGGCTTCGTTCAGAGCTGAGGGAATGAGAAAGGAGATCCTTCAGTCGTTTCTATTTCCATTTATTCTGATTGTGCTGGTGCTTGGATCAATATTCTCGGGGATCGCCTCACCTACAGAAGCTGCCGGCGTGGGAGCATTTGGGGCCCTCATACTGGCACTTTCAGCGCGGAGGTTGTCCTGGAAAATGCTAAAGGAGGTGACCAGAGAGACCACGGTGATTACCTCCATGGTGTTTATGATTTTCATCGGCGCTACTTCCTTCTCCTTGGTATTCCGAGGTCTGGAGGGTGAGCGACTGCTATTGGAACTTGTCGAAAGGTCAGACCTGAGCCCAACTGCTTTTTTGGTGTTGGTGATGGTAGTGGTCTTTGTGTCTGGGTTTTTCATCGATTTCATAGAGATTGTGTTCATTGTTGTCCCGGTGGTCACACCCATATTTGTGAGCATGGGTGTGGATCTGGTTTGGGTAGGGATCCTTTTGGCCATTAATTTGCAAACATCCTTCTTGACGCCGCCCTTTGGCTTTGCACTGTTTTACCTCAAAGGCGTGGCACCACCAGAGGTGGAGACCAAACATTTGTACCAGGGAATATTACCATTCGTCCTCATCCAGTTAGTCGTGCTTGCGGCGCTGATAATATTTCCTGGATTGATTAACCTTTTTTGAAAATTCAAACCAGTGAAACTACTTATCAAAACGCTCCATGGCCTGGAGGACGTGCTAGCAGAGGAAATCAAAGAGCTTGGTGGGCAGAACCTCAGAAAGATGAAGCGGGCGGTCGCTTGCGAAGGCGACAAGCGTTTCCTATACAGAGCCAATTATAACCTAAGGACCGCGCTGCGTATACTGGTGCCGATCTACACATTCAAAGCCAGGGATGAGAAGGAGCTATACAACCAGGTTCGCCGTTTCGACTGGTCTGATTACATGGATGTGCACCAAACTTTCGCCATCGACAATAGCGTATTTTCAGAGTTTTTCCGGCATTCAAAATATGCTACCCTCAAGATGAAGGATGCCATGGCGGATCTTTTTCGGGACAAGTTCAGGAAGCGACCTTCCATCGACGTTGAAAATCCCGATGTGCAGTTTGATCTCCACGGGTGGAAGGACAATTTCACTGTCTCGCTGGACAGTTCCGGTCAACCCTTGAATCAAAGGGGCTACCGGGATACAGGCCATGCGGCGCCACTGAATGAGGTGTTAGCCGCTGGTATGGTGAAGCTTGCGCAATGGGACGCCAAGCAACCGCTGGTCGATCCGATGTGTGGTACGGGCACGATTCTCATTGAGGCGGCTATGATGGGGCAGCAGATGCCTCCGCAGCTTTTGAGGAAAAACTTCTGCTTTCGAAACTGGAAGGATTTTGATCCGGTCATATGGAACCGCATTAAGCTGGAAAGTGATGGTAATATGCGCAAGCGCCCACTCAAGATTGATGGAGGTGATGTCGATGAAAACGCCGTGAAGATGGCCAGGAAATCGCTGAGGAAACTGGGCCTTTCCGATCAGGTAAAGGTCCGCCATATCCCTTTTGAAAAGCACATCCCCGGAACACCGGATGGCATGATCATTACCAATCCTCCTTATGGCGAGCGCATTGAGAAAGACGACATTTTAGCATTTTACAAAACCATCAGCGATCTGCTCAAGAATAACTTCCAGGGATTTGAAGCCTGGGTCCTTAGTTCCAACTTCAAGGCACTCAACCATATCAAGTTGAGCCCCTCCCAGAAAATTCAGCTCTACAACGGGTCGCTGGAATGTAAGTTCCACAAGTACGAGCTCTATGCAGGCTCGAGAGCTTCGTAGGTCGAAACAGTCTATTGGTAAGCTGTTTTCACGTATTGGTTCTCTGGAAGAGTACCCTTCAGATGATGATTTGTGGCGGGGGCTTCATATTTCCCGTCAGTAGAGGGCTGCATGCTTACAGTAGCTAGCTGCGTTCGGACAGTGGGTCTCTGCGGTCCTACAGTCAATGGTTGCGTCACTACAGTGAATGGCTGCGGTCCCATTGTCAATGCCTGCGTTGCTACACCCAATCACTGAGGGATCATAGTCGAAAGTCGCGTGGCTACAGTGGGTGCCTGAGTTCCTACAGTCAGTGGCTGAGGTCTGCCGGTGAGTGGCTGTGCTATGACCGTTGAAGGCTGCGTTGCACAAGTCGGAAGCTACGTTCCCTCAGTGAAAGGCTGAGGAGAAACTGTCAAACTTTAATTTGTCAGATATGTAAGCACGATTGTCAGATATGTGATTGATGGAGGCATTTGGTTTGGCTCAAAAGTTAAGTACCATGTTTAATCAATTCACGCGAAAACAATGAGCAAGATGATCACCAGAAAATTCAGCATTTCAGATGCCATATTGATGGCTCACATAGGTAAAATATTGGAGGGACTTCCCAGGGATCAGCCGGTATTTGAGGAAGAGATAGCCATTATCGATCAGGCGTTCGTGGATGGGCTTTCTGCAGATTACAGCAGTGCGTTGGCAGAAGGAGGGGATCAGGTGGTCAGGGGTAAAGTGGGCGAAAAAACGCAATCCATGCTTGAGGCAATGGACGAGGCAAAAAGACTTGTGAAACGTCTACGGTTTTGGGTGGACCTTGTGTATGCTGACAATGCGGCACGTCGTAGGTCATTCAATTTGAGGCAATTCTGGAAAGTAGCCACCAGTCAACCCAAGTTGATTCAATTTATGAATAACCTGAGTACACAGGTGCAGGAACACCGTGCTGACCTTTTGGAAGCCGGAGCAAAACAGGAGTTCTTTGAAGCAATCAGTGCCAACGCTGCAGCCCTGGCCACTGCGGATGCTGTCCAGGAGAGTAGCAAGGGAGGCCGAAGTAATGCAACTCAAAATCGCGTGATCGCGCTAAACGCCCTATACGATCGTGCCAGGCTTCTGGACAATGCTGCCGACATCTTATTTGAAGAGGACCCGTTAAAAGCCAGTTTCTACAGTATGCCGGTGCAAAGACCCAAAGCCGAGGACCTGGAAGAGGAAGCCTACGGATGACTTGGTGTGGGGCGGCTTCAACGACGATTTGCTTCGATTATGCGCCGCTCCTCTCAATGGCCTGCACCAGATCCTCCACGATATCATCGATGTGCTCCAGCCCCACCGAGACCCTCACGAGACCGGGAGTAATCCCTACCGATTGACGCTCTTCTTCGGTCAATTTGCTGTGGGTGGTAGAGGTCGGGTGTGTGCAGATGGTACGGGTATCTCCCAGATTGGCCGAAAAGGAGATCATTTCCAGCGAATCCAGGAATTGCTGTCCCTGCACCAACCCTCCTTCCAATTCAAAGGTCACCATACCTCCGCCCAGCTTCATCTGTTTTTTGGCAAGGTCATATTGCGGATGACTAGGGTGAAAGGGATATTTCACTTTGTTGATGCCCTTGAGGCCTGTCAGCGTCTCGGCCAGCTTCAGTGCATTTTCGCAATGTCGGTCCATTCGAACGCCGAGTGTCTCCAGGCTCTTGGACAGGAGCCACCCATGGAATGGCGACATTGAAGGCCCAGTATGTCTATTGAAATATTTGATTTGTGGAAACAACTCTTCCGAAGCCAATATCGCCCCGCCAAGTACGCGACCCTGCCCATCGATGAATTTGGTGGCAGAATGTGTGACAATATCCACTCCCCATTTGGCGGGGTTTTGAAGGTATGGTGTTGCGAAGCAATTGTCGACATTGACGATGAGATCACGGGATTTGCCAAGTGCAGCTACCGCTTCGATATCGATAAGGTCGAGCCCAGGGTTGGATGGGGTTTCGAAGAAGAGCATTTTCGTGGCTGGCGTGATGGCTTCTTCCCATTCCTGAATATCAGTACCCCCCACGTAGGTGTGGGTAATACCCCATTTCGGCAATATTTTGGTAAAAAGCTGATGGGTTGATCCGAATATGGGGCGTGCTGAAACGACATGATCACCTTTTTCCAGGAATGCTGCCATACTGGCAAACATGGCCGCCATACCACTGGCCGTGGACATGCCCTTTGGGAGACCTTCAAGGAGACATAGTTTCTCAATGAATTCGTCGTTGTTTGGATTTGAATATCGCGAATAGATGTTTCCCTCTATCTCATCCGCAAACAATGCTCTCGCCTCTTCGGCGCTGTCAAACATAAAACTTGACGTTGCGAAGATGGGTGTTGAATGCTCCTTGTGCCCGGACCTGGAACTTTGGTGCCTGACAGCCAATGTTTCGAACTTTTTCTCGCTCAACTTTGCTTACTTTAAGATTCAAATTCAAACATAGAATAAAGCTGTGAAAGAGATTAGTGTACAGGAATTGAAAGCACTAAAAGATTCGGGTGCCGACTTCCAATTGATCGACGTGCGGGAGCAGAATGAGTTCGACTTTGCCAATATCGGTGGAGAGCTCATACCCCTGGGATCTGTACCCGAAAACGTGGACAAATTTGACAAGGAAAAGCAGGTCGTTGTGCATTGCCGCAGTGGCAAGCGAAGTAGTGATGCCATCAATTATCTTGAACAAGATCACGGCTTTACCAATCTCTACAACCTCAAAGGAGGTATTTTGGCCTGGTCAGATGAAATAGACCCTTCAGTTCCGAAGTACTAGGAGGTATGAGCAGTCCCGGTCAGGAGATTGACTCGTAGAACATTTTCTCACTTACGTTCATCCAGCCGCTGACATTGGTTTTGAATTCGGAAAAGGCTGCATAGATCTTCTTGCTCTGTGGATCCCTTTCTGTCAATTCTTCAAGGACTTCCCTCGTGTTTTCTTTCAAAACCGAAAGTACCTCTGCGGGGTATGGTCTGATGTCTACCTGACCTTCATTGGCAATCTTGGTGAGGTATTCACCATTGCGGGCGTCAAATTCAGCCATCATCCATCGATTGAGCCTCAGACAAGCTGTCTTCAAAATCTCCTGCAGGTCCTCAGGTAGTTGCTGGTATTTGGGCTTATTCACAATCATCTCCAGTACAGGACCGGGCTCATGCCAACCTGGATAGTAATAGTATTGCGCCACTTTGTGAAAGCCCATTTTATAGTCATGGTAGGGGCCGATCCACTCTGTGGCATCAATGACTCCCCTTTCCAGGTTTGTATAGATTTCCCCGCCGGGCACGAGTAGCGGTGTGCCACCTGCTTTGGCCAACACTTTGCCGCCCAGCCCGGGAATTCTCATCTTCAGGCCCTTCAGGTCGCCGATGGTATTGATTGCCTTGTTGAACCAACCCCCCATTTGCACGCCAGTGTTCCCACAAATGATGGGCAGTAAATTGAAAGGTTCGTACAGCTCTTCCCAGAGCGCTTGACCACCCCCTGATATAATCCATGAGCCCATTTGCTGGGCATTCATTCCAAAGGGCACAGCTGCGAAGAACTGAGAGGCAGGAATTTTGCCGGCCCAGTAGTAGGCCGCCCCATGATTCATCTCCACGGCTCCGTTGCTTACAGCATCAAAACCTTCCAGCGCAGGGATCAATTCCCCGCCACCATAGACGATGATTTCCATCCTGCCACCGGACATGGTTTTTACCCATTCTGCCATCATCTGGCACCCCTCGCCGACTACTGGGAAATTGGGTGGCCACGTGGTGGTCATTTTCCACCTGATCTTCTTGTTGAAATTGATGTTTACGGATTTCTTCTCTTCAGCGGGGCTGCAGGCCGTCAATGCTGTCAGTCCTGCAAGACTGGCTTTGGATGCAGTAGTGATAAATTTCCGTTTATTCATGGCTCACTAAAATAATGGATAAGGCCAAGGAATGAATGATTCTTTGTTGGACTGTTCGTCGACAGAGACGCTGAGCCGGATGTGGCTTCAGGTTTACAGGGCTTCTACAATGTAGAATTCGATTCGCCTGTTCAGCTCGCGCCCATCTCTTTCATCGTCATTTGAAGCAATGGGATAGCGCTCGCCATAGCCACGTGTTACAAAGCGGTCATCGGAGATGCCTCTCTCGATGAGCATCGACTTCACTTGCTCCGCTCTGCTCCGGGAGACCCACCAATTCGAATATGCCGGACCTATGTTGTCGGTGTGTCCTGCAATTTCAAGGATGATTTCAGGATTCGATTGTAGTACGCCCATCAACTTTTCCAAGGCGCGTTCAGCGCCTTTGGTGCTGTTGATGACACCAAAGTCAAAATATAAGTTTTCCATGATGGCCGGTTCAACCCTGCGGTAACCCTCACCCTTGTAAGAAAATTCAAAAGACGCTCTGTCAGCGCCCGACGCTCCTTCACTGTATGCACTGACCTGCGCCTCGGGCGGTGGGAGGTTAAAGGCCAATTCAAATGTGCTTTCGTCAACATCATGCGCCAGCTGGAAAGTATCCTTATAAATGGGTCTGCCATTGCTCAGGACTTCGACGCTGTAGGGCTGGCCGGCGATCAGGTTGGCTTCGAAGGAAGCGTCTTTGGTTTCCACAATCTCATATTCATCTTCTTGCATCGTGGTTTGAAAAACTATTTCGTACTCTCCCTGCGAACTATCGTCTTCAGCGGAAGCAATATTGCCTCGTAGAATAACCCTGCGCTGCTTAACAAAGCCGTAAATATCGAATCCTCCTTTACTATAGAGCCGGTTGGAGGAAAGGTAGCTTACTCCGTTTTCATGCACGTAGTAATCTACTTCGTCGTTAGGTGTATTGATGGGATAGGGTAGACGTTCGGGTGATGACCAGCTATTGGAGGTGCTATCAAAAACACTTGAGAAAATGTCGAACCCTCCTATGCTTTCGAAGCCATCAGAACTGAAGTATAGTGTGCTGGATTCTTCATGGAAATAAGGGCTTCGTTGATTCTTTTCAGAATTGATAGGCGATGGAAGTGCTTGAGGTTTCCCCCAAACGCCACTAATGGATTTTTGGACGTAGAAAAGGTCCAGCCCCAACTTCTTATACTTCTTCGCCCTTGTAAAAAAAATTGTGCTTTCGTCTTTCGTAATGAAAATATCCATCCCCCGCTTACTTTTTGGTAACCTCAGGCCATATGGACTAGGGTCAGACCATGTGCTGCTTTCATTTTTGCTCACAATCATATTCCCACTTTCGTTGACCAGATAGATGTTTGGAGCATTTGAACTGGCCATGGAGATGCTACTAATTTCAAAATCGAGGTTTTCCAGGATGTTGGCCTTCGTATTGTACGAGGGGAATGGCATACCTGCCACAATCATATCCTCATCCTCTAGCAGGGGTTTGTGCAGATAGATCAACTGACGCTGATGGGGCAATGGGAATCGCTCATCACCGGGCGAATTGAGTGCCTCCAGTTCCAGAATCCGGTGACCACTGGGTGCGGAGAAAAACGCTATCGAAGCCTCAGCTTTATCGATGAATTGTCTGGTCTCTTTTACGATTTCTTCAGACTTGTAGACTTCGAGGCCAAGGAATGTATTCCAACTTCTTATGGCCTCACCAAAGAGATATTTTTTGGCAAAAACCTGCCCCAACCAATAGTGGTAAAACTTATCCTTTTGACCATAACTATCGCCGTAATCGAGCAGTTGCTGGATGGACCTTTCATAGTCACCAGCCATGAATCGCAGGATTTCTATACGGTAGGGAACATCACGATAAGCAGAGTCAACTTCCTCAATGGCCAGAAATTGTTCCAGAGCGTCCGGGTAGTATTCTTCATAAAAGAGGTTCAGAGCAAAATCATAGTCCTTTTCCAGATTCGATGCTTTCTGAGCAAAGGACAAGGAAGCAGTGATCAAACACACTCCCACAGTGTATATGGCTCTGAACTTGGCGGACATTGACAGATCTAAAAGTACAAAAGTAAGCTAGCAGTATTTTGAAATAAATGCGTCAATATGGCGGGAAAATCTACAACTATTCGGTGGTTTGAGACAAAATGGCTCATTTGGAAATTCCTTAGACATTGGAACATCATTTGATTGATGGACAGGCAGGAGGGCAATAGAAAATGAACTTTAACAATTACACGATAAAATCGCAAGAGGCATTACAACATGCCACTGAAATCGCATCGGCCAATGGTCAACAAGCCATTGATACAGGGCATTTGCTGCAATCCATTTTGCATTCAGATGAGAATGTGATTGCTTTTCTGTTGAAGAAAATTGGCGCCAATCAACGCCAGTTGGAGGCCAAAGTTGAGGAGATCGTTGCCAGCTATCCCAAAGTTGCAGGTGGCCAACCCTACCTCAGCAATCAGGCCCACGCGGCGTTGCAAGAAGCTGAAAAAGCACTCAAGGCATTTGGTGATGAATTTGTGGCCATAGAACATCTCCTTTTGGGTTTACTCTCAGGATCTGACCGGGTCGCTCAGTTGCTGAAAGATGTCGGTTTTGACAAGAAGACGTTGCTGGCCGCTGTCAAAGAACTGCGAGGCGGAGATTCCGTGACGGATCAAAACGCGGAGGCGAAATATCGATCTCTCGAGCGGTATTCCAAAAATCTCAATGAGCTTGCCAAAGCAGGAAAAATTGATCCTGTCATTGGCCGGGATGATGAGATTCGGCGGGTATTACAGATATTATCCCGGAGGACTAAAAACAATCCGATACTACTGGGTGAGCCAGGAGTTGGAAAGACGGCCATTGTGGAAGGTATGGCGCAGAGGATTGTGGATGGCGATGTACCCGAGAATCTAAAGACCAAAACGCTGATTTCCCTCGACATGGGACTATTGGTCGCAGGTGCCAAGTACAAAGGGGAATTCGAGGAAAGGTTGAAATCGGTGATCAAGGAGGTCACAGACAGCAATGGTGAAATCATACTTTTTATCGATGAGATCCACACCTTGATTGGCGCGGGATCCGGAGGTGAGGGAGCCATGGATGCTGCCAATCTGCTGAAGCCTGCCCTGGCGCGTGGCGAACTTCATGCCATTGGAGCTACCACACTCAAAGAATACCAAAAATATGTGGAGAAAGACAAAGCCCTTGAAAGGCGTTTTCAAGCTGTAACCGTTGATGAGCCGGGAGTGTCAGATGCCATTTCCATACTCAGGGGAATCAAGGACAAATATGAAGTACATCACGGCGTACGTGTCAAAGATGATGCTGTGATTGCGGCCGTTGAGCTATCCAACCGGTATATCTCTGAACGGTTTTTACCCGATAAGGCCATCGACTTGATGGACGAAGCCGCTTCAAAGCTGAGGATCGAGATCGATTCACTTCCAGAAGAACTCGACGAATTGAATCGCAAGATCATGCAGTTGGAGATTGAGCGAGAAGCCATTAGACGAGAAAAGGACAAGGCAAAGGAAATGGACCTATCCAAGGAAATCGCGGATCTGGAGGGCAAGCGCAAGGACTTGAAGGCAAAATGGGAGAATGAGAAGAGTGTGATCCAGGGCATTAGGGAAGAGAAGGAGCGTATTGAGCAACTCAAGACCCAGGCCGAGCAATTGGAAAGGTCTGGTGAATTTGGCAAG
The DNA here is from genome assembly GCA_965601475.1 of Cyclobacteriaceae bacterium. GTDB lineage: Bacteria > Bacteroidota > Bacteroidia > Cytophagales > Cyclobacteriaceae > JAWPMT01. The sequence continues at coordinate 2,350,345 of OZ271832.1, read as the reverse complement.
GTAGCCGAAATCAGATATGGTAAAATCACAGAGGCGGAACAGCGCCTGGAAGCCTTCAAGGGGCAACTCGATGCCATGCAGACCAGTGAATCTCTTTTGAAGGAAGAAGTGGATGCAGAGGATATTGCGGAGGTGGTAGCCAAGTGGACTGGCATACCCGTGGCCAAGATGTTGCAGAGCGACCGGGAGAAGCTTCTACATCTGGAGGAGGAGCTTGGCAAGCGTGTAGCAGGGCAGGCCGAGGCCATAGAAGCTGTATCTGATGCTGTTCGACGAAGTCGGGCCGGACTTCACGATCCCAAACGACCCATCGGCTCGTTTATCTTCCTCGGTACAACAGGAGTTGGTAAGACCGAGCTAGCCAAAGCGCTTGCGGAATACCTGTTCAATGATGACAATGCTCTGGTAAGAATTGACATGTCAGAGTACCAGGAAAGGCATTCGGTAAGCCGTTTGATTGGAGCACCTCCCGGATATGTGGGGTACGATGAGGGCGGTCAGTTGACTGAAGCGGTGCGCAGGAAGCCTTACAGTGTCATCCTATTGGATGAAATAGAAAAGGCGCATCCCGATGTCTTCAATATACTGCTCCAGGTACTGGATGATGGTCGTCTTACCGATAATAAGGGCAGAGTGGCCAACTTCAAAAACACCATCATTGTCATGACCACCAACATCGGATCCCACCTGATACAGGAAAACTTCGCCAAAATCGAATCTTGGAATGAAGACCAGATAGTTGAGGACACAAGACGTGAGGTGTATGAACTGCTGAAACAATCTGTAAGACCTGAGTTTCTAAATCGTGTAGATGAGACGATCATGTTCAGACCGCTTAGCAGGCTGGACCTGAAGAAAATCGTAGGGATCCAGTTCAGGCTTATCCAGAAGCGACTGGAAGAAAATGGCGTTAAGATCGAGGCGGATGAAAAGGTGCTGGATTACCTGGGTGAGATCGGATTTGACCCGCAATTTGGCGCCCGTCCGTTGAAAAGGGTAATGCAGCGCGAGATTCTGAATGAGCTTTCAAAGCAGATACTGGCCGAGAAGATCCACAAGGACTCGGTCATCGGCGCGACACTCAACGACCAAAATACCATTGAGTTTATCAATTTGGATCAGGTAGAGATTGGCTGATGGATTTTCTTGCAATGAATTTGCGTGAATGACCGTTTTAATCTATAAATTGTGTTGATAACTGTGTTGAAAAGTCAAAAATGAGTAATCAAGAGATAGCATCAGCGATATCGTCACTGGAAGAGCAATTGTCCGGAGACATGATGAAGGATATGGAAATTAGAGACAAGATTCATAACCTCAAAATGAAACTGAATGGTACTAAACCCATAAATTCAGAGATCGAATGTGTGGGTTGCGGTAGTTAGTTTAGACAATAAAGTCAAAGTTCTAAGCCCCTTGGAGAGGGGCTTTTTTTATGCCCGCTCGGAAACGTTGTGATGACCGCGCTGTCCTTAGGGTATGAGAACGATGATGATATTCGCAATATGTCTACTGGTTGGCCATGCACCCTATGCCCAAAAGGATTCGCTGAACCAGTTTGATTTCATCAGCAATTATGGCTCCTATGGCATTGAAGGGTGGGCCATGGTAAGAAAGCACCAGAAAATTGGATTCATTGACCGCTCAGGGAAGCTCATTGTACCAGTGGAATATGACAGGGTGCATTACTTTGGTAGCGTGGGCGCACCACTTGCCATGGTTCAGAAGAGTGGGTACTATGGCCTTCTGGACAAGTCGGGCCAGCTGGTCCTTCCGCCTGAGTTTGAAAAGATCTATTCCTTTGATCGCCGCCGGAACAACTGGGCCATGGTGGAGAAATATGGTCTGCTGGGATTTGTGAACAGAGCCGGCGATGTAGTAGTCGAGCCCCATTACGATCAAATCGGCTACTTTGGATCCAAAGTCTCCAATTGGGCACTGGTGGAGAGGAGAGGTTATTTCGGGTTTATCGATCGGTCTGGAGAAGAAATCGTCCCCTGTCGCTACGACGTCATACATCGCTCAATTAGCGACCCATCCTGGATAAAGGTCGAGAAGAATGGGCTCTACGGTTTTCTGGATCTCTCCGGAGAGGAGGTGGTCAAGCCGCAATATGACGAGATTTCGGTATTTGGACGACCAGCAAGGAATCTGGTAGCAGTTCGTAAGAATGGATTCTACGGCGTCCTGGACCGGACCGGCAAGGAAGTGGTACCTGCCAAATACGAATCCATCGAATCCTTCGACCGTAGGCACCACAATTGGGCACTGGTGAGGGCAAATGGCAAATATGGATTCATTGATCGTGCAGGACAGGAAGTAGTTCCTCCCGTATACGACGAAATTTCTGCCTTCAACAGGAATGGCCGCAAATGGGCGAGTGTCCGGCAAGGGCGAAAATATGGCTATATCGATTACAATGGACAGGTTGTGGTCACACCAGCGGTCTACGAAAAAAACGGTGATTTCAGGGAGTTTTCAACATTGTACACTTCCAGGGGAGACCATCATCCCACCTTGGGCGTGGTAAGAAACTATTGGATCAGCGCATTTTCCAATGGCTACGCAATCGTTAAGAGTAAAAAGACCTTTAAGTTGGGTGTGGTGGATGAGGATCTGGATGTCATTGTTCCTGTAAAACATGAGAAACTCATGATCGACGCACAGGGCAAGATCCATGTGTGGAGGTAGTGGAGCCACCAATTGTGGCAGCTCCAACCAAAAGATCGTCCAGCTAGAAGGCCCCTGCGAACAGTTCTTGCAACTTTGCCCAGGAAGCTGAGTCAGCTTCCGCGTTGTAGGCCAGAGGAAGATCGAATTTTTCGCCATTGGCATCGGCTTCCTTGCTCGTGAAGCTATGTACAGCTCCCGGGTAGGCGATGTATTCGTAATCTGCTTGTACACTATCCATTACCGCCTTAAATGCCTCAACTGATTCCGGCGCTATGAACGGATCATCTGCACCGTTGCAAACTAGAATTTTGCCTTTTGGAGCAGCTTCAGGTTGGATGGGCAGCTGAACTCCACTGTGGAAGGCTGCCACCGCATCCAATTCATAGCCAGCGTTGGCCATGCTCAGCGCTACCGAACCCCCGAAGCAGTAGCCAATAGCTCCGATCCGCTCCGGATCTACATTGGGATGGTTTTTTAAAGTAGCTAATGCAGCCTCGAACTTTGCTTTGGATTGTTCCAAGTTCTGCATCACCATCCCGGCAAACTTCCCGGCATCGCCTGGATGTTCGGCAACCTTGCCATCACCGTACATGTCGATGGCCAGGGCTACATAGCCCAGGTCCCCGAGCATATCTGCCCGCTCCCTGGCGTAGGCATTATGTCCCCACCACTCATGTATGACCAGTACTCCAGGGACCTTGGTGCCCCCTTCTGCCTGATGGGCGAAGTAACCTTTCATGCTGACGGTATCGGCTGCAGTATAGGTTACCTCCCCTGTGGGGCCAGCCTCAGGTGTCTCCTCCGTTGCGCTGGTAGTCTCTGTAGGTTTGGGGCTACTACAGCCCACCACCCAGAGGAGTGCTGCCAAATAGATTAAGTTGATTTTTTTCATGGTAAATTTTTTCAGTAAACCTAATAATTTCGAGCATCACATTTCCATTCCCAAACAACTGTGAAAAATTGGTGGTTTCTTTCAATAATTACCCGTCTGTGACTACAAAACTGACAAGCGTATTTTTCCTGCTCGCCTTATCCGCGAGTGCTCAGAAGTTTGACAGAGCTGATTTGTCGAAAGCACCTGCCGCGCCGGATTATGCTGACATACAAAGCTGGATTTGCCTGCCTTCCAAGGAAGACGCCGCTGATCAGGTACCGGGCAAGGGAAACCTCAGGGATCAACAGGATGGAGCTGAAGTGGATGTTTTCTTCGTCTACCCTACGATTTACAGCAAAAGACAGAAGCCCACCAACCCTTGGAATGCCGACGTGTTTGATGAAAAACTGACTGAGCAAATCGCCAAAACGACGATTAAAAATCAGGCTACCGTATTCAACGGATCTGCCAGGATCTATGCTCCATTGTACCGCCAGGCCCATATCAACGTCTTCAGCACCGAAGACCTGCTACTCAAACAGGAAGCGCTGGACATTGCCTATACCGATGTCAAGACTGCCTTCTTGCACTATATGGAGCAATTCAACGACGGCCGTCCGGTCATCATAGCCTCACATAGTCAGGGCACTTTACATGCCGCAAGGCTCATGAAGGAGCTTTGGGATGGCACGCCATTGCAAGGCCAATTGGTCGCTGGCTACCTTGTAGGAATGCCCTTGGCTGTCGACCTATTCGAATCGATCGAACCGTGCACATCTGAAGGCCAAACCGGATGTTGGGTTTCCTGGAATACCTATGCGCGGGGTTGGTATCCGGAGTCTTTTGAGGTACGATATCAAAATGCGCTCAGCACCAATCCGATCAACTGGAAAGTAGACCAAACGTATGCCCCGGCAAGCAAGAATCTAGGAGGGGTCCTGAGAAATTACAAAAACCTCCGTGCTTCAGTCAATGACGCGCAAAATCACCGTGGTGTATTATGGATTAGCAAACCCAGGTTTTTCGGCAACTTCCTTATGAACTGGAAGCGCTACCACGTTGCGGATTACAACCTGTTCTACATGAACATCCGGGAAAATGTGGCGCTGCGCGTGGCAAATTACTTATCTCAGTAGTTACTGAACAGGGGTTTCTACAGACATGCTATTGTCCTGGAAGTGTAATTCCAGCGTGTACTTGCCCAGTTTTAGTCCTTTTTCCTGGGCATATGCCGCAAATCGTTCTTCAATCGAAATCGGGTTTGGCCTGACCAGGGGGTGCATGCTCATGAAGATGGCCAGTTTCTTCTCCATTTTCACTTCCATTACCTCAAAACCGCTTGGGATTTCAGCCATGCCGCCAGCCAGGGCAACACCGATAAACTGCTCGACTTCATCGTTGTCCAGGGAGTCGTTTTGGTAATTGACCACAGCGAGATTGCCATCCAAACTGCCATCTACAATCCTGCGGCGGCACTCGCTCCAAATGTCTTCCAGATCCGGATGGGAATAATATCCCTGAAAGTACTTGCCAACAATGTTTCGCCTTTCTCCAGGGACTTCGTACACCACGATCTCCGTGAAGCCACCGAGTAGGTAGTAGACACTGCTCCCAATAACAATCAGAAGTATAGTGATTGCCGTTCCCAGTAGCCAGATTTGCCGGTTCAAACTAACTGCCATTCCCTTTGTGATTTGCCTTGAAATTAAGGAATAATTCAGGAGCGAACGGTCAGTTTTTTCATTGCCCATGACATTCCCGTGCTCCATACCTGCCAACACCCTACCTACGCCCGGGGCTATTCTGCAAGGTATACCCCCTGTCCAGGGTCTTTTGATGGCGAAGTGCCGTAAAATGCTCTGGCAATTGAATAATTTTGGCCCCAATGACTTTTGAGGAATATTTGACGTCCAAGAAGATAGATCCTGTGAGATTCAAAAGGGCTGAACCAGCACAGTTTGAGTCATTCGAAAAGCTCTTTCAGGAGCTTCATCCCAATAGCTTCACCGCTCAAAAGCTTTTTCTCATCAACCAGATACGTCGACGATTCACCTTGAAAGAGGAAGCAACCAAATTGGCCAAGAAGCCCCAAATGAAACCAAAAATTGCACCCCGAATAAAGAAATAAACAACATGTACGGAACGCTAAAACAGAAACTTGAGAAAGAAATCGCTGACATTAAAGATGCAGGTCTTTATAAGCAGGAACGCATCATTGCTTCCCCACAGGATGCCGTCATCACCCTTCAGGATGGCAAAGAGGTCATCAATTTTTGTGCTAACAATTACCTCGGGTTGTCATCAAACCCAAAGGTGATTGAAGCGGCGCATGCGGCGATTGATGACCGTGGGTTTGGTATGTCCTCCGTTCGGTTCATTTGTGGTACTCAGGATATTCACAAGCAGTTGGAAGACAAGATTTCCGAATTTCTGGGTATGGAGGATACCATTCTCTATGCAGCTGCGTTTGATGCCAATGGCGGCGTATTCGAACCCCTGTTGGGGCCGGAAGATGCCATCATTTCCGATGCCTTGAACCATGCTTCTATCATAGATGGAGTGCGTTTGTGTAAGGCCCAGCGTTTCCGCTATCAGCACAATGACATGTCGGACCTGGAGAGCAAGCTGCAGGAAGCGGGGGACGCCAAAGTGAAGTTGATCGTCACAGATGGCGTTTTTTCAATGGATGGAACCATTGCGCAGTTGGACAAGATCTGTGAACTGGCCGAAAAGTACGACGCAGTAGTGATGACCGATGAGTGTCACTCTACCGGATTCATTGGCAAGACGGGACGCGGTGTTCATGAGTACAGAGGCGTCATGGATAAGGTAGATATCATCACCGGAACCCTGGGAAAAGCACTAGGCGGAGCCTCCGGAGGGTTCACATCCGGTAAGAAGGAGATTATCGATATACTTCGCCAGCGATCTCGACCTTACCTGTTCTCCAACACATTAGCGCCATCTATTGTAGGTGCCTCCATCGCTGTTATCGACATGCTTTCCGAAACGACCGAGTTGAGGGATAAGCTCGAGTACAACACGAAGTATTTTAGGGAAAAGATGACGGAAGCGGGCTTTGATATCAAGCCAGGTGATAGTGCGATTGTGCCGATCATGCTGTATGACGCAGTGCTATCCCAAAAGATGGCTGCAAGCTTGCTGGAGAAAGGCATCTATGTGATTGGGTTTTATTTCCCGGTTGTTCCCAAAGGTCAGGCACGTATTCGTGTGCAATTGTCAGCTGTGCATGATCAGTCTCACCTGGACCAGGCCATAGCGGCATTCACCGAGGTAGGTCGGGAATTGGGCGTGATCAAATAGGGGAGATCACGACGATACGGCCTTTGAACATTGGAGAGGAGGCATTTCTTCGATCCATGCTTTATCACGCGCTCTTCGTTCCGGAGGGTGCGGCGCCTTTTCCACGGTCCATCCTGGAGGAACCGCACATCTGCAAATACTATGAGGGTTGGGGCAGGCCTGGAGACCAGGCTTTGATTGCGGAGGTTGATGGCCTCAAAGTTGGGGCTGTTTGGGTGCGGAAATTCAGGGCCTCAGATCCGGGTTATGGCTTCGTCAGTGAAGAGATACCAGAATTGAACATCTCGCTGATTCCAGGAATGGAAGGTCATGGTTTGGGCACAAAGTTGATGCTGTCAATGATTGACTTGCTGAAATCCACCAACGAGTCCGGTGTATCGCTCAGCGTGGACAAATCCAACATGGCCATTCGCCTATACACGCGTCTGGGCTTTCAAATAGTAAAAGAGCATGGCAACCCTACATTGCTTTTGAAGTTTTAGGGGCCAGGTCCTTCATGCTCGAAACTTCAAATGCTTTGTCGAAACCGTCCCTGCCGGCAGCAACCATACGCTCGGCCTTATGAAAATCAAAGACGCCACAGGATGCCCTGGGTGTGTTCACTACCAGATCAGGATGGTACTTCTCAATGAGCAATTGTGCCAGCTTATCTTGCATCAAATCGATGGATTGTCCCAACAGGTCGAAATACCCGAGTTTCTTGGTTGGTTTTCTATCTCCCGCGGGTAGAAATCTCTCCCATGCCTTGCGAAAGGCAGCCATTTGCTTGAAGTAGTTGTTCTGTTCAAGGGCTACCTTGGATATCGCATGTTCGGGAGGAACGAACGTGCCTGCCCCATTGACGTTGGATATGACCAATAGGTCCCCCTTTGTGCGTTTCACAAATTCCACGGGGATGGGCGTCATCACCCCACCGTCGATGAGTTCTCTTCCTTTGTGACGCAGAGGCTGTACAACTGTGGGTATCGAAGCAGAGGCCTTAATGGCTTTGTACATGCTACCTTTTTTGAAAACCACCTCCTTCCTTTTCTGTACGTCCGTGGCTACGGCAGTAAACGGGATATCCATGTCCTGTATGCGAATGTCCGGGATCAGTTGCTCCATGGCCTTGAAGACTTTTTCTCCCCGGATGAATCCTTGGGCACTCAAGGTGAAATCCATGAGTTTGAACACATTCCACTGGTCGAGGGTGAGTGCCCACTCTTTGTAGACATCAAGTTTACCACACGCTTTGAATGCGCCAATGATCGCCCCAATAGAAGAACCGGAAATCGAAGAGATCTCAAACCCATGTGTCTCCAGCGCTTCTATGACCCCAATATGGGCCAGCCCTCGAGCACCTCCACTAGACAGAACCAACGCAATTTTCGCCATAGTTTCAAGTTAAGGCATCATAGAGAATCTCTACGGGGTGAAGTGCCTTCCGGTTTGTTCCATCTTTAATTTGGTGCCTGCAACTGGTACCTGCCGCCGCAATGAGGACTTCAGGAGGTTGGTTGAATACGGCGGGGAAAAGGACCAGCGAGCCAATCTTCATTGAAACATCATAATGCTCTCTCTCATAACCAAATGAACCGGCCATCCCACAGCAACCCGAGGGGATCATGTGGACCTCGTGGCCTTCCGGCAGACTCAATATCTTTTTCGTGGGTGTCATCGAAGACAGGGCTTTCTGATGGCAATGCCCGTGTACTTTGATTAGCTTTTTGGTCTTCCTGAACGATCCGGAATGGATTACTTTCCGATCCATTTCCCGGGCGAGGAATTCTTCGATAGTGAAGACATTCTCAGCTAATGATTTCGCCTTTTTCTGCTCGTCACCGCGCAAAAGGGATATGTATTCATCCCGGAAGCTGAGAATTGCGCTGGGTTCAACACCCACGAGTGGGGTATCTTCTGAGATCAGGTCCCCGAAGATCTCCACATTCTTTTTTGCAAGTTTTTTGGCTTGATCGAGTCGACCTTTCGAGAGGTGCGAACGGCCACTTTCCTCATGTTGGTTCAACACAACCTGATAGCCTAGTTTGTCCAGCAGCTGAATGGCTTTTTTCCCAACTTCGACATCGTTGTAGTTGGTGAATTCATCACAGAAGAAGAATACCTTTCTTTCAGAAGGTGTGGCTTGAAACTGTCTCTGAAACCATTGCCGTAGGGATTGTCTGCCCACATTGGGCATACTTCTCTTTGGCGCAAAGCCAACCGTTCTTTTCAGTAAGGGACCAGTTACAGGATTGCCAAAGGCCCATTTGTATAATGCAGGCATGAGTGACGCCAGCTTCATGAAGAATGAGAAGTTGCCAATCATCCACGATCGAAGAGGTACACCTTTTTCTTTGTGATGCTGATGCTGCCATTCTGCTTTAAGCTTGGCCATGTCAACATTTGATGGACATTCGGTTTTGCAGCCTTTGCACGAAAGGCACAAGTCCATCACCTCGTTGATTTCCGGGGCCATGAGCGGCTTCTGCGCATGGGATCGTGTAAGGACCTCCCGGAGTACATTGGCCCTTGCTCTTGTGGTGTCTTTTTCGTCCCTGGTGGCCATATAACTGGGACACATGGTGCCACCAGATAGCTCGGTCTTCCGACAATCTCCTGAGCCGTTGCACATTTCGGCGGCACGCTGATAGCCTTGCGTGTCGCTGAAGTCCAGGGTTGTTTCCAGTGGAAGGGTTTGCTGGTTTTTCTCAAAGCGCAGGGACGTATCCATTGGTGGTGTATCCACGATCTTCCCGGGATTGAAAATGCCCTGCGGGTCCCACAGATTCTTTACCTGTCTTAGCAGGTCATAGTTTTCCTCGCCCAGCATTTGTCCGACAAATTCCCCCCGCAGCCGACCATCACCATGTTCTCCGGATAGGGAACCATTGTATTTTTTGACCAGCTTGGCAATTTCCTCGGCAATCTTTCGATAGAGTCGGACGCCTTCCTCGGTTTTTAGATTGAGAATAGGACGTAGATGCAGTTCTCCGCTTCCAGCATGAGCGTAGTGAACCGAATACAGGTCATGCTTCTCCAGTATTTGATTGAATTCTGCAATGTAGGCAGGGAGGTCCTCGACACTTACGGCGGTATCTTCAATGACCGGAGCTGGTTTAGCATCTCCAGGCATGTTGGACAAAAGACCCAGGCCAGCCTTTCGAAGGCCCCAAACCCTTTTCATATCGTCTCCGCTGATGATGGGGAAAGCATAGCCCAGCCCTTGTGTTTGCAAGGCTTCAATCAGGGCTTGGATGGCATCTGACACGGCTGTTTTGCTGTCCCTGGTGATCTCCACAACCAGGATGGCCTTGGGCTCACCTTCTAGGAAGAATCGATTCTCCTTGTAGAGCAGGTTACGCTGGGTCGCTTCCAGAATATAATGGTCCATTAGCTCACAAGCAGAGGGAGCGTATTGGAGGGCTACGAGGTTGGCTTTTAGTGATTCATCAATGCTATTGCAATGGATGGCCACCAGTTGCTTGTGAGAGGGTGGCAAGTCCGTCAAACGAATTTTGGCTGCCGTTATGAATGCCAGTGTACCTTCAGAGCCAGCGAGGAGTGAGCAGAGGTTGAAATCACTACCCGATTCATCGAAGGGCTTTTGCCTGGCGAGCATATCAAGGGCATAACCGGTATTTCTCCTGGGTATTGCAGGATCAGGGAATCCAGCCGCGATACTGGCTTGGTTATTGGTATCTGCAAGCATCGTTCTGGTCCCATAATAGATCTCTCCATGGAGTTCGCTAGCAGTACCCATTCCATTACATCGGGCCAGGAATGCATCCATGTCTAAAGGACCAAACCACGCCTGTGAGCCGTCGGCCAATACCGTTTGAACCTCCAGCAAATGTTCGCGAACACTTCCATACACCACGGAATTAGCACCGCAGCTGTTGTTTCCGATCATGCCCCCTATCATTGCTCGGTTGGCTGTGGAAGTCTCCGGAGCAAAAAACAGTTCGTGCTCCGCCAGGGCCTTATTGAGATCATCGCGAACTATACCTGGTTGTACCCAGGCCCATTTCTCCTCAGCGTTCACCTCCAGAATTTGGGTGAAGTGCTTTGAGACATCTACAACGATGCCATTGCCCACAACCTGTCCTGCGAGGGATGTTCCGGCTGTCCTGGGTATCAGCGAAGTGCTATGCTCTTGGGCATAGCGAACCAGACGAACGATATCTTCATTGGTTCGTGGTATGGCTACCCCACTGGGGACCTCCCGATAAGCGGAGGCATCAGTCGCGTAGACTTTTCTCGTCGTTTCGTCAGTGAGGAGGTCACCGTCAAAACCTTCTATCTTCATGCCATGTCAAACTTTTTGCAATACGATACCCACTCTGTTAGGTAGGTAGACGCTGAGGAAATGTTCACCAAACAGGGATACAGAAGGATAGGTCATACCGTCATCTACCCTGCCAAATCCGCCAAATTCTTTCTTATCCGTATTGAGCACAATACGGTAGTCCCCTTTTGAAGGCACTTTGAATCGGTAATCCGGGATAGAATTGTATGTACTGAAATTCATGGCAAAGATCAGATTGTTCCGCTCATAGATGAGGGTATGATTTTCCTGATCCATATTGATCTGCTGGGCAGGTAGTGCTGCCAGGATTTGGTGCTTATCCGCAAAGTGCACGAGGTCTGCACCAAATTTATACAGGTGCTTATAACGTAGTTCTTCGTGATCGACAAGGCCCCATTGGCGTCGGGCATATTTGTAGCTCCAATTGTTTCCCTCGCGGGGGAAGTCCACCCATTCCGGATGACCAAATTCATTGCCTATGAAATTCAACCAGCCTTCGCCACCAAGGCTCAGTGTGATCAGTCGGATCATTTTGTGCAGCGCGATACCCCTGTCTATGACCAGGCTATCGTGGTTGACGTGCATGCGATCATACATTTCCTTGTCCATGAGCCAAAAAGCGATGGTCTTGTCTCCGACAAGGGCCTGATCATGAGATTCCGCATATGCGATAGTGCGCTCGCCATATCTGCGGTTGGACAACACCTCCCATACTTCATGGATATTCCATTGCTCGTCTGACTTATGTTTCAGCAACTTGATCCAGTAGTCAGGAATACCCATGCCCAGCCTGAAATCAAAGCCCAGACCTCCCTCTGCCACTGGCCTACACATGCCGGGCATACCACTCATGTCTTCGGCAATGGTGATAGCTTTGGGCTTTAGCTCTTTGATCAGGTCATTGGCCATCTGGAGATAAACCAAAACATCCCAGTCCACATCATTGAAATACTTGTCGTAATGATCAAAGCTGACATGTTCTCCGTGATGGAAATAGAGCATGGACGTTATGCCATCATACCTGTATCCGTCAAAATGGAATTCTTCGATCCAGTACTTTACATTGGACAATAGGAATCGCAGCACTTCTTCCTTACCATAGTTGAAGAGTTTGGAATCCCACAGGTCATGGTTACCGCGGCCTCCCGGGTGGAAGTATTGATCATCGGTGCCATCAAACTCATTTAGGCCTTCACCAAGATTTTTTACCGCATGCGAATGGACGATATCCATGATCACGGCCATTCCGAGCTTATGGGCTTTGTTGACCAGGTATTTGAGGTCATCGGGAGTTCCAAATCGGCTGGATGGGGCGAAGAAATTACTGACGTGGTAGCCAAAAGACCCGTAATAAGGGTGTTCCTGAATGGCCATGAGTTGAAGGGCGTTGTACCCTTGCTCCTTAATTTTTGGCAGGATCTGGTCAGCAAACTCCAAGTACGTACCTACACCTTCCTTTTCAAGACCCATGCCCACATGACACTCATAAATAAGCGGCTGCTGATGAGCAGCGTCAGGTTTGAAGGCCTTATCGCTCCATTTAAACGCCTTGTCCGGCGACCAAACGCAGGCACTGAAATCATGGGTTTTTGGGTCCTGAACCACATAGTTGGCATAGGCCGGCAACCGATCCTGATGCCCTTTTGCAGATTTCACATGAACCTTAAACTTGGTGCCATGTTGAAAGTGGTCCTCACCCCCCTTCGGAATAAAGACTTCCCAGATGCCATCATCTTTCTTTGTCAACTGATTGACTTCGCGATCCCATTTATTGAAGTCCCCGACGAGCGCCAGGGACTCTGCGCCCGGGGCCCATTCCCGGTACCACCAGCCATTCTTCTTGGAATCGAATGTCAAACCCAGGTATTTGTAGCCTTCTGCAAATTTGCTGACAGAGCCGAATTTCGAGATGATTTCCTGCTTGCGTCCTTCCATTCGCTGTATCCTGGCAAGTATTTCTGATTCGTAAGGCGCGAGCCAGGGGTCATTTTTTACCAGACCTGGTTTTTCTGCTTCCGTCATAAAAGTGCTATTGCTTTTGGTCAGGTGCAATTTATGCTAATACCCAAGTGGGGCCAAAAAATTCAACAGAAACCCTTTTCGGATTACAATTGTGTTTACCATATGTCCGATTCATTGAAAAACACATAATTTCAATGGATCTTGTAACCTGTCTGGGAAAGTCGAGTTTCCCTGTCGAAACCCAAAGGACTTGGATTCAATTTCGGATCACTACCTAATGCTCAAAATAAAAGGAGATGACCTGGAGAAAGCATCTCTGCTGTACGCTAGATATAGTCGACGACTGTTTGGCTTTTTCTACCGGATGACGAATAATGCAGCGACCAGCGAGGATCTGGTGCAAAACGTTTTTGTGAGAATGATAAGATACAGACATACCTACGACGAGCAAGGAAACTTCCAAACCTGGGCTTTCCAGTTGGCGAGAAATGTTCACCATGACCACTATCGGAAGGAGAAACGATACAGCTGGCAAGAGGATATGACTGATTGGGAGGGGAAGCTCAAAGAGGAAAAGACGGCTGAAACTTCAAGGGAAAAAAGGGAGGAACTGGACATATTGTCTCAGTCGCTCGCCAGGCTTTCCCCTGAAAAGCGTGAACTGATCGAACTCACGAAGTTTCAGAAAATGAAATATGAGGAGGTGGCCAATCTAATGGGCACTACGGAAGGGGCAGTGAAGGTGCGGATACATCGCGTCTTGAAGGAGCTCCGGGAAATCTATCAAGGACTAGAAATAGGATAGCGATGACGGAAATCAATAAAGAGCAAATATTTCAGCTTTGGGCAGAGAAATTGGCAGGAGATCTGGACAAGAACGTCGAGGTCATTTTCGACGCATACTTAAAGGACCACCCAGAGGTAGCTCGTGAATTGAGGGACAACGAAGCTATCTGGGACGCGCTGGATAGGTATCAAACAACTCCCGAACCCTCAGAGGCTATGGACGATCGGTTCTATGGTTTCCTCGGTCAGGAAATGGAGTCAAACGCCAAGAAGCAAAGCCGTACGCTTTGGCTTCGTCAATGGCCGGAGTTGCCTTGGAAAGTAGCTGCTGCGTTCACTTTGATCGGGATATTTGCTGGCTACCTCCTGCTGCCAAACCCCCAGCAAAACCGGGAGATCAGTGACTTGGTCAACGAAGTGGAGGAAATGAAGAAGATGATGATGTTGACCCTAATCGAACAACCGAAAGCGGGAGAGCGAATTCGGGCGGTCAGTATGGCCAGAGAGTTTGATACGGTAGACGACAAGGTGATCGAGGTATTGGGGGAAACGCTGGTTACTGATGAAAACGTCAATGTACGGCTTGCGGCAATTGAGTCGTTGCTGAGCTACTGGGATGTCGCCAAGGCAAGAGAAGTATTGGTGAGTAGCATTACTCAACAGAATTCACCCATCGTCCAGTCTGCGATTGCCGATGCGATGATGAGTTTACGTGAGAAAGCCGCGATTAGCCCATTGAAGGAGCTAATAGATAAGAACGGTCTGGAAGAGAGTATCAAAGAAAAACTGGTGACGACCGTGGATCAATTGCAATCAATTTGAAATGAAAAAACACTCAAAATAGGACTATGAAATACACACTTTTAACAGCTGCCTGCCTCTTGATGGTCACCTGGGGTTGGGCGAGACAACGCGACCAGGTGAAAATCCAGCGTACCTACGAGGTGAGCGGTTCCGAGAACTTTCGTTGCTATGTCAAGAATATTCAGGGTGACGTTGAGGTGGCTGCTTACGAAGGTGATGAGATCACCGTAGAACTGACCATTACAGTCTTTGGTCACAGTGCCGAGGATGTTTCCAAAGGGAAATCGGAGCTAAAGCTGGGAGAATACAGAACCCAGAACACCCTGACCTTGGCCATGGACGCTCCGTTTGCGGAGCAGTACTGGAAAGAAGATAGGTTGGTAGGGCAAAACGTTTATTACTCACCGGATTACGATTATCGCTATGACTTTGTGATCAAACTTCCGAAAGGCGTTCATCTGGAAGCCTCAACAGTAAATGAGGGGGTCATCCTTGTTGCAGGTATCTACGGGGAGATTGAAGCAACTAACGTGAATGGGCATGTCAGAATTGACGACGCGAGAGAGGTTCGAAGAGCTCATACGGTAAATGGCGATGTTGAGGTTTCGTTTGGAGCGAACCCAACAAAGGACGGTTCCTTTCAGACGGTGAATGGCGATATTGTAATGAGATTCCAGGATGGTTTTGACGCGGATGTCTCTGGAGATACAATGAATGGTGACATGTATACGGCTTTTGACTTTGAACCCTATCCAGCAAGGATGGTGGTGAACCAGGGCAGAAGAAGAAACGGCACTACGTACAGACTCGAAGAGAAGTTCGAGGCTAGAATTGGCAATGGTGGAGGTCCCGACCTTCGCTTCCGAACGCTGAATGGAAATATTTACTTGAAGAAGATTTGACCACTACGATGATGAGATTATACATTTTGATATCGCTTATGATTTTGGGTGCAGGCGCAACCTGGGGACAGGAGGTGGAGCGGCAAATTGTGGTGCCGCTGTCTTCACCAGGCGAAAGAGGCCGGTTGGAAGTTAACCAGGTCAATGGTTCGATTACCGTGACTGCTTATGATGGTGAAGAAGTGATTATCGATGCGGTCATACGTGAGAACTCTCGCAGAAACAGGGAAAAGGACAATGATAGAAGGACGCCACCTCCGGGCATGAAACGAATCAATTCCAACCCCGCTCAGATCACAGCTCGGGAGAAAGACAATAAGGTGGAAGTTGATACGGAATCCTGGAAACGGCGCACGGATCTTGAGATTAAAGTGCCTTCAAATTTCGACCTGAACTTGCATACAGTACATGGTGAAATCGATGTGACGAATATCGAGGGCGAGATGGAAATTTCCGGCGTGAATGGAGGGGTCAGGTTGGATGAGGTCAGCGGATCTGCGGTCTGCAATACCGTAAATGGCAGCATCGTGGTCCGGTTCAAGGAAACAGAAGCTCAAGCGCCTATGTCCTTTGTCACGCTTAATGGTAATGTGGATGTGACCTTACCTGGCGGCAGTAAACTCCTGGCTAAAATGAAATCCGACCGTGGTGAAATATTCAGCGATTTTGAAATGGATATTGTCGCCAAAAACCCCGAGGTACGAAGGGGCGGCGATTGTGATTGTGAATATGAGGTTTCTTTGAATGCCTGGACCTACGGCGAGATCAATGGCGGGGGTCCTGAATTCACCTTCAAGAACATGAACGGCGATATCCTGATTCGCAAACGATAGCAATTCCAAATCCAAAAACCGTGGGATAGTTTTCCGGAATATCCTAAAAAAATCAGACCCAGGTCCTGGACCCGGGTCTTTTTGCGTTTTTGTTTAGCCCTGACCTAGATCAGGACTATTATGACAATTGGTGGGATCGATACACCTACGTATCTGCGCGAGATTTTTCAAATGTTTTTGTTCTGTGGAGCAATTGATATTTCCAATGCATTTGGTAACGCTCCGGAATGGCGTTATTATTATCCGTTGATTTAAGATATCGCGCTCATTATGAATGAAATAGATGCAATCCAGCTCAATTACAATCGTGACAATATTCTCATAGTCAATATCAGTTTGGCCTTCATCATGTTTGGGGTTGCTCTAGGCTTAACCTTTAAGGATTTCCGTCATGTTCTTGCGCAGAAACGGTCCGTTATTATTGGCCTGTGCTCCCAGTTTGTGCTATTGCCTTTTCTTACTTTCATTTTGGTCCTGATTTTCGAGCCTGTGGCAAGTTTTGCGTTAGGTATGATTATGGTTGCAGCGTGCCCAGGTGGAAATATCAGCAACTTCATCTCGGCTTATTCCCGGGGAAACTCCGCCCTATCCGTGAGCCTAACTGCGGTTTCATCTATTCTGGCCATTATAATGACACCTCTGAACCTGTCACTTTGGGGCAGCTTATATGGTCCTACGGCCGAGATTCTTGAAGTCGTGAGGCTTGATATTCTGGAGGTTTTCAAAACCATTGTCTTGATATTGGGCCTGCCAATCGTCCTTGGAATGATGTTTAGGCATCATTTCCCAATACTCACCAAGAAGCTCCAACCGGCCATGCAGGTGCTGTCAATACTGATTTTCGCGGGTCTCGTTATTGGAGCGTTTGCCGCTAATCTCGATATTTTCCTGGAGGTTATTCACCTGGTGCTATTCATTGTCTTCCTCCACAATGCAGTGGCTTTGATTTCGGGTTACCAGTTGGCACGGGCTTTTGGGCTATCAAGAGCCGATCGTAGGGCGCTATCGATAGAGACGGGCATCCAAAACTCCGGTCTTGGCTTACTATTGATCTTCACATTCTTTGGTGGATTGGGTGGAATGGCGATAATTGCAGGCTGGTGGGGTATCTGGCACATCGTTTCGGGATTGGCGTTAGGTACCTGGTGGCACAGAAGACCATTGCAAACTGAATGAAAAGGCTAGTTTATTTTATTATGAAGCGTGTAACGCGCATTAGCGTTGGCGCCTTCTTTTCTAAGATAGAGATTGTGGGTACGGAGAACATTCCGAGAAATAGGCCACTGATTTTTGCGCCAAATCATCAGAATGCATTTCTTGATGCCTTCATGGTTGGCAGTATTTCGCCGGTTGGTATTCACTACCTCACACGTGCGGATGTTTTTAACAACCCTTTTCGCTGGTTCATGGACGCTTTGCAAATGATGCCTATTTACCGCATACGGGACGGCTTTGGACAGCTTTCGCAAAATGCCGGTGTCTTTGAGGCGTGTCGCCAGCTATTCGGTCAGACTAAATCTGTCTTGATTTTCCCGGAAGGTAATCATGGAGAAAACTACTACCTGAGGCCACTGACAAAGGGGATTTCGCGGTTGGCCTGTGAGTCCCAGGAGGTCCTGGCGGACAAGGAACTATGGATACAGCCAGTGGGGCTGAATTACTTCGACCTCCGAAAGCCAAGAAGAAAGGCAACCGTCGTTTTCGGCCAGCCAATACGGGTGGGAGATTACATGGAGCAGTACATGGACCAGAAGCCGAAAGCGCTCAAGCAACTGCGTGACGATGTACACGCTGCCATGCACGCCTGTATGTTCATGCCCGACAATGACGAGCACTATGAATCGCGAAAGAGCTGGCTAATCAGGGATAAGGAAAAGCTGGATTACAAATCCATGAGGACTTTTCTGGATCAGGTATCTGAGCCAGCGTCTCCAAAGAAGTCCTACCCTTTCTATCAGGGAGTCGGCAAGTTTTTGGGATTGTTCAATCTACCGCCATTGCTGGTAATTCGCCACTTGCTCAAAAACAAAGTCAAGGACATTGTCTTCACCTCTTCTATAAAGTGGGCGGTAGGCCTCTTTCTATTTCCACTTTGGTGGATACTCATTTTCATGGTTGTGGCCATAGCAGTATCTACCAAAGTTGCCTGGATAGTGCTGGCGAGTTTGATTATGCTCCTATACCTCCGGCAGGAGTTCATGAAGCTGGCTTAGTCGATTTGTGTCAGGAATCTTCTTCTGTCATAAATGAGTTGGCCTCGCTCATCCCATTCTTTGAGGATAACCGGAGAGGTCTCGAAGTCAAATGGATCTTCGGAATATTTTATCTCTCGCTTTGTGGCCTTGTTTGGGTAGAACTCACGCCATAGACCCACTCGGTGATTGAATTTGTACTCCCCGCGGGCAGCTACGTTGCCATTGCGGTGAAAGGCATAGTAGGTGCCATTTCTTTCGCCGAAGTGAACGGGAATGACTTCCCTGACTCGTTCCCTATCAAAATCATAAAAAGCCAGTAGAGATTCCTCGGGCCACCCTTTCCAGTATTTCTTTTTGTCCTGCAAGATATCGTGACTATTGAGTCGTACCCATCTTCCGTGCTTTTGCCCTTTATAGAAGTAGCCTTCTTCCAGGACCTGGTCACCTTGTTTTTTGACATAGTGTCCATGAAGAATGAGCGCATCCTTTTTCCGAACTTTCGTGGAGTTGATGATCTTCCTCTTTTTACTGTCATACCAGAAATAGTCTCTGGCATATTCTGGAGGATCCTCATAGACTTTCAGATAATGAAACAGCTCAAACACGACCTTATTTCCAAAACCATTTCTGGTGAAGCCACGCTTGGTTTTGATCCCGAAGAAAACCTTCTTCTTTTTTTTCTTCTTTTTCGTCACTGGCGCTATGAGCTCCTCCTGACCTGACGGATCCTCAAGGTCGAGGGTGAGTGGGGTCTCATAATCCACTTTGAATATATCGTCAAGTGACCCTTGCTGGCCGAAGGCGACACCAGTGAGCATAGTGGCAACAAATAGGAGTACTTCCTTTTTCAACATCACTTCAATTTAACGTCTAACATGCCCAAAAATTATCAGAAAAAAAAGGCCCTCCTGGGCCTTTGAATGTTGATGTCAATTCTGATTGTAGGCACTATTGCCCTGCAAGATCCACACTTCTTTTGATGAAGTTTGTTAGCTGCTCACCCTCAAGCATTCCCTGAGACAACAGCGCTAGGTCGTAAGCTTGCTTGGCTAATGCCAGTTGCTGCTCCTCGCTCTCAGCTTCCAGTATTTTCTTGGAGATGGTGTGATTTGCGTTGACGGCCACAGACAAGTTCATTGGCATATCCCCGAACATCATAGGACCTCCACCCGTCGCCTGCATATCCTTCATCCTCCTGATAAATTCCGGAAGTGTGATTGCCACAGGCAGGTCATCTGTTGCCATCGCTTCGACAGTTACGTTGTTGTTTTTGTCGTCCACTGCCTTGTCAAAAAGCTCCTTCAAGGTCTCTTTTTCCTTGTCACTGAGGACTGACTCCTTCACCTCATCACTTTCTACCAATTTGTCAAGGGTATCGGCGTCCACCCGCTTGAGCGTGACTTTTTCGAATTTTTGCTCAACGTGGCTGATGAAGTGACTATCCAGAACTTCGTTCAGTAGCAATACGTCGTAACCCCTTTTCTGTGCACCATCGATATAGGTGTGCTGTTTGGCCTCGTCATTGGTGTATAGAAACACTGTGTTGCCATCCTTGTTGACCTGATTGGCGCTGACATGTTCCTTGTACTCGTTGATAGTGAAAAACTTGCCCGTTGTACTTTTTAGCAAAGTGAAGTCCCTGGCCTTTTCATCAAATTTCTCCTCGGAAATCAGGCCGTATTTCACAAATAATCCGATGTCAGTCCATTTCTTCTCAAACCCTTCGCGGTCCTTTTTGAAGAGTTCTCCTAATTTATCAGCAACCTTTTTCGTGATGTATCCATTGATCTTTTTCACGTTGCTGTCCGCCTGGAGGAAACTACGGGAGACATTCAAAGGAATATCTGGAGAGTCAATAACACCATGCAACAGCTGCAAAAACTCAGGTACCACATCCTTTACCTCATCTGTAATGAATACCTGCCTGGAATAGAGCTGAATTTTGTTTTTCTGCAACTCAAAGTCCTTTTTGAGTTTTGGGAAATAAAGTATTCCTGTTAGGTTGAATGGGTAATCAACATTGAGGTGTATCCAGAAGAGCGGATCTTCGGAGAAAGGATAAAGGTCTTTGTAGAACTGCAGGTAGTCTTCGTCTTTGAGATCGTTTGGTGACTTGGTCCAAAGCGGTTCTTTGTCATTGATGATGTTGTCTTCCTTGACCGTCTTGTACTTTGGATTGCCTTCATCATCTTTTCCGTCCTCAACGCTCTTGTCTTTTTGACCGAACTTGATGGTTACCGGCATGAATTTGGAATACTTATCGAGAATCTGCTGGATCCTGTGGTCTTCCAAGAACTCCTCGCTATCCTCAGCCAGGTATAAGACAATATCTGTTCCACGCTCCTTTTTGGACGCTTTCTTGATCTCGAATTCCGTGCTACCATCACCAATCCACATGGCGGCTTCTGCGCCATCCTGGTACGACAAAGTGGTGAGTTCTACCTTTTTGGCTACCATGAATGCGGAATAGAATCCCAGACCAAAGTGACCAATGATTTGCTGGTCTTCTCCTTTGTCCTTGTATTTCTCCACGAATTCAGTTGCACCTGAAAAAGCGATCTGGTTAATGTATTTCTTGATTTCATCTGCCGTCATACCGATTCCTTTGTCTGAAACGGTAATGGTCTTATTTTTCTTATCGACCGATACTTCCACAGTGGTGTCACCAAGGTCACCTTGGTATTCGCCCAAAGACGTAAGTCTTTTCACTTTTTGAGTGGCATCCACTGCATTGGAAACTAACTCCCTCAGAAATATCTCGTGATCTGAGTAGAGAAATTTTTTGATGATAGGGAAAATGTTCTCGGTGTGAATCGAGATTGTACCTTTTTCTTCCATCTATTGATAAATTTTTATAATTGTATGTCCGCGGATGGTTGTTACCAAATTCTATTCCAGAGGCAAAAAGGTGACTTTTTGTCAGTATTGGAGGTCAGAGCCAACTCTGATTTCTCACGGATTGTATTGATGTCATTACTGTAGATTCAACAACTCAAATCAAAATCGCCTAGAACAAGTTGTACTAACCATGGAAAAACGCTCATTTGAAGTGCAAACATCCCTACCGACGAAATGGGGGATGTTTTCGATGTATGCAATGAATAGCGAGTTTGCCGACTTTCCACATGTCGCCTTGGTGGCTGAAGGAACCAGTTTGGAGGGCTCAGATGATCCGGTAAACATTAGGATTCATTCAGAATGCATGACCGGGGACCTTTTTGGGTCTACCCGATGCGATTGTGGTGAACAACTGGATTTTGCACTCGAATACATCGCCGTGCACGGGGGAGTGCTACTCTACTTACGACAAGAGGGAAGAGGCATTGGTATTATCAACAAACTGCATGCGTACAACCTGCAAGACAAAGGCTTGGATACATTTGAAGCCAACAGGGAGCTGGGCTTTCATGATGATGAACGGGACTTCACCGTGGCATTGGATATGTTGGAAATGCTCGGGATCCACCGCGTAAATGTCATCACAAACAACCCGGAAAAACTCGAAGTTTTTGCAGAAAGCCCCGTAGAGGTTGTGGGCCGTATTCCTGTTGAAATTGTTCCAAATAATATCAACTTTCAGTACCTAAGTGCTAAAAAGAAGTATCGAGGTCATCTGTTGACAAAAATCTAGGGCGTTATGATCTCAAAAATGGAATGGACGTCGATTCTGGAGCACAGAGATGGCGTTGGGCCTGTTAGCAGGAATTTTGAGGAGGGCCATTTGGCATCAGAGTACTACACAATTCTTAACCAGGTGGGTGCTAACCCACATCCGAGACCCTTGGTTTTCGCGCATATTGCCCAAACCCTGGATGGTCGCATTGCTTGTTTTAATGGAGACTCCAAATGGATAGGCAACCTGGAGAACCAGGAACATGCCCATAGAATGCGGGCCATTTGCGATGCGGTGATGGTCGGACAAAACACGCTGATCCATGACCAACCTCAGTTGACCGTGAGACACGTGGTGGGTAGAAATCCCATCAAGCTTTTTCTTCGGGGTCATTCCACTCGTGCCTTTGAGTACCCCAAGGTTTGCTCCCTTGAAAGTGAGGATCACAGTGCAGAGATCCCCTGGGACAACCTGGGTGGGCTCCTTCTGGAATTGGGAAAATTGGGTGTGAGGTCAATTTACCTGGAAGGTGGAGGTAAAACACTTTCCTATTTTCTCAGAAAAAAACTGGTGGACCGACTTCAGGTACATATTGCCCCCATGATCTTGGGTTCTGGTTTTCCGGCTTTCACACTTCCGGAGTTGGATAGAATTGCTGACGCACTGACCATGGATAATAGTGAGGTCTACAATATCAATGGGCACTTTATGATAGCCGGGCAAATAAATTATAAATGAATTGCCGGGAACTATGGCATGAAGGTCCGTCGCTTACGGCCATAAGGTCTGCTCATCATACACAGCAGGTTGATCGTCTGCTGATCAAGTCGAAATACAGTATGATCAGTCAGGGTACGGAAAAATTGGTTAGGAGCAATGCGGTCCCGACGAATCTGCACGAAAAAATGCAAATCCCCCACATGCAAGGTGCTTTCAATCTTCCAATACATTACGGCTATTCTCTGGTCGGCACAGTGGTCGACGGCCCCGATGAATGGATCAACAAAGCAGTCCATGTCATGCATCCGCATGCCGATTACTGCCAGGTCGATCCGGGTGATGCCTTTATAATCGAAGAGAAAGCTTTGCAGAGGCAGGTGTTGATTGCCAATGCGGAAACAGCCATCAACGGCATTTGGGATGGTGATGTCAGGCCAGGCAATCGAATATTGGTTTCGGGTTTGGGTTCTGTTGGGTTTCTGGTGGCATCTTTTGCCTCCAGGGTTCCGGGTGTCTCAGTCGCATTCCTGGAGACCGATCCAGATCGGATTGAGATGGGCGAGGCGCTGAAGTGGTCGGCTCACGAAAAGGGAGACACCTATGATATTATTTTCCATACCACAGGAACCACAGCTGGGCTTCAACAGTCCATAGATGCTGCTGGATTTGAAGGAACCATCGTGGAGTTGAGCTGGTATGGCGACAGGAATGTGGACCTGAAGCTTGGTGCCTCGTTTCACTCGGAGCGCAAACGCCTTATCTCGAGCCAAGTGAGTCATATTTCCCGCAACGTGCAGGGAATGTGGGATTTCCGGCGTAGAAAAAAGCTGGTCTCAGATCTGTTGGCCACCACGGAACTTCCGGCACCAGCACTTTTGTCAATGGACCAGGCGAAGCAGTGGTTCAATGGAGCTTTCTCCGCAAATTCACCATTCATCCTTATCGACTATAGCTTATGAATAAGATTTCGTCAGAACTCGGATTCCTAAGGAGTCAGGCGATGTACAACTGGAAGCCCTTTAATGGTATGCGTCTGAGGAGATTCTACAGAGGGTTTGTCAAAACAGGGGATTTGTGTTTTGATCTGGGCGCCCACAATGGCAATCGAACAGCCACATGGCTGGCTTTGGGAGCTAGGGTAGTCGCCGTGGAGCCGCAATCAAAGTTCTTCAATTATTTGCAGAGTCGCTTCGGGGATCATCCAGATTTCACCGGACTCAAGGTAGGGGTGAGTGACTCCGTGGGAGAAATGGACATGCTCATTTCCAGTCGTTACCCAACCGTTTCAACATTTTCATCGGATTGGTCCGAGGTCATTAAATCTGTCTCTCCCCAGGTAAGGTGGGATAAAAAGGAGCGAATCAAATTACTTACAGTGGATGAACTCATTCGCAAGTATGGCGAACCCTCCTTCTGCAAGATTGATGTAGAAGGCCTTGAAGAAAATGTGCTGAAGGGCCTAAGCAAACCGCTGGCCATGCTATCATTCGAGTTCCTCCCTGAAACAAAAGATCGCACTTTGAATTGTCTTGACATTTTGGGGCAATTGGGACGATATGAGTTCAACTGGTCGCAGGCAGAAGAGTTGAGGTTCAGGGAACGGCAATGGATTACCGATGGTGCCATTCGTGCGATTGTGAGAGCGGACAACCGAAGAAAATCAGGAGACATCTACGCAAGACTAATAACTTAAGAATTATGTATTCAGTAACTGTTCGAGATCACATCATGATTGCCCATTCACTGCCGGACCCCTTTTTTGGTCCTGCTCAGCAGATGCATGGAGCAACTTTCGTCATAGATGTGACCTTTACTTCAGAGCGACTTAACCCACAAAATGTGGTAATTGATATCGGCTACGCACACGAGGCGTTGAAAGCCGTGGTGAATAAATTGAACTACAAAAATCTCGATGAGCTGGAGGAATTCAGTGGCAAGCTGACTACTACGGAATTCCTGGCCAACCATATTCACCAACAAATGAAAAGCGGGGTATCATCAGTGTTCCAGGGCAAAATCAAGGTCACCCTCGGAGAATCTCATGTCGCCTGGGCGAGCTATGAGGGCTGAGTCACCTGACTTCTCACTTGCTGAAGCGCAAATAGGCTCTTATCTGGGCAGAGGTCTTGCCTACCAATATTTAGGAATTCTCTGTTTTTCATCATTCCTGTTTGCTGACTTCTATTTTATTGCGCTGTTAGGGACGGAAGCGCTCGCGGCAGCGAGTATTGCGGGACCTGTAATTCTCTTCATCCTCACATTTCTTTTGAGGATGGGGAATGGTGTCACCGTTTGGGTGGCAAAAGCCGTTGCTGGTGGTTGGCCGTCGCCTATTTATATTCCGGTAGCCATTTTGGCATTGCTGGCTTTCCTTTTTCCCCTGATTTTAGGAACGAATGTGCATTGGCTATTCCAGTTGCTCCATGTCAACGAGGATTTGTACCTGCCCGCCCGACAGTATTTAGTGGCAATGAGTATGACACTGGTTTTGGCTTCGGTATTGGTTGCCATTCTATCCTATGTTCGTGCGCGTGGAAACCATGAATTGGTTTTCAAAAGCCTGGCAATACTTGCCATTGCTAATCTCCTGATCGATCCGATACTGATTTTCGGTGTTGGACCAATACCCCATTTTGGACTCGTGGGTGCCGCTATGGCAAGTGGCATTGCCATTATCCTGGCAGTGAGTTTTGTGTTGCTCAAAGTACCTCGACATACTCGACATACCTCCTACGGCCAGTTAAAGCTGAATTTTAAAGCAATCAAGGGGCCACTAAGGTATGGGCTTCCTTTAGCCTTTGCTGGTATTTTCGTCCCGCTTAGGGATGCATTTAGTATCAGCCTGAGCCAGCAAATGAATCAAGATGCACTGGTTGCACTAGGCATAGGCCAGCGACTGGATTTCGGCATTCAGTTATTCTATTTTGCTTTGGGCGCCGTATTGGTACCCTTCATTTCGCAAAATGCCGAATTGCAGCACCACCTTAGGGTCAGGACTGTGGTGAAGTATGCCATGCTGATCGCTTCGCTGTACATTCTTTTTGTGGCTACCGTGCTTCGTGCCTTTAGCACAGAAATAGCTGAATTGTTTGCCATTAGTGAGTCAGCATCTGCCTATCTGACAACCTATTTGACCTGGGTCCCAGCTGCGTACTTGTTGTTGGGATTCGTGTTCATCGGGAATGGATGGCTGACGGCATTGGGCATGACAAAGCGCGTTGCTATCATAGGCGTAGCAGGGATTGTTACTCAGGTCATAGCCATGCGGTGGTTGTATGAGTATTTCCTTTTCAATGGGATCGTTCTCAGCTACTTCATTATGGCTGCTATTACGCTGGTGTTGGTTGTGTGGTTCCTGAAGAAATCTAATTATTCCGTAAAATCTTGAAACGAGACCTGGTCATACTCAGTCCGCACTTCGGGACCAATTTTTCCGGGGGCACCTTAGCGACTCACGAGATATTTCATGAGATAAGGCATCATTTTGGGGAGATAATATTCCTTGGAAAGAAGGTGGGATCGCATCGATTCGATGCGGTCAGCCATTACGGATATCGAAACGCATTGGAGGCCATTCGTTTGATCAGGTCACTAAAGAAGGCCAAGAGCGACCCTGTTTTCTTCGCGGATTTCTTTACAGCCTATTATTTCATCCTCGCTGGCGTGCCCTATTACTTTGCTTATCATGACAATTGGCCGGAACTCGCAACCGCCGGAAACCGTCGGGATTGGTGGATGGGGCGAGTCTACATTCCGCTCTATAAATTCATCCTTCGCAGGAGCCTGTGGACATTCACTGTTTCAGACTTCAAAATGAATTTCGTTAAGGCCCATACTTCACGTTGTAGCCTGGTCAGGAATGGGGTGAGTTTCTTGGACCTCAAAGGACACAAGCCTAAGTCTGGTAGTGAAGTCAAGATATTAATGGTTGGCAACATCGATCAGCGCAAATATGGACAAGCAATAGCAGTATTGGATAGGGTCAAAACCTGGGAAGATCGTTCAGTCGAGATTCATATCTATGGGCATATGTTGGATAAAAAATTGGCTTCGGCGCTCTCTGGGTACTCATTTGTCAAGCTTATGGGTTTTGCAGAAAAGGTGCCATGGAGAGAATATCAATTTCTGCTCTCGACCTCTTCGATGGAAAACCTGTCCATCTCCGTCGTGGAGGCACTCTTCCATAGTTTGCCAGTCATCGGATTCGATGTGGGCGGGCTTTCAGAGGTTGTGAAGCATCACAAAAACGGCAGCCTGGTGCCCACTAAAAGACCTGAGCTACTGGCCGAAGAGATCAAAGAAGCCATCGCTGGTAGGCGGGAATTTTCCTTCGATGCTGAGGACCTGGAAGAGTACCAATGGCAGAGGGCGGCGCTAGAATATCAAAAGACAATTCTTCAAAGTGCCTAGGCTAAAACCCACATTCATGATCATTGGTGAGCGAAAATGTGGCACCTCGTCACTCTACAGGTACCTTATTACTCACCCCAACCTGCTACCTGCGAAGCAGAAAGAAACGGCGTATTTTTCTCGTTCCTGGAAATATGTCCGCAAGAATATCGATACTTATCTTGACCATTTTCCAAATACCGATAACGAAGGTATCTCACTTAGCTGGATTGAGTTGAATGACAACGGAGAGCTCTTCGAAGAGGCTATTGACTATTCTATCGAGCGGGGCCAACACTATATCACCGGCGAGGCCAGCGCCAATACCTTTTCTACGGTGCATCCGGCGAAAGTGCATTCGCTATTTCCGGAGATGAAGCTCGTTGTGATGTTGAGAGAGCCGGTGAACCGTGCAATATCACAGCACGGCATGTATAGGAGGTTCAAAAAGGAAGGCCGCAAATGGTCTTGGTTGGTAGGTTCTTTGCAAAGAGACCTTTGGCTGGAAAAGCAGTTGTTCAGGCTTGGCATGTACTTTGGGCCTTTTCTGGGGGCCAGTTACTACGCCCGCAACCTCAGGAGGTGGCTGAGCTATTTTCCTATGGAGCAATTCTTCGTGATACGAACCGAAGATCTCACCAATGCAAAAAGTGCGCAGCTGGTGATGAATGATCTATGCAAGTTCCTGGGAATAGCATCTCACGATTTTGCTGATATTACGCAGGAGCGGTTCAATAAATCTAAAGACAATAAAACACCAGCTGCCATCAGGGAATTGATAGGGGATGTATTCCGCAAACCCAATCGGGAGCTTGAAGACTTACTTGGCAGAGAAATGAATTGGCAATGAATTTTAAAGACTGGCTGAACTTACGTTTCGAGGCCGATGCTGAAGCACGAAACAAAGATCTGGAGCAACAAGCACTCGCTACTGTTGTTCCATCTGAGATTGTGGTAGTTGATGTTGGTGCAGGCACGGGATCCAACTTGCGATACTACAGCAAGGTGCTACCTCAGGTGAGGCAGCACTGGAAGCTACTGGATCTGGAATTTGATTTATTGGAGACTACACTGCAAAATATTCAGGATGATGGCGGAAAGGTTCAGAGACTGGGCCACGGCCGATACCTCTTGGATTTGCATGGTAAAGAGATCCAGGTTGAGTTGATGCCTTGCGATATCTTTTCTGACAAAACAAGCGCCTTGCTCAACCAGGCTGATTTAGTGGTATCAAATGCTTTTTTTGACCTGCCGTCAGAACAAAATATTGAAGTCCTGCTCAGCTGGATGGACTTCTCCCGGCAGGTACTACTAGCCACCATTAATTATACAGGCATGCATTTTCTCGAAGAAAGTACGAATGATGCCTATTGGATAGCACAATATGAGAAACACATGCGTCGGAGTCATGGTGTGGGCCCTGATTGTGTCGATAGTATGAGGCACATTTTGTCGCAGCGGGGGTTGAGTTGTTCAGTGGAACCAAGCGATTGGCGACTGAATTCCAATCACCCTTTGAGAAAAGGTATTTTTGATTTTATGGAGGAGGCTTTCCGCGATTTGTCTTTGAACCTGGAGGAGTTCCATCTATGGGCAACATCGAAACTGGATTCAGAGCTTATCGTCAGTCACTCGGATGTACTGGTACTGCCGCAACGAGAAACTGGTATCAACTGATTTTTATCCACCGTCCGCTTAACTGGAAGTATAGTGAATGGACAAAGGAAAGTGACGTAAAGATCAGGCTTGAGGCTAGCACGATCTCTACCCATATATTGTAAACGAACAAGGCTATGATCATGCTTCCAATCGTCCAAACAGTGACTGTCTTCTTTACCATAGATGATGGTTCCTGTTTGTCATGTTCTACCCATACATGCAGGATAAGGACATAGACGTATCTCCAGATTCCGATGGCTACCACCCACCAGATGTGGTCATGCAATTGAAAAAGGTGTACACCAAGGAAGAGCACAAAGTAGGCATCGGTTTCCATATCAAAGTGTCCACCCACTTCCGACGTCATTCCTGATCTCCTTGCCACAAAGCCATCCAGACCATCGAGGCAGAGGGTCAGCACAAGGACCACAGCTGGCCACAGACTCAATTGGGCGTCTTCCAGGCTGAAACCCACCACCATAATCAAGAGTAACCTGAAGGCGGTGATCCAATTAGCGTATCCTCCCCAGGGCCTGATTTCCCGGACCTGGGGGTAGTGCGTAACAATAAAAAGCAGAAATGATAGCATGGCCGTGCCGAGCAATATTGAGACTTCTCCACTCATCACCGCCAGGATCGTTGCCAAAAACAAGGCTATTGCGTGTCCAACTTGCCAATTCTTCTTGATCATTGAAATGGCTGTTCGGCAATGTCAGGCGTGGTGCTCTCAGGTTGCAAGGTTTGGATTGCCTCAACCAGCAGCCAGAGAAGGTCTTCATGTAGCATGTAGGAGTCATTTTGCAACGTCATGCCCTCCTCAAAACCTTGGCTTAGCACGTAGTCAATTACTTTCTTATTTCGACAGAATAAATGAACCATCGTCTGACTACTGGATCCACTTGGTGTAATGAATGGGGGCTGGTGGTCGCCCATCAGGATGATGATGTCATTTCCAGACGTTTTTTCCACAGCAAAGCGAGAAAGGACATCCAGTTCATAGCAAATAGATTGTAGGTAGTCCTCGTTGTTGGGGCTTTCGACGAAGTGTGCAGGATTTTCACCCGGCACGTCGTTAAGCTTCTTCCAATCATCCATAGAGTACCTGGGGCTCTGGAATGGAGAGTGGGAGTTTTTCGTTAGGTAGAAGAAGACATGTGGACTTTGGTCTTGCAGGTATTTTTCGTAGGCGTAGTTGATGGTATATTGGTCCGGCGGCGGTGCTGTCCATCCATACCTCCGACCCTCGAAATGTTCAAAGTCTTCATGGGTAATCCACTGATCCACCCCATAATAGGCCGTGTAAACTGATCGGTCCGGGACAAATTTTCCTGGTGGGGACGGCGCCAGGTAGTAGGACGTGTATTCATTTTTCCTCAACCATTTGAAGACGTTGTTTACCTTGTAGAAGGACGTATCGTAAACCAGTTTCTGGTATAGGGCTTGGTGGCCTATGTTCGTTCCAAAGAGCGCGCTACCATAGGCAAGCCATGACGCACCGCCGGACACGGGCGATTTGCTAAAGTCAGAGGCATGTGTCAGACCAGCCGCTTCCAATCGACTTTCTATTGTCCCGAGGCAGCTCTGGTGTTCCTCTCGCAGCTGGGGATTTTCATACAGGACACGGCCGTAAGACTCTATGAAAAACAAGTAGATATTTGGTTTTTCA
Organism: Cyclobacteriaceae bacterium; assembly: GCA_965601475.1. Taxonomy (GTDB): domain Bacteria; phylum Bacteroidota; class Bacteroidia; order Cytophagales; family Cyclobacteriaceae; genus JAWPMT01. The sequence goes on along the minus strand of OZ271832.1, from coordinate 2,319,660 downwards.
GTGAGTTGAAGGCTATCGAGTTGCTGATTTCGCTGATACAAACTGCCAATGTCGAAATTGCGTATACTGCGATCCAGCACCACAGACTGATTCAGATTTCGAAAGACATCGAACGAGACAATGTTGAAAGTCGCCTTGCGGTCTACAGGAATGTCCCTCTTCAGGGGGTCGGCGTAGGGCATCAGGTGGAGGCGTACCAAGCTAAGAGCGCACAGACCTGTAAGTACAAGAAATGCATAGGATTTATGCATCCTTTGATCCAGGAAATACTGGACTTGGAATTTCATCAATCGAGACAAGCCAAAGGCAATGAAGACCAGAAAAGCCACTGCCAGGATGATCAGGAAAGGCGTGTCCTCCCAAATGATATTGAACCCAAAATTCAATAGTGTGATGTCATTCCGTAGAATTGGATTGAAGGCATAGAATTTTTTGAAGAGGCTATCATAGACCTCATAGATCAATAGGATGAGGTAGGTCGCTGTCATGAATCCAATGAAGAAATGCCTTCTCTTTGGAAACCAGACGGTAAGCCAGAGCATTAGAACCAGATCCTGACTAATGCGGAAGATATCATCGCTGTCCCGGCGAAAGAAAATGCTAATGTGTCTGTACAACCCATCGCGCATCGCCCAATCGCCGGCAATATTCCAGTTGCCCCAAATGCTTCGCGGCAGGAAGAGCAGAAAATTGAGGAGTAAGAACGCCACCCACCACAGTAATTTTTTGCTGACAGGGTTGTTTTTGATTGAGCGGAGATTGGAAAGCATTCGAATATTTTCACCTAATACCCGCATCACACCCAGATAGTTTGCTGTGACCTTTAGCGGAGCCTGTCGGCACTTCTCACCAGCTTCTCGTCCTTCCGTATAAACCGATTTGCGAAGGAATTGAGCAACAAAGCGACCAATGGTAAATAGAAACTAACGCCAAACTCACCTTGCTTAGCCGGATCAACCAGAAGCTCAGCTTTGTTGATATAGACGAACCACGAAAAAATCACCGAACCACCTATGACCAGGGAGTTCAAAGCTCCTAGTTGAATCTGTCGCAGTCGATTGTTGAATTGAAAGATGGAGATAAGAGCAATTGCAGCACCTGCAAAGAAGAAGAACGATATGTACATCGTATTTTTCACATTGAATGCTTCGCCCCGAGATCCATCATCATTGATCTTTTCATATCGAAGTTCATAAACATTCAATTCCGCGCGCTCTCTTTTTTCCACACTTACCTCAGACCAGATAGGGAAGAAAAGAGCGACGATTAGAGCCACTGCTGTAAGCAATAGAAAGACCGATTGAATTCTTTGAATCATATTGGACGCAATTGAACCGCAAACTTAAGCCATTTATGCCGAGGGGTTTGATTGTGGCGGGTCGGCTTCAGGAAAAAAGTTTGAGGTCAAAATGCGGACCGTCGACGGAGCATTTGAACAGGAATGCGCATGTTTGCCTATGCGTTATTTCCTGGAGGTAGCTTTCGATGGCACAAGGTTCCATGGCTGGCAGGAGCAGGAGAATGCTATTGCGGTGCAGCAGGTGATCAACGAAGCGCTTTCCAAACTCATTGGTGAAGAGGTGAAATGCATGGGTAGCGGAAGGACGGATACAGGAGTACATGCCACGCAGCAAGTCATTCACTTCGATGCCCCTGGACTTTCAGATAGCGGACAGTTTTGTTACCAGCTCAATGCGATACTGCCTAAGGACATTGCGATCCGTAACCTCAGGATGGTGAAACCTGAAGCACATGCCCGCTTCGATGCCGTCAAGAGGACCTACAAATACCATATTCATACACAAAAAGACCCTTTCTCCAATGGCAGGTCATATTTTCACCCGCAACCAATCAAAAGAGCTCCCATACTGGCTGCCTGTGAGGTGATCCATGATACCCGCGACTTCGAATCTTTCAGTCGTGTGAAAACGGAGGTAAACCACTTCGATTGCGAGATTTCGGAGATCAACTGGGAAAGCCGAAACGATCGGCATGTATTCACTGTGAGTGCAAATCGCTTCCTGCGAGGGATGGTAAGGACGATGGTGGGGACGCTGATTGATGTAGGTCTAGGTAAACTTTCTACTGATGATTTGGCTTTAATACTGAGGAAGAAAGACAGGCGGCAGGCCGGACGAGCAGTCCCTGCCCATGGATTGTTCCTAATTGAAGTGTTATATCCGGAAGACATCTATCTAAAAGCTTAATGGAAAAAGAAAAGGCAATTAGTGGCAATATCGTGGATTTCAGCATCCTGAAGCGGCTTTTTGTGTTTGCCAGGCCTTACTACAAGGAGTTCTATTTTCTGGTTTTCCTGACGTTGTCTCTTTCTGTTCTGGTACCCATAAGGCCCTACCTGATCCAATTGACCATTGATCAGGATATTGCTGCCGGTGACCTTCAAGGCTTGACGAATATGGTCTTCCTACTGGTTGGCCTGCTCATGGCTCAGGCCATTGTTCAGTACTTGCACACCTACTTTTCGGGATGGCTAGGGCAGCACATTATCCGGGATATCCGCATCAAGCTTTTCAGACACCTGCAACGCCTAAGGCTGAAATTCTTCGATAATACACCAATCGGCAGGTTGGTCACAAGGAACGTATCAGACATAGAGACCCTGGCAGATGTCTTCAGCCAAGGCATAGCCGCGATGATTGGCGATCTACTTCAAATTGGGGTGATCCTGGGATTTATGTTCTACGTCGACTGGCGTTTGACATTGGTAAGCCTGTCTACTTTGCCGGTCTTGCTGTTGGCGACCTACATTTTCAAAGAGAAGATCAAGCATGCTTTCAATGAGGTAAGGACCGCGGTCTCCAATCTCAATTCGTTCGTTCAAGAACATATTACAGGCATGAATATCGTTCAGATATTCAATAGTGAAGAGGAGGAGCTCCGCAAATTCAAAGAGATAAACGGTGAACACCTTCGCGCCAATGTGAGATCGGTGCTTTACTACGCGATCTATTTTCCAGTTGCCGAGGTGATCAGTGCCGTAGGCATAGGTCTGATTGTATGGTATGGTGGAGGGCAAGTACTTCAGGAGCAGCTGACTTTGGGGATTCTCATTGCCTTTATTATGTACCTGCAAATGTTCTTCCGGCCTATTCGAATGATCGCCGACCGGTTCAATACGCTGCAAATGGGTATCGTCTCCTCAAATCGGATCATGGATTTGCTGGATAGTGAAGAGCATATTCCGGATAAGGGAACTCACAGCACCGGGGTCATCAGAGGGGATGTCGAATTCAAAGACGTGTGGTTTGCCTACAAAGAACAAAACTGGGTTCTGAAAGACATCAATTTTGAAGTGAAGCAAGGAGATACTTTGGCGCTAGTAGGTGCCACCGGAGCTGGAAAATCATCCGTCATCAATCTTCTCAATCGTTTTTATGAAATAGAACGTGGAGAAATCCGGGTGGATGGCGTTAAGATAGAAGACTATGACCTGGACAATCTCAGGTCTCACATTGCTGTGGTGCTGCAGGATGTGTTCCTTTTCTCGGACACGATATACAATAACATTACACTCAAGAACAATGCAATAAGCCGGGAAAGGGTAATGGAGGCAGCGGACCTCGTTGGCGCAACGCCATTTATTGAGAAATTGCCGGGAGGGTTTGATTATAATGTGATGGAGCGAGGGGCGACCCTCTCCGTGGGTCAGCGTCAATTGATATCTTTCGTGAGGGCGCTGGTATATGATCCAAAGGTCATAGTCCTGGATGAGGCCACCTCTTCGGTGGATTCAGAAACCGAATTGCTGATTCAAAACGCCATACAGCGGTTGATGAAAGGCCGGACTTCCATCGTTATTGCCCATCGTCTGTCTACTATTCAAGACGCAGATCAGATCCTGGTATTGGACAAAGGCGAAATTGTGGAAAGGGGCGACCATGACCAGTTGCTGGAGCTAAAAGGGCACTATTACAACCTCCATGAGATGCAACATAAGGAGGTCGCAGCAGTTTGAGAATAATATTTGGTTTCATATAGACTAATAGATTTCATAAGAGAGAAAATTGGGATTTACTTTACGTTGACAACATTTCACCCCTAATGAAAAAGATATTGATTATTGGCGCTGGCGGTCAGTTAGGCTCAGAACTCTGCGATGCACTGTCAGCCAGGTATGGGTCTGAGTGTCTGGTGGCTACAGACATCCGCCCTATCAGTGCAAACTATCATACGGCGATATTGGATGTCCTGAATGCTCAGGACCTGGAGGCTTTGGTCAAGGTGGAGCAGGTTTCCGAAATCTATCACCTTGCAGCAGTGCTTTCTGCCAAAGGCGAGGAGAACCCGCTGATGGCCTGGGACATCAATATGAAAGGCCTAATCAATGTCTTGGAGGTGGCCAGAAACCACGGACTGAAAGTATTTTGGCCCAGTTCAATAGCCGTGTTTGGCCCAGACACGCCCAAAGAGCTTGCGCCTCAGCATACCGTATTGAATCCTACGACCGTCTATGGCATAAGCAAACTTGCCGGAGAAAGATGGTGCCACTACTACCACCTGAAATACGGCGTTGACGTGCGAAGCCTTCGATATCCGGGTTTGATTGGTTACAAGGCAAAACCCGGAGGAGGGACCACGGACTATGCCGTCGACATCTTCTGGAAAGCCATCCAAAAAGAGCCTTTTGTATGTTTTCTGAGGGAAGACTCCGAATTACCCATGATGTACATGGATGATGCCATCGAGGCCACGCTTCAGTTGATGGAGGCAGACATCGACCATGTGAAAATTCGGTCCAGCTACAATGTCGCGGCAATGAGTTTTGCACCTCAGCAGATCGTTGCGGAGCTACAGAAGTATTATCCGGAGCTTCAGGTGAGCTATGCACCAGATTTCCGTCAGGAAATAGCCGATTCATGGCCCGATTCTGTCGACGACTCCTACGCTCGCGATCACTGGGGTTGGTCACACCGATTTGACCTTGCACGAATGACAAAGCAGATCGTTTCTCTTCTTCCTGAGGTTGCCCTGGCATCGGGTTGAGTTTTTGATCCGTTTCCAAATTCATATATCTTTCCGACACCAACAAAGACGGACATGGCTCAACTGGAAAATCTCCTGACAGAAAGAGAAGGAAATATTCTCACCATCACAATCAATCGTGAATCAAAGCTGAACGCCTTGAATCTGGCTACCCTCACTGAGCTCAAAGAGACGATGCAAGCCATTTACGATGATGATGAGATACGGGGTGTGATTATTACCGGTGCTGGCGAAAAGGCCTTTGTGGCAGGTGCAGACATCAGCGAATTCCTGGATGTCAATGAAATGAACGGTCGCAAGTTCTCCGAGGAAGGCCAGGAGATTTTTCAAATGATTGAAGAATGCCACACTCCTGTAATCGCCGTTGTTGGTGGTTTTGCACTTGGAGGGGGTTGCGAACTTGCAATGTCCTGTCACATGCGTGTTGCGAGTGAAAACGCCAAATTTGGTCAGCCTGAAGTGAATCTGGGGATCATTCCGGGTTATGGAGGAACGCAAAGACTCACCCATCTCATAGGCAAGGGAAGGTCTTTTGAATATTCCATGACAGGAGCGATGATAGGCGCAGAACAAGCTTTGAGTTGGGGACTGGCCAACCACCTTGAAAAAGATAAAGAAGCCGCCATGGAAAAGGCGAAGTCAATACTAAGGGAAATCGAATCCAAAGCCCCTCGTGCAATTGAAATGGTGGTTGAGAGCATTAACGCAGTTTTCAGGGACGGTGAAAACGGGTACCAAACTGAGGCCAATGCTTTTGCGAAGTGCTGTGGGACCGAGGATTTCAAAGAAGGTGCCAAGGCGTTTCTGGAGAAGCGTAAGCCAGATTTTAAAGGGAAGTGATCCCCAACAGGCATCCTGAATGCTTAAGAAACTCCTAGGAGACTCGGCTGTATATGGGTTGAGCAGTATTCTTGGCCGCACCCTCAACTACTTGCTGGTGCCGCTCTACACTTCGGTGTTTTTGCCCTCCGAATACGGCATTATCACCGAGCTATACGCCTACGTGGCTTTCCTCAACATCATTTTCACCTATGGTATGGAAACTACCTTTTTCCGATTTTCCACAAAGCAGAAAGAAAAGGGGCAGTACTACTTCAACCTAAGCCAGACGCTGATCCTCTGCTCGACAATGATTTTCGGTGGATTGATCTACTGGAGTGCAGATTTTTTCGTGCAGATCCTGGATTACCCTGGGAAAGGATTCCTTTTGAGATGGCTGGCTTTGATACTGTGCTTCGACACGATTGTAGCATTGCCCTTCGCAAAGCTACGATTGGAAGGCAAGGCAATTAAGTTCGCAGCCTTTAAGCTCATCAACATCCTCATCAACATCAGTCTCAATCTCTTTTTTCTACTCCTTTGCCCCTATTTATTAGAACTTGGGGACCCGGCTATTGCTAGTTGGGTGGAGCGAGTCTACAGCTCCCAGTTGGGAGTTGGTTATGTCTTTCTTTCCAACTTGCTGGCCAATGCGTTTAACCTCATATTCTTCTACAGGACCTGGCTGACCTTCCATCCGCGAATTTCCTGGGCTGAATTGCGGGAACCCCTGCGGTATGCATTGCCACTATTGGTGCTCGGATTGGCTGGTGTCACCAATGAGATGTTGTCAAGGTCCATGCTTCGTTTTCGTCTGCCGGAGGGATTCTATGGAGAGCTTTCCAATCTTGCCGCACTGGGCATATTTGGTGCGGTTTATAAGCTCTCAATTTTCATGACGCTGACTGTTCAGGCATTCAAGTACGCCTTTGAGCCGTTCTTTTTTCAGCAATCCGATGCTACTGATGCCAAGATGCAGTATAGCAAAGTTATGAACGGCTTTATCATTTTTGTTTGTTTGGGCTGGCAGGTAATCACGCTTATTTTGCCTGAGCTGGCACCAATATTTCTGAGAAGTCCCATCTATCTCACAGGACTATCAGTGGTACCGCTGTTGCTGGGTGGAGGTGTGTTCCTCGGAGTTTTCTACAACCTGTCAGTTTGGTACAAGCTGACCGACAACAACTGGTATGGTGCCGGTATTACCATCCTTGGGGCCCTCCTGACGATCGTTCTCAATTGGGCTCTTATACCAATATGGGGGTACATGGGAAGCGGCTGGACCTGCCTGATCACCTATGTTGTGATGGCCGTCGCAAGTTACCTTATTGGACGACGGCATTATCCAATTTCCTACCAGTGGCCGAAGGCAGGGGTATACCTTGGTATTACATTTTTCTCCGTGATGATGGTCAATTTTGCAAATTTCGATACGCTCATCAGATACATTTTCGGTTTAGCACTTCTCGTACTGACCTTGGTGGTCGTGATAATCATGGAAAAGCCCAAAGGATTCCGTAGCTTTGTGGGCCTATTTTAAACCGTCGGTCAACTTATCAGCACGCTAAGACGTTACTGAATTAATTCGAGACCTTTAGGATGCTCAAAAAATCACTCTTATTCGTTTGTTTGATTGCTTTGCTTTTGCCCATTAGCTATGGTCAAAAACAAAGAAAAAAATCCCGAACTTCCCTGCGAAGTAAGACGGAAGATGTGAGTCTGAAGGCCGAGTCCGCGTTGATCGATGCGGAGAAACAACTTATCCTCGAAAATTATACAAAGGCATACGAACTCTTCTTAGTTGCCGCGGAGTTAGACCCCGACAATGCAGCGGTCAATTTCAAATTGGCAGAAGTCCTCGTGAAGAATGGCGAACCTGAGAAGGCGCTTCCGTACGCTGAGAAAGCCAGGGAATTGGACCCTGATAACAAATTCTACTACCTGCTCAATGCCGAGATCGCACAGGCCACCGGGCGTATTACCGAAGCCTCGAAAATATATGAGGAGATGATTGGTCGTATTCCTGGCACAGAGCGCTACTTCTATGATTTGGCGCTGCTGTATCAATACCAGAGCAGGTATGACGACGCTTTGAAGACGTACGACCGGGCCGAACAATTCTATGGGCTTACCGAAGCAGTGCTGTTGGAGAAGCAGAAGATCTATTTGAAGAATGGAGATCTGGAGTCTTTGACGAAGGCATGGGATCAGTTGATTGCCAGTGATCCGGGGGAGTATCGCTATGTGTTCAAATTGGTTGAGATTCTTGTAAGTAATGACCGATTTGAGGAAGCCAGGAAAAGGCTGATGGATTTGAGTGAGCGAGAGCCAGGCCTTGCGAAGGCCGATCTTTTTTTGGCGGATATTGAGAAGAAGCAAGGAAACTTTGGCACGGCGTTGGCGCTGCTGGAAGGACCATTACTGAGTGAGGATATCACGATCGGCGAAAAGCTGAAGCTGCTGAGTAGCTTTCTCAATCACGCCGAGAAAGATGGAGTGAAGGAAAAACTAACAACCCTGACTGAAGGACTCGCCGCGACCTATTCGGATCAGTATCAGGCTCAGGCATTTGCAGGAGATCTGCTTTACCAAATTGGTGAGAAGGAGAAAGCCGTGGAGAGCTATCTGAAAGCCATATCCTTGAGCCCGGGTAATTTTTCGGTCTGGCAGAACACAATCAACCTCGAGTTTCAGCTACAGCGTTATGATAGTGTGGTTGTTCATGCGGATAGGGCCTTGGAATATTTCCCTACACAAGCCATTTTCTATTTTTTCAAAGGTGTAGGTCATTATGTCAACGATGAATATCGGGCGTCCGTCCAGGCACTCGAAGCGGGGAAAAAGTATACAACCGATCCATCACTCTCCAGTGAATTCTATGGCCAATTGGGCGACTCCTACAATGGCTTACAAGATCACGACAAATCAGACAGAGCCTATGAGGAGGCCCTTGCCAACAATCCAAACAATGATCATGTCCTCAATAACTACAGCTTTTTCCTGAGTCTGAGAAATGAGAAAATGGACAAAGCCGTGAGCATGTGCGAGAAGCTCTTGAGGATGCATCCGGATAATCCCACCTATCTGGATACCTATGGTTGGGTACTATACGTGACGGGGGACTATCGGGAGGCCAAGAAATACCTGAAGAGGGCTGCAGAACTCATGCCAGAAGATGGGACGATCGTCGAACACTATGGGGACGTCCTCTTTCGTTTAGGAGAGATAGACGCAGCCGTCGAACAGTGGGAGCGTGCCGCAAGGACTGATGAAGCGTCAGATAACATTGAAAAGAAGATCAGGGAAAGAAAGATTTATGAGTAGGGTAGTATGGTGCTGCTTGGTTTTAGGATTGGTACTGTCCTCATGCAAGCGAGAGTTGGTGGATTTCAAAAGGGACTTGGTTATCGACGACTTTGGTTTTGAATACTTCAGTGCCCGAGCCAAAATTGTCTATGAAGATGGAAATCAAAGGCTGAATGCGATCGCCAACATCAGAATGAGAAAAGACAGCATCATATGGATGTCAGTTTCCAAGTTGGGAGTGGAGGGCGCCAGGCTAAAGGTGGATCGGGATTCCATTTACATTTTGGATCGCCTGAAAAAACGTTACAGTGCCAGAAGCCTCAAGCAATTGAGCACGGACCTTGACTTTGATGTCGACTATGCCATGATTGAGTCTGTGGTCCTGGGAAATCTAATCTATCCATATACCAAAGAAGAGCTGGATAATCAAGGCAACTATCTTCAATATTATCAGCAATTGGAAAACTTCCTGTTCAACAACTACATTGGTAAGAGCACGAAAAAACTTGAAAAACTGACCGTGGAAGATACTGCCTCCAAAAACACCATTTCAGTAAATTACGGGAATTTTAAAGAGGTCGAAAGTGAAATTTTCCCATTTTCAATAGCTGCATTGATTAAGTATGCGAAGGAATCGAAGGACGACATCACGCTCAATATTGGATTCAGCAAGGCCGAAATCAAAGAAGGACCTCTCAGTTTTCCATTTAGCACACCTTCCAAGTACAAACGTATCTAAGGCCCTACTTCTGCTCATTTGCTATCTGGGGTCCTTTGCGCTAAGCGCTCAGAAGAGCAAGGCCCAATTAGAGCAGGAAAAAAAGGACAACCTTCGAAAGATTGCTGAGGTTGAGAAGATTCTTACCGAAACGCAGTCTGAGAAAAAGGTGACCATTGGTCAGCTTCAGGCCCTGGACCAACAAATCAATACACGGCAGGCACTTATCAGAGGTCTCACCTTAGAAATAGGCTTACTTGAGAGTGAGATGAAAGACCTGGGTATAGTCGTAGGGGCATTGCAGACAGATCTCAGGAAGTTGAAAGAGGAATATGCCGCCATGATTTACGCCAGTTACAAAGTCAATCGTGGTTTTACCTTGCTTACATTTCTTTTTTCCGCACAGACCTTCAACCAGCTCTTCAAAAGGCTGCAATACCTAGATCAGTATGCCGAGGCCCGTAACGTTCAGGCCCAGCAGATCACAGTGGTGACTGAAGAACTCGAGCAGCAGCGTCAGGATTTGGAGATCAAGAATGAGGAGCAGCGAAACCTCCTCAAGCTGCAATTGCGTGAAAACCAGAAATTGCTCAATCTCAAAAATCAAAAAAGCGGATTGATCATAGCGCTGACTAAACGTGAGGGTCAACTTCGTACGGAAGTCGCAGACCGCAAAAAGGCCATTGATAGATTAGATGCGACCATAGCAGCACTGGTCAAACGCGAGATTGAAAATGATGAGGTAGCCTCCAATGTCGTCATCGCAGATAATGAGGAAATCACCTCGTCATTCGAGAGCAGTAAGAACCGGCTCGATTGGCCTGTGGCGACTGGCTTCATTTCAAAAAAATTTGGGACCCAGCCACATCCGGTCTTGAAGCGGATAAAGACCAAGAACAATGGTGTTGATATTCAAACCAATGGCAATGAGACCGTTCGGTCTGTTTTTGACGGCGAGGTGAAGATGGTTGGATACCTTCAGGGGATGAACAACTTTGTAATGATTAAGCATGGTAACTACTTCACCGTCTATTCCCGACTGAAAAACGTGAATGTGAATAAGGGTCAGAAAGTGAAGGCAGCCCAGGACCTCGGCGAAGTTTTTACAGACTCCAATGGTATTTCTGAGGTGCATTTTGAGGTCTGGCGCAATACCGAGAAACTGGATCCGGAAAAATGGCTGCGGCAATGATTTTGATGGTTGGCACTGGCTTTGGACTTTTAATATCTATCTTTGACCTAGAACTAAGAAAATTATGGAAACTGTATTAGCAATAGCATTTCCAGGAGGTTGGGAGCTGGTTGTGATTGCCTTGGTGGTTGTGATTTTTTTCGGAGCTAAGAAGATTCCAGAAATCGCAAGGGGCTTTGGCAAGGGCATTCGTGAGTTCAAAGACGCGACAAAGGAGATCAAGAACGAAATTGAAGAAGGTGCAAGTGAAGCACCGAAGAAAGAGTCTTCTCAATCCTGAACAAGGAACTTTTCTGATTTTTTATCCAATTTTTTGTGGGGAAGAATTACAAATCCCTGGGTGAAGTTCAATCGGACCTTTACCGGGGATCCATTTCTTTAGTAAACCTCGTAGAACACTACCTTTCGAATATTGCTTCGCATAACGAAAGGCTCAATGTCTTTCTGGAAGTTTTCGAAGATGAAGCCCTCGATCGTGCAGAGGCGATCGATCAAAAGATAAAATCAGGTGTCGCCGGTAAGCTGGCGGGTCTTGTTGTTGGGATCAAGGATGTGATCTGTTACAAGGACCATGTGGTGAGCTGCGGCAGCAAGATACTCGAGGGCTTTGAGTCCCAGTTTTCAGCTACCTGCATTGAACGGCTCCTGGAGGAAGATGCCATCATCATCGGACGTCAAAATTGCGATGAATTTGCAATGGGTTCGTCCAATGAAAACTCTGCCTATGGTCCGGTGTTGAATGGACAAGGCAAAAACCGCGTGCCTGGTGGGTCCTCAGGTGGTTCCGCAGTAGCCGTGCAAATGGATATGTGTCAGGTTTCACTGGGTTCCGATACTGGAGGTTCGGTGAGGCAACCAGCAGCCTTTTGCGGCATATATGGTCTCAAACCCACTTACTCAAGGATCTCTCGACACGGCCTCACCGCCTATGCCAGTACCCTGGATATCATAGGTGTCCTGGCCAAGAGCCTCGCAGATGCAGCACTGGTTTTGGAAATCATTGCCGGTGCTGATGACTATGATAGTACGGTATCCAACGAGCCTGTTCAGCCCTACTCGCAGCCTTTGCAGGAGACTGAAAAGAAGCGTATTGGCTATATCCGGGAAATCGTGGATTCAAGCTATTTGGACGAGGAAGTTCAAACGGTCTTCAAAGAGAGTTTGGGCAAACTGGAGGCAATGGGCCATGAAATTGTCGAGCTCCATTTCGACTATCTCGATTATGTATTGCCTACTTATTATATACTGACAACCGCGGAAGCGAGCTCAAACCTCTCCCGGTTTGATGGCGTCAGGTATGGGCATCGAGCGGAGCAATTTGAGAATCTCGAATCCATGTACAAGCGCTCCAGAACGGAAGGGTTTGGGGAAGAAGTAATTCGCCGTATTCTTCTGGGTACGTTTGTGCTCTCAGCAAGCTATTACGATGCCTTTTTCACCAAGGCTCAAAAAACACGAGATATCATTCGTCGAAGTACAATCGCCATGTTTGATCAATGCGATTTTGTCTTTTCCCCCACTACCCCGGGACCTGCATTCGAGATAGGTGAAAATACCGAAGACCCCCTTCAGATGTATTTGGCAGATCTTTACACGGTACAAGCCTCTTTGGCAGGTTTACCGGCGATTTCACTACCCATAGCAGAAAGCCGTGAAGGCCTGCCAATTGGTTTGCAACTGATGGCAAATTCATTTCAAGAAAGGGATTTGCTATCTTTTTCAAAAATTTTGATGGATGCATAACTTCAAAACATCATCTATGATTGCAAAGGAATTCATGCTCAGGTTGAAATTATCAGCAGCGGCGCTCATCATTTTCTTCGCCAGCAGCGCCCAACAAATTCACCATGACCACATTCCGGATGTCTCATTTGAAGAACTGGGGGATCGCATGAATTGTCTGGCCAGTCAAGTGGATGTTCCTGTTGAATTCAATCAAAGGGTGAAGGACTTTGTGGACTACTTCACGATAAAGGACAGAGACTACTCCAGACAAATCCTGACCAAGAAGGACCGATACTTCAGGATTTTCGAACCTGTTTTGGAGAAGTATGACCTACCTGATGCATTGAAGTACCTGGCTATTGTTGAATCTGGGTTGCGACCAGATGCTGTGTCCAGGGCCAGTGCGGTTGGGTTGTGGCAATTCATCAGATCGACCGGTAAAATATACGGTCTCAAGGCGAATTGGTATGTCGACGATCGCATGGACCCCTACCTCGCTACCGATGCAGCATGTCGACACCTCAAAGACCTCTACAATATGTTTGGAGACTGGGAGCTTGCCCTGGCCGCATACAACAGTGGGCCCGGTAATGTGCGCAAAGCTATCCGGCGCAGTGGCTACAAGAAAAAATTCTGGGAAATCTATCGATACCTTCCAAGAGAGACCCGCTCTTACGTCCCCCAGTTTACCGCGATCATCTACACGCTCAACTACGCAGACAAACACAACCTTTTCCCCGAAGAGCAGGAGTATGCCATGGAATTTGATACCATCCATGTCAGCCAGTATTTCCACCTTGAGACCTTTGCAAATCAACTTCAGATTTGTGTAGAAGACCTCATCGAACTCAATCCCCAAATCAAGAGGGGAGCACTGCCTGGGGATGGTAGAAATTACGTGATGAGATTGCCTCAGGAGTTGAAAGATACGGTTGTAGCCAGTCGCCACTTGCTCTACGATTCTGCTGGAAAGGTGGGTAAGAAAGAGCTTGAGTACCTGGCGAGAAATGAACCTGGAAGCACTTATGGCAGGGAGAAGCGTGTGTATCGGGTGAGAAGTGGAGATGTGCTGGGCCTAATAGCCCAAAGGCACAATGTCAGAATCAGCGATCTGAAGAAATGGAATAACCTCAGGTCAAACCTCATTCGGGTGGGGCAAAGATTGAATATCTGGGTGCTGCCAAACTACAACAGTCGAACCAAGAGCCTGTATCAGGTGACTGCGAGATCTACGACTTCCGTCGACCTGACTGGTAAAGAACTTTACACTGTAGAATACGGTGATACGCTATGGGGTATCAGTAAGAAGACGAATTTGAGTGTTGCCCAACTCAAGGCGCTGAACAATCTGAACAACAACAACATTCGTGTAGGGCAGGCGCTAATTATCAGCGCGGACTAGCGATCATTGCGAGGTAGGTCGCATTATAAATTGATACTTTTGCGGGCAAAGCATCTACTATGAAGTACTGGAATGCCGTACCTTATCTGATAATCTTATTTGCTCTCATTGCTTGCGGTGACGCTGGCAACTCTTCAAACAAGGACCTGCTGCCTACTGCCGGTGGGGACTATGATCAGATTATTCTGGTAATCGACTCTACCCAATGGAAAACGGAAATTGGGGATGAATTGAAGGCCACTTTCAGAGCTCCCGTACAAGGGCTGCCTCAGGACGAATCCTCTTTCATTCTCTCTCGAATAAATCCGCTCCAATTCAACAACGTGCTCAAGACCGCAATGAATCTGGTGTTCGTCATGACGCTTGACAGCAAAACAGCAGAGAGCGATTTTGTGAGGAGATACTTCACAAACCAGGCGTTGAAGAAGATCCAGAGCGATAGTAGTCTTTGGATGACCATCCGCCGGGACGAATTCGCAAAAGGCCAGGTAGCATTATACCTGTTTGGGCAAGATGGACCGGCATTGGCAGAGAAATTGAAGGCCAACCAGAAGAGATTGCAAGACTTCTTTGAGTCCATGGCTCAGCAACGCATCAGGTCGAAACTTCTGAAAAAACGCGAAAAGGCGTTAGAAAAGGCCATTACCGAAAGGCAGGGAGTGGAAATCCAGATTCCATTTGGATGGGACGTTTCCAAGAACCTACCCAATTTCTCATGGGTACGCTTTCTGGAGGCAGATAAGGAGATGAACGTTTTCATTTATCAGGAGCCATACAAGGATCAGGCGATTTTCGATAATGTCCCCGCCTTTAGAGACCGCATCACCGAAACCTTTTTGAAAGACTCCGAAAAACCCGAGATCTACATCACGAGGCAGGAGCAGATCCCTGTGTTTGAAGATCGGGTGACCTTCAATAATAATTTTGCTGTGAAAGCGAGGGGTCTTTGGAAAATCAGTGATATGTCCGGCGGCGGCCCCTATGTGAGTTACACGATGGTGGATGAGAGCAAACAGGTTCTCTATTACATCGAGGGTTATGTTTACGCTCCCGGTACAAAGAAAAAAAACTACGTCAGGCAAGTGGACGCCATTCTGTCTACTTTCAAGACCTCCACAGAATAACAATAATTACCCCAACCTAAACTGAACATGGATTCGAAAGTAAGGGCTTCGGACGCGCTGGATTTTCACTCGTCCAAGCCTGCTGGAAAGATTGAAGTCACCCCTACCAAACCGCTTAGCAGTCAACGTGATTTGGCCCTGGCCTATTCGCCAGGAGTAGCAGAGCCCTGCAATGAAATTGCCGCTGATACCGAGAAAGTGTATCAGTACACCTCAAAAGGAAATCTCGTGGCAGTCATCTCAAATGGCACTGCCGTGCTGGGCCTCGGTAACATAGGGCCAGAAGCCTCTAAGCCGGTAATGGAAGGCAAAGGGGTGTTATTCAAAAAATTTGCGGGGATTGACGTCTTTGATATTGAGATCGATGAAGAAGATCCTGATAAATTCATAGCCATCGTCAAGGCCCTTGAACCCACTTTTGGTGGTGTCAATCTGGAGGATATCAAAGCGCCGGAGAGCTTCAAGATTGAGGCGGAGCTCAAGAAGCAGATGAATATTCCTGTCATGCATGACGATCAGCATGGCACTGCTATCATCTCTAGCGCTGCTTTGCTTAATGCGCTGGAAGTTTGCGGCAAAGAGATTGATCAGATCACGGTGGTAGTAAGTGGTGCCGGTGCAGCTGCAATAGCTTGTGCAGAGCTGTATGTATCGTTGGGAGCGAGAAGAGAAAACATCGTAATGCTGGATAGCAAAGGTGTTATCAGGAAAGATCGTGGGCGATTACCGGAGTCGAAGGCCAGATTTGCGACGGATCGGGATTGTCATCAGCTGGACGACGCCCTGGTGAATGCCGATATGTTCCTTGGCTTGTCCATCGCCAATATTCTCACGCCGGAAATGCTCAAGAGTATGGCGCCGAAACCCATTGTTTTTGCCCTGGCAAACCCCGATCCCGAGATAGCCTATGACCTGGCAATTGCGGCCAGAGAGGACGTGATCATGGCCACCGGACGTTCGGACCATCCCAACCAGGTAAATAATGTGCTTGGCTTTCCATACATCTTCCGCGGGGCACTCGATGTACGGGCCACAGCCATAAATGAAGAAATGAAGATGGCCGCAGTACGGGCTTTGGCTGCATTGACTAAGCAACCGGTGCCGGAAGTGGTTTTGAAAGCCTACGGTGCGAAATCGTTGAAATTTGGTCCTGAATATCTAATACCGAAGCCATTCGACCCCAGACTGATCACGGCCGTATCTCCAGCGGTCGCAAAAGCCGCCATCAACTCTGGTGTTGCGAGGACCAAGATCGAAGATTGGGACAATTACAGAGTAGAACTTGAGGAACGCATAGGTACCGACAGCCGACTCATTTCAAGAATCGTGGAAATGGCCCGTCGGGATCCGAAAAAAGTCATTTTTGCAGAGGCAGATGATCCAGTAATCCTCCAGGCGGCTCAGATGGTGAGAGACGAAGGTGTCGCTACGCCGATCCTACTGGGTAAAAAGGAAAAGATCCTTCATTTGATAGAGGAAAACCACCTGGATCTTGATGGCATTCAAATCATCAACCCCCAAGCTGAACCTGAGAAGGTGGCAGCCTTTGCGGAGCTATATTTTGAAAAGCGTCAGAGGAAGGGTATCAATCGGAAAATGGCCAAGAAAACCATGCAGAGCCGCAATTTCTTTGGTGCCATGATGGTGGAAGTTGGGGAGGCCGATGCCCTCATATCCGGATTGTCCAATGACTATCCCAAAACTATCCTACCGGCATTGCAAATCATTGGCGTTGAGGAGGGTGTTAATCGAGTGGCCGGGCTCTACATCATTTCCAGCGAAAGAGGCAATTTCTTTTTTGCAGATACCTCCGTCAATCTTGACCCTTCGGTTGAGGAGTTGGTCGAGATCATTGGATTGACATCGCGCGTGGTAAAGTTCTTCGATCACGAACCTCATATTGCGGCGGTTACCTACTCCAACTTTGGATCAGCGAAGGGTGAAAGTCCGAAAAAAGTGGCCAAAGCCGTTGAGCTTGCCAAACAGCGCTGGCCTGAACTGATTATCGATGGTGACATCCAGGCTAACGTTGCACTAAACAAAGAACTGCTTCAAGAACATTACCCCTTCAGTGATCTTGCCAAAACCGGCGCTAACACACTAGTATTCCCTAATTTAGACGCTGGTAACATTGCTTATAAACTATTGATGGAACTAGGAGGGGCAGAGGCCATAGGTCCGATCTTGATGGGTATGAAGAAGTCCGTCCACGTACTTCAGCAGGGGACAAGTGTAAGAGGCGTATTTAACATGGTGGCAATTGCTGTGGTAGATGCTCAAAATGTAAATCACAGGAAACCTTTATGATCGCTTTTGTAGAAGGGAGAATTGCCGAGAAGTACCCAACTCATGTAATTATTAATGTTAATGGCCTGGGATATGAGGTGAAAATCTCACTCAACACCTATGCGGAGATAAAGGATGCTGAGTCCACAAAGCTATTCACACATTTTCATGTCAAGGAGGACGCCCAGACGCTGTTCGGATTTTCGCAATTTTCGGAGAAGAAGCGGTTTCAGGAGCTGATCTCGATCTCTGGCGTGGGCCCAAGTACTGCGATCATGATTTTGTCCTCATTGTCCCCTTCCGAGTTGCAGCATGCCATCGTCAATGATGACGTGAAGACCATTCAGGGGGTCAAAGGGATAGGACTAAAAACCGCCCAACGCATTGTGCTGGAATTGAAGGATAAGATGAAGAAAGAGGGGCTCTTGGAGAAAAGTGAGCAAATTCAGATCATACCCGGCAATACATTGGCTAAAGAAGCGTTATCCGCCTTGGTTACCTTAGGGATACCAAAAGCAACAGCAGACAAAACCATCAACCTGATAATCAAAGAGTATGGCTCCGAAATTAGCCTTGAAGAGTTGATTAAGTTGGCGCTGAAAAGGGCTTAATTTTTTATTTTTTAATTGAAAAGAGCGCATTACATACTATTGCTGGCCTCGCTTGCTTTGGTTCATCCGAAAAGCAGTGTGGCTTCAAGCATCTTGGGTATTGACGAGTACTTTTTTCAGCAGGATACCACCAGGCAAGACACCACCAGGCAGTCTGAGGAATACGTCCCTACGCGAACACCCACCTACGAACCGACATACCGATTTGGAGACCCTTTTTCAAATAGGACGAGTCAATCCCCTTTGTTGCTGAAGGACCCTTCTGAGTTGGATTTCCGGGTCGATTATGATACATCCGGTGTTAGTTATTCAGTGTTCGAGCGACTCAACAATGTAAATTTTCGTCCTGCGACAACACTCTCATTTCGGGAGTTCGATAAATACACCGACGAGCAAATCAACAAGCAATACTGGAAGGAGAGGTCGGCGGGGCTTGATGGAGAAAGTGCCGTGAGTGGCAGGAGGCTTATTCCAAAAATCTATATCAGCCCCGTATTTGACCGAATTTTTGGTGGGAGTTACGTAGATATCCAGCCCACCGGATTCGCAAACCTGGATTTCGGCGGGAGATGGCAATTTGTGGATAATCCTCAGGTTCCGGTTCGTCAACGCAGGAATGGGGGATTCAATTTCAATATGCAGCTCAGTACCAATGTCGTCGGTAAGGTGGGTGAGAAACTGGCTGTCACCTTCAACTTTGACAACAACAACACCTTCGATTTTCAGAACAACTTCAAAATGGAGTATACCGGATATGAAGAAGACATCATAAAGAAAATCGAAATCGGCAATGTGAGCATGCCTGTGGAAAATAGCCTGATGACGGGAGCACAAAGCCTGTTTGGAATTAAGACTCAGGTCCAGTTTGGAAAGCTCTATGTCACGGGTATTGCATCGAGACAACAAGGTAGGAACGAAGTAATAACGGTTGGCGGTAACCAGGGTATTACCAATAACACCTCAGGCAGAGGTAGCAGTCAAAATATTGGGGACAACATCAACATACAGGCCTCGGACTATGACGAGAACAGGCACTTCTTTCTCGCGCATTACTTCCGTGACAACTATGAAAGGTGGCACAACAATATACCCCAAATCAATTCGGGGCTCAACGTTACCCGGGTGGAAGTGTATACCCTCAATAGAAACAACGACACGGAGACGACCAGGAATTTCATTGCCTTGATGGACCTTGGTGAGGGTGATGCCAATAACGTATTCCGGGAAGGTAATGCGGCAATTGGCGCATTGACTAGAGTTGAGCCTTCAAATGATGCCAACAGCCTGTTTGTCAATGCCAGTTCTGGTTCCAGGAATCCGGCCGAGGTAAGGGATAGACTTGACGGTTTCGGTTTTGAACAGAACACTGATTATGTCGCCGTCAATACTGCAAGGAGATTGGATCCTTCCGAGTATGTGATCAATAAGGAACTCGGCTATATCACCTTGCTCCGGAGGTTACAAAATGACGAGGTACTTGGTGTCTCTTTCGAATACACCATCAATGGGCAGTTCTTTCAGGTTGGAGAACTATCGGAAAACTATCAGTCCCTTGGGCGAGAAGAAGCCATCATTTTGAAAATGCTTCGTCCCAATCAGATCAATACTGAAGTGCCCACCTGGGATCTGATGATGAAAAACATCTACAACCTACGCTCTAGCCAGGTGCAGCAGGAAGGATTTTCATTGCGGGTGCATTACAAGGACGACAGAACTGGCCAGGATAACCCCTCGTTGCATGAAGGTCGCAGAACCAAGGACATACCCCTACTTGAGCTTTTGGGTTTGGATAGGCTAAATCGTAATGGCGACAGACAAAGGGATGGCAATTTTGATTTCGTTCCAGGCGTCACCATAGATACGAGAAATGGAAATATCATCTTCCCTTTTCTGGAACCCTTTGGCAGTCATTTGGAAAGCTTCTTCGACGAAGAGACAGAGGGCGAACTTATCAACCGATACGTGTATGACACCTTGTATCGTACCACCAAGGCCAATGCCGAGTTGGTGTCATCACTTAACAAGTACGTCATTCTCGGGAGTTCAACAGGATCGGTTTCCAATGTCATACCACTCAATGGCTTCAATATAGCCCCGGGCTCTGTGACGGTGACAGCCGGAGGACAACTACTAACCGAAGGATTGCACTATGATGTGGATTACAATTTGGGGCAGGTACGGATCAGGGATGAGGGCATACTTCAATCCGGGAGGCCCATCAGCGTTTCCTATGAAAAGGCAGATCTGTTCAATTTTCAGACACGTTGGCTCACCGGAGCACACTTTGACTATCGCATAAGCGAAAACTTCAATATCGGGGCCACATTCCTGCGACTCAACGAGCGCCGCGGTGGGATTTCCCGATTCTCGATTGGTGATGAACCCACCCGCAATACGCAGTATGGCATGAACCTGAATTGGCAGGAGGAGTCGCTCTTGTTGACAAAGTTGGTCGATGCATTGCCTTTGGTCAGCACCAAAGAGCCTTCCAGTATCACGTTCAACGCCGAGGTGGCTCAACTGGTGCCCGGGACCTCAAATATTATTCAAGGTACGGGGACATCCTATATAGACAGTTTTGAAGATGCTGCTATTCCTGTAAACCTGGGGACCTGGCCCGCATGGAAGCTCGCGGCAACACCTCGTACTACCGACAATCGATTCGAAGGCAGCGGACTTCAGGGGAGTAATGACAGAAAGGCGAAGGTTGCCTGGTATACCGTAGATAATTCGGTGTTCTATCGGGCTACCGGCCAAAATCGACCAGACAACATCACAGAAGAGGATTTGGACAATCACTACGTCCGGGCCGTTTTGCCTCAAGAGATATTCACCCAACGAGACCGGCAACTTATCACCAACAACGAGCCGATTTTTGATGTCGCGTACTTCCCTGAAGAACGTGGTCAGTACAACTACAATATCAACATACGCCAAGATGGCACCTTGCCTGACCCCCGTGGCAACTGGGGTGGAATCAGCCGGGGCATCACGACTTCGAATGTGGATTTTGTAGCTGCCAACGTCGAGTATCTTGAGTTCTGGTTGCTGGATCCTTTCATAGATGGGCCCAATGGTCGGGTCATAGATGGCCGCGTCAATTCAAACAATAACACAGGCGGTAACCTCGTCTTCAACCTTGGTAATGTCTCTGAGGACATGCTGCCAGATGGAAGGCATGCCTTCGAAAATGGCCTCCCTGAGGATGGAGATCCAGCGCGAACTGTCGAAACTGATTATGGACGTGTCACGCAAGATCCTTTCCTCAACAATGCTTTTGTAAATGAACAAGGTGCCCGGGAGAACCAGGATATAGGATTGGACGGCTTGGACAATGAAGCTGAACGCGAATTTGTCAGATTTCCCGGGAACGTGAGAAGCCTCGAAGACCCGTCCGGAGATGATTTTCAGTACTACCTCGGCAATGACCTGGACGCTGCCGATGCCAAAATCCTCGAACGGTATAAGAATTTCAATGGCCTGGAGGGCAACTCTCCAGTAAGTTCAGGAGGATTTACACCTGCATCAACCCAGTTTCCGGATAATGAGGACATGAACAATGACAATACGGTCGCTGATGTTGAAGAATACTTCGAGTACAACATACCCTTAAGACCAGGAGCGTTACGGGTGGGCGAGAATTTCATTATCGATGAAGTGTCCACTGTGGAAAATGCCACCTGGTACCTGTTCCGGATACCCATTCAAAATGCGAACAACTACCGTGTTGTTGGTAGTCCGCAATTCAACAATATCAAGTACATACGGATGTACATGACCAACTTCCAGCAGCCTGTGGTCCTCCGTATGGCGAAGTTTCAGTTGGTAGGTAGCCAATGGCGGAAGTCCAGGACCGCGCTCAATGAAATCGGTCTGAATGAGATTCCTGAAGCAACGACTAGCGATTTTGATATCTCGGTAGTCAACATCGAGGAAAATGGTGGACCTGGAGAGGGAATTCCTTACGTGGTGCCTCCTGGATTGGAGCGTGATCGGGACAACACCACTATACTCAACCGCGTCATCAACGAGCAGGCACTGCAAGTGTGTGTCGAAGATTTGGAAGACCGCGATGCCCGTGCAGTCTTCAAGACGAATCTCAACCTGGATTTGATCAACTACGGACGCATCAAGATGTTTCTGCACGCACAGCAATACCAGGGAGATTTGGTGAATGATGATGAAGTCACCGCATTCCTGCGTTTGGGATCTGACGAGAATGAGAACTTCTATGAAGTGGAAGTTCCGCTCAAAATAACGCAGGGAGATGCCGGTGGATTGACGGGAGATGCTCTTGCTAGATTCGTTTGGCCGGAAGCCAATGAAATCGATGTTTCAATCAATGAGCTGTTCGGTATGAAGACCCAGCGCAACATCAATCAGTTGAATGCCGGCATCAGTGCAAATGAAGGCAACCGCATACCATTTTCTCTCCCGAGTCAGGATGGTCGTTACCAGTTGACTGTGAAGGGTAATCCGGACATCAGCAACATTACCACCATGCTCATAGGTATCCGAAATCCCGGCAGTGAAGATCGGGAGACAAAGTCCGTATGTATCTGGGCAAACGAACTGCGCGTAACAGATTTCGACACCAACAAGGGGTGGGCGGCAAACGCGAGGTTGAATGTGAAACTGGCAGATCTCGGCACTGTGTCTGCTTCGACGCGATACACATCGATTGGGTTTGGCACTATCCAGCAAAAGATTTCTGAGCGAACAAGAGCCGAGACCATTCAATACGATGTGTCCACTTCACTCAATGTCGACAAGTTCCTATGGCCGGAAAAGACGGGGCTGAAAGTTCCCATGTTTGCCAGCTACGAACAGAGCCGGACGATTCCCCAGTTTGACCCATTGGATCCGGACACACCCCTCGAAGCATCCCTGCAAAGCTTTCAAAGCGACGAAGAACGAGAGGATTATAGGCGTATCGTTGAGGATCGCAGGACCGGCCGTAGCCTTAATTTCACCAACGTACGAAAGGAAAAGGTAAATCCTGACGCCGGCAGTCACATCTACGATATCGAGAATTTCACATTTTCTTATGCCTACAGTGACGTTAGAGCGAGTAGTGTGAATCAGGAATCCTTTCTTCAAAAAACCATTTCCGGTGGGGTCTCCTACAATTATTCGCCCCCTGCCTTTTCCATCGAGCCATTTTCTGGTGGTGAAGCCTTTTCCAGCCCGTACCTTAAGTTGATCAAGGACATCAATTTTTCTCCCCTACCAAGCAACTTATCCTTTCGGGCCGACCTGAATAGGAGTTTTCGGCAAACGCAACTTTACAATGATCAGCTCACCACTGAAGGAATTGATCCTTTCTACGAACGCCTGTTCACCTTTACCAGGAATTATGGACTAAGGTGGAACCTGTTTCGAGGCTTGTCGCTGAACTACAGCGCGAATGTCAATGCTATCATAGATGAGCCGGACGACCGGATTGAAGGCCAGATCGACACGCCCAGTGAAAGGTTGTTCATCTGGGAGCAAATCAAGGACCTTGGCCGTATGAGGGATTTCAATCAGGACATATCAGTCAACTATAAATTACCTTTAGACAAGCTCCCTGTCACCGACTGGCTGAGCGCGGACTACCGCTATGCCGTTGGCTACACCTGGACTGCTGGTTTCATTGATCGCGAGACTGCCGGAAATACGATACCCAGTGCTACCGATTCCACATTCTTTGGCAACTTCATAAGCAATCGAAGAGACCAAACCTATACTGGCAAGGTGGATCTGGTGAAGCTCTATAACAAGGTTGAGTACCTAAAGCGGGTCAATACACCAACCAGACGCTCCCGGTCCACTTCAAGAAGCAGAGCCTCCGGTGGCAATCAGGATGACGAGGAAAGTGGATCAGGTGACAATAAAATTGCCAATGCATTCGTGAGGGCCTTGATGTCCGTAAGGTCCCTTGGGATTACCTATAACATAAGAGAAGGGACTACACTACCGGGGTTTCTGCCTTCGGTGCACTTATTGGGGTTGGACAGTGGCTTCAATGCGCCTGGATGGCCTTTTGTCTTGGGTAGCCAGGATGATGGTATCCGCTTTGACGCTGCAGAGAATGGGTGGCTAACCCAGAATCCCAATCTTACCGCCCCTTTTGAGCAGACGCTGACCACCGATCTCACGCTCAATGCAGCTGTGGAGCCGACCAATGACTTGAAGATCAGGCTGGATGCCAGGCGAACCAATGCCGCCAATTTTCAGGAAATATTCAGATTCAATCCGGTCGATTCCATTCAGGGCTACCAGTCACTGACCCCATCCCGAGGTGGAAACTATAGTATTTCCTACCTGACCATCAACACGGCTTTTGAGCGACAGAGCGACAACCAGTCTGATGCTTTCGACGCTTTTGTAGAGAACATCGATGTGATCAGACGTCGCATTAACCAGCAGCTGGATGCCCGGGGAATCACCGGAAGGTATGATTCCCTATCTCAGGATGTTTTGATCCCCGCATTTCTGGCAGGCTACAGTGGCAGGGACGCAAATAGTATTAATACCTCCCCATTCCCCAAGATACCGATTCCTAATTGGCGGATTGACTATGCCGGGCTTTCCAACTTGCCAGGATTGAAGGAAGTCTTTTCCAGTATCAACATCACACATGGCTACCGATCTACTTACAATGTCAGCAATTACACCAACTCCCTGAGGTACCAGGACAATCTTGCTCTGGACAACAACATCACGGACTACCCGCTAGCTACTCTAACCAATGACATCAATGGTACTCTTGTTCCCGTCTACAATATCCTGCAGGTGACACTAGGTGAGCAGTTTGCCCCGCTGATTGGCATCAATGTTCGTACGCTAACCAATTTTACCTCCAGGGTAGAATTTAAGCGAGACCGTAATTTGTCGCTGAATATTACCAATGCCCAGGTTGCCGAGACCAGGAATAGCGAAATATCCTTTGAGTTTGGTTATGTCAAAGATCAACTGCGCCTACCCTGGCGATCCAGGGGCAGGGTGATTACCATCGAGAATGATGTCACTTTCCGCATGAACATGAGCGTCAGAGATGCTCGCACCATTCAGCGGGTCATTGACGGGGAAAGCACAATTACCAATGGCAACCAGAATTTTCAGATCCGCCCAACCATAGCCTACAAAGTGAATGACCAGCTTGATATCACCATGTACTATGAAAGGACCATCACCAACCCGCGCGTGGGATCTTTCAGAAGGGCTACAACCGCTTTTGGATTCCAGACTCGCTTCAATTTCGCTCCTTAATTTGTGGGACCAGAACGAGCAGAAAGTTGTGGGAAGAATTATTTTTGAATATCCAAAAAAATAAACAGCATGAACATTCCTGAGGAACTGAAGTATACAAAAGATCACGAGTGGGTTCGTGTCGAAGGTGAAGAGGCTGTAGTCGGAATCACAGACTTTGCCCAGGGCGAGCTAGGTGATATTGTCTACGTCGAAATTGAAACAGAAGGTGAGTCATTGGGAATTGGCGAGGTGTTTGGTACAGTGGAAGCTGTGAAAACAGTTTCTGACCTGTTTATGCCAGTTTCTGGAGAGGTTATCGAGATCAATGGAAAGCTCGAAGATGATCCGGAGATCGTGAATAACGACCCTTATGGTGACGGTTGGATGATCAAATTAAAAGTGTCCGAACTTGGCGATGAATTGATGGGGGCAGAAGAATACAAGGCCCTGATCGCCGAAAGTTGAAATACACTTTCCTGTTTGTTATTTGGCTGGCCTTCATGTGTTACGGGTTTTTCAAACCTTCAGAAGGTGGGCCCTACCTTTTTTTTGAGGGGGAAGATAAGCTCGTTCACTTGGGTTTGTTTGGTGTGGCTGCGGTCCTGCAAATGGTCGCGAGCTCAAAAGAATGGAAGATGCGTATGGGGTCTGGAGTGGCTTTTACAGGGCTTTTTGCTGTCTTTTTTGCCATAGGTACAGAGTGGATTCAGCAGTTCATACCCACCCGGTCAGCCGATTACCGCGACACCATTTTCGATATTTTGGGAGCTGGTGGCGGAATAATGTTTTTCATAATATTTCAAAAAAGGAATCAATCGCTGGCGAAATAAGTTGTAGAAATAATATCTTTGATATCCTCGGGTTTGTATAAAGTATAAAATTATAACATGGAACTAAAGAAAAATCCTAAGTACGACTTGACAAAACAGTCGTGGATGCTCTTGAACCTGGGTCTGACAATCAGCTTGGTAATTACGATTGTAGCCTTTGAATGGAGAACCTACGACGACTCAGGTCTGGTAGACCTCGGTCAGGTGGAAGATGACTTTGAAGACATTATGGACATCCCTCCAACGGAACAACCACCTCCACCACCACCCAAAGTGCAGTTGCCCGAGATTGTGGAAGTGCCCGATGAGGAGGAGATTGAAGAGGAGATCGAAGTAGAATTGGATGTTGAGGTGACGGAAGAGACTGTTGTTGAGGACATCGTTTTTGAAGAAGCTCCGGAAGAGGAAGTGGTAGATGAGATATTTGATATTGTTGAAGACCAGCCCGAATTTCCTGGTGGAATAGGTGCTTTTTACAAGTATGTTGGTCAGAACATGAAATATCCCAAGCAAGCACGACGAATGGGAATTGAAGGTAAAGTATACGTTCAGTTCATTGTCGATAAAGATGGCTCAGTAACGAATGTGAGAGCTGTCAAAGGAATTGGTGCTGGTTGCGATGAGGAAGCTGAAAGGGTTCTGAAATCATCTCCGAAGTTCAAGCCTGGAAAACAAAGAGGCAGACCTGTGAAGGTTAGGATGATGATGCCTATCATTTTCAAGTTGAATAACTAGAAGATAAAGACATTAAAAAAAGCCGACTCTTTCGAGAGTCGGCTTTTTTTATGAGCGGATTGGCTAGTTAATGTCTTCACCGTTTTCCAACTTCTCGATGTTGGCTTCAATCAGCGGAGGGTTTTGAGTGTCTCCAGTGGGAACGTTACCTTGAGCTATCTTGAGGTACTTCAGTGCCTGCTTGTACTCTCCTACAGCCGAATAACCTCTGGCTAAACCATAGTTCGTGGGCCATGCACCGTCAAATCGCTTCTGGTTGTACTTGAATACTTCAAGTGCTTTGTCATCCATGTCCTGGGCGATTAGTCTGCGTCCATATTGATGAATTTGACCGGCAGTAGCCGATTCCAACCTTATGGCTTCATCCATCGTTTCCAGTGCTTCATCAGAATCTCCTTTATTGAAGAGCACTGTGGCCTTGGTGGTAAGGGTATTGTAATTCCTCTGGCCTACGAAAGGTGCGGAGATAGCTGCGTCTGCCCATGACAACGCCTGATCGTGATATCCGGCGTTCGAAGCCCAGTTGGCTGCTTGGGCCAGAGCCGCGAAGTTGAAACCACGCTGTCCTCGTAATTCGCTCTGAACTTGAGCCATAATGACCTCATTGTTCTGTGGCGCTTCTACCGTAAAGGGGACCTTCTTGTTTTCCCAAATGAGGGCGACGGTAGCCTGATCCGCCTGACGATCTGTGAATTCGTAGGTCAGGTATTCCTGAAATGTTGCGTCCTCAGGTGTTGCTTCGACCCTTAGTACTTCCTGCTCAGGGGTATAAAAGAAACTTCCCCAGGCATTTGCTTCATCCACGAACAGGAGAGTCCAAGGTCCACTTTCCTGAGTGATCACATGAAAACCGTACTTGCCGGCTTTCAGATCCTTCCCCTGAACTTTGACATCAGTAGAGAATTCAATGGTCGTGTTTTCATTGGCACCAGCTCTCCATGGTGATGGATTGTCAGGTGTGCTGGCACCAAAGCCAAAGGGCGTAAGGCCGTAAGGCACCACAGTTCCCCAGATTTGGCCTTCTCTGCCTGCTACGTCCGGGCTGTTGTAAGTGATTTCAACATAGGCGATTGGGCCCATGTACTGTCGTACGATGCTTTTCTGATTGCCTGCATTGGGTGGTAAGCTCAGCTGAGCGGACACCGTAAAAAGGGCACAAAAAGTCCCTGCAAAAAGTAAATGTTTGAGTTTCATGGTTTTTGAATTGGATTCATTTTTTTAAACCCTCCAGATGTTTTAGTGCATCACGGCTTTTATTCAAAAGGTACACTGTGACCCATGAATGGTAGCGCCAATTGGAGGAATGGTCTTGGAACAAAGGTCTTTTTGAGGTATTACTATCAAAATAGTTGTATAATTATAACTATAGTTATAGTATTGCGGTGATGAAGGAATTGACCAAAGCAGAGGAACAGTTGATGCGGTACCTCTGGCACATAGATAAAGGATATCTCAAAGACATTGTGGAGCAGTACCCTCACCCTGCTCCTGCCTATACCACCATATCCACGGTGGTCAATGTCTTGGTAAAGAAGGGCTTCGTAGGATTTGATACGCATGGCAAATCCCGTCAGTATTATCCCAAGTTCTCCAGGGAACAATATACCAGGCAGTCGATGAAGGGTTTGATGAGTAGCTTTTTCAATGATTCAGCTAAGCAGTTCGCGTCTTTCTTCACGACGAGCGAAGAGTTGTCGGTGGAAGACTTACAGGAGATCAAGCGATTGATCGATGAACAAATCGAGAAACGCGGAAAATGATCTTGTTCCTTTTCTACTTCGTCAAGGTCTTTTTGATCCAGGGCGTGTTCTACGGGCTCTTTTGGTGTTTCTTCCAACGGAATAAGTGGCACCACGTCAATCGGTTGTACTTGCTCTTGTCGTTGGGGGCTTCTTTTGTCATTCCAGCCTTGGAAGTCTTTCCGGAGGTGGATACGGTTCCTAAGACCTTTGTAAATCAGACTGTCGCCCTTTTTGAGCCTATCAGAGAAAACCTTTCCTACACCTCAGAGGCGAATTTGGCGCAGGGGAAAGCTGTGAATGCCGATACATTGCTGTTCGTATTGTTGGGGTGTTTTGTTGGTTTTTTTCTATTTCGATGGACTACGTTCATCCACAGATTGCGGCGTCTGAAGGGAAATTCGCACCGACTAGATCGGCCACATTTCACACTCTTCCGAACCCCCGGAGGGCATCCATTCAGTTTCTTCAAAAATATTTTTATGCCTGAGGTACTTTTTGGTTCTCAGGACTTTGGGCAAATCTACGTCCACGAACAGGCACACGTGAAGCAATGGCATTCTATTGATCGTGTGCTGATGAACTTCGCTGTTTCGTTGTTTTGGTTCAATCCCTTCATCTACTTGTACCGAAATGCACTCGTCGAAATTCACGAATACCAAGCCGATGAGGCCGTGGTCGATCGGTTTCAGGATCGGATCGGTTACCAGGAAACGCTATATCGCGGTCTTCTGGGCGATGGTCACAGTTTTTGGGTGAGTCATTTCAATGCTGAAATGATTAAAAAACGAATCTTAATGATGAACAAAGAACACAAAAAGAGTAAGGGTATTTATCTGCTGGCAATACCCGTTTTGTTGAGTGCCTTATTTGCATTCTCCTCTACAGGTGTGAATGAGTCTATCGCGTCCACGCTTAGTATTATGCACAATGTAGGACCGAAGTTGGCACCCGTCCAGGGGCTTGAGGAACTACAGAGTGAGTTAGATCATCTGCCTTGGGTCTTGCCCCTGGCTGAAAATAGTAAGGTGCAGGTTTCCTCGCTGTATGGCAACAGGCGCAGTCCTATTGATCAGAAGGTCCATCACCACAGGGGTATTGACTTCCGTGTGCCTGTTGGCACATCCATCATTGCTACGGGCGATGCTCAGGTGCTGGAGATACGCCAGAACCCTGGGGGATTTGGCAATATGGTGGTGTTGAAACATGGCAAAAACTATGTGACCAGATATGCACACTTGTCAGAGATCTTAGTCCGTAAAGGCCAAATTGTGCAACGCGGGGACATCATAGCCAAGAGTGGTAACTCCGGGTTGTCTACCGGCCCACATCTTCACTATGAGGTGATCAAGGACGGGCAGCCGGTGGATCCCGTAGGTTACATCAGGGACTACAAATTCAATGTGGAGGACAACAACACTAAGTAGCTCTCACTTCCCGAGGTTGGCTCACCCTAAGTGGTGGGCCAACATCTCAACTCCAGAACCCCAGTAATTCCTGGATCTTGCCTTCGAGTTTCTCAGCAGAGGGGAGCATCGTTTGCTCCAAAGTGCTATTGAGTGGTATTGCAGGAAGGCTCTCGGCTCCCAGGGTCAGCACGGGGGCATCCAACGATTTGAAGCAGTGCTCCTGGATGCTGCCAGCCAATGCCAGGGCGAAAGAATTGCTTTTGGGCTCTTCGGAGAGCACAATACAGCGATTGGTCTTTCTGACTGATTGGTAGACGGTCTCTTCATCCAGTGGGTTGAGCGTACGTAGGTCCACAATTTCTACCTGACCTTTGAAACTCTTGGAAGCGTTGAGCGCCCAATGCACGCCCATACCGTAAGTGACAATGGTAAGACCATTCTGTTCGGCCAGGCTCTCCTTGGAAACTTCCTGTACGATATTGGCTTTGCCGAATGGCAGCACATAGTCCTCAGCGGGCTCGTGCGTTTTGGCAAACTTGGTACCAGGCACTTTGGACCAATACAGCCCTTTGTGTTCGAAAATGACGACGGGATTGGGATCGAGGTAGGCGGCTTTCATCAAACCTTTGAGGTCTGCACCATTACTGGGATAAGCAATCTTGACCCCCCGGATATTGGCCACCACAGTTTCCACACTCGACGAGTGGTAGGGTCCGCCGCTCCCATAGGCGCCGATAGGCACTCTGAGGATCATGTTCACAGGCCATTTGCCGTCGCTCAGATAACAAGATCTGCTCACTTCCGTGAAGAGTTGGTTGAGCCCTGGCCATATGTAGTCGGCAAACTGGACTTCGACAATAGGTTTGAGCCCTACTGCAGACATGCCTACGGTCGAGCCGACGATAAAGGCTTCCTGTATCGGGGTATTGAATACCCTGTTGTCACCGAATTTTTGTGCCAGGGTAGCAGCCTCCCGAAATACTCCTCCCAGCCTGGCACCTACATCTTGTCCGTAGAGCAAGCAGTCCTCATTGGAAGTCATCAATTCTTCTACTGCGTGCAAGGCACAATCCACCATGACTGTCTTTTCTGCACCCTTAGGCTTTCTGCTACCTGATTCTTCCTTGATAGAAGTTGGGGCGTAGTCGTGTGTAAAAAGGTCTTCAGGTTGTGGATCTTCTGCCTTCAGCGCTTTTTCGTAATCTGCTCGTACATTTTCCCTGGCTTCTGATTCCATTTTGTCAAGAGCTTGTCCGGAGAAACCATGTTGCTTCATGAGAAAACGAAATTGCGGATGTGGATCACGCTCTTGCTGTTCTTCAAGATCGTCTCTATACCATTCCTTGCGCACACCCGACGTATGGTGGTTGAGCAAAGGCACAGTGGCGTGTACCAGGAATGGTCGGCGTTCTGTTCGGATCGTGCTTATTACTTCTTGCAATGTTTGATAAGATTCCTGAAAGTCCGTGCCATCAATTGATAGGGCCTCCAGGCCTTTGAATCCTTTGGCATATTCGTATGCATTTTGTGACCTGATTTCATCGGCACTGGCTGAGATGTCCCATTCGTTGTCCTGCACCAGGAAGAGTATAGGAAGTTGCTTAAGCGCGGCCATCTGGAAAGCCTCTGCTACTTCACCCTCGGTGATGCAGGCATCGCCCAGGGAGCAGAGGACCAATGGTGCGTTTTCCTGGTATTCTCCCATCACTTTCTCTCGGTACTGCAGTCCCATTGCGGCCCCTGTCGCGGGAATGGCTTGCATACCTGTGGCCGAAGACTGGTGAGGAATCTTGGGCTTATCGGCATCTCTCAAGCTGGGATGGGCGTAGTATGTACGGCCACCACTGAAAGGGTCATCTTTTTTGGCTAACAATTGGAGCATGAGGTGGTAGGGCTCCATGCCAATGCCGATCAGCATGGCATCGTCGCGATAGTAGGGATATAGAAAGTCCTGAGGTAGCAATTGCATGGCTGTGGCCAACTGAATGGCTTCGTGTCCTCTTGAAGTGGCATGCACGTACTTGGAAACTGTCTGAAACTCTTCTTCGTACAACTCAGCCAGGGATTTGGTGAGGCACAGTTTGCGGAAACCCGCTTCCAAAATCTTCTTGTCTATTGCTTCTTCTATCGTCACCATAATTCAGGAAAATCGCTTGATTTAACTCACCTTTCTGCTAAAGGTTTTGTTCTATAAAGTTAACGTGTGTGGTCCTAAAGTCTTTTATTGAGTAATTATTTAGAAAAATCATCTGTAATTGCTCATATTTGTTGGACCAAAGGCCTATTGCGCATCACCATGATTGAAGCCGTAGAAAATTATTCTAGCCCTCAGGAAATAATCGTACGGTACTGTTTTTTTGATCGAAGGAGGAACCCGGCTAAATAGGCAGGATAGGAGCGGTATCCCCGATACTTATCGGGATATAGCGGCTAGCGCGAATATCAGAAGAGGTGGATGCATAGCGGTCCCTCCCAATATTGAAATGTACTGACATGAAAAAGCTTGATGAAATTGATTTTAGGCTGTTGGACTTGCTTCAGGAGAATGCGAGGATGACGGTAAAGGAGCTTTCCAGCAAGCTCAATCTCTCCACCACTCCGACTTTTGAACGTATCAAGAAACTGGAGAAGAGTGGAATCATCGATCATTATGGCGCTGTGGTCAATTTTGACAAGCTGGGGCACAAGCTGCATGCTTTTGCGCATATCTCTTTCAAGAACCACGCAAAGCAGGAGGTAGCGCGCTTTGAACAGCAGATCCTGGAATTACCTGAGGTGATCGAGTGTCACTATGTGACTGGAGGCTGTGACTTCATCATCAAGATATTGGTGAAGGACATCGAGAAGTATCAGGAGTTCATTACACATAAGCTTTTTGATATTCCCAATATCGCCAAGATCGAGTCATTTCTGTCGCTGGCGGTAAAGGGGAAGAAACGAAGTGTAATCGAGATTTTGGAGTCGCAGGAATAAGACCTGCTCAAGACCTGGTGTGTCCGTATTGTATCCGGTACTGCAAGTGTTCTTTAGCAAGCGAGCCGTAGCTACTTGCTTGCCAGCCATTTTTGCAAAACAGTCTGCTCTTTTTGGGGAGACAGCTTCACGACATCTCCGTCGTAGGTGCCTCCAAAAGCGAAATCTTCATCCGGATATCTTTCCTGGTAACCTGCAATTTGATCGACCAACATATCTTCCACTGCTCGATTGCGCAGCCCATTGTTGAGGGCTTTTTCCACAGAGAAATAATAGGCACCAACGGACCTGCTCCAATATTCAATTTCTCTGTAGGGTTGGACATCATTGGCCAATAGAAATGCCTCCGGAATCCAATGCAACTTCCTTGGCACATCCACTATGCTTGAGAGTGCGGCGACATAAGTTTTGAATGGCATGGAGCTGTAGGCTACGTTGAACTTCCCGGTGATATCTTTTTCAGCACATCTGACGATAAAATGGCTAAGGCTTTTTGCGTCCGTCATTTGGATATGGTGCCCTTCAACATCGGGTAGGAGGATGTCGCCACCCTGCAAAAATCGAATGGGCCAATAAGGCTCTTCATGTGGATTTGTTGCGTCCGGCAGTCTGTCGCTTCTGATACCGTGGCACCTGTAGATGGTCCACTTCAAATTGGGGGAATTCATGATAGAAACTTCACTGAAGGTTTTTCTCACGGCATATCTGTACTCCTGTGAAATTGATTTTGGAAATTCTGGTAAGGGCGTAAGTGGTCCGTCCTCGGCAATACCTCTATAGTTCCATTTGTCGTAGACCGCAAGAGAAGATATGTAATGATACTGACCGATCTGGTCTTCAAATTCTTCGAGGAAATCGACAACAGCCTTTGGTGATTTCTGCCAGGTATCAATGACGCAATCCCATGTCGTTGAGCTCAGTTGGTTCTTCACGGCTAGCAAACCGGCCCGGTTTTCTTTTTCGCGGTCGCAACAAATAAAGGGAAGGTCACGAAACAGGTGGGGGTTGGTAATCCCCCGGTTGAGAAGTGTGACTTCATGGCCTGCGCTCAAAAAAGTGTTCACGATGGTAGGGCCCAGAAATCCTCGCCCGCCTAAGATCAAAACCTTGAGTTTCTTTTTCGATGGGGCGAATCGGGTTGTAGCTCCCAGATGAGACATGGAAGGCACCAAAGCCATACCCATGATGAGCTTCCTGATGAATTGTCTTTTGTCCATAACAAGTGTATATGTCGAATAGACAAGAAAGGCATTTTGAGCGGCTTAAAATGTATTGAGGACTAGGCTTTGGGACCAACGCCACCGATAACTACACGACTGTAGTCTTCGACTTTCCTTTTGACTTCCTTGAGGTAAGTCCTTCCGATAGGAAAGCTCCTTCCTCCACTTACGTGAATGATGTGCTGGTACCTGGAAACTTTCTCTATGGAACGTATGGTATTGAGATTGACACAGGCGGATCTGCTGATCATGACAAACCCGTAGGGCTTTAGAAGCTCGTAGACCTTCTTGAGTGGGCACCTTATCAGGGATTCCTCCTGGGCCATTTTGATGAGCAAATAGTTCCTGGCGACAATGACCCACCTTACTTCCTTTGGCATAACTCTGATAGCATTCTGCCCATCCTGAATCAAAATCCAGTCCCCATCTACTGTATCGGGTTTTCTGGCAACAAACCTTCGAATAAAATCAAACCCAAAAACCAGCGCGATGACAATCAAGAGGCTTTGAAACCACTTCTTGTCCAACTGCCTTCTAATGTCATCCATCACAGATACGGATGGCTCAAAAAATATTGAATAGACCCCTTGTGCCAGTATGCTGTGGATCACCGGAAGTATTGCAATACAGGGTAGTAGCCATATGGATTGAAAAGAAGGTTTTGCTACAAGCGATCTGAGATGTCTGCTTCGCACTACCAAAAAAATAAGGAGAAACCAGATGCTCCAATCAACAATCGCCCATATGGACGATCGGTACAGGGGCTGATCGAAATACGTAACGAAGTGGGCGGTCTGGGCGATGATAACCACAAGCAAAGAGGAGAGGTAAATCCAGAGCTCTGAACTGGACAAACGATATTGCTCCGATAAATGGCTTGTAGTCATTGTTGATATTCGAGGCTCTGGTCTGTATGGCAAAGATCGGGCAAAGTGGAGAAAATCTTTTTTGGAAATGGTTTGATTCTGTCTTTCCAACTTGCAGAAACCGAAAAGGCTGAGGAAGGGAAAGCGGTGGACATGCGAGCAGGGGCTCTCAAAAAGCGATCTGGTCGAGTCCGTATCGCTTTTGGCAACTCTTATTCTTTTTTCAGAACTTACGTACTTAGCTATTGGATTTTCATGAAAGCAGCATTTTACACACGACAGGGCAAAGCCGAAGAAGTTTTACAGGTTCAGGAGATGGATGACGTCCTTCCTCAAAAAGATGAAGTTCAAATCGAAGTGCACTATTCCGGGGTGAATCCCGGTGAAGTGAAGAAACGGGCAGATACTTTCGGCATGGGCATGCCGTATGATAGGGTCATTCCGCATAGTGATGGGGCCGGCTTCATTCGTAAGGTAGGTGAGGGCGTAGATGAAAATTGGATTGGCAAGAA
The DNA here is from genome assembly GCA_965601475.1 of Cyclobacteriaceae bacterium. Classification (GTDB taxonomy): domain Bacteria; phylum Bacteroidota; class Bacteroidia; order Cytophagales; family Cyclobacteriaceae; genus JAWPMT01. The sequence continues at coordinate 2,283,953 of OZ271832.1, read as the reverse complement.
GGTGCTCTGTTACGGGGCACAGTCGTACCGGCAGTACGGGACGGCGGCGGAGCTATGTTGTGTGCCGCTTAGCAACGTCGTGGAAATCGCCGAAAATGTGGACCTGAAGCAAGCCGCTCAGATGGGAATTCCCGGTATTACGGCCCATCGTTCGGTCAATGTGGGCGGTGATGGGGTTCGTCTGAATCGCTCAGGCCAGGTAGTCATGGTTCAGGGTGGCAGTGGGGCTGTAGGACAGTGTGCTGTGGCCATGGCCAAAAAATCCGGAGCAAGGGTGTTGGCAACGGTTATGAAATCAGATGATGTTGCAATCGCGAAGAAAGCCGGCGCGGATGACGTTTACCTGGTCGATGATTCATTGAAAGAAAAGGTCCTGGGAGATTATCCGGACGGTATCGACCACATCATCGAAGTGGCCTTCGCGGCCAATATTGAAACAGACGTTGCCGTACTAAGGCAAGGGGGATCAATTGCTACCTATGCTACGAATCAAAATCCTGCCAGTGTACCCTTTTGGCCATTGGTCTTCTCCAACATTTCCATCTTTTTTCTGGGGAGCGATGACTTCAGTACCGAAGCCAAGCAGGCGGCGGTTGAGGATTTGGCCGAGGCGCTTTCAGAAGGTTGGGAAGGATTACCCATTGGTGAGATCTATCCTCTGGAAGATGTTGCGGGGGCACATTTGCATATCGAAAACCGGAAGAAGGCCAGAGCACTCGTGCGCATCAGATAGTTGTTCGGCGTTTCGGCCTGTCGCAAACCAATTGAAGCCAACCGCTGGCTGACCTATTGTCCTTGGTCACTTACTGAGGATTTTTGATTTCCAGGTTCAGCTGCTCGGCCAGTGGTCTAATCCTGTCCTTCAATTTGGTCAGATCTTTGCTCTCCCCCAGAAAGATATTGGCAGCATCCGACTTCAAATAGGCGTTGAAGAGTTCGCCGGCCACAGTGGCGGAAATTGATTTATAGTTCATCTGCTGCGTGTACCTGGACTGACTGATATAGATGTAATCAAGGGTTTCGTACTTGAATCTTTCCTTTTGTGCTCTCATACCCATGATGAAAAGGAAGTCGTCAATTTCTCTGGTATTCAAGTTGATCGTCACCTTGTAATGCGCCGTGATGATCAGGAAAGCGAGGAAGCCAAAAATGGTAGATAGGAGCCAGTTGGTAAGTAGTAGCATCACGCCGATGAGCCCGAAGGCCCATCCTAAGACATAGACGACGCCCTCAAAGTAGTTTTTAGTTTTGAATGTAATGAGCTTCTCCATAGGAGGTAATGGCATAATCTTTTGTAGGTACGAAACTTGCGAAGTCGTATTGGTCTGACTGCGAAGTTAGCCCCATGAATCCAGTCGCACTCACCATTCTTCCCGGGTCCAGTCTGAGGTTCATTTCCATGTTTCAAGCTTGTAGAGCTTGTATTTCGGTTCTGTTATTCCGCTGATCATCTGTATCGTCCTCAGCTACTATATGAACTGCTCATTTGCGTGCCAATCGGTGTTGCTAAATAATTACTCCCCTCGAGGATCGATTGCTGCAGCAGACGAGATACGCTCTTCTCACGAGGTCACTTCGACGAAGGAGAAGCCTCTAAGGAACCGCTCTCCGTCTAGTCCTCTCCGGCGGTACTAATCCTGGATGTGGTTGTGCGGGCTTGTTCTATGAATTCATGCAGGTATTCAGGGACATTATCCACCATCAGATCCAATAGCCAGAAATCATGGTTTACACCAGATTTGTATTCGATGTATAGGCCGCCCCAATCACCGGCATCCGGTTGACCAATGACATGACTTGATTCATTTAGTAGCTCCGTGGGAAAGTACTCCAACAATGTGTTGGCTTCCCGGAACAACTCATCCTCAAGTGGAATGAATTGACCCTGGTAAAAATCTGTACCATTGGGATAATTGTCATTCAGGTCCTCCAACAGTCTTGTCTGCTCTAGTCGATAGATTTCGATACACTGCTCTCCCAGGCATTCACCATAGAAGTGTCCGAAAACCAGATAGTCATCGTTCGCTAATTTGATTTCATCATCAGAACTACATGATAGGAGTATCAGGATTGATAGCACTGAAAAAAGACGATTGAACTTTGGAGTTGCCATGGTTGACATGTTTCCTTATGAGTCTCAAAAACGATGCCGTTCTCAGCTGGGTGGTCTATCCGGCCTATATTTTGGGTTCAAGCACTTTTCCGAAAATGACGTCGCATGGGCATCCGATTTTTATCTAAGCTGGTCAGGTATGGTTCCTTTAGCCGCCGACCGGGCAATTTCTGCGATTCTCTTTTTTCTTGTTTCCATTCTTTTGGCAGATGCCACCCAATGCAACAGCCCTTTTTTCATCGACTTTGACTGACGCTCAAAAAATGCCATGGCCCTTTCATCCTCATTCAATGCGGCTTGGAGGTCGTCGGGTATTATCAGATTTTCAATATCATCCATCACTGACCACGTCCCATTTTCTTTAGCAGTTTCGATGCTCTGAAAGCCTGCAGGCATCATCAGGTTGTTTTGGATGAGGTTAGCCACTTTCATTTTGTTGATATTGGACCATGTGCTTGTGGGTTTCCTTTTGCTGAAATACTGCATATAGCTTTTTTCGTCAATGGGCTTTTTGATGCTATCGATCCATCCAAAACAAAGTGCTTCATCGACTGCTTCACTCCAAGTAAGGGAGGGCAACTTGGTCGACACCTTGAAATATATTAGCCAAACAGACTCCTTTGACTGGTGATTCCGTTCCAACCACTTCCGCCAATCTGCTCGACTTTTAGGACAAAATGTTTCTTTGTCGTACTTGGACATGCTCGTCTTTTTCGGTTCAGTCAGGCGAGAGGGGAAATGTGTCTCCGGCGTTGAATCCGGGGAAAGGACAGCAGACCCATACCTGCAACGAAATCTACTTCGTCTCCTTAAGCGGCTTGTAATCTACCTCTATCCTTTGCCGATCGCGGTCAGGGGTTAGCGTTGGCAAAGGCTCCACCTCTTCAAGCGTTTCCTGGCAATCCTTGGGCAAGGTCTGATATAGTTTCGTGCCTTCCGTCTTCCAGGCGATCATCTTATCGGAGACTTGCTTGATGACCTTTGCAGGGTTGCCGACCACCATACTTCTGGGCGGTATCTGCTCTTCTGCTTTCACAAAAGCCAGGGCCCCGACAATGGATTCTTCTCCGACGAGCACGCCGTCCATGATCACAGCATTCATACCGACCAACACATTTCGTCTGATCTCCGCACCATGGATGATAGCACCGTGACCAATGTGCGCAGCTTCGTGGAGAATGACCGTTTTGTTGGGGAACATGTGGATCGTGCAGTTCTCCTGCACATTGCAGCCATCTTTGATGATGATGGTGCCCCAGTCACCACGTATGGCCGCTCCAGGGCCGACATAGACATCCTTGCCGATACGTACATCTCCCACGACCACAGCCTGAGGATGAACAAAAGCTGAGGGATCGATGACGGGGATAAAACCCTTGAATGCGTAAATCATGAGATCAAGGTACTGATTTCGTATCTGCGAGCTGTAATTGCCGTCCTCTATTTGGCAAACCTCGCTAGTGCTTTCTTGGTGAAATCGGACAACACGAGCTGACCACTCATAGCTGCCCTTTCCATGAGCAAGGTGTCCCAGTCTTCAGTTCCTGACCAGAAAGCACGCTTGATTGCGGTACGCGCTTCAGGATTGGTATCTGCCAGGTATTTGGCCAACTTCATGATGGCCTCATCCATTTTTTCGGGACTCTCATGTACCTCTGCGTAAAGGCCCTTACCCAGTGCCCAGTCTGCACCGTAAAAGGTGTCAGCATTGATGGCCAGTTGGCTGGCCGCGGAAACCCCGATCTTTCGTTCCACAGCGGGTCCCACAACGAATGGGCCGATCCCCACGTTGAGTTCGCTCAACTTGATGGACGCGAATTGTGTAGCAAAGCAATAGTCAACTGCCGAAGCCAGTCCCACACCGCCACCTACAGCCTTACCTTGAACACGGCCGATGATCAGCTTGGGGCTCTTGCGGCAGGCATTGATGACATTGGCAAATCCAGAGAAAAATTGCTTACCTGTCGCCAGGTCATTGATGGTGATCAACTCGTCGAAGCTGGCCCCGGCACAAAACGTCCTGTCGCCGCCACTACGCAATATGATCACCGAGACCGAATCATCGTCATCGCAAGCGGCAATGGCCGATGCCAATTGCGCCAGGATATCGCTGGGCAATGAATTGTGGCTCGGGTGGAAAAACTCAATTTCAGCAATCCCTTTGTCCAGGGTGATGGTGCGTACGTAAGGTTCAGTCATAATTATATCCTTTTCCTGCGTCTTGTTCCAATTCCACACCCAGTCCCAGAACCAGGCGGTTGACAAAGTTGAAGTAGGCCACCACCAGCGCCGCATCCAATATGGCGCGGTCTTCAAAACCCAGCCCCGAGAGTTTTTCAATATGGTGCTGCTTGTCAATGGTATAGGGCTCCAGGGTTAATGCCTGTGCATATTCGCATAAGGCCACATCGTTATCCTCGAGGCCTACCCTACGGAAGTCCTGCTTGAATTGCGCAAGGCGCGATTCGTCTTTCCAGAAATGCTGCAGCGCTTCCCCGTGGTGTTCAATGCAATAGGGACATTGGTTGGCTACAGAGACCACCACGGCGATCATTTCTCTTTGGTAGCGCTTCAATGGCGACTTGCCAAACATGATCGTCATGTAGAGGTCCATGTGGTTGACGATGGACCTGGGGTTGAGGCTCTGAATTTTATGTACCTCGGCCAGCTTGCCCCGAGACTTCACCAGATCATCGTAGATCTCTTTGAGATCTCCGGTAGCATTCGCGTGATCAATTACTTCAATAAAGGCCATCTTTCCTCATTTAAATCAATCCAAATTGCGTAAAGTGATGATGAAAGTGCTTTCGGTTCAGCAGATCCCATAGCTCTTTGTTCAACATGCCAAAGATGGTATTGGGCGTTTCTTTCCCTGGATTTTCCTTGAAAAAAGTTTCGAAATTATCATAGGCTTGAAGCAGTGCCGCTTTCGCTTCTTCAAGATTGGCAAAGCGTAGGTCTTCTGTCTCACCTTTTTTGAATAACGGGTGATCGAAAGACCTGGGCATGGGCTTGTAGTTGAATAGGGAATCCTGTGTTCGTTCCAGGTACTTCTCCGGAGTGGTGATCTCAGTTTCCTCTTCACCAATGGCCATTCGGTGGAAAAATTCAGCATGCTCCACCATGTGCTGGGGAGTCATGATTCCCCACTCTGGCTTCGTTCCTTCCGTCAATTTCCCCAACATCTCTACCAGGTACTCACGGCTGATATCGGGGAAAGGGCATTTCTTCTGTACCAGGGTGAGGATCGTGGCAAATGCCACCAACTCGCCATCATCGTCCAATATCTCTTCATACCACTTCACCACACCCGAAGGGAATTCCCGACCCCGGCTGTCCCGATCGATTTTTTCCTTGCAGGTGAGCCTCACCTGTATGGTATCGTTGTGGTAGATAGGTCTCAGAAAACGACATTCGTCTAGGCCATAATTGGCACCGACAGGGCCTTTGCCTGGATCTACAAAGAGGCCTGCTCCGGCGGATAGCAGGAAATAGCCATGGGCCGCCCGCCTTTCGAAGATCGTTCCTTGCAGAGAAGTAATGTCCGTATGCGCATAAAAGTGATCCCACGTCAGGTTGGCGAAATTGATAATGTCCGTATCCGTCACCGTACGCTTATGTGTGGTGATGGACATACCCGGTTGGATGTCCTCAAAATGGTAGCGGAAGGGATGCATGGGCGCTTCCTGCACCTTGGCCCCAGGCTGGTACTGAGCGGTAATGGCTGTAAGCGTTGTTGGCGTCCCCTGTACAGCGCACCGCTGCAGGTAGTGTTTCACACCGCGTGCACCACCCATCTCTTCACCTCCTCCGGCTCGTCCGGGGCCACCATGGGAGAGCAGCGGCATAGGAGAACCATGACCTGTACTTTCTACGGCAGATTCCCGGTTGAGTACCAATATGCGGCCATGGTGTGTGGCTGCTTCCAACGTGAAGTCCCTCGCGATGTCGTCGTTGAAAGTCGTGATGGAGCTGACCAGCGACCCTTTGCCCATTTGTGAAAGTCTGATAGCCTCGTCCAGGTCCTTGTAAGGTAATATCGTGGATACAGGCCCAAAAGCCTCTGTTGTATGCACTTTGGTATTTTCAAAAGGGCGTTCATTGAGAAAAACCAACGGTGAATAAAAGGCGCCTTTCTCACCATCAGCACCGACGATTTCAGGTAGGCTGTCCTTGTCGCCAATGACCAGGCTACTCTCCTCGAGCAACTCTCCCACCCGACGATTGACCTCTTCAACTTGCTCCTTGCTAACCAGAGAGCCCATGCGGACGCTTTCTTCCTCGGGACTGCCAATCACCACCTTCTGCAATTGCTTGCCCAGCGCGATCTGGAAGTCCTGAACCAACGCTTCGGGAACAATGATTCGACGTATGGCTGTGCACTTCTGGCCGCATTTCACGGTAATCTCCTTGCGTACTTCCTTCACAAACAAGTTAAATTCTGGTGTGCCAGGCACAGCATCTTCTCCCAGCACGGCGGCGTTGAGACTGTCCGCCTCCATATTGAAAGGGATGGCATTGTTGATGATGTTGGGATGTGACTTGAGCATCCTTCCCGTACTGGCCGATCCCGTGAATGTCACAATATCCTGATCATCCAACGGGTCCAGTATACCTTCACCGGGGCCGCAGACCAGCTGCAGAGCCCCCTCAGGCAATAAGCCTGCATCAATGATGTCTTTCACCATGGCCTGGGTCAGGTAGGAGGTGGGTTCCGCCGCTTTGACGATAGCGGGCATTCCCGCCAGCCAGTTCACAGCGCATTTCTCCAGCATACCCCAGATAGGAAAGTTGAAGGCATTGATGTGTACTGCCACACCGCGTTTGGGTACCATGATGTGATGGCCCATGAAAGTGCCTTCTCGCGACAAGTTGGCCAGCTCGCCATCCACGTGAAAGGGCGTATTGGGAAACTGCTTGCGCAGGCTTGCATAGGCAAACAAGGTGCCGATTCCTCCGTCGATGTCAATCCAGCTGTCGGCTTTTGTCGCTCCGCTTTGGTAGCTCACCGGGTAGTACTCCAACCTGCGTTTGTTGAGAAAGAGTGCCAGTTTTTTGAGCATCATCCCTCTTTCCTGGAAGGTCATTTTTCGTAAGTTGGCGTTGCCGACCTCACGGCCATATCGCGCCATTTCATCGAAGGCCAGTCCCTCGCTGCCACAAACGGCAATTAGCTCACCCGTTACTGCGTTGTACTGGGGGATTCCATCGCCCTCCGGGCTTACCCACCGGCCAATCGCAAAGTTTTCTAGTTTCTTCATTCTGGGCTCTTGTTAATGTTTTGTCAATATCCGGGGCTTCCTGCCTTGGTCTGCTCGTACCTCCCAGCACAAGGCGCGCCGGGCTGTCCGCACAAGTCCTTGGCACTCCCCACCATCCCTAAGCCGATGCGCGAGTACAATCCGACGCCGTCAGTCCCCTTTTTGTCAATTCTTGCGTTCATTCAGTAGGAATTACGGTTTTTGAAGTTCTGTAGACCGTTCCCCTGAAAAAATATAGCTTTTCTCCATCACCCTTGCGAGTGATGATCACCTCGAAGTCCGCCGTCTTGTTCCCAACATTCAGGGCTTTGGCTTCGGCGATCAATGTATCACCCTGCCAGGCTGATTTGGCAAAACTCATGGATCCATTGATGGATACCGAGATTCGTCCGTACGAATTCGAAGCAAAGGCAAACGCGCTATCGGCGAATGCATAGGCGATTCCACCGTGAAGGATGCCAAAACCATTGAGCATGTCCTGCTTCACCGTCATCTCAATGATGCAGTGACCTTCTTCGATGAGAACCGGCGACACACCCATCCATCGGCTACAGTGGTCGGTCTTCATCATCTGGTCATATACCTCCTGAGCCAGCATCAGTAGAACGTCTTCTCTTCAGCAGCCATATTCCTCAACAAGACACTACACCTGTACCGATCCTCATGGTAGTGATCATAGAGCTGGTCGATGGACCGTACACATTCGGCAATGCCAATTTCGTCGGCCCATTTGAACAGCCCTTTGGGGTAATTCACGCCGGTAGTCATGGCCTCATCGATGTCATCGCGGGTCGCGATACCCTGGTGCAATGTGTCTGCGGCTTCGTTGATGAGCATATAAAGGATGCGTTCTAGTATCTGCGAACCCATCTGGAAGTCTGTGGTAGGTGCTGGGTTTGCCGCTCCTTCACCATAGTCGTAATATCCCCTGCCACTCTTTCGGCCGAGGTATCCGGCTTCAGCCATACGCTTTTGGGTGAACGCCGGCCGATAGCGAGGGTCGAAGTAGAATGCTTCGAAGACTGTTTCTGTCACAGTGAAGTTCACGTCATTTCCGATGAAGTCCATCAACTCGAAAGGTCCCATTTTGAAACCACCTAGCACTTTCATCGCCCAATCGATCGTGGCGAAATCCGCTATCCCTTCTTCATAAATGCGCAGAGCCTCGCCATAGAATGGTCTGGCTACTTTGTTCACGATGAAGCCCGGCGTGTCTTTGGCCATTACCGTCAGTTTGGACCAGTTATTGATGATTTTCCGGGTTTCGTCTCTGACTTCCTCGCTCGTTTGCAATGCCGGTATGATCTCTACCAGGCGCATCAGGGGGGCTGGATTGAAGAAGTGAATGCCAATAAACCTCTCAGGCCTATCCAGGGCTGCTGCCAGGGAAGTGATGGAGAGGGAAGAGGTGTTAGAAGCGATGATGCATGCGTCCGAGACAATATTTTCCACAGATTGGAACACTGTCTTTTTGATTGCCCCATTTTCCAGGATCGCCTCGATCACCAACTCGACCTCTTCAAAAGCAGAGATGCTATCGACTGTCGTGATATTGGATTGAATCTGGGCCATCCTGTCCTGAGAAATCTTGCCTTTCTCCACCAGCCGAGACAGCACCTTTTCGAGTTTCGACTGGCTTTGCTTCAGAGCTGCTTCGTTGCTGTCGAAGAGCAACACTTCGCAACCTGCCGTGGCTGCAACCTGGGCAATGCCACTGCCCATAGTACCACTTCCTATGACGCCTACTTTCATGCTACTCATCGGCCTTTGAAAGTTGGTTTACGCTTTTCTACAAAGGCACTGACTCCCTCGGCGTAGTCCTCGGTATTGGCCGCCTCAATTTGCAATTCTGTCTCCAGCTTCATTTGCTCCTCGAAAGTATTTCCCAAGGACTGGTTGAGAGCTCGCTTGGTGAGGCCAAGTCCTTTTGTAGGCATGGTGGCAAGTTTGGAAGCAATGCCAGCCACTGCTTCCTGAAATTGATCATCGGGAACGCACCGGTAGATCATGCCCAGTCGCTCCGCTTCTACGGCGGTGACCTTGTCGCCAAGCATGGCCAATGCGCTGGCTTTGGCCATGCCAACGGCCCGCGGCAGGGTGAAGGTGCCTCCGCTATCAGGAATGAGACCAATGGCGCTGAAGGCCTGGATGAAGCTGGCTCTTTCTGAAGCTATGATAATATCACAAGCCAGGGCAAAATTGGCTCCAGCTCCGGCAGCCACACCATTTACAGCCGCGACGATGGGTTTTTCGATTTGTCGAAGTCGTAGGACGATGGGCTCATAATGTTGCTCCATCAGCACCCGAAAGCCTGGATTCAGCTCAGGGTCGGTCACTTCTTTCAAATCCTGGCCGGCACAGAAAGCCTTACCATTGCCCGTAAGGACTATGCATCTTACTTGATCATCCTCTGCACATTGATCCAAAGCTTTTTGCAAGCCATGGGCCAATTCCGAGTTAATGCTATTGAAGGCTTCGGGCCTGTTCAGTGTAAGTGTCGCAATGCCATTTTTGATTTCGAGGGTGAGAGACATGCTTAGGTGATTGGGTTAAGGTTTCGGTAAAAAATTTGTGGATAGCTACACGAGCTAGGTCATGGTTTTACTATTTGAGGCATTTGAAATAGTCAAAGGGCTCCAGGCAATCTTCGCACTGAAACAGTGCCTTGCAGGCTGTTGAGCCAAACTGGCTGACGACACGCGTATTAGTGGATCCGCAATGGGTACATTTCACCACTTTCTTACCATCTAACAGCGCCTGCTTGTCCAATGAGTCACTAAGGGGAGCCGCAATTCCATATTCCTCCAGTTGTTGTCTGCCCCTCGGGGTGATCATATCCGTCGTCCATGCCGGGGACAGCACCAGCTTCACCGAGGCCTGATATCCATGGTCAGCCAGCGCCTTTTTCACGTCATCGGCTATGGTATCCATAGCCGGGCAACCGGAATAGGTTGGCGTGATATCGATATATACTTCCGAAGCCTTTACCTCTACCTTTCTGACGACACCCATATCCATGATGGATAATACGGGGATTTCTGGATCGGAGACGGACCATAAGGCCTCAGCGACTTTGGCATTATCAATATGGAGCGCCGTAGCTACCATTGCATGTTTGGATAAGTTCGTTGCATGTATTGCAATTCTGCCAGGATGTAACCCAGGTATTCTGAGTGTACACCGCTTTTTCCCCTGGCTACTCTGGGAGGCGTTTGAGGTGCCAATAGCTGTGCCTCTTCCAGTACACCTTGGATCTTGCTTTCACTTTGCTCTCTCACCACAGAGAGATCCGCTCCTACACCCTGGGTTTTCATATCTCTTTCCACTTCACTTTCCGCGAAGAGTTCGAACACAAATGGATGCATGTGGTCCATCGCTTTTTGCATTCTTGCGTGGCTTTCTTCGGTACCATCACCCAGGCGTTTGACCCATTCTGAGGAGAATCGCAGGTGATATGATGACTCTTTCTGCGATTTTCTTGCAATGGCTGCAATGGTTTCGTCTTTGCTGTTGGCCAATTGATTCAGAAGCGGTAGGTGGTAGCTGTCAAACAGGAACTGACGTGCGATCACATGCGCAAAATCCGCATTGGGTTGCTCCACCAGGAGTGTGTTTCGATATTGCCTTTCCGTTCGAAGTATGGCGATACTGTCTTCTGTTTCATCACCCCCTTTTATGCTAGCGGCATATTGGAAATAACTGCGTACCTGGCCAAAGAGATCCAGCGAGATATTGGTCAATGCGATATCGGTCTCCAGGCTGGGTCCGTGACCACACAATTCCGACAGCCGATGTCCCAGGATCATGGAGTTGTCACCCAGCATGAGGAGATATTCGTATAGGCGATCGTTCATGGCTAAATGTACTTGAGTTCGTCGGGTAAGTCGTAGAAGGTCGGGTGGCGATAAGCTTTGTCCTGAGCGGGCTCGAAGAGCTCCCCGTTATGCTCTGGGTTGGAGGCTTTGATGTGTTTTGAGGCCACGACCCAGATGCTCACTCCTTCTTGCCTTCGGGTGTAAACATCCCTCGCATTTTCCAATGCCATATCTTCATCGGCGGCATGCAGGCTGCCTACATGTCGATGTTCCAGACCATTCTTGCTTCGTATGAAGACCTCAAAAAGAGGCCATTGCTTCTTTTCACTCATCACGCTGACTGTTTGATTTTCTTCTTCTCTTGTTTTTCCGCATGAGCTATAGCGGCGTCCCGGACCCAGGCACCATTGTCCCAGGCATCATTCCTTGCTTGAAGGCGTTCTTTGTTGCAAATGCCATTGCCATTCACCACTTGCCAAAACTCCTCCCAGTCGATTTCCCCGAAGTCGTAATGACCCTTTTCTTCATTCCATTTCAAATCCGGATCTGGCATCTTCAAGCCCAGATAATCCGCTTGCGGTACGGTGATGTCGATGAACTGCTGACGTAGCTCGTCATTGGTTTTGCGCTTGATCTTCCACCGTACCGATTGGGCGGTATTCGGCGAGTCCTCATCACGCGGGCCGAACATCATTAGCGAAGGCCACCACCATCGGTTGAGTGCGTCCTGGGCCATTTCCTTTTGTTCTGGTGTCCCCTTGCAAAGTGTGAGCATGATCTCATAGCCCTGTCGCTGGTGGAAGCTTTCCTCCTTGCAGATTCTGACCATGGCACGGGCATAAGGGCCAAAAGAAGTGCGGGTGAGCATTACCTGGTTGATGATGGCTGCACCGTCTACCAGCCATCCGATGGCACCAATGTCTGCCCATGTTAGCGTTGGGTAGTTGAAGATACTGGAGTACTTGGCTTTGCCACTCAAGAGCTGTTCGGTCATTTCATCCCGGCTTATGCCCAGGGTCTCAGCAGCGCTATACAGGTACAGCCCATGTCCGGCTTCATCTTGAACCTTTGCCAGTAGTGCTACCTTCCGCCTGAGTGTCGGTGTTCTGGTGATCCAGTTTCCTTCCGGGAGCATACCCACAATTTCGGAGTGTGCATGCTGTGAGATCTGACGGATATGTGTCTTCCGATACTTCTCGGGCATCCAGTCCTTCGCCTCGATGATCTCTCCGGCATCAATCCGGGCGTTAAATCTTTCTTCTAAGCTTTTGATATCCATTTCGTCTGCGCTAAACGTCAAAATCTACTACTACTTTGTCTGAGGTTGGTACGGCCTGGCAGGTTAGTATAAATCCGTCCTGTACCTCATCCTCTTCTAATCCATAATTTACTAACATATCCACAGACCCTTCTATCAATTTGGCCTTGCAAGTACAACAAACACCACCTTTGCAAGCAAAGGGGAGGTCTGCGGAATTTCGAAGTGCCCCTTCCAAAATAGGCTCGACGCCCTGAGGAGCTTTGAAGTCTAAAGTCTTTCCACCTTCGTGGATGGTTATGGACGAAGTCTTCCCTTCATATTGTGCTTCCACTGTTCGTTTTGGCTGCACCGGAGTACCGAATAATTCAAAGTGGATGTGCTTTTCGGGCATACCCACCTCAATTAGAAAATCCTTGATGGCAAAGATCATCGGTTGCGGACCGCATATGAAGACCTCATCCATGTCTTCCACATCACACAAACCCTGGAAAATGGCTTTCAACTTGTGCTCATCCAATCGACCACTGAGGAGTTCGACGTTGCGCTGCTCTTCATCCAGGATGTAGAAAACCTCAAAGCGTTCCATGTAGATGTTCTTGAGCGCTTCGAGTTCTTCTTTAAGAATGATGCTCGCCACGGTACGATTGACGAAAAACAACTTGAAAGAAGACCCAGGTTCTTCCCTCAAGTGAGTTTTGATGATCGAGACCATGGGTGTGATGCCACTTCCAGCTGCAAAGGCAACATAGCTTCTTTGCTTCGAAGGATCCAATGGCACGAAGAATTTACCTGCGGGAGGGGCGACTTCCAGTTGGTCCCCAACTTTCAGCTGGTCATTGATGAAGGACGAGAAACGTCCATCCTGTATTTTTTTGACGCCGATTTTCCATTCTCCATCCAAAGGACTGGAGCATAGAGAATACGATCGCCGAAGCTCCTCTCCATTCACAATGGCTTTGAATGTGAGATACTGCCCCTGCGTAAATCGAAACTTTTCTTTCAATCTTTCGCCGATGTCCAATGTTACGATTGTACAGTCATCCGTGGACTTCTCAAGATTCGTGATGGGAATAGGGTAAAACTCCATACTAATATATAATCGTACAAAACTAATGATTGTTAGTTTGATAATGAATTTTTTGTGATGTGTAGCCTGATTCCGTCATCATGGGCCATGTTGGGTTCACCGATCTTCAGGTTTATCCCAAAAATGTCAGGTTCGCCACAATTCGTCGAAAACGAATCAACTCGTGACATGCATCTACCGTTAATCCTGCCAGATAAAATTGACTATGAAGCAGATAGGACTTTTCGGTTTAGCATTTGGCCTTAGTGCGGTGGTGATCTTTCATGCCTGCAAGGATGATGGAAGTGTCAGGGCTCAGGAGGTTGTGGACAAGGCCATAGAGGCTCACGGTGCTCATCTGTTTGCGAACAAGAAGGTTTCTTTCGATTTCCGGGGGAGATCATACGCTGCCGAGCGAAAAGGTGGTGACTACATCTACCGGCGTTCATTTACCGACTCTGCTGGAATAGTGAATGACGTCCTTGTGAATAGTACTGATTTCAGTCGGCAAGTGGATGGAGTAGAGGTGCAGTTGTCTGAGGAGTGGCAGCGGAAGTACGGAAATTCTGTGAATTCAGTGCTCTACTTCGTAGAGATCCTATATCGACTTAACGATGCCGCCGTGAATAAGACCTATGAAGGGCAGGCGACCATCAAAGGTCAGACATACCACGCGATTAAGGTTACTTTTGGTGAGGACAATGGGGGCGAAGATTTCGAGGATGAATACCGATTTTGGATCCACACAGATGATCACACTTTGGACTACCTGGCTTACAACTATTTGACGGATGGTGGCGGTGTTCGGTTCAGGGAAGCCTTTGACCGGCAAGCGGTTGGAGGAATCACTTTTCAGAACTATATCAATTTCAAGCCAGCGTCGAAGGAGACCCCTTTGGCTGAATTACCGGAAATGTATGAAGGCGGTGCCCTCGAAGAGCTCTCGCGGATAGAGAACAGCAACATTGCTGTTCAATAGACTAATTTGTTGCCGGTGTGCGCTTTTGATAGATATAGATCATTACACCTAAGCCCGTCAGGAACAGAGGAATACTGAGCCATTGGCCCATATTCAAGGGTATGTCCGCCTCAAAGTCTTCCTGGTTCATTTTGAAGAACTCATCCACAAATCGCAAGGACCACAATAGCATTTGGAACAGGGCGAAGAGGAACCCAGATGGTAATACATGACGCTTATTCACCCACAGCCAATAGAGTAAGGCCATGATCAATAGACAGGAGATGGCTTCATATATCTGAGCGGGGTGCCTGGCAATTCCGATGCCTGATATTTCTAATTTCGATCGGCCTCCTTCCTGCAGGATCTTATAGGCCAGCGGCTCATCCCTGCCAAAGTCCACATGTTCGACAACCTCATTATAGCTCAGTAGGGTGCGACGGATTCTGCTTTCGACAAAGGCCCTGTCAGTGGCAGTTCCAAACTCCACCCCTTCTTTGTAAGTCACGATAGCAGTAATGGGATGTCGACCCGGTTCTGTGGAAGTCTTCTCACCGCCCCTCCGGAATGAAACAGAAGCAACTTTTGCATCGTCGTACATCAATGCGTCTTTGGTGCCCCTGGCATATATGAGTCCATAGTTGGATTGTGTCTCGGTGCCTTCCATTTCCGAGTTCATTAGGTTTCCGGTACGGATCATGGCTCCCGTCAATGCTACGACGATAACCAGCCTGTCAAGCATCCAGAAATAGGTATAGCCTTTCAGCCTTTTGACGAAGATGTAGATGGCGATCAGTATCCCAATAGCTCCACCATGGCTGGCCAATCCTCCTTGCCATATTTTTATGATTTCTATTGGGTTCGAAAGAAAGTACACCGGATCATAAAAAAGGCAATGTCCCAACCTCGCTCCAACGATGGTGGCCACTACCATGTAGGTAGTGAGTTTGTCCACATCTTTCGGGGGCTTGCCCTCAACCTTGAAAATGTAGTACATGATCTGCTGGGAAATAATGAACGCGAGCGCAAACAGCAAGCCGTACCAGACAATGGGTCGATCCTCAAGCCCAATAGCAGAAAGTGGGATAGAAAAAATTTCCGGATTCTGGCTCCAGATGATGTAGTTCAGTAAAGACATGAGGGAGTGCTACTTTAGATCAGGGGATACCTAGATTTTTCGCCAAAAATATGGTGTAAATAGTATTAGGACCGTAAAAAGCTCAAGCCTTCCCAATAACATCAGGAAAGCCAGTACCCATTTGCCCAAATCGGGTAGGTGGGCAAAGTTGTCGACCGGGCCTACCGAACCTAATCCTGGTCCCACGTTCCCAAGGCACGTAGCCACAGACCCTATTGCCGTCATGAAATCTACCCCCATGGTGCCGATGAGCACTGATCCAAGTGCGAAAATGGAAATGTAGATCATGATAAAAGCCAGGATGTTGAAGGTGATGTCCTGGGTGACTGCCTTTTTGTTGAACCTCACCGGAATGACAGCGGAGGGGTGGATTTGGCGTTTGAGTTCCAAGACACTGTTCCGGATGAGAATGATGTGTCTTACGATTTTGACACCTCCTGCAGTGGATCCTGCTGAGGCGCCCAAAAACATCATGATGAAGAATAGCAGGGTCAGGAAAGAGGTCCAGCCTGTATAGTCGTGGGTGACATAACCCGTTGTCGTGATAATAGAGATTACATTGAAGAGCGCATCGCGCATGGATTTCTCGAAGGAATCGTGCCCCAGACCGAAGATCACAAGGCCGACTACAATAGATATTACCACACAGAAACCCAGGTAGAATCGAAACTCCTCATTCTTCAGTACTTTTTCGAATTGTCCATGCAATCCAAAGTAGGTCATAGTGAAGTTGGTCCCTGCCAGGAACATGAAGAGGATGATGACATATTGGATAAATGGTGAAGTGAAGTAGGCGATGCTGGCGTTCTTGGTCGAGAAACCTCCTGTCGCCATGGTGGTGAGGCCATGATTGATGGCATCATAGAAGTTCATACCACCTACCCACAAGAGCCCCGTCTCGGCGATAGTAAGTCCCAGGTAGATTAGCCACAGGCGCTTGGCGGTTTCTTTGATCCGGGGTTGCAGCTTATCTGGTGATATGCCCGGCGCTTCTGCCACGAACAACTGCATTCCCCCAATTCCCAGTATGGGCAGGATGGCCACCGTGAGTACAATGATTCCCATGCCACCTATCCACTGTGTGAGGGACCGCCAGAAGAGAATGCCTTTGTCGATGCTTTCAATGTCCGTAAGGATTGTTGCTCCGGTTGTGGAATAGCCCGAAAGTGTTTCGAAAAAGGCATTAGTTAAGTCGGGTATAGCTCCACTAAACAGGTAAGGAAGCGATCCGAAGAAAGACATGGTCAGCCAGCCGAAAGTCACTACGAGATAGCCCTCTCTCTTGCGGAGCTCTTTATTCTTGGTATTTTTTGTGGATACCCAAAGTAGAAAGCCCGAAAGGGCCGTGATGGCGCCAGACCCTGTCAGGGCCGGCAGATCGCCCTGTGCATAGTAGATGCTGAAGGGCATGCAAAGCAACATGAATACACCGTTGAGCATCCACAACGTACCCAGGATGTTGAGGATAATGGCGTAGTTGAATCTCATCTGCTGGCTATTTGAAGAACCCTTCTACTGAATGGATACATTCAGGTTTGGATAAAACCACCACGCGGTCTTTTGGTTCGAATTTGAAGTTGCCTCGTACGGTATGTCCGTAATTCCTCCGTATGACACCTCCGATGATGGCTGTGCGCGGGAAAGGCAGATTTCGAAGTTCCTGCTGTAGAATTTTGGAATTGGGCTGTACCTCGAATTCTAGAATTTCGGCATCCACTCCGTGAATACTCGTGAGGTTAAGCACCTGGCCCTGACGGATGTACCTGAAAATGAAATTTGCTGCGATAAGCTTCTTGTTGATTAGCGTATCGACTCCGACACTCTGAGACAGATGGATGTAATCCATGTTTTCAACGAGCGCGATGGTCTTCTTCACACCCATGTTCTTGGCTACCAGCGAAGACATGATGTTGGTTTCTGAATTACCCGTCACCGCGATGAATGCATCCATCTTGTCGAGGCCTTCTTCTTTCAGCAATTCCACGTTTCGGCCATCTCCGCTGATGACCATCGTTTCCGGCAAGTCGTCTGCAAGTGCAAAACATTTTGACTTGTCGTGCTCTACCAGTTTGATATTATACTTCTTGCTCAGCTGGCGGGCGGTATTGATCCCGACTTTTGAGCCGCCAAGGATCATCACGTTTTTGATATCTATCCGCTTCTTGCCGCCAAGGTCCAGCACACGGTCTATGCCATCGGGCTGAGCGATGAAATAGGCGTGGTCATTCATTTTGAATTTATTCTCGCCGTGTGGAAGAATGGTTTCGTCATCTCTGAGAATGGCGACAGTGGTGAAGTTGTTGTCGGGGTTCAGGTATGCAGTCTCCGTAAGCGATTTGTTGTATAGTTCGGACTGCTCATCTATGGTAATGCCAATAAGTGACAGCATTCCCTTGTCAAATTCGAAGGTATCGGTCAACGCCGAAGCCTTCAGGAGGCGCTTGATCTCTTTGGCAGCCAATGACTCCGGCGAAATGATCTCGTCAATACCTATTTTTCTGAGATCCAGTTTATCTCTCTGTCTTAGAAACTCGATGTTGGATATTCTGGCGATGGTGCGCTTGGCGCCGAGTTGTTTACCTATGGTGCAGGTTGCAAAATTGGTCTCCTGGTCAGAGGTAACGGCAATGAGCATGTCCGCTTTTGAAATGTTGGCTTCCTCCAAGATTTTGATGGAGGTTGAGCTGCCTTTGATGGCATGTACGTCCAAACTGTTTGATGCTTTGGCCAATACATCCTCATCACGATCGATCAACACGATATCCTGCTCCTCGTATGCCAGCAGTTTTGACAGGTGAAAACCTAAGTCTCCTGCCCCGGCAATTATTATCCTCATAGCCGCTTAAACGCTTAAAGTGCGCAAATATAAATCAATCATTGGCGCCTGGAAGTTCCCACGGGGCGCATTTCGATGAGCGGGTTAATTCTGGAGTTGACCAAAGTATTTTTTGGCTTCAACAATCACTTTGGGCGCTAACAACAAGGCAGAAATCATGGTAGGGAAGGCCATCAAACCATAGGCCACAAACACAAGATTAACCACTACATCCAGCGAAGCCACTGATCCTACCAACACCAGGCCCACATACCAATAGTTGAAAAACTTGCCGTTTTTGGCTCCAATTAAGAAGGAAAGACACTTTCTGCCACAGTATGCCATACCGAAGATGGTCGTAATTGCGAATGTCAACACGCAGACCACAAGGATGTAAGGTCCTATTCCTGGCAGGGAATTGTCAAATGCCAGCGCCGTTAGCGCAATGCCATTGGACTCTTCCAGCGTCCAGACTCCCGTGATGAGTATGCATAATCCCGTCATGGTGCATACGATCAGGGTATCGATCGCTGGCTCCATCATGGCCACGAGCCCTTCCCGGATGGGCTCGTCAGTTTTAGCGGCACCGTGATACATGGGCGCCATGCCTACTCCTGCTTCATTCGAAAATGCAGCTCGCTTGGAGCCTTCCAGAATGATAGCCCCTACTGCTCCTCCAAGTACTGCATTAGCAGTGAAAGCATCTTCCAGGATCAATAGAAAAGAGCTGCCGATTTGGTCGAAATTCATCAGCAATATCACGAGAACACTTAGAACATAGAGCACCACCATGAATGGTACAAGCCTGGAAGCAACCAGGCCAATCCTTTTGATGCCTCCGATGATTACCAAGGTCACGAGTGTTGCTACCACGATGCCAATGGTCAGGTTCAAGCCAAAGCTTTCCTCTACGCCATTTGGGATCAATACTACGTTTCTTAGTGCCGCGACCACCTGGTTGGTTTGGAAAACGGGTGTTGCCCCGAAAAAACCGGCCACGGCAAAGAATATGGCCAGGGGCATCCATTTCTTTCCGAGTCCCTCTCTGATCACATACATAGGCCCCCCCTGCAGGTTGCCTTCAGAGTCTTTTCCACGAAAGAATACAGCCAGCGAGCAGGTAAAGAATTTCGTACTAATGCCGAATAGCGCACTAAACCACATCCAGAACATGGCGCCCGGTCCACCAGCTGCAATGGCTAATGCCACACCACTGATATTACCCATGCCAATCGTGGCTGCAAGGGCACTTGAGAGCGCCTGAAAATGGCTGATCTGCCCAGGGTCATTGGGGTCGTCGTACTTGCCCCGCAAAATATTGATGGCATGACCAAAATACCGGAAGGGTAGAAACCTGGAGTAAACCATGAAGAACGCTCCCCCGCCCAATAGCAAAATGAGCAAGGGATATCCCCAGATAAAGTTGGATGCCGCTGCTATGAGCGCCTCGATTTGATTCACAGGACAATTATTCTTTTATGGTTGGATGAACATGAGATCACTGCACTTAGCTTCAGAGGGCCGTCCTTACCAATATGGGTTGCAAATATTTCCAAACGGTTTGGGCGACCAATTGGTGACCTTCGGGGGTGGGGTGGATTCCGTCAGGAAGGTTCAATTCGGGTATTCCAGCAACTTCCTCCAGGATAAAAGGTATCAATACCGCATCGTTGGCAGCAGCTATCTCAGGGAAAATACGCTCAAAACCTGAAGTGTATTCCTGCCCAAGGTTCGGAGGAACCCTCATGCCTGCAACCACGATCTTCACTTCTGGATTGGCCTTCTTCACCTCGTCGATGATGGCTTGCAGGTTCTTGGGTGTTTCTTCCAGGGGTAGGCCCCGAAGCCCATCGTTAGCACCTAGTTCCAACACAAAAATGTCAGGCACTGTACGCAGTACCCACGCTATACGGCTCTTGCCGGAGGCTGTGGTTTCGCCGCTCAACCCCGCGTTGACGACCTGGTAGTTATATCCCAAGGAGTCCATCCAGCCTTGAATTATTGCCGGGAAGGCTTGCTCCACCGCCAACTGATAACCGGCGGTAATACTGTTTCCGAAGAAGAGAATGATCGGCCGTGATTCCGGAGTTTGCTCCGTCGGCGTCTCTTCGGGTCGGCTTGAAGCATCATTTTCCTTTGGCGCATTGGTACAGGAAATGACTAGCAGAACGATCGCAAGGAGCTGGACAAATTTCATGGTACTAGCGACAAGCCTGAAGGGACTCGACAAATAAATATTTCGTTAACGCGCCGAAGATAACAAACTACCTACAAGCATGTTCGTATTATTGTCTTAAACGAAGATATATGTCGGCAATTCTGGAGGTCAATGCTGTCTCAAAGACCTACACTAGCAAGAACAGGGAAGTCAAAGTATTGGATGATATCAACTTTGTCGTGGAAAGTGGCGATTCCATGGCTATCGTAGGTCCATCAGGAAGTGGCAAAACAACCTTGCTAGGCTTGTGTGCTGGCCTGGATAGGGTTTCCGATGGGCAAATTACCTTGAATAACATAATACTCAACAAGCTGTCCGAGGATGCTCTGGCACAAACCCGCAATGAATTTGTGGGGTTCATTTTTCAAAATTTCCAGCTCATTCCAACACTCACGGCGCTTGAAAATGTCATGGTCCCACTGGAATTGCGAGGTGTCAAGGGTGCAGGTAAGACCGCTAGCGAGCTGTTGCATCGTGTAGGATTGGGAGACCGGACTGACCACTACCCAACACAATTGTCTGGTGGAGAGCAACAGCGGGTGGCGATTGCCAGGGCTTTCTCCAATACACCCAAGGTCCTTTTTGCCGATGAGCCGACTGGGAATCTGGATGAAGAAACTAGTGATTCCATCGAGCAGTTGCTTTTCGAGATCAACCGGGAGCAGGGGACCACACTCGTGCTGGTAACACATGATCTGGAATTGGCTCGCAAGACCAATCAGATTGTCAGGCTAAGAGGGGGTAAAGTAGTAGAGTCTGCCGTCAGCGAAGCCGTGTAGATAGCAGTTATTCGACAGGCAATCAAAAACAGTACAATTAACATTTTGGATAAGAAAATCACGATACAGTCGTCAAAGTACAGTCCATCCTGGCCCTGGAAAATGGCGTGGAGGGATAGCAGAAGTAGCAGGGGTAAGCTCTTTTTGTTCATTGCCTCCATTTCATTGGGTATTGCCGCCATGGTGGGGATTACATCCTTTCGCGAAAACCTATTAGACGAGATTGACGAGCAGGCCAAAAGCCTCATCGGAGCTGATGTCGCGATTAGCTCCAATCGACCGCTACCTGATAGCCTTAGATACGCCTTTCAATTTTTGACGGCCGATGATTCCCGGGAGAGCTATTTCTCTTCTATGGTGTATTTTCCACGCACCGACGGAACGAGGCTTACCCAGGTAAGGGCCGTGGAGGGGGATTATCCGTATTATGGGGAAATTGAAACCGTACCTGCCGAAGCCGCCAGGGCCTTCAAGGACGGGAAGTACGCGGTGGTAGACGAAAAGCTCATGATCCAGTACAACGTGGAGCATGGTGACTCTGTGCAGGTGGGTAAATTGAAATTCGAGATAATTGGTACGATCAAACAAATCCCGGGTCAAACCAGCATTCAGGGGACCATCGCACCGGTTGTTTATATCCCTTACCAATATGTAGAAGGTACTGGGTTAGTACAGAAAGGGAGTAGGATCAACTACATCAGCTACTTTCAGTTTCACCCCGAACTGGATACGTCCAACCTTTGGGGTCCGCTGGTGGCCAGGACCGAGAGTAAGGGTTACGATGTCGAGACGATAGAGGAACGAAAGCGGGAAACGGGCCAGGCCTTCAATAATCTCTCCAACTTCCTCGAGCTTGTGGCTTTTACGGCCTTGCTACTCGGTTGCCTGGGTGTAGCCAGTTCAATCCATGTTTATGTGAAGAGCAAGATTCAATCTGTGGCGGTCTTGCGCTGCCTTGGTATGAAATCAAGGCAAGCCATCAGCATCTTCCTGATCCAGGTGGTTGGCTTTGGGTTCATCGGGTCTATACTAGGTAGCCTTCTGGGGCTGGGTATTCACTTATACCTCCCTGCGATTGTTAGGGATTTCGTGCCCATCGATATAGATCCTACACCTTACTGGCCAGCGGTATTTGTGGGACTGGTGCTGGGACTTCTGATTTCTTTCCTTTTTGGGCTGCTTTCTTTGGTCGGGCTCAGAAAAGTCAGCCCTTTATCGGCAATTAGATTTGGTTTTGACGGCAGTTGGCGATTCGATCGTGCCCTAATTCCCATCATCATAGGTATCGGGCTTTTTATTTTTCTGTCGGTCTACTGGCAGATACAGTCAGCTCAGCAGGCGCTGGTCTTCTCAGGCATCCTATTGGGGTCACTTGGTTTGCTCTATGGCATTGGCAAGGGTATGAGTTGGTTGACGCGAAGACTCATTCCCAATAATCTGCCCTATGTTTGGCGTCAGGGTTTTTCCAACCTATACCGACCCAATAATCAAACAGTCATTCTGGTGACCACCCTGGGCTTAGGTACAGCATTCCTCGCCACACTCTATTTCATGCAGGATTTGCTCGTTGATAGAGTGTCACTGGCGGAACAAGGTAGAAGACCGAACACAATCCTGTTTGACATCCAACCTGATCAGAAGGATGAACTGAGGGAGCTCACTGTCAACTATGACCTGCCCGTGATACAGGAAGTCCCGATCGTCACCATGCGTTTGCTGGAGGTCAATGGCAAGAACAAAGATGAAGCCTACAATGACTCTACTGTTGCTGTACCGGACTGGGCTTACAACAGGGAATACCGCGTGACCTACCGCGACAGCCTCATCGACAGTGAGAAGCTGGTTGAAGGAGAATGGATCGGAGAAGTTAGCAATCCGCAGGATTCGATATTTATTAGCATCTCAAAAGGCTACGCAGAAAACCTAAATGTCGAAATTGGGGACAAGTTGTTATTCAATGTGCAGGGGGCATTGATTGCTACCTACATTGGCAGCTTTCGGGAAGTAGACTGGACTCGTGTTCAGACCAATTTTCTTGTCTTGTTTCCAAAAGGTGTGCTGGAAAAGGCGCCACAGTTTCATGTGCTGGTTACCAGGATAGACAAGACAGATCTCTCAGCTCGCTATCAACAAGCTGTAGTTAGGAGCTACCCCAATGTTTCCATCATCGACCTGGAATTGATTTTGAAGACGTTGGAGGAAGTGCTCGGCAAGGTGGCATTTGTGATCCAGTTTATGGCTTTTTTTAGTATTGGCACGGGTTTCATCGTCATGATCAGTTCAATCATTTTGAGCAAATTTCAACGAGTTCGCGAGAATGTTTTGTTGCGTACCCTGGGCGCTTCGCGGCGGCAGATTTGGACCATTACTGTGGCCGAATACTTTTTCCTTGGAGGTATCAGCGGTGTCAGTGGCATTTTCCTGGCCTCGCTTTTCTCATGGCTGCTGGGGAATTTTGTGTTTGAGTTCACCTTCATTCCTGATGGTGCAAAGGTGATGTGGATTTTGATGGCCGTCACACTGGTCAGTGTCTCGGTTGGTCTTTTCAATAGCAGAGACGTCGTTAGTCAGTCTCCCCTTGAAGTGTTGCGGAAAGAAGCTTAACGTCTAGGAAAGGAAAAGAAACAAACCAGCGGCAACGGCAGCACCAGTAATCGGACCCAATACAGGAACCCAACCATACTTCCAGTCACTATGCGTTTTTCCCTTGATCGGCAGCAATTGATGCATGATCCTTGGACCAAGGTCTCGGGCAGGATTGATGGCATAGCCTGTTGTTCCGCCCAAGGACATGCCGATGACCGCTACAAGGAGGCCAACAGGCAGGGCATCCAAAGCTCCCAATGATGCCGGCTGCCCACCTACTTCGGCACCCGCAATGTAGAATACGCCAAAAACGAGTACAAAAGTGCCTACCAACTCCGAGAAGAAATTCACGGGCAGGTTTCGAATGGCAGGCCCGGTGCAGAAGGTGGCTCGTTTAGCCTCGGCATCGTCAGTGAGATCATAGTGATCCTTATGCATGATATACACGACTGTTGTGCCCAGCATAGCTCCAATCATTTGTGCGAGGATATATTGTGGCACCAGACTCCACGAGAATGCCCCTGCGATAGCCAGGCCGATGGTCACCGCTGGATTGAGGTGTGCACCTGAAATAGAGCCTGCCACGAAAACAGCAACAAACACTGCAAGACCCCAGGCGAGGGTGATGACGATCCATCCACCAGCATTACCTTTTGTGTTTTGCAGCACTACGTTGGCTACAACACCGTTTCCTAGCAACAATAGCATAAAGGTTCCGACAATTTCGGCTGCGAATGGGGTCATTTGGGTAGATGATTTAAACTATCTGGCAAAAAATATGTCGGAATATAGTAAATCGCATAGTTATTTTGCTTGGGAATGATGCGTTGGGTAATTATTTGCGTACTGTGCTGCTTAGTGTTCACTTCCGAAGGCCAAACGCTGTCTGAGGAGATGCGTGCCAGATTTGTTGAAGATCAGGATAAATACCTGCAGCAACTGGATCTTTCACTGGACCAACGAAGAGCCTACCAGTCTATTACCATCAAGTACGAGAAGATTTTCATGTCTATTTACCGAAGTGATCTTAATGCCGCAGGGAAGAAGCGGCAGGTAAAAAGATATCAGAAGGACAAGGATGGAGACATGAAGAAGATTCTCACGCAAAGTCAATTCAAGCAGTACTTAAATAGGCAGAAAGCCATAGCCAAATACTATGAGGAATAATCTGAATCCCTTTCATCTCGCCATACCTGTTAAGGAAATCACCACGACCCGGGCTTTCTATCGTGATGTTTTAGGGTGCTCCGAGGGTCGAAGCAGCGATCATTGGGTGGACTTCGATTTCTATGGCCATCAATTGGTTATTCATCAGGTCAAAGAGATGGAAGCTGATACAAATACCAATCCCGTGGACGGTCATGCTGTGCCAGTCCCACATTTTGGTGTTGTACTGGACTGGGACGATTGGCATCAGTTGGCCAACCAAATGAAATCAGCCAAAATAGATTTCATCATTGAGCCTTATGTAAGGTTTCAGGGTGAGGCTGGGGAGCAGGCCACGATGTTCTTCAAAGATCCCTCCGGAAATGCTTTGGAATTCAAGGCTTTCAAAGACATTAGGCAGCTTTTTGCAAAATAGAGGTGTAGTGATGTTACAAAAGATGCTATATTCGACGGGCATGAATAGAATTTTCTTTGGTCTTTTGCTTCTTGCAGCGATCTCATGTAAGAGTGCGCACCAGGGAGCTCAACAGCCAATTGATCATGATGCTGTGGCAAGAGAAGAGCTTGGGAGCTTCTCTTCGAAGGTGGAAAACAAAACAAATACACATATTCTTTATGTTCGAAAAGAAAAGGAGGTGGGTATGCTGGAGAAAAAACGATTTCTTGTTTTGGATAAGTCTACCGGGGCGGTAACCATTAAACCTATGAGGTTGAATGGCAAAGTAACCTGGCATGACGATGAGAGGCTCTTGATAAACCCCATGAACAGGGTGCCTCCGGATAAAGACGGTAACTTAGAAGATAATTCATACCTAATCAATGTAAAGACAAACAAACGCTCTACGCGAGGAATTACGGAAAATTGAAATGAAAAACAGAGCTTACAAATCAACCCTGACATTTATCTCCGCAGCATCTATTGCTGTGATTGCTTTTTTGATAACCAAAGAAGGAACCGGAGATTTGACCCCCGTCTCGAAGTTGGAACCAATCACTTCAGAACGATACTTCAAGGAAAAGCTTGAAGCGAAGAAACAAGGACTGGACCGACCTGACCTATTTGCAGAAATCGCACGAGAAATCAGGACTCCTGCAGATCGGGATCATCCCGAATACGGTTCAAATTATGTCTATGCGGAATACCTAAAGGCAAAGCAGTCCATTTCAAAGGCCCAGGCTCGAACACAAAGACTGGATTTTGTGGAGCGCGGACCGGGCAACATTGGTGGAAGAACCAGAGCGCTTCTTATTGACCCCAGGGATAGAAGCAATGCAACGTGGTACGCAGGCTCTGCTTCCGGTGGCATATGGAAGACGACAAATGCAGGTCGACGATGGGTCAACCTGACCCAGGAACTGCCAAATTTGGGCACCAATGCACTGGCCATGTCCGAGGATAATCCGGATGTGATTTACGCTGGAACTGGTGAGCCTTTTGCCGGGGGCGAGGTAGATGGCAGCGGTATGTTTAAGTCGTCCGATGGAGGAGGTACATGGAGTCAGGTGATAGATCCCAGTGACTTCCCCAACGCGAGAAACATTACACGGATCATTGTTGACCCTGACGATGCCGACGTCGTTCTGGCTACAGGACAGAGTACGATATTTGCTGGGGGCAACACCAGTGGCGTTTTTAAATCTACAGATGGCGGTTCCACCTGGACTGAAGTATTTACGATTTCCGGCTTTCTGGAAGATCTGGATAGTGACCCTACGGACTTCAATACCATGTATGCGAGCCTCAATGGCAACCGTGTTTTCAAATCAACAGATGGAGGGATTACCTGGGAAGAGAAGAGCAGGGGTCTCAACTCCGGCCAGCGTATTGAACTGGCGGTATCGCCAGTGAACACTGAGCGGTTGTGGGCTTCTGTAGTAGGTGCAGCCACAGGCGCAGGTGCTGACTTGTACTTTTCGGATAACGGAGGTGACCTCTGGACACTACTCGAAGACGCAAATGGCAATAATGTCGATTTCCTGGGAGGTCAGGGCAACTATGACAACATCGTTTTGGCGGATCCTTTTGACGAAGACGCGGTATACGTGGGCGGTGTGAACCTCTGGAGGTTCGAATTGGCAAGAGGAGGGAATGAGACGGAGACGATCGAAGTGAATGAGAGGAGAACCGGTTCATTTATGGATTTTGTCAACTTTGGTGCTGCGTTTTATGGCGGTCAGCTTGAAGTTGGGGGGGCCACGCCGCTGGTTTCTGTGGAAATCAGATTTGGTCGCGGCACGCAAATGGCACATCGCTTTACTGTTGATATGCAGGGCGCTGGCGTAGCTGATGCAGATTATCAGTACCAGGACTATGTTGAGGTGCCATTCCAGGTTTGGGATGTAACTAACAACCGCCAGCTCATGGCTTCATTTCGAGATCAACAGGAAAATGGTACCTGGGAGCTGATAGAAAACAACACGGATGGAGATGGCTCAGATGATTCACGTGAGTATCTTTTTGTTCATGCCATGGACTACAATGAAGATGAGCCAGCCTCTGTGATTGCCGTCGATGGCGGTCACACCGCCGAGCAACTGTACTTCATGTGGCCTGTCCTGGCCGACGGTGGTTCTTTTGATCCGGATGATTTACCCAGGTCGGCCATTGAAATTGACCTCAACACTGTAGTGACGCGTTTCAAGGACATTGAAAACATCTCTGATGCCTATCAGGACTTTGACGGCGAGAATACTTTCACCAACGCCCAATTTGAGGCACAGGAAGGATTGCACCCTGATCAACACGGTTTGCTTGTGATCGTAGAAGATGCTGCCTCAGAGAAATTTCAGATTCTGAACGGCAATGATGGAGGAGTCTATTTGAGTAAATCCTCGAAGGTCCCCGGCCGGGCTGACGAATCCTTCCTCTTTAGGAGCTTCGGATATAACACCACGCAGTTCTACGGGGCGGACAAGGCTCCAGGCGAGGACCGATACATTGGTGGTATGCAGGACAACTCAACCTGGTTCACGCCCGCTGGAGAGTCGGCAACAGCTTCGACCGATTATGAATTTGCTGTAGGTGGTGACGGCTTTGAGGCTCTTTGGAACAACCGTGATGGTAACCTCATGATGGGCTCCGTCCAATTCAACCAAATGGCGAGATCTGAAGACAATGGTGAAACCTGGTTTGGTGCGACGAACGGACTTACAGATGTAGGTCAAGGCAGCGGACCTTTTGTCTCCAGGCTAGCCAATTCAAAATTCAAACCAGACCGCGTATTTGCCTTAGGTGCTTCTGGTGTGTGGAGGTCACTGGACTTTGGTGCCAGCTGGGAGCTTTCTCGCATTAGTGACTCATTCTGGGCATTTTCCAATGTCATGGACGTTGAGGTCTCGGACAAAGATGTTGATCTGATCTGGGCAGGAGCCGCATTGACTGAAACATCACGTCTGTTTTATTCTGTAGATGGTGGGCAGACTTTCACCCCTACTGAAAATTACCGTGGAACAACACTTGGAACGGTTTCAGGTTTTCGTCCTCACCCGACGGAGCGCAGGACAATTTTTGCATTGTTCTCTTTTGCAGGCCGTCCGAAAGTCATCAAATCAACTGACCTTGGAAAAACTTGGACAGATCTTTCTGGATTTGAAGGTGGCTCCGGATCCTCGTCCAATGGTTTTCCTGATGTGGCAGTCCGCTCGATACTTGTATTTCCAAACAACACAGATCGAATCTGGGTAGGTACGGAGATCGGCCTGGTAGAGTCGCTAGACGGCGGAGACAGCTGGACCCTATTGGATATAAACCTTCCTGCGGTGAGTATACATGACATGAAAATCAAGGATGATCAGATCGTCCTAGCAACTTACGGTAGGGGCATTTGGACCATTACACTTCCGGAAGTAGAAGAAGACGTGGTATTTGCACCTGTTTTGGGTGAGGTAGGAGTAAGCCCCGACGGAAGTGCCAACTTCCAGATCGACTACTCGGAAGTTTTTGATTCTACCCGACTAATTGTAGATGGTGAAGTAGTGCTTAGAACAGGTAGAAACCGTAGAGGCCTGTCCAACGAGTCCTTGTCGAATTCTACTTTTGATGGTAACCTTGGTGTACAAGTAATCTCATACCTAGGACGTAGAGAATTCAAGTCTGATGAGGTACAACGAAGCTTTTTCGTACCCAATGAAATAGAAGAATCATATTCTGACAATTTCAACAGCGACCGGGGGAATTTCATAGGTGAGGGCTTCAACGTTACAAGACCTTCAGGATTTTCAAATACGGCAATACATTCGCTTCACCCTTATCCGGAGCAAACCAACTTGATTTATACACTGAAGACGCCAATCACTGTTTCTGCCACCAATCCAATCATGACTTATAGAGATGTGGCTATCATTGAAACTGGAACTTCCGGATCAAGCTTTGGGGATGTGGAATTTTGGGATTTCGTCGTAGTGGAAGGCTCGCCGGACGGGGTCAACTGGACACCTTTGGCGGATGGCTACGATGCGAGTTTCGATCCTGTTTGGGAAGCGACCTACGATGGGCAGGTAGACGGAGATGAAACCATGTACGTCGACCACAGTATTGATCTTACCGAAACTTTCGATGCTGGTACCGATATATTCATACGTTTCCGATTGTTTTCTGATCCCAATGTGGTAGCCTGGGGATGGCTAATCGATGATGTAGCCATACAGGAGCGTGCATTGAATACGCGCCAGAAATTGGAAGGTACGTTTGAAGTATTCCCCAATCCGGTGGACGCCAGCTCAGTGGTTCAGTATAGCGTAGCCGAGTCGAAAGGTGTAGCTCTATCGGTGATCTCCATCGACGGACGGGTCTTGAAGCAGTTCGAAAGCCGCGGCAATCAGGGTGAAGTTGTTCTTGGCCTTGATGGTTTTGAGCCTGGCATCTACTTCTTGAGACTAGATACGGATCTAGGCTTTGAGACCAAAAGAATCTTCCTGTCAGGAAATTAATAGCAGTGGGCAGAAGAAGGGTTGATTAACCCTTCTTCTGCCAATTGTCTCTTAGGGTTACCACCCTGTTAAATACTTTGTGCTCTTCGGTGGAATCCTCATCCACCCTGAAGTAGCCAATACGCTCAAACTGCACAGTATCGCCGACGGAGAGTTGGCTGACGGCAGGTTCCAATACAGCATCTGGAATGACGGTTAGCGAATCAGGATTCAAATGATTCTTGAAGTCATCATCGATATCGCTCATGTTTTCGGTGGAGAAAAGCCGGTCATAGAGTCGAATTTCTGCATGCACGGCGTGTTGCGTGGATACCCAACCCAAAGTTCCTTTTACTTTCTTGCCACTTGTATCCTGACCGCTGCGGGTTTCGGGATCGTATTCCGCGTGTACTTCCACGATTTTGCCGGTTTCATCTTTTTTGAATCCTGTGCATCTGATGATGTAGCCGTATTTTAGGCGTACCTCACGGTCAGGACCCAATCGGAACCACTTCCTGGGACTAGGAGGATCTTCTTTGAAATCCGCTCTATCGATGAATAACTCCCGCGTGAAGGGCATCGTGCGACTCCCGGCTGCTTCATCCTCAGGATTGTTGATGGCTTGCATTTCCTCCACCTTGTTTTCTTCCCAGTTGGTAATGACCAGCTTCAAGGGATCCATGATACCGAAGATGCGATTGGCCTTTTTGTTGAGGTCTTCCCGTGTAGCGTGCTCCAAAATAGCAATATCATTGATGCCATCACGTCGCGCTACACCCACCGTATCAATGAACTTCTTCAAGGCTTCCGGAGTAATGCCGCGTCGGCGTATGCCGGAAATTGTAGGCATACGGGGGTCATCCCAGCCAGAAACCTTACCTAATTCTACGAGCTCTCTCAGATAGCGCTTGCTCACAATGGTGTAGCTCGGCCGTAGGCGGGCAAATTCCGTCTGTTCAGAAGGGAAGATTTCCAGTTTTTCAATCAACCAGTTATAAAGCGGCCTATGCTCCTCAAATTCCAGGGTACACAGTGAATGTGTGACCTTTTCGATGCTGTCGGACTGGCCATGGGCAAAATCGTAGGTAGGATAGATAACCCACTGGTCCCCGGTCCGGTGGTGCGGCATATGCTTGATCCTATAGAGGATAGGGTCTCGCATGTGCATATTGGGTGAGGTCATATCCACTTTGGCGCGCAATACCTTGGAACCATCGGGGTGCTTACCCTCACGCATTTCCTGTAGCAACTGCAGGCTCTCCGACGAGGGACGATTTCTATACGGGCTTTCCTGGCCCGGTTGCGTAGGGGTACCTTTGATTGCAGCAAATTCCTCCTGACTGAGCTCATCCACATACGCCAGTCCTTTTTGGATGAGCTGACGGGCCATGTCGTACAGTTCTTCAAAATAGTCCGAAGCATATAGTTCCTGGTCCCACTTATAGCCCAACCAGAGGATATCCGTTTTGATGGCCTCTACGTACTCAGTGTCTTCTTTTTCAGGGTTGGTATCGTCGAACCGCAGGTTGCACTTGCCTCCGTATTGTTCGGCAAGTCCAAAGTTGAGAATGATGGATTTGGCGTGACCGATGTGCAGGTAGCCGTTCGGTTCAGGCGGGAACCTGGTTTGCACCGAGGAGTGATTACCGGATTCCAGGTCTGCTTTGACTTTTTGCTCGATGAAGTTCAATGACTTTTTTTCTTCCTGTGACATGCTTGCTGCAAATAAATTCCGCGCAAAGTACGCTCAGAAGGAGGCAAAAAAAAAGGGTCGACACTACTTGCCGACCCCATCAACCTAAAACATCACTGAACCAATGTTTATTTTAAAGTTTTGCTGTTTGTATGCCTTTTCGTCTATAGCTCTGATTAGAACCTGTATCAAAGATGTAGCAAACTGTTGAGGTATGAATCGTTTACTCGATGAGTGTACAATATCTCCCGATGAATTTGGGGGATTTCTCTTTTTATGACATATAGGTCATTAGTGGATTCTGATGTCAGGGTGAATTCAGAAAGTGGAAAAAAAGAAGGGTCGACACTACTTGCCGACCCAATCAACCTAAAACATCACTGAACCAATGTTTCTTTTTAAAGCTTTGCTGTTTGTATGCCTTTTTTGTCTATAGCCTTAATTTAAAGCTGTATCAAAGATGTCGCAAACTAACGAGCTGGGTAAGGTTTTATCGATGAGTATACATTAAACTTCGATGAATGGGGAATATCCTTTCTTAAAGGACTTCATTGGTAAAACAGAACGGAAGAAGCGTTCGTACATCGTCAATCTTGTAGAAACTGTCTTCGCTGGCTTGCATATAGATGGTCATGAGGGTATCCTGGAGTTGTGCGTATTCCAACATCACCTGTCGGCATGCCCCACATGGAAATGCATCAGACCGTTCGCCCTCCTTGTTACGGGTGAGAACCATGATGTCTTTCACGTGTGACTGGCTTTCGGACCTTAGTTTGAAGAATGCTACCCTTTCTGCACAAAGGCCCGAGGGATAGGCGGCATTCTCCTGGTTGTTACCAGTGACGATAGCTCCTGACTCGAGCAATAAGCCGCACCCAACCTGAAATTGGGAATATGGAGCATATGCATCTTCCAGTGCCTGCATCGTGTGCGCGTGTAAGCGCTGCAGAGGCTTGTCTAAGGCATTGAGTTTGACGATATCAAAAGGTATGACAATCTCGGCCATGGTCAGAAGAATCGATAATTCAGCACTTGATCGAAAAAGAGACCACCAGCCTCAGGATAGACGATAAGTCCAAAGACGATGCCATATAGTGCTCCATAAAGATGGGCTTCATGGTTGATGTTGCTTGCCATGTTCTTTCCCTGGTAATAGGAGTAGATCACGTAGATGATTCCGAGGATAAATCCAGGCAGGCAGAAGATGCCGTAGAGGCAAATCTTGTTCAGTGGAAAAAAAAGAATGCTGCAAAAGACCACAGCAGATACCGCCCCGGAGGCTCCAAGGCTGTTGTAGCCGGGGTTATTGCGATTCTTGAATGCTACCGGTACGTCAGAGACCACAATTGCGGATAGATAGAACAAGAGGTAAGTCGTGGTGGCGCTACTGCCGAGGAGTTGGCCGAAGATCTGCTCGACTACCTGACCAAAGAAGAAGAACGTGAACATGTTGAATCCCAGGTGTATGTAGCCATTATGGATAAAACCTGAAGAAATGAATCTCCAATACTCTCTTCGATGCAGCGCCTGGTATGGATTGAGCAACAACCGTAGGTATAGCCTGTCATTTCCCATTGCGGCAATGCTTATGGCTATGGTAACAAGAAGGATGAGTATGGTGGTGGACATCTATTTTTCTCGCTTGGTCAATTGTTGGGCGTAGGATTGGAAGACAGCTTTGGCGTCCTCAGATCCTTCTATACCTTTCAGCAGGTCAAATGCCTGGTCAAAATAATAGTTCATTTTCATTTTTGCGAGGTTGGGTATCCCAATTTCGTCATAAATCTTGGTGACCGCCTCCACTTTGTCCTCCGAGCTAGGGCCTTCGTAAGCCAGCCACTGATCAAGCTTTTCTTTTTGCTCGGCATTGGCCATTTCGAGCGCGTTGATGAGGAGATACGTCTTTTTGTTGGAAATGATATCACCCCCGACCTGCTTGCCAAATTTGGCCTGGTCGGCATAGACATCCAGATAATCGTCCATCAGCTGGAAGCCGATACCCATCTTCTCTCCGATGTCATATAGTTTCTGTGCGTTGGCTTCATCGCTACCGGAAAGGATACCTCCCAACTGTAGTGAAAAGCCCAGCAGTACCGCGGTTTTTAGCCGTATCATTTCCAGATAGTCCTTTTCGGATACGTTGACCATGGACTCGAAATTCATGTCGATCTGCTGACCTTCGCATACTTCCACAGCGGTCTGATTGAAACGCCTGATGACCTCCGGCAGGGAGGGAGGAGGTACCTTAAGGAGTAAGTCGTAAGCCTTAACCAACATGGCATCACCTGACAAGATTGCTACAGTGTTGTTCCACTTTTCGTGAACGGTAGGTTTGCCTCGCCGAATGGGTGCTTCGTCCATAATGTCGTCATGCATGAGCGTGAAGTTGTGGAAAACCTCAACAGCAAGGCTGGCCTCCAGAATGTCTTCCATGTGCGTGCCCCGGAGTTGATAGGCCATTAGCACCAGGAGTGGACGCATCCGTTTCCCACCAAGAGACATGATGTAGGCCATGGGATCGTAGAGCTCCTTGGGCTTGTCTCCATATTGTAGTGCTTTGATGTGCTCTTCGATGCGAGCTTTCAGCTCATCTGGTGAGTAAATTGACCTATCCATGTTCGTTATAACCACTTATTGTGCTTGCGGTTGCCAAAAGTAGTGATAATACAGTCACTTCTTGTCGACAGTACCAGTTCTTGAGCTTGGCTGGAACTCAGTGCGCAGTTGGCGTCAATAGGCTGATGCCAGGCAAGGGAAGTTTCATCAAATCCTGATCCTGAGAATATCCGTCCCAGTATCAAATGAAAAGGCTGTATTGATTCACCAGATTCCTGAGTGCGTCATCCGGGAATCACATTTGGTTTTTGTTGATTCTTCGGGAAGTGCCGGTTTGCTAAATTTGATAGATTGGTAATTGGCGCTTTTTGCCTATCCTGAAGTATTCTTGATTTAAATAGAATGCCTTGATATGAAGCTATCCCCCAAAGCAGAAGAAATCTCCGCACAAATCCTTTCGAAGGGTACCAAGCTCGGCGATTTA
The DNA here is from genome assembly GCA_965601475.1 of Cyclobacteriaceae bacterium. Classification (GTDB taxonomy): domain Bacteria; phylum Bacteroidota; class Bacteroidia; order Cytophagales; family Cyclobacteriaceae; genus JAWPMT01. Next base: position 2,249,135 of record OZ271832.1, on the reverse strand, counting down.
CGGAAGATTGCCAAAGACATAAAGAAGGATCATGATCTGGCCTTGGAGCTTTGGTCTACCGGTGCATTCCTGGCCCGTCAACTTGCCATTCTTATTCTGGACAAAAAACTACTCACGCAGGATTTGATTGATTCGCTTGACAGGGACATTCAAAGTCATACACCTGAAGAACGAAACCAGCCCATGGATTGGCTCATGGCCAACCAACTCTCAAAGGATAAAAAGACAGTTGCATTGATAGAATCCTGGGAAAACAGCGACTCGGCTTTGCAGAGAAGGGTTTTTTGGTATCACCAGGCACGTCTTCGATGGATGGGAAATACGAACCATGCCAACACAGAATACCTACTCGAAGGCATAGAAGCAAGAATTTCCAATGAACAACCTGAAGTCCAGTGGGCCATGAATTTCACCGCCGGTCAAATTGGCAAGTGGCAAGAGGAATTTCGGAACAGATGCATAGGCATTGGTGAGACAACAGGCCTCTACAAAGATGAAGTCGTCCCCAGAGGGTGCACTCCGAGCTATTTACCCAAATTCATTGCTATTGAGGTAGCCAAGTTGAAAGCGCAATGAGTCCGAAAAAAATTGGATTGTCTGGATTTCCCGAACTTGTGGGCTATGGGGGTACAGCATCATGCAGGAGCAAAAGCCTACTTCCAGAGGGCGTCTATTGATGGATTATCAAGAATACGTGCCAGGTGCGGAACTTACTAGGTTTATCGATAGATTTTGGATCGTCTCCAACATAGAGGATGACTGCGTTCAGCGGATCTTTCCTGAAGCATGTACCAATTTTGTTTTCCAATTAGGTGAGCACGATGGAAGTTCGAACCTTATGGGGGCCAACACGAAATTCAGTGTGTTCAGGCCTCCTGTAAAGGCTTGTTATTTTGGCGTCAGCTTCTATCCTGGGGTTTTGGGGGCAGTTACAGGAGAAGATTTCTCTGCATTGACAGACGCTGTTGTGCCCCTCAGTGAGCTCTTCCCCCAATTCGATAACCTCTTTCTTGAGGCGCTCAATGAACAAGAGTCGACCAGCGCCAAATTGAAATTCCTGGAAAATCGTCTGAAGCATTCCTTTTGGAATTCGAAGGGGGTAAATATCAACGCCGCGTTGCTGACGACCTCCGTAGCCAATGTCATTAAGGCGAATCATAGAAGAAACCCCAGCCAAATTGCTCTGCAGCATCATACTTCTGTCCGACAGCTGCAAAGAAGGTTCAAAAGGGAAGTGGGGATTTCAATGAAACTGTTCTCAAGAATTGTAAGGTTCAATCGTGCCATCGAACAAATCAGGAAGCGCCAGGACCAAAGCTTGCTTTCGATCAGTTTCGATTTAGGTTTTTTTGACCATTCCCATTTGACAAACGAAGTCAGGCACTTTGCAGGTGTCCAACCTTCGGAATTAAGGTAAAGTCGTTTTTTTCCAAAGTATCGCAGTTTTCCCACCGTTAGTTTCGCCCTTGGTGTACAGGGGAGATAAGCTCCTCTCATGTACAACATGGTCTGAGATCTGTATGGGGTGTAATTAGAGGTAAATATGACAAATGAGGAAAATCGGCTCATAGCGATTCATGTCAACTTGATGGTAAATAGTATTGAGGATACCCTGGAATATTATGAAGATATCGGATTCCATACCCTGCAAAAGCTTCCAATTGATTCACCTCAATGGTCTAGGGTGCAGAAGGATGATGTATCCTTAATGTTCCAATCGGCCAGCTCTTTGCAATCTGAGTTTCCACAGCTGAGGCCCAGTTCAAATGGGGTCCCCCTGACGTTGTGGATTCAAACCGATCATATTGCGGACTATTATGAAAGCATCAAGGGCAAGACGAAGATCGTAAAACCTCTTGGCATCACTGAGTACAATGGAGCCACTGAATTCGTGATTGAAGACATCAATGGTTACCTCCTGCATTTCTCCAACCTGCAACTATGAAGTCCATCCGAGCCGTCCTCTAGTCAATGTCTGGCTTCTCGCCCTATGTTCGTTCATCAAGTCAAAATGAAGACAAGGTATGGAATCGTTATTTTGCATGCTGACCGTCGAAGAACACATAGCACCATCTTGCCGCGTAGAACTTGATTATACCGACATGGAAGATCTCTTGAACAAGAAACTATATTCAAAAACAGGAATATCAATCGCCACTTTCTTTGGCGGCCCACTTGCCGCAGGCTACCTGATAAGGCACAATTATCGAATGCTTGGCAGAGAGCGAAAGGGATTGACGGCTATCATACTTGCTACACTCTTCACATTCGCCATTTTTCTACCTGTATTTCTACTTCCTGAAGAGATCGTAGACAAAATTCCGGCTCAATTCATTCCCGGCTTATACACATTGATAATTGTGGGTGTCGTTGAAGTTTTACAAGGGGAAGACCTGAAGAGACACAAGGAAGAGCAAAGAGCATTTGAATCAAACTGGAAAGCTTCTGGTATTGGGCTCCTCTGGAGTTTAGTATTGATTGGTCTTTTTGGAACGTATGTATTCACTTCTCCCGAAATGAATGTTCAGGTTGATCAGGAAATAGCTCAAAAATTGGAACAGATTTCGGCCAATGAAGAAGAGGCGCTGAAGGTCTATCAGTTGAATCCTCAGAGCTCTACGAAGGAAGCGCTAATCACGGCATTGAAAGATGAAGGAATATATTATTGGAACCAAAACCTGAAACTGTTAGAGGAGATCCAGCAATATGAGTTGGTGGCCGCCCATGAGAAGTATGTCAACAAGCTCTATGTGTATACCCGAACGAGGCAAGAGACCTATATTCTCATGATGAAAGCAATTGGCGAGGGAACTGATGTGTATGCCCCACAGATTGAAATGAAAAATAAATCCATTGAAGTACTGCTGAAGGAGCTGGATCAGATGACGTTTGAGTAGCCACACCTACAGAAGGCCATTGGCCAAAAAGCACAAAAAAGCCCTGACCAATCGGAAAGGGCTTTTTTGTGCAAGTTGACACAGACTATTCGTCGCGGCTGGCTACTGCTTCATTATTCTTTTCGATCATTTCCAGGAGTTCCGGTTTTGATATCGAGGATGTAGTAGTCCTGCTGGTTAGCGGAGGCAAGAAATCCTTCTCTGTGTCGGGGTCAGCACCAGCTTGTCCACCCAGCAGTACGAAACTGAAGGAATATCCGTTGAGCTGCGCTACACCGTGACACCCCATACATCCTCCGGTATTGTGTCCGCCTCGATCGTAAGCAACATTATCACCTAGACGATTGAAGGTGAACCCTGGGTTGGAAGGTACTTCCGAATAGTTGCTGATCACATTCACCAGCGGTGGTATACCCTGGAATTGTTGCAATCCCGTGTTGGTCTCTATGACCAGGTTGGACAAAAATACCGGCTGCCCGCTTGCATTATTCGCTGAGGGGTCGCTTGGCTTGAATGGACCTCTGTTACCTGCAGCAACAGCCGTATCCTGCATTACGGTGTTGTCTGTCTTAAGATCGACGGGCATGAATTGCGTGCCTACCAGACGGTAGTTGGCCCAAAAGGAATCCCCAAGCATTGCACTGACCTGGGTATTGGCTTGTTGCGTGTGCTGCAGGATTGGGTATACTCGTGCCACCTGGAAGGGATCGTCCAGTTTTGGATTAGGAGCACTGGGTCCGATGCCAGCTGGAAAGTAATTGGTATAGGTGTATTGGCTTGTATTCACACTAGATCCGTCGAAAGGATAGGTGGTATTGGTGATGGTATCGCGTATGTCCTTGTGCTCCCACGTCGCGAATATGAATGCACCCCCCACCGCATTGTTGGGTTCTAGCTTGATGCGCTGAATGATATGGAGACCTACGAGGCCAAATAGGGCCTGAGCTGTATCAGTTTGCTGGCTGGTGTCCGTATAGAAATATTCGGAAGACCTCGACAGGAACCGGCCTTGTTCTGCTTTGGTGATGGGCGCCCAGGCCGCTTTGATGTGCACAGACCCTAATAAGGGAGGATTAGCGCCATTGGCGGGGTTTTGATAGGCAGTCATCGTAGCGGATTCGGAATAGCCCAGTACCTCGTTCATGTTTCTGTTGGGGTTCCCACCTGTGAGCGAATCCTTGCTTGTCCTCCAGGGCAATTGAACAGGACCATTCTTAGCAATGTACTTCTGGGTGTAGGGGTCGTAGTAGAGCCCTTTTGATACTACATAGTTGTAAAAATCATAATTCACCTTCACTTCGTACCTGACCGCATTACCCGGACCCTGCTTTGTGGTATCAACCGCTCCCCCTCCGGTGTATTCGCCGAATAGCCTTGGCTGTGTACCCCTGAATACGCGTGCCGTGATGGGTGCCTGTGTGTCATCATTGTAGTACGGCTCCGTAGCTTCGGACTTCACCTGCACCGTTTCATCCAGTGTGGAGAACTTACCTGTACCATAGACATATTTCACCTCATTGCTGTAGTCGCTACTCCAAGGGTCAGGGACCGAGGCGACTGAGTCCGCGCCATGCTTGAACATTTCTCTTTTTTCTTTGAAAGTCTCCCAGACTACTGCCTCACTGGCTTCGTCTCCGAAGCTCTTGCCAGTGTCAGGAAATCCCCTTAAATAGCCATTTGTGGAGTCTGGCTGAACGGCTGGCCAATTTAGCGCAACAAACGTTTGCCATGAAAACATGTCCCAGACATAGGGGTTGGTGTCCAGGTATTTTGCCAGGCTGTCTGTACCTGGAGGTGCATACTTCGTAAGGTCAAGGGTGAAGCTCTCGGCAGGACTCCCCGCGAGAAGTTCTGTGTCCGCGCTGGTCTGGCTGCCGGTCCCACAGGAGGTTATCATCGCAATAGCGACGATCGTTCCAAAGAATAGTGTGTATTTCATCTGATAGCGTATTGGTTGTTCTCAATTTACAACTAATAACCGAATACGTTATAAGGTAAGCTCAACTTGACAAAGAACTACATGAGGTTGGTGCGAACAACAGTAGATCGAGTAACTGCACCTGCCACCACTGAAATTTGGGAGAAAAACGTGCCTAGCCTGCAGGAGGTTTGCGGGCGATGCATGGAAACAATACATTTGGAAAGATCGGTTGCTTCTCCCGAGCAGAGGTTGGATCGTTAAATAGCATTATGAGACTATCATTGACAGTGTTTGTAGGCCTAAATTTCCTGCTGGGCGGAGGCACAATTAGCTGTTTTGCACAACAGGGTACCATCCAGCCCTCACCGCCAATACGGGTATTCCATGCTGACTCGGAGGAAGAACGGCAGGCATTGAATGAGGACTTTGTCGGCATCACCTACAATGACCAGCTTGTATCGGGGCTTTTCCCAGTGAAAGCTACAGGTGTGAGCACGGCACCGGTGAAACAGGCTGTTGAAGCTTTTTTGGCCTCGCTGGATGAAGACGAAAGGGCGCAATGTTCATTTCCTGTCGATGACCCCGAATGGCGCAGATGGAGCAATATTGATATTTCCCTGTATAAAAGGAAAGGCATTGGTCTCGAGGATTTGTCCCTAGCCCAGAAGGAGCTGGCGCTGCAAATCCTTCGGGAAAGCCTGAGCGCCAAGGGTTTCCAAAAGGCGCAGGACATCATGAAAATGGAACAATACCTGGCAAGACTGACTCATGATTTCGAACATCTTGGCGCGGAACTCTACTGGTTCACCTTTATGGGTGAACCCTCCGATACTGAACCCTGGGGTTGGCAAATGGATGGACACCATCTGGTCATCAACTTCTTTGTTCTGGGGGATCAGGTAGTGATGACACCAACATTCATGGGCTCGGAACCGAGTGCCATTGCTGAGGGGGAACATGCTGGTACACGCACCTTCGAGGAGGAAGTGAGGCTTGGACTGAAAATGTACAACTCACTGGATACACAGCAAAAAGCACTGACAACCCTTCGCAACAGAAAGAACCACAGCTTTATTCAAGCAGAAGCTTTTCGAGACAATGCTGACCTGCCTACATTAGGTATCAAGGCTACGGCATTGAATGACACGCAATTGCTCATTTTGCAGGAGCTCATTGAAACGTATGTGGGCAATATCAGAGAAGGTCATTCGCAAATCAGGATGGAGGAAGTGTTGGAACACCTCAACGACACTTACTTTGCCTGGGTGGGGGCGCAGGACGGAAGTGGGCCATTCTATTACAGGATACAGAGTCCTGTCATACACATCGAATTTGACCATCAGCGGCCAGTAGCCCTCAGGGGGAACAAACCGACGAGAAGACATGTACACACGGTGGTGCGCACGCCCAATGGCAATGACTATGGCAAAGATTTGTTGAGGCAGCACCTGGAGCAGCATCATGACCATTGAAGCATGACGAATTCGTGATCCACGATGAAATTGCGGGAAAGCGCTGACAGCACGCCCAATAAGCTTAAGTGTGTGCATATCTGCGTTTTGTGTTGGTGCGACTTCTCCAACTTTTGGAGATTTGTCACAAGAGATAATTCACATGTCAGATACCATCCTCAAAATAGCGTCCATTAGCGAAATGCATGCGATGCTAGGCTACCCCAAGCCTAAGCACCCTTTGATCTCTCTAATTGACTCTTCCCATCTGGAAATTCCGGCCTCCGCCGTAGGAACCAGATCAGTCTCGAATCTCTACATGATCTCCATCAAGGACAAAAACTGTGGCGTGGAGTATGGTAGAAATACTTTTGACTTTGATCAGGGAGTGATGGTTTTTTCAGCTCCGGGTCAAGTCTATACAAAGACCAGGGAGGTGCGCCGTGGGGAGATCAAGGGTTGGATGCTCTACTTCCATCCGGACCTCATCCGCAATACACACCTGGGAGAGACGATTGATGATTACTCATTCTTCAACTATGATGTATACGAAGCACTTCATTTGTCTGAAGACGAAGAACGTACCGTTACGGATTGCATAGCCAACATTAAGAACGAGTATGAGCAGCGCATCGACAATCATAGCCAGCGTGTGATTGTGTCCAACCTGGAGTTGCTGCTCAATTATTCCTTACGCTTTTACGAAAGGCAGTTCAACACACGGACGAGCCAGAGCAAGGATGTGGTTGCAGTCTTTGAGAAGAAGCTCAAAGACTACTATAAAGAAGGAAAGGCGTTGCAATTGGGTGTTCCCGGCATTGCACAATTTGCCGAGGGAGCTCATCTGTCACAGCACTATTTCAGTGACCTGATCAAAAAGGAAACGGGGCGCACACCCAAAGATCACATCAATGAGTATGTCGTGAACCGGGCCAAACACATGCTGCTGGGGACTGAGCAATCCGTCAGTGAAATTGCCTACGACTTGGGATTCAACTATCCGCACTACTTCACGCGCTTATTCAAATCGAAAACCGGTCAGACACCCGTGGAGTACCGGGCACAGGGATAGATTCTGCAATTTGTGTAAGAGGCTATGCAAGTTGTGTCATCAGAACTAGCTGAGGCGTGAGACCTTTGCTTCATCAAACATTAAAAACGACTCAATAATGAACCAGATCGAAACGAAGTATTTACAAGAGGTATTGAAAAATCACGGGCAAGATATGACACGTAAGGTGGTAGCGATTACAGGAACAACCAGTGGAACGGGCTTTATATGTGCCCGTGAGTTGGCCAGGCTGGGAGCGACCGTGATTTTGCTCAATCGGAAGAGTGAAAGATCACAAAAAGCCCTCAATCAGTTGCAATCTGCGATCCCTGATGGGAAGTTTGATGCCATAGACTGTGACCTCCAAAATTTTGATAGCGTCAGGGAAGCGATATCAACCATAAAGTCCAGGTATGAGGTAGTTGATGTGCTGGTCAACAATGCCGGAGTGATGGCGCTTAAAGACGAAGCCACTGGTGATGGCTATGACGTGCAAATGCAGACCAATGTGCTGTCGCACTTCCTGCTAACCAAGGAGCTATTTCCTTTGATGAAGAATAGCGCGCAAGCCCGGATTGTCAATCATTCGTCTATGGCCAGGTTAGGTGGCCCGCTGTCTTCTGAGTACTTCGAGCAAAATGGTGGCAAATTGGGTGGAGATGGAACCGAGGAAGAGAATATGAGTTTCCAGGGACCCCGATGGGAGCGTTACCATCAGACCAAGTTAGCCAATGCGACCTTTACTTATGGCCTCAAAGAGAAACTGGAGGAAGCCAACATTGCCAATGTGATCCCGTTGTTGGCCCATCCGGGATTGGCAGCGACCAGCTTGCAAGTCACTACAGCTGCTGACGGTGGCATGGATAGCAAGTCTGAGTTCATGAATCAGGCCCAGTCCGCCGAGGATGGAGCGACTGGTATTATCCGCGCAAGCCTGGATCCGGAAGCGAAACCTGGAGACTTCTATGGCCCCACAGCCGGATGGAGCGGCTACCCCGATCTGCTGACACCGGAGGAGCTGCTGCTCGATGCATCGAATGTGCGTATCAACTGGGAAGGTTGTGAGAAGGCGGTAGGCGCATTTCCAATGTGATCCTTTAGCCACTTAATAAAGAGGCCCGGGCATTTGTGTCTGGGCTTTTTTGTGTTCCAAAGCAAGCCATATGTCGAGGCTGAAGAGATCGATTCATCCGTGTGTGTGGGCTTTCAGATATGAATAGGGTCAGTTGGAACTAATTACTCGGCAAAAACGAAGTGGGATTGCGTGAAACATGCTAATAAACTTCGATGTCATCTATGCGTACCTGGATCAAAATCACCGGTTCTTTACTCGTTCTACTGTTGTTGGGAGTTGTGCTCGCCATTAGTCCCAAAGGAGATAGGGATGGCTGTATTGACCGAGCACCCCAAAGGGGCCAAAAACAACTTACCGGATACGAACTCATCGATATAGCTCGTGGCGAGGTCTGGGTGACAGCGGACTGGGCTCCCGAGACCTTCGCAGATTTCTCCTTGCCCAGGCTATGGGTTACCTGGCTGAAGAATGATCCGCGGGTTACGGTCGCCGACACCAAGCGTTTTCTCAAGTCCCCGGGATGCTCATTAGAGGGCCAGTTCACTTATATGCAGGCTTTTGGCCGTGATTTTTTCCAGGTCGTACAATTGAAGCAACGCCGCATGAAGGCTGATGACGAGGGTTTGATCAGGAAAGTATTGTTGGAAAAATACCATTTGCTGGGTTATGCAAAAGGCAAAACTGTAAGCCTGCTCAATAGCCCGGCCGGAGACCGCTACATCCTCGTGGCAACTACCTTAAACCGGACCTCGGAGCCGACAATACCACCTGGTTGGAGCTTAACCACACACTTGTTAGCCGAGGATCTACAGGTAGAGCTGTTTGGGGACGTGGAGGTTCTACGGTTGGACAATGAAGACTCTTATCAAGGACCTCTCCCTGAAGGTATGCCCTTTTGATCTAACGGAATAATCGGCACATACGTGATGCGATAGTTGTGTCTACCGATTCCGATGAGGCATTGTTGATACTGGCTTTACCTACTTATCCATTCCCGGCCAGGTCAATATCTTCCGGTTTACCAGCCCAGAGTTTTGCGTCCCACTATTTCTGCCTTATTTTGTATAGCCTTAGCGATCCCGACCGCCAGATGTTCCGACTTCTGATCTTACTCATGCTGCTTGCAGCTTCAACTTCAGGATTTTCTCAATCCCAGGAGGCCCTGGAACGACAACTCGAGCGCGCCAGCAGTACCGCGGAAAAGGTGGCAGTCCTCAACGAGTTGGCTTTTTCCTTGCATAATCGCTACCCACGGCAAACCTTGCAAAGATCGCAGGCGGCCATCCAACTGATTGAATCCGCTGACTCACCCATGGAACTTGCGAAATCTGTGGCATACAAAAACATGGGATTGGCCTATTGGCGTCTGGCCAACTACGACTCCAGCCTTCACCAGCTGAATATTGCCAGCAGCATTGCTGATGAGATTGAGAGTGACTCATTGAAGGCGAAAATCGTCAGTAACCTGGGGCTCGTTTATCGTGAAAAGGGAGAATATTCCCGGAGTCTGAAGAATTCATTCCAGGCTTACCGGGTCTTCCAGGAAATGGGTGACAAGGCCAACGAGGCTGTGGTGGCCAACAACATCGGTGTGGTTTATGGCATGATGGAGAATCACCGGGAGGCGCTCAACTATTTCCAGCATTCTATAGCGATCGGCAGGGCGATCCAAAATGAAATGATCATTTGCGGTAATCTCAATTTCCTGGGTGAAACATTTTACCACCTGGATAATGTGGAGTCGGGCCTAAGTTATTTGGAGAAGGCAATCATCTACTGCAGGGCAGTCAGGAACAATGTATACCTGAGTCGGGCATTGTTCAACAAGGCGTCCATACTTGCTGGCTTTGGTCAATACCCGGAGGCCATTGCCACTCTGGAGGAAGCCCTTGCCATACAGCAGGAAATTGGAGATCTGAAGGGTCAGGCTGAGAGCCACAACACCCTGGGTGAACTCTTCATGCAACTGAACGATGCAGAAGCTGCCTCGCGAAACTTGGAAAGCGCCTATGGCATCTCCTCCGACAACAAATTGATTGCCCCCCTACAGCAATATTATTTTCTGAAAATTCGCCTGGACAGCCTAAATGAGGATTTTGTGGCTGCCCAGCAGGATTTGATCCTCTACAAGAATTTGACAGATAGCATATATCACCTGAAGGGGTTTGCAGAGATCTCCGATATCATCTTGCGATATGAAAGTGAAAACCTGGAAATAGAGCGACGACTTCAAGCCGAAGCGATTAAAGGTCAGCAGGCCAAAACCCGTTTCATCTACGTATTGCTGGGATCTGCACTGACCATCATCGTAATACTCGGATTCCTGATCAGGTCTAAGTCATTAACCAATCGAAAACTTCGGCGGCTCAACCTTCAAATCATCGAACAAAAGGAAGAAATTGACGAGAGGTCTGAGGAATTGAAGACCTCCAATACGGAGTTGCAAAATACAGTCGACCAATTGATGGAAACCCAAAAGCAGCTGGTGGAGTCGGAGAAAATGGCGTCCTTGGGTCAACTGGCAGCCGGTATCGGTCATGAAATCAACAACCCGTTGAATTTCATCAAAGGTGGTGTCATGGCGCTGCGGCAGGAACTCGAAGGGGAGAAGCGGCCGGTCGAAAATGGCATCGGTCATTGCTTTGATGTCATTGATGAAGGCGTAAAGAGAGCTGCGGAAATCGTAAAAAGCCTAAGCCATTTTAGTCGCCTGGATCAATCCATGCAGGATGAGTGCGATATTCACGAAATACTGGACCATTGTCTGGTGATTCTCCATAGTCGGCTCAGGGATCGTATTCAGATCAAAAAATCCTATCATCCTGCTAAGGTCAGGATAAAAGGCAATGAAGGCAGGCTTCACCAGGCGTTTCTCAACATCATATCCAATGCCGATCAGGCCATATCGGGAAAAGGTGAAATCGCGATAGAAACCACCCTGCGGCAGCAAAAACTTGTCGTGTCAATAAGTGACACAGGTGAGGGTATCGATGAGAGTAAGATAAAGCAGGTCATGGAGCCGTTTTTCACCACAAAGCCGCCGGGACAGGGAACCGGTCTCGGTTTGTCCATCACCTACAACATCATTACCGAGCACCAGGGGACCATCTCAATGAGTTCAAAACCAAAGGAAGGCTGTACGGTGAAGGTGCAATTTCCCGCCCTGAGTGCCCAGGGGGTACCAGAATAAGTGCATGGGTCTGTACGGGTGACCGGGTGATACCGCATCATTCTGGCAAAAAACGTAGTTTAGCCATGTCGCTAAAACGTTACATTCATGATGGACCTGTCCGAATTCCCCAGGAGCCAGACATGCCCGATTCACTTTTCAACAACTAGGCTACCAACAAACACAAAAAATGCAAGTCAGCCAAGCTTTCACATCCTATGAGTCATGATTTGAAGACCACCAACAGCGTTTTTATTGCTGCCAGTCTGGACGGCTTCATTGCCGATTCTGATGGAAAAATTGATTGGCTTCATGCCACGCCAAACCCGGAAAATGATGACATGGGCTACAATGCCTTCATTGCGCGTATGGATGCCATAGTCATGGGTAGGGTTACTTTCGAAACCGTTCGTGGCTTCGATATGGAATGGCCTTATTCACTGCCGGTTTTTGTTTTGAGCAACACGATGTCCTCCGTTCCCGAAGACCTGCAAGACAAAGTAGCATTGGTCTCGGGATCCTTATCCCAGGTTTTGGACACCATTCATGGCAGCGGGTATCGCCACCTCTACATAGACGGTGGCTCGACGATCCAAAGCTTCCTGAGAGAGGATTTGATTGATGAAATGATCGTGACGACCATTCCAGTGCTTTTGGGTGGTGGCAGTGCTTTGTTTGGTACGCTCGATGGTCCTCTGGCATTTCACCATGTAAAGGCAACAAGGTACCTGGATGCCATTGTTCAGAACCACTACAAGAGAAAGCGAACAGGCAATGCCTGACCTACTGTCAAATCTGTGGCCATAACATTATGCCTTCGATAGGATGTCCAAAATCCTGAGATTCTCAAAAGACTTGCTATGGCGTGGAATAAGAAAGTGCATTTCTTAACCTCGGTTCATTGCCTTTTCAATCATAGGCCCTGAATTTTGCCCTAATAATATGAGACACATAATTTACATCGGACTAATCCTTTTGGTATCCCTCTCTTCTTATGCGCAGAATGACAATGCCACCGGGGAGATGACAAGAGACTATTATCGTGTGTACAACGACCGCCAGGATTTTGAGAAGTTCCTGAGTTTTTATGCCGACGATATTGTGCTGGAGGATATGGTCAATGGAGATCGAATTGAGGGGATAAAAAACCTGAGGGCTTTCTTCGATTGGCCCAATCCAAACTATGAGAACTCGGAAGAGAATGTCGTGGTCATCATTGACCAGATCATCGAGGGTAATAAGTCAGTCGTCAGGGGATACTTCACGCCTTTCAAATGGGGTACCACTACCGTTGAAGCGATGCACTTTACCACCATTTTGATCTGGAACGATGCTGGCAAAATCGTAAAACACATCGATTGGATCAATTATCCGGCCTACGTGGTAGACTACGATACCCGGAAGAACTCCAATGACTGGATCAAGAAGTTGTAGGCGGTCAGGAGCAAAGTAAACCGTTCATGGGTAGGGATGTCTGCTCTTTCATCAGCTGAGGGTACCTCCGAATCGTTCTTCTAGGCTCTTCAGAGCTTCTTCCTTATATTTTCTTCCTATGACAAACTCATTTTTGCCGATGATCACCGCCCGGGTTGAAAAGGCATCAATGTGGTCATAAGCCACCACAAATGCCCGGTGGATTCGTAGAAAGTGCGTTTTAGGGAGGATTTCCTCCATGGCTGAAATGGACTTGTCAGTCTCCACAAGGCGATCTTTCATGACGATGTTGGCATGATCTACCTGACTCTCTACGTACCGCACGTCTTTAAGGCGGACTCTGACCAGTTTGCCTTTCGTTCTGATGAACAGGTATTCATCTTCTGCAGAGCCCCGAGGAAGCTGCGGGAGCACCTTCTCCACACTTTTGACGAATCTGTCAAACGGGATGGGTTTGAGGAGGTAGTCGATGACACCGTAGTTGTATCCTTCCAACGCAAATTCTGAATAGGCAGTGGTGAGGATCACCTTGGGCGGATGCGTCAGGCTGTTCAAAAATTCTAAACCCGTCATTTGAGGCATTTTGATGTCCAGAAACATCAGGTCAACATTATGGGCAATTAGAAAGTTAAATGCCGAAATGGCCTCTCGAAATGTGCCGATCACTTCCAGTAATTCTACGCTCTTCGCATGAGTCTGGAGAATACTGATGGCGATGGGTTCATCGTCAATGATGATGGTTTTGATCTTTTTCATTTGACTGACAATGGCATCCTCAAATCCACAATAAATGATTCACTTTCTTGCCTGACCTGCAAGTCATATCGGTTGTCAAATAACAGGTCCAGACGCCTCCTAATGTTCTTCAGACCCAATGGCTGATCTTCCCCATTGTTTTTTGCCACCTCACTCAAGCTATTCTCAACCTTGAAATGGAGCCATTCTGCATCGTCGCGGACCAGCACATGGACGAAGGATTTCCCAATGTTGTCTCTCACCCCATGCTTGAAGCTATTCTCAAGAAAGTGCAGCAAAATCAGCGGGGGAACCTCAATCCCGGTGTGCATTAACTCGGTTTTGAAAGACAGGGAGACTTTGTCATCATGCCGAATCTTTTCCAGGTCGAGGTAAGCCTGCATCCATTTTATTTCGTCCTCCAGCTGTACCCATTCTTTATCGCTCCCATGAAGCAGGTATCGCATGATGTCGGAAAGCTTCACAATGACATCAGGTGTGGCATCGGATTTGGTGAGGGCAAGTCCGTAGAGGTTGTTTAGCGTGTTGAAGAAAAAATGAGGATTGATCTGGTGCTTCAGGTATTGCAACTCATTGTAAAGTTTCTCTTTTTCCAGGAGCAGGTTTTGTTCTCGTAGGCGATGGTTGAGCTTTTGGCTGCGAATCCATGTCCTGGCCTGCAAAATGGCCACAATGGGGAAGAGAATTGTGTAGTAATTGACGGCCTCGAAAAGGAAGCTTGGCAAATACCAGAAATGGTCGGGCCATGGTACAGGATATCGTGGAAAGTAGATATATGTAGAGTAGGCCCTAAGTAGGAAAATTCCCGCAAGAAGGGTCAAAATCAACTGCCCAATGGCCACTCTGGTCCATCCGGCTCGCATATATGTTGGGATCCATCTGTAAGACAAGTAGTACCCGATACCCAGGCAGATGGTGACTTTGCCAGCAGCAAACCAAAGACCTTTCTCAAGCTGCTGACCTTGTCCGGCTAATATGATCGTCACCAGATAGAAGAAAGTTCCGAAAGCCAGATGTTTCAGAACTCTTCTCGTAGATGAACGCTCCTCAGCCGGTGTATTCATGCCCGTTCTACCTGTTGATGAAATTTCCCAAGAATGCGCTCCAGTACCCACACCTCTGCCAAAATTGAAAGTGTCCAAAAAATCATCTCTAGCGCCACCAGATGCAGTGGCTCGCTCAGGAGATTCAATGGACCAAATATTTCGAAATAGAGTGAACTCATGAATATGATGAGTAACGAAAACCTTTTGATTCTTGTGGCCTTGTTTTTACCTAAAACCGGGTACAGCCAATGATAGATATAGCTGTGCCCAACCCCAAAGAAAGCAAAACCCATGAGGTAAAACCAGGGGTAGGTCACGGCTATGGCCTGAGGATCGTAGGTCACAAAGACATCCATAAACTTGGCGCTTTGCACCGCTGGATTGAATATCGTATACCTGCCCAGATATCCAAATGTTAGAAATGAAACGATGGTCCAGGCGAACCCCCCTGCCAGTCCGGCGAGGAGGGTTTGAACATGTGGGATAGTCCTCATTACATGCCAGGCATTTTAGGCGTTTGCCCTGAGATGAATTGTCGCCTCACCTTCTTGTGCTTCTGTGCGAGTGATTTGTATTCAGTACTCTCTTTCATGTCTTCATAGTCCGACTGGGAGGTGAAATGGACAATCTCAACATAGTCGGGCTGGTCAAACTCACCAATTGACACCAAATCAGGCTTTAATACCTTCATGGTGTGGCCGCCGTATTGGTTGTACACTTGCTCGTAGTCTTCGAAGTAGGACGATTTGCTTTTACCATAAACCAAGCCAATGTGATAGGTACCGTTCATTAGCGCTTCTCTGGAAGCTGGCTGGAAGTGGTGGAATTTTGTGTCGAACCCGTTGATGATAATCACCTCAGCGGCTTCTTGCCGAAGTGGAATCAGCTCTTGGTAGGCCTCATTCCTGAAGAAGAAATCATCGTGTGACGATTTAGAGGCATAGTTCGACACCGTTACAGAGTGGGGCGTCTTTTCGCCCAGGGAAGATACGTTGGGTTGTACCGTCACCACCATTTGTCCATCCTTTGGCAACAGGGGTAGGGCCCTTTGCGCATATTCCTGAAACTTGATCGGATTCTTAACCCAGACAAAACCTATCTGATAGTAGCGATCATCTGTATCCCGGAGTGAAAAGGAAAAACAGATGGTGGCCAAGAGTCCTAGTAATAAAGCATTTAATCTCATTGTAAATTGAATTTTGAATTTCAAATCCAAATCAATCCACCTAAATCCGCCGGAAAAAACCCAGGATAGATACGACCACCTTTCAGCCAGATACTACCACTTTTTTCATCGAATGAGGCCCTTAATCACCCTGTCATTAAATCCTCTTACGGGTACACTTTTTTCCGATCGGCAGAAAGGACACCCCAACCTTAGCAAATAGTGTATCTTCGCCGCTTTGTTTTGCAAACCGGCCCAAACTCAGGCCACCAAAAACACTTAATGAAACCCTACTTACAGCTGTTTGACCTCAGACAAAAGGTGAATTATAAGAATGAGGTGCTATCGGGACTTACCGTAGCGCTGGCCTTGATCCCGGAGGCAATTGCCTTCGCACTTATTGCGGGTCTATCTCCTCTTACAGGCCTCTATGCGGCTTTTGTGATGGGGCTGGTGACCTCCATCCTTGGGGGAAGACCGGGGATGATCTCCGGAGCAACAGGTGCCGTGGCAGTGGTGATCGTAAGCCTGGCCATCTCCCATGGCGTAGAGTACATTTTTGCGGCTGTGGTACTGGCGGGCCTCATTCAGGTAGGCGCAGGCGTGTTGCGACTAGGTAAGTTCATTCGGCTGGTGCCACAACCGGTCATGTTCGGGTTCGTCAACGGGCTGGCGATTGTCATATTCATGGCGCAGCTTGACCAGTTCAAAGCAACGGATCTCTTGACCGGAGAACTACAATGGTTGACTGGAGGGCCGCTCTTTTTGATGCTGGGACTGGTTTTGCTTACGATGTTTATCATTTGGGGGCTGCCCAAAGTGACGAAGGTGGTTCCGGCTTCATTGACCGCCATTCTGGTAGTATCTGGTATTGCACTAGGTTTTGACCTTGACACCAAAACTGTGGGAGATATCGCCTCCATCTCCGGGGGCTTTCCACCATTCCACGTGCCAATGGTCCCGTTTACGCTGGAAGCACTGCAAATCATTCTTCCTTATGCATTGATCATTGCGGGAGTCGGCCTGATAGAAAGCCTGCTAACGCTCAACTTGATTGATGAGATCACCCAAACACGCGGTAGAGGCAACAAAGAATGTGTGGCCCAGGGCACGGCCAATGTACTTTCTGGTTTCTTCTCGGGGATGGGTGGCTGTGCCATGATCGGCCAAAGTCTGATCAACATCTCTTCCGGAGCAAGGGCACGACTTTCAGGCATTGTAGCCTCTGTGATGCTGTTGCTATTCATCATGTTTGGAGCCAATCTGATTGAGCAACTCCCTATGGCCGCATTGACGGGACTGATGATCATGGTGGCCATCGGCACATTCGAATGGGCCAGCCTAAAAACCTTTGGCAAAATGCCCACCCATGACGTAATCGTTATTATCGCCGTGGCGCTCATCACGGTCTTCCTCCACAACCTTGCATTGGCGGTATTGATTGGCGTGGTGATCTCAGCGCTCGTCTTTGCCTGGGAAAACGCAAAGCGTATTCGCGCACGGAAATATGTTGATGAGCAAGGCGTGAGGCACTACGAAATCCATGGACCGCTGTTTTTCGGCTCGGTCTCTGCCTTCAACGAGAAGTTTGACATCGCCAATGATCCGAGTGAAGTCATCATCGACTTCCAGGAAAGCCGTGTAGCCGATATGTCCGGGATAGAAGCGCTGAACAAGATCACCGAAAAATACTTCGAAGCAGGTAAGAAAATTCATCTGAAGCACCTCAGTCCGGACTGTAGAAGGTTACTGAAGAATGCTGAGGAAATCATCGACGTCAACATCATCGAAGATCCGATTTACAACGTGATGGCAGACAAGCTGAGCTAGGGTTGAGGGTTCTTTGATCCGCTGATTCCGAGTGTGTTAGCCAGCTGATGGCGCCTTGAAAACTCCTATGTCATGACAAATATCATAGGAAAACAGCGCTCCCGGTTGTAGGTTGAGTGGTCCAACAAAATCCCCAAAACCATGGATCAGGAACATCGCTTTGACCTCTCGAAATTCATCGTGCCGTACGATAAGTATAAACCACTTGACTCATTTGATCCTGGCTATACGGGTCAGATCAAAGGGAAGAAGCACAGTAAGGCCACCCTCAAGGAAGATATAGCAGACCTGGCCGATGCCCAAGAGTTGATCTGGGCCAGCAAAGAGTATTCCGTACTCATTGTCTTTCAGGCTTTGGACGCCGCTGGAAAAGACGGGACCATCAAGCATGTAATGTCGGGCATCAATCCCCAGGGCTGTGATGTATTTAGCTTCAAGGCACCTACGGAGGAAGAAAGATTACACCATTTTCTCTGGCGACCTCATAAGTACCTGCCACCCAAAGGAAAAATATCCATCTTCAATCGGTCCTACTACGAAGAAGTATTGGTGGTGAGGGTCCACCCAGAGTTGCTCACCCATGCATGGCTACCCAATGAGCTGAGAAATGCACCTTTGGAAGAGGTTTGGAAATCTCGTTTCGAAGAGATCAATGAGTTTGAGGAGCGCATTACCAAGAATGGTACCGTCGTCATAAAGTTCTTCCTCAACGTGTCCAAGGAAGAACAACTCCGAAGGTTCATGGATCGGCTGAACAACGAGGGCAAGCAATGGAAGTTCTCCGCCAGTGACTATGAAGAAAGGAAATATTGGGATGAATACCGCAAAGTGTATGAGGACATGCTCAATGCCACCAGTACCAGACATTCACCATGGTATGTGGTACCTGCGGACAACAAGTGGTATCTCAGAGCTGTAGTAGCCGACGTGATCAGCAGCCGGGTAGAGGCACTGGATCTGCAATATCCTGAGGTGACCGAGGAAAAACGGCAACGCCTCATGAAGATCAAGGCGCAGCTGGAAGAAGAAATGGTAGAAGATGTAGTGGCCTAACCTCCCTACAGGATTCGTCGTGGTAATGGAATGGTGAGGTATTTGGAATTTCACTACAGGATGGGTATGTTTCATCAGACGCCCAATCTCGCCAAAACCGCTTGTAATGCAAATTGAGCAGAATAAGAAAAACGCCATTGCCTTTTACCAAACTGGCTACGAAGGCAACCCGCGTGAGGCCCTGGAAAAATATGTCGGTGATCAGTACATCCAACATAATCCTGATGTGGCGGATGGTCTGAGAGGATTCATCGATTACTTCGAGCGTATGCAGCAGGAATATCCCGACAAGTCCATCGAATTCGTACGATGTATAGGTCAGGGTGATCTGGTAGCCTTGCATACACATCAGACATGGCCCGGAAACGATGAGTATGTCACGATGGACTTCTTTCGATTTGATGAGGAAGGCAAGATCTGTGAGCACTGGGACGCCATCCAGCAAATACCCAAGAGCTCAGCCAATGGCAATACGATGTATTAGCTTAAGGACATGAAACTGCAATTCCCGGCCATTGATTATCATTTTTGGTTAGCAGATTGGGGCCAGCGCATTGGCGAGTTACCAGTGTATAGCAACAAAAATTCGTTGAAATACCTTCGATTTGATGGTGATATCAATGAATGTACAAAGCAGATTTTTGAGCTGACAGCCCTTGAAAATCTCGATAAATCCGGGATACTGCATGTAGTGGATCTCATTTATGCCTGGGGTGGACCCTCGGGGCGTATGTTCTATGTCCAGGCGCAAAATGGTAAAATCCCAAGACTGGAATTGGAGCAGAACTCTGAGCTATTTGATAGCTATACAAATGGGATAAATCAAGCCAGACAAGGAAGTCCTGAGAGTAGAGCGATATTTAACTCACTCCCCGGAATTGGTCCTTCCTATGCCAGCCAACATGCCTACTTCTGGAGTCTGCACAGCCCAACACCACTGATCGTTGTGGATTCGAGCATAGCCGGGGCCTTGGGGTACAAGACGATTAACTTGCTTGAAAAGGACTTCTCCTATGAAGAGGTGGTCCAGGCTTTCTTGGATTTCTCGAAAACGGAATTCAATTCTGCGGTACCCCACAATGTGGAAAGGGCACTTTTTGCTTTCCACAACAACTACTTTCTGAGTAACAACGAAGGGTGGAAGAATCGAAAGCCGAAGGAGGATTATGAAACCGCAGTCTACCTCGCTTCGAAATTGTTCGGGGAATAGGCACCTCGATACATTCAATTGCAACTTACTTCAATAGCCATTTTCGTCCTTCCGAGCATCCTATGTTGATTTTTGTACAAGGTTTTTTCACTGCCAAGATTTTCTTGTACAGACTTTTCCGGAAATCCCTGTACAAGGTTTTTTGCTTGTACAGAGATTCCTTGTACAACCTTGTACAAGATTTTTGGAAGAACAATTTTTTCTTGTACAGATCTGTACAAGGTTTTGAATACACTGTTTTTTTCTTGTACAAGTTCGTTGCCATCTGTGTTGTACAAGATTTTATCATGTGTGAGATTTTCTTGTACAGCAAGTGGAGTTTTCTGAGAATAGCGTGGTTCCATGGTTGTGGGGAAGTTGCTTCACATCGTTCACGGTGCATTTTCCCTATCTTCGGATAAAGTAGCAATTACTGTTTCATAGGTCACAAACTCAGCAACTATGGTTATACTCAAGCTCAAACTGGCCATTAGGACGCTCCTTCGAGCCGGCATTTTCTCCTACCTCAACGTGTTAGGATTGGCAGTTGCCTTTGGCGTCACCATCACCATCTATGTTTTTGTTCGCGGTGAACTGACCACGGATACACATTTTTCCAGGTCAGACGAGGTATACAGAATTGTGCGGGAGGTGCAGGAACCCAACGCCAGCTACCATACACCAACACTAGCTGGTCCCTTCTATGAATTGATCCATACTGAAGCTGGAATGCCCTTGTCGCAAATGACACGGGTGTATAACGATGATGAGCTGGTAAGCTATGAGGCTCAGACATTTTTCGAGAAAAAGGTCTACTATGTCGACCGTCATTTTTTTGAGGTACTTGACTACGAATTGAGACTTGGAGATCGAGAAACCGCACTGCATCAACCCAATGCATGTGTGGTCTCAGCCCGGATGGCTCGGAAGTACTTTGGGGACAGCAATCCCCTCGGCGAGCTCCTGGAGATCGAGGGTAAAGGACGCCTGGAAGTCACCGGGGTGCTGGCGGACCCTGTTGTAAAAAGTCACCTGGACATGGACTTTGTGGTCAACAATCTTGCCATGGGCTATACCAGCAGGTTCCTCACCAGCAAAGACGCTCATGCCTTTTCTTTTTATATGCAGATCCCGAAGAAGCAGCGGTTGAACATGGACCAAAGCCTGGACCTGCTGACCCGGAAATACCTTAACGATGAA
The DNA here is from genome assembly GCA_965601475.1 of Cyclobacteriaceae bacterium. Taxonomy (GTDB): domain Bacteria; phylum Bacteroidota; class Bacteroidia; order Cytophagales; family Cyclobacteriaceae; genus JAWPMT01. Next base: position 2,227,898 of record OZ271832.1, on the reverse strand, counting down.
GAACATGGCTCAAAGTCACCACTGAAACTACAGCCCTTGGCAGCAATATATTTCGATGAACCCATGATGGCGGACATCGCCCAACATGGTGACAGGTCCATGATCAGGACACTCCTGGCTATTGCAGCGATTCTACTGCTGGTGACGGCGGCCAATGCAGCCAACCTCAGTATTGCCAGGTTGTCCAAAGGAGTGAAGCAAGTGGGCTTGAAGAAGTTGCTCGGATCATCAAAAAGATCCCTGGTTTGGGATTGGGCATTGGAAATATTTGCCATGACTTTGTTAGGCACGTTGATCGGTGCTCTGGCTGCCTACTTGACCTATCCTTCGCTATCGGCGGTCATGGGCTTCAACCTGGAGTGGCTCAGTCTCCCTCAATTGGCCATTTGGTCCCTGGGGTTCACAATGGTACTTACGGCAGTGATCCTGGTGATTCCGGCATTGGTATTTTCCTCGGTCAATCCATTCTCTGCATTGTCGGGTAAGCTGGGACATCTCAAAACCAACCTGGTGCAGTATGCACTGTTATGTGGCCAGTTTGTTGTCGCATTCGTGCTGATGGTGTTGACAGTGGTCATTGTGTGGCAATTTCAATATATGCAGGATAGGGAAGTGGGCCTGGACGCCGACCAGGTTTTGATTTTCAATTCGACCAACAAACACTCCTGGAAGAACAGGGCTCATATCAAAAATGCCATTGCACAGCTGGCAGAGGTAAAGGGCGTGTCTATGGTCTATGGTGGACTGCCTTCAAGTCCGTGCGAGGTCCAAACTTTTGAAGTTGACCAGCTAAAATATCAATGGAATACAGCCTTTGTCCAGCCGAACATCATCACACTTCTGGATCTGAAGGTGGTAGAGGGGAATGCGTTTGATCCCCAAGTCCAATCAGAAGCGGAAAACAGTGTACTGCTGAATGAGCGTGCGGCCAGGGCCCTGGGTTGGCCTCAAATATCCATTGTGGGAAATGACATCACCATAAGCGGAGGTGCTATACGGAAACGGATTTTGGGTATTGTCAAAGACTATCACTACGAATCATTCAAAAGCGCCATCGAACCGCTGGTCCTGCAAGCCACAGGTTGGGAAGAAACCTTCGTTGTCAAGCTCGCCGGAAGAGATCATAAAGCTGTATTGACTGAAATAGAGCGCATATGGTCACAATATGTTCCCAAATACCCGTTGGCTTACCGGTTTTTGGATGATACGTTCCAACACATGCACAGGGAGGACACGAAGAATGGCAAAATCATTTTCCTTTTCACACTACTTACCCTGGTCATGATTTCCCTGGGGACACTGAGCCTTGGGGCATTCATCCAGCAATCGAAAGTGAAAGAAATCGCTATCCGCAAGGTCTTAGGCGCTCCATTGCTCAGTATTTTATCGGGGTTCTCATTCATTTTTTTCAAAGTGCTTTTCTTGGCAAGCCTTGTAGCCATACCTGCGGCATGGTTTTTTGCCTCGAATTGGTTGAATGACTTCAGCTACCGAATACAATTGTCGCCGCTGTTTTTCCTCGTTGGCTTGCTTACCTTGTCACTGATGGTGTTGTTGCTCGTCATCAGCCAATCGTGGCGTTCGGCCAACAGCAATCCTGTCCATAGTCTGAGGTTGGAGTAAGAGTTCGATGGGTCGATTTGCAACAACTTTGCCAGTCTTCTGGAAGAAAGTGCTCTTCACATGGAGGCCTTCCCACACCCACGCGGCGCGGATTTCGTATGATAAACGTAATATTCACTCTGCCTTGAATCGCCTGTCGACAGCCCTCCTTTTACAAATGCTTCTTACCGTAGCCATTGGTCAGACGAGATTCAACGAACCAATCCCTTTCAGTGACAAAAAGCAAAAAAGTGCATCCGTCAGCCTTGCCGACGTCGACAACGATGGTGATGTAGATGTTGTGGTCGCGAATGGGCGTCACTGGCCCGGTCAAAATCTATTGTACCTCAATCAGGGTGATGGGACATTCGATTCCGGTCAATCACTTGGCCTCAGCCAATCCACCAGCTATGCTGCGAAAATTGGTGATTTTGACGGGGACGGCGATCCCGACATTGCTGTAGGCAACGACTCCAGGCCCAACAGTCTGCTATTCAATGACGGTAGTGGCAAGTTCGTGGAGAAGGGAGACTTTGGTAAAGCCGATTCCAACACGCGAAACATCACCATAGGTGATATTGACAGTGATGGTGATGAGGATATCCTGGTGATCAACCGCTTTTATGCCAATGAAATCTGCCTCAACGATGGCAATGGCAATTTCACAGAGACTCGTTTTTTCGGAGAAGGTAACGATGCCACGCTGGACGTACTGATTTTTGACATCGACGACGACGGAGATTATGATCTGATTCTGGCCAATCGTAACGAACAGCAGAACTACATCTACCTCAACGAGGACATGACTTTCGTGAAGAAAATCCCGTTCGGAACAGGGGAGGATGATACCCGTTCAGTCGCCCTGGCAGATTTCGACAATGATGGCTTCGTAGACCTGCTCACAGGTAATATCAAAGGAAGAAATCAGATCTGCTTTGGGAACGAAAGTATGACATTCAAGAATTGCATTGACCTCAGTAGGAAGAGAGATAAGACCTATGGGGTTGATGTGGCGGACTTTGACCGGGATGGGGACATCGACATTGTGGTGGGTAATGATGGCCAGAGAAATGTGCTGTATGTCAATGAAGGTACTGGCCAAAGCTTCTCGAAAATCAGTCTGAGTAAGCAGCGATATGATACCTACCATATCCAATTTGGGGATCTCAATGGAGATGGTTATCCGGACATTGTGGAGTCCAATTCCGACCAGATGAATTTTTACTATGTCAACCAGCTGCGCTAACCTAAATGATCTCGAAAAACCCTAAGCTCATGCGTATCACGATCAATTTTATTTTGCTGGTTCTATGCACCTACGGTGTGGCACAAGGCCAGCAAGTAGTCCCGTCCGAGGCCCTACCTCAAGCCCTGGATCAATTCAACGAAGCCTTTGCCGAAGGTGATCCCGAGGTGTTGGGGATGTTCATCACTGAGGACTATGTGCATACCAATGGTACATCCAAGGCCATTGGTAGAGCCGCATGGTTAGGTTACCTGGCCAGACGTTACGATGACCTTCAGGCCGGCAGGTTGGAAATCCTGAGCTACGAGATGGATGAGGTCGAGATCGTCGACCTTGGTGAGACTGCCATCGTCACAGGACGAGTCAGGGTTTCTTCCCGAACAGAAGCGGGTGTACAGAACAATACCTACCGCGTTACGCATCTTTGGGTGAAAGATGCTGGTCGCTGGAAGCGGGCGGGGTTCCATGACGGTAAAATCAATTGACGGTTGCTTCCGAGGCTCCCCAAACGGTTTGGTGATTAATCTGTAGCCTGAAAACGGTCGAAGGCGTGAATACTACCCTCTCCGACCAATTGGCCATGCAGTACAAAGCCATTAAAATATTATCTTGAGGGGGCGTTTTTTAACCTAATCTCATGAAAAAGAAAATCATTTCAGCGGTCCTCGGCGCGCTGATCCTGTTTATCTGGAATGCCATATCCTGGATGGCCCTACCTTTTCACGGGCAATCATTGAAATCCATTCCTGAAGGAGCTATTGATATGGAGCTGCTTCGTTCGACGCTGGAGGAAGATGGCATTTACCATTATCCGGGCCTGGATGCCGAGGACATGGCCGCAAAGCTGGCCACGGGACCAAGGATTCCATTTATGGTCTACAAGCAGGGGCCTACATCTGCCTTTGATCCCATGTCCTTTCTCGGAAATTTGTTGTTGAACCTGCTGTCAGCGACCGTCATCATCCTCGTGCTGAGCAAGGTCACCAAGGGTTCGAAGTCAGACATTATCATGGCCTGCCTCTTGATGGGCGTGCTTGTCGGCGTGACCAGTGATTTGCCACAAATGAACTGGTATATGCATCCATTCTCCTACGCGGCCACCAATATCATGGACCATATCATCGGTTTTGGCTTGCTGGGCCTGTTCTTAGCAAACTACACCTTCAAACCTTCCAACGCATGACTGAAGAGAAGATACTGACCCTTCATCCTCAGGGCAAGAAGGGCGTGAATATCCTGAAAAGAAGATATGATCATATCAAGGACTTTATTCTTCAGAAGTTGGAAGAAACGGATGAGATGACTTTTGATCAGATGTCCGACCTGGCTGAAGAAGAGCTCACAGGCACTTTTGACGGCAAAGTCTTATGGTACCTCGTCACAGTGAAGCTGGATCTGGAGGCCCGCAAAAGTATTGAGCGCGTACCGAAGACCAGCCCGCACAAATTGAGGCTGGTGAAGTAGTTTCGATCACCTTGGATAAATACCAGTGGTCTTCAGCCAATTGAAGGTGAGCGTATGCACTACAGCCAACAGAAAGCCAATATGGAAGGATAGAGTAGCGGAATGTCAACGCCTGTTGTCTGGGCAATGGGGTCGTTTCTGACGGGCCAGATGCTGATAAAAAGTGACCAGAGAACAAAACTCAGGGCGAAATACTTGAAACCTGCCAGAAGAGAGTCGAAGATTAGTCTTTGACGCTCGGTTCTCCTGTAATAGTATTTCCATCTAATGCAGCGCGTGAGGAAATAGTAGCCTCCAAGTAACGGGAGCAGGAAAATGCTCCAACTCATTTCTTGGTTTTGAGCTCCGAAACGGGCTTGAGGGTTTGAACCAGATTTCTGAAACGTGGTGAGGCAATAATATCCTTGGCTTCAATCGTGAAGGTGCCTGATTGAGTTATTTTGAATTTATCCTGGTTTACTATTTTTTTCGATATATCCATTAGGGGATCACGCTCACATTTCTTATCTCAAGAAAGCCAAAAAGATTGATCAGGCATCCTCTAACCGGCCCCTTTCTTCACATTGTTGTGACAAAAACTAGCGCTTACTTTCCCTTGGAAAAACCATCTCGGTGAGTACAAAAAACCGTTAAAGCCATTTAATGATTTCTAAGATTCTTTTAGGATTTGATGCTATTCTGAGGTCAGAATTTCATTCACCAGCGCGCTCACATCTTTTGCCTGCGTGAGTGTCATCATGTGGGTGCCGCCTTCCAGGCAATAGTCATAGTCCACATTGCGGATGGGGATGGTGTGGTCATTTGATCCGTGAACATGTATGACGTTTTCTGGAGCGACCCTCCGATCCCAGGTTACGATCATTTCTATGGTGCGGTCCAGGAATATCGGGTCTTTGTCTCGCAGCATGGCTTTGAATATATCCTTCTGTGTCTGCCGGTCAGGTTCGACGATGGGTTGGAGCACTTTAGCACCAAAAAGTGCCAGTTTGGGAGGTACAAGGCGATGGATAGGGATTTGTTTTTGAAAGCGATAGCGGAACGGGAGTTCGTCACGTCTTTTAGCACTCGATATGATGATTACTTTTTCTGCAGATACGAGCTCGCTCATTTCGGTGGCCAGCATACCACCCAGGGACACACCAAGGATGATGAACGGCTCGCTCTGATCAATTTGTTTGGTTAGTTCCTTGGCATAGTCCTTCATGGACCATCCTTTGGTAGGTCGTTCATATCTGATGTGTTGAATATGGAAGTCGCCCTCTATCTTCAAGTGGGTGAACAAACGAGCATCACCTCCCTGGCCAGGAATCAAGTAAATGGTCATAGGTTTTTGAGTGCACTCTGCAGTCGCAGCAAAGGCAGCTGCTAATAAGCAAACGACGATCTTTCTAAACAAGGTGCGTGTCCCTTTTTTATTAGGGACATGCGAGGCTATCAAATGGTTTCCGTCCATCGATAAGATGTAGGCCTGAATCAGCGACAACATTGATACGGAAGACATGACAAAAATGCTTTTCAATTTTTAGGTTGGTACTTGCTTGTTACTGGAAACCTATATGGATCTTGCGCGTCCTTCTATTAACGTTTTACCCCATTCAGACCATGAAAAATCAGACGATACTTTTTGTGATAGCCATATTTTGCTTCTTTTCCTGTAGCACGGTCGACGATAATACCTTCGTCAATAATTGTGTCAGCGGCAGTGGCAACATCGTTTCACAAACCTTCGAGGTTGATAACTTCGACGCCATCACCATCACCCAGGCTTGGGATGTTAGTTTTTCTTATGCCGATGAGGTCTCATTCGTTGCCATCGGCCATGAAAACATTATGCAATTTCTTGAGGTGTCTGTGATTCAGGGATCTTTGATGCCTGAGCTTGTTGGTAGTGATTGTTTTCGAGATTTGACACTACGATTTGAAGTGACAGCTCCCGATGTCAATGCGTTTGTCATCGAAGGCGCGGCCAACATTGCAGTTGAGAATGGAGCCCAGCTCCCCTCGGTCAACGCACGAATCATGGGAAGCGGAAACATCCAATTCATGGAGCAGCTGGTGGCGCCAGAGGTGGACATTGTGATTTCCGGAAGCGGTAATGTCTCCGGCGTATTTGATTGTGAGCAGATCGATTCACAAATTGCTGGCTCAGGAAATGTCACACTAACAGGTGAGGCCACGCAACAGGAGGTCGAGGTCCTGGGTTCCGGCAATCACATGGCCTTTGGTCTGGAGACTGATACCACGCAAGTCACCATTGCTGGTGCTGGTCAGGTGCAGGTATTTGTAAACGATTTGCTGCAGGTTTCCATTCCAGGTAGTGGCTCCGTGACTTATCAGGGCAATCCAACGGTCGAGTCCACCATCACAGGATCTGGGTCTGTCATTGACGGAAATTAGTTCCAATCTATGTAAGTAAATCCTGGATGTCCGGAGCTATCCAGGCATGTCGGGCTTCGACGGAAAAAAGCCTTTGCTTGGTATAAAAGGCCAGTGGGTAGCTCACTTCTGCTTCGGCTGTCGCCAAGAAAGCATTGCAATATTCCGAGAGTGTAGGAAAGCTGTTGCGAGAAAGAAAGCGACTGATCACCCGGATCCAAAATACGGTGAGGGTTTCGTGATAGCCACTGTCTTCGGTGTTGGCAGTACCGATGGATGTATTGTGTGCTTTGATGAGCTCCCTTAGGGCTTCCAGGGCAGCTTCCTTTCCCAGTTTGTCGATGTAGTAAAAAGCAACTACAAAATGCTTTTCGTGGGTCCATTCTGATTTGCTGACCTGATGCGTTTCGAATCGGTGGATGAATGCCGTGATATCATCGTCGGTGTAGGTCATGATGGTGAAGTTAACCCTGATGACGATTGTTTTCGCTGTCGGCCTTCAGTTACTTCATCGCGTGAGGCTTGGCTTCGATTTTCACAACTGAAGAGATGATGTTAATCCAAGATCGCTGCTTGGTCAGGTTGCAAATGATCTTCTTCAATAATCATCAAACCCCTCTTCTTCCTCATCGGTCTCCTCTTCGTAGATGATCTGGTAACCGTGACGTTTCAGATCTTCCATCGTGTCCACATCGTGCAGTTGTTCCAGCATGGCCATAGACAGTCCAAACTTTTCGATTTCATCCACAGCTTCGGTGAGCACATTGGCGTGGCTATAGTCCTTGCCTTCGAATAACGCAGGAAAGATGTTTCTCAACCCCAGAAGATAATACCCACCATCCGCAGCCGGCCCGATGACGACGTCGTTCTTATCCAGGGCTTCGAAGGCTTTGTCGATATGGGATTTGGTGATTTCCAGGGAGTCACTGCCTATGATCACCACTTTGTGATATCCGTTCTCAAATGCTCCTGTGAAAGCATTGAGCATGCGGTCTCCCAGGCCATCACCCTCCTGTACATGTTTTTCGTACTCTTCGTTGAGCCAGTCGTCGTAGAGCTCAACGTACTCGGAATAATAAATGCCCTTGTCTGCCTTCTTGATCTTACCCACCACCTCTGCTGTGTAGTCGAGGAGTTCCTTGTACACATCAATCGCACCATCCAGCCCAATGTCCTGGGCAATGCGTGTCTTTACTTTTCCCGGGATCAGGTTCTTGACGAAGACCATTAGATAATCCTGCTGCATTTCCTGCTTTCCTTCCATATCAATACACTTTTATGCCATTGAATAACCACTGTGACCAGACAAAGTTGTACGTGTGGACGCTGTCCGTGGGCTGTCCTTTTTCATCCACTACGTCAAGGCCTTTATTTTTCCAATCAAATATGCCCCCGTAGAGGTTTTTGACGTTGGTGAAACCCATTGCCTGTAGCTGCTCTCCGATGCGTTCACTCCGATATCCCACGGAACAGTAAACGATAAGTTCGGCATCCTTGGGAATGTCTTTTACATCGGATTTCCTGAAACCTTCATAGTCAATCATCCTGGCGCCCTCAAGGTGGCTGATGGCAAACTCTTCATCACTACGCGTATCCAGCAAAAAAATTTCTTCGATGTCTTTCGACCTCAATTCTTCAGCTTGAATCAGGGGAACCGTACCCTCATAGAGTTTGGAGACATGCTCATGAAATCCGTCTTGACCACAGCCCTGTAGAACGATAAGTAGGAGTAGGAATGTGAGCTTAGGTCCGCGCATTTTGCCTGTGCTTATACAGCTCAAAAATAAAGAATCCCAGCACCACAATATACTCGAGGGCTACCCAAGCCATCGACAGCTGAAAGCCATCTTCGCTGTACCCTGCATAGGTTAGAAATATCATGAAGCTCCACACCAGGGGGAAGTAGTAACCGGCCAATAGCCCTAGAGGGACCATAGAAATGATATACCACGGGTGTACTGTGGTACTGAGCAGCCAGTAGATCAACATAGAAAACAACAGGATGTGTTGAATGTGAAATTTCCGATAGGCGCCGTAAATGGCCCAGGCCGTGATGAGCACAAACATGGAGACACCAAGCCAGGGACCAATCGTCTGAATAAGGTTGAAGCCCCGAATCATGAATCCGATCTCGCGTAGGATGTAGTATATGCTGGCATTGAATTCGAAGTTCTGAAAGTACAATCCAAGGCTCGTGCGCATACCTGCAAACAAAGCAGATCCAAAAAGCGGTGCGAAGAAGATGAGAGCAACAAGCATGGCCCCTGTAGATATGATTGTCCCCTTCCTGAACCACTGCCGAAACAGGAAAGCCGGAAGCATGATCATGGGAATGAGCTTCGTAGCTATACCCAGGCCTAAGCCGATGATCTGACCCAGGTACTGATTTCGCTGAAAAGCATGAATGCCCAGCAGCATAAAGGCTATCACCAAGCCTTCGAAGTGTAGGTTGCCAGTGAATTCCAGGACCACCAGGGGATTGAGGAAATACCAAAAGGGCAGACTGAGTACCTTGGGATTACCGATCTTCTTCGCGATTTGAATCAGTAGATACAAAGAAGCAATGTCGGCCAGGAGCAAAATCGATCTGATGATGTTGACGCTTGCAAGCACTTGTTCCGTTCCGCCAAATTGCACACTCAGCCAAAATACTGCCTGGTTGAGAGGAGGATAAACAGTGTAATAGTTGGGGGAATTGAGCAGCTGCAAAAAGGCTTCATCCAGACCCGCTATGCCTAGTGTTACAGCTTCCGATGGCAGTAAGGAATAGGGGTCGACGCCAGCATCCAACAACGTTCCGTCCCAGATAAATCGATAGAAATCATCGGATAGTGAGGGTAGCGAGAAGAACAGCGCTATCCTGACCAATAGTCCTATGCCCAAAAGTGTGGTGAAGTTGAAGTCGCACAACCTCACAATCCACAGATAGGCAAAGAAGCTTATGGCGAATGTTGTGATCAACCACAACGATTCTTCGCGTCCTATCTCATTACCCAGGAATGCCAGGGCAATGACATAAATGAATGCAAAGGTGTAAGTTGCTGCCGCAGAGGGCTTTTTCGTGCTGAGTGCTTCCAATCAGGCAGTTTCAATGGGTTTCAGCGATATTAAGAAAATATAGCCAAAACCTGCTGCCAACATCAAATGAAAAAACAAGAGCCCATAATCTCCAAGGGCGATTCCAGCGGCCATTCCAAACACAAAATAGAGTGCCAGCAGACCTTCCAGAATCGTGAGTGGGGTAATGGAAGATTTGAGATAGACATTTCCTTTCCACGAATCACCTTTTTTCTGAACCGCGAATTTCGGTGTCCGGATAAATGGCGTCTTGATACCCATATAACCCTCCATGATCGCTACTGAATTGTGAAGCGCAAGGCCCATCGAATAGGAAAGGAACATGGGGAATTGCGTGATAAAACTCCGAAACCTATAGTCAGGAGCAGCTGCTTTTGCGGAGGCCCAATAGAACATGCTCATGGCCACAAACCCAATGATGAAGATGCTGCCAAGATCGAAGAGGATACCCAGTGCAGGGTTTTGGTCCTTGATGTAGAGCATTGGGATAGATAGAATGGCGGAGATCAGCAAAAAGAGAAAAACAGAGCTGTTGAGCAGGTGAAAGGTAGCTCTTACCTTGTGCTGAAATCCGATTTTTGACTTCAGCACCTTACCCAGGTTCTTTCGGGCTGTTTCTGCGGCGCCTTTGTTCCACCGGTACTGCTGAGATTTCACTGCAGGAATCACCACTGGCAATTCCGCCGGTGACAGCAACTCTTCCATGAACTCAAATTTCCAGCCCTTGAGTTGGGCTCGGTAGCTCAAATCCAGGTCTTCTGTGAGGGTATCATGGTGCCAACCTCCCGCATCCTGGATGCAAGTCTTCCGCCATATGCCTGCGGTGCCGTTGAAATTGATAAAACTGCCTGCAGCCAGACGCCCTTTTTGTTCTATGGTAAAGTGTGCGTTTAAGCCGAAGGCCTGCATTTTGGTCAGCACACTATAATCCTGATTGATATGCCCCCATCGGGTCTGAACCATTCCGATATTCTCGTGGGTAAAACCAGTCAGGGTGCGTGTCAGAAAGTCTTTGGGTGGAAGAAAGTCCGCATCGAAGATGGCCAGATATTCGCCTTTGGCCTGCTCCATGCCATATTCCAGTGCGCCAGCCTTGTAGCCGGTTCTCATATCACGACGGACCTGTTTGATGTCAAGACCTTGTGCCTTGAAGGCAGCCACTTTCGCTGCTACAATGTCTTTGGTCTCATCGGTAGAATCATCCAATACCTGGATTTCCAGTCGATCCTTTGGATAGTCAAATGCCGCAACCGAGTCAATCAACCGCTCGATCACATAGCGCTCATTGTATATGGGCAGCTGTACGGTTACCATAGGGTAATGCACCAATGGCTCACGTTCAATTGACGACCGTTTTGCAGCTTTGCGGTAGTGCCAGGCGAGGTTGAATTGTCCCAGGCTGAAAACGCAAATAACCAGAAGCGAAGCGCCGTATCCGATGATAACCAACCATTCCATCGCTACAAATATTTGAAAATCGTGGTGATAATCTTGTAACCCGCCATTATGGTTCCTTTAAGTGTACCGGAGACCTTGGATTTCCCAATTCTTACTCGGTAGTTTACAGGCACGTCTTTGGTTACCATACCCATTTTCGCAGCTTTCAGCTGCATCTCCACAGTCCATCCGTAGGTCCTGTCTTGCATGTCCATCTCAATAAGCTTGGTATATCTCACCGCCCGGAAAGGCCCCAGATCGGTGTAGGTTGTACCGTAAAACCAACGCATCAATGTTGTCGCCAACCAGTTGCCAAATATCTGTTGGGGCGTCATTGCTCCTTTCTCCTTTTGTCCCAGCGCCCTCGAACCAATGACCATATCAACATTTTCTTCAAGTATTGGTTGGACCAAATACGGCATTTCTTGTGGGTAGTCCGAATGATCTCCATCGATAAATACCACTATGTCTGGTGGATTACCTGTTGATTTCAAGTGTGCGATGCCTTTGAGACAAGCATTTCCATACCCTTTTTGGGTTTCTTGCAGGGCTGTGGCGCCCCTGGACTCTGCTACTGCGAACGTATTGTCCGTACTCCCATTGTCCACGACAATGACCTCGCTGACCAGGGACTGCGGAATTTCTTCAATGACCTGCCCTACGGCATTCTGTTCATTAAAAGCAGGGATAATCACCCTGACATCAGGCTTCATACAGGTAGTAGATTCAGAAGCGCAAATGTATGTTGATTACCTTATGACGTGCGTCCTGCCTGTGACATTCAGTGAAAATCCCAAACTAATACCCCGCCGCCTGACCGTCTTTGCGACTTTCAGAGGCACCACGGTAGACCTTGTTTTGCTCATCCCACATGATAGCCTGATAACCGCCGTAAATGCCACGGGCGAACCTGACTGTATGACCGCGGTCCATCAGTCCTCTAATGGTTTCATAGGAGATGCCTGATTCTACCCGTACCGCACCTCGTCCTGTTGCGGGTACGCCCATCGGTGTGGAAGTGCCCGTATGGTCCCAACGTGGGGCATCCCCTGCCTCCTGCAGGTTCATGCCGAAGTCAATCAGATTCATCACAATTTGCGAGTGACCCTGTGGTTGAAAATCACCACCCATTACACCAAAGCTGACGAACGGCTTGCCGTCTTTCGTGATGAAAGCAGGAATGATCGTGTGGAAAGGCCGTTTTCCTGGTTCATACGTATTGGCCTGACCTCGTTTCAAGCTGAAGAGCTCGCCTCGGTCTTGCAACATGAATCCTAAACCCGGAGGGACCATGCCGGAGCCCATACCCCGGTAATTGCTTTGGATGAGGGAGATCATATTGCCCTCTTTGTCGGCGACGGTCATGTAGATCGTCTCTCCGGCGCTGATCTGGCCTGCGTCGTAGGTACTTGCGCGTTTCCCAATGAGGGCCCTTCTTTGTTTGGCGTATTCCTCAGAAATCAACCCCTGAACTGGCACGTCGGCGAAGTCCATATCTGCATAGTATTTCGCCCGGTCTTCGAAAGCCAGCTTCTTAGCTTCTGTAAACAAATGCAGGTGCTCCGGGCTACCAAATTCGATATTGGAGAAATTGTATCCCTCCAGGATGGCTAGCATTTGTAGCGCTGCAATCCCTTGGCCGTTGGGAGGCAACTCCCAAACATCATAGCCCCGGTAATTCACCGAAACGGGCTCTACCCATTCTGATTGGTGACTGGCAAGATCTTCGGTGGAGAGAAAACCGCCCTGTGACGCAATGAAGTCGCCTATGGTCTTTGCAATCTCACCTTTGTAGAAGGCGTCGCGTCCTCCTGCGGCTATCTGCTTATAGGTATTGGCCAGAAATGGGTTTTTGTAGATTTCCCCCTCATTTGGCAGAGATCCTCCGTTCTGGTCGATGTAAGTTTCTTTGAGATTGGGATATCCGGATTCCATGAACCTGGGAACCGTACGCTGAATGTACCAGGCGATGAGTTCTGTGAGTGGGAAGCCTCCTTCTGCATATCCAATAGCAGGCGCCAAAATCTCTTCCATGGATTTGGAGCCAAATTTTTGATGTAACTCAAACCATCCATCCACAGCCCCCGGAACACTGACGGGAAGAGGTCCAAACGATGGGATCTTCGCCATGCCTTCCTTCTCAAAGTATTCGAGGGTCAAGGATTGGGGAGATCTGCCGGAAGCGTTGAGACCATAAAGTTTGGCGGTTTTGGCATCCCAGACAATGGCAAAAAGGTCACCACCTATTCCACACCCGGTGGGTTCCATGAGGCCAAGGGTGGCATTAGCGGCAATCGCAGCATCAATCGCGTTACCTCCGGCTTTGAGGATGTCCAAACCTACTTGTGTGGCTAATGGGTGACTAGTGGCCACCATCCCATTTTGAGCCAAAACTTCCGAGCGTGTGGCAAAAAGTTCACCGGTGATCCGGTCCTGGCTCCAGGCAGTTTGGAAGGTGATCAATAACAGTAATGCGAAAGATGCTTTTTTCATGAGTATGGTCAGATTAATTGCGTTCCTAATTAAAGCATTTCGGAGACAAAGTGTTTTGCCATGGGCCTACAAAGTGGTAGACGAAACCAGGCAATGCCCATTTCGAAGTGTCTACCTTCTCATCATGGGCATGGGCCGCAGGGGATTCTTGCGGAGGTTAGCCAGGAACATTTTCCAAAGGACCTGGTGGAAGCCGGCAAACGGAAAACTATTGGAGAGCTGGTCGAGCATGTTTCTGGGTATGCTGTATTTGATGCGATGAAAACTCAAATCTACGAGGTCGGCTTTTCTAAGGAACTCTGCGGCTGGGAAAGGCCCTTTGTACCGGGATATTTTGTGATGATGGATGATGATCTCCTTGATTTCGGGGAAGTGGTCGGATTGACCTTGTTCCTTACAATAGATCTCAGCCAGGCGAACCGAAGGGTCGAGATAGTCCCAGGTATCGTTGGTCCAGAGGCCAAGGTCATGGAAGGCAGCAGCAACGGCCAGCTGCCACTCAAAGGCTTGCCCACCCAGGGCCATACAAATATGATATACCCGCTGAGCATGGTTGCGGTAGGCTGCATAGTCCCTGCTCAGGTCGCGGCTGTACTTTTCCAGTATTTGATCAATCAGATGATTCGGCTCCATCGTCTATGTTTTCAAGTCCTATGCCATACTCTACCGAGTTGAACAGAAAGGCGTAATCAGGTATCTCTTCTGAAAGCTCATAGCTTCTGGTCCCCGTAGAATCCGAGGACACCCGGTAACGAATGGTCTTGTCTTGCTTTTCCCAGCGCATTTCGTATTGCCGGAGTTCCTCGTTGAGGTAAGGCCGTTCGCCCACTTTCTTAATGATAGTTTTTGTCTTAGCAACAAACTTGCTGAGCGAATCCAGTGGTTTCAGTTTGAAGTTGCCATAGGTCTCCATAAGGTCAGAAGAGATGTCTCCGTACATGAGAAATTTCTTCTTGGCGAGTTCCTCATCGATGTGGTAGAAGGTGAGCTCCTTCACTGAGGTACGATAGAGCGTCAAAGCAGGATCATTGACAATGTGAAATTGCACACGATCTTCAAAGAACTTGCCATAGAGTTTTGCTTTGGGCATAAACTGTCGCTCCAGGTAGCTCCAGGATTGAGGAGCAATCGGTTTGGTTTTTTTGGCGAGCAGGTGATCCAGCGTGTCCAGGACTTGCTTTTCATTGTCCGCAAGCTGTTTCTTATCTTCATCACAGGCAGATAGGGCTACCCAGGCCAATATCACCCAATATCTATTGTATCTCAAAGTCGGGTCTGTTTTTCTTGTAAAATAACTTGAGAAAAATCAAAGCCGGGTGGCTGGTGTCCTCTATGTGTTGTTGCTTGAAGAACCCTTCCAGGTCCTTTAGTCCTGTTTCCCGAAGAAGTGTCTCATAGCTTATATGAGCAAACCCCATAGACCAGTTTTCAAAATTGCGCTTCTCAATATTGCCTTCAAGTATGATGCTGGGTTTCTGATGGCGATCGTCTTGAGCTATTTTGTCATAGAGCTCCCGAACGACCTCTTTATCCCCCTCCAGAATCTGAAGAAATTTGCCATCCAGGTATACAAGCATTCCTGTTACCTCAATTTCCTCATTTCGCTTGCGTGCTTCTCTCAGCAAATGCACCAAATCGACTTCAGCCAAGGGGTGAGTTTCGTAGCTAATGTATATGAGATAGTAGTACATTATCCGCGATTTGATTTAGGAAATTAGCAAAAACCGCGTTACTGAAAAAGGAGCTTTGTCATAAAGCTCCTCTATTGCGACAAAATGTTATTGACTACTCGTCCTTCAATGTGAGTGCAGGATTTAGTACTGCAGTTTTAAGGGTGTGGTACGACACGGTGAAGACGGTCATGACCAGCAAACTCACCGCAGGGATCCCAAATAAGTACCAGCTAAGTCCTATCCGGGTTTCAAAATTGTCCAGCCATCCAGTCATGATATACCAGGTTAGTGGTACGGAGATGGCCAATGCCAGGAGGACCAATTTGATGAAGCTCTGCGTTAGCAATAGCCAAAGCGCCTGGATATTGGCACCGAGAACCTTACGAATGCCGATTTCCTTGGTGCGTAGCGCAGTGATAAAGGAGCTGAGGCCAAACAACCCCAGAACAGCAACGAAAATGGCCAAACCAGAAAACAGGCTGAAGATTGACCCGAACTTCACATCGCCGGCATACTGCTCATTGTAGTAGTCATCCAGGAAGAAAAAGTCAAAAGGCTTCGCCCCAAAGGCTTCTTCCCAGGATTCTTCGATGCGTGTGATAGAATGCTTCAGGTCTGAGGTGTTGATATCAATGGAGTAATAGCCACCAGGTGAGTCGAAATACCGGAAAATGATAGCGTCATAGGCTTGTTTTGGCGATTCCTGTCGATAGTTCTTGACAACCCCTATGATATTGAAGGTGTCCCCCCAGAAGAAGAGTTTGCGGTTGATCAGATCTTCCGGATCGGCAATCCCTATGCGCTGCATGGCCGCTTCATTGAAAATGACATTTGCATCTTCATTGCCAAAAGAGCTGCTGAATTTTCGTCCTGTAATGAGGTCCACTCCATAGAAATCCATAAACTGATCGTCGCACCCAAGAACACGATATTGATTGCTTTCGCTGTCGCTCTCACCGACAAATCGAATACCTCCCGCATTCCAGTTGGGTGTTCTGCCAGGTACGGAGGTTGACACGGCAAAGCCACTCACGTTGGCTTCGCCGTTCAGGCGGTTCTGGAAGGTGGTGTTTCTGATCTCAAATATGGAGTCCGTAGCGAAACTAGGGGGCGATACCACCATCGTCTGATCTACACGCACACCAAGGTCCTGCGACTGAAGAAAGGACATTTGTTGATAGACAATGAATGTACCGGTAATGAGCACCAATGAAGCCAGGAACTGGAATACGACCAACCCTTTTCGTAGCAGATTGCCTGACGCACTTCCTGAAAACCTGCCCTTAAGAACGGCTACCGGTCGGAATCTGGAGAGCACTACGGCCGGATAGAAGCCAGAAAGCACTATGCCAACAAGAAAGACCAGGCCAATGCCCAACCAGAAGATAGCATCAGTGGGGAAGGTGTAGGCACTGGATCTTCCTACAAAGTTGTTGAAGAAGGGGAAGCTGATGACCACAGCGACAGCTGCTATGAGGAAGGCCATGAGATTGAGGAAAAAGGACTCAAACAAGAACTGCCGCAAGAGCTGTGCTCGGTTGCTGCCCATTACTTTGCGAATACCCACTTCCTTGGCGCGATTCATGGATCGGGCAGTGGTGAGGTTGATATAGTTGATCCAGGCGATGAAAAGTACGAACATGCCAATGATCAATAGGAAATAGGTCGATTGTTTGTTGCCGTTCGATTTGATTTCCGAGCGATAGTCAGAGATCAAATGGATGTCTGCCAGGGGTTGGAGGATGAATTCCATATCGGAATTGAACTCTCGCAAAGTCTCTCCTTCCCGGGCCTCAATGAAGTCAGGAAACTTCAGAGCCAATTGATCCGGGTCAGTGCCAGGCGCAAGGACCACATAATTGAGAAAACCATCCCACTGCCAGGCCGTTTTGGCTTCCTGGCTGGTAAGTACCGCATACGTTTCGAATGAATAAAGCAGGTCGAAGTTCATGTGTGACTGACCTGGGAAGTCCTGAAAGATGCCCGTCACCTTGAAGTCGCGGGAATCATTCTGACTGATAATCTGTCCCATGGGATTCTCATCACCAAAGATTTTCCTGGCAAGTGATTCACTTAAGGCGACAGTGAATGGCTCTTTTAGGACCAGACTGTCCACCCCCGCGATCAAGGGGAGTGAGAATACTTCAAAGAACTCCTCTCCGGCATAGTAGGGACTCTCCGGTTGATAATACTTGTTGTCGTAGGAGATCTGCGCCTGGCTGGATGCCAGGTTGACAAATTCAATTACCTCTGGCAAATCTTCCTTCATGTGGAGACCCACTCCTGCGGCGCCGGCGGCCCATTGCGTGGCGAGTTCACCGTCCTGGTAACGATTGGTTTGCACCCGGTAAATGTTTTCCTTGTTCTCGAAGAATTTGTCGTATCCCAATTCGTAGTGCACGTATTGGAGTATCATAAATCCTGCTGCCATCCCAATGGCTAGCCCCAGGGTGTTGATAAAGGCGTAGAATGGGTGTTTCGATAAGTTTCTCAGGGTGATGGTGAGGTTGTTTTTGAGCATGGGTTCGATATTTGAGTTTGACCTTTTTTTTCGGAATTTCAGCTGCAGGAAACCAAGTCCTTGCAGAACGTAGAGTAGTCTGGCCATGCGTCTGCCCCTGGTTTCCAGGTTCAGGTAAAACTTCTCGTCCAAATCCCCGAGAATGCCCTCGACCAGCAAGGGTTCACAATACCAATCCAGCAATCGTTCTATCCACCTTGGTGTCGGGAGATTCATTCAAATGCAATTTTTGGAATGGCGTCCCACATGTCATTGCGTAAAGACCTGGCTTGGCTGAGTGCTTTCTGTCCGGCTACTGTCACACGAAACAGATGCTTGCGCCTGCCCCCGCGTTCTGCCGTTGCTCCGTCATATCGCGAGGTTACATAACCCTTATCCGACAGACGATACAGTACCGCATGCACGGTACTAATAGAAATGGACCTGCCGCTCTTTTCCTTGATGGTATTCTGTATGGCTACACCATAGGCGTCATCGAATAACATGGCCACTGTGAGCATGATGAGTTCTTCAAGTTCTCCGAGATTGGTGCCTTTCATAGTCTTTGATCAAATGAGTTACTCGACAAAATCCCTAAGGTTTCACATTACTTTCGATTTTGTCAAAATTGATGTTTCCGAAGATACGAAAATCTTCCGGCATAAGTTTCGTATTTGTAGAAATGGGATTTCAAAAAAGAGGTCACTTCCTTGGAAGTGACCTGAATATCTTCAGCTTTACCGGTGGTGGCTTAGGCGCCTACTTTAATGCCTTCATTGCCGATGATCAGGGGAGGTGCGTCCATCCTGGATTGGTCGTCGTTGGGTCCGTTTTCCAGTTTCAACACGCCGCGAGGACATACGGCAGCGCAGACGCCACAACCTACACAAGAGGATCGCACGATATTCTGACCACGTTGCGCATACCACCTTACATCGATACCCATTTCGCAATAGGTTGAGCAATTGCCACAGGAGATACATTGGCCTCCATTTGTGGTAATTCGGAACCGGGATTTGAACCTTTGCACAAAACCAAGGTAAGCGGCCAGCGGACAGCCAAACCGGCACCAAACACGATTCCCCATCAGCGGATAGAATCCCGTACCTACTACACCGGAAAAGATCGAACCGATCATAAAGCCGTATATCGTACGGATATTCAAGCTGGAGACGTTGAATTGACTACCATCAACAGGAATGTACTTAGCAAAAACGGAGATCTCGCTGAAAGCAATGCCCAGGCCGATGAATCCTACAATCCCAGCGACCACATTTCGCACTTTGGTGCCTGACATGTGCGGATATTTTTTGCGATGCATGAAGTACAGTCCGCCCCCTACCAGGGCGACTAAGGCAAATACCATCCATTTGTTTACCCCAAAATAGAAATCACCGCCGTAGAAATTGTATAGCACCAGGATTGTCATGATCGTGGCGAAAACCCACACACCATGAATGATGACTCGCTCGATCTGCCATGCTTCAGTAGACTTATCAGACAATTGTCGGAACGGATCACCAGCGGTTTCAGCTAAACCACCACATCCGCAAACCCACGAGCAATACCAACGCTTACCGAAGAAGAAAACAAAAACAGGTACACCGATCACAAACAGGGTAATGCCCCACACCAGCATGAACAGACCCGTACCTCCGGCTGTCGTGAGAGAGCTGATATGCCATGCATCAAAGAAGTCGTAATCCAGAGGCCACATGTTCGAAAAGTTGAAGTAGGGCTGATTCAACTTCACCAGTATTTCCGGTATAAGAAATGAAAAACCCAACTGAAAAAACATGACAGAAAGGGTCCGGAATATTTGATAGCGGTTGTGGCGGTACTTGATAAGCATCCTTATCCCCATCACCAACACCGCGAACGTATAAAGGAACCCATATAAAAACCATTGACTGGACTCTCCGGATGGAATGATCAACTTCTTCAGGGGCTCGACCAGAATGATCCAGTTCATGATGTAGGCATCGTAGAAGTACAGGAAGATGTAGAAGACGATCAACAATGTACCGATGGCAATGCCCATCCATCCGCGGTTATTCAAAGCATTGTGAAAGATGTGGTTGTTCTTTATGCCGGCGGGGCCTCTCAACTCCACATTGGGTAGGTTGAACATCAAAGCACCTATGGTACCAACGACAAAAACCAAAATGAAGAGCAGCGTATTGTTCTCTACGACCAATCCACTTGCAGATGCCTTTGTCAACGAGCCCACATAGTCGTAGTAAATCACTTTGTCCCATTGTTGAGCGGCCCGAGCCTTATCATTCACTTGCTCCACCACCTGCTTCACCCCGTTGGCAAAAGGCATGGAGAGGTTATAGGTTTCGCCGAAGAGCTTTTGCATCTCTGGTCGAAGGATATCCTGATGCTCACTTTTTATCTTCTTGGCAAAGATCTCCTCCGTCAGCGTGTATTCTGCCAGAAATAGCGTCGCCAGAAGCGTGAAGAACGAAAAAAGAAATACGACGAGTCCTGCTAGTCTGATTTGCTTCATTTATCCAATATATTTTGGTTCTGTGGGTTCAATTTTTTCCGATAGTTCAAATTGTCACGGCATCGAGAATGCGCTTCCAACTCCTTTTCCTGGCTTTCACTGTCGTGCCGTTTTCCTTGTTGAACTGGCTGATGATCTCCTCCTCATGTTGCGTGTAGAACTCCGGATCATAGTTGGCGTCTTTCAGATGTTCAAGGACATGTTCGATGGAGGCTTGGTCCTGCAACCATTTGTTGAAGTTCGCATGGCGTAGTCGGATCCCGAAAGTATTGACGCCCAGGAATGTACGGGTATGCTCATCAAAGACAAAGTGCATGCACTTCTTGCCTGAACTGTGCTCCCAATAGAATTCCTTTTCACCATCCTTCAACTGGGCCCAAACATGTCCGTAGGTCTGATACTCAATGTCAAAGAACTTGGCTGAGTTGAACCAGTATCCAGGATCATATGCTGTTTTTTCGCCCGTCAATGTCTTGGCCAGGCTTTCACCCATCATTCGGCCAGTATACCAAACGGCCTCGATAGGCCTGCGATTTTTTATAGGATTTCGTCGTTGTGCACAGTCACCCGCAGAGTAGACATCGGGTATGTTGGTTTCCAGAAACTCGTTGACCAGTACACCCCGGTCCACCTCCAGTGCGGTATCTCGCAGGAAGTCAACGTTGGGGGAAACACCGACGGTCAGACCCACAAATTGGCAATCTATGGTCTGGTTCTTATTAGTGATCACCGCTTTGACCCTGCCTTGCCCATCATCAACCACTTCCTTCAGCTCCGTGGCCAGATGAAGATCAATGCCATTCTCAATGATATGTCGGTCGATGAGTTGCGCTTCCTGTGTGGGTATCACTCCGTTCCAGAAGTTCTTCTCTCTCACCAGGTAGGTCACCGGGACATGTCTTGAGTGTAACATTTCAGCCATTTCGATTCCAATCAGCCCGCCCCCGACGACCACGGCCCTTTGGATATCTCTGGTATTCGTCTCCATCAGCTCAAGGTCTTGCATGTTGTATAGCCCTTGCACACCCTCGAGGTCCTGGCCTGGCCATCCAAATTTGTTTGACTTGGAACCGGTGGCAATTACCAGCTTGTCGTAGCTCATTCGGTTGCCGTCTTCAAGCTGCACTTGCTTATTGTCGAAGTCTACTGTTTTCACCCAGCCCCTGACCAACTCCAGCTTGTTTTTCTTCCAAAACCAGTCCTCATAAGGCTTGGTATGTCTGTATTCCATGTGCCCCATGTAGATGTACATGAGTGCCGTCCTCGAAAAAAAGTGGTCGGTTTCGCCTGAGATGATCGTGATCTTGTGCTCGCTTCGTTTTCGGATATGTCGTGCCGTGGTGATACCGGCAATACCATTCCCTATGATTACGATGTGCTCCATGAGTAGGGGTTTACAGAGGTCAATTTAAGTCGAGTTGGCGGGCTGTGAGTTTCAAGATACCCAGATTAATCGATTAATGTCAATGCATTGACACATCAGCCTTATGGTCAAACTTCAATGTCTTCATGGCGTTGGTGTGTGAAGAAGCAATCTCCCTACTGAAAATGAAAAAGACTTTAATCCTGCTAATGATGTTTGTGTCCACGTTTGTCGGGGCACAGGATCGTTTTTTTGAAGATGCTGATCGTTTCTTCAAGACCTATGTCGACGATCAGGGCCGAGTTGACTATGAAGCTATCAAAGGGGGACCTGCTCAATTGGATGCCCTTGTAGAGAAAATCGCCGAGGCGCAGTGTGAATCGATGAGTCCTGAAGCGCACAAGGCTTTTCTTATCAATGCCTACAATATTCTGGTGATCAAACAGGTTATTGACCTGTATCCCATTAAAAGTCCATTGGACGAACCTAGTTTCTTCAATGGCATCCGCCACAATGTGGGAGGACAAATGCTAACGCTGGATCAAATTGAGAAAGGCCGGCTCATGATGAGCTTCCATGATGAACGAACTCATTTTGTCCTGGTATGCGCTGCTGTGAGTTGTCCGCCACTGGCGAATTTTGGCTTTTTCCCGGACGGACTGGAGGAGCAACTGCAAGAGCGGACGGCTTTTGTTTTGAACCTTGACTGGTTTGTGGTTGTTGATAAGAAAACTGAGTTATCACAAATATTCAATTGGTATCGCGCCGATTTTGAGATGACCGGGAAGTCTCTGGTGGGCTACATCAATGATTATCGCAAGGAGAAAATAACAAATACCAAGCAGCCAAAATTCTACGAATACGATTGGAGCTTGAATGGCAAGAAATGAGGTAAGTTAATATAGTGGTTTAGGTTAGGTTTAGGTGATACTTGCCTCATGGAGCCCCTTCTGGAAAGGGGTTCTTTTTTTTGTCTAGTCTGAACCGGCAAACTGGTTTTCAACCTGCAGCACATTCACTTTGGACCATTCCACCCCATCTTCGGTCACGAGCTGTTCCTCCAGGTCATCGTCGGGATCGTAGAGGTGCTCTTTGGATATCTCCGTTGGGTTCTTGAGATCGATACTTTGGACGTTGAAGACTTGCTCAATATAAAAGGCCGACTTGTCATTGGACTTGAGGATATACCTCTTGGTCAATCCCAGGCCACCTTGTACCAACATGCTCTGGGGATACCACTTTTCACCTACTTGCTGATAGCGAACTCGCTTGGTAAACACGGGCTCCTTGATGGCCAGGCCGAAGGTAAATAGCAGTGGCCGCGCCCATAGGGGGATCACAAATTTGCCCGTGAATTCCACCGAAACAATAGCATCAGAGTCTTCGTCGATCAGGATCTTGCCGGATTGTTTCACATGCTCCACTTTGCCTCTCGTTTCAAAATTGATCGACAGGAGTTTTCGTCCCTGATAAGAGGAGTTTTCGCCGTATTCATACCGAAATTTCTTGAAGAGGAGCGTGTCCAGGAAATTTTCCGGGGCAATCACCGGATCTTCCGCAATCACTTCTTCCGGCCCTCCAAACGCCATCTGAATGATATTTTGATCCGTTTCATTGTCATATTCTTCCCCCCTTTTCAGAGCCTTCTTTTGCTCTTTGGCAATCTTTTTGTCCCTTCTGGAGGCCATGAATGCGATGTCCTGGAGGTCTTCTGTTCGACGATAGAGTAGCAGCTGATGCTGTGATGAGTCCTGACGAAAGTCTGGGTAGAAGCTCTTGAAAAATGCCTCCGTATATTGAATTGGAGCATTGTTCTCGGTGAATTTCTCTCGATAATAGGCCCTGGTCTCAAAGGGTGTCTTGGCATAGTTGTCATCAAACTTGCGCACTACCCGACGCAAATACTGTTCGGCAGAGAGGGGCCTTACGACCAATTCTGTCAGCTCAATGAAAGTGGGCGTTAACTCAGCTATCAAAAACTCAGAATTGATATCCTGGATGGGGATTTCGAATGACTGGTAGCCAATGAAGCTTACCAGTAGCGTTCCCTGGTTGGGGCATCTGAAGGTGAAGTCACCATCGGCATTGGAGATGGTGCCTATGGCTGTTCCTTTGAGGTTGACGGTAGCAAATGGGAGGGGTTCACCACTGGACTTATCCAGAATGGTTCCCTTGATATTGACAGCATTTTGGGCTGAAAGTAGTACGGGAATAATAAAAATCGCCAGGGCGATCGCGTGTTTTGGATTTGACATGTCTTGACCTTTGCCTGAGGGATGCGAATTGTCATCTCTTGGTTGCGCGAGTATACGTTTAATTACGGGAATGGTTAATTGTCCTCGAGGTTTGCTTTCTGAAGTGTTTCCTGGACTTCAGACAACCAGGCAATGAGTTCCCTAATGGAGTAGAAGTCGCGGTCTGCCGTTTGCCATTTTCCCTGGGAGCAGGTTATGGTGACGAACCCCTTTGAGGCGACCTTAAACCCACCCCGGTGTAAGGCCTGAGAAGTCCAATAGACAATTTCTGGGTCTCCCTCTACCTGCACAGCCGGACCACGGGTATTAACAAGCAGACGATGATGGATGAGGTCGTAAGGGTGCTCTTCGAGGAATAGCGCCTTGGACAATGTTCCAGAAACGATCAAATCCTCAGGGAGGCCGTGCCGGACGGAGGTGTTGAAGTCAAATAGCCACAATTCATCCGACAACTGCGTGGTTACCTGCATGTCATGCGTCGAAATGAGTACGCCCTTGCCCTCATCGGCAATTTGTCGCAGCAGGAGCAATACTTCGATCTTGTTATTCAGGTCCAGGTGTGCAACCGGCTCGTCGAGGACGATGATGTCTGTTTCCTGGGCAAGTGCCCTGGCAATCATCACTTTTTGGAATTGTCCGTCGCTGAGTTCGTGGAGGCTTTTGTCGGCGATGTAGTTGATTCGGGTGAGATCAATGGCTTTGTCAATGGCAACTTTGTCACCGGGGGATAGCATTCCGAGCCAGTTGTTGTGAGGATGCCGTCCAAGGGCAATGAGGTCACGTACGGTAATATTTGAAACCGGTGGTTTCTCGGTCAATACGACTGCAAACTTTGTCGCCAACTCCTGTCTTGAGAATTGCGCGATGTCCTCGCCCATTATTTCTATTTGCCCGGCCAGGGCTGGCATGAGGCCATGGATCGTCTTAATGAATGTGGTCTTCCCGACCCCATTTTGGCCCATGAGCGAAACGATGGTGCCTGCCGATAGCCGAAAGTCAATGCCTGATTGTAGCACTTTTTCAGGCTGGTAGCCGATTTCCAGGTCTCTCGTTTCTAGCAGTAACATCAGGAGTAATTAACGGACCGTTTTTTCAGAATCATCCAAATCACGAAAGGACCACCAAACATTGCAGTCATGGCATTGAGGGGCAAGGTCACGTCCAATCCCGGCACCTGGGCAATGAGATCAAAAGCGAGGAGCAAGATGGCTCCCAGTAGCATCACCAGCGGAGAGAGTAGGAGGTGGTTGGAAGTGTTGAAGATCATCCGGCACAGGTGTGGTACTGCAAGTCCGATGAAGGCGATGGGCCCACAAAACGCGGTCACCGTACCCGCCAGTAGGCTGGTATTGATGATGATCAGTAGCCTGGATCTTTTGAGGTTCAAACCCAGGCTTGTGGCATAGTTGTCACCCAGTAGCAGCACATTCAGGGATTTCGACAAAAACACTGCGCCAATAAGTCCGGGGATCAATAGTGCAATCAGAATTTGCAACTCAGACCTGGACACACTGCCCACACTACCAAAGGACCAAAAGACGAACGCCTGGATGTTTTCAGCCTGACTGAAGAATTGCAAAATACTCACCACCGCACTGGTTACCGTACCAAACATCAAGCCTATGATCAAGAGGCTCACGCCATCGCGCAATTTAGATGAGGCAAGCACGATGACCAGTAGAACCAAAAATGACCCCAATCCCGCTGAAATAACGAAAAGCCAGTTTCTGCCAATACCCGTCATACCCAAATAGAAGCCAAACTGTACACCTAAAAAAATCATAATGGCCACACCTAAACCCGCTCCCGAGCTTATGCCCAGAACGAACGGGCCTGCCAATGGATTTCTGAATAGCGTTTGCATTTGCAGTCCGCTGACACCCAAAGCAGCCCCCACGAAGACCGTGGTTAGGGCCTTGGGTATCCTGAATTGCTTCAGGATCACGTCCCAGCTTTCCGTTCCTGAAAATCCGTTAATGAAATAGGACCAGATGCTCGCAGGGTCCATCAAGATTGATCCCACAGAAATACTCAAAACCATGGTTACCATCAGGCATGCAAAGAGCGCTACGAAGACCAGCGCCCACTTCTTGCTCGGGGTGTTCCTGCTGCTCATGGTAGTTTACCGAAATAGAATGGCTGATGATCTGGCAGAACTTCAGGGTGGAGTATTGCAATGAGGTCCGCCAGTACAATGTCTGGCCTTGCGTAGGCTGATTCAAAGAAGTCATTGCCACCATTTTGCCGGTACCGCAGATCATAGTTGTACACGCGATCGTGGGACACAGGATCGAAGTTGTGGTATCGATCATCTGCACCCAGCAGTTCTTCTCTGGAGGAGAAGGTAGCCGTGCCAATCCAATATGATGCAGTACCTGCTTGCTCATAAACGGCCTCGAAGGATAATTCGAGCCACCCCCGATCCTGGTTTTCCCCCCAGACATATTTTCCTCCTGATTCCTCGAAGAAGGTGGCGAGCCAGTTCTGACCACCGGGGAGGAACCAGGTTTCGCCCAGCAATACACCGGTCATGATGGCTGGACGCTCCGCAGTGGCTGCGGCCTGATCGCGCAATGCGATGTAGTTAGATTCTATGAAATGGAATACCGAGTCAGCCTTTCTTTCCCGGTCGAATATCGCACCGAAAAACTTCAACCATTCAGCACGCCCCAGAGGTGTTTTTTCCATGTAGTCAGCATTTAGCATGACCGGAATGCCGGCCTCTTTGATTTGCTGAAGAATCCCACTTTCGTTTCCGGCGTCAAATGCAATGACAAGATCTGGCTTGAGAGAGAGGACCAGTTCCAGGTTGATAGCTCCGTCTGGGCCGATGTCCCTGATTTCTCCATCGTCAACGCGTTTTCTGATTTTCTCTGAATATATGTATCGGGTAGTCGGGAAACCAACCAGCCTGTCTTCAAGGCCCAGGAGTTCCAGAAAATGCAAATGTGTCGTGGAGGTGCATATCACCCTTTGTACATTTTGGGGCAATGGATATACCTGACGCTGAGCACCCGGCCAAGGTTCAATGACCTCAATGGTATTTGGAGTTACTTCAAAACCTGTTGCATGACGCAATAGCAGAGATGGTGAGCTGCTGGATTCTTTCTGCGGTTGTTGGCAGCAGCAAAGGCCAAGCAAAAGGATAATAGATAGGTCAGTCCAGCCTATAGAGTTTGAAATTCCTATCCTTCTTGTCCTTAAAAAAAACATAATCACGATCCTTGGACTCGAATCTAAAAACATATCGGCCCTTTAGGTCATTTTCGGTAAAGAACTCGGCGATTTCCAGGGATTGCCAGTCGTGTATGGTATCCGGACGAGGTTGAAAGTCCGAGGAGAGTAATACCTTAAAGTAAGAGGACTCGCCTTCGTTTCTTCCTGAGACCTTGCTGCCATAGGGGTCAGTTATTGGGTTGGTGGTTTCCTTGAAATTCCCCACGGTAATCACATAGGCCGTATCCAGTGGGTCGACGTCGATCCCGATGTTGCCATCGTCGATATCCCGTATCAGATCTTTGGGTGTGTTACGGTAGAAACTTGAACTCGTCCAGATCTTTCCGCCTATATCCATTTCATTGGCAAACGGGATGTCATCCATCTCCCGATCAAACCTACCAGAAAACAGTGCTTCCGAACGCCCCTTTTCTTCAGCATAAACGAATATCTCTTCTCCCGACGACCTGGCGATGAAGTGATAATCGCCGATCAGGAAGGAGTTAGTGTTGTTTGTCTTCCCTTCTTTGTTGAACCTCCGGTAATGAATGATATCATCTGTGTAGGCTTCGTTTTCGAGGTCCAGATCAATAATTTCTGTTCCTCCACTGGTCTCAAATGTGATTCTGAGCTCATTGCTTTGTGGATACACTTTAATCTTTTTCGACAGCGTGGACAAGTCTGAATCGGCCGTAACCACACCTACGTCCATGGATTTCGGCTCGCTGAATCGCTTGAACATGTCGTGGAGGTCCTCGTACACATCCACGAAGAACGCCGACCTCTTTATGTTTTTGGGCGTGTAGATCGCATACACTTTCACGATGCTGGTGCCCTTAGTGCCCGATGCCAGGTAGAATACATCATTCTGTTTGTAGTAAAACAGAAATTCATCTTTACGATTCAGGTCTATGGGCAATTGGCCGCGTCTAACAGCCTTTTTGGATCGAAGGTTAAATTCCAGAAATCCGGCGATGGTCAGGTTGTGATTGGCATAAAATCCATAAACCATTCCATTCTCAGCTGTGAAATCCAGCGGCTCCGTGAGGTAATGCTTCTCTTGCTTGAGCCGAATGGGGTAGCTCTTTTGCCCGGTCATCATCATCGTCGAGTCCAGGATGAGCACGTCTACCTGATTGTAGGAAACCATCAGCAGGTACGAGCGATTTAGGGCTCGATCCTGAACGTGATGCATCGTGTATGCCCTTTTCTGTTCGATAGAACAGTCAAAGAGCTTGGTCTGGCCATAAGCGACCATGGCCATCAAATACAATAATAGTACTAAGCCTCTATGCATGGTGCGGTTAGGTTGGAGGCAGGCGTGTATTCAAAAATGTAAAAATTTCTGGAATTTCCCCTAACAAATGATGTGAGCTCATCTCCGCATTTGGGAGAATAATGGGCTAATCACTGGGCCTGTGGCACAATCTGGATCAATCGTTGTAACTTTGAAGCGTATGGTTCTGGTGGAAGAAGTCGTTCCGCTGGATTAAAAGGGAACTCGGTTGGAAGCCGAGGCTGTCCCCGCAACTGTAATTTCATTCCGTAAGGATGTTCATCTTATCTGGCCACTGTCACTAGACGGGAAGGCGTTGAACATGAAAGAGCCAGGAGACCTGCCATATGCTTTTTAGGAAGCGTTTTCCACCTCGGGTGAAGGCTGGACAAAACGTACAACGATGTGGAATATTAAGTTTTGGTTAGCCCTCCTTGGTCTCATGGCGCTGTTGCTTCCGGCATTGGGTCAGGATTTTTTGTCTGATACCGTCCACTTGGAGGGCGTAGTAGTCACTGGCCTGGAAGAGGAGAAATATACCATGAGCACCTTGACTCATGAAATGCCTACAGATTCGCTAGGGGCTGAGTCGTTGACGGATTTGTTGCTCCGGGAATTGCCCATTGCGGTTAATCAATACGGTGCCAGGGGACAGCTATCCTCCATCAACCTGCGTGGTCTGGGTCCTTCCCGTACTGCCCTGTTGTGGAACAACATGCCCATCAATTCCTTTTCGAATGGGCAGTCCGACCTTAATCTGGTTTCATCCGTAGGCGCGGCGCAGATCAGTCTGCAAGAGGGACCTGGATCCTCTGTCTACGGGAGTGGAGCGATTGGCGGAACCATAACGCTTCTCTCGGCACCTACATTCAACCAGCCGCTGACTGTGTCCACTGGTCATACCATAGGAAGTTTTGGATATAATCAGACAGAAGCCGGGATCCAGTGGGGCAATGACCTAATCGCCTATAGCCTGCGTGTTCAGAACCTGCAAGCAGACAATGACTTTGAATATGACGATCGTGGAGAGACCATCAATCAACGCAATGCAGCCTTTGACAGTCGCAATGTTGCGCAGGATTTAGCCTGGAAAGTCAACGACAACAGCTCCATGAGTGCATCCCTATGGTTTGCTGAGAACGACCGGCGGATCCAGCCTTCCAGGAACGATTTCACCAGTGATGATCAGCTTTTTGACCGGAACTTCAGGAGTCATATTGGGTACTATCTTGATCCCTCGGACTGGCATGCGGAGTTCAATATTGGCTATACCCGGGACAGACAGGTTTACAATGAGGGGACTCCTTTGGTTGTGGAGCGCGTCTTTGGGTTGTCACAAATGGAACTGGAGCAATGGGACAAATTCACTGTTTTGGGAGGTGTAAACGCTAACCTACTTTTTGTGAATGGGGCTTCCTTTGAAGATAACATATCGGAAATCAGAAATGATTGGTTTACTTCCCTGGATTGGGTTCCACTCTCCTGGATTTCCGTGGGGGCCAACTTGCGGCAACCTATGGTGGATGGCGAACTAAAAGCATTTTCTCCCTCCTTACTTACATCGTTGGACTTATTGCAGTCGGAGGTCTTGCGTCTCAATGCCGAGGCGCAATGGAGCCGCAGCTATAGGTTGCCCACCTTGAACGACCGATTTTGGAATCCGGGAGGAAACCCATCATTGGATGCCGAGCTGGCGACGACTGTTGACGTCGCAGTAGCCGGGACACTGAATTTTTCCGCTTTGCAATTGGAAGCTACTGCAAGCGCCTATCGTAGCGAGGTTGATAACTGGATACTTTGGCGACCGGGCGGTCGGGAGAGGGATGATCAGGGTCAGGTGACGTCTTTCTGGTTTCCGCAAAATCTGGAACAGGTTGTTGCCAGTGGGCTGAATTTCGAAGTTGCTGCATCCTACGAATTGGGGAATTGGGGAAATGTTGCAATTCGCCACAACGCCACATACTCCGAAACCATCAACCAGATCGGTTTGGGGAGCGCTGACAGGTCTCAGGGTAAACAAGTGGCTTTTACCCCCAGAAGAACGTCCCTCACCAGGTTGGATATCACCCTCTTCGAGTGGCATTTCGGAATCAGCAGGACCTTCACAGGGGAACGGTTTACCGAAGCCAACAATGAACTGGCTCCATTACCAGAATTCACGCTTTACGACATCTTCTTTTCAAAGAACCTACTGAAGACCAACAATTTTCAATTGCAAGCCTCAGGCAGGGTCCGTAATCTGACTGATGAGGACTACGAAAGCTATGAAAACAGGGCCATGCCGGGTATCAACTACGACATTACTTTAAAACTCAACTATTATCTACAATGAACAAGAATCGATTTTCTTTCCTCTCATGCCTGGTGCTGATCCTGGCGATGCTCATGGGTTGTGGCGATGATGAACCCACCCCGGCCATCCCCTTCATAAACCTTGTTGGCGGGGATGTGACGCTAAAACCAGATAGCAGCACAATTTTCCAGGTAGAGATTAATGCAATTTCCAGTTTTTCTGAAACCAACTTAACACTTGATGTGACAGGAAATGGCGCTGCATCCATCACTTCGGTGACAGGTTCGGGCAGCATGACAGGAACGGCGGAGATTGCCTTTACCGCAGGGGGAGAGGCCAACGAAAATGCCAATTTGCTGCTCGAGGTAACCGACGATCAAGGGCTCACAGGTCAGCTCACGATCGAAGTCACCATCACTGACTTGGATTTCCCTGTGGTGTATGTTTTGAATGAAGGCAATTTCTTTTCCGCCAATGGCTCGATCTCCAGCTATGCATTTCGTTCTTCGGAAGTAGAACAGGGTGTCTATGAAGCGGAGGCAACGATTCAAAATGCAAGAAGTTTTGGCAGCGAGCTTTTTGTAGTGACCAATGCGCCCAACAAAGTGGATGTCCTGGCGCTTGATTTTACTTTGAGTGCTACCGTCGATGAAGGTTTGGATAATCCCATAGACATTGCTGTAGTTGAAGACCTGGCTTACGTCACGAACTGGGGCGACATCGGTACGGCATTTACAGATGACCCTGATTCTTATGTGGCGATTGTGGATCTGTCATCATCATCTGTGGTGGATTCGATATTGTTGGACCAGCGGCCTCAGGATATTCTGGCAGTTGGAGGTTCGCTTTACGTTACCCATGAGTCGGCTTCTGTTATTTCAGTTATCAACACGTCGGACAACAGCGTTGCCACGTTGACCACGCCCTTCGGCCCGTCGGAAATGGCCCTCAACTCCAATGGAGACCTGCTCGTCTTGTGTACCGGAGGTAGTTTAATTGAAATTGATAGCGAGGACAACATCGTCACGACCATCCTCGATGGACTTACTACTTCCGCATTCAATGAAAAAATGACCCTGGATGTGGAGCGCAATGTGCTCTATTTCCTTGGTGCTGGCAACGCGGATTTCACAGGGCAGACGACCGTGTTTGCTGTGGCACTGGATGAGGCTACCCCGATGGCTACACCCTTCGCCACCGGAGGAGCTGCACTGTATGGTATCGGGTTGAATCCGGAAACAAATCAGGTCTTTGTTGGAGACAACAACTCTTTTATCTCTACTGGTACTACTTTCATTTACAATAGCGAAGGGACACTGATTGATGAGTTTGCCACGGGCATTGGTCCCAATGGCTTTCTATTTCTTTAAGATAGGTCACTGGCAGGAGTCTACCATACTCCTGCCAGTTCCTTTTGCAACGCTGCCAGTGCCGTTCGCACTGTGAGTGAGCCCTGCCTTATTTGCTCTTCAAGGGATATCAGGATTTGGTTGTTGATCTTATTGGCGAGATAATGATCAAGGAGGTTTCGGTAGGAACTTCGAAACCATTTGATCTCTTGGCGCGACCGGTTTTCCTGGAAGAACCCACTAGCCTTTGTATGTTCCTCAAAGGCTTTTAGATTTTGCATCAAATCTGCCAGGCCATTGCCCTCTAAAGCAGAGCAGGTCAGAACAGGTACGGTCCATCCGCTTTCCAATGGCGGGAAAAGGTGTATGGCCTGTTCGTAGAATTTCGCTGCAAGTTTGCATCTGTTGATGTTGTCGCCGTCTGCCTTGTTGATGGCAATGGCGTCGGCCATTTCCATGATTCCCCTTTTGATGCCTTGCAGATCATCCCCTCCACCGGCTAGTGCCAGAAGCAGGAAAAAATCTACCATATCCCTTACCACCGTCTCCGATTGTCCTACACCCACCGTCTCAACAATGATGAGATCAAAACCCGCAGCCTCACACAACAGGATTGTCTCCCTTGTCTTGCGTGTTACGCCACCCAGACTATCTCCCGCAGGACTGGGTCGGATGTAAGCATTGGGATGGTTTGACAGTTCCTGCATCCGGGTTTTGTCGCCCAGTATAGAGCCGGCACTGATGGAACTGCTGGGATCCACAGGTAGGACCGCCACTTTTTGCGAGCTGTCGGCCACCATTTTGCCGAAGGCTTCGATAAAAGTACTCTTTCCCACACCCGGAGCCCCTGTGATACCCAGACGCATGCTTTTCCCTGTGTGGGGTAGCAGGAATTCCAGGAGATCGGCTGCGATTTGTTGATGGTCTGGGTGGCTACTTTCGATCAGTGTAATCGCTCTGCTCAACAAGATTCGATCGCCGGCAATTACACGTTTCGCTAGTTCTTCTGTCTTTGGTAGAGGATTTCGCGCCATTCAACGAATATTCTGAAAATCAACAACTTGATTCAGTCCTAATTGAGTAATTTCAATAAAAAATTAGATTATCCCAATTTGGCTATTTGTAGCTTTAATCAAATGAACATTAATTGCGAGTAAAATAAATCAATTAATTACCCGCCGACTACATGAGGACATTAAAGAAGCTTTGGTTGGACACCATTCTTGGTACCCTGTTCATTTTTGGGATCATGGGCGCTTTTGCCTCCATTTCTGCCTTTAAGATATTTGACATTTTTGATCCTATAGCAGATGCTTTAGGCGACTTTCAGGTGACTGACATTGTTTTTTCGCAGCTTCGGGAAGATCCAATAGCCGACGAGCGCATTGTATTGGTAAACATAGGTACCGAAACAAGAGGATCGATAGGTGTGATGGTGGACAAAATCAATCAGTACAATCCAGCCGTAATCGGAATGGATACCTTTTTTGATGTTCCTAAGGATACGTTGGAAGACATGATCCTGGAGGGTGCCCTGGCAAGCGTGGAAAACCTGGTCATGGTCACACAAATGCTAATCTATGATGAGGACAATGTGATTGACTCTCTGCGTGTGAGTATCCCTGCTTTCACCAGAAATGCGGAGTATGCGCATGCCAATCTGGACGCTGAAGCCGAAGATCAGGACGACCTGAAGTTTTGCCGTCAGTTCTGGCCCAGGAGGTACGACGACCAAGGAAATGCTCAGGTTGCTTTGGGTATTAAGCTGGCTAGTTACCTCGACTCTGCCAGGGCGCAAAAATTTCTGGACCGGGACAACGATATTGAATTGATCAATTTCAAGGGCAATGTCATCGACTTCGGGGCAACAAAATATGGAACGAAGTATTATGCCCTGGATGTGCTGGATGTTTTCCAGGACAATTTCACGCCGGAAATTATTGAAGGTAAGATCGTGATCTTCTGTTTTCTGGGAGACTACATTGGGGACCGTACTTCCACTGAGGATAAGTACATCACCCCTTTGAATGCCAAGTATGCTGGTAGGACTTTGCCGGATATGTATGGGGGTGTGATACACGCCAACATCATTTCCATGGTCTTGTCAGACGATCCCGTCAATGTGATGGGTCAGGCGGGGCAAATAGCATCGGCGATACTGCTCTGCGTTTTCAATGTATTCCTGTTTTCCATCATCTACAAGCGGATACCAAAGTGGTATGATGGATCGACGAAAGTTTTCCAGCTTTTGGAGTTGATGGTGCTGTATTTTGTGATGCTCCAGGTATTTGATTCATACAATTACTACGTAGATCTCACTTTTGGCCTGATTGCTGTAGCACTCTCCGGAGATGCGCTTGAGGTGTACTATGGTGTGATCAAGAATACATTCACAAAAGAAGGCCGAAGATCACTCTTTAAGGCGGATCGGATTTGAAACTAACAACTGTATATATTCTTAACTTTGTAATGTCTAAACGCAACTAAAAATGGAAAAGAAGATTTTATTCATGCTGCTGACGATGGTTTTTACCATCCATGTAGCAGTCAGTCAGGGCTTTACTTTTAAAGTTTTGGCCAATAAAGGTCAGAACAAAGTGAAGAAAGCGAATGGAGAATTGGTGACGCTCAAAACCGGAGCGTTGTTATTCGATCAGGAGGAGATTCTGTCCTCAGACGATGCATATATTGGTCTGATGCACAAAACAGGAAAGACTACCGAGATCAGAGGTGCAGGAAGCAACAAGATCGCTGATCTGGCTTCCAAGATCAATACCAAAAAGACATCTGCCGCAAGCAGGTATGCCCAGTTCATCGCCGCCAAAATGAGTGAAGGTGAAGGAGGAAGTATGAGATCCAGAACCAATACTACAGGAGCTGTCTCCCGTGGAGCGGATGGTGCTATTGAGGTGTTGTTGCCAAATTCCGTAGATGTATTCAGCAGCGAGGCTTTGGTTCGTTGGAATGCGCCGGAAGATGGTGAGGACGCACAGTATATCGTGACCATCAAGAACATCTTTGATGACGTGATCTACAATGAAGAAACAGATAAGACTTCTGTTAAATTGAATTTCGATGAAATAGAGAACGAATCCGGTCTCTACATTTTCAACGTGAAGAAGAAGGACAATGAGGAAGTAGCTTCTGCAGACTACGGTATCAAGAAGGTCTCTGCTTCTGACAAACCAGAGGTAGCTGAAAACCTTAGACTCCTTCAGTCTGAAATCGATGATACCTCAGCGTTGAATAAACTCATGCTGGCTGGATTCTACGAGGAGAATGGGCTGTTGCTTGATGCGCTCACGCAATATGAAGAGGCGATCAGAATGTCCCCTGAAGTGGAGGACTTCAAGGCCTTGTACGAGGATTTCCTTTTGAATAATGGGATTGCACAGTAAATAAGGAGCGTTCAGAAATAGGGAAGCCGAAGGTAAAATCTACCTTCGGCTCTTTTTGTTGCATCGCGCAATGTTAGTCGTTTATTGAGATGAAGGTCTCTACCTCGGCGTTGTCCCCATCGAAGTACTTTTTGCCGTGGACTGTAAAATCAACCCTGTAGGCCCTGTTCAGGTCCTTGGCCTGCCAGATTTCCATCCAGGTTTGGAGCACGGCTTCGGGCATTTTTCCTTTCGAAACAAACTTTCGATAGATATCTGTGTCAATGGAGATCCCTGTAAATCCCTCAGGGATATCATCCAACCCAGTGACTGGCAATCCGATCATGACCGTATAAGGTCCGGTATAGTCAGTTTCGTAGTCCGTGTACACGGCGTAGATATCATCACTTACGCGATTGGGTATTTGCTTTTGAATTTCTTCGCCCCAGAATTTACCCCATAGTGCTTCGATGTCCTGGGCTGCCTGGCCGTTTTCGTTCGTGGTGCGCATGGAAATGCCGATCACGTTTAGTTTTTCCAGGGTCTGACGTTCCATGTGTTCAGTGTTTTTTGTTTGTGATTGTGCTGTGAGTGTTAGTGCCATAAGTGGAATGAGTATTGTTGTTTGCAAGCGT
Source organism: Cyclobacteriaceae bacterium (assembly GCA_965601475.1). Taxonomy (GTDB): domain Bacteria; phylum Bacteroidota; class Bacteroidia; order Cytophagales; family Cyclobacteriaceae; genus JAWPMT01. The sequence goes on along the minus strand of OZ271832.1, from coordinate 2,191,753 downwards.
TTCATAGCCAAAATCGTATTGTTATGCCTCAAAGCTGAAACCACCGAGTGACAACCCTATGTCAGTCACAAAAACCATTTTCCCGGGAACTTCAAAATACCTGCAAAAAACCCTGAAGACGGTCGGGCTTATCCTAACTCGGAGAATACTTCGTGGTGCACGACTTTCTCTTCAAACTCCAGTAGGAATTGCTTATCCTCGGGGTAATACTTGGCTATTTCATGGTTGTCACCGGCGAATCGCTTAATGACCTCAAGGTTCTTCCAAAAAGTGATCAATGTGAAGTGGGCGACATCTCCCTCCAGCCGCCTCAGGAAGGACAGTTTGATAAAGCCCTCGGTTTGTGCGTAATCAGGAATGGCTACGGCTTTGAGAAACTCGGTATACGCTTCATAGTGATCTGCATGTGTTCTGCCATGCCATATTCTCGCGATCATAAGTCTTGTCCTCTTTATAGTACAATCTAGTAGAAATAAGGATGATCAGGCGACGACATTGCAACTCCACCCTGATATCGACAGGTCTTTTTTGCTGCACCTCAAGCATCTCTTGTGGCGATTGGACCATCAGCAAAAACCGATCATGTGGTCCTTTCTTATCGATCTATACCACCCAATGAGCTTCTTGGTGCCCGAGCTTTTTCCATCCCAAAGGAACAGGGTCAAATCACCTTTTACCGCCATATAGGTATCTCTTTCCGATGGAGATCGGGAGAATTGTGGTAGCTGTTCTTTTTTCGAATCCACAAACGGCAGGTTATATTCTTGAATTATCGAAACCATTTTGGATGAAATATCATACGAGTGGTACCCCACGATGACAACACTTTCATTCAACTCGCACAGGTATGAGGCAATGATCTCATCGACGTCTCCATAAGAACCGACAAGCCAATTGATCTTCTTCCCGACGTAAGGAGTAATGATGTTCTTCAATCTTTTCTTTAGCTTGTTGATGTCAAGATTCATTGATCCTGTAACTGAGATACTGAGGATATCTCTTGCTTTCAGCGAGTCGACTGGTGCTGGAGTGTCGAATTCAAACTTGTTCAGAGCTTCCAGGATAGCCTGCTTCAATTTCTCTCTCAAGGTCTCGCCTAGCTTAATTCGGCTATACTCAATTGTCAGCAAGTCCTTTAGATCAAAGGGAATTTCTTTGATGGACTGCGTGATTTGAATCAAGGGTTTGTTCAAGGCCATCGCAAATCCAGTTTCCCACATCACATTCGGGTTGTTTCCTGAAATGTCAGATACAATAATGTGTGCTTCCTGAATTGTGTTGATGAGCCTTTCTGTGATTCGTCCGGGGATCAGTGAATCATCAAGTCTCTTACATTCGATTTGTTCTGATAAATTGACTTCGCTAGCGGCCTGTTTGATAGTGTCAGCCACATCATCAAAGTCTTCAGCGAACGGCATGATAATGAAGATCTTTATCATTCTTATTGCGCTTGGGGCATTTCTTTTTTAGCTATTCCAGAAGCCGTGAGAGGGGGATGCGGTATCTATCATTAAGTTATTAAAAACTGGTTTGATATCAAGGATATACGGGAGACTTCACGAAGTTTGAAGGTCCTTCATGGCCAGTCGGCGATAGATGGAATAGGGCAATTGAATCCAGGTTTCGCCTCCCGATTCTCAGAATATGGAGAACACTTCACCCTTGGAGGCTCGCGGACTCCATCAATTCTCACATCCTTGTGGAGACGCTCACGGCCAGTTCTTTCCAGTCCCAGTAGGTCGTGAGATAGGTACTAAACCAGTAACACATGAAATACTCCAAAATGCTCAGGTTGCCGATTCTGGCTTTGTCCCTCCAATTCTGCCAGGAGCCTTCTCCTCGTCAGCCAAGCCCAGGGCCTTCTCACCAGGTCGACACTGTGCAATTCCGCCTTGGTCCATCCGACTACCAGGAAGGCGTGTCGAAATACCTGGTGTATTTCAGGGACCTTCCTACGGGAGATATCAAGTGGCTTTCTACCTGGAGTCGGACTCTGAAACTAACCGACAGCCTGGTGACGATTAGCCAGCAATGGGAATCTGACAGTGACATATTCGTGAGAGAAACCCATTCCGTAAATTCACTAGGCGACTTCGCGCCTCGCTATCACCTTTCAAAAAGGGGCTCAACCAACCCCAGAACCACTGCCTTCTTCTTTGAGAAAGGGCAGGTAAGAGGCGACAGTACTGTAACCAACAACGCCAAGGCTGATTTCCACATGCAGCTACCCTTCAAAGCGCTCAATTGGGAATTGGATATAGAGACGTTGGCAATGCTTGAATATGAATTGGGCAAGGAATTTCTTATCCCATTTTACCAACCTGGAGCTACGCAGCAGGCCCAATATTATGCTTATAAAGTAGAGGCCATAGACACCTTGAGCCACCTGGGATCGTTGATACCGACATGGAGAGTACGACATGACTATGATTCGGTGAACCGGGCCTTTTTCTGGGTGGACCAATCCAACGGCAAGATGCTCAAGATGCAAGAACGATATGGCGATCTACTTAAATACAAGTACCTGATCATGGGAGAAGAGGGGCCACTTCAGGACCTTTGAATTAATCTTCCCCACACCATATATCAAGTGGTTGCCCACTGAACTCCGCCATGATGTACTCAAACCTGAATCGTCCGTCCATGGATGTCCCCCAGGTAGGGAACCTTGATTCACCCAACTGCTTGTATGGACCATAAAAGTGCTGGTTTACCTTTCCGTTGAAAATATTGCCCCAGCTGTACTGCTGTCCCAGGCCGTCGATCAAAAACCAGCATAGCAGCCGATCCTCGTTTTCGAAAATATTCAGCCGATTGCCATCTTCCACCAGGACCACACGGATTTCAGGGTCCTCCATGGCCAGGCGATGATAGATGTAATAAGGTGATTGTTGTAGCCCCTGTCGTTCAATGTCAAATGCCTCTTTGGGTATTTCCTCAAATTCGCCTTGAGTCCATGTGCATCCTTGCATCTCACCGATGACCTCGATGTTGAGAGTGCCTGCCGTTCTGGACTCAATTTTGCGTGTGGTCCTGGCCAGGTTTCGGGTGATTTTGAGATCTACTTCTTTTCCACTTCTAAGAAAGGCCTTTTCATAAACGACGAGTGACTGCATACGCCAGACATCACGGCCACCAACATTGTGAAGAAGTTTAGACGCCGCGACGATGGCCGCTTGCTCTCCCCGAAGATTGAGCAGTGACGGACTACTCTCTTGCGCGAAACAGCCAATATAGAGCAGGAAGACACCTATTGTGGAGGGTAGTTTTTTCATTTTTTTCAGCAAGTATGGAGCTGGAGCCTGGTGAAAATCTCCCATTTTATGAATCAGGAGGAGAATTCAGGCGTTTGTCTTGCGCTGAAGAAAATGCCTTGGCGAGGTAGCGGTGTGTTTTTTGAATTCCCTGTAGAATGCCGACGGACTGTTGAATCCGGCTTCGTAAGCAATGGCTTCGATCTTTAGATTATCGGGGTTCGATAGCAACATGACCTTGGCATGCTCAACCCTGTATGCGTTGATGAGTTCAGGGATTGATTTCTCGTAGAATTGATTGATGATGCCTGAAAGTAAATGCGGTTTGGTCTGGAGTCGTTCGGCCAATAGCCTGGCATTTAGGTCGGCACTTTTATAGACTTTCTCTTCTTCCAGCAGGACACGTAGCTGATCTCTGATTTTTTCGATGGCGGGATCTTGCCGATCGAAGGCTTTCGCTTGTCCAAATACGCTCCCAAAATGACCGAATACCTGAAGGGTGATCACAAAGAGTACCAGCGAAGCGGTACCCGTTACGATAGCATAGGTGAGTATATCAGGAATGACCAACTGTAGCAGAAAAGTAGACCAGATGGCACCGATTCCAATAATGAGGCGCTTCAGAAAGTCGGCCGGCACTTTCTTCAACGATGTCCCACGCAAGTTTTGCAAAGACCATATCAGGTACACGAACAGTTGCAAGACCGTCAAATGATACCCAATCCTGAAGACGATCGCACTGTTGACAAGCAAAGTCAATGCTATTGCCAAAGGGAATCCAAAGTGGTAAAGGTCTCGACGCGCATTGAAGGCTCTGCCTTTCATAGCATCGGTAAATAATCTCAGAAAGGGTCCGCACAGGCTCATACCGATCAGGCCTATGGCAGGGATGATCTGTGGAGCTTCAGGGAAAGTGAAATAGACAAGGGACTTGAGGATTCTGATAGACAGGCTGAGGAGCAATCCAGCCATCATAATTTTTTTATAGTCTCTCTTTTTGCTACTGAAAATCAGAAAGCAGGCATACAGGATACCATTGGCGATGAAGAGCGATCCTGTGATGGATAATATGATGGTTAGGCCTTCCAAATTCAAATCTCAAGCAATCTCATAATAGCCCATTGAGTGGACATGGTCATCAAGCTCCAGGGAGTTGTTCAAGTCCTTGGTGCATAGCCCCTATTTTGAATAAAGGGTCTTATCAGCAGATAAAGGCCCAATAGCAGCAGGACATAAATGCCATTCCGAAAGATATGGTCTGAGAAGTGTGAACGGTCTTCGACCTGATAGCCGATCTGTGCTCCTTCCGGCAACTGGTGCATTAGCGCGTTGAAACCTGCCACGAAACTTTCGGTATCATCGATGCGCAGTTGATAATGAGGTCCGGCATAGCTCGACCCCTGATTTTCCAATTCCGCTTGATAAGCTGGTAACTGCAGTGACTCCTCTTTCAATGTAATTTCTACGAGTTCCCCCTTGTGGATCAAGACAACACCTTTGACATCTTTGGACAGTACCATTTGTTCGAATCGTTTTTCGGAGATCACTATGCTAGTTTCCCCTGTACTGAAAAAGATGGATCCGCAGACCAGGGCCATAATCCCGGCAATGATCCAAACCTGATAGCGCTTTACCTTCATGTCTCTTATAATGCTATTGCTTTGGTTGTATCAAGTTAGCTGAAAGCTCTCTGAAATGCATGTCGCATTGGTCATTAATAGGTGACTGCGTGCCATGTGATCATATGTGGCCGTGGTTTTAAAAAGTTCCTGTTGTCCTGTGGGTAGTCCTTGAGAATCCGCAGCGAGGGGGAAGGCCTAAATAGGGAGTCTGCTCCACACGATGAGCTGCTCTTCAAAGGGAAGTAGAACGATTATACAGAAGATCGGGGAGATCACGGTCAAGGGGCTATCCGGCATTCCGAATCAAAGGATGTCCAGTTCTGTTCGGAAGCTTGAGAGTTCAGTTCAGAACTAGACCCATTCGGTTCCGAGGTGATCCATCGCACATCAATACTCAGTCAATTCACTTTTTAACTGAACGATTTCATATCAGAACCGGACTAGTCGAGCAAAAAGCTCATCCACTTCATATATTAACTAAGCCGCCGAAGTTCCGAACTCACTCAGTTCAGTTCAGACCCTCGGGGGTTCATGTTTGAAGTGGGGTACCCCACTTAGGTAAGTGGGGGGAGGTACTTGTGAAGTGGGTGTCCGACAGGTCAATTTCCTTAGCTGCGCCATCATGTATTGTTCCCGGAATTCCATCCGGCATCTACTGTGATGTCTGTACCGCTGATGTTATTCGCTGCGCTGCTACAGAGAAAAACTGCAGTTTTTGCGATTTCTTCAGGTTCCAGGAATCCTCCTGGCAACGGTGTTACGCCCTCCATAAAGTCATCGAATCGGTTTCTTTGCTCTGCTTCGGTACCCTCGCCAAACAGGCCTAGCATATGTGAATTCATGGAAAGGGGTGTCCTGATGCCACCGGGGCATATGGCATTGCAAGTGATATTGTAAGGCCCCAATTCTATGGCGACGCTCTTGGTCAGACCAATGACTCCCCACTTGGTGGCCGCGTAAATGGGGAAGTTGCTTGTAGCGCTTCGCCCAATAACCGAACTCAGCGTAACAATCCGTCCTGATTTTTGGGACTTCAATATTGGTGTGGCAGATTTGATCGTATTGGCCATGCCGATCAGGTTTACGTCCAGCAATACCTGCATGTCTGCTGCCGAATGGTCTTCCAGAAAACCGGCACGGGTTACGCCTGCATTGGCGATCACAAAATCCAACTGCCCGAGCTCGTCGACGGTCCTCTTGATAGCTCCTTCCACGTCCTGTGCCTGCCGCACGTCACCTTGGGTGGTGAGGCACTTGACACCTAGTTTCTCGATGCGTTCTTTGGCGTTGGCCAGGTCCTTTTCGCTGGCAAGTGGATAGGGCACTTCCTGGATGTCCCTGGCGATGTCGAATAGCATCACATGGACACCTTTTTGGGCCAGGCCCTCGGCGATAGCAAGGCCAATCCCTCGAGCACCTCCCGTGACGAAAGCGACTTTCCCCTCCATATTGTCATGAGTTGTGACGATTTCCTTGGTATTATATCCTCCAGCTACGCCGCTCAGAGGCAAAGCAGCCAAACCCAGTCCGGAAGCTTTCAAGGCTTCTCTGCGCTTGAATTTTCTGTTACTCATTGTGATCTAATGTTTGTACTGCAAACGCAAATCACGATTCCAAGGACTGTCGAGAGGCAGCCAGAAAGTGTAGAAAAAGGGTCAACTATCTCCCCATTTGGTACTGCTTGGGAGTGATTCCAAATTTTTGTTTGAAGGCGTAGATGTAGCTTGACAAAGTGGAAAACCCGGCCTGGCGATAGATCTCGCTGGGACTCATATGGCGGACACTCAACAAATAGGCAGATCGGTCCAGCCGAACCTCACTCAACCATTTTCCCGGGCTGGTGTGGTAGATCTTTTGAAATTTCCGTTTGAAGGTCGATGTACTCATGTGACACAAAAAGGCCATTTCCTCCGTCGAGATGTTACGGTATTTGTTCGACTCCACTACCTGCTGTAGGCGATCCATGTCGGAAGATCCGAGCGATTCCTCAAAGTAATCGAGGACTACACGACCATGGGTTTCCAAAAGATGCACCATGAGTTCTTCAAATTTCAGGCGTTGCAAGTCCTGAGACAGTGGGTTTGGACCAGACAATGCACTTAGGGTTGTGGCTTTGAAGCCTTCAATGTACTCATCTGAGCGAAAAGAAAGTGGCGGCAAGGGCACGTTACCATTTCTCTTGTATTTGTTCTGGTATTTGTAGCGCAGGGATCGAAGTATGTCAGCGCCGAAAAAAATCAACAGGCTGCTATAGGGCTCGCCATCGGCGGCAATTTCCGTCGACAGGTAGTTACCGGATTTGAAAAGCAGGAGATCAGATGTAGTGTAGTGCAATGTGTTGGCTCCAGCAATGACATGCTTCTTCCCCTCCAGTACCAGGGAGATGCAATGCGTTTGGAAAGCGAGTTTTGACCTGAAGTTGCGCTTGTGACCTCTGTGATGGTAGAAGACAATTCCTCCGTGTTCCGTAGCCCTGGGGCCAATAAGCATTTCAGGAAGGGGGATGATATTCATGATTGGCTGAGCACGGCTTACGAATGAGATGATACGATTTCTTCGGGTATCAGTTTACCACTTTATCGGCTGTGTGGCGATGAGTGAATCAATCAGCGAGCATCTCACTCAATTCCTGCTGCATTTCCCTGGCCTTGTCTTTCACCCATTGAGGTTCATAGTTTCTTGCTACAATCCAAAGCTCATTGCCTTCTTCCCAAAATGTAGCATCCAGACAACCGATTTCCTTGGGGTTTTGCTTGAAGTGCCAGTGGATCGAATTGGGGTATTTTTTGCGAGAGAATGATCCGATGTGGGAAATGTAGACACTCACCTTTTCTGAAACGGCCTCCACGGTTGCTTGGATTTCATCACGCGTGAACCTCCGTGATAAGGGCACGTCATACCTGACAGATTTGGGTTCCTTGACCATGTGGTATTTGCCGCATCAGGCGTCTGAATTTCTGGCATCGTTCTGATGTTCAAGTTAGCCCAAAGCAGGAATTCCCAGGACAGGGTTTACCAAAAATTGATCGTAGGTCCTCACTTCAGGATCACTGCAATTGGCGTCGCTTATCCAGAAGCCATTGATATGTTTTGGCGGAGGAATAAGCTTTGGATCCGGCGCCACCATGTTGGTCACTGTCCAGGCTAGAAAAGATATATGGGAGCTTTCTCTGATTTGGGCCAATGTTCACATTTGATAGCCTGGTGAATGATTTCGCACTTTCCCGCTCCAGGAAGTCCACCGCCTGTAGCGAATAATCATATGGCACTACGGGGTCACCGATATTGTGGATGATCCACATGGGTAGCGTGGCGATTTTCTCACAGTTGGATTTGCAGGAAATCGCACCAGCAATCGGCAGAATAGCAGCGAACTTTTCAGGGTATCTCTTGGCCACTCCCCATGCGCCATGACCTCCCCGGCTGTGACCCGTGAGGTAGATCCTGTCAGGGTCGACATTGTGATTTGCGATGACCTGATCAATGATCTGGATCAGCGCGTTGGCGTTTTTGTACCATTGTCTTTGCGCCATACTACCCGTTCGCATATGTGGATTCACGACGATGAAGGAATCGGGAAGCACGACCTTGGAATCCATCATATAGCGGACCGGTCCACCGTCTTTCACGGTGTTTGGATTTGGACTCGCGGATTCATCTCCACCGTGGAGGTACATAATCAAGGGCCACTTCTGTTTTTGATCGTACGCTTGTGGCAAGTAAAGCCAGTAGGCATCCACTACTGCGTTCGAAAAACCTTCAGTCATGAGCACCTGCTGACCCGATTTAGGTGTATCGGAACAGCTGACCGGCATGTACAAGGTCATAAAGCAGAGAAGCTGCAGGCTGATTTTCATCGGGGGGTTCAGGTGTTTCTCCGGAAGTTAGACAAAAATGTTTGAGGGATTTTGTTCGTTGTTGATGGGAGATTGAGATAAGGTGAGATGACCCGGTTGGCCCGGAGACTTGTAGATAGGGCTTCAGTCGGTAGCCTTGATGCACCGGACGGAAAAGGCATAAGTGGGGTGTTGAGAAGCTGATCGCACGCTATCTCTGCCAAGCTCCAGGATGTAGGTCCAAATGAAGTGTTCATCTTCTTTGGTGTCTGACCAGAATAAGGCCCTGGTTTCGAAGTGATTGGGATGAACCTCCGTGTTGCCTGCACCTGCGGGCCTTACGGAAAAGGCACTACTATTGGTGTTGTCTTCACCCTCCCAAAATCCAGGCTCCTTGTAGGTGCTGGCGTCATTGTGGCGATTGAAATCAAAAAGCACTTCCCATTCTTCGTTGGTTGGCAGCCGCCAGCCGTCCGGGCAGACCCTGCATGCTGTTTCGTAATCATACAACAAGCCGAATGCCTGCACATTCGCCGAATCCTCATTGGGAAAATGGTATTTGATTGATGCTCCGGATCTATCCTTTTTGGACCTCAGATTTTCAGTCATCCACACCGATTGCCCGTAAGTCCTGGTATTGTACTGGTTGCCTTCCGGATCGGTGACCGTTGATACTTTTGGCACCTGGCAGCCGGTGACCAGGATCATAATTGCTGAGGCTGAGTATATAAAATTCATCAATAAGCGTTAACGGAAAAAACATAACTCCGGCCGTTTGCGGGCTGAAGCACCTCGGCTCAAGATGCAGAAGTCATCATGGCCCTTACCAGTGAGGAGTGCCTTCGGCTTCGCGATGGATTTTGTTTATCTTTCATAGGACAATCACCTAACTCAACATGCTGGATACCCACGAATTGCTGACTGAGCTGAAGACGGAGCTCGATGAAGCTGAAGAGAAGCGTTTGTATCACTTCAGACGCATTCGACCCTACAACATCATTTTCAAGGTGATATTCCTTGGCACCCTGGCATCCATCGGATTGGCCATTTGGCTCCCCGATGGTGGTATCGAGGCGCTGGGCGTGGCCAGCGGATTGTTCATGATCATGCTGATCGTGTATGGCATCAAAGAAGATTTTGAGAAGGGCAAACTCAAGGACCATTTTCAACGACATGTAGTATCGAAGATCATCCCCAAACTGGGACCTGGGTTTTCCTATGACGGCAGGGGGGCGTTCCCCCAACAGCGATTGGCAGAAAGTGAGTTGTTCGATTCCTACAACAGAAGCCAGATGGAAGATTTGGTCAGGGGCAAGGTGGGGGGTAGGACCATCAGTTTTGTGGAGATGAAGCTTGAGAAACGGGAGGGCACCGAGACTAAGACGAGCACGGTTTTCAAAGGGGTTTATGTAGAAGTTGGTCTGCCCACACGTTTTGTAGCTAGTTGCTGGTTGCTGCCAAAGAAGCGAACCTTTGAAAAGAAAAAGGGCATCAACAAAGTCAACCTGGGCTATGCGGATGCCAAGCTCATCGGCAAGTACACCCTGTATTCCGCAGATGAGGAATTTGCCATGCAGCTATTCACAACTCCAGTGCTGGAGAAGCTGATGAGTGTGAACCAGGACCTTCGCGCCCGAAAGATGATCTGGGGTAACGTGGCATTTGCTTTTGTAGGAGACACCATTCGGCTGACGCTTCAATTGCGGAACAAGTTCCTGGATCCCGACTTGTTCAAACCCGTCAATACGGAGGAGTTTCTCGATAAGCAGCTGGCTGTGTTGGTGGAGTGTGCCAAGCTTGCGGAGGTTGTATAGATGCAACAGCCTAAATGCGACCAAAGCCCTCACAACTGCTATAGTCATCGGTTCATTACTCCAAGACGCAGTTGTGGATATGGTTCTTGACGACCTCGTGTTCCTGCTCCAAACCTAACCGACGGAATTTGCTATTTTTCAGATGTGAATAAGCCCAATACTAACCTGACACCTGACTGGCTCAAAAGTCTCCAACAAAAGAGTTGGGAGCCTGAGATCCTGCTTTCTGGCATTGTGCTGTATGGTATGTTCCAGTTGCCTACGGCGCTGGATCAGTTTCTATTCTTTTTCTCCAGCAATATCTTCAGCTATGTCAATGCCATGGATATCCTTGTAGTCCTGTTTGAAATGGGCGTATACTGGATGATCATGGGACTGATTCTTCACCTCATTTGCCGGGGGCTATGGATAGGTGTGGTGGGACTCAGCTACACCTTCCCGAAAGGGATTGATACCTCCAAGGTAAATTTCCAGCCGAGATACCTCAATAAGTTAAAGGCAATTCCACCCCTGGAAAAGATCATTCTGAAACTGGAACACATTTGTAGCACCATCTATAGCATCTCGTTTCTGCTCTTTATGAGCCTGGTAGGGGCTTATATTTTCCTGCTTGTGTTGTTCCTTATACCGGTCGTGGTCCTGCTGCTAACCGTCGATAGTCTGCGTTCCGATTTAGGTTTTCAGGATGCGGCGACTGTCTATCTGTACGGTATCATGGTTGTTGGATCCATAGGTCTGCTGGATTTTTTGACTTTGGGCTACTTCAGGAGGTTTCGCATCTACGCCAAATTCTACTGGCCATTTTACCAGATTTTCAGTTATTTGACCCTGGCCCGGTACTACAGGCCTACCTACTACGCCATCGTGACCAATCTCAACCGGTGGGGGGTCTTTCTGCTGTTCTTCATCTTCAGTGTGGTCAGCCTGTTTGGCATGACCTCCTTACAGGTGAGCTCTCCCGGACAGTATCTGTCCAGGATTGACATTTGGAGCGATGAACGAGGCGATGAGGCCTATGAAGGATACTATCAGGACAGATCGCCGCGATTTGCCTCGATCCGAGCCCAAATACCATCGGACATCATTCGCGATGATGTATTGAGGGTATTTCTGCCAGCACACATCTTCTACCAGGACTCCCTGAAGAAGTTCATGAACTACGACTCGATCAGCAGCATCACGGATGAATCATTTGACGAAGGGCAGTACATGCTCGGGCAGATCAGTAGATTCTATGACCTCACCATTGCCGATTCTACTTTCCAGTCCAAGATGTATTTCCTCAACAACTCGGCTACCGGCCAGCGGGGATACCTAACCTACCTCAACATCGGTTACCTCCAAGAAGGCATCTACGAACTGGTTGTAACGGGACCGCCAACTATGTATGAAGACCCTTTTGCGATTGTGCCTTTCTATAGGGAGAAGAATTGAAATCCCGGAGACTTTGCTGGAACCGCAAATTCCTGAAACTAATTCTTCACAAATCTGAAAATGGATGTGGCATTTGGCGTGGTCATCCGAACAAAGTAAACCCCTGACTTCAGGTCCGATACATCCACGGCGGGCCGGAATTGCGACAAATGTTTCATCACCTGACCCGTGGCATTCAGAATCGTAAGCTGACCATTCTCCGGCGCCGCTATTTTGTCCGTCATGATAAAATCTGAGGAAGGGTTCGGGTAGATGAAGCCTTGAGCTACTCGATCGCTGGCAAGAATCACAGCTTCTTCTTCCTCCTCTTCCATTTCTTGCTGCTCTTCTGCCTGAATGACGTAAACAGCAAAACGCTTTGTCCTGGTCATGTTATCCCTGGTGGCGGTAACCCTTATATCATACCTGTTATTTTCATCCTCATCTGAGGGGTTGTCAAAATCAGGAATTGACCTAAAAGTGATGACTCCACTATCGTTTATTTTGAACTTGGAGGCGTCTGATCCACGAAGCGCAAAAGTCACGTCATCCTCTCCATCCCTCACCCTCACGTCGTACACGAAGTCTGTCGTATCCGCTACCTGGATATTGGGTTGAATCTTAAATTCGTAGATGCCATCCCTGTCTGCCACAAATAATTTCTTGCCATCGTCATTGAAAGCCAGATCTTCAATGGAAAGATTGAGGCCCTGGGGCATAGACCAGCGGTCCCGCAGCGTCATCCCTTCTAACGTATAGGGTGCAGTCAGCGAATATTGAACAATAGATTCGCCACCACCGGCAATGAGGCTCATGCCATCCGCACTGAAAACGATTGATTTCAGGAAAAACAAATCTTCAATAGGATACCTGTCGATTATGGTAGTTGACCTAAGATCAGGGCTTATGGAGACTTCGTGAATGGATGTTGGAATTGGAGTGTCTTGCGCTATGAACAACTTGGTGAACGTCTGGTTGAATGCGATGTCGTCAACAAAGATTCTTCCTGCTGCGTCAAAAAAGTCAAATGAAACTTTCGGATTGTTAAATGATTCCGGCAAGGTGAAAGGTTCTTCCAGGTCGTAATAACCTACAGTTAGCCCGAGTAATTCTATGGTGGCTGCCCTGCCGCCTCCAGCTCCCACGTATAGGCGGTCACCGGAAGGGGTGAAGAACAAGGAGAGCAATTCAAACCCGTCAAAACTCGAATCATAATAATCTGACGGGCTGCTACCTGAGAATGAATTTACCTGGTACGGTTCATCAAGATTGAACTGATGAATGACGATACTATTGAAATAGGTGGTATAAAGCTTGGTGCCACCATCGCCAAAAGCCATGGTCAATTCCCCGGAGAGTGCATTGTTGATGAATGCGTTTTCGTCACCGCTGTATTTGGCGGTGCCGATATTGTATGGAGCTGTGGGTAAATCAAATGACGGTGCTTGGCCCTGACATAGTGAATAACATGCCGCAAGAAATAACGCCAGGCTTGATCGAATCATAAGTGACATTTTGAATAGCTAGGAATGTAGGAAGGCACAAGTGCCCAAAACTGGATTGCAAACTTACCACTCCTGGCAACAGAAATCCATCCCAGAGATAAAAAGCTGTGGTAGCGGTTCTCATTGGAGGTCTTGAGGCGGAATGGTCCACAAAAAAAGCCGAAGCGTCTCTGCTTCGGCCTTTATCTCTTTTAGTTCCTCAGTGGTCACCCTCCGGTGCCGGTATCGGTTTCGGATTGCGGAATGGGTAGAATCAATCTGGCGGCATTGGCATCGATCGGTGCCAGTGCCGAGCCGATGTTGTTGCCCAATCGCTTGGAGTCATGCAGGAGATGCCCTTCATACAGCAGTTCACGTCTCCGCTCAAGCTGAATGCTGTCGTAGAAAGCGAAACTGTTGACGAAAAGCGGTGCCGTCAGTTCACTCAGTCCGGCCCTTGTTCGAATGGCATTGAGGTCATCCAATGCCAGGTCATTAATGACCAGGGGATTTTCCTCGAACAGCGTCTCTGCTCGTATCAGATGCATCTCTGCGAGCCTTACCACTGGCAGTACCTGATCTCCTCTTAGCCACTTGCTGGAAGATAGGATTTCCGGGCTCGCATTTTGGACATTGTTGTAAAACGCGGTGTTAATGCTGCTCGCAGGTGTATTGCGATCCGCATCGATGGTAACCGAGGCCCGGAGATCTATCGGCTGGTAGAAAGGGCTGTTTTCGATGACCGTGGAGTTGAACGAGCTTAGCAATATCCGTGCAGCGCCTACGCCACTTTGTCCCAGGCTGGCAAAGTAGTTCACAATGCCCGTACCGGTGGTGATATCCCCTGCCGTATTGGAAAGTGACTGCTGGATGGCAAAAATATCTTCAGTGGTGTTGGACGTATTGCCAAAAGCATCAAGCGGAGAGGAGACGAGGGTGAATGCACCTGATTGTATCACGTCATTGGCGAAGGTGAAGGCTTCACTGAAAAGGCCCTTTTGTAGGTTGAGTCTGGCCAGGTAAGCCCAGCACGCATATTGCGACAACCGGGTACCATTGGTGCCAAAGGTGCTTAACAGGTTGGCTGCAAGTGTCAGGTCATCCTCGGCACGATCGTAGACTTGCTGTAGCGTGGCGATTGTAGGGGTCTGGATTTCGGAGATATCATTGATCGGCTCCAATAAGATGGGTACGGCAAGCTGAGATGTCGGGTTGGTCTCCGTGTATTGAGGAGCCCAAAGCCTGGCCATTTCAAAGTACAGAATCCCGCGAATTGCCAGTGCTTCTCCATTGATCCGTTCCCTGTCCTGACCCGACACCCGCTCAATATTGGCAAGTATGGTATTGACCGTATTGATCACCTCATACGCTCGGCGCCAGTTGGCCTCCACCCGGGTATTGGTAATCTGGATATCCTTGTCAATGAAATCCGAAAAAGCCGGGCCATTGACATCATCCCAGCTGATGTCGTTGTCGCTAGAGTGTGCCAGTAGCGTAGTCATCAGTACGAAGTCACCACCTAGCAATTCCCCGCCATCGTTACCATCGGCGATACCTCCAAAACTGTAGTAAGCGCCAATTAAGGCTTGGTCGATGCTGGCATTGTCGACGAGTACGTCACCACTGATGGTGCCATCGGCATCAATGTCCAAAACTTGCTCGCAGGCATTTCCCAGGAGCAAAATCATGAGTATGGGTAATATCCTAAAAGTCTTCATGTCAAAATCCAATTTTTATGCCTGTGATGAATGCCCTGGCTTGTGGTGCCGTGAAATTGTCGATGCCACGACTGATATTCCGTTCGATCGTACCGAAGTTGGGATCGACGTAGTTGACATCGGGATCGTAACCGCTGTAGTCGGTAATGGTAAACAGGTTTTGCCCGCCGATGTAGAATTTGAAGTAACCCAGGTTGAGGTTGGATACAAATTCATCACTGAAGGTATAAGTAAGTGTCACGGTCTTCAGCCGGATATAGCTGCCGTCCTCAATGAACCGCGAACTTGGGAAGGTGTTCTCCTGAAATGGATTGAGCGCCGGGTTTGGTGCCTCATCCCCAGGTTTGTACCACCGATCAAGTTGGTCAGATCGTTGATTGAGGTTGAGAATGCCACTATTGGCCAGGAATTCACTCGTGGCGTTGTAGATGTCTACGCCCTGGACAAACTGAAACAGGAAATTAAGTTCGAGCGTTTTCCAGGTGACCGTATTCGCCAGGCCCCCGAAGAAGTCCGGATTTGGATCACCACCCGCCATCCGCGGCGCCGCTTCCCAGTCGTCCGTCGTGCCTCCATTGCCATCATCATAAAGTGACGCCCCCGTTTGGGGATCTACTCCTACGAACTGCCGGGTGAAAAAGACGCCGGAGGGTTGATTTTCCTGGAATGAACTCACCCCTACGATCAAACGGTTGCCACCCAGGTCGGTCACCTCATTTTCATTGAATGATATGTTGAAATCCGTTCGCCAGGAGAAGTCTCCCTGCTGTACGTTCAGACTGCTGAGGCTGAATTCGAATCCCCGATTTTCCAGACTTCCGATGTTTTGTAGAATAAAGGAAAAGCCACTTGTCTGGGTAACTGGTACCGGAAAGAGCAGGTCCGAGGTGCTCTTGATATAGTAGTTGGCCGTTAGGTAAACCCTGTCCGAGAAGAGGCCGACATCCAATCCGATGTCAGTCTGTGCCGTGGTCTCCCACTTCAGGTCGGCATTGGGGAGGTTGGAGAGCCTTACACCTTCTTCACCGGCTCCGCCGTAGCGCACATTGAAGTAGTTCCTTCGGTATAGGAAATCCTCATCGGGCGTAGTGCCCACCAGACCAAAGCTCGCTTTGAACTTCAGTGTACTGAAAGCATTACTGGTGAAGAAGTCTTCCTGGTGGATGTTCCAACCAGCAGAAACTGCCGGAAAATAGCCGATTCGGTTGTCTTCGCTGAACCTTGATGATCCATCAGCTCGTCCACTCAATTGGAAAATATATTTATTCTCAATGTTGTAGTTGATCCGTGTGTAGAAGGACAGGAAGGCAAATCTTGAATCCGGAATGGGAACGTTCAGCAAGGACGGATCCGTTTCCGGAAGGGATTCCAATGTGGCGATGGAGTTGACCCGAGCCGAGCGGAAATCCGTCTCCGTCGTGGTGGTCTGATAGGAGGTGCCCAGCAACACGGAAAACTTGTTGCCGCCAAGCTCTGTACTGTAGTTGCCATAGCCATTGACCACTGCATTGTTGACTGTTGTATTGGTCAGTCTTGAGAAGCCCGTGCCCCGTCCTTCCAGGGTCTCGGGGCCTTGTCGTCTTTCCTCGTCCAATTGGAAATAGTCGATGCCTCCGTCCACATTGAAAGAAAGGTTATCATTCACTTCATACTTCAGCCCCAGGTTACCAATGATGCTGTTACCAGTGGCGATGTTGTCGGAGAAGTTAATCTCAGTCAATGGGTTGTATTCCAGGCTTCGGACGTTGAGCATATAGTTGTTGGCAGGATCGAAACCATCTGAGGCAGGTAGAACAATGGCCTGAAGTGGTGAGCCCAGGTCCTGGTCTTCGTTCAGACGGTTGTCGTCGGTGTAGGCATAGTTGAGACTGAGGTTGGCAGAGAAAGCCGAGGTGAAATCGTTGTTGAGGTTCAAACGAGCGTTGAAACGTTGATAATCGTTGCCAATCAAAATGCCTTCCTGATCGGTGAATGACAATCCACCGTAATAGTCCATGGTGCCGGACCCTCCGGAAATATTGAGGTTGGCACGATGTGAAGCAGCATTGCGGAATACCTCGTCTTGCCAGTCAGTATCGAAAGTAAGCGAATCCAGTGTTCTGCCGATAAGCTGGAAAACGGTATTGTCTGCGGCATTGGACAGCGGAATCGTTGTTCCATTCGCCAACGTAATTTCACCGGCTTCAGCCCAGTTGCGATAGTTCTCTGCGGAACCCTCGGCTAGCGCATCTTCCACATCGAGGAGCTGGGCAAAAGCCCCGGGTACCCCAAGGAACGCCAGCAACTCCAATTCGGGAAGCACATCTCTCAAACCAAACTCCAGGGTCTGGGCATTGTATTCGGCAGGTGAATAGACATCCAGTGTCTTGGGTGTCTGGCTGATCCCAAACTGATAGTCAAAGTCAATCTTGGGCTTGCCGGATTGCCCGGTTTTTGTGGTAATCAGTACGACACCATTTGCAGCTCGGGATCCATAAATGGCAGAGGCCGAAGCATCTTTGAGTACTTCAATCGACGCAATGGTACTGGGATTGATGTCTGACTGACTTCCGGAGCTCAATGGTACACCATCGACCACATAGAGGGGGTCATTGGTGCCTGAAAGGGATGACCCTCCTCTGACCCTCACTGAGGTGCCTTCTCCCAGCTTGCCACCATTATTTTGAACAAAGAGACCTGTAGCCCTACCTTGGTTGGCCTGCTCCAGGTCAATGACTGGCTGCTCGTCAAAGTCGTCGGCGCTCACCTGAAAAATGCTGCTGGTGATCTCCGACTTGGATTGCGTTCCGAAGCCTACGGAGATTTCATCAGCATCAGATGCAATGGCAGTTTGCATAGTGAGGTTAATGGTCGTCTGGCTTCCAATTTCAACCTCCTGCGTACCAAATCCGGTTCCGGAAAAAACAAGGACCGACGCATCTTCAGGTACGTCAATCTGAAATTCACCATATATATCAGTCAGGGTGCTGATGCTGGTCCCTTTGACCGTCACGGTGATACCCGAGAGACCGAAATCGTCTCCTGGTTCGGTGACTTTTCCGCGGATCGTTTGCTGGCCAAATGCCAGGTGGACACATAGAAAAGCCACAAAAATTGCTGGCAGTGTTTTCATGCAATAGTGGTCTTTGGTTTAGCAACTTAAATTAAGCAGAATATCTGTCCTCCGATAAAAACCCAATTATTATTCGATGAGGTGTCGAATATTGAGAGTGATTGGCTGTCGAGTGATCAGGAAGCCAACTAACGACCCGAATATACTATTACTGACTGCTTGCCTGAGCTTACAAATGCTTACGTGGTTCCTTGTCCAAAATGGTTACTCCAGCCCAATCATAATGAAGGGTCCCCAGTAGATGGGATCACGAAATTCATTTCTGATCTCTTTCTTGGCGTCAATGAAGGACTGACGTTTGTTGCCGGTCTCCAGCCATTTTCGGTAAAACTTGACCATCAATTGCTGGGTGGCATCGTCCGACACCTTGAAGAGGCTCATAATGATGGTCTTGGCTCCAGCCACAAGAAACGCACGCTGCAAGCCATAAACGCCTTCACCCGCCTCTAATTCACCGAGCCCTGTCTCACATGCTGAGAGCACCACCAAATCCGTCTGATCCAGGTTGAGGTTCATAGCTTCATATGCGGTGAGTATACCATTGTCTATGTTGTAGTTGAATTTGGTTTCATTCAAAATATCTCCGGCGCCAGTCAATAATAGACCAGTTTTCAGGAGTGGGTTATCATAGGCGGCATTTTCACGCAGTTCCTGATCGAGCGCACTGGCTTGCAATTGGTCGTCCTGGAAGAAACCGTGTGTGGCCACATGAAATATTTTGGGGTTAGAAACGGCTTTGATCGCTGGTTCTGTGGCATTGTTTTCTGTGTAGTCGTCGATTTCCCATCCACGGTCACCCAGGTATTGCTTGAGTTCACGTACTTCCTTCTCTGTACCTGGCAGTGGACTCACCACTTCTGCCGTGGCTCTGGTGATACCGGAGTTCTCTACGGGCAATCCGGGTTCGGTATCGACATAGAATGTCGGGTTACCAAACATCATGGCTACTTGCTTTTCGGTGACAGACCTGGTGGTCACCCGATTTTTGTAGAGGTCCTTGGTGTTGCTGAGGAGTATGATATTGGAATTGTCCAGGACATACTTGCCATCCGGGGTGGGGATCGCTTCGAGGTTGATCTGGTTGTACACACCATCCGGTGAAAGGTAGAGGGTGGCAATTGTGCCGAGTTCTTCGACAATAGGTCGCCAGAACTGGTGATAGGAGAAGTTGTCTTGCAATTTGAATTTGATGGCGTTCCGATAGTACTTCAAATACCGTGATTCTAATTCATCTCCATTGTTGAGGAGGATTGCACTAGGTTTTGCATTCTTCTCTCCCGAGATATACAGCATCGCATAGACAATCGAATCGCCAAAAGTGTGATCAAAGACGCGGAATCGGACCATTTCCATTGCCACTTCATTTTCCTTCAAAGAGCCCTGGACATCCTCCCAGGTCACAGGCTTAGCATCTACCTCCAGCCCAAAAATCTCAGACTTCACACTCAACTCTTTTTCAATCAGCTCAACTTCGTTGGTCAGACTACTTGGATTGATGTTGTTTTCTTCAAGTTGCTGGGCACTCATGGAAAGGGCGGCTGTGAGTAGTTCTTTTTTATCTATCCACTTGCCATACAAGGATTTGAGTTCTTCGTCATCACTGTTGTTGATCCTTTGCCTGATCTTGATCGAGGAATTGAGTAGTAGGGCCTTAGTCAGGAGTGCATTGTTGAATAATTGACCTACATACTTCGGTTTGCGATTCTTGCTAATGATCAGGGAATTGTAGAATTCGTAGTCCGGCTTGATGGTGTTCCAGAATTTGGCCTTTTCACGCTCCGAAAGTGCAGGAAAGTACTTGGCGATGAAGGCCTCGTAGTTGGCCAGCACTTCTTCCATGCGATCCTGCGCTTTGGACCAGTTGCCTTGCATGAAGTAGGTCTTCGAGAGCTTGGATTGCACCTTTACATATTCAGGGTGGTTTTCACTGAAGAATTTTCTGAATTGCTTGCTTGCGTCTTCATAATACTTCTCCGCCCTGGCATAGCGCTTTTGTCTATAGAAGATATCGCCCTTTAGGACATTGACCGTCGCAGCATTGATGTTGTTTCTTCGACCGATTTTGTCCTTCCATATCCTGCCGGCATCATCCAGATATGTGAATGCCTGGTTGTATTGTCCAGAGGAAATATTGACGATGGCAATGTTCTTCAGTACCTCCGCATATGCGGGGCTGCTGGTCCCCAGCTTGGCACCGATGGTCTTTTGTGCCTCAGAAAACAGGGATTCAACCTCTTCAGTAGGTTTATTTTTCAAGAATTTGATCAGCGCCAGCGTGGCTGTCGATTTTGCTACATCCACATGTTCAGCACCGAATTGAGACTTCTGTATGGTGATGGCATTGGTCACCAGAGACTCTGATTTGTCAAAATCACCGATGGTATTGTATACATCTGCCAGCCTCAACATGGAAGGCACCACCTTCGTTGATTCCTCTCCGAAGATATCCCGTGAGAGTGTGTTGGCCCTTCTCGCTGCGTTCTCAGCTTCGGCATAATTACCTTTTGTGAGGTGTAGTTCTGATTGTATGATGAGGGGTTCATTGAGATGGCGGCTATTGTTGCCGAATTGATTTTGCTTGGATCGGATGGTTTCTCCCAGCAACAATTCTGCCTCCGCCAATCGACCGAGTTTCAAGTACAAAGCAGCCAATTTCTGTTCGGTATCTAACCCAAAACTGGTCCGAAGTACCCCCTTTTCAAATTGTCTTTCGGCCTCGTTGATATTGGCCTCGGCTTCATCATACTCTCCTTTGATTCCCAGTAGCGAAGCCTCGGTAATCAACGCCTGTCCGGTTGCAGTAAATGACTGATCCGTTTTCAATGCTCTGAAAATGGAAATCGCTTCCTTTAGGTTGTCGCTTGCGTTTTCGTATTGTCCTATTTTGATCTGTAATGAAGCTATTTGTTCCAATTCAAGACCGTAGGCAATGTCTTTGTTGTCATATTTCTTTCGGGCATTTAACAATGCTTCACCAAGCGTTTCGCTGGCTCTATCATATTGGTCAGTTTCCTGATAGTAGGAGGCGAGGTGGTTGAGGATATTGAGGTACTGTACATGGCCCTCATGGATCTCCGGTTTGACGATTTCGTTATAGCTGCGTTCGTAGATCTCTTCCGCTTCATCGAATTTATCACTGTAGTCGACGTAATAGTTGGCCAGCTGAATTTTGGTCATGTGATAGTTGGGGGTCTCCGGGCCATAGAGATGTTCTTTGATTTCCAGGACACCGCCGAGGTAGGTCTCCGTATTCTTATGTGCTCCCTGCAGCAAGCCTATTTCGGTAGCAAACTCGAGGAGTTCAATTCTATAGGCATGCTTTTCTGGTATGCTGCTGTAGCCAAGCAGTTTGTTTACACTTGTTTCGATAGTGCTGAGATTGGCATCCATGAGTCGGTAATTCAGCTGAATCAAATCATCAGACAAGTTGTAGACGCTTTCTTTCGGGAACCCCTTTGCCAATGTTTTCTTGAATTCTGATTGGAGCAACTTTAGCCTTTGACCGTTTCCATTTTCGAAGTAGGCTTTCATCAAACTTTCACGCACCTTCATGATGGTTTTGTGTGAGTTGACGTATCGCCGGGTGGCTTTGAGGTATATGTCCTCATAGCGGCTTGCCTGCGCATCTACGGCAAGTCCGTTTTCTTCCAGGAGCTTGGTGTTGAGGAACTGGTTTTCAGCGTAGAGGATGTGCGTCCTTTTCAATTCGTCGCTGATCCAGTTTTCGTTGTAGAGAAATGCCGAGTCAGCGCGTAGGTAATCTCCCATATTCCTCAGGGAATTCGCTTTAGCTATCAGGAGTTGGGCCAGATCCTCTCGCGATTTTTCGTCTTTCTTTCCCGCGGCCGCAACCCGGCCCTGAAAAAACTCAAGTCGTTGATCCACTAGCGCGATAGCCTGCCGATAAAATCCCTTGCCACTCAATATTTGTGCATCGAGCACATCCAATTCTGCTTCGATTTCCTCGATAAGGTTGCCGGATTCTGAGAGCACGCTGCGAGACGTTTTCACCAGTTCGTTGGCCTTTTGATAGTTGCCATAGTCCACCAACACTTTGGCCGCTTCTTTGAGTGTGAAGCCATATTCGCTGGCGTTGTCGGCATTCACTTTCTCGCTGATCTCCATGGCCTGATCGATGGAGGGCTCAACCTGATTGAGGAGTCCGAGTCCATTGCTGTAACGCGCCTTGCGAATGAGCGCGTTCACGTAGATCGGACTGTCTGTGCCGAGCTTCTTTTTTATCTTCTTCTCCGCTTTTTCTATGCCTTTCTTCGCTGAAGCATAGTCACCAACTTGGTATTTTTCATCAAGCTTGGTGAAGGTCTTTTCCCATTTTTGAGCATAGGTCATTGACCCAATAGAGATGAACAGCGCAGCAATGGACAGGCGCAACAGGGAACTGAGCATTTTATCGGATTTTTTATATAAAAATATGGATTTTTCCGTGCTAATCCATGAGTTCTTGCAATATTTCGATGGCTGCTTGCGCAATGATGGTTCCCGGTCCGAAGATCGAAAGCACACCATGTTCTTTGAGGAAGTCATGGTCATTTTCAGGGATGATCCCGCCCGCAACTACAGCGATATCGGGGCGACCGATTTGCTTCAACTCAGCGATCAGGTCAGGGATTAGCGTTTTGTGACCCGCGGCCAAAGAGGATGCACCAACGATATGCACATCGTTTTCTGCGGCTTGTCTGGCCACTTCTTGTGGAGTTTGAAATAGTGGTCCGATGTCCACGTCAAATCCCAGATCGGCGAAACTCGTTGCGATGACTTTGGCGCCCCTGTCATGACCGTCCTGGCCCATTTTCGCAATCATGATCCTGGGTCGCCGGCCCTCTTGTTCAGCAAATTGATCAGACAGCCCTTTGGCGGTTACGAATAGTTTGTCTTGTTTGATTTCCTTGGCGTACACTCCGGAGATTGTTTTGGGGATGGCCTGATATCGGCCGAATTGCTTTTCTAATGCAGACGAGATTTCGCCTAGTGTGGCCCTTTTTTCAGCCGCCACAACCGCGAGGTCAAGAAGGTTGCCATTTTGCTTATCGCCAGCTGCTTTTTCAAGTGCCTGCAATGCTGCGGTAACCTCGGCTTCGTTTCTTTGTGCTCTTACGGATTTGATTGAGTCGACCTGGCTTTCCCGTACTCTCTGATTGTCTACCTCCAGCAAGTCGATATCCGTCTTTTCATCTGTCTGAAAGATGTTCACGCCCACTACATTTTCTTGCCCCGAGTCGATTCTGGCCTGCTTCTGTGCTGCGGCTTCTTCGATTTTCATTTTTGGATAGCCTTGTTCGATAGCCTTGGACATTCCACCCATGTTTTCAACCTCTTCAATAATAGCCCAGGCTTTGTTGATCAGGTCTTCGGTCAAAGACTCTATCTTATGGGATCCACCCCAGGGGTCGACAACTTTTGTGATGTCCGTGTGCTTCTGGAGGAATAGTTGTGTATCCCTGGCAATTTTGGCTGAATAATCAGTGGGTAGTGCAATCGCTTCATCCAGGGCATTGGTATGCAGGCTTTGTGTGTGGCCCATCACTGCTGCCATCGCTTCAATACATGTACGCGCCACGTTGTTGAAAGGATCCTGGGCTGTAAGGCTATAGCCGGAGGTCTGGCTATGTGTGCGCAAGGCCATGGATTTAGGGTTGGCGGGTTCAAAACGCCTTACCAATTTGGCCCACAAAATTCGGCCTGCCCTAAGCTTGGCGATCTCAGTAAGGAGGTTCATGCCAATACCCCAGAAAAAGCTAAGTCTTGGTGCAAAAGAATCAATGGGTATGCCCGCGTCAATACCCGTCTTGATGTATTCCAACCCATCGGCAAGGGTGAAGGCAAGTTCTATTTCCGCCGTTGCTCCAGCCTCATGCATGTGATAGCCACTAATGCTGATCGAGTTGAATCGAGGCATATTTTGGGAGGTATATTCGAAAATGTCACCAATGATTCTCATGGAGGGAGTCGGAGGATAGATATAGGTATTCCGTACCATAAACTCCTTGAGAATATCATTCTGGATGGTGCCCGAAAGCGCCGCTCGTTCGACACCCTGTTCTTTGGCGGCGACAATATAGAATGCCATCACCGGGATGACAGCCCCATTCATGGTCATGGATACGGACATCTTATCGAGTGGTATGCCATCGAAGAGTTTCTTCATATCTTCCACTGTGTCTATGGCAACACCCGCCTTACCAACATCTCCCTTCACCCTTGGATGATCACTGTCGTATCCACGGTGCGTGGCTAGATCAAAAGCGACGGAAAGGCCTTTTTGTCCGGCCGCCAGATTTCTTCTGTAAAAGGCATTGGACTCCTCCGCGGTAGAGAAGCCTGCATATTGCCTGATAGTCCATGGTCTGGTGGCGTACATGGAACTATAAGGTCCCCTTAGATATGGCGGAATACCTGCCCCAAAACCCTCATGGGTAAATTTTGCGGTGCTGTGCGCGGCATATGATTTGGTGTATGCTTCAAGGCCAGGTTGCCTCCTGGCTAACTCGGAGCTTGCCGCAGCGATAAAACTAGCCGTGAGCGAATCAATGAAATATGAGCCCTTGAGTGCATCGGCCAATGAACCGAGTGAGGATTCAAGCCTGAATAGATTACCAATGTTTCTGCTTATTCTTTTGTCAAACCCTGTATGGTCGAATCCAAGTTTTGGGAAGCAAATGGCGTCTGCCCCTCCCAAAACACCTGCCAGACCTGCTACGGTACACTGTAGCATGTTATCCTCCTTGTTATCCAATGGAATCGGTTGACATAGTATGGCCAGATCGTCTTGGACCATTTTCGATGCCAGGAATCTGAGGGCCCGGGTTTTTGCGATTTCAGTAAAAAATTGAGGCCCCGTTTGTAGTGTAACAACGTGGTCTCCCTTGCCACCCTCAAGTGCTTCCAATATTGCGGTGATCTGCTTGATGGGCGAAAGGGCGGGGTCGTTCTGTATTGATTGGGTGATGTAGCCTTGCGAGTTGGGGATTTTGTCTACACCTAAAACATATCCATGATGGTTTTTGGATGGGTTGGTTTGGAGGTATGCGGCATAATCCTCGAAGGTTTGTGGATCAATGTCTTTGAAAGAAACATTGCAAATTGTTGGATCTATGCCAGACATCAAATCACCGATGGAGACTTTGCCGATCTTAGAAAAGATGACGCCATCCGCCCCCCCGGTAAGGGCCTCCAACGCCAGGTTGTTAGCAGTAGATCCTTGCTCAGGCTCGATCAATTCCAGTAATTCCCAACGCTTTGTTTCGGCCGCTTCGAAAAACGATTGCATGTCCTTCACTTCCTGCCGGTTATTTACGTCATAGTAGGCGGAATATGGAGCAGACTCATCCGGATACCAGGTGAGGAGCGGGTCCAGGTCTTCAGTCTTCAAATCTTTAATGGCCTGCCGTTTCCAATCCTCGAATTGGGTCTTTTGAAATTCATCGAATGTTAGCATAGGGCTCTGTCATTGGGGTTGATACCAAAATTATATTTTGTAAATGAAAACGATATCCGTAGTTGAACAATAAGATTATGGTATTTGCATTTTTTCAAGAATTTTCGAGGCAAATGTGGGCTAGAAACATCTGTGACAGCATTGGAAAAAGTCAATGCAAAAAATGATTTTTTTCTTCAAGGATTTTGGGACAATTTTGATGTCCGCCTAAACCTAAGGTGGGTACTTGAACTGATAATAGACCGCCCAAATTCTCGATTTGATGCACGACAACACTTGGAAAAAGTGCCTTAAATACATAGAACAGCGTATTCCTGCGCAAAGCTTCAAAACATGGTTTGTCCCAATCAAGCCTATAGCCCTTGAAGATGATGTGCTAACCATACAAGTTCCGAGTCAATTCTTTTACGAATGGCTTGAAGAGAATTATGTGCATCTGCTCAGAGAAGCGATTAAGTCAGAAGTAGGTGCCAATGGCAGATTGGAATATTCTGTTGTCGTCGATCGTGGTGATGACATGGTTCAGCCTTACACCGTCAACGTTTCTGGTGTGGTCAACAGTCAAAATAAGAACCGGGTAAATGGATTTGATCAGTATAAGAATCCCCAATTCATTCAAGAATTGGCATCGGATTCAAATTTGAATCCTACTTATCGTTTCGACAATTACATTGAAGGGGATTGCAATCGACTGGCGCGCTCGGCTGGATATGCTGTGGCAAAAAAACCAGGAGTGACATCATTCAATCCCTTGATGATATACGGAGGTGTTGGTCTGGGAAAGACACACCTGGTGCAAGCCATAGGTAATGAAATAAAGAGCAATCATCCGGATAAATATGTTTTCTATGTGGCTTCCGAGAAGTTCACAACGCAATTCATTGATGCACTGAAAAATAACAGCATCCAGGAATTCATCGCATATTACCGAAATGTGGATGTATTGATTCTCGATGATGTCCAATTTCTAAGGGAGAAAGAAAAGACACAGGAGATTTTCTTTCACATCTTCAACCATCTTCATCAAAGTGGTAAGCAAATCATCATGACGAGTGATTGCGCACCTCGCGATCTCCAGGGGTTGCAAGAAAGATTGGTGTCCAGATTCAAGTGGGGTTTGACGACGGATCTGCAGCAGCCAGATTTCGAAACCCGAATGGCGATTATCCTGAAGAAACTGCAGGCGGATGGTATTAGAATTCCCGATCAGGTGGTAGAGTACCTTGCTTATTCTATTGACACCAATATCAGGGAGTTGGAGGGTGTGATCATTTCGCTTATCGCGCATGCATCCCTAACCAAGGATCAGATTGATCTTGAACTTGCCAAGCAGACTCTACAAAACATTGTCACCGACATAGATTCCGAGGTGGGGATAGACTATATCCAAAAGACTGTCTCGGACTACTTCAAGGTGGATCAGGAAGACCTGAAAGCCAAGACTCGAAAACGTGAGATCGTCATTGCGCGACAAGTGGCCATGTACTTTTCGAAGGACTACACCAATCATTCCCTCAAGTCCATCGGCTATCACTTCGGAGGGAGAGATCATAGCACAGTCATCCACGCAGTGCAATCTGTGAACGACATGATGGATACCAACGCCAAGTTTCGGTATAGCATTGACGAGTTGAAGCGCAAATTGAAGATGCGCTCTGCCTAAAATCGATAGGGATAGTAAACCTGTCTTCCACTCTTGTCGATCCCGACAATAATGACACTACCGCGTATCTTTTGAAGGATTTCAGATAGCTCTTCTGGCGACCTCATTACCGAGCCATTTACAGACGTGATAATAAAACCCTTGGGGATATCCAATTGCGAGAAGAAGCCCCTGTTATCAATGGCGATCACCTTTACACCTCCCCGCACACCAAGCGCATTTCGTTCGACTTTGGATAGCTGTTCGAAAGTTACGCCCAGTTCCTCTGCATAGTAGGTCTCCCGGCGGAGTAGGGCCGTAGTACCTTCTCTGTTGGTCAGTGTCAGTTCTTTTTCCAGTCGCTCGTTGTCTCTGTTGACCTCGAGTTTCACCTTGTCTCCAGGGTAGAGTTTGGCAATATACTCTTCCAGGTAGGCTTTGGAATGTACCGTCTGCCCGTCAATGCTTTTGATCACATCTCCTTTTTCCAGGTTGGATTTGGCTGCGGCACTGCCCTCCAGAATGTCGGTGACGATGACCCCATCATAATCTTTCAGCTCCAGCTTATTGGCTAGTTCGCTATCAATGTCCAATAATTCAGCGCCAGTGAGCGCCTTCTGGACTTGTCCATACTGAACGATATCCTTGTAGACTTTTTTGACAATATCCACCGGTACAGCAAAGCCGTAACCCGCATAAGAGCCAGTGCGAGATAGTATGGCCGTGTTGATGCCAATGAGTTCTCCATCTCTGTTGACAAGGGCGCCACCGCTGTTTCCCGGATTGATGGCCGCATCGGTTTGAATGAACGACTCGATGGGGAAACGATCTCGCAAAATGTTGATGTTTCTGCCTTTGGCACTTACGATGCCGGCGGTGACAGTCGAAGTTAAATTGAAAGGATTACCTACTGCCAATACCCACTCTCCCACTTCTACATTTTTGGATTGCCCGAGTCTTATGGTAGGTAAGTTCTTTTCTTCTACTTTGATCACAGCAAGGTCTGATGAGGGATCGGTGCCGACGAGTGTGGCATCCACGATTTTTTTTCCGATGGTCACTTTGATAACGTCTGCATCCTCAATGACGTGGTTGTTGGTCACAATGTATCCGTCTTCTGAGAAGATAACACCCGATCCACTGCCTACGCGCTGGGAACTCCGTGGTTCAAAGAACCAGTCGAAGACACTGCGTCCCCCGTATTCATATTCCGTTACCGTTTGAATGAACACCACACTTGCCGTACTGGTGTAGGAAGCATCTACAAAATCTTTGGATCTAAAGAGCGTGTCAGTTCGAAATGAAGGATTGGGTTTTTCCAGCTCTCCCATGTTACCTACATTCGAAAACTGCGGTTGGAGTTCCTCGGTCAACCGTGCCTGGATTCTCGCATCGAGCCATTGAAAGCCAACAAGAAATCCGAGCAAGCCTGTGGAGAAACCAACAATTCCGGTGATGATCCATCTCTTCATGATACAAAGAAAATTACTTCCATCTACATACTACATACGCCAGGCTTTGGTTTCACCTGGCAGCTCAGGAGCCCGGGATTTTCGACCTTTGGCGAATAGTGATTGCCCAACTATATTTGATTGTTGGAGAAAAGTTGAGTCAGTGGTCCCAGGCATTTCTACGTCCCTGGGCAGATCAAGGATTTGACGCAAAGTGGCATGGACGAAATATTATCAAAGTAGGATGGGGTGCAATTCGTGCGGTAATGGAGACGGGGATGTGATTGGCTGTGGCAGCGGCGGTTGCAAGACAGGAGGTTGCAACAAACTCAATGCGTTTGATTGGCTTTCCAATATGGATGTTGCGGTTAATCCATATGACATTGTTGAGGTAAGATTCAAGAATGGAAAAAAGGATTTTTTTCGGAATTCCCGGGACCTCGAATTGAATGCTGGAGATGCGGTGGTTGTAGATGTACCAAACGGGCATCATATTGGTCATGTTGCGCTGCAGGGAGAGCTCGTTCGACTGCAAATGCGCAAGAAAAGGGTGCCCGACAATGATGACATTCGTGTCATCTATCGCCTGGCTACTGCAAAGGACATCGACAAATTTCGTCAAGCGCGCAAAAGAGAAGAACCCACCCTTTACCGGACTCGTGAGATCATTCAATTGCAAAAACTGCAAATGAAACTTACTGATGTTGAGTATCAAGCTGATAATACCAAGGCTACCTTTTACTATTCGGCAGATGATCGGGTTGATTTCAGGGAGTTGATCAAAATACTTGCTGCGGAATTTCGGATACGCGTAGAGATGCGCCAGATCAGCCTGCGCCAGGAAGCGAGCCGTCTTGGTGGGATAGGATCATGTGGCAGAGAGCTATGCTGTTCTACATGGCTGACAGATTTCGCTACTGTAAGCACGCAGGCCGCCAGGTATCAAAACCTGTCCCTGAACCCCAGTAAACTTTCCGGCCAGTGTGGGAGGTTGAAGTGTTGTCTCAACTATGAGTTGGAGACTTACACTGAGGCCCTTAAGGACATACCTGAGGTGGATAAGCCGTTACTGGTTGAGACGGGGAAAGCCCACTTACAAAAGACGGATATCTTCCGAAAGATCATGTGGTTTAGCCTGAATGACGAAAACGCATGGCACCCTGTAGATACCCATAGGGTGGCGGAGATACTGACGTTGAATGCTCGTGGAAAGAAGCCCGCAACGCTGTTTGAGGATGAAACCATGGAAGAGCCTGTGACTACTTTGAATAGTGATCTGGTTGCTATGGACAAGAAATTCAAAGGGAAGTATCACAAAAACAAGAATCGGAACCGAAAAAACCGAAGAAAGGGACAACAACAGGCAACAGGCGATGGCGGGAAAACACACCACAGATCAAGAAATACTAAAGGAAAGCGATGAGGTATAGCCTATTGCTTTTGTTATTGCTCTGGTCGTGTGATAGCAAGAGGGTCTTTGAAGACTTCCATACCATAGAGGGCAGTTGGTCTAAAGACGAGCCCTATGTTTTTGAATTTGATGTGGCGGACCCTACGCTGCGATACAATCTTCTGGTGCATATAAAACAGGAGGTGAATTACCGGTTCAATAATTTCTATTTTCAGTATCGATTGGCAACCTCAGCTGATTCTTTGCTGGTTGAGAAGCTCGAAGAGCTTATTCTATTCGACCCTAAATCCGGTGAACCTTTAGGACGAGGGGTCGCCGGATCATTTGACAATACTCACTTGCTATTGGGGGATTTTAGGTTCCCGGAGAAGGGGAAGTATCAAATCACTTTTGAGCAATTCATGAGGGTGGATGAACTGGCCGATTTGACCAAAGTTGGATTTCGGCTGGAAACCGTGAATTAGAGCTGCTATCTGTGCCGGGCTCTGTTCGTTTATTCCAGGGGCTTGAGACTTTGCAAGACGGTGGGGATGAGCTCTGAAACCGTCGGATGAATATGAACGGCTCTGCTAATAACAGTGTAGGGTTTATCCGCATACATGATGTCCAAGAGGCTATGAATGACTTCATCTGCCTCTACCCCCAGGATGGTGGCCCCCAAGATTCTATGGCTCTCCGCATCGACCATGATCTTCATAAATCCATGAGTTTCGCCCTTCTCCTTAGCTCGGGCAATTCGGGACATTGGCCGGACACCGATTAGTGCTTTCCTTCCGGATTGGCGGATCTGGGTTTCACTCATGCCGATTCTGGCTAAGGCTGGATCCGTATACAAGCCATAGCACGGAATGCGATCAGAGGCCCGTCGAGGGTCATGGTCGAACAGATTAGCGGCAACAATTTCAAAGTCATTGTAGGAGGTATGGGTGAAACCGCCTCTGCCATTGCAATCTCCGATGGCCCAAATCCCCTGGACCGACGTTTGAAGGGAGTCATTCACCTTGATATACCCCTGGCCATCCAATTCGATGCTGGTGTTTTCTATTCCCAGGTCATCGGTATTCGGAACACGACCCACCGCGAGCAACAAATGACTTCCTGTAACCTCACGATCACCTTTTTCGCAATCGACATTGATTAATATCTTCTCCTCTGCCTGAGGTATGCCGTCAAGGCAGGTGGCTTGAAGTCGGAGTGTGATACCCTCTTCTTCAAGAAATTTTTCGATCGCCTCTGAAACGTCCTGGTCCTCGCGGTTTACCAGTCGATCATTGCGCTCGATAATGGTGACTTTGCTACCAAATCTCCTGAACATTTGACCAAACTCAAGCCCAATGTAACTACCCCCTACCACCATCAGGTGCTCGGGCACTTCCTCAAGTTCCATTATGTCTTTGTTGGTAAGCACTTTCACATTTTCGTACCCACTGGGTATTCTGGCTCTACCACCGACATTGATGAATATCTTATCCGCTTCAAGTGTTTGTCCATTCACCTCAATTTTCTTGTCATCGATGAATCTGGCATGACCTTCAATAACGGTGAGGTTTTCAGTGCTTTTTAGCCATTTTTCGACTCCGGTAGTAGACGCGTTTACCAACTTGTCTTTCCGCGATTTCACCTTCCGTAGGTCCACTGTGATATTCCCGTCGATTTGCACACCATAGTCGTCGGCTCTTCGGGCGATATGGGCTGCCTTGGCACTGGCAACCATGGCCTTTGTGGGGGTACAGCCATCGTTGACACAAGTTCCGCCGAACTTGTCTTTTTCCACGATGGCGGTTTTCCAACCCTCAGAAGCCATTCTCGCGGCAAGGGATGGTCCGGATTGACCGGTTCCGATCACAATAGCATCAAATTTTTGGGTCATGGTTGGGTATTTAAGTGGGTCTACTGTCTCTAAAGGTATATAGAGATTTTAGAAGGACGCCTGATTCAAGGTAGGGGAATATAACCCGTGTCATTGTGAACGCCGGGAAATTCTCTGTCTTGCCACTTTTCCTTGGCTTTCTCGATGAGTTCTTTGTCAGAGGCAACAAAATTCCAATAGATAAAACGTTCCTCCGGGAAGGGCTCTCCACCGAATACCAGCAGATGCGTTCCTTTATGAATTTGGATCGTACAACCTTCGTCGTGCTTTGCAACCAGCATGTTGCCGTTGGCAATGCGCTCCCCGCAGGCCTCTACAGCTCCGTCGATAACCACGATACCCGTTTCCCCAGTCAATTCGTCAAGCGACAAGATCGCATCTGATTGCGCGTGAATATCAATCATATAATGCGGTGAATAAGTGGGCACAGGACTCTCTCTACCCAGAGCGGAACCACTGACCAGGATATAGTCCATGTTTCCACTTGACCATTTGGGTAATGCGTCAGATTCAACATGGAAAAATTCGGGATCCATTTGCTCCTTTCCTTTGGGTAGGGCAATCCAAATTTGATAACCATGCATCAGCCTTCGGGTCTCATCTCGATGAGCTTCGGGTGTCCGCTCTGTATGCGTGACGCCCTTCCCGGCAGTCATCAGGTTCACATCGCCTGGTCGAATGAGCTGCTCGCTACCGATGCTGTCTCGGTGTAGGATCTCGCCCTGAAACAGGTATGTAAGCGTGCAGAGCCCAATATGTGGGTGTGGATCAATGTCAAGGTATTTGCCATCTCCGATTTCTGAGGGGCCCATGTGATCTATGAAGATAAAAGGTCCTACCATCCGCTTTTTTCGGAAAGGGATCAGCCTCCCCACCAGAAAATCACCAATATCTCTGCTCCTTTCTTCAATGATCAATCCTGGGTTTGACATGTCAGTTGCTATTTGATATACGATTGAGGAATATCTTCATGCGTTCTTTGATGGTTTGCCGATCTATCCAAAACATCCGGGAAAAAAACCGCGTGTAAGGCCACTTTTTGTCGGAGAGATGATTGGGGTAGTAGACAAATGCTTCTTTGACAGATACAGTGTCGTGGAAAATTTCATCATCTGTAAGAATCAGGCCCATGCTATTTTCATCTTGTTCCACGGTGATGTCCGAAAAAGCAAAGGTTTTCTGGAGTGTCAAGTCCGAAAATTCATGGAATTCAGGCTGGGTGAGCTGACTCCTTAGGAACCATTCCTGGTGATGCTGGGGAACCATGGGCAGTGTGGGCGACCAATTGCCATGTGTAATATCCCAAGCGTACTGCAAGTAGGATTTCAACAA
Source organism: Cyclobacteriaceae bacterium (assembly GCA_965601475.1). GTDB lineage: Bacteria > Bacteroidota > Bacteroidia > Cytophagales > Cyclobacteriaceae > JAWPMT01. The sequence continues at coordinate 2,158,338 of OZ271832.1, read as the reverse complement.
TTTAGGTCCCGGATTCTTGGATGCGGATGGATCTATCTGGCTCGGTAGGATACTCGATACCAGCAACACCTTTTCCCTGGCTCTTGTCACGGCAACATTCAGCCGGTTTTCACCCCCTTCCATGTTCAGGGATCCAAAGCGCAATTGGATCTTGCCGTTCTTGTCAGGGGCATATGCGGTGCTGAAAATGATGATATCCCTTTCATCTCCCTGAACATTTTCAATGTTTTTGATAAAAAGGGAATCGGGTATATTGATCTTTTGCTCAAGAGCGCGTTGTTCCAGCGTATCGAGGATATGCCCTTGTTGCTTGGCATTGAATGTCACAACACCCATGTTTTTCTTTGGCTGGTCGCGAAGTAATCCGAAAATGACCTCCACGACCTTCTCAGCTTCAACCGTATTAGTATTCTTCTCCCAGACGCCATCTACGTGTACAAATTGGATGGCTTTTTCGGCTGTGTTGATGTTTTCAAAATCTGGCAGCATTTGCAGCTTGCCCTTGTAAAAGTTGCTATTGGAAAAGTCAATTAGCTCCAGGGCCTTGCTTCTGTAGTGTCCCTGAAGTGAGGTTTGTGGTAAATGATGGCGGGCAAGATCCAGGAGCGAGTCAATGTCAAGTTCCGGGATGTCTTCATCATTTTCCTCCTCCCATCTCACACGATACAAATCAAAAGGTTTGAGCTGCTTGCTGTCACCGGCAATTACAACCTGTTTGCCCCTGTATAGGGCTGGAATCGCTTTTTCGGCGAAACATTGGGAAGCTTCATCAAAAATGATCAGATCAAACATTTCCTGCATTGGGAAAATGGCTGATGCCGATTCCGGGGAGGCCATCCAGCAAGGGAGCAGTTTGAATAGTTCTTCATTGAAATTGCCAATGACTTTCCTCAACGGCCAGATTCGACGTTTTTTGGTGACCTGGTGATAGAGATCCCGATAGGTAACCAGGTTGTTGAGTCGGTTGTATTCCAGACCTTCGTAGGTTTTTTCTCTGGATTTGAGCAGCAGGATATCACTACTGATGCTCATCTTCTCTTCTACTGCTTCTCGCAGGGATTTTTCCAAAGTTTCCAACTTTTGAGAAGACACGGCTCTCAATATGGGATATTTCGTTTCGATGTGATCAATCCATGCTATGGCCAGGCTATTGTCGAAGAGCTTGGAAGCCTCCGCTACTTCGAAATCTTCATCGAAAGTGTCCAGCAAATCATCTGTTACTTTCTTTTCGGTAAGGCTGAAGCCTTCACTGATCTGGTGATAATCAGCAAGTTTGTCAAAATCTCTTTTCAGCTGTGAAATCGCGATCTCCTGGTCGATCTTGCCCAGCGTCAGCGCCCTGATCTGGTTATCGGTCAGGTATTTGTTCCAAATGGCCTTGTGAGCGGGGATTTCCGCTATCACTTGCTCAAGCTCCTTCAACGTATCCACCTGGTCCTTACGATTGTCTTTGTAGAAGAGCATCAATGATCCCAGTGGACGAAGGTTGCTCAACAGTTCGTAGGTGTTGAAGGCGAGCTTTTCGTAGAAGAACCAGTTTTGGATGTCGATTTTGCGGATAGACTTGGGGAAATCGCCAAGCCACCTTTTCTTCAATAGCTCTGAAAGCTGATGCTCGAAGTTTAGTCGATTGTCCATTCTATCCAAAAGCACCTGGAAGCCCTCGCGATTGCTTCTCAGACCATTGGCAACCAGGACCCTGGTGACGAAAATTTTGTCTTTCGACAACAGCTTCCATCTTAACCAACTAATCAGTCCTTTTCTAGCATCGATTGCATGTTGCAGTGCCTCCTGGAACCGTCCCAGTTCTTCCGATTTCAACGAAACCTCAAGCCCCTGACCTTTGAAACATTGAAGGAGAATTCTCTCCTGCTCCAGCAGCCAATTGTTTTTGACAATAGGAGGCTCTTTGGCGATCTTCAGGAAATAGTTGTAAGCGCGCTCATTGTCCAGGTTTTGTATCAGTTTGGCGAGGTCGTCGATTCGATTAGAAATCATTTCGGCCGATTCGAAATCTACTTTCTGATGCAGAATTTTCTCCAATCTTTTTTCAAGGTCGTGGGCGTAGGCGACTACTTCAGAAACCATCTGCTGGATGGGTTGTAAGTCACTGGCAGTAAAGGATGCGAAAGATTTCCCTTCGACCCAGAAGTGCTTTTTCTTTTCAAACTCCAGGAAATACCTCAGGTATTGGTGCAGCTTATCCTTGAATTTATCAACCTCCGGATATTTGAAGTTGCGATAATCCTGATTCATGGCTATCGTCTTATCCGACGGATTTGAGCTTATATACAATTCCTTGGGGCTCTTGCCGCACTCAGATTCATCGTACAGTGATTGCTTGAACTCCTCCAGTTCCTCGACGCTTTGGTCAATTTTTCGGCTGGCCTGCTGGAAGCTTCTTTCCAGTTGGATGGCGTCCAGGCTGTTGTTTTTCTGGCGGTACTCGTCCAGCCGATCAATTTGACCTGCGACTTTGTCGAAAATATCCTTTCGGTCATTTTTGAAATCGTGCACAAGGCCAATGAAGTCATGCAGGTCTTTCTCTTTCAACCTGTTGAAGACCACATCCAGCGCTGCCCGCTTTTGGCATACCAGCAAGACATTCTTTCCACGTGCGATGTAATCACAAATGAGATTCGATATTAGTTGAGATTTTCCTGTGCCAGGGGGACCCTGGACGATGAGGGAATTTCCTTTCTTGATGAGACCCAGCGCCTTTTCCTGGAATGAATCCAGTTCGAAAGGCGTGAATGTATTTTCCTCCAGGAGCCGATCCGAATATTTCGTGGTCCCTTCATCCTCCATGTCATCTCTCTTTCTTTTCAGAAAGAACTCTTCAAGGTCCTGGAAACTCTCATTTTCGATCAGATCAATATAATCTGGTACCAGATAGGATCCAGCTTGGGGAAATATGCCAAGAACGGCTTCAGGATAGAGCTTGAGCTGGCCTGTTTTTTCCATTTCCTCTAACTCCGCACGACGGTAGTCCTGGAATGGAGATAGCTTATCGCTGAAATTATCCTGATTGAAGTTCAACTCTACATTGCTATTTTTCAACAATTCGTAGAGCTCTGTTCTGAAAATAGTCGCGTCCCGGTCAAAGTCGTTGAATGTAGTTTCCAGCAGTTCCTCGTCGAGGGGGACATTGTTGTAGAATGAATAGGCGAGGAGAAAAGACTTGTTGAACGTGATATTGACATCCTTCCTGGGTTTCAATATCCATGTATCTTTTTCCACCGTAAGCGAAACCGGGAAGAACAGCAGTGGCCCCCTGACCAGTGTGTCATCTGCAAACTTACCTTTGACGAATGGCCAACCGACGTACAAGTCCCTCGCTCCTCTTTCATCCCAGATGAATTTGTCGATCCTTTGCAGACGCTTCAGCTTTCTGCTCATTTTGTTCGCATCCTTATCGCGGCTATCGATCTGCTGGGTAAGTGCCACCGATGACTCGTGGCCTATGAGGTCCTTTAAGGTGTCGAAACTCGGTCTGTTTAATGCGTAGTCAAAATCGTGTAAATCCAGACACTGCTCGGAGATCAGCCTCAACAAAAGCAGGGACCTGTTACTGCCAGAAAGATTGGTTAGGCGTCGAAGATACGACTGAAGTATTTGATGCATTGAGCCCCTTAAGGTTCCACAGAAAGATAGGGAGATATTTTTTGATAGAGGCTATCGCTTATAATCTTTATGGCTTTTATTTCCGCAGGGTCTTCAAAGGCACCATGTGACAATCTATAGTAGTAAATGGCCTTTGCCTGGTTCCAGGACATATAAGGATGCCTAGCGATATGTTTGATTGAGTCTGAATTGATGGGAATGGTTTTTCTGGGTGGGTCCACCATTTGACTGTTTTTGATGACAGCGTCAATGGCTTCCGGACGGATACGATATATTTCCCTCAGTTGTTCGAAGCTGGTGAAGCCTCCGAGCGCTTCCCTGTAATTCACTATTCTTTGCGCGTACGTCGGGCCGATTCCGTCAATAGATTGTAGGGTTTCTGCGGTGGCTTGATTGAGGAAAACAGTTTTGATTTCCGGCACATGTTCTTTCGTCGATTTTTCAACATTGGTGGGAGCTTTCTTCTTTATCTCTTCATCAACCATGACTTCAGGAGGAGGAAGGACTATGTAATCACGCAACGCTGCCAATAGTGCTTTATCTACGCCATAAATCTTCTCCAGGTCACTAGCTTTTCGGAATTCTCCACCAGCAGCTCGGTACTTGTGGATTCGCCGCGCAATGTGATTTTCGAACCCCAAGGCAACCAAATCCTCAATTTTGGCGTCATTGGGATTAAAGGAAAATGGCTCTTGCGTTTTGGAACGACTGTCACTCTTGAAAGCAAGGGATTGCATGATGTCCGCATGCCAGGCTGCGAGATCCAGGCTATCAGCCGCTGGGCTTTGCTGGCCAAACGAGTGCTGGCTGAGCCAAATCCTTGGAGCGACGGCAAAGCAGAAAATAAAAATGATTAATAATATCGATGCATTTGCTTCAACTTTGGAAAAACCAAAGTGGTTTATGAAGAAAAGCCTCAGTCGTCTCATAATTGACGAATTTAGAATATCGATTGATCTTATTAATATGCTTATTCATCGAACATATTCGCAGATATTGATTTTTGTCATTTATCGTTGTCTTGATGGGTTTATTTTTGCGAGGTATTATTGAATAGAATGCAACCGACATTTAGAGTTCTTGGTCTTTCCTATCGAAGCTCTCCACTTGAAATAAGAGAGCAACTTGCCTTTGATGAGGGAAGGACCAAACATTTTCTTCGCAACATCAATTCTACGCTTGGCGTGACGGAGGCGCTCATCTTGTCTACATGCAACCGCACGGAGCTATACTACACCTCTTCAAGTTCTTTGAAGAACGAATTGTTGACACTCCTGACTTTGGAGCAGGGCAATACCGACAAGGTACACTTAGCAGCGTATTTCCGGGAATTTGAAGGGGAAGAAGCCATGAGGCATCTTTTTGAAGTCTCTCTGGGCCTGGACTCGAAGGTTCTCGGAGATATTCAGATTGCTAATCAAGTGAAGAAGGCGTACCAATGGTGTGCCGACGAAGGTATGGCAGGGCCATTTTTGCATCGGCTGATGCACTCGATATTCTATGCCAACAAACGCGTGGTTCAAGAGACCAGCTTCAGAGATGGTGCGGCCTCTATGGCCTACGTGACCGTAGAATTGGTAAATCAGTTTATACCCAATTTTCACGACCCGAAGATTTTAATTCTTGGTCTTGGTGAGATCGGCAGCAATATTGCCGAAAATCTTTCTGGGACAAACGCTAAGATTTTCCTTAGCAATAGAACAAGGGAAAAAGCGACTGAGCTGCATGCCCTGGGATTCGATGTGGTTGACTTTGAGGTATCCCTCAAGAAGCTGAATGACTTTGACGTGATCATCTCTTCAGTAGCCGCTGACGATCCTATTGTGAATGCACACAGCTTTCCTCATAATATCAAGCAGAAGTTAATGATCGACCTTTCCGTACCTCGTAGCATTGCGCCAGAGGTTGGGGAATTGCATCATGTGTTGCTCTACAATGTCGATCAGATTGAACAAAAAACCTCAGTGGCGCTAGATAAGCGTAAAGCTGCTGTACCTCAGGTATCGGCAATTATGAGTGAATCACTCAGCGAGTTCAGTAACTGGGCGCAGGAAATGGAGGTTTCGCCGACGATTCATAAGCTCAAGAATGCTTTGGAGGAAATCAGACAGCGGGAGCTTTCCAAGTACCTGAAAAAGGCAAATGAGTCCGAGCTGAAATTACTTGACTCAGCCACAAAGGGAATAATGCAGAAAGTCCTAAAACTACCGGTTTTGCAACTGAAGGCTGCATGCAAGCGGGGCGAAGCGGATTCGCTCGTCGAAATGCTGAACGACCTGTTTGACTTAGAAAGTCAGCAAGCACCAAAGTCCTAGTCCCTGGCTTCTGATTTGCCGATGTGAGATTTATCCTGTATTTCCTGGCGTTCTTCTTCATATCCGGGCGGTTGTTTGCGTTTGGGAATCAGTCTGCTTTCAAGATTTTTCAGAAAGACGGTTTGTATGGGTTAATGGATGAGAACTCCGTCGAGTTGATCCCTCCTTTATACGAAGGGCTGGGGTGGTCTGATGGCTCTGTTGTCGAGGGTGATGTTTTGGGCTATCGACGTGACCAGCGTTGGGGTCTGATTACAACGAACAATAAGAAACTCACAAAGCCGATTTTTTATAAAGTTGAGCCTTTCTCCGATTTGTATGCCAGGGTTGCCATTACCAAATCTCTGAGCAACCAACTGGACCATGGCCTGGTCAATCTCAAGGGAAAGATCGTGCTTCCCTGCGATTATTTCTCGCTGGAACCGGCAGGTAATAATATCGTAACAGGGCGCTATGAGGAAGGCGAGACCAAATACGGTGTATTGAATGCGAAATTCGACCCAATCGTCTCCCTGGAATTTGATGAAATCATACCTTTTGGAGGGGTCATGGTGGCATCTGAAAATGGTACATGGAGGGCATTTGATAGCAGAGGGTCTGAGATTCTGGGGGTGCCGTTCGAGCGTTTTCGTCGGGTGGGAGGTTTTCTGGAGATAGCCAAAAAGGGATCACTCGGGCTCATTGATATTGCCAGTGAGCAATTGCTTTTTGCACCGAATAGTAAGCAAATAAGGTATACTTCTGCCAGTCCCGAGGCCGTGCCACCCAGGGTGTGGCAGATCTACAGTCGAAAACTGGAAAAAATCCTGGACATCCCGGGGGATAGTATTTTCGAAAGGGGTGGTCTCATTGTATCATACCTCAATGGTGTACAGAGTGTCTACAATGACTCCACCGAGCTCTTTCCGGACAAGATCTTTGACGTCAAATACAGCAACGAGTCTATCGTAGTGATCGAAGACCAGGGGCTCAATCTTTGGCAGGCTTTTGTCGGTCCAAAAAAAGTGGCTGAAGGTGATTCCATTCACTTTGATGGTCATTATTTCTATGTGCAAAAAGATAAGCTTTGGGATGTCTACAACAAGTACGGCCGGCGGACGAATAGCCAGTCACTCAACGCTGTGGCCGTTGCTCAGCAGATGTATGTGCCCGTAAATAGTGGGGGGCTTTGGGGCATGCAGGATTATAGAGGCGATCTTCTGTTGGATTACGCTTATGATAGTATCGGGCAGGGCATTGACTTGACATTCCCGGTCAATTACATTGGTCTCTGGGGAATTATGAATCCTTTTGGTAAGTGGTTGGTACAGCCTACCTATGATAGTTTATTTCGAATGGCCAATTTCTATATCGGCTATCGCAAAGGGCTGACAACCATCTTTTCCAAGAAAGGGGTGAACCTCTACGTCACAAGGGGTAATGTAGAGGAAGGTAACAATTCTGTGAGTATCAAAAGGAATGGTAAGGTTGGTCTTGTTTCTGAACAGGGAGTCGTGATCTTTGACCCAATCTACAGCAGAGTACTACACAAGGGAGATTTCTACCTTGGTAAGCGGGATGTTGGCAGTGTTGTAAAGGATGGCAATGGCGAGTTTGTCCTGGAGCTGGATGCCGGATATGAGGAGATATTCAGTTGGGACGATGGGTTTTTCCATATTAAGAAAAATGGTCTCCACGGTTTCGTAGACGAAATGGGTCGATTGAGGATTGCCAACAGGTACGATTCTGCCCGGACCTTCCACGAGGGCAGGGCGGCGATAAAACTGCGAGGGAAATGGGGCTTCATCGATACAGATGAGCGGCTTCTTGTCCAACCCCATTATAGGGAAGCAAGCGACTTTTACAATGGCCTCGCGATTGTCAGAAATGAAAAATATGGTTTGGTTGACAAGGAAGGTGCGCTGATTTTTGGATTGGAGTTTGATAACATAGCGCGAACCAGTAGGGGAAGCTACATTCTGGAATATGCAAACGGAAAAGTTGGCTTGGCAGACGCTGAAGGTAATATTTTGCTTTCGCCATCTTTTGATGACATGAAGGATATCGGAGACGGACTGATTGTCGTGGGGCTATCCGGCCAAAAGGGAGTATATGGCGAAAAAGGGGTGTTGTTGGTAGGGTTTGAGTATGATATGATCAAGCCTATTGGTCGTTACCTGGCACTATCGAGTGAACCACTCAACTGACTACGACTTGCGTTGAAGTTTGCAGGTATTTGTTGGCTACTTCACAGATTTCCTCCGGGCTTATATTTTCCAGCGTGTTGATGAAGCTATTGTAATACCCCACTCTTTCATTCAGAACCTCATTCTTTTGAAGGCTTGCTAATGACAGGGGAGAATCCAGGGACGATAAGAACTTCCCACGGGCATAGCTAATAGCCGTTTGCAATTCCGCGGTTGACGGTGGAGAATGCTGCAGAGCCGCAATTTCTTTTTCAATTTCTTCCAATGCTTGATGGGCTTTGGACCTTTCCACTTCAGCGGAAATCTGGAAATACGATCCATGTCGAAGATGTGTGATTTGTGAGCTAATGCCATAGGTCAGCCCCTTATCCTCTCTAACGTTCTTCATCAACCTGGAACCAAAAAATCCTCCCAGCAACAAATTTGCAATGGCCAGTCTATGCACATCCTGATGACTTCTGGTAATTGATTTTGCCCCGACCCTAATCGAAGCCTGGGAGCTCTTTTCCCTCTCCAAATGTCTCGTGCCTGGCGATTCAGGCCCTTCCTCCAAGACTCTCGGCGTAGCGGAGGCATTTGGCAGGCTGTCCAGCCGATGCATAAAATCGTTTAATTCCTGGTTGAGGCTCCCCAGAATCAATCCACACGGCCGATTAAATAACTGTCTCTGATGGTAGCTGCGTACTTGGGAGAGCTGGATGTTTTGGATTTTCTCTATATCTGGGAGTACACCATAAGGATGTTCAGCTCCAAAGAGCGCTTCAAGAAAATTGACCGTTGCGAAGTAACTGTTTCTCGCCAGTTGGCTTCTAATCTCATGGAGCCTGATTTCTCGTAATGTCTCATACTCTTTTTCCGGGAAGGTTGGTTCCAGCAATATATCAAAGAGAAGGTCCAACGACTTCTGGAAGTGCTTTTTCAGCGCATAGAGCTTGACAGATACATAATCCATCCCCGGGGAAATCTGAATATGACTGCCCAGGGATTCGAACTGGCGGGCAATGGCTTCGGAAGAGCGGGTTTGGGTGCCTTCAAGCAACATTTTTGAGGTGAAATAGGAAACACCGAATGGTACTTCCCACCATCGGCCACTCCCAAAGATCAGCTCGGTATATACAATTTCACTTCCTGGAAAATCCAGCTTGACAACTGGTGTGCCCAGAGACGTCTTAAGGATATTGGGCTCAGGGATTTGAAATGGCTGGACGGGATTAGCAACTGGTGGTTGCCGTCGATCAAGAATCATCTGCCGCTATCCGCCGTTTTCGTCTTCCTTGTCGAAACTAAAGACAAAGGATAGACGGAGGGTATCACCTAGTGGATGGTTTTGCTCCTGAGGGATCAGATACGACACATCCAAACCAAATACCTGGTAGCGAAAGCCCAGTCCCGCCGTGAAATATTTGCGATCTCCCTTGTCTTCATGCTCCAGGAAATATCCAATTCTGGCAGCAAACAGATCTCGGTACCAATACTCTGCACCAAGGGAGTAAGAGATTTCCTTCAATTCTTCACTGAAGCCATCAGGCGCGTCAGTGAACGAGCCGAATGTACCACTAATCAACGGCCTGTTGGGATCCTCGCCATCTGAAATAATGAGATTACCATCAGGGTCACGTACGAAGTCACCATTCTCGTCAGTGAGGTATTGAGGCGGTGTAGGTACCATGAGCTTATTGAAATCGAGCGCTATTGAGAAAGAGTTATATTGATCCAGGTTTACATTCCAGGCTCCACCCACCCTTAAGTTTGCGGGTATGAAGTCCTCGTTTGTTTCATCTGTATAGGTGATCTTCTGCCCGATATTTGAAACATGCGCACCAAAAGCGATTTCTGAATCCAATGTCTTGAGTGCCAGTGGCTGTGTGTAAAATACACCCACATCTACGGCCAAACTTGTTCCGGGATTGACATCGGGTGCTCCCGTGATATTACTTGCCAAATTTGATCTGATAAATCTACCAGTTCCTGCGATGCTCAGGTTTTGACTGAGTTTTCGGGAATATGTGAGGTCGATTGCCCACTCTCTCGGATTCTCGATACCAAGTGGTTCCCCTTGCAGGTCGGTTAGCTGAATCTCGCCTAAGTCAAAGTATCGCATCGAGATGCCTACAGCTTCATTTCTGTTGATCTTCTTGTAACCGGTTAGGTAGTTGAGGGACATGTCGTCCACGATATTGCCAAGCCAGGGCGAATAGGAGAATGAGAAGCCAAAATCATAATCTATGAATGCTAGTTTGGCGTTATTCCAATGGATACTGTAGGCATCTGGTGTAGTGGCCACACCGACATCTCCCATGGCAGAACCGCGGCTATCTGGTGCGAAATTCAGGAATGGCACAGCCACCGTAATCGGATTTGATGCCCCACTCAATTCATTCACCCGTACCTGGCTGCCTTGGGCCAGCGATATTGTACATGATGCAATTACGAAAATTGCCTGGAATAAAAACCTCATAAAATGCTTCCTCTTTGCAAAACTAAGTCAATTCACAATAAGTCTTCCGATAGCCGATCCCTCCGCACCGTCAAGTGTGCTCTTGACACGGATTCGGTATACATATATACCTGCACGAATGGACGGGGCGAATCGCCATGAGAGATCCTCAACTCTATCAAGGCCATTATCTACCAAGTAGACTAGCTCTTTTTCAAGAGCTCCTTCAGTATTGAAAAACTGAATGATAACCTCCAGTTCTTCCCCAGGTCGGTTGTGTTCGAAAGAAAAAGTAGTTTCAGTGGTGGCAGGGTTTGGAAAGTTCTTCACCGCCTCCAAATTCACCCTGACTTCGTCTGAGACTACAAAATCAACTGTGGCGGTGTTGGAATTATTGTACAGGTCCCAGGCTTTTATTGACACGGAGTACTTTCCGGGAGCAAGTCCTGTTAGCGGATATATGATGGTTCCTGAATTGGAAGCATCACGATTGGCGGTAAAGAAGTCATTGATTGGAAACGGTTCACCGCCATTGATGCGGAGTGTGATGTTCTGGTTGATGCCGTTAGTAGAAATGTTGATGCCTGTTTCATCCGCGATCTGTGCAATAAGCAAGGAGTTGGGGTCAACCACATTACCGTTACTAAACGTGTCGTCATTGACAAATGCTGTGATAGAAGGTGGGCTGGTATCTTCCCGTACCGTTTCACTGGTACCTCCAAGAACAATATTGGTAGAGGCACCACTGGCATCAAGGCCTTTTTCTGAATCTACCGCATACAGTATGAATTTAGCATTTTCGAATCGATAGGAAATATTTCTTGTCAAAATGAAAGACGCTGAGAAGATGCCATTGGCTACCGTCGCCTCGCCACGAAACAGTTCATTTTCCTGGGTATCGTAGCGAAATGGTATATTTTCCTGGCCTAGTGTGCGCACTTCTGTCGGGTTGTCCAGAAGAACGATTTGGACATATCCCTCAAAATCCGAAACCCGCTCGCCAGTAAGTTGCTGCACCTCACCAGTTATTTGTATTTCCTCCAGCGCACTCAGTGTGTCGATTTCGGTGTCGATGCTTTTCCCATTCAGGTTTGTGATGCTGGCGTTGAAATCCGGATAATCCAATCGCAAAAAGGGATCTCCCAATAGGGAGAAATTTCGATTTCGCGTTCCTCTGAGGCTTTCATTCTTTGTACTGCGCACGATGTCCCCAATACGCGGGTAGTTGCCATCTTCAAGCTCGAAGATCGACTCATGAAAAGCTTGGTTCAGTGGCAGGTTGGTTGAGGCAAATACGGCACGAGTGGTGGTCAGCAGCGCGATGGCACCGCCATTGGGGTGAAAGAGCAGCTGCTCACTTCCCGAAAAGAAGTCAGGATCGTCGTACCTTCCAAACTGGCAAGTCGCTGCAACGAATATGGGCAGTCTGCGGCGATTGGTGAGTTCTTCAATATCCTGATCGTTTAGCACATCCTCATCCATCCATTGGAATTCATTTCCATGTCCGATGTAGTTGATCAGGAAGGTTCCTTCGGAAATGGACTGTAGCAATTTTGATCTGAACTGGGGTGAAGATTCCTCCGATGCACCAACTACCTGAGGGACAGCATCCAGATAGAGCTTCTGAGCCAGTACATCTTTGCGGTTTTCTTCAAACGTCGAAGACAATTGCTCGGCGTGATCCATGTGCGTGTTTCTGTCGCCGTCATCGACGACATAGGTCACTTTCGTTTTCCAATCCCCCAATACGTCATTTGCGGTGGCATAGCGTATGATCTTATCTACAATGGTCTCTGCCTCGGCGCGAGATCTGGCCGGCAACCTGCCGACCCCCACTTCCAGTGTATGATCGCCAATGTCCTCTTCCAACCATTCGCCCTCGTGGTCTTCCAGGAAGCCGAAAAAGTCATCTGAGGAATAGCTCGAAATCGGATGCACGGAGTTGCGGGACTCGTAAGTCGGAATCAAATTGGTGTTGTTGGCCAACCTGTACTTGTAGTCATAGGAGCAGTCGCCAAATAGCAGAACGTATTTGAAGCTTCCGGAACGATCATAATAGTACCTTATCAAATCTCGAATTGCCGTGATGTCTTGTCTACCGGAGGAGAACTCATTGTAGATTTGACTTACATCGACTACCTCCAGTCCAAGGTTGTCAAAGGTCCGGTGAAAATTGGCTAGCCTTTCTGCCTCCGAGGCGAGTTCACCTGTGGTAATAATCACACCATCCCTTGGGGCTAGGGCCTTCAAATTTTGATTGGATACTCGTCCAAAATAAGTTGGAGTGGGAAAGCTGCTGCCGACAAAAGCGACAAAAACAGATTCCTCACCTATCGTCACATCACTGCTGGAGGCATTGTCACTGTAGTCAATAGTCCCAGCCAAAGGCGATTGTGGATCGCTAATATCCCACAGTTGAGTGTCTTCGGCGATATCAGTGAACAATAGGGTCGATGGACCGATCTCTACCGTAGCGGGACGTATGACTAGGTGATTTGAGAAAGCCGAAAGTGTGCGTTCGGCCTTCAGAAGGAGCTTGTCCAGTCTTGCAATGGACTGACCTTCGGAAGGCGCCCTCTCAAACTGCACGACAATCTCCGCGTTAGCAGAGGCTGATCCCCGAAGGTCAAAGGTGTCTGTGTGGTGAATACCTCTATTCGTATAGGCACTTCTGTCGAGCGGACTTATTCGCTCCAGGTATTGTTTGCCTACCTCGTCTCCGTTTACGATTGCAGTCATTGACGCAGAATCTGCTTCTGATTGACCAAAGGTGGCAAGTATGAGTTCTCCTCGTCCTGTGAATCCCGGGACCTCAAAGTCAAAGACTCTCTCTGTGGCCACATTCACGGCAAATAGTTCACCATACCATTCTCTCCCACTACCCCCGCGGCTCAAACCACTTTTCAGAATATTTACGTTGTTGGCCTCATGTACAAGTAGCTGGAATGACTTGTCTACGGTGGGATAGTTTCCCGGAGGTACTTCATCGATGCTGCCTACACCCTTACCTGCACTCCCATTGATGGTCACGAAGTAATAGGCCGTGTCGGAGTAGATATTGTCTTCGTAGAGGAAATGGCCTTCAGCTACCGTGCGTTTGTCAGGACCTTCGGCATAGAAGAGTACGTAATCCTCCGAGTTAAAAACCCCATCATCAAGTCCTTGCCGCAGGATGCCATTCTCAGGGGGATCAGAGGGTCTGCCAATCCCATTTGCCTGGGGCAGCGGACCCCCGCCTTTGCCATAAATTTTGATGGTTGATGGATCGAATGAATTGATGTCCAGACCTAGGGTAGAAGAGAAGTATTCCCGGTCCAGTTTGTACATTCCACTTTCTGTCACGCCTATTTTGAACCATTCCCCTGACGCGAAAATGGATTGTCCGTTTGCCAGGACAACCAGAATAAGAAGGGTAGTGGAAAGAACAATTCGCAACATCACATCATCAACGCCAGACCGGACAAAATTATTGACTATTCACAATACCGATTTGCGCCCGGCAAAGTTGGCGATTAATGAGATCAAAATGTAAACAGGGATGACAAAAACCAGTCCGTCTGTCCTCCAAATCAACAGTATGGCAATAGAAATGACAATTACCAAATAGCGCATCCAATTCTCAGAGAACCGTGTATCCTTGAATTTCAATGCGATGAGTTCCAATGATGATACCAGCAAGAAACAACTTCCCAGAGCTATTGCCAACCAACCCACTTCTGTGATTTCAAAATGGGGTGCCAATCCAAATGCCGTGATGAGGATGGCATTGGCTGGTGTCGGTAGTCCGATGAACTTATCGCTTTGCCTATCATCTATATTGAATTTGGCCAGCCGCCATGCAGAGAACGGCGCAATCAGCAGCGCTATGTAGGGAGACACTTCGAACCCGCCAACCAACAGATATTGGTATAGAAACAAGGCCGGAAGTACCGAGAACGAGACCATATCCGCCAGACTATCCAGTTCCTTGCCCATTGCAGAGTGTACCTTTAAGGTCCTGGCTGCGAAACCATCCAAAAAATCAAATACACCGGCGATCAGCACATAGTAGATTGTCGCCTGAAGATTTCCCGAAAATACATTGACGATTCCCAAGGTGCCCGTGATGACATTGCCGCAAGTGAGTAGGTTAGGGATGGATTGCCTTAAGGTCATTACTGCAGGAAGGGATTGTACTGCTTCTCATGTCCGATGGTGGTCTCTGGTCCATGCCCCGGATATACGGTCACGTCGTCGGGGAGTGTGAAGAGTCTGTCTTTGATGCTATCGAGCAGTTGCTGGTGGTTTCCTCCCGGGAGGTCTGTGCGGCCAATGCTCTCTCGAAAAAGTACATCCCCCCCAATGATGATGCGCTCTTTTTCAAGATGGAATACCAAATGTCCCGGAGAGTGGCCTGGAGCGAGTATCGCTTGAAATGCACTGTTTCCAAAGGTGATTTCACCTTCCTGCAGCAACTCGTCGACCGTGGCAGGAGCATAGTAGTTGATTCCCCACATGCTCGAGTAGTCCTTTACCGAATCCAGCAGTTCGGTTTCACCTGCAGGGACTTTCAAGGGTACTTTGTACTTTTCTTTCAGGAAATGATTGCCCAGAACGTGATCAATGTGGCAATGTGTATTGAGAATCATTTCGACATCGAGCTGATTCTGATCAATGTATGCGACCAGTTCCTCTTGCTCGTAAGATTCGTAACATCCAGGATCTACAATAACGGCCTTCTTGGATTGGTCGTGGATGACGTATGTGTTTTCGTAGAAAGGGTTGAATACAAAAGACTTGATAACCATTTGGTCGTATCTCTACTTAAATTGCAATACCCACAAATTTGTAGGATTACATCGAAAGTCAGTGCTTGATTTCATTATAGTTGGTCAGGGGATTGCCGGGAGTCTGTTGGCGAAGGAATTGATTGATCGCGGAAAGTCTATTATAATCTTTGACCCCAATGTCGAGCGAACTTCATCCAAGCGCGCAGCAGGAATTTACAATCCCATCACCGGGCGTAAGATGGTGAAGACCTGGCTGGCTGATGAATTGTTTACCAGCCTGGAGGAAGGGTATCATGCCTTAGAAGTGGAGCTTGACGATCATTTTTTACACCCTGCAAGCATCTACCGTCCATTCACCAGTATTGAAGAGCAAAATGATTGGCAGGGTCGTTCAGAGGTGGAGGAATACCGGCCTTATATAAAAACCATCCATGCCCAGGGGTGTGGTGATCCGGATATTATTGATCCCTTCGGTGGTTTGGTTTTAGAAAAGTCGGGCTACGTCGATTTACCGAGACTGATTAGTGCCTTTAAGAAATATTTCGTCAGCATGGGGGTAATTCGAACTGAAATGTTTCATTATGAAAAAATACAGTTTGAAGATGAAGCGTTGGTTTATGGAGCGTTCAAATCCAGGAGAATTGTCTTTTGTGAGGGCAATGGGGTTGCTGAAAATCCATTCTTCCAAGAACTGAAAATGAAACCAAATAAGGGCGAGTTGTTGGACGTTGCTGTTAGAAGCAAGCAGAACCAAATTTTGAACCGCGGCGTTTTTATGGTTCCGAAGAATGGGTTTAGCCAAATCGGATCCACTTACAACAATCGCGAGATCGATTGGTCTCCGTCGCAGTTGGGTAAGAATGACATTCTTGAACGGCTGAAGAAAATATTTCGAGGGCAATTTGAAATCCTGCGGCATTCAGCGGGGTTGAGGCCGGCGACTTTTGACAGAAGACCTTATCTGGGCTCTAGCAAGTTTGATGCGCGCGTATGTATATTTAATGGTTTGGGCACTAAAGGAGTGACATTGGCGCCATATTTTTCAAACAAAATGGCCGATTTTTTGATAGATGATGTACCATTACCCGATGAAGTAAGATTGTACAGGTGAGCATGCGGAGGATTACATTTTTTGTTGGTTTAGTGTTTGTGGGTCTATCTACCTATGGTCAGACCTACATCAAAGAATTTGGCCAAAACCGGGTACAGTACAAGGCATTTGATTGGTATTTCTACAGTACAAACAATTTCGACATCTACTACTATGAAGGAGGTGGAGATTATGCCCGGCAAACCCTGGATTTTCTTGAAGAGGAGTTCAATCGCCTCACCGACATACTTGGATATGCACCTTATGCCAAGACGAAGATATTTCTATACAACTCGATTCATGATCTCCAGCAGAGCAACAAAGGCATAGACGGTGCCACCTATACCATTGGTGGCCGCACCGATTTCATTAAGCTTCAGATGGAGGTCGCTCATCCGGGTTCGGCGACAGAATTCCGCGAGGAAATTACCTACCGCCTTGCAAGGATTCTGATAGAGGATATGATGTTTGGTGGTAGTCTGGCAGAAATATTCCAAAGCGCCTATCTACTATCCCTACCGAAATGGTTCATCGATGGTGCCGCCAGGTACATGGCTTACGGGTGGAGCACGGATATGGATGATCATATCAGGGATTACATTGGTCACCAGAGGATCAAAAAACTGATCAAGATTGAGGGAGACGAAGCTGGAGTGGTCGGACAAAGTATCTGGAACTACATCGCTTTGATATATGGCAAAAGCAATATTTCCAACATTCTGAATCTGACCCGGATCATTCGAAATGAGAAAACGAGCATTACCAGCACCCTTGGTGTGGAATACAAGTCCTTCCTGGCGGACTGGCAGAATTATTACCTATTGGCAGAGGAAGAAATTCTTGAAGATCATATCGATCCCATTGAAGAGGATGAGATATACAGTCGCAAAAGCCATGAAATTGCCTACAACAATGTGCGCATAAATCCATCTGGTAAGCGTTTGGCGTATTCGATCAACAATCTCGGTAAGTACACCGTGTACGTTCATGACCGAGATTCCGATAAGCGGAAAAAGATTCTGACAGGAGGCATAATTGTTCCCGGCCAGCAAGTGGATGAGGACTTACCGTTGCTCGATTGGATTGACGATGAGCGCCTTGGGATTGTCTTCTACAAAAGAGGGCTGCTATACATCAGCACCTGGAATGTTGAGACCGGTGCAAAGACCATCCGGCCATTGAGCAGGTTCAAACAGATCAAATCCTTTGCATTCAACGACAATGGTCGATTGGCAGTGCTGAGTGGTGACGTAGATGGGCGCAATGACCTGTATCTCATCAGCATGCGCAGAAATGCGGTACGTCGAATTACTGCGGATATTTATGACGACAATGATCCGTATTTTATTCCGGGGACGGCGGCAATTGCCTTCAGTTCAAATCGTACGGTGGATTCTTTGAGAGTCCAGGATGTGGCAATGGAGGACGTTTCGGATAATTTCAATATCTACATCTATGATCTGGATACCACGAAGACAAACTTCTATCGCCTCACCAATTCAGTAGGTAAGGACACAAAACCCATCGCTAAAAATGATACGGAGATCTTCTATCTCAGTGACCAGCGAGGGATAGTCAATGTCTATCGCTACAGCTTCCAGGATTCTACACACCACCAGGTTACGAACTACAGCAAGAGTCTGATGGACTACGACCTCCATTTTGACGAGGATGGATTGACCTATTTGATGCTGGAAGGTGGTCTGGAAAGGATATACTATAGCAACAATGTGGATTTCAACCGTCAGCGTTTTTCCGGACAGACCCCTCGTCAGCGCTATCAACAGGCGGAGTTTGTCGCAAATCGCTATTCCTCAAGAGTGGGTCAACAGGCACCTCCTGCCCCTGCGCCAGATACCTTAGGCACGGTGGCGCCGTCTAATGCTGATCCCCTGGACCTGGACACAGAAAATTTTGTTTTCTCCGAAGACTTGCCTCAAGAACCCCCACCTGACGATCTCTTGGCGGATGATTTTCAATTCGAGCAGGACACGTTGCCTGACCCGGAGGAGAACAAGAGCTTTATTGATACCGAGAATTTTGTCTTTGAAGGGGAGTCCGGAGATGTCAGCGACAACTACAGGCCAGAATCCTTCTTTTCAAACTTCCAGAAGTTTCAGCAGAGCTCTGAGGTTATCGGCCCCATTGCCTACGCGCCAAGATTCAGCTTTAGCAACCTGGTGACTTCTTTCACCATTGATCCACTTCGGGGGTTCGGTATCCACCTGGAAACTCAGGTGACCGATATGCTGGAGAATCACAAGCTCAGAGGCGGTGCCTTGGCGATCACCGATCTCAGGAGTGGGGATGTCTTCCTAGAGTACCAGTTCCTCAAATACCGGATGGACTTCAAGGCGAGATACGACAGTAGGCTCCTGGTAGCCAGATTTAATCCGGAAACCGGCGAGAGCGTTCAACGCTACTCACTTCAGAAGTTTGAAGTTGGTGCGGCCTTTCCAGTTTCAAATTGGTTCAGAGTAGAATTCAACCCGTTCTACACCTGGACAAACTTCAGAAACCTGGATTTTCGAGCCGTCAACACCATCAACAACGTGCCCAACCTGGCGCAAGACAATATAAACCCTTACCTGGGCTTCAATGCTGCAGCTGTCTTTGACAATACCATTGAAAGAGGTTTCAACCTGGCTCAAGGCACAAGGGCGAAAGTAGAATTCCGACAGTATGGCAGTCTCGAAGGCAACCGCCAAAGCTTTGGCAACATCAGGTTAGATCTGCGACACTACCAAAAGATACATCGGGAAATCACCTTAGCTACTCGATTGTTCTACGGCCATTTTCTGGGCCCTAACCAACAAAACTATTTAGTCGGTGGAGTTCCCAATTGGTTGTTCAACCGGACGAATCGGGTGCCGAACGGCGATCCACTTGCCATCACGACGGATACAGACAATTCCAATATTCTCTTTGTAGAATATGTGACCAAAATCAGGGGTTTCGATTATAGTGAGTTGTTTGGCCCTTCCTCTCTGGTCTTCAATGCAGAACTCAGAATTCCCGTGTTTGAGTATTTCTCGAGAGGCCCTGTGAATTCAACTTTCCTTCGCAATTTTCAACTGGTCGGTTTCTACGATATTGGTAGCGCCTGGGATGGCCCTATTCCACTCACCCGTGAAAACAGTGCCACACAGGTTCGATTCCAAAGAACCAATTCTCCTTTCACTGCTGACATCTCCAACTTCCGCAACCCGTGGCTTGCCGGACTTGGCGGAGGGGTTAGGATGGTCATATTCGGTTACTATGCGAAGCTGGATATTGCCCGACCAATCAGAGACTTCGAATTTGGAAGGACCCGATTTTACGTAAGTGTAGGTCTCGATTTCTAAATTTGCCCGATGATCAAATCCATGACGGGTTATGGCGCGATTGAGACCGTAACCGACAAATACGCGCTGAAAGTTGAAATAAAATCACTCAACAGTAAATTTCTTGATTTGACGCTGAAGCTACCGAAGGAGTTCAGTGACAAGGAGCTGGACATAAAGTCGCTGGTTGGCGCTAAACTAGTGCGGGGTAAGGTCAATTTTACCTTGGATTTTGTGCCGGGAGTGTCAAACGAAACAGCGGCGTCGGTAGACGAAGAGCTGTTTCTACACTATTTTGGTGTGTTCAAGAAATTGGCCGAACGAACGCATGCCGCAGAGTCAGAGCTATTCAAACTTGCGTTGCATGCTCCCAATGTCATTATGCCCAATGAGGATATGGACGAGGTAATAACCTGGGATGCACTGAAGGCCGGAATTGAGGAGGCTCTGGCCAAATGCGATGAATTCCGAAAGACTGAGGGAACACAACTTCAGGCTGCACTGGTAGACAATATTCGCGTGATCCGAGCTGGCCTTGATAAAATAGCCGAGATGGATCCCAACAGAATCAGTCATGTCAGAAAACGCCTGGATAGAAATCTGGATGAGATCAAAGACAAGGTCAAGGTTGATGAAAACCGCTTCGAGCAAGAGGTGATCTATTACCTGGAGAAACTTGATATCACAGAGGAGAAGACCCGACTGGCCAGCCACTTGAAGTATTTTATCGAAGTCATGGAAGGCACGGACACCAACGGTAAGAAATTGGGTTTTATCTCTCAGGAGATTGGTCGGGAGATCAACACGATTGGATCGAAAGCCAACGATGCCGAGATGCAGCGCATCGTAGTCGGCATGAAAGATGCCCTGGAGCAGATCAAAGAGCAGGTACTCAATGTGATGTAATGCTTCAGATCCTGGTCAGGGGGATTTCCTTGCTACCTTTCTCATTTCTTTACTTACTATCGGACTTGTTGGGTCCTCTACTATTCACGCTCTACCGACGTAGGATAGTGGAGCGCAATTTGGGCTACTGTTTCCCACATTTCAGTCCTAAGGAAAAAGCACGTGTTGCAAGGGCCTTTTATCGCAATATGATGGATGTGGTCCTGGAGACATGTAAGTCGCTATCCATGTTTCCGGAAGATTTCGACAGGCGGGTGAAATTTGTGAAGGATGCTACCTACGAGGAAATTCACCAAAATGAAGGTGGCGTGATTGTTTTCAGCTCACACCAGTGCAATTGGGAGTGGTTGGCCATCCAAGGTGGCAGGGAGCTTGGCAATGTATTTCTGCTCTACAAAACGCTACACAACCGCGCTGTTGATAAGCTGATGTCAGCAATCAGGGGTTCATCAGGTAATACACTGGTGTCCACCCAGCAAATTCGTGAATTGGCACATCGAAAAGGTGAATATGATGTGCTGGCCATCCTTGCAGATCAGACCCCCACAAGAAGGAATCCCGCCAAAGTCTGGGCAAAATTCATGGGTAAGCCTACACCGTTCTATCAAGGGACATTTGTCGTGCCTTACCTACTCCAAATCCCATCTTACTATGTTTCTATGAGACGGAACTCCCGGGGATATTACACCGCCAAATTTCAAAAATTGGGTGCGCCACCCTATGGTAAGGGAGATCATGGATTGCTGCTGAAGTACATTGACTGCATGGAAGAGGATATAATTGCGAGTCCTTCGGACTGGCTATGGTCTCACAATCGTTGGAAGTACGAAAGAAAGGATACGGAAGTAATGGTGGAAAATTGAGTAAAACTTCTTATCCTTTGCTTCAAAATCGACTGTTCTATGAAAACTCCACTTATTGCTCTCTGCTTCGCAGTACTTTTTTCCTGCTCGAATCCCGTGAGAAAAGAGATGCGACCTCTGGTCAACAAGATCAATGAAAAAATCGGACATATCGATAGCAATCACCGCATCCAAATTCTGGAGGACGACTATGTCAGCGGGGATTCGCTGATGAAAATCCGGGGTTACTCGATGGACGGAAAGCTTTTGAAACTGGTGTCTGTACTCAACACTCCACATATTGAACGCGATGACTATTTCTATTTTGAGAATGAACACGTCATTTTCTCCGGACACCTGATGAACGACAAGGATGATTTACTTGCCGCCGAATACAAGTATTACTACGATGGGGATCAAATTGTAGAAAGCCTGTTTTGGGAGGATCACTATCAGCGTGGTCGTCGATTTCCTCATGAGAGCTTTGAGGAGTTTCAACCCAATATGGACTCGCTGTTGACATCGGAGCGAGAGCGGATCAACTTCCTAATTGGCAAATTGGAAATGGAAGGGTTCATCATCAAACATCTCAACGAACACTTGCAAGCGAATTGATGACAATTCAGGAAGCTCAGGCATTGGTTGATGAGTGGATCACCACGAAGGGAGTAAGGTACTTCAACGAACTCACGAATATGACCATTCTCACCGAAGAAGTAGGTGAGTTGGCGAGGATCATGGCCAGAGAGTTTGGCGAGCAATCCTATAAGGACTCAGACAAAGGTCGGGATCTTGGCGATGAGATGGCGGATGTACTCTGGGTACTGATCTGCCTGGCCAACCAGACTGGAGTAGATTTGACCTCAGCACTCGAGAAGAACTTCGCCAAGAAGGATATCCGGGACGCTGAACGCCACAAGCAGAATAGTAAACTGACCTAATGTCCATCACCCTCACCACGCCAGCTTTGCTTTTCCCGGCGATCAGTCTGCTTTTGCTGGCTTATACTAACCGATTCCTGGCTATTGCGACCATCATCAGACAATTGCATGGCAAGTACATTGAAAATCCCGAACACGGTGTGATTATCGGTCAACTCAAAAATTTGCGAAAGCGACTTTATCTCATTCGCAGTATGCAGTTTTTTGGCGTTCTCAGTTTCTTTTTTTGTGTTTTGAGCATGGTCTTGATATTCCAATCCAACCCCCAGTTGGGTAACTACACTTTTGGCATATCGCTGTTGAGTCTCTTGATCTCGTTGGTGATTTCGTTGAGGGAGGTGCAACTTTCCACCAAGGCCCTGGAACTTGAACTGAGTGACATGGAACTAGGCAAAAAACGAATCACTTTTTGACGATCACCGCCATTCTGTTGGTTGTTTAGCCTGAATTGGGCATCTTTAGTATATGCGAATAACATTATGGGTCTGGCTTCTGATGCCGCTCATTCATTCGTATGGCTTCGCCAATAGCTGGGAGACTGCTTCCGTAACCAAGAAGGCCGAAATTGATATATACTGGTACATGTCCGTTCCCTTCATCCAGCAGGATGATCAGGGAAATCTGACGGGTCTTGAGTATGAGATATGGATGCTCTTTCGGCAGTACCTCCGGGAGCGGGATGGCGTTGATTTGCGATTGAATTGGATTGAAGCAAGCAGTTTCTTAAACGTTCTGGAATCGGTGCGAACCAGTGACCGTCCGAATCTCTTTGGTGCATCTGCTTTTTCAATTACCACCGAGAGGGCTAAAACCGTATCCTTTACCAATGCTTACCTGCCGGACATCATGGTGCTGGTCTCCAGTCCCGGTACGCCAATCGTAGAGACCCTCGAAGAAGTGACGCAGATGATGTCTGAAATGCAAGCCGTTACCATCAAAGGGACGACTTACGAAAGACAACTTCAGGAACTTGAGAGGCGGTTATCTATGGACCTTGATCTTGCCTATATTGATAGTGACAATAACATCCTTGTGGAAATCGGCAGGTCAGAGAATCGTTTTGGCTTCATCGATCTTCCCATCTATTTGATGCTCATGCAGGATGGTGGTGAGTTGACACGCCAGAACTTTTTTACGGTCAGGGGTGCAGGATACGGCTTTATTCTGCCGAAAGGGAGTGATTGGGACATTCCATTCAATGCTTTTCTGGCGGATCCCATATATGGGTTGAGAATTTCAGAGGTTATTTCCAAGTACCTTGGTGAAGAGCTTTTGGATTTCATGGAAAACCTTGAAGGAGATATCGCGACCTCCATTCTCACCAAGGAGAAGGAACTGCAGTTGGCCTTGATCAAGAATGCCAACCTGAGATTGCAGGAGGAGAAGACCTACAAGGAGTTGTTGATCCTGGGGATTACGGTGAGTATCTTATTTCTCATGGTGACCGGATACTTATTCTTCAATAATCAAAGAACCACAAAGCTATTGCTGGAACAGAAGTCACAAATCGAGGCGCATCGCGAAGACATACGCCTCAAAAATGAGCAACTGCTAAATAGGAATGCGCAACTGCTCACGCTAAATGAGGAGAAATCCAATCTGGTAAGGATTCTGGCGCATGACCTGAGGTCGCCCTTGAGTCAGGTGATAGGATTGGCAGATCTGGTGGCTTCTTCAGAGCATATCACAGATCAGGAAGATAAGGTGATGGTGAGGCAAATTCTGGAAGGTGGGAAACGCTTGAATCATATGATATCCAAGATTCTGGACCTGGAATCTCTTGAAGGAGGTCGGACCCAAGTCATAAGGGAGCCTGTGGAAGTCGCCAGAATGATGGATGAAATAGCAGATCGGTACCGGGCTATGGCGGCAAAGAAGGATATTGATTTTTTTCTCGACACTTGTACCGAAGGTTATTTGCTTGATACGGACCACTTGTTGTTGCTGCAGGTACTGGAGAACCTTGTTTCAAACGCCGTGAAATTCTCACCAGCCGGAAAGAAAATCCATTTCTCAGCAGTATGCAGTGAGCGGGAAGTGACATTCCAAATTGCCGATGAAGGGCCCGGTTTTAGTAAGAAAGATCTGGAGCTGGCCTTCAACCCTTTTCAGCGTTTGAGTGCAAAGCCTACAGGTGATGAACCTTCCACCGGCCTGGGCTTGTCGATAGTCAAGCGATATGTCGCGGAGTTGGGAGGGAAAGTTCGGATTGAGTCTGAGCAGGGTCATGGCAGTACGTTCTTCGTGAATCTTCCCGCCTAATTGGATTTGTATCAAGGGCGGAGATCCCCAATTCTTTGAAGTTCGAAGACTGGTTCTTTGGAGAAGCAATGAAGGAGTCGACGTGTCCTACTACTGCACGACCTTCACCACCTTGCCTTCCTGGGCGACAACCTTGGTGTAGCGATCCATTTCCATGCAAAATGCGATGTCCTTCTCAACACCAAATCCTGCAAGCCTTTTGGCGTGCCCGGAGGCTTTGCCCGCAGTGAGCAAGTCGGATTGATGGTGCCGCAGCAGGGACAGGGCAAGCGCTGCGCTATCATTCACAAGTTGGGTGTCTTGGAGCTTATCGATCACGGCACCTGCATAGAGTGTGTCCTCCAAATTTGGAGTCCCTTTCCAGCCGGCACAGTGCAACACAAGATCACGACCTTTTTCCTGGAGGCATTGGACGGTCACGGATAAATTGAGGAAGGCGCCAATCAAAATCTCTGCTGCTGCTGCCGATTTGCTGATGGCCAGGGTGCCGTTGGTAGTACTCACGGCGACTTCCCGGCCTTGGACCCTTTCCGACATATACT
Source organism: Cyclobacteriaceae bacterium (assembly GCA_965601475.1). Lineage (GTDB taxonomy): Bacteria > Bacteroidota > Bacteroidia > Cytophagales > Cyclobacteriaceae > JAWPMT01. The sequence goes on along the minus strand of OZ271832.1, from coordinate 2,133,101 downwards.
CAAATGGGGAATTGCCAATATCAAATTCCGCCACTTTTTTACCCCCTCGTTCTCCCGCCATGACCATTCCCTCTTTCCCCAAGCTCAAACACTCCTCTACCGTCGCTACCGGGTAAATCGCCCTGACACCATGGTTCAGCCCCGTTACCATACAAGATGTAGCACGAAATATGTCAATGACCACCACCGTCTTGCCAGCAAGTTCATGCTGATCTATTAGTGCTGGGGTGAGACAGACCTCTACCTTCATGAGCCCTTCAGGAAAGGAGGACGAACAACTTTGGCTCTTAGCTTTTTGTTTCTGATCACAATTTGGACTTCAGTGTCTGCTTTGTGAAAGCCGAAATTCACATAACCCAATCCAACACCCATATTCAAGCTTGGAGACATGGTGCCGGAAGTAACTTTGCCGATGACATTGCCTGCTCCATCCTCAATTTCGTAATCCTTTCTCGGGATTCCTTTGTCGACCATTTCCAATCCCACAAGTCTTCTCGTGACGCCAGCTTCCTTTTGTGCTTTCAGGTTTTCAGCGTTGATGAAGTCCTTTGTGAATTTCGTTATCCAGCCCAGCCCGGCTTGCAGTGGAGAGGTAGTGTCGTCGATGTCGTTGCCGTAGAGACAGTATCCCATTTCCAGCCTTAAAGTATCTCTGGCTCCCAGTCCAATTGGTTTAATGCCAGCAACAGCACCTGCTTCCATAATTTTGTTCCAAAGTGCCGTGGCATCGGATTTGTGAACATAGAGTTCGAACCCTCCGGCACCTGTATAACCGGTTCCGGAAATAATGACGTTCTTTATACCCGCCATTTCCCCTTCGACGAAGTGATAGAATTTGACTTCGTCCAGATCGATGTTTGTTAGGCCCTTCAGGGCATCTGCGGCCTTGGGTCCCTGTACTGCGAACAAGCAAATGTCGTCACTCACATTCACCAACTCTGCATTTACATGATTGTGAGCCGAGATCCAGTTCCAGTCTTTCTCGATGTTGGAGGCATTGACTACGAGCATGTAGTCATCTTCTGCCTTGCGATACACAATCAGGTCATCGATGATGCCCCCTTTGTCATTCGGGAAACAGGAATATTGTGCCTGGCCATCCACCAATTTGCTGGCATCGTTGCTGGTGACGTGTTGAATGAGTTCCAGCGCTTTGGGGCCTTTTACAAGAAACTCACCCATGTGCGATACATCGAAAATCCCCACAGCCTCTCTGACGGTGAGATGTTCTTCCTTGTCGCTACTGTAGCGTACAGGCATTTCAAAGCCGGCGAAAGGTACAATTTTCGCACCCAGGCCTACATGGGTGTCGTGGAGGGGTACTTTTTTCATTTTCGGGTCAATTTCAGACGCCAAAGCTACGGGGAGCGCAGTCACCCTACCAAATTTTTTCTGACAGTGATGATAGAATCTTGCCGCTTTCGGCTATGAAGCCCACCGGGCCCGATTCGTCCCCGCCTTCGGCGCTAAGAACGAATCGTAACTGGTGGCATTAATATTCGAACTGTCTGATTGCGATGCTCAGAATCTCACGAGGAACTCTCCCGAGAGTAGGTTTGCCCCAAGTAGGAATCGCGAATCATCTCCCAGGACCACCTGCGCATTTGCTGCTTGCAAGGTGATCATGAACCGGGATCCCAGTGGTATGGCGAATCCTGTCCTCAGTCCGAGAAAACCGGAACCATCTGCGAAATTATCCACATATCCAACCTCCGGTTCGAGATAAAGGTAAAGTGGGAAGGCTGCTTCAATGTTGTAGTGATGCCGAAACCAGGCCGTCACGGACAAGAAGTCAACTTCACCATCAACAAAAAACGACGTACGTAAACCCAATAGTTGATTGGGCTTGAGCACCATTGCTGCTGACGGGCTAAAGGAGCCAATGTCATTGTTGATGGTGACTGAGCCTGCTAAGACGAATTTTTGCTCTTCAAACTGTCCAAAGACCGTGGTTTGGACTGCGATTGCGAGGGTTAGGAATAGGAATATTCTGTTCATGTGATTATAGGTTTTCTTTCTAAGAGCAATAATCACACCAAAAAGCGGGATCTAAAAATTCATTTTCAAACCTACCGGGCAGTGGTCAGATCCGAGGTATTCATTGTAGATTTCTGCGGCTGAGATATGGCCTTTGAGAGCCTCACTGGCCAGGAAGTAGTCAATCCGCCAGCCAACATTCCTTGACCTTGCGTTGAATTTATAGTTCCACCAGGAATACTTCACTTCTTCAGGGTAAAACATCCGGAAGGTATCTATGTATCCAGCTGACAGCAGGTTGTCAAGGCCATCAATTTCCGCTTGTGTATATCCGGAGGTCTTGTTGTAGTTGGGTTTAGGCCTGGCCAGGTCGATTTCCGTGTGGGCCACATTCAGGTCGCCGCAAAGGATCACGGGCTTTTTTTCCTCCAGGCTGGTGATGTGGTCCCTGAACGCCGCGTCCCATTCCTGGCGATATTCGAGTCTCTTCATACCTTCACCTGAGTTGGGTGTGTATACCGTGACGAGGTGAAATTGGTCAAATTCGGCGGTGATAACACGGCCCTCCTGGTCGTGCTCTTCTATGCCCATGTCGTAGGTTACTTCCAAGGGTTTTTGCTTGCTCAAGATGGCGGTACCTGAATACCCTTTCCGTGCCTTGGAGGAATTCACTGAAACATCGTAGCCATCCAAAAGTTGAAGCGCGCTTTTCACCTCTTCCGGCTGACCCTTGGTTTCTTGTAGACATAAAACATCCGGATCCATTTCCCTCACATCTTTCAGGAAGTCTTTCTTTACTATGGCTCGGATCCCGTTGACGTTCCACGAGACCAAATGGAGTTTACCCATTCTAACTTATTGATTTAAAGATTTTTGCCAATTCCAGGCAGATTGCAGCATGTCTTCAAGACCCAACTCCGCCTTCCATCCCAACTCCTCATTGGCAAAGGTGGTGTCAGCATAGATCTTTTCGACGTCGCCAGGTCTTCTGGCTACAATTTCGTAATTGAGTTCCAACTCGTTGACAGCTTCGAAGGTTTTGACGACCTCCAACACGGTGTGACCTTTTCCTGTTCCGATATTGAAAAATTCGAAGGCAGCCTTTTGCTTACCGCCGAGCTGCCTGCTGATCGCCGCGACATGGGCTTTGGCCAGGTCTACGACATGTATATAATCCCTTACCGCGGAGCCATCGGGGGTGTCATAATCATTCCCGAATACTTTGAGTTGGTCGCGAATACCAGCAGCGGTTTGGGTGATGAACGGAATGAGATTAGATGGAACGCCTTTTGGTAGCTCCCCGATCAGGGCGGATTCATGTGCTCCGACAGGATTGAAGTATCTGAGTGCTATGGCCTGGAAATTGCTCTGTGCTCGGCAAACATCCTTAAGAATGGTTTCACCCACTTGCTTGGTGTAACCGTATGGAGACTCCGCCGGTTGGAATGGCGTGGACTCTGTAACGGGCAATTTTTCCGGTTGGCCGTATACAGTGCAAGACGATGAAAAAACAAAATTCTTCAATCCCCTGCCTGCCATTTCTTCGAGAATATTGAGCATGGCATCGACATTGCTGCGGTAGTACAGTAATGGTTTTTCCACTGACTCGCCTACGGCTTTCTTGGCTGCAAAGTGTATGACACCCTCGATATCCTTATGTGATTGAAATAGCTCCTTGACGAGGTCTCTGTTCACCAGGTCGATTTGGTGAAAGGCGGGCCTTGTGCCACAAATACCCTCGATACCGTCCAAAACTGATAGATCTGAGTTTGAAAGGTCGTCAACAATGACCACCTCATAACCCTGCGCTACAAGTTCAATAACGGTGTGAGATCCAATATATCCCGTTCCACCTGTGACTAAGATCTTACTCATTTTACCAAAGTTTTGTGGGGTACTTTCCTTCCCTGGTTAGATCGCTAAGCTTTTCCATCACCAGTGGTTTGTCTTCCTTGTAGGTCACCCCAAGCCATTTCTCCTCCGATTTCAATACCGGCACTTGCTGCATGGTTGCAATGCGATCGAGTACCTGGGGAATGTAAAACTCAGCTTTGAGCTCCTGATATTTTGACTTAATAAACTCCCCAAACATTTCTTCAAGCAGATCGAAGGCCGGGGGGGTAAATCCCATGAGGTTCATAGAGACAATCTGGTCATCTTGAAGCTGATGTTTAGTATCGCCATCTCGGAAATATATGTGACCGTCTTCCTCTCGTCCGATTTGTGTGCGCTCTGTAATTCCTTTGAGCTGGTTCTTCTCATCTACTTCGCATACGCCTCGCGAAACGTGGCCATATTCAGAGAGGGTTTTGGCCAGTGAGAATCCGACCAGCACCGCATCCAGGTTGGTAGGATCCAATTCCTTGAGGTGATCAGCCGTGAGCTTGAAGGAACCTGCTCCGTAGAAATCATCGGCATTGATCACGGCGAAGGGCTCTTTTACCTTGTCTCTTGCTACCAACAGCGCGTGGCCTGTACCCCAAGGTTTCACACGATCAGCAGGCACATCGATGTCCGACGGTATGTTGTCCAACTCCTGAAAGACGTAGTCAATGTCAATTTTGCGGGCGTATTTCTCAAAATATACTTGCTGAAAATCGGCAAGGAGGTGTTCTCGAATGACAAAGACGACCTTCCCAAATCCCGCCTGCAGCGCATCATATACCGAATAATCAATAATGGTTTCTCCTGAGGGGCCAAAGGAATCGAGTTGTTTGAGACCGCCATACCTGGAGCCCATACCGGCCGCAAGAACCACGAGAGTAGGTTTCATAGGAGTGATTACAAAGTGAAATTCCGCGCAAACATACTAATCCTTTGTTGCTGCAGGTCAGCCTTGGCTGATACTTTTGTCCATGTGCACTACCCTTGTACCGATCTGACCTTGCTACTTGCTGATTCGGTACCTCGACGATGTTGATCTCTCAAAAATGAGCCTGGCTTCCGTTTGGTTGCCACAATACACTGATGCTTATGTATTTGGTTCTTTTCAAGGCGGTACGGAGCGTCAAAAGGCCGAGATGCTAACTTATGTCATTTCATACGCCAGGTGATTTCATTAACTTATTCATCCAGCAAAAAAGGAGGGTTACGCCATGAAAAGATGGAGAGAAATTTTGCTTTTTGGTATCCTGATGATTGCGCTTACGCCGCTAGGCTTCCTATTGATGCCTTTTGTCGTGATTGCTGCAGTGATCGGAGCTTTAACCATGGAATTGAAAGGCCTTAGTCATTGATCAGGTTTCGGCTAAGGGATTTTCACGGATGGTGAATTGCATTTATCTGCAATGTGGGATTGGTATGTACTTTGTTCCTGAACGAGGGATGTGCCGATAGGTCATTTGCAGGATATTTAACCATGCTCCCAGCCGACCCTCTATATGCCTGCTGACGCCTAGGTTTCTGGCAATGCCTGCTCCACTATTTACTTGATGGAAAGACCTGACAGGAGTTGATTATAGCAAGCCTTGGAAAAGGCCCCTCGGGCTATATATTGCTATCGACGACTTACCGCGCCCCCAATTTCCAAAAGCAAACATTCAATTTTCGAAAGGCCTTCCTTCTATCCATACCCATCCGAGAGACTCCATTTCTTTTCGATAAGGCGTTCTATCCTTGAACGTTGCCTCTTTCGGTATAAGCAAAAAGGAACATTGGAAGAACTTCTTGTCGTTCAATGAGGCTCTGACATCATAAAATTTTATAAGACCGTACGATTTCTTGAAGCCAGGGTGAGCGAGCTCACTTTCAAACTTCACTAAGAACCACTCCGGATCGTCATTGGCGAGAAAAAACGAGGGAGCTCTCCTTTGTAGTACCTGACGCAAGACGATACGAGCTTTAACGCCGTCCGGAAAGTATTCAGCAAGGCCTTGGTCTTCGTAGTAGGGTAAAATCTTAATTTGCTCGCCTACAAAATTTTGTGGAATCAGGTCGTCGGTGAAAGGGTTGATTGAAAAATTTATCTTGCTCCAATAACCTTTGATCAGATTGATGGAGCTCAATTTGGACCCGATGAAGGCGATCAACAAACTACCAGACCAAACAGCCAACCAAAAACTCTCATTGGCAGCGATGGTGCCCATATTCAGTGCCACCAGAAAATATTCGAACATCAATATGCCTGTCAAGGATATTGCCAGGTAAAACTGAATTCTTCGTACATTGAAATCGACCTTGTAAGTGAAACCAGGGCTCTGGTTATTGGCATTCGTAATCATCGCAATCCAAACCCTCAAAATCAAAAAGAAAAACATGTAGAAGAACAGGTACAGTTCTGCAAAGAGCAGATAGTCATATATTCCATGTGCAATCGCAGATAGCAACCAGAACAGCGGTACCAGTAGGAACTGATGCAAATTGCTGGCTTTGTGTCGTGACAGCATGAAACCATACACGAAAATTGTGCTGAAGATCATATGTCCAACTACGGCCGTCAAAGCCCGCCCATGAATGATGAAACCGTAGTTGTCGTCGAAGTAGAGCAGGTTTTCCAAAAAGGCAAATCCCAAAGCCGCCGCGCTGGCAAATATGATATAGTGGATGGGTTCTATGGGGTTGCGCCTGAACGAGATGAAGAACAAGACTGGAAAGATCTTCACCAGCTCTTCCAGTGCACCAATTCGGAACACACTGTATAGAAATAATCGGCCATGTGAAGTAATCTCATTCAGCCAACCTACATTGTACTGCAAATAATCATGCAGCAAGAAGGTTAGCGGTGTGCAAATGATGGTCAGAATCAGAATGGCCACTACGCTCACAATGGAGACAGGCTTAAAGAAGGCCAATTTTATAATATAAACGAGCCATGTGAGCAGGATGAGTCCTGCCGCGATCATTTCGACTGGGTCAGTTGCAGCCACGACTTTCCTGACAACTATCCTGGCATAGCTTCCAAATTTGCCATTGAGATAAACGACTCTCCTTTGCACGTCAATCGGTATTGCTCGTGCAGCTTCCGGGAGAGCCAGAGCTTGAAGCATGGCTGGAGCGGCTTCAGATTCTTGCAAATACTTGGTGAGCATGTCGAATGCTTCTTCCTTGGCGCCTGCGGGGTTTAGAATTTCTTCTGACAGAAAATGGAAGCCTGTACTGTCGTTGTCTTTATGGAAGTGCGCTATTCCGGCAAATAAGTTGAAGTATTTTAGTTGCTGATTCTCAATGGACTTCAAGAGCGCAAATACTGAATCGGTGTTGTCTTTTTTGAGAAAGTAAAAACCTCGAAAGAGCAACGCAAGGTCTTCCAGGCCCTCATCTTCCAACTCATCATAGTATTCCAGTAAGAATGGTTCCATCCGAACATGACCCTTGTATTCGTCGTAGAAGGCGGTGACTAGCGAATAGTGGAAATCCGGATTGGCTAATTCCTGATCTTGAAGCAGGTAAAGTGAATCCAGGTCCAATTCTTCTTCCAGGTATTCGGAATTCATAGCGCCCCCTTCGCCTTCTTCGAAAATCAAGTTGACCAAGGTTAGTGGTATAAGGACCACGAGAAGGACCCACAGGTTTGAGCTGTAAAAATGTTCCTTCATAAATCGCTTTTTGTCTTTGCTTTCCTGATACCGTTTCTTGATATAGAGAGAATAGCTACCAGCAATAAGAAGGGCAATGAGTACGAAGAATATCATGGTCGTTGTTTCTTGCCGGCAATTCTAAGAAAATCTGGAGGCTACTAAAAGGATTAATGTATCGGTTGCGCAACACCAGCATGGGGCTTTTGCATAATAGCGGTTATTTGGTGAAGCTGGCGTTTTGACGACACATGGGTTTTTGTGGGTTGATTCCCTTCTGTCACCTGGGCAATCAGCTTGGTCCGGGAGACCTGGATCTACTTCCCTCTATTAAATACGTTATTTGAAATATGTGAAGTCGAAGCCGCTTTGAGTGCTGCTGAGGGGATAGCCTGTGATTGTTGTTCTATCACTACGATCAAAGGCATTGCTTATGAATTCGACCCGACCTATCTACTTTTTGTTTTGCTTGTTCTGGTCCTGTAGTTCGTCTGATGATACTCAACCCTCTCCTGTCCAAGGTCCGGAAGAGGCCCCGGTACTTTCTGAGATTTCCATTAACTCCGCGAATGGCGATCGCCTGGACGTGGTGGTTCCGGAGACCACACAACTTTCCCTTACCGGACGTGATCAGTTTGGAGATTTCATTGGTGTGGATGGCATGGTCACTTGGTCCGCTGACAATGAAAATGTGAGCGTCGATTCCGAGGGGTTAGTTACGGCTCAGACAGTGGGTTCTTCAATCATATCAGCAAGTGCCGAGGGGCTGAGTGCTGACATCACCATCAATACGTGGGATAGTTCAGCGCCGCGAACCGAGATATATGTGAGTGAGGTAGGAAATGACAGGAATGGCCCACATCGGATCCTGCGCTATGACGTGAGCGGGAACTACCGTGAGGTCTACATAAGCTCTGGGCTCTCGCGGCCACAGGATATTGTTTTTCTTGAGGATCAGGGGATTGTCCTTGTCTCCAATCTGCAATCCAACAACATCCTAAGCTTCGATATCGAGACGGGCAGGGCTGTTGGGACTTTTGCCACAGGGCTCGCAGGGCCAACCAGGATCGACATTGGCCCGGATGATTTGCTCTATGTTTTGCCATGGAACGGCGGACTGGTCAGGCGGTATGAGCTCGACGGCACTTTTGTAGACAACTTTACTGATCAGGGTGTGAACAATGCCATTGGGATGGCCTGGGACAGACAGGGGAACTACTATGTGTCCTCTTTCAACAACGGCTCGAATGGGTTTGTCCGAAAATTCAATGCAAACGGCGAAAATCAGGGCCTTTTTGTGAATAGCAATCTTACTGGGCCGACTGACATCTGGTTTGATAATTCCGGAAATCTGCTGGTCAATGACTGGTCGGGTAACGGAGTGAAAAAATTTGACAGGAATGGAAATTTTGTGGAGGTATTCATAGTCGGCGTCACTCAGCCTGAGGGCGTCGCCATTCTCGACAACGGCAACATACTCATCGGTGCTAGTGGGACCAGTTCCATCAAGATGTTTGACTCCAAGGGGAATTTTCTTGAAGACATTGTCCTCTCCAATAGTGGTGGCCTAATCACCCCCAATGCCGTAGTGGTCAGGAAGGTGAATCAGTGAGCTGTCAAGCAGTGATCCCCAGCTTACCTGAATGTGTACTAACGAGTAATTGCGATTGGTTAGCATAGCCTAACAATAGCGTTCCGGTTGATTCCAACTGGACAAGTAGGGTCGACTTGTGCGGACCCAAGGAGGTGTGCCCTTATATCCGCGTGTCTTGCGTTGATTCAGCTTATTTTTGGGCGGGCTCATTGTTGCAAAATCACCCACCATGAAAAAACGCAAAATCCTCGGTGCACTTTTTATTTTGATTGGTACCCTGTTCGGTATCCTGTTCTATATGAAAATTGCCCTTCCGGATGAGCTTGGTGGTTATTTCAGCAAAGCATATTATGGCCAATTTGGGCCATTGGTCATTAGCGTGGAGCTACTGATTGCAGGGACATATCTCTTCAATGGTCATTCGAATACCAATTTCACCATTGCACTCTTTGGTTGCACTGCGCTATTAGACCCTTTGCTCAATCTCTCAGGATTGTTCACAAGTCTGGTACCCACCTATGCTACTGTCATTTTTGTGATCTGTGCGCTCATATCTATTTGGATTGCCTGGACCAATGCATTCAATACCGGAAGGATATCCCTTCCTACTTTTGTTCTGAGTTTTGTCCTGGGGGTGTCGGTAGAGCTTTTCTTCAATTACCTATAATCTGCAATGGATGTGTGATCCTTCACCTTCGTAAGTTCTCGGTACCAGCCGTCTCATTCTTTCTTGATATCCTTGGAGTAGGCCTCAGTCCTCAGCGTTGATCATCGCCAATGATCTCCACCCAATTGCCTGAAGGATCCTGGCAGATAAGGGAACTGCCGCTTTCGATTACTTTGACTTTGGCCCCTTTGAGGTAGTTCTTCGCTTGATGGATATCTGAAGTGGTTAGTACCAGGGACATCTGTGGCGTGCTATGGAAATCGGCCTCATTGGCGCTTAGACCTTCCTTCACATGAATCATGAAAGCGAAAGACCCGTCATGGTGTTTCAGCGGTAATGCGGCAGGAAGGTAGTCCCTCGACCAGTCCTCGAAGCCCAATACATCCTGATAAAAGGCAATGGCAGCCTCCAAATCTGAAACGGTAACTCCCGTATTATAAACTCTAAGACCACCAATTGCTCCCGGGTCATATATCTGAACCTCAATGAGATTGAGAACATTTCCTGCAGGATCTTGAAAAGGGATGGATATGCCTACTCCATTGCGAGCCAGCAGTGAATCGTAAATGAAAACCCCCTTGTCTCGTAATTGGTCTATGGTGGGTAACAGTTTGTCCACCTGCAATGCGAGACCCGTTCTCGAGCGACAAGGGTATTCGCTGGGTGACGAAAAAAGAGCCTGCTCAATTACAATGGGGAAAGCCTGGCCCATGATGTTCAGTTTCCCATCCTGTTGTGAAACACGCAATCCCAGTACATCGCCATAGAATTGCTTCGAGGTTTCGATATCGCGGACCTGGATTTTCAGACCATGAAATCTGAATTCAACCTCCTGACCCACAGCCAACTCAGCGGCAAGTGTGGCCATTAAAAAAATCAACTTGTGCATACCCTTATTCATTTGTACCAAGCCCTTCTATCGTGGCTCGATGGCGCTTGTATATATGAGTGAAGATTCTGAGCAAAAGGTTGGTTGGAAAGGGAGAGATTTTCGAGTAATGGCTGGACACACCTAACATTTCTCAAGCCCGAGAACAACCCGAAGATCATCATGTATATCCACTGTTTCGATTTAATTTGGGATGTATATGGCATCCATCAGGATCACCCCCAAATTGAGAAGAGACATCGGCAGAATCATTCCCTTTGGAGCGATTTGGCTTTTCACAGGTTGGCTATTTATGGTCTCAGAGTCATTGCTTCCGAAGGCGGACAATGTTGAGTCTCCTACCAACATCAACATGACGCTATCGGTGTTTCTGTTCTCTGCTTTTGCTTTGACAACACTTGGCTTCTTAGTCGGTACGCTGGAGACCCTGGTGCTTCAGCGGCGGTTTCAGGGTTATAGCTTTCGGAGGAAAATCACCTTCAAATTTGTGATCTACATGTTGATCATGCTATTGGCCATCGCCATTACCTATCCCACGGCCGCGGCCCTGGAGTCGGGACTGCATTTTCTCCATCCCCGTGTCTGGCAAAAGACTGGACAATTCCTGGGGACCCCTTTGTTTTACAACGCCTTGCTGCAATTGTCGTTTTCCCTCTTTCTGAGTCTTTTGTACTCTGCCATCAGTGAAAACCTGGGACACAATGTGCTGCTGAATTTCTATACAGGCAAGTATCACAAGCCTGTTGTGGAAAGCCGAATATTCATGTTCCTGGATATGAAAGACTCTACCACCATTGCCGAGCAGCTGGGACATGTTGAGTATTTCAAGCTTTTGGCGGACTACTATGATTTAATGTCGGACCCCATCGTCAACCACCAGGGTGAGGTCTATCAGTACATCGGCGATGAAGTGGTTGTGACCTGGACGGCTGAAAAGGGATTCACCGAAAACCACTGTATTCAGTGTTTTCAGAGCATTAAGGATAGCCTGCAGAGGCAAGCGGCTTCACTTGAGCGTAAATATGGGCTGGTGCCCAACTTCAAGGCCGGAATTCACATTGGTGAGGTTACTACTGGTGAGATAGGAGCACTCAAGAAGGAGATTGTCTATTCGGGGGACGTGCTCAACACCGCGGCTCGGATCCAGGGCATGTGCAAAGATCAGCAGGCCGATCTTATCATCTCCCAACAGATTCTGGACAGGCTTTCTGCACCAGCAGACACCCAACACCTGGGAGAATTCAAGCTCCGGGGCAAGGAGGAATCCGTGGTGCTGCATGCCGTAAAATTTTCGCGAGGAAGCAAGTGACGACCATTTTTAGCGGTCATTGATATCAGGTCATTCCGGCCGGACCCGATTTTCTTGTTGCTGGACCCCTGGCTGGGCCTGCCGATCCCTTATTTCAAATCCGGAGCTCCGGGATTAGCAATAATTGTAGTGTTAAAACAGCAACCACTACGCGCATGAAACCTTCTGAAAACCACTTTTTGAGGATGATGAGGATAGTCTCTTGTCCATTACCTGAATCTGTATTCAGCACGGTATTCCTCCTGTTCTTGATCGGGCTGATCGGCTGTGTTGAAGAACACGGCGAAGTAGTGCCGGCAGACAATGGCGTATTCGAAGTGCCGGAGGGATTTGATTTCTCCACCACCAAAGAGATATATCTCGACTTCGTTATGCCCAACACTATTGCTTTTGGAGATTACAAAGGCCGGCTGAATGTGTATACAGAGGCGGGTGGCAAATTGCTTGCTTCAAGTTCTTTTGATGATGAGGGTACCTGGACGGGGAAAATCAATGTACCAACCAGTCAGTCAATACTCTATTTTTCCACGATTGCCATGGATACACTCGTGGAGTTGTCCACAATCGATCCCGCACGTGGGTATGTGAGCATCGATTTGAGCGACTATTATGAATTTGATGAAGAGGATACCGTCTTCAATTCTCCGAAGATCGCAGAGACCCTGGCACGTTTTACTTCATCAGAGGAGATACTACCCTATATCCTCAATGGCGATTTTTCTGAGAATGAATTTGGAACGGACAATAGCTGGCTCTCATTTAATACGGAGGAGCAGATCTGGCACTTCGCCGTGCATGGCATCGGGAAAATGCCCATGACCTGGTATAATGAAAATGGGAACGGTTTTATCGGGACCACTTTCGAGCAAAAAGCCCAGTTTGGAGCCTCTCAAACCATCCGGGCCAATCCAGGCGATTTGATTACTTTTTCCATTGATGTTAAGGCTGAAGTGAGCAATGGCATGCACAGTCGCCTATGGGCTTTTCCCAGGAATGCCGGTGGTGGATTTCTGGGTCGCGCCGATTTACGCTATTCGTACCCTGCCTATGAGTGGACCACCAAAAGCATTGTGATGACGATGCCTGCCAACACAAGCTATTTCACGGTGGCAGTGCTTGGCGGGGATTGGACCTCCTCTGGTCGCATATTGTATGACAATGCCAGTGCCGGAGATATCATGGATCGGGATGGGGACGGTATAGAAGATGATCAAGATGACTTTCCCGACGATCCGGAAAAGGCCTATGTGACTTACTACCCAAATGCGGAGGATTTTGGCACACTTGCCTTCGAGGACAACTGGCCAGGTAGGGGAGACTATGATTTCAACGACCTGGTGGTGGATTATCAGTTCAAATACATTTACAACGCCGACAACGAAATCACACAGCTTGATGTGGAATACAGATTCAGGGCTATTGGCGCATCAAGGGACAACGGCTTCGGATTCCAGCTGGATATTCCATCTTCCAAAGTTGCTTCGGTCACAGGCACTTCATTGTTGGAAGGGTATATCAATACCATGGCCAATGGTACCGAGGCGGGTCAGTCCAAAGCGACAATCATTGTGGCGGACAATGCCTTCAATGTCCTCAATCACCCGGGCAGTGGGAATGGTGTGAATACCACGCCTGGAACACCTTTCGTAGCGCCGGAATCAGTAAATCTGGAGATCACCTTCACCGAACCCCTAAGCATAGCAGAATTGGGTTACGCGCCCTTCAATCCCTTTATGATCATTGATCAGGACAGGGGAAGCGAAGTACATCTGCCAGGTTACGAACCAACGGACCTTGTGGACACCAGTCTCTTCGGTACAAGGGATGATGATACACAGCCCGGGAGCTACAAGTACTATCTGACGGATAAGAATCTGCCTTGGGCGATCAACTTACCCACTAGCTTCAAATACCCTGTGGAGAAGACCAATATCCTGGATACCTACGTACACTACCAGCGATGGGCGCAAAGCAGCGGATACACCTTCATGGATTGGTATCAGGACAAACCTGGCTACACACATGAAGCACATGTATACGCAGCGGAAGAGTAGTTGTGGTAATCATGTAATGGGGTCGCTTCAAACCAGTGGCCGAGCTGCAATCACTCCCCGAGTTGGATCTGAGCTTGTTTCAGGTACGCTGCAATCTTGCTCATCGTGCGGGTTTGTGCCGGGAAATTATAATGCTCCCAGAACTCCGCATTATAAGGCTTCGCCTGACTTTCGATGCTTTCAAACCGATCAAGGTTGGCGGTGAAGGGGAAAGCTTCCACATCTTCTACAACGATTCTATTGATGAATAGCTCCTTTTTTGGATACTTTGTAAACAACAACTGATTGCTTTCGGCACCCTTGAAAATCTCCCAGGTATCTTCTTCCTTCTGATACTTCAGGTACCATTTGCCTTGGTATTCCTGGTATTCAAATACAAGGTTGTAAGCCTTTTCCTGCTGCCCGCTTGCCAGCCTCTGTTTGTAGTATTTCCCATTCCGGTTTTGCCGGGAATACTCAACCCTGACGAAAGCCATGCTGTTGATGTCAATGAACAATAGTGCCGACAGGAACGGCGCTTTCGTAGCGATGATTTTGTAGACCAGTCTGTCGCCAAAAGGCAGAATGGATTCGATGTCGTATTTCCATCCATCACCTCCCTTGATGGGACCATAGTCGAATCGGATGAAATCATCCTCCACCAGGTCGACGATGGAGTTCTTGCGCTCCCACTGGTCATTCCAGGGGTGTTTTTCGGCAAGAAAGCTCTGTCGCAGCTCCACCAACTCTACATCTGGTTCTTCCCTCATGCTGTTTCTCTGGTAGTACAGCTTGGTGGCACATTCTACCAGTTCTACAAAAGAGCTGTCTTCGTTCTGAAGGTCCCGGATGAACCCTTCCAGGATGTAAGGTTCTGACGGATAGTTAGCAGCTATGGACTTGTAGGCTTTTTTCACCACTTGTTTTGCAGTCAGGGGTTTATCCCTGGTGACAATAACTTCACTCAGCTGAAAAATTTTCGGTACCAGTGTGATCGTGGACTGAGCACTGAACTCCGCCACTGGCTTTTCCTGGGAATCGTAGCCAATCATGGATATGATGACGTGATATTGCCTGAGTTGGGCTGGTACGTGGAAAACGAATAAACCTTCATTATTGGAGGTAGTACCAATGGAAGTACCTTGAAGATAGATGGAAGCGAAAGGCAAGGCCTCCTGTGTTTCGCTATCGACGAGTTTGCCTCTGACTGTGACAAAGTCATCCTGGGCACTCAGCTCACACCAGGAGGCAATTAATAAAAGGGCAGTTAGCAGGGGAGTTCTCATGAGGGGATAAAGCACCAACGGGTTGTTACCCTCTAAAACCGGATAGCCTGAACAAAGTTTGTTGCTCAACCTATTTCTGAATTGGCACTTTGCCGAGAGTTACTCCTTATAGCTGAGACCAAAACCAAATGCAAATAAGGGGTTTTCGCTGTCATAGGGTACATCAGTCTTTTGTTTACGGACCGCGTCCATGGACGAGGGGAGTTCAAAGGGCAGCTTGCCTTTCGGCGAGCTATTGCCAAAAAGGACCTCACAGGCTGCCTGGTCACTGGCGCCAAAGTCGGCAATGACCGCGCTGGCGGCGCCAACTATGTCGGGGATAACTGCCGGACGATCCAGGTAGATGTTAACAATGGTGGGTACTGTCTTCAACAGGTTCATGATACGTTGCTTCTCTTCTCCTTTGAAATCGAGGTCTCCATGATGAAAACTTTTTGCGAATGGCACTTTGGAATCAGCGGGATACCAGGGCGTATTGAGTCGAATAATGGCGAAGTCCGCGGCTTCGGGCGCACTGACCACGGTAGCAAAATTTGCGACCACGGCACTGTCAATATTTTCGATGTAGACTTTCAGTTCTCCCGGCTTCAGCGGCAATACGTTGTCGTTTTTCAACAGGGTCATTGACTCCATCTGTGTCTTTTTGCCCAATGCCACAGAGGCCGACGCTCCCAGGATGTCAGGTATTTTCGATTCATCCACAAACGGATTGTCAAAAAGGCCCAGTTCGAACTTTTGGCGCAGCAATCGACGTATTGAAATATCCAACCTCTCCTCAGTTATTTTTCCATCTTCCACCAACTGAATCACCAGTTCCGGTCGATTTTCACCACCAAATTGGTCTACACCGGCTTTGATGACCTTTTCTACACGCTCCACTTCGCTCAATTCCTCAACCCCCCATGCGCGGGCTTTCCATGTGATGTCTGGTCCCACCGGTAGGTCAGTGATCAATCCCCAATCTGTACAGACAATGCCATCATACTGATACTTCTCCCTAAGCAGCGTAGTGATGATTGTCTTGTTGTAGGACATGGCTACGTCCTCTTCCGTTTGCCCTATGGGAATGCCATAGTAAGGCATGACAGCCGATGTGTTGGCCGCGAAAGCTGCTTCAAACGGGATCAGGTGATATTCAAAGTTATTGCCGGGGTAGATTTGACCCTTTTGGATGGCGAAGTGGGGGTCGAGGCCTTCTTTCTGTGGACCTCCACCGGGAAAGTGTTTGGTCATACAGGCGATGCCACCAGAGAGGTCATCTGTCTGTAGTGCTTCGATGTAGGGCTTGACCAATCTGGCGGTAAGTGCTGCATCCTCACTGAAGTTTCCGCTGATTCTGGCCCAGCGAGGTTCAGTTGCCAGGTCAATTTGTGGAAACAGTGCCTCCCTGATACCGATAGCCCGGTATTCTTCTCTCACTACCTCACCAAAATCCCTCATCAGCTGCTCATCGCCGATGGCTGCAAAGCCAGGCAGTTCACAAAACTGGCTGAAGCCTGTGGCGGACATCTGGATGACATTTTTTCCTAAATGATGCCGAGGGTCCGAGGCAATGGTAATCGGAATTCCCAACCTGCTTTGCTCGGCGATCTGCTGCACCTGGTTGTACCATTTGGCGAACACAGCCGGATCAGCGGGTATGTCCCAGATGTTGTAGTGACTCATTTTACGGTTTTGAATGTTGTCAGGGACTGTTGCCATCCTTGCGGCAGGTCCGGTTCCCGGTTTGTTTGGGTCACCATCTTCACTTACCGGGGCTCCATTGATGAACATCATGCCTGCCTTCTCTTCCAATGAAAGCTGGCTCAGCAGGTTTTCAATGCGATCATCAGTGGATTCTCTGGGGTCTTCATAGATGTCCAACGCACCATTGTGATTCAGATCTCTGAAGGTATTTCCCTCAGTGGTCAGAAGAATTTTCGATTGCTCCGCCACCAGGGGGGTCATTTCTATGGGAGGTTGTTGCGGGCTGCAGCCTGCCAATATGAGGTAGCAGGGGATGGACCAAAGCGTTTTCATGGCGATGGGATTGGGGTGGTAGTTGTTAGCTAAAGTTAGATATTATGCCACAAACCCCTGGCTGATCCATAGCCGAATTTGACCACCTTTTAGATGAAAATGTACCCCATCAGCTCAGTGGTCGCCGCATAACTTCTAGGCTCATTTTTTGAGCTAATGAGAAAGAATTATTCAAACTTCATCGGCGGGATGCTGGCCATTGGATGCATAGCATCGGCCGTTATCTCCTGCCGCGTGGATGAGCCTGAGCCCCCTGAAGGCCAGGAATGGGAGTCATTTGATATCAAGGACTACCACTTGCGTGGAGGCCGACTGGTTCTGGGTCGACAGTTGGGCAATTCTTACACTGTGGAAACCATGCAAAAAGCATGGGACAATCTCTCGTCAGCTGGGCGGGTGATCGAAGACCTGGCCATTGAGACCACTGATTTATACGTGCGGTTTCTGCCAGAGGACTCCGTGGACCTGGATGTGCTACAGCATGATAGCACATTAACCTTGTTTGACCATCCGCTGGATTTTGAAATTGACAAAGATGGGTCCTGGTACCACGATCCGACTATTCCCGACCATCTTCCTACCTGGCAATATACCGTGGTAAAGCCGGATTATGATTTTCCTCCCGTGCGATATGAGATTCTGGCAGAGCTCTTTCTGGCGGATGAAGAGGCTGGAGCAACTAATGGACGGCCAGGTACTGTGCATTGGGAGCAGCTGGAAGATGAGGCCCTTAGGATTACAGGAAATCTGGAGGACGAAGAAGCTAATGGCAGGGTACAAGGCCGATGGAGGCCTGGTGGTTGTATCATGGTGGAGGAAAACAGTGGATTCTCCCCTAGTGGCCGGGTATTGCCAGTGAAAGGCGTGGAAGTCAGGGCAAGACGGTTCTTCAAGTGGAGCAAGGGTCAGACCGATGGACATGGTTGTTTTAGTGTCAACAAACGATACCGTCGCAGTGTGCGCTACAGTATCAAATGGGAGGTCGTGGATCGTTACAAGGTGTCCAATGCGTGGGGTTTTGCAAGGACCTACAACCGACCGGGCGGCCGAACCCGTTCCTACTGGCATCCTGTCATACAACGCGATGCGAATGGAAGGGAAGTGTGGACGGAGGCTACCATGGCCAATGCAATGCACGATTTTCATGTGCAGGCCACTGCACACCACCTGAAAACCCCTTCAAGTGGCAATAAACTGAAGGTTCGGATGATGTATGGAAATGGAACTTCCAATGCCATCAACGGATCGTTTCGTCACAATCCAGCCTATTTTGTTCTGGGGGGTATTGGCGGGATGCAGGTGATCCACAGCTTGTTGCGCAATGATGTTCGTTTTTATGTGGAGCCAGCTGATGGCACACCGGCTATATATAAAGCTATGATGCATGAGCTGGGTCATATGAGCCACATTCTGAAATCGGGATTCAATTTTCAGACGACCTACCTGGTTGAGCCCATGGCTGTGGAAAGCTTTGGCATGGCCACCGAATACTATTTTATGTTGCCTTATTATAGGGAATATGTGAATTCCATACCCGAGGAACCTGAATTTGAGATTAACAAGGGTGGAAGAAGTTGGCAGTATACACCTTTTTTTATCGATTTACAGGACACTCAGAATCAAAGGAATGCACGCCCAGGAGATTTTCATGCCGATCAGTTTGCTGACGACAGGGTTTCCGGCTACAGCCTGGAACAGATGCAAAAAGCCTTGGACAATCGGACGACGCTGAGAGGCGTGCAGGAGTATCTGAAGATCCATTACCACAACAGTACCGAGCAGCACATCGAAAGATTGCGCTCCTTTTATGAAACCATCAAAGACAACAAAAAATGAAATTATATTTAATATTCCCCGTATTTGCGCTTTCAGCCGTCTTGTTTTCCTGTGGAGGTGATCCGGTCGAATTTTCTGTTGAGCGCGTCATTAAGAACAACAGCTCAGTGGAGGTCAGGCTCGACGTTTACAAAAATAGTGATGTCTTCGAGTCACTTGTCATCGATAGCGGAGATGAAAATAGAAAGGCTGAAAGGTGTCGATCCCGAAACGGCCCCAAACCTTTTTCCTGTGACC
The DNA here is from genome assembly GCA_965601475.1 of Cyclobacteriaceae bacterium. Taxonomy (GTDB): domain Bacteria; phylum Bacteroidota; class Bacteroidia; order Cytophagales; family Cyclobacteriaceae; genus JAWPMT01. The sequence continues at coordinate 2,113,741 of OZ271832.1, read as the reverse complement.
TCCTCTCTTCCTTAGAGATACGTTGGCTCTGGCAGGACTCGGTAGTCATAAATTTTGCCAATCTAAGGTCGCAGACTTATTGTATCGGACTCACCGCGGATGAATGTGGAGCGGCTGACAGGTTGAGATTACACATTCTTCCCATGACAGAGAATGAGCGGAATCTTGGGTTTGAAAGGGAAATGGTGGACGGGGTAAGGGTCTACACCTACACCATTACCGAAGCGGATTATGAGAATGCCGAGCAGATTGGCGGGTAGGATTGATTACGGACAATTTTGCCTTGGACAATCGGACGACGCTGAGAGGCGTGGAGGAGTATCTGAAGATCCATTACCACAACAGTACCGAGCAGCACATTGCTCCTTTTATGAAAAAGCTGAAGATAATCATGAAATCATTGCCTGCAGGCTTAGTAAGACTATCAGGGATTTGGCTCTTAATAGCAATTCTACTCTCTTGCCACGATAGTGATGACATACAAGTGATTCGGAGGATAGTCAATACTACAGGTTATGCAGTCCTGATTGAGATTCGAAATGAAGATATTGTATTTGAGGCGCATATCAACCCAAGGGATTCAATAGACTTAAGGGGTACTTGTGGCACTGGGTCTAGACAAGGTTTGTGCGATGCTGGTTGGGTGAATAACGCGGATTTTGGTAAAATCATCTTTGATGGCAATTTGGAATGGACTACTTCCTTGGTTGATCCTAAACCATGCGAAGAGAAAGCCATCAATGCGACACTGAATGGCTGCTATGGCTATGTGCGCCAAGAATATAGGGAGGAAGGTTTTGTGGTCTACACCTATACCATTACCGAAGCGGATTATGAGAATGCCGAGCAGGTTGGCGGGTAGGATTGCGGACATTTTACCCTGGACAATCGAGCGACGCTGAGAGACGTGGAGGAGTATCTGAAGATCCATTACCACAACAGTACCGAGCAGCACATCGAAAGATTGCGCTCCTTTTATGAAACCATCAAAGACAACAAGAAATGAAATTATATTCAGTATTCCCCGTATTTGCGCTTTCAGCTGTCCTGTTTTCCTGTGGAGGTGATCCGGTCGAATTTTCCGTTGAGCGCGTTGTTAGGAACAACAGCTCAGTGGAGGTCAGGGTTGACGTCTATAAAAATAGTGATGTCTTCGAGTCACTTGTCATCGATAGCGGAGATGAAAATAGAAAGGCTGAAAGATGTCGATCCCGAACCGAGCCAAGTCATTTTTCCTGTGACCTCCTGTCAGCCTTGGAGGTACGTTGGCTATGGCAGGACTCGGTAGTCATAAATTTTGCCAATCTAAGATCGCAGACTTATTGCGTCGGACTCACCGCGGAAGAATGCGGAGCAGCTGACAGGGTGAGATTGGACATTCTTCCCATGACAGAGACTGAGCGGAATCTTGGGTTTGAAAGGGAAATGGTGGACGGGGTAAGGGTCTACACCTACACCATTACCGAAGCGGATTATGAGAGTGCTGAGCAGATTGGCGGGTAGGATGTGGAAATTCTGCTGGAGTAGCTAAGATTATTACTATTTGCTGTCACCGTACGGGATCCGATTTTGCCTCGTTTTCGCCGAACCGTATCGACCCGGTGCACTCCTTACACGCCCAGACTCCTCGTACAGCGTATCAGAAGGGATATTCAAAAACATTACACCGGCTATTGCGGGCTGGGGTCAATCACAGCGGCGTACATCGTCCCACCAAATTGAGAGGGCCGTTCATAAATTAGCTCAACCTCTTCGAGGCCTATGGTTTCGCAAAGCCCCTTCAATGACGGGAAACTGATAGGGTAAGGTACCCATGCATTGGACTGCATAGTGTTGTATTCCACAACTATGAATTTACCTCCCGAAGCCAGTTGGTCCCAAAGGCGCCGAAGAAAGGCCCTTTTACCCTTCACGTAATGCAGAGAGTTGGCCATCAATATGCCATCCAGATCAGGTGTCAATACCACGGATTCCATGTCTGCCCGCCGGAATGAGATAGTGACTGAAGGCCGCTGACTTTGGATGCTTTGTCTGGTTTTGTCAATGGCCTCGATGTGGCTCCCATCCGCCACTAGCGCAGCCAGAGCATGGGTAAATGTACCCCTACCACACCCCAGGTCTGCCCAGTGTGATGCTTCGCTGGCTGCTACCCCGTTCATGATCATTTCCGTAGCTTCTTCTACCCCCATGCCATGAAGTTAGCAAGCCTTTCCGATGAAGGTACCACAGTGGTCCAAATGCCATATTTTCCTTCAATCGGAGGAGCAAGCGAATACTGGCCATTGGAATCCCCTACAAAGAGAAAAAAGAACCTGGCAATGATGCCAGGTTCTCAGTAGACGCCGCTTGGTGAATGGCTCGACGGTGTGCCGACCGAATACCGCGTTGTTGTGGAGGGCGTCGTCAACCTCTTGAATCACAGAAGCAGTTTTGGGTATTACCGTCCTGCGACCAAAAGTCTTTTGGTAATGGTCTGGTCTCCCATTCGGATTTTGGCCAGAAGGATTCCGCTTGTCAGGGATGTGCCCGACAGATCGAAGCTGTGATCTGATGTGACGGCCTTTTTTTCCCATTTCCCTACGGCCCGACCTGATAGATCCAGCAATTCGAGTTCAATGGAGGAAGGCTTTGGTAATTGAATTTGTAGGAAAAGCTCACTCGACAAGGGATTGGGATACAATACCATTTTCGTTACCTCAGGACTTGCAGCCGACAGAACGACTTCTGAGGTCAGCGTCCAGAATTTGACGGGACTTCCGTTCACTACTGCCCGGGCTTCAAATGTGATCAATTCCTCGGTTTCCGTGAAAGGGACACGGACAGGGCCATCCTCGGTCTGCGCAAAGACAACATATTGAAATTCCGGGTCGCTCTTCTTTGTTTTAGCCACTGCCAGATCCGTGCTGCCCCCTACGGGATGCCACAAGGTCGCGGTGTCGCTATTGGCATTGCGTCGCTCCAGCAGGATATGATCACCAAAGCTCAGGGCTTCGCCATTGTAGTGGGAGAACGTCCCTCCCGACCAGTGGCCATCGTCCCATTGCGCAAAAAAGCCTTGAGGTACCAATGTGTGTCCCTCTATCTCATAAGCGCGATTGCCCCAGTTGGCCACCACTTCCCCATTAACGAATTGGCTGCGGGTCACATCCTTTTCGATGGTTTCGTAGCTGAGCATATTCGTTCCTGCATGACCGCTGACGAAATTGTGCTGAAACAGATTGGAGGCCTGTATCCAGCCCGGGAAATCAACGTGATCATTCAACCGGTTGTATAACTGCAGTCCCATGGCCAGCTGATAGGTAGCATTGAAGGCATTCTGAAAGCTGGATTGAATACCCAGGTTGGTGGGATAAAAGAACGCCTTATCCTTGGCAATGAGGCTGGTGAGTGGAAAATCAGAGTAGTTCCCTGCACCAAATTGGCCGTCAAGGTCGGAGAAGTAACGGTGCAACAGGGTGCTGCCAAAGAAGAAGGACTGCGTCTCCAGCAGTAGGTCAAAGCCCATCTCAGTGCCCAGGTTCTTGTCCTGGTATGTGCGGGTGTGTTCGATCCAGGTATCCAGATAAGACACGGGAGAGCGCAAAGTGCTGTTGTAGTCCCTTGGCTGTGGCCGAGCGCCGATCTGGTCTTCATAGATAAAATCACTGGGTATGGTCTCTGTGATATTCTTCATCAGTGTGGCCAGGCGCTCTTTCACAAAAGTGTGGTTGGGCGATACTACGATGCCAGTCGTTTCTCCATAGGTCTCATACCTGGGAGTCTGATCTTCATTAATCACCGCCAGGTCGTCGACACTGTGACCGCTAAGGTTTTGCAGCGTGGGGGAATTCAGGTCCCACCAGGTCGGGTTGATGTAAGGCATGACCTTGTATCCAGCTTCATGTACACGGTCATGAAAAGCCTGATACTCCTCCAAGGTCCCATAATCAGGATCCGGTGGAAAGAAATCAGGAAAGTTGTGGTCAAAGGGGCCATGGTAGGCGACAAGATGTAAAATCCCGGGAGCTGGAGCCATGGTCGCCAGCAGTTGGTCTACCTCATTGAAAGACTCGGCCCCGAAATCCGTCCGGAGTGCGTTAAAAGCGAATTTGTAGAACATGGAACCGGCTACAAAATCAAAGTCATCACCGAGCTTTTCCCGAACATCCGGATACTGGTCCCACTTGTTGTCTTTTCTGAAGTTGGAGACGGTGGCCTGAAAGTCCTGGCCGAGCGTCAATCTGATGACGGGCGTTGACCAGGAGTGTCCTTCTGATATCCAGGTGTTCATGATGAATGGTAGCGTGTAGGCGTTGTCCACAAAGTCGTCGCTGTAGTTCACGCCCATGTCGATGGGCAATACCTTCTTATCCGCCTTTTGTATGGGATAAAGGGTGAGGAAAGTATGTCCCAGGTCCATGGACACATACGGAATGAACATGCCCAGCCAACCTGGGTATTGCGTTTGATGGGAACGTCGCTCATCAAAGAATCCTTTCTCGAACACCAGACCCGGTATGATGGGAAGCAGGCCTCTTCGGATGTTGCCCCTGCTCACAAGCAGGTCGTTGGGGAAGGATAGGTGTGTGAGGGTTTCTGGCCGTCCGTTGGTGATTTTCAACGAGAAATCAATGTGTTTCGATTTGCTGAAATCGATCTTCGCCGTGACTTCCAGGGCCTGTGGTTGGTTTGAGCCAGGTTTATAGTGCAAGGTGAGTGTGGAATTGGAAGCCTTCCATTCGTAAGAGAAGGTGTTGCCATCGCCCAGACCATAATCGAAGGATCCAACAAAATCGTCCTCTCGCCCGGGCGTAGTGGCTGACCAAAGGTGTTCAGAATGGTTGCCCAGTGAAATAACCCTGGATGAGGAGCGATGGCGGATCTCCTGGATCGCACCGTGTTGCTTGCTGAGTACGACTTCATACTTCGCCGTTTTCACTACAAGCTCATCATTGCTGGAGTCATCAAATGTGACGTCCTGAGCGATGGCCAGTGAGCAATAGCAGACAAACAAAAAAGAGTAGCATATGAATTTCATAATCTTGGCTTTATTGTGTGGGAAGAAGAACCTAGTATGCTGCGTTAGCCAACTGACCTCTTGCGAAGGCATTTAGGGCTTCGACTGCGGGCGCGAATTTCATGTTCAGCTGTTGCTCTGCCGCCGCTCCGGAGTACTTGACAAGGCCTTTGCCCCTTGGCTTGGCACCCTTGAGCATCCTCACCATGTCCGACACGGGCCAGCTTTCGCTACTCAATAGCATATGCTGACCATGGAGTCCTGATTTGTGCGAGGCTTCATATGCGGCTCTGGCCACATCCTCTACGCCTACCAATGCAAATTCCACGTCTTCGTCGAAGAACATTTGCAAGAAATCATTGGGCGCAGTGCCACTGTGGAATATGCTTTGGAGGTTGACGGATGTGGAATCTTCCCGGTCTGATAGCGCCTGCCCTACGACAAACACTGGCGACAGTGTTACCACTTCAAAAGGGAGGTTCCGATGCGTCTGAATGAATTGCTCCACTGCCTCGTTCGCCTTGAACTTAGCCTGGGCATATGGGTGACTGTCGTCGGTGTAATGCCTTGGAGAACGTTCCGTGATCACCTGATCTCCCTGCACATAGGGTGGTGGGAGGGGAAACTGGGTATTGAATGCTACCGCCGAAGCGATGATAACCAGTTTCTCCAATTGAGAGACCGACTGGCTGGCTTCGAGAAATCGCTGCGTTCCCAGCACCGTTGGAACCATCAGATCCTGCTCCGGATCCTGTACCTCCAGTTGGAAAGGGGTGCCAGTGTGGACCACGATTTGCTGGTCCTTTATAAAACGCTGGATGGACCCTTCGTCCTTCAAATCCAAAGGCTCCAGGACAAGCTGGTCCGATCCTTTCAGTTGTTTCAGGTGCTCATACTTGTGGGATTGGGGGGAGTCGGTGATGGATACTTTCACCTTGTGTCCTGCTTCCAGGAATCGTTTGACAATATGGCTACCGATGAAGCCTGCACCTCCGATGACGCCGATGTTTTTCATGATAATAATGGTTTGGTTCAAAAAGTGGTAAGTAGTAGCAGCACGTGTAAGCTGCTTAAAATCAAATGGTTGATCGAAGGTAAGGAGAGGTTTGAGGGGAGTGGTAGCGCCTTTGTATCCAAAAGCTTAAAATTTGAAACATCACGATACATGTTTGAAACTGTGCGTGTGACTTCTGCGGGGATCTGCGTAAATTGATAAATGCGTCAACCCTAAAATCGCCATGGCCCATGCAGTACAGACGGATCGTAGCTTCTCCAAGGCGCTGGCCCAGGCCATCCATGAGAACCTGCCCAACGAATATTTTGGAGTAGAAGAGCTGGCGGAGAAGATGAGCCTAAGCCGGGGTCATCTTTATCGCAAGGTCAAAGCTTTGACCGAGCTTTCACCCAATCACCTCATCACTCAGATACGCCTTTTCCTGGGGCTCGAGCTTTTGAGATCGGAGAAGTTTCGGGTTTGTGAAGTGGCTTACAAGGTGGGCTTCTCCAGCAATACCTATTTCATCAAATGCTTCCATGATCATTTCGGAATCAGTCCGGGTCGATATAAACAGTTGATAAAGGAGAATCCGGCTCAGCTGCCTGGGATGGGACTATGCCCGGGGGTAGAGCAGTTTGCGCATGAGTTCCGGATACTTTCAGAAACTGAGCAGCGGAGAACACAGGGCAACCTTGCCGGTCTCGCCTTGCCGTCAACGCGATTTTTTGGTCGGACCAAAGACATTGAGATGGTCACCGAACTCCTTGGCAAACATCGACTGGTATCCATTCTCGGATTTGGAGGAAGTGGCAAGACCCGTATGGCCTTGCAAGTAGCCAGGGAATTGCAGCACCAATATAAGGATGGAGTGTGGTTCATCAATTTATCTGCTGTGACCCAGGAGAAACTGGTCATTCAGGCATTTCTGGAAGTGACCGGCAGCATGGACCCAAATGCACAAGGTATGCTCCGGCATCTGACTTCTCGCGTCACTGGGAAAGAGATGCTTCTTGTAGTAGACAACTGCGAGCATGTCGCCAAGGAGTGTGGCCGCATTATTGCGCATTTAATGAGTTTCACGTTGAAACCCAAGTTTCTTATAACGAGCCGCCAGAAGCTACATGTACCCGCGGAATGCAACTACCATATCCCCACGCTTCCGGTTCCGGATACTAACGGTTTGCAGGATTTAATTCGTCTTAGAGAAAACCCTTCGATGCAGCTATTCCTGGATCGTGCAAGCATGGCTAATCCGAATTTTCAACTCAAGTCTGATAATGCCAGATCACTCACTGAGATATGCAGACATCTGGATGGCATTCCACTGGCTATTGAGCTGGCAGCATCTCGCATGCATGTCCTGGGTCCACAACAACTGTTGGAAAGGCTGGGTGCGCAATTTGAGGTATTGTCGACGGAGAGCGATGTGGTCATGGAGCGGCACCAGAGGCTTAATGTGTTGCTGGCCTGGAGTTTTGATTCGCTGACAGGGCCTGAGCAAGCGCTCTTGAAGCGACTGTCGATCTTCAGTGACCGATTTGATTTGGCGATGGTAGAGGCCATTTGCACATCTTCCAAGGAGCAACCGGAACTGCTGAACCTGCTATCTGCGTTGATGGATAAGTCGCTGTTGGTGGCATTTGAATTGAATGGGTCTCGGGTTTTTAGGGTTTTGGAAAGCCTCCGCTACTATCTTCGTGATCAGCTCGATGCGGAGGAATACACCAACCTTGCCAAAAGCTATACAGGCTTTTATCTCGAGCAGAGCCGGCAGGCCCACCATGAGCGGGTGGTCCGCGATAAGGCTGCGCAGACCCTGCTGCTCACCGATCAAGCCAATCTGATTGGTGCCCTGGAGCTATTGCGATCGACTCCGGCACAATTTGCGGAGCTTGCTGGCAATGTGGCCTGGATATGGTTTATGCTTTCAGATACCTTGGTGGCCAGCGAATACCTTTATGAAGCGCTGAGGACATATCCACACCGGGATTCATTGCGCGCCCGCGTGCTGTTTGGCCTTGGTATTATAGAAGGCTGGTATGACAGTACCAATTCCGAGCAAGGTCTTGAAAAAATGTCGGAGGCGGTGAAGATATTCCGGGAGGAAGAGAATGAATTCGACCTGGCGCTGTCGCTCGCGCACTATTCGTGGATGAAGAATTCCTACCATTATTTTGACGAAGCAGCTGCGCTATGTGACGAAGGTTTTCGCTTACCAATCACCCAGGCCAGCAAAACCCTGCAGGTCCGGTATCGACTTTTTGAATCTTGGGGATCCATTGCTCGTGAGCAGCCCGAGGAGGTGGCTGATATCGTAGAGAGCAACCTAAGGTTTGCCAGGGAACATGGCGAGTTGTTTGATGAGGTAGTGGCGATGCACATCTATGCCGATGTGCCGCTGATGACGGGTCGTTATGAATTGTCCGAAAGGAGATATGCGCAAGCCATGCAAATGGCTTTCGCTATGGGGAATGTAGCCCAGTCCGCCACCGAGATGGTGGGTGTGGCCATGAGTCTGGCAGGCCAGAGCAGGTGTCAGAAAAGTCTCCGGCTGGCGGGAGCAGCTGCTGAAAAGTATGAAGAGCTTGATGCTCGCCTCACGCCCCTGAACTTCTGGGATAATACTTATGAGCGGACCATTGGCGCTATTGTCGAATCCATGGGTCCGGAGGAATCCGATTACTTGTTGCTGGAAGGTCGGGCAATGCAGTTTGAAGATGCTATTAAATACGCGGCAGATTTTACTGAAGGCTGAAGCTGGTGATATGATTGTTGCCCCGTGCTACGAGTCCTGCAGTTGCTAGAATGGTTGATCGCGTGTTCGTTTTCCATTGATCTTGGAATTCGATATTTTACACGATAGAAGTCAAACCTAAACCTGAAATCACCATGCCTGGATTATTATCCCGTACCCTATCCGCTGTACTACTGTTTCTTGCCTTTACCGCTTTCGCTCAAACCCTCACACAGGAGCAGATGGCACAGCTGGAGTTTCGACACATTGGCCCTGTTGGCAACCGGATTATTTCCGTCACTGGTGTCCCGGCAGAGCCAATGACATATTACGTTGGTGCTGCCTCTGGGGGTATCTGGAAGACTTCCGATGGGGGACTGCAATGGAAGCCAGTTTTTGATAAGGAGCGGGTACATTCCATCGGTGCGCTGGCATTGGCCCCAAGCGAACCTGAAGTTGTGTATGCGGGAACCGGAGAATCCTTCATCCGGTCCAATGTTTCCATTGGCAACGGAGTATGGCGTTCGACAGATGGCGGTGCCAATTGGAAGCACCTGGGGCTAAAAAGCACCGGAAGGATCAGCCGCATTGTCGTACATCCAACCAATCCGGATGTAGCATTCGTAGCGGCTTTGGGACACGGCTATACCCCCCAAAAGGAAAGGGGTATTTACAAAACCACGGACGGAGGTGCTACCTGGAGACAGGTCCTTCATGTTGATACGAAAACGGGTGCTTCGGATCTTGTCATGGACCCCTTCAACCCAAGGATACTCTATGCCGGCATGTGGTCATTGGAGATTAGACCCTGGACCCGAAGAAGCGGTGGACCCGGAGGTGGTGTCTATCGATCACTAGATGGAGGAGAAACCTGGGATAAGCTGGAAGGGAATGGACTCCCCGAAGGTGATGTCGGTAAGATAGCCTTGGCCATGACAGCCGCTCAGCAAGGTCGATTGTATGCCTTGATAGAAACAGGAGATGGCATCCCACTGGATGGCAAGCCCACCAACACTGGAGAACTCTGGAGATCCGAGGATCGTGGTAATACCTTCCAATTGGTCAACTCAGACCGTGATCTTACTGGTCGAGGAGCTTACTACACCCGATGTACTGCCTCGCCCGACAATGCTAACGAGATTTACTTTTTCTCCGCCGCCTATGCCACCAGCATCGATGGAGGTAAGACGGCCACATTGGCAATGCCTGGGACTGCTCCTAACTGGGACCATCACGAGATGTGGATAGACCCCACAAATGGCAATCGGCAGATCGTTGTGGGAGATGGCGGACTTTCTATCAGTCAGAATCGAGGAAAATCCTGGCACCGCGTCCAATTGCCTGTAGCTCAGCTCTATCATGTCACCACAGATACTGAAGTTCCTTACAATGTACTGACGAACCGTCAGGATGGTCCATCCATGAAAGGCCCTAGCAGAAGCCGCATGCAGAGCTTTTTTGGTGGATTTATACCCACGGGGCTTTGGCATGACGTCGGGGGCGGAGAGAGCGGATTTGCAACGGCCGACCCCACTAACCCTGACATCGTCTGGTCCAGTGCCTCTGGGTTTGGTGCCCTCGGCGGCGTGGTTGTGCGATATAATGAGGAGACCCGACAATTCCGGCAAGTAGAAGTGTGGCCGGAACTCACAGCGGGTATGCCAGCTGTGGATGTCAAATATCGGTTCCAATGGACTTTCCCCTTATTGATTTCTCCTCATGATAACAATACGGTATATGTCGCCAGCCAGTATGTGCATCGGACTACCAACGGTGGCCAGACCTGGGAAATCGTGAGTCCTGATTTGAGTCTCAATGATCCCACCAAGCAGCAGTTTTCAGGGGGGTTGACAGGTGATAACATCGGGGTTGAATATGCGAATGTGGTATATGCCTTGGATGAGTCTCCAGTGAAACAAGGCCTTTTATGGGCAGGTACTAACGATGGTTTGGTGCATGTGAGCCAAGACAATGGGGCCAGCTGGACCAACGTCACAGCCAAAATCCCGGAGATGCCCGACTACGGCGCAGTACGTAACATTGAGGCATCCAAATACGCTGAAGGCACTGCTTATCTTACGGTGGATGCGCATGAAATGGGCGACTTCAAGCCCTATGTTTATGTGACCAAGGATTATGGTAGATCCTGGAAGAAGATTACCACGGGCATTGAAGATAGTCCGTTGAGTTATTGCCGCATGGTTAAGGAAGACCCTGTAAGCGCCAATCTGCTCTACCTGGGCACTGAGAATGCATTGTACTTCTCCCTGAATCAGGGTAGCACCTGGCAGTCGCTCATGACCAATTTACCGTCGAGTCCGATGTACTGGATGGACATTCCCGAACATTTCAATGACCTGGTGGTGGGTACCTATGGAAGGGGTATCTGGATCCTGGACGACCTCACTCCTTTGCAACAATATACCACTGCGGTGGCACAGTCTTCAGTGCACCTCTTCAATCCTAAGGATGCCTATCGATTACAGCCAGTTTCAATGGTGATGCAATTCTTCAAGGAAGCGTCTTTTGGAGATGATCCGCCCACAGGCACCTCTTTACACTACTGGCAGTCCGCGGAGATGGAGGACAGTGTGTCCCTGGAAATTGCTGATGAAGCCGGTGAGATCGTCAGGACGATCAAGCACAAAGGAAAGCCTGGGATCAACCGTGTATGGTGGGATTTCAAGGAAGACCCCACTTCTGCCGTGGTGTTGCGCACGAAGCCGCTTTATGCACCCTGGTATCCCCTGGATGCCAAACGAACCCGCAAGTCTTTGGTCCCTCCAATGTCCCTGATGGCTAGCCCTGGCACCTACACCGTTACCATGAAAGTGGGAGAGGTTGCGCAGTCTCAAAGGTTCGAATTGAAGAAGGATCCAAACAGTGAAGGAAGCCTGGCAGATATCAGCGCGCAAAAGGAACTGCTAGACAAGGTCAGGACGGATTTTGAGGAGATATCGTTAGCCGTTAATGAGGCTGAAAGACTCCGCAGACAGCTCAGAGATATGATGCCCATGGTGTCAGGCGATATCCTTATGGACATCAAAGCATTGGACAGTGTCGCCACGACAGTCGAAAACCAAATGATCCAATTGAAGCATACTGGCAAGGGGCAGGATGCTATCCGGCTTCCGGGCATGATCATGGAAAAGCTAGGCTACCTCGCAATGACGATTGCTGTGGCCGATTTCAAGCCGGCAGATCAGTATGTGGAGGTGTATGAGAAACTACATGCCGAATGGCTGAGGGTCCAGGAAACCTGGACGCAAGTCAAAAAGGAGAAAGTGGCGACGCTACAAAACAAAATGAAGGAGAATGAGGTGGGTCCTTTGATCCTAGGTGAGGACTGAAGTCGCCCATTAAGGCTTTGCGAAAGGCAAAATCCTCCGAGGTCGTTTGGAGATGATGAGCTATGGATGGCTTCTCTATCCAAAGGGTCACAAATGTCAATCCCGGTTCAGCACCCTGGATACTTCCAGGGGTCTGTCCGTGGCGATGATGTTTGCTCCATTTTCAACGTAGGTCCGGTAGATGTTATCGTCCCCTCGTGCCGCAGCACTTTTGTCCAGGTTGCCCAAGGTTCCCAAAATGGCCTTGATTCCCAGTTCCCGGAGTTTTTCATAATGGGACCGTTCGGGTTCTCGGGTGCCCACAAAGCCCAACAGCTTGTTGGAGGGTATGCCGGATTGGACAATCTGCTGCAGTGCACCTTCGTCTCCGGCGGAAACAGAAATGACAACTTCCGGATTTAGGGCATAGACGCTTTCAGCATCTTGTATACGATAGGTAATAATGGCGGCATAGGTGGCCGCGTCGTACCGGTTGACTGCGTCGATCACCTTTTCGAAAGGCACCCCTCTTTTCACGTCCAGGGTAAAAAGCACCTTCCCTTTACCCCACGCCAACGTTTCGTCCAATGTTGGAATCCGGTAAGCAGTGCTATCCCCGTTGTTGTCTAGCAATAACAGTCCCTTGACTTCCTCGTAGGTTTGCTCCATCACATTGCCTTGTCCGGTAGTGGTGCGATCCAACGTCTTATCATGCATGAGTATCAACACGCTATCGCTGGTCATGGAAATATCACATTCAATTACAGTGGGCGCCTGATCTGCAATGTTTTGGAAGGTCTCAATGGCATTTTCCGGAAACCCGGGGTACGGCCCACCTCGATGGGCACTCACCAGAGGCTTGGGATCTGCCAACCATTGGTCAAAAGAAGTGACAGCCTGGATAGCAGGTGCCTGGGCTGTGGTCCCGGATTCGGAATTTTCAGTGGATAGTTCCTTGGTCGGAGACTGGCAGCTCCATATCACCAAACAACAGTAGCCGAAAAGTGAAATCCGTTTCTTGATCAGAGACATGTCATGCATAGAGTTTGTCTGAAATCAAATTCAAAGTAGAGGGTTCAAGACAGATCAAATCACAAAAGGTCTCACTTCCTCATCCGGTCCGAGACCTCCAATTCGCTTTAGCCGACAGAAGACCTATAGGCCCTTTATGTCGATTACCTCAAAATTTCGAGCGTCAAAGTAGTCATCCAGGCCATAGTCCGTATTGATGATAATTCCACCCAGGAGCGTCACCTTGTCGACATGAAACTCATCCTTGCAGGACTTCAGATGTGCATGGATCTTTTGGTTGATAATTTCATAGGTAGCTTCAGTTATGGCTTTTTGCGGGGTGTCGCTACTCAGGACATCTTCTCGATATGGCAGGAGACTTTCTTCCAGCTTCATTTGCTGATAGTCATCTTCATTCAACACCGGCGCATAGGCATTATCGTGAAATCGGTCCAGGGCCAGCATCAGTGCACCACATGAATTGCCCGTTTGTTCCTGACGGGGTCTGTACATTTTGCCCAAATCACCTTCCAGTGTGATCCCAATGTGAGGGCCGTAGAAAATGAATGCACTCCCTTCATCGGGGATGTGATGCGCAAAAGCAGTCATACCGGTTTGGCCGGCAAAAGGCAAGCCGCCCAGGCCCCCCATAATGAACGGGCCAAATAGTACATTGAAAAATGTGGTAGATGGCACATTGATATCATCCGAACACACCGAGGTGGCCATCAATACCTTCGAGATATTAATGTTGTGTTCAATTTGCATTTTCCCCAGGTAGTGGATTGAAGTGTCCTTGGCATCCATGGCATTCGGGAAATGTTCTTTTACGACTTTGTCAAATTTTCTTTGTAGCATAGCACAGATCTGTTATTCCGGATTTAAAAAAGTTGAGACCATTTGAAGGCACAAGCGTCGAAGCTTGCGCGGTAGTAGTTTATAAATATAAATTGTTACAATAGAATTGCAATATGAAAAAGCATGCTAGATCGTCCATTCACCTCCATGGCATTTGCAATACAGTCATTTGTAAGGGCCATTGCCTGTCGGTACCATTCTTGTTTTTGTTGGGCATGGATTCACGCTTGATAGCCATCGAACAGGGATGGATCGAATGGTCGATCATACTGGTTGCGCTTTTGATTGGAGTTGTAGGCTTTTTACATGAATCCTTCATGAACTACGCCCATCTGCAGAAGTTAAGTTACGAGCGTATTTCAAGAGATACCTTGCGACTATGAAGCGAAAACCGGTCCATATCATTACAGGGTTCCTGGGAGCTGGAAAGACCACTTTTCTCAATCACTTCATCCGGCAGCGCTTATCTGAGCGGATTTTCGTCATTGAAAATGAATGTGGTGCGACCAATGTCGATGGGGGGTTGGTGATGGATGGTGTGGAAGAGGTCGTTGAGCTCAGTGCGGGTTGCCTGTGCTGTTCACTGGCGGATGGGCTGCTGGATATTTTGGAGGAAGCCGGTAAGCGATCAGACCAATATGACCGGATGGTTATCGAGACTACAGGGATTGCAGATCCCAGCTCCATTATCCAGGTGTTCCTGGAGGATCCTCAAGTCGAGCGGACATTCGAATTGGCGCAGGTCATCTGCCTTGTAGATGCCGGACTCGTGGAAGAGTGGCTTGACGAAGCTGAGGAAGCGTTGCGACAGGTGGCGCTGGCGGATGTAATGCTGGTCAATAAGATTGATACCGTGACAGAGGATCAGCTGGCTCATGTTCAATCTGTCCTTGGCGGTATCAATCCACATGCAGCTGTCTATGCTGGACAGCAAGGGATGTTCCCTGTTGCAGAAATCCTGACTTCAGGTACCGTGAGGCCTGAAACAGTTGAGGCCATTGCCCCCCATAGTCACCACCATGAGCATGGTGATGGCGAGACGAACAGTCACAAGATTACCACCTTCACGATCACTTTTCCCCAACCCCTGGATCTCAATCACCTACAGCACGAACTGAACAGGATTGTACAACTGCACCGACACCAGGTATACCGTGTGAAGGGCTTCATTGCCATTCCCAACTATCCCAATCGGGTCATTCTGCAATCTGCTCGCAGTGCCTTTATTGTCACGGACGGCACACCCTGGGCGGAGGCCGAAAACCGAGAGGGCAAGTTGGTCTTTATCGGGAGAGGCTTGAAAAAGGCAACTTTCGAAGAGATGTTTGGCAAGTACATGGTGAAGTCGCAAGTCTGATCGAGCGCTGAATACCCACTTATATCGCTTACCGCTAATTACCACTATTTTCCGTTAATGCAACTCTGTTGCAATCGCGACAGATTGTTGGTACATTACTCTGATTTCCTTCGAAGACCAGAGGTGCTGGGTACATAGTCACACCGAAATCAATTGACCTTGACCTACAGAGCGAAGACTATGCTAAAGCGAAATACATACTGGCTATCAATGATGCTGTTGGTAATCCTGCCTGCATCGGCCCAGACACCTTTTCAGTTTCAAGACGTTTCGGTGGCTCCGGGCACGAAACAGCACTTCCTGGTGCCTATTGAGGATGTCGACACCAGTACATTCATTCCCATCACCGTATTTCATGGTCAGGCCCCGGGTCCGGTTTTGGGTATCACAGCTGGGGTCCATGGCTACGAGTATTCCCCCATTTTGGCAGGCCAGGTGCTAATCAATCGCATCAACCCTGCAAGTCTCAGCGGTACCGTCCTCCTGGTCCAGGTAGCCAGTATTGGGAGTTTCCTGGGCCGGTCCCCCTATACCAGTGCCCTGGATGGCAAGAACTTGAATCGGGTCTTTCCAGGGGACCCGGAGGGAACGGTGACAGAGCGAGTCGCTGATTTCATTTCAAAGTCGGTCATTCCCAGGTGCACTCATTTTGTAGACGCACATAGTGGAGATGCGCCTGAGGACCTGACTCCTTACTCAGTCTTTTACCGGCACAAGGACCGCAAAGAACTATCCCAACAAGCTCAGCAGATAGCTCAGTATCTGGGATTTGAGTATGCCAGAGGTATTGAGACTTCTGAGGTGGATTATATGCAACCAGAAAACCAGAGCCGCTACTGCTCGGCGGAGGCCTTTAAGCAGGGCATCCCCGCTGCAGACATTGAATGTGGGCGGTTGGGGATGGTAGAAGAGGCCTTTGTGGATAGAATTGTTTACGGACTGACGAACCTGATGCACGGTCTGGGAATGACGGGTCGGAAGCCAGACCCCACCCCAGAGATTTGGTTCATTGAGGACAGGTCCTTTCTCAGCAGTAATCATACTGGGTTTTTCTATCCCTCCAAAGCTGCGGGAGACTATGTGAGAAAGGGCATGAAAATTGGTTACATCACTGATTTTTTCAACGCGAAACTTGAAGACATTTATTCAGACACTGATGGGATTATTCTGTACATGCTTGGCACTCCACCCGTCAATCGTGGAGAGACACTGGCTTCCATCGCGATACTCGAATAGACGAAAGACTATGCTGAAATGAATCGACGCGTCGTAGATATGGATTTAGTCCCCAGGATATTGGGGTGGGAGAGGAATACTTCGATCTGGGTATTTATCATACTTCTGGCTACTCTCACTAGTTGTAATCAACAGAACCAAACGGCATCGGAATCAGATTCAGCACGTTCTGACGCTTTTCAGGGATTTGAACATGAGGTTGAAATATTCCATGCCCGGAACTTTTCCGTGTCCTATCACGGAGATTGGAAGTTGGTGGACCTGCGCTTCAGAAGTAATGTCAAGGAGATGGATTTCGCCCAAAAACTGGTACTGGTACAACGCGGAAGTCAGCCAGATCTTCCTGATTCCCTAAGCGATGCCTGGAAGATGGAGGTACCTGTTCGTTCGGTCGCCGCCAATGACGATGGTGAGATCACCCGTTTGAAGAACATTGAGCTTATCGATGCCATCGCGGGGATGGGCGGCGGAGATATCTACGACACCGAACTCAGGCAGCGATGGGAAAAGGAGCAAATTGCCTCAATTGGCTACAGTTTCCACAGCATACCTGCACCTGAGCTGCTCATGTCTTCCGGAGCTGAATTGCTTATCCTGCATACCTATGATAACTCGCGACTCGAAGGGATGGAGAAACTGAGAGAACTTGGCATTAATGCCGTCCCCCAATTCGCCTGGGCCGAGCCGAATTTTCTTGCTAAGGCAGAGTGGGTCAAGTTCTCTGCGCTATTTTTTAATAAAGAGAAAGAGGCCAATGCCCTTTTCGATCGCATCTTGAGGAGGTGTGAAGACTTGATGGCCAAGGTCGAAGCAAACCCCAATCAGGTAAAGACCTTCTTGCTTTACCACCCCTCCGACAATGCTGATTGGAAGGCCCATAGAAATGACTTTTACGCTTCTTACCTGCAAGTCATCAGCACTAACGTTTTGAAGGATGATGGGCCTACCCACAGCGTAGGCATGAACAATGAGACACTACTCCAGCTGGCGAAGGATGCTGATTTTTGGTTGGTCAACAATACAGAAGATACCGACTGGCCCCCATCCAGCTACTTGAACTCGTTCAAAGCATATCGGGAGGGCAATGTCTATCACTACCAAAAAAGAACACGTCACGAACACAACGCTTATGACTGGTACGAAACCCCCGTTGTGCGGCCAGACCTTGTATTGGAAGATCTAGTTGCGATTTTCTATCCGGAGCTACTGCCGGGTCATGAATTGATGTTTCTTGAAAAAGTAAAACTGACGAAGAAATGAAGATTTTGTCTGTATGGATCTTCATGTCTTTCCTATGGGCATGTACTCCTTCCAAAACCGAGGAAGCACCGGCGGAGGCCAGTACATCAGACAAAGACTATTTTGAGAAGAAGGTCGAGGTGCGCCATGCGAAGAATTTCAGCGTTTCGTATCATGGCAACTACAAAGTGGTAAAGGCCAAGGTGGATTTCGGCACAGCGGCACAGGACGCTGACTCGGCTTCCTGGACCCAGGCATTTACCGATGTGATGGTTTTGGTTCAAAAGGGCACGCCGATTCCCCCTCTCTCCGGAGTGCTGAAGGATGCCCATGTGATCAGGATACCTGTCAACACCATCGCCGGAAATGCGGATGATGCACCCTCCCGATTTATGGCGTTGAAGGTCACAGACAAACTGGTGGGTCTAGGGCACGAAAGCATGTATGACCCTCAATTGCGACAGCGATTCTTGGATGGGGAGTTGAAACCGATTGGTGCGTCCTGGCATACTGGCCCCAATCTGGAGATGCTGGCGGCAATACAACCTGAAGTGACCTTGCTTACCATGGCAAGTCTGACGCAGGCCGAAGGTCTGACACGTACCAGAAATCTCAAACTGAAGGCTGCTCCTGATTTTTCCTGGAGTGAAACCACGTACCTGGGCCAACTGGAGTGGATCAAATATGACGCCCTATTCCTCAATGCAGAAGCTGAGGCGAATCGCTTTTTTGATGAAATAAAATCGAGGTGTGATTCCCTGGCCAGCCTCGTGGCCACCCGCGATGAGCGGCCCGGTGCCATGTGGGGTATGCATAACAAAAGCGGCAACTGGGTTGTGAGGTCAAATGGTGGGATCGCTCAGTTGATCAAAGTAGCTGGTGGTCGAAATCCTTTTGAGGACGAAGGTGCCGCCATTACGGCAACAGAAGCCAATGGGCTTTCCGAGGGCATCATGATCCCCGACGAGCAGGTACTGCAAAAGGCTCAGGAAGTAGATTTTATCATCTCCTTCCAGTCCAAGACGGCCAATTGGCCCCCGGCATCCTACATGTCGATGTTTCCTGCATATACGGAGGGTCGTATGTACCATCATTTCAAGCGGTTCAAGGACTATGGCGCTTACGATTGGTACCAGTCAGCACCCATGCGTCCGGATTTGCTATTGAGTGATATGATCAAGCTTTTTCATCCGGATGTGTTGCCGGACTATGAGTTGCATAACATGGCATTAATGGAAAAAGTACAATGATGAATTGTCCTGGTGTATCAGACGCAACAAAAGATTAATTGACGGCAAATGGAGACAACCTTTCCCACCCAGCTCAGTGCATCAAAGCCCAAGGTCAGACTAGCGAGCCATGCTCGGTTATTCCTGTTTCCCATTCTGTTCATTGGCGTGGTGCTGGTCTTTTTGCTTGAGTTAGGTATTGGATCCGTTCACATCCCTATTTCCGGCATCCTGGATGTATTGCTTGGTCAAGCTGTAGCTGATGGCACATGGCGAACAATCATTCTGGAGCTGAGATTACCCCGTACCTTGGCAGCTATCCTTGGCGGAGCGGCTTTGGGGGCCGCGGGCCTTCAATTGCAGACGCTATTCAGAAACCCACTGGCAGGACCCTGGGCGCTGGGATTGACGGCAGGGGCACAGCTGGGGGTGGCATTGGTGGTGACTACGGCGGTAGTGATTGGTTCTTCCTTCCTGGAGCGCCTGGCTTTCCTAAGCAACCTGGGTATTGTAGCCGGTGCTATGATGGGATGCCTGCTGGTGCTGCTTGTGATGATCACCGTTTCGAAATACGTCAGCACGATTACTTTATTGATTTTTGGTTTGATGCTGGGTTTTCTGGCTCAAGGGTTGATCAGCGTGATCCTACACTTTACCAACCAATCCCAGACCAAAATTTACGCCAGTTGGAATGATGGCAGTTTTGCCGGTGTCTACTGGGAGCACTTCCCTATCCTGATCCCACTCACCCTCATTGGTCTGGCAGGTGGGTGGCTGATGGCCAAGCCGCTCAATGCATTCTTGTTGGGCGAGAAGTATGCCAGGAGCATGGGCATGTCAGTCAAGAAGACCCGATTGATCACGCTAGGTTGCGCCGTCATTTTGGCAGGACCCGTCACTGCCTATTGTGGGCCTGTTTTGTTTTTAGGGTTGATCATTCCCCACATGGCCAGGGGGCTCTTCAACACCTCTGACCACAAAGTATTGATGCCTGCGGTGATGCTCCTTGGAGCCGTTGTGGCGCAGGCCGCTGACTTGTTCGTACACCTGCCGTGGGAGAAGCATTTTCTTCACCTCAATGCCGTGAATGCCCTAATTGGTGCTCCGGTGGTGATGTGGGTGATTTTGAAAAACAAGAATATGAGAGGATTCGAAATTTGAAATAGCACGAAATGAACGCACAGTTTAACTTGAAACTGGCCTGGAGGGCCATTAGGAGAAGACCCGCTTTCTCGCTCATCGTCATACTCACCCTGGCCATTGCGACCAGTACCAGCATTGTTGTATTCAGCTACTTCGATGCAGTACTCTTGAGTCCACTGCCTTTTCAGGAACCGGATCGCCTGGTTCGGATACAGTCCTTGAAGGGGGAGGAAAAAGGCTTGCTGTCCTATCCCGAGTTTTTGGACATGCAAAAGGAGTTGACGACCATCGAAGACCTGGCTGTCTACCGTGATGGAGGACGATACAACCTCAGTGGTGATGGGAAACCACCGGAAGACCTTACGGTCACTTTCGCATCCAGTAACCTGTTTCGGGTCCTGGGAGTGCAGCCGGTGATGGGGGATCATTGGCCTGCAACGTTAGATAAACGGGGCTCACATACCGTCATGCTTACACATGCCTTCTGGCAGCAACGATATGATGCTGAAAAAGAAATACCCGAGCTCACCCTGGATGGATTCACTTATGCCAACTATGGAGTGTTACCTGAGGGATTCAGCTTCCCGGGAAGGAATGAAGCCTTCAGGGCCATGGCCTATGCCGATTTTGTCGTGGAAAGACGCAGTTACCGCCTGTGTATTGGACTCGCCCGGCTGAAGGATGGTGTGACCTTATCACAATTCAACGAGGAGCTAAAGCAGTTTGCTCAGGACCATGAACAAAGACACTCAGATTCCAACCGGGGCATCACATTTGTGGCGGAGCCTCTGGAGGACTTGTTCCTCGGTGATTTATACAATTACCTGTTGTTAATCGCAGCAGCGGTGGTTTTTCTGCTCATCATCGCGGCGGTGAATGTTTCGAATCTGCTGGTAGGTCAGGCTATTCGTCAGAGCCGGGAGACCACGGTCAGACGGGTCCTGGGGTCCTCCCAAATGGGTATTATTCGGGGTTTTGTCACCCATTCTTTCCTACTTGCTTTCATCGGCAGCGCCGCTGGATTGGGGTTGGCCTGGCTGATGATGGAAGGCTCCTATAGCTTGGTAGGTGCTTACCTGCCGCACTGGATCAACGTTGCGATCAATGTCAATGTCTTACTCTACACCCTGGGGCTGGCGTTGTTCCTGGGACTGATCACTGGCGTAATACCCTGGATGCTACACCTTTCCCGCACCCGTCTGATTGAGGGACTAAAAGAAGGTCAGCAGACCACCGGGAGTAAGCGTCAAAGTTATTTACAAAAGGGGCTGGCGGTAGTACAGATCCTCGTGAGCGTCTTGATGATGGTGGGGGGCGCGTTGCTCTACAAGAGCTTTCAGGCGGCACAGGAGGCGGACCTGGGGTTCGAAACTGACCGAAATCTGACCTTTCGAATTGCCCTTTCCTGGTACAAGTATGGTTCTCCCGAAAAGAAGCGGACTTTTTTCGAATCCAGTCTCCGTGAGATTGAAGCTATTCCCGGCGTAGAAGCCGTGGCCATGAACAGTGTGCTGCCCTTAACGGATATGGTGAATACCTCTACCGAGTCCCAGGCGGTTTTTACGATTGAGGGGCAATCCAATGTGGAGCAATCGGAGAATCCTTTTATCAGTATCCAAAGGGTCACGTCAAACTATTTTGATGTCATGGACATTGAGATGGTGCGGGGAGAGGGTTTCGATCCTGCTGGTCCTACAGCTCATCAATTCCAGGTGGTGATCGACCAAAAGCTCGCCGAGAAAATGTGGCCTGGAGAAAATGCCATTGGGAAGCGAATCAAACTGGGCAGCCCGGAATCAGAGCGCTCCTTCCTTACCGTCGTCGGCATTGCCGGGAATGTCAAGCATCAGAGCATCACGCAGGAAAACATCCCAAGTGTATACATTTCACTGCTCTATTACACGACCACGGATGCGCACTACGTGGTGAAGACGTCTAGCACACCTGCCACGCTGAATCCAAAGCTAAGTGAAGCTATCCTGGGCCTTGACCAGAATCAGCCTACATTCGAATATCTACCCATGCAAGACCATGTGGCCCAGCAAAATTGGCATTCCAAGGTTTCCAGTGCCCTTTTCCTCGCCATAGCCATCATTGGGAGCTTTATTGCCGCCATTGGACTCTTCAGCATCATGACTTTCCTGCTGATTCTCAAAGTGAAAGAGCTGGCACTCCGTCGGGTTTTAGGTGCCCGTGATCGAAATATCTTGCAGCTGGTACTGAAGGAGTTGGTACTGATTGCCGGTATAGGCATTGGGGGTGGGGTTTTGCTGGCGCCATTATTGCTTCGACCGTTGCTTCCCTTCTTGTTTGAAGTACAACTGACAGACTTGGCGGTCTACCTTTTTGTGTCCACGTTGCTAGTGGTCGTATCGGTATTGGCGGTGGTGGTGCCTTCGTGGAAAGCGCTGTTCATCAATCCAGTGACGGTACTTCGAAAAGACTAGGGTATGCAGGTCGTCATTGACATACAAAAACTGACCACGGGCTATCATTACAAGTCCCGAAAGACAAAAATTACCTCCGGCATCGATGCGACCCTGCAACGGGGAGAGCTGGTATGTCTCATTGGTCCCAATGGGGCAGGTAAGTCCACCTTGATGAGAACCATTTCGGGTGAACAAAAACCGCTCGAAGGCCAGGTGTTCCTGGATGGGAAAAACATTCATGCCCTTTCGCCGAAGGTGCTCGCCAAAAAGCTTAGCCTGGTATTGACGGAGCGGGTGTCAGCTGGCATGCTTACGGCCTACGAAGTGGTGGCCCTGGGCAGGTATCCCCATACCAACTGGTCGGGCCAGCTGACGTCGCGTGATCATCAGATGATACAGGAAGCCATTGGCATGGCCGGTGCTGAGGAGTTGGCCGCACGCACTTTGACCGAGCTCAGTGATGGGGAACGGCAGAAGATCATGGTAGCCCGGGCTTTCGCCCAGGAACCAGAGGTGATGATCCTCGACGAAGTGACAGCCTTCCTGGATCTGCCTCGGAGAGTGGAGATCATGAAGTTACTGAAGCGCATGGCGCGGGAGGCCGGAAAGTCTATCTTATTGTCTACCCATGATATGGACCTGGCACTACGCAGCGCAGATCGTATCTGGCTGCTGCCGAAAGAAGCGCCCATGGTGATCGGTGCACCAGAAGACCTGGTATTGGATGGGTCTTTTCAGTCGGCGTTCCAAAGTGAAGGCGTGCAGTTTGACCCTCAAAACGGATCCTTTCAAATTCAGTCGGATTACCACACCTCAGTACACCTGGAAGGGGATGGAAACCTGGCCCTGTGGACACAAAGAGCGTTGGATCGGAACGGTATCCGGGTGGACAACCAGGCAGAGACGCAAGTCGTGGTAGCACCCGATTCCGGAAAAAATCAATGGATTATCAGAGAAGCATCTTCAGAAATGAAAGTGGATTCATTGCTGGATCTAATCACGGTATTGCGGAGAGAACCGTAAAAACGGTTTGAGGGATAGGGTTCTGAAGGTGAGGCTGCACCATGAGTCTGGTCCTGTCCTTCTGCTGTCGCCAGGGTGGGTACAGGCAAGCGCCCAATCGAACCTGATATGATCCAGTCTGGGGAACCGATACCGGTAAGGCTTCGCATCACCCAATAAGTAGCCTAAGAAGTCGGGATTCAATCAATAAGGCGGTAGCTTTATTTCGTGGACATGATCTTCACCATAGGGATTTTCACGTCACTGTTTTTCTTCATTTTGTTACTGAATAAGAAGAACAAGTCACTCCCTGACAACATCCTGGGGTTCTGGATGCTGGTGATTGGGATACACTTATCCAGCACCTATGCCCATGTGAGCGGGTATTGGGAAATTTATCCCCACCTGATCGGAATCACAGCACCCATCCCTTTGCTGTATGGACCCCTGTTGTACACGTACATATCCAAGTCTCTCAAAAAAAGTCCTTGTATTGAGCGAGGTGACTATGTGCACTTTCTACCCTTCGCGCTGTCCTACCTGTACATGTCGAGGTTCTATTTCTTTTACACCGCTGACGAAAAGCGCCTGGTGGATCAAGGTGTCATCCAGGACTTTGACAACTTTTCTCTTGCTTTGGTTATCGGTATAATTGCCTCGGCAATTCTCTATGCCATCTATGCTTACCGCTTACTCACAAAGTACAAGGCGCTTCTGGAGAACAACTTCTCCAATATTGAAGGGATCAGTCTGAACTGGCTTCGGAGCTTCATTTGGGGTGTATTCTTCATCTTTCTCACCATTGCCATTGTCCTGGTAGCCAAGGATGTGTTCGAAGTACAGTTTCCCTTCGAGCCGGACTTCATTTTTTACGCACTGATTGTCTTTGCAGTGCTTTGCCTTGGCTTTTTCGGTATACGCCATGAGAACATCTTCTCCGATAATGTACTCCTCGAGACTAGTGAGATTCAAAAAACCTCTTATCAGAAATCTAGTCTGAAGCAGGATTTTGCTGCCGACAAACATGCGGCCTTGAAGCAGATGATGGTGGATGCAAAGCCTTATCTACAACCCAACCTGACATTGAATGACCTGGCTGAAAAACTGGACATTTCCATTCATCACCTCTCTCAAATCATAAATCAGCACGAGGGTCAAAACTTCAACGAGTTTGTCAATAGCTATCGGGTTGATGAATTCATCAAAAGAGCCGGTGAAAACAGTCACTTCAGCTATCTGGCGATTGCGCTGGACTCCGGGTTCAATTCCAAATCGTCGTTCAACGCGGTATTCCGGAAGCACAAAGGCATGACCCCTTCGCAGTATTTGTCTTCTGTAGGGGCCACCCATTCCTAAATTGCGTTGGGGATAGTTGATCTCTAAGATCTTCACTGCCAATTGATTGTGGGTGCACGATTATAATGCTGCACCTGTACATCGTCCACGCTTATAAAGCTGGTCGATTCCTATCCTGTGACGTGGTCCATTTGCTTAAAACATCGGGGCAAAATGGATCTTCAGCATTATCGACATACCTATCTCTTTTACTGCCTGGCCATCGCCTTGCCATGGGTATTTTGGTTGGGCGTTGGATATATCAGTCATTACCATCCCGACGGGAATGAGTTGATCATAGGGATCGGCAGTTTCATGGGGCTACTGGCTCCCTTGCTTGTGGCCCTGGCGCTGATATTTCCCGAGCGCTCGCTTCGCCAGGACTTGCGGGCAAGGTTCTTTGCCCTTTCGTCTGTCAAGCCAATCTACCTGATAGTGACCTTCCTGCTGATGCCCTTCAGCATATTGATTGCACAAGTCATCTCGGTCTTCCTGGGATACGGCCTGGAACAATTCCAATTCCGGGATGGATACACCTTTTCCTCCGGGATATTTCCAGTGTGGGTGATACTCATCGTTGCACCCCTCATAGAGGAATTGGCCTGGCATTCCTATGGTACGGATTGCCTCAGGAGCCAATTTACTTTGCTCAAGACCTCACTCATCTTTGCCCTCATATGGGGCATCTGGCACTTGCCATTATCCTTCATCAAGGATTACTACCATAGCAATCTGGCGGAGGAAGGTATCCTCTATTCATTGAATTTCTTTCTGAGCCTCTTCCCATTTGTTCTCATCATGAACTGGCTCTATTACAAGAGTCGAAGGAGCATCTTCATCACGGTCATCTTTCACATCTCAGCCGGATACTTCAATGAGCTCTTCGCTACTGAGCCGATCAGCAAAGTCATCCAAACCGGACTCCTGACAGCATTTGCCACATACCTCATCGTGCAGGATAAAAACTTCTTTTTTCAAACTAAACACAACTTGACATGAAAAAGCTATTCATCATCTCCATTTGCCTAATGGGCCTGACTTCGGGTTCCTTTGGGCAGACCCTTACCCAGACGGTAAAGGGGAAAGTCGTAGACAAAGCGACACAAGAGGAGCTCTTCGGAGCCACTATCACATTGCTTGGATCAGACCCCCTCATGGGAACCGTCGTTGGTCCGGAGGGATATTTTGTTTTGGACCACGTACCCGTCGGCCGTCAGAGTTTCGAATTTCGGAGCATGGGCTATGAGCCCTATACCGTCCGGGAAGTGCTGGTAACCTCGGGCAAAGAGGTAATCCTGAATATCGGTATGGAAGTGTCCATGTCAACCATGGAGGAACTAGTGGTCGTTTATGAGCGACCTAAAGATCAGCCCATCAACGAAATGGCTGCTGTCAGTAGCCGTCAGTTTACAGTGGAGGAGACCCAGCGATACGCCGGCGGATTGAGCGATCCGGCCCGTCTTGTCTCATCCTTTGCGGGAGTGGCGACCCCCTCCTTGAGCAGCAATGGCATCTCTGTACGTGGTAATACCCCGTCAGGGCTACTGTGGAGAATCGAAGGCGTGGAAGTACCCAGTCCCAACCATTTTGCAGATTTGTCCATAGCAGGAGCGGGTTTGCTCACTGCTTTGACCAGCCAGGTCCTGAGCAACAGCGACTTCATGACTGGGGCCTTCCCCTCCGAATATGGAAATGCCACTTCCGGTGTGTTTGATATGAGCCTCCGTACCGGCAATCCGTCCACGAGGGAGCATACCGCCCAAATCGGGATTTTGGGAGTAGACTTCGCGACGGAAGGGCCCTTCAAAAAAGGACAGGACGATACCTATTTGTTCAACTATCGCTATTCCACGCTTGGTTTGATCGCGCCACTGCTACCAAGTGATGCGGGAGTGCTGAAGTATCAGGACCTGACGTTTAACATGGACTTACCGACTGAGCACGCTGGGAACTTCTCTTTCTGGGGTGTGGCTGCGCTGGATGGAGTCGACATGGAAGTACCCGATTCTTCCAAATGGACGTCTGAGACAGACCGTGAGAATTCGCAAACCTCCATGTACTTGTATGCTACCGGCGTCAATCATGAATTGAGCCTCAATAAAAAGAGATTCGTCACCTCTTCCCTGTCGTTCTCTGGCAACGGGCTTTCTTTCCAGGAGCAATATGTGGATGACCTCCTGCAAGAAATTCCCACTTCTGATGCAGCACGGAATAACTACAGGATCACCCTTCAATCTACACTCAATTCGTATGTGAATCGGAGACATTTCAACAAAACCGGCTTTTACATCAATGGCCTCATGTATGATCTCGATATCGATCATGCAATAGATGAAACAGCGCCCCTACGGAAAATTGCGGAGGAGAGAGGCAGGTCCATGCGCTATCAGTTCTACACCCAATCCCAGTTTGACCTGTCTTCCAGGTTGAAGCTCAATGCCGGCTTCCACTCCCAATATTTTCAACTCAACAAGGAACTCACCTTCGAGCCGAGGGTCTCGTTGGACTATGCACTCTCCGAGCTTAGTAATGTGGCGATAGCGTATGGCCTTCATAGCCAGACGGAGTCCCTGGGTTTCTACTTCATCAAGGATGATCTGGGCAATGAGCCTAACCGAGACCTGAAACTCATGAAGTCTCACCACATCGTGATTTCCTACCGCAATCAGCTTTCACAACATATCAACTTGCGTGTGGAACCCTATTATCAGTATCTGACCGATGTGCCGGTGTCGCCAGACAGCTACATATCTACGCTCAATACCCAGGACAATGTGTTTTTCGATGAGGTGTTGGTCAGTGAGGGAACCGGAAGAAATGTTGGTGTTGATTTCACACTGGAACAATATCTACACAATGGTTTCTATGCCCTTTTGACTGCCTCGGTTTTTGATTCGAAATACACGGCTGCAGATGGCATCGAGCGCAACACCCGGCTGAACAAGAATTACGTGGGCAATGTGGTTGTTGGCAAGGAGTGGCAAGTGGGCAGAGGGAAGAACAATACCTTCAGTGCCAATGTAAGGTTGAACTACCTGGGAGGCAACCGCGAGGAGGCGATAAATGTGACCAGCTCCATCGAGGAGGATCGCATTGTCTTCGAGGAAGTGGGTGATGACATCTCCTTCACCAACAGGTTGCAGGATGTACCCATCTATTCTTTCACGCTCTCTTACCGCAAGAACAAACCGAAATTCTCTTCTGTCTGGAGCCTGCAAATACTTAATGCAAGTCAAACTGAGGAATTCGATGGCCACATCATTAGCACTGAGGACGGTACCGTATCGCCAGACCATGTAGCCATTATAGTACCCAATCTCAGCTACAAGATTGAATTCTAAGGCCTTCTATGCACCCATGAAATCATTTTCAGAAACTACAAAAACCACAAAAATGAAAGCCATTCCAACCATGGTGATCGCCCTTGCTTTCCTGCCCTTGATATCATGCAATGATGATATCGAGGGGATAGGGCCAATGGTAACACAAGAGCTGCCGCTGGCGCTTTTTGAAACCGTGGACTTCCAGGTCTCCGGAAATGTCACCTTCGAACAAGGAGATGAACAACGTGTCATGGTCACGAGCCATGAAAACATCATTGCCCGTCTAAAGACCTTGGTTTCCAACAATAGCTGGGATGTTCGCTTTGGATCTGGCAATTATGAATATGATCAACTGGACATTCACATCATACTGCCTTCGCTAAGACGGGTGTCGATGTCTGGTTCAGGTTCTGCCTTCATTGGCGACTTCGAGAACAGGACCGATATGGAATTTTTGTTGCGGGGTTCCGGTCAGATGGAAATTGGCAAAGTCGAAGGGGTCCGAAAAGTCAATGTGGAGATCAGCGGAAGTGGTGACATCGAAGTACTGGAAGAGAGTGAATTGCTGGAGGAATTGACCATTTCCATTACTGGCTCCGGAGAGTACGAGGGTTTCCGGCTCTCCACGGCCTTTGCCAGTGTCGACATAGCTGGTAGCGGCAATGCCGAGGTCACGGTCAATGACCGATTGGAAGCTGATATCACTGGCAGTGGCGCTGTTTTCTACCGCGGGGAGCCGGTGATATCTGCAGAGATCTCCGGCTCAGGAAGAGTCATTGATGCCAATTGAATCCAGGACCTATTAAAGCCGGAAGCGGCCTCAGGCGACATCTTATTGATTGAGGTGTCGTCTGCTTTTCGCAGTTCGTGTGCAATAGTTACCATGCTGTAATCATGATGGTCAGGAATCACTGACCCACTTGTTGGCATTTTCTGGTTTGATTTAGCGGGTTATATAGTGTATCGATTCTCAAATTGACTACGGAGAAACTTCCGGATTCATAATTCAGGACGATCACCGGTTCCTAACACGCCAGCTTTGAGTCAAAAAAATGGAAAACACGATCAAAATCCCGAAAGCGCTGCATGAGGTCCACGGAGAAGTATCCAATCTAAGAGACATACTTTTCGCCCACGGTTTGGCCATTGCTGCAACTTTTACGCTCATTATGATTGGAGCGGAAAATATGGCTACATGGCAAAAGGTAATTATGGGCATTCTCGCCTACGATCTGGTGGGGGGTGTTGTGGCTAATTTCTCCTATTCCACCTCCTCGTATTATGCAGGAAGTAGTAAGAAGCGAAAGGGGTTTCTGCTGCTACATCTGCTGCAACCAACATTGCTGGCCCTGGTATTCGCTGAGGACTGGCAGGCAGTGCTAATTGCATCAGCCTACATTCTGCTGGCTTCTATCATCGTCAATGCCTTGAAACCAGGGAGCAAACAGGTAATGTCCGGAGCATTTTTTGCGGTCTCAGGGATCTTCCTGCTCCACCTGCCTATCCTGGAAGCAGATGGAACACTGCAATTTTTGCTCAACATCTTCCTATTGAAATTACCATTGGCCTGGGCTGTGAATTGGTATGCTATTGGGAGAAATTAGGCAAGCCGCATTGAAAATGAATGGTAGGTTCGACTGCCTACCTTCTTTAATGCTCAATTTAATGATCACGGTGATGAAGTTCAGTCAAGCTCACTGAGTACTGCAATGATCTCCGCCACTAGTTTGGTCGCCGCTTTGGATGCTTCCAACTGGTTTAGAGTCCCCACTATGTAGAGATCTTGCGTAGGAAAATAATAACAGAAGGTACCGTTGAGGCCAGAGTGACCTATGGCCCACCAATCGGGAGTTGCAGGGAACAGTGTCTTGAAACGAATTTTTCGTAAGCCATACCCATAGTCCATTCCCATGGTTTCTGGCACCCATTGTTGCATTTGCTGCAAAGTCCCTGCCGATACGATTTTTCCCTCAAATAAGGCCCGCATAAAGGTGATTAGATCTTTGCCGGTAGATACGATTGCTCCTCCTGCCCAATCCGCACTGAGGCTTGTGAAGCCGCTGACCTCGGCTGCTCCCGCATACATTTCCGCCATGCGTGGCGTAGGGTGCAAGGGTTCGGAATAGAGGTTGAGGTACGTGTGGTGCATCTTCAAAGGCTCGAACATGAATTTCCGAAAGAAATCGTGAAGTTTCAAGTTACTCACCTGCTCCAGGATCATCCCCAAAAGGACGTAGCCAGTATCGGTATAATACAATCCTGCTCCCGGTACGAAAACGGGTCGGAAATGGGCTTTTGAAAACCGGACTAGTTCTGCCGGGCTCCAGAAACGGGCTGTGTCTGACATCATCAACTCGAAAATCCCCGGGGACCCATCTACGGTCTCGGGGTAGAAGTAATCAGGTAAACCCGAAGTATGCTGTAGCAAGTGCGCAATACGGATGTCATTTCCATGATCTACTCCGTCCAGCACATGCAAACCCGTAATAACTTCCGCTGGCAAATAGTTGGCAACTGGATCGTCAAATGCGATCAGCCCCTGGTCAACCAGCATACCTATCGCTGTGGCCGTGAAAGATTTTCCTACGCTAGCCGTGTAAAACGGATGGTCCAGGGTGACAGGTGTACTATCCTGAAAATGCCCCTTGGCATAGTGCCAGTCGATATCCTTTGTGGAGGAATACAATGAAAGCAAGGCGTTGTGAACCTGTCCTTTCTCTAGCTCTTGGCTCAATAGCTGCTCGATACGCTCATGGATCTCACGCTGCGCAAAGGAGAGGTTGGAACCCAAAAGCCATAGAACGACTAAACTGATTTTCTGAGTCATTTCGTGATTTGCATGAGCTGCTTACATTCTTGTACTTATGTCTTCAAGTCCTCTCGGAATTGAATTCCGGACCTGGTGCCTTGGAGGTATCAACATCTCTTGATAGTGATGTGTGGGCCTTGATTGCACCCAAGCCAACCAGGAAGTCCTGATTTTCATATTCACTTCCCAATATATAATTCAAGACGAAACGCGACCTGTGAATGCTCAATTTTGAATCATAATCCTGCAATAAAACAAGATAGAGATGAAAAAACTAATGATCATAATCCTTGGCCTGGCAGTAGCCGCAGCTGGATTAGCACAGCATCGAATATCCGGTAGGCAGGGAGCGCATTTGAAATTACTTGAAGCGGGACATACACCAATTGCCTTGCATGTTAAACCCATAATTGAATTACCATGAAAAAGATATTAATCGCAGGAGCGACAGGCTATTTAGGAAGATATCTTGTCAAGGAGCTTAAGGCCAACCATACCCAATTTCTTGCCTTGGGAAGGAATGCGAAAAAACTCAGAGCCTTGGGGCTGCAGGCCGACGAGATGGCGATTGGTGAAGTTACCAGTCCAAGTACCCTCAAAGGAGTGATGGATCAGGTAGAAACGGTGATCTCCACTGTCGGCATTACCCGTCAGAAAGATGGACTGTCATACATGGACGTGGACTACCAGGCTAATGTCAACCTATTGCGACTTGCACAAGCAGCAGGGGTGAAAAAATTTGTCTACGTCTCTGTTATCAATGGCGACAAGATGCGTGAACTCAAAATTATGGAGGCCAAAGAGATGTTTGTCGACGAGCTCAAAGCGTCAGGGTTGGATTACACAATCGTGCGACCCAATGGT
The DNA here is from genome assembly GCA_965601475.1 of Cyclobacteriaceae bacterium. Taxonomy (GTDB): domain Bacteria; phylum Bacteroidota; class Bacteroidia; order Cytophagales; family Cyclobacteriaceae; genus JAWPMT01. Next base: position 2,081,850 of record OZ271832.1, on the reverse strand, counting down.
TTCTTCTCCGACATGAAAGACTTTCTGGAGATGGCCAAAGGAGGTAAGGTCTACTTGTTTGGTGACGGGGAATTCAAACTGAACCCCATCCATGGTCAGGACCTGGCCAAAGTGATCGTGGAATCATTGGATAGCAACAGGAAAGAGATGGAAATCGGGGGACCGGATGTGCTTACGCAAAATGAGATTGCTGCCATGGCACTGGATGCTGTCCAACGACCTCGGAAGATTCTTCATCTTCCTGATTGGACCCGCAAAGCTGTCATAGGATTGATGCGCACCTTCACCTCCGGCAAAACCTACGGTCCGGTCGAATTCTTTATGACCATGATGGCCCAGGACAACATCGCTCCGCGATATGGGATACATCGACTGCGCACATTCTTCAATGAAGAAGTGGATCAAATTCAAGAATTCGCATGAAGACCAGATCCTTACGGGCAGTAGCAAAACGAGAACGACTCTGGAATGCCGATCTACGCGACAACAGATGAAGTGGGCTGCAGCATTTCTTAGTCGTTTTCTTGTCTCAATAAAAAGTGATGACTTGCGCATGTAATGATTTGCTAACAGATACCGGCGTATGGTGCAGCCTTCAGGATGTTTTTTTATATTGAACTAACAAATCCAACCTCGTCATGAAAACATCCATTTTCGCCTTAGCCTTTCTCTTAATCGCTTCCACAGCTTCACAATCGGCGATTCCGCTGGTGAACAAATCGGTCAGTTTTGATCCCAATTTCGAAAGCCCCTATGGGGACTACAACGCACAATACACCGTAGCCAGGACTACCAACTCCCATTTCACGATTGAGCGGCTTATTCATTTTGTACAGACCTTTTCCAGCAGCTCCACCGTTCTTAACTATCAGGTGTACGTCTCTTCCAACAGTTCGTACGACCAGGGTGACTTGCTGATCCACGAGTACCAGGACACTGGGCATAAGGAGTGGAACCCATCGACAAGCAGAACCGAAACGCGTTACGACATTCCAGCGCAGCGTATAGCGCTCAATTGGAATACCTTCAAGAGTAGAATCAGCAACAACCAATTCTACCTAATTGTGAGAGGCCGTCATGGTGTGAACGGCAGGGGGGTCACTTGGGGAACGCCGAAGGTCGTGAATGTAAGGAAGATCTCTTTGATAGATCGGATCATTTACGATCCTCATATTTCTTCTGTTTCCCAGTTGCCGCAGGCGGCAGGAAGCTGGTGGTATGATTTACGCGTGAGCGTCGACCGTAATATCCAGCGCAATGTCCCCTTCACCTGGCGGTTTCGGCTCGTGGAGGGAACAGGGGGCTCTACGATATTAAAATCTGGCACCACGACCAATGGAGGCAGAATCCGGGGGCGGTTGACGATAGATCCCGGAGAAGTGTTCGGTTCCCCGAGCATTGACTATCTCTATTTTGAGATCCTTCCAAGCTATGATACCAACCAGGGTAACAACTCGGTCAGGACCATTTTTCAGAATTAAGAGGGGGAACCGCTAGTGTTGGAAGAGACTAGAATTGGCTGCGGTCCCTACAATCGGAAGAAATTCCTTCCAGTTTCACAGATATCAATAATATTTTCTTCGATGAATTCTTCACGTTGCTTATCCTGACGGATGTATTGCTGCTATTATTTTCATTCTTCCATACCGCGAAATTTCATGTCTTCATTCGCAATTCGGGTTTTACTATTTCTACCATCCTCATACGGATATCCTTTGGTGTCAGTGGATTGACCAACAACATTTTGTTCGTTGTAGCGGTGTTATTCGGGGTATTGATTCTCTTGGTCAATGAAAGGTATACCTCGATAGATCATAAGCGGTTAAGCGTGTAGCCGTCAAATTTTTTTGTAATCATGGCATTTAACAAAATCTTTATCGGATCAGTTACCACCCACATGAAAACGATCAACAAGCACGTACTGAATTTTGGACTCCTGGTCTTTGCGGGCCTGGTTGGGTTTTTCCTGATCATGGAGGCGGTTGGACTCGTACATAATTTCAACTTGAGGATTCTCAATGGGGTCATTATGTTTACTGGCATCTTTCTATGCCTACGCACATTTAAACGTGATCAATTTGACCGGCCTTTTTCCTACATCAATGGGTTGGGGTCAGGTTTCTTCGTGGCACTAATTGCCTCAGTTTCTTTTGCACTCTTTATGATGACCTATCTGCTCTTGAACCCGACATTCATGGAATCGATAAGGCAGAACGAGCCGCAAGGCATATACATGAATGAAGCCGCTGTTGTCATGCTCATATTAATCGAAGGCGTGGCTTCCGGGGTGCTATTTACCTACGTGACCATGCAATACCTGAAGCCCAGCGTGATGGTAAAGGCAAAATCCAAATAACGCCTTTTGGTTAACGAAGACTTATCTAATCAGAAAACTTTCAACGTAACAAAATCAACAGAATGAAAATTACAACTTACATCATCTCTGTCTTGGCGATAAGCTTGACTGCTTGTGGTGGGGGCGGGCAAACCAATGAGTCTGACACCCAGGGAGAAGCGACCGCAGAGGAGACTACTCAAGAAGCACCTGCTGCAGAGCCTGTGCCTGACCCTCAGAATATTGTGGAATTGGCCGTGGGAAGTGAATCACTCTCTACCTTGGTAGCTGCGGTGACCGCAGGCGAATTGGTAGAAACCCTAAGCGGAGAGGGACCCTTCACGGTATTCGCCCCTACCAACGAGGCATTCAACGCCCTACCCGAGGGTACGCTTGACGAGTTGTTAAAACCTGAAAACAATGATCAACTGGTGTCAATTTTGACTTACCATGTCGTGGCAGGAAAGGTCCTGTCATCTGATCTTAGTGATGGCATGACAGCGACTACTGTCAATGGAGCGGAGATTACCATTACTACCACAGATGGTGCCAAAGTAAATGGTGCGAGCGTGGTTTCAGCAGATATTGAAGCATCAAACGGTGTAGTCCACGTGATTGACGCTGTGATCTTGCCTCCATCGGAATAAAGAAAAGACATATCAACATGTTGACCAGCGCCTTCCTTGGGGAGGCGTTTCTTTTTTCACCAACTTTGAGCACATGCTCTTCACAGACCAAGACACCCTGACGGAAATCTGGCAAGCCATCAGAAGCGAGCTGCTTCGCACGAACCATGACCGGAAGCACCCTTTCCGATATGGCGTGCTGAGCACCCAGGACCAATCTGTACATTCCAGGTACGTGGTTTTACGTCAAGTGAGTCAGGAGTTGCAACTCTTTCTCTACACTGACTTGCGAGCAGGGAAGGTGGCACAAATCCGTGAAAACCCCCAGGTACAGATGTTGTTCTACCACCCTTCCAAGCGTGTCCAACTCATTGTCGCGGGACTTGCAATGTTGCACCACCAGAACGAGGTCAGCACGCAGCATTGGCCACGCGTACAAGGGGAAGCCAGAAAATCTTACAGCTCTACCAAAGCTCCCGGGACGGTAGTGCCTTCGCCGGCAGCGGCACATGAATGGCAGGATGAGGATAACCCACAGCACTTTGCTGTGGTCACCATAGACCCGGATGAGCTGGAAGTGCTGCAACTGGATAGGCAACACCACCTGAGGGCCAGGTTCCGCAGCAGTAGCGAATGGGCAGGGGAGTGGCTTGTGCCCTGATCCCTTGGGCGGGAATCAGAGGATTCGTTTCCTCATTGCCTTCTTCTCCCCGTGTTTCTTTTTCTCCAGCAACCGAAGTCTCCGGGCTGCTTTTGTGGGCTGCGTGGGGATGCGTCTTTTACGTTTGGGACTATAAGCTTTAGCCAAAATACGATCCAGCTTTTTGAAGGCGATCTCCTTGTTTTGCAATTGGGATCGCTTTGCGTCGACAGCAATGATGATTTCGTCGCTCTTTGAGATTTTTGATGGATGAGCAGCTCTGATCATGGCTTGTTCCAATTCACTCAAGACCTTTGATGTGCCAATGGACCATTTCAGAATAACCTTGGTTTCCACTTTGTTGACATGCTGGCCACCAGGACCACCACTCCTTGCAGTGAGGATCTGTACTTCTTTTCTTATGTCGTGAACGTTGGGTCTCTTCATTTCTGTCAATTCATGTGGGTGCAGGCTCACGCTGTCAGAAGTTCAGAACATCCGCTCAACACGGTTTGTTAATGGACCAAATCAAAAATATGCTCTTACTGTTGCTCCTTTCCTTCATGCCCATGCAAACCTCTGGATTTTATGATTTCAAGGTCGAAGCCATCGACGGTACCGTGGTAGATTTTAGTCAATTTCGAGGCAAAAAACTACTCATCGTCAACACAGCCTCCAAGTGCGGCTATACACGGCAGTATGAAGACCTGCAAAAGCTGCATGAGCAATATGGTGACAAACTCGTGGTGTTGGGTTTCCCTTCCAATAATTTCATGGGGCAGGAGCCTGGCACGAATGAGGAGATTGCCAGTTTTTGCAAGGTCAACTTTGGTGTGTCTTTTCAGATGTTTGCAAAAATGGATGTGAAGGGTAAGAATCAGCATCCCTTGTACCAATGGCTCTCATCGAAAGAGTCGAACGGCTGGAATGACAAGGCGTCTTCCTGGAATTTCTGCAAGTACCTGATCGATGAGGACGGGAAGCTCGTGCAATTCTATCGGTCCGGTACCAATCCCATGGATAGCAAGATCCTGGACTTTGTAAATGGTTGATCAATTTTCGATCAGCGCCAGAATGTTGCCTCCTGGATCTTTGAACCAGGCGAGGTGAGAACCTTCATCATCCCAAGAGATTCCCTTAGCATCTGTCGTGAATGGAGCTCCGTATTGCAGGAAGCTTACACCACGTGCCGATAACTTGTCGACAATATTTTCGATGTCTTTCACCTGGAAATTCAGAACAGTCGAATCCGTGGGTTGGTGATTTGATTTCGCATAAATGACCCAGACACTATCTCCCGGCAGCCGGATGTGTAGGAATCTGTCCTGTACGCGGTCGACCTCCAATCCCAGGATCTCCTGGTAGAAATGATAAGTGTCTTCGAGATTGTGCGTCGAGCAACTACCAAAAGCCATGGAATCATTTAACATGTCATAAAGTTGATCAAACTCTCCGTTTTGAGCACGCCGGATTTTGAAGATTACGATCTCCTGGCCCGAGAGCTGAATCAGGAGCAAATGGATGTGCTCGTGGTTGGCGGCAAGGCGGGAGCAGATATACTGGCTCAGGAGTATGCCCTCTCTAAGGGAATACCCTCCCACGTTTTCTTGCCGGATTACAGGCGATATGGCAGGTCGGCCAACTATCAACGTAACCTCATTATGATTCGCAATTCCTCCAAAATTATTGTTTTCTGGAATAGCACTTCTAAGAGTCAGTTCAACTACATCCCATACATCAAGGAGAAGGGAATATCCTTTCGAACTGTGATGTACTGAAGTAAGGGAGTAGCCGGTCATTGTTGCAATCAGCTGGTTTTGGCGATAACCAAGGTGGTAACAGCGTGGAATTTTTTACCTCTTGACACTAACCCCTGTGTAACATCCGAGGGTATTGGAGCGTCTTCGGACAAACCTACAAGTATGAAGAAGATTTTATTGGCAGTGCTCCTTTGTGGATGGATATTCGGCGTGTGTGCCCAGATGGATACCGAACGCGTATCTACCGAACTTATCAATTGGATAGAAGAGTCAAACTATCCCGGCCTTGTCATTTACGTGAAAAAGGGAGAGAAGACCATGATGTACGAGGCATTTGGTCATTCCGATTTGGAGAAGAAAATTCCAATGGCGAAGGAGCAACGATTCCGAATCTTCTCTATGACGAAACCCATAACTTCATATGCTATGCTACGATGTCTATCCCAAAATGATTTGACGACCGAGCATGATATTCAAAGTGTTTTCCCGGCTTTTGACGCTGATTATCCGATTGATCTCCAATCGATAATGACGCATACGGCTGGATTTTCCTACGGCGGGGAGTTCAGTTGGCAGGGATTTCAATATTGGTTGTACGATCCTCTTGAAAAGAGTGATAATTTGGAAGAATTTGTCGACCGACTTTCGGGACTACCCTTGAGCTACGAGCCAGGTACGGGCTGGGAATACAGCTTGTCTCATGATATGCTGGGCGCCATTATTGAGAAGTCTGGTGGTATGCCATTGCTGGAATATCTGGGTAGAGAGGTGCTTGGTCCGCTGGAAATGAAAAGCACGGGCTTTGTTTACAAAAAGAGCGATAGCCAATTGCTTTCGTTGGCCCCTTTTTACAGGTACGACCGGGACGCGGGCCAATCTGTTTTACTCGAAGATGATCATCGGTTTGATAAGAAGATTTCGTCAGGCGGCGGGGGATTGTACAGCACAGCAGGTGATTATATGCTTTTTTTAGATCATGTGATGAGTGATTCAATGGGCCGCCTACTCCGCACTAATCAACTACCAGAAGGTGTTGCCAATATCTCCGAGGGTATCTACGCCGATAGTGGCTATGGATACGGTGTGGCCGTGAAGCTCTCTGACGATGAAAGTCCTTTGCCGAAGGGTAGCTTCTATTGGGCAGGTCTGGGAGGAACGATCTTCTGGGTTGACCCCGTGAATGACATCAAAGTCGTAGCCATGATGCAGCTGGCCGGAGGTCGCGGATTGATGGAAGAGAAAATCATTCCATTGGTCTATGACTCGATGAACCTTAATTGAGAGGATCAAGTGCTGCCATCTCAGTTGGTAAGTGACCGTACTTTTAAGGAAAGAAGGACCTTGCATAGACTATCCCCAGGTTCTGCTCCTCGAAACTAAGCTTAGGTCGCAGCTAGGCTCTCTTATCTTGCTTATCTCGCATAGGCCCAATAACATGACGGATTTTATGTTGCTATGAGAGCAACCTGATAGTGGGGCATTGCCGAGTCTAAGCGGAGGTTGTAGCTACGCTTGCCTATCCCGCCTATCTCATATAGGCAAATAAATGTGAAAGAATTTTCTGTTGCTACGAAAGCAACCTGATAGTGGGGCATAGCTACAACCTATGCCCAGCCGCTGCTTGAAACTAAGCGTAGGTTGCCGCCCCGCTTTCCTATGCTGCCTATATCCAATAGGCCAAACAAATGCAACTGTCCTGCATTGCTATCAAAGCAATGTGATATCGGACATAGCTATGACCAAGGCTCGGTACCTTAAATATCAATAATTGCTTCGTGAGCACCCAAATGCCAACCAATTACTGGGAGCTATACACGATTTGTAGGGACATTAGCCATTCATGTAATAAAATGCAACAGAGTTGCATAAAGTTGAATGACGCAATATTTTGGCGTCAACATCTCGATACGTCCATCAACTTTTTGATTATCTCTAAACCCTATTTCAATGAATGGAATTCGAACTCACTTTTTATTCTTTCTGATGGTTGGCGCACTGGCACTGCATACCCAGGGGCAGACAGGTGCAATCTCAGGTACTGTCGTCAATGTGGATGGACAGCCCGAAGAAAAGGTCCATGTCTTCCTGATTCAATCATCTGATGGCACCAATACTGGCTCGGATGGGCGTTTCGAACTTACAGGTATAAAGCCTGGGCCTTATGCACTAGCGGTTAGCAAGGTAGGCTTTCAGGAACAGGTGGTTGCTGTTACTGTCGAAGCTGGTCAGACTGCTGAGCTGAATGTGACGCTGGAAACCTCTACCTATCATTTGGACGAGGTTGTGGTCTTTGGTCAAAAAAGAAAGACCCTTTACGCTACGCGCCTCAATGCGCCATTGGAGCAAACACCGCTCTCCATCAACATCGTCTCTCGCGAAATTCTGAATCAGCAACAGGCCATTTCTCTGGAGGACGCATTGAGGAATGTCAGCGGTGTCTCCAAGTTCGGATCCTATGGGTTGAGCGACAACATCAACATTCGGGGGTTTGATATTGGTTTGTCCGGTGGAGCCGAGAACTATCGGGTCAATGGTGTGATGCTTCGAACGCCCTATTCTGATTATGTGGAGGAAGTACAGGTATTGAAAGGGCCTGCATCGATCCTCTATGGTGATGTGGAACCGGGAGGGATCATCAATTATGTGACTAAGAAACCAAAGGGATATAACCACGGCACATTCGAAATGAAGGTTGGTGAATATGGTTTGTATCGCCCTTCCATGGATTTGGGAGGGAAGCTCAGTGAGAAGTTGAATTACAGACTCAATACCGTGTACCAAAGCTCCGAAAGCTTTAGAGATGATATCACAAGCGAGCAATTCATGATTGCGCCTAGCCTCACCTGGGATATCTCGGAAAGCAGCTCTTTGAATGTAGAAGCCCTTTTCATGAACAATGAAGTGACCCTGGACTGGGGTTTCCCCGTTGGCTTGTCTCTGGATAGAGCCAAAGCATTGGATAATTCAAATTTCTATGGTTTCCCTGATGGAACCTCAGAGGGAGATAACAACATGATTTCGGCAACGTTCGAGCAGACTTTCGGCAACTGGGAGGTGAGGAACGTCATGGCTTTCTCGCACCAGGAGAGACTCTTACACGATGTCTATCCTGTACACAATGCTGTCTCCGATAGTGTAGAGTACAGCTTTGGCGACTATAAGGAATTGAGTAGGACCAATACATTTTCCAATTTTCTTGAGCTGACCGGTACCGCTACGACAGGCCCGCTGGAACATCGCCTGATGGCCGCTGTAGATGTATCTCGATTTACCCGGCCGGTTGCGGGCAACTTTGTATTCCCACTTCCAGGTGGAACTTCCCTCACCAATCCGAGTTGGAGTAACATACCGTTGAGCTCTACACCTGTTTTGGATGATGATATCCTTCCATTTACTACACGATGGGGCTTCAATGTTCAAGACCTCATATCGCTTTTAGATGGCAGACTCAATGTGTTACTAGGAGGAAGGTTCAGTCAGTTTACGAATGGTATAAAATTCAATGGAGATGCTGTAGAGCCGGATGATAACGAGGACAGCGAAGAATCCAAATTTACACCCAGGGTAGGGTTCACTTTCGAGGTTATTGATGGCACTTCACTTTATGCCAGCTATGCCGAATCTTTCAGTTCAGTGACGCCGCAACCGGGAAGGGGACTTGCAGATCCCGAACCTTTGATTGGGGATCAAATAGAGTTTGGCGTGCGTCAGTCCTTAATGGAGGATCGCCTGGGTATTACGGTTTCCTATTTTGACCTGAATCGTCAAAATGTATTGCAATTTGAGATTGTCGATCCAGGCGGTAGCATTTCAGACCCTGCAAACTACCGGGCGAATCAGTCGGGTGAGCATTCCAGTAGCGGTGTCGAGGTGGATATCAATGGGAAACTAATGAGTAATTGGCAGGTGAATGCGGCCTTCTCCTATTTCGAAACTGAGGTGATCAGCGAAATCGTCCAAAGTGGCGACAGTGAGCCGATGAACTATGCCGGTTTGGAGTTGCCCAACAACCCCAATGCTAAGTTGAGTCTATGGTCACAATATACTTTTGTCAATGGCATTCCCGGGCTTTCTCTGGGTGCAGGGGCCTTCCATCAAGGCGATATGTTTGGTGATCGACTCAATACAGAAGCAAGCGTTATTGATGGGTTTACCAGGTTTGATGCGATGATGGGCTATGAATACAGGAATGCCAGGTTTCAGTTGAATGTCCAGAACCTCAATGATGTCGAAACGTTTCAACGGTCAATCTTAGGCACGTTTGTGCCACAGTTTCCCAGAAGGATTTTGGCCTCAATTGCTTTTGAATTTTAACTGGTATGTGCTTGAGTAGGGGCCTTTTCGGTAGGTCCCTTTGCTTTGTACCTTTTCCAAGTGGAAATTGTATCCACGCTTTCTTGTCCCAATCTAAGCGTAGTTTGGGGCTATGCTTGTCTATCCTCTCTATCTCGTATTGGCCAATACATGATGAAATTTCCATGTTGCTATGAAAGCAACCTGATATTTGGGCATAGCTACAACCTATGCCCAGGTTAGGAACGTTTGTGCCACAGTTTCCCAGAAGGATTTTAGCCTCAATTGCTTTTGAATTTTAACTGGTAGCGATTCTAAAGGGGCCTTGCTTTTCAGGAAGGCCTCTTTGCAGCCTAATTCCCACAAAACCTATTGAACTGCCTGAATACGCTTTCCACGTCTCCTCTAAGATGGAGCTTTCTTTCCATTTCTTCAGTTAGTCTCGGGCATGATTCAAAATAGGGTTTCATCTCCTTTTCGAATCGCTTTGAGTAGATATTCTTGGCTTTGATCTTCTGCACGATGTCGCTATCACCCTCACTGAAGTAGTAATCCGTCTTTTCGGATACCATAACCTGCGGACCAGGCAGTCTATTGGGTTGATACGTTTGCATATACGCTGGAATGTGTTGATAGTTGGTGGAGAAAACACTGTAGAGGTGGAGTCTTCCAGTGGTCAGAATTTCCATAAGCAATATCCCATTTACGCTCGTTGAACCATCTACAATTTTGTATGCGTAAGTCTTCTTTTCCTGATACTTGTCAGTGACCGTAACGTTTTGGTCTCTTTGTAGCTGTAGATTCTTTTTTCTCCATTGACTGAATTTGTGATCGACATTTTGTGATCCCCGATCCTCCCGCGACCTTCAATAACCGTTCCATCTCTCAATGTCATCACCATCGTTTGCTTCTGGGCCAGGCATGTCAAAGCGGCAAATATCATACCTGCTGAGAGCATCAATTTTCTTGTCATGGGGAGTGTTTTTGTCAGAATTTCAAAGGTAGGGAAGTTGGTAGATTGCACGAGCCTGGTAACTAATGTCTGTGCCCAATCTAAGCGTAGGTTGCAGCTACGCTTTGCTATCCTTGCCTATCTCGTATAGGCCCAATAACATGACGGATTTTATGTTGCTATGAGAGCAACTTGATAGTGGGGCATAGCTACAACCTATGCCCAGAAGGTAGGGAAATTGGTGCTACAGAAAGTTGCCAAAAACCTTCCCATCATCCCTAAACTTTCTAAGACCGGAAGGAATGAGACTCCATTTCTTTTGTTATATCCATATAGCCCAACAAAGAACTTGACGGACATGAAAGTATCAAATTGTTCAGATCGGCCGCTTGTCGTTCCTTGTGACCTTGAGGGGCTTAATTATCAGATTGATCCTTATATCGGTTGTCAGCACCATTGCTACTATTGCTATGCCCTGGAATATGCTGAGACCAACTGGTCAGAAGAGGTGCTGACCTACAAGGATATTGAGCGGGTGCTCAACAGAGAACTTGATGCCATTCCACCTCAGAAGATTTACTTTGGTTACAACACCGATGCCTACCAGCCGATCGAGGCAGAACTGTTCCAAACGAGGAAAGTGTTGACTATCCTTCGGAAAAGGGGTTTTGGTGCTAGTATTCTCACAAAATCGGATCTGGTGGTTCGGGATATTGATATTCTCAAAGCAATGCCGGACGCCAATGTGGGTATTTCCGTGGCGTTTGATGACGACGATATGCGAAGGCGGTTCGAAAGCAATGCAAAGGATATTGACGATAGGATTGATGCACTGAGTGAATGCAAGAAGCAAGGTATCAGGACCTCTGCGCTGATTTGTCCAGTAATACCTCATATCACCAATGTTGAGGTGCTGTTGTCAAAGCTTGCCGGATATGCCGACAAGATTTGGATATACAGGCTGAGTCTACCGAATGCCCAGGATCTACCCAGTTTGAATGTCAAGCGGATTTTAAATCAGTTTTTTGCAGAGAAAGCTGAAGAAATTGAATCCATCGTTGCGGATGAAAATCATCTTTTTTGGAAGGCCCTTAGACAGCGGCTAGAAAATATTCAGCAATCCTTGGACTTGAATCTGTCCATCCACATTTGAAAGCAGAAACTGTGCCTCTTCCGCTGAGTCTAAGCGTAGGTTGCAGCAACGCTTTCATATCCCGTCTATTTCTTATTGACGAAACAATACAAAATTCCCTGCGTCTCTATGAGAGCAATTTGATAGAAAACTTATCTTAAGCGGGGTTGTACCTACGCTCTAGATCACGTTCAGGTAGGAAAAGGTAACAATCCCCATTGTCAGCAGAGCAATTGTGATGGTTGCGGCCAAAATCCTGCGGCCCCTTTGCTGGCGTCTCTCCTGTGCCAACTTGTTTCGGAGTTCCGCCAAGTATTCTGGTGTGGCTATCTTGTACTTGGGTATTTTCCTGGAAATGATCCAATCTGTGATGTAGGATTTGTCAAAGTTTTGGTAGGAGGCTTGTGATTTTCCTTTCAGGAGGGCCCGATTGTTTCGGGTCACTGCAATCATGTCTTTTATAAATCCTGCTCCATTCATGTAGTATTATATATTACAGGATGTAAGCGCCGAAAGTTACGTCAGCACTTCACATGCGCCGAATTCGCCCTACGCCAATGGCGAGTTTCACCAGGTGGATACACCGTAGCGGAGGAGGGATTTTGGCCATATTTTCTCGCAACAGAAAGCTCTTGCTGCTACGAAAGCAACGTGATATTGGAGCATAGCTCAATCTATGCCCAGATGCTGTTGGAAACTATAATTATGCCAGATTTGACAATTAGTCATTGAGACTTTTTTGATACTGCGAGGGTGTAAGGCCGGTGAATTTCTTGAAGACCTCATTGAACGAAGACTTAGAGCTGTATCCACTGTCGTAGGCATGGGCCAGCAGGGTAAGTTTCCGGGAAGTATCCGCGGCCACGCGACTTTTGAATTCCTCCACCCGGTACTGATTGACGAAATCGTGAAAGTTGACATTGAGGCTTTCATTGATCACCTGGGAAAGGTGATTCGGATGCATGTCCAGTTGGTCTGAGATTTCCTTGAGCGTGACCTTGGGCTCCAGGTGAGGTTTCTCTTCTTCCATGAACGCTTTTAGCGTTTGGAGATATGCATTTCTCTTTTCTTCAGTCAGAGTGGACTTTTCATACTTTATCTTTTCCGGGTCACTTATGGGTGCGGGTTGCCCGGGTTGTGTGTTGTCAGTGAATATGACCCCTTGCCTGGACCCGAAATAACCGATGAGGAAGACGAATAGCGTCAAGGCGGCATAGATGTATTGGGGTTCATCACTGATCAGCACGACCAGCCAGATGCCGGCCAGGCCCAGGATCAGTTTCATCAGCCACCCGAGGTTGATCTTTTCGGTGTAGGAGAAATTGTCCTTGATGCGGTTGCTATGTTGCCGCAGCAGCAGCAATGCCCACACGACATATACCACCCCACTCAGGTAAAGCAAAGTCGTGAAGAACGTCCAATAGAAGGGGGGATTAGTGATCAGTGTTTCGAAGGCAAACACCATCAATTCCTCAGCCGTCTGTAGAAAACCATCGGGAAACAGGAATGCGTAGAATGCCAGTGCAGGTAAGAAGTGAAGCCAATCACTACGACGAATACCAGGATTAGGCCGGATCAAAGACTGAACGTAAAACAGCAATAGCGGGCCATGCAGCAGCGGCATTGGTATAAGGAGAGCCATGAAAAATGGGAAGTCATGGTAGTATTCTATGTAAAAGAGGTAACTCAGAAAGAGATGCACCCCAATTACAAACATCCAGACGGATAAGACCTTGTCCGGAAGGGCTTTTTTCTTCTTGTTCAGCAGCAGAAATTCAATGAAAAACGCCTGGACAATACCGATGATGAAGATGGTCTGCAAAGGTGGGTTAGGTTAGCCAACCGAAATTACCAAATTAAACTTGAGATCAATCAACCAGTTGGAAGCCAGTTGGTCTGGAAGCAGCATCCGCTCCGATCCTGCCGGTCTACCGATGCTGTAGGTAGAAGAGAATGGGGATAATATACAGGAGCAGTAGCAGCAGAAGCAACAGGATCCTCTTTCTCAAACCCCTTACCAAGGTGAGGATCAGGCGTGTGTTGGCAACGAGGAGAACCATGAATACGATGACAACGGCTGCGTCTTCCATGTTGGTATCGATTAAGGAGGTTTAATGAATGGCTGCCAGGATTCCTGGCAGCCATCATGTGCTTCGCCGGATCAAAACTTCTTGTTGAATCCAAGCTGCAGGTAGACGGGGAACATAGCGTCCTCATCTTTACGTTCGGCATTGGTAAATCCAAATCTGCCTGTCAGTTCAGTGGAGCTACCCACCGTTTTGCTGCCATGCAGCCCATAGAACCAGTTGCCGCCCGAAGGGATGTACCAGCCATCTTGTATGTCCGCGTAGACATAGTCTCTCATGACATCCGAATGCTTCAGGTGCGTGATGATGGACTTATCAAATCCAACCTCAAATCCGACGTGCCAGGTAGGCCTGTAATATCCGGAGATCAGGGCGAATTCTGAGCCGAAACTGGCCATGCGGACCAGGTCATTTTCGTATCTCCTGAAGTTGGCGAGGACCTTACCGGTCACTGAAAATCCATTGTACTCAAATACCTCTATCTGACCTCCCCATCGTACTTTGAAGTCGTCCAATAGGGTTTCACCAAAAGGGATGGAGAAGTCACCGCCCAGAAGGATCGGCCGGAATGCGCTTACCTGTCGGTAATACATTACCTGGACAGTGGTGCCAAAGTCGAGTCCCAGGTTTACACTTGCGACATTCTTGTGATCCTGGATAGATCTCCAGTTGATGTTTTGGGCCTGGCTCAGGACCACCATCGCCGTAATTAGTCCGATTGTTAATATGATCTTTTTCATGATTTCGATATTCAGGAATTCGTCAATGATGCGTTCTATTGTTGGTTCATAGTGTTTAAGTAGTTGATGATCCGCGGGTACATCTTCTCCCACCCAAAGGTGGGGATCTCATGGCCAGAACCCTGCACCTCAAACAGTTCCACATTCGGGAAGGGACTGGATACATGCTCAGCCCAGGATCTTGGGTAAGCTTCATTCAACTCACTGTAAGCAAAGAGTACGCGCGTCTCATATTGACCCAGGTTGGTGGTGAAGTCAAAGGGATTGTCCACCACGTAGTCCGTAAGTGCTGTAGAACAGATAGCTCCGGAGCGCCAGAGGGGGATAGGCCCGGCATTGCCTTGTGCGTTATCATCCGCAAAGTCAGCAGAAGCGAGTAACATATGTTTGTAATCCAGTACTTCATGTTCCGAACTTGTGATGATTTGATCCATGTACAATGCATCATTGATGGTCTCGGTAAATAGCTTGATCGGCACAGATTTTTCCAGGTAATCTTCCGTATCCGGCCATGTCAATCCTCCGGGTTCCATCAAAATCATGGCATCCACTTTGTCAGGGTGCTGATTTACATAGCCGGCCGCCAGCATAGAGCCCCACGAATGCGTGGATAAAATGACCTGTTGGTCCGGACTGCTGTAATAATCTATCACTGCATCCAGGTCATCAATAAAGATTTGAGTGGTGAATATGCCCCTGTCGTCATGTCGTTGAGAAAGTCCCGACCCTCGCTGATCATAGAAGGCGACGTAATAGCCGTCGTTGACCAGGTCTCTATGGCTAAGCATACTCCGGTAGTCACTGCCAGGGCCACCATGGATGACTACAATCAATGGATCATTGGGGTCACCAAAAGCCTCCGAATGAAGTACAGTGCCATTTACCGTAATTGAAGGAAGCGTAGGATCTTCCGTTACTGTCAGGGGAACCAATCTCCCGGGTTCCGCCATTTCATGCGTTTCGCATGCACTCATTGCCAAGGTGATCGTCACCAGGACAAGGAGATTTAATACTTGATTTTTCATGATCGTTTTCATCTTCGTTTCTGACTCGATTAAAAATTCTTGAAACAAAGCTTGGATGATTGCCAGCGCCAATCGCCCGGTCCTGAAAGTCTGGACGTTGGATCGGTCCATGCCTGAAAGTCTGGACGTTTGTTCTAAATGCAGCCTTATCGTCCCGGGAGCAGAAGTACAATTTTGATGAGCAACAGCAGCCTTTCCTTTGGCGTCTTCGATGGAACCATGATCAAAGACCTAATCAACCGAAGACGATCAGAATGACTGCTATTGTCACCCTGCCACTTATCATATTAGAAGCGGTAACCTACGCCAATATTGAGGTGCATACCGGCACCACCATAGGCATTGAACTTCTCCGTAAAGGGAAACTTGAGTTCCATGTGCAGGTCAACTTTTTCCTTGAATGTTCTACCCCCTTCTATACCCAACTGGAAGAATCCACCGGCTCCTTTGTACCACCCGTCTTTGGCATCCGGATAGTATGTGGTTCGATAAAACTCGGTATGCTCAATGTGACTCCGATAGATCTTCTCATATTCGAAAGTGGTCGCCACGAACCAACGGGTCTTGTACAGCCCTGCAGCTATCTCATCAGATACTGCAAACCTTCTGGACTCAAAATGTCTGTTGGTGGTATGGCCGGTTGAAAAACCAAGGTTATTGATGACCATGAAACTTCCGTACTGTACTATTGGAATTATCCCACCGATTTTAATCTCCGAATTGTCAAGCCCATATCTGAAGAATGAACTATTGAATTCTCCATAAGCGGTCAACTTTCGGTTTTTGAGTCCAACATCAAAATTCCGCTCGTAGATAATCCCAAGCATGGTAGTTGGCTCGATGCCAAATCGCGTAGAGATCCTGTTTTTTGATGGAGATTCGTTTAAGGTTGTTTGTGCTGATAATTGACCGACAGCTACAACCAGGACTAATGATATTATTAAATTCTTCATCTGATTAGTATTTGAGAGGTTATTGGTTCAAGAAATTTCTGATGTGATCTGCTACTTCGTCAGCTTTTTCCCACACTCCGGTATGTCCGACACCAGAAACGAATATGACTTCACTTTGTGGGTAATGGACGGTATGTAAGTCCAGGTAATCAGGATACTCGGCCCGAGTCAGTTCCCCCATCATAAACAAGACCCTTCCCTGGAAATTGGTGAGGTTGGTGGTGACGTCAAATGAATCACAGAAGAAACAGTCGATATCAGCTAGCTCAATCAATCCACCAAATCGCCACAATGGGGTATTGATGTCCTCGTGGAACTGTGGATTTGACCTGAAAGCACCAAGCATTTGTTGGTAGTCAGCTCTTTCATGCGTATCGGGAATGATATGATCATGTGCCAGCACAAGCTCTTCCAACCAGTCGTCCCCGATGTATGAAAACACGCTCGGTGTGTTATCAATAAAATAGTCTATGCCCTCTTTCGTAATAGGGCCTGCTTCATAGAAAATGACATCCCGGACCTTTTCGGGGTGTTCATTGATGTAACTGGTGACAAGGACACCACCGAAAGACCAGCCGAACATATATACTTGCTCATCTCGGGTGCCGGTGGCTTGCTCTTTTTGGTCGAGACTCCAATCGACAATGGCGTCCAGGTCTGCTATAAATTGATCGAGCTCCAGTACGTCCGGGTCATACCTTTGCGATAGCCCACTACTTCGTTGATCATAGAAAACACAGAAGTATTCATCCTGTAGTTGACTCAGGCCTGGCGTTTCACCCGCTCTCAACTCCGGATATCTGGACATGTTTTCTCCGCCTTTTTGGCTGATCATTGCGCGATAATCACTTCCGGGTCCACCATGATTAAAAATCATGATCGGATTGGAGATATCTCCCATCGTCTCAAAATGAAGTAAGGCTCCATTGAACATTCTACTGGGAAGTCTGGAGTCTTCATCTACCGTCATGGGAACCAGGTTGCCGGGTTCGTCCATGTCAAGGGTTTCCTCGCATCTCATGAAGGCCAGAGGGATCCAAAGTATCCAGAAAAATTTGTTTAGCGTTTTCATAATTGTCTGTTTTTTGGATTTGTGATTTTTGAGACAAACCAACACCACAGACCCAGGCGGATCGACCCACCCGATAGCTTAGGACGTGACACCGAGGTATCGGGACACCTCCCCGATAAAGTAGGACTTTGAGAAGTTGACCTAATCTTTGAGTGACCGGATATACTCTGAGGGAGTCTGGTCAGTAAATTTTTTGAAGATTCTGTTGAAGCAGCTTTTGGAGTTGAAACCGCTATCGTAAGCGACGCCCAACAGGGTCAATTGTTCATGCTTCGATGCGGCAATTTGCCTTTTCACTTCTTCAACACGGTATTGGTTGACAAGGTCAAAGAAATTCACGCCCATGCCTTCATTTATGATTTGAGAAACATGGTGTGTAGAGATGCTGAGATGACTGGCAACATCTTGCAGCGTCAATTTTTCATTGAGATAGGGCTTTTCTTCCTCCATATACCGAAGAAGCTCCTCCAAGTACGCTTTGGCTTCCGCTTTCTTCAGCCCCGAATGCTCGTATCTGCCAGAAGGTCCTGGTGTTGGTTTGACTTCTTTCCCGGAATTGAAATCATGCTTCTGAGTTGGCATGGGCGAGTAGATAGCTTGTTGCTTAATGCCAAAATATCCGATGAAGAAGATTGCAATCGTCAATGACAAATAAATTAGGTGAGGTGCCAATCCCTCATCTATTGAAAAAGCGGGAAACAGTTCTGTCAAGATCACTACCCCCCAAACGCCGACGAACCAAACCAATAAGTATCTGAGCCACTTGAAATCGATATCCTCTGTGTAGGAGAAGTTTTCAGAAATACTCTTCCTGTGCCTACTTAGTAATACAAACGTCCAAATCAAATAGATAGGACCCAGGTAATTGTTAAAGATGGATACAGCTATATGCGCAAACTGAGATTCAAGATTCGCAGCCTTGTAGTAGGCCAATTTTTCGTCAGCCCCCAAGAGGTAGAAATCGAAAAAAAAGTAAGTCATGAATAGCAGGAATGGCAGACCGTGGAGCAAATAGGTCCATTTGTGCCCTCCGGTTTTTCTGATCATGGTCGAAACGTAGATAAACATAAATGGCCCATGGAGCATTGGAAAGCAATAGTCAAGTGCCAATAGATGAGGATACTGGAAGGTCAAACCAGCAGAATGGATATAATATCCCAGCAAGTGCAACCCCATAAATGCTAGCCATGCACTTAGGATTCGATCTCCTTTTGTCTTCTTATCCTTTTTTAATGCCAGAAGTGAGAAGAAAAAGGCCTGTGCTGCGCCAATGAGGGAGACTACGTACATCTAACTTAGGTCGTGAACTACATAGTAAAATAGTGTAAGGAAAGAAGCCGATCAATAGATGGTTATTTTTTGCTCAAATCTTCTAATTGTGATTTTAAATACTCCTCCAGGCAAATGAGTGGTGACAGAATCTTCCATGCCTGAAAGTCTGGACGTCAGCTGCTGATATCTGAGTAGATTTATACTGCATTACCATCAAGACAATGATTTCTAAATGGCTTCTGGATAGGATTCGTACTGTATTCTGGATCACTGTGGCGTGGACACTTTTTTCACTCTTCAAGTTCAGTGTCGGATACTATACGGTGCTGGATGTGATATCTCTGGCCCGGGTGGATATAGATCCAAGCACCCTGGACTCGAGGTCCTATCTCCTGGGCAGCTTGCTAACGGGTATATTAGCCGGCATCATTGGCGGGAGTGGTATTGTCTTCGTTTGGGAGAGGTGGCTGAGGTCAATGTCCTATGGACGTGCATTGGCAAGTATTTTTTTCTCCTTTCTCGGGGTTTATGTCATCGTGGGTTTCTGTACCAGTTTGTTCTTCCTCCTCGATACTACAGACAGTTCGATCACGGATGGAGCGGTATGGATATCGAGTGTGATGCTAATTTTTGACGAATCCTCGTTGGTTGACATAACCAGTTGGCTGGTGCTGGTCATCTTCACCTTGATCGTGCTCCTTGTCGATGACAAATATGGGCCTGGTGTATTCAGGAAATTTCTGCTCGGAAAGTACTTCCGACCTCAGCGTGAAGAGCGCGTGTTCATGTTTCTGGACCTCCGTTCGTCTACAACGATTGCTGAAAAGATGGGGGAAGAACAATACTTCAATTTCATCAAGGATGTATTTGAGCACGCGACGCCAAGCATTCTCAAATACAAAGGTGAAATCTACCAGTACGTTGGGGATGAGATCATTGTCAGCTGGGAGCTGGCGTATGGCATCAGGAATGCCAACTGCATCCAATGCTATTTCGACATTCAATCAGTGTTGAAAGGAAAAAAGGATTTCTTTCTGGGGCACTATGGGGTCGAACCGGTCTTCAAAGCGGGTGTGCATTATGGCCATGTGATGGCTGGGGAAGTTGGAGTGGTGAAGCGGGAAATTGCATTTTCCGGTGATGTGCTCAATACAGCAGCGCGTATTCAAAGCAAATGCAATGAACTGGGAGTCGATATTCTGGCCTCTAAGCACCTGGTGGAAAGACTGAGATCGGAGAGTGACCGCTTTGATCCCAGAGAAGTGGGGCAAATTGAGTTGAGGGGAAAAAGAGAGTTGGTAACGCTTTTCACCATGTAGGCCATTGTCGATGAAAGGAATCAGAAAAATTCATTCCTTCGTTTGGATATGGGTTACATACCTGACGTCCAGTTATTCGGCTTTGGCGCAGGATGCGGTCGGCATATCCGCGGGTTTTGAGTATTTTCCATCAGCTGAGTTGGTGACGCCGTTGTCGGGTGCGCCGGGACTTGAAATAGAAACCAATACGATGTTTCTGTCGGCGGCATTTCCATTTTCTCTGAAAGAAGGTAAGATCACGGTTTTCAATCGCGTCAACTATAAGAAGGTATTTTTTGATTTCCGGAATTTTCCTCCGGGAGGGACAAGAATAGACCAGATACAGTATGCGGACTATTCGTTTTTCATGATTGATTCGCTGAACGCAAAATGGAAACTCGCAGCCATGATCAACCCCATTGTCGCCTCCGATTTCGAGAGCACCCTCTCCAGGGATGATTTCATCATCGGCGGGATATTGGGGCTCATACGTACCGTGAATTCGGATTTTGATTGGGGTTTTGGACTCGCCTACATGTCTGATTTCGGTAATCCGATACCCCTGCCCTTCCTATACATTGATTGGAAACCTGCTCCGAAGATGATTGTGAAGGGCATTATTCCTTCGAATTTGCTGGTAGGAAGGCAAATGACCAGCTGGTATGATCTGGGTGTAGAACTGGCCATAGACGGCAACCGCTTTCACGGAAGCCCGTCCAAATTTGAGACGAGCAGACCTTTTCTCAGGTATTCCGAAGGCACGCTGAGTGCATTATCCAGATTTCATTTCACGGAATGGCTTCACCTGAATGTATCCACCGGTTGGGGGTTCTTTCGAAATTTCGAATTTTTTGAGGGCAATGATCAGGTTCAATCTTTTGATCTGAAAAAGGTCAGCTATTTCAGCTCTCAGCTTGTCCTTGGTTTTTGAGCGGAGAATGGTTTTTCAGGCAGCATTGAAACTAAGCGTAGGTTGCAGCTACGCTTTCATATCCTGTCCATTTCTTATGGACAAATGATAGCTCAGATATTCTTGTTGCTACGAGAGCAACGTGATAGGAGGGCATAGCTACAACCTATGCCCAGCCGCCACTTTAAACTAAGTGTAGGTTGCAGCTACACTTTCATATCCTGTCCATTTCCTATGGACAAATGATGGCTCAGATATTCTTGTTGCTACGAGAGCAACGTGATAGTGGGGCATAGCTACAACCTATGCCCAGCCGCCGCTTGAAACTAAGCGTAGGTTGCAGCTACGCTTTCATATCCTGTCCATTTCTTATGGACAAATGATAGCTCAAATGTTCTTGTTGCTAAGAAAGCAACGTGATAGGAGGGCATAGCTACAACCTATGCCCAGCCGCCGCTTGAAACTTAGCGTAGGTTGCAGCTACGCTTTCATATCCTGTCCATTTCTTATGGACAAATGATAGCTCAAATGTTCTTGTTGCTACGAGAGCAACGTGATAGGAGGGCATAGCTACAACCTATGCCCAGCCGCCACTTGAAACTAAGTGTAGGTTGCAGCTACACTTTCATATCCTGTCCATTTCTTATGGACAAATGATGGCTAAGATATTCTTGTTGCTACGAGAGCAACGTGATAGGAGGGCATAGCTACAACCTATGCCCAGCCGCCGCTTTAAACTAATCGTAGGTTGCAGCTACGCTTTCATATCCTGTCCATTTCTTATGGACAAATGATGGCTCAGATATTCTTGTTGCTACGAGAGCAACCTGATAGTGGGGCATAGCTACAACCTATGCCCAGCCGCCACTTGAAACTAAGTGTAGGTTGCAGCTACACTTTCATATCCTGTCCATTTCCTATGGACAAATGATAGCTCAGATATTCTTGTTGCTACGAGAGCAACGTGATAGGAGGGCATAGCTACAACCTATGCCCAGCCGCCACTTGAAACTAAGGGTAGGTTGCACTACACTTTCATATCCTGTCCATTTCCTATGGACAAATGATGGCTCAGATATTCTTGTTGCTACGAGAGCAACGTGATAGGAGGGCATAGCTACAACCTATGCCCAGGTCATAACAATTCTATATCCAACAGGCCAGGCAGTCCAGCATAATTTCTAGCACTGCTATACAAATAGTCTTCATCGTTCTCTACCCAGCCTGCCCTTACCGGATTTGCATGGATGTATTCCAATCTTGTTTCGGTCATTCTGTTGGAGGTTAGTTCTACCGCATGGTTTTCATGCGTCCAAAATTGGCGTTCTTTCACACGCTTGTTGAACCTTGCATAGTATTCGAAAACCAAATTCAACCAGTCTCTTCTGCTTTCAATACCACTGTCGCCTATGCTTTTCAATATTCGATTTGAAGTAAATCTTTTGAAATCTCTGATCGTATCCGAGAGTTTTTCATTTTTGGACCTGACAATCAAATGAACGTGATTGGTCATGATGACATAGGCATAGAGAACAAGGTCTTTTTCAAGGATACAATAGCGCAGACTCTCCATAATCATGTCGCGGTAGATTTGACGGCTGAACACGTCCAACCAACCCACAACTTGCAGCGTCAAAAAGTAAGTGCCTCCCTGATCTTTGATTCGATAGCTTTCCGCCATGTATTTACTTCATAATTTGCCTGGCAAGCCACCAGGCATGCGCACGGCCCCTGAGCTAGACCAGCACTTATTAAAGATTGCGAGCCCCATAAAAATCAGTGAGACCTCCGACATGCACAAGTTGTAACCACTGGCAGCATGAAGAATGGCGGGCCTCTAAGCCAGATTGGCAGGTCTGTTACCGTGGACGTGAAAAATCAGGATTTTTCTGAGCCAAAACCAATGTTGATCCTGGATGATTTTTTTGCCCAGGAAACTAAGCGTAGGTTGCAGCTACGCTTTCCTATCCTGCCTGTTTCGTATAGGCCAATAAACGTAAAGAATTTATCTGTTGCTATGAAAGCAACGTGATAGGAGGGCATAGCGCTTGAAACTAAGCGTAGGTTGCAGCTACGCTTCTATATCCTGTCCATTTCCTATGGACAAATGATGGCAAAAATGTTCTTGTTGCTACGAGAGCAACGTGATAGTCGGGCATTGCCGAAACTAAGCGTAGGTTGCAGCTACGCTTTCCTATCCTGTCTATTTCTCATAGACAAAACAACTGTCCGCCAAAGCTGCCAGTAGGCCAATATGCCACTTGGCCGAAACTGTCAAATCATTGGCAGCTAGGGTCAAGCAAGTCGCATCCCCGTCCGACAATTTTACCCTCGTATTCATCAAGCAACAAAACCATGAATAAAAGAATGAGTCTGGGTGTTGCGCCGGGAACATCCAAAAGTTTTCAAACCATTTAAAAACTAAGAAGAACATGAAACACAACATTTTAGTCATCGGAGGTACTGGTAAGACCGGTCGCCGTGTCGTAGAAAATCTCACTGAACTTGGACACCATGTGAGGGTAGGCACCAGAAGCAACAGCCCTAGCTTTGATTGGGATAGCCCTTCCACTTTTGGACCAGCACTGAAAGGCATGGATCGCGCCTATATCGTATACTATCCTGACCTGGCAGTCCCCGGTGCTAAGGAAGCCATCACTGCCTTGACCGAAGCGGCACTGAAAGAAGGATTAGAAAAAGTAGTCTTGCTATCCGGAAAAGGAGAAACCGAAGCGGAAGCCTGTGAGCAGATTGTCGCCAACTCAGGCTTGAATTATACCCTGGTAAGGGCTTCCTGGTTCAATCAGAACTTCAGCGAAGGCGCTTTCCGTGACTACGTTATGGCAGGTCATATGGCCCTACCTATGCCGGAAGCAAGCGTTCCGTTTGTGGATACCAACGACATTGCGGATGTAGTCACGGAAGCATTGCTGGATGACATATACAATGGCGAGACCCTCACCGTAACAGGACCCAAAAAACTCACGTTTGCGGAAGTTGCTCAAATCCTGAGTGAGAAGCTGGGAAGAGACATTCAGTATCAGCCTATTTCCATGGATGCCTTCAAAGAAGGCCTTACGCAGGCAGGTGTTCCTGAATCTTTCATCTGGTTGTTGGGATACCTCTTTACCGAAGTGCTGGGGCATTCCGAGAACCAGACCATCTCCAATGACGTAGAAAGGGTTTTGAACCGCAAACCGATATCATTTGAAGATTATATCGTCAATGCCGCTACCGCGGGTGCCTGGAATCCGGAAGTTACTGTCTGAACATCAAATCCAGGAGCCACACTTTGAGGTGGCTCCTGATCTTTCTTGTAGAGCAAAATGCGAGTCATAGGAATCATATTACTTTTTGCCTGTTTGCCGGGGGCCTCGCAACTGGTGGAACAGGAACAACTGACGATGGGATCGAAATTTTTACTCGATTCAAGAGTATTGGATGAGAAAAGAGAAATATGGGTCTCATTACCCCGGAGCTATCATCAGGCCACGCACAAGTATCCCGTCATTCTGGTATTGGATGCTGAATATTTGTTTGATATCACCCGATCGATTGTCCGGATAAAGTCATCCAGAAACGAGATGCCGGAGAGTATCGTCGTCGGCATTCCCAACAATACGGGGAAGCGGTATGACATGGCCATGACCTTGACGTTTCCAAGTGGCCAACCCTTCTTTTCCGGTATGGAAGCTGAAAGAATTGATGACTACCTCGCTTTTCTCAGAGAAGAGGTACTGGCGGAAATGGATGAGAAATTTCGAACCAATGCACATAGATCTGTCATTGGTATGTCACCGACCTTCGGGCCAGTACTGGAGGCTTTCTGGAATCAGGCGGATCTGTTTTCTGGTTACATGGTGCTGGCAGCTGAATTATCCCTTGTGACTCCTTCCGGTGCAACTATTGCCGAACTTATCCGGGAAGCCATACAAGATGAGAACCGCCGGGCAGCTTCCATCTATGTCGGAAAAGCCAGCAAGGACCTGATGAACCGGCCACCGGAGGAGGAAAAAGCATTTGAGGAAGTGAACCACCAGCTAGCGTTGCGGTCCAATCCGAATATTCGCTATCGCATAGAGATACTAGCGTCTGAGAACCACTATGGAATGGCCATCCAGGGAATTGAACGAGGCCTGGAGACCATTCATTCGGCTGAGCAGTGGCAGATTCCCTACAAGGACTTTGTGAAGGCCGAATCGCCCGCAAACGCGATCCGACAGTTCTACAGTCAACTTTCAGCAGAACTGGGTTATGAGGTATTCCCCCTTGAAGACTCATTTAATTATTGGCACACTTTGCCGGGCGTTTTTCGCAGATTGAAGAGCCGTGGGAGAGAAAAAGAAGCTTTGGAAGTTGTAGAGCTTGGTCTGGAGTACTATCCCTTTTCGGCGCCTCTTAAGGCACTCAAGGCATCGTACTCCCCTTCAGAGTGAGCAAGCAAGGGCGGGTTGCATTGGGACAATGTTCGGCAGTTACCTTGCATTCAGTGCTGGTCTCTTGCTGCCTAGAAGGGCTTAGGGCTAACTACCAGATTGGAATATAATGTCCTTTCCTTGTTAGCCTCCTCCAAAGTCCAGGTATTTATGTTGCCATGGCTTAGACCTCATCTTTTTGATTGCCCTCCTTGAATGATGTTGAGAAAGATGTTTTTGAGATGTTGCTCCAGCGTCAGGAAAACCCGGATGGAAGGGGCTAAAAATCCGTGGATCAACAGCCACTGATTCATCTGCCGGACACCTGCCCGTAGGCGCTGTTTGCAATGTGATTAAGCAGCAAATAACGCATTCTTCGGCACGAAATAGCTCATAGCATACACAATGCGTTAGACTGTATTTTTTGACCTGAATTCAAACTATTCCTGCCACAGAAAATTTTGCGCTTGCAATCGATTGCAAAATACCCTTCCACCCCCCATTTGTACCGGTTCATGATTAGGTACGGCGAAGTTGTCGGGGCGTATACTATCTTCATTTCCGCTATACAACCCCTTAGACCATGCAATCACCAAAATCGAAAAAGGCCTATCCCTTGCGGCAACCTGACTTGCCCCTGCGGAATTTGATATCAAAAGCACTTCGTACCTGCCCAGTTCCACTGTGAATTTGCCATTACTTCGGCAAGATTTTCCTGGGACTTCTGATAGGTCTCAGGGGCTTTCCTTTTGTGGTGGGCCAACAGACCACAGGCGACTCACGATGTTAGCTATCAGTCGTCGACCTGGTGTTGTCGTGCGTTATGCGCTCATGTGCCTTTGCATGTTTGAGAGCATCCTGGTATTTGCTCAGGACACTGGACAAAAAGACGACGGTACCAGCTCACCTGTGACCTTCCATGCTTCTATACAGGGTGGGTTGTTTCAAAACTTCTCCGGAGGTGTTCGCACAGGCAGCAATTACATGAGCCGGGTACACCTGACGTTGAGCGTGGACACGGAAAAAGCCGGGTTGTGGAGAGGTGGAGCATTCTTCATCAATGGGGTGAACATGCTTGGTGGCAATTCAACCGATAAATACATTGGGGATTTCCAACCGGTTTCCCGCAATGAGGCTGCCCCCGAAAGAACCGGGTTATTTGAGCTTTGGTACAAACAAAGCTTTGGTCGCGCTTTTCTTTTGATAGGGCAACATGACATGAATGCCGCATTCGGCACGAGCAAATACGGCGGCAATTCCATTCATTCCGCTTTTGGGATGAATCCCAGCATTACGCCAAATGCCGGGTATACCTTTTCCATTTACCCGCGTACCATGCCCGCCATCTACTTCGCCAGGGAGGCGATTGGGTTTGGCCAAGGGTCCATTGCCTTACACGCGGCAGTTTACGCAGGTTTTTCAGAGCGTTTCAACGACGACCAATACAATGTGATATGGAATCTTGACGGATCCACGCATAGCCGCTTCGAAATACACTATATACAAAAAAGAGGGACCCTCAAACTGGGGACCCTTTACCACTCAGGTGATCTGCCAAGCGTGACGACAGAAGGAGACATGGTGGAGGGGAATTTGGGCTTCTACCTCATTGCTGATCATTTAATCCTGGCGGAAGGTGAGGGTGACCACGAGCAAGGGCTGGGGGCCTTCTTTCAAATCGGCTCCGCTCCGGGTGATCAAAACCTCATCCGCACTTTTGTCAGTGCCGGGCTCAATTACACGGGGCCATTTCCGGGAAGAGACCGGGATTTTATTTTCCTGGGGTTTCTCAACTCCTCCTTGCATAAGGACCTGGTCGATAGCGGCCTCTATGAACAGAACCGATCCATCCTGGAACTGAACTATCATTTCAAAATAGGGGAGCATTTTTCCCTACAACCGGACCTGCAATACATCATCAACCCTGGAGGTAATCCTGGTTTGAAGAATGCTTTTGCGGGCATTTTCAGATTTTCAATGAACTACTAACCAAGAGCGAATAAGAGTGAGTCATGAAGTTTAGAAATCAATTATTTGTCGGGAACGGGGTCACCCTGGTCCTGCTGGTCATTATCGGTATTGTCGTCTATGTCAGCATCAACAGGTTGTTGGACAATACAGCTTGGGTCGAGCATACATACAAAGTCATCGGCAAGGCCAATCAGCTGAAGAGTTTTATGATTGACCAGGAGACGGGCATGAGAGGCTTTGCCTTAACTGGTCAGGAGCAATTCCTGGAACCCTTCAACGAAGGGAAGGAATCCTTTGATGATCTTGTCAAGGAGTTGCAGGTTACCGTGGATGACAACCCGCCACAGGTGGCCAAATTGAAAGATATCGAGAACCTTGCGGAAGAATGGCGCAAACAGATCGCTGAGCAATACATCGAGATGCGTCGGTCTATCTACAAAGGGGAAGACCTCGAGCGGGAGATACAACAGAAGATCAAATCCGGGATTGGAAAGCAAAGGATGGATGACCTCAGGCAACTTGTGGCTTCTTCTTCCATGGCCAACTATCAAAAGAATCAGATCATTTTGGATATGATCAACATGGAAACTGGCTTGCGGGGCTTCCTGTTGACCGAAGAAGAGAACTATCTGGAGCCCTACAAATCCGGAAAAGCTGCGCTGGAAGGTCACCTGGCGACTTCGGGAGGCAGCTTGTTGGTAAGAAGTGCGGCATTTGATTGGATCAATGACTATGCCGAAAATCTCATTGCCCTGGCGAGGGACGAAGCTCAAACAGCCGATATGATAGCGTTGTACGAAGTCTTTGGAAAGGCCGAGGGTAAACGATACATGGATGAGATCAGGGTGATGATCGATGAGTTTACCGCCGAAGAATCTCGACTCCTGGTAATCAGGCTGGCCAATCAGGAAAGTACAGCTGTCTCGGCCAAGACAATTATCGTAGTGGGAACCATTCTGGCCTTTGTGATTGGCATCTCCCTGATTTTCTTCATCACCCGGAAAGTGATGAGTGTGCTGGGTGGTGAGCCTTCTGAGGTTGCGGAGATTGTTGATCAGGTGGCACGTGGCAACCTCAATATCGGGTTCAAAAAGGAACGCCTATCCGGATTATTTGGCAACATGAAGGACATGGTCAGTAAGCTAAAGGAAGTTGTTCTTGAAGTCCGAAGTGGAGCGGATTCAATAACAGTTGCCGGAAATGAGATGAACACCTCATCTCAGAGCATCTCGCAAGGCGCAAATACCCAAGCGGCGTCCATGGAGGAGATCTCTTCATCGATGGAAGAGATGGCCTCAAGCATCCAGATGAATACGGAGAACGCCCGTCAGACTGAAGCCATGGCGAAGCAAGCCGTTCAGGACGTGAGCGAAGGCAGGATCGCCATTGACAAGACGGTGGTCTCCATGAAGGACATTGCCGACAAAGTATCCATCATCAGCGAGATCGCCAGGCAAACCGACATACTGGCTCTCAATGCGGCGGTGGAGGCTGCCAGGGCAGGTGATGCAGGAAAGGGATTTGCCATTGTAGCTGCTGAAGTGCGCAAGCTCGCTGAAAGGTCCCAGGTTTCGGCGGTTGAGATCGATGAGCTTGCCAAGTCAAGTGTGAGCATATCGGAGAAGGCTGGCAAGCTGTTTGAAGATTTGGTGCCCAACATAGAGAAAACGGCGCAACTGGTGCAGGAGATCAATGCCTCTAGTGGCGAGCAAAACTCCGGCGCTCAGCAGGTGAATGATGCGATTCAGCAATTGAATGGAATCACACAGCAAAACGCCTCAGGCGCTGAGGAGCTGGCCAGCAACTCCGTTGAGCTTTCCAGCCAGGCAGACGGCCTTCGAAGTATCATCAGTTATTTCAAGCTGGATGAAGAAAGCGAAAAGAGAGCATACTCAAAGCAAACTTCCAGAATCGCGATCAAAACTCCGAGCAATGGAATGGCCAATGGCCACCAAGCCCAGGCAGAAGTGAATCATTCAGGCGTAAACCTGGATATGAGCGAATTTGAATACAAGGATTCAGATTTCGAGCGATTCTAAGCTGCGGATAGAAGATGCTGGCTTCAACCATACAACTAAAGCAAACCGAGTTCTCGGCTTTGAGCAAATTCATCTACGAAGGTTATGGCATTGTCCTGCCACCTTCCAAAAAAGCGATGCTTGAGGGGCGCCTACAGAAGCGATTGAAAGCAAACAACCTGCATTCATTTAAAGCATACGCAGATTTTGTCTTCAGTCCAAAGGGGAAAACGGAAGTTGTCCATATGATTGACAGGGTTTCCACGAATAAGACGGACTTCTTTCGCGAACCGCTGCATTTTGATTTTTTGCAGCGCACGTTGCTTCCTCAGTACAGGGATATCCGTTCGGCAGCTACGCCGCTACAGGTTTGGAGCGCTGCTGCTTCCAGTGGCGAAGAGGTCTATTCTCTGTGTATGACCATGGAAGCGTTCAGAGAAAGCTACCCCAATTTTCACTACAAGGTATACGCCACTGACATCTCCGTGGAAAAGCTGAAGCAGGCCCTTTCCGGGGTGTACACGGCTGACCGTCTTACGGGGGTTCCGGTTGAATTGAAGAGGAAGTATTTTCTTAAGAGCAAGGATAAGTCGAAGCAGCTGGTGAGAGTGACTCCTTCGCTGAGGAATAGGGTCAAGTTTGATCGACTCAATCTGATGAATCCGTCACTGGGGCTGCCTGAGAGCTACGATGTCATTTTCTGCCGAAATGTACTGATCTATTTCAATAGAAAGACGCAGGAAGAAGTCATCAGAAAGCAATGTCGGACCTTAAGGAAAGGTGGCTATTTGTTTTTGGGTCACTCCGAGTCCATCATGGGGCTGGATCTGCCTTTGCGTCAGGTTCAACCTACGGTCTATCAAAAAATCTAGTGGATGTACAATTGTTAACAGGTTTCAGGTGGAGAAAAAGGAAATCATATTGACCAAAAAATACTTTCTGTACCCCTCTGCGCTCATCGTCCCGGAGCAGGAGACCCTCGTGACAACCTTGCTGGGTTCCTGTGTTTCGATCTGCCTATATGATCCGGTGCGGATGGTGGGTGGCATCAATCACTTTATGTTACCTGTCTGGAAAGGCCCTGAATTGCCAACAGACAAATATGGTGACATAGCCTTTGGCCATTTGTTGAAAAGGATGATCAACCAGGGTGCTGAGATACACCAGTTAAAAGCCAAAATCTTTGGTGGCGCCAATCAGCAAGACAGCCACTCCAGGGTGGGAATAAAGAATATTCAGCAAGCAAAATTATCGCTTGCCCAAAATGGGATTGAGATTATAGCGGAGAGCACCGGAGGTACACTGGGAAGAAAAATCATCTTTGATACCAGTACCGGGCAGGTGAAAATGTGGTATTTACGACCAAAAAATGTATCGAGGAAAAGGAGACGTGACGATGTATCAAATGACTTGAATTGGCTCGGCGATTGAGCGAAATGACTATAGCAAAACAAATGGAAGACAGAAAAAAAATACTAGTGGTAGAGGACATGGATGGGATACGGGATCTCATCAGTGCCACCCTCAGAATGAGAGGTTTTACCATCGAGAAGGCGCAACATGGCAGGGAAGCCATGAAGATGCTCCGCAGGAAACCTGAGGAATATGATCTGATCATCAGTGACTATGACATGCCGCGTATGAATGGTCAGGAACTCCTTGAAGAAGTTCGGGCGCATTCGGCACTCAACGGTAAGCCATTTATCATGCTGACCTCACGGTCTGAACCCGAGAAGATACGCGCCGCGAAGGCCAAGGGTCTGTCTGCCTGGATCACCAAGCCCTTTAAGATTGACAGCTTCATGTCGAAAATCAAATATGCATTACGCGACTAACCTATGCTCAACGCCGAAGGCCAATTCTTAGAAGATACCGGGGAGGTACTTTCGACGCTGGAACAAAACCTGCTCTTACTTGATCAGCATAAGGTTGATCAGGATTTGTATGACGCCATTTTCAGGGAGCTCCACACGGTAAAGGGATCACTGCTCATGTTTGACAGAAAACAGCTTGGAGATCTCGCGCATAAGACTGAGTCAGCCTTCGAAGAATTTAAGTCATTCGAGCTCCCAGTTTCATTAGATGTGATCCAGCTCACATTGAATATTGTGGACTTCATTCAGACTACGATGCACTTGCCGGAGTTGGAGTCCAATGATCACATCTCGATCCTCGATTCACTTTCGGGCTCACTCACCGTAGCCTGTGACGATGCCTTAAGACACGTCGAACACCAACGAAAGCGCAAGGAGGTTGAGCAATCCATCTATTTTTTACAGATAAGGCCAGCCAGACCAATTGCGGCGGGAGATGGTCATCCGATACACTACATCATCCGTGATCTGGTAGAAGACGCCAACGCTCATGAATTTCTACAGACCGGTACAGATAAGGAAGTGCGCTGGTGGAATGTTCTCCTTATCAGTGACTTGAATCAACAGGAGATCGAATCTCTTTTCCTTTTCATTGAGGATGATGTCCAGCTCGATATTTCAAAATACCCTATAGCGGAAGCCAATGCAAAAGGAATCTCGCTCGCGTTGTTTTCTACCGAGCTGAAGGAAGAATCACCAGAACCCCTGAAGCAGAAGCTTGCCTCTTTTGTGGAACAGATTGCTGCCCAGGACGCGCAAAAGGATGACAAGAAGCATGTGATTCCTACACATGTCAAGGGGCTGGACTCAAACTTCATCAAAGTAGAGCGCAGCAAAATCGATGGTTTGATGAATTGGGTGAGTGAGCTGGTCACCCTGCAAGCAACCCTTCAGAATGAAGCAGAGATGTTGAAGTCCGAAACCTTAAGGGATATCGCTGACAGCCTCGACCTTGTCACGGAAAACCTTAGAGACACCATTTTTTCTGTCAGCCTTGTTCCGCTGAAATCCCTGGAGGCCAGATTCACAAGGCTGGTAAGAGACCTTTCCCTGAGCCTGGGCAAAGAGATTGTCTTTTCCAGCACGGGGTTTGAGACGGAACTGGACAAGAAGGTGATTTCCAGTCTGGCAGATCCGCTCTTGCATATTCTGAGAAACTGCATAGACCATGGAATTGAGTCCCCGGAAGAAAGATCAAAGGAGGGTAAGGTGCCATCGGGGACCATCCACCTGAAATCCTACTACAGTGGCAATCTCGTCTTCATAGAAATTGAGGATGATGGAGCGGGAATCGATCCAAACAAAATTCGCGCGAAAGCCATGGAGCTGGGGCTGCTGGATGTCGACGCGGATGTTACCGATGATGAGATCATGCAATTCATATTTCACCCGGGACTGAGTACGACCGACGAAATCAACGACATTTCGGGAAGAGGAGTGGGCATGGATGTCGTGAAGAAGAAAATTCAGGAGTTGCGGGGTGAGGTGTGGGTATCTTCCGAACTTGGCGTGGGGACAAAGACCACGATCAAATTACCCCTTTCATTGTCCATCCTGGAGGGTCTGCACACGAAAGTTGGAGGGACCAACATGGTAATTCCACTCAATACGATCCGGGAGATACATCGTTTCGACAGGGAAGATTTCTATAGCAGGCCAAATGGATCAAATATTCTTGAATTTGAGGGAAAACAGCTATCGGTTGTATCCATTGCAGATAAGCTGAGCATGGACTCGTCGAAAGCGCAGACTGTAGATGTGATTACCATAAATGTAGGAAGCATGGAAAAAGGTGTGGCGGTGGACGAAATCAAGGGGCAGGTGAAGGCCGTGCTCAAACCCATCAGCGACTACTATGAGGCGCAGGATTTCATTTCGGGAGTAACCATCCTGGGAGATGGGAAATTGGCTTTTGTGTTGGATATGGAAAAGATTATTAATTGAAATAAGGAGAAGGATGGAGGAAATAAAAGAGAATTTGGAGGCTGTCACACAATCTTACCTGACGTTCATGCTTGACAAGGAGCATTTCTGTCTGGCTGTGAGTTCAGTGGTCAAAATCCTGGAGATGACAGACATTACCAAGGTACCTGAATCGCCCGCCTATATGAAGGGGATTATCAATTTGCGAGGCAACATTCTGCCTGTTATTGATACGCGGATCAAACTGGGCATGGAGCCTGCGGAATACAATCTGAAGACAAGGATATTGGTGGTGGACATCCAAACACCCATGAAGGTTCTGACCATAGGCGCCATCGTAGACATGGCTAAGGAGGTGATCTCCATAGTTTTAGATGACATCATGCCACCACCTAGTCTGGACGACTACGAGCGGGCAGACTATATTGAAGGGATCATCAATCACCAAGAAAAGTTTGTGATGATCGTGGATGTCAACAAACTCTTTGCCAAAAGCGAACTCGACGTATTGGAAGGAACGAGTGAGGTTTAGTTCAGGTCGGAGCATTTCATTTTTAGAATCACCCTTCGTTTAGTGGCTGATTGAATCGTACCTACGGATTTGGAGAGAAAGCGGGTTTTAATTGTTGATGATTCGGCGCTGGCAAGGAAGGCCCTCGCCCAGTTGATTAATGAGGACCCGGTGCTTGAGGTGATGGACACGGCCGCTGACCCCTATATAGCAGCCCAAAAGCTGAAGAGCAGCATTCCGGATGTAATTACGCTGGACATCGAGATGCCGCGAATGGACGGTATCACTTTTCTGAGAACGCTGATGTCCCAATATCCGATACCGGTGGTCATTATCTCGTCGCTTACACAAGCAGGCACGGAAACGGCTTTGCAGGCCCTACGGTATGGCGCTGTGGAAATCGTAAGCAAGCCCCGGTTGTTTGGTACGGGATTAGATGTAGCGGATAACAAGACTCGGATCACCGAAGCTATAAAAGGTGCCGCTTGTGCCGTCGTTAGCAGGAGGAGTGCCTTGAGTCGTCCCCCGAAGCCCAATTCAATTCCCACCAAATCCCAGGCCCAGGTGGTCAGCCATGCCGAGTCAGGTAGCATGGTGAAGACAACAGAGAATATCGTGCTCATGGGCGCCTCTACCGGAGGCACCGAAGCTTTGCGCACAATATTGTCAAAACTACCTGCACACGCTCCGGCGATGGCCTGTGTGTTGCATATGCCAGAAGGCTTTACCAAATCCTTTGCTGAAAGCCTGGACAAGTGTAGCCATGTTCATGTGAAAGAAGCCGTAGATGGCGATGCCCTGGTGAGGGGAACCGTCCTGATTGCTCCGGGGAACAGGCATATGATCGTGAGACGTTCTGGTGCCAGATACTTTGTCAGGATTACGAAAGGTCCATTGGTCAATAGACACCGGCCATCAGTGGATGTGCTCTTCAGCTCAGCAGCTGAGTATGTAGGCAAAAATGCAGTGGGAATTATTCTTACCGGAATGGGCAGAGACGGTGCGCAGGGCATACTCAAAATGAAGGAGTCAGGAGCCTCGACCATCGCACAGGATGAGCAATCATCCGTAGTATTCGGAATGCCGAAGGAAGCCATTTTGGCTGGTGGGATCGATCGCGTGCTGCCGCTATTGGCCATTCCTGGTGTCATCGCGTAGTGTGAGACTAAAATCAGCATCAAATGTCTTCATGAGGTTTTCTTCAGCAGATTTCAAGCCATGGATAGGACGGATCTTGCCCTATTTGTTCTTTCTTTAGTGGGTGGATATTCCCAAACTCATTAGCTACTACAAAGACTGCTACCAGGCCGATACACGGACTTTGTCAGTGACAAATTTCTTCAACGCCAAGGTTGAAAACAGGTACTTCTTCGAGGGTAACGACGAATTGTTGAATGGAAATCTGAAGCACTATCCTTTGCCTCCGGAATATGCTGAGGCGGTCGAAAAAAACCTTGCGATTTACAAGAGAGAAAAAGTCCTCTATTGCAGTGCGTTTTTCATCATAGGGACCAGGCAGGATACGCTCAGAAAGGAGAGCAAGGTTTGTGCCCCACTACTGCTTTACCCTTCCAAAATTGTGTCTTTGGATGGCTTACCCCATGTGGAGGTCGATTTTTCACGCCGTCTGGTCAATATCAATTTCCTGAACTCTATACGGAAGGAGGAAGTAGATGACCTGTATGAGTCACTAGTTGATCGTGTCGAGAAAAAGATCAGTGACCTGGGAAGTATGGGTGTGATTCGGCGAATTCTGGAGCGGAGCATTGAGGATTTTGATGGGGAAGAGTTGTTGCTCTATCCTCAGCTCTACAGCGAATCCCGGATCAAACGGCAAACTCAGCCCAAGCAACTGGCCCAGATCGACGGATACAAAATTGTGCCGGCCATCGCCCTGGGTGTGGTTCGCCGCTCGTCCTCTACACAAGGCATCATCAGTGAGCTGATCGACATGAGCAGGAAGGGCAAATACTCCAAACCCCTCGACTACCTCTTCAACCGTGCGAGGGATGGCAAGGCTGTGCATTTGCATGGAGGTAGGGTTCCGGCCATACTCAGCAGTGCGCAGCAGGACGTAGTCGAAGGCGCGGATCGCAATGTGGTTAGTCTGGTCATCGGGCCTCCGGGTACCGGAAAATCGTTCACCATCGCTTCACTGGCGCTGGATTATCTTGGGAAAGGAAAGTCTGTGCTGATTGCTTCTAAGACAGATCAGGCCGTAGATGTCATTCATGGGAAGATACAAAGGGATTTGGGCATCGAGAATGTGGCCCTACGAGCAGGTAAGAGTGATTATAAGAAGTCGCTGAAGAGCCATCTCCAAAACCTGCTATCGAATACCAGGCGTCGCCCTCGGGAGGATGGTGAAGAGGAAATAATCAGCCTTGGCAAGAGACTGGCGGCCTTGGAGGAGGATATCTCGAGGTATGCTGGGCGATTTGGCAAGCAGGTGCAGAATGAGTTGAGGTGGGCCCGGTTCGTTTCTGAGTATACCAAGCAGGCAGGCTTGCTGAAACGCCTCAAAATGAGGTATATCAGGTGGAGGAATAGCCTGCAGGTACCACACTGGGAGTTGTCCGACAGTTTTCTATCTGCTCATATGCAACAAATTCAACTTGCCAGAGAATACCTCCGCCTCACTTTCAACAGGCAGGTGCATCTGGCACTTTACCACAATCGCGGCATGTTCAGGGATTTCCTGAAATCGCTTACGGCCCGACAAAGTGCAAGGCAGGACCTGCTTTTTGAGAATATTCAATTGGACTCCCTGCTAAAGACTTTCCCCATATGGCTGGTGAACATGGCGGATATCCATGATGTATTTCCCCTGGAAATGGAGTCGTTTGACCTTGCCATTATTGATGAGGCGACACAATGCGACATAGCAAGTTGCCTTCCGATTATGCAGCGGGCCAGGAGAGTGGTTGTTGTTGGCGACCCCAAGCAGCTACGGCACGCCTCATTCCTATCTCGATCAGTACAGTCTACGTTGCTCAAGAAGAATAACCTCGCCGGAGATGCAGGTGAAGTTGAATTCGACTTCAGGAATACCAGTATCCTGGATTTGATAAATGATCGGATCGATGATCAGCGGCAGATCTGTTTCCTGGATGAGCATTTTCGAAGCAAACCTGACCTTATTCGCTTTAGCAATCAGCAGTTTTACAACAACAGCCTAAGCATCATGACTGCCCTCCCCCGAAAGGACCAGGTAAGTCATATCAGCATCCTTACTTCTGACGGCGAACGAGATGGTCGAGGTATAAATAAGCGAGAGGCCACAGACATTCTTCGGGATATCAAAGCCATTATTTCGGAGCAAGCTGCTATGGACCGGTCTATGTCCCAGACCATGGGTGTGTTGTCACCATTCCGTGATCAGGCCGATTATCTCGCTGACCAGATTACCAAAGAGATCGACCTGTCGGATATCGAGAAACATGACATTTCCTGCGGGACGGCGTATTCTTTCCAGGGAGAAGAGCGGGACATCATGTTCATTTCCTGGGTGATCGATGAGCAAACGCATCATTCGGCCATACTCCATTTGAATAAACCAGACGTATTCAATGTTTCCATTACCAGGGCCCGGTCCAACCAAAGACTATACACATCTTTCTCCGACCGCTTCGACCCTGGAGAATACCTGGGCAGGTATCTCAGCGATGTAAAGCGAGCTTCAAACCCCATTGACCAAAGTCTGGAGACGATCAGGGATCAGTTTCTTTCTGAAGTAAGGGAAGCGTTGCGCAAACATGATTTGGCGTATTGGACCAGTTTTAGTATTGCTGGGTTGGCAGTGGATCTCGTGTTCAAACGGGGGGACGCCTTCTATGGAATTAATCTCATTGGGTATCCGGGTATGTTTGTAGATGCCCTGGGTATTGAAGATTACAAAATTTTGACCAGAGCCTCTCTGCCGACTTTCCCACTGCCTTATACCTATTGGAAATTTGATCAGCATGGCTGCTTTGATGAGCTTATGCGCTTTTCGGCGCAGCCCTCAAAGACATGAAAAATGGCAACAAAATTCTTCAAGGGACCGAAATTCTTCCCCTCATTCCATGAGCAGATTTTTGCGTAAGCTATCCGTCAGGGCCTCTAACCAGTGTATCACAAATCTTCTGAAAGCCACTGACGACAATGTGCCGATGCCCAAAAGATCAAACATCATATCTACTACATCGAACGTTCGGGTGCTCATGGCCAGTTGGGTAAACTCCTCCAGCGTTGCAAAGCCAAATACGATCAGAGAACCCAGGTGAAAGAGGCGCCGACGAAGTTTGATCTGCCTGAAACGTAGCGCCACGTTGATCAATAGGGCTAGGGTGCCAAAAAGCATAAAGTGGCCAATTTTATCTCCCCAGGGTATGGCGTGACCGATGTCCATGATGATGTTTTGGGCGTCCAGATTGGCCTGAATGATCAGCCAAATGATGAATAGGAAGAACAGCAGCGGGGGTAGAAATTTTATCAATTTAGAGGTCATCGGATAGAGGATTTTGGAAAAGCGAGCCACCAGAACGGTGGCCCAGCTTGGATTATGATGTTGTTTCGATATTCAACCTATACCAGTTGATGTTTCTGGTGAAGTACATCGTGAGTCCGAGTATAAGAAACAGTCCTATGCTCCCCATCAATAACGCATAATCGGACAGCTGCAGGGTGACGAATAAAAAGCCATAAATACCAATGAGCGTGACACTCAAGAGGTAGGTGAGTCGCTTCATCTTGAATATGCTCAGGGTGTAGAGCGAGATCATCGACACAATACCCACGGTAGATATTCCGTACGCAAAGTTGAAGTTGGAATGCTCCGAAATGGACACCAGCAGCGTGTAAAACAAGCATAGCGACAGCCCCACGAGGATATACTGAAATGGGTGGATCTTCTTTTTGTTGAGTATTTCGACGAGGAAGAAGATCAGGAAGGTCAATGATATCGTCATCACGGCGTACTTGGCGGATCGCATGGATTTTTGGTAATCGTCCAGCGGGAGAAGAAGCTCAACGCCGAAGGCAGAGTCGCCAAATATGGATGAGCTTTGGTAGTCCACCGGCGGGGAATTTGCCGAGATGGCTTTGTTCTTAAGCTTGAGGCTCCCAAACCAGCTTTGCGGGTAGTTTCGGTTCAGCTGAAGTACGGACCAATCGGCGCTGAACCCTTCTTCCGACACCTCTCGATTGTCAGGTAGGAAGTTGCCATTGAAGCTTGGAGCATCCCAGGCGGATTTCAGGTTGACCTTTGTACTGCTTCCTACCGGCACAAATGCCAGGTCCTTACTTCCTTGCAGGTTCATGCTGAAGCGGAACTGGACGGGATCAGTTGGTAAAGCCTGCAAATCCGGTAAGGCCACGGTGATTCCCGAGTATATGATTTGAGGAATTTTGGACCCAGGCTGCACGCTCAGATCATTGTCCAGCCATTCCACCTTGACCTGGTTCTTTATCCCTCGCAAGTCAGAGATGCCTATGGTCAGGAAGGCCTTGTCAAATCTGATTTCCTTCAAATTGGTAGAGTCAATTACCGGAACCTTGAACGTCCCTTCAAAATCAAGTTGACTTTCGTAGACGACGATCTCATAGATCCCACGGCGTAGTTGCTCAGGATCAATAACTCCGGAGATGTCGAGGGACTCCGGGAGAATATGCCAGTTTTTGGTCTCCTGGATGGGGTTGCCTTTATCGGTGTTCCCATACTCATACACCACAGGAATAGTAAGAACCGGGCCAGCCACCTCTTGCTGCTCAGCCCATTTGGAGCTCACCTCCTCGACGGCCTGGTCATTGAGGTACTGCCGTTCATTGATGATAGACCTGATCATCGACGTCGGTATGAGCAGCAACAGCATCAATATGGCGATGGTAGTCAACTTGAGCATGATTGAGTTTTTTATCCACGCATTCACTTTTTCCATGGGATTTTCTTTTTCCATAATATTTGAAGTTTGAAAGTACTTTGTAATTCAAAGTAGATGATTAAAATTTTTTTACTTGAGCAGGTTTTCTATGGCCTGAATATGTTTCTTGAAAGCTTCGATTCCGGCTTTGGTAGCGGCATAACTTGTATTGGGTTTTCGATTCAGGAACTCCTTCTTCATGCTGACATAGTCACTTTTCTCCAGTGATTTCAAATGACTGGCCAGGTTGCCATCGGTGACGCCGAGCAGATCTTTGAGTGAGTTGAAGTCCATTCGGTCATTCACTACCAGCGCGGACATGATGCCAAGCCGGGTTTTATTCTCAAAGGCCTTATTGAGGTCTTTTAGAATCTCTTTCATCAGCCTTCCTGCTTTTGGATGACCAAGCCATAGATGATGTGCAGCAAGCCGAACCCAATGGCCCAAAAAATGAGACCATAGCCGATGTAATGTGTGGCTACCAGTCCTATGATAATTTCCATAATCCCCAGGCTTCTGACTTGTGACAAAGTGTATTTGCTGGCGTTTACCAGTGCCAAACCATAAAAAATGAGCGTAAAGGGCGCCACAAATCCAATATACCCCTTAAAGAGTAACATCAGACACAGAATCCCTCCCGTAACGAGTGGAATCAGAAAGCTGGTTAGCAATAATTTGGTGTTTCTGTCCCACAGCTTTTGTTTTTTCTCTTTTGCCTTTTTTGTGGTGAAATAGATGCCAAGTACGAAAGACAATACGATTACTCCGGCAGCAATGGCGATCAACTTAAGTACACTTTCCAAATCCAGTACTGCTTTTCGGTAGTCCAGGTAAGCCTGATCATGATAGACTGTCTGGTAGGCGAGGTAGGCACCAATCAATGCCAGGACACCGGCACAAACCCCGGACAAGCCGCTCAGAGAAATGAATCGGGAGGAACGATCCATGATGTCCTTGATGTCTTTGAGATCTTCCAGGTATTTTTCTCTCGTCATTTGAAAGTACTTTGAAATACAAAGTAAGTGAACGGAGAGCAGCAATCAAAGGTTTTGAAAGGCCTATTTTGTGAGGCGCGCGCCTTGATCAATATTGCATTAGTTGGTGGGCACTTCTGATTGAGCCTCATGCAAGGATAGGTACCGGTTCGTATACACCTGCGTTGCAGTAAGCTGGGTTTTTTCAAGCCCTTTCCCGTTGATCCATCGGAGCCACTTTTGAATGGAATCCTGCTTCATCAATCCCCATTGTTGTTTACTGCCAAAGTGGGGTGATGTGAGCTCCAGCGCCCGGCTCAGGTCAATGTGTCTGTCTTTTTCAGGTATGTATTGCGAAAGGATTTCCTGGGCTTCTTTTGAGAATGATTGACAATACAGATAACCCCGCCTGGTGGCCTCAAGGAAGTGCTTGTAGTGCCTGGCATTTGTCTTAGCATGGTCCCCATTGACGGCTATGACTGGCGAATAGGAATATGGTATGCCGTAGTCCCGCATTTGGAAGTACCGGCATGAATGAGGGGTGCTTTCCACTTCCACGCCTTCCCAATTCATGAAGATCCAGGTGGCGTCAGACTGGCCATCCAGCAGGGTATTCCAGATACCCAGTTTGTCTGGGTAGGTGATTTTAATCGTTCCTTGACCGCCATCGTTTCGGATCATTTCTTTGACGATACCATCCTCATATCGGGCCTGGTAGGAGCTATAGATTTTGCCATCCAGATTTTTCGGCGATTCGATACCGCTGTTTCCTTTGACAACAATCGCGCTCAAGTCCTCCTGCAAAAGGGCTGCGACCGCGATCATAGGAAAAGGCTCTTTTTTGGTTTGGTAGCTGATGATACTCTCCATGGGGCATAGTGCCAAGTCAGCAATACCCTGCTCCACTTTTTTGGCTGGGGTGATGGCATAATCATCGGTAGCAGGATCCAATATGGTGACGCTCAGGTCGAATTCACTATAGTAGCCTTTCTCCCTGGCTACGAAAAAGCCAATGTGGTTGATGTTTGGTGTCCAGTCCAGTGCTATTTTCAGTGCATTCATTTTATCGAGGAAATTGATCTCATAGAGCTACCGGATTTTGTATCCGGCAACAAGACAAGAATGCTATAGCCCACCCAATTGTTGTGACAAGGAAGGGATTTTCTGCATTCACTCGGTGATGTTGGCTTACAGCCACCAAACCCGGCATATGCTTACCTCCCTGAAGGAAGTCATTTTGAATATTCTTGCACAAGACATCTCAACTGAATGTTTCTTCAGCACCACCGAGGGTAATCAGATGAGGGCTGATTGCTATTAAATGGAATTCACTCCATAGTGGCCACTGCTGACAAGGTAATGGCCCATTGAGGAGACCACCCTTCAGC
Source organism: Cyclobacteriaceae bacterium (assembly GCA_965601475.1). Classification (GTDB taxonomy): domain Bacteria; phylum Bacteroidota; class Bacteroidia; order Cytophagales; family Cyclobacteriaceae; genus JAWPMT01. The sequence continues at coordinate 2,039,781 of OZ271832.1, read as the reverse complement.
CCAGCCATTGCCAGAGTTGGTAAGCTGCCAATACGAGCCCAGCCATGATGAGGTAAGTATTGACAGATTTGAAAAGGGCCTCGAAGCCAGCTCTTGTTCGCCAATAGTTGATGACCAATACGATAGGGATCAATGCCAGGACCTGACCGAGTTCTACACCCAGGTTGAAGCTGAGAATTTTAAGTAAGATTCCCTCCTGCTCCATGGCAAAGGACTGGAGTCGCGCCGAGAGCCCAAGTCCGTGAATCAGCCCGAAGGCGAAAACCATGTTCAGGAGGTTTGGCGGGTTTACGTTAAACACTTTCTGAAACAGCCGGAGGTTTTCAAACCCTTTGTAAAACACACTTAATCCAATGACCGCATCAATTAGATGTTCGTTGACCGCGATTTGCAGATAGGTAGCCGATATAAGCGTGATGCTATGGCCAATCGTAAAGACCGTGATGAATTTGATGATATGACGGAAGTTCTTCAGATGAAAGATGACCCCTACCAGGAAAAGCAGATGATCGTAGCCCGTAAGCATGTGTTTGGCTCCCACCCAGATGTAGGCGAGCAAACCTCCATTTTCCAATAGCGCGCGATCACCTCCCGATACATCGTGGGCAAAGGCCGCCATAGGCAGGGCAAGCAGCAGGAAAAGAATTGTTTTAAGGCGCACTATACCGACCTATTTTCCTCGGTTAAACCAAAAATATAAGCCGACGATCACCAATAGGCTTATCAGCGCATAGACGTAACCCGGAATGCCTTGCTCGTGGCTGTGTGCCTCTCCATCGTGGCTGTGCCCGTGGTCATGGGAGTGACCGCTGCCGATGGCAAAAGTTACTGTTGCCCAATTTGATTCATGAGTAAGCCCTTCTTCGGACACCTCAACGAGATGGATTGTTCTCAGATACCAAATGCCCGGTTCGGAAAGGGGGACCTTCAGCATGCCCTGGTCGTCAGTTCTCAACTGAAGCATTTCGTCGTGTTGGTGATCAGTTTCTTCATCATGGGAATGGGTGTGTCCATCGTGGGTATGTTGTTGTGAGGTAGCCTGATTTCCAACATACACCAGCTGGTTGGCCAATGGTTCTTGATTAAAGAGCAGCTTGACAGGTAGGTCATGGCCCGGGTGTAGGTCATAGGGGTTTTCCATCAGTATGAATTCAATCGGATAACCCAGTTCCGTTTTGTAGTCATCTGTGAGTTGTGTGCCTACCTGAAAGATGGTTTTCACATGCTTCGAATATTTCTCTACGGCGGAATCTTGCAAAGTGCCTTGTGCGGTGCGAGATTCCAACATGTCCAGTACGCCATCATGTTTCAGATAGTCATTGAAATCTTCTGCAGACTGGGCGAAGCTTCGTGCCTTAGTGGAAACACCAGCTACCCATGTACCTGATGCCTCTGTGGTGAATTGGAGATAGGTGGTGCTGCCTTCTTCATACCATTGAGCGGTATCGACTGCTGTTCGGATGCCATTGCCCACCAGGCTTACATCGAGCATACGGTCCCGGGTGATCACATTATCACTGCGATCAAAAGTCCCGTTGAACAGTTGAATCACGGCCTCGGACCAGGGCTTGAGCAAGTACTGATCAAACTTTAGGTACATGTCATGGCTACATAAGATCAGCACCAGGAAAAGGCCGAATAAGATACGCTTCATGTGGTTCAGTGTGTTGTCAATTGTCGTTCGGTAAAATTAGGGTGTGCCACGGATACAGCTCATTTCAAGTCATGTACCGTATGAAATTTTTCCACCTGGGAACCACTCAGAGTGGGTCCTTACAAAATGGGAGCGTTGGCCATGTCATACAGTTTTTCCTAACAGCCCTTTCGCAAAACTAGTTTTGTGTGCGCAGCCGATTTTCTGGCCTTGATGGCATATTCTTAATGATGAATGAGGTACGAAAAGTGCCTACTTTCTATAGGTGGATCCATGATATGCAGATCCTATGATATGAGGTTTGGGATGTACTACGGTTGTGTAGCGAACAAGGCAATCTCCGGAATTTGACTATCTTCTCAGCTTGCTAGGAATAGCATACAACAAACGATAAGCTATTTGAGCAAATGCACTTTCGAATAAGCTCACCGAACGTATCTGGAAGTTGAAAACTATATGCAAACACGCCGTCATCATCCTGCTTGGTTCCCTATTGGCATTGGCTTCAATAGCTACATATGGGCAGGAAAAGGTCATGGGTACTCCATTTATCAGGAACTATTCTTCGGTGGACTACGGTATGCATCCCAGGAATTACTGCATCACCCAGGATATCAACGGGGTGATTTATGTAGGCAATGAATACGGCTTATTGGAATATGATGGAAGCGAGTGGAAACAGATTCATTTGCCAAATGGAATCAATGCAACCGTCGTTAGTATCGACGACGCTGGCCAAATCTGGCTGGGCTCAGAGGAGGGCATAGGATACTTGAAGCCTGCTAAAACAAGCAGCTGGTCTTATCAGGGACTGCGGCTACCTGAACCTACGGATGCTCCCTTTACGGTATCAGGCATTCATCAACTGGGTGAAGCTTTATTTTTCACCACTGAAAAGCAGGTGGTTCAGTATGCAAAGGGAGCGTCCTTGGGCCGTTTCTTCTCAAGCGAAAAAAGTAATATTCAATTCTCAGCTGAATGGCAGGGTCAATTGCTCCTCAAGTCCAGGAGTGGTGATCTGATGGGGATCAATCCTGATGGATCTCAAGACATCGTTGTGGAGGGGTTGGCGCCCTATGAGCTTGTAGATTGGTTACCTTTTGGTGAAGGTGCCCTGGCCGTAACGGCGAGTAATGGTCTGTGGACGGTAAGGAGAGGTCAGCTTACCTATTTTGAGACTGATTTCGACGCACTCATTGGTCAAGATAGATTGACGGCAGCGATCGCCCTGGATAATGGAAATTTTGCCGTAGGATCCTACAACAATGGTGTGTTGGTTTTTGATAATAATGGTCGCCTGATCCATCACCTCAGCAAGGACAAGGGCTTGAGTTCAAATACAGTGAATTTCCTCTTTGAATCCTCAGATCAAAACCTTTGGGTCGCATTGGATAATGGGCTTGCTTATATCGAGCTGAACAGTGCTTTCACCAAATATGAGGAATCGATGGGTTTCTCCGGTATGATTTACACTTCTATCGTCTATCAGGGTCAGCTCTATCTGGGCACTACACAGGGATTGTTCGTTGCTGATTGGGAAGACAGTAATCCGGCCACTGGCCTGCAATTCAAAGCTGTTGCTAGTATATCCGGACAGGTTTGGGCCCTTCACAATGCTGGCGGTCAATTACTCTGTGGACATGAGTCGGGGGTGTTTGAGATACGAGGCGAAAACGCCATACGACGCTCCTCCTCATCACGTGTTTGGACCTTCCTGGAATCAACCAAATTTGACAATACACTATGGGCCGGTACGCTATCCGGAATTCAGGTTTTCAAACGTGAGGGTTCGCAATATCAGTTGAGTCATGCTTTGAAGGGATTTCAGGAATCAAGTAGGATCATGGCCGAAGATCGGGACGGTACGCTTTGGGTTTGTCACGGAAACAAAGGGCTTTTTCAGCTCAGTGTATCTGCTGAGGTACAAGAAGTGAAGTCCCAGGTGATGTATGAACAAAATCAAGTACAGGGCGGTCTTTGGTTTACTTCAGTGACCCAATCGCGAAAAAATGGCGTACTCTACACCTCTAATCGGGGTCTGTACCACTTTGATAAAGATGAGGAGTCTTTCATCCCCTTTACAGGCAATAGTCTCATTCCTGAAGGCAGATCGGTAAACGGGGTGCATGAAGACCAGTTTGGCAACCTATGGGTGATGGTTGAAGGTGGGCTACTATTGTTGAAGCTTCAAGATGATGGCAGCTATCAGTTGTTGGATGAAGCGTACTTGTCTAAAGCCCGTGATGTGATGATCGGCAGCTATGAACACATTTACGTTCATGACGCACAAAATGTACTCATCGCAGCGCAGAACGGCGTGCTACACCTGGATCCATCTTACTTTCGACAACAGCATCTGGCGGCGGATCCAAAGCCACTTCCCACATTGATCCGGAGAGTAGAATTGACCAATCCTTACGACTCGACCATATTCGAAGGGGCGTTGAGCATGGAAAGATCGGAATCCGGGGAAGCCGAATCCGAAACGCAAGTTCTGCAACTACCTTATGCGATGAACTCCATCAGGTTTACCTATGCCTCCCCAAACTACACGAGCGACCATGCTCAGCAGTATCAGGTGGCTCTCCAAGAGGGTGGAGCAAATCCTGAATGGACCTCATGGACACCGCTCACCCGAAAGGAGTATAGCAATCTTCGTGAAGGTGATTATATGTTCCGGGTGAGGGGAGGGAACGGTACAAAAAATTTCAACAGCGAAGCTCGGTTTGCCTTCTCTATTAGTCCCCCCTGGCATAGGACCCTAGGGGCTTATTTTACCTATGCATTGCTCCTCGGAGGTTTGGTTTGGGGATTGGTGAAAATCATGGAGCAACGTCATGATAAGGAAAAACAGCGATTGCGGGAGGCTGGTCAACGGGAAATGAAAGAGCGGCAGCTGATTTCGGAAAAGGAGATGATGGCGCTCAAAAATGCCCAGCTCGCGGAGGAAATTGCCTTCAAAAACAAAGAAATGGCCTCCGTGGTGATGCAGATTACCCAGAAGAATGAGTTCCTGATGCGTCTCAAAAGTGAGCTCAAGCAAATTTCGAAGTCTCCTCAAGCTTCTGTACAGAGGGAGTTGCTGGCTAATATCAAGGAAATCGAAAGGGACATGAGGCTGGATAAGAACTGGGAGAGATTCCAATTCTATTTTGATCAGGTGCATCAGGATTTCCTGGAACGACTAAGTGCGGAGTTCCCACAGCTTTCCAGCACTACACTAAAACTTTGCGCCTTTATCAGGATCGGTTTATCCACTAAAGAGATTGCGGCGTTGATGAATATCTCACTGAGCGGCGTAGAGAAAAGGCGCTATCGACTGAGGAAGAAGATGGGTCTTGACGCGGATGTCAACATGAATACTTTCCTCAAAAATTTCTGAATACCTGTCTAACGCTGAGGCATGGGCCCAGTGGTTCACACCACATTGGCTTGTTGGTCTTGTCTGGTCCCAATCCGTCCAAAAACACCCATAGTTGGCTTTGAATACGGCGATGTCCTGGAAATGTCCAGGTGTTTTGACAAAGTAGGAGGTATTTGTCCAGGTAATATTTTTAGCATTTAGATACTCTCTCAGGAACTTTGTGAAACACGATTGTAGGGTCTGCGGCCTCATCGTGTGGAATGAAGTTTTGCAACGAGAACCTAACGGATATATGAGATTAATTATTCACCAAGAAAGTCTGGACATGTCACAGTGGGTGGCGCAATACGTGGTCGACAAGATCAATCAACACCAGGAAAAAAGTGACAAGCCTTTTGTGCTGGGATTGCCAACGGGAGGTACGCCTTTGGGAACCTATGCTGAATTGATCAGGCACTATCATGAAGGCAATGTCTCCTTTCAGCATGTAGTAACTTTCAATATGGATGAGTATGCGGGAATTCCCGAGGATCATCCACAGAGTTATCACACCTTTATGTGGCAAAACTTCTTTAGCAAAATCGACATCGATCCCGCCAATGTGAACATTCTGGACGGTAACGTAGTGGACCTCGTTCAGGAATGCGATGACTATGAGCGCAAAATTGAGTCCTACGGCGGGATCAACCTGTTTCTTGGTGGTGTAGGCTCGGATGGGCATATCGCCTTCAACGAACCAGGGTCTTCTCTTTCCTCAAGAACACGCCTCAAAACGCTCAACAGCAAGACCGTGATGGACAATGCCCGGTTTTTCGATGCGGATACTTCGCAAGTTCCTACAGTGGCCCTGACTGTAGGGGTCGGGACTATCCTCGATGCGGAGGAGGTACTGCTGTTGGTGAGTGGTCATTCCAAGGCATTGGCTTTGAGACACATCATTGAAGAACCCATCAATCACATGTGGACTGGCAGTGCCATTCAACTCCACAAGAAAGCCATCATTGTTTGTGACGAGGCGGCCACGCATGAATTGAGAGTGGGAACGGTCAAGTATTTCAAGGAGCTTGAAAAACTGAATATTGCCAGGGAGGTCCAACCCATTTGAAATGACACCTATGAAGCGAAGCTATGGCATCATCCTACTGATCTTACTGATATTTTTTGTCATCTCCTTTTTGACTAATATCATCGGACCCCTGGTGCCTGACATCATCAGAAGCTTCAGTCTGAGTCGTTCGATGGCGGGATTTCTTCCATTTGCCTTTTTTATCGCTTATGGCGTTTCCTCTATTCCGGCAGGCATGGCCATAGAGAGGTATAAGGAAAAGAAGGTGATGCTCTTCGCCTTTACCATGGCCTTGTCAGGATCCTTGCTGTTCTCAATTTTTCCCAGCTACACCATCGTGCTTTTCTCACTATTCATGATCGGGACCGGGATGGCTGTCTTGCAAGTGGCGATCAACCCGCTGCTCCGGGTCGCGGGAGGGGAAGCGCATTTCGCCTTCAATTCGGTTTTAGCTCAATTGGCCTTTGGAGGGGCCTCATTCCTGAGTCCACAGGTGTTTTCCTACCTCGTGTCGGGGATTGAAAGCGGAAGAAAGGACATTCTCATCGTTTCCCTACTTAGTGATTTAGTACCGCCTGATCTCTCTTGGGTCAGCTTGTACTGGATATTCACAGTAGTATCCATAGCCATGCTGCTCGTGATTGCATTAGTCCGATTTCCCAAGGTGGAATTGAAGGAAGATGAAAGAGCAGGTGGCTGGGATACCTACAAGGAACTGTTTGCGAATAAGACCGTATGGCTGTTCTTCGTGGGCATCTTTTGCTATGTAGGATTAGAGCAGGGGATTGCCAACTGGATCTCTGAATATCTATATTCTTACCATCAGGTGGACCCAAGGTTAGGTGGGGCCGATACGGTATCTTCTTTCTGGGGACTATTGACGGTAGGCTGTCTATTGGGATTGGGGTTATTGAAACTGCTCGATAGCCGAATCGTCCTCAAACTCTTCGCTACACTCGCCATTGTGAGCCTTGCCACTGCGCTATTGGGTTCGCGTTCTATGGCACTCATAGCCTTCCCGGCGTGTGGGTTTTTCGCCTCTGTGATGTGGTCCGTCATCTTCTCACTGGCATTGAACTCAGTGGACAAGCAACATGGTTCATTCTCTGGTATCTTGTGTAGTGGAATTGTGGGTGGTGCGGTTTTGCCGCTCATTGTAGGTGCCCTGGCCGACGTCATTGGGTTGCGGGTCGCAATGTTCTTTCTGTTTGTCCCGCTGGCCTACATCCTCAGCATTGGTTTTTGGGCCAGGCCATTGGTGACCAATGCCATAGTCAATTTGAAGTCGAGAAAAGATTGATCTAATGAAAACGACAGAAAACGTAGCTGTACTTGGAGTAGACCTGGGAGGAACCAACATGAGGTCCGGCAAGGTAATTCAGGGTAAAGTGGTACAAGTCAGCCAAAGGGGAGTCCCCAAAACATCCGATGCGCAGGAAGTGCTCGAAGAGCTTATCGAGACCATTGAAGAAACTTTTGATCAGGCTATAGGTGCCATAGGCGTTGGGGTGCCAAGTTTGCTGGATAGAGCAGAAGGCATTGTCTATACCGTCCAGAATATTCCTTCCTGGGAAGAGGTGCACCTGAAAAAAATACTGGAGGCACATTTTCAGGTCCCGGTGTGGGTTGACAATGATGCCAACTGCTTTGCACTGGGTGAAAGGACGTATGGAGCGGGTAGGGATCATGAAGATTTTGTCGGGTTATCGATTGGGACGGGGCTGGGTTGTGGCATTATCAAAAATGGGAAATTGATCCAGGACGCCAATGGCTGTTCAGGAGAGTTTGGGAGCCTTTTCTACCTGGATTCCATTGTGGAGGACTATTGCAGTAGTAAGTTCTTTTTCAATCACTACCAGGAATCCGGATCCGACCTGTTCCGGAAAGCTCAAGCCGGCGATCAGCGGGCACTGGAAGCCTTCAACAAATTTGGCTATCACCTGGGCAAAGCCATCCAAATGATCCTATTCTCTGTGGATCCCCAAGCCATCATATTGGGGGGATCTATCGCTGGATCATATGAGTTTTTCGCTGAATCCATGAATGAAACGCTGAAGGACTTTCCCTATCCCAAAGTAATTGAGCGACTCGAGATGCGCTCAGCCACCAATTCCGATGCGGGAGTTCTAGGTGCAGCCGCTTTGTGCTTTGATCATATAAACCATGAATAATATCCCTATCAGTCTTCTAAAAATCATCCGAAATCAATAGGAAGTATCATGAAACTTATCAATCCATTCATTTTCCTCGTATGTCTATTCTATCATTCCTGTGCGCCCCGGCAAGAAGGAGCCCTTTTGATTAACCACTTAGGCTATGACGTTGGTGCCGTGAAGAAGGTTGTTTTCCAAACTGCTTCCGACTCCAAACCGCAGGGTTTCGAGGTCATCAATGATGAGGGAGAAGCTGTATATGAAGGAGAGTTTGGACAAGGTGGGCCTGTAGATCAGTGGCATACAGGAAGTGCTTTCTCAGGGTACTTTACCGACTTCATAGTTCCTGGTATATACACCGTTCGCGTCAAAGGAACGGGAATTCAGACCCTACCCTTTGAGATCGGAAGCGGTCTGCTCGCATCCTCGACCCTTCCTCTGCTGCTGAAAGGACTGGAATCCATACATCCAGCGGAGCAATATGAAGACTGGGACGCGGCCATATCGTTTTTTGGGGATCGAATGGATACAGTAGACGTGCATGGCGGGTGGTACGATGCTTCCGGGGATTACAGCAAGTACCTGAGCCATTTGTGCTACACCAACTACATGGTACCCCAGCAAACGCCGATGGTCGTGTACAACTTGTATGAATCTGCGTTGCGGATAAGGTCTTTGTACCCGGAGCTGACTGAAAAGTACATACAGGAAGCCGCTTATGGTGCTGATTTCCTCGTGCGGATGCAGGACCCCGAGGGATACTTCTATACCACCGTTTTTGATACCTGGAGTAAAGATCCTTCGAGGCGAGAAGTCTGTGCCTACGAAACGCAACATGGAACCCGAACCGATGAATATCAGGCTGCCTTCAGGGAGGGTGCCGGAATTTCAATTGCTGCTTTGGCAAGGCTAGGTGCCGATAGTATTTCCGGGGAATACGGTTTTGATACCTATCTCGAAACTGCTGAAAAGGGCTTTTCGCATCTGCTGGAAAACAACAGCACCTATTGTGATGATGGGCAGGAAAACATCATTGACGACTACTGTGCACTCATGGCTGCGACTGAGCTGTATAATGCTACGAAAAAGTCCGAGTACCTCGACCATGCGCGACTGCGAGCCGGAAACCTCAACGATAGGCTGAGGGGAGATGAGGCATACAGTGGCTGGTTTGTAGCGGATCAGGGGACACGACCTTATTTTCATGGGGCAGAAGCCGGTTATCCAATTATTGCGCTCAGCAGATACTTGGATTTTGAAGAAGACCAGGCATTGAGGCAAAAGGCAATTGCCACGATACAGCAACACCTGGACTTCACTTTGTCCATTACCAATGAAGTAGTCAACCCCTTTGGCTACCCTAGACAGTACGTGAAGGCCATTGATGAGGCATCCAGGGCTTCTTTCTTCATTCCCCATAAGAATGAATCCGGGTACTGGTACCAAGGGGAGAATGCCAGGCTGGCTTCCCTGGCTGCTGCCTTCAGACTTTGCAGTGAGTACATGAAGGATGAACAGAAGCAACCTGCTATGGCATTTTACCAGGACCAGGTCAATTGGATTCTTGGGTTGAATCCATTCAACATAAGTATGCTGGCCGGTATCGGCTACAACAACCCGGAGTACCGCGATCCGCATGACTGGAATTATGAAGGCGGCATTGCCAATGGAATTACTGCCGGTGTTGGAAATGAATCAGACATTGCATTTCTGCCATACCCACAAAGTGAGGATCCTGCACAGTTGTGGCGATGGCCTGAGCAATGGATTCCTCATGCAGGTTGGTTTATGTTGGCGGTGGCAAGTGGGTTGTAGTTTTTGGTGCTTCGGTTTGGGAAGTATAATAAGGATTTGGCTTCGGACGACCAAAACAGAGTATCCTATTTGAATAGGCCGATTTCAGATCAGCATGGGAGAAGAACTTCGTTCTATCTTGCTTCAGGACCAATCTATTCGTATCGAATTCGAAGACTGCCAAGTTCAGGTAAGATGGGTTAATCGGAATGTTATCGGCTTATGAAGTTTAGCCTTCACATATGAATTCATTAATAATAATCTAGTATCTTCAAAAGTCAAAGGAATGCGTTTCCTATGATCTAATTACATCTTTATTGAATTTCCGGTTATGGAAAAGACTTTTCAACTTTACTGGACATCTAGATGGGGTCAAGAATATAGGACTAATGGCAAAGCACCAGAAATATTGAAAAACTATTTGGACAACTTCCTTCTGGAAGGAAAAGTGGGCCAGAATATTCTGGATATAGGGTGCGGTGCCTACCCAATTTCGAACAATTTCGTAGACCCAAATAGAAAACAAATTCTTGTAGATATTGCAGGAGGGCATTGGAAATCGGAAAGAGTATTGAAATTGGAAATTGACATTGGAGATCTCCTTATAAAGCAAATTGAGCGTAAGAGATTTCTAGACTCCGTAAGAGATTTTTTCGGGTCGACATGGAGCAAAGTTGTTGACACCTGCATTATGGGGCACATTCTGAATTATGTAGATTACCGTGCTCTAATTCCCTTCGTGTCTGAACTGCTTGCCGAAAAAGGTAGACTATTGGTTGTAAATAATCCAAAGTACTTCTCGCCAGAAGCTCCATTGCGGAAACCAAGATTGAAAAGTAACCTAGAAATAGTAAATGCAATTGAGGAAACTACCTTAACAATTGAGGAAATACTACTGCTTAGAAAAGGGGGAGAAACGTGTGGAGCGGGTATCTTCCACTCAGGAACAATGATTTTGTGTGCCCAGAATGGTTAAGTTTTGAGAGTTAGCCGACTAATTATGAGGTGAGTTAAAGTGTGGTTAACTGGAAATAACAGAATAGGCACTTGATAATTTGAATAAAACGCTCTATATTCATCATATAAAACAGTATATGCAATGAAAAATAGTGAGATAAGACCAAAAGCTTACAGCAGTACAAAGAATTCTTCAGTCAAAAATATCATCAAGAAACATAGAATACACCGGGAAGGTGGGTGTGCGGCAGGTTATGGATGGGGAGATTAAGTCATACTTTCATCGATACCAATTATGTAGTCTAAAACAGATCCTCATCAATCAAACTTTTATGAAAAACTCAGAACAAAAGCCTAAAACGTACAGTAGCTCCCAGGACAATTCGATTAAAAGCTTAATTAAGAAACATAAGACTACCGAGAAGGGAAGTTGCGCTCCTGGTTACGGCTGGGGAGATTAGAGTTGAGGTAGCTCAATGCAAGGGGACCTAGGGATAGAAATTTTGACCTCGGAAAAGGTGCAGGTTTATTCTTACAAAGGGATAGAAACTGTGAATTCTAATTCCAGAGGGTACTGTTTCTACCCTCTTGGTTTAGCTCAGAACGTCGAATACCGGTCCTCAGAAATAACTTCAGATTCAATACATATCTATTCTGTAGATAGCGCCATCGTATCTGATTTTCATAGAGAAGTTTACGCAAGACTGGACTATTTAAATCAGAAAGATTTCATGGATTTTTGTGAGCAAACAATTCGGAGGCTGTCATTTCTTTTGTCAGCGGATATTCTTTCTGCAGATGTGAACATTCTGCCTCCCTGTTTGAAATCAACAGCTTACAACTATTATACCGATGAATATGTTGGTCTGCACATTGATACCCATGATGAGATTGAAAACCAACAACGAAAAAGTGCTCCTCAATTGCTTAGTATCAATATGGGCAAAGCAAATCGATTTTTGCACTTCGTTAATCTGACCTATGAAAAAATCTCTGCTCTAACAGAGTCAGATCAGACGGCATCAATGAAGGAGTTAGTAGAACGATTTTTTAGGGCCTATCCTAGGCATGAGGTATATTCTATTGAAATACCTCCAGGGCACGGCTATTTGGCTCGAACCCAGAATATCATACATGATGGAGGCACCAATTCCTGCGGCGAGGAAGATATTTCTCTTTTCATAGGAGGAAACTATAAAATTGACCTGAACCGAATCACCTGATTACAAATGCGCAGCAGGGTCCGTCAAATCATTATACAAGCGACCTCGTTTTGTAACATTGATTGCAAATACTGTTATCTGCCGCATCGTGGCCGGAAAACCCGAATAGAGTTAGATACCATAACATCACTGTTCGAACAGTTGCTCGATCTTGACATTATTGATTCGAAGGTCGAGGTTCGATGGCATGCTGGAGAACCGCTAACTGTACCAATTGATTTCTACAGGAAGGCTTTTGCTGGCATTTCTGAATTGAGCGGCAAAAACCATGAGGTACATCACTCTCTCCAGACAAACGGTTTGATGATCAACAGTGCTTGGTGTGATTTCTTCAAGGAATTTGACGTAAGTGTGGGTGTGAGCTTGGACGGCCCCAAAACCATTCATGATCAAAACAGACGGACTTATTCTGACGGGGGAACTTTTGATTTAACCATGAAAGGAGTGAGTAAACTGAAGGAAAACCTCATAGACTTTGACGTCATTGCAGTGCTTACAAGCCAGTCTCTGAACTTTCCTGAAGAAATCCACGACTTCTTCCAAGAAATCCAACCAAGAAGTGTGGGCTTAAATATTGAAGAGACAGAGGGAGAAAACATTTCCGCGACCTTCTCCCAAAATGAATTTCGTCAGCAGTTGAAGAAGTTTCTTGCTCGGCTTTGCGCATTGAGCAGTTCTTCTGGCCTCGTTTTTAGGGAGTTTGATGAAATTGAATCATTCATAAAATTCGGAAAAGGAACGAGACCAAATTATTTGATTTCTCCGTTGTCCATTTTGAGTATCGACCATCTTGGCAATTTCTCCACTTTCTCACCGGAACTACTGAGCTACGAAAATTTCGTTTACGGTAATGTTCACACTGATCATATCAAATCATTAGTAGTAAACCCCAAGTTTTTGCAACATCATGATGCGATACTTCGAGGGGTTGAGCAATGTCAAAAAGAATGTCAATATTTTGAGTTATGCGGTGGAGGCTCTCCTTCCAATAAACTATGGGAAAACAAATCTTTTGACACCTCAGAAACCAATTATTGCCAAGCGAGGATACAGTTGCCCACTGACGTGATAATTGAAAAACTTGAAACCAACTTTTCAGATGCTTGAAAACCCTTGGTATCTCAACCCCTATTTTGTAGGATTATTTTTTTTGATTCTAGGTATTGCAATCGATAAGTTCATTCTCACCCGATTAATTTCCATCTGGCGAAAAAATCGAGATTCCAAAGAGCGATTTCTACAATTGTCCTATGAGGCAAAATCCTCGTATCACTCGCACAGGTCATCTCGTCATAATCAGTACATCATTTCCAAGTTTAGAGAAGCCTATGGTCTTTATAAGAATTCAAAGAACAAGGGAAACTGGGATTATCTGTTATATGAATTGGTGTCTGTACTCACATATTTAGGAAATACTTTGATATCCGAAGGCGAGTTTCGCGAAGCTAGAGGGGCTTTTGAGGATGCCACGAAGGTATTGCCTAAAACTGTGTCCCCCGTGGAGCAAATACAAGTTGACATTGATTGGGGTTTAGCGGTTGCCTACTCCTCTTCAGGGGGAATTAAGCCATATCTTGAAAACCCAATGATCGGAAGCATCAAATTTGACATACTCAAAAGCCCAAGTATGTGGAACAGAAAAGACCTACACACCTCGCTGGGTATCCTGGACGAGATTTCGAGGAATATTGGTAGCATCAAAAGGTATGCCGGATTTCATAAAACAGTTAATACATTCCACAGTTTCCTCAAAGGGCAATTAGAAACCCCGGAAAATGACATTGATCCTTCCTTCAAGCTCTTGAACTGAAGACGCCACATTATAGATTTCTTTAATTTGTTCTTCCATAATCACGTCTTTTGGAAGACCATGCGCTACCAATTCACCCCCCTTCAAGAAATAAATTCTATCACAAAAAGAAGCTGCCAGGTTCAAATCGTGCAAAGCTGCTATGGTAGTTACGCCCATCTCTTTGACTTTTCTCAAGATTTCAATTTGATAATAGATATCTAAGTGATTGGTGGGCTCATCCAAGATCAAAAGACTCGGTTCTTGAACCAAAACACGGGCCAACAGCACTCGTTGTTTTTCGCCACCTGAAAGAGAAGAAAACACCCGATCTGCCAGGTTAGTTGCGTCAACAATATTCAGAGCCCTATCTACTTTGTCAAAATCATCGATGTTATATGATTCAAAGGCTTTTTTGAAAGGGAGCCGACCCATGATCACAATATCCCTTACCTTCAGCGCAAAAGCCAGATCTGGCTCCTGTTGAAGTACAGCTATGTGCTTTGCCATCTTTCTTATTGACAGGTCCCAGATGTCTTTGTTATTAATTGTAATCCTACCTGTTAACGGCCGATTGATTCGGTAGATGGTCTTGAGAAAGCTAGATTTTCCACTTCCATTTGGACCCAGAATTCCAATGAATTCTCCTTGATCAGCATGTAATGAAATGCGATTCACAATCATATTTCCATCAATGCCCCAACTAACATCATTACATTCCAGCATATCAAACAATTCTCTTTGACTTCAATAACCAAATAAAGAATGGTCCGCCAATCAAAGAAGTGACTACGCCAATCGGGAGTTCCTCTGGAACGACCGCAATCCTAGCGAAATTATCGACCCAGATTAAAAAAATGGCACCAACTAGAGCGCTCAAAGGGATCAACGTTCTGTGGTTAGGTCCAGAAACTATCCTCACTGCATGAGGTATGACTAAGCCTACAAATCCAATGGCACCACTCAATGCTACTAAAACACCAATAATGAGTGCTGCAAGGGCTATGAGACCTTGCCTTAGATGGTCAGGGTCTAAGCCTAATGTTACCACTGTTTCGTCTTGCAACAGAAGTGCATCCATGGTTTTTGAGAGCAATAGAAGGGCCACGAGTGCTACCATGACCACGACTGAAGGTATGACTAGTTGTTCCCACTGCGCCCCACTTAGACTCCCAAGTAGCCAGAATTGAATAGATTGAACAGATTCTGCATCCTTTGCACTCACGATAATATAACTTGCTACCGCGGAACAAATGTATGAAACAGCAACACCAGCCAGAACGATCCTCAGGGGAGAGATTTTTCCATTTTGCCTAGCCACAACGTACACAATAGAAAAGGCTAAGACACCGCCAATAAAGGAGGCAACGGACATTACTAAAAACCCTATAGGTCCAAAAATCCCTGAAATGGCTACAGTCACCGCTCCTACAGACGCACCAGATGAAACTCCCAAAATATGCGGGTCTGCCAGCGGGTTTTTTATAACCGTTTGGAGAATTACACCGCAAATTGAAAGTCCTGTTCCAACCAATGCCGCCAAAAGAATTCTTGGAAGTCTTAATTCCCATACTATTAACCCAGTATTTCCAGTTTCTGCAGGTATCTGAAAAATCTTCTGGTTCAAAATTGTCAAGACTTCAGAAGGAGAAACATCAACCGGACCAATTCCTGTTGAAACAAGGATAGAAATGATCAAAATCAGAAGAAGAAAAAAATGCTTGTAACGTAATATTCTGCCCATTCACTCAGCAAAAAAATCAACCATTTTGTCCAACGCCACAATCGATTTTACGCCGGGCATCATGCTAGTGAAGGTCAATACTAGGAAACGACGATTTCGGATTGCACTAATCTGCGCCAGGTTAGGATTCTGTAATAGAAAATCTTTACTCCTTTTCCCGTTAACATTGTTTATAGTCTCCTTTATTATAATTATATCGGGATCCCTCGCAATTACTTCCTCAACGTTTGTTTCAAATCCCTGTGCATCGACATCTTCAAATATATTTCTTCCCCCTGCCATTTGGATGAGTGTCGTTGAAAAATCCTTTGCACCCATAGTCAATAACGTGCCCTGGGCATAGCTTCCTCCGAATACCCAGACAGTTGGCAGGTTGCTTTGCTGAGTGTTAGCAGTTATCGAAGCTACTTTGGAACGCATAACCTCCACAACAGAATCAGCGGCTTCTTCACGATCAAAAATCTTACCCAAATCTCTAAGTTCCCCATAGATGTTCTCGAAGGAAACTAACGTCGAATCATCACATCGATACGTACTCAAATAGGAGGGTATGCCTTTGGCAAGAAGATAATCCCTATCTCCAAGTCGATTGGTTTGAAAAGCGCCCTTATAGGATGAATAAATGAAGTCGGGACTCAGAGAAAAGAAAACCTCCTTAGATGGGTATCCCGAGGAGATCTGATTGACCTCCGGTAAAGGATTATTATCTGGAAATGACCATCCGATAATGTTACTCTTTAAGCCTAGTGATAATAAGATTTCAGTTGTATGTTGGCCGATGACTACGATTCTCTCGGGGGACTTGACAAGAGGTATTTCCAATTCACAATTCTTGAGAACTAAAGGAGGGTTTTTAGCGGTTTTGTATTGATCGGAGTTCTTTGTTTTGCAACTAACGAAACCCAGGACAGCAAACACTAACGGAATCAAGGTAAATTTCATCAGATTATGCAAGAACTTCATTAAATAACAGTTCATATGATTGTAGAGCCTTATTTTACCAAGTACCTAGAAACTGGCCATGATCATTTTCAGGGTCAATTTCTGATCCATCGAGAAAACACAACTTTCTTCGAAAATTGGCACATACGAAATTTGACAAACTGGAAAGTAGAAATTCATCCAAAATTATCCCTAATAGAGCTGTATGGGATTAATAGAGTAAAGATAGGATTGGTAATCGGTTATTTCATTGGAAAGTTTGAAAAAAAGATCTTGCTTGAAAAGCTCACAGGAATTGAGGCATTCCTAAAGTCTATTGAAGGGCGGTTTATATGCATTGTTACAGGTGACACCAACAGAATTTACACCGACTCAACGGCATCTTTGACCGCTCTATATCACTCGGAAAAACAAGTCGTAAGCTCTTCAATTTTCTTGTTGCTTTCGATTTTCCCAAAACTTGCAAAACACAAACTGTCATCATTCAGGCAAATAGAAAAGGCTACAGGGTATTTATATCCTATGGGATTGACGCCTGTTCGGAATAACCGCCTTTTGCTCGCAAATCACTATTTAAACTTGGATACTTTTCTCTGTCATCGGCTTGAACAAAAATTGGAACAAAAGGATACCATTTGTGATCCAATTGGCAAGATCGCGGGACTTATTTCCCAAACCCTGACATCACTATCCGCAGAAAACAAACTTCAAATATTACTTTCAGGTGGAAAGGACTCACGAATGATTCTTGCAATAGCCTCGAAATACCTTTCGGATTTCAGAATTGGTACCTACTTCTCTGGAAGTCGTGAAGATTCTAATTTTCGGGATCTGCAAACTGCTATTGAGCTCAGTTCCATTGTAAAAAAACCATTAGACAAGTTTGATTTAAACCGTCAATATAGATACAGCTCTGATTCAGATCATATCATAGTAGTAGGTTTTGGAGGTGAGCTCGGCAGGAGTGATTATTATCAGAGGTTACCATCTAGGAAACTGGAACCCTCAGACGTGCTAGCAATTTTCGGACTACAAACTATGCCATCGTTCATAAAGGAAGCCTTTATTTTGTGGTTTGATGAAGTCAGCAACAAAGATTCTTACCAGATTCTAGACCTTTGCTATATTGAAATTGTCATGTCCTGTTTAAACAATCCATTTTTATACAGATTTGATTTGTCTGGAAAATTTAGTATATCTCCGTTTTCAACTTTTAAGGCAATTCATGAACTAACTTCGTTAGAAGTCACATTTAAGCAGCATTTCTTCCAAGAAATAATGAGAAATTCAAATCCAGATTTACTTCAACCAGCTCTTGTATGAGCTTGAGAGTTCCTATTACCGCTTGGAGTTCAAGCTCATTTTACTGACGGACAGAATTCTGAACCTTCATCCTTTTCACCTGCAGACCTTAGGAGACTGGAAACTCTGAATTCCATCATCTAGGCTATCTTTCAAGCCCCTCATCTTGGCGGCTCAGATAAAGCCAGTGGTTAGCCCTCGAATCGCAGCGGTGCACCGTCGAGATGTCGAACCAAAAGACCCTCCCGACTTTCAGTCGGGATGCACTAACCAGCTGAGTGGCAGATTTTGGTTTGGATGAAGATCTTAAGCGTTAAGCGGGTGCAATCCTGGTTAGATCTTCAGGTTGTTCAGTGCCTAGGATCCGGTTTCCTCAAAATTGGCAATTGGAACGATGCGAGGATTGAACCTCGCATGGATTGTATTGAGTGGGTATTGCTTCCCTGTTGGGTTGAACATTGCCAAGAGACCAACACTTCTGACTATCGCACCAAAGCGGAAGCAGACCTAACAAGGAGTAAATATAATATAGCAACGAAATAATTGTAACATTTCGTGTTTGTGACTTTGATCCTGGAAGAAGATACCTAATTCTGGGTATGATAATACCTAGTTTTAGGTATTGCATCTAACTCTCCTTTCTGCGAAATTGTCCAGCACGAAGCATTTTGTTACTGCAATTACCAACCTAAGATGAAAATTACTTTAATCGGCGGGCGACGAAAGGGAGTTCTCTTTCTTTTATTGGTAGGGCTTTCATACTTAGCCGATGCTCAAATAGATCCTACAATTGTCTTTAACGATATTGTAACCACCTACGGAGATCCTGACTTCGACTTGCTGGCAACCTCTAACTCAGACGGTACGATCAGATATGAAATTGATGGAGGTGACACAGGAGCGGTAGTCTTGTCTGGTACCGATAATGAAACTGTTACCATCATCTCTGCTGGAGTTGTTCAAATTCGTGCGGACCAGGCAATGGGAATAGGTTTTAACCCTGGATCAGAGACTATGACCCTTACGATCAACAAAGCGACGGTTGATGTGACGGCAGATGATCAGAGTAGGGATTATGGTGATTCGGATCCCGCATTTACGATCACCTATGATGGGACCGATTTTAAGAACGGGGAGACTTCTTCGGTGATCGACACTGATCCTACGGGGAGTACCACAGCAACGGCCACATCGGGTGTTGGGGATTATACCATTTCATTGAGTGGTGGATTAGATGTGAACTATGATTTCAATTTTACTTCAGGGACGTTGACGATCAACAAGGCAACAGTTGATGTAACAGCAGATGATAAGACCCGGGAATATGGGGATGGCAATCCGAGTTTTACGATTTCCTATGATGCCAGTGACTTCAAGAATGGTGAGACTTCCACTGAGATCGATGCAGACCCTACGGCGAGCAATGGTTCAGTTGCGACGACGGACGCTGGTGACTATACGATTGGTGTGAGTGGTGGTACGGACAATAACTATGATTTCAACTACATCGATGGGACGTTGACCATTACTAAGGCTACAGTAGGCGTGACGGCAGATGATAAGTCGAGAGAGTATGGGGATTTGAATCCGAGTTTTACGATCACCTATGAAGCTGGAGACTTCAAGAATGGTGAGACTTCGGCTGAGATCGATGCAGACCCTACGGCGAGCAATGGTTCAGTCGCTACGACGGACGCTGGTGACTATGCGATTAGTGTGAGTGGTGGTACGGACAATAACTATGATTTCAGTTTTACCTCAGGGACGTTGACGATCAACAAGGCAACAGTTGATGTAACAGCAGATGATAAGACCCGGGAATATGGGGATTTAAATCCGAGTTTTACGATCACCTATGAAGCTGGAGACTTCAAGAATGGTGAGACTTCCGCTGAGATCGATACCGATCCTACGGCCAGTACAGCCGCCATAGTTACTTCCGATGTTGGAGACTATGCGATTACCGCAAGTGGTGGTTCGGACACCAATTATGATTTCAGTTTTACCTCAGGGACGCTGACGATCAACAAAGCGACGGTTGATGTGACGGCAGATGATCAGAGTAGGGATTATGGTGATTCGGATCCCACATTTACGATCACCTATGATGGGACCGATTTTAAGAACGGGGAGACTTCTTCGGTGATCGACACTGATCCTATGGGGAGTACCACAGCAACGGCCACATCGGGTATTGGGGACTATACCATTTCATTGAGTGGTGGATTAGATGTGAACTATGATTTCAATTTTACTTCAGGGACGTTGACGATCAACAAGGCAACAGTTGATGTAACAGCAGATGATAAGACCCGGGAATATGGGGATGGCAATCCGAGTTTTACGATTTCCTATGATGCCAGTGACTTCAAGAATGGTGAGACTTCCACTGAGATCGATGCAGACCCTACGGCGAGCAATGGTTCAGTCGCTACGACGGACGCTGGTGACTATGCGATTAGTGTGAGTGGTGGTACGGACAATAACTATGATTTCAACTACATCGATGGGACGCTGACCATTACTAAGGCTACTGTAGGCGTGACGGCAGATGATAAGTCGAGAGAGTATGGGGATTTGAATCCGAGTTTTACGATCACCTATGAAGCTGGAGACTTCAAGAATGGTGAGACTTCCACTGAGATCGATACCGATCCTACGGCCAGTACAACCGCCACAGTTACTTCCGATGTTGGAGACTATGGGATTACCGTAAGTGGTGGTTTGGACACCAATTATGATTTCAGTTTTACCTCAGGGACGCTGACGATCAATAAAGCGACGGTTGATGTGACGGCAGATGATCAGAGTAGGGATTATGGTGATTCGGACCCCACATTTACGATCACCTATGATGGGACGGATTTTAAGAACGGGGAGACTTCTGCGGAGATAGACACTGATCCTACTGCTAGTACAACCGCCACAGTTACTTCAGATGTTGGAGACTATCCGATTACCTCAAGCGGTGGTTCAGACACCAATTATGATTTCAATTTTACTTCAGGGACGTTGACGATCAACAAGGCAACAGTTGATGTAACAGCAGATGATAAGTCCCGAGAATATGGGGATACTAATCCGAGTTTTACGATCAGCTACGATGCCAGTGACTTCAAGAATGGTGAGACTTCCACTGAGATCGATGCAGACCCTACGGCCAGTACAGCCGCCATAGTTACTTCCGATGTTGGAGACTATCCGATCACCGCAAGTGGTGGTACGGACAATAACTATGATTTCAACTACATCGATGGGACGCTGACCATTACTAAGGCTACTGTAGGCGTGACGGCAGATGATAAGTCGAGAGAGTATGGGGATTTAAATCCGAGTTTTACGATCACCTACGAAGCTGGAGACTTCAAGAATGGTGAGACTTCCGCTGAGATCGATACCGATCCTACGGCCAGTACAGCCGCCATAGTTACTTCCGATGTTGGAGACTATGCGATTACCGCAAGTGGTGGTTCGGACACCAATTATGATTTCAGTTTTACCTCAGGGACGCTGACGATCAACAAGGCAACAGTTGATGTAACAGCAGATGATAAGACCCGGGAATATGGGGATGGCAATCCGAGTTTTACGATTTCTTATGACGCCAGTGACTTCAAGAATGGTGAGACTTCCACTGAGATCGATGCAGACCCTACGGCGAGCAATGGTTCAGTCGCTACGACGGACGCTGGTGACTATGCGATTAGTGTGAGTGGTGGTACGGACAATAACTATGATTTCAACTACATCGATGGGACGCTGACCATTACTAAGGCTACTGTAGGCGTGACGGCAGATGATAAGTCGAGAGAGTATGGGGATTTAAATCCGAGTTTTACGATCAC
This sequence comes from Cyclobacteriaceae bacterium, assembly GCA_965601475.1. Taxonomy (GTDB): domain Bacteria; phylum Bacteroidota; class Bacteroidia; order Cytophagales; family Cyclobacteriaceae; genus JAWPMT01. The sequence continues at coordinate 2,017,948 of OZ271832.1, read as the reverse complement.
CTATGAAGCTGGAGACTTCAAGAATGGTGAGACTTCCGCTGAGATCGATACCGATCCTACGGCCAGTACAGCCGCCATAGTTACTTCCGATGTTGGAGACTATGCGATTACCGCAAGTGGTGGTTCGGACACCAATTATGATTTCAGTTTTACCTCAGGGACGCTGACGATCAACAAAGCGACGGTTGATGTGACGGCAGATGATCAGAGTAGGGATTATGGTGATTCGGATCCCACATTTACGATCACCTATGATGGGACCGATTTTAAGAACGGGGAGACTTCTTCGGTGATCGACACTGATCCTACGGGGAGTACCACAGCAACGGCCACATCGGGTATTGGAGACTATGCGATTACCGCAAGTGGTGGTTCGGACACCAATTATGATTTCAGTTTTACCTCAGGGACGCTGACGATCAACAAGGCAACAGTTGATGTAACAGCAGATGATAAGACCCGGGAATATGGGGATGGCAATCCGAGTTTTACGATTTCCTATGATGCCAGTGACTTCAAGAATGGTGAGACTTCCACTGAGATCGATGCAGACCCTACGGCGAGCAATGGTTCAGTCGCTACGACGGACGCTGGTGACTATGCGATTAGTGTGAGTGGTGGTACGGACAATAACTATGATTTCAACTACATCGATGGGACGCTGACCATTACTAAGGCTACTGTAGGCGTGACGGCAGATGATAAGTCGAGAGAGTATGGGGATTTAAATCCGAGTTTTACGATCACCTATGAAGCTGGAGACTTCAAGAATGGTGAGACTTCCGCTGAGATCGATACCGATCCTACGGCCAGTACAGCCGCCATAGTTACTTCCGATGTTGGAGACTATGCGATTACCGCAAATGGTGGTTCGGACACCAATTATGATTTCAGTTTTACCTCAGGGACGCTGACGATCAACAAAGCGACGGTTGATGTGACGGCAGATGATCAGAGTAGGGATTATGGTGATTCGGATCCCACATTTACGATCACCTATGATGGGACCGATTTTAAGAACGGGGAGACTTCTTCGGTGATCGACACTGATCCTATGGGGAGTACCACAGCAACGGCCACATCGGGTATTGGGGACTATACCATTTCATTGAGTGGTGGATTAGATGTGAACTATGATTTCAATTTTACTTCAGGGACGTTGACGATCAACAAGGCAACAGTTGATGTAACAGCAGATGATAAGACCCGGGAATATGGGGATGGCAATCCGAGTTTTACGATTTCCTATGATGCCAGTGACTTCAAGAATGGTGAGACTTCCACTGAGATCGATGCAGACCCTACGGCGAGCAATGGTTCAGTCGCTACGACGGACGCTGGTGACTATGCGATTAGTGTGAGTGGTGGTACGGACAATAACTATGATTTCAACTACATCGATGGGACGCTGACCATTACTAAGGCTACTGTAGGCGTGACGGCAGATGATAAGTCGAGAGAGTATGGGGATTTAAATCCGAGTTTTACGATCACCTATGAAGCTGGAGACTTCAAGAATGGTGAGACTTCCGCTGAGATCGATACCGATCCTACGGCCAGTACAGCCACCATAGTTACTTCCGATGTTGGAGACTATGCGATTACCGCAAGTGGTGGTTCGGACACCAATTATGATTTCAGTTTTACCTCAGGGACGCTGACGATCAACAAAGCGACGGTTGATGTGACGGCAGATGATCAGAGTAGGGATTATGGTGATTCGGATCCCACATTTACGATCACCTATGATGGGACCGATTTTAAGAACGGGGAGACTTCTTCGGTGATCGACACTGATCCTATGGGGAGTACCACAGCAACGGCCACATCGGGTATTGGGGACTATACCATTTCATTGAGTGGTGGATTAGATGTGAACTATGATTTCAATTTTACTTCAGGGACGTTGACGATCAACAAGGCAACAGTTGATGTAACAGCAGATGATAAGACCCGGGAATATGGGGATGGCAATCCGAGTTTTACGATTTCCTATGATGCCAGTGACTTCAAGAATGGTGAGACTTCCACTGAGATCGATGCAGACCCTACGGCGAGCAATGGTTCAGTCGCTACGACGGACGCTGGTGACTATGCGATTAGTGTGAGTGGTGGTACGGACAATAACTATGATTTCAACTACATCGATGGGACGCTGACCATTACTAAGGCTACTGTAGGCGTGACGGCAGATGATAAGTCGAGAGAGTATGGGGATTTAAATCCGAGTTTTACGATCACCTATGAAGCTGGAGACTTCAAGAATGGTGAGACTTCCGCTGAGATCGATACCGATCCTACGGCCAGTACAGCCGCCATAGTTACTTCCGATGTTGGAGACTATGCGATTACCGCAAGTGGTGGTTCGGACACCAATTATGATTTCAGTTTTACCTCAGGGACGCTGACGATCAACAAAGCGACGGTTGATGTGACGGCAGATGATCAGAGTAGGGATTATGGTGATTCGGATCCCGCATTTACGATCACCTATGATGGGACTGATTTTAAGAACGGGGAGACTTCTTCGGTGATCGACACTGATCCTATGGGGAGTACCACAGCAACGGCCACATCGGGTGTAGGGGACTATACCATTTCATTGAGTGGTGGATTAGATGTGAACTATGATTTCAATTTTACCTCAGGGACGTTGACGATCAACAAGGCAACAGTTGATGTAACAGCAGATGATAAGACCCGGGAATATGGGGATGGCAATCCGAGTTTTACGATTTCTTATGATGCCAGTGATTTCAAGAATGGTGAGACTTCCACTGAGATCGATGCAGACCCTACGGCGAGCACCGCCGCCATAGTTACTTCCGATGTTGGAGACTATCCGATCACCGCAAGTGGTGGTACTGACAATAACTATGATTTTAACTATATCGATGGGATGTTGACCATCATCAAGGCCCCACTAAGCGTAATTCTGGATACCATGGCAATTGGATATACTGATCAGCCTGATACAATTTTGGCTAATATAAGAAATTATATAGGATTCAAAAATAATGAAGATGGAGATGTAATTTCAGGACAGGCTACCATTGTTCCGGATCCTGGCGACTATGCCATAGATCGAAGTGACACAGTCCTCTACACTGCCGTAGGGTTGTCTGCCCAAAACTACTCACTAGGCTATAGTCAGGGAAGACTAGCAATTTATAGCTGGCCCTTCATAACTCAACAGCCTGTAGACTCATCAGGTTGCACTGGACTACCACTAGAAATCTTCGCCAAGGGAGCTGCAAATATCAAAGCCAGTTTTCAATGGCAAGGTCGACTAATGAATAATGCATCAGAATTTGAGCCGGTCGGAGATCTTGGTTTCGTAGTGACTGGAGAGAATACACCCATCCTAGAATTCACCTCGATAGAAGAGTCGATATCCGATTACGAATTTAGGTTCATGGTCTCAAGTCAAGAGGGATTTGGTTTGCCAGCCGTTTCGGACACAATCACAATATCAGCTCTAAATTCTCCCCCAAGAACTAATTTTTTCCTGAAAGTTGGTCAACTAATCATCGCGGAATTTCAGGACTCACTTGTTACATATCAGTGGTATAAAAATGGAGAAATGTTGAACGGCGAAGTGAACCAGGCATTGTATCTGGCAAACGTTCCGGATTTTGGAGTTGATTCCTTCTCGTTGGAAATGTGTTACGAAATTCAAGAAATAAGTTGTTGTACAATCTGCGCTGTAGATAGCTTTGCAAATGCTACCCAACCGCCTATTCTAAGGTCTCTGGACTTCACAATCAGGCCAAACCCTAATATCGGAGAGTTTGACCTAATCTGGGAAAATGCTGATCAAGGAACAATTCAAATATCAATTGTGAGTATCAATGGGGAGATCATGTACTCAGAGATATTGGAAAACGACCAATCTACATTCAATCACTTCGTTACACTGCCAGGAAATCGTCGGACTGGTATTTACTTCATAACCGTCATGTCAGAAAATGAAGTGATTAGCGAAAAGATTTTTGTCCAATGAGGTATTTGACATCCATACTTTTCACAATCAATGTATTCATCTCTCAGAGTCAAAACCTATGGGATGACATCAGACTAAGAAAGAGCTTCTACGATGAGTTGGATGATTGCCTATTTCAATACGAACAATATGGCTTTCTAGATACAGAAATCAATTTTGAGCGGTTCAAGGATCTCTTCACGGATTCTGCTTATGTAGAGGATTATTTAAATCCTGAAATCAGAAAGAATCATGCAAAATTCGTCGGGAGGGGCATTAACGAGTTTTTGGAGACTTCAGCTTCGACCTATCGTGATGGTATGGAGCTATTTCAGATACTTGAGTTGAATTATGACAATGTCACATGGAGTAACATACGATTAAGTGACCGCAAATTTTATCTTGGACTCACTCAGCAGGTGAGAGCCCTTCGGAGTGACGAAAATACCTTGAAGGATGAGCAAGAGCTACAACTAGAAATGGTTTTTGATACGGCAAGATATGAAATAGTAAATCTTAGAATTAATTCCATTCGATTGCTTGACAGCAAAATTAGAATTGAAAAGAAAGTAAAAGACCTCCAAGTAAAATGGTCTTATGAATTAGGCACTTTCGCTTCATTGCCAATTGTAAAAGCTGAAGGTTTGGGGATGAGAGCTGGAGAGATTGACAGTGATTTAGTATACGGCCTATTTGATAATAATGAGAATCCTATACAACTTAGATTTCAAAACGACTTCATCGCCGGCTTTGGTGGAAGTATCATCAGAAAGCTGAAGCAACTAGAGGGAAGAGAACTCTCCATGAGTATTGGACTTAGATATGAGCTTGGAAGATACCATATAAGGGCTGCGGAAGTCCAAAGTGCGTTTTCCGACTCGGATTCCTCCGACGATTTTTTCATTCATACTGTTGTAATTACAGATCTTGACGAAAGGGTTCAATTCAATTTTTTAAAGTTTCCTCTACGGCTAAGGTTGGAGAGAGAAATTTATTCTATCCCTTTGTTCCAGAGACTAAATGTTTTCTCACACATAGGGGCAAACTTTAACTATTTGTTCAATAGTCAATTCACAAAAAGAAATGGTCTAATTGATCATTCGGCTCTATATCCTCAATTTGGTAATGCATTCATTTCTCAAGATGTTCCAGAGCTGGGATTGCTAAGAGATAGCACTACACAATTTCATGGAAATTATGATTTTAGGGATTTTGATACGGAACTAGTCTTTTCTGGAGGCATCAGCTTTCCTATCGTAAGCCCTTGGCATCTGTACATATCTCTGGATTTCAATTTGGGATTACTCAATCTAGCTTCGCAAGATTTAGATCATTTGCCGTCTCAGGATTATAAGAGTTATGATGGTGTAGGACAATGGTTGGATCAGCTTAAATTCCGCTCACTGTCAGTTAATTTTATATTTCGAAGAAAATTCAAAATTAAAGAAAGGGAGTTAACATGGTCGAAGATGTAAATGAACCCACCAAACCTGAAAGGGAGTTGCGTCAGGAGGCTATCGCAAAAGAGCGATTAGTGCAAGAGTCTGCTATGGAAGAAGGTGAAGACGAAGAGCAAGCTTTGAGTCCTTGGCGTCGTGTAGATAATTATGCCAACTGGCTATTGATCAAACTCGGTATGCGTTCTAACTCTTTACGAAGAGTAATAAAAGTCATTCTTGCAATTCTAGGAGGGGTAATCTTTCTAGTGAACATGGCTCCTAATGCTCAATGGGTTATGAACTATATAAATCCACGTGTCGAGATAATTGTTCAGAAAGGAGATAAATTATCCAATGTTCTCATACATTTCAAAGCCCGGCATGTGCGAGAAGACATCAACGATGACTGGATTTGGAACTATGGCGATGGAACGGACGAAGTTGATAGCTCCTCGCATATTTTCAAATACCCAGGAACTTTTAAGGTTACACTTACGCATAGAACAGCCACCCGGTTCTTCGATCCATTAAGGGCAGAACTGGACATAGCCATCAACGATGCCAGTAAAAACTTCGAAAGCAGCCAGCTATTGTTCGCTGGAGAGGAACCAAACTTTTTCAATATTCCCCCTGGAGCAAAAGTCTACCGATGGTATTTTGAAAAGGTAGTCACTGACAATGGAAGTCAGACAAGAATATTACTCGATGTTATCGAAAAACAAAGTGAGAGGGAGATTCCTAACTTCCAATATGAACCTGGTGAATACAACGTCTACCTACAAACTGAGGACAAAGAGGGCACCAACTATGTCAGATATTACAAACTGAGTGTTCAAGCGGATGAAAATGATGAATATGAAATAGTAGAAGACAGTGATTACCTCGTGGAAAGGGAAGATATTGTCATACCTAGGAAAGTAAGAGAGGATCCTAGAAGATCCACTCATAGAATGATTTACATCTCTGATTCTCAACTATCTTCTGATTTCACGGTGCTGGCAAACGAGGGAGTTGATCGACAGAAGAAAAGAAATATCGTAAAGCGCATTGAACGGGACGTTGTGTCTATAGACATACTGGTTAATGAAACAAGGCTCGAAGATTTTCTAAAAGAAATACAAATTGAAGCCAGCGATAAAAAGGTAACTATTACCGTGACGAATATTCAAAGAAATGGAAACAACAAAATTCAAGCCATCACAATTACTCGGGGCTAGCATATTGATAGTACTTGTTTGCCTCTGTTTGAGCGCAACAAGTCAAGAACTAAAGCGACCACTTGGACTACCTATGGTTTATGAAAATCCAAAAGAAGATGTACTGGACGGTAAGTATAGAAAGGAAAAGTTGTTACCCTCTAAAAGATGGGTTGTGTGGGTCGATCGTACTGGAATACGAACTTCTACGGGGGTCGAATTAGAGTTTATGCAGAAGTGCTGGGTAATTGATCAGAGAGAGGAAGAAATCCGTGTAGCCGAGTACAACCCGGAAGTCTACAACTTTATATTAGATGAGTTTACCTCACAACCAAAAGATCTGGGATGGGTAAAGAAGAAAGATATGCTCCTGTGGAGTGAAGGTCTTTCCTCCAATGACCGAGGCTTCAGAATTAAAGTCATGACCATAACAACACCCGCTAAACTGAAGATCCAAATTGATGAAGGAATGGGGCTTTTTGATGAAGGAGCCAAAAAGTTGGCTTTTCGCAATGACCCGTACGCCGTCGAATTAAATGGTCGTGATTCTCCATTATTTGAAATATTTTATGTTTATAAAAAGGAGAATGGAAAATATCTCTTGGCCAAAGTACCAAATATTACATCGGGTAAAGCGAAAGATTATGTTTACGGATGGGTCGATGAAAATGCTGTTATTTTCTGGAGGCAAAGGCAATCGTTGGAGCCTAATTGGCAACCTCCAGCAATTAGCGAACGTAAGTCATTTGACATTCAACCGGCAGTATTCGAGTTTGACACTCAAGCTTCTGATTTTGCCGAGCAAAGAATTGTTCACTCCTCCGCACTTTGGATTGATCCATACACGAAAAGAAAAGTCGCCGACTGGAAGAGGTTCCCTATTTTTGAAAAGAATGGAAATATTGTAAAAACCGGTCTGGTGAGTGGAATCTTTAGCGGTTCAAGTGCGAAAAAGGTTGAGCTTTCATCCGAAGAGTTTGCGGTCCTAAGTAAGATGTACAATGACCAGCGTAGTAGATCCAGAAAGATCAATATTGTCTTCGTTATTGATGCGACCAAGAGCATGGGACCATATATCCAGGCGACAAAACGAGCAGTAACCAATTCCATAAGAAAACTTGACAATGCCAGCACAGAAAATGAGTTTTCGTATGGTTTTGTGGCCTACAGAGATTTCAGTGAAGGTGATAAACTATCTGATGCTAAACCGCTTTCGAAAAATCCTTCTCAAATATTATCGAATATATCTGATATAAGCGCTTTTCACTTGAATGATGCCGACCAGAAAGAAGCCGTTTACACTGGCTTAAGTAAGGGAGTTGATCTTTTCCGAGAGAAGACCAATGCTGAATACGAGACAAACATTATCATTCTCATTGGAGACACGGGTAGTCACGAGAACTTGGAGGAAATGCGGGCTCTTGATAAACTCAAACAAATTTGCCTCGACTATCAGGTTTCAATTTTAGCCATTCAAGCGAGCAACCTAAAAGGGGATGCTCATGAAGAGTTTGTTTTTCAGATGCGGGATCTTATAAACAAATCGGTGAGGCTATCACTCTCAAAGATCAATACAGAATTGCAAGACGTTCGGCAGTATCCTGACAAACCCTCAATGAAAAAAATCGCATCAACTGCTTACCGGTTGGATTTGGATGATGCACCAATTTTAGGTGGAATCCAATATGCACGCAGAGGGACTTCAATAGATCCAGAAAAAACTTCCGAGTTAATACAAAATTTGATTCAAGACTTGGATCGCGGCAATGATTCACTATTAAACTTGATGGAGGACTTTATGAATAGTGTTAAGTTTAATTCCGGAGAAGGAACTTTGACACCGGCAATGGCAGCCTTCCTCATAAAGGCAGGCTTTTCGAAAGGTCAAATCGCCACTCTTCTAGCCACGAGATATCAATTCTTATTTGAAACCTATTTACCAATCGAGATTTCGATACTAAAAAATGAGCTTTTTGCATACGTGCTATTTCTGGATCAGGATGAATTGGATGGTTTGATACTGACGTTGCAGAAGTTGATTGGCGAGGATAGAAATGCTTCAAAGCAACGGAGCCAGCTAGCTGATATATGGAGGGAAGAGCTGAAGACAAATTACGGGGTAACTGAAAAGGAGCTAAAGGGGGAGACAATTGGACGTCTGCTCAGTCTGGTGACTGATCTGCCAACACAATCACCTCTATTAGCTAAGTACCGGTTAGACGACTTCATTGACCTAGCCAAAATGAATGACCAAGAATTTCGGGCTGTCAAGAATTTGATACGTCTGAAATACAGGCAACTGCAAAGCATTAGCGGGGAGGGCGATTCATTTTTCAGATCTAACGATCGTAAATTTTATTGGGTCCCATACAATTATCTACCATGAGGCCTTTTCTATTTATACTTATACTAGGCTTTGGGTACAGTTCGATGTGTCAGGGAGTATTAAAAAAGCCTTTCAAATACCTTAATCCTGCTCCTGAGTTGGACTTGGTCAGGGATGACCGTAGAATAGGATTGGAATGGACAATTTATCCAGATCGAAAAGGTGTCGTAGTATTCGCTGATAGTATTGGGAATGAAGTAAAGCCATCCCAAGTTAGATTTTTGGAGACTTGCTACGCTATTGAAGAGAGCGAGAACAGATTGCTTCTTGTCACTGATCCACAATTGGAGCTAGGAAGGTTATCAGACAATTTCAAAGAAATCGGGTGGGTAGATAAATCTGAACTCATCCTTTGGGAAAAATACCTAATTGGAGAAGGAACCACCCTACTTGGCGTGTCTAAGGATGACTACCACACAAACTCAGTCTCTGTAGATCTGGTAGAACCTTCACATTTTGAAAACAAGCCTAAAGTTGGATTTCCTTTCTACATTTATTTCATCCTTAAGCTTACAGAAGAAAAGGCGCTTATATCAAGGTCAAGCACTTTTTACCCAGAAGAAAAAGGAGACTATGCTTGGGTTGATAGAGATGATCTTATAATTCTAGGAAGCAGAGACTCATTATACCCCCCGGTTGGTGAAGTAACGAATGAGGGATTTGAAAATAACATCTTCGTGGACGAAAGATTCACATCCGGACCCTTCAGGAGGATTACCGATAAAAATGACAGTGTTGATGACCCTAATACTTTGGAACCATGTATGCTTTTCAATAATGCCGAGAGAATACAACTAATCGATCTACTGGATGCTTTAAGTTCTAGTAAATCAAAGGATCAAATGTCTCAGACATGGAGAGACTTTTTTGCACATGCAAACATTCCACTGGATCAAAGCAATGATTTACTTACCTTGATGAGTCAACTTTTGAAGATCGATCTATTCGATTCAAAGACCGGAAAGGGATCGCCACTCACTAAGTTATCATTGGCAAGAAGTAAGGATTTTGAAATACTGCTTTCAGATTTTCAAACCAGTTATGACTCTATTCAGACACTTGTTGGAAGTAGATATGCTTTTACTCCGGACAACCTGACATATTACTTTATTCCAAAGCGATTCCTACCATTTAAAGCTCTTACACACCCATTTGAATACTACCGTGAAACCACAACATTAGCTAATGTAGAGCATTGGATTCCCAGCCAGGAAGAAGCCACCTATGAAGTACTCAATGTCTTTTACATTCTAGACTTTGATCGGGAAATGGACTACTCACAGAAAGATGCTTTGATTCGGAAATTCTATTATACAGCATTGGAGATTGAAGAAGCTGAAGGTCAAGGCGTTTTATACTATTACTCGAATCTTGATGAACCTATAGTTGGAAATGACGAATCGACTATCAATGAAATTGCCCGCTACATGCGAGAGCAAACTCCTCCTTTGCCGAACACCTACTTCGACAAAAAGCTTTTGAGGTCGAATCTGTATCAAGTAAATGTTATCAAATCCAATAAGATCAATTTTCACGTTTTTACCAGTGGTGAATTTTTGACTAGTTCATACCTCAATTCGAGAAGAGTGCTGAAGGAGTTTGTAGATGAGTACAAAATGGAAGTGAATGCAGAGACTTTGGATATGATACTCTACATACCGAATGGCGAGAATGAAAAGTTGGAAAAAGCCATAAGTAAACTCGAGGCGAGGAAATCTTTTGGCGTCAACTATAGACTGGAGAAAATAAATCCCTAATGAACAGCTTCGTTTATCAAATAAGAAATTTAAGATCCTCCTACCCTGGTTCAAATAAGGTAGTTCTCGAACTAGACGAATTAGACATCCCAAATAATAAACTCGTTGTGTTCCTAGGTGCTTCCGGTGTTGGCAAAAGTACACTCTTGGAAACCCTTGGACTGATGAATAATACAATCAGTAAGGGTAAGATTAGATTTCAACCAGCAAATGTGGATTTCGGTGAATTATGGAGAAGCCCAGAGCTACTTCCAAGGATAAGGAATCGTCACATGAGCTTTGTATTTCAGGAAAACAACCTGTTGGAGAATCTGGGGGCGCTAGACAATGTAATGATTTCGCACTACATACAAGGGAGAAGTCGTGAGGAGGCAATTGCAAAACTTACTCCCTGGCTAAGATCATTGAATATGGAATTTGTTTTAGAGAATACAGATGTGAGAAGACTTTCGGTAGGTCAAAAGCAGCGATTATCTTTTATCCGAGCAGCATCAGTGGACTATACTGTATTATTCGGCGACGAGCCCACCGGCAATTTAGATGAAGTAAATGGAGAAATTCTGATGTCAAAATTGAGAGGCCAATTAAAAGCAGAAGGAAGTCAAAAATTGGCCATAATAGTCTCCCATAATATTGATCTCACCTTAAAATCGGCGGACTTAATCTTTGTTTTAACAAAGGATAAAAATTCCTCCACAGGCACCATTAATGCGGAGCATGTTTTTGTTAGTGACTCCCAAGAGACACCTTTTGACCAAATTAAATCTAACTCATACTTTCTTCGAAATCCTGATGTCACTGATCACGTCACTTCTATGAGTTGGTCACGCTTGGGAACATCGGAAAAAATAGACCCAAGACAAAAAATCGTGGAACTATTAACTCCTTAGAGAATAATGAAAAGTAATCTTCAATTCAAAAAAGTCTTTATTGAAGGAGAACGTCAGCAAATCCGGGGCAGAAACTTCATTAATATGAAAATTCTGGTTGGTATTATGGTGCTTACTTTCCTAGCAATTGGCAGTTCTAATATAGCCATAAGAGATCTGGACCATAGGATGAACGACCCTTTTGTGAACCTCTTCAGTATAGAGGTGCCTTACTCTCGTCAGTATGTGGTGGAAGAACTAAAAGCCGATTTTGCGGATGAAAAAAAAAGGAATGAATATGGTTTTCAGTCCATCTCGAACTACGTGGAATTTCCAATTTCATTCCTTAAAATGAATGTAGAAGAAGGGGATGACCATGATATATGGGTAAAAGGAAGGTCCATTGATTTGAATAGCCCAGTTCTTGACGCTCTGTTAAATGAAAATAATCTTATAGCTGGTGAACGATACAATGACCCAACAGAGCCTGGAATCATTGTCTCAAATCAACTTTATGAGGATCTTGGCTACAAGGACTATGTGCCGTACATATATATGACATTTGACGATGAAGTTATTCCACTGCCGGTAAAGGCAGTGGTCAAAGATTTACCAGAGTCCAATGGGTTTTTATGTCTACCTTATTTTTTCTTCCAGCGGACAGAAAATGGAGCTATGCCGTTCAAAAACATTGATCAGAATACTCGATTGGTACTTTATCATCCGGATAGAAAGGAGGAAAATAATTGCTTACAATTTCTGGAAAAATTTTTATCTGAATTTAAAGAGTTTGAAAATTACGAGTTGGAGATCTTCAGAGAAACAAATAGAGAGACCTTTCTGGAAGGTATCAGTTATACAATCAAATTCTTCGGGTTTGAACCGGCCAATGCTAGGGTTTATGATCCTATAGTTGATGAACTAAAAAAGGCCACGGACCAGTGGAACTTTATCCGCATCTACAAATTGGATTATTCACAAGTGAGCTTTTTCGAATTACCCACGGATCGTTTAGCCATTAACTTTCGGAGCCTTGAGCAGGTAAGGGCGTTCCGGGATGAATTGTACAACAAGTATCAAATCGAAATGGATTTGGCTCGGGTGCTCGATAAAGAAAATTTTCAAGCGTTCAACCTGCTTGCTCAAGCAATTTCTTACGCATTGATCATCTTCAGTATTTTGGGTATCTGTTTTTACCTCTACAACATGCTGAAGAGCCATCTGGATAAGATAAGCCGCAACCTTGGCACTTTCCTGGCATTTGGTTTAGAACCCAAAACGCTATATGTGTTGTACAGGCAACTTCTTTTTAGCTTTCTAAATCGAAGTGTTGCCATAGCCACAGGAATCAGTTTCTTGTTAGTGACGTTGATAAGCGCCTTCAGTAATCGGGGTGTTGATCTTCTCTTATTGCTGGAGTTTAAAACACTCCTTTCTTTGGTAGCCCTATATTCTGTCTTCTATATCATTTATAGGATGACTATTTATCGCTTGTTAGAAAAAACTCCAGGTGACTTAGTCTACGAGAGGGTAATCTAATTGTTAAAATGATTCTTGGAAAGAACAGAAAATTCTTTATCAATCTTGCCATTGCCTTTGGCTTTCTCACAATTATAGCTGCAGGGATATGGGTATTTTTACCAGATTTAATACAAATCGATTATGAGCCTGTAATCACCTTTGTCAACTGTTTTATTACCCTGTTATCGCTTTTTCTGAGTTTCTCCTATAAATCTACTGAAAGAAAAAGTCTAAATAGAATTGAGAAGCAAATCGATGATCAAATTCAGACTGTTCTTGAAGAAAATTTTGGATCTAACTCCAAACCGTTCGAGAACTTACATAAGTCCCTCGAGCGGAAAATAAGTTGCGATAGAAAATACTTCGTAGATAAATTCACAGATAATTTTTTAGGGAGTAATGAGTACCCCAGACACCTTAATACTCTTTTCATCATTCACGGTGAAAAGATACAAAGGCCTAGAAGTTTGATTGAAAGACTGTGTTTAATTCTTTGGGAGAAGTACCCTGGAGATGTTTTTTGGGTGTCCAGTGCCGTTAAGGATTCCTCTACTGGACATGCAAGAATGAAATTCTTTGAGTTTCCAAGCAGAGAGATTTCAAAAAAAACAATAGAAGTTTTTGAGTATGAATATTTCCCTGAGATTCTAGGTGTTAGAGGCCCACTTAGCAACCTTGAATCATTCCGAAACTCACCAAAGCAAAATTTCAAATATATCATCCTGCCGATGTTTATTGAATACAGATACTGGAATAATTCTACTGTTAAATCCTTGCGATACTTGATTGAGAACTTCTGTAAGCGGATTGAGGGCAAACAGAAATTGCTCTTCTTTTTGAATATTGAATGGCCCTCAACAAGTACAAGAACTTTAGGCAGCAGAAAATTCCGGAGGAGAAAGAATCGAATCATTCATTCCATTAATGAGCTTGAGGAGAAATATACAAATAACACGGTTTTTTGTAAAAAAGAATTGGGTAAGGTCCTTTATGACGACATAGAAAAAAGTATCAGGGAGCTGGTACATGATGGCGTCCTACTCAGGCAGTTGTGCCAGACCATTTGTGCCCGAAATGAAAAAGACCTGCAGCATGCATTGAACATTCACGGATCAATCAAAAAGAAAGATGTCAACATGGACTGGGTTGAGCGAGCTACTAGCAGAATATTGAATTTTGGCGGAATCAGCGACTCGGAAGCAAGAAAGGAAATGGGTATCTATTAAAAACAAATAAAATATTCATAGAATATGGCAGATCAAGATGAAGCAAGAAAACATAACCTCAGACTTTATAAGCCTGACCACAACATAAATAATCCCGAATTCTATCAACCTTCTGAGGACCTGAAAACTGTCGTGAATATGGCAATAGATATGGGTAATCCTCTGCTTATAACAGGGGATCCAGGCTCCGGAAAGACCCAACTTGCATACTGGGTGGCTCATGAGCAAAGTAAAAATGAAGGGCAAACTCCAACACAACCGTTAGTTTTTGTTACTAAAAGCACATCAGTAGAAAAAGACCTCCTATATCGATATGATTCTTTAAGGCATTTCCAGTACGTTCAAAATCGGAAAGAAACCAGCCTGGTGGAAGCAATAACTGCAATAGAACTTTTCTCCGAGAAAGAGAGTGCTTTTATTGAAGAGAATTTTATCCATTACGAGCCGTTTGGTAAGGCTATCATCAACTCCAGAAAACCAAATGGAAATGCTCCTGATAACCGAAAACGTCAAGTTATACTCGTTGACGAGATTGACAAAGCGCCAAGAGATTTACCAAATGACATTCTAAATCTTCTGGATAACATGGAATTTGAGGTCCCTGAAATCAACAGGGTCGGTGAACGCAAGTACATTGCTGACGAATCTTACAGACCTGTGGTAATTCTTACCAGTAACTCCGAACAGCACTTGCCAGATGCATTTTTACGTCGGTGCATTTATTATCATATGGAGATGCCTTCACCCGATGATCTTGCTGGTATAATTATGAAAAAATCAGGTATCGATCAAGCCTCCACAAGAAATCTTATAGAGCATTTCATGCTGGTCAGGGACTTAGCGGACTGGAAAAAACCAAGTACAGGTGAATTAATTCTATGGTCTAACTACCTGGTTAGAAGGGGTTTGATCGAAAAAATACCGAAGACGCTCGGAGAACTCAAAGATTTAAATGAAGAGGACTACCGGAATATTTGGAGTTCTTATGGGTTGCTCGTAAAACACAAAAAGGACCTAAGAGTATTAAATAGCGAAATTGGGAATGAAGGCGCTTGATAAAGTCGATTTATCCCTATTAATCCAAAAATTGGTTGACAATGGCTTTGAAATAGGAGTTGATACTTACCTCAGCATTAATTCGCTCATTCGGAGTAAAGAACATATAACAAGCGATAACATTAAGTATTGTTTATGTGCACTAATCGCTAAGAGCAAAGAACAAAGAGATCTTTTTTTTCAGGCCTTTGAAGAGAGCCATAAGCAGGATTTTGAAAGCTCTGGGTATGAAAATAATATTGCCGGATCATCTTCGTCACAAGCCAAGCGTGAGCAGGAAGGATCAAGAATTAGTCGGCGACAAACTATTACTGTCTTTAGTTTACTGGTTGGAGCCTTGGTGGTCCTTTGGCTAATCAAACCGCATCTTTTTTCCAAAATTGAAGAGGTTCCTCTTCAAGAGACTATTACCCAAAAAACATCAGATTTAGAACTTGACCCTCCCCCCTTAATAAATCAACCTAATGAGATCTCTGGACTTTCTTCGATCCCTCTGGAAATTCCTGAGATTAGCAAGGCAAATAAAGCATCCACGCCTGAGACGAAAAGCCTTTGGGTATTTGACCTTCTAATGAGCTTGTCATTTCTCACCTTAACTCTAATTATTCTATATTTTCTGAGGAGGAAGTATGTAATCACCTGGAGTAAAAACTTAAAACTCCACGGCTTTTGGACCATCCCGGTGCCAGACATAGATGTAGTATACATGCCAAGCCATTACTATGCAAGTTCCAGGTTGATGAATGAGAAAATCAGAAGTGGCAATAAAATTCTGGACATTGCCAATAGTGTCCGCGAAACAGCTAAAAGAGGTGGGGCGGTTAAACTGAGATACACCGATCAAAAATACGCGACGAACTTCTTAGTTTTAATCGATAAACGCACAGATCAAAATCATTTCTCGAATCTATTCACCCATATATCTCAGAAATTGGCTCGAGATGGTGCATCCATCGTTCGCTTCTACTTTGATGGTTTCCCAGAGGTTTGTTGGAGTTCCGATTACCCTCGAGGCATTAGGATTAGCAAAGTCCAAGAACTCTATTACGATCACAGGTTATTAATTTTTGGTACGGGGTTGGGTTTTTTCAATCCCATAACCGGAAAATTGGGAGGCTGGTCTAAGATTTTCGACGAGTGGGCACATAAAGCCATTTTGACACCAAAATTGATTGAAACTTGGGGTTGGGATGAGTGGATCTTAAACAAGACTTTCTTAATTGTTCCGGCTACCACGGAAGGAATGAAAAGGGTAGCACAGCAATTTCAGAAGGGGCAGGAAAAACCTATTTTGAGAAATCTGGATATTAAGTACCATTTAAGCTTCCCAGAAAACGGGGAGATTTCGAAGAAATGGTTAAAAGAAATATTCCAAGAAAAAGAGAAGAAAATCGATCTTTACACTTGGATCTGCGCCTGCGCCATATACCCGGAAATCTCGTGGGAAATGACGTTGCATTTAGGGAAAATGCTCTCGGATTGCACCAATAGTCCCAAGCTTTTATCAGAAGAAAATCTATTCCTACTATCTCAAATCCCATGGTTTCAGGAAGGTAAAATGCCTGAAGATATAAAGGAAGAACTTCTGATGGACCCAGCACTCGATGAATACAGAAGTGACTTATTGGTAATGATTTACCAATTGCTAGACGACAGTCTGAAAAAACAAAAATCCTCGGACAGTGAATTGCGAATTGGCCTAAATAAAGAATTGCTGAAACTTGTCACTAGTAGAAGTGAGAGACAGAAGATAAAAGAAGTTATCAAAAGGTTGAAAGAAGGGCAAAATGTAAACTCCACCGGATCCCACATTTCCAAGATAAGCCAAATTGTCAGCCCAAAAAAAAAGGATCTCACACTCCATCCAAGGATAGCGGCTATCCTTTTCGGTTCTACGAAATACCGGTCATTAAGAGTGGTGATCACCGTCATGATCAGTAGTTTGATTTTTGTAGCGGGTACACTGGGCCTCTATGAAAGCTGGTCCTGGCGAATCCATATATCAGATAGGTTCTATTCAGGCACGAATACCGAATATCTAACTCTACTAGGCTCATCCGAGGGTGAGGATTTGAGGGCTTACCGGCAATACAACGAACAGTTACGGCAAGGCAAAGTAAGTACTGTCGTGCTGGATGTAGTGGAAAAGTGGACCAATGATTCTCAACAACAAGTAGTTAATTACAACAAAGGTATTCTTGAATTCAATCGCGGGGCTTTTTATGAAAGCATTCAGATATGGAAGTCCATATTGCACGAGAATGCTAGCCATGTCGATTCCATTCAAGACAGGATCGCGTTGGCATATTTCGAGATTGAAAAATCTATTCGTGACTTTGCCTTTCCATCTACAATCAATGCGATTAGTTTGATAGACTCTTCTTATTCATCGCAAACTGCCAAAGATCTGGGTTTATTCTTGGCAGAATTGGAATTTGAAAAAATTGGTAATCTCACAGAAGGTAGAAGGACAGCGCTAAGCAAGAAGGTCGGCTTTTATGGTTACCTGGACTCCCTTTACTACCCGGTCATTGATTTTGAATTCACGGAAGTCAGTAATTTCAAAGACGGAAAAGCAATCGTCAAGATTCGGAACAACCATATCATTATCGATAATTTCGGAAACGATCTGAAGCTCTATGACAAAATATTTCCTCCCTCTGAGGGAATTTACAGAGTGAGTAGAAATGGTTTTTTTGGTTACATAGACCGGAACGCGAAACAAATCACTTCTATTTCCTACACCGAAGCCACAGACTTTCAAAATGGATTAGCACTGGTGAATAGCGATTTGGAGATCGACGTTCTAGGCAATGTGTTAAGGAGTAATTCCGCTTTTTTAGCAGCCAAATATTTATCCCGAGCCGACAGTCTTCTGCAATCAGGATCCATCAGTCAAGCTTTGCAAGCCTTCGAACTAGCAGACTCCATCTCTCCATCCCTTGTCATTAAGGATCAGATAGCAGCAATTTATGAAGCAAGATCCAGAGATTCCAATTCTTCCGGACTCACATCAGTAAGAAGACCTCTTCGCTTGCCATCAGAATATAGTGACCCTAACGAAGATATTTTAGATCAAGACTTGCATAGACGTTCTGTAAGTCTTACTAATCGCACCTGGACGGTCTTTTGTGACAGATCCAATATTAGGACTACAAAAGGAAAGCCTCTAAACTTTATGGAAAAACTATGGGTGGTCGATGAAAGGGACAATGAACTTCATGTAACCAAATACGATCCAAACCGATACAATTTTATTCTTGAGGAGTTCATAGAACCACCAATTGATCTTGGCTGGGTACCAAAAGATCATCTTTTACTATGGTCTGAGGGACTCATAACAAAAAAAGGGAGATCCAGAGTCAAAGCACTACTAGGTCTGAGAGCAGAACAAATGAATAATTACAGAAGAGCAATAATAGATGAAGGCGAGCCCAGTATCTTTCAATTTTATAACGACCCTTATTCAAATGAATCAGTAGATAAAGACTTATCTTGGTCGGATTTCTTTTTTGTGTATAAGGAAGAAAACAATAGAGCTTTAATCAGTGCGGTACCCCGTTTTCGTCTAGCAAGCAATTTACCAAGGATCACCGGTTGGGTTGCAAAGAATGATCTTGAATATTGGAAATCGAATGTTGCACTTGAACCAAACTGGAGTTCTCCTGCAATACAAGAAAGGGACCAGTATGAGATACAACCTGCAGTCTTCCAGTTCAAATCTCAATCTGAGGATTTCTCCAGCGGATCAATCACGAATTCAGCAGCACTTTGGTCTGATCCTTACAGAACTCGTAAACACCCCAGTTGGAGAAGATTTCCTATTCTTTCTAATGAAGAAAATCAATTCCAAGTTGCCCTTTCAAGTCAGGTCTTCAGTGTAAAACCCTCTAGCGACGAGAAAATCACTGCAGAACAATATGCCAGATACCGCGAGCTATACGATTCCCAAGTTATTACTCGTAATAACGTCAATATTGTTTTTGCGTTAGACGCAACTATTGATGCGACTGAATACATGGATGATTCCAAAGAGTTGATTGAAAGGCTAACTCGAGAATTTGGAAAGGAGATTGAAGGAGAAGTCTCTGTGGGTTTCGTAAGGTACCTGGAAGAACGTGACAGAAGGGATTGCCCATCTATCACAAGTTGGGCGATATCGAATAACTCCTCGACGATTTCTGACAATTTGAAACAAATTCAAATATGTGTCAACAGCAAGAGTGGCAGTACAAAAAGTATCTTGACAGCCATTGACGAAGCTTCAAACCTTTTGTTACAACCTGAATTCCAAAATGAGACCAATATCATTCTTATGGTTGGCAGTATGGGGTCAAAAAACAGTAATAAGAACGAGAAACTAATTAGCAACTTAAATCAGAAAATATCAAGAGCTAACATTTCTCTATTCGCGATCCAGGGACGCAATGAGGGTGTAGATGGTTTTGACGACTTTATATTCCAGATAAGAGATTTGATAGCCGCTTCAGCTGAAACTTCAATCCAAAAACTAAACAGAGATCTCGCCGGGTTCAAAGTTTTTGATACGAAAGTCAGTTTGAAGAAAAGAGAGGAGACTAGTTTTTGGTTGGAAATGGATGACGTTCCCTTTAGCGGTGGGTTGGTGTATACTCGAAGAAACCAGCCTCTTGATGCAGAGCTCATAGAAAGAAGCATTAGAGAGTTTGTCTACACGCTGAATCGTGACAAAAATCGATTCCTATCTGAAATGACCGCCGCAATTTGGAACCTCAATCCCAATAACAACACAACTATCTCTGCCGGCATGTTGAATTTTCTGTTGGGATCAGGGATTGAAATGGAAGACTTATCAGTTTTAGCAGAGAAGAAGGTTCAGTTCCTTTGGAAAGGCTATACACCATATCAATTGCCTAACTATGTTTATCCTCTCTATGAAAAGGTTCTATTTCTTGATCAAGACCAATTAGATGGCTTAATCCTCACTTTTCAAAGACTTATTGGAGAAGATCGCAGTACAAGCAGGCGGAGGACCCAACTTCAAGCAATCTGGAAGGATGAACTTTCAACTAACTATGGTCTTACCGAATCTGAAATAGACACTAAAACCATTGCGGAACTTTTGGAAGTTGTAACAGGCATAGAGGGGAACTCACCAATTCTTTCGAAATATAGAATCAGAGATTTCGAATATATGGCCGATACGGAATTCCGTGCCTTTAAGAATTTGATACGACTCAGATTTAGTCAATTACAAAGTATCACCGCTCAGCAAGATGCATTTTTTAGATCAAATGACCATAAATTCTATTGGATTCCAAGGTCCTTCTTCCCCTAGTCTTTATCTAGGTTTTCCCTATCAGAACTTGTACTAATACCTTCTTCCAACAGAATTCGGCGATTTTTGCGTAGAACCTGGCTTCCCAATTCCGTTAAACTCCAATAACTATTGTTCTCTCTTACTTTGCTTGACTTTTTAGAAGGTTCAATCAGGTCTAAAGCAACAAAATCCGCAATGATCTCGGATATTCGATTTTTTCCAATCGGCCACTCTTTGTAGTATTCAGAACCGTTTAGACCCAAAGCCACGTTTCTAGCAAATTCAGCTGAAGAGTTTTCGTCGATCATGTTCAAAGCCCCTGCTAAGAATATCTCAAGCAAAGAAGCTTTACATTCGATAGCGCCTTCCCAGTCTTTAGTTTCTCTTACCAGCAATGACCTTTCATTGAGATTGAGAATTTGAATAGTTTTTTTCACCTCGTCAGGTGGTTCAGCAGGGCCAATCAGCCGGTTGTTTTCAGCTCTTAGTCTAGAGTTTTCTTCACTTAGTCTCGTAAGCTCCTTTGTAATATCCACGCCAACAACCAGGTCCGCTCGACTCCAGCCTATTCTTGGTTGCCTGTTGATGGCTTTCAGGAGTGAAATTGAAATTTTGTAATGCAGGTCGTCCTTTGATGACCAGAACTGAACCATTTTGGTTTTCACCTTTCTCTTGAATTTCTCAAGTTTCTCCTTTTTCAGCTCCTGTTTTTCCATTTTGTTTGGAGGCCATTTAGTATTTTCATCAATAATAAAACCTAGGGCGGGAACACCATTTTGGATGGCGTAATCATATTCTTTCTCTGTGAAACTGACCCCATCCTTAGTCTCTGATCCATACCTATGGCCAACAAGTACAACGTAATAATCGGTTTCCTCAATTTGATGAGCTATTAATTGCCATTGTTCCTCATCTCCGGCACTAAACATTTCCATTCCTACGGGAATGTGTCCCATCTCTAAAATGGCTTTGATTGTTTGGTCCCTTTCTTCTTTTAAGTCGTCATAGGTGGAGCTTATAAAGATTTGATATTTCTTTTCCATTTGTTGTTCAGTTCTTGTACTCGCCCATATCTAAATTTGGAAAGAATTTACAACATCTTTACAGATTACTACGGTCTTATCAATAAAGCCGCTATATCCTTATTTCGGTTCTTACCTTCTGCCACATCTACCTTTCGTTTACTCGAACTCTGACTAGAAATTGAAAAACAAATACTTTGTCCATACTAGACGGACAAATGGGTTTTGATGACGACAAGTATCGAACTATAGACATTAATAGGGCGATTAGTCTTTTTTTGCAAGAGATTCATGGAGTTAGGGAAGAAGGAAAAGGAATTTCATCAAGTTCTCCTCTCACCCCGAATCCCATAAATGCAAAAACCCAACCGAAGTTGGGTTTTGTGAAGCTCCTCCTCTTGGGTCGCCCGGATTGGGGCCGGCGGCTAGCCCTCCAACCAAGGACCCTCCCGACTTTCAGTCGGGATGCTCTAACCAGCTGAGTGTGGCGTGGGGCTCGAAAGAATTTGCGGAAAGTCCTTTTGGGTCAAATAAGGGATTTGTCGGGACCCAAGTCCCATAAATGCAAAAACCCAACCGAAGTTGGGTTTTGTGAAGCTCCTCCTCTTGGGCTCGAACCAAGGACCCTCTGATTAACAGTCAGATGCTCTAACCAGCTGAGCTAAGGAGGAATTTTACTCCTCTCACTGTTCGCTCGAACCAAGGACCCCCTGATTAACAGGTGGCCGACCAGGCTCAGATGCTCTAACCAGTCGTTACGACGAACCGTGAGCTAAGGAGGAATATTATTTAGTCCCTTTTAAAAAGGAACGCAAATGTATTTCGTCCCTATTCATTCAACAATACTTTGACCCAAAAAATCTTCGAACCGACCATCAATACCTCAATATATGCCTAAATGGCAGTATTTCATTAGATATTCGGGCTAATAGTGCCATTATGGCATTATTCCTGTCGAAAAGACCCGGCCTCCTGCCTTGGCACAGAATTCGATTAACCCTAATCGAAATTGATTTTAAAACTAAAACGCTTATTAAAATGGCACTTGTAAAATATAATCCCGCAAACTACTCTCCACTTGGCTTTAGAAGCTTTGTGGACAAGTTTTTCAACGATGACTTCTTCGGTGGTTCTACCGTTTCCAGCTTCTCACCTAAGGTGGATATTGCAGAAACCGATAAAGCCTTTGAGATCGACTTCCACCTTCCTGGTGTGAAAAAGGACGAAATCAAAATCGATCTGGATGACAACCAATTGTCTGTAAGTGGTGAAAGGAAATTCGAAAACAAAAAAGAAGAAAAGAACTTCAAGAGCGTCGAAAGCTTCTACGGAACTTTTCATCGATCCTTTTACCTGCCAGATAATGTAGACGCAGACAAAGTATCTGCCAGCTACGAAGACGGCATCCTGAAAGTGAACGTCCCTAAGGACGAGAAGAAAACAGCACAAAGAACCATCAATATCAAGTAAGTTCTTTTCACGAATAGTGAGTTAGGTTAGGTGAGTATGGGCGGGTCGAAAGACTCGCCTTTTTTCGTTAAATCATGTTAATCGTCGCGACTTAAGGGCAATGATTTCCGTATCGAAAAACTAATTATCGCATTTCCAAGTATAATTATAAGGTCAAGTATAGAAGGGAAAATGAAAACGAGAAATCTAGTATTTGCCATGATCATATCCTCCGTGTTCGGTGGTTTGGTGGCAATTTCAGCTTATACACTATTCATACAGGAGGATACTAGGGTAGAATCCATCAATACGTCGGTGGCTTCCAGAGAAGCTCATCCACCGGTAAGTTTCACCAATTATGTGCCCGATACCGTAAATGTTGGCGTGCCTGGAGGCCTCAGTTTCGTTTCCGCAGCAAGTGCCTCTACGCCTTCTGTGGTGCATATTCGGACCATCTACACCGATGGAAGGGGGGCTACGGCTTACAATCCGTTTGAGGACTTTTTCAGGGACTATTTTGGAGACCGGCAGCCTCGCAGAGACGAGCGATCACCGCAAGCCCGGGGCTCGGGCTCAGGTGTGATTTTCAGCAATGATGGCTACATCGTCACGAACAATCATGTCATTGACGAGGCTGACGAGATCGAAGTATTGCTCAATGACAACCGGTCCTATCCTGCGAAGGTCGTTGGCGTAGATCCCAATACGGACCTTGCGGTCATCAAAATCGAAGAATCCGGCCTCGAGCCTATTACCTGGGGCAACTCAGATAACCTGCAGATTGGAGAGTGGGTGCTCGCTGTTGGCAATCCCTATGAATTCAGGTCTACGGTGACAGCAGGTATCGTAAGTGCCAAGGCTCGAAACATCAACATTTTATCACGTCGTAGACAAGGCCCCAACCTCTCTATTGAAGCATTCATCCAAACGGATGCTGCCGTGAACCCTGGTAACAGTGGAGGTGCCCTGGTCAACCTACGAGGTGAGCTGGTAGGTATCAATACGGCAATAGCTTCTCCCACAGGGAGCTTTGCCGGCTATTCTTTCGCTGTGCCGGTTACGCTGGTGCGAAAGGTGGCTCAGGATCTGGTCGAGTACGGTACGGTACAGCGCGCGTTGCTGGGAGTGAGCATTGTAAACGTGAGTGCGGAGTTGGCGGAGCAGGAAGGTCTGGATGTCTTGAAAGGCATCTACGTCGCGCAGGTGCAGCCCAACAGCTCTGCCCGAGATGCAGGCATTGAAGTGGGTGATGTGATCATTGCTATTGATGGACGTGAGGTGAACAATGTTTCACAGTTGCAAGAACAGGTTGCCCTCAACCGACCAGGTGATGAGATCAGCGTCACCTACCTCCGAGATGGTAGAGAGCGTTCGGTAAGTGCAAAGCTGAAGAATACTTTTGGGACAACTGAAGTTGTAGCGGTAAGCGCAAATACATTCTCAACAGAGGGCGCCACATTTGCCGAGTTGAGTCAGCGGGAGAAAGCAGACCTTGGACTGGAAGGTGGAGTAAGAATACAGGAGTTGGAAGGTGGAAAATGGAAGGAAGCGGGAATCAAGGAAGGCTTTGTCATTACCCGAATAGATCGACGTGAGATCAACGATCTCGATGATCTGGTGGCAGCAGTTGAGCGGCCTTCTGGAGAGGGCATGCTCATCGAAGGCTATTACCAAGGTGGGGATAAGGCATTTTATGGTATAGGTTGGTGATAGTTGTGTATTGGTTATACACAAGGCCGTCTCATTCAGGGGCGGCCTTTTTTTGTTTATCAAGTCCAAAGGGAGCCCGCCGCGATATCAGTTTTTTGTAAGAATAATCCCGTTCATCAGCTTTGTTCCCGGATGGTGTGAATGAACTTTGGAAAGCACTCGGAGTTTATTCTGTATTGCTTTAATTGCGGTACCATGAAAAATTCGCCAATCAGCTTTCGGGTGCTCTTTCCTTCCCTGGTGGTTTTCCTGTTATTGCTGATAAGTTCCTGTAGCAATAATTACAATTTGCAGCTTCTGGTTTCCGAGGAAGATGTGCCTGTGATGGAGAAAATCGCCGATGAAATCAACACGCACTCGGATTTCAATATATCGGTTGTTTCGGAGGATTCACTGACGGAAGTAGGCTCGATCGAAAAACTGATGGCCAACCAATGTGACCTCATTACGGTTGACAATACCTTGGACTATCACGGGTCGAAGAAGAGTATCCGTACGGTCATTCCCTTTTTTCATGAGGTTTTGGTGGTGGCTTCGCGGCATGAGTTGAGCCACAAGGACATTGACTCACTGATGAAGTCCGACCAATATATGGTCCTGACAAAGGAGGTGGATGAATTGGATTTCTTCAAGCGATTGATTCCCAATTTTACCGGAGATACGGCCATCAATTACCGATTGGAGAATCACTACGACCTTCAAACAGATTTCGCAAATTACGACCTATTGCTGTTCTTCAGCGCTCTGGAGAACTATGAGTTGGGGCGATTGCTTTTTGATAAGGAAGCCTACCTCTATTCCCTCGACGAAAAGGAGAGCATTGGAGAGGGCTCCTTTATTGAAGGGTTCTGTCAATCCTATAAAAAAACAACACCCTACATCTTGTCTCGTTTTGCATTCGGTGTCGGTCTTGATAAGCCCACGTACACACTGGCGGTGCACGAGTTGTTGATTACCACATCCGATCTGGCCAATAAAGTGGTATATGACCTCATTGGCACAATCCATCAGCATCATGTCGTTCCGATCTTTGAGTCTTCCAACTCCTACACTTTCGAGGTCAATCACCAGGATATAAACCTTAGCTTTCCCTTTCATTATGGCACGGTCGACTACATCAACCGCGACAAACCATCTTTTATTGAGCGGTACTCCGAGTTCATGGGATTTGTCCTATCGGTCTTTATTGTCAGCGCTGGTTTGGTAGCCAGTTTCAGGTCCCGTGTCAATCAACGCAAAAAGGACCGCATGGACATTTACTATCATGAGCTGCTGGAAATCAAGGAGCGTGTAAAGGAGGTAAGCACACCTGAGCTACGGTCCAAGCTCAATGACATGCAAAAAGTAGTTTTTGATCTGCTCATCAAGGAAAAGCTCAGTGCCAACAACGAGTTCGTTATTTTCATGATGCTTTGGGATGAATTGCATCATGAACTGGTCAATCGCAATGGTGTGTAGTTCGCCCGGACTATAGCTTCTCCAGCAAGGTATTGGCTTTGAGAATGGCAGCCAGACTCAGACTGTCGGTGATGGCTCCATCCAGGCACATTTGATAAGCGTCTGAAAAAGGTAATTTCCGAATCTCCAGATCCTCACTGTCTTCGAATTCTGTTTCGCCTTCGGTAAGATCTTTTGCCAGGTAGGCAAAACCCACTTCATTCGTTACTGAGTTGGATGTGTGCATTTTCAGGAAAAGCTCCCATTTCTTGGCTGTGAGACCTGTCTCTTCTTTCAACTCGCGTTTAGCCGATTCCAAGGGCTCTAGGTCTAGTGCCCCTCCACCCATCGGTATTTCCCAGGAGTACTCATCCAAGGGGTAGCGGTACTGCCCCACAAGCCAGGTATTGTTGTGATCGTCGAGCGGGATGATCCCAATGGCCAGATTTTTGAAATGAACCGTGCCATAAATGCCTTTGCCACCCTTAGGGTTGATGACCTGATCCTCTCGCAGGGTGATCCAGGGGTTGTCGTAGATAACCTTTCTCGTCAGTCGTGTCCAGGGATTTTTCATTGGGGGTAATGATACGACGAATCACCTAGCCAAACAATGCCTTACTAATTTCCTCCTCTTCTCCTGGACTCGTTTCGATGGCCACGTCTTTGATGTCCTCTATGACCGAAGCGATCGGGCAGTTCGTTCAGCGCTTCCAGGAGCCTGCCCTTTTGGCCGCTGTCCAGCAATAGTGAGATGTTCCTGATGTGTTGGGTGGTTTCTTTCTTCATAAGAAAATGAAGAGAGTCTATTTGCTTGTTGACAAACATCTCTCCCAGGGAGTCATCCTTGAGAATGGCGGTATGCAGATCGCGATTAAGCAAGCGGATTTCCAGGTTCAGTTCCTCCATATTGCTCATGTGCTCCACTTGGATTTCCCGGAACTGTCGCTTCTGAAGGCTGCTCAATTCCAACTTGTTCTCCAAGAAGCTCCCCGTTCTGTGTCGCCTGCCAAAATGGTCACCGGTATGAAATGGCCTGCCGTGCCAAATGAAGACCAGCAGGAAGATGTTGAGCAGGACCATCAACACCAGAAATCCAATTAAAATATATTGAAATCGGCTCATGCTTATTCGAATTCTAAATAGTCTATGGCCTGGTACAATACAACAGACTCTTCATAGGTATCGTCGTATTCCGTGGCAAGTAGCGTGAAGGTATTGGCGGCGGTCAGCAAAACCACGGCTGCAGCGCTTGCCCAAAGCCACCTCCTCAGCTTTGGAGAAG
This sequence comes from Cyclobacteriaceae bacterium, assembly GCA_965601475.1. GTDB lineage: Bacteria > Bacteroidota > Bacteroidia > Cytophagales > Cyclobacteriaceae > JAWPMT01. The sequence continues at coordinate 1,990,317 of OZ271832.1, read as the reverse complement.
GCAGGAAAGCTACCTTGGTCATCAGCTTTTTTTCAAAGTCCCTGTGAGGTGTTGCTCTCCGTACTTCATCCAGCGACGCCAGGACCTGCTTTATTTCGTCATTTCGTTCATCTTCCTTCATAATAGGCGCTGAGTTTTTCTCTTAATTTCTCTCTACTCCTCTTTAACAAGGATTCCACGGAAGATTCACTCTTTTGGAGGACTTGGGCGATTTCCTTGACGGACAAACCTTCCAATTTCTGCAATAAGAATGCAACCTTCTGACTTTCTGGTAGCTTGTCTATGTGCTGAAACAGGATAGCACTACGTTCGCGGTTTTCCAGCATCACACCTGGATGATAGAATGTGTCTGCCGCCACATCAAAATGGTCACTGCGGACTTCCACTGCGCCTCCTCTTTTCAATCGACTACGTTTTCTGATGTATTCCAAACTCTTATTAACCGCTATGCGATAGATCCAGGTGCCAATGTTGGCTTTGCTTTTGAATCCTGAGTGCTTTTGATATATTTCTATGAATACCTCCTGCGCCAGGTCTTCGGCATCGTCAAAGTGCTTCACAAAGCCAAGGCACGTATTGAATACCTTGTCTTTGTAAAGCCTCACAATGGTTTCAAAATCATCCTTTGTCACTATGTCAATGCGTGAGGATCTAAGTTACCCTCTTCCCCGATGATGCATCCTCTTGTTATGGTGTATTCTATCAAAAATCAGCTTTTGATCATCATCCAGCATGCCACGAACTTTCAGCGTGTGATCGACCCACTGCTTGAACTTTTCGTTGTTCAGGTTGTTAATCTCAGCCACCAACCCGTCAATCTCCTTTGTGTCTGGGGTGTCGGTGGCTATTGCTGCCTTCAATTGGGCACGCTTGATATCCAGGGTATTGCCGATATCCCTGATAGATTCAAGGTGGTCATTCCTGAGCGACTCCATCTGGGTCTTTTGGGCCTCAGTGAGGTTGAGCCGTTCTTCTATGCGTTCAATGCCCCGGCTTCCTTCTGGTCCGTGGTCACCGTGTCGTCCATGCCTGCCTCCAGGTTGTGCTACAACTGTTGCGGCTACGATCAATCCTGTCAATAATAATCCTAACTTTTTCATCTCCTGAATTTTTAACTTTCTTCTTTAGATGCCTTTTGGCTTAGAATCAGGCGCTGGGAAGTGAATTTTTTTTCAGGATGAAGGCGGATCCTGGTAAAACCGGTATTGCGTATCTTGAGAGGATAATCACCACAACCCAATACGAATGAAAGAAATCAGGAAAGAAGACATTGATCAGGGGGTATTTGACCTCTACGATGACTATGCTCATAATCGCATCGACCGCAGGGTCTTTATGGAGAAGCTCTCCATGTATGCAGTGGGAGGTATAACTGTGGCATCACTGATGAGCTGCATTATGCCCAACTATAAGGATAGGATCCAGATCAGGCAGGGCGATAAGCGGTTGAAGTCTGACTATGTGACCTATAAGTCGCCCAAGGGAGGAGGAAAAATCAGAGGCTTGCTTTCCGTTCCAAAGGATGCTGAAGGCAGGTTGGGGGGAATCGTTGTGGTGCATGAAAACCGCGGCCTCAATCCGCACATAGAAGATGTTGGCAGGCGAGCGGCGCTGGCTGGTTTTGTTTCGCTGGCACCGGATGCGCTCACCCCACTGGGAGGTTATCCCGGTAATGATGACGACGGCAGGGTGCTGCAACGCAAAAGGGACAGCAATGAAATGCTCGAAGACTTCATTGCTGCCTATGAGTTCTTGAGGACCCATCCGCAATGCAACGGGAAAGTTGGTGTCGTGGGTTTTTGCTTTGGTGGATGGATCTCCAATATGATGGCAGTGAGGTTGCCGGAATTGGCAGCTGCTGTGCCTTTCTATGGCCGGCAGGTTGGCGCTGATTTAGTTCCCAACATCAAGGCTCCGCTCCTCCTGCATTACGGAGAGCTCGATAAGCGGGTAAATGAAGGCTGGCCCGCCTATGAGGAGGCCCTGAAGGCAAACGACAAGCGCTATGAGGCTTTTGTCTACCCCAATGCCAATCATGGCTTCCACAATGATACCACGCCGAGGTATGACAAAAAAGCAGCAAAACTTGCATGGAAGAGGACAGTAGAGTTCTTCAGGAAATACCTCAGCTGATTGCTTTTCCGAAGGGACTACCCAGGCAAATTAGACCCGATAGAGCCGGCATCCCGATGGCCATCGGATAAAGGCGAAAGCGGGAATATCCGGAGGGCCGGGTAGAGGCTGATCTCTCCTTATTCGGCCAACAGGCCCAGTTCTTTTCTCAATGCGCGGTCGGCATTGCTATTCTTCTGCCAGTACGGACTTTTGATGGATTTTTTGAGAAAGGCCTTCGTTGAGAGTTGCTGTGCGTTGCGGAAACCACTTTGGTACTTTTCCTCCCAACCGAGGATTCTATATGGGAAGGTGTCTTCGAAGTAGATGTCCAGGCTCCGATCTTCGTATTGCAGCGTGTACCTGCGATGAGCATTGTCGCCGAATTCGCTGTTGTTTAGGCTGACCAATGAGACATTGGCTCTCAGTGTTTCACTTCCTTTGTGGCGCAGGCGGAGGTAGAATGTGCCTGGTAAAATATCAATGCTTCCGGTCGGCAGGGAAGCAGGGTTGAGACGTATGCGATTCCAGATCTCGTCTTCAAGAAACACCTTATTGACCTTCCGCTCCAGGTCTCCCTCGGATTCGAAATAGGAAAATCCCTTGAGTTGATAGTCGTTTTTGGCAAGGTTGAGCTGCATGAAAGTATGACCGCACCACTCCTGTGAGGACGTGCTGACTTTTAGGGTATTGGGATAGCGGTCGTAGGAAACAGGCGTGAATACCGATTGCATCATGGAATAGGGATAAACGCCAGTCAGAAATTTTTTGGTGAAGTTCAGTTTCAGTACCGAAACATTGTCCTCAGGAGCTCTTCCCGGATAATCGAGCTTGACCTGCTTACTTTCCGAGAAGGGCTCGGTCACGAACACAAGCACAGCATGACCGTCGTGAATCTCACCATATCGCGCCTGCTTCAGTTCGTAGCTTGCCAATTCCGCTTCTCCAGCGTACCAGTAATCATTGAACTTCTTGTCATCGACCGGCTCCGGCATGGCAGGTTGAGAGTAGGACTGGCAGGATATCAGGCTCAATAGCACAAGGGAAGAAAGGATACTTTTCATGCTTTGCAGTAGTTGGTTTGTTTGCTACTGAATAAAGCATCCTCCCTCCGATTTGGTTCGGAGATGTTCCTAGAAACTGATGCGATAGCTCAGATTGGGAAACATGCCGACCTGTGACTCTGAAACCACCGCATCGGAAAATCCACTGTAGTACCTGCCAAATTCGTTAGCACGGCCAAGTACGTTTTGCACGTTCAGCGCTATTGTAGAAGTAGATTTTACACGATTGACCTTCCAACTGATGCCGATGTCAAGGCGGGTATAACCATCCAGTCTCATGTCGAAATTTCTCCTGAAGTCGCGAACGGTGAAACCAACTTCCCGTGATGGGCCCAGCAAGATAGGGGCCTCACGTTTACCCCCAGAGAAGATCAGTCGTCCATTCAGGCTGAGGGTTTTATTGCCGGTGGTGCCAAACTTCCATTCCTTTCCACCCACAACGTTGAAGATGTACGTACCATCGAATCGGGTGCTGCGTTCTATACCATCTACTGCAGTGTATTTTGATTCATAGAGGGATAGGGTTGACAGTAGGTAATAGCCTTTGGTTAGGAATTTTTCCACGGTAAATTCCACGCCGTAGTTTTTGCCGGTACCTTCATTGGCGAGGGCGTCGCTGGTCCAGCCGTCGAAGGTATTGAGGACTGAGAAGCTTTGTAGGTATTCATTGGAAGTGGTGTCGGTTGGCCAGATGGGCACATCATACAGGTATTGATAGTATAACTCCGTTTTGAAGCGCACATCCTTTGCCAGCATCCATTCGTATCCGACCACCGCGTGTGCAGCTCGGGTGAAGCCGAGGTCTTTGTTGTTTTGGACCGTCTGGCCATTCTGCTCCTGCTGTGCCATGTACAACGCCAGCGTTTCCATGCGACTGTGAAGGCCAGCGCCAGCTGTAATGGTCTTGCCGGGGCTGACTGTCCATCTCATTCCAAGTCTGGGCTCCAGGTACAGATCTTCATTGAGTGCAAAGTAGGAGGAGTGCATCCCCAGGTTCAAGGTAAGGTTTTGATTGAGTCTGTTTTGCCAGTTGGCATAACCTTGATAGAAGTTGGTATGACCTTCTTCATTGAGAAACGTCAGACTTCGACCGAGTTGGCGATTCCACTCGTTGTATTCAAGGTCATAACCCAGCCTGCTGTAGATACCTCCGATTCGAATGGAATTTCTGGCATTGAATTTATGGTTGAATGCGGTGGAGATGCGGACGGCGTTTTCACTGACGTCCTCATCCTCCAGCACCCGAACCCGTAGAGAATCAAAAGCATAGAGATTCTGAAAGCTTGAGACGCTGATTACTGAATTGATGTAGGTCTTGTCACTGAGGTAAGCGACATGAGTAAGCCCTCCCACACCTAGGGTCTGCGTGTTGTCTTCGAAATCCCATTCACCAAACTCTGTTTGCGGCGTATAAGTGTAGGTGTTGCGCCCACCCAGGCCCCAAAGGGTAAAGGTGCCCAATTTCGTGCCCGGTACATTTACTTTGAACGAGAGGTCCTGGAAGGTGACATCTTCCTGATCGCCAAGGATATTGATACCCAGGTTTTGGAACAGTGCCAGGGTGGAGTATCGGTAATTTACCAGGTAGCTGGAGCGTTTTTCGCGGCTAATTGGCCCCTCGGACGCAGCCGCGAGGCCTAGGAGCCCAGCTTGGAATGTGTGTTCGTGTGTATCGAAATTCCCGTTGCGCATTTGCAAATCGAAGATCCCTGAAGTGGCGTTGCCATAGTCCGCAGGGAAGGCACTCGTAAAGAAATCGGAGTTGCTTAGCACATTGTTGCTCAGCATGCTGATGCCTCCTGCAGAGGAGCCAACTTCACCAAAATGGTTGGGGTTGGGCACCTCAACTCCCTCCAGTCGCCAGAGAATCCCTTTGGGTGTATTGCCACGAATTACAATTTCATTGAGCAGGTCATCCCCACCAGTAGTAACCCCGGCAAATGACAGCGCAGCCCGAGCGGGATCGTCGAATGTGGCTGCATACCTACTGGTTTCTTCAATAGAAATGGAGATCGCACTCACTGAAGCCAGTTCATTCAACGGCTTGCCCTGATCTTCCTGGTCTGCAACTACGACAACCTCATCCATTTCAATCAATGCTTCTACCAGTTCGATGTCCAGGTATTTCTCTTTTCCTGATTCGACTTCAACATTGGGTATGGTTCGTTGCTCATAGCCAACTGAAGATATCTGAAGCGATGATCTGCCGATGGGCACATTCTTGATATTGAAATAGCCATCGACGTCAGTGGTTCCTCCAATGAGCGGTTCGGTACCTTGAACCAATACTGTGGCGCCAATGATGGGTGCTTTCGAGACCTGGTCGACGATTCGACCTTTGACGGTTTGCGTGAGTTGTTGGGCGGTGGACGTTACTGCGCAAAAACAAAGGATACAGCAGCAACAAATTAGACGGTTCATCAAAAAAATAAATTGAGTTATTGATATTTGACTTAGAGACGCATTGAACCTGCAAGGGTTTACGGGCGGCGAGAGTTTTTTATGTGTACAGATTCAAATTCAAAAACCCTGCCATGAAATCTACCAAAGGGCCTATTATTCTATTAGCATCTCTTGTTTTTGTGCATATTCTGCAAGCTCAGGAGGTGAAGTACGAGGGTAGTTTCAAGGCAGACAGCTATTGGACCAAATTTGAAGGGGACTGGAAAATCACTGAAAAAGAAGGAACCTACACTGTCCAATTTGCCGATAACTTCGAAACTAAGAAGGCTCCGGATCTGAAGATTTTTCTATCAAAATTGCCTTTTGAGGAAATCAATGGCGAAAACGCTGCCGACGAGTCTCAATCTGTCCTGATTGCTGAGTTGCAGATTTACGAGGGCGCGGTGACAGTGGAAGTTCCTAAGGGGATCAATCCCGCAGCCTATCAATCCATCATTGTTCACTGTGAAAAATATGCCAAGCTCTGGGGAGGTGCTTCCTTGAAGTAGATGCTCAAGAGCTATTACGACACGAAGAAGATCGAGGCGGGTTGTGATGAAGCCGGCCGGGGTTGCCTGGCGGGACCGGTGGTGGCCGCAGCGGTCATTCTCCGCAAGGATTATGAGCACGAGCTACTCAATGATTCCAAGCAATTGAAAGAGGAGGACCGCCTGGCCTTACGCAAGGAGGTTGTGAAGTCTGCGATAACATACGGAATAGGCGTCGCTTCCCCGGGGGAAATTGATGAAATCAATATTCTAAACGCTTCTTACTTGGCCATGCACCGCGCCATTGATCAGCTCAAGCAGCGTCCGGAACTTCTACTGATCGATGGGAACCGCTACAAGGCGCATGATGATACACCCTACGAATGCATTATTAAGGGCGATGGCAAGTACTTATCCATTGCGGCGGCTTCCATTTTGGCCAAGACTTATCGAGACGAGCTCATGCGCCAGAAAGCCATCCAGTTTCCAGGCTATGGTTGGGAGACAAACTTTGGCTACCCCACTCCCGCGCACAGGGATGGTATCAAAGCCAATGGGGTAACGCCTTTGCACCGCAAGACCTTTCAGCTGTTGCCCAGGCAACTGGAGTTGTTCTGAATCCATAATACAAACGAATGTTTGCAATTGAGGAAGCCTTTCCTGCTTTTTCCTCCTAGCTTTGCCTTCCAATTTTTAAACAACATTTTGACATGTCAATAGACAGATCATTTCTAGACACCCTTGGTATTTCAATGACCAATCCCGGGGCAGCTATCGGAGGAGAATGGCTGGCCACTACCGGTAGAGAAGTTGCTTCCAATTCGCCCGTTGACGGTAAGCTCATCGGGGAGGTACGCCTGGCCGATGATGAGGCCTACGAGCGCGTCATTGCTGCAGCACAGGAGGCCTTCCAAACCTGGAGACTCACCCCAGCACCCCAGAGGGGAGAGATTGTGCGCCAGATGGGCGAAGCGCTACGTGAGAAGAAAGATGCTTTAGGCAAACTGGTCTCCTATGAAATGGGGAAATCATTGCAGGAGGGCCTTGGTGAGGTTCAGGAAATGATTGATATCTGTGACTTTGCAGTGGGCTTATCACGACAATTGTACGGCCTGACCATGCATTCGGAACGCCCCTCGCATCGAATGTATGAGCAATGGCATCCACTGGGTATTGTTGGTATCATCTCCGCGTTCAATTTCCCTGTTGCAGTATGGTCATGGAATGCCGCGATTGCCTGGGTTTGTGGCGATGTTTGTGTTTGGAAGCCATCGGAGAAGGTTCCACTTTCAGCTATTGCATGTCAGCGCATCATTCAAGAGGTACTTGAGCGGAACGATGTTCCTGCTGGAATCTCAGGTTTGGTTATCGGTGATGCTGAGATTGGTAAAAGGATGTCCAATGACTCCAGAGTACCCCTGGTTTCTGCTACAGGTTCTACCAGAATGGGCAAAGCCGTCGGAGAGGCTGTAGGTAAGCGACTGGGTAAAACCATCCTGGAATTGGGAGGCAACAACGCCATCATCGTCACTGAAAATGCGGATTTGGACATTGTTATCCCAGGGGCTGTATTTGGTGCTGTGGGAACTGCAGGCCAGCGTTGTACGACCACACGCAGGTTGATTATCCATGAAAGCCTCTATGAGACAGTAAAACAGAAGTTGACCAACGCCTATGGCCAACTAAAAATTGGCAATCCACTGGATCAGAACATGCATGTCGGTCCGCTCATCGATACCGACGCGGTTTCTATGTATGAAAGTGCGTTGAAGAAAATTGTGAACGAAGGGGGCTCGGCGCTGATCGAAGGCGAGGTGCTCTCAGGGGAAGGCTATGAGTCGGGTTGTTATGTGAAGCCCGCTATTTACGAGGTCAAGAATGAGTACGAGATCGTCTGCAACGAAACCTTCGCACCTATCTTGTATTTGATCAAATATTCCGATCTGGAGGAGGCGATTTCAATGCAAAATGCAGTTCCTCAGGGATTGTCTTCCGCTATCATGACCACCAATATGCGTGAAGCCGAACTCTTCCTTTCTCAAGCCGGGTCAGACTGTGGCATCGCCAATGTAAACATTGGCACGTCAGGTGCGGAAATTGGCGGTGCCTTTGGAGGAGAAAAAGAAACAGGTGGTGGCCGTGAGTCAGGTTCTGATGCCTGGAAAGCTTATATGCGCCGGCAAACCAATACCATCAATTACTCGAAGGAATTGCCTTTGGCCCAGGGGATCAAGTTTGATCTGTAAGTGGAAGGACTGGAGCTCAAGAAGAAGCTGCTCAAGACGTCTGGCGATCTTGTCGGAGACAAGATCGCCAGACTCCAGCAGTCCAACAAGGAAGCGCAGGAAGCTGCCAATAATGAAACCAAGAGTAGCGCCGGAGATAAGTACGAAACCGGCCGTGCCATGGCCCACCTCGAGACAGAACGCATAGCCAGCCAAATGGCTGAACTGGCAAAGCTGCAAAAGGTCCTTTCGACTCTCGATGCTGACCGGGTTCAGGAGAGGGCGCAGCTTGGGTCGCTGGTGACAACGGATACCATGAGCTATTACATTAGCGTAGGGTTAGGAAAAGTAGAGATTGAAGGTCGCGTGTTTTTCTGCATCTCTCCTGTAGCACCGGTCGGAAGACTCCTGCTGGGTAAAAGCGTCGGAGATACATTCCAATTCCAGGGGCGAGAGCATCAAATTACTGGAGTATGCTAAGATGAGGATTATCCGAAGTGGGCAGGCTAAGCCCAAAAGGGTTTCGCATAATCCTGAGATGCTCAAGGAGGTCTTCATCGGTTCAGGTGAGGTCCGGGGACTTACTCAATTTGCGAAGTCTACCCTTGAGCCGGGTGGTAGTACAACCCGGCATGTTCACGACACCATGACAGAGATTTTTTATGTGCTGGAAGGAGAACTCAAATTTTGGGAGGAAGAGGAGGAAACAACCGCGCTAGAAGGTGATTGTGTGATAGTAGCACCTGGAGAACTACATGCCTTGTCCAACCCGTCGAATCGGAAGGCGACTTTCGTCTATTTCGGTTTGGCCGCTGAATGAATAAAAAAAGGCGGTCTGGGAAATCCCAGACCGCCTTTTCTTTTATGCGACTATTTCATGAAGGATCGGATATGTGCAATCGCTTCATCCGTTTTTTCTTCTTGTACGAAATGTCCGCTCTCAAGCGCTTCGATCCTTGCCTCCGGCAGACGACTTCGGAATTTTTCCAGGAAGGAGGTATTCAAGAAAGGATCTTTGGTTCCCCAAATGATCATCCACTGCTTCTTCTCTAGCTTGCCCAGCTTCTCCCACTGACCCTCATACCAGTCGGAGGATCCCACAAAGGATTGACCGATTTTCAGCAATGACGTTCTGGATGTGCGGTCGGGAAAAGCCTGAATATATTGCTGATGCACCTCTGGCGAGAGCTTGGTGGTATCGAAAAAGGCTTGCTGCAGCAGCACCGTAGGGGAATAGTTGAGATCAAGGTAAGCCGCTTTCCCCTCTTCGCTGTTGAGCAAGGCATCAATCTGCTGCGCCATAGGATCATCCTTGGTGGCCCATAGCCAGGTGTTGAAAGCAACCACCTTACGGATGCGCTTGGTGTTCTCTATCGCGGCTGCCAATCCTATGGGTCCCCCAAAGTCATGCACCACCAGCGTGATGTCCTTAAGATCCAGCTTACGGATGAAGGTGCTTAGGTTCTCCGCATGGGCTTCGGGCGTTCCGGCAAAATCCGTTGACTTGTCCGACAGGCCAAAGCCAATATGGTCGATCGCAATACAACGATAATCCTTGGATAAGTCCTTGATCAAATCACGATACAGAAAGGACCAGGTAGGTGTACCATGTACGAAGAGGAGGGTCTCCCCACTACCTTCGTCAATATAGTGCATGTTTCCTGCTTCCAACCGGACGAATCGGGATTCGAAAGGATACAGGTTCTTGTCCAGCCAATCCTGGCCATTCATGGTATGGATCATGGCATTTGTCATTAGTAAAATCAATAAATATTTCATGTTGTGAATAAATTTTGAAGCAAAACTCATTCACCCAGCGATGCCCGTTCTTGGTCTAAACCAAGATCTAAAGTTTCACGCGATTGAGCAGTTTACTGAAGTTGGTGGGGTCTATGCGGAGGTAGGACGCCAGGTCCTTTTGAGGTATCAGGTTGAGGAGGTGAGGGCTCCTTTTGAGGAAAAGGCCGAAACGGGTTTCGATGTCAAATGCCATGAGTTGGTGATGTCGTTCGATCACTCCGATAAGAAAGGACTCAGTGGCTTTCCGAAAGAGGGTTTCGATTGCTCGGTGTTGTTCCAGGACTGCAACGTGGTTTTGGTAGGAGATCCTTTTGAATTTACTGGCGGTGATGGTCTCCAGGAAATACTTTGATGGGGTTTGTGTAAGAAATGATTCTACGATACCACTGAAGGAGGGTGCATAGGCAAAGAAGGTGATATGCTGCCTGCCCTCTTCTTGGTAGTAGGATTTTTGAATGCCTTCCTGGACGAAATACAGGTATTTCTCATTGTCTGTTGGCGCCGTGATGATGGTCTTTCTTGGAGCGGAATAATCCTTCCACATTGAACAGTAGTGATCAAGTACATCCCGTTCTACTGGATAGATTTTCTCTAGGAAACCCCTTAGATCATGCATTTGCGAAATTTTGGCAGAAAATTAGATAGAAAATGGCTCTGAGGCTTTGATCGGGGGCAAGCCCTGGCAAAACAAGACACGATAGTGGGCAGTGCCGGGAGTCCACCGATGCCAGGCTTTGGTCCACCTCCCAATTGCCAATTGACGTACGTAGAGGATCCGGACGCTTTGGAAGTTTTAAGGTGGACACAGCGGATAGCGGGAATATCTGTTGATGGAGGTAATGGCCGTTCTCTTCAAAAAAGAGACTTTCTTCTTAACCGTTTGCGACTCTTTATTGGCGTCTTAAATTTGCCGCAATGAAGTACGCAAACATCGTTGTTCTCACGGTTTTTTTTGCCGCCTGCGCTGTGGTTCCGCAATATGCACTTTATCAACAGGACTATTTTCCCGATGGTGTGGATGATATCTACCTGGGGATGGCGTACAAATTCATGGTCAAAACTCGCCAGCAAACTACACTGGAGCCAGTCGAGTCAGCAGACAGCACGCAGCTCGTCTTTCGGGAAGTGCGACCAGGAAATACCTTCGAAAGCCTGACTTACTATTTTGACAATACGGCTGAGAGCCAGCCGCTATATGAGTTCTCCATCGACTTTCCGGAGGATGCAGATCCATACTATGAGGCGGTGAGAATGTATGGTGAACCCAACGCTGATGAAGGGGAGTGGTTCTTTGAAACACCGGAAGGTTTTAGGATCAATATGTGGGTTGAGGATCAGCAGATATTCCTATCAGCCTGGGAAACACGAAATCTGGATTAGAGGGTATCGTATATATGATCGTATCTTTGTCGTAAAGACAATACGATGAAAGTTACAGCATTGATTCCTGATGACTTGCTAGAGAAGGTGAAGTCTACGGCTGGGGGGAAAAACATTACTGAGAGCTTGATCATAGCATTGACCGATTATGTCAGCAGGCAGAAGCTCTATGATGTCCTTGACGAAATAGACCGTGAGCCGCTGGCCTTTCGCGAAGACTTTGTGGCCTATCGCAGTGCTAACCGCAATCGATGATTCTGGTAGATACGTCGGTGTGGATATCCTTCTTACGGAAAGATGATCCGGACCTGGTGGATATTTTAAGGAAGTACCTGAATCGCGATGAGGTTCTTGGGTGTAGTGCAGTTTTTGGAGAACTCCTACAGGGCGTCCGGAGTAAACGTGAAAAGGATGTCGTGTATGCCCTTTGGGAGGCACTGCCAGCTGCGGTCGAATCACAGGCTTTCCTCAAGGCGGGAGAGATATCCAATCGCTTTAACCTATTGAACAAGGGTGTTGGCCTGATCGATTGCTACATACTGTCTGTAGCCTTGGAAAATCAGCTGACCCTCTGGACCCTCGACAAAAAACTGAAGCAGGCCTATGAGCAAATTCTTGACGATTAAAAGTTGAGCCTTTTGCTCAAGTGCTGGAACCGAATGATGTGCAGGATTGCCGCAATGGTAAGTCCGGCAGACAAGGCATACCACACGCCTTCTACGCCAAGTCCTAAAGTAAAACCGAGCAGATAACCTCCGGGTATGGCGAATACCCAAAAGGCCAGGAAAGTCACTAGCGTTGGGATTCGTACATCAGTGAGCCCCCGCAGGACCCCTAATCCCACTGCCTGAACGCCATCAGATATTTGAAAAGCTGCAGCAATGATGAGCAAAGTGGCTGCCATTTCCTCGACCAGGGTGTTGTCTATGTAGAGGGCCGGTAGAAAATCCCTGAGCACTATGAACAGCAATCCACAGAAAGCCATGAAAACTGCCACCAGTACGAAACAGGAGAATCCCGCCTGACGAAGCGTGACCTTGTCCCTAAGCCCCATTTGATTGCCAATCCTGATTTGTGAGGCGGCCGCAATGCCGGTGGAGGCCATGTAAGTGATGGCGGCCAGATTCAAGGCAATCTGGTGAGCTGCCAAAGCTTCTGCCCCAAGCCAGCCGACCATGATTGCGGCAATGGCGAATGCACTAACCTCAAAGGTGTATTGCATGCCGGAGGGTATGCCCAGTTTCACCAGCCGTTTGACAATGGAAAGGTCGAACTGCCATCGGAATCCTGCCCATTGTCTCCTGATGGTTACGATCATCAGGATAACCATGATGACCCGGGAAATCAATGTGGCCCATCCTGCACCATTCAACCCCAGAGCGGGAAATCCCATCTTGCCAAAAATGAGCAGATAGTTGAGTCCTACATTCAGCAAATTGGCCAGTACTGATACCCACATGGGGTGGAACGTATTCGACTGACCTTCGGAAAATTGCCTGAAGGTTTGGAATATCATAATAGGCAGCAAGGAGAAAGCTATGATGGTCAAGTAGGGGCGAGCGGCCTCCGCCACGGCTTTTTCTTGCCCGAACATGTCCATGATGGGTGTCACACCCAATGCAAGAAACATCAGGCCCAACCCCACGACGACATTGACTAGCAGTCCATTCTGAAGAAAAGCCAGTAGGTGAGGCTTGTCACTTTCCGGAGTGGCAGCCACCAGCGGGGTGATAGCATAGCTGACGCCAATGCCGAAAAGCATGAGCAACGAGAAGAAAGTGTTCGCGAAAGTAGAGGCAGCCAAAGGCACTACACCCACCTGGCCCACCATTGCGGTGTCAGCAACAGATACCATGATATGGCCTAGTTGTCCAATGATCACAGGGGTAGCCAGGGAGATATTTCTGCGTAAATGTTCCTTGAGCGTCATGAGGCTGCTGCTTCGCGGCCGGCAAATCTCGCGAAAGCACAATTAAGAAACAGGCCACCCACAATGAAAAGATGGAGAGGTTCACCTGCTGTATACGCGTTTTCCCCATCAAGAGCTCGCGATTCTTCTTAAATTGAGAGGAGTCGATTCCCAATCAGCATTGGGCGGGCTTTGGGCTCACGATGCGTTGAATTCCAAAATGAAATGAGAGCAATAGTTTTTGATCAATTTCAGGGCCCCCTGGTCCTTCGCAATACGGAGGATCCTACCCCAAAGTCCCATGGTGTGCTTGTGAAGGTCACTGCTACAGGCTTGTGCCGTAGTGACTGGCATGGGTGGATGGGCCATGATCCCGACATTGCTTTGCCACATGTTCCCGGCCATGAATTAGCAGGTGTGATTGTAGCTGTCGGCAAGGACGTGCGCAATTTCAAAATTGGAGACCGGGTCACAGCACCATTTGTATGTGGTTGTGGTCGATGTGGCCAATGTCGGTCTGGCAACCATCAGGTGTGTGATCATCAGACTCAGCCGGGTTTTACGCACTGGGGCTCCTTTGCCGAATATGTGGCCCTGGAGCATGCAGATACGAATTTGGTCGCACTACCGGAAGAAATCGACGACCTCACGGCCGCTACCCTCGGTTGCAGGTTTGTGACTGCTTTTCGAGCAATTGTTGCTCAAGGACAAGTCACAGGTGGCCAATATGTAGCGGTTCATGGCTGTGGTGGTGTGGGTCTCTCCGCAGTAATGATTGCCAGTGCTTTGGGGGCTGAAGTAATCGCCATAGACATCGACGATGCTACCCTTCAACTGGCTCAAGAATTAGGAGCCACGCACAAAATCAATGCCTTAGCGACAGATGATGTCGTGGAGGTCGCTCGATCGATTACTGACGGTGGTGTCCATGTTTCGTTGGACGCTCTGGGGAGTCAGGCTACTTGCTTCAACTCCATCAAGAACCTCCGAAAGCGTGGAAAGCATATCCAGGTGGGCTTAATGACGGGAGATCATCAACATCCGAAAATTCCGATGGATCTCGTCCTGGCCAATGAATTGGAAATTCTCGGTAGCCATGGCATGCAGGCCCATCGCTATCCCCCCATGTTGCAAATGATACTCAATGGAGCCCTGGAACCATCAAAGCTCATTGACAGAACCATTTCACTGGATCAGGTACCGAAAGCCTTGGTGGAAATGGACCGATTTGATCACCGGGGAGTTACCGTGATCAATTCCTTTTGATCAGCATTTGACGCTCAGGACCAAATCCGAAAAACTCACATCCCGAGTTCAATCAAGGACCTTGCTTTATGGATACGCCTTCGGCGGTGAAGGCAACCCCTTGCTGACCATTGGTGGAAATCATCACTGCCTGAATGATTGGCTTCACCCTTCTGTTCTTCCCTGACCAAATGACTGTGAAGTGTGCCCCGCTTCCTCCGGTGTGATCTTCTTCATCTATGACATAGTCTATTGATGCCATGGGGTTGAGCAATATGGGGTTTTCAAGGTATTCTCTAATAATTTCACCTTTGGTGTTGAAATAGTCAATGGTATTGATCAGCAACGTATCCACGTAGCTTGTGTTTCTGATGCTGAGTGTGGCGGTCAGGTAGAATTTTGTCAGCTTGGATCTGCTGTAGATATTGGAGTAAATGGGTACATAGACAGAATCCACGTGGCTAAACTCACTCTTGATGGCAGGGCTGATTGTCGATTCCTGGAGAAGTCGCTCCCCATAGGTGTTTTTGTTGGGGTTGGGTTCTTCACATTCGGTGAAGGTGATGAGTAGTAGAGCAATGAGCGCGACGTTGAAGAGAATAAGTCCTTGTTTCAATTTCATGGTATTTCCTTGAGCTACATCAGAGAACAGCAATTGTGCTCATAGGGATTTGAAAGATTCAAAAAATAACCATGATATAGGTTGAAATGCGCCTTAGCTGTATCGTTGGAAATAGTGTTCAGCTACCATTTCCATCCAGGAATACGACTTGCCAGGCAGGGAGAAGCCAAGGTGGCCGCCATGTCTGGGAACCCAGGTTTCTACGGGTTTTGATGTGCTTTTGGTATAACTATTGGGACCAAGAACGGGGTCATTTTTGGCGTTGACAATGAGTGTGGGATGGTTAAACTGATCCAGAAAGCTCATTGGACTGAATTGAAAATATAATTCATCTATCGAGTCGAACCCATGTAAGTGTAAGGTGTATTTTGAATGTAGCTCCTCCAGTGTTCGTGTTTTTTCCAACCGGGTAAGGTCAAACAACTCAGGATACTGTTCGGCCTTCCGACGAATCCGCGTTTTCCATTTCCTTAAGAACCATTGACCATATACCCGCTCAATACCCGAGGAAATCCTCTTTCCTGACTCTGCCAGGTCCAGGGGAGTAGAAAAGACAATAGAGGCAGCTATCAGGGGGTGCACTTTCTCCCGATGGAGGTAGTTCAACGTCGTGACACCACCCATAGAAAATCCCACCAGGAAGATCTTCTGATAGTACCCGCTACCAGCGCCATGTTGGATTACCGCCTGCAGGTCGTCTGAATTGCCCAGGTGGTAAAAGCGCGGAAGTCGGTTCATTTCTCTACTGCAACCACGGAAGTGCCACATGAGTATGTCATAACCCTTCTTCGAAAAATACTTGGCAGCCCGTTCGACGAAATAGTCCCTGCTGTTTCCCTCCATGGCGTGCGACATGACGATCAACTTCGACGAATTCGAGCGTATCCAGTCGAGGTCCAGGAAGTCACCATCAGCGAGTTCCAGACGTTCTCGATCATAGGGAATCTCGTAAATCTTGTATTGCCAATAGGGGACCGCAGATTCCAGATGCCTGTTAAATAAGTACCAGGGCCGTCTGTAATGAATTTCTTTGTTCATCTTTATCCCTCAAAGATCGGTAGTCCGTTCAGATGGTTACGAAAGTAAAGCAATCACTTGCTTCGATATTTTTTTTGTGCACACTACAGGTATCTGCCCAGTACGATACCGCACAAGTGGTTCAGGTTATTAGTCAACTGAGGACGCTTCAGGTAAAGGTCGATACCTTCTACAATTCGGGCTTGTTTCCAACACAGCGGACTTGGGATGGCGTACGAGTAGAAGACAATACCTTCAGCTATTCGGCTACGATTTCCTATGTTCTCCAGCAGTACCGCCACCATTTACCAAAAAACACCCGCTCGATGGTGGATCTGATGGTGCAGGAAGTCAACCAAAATGCCCATCTCTATGCCAATCGAAAAGGAGAGGCCTCGTACAACTTTTGGCAAACCGCACCACCCGATTTACCCTTTCCCAATGGCACAAAATACCGTAAGTACGGGAATCGTTTGCCTGATGACCTTGACGATAGTTCTGTCATTGCCCTTGCCCTGGGCAATGATAGTCTGAGCGGGGCTGTGAGAAAAAAGATCGTTACCTATGCTGAGGCCAATAATCACAAGAGAGTAACCTCAGCGCTGAAAAATTATCAAGCCTCCGCTGCCTACCGTACCTGGTTTGCAGATAAATGGGTACAGGACTTCGATGTAAGTGTGATCTCCAATATCCTCCTGTTTACCCTTAGCCACGACTTCGTTTTGACGAAGTACGACTCCGCTTCGATGGACCTGATCAAGGCAGTGGTGGAGGCTGATGAGCATTTTACGAGACCCCAGGAGGTATCGCCATACTACACATCACCCCACAAAATCCTGTACCATTTGGTAAGGATGATGCCTCAGGACAGCAAAGGGTACTTCATGGACATCAAGGCACGGCTAATACAAGATCTATACCGTGCCATGGAAATTGAGGCATTCGAAATGGAAAAATTGTTGGTCTATACTTCTCTGTGCCGATTGGGCGAAAGGCCTCGTATAGATTTGGATGCCGAGGCGCTGGCTTCGGAGTTGGAGGAATTCTATTTCTTCTCTGGTTTCGGCTATCTGCCTTTCCCACCATTCAAATCCTGGATGATCAAACAATTCAACCTTGTGCCCAATATGTACTGGATTTCCAGATCCTTCAACTTGATGCTGGTTCTGGAGTTTTTGATGGAAACAGGTCACTCCTTTGAAGAAAGCGAATTCAGGCAATTGCTCGGAGACAATAGCTGATGTGGAGGATGCTTGGCCATATTCTCTACAGCATCCGTCCTTCAGCTTGTTTGATGGTGGCGCTTCTGGTGCTAGCTGCTTACAGGCCAGGAGCCAATGAGCTAATGGAAGCGATTTGGCTCTTCGCGTGCGCGTTTGCTGGTTCTGCCTACTGCTTTGTCCTGAATGATATCCTGGATAGAGAAAAAGACTTACTCAATGAGAAGCGGAGGCCCATAGCCACTGGTGAGTTGCCATTGCGTTTGGCCTGGATGAGCGGCTTGATATGCCTGCTGATCTATCTGAGCAGTGCTTTGATTTTGGGATGGCTGGTTTTGGCGTTGGCAGCTTTCTCGATTGTCCTGTTTAGTTTTTATTCACCGATAAACAATCATCTAGGTCTCCTTGCGAACGTCATAGTGGCATTTTGTGCCGCTGGTGCGCTCTGGGGCGTGGCAATCATCAAAGCGTTCGACAATCAATTGCTATTCTTTTCGGTGATTCTCTTTTTTATGGTCCTCGCAAGGGAGATATTTCTTGATTGCCTTGACGTGTACGGTGACAAGCAGATCGGCAAAACTTCGTTGCCAGGCGTTTTGGGATTGAGTAAGTCTATACTTGTTGCTGGCTTAGTGCTCCTGGTGGCTTTCGTTTTGGTTGTTTTCAGCATCAATGAGGACCTGACTACACTGAGCAAGACCTTGCTCTTCCTCACTATTCCGGCGATAGCAATTCCCTATGTGAAGCTGCTTTGGAACCAATCCAGAGACAGTATATTACTGAATGTCAGATGGAGTCATCTGAGTTTTGTCCTTTTCGTCCTAGCTGTAATCTTCAGATAAGCCATGAGAAGCGTGTATCTCCTCCACATAGTAGTCATTTTTTTGGCATGTTCAAGTCAGGAGAAGGAGCCCTACCAACTTCCGGAGGATGCCAGGTTGCTGCTGGCGGGGGAGGGTGAGAAGACCTGGAAGTTGGCTCGAAGATTGAATAATGGGACGAGAATGAATATGGGCGATTGCTTTCTGCGTTATCGTCAGACCTACACCCAAAGCGATTCTACTTACACCAACAACGGCGAATTTCGAGATTGCGGAGAGTCCTTGTTCGCCTCCTGGAAATTTGTAAAGGACCCAAAGGATAACACCTATATCAAAGTGACCAGTGCCCAGCTTCCGGCGCTCATGAACCAGGAACAAGACTTCAAGCTATTCAAGGTACTGGCATTAGAAAAAGATCTTTTGGTCGTTCAATTCTATCATGAACAGTTTTCGGATAAGGTCACTTCCATTACCGATGTGCTTGTCCCTGAAGGCACTGAGGTAGCTGATCGGGATTTCCACTGGTAGCAGCCTTTTCATAGTAGCCTGGGAGTCCCCAGCGTTGAATTGAACCCTGCCGTTGCGACGGAGGAAAGAAATATTCACTTTTTTTTGACCGAAGTGTGATTTATCAAGGAGCTCTGCGAATAATGGGTTAGAAGTAACTTGAAGCAAAGTGAAAAAGAACAAGGAAAGATTTCTGGCGGCATTGGATGATTACAAGGGGATCATTTTCAAAGTAGTTAACAGCTACTGCAACCAGGAAGCTGAAAAACAAGACCTTGCCCAGGACATCATCTTTCAACTTTGGAGAAGCTTTGATTCCTACGACGATAAGTACCAGTTGTCTACCTGGATTTATCGGGTCGCTTTGAATGTGGCTATCTCATACTATCGGAAGAAGAAAGTGAGGTCCGTGGCTTCCGCACCCCTGGGTGGAGGAGAGGAATTTCTGGAAATCAAAGACGAACCCCAGGGTGCCTCAGAAAATGAAGTGCTCCTTTTGCAGTTCATTGATGAGTTGAATGAACTCAATCGGGCCTTGATTATGCTTCACCTTGATGGCAAAAGTCATGAGGAAATTGCATCGATCGTCAACATTTCCAAGAGCAACGTAGGCACCAAAATCAATCGTATCAAAAAGAAGTTAAAAGCAAAATTCGAAAATCATGAGTGAGTTCGCACAAATCATGGAAAGCTGGCACGCCATCAACCAGAGGCTGGATCGCAACTGGAGGCTTAACCTTGAAGTTATTCGCAAAGCCAATCTGGATAAGGCCAGGAAGAAAATCAGCTCCCTCATCTGGGTAGCAGGGATTACAGTAGCATTTTACCTGATCGCAGGAAGTGCTTTGATGCATTTTGCGTATGAGCATCTCGCCTCGCCCCTGGTGGCTGGGTCTGCGGTGATCCTCACGGTCTGGTGCATTATTGTCGCATCGGGCGCCATTCATGAGCTGGTGCTGCTGGGCAAGATTGACTACAATAGACCTATTCTTCAATTACAAAAAGACCTCCTGGAGATCAAATTGACGATCATCAGGTACCTGAGAGTTGTCGTTTGGATTCTACCCAGTAGCTTCGTTTTTATACCCATTTTCTTCAGCGTACTTTTTGGCGTGGATATCACCGAACACGCGCCGATGGATTGGATAATTTGGAATCTGGTTATATGCATATTTTTGTTTGCTCCGGCTTCATACTGGCTCTCCAGAAAACTGAGCCCAAAAAATGTTGACAAGAAATGGATGAACAAAGTGTTGAAGGGTAGTGGCAGCCAGATTGATGATGCCATCGTCTTTCTCCGTGAGATCGAGGAATTTGAGCAGGAGGAAAGTGTCGAAAATCACAGTGTTTGAAGGTTTTGATGGATAAAAGCGCTGGCCTTACCTTTATTTCATGGATGTGAATGGCAATAGCCACCAGCGCTCTCTGACCAGAAGTGTTCCCGGATTGATGCTGGGAATACTTCTGTTTCTTGTCAGTTTGTCTATTTCCTGTGACTCCGATGATTTTTCCAGTCGCGGCCAGTCCTCTACAGAATTTGGTGTGTGTAACAACTTGCTGGCTGAAGCCTGTTTATCACCTGCCGCTCCCTATTGCCTTTTTGGATTGAAATGGGGCGAAGATGCGGATTTTGATCCCATAGGACCAGACGTGCAGGGGCCAGGATCGACAGCTACGATTTCGTTCAGCTTTCAGGAATCCAACGGACGAATCAATACGCATAGAGAAGTCAATGTGCCCAGTTTGGATTTTTCCCTTTTGCCGGAATGTGCGAAGAATGAAGTACGAAAAGCACTAAGTGCCTGGGAGGATGTTGCAAACATCAGCTTCACTGAGGAGGACACCAATGCACCCTCGGATATCCGCATTTTTGCCTCGCAGATAAGGCAGTCTGCCGTGGCCTTCCCCAATTTCCAGGATGACAAATGTGCAGGCCTTGGTGGTCAGGTTGTTCTTAATCCCTTTGCTGGCCTTGAAGATTGCCAGACACTTTACTTAATTGCCTTGCATGAGATCGGACATGCCCTGGGCCTGGGTCATGTAAGTACCCGCAACATCATGAATGGCGACTCTGAAATCATATTGACCTTGTCAGCACTACAAGCAGGGGATAGCCTGGGACTCCGCCAGATTTATGGGGAGAAATAGAAATTTCCACAACCCTACAAAGTAGTATTCGTATTTCTTATCTATATTAGCAATACTACAAAATAGTATTAAGTATGAAAGATCACAAGATCGGCGAGTTCGAAGAGATCGTCTTACTTACCGTTGGGATACTCCACGGAGATGCATACGGTGTGACAATCAAGGATGAAATCGAAAGTCGTTTGGGTAGGGACGTGAGTGTGGGGGCGCTGCAAACAACGCTTCGCCGATTGGAAAAGAAGGGGTTGCTGGCTAGTAGCCATGGTGATACCGAGGCTTCTCGTGGTGGTAGGCCGAAGCTGTATTTTTCATTGACTTCTTTTGGCAAAAGGACACTTGTTGAGGTCAGAGAGGATCGCAACAGACTTTGGGACGCGCTTCCTAAGCTGATCCTCGACATGCAATGAAACACGCAAAACCTTCAAGTCCTCCAAGGCTCGGCCTGGAATTATTGAGATGGTTTTGTAGGCCTTCTTATCACCCAGACATTGAGGGAGACCTCATGCAGCTCTACCAAAGGAGGGTTGAAACTGTAGGAGAGAAAACCGCTCGAAGATTATTTTATAAGGATGTGGCACTGCTCTTTCGGCCAGGGATCATCCGAACAATCAATATCAGTCAAAAACTCATTTATATGGATCTATTCAAGCACAACATCAAGATTTCTTTCAGAAACTTCAGCAGGCATCGCTCGTCATTTCTCATCAACCTCCTGGGACTTTCCAGCGGTCTGGCTTGTGTGCTGCTTATCTACCTGTGGGTAGCGGACGAGCTTGCAGTCAACAAGTATCACGAAAAGGCAGACAGGCTGTATCAATTACTGGAAAATGTAGACCAGGGTGGAGGTGTAATTACCCGACAGACCAGTGCGGGTCCCACAGCAGAAACCCTGGCCAAAGAATTTCCGGAAGTAGAGTACGCGGCTACCGCGACCTGGATTTCCAATTACACATTGAGCGCAGGGAACAAAAACCTCAACGCAAAGGTGATTTATGCCAGTAAGGATTTCTTTGAATTGTTCACATTTGAATTCCTCTCGGGAAACAGCAAAGTGATGCTCCAGGATATCAACTCAGTAGTGATTTCCGATGAACTGGCGATGCGCCTTTTTGGCACGACCGAAAACCTCATTGGCGAGCAAATTGAGTTTGAAAAAAGGGAGCGCTTTCAAATCACCGGAGTCTTCAAGAAACTGCCCAGCACTTCTTCTCTACAATATGATTGCATCTTTCCATTCTCCTGGTTTTGGAAGGATAATGAATGGGTTCAGAATTGGTACAATACCGGACCCCGTACCTACCTGCTTTTCCATGAAAATGCAGATAGGGTAGCATTCAATCTAAAGGTGAAGGAGCTGATTCGGGAGAAAACCGAGGGAAATGCCAATCACAGATCTCCATTTGCGGTGAATTATTCCGAAAAATATCTATATGGTAAATACGAGAATGGCGTACAATCAGGTGGGCGTATTGAATACGTCAGGCTCTTTAGTGCTATCGCCTTTTTCATCTTGTTGATCGCATGTATCAACTTCATGAATTTGTCAACAGCCAGGGCTTCCCGTCGATTGAAGGAAGTGGGGATCAAGAAGACCGTCGGAGCTACTCGTAGGGTTCTGATATTTCAGTACCTGGGAGAATCCGTGTTGTTGGTGCTCATATCGACATTGATCGCTGGACTGGCCGTTTTTGCACTGCTCCCACAGTTCAACTTGATTACCGACAAGGACCTGGCGCTAACCTTCGAGATGGAAATCCTCCTTGTGATGGGACTTGTGATCATAGTGACTGGATTGGTGGCGGGGAGCTACCCTGCCCTCTACTTGTCAGGATTTAGTCCCGCCAAAATTTTGAAGGGAAAACTAAACAAGAGCGTGGGAGAAACCTGGACAAGGAAGGGCTTGGTGACCTTTCAGTTCGCGCTGTCTTTTGTGCTCATTGTCTCGGTTGTGGTCGTATATCGGCAAATCCAGTTCACCCAGACCAAACATCTGGGTTATGATCAGGAAAATGTGGTTTTCTTCGACATAAAAGGAGCAGTCGCCGATAGTGCTCGGTTTCTAACCTTCAAGAGTGAGGTCTCCAACCTCCCTGGAGTTGCTGCTGTCACAGGATGTGACCATACTATGACTGGGCACAACGGAGGAACCTACGGCATCCAGTGGCCAGGCAAAGATCCAGATGACCGTACCGAGTTTGAGCGCATGTTTGTCACGGAAGAATTCATTGACCTGATGGATATTGAGATAGTGGCTGGCCGATCGTTTTCAGATGAGCTTTCGACCGAGCGGGATAAGATTCTCTTTAATGAAGCAGCCATTGCCTTTATGGGATTTGAAGATCCCATTGGCCAGAAGGTGCAGCTCTGGGGCTCTGAAGTAGAAATCATTGGTGTGGTGAAAGACTTCCATTTTGAGTCTTTCCATGAAACGATCAAACCTGTTTTCATCAAACTGGCAGATGATTGGATGGATTATCTGGTGGTCAAGGCTCAAGCGGGTCAGGAACGACTGATGCTGGAAAGTGTTGAAGAACTGCATCGTGAATTCAATCCAGGATTTGATCTTGACTACCACTTCCTCAACGAAGATTATCAGCGTATGTATGATGCTGAGACGAGGGTCAGCGTTTTGTCCAGGTATTTTGCAGGTCTCGCCGTCATCATTTCCTGTCTTGGCTTATTTGGATTGGCCTCTTTTACACTAGAACGCAAGAGCAAGGAAATTGGGATTCGAAAAACCTTGGGGTCAAGCAATTTCTCCTTGGTTGCTCGACTCTCGTCGGAGCTGACAAGAATGGTGGTCGCAGCAATTCTCATTGGTCTACCCATTAGCTACTTTGCTACTTCTGCTTGGTTGGAGAATTTTGCTTTTCGCATTTCGCTGGAGTGGTGGTTCTTTGTAGGAGCAGGTTTGATAACCATGTTTATCGCTCTTGGAACTGTTAGCTTTCAGGCCATCAAGGCCTCCACAATCAATCCAGTGCGCTATTTGAGAGATGAATAGGCAATAGGGCAAACCAAAACAGGCCAAGAGAGGTACATAGAAGCATGAAAAATCTTAGAATACTCTCTTGTGCCTTTTTGATAGGCATACTCATAAACTCTTGTTCTGATGATGAGCCAGAGGCAATCGTTGTGGATACGCAAGACTTGAATGCTACCATCGCAGAAAACCCTGCTGCAAATGACATCATTGGGACGCTCGAGGCTGAGGCCAGTGATGGAAGTGTCATCACTTTCACTTTGGTTGAGGAGTCCGTTCAGGGTGCTTTCGCTCTTGCAGATAATGGTGAGCTTTCGGTGAATGACGCCGCTGCTTTTGATTTTGAGGTGAACCCTCAACTCACAGCCACGGCGCGTGCAGCGACTCCTACCGGAGAATCAGAAACCCTCGTTATTACGGTAGTCCTCACCGACGTCAATGAGAACTTCAATGTATGGACTGGTGAGAAAATAGTTTTTGAGAAGAATGGTGGTGCCGACCCCACATTGGCTGAAAATCAGGATCGAATCACCGATCTGATTTGGCTAACCCGTGGCAATGCGGGAGGAGAGATCTACAATGCCAGAACGGAGGCACAGTCTACACAAAATGTCAGCCCCGAAGGCACGGAGTGGGCACAAGGGACAACAACCAATATCGCTTCTTTGACTTTTCAACCCCTCAGAACGACCATCGCTCCGAGGGATATCGTGGGTGTAGACTTGGTACTACATCTGATCGAAGAGGATATCTACATCGATGTGAAATTCTTGTCTTGGGCATCAGGTGGACAACAAAATCAAAGTGGTGGGTTCAGTTATGAACGGAGCACCGAGTAAAAAAAAGAAAGGCACCCGTTTAAGGTGCCTTTTTCTTGCTATCTGATGCTTGTTGATCGCTATTGATTAGTGGAAAGCATCCCATCCATCTGGAAGTTCCCATAGATGGCCTTCATCAGACCTTCCAACTGCTCGTTGTATCCTTTGATAGGATCTCCCATGCCCATGTTATCTACTACGGTTCTGAAAGGTCGCTGTCCCTTTTCCATGCCCACTAGCCCTACTATGGCGTCGACTACTTTTTCAGGACGTTGCTCAGGGTTATTGGCTAAGGCTTCGCCAAAGCCTTCACCCATTTGTTGAGGGACGTTCATGAAATCCCCATACGCTGCGTTTCTGCTGGTGTCGCTGGCAGGAATCAAGTTGCCAAAGAAGTTGGTTTCGAAACCTCCTGGCTCCACGATAGCGTTTTCCACACCAAATCCGGACAGTTCCACTCGGTAGTTCTCGGCAATGGCTTCCAATGCCCATTTTGAAGCGTTATACGGGCCATAAAAAGGCAGAGTCATTCGGCCCAGCAAGCTGGAGATGTAGATAATCAATCCGGACCCCTGTGCGCGAAGGTGCGGTAGCGCGGCACGATTTACACGTTGTACGCCGTATACATTCACGTCCATCACCTTTTGGAAGTCTTCAATGGTGAAGTGCTCCTGCATCCCAATCACGCCGACTCCGGCATTGTTGATGACTACATCCAATCCTCCCAACACCTCAATGGCTTGCTTGACACCACTATCTACACTCTCGTCAGAAACCACGTCAATTTCCACCACGCTGGCACCTGCCTTGATCAATTCCTCGGCGTTAGCCTTGTTTTTACCGTCCACACCTCTCATTGCGGCAGCGACCTGGTGGCCTCCATTTAGCAACGCATGGACAGTCATTTTGCCAAAGCCACTGCTGGCTCCGGTGATTAATACTTTATGTGACATAATTTAAATATTTGAGAAAATATGGTTGGCTGAATTTGGAAACATCGCTATTGCAAATTGAGTTCGCTACCGCTGCCGGTTATTGTCTGGTCCTGCGGATAGCGCCCACAGAATTTGAAGCACATGACAACCATCATTTGATCTGATCGAGGCTTACGGTAATTTGATCTCGTCTTTATGAAAGCTATTGCAAGAACCCGCTACGGTGATCCGGATGTTTTGAAGTTGGTGGATTTACCTATTCCTGTCCCCAACAAAGATGAGTTGGTTGTACAAGTAAAGTACACCACTGTCAACCGGACAGACTGCGGCATTCTATGGGGTCTGCCATGGATTATCAGGTTCTTCACCGGCTTTCCAAGACCCAGCCACCTCATACCTGGAACAGATTTTTCTGGTATTGTGACTTCAGTGGGCAGCGAAGTCTCCGGTTTCAAAGAAGGAGACGCTGTTTGGGGCTTTAACGATGGCGGATTGAGTACGCAAGTCCAGTACGCCCGAATTTCTATGGATAGTCCTATGCTTAAAGTCCCAGAGGGCATAAATTTCCAGCAAGCTGCAGCTAGCCCTGAAGGAGCGCACTATGCCTACAATTTCATCAAGCTGCTCAAACTTGAAAAGGGTCGCAAGGTATTGGTCAATGGAGCCACCGGAGCAATAGGTTCCGCAGCAATGCAGTTCTTGAAGTTTCTAGAAGCCGACGTCACAGCAGTTTGTGGTACTGATCAGTTGGACCTGGTTAGGTCATTTGGAATCACACATGTCATTGACTATAAGTCTGAGGATTTTACCCAGCTTGACATGAAGTTTGATGCAGTGCTTGATGCTGTCGGCAAGAGCAGGTATCGCTGGTGTAAGGAGATATTGAAGGAAAATGGCACCTATGTTTCCTCTGAATTGGGACCTGGCTGGGAAAATATCTTTCTGGCAATGCGTTCAGGGCTCAGGAAGGATCGCCGTGTGATTTTTCCCTTGCCCACAGATCTGAAGGGCAGCATGGCGTTCATACAAGAAAGGCTAATTGATGGCTCTTTCAGGCCGATGATAGACCGTGTATACCCGATGGAAGAGATCAGGGACGCCTATGGCTATGTCCGGTCAGGAAAAAAGATAGGGAATGTCCTGATTTCATATGAATGATTTTGACCGTGGTTCAGGAACGCTAGTTCCCTGGTAAATTTGCCGTCATTGGTCGTTTGGCAAAATAAAAAAGCCCAGGTTTACTGGGCTTTTGGCGACAGCAGTACCGAAGTAACTGTCTATCGTGCGTTTTCTTTGTAGATGAAGAAAATTGGAAGGGTCTTATATACTCGGACAGGCTTGCCTCTTTGCTTACCTACTGTCCAGTTTGGAGACATTTTCAACACCCTAATGGCTTCCTCATCACATCCAAATCCTATGCCTTTGACGACGTTGAAGTTGGTAAGGGAACCATCCTTCTCTACCACAAATTGTACGAATACGCGTCCACCAATGCCAGCTCTCAGTGCTGCTTGCGGATACTTCATATTCTCGCTTACGAACTTGTAGAAGGCTTCAAATCCACCAACAGGCTCTGGATAAGTCTCAACAATGTTGAAGATTTGTTCTACTTCTTCCTCAGCCTCTTCAAGAGCGACCTCCTCATAGACCACTTCTTCCACGGCCATGTTTTCGGTAGCCTCGACGTCAATTTCGACTTGAAGATCTTCCACGATCTCTGTATCATCAGCGACCTCCGTGATCACCTGAGGTATGCTTTGTTTGGGTGGAGGTGGTGGTGGCTGTTCCGTAGGTGGAATTTCATTCATCATCTCAATTTCATTCGCTGTGCCTTCCAGAAGAACTAGTTCTGGTTTGTCGTAGGATTTGTATTCGAAGGCAGCGATGACCATCAAAAGGCTGAGCGTCAACCCAAGGAAGAAATACATTGCTGTCTCTCTTCTTTCACGCCTTTCCTTGACACGCTTTATGCTCATCAAATCCTCATAGCTCTGAAGATTCCATTTTTTGGAGACCGGGAATTGTACCGGTTCGTCTACCAGCAATGGTTGCTCTTCTCTTACTTTCTTGGGGGTTTTTACGAGTGCTTCCATGATTGAAGTTTTTAGTCGATAGTTATGATGGGTATCGGTGCTTTTTCGATGAGCTGGCCGGTTACCCGTCCTCCATTCTCAAGTTTATTGATCTGATGGTTCCTAGGCATAGTCGCCAAAAGATCAATACCCTTTTCCTCACTGAATCTCAATAGTGACTCAGTTACGTTGCTACTATGTATGAATTCGTAGTAATGTTCGATGTCTTGCAGATAGAATTCAATGGAATCCTCCACGCTTTGCTTCAGAGCCCATTTGTCGATCGGTCTTTCGCTAATGTGAACGATGTATACTTCCGCCTTTAGCTCCATTGCGAGGTACCAAAGGATGGTCAGTACAGTGGAGTCCTGAAAAGAATGATTGTCGCAAGCAAAAGCCATGCGTTTGATATCCCTCGGCTGCCAGGTGGCTGGAAATAACAGAGATGGTCTTTCAATGTCCTTGATGAGGTCCGTGCAGTTGTCATTCTCGTCCACCCTCATCGCAATGAGATCGACACCATGAAGTTCTGCATATTCATTGATATCATGGGACCAGAAGCCATCTACCGTTAGCAATTTGTAATCAACTTCCAACTCATCAGCCTGCTCAAGTGGGCTCAATGGAACAGAATTGCGTCCGTTGTTTTCGTTTTTAAGCAGAAGAAGGCTGAAGTCATTTTTTGAAGCCAGACTAATAATGAACTCCAGCAGTGGCTGGGTCATCAAAGCTTCATCTAAAGGGATTAATATCTTACGATTGACCATCTTCCTAATCATTTTATTCGAGTCTAAGGTAGAATTACGCCTATGGGATCAAAATGAAATATGATCGGCGCATGTATGACTTAACTCAGGAGGCCTCCTGTCAGCATCGATCACCGTCACGACAGGGAATAATGCAAAGGTTCGATTTCGGAGATAAAAGAATTTGTAATCAATCCGTTATGAGAATGTTTATTCTTTAATTTTCACGATCAATATTGATTTATTTGTATTTCAATTTCTCTAAGCCAGCCACTTACCCATGGATGTTGATGCCAGAAATCGCTTGAAAAAAGTAAAGGACACTATTGTCAATAGGGGTTTGGTTTTTGGTTCGGTAGCCGGATTGGCCACTTATCTTGCGAGTTTGAGCAAATGGTTCAACGCAGGCTTTGAACTGTCATTTGTTACTGATTTGATATTCCTGGGTGTGATAGTCCTGCTCACCTTGAGGAGGAAGCGCTTGTCCACAACGTTAAAATCGTATGTGGTGATTTTCGCCATCCTGGGAGTAGTGCTTGTCGATATATATGAAATTGGCGTGCTTTCTGCTAACAAAGTGCTCCTGGTACTGATTCCGTTTTTCACTTTTGTGGCCCTCTCCAAAAGAGAAACTACCTATGTCAGCTTGGTCACGTTGTCCATTGTTGCGGTGTTGGCGGCATTGCATATTCAGGGAGTTCTCAAAGTGGACCTTGAGCAGAACTTGGGAGTGATCGCCTGGTCCATCAACCTTGCCATGATATCTGTGGTGGCTTTCCTGATTGTCGTAATGATTACTCAATTCAATGGGGCTTACGAACAGATGATTTCGAACCTTGAACAAAAGAACCAGCAACTCAAATTGAGTGAAGAGCGCTTGGAGCGTTACAAGACTGAGCTCGAGGTGCAGGTGGAGATGAGAACTGCGAAACTGAAGAAAACAAATGCGACCCTTCGAAGAAAGAAATCTGAGACCGAAGAGGCCCTATTGAAACTGCGGCGGGCGCAAGATGAATTGGTCAAATCCGAAAAGTTGGCATCGCTGGGTATGATTTCCTCCGGCATTGCTCACGAGATTAATAACCCCCTCACCTATATAAAAGGAGGTATACACGGACTGGAAACGCACATAGCAGAAAACTTCTCCGATGAGCAATTCGAACACGTGAAGCCAATGCTGGACATGGCAAATGAAGGAGTCAATCGAGCTGCCGGAATCGTACGCAGCATGAATCAATACAATCGCAATGCGGGTGCAGAGCAATGCTTCTTACCGGATATTATTGGCAATTGTATTCAGATCCTGGGTTTGGGGAGAAATGACGATGTCGCCATCACATCGACGTTTCCGGAGGATTTTCCAACCATCCGTGGCAGTAATGGAGAGCTGCATCAATTATTCATGAATTTATTGACCAATGCCCTTGATGCCATTTCTGATCGCGGAAATATCTCAATACAGGGGGAGGTACGGGAGAAGGCGGTGCTGGTCACAATAGTAGATGATGGGGTAGGTATGTCATCAGACACCATGAAAAAGCTCGGGGTTCCTTTCTTTACCACAAAAGATGTGGGGGAAGGTACCGGCCTTGGGTTATACATTGTCTCGAAGATTCTGCGAGACCATCAGGGAACGATGAAGCACTTCTCTGAGGAAGGCGAGGGCACTGAGGTTGTCGTCAAGCTGCCCCTATTCACCACCTTAAAGGATCGCGCGGAGTTATCTCACCTTTGAAAGCTTCGATGTCTTCATTGCTTTTCTAAAGCCCCGCAATCATCCTTCGCTGATCGGAGGGTGCGGGATTTCGGATCAGGTCAGTGTTTCGTAGCGTTGGGATAGCTGGCTAGCACGCAACCATTTGGAGATCAAATGCGAATGGGGGGAAGCCTTCACCAAAAATCTCTAAAACATGGCAGCCTTCATTTTACTCATTACGCTTTTTGCACTTAGGCCAATCACCTACCTCCTTATTGGTTTGTCGCTGGTATTGTTGCGACTGATCCTGGCGTTATGGGATGCCTACCGGATTTATAGATCCTCCATGTAGGCAAGCAGTTCGTCATCTGTCATGTAGAAAGTGTCCATGAATCGCTTCCCACGTTGATAGAAGGGAACGCAGGATGGGTCCTTTCTGACAAAATAGGCGTATTGATAGATCTGACTTCCCAAGCCATGGTATATTGGCATAAGATCAGTGGTTCGTTCGTGAATGGCATGGTATTCGTCGTCCTGAATATACTTCCAACCCCATTTTGCAATTTGGATGAGGTTCAGTTTGTGGTAATAGACGACATGGCCCAACTCATGAGCCAGTATGCCCACCTGGGCATCAAAAGGGAGATTCCGCAATAGGATCGGGTCGAATGACGTGTTTTCAGCATCATTGAGCAAAATCTTATATTTCCGATTCTTCTTGCCTGGCAATATCATTGACCAGACATTGAAGCTGGACTCCATGGGGGCGCCCTTCTGAGTCAGAACCATATCAATTTTTACATCCCTCAACTCAGGGTAGGCGGAGTACGCGATCGCTGCCGCAACCTCAAACCCTTTGGGAAGGCCCTTGTGCGGACCGATAATATCGATAAGGCTGTCAAGATCATACGATCTGTTGGCGAGCGTGTCGGGAAAATCGTAAGGGACTGATGCTGGCCTCTTCTGTTCCGGTGGCACGCGATGGATGAGTATTAAACCTGCTAGCAAGACCACAGGCGCTACCGCAATCACTATCGTTTGCATGGATTTTCTCATTTAGGAGGTAACTGGAAAAATAGTGAAGTAATACGACTCGCTTCCAGCTTATGTTGTTGAATTCGATAACTTTGAACTGTGCTGTCGAAAAAAACCAAATATGGTCTGAAGGCATTGAGCTACCTAGCCAGGCAGGATAGCGGAAACCCCACACAAATCGCTACCATATCTGAAGCGGAGAAAATCCCACAAAAATTTCTAGAGAGTATTCTGTTGAGTTTGAGACATACAGGCTACCTGGGTTCGAAAAAGGGAAAAGGTGGGGGTTACTACTTGTTAAAACCGGCAAGTGAGATCAATATTTCGGAAGTCTATAGGATACTGGAGGGGCCCATTGCATTGGTGCCCTGTGTTAGCTTGAATTTCTATGAAAAATGCGAGGACTGTCCCGACGAATCTACCTGCAGTGTCCACAAACTCATGATTCAGGTAAGAGACAGTACACTCAAGATCTTCAACAACACCACACTCGAGGACTTAGTGACCCGGGAAACCGAGCTATCATCCTAACTACCACAGCAACGTTTGCATAATTTGAGATTTGCAAAGAATAACCAAAAAACTACTTTTGCGTATTATCCTACTATTCCGATAGGATAATAGAACTTTAAAACAGTCTCTATGATAAGAATTGATACTGAGCGGTACAACGAAGAACTTAGACACAAGACACCGGACGAGATCATTGACTGGGCATTGCCATTGACCCACAATAGAATCGTCACAACAAGTTTCGGAGTTTATTCAGCTATTTTGCTGAGTACCTTTGCCAGAAAAGACCCGGACATCAACGTTGTTTGGTGTGATACGGGCTACAACAATCATCAAACCTACACCCATGCTGAGCGCCTGATCAATGATTACAACCTGAACATCAGCATTTATACCCCGAAGCAAACCAGGGGCTATATCGATGTGACCTTGGGTCTGCCCACCATTGATGATCCAAAACATGAACCTTTCACGGAACTGGTAAAACTAGAGCCCTTTCGAAGGGCTTTGGCTGAGCATCAGCCAGAAGTGTGGTTTACCAATATTCGGGTCCGACAAACAGAATACAGGGAGTCTAAGGACATATTGAGCTACAGTAACGATGGCATTCTCAAAATCAGTCCTTTCTACTACTGGAAGGATGAGGATCTGGATGACTACCTTGAACAAAAGGGTCTCCCAAAAAATAACGACTACTTCGATCCAGTGAAGGCGCTGCAGTCTCGTGAGTGTGGTATCCACCTGGTTGGTTAGGAATGATAGTATAATAGGCGTGATAGAATAGAGAGGAAGAGGCAAATGCAGAGTTTTAGAACAGAGCTGGAAAATCCACTGGTAGAAAAGGACATTATTGATCTTGAAAGAAAGATCCGGCTATTCCATGAAGGAAAGATTGATGAGGAGAAGTTTCGTTCGCTTCGTCTGGTCCGTGGAGTATATGGGCAGCGACAGCTCGGCGTACAAATGGTCAGAATCAAGCTTCCCTACGGCAAAGTTACCAGTGAGCAGTTGCTCAGGATAGCCGATGTCTCTGACGAATATTCCACTGGTCGGTTGCACATCACCACGCGTCAGGATATTCAAATTCACCATGTAAGCCTTGATCGCACGCCTGAACTTTGGTCTCAACTAGAGCGGGATGATATTACGCTGCGGGAAGCATGTGGAAATACTGTCCGCAATGTTACGGCCAGTCCCACTGCCGGAATAGACATCAATGAGCCTTTCGATGTGTCGCCTTACGCGCATGCTGTGTTTCAGTTCTTCCTGCGTAATCCTGTGTGCCAGGAGATGGGAAGAAAATTCAAGATTTCATTCTCCGGAACCGACGGTGATGATGCCCTGAGTTTCATGCATGACCTTGGCTTTATTGCCAAAGTCCGTCAGCAAGACGGCAAGGATGTGCGTGGATTCAAAGTGATGCTGGCTGGAGGTTTAGGCTCTCAGCCATCCCATGCGGAAGTGCTATACGATTTTTTGGAGGAACAATTTCTGATTCCGACCGTGGAAGCTGTGCTCCGGGTTTTTGATCGCTATGGGGAAAGAGACAAGAGAAACAAAGCCCGCCTCAAGTTTTTGTTCAAGGAGATAGGGCTGGAGGCATTTGTCAAACTCATCGATGAACAGAAACGAGCGCTTAACCTGACGGAATTTCATATTGAAACCGAGGGATTTGATCGGGTCCCCGAATTGCCCGAGTCAACTGTATCTGAAGTCCAAATCGAGGACGAAGAAGCTTACGAGCTTTGGAAAGAGACGAACGTCATTCAGCAGAAACAAGAAGGCCTGGTAGCTGTTGGTATCAAAGTCCATCTGGGTGATTTCTACACGGATAAAGCCCGGAAGCTGGCCAATCTCATCAAGGATCATGCGGGCAACGAGTTGCGGTTTACACTGCGGCAGGATATACTCATTCGCCACGTACGGGAGGAGGCACTACCCTTCTTTTACAATGAATTGGCAAAATTGGATTTCATTGATCCAGGATACAATGCAACAGTAGACGTAACTGCTTGCCCAGGTACTGACACCTGTAATCTGGGAATTGCGAGCAGCACTGGCATTGCCAGGGAGCTGGAGAAACTACTGAAGCGTGAATTCCCAGCCTACGTCTCTAATAAAGACGTTACGATAAAAATCAGCGGGTGTATGAATGCCTGCGGCCAGCACAATATGGCGCATGTTGGGTTTCAGGGTATGTCCATCAAATCAGGTGCCCGACTAGCACCAGGACTTCAGGTGTTGCTGGGTGGTGGCGTGCTTGGGGACGGAAAAGGCAGATTTGCCGATAAGGTGATAAAGATCCCCAGCAAAAGAGGTCCGGAAGCACTCAGGCTTTTGTTAAGCGATTTTGAGGGTGGACACTCGGATGGCGAGACTTTTCTCGATTACTATGATCGGTTAGGAAAAAACTATTTCTACGACCTCCTCAAAGATCTGGCAAAGACCGACAATCTGAAGGACGAAGACTTCGTAGACTGGGGTCATAGTGCGGATTACGTCAAGGCCATTGGGGTTGGAGAGTGCGCTGGGGTCGTTATAGATCTTGTAGCCACTCTACTCTTTGAAAGTGAGGAAAAACTGGACAATGCTGCGGAGGCCCTGAAGGAAGGCAAGTGGTCAGATTCCATATACCACGCTTATACGGCATTTGTCAATACGGCCAAGGCTTTGATGGTTTCGGACCAATTGAAGACTAACTCGCATCATCGCATCATCAAGGGATTTGATGAGCACTATGTAGCAACTAATAAAGTGGCATTGGTAGGAGTCGCGACATTTACTGATCTGGTAAATCAGATCAATACCGTCGAACCTTCTGAGCAATTTGCAATGAAGTACCTGGAGGAGGCGAGGGCTTTCTACCACCTCATCGACAAGCAGCGCACCCAAGAATTGGTACATGCCTAATCCAAGATTGACTTTGGTGGGTGCCGGACCCGGTGACCCGGAAATGATTACACTCAAAGGTGTAAAGGCCCTGCAATCGGCAGACGTGGTGCTGTATGACGCACTCGTGGCCCGTGAGTTGCTGGACCACGCGTCCAAAGCCAAGAAGGTGTTTGTTGGCAAGAGAAGAGGATTCCGAGCCTACTCACAGGATGAAATCAACGAACTTATCGTAAGTGAAGCGCTATCACATGGTCATGTGGTAAGGCTCAAAGGAGGTGATCCTTTCGTTTTTGGTCGCGGCGGAGAAGAAGTGGAATACGCCGGTAGTTTTGGTATTGATGCAGAAATTGTTCCTGGAATCTCTTCTTCAATGGCGGTACCAGCCAGGTCCGGTATATCTGTTACGCAAAGGAGTGTATCCCAGAGCGTATGGATACTGACCGGTACGACTTCTGAAAGGCAGTTAAGTGAGGACATGGCGCATGCCGCACGTACATCAGCCACACTCGTGGTGTTGATGGGAATGAGCAAACTGGCCGAGATAGTGAAGATATTCCACACGCTTGGGAAATTTGATACTCCTATTGCCATAATCCAAAATGGCACCCTTCCTAGTGAGAAGAAAGCTGTGGGCACGATGACGGATATACTGGATTTGGTGATTCGGCAAGACATTGCCAATCCGGCTGTCATCGTGATTGGGGAAGTAGTTCGACATGCCTATCAATTGAGGTCTGTATTCGAAGAATATGGGACCCTGAGAAGTGCCTGATGGAGCGAAACAGCCTGTACCCTGTGTTTCTCAAGCTGAGCAATCTCAAGATTTTGATTGTAGGTGGAGGCTTTGTAGCTGAAGAAAAGCTTGGCTTCATACTCAAGTCCAGCCCTGACGCTAACGTGAAGATGGTTGCTACCTTCTTCCGTGAAAATACCATTACCCTGGCTGGAAGCGGAAATGTCAGCATTGTAGAAAAGTCGTTTGAGGACGAGGATTTGAACGACCATCAACTTGTTATCGCCGCGACTGACGATGAAGTGTTGAACCAGGCAATCTATCGCTTGTGTAGGAATAGAAATATTCTGGTAAACGTTGCCGACAACCCTCCCTATTGCGACTTCTACATGGGTGGAATTGTGACCAAGGGAAATGTGAAAATCGCTATCTCCACCAACGGCAAATCACCAACCACAGCCAAACGCCTTCGCCAGTTTTTTGAGGAGGTGATTCCGGATGATGTGAATGAGCTGGTACAAAACCTAAACGACTACCGCAAAACCCTGAAAGGTAATTTTGAGGAAAAAGTCGAACGGCTCAATGTGCTCACGAGAGGTTTGATCGGCAAATAGAAGCCACTTACTGGATAGGTGAAATTTGATTGGTTAGGTTTCTTGAGCTAATTTCAGGGACCAACAAAAGCAACAACCTAAAACGCTGATCCATGAGAACGCTTTTTGCATCACTAATTTTCCTGTCATGTTGCCCCCTTTCGAGCTTTGCCCAACCAGATATGGTGAAATCCAAAGCTATGGACCTGGCCGACAAAGTCGAAGCCAAAATGACGGAGTGGCGTCGTGACATTCACCAAAACCCCGAACTTTCCAACAGAGAATTCAAGACAGCTGAGAAGGTGGCGGCACACCTCAAGTCTTTAGGTATAGAAGTGCAAACGGAGGTAGCTAAAACAGGAGTCGTGGGTATCTTGAAAGGTGCCCAGCCAGGGCCTGTGATCGGCTTACGCGCAGATATGGACGCTCTTCCAGTGACAGAAAGAGTGGATATACCTTGGGCCTCCAAAGTGAAGTCTACATACAATAACATTGAGACAGGAGTGATGCATGCCTGTGGACACGATACACACGTGGCCATCCTCATGGCTGTTGCCGAGGTGTTGTCCAGTATGAA
Source organism: Cyclobacteriaceae bacterium (assembly GCA_965601475.1). Lineage (GTDB taxonomy): Bacteria > Bacteroidota > Bacteroidia > Cytophagales > Cyclobacteriaceae > JAWPMT01. The sequence continues at coordinate 1,953,724 of OZ271832.1, read as the reverse complement.
ATCTGAGCTTAGGGGAACCGTAAAATTCGTTTTTCAGCCAGCTGAGGAAGGAGCCCCTCCCGGTGAAGAAGGTGGTGCCAAGCTCATGGTTGAGGAAGGTGTCCTTGAGAATCCCGCCGTGGATGTAATGATGGGGCTTCATATCAACTCTCAGACTGAAGTAGGCCAGATAAAGTACAAACCAGGAGGTACCCTGGCTGCTGCAGATCGCTGGGTGATGAAAATCAAAGGGAAACAGACCCACGGTTCAACCCCCTGGTCCGGTGTAGATCCGATTGTAACAGCTTCGCAAATTATCAATGGTATCCAAACGATCATCAGCCGTCAAACCGAATTGACTAAGGAGGCTGCAGTGATTTCAGTGGGCCTCATTCGTGGAGGGGTCCGAAACAACATTATTCCTGAGGAGGTAGAGATGATTGGCACGATACGAACCCTTGATCCCGCCATGCAAGACAAGCTACATGAGGACTTTCAACGTGTGGCTAAGAACATTGGGGAGAGTATGGGTGCTGAGGTTGACCTGCAGATCACCAGGGGCGTACCGGTGACCTATAATGATCCGGCACTTACAGCGCATGTCGTTCCCTTCATCCAGAGCAGTATAGGAGCTGAAAACGTCCAGACCGCCAAAGCCAAGACCGGAGCGGAGGACTTTTCATTCTTCGCAGAGAAAGTGCCTAGTTTCTTTTTCTTTATTGGTGGCTGTCCCGAAGGCAGCGATCCGAAAATGGCTGCCCCACATCATACACCAGACTTCTATGTTGATGATTCGGGCTTGATCACAGGGCTAAGGGCTACACTTGGTGCCACACTGGGTTACATGTACAACCCTATGAAATGATGTATTAGCTCCTGTCCATCTTTGACTAGATAATTGGCTCGCAGAGCTCCTGAACCTTTTGATCGAAAGCGTGCTGAAGCGCACTAGTCATTTTTCTGTCAGAGGAAGTATCCCTGCCATCTACTTCCACCACGGGGGTTAGTTCTCCCATGGTCCCGGTGGCGAAGATTTCGTCAGCATTGTAGAACTCCACCAGGGATAGATTTCTTTCCACGACTTCCACGCCAATTTCCCGAGCGATGTCAATGGTAAGCCCACGCGTAATGCCATGTAGACAGGCATCAGCATGTGGGGTAAACAAAATCCCATCTTTGGCCATGAATAGGTTGGTGTCGTTCAATTCCGCAACAAAGCCATTGCTATCCAACATGATGGCAGCATCCACCCCCGCGACATTGGCCTGGATTTTCGCCAAAATGTTGTTGAGGAGATTGTTGTGATGAATTTTTGAATCCAGAAATTGAGGGTTATTTCTTCTAATGCTACTGGAAACAACCCTGATACCCTGTGCATTATCATAAACCAACGGTTTCCACTCTGCCAGGACTATGAGACATGAACCCGACTGATTGAGCCTGGGATCCATGCCTGAGGTCACCTTTTCGCCACGGGTTAGCGTAAGCCGAATATGGGTGTCTTTGCTCATACCATTGGCCTGTAGGGTTTGCCGTATGGCATTTCGGACAAAGTCGAAATCAGGGATATGCTCGAAAGCCAAAGCCTTGGCCGACTCATGTAGTCTCTTCAAATGCTGGTTGAGGCAAAAAGCACCGTGCTCGTAGATTCTCAGTCCTTCCCAAACGGCATCTCCGCCTTGGACCACGCTGTCGAAAACGGAAACTTTGGCTTCCTGGCGGGGGTAGAGTTGGTCTCCGACCCAAACTTGGATATCAGCATTCTGAGGATTGTATTGCTGTAGCATACTTCTAGTTTGTGGTGAATTTACTGCACCCGATATTATAAGCGGACGGCAACTGCGGACATTATTTGGTAGTATTCCTGCGCTTCCTGATAAAGTGACTCAGCGCTTTTGGGCAGATCTCGTGCTGAGCTCTGCTGCTTTGCGAATCCCTCGCTCTGATGGATATTTTTGTACCAGTACCTTGCCCAGACACCATCTTGTGGTATTGCACCCTTTGGCCATTTCACCATACTGTCGGTGAATGACAGCCCCAGGATGTCGCAAACAGTCCTCAAGAAGTTTGCTGGATGCTTTAGAAGCTCGCCAGAGTCAATGATGAGGTGGGGAATGTCATGTTGCCTGACCCACTGGAACAACTCGTATTGCCGCCTCACTCCGATGTCTTCCATCTTTGGATTTTCAATGACCTGCTGGAATGATGTGATCAACTGAGCGGGATCCCGGATAAGGAAAATGGGGTAGTGCCGATGCAAAAAAGAGATATCTATGTCTAGCCAGTGATGTGCCATGTCTTTGAGGAACAAATGCGGATGAGCTCGGGACAATGACGGAAAGGATGCGATAATTTTTTTGGGATCTTTTTCCATACTGGCCAGTATTTCCTCAAATCCCGGATGCTGTTTTTGAGTCTTGTGGAGGTAATAAGCGTAAAATGGCTCATCGACAACTAGCGTATCCCCACGATGATGGAAACTGTACATCAATGCAGTGGACAGGTTTCGGGGGCTGGAAATAAGGTGTATGATCACGAATTCGATAGTTTTTCGTGTAGTGCCAGGACCTGCGGTATCAGCATGGTGCTGCCATCGTTTTCAATGACATGGTCAGCGATCTTTCTTTTCTCTTCTTCTGGTAGTTGTCTGGAAATGATATTCTTCACTTGTTTCAAATCGCGATGTCGATCCCGTTTCAACACCCTTGTCGTCCTGATGTCCTCAGGTGCCGATACCAGTATAACCCCTTCAAGATCCCTCTGCATCCCGGTTTCATAGATTAGAGCCGCCTCGCGAATTAAATAAACGGCCGATTGATTTTGGCACCATTCCCGATAATCCCGTGCCACAGCTGGATGAATAACACTGTTGAGTTGGTTGAGTTTTGCCGGATCTTTGAAGGCCTCTGCCGACACGAAATCTCGATTGAAATGGCCGTGGACATAGGCCTGCGGTCCAAATACCTTGCTTATGGTTCCTTTGATCAAAGGATCAGTAAGGGTGAGTTTTTTGGCCTCTTTGTCCGCGTCGTAGATAGGGACCCCAAGGATACGGAAGAGTCTGCTGACCATACTCTTGCCAGCGCCGATTCCTCCGGTTAGGCCATAGATTTTCAATTTTGCTCCGCTATTATGACTTTCAGATTTTCCGGGATGAGATCTATTTCTATGGCTTCTTCAGGCGCATAGATCAGTATTGGCATGATCGTGGAGTCGGATTCTTCCAGCATTTGATAGTCCAGAGTGATGCCAAAATCGGTGTCGATATATTCATCATCACGCTCTGCACGCCGTACAGTGAATGCCACATCTATGGTTCCCTGGCTGGGATAAGTGCTGGAATCCTCCGGGAAATTCAAGGGATCGAAAGTCACGGGAACGGTAACCCTGTAGTATCGGTCCACGCCGAAAGATACCTGGACTTCATCTGGTATGGCTAGTGTCACATCGGCTCGCGACAAACCAACCTCTACGCCGTCATCAAAATCGTTGTCAATCCTCTTTTCGACAACAGGAATGGTATAGGGGTTAGGTAGGGTGTCTATCAGACTTTTCGGACCAATGATTTCCACAGTATCCGGTGATATGGCAATGGGAGTGACGATTCTGTAGTCTTCTCTCATTTGAATACCTGCAGAATCCACCTGCACAGGTACGAGTTTTGTCATTTTTTCTTCGATGTTGAAGAAAATGGTGTCAGTGAGCAGGTAGTTGACCGTGAGCTCATCCAGTTGCTCAGTTACAATGGGCAGTAGAGTTGCCCGGGTATAGAACTTGATGAGGGTGGGATTATAAAGATCAATGGTGATGGGCGTGGGATTAAACAGGATGAAAGTCCTACGTAGCAGGTTCCAGCCGCCCCCTGTAACATCCACTTTAAGCGTCTGTGGCAGGGGTTCCATGATGACGACACTATCGCGCTGAAAGTTGAACTCCAGGGGATAAATGAGTCGCGTTGTGTATTCCTTGTTGAGTTCATTAAAAAACCAAAAGGTAGTGGCGCCCAGCAAAGAGAGCACCACTACCTTCCAATTTCTTAAACCTTTTAATAAACCTCTACCAGCCATCTAGGTCATAAGAAGTCAATCTTTTGGTTGATATTTTTTGGAAGCTTCCAAAGAAATGGAGGACTTCTCTATCACCAATTTGTTTCCTCGGTCTACGTCAATGGTGACCGTGTCTTCATCGACTGAGGTAATTTTTCCATGTATACCACCAAGGGTTACAATTTGGTCACCCTTTTTGATTGCTTCTATGAATTTCTTCGTGTCTTTCTGCTTTTTCTGCTGCGGACGGATGAAGAAAATGTAAAAGACAGCTACCATGCCTCCCAGCATGATAAATGAGCCGTAGTTGTCAGTACCGGCTTGCAGTAATAGGGTTTTGATCATCTAAATTTTTGAATTATGATGGATTCTCCTCCTTCACCACATTGGCTTTGATTTTCAACCTGGTGATTTTAGGATAGGTATTTGCTGTAATAGTAACGGTCTTGTTCTGAATTCCAGGCTTGTTTCGGCTGTTGAATTGAACCTTGATCTCTCCGGTACCTCCAACAGGAATTGGCTCCTTGGGCCACAAAGGAACGGTGCAGCCACAAGATGCGGTAGCACTGGAAATGATCAGCGGTGCTTCACCGTCATTGGTAAAGGAAAATACGTGATCAACAATTTCCCCTTCGGTGATGGTGCCGAAATCGTGGTCTGAGGTAGCGAAGGCAAATGCCGGGATTGGCCCTTCTGGCTGTACTTCCGGCTCGGCAGCCTTGGCAGCTGGTGTGGAGGCCACTCTGGGAGTTCCACCTTTGGCCTCTAATTCTGCTACTTTACCTTCCAACTTGGCGATTCTTGCCTCCGTTTCCTGGTTGGAGCAGCTCACGAATACCACTGCAGCAACAAGTAGCATCAGGGATTTGATAATATTCATAATAATGATTTTTTGATTTTACCCAACAAAACTAGGGAAATCCAAAAGTGTTGTTGTCTTTCTAAATCCTAACGATCTGTTAAAGTTCTGGGGGTTGACTAGTTCCCTTTGATTTGATCCATCAAACCATTTACGTCATCGAGTAGTTTCTCAGCCTTTTCCTTGGCACCACTGATGATCTTCTCGCCCTCTGCCTTGGCCTCGCTTTCTACCGCCTGTTTTCCTTCCAAAATCTCTGATAGGATGTCCTCAAACTGCTTTTTGTATTTGTCAAGCAGGAAAGAGAGTTTGTCTCGCGTATTGGAGCCTTTTTCAGGAGCATATAGCAGACCCACAATTGCTCCGGCAATGACGCCTAGCAAGAATGAAAAGAAAGAACTGGATCCTCTACTCATATCGATTCAATTTCGGTTACTTGTTATCTATTAGTCCTCGTCCGCTTTTCTTTATTAAACCTTCCGAAGTTAGCTCGTTTGCCAGTACATCCAAAATCCCATTCACAAATTGTTTGCTTTTGGGCGTGCTGTACTTTTTAGAGATCTCAATGAATTCGTTGATTGTGACCTTGACCGGGATACTGGGGAAATTGAACATCTCTGAAAGTGCCATTTTCAGAATGATCTTGTCCAAGGTCGCAACCCTCGACATGTCCCAGTTTTTTGTCTTTTTAGCTATGATCGATTCCAGCTCCTGACCCCTGCCGATGGTTTCATCGAACAGAAGTCTGAAATAGGCAAAATCATCCTTTTCGTTCAAAGAAAGTGCCTTCAACTCAAAGGCTTCATCCAAATCCGGTGCATAGCTCTGGATGGTCTTGGTAACCATACTTTTGAGAATAGATTTGTTTTCGGACCAGTGTAAATCTTTGGCAGACATGAACTCATCTACTTCATCGGTTTTGAAGACGAGATTCTTCATAAGGTACTTGGCCGCCTCGTAATGTTCTTCCTCCGTAGGGTCATCCTTCGATTGGTAACTAATGATCTCGTCATTCTTCGACCAGATGTTTTTGTACCAACCCCTGAGCTCTTCAGCTTCCCCATTCCAATCCACTTTTTCCTTCATCGCAAGATCCACCAGGGGCTTGTAAGTGGTTAGGGCGTCCACAAAGGGGTTCCTCATGAAGTTGTAGGTCCTCGTCCATTTTGAACTGGCTTTCTTCTCCTGTCGATCTTTCTCTTTTCGCTCAATGAAGGCAACCTCGCCCGGAAGTAGGAGTAGCTTCAGGTATGTCTTGTGGATGTTGGCTATTTCCTCTTCCATCCGCTTGCGACCTGCAGATTTTTCAGCAATCAAACCCTGTTGGTATTCCTCAATTCCGGTCCTGATTGCCTCAATAATTTCAGGATCGAGATCAGAAAGCGACATGTCAGGATCATCGACTTTCGAAAGGAAAGTATTGCGAACAAACCTTGACTTTTTTTCATAGCTGACCTTTTCGGTCATGTCATGAAACGCAGGATCATAGTCGAAGGGCTGAGAGACCTGCTCGGAAAGAATCTGTTTCATCGAGGCGATAGCCAACTCATGAGCATAGAGGGCCTGCATGGCCTTAATTCTAAGGATCCGCCTGTTGAGCATTAGCGATGAGTGTTAGTAAGGCAATTTCACCTTACCTATGGTTGATATTCTTTTCAGGGCCAAATCTAACGCAGCTTCATGAGTTGTGATGTTATTATTTTCCGCGTGATTGATAACATCCAGACATACGTCGTAGATTCTTTCCGTCTGACTCATTACACGATCGCGATTGTAGTTGCCCTGCTGTTCGTAATAGACATTCGTGATCCCACCGGAATTGATTAGAAAATCCGGAGCATAAACAATCCCCTGCTCCTTCAACATGCTGCCATGGCGCTCTTCCTGATCCAACTGATTGTTCGCGCCGCCAGCTACGATCGCGCACTTCAGCTTACCTATGGTCTCGTCATTGAGTGTGGCGCCGAGTGCACAAGGCGCATAGATGTCCATGTCCGCTTCGTAGATAGCGTCGGGGTCTACAACCTTTACCTTATGTTTCGTGGTGATGGGGGCAATCTTGTCTTCGAAGATATCACTAACGCTCACTACCGCTTCCTCTTTGACGAGATAATCAATGAGATAGGATCCCACGTGACCAGCACCTTGGACGAGTACGCGCTTGCCTTTGAGACCATCATGGCCATAGACTTTTTTGGCTGACGCTTTCATCCCCATGTAGACACCATAGGCGGTGACCGGGCTTGGGTCTCCGGACCCTCCCATGCTTTGCGGAATGCCTGCTACGTATTTGGTCTCCATGCGCACATATTCCATATCCCTTGTGCTCATATTGACATCCTCTGCCGTCCAATACCTGCCACCAAGGCTGTCAACAAATCGACCAAACCTGCGCATGAGGGCTTCATTCTTGATCTTTCGCGCATCACCGATGATCACAGCCTTGCCACCTCCAATGTTTAATCCAGCGATGGCATTCTTGAATGTCATGCCTCTGGAAAGGCGCAGCACATCTCTCACCGCATCCTCTTCCGAACTGTAATTCCACATTCGTGTTCCACCCATGCCGGGGCCCAGCGTGGTGTTGTGTAAAGCGATAATGGCCTTGAGTCCTGTAGCGTGGTCGGTGCAGAACACGAGTTGCTCGTGCTCCATGGACTTCATTTGATCAAAAACTGAGGCGGTAGTTTGGGGTTGGGTCTCTGTCATTGCGAAAGTCTTAAGATCAGTTTGTCTGTATCCATGAATCATTTCAGGTACTACGCTGTTGCTTAAATTCGTGGAAACAACCAAAAGGAGGGCAAAATTACCTGTTTTTGGCAGAAATAGCCACGGATTATCTCCGTGGTTGGTCAGTTGAAACTTGAACAAATCCCATGTTAATGCTCTTTAAGAGAAGTTTATTTGGGTATTCAAAACATAAGCTTTCTTTTAAGTGAAAGAACTATCCGCTCTCAATAAATATCTACTGAAATACAAGTATCATCTAATACTTGGGACGTTCTTCATTATCATCGCCAACTTTCTGGCGATTGTGCCGGCCTGGGCGGTGCGCCATGCTTTCGACTTACTTCAGAAGAGCTACGGGATATTTCTGTTGTTTCGTGGGCTCGATCTCCAGGGCGAAACCATTGAACTCTTCGGGGCAAGCGTCCTTGTCTTCGGCGTGGTGATTTTATTGTCTGCCCTCTTGAGGGGGGTGTTCATGTTTTTTATGAGGCAGACCATTATTGTGATGTCCAGGCATGTTGAGTACGACCTAAAGAATGAAATCTATGCACACTACCAGACGCTGCCTTTGAGTTTTTACCGACGGAATAAAACGGGGGATTTGATGGCTAGAATTTCTGAGGACGTAAGCAAGGTTCGTATGTATGTCGGTCCGGCCATTATGTATGGGATCAACCTGTTTACGCTCTTTTTGATGGTCATACCATTCATGTTTACCATCAATCCTACCCTCACCCTCTACTCGTTGCTACCCCTGCCGCTGCTTTCTGTCAGCATCTACTTTGTCAACAATATCATCAACAAGCGATCGGAAGAAATTCAAAAAAGCCTTTCTGACCTCTCTACCTTTGTGCAAGAAGCATTCAGCGGTATCAGGGTGATCAAGGCTTTTGTGCGTGAAGAGGAGACGGCCAGAGACTTCGAGAAGGAAAGTGAGACTTACAAAAACAAGTCGCTGCGATTGGTGTTTGTCGATTCCCTTTTCTTTCCCCTGATCATGGGGCTGATCGGTCTGAGTGTGATCCTTACGGTTTTCATAGGGGGTGTGGAGGTTTACAATGGACAAGTGAGCACAGGTAATATTGCCGAGTTCATCATTTACGTCAACTTGCTCACCTGGCCAGTAGCTTCGCTCGGATGGATTACCAGCATTATTCAGCGAGCAGCGGCTTCACAGAAGCGGATCAATGAGTTCTTGAATACGAAGAACGATATCATTTCAACCAAACAAATCAAGGCGGAGATTGCAGGCAATCTGCATTTCAGGAATGTGTCTTTTGTCTACCCTGATTCCGGTATTCGTGCCCTGACGAATGTTGACTTCCAGGTACCTGCAGGTGAGTCATTGGCCATCATAGGCACTACAGGATCTGGAAAGAGTACAGTAGCCAATCTCATTTGCAGACTCTATGATGCAACTGAAGGTGATGTCTTGGTTGATGGCAGAGACATTAAGGACTACGATATTTCCACTTACCGTTCTCAGATCGGCTATGTGCCACAGGATATCTTCCTGTTCTCTGACACCATTGCTCAGAATATTGCTTTCGGCAACCCGAGTCTGGACTTTGAGAGGATCAGGAGAGCAGCTGAAGACGCCGACTTGATTGAAAATGTGACCCGATTTCCCGAGGGCTTTGAGACCAAGGTAGGTGAGCGAGGAATTACCCTCTCTGGAGGTCAGAAGCAGCGTGTGTCTATTGCGAGGGCCATTGCCACTTCACCTAAAATATTGATTTTGGACGATGCCCTCTCTGCGGTTGATACGAAAACAGAAAATGCCATACTCAATGCCATGGCAAAAATTATGGAGAATCGCACTTCAGTGATCATCACGCACAGGGTTTCTTCCGCTAAGCTGGCTGATCGTCTGGTGGTCCTGGATGATGGTGTGATTGTCGAACAAGGCACCTACGACGAATTATTTGAGAGAAAGGGAGTGTTTCGTGCTTTGTATGACAAGCAGGTGGCAGGAGAGGAGGCGCTTACCTAAGCATTTTGGACTTCCTCTAATGGCTCTTTTTGAACTTCGTCACCTTTCAAAGAGGTAGGCTTTTCTGATCGGGACAGGGATTTTTCTTCTTCTGCCAGGTAATCATTTGTAAGTGACCTGACTTCTTTCGCAGATAGGTTTGGGTGAATCTGACCATTCTTCACGATAGATATTTGGCCTGTTTCCTCCGAAATGATGATTAGGAGTGTGTCTGTTGCTTCCGACATCCCGATTGCGGCGCGATGGCGAAGTCCGTATTGCGCGGGCAAATCGTCACGCTCCGTTACTGGAAGGATGCATCTGGCAGCGATTACCCTATTATTATAAATGATTACCGCTCCATCATGAAGTGGGCTGTACTTATTGAAAATCGAGAGTAACAGACGTTTTGAAATTGTTGCATCCAACCGGTCTCCAGAATCGGCGTAAAATTTCAACTCCGAGCTCCTGGAAATAACGATCAGCCCTCCCGTGTTGCTGGCACCCAGCGTCTTTGCCGCATCTACTATGGAAGTAACATCTGATCGCTGCATTTTACCATTGTTCCTCCACAGGGCTCGCAGACTTTGAATGAAGTTACCCTCATCCAGTGTGGTCGTCTTTCCAACCAGCAACAGAAATTTCCTGATTTCTTGTTGAAAGAGTATGATGACGGCGAGTACGCCCACACCCATGAACTGCCCTAGTATGTTGGTGACGAGTTCCATTCCCGCCGCTTTCACCACGAGGAACAGCAGATATAAGAACAGGAAACCAATAAATACACGAATGGCCAGGCTTCCTCTGATCAACTTGTAGGCCTGCGTCAATAAGATGGTGACCAGAGCCACATCGATGATGTCGACAATGGAAATCTCCAAAAAACCAAGTTTGAACGCGAATATCACCCTCTTATCTGTTCTACCAGCCTCACGGCCTCAATAGCTTCTTTTACGTCGTGCACCCGTAGGATGGATGCGCCATTTAGCAAAGCTACAGTATTTAGTACCGTCGTACCATTCAAAGCTTCTTCAGATTTCACCCCGAGAGTCCTGTAAATCATGGATTTCCGGGAAAGCCCTACCAGCAATGGTCTCTCCAAATGCTGAAAGAAAGCAAGCGACTTCAATAGCTCGAAATTTTGTGTGATGTTTTTGGCAAAGCCAAACCCAGGATCAATCACTACATCTTTGGCACCGAGCCGTTCCAATTTCTCAAGCATATCAGCAAAGTACAAGACAATGTCACGGACCATGTCTTCATAGGTATTCTGTCTCCGCATGGTCTGTGGTGTTCCACGCATATGCATGCCAATGTAGGGGACCTGCAAATCTCCAACCAAAGCATGCATTTTCGGGTCGAGATTCCCTCCTGAGATATCATTGATGATGTCCGCTCCTGAGGCAATAGCCTGTGCGGCTACGGTGGCACGGAAAGTATCTATAGATATGATGGCCTGAGGGTAGGCGGCCTTGATCTGGCGTATGGGCTCAATCACCCTTTTTATTTCTTCGCCCTCGGCAATATCGTCAGCATCCGGTCTCGATGAATACCCCCCGATATCGAGGAATGTGGCTCCTTGTTCCAGCATAGTTCCTGCTTTTGCTAGCAGGTTTTCTATTGCTTCTACCCTGCTTCCTGCATAGAAGGAATCAGGCGTCACATTGATGATACCCATCACGGTAGGCGAGGAGACATCGAGAAGTGTACCGCGGAGGTTTAGGGTCTTCAAATTACTCGGCTATTTTTGCCGTCAAAAATCGTAGTATTTGGGCTAATATGACCGACCAGACATCAAAAGAATATCAATACGTCATTGGGCAATGCAAAGAACTCTTTGCGAAGAAAACCGTGGACTACGGCACTTCCTGGAGGATCTTGCGGTTGCCCTCCATAACGGATCAAATATTTATCAAGGCCCAACGTATACGCTCAATTCAGGAAAAGGGCAAGCAAATGGTCGCCGACGACATTACAGGTGAATTCATTGGGATAATCAATTACTGCGTCATTGCCATCATCCAAATAGCAATAGGTGAGGAAGGAGGAACCGAACTGAGCTGGGAGGAGTTAGAGCCCAAGTATGATCAGGCAGTTACTGAGACATCACAATTGCTTTCACAGAAGAATCATGATTATGACGAGGCCTGGAGGGACATGCGAGTGAGTTCCATGACCGATATCATTCTCATGAAGCTCCTGAGGGTAAAGCAGATCGAAGACAATCAAGGCAAAACACTGGTGTCGGAAGGGATCAAGGCCAACTACCAGGACATGATCAATTATTCGGTGTTTTGCCTCATCAAAATGAATGAAGACAAATGAGGGTATTAATAGAAATTGCAAGGTTCTTTGTAGGCGGATTATTCATTTTCTCCGGTGTTATCAAGGTCAATGACCCAGTGGGCACGGCGATCAAATTGGAAGAGTACTTTCAGGTTTTCGCCTATGACTTCGCCCCATTTTTTGCGGTATTCATTCCCGCTGCGCTGTTCTTGTCGGTTTTCCTAAGTGTATTGGAAGTGGTTTTGGGCGTGGCGCTATTGGTTGGCTTCAAGCCTGGCTTGACGACCTGGACGCTACTTGGGATCATTGTTTTCTTCACTTTCCTCACTTTCTATTCTGCCTATTTCAACAAAGTAACGGACTGTGGATGCTTTGGGGATGCGATCAAACTTACACCCTGGCAATCCTTTCAGAAGGACATCATCTTGTTGGTACTCATCACTTTTCTCTTCATATTCAGATCCAAGATCGTCTCCTTCCTTAGTCAGAAAGCCAGAACCACGATCGTAGCTGTTTCTACCTTGCTGTTCATTGTGGTGTCGGTTTGGGCCATTAGACACCTTCCTTTTGTTGACTTTCGCACCTATGCCATTGGCAACAGCATACCTGAACTGATGCAGCCTAGTGGTGAGCTGGAATATGCTTATATCATGGAGAAAGACGGTGAGGAGTATACTTTCGATAGTTATCCCTCGGACAAGACCTATACTTTCAAATCATTGGAAGTTCTGAATCCGGAGGTCCAACCGAAAATCACAGACTTTGCCGTTTGGAATGATGAAGGCGAGTACACCGAACAGATACTGACAGGAACCAGGCTATTATTCATCCTTTACAACACGGATAAGTCCAATACCCAACACCTTGAAGCCATGAAGAGCCTGGCCAATGAGTTGAGACAGATGGACCAAATGGTCCTAACGGCATCAGGAACAGAGCAATTCGAGTCATTTAGAAGCCAACATTCGATTGAACAGCCTTATTACTTCGCAGATGCAACAGTCCTCAAAACCATGATTAGATCCAATCCAGGTGTCATGCTTCTGCATGAGGGCCGTGTGATGGGCAAATGGCATCACAATGATGTGCCAGACGCAGCAGCCGTCAAACGTCTGCTTTTTTGAGTAAGCTGGTATTTCTTGTTGGTCTCCCCGGAAGCGGAAAGACTACCCTTGGAAGGCAACTTGCACAAGCCCTCGACTGGCGTTTCGTGGATCTGGATGGGCACATAGAAAGCAGCCAAGGAAAGACTATAGCCGAAATATTTCAGGGTGGAGAAATGGCTTTCAGGGAAGTGGAAAGCCATGCCTTAAGAAGTATTGCTAAAACCAGGGAAGATATGGTTATTGCTACTGGTGGAGGTACGCCGTGCTTCATGGGCAATATGGAAGTTATGCTGGACTCGGGCGAAGTGCTTTTTCTGGATATACCGCTGAAAATCATTCTTGACAGAATTTCGACCCAAAGCCATCGACCCCTGATGCAAGGGGGTGATTTTATGAAAACCCTCAAAACCCTCGATGCACAAAGAAGGGCCTACTATGAGCGGGCCCATCATGCCATAAAACCTGGGGATGACCTTGACGTGTTGGTGAAGCGCCTGGCTAAAAAGTAAAACCAACCGTCACAAGCGCAGAGGTCGTGCTGTTCTTGATGTCTGCTACTGGCTGACCATTCTCAACGAAGTAAGGGCTCAGCAAATCCTTGCTGGACCTGTTAATAATCGCAAGATCTATGAAGTAGTCTCTGGTCCGAAAGCCAGCACCGAATGTCAAGTCCGTGATGGCGCGGTTAATCTCACTGTCTTCAAAAGGGTCCGCCATCCTTGCATAACCCGCTCGGAACCGGGCTTGATTGAGTCGAAACTCTCCACCAAACCTGATGTTGATTACGTCTCTATATAGATCTGAGATCAGGTCGTTATCATTCTGCTCCCGAAAATCACTTGACCGCAATCTGGCGCTGGAATAGTCTACATATTCCGCATCAGCTGAGATGAAGCCATACTTACCTAGGAAGAAAGTCGTTCCCAGGTTGAATTTTGCAGGCGTTCGCAGACCGTAATCCGATACGATGATATCACTGTCTGTGATGATCTGTCCGAGGCTGACCGTATCATCCGGCAATCCGTAGGAGTAGGCACTATTCCAATCTGTAATGAAGGTGAAAAAGCTCTCCTCACTCACCGCATAGAATGTCGGGGTGACATAACTGGCGCCAACCGTCAAGAAGTCCACAGGCCGTACAATGACACCCAGTGTGGCATTGACTCCGGTCCCTGATACATCGAGTACATCGGAGATCTGGATGCTGTTGATCAGGTCGTCATCCACAAACACGGTATTGCCATCGTCATCGATCGTTTCAAGGGCAAAAGCGTCCTCAATATAGGTGCGTTCTCTACGATAATTGATCGTGGCGATTCCAAGGCCCCCACCAAAATAAAACCGGTCTGAAAAGTTTCCGCCCCAGGAGAAGTTGATTTGATTTTGCCCTCCTTTGGTTTCAATATTCTCAGTTTGCCTGGGAAGAGAGCCTGCAAACCTGCCAAATGGTGAGCCATATCCCTCAAAAGTTCCATCCCCGTCAAATGGTACGATTACGTTGTTGTCCAGCGTGTAGTCCAGATCGCTGTCGAAATCAGCCAGGTCAATAAGGAAGTGATCATAAGCAATAGCCTCGAATCCCCCCAATTGGTCGGGATCCGTGGTGCCGGCACTTTCAAGAAAAGAATCAACGATTGAGTTGTCATTGTTGAAGCCCACATATTCAACATCATTGTTGAAATTGTTGGTGCGGTTTATGGATATGGCAAATGAGCCACCACGAAAACCTGTGCTTGAAGTGGCTGGCTTGCTGTAGTTGAGAACCACGCCTAACTGGCTGAAATTGAAGTTGGTGCGAAAAGATGTGGTTTCATCGCCCAGGAAGTCGCTGTCAGAGTTGTGAAAGTTGAGGGATGGCGTGAAAACAACTGTGCTTCTATTGAAGAACCCCAAACCAGCTGGGTTGGAACCAGCAACACTTTGGTCGCCGCCTAATGAAACCTGGGCGCCACCGATGGCCTGAATTCTGGCCGTACCTCCGAATGTAGTCCTGCTGAAGAGCAATGCGTCATTGTAATAACCGAAAGGTCCATCCTGACTTAGCAGAATCATAGGGCATAGCATGGACAGGCTAAGTGCAACTAGCTTCAACTTTTTCATGATTTCCTGGATTTTCTAGTTTCCTCTTCTACTTCTGCTTGATCCGGAGGATCTGCTACCTGACGATCTACTGCCACTACTTCTACTTCCCCCGGACGAGCGCGAGGGTGAGAAGGACCTGGAAGGTGAGCTGCTCCTGCTTGGGCTAAAGCTTCGGGACCTGCTACCGCTACTTCTGGACGGTGAAACAGACCTGGATCTGCTACGGCTCGGGCTGCTATAGCTTCGGTTAGAAGAATTGCTGCTCCTATTGGGATTGATAGAATAATTCCTGCTGCCGCTTGAAGACCTGGGGTTCACTGAACTCCTTCCAGAACTCCTGCTTCCATTCGAAGGGCTTACGGTCCTGCCGCTACGGTTGGAGTACGTGGAACTGCTACTTCTTGACCTGTAGGCACTTGATGACCTGGATCGTGTATCTGAACTCCCGACTGTGCTACGGCTTCTGCTGGAAGAAGAAACCCGACTTCTGGATCTGCTGTAATATTCGTTTTGAGTCCTGCTGTAGTCCCTGGACACACGCCTGCCATTGCTACTTCGGCTTGCTACCGCATTGCGCCCTCTGGTTGAGCGTCCATCAGTGACCGTCGAACGACCGGCGGAACTTCTGTTGACAGTACTCCTGCTGACCCCGTAGACAACACCACCTCTGGTATACCTTCCACCACTGACAACCCTTCTTGCTCGGACGGGTTCGCCAAACGCTCCTACCCTGGAAAAGCCACCAGCATAAAACCCGTTATAGTATCCTGCCAAATAGGCATTTCTCCTTGGCCAGTAGTTGAATCCGAATCCAAATCCCGGAGGGCAGAAGAAGGGGTCAAAGAAGGGGTCGTAAAATCCGAAGCCTGGAGTAAACCAGGGGTCGTACCATCCAAAGCCTCCACCCCAATAAGGATTCCAATTGCCATACCCAAAGGAGAAAGCAAAGCCGCTATTCCATCCCCACCAGGGGTTATAACCAAAGCCAAATGAATTGCGGAACCTCCAGTCCGGGGCGTATCGGTAGGCAGAGTTGCCATAGTAATTATTGATGACTGTTGTGCCATTTCCAGATGCAGTCTCTTCTTCAGGGAAATATTCCAGCGATTCGTCGTAGGTGGTCCCATAGTTGGGATTTTCGGTAATGGAATTGTCTTCCAAAGCCTGACTACGATACCTCGCGATGTATTCTGGATTTACATTTTTCGCAGTGTAGTCCTCATCATAATTGTTATTGGTGTAGGCCTGATAGGTGGCCCGGGAGTCATTTTCCGACTTATCAGTTTTCAGGATCTTTCGGTCCTTGGAACTAAAATACAAATCGTCGTATTCCTGTGCTACTACCGCCGTAAAAGTGACAGACGCAAATACCACCGCTAAAACCCTTGTCATTAAACTCACCCTTCTCATGATCCTACAATTTACGTTAAACCAAACATTTGAAAAGAGATAATCATTCCCAATTCCTCACAATCCTATATTTGTGCCTCTTTTCAATCTCTTATCTTATTTAGAGCAATTACTATACCAAAACACGAAAAAGGAAGAAATGGGTAAAGCAATACCATCCAGAGATGAAGATTATTCTTTGTGGTACAATGAATTGGTGAAAAAGGCGGGTCTCGCCGAGAATTCTCCTGTCAGGGGCTGCATGGTGATAAAGCCGTACGGTTTTGCCATTTGGGAGAAAATGCAGCAAACACTGGACCAGATGTTCAAGGACACGGGTCATAGCAATGCCTATTTTCCGCTTTTCATCCCTAAGTCTTATTTGAGCAGGGAGGCCGACCACGTAGAAGGTTTTGCGAAGGAATGCGCAGTTGTGACGCACTATCGTCTCCGTACAAACGCCGAGAAGACTGGTGTGGAAGTCGATCCGGAGGCCAAATTGGAGGAAGAACTGATTGTGCGACCTACTTCCGAAACGGTGATTTGGGATTCATACAAGGATTGGATTCAATCCTATCGTGACTTGCCGCTTTTGCTCAATCAGTGGGCCAATGTAGTGAGATGGGAAATGCGCACAAGACTGTTCTTAAGGACGGCGGAGTTCCTTTGGCAGGAGGGCCATACAGCACATGCGACCAGGCAGGAGGCAGAAGAAGAAGCTGTTCAAATGATGAACGTCTATGCGGATTTTGTCGAGCGATACATGGCCATACCTGTGACCAAGGGCCTCAAGAGTGAAAGTGAGAAATTCGCCGGAGCTGAAGATACTTATTGCATAGAGGCCATGATGCAGGATGGTAAGGCACTGCAAGCCGGTACAAGTCATTTCCTGGGCCAGAACTTTGCCAAAGCCTTTGATGTGAAATTTGCCACCAAAGAAGGTAAAGAGGAGTTTGTGTGGGGTACCTCCTGGGGCGTAAGCACCAGATTGATGGGTGCCTTAATTATGGCGCATTCGGATGACGATGGATTAGTGTTGCCACCACAGCTTGCACCCATTCAGGTTGTGATTGTGCCTATTTACAAAGGAGAGGAACAACTTCAGGCCATCGCGGCAGTAGTTGAAAAATTGCAGGATGACCTTAAGAAAGAAGGCCTTTCCGTGAAGTTCGATGATCGGGACACCCACAAACCTGGATGGAAGTTTGCTGAGTATGAATTGAAAGGAGTACCGGTTCGCATTGCCATGGGGCAGAGAGACCTGCAGAATGGCACCGTGGAAATTGCCAGAAGGGATACCAAGGAGAAGCAAACCATCGCATTGGAGAATTGTGTTGCTCACATCACTCAACTGCTGGGTGATATGCAGGACAAAATCTACCAAAAAGCCGCTGATTTCAAGGAATCTAATACGCACACGGCTGACAGCTACGACGAGTTCAAGAATATCCTTGAAGAGAAGGGAGGGTTCATCTACGCGCACTGGGATGGTACACCCGAAACAGAGGAAAAAATCAAAGATGACACCAAGGCAACCATCCGATGTATACCAATCAAGGAGGAGATGGAAGAAGGGAAGTGCATGGTTACCGGTCAACCATCGAAAGGCAGGGTCCTTTTTGCAAGGGCTTATTGATTAAATAGCGTAAATTCATACCCATAAGGTAAACATGGAACTAGTCAGTATTATTGCTTTCATCGCTTTCGGAATAGCACTTGTGATTCTGGAGGTGGTCTTTGTACCTGGAACGACCATTGTTGGCATCGGTGGCCTCGTCTGCAGTGGGTATGGGATTTACCTGGCTTTTGAGGCGTATGGTGTCACCGGCGGCGTTGTTTCGATAGCGCTCACCACCGCCTTTGGATTGGGAGCAATGCTGTATTCATTCAAGAACAAAGCCTGGGAGCGGTTTTCACTCAAGCAGAAAATGGACAATGTTGTCAATGAAGAGCAACTCAGCGATCTGCAGGTTGGGGAGGTAGGCGAAACACTCTCTTCCCTGCGGCCCATAGGCAAGGCCCTGTTTTCTGATAAGGAATATGAAGTGACCTCCCTGGGGGGATGGATCGGAGAGCATGAACAGGTCAAAATCATCAAGATTGACAATCACAAGATCTTTGTTGATCTGGTGGCCTAGGCTTTCATCACTTAGTTTGTTTTTCAGAAATTTTAGTTGATCTTCACACCGAACACAGATAACTCGAAGCATGAACTTCTCTATAATCGTCATTGTCTTTGCCATCATTATTGGCTTTTTCATTTTCCTGTACTTTGTACCGGTCAATCTCTGGATCACAGCCATATTTTCCGGCGTGCGTGTTGGACTCGCCGAGCTGATCTTCATGAGAATTAGGAAAGTGCCCCCGTCGATTATTGTCAATTCCCTGATCACTGCTACCAAAGCCGGATTGACAATTGCAGAAGAGGAAGGTGAATCGAGGCGATCACTCAAAGCCCCTGACCTGGAGACGCACTATCTCGCAGGTGGAAATGTACCGCAGGTGATCAAGGCACTCATTTCAGCAGACAAGGCGAATATCAATCTTTCTTTTCGACAGGCTACGGCCATAGACCTGGCTGGAAGGGATGTTTTTGAGGCGGTACAGATCTCTGTAAATCCCAAGGTAATCAACACCCCATCTGTTGCTGCAGTGGCCGCGGATGGTATACAGCTTGTCGCGAAGGCGCGGGTGACGATTCGGGCCAATATTCAACAACTCGTTGGGGGAGCCGGTGAAGACACCATCCTGGCAAGGGTTGGTGAAGGTATTGTGACCTCCGTGGGCTCGGCAGCCACACACAAAGAAGTACTGGAGAATCCTGACAAAATCTCGAAGCTGGTCCTTCAAAGAGGATTGGACGCGGGTACGGCCTTTGAAATCCTATCCATAGATATTGCGGATGTGGATGTGGGCGCCAACATAGGTGCCAAATTGCAAACAGACCAGGCAAGTGCCGACCTGAAAGTAGCGGAGGCCAAAGCAGAAGAAAGAAGAGCGATGGCTGTAGCCGAAGAGCAGGAGATGGTAGCCAAGGCCCAGGAAGCAAGAGCCAAGGTGATCTTGGCTGAGGCAGAAATTCCCAAAGCCATTGCCGAGGCCTTCAGAGAAGGAAATTTGGGTATCATGGACTACTACAAATTCCAGAACATTCAGGCTGATACCGACATGAGGGAATCTATCGCGGGTACGGATAGTGGGAAAGGCAAGAAAGAATAAGCACTAATCGATATTTATAGGTTGAAAGGGTGGTGATAGCTACCCTTTTTTTATTGTACGGCTGACCTACATAATCGACCGCTGGGTGCTTCAGCAATTTAACTGTATCAAACTACCTGATATTAAGATCGTTCTGGCTTCAGTTCCATACTCAGAATTGGAAGCTTCGGTTAGCTAATCAAATTCGATCTGATATTGTTGAGCATAGTAGCTCCCGAGTACACCCCTTCCATTTTCGACATTGGAATAAACCTGCACGGGTTCCGCGAAGGGATCCCCATCCACCCAGTCTTGTAAGATAGAGGTTTGAAGATAGTTATAGTAGGCCTCGGATAGTCGACGTAATTCGATGAACACCGCGTAGTTGTTTCCCGAAGGATTACCCTCCTCATCAAAAGTGTAATAATTTAGGAAGTTGGTTTCAAACTGTAAGTTGTATCTGCGGCCATCAAATAGGTTGTCGTCGAAGATGTTGTCACCCTGGAGGTATTCCTCGAAAACAATGCTCTCAGAGTACATCCAAAGCTCCTGGCGGTAAGTGACGAGGGAGTCCTCTTGAAACTCACCGAGCTCTTGGTCAAAATAGGGAGTAGTGTACTCCTCCCACATCCGTAACTGATAATAGTCCTTCCCTACAGGATCAGATATTTCGATATCCAGGATCACTTGCGTGCTGAAAAACTCCGATTCAAGGAATCGGTGACTAGTAGATACAATGGTTCCCCTTTCACCCGGAATTTCCGCTGTCGCCGAAATGGTTTCATATCCTTCTCTGGAGGCTTCCACCCGGTAAGTCCTGCCGGCAGTAGGCCGACGGTCGAGGTTATATGTTCCATGCTGTACATTGCCATTCCAATCAGTCACTTCTATGGGGGTCATCGTTCCGAACAAGACATCGCCTTCAAAAATTTGAATGTTGGCACCTTGGATGCCATCGAATTCCAAGAAGGCATTGTCCAATATGAACCGGTCACGTGCCAAGGATACGGTGATCGTGCTGTCGGGATTCATGGCACTGGCCATGACCATTGTCGGTCGATATCCCGGAACATCTACATCAAGCACCAATTCACAGGAGTAGAAACTAAGGCAAGACAGGAGGTAGTAGATCTTTTTCATCAGAATTCGAAGCTATAAGTGATATAAGGAAGCACAGGAAACAGGCTGTATTGTACAAAGCGCTCATTGCCACGACCATCTGTGGTAATGTCGAGATAGAATGGATTCCGCCTGCTGTAAAGGTTGTAGACCCCTAGCGCCCAGGTACGTATGCCGCGTCGCTTCTGTTTGCTCATGGTGATGCCGAGGTCCATTCGATGATAAGCCCTCATGCGAAAGTTGTTTCGTTGAGGATAATACTCCAACTCCGATCCAAACAAGAAGGGCAAAGAGTAAAAGTCAGAAAACTGAAAGCGGGGAAACTTCGATTCCGGTAAGCTTACGGCGTTTCCAGTACCATACACCCAGGTACCGGATATATTAATGCGGTCATTGATCTCATAGACCGACACAACACTTACATCGTGTCGACGATCGTACCGGTATGGATAGCGACGTCCCTCGTTGAGTTCGTCGAACTGCCGGGTTGTGTTGGACCAGGTATATCCTACCCAACCAGAGAGTCTGCCTGTCTTGCGTTGGACCAGCAATTCCACACCGTGACTTCTACCGCTGCCAGAAGCGACTTTTTCCTCCCAATCATCGTCCGTGTTAAAGTAGGTGGCACCATCGAGGTACTCGATAAGGTTGTCCATTTCTTTGTAGTAGCCCTCGATACTTACCTCAAATGGGCCGATGGTGCGGGCGACACCTAGGGCGGCTTGCCACGCTTCTTGGGGTTCCAGCTCATCGGTTGCGGGGACCCATAGATCGGTAGGCAAGCCAATCCCCGTATTGGAAAGCAGCTGTACGAATTGGCGCATTTCTGAGTAGGAGGCTTTTACCGAGGTTCTGGCATTGAGCAGCCAACGACCGGAGAGTCGTGGCTGTAGCGAGTAGAAATCTTTGCCACGAACTTCGAATCGCGCAGCGTGGAAACCAACGTTGAAACGTAATTTGCGCCCAATGCTGAAGTCATCCTCCACGTATGCAGAAAACTCAGTAGCCAATGTTTCGCGGGCACCGAAGGTGGTGTCCGATTCAATATCTGACCGAAATGCAAAAACTCCGGGGGTAAACTTGTGCTGAATACCCATTGCCCCGAATTTGATGTTGTGGTCGGGTGTAGGCAAATAGTCAAAATCCACTTTCAAGGCGAAATCCCTGATCCCTGACTTATATTCAATTTCTTCTACAATGTCTTCATTGATATCCGGGCCTCGTGTCCTGGTTTCATTGTTGGAAAACACATCAAAGCGATACCTGCTGAATGTGCCCGTGACGTTGCTGAAGAGCTTTGGGGAAAAGAGGTGATTCCACCTTACTGCGGTGATGATATTGCCCCACTTCAGGCCTGCCTCATCATCATATGAGCTGGAGGTGCCCCCGAAAGAATCTTCGTATTTGTCTCGGGCATAAAATTTGTCCTTGCCACCGTAGAAGCTAAGGTAGAGCCTGTCTTTGTTCGAAAAGCGATGATTGATTTTGGCGTTGAAGTCTTCAAAGAAATACCCGGCTGTTGATTCGCCATCCGAAGCAGCTTTGATTAATGGCCTTGTCAGCAAGTCGATGTAGGTCCGCCGGGCAGAGACAATAAACGATGTGTTTTCATCTTTGATAGGACCCTCGACCGTGAATTTGGAGCTGATCAGTCCAATGGATCCCTTTCCGGTAATCTTCTGGTTGTTTCCCTCTTTCATCGAAATGTCGATCACGGAAGAAAGTCTGCCGCCATACCTGGCTGGGAAACCGCCTTTCACGACATTGACGTTGTTGATAGCGTCAGCATTGAAAACGGAGAAGAACCCAAAAAGGTGGCTTGCATTGTATACCGGGACGCCATCGATAAGAATGAGGTTTTGATCGGGTCCACCCCCACGTACGTAGACACCACTGGTGCCCTCATTACCACCCTGTACGCCGGGAAGTAACTGAATGGTCTTGAGTATGTCTGTCTCTCCCATCAGCACCGGCACCTGTTTCAACTGTGTCATGGGAATGGAAATGCTACTCATTTGAGGCGTGCTCTCGATGGACTCATCCGCGGTAACCACGACCTCCTCCAATAGCTCTCCGGGTGCGAGATCAAAATCGACCTGTACGTTTGCGGAAATCGCCCTTCGTTCCTGATGGGCGTTGTAGCCGACATAGGATACTCGCAATGCGATACTGTCTACCTCCAATGTGAGGCTATAGAACCCATAGGCATTGGTGACGGCACCCTTTCGCGAATTCAGATCGTAGATGGTGGCACCGATTAGGTTTTCTCCTGATTCGGCGTCCCTTACATATCCACTGATGGTATTCTTTTGTGCATTGGCAAAAAACGGCCAAAGCAGTAGTAGGCAAAAAAATCTTTTCAAGTCAAGTAGGTTTCAGAACATAATTACAAATACCTTGCCTGAAACCCTACTTTCGTACTTTTTTAAATTTTTAGCTCAAAATCTACTCCTTCGGCACGCCGATATGATTCCCAAGATACAGGGCATTCATAAACAACCGATTAGTCCCATACCACGAGCCTCTGAAATTTGGATTCTCTGCAAACAAAATAGCTCTTCCCTTACCTACCGCGCTCACAATGATGGAGGCAGAGGGCTTCAGGAAGTCGTTCAGATTCTCTTCGTTGATGAAACCGTCGATTTGTGGATTATCGGTGTAATCCGCCACCGTACCATATGGACTCTTGCTGGGGGAGATCCACACAGTGCTGTTGCGGTAGACAGGCAATTTTGCTTCCTTGTACCCAAAAGCTACTGGGTGGGTGAGGTCAAGGTCCACCTCAAAAATTGCCCCTCCTACTGATTTCTGCCCAATGTTTTCCCGCGCATCGACATAGGGTTTTCTTTTGACGGGTTCAGGTTTTTTCTCCTTGTCTTTCTCGTCTTTCTTGGGTTCTTCTTTCTTTATAAGTGACTCCTTTACCATGCCCTTTTCGATAGCCCATTTAGCAGCATTGCGAGAAGCAATGAGGGTATTTCCCTGAGATAGCCACCCTTTGATTTTCTGTCTTTTCAAACTGTCTAGTTGATTATAACTGCCTGAAACCATTACCAGGGTGTTGTACTTTCTCCAGTCTATCGAGTTGAATCGGCTTACCCACACTTTGGTGATAGGCATGCCCATCCTGGTGTCGAGCAGGTGCCACACCTCCCCAGCTTCGTAGGAACTCACTCCATCGCCGACAAACATAAGTGCCTTGGGTTGCTGTACAGCCCTCATATGGCGACTGCCAAGGTCTATGCCATTTACAGCATAGCCTCCTTTAGCGCTGAAGATATCCACCCTGTATTTTTCGCTCAAGGCCTTAAGCTTTTTGTGAATGGCTTCAGAATTTGCTTTCTGCTTACTCACGGCCACCGCAAGCGTGCCGTAGCCAAACTCCCGGATTCCACCATCAGTTTGAAGGGAAAAAGGCTTGAAAGCTGATGTCACCACCATTTTTTCCTGCAATAGCTCATTCAGCAGTGGCATGGCGTTGTAGTCTTCCCACGGGATGATGTACGCATAATCAGATTTTTCGAAGGACCTTGCAGCCAACCCTTCTTCACTAGAGGTCACTTGTTCGCCCATTCCTGCAGTACTTGGTCGTGTATCGTAGTTCAGGTTGTAGAAATTGACCAATGACCACGATGACGCATCGTAATAGACACTATCTCTGTATTCCTTGTAGGTCTCAAAAGCACTCTGGATCATGCGGTACTGCGGTTGGGCTGTGGGCACAATAAAAGACTTACCTGGTTCATAGACTTTGCCATTTGCAGAAATACGCTGAGTATTTTCATAGACTTTCACCTGGTGCAATAACAGTTTGTCCAGAAAAGCTGCGGTACGGTTTCTATCCCAATTATCCCCAAAGACGTAGGCTTTGTTACGGCTAGTGTTCGCATTCGAAATGGCTGAAGTGAAAAAGTCCTGCTGATAGCCATGCAACAGGTCCTTGTTTTCAACCGACGCTCTTACCGTAGCCATACTGCAGGTGTATTGATTGCGGATGGTGAAAGCAAAAGTGATCTCTCCGGTTGTGGTCTTCTGTTTGTGTCCACGCGAACTTGCCTGCTCGAAAAGCAGTGCAAGACCTCCTTGCAAATCAGGGTAGGATGAGCCATATCCTGGATAGGTGCCGTCAAAGACTTCTCGAGTGAAATAGAGTGAACCTATCTTTTCCAAGTCTTCACGGTAGTATTCCGCGAACTTGTCGTTGAGGGTGGTGTAGTTTTCTTTCGGCATAATGGGATCCTTGCTGGCATTCATCTTCATTGGTTCGAAGAAGTAGGTACTGTTGGTGCCCATTTCGTGAAAATCTGTAACCACATTGGGGTACCACTGATGATACCATGCCAACTTACCCCGACTTTCAGGGTTGATCGCTAACCACCAATCACGATTCAAGTCAAACCAATAATGATTTGTACGTCCGCGAGGCCATAGTTCATTGTGCTCTGCATCAGTAGGATCTTCTACCATGGGGGACCCTTTGTAAGTGTTTGCCCATTGGGTATGCCGGTCCCTACCATCTGGATTGATGGTCGGGTCTATCATAATCACGGCGTTGGCCAAATATTCCTGGACAGCAGTGTTCTGACTCGCCACCAGGGTGTAAGCCGTAAGCATGGCTGCTTCTGCACCACTTGGTTCGTTGCCATGCACATTGTAGCCAAGGTTGATGAATACCGGAATATCTGAAAAATCGGTCACGGTGGTGTTGATATCGACAACCTCGAGATGCTTTGCTTTCAAGGTCTCGAGATTGGATTGGTTTTCGGCGGAAGCGATGGTCAAGATCACGAGGGGCCGATATTCATGTGTCATTCCATATTGATGTATGGTAGCCTTGTCGGAGGCTGCAGCCAGTTTTTCCAGATAGCCCACTATTCGGTCGTATCGGGTGTGGTGTTCACCTATGCCATATCCAAGGAATTCTTCGGGAGAGGGAATGTTGTTGTCAAAAGGAGCATAGTCGGCGTAGAAGTAGTCCTGGGCGCATACCCACAGGTGAGCTAGCACCATGGCCAGGCATAATAGTAGTCGATTCATAAGTTTGGTTAATTATATCAAGAGATATTTAGGACAAAATCAAGATTTTCTAAGATAATTCTTTCGCAGAATCTGATCAATTTATATCTTGGAGGAAGATACCACCAAAACAACGCACCGCCAATGCTTGTCCTAACCGCTGTCTTACTATCGACATGGTCGGCAATATGCTCGCCAGTCGACCATGCCGTCTACATTTCTGTCATGGAGTTTCACAATTCGGAACTTCGACTAAAGTTATTCACTGATGATCTCCAGAATGCTATTCGCAATCACAGTGATGCTTATGTTGCAGTGAGCGAGGAGTCCTTCTGCGAAAAGAATCGTCGACATATCGAGTCCTATTTTCAGAAGAAGATAAAATTGCGGATCAACGATCAACCCATTAGTATTAGCTACCGAAGTTCCCGAATGGAGGGGGATAGCTACTGGATCACATTTTCATTCCAACGGATCGTAGATTGGAAGAAATTTGATTTGACTGCCAATTACTTCATGGAGCTATTTCCAACCCAAACCAATATCGTTAAGATCGTCGGCACCAAGCAACGATTTTGCAAGATTTCCAGCAGTAGCAGTAAGTGTTCTTTTAGTTTTTGATCAACCCCCAAAAAGGTCGATCAAGGTCTGACTCACCACTTCTACACCTGTTTGAATTGATTTTGTGGGTTCCGGATAGTAGAAGGGGGAATGTAAACCTGGGAGGTCACCGGATCGCATCCGCTCATCGGGGACTGTTCCCAGCCAAAACAGTGCCGTTGGAACTTGCTCCTTTGTTTTGCCGAATCGGGCAAAATCCTCACCTACCATTTGGGGTTCAGCTTCCACCACATTGTTGGTTCCTATTATTTTCTTGGCTGAACTTTCAATGCGCTTCACAAGTTCAGGATTGTTGTAATTAGCAGGCGTAAATACGTCTGGGATGATCACCTCCGGCATCTTGTCTTCGGGCAGACCCGCTGCTATGGCCACCCCCCGTGAGATCTCCCGGATACGGCGATGCACTAGTTGACGGACTTCTTCGGTAAAAGTCCTCACGGTCAACTGCAATGACACTTCATCGGGGATGATGTTGTGCTTGGTGCCTCCCTTGATTGCTCCAACCGTGACTACCACATCATCAATAGGCTTGATGCTTCTGCTGGCTATGGTCTGCAAGTCCATGACAATCATCGAGGCAGTAACTACCGGGTCAATAGACATATGAGGAGAAGCGCCATGCGCCCCAACGCCAAATACCTTGATATCTATGGATTCGGTATTGGCCATGGTATAGCCCGGGGCGATGCCGATGGTTCCTGCTGGAAGGGTTGGGCTGCTATGCAAGCCAATGCCATAATCTGGCACTCC
The DNA here is from genome assembly GCA_965601475.1 of Cyclobacteriaceae bacterium. GTDB lineage: Bacteria > Bacteroidota > Bacteroidia > Cytophagales > Cyclobacteriaceae > JAWPMT01. The sequence goes on along the minus strand of OZ271832.1, from coordinate 1,926,571 downwards.
GAATTCTTCATACAGACCGGCCTCCAACATCAGCTTAGATCCTTGACCAATTTCCTCAGCGGGCTGACCAATCAACATCAGTGTGCCGCGCCATTGGTCCTTGATTTGTGCCATATACCTGGCCGTACCCAGCCACGTAGTCATGTGCACATCGTGACCACATGAGTGCATGGTGCCAACAGAGCCTCCCTGATAGGGCACTTCCTTTCCACTACTGTACGGGAGTTGAGTCTTTTCATACATGGGAAGCGCATCCATGTCCGTGCGATAGAGGATTGTGGGTCCTTCCCCGTTTCTGAGCATACCGACGACGCCATATCCCCCAAAATTCTCTGTGACCTCGAAACCCACCTCACGCAACGCGCCAGCTAATTTGGCTGAAGTCTCTTTTTCCTGTAGAGACAACTCCGGATGCTGGTGCAAGTCTTTGTAAAATGCAACCAGAAAGTCCATGTCATCTGCGATAGGCCTTTTCTCGATAATGGTGTCTGACCTAAAGGAACTCAGGACAAGGAAAAAAGGGAGTGAGAGACGTAGAGCGCGCATGGACAATTCTTTTGAATAGAGCCTACAAGATACAAACAAGCCCTCAGGTTGTGTATAAAGTGAGCAGGAAGATCGTAGGTCTGTAGACAAACTGGGTCAGGGCAATGGCGACTAGCACACCCAATCCGCAAAGGATGGACCAGATCCACTTATATCGAAGATAATTTCGAGCCGAAATAACAAAATACAATACCGGGATGACGAAAACATAGATCATAATGGACCACGCCTCGATTGCTTCCCAACCGACGACTGTATAGATGAGTCGGAAGAGTAAAGCGCCTACCACCAGACTGATAAGGAAGAGTGAGAAGCTGTGCAGGCTGAAAATCAATGCATCGTAATAGTACTTTGACCGACTCCAAGACATGAATAGTAGGAAAACCGCTATGATCGGAACATTGAGAATCATGACCGACTTGGATATGTTCACTGAGGCTCGATCATATTTGGCGGAGTAGTCTTCAAATGTCATTGACTCCTTTTCGATTTTCTTGTTCACCATTTTCTCAGCAATCGGGCTGTAGGGTTGATAGTTTATTTGATCGAAAAGTGATAGGGAATAATCCGTAACGGGATTCACAAAAAAGTACGCCAAATTCGAAAAGAGGAATATCGAAATCGGCGCGAGGAATTTCCGACGTTTTCCGCTCATGTATTCGTAAGTCATCAGCCCTGGCTTGAACAACAAATACTTGATACTGACCCACATCCTGCTATCCAGAAAAAATAGATTTCCGAAAAATTCCCCCAGAAGGTGCTTGATGGATCGGTCGTGATTGTCGCGAGCGCGCTGGCCGCAATTGGGGCAAAAGTTTCCCTTAAAGGCGGTATCACAGTTTTGACAACGATTGTTAGGAGATTCTTGCATTCCGTGATTCAATGTGTTTTCAAGGGGATCATGTTACATTTATTTTTTCAAACCCAATGCAATGAAAAAATTAGTCGCCAGTCTTTTGATAGCTGGATGGTTGGTCGGTCATGGCCAGGACCCTAAAGTTGATGAAACTGTCACGCAAAATAAAATCAAGAGTCATATCTACTTCCTGGCCTCCGATGCGATGCGGGGAAGAGATACCGGCTCTCCCGAGCTGAAGATCGCTGCGGAGTACATTGCTTCACGATTTCGAGAATATGGTGTGCAGCCTCTCGATTCTACTGGCTTTTTTCAACCTGTTCCATTGAAGGCCGTTTCCGCACCCATTTCTGGCATCCTTTCGACTGATGATCTTTCCCTCGCTCTGGGAGATCAGGTATTGCTTATGGATGGTACAAACGGTGAGTGGAGTGCCGAGGTCGTCTTCCTTAGCTATGGAAGTGAGAAGGATTTCAAGAAAGCGGACATAAAGGACAAGATGGTTGTCGTCATATGTGGATCCAAAGACGAACGTGATCCCCGGAAGTGGCTGGGGTTGTCGCGTGAAAAGCGGAATCGTGCCAAAGCAGGAGGAGCCGTCGGATTGGTAGAGTTATACAACTCCACCCAGATTCCCTGGATATTACTCGTGCCTTATCTCAGCAGTGATAAGATCTTGATCGATGATGACGAGGATGGAGATGAGTTTCTAACACTTTGGGTGAATGACTCAAACAATGACAGGGCTCCCAACTTTGAGCAAGGTCGCATTGCGCTCAAGGTCGAAGGTTCAAGCACGGAGCGGTTCGTGTCACAGAATGTAGTTGGCGTGATTGAGGGGACAGATCCCGTATTGAAAGAAGAGTATGTGATGTACTCGGCGCACTATGATCATGTGGGTGTGGGTGTTCCGGATGAGCTGGGGGACAGCATTTACAATGGGGCACGAGACAACGCAGTCGGTACCGTGACCGTCCTGGCCATGGCGGAACATCTAGCGAAATACCCGACCAAACGATCAGCGTTATTTGTGCTCTATACAGCCGAAGAGAAAGGCTTACTTGGCAGTAAGTATTTTGCGGATAATCCCATGATTCCGCTTGATGATGTCATCTATTGCTTCAACAGTGATGGTGCAGGATACAATGATACCAGCCTCGCAACCATTATCGGGCTCGACCGGACAACAGCCAGAGAAGAGATGGTAGCCGCTTGTGACGCCTATGGGTTGAAAGCGATCGAAGATCCTGCTCCGGAGCAAGGGCTGTTTGATCGTTCAGACAACGTGAGTTTTGCCAAGAAAGGAGTACCCGCACCCACTTTCAGCCTTGGGTTCACTGCCTTTGATGAGAAAATACAACAATACTATCATAGACCGGGCGATGAGCCACCCACACTGGATTACGAATATTTACTGAAATTCTTTCGAGCCTATGTGCTTGCAGGCCGAATGATTGGCGATAGGGCAGAGCGTCCTTTTTGGGTTGAAGGCGATAAATATTATGAAGCAGGGATTCAACTCTACAGGGAATGAAAATATTTAACAAACTCGAGGAATTGGAAGCAAAGGAGTTGATGCCTGGCTTCAAAGGAAAATTTGTGCATATGGAGCACATGACGATCTCCTACTGGGAAATCAAAGCCGGAAGTATCCTTCCGGAACACCAGCATCACCACGAGCAAACTACGAATGTGATCAGCGGAACGCTGGAGCTCACTGTGGCAGGTGAGACGCAGCAACTGAATTTCGGGGAGTGCGTAGCAATACCATCCAACACCATCCATAGTGGTAGGGCAATCACCGATTGTGTAGTAATCGATGTTTTTAGCCCTGTTCGCGAAGATTACAAGTAGCTGGGATTAGTGTTTTTGGCATCATACTTGTTGTTGTCTTTACTCGAAAGTGAGTGTGATGAAATTCAAGCTGATTCTTTTATTCATGGCCTTATTGGTTCTGGGGTGCTCGGAAGACGATCCGTTTGCGGAAAACCTGGATCAATCCTTCTATGAGAATTCAGCCATTTCCAGCAACTATCCCTATGTCGGGGCCGGGACCAGCATTGTTTTCCATCGCTATTTTCAGGAAGAGGACAATCCTCAGATAGCTGATGACGAATACGCAGAGGATTTTATGATTGAATTACCCAGCGATGCGGATTACTTTGAGATCACCGGTGATCAGTTGGGGGACATTCCTATTCTCTTCAATCAATACTGTTACTGTGCGCCGATTGATTTCGTGCAATTTACTGACGGACAGATCCTGGGCCAAAGGAAAGGCAGCAACTGGGAATTGGATGTGGATGTGGAATTTCGGCAGGGCTTCATCAATGCCGAAAGTGGCGACACGGTCTATGTGGACACCGGTCGTAAAACTTTCAGTGGCCTATTTCTCCAAAAAGCGAGGCCTTAAAAAAGAAGGCCTCTTACCTCAAGTCATGTTATCCCCTTAGTCGTCCAACGCCTTGTCAATCAGCAGCGCCAGGTGCTGCCGATGAGCTTTCGTGGCAATGTTGCCTGTCGTAGATCTCGCTATACCCCTGATGTTGTTTAGATTATACAAAGCCATAGACTGTGCCAGGTTGGTGTAGTTGTTCTTCCTTATGATATCAATGAGCATTTCAGTGTAAGCGACTTGAAGGTTTTGCCTCCTGGAGTTCACACTCTTTCCTGCATCTGCCTTGAATATGGCGTCATTCAGATCGGTCATGAATTCCGAGAGTTTGTATTTGTTGCCATAGAGCTCTGAGTCACTGATGCGTTTCAGGGTATTGGGATGAAGGATGTGGCTCAATACGCTCTTCTGAGTCCCGAGGATCAAGTCGTGGATTTTGAAGTCTTCAGTCTTACCAAAGAAATCGAAACCCCTTCGCTGCATAGCAAGATGATTGTACAATTCAGTTGGCACATCGAATGCATTGGGCGCAAAGGCATAATCACGCAGTGCATTCATGGCACGTTTTTGATCGTCATAGCTGACCGGTGTGAAGGGCTTGGTGCCTCCGTTTTGACCTTGCACCGCGCGGTCGACATACACCCCTCCGATGAATCTCGATATCACTTCCACCGCGCGATCATGCTGACGGTGGATGATGGAGAATGCCTGACGCAATTCTTGGTAGCTCTCTCCGTCCTCGCTGTAACTATCAAGTAAGTTCCCGTATAGCTTCTTGGAAATCGCGATTCTATCGATGGAGTACCTGATCTGATCATTCGAGAGGTCCCCAGTATTTACCCTGGGATCGATGGCTTTGCCCGATGACCTCATGTCGTCAGCGTCATTGCCAAACATCAAGGCGGGCTCGGTGGACCGACTGGCAATAATGTCTAACTCTTCCGGAGTGGCTGGTTTATAACCCCACTCGATGGCCCATTCATCATATGGCCCAACATTCACCGAGTAGTAGTGGCCTTGCATTTCAGGATCGGGGCTTATATTAATGGTAGCATAGTCCATGACAGAACTCGTCAGGGCCTTGCCTTCGATCACATTCTTATCATACAATTCATTGGGGCTGAAAAGCTGGCTTGACTTCATGTTGTGGTTCAAGCCCAACGTATGACCCACCTCATGCATGATCAGTTGTTTCAGACCCTCTTTTCTCAATCCGGCAGCATCGAATCCCGGTGCAGCCAAAGCTTCCATGGCGGCCGCACCAAAGAGCATGTTTTCGTTCATACTCTCGCCGAAAGTGCACAGCTCATGACCATGGAACAGATCATTCTCGGCTTCGGCGCCAGTGAAGTCGTAGAGTTTTTCATACCTGACCCGATTCGTGAAGAACACAAATTCAAGCATGATATCCGCTCCAATAATCTGACCGGTCAAAGGATTGGCTATACGTGGGCCATAGCCGCCAAAAGGCGGATTTGGAGACGAGGTCCATCGGAGCACATTGTAGCGTATATCGCCTGCATCCCATTCTGCATCATCGGGCTGTATCTTCACTTCCATAGCATTGCTGAACCCGGCTTTTTCGAAGGCAACATTCCATTGCAAAACGCCTTCTGCGATAACATCGCGCCATTCCAGGGGTGTTGTGTTTTCTATCCACCAGGTAATGGGCGTTTCAGGGTCAGATAGTGCGGCGGTAGGATCCTTTTTCTTCAGATGCCACCTGCTGATCAGATCTCTGTATGGAGTGGCGTCGACAGAAGTCATATCAGTGACCTGGTCAGTGAAATATCCGATTCTGGGGTCTTCGAATCTGGGCTCATAGTCATTTTCAGGGACCTTTATAAAACTGTGCTGGACCTGAATGCTTACGTTGCGGGCATCTGTTACGGCTCTGGAACCTCCATTCTTCGGTTTCGAAGATCCAAAGACATACTCCACTGTGATATTCGTGTTCTCGGCATAGTTCCGGACCTTTGCGTACTTGGTCTTCTCTTTGTTGATACTACCGAGTTTGAATGCTTTCGGATCCCTGCGACTGTAAGTCCTGTCAATGACTGCCAGCACGTCCTTTAGAAATATTGGATCGCCATCTATAAGGTATTGACCCTCCGCTTCGCTTCCCGCCTTGATTTTTGCGGAGTGTAATACACTTCGGCTTATGTTCGCCTCTGCCGCTCTACTCAACGGGTTCTCAGGATCAAAGTAGCTGGACGTATTCACGAGTACGAAGTCGATTTTGTCATAGTATTTCTCGATTTCAATGACCCTTGTTCCCCTGAATTGCCCGCGAAAAGTTCCGGCTTCCGTTGCTCCGTTTTCTACGTAATACCAGTGTATGAATTGCTGGCCGATTTGATCTGCTGTAAGGGCGATGTTTAAGGATCCATTGGTGGTATCCCGGTAGAGTTTGAAAAGACCTTCTATGGCCTCCATTTTCTTCACTTGATGAGCTACTTTCTTTGGTCCGCTTTCCTTCTTGGGTGGGGTGACGTTTTCAGCTTGATCATTTTTTCGTTTCTTCTTCTGTGCTTCAGCATTGCTGGCGGAAGTTAGAAAAAGCGCCGTCGCCAATAAGGATATCCAAAAGATCTTCATACTTCTTTGAGTTTGTATCAATTTGTTTCGCAGAATATGTATTAAACCGATTAGCATCGCGCGTGTTCCATATTCTGACAAAAGGTTAAATTCAGGGATCTTTGGAAGCTAAAGTCATAGGCATCGGTGGTCCGAGCCAGGCCGGGAAATCTACGCTGGCATCCGAATTGGGTCGAAAGCTCGCGGTCCCAATGGTTGTGATCGCGCAGGATGACTTTGTGAGACCAGTGAAAGAGATTCCTATGATTCGTGATCGTGTAGATTGGGAAACGCCGGACTCCATTGATCAGCGGAAAATGCACGAAGCAATCGAAGCGGCTTTGTCCATTGGCACCACAGTGATAGTGGAAGGAATCTTCGCTTTTTCATTTCCATGGCTCAACGCGATTTATGACCTGTCCTTGAAGCTTCAGGTGGACAGAACTACTTTCCTCCATCGTCGAAGGCTGGACAGGCGGTGGGGCGAGGAGCCCGACTGGTATCTACAATATGTTTGGAAAGCCTATGCTACCCGTGATGATCCACTTCCTAACCCGGGCATGGAACTTGACCAGGGCTACCAACTGGAAGAGGTTTTACAATTCATTAGGCACCATGAGGGGCTAAAGGGGCTGCTAGAATGACTGGCTTGTCCTTTCCTCTATATGTTGGAGGCTCCGGAATGTCGCTACCAGGGACTGCTTCACCACTTCACCACCAAGGTAAGTCTTTACAGTGTCTGTCCTTATATGTTCCTCAAACCCTTCAAGTACCTCGGCTGGAATCGACGACTCCCGTGTCACGAAAATTCCAAAGTGATCACTTCCTTCGAATTGGGCGATCCCTGGCCACAGGTCATATTGGTTTTTCCTTCGTCCCAGGTTGATGACAATGGGAACTTCCTGATCTCTTGTGAAAAAAGCCGTGGCTGAGGCCGTATGGTAGCTTTCACTGAATAGAAAATAATCACCTTTTAATAGCCCAATTTGATTTTCTACCGCTTCCCCAGTGGCCCTCCAACCCATTAGCCTGGCTGCCGGATCCCGTTTTGGAGGGATGATTTGGTCCAGGCCCAGGGGATAAAGAAAGGGTGTGAAATAGAAAAGCAAAAGGATTAGCACCAGGGAGAAACTCGTCGCGATGTGGAAGGTCCTGGGTTTTCGCAATTGGAAATAGGCCTGTGCCATCAATATGGGTACTGGAAAATAGGCAAATACCGTCCAGTTCACCTCAATACGGCGCGTCAGGCTGTAGAATAAAAAAAACAGGAAGACCAAAATCGGTCCTGACAGCAAGAAGTACCATGCCCTTCTGGGAAGTTTATCCTTTCTTATCAGGAGCAGAAATGGCAACAATAAAGGCGACAGGAAGCCAATCTGTCCTCCAAGGTATTCCCCGACGAATGCAAGTCTCTTCGGTAGGTCCATCGAAGAACTACCGATCGAAGAAACATGTCTGACGGTGACAAAATCCAACTGATAGTTCCAAATGATTACCGGAAGCGTGAAAATACCCGCGATGGCAATGGCCACGTAAAGTCCCTTTTTCTTCAGTACTTCAGGATAGCAGCTTGCCAGCACGACGAGGGTAAAGGGTGCAAAGAATACCATGGTATACTTCGATAGAAACCCCAACCCACAACCAATGCCAAGCCACACCCAATACCGCAACTGATTCTTCTCAAGTGCTTCCCAAAACAGGTAAAGGGAAAGCCCCCAAAAAAAGCAGAGTGGGGCGTCTGTCAGAAAGATGTTGAATACCGTGTGATGGAAGGGTAGCGCATAAACGAGAAATGAAGCTAATACCGCCACATATTTTTCCTTCAGAACTCTAAATGCAAGTTGATAGGTCAGGATCGTGCTCGCAAGTCCAAAGGATAACGCGTTGAATTTGATAGCAAATGGATTGTTGCCAAAGATCGAAGTCGAAATGAAATTGATATAGGCGATTAGCGGTGGTTTGCTATAATAGGAAAGGTCCAGTTTTTGAGACCATACCCAGTATTGCGCTTCCTCGGAGAACAACTCGAACGGGCCAAGCAATAAGTAAAGGCCTCGAATCAGAAAGATCACACCGTGAATGAGGATGAGTTTAGACAGGGTCTGTGTACTGAAAAACTGTTTTAGGTATCTGATCATTACTCCGCCAAAATCCTGTATAGTTCGAGATTGAGGTAATAATGGTGGCCTTGGATGGTTCGCTTTTCGAGCACGCCCATTTCGGAGAGCTGGTTGAGGTAGCTTCTGGCCGTATTTTCCGCGTAGAGCTTTTTGTCTGTCAGGTGCCGCACTTTGGTGTAGGGATGATGAAAAATGGCTTCTACGAGCTGCGCCGCCCTGCGGATGTCCGTATCATCTTCTACGGCCTGCAGTATGGCTTCCTGGGTGGAGATGATATCATTGATCTTCTGATAAGTGAGATTAGCCGTTGATTCAATTGCCTTGAGCATATAAATAATCCAACGTTTCCAGTCGCCACGTTGCGAAACACCCGCCAGGCCGGCGTAGTAATCACTCTTATTGTCAATGATGTACTTGCTCAGGTAGAGGATGGGGAAATCCAGAAGGCCCTGGCGGGTCAGGTAGTGGATATTGAAGATGCGACCGGCCCGGCCATTACCATCCCGGAAGGGGTGGATCATTTCGAACTGACAGTGCAAGATTGCCATTTTGATCAGCGGATCGAAGGGGAATTTCTGGTTGTCGTTGGCGAATTCGGACAGGTTCGTGAGCTTTTTTTCCAGGAGGCCTTTTCCTCTTGGCGGCGTGTAAACCACTTGACCCGCATTCGGCCCTGTACTCCCCCTTTTAATTACAATTTGCGCGAAAGGCGGTCGAATTCCGTCAGAAGCCTGTTTTACTTCCTGATAGATTTTGATGAAGTAATCCAGGTTGAATTCCTTACCCGCATCGAGATATTGCAGGCCGCTCCAGAGTGCCTCACGATACCGTAGGACCTCCTTTGGAGCGCCAAATTGCTCTTCGCCGTTTTCGCTGTAAGCCTTATACAGTTCGTCGTCGGTTGTGAAAATATTCTCTATAGCACTCGATGCCTTGGCTTCCTGAAGGCTGATGGTATTGATGAGCACCCCCTGATTGGGGATGGCAATACTGCGGCCCTGTAGTTTACCCAATGCCTCCTTAGCCGTTCCCAGTTGCTCATAGATGTCAATGGTTTTGAAGCATTCCTCCGGAATTGGGAGTAGTGGTAATTCATTCCAGGGTTTACTACGATCTGGATTGATTGGATAAGCTGACATGGTTTTTTCGATTTTGATCGTGCTGGGCCTATTGGGCCAACCATAAGGCATTAAAAGTACTACAATTTGATGTTTAGTGGGTTGGCAGGCATTAATCATCACCCGCTTTTCAATGCAAACTTCAAAAAAGATGATTTTTGAGTTTTGTTTGTGTTCGAAGTAGCGACTTGATGCCTGCATTTGTGTCATACATCAAAATCACTCATATTTTAATGTTTGATTCGATTTTGACCTTAAAACATGTTAGCTCTTCCCAAGCAAAATTCCCCCTCCGTATTCTTCATAATTCGCTAGCTTCGAGGCTCTTTTTCGAGAAGCTATGAAAAACCGTCGGGCGGCTATAGGTTTTATCTTTTTCACGGTATTGATAGATATCATCGGATTGGGTATTATCATCCCGGTGATTCCCAGTTTGATTTCCGAACTCATTGGGGGCACAACCAGTCAGGCGGCCATTTACGGGGGTTGGCTACTCTTTTCCTATGCCTTTTTCTCATTCCTTTTTGCACCTGTGCTTGGGGGATTGAGTGATCGTTTTGGCCGGAGACCTATTCTCTTGTTGGCTTTGTTGGGATTGACGGTCGACTACATTTTTGTGGCGCTGGCGCCCACCATCACCTGGCTGTTTGTGGCACGTGTGATTTCAGGCATTTGCGGAGGTAGCATTACAACAGCCAATGCCTATATCGCGGATATTTCGACACCGGAAAAACGAGCCCAGAACTTTGGTATAATAGGTGCCGCCTTTGGATTGGGCTTTATCATTGGTCCGCTCATTGGTGGAGTCCTTGGGGAAATCGGTACCAGAGTTCCTTTCTATGCGGCTGCAGGTCTCACCTTTGCCAATTTTCTCTACGGGTTCTTTGTCGTTCCCGAATCACTTTCCAATGAAAATCGTCGGCCATTTACCTGGAAGAGGGCCAATCCTGTAGGCACCTTGCTACAGTTGCGGAACTATCCAGCCATAATCGGTCTACTGGTGGCCCTGTTTTTTGTCTATATCGGCCAGCATGCCACACATAGTACATGGGCCTATTTCACAACGGAGAATTTTGGTTGGTCAGAGGCTGAAATTGGTTATTCGTTGGCTTTCGTCGGATTGATGATAAGTATTGTCCAAGGCGTGATTATCAGGCCTGTAATCAAATCCATGGGACAGGAAAAAGCCCTCGTTATTGGCTTGTCATTCAATGCCGCCGGGCTATTGATGATTGGCTTGGCCACGGAGGGTTGGATGATCTACGCGATCATGGTGCCGTATGCGCTGGGGGGCTTGGCAGGACCGTCACTCCAGGGCATCATGACCTCCCAGGTACCAGCAAATGAGCAGGGTGAGTTGCAAGGAGGTATGACAAGTCTGATGAGTCTGACCTCGATCATAGGACCAGTGGTGATGACAAGCATCTTTCGTGTCTTCACCAATCCTGCCAATACCACCTATTTTCCGGGCGCACCGTTCATGTTGGGAACGCTTCTGGCTTTGATCAGTCTGGCGACGGCTTTTAGATCTTTGAGGCTAAAATCTGCCTAAGCTACTCTACTTCGAAAGTCTGCTTGTCAATACCGATGCCTTTCATGGTGAGCTTTTTCCAGGAGGTAAAATCGGATTCTCCTGTGTGATCCCTTCGTTCGTTATTTTCAGACCACCGAAACCCGATAGTACCGTTTGTAACACCCCTCCGGCTCCGGTGGCGAAGTACGGATTGGTACCCCCGGCGGTCTCAGCCAGCACACCAAAAGGTGGAACTTTATTCAGTAGATAGCTCTCTTTGTAACCTCGGTACGCCGTTTCTGCATCGCCGAGTTGCACCTGAATAGTTGCTATGGTACAAAATCCCATGGCCGGACCATCAGGATCGTATTTGGGTATATAGTATTCCGAATCACGTTTTACCTGGTCGCCTGTGATGATATAGTTTTCTCATGACGTGGTAGGGTTTTCAACAAAATCGCTAAAGTCAGTTTCGCAAAAAAGGAATTTCCTGAAGCCGCCGCAACCTTTCTGGGGATTTTGCATCTACTACTTAAACCCATAGGTCAAAATGCTCAAAAACTTCTTCAAAACCTCCCTGAGGAATCTCCTCAAGAATCCGCTATCCTCCTTCATCAATGTATTCGGTCTTGCACTGGCCATTGCCGTATCCATGGTGACCTACACCTACCTATCTATGGAATTGGGTATGGAAAACCAGCACACCAAACGCGACAGACTTTTTATGCTGACAAGCATGGTTGATCGCGATGGCGAAGCGGCTTTGTATGGGCTTTCACCGGCCCCGGTAGGATTAAAACTGGAGGAGGACTTCTCGCAAATCCGGAGGATGACCAGGATACGAGATCGCAGTGTAGTGGTGAAGAAAGGGGAGAAGGTCTTTCAGGAGCGAGTGCGCATGGCAGACCCGGAATTCCTCGAGATGTTTGACTTTGACATTATTCAGGGATCGCGTTCCTCGTTGGAGGACCTCACAGCTGTGGTGTTGCATGAGCAAATCGCCGAGAAATATTTTGGAGAAGAGAATCCTATGGGGCAGACGATCCAGATGCGCTTTCCGGGAGGTACGAAGCGCTTGCTCACCGTCACTGGTGTTGTGCGTATTGAGGCCCAAAGTACGAGTCTCCAGTTTGACTTCCTGGCCAATTTCAATCTGATGGAGCAGGTAGAAGATGACTTTGAAAATGGAGATTGGTCCAGAAATATCCTGGCTACATTTATTGAGGTGGACGACCCCCTGGAAATCAATTACATCACGGAAAACATCGACGGATACAGAGGCTTGGTGAATTCGGCCCAGCCGGAATGGCAAATCCAGGAATTCTCCTTTGAACCACTGTCTACCCTCTACGAACGCTCAAATGACATTCGTTGGGATATCTCAAGCGAATCCGATAGCGAAGGAAGGGTCATCCTCTCCATTATTGCGATCATGATGCTGGTCCTGGCTTGTCTCAATTACCTCAATATTGCTGTAGCTTCGGCGACAAAAAGGTTGAAAGAAATTGGCGTGAGGAAGGTAATCGGCGCCAATCGTTCCCTGCTGGTTATGCAGTTCATCACCGAGAATCTGTTGTTATCCGCTGTGGCCTTGGTCACGGGCTTTCTTGTTGCCAAGCTTTTTTTCCTACCAGGGATTAGCAACTTATTTGGTATTGAGTTCCGACTGGATTCTTTGACTGTGGAGTTCTTTGTTTATCTGATTGGGATGCTCATATTGACCGCCTTGGCTTCAGGTGCATACCCGGCATTGTATATCTCCAAATTCCAGGCTGTGAGTATCTTCAGAGGGAGATTGCGTTTTGGACAAAAAAACGTACTCACCAAAGTTTTTCTGACATTCCAGTTCGTCCTCGCGATCATCACCGTCGTTTGCGGCATCACCTTTACGATGAATACAGAGTGGCAGAATGCCAGACCTTGGGGATATAATAAAGAAGAGACCATCTACGTCCGGGTTGCTGATGATCCAACCTATGAGACCTTGAAAAACGAATTGATCTCGAATCCTAATGTCCAGGATATTTCAGGGGGTAGCAATCACCTGGGCGCCTTCCTCGGCTCTGTCATTCTACAGTTCCCAGATCGTAAAGTGGAAGCTTTTAAATTGGATGTCGAACCCAACTATGTGGAGACCATGGGTATTGAAATTGTATCCGGAAGACCCCTAAGAGAGAACTATGAGAGTGACAAAGGTGCAGTGCTCATCAACGAAACCTTTGCCAAGAAAATGCAATGGGAAGAGCCATTGGGTCAGACTTTCAGGTACGATAGTGCTAGCTATACCGTGGTTGGGATTATGAAGGACTTTCACTATTATGCCTTTTGGACAGAAATTGAATCCGTTTTTCTTAGAGCGGAAGACAAGGACTACCGCTATTTGGCTGCAAAGGTTGGAAATCCTGACAAAATCATTACCACTTTCGAAGAGGTCGAAGCTACCTGGGCCGAACTCTTTCCGGAAATTCCATTCCGTGGGGATTATCAGGAGCAGTTATATGCAGAATATTTCAGAAATGTAAATGGACACAAGGTCATTATGCTCACCGTTGCGATCATTGGAATGATTTTATCCTGTTTTGGCCTGTATGGCCTGGTTTCCCTCAACGTGGCAGGGCGCAGGAAAGAGTTTAGCATTCGCAAAGTACTTGGAGCGCGCCTGGGAGCCATAACCACAGCCGTCAGTTCGCATTTCCTTATGTACCTGCTTGTGGCCCTGATGATCGGTGCACCCGCCAGCTATTACCTGATAGGTCTGCTACTCGATGTCATCTACACTTACCACATGCCTATGACGACAATGCCTGTAATTACGGCTGTAGTACTCATAGCTGTGACCATTGCACTTACCATTGCATCTCAGATCACCAAAGTCAATACGGCCAACCCAACCGAGGGCTTGCGAATGGAGTAAAGTTCGCTCAGGCTTACCCGTTTTCAATTACCTTTGAGGCCTCATAAGACAAGATATGCTAAACATAGTGTTGTTTGGGCCTCCCGGTGCAGGGAAAGGTACCCAAAGTGAAATCATCATAAAGAATCACAACCTCGTACACCTCTCGACGGGCGACCTTTTCAGGAAGCACCTTGGCGAGGGCACAGAACTCGGTAAGCTGGCCAAAAGCTACATGGATCATGGCAACCTGGTGCCTGACGAAGTGGTGATCAAGATGGTAGAAGACAAAATCCAGCACCACCTGGACGAAAATGGCTTCATATTTGACGGATTCCCTCGGACCGTACCTCAGGCTGAGGCATTGGATGTGATGTTGTCCCAACACAACCTAAGCATCTCCGGTATGGTCAGCCTGGAAGTTCCTGAAGATGAATTGAGAACCCGTATCCTGGAAAGAGGGAAGACCTCGGGCAGGGTAGATGATCAGAATGTTGAAAAAATTAACAACAGGATCCAGGTATACCATCAGGAAACCGCCCCGGTAGCGGACTTCTACAAGTCCCAGAATAAATTTTCAGGGATACATGGCGTAGGGTCTATTGAGGACATTGCCGGTAGCATCGAAGCCGCGATCCAGGCTTTCTAAGTTTCCAATATGGAAACAAACTTCATTGACCACGTCAAGCTCTATGTTCGCTCGGGCGACGGAGGAGCAGGGTCGACCCATTTTCGTCGGGAAAAATTTGTGCCGAAAGGAGGACCGGATGGTGGCGATGGTGGCCGTGGTGGGCACATCATTCTTCGTGGCAACAAGCAACTCTGGACACTGCTCCACCTCCGTTACAGAAAGCACATTAAGGCGGATAAGGGAAATCCTGGAGAAGGTGGCAACCGTACCGGTAAATCTGGGCAAGATATCGTGCTGGAAGTGCCTGTGGGTACAATAGCACGAGATGTCGAGGACGGAACCTTCATGACTGAAATTCTGGAAGAAGGTCAGGAGGCCATACTACTGCCCGGAGGGAGGGGAGGACAGGGCAACAGCCACTATAAGTCCTCGACCAATCAGGCACCACGCGAGTCTCAACCGGGTGAAGAAGGAATAGAGAAATGGGTGGTCCTGGAGTTGAAGCTGTTGGCAGATGTGGGGCTGGTAGGGTTCCCCAATGCCGGCAAGTCCACCTTACTTTCCGTGCTTTCTGCCGCGAAGCCGGAAATCGCCGATTACCCCTTCACTACATTGACACCCAACCTGGGCGTCGTCTCCTACAGAGACTACAAGTCATTTGTGATGGCTGACATTCCCGGAATCATTGAAGGAGCCGCAGAAGGGAGAGGCTTAGGTCTTCGATTCTTGCGTCACATAGAGCGAAATAGCCTCTTGCTTTTCGTTATTGCCGCCGATTCGGCTGATATCAAGGCCGAATACCATATCCTACTTAAGGAATTGGAGAAACATAATCCCGAGCTGTTGGACAAGGATCGTGTACTGGCTGTATCGAAGTCGGATTTGTTGGATGACGAACTCAAAGAAGAAATAAGTGCCGAGTTGCCGGAAATAACGTCAGTCTTTATTTCCAGTGTGGCCAATCTGGGGCTCACTCAACTGAAAGATATTCTCTGGGCTCAGCTCAACATTGAAAAGCCTTAGAAGGCAATCCCTAAGGCCACTTCATTTTGTCTTATTTTCACGTCGTCACTGACACTCCGCAATTGAAAAGAATTGGCCCTGCGAAAATGGAAGGATATTACCCTTCGGGCGGCCAACGTCCAATCCAGCCCCAAAGTGAAGTCAGTACCGAAATAGGTGTCTGTCAAGAAATTTTCAGTGCTTACATCATCACCGATGCTAATGGTGGTGCTATTTCTGAGCAATTGAGTCGGAAAGAAGCCAAGGCTCACATGAGGTCTTAATGGCCATGTTGGCAGTCCATATTTCAACCTTACAGGTAATTCCAAAGCCGTGATCTCAACCTCCGATAATAGTCCAGGGCTGAACTCAAACTTGTGATTCACTATGTTAATCTCTGTGACAAAAAACAGGTCATTCGAGAGTATGGGGAGTTCTACAAAGCCACCGAGAAATACTGACGAATTCTTACCAAAGTCTATTTGAAGGGGCAAGAAGAGTTCATCTTCTACGAGGTTGGCTATGGAAAGCCCAAATGCGCCTCTGCCAACTTTCAATTCTGCGGTCTTCAAACCAAAACGCAGCCCCAACTTTGCATGAGGCAGGGTTTTCGTGCTTTCACGGTTATATAAGGAAATGAACCGCTTGGCTGAAATCTTATTACCCTTCAATACCTTGTCTTGACGTCTGTTCCATTCGCGGTCGTGTGTGGCAGTTAGGATTTGTGCTCTGACTGTCCTTGGGTCGCCGGAAAGCCGTCGAAGGTTTTGACCATTCACTTCCAGAAACAGCTCTTCAGGTCCGTCGATGGGTTTGTACCCGTAGAGGGTCAACTTACCTTTTCGGATCACCTTCAAAAAAACCCTCTTCGATTGACCGATTCCTACTGATATTTCCCGGGTGACAAATTTCTCGCCATTGGCGAAGCCATAGGACTCAATGTCCTGTGGTGTCAGTTTTTTTTGTTCATTCCCATCTTGCAAAAGGATGAACTGGTGATTTTCACGGGGTCGTCCCCGCACCAGCTTCACTCCACCTTTATGAAACTGTTCCGTTGCATAATAGTCCCTCTGTGCATTCAGATCGGTACTTGCCATCACTATGATCAGCAGCGGAATCCATGGCTTATGGTAATTTGGGAATTTGATGAGGCGGATGCCCTCAAATTTGATTGACATGGCAATTGAGTTCTTGATTGGATTTTGTGTGACAATCTGTCACCTTTTGACAATTGGCAAAGTAATTGGTCAAAAGGATCGCAAAGATATCCATCCACTAGACATGGAACAAGAGGTAAAAGATCAAGACGAAACATTGCAGACAGAGACTCAGCAGGAGCATATAAAAGAGGGGGAAGAACAACCCCAAACTGAAGAAAAACAACAGGAGCAGCCAGATCCGGAAGCAGAAATCAAGGAAGCTAAGGACAAATACTTGCGACTTTATTCAGAGTTTGAGAATTTTCGAAGGAGGACAGCCAAAGAGAAAATCGAGATCATCAATACGGCAAGTAAAGATCTTATCATAGACTTACTGCCGGTGCTGGATGACTTTGACAGAGCGCTCAAATCCCTGGAAGGCAAGGAGAATGTGGCTGCCAGGGAGGGCGTAGAGCTGATTGCCAACAAATTCCGAAAAGCCCTTGACAACAGGGGCCTAAAGGAGATAGAAATCGCGCAGGGAGATGACTTCAATGACGAGTTTCACGAAGCCATTACGCAAATTCCAGCACCTTCAACTGAGCTGGAAGGCAAAATCGTAGATGTCGTGGAGAAGGGCTATGCCCTGGGAGACAGAGTTATAAGATTCGCAAAAGTGGTGACAGGCGCCAGTAAGTAAACATGGCTAAAAGAGATTATTACGACGTACTTGGTGTAGATAAGTCCGCTTCTGGGGATGAGATCAAGAAAGCCTATCGAAAGATAGCCATCAAGTTCCACCCTGATAAAAACCCGGGAGATGCGGAGGCCGAGGAGAAGTTCAAAGAGGCCGCTGAAGCATATGAAATCCTGAGCAACGAAGAGAAAAGAGCGAAATACGACCGTTTCGGCCACCAGGGTATGGGCGGAGGCGGCTTCAGCGGAGGCAGCATGAACATGGAAGATATCTTCTCGCAGTTTGGAGATATCTTCGGTGGGGGCAGTCCTTTTGACAGTTTCTTCGGTGGTGGAGGCAGTCGTGGAGGGAGGAGGACCCGCAAGGGTACTAACCTTCGTATCAAGCTCACGCTCTCGCTGGATGAAGTCGCCAACGGTGTAGAGAAGAAAATCAAGGTCAATCGTCTCAAAGTAGACCCAAGCACCACATTCAAAACCTGTCCCACCTGCCAGGGAACCGGCCAAATCAAGAAGGTGATGAACACGATGTTGGGGCAAATGATGTCCACCACAACGTGCTCCACCTGCGGCGGTACAGGGCAGATAGTAGATAGCCGCGCTCCAGGTGTGGATAGTTCCGGACTAAAGCGTGAGGAAGAAGTAATCACCATCAAAATACCAGCTGGCGTTTCAGAAGGAATGCAACTGTCCATGTCTGGCAAGGGCAATGAAGTGGCAGGTGGCATTCCGGGAGATCTGCTCATCGTAGTCGAGGAGGCAGAGGATGACACGCTGAAAAGAGATGGCAACAATGTGATCTATGATCTGCACCTGAGTTTCGTGGATGCCGTTCTGGGTACATCGGTAGAGGTGCCGACCATCGAAGGGAAGGTCAAAATAAAGATCGAACCCGGCACACAAAGTGGCAAGATCCTGAGATTGAGAGGTAAGGGAATCAAAGATCTGGATGGCTATGGCAAGGGGGATCAGCTCATCCACGTGAACATTTGGACACCCAAGCAGCTAACGAAGGAAGAAAGGAACATACTCGAGTCGTTACGGGGTTCCGAGAATTTTGAACCAAGTCCGGCGAAGGGAGATAAGAGTTTCTTTGAGAAGATGAAGGAATTCTTCTAGGAAACCGCTATTCTCGCAACATGTCGATATCAATTCCGTATACTGGGGCATGTTGAAGTGGGCGTTGACGATTGGTATGGGCTGTGTACTGGCATCAACATCGGTAGCACAGCTAAAAAAGTTCTATTCTCTTAACGAAATTTCACGGTTTGATACCGTGAATTTTGATTTTCAAGCTACCTCAGGCCATACGTACTGGAGACTGATCCCACAGGGCAATCCACTCCATATTTATGGAAATCCCGACCTGGACAAAATCAACCCCTCTTTCGATGCATTGATTTTGGACCGGTCCTGCAATGTCTCTCTGGAACTGGAAGAATATCGATCCTCAGGATTGGGCGATGGCCTGGCCTTCGCCATGCTGGGTTCCTCACCCTCGGAAAAAGACGACAACTACTGGAAGATTCTGCTCAGCGACGACAAGGTCTATAACCTCAATATGCAATACGGCATCGGGACTTCCGATATCAATCTCAGTGGTGCCAAAATCCGGAAGCTCAAAGTCCAGACCGGTAGTGCTGAGGTCAAAGTAGAATACGACCATATGATGCCCAACTTATGTGAAATGGACTCCTTCCTGGTGAAAGTAGACCTGGGCTCATTCGAAGCCAGGGACCTCGATCACGCCAGAGCACGATATGTGTCAGCAGAAATCGGCTTTGGTAAAGCTATCCTAGATTTCACACATCCTGTAGCCAACTCCTGCGAAGTCAGCTGCAACGTCGGCCTCGGCAAACTCCTTGTACTTCTCCCCAAAGACGAACCCGTCATCATCTATCTCAAAGATTCTCCGTTTAGGGGTTTGAGTATGCTCAAGGAATTTGAAGAAGTGGAGAAGAATGTCTACATCAATCGCGCTTACAATGCGGAAGCGGAAAACCTCCTCACATTCAAAGTAGACGTTTCGCTTGGTAACGTCGATTTCCGCTACACTGACTGAGCGTTATTCTGCTCTAGTATGCCCATGGTGATCAATAGCTGCGCTGCTATATAGGTCGACATGATCAGGCACTCCGCGCAATAAAAGGGCTGCACAAACTTTGATGTTCCAATCATGGCATCAGAGAGGATAAACAGGCCGCTACCTATAGCGACCAGGACAAAACTGCGCTGCGGTACCCGACGCTCACGGAGTAAAGCCGTGCCTACCATAACAGAGATGACAAGCGCATAGACCACCACGGGAATAGTCATGCTGCCAGTGTGAGGTTGGAGATAGTAAATGAAAAATACCGCGAACAGCACCACGGGTAATATTCGCCAATAACCTACTTCAATTTTGAAATCAATGCTCCTGAGAAAAAGAAAGCTGTAAGCAATATGTGCCAGGAGGAACAGCCCCAGGCCCATGACGAAAAATAGCTCTCCATCATACATCAAAGCTAAATCTCCACCCCAACTGAGGATGACCGCTATGCAAAGCAACAAAATGAGGAAGGTCACCCGCCCCTTAGAGGATTCATAGATATAGAAAAGCAATAGCGGCATCAGTGCCGGCTTGGTGTAATTGCCCAAAGCTTCATTTCCGGCATAGTGCGCATAAAGATTGAGCAGACCTGCGATGAGGTACAAAAAGAAAAAGATCCTGGCGGTAGGCAACTGGTTGTTTTGGCCCGAAAATAAGCAATTCTGCACCATCGACCCTCCCATCGGTTAGATGTTTCATCCCAACAGAGCCCATAAGGGACCGGCGCTGGGTTCATTTTGGCAGACCTGTTATTGATATTGGCGAACCCGTAAGTCCCTCCGGACCGATCATTGCAGTCTGGGTAGAGAAAACAATCTGGCACCAACAGGATCATGTACATCCACAAGAAAAAAGTATGTTTTGGTTATTCAAATTGCGTCTGTACACCGTGGGGTGGCTCATACTGCTTCCCCTCCACATGGCCGCGCTGATGCATATCTATCCACCCCCGGTTGGTAGCTTCAATCCAGCGGATGTCGGCTTTTGGATGTGTGTAGCAAATGGGATCATCAACCTGATCATCGTCACGGTAGTGCTACAGTGGTTCTTTGGTAAGTATTCGGGTCTGAGGCAGCGCATTGAAAAGCGCGCTTCTTAATGGATATGCAAGCTAAGGAACCGAATGAGGTGGCTGGCTGTCATCATCCCCCCAACAGAGTGGCTGTTTCAGTTAACTAACCATGTACCTGTATGCCGGGCTTCCGCCGCAATGACATCAGGTAGACAAATCCAATCAGGGAAAACAGCCCCGAGGCTGCGAAAATGATGGGAAACCGTGACGGATCCTGCTGAAATGCCCAGCCTGAAAACAAGGACCCGCTTCCAATCCCCAATTCCAGAAAAATGTAGAGGGTGGCGACACCACGCCCCCGAAACTGCTCCGGACAGAGATCAATAGCCCAAGCAAAAAGCGTTGGGTTCGTCAGTCCGTTGCCGACACCATAGATCAAAGCACCGGCAAACAACCAGACGGGGTCTTTGGCAAAACCCGTAAAGACCATCGCAATGAAGATAATGGCCGTACTGGCCTTGAGTACGGCAATGCGGCCGATTCTGTCGGACAATGAGCCGCCAACAATTCTGGCCATCATCGATGCACCCGTGTAAAAAGTGAAAAACAGGCCCTTATTCTTGATGCCCAGGTAGTTGCTGAAGTCCGGTGAAAGGGTCAGCAATGTGCCGAAGGCCACCATTGAAAGCATCATAACGATAGACGCAGGCATCACAGTTTTCTCGAAAACCTCATCCTTGCCTACCTTCAGCATCGACAGCTTGAAAGGACTGCGTTCTTTCAGGGTCTCCTTCATCCCCGCCAGGATCAGGATCGATAGTATCGAAGCCACTCCGCTCACATAGAACAAGGCATTGATATCAAAACTCAAAAAGATCATCGATCCGATAGAAGGGCCCATGGCCATGCCCGTAGAGCCAAAAAAGCTGGCAATACCCATAGCCTCACCTCGGTATTGCGGTCCGACAATGTCTGCCACATAAGCAGCAGTGCCGGTAGGCTTGAACCCCGTTGCAAAACCATGCATGAACCTCAGTGTCAGAAAGCCGAAGACAGATGCCAAAGCAGGATACAAGAAGCATACGATCATGCCAACGGTGGACCCAAATATCATGACAGGAATGCGCCCCCATCTGTCCGTAAGCTTGCCACTGAATGGCCTGGAAATACCAGCCGATAAAGTAGCCAGGGCAATGATTAAACCCAGGTATTCCTCTCCGCCCAACGATTTAAGATAGTCTGGCAATTCAGCCAGAACCATGGTGATGGAAGTGAAAAAGAGGAAGGAACTAAAGCAAAGCAACCAGAAGTTGCGGGAGTACTTAGACACGCCGCGAATGTAGAGTGATTTCAAACAACGATGAGAAAACCATCCATTTTTACCAAAAGTTTCACTCCGGGTTCAAGACCAAAACAAAGACCGTTACCGGCCGGCCTGCAATGATCTTCAAACCGTTACAACAGCACTCTCAGACAGTCTGCCACGTGGTTCATCAGTCTTGGGAGCTTGGGCCTAGAGCTTTTTTTGAATTGGTAATGACGCAAAGCTTATAGAGATCGAGGCACAATCCTGTCAACCTAGCCCGGATGGTAGGCAGAGCAGGGTGTTCACCTTCGCCGTAGGCAAGGTGGACTATGCGCGGACAGCCGGTGCTGGCTTGGATGCCCGTGGCATCACACCTGGCTGCTCCTGATGCTATTCTGCGGTTTCTTGTGCCTGCAACAGCACTGACTTGATGAAGTCATTGATATCTCCGTCCAGTACGTTTTGGACGTCGGTCCGCTCATGGGAGGTACGTGCATCCTTCACCAGCTTGTAGGGGTGCAATACGTAGTTTCTGATCTGCGAGCCGAAGTCAATCTTCATCTTGGAGGCTTCTACCTTGTCACGCTCAGCATTGCGTTTCTCGATTTCCATCTGATAAAGCTGCGACTTCAACATCTGCATGGCACGCTCCCGGTTGGCCAACTGCGAGCGCTCTACCTGGCAGACTACAACGATCCCAGTGGGCTTGTGTGTCAACTGGACTTTGGTTTCTACTTTGTTGACATTCTGTCCGCCGGCGCCACCAGACCTGGCGGTCTGCATCTCCACGTCGTTGGGGTTGATGTCAATCTCTATGGTATTATCTACCACGGGGTATACGTAAACAGAAGCAAAGGAAGTATGCCGACGACCGCCGCTATCAAAAGGAGAAATACGCACAAGTCGATGGACACCATTTTCGGACTTCAAGTAGCCATAGGCCAGTGGTCCTTCAAATTCCAGCGTCACCGATTTCACACCGGCAACATCTCCCGCCTGAAAGTCCACCTCTCTCACCTTGTAGCCGTTGGCCTCCCCCCACATGATATACATCCGCATGAGCATACCGGCCCAGTCGTTACTCTCTGTACCTCCCGCACCAGGTGTGATTTGCAGCATCGCCGAAAGCTGATCCTCCTCTCCACTGAGCATCTTTTTGAGCTCCAACTCTTCAAGCAGCTTCATCACGCGAACATATTCCTCTTCTACTTCCTCAGGAGAAGCTTCACCCATTTCGGCAAATTCCTGAAGGGTTTCTACATCCCCAAGGCCCGTTTCCAATGCCTCAAAGCTCGTAGTCCAGGCCTTCTTGGCGCGAATGCCCTGCAATACTTTCTCGGCGTTTTCAGCATCGTTCCAAAAGTCTGGTTGTGCCGTGACTAGCTCCTCTTCTTCTAGTTCCTTCTTCTTGCGGTCGTAGTCAAAGGTACCCCCTCAAGGCATTAACGCGAGCCTTCATGTCTTTCAACTGATCTACAGTCATCTGGTGTGAATTTGTCTGAATTTTGAAGGGCGAAATTACACAAAATTGCACCTAGACCCTCCCGTGGTTCCATTATTTGGAGAGAGATTCTAGTGCCCTGGAGCAACGGATATCCGGGCTGTCCCCCTTTGTCCACCGAAGCCATTGGCGAAAGTATCCGCGATGCTGCTGTTGTTAAACTACAAACCAGACTATCAGGGTACTGGCTGCGGTGGACCCTGCGTGCTACCCACCATCCCGTCTAGCGAGCAGATTCATCACTCCGATGCGCTTTGAGTGGCCATCCCTACACACCGCCGCTGTGATTGCAATAGTCAATCTTGGTGTTTTGATGACGAGAATGGCCTAAAAGCCCATGATCCGCGCGAAATCATGGGCAAATGGCGTTCGGTAGAGGGCAAACGAAATGGATTTGTACAGGATCGTAATCCATTCACGCGTGATTTTATATCAAATACGGAAGATTCACCTTCGGAAATACATGATTCTACTTGGGAAGAAGGCAAATCACCTTAAGAAGTGCATGATTCACATCCAATTACACATGATTCACTGCCGGATATACATGATCGTGATACCTGGAAATCTGATTCGGATACGGTGGTTTTTGATTTTGGCGGATCTGTAAGCGCTTTTGTCTGATATGTGATTGGGTTTAAGTGCACCATTACACCATCGTTTAAAACCTATCGCTATGAGAAGCCTTTTTTCAAGATCTAAAGACAAGTTGAAGCTGAAGTTTGATGAGGAATGGGGTGCCTTCGTCGTCGTCTTCAAGAATCGAATACTTTACACCGGGTCCAGAGAGATGTGTGAGGTGTTCATGAAAAACCACAAGTCGGCCTCAGCAACCTAAGAGCACAGGTATTGAATAGTCGTTTGTTGGAGGGCTCCGATGCAATCGGAGCCTTTTTTATTCTGCCATTTCGAGATGTATCGCCTAGGCTGGTGATCCAGTAGCTCTGTTTTGGAGGGAATTGAATTTTGGCAGATCCGTTAGCGCTTTTGGCGGGTTTCGACTTGGACTTTTTCAGATTTTGCCGTCTAAAAATCATTAAGATCATGGCAAAATTCAAGTACTCAGAATCAGCAAATCTGGAACGTTGCAGGGTAGCACTCAACAATGCTACCGATCAGTCGAGCATCAAAAGAGCTTTGGGCGACTATGGTTACACCGAAGACACGCTCCAACAGGGACTGGAGCTACACGCCCTTGCGAGGCAGGCGTACCACTTCAATAAACAGGAAGACGACCAGACCGGGGCCGCCAGCGAGGACTTCAAGCTACGAAGGGCAAAACTGAAACAATTGCAGCGCCGACATCGCAACAAGGTGAAAGTGGCTTTCAAGCGTGATCCCCTGACACTCCAAAAGTTGGGAGCTTCCGGGAGCATGCCGAATGCATATTCGGATTGGCTCATGGCCGTAGAGAAATTCTATACCGACATTATCGAGGACAAAATTGTCCTGGAGAAGCTCGCCAGGCTGAAGTTTACCGCAGTAGATGCCGAGGCGGCGCTTGAGGATGTGCTTTCGCTCAAAGAAGCCCGCGAACGATATGTGAGGGAAGTGGGTGAATCACAACAAGCCACGATCGACAAAGACAAAGCTCTCGATGCTTTGGAGGAATGGATGGACGACTTTGAGGATACGGCCAAAATTGCACTGGAAGATCAACCTCAATTGCTGGAGGCGCTGAAGATTACAGTCAAGAGATAGGCGGAGATTTGGCACCGGATGTATGCATGGTACTTTGGTGCCATGCATTCATTCTTTGGTGTGAGATTCTCCCACTGTCGCTGGCCTATTGAGTATCATCCGACGTTTCCGGCGTCGGGTCGTCGCTCTTCGTGACGATGACCGCCTTCCGTTTAGTTCCCAGTTCGAAGTACTTAGGAGCAATCAATCTCAGTGTGATGCCCGCAGAAAAGAGCGCAAGCGATGATATCCATATCGATTTGTGAGGTACCGAGGCCTCTTCTCCGGAGACCACCGTGCGATTGGTAAAGTCAGCCAGCGGTAGCAGGAATCCCGCAAACATCAATTTGCCCGGGGAACTGCGGAAGCTGAAATAGGTAACGTTCTTATCTCGAATATCGAACCTGGCGATGTCTTCCAGGTAAACCTCAGTATCGTGCACAACAAAATGATCTTCCCCAAACCCCTGTATTTTCCCAGTCGTGAAGTAGGGATCCCCTTTCAACTGAAACTTAACTTCATCATAGGCATAGTACTTGACAGACCTTTTACCTCCCAGCTTCTTCAGATATAAGAAGGTCTGGCCCTCGGTCGATAAGCTCGCCAAAAAGAAAATTGCCAAAAGCAGTGAGTACCTCATACCACGATCTAGGAGCTTTTCAAGGTAGCCAAAAAACTGCTGCTATTCGTGTTAATAACCTTTTTTAACGGATGAGGGGCTGATCAGGGAAGGGCCTTGGCTGACACTCTATTTTACCTTTGATGGATCCTCATTCGCACTCGCTCCCCGCAGCCACGCCATGTGTAGTGGTGTTTCAAATTGTCCTGTAGATACAAAAATCTTGTTCTGCTGGCGGCCCTCATTCACAAAACCCATGCGTTCATAAAACTTCACATTTCGAAGGTTGTGCTCCCGGGTGTAGAGTTCAATCCTGGAAATATCGGGCATCTCGAATTTGACGGTATTCAGGAACTGGGAAAACAATCTGCTGCCGATGCCCTGTCCCTGGTGGTCGGGATCAACTACAATCGTAAGATCCGTGAGCAAATGCTGAAAAGCGAAGATTGGAGGAGTGTATGCGTGAATCTCTCCTACGACGTCGTCTGCATGCAAGGCCACCAAGGATAGGCCACTCTCCATGGATTGCTTCAGAAAACCCTCGATATAAGCGTGGTCAATCTCATCCTTCCGTCGTATCAATCCATCTGGTGTGTCCACAGCTCGTTGGTACAACCCATGGATTCCCACCAGGTCTGCGATCCCGCTTCTGCGGATTTCGACGCCCACGATGTACCGCTAGACTCTGTAGACCCACCCATGTGGATCTGCTACTTTACCGGTTTTGATCGCATCCAGGTCCTTCAGGAATTGAGGGGAATATTTCCGATCGGCAAGTGGGGGAAGTTGGTAATCTGTACCCTCATGGCCAATGGTTTCGATATGCGCAATCGTCGCTGCAGTACCTGCGCCAAATGCTTCTTGCATAGAGCCATCCTTGAGCGCAGAAATCACCTCTGCAACACTCACGGGGCGCTCTTCTACTTTCATCCCCTTGTCCTTGGCCAGTTGCACAATGCTGTCCCTGGTGATACCGTGAAGAATGGTATCGCCAAATGGAGGCGTTACCAGTACATCGTTGATCACAAACATCAGGTTCATAGTGCCGGACTCCTCTACATACTCATGATTTTTGGCATCCGTCCAGACCAACTGATGATAGCCCTGGTCCTGAGCTAATTTGGCTGGGTACAGTGCCGCTGCATAGTTGCCACCAGTTTTGGCAAATCCTACACCACCGGCTGCGGCCCGTGTATAGTGTGTTTCAATTTTTACCTTTACCGGGGCAGAGTAATAAGCTCCAACAGGTCCGGTGATGATCATAAATCGGTAAGTATCAGATGGCCGGATACCGATGTATGGGTCCATTGCGATTTGAAAAGGTCGTATATAGAGCGAGGTGCCAGGCGCTTTAGGTACCCAGTCCTTGTCCAGTTGCATGAGCTCTGTGAGCGACTGCATGAAGAGCTCCTCCGGAACGGGGGGCATACACATCCTTTCAGCACTCTTGACCATTCGCCGTGCATTGGCCTGAGGTCTGAAGATCATAACCTCACCATTCTCGGCCCGGTAGGCTTTCAAACCTTCAAAGATCGTCGAGGCGTAGTGTAGCGTGGTGTTGGCCGGACTTAGGCTTATCGGCCCATAGGGCTCTATTCTGAAGTCCTTCCACTCGCCACCTTCATAGTCGGCGATGAACATATGATCGCTATATACCTTACCAAAGACTGGATTGTTGATGTCTACCTCATCCAGTTTGGATTGTGTCGTTTTGTTCACTCGAAGGTCTAAAGTCTCGATCATAATCGTATAGTTTTTAGTTTGGCACCCAGGGTGTCTCAGGTACTTCCAGATCTTTGGCCAGCTTGCGGCTCATTACGAAGAAGTAGTCAGAAAGACGATTGAGGAATTTGAGAATCTGCTCGTCAAGCGCTTCTACTTCGGAGAGCTTCACCACACCCCTTTCGGCTCTGCGACACACCGTTCTGCAAATGTGGCACAAAGAAACTACTTGATGTCCCCCAGGCAATATGAAATTCCTCAGTTCTGGCAATTCGTCGGTGTATTTATCGATCCACGCTTCCAGCTGTTTTACCTCATTGGTTGTGATGCTTGGAAGCTCAAATCCGGAGAAACCCGATTCGGTAGCCAGGAGGCTTCCAATGGAGAAAAGGTGCTCCTGGATCCAGTAGAATTGGTTGGCAATCCGTGGCGCCACTTCCTTTTGATCTTTGAGATGCCCGAGAAAAGCGTTCAACTCATCTACATTGCCATAGGCATCGATCTTAAGGTCAGCCTTGGATACTTTCTTGCCACCCAACAACGAGGTATTACCCCCATCACCCGTTTTTGTGTAGATCTTCATACTCATGCAATGGGAACTGCTTTTCTGATGTTTTCGTTTTGCAAATCGCTTTCGACGAGGCCGTCCATGAGTCTGATGATACGATGTGCGTATTCAGCAATGTCTTCTTCGTGGGTGACCATGATGATGGTGTTTCCCTGACTATGAAGCTCCTCGAAGAGGTCCATGATCGAATAAGAGGTCTTCGAGTCCAGGTTGCCCGTAGGCTCATCTGCCAGGATGATGCTGGGATCATTTACCAGGGCCCTAGCTATAGCCACACGTTGTCGTTGTCCACCTGAGAGCTCGTTGGGCTTGTGTTTGGCCCGATCCTCTAATCCTACTCCCGCCAGGGTTTGCAGTGCTTTTTCCTCACGTTCTTGTTTGCTCAATCCGGCATAGACCAAAGGGAGGGCCACATTCTCCAGGGCCGTGGCCCTAGGCAAGAGATTGAAAGTTTGGAATACAAAGCCGATCTCCTTGTTGCGGATTTCGGCCAGCTCGTTTTCTGTTAGGTCGCTGACGTCATTGTTGTTGAGTACGTACGTGCCCGACGACGGCGAATCCAGACATCCGATGATGTTCATGAGTGTAGACTTACCAGATCCTGACGGCCCCATGAAGGCTACATACTCTCCCTGGTCAATGGCGATAGAGATGGACTTGAGCGCATGAATGGTCTCAGTCCCCATGACGTATTTTCTGGCAATGTTTTCAGTTTCGATGATCCGACCCATATTCTTTCAAAGATGCGCTTTTAGCAACCGCAATTTAAGGTGAATGCAATTCATTACCTTTATTACGTGTCTATCGATTTGAAGATCACAAAATCTCTCCTTTACTTAGAATTCATGAATGCCAATTTCTTCGAAGATGTCTACCAGGTCGTCCTGCTGGTACCGGCAGGGCGGGTCACTTCCTACGGCGCCATTGGAGCCTACCTGGGCTTGAAGTCCAGTGCCCGCATGGTGGGTTGGGCCATGAACAAGACACCCCGAGATCGTGGTATTCCCGCTCACCGTGTTGTCAATCGCAATGGGGTGCTTACAGGCAAGCACTATTTTCCGGATCCGGGGATGATGCAGCGGAAATTAGAAGCGGAAGGCATCGAGGTGGAGAATGACCAGATAAGGAATTTTGCTCAAGTGTTTTGGGATCCCTTGAAGGAGCTGAGCCTTTAAGATCTTTTTAATAAGGCAAGCCCCAAAAAAGTCAGCAGTCCATTCACGAGAAGAATTTCGAATCCGATTTTGTAGCCATCCAGGAGCAAGGGTGAGTACTTCTGTATGAAATAGGATAGGACCGGAGAAATGAGGCAAACAAGAGGAACCAGCCTGTCATTGACTTGCCACTTGCTGTAGATGCCAAAAACGAATAATCCGAGAATGGGTCCGTAGGTATAGCCGGCGGCAGTAAAAACTGATGTGATTACGCTTTGGTTATTGATCGCGTTGAAAGCGACTACTGTCAAAAAAATCAGGAAAGAGAAGCCAAAGTGAACGGCAATTCGGATTCGCTTCCGCTCCGCAAAATTCTCCGGCTTGAAGCCCAAGAAATCAATACAAAACGAAGTGGTCAATGCCGTCAAGGCGGAATCTGCACTGGAGTAGGCAGCTGCGGTGATGCCGAGGAGGAATACCACACCGCCCAGCAGCGGAAAATGCTGGATGGCAATCACGGGAAACAAATTGTCCGACCGCTCCGGGATGGCCAGTTGCATCGATTCAGCGTATTGGTATAAAAGCAAGCCCAGAGATAGAAAAAGCAAATTCACAAATATCAATGTGACGCTAAACCAGAAGACATTTTTTTGAGCGTCTTTCAGATTTCTACAGGTAAGGTTCTTCTGCATCATGTCCTGATCCAGTCCTGTCATGACAATGGCGATGAACGCCCCAGAAAGGAATTGCTTGAAGAAATTCGTCGATGCCCTTCCATCCCAGTTGAATATGGTACTCCGGCTGTCTTCGAGGATTTCAGACCAGAGCTGGGACGCTGAGAAATTGAGGTGATTCTGGATGAGCAAAATACTGATCACCACAGACAGGATCATGAAAAATGTCTGCAAGGTGTCTGTCCACACGATCGTCTTGATGCCACCTTTTAGGGTGTAAACCCAAATGAGCAGGATCGCCGACGCTACGGAAACGGCAAAAGGCAGTCCAAAAGCATCGAAAAAGCCGATTTGCAAAACGCTGGCTACCAGAAATAAGCGGAAGGAGGCACCGATCACTCGACTGATGAGAAAAAAGAGCGCACCCATTTTGTGGGACCAGAAGCCCAATCGCCCCTGTAGGAACCCATAAATCGAGATCAGCTTAAGCCGGTAATACAGCGGCAACAGAATAAGAGCAATCACGGCGTAGCCTGCCAGGTAACCCAGGACAATCTGAAAGTAATAGAAGTTGGAGTTGCCCACCTCCCCTGGAATCGAGATGAAAGTCACACCCGACAAAGAGGCCCCGATCATGCCAAAAGACACTAGATACCATGGTGACTGTCGGTTAGCCGTGTAGAACGAGGCTGCATCCGCCTTACTACTGGTCAACCAGGAAATGGCAATGAGGAGCAGGAAATAGGCACCAATAACCAGTGCAACCAGAGCTGGAGACATACTTAAGCGTCAAGTTTGCTCGAAAATAATTAGATCGAGTAACTTTGCGCCAAAATCTACACGTATGCCATTCGAGCCGGAAATTGAAGAGATTGTCAAGGTACAGGAAGTAGTAGATGAGGAAAAGCTGCGCGACCTTGTGGTCTACAACGATGACTTCAATACATTCGAACATGTTATTGAGACACTGGTAAAAGTATGTAAGCACGATCCTCACCAGGCGGAGCAATGTACGTATATCATACACTTCAAAGGGAAGTGTTCAGTGAAGAAAGGAACGATGACAGAGCTCAAACCCATGCGCGAAGGCATCAGCGACGCCGGTATCAAGGCCGCAATTATCTAAATGGAATATCCCTCCAGGTTGGTAGAACAAGCTGTTGACGAGATAGCTAAGCTACCGGGTATTGGAAAAAAGACGGCACTCAGACTTGTGCTTCATCTGTTGCGAGAAGATGAAAAAGCAAGCGAAAACCTGGCCAGTGCCATAGTGGAACTTCGCAAGAACATTCAGTACTGTAAGACCTGCCACATCATTGCGGATACCACCGAATGCACTTGTCGTGGAATGCATACTGACACTTCTTTGATATGCGTGGTGGAGGACACTCCCGATGTGATAGCCATTAAAAATACAGGCCAGTATAAGGGCATGTTTCACGTCCTGGGTGGCCGTATTTCTCCTATGAATGGATACGGACCGGATGATCTGCAAATCGAGTCACTCATGCAGAGACTATCCGGAACTGATGGGGAGGTCAAAGAGGTGATCCTGGCGCTGAGTAGCACGATGGAAGGCGACACCACGGCATTTTACCTTACCAGGAAATTGAAAGCGTTTGATGTGAAAGTGACGACCATTGCGCGGGGTATACCTGTCGGAGGGGAACTGGAATATGCAGACGAGCTTACTTTGGGCAGGAGTATCATTTCCCGGACCGATTTCCAGGACTAATTACCTCCTTCGGTTCTTGGGTTTCACCAGGGTATAAAAAAGCAGAAGCGCCATTCCACAAACCATGACAAGGTAATACCAGTTTACGTTGCTGGTTTTAAGCGAGTAAGAAAACCTCACCGTGACCAGGGCCACCAGAACCAATCCAAGGACAATTCCCAGAGAGCGAAGCTGCTTTGCATTCATAGTGTTAAAGATTTCGTGAAATAGTCATATCGACCCTTGATTTTGTTCAAATATGTGACTTTGGCAGGATTACTAATAAGAATGGCAGAAATATGAAAATATCTGTGATCAACTTTGTAATGTAGCTAGAAGATATGATGTTCGTTTGGTTCCATCCCGTACACAAAAAATATAGAATAGGAGATCAGCGGTGTTATCAAACTGATTGCCAGGAAGCTGGAAAGAAAACACTAGACATCCTGTATGAATTAAACCAAACTGTTATGCCCCTGGCTGACAAAATTATTCAGCAATTGTCAAGCGGTCAAATGATAAAAACCGCTTAAATTGCTTCAAGATTTCTGCACTTGCAGAATTTGTCTATGCTGGTTGTATGCCCTGGAGCGATCGCTTCAGGGTTTTTTTATGCGCTATACGCCGTATACAGCTACGACGTCCCACATCCTTCTCTGATTTTTGCCGGCAGTCCTGCTCGCTACAGATATTACTATCCACTCATTCGCTAATTTTGCAAATGCAAGAGGTCAAACCCCAATATTATGGCGCTTGCTGACAACTATTTAACCCAAATTGTATTTGAATGTCAAATTCTGCAATAGACGCTTATAAGCCACAAAATCATATCAGAATCGTCACCGCCGCGTCCTTGTTTGACGGGCACGACGCCGCCATCAACATTATGCGGAGAATCATCCAGTCTACCGGGTGTGAGGTGATTCACCTGGGTCACAACAGGTCTGTCATGGAAATTGTGGACTGTGCCATCCAGGAAGACGCACAGGCGATAGCTATTACTTCTTATCAGGGAGGGCACGTTGAATACTTCAAGTACATGTACGATCTGCTTCGGGAGCGTGGTGCAGGTCACATCAAGATATTCGGAGGAGGAGGTGGTACGATCTTACCATCAGAGATCGACGAGTTGCATGAGTACGGCATTGCTCGGATCTATTCTCCCGATGATGGTCGGTCCATGGGACTACAGGGTATGATAAACAACCTGGTAGGTAGTGCTGATTTCAGCCTTGGTGAGGATCTCAATGGTCAGGTTCAGCAACTTGAAACGTCCAACCCCTCTGCAATCGCGAGGTTGATTTCTGCAGTGGAGAACTATCCCGATGATCATGCCGGGCTCCTGGAAGGCATCAGGTCAAAAAATCAGGAGGAAAAGGTTCCGCCTGTATTGGGCATTACAGGAACAGGGGGAGCCGGTAAGTCCTCTTTGGTGGACGAGTTGGTCAGGCGGTTCCTGGTGGATTTCGAAGACAAGCGGATTGCAGTAATATCCGTAGACCCTTCTAAGCGAAAGACGGGAGGAGCTTTACTTGGAGATCGCATCAGGATGAATGCCATATTTTCTCCGCGCGTGTACATGCGGTCTCTCGCAACCCGGCAGTCCAACCTGGCCCTTTCAAAGTACGTCCAGGATGCTATTGATATCGTGAAGGCGGCACATTACGATTTGATCATACTCGAGACATCCGGTATAGGTCAATCCGATACAGAGATCACGGAGCACTCAGATATCTCATTGTACGTGATGACACCGGAATATGGTGCTGCCACGCAACTTGAAAAAATCGATATGCTCGATTTTGCCGATATCATCGCCCTCAACAAGTTTGATAAGCGTGGAGCATTGGATGCATTGCGAGATGTGAAGAAACAATACCAGCGCAACCACAACTTGTGGGACACTGATCCCGATGACTTGCCCGTGGTGGGCACCATTGCCAGCCAATTCAATGATCCAGGCATGAATCAGCTCTACAAATCCATTATGGACCTCATCGCTGAAAGAACCAATAGTGCCGAACTAAAATCAAACTTCTCCAGCGAACAGGAAATGTCGGAGAAGGTATTCATCATTCCGCCGAAGCGGGTCAGGTACCTCTCAGAGATCACAGATAAAATTCGCGGCTACAACCTCGATGTAGAAAAGCAAAGTGATCTGGCTCAGCAGCTCTACGCGTTGACAGAAAGTGAGAAGATGCTGAAGGACCGGGACGACGCGCTGAAGGCCATTGAGGAGGTGAAGTCGCGACTTAGGCTGGACCTGGACCCTTATCACCTACAGGTGCTTGAGCAGTGGGACGCCAAGAAATCAAATTATGAAGGCGAATTCTTCACCTACAAAGTGAGGGACAGGGAAATCAAAGTAGCCACCAAGACGGAATCGCTTTCTCATTCAAAGGTTCCAAAAGTTTCTCTACCCGGATACCGCGGTTGGGGAGATATCCTCAAATGGGTGCTACAGGAAAATGTACCCGGCGAATTCCCTTTCACGGCAGGTGTCTTTCCCTTCAAGAGACAAGGGGAGGACCCAACCCGAATGTTCGCCGGTGAAGGAGGGCCCGAACGAACCAACCGGCGATTTCACTACGTATCTAAGGGACTTCCCGCCGCACGACTTTCCACAGCATTTGATTCTGTGACGCTTTACGGCGAAGATCCAGATCATCGTCCCGATATCTATGGAAAGATTGGTAATTCGGGTGTGAGTATTTGCAGCCTTGACGATGCCAAAAAACTATATTCAGGGTTTGACCTGTGCGACCCTGCCACATCAGTTTCGATGACCATCAATGGCCCTGCAGCCACTATCGCTGCATTCTTTATGAATGTCGCTATCGATCAGCAGTGCGAGAAATATATTCTTGAGCATGGCTTCGTAGAGGAAGTCGATCAAAAAATTGAGGCGATCTTTCGCAAGAAAGGCGTAGCAAGGCCTCGGTACAATGGCGAACTGCCTGAGGGCAATGATGGTCTTGGCCTCATGCTCCTCGGTGTGAATGGCGAGCAGGTACTGCCGCAGGATGTTTATGAGACCATCAAGGCCAGGGCATTGTCCCAGGTCAGGGGGACGGTACAAGCGGATATCCTCAAGGAAGACCAGGCCCAAAACACGTGTATTTTCTCTACGGAGTTCTCACTCCGGCTTATGGGGGATGTACAGCAATATTTCATTGATCACAAAGTCAGGAATTTCTATTCCGTTTCAATTTCGGGCTATCACATTGCGGAGGCAGGTGCCAACCCCATCACACAACTGGCTTTTACTCTTGCCAATGGATTCACTTTTGTGGAATACTACCTGTCCAGGGGCATGGATGTGAATGACTTTGCACCTAATCTTTCATTCTTTTTCTCCAATGGTGTGGACCCCGAATACGCCGTTATCGGCCGGGTCGCCAGAAGGATTTGGGCCAAGGCGATGAAACTAAAATATGGTGCAAATGAACGATCACAGAAACTGAAATACCATATTCAGACATCTGGCAGGTCCTTACATGCACAGGAAATCGACTTCAATGATATCCGGACAACGCTTCAGGCCTTGTACGCTATCTATGACAATTGTAATTCGCTGCATACCAATGCCTACGACGAAGCCATCACAACACCGACAGAAGAATCAGTAAGGAGGGCTATGGCCATCCAACTGATCATCAATAAAGAACTGGGTTTGGCCAGGAATGAAAACCCGATGCAAGGTTCATTTATCATCGAGGAACTGACAGACCTGGTTGAGGAGGCCGTGATGACAGAATTTGACCGTATTACAGACAGAGGAGGCGTGCTTGGGGCCATGGAGTCTATGTATCAACGTAGCAAAATACAGGAAGAGAGTCTCTACTACGAGACGAAGAAGCATACTGGCGAATTGCCAATCATAGGGGTCAACACCTTCCTGTCTTCAAAAGGATCTCCTACGATCATTCCGGATGAGGTGATTCGAGCAACGGAAGAGGAGAAAGTGGCGCAGATCACGAGCCTGGAGGCATTGAAGGAGAGAAATGAAGACAAGGCCTCGCAGATGTTGAAAAAGCTGCAGCAGACTGCGCTGGTCAATGGGAACACATTTGAACAACTCATGGAGACTTCCAAGTACTGCTCTTTGGGTCAGATTACGCATGCCATGTTCGAAGTGGGTGGACAATACCGAAGGAATATGTAATCGTCCTGACAACGTTGTGAACCCCTGAACCCACGACCCGGATTTCGCGTTGACTTAAGGCGCAGTTTTTAGACAAAATGGCCGACTCAACGCTCTTCATTCCTGATATTTCCGGTTTCACCAGATTTGTGAAGCGGACGGAAATAAGGCACAGCCAGCACATCATTGAGGAGCTGATAAACCTTATTATCAAGACAGGGAGCAAGTTTTTTCGGGTGGCAGAAATTGAAGGGGACGCTGTGTTTTTCTTTCGACATGAAGAGAAGGTCCCTCTCGAAGTCCTGAATGATATGGCAAGGGAAATCTATGAGGCTTTTCATCGACACTTGCTCAACTATGAGCACAGACGTATCTGTAGCTGTGGTGCGTGTGTTACTGCTGCTCAACTGGAACTGAAGTTTGTTGCCCATTCAGGCGAAATAACCCTTGCCAATTTTTCGGGAGATCGCAATAAACCCTATGGAGAGGCTGTCATTGCAGCACATAGGTTGCTCAAAACCAAGATAGGTCATGCTGAATACGTACTGCTTTCTGAGGACTATCTGTCCGCACCTGATGAAGTGGTGGATTTCGACGGAGAGGGGAGCTATTCGGATAAAGAATTGGGAGAGATCGGATTC
Source organism: Cyclobacteriaceae bacterium (assembly GCA_965601475.1). Taxonomy (GTDB): domain Bacteria; phylum Bacteroidota; class Bacteroidia; order Cytophagales; family Cyclobacteriaceae; genus JAWPMT01. The sequence goes on along the minus strand of OZ271832.1, from coordinate 1,890,261 downwards.
AAATACATGCTGATCAATGACTGGAAAAAGCCTTTGGACCTTGCAAACGACTTATCCAGCCAGGTTGATACCCGATCAGACATTCTTGCAACTGCCCAACGGGTTGTCCCTTTCGATATGGACACCTTACATAGCTTCATATCGGATTTTCAATACAGGCATTTGTGGAATGAAGAGGCGGATAGCATCCTTTTCGACCACTCAAAAATCAACCAAATAGGTGAGGAACATTACTGCGTTGTCGATGGTAAGGACCTGCATTTCGACACCATCAGGCCCAAAGTCGAGGAGGCTCAGAGGAGCTATGGAGAGGTTCTGAAAAACCCGGAGCCACTGAAATACTTCGAGACAAACTTTATTATGACGAAAGTGCGGGAGGATGAAACGAAGGTGGAGCTAAGGATGGCTGCGGAGTTTAGATGGTTCTGGCAAAAAATGATGTCGAGGTTTATCGAAAAGAAATTTGCTCGGAAGGCCGCTGAGATACTAGAGTCAATCAGCTCGGCACTTTCTGACAACCTAAAACAAGTAGCATAGACAAATGGGGTTTACATCAAGCTTTGCGTTTCTCACTGAATTGCGGGAGAACAACAACCGAGAATGGTTCAATAAGCATAAGGATGATTTCGCCAATTCGCAATCCGAATTCAAGACTTTCGTAGGGCATTTGGTGGAGGAAATGCAGGCGTACGACAGGATCAGCGCTTCAGCTACGAAAATCTACCGGATTTATAAAGATGTCAGGTTTTCTGCCGACAAAACACCTTATAAGACATCCTGGAGTGCCAATATTAAGCGTGAAGGGACTGCGCTTCGAGGAGGCTACTACCTGCAAGTCGAACCATCGAATACGTACATTGCCGGCGGGTTTTTCGGTCCAAATCCGCAAGACTTATTGCACATCAGAAAGCACCTTGAGCAAGATGCCGAATCATTGAGGAGTGCTCTTCATAGCAGGGAATTCAAAGCTTTCTACGGCGAGATGAGAGGCGAATGCGTAAAAAGTGCGCCGAGAGGGTTTGCCAAAAACGCAGACAACTTGGATTTGGTGCGGCACAAGCAATTCTACTTCCGCCATAGCTTCACAGATGATGAGGTGCTTTCAGAAGAGTTTGTGAAAACGGCTGCCAAAGGGTTCAAGCTGCTACTACCCTTTTTCAATGCAATGTCTGAGATATTGACCACTGATCTCAATGGTCTCCCGCTCAATTCGGCTACAGAGCAGCTCTGATCTTATCTGCTGTTTCTGCCAACTCTACTTGGGATGGTGAAAGTTTGATTTTGCCAAAATCCATATCATCAATACTATTGATTGGGATGAGGTGCACGTGTGCATGGGGCACCTCCAGACCCACAACCGAGACACCGATGCGTTCGCAAGGGATTACGGACTCTAAGGCTCTGGCTATCTTCTTTGCAAAGAGCAATATCGCTGAAAGGGTATCGTCATCCATGTCAAACAGATAGTCTACCTCTTTCTTGGGAATTACAAGCGTGTGGCCTTCTGCAAGTGGATTGATATCGAGGAAAGCCAGAAATTGCTCATCCTCCGCAATGATTTGAGCGGGAATTTCGCGCGCGATGATTCTGCTAAATATGGAAGGCATTATTCGAGTGTGATATCCAAAATTTCAAAGGCCATCTCTCCGGCAGGAACTTTGATCTTAGCCTTTTCGCCAACCTTTTTCCCCAAAAGCCCACTGCCAATCGGTGATTTCACTGATATCTTATTGGCTTTAAGATCTGCTTCTTCTTCAGAAACCAGCTGGTACTTCACTTCCATGCCGTTTCTTTCATTTTTGATCTTCACAGTCGCGAGAATCGATACTTTGCTCGTGTCGACATCTGACTCATCTATTTCCCTCGCGTTAGCGATGGTATTTTCCAGCTTCGAGATCTTCAGCTCCAAAAGTCCTTGAGCGTCCTTGGCGGCATCATATTCGGCATTTTCACTCAAGTCGCCCTTATCCCGTGCTTCGGCGATCTGCTTAGCCATATCGGCTCTTCCTTTGCTCTTCAACTCCTGCAGCTCATCCTTCAGCTTCTGCAAACCGTCCCTGGTGTAATAATTGACTGCCATCTCTTATGATATCTGTCCCTATAAAACAAAAAAGAACGGCTCCTTTCGGGAACCGTTTCTATTTCTTTCATTAATATGAGATGCAAATATAACGAATCAGGTGTTAAGCCACGCAGATTTCGTTGTCATTCACTTGCTTATTTGTCTGGAGCACCTTCCAGTCCAAATTTTGACACGTGCCAGGCTCGCTCATGGAGGTAATAGAAAAGCATTTTGAGCACGGTTTCCACCAAAGCGATCCAGGTGGCTTTTTCCATGGCATCCGGGTTCTCCTTGAAAAAGAAAAGCGCCACTAGAAAGGTAGTTACAGATGCAATGACCCTCCAGGTGACTGTTTTGAAAAAGTGTCTGACCGTACTTCTGACATTGAGCTTGATCTTGTACCAAAGTCGTTCATGGTAATAATAGAATATCATTTTCAAGGATGCTTCTACCACTGCAACCCAGGAGGCCTTTTCGGTAGCATTGGGATCATCCCGGAAGAAGATAAGGGTCAATATAAATGTGGTGCCGGTTGCAACAATTCGCCAGGTAATTGTTTTAGCAATGTGTCGTTTTCTGCTTGGCATGAAAATTTCGATTCGCGCAAAAGTAGTACGCATTCTTCATACAACATAAACAGGTGGTTTAAACCCCCGTTGTACGCTTGATTTGATACTGTCATGACCAAAACTGTTGCACTGAAAATATTGTTTTTGGTAGTTGCACAATTTGCAGCCACTTCCCTGTGGTTTGCCGGCAATGCCGTGTATCCGGAGGTGAATGAGATCCTGCAGGAGCCTTTTGATATCACTCCCGGTTTGACTATTGCTGTTCAGCTGGGGTTCATTCTGGGCACGCTTACTTTCGCCTTGTTTTTGATCCCGGACAGGTTCTCACCGGCGAAGGTGTTTCTTTTCTCTGCAGTATTCGGTGCCCTGTTCAATTTGGTGATTGTCTTTTCAAATTCCTACTGGCCGATTTTTGGTAGTCGTATGTTGGTGGGTTTTTTTCTGGCCGGGATATACCCTGTGGGCATGAAGATTGCCGCAGACTGGGCAAAAGATCGGTTGGGGAATGCACTGGGTTTTCTGGTCGGGGCATTGGTACTTGGTACATCTTTTCCTCATTTTCTGAAGTTTGTTTCACTGGGTTTTCAGTGGCAGTTTGTCACTTACGCAACCAGCCTCCTGGCCATCGTCGCAGGGCTTCTGGTCCACTTGCTTGTCGGAGATGGACCCGACAGGAAAAAAGCCAAGGCTTTCAACCTCCACGTCATCCGTAGCCTTTTTTCTAATGCTCCCTTCAATCGGGCGGCAACAGGCTATTTCGGCCATATGTGGGAGCTATATACGTTTTGGGCCTTTGTTCCATATATTCTGACACGCTATGCCGTGCACCATGAATTGTCCCTGGATATTTCCGCCTGGTCGTTTGGGGTAATAGCCATTGGCGGTGTTGGTTGTGCGCTGGGCGGGGCTTATGCAAGGCGTATAGGTAGTGCAAAAGTGGCTTATGTGAGTTTGTTGGTGTCCATGCTTTGTGGGCTTTTCTCTTTTCTGTTCCTCACCCTGCCTACCTGGGGGCTACTGTTGTATTTACTTATCTGGGGATTTTTTGTGATTCCGGATTCGCCGCAGTTTTCGACGCTTGTGGCACAATATGCAGATAAGGCCTACACCGGGACCGCCCTGACGCTGGTGAATTGCCTTGGTTTTGGTATTACCATTTTGAGTATTGAGATCATGAGTCACTTGGAGTGGATGGGATCATATCGTTTCATGGTCTTGGCCATTGGACCCCTCCTCGGCTTGTATCCAACTTTCGGATTAATCAAGCGTCAATGAATTCAACCATTTCTGTCTTGATTGGGTCTAGTATAAAATGCTCAAGAAAATATCATGAAAGTAGATCAACAAAGACATACTCAAAGAGCAGAGGATTATTTCAAAGGGTGGTATCTAGCCAACCAAATCCGGGATCTTTTCGAAAAGGGGCAAAAACAGGGTGACTATAAATACCTTTTCAAGAATATCCTTGAGAAGACCAATTACTCAGGGATTCATTGAGAAGCCGGAAGAGTCTCCCGGCCTTTTTTCTGAAAGGTATGCTACACCTCTATGGATTTGGCAATTTCCCTTGCCTTCACCATGACTAGTCCGACGTTTGCATCAGCTGAACAAACAACTGCAAATACAACAGATTGGAGTCCTGGTAGTCGCGTGAAATAGTGCAACAGATTGGTAGAGTAGACTACAATTTCCTTGAAGTAGTGATCATCGCCTTTTGCACCTCTCGCTTTCTTGAAAATCTTCTCTATCGTGACGACATTCTCCCCCTCAAACATGTCCTTGGTTGCTGCTGCCAGGAAATCGAAAACTTCCTGAGGATGACTTGCGGTGGTTTTCATGTCTAGCATCAGGCCGCTTCCCATGTCTACCACGCCTGTTGCAACGGCCTTAGGAACAGCTTTCAATGTTTCGCCCATAGCTTCGCTTAGATTCATAATGATTTTTGTTTAATGGTTATATAGTAATTCTTAATAATGAAATATTCGTCTGGGTGTCCTGTTTTGCTATCTGGTCACCAATGTCTTTGAGCGTCGTATTGGCACGCAAGGTCGTTTCCAATTCCGATTCCGCAAAAGCCTGAGTAAGCCCCTTGCTGAAAAGAATGAGACTTGTACCAGTATTGAGGTTTATGGTTTGAACCCCGGGAGTCTCCGACGGAAGCTCAAAGAAGGTACTTTCTTCTTTGTCTTTGACAATGACCCCAACGCCCTTTTGCTTGATAGTGATTTGGTTGTCATTGATGACGCAGATGCATAAGGCAATGTCAATCTTCTTGTCGGCGTCATCCTGGCTGAGATAGTCGAGGTTGTAGTCATTCAATTGGCTATTGATATTGTCAATGACTTCGGGGAATGGAAGTGACTCGTCTAGGGCGTATTCGTCCAGAATCGTATCCAGATGCATAGCTACTAAGGTGCCGAAAGACCCCTCGATGTGCGTGTCGCAAAGGGCGAGGTATCGTTTGCGACCCACTTTCCTTACCCATACGAAGTCACTCCTGAATTCCGTTGGCGAATGTGAAAAGCTCTCGCTATCACTGAAGAATTTGCCAAGATTGTTTTTCTTCTGGAATCTCCTGCGGATTCGGTCAATGGACTCCTCTTCCTTCGCCCCAGTCACCGGTTCCTCTGTTGGAGGTGGAGATGAATGTGGCGATTCTAATTCCTTCAATGCCGCATGGATCGCTGCAGTGATTTGGTGTCTCGAAGCCAGTATCAGAAAGCTCGTCTCATCAATCCTCAATACCCACACCATTCCTTTTCGACCCATAGAGATGCTAAACTCCGTTGCCCCTGAGGGCAGTAGTTGAGGAAGGTCTGTAAGCTGTTTTGGTTCAACAAAGCCATTATCCTTGATGATTTTGGTTTTCTCGGCCACGACCATGAGTAGGTCAAGCTTTTTGACTCGCTCAAGAAGAAATTGCGCTATGTCTTCGACCTTTGACATTTCAATCACATAGGCTAGAGTGATAGTAGGGTGTTGATTTTATAGGGGTTTACGGGTTCATTGTGATAAGTCACTATGATCTCATTCTTCGACTTCTTTTTGAAGATTACACATTCTGTGTCATTCTTGAAGAAGAAGAATCCATCCTGGTACACATTGATTTCACTGACAGTCCGAAGAATCAATGGAGCCCGGTCCAGGAGTTGCGACAGAAACGGGTATTCCCGCTTCGGGGCTTTGATCGGCGTACCACTTCCGTCCAGAAGTGCGTTGTCATTTCCCGGAAGACTCATGAGCTAAGCTTTGTTGGCAGGATGATCATAAACTCTGTTCCGTACCCTACCTGAGAAGAGAAAGTGATCTGCCCATCATGTTTTTCTTCAATGATCTGTTTGCAAATGGGGAGACCTAACCCAGTCCCAATACCTGTAGCTTTGGTGGTGAAAAACGGCTTGAAAATTTTGGGCTTTAACTCATCCGGGATGCCGGAGCCATTGTCCTTGATACGGACTTTGATACGGTCGGCGGTCTTTTCTGTCGTGATTTCGATTTTGGCTCCCGGCTTTCCTTCTGGGAAAGCATGTATGGCATTTTGCAGAATATTGAGAAATACCTGGGTAAGTGAACTCGGATAGGCCTCAATCTTGCCGATGTCTTCGCTATGATTTTGAAGGATCTCGAATCGATGCTTGATCTTATTTTTGAGTAGCGTGAGTGCGATATCGAATAGTTCCTTTAGCTCAACTTGTTCGGGTTTGTTGGCATCGCCCCGTGCGAAGAGTTTCAGGCCTTTGACAATCTCAGTGGTTTGATTGGCACCCAGTTGCATGTCGTCGACCATAGCCTCCATTTCCTCTAGTAGATCTTCGAGTTCATTTTCACTTTTCAGGCTGTTGTATTCCTTCTGGGCCTTCGAGTCCAAATTACCCTGGAGGAATTTTTCTACTGTTTGTTGACCCGATTGGTAATCCTTGAATGCACTGCGAAAAGCCTGCAGGCCGTTCACGAGGAAATTGATGGGATTATTCATTTCGTGAGCTATCCCGGCGGTCAAAACACCTACACTAGCCAGCTTCTCCTGTTTCAGGATTTGTTCCTTCGAGACTTCATCTTCCTTCCTGTCCTTGTTGCTTTCTGGCTTTCCATGCTCCAATACCTTCTGAAGCTTGATCTGTGCCAACATCAGATCCCGGGAAAGCTCCTCCTGTTCCCGAAGGGCGAGTTGTAACCGTTCATCTTTGTTTTTCTCCGCCGTCACATCAGACTCGATGGCGAGGTAGTGGGTATGTACCCCTGAATCGTCGAATATGGGAGTGATAGACATCCTGAGCCAGAAACTCTTACCGCTCTTTGTATAGTTGAGCACCTCTTCCTGGAAGGGTTTGAGATTCGCGAGTTTCTCCCGGACCCGCAAGAGTGTCTCACGGTCCGTGCCCCTGCCCTGCAAGAAAGAAGAGGGCTTCCTACCTAAGACTTCACTTGACTTGTATTCAGTAATCTCTTCAAACCGTGGATTGACCCAGATTATATTGCCGCTTGTATCGGTGAGCATGACGGCGTTGTCGGTTTTTGAAGCAATGATAGATAACGTTCCTAAATCAACATTATCGGAGATAGTGGTCGAAGTTGGCATGGTTCTTAAATTTTCAATAGCTGGACTTATAGAACAAACGAAAACAATTATGGTTACAACTGTTTGCGTTTTTTGATGTTTTTTTGAAAATCCTATCCGCTCATAATCAGTCCTTTATTAGTAGAAAATATCTTCTTGTCTCACTTTATAGTGTTTGCATGTCGTATATGGTAAACTCGTCGAATGCTCCACATGGTGTTTGACAGAATCAAGTGGTACATGAGTTTTACGTGAACTTCAGGATTCAGGTTGGTGAAATAAATGCGAACTGCTCTTGGAATCTGCCAGCTGACCGGTCATTTCAGTCGATTTGATTCAGGGCAAAATATTGAGTTATGGGGAGAGCCTATTAGCTCCGTACAGCAGGTAAACTCAGATGAGCAAGGATTTTGCTGCTATTGGTGAAGCTCATACCGGTTAAGGCACAAGGTCTGAGGAGTAAAAGGTACGAAGATCGGGACTATCGAATAGGGAAGTCCTCTCAGGGTAAATTGGATACCGATGAGGACCTATTTGAAGAAACAGGGACCTGCTTGGAGCATGGTCTGGTTTAGAATACGCGAAACCTTTTTTCTCTCATGTGAAAGTATCTCCATATACCTTCACCAAGCTCGAAAATTAGATCTCTGATGGCCGATTGAATGTTCAACTTTTTCATTTCCCTTTTGACGTTAGTATAAAAATGAATAATTCACGGTAAAAGGTCATTTCCTTTCCGTTGAACCGGAAAATATTGGATTGAACCGGAGAACTGGAGCGGTGAACCGGAGTCCTTGTCACACATGTCGCGGCATTGATTGGAATGGAAGGCCGAAATTTTTGAGTTCATTTTGACAGATGGAACTATTTTAGTTTGGTTAAATTATTCACTTCAACAAGGCCTAACCCTGAAGTTCCTTTCGCCACGTAGACCTATTATTGGCCTGTGCCTATTGCCCCTGTTCGTTTGCTGTTTGGGCCGTGCGCAGTCAGATGAACCGTCGGAAAAGCAAGGAGCGTGGATCACCGTTCCTGCGGTATCTATTTCTCCTGAGACGGGTTTTGGCTTTGGCGCTGGTTCTTTGAAGCTTTTCAAGCTGATTCCTGAAGATACTGTTTCCAGAACTTCGCAGGTTCGTATGCTGGCACTATATACGACCGAGAAGCAGTTTATCTTCAATACGCGTTATCAGCTGTTCACGCGGAATGAAGGGTTGTTTTTGACAGGTCGTTGGGAATTTCTGAAGTTCCCTGAATTCTACTATGGCATTGGCAATGAGACACCCGAAAGCAATGAGGAGCTTGTGGAATACAATTCCATTGGGATAGAAAGTCGGGTGTTGAAGCAAGTAATTCCAGGCTTTTTCCCGGGGATTGAGTTTCGATATTACTCGAGGTTCAACTACAAGCTGATAGACGGAGGTCTTCTTGAAAGAACGCAGGTGGCGGGGTACAATGGTAGTCGCCTGGCAGGAGTAGGGCCACTGTTTGTAATAGACAAGCGCGACAATATTGCTAATCCGTATGCTGGTTTTTATTTCCTTATGTCTGCCTTTTTTCACGGATCATTTTTGGGAGGGGAATTTACCTACACCAGCTACAGGTTGGATTTCAGAAAGTATTTCAAGCTCTTTGAGGATCGTGAGGACATCCTTGCCATCCAGTTTCTCGGCAATTTTGTGACAGGTGAGGCTCCTTTCCATAACCTGTCAATCCTTGGCGGCAGTGCCCTGATGAGGGGATATTATCGGGGGCGATTCAGAGATCGCCATTTCATGGGATCACAGGTAGAATACCGCATGCCCATCTGGTGGAGGATCGGAGCGGTTGCTTTCCTCGGTGTTGGAAATGTGGCTTCGGATTTAGAGGGATTCAAACCTTCCCAATTCAAACATTCCGTGGGTGGAGGCCTCAGGTTTACGGTGGATCAAGCGGAACGATTGAACTTGAGATTTGATTATGGCTTTGGCCAGGATACCCGGGGATTCTATCTCAACGTAACTGAGGCTTTCTAATCCAATATTCTCAGTTTGGCGAAGGATAGCAACAGGGTCTTCTCTCCTGCGCTCTCAAAAGTGACTTTGGCTTTTCTGTTTGACCCTTGCTCATCTATTAACGATACCGTCCCAAAACCGAATTTCGGATGCTCCACGCGCATGCCGACCTGCAAGTTGCTGGTGTCGCTTTCTTTGAAATTGGGGTCAGGTTTGTGATTGACAGCATTGGCAAAACGTTTGTCAGAAGCCTGCTTCTTCATATTTGAGACGAAATTCTTCGTCACATAATTCATGGAAGGAGAGGCGATAGGTTCTTTCGAGGAAAATTTCCTGTTGACCTTGAGCAGGCGGGTATCAACCTCCTCCAAGAACCTGCTCGGCTCGCAGTTCTTCAGACGCCCGTACCGATATCGATTGAGCGCATAACTCAGGTAAAGCTTCTTTTTGGCCCTGGTGAGCGCAACATAGAATAACCGTCTTTCTTCCTCTAAATCTGCTCTACTCTGCAGCATCATTTGGGAGGGGAATAGTTCCTCTTCAAGGCCGACGATGAAGACATGATTAAATTCAAGTCCTTTGGCCATATGAATGGTCATGAGTGTGACGGCGTCCTCAGAGCTCTTATTCCGATCTTCATCAGTCAGCAAAGCAACATCCTGCAAAAATGCCGAAATGGATTTGTCTTCCCGCTGTGGGTCATCGGTGAATTCCTTCATCGCATTGAGCAGCTCCTGCACATTTTCGTAGCGACTGAGCCCTTCCACCGTTTTGTCCTCATAGAGTTCTTTCAGTATGCCTGAGTTTTTGGCAACAAGGGCTGCAGTGTCATAGGCATCCTTTTTTTCGGCTGTGAGACGGAAGCTTTTGATCATGGTGGTGAAGGTCTCAACTTGTTGACCTCCCCGATTTCCGAGGAAGGCTGTGGCTTTTTCCATCACATCCCATAGTGGTAAATCATGATCATTGGCTGCGACGATCAGCTTCTCTATGGTTCCTGGTCCGATTCCCCTTTTCGGCGTATTGATGATGCGTCGCATGGCCTGCTCGTCGTTGGGGTTGACCATAAACCTAAGGTAGGCCAGCAGGTCCTTGATTTCCTTACGCTGATAGAAGGAAAGGCCTCCTACCACACGGTATTTGAGATTGTTGCGGCGCAGGGCTTCCTCGATGGCCCTGGATTGGCTGTTGGTGCGGTAGAGGACCACAAAGTCGCTGTTTGGGATCTGGCTCTGCATCTTGGTCTCGAAGATGGCGCTGGCCACGAGTTTTCCTTCTTCATTGTCTGAAGTGGCCTTCATCAGCTCGATGAGGTCTCCATCGTCATTCGAAGTCCAAACGTCCTTTTTGAGTTGCGCTCGGTTTCTTGAAATCACAGAGTTTGCGGCACTAACGATGGTCTTTGTGGACCGGTAGTTTTGCTCGAGTTTGATCACCCGGAGATCAGGATAATCCCGTTCGAAATTCAGGATGTTCTGTATGTCCGCCCCCCTGAAAGCATAGATACTCTGCGCATCGTCCCCTACGACACATATGTTCTGACGAACTGCAGCTAGTTTCCGAGCGATCATGTATTGCGAGATGTTGGTGTCCTGGAACTCGTCGATCAGAAAATACTGAAATCGCTGTTGATACTTATTGAGTACATCATCGTGGTCACGGAAAAGGACGTTGGTATTGAATAGCAGATCATCAAAATCCATCGCTCCGGCTTTGAAGCAGCGTTGCACGTAGGTCTTGTACAGCTTGCCCATCTCCGGCCTCATATTCGCTGCATCATCTTCCTGGTAGATTGGATTGTTATTGTACTCCTGCCAGGAGACGAGCCTATTCTTCGCCCCTGAAATGCGATTGTATACCACATTGGGTTTGTACAATTTATCATCCAGCCCATATTGCTTCACGATTTGCTTGATGAGTGTCTTGGAATCATCAGTATCGTAAATCGTGAAGTTGCTGTTGAAACCTAACCTTTCCGCTTCAGCTCTCAGTAGCCGCGCAAAAACGGAGTGAAATGTCCCCATCCATAGATTTCTGGCGTTTGATCCAACTACACCGGCAATGCGATGTTGCATTTCTTTGGCTGCCTTGTTGGTGAAAGTCAATGCCATGATGGAGAATGGATCAACATCATGTGCTTGGATCAGATGAGCGATTCTGAAAGTGAGCACTCGTGTCTTTCCGGAACCAGCGCCAGCTATGATCATGCAAGGACCTTCGGTGTTAACCACACCTTCATGCTGGGGCTCATTTAGTTGGGAGAGGTAATCCGCATTCTGCGACATCTTGCAAATCTACCACACCAGAAAAGGCGAAATAAAAAAAGAGCCTCGAAAAATTTTTCGAAGCTCTTACCAACCTAACCTATCAACGCACACCGTCTGTCAGAACGACAGAACCGATGATTCTTGAAGCCTTTGAAATGTGAAACGTTGCCTTTCCCGGGAAATTGGATCAGGCAGTAAAAAATTGAAAAAAATAATTCAACACCAGAACCAGCAGAAAGGCGAGAAAAACCAATATCTCAAAAATGGACAATGCTCTGCCCCAATTGAATCTTCTGTCTCGCGCCTGGTGCTTTAGATCTGAATTCACAAAAATTTCATCTTGTCAATTAAGTGGCAAATCTAGATCTCTGTTTGTTAATTTAAAATAACTTGAATGTTAATTTAATGTTAATCGCTAAGGCACTTCCTCTCCTCTGGATGCCTCCAGGATTTCAAACCACTGCATGCGTGACATGGTGAGTGAGCAGCTTTGTGCGGCCTTGAGTATCCTTGTCTGCTTCCCAGTGCCAAGAATTGGGATTATTCCTGCAGGGTGTGCCATGAGCCAGCTGAGCAACACCTGGTCGATGGTTTCTGCGCCAATTTCCTGGCCTACCTTTTCCAAAACGAGTCTCAAGCGCTTGGAACCTTCTTCATTGGAAGTAAATATCTCTCCACCGCCCAGTGGAGACCATGCCATCGGCTTCATATCAATCTCCTGGCAGAAGGCAAGGTTGCCGTCGTCAAAAGCATCCAGGCAACTGGCGGAGATTTCTAATTGGTTGGTCACTAAAGGTAGGGTTGAGGCTTTCTGCAAAGTCTTGAATTGCTGGATAGTGAAATTAGAAACCCCAAAGTGCAACACTTTGCCCTGCCGATGCAGCTGTTCGAAGGCCCGGGCTGTCTCTGCAGGGTCATTGAAAGGATCAGGTCTATGGATGAGCAACACGTCGATGTAGTCTGTGGCCAGCTCGCGAAGGGCATTTTCGGCCGACCAGATGATGTGGTCAAAACTCGTGTCGTAGTATTTGATTTTGTGTTCCGGGCGGTTAGCAGAAATTAGTTTTATACCACATTTAGTTACAATCTCCATCGATTGTCGAATGGAGGGATCTAGTTTCAGACCTTGTCCGAAGATGCCTTCGCAGGTATAGTCTCCATAGATATCTGCATGGTCAAAAGTAGTAATGCCAAGGTCCATGCAGTATTTGATGTGGTCAAGCGTCTGACTGGCCGTATGTCCCCATTCAGCTGCCCTCCAGTAGCCATACACCAGCCTGGAAAGCTGGCAGTCATGACTCAGTGCAATTTTCGATACCATGGTCACGAAGTTAGAAACTGCCGCCGAAAAATCGATTACTTTGCTGCCGATGAAAAAGATGCCGGAAATATTTTTTCATGTCGGGCTCGGCAAGGTGGCCTCAACGTATTTACAGCAACGCTTTTTCCCTAAATTGAAAGGTATTCAATACATCCCGACAAACCGATATCGTCGGTGCAAAGAGCTCATTCTCAAGAGCGGCGCTTCCAGCATATTGGTCTCCAGGGAATTTGATCGACAGTTAGCACGTGAGGTCAAGTGGTTCACTGACGACATACCCGGACCCAGTGTGATCATCATTCTTCGCAGACATGGTGCCTGGATTGCCTCCCAATACAGGAGGTATGTCAAAAATGGATGGTACTGGGATTTTGAGAAGTTCCTGGACCTGGAAAATGACAATGGGTATTGGAAGCAGGAAGACCTGCTTTTCTATCCGAAGCTTGAAGTCATAGAAGAACTGACAGGCAAAAAACCGTTAGTACTGTTCCACGAGGATCTGAAGCAGCAGCCTGAGTCCTTCCTTAGTCGTATTGCCGGCTTCTGTGGCGCGCAGTTTGTGTTCGAGGAGATTTCATTGGATCCGGTACACACCTCCTACAGTGAAAAACAGTTGCTGGTACTTCGGCAATTTTGCCGAACATTCAGACGAGGTGTGCCCAGGTCTTATCACAACAAACTTCTGCATTGGCTGTTGTTTCGGCCCTGGTGGGCTTTCTTCCATCTGATTATGTATGTAGCACTCATTTTTCCAAAACCTTGGGTTCCTGCAGGCCCACTTGTGACTGCCGAAAATCTCCGTTCAGTAGACCAGGCGTTTGATCAGGACTGGCAAAAGGTGATGGACTATGCCGCTCGTAATAATCCAACCTAAATGATTTGAAACCCCCTGGCTGATTAATCGTACAATGGCATCGCCGGATCCTACGAAATGAAGAACCTTTTTTTGCTCGCCACCTTCTTTTCTGCGACATTATCTTGGTCGAATCCAACTACAAGAGCTATTGACAGCCTGGAGGCAGTATTGAGTGTGCATCTCGAGGGCGATAGGCAGCAAGTCGATTTGTTGAACAATCTAGGGTACAGGTATTGGATTGTAGATCCAGTTCGATCCATATTATATGGTAGAAGGGCATTGAAATTGGCAGCCTACCTGGATTATCATGAAGGGATGGCTTTTGGAAACCGGGTCGTAGGTGTGGCTTACTGGGCTAAGGGGGAGTTTGATCAGGCTTCCGGTCATCTATTCGAGTCGGTAAAAGCCTACCAGGATTTGGGAGATGAATTGGGAGAGGCCAACGCAGTGATGAATTTGGGATTGGTGTTTAGCGCATTGAAGCGATATGGGCGCGCACTGGAGTATTATGAGCAAGGCTATCATATCTTCAACAAACTGGGCGAGACGGGTCGTATCGCGACCACACATACCAAGATAGCCACGGTGTACCTCGCTCAGGGGAAGCTGGATTCTGCCGAACTCTTTCTGGAAAACGCCTATCGCGTTCATACTGAAAACAATTACCAATACGGCCTGGGAGAAGTTCACAATCGTATGGGCATACTAAACTTCAAACGAGGTTACCTGCGAGAAGCATCAAGACACTTCCATGAATCGATAGATATTGGTATCGAGCTCAATGATCTGGAAGGTCTTACCAAAAACTATGCGGATTTGTCCAAGGTGTATATTGAGCAAAACAAACTGGAGGATGCGGAGAATCTGCTGCATTTGGGTGTGGACATCGCCAGGGAGATCGGATTCAATAAGTGGCTAAAGGAGATGTTCCTCGAATTGCGAAACATCTATGAAATCAATGGCGAACTGGAGAAGTCCTTGCATTATTTCGAGCTATATGTCCAGTTGAAGGACAGTTTGGTAGATCAACAAATCATAAGCAATCTCATCAGCTTTGAAACGCAGATAGCTACTATCGAGCAACAAAACCAGCTAGCTCAGGCCAAAAGGGCGCTACAAACCAACCGGTTAATTACCTGGTTGGTGCTCTCTGTTTTGGTAATCCTATTGCTCGTAGCTTACCTACTGGTACAGCGAGCGCGGTCCAATGCCAAAGCCAGGGAGGAGGAGAGTAGAAAACTCGGTCAGGAGTTGGAGTACAAGAACAAGGAGTTGACGTCGTATGCATTGAACCTAGCTCAGAAGAATCAACTTTTCCAGGAACTCGGCGAGGAGATAAAATCGGTGAAAGCCGACCGCAGCGAAGAAGTGGCGAGGAAAATCCATGGCCTCGAGAAACTCGTGAGTAAACAGCAACAGGTAGACAGGGATTGGGAAGACTTCAGACTCAGGTTTGAGAGTATCCACGAGGGGTTCTTTGCCTCTTTACTGGAGCAAAATGCCTCACTAACGAACTATGAACTTCGTCTTTGTGCATTAATACGGCTCAACTTTTCGATGAAGGAAATTGGCAACATTCTTGGAATCGGACCTGACAGTGTGAAAACAGCCAGATACCGACTCAAGAAGAAACTCAATCTATCCCAGGAGGAAACGCTCAACGAGTATCTGCAGGGTTTGACGAGGGCCTGACCCTTTTGCTGTTCACCTCATGTCTACCTGCATGTATACCTTTCGATAACCCAACTTTCGCTATACCGGCTCCGAAAAGGACCAGATTTGCAGCCGAAAGAAAATGAACTCGGCTCATGAGGAAAGGGAGAAGACCCAACGTCAATGTACAAAGGATTGGCGTATGTGCTGGGCTCTTGGTAGTGCTGCTTCTGGGTAAGTGTGAGATCACCAAGCCTAATCTCCAGGCACCACTTTTTGATAATCTTGGAAAATACCGCTGGGAGATCACCACGTCCTCCAGGTATGCGCAGCGTTTTTTCACGCAGGGTATCGTCATGGCATCTGGATTTAATCACGCAGAAGCTGCCCGGTCCATGAGGGAGGTAATCCGGCTTGACAGCGCCTGCGCCATGGGCTACTGGGGGTTAGCCTATGTGCTAGGCCCCAGCTACAACACCCAGATGCAAAATGAAAACTACCGGGAAGTGAACTGGGCCGTACAACGGGCAAAACTATATGCCCGGACCACCTCCAAATGGGAAAAGGCCCTGATCGATGCCAATGAAGCTAAGTACAAGGCAAGCGAACCTGATGAAGTGGCCTATACGCACGAGCTGCGACTCGCCGTGATGGAATTTCCATCCATTCCTGAGTTGAAAGTACTGTTGGCAGAATCCTTGATGAACCAGCATGCCTGGGATCTCTACGAATGGCGAGGGGGACCTCCAAAAACCTGGACTTCTGAGATTGTGGGTTTGCTATCAGATGCGTTGGAGGCAGACCCAGACAATCCACTGGCCAATCACCTTTTTATCCATGCTGTGGAAGCCTCTGAGGAACCCGAGGTGGCGATGCCAAGCGCAAAGCGTCTAGCTACCTCAGTTCCCGGGGCAGGTCACCTTGTTCATATGCCCTCGCACATCTATATCAATACAGGTGATTACCACAGCGGTACCTTGGCGAATGTGGCTTCAGTTCGTGCCGATAGTATCTACCTGGCCCAAAACAAAAAGCGAGGAACATACGGGCAGTTATATTATCCGCACAACTACCATTTCCTGGCTGCGTGTGCAGCGCTGGAGGGACGTGGTGCCCTTGCCATTGAGGCTTCCTTCAAGATGACCAACATTATCGAAGAGGCCTTTCTTGGTAAGCCTGGTTTTGAAACCACAGATTATTATTTGACAATTCCTTACAACATCCTGGTGAAGTTCGCTCAGTGGGAGAAGATCCTATCACTCAATACCCCTGACGAGAATTCACACCCTTACCGATGGACAATGTGGCACTATGCCCGAGGCATGGCCAGTGCCAACATGGGGCAACTATTGAAGTCGAAGAGTCACCTGGAAAAACTAAAGGAGTACAGCAAAGATGACCGACTCCACAAGCTCCGGATATGGGACATCAATCCCGCTACGCAACTGGCGGAAATCGCGGGAAGAGTACTCGAGTCAGAAATTGCCTGGCGATGCAAGAAGCCTGTACGCGCAGAGGAATTGCTCCTTGAGGCCATCAGTTTGGAGGATCGTTTGCGGTACGATGAACCACCGGATTGGATTTTCTCGGTGCGCCACAGACTTGGAGCTCTCTTGTTGGAAATGGATCGTCCCGAGGAGGCACAGACAATCTACGAGGAGGACCTCGTCAATTTCCCAAAGAATGGCTTCGCCCTGAACGGTCTTTGGCAATGTCTTCATAAGCAGGGAAAGCTGTCTGAGGCAGAAAAAATCAAAAAGGAATTTGACCGGGTATGGGCTTATGCCGACACGCCCCTGAGATACTCGAGAGTTGACCCTCGGTATCGAAAAAATCTGCAAATCCAGGTAGGCTATGATACGCCTAATGAGCTGGTTTACATTGCATCAGCGTCATGCGGCTTTAATTGATAGTTTAAATGTTGATCATGGCTTTTGTTCCGTGGATAACGTTTCGGTGATAAGGGAAAAGCACTTGGTCAGCCCCCAAAAATTCCTGTTGAACCCAATTGGCTGGTGTTTGTATGTTTCTTTTTTCAGTTTTGTGTCCATAGACTTGTGTGATGGAAAAAGACGTAGCTTCCTTACTTTCAAAAGCATATCATGGAGACATGGTTTCATCTTCTGATGAAACACCCAGGATTACGAATGTTCAGGTAAAACGTCTAAACAACCTGCTCGTAAAGGTGATATTCGATCTCGATGGTAAGGAGACTAATTTCCGGGCCATGGTGTCGGAGCAAAATGAAGGCACGCTACTTCTGGTCCAGGAGAAAGTCAGTGAGAGCTTCATCATTAGCGGTGTCAGTGGCTTTTTGTATAAGAAACCCAACGTACACGGGGGATATGTGGAGCGGCTGAATAGTTTCTATTTTCATATCATGCTCGATTACTTCAATGGGGAGCAAGTAGAATTGTATTTCTTTGGGAAAGAAGATTCCTCCAGGACGTCTTCCAGGATGGACCTTGAGCGTGTTCTCACAACATCTGGATTCTGATTATTTCCTCTTCACACCTCTGACAGCTTCCGCTTGACTTGGTTCTTCGGGCCATGAGTGCTTGGGATATCTTCGCCTCAGCTCTTTTCTAACCTCGAAATAAGTGTTGGCCCAGAAATTCTCAAGATCACCTGTCACCTGTACGGGCTTGAATCCCGGAGATAACAAATGCATAAGCAGTGGCGTCTTTAAGCGATTTACTTTCGGCGTTTCCATCAGACCAAATACTTCCTGTAGCCGTACAGCCAAAACCGGAGGAGCTCCATCTTCAAAATATTGGATTCTGATCCTCGAACCGCTTGGCACAGTAATTCTTTCTGGCGCCAGCTCTTCCAGTTTCTTCAGGGTATCGTAGCCAAGCAGGCCTTGCATTGCCTGTAGCAGATTGATTTTTTTCAGATCTGACGGGCGCCGAACATCGGTGAGGTAGGGACCTAGCCATTCCACATTGGATACAAGTAGTGTTTCTGTGCTCACATCCGGCCAGCCCTCATCGGGATTCCATCTCTTGAGACTCAACACACGGTTTTGCCATTGAACCACATCATCGTTGAAGTCCAGCAATTGCTGTCCTTCGGATTTGAGCGCATTAGAAATGGCCTCTTGTCTTCGAGACTCATCCGGCACCTCCATAGGTCTGCTTTGTAGCACGATATTGCCAATGCGCATCTCCCGGGTTGCCACCAGGCCGCCATCATCGGTGTCCCATCTCACCACTTCCATCTCTTTCACCATAGGGGCCAGGTCTCGTGGGTCCAGCGCTGAGGCCAGAAAGATTTTGCCCATTCCATCCCTCGCATCCAGATGTGCTACAGCAAGCCAGGCCTCATGCGCCAGATCGTCTCGATGACCAGCCATGGCCACGCGGCCGTTGGCCAATTGAAACTGTGCGTTGTTTCCAGGTCTCGCGCTGGCTATGCGCTCGGGATAAGCTTGTGCGAGGAGAATACCTGTTTCGAAGTCGTCGACAGGGTCGTTCTCAGCTTCGATGTCAAAGAGTCTTCGATAGGAGGAGGCGACCTTTTCTATTCTTGCCAGTTTACCACCTTGTCGCTGTTCCTCTCGATGTCTTCGTAATGCAGTGATACGCAGGTTAATGTCAATCCCAGCCTCTTTTGGGAGCGGGTCTCTTTCTTCCAATACTGCTGCAAGGTCCGTGGCCAGTGCCAGGAGTTCCTGTTCCTTCGCGATGATCAGCATATGCGCCAATCGAGGATGGCATGGCAGCCTATGAATTTCCTGTCCATGGGCTGTGATCTTGCCGTTCTCCATCGCACCCAGATCTTCCAGCACCTGCCTGGCTTGAATGAGTGTACCCTTGGGCGGGGGGGTGAGCCACACCAGCAGATTGGGGTCATGAATACCCCACTGGGCCAGGTCAAGGACCAGTGACGCCAGATCCGCTTCTACAATCTCAGGTACACGATGATCGGCCATACGCTCGTGAGTGGCGGTAGACCACATGCGGTAGCATACTCCAGGACTCAGTCTGCCGGCCCTGCCTGCGCGCTGGTCTGCTGAATCTTTGGAAATTTGTATGGTTTCCAGCCTTGACAATCCGGATTTCGGATCAAACCTGGAGGTCCGTCCAAATCCACAATCCACCACGATCTTGATCCCTTCAATCGTGAGGCTCGTTTCAGCAATCGAAGTTGCAAGCACTACTTTGCGTTTTCCTTGCTTATTTGGGAAAATGGCCGCAAGCTGCTTCGGTTGAGGCAGTTGACCATAAAGCGGGTGAATAGCGAACCCCTTGAGTTCTTTTCTAAGTAGCTCCTCACATCGTTTGATTTCGCCCTGTCCCGGAAGAAAAACCAGCGTATCACCAGGGTGTGCTTTCACAGCGTGAAGCACGGTCCGTGATGCCAGCTCAGGGATCATCCATTCATCCTGGGCGCCAGTGTACAAGATTTCCACCGGGTATTGCTTACCCATGCTCTGGATAACAGGTGCGCCAAGCAGGTCCTTTAGTTTAGGCATGTCGAGGGTGGCAGACATGACGATGATGCGCAAGTCCTCTCTCAGGACTTGTTGCGCCTCCCGGCATAACGCAAGTGCTACGTCTGCATACAAGCTGCGCTCGTGGAATTCGTCGAAGATCACCAGGCCTGCTTCTTCCAGTCCATTGTCCTCATGAAGCATGCGTGTCAGAATACCTTCCGTCAATACTTCGATGCGTGTCTCAGCGGAGACGCGGCTTTCGAATCGGATGCGGTAACCTACTGTTTTGCCGACAGGCTCGCCCAGCAGTTCTGCCATGCGATGGGCTATCGATCGGGCGGCCAACCTCCGCGGCTCCAACATGAGGATTTTCTTACCTTTCAGAAAAGGCTCATTCAGTATCGCCAAGGGTAGCAAAGTGCTCTTGCCGGCGCCTGGAGGGGCATTGACAATAAGCGTATTCTTTCCCGACAGCTCTTGCCTGAGCGTAGGGATAATCTCTCTGACCGGGAGGTCTATTTCCAGGGGATCAAAAGCCAAGACAGTAGTGATATTCGCTCCGCGAAGATAGGGATTGGTAATTTCCTAATTGAGTAGGAAGGGCAAAGCCTGTGGCAAACGTTTTGACCAGGCCGATTCATGGTGGATGGCGCAATCATCAATGTTTACCAGCAATTCACAATCAAATTGGTTTCGCAAAAGAGAGTCCAGGCGTTGGGCACTTTCAACTGCCATTTGATTCAACTGGTTGTTGGTACCACAGTCCTCAGCACCCATTTCATTGGTGCCCATACCTATGAAAACCTTTGAGGGCCAGCTGCCTTCGTATTGCTCCAGCGTCCTGAGTATTTCGAAGTTGTTGACGTACAGTGACGGACTTTCCACAAGCAAATGCCCGAACACATCTGTTGTAGTGGCAGCGGCATAAAGTGTGGCAATGCCCCCATAGGATGACCCACCCAATCCGGTGTGTGCTGGATCATTGAGGACATTGTATCTTCTGTTTATAGCAGGTATTACTTCTTCCGTGAGGAATCGTGGATACAATTTGCCTTGCACATCCAATGTTGCGGGATCAAACTCATTGGGGTATGGGAGGTATTCTTTGCCGCGGTTTATGCCCATGTGATCGATACCGACGATGATCACCGGTTCTATGACTCCAGAGCGAATGAGGGAATCGGCGATTTGCGCCACGCGCCACTTCACGGGAGATCCGACGGAGTCGGCGGTAAAAAGATTCTGCCCATCATTCAGGTACAACACACCTAGTGGCTGGTCGGGTGAATGCTGGCTCGGGAGGAAAACCCTGATCGTTCGTTCATTGTCAAACACCTGGCTGTAGAGCTTGAATTTTTCGATTTTGTAAGTAACATCATTGGCACTATCGCATCCCAGGTGGAGGAAGATTAGAAGAAGGATCGCCAGTGGTTTCATATTATATCGGTTCTTGTCAAAACAAATATGCGAGCTCATTACCTCATGCCATTCTGCAATTCCTTTTGTTCCTTTTTGAGGTTTCTCTTTAACTCCTTGAGCTGTCTCTTCTGCGCCTTATCTTCTACCGGCACTTCTTTCAGGAGCTTATCCATCCACTCCATACTGTCATCCATCCACAACCAACCGCCTGTGAAGACTTTTCCTGTGGCTTGAAAAGCATCTTCAGCAGATTTCACAGTGGAAGACACGCCTCTATCAAACCAACGCAAAGGAAAAAGACCATTGTTTTTCTTACGTGTCACAAAATGCATGGTATCCATTGCAGCAGGGTGTTCGAACGTCAAGACTTCTTTTTCAATCCAGTATGATGACGTATCAGCCAGCCATTTTGGGGCGTCGATCGGGATTCCATGGCCGGCAGACGGATGCAGATAGAGGTCGCAGTCCAATCCTTGGGCAATGTCCTCAAAACACTTTTGTGCTACGATTTTATCCTTATTGCTACCTATCAAAAGGATGGGTATTGACCGTGGCCCTTTTTTGGGTCGATAGACCATCCCGGCTACAGTTTGTTTGAGCAATGCTCCTTTCGAGACTGGACGGCTGGTTTGAATTTCACTCCAGGCAGTTAGCAATGAGTCATTGTTGACATTGAGGTTGGAGTTGATGGCGAGGAAGGCCCTTTCACGTTCGGTCAAATCATTGATGAGAAAAATATCAATGAACTCTTTCTTGGCCTCGGATTGGACCCTGTCCTTGTTCTTGCAGATGCCTTTGAGACTTGTGCTCAGCAAAATGGCCCCATGAAAATCCCTTGGGTATTGCGTGATCCACTCCAGTGCGACATTGCCTGCAAGTGAAGTAGCTACGATGACCTTCTTACCTGGAATGCTGTCGATCAATCCAAGATACTCTGTTCGCAGGAAGTCCGCCATCTTCTCGACTGTAGGCAGGGCGGGTTTATTGTAGTACCTGCCCGCTCCCGGAAGGTCCATCAATACAAACCTGGCATGTGGGTAGCTATCCCTGAGGTGATTGGGGACGGTGTTTCCCCAGTGGCCCGCTTCACGTCCTATCCCTCGAAGTAGGAAGAAGGTAATGGCTTCATTTTCCGGTTTGGATAATGGTGCCGCTGCGCGCAGGCAATAGCAGTGCAAAATGATATGTAACCCAATTAAAGCTCTGAGTACCACGGGATGTTCATCGGTTGCGACTTTTTCAGGGACGTGGCCACACAAAATATGTTGCCACAATTTTCCAATAATTCACTATTACACCTGTCAAAAGTCATATTTCCCAGAATTAGCCCTTGCTACTTTTGGAATAGACCTGGAGAGATTGTTTCATTTTAACCGACTGGATCATGAAAAATATACTTGTACCCACAGATTTTTCAGAATATGCGAGCCATGCTTTGGACTTTGCGCAAGATCTGGCACTTGGTCAACATGCGAAACTGACAATTCTTCATTCAGTATACACACCACACATATTTGATTCCCTGTACCTGGATCCGGTGCTGGCCGCTTCATTGATGAAGGATGTGGAGGTAGGAGCGAAGGAGAAGCTAAAAACCATACGGAATGAGGTAGCCAAATCAGGTGTTGATGTTGAGACCATCACCACTTGTTCACCCCTGATCAACGCGGTCGAGGATGCTGTGAAAGGCACCCATACCGATATGATTGTGATGGGCACAAAGGGAGTAAGCGGTCTCAAAGAGTTCTTTGTAGGATCCAACACAGAGCGCATCATGCGACTGTCAGAGGTCCCAGTAATGGCGATACCCGGTAGCTTCAAGCCACGGGAGATCAAGCACATTATCGTGCCCGTTGATTACGCTAAGGTGACAGAGAAGTTCATGTGTGAATTGATGCTGTTTCAACAGGTTTTTGGTGCCATGCTGGATTTCATTTGGGTGAAGACGCACCATTTCATGGGCAATGAAGACATCATGCATGCTAATTTTGAGCACTATGCTCGCCGGAAATTTGGCGATATCTATAATGTCTATATGAAGCGAGACGTGGTACCGGAATCCGCGATCCTACGATTCATAGACGAGATAGATGCCGATATGGTGATTATGCCGACAAGTCAGAAGAAAGGCATTGAACACCTGTTCCTGGGGAGCACTGCGGAGAATCTGGCTAATCATTCTCCCGTACCGGTAGTAGGATTTCCAATAAGAAGAGAAGATAAAGTATTGGACCTCAGCAGCGAACAGCCTGAGGAATTTGGTGAATTTATTTTATGAGTCTAAGACAGGAGTTACCCATAGCGGAGGTAACACAACAAACTGAAGAAGCTGCCTGTAGACTTTGCCACAAACCTTGCGATGACGAAATAATTTCGGCTCATGGCGAGGTTTTTGTTGTGCAGGTTGCAAGAGCGTTTATGAGATTTTGGAAGGGGATCCGGAACTGGTACTACCGAAGGATCCTGGAAGGCTTGCCAGGTTTGACTACCTGGACCTGGAAGACATACAAAGTCAAATACTGCAATTTCAATCGGATACACATGCCAGGGTTCGGTTTCATGTAGGCGCTATTCACTGCAGCTCCTGCGTGCTGCTATTGGAACAGCTACCTCATTTTTATGCCGAAATTCTGCAGAGCCGGGTAAACTTCCCCAAGAAGGAGGTGGACATTCTCTTCAAAAAGAGCCTTTCCCTCTCCCAGTTGGTGGCACTAATGGCCGCCATCGGATACGAACCTACCATAAACCTGGCCTCGGGCGAGACCAAGCAGAAATCGAAATCCAACCTGGGCCTTAAGATAGCCGTGGCCGGGTTTTGCTTTGGAAATGCGATGTTGCTGAGTCTCCCGGAGTACCTCGACACTAATTTTCTGATTACTGAAAGTTTTCAGCTCACCTTTCGCTTGATCAACATATTGCTGGCGCTACCTGTGGTCTTTTTCTCGGCCCAGGATTATTTCAAGAGTGCCATAGGGGGATTGGGTAAACAGGTTTTCACCATCGATGTGCCCATTGCACTGGGTATTGCTGTCCTTTTTGGTCGGAGCCTTTTCGAGATCGCTGCCGATGTGGGTCCGGGATATGTCGATTCACTCACGGGGTTGGTTTTCCTGTTGCTTATCGGTCGCTGGTACCAACAAAAGACCTACGATGCGTTGTCATTTGACCGGGATTACCGATCTTATTTTCCTTTGGCGGCTTCAAAAGTTGTGGAAGGCAAGGAAGTGCCCACACACATCAAGGATCTCATCCCCGGGGACGAGGTGGTGGTCCACCACAAGGAGCTCATACCCTGCGATGCTTTACTGGAGAGCTCGGCTGCTTCCATCGACTACAGCTTTGTCACGGGGGAATCCGAGCCCATAGTTGTCAATCCAGGGGATCAGGTATTTGCTGGTGGCCGAAACCATGGTGCGAAGATCAATGTGAGATTGATGCGAAAAATTGATATGAGCTACCTCACCAGTCTTTGGGAGCACCAGGCAATGGGGGAGACTGATTCTTACTTCCAAAATCTCACCGACAGAATTGCCAAGTACTTCACATTTGCGGTTTTGGGCATTGCCTTGATTGCGGGTGTCTATTGGTTTTTGCAGGATGCCTCGGAAATCTGGAACGTAGTGACTTCCATTCTCATTGTGGCCTGCCCTTGTGCGCTGGCTTTGGCTTTGCCTTTTAGTTACGGGCATGCGGTCCGCATTTTTGGAAAGCACGGACTTTATGTGAAAAATGCCAATGTGGTAGAGCTGCTCAGCAGCGTCAGATCGCTGGTTTTTGACAAGACTGGGACCCTTACACATCAGAAAGCCCAGACAGTAGAATTTGTTGGTGAGCTGGATGATTTCGAGAAGGAATTGGTTATCTCATTGCTCAAAAATTCTTCCCATCCGCTGAGTAGGATGATTGCCGCCACCTTGGAGATTCAAGCGCCATATGAGATAGTGAACTATCAGGAACATACGGGAAAAGGAGTTTCCGGTGAAATCATGAAGAAATCTGTCAAGATTGGTTCTGCAGGATTTGTAGGCAGTTCTATCGCTCCGGAGCAGGATTACTCACAAGTGTTTGTGAAGATTGATGATGATGTACGGGGCTATTTCAGGATTCGTCATGCCTATCGTCGTGGCCTCGATCATTTTCTCCGTTCGTTGAAGGAGCAGTTTCGGCTTGTCCTGCTGTCCGGGGACAAAGTGAGGAAGGATCAGGTGTTGTCGGACCATTTCGACGAATTGCATTTTGGGCTGAAGCCGATCGATAAGCTAGGCTACATTGAGAAGGAACAAACTGCAGGTAGAACCACTGCTATGATCGGCGATGGCTTGAATGACGCAGGTGCCCTCAAGAAGAGTGATTTGGGTATCGCTGTGGCCGATGATGTGCATCAGTTTTCACCCTCCTGTCATGCTATTCTGAGTGGGGATCGTGTCGTGGAAATTGCCTCTTTCCTTGCGCTTGCCAAGCGTTCCGTCGTCATTGTCAAGATTGCATTTGTGTTTTCATTTCTCTACAACATTGTGGGACTCAGCTTTGCGGTAACGGGACATCTTTCGCCGTTGGTTTCAGCTATTTTGATGCCGATCAGTTCAGTCACGGTCGTGGGGTTGGTGGTGCTGCTTACCTTGATTGAGGAGCGGAGGATTTTCGCTCATGTTAATTCCTGAGTTTTTTCCATTCCATTGCGACTGGTTGGGAATAACGTTAGGCTAAACGCCGTGGAATTCTTATCTTCCTCAAAAAACATAATCGATTTACATCTATGAAAAGAAAACTTACTTCAATCCTGCTTAGCCTTACCATCTTGTTCACTAGTACCTTCCTTACAGGATGCTTTGGCAGCTTCAAAGCATTTAACAATTTGAGAAACTGGAACTCCAACGTGACGGACAACAAGTGGGCCAATGAGTTGATCTTTCTGGTACTATGGATAGTGCCGGTCTATGGCTTGTTCGTTCTGGGTGACCTCCTCATATTCAATACTGTGGAGTTCTGGTCCGGAGATAATCCTTTGGCGATGGAAGAAGGTGAGATGCAAGAGCAGAACATCACCTACAATGGCAAAGAGTACAAAATGCGTGCTACCAAGAACAAATTGGAGTTGTTTGATGCGCAGGGAATTTTGGTTTCAACATTGGACTATGATCCCGAGGATCTGTCCTGGTATGTAACCGAAAATGGTAAGACCAAGAAAGCCATGTCTGTCACGGACATGAACCCACAGACCACTGACGTCAAGTTCTATGATGCCAATTGTGATGAGGGTTTGCTTTACTCCGTGAGCAACAGAGACCTTAAAGCCGGTACGCAAATCGCCGTTTGGTAGGTCTCACAATATCCTTATAATAGATAGGAAGAAGCTGTCAACCCTGGAAAATGACAGCTTCTTTTGTTTCCACAGTTTCCGACTTCAGAATCTCGCGATGATGTCCTTACCGGGAGGTGTACGCCGGTTTCCTGTGCTGAAATCTTGGTCGTCAGGCCGACGGTCAATACGCAATTGTCAGTAGTCTTTCATAGGTTTTTGGGTTTTGATTTTGAGCCATGAGATGGAGCACTGGCACCCTTGGTTGCTCATTTGTGGAATTGCACCAAGAATTTACGTATGAGGACTAAAGGTGCAAGTGACCTGACAGGACCAGGACAGCTTTTGCCCAGATGATGATTTCATAGTTCTCGGTGACTTGTATTTTCATATGTCCACCCCTCTCGGAACATTGAAAAGCATGCAGGACATCTTTGTCAAGTCTGTCTCGCCAGTAACCGGCCAGGAAGGTATGGACGCCACCCGTAGCAGGGTCCTCCTCGGTACCGCTCCAGGGCCAGAAGTAGCGGTACTCGAAATCGTAGTCATCTGAGTCAGCGGATACGACGATACCATTTACTGCCTTTTCAGAAGTGATGAGCTTGTGGAAGTCAGGTTTGAGGTTTCGTAGCATGAAGACGTCTGGTATGTGGATTGAGATGATTTTGAGATTCGGGTTATATCCGGCTGCTATCATGCTATCGATACCTAGGGCTGACATCATGGCAGAGGGGGGATCATAGGCCTGTAGGCTATTGGAGGGCAATCTCATACCGAGTAGGTCACCGCTCCTATCCACCTTGAGTATTTCCGGTTGTAGGGTCGTGAAGGATACGCTTTTGTCCTCAGGATATTTGTGGAAATAGGTTTTGGCAGCAGCCAGAGTAGCATGACCGCAGAGCGGTATCTCCTGGCGGGGAGAAAAATATCGAATAATCCTTGAGCCCCGGACTTCGTGAACAAAGGCCGTTTCCGAAAGTCGCAATTCCTGGGCGATTGCCAACATCTGATCCACCTCCAACTGCCGCTTGTCTAGCAGGCAGACAGCTGCTGGGTTGCCGCAAAATGGTTCCTCCGCAAAGGAATCGACAATGTAGGTTTCGATCATATGATCAGGGGATGGGTCTTAGAAAACTTCTTTCATAGGATTGAATGCATCGTGTCTTTTCAGCATATTGATTGGCTTCAATGCAGGCCTCATCGGTCTGGCTTGCGATTCTGTACTGCTCATAAGAAGCCAATGAATCGAAGTTGAATATGGCTACAGCCAGGTCATTGTTGCTCTCATGGGGAAGGAAATACCCCAGGTGTACTCCGCCGAATTTAGGCACCAGTTCGATCCATAGTCTGGCATAGTGTTCAAATTCTTTGATCTTGTAAGGGTCGATTTTGTATTTCAAATAGCAACTGATCATAAGCTTTGTTTTAGAACAAAAATACTTTGCTCAACATGGGTATGGCTTTGGTAAACAAGCTATTTAGGCAACTTGGCCATCATTTAATTAGTATATTTGAAAATATGCTTCTAATGCTATGATTGATGATTTTGATCGGAAAATATTGGAATGCCTGAAGGAGAATGCCCGCGTCTCTTACAAGGATATTGGTGAGCGGATAGGCCTCACCCCTCCGGCTGTGGCACAGCGAATCCAGAAGTTGGAGGCGTCAGACATTATCCAGGGCTATCGGCCCATACTAAATCATGAGAAACTGGGCTCGGCTACTAAGGTGATGATCCTCGTGAATCTGCGTCATCAGGATCATGGTTACAGGTTTCTACGAGAGACTTTTGCCAAGCGACCAGAGGTGCTTTCATTTCACCGCATCACAGGAGAAGACTGCATCATGATGAAGCTGGTTTTCAGGGACAACCATCACCTCGTGGAATTTGCTGATGAGTTGGAAAAGTTTGGCAATACCAAAACCAGCATCATCCTGGAAGAGGTCCTCAACTAAGCCCCGCTATTTCCATCGCCCTTGCTCGAGCGATCGCAAAAGAGTGAACCGACCTGGTGATGTCCTCTGCTGTAGTGGCCCAGGAACACACACTCACCCTGATTACCTTTTGACCTTTCCAGGTAGACCCTCCCACCCAACACTCACGGAGTTCCTGGATGGCCTTAATGGTTTGGTTGGTCAGTTCATCGTCGCCACAACTTACCACGACCTGGTTGAATACCACGTCGTTGAGCACTTGAAAACCTTGCATTTTGCTGATCTCTTCGGCAAACTGTACAGCTCGATCATGAAGTCCGGTTACCAGCTGATCTACGCCAGATTTTCCCAGGTATTTCAGTGCCGCCCACAGTTCCACGACACGGGCCCTCCGAGACATTTCCGGTGTATAGAACATGCCATCACGGTCTGCCCCTTTGATGATATAGCCACCAGACATATGTAACGCGGCTACAAGGGCCTCCCTGTCTGCGCAGATGGCCAACCCAGAATCATAGGGTGTATTGAGTGTCTTGTGTGCATCCGCGGCCCAGGAATGGCCCAGCTGCATACCTGCGGTCAGGTGCTTCAGGTTGCTACTCGCTTCTGCCCAGAGTCCAAATGCCCCGTCGATGTGTACCCACGCCCCAGCTTCTCTTGCCTTCTGGCAGATGCTTTCCAGCGGATCGAAGGCACCACTGTTCACATTACCGGCTTGCAGGATCACCAGGCTACGGTTATCAAGCTCCGGCATCTTCTCGGCAATGACGCTGCCATTGTCGTCTGTTTCTACCCATTCGATGTTGTCGACGCCAATACCGAGTAGAGAGATGGCTTTCAAAATCGTCGAGTGCGTTTCTTTTCCTGTGATTACGCGGAGGGGAGGCGCCTGGAACAAGCCCTTTTTATTCATGTCCCAACCCTGATTGGCAAGGAGCCGGTATCGACCAGCAGCTAACCCGCAGAAGTTGGACATTGAACTGCCACTCACAAAACCAACGGCAGCATCCTGCAGCCCAAAGAGCTCATTGAGCCATTTTTCTACTACAATTTCCAGCTTGGCGGAGACCGGGGAGATCACTTGCATGGCCGTGTTCTGGTCCCAATAGATCGATAGATTCTTGGCCGCGATGGCCGCTGGCAGGATGCTCCCGTTGACGAACCCGAAATACCTTCCGCCGATTTGGGATACTGTTGCTGGCCCACCATAGGTGTCCAGTTGCTCAATAATCGTTGAAGCGTCGCTGGATTCGTGAGGCAGGTCCTCATCAAAGTGCCGGAGGTTATCCAGTGCTTCATCGGTGGGGTAGACGTTCCTTTCGATCGCCTGCTCGACGTAGTCCATGGCGAAATCATGGGCTTTTTGGTAAAGCGAGCGGTCCCTAAGGTCCTTGAACATTTTCTGACGAATATCGTCGTTGACGTGGATAGTAGGCATATTCAGCATTTTATCGATTGCTGCACATGATCAGATCATGGCACTTAGTCCCGTCCTTGCGTAGGATTCGAAGTCGGGATTGGTGTGATTCAACAAGATTTTCTCTAACCACAGTTCCCTTTCGAAGCAAATGACTTTCATTTCCCAAACGCACGCCATTGAACCAGCGGGAGGAAGAGCTACCATATTGCTGGAACCAGGGCCGATGTGATAGGTGAGGGTTCGTAGCATTTCTTTTCCAGTCCACCAGTTGAGGAGGATCCATAATCCGTCGGTGGCTTCATGTACAATAAGAAAGGCATATCCGTGGTGTTGTTCAGCGATGCTCAGCATGTCTGGCAGCTCTTTTTTGGCCATTTCCAGTTGGGGTGTTGATTCAAATTGGCCACGACTGGTTATGGTGTAGGTTTTCACCTTCCAGTCTCCCACGCTTTGTGTTTCAAGGAAATCAATTTTGCGGCTTTTGTATGGACGAAACTCATTTTGTGATGTCATGATGGCTCTGAATTGATGGACCAGAAAAAGCGTTCCTTCTTCTTCGAAACAGCGCCCAGTTTTTTGTAGAATTCGATGGCATTGACATTGAAGTCCGGGGTTTGCCACTGGATTTCCGAGATGCCCGCCTCTACAGCATAGTCCCAAACATATTGCATGAGGGATCTGCCTAATCCTTTGCCACGTGATGCCTCACTGAGGTATAGACAGTCCATGTATAGATAGTACTCAGCCTCCCAGGTGGCGAACTGCGGAATGAAAGAAGCATATCCGATCAGATTCTCGTTCTCCTCGGCGACTACACACTTCAGTTGCTGATCCTCAAACAATGCCTTGGTAAGTTTTTCCGATTTCCCTTCTCGGGAATAGGTGGCCTTTTCGAATTCCGCATGGGCCTCACACAAGTCGAGGAGTTGTGGTAGGTCCGAAGGTTGCGCTGCTCTGATTTTCGTCATTGTAACAGGATTAATCTTCAAAAATAGTATGTTCCATCCTCTCAATACTTTGGAATAATAAGTATTACAGATTCAATGCTATGTAAAGCGAAAAAAGGAATAAAATTCACTTTATTATCAATTGTTGTCAAACGGACTGTTTTGTTTTTTTGGGTGAAACGATTTTCGAAGGTCTTAAGAAGTGTGTTTCATGGATGTTTGGCCTTGCCTGGGGCCTGGGAATGGTGTTTCACGCATGTTACGGCATTCCTGGCTTACCGGAAACGGTGTTTCATGGGTGCGACAGCTTATCTGTATTCCAGGAATCGTGTTTCATGCATGCAGCGACATTCCTGGCATCTGGGAGACGTGTTTCACGCGTGAAATGGCATGCTAGGGGCTTAGGAGCGTGCATAGGGTATACATCTGAGCGTCAGAGGGTCGCTACTTGCGCGTATTGCCGGCTATTCCAAATGACAAATCTGTTCGGGTTTTTGGCTGGTCTTTTGTATAATGCTACAAAGTGCAACCATTATTCAGAATTTTCCATAAGTCGCTACTCGTTGTTTTCATGCTCTGCGGCATTGTCCATGCTCAGGCTCAGGAGTTAAGCCTGGGGTACCTGGGACAGGTTGTTGTGCAACCCGGAGTTGAGCTGAATGCGGACTTCGTGCTTCAGGACACGCTCCTGGGTCAGCCCAAACTTCAATTGAGGTTTGGTGGAGGTGCTGGTTACTTCGCACAAGTTGATGTTCATCGGAGTTTCCTGGCCGATGGCTATGTAGGGATCGCTAGACATGGAAAAAAACTCGCACATAGGCTCTCTTTACGGGCGGGGTATTTGCGAGAATCGGAGTTGCTGGAAGGGTCCGTCAATTTGGGCTCAGGATCAATCGTTAATGAACGTCGGGAGCAGCATTCATTTTTTCTTACCCAATGCGGTTACCGCATGTCAGGTCGACTGTCGCCAATATTGGGATGGTATGGACGTTTTTCTTACGGGCTCAGGTTTTCTGGCCGAGAGCAACGGCGGGCCATGGTATTTGCCGGAGTTGGTCTCACCTTCAAAATTGATGGATTATGACACGAAAGGAGTTTTTAACAAAGGCGGCAATGGCCGGATTGGGTACATCTTTTATGCCATCGGTGCTGTCTGCTTGTGGTGAAGACCTCAGCATTGGTCAGCGTTTTGATGTCAATTTTGATGGGAGCGTACTAGTGGTGGGCGCCGGGGCTGCAGGTTTGACGGCCGCGCACTTGCTGAGGCAACATGGGATCGATTTTCAACTACTTGAGGCCTCCGCGACTCCAGGAGGTCGTGTAAAGGCCAACTATGGCTTCGCGGACTTTCCCATAGACCTTGGTGCAGAATGGATACATACGGAACCCACAATATTGGCAGAGATCCTCAATGACCCGGAGGCTGACGCCAACATTGAGTTCATCAAGTACAGTCCGAAGGAAATCAGCATATGGAAGGATGGAAAGCTGCGCAAGCGCAATGTCTTCTCAAATTTCTACAGCGAGTACAAATTCAAGCGAACTACCTGGTTCGACTTTTTCAATGATTTCATCTTGCCTGGCATCGAAGATCGAATCCGATACAATGAGGTGATTGCCACTGTCGAATATGGAGGATCGGAGGTAGTTGCCACAACGGTGAATGGTACGACGTATACAGCAGATCGGTTGGTCCTTACCGTACCACTGACTGTCTTGAAGCGTGGGCAGATACAGTTTGATCCGCCGCTACCCAATTCTAAAGTCAATGCATTTGATACCGTGGACATGCCGGATGGGCTGAAGGTATTTCTGAGGATGTCGGATCGTTTTTATCCTGATATGTTGTTCGATGGGGGTGTCATCAGCAACCTGATCAATGTAGATGATGGAGAGAAGACCATCTATGATGCCGCCTTCCGAAAGGGGTCCCGGGACCATGTGCTGGCCTTATTTGCCGTGGGGGAGCCAGCAACGCGGTATACGAGTAGAGGCAGTGAGCCGGAAGTCCTTGCTGAGTTGATGGATGAACTGGACATGATCTTCGATGGTGCAGCCTCGAGATACTATCAGGACCACGTCATTCAAAACTGGTCAGCGGAGCCTTTCATTGAGGGCTCCTATTCCCACTACCGGTCCTATGGACGGAGAGATGCATTGAGGGCATCTGTAGATGACCGGCTTTACTTCGCTGGGGAGACCTACGCTCCCAGTGACGGCATCATCGCCACGGTACATGGCGCTGCTCTATCGGCTTTTGATGCGGTGGAAGAGTTGGTGGGTTTGGGATGATTGGCCTTTGGATAATTAGTGTCCCTGTTTTGAAATGACGATCGCCTATACTCAAGGAAGATTTCTCCTGGCGTTGACATGACAGGGGTTGTTGGCAAAATTCTTTCTGACAAAATAGGCCTATGTGTCATCCCGACGGACGGAGGGATCTTCCTTGTGACGATTGCCTTACGATCAAGAAAGATTTCTCGTGCCTCGAAATGACAACGAGGCTTGTTGTGGTAATTACTGAAATAGAAACCTGTGTGTTATCCCTTGTGGGTAAGTGGCCTACGCTTCAAGAAAGATTTCTCCTATCGTCGAAATGACAAAATCGAGAATGGATATAGCTATTCGAAAGAACTCAGGAATTCCCATCTTGGATTCACCGTTTTGATCAGCTCTTCTTTCTTAGACCTTCTCCATTTCTTGATTTCTTCTTCCCGATCGATAGCGTGTTGAATGTATTGAAAGCGTTCGAAATAAATGAGATTGTAGCAGTAGTATCTACCGGCGAAGGTGCGGCGGTCTCCGCGTTCCTCGAAATGCTGCTGAATCCTGGAGCCTATGTCGTTTGTGACTCCCACGTACAAGATCTCCCTGGCAGGATTGGTAGTTATGTAGACAAAGTAGTTATGGCTCAAACTTGTATCTCTCAGGTGAACTATGAAATTAGCGGACTTCTTGCTTTTGGTTGTCATCCTGACGGACGGAGGGATCTTCCTTGTGACGATTGCCTTACGATCAAGAAAGATTTCTCCTATCGTCGAAATGACAGGTAGGGTTTGTTGTTACAATTACCGAAATATGAATCGCTGTGTCATCCCGACGGACGGAGGGATCTTCCTTATGACGATTGCCTTACGATCAAGAAAGATTTCTCGTACCTCGAAATGGCAACGAGGCTTGTTGTGGCAATTACTGAAATAGAAACCTATGTGTCATCCCTTGCGGGTAAATGGCTTACGCTTAAAGAAAGATTTCTCCTATCGTCGAATTGACGGGTAGGGTTTGTTGTGACAATTACCGAAATATGAATCGCTGTGTCATCCCGACGGACGGAGGGATCTTCCTTGTGATGATTGACGAATGTTAGAAGAAAGATTTCTCGTACCTCGAAATGACAACGAGGCTTGTTGTGACAATTACTGGAATAGAAACCTATGTGTTATCCCTTGTGGGTAAGTGGCCTACGCTTCAAGAAAGATTTCTCCTATCGTCGAAATGACAGGTAGGGTTTGTTGTTACAATTACCGAAATATGAATCGCTGTGTCATCCCGACGGACGGAGAGATCTTCCTTGTGACGATTGACGAATGTTAGAAGAAAGATTTCTCGTACCTCGAAATGACAACGAGACTTGTTGTGACAATTACTGAAATAGGAACCTATGTGTCATCCCTTGCGGGTAAGTGGCTTACGCTTAATGAAAGATTTCTCCTATCCTCGAAATGACAGGTAGGGTTTGTTGTTACAATTACCGAAATATGAATCGCTGTGTCATCCCGACGGACGGAGGGATCTTCCTTGTGACGATTGCCTTACGATCAAGAAAGATTTCTCGTACCTCGAAATGACAACGAGACTTGTTGTGACAATTACTGGAATAGAAACCTATGTGTCCTCCCTTGCGGGTAAATGGCTTATGCTTAGGAAAGATTTCTCCTGGCTTCGAAATGACAGGTAGGGTTTGTTGTGACAATTACCGAAATATGAATCGCTGTGTCATCCCGACGTCAGAAGGCGCCCAGCCCGGGGGATCTTCCTCATAATGATTGCCTTACGATCAAGAGGGATTTCTCGTGCCTCGAAATGGCGGAATGGAGGATGCATATTTCATACTAAGGACTAAGGAATTGTGCTCTTCGACATGTTCCGTAGGGCATGTAGAAGCGCCCTGTGCTGAGGTTCTCGAAGCGCTGATGAGAGGAGATCTTAGATCTCCAAGCACAAGAATCGGTTAATGGGAAACGGATTGAAAATCCTCAGGTATCTAAACTTCCGGATGCCCTTCGGAACATCCGGAAGAGCAAGCGCAACTATCACTTCAAGTAATTCTGGACCACGTTCCACTTGGAAGTGACGGCAGTGGCTTCGATCTCTACGACCATCTTATCATCGATGAGACGTGATACCTCTACCATGGAGGTGGCTGGTTTCACGTCTGCAAAAAACTCGCCATGGGCCCTGCCAATCTCTTCCCATTTCGAGATGTCGGTGACAAACATGCGGGTACGCACCACATCCTGCAATGTGGCATCAAAGGCTTCGAGGGTCTCTTTGATAATCTCGAGGCAACGAATAGTCTGTTCGTAGGCATTGCCTTCGAAGGTTTTGCCATCTTTCACGGGAGCAGTGCCGGAGATTTCGATGGTATCGCCAATTTTGACGGCGCGGGAGTAGCCGACGATGTCTTCCCAGGGTGCACCTGAATTGAGATTTGCTCTTTGCATTGGGGGTCCGTTTGAATAAGTATGTTGTGCTGGCGAAGGTATTTGCTTTTACCTTGGCTGATTGGTGTTAATCCTTATTTTTGTCCGATTCAAAAAATAGTTCCCTCGTTTCATGCAGCAGCTCAACGACTTTCTTACGCTTATTGACAGTTTCATTGGTAGTTCGGCTTGGTTTCCGTACGCGCTGCTGGGTACTGGCCTGTTTTTTACAGTTTACCTGAGATTTCCGCAGATCCGTTACTTCGGTTTTGCGGTGAAGGTGGTCAAGGGCAAGTTTGATAAGGAAGGGGATGAGGGTGATACCTCGCACTTTCAGGCGCTGGCAACGGCACTATCAGGAACTGTGGGTACAGGGAACATTGCAGGTGTGGCATTGGCGGTTCATATAGGCGGCCCGGCTGCATTGTTTTGGATGTTGATGACTGCGGCCTTTGGTATGTGTACGAAATTCGTGGAGGTAACGCTTTCGCACAAATACCGCGAAAAAGCTGCGGATGGTACGATGGCTGGGGGGCCAATGTATTATATGAAGAACAAGCTCAACATGGGCTGGCTGGCAGCCATCTTCGCGGTGGCTACAGTGCTTTCTTCTTTTGGTACGGGTAGCTTGCCGCAGATCAATAGCATAGCCAATTCACTATTTTCAACTTTTGGCGTCAACAAAATTGCAACAGGCGCTGTCCTGGCTGTTTTGCTGGGCTTTGTGATTATAGGTGGTATTAAGCGGATAGCTGCGGTAACGGAAAAACTGGTGCCTTCCATGGCGATCATTTATTTCATTGGCGCTTTCGCGGTAATTCTGGCTAATCTGGGCAATATCATTCCTTCATTCGTATCGATTTTTGCTGACCTGTTTACAGGGTCTGCTGCTTCGGGCGGATTTTTAGGCGCTTCAATCGCTTTTGCTTTCAATAAAGGTGTTGGTCGCGGTTTGTTCTCCAATGAAGCGGGACAGGGAAGTGCACCGATCGCTCACGCCAGTGCAAAGGGACACGAGCCAGTGTCGGAAGGACTCGTGGCGATCCTGGAGCCTTTTATTGATACTATTGTCATTTGTACGGTTACAGGTTTGGTGCTCCTGTCTTCGGGGGTGTGGAATGAGAAGCATGAAAACTCCTTCCAATACACGGACATGTCGATTATCCAAGGTGTTTACACCGATCAAACCGAAGATGGCAAGACGGCCTTGTACGGCCACATCAGTGGTCAGAGCTCTTTGCCCACGGTGGAAGGCGAGCTGCGCATCGAAAATGGTCAGGTACCTGCAGGTATTTCGATCATCCATGCCCGGTCGTTGGCAGAGAATGTGCGCGTCAATACTTATGAAGGGCAGCCTTTTTCCGGGGTAATTCCCATTTCAGCGGGACAGCCGGTAGATACGGATGTCGTCTTTATGGGCAAGTCACTGGTGCACAGTGCACCGCTTACGGCTATTGCTTTCCAACGTGGTTGGTTTGGTTCCTGGGGGCAATACATTGTGTCCATTGGGTTGTTGCTTTTTGCATTTAGTACGGCAATCTCATGGTCTTACTACGGTGATCGAGCGATGACCTTCCTCTTTGGTAGTAAATCGGTGGTTTACTACCGCATTGTGTATGTAGTTGCCTTTTTTCTCGCAGCGTTTACGGATACCACGATCATTTGGACGCTCTCCGGGATCACCATTGCTGTAATGACGCTGCCCAACCTCTTTGGTATTCTCATGCTGCGCAATGATATGAAGGAGACCCTCAATCGATACTGGGTTGACTTCAAAAAGGACTGGCCGGATGAAAAGACGCCGGAGTAAAGAAGACCGGCCTGGCGTTTCATAGCATTCGCTTGCATATTGCGCTCTACTCAATGATTTGAGTCAGATAGGGCTCTGATTTCTGATGGGAATCAGTTGATGTCACTTGATATGTCATTGGCCTGCCTGGGCTTCGGCGGTACCTTCGAAAAGCGCGCTGGATCAAGCGCCTGAACCGCTAAACACTACCGCTATGTTTCGCAATTACTTTCGTGTAGCTCTCAGGATGATCCTCAAGAATCGGAGCTATATCATCATCAATACAGTGGGATTGGGCATTGCCCTGGCATGTTGCATCACTTCCTATCTCCTGATTGCTTACAACATTGAGTTTGATAACTTTCATCGGTCTGAGCAGACGGAATCTATTTTTCGCCTGCACGCTCACGTGGTGATCAATGAGAATGATCCCAAGGTGGCCGTAGGGGCGCCCAGGCCAATTGCGCCCACGGCAGCGACCGATTTTGCAGGTATCAAGCGCTTTACACGCTTCGCCGGTAATGCGACCGGAGGTGCTAGCGTGAGTTATCAGGTGAGCGATTCTGAGATCAAGACCTTCGGTGAATTTGTGGTTTTTGCTGATAGTACGTTTTTCGACATGTTTGATTTCCCGTTGCAGTATGGAAGTCATGAAGCCTTCAAGGACCTGCAAACAGTGTTCATAAATGATGAAATTGCCAAGAAGTACTTTGGCGATGCCAATCCCATTGGCGAAACCTTGTCCTTTGGGTTTTCGCGTGGTGTGACTAAGCAAATGACTGTAGGAGGTGTAATCGGAGAAGTCCCGGTAAACACCTCTTTGTACATAGGTATTGTGCTGCGGTTTGAACACTTTGAAGAGATGCGTGACATGGATCAGCCTGTCTGGGGAGATTGGAACGTCCCAGCGACTTTTTTCGAGTTGGAAGATCCGAGTCAGGCTGCGGCCATGGGCCCACTGTTTGATCGGTTCAAGTCTATCCGTAATGAGGCCTTTGAAGAGCAGGAGGTTTTGCGCTATACGCTGGAGCCCTACCTGGATAAGCTGGATCGCAATGATTTGACCTGGACCTATCTTAATGTGCCGATTCCACTGGAACCCTTGATGATCTTTGTTATCCTGGCGGTGTTGATCTTGCTGGTTTCCTGTTTCAACCTTACCAATACCTCTATTGCGATGACCACCAATCGCCTGAAGGAAATCGGCGTCAGGAAGGCTGTGGGAGCTCACCGTCAACAGATCATCTTTCAGTTTTTCCTGGAAACGGTCATCATTATCCTGCTGTCACTTGCCGTGGGCTACATGGTTTCGCGAATCATTGTACCTGAGTTTGCCGCCATGTGGGGTCTGCCGTATGGTCTGGAAGATCTTAATGGAGCGAACCTGGTGGTGGCGTTGCTGATCATGGTTTTTCTTTCCTCGACGCTTGTCGGCCTCTATCCCGCATACTTTGGTACCAAATTCCATACTGTAGCTCTGCTACGGGGGAAAATTCGAATGAAAGGAACTACGTTCCTGACCAAGGCCCTGGTGTCGATGCAGTTTGCGATATCGATCATTGTGCTGATTGGTGGATTGATTTTCATTGCCAACACCAAGTACCAGGAGAAAATCGAATTTGGCTATAACAAAGAGGAGCTCTTGACGATAGGAATCCAGGATGAGGGAGAGTTTCGGAGAATGAAAGCGAAGGCCGAGGAAATTCCTCAAATCAAAGCTTTCGCTGCTACTGAGCACCAGGTTGGTTACAGTACCTATCCCAACCCGATCACTCACCTGAATACGGAATATCAGGTCCGACACCTGGAGTTTGGGGAAAACTATTTTGAAGCCATGGGATTTGAGTTTTTGCAAGGGCGTCCCATCGACTATCGCAAGGCCAATGATTTTGAAAACGCTGCTGTGGTGAGCCGCGCATTTGTAGAGCACTTAGACATCACTGATAACCCCATCGGCCAAGAGGTCGATATCCGTGGGACTAAGCGCAGGATCGTGGGTGTGATTGAGGATTTTGTGGATAATGTTTATGTGTCTGAGGAGCCAGAGCCCTTTATCTTCTATCCCACAGTGCCTGCCAGGTGGCGTGAGATTGTGGTGCGAGCAAATGAGAGAGATTTGAAATTGGTGAACGACAAGCTGGAGGCTGTTTGGAAAGAAACGTTTCCCATGAAACCCTACGACAGTCAATATCAGGAAGATATGCTTCTTGAAAATTTAAGGCAGACCAATGCCAACTTGCAGAAAATCTTTTGGTTTCTCTTCGTTCTTGGTGGCTTCTTGTCCATGGCAGGTATATTTTCCTTGGCTTCGCTCAATATCGCCAAGAGGACCAAGGAAATTGGCATCCGGAAAGCAATGGGGGCCACGGTGGAGAATGTCCTGGTTATCCTCAACAAAGAATTCATCGTAATCTTGCTCGCGTCGGCCATCGTTGGCTGCATGGGTGGATACTTCGGTACCTCCTGGCTGCTGGGCCTGATCTACGCATACCATATTCCGGTGACCTTGGGTCCTGTGATCCTTTCGGCACTCATCATTTTTGTGCTGGGAGTATCCACAACGAGCTTCACGATTTTTCGAGCAGCACAGGCCAATCCGGTGGACAGTCTAAAGGACGAGTAGCCGGGGCAGCTGTGAAATGCTGCTCACCCAAAAAAGGTGGGGAGGCTGCAATTGCAGCCTCTTTTTTTTGGCATGAAAACCTGATCGCCAGTTTAAGCTGCTTTTTTTTGCTTTGAACTTTCTCACTTTTTCATGGACTTGGCCTTCTGAGCCGAGGGTTGGTCGTTTTCGGCAAAATACTTCAGGCCCACCATGAAGCCTTCGAGGTCTTTGGATACTTTCCCGTTGAGGGCCAGATGTGTGATGCTATGAAAAGAAAAAGCAGGCTTGTGGCCTGCTCTATCACTAGCTGTTTCCTAAACCTACTACTATTTGGATATTTCAGCTAGTTTTTGAGAAGAAGTAGCGTAGATATCGCTAATGCCGTTTCTCACCATCTCAAAGGTCTCTTCATTTTCAACTTCGAATTCCACATTCCATTCCAATCGCGTCCCTCCATTGTCATCTATGAATTTCATGGATCCAGTGATGTCGGAAATCGGCATCATGTTTTGTTCATCGATGCGATATTGGAAAATGTGATTGATATCATCGGATTCCAAGATCGTCTCATAAAGATCTCCTTGGTCATGGGTATGACAGACGCGCTTGGCGCCTTTTCCTTGTCCCTCCATCGTGCTACCCGACAAAATCGGAAGCCACTTTTCCCACGCTTCACCCGTTCGGACGTTGTCCCAGACCTTTGCCAAAGGGGCCTCCAGCTGGTGCACTGTTTCAATTGTTTTTTTCATAAAAGTTGTGTTTACTTTTATGGTTTAGATTGATGACACAGTCAGGTGTTACAGGGTTTGCTGGAGATTTAGCTTTCTCTTTGCCTCGGTACTTTCAAGTATTCCTGGAATAAGATTTTCTTGTCGGAGTTTTTCTTAAAGGACATGGCCCGACAAAGGTCCGCGTATTTCTCGTCCACAGAATCGATCATGATTGGCCTCTTTGCCGAATGTACTCCATAAAGGAGATGTACGCTTTGCTATGTGCAACAGATGAAGAGAGTAGATAGGTTTATTGTCAAGTGCATACGGCACTTTCCTTTGGCATCTGCGCGGGTTGGACTTGTCAATGAGCCACATTGGTTTCAATCAAGAACGGATTCGTCACACAAATCATTGAGTGCCTTTTGACTGCACTTCTCTGTGGCTGTGAAAACTTCTTCGAAATTTTTTTTGGCTGCTTGAGCGCGTTCAAGCTCATTCTCGAACCTCAAAAGTGCGCCTTTCCATCACATAGGTTTGGTCGTCTATGACACCTGTGAGTACGACCTCGTAGGTCCCGAAATTATCAGAGGTATAGAAACTGATTTCCTGGTCGCCTTCCGGAGTAATGAGCGGATTCCAATAGAGTTGACTTCGAAAGTCCGGGATGCGCGTATTGCCACCGTCCGCATATTGAGGCAGCGGCATTTGATAGGGCTGGTCAGGTAGTTCGTAGCTGATTTCCTTGTAGTTGGGGGGTAGATTTACCCGGTCGGTGTCGAATTCATAGAGTTGGAAGTTAATGATACCCCTAAACTCCCAGGAACCTACCATAATCTGTTTTTGATAGACTTCTATCTTGTCTATTTCCAACGGATTCATCGCCAAAATCCAATCGGGATCCACAGGGATGCCGTTTAGGAGTGCCAAGGTAGTATCCCGATCTCCCGACGGGTTGCTTGCATATGGAACGGAAAACTCGGCACCATCGGGTGTCTTCCTTAGCCAAGCCTCTGAAACAAACTCGCGGATGGCGTCCTCAACTGTGGGAAACCGTGTGAAGTCGTCAAGATCATAAATCCTTGTATTTTCCTCGGGGAAGAAATCGCTCTTAAGCAATGCGTTCAGCGAAGTATTTTCTTTTGCTTCGTAGTAGGCGTTTTCGACTTGAACAGCAATGCTCTTTTGGAGAAGCCAATCCTTATCGCTTTCGAACATGGTAAATTCCCAAGGTGCTACGAATTCGTGATTTTTCAGAAATGGTGATACAATTGAGAGGTTCGTGTTCCTCGAATTTTCTGAAGTATAGAAGATCAAATTTCGACTGATGGGCTCATCATCCGTAATGAGGAAGAAAGTGCCCTCTCCGTTTGTGGTTCCAGTGGCAAGACGATACCCGTCAGTGGGAATGGTAAGGGCAACTGAGGTATTGCTAATTGGATCAAGGGCATCGTTGACGAGGGTTCCTGTTACCACATTGCCACGAAGGTCGGGTAGGTGCTGTGGTTCTGTGGGGAGGTCCAGTGACTGAGGTTGCAATTCCGAATTCATGGCCAGTTCCCAAAGGTCAAATTCTTTGGACGTTAGCTGTTGGGCACCTTGAAGAAAGTATAGGTCGACAGCGCTACCGCCAATTGTATTTTCCTTCTTTCGGACTGAAAGGCTGTATTGAAGCGCTGGATCGAGGTCCGGTAACTCGAGCGTCAATGAAACCCTTGCGCGCGGTTTGTAGGTATTTTTGTCAGTTGCGATTTTGACAGGAGCTCTTTCTGGTGAAGAAAAGGCAGGTATTTGCAAGATTGGCCTTCCATCGATATTGCTCGCTACTAACCAATTTAAGCCACCGGGCAGGTCTTCACGCTCTACCTGAAGGGACCCTCCCACAAAACTCAGCTCTTTTCGGGCACCTTGC
The DNA here is from genome assembly GCA_965601475.1 of Cyclobacteriaceae bacterium. Lineage (GTDB taxonomy): Bacteria > Bacteroidota > Bacteroidia > Cytophagales > Cyclobacteriaceae > JAWPMT01. The sequence goes on along the minus strand of OZ271832.1, from coordinate 1,847,804 downwards.
ATACTCTGTAAGTACACTTCCCCAACCTCATTCACCTGGGCAGTGCTCAGCGTGATTTTGTCCTCGTTCAATTGGACCTGAATTTTGGTATTTGCCGTATTGGTCATCTCCATCGGATGAAATGACACGTTCCCGTCTTTGCCAACCAGAATTGCACGATAGTCGTCATCTGTGGGTGTGAAGTCGAAAAACCCGAAGCCTTTGAGGCTCTTGAATGATGCCACACTTTCGCCAGCACTGTTAGTGATTTGTCCGTCTACGGGTACGTTCTTGCCCGTGTAGGTTTCCTTTGCCTTATACGCGATCCTTTGCTGTTTTCCAGGGACCAAGAACCCTGATTCCGGAAAAAAATCAATTTGGATTTTTGTTGCCGAATCCGGCTTGAAGAAGGTATTTCCAAAGCTCTCATAGGGGTTAGCGAAGGCTATGCGCTTCGTGGGGATGAAGTCTGTCGAGTAGTTTTTCATCCATCTGGTATAAGCGATCAGCGTATAAGCACCGGTTTGGAGGTAAGTGGGAAGGTAGAGGTTTCCTGAGCCTACACCATCTGTCAGCTGGATCTTCTTTTGGAGTACGCTCTTTTGTTCCGCATCGATCAGCTCCAGGTAAGCTACTTTGCTGATGGGTGATGGCTCCCCGGAATTTACAAAACACTGCAGGCTGACTAAGATGGACTCTCCCGGAATAAAGAAGGAGGTGTTGGTTTCAAAATACAGTTTTTCCTGCAGGTATGCTAAATCCGTCTCGGAGAAGGTCTGAGCCAATGGACTGGCAGCGGTCCAAAGGCAAAACACAAATACGCTGACAATCTTAGTCAGTCCAGAAGGTAGGTCTTTCAGTAGTTCCATAGAAAGTACAGTTACTGCAGCTTTTGGGTAAATAAACAAGTATTGGAATCGCTTCCTGGCTTTCGAAATCAATGCCATTGTCGATGAACCAGACATCAAGGTGTGGATTTTGAGTGAGAATTTCTCCGACAAATTCCTGCTCACTACGCAGGGCTCCAATCGTATCACACTCAACAATATTATCGGTCCTTACCTGGTACCCGGCCTCTTCAAAATCCTGAGGGGAAAAGAATACACGTAATCCTTCCTGATCAAATACGTCAAACCTTCCCAGGACTATCTCATCCTCATTGTCCTCATTCTGGATGTTTCCGTTGATGGTGCCTGGTTGCTCTTGTATGAGTAAGTTTTCGTTTTCGCCGAGTCTGTCGATCTGTTCCCAGTAAGTGTAAGCCTCATTGCCGAGGGCGAACTGTCTCACTTCCAGGCTATAGCGGATGGCCATGGGATTCATTGTGACGGATTCAAAGGTGCGCAAAGGGAATGACTTGATGGCCCCTGAGGGCACGAGTGACTGATGAGTAGTCACATTTGGCGAATCACGTGTCAGGAAGCATATCTCCACCTCCTCGCCGCTACCTCTCTGATCGATTACATTACCACCGCGCCATATGAAATTGGATGGAAATGGGACTTTGACCAGATAGGTTTCGGACCATTCGATCAGATAAAGTTGTTGACCATTGGCCTCTAACCCAGCATCGTAGAGAAAATTGAATGTGCCATCGCCTTCAAAAAGTGAGACCTGGAACCGCTCAAATTCTCCAAAAACACGATCGATGGCTGGAGTATCAATCATTAGCTCTCGCGAAGAGACATAGGATCGGCCCTGGTTTGTGGTGATCTCAAGGCGGTATACGCTGTTGAACTCAGCGCCGAAAGGCCTGGTGGCCCGATAGGTTCCAGGGGAGATTTCATTGAAGTCAATTCGCTCCATATCATTCACCACCACCTGGACGCTGGCTCCTTCCTCCGGTCTGATGGAGTCGACGCTCACGGGCACCGTGCGGCTCAGGTAGATCTCCTGGTTGAAAACTTCATCGGTGATGCGTGCGTCCACCACAAGCAAATCTTCAAATGCTACGTCTTCCAGGTTTATCTCTCTGAAGCAGCCTGCAAGGAGAATAAGCGACGCGAAGGCCAGGGGTAAGATGTGTCGACACGTCGTCATGCTTCATTCAACCCAATAATCGGGACGCTGGTTGTCGCCAAACACCGTGCAATTGGAGCACCTTTCCGGGTAGAAGACTGCTGGACCATTTGTAATGAAGAAGGCAATCTGCCAATCCGGGTGATATTCATCCAGGAACAGTCCGAGCTCCCCGGGTGGCGAAGTCATTGGTTGCACATCAAAGCAATCGACGAAGAATTGACTGCGACGTCGGAAACCGGCATCACCAAATTCGAGATGGTTGAATCGCCGAAATAGCTTCTTTTCCTCAGCAGCTTCGAAGTAGCCAAGTACCAGCTCTTCAGGATTTTCGGGATTCAAGATATTGCCCTGGACGCTACCAACCTGACGGTCAAAAAGAAAGCCACTGCCTTGGGTGGTGGAGGCGAGAAGCTCCCAATAGGTAAAAGATTCGTCTGAAAGGGCGTATTGCTTCACCTCAATGCCAAAATCTATGCTCATTGCTCTGGTGTCGGAGTGGAACCCGTGAAGTTGGAAGCCCCGAAAGCCTAAGCCTTCGACAGGCTCTTCCTGGACCAGTACCTGGGTCGACGGCTGGTTGATCCAGCATTGTTCTACCTGATTTTCACTATTGTCGCCTCCAAGTTCCCGAACCACGAAGTCGTTACCTCCCAGCCATTCATATCGCGATGGATTGGCCACTTTCAAAGTGGATGAGGCCTGCCAGGTCCACCGCAAGTATTTGGTATTGGTGTCGTTGGCTCTGGAGTCGATGAGGATTTCGAAATCGCCGCCTTGGGGATGGTTGATGGGGTTGAGGTTAAACGTAGCATATATCGAGTCGATTTCGGGCGTGGCTTGCATGGTTACGACGCTGGACTCATAAGTCCTTCCTTCGGTGAGATTGACAAAAAGCTGGTAGGTACGACCAGCTACACCCCCAAAGCTTTCATTTGATGTATAGACCCCTGAGGTTGACTCGGTAAAGTCGATTCTGTCATCGTCATTTTCCAAAACAAAAACCGTGGCATTGCCGACCGGTAAAATACTATCTGTAGTAGACAGTGGTGTAGTAATGGAAACCTTTATTTCATGCCTTTTGTCTTCATCTGTAATGAGGCCCTCTATCACCAGGACTTCGTCCGTGGCAATGTCATTCAGTTCCACGGGCCGAATGCAAGAAATGATTCCCGCCAACGACCCTAAGAGTATCCAACTTGTGTTTCTTGCTAAATTTCTCATTATTCCCAAAATTCCGGAGGGGCATTATTCCCATACCTAGTACAATTTGAACATCGGCTAGGGAAATAAAGTACGGGCCCATTCGTAATGAAGAAGCCAATTTCCCAGCCCGGGTAATTTCTTTGCATGAACTCGCCAATCTCATCGGTGGCCGTTTCGAGGGGTTGGATGCCCGAGCAGTTGATAAAGAATTCACTAAACCTGATGTATCCATCATCTATGAATTCAGCGTGGTCGAATCGACGGAAACTCGTTTTCAATTCTGCGGCCTCGAAAATTCCCAGGACGAACTCGTCCGGATCGTCGACATTCCTGATATTGCCCAATACCGTCCCTACTTGCCTATCGAACAGGAATCCTGATCCTTGATTGGTTTCGGCAATGAGCTGCCAATAGGTTAGCGCGTCAGCGGAGAGCCCATATTGTGTCACTTCGATGCCATACTGTCTTCTGAGGAATTTCGTGTCGGAATGGAAACCATGTATTTGGAAATCGCGAATGCCGAACCCGGTGACACTTTCCTGCCCTACAATGATATCCGTGGATCTCTGGTTGACCCAGCATCGTTCCACCTGGAGTTCGGAATTGTCCCCACCCAGCTCTCTGATGCGGACGTCATTACCGCCTAGCCATTCGTATCGGGAGGGAGTTTCCATTTGGACCTCATATGCACCCCTCCATGTCCACCTGATGGCCTGGGCGTTGTCGTCGGTGGGTTGGGTGGCCAGCAAAAAGCGAAAATCTCCACCGTCTCGATTGTTGATGGGGTTTGGTGTGAAGGTCGCATAGATGGAATCAATATCAGGTGTGGATTGCATCGTGACTACCGTGCTTTCATATGCGTTGCCGTCCTCCAGGGTGATTACCAGCTGCAGCTCCATGCCGGGGATGGCTGAGAAATTGTTTTCGGTCCGGTAGATGCCTGGTTCTTCCTCTATCAAGGGCAGGAGGGTTTGCGTGCTTTCGCGAATGGCGACAGTGGCATTTTGTTCGGGAATGATCGTGTCGCCAGCCGTGACCGGTATGGTGCGAGAGATCTTGACCTCTTGTTTTTTATCTTCATCGGTGATAAGTCCTTCCACCACGAGTATGTCCTCCTGGCCAATTTCTTCCAGTTCCGCAGGCCTAACGCAGGCAGCCAGCAGACCCAGAGAAACCAGCAAAGACAATATCGTAGAACGCGATCCCATCATAACCAGAAATCAGGTTTTTGATTTGTACCATATAAAGTGCAATTGGCACATCGCTTAGGGAAGTAATAGACCATACCACCCGTCACGAAAAAGCCAATCTCCCATCCGGAAGCATTGCGCTCCATGAACTCACCTATCTCGTCCGTGGTCGTTTGGAGTGCCTGTATGTCAGAACAGTCGATATGGAAACCCGTCGTCCTCAGATATCCTTGCCTCCAGAATTCAAGCGGATGGAACTGGCGGTAATACACTTTTTCTTCCGCAGCCTCAAAGATGCCCAGCACTAATTCTTCTTTGTCTCGTGTATTGACAACGTTTCCCGGGACTGGCCCCACTTGCTTGTCAAAGAGAAACCCCGAACCTTGATTAGTCTCTGCCAGAAGGCTCCAGTACCTGTAGGAGGCATCCGATAATCCATATTGCTTAACTTCTATCCCAAAACTGACTCGCATAGCTTTTGAGTCCGAGTGGAATCCATGGATCTGTTGGGATCGAATGCCCAGGCCTTCCACGGGCTCGCTGGATACCAGGATTTGAGGAGACTGTTTCACAATCCAGCACAATTCGACCTGGTCCTGGTCGTTGTCGCCCCCTCGTTCACGAACACGCGTTTCATTCCCACCGAGCCACTCATATCTTGAAGGAGTTTCCATCAACAAAGCCGATGCCGATGTCCAGGTCCACCGGAAGTGGTGCGATTGTGTACTGTTACTACGTGCATCCAGGAAAAAGTCAAAATTTCCTCCATCTCGATTGATAATCGGATTGCTCGTAAAAGTGGCATAGACCGAGTCGATTTCTGGTGTCGCCAGCATCTCCACTTTTTCACTTTGATAGATGGCTCCGTTGGCCAATGTGAAGAATAGTTGATATTCGGAACCGACTTGTCCTGCATATACTTCCTTGGATCGGTAGATGCCAGGTTCTTCCTCTTCAAATTCTAACAATCGTTCCTGATTTACAGCAATCTGTACTTGAGCATTGGTTACGGCCACGCCTGTGACATCTGCCTTCAACTGCACTGTCCTTGTGATGCTGATTTGCTGTTTTTGAGATTGATCAGTGATGATCCCTTCTATCACGAGTGTGCCAAGGTCACCACTCACTTCCTCCAGGGAGATGGGCTGGGTGCAAGATCCAGCCAGCAGCGACAGCAAAGGAAATATGCCGCTCCTGCTCATCAGAATTTGAAATTGTAGCTGATGGAAGGAATGGCCGTCCCCAGAACCGACAGCTCAAATGCTTCGATCGTTCCATTGTTGTTGGTGAAGAAGATAGAATATACATTCCTTCTTGCTGTCACGTTGTAAATGGAGAATGACCAATAGCTGTGTCCCAGTTTTTTGACCCGATGCGAGCCCTCGATATTGACACTGATGTCTACCCGGAAGTAATCTGGGATTCTGAACTTGTTTCGTTCTGAGAAATGAACGATCTCCGTACCGGAGAGCTGATATTTTGCCGTTGGGTAAGTAATTGGCCGGCCTGTGGAGTACGCCATGTTCAAGGAGAAACTGTAACGGCGCGTATGCTTATAGTTAGAGACCAGGCTGATGTCATGGGGCTTCTCAAAATTCGTTGGGAAGAATTCACCACCATTGATTCTCTCCTCGCTGAATTGGGAGTCGAATCTCTGCTGTGAACGACTGTAAGTATAAGCGATCCATCCAGTCAATTTCCCGGTGTTCTTACGTGCCAGTAATTCCAGGCCCCAGGCCCGGCCTTCACCTTGCAATACATCTGTTTCAATCAAAGGATTCAGAACAAGGTCTGCACCAACCTTGTAATCCACGAGGTTTTCGAAAGTCTTGAAGTAAATCTCAGCGGAGGTTTCGATGGCATTTCCCCGGAAGTTCTTGAAGTAGCCTGCTGAGAACTGCTGAGAAAGCTGAGGTGCGAAGTTTGAGTCGCTAAGCTTCCAGGTATCTGTGGGGGAGATGGAGATGTTATTAGACAGTGCATGTATGTACTGCCTGGTCCTGTTGTAGGCGGCCTTGATCGAAGAAGTATTGTCCAGTGCATAGCGCATGGATATCCGAGTTTCAGGGCCGTGGAAAGTGGCGATATTTTCACCTTCGTCAAAATCCACCGTTGAAGTAATGGTGTTTTCAGTTCTTGGTGCGTCGGGCGAATAGAAGTTGACCGGCCTGCCCCCCAATGCAGTAAATATGGAATATCTCAATCCTGCATAGAGCGTTAGGTTGTCAGTGATGGAAAAATTGTCGGAAATGAAAATGGAGGTCTCTCGACCTTTTTCCGGGTTAATTTCCTCCTCTTCTACCAAAGAGGTCTCACCCAACCTTCTGAAGAATCCTGGCTTGAGGTCATAAAGCCGCACATCGGCACCCACCAGTACATCATGTTGGTCGTTAGGGAAGTAATTGACATTAAACTGACCGAAGCGTTCCTCTATCTCAAAACCATAGTTGAAAGCACTTTCCGGGAAAACGTCGTAGTCAATATCAAAAGCGTACTGGCTCGTATTGGCAATGAGCTGTACGGCCAGTTTGTCAGAGAAGAAGTGCTTCCAATCGATGCCTGTGTTGAAATTGAAATAGGAGTACAGGGAATCCGTCGTGATCCTGAACTCGTCGCGACTGTAGTACCCCGTGACCGTGATACTGCTATTGGTGCCGTATTGATGGTGGAGATTGCCCGCAACGTCGATGAATGATGGGTCGGCGTTTCTGATGTTCTCATTATTGACCCTATCCAGGATCCAGTCGGAGTAGGTAGTACGGACGCCCGTGGCAAATGAGGTCTTTCCTTTGATAATTGGGACTTCGAAGCTTAGCTGGCTGGTTACCGGACTGATGCCCCCTTTGCCATGAAATTTCTCCTTGTCCGCAACTTTCATCTTCACATCCAACAGTGAAGAAAGCCTGCCTCCATAATTGGCTGGAATACTATTCTTGTAGAGTTCAGTCTCACCCATGATATCGGCGTTGAAAGCAGAGAAAAAACCAAAAAAGTGAAAAGGGTTGTACACAGTGGCGTTGTTAAAAAGCATCAGGTTTTGGTCGGTTTTTCCTCCCCTTACATTGATTCCGGCACTGCCCTCACCTACATTTTGTACCCCGGGCAATGTTAGCGCTACCTGTACTACATCATTTTCACCCAGCACTTTGGGCACATTCTTGAGTGATTCCATTTCCAGTGTACTCACGCCCATTTTAGTACTTTTCACATTTGCGTCCTGAAATGCCGTCACTGTGATCTCCTCCAGCAATGTGGCTTCGACTTCCATGTTGATATTGAGATTGCCCTCAGAAAAGAGAATTACTTTCTGTTTGGCCAATTTCATGCCGGTGTAACGAACTTTTATCTCATTTTCCCCATTCGGGAGGTTGATTGTGTAGAATCCATTGGCGTCGGTGACAGTACTGATTTCCGGATTTTCTGTGTATACCACTGCACCAACGATGGGTTCGTCATTGGAGAAATTCTTCACGAATCCTACCACCAGGGATTCGCCGCCTACCTTCATCTGAGAACGGTCGCCAAGAATCTTCACGGATTCTTCGCTCTCTTCAAATTCTCTTGCAAAGAGATACTGGTTGCCTGCTGAAGGGCCTTCTGTCTGAAGTTCCGTGATAATGGGCGTGTTGTTGGTCAGGACAATCTTTGAGTCCAATATCACATACTGAATTTTCGCATCGGAGAGGATTGTATCCAGGATACCCTGTATGGTTTCATTTGAGAAACTCGCTGTCACCGTTTGGTTCTGCATCCAAGATTCTTTGAAGAAGAACTGGTAACCCGTCTGTTGTTCCAATAGGGACAGCGCAGCGCTGAGTTGCTGGTTATTGAATGTGATGGAGTAGGTCCTGTCCTGGGCGGGCAATTTGCCTGATAGAAGCAAACACCCTACAATAAAGGCGCCCTTAATTGCTAATTTCTTCATCGAAAGCTTTTGTGAATGCCACTAATTTTTGTTCATCGCGCATCTTGAGTTTCAAGCCTTGTTGACGACTGATTTGCTTTGAAATCTCTGCGGCTTCTGGATGATAGACCAGAAGATCTTTTTTTCCTCGCAATGGCAGGATATTGCCAGTGGAGGCATCTTGAAGGAAATATTTGTTTTCTTCTTTGTAAACTACGCCCCCTCCTTCGGCTCGTTCTGTTTTCCGCCTAGTGCTGAGCAATTGGAAGGTATTACCCTCCATCAACAGGTCGTAAAGGCCCTTATCTGGCAGGTGCACAAAGCGATGACCAGCAATGGTGAATTCCTGCACATTTTCCATGAGCATAGAGATGCCATCCCTTCGTCCCAGGTTGGGGTGCTTCAACACCAAGGACTGCGTTGCAATGTCCAGCGCCAAGTCAATGTCAAAGTACCAGCTTCCCTTCAGGAGTATAGAGCCCTTGGACCATCCGCGTCTGCCAAAGAATTGGTGTGTGTCTCTCGACTTGGAGACCATAGGATACAGCAGCCCTTCGTACAGACCACTGTTTTCTGCGCCCACCTCCTGGTCATGCCACTTAGTGAGTTTTATGAAAGTGCTATCATTTCGCCAATTGGCTGATTGGCTGTGGCCTAAATGCGCAACGCAAACAAAGACAGTCATGAAGGCGAGGTAGGGGGTTCTCATAAGTCGCAACCTATTTTCTTTTAGGGACAAACCATTAGGTAAGTTAATTCATAACATGCAATATGCTACGAAGGATTTTCGGTCTCTTATTTCCACAAGAGGAAACAACCCAAATGTCGGGAACCATGAGTTTGTGACAGTGGAATCCAGAGTCCTCGTAATAGTTTGCGGTTTCGGACTAATCTGCGGATGGGTTATTGTGGATTGGCGTAACATTCCAGGATTGCTGTGTTGCTCTGGATATGTTTTCATTCCTTTCGAACAAGAAAAAACAAGGGATCTACGGGTAAACTTCAGGTTTTCCTTCGGCATCAACTATATTCCACTCTGGATTAGCCCGATCTTAAATTTGGAAGTGCGCCATTTTTTTGCGTTAGTCGTCTTATTGGTCGGCCACCTCAGTTTTTCTCAAACTCGCCAAGGGGTATTGGACCTCCGGAACTGGGACCCGCAGGAACCCATGTTGCTTTCGGGTGAATACGAGTTTTACTGGAACACCCTTGCCGATTCTGCGGAAGAGTTGGATTCCCTAGATTATATGTTGGTGGCATTTCCGGCTCTTTGGAGTGATTTGGAATTGGCAGGTGAGAAATTGCCACCTTTTGGCTTTGCTACTTACAGGTTGAAGCTTCTGTTACCCACTGGCACATCAAAATTTTCCGCCTTGGTAGAAGACATGTATTGTGCTTATGCCTTGTATGCAGACGGGCAATTGGTGGCGAAGAATGGGAAGGTGGGGCGTACCATGCAAGAACACCAACCGTTCTGGCAACCCAAGAAGGTGGATTTCAATGCTGCTTCAGACACATTGGAACTGATTCTACAGATTTCAAATTTTGAGCACAGTAAGGGGGGAGCTCTGGAACCGATGGTTTTTGGTTCGGAACCCGTGATCTCCAGACTCTCACGAAACCAACAGGCGTATGACCTACTGCTGACCGGTTGTCTGATCATGGGAGGGCTATTCTTTCTAGGCCTTTATTTATTTGGCCGTCACCAGGCTTCGATACTCTATTTCTCCCTTTTCTGCATTACTTATTCCTATCGGATCATAGGGTCCGGTCACTATGTATTGCATTCTCTGATTGATGGATATCCCTGGTGGATTGCCATCAGGCTTGAGTATATAAGCCTATTCGCCAGCGTACTGCTTTTTGCGCAGTTTTTGATACGTCTCTACCCCCTGGATACTTCTCAGCGCTTCGTCAGATTTGTCAGTATCATTTGTTGGTTGTGCATGATGAGTACCATTGTCTTGCCGCTATTTTATTTCTCTCAGATCGTTACTCCCTTCTTCCTGTTTCTATTGGCGGCATTTTCATATACGGTACGGGTATATGTCACAGCCTGGAAACGCAAAAGGCCCGGTGGCTTATATGCACTTTTGAGTATAGCGATTGCCTTGTTCATTTTCAGCTATAATATCCTCTCATATTTTCAATTGCTTGACGCAAGTGATAGGGTTTCGTTTTGGGGATATATTTCTTTCTTCTTTTCCCAATCCTTGCTGCTCTCACATCAGTTTGCCTATTCCTTCAAGGAACTGTTGAGAAAGGCCCAGCTCGCCAATGAAGCGAAAACGGATTTCCTGGCTACCATTTCCCATGAGATCAGAACGCCGCTCAATGCTATTGTTGGCATGGCACACCTCACATTGAGAAGCAATCCCAGACAAGATCAAATAAGAAATTTGGAGTCGCTGACCTTTTCCGCGGAAAATCTGACCTCTTTGATCAATGATATCCTCGATTTCAACAAGATTGATTCCGGGTCCCTGAAATTGGAGCGTCTCCCGGTCAACCTTCGGGAGCACGCAGAGAAAATTGTGAAGGGATACGAGGGACAATCCATCCTGAAGAATATTCCGATATACCTTGATGTGGATGAGCGTATCTACCACCACTTTTTGGCGGATCCGGTACGCATCGCCCAGGTATTCAACAATTTGATCAACAATGCCCTCAAGTTCACGGCAGAGGGTAGAATTGATGTGGAAATTGAGGTTTTGCAGGACAATAGTGATTCGCAAATCCTGGATGTTCGTATAAAGGATACAGGCCCGGGGATTCACAAAGATCATATGGAGCTGATCTTTGACCGATTCACCCAGGCCAGCACGTCCACAACGCGTGAGTTTGGGGGAACCGGGCTCGGCTTGTCGATTGTGAGGGGAATATTGAATTTGTACGGAAGCCAGATCAAGGTGACAAGTACGCTTGGGCAGGGGTCGGTGTTTTCATTTGAAATAAAACTGGAGAAGGCAAAAACAGCGGACATTAGAACAAAGCGAAAGGAGATGGACAAAGAACCTATAGAGACCAATCCCGAAAACCTTGAAGGTAAGCGGGTCTTGATTGTGGAAGATAATCTGATGAATATGGTTATCGCTGAGGAATTTCTCAGCAGATGGGGCATGGAACTGGACAAAGCAACAAATGGTCAGGAGGCGGTTGACAAAACCCAGGACAATGACTATGCATTGATTCTGATGGACCTTCACATGCCGGTAATGGACGGGTATGAAGCGAGCAAAGCCATTAAAGCCATGAAACCTGATATCCCGATACTGGCTCTCACGGCTTCCACCGTCGCGGAACAAGAATTGCAAATCACTGAGGCAGGTATGGAGGGTTTTGTACTCAAACCTTTTCATCCTAAAGACTTGAAAGCGAAGCTCCTCCAGGTACTTTCGGACTCGTGACTTAGCGTTGATATTGGTTGGCTCTGATATTGCGTGTCGCCAACTCCACAGTCTCATTGATGCGCTTTTGGCGGGTTGCCGGTCTTCTCGCATTGAATATCCATTCCAATATGCCTCTCTTCACGGATTTGGGAAAATTTTCAAAATGAGTTTTGGCGGTTGGGTTTTGACTGAACAGAGCCAACATTTCTTCTGGGATGACCAGGTTCTCTACATCGTTGAGGGCGTCCCAGGTGCCGGTTTCCTTGGCGTGAAGGACCATTTCCAGACCAGATGGCGCTAGTTTGCCGGCATCTTGAAGTTTACGAATCTTCTCTTTGTTGATCCTGCTCCAGTTGCTCGCAGGGTTGCGCACTGAGAAATATTGATAGAATGATTCATGGTCCCGCTTGTTGGGCTTGCTGTCCACCCAGCCGAAGCATAGGGCTTCGTCCACAGCTTCATCGTAACTTATGCTTGGGGTAGGGCTGCTCTTGTGATAAATGATCAGCCAAACGCGCTTCTCTGAGGTATGATGTAAGGAGAGCCATTGCCTCCAGGCACTCGCATCCTTGGCCACCACCGCCTTGACTCCATCCTTCATTTCCACATGACAAAAATAATTATGGCAATCGGTGAACCCCACTTGACTTTTACCGACATTATAGTGAAATGACTTCTCCAGAAAAGATTTTTGATGAGTTATTGGTGCTGAATACTCAAAAGGGGGATGCAAAGGCATTTGATCTTTTGGTCCGCCGTTGGCATCAGAGGATTGTCCGTCAGATAAGGTGGAGAGTTGGAGACCAGGAGGTCGCCAAAGACCTTGCCCAAGACTGTTGGGTGGCTGTGGCTAAAGATATTCGAAAGCTCAGGGTAACAGCGAGCTTTGGCTCCTGGATTTTGCGTATGGCCAATAACAAATCTGTGGATTGGCTGCGGAAGCAAAAGGGACGCGAAAGTACATCTGATGACCCACCGGACGACGGAGCCACTGCTACAGACCGTGAGGAGTTACTCAGCCAAATGGAGCGAGCCATTGCAGGCTTGCCGACGGATCAGAAACTCATATTAAGACTACACTATTTGGAGGGGATGGGCCTGAGGGAGATGGCAGGGATCATGGGGATACCCCATGGGACGGTGAAATCGAGGCTCTTCAGGGCCAGAGAGAATTTGAAACAGTTAATAAATCAATATCATGAAAACGAATGACAGGGACATCGATGATCTGATCAGAGAAACACTGAGCAATGAGGAAGCAGCTTACTATGATCAGCTTGAAGACAAAAACATGTTGCAGGAATATGGTGGTGTATTCAAAAGCAGATATGGTTGGGCGGCCGTAGCCACGGGCATTATGATCTTTGTGCTATTGGGAGTTGTGATTTACAGTGGGTTCGCATTCGCCAACGCAACATCACTGAAGATGATTATACTTTGGAGTATGGTTATCATTTTGTCAGCAAGCGGTATTAGCATGCTGAAATTGTGGAACTGGATGCAAATGGACAAGAATGAGATCAAACGGGAAATCAAGCGCGTGGAATACCAAATTTCCGTTCTGGCTTCTCACCAAGGTCAGCATTGAGTGCTGATTCCTGGAAGGGAATCACTGGGCAATTACAACCTGAATTGGCCGCTTCCGTTGGAATATTTCGAATATCGAAGTATTTTTGAGAAATTTCAATACCATGGGGGCGTCAGAAAAAGAGCAAGTAGAACGATTTATACACGGTTTGCAGGGCCTAATGCTCGGCATGCAGCAGGTAGATAGCTCTTGTATGGAGGCCTTCGGTCCGATTTCAAAACGGGATTTTGGTCTGTGTGTGATGATTGGGCAGCAAGGGTCGATGATCATGCGACAGGTTGCAGAGTTCATACAGGTACCGATGAGTACGGCCACTGGCGTAATAGACAAGCTAATCGAAAGGGATTTGGTGGAGAGGGATTATTCACCTCAGGATCGGCGTATTGTGATCGTTTCTCTGAGCCCCAAAGGTAAGGGCATATACAACATGCTTTGGGAGAAGCTATTTCACTACGGACACCATGTGCTCAATGAATTCACGAATGAGGAAAAGAACCAGTTTATTGATTTGATGGAGCGTGCGGTCTCATCCACCTCCAAGTTGGAGAAGGTCCTTTGAGGCCAAAAAACATAAAACTGTCACACCCTCTCATTCTAGTTGTCTAAGGTCTGAAGCGAAAAACGTGATGCCATGACAGCAAATCCATTTTCTAAAACCTACGACACAAAAGAAGACCTTCAGCTCATTGCGGAGGCGAAAAACGGCTCCAGAGAGGCACTGGAATCACTCATCAAAAGGCACCAGGATTATATCTATAATGTGGCGCACAAGCTTGTGATGAATGAAGAAGATGCCGCAGATATCACCCAGGAGGCCCTAATCAAGATTGTCATCAATCTTGCCAAATTCAATCACCAGTCCAGTTTCAGGACCTGGGCCTATAGGATTGTGGTGAATCACTTCCTGAATGTGAAGAAGAAGCGGACGGAAAAAGCCGTTGTTTCCTTTGAGAATTTCGGTATGAACCTGGATCAAACACCTGACAATGAATTGACACCTGAGGAGATGGTTGCTCAGGCTGATGACGTGAAAGAAGCGCGAATGGGATGTATGTCCGCAATGCTCATTTGCCTGGACAGGGATCAACGTATTTTGTACGTCTTGGGGGAGATTTTTCAGATCGATCACAATGCCGGAGCTGAAATATTTGGGATTTCCAAAGAAAACTTCAGGAAGCGACTGTCCAGGGCCAGGCAGGATCTTCATGCCTTCATGGACAACAAATGCGGCCTGATCAACAAGGACAATCCTTGCCGCTGCCATCGAAAGACAAAGGCGTTCATAAAAAGAGGCTGGGTGGATCCGCAACATTACAATTTCGCCAAAGACCATCTGGACTCCATCCACAGGCACGTGGTAGAAAAAAGCCCTCTAGTAGAAGAGGCCGTTGATAAAGGGTATGTTGGGTTATACCAGGAACACCCCTTTCAACGCCAGGACTATTCAGAACGCATTCGAAAAACGATCCTGCAAGACCCTGAAATCAGGGAAATCTTCGAATTAGAGTCCTAACCAAGGATAATAGCTTCGAAATCCGAAATATTTTGAAACGAAAATATTTGAAGATCGTTAGGTTTACATAATTTCGAAATCCGAAATATCCTATTATCCAAAAATTTGAAATAAAAAGCATTGGCTTGTCCAATCTTCAACAACTCACTCGACATTAAGCAAAACGAAAAGAAACTAACAAGTCCAACTATTCACAAATGAAAGATCAAATCAAAAATCTCAGAGAACGTTCGCGTCAGTTTGGCGCGCGTTGGGGCACCGCTGTCATCCGGTATCGCTGGCTAGTGGTGATTGGTAGTTTGATTCTGGCTATGGGGCTCGGTTCAGGTGGTTCTAAGCTTGGCTTCGACGCAGATTACCGGGTTTTCTTCAAGAAAGACAATCCTCAGAGGCTGGCTTACGAGGCGCTTCAGCGGAAGTATACACAAGATGACAATGTGCTCATCGTTATCGAGCCTAAAGATGGCCAGATATTCAAAGCTGAATACCTGAAGGCCATTGAAGAGATGACGGAATCGGCCTGGCAGATGCCATTCTCCACCCGCGTCGACGCCATCACCAATTTCCAGCATACTTATGCCGAGGATGATGACCTGTACGTTGAGGACCTTGTCTACCAGGCTTCATTGAAGACCCAGCTGGAAATCGACAAGATCAAGGAAATTGCCACTGGCGAGCCCCTACTTGTCCATCGACTGCTGAATGAGGAGGGCACGGTGGCTGCCGTTAACATCACCGTTCAACTACCTGGTGAGGATCCGGCTGCTGAGAACCCCCTGTTGGTGGGTGAAGTACGGGAAATGGTAGCCGAATTCGAGTCGAAATACCCTAATCTCAAGACGCATTTGACAGGTATTGTCATGTTGAATGCGGCCTTTTTTGAAGCGTCCCAGAATGATTTCTCGACGCTCATTCCAGCTATGTTTCTTGCCATCCTGGTGGCCATATTCCTAAGCACCAGGACAATCTCAGGCACAGTAGTCTCACTTTTGGTTATTGTGTTTTCCATCATGGCAGGAATGGGATTTGCCGGTCACATTGGCATTAAGCTTACACCCCCTTCAGGTTCGGCGCCTATCATCATCATGACTTTGGCGGTTGCGGACAGCATCCATATTCTCATCACCATGATGTTGGGACTGAGAAGAGGCCTCTCCAAAAATGAAGCGATCATAGAAAGCCTGAGGGTCAATTTTATGCCAGTGTTCATCACCAGCCTGACGACGATAATCGGTTTTCTTTCCATGAACACTGCGGAGGTTCCGCCATTTCGGGACCTGGGAAATATAGCAGCAATGGGTATGGCAGGCGCTTTCATCTTTTCTGTGTCGCTATTACCAGCCCTTATGTCCATCCTACCCGTTCGTGTGAAAGTGAAAAAACAGGTAGAGAATCAGAGTGAAGGAGGGTTCTACAATAACCTCGCGAATTTTGTTATTGGCAAATCGTGGGCCACATTCGGAGGGTCGATTGCAGTGATTGGGATACTGGGTGTCTTCGCCCTCAATATTGAATTGAACGACGAGTTCATCAAATACTTTGATGATCGCATTTCATTCCGGTCCGACACTGACTACGTCAATAAGAACCTTACCGGTATTTACACTGCGGAATATTCTCTTGGGGCCGGCGAAGAAGGGGGAATCAGCAATCCCCACTATCTCGAGCGATTGGAGGCTTTCGAAAGATGGCTGGAAGATCAGCCGGAGGTGGTTCATGTCAACGCCTTCTCGGAAATAGCACGTAGGGTCAATAGGTCGATGCATGGGGATGATCAGTCCTTCTACAAGGTGCCCGAGAATAGGGAAGAGGCGGCGCAATACTTGTTGCTTTATGAATTGTCTTTGCCCTTTGGGTTGGACTTGAATAACCAGATCAATGTAGACAAATCTGAAACCAGGCTTATTGCTACTTTGGGTGACTTGTCCACCAACCAGATGTTGGACTTCGCCGGGCGATCTGAAACCTGGTTGGAACAGAATACGCCTGAGTATATGCACACCAAGGCGATCAGCCCCACGCTCATGTTCTCATATCTATCGCGGACTCAGGTTCTCAGCCTGATCAGTGGCAATCTCATCGCAATCGCTCTGATCACCATTGTGTTGGTACTGGCATTGAGGTCTGCGAAATTCGGATTTCTAAGTCTTTTGCCCAACCTGACACCCGCGATCGCAGGATTTGGCTTCTGGGCTTTGCTTGGTGGTCAGATCAACGTGGGTATTTCCATCGTATTTGGTATGACCCTGGGCATTATCGTGGATGACACCATTCACTTTCTCACAAAATATATCAGGGCCATCAGAGACCATGGCTATTCGCCACAGGAAGCTGTGCGCTATGCATTCAACACTGTCGGAAGGGCTTTGGTCGTGACAACAATCGTTCTGGTGGCGGGATTCGTTATTCTGTCGCAGTCCAGCTTCGGCATGAATTCGGGCATGGCGAAAGTGACATCGCTGGTCATTGTTAGTGCACTGGTCATTGATTTCCTCATGTTGCCAGCATTGCTATTGATCCTGGCCAAAAACAAAAAAGAATCTTCAACCGCTGTCGCAACTCAAGCAGCAGCCTAAACTTCCAAAATTTAAGAAAATGAAAGCTTTAAAATACACAACGTTCTCGTTGACCTTCCTGCTTGCCTCTTTTGCCATGGCGCAAAGTGCTGAAGAAAAAGGTCAGCAAATCGTAGCCACCTATCTCAAGAATGACGAAGGCTTCGTCTCTTCTGAGGTAGGATTGAAAATGGTTTTGACGAATCGTCAGGGGCAGGTGAGCGAGCGTCAGATGACCAGCAGGACCTTCGAACTCACGGAGGATGGGGACAAGTCCATGATTGTATTCCAGAGTCCCAGAGATGTGCAGGGCACCGCGACCTTGACATTCACACACAAAGTGGGATCTGATGATCAATGGCTCTATCTGCCTTCGATCAAGCGGGTGAAAAGGATTTCTTCCAGTAATAAATCAGGACCTTTTATGGGCAGTGAGTTTGCTTTTGAGGATCTATCATCAGATGAACTGGAGAAATACAGCTACAAATTCCTGGAAGAAACGACACTCGATGGAAAAAAGGTGGCCAAGGTTGAGCAGGATCCTGTGGATCCCAAATCGGGATACCTGAAGCGTGTAGCTTATTTCAATCTGGGCGAAGACTATCGCATTGAGAAGATAGAGTTCTACGATCGTAAGGGTGAGTTGCTGAAAACTTTGACTTATGATGGCTATAAGAAATACCTGGACAAGCATTGGAGAGCCAACAAGTTCTCAATGGTCAATCATCAGACTGGCAAAAAAACGGACTTATTCTTTGAGGACTACCAGTTTCAATCTGGGATTTCCGAAGATGATTTCAATCAGAATGCCTTGATCAGAGCAGGTAGATAATTTCCTTTCCTAACCTAAATCGCAAGCAATTGAAAACGCTAAAGGTACTGCTGGGTACATTTTTGGCCATCCTGATCCTCCTCTCGGACCTCCGTGCGCAGCAGGAGGATCAGGTCTACCAAAACTTCAAGATGAGGCTGGATGCAGACCTTCAGTGGTTTTGGAATGATGGCGCCTATCCCGGGCAAGAGCATTTATACCCATCATTTGCCATTCAGCCGGAATACCTGAGGGAGTGGAGTGATGGCAAGTTCTCCATAAAGGCCACCGGTTTTTTCCGCTATGATCAGCAAGATTACCGAAGGACACATTGGGACATCAGGGAGCTCTATTGGCAGGTAGTCCTGGACAATGCCGAACTCAGTATTGGCGCCAAGAAGGTTTTCTGGGGTGTGACGGAGTCGGCACATCTGGTGGATATCATCAACCAGACCGATGTGGTTGAGAGCTTCGACGGTGAGGAGAAACTGGGACAGCCCATGGCTCATTTTAGCTACCTGTCAAACTTTGGAACTTTGGACTTCTTTCTGATGCCCTTCTTTCGCAAACAGGTCTTTCCTGGACGAAAGGGTAGGCTGAGGACTCCCTTCATTTTGGATGGTTCGGCTTTTGATTTTGAAAGCAACGCCGAAGAATACCGACCAGATGTGGCTTTCCGTTACTCAAACTATTTTGGGGTTTTTGATATAGGTATTTCGCAATTCTATGGAACTGGACGTGATCCAATTGTAGCTGATATCGAGACTTTCTCCCCTGTATATGGTGTAGTTAGCCAAACGGGTGTTGACATACAAGCGACCACTGGTCCCGTACTGTGGAAAGTAGAAGCTATCAAACGATTCAATGAACTGCAGGATATGTTCGCCACAGTCGCTGGACTTGAATACACCTTTGGCAATATTGGAAATAGTGGTATTGACATTGGCATACTGGGGGAATACCTATTTGATGATCGCGATGAACTTGCCATTTCCGGCCTGCAAAACGATGTGTTTGTTGGGTCACGGATCGCATTCAACGATGTGCAGGATACCGAAATACTGTTTGGAGGCATTATTGATCTGGAGCACAGCACCCGGCTTTACTCTGTGGAGGCCAACAGGAGATTCGGAGATTCGTGGAGCCTGGAACTAGAGTCGAGGATTTTTTCAAATGTGGATTCGGAGGAGTTTCTGTATCTCCTGAGGAAGGACAGCTTTTTGCAGTTCTCGGTATCCAAGTACTTCTAGCCGGTTTTTATACAAAGAGTTTTTCATGTAGTAGGTTCACGATGAGAAGGGGGGTAAATCCCCCTTTCTTTTTTTCATATTTTTGAGCAACTCAAAATATTAGTTATGAAAAGAATGACAATGATTGCGGCCTTGGTAGCTTTGGTCGCCTTCGGAGCCTCTGCACAGAAATTCAGAGTTGGTGTTAAGGGGGGGTTGAACTTTCCGTCCAAAGATGCTTTCAGTGTGAGTGATGATTCCGACGCATCAGGTTGGCATGCAGGAGCCTTTGGGCTTATCAAAATAAGTAAGTTTGGTATCCAGCCTGAGATACTCTACTCCTCCTTCAATTTTGATGATAGCAACGCTGACGCGGAAACCAATTTCAATTTTATCACAGTACCCATCATTGCCAAATACTACATTCTTCAGGGAATCAATATCCAGGCGGGTCCACAGTTTGGTATTTTGCTGGATAGTGAGTCCAAGACCCCTGTAGCTACGGTGGATAATACCGACATCCTCAATAGTTCGGATTTGTCAATAGCTGTGGGAGCAGGAGTAGATTTGCCTTTTGGGCTTTCCGTCGACGCCAGGTATTTGATAGGGATTAGCGATCTTGGAGATGACCCGAGCCTTACTGATGACATCAATGTATCTACTTTCCAGGTATCCATTGGCTATGCTCTTGTGAAGCTTGGGTTGTAGGTCAATACAGTACATATGACTTTGACATAGCGAAAGAGGCATCTGTATGATGCCTCTTTTGGTTTTTCAGGCCCTGAGAAATTCTGTATCTTGGTGGATCTCAACAACAAGTAAAGTTCCTGTCACCTTCGAATGATCAAGTGGATTATTCATACCGTCGTTCCTGAGCATCACCGTGCCAAAACCACGCACAGAATCATTTCAGGTTTACTTGTTCGATTCCTTTTGTTGGGTCTCCTGGGATGTATTTTGTACGGGGCTTTGTACTATTCTGCGGGGTCGGATATTCTGGTAGTAACGGCTTTCATGACGGCATTCCTATTCTTGTTTCTTCTTCTGGCATTCCGATTCGTGCCCAGGACCAGGTATATTTCTTACGGCTTCATCTTTGCTTTGTACTTCGCCTATACCACCCAGATCTACTTCACTGGTGGTGCGTCCTCACCGGTGATGTCGCATTTGGTATTACTCCCACTCATTTCACTCTTGCCGGGGATACGAAAGGACTGGTTTGTCTTGCTTGGCATCACCCTGGCGACTATTCTCATCTTCATGGCCATGGAGATTGGCTTCAACTACGAGTTTCCAAGGGAACTCATTGGTATTCACAGCCTGATATTCAATTCAGTGGGAGCAGCATTCCCCTATGTGGCCCTGGTCACTTTCATACCAATGTTTATGCGGAATGTTACCCGATCCAATGATGCGCTGAAAGAAGCCTATATCAAGTTGAAGAATACGGGCAAACGACTGGTCGAAACGGAGAAACTCGCATCGCTGGGGCAACTGACCGCCGGGATTGCTCATGAGATTAACAATCCGGTAAACTATACCTTGGGTAGTGCCCAAAGATTGAAAGAGGATGTCGAGGATTTGGTACAATATGAGTCTTTTCGGAACAAATTGTGGCAAGATATTGAGGTAGCGCTCCAACAAGGCAATATTGAGGACAAGAGGAATATCATCCGTTCCGTTGTGGAGCAGAATGCTGGTCGCAAAGCGGAAATACAATATGATGAGTTACTGGAAGAATTGGGGGAGTTGTTAGCATCGGTGGAGCATGGTGCGGAGCGAACTGCGGAGATTGTGAAAGGATTGCGAACTTTCTCCAGATTGGACGATAGTGAGTTCAAGCTGGTCAACATCACCGAGTATATCGATTCCACGCTGGTGATTCTGGAAAGCAAGATGAAGGGCCGTATAGAGCTGAAGAAGAAATATATGGAATTGCCGCCGGTGGAGTGCAATCCCAGCAAGATCAATCAGGTTCTTCTGAATATTGTGAGCAATGCCATCCAGGCAATTGAGGATGAGGGATTTGTGAAGATCACTGCCAGTTACAACATAGGACTGCAACAAGTCACTATCAAAGTAGAGGATAGCGGCAAGGGAATTCCGAAGTCAATCGAATCAGAGATTTTCAATCCTTTCTTTACTACGAAAGATGTGGGAGAAGGAACAGGACTTGGATTGGCGATGTGCAAAGGGATCATTGAGGAACACCACGGCCGCCTCTTTTTCAGATCCTTGCCAGGAGTAGGAACTACATTTTTTATTGAGTTGCCGGTGGCCCAACCCAAAGGACTGGAATCCAACGCCAAAAAAGAAGATCGAACCAGCTGGGCCGATGAGTTGGGGCGCGTGATAAACTAAATGCCGTACTCGGGTTGATCCACCCCAGGAATCCACTCGGTGATGGTTTTCAGGCCCACGAGGTCACCTATATTCTTGCCCATATCCATGTGATCTGCATCCTCAAAATACCAATGACAAATCACTTCATAACCCATAGACCCTTTCTTCTTGATGCTTTTGAGAAATCGGATTATCTCAGTTCCCCCAACAATACTGATATCCTCAAGGAATAAATGAACTTCTATGGCCTTGCTTGCGAATTCACACGTCTGCAATGCTAGTAGTGCAGGAACAAACTGCTCACCAACAGATTTTGACGTTGCATTTCCGGACAAGTCAATCCGTGATTTCTCAAAATCTATGAGGATAAATGGTTTACCCTGGGAGGCTCTTAATTTGAGGTTTCGCATCTTCTCTGGTTGAACTTACAAAGCTAGTGAATAAGTGCCTGATATTCATTCAATTCGTCGTTGACGTAACGAAGCACGCACTGTCAATAAGATAGGAAATATTTCTCAAAAGACATAAAAAAACCCGCAAAAAGCGGGTTGTGGAATCTTTGTTAAACGCTTACCTAGGCGTTGGCAAAACGTTCGGCAACAGCCTCCCAGTTGATAACATTGAAGAAGGCGGCGATATAATCAGGTCGCCGGTTTTGATAATTCAGGTAATAGGCATGCTCCCAAACGTCCAGACCAAGGATTGGTGTCCCAGAGCATCCGGCATCTGGCATCAATGGGTTGTCTTGATTTGCAGTGGAGCACACTTCTAATTGTCCATCAACTTTGCATAGCCATGCCCACCCACTTCCAAAGCGAGTCGCTGCTGCATTGCTGAATGCCTCCTTGAATTTATCAAAAGATCCAAATGCACTATCTATAGCGGCACCCAAATCTCCACTGGGGTTTCCGCCACCATTTGGTGACATCACCGTCCAGAATAGCGAGTGATTCCAATGACCACCCCCATTGTTCCTGACAGCCTTATTGTCCGAATGATCTTTCATCAAATCGTCCAGGCTCTTGCCAGCCATTTCGGTTCCTTCAATTGCAGCATTCAATTTTGAGACATACGCTGCATGGTGCTTGCCATGGTGTATTTCCATGGTTTTTGCGTCGATATGTGGTTCCAACGCATCGTGCGCATAAGGTAGTTGTGGTAATTCGAAAGCCATATTTTTTTGGTCTTGCGTGTGATTTATGATGTAAATATTTAGTGCTTATAAAACAACCTTTTCTATAAAATGTTCCCTCGCATTTTCTTGAAAAAATCCTTCATGATTGCCTCACATTCTAGCTCCTTTATGCCGAATGTAACGCTCGTTTTCGGATGCAGGACCTGTTGATCGAGTCTACTAAATCCTCTTTTTTCATCTCTGGCCCCGATGACAATTTCCCCTATCTGCGACCAATAGAGAGCTCCTGCACACATGGTGCAAGGTTCCAGTGTGACCAGTAGTTTACAGTCGTTAAGATATTTGCTCCCCAGGAAATTCTGAGCCGCTGTAAGTGCGATCATTTCGGCATGTGCAGTTACATCCTGCAACTGTTCTACCTGGTTGTGGGCTTTGGCAATGATTCTATTTTCTGCAACCACCACTGCACCCACGGGGATCTCGTTGCTGTCAAAGGCTTTTGCTGCTTCGACCAATGCCATTTGCATGTAGTGTTCGTCACTGTGTACGGTCAACATCAGTTTTTGAGCCTTATACTTTGCATCATCTCGCGGGTTGCTTCCTGCCACTTCGATTTCAGCCGCAAGGGCGCCGTGAAGTGAACCAACAAGACCTTATCGTTGAATATCGTGTACTGAATATAGGTGTACTTCGAAATGACTTGCTGTCGAAAGCTATTTTCATCATACACCTTCGATTCAAATTCGAACACGATGAAATCGCGCTGACCGATGGTCGTGATCGTGTCCTGCACAAAATCGACTTTGGTGTAGAGATTTTGCAGATTGGACTTATAGAAATCTTTCAGGATGGTCAGGTCATCTGCTTCCCAGTTGCTGCTGGTGAGGTTGATTCCAAGGTCTACCGTCCGTTCTATATTGGTAAACATGGCAATTGGAGAGCGATAAGAGACATATCGTTGATTCCGCTCTTCATCGGTCATGGAAACAAAGTTTGAAGGGACTTTCATCGATAGATCATCCGTTACCTTCCGGCGCTCAAGTTCCGTCTGTGATATTCCTAATCTGCATATGACCAGCGTGAGCAGTAGGAAGTGAACACTTTTCATTGCTTGTTCATTTGAATTGTAAAACTACCCTCGTTCGACAGACCTACTGCGACCGAACCACAATTTTCTCTTTGCCAGACATCGCGCACGTGGCGCTAGTATTGCTAAATTTGGCCGCTCAAAATTTAAGCTATCGAAAACATGCTGAGGACACATACCTGTGGAGAACTCCGACTTTCAAACGAGGGTGCGAATGTTACATTGTGTGGATGGGTACAACTCGTCCGTGACAAGGGCGGGTTGATTTGGATTGATTTAAGAGACAAGTACGGGATCACGCAGCTCATGTTTGACGAGAGCAAAGCCGATGCCGCACTCGTGGATGTCGCGCGTAGTGTCGGACGTGAATTTGTGCTTTCGGCAACAGGGAAGGTGATTGAGCGGTATTCCAAGAATCCGGAAATGCCTACAGGGGAAGTGGAAATCGAAGTGACGCAGATGGAAATTCTCAATGCGTCCAAGGTTCCTCCCTTTCTCATCAAGGATGATACCGATGGGGGAGAAGATCTTCGAATGAAGTACCGATATCTTGATCTCAGGAGAAATGCCGTAAGAAAGAACCTGGAGCTTCGGCATAGGTTGATGCAGAAAACCCGCGAATACCTGGATAGTGCCCTATTTACCGAGGTGGAAACGCCCTATTTGATAAAATCCACGCCAGAAGGTGCCAGAGATTTCGTGGTACCCTCCAGGATGAACCCCGGACAGTTCTATGCACTTCCTCAGTCTCCACAGACATTCAAGCAATTACTGATGGTTTCAGGCTTTGACAGGTATTTTCAGATTGTGAAGTGCTTCCGTGATGAAGACTTAAGGGCCGATCGCCAGCCGGAGTTTACGCAGATTGATTGTGAAATGTCCTTTGTCGATAGGGATGATGTCCTTGAGGTGTTTGAAGGACTTGTGCGCTTCCTTTACAAAGAAATAAAAGACGTCGACTTGCCCAAATTGCCTCGATTGCAGTACCAGGATGCCATGGCGCTCTATGGATCCGACAAGCCAGACCTTCGCTTTGATATGCAATTCGTAGAATTGAATGATTTGGTCAAAGGCAAAGGGTTCCAGGTTTTTGAGCAGGCAGAGTTGGTGGTGGGCATAAATGCTCCCGGATGTGCGAGCTACACACGCAAGCAACTGGATGCATTGACAGATTTTGTTCGCAAACCTCAAATTGGAGCTAAGGGGCTGGTATATCTGAAATGCCAGGAAGATGGTACGCTGAAATCATCAGTCGACAAGTTTTTTGATCAGAGCGAGCTCGAAACCTGGGCCAAATCCTTCAATGCCAGTCCTGGTGATTTGATATTGATTTTGGCGGGAGCTCAGGATGAGACCAGAAAGCAACTCTCCGAATTGCGCCTGGAAATGGGTGAAAGGCTAGGACTCCGAGATAAGAATAAAGTGGCTGCGGCCTGGGTGGTGGATTTCCCACTATTGGAATGGGATGATGAGACGAAGCGCTACCATGCCATGCACCACCCTTTTACTTCCCCAAGCCCCGCTGACCTGGACAAACTGGAGAGCGACCCTGCGAATGTCAATGCCAATGCTTATGACATGGTGATTAACGGAGTCGAAGTGGGTGGTGGATCTATTAGGATTCATGACAGGGACTTGCAGAGCCGAATGTTTGAGGTGCTTGGCTTTACTAAGGAAGAGGCTCAATCACAGTTTGGATTCCTATTGGGTGCCTTTGAGTATGGGGCGCCTCCGCACGGGGGGATAGCCTTTGGGTTTGATCGACTTTGTGCACTCTTTGGCGGCCAGGATAGCATTCGGGACTTTATTGCCTTCCCCAAAAACAACTCGGGCCGAGATCTGATGATTGATTCGCCATCGGCCATTGCTAATGACCAGTTGGAGGAGTTGAACATTGCATCCACCATCGTGGAATAGTACTATTCTAGTGTTTTCACTAACTTTACATGAGACAACTCTGGAGTTATGACTAGGAAATTTTTGCTTTATTCATCGCCGATAATGTTGATTTTCATTAGCCTCTCCCTGTTTGAGCCGGTCATCTACCAGAGCCTTTTTGCCAGTACGAGTATAAAAGATCTGAAAGGCAAGGAATTCGAGGTCATTGCTCATAAAGGTGCATCCGGAGTGGCCCCGGAGAATACATTGGTTGCTTTCCAGAAGGCCCTGGACCTGGGCGTGGACATGATTGAACTGGACGTACGGCATACCAAAGACGAAGAGATCATCGTGTTTCATGATCAGACATTGGACAGAACCACTAACGGCAGCGGGGATGTCCATGACTACACATTGGAGGAAATCAAGCAATTGGATGCAGGGTCCTGGTTTGATCCTTCTTATGCCGAAGAAACTGTGCCAACCTTGAAGGAGGTCTTGGATTTGATTGACGGTCAGTGCAAAGTACTGATTGAGATCAAGCATATGGATCATCCTCATTACCATGATTTTTCCCAGAAATTGATTGATGTTATTCGCCAGGAAAGAAACGGTTTTGAGTGGTGCACACTTCAATCTTATGAAGACATTTATTTGCAGGAAGCCCACGACTACGATGACAGGGTAAAAACTAAGAAATTGCTTATTGGCGAAGACAGCGCTCCCCTGGTGGCTTTCTATGTGGAATCTCGCGTTCATCTTGGCAGATCTAAAAAGGAGATAAAGCTTGATGCGCTTAACCCCCATTATGAAACGCTATCGCCACGGAGGGTATTTCGCATGCATGCCAGAGGCTACGAGGTCTACGCCTATCCCGTGAATGAGCGTGAGGACATGATCAAGTGTCTGAATATGGGAGTAGACGGAATAATCACAGACTACCCTGCAAGACTCATCGAATTGAGAAAAGATATCGAACTGCTATAAAGGCGCACTGGCCAGATTAAATCGTTCTACTTCAGAGGCGATGTAACCGAAACTATCCCAACTATCGCTGGCAAGGACTTTATCAAAGGTTTCAGCAGCCGTTTCTACCTGTCCTTGTAGCACGTACCAGTTGCCCAAGCCATAGCCTACTGTTGGGTCTAGGCTGTCATCGCGCCTTATGGCAAGTTGATAGATTCTCTCCGGAGTAAGTTGGTTCTTGAAGAGCATCAGAATGTTGAGGTAAGGTCGATTTTCGATGAGCCTCATGTTGGAACTGATAGGCTCCAACACAGCCAGGGCTTCTTCTGTATTCCCGATTTTTATGTAGGTACGGTACAGCCAGGTGCTCGTAGCGACCAGCAGGTCGTTGTTGTCGCTGACCTCGAGGCATTTTTGATAGGCGGAAATGGCCTGATCAAAATTTCCTTTCAGGTAGTAGGCAAGTCCCAGATGATACCAAATATTGAACTTGACATTGGTAAGAGGCTTATTCAATCTGTTGGGTAATCCATCGGGCTCTATTTCATTGGGGGCATTCCGGGCGAAAAATGCTGCGCTCTCCAGGTCTTTCATCGCCAGGTCAAATTGCCGGGTTGTAATCAATGCTTCCCCTCTGTGGCGTAGCAGTTTGTAGGAATCCGGGAACAGCCTCAGGCCTTCTGAGTAGATGGCTATAGCTTCCTGATATTTACCAAGATAACCCAGCCGTCTGCCGTACCAAACGATACTTTCCAGACTGTCGGTGGCGTTTTCATATTGTTTCCTGGCCGCTTCCAACTGCCTTTGCCTGGTGGCCAATTGATTACCTTCAAAAGCCTTGGGAGGGAATGGGTCGCCAGTGATGGATAGAATCCTGGCCATCTCTTTCGCGTTGGTCGTGGTGTCAGCAACTTCCACACTTTGGCTTGGGGGGTCGGGGCGCCTTCCGTCACTGCTCTCGGTTTGAATGCAGCTATTCAGCCACAACAGAGCCACAAATGTTATCACAAGGCGGTACATGGTTTCTCTTTAGCAGTTTTTTGTTTAGTCTTCCCAATTAGGATACCCGGGATATTTGATGTCACCGTCTATTTCCTTGGCCTCAACGACCATATCCCTTACATCTTTAAGCAATGACTTTGCATCAAAAATAATTCCATCTTTGATGGTGTATTTCACACCACCCAATCTTTTTATTTCATTTTGCGCTGTCAGCGTAATGGCCCCGGTACCATAAAGAACTTTCAGGTTTTGGATAGGGTTTTGGTCCACGATGACAAAATCTGCCAATTTCCCTACCTCAACTGTGCCAATTTCGTCTTCCATACCCAATGCTTCCGCACCCATCAGCGTGGCAGAGCGAATGACCTCCAAAGGATGAAACCCCGCTTCCCTCAAGAGCTCCAGTTCTCTTACGTAAGCAAAGCCGTAGAGTTGATAAATGAATCCGGAATCGGACCCAGTCGTGACCCGGCCGCCACGGTTTTTGTACTCATTGACAAAGGTCATCCAAAGTCTGTAGTTTTCCCTCCAGGCCACCTCTTGTTCTGTGCCCCAGTCATGCCAATAGCTGCCGTGTGATATTTTACTCGGCTCATAAAATTTCCATAGTGATGGGAGCGTGTAATCACGATGCCAGTCCGCATTCATGGACCTCATCAGGTCTCTGCTAGCTTCATAGATGTTGAAGGTGGGGTCGAGCGTGAAGTCCAATGCAATCAATCTATTCATCACTTCATTCCACTTTTCTGAATGCGGAGGTGCCGCCTGCTTCCAAAGTCTACCGGCCTCACCAAAACGATCTTGCTCATTTTGATAATTGTAATCCAGTGGGTAATCCTGTATAACCTTGTCAGTAAACATCGCCTCAGGTAATCCATACCAGTGTTCCATAGTGGTCAGCCCTGCTTCTGCTGAATTCATCACATTCCACCAACCCACATTGAGCTGCGCATGATGGCAGGCCGAACCCAAACCCAGGTCCTTGTTTTCTTGAAGGGCCGCCTTCATAATCTCGGGACGAGACCCGAAGAATTTGATACCATCAGCCCCTGTAGCTGCATTCTCCCTTACCCACTTTCTCGCCTCATCTGCGGTTGAGATTCCTTCAGATCCCATTCCAAAGCCAGTGTACGCGATAATTCTTGGGGCGGTGATTTCATTTTTTGCACTCTTGCGCTTGTGGTCGAGCGTCCATTCCCGGCCGTTGAAACTACCAGGCTCTCTCACGGTAGTCACACCATGAGCAAGCCATAGTTTGAATACGTATTCTGCAGGCGTTCCCTGGCTGGAACCTCCTATGTGGCCATGCATGTCCACGAAGCCTGGGAGTAAATACATCCCATTTGCGTCAATTTCCTTTCCTCCTGCCTCCAGCTTGGGCCTCTTCTCTTCGTCAATGGGCACCCCCGGGTACCCAACCACTTGAATCTCCTTGATCCTGTTGTTGGCAACAACGATATCCACCGGTCCCTGGGGAGGCGCGCCATTCCCGTTGATTAGGGTTACCCCCCTGATGATCATTTGCTCAAAAGGGCCCTCACCTTCCGTTCGATCCGGTGCTGGAGTCACACCAGATTGACCATGCAGGATGGTTGTCGTTAGGGCGACGAGAAAAAAGCTTATAACATGTTTCATATCAGTTGGAAATTACCAAGGTTTTGGGACTTTTGCCTGTGCGACGAAGGTAATGATGTTTGCGTTTTAGCAGGACAGCGTATCTCGTGGTTGGGAGATTCATCAGCTTCATGGTGATCTCGCCTTTTATTATTTTCACCATCATTTTTGAAAGCATGAGTGTAGCAAAGAAGAGTTTCAAGAAGATTACCACCCAAAGGCTGCGAGAGATGAAGGAGCAGCGAGAGAAGATCGCCATGCTAACGGCCTATGACTATTCCATGGCCAAGATCCTCGATGGTGCTGGGGTAGATGTGCTCCTGGTGGGAGATTCAGCCTCCAACGTTATGGCTGGCAATGAAACGACACTTCCCATTACGCTTGATCACATGATTTGGCATGCCACGGCAGTGGTCAAGGCCGTGGATAGGGCGCTCGTAGTTGTCGATGTGCCCTTTGGCAGTTACCAGGGGAACTCTTCGGAAGCGTTGCGATCGAGCATCCGCATCATGAAAGAATCGGGCGCTCATGCTGTGAAGATGGAAGGGGGTATCGAGGTGAAAGAGAGTATAGAGCGCGTATTGACTGCTGGAATACCCGTGATGGGTCATCTTGGGTTGACCCCTCAATCGATATATAAATTCGGCACCTATACGGTAAGAGCCAAAGAAGAGGAGGAAGCAGAGAAGTTGGTCGCTGATGCGAAACTCTTACGTGATATCGGCTGTTTCTCGATCGTCCTGGAGAAAATACCCGCTGCTCTGGGAAAACGAGTTGCTGAAGAAATTGAAATACCCTTGATTGGAATTGGGGCCGGACCGCACGTTGATGGACAGGTTTTGGTCATGCATGATATGTTGGGGATCACGCAAGATTTCCAGCCACGATTCCTTCGGATGTACGCTGATCTTAATCAGACCATCAATGACGCCGTTGGCGCTTACGTCAAGGATGTGAAGGCACAACAATTTCCAAGCGAGAAAGAAAGCTATTGACTATAGAAAACAGATAATACAGAAATAAAAGATGTCAGGAAATCCGAAAATCCTTTATACCAAGACCGATGAGGCTCCGGCTTTGGCCACCTATTCATTTCTGCCGGTTGTGCAGGCTTTTAGCAAATCGGCCGGAGTGATGGTAGAAACAAGAGATATATCTCTCGCTGGGCGAGTCTTATCGCAATTTCCCGAGTTCCTGAAGCCAGAGCAGCAGATTCCCGATCACCTTGCAGAACTGGGTCAGCTAGCCAAAACTCCGGAAGCCAATATCATCAAGCTGCCGAATATTAGTGCTTCGATTCCTCAATTACAGGGCACCATCAAAGAACTGCAGGACAAGGGCTATGCACTGCCTGACTATCCAACCGACCCAGGCACAGATGAGGAAAAGGCCATCAAGGCGAAATATGATTCAGTAAAGGGAAGTGCGGTGAATCCTGTACTTCGTGAGGGTAATTCCGATCGCAGAGCACCCAAGGCGGTGAAGGACTATGCTAAAAAACACCCGCATAGCATGGGAGAGTGGAAATCTGATTCCAAGACTCACGTGGCAAGTATGACTGGCGGGGATTTCTATGGTAGTGAGAAATCAACAACCCTGGAAGCAGCATCGACTGCAGCTATTGTCTTCTCGGACAGTAATGGGCAAAAGACCACACTGAAAGAAGGCATTGCCTTGCAGGAGGGAGAAGTGATCGATTGTGCCGTGATGAATATGGGGAACCTAAAGGCTTTTTTGGCGGATCAGGTGCAGGAGGCGAAATCACAGGAGGTGCTGTTTTCGCTCCATATGAAGGCGACTATGATGAAGGTGTCTGATCCCATTATTTTCGGGGCGGCAGTTTCGGTCTTCTATCAAGAAATTTTCGACAAGTACGTCGATCTCTTTGAGGAACTCGGTGTGAATCCCAATAATGGATTGGGAGATGTGTATGCGAAGATTGCCGGTCATTCCAAAGAAGAGGAGGTCAAGACCGGTATTCAAGACCTCTACGATTCGAAGCCAGATATCGCCATGGTCAATTCCGACAAGGGGATCACCAATTTGCATGTTCCCTCCGATGTCATTATTGATGCCTCTATGCCTGCCATGATCAGGACCTCTGGTCAGATGTGGAACAAAGACGGCAATCAGCAAGATACCAAAGCCGTAATCCCTGATCGGAGCTACGCCGGTGTATACCAGGAAGTAATTGAATTCTGCAAAAAGAATGGTGCTTTGGATCCGGCGACCATGGGCAGTGTTCCAAATGTTGGGTTGATGGCACAAAAGGCTGAGGAATATGGCTCCCATGACAAGACCTTTCAAGTGGCGAATGCAGGCAAGGTAGAGGTGGTTAATGCAGCCGGCGAAGTGCTACTGGAGCAACAGGTCGAGGCAGGGGACATTTTCAGAATGTGCCAGGTGAAAGATGCCCCCATTCAGGATTGGGTAAAATTGGCGGTAGGCCGGGCGCGAGCTACGGGTTCTCCTGCAGTTTTTTGGCTGGATAAAAATCGAGCACATGACGCGCAGCTGATTAAAAAAGCAGAGAAGTACTTGCAAGATCATGACACCTCAGGGCTTGAGATCAAGATATTGGCGCCGGTTGAAGCAACGCGCTACTCATTGGATCGAATTGTGCAGGGCCAGGACACGATCTCTGTCACCGGCAATGTGCTCCGTGACTATCTGACGGACTTGTTTCCGATACTTGAGGTGGGGACAAGTGCCAAAATGCTGTCCATAGTACCGCTTATGAATGGTGGAGGCCTTTTCGAAACCGGTGCTGGAGGCTCCGCGCCAAAACATGTTCAGCAGTTTGTGGCCGAGGGCTATTTGCGGTGGGATTCGCTCGGTGAATTTTTGGCCCTGGCCGTATCATTGGAGCATTTGGCCAATACCTACAACAACCCCCGAGCGAAGGTCCTTGCGGATGCGCTTGACAAAGCCACTGGCAAGTTTCTGGAAGAAAACAAATCTCCGGCCCGGAAACTGGGTAAGATTGATAATCGTGGCAGTCATTTCTACCTGTGCCGATATTGGGCTGAGGCGCTTGCGGAGCAGACGGCAGATGCGGATTTGAAAGGAAAATTTGAAACCATTGCCAAGGCCCTGGTGGATAACACGGACAAGATCGACGCCGAGTTGTTGGAAGCTCAAGGTGCACCCCAGGAGATAGGGGGGTATTATCAGCCCGACGATGCATTGGCATCGCAGGCCATGAGGCCTAGCGCCACGCTGAACGCCATTATTGACGGCATTTGACAGGGCGTAGCATGTGATAACGGGGCTGTGTCAAAGCAGCCCTCTCTACACATCACAAATTTCAACAGCTTTCCTTAGCGAGGTTAGGGGTTTGTCTGAGGCAGGAATGAACTCCTGCGCCACATAACCCTGAAATCCTGTTTCGACAATGGCTTTCATGATTGCGGGGTAGTAGAGCTCCTGTGTTTCGTCAATTTCGTTTCTACCTGGTACTCCTCCGGTATGGTAGTGACCAATGTAGGGATGATATTTTCGAATTGTAGCAATGATATCTCCTTCCATGATTTGCATGTGATAGATGTCATAAAGCAATCGAAAGTTGTCACTACCCAGTTTTTCACAAAGCGTCACACCCCAATGTGTACGGTCGCACTGGTAATCTATGTGGTCTACCTTGGAATTCAGCAACTCCATACAAATGGTAATGTCATGAGCTTTCGCCATTTCCAGAACCGGCTCCAAACCGATGGCACAGTTTTCGAGTCCGGTTTCATCATCCAGCCCATTTCTGTTGCCAGAAAAGCATATGACATTTTTCAATCCAGCCTCAGCAGCCTTGGGGATGATGCTTTGGTAATCATCCAGCAATTGTGGATGAAAGCTTGGATTGTTGAAGCCTTTGGTGATATGCAAGGGACTGCCATTGGCCATGGCGCATGTCAAACCATACCGCCCTACAGTCGCCCATTGATCGGTATCCAGGAGTTCAACCGACGCTATGCCATATTCCTGGGCAGCTTCACACATTTGTTCCAGGGAGTGATTGGGATATGGCCATTTGCAGACGGAATGTTTAATCTTTCCTTTCTTAGATATCTGGCTTTCGCCCTTTGCAGCCAGGGCTGGCACAAACAAGGGTAGGGTAGATCCGACCGCAATTTTCTTTAAAGCCTCTTTTCGGGTAATCATGTCCATGGGCAGGTAAAAAGATGTAACGCTATTTAAATTTTTGTAATCCGTGACTATCCGCAATCGATTTCATGATGACTTTGAAATTATTTAGTCCGTTTCATTAACATTTATTTTATACTTTAACTTATCGATGAGAAGGAAAAAGCGCTTTGCCCGCGCCTTCGTGAATCACAAAACAATTTTAGTAAATGAATCTTAATCTCAAAGCGACGGCACAGCAGACCTATGATGCGATAGTGGTGGGTACGGGTATCAGCGGAGGCTGGGCGGCCAAGGAATTGACGGAGAAGGGATTGAAGACCCTTGTGCTTGAGCGTGGTAGAATGGTGGAACATCAGAAGGATTATCCGACGATGAACACGCCACCCTGGGAACTACCCAATGGAGATCGGCTATCCCGGGAAGAGCTGAAGGACTACCAGGTTCAGAGCCGCACGGGGTATACCATGCGTCATTCCACAAAGCACTGGTGGGTCAAGGATACGGAACACCCTTACACTGAAGTTAAGCGATTTGACTGGATCAGAGGTTACCATGTAGGAGGTCGGTCTTTACTGTGGGGCCGTCAAAGCTATAGGCTGGGTCAGTTGGACTTTGAGGCCAATGCCAAAGATGGCTATGGGGTGGACTGGCCAATTAGATACGAAGATCTTGCGCCTTGGTATACTTATGTTGAGGGATTTGCAGGCATTAGCGGCAAGAAGGAAGGCCTTTCGCAATTACCCGATGGCAACTTTTTGCCCCCTATGGACATGAACTGCATCGAGGAACATGTAAGAGACAAAATTGCTGAAAAGTACACCGATCGTATTATGACCATCGGGCGTGTGGCGAACCTTACCCAAGATCATAATGGTCGTCAGCGATGCCACTACAGAAACATGTGTATGAGAGGGTGCCCATTTGGCGGCTATTTCAGCTCACAGTCTTCTACCCTTCCTGCTGCAGTAGCTACAGGGAATATGACCCTGCGACCCAACTCTATTGTAACTGAGGTCCTTTATGATCCGGAAACAAGGAAGGCTACGGGTGTGCGTGTGCAAGACGCTGAAACCGGAGAAGTGCAGGAATTTTTTGCGAAGATCGTGTTTCTAAATGCCTCAGCCCTGGGAAGTACCTGGATCTTGATGAATTCGAAGAGCGAGTATCATCCTGAAGGTATGGGTAATGCTTCGGGAGAATTGGGACATAATCTGATGGACCACCATTTTCAAATAGGAGCCTATGGCGATTATGAGGGTTTTGAGGATCAATACTACTACGGCCGAAGGGCCAACGGCATCTACGTCCCGCGATTTAGAAATATCGGAAAGCAGGACCAGGACTTCCTTCGTGGCTATGGCTATCAAGGCGGAGGCGGTCGCAATGGCTGGCAATCCGCTGTCGCTGAGCTTGGTGTTGGCGAAGAGTTGAAAGAGCAAATCACCACACCCGGTGCATGGCGCATGGGCTTTTCTGGTTTTGGTGAGCACTTGCCTTATCATGAAAACAAAGTGGAGTTAGATGAATCCAAGCTCGACAAGCATGGCCTTCCGACGTTCAAGATCGATTGCGAGTTCAAAGAAAATGAGATGAAAATGCGCCAGGATATGAAGGAGCAAGCCGCTGAGATGCTGGAGGCCGCCGGTCTCAAGAACGTCACCATGTACGATAGAGGGGGAGGACCTGGTCTTGGTATCCACGAAATGGGTACGGCTAGAATGGGGAGAGATCCGAAAACATCGGTGCTAAACAAGTGGAATCAAGTGCATGAAGTGAAAAATGTGTTCGTCACCGACGGTGCATGTATGACCTCAGCAGCTTGTCAAAATCCCTCGCTTACTTACATGGCCCTTACTGCGAGGGCAGCAGACTATGCAGTGAAGGAATTGAACAGACGAAATCTCTAAAAGGAAAAAAGATGGCTATCAACAGAAGAGAAGCCTTGAAAAAGGCAGCATATTTTATGGGGGGCGCCATTTCGGCTCCAACGATATTGGGGGTTATGCAGGGCTGTGCTCCCGAAGCAAAGCCCGGATGGACACCATCATTTTTCTCCAAAATCCAAGCACTCACCATTCAGGAATTGAGCGAAACCATCTATCCTGCCACCGATACCCTTGGCGCGAAGGATCTGGGCGTTCCTGAGTTCGTGGAGCGGATGGTGGGCGCCTTCTTCAAGGAAAAGGATCAAGATAGATTTATGGCTGGTCTTGATGCTTTCATACAGGAAATAGAGCAGAAATATGATAAGGCCTTTCATGAGCTTACGGCAGAAGAGAAGCTGTCCGTGGCAAAGGAGAAGAACGACTTCATCGTCAATAGGGAAAACCAAAAGGCATGGGATCAGGAACCACCCTTCTTTTGGAGTGTGAAGGAGTTGACATTGATTGGCTTCTTTACCTCGGAATATGGAGCCACGCAAATTCTGCAATATCAGTTGGTCCCTGGCCAATGGGAAGCATGCATCCCCTTGTCTGAGGCTGGCGAAGGAAGAACTTATGCCACCGCCTAAATAGTTAATCCAATTTGAGTAATTGAAAAGGCCGGCTTAGTCGGCCTTTTTTTCAATACCCGATGAAGGAATCAACCCCAGACCTTCGACCTTTTTAGTTGCCTCCTCTACAGACTCCTGGCTTAGCAAAAAGACGCTCTCCTCATTGGAGGTGATCAGGTAGACCTGAACACCATCTTGTACCTTTCGGAAGTCCAGCTTTTCAAAATGCATATTTTGCCGGTTCTTTTGGTTGAGCTTGAACCCCATAGCCCATACATAGGTCTTCATTGCGGATTCCTCAAAGTTGATCTCCAAAATCCGGCGAGCAGTCCAGTAAATAGGGACAATGCCCGACAAAATAAAAAAGCCAATCGGCACAAAAACACCCAGGTCGTCCTCCTTATCGAACATCACGAAAATCAGTCCGATGGTCAAGCCAGTAAGCAGCAGCCTCATTGTCATTGGGAAAACACGACCCTGACCCAGGACGATTTTCCTCTTTCCTTTCTTCAATTTTAGTTTTTCTGAACCCAATTCGATTCGTAAGGTTATAAGTAAATCATGGACAAAGAAATCCCCTTATTTCCACTTAACATTGTCGTTTTTCCGGGGGAAGAGCTGAATCTGCACATTTTTGAACCTCGCTACAAACAACTCATCAATGACTGCCTCATAGGGGACGAACGTTTCGGAATTCCAAGCTATGTTCTCAACAAGGTTGAAATGGGCACGGAAGTGCAAATCACCGAGATCACCAAGAAGTACGACGATGGCCGCATGGACATCAAAACAGAAGCACTCGATGTCTTTGAGGTCAGAAACTTTGAAAATCCTTGGCAGGGTAAGCTATATGCAGGAGGTAAGGTCCGAATGATGAAGCTCGACGATACCGAGGATCCCGAGCTGAAGATAAGGCTAATGGACTTGTGTTCTGAATTGTTCACATGGTTGCAGATGGCCGATCAAATAGAAATTGATGAAAACCTTACCGTTTTTTCTGTAGCTCACAAGATTGGACTGAAGCTTGAAGAGGAATATGAGCTACTCAAACTACCTTCAGAAAGTGATCGGCAGATGTTTGCCATCAATCACCTGAAAAAGATCTTGCCGGCCCTGGAACGCGCCGAACATGCCCGCGAACGAATTCGCCTCAACGGCCACTTCAAGCATCTGGATCCTTTGAAGTTCTAAAACCTGCACTAACTTCGGAGCTGATAAATTGATGCAAATGCCGGAATTGTCTGGATATGGTACTGTATTGCTCTTCTTGATAGGAGGCTTGGCATTCATCTTCCTGACCCTTTTTGCGGGTCAGCTGTTGCGACCAAGGCGACCAAACAAGGAGAAGCTAACTACCTACGAATCTGGTGAAGAGACCGTAGGCTCTGCCTGGGGCAATTTCAATATCCGTTTCTACGTCATTGGGATCATCTTTCTGCTTTTTGAAGTGGAACTGGTGTTCTTATTTCCATGGGCAACAGTCTTTGCAGATGAACAACTGAATCACCTGACCCAAGGCTTGTGGGGCAGATTTGCGCTCATTGAGACTTTCATCTTCGTGGGTCTGCTGGCTGTGGGTCTGTTGTATGTTTGGAAAAAAGGAATGTTGGATTGGGTGAAACCAAAAGTCCGGCAAAGTGATTATTCCTCAAAGATTCCGAAAGAGGCGTACGAGCATCTAATGGGTAAGAGATAACATGGGCATACTGGATCATCAATTCGAGCAAGGAGGGGTCATCATCACCAAAGTTGATGACGTTATCAATTGGGCCCGGCTTTCAAGTCTATGGCCAATGGGTTTTGGTTTGGCTTGTTGTGCCATCGAAATGATGTCTACTATGACCAGTGGATACGACCTTGACAGGTTGGGTGTATTTCCGAGAGCTTCGCCTCGGCAGTCAGACGTCATGATTGTGGCGGGTACAGTAACGTTCAAAATGGCCGATCGAGTCCGCCGCCTCTATGAACAAATGGCTGAACCCAGGTACGTGATCTCCATGGGGTCCTGTTCCAATTGCGGAGGTCCCTATTGGGAACATGGCTACCACGTGGTGAAGGGCGTTGATCGGATTATCCCGGTAGATGTATATGTACCCGGCTGTCCACCTCGACCCGAAGCCTTGATAGGGGGGATCATGAAGCTACAAGAAAAAATACGTGGTGAGAGCCTCATGAAGCCCTCAGCCATCATGAAGCTCAAAGCCGCAGCGGGTTGACCATCCGTTTAGAAGAGAACGGTCACTATCACTTTGACCAGATATTCCGGCTATCGGCTAAATCCGGATGTGCATCCAGATACCACCTCTATCCGGTCTATTTTTGCCACGGTAGTTCCTCCGAGCCTTTGATGAAATGGTCTAACTTAGTTTGAATAACTCGCAGAAAATGGAGATCAAAACGATCTTGGAGCAAGAATTCACCGATTCCACCCTTGAGGTGAAGGAAGACAGCTTTCCTCAGACGCTAATAGTCCCGGTGGGACGTCTTTTCGAAATTTGCCAGTTCCTCCATACTGACCCCAGATGCTACTTCGATCTGCTGTCCAGTATTACCGGGATAGACAATGGACCGGATGCTGGCACCATGGATGTGATTTACCACCTCTATTCCATTCCTACCAATGTGCAACTCGGCCTACAGGTTTCATTACCCCGTGAGCAAGCTGTGGTACCTACAATCTCGTCGATCTGGCGGACCGCCAACTGGCATGAGCGTGAGGTATACGATTTACTGGGTATCCAGTTTGAGGGGCATCCTGATTTGCGCAGGATACTGCTTCCAAACGACTGGGAAGGACACCCATTGCGCAAAGACTACGATGAACAGCAATATTATCATGGCGTAAAAGTCAAATACTAAAGTCTCAGACCATTGACCAAAGTTCAATATCAATATCATCCTGATCATCTTCGGAACTCCGAGCCCTTAGCTTACGAGCAGAAAGACCTGAAGACTGGGGAAATGATCATCAATATTGGTCCACAACACCCCTCCA
Source organism: Cyclobacteriaceae bacterium (assembly GCA_965601475.1). GTDB lineage: Bacteria > Bacteroidota > Bacteroidia > Cytophagales > Cyclobacteriaceae > JAWPMT01. The sequence continues at coordinate 1,808,764 of OZ271832.1, read as the reverse complement.
CCCATGGCGTCTTACGATTGGAAGTAGTTACTGATGGAGAGATTGTGGTTGATGTGGTCCCACATCTGGGTTACCTGCACCGATGTTTCGAAAAGCATGCTGAGGCTCTACCCTACAATCAGATCATCCCTTATGTAGATCGTATGGACTACGTGGCGGCGATGAACAATGAGCATGCCTACGTGATGGGTGTGGAGCGTATGTTGGGTATCGAAGACAAGATCCCAAAGCGGATTGAATACATCAGGGTGCTGGTAGCTGAACTCAACAGGATTGCCTCCCACTTTGTGGCGATAGGTACATACGGGCTGGATATCGGTGCATTCACACCTTTCCTGTGGATGATGCGCGATAGGGAGCACCTCATGCGACTGCTTGAGTGGACTTGCGGCGCTCGGATGCTCTACAATTACATTTGGGTAGGAGGCCTGTTTTATGATCTCCCTGTAGGTTTTGAGCAAAGGTGTTCAGAGTTTATCGACTACCTGAAACCCAAATTGGACAACTTACATCGTCTACTTATATCAAATCAGATTTTCATCGAAAGGACCGCCAACGTCGGTGTTCTTCCTATGGATTTGGCCATTAACTATGGTGTAACCGGGCCCATGCTACGCGCTTCGGGGTTGGCAATGGATCTGAGAAAAATAGATGGCTACAGTGTTTACCCGGAGCTGGAATTCGATGTGCCTATTGGTACTGGTGAGGCCGGTGCAGTTGGTGACTGCTGGGATCGAACCTGGGTGCGCATGCAAGAGTGTCGCGAGTCAGTCAGGATTATTCAACAATGCCTGGATCAACTACAGGGAGATCACAAGAGGACCAGAGACTTTGATCCTCGGGCATTGGCCCCCAAGAAAATCAGGCCCAAAGCACAAGATTTTTATGTGCGTGCTGAAAATCCCAAAGGTGAGTTGGGTTTCTTCTTCCGTGCCGATGGCAAATCAGACGTCCCTTTCCGTTGCAAAGCCCGGGGATGCAGTTTTGTCAACCTTTCCGTTCTGCCGGAAATCAGCAGAGGAGTCATGGTTTCGGATTTGATTGCGATTGTGGGTTCTCTGGATTTTGTCATGGGTGAAGTCGATCGATGAAAATCCTAGATGTACAGCAAATACGTGAAGCGGATGCCTACACTATAAGGCATGAGCCCATTCCTTCTATTGATTTGATGGAAAGAGCGTCAAGGGCCTTCTTGGATGCTTTCCTGAAACATTACGCCGAATCTTCTGAGGTGCACGTGTTCTCTGGTGTTGGTAATAATGGTGGTGATGGGCTCGTGGTCGCCAGGTTACTTGCCGGAATGAACTACAGGGTCAAGGTGTCTATAGTGGGAGACCCCAAAAAGGGTTCAGCAGATTTTCTGGCCAATCTTCAGAAGTTGCCTGTGGATCATATGGTATTGTCTGATTCGCACGATTTTCCCGAAATTCCTGAGGATGCAGTCATCGTCGATGCCTTATTTGGCTCAGGCCTCACCAGGCCTTTGAGCGGTTTTTTTGAAGAAGTTGTAGACTTCCTGAATCATGCTGACGCTGTGGTAGTAGCTCTGGATATAGCCTCAGGTCTATTCGCAGACCGACCCCTTCCGGAAGATTTCATAGCCATTAGACCCGAGAGAACAATCACTTTCCAAACGCCGAAATTAGCCTTTTTCCAACCGGAAATTCATTCCCATGTAGGCGCCTGGGAGGTAGTTGATATTGGATTGGACAAGCATTTTCTGAGTGAAGCATCAACAAACTACTTCATGACTGAGGAAGCGCAAATCAAGACCCTACTCCCTCCCAGGAAGAAATTCATGCATAAGGGATCCGCTGGTCGGGTTCAGTTGTGGGTCGGTGGTGCAGGCAAAATGGGAGCTGCCCAGCTCGCCTCCAAAGCTTGCTTAAGGTCCGGTGCCGGCCTGGTCTTTGTAAAAACCCCCATTATCGGTCGTCACGTGATGCAATTGGGTGTGCCTGAGGCAATGGTGGATGTTGATGAGGGTGAGGAGTACATAGCTACGCCCGTCTATCTGAGTGATGCCGATGTGATTGGTATCGGCCCTGGTATCGGGACACAGGGTCAAACTGCCAAAGCGCTGGAACAGTTTCTGCTGAGGGATCATGAGAAGCAACTGGTCCTGGATGCAGATGCATTAAACCTCATTGCCCTGAATCCTCAGTTATTGTCTGTTCTTCCACCGGGGGCTATACTTACGCCGCATCCAGGAGAATTCCGGCGGCTTGCAGGGGAATGGAGTGATGATTTTCACAAACTTGACTTGTTGCGGGATATGGCATCCCGGTTTCAATTAAACATTGTCCTGAAAGGGGCTTTTTCAGCGGTCGCACTTAAGGATGGTCGTGTTTTTTTCAATCCCACTGGTAACCCTGGCATGGCCAGTGCCGGAAGCGGCGATGTACTTTTTGGTATCATTTGTGGCCTGCTGGCTCAGAATATCTCACCTGAGCATGCACTACTTGCAGGTGTATATCTGCATGGATTGTCTGGAGATCTGGTCAAGACGGACAAAGGTGAGTACAGTTTGATCGCTTCAGACCTGGTAGAGTTTCTGCCAAAGGCATTTCTAGCCATTCAGCACTAACAAGCTAAAAATCAATTGATTATTGAAAAAATGCAACAACTAACCATTATTAGTTGTTCTAACAATGAATGGGATTAACTCATTTTAACGTTTTGATTACGCATAAATTTTGTTAACTTCTCAAAACTTTGCTTAGAAATTAGCGTATTTTGTAACCATTGTGATCCGCCAAATCTACATAGCTCTGATTTTCTGCTTGGCCTGTCTCGTAGGCTTTGGGCAGGCTGTTTCTGCAGATCCTGAAAAGGTGGTGACAATCAATGACCAATTGGACAATAAGACTGCGATTGAGGTTTACCCTAATCCGGCAGTAGATTATCTGATCGTTCAGGTAGATATCACAGCATTGAGCGATGTTGAGTTTGAAATCCGAAGTCTTTTGGGTTCTGAAATGCTTGTAGTAGCCGAAGACATGGGGAATGGTCGTTTCCGCTTCCCGGTCAAGGATTTCTCAACTGGCTATTATTTCGTCATTGTCAAAGACGAAACTGCGAGATTCAAGAAGGCTTTTCGCTTTCTGAAATCCAATTAATTTTTTCGTTTACCGGATCCCCGAGTCTAGCCACTGTAATAAGTGGACAGCACTTGTGCATATTTTGCTGCGAGGTCGTTTTCACCGTGGGAACGCAAGGCTCTGCTAATCTCACTCAAAGACAGCAATCTCCGCTGCATTTCGAATTGATCGAAGGATTCTCTCCCGGTATAATAGGCCAGCCATTGCTCTGCTCGATCTCCGACTTTCTCACTGATATCAAGTGCCAGGTCTCTTTCACCCACTTCCATCAATAAGTCGATCATCTGCACAGAGAAGAAGTCATATGGAATTACTTCGTTAGGCATTACCTCCAATGATTTGAGCAGCACTTCCTTGGCACGGTCAAATTCGCCTTTCCCCAAATAGGCAATGGCAAGGGAGTTGAATGCAGATCTATGGTTCAGGCAGAAATTGCGATAGTCCTCTGTATTGTAAGTAGACGGGTCGGAAAGCCCCCGCCAGTTAAACCTGTTCATCAGGTTGTCATACATGAGGTCCAGGTTCACCAGGAATTCACCATTCCTTGGTGGATATTCTATAGGCATTAGACGGTAAGTCAGCCCTTCTTGCACGACATGTTTGTTGAGATCCATGTTGATGCTTCTCAGTGAGGTCGTATTGAAGTATATCGGTCGTTCCCAGTTATTGTTGGCAATGAGGTCGATGATAGCCAGGTCCTTCTTTTCAAGGCCACGACCCTTTACTCGCCAGGTAAGGCGGTTGGTCATGTACCTGGACAATTCCGATGTTTGACTCGGTACCGAGCTCAACTCGCTACCTACCCGCTTGCTCAAAGTGGTATCGACATTGAGGAACATAGCCCGCGAAGGGACTTTGTTGTAGGCACTAATGGAAGTAGGTACCCTCAGCCCCGGATGCGCCTGTTCTACGAGGTTCAGGAACAGTTTGGTGTTGATGGCCTGTCCTTTGATGTTTGGGTCTTCAATCACTGGCAAGTAGTCATTCAACCCACCTTGTTGGTAGTGCTCCAGTGTCAATCCAAAAGGCAAGGGATCTGACTCGTAAGCTTGACGCATCATTTGTTCAATGTACCAGTCGGTGTTGAAGTAGGAGAGTACAACTACCCTTACATCCGTTCGATAGCCCTCTACCTCCTGCACATACCAAAGCGGAAAGGTATCATTGTCGCCGCCGGTGAACAGAATGGCATTAGGCGCACAGCTATCCAGGTAATTTTTGGCAGCGTCTACCGAGAAATACCTACCAGAACGGTCGTGATCGTCCCAGTTTTCTGCAGCCATCAAGGCTGGCACCAGCAGGCAGAGCAAGCCTGCCAGAAGGGCGGATATTTTGGTGTTTTTGCTAAGTCTATTGATCCATTCGAATAAGGCAAGTACACCAAATCCTACCCAGATGGCGAAGACGTAATAGGAACCTGCATAAATGTAGTCGCGCTCTCGCGGCTCAACTGGTGGTGAGTTGAGATATAAGACGAGGGCGGCCCCCGTCAAGAAGAAAAGGAGTGCCGTCACCCCAAAATAGTCGCGGCTGTTCTTGTACTGGATAAACATGCCGAGAAGTCCCAGTAGCAGAGGAATACCGTAGTAGATATTGCGGCCTTCATTGTTTTCAAGTTCGGGTGGGAGTTGCTCAAAGGCCCCATTCAAACCAACCCAACCAGCATCTTGAATGTCAGAAGCCCTTCCTGAAAAATTCCACATAAAATACCGAAAATACATGTGCCCCAACTGGTGACGAAACATGAACTTCAGGTTGTCAGTGAACTTCGGTTTTTCTCCTTCGCGTAGGCCGGTGATTTCCCTATATCTCCTCTGGTGGCCACCGTCAGCACTCTTGCTGTACATCCTGGGCAAAATTGTGGTATGCTTGGGATCGTATTCGTATTCAACCTTATAGTCCTTGATTACATATTCATCCTGACCTTTCATGTAAACCGGCGCTCCCTTGGTCTGACTTGTGAGTTCCGCCGTAAAGTATTGACCCTTCAATAGAGGTCGATCCCCATATTGTTCCCGCTTCAGGTAGGAGACGTATTGGATCAAATCTTCAGGATTATTCTCATCGATCGGAGTGTCGTAGTTGGATCTTATCAATACGACAGTGTAGGATGAATAGCCAACCAAAATGAATGTGATGGCAAGCAATGTGGTGTTTAGGATCAGTTTCTTACTTCTTTCCGAGTAGATGATGCCAAAAACCAGACCTCCGACCAAGAGGAGTATAAATACGATCCAGCCCGTATTGAATGGTAGACCCAGTGCATTTACGAAATAGATCTCGAAGCTCCCAGCCAGACTTGGCAGACCCGGAATGATGATGTTATTGACCAAAATGATAAAGGCCCCTCCGATTCCCAATGTGGCCAAAAGACCAGTCATAGTCACCTGCTTGTACTTCTTGAAGTAGTATATCAATGCCAGCGCTGGGATGGTCACAAGGTTCAGCAAGTGGACACCAATTGAAAGTCCCATCATGTAGGCGATCATGACAAGCCACTTGTTGCTGTAGCTATCGTCCTCCATATTCTCCCATTTCAACATGGCCCAAAACACAAATGCCGTGAAGAACGAGGACATGGCATAGACTTCGGCTTCAACCGCAGAGAACCAGAACGAATCAGAGAAAAGGCAGGTGAGTGCACCCACAAAACCGGCGGCCATGATGGCGATCGTATGTCCTGTGGTCTCTTCTCCGTCCTTTACTTTCAAAATGCGCTTGGCCAAGTGGGTAATAGACCAAAACAGGAAGAGGATAGTGAAAGCAGCACTGAGCACACTTAGGAAATTCACCCAGTAGGCAACCTGAGTGACATCGCCCATGGCCAGCATACTGAACAATCGGCCCGTAAGTAGAAAAAATGGAGCACCTGGAGGGTGTGGTACTTCCAGTTTGTATGAAGTAGCAATGAATTCACCGCAGTCCCAAAAACTGGCTGTGTCTTCAATAGTGATCAGGTAAATGACCAATGCAAATACAAACGACACCCAACCCGCAACAATATTTATCCTTTGATATCCCATTCTTTCATGCTCAAATAGAGTGGCGAAATTAGGCAAATAATGGATAATTGGGCGACTCGTACTTACGCCCAAAATGGTGTTAACAATTCTTTACAAACTTCAGTATCTTCAGGCCTTTGTCTCGTGTTTAACAATTCGGTGATCACGGTAATCATATCATTGTTTCAACAAAAACCTCCACCATCATGAAAGTACGACCGGCGTTTTTCCTAATCTCATTCTTGTTGATTGGGTTTGTTATCAGCTTTTCCTTGCTCATGGCTCCGATCTGGTGGGTTCTTTTCATTCTGGGGCCCCTCTTTCTGATCGGTCTTTCGGATGTGTTGCAAAAGAAGCAGGCCATACGCAGAAATTTTCCGATAATCGGACATGGTCGTTACCTCCTGGAGTCCATCAGGCCGGAAATCATGCAGTACTTTGTAGAGACGGATACAGAAGGTAGACCCATCAACAGAATATTCCGCTCCCTCGTCTATCAGCGGGCCAAGTCAGTGAATGATACGACCCCGTTCGGAACTCAGATGGATGTTTACAACCAGGGCTATGAATTCATGGAACACTCCATGTATCCCAAGCTTTTTCAGGACCTTAATCATGATCCAAGGGTCGTTATTGGCGGTGCCGACTGCTCACAGCCTTATGATTGTAGCCTGCTCAACATCTCCGCTATGAGCTTTGGGGCACTGAGTAAAAATGCCATCCTCGCTTTGAATGGGGGTGCTAAGGATGGAAATTTTGCTCACAATACTGGTGAAGGTGCGATAAGTCCCTACCACAAGGGACCTGGTGGAGACCTGATCTGGCAAATAGGCACGGGGTATTTTGGTTGTAGAGATGAGGAAGGCAACTTCTCTCCTGAACGCTTCGGGGAGAAGTCAAACCAGGATCAGGTGAAGATGATTGAGATCAAGCTATCGCAAGGCGCGAAGCCCGGTCACGGGGGGATTCTGCCGGCAGGAAAAAATACACCGGAAATTGCTGAGATAAGGAACGTGAAGGTAGCTACGACGGTGTTTTCGCCACCTTCTCACACCGCTTTCAGTGATCCTGGAGGGTTGATGATGTTCATCAAGAAACTTCGCGACCTTACGGGTGGCAAGCCAGTTGGGTTCAAGTTGTGTGTTGGCAGCAGGTCTGAATTCATCGAGCTTTGCGATGCGATGTTGACAACTGGAATCAAGCCAGATTTCATCACTGTCGATGGCGGGGAGGGGGGTACTGGTGCTGCTCCCGTTGAGTTTTCCAATTCGCTGGGAATGCCACTGAGGGATGGCTTGGCATTTGTCCATGATACGCTGAAGGGCTTTGGGCTCAGGGGCGAGGTCAAGATCCTGGCTTCTGGTAAGATCTTTACTGCCTTTCATATGATTAGGGCTATGGCGTTGGGAGCGGATGCTTGCTACAGTGCCAGGGCCATGATGCTTGCAGTCGGGTGCATACAAGCACTGCAGTGCAATACCAATGCATGTCCCACAGGAGTTGCTACACAGGACCCCGTGCTCATGAAGGGTCTCGATCCCGTGACAAAGCGAGAACGAGTGGCAAATTTTCATAAGAATACCATGGAGGCGTTTGTTGAGATGCTGGCGGCCTCGGGCCTGTCGTCACCCGATGAAATCCGACGGAAACATATCCTTAGACGCACAAGCATGAATGAGGTGAAGTCCTACGCGGACATTTACCCGGTCATGAAAGAGGGGTCCTTGTTGAAGACCGCAGCCCTGACCTAGCCGTAAACCGCGACGTAGAATCCCAGCCAAACCAAAAAAAGAAGAGAATAGCTTGCAAGGACCACCCAGGTGGAAATGGTGAGTTTTTTACCACTTAGGATGAAGACACCAGCCATCAGTGCGAGTTGATAGAATACCTCAAAGAGATTCAGCGTCTTCAACGGATAATGCCATTGCGGGCTGAGCTCGCGGTAGTCGAAGAAATTCATCAAAGCCAGTGGGTAGAATGCTTGATATTCTTCAAATGAAGGCTCTGATTGCACCGCGGTGAACCAAAACAATTTGAGCACTTCAGGTAGAATGAAGATGAGTTCAGAAAACATGACCCATTTCCATAACTGTGCGAAGGTGAGCTTGTAGCCAAACATGAAGGCGCCGATCCACAGCGCGAAGGTCGTGAGTGCGAATTTCCAAACGAGGAAAAGGGGTACTGCGAAGTACTGCAAGCCGAAGAAAAGTTCTAAAATCCAAAACTCTCCACGTTCCTGCAGCACCTCGAAAGCGGCAATGCTATCAATGATGAAAATTCGTTTCAGGAACAATAATGCGGCGTAAAGCAGGCACAACAACACAAAAAATGCTGTTCCGTTGAAGTTATACCAGTCCTGAAGAAACTTTTCACCCTTGAATTTCAGATGATCCATGCTCCTGAGATTATTTTCGCAAGGTATTAGGATGACGTTATTAAAAAATGTAGCAGCGCGTACTTTTCTTTGGAACGGGAGGTTCTGGCCCGTTGCTATAGTCATGCTTTTATTTTTTGGGAGCAACAGCACGTCCGCGCAGCAGTGGATGGTGCCAATCGACAGTGTCAACAATTCCATCCTCACCAACCCGCATGTTCAGTTTGAGGCCACTGAGGCGGTCGATGACATGTACAATTTCAATTTCCAACGTGCCAGGGCGGGCTTCAACGCACTAAAGATTCAGTACGGATGGCATCCGCTTCCCTATTTTTTGAAGGGCTTAAGCTACTGGTGGCAGATCATCCCCAATATAGAGGATGACCGCTACGATGAGCAGTTTCTGGCTACCATGGATACCGCTCTGGTCCTTTCTGAGCGGTTGTATAAGGAAGTAAATGAAATCGAAGGTGCATTCTTTTTGGCGGCGACATATGCCTTTAAAGGACGCTTGTATTCGGAGAGGAGGCAATACACGAAGTCAGCGTTTGCAGGTAGGAGTACCCTGAGGTACTTGAGGGAGGTACGTGGAAATGAAGATTACAGTCCGGAATTGCTGTTTGGCGATGCTCTGTTCAATTATTACGCGGTTTGGATCCGGGAAAACTATCCACTCCTCCGGCCCCTCATGGCCATATTCCCCAAAGGGGATAAAGCTTTGGGGATTGCTCAGCTTAAAGAAGTCGCCAACAATGCATTCTACAGTCGTACAGAAGCTCAATACTATCTGATGCGCATACTCACCCTGGAGGAGAATGACCTGGTGGGGGGAATGCGTGTGGCAGGGTATCTACACGACACGTACCCAAACAACTCCTACTTTCATCGATTCTATACCAGGTTGCTGTACCAAACCGGAAAATACAATGAAGCGGCTTCCGAATCGCGGGAGATTTTGGCTCGCGTTGATAGTTTGCCAGGTTATGAATCCAATACAGCACGCTACGCGAGTTTCTATCTTGGGCATATCAACGAATTGAAGTATAGATATGAAGAGGCGAAGCGCTACTTTGATTTATGCATTTTCTACTCCGAGCAAATAGGAGCCACTGACAGGGGGTACTATTTCTTCTCGCTCCTGCATCTTGCGAGAATTGAGGAGAAGAATGGAGAGATCGAAAAAGCAAAGGCCTACTACAAAAGGGTGAAAAAGGTCACAAAGCGGAAGCAAGCGGCCAACAAGCAAGCCCGTGAAGCGCTCAGGCGACTACGGTAGTTACTCGAAAAGATTCAGGAATTTCTGCTTCACCGCTGAGACAGCATATTCGGATTGAATGTGTGTTGCGGCTCTTTTTCCCATCTTGGCGCGAAGGTCAGGGTCTGAGAGTAGCTGCGATATGCGATTTTTCCATTCCTCTTTCGTAGAACACAGGAAGCCAGTTTCACCATGTAGTACCACCTTACTGTTCACACCTACTGGCGATACTATTGACGGGATCCCGATGGCCCCATATTGTATTGCCTTGAAACCACATTTACCCCGAGACCAGTCATCGCCAGAAAGGGGCATTAGGCCAATGTCCAGGGATTGGAGATCTTTCACCTCGGAGTCCTGCCGCCAGGGTAGGAATTTGTAGTTTCTTAGCGGGAGCTTCGGATCCTTGTTGGCAATCACAAGGAAATCAAAGTCAAATTGCAACTCAAGTTCCTGGAGGACGGGTAGCATAGCTGTGAGGTACTGCAGGGTGCTGTGTGATCCGGTCCAGCCAATAACAGGCCTGCTCTGAGATGGACCGACCTGAGATGGTTTGTGGATATTGGTATCAACTATGGTAGGCATGACCTCTACCTGATCACAGTATTGTGCAGCGTAGTCCGCCAGATAGTCATTGCCGGCAGAAACTTTCCAACTCCACCTGCAAATCCATTTTATTTTGGATTTCCATTTTAGCCAATTCCAAATACGATTTTTTTCATTCGGGTCCGGCAGCCAAATGGCGTCATCGAAGTCGTAAATGATTTTCTTCCTCAACACTTTGGCGAGAAACCATTCAAAAATGGGTGGGCCAAGGGGTGTGGCTTCCCTGTGAAGGAATAGGATATCTGCCCTTGCAGCAGGGTATAAACAGCCAAATCTTCGCAAAATTCCCATCAATATGCTTAAGGCCTTTGCAGTTGCAGCTCCACTATATAGGCTATCCCAAGCCTTGTGTGACAAGAAAGATTGCATTTGCCAATCCCAACCTTTTTCTTCAATAGTTTTGTGTAGGAGTTCGAACCGGAAACGCTGAGAGGGAGCACTCCCAACTGGGTAAGGGACAATAAATAGGATTTTCAATGCAATTGATCGTTCAAGGTCATTTACTTAGTACGCCAATTTATATTTATTTCCATCCCATCACTCATTTTCGTCTAAAGTTTGAGTAAGATCCATTTTCCTAACCTCGACGCGCTACGAACCCTAGCTTTTTTGGGGGTGTTTTTTTTTCATAGCTTTCATACAGAATACGAATACATCCACAACGATCCCATTTACCAATTTGTAAATGGACTATTCACCCATGGTGATCTAGGTGTTAACTTCTTTTTTGTACTGTCGGGGTTTCTGATAACGTACCTACTACTTGATGAACGTAAAAGGAATGATCGTATAGATCTCCGAAAGTTCTATATGAGGCGAGTTCTTCGTATATGGCCGCTCTATTTCTTCACCGTTTTTTTTGGATTTGTCGTCTTTCCGGTACTGAAGCACATTTTTGGGCAGATTCCTATGGAGTCGGCTGATTTAACCCTATTTCTATTTTTTCTCAGCAACTTCAACAACATCTGGTACGGATTGCCAGATGCATCAATGCTGGGCGTACTATGGTCTGTTTCGATTGAGGAGCAGTATTATCTGGTTTGGCCTGTTTTGTTGTTGTTTTTTAGGAATAGATTGTTCCTTCTAGCCATTCCGGTATTGGCCAACGTACTCTTCAGGTACTACTTTCACACCAATGGCCCCGTGATCCAGTTTCATACCTTCAGTGTCATGTCCAATCTCTTCGTAGGATCCCTCTTGGGGGCAATGGTCTTTGGGAGAGCCGCATTTGTACATTTGATCTCGAAAATCAGCTACGCGCTAAATGCCGTAGTCTATATAGTCTTTGGAACACTCATCATTTTCAGGGACGCGATGTTGGCCTTTCCCGTCTACAATGCCTTAGATAACCTGATTTTCTCTTTGTTTTTTGGTTGGGTGATCCTTGAGCAGATCTACAGCAAGCAATCATTCTTTAAGGTTGGCTCGATCGCGTACCTGGAAAAGGCAGGGAAGTACACCTATGGATTGTATTGTTTGCATTTTATTGGCATCCTGATCTCCACCAACCTTACAAAGTTGTTGGGCCTGAATCAGTACCTGGCGGTGGTATTGTTGGTGGAGACTGCCCTGGCCTTGGTATTGAGCCATGTCATTGCCTTTTTGAGCTACCATTATTTTGAAAGACCTTTTCTTCGAATCAAGTCCCGTACTTTTGCAGCGTAAATGGATTCAACAATATGCGAATCGATGGAATGGATTGCAGTTGATTTGATTCATATGTTGCAGATGGAGTGCTAGCCCATGTCCCTCTTAGATTTACTTGTCACACCGTTTTATATGCTGATCATAGGCCTGGTTGCATTCTTTGTCCGGCCCTATGTTACAAATCGCTACAACCGAAAATATTTTTTACCGGCTTTATTTACACGTTTCTTTGGCGCTATTGCTATTGGGCTGGTCTATCAGTTTTATTATGGCGGGGGAGATACCTTCAATTACTACCACCATGGTCAGGTTATTTGGCGAGCTTTTCTGGAAGAACCCGCAGTCGCCTTTAAGCTAATCTTTCTCCCTGATGTAGTGCAGCCGGACACTTTCCGATACACCATCAGCATGTACTGGACCGGCGACCCGGCATCTTACTTTGTCTGCCGATTGGTTGGCTTTTTTGGGATACCCACGTTGAATGCCTATTCTGCCATCGCGTTGATTTTTGCCACGGTTAGCTTTACCGGACTTTGGGCGCTGTATCAGCTTGCCTGCGAAATCCTGCCAGGACGGGAAAGGGTGCTGTTCTATGCCATGTTGCTTTTTCCGTCGGTGGTTTTTTGGGGCTCAGGTATCATGAAGGATACGATTGCCTTGACCTGTACTTGCTGGGCCTTTGTGGCCTTTTACCGATTGCATGAGCGTTTTTCCATCAATATGCTCATCGTCCTACTTCTAACGTCGGTATGTCTGATGGTGGTCAAACTCTATATACTGGCCGCTTTAGTACCTAACCTTTTCCTTTTTAGCTATCTAAGTGCGAAGGGGAGAATCAGGAACCGTGTTCTGCGCATGATTATTTCACCCATGCTTTTTGCGGCATTCATCGCTGGAGGGTTTTTCATAACTTCCGAGGTGACTTCCTCCAGTGATAAGTATAGTCTTTCCAAAATTCCTGAGACGGCCAGGGTTACTGCCTACGATATCGCTTACTGGAGTGGAAGGGATGCAGGATCTACCTACACCCTTGGCGATCTTGACGGTACCTGGTCCAGCATGCTTAGGTTAGCACCTGCGGCCATCAATGTCACGCTGTTCAGACCTTACCTTTGGGAGGTGAGCAATCCCTTGATGTTGCTTTCAGCACTGGAGAGCCTGGTGCTTTTTGTCATTACCTTTTACTTGTTTTTTAAGCTGAGAGCGAAAATCTGGATTGTGCTGAGCAACCCGGTGATAACCTTTTGTATATGCTTTTCGCTGGTTTTCGCCTTTGCTGTTGGCATTTCCACCTTCAATTTTGGTACACTCGTGCGATACAAGATTCCAATGATTCCTTTCTATACCTTTGGCCTCGTGATGCTATTTGAGATGAGCTCACGAAGGATCACACGTAATGCAACTAACCGTTTTTGATGGAAAAAACAGTAATCAAAGCAGGAAAACTCTCGCTTTTTCCGGACATAAGGGAAATGGTAAGATTCAAAGACTTATTTCTGGTCCTTGCCTACCGTGATTATAGAGTACGATATGCGCAAACATTGCTCGGATTCCTCTGGGCTCTGATTCAGCCGTTATTTACGTTGCTCATATTTGTGCTGATTTTTGGTCGGGCCATACAAATCGATACCGGGGGTATACCCTATCCGTTGTTCGCGGTGGTGGGCATGTCTGCGTGGACCTTCTTTGCCTATGTACTGAATCAATCCGGGGTGTCCATCATTGCCTCTCAGGAGATGATCAAGAAGATCTATTTCCCAAGATTGACCATACCCTTGTCGAAGGCTGTCGTAGGTTTCATTGATTACAGCATTACGTTGGTCATGGTGCTGCTATTGATGATTTATTACCAATATCCAATCAGTTGGAATATTGCATTGTTTCCGCTGTTCTTCCTGGTCTTGGTCGTACTATCGCTTAGTATAGGGATTTGGCTTAGCGCATTGACCATTCGCTACAGGGACTTTCAGCATGTGATTCCTTTTTTGGTGCAGTTTGGATTGTACGCTACGCCTGTAGCATATCCGGCGCAGATGGTTCCTGAAGAATTTCATTGGCTCTATTACTCCAATCCCATGGCGGGATTGATTGAGGGATTCAGATGGTCGTTGCTGGATACAGCTCCGCCCAGCCCCTATGGATACTTCAGTTATGTTATAACGGCCGTACTCTTTGTTTCTGGACTCATATACTTTCGACGAGTAGAATCGTCTATGGCGGATTTGGTGTGAAGGAGAGGGTCAAAGAGAAAGGAAATGGTGGGAATAGGAATGTTCGACAGCGTTATGAAGCAAATAGGTAAGCCGATATTGCAGGATAGGCCTCTTTTTCCCCAATGGATGGGGATCCTTACAGGTCAAACAAAGGGTTTGAGGTCCTTTCCTTTGAAGAGAAAACTATACCTGTTTTATAAAGTGTGAGACTATGGGAATAGATAGCAATGGCATTAGATTCTTAGCGCGCGCCTCGGAGCGGGGTGTTTCTTTCGAAAGAACCGTCACACTGGGCCGCCAGACCTTGAATTTGTCAAAGTCTCAGTTGGCTCAAACCTTAAAACTCTCGGAGCTAGAGTTCTCTCGCCAAGAGCTGGATGATTTCTTTGCGGAAGACCGCCGTGCCGATCGATTGATTCGCTTTTTAGAGAAGATGGGCGCGACGAGCGTAAGGAGTCTTGATGCTTCTGATTATGAGGGTGCCGACCTTTTGCATGATCTCAATACTCCTATTCCTGAGGATATGGCAGAACAAGCCACAATGCTCATTGATGGAGGAACTTTGGAGCATATCTTTGATACGCGTGTTGCTTTAGAGAATTGTTTTAAGCTTATAGAGGTCGGGGGACATTACGTTGGTTTGAGTCCTGCAAATAACTTTTGTGGTCACGGTTTTTATCAATTCAGTCCTGAATTCTATTTTCAGGTATTCCCGCATTACGGTTTTGAGATTATCGATATCATTTCCTGTCTGGATCGACCAGGAGCAAAGTGGTATCACCTTTGTGATCCAAATCAGGTGCAGGACAGAGTCGAAATTACCAACTGTCATCGCACCTTTCTACTTGTCTTGGCGCGTAAAACCAAAGCGTTTGAAACACCTCGACACTTGCCGCAACAAAGCGATTACCAGGATATCATGTGGAAAGGGAATCCTTTAGTCTCCCAAATGGGGACTAGCCAGAACGTAAGCTTGAGAGGCGTGCTTGCCAGAATGCTACCTCGATGGCTGAAGCAAATCTTTCGGAAAGTAGAGCGTGGGTCTATTCATATGAGGAAGCAGTTGGCTATTCATAACAAGGATTTAGGATCATTACGGGATGATTATTTCAGAAAGGTCGAATAAATTATGCTTTATCCGCAAGGAGCCGATAAAAGAGAAGTTGATTCTTGCTCTGGATGTGTCAAGGCTGAGTGCCCGCTGGGCAGTCCTCTGTCAGATCCTTCTGATATTTTTTTCGCCGCTAGCGGCAATTGTGTTTATTTCTAGACTTATGTACATTGGACGCATTAGCAATAGGCTGAACGAGCTGAAAAAATGAGTGAAAAAGCGATCGTAGTCAAAGAACTTAGCAAGCAGTTTCGAATTGGCCATTCCAAATCCAGCTCTCTCCGAGAGACGCTACAAGGGATGTTTCGCCCGGGTGGAAATTCCCAATATTTTTGGGCACTGAAGGACCTCGACTTTGAGATTGAGAAGGGAGCTGCTGTAGGTATAATTGGCCGTAATGGTGCTGGAAAAAGCACCTTGCTAAAGATTCTATCAAGAATCACCCACCCAACAACGGGCGAGGTGCATTTGTATGGCAGAGCTTCTGCCTTGTTAGAGGTGGGGACAGGATTTCATCCAGAGCTGACCGGCAAGGAAAACATTTACCTAAATGGAACCATCCTGGGTATGTCGAGGGATGAAGTCAAATCAAAGATGGATCAGATTATCGACTTCTCGGGGGTTGAGAAGTTTTTAGATACTCCTGTTAAGCATTATAGTAGCGGCATGAAAGTGCGGTTGGCCTTTTCGGTTGCCGCGCACTTGGAACCCGAGATTCTCATTGTGGACGAAGTTTTGGCCGTCGGAGACGTGGAGTTTCAGAAAAAATGCCTGGGTAAAATGGAAGACGTTGCCAGTCATGGCCGGACGGTCATTTTTGTCAGCCACAACATGGAGGCTATCAAAAGGCTATGTACCACAGGAATAGTGTTGCAGGAGGGAAAAATGGTGAAACTTGGACCGATAGATCAGGCGGTCGAAGGTTATTTGAATCTGATTGAAGCAACCTATAATCAGAATGTTGCGCCTGGAGTTTATGATTTCAGCCAGGATGAATCAAAATTGTATCCTGCCGGATACGGCATTGTGGCTGCGAGGTTTCTTTCCAACAATCAATGTGCAGATCGCATCACCTCTGGTGCAAATCTGAAACTGGAAGTTGACTTCAAGCTGGATCTTGACTTAAAGCTGATTGTTCTGGGGTTGATTGTGAAGGACCGAGATCTAAGACCCGTGATTGGACTAAATAATATGATCACGGGACAAAGAATCGAACTTCATGGAAAGAGGTCCGGAACCCTGGTATTTGAGATTGACGAATTGCTGATCTACCGGGAAGGCACCTATTTTATTGATTTGTTTCTGCATGATGGCTCCCGAAGTTTCGATATTATTTATGAGGCCATCAAGTTTGAAGTTAGTCAGGAAGATATTTTCAAGACAGGTAAGCTATTGTATAGCAGCCTCAATACATTCTATCATCCAAAGTACAACTTCCAGTTAATTGATTAGCATAATCACGTAAAATGGTATGATTTTCCAAATAGACACAAAATTTAACTCCCCAATCACTTGAAGGAAATTCTCCAAAGGGTTTTGCTTAGGGTGGCCAATAAGCTGTATGGCCAGCTTTCTCTTCAATTTCAAAGCAAGCAATTTTTCTTGGACTATTGCGTGGAGAAAGGGATCAGTTACGAGGTATCGGAGAATATTATTGCGCTCGACTTGCAACGGTTGGGGTATGATACCAAATGCTATTTTCGGAACCAGGGATCCGATTTGGGACTCTTCAAGCATATCTTCATCCGAAAAGAGTACCAAGGTCTTGTCGATTTGATCAATCACTTCTGTCAACAAGATCGCATTGCTACCATTTTCGACTGCGGATCTAACATTGGTTTGGCTACGGTCTTTTTCACTAGCCTATATCCATCTGCGAGGATTCATGCTTTTGAACCGGAGGACGAGAACTTTGATCTTCTCACTCGAAATACAAATGGGCTCAGTGGAGTCCACCGGAACAAGCTGGGTATCTACGGAGCCGATACTACTCTGGAAATTGATAGGTCTTTTCGTCATTCAGATGCCTCTTCCATACGACTAGAAGAAGCGGAGCATGGGTCCATAGAGGTCCGGAGGCTCTCGCAATACTTGGAAGAGCACGAGATCTCACAAGTCGATATACTCAAAATGGACATAGAGGGGAGCGAAGAATCCATTTTTAAGAACCCTGATGAGGTGGAAGCTGTGCTGCCGAAGGTGCGGTTTCTGGCGATTGAGATTCATCCAGAGGTAGCCGATGAGGAGCACATTTTGAAAACATTGCGGAGCTATAGTTTCACAACGTCCCGGCACGGTGAATTATATCTTTGTGTAAATCACAGACTCGTTGAAAATTCTCTTCATTAATCCCACAGGTTTCTTCACTGGTGCGGAAGTGTTCCTCAAGAACCTTGCAAGATATTTCCAGAAAACGGAGGGATACTTTTACTTTCCAGCAAAAGGGACGCTCGCGGATTACTTGTCCAGGGATTTCAAAGTATATGTGCCTATCAGAACTACCCGTCCCTACCTTGGGTTCTTTCTGGCACTTGTAGCAAGGGTTTTCAAGGCCGATGTAGAACGGCTTTATCTGAAGCGCTTACACCGGAAACTAAAACCTGACATTTGGTATATCAATACCTTGAATTCGCACCGCTTTTGCAAAATGGCACAGGAGATGGGCATTCCGTATGTGGTCCATTTTCACGAGCTTCCTTCTATGTATGAACGTGTAAGACCTGAGGAGCTCAAACATATCTTGTCAAGTGCCAAGTTGTGTATTGGATGCTCGTCATTGGTCCTCGAGAAGTTGCAGACACTTGGTGCTCGGAGGACTGGGAAGTTTTTTGAAGTGGTTGACATCGCACAGGTGCACCATGATCGCGGTTTGGTGAGTAAGGAGATTGAGCAACATGAGATCACCGCTTCTACAAAGTTCACCTGGGTCATGTCTGGGTCCATGAGCTACCGGAAAGGACTTGACTTTATTCCACAAATCGCGGAGAGGCTAAAGGATGTAGCCAACATTGTCTGGATAGGATATGGTCGAAGCGGGTTCAGATATTACGTGGAACAGCAGATTGATCAATTCGACCTAAGCAACGTTTTCCTTGTTGGCGATAAGCATGAAGACTACTATGCATGGATGGATAGCGCCGATGGTTTCATGCTCACATCACGGGAAGATCCCTTTCCTCTGGTAATGATCGAAGCGGCTGCTCTGGGCAAACCCATCGTTTCCTTCGACTCAGGAGGTGCCGGGGAATTTATCCTTCCAGGGATGGGGGAAGTTGTGGAAAATTACAACATAGAGGCTTTCGTTCAGGCGATGCAGCGTGTGATGCAGCCGGGTTATGAGTTTAGTGCAACCATAGCCACTGACAGGGCAGCACAATTTGATGCCGCCACCAAGGTCCATGACTGGGAGAACCAGGTGGAGGAAGTTTTGAAAGAATCCCTTTGAAAGATATGGACCCAAAGGTTTGCATTTCCATACTCAACTGGCGCCAACCCGAAAGAACAATAGATTGTATCCAATCCATTTACGGGCAAGATTATGATGCTTTTGAAATTGTTGTTGTAGACAATGATTCACAAGACAACTCATTATCCCTCATAAGAAAGCAGTTTCCGGATATTACCATTCTTGCCAATCCTTCCAATAATGGCTACGCCGCCGGTCACCAACAAGTGGTAGACTTCGCCTTGGAAAGCCCATTCGAATTGATTTGGATGTTGAATAATGACTTGCAGGTGGGTCGGTTTGCTCTGAGGAAGTTGGTCCAGTGCTATCTCCGGCACCCCAGGCATTTGTATGGGAGTCTGGCCCTGTCGGATGGAAAAATGCATCAAAAGACCATCTGGAAAATCCGGGAAGGCAAAATTGACTTTGAAGAGACCATTGACTTTGATCTACTTGTCAATGACTATGGGGAGCCAAAAACGGATGTCACACATATCGAAACGGCGAGCCTCAGTGGTTCCAGCATGATGATTCCCATGCAGATTATTCGTGAATATGGTTTTATTTCTCACGATTTCTTCATGTACGGCGAGGAAACTGATTATTGCTTTCGGATGGCAAAACAAGGCATAACTCCGATCATCGTCCTCTCATCGCATGTGGACCATTTTCGCAAGGGATCCTATGCAGGCAATGAACGAATCGTCAGATTGATGTCCTACTATCGCCGCAGAAATTACCTATACCTGATGAGAAAGCATCGAGGTTATGGATTTTTCCTGGAACTGCAAAAGACCTATTTCAAGGAGGCCTTGCAAGAGTGGATAAGGAAAAAGAAAGTGGATCGCTATTTACTGCGGGCATCACTGGATGCGATGGCAGGTAGAATGGGCAAAGTCTATGCTCCGGAAGACTATCTTTAGGTTACTATGGAGGTTGCACCAATATTATTATTGATTTTCAACAGGCCAGACACAACCAACATTGTTTTTGAAAGACTTAAGGAAATAAAACCACCCCGACTGTTCGTGGCCGCAGATGGACCCAGAGTTGGCCGGCCGGACGATCAACAGTTGTGCAGGCAAACCCGCGAGATCTTTCAAAGGGTGGACTGGGACTGCGAAGTGAAAACGCTCTTCCGGGAAGAAAACTTAGGCTGCAAGCGAGCAGTAAGTCAAGCCATTACCTGGTTTCTCGATGCAGTGGGTGAGGGTATCATCCTCGAAGACGACTGCGTACCCAATACCTCTTTTTTCCACTTCACTTCAGCGTTGCTCAAGAAATACCGGGATCATGAGCAAGTGATGATGATTTCGGGGACCAACTATTTTCCGAAACCGTCTATGAAGTCGGATTACTTTTTTTCACACTTCTGCCCTATTTGGGGATGGGCTACCTGGAAATCATCCTGGCAAACTTTGGATCTGGAAATGAAAGAGTTCACATCCCTCAGAGATGGCAAGCACTTTCGCCGGTCAATTGGACACAGGCTTTTTGCCACGAAGATGATTGATATGATGCAATACCAAATCGAACAAAAAGGTGATTCCTGGGCCATTCCCTGGTATTATTCAATCAGATCCCATGACGGGCTATGTGCTGTGCCAAAGTTCAATCTGGTGGAGAATGTGGGCCTGAGTGGGACACACGCCAACAATGACACGAGATTCAAGAAAATGCCCAGCACCGAGTTCGAATCACAAAAATTCAAGGATCCGGCTTCCGTCAATTGCGATATGAACATGGATCGACAGATATATGATCGGATTATACAAGAGGAGAAAGCCAAACTCCAGCTCATCAAGCTATGGATCATCCAGGCCGCAAAAAGGATGTTGGCATGACCTGGGTCAATAGGATCAAAAATCGGTTGCAGGGTGAGAACCTGATCCTTCGGGATGTACTGGGATCCTCAAAACCCAAAAAGGTGTTGCTCTCATACATTACTTTTCCATTCATCTACGGCGTTTCCAGCAGTCATACCAATCTGGAGGAGGTTTGGATCATAGCGCGTGTGTTTGACGAACTGGGGTATCGTGTTGATGTGCAGAACTTCTACCGTAAGAAAGAGGCGAAATACGATGAATATGACGTCGTATTTGGGTTTGGTCATGCATTAGAAATCGGCCTTACCAATCGGAAGGAATCAACGGGGCCCAAATTTGTCGCATTTGAAACCGGATCCCACCCATACTTTCAAAACGACCGCAGCCTGCGCAGACTTAGGGAATCCTTCGAGAAAACGGGTTTGTGGATGTGGGAGTCTTCCAGAATCCTGGAACACGTATTCATCAAGCAAGTCACCAGTCCGGACCTGTTGATTGTGAAAGGAGACGACTTCGTGAAGTCGACCTACACTAGATACGGAGGAATCGCGCCCAACCTCATTAAGACTTTCGTCCATCAAATGCCCCTGCCTTCAGGAAAACTTGACCAGACCAGAAAGAACAGCAGAAAATACCTCTGGTTCGGAGGTGGCGGTGCCATCCACAAGGGACTGGATTTGGTCCTGGAATCGTTCAAAGAACTACCACACCTTGAGTTGCATATCTGCGCCAACCTGGATAAAGAAAGAAAATTTGCTGACCATTATCACCGCCATTTACATCAACTCCCCAATGTGAAGTATCATGGATTTGTGGGTATCGATAGCCCGCTTTTTTTGGAGCTGATGGAAACCTCTGCATTTATCATATTTCCAAGTTGCTCCGAAGCCAATTGTGCTTCTGTAGTCACTACCATGTACAATGGCGGCCTGATACCAGTGGTCACGGCCTCCACGGGTGTGGAGGTGAAGGAAAATGGCTATGAGATTCATGAATTGAGTGTGGAGGGCGTGAATGATGCCATTGACCGGTCCCAAGAGCTGGATCAAAAGCAACTCATCCAAAGCGCTGATGAATTGCTGCAGAAATCAAAAGAAATTCATTCCCCTGAGGCGTTTCACCAGAATTTGATGAGCATTTTACGTTCGTCTGGCTTGTAATTTATTTATCGTTGCAGACCCGACGATACCAAGCCAGTGCACGTTGGCCTTGGAGGAAGATATGAATCATTCGAAGTATTACATTCACATAGGTGTCCACAAAACTGCTAGCACCTTACTACAATTTCGAATATTTCCGAAAGTTGACAGGCTCACATTTGTGTCCAGACAATTCACGCAATACAATTCGCTCCTCAACCGGATGCAATATGAAGATGAGTCTTTGTTTGATCAGACCCAATTCAATGAGGTGATCAGGGGACTTCCCGGTGACAAAGTGCTATTGTCGGATGAGGCTTTTTCCGGCAAACCCACTTTTTGTTATATGAACCGGTTCATGATTGCGAATCGTCTTCATCAGGCGATGCCGAAAGCTCGAATTCTGATTATGATCAGAGGTCAGCTCGAGCTCATCCAATCGCTTTACAGCGAGCACATAAAGAGAGGAGGTACCGGAACCATAGATCAGATGGTTCGTAACCCCGATGGTCGGGTAGAATATACTTTTGAAGACTACCTGGCCCAAGCCAACAACAACTTCAGAGCTTCAGTCATTGAGCAAAAAGGATATTCCCTGTACTATGACACCAACCATCCCTATTTCCACCTTTCAGGCTGGGACTATCACGCGCTAATCCAATTGTACACCAGTCACTTTGATGATGTGGAGGTAATTCCATACGAATTGATTCGGGCCGATCCCGAGGCCTTTATCACCAGAATTGAAGATTTTTTGGAGCTGCAGATGCCTTCATCACTGCTTGAGGATTTACAAAAAACCAGAGAAAACGTTAGACTGACGAATAGGGAGCTCACTGTCAAGCGCTATTTGAATGGTTCGTCCATCCCTGGCCGAATGAAGTATTATTTGGAGCGCCTGTTGCTATTTTCAGAATCTACTGCAAAAACTGCCTGGTCTGTACCGCAGCAAATTGAGGATGAAATACGTGCCTATTTCCAGCCTCGCAATGAAAACCTTAATAAATTGTTTCCGGAGATTGGTCTCGACCAATTTTCGGAAGATTATTTTCTCACAGATGAAAATTAGGATACCAGTCTACAAACCCTATCTGCACGGCAACGAGCAGCAGTATGTGCAAGAATGTATTGCCTCTTCCTGGATTTCTTCAAAAGGAGATTATATCAAGAGGTTTGAAGAAGATTTTAGCGACTACATAGGCTGCAGGCATAGCACTGGAGTATGCAATGGTACTATAGCACTACACCTGGCACTACTGGCGCTTGGGATTGGCCCGGGAGATGAAGTCATTGTCCCCACCCTCACATACATCAGTCCGGTCAATGCGATAACCTACAGTGGTGGAACGCCCGTATTTGTGGATTCTGACCTGGACACCTGGCAGATGGATGTTGAGGATGTTAGGCGAAAAATCACCAATAAGACCAAGGCTATCATTGCGGTGCATCTCTATGGACATCCCTGCGAGATGACCAAAATTATGCAGTTGGCCAAGGAGCATGACCTCTATGTTGTTGAGGACGCCGCGGAAGCCGTAGGATCTCGATACCAGGACAAAATGGCCGGTGCCATTGGTCACATTTCTATTTTCAGTTTTTACGGAAACAAAACCATTACTACGGGTGAGGGGGGTATGGTATGCACCAACGACGAAACTCTTTTTGACAGGGTCCTTCATTTCAAAGGGCAAGGACTGGCAAAATACAGGGAATATTGGCATGACGTCGTGGGGTACAATTACAGAATGACCAATATCTGTGGGGCAATTGGTGCTGCCCAGTTGGAGTGTATCGAAGAAATTCTCGAGAAGAAACAACAAATTGCCTCCTTCTACAAGCATCAGTTGCCGAATGGTATTCGCTTTCACAACCAAAAAGAAGGCGTTTTTCACTCCTACTGGATGTGCACAATTCTCGCCGATTCAAGAGAAGATCGTGAAGAGTTGAGGACCTTTCTGGCTGAACGCGGCATCGAAACGAGACCGATGTTTTACCCCGTCCATACCATGCCAATGTATTCCGCCAAATATCAAAAGCTGACGAACGCGGAGTATTTGGGTTGGCGTGGCATCAACCTCCCGAGTTTTCCTGATCTGAGCCAGGAGGAGCTTGAGGAAATCGTAGGAACTATCGAAGAATGGTGCAATGAAAAGGGTGGTCCTTACGCCAGCTGAAACTGGCCAATTACAAGATTTTCTGAGCCATGCGGGGGATTCTGTGGATACCTTCAGATATTTTCATTCCCGGCCGCTATCAATCATCGGCAACCACAAAATTACTTACCTCTATTTGGATGAGGATGCACCTGTTGCATATGGCCACCTTGACCCTGAAGGAGGGAAAATATGGTTGGGAGTGGCGGTTTCCAGTCACATGAGGGGAAAAGGAGTCGGAAAGATGGTGATGCGAGATTTGATATCCTTTGCCCGAAAGAATGAACTGCTACCCATATCCTTGAGTGTAGATGTCGACAATATACCAGCGAGGACCTTATATGAGTCCATGGGGTTTGCACTCAGGAAGACCAAAGAGGAGATATGCTTTTACGAACTGACAAATGGTGAATTACTATAGTCCTCCAAACTTCTGATCATGAGGATACTGATTTACATACCAGACATCGACAGGAAGCTTGGTGGCATCTATCAATATGCTCAGGCGTTGCTTGACTTGCTGGCGCAGGATACTCGCAATGAATACTTTCTTTTTCAGAAAATTCATGACCCCTGGATGGAGAAACTGGCCAATGGCAGCAACGCCATTTCTCTTGTTCCCCGGGATGCTTGTACCGATTCCGCATTTTCGTACAAATGGAACCGACTAAAAGAAGAACTCAATACGCTTTTGCGAAAAGCGAATCTACCCGCGCTCTTTCGCATTTCCTATGCCATTCATAAAGTGATACACAAGTGGAGGATAGACGTCCTACATTGCCCATATGATCTGCTACCGGAACATGTCAATATTCCAATGTTGACTACCATTCACGACCTCCAGGAATTGCATTACCCAGCGTACTTCACACCGGAGGAAAGGATGGAAAGGGCGATCTTCAAGTCTTCCGCCATAGATAGGGCCGGGATGGTTCTGAGCAGCTATGATCATGTCAAACGGGACGTCGAATTGTTCTTCCCAGTGTCTCGAGGGAAAACCAAGGTGTGCCTTTTGCCGATGAAGCATCTTTGGTTTGCAAAGCTTGAACCTGCCGATCATGAATTCGCTGAAGTCAACGCCCCCTTCATCCTGTTTCCTGCTGCGACATGGCAGCACAAAAACCACAAAAACCTGCTACTGGCGCTAAAGGAAGTCAAAAACAAAGACCTACATCTGGTTTGTACAGGCGGCAAGACGGACTATTATCACAAAGTGCTGAGGCCATTGATTGCTGATTTGAGTCTGGAGGATCGTGTCAATTTCATGGGGGTCGTGGGGGAAGAGAAACTGCTTGCACTGTACCGACGAGCGGAAGCTGTGGTCGTTCCTACCCTTTATGAAGCGGGGAGTTTCCCATTAATGGAGAGCTTGCTTATGGAAATTCCGGTGATTTGCTCCAACGTGACCTCGTTGCCAGAGACCATAGGGGACTCGGACTTCACCTTTGACCCCAACAATCCGGAAGAAATTGCAGATAAGATAAATTGCATTACCGAGGACGAAGCATTTCGGAGCAGGAATGTCAGCAATGCAAGGCTTAGAGGAGAGCGGTTGTTGCATACGGATGCCATGGATATTTTGATGTCCTGTTACAAACAACTTCAATCCGCAACAGCAGATCAATCAGCATGAAGATTTTCACAGATCTTAACAGGGTGCCAGACAAGCATTATGCTTCCCTGCTGGCATTTGCTGGCGAAGAGCCTCCTCCGAAAATCAGTGCTTTTCACGACTACCATCGCCATGGTTCTGCGTTGTTTCCCATCGTGAGTCCTTCGGAAGCAGACTACGCCGTCTTGCCCGTCAATTGGGAGATCCATCAACGTTATGATTATGGTCTGGATGGCTTTCTGGACTCATCAGGCAGGTCGGACAAACCATTGATTGTTTTCTTCTGGAGTGACAGTGATGAGGCCATTCCGCTGGATGACGCCTATGTGTTTCGAACTTCCCTCTACCGGTCTCAACGTCAGGCAAAGACCTTCGCCATGCCCTGCTGGAAGCATGACCTGCAAAAGCAAGCGGGATTTTCCAAGGTGCAGGTCAGGAAGAAAAAGCCAAAGCCTCAGGTGGGTTTTAGAGGTCAGGCAGAACCGATGATACTTCCTGTCAAGGAAAAAGTGAAGAAACAACTCAACCGTACGCTGAAGTGGTTACATATACCCTACACGAAGGCAGAATACTGGTGCTACGGACATCAATTGAGGACCCAGGCCATTAGGAACATGTTGGCTTCATCGTATTTGAAAACAGACTTTAATGTATTTGACGGGTTTGGCGGGGACGGTAATCGGGCACCCGAGGAAAACACGCGGTCTTTTCTCAGCAATATTCTGGACAATGACTATAATTTATGCGTACGGGGAGGAGGGAACTATTCCTACCGGTTGTATGAAGTGATCTCGGCTGGAAGAATACCGGTATTCATCAACACGGACTGTGTGCTACCGTACGACTTTGCTATTGATTGGAAACAATATGTCGTGTGGGTAGAAGAGGATGAGATTGACAGCCTGGATGAAAAGATCCTCAATTTTCATGAGTCTTTATCTGACCAGGATTTCGAAGACCTGCAATTCGAAATTCGTGAGTTGTGGGAAAAATGGATCTCACCTTACGGATTCTTCAGTAACTTCCATAAGCACTTCGACTAGAATTTATGGTAGCTATACAAGAGTTGTCCCATTGGAAGTCTATCTACAAGAATGACAGTGAGACGAATGATGAGATCTTTCGACTTTTT
Source organism: Cyclobacteriaceae bacterium (assembly GCA_965601475.1). Classification (GTDB taxonomy): domain Bacteria; phylum Bacteroidota; class Bacteroidia; order Cytophagales; family Cyclobacteriaceae; genus JAWPMT01. Next base: position 1,782,148 of record OZ271832.1, on the reverse strand, counting down.
CGGGAGCAAACGGATCAATTACAGGTATTGAAGGACCATCGTGACTATATCGAAGAGAACCAATTGGGCTTTGGGGAGCGTGCATTTCATTTCATGTGGTATATCATCATCCAAAGCCTGCAATCTTCAACGAAAAACCCAAAACTGCTGGAAATAGGCGTATACAAGGGCCAGGTTCTGTCGCTCTGGGCCCTGCTTCTGAAGAGGTTGAAAATCGATGGCCAGTTGGTTGCCATTTCCCCGCTTTCTGGCAATGAACCCAAAAGTGGTCTGGTGTACAGGTTCCGGAAAATGTTTGATCCTGGGTTTCGACGAAAAATCAGGGAAGGGAATATTTATGTCAAGCAGGACTATCAGAAGATTGTCGAGGATCTTTTTACCTATTGGCAACTCAGTTTTGACGAGGTAAAGCTACTGAGAGGGTTTTCAAATGATCCACAAATCATAGAGGAAGTCCAGGATTGGTCTTTCGATGTCATATACATTGACGGCGACCATTCCTATGATGGGTGCTTGGCAGACATTGCGCATTATGCGCCGCTCGTCAAAAAGGGTGGCTTCCTGTGTATGGATGATGCTGGTTATTTCTTAGAGGGTACCCGATTCTGGAAAGGACACAAGGCGGTTTCTGAGGCAGTGAAGAAGATACCTGAGTTTGGATTCGAAAATATTCTTAATATTGGTCATAACAGACTTTACCAAAAACTTTGAAAACACTCGTCCTAAGTATCATTAAGGGATACAACTTCTTTCATGTCAGCAACTTCATCTATTCGCTCAAAAGCATAGGCTATGAAGGAGATGTATTCTTTTTCGTACATCGCAATACCGGGCGGCTGACCCTGTCAGCCCTGAGAAAGCACGGGATTCAATTCGAGTTATTCGATGACCAATATCCTTACCTCCCGTCACTGGAACTGCCTGAAGATTCCCCGCTAGCCAGGAAAATGCACCTGTTCAATTACCGACATCTTTTCTACGAGCACTTCCTGAAAAAGCACCAGGGCGACTACGATTATGTCATGTTGTCGGACGTCCGGGATGTGGTTTTCCAGGCCAACCCTTTCGCGGAGATACAGAAGAAGGGGCTTTTTGTCGCTATGGAAAATGAGGATTTCAGAATCGGTGACAACAAACAGAACATAATCTGGCTGAGCGAAGGCTTTGGTCGAGACAACATTGAGATGCTACTGGATAAGCCCATTTCCTGTGCCGGAACGACGCTGGGCGATACGCAGTCTATCCTAAGGTATGTAAATCAGATGATCGACCATGTCCGGGAGTTGCCAAATCCTATGACCTGCATAGACCAGGCCATTCATAACTATATGTTGCATCGCGGCGAGCTGGAAAATGTGGAAATGATGGTCAATGAGGAAAGCATAGTGCAAACCATGGCTCTGATGAAGAATTACAGCACCAATCAGCAACATCAGGTGGTGAATCGGGATGGAACCTTGCCTTGCGTCCTGCACCAATATGACAGGCATGCGCAAGTCAACAAATGGGTTTCTGACAGGTTGCACGGAAGCCGCTTGAATTGGGGGCTCTCCAAAGCCTTTTACAAACTATTGGGATAGATACAGCACCGACATTCTGAAACCGCCACGACTTGAGCACTGATTACCCTTCTATAAGCATCATCACACCTTCCTTCAATCAAGGGCAGTATATCGAGGCAACCATTCAATCCATTATCGATCAAGGTTATTCGAATCTTGAGTTTATAGTTGTGGATGGTGGAAGTACTGACAATACCGTGGAGATTTTGAAGGCCTACGATGAACATATCACCTGGTGGGTGAGCGAGCCGGATGAAGGCCAAAGCCATGCGATCAACAAAGGTTGGTCCAGGGCTTCCGGGCAGATAATCAACTGGATCAACAGCGATGACCAATTGGCGCCTGGATCTTTGAAAAGGATCGCTGAATGTTTTGGAGACCCATCGGTCAATGTGGTTTGTGGATACGCCGATATGCAATATCCGGAGGAGAAAATCAAAATCAGGAGTCCGATGCCAGACCCTCCATTAGCGCGTTTTTTGGCCCTTGGACATTTTGTGCAGCCGTCTACCTTTTGGCGCAAGAGCAGCTTCGATCACCTGATGCCACTGGAACCTTCCTTGCATTATATGATGGACTATCATTTGTGGCTGAAATACCTGTCGGCAAATGGCACAGAAGGTTTGGCGTATATCGATGATGTCCTGGCCAACATCCTCATGCACGAAGATGCAAAGTCTGTGGCCCTCATACAGCGATTTCGTTCGGACCAAACCCGCATTGTCTATTCATTTTTGGCGGCCCATGGTTTTGAAACCCCACTGGCAAATGATGACAAGCTTTCTGGTTACGACGAAGGACAATGGGATCATGAGGTGTTGAGTCGAGTAGAGTTCGAACTGATTTATGATCAACTATTTGCTCGGGATCAAATGGGAAACCGCGACCGACTCAATGTTCCGGTATTGGGGGTATTGGTAAGACGTTATCCGTCGAGACTCCTGGCAAGACTATCCAAGAAAGTTCTTTCCAGAATTGCGTGACTTTGCGAGTGGCTCATATCATTGATTCCATGGCGGCCGGCGGGGCAGAGCGGCTGGTGCTGGAAACCGTGAGATTTCTGAATAATCAGGGCCAAACCGAGAATACGATCATTTTCACCATGGCCGGAGGACCGCTAAGGGAGGAACTGGAAGCAGCGGGCATCCACTATCGACTGCTGACAAAAACCAGTGTGCCTGGAAAAATCATGGAATTGCGTGCCATAGCGAAGGAGTTAAAGGTGGATGTGGTCCATGCTCACCTGCTCAAATCAATGCTGTTGACGAGGCTAGCGCTGCCCAGGAAGATCAAACAGGTGAATACTTATCATACCCCATTCCACCATAAGGATTCCATAGAGTTTTCATGGAAGCAACTCTGGATGGATAGAATCACATACTCTTCCAGGATCAGCGTTTTATATGTTTCCAATGCAGTAAAGTCAGGTATAGCCCCCGCTATCCCCATCACCAGAAATCACAAAGTTCTACCCAATTTTGTGGTAGGCTTTGAGGAACGATATCACTTCAAGCCGGAATCGTCCTTACGGATGGTCATGGTTGGCAACCTTCGTGAGCAGAAGAATTACCCGTTGGCGCTTGAGGCGATGCGAAATCTGGGCGATCCTAAGGTATCACTCGATATTTTTGGCTACGGGGAATTGAATGAAGAACTTCAGCATGTCATTACTGAAAATCAATTGAATGTGCGTCTTATGGGTAAACAGACCATCACGTCAGCGCTCTTAGCCGGATATGACCTATTCCTCATGACCTCGAAGCATGAAGGGATGCCACTAGCGTTGATTGAGGCGATCATGACCGGAGTGCCTGCGTTGCTAAATGACATCCCGGAGTTGCGAGAGACGGCCAGAGACGCGGCTATGTACTTTGAACGTGATCGTGTCGATGGGCTGGTAGGGAAAGTGGAGGAAATATTGGCCAATAAGGGAATGCTTAAGGTGTTGAGCCGAAACACACAATCCCTGGCTTACGCCTACACCGTCCAGCATCATATGAAAGAACTTGAGAAGACCTACGAATTCAGGTTATGTGTGGAATAGCTGGAGTAATCGCTTCCGGACCCATTGATGAAGTCGTACTCCATTCAATGCGTACCAGTCTCCGTCATCGCGGGCCAGATGCGGATGGCATTTTTGTGGACAAGACGGGGACTGTGGGCTTGTGCCACACACGATTGTCCATTCTGGATCTCAGCGATAGCGCCAACCAGCCCTTCCATTCTGACGATGGACGCTTCTCCATGGTCTATAATGGTGAGGTTTACAATTTTCGAGAGCTTCGCAAGCAACTTGTTGAAGGCCACGGTGTTTCATTCAGAACCTCCGGGGATACAGAGGTCATTCTAAAGGCCTTTGAGACCTGGGGAAACACTTTTGTGACCCGACTCAATGGCATGTTTGTCATTGGGATTGTGGACCATGTGGAATATAGTTTGACCCTGTACCGTGATCGACTGGGCATCAAACCCCTCTATTACTGCTGCGAAGGCGACACGTTTCTTTTCGCCTCTGAGCTGAAGGCACTTCGGCACTGGCCGTCTTTCAAGAACAAAGCCCATTCCAAAGAATCTCTGCACGCTTTCCTGCATTTGGGTTATATCCCGGAGCCGCTTTCTGTTTATGAGGGGATCAGGAAGTTTCCTGCCGGACATATGGGCATCTGGAAGCGCAATGAATTTCAACTCGAACCCTATTGGGAAATCCGCCGGCAAATCGAATCCGAAACACACGTGGATTTTTCTTCGGCAAAGGCAACGTTGCACGAACTGCTGAGGGCCGCGGTCAACCGTCGGTTAGTGAGCGACGTACCCTTGGGTACTTTCTTAAGTGGCGGCATCGATTCTTCCCTGATCACTGCATTGGCCACCGAGCAAGGGGGTAAAGGACTTAAGACTTTCAGCATTGGCTTTGAAGAGAATCAATTCGATGAAAGTGAATATGCACTGAAAGTGGCCCAACACCTGGGGACTGATCACCATCCTTTTACCCTCAAGGAGAAAGATTGTCTACCCCTGGTGGATGAAATTCTCAACACCTATGACGAGCCTTTTGCTGACTCCTCATCTATCCCCATGATGTTGGTGTCGAGGCTGGCGAAGAAGGAAGTTTCAGTAATACTAACCGGGGACGGAGGTGACGAACAATTTCAGGGGTATGGTGCCTATAAGTGGGCTACGCGGCTGGCAGGTCTGCAGCGTTGGAAGCGGCTGTTTCCCATTATCCAGGTCGCCCTTCGAGCAGGTAATTCCAGATGGAAACGTGTGAGTCATCTCTTTGAGACACGAGGGGCCGTAAACCTGGAGAGCCACATTTTCAGTCAGGAGCAATACTACTTCTCACAGTCGGAATTGAAGCACCTGGTTAAAGGGTACGACGCCAGCCATGCTTTTGGATATGAGGGTCCCGCTCTGGCACGAACCCTTCCTCCTGAGGAGAATCAAGCATTATTCGACCTTCAGTACTACTTGAAAGATGACCTCTTGGTCAAAGTGGATCGATCTTCCATGAAGTACGGCCTGGAGTGCAGGGTTCCTTTTTTGGATCATGAAGTACTGGCTTTCACCCTCAACCTGGATATAAAACTGAAGGCCATGGGGACAACCAAGCGGCTGTTGAAAGAGGTACTGTACGAATATGTTCCAAAAGCCTACTTCGATCGTCCGAAGTGGGGTTTCGGTGCGCCATTGCACAAATGGCTCTTGGGGGATTTGCGTTATCTGCTGGAGGATTATTTGAATGAGCGCGCGCTTAGAGAAGTTGGAGATTTTGACCAAGAATATGTGCAACAACTTTTGAGAAGATTTGAAAAAGGGGAGCACTATCTATTCAATAGGGTTTGGCTTCTTATCCTGTGGCAGCGGTGGAGGATCGAAATGACATAGTTTTCGAAAAAACAGCCATTGAAAATACTTTATTTGACATATGATGGCCTAACGGACCCGCTTGGACTGTCACAGGTGTTGGCGTACCTCGAGAAGCTGAATGCCGAGGATAGGCAGATATTTGTCCAAAGCTTTGAGAAGAAGGAAAACTATCAACTGCACCAGGCACAAGTAGCTCGACGGTGTGAAGCGTCGGGTTTGCGTTGGGTTCCCCGATGGTACACCAAGCGACCTCCCATCCTATCTACTTGCTGGGACATTTGGGTTTGCTGGAGAGCAAGTCGAAAGCTGGTTAAGGAGAATGCCATCGATATTGTGCATTGCCGTGGTTATATCACTGCCATTGTTGGGCTGTTGCTGAGGCGAAAACTGGGGACCCGGTTCATTTTTGACATGCGAGGATGGTGGGTCGACGAAAAAATTGAAAGTGGAGCCTGGAGCGGCCCTATTCACCAGGGTGTGATCAAATTGTTTCGTAGGCTTGAGCGCAAATTCTTTGAAAAATCAGATTTTGTGGTGTCGCTTACCGAGGTCGGAAAGAACAAGATATTAGAGGAATTTCAGGTGAGTCCCGACCAGGTGGGGGTGGTACACACTTGCGTTGATTTTAGATATTTCCCCACTCCGTCGGAAGTTGCGAAGCGAGAGGCTAAGATACGTTTGGGCATACCACCGACCAGTCGGCTTGTGATATACAGTGGATCCCTGGGGGGCAACTATCCAATCGATACGCTGGTAGAGGTGGTGAACCAAGTGCTCAGCGATGAGCGGAACTACTTTTTGGTAATCTCCCAAAATACGACATTTTTAGAGCCCTTCCTAAGCGAAATTGAGCACCCTTCACGATTGCTCCTGAGGTCGTCTAGTTACCAAGAATTGCATCAATTGTTATGGGCAGGGGATGAGGGGCTGGTCTTCTACAAAGCAGGGGTATCTAATCTGGGTCGCTGCCCCACTAAGCTTGGGGAATACTGGGCTTGTGGGATGGAAGCGGTCTTCCTGGGTGCTATTGGCGATTTGCAGCTATGGCAGGAGGAAGGATATCCAGTCAAGTCCCTTGAGGGTGAGTCATTTACAAAACCACCGAATTTTTCGACGTTTGACGCGGCGAAGGAGTTGTTTGGCATGGATGCTGGATTAGAATTTTATAATTTTGTATACAAAAAATTATATTTCAGGTGAAGGCTCGTCACTTCTGGTTAAAGGTCATAGTTCTATTGGTTTGCTCTCAGGCTTGGGCGCAGACCGTGGAGTTCACTGTGCCTGAGACAGCCTGCCTGGAGGAGGAAATAATTTTGACCAATTCCTCTACTGACGCCGAAAGTGTAGCCTGGGACTTTTGTACCAGTGACTTGGAGCAGTTAGTAGATGAGGAGCTTTTGTTTGATTATGAGGGAGCCTCTCTGCCGCACGCGTTGACCATGGTTGATTCTATGGATACCTGGTACGGCTTCGTGACAAGCCGGGGTAACAACAAATTGTATCGTCTTGCATTTCCTGGTAGTTTGCTATTGACACCAGATACCCTTGAGATCACTGTTCCTGGCGGGTTGTTGAGTAGTCCATATGATATGCAGGTACTGCCCTACAATGGTCGATGGTATGGGTTCATTCTGAATAGCTCGGGGAGTGTGGTTCACCTGGATTTTGGAGAGGATCTGTCAAATACCTCACCGGCTGGATCGTTGCTTTCGGGACTGGGAGAACTTGGATTATCGACGCCTCGGTATCTTGAGATTCATCAGGAGGGTGGGGATTACATTGGCTTGGTCAGCAATTTCGGCACGAGCAAATTGACGGTCTGGAATATGGGGAGTTCGTTGTCAAGTCCGTCGCTATCGACGCGGGATTTGGTGCTGAGTGGTGGTTCGGGGTTGCTGGGGTTCAGTGTTGACTACACAGGCAGTTCCTGGGTAGGTCTGGTGGCATCTTTTTCAAATTCGGCATTGTTGAGGGTAGACTTTGGGGCGGTATTGGATGATGATACCTATACCGAGAGCTCCCTGACCAGTGATATCTCCGGTTTGGCTTCACCGACCGATGTAGCCTACCTGCCAGGAACAGGACTGGCTTATATGACTACCTCGGGAAGTAATCTATACCGATTGGACTTCGGCAGTAATTTGCTTGGGGATGTAACAGATACGGTGGACCCCATCATTGCAGGGTATAGAAGTATTTTCGACATAGACTTTGCATTTCAGGGTACTGATTGGGTGGGTTTGGGACAAAGGAATAATGGGTTTTTGTATCGATACACTTTTCCAAAGGCATGTGAAGCGGGGACTTCCAGTCCTGATGTGGACAGCCTGGCCTTCACGCCCACAGGCTTGTCCTACAGTACAGCAGGCACCAAGTACATCAGATTGACGGCTGAGCATGAGAATAGTTCGCAGGTCTCTTCGGTTCAAAGTCTTATCGTAGAAGATGCTACGGCCCCTTCGATCACCTTCACTGTGGATGAGAACAGGTGTATTTTGAATGTCAACACCTTCAACTCTACGGATCTTTCAGGAGATGTGACCAGCTACAGCTGGGATTTCAATGGGGAAGGTAGCAGCGCAGCCGCTGATACTGTTTTTCAATTTGAGACGCTGGGGGAGAAAACGATCAGCCTTACGGTGTCGAATGCTTCAGGTTGCAGCATCGAAAGGAGTGAGGTTGTGACAATCTACCCGGAACCGCCGGTACCCAGTTTCGAGATCAGTCCGACGACATTATGCAGCAATACAGCGCTGACATTCACCAATACGACGGATGAGACGGGCTTCGACGACGTTTTGAGTTATGAATGGGACCTGGGAGGGATTGCTTCTCAGAGTGCGGATACGTCGGTAGTTTTCACGAATTCAGGGAATCAGCTCATCACTTTACAGAGTTCTATTCCTGGCTGCAGTTCGGATGTTCTGGATAGCACCATTGTATTGTCGGAGGGCCCGGAGGTACTATTGGGTTACAGCAACAATTGCCTGGACTCGGCGGTGCAGTTTGTGGCTACGGTCACCGGTGACGACACAGGCGGATATGCCTGGGACTTCGATGGCGATGCGGTTATCGACGAATCGGGTGCAGTACCTTCCACAACTTTCACCTACCCTGGAGCGGGGGATTACTCCCTCAGCTTAACGGTGACCAGCTCGAACGGCTGCGTGACAGAGGTAGACAGTTTGCTTCAGGTCAACGGAGGTCCATTAATTTCTATAGACGGGCCATCGAATCTTACTGAAAATATCTCGACTTCATTCTTAGGTGTTGACGAGACCTTTTCGGACAATGAGGTCACACAGTGGCTCTGGCTATTGGATGGGGATAGTATTTTCAACGATCAGTCATTGACGTTGATATTGAGTGATATTGAGACCAATGACCTGGCACTACTCGTTGAGACGACCCAGGGCTGTCGTGATACGGTAACCCAGGTGTTGACGGTGGAAGCCTCCACTTCAGCAGTGGTTTCGTTTTCGACTCAAGAAACAGCTTGTCTGGAAGAGGAAATCGTGTTGAGCAATACTACGGTGAATGCATCGACTGTAGCCTGGGACTTTTGTACGAGTGATTTGGAGCAGTTAGTAGATGAGGAGTTTTTGTTTGATTATGAGGGAGCCTCTTTGCCCCACGCGTTGACCATGGTCGATTCATTGGGTGCCTGGTACGGCTTCGTGACGAGCCGGGATAATAACAAATTGTATCGTCTTGCATTTCCAGGTAGTTTGCTATTGACTGCAGATACCCTTGAGATCACTGTTCCTGACGGGTTGTTGAGTAGTCCATATGATTTGCAGATACTTCCTTACGATGGTCGATGGTATGGGTTCATTCTGAATAGCTCGGGGAGTGTGGTTCACCTGGATTTTGGAGAGGATCTGTCAAATACCTCACCGGCTGGATCGTTGCTGTCGGGACTAGGGGAACTTGGATTATCGACGCCCCGGTATCTTGAGATCCATCAGGAGGGTGGGGATTACATTGGCTTGGTCAGCAATTTCGGCACGAGTAAATTGACGGTCTGGAATATGGGGAGTTCGTTGTCAAGTCCGTCGCTATCAACGCGGGATTTGGTGCTGAGTGGCGGTTCGGGGTTGCTGGGGTTCAGTGTTGACTACACAGGCAGTTCCTGGGTAGGTCTGGTGGCATCTTTTTCAAATTCGGCATTGTTGAGGGTAGACTTTGGGGCAGTGTTGGATGATGATACCTATACCGAGAGCTCCCTGACCAGTGATATCTCCGGTTTGGCGGCGCCAACCGATGTAGCCTACTTACCCGAAACCGGGCTGGCATATCTGACCACCTCGGGAAGCAGTTTATACCGCCTGGATTTCGGCAATAATTTGCAGGGTAGTGTCACGGCTACTGTTGATCCTGTGATATCAGGTTATAGCGGAGTTTTTGACATAGACTTTGCATTTCAGGGTACTGATTGGGTGGGTTTGGGACAAAGGAATAATGGGTTCTTGTATCGATACACTTTTCCAAAGGCATGTGAAGCGGGGACATCCAGTCCTGATGTGGACAGCCTGGCCTTCACGCCCACAGGCTTGTCCTACAGTACAGCAGGCACCAAGTACATCAGATTGACGGCTGAGCATGAGAATAGTTCGCAGGTCTCTTCAGTTCAAAGTCTTATCGTAGAAGATGCTACGGCGCCTTCGATAACCTTCACTGTGGATGAGAACAGGTGTATTTTGAATGTCAACACCTTCAACTCTACGGATCTTTCAGGAGATGTGACCAGCTACAGCTGGGATTTCAACGGGGAAGGTAGTAGCGCAGCCGCTGATACTGATTTTCAATTTGAGACACTTGGGGAGAAAACGATCAGCCTTACGGTGTCGAATGCTTCAGGTTGCAGCATCGAAAGGAGTGAGGTTGTGACAATCTACCCGGAACCGCCGGTACCCAGTTTCGAGATCAGTCCGACGACATTATGCAGCAATACAGCGCTGACATTCACCAATACGACGGATGAGACGGGCTTCGACGACGTTTTGAGTTATGAATGGGACCTGGGAGGGATTGCTTCTCAGAGTGCGGATACGTCGGTAGTTTTCACTAATTCAGGGAATCAGCTCATCACTTTACAGAGTTCTATTCCTGGCTGCAGTTCGGATGTTCTGGATAGCACCATTGTATTGTCGGAGGGCCCGGAGGTACTATTGAGTTACAGCAACAATTGCCTGGACTCGGCGGTGCAGTTTGTGGCTACGGTCACTGGTGACGACACAGGCGGATATGCCTGGGACTTCGATGGCGATGCGGTAATCGACGAATCGGGTGCAGTACCTTCCACAACTTTCACCTACCCTGGAGCGGGGGATTACCCCCTCAGCTTAAAGGTGACCAGCTCGAACGGCTGCGTAATTGAGGTAGACAGTTTGCTTCAGGTCAACGGAGGTCCATTAATTTCTATAGACGGGCCATCGAATCTTACTGAAAACATCTCGACTTCATTTTTAGGCGTTGACGAGACCTTTTCGGACAATGAGGTCACACAGTGGCTCTGGCTATTGGATGGGGATAGTATTTTCAACGATCAGTCATTGACGTTGATATTGAGTGATATTGAGACCAATGACCTGGCACTACTCGTTGAGACGACCCAGGGCTGTCGTGATACGGTAACCCAGGTGTTGACGGTGGAAGCCTCCACTTCAGCGGCGGTTTCGTTTTCGGCTCAAGAAACAGCTTGTCTGGAAGAGGAAATCGTGTTGAGCAATACTACGGTGAATGCATCGACTGTAGCCTGGGACTTTTGTACGAGTGATTTAGATCAGTTGGTGGAGGAGGAGGAGTTCCTGGACATGGAAGGGACATCGCTACCACACGCCTTGACCATGGTTGATTCATTGGGTGCCTGGTACGGCTTCGTGACGAGCCGGGATAATAACAAATTGTATCGTCTTGCATTTCCAGGTAGTTTGCTATTGACTGCAGATACCCTTGAGATCACTGTTCCTGACGGGTTGTTGAGTAGTCCATATGATTTGCAGATACTTTCTTACGATGGTCGATGGTATGGGTTCATTCTGAATAGCTCGGGGAGTGTGGTTCACCTGGATTTTGGAGAGGATCTGTCAAATACCTCACCGGCTGGATCGTTGCTGTCGGGACTAGGGGAACTTGGATTATCGACGCCCCGGTATCTTGAGATTCATAAGGAGGGTGGGGATTACATTGGCTTGGTCAGCAATTTCGGAACGAGCAAATTGACGGTCTGGAATATGGGGAGTTCGTTGTCAAGTCCGTCGCTATCAACGCGGGATTTGGTGCTGAGTGGCGGTTCGGGGTTGCTGGGGTTCAGTGTTGACTACACAGGCAGTTCCTGGGTAGGTCTGGTGGCATCTTTTTCAAATTCGGCATTGTTGAGGGTAGACTTTGGGGCAGTGTTGGATGATGATACCTATACCGAGAGTTCCCTGACCAGTGATATCTCCGGTTTGGCGGCGCCAACCGATGTAGCCTACTTACCCGAAACCGGGCTGGCATATCTGACCACCTCGGGAAGCAGCTTATACCGATTGGACTTCGGCAATAATTTGCTGGGTGGTGTCACGGCTGCTGTTGATCCTGTGATATCAGGTTATAGCGGAGTTTTCGACATAGACTTTGCCTATCAGGGTACTGATTGGGTGGGTTTGGGACAAAGGAATAATGGGTTTTTGTATCGATACACTTTTCCAAAGGCATGTGAAGCGGGGACTTCTAGTCCCGATGTGGACAGCCTGGCCTTCATGCCCACAGGCTTGTCCTACAGTACAGCAGGCACCAAGTACATCAGATTGACTGCAGAACATGCCAATGGCTCGCAGGTTTCGGCCTTGCAAGAGGTAACTGTTCTTGATAATACTGCGCCTTCATTGGTATTGGAGATCGATAGCAATCGCTGTATTCTCAATTCCAATCAATTTGGTTTTACCGACCTCAATGGAGACATCACCAGCTACGATTGGGATTTTGGAGATGGCAATTCCAGCACAAGCCTGAGTCCCCAGCACACCTATGGGGCTACAGGGGACTATATTGTTAGATTGGAAGTGAGTAATGGCGGCTGTACCAGTGTGGTCTCAGATACAATTTCCATCTACCCTGAACCGCCAACTCCGGTCTTCATCGTGGCCGATGATTATTGCGCAGCTACTGATTTCCAATTAACTAATACGACGGATACTTCAGCTTTCAATGGAGATCTGGCATTTTCATGGACCGTAGTGGAATTGGATTCTACCTTTATTGGGACTACGCCCACTTTGAATGTGCCTTCAGGTCAATTCATGCTTGAGGTGCAGTCTTCCGTCCCAGGCTGTTCTTCGGAAGTTGTGAGCCGATCTTTGACGGTCATTGATTCACCAACATCTGATTTCACAATCTCCGCTACCTGTTTCGGTGAAATCACAAGCTTCTCCAACTTATCTACAGGTGCAAATTCTTATTTCTGGAATTTTGGCGATAGCGCCACCAGTACCTTGACTGATCCGGATTACCTATATAGCGCTGCCGGTGAGTTTGCGGTAACCCTCACAACATTCAATGATACCGGATGCAGCAATGTCAAGTTGGATACCTTCAAGGTGGAGTCTATTCCAAAGGCAGGGTTTCGGGTGTCGCTGCCATGTGAGGGTGAAGTGACGCTCACAGATACTTCTACAGTGCAGGATTCCGATATTGTCTCATGGCAATGGCTGGTGGCAGGCGAGTTGCTATCTGTTGATTCAATACCGGAATTGGGCTTGGATGAGCCTGGAATCTATGAGGTGACTGGAATAGTAGAGAGCGCTGGAGGGTGTCAGGATGAGGCAACCCGTCAGATAACCGTCCTGGACGCGGCGGAGGTTGACTTCTCATTTGGGGCTTCCTGTGATGGTAGTCCATTCTCTTTTGCTGACCAGAGCATTACGGAGAATGCCAATCGAGCAATTGCCTATGCATGGAATGTAAATGGCACTACGTATGAAGATTCCAGTTTTGTACATGCATTTGGTGGACCCGGATATTATCCAGTCACGTTGACGGTAACAACGGAAAATCTCTGTACCGCCACGCTGGAAGATAGTATTCAGGTTTTGGAGGCACCGATTCTGGGATTTGAGGTGGGTGAGATTTGTCAAAATACCTTCGTTTCCATGCTGGATACTACCATCATTGCCAATGATACTGTCACACTACGCAACTGGCTCATCAACGATGTTGCTTTCGGTAACGGAAGGAGTTTCATACATCGTTTTGGAACATCCGGAGTACAGGAGGTCACACTCGCTGTGACGACTGCTTCGGGGTGTGAGTATCAACTGGAGAAGACCGTGGATGTTCTTGAGGCGCCACTAGCATCATTTGCGTCAAATACATCTTTTGGTGGTCCGGGAACTGAGATCACATTCCAAAACTTGTCAGAAGGGAGCGATTCGAGCATCTGGCTGGTCGATGAAGAATTCCTTGCCGACGATGAGAACCTCACCAGGGTTTTTACGGATCCTGGCACCTACCAAATTGACCTCGTCACATTCTCGGGTGATGCCTGTACCGACACCATGACAACAGAAGTCCTGATTCGGGAACCCCTCGTAGATTTGGTCATCCAGGAGATGGCACTGGTACATCAGGATGAAGACTTCTCATCAATCGTATTGTCCGTGGTCAACCGCAGTAATCTGCCAGTGGATAACCTGCGCTTCACCATACAGGTCGAGGATCAGCTCCCGACTCAAGATCGAATCGAAACGCTCATTGGCATTGGCCAATCACGGGTGATCCAGTTAGATGCGGGGGTGCCAAATTTGGCTCAGTACATCTGTGTTCAGGTGGAATCAGTTTATGACGCGGAAGACCTGGAACCTGATGACAATGAAAGCTGTATCACCATCGAACCACAACCAATCATAGAACCCCCTTTTCCCAATCCTGCAAGGGATCAGACGACTATCCGCACGGTTTTACCTGTAGATGGTGATGTCACCATTACTTTGCTGAACGTTTCCGGCAAAACAGAAAGCTCAGAGACCTACCGAGACCTCCAATCTGGGTTGCATGCATTTCCCGTGATATTAGCACCCTATGAGGCTGGCTTGTATTTTATTCGGATAGAATACGGCGAAACCTCGGAAATAATCAGAATAGTGAAGCAATAGTACTAAGTGCTTACTGCTATAAGATTGTTCCAATATTAAGATTTGGATTTATTGCCAGAACAAAAGCTATATCTATTAATTTTGTAGCGAATAATATTTCGAACCATGTAGGTCCGTCCTACGTTTGCAATAAAACCAGCACAATCACAGGAAAAAATGAAACTAAACGCTAATTCTGTAAAACTGGACGAAACCGATCGAAAGATCCTGGAGATTTTGCAGTCTAATGCCAAGATCACAAATGCTCAACTTTCAAAGGACATTGGCCTCTCTCCGGCGCCAACTTTGGAGCGAGTCAAGAAACTGGAGAACTCAGGGATTATCAGAAGTTATCATGCTAAGCTGGATACAAGCAAAATTGGGCTTGGCGTAAGCACTTTTGTGCAAGTCTCCCTCAAAGGCCACAACAAGCGCAACATCGATCTGTTCCTGGAGAAGATCAATGCGATTCCAGAAGTCATTGAGTGTCATCATATCACAGGGAGTGGTGATTTTGTACTGAAGGTGATATCCAGCGACATAGCCTCTTATCAGAAGCTGATGCTTGAGAAAGTAAGCGAAATAGATGTGGTAGACAGTATGCAATCCATGGTTATCCTTTCGACTTTCAAGGACAGCAAGGTCATGCCAGTACCAGAGTCTTAATGACGGAGGAAAAGTCTACAATACTTTCCGCTAACCAGATATTCCGAATTCTCAAGAGGATTTCGGTGGAGATCTATGAGAATAACCTTGCGGTAGGTGAGATTGTCCTGGTGGGAGTCTTTGACCAGGGCTACAGGATGGCCGAATACATCAAAGGTGAATTAGTGGCGATTGACCCGTCATTCAAAACAACACTGGTAAGGCTGGATATCGACAAATCCAATACCTCGGGTGATATCAAGGTAGATAGCGACTTGTCACTCTTTTCAGGGAAACATATTGTATTGGTGGATGATGTACTGAACACGAGCAGAACCCTGGCCTATTCCTTGAAATTTCTACTTCAAACACATGTGGAGCAAGTAGAGACCGCAGTGCTGATCAACCGAAGCCATGCCTCATTTCCGATATCTGCAACCTACAGTGGCTATGAATTGGCCACAACCCTGGATGAACACATTCAGGTACAGCTGGAAGGCGAAATTGGGGCATTCCTCTTTTGAATATACCGGATAATGTACTAGGGATAGACTATGGCAGCAAATTGGCTGGAACCACGGCGATCGCTTATTATGATCGTGAGTGCATAAGGATAGTTCAAAGCGAAAAGAAAAAGGACGCCGATCAGTTTATCTCCGCTTTTGTCCAGGACAGAATGCCTGGCGTGGTTTTCATTGATGCACCTTTGTCGTTGCCGGCAGCCTATTTCGGGAAAGGAGATGACTACTTCTATCGCGCTTGTGACCGGACCTTGAAAGCCATGTCTCCCATGTTTCTTGGTGGTCTCACGGCCAGGGCAATGAAGCTGCAGCAAAATTTCAAATTGACCGGGCCAACCTTCTATGAGACATATCCAGGTCATCTCGCCCAGATCCTTGAGCTACCGGACCTTGGATACAAAAAAGGCTCTTCCCAACTTGCACCCATCAGGAGTGCATTGCAGATGCATTTCAACATGAAAGTACCCGACCTTTCCTCCTGGCATCAGGTCGACGCGCTTCTGGCATTGCTCTCGGCGACGCGCCATGCGATGCAGCAGCATGTCACATTCGGAAATGAGGAAGAGGGTCTTATCTATGTATGATCTTTGTAGAGGTCGCGTTTTCGCTCGAGCATCTGCAAGCTCAATTCGACGATGGCTCCCATGTTTTCGCAGTTGAGGAAGTCCTTTTCCTCATAAAACTGAGCAAGGTCTTTTCTTAGCCGTCTGATATTCTCAGGAGTGGATATCGTGGATTGTTTCATGGTGGTCAGTAGCTCCATGACTCGGGTCCTCTCAACTTTCATGCGGTTGGCGATCATCGACCTTTCTTCCCGCTGATACTGACGCATGGTTTCGGGTGTCACGTGGGCAAACCCCAACTTGATGATCGGATTGTTCTGCTTGAAATATTGGGGCATATAGATAGACCGTTTTCCCTCAAATGACTGCTGGTCGAAATCAATTGCTCGAAGTCGATAATTGACCTCTTCAAAATCTGGAGTAATGTCCACTACGAAGTTTGAAGAGTGCATGTCCCCTAACAGCCTGACGAAGCAGCGTTCGTTGAACTTCACAAATTCTTTGGCAAGGCGAATTTGATTGAGGTTAGGATCCTCAATATAAGTCTTGATGAACATGTCTGCCGGTACACCCACAATGTGCTCCTCAATGAGGGTGTCCTTGCATACCAGATAGTCAATCCTGTTTGGAGATAGCAGATGCTCAAGTTCAAGACCGTAGATCCTCGATGCGTCGGCATTCTTGATGTAGAAGTAATCGAAATTGTCATTGATCCTGTTGACAATCCTTATCCTGAAGGGCTTGGTGTTGCCGTAAATACAAAGGTCGACCCGGTCAATGAACAAGTGCTCCATGACCGACATATCCCCTTGTGATTTCATGATGGCATATATCTTTTTCAATGACTCGTGGATCAGATCCATATCTACCGGCGGGTAGAAGACGGTCTCCCATAGGGTATCGTTACCCTGGCTATCATACTGGGGAATAGAATTGTCGTACCTGAGCAGATCCTGATATTCTATAGGTAAGTCGATGGACCTGGCATATTTGTGCAAATAGGCTCGCAGATGAGCGTCAATTTTATAAGGGATCTTTTTCTTAGATATGATCGCCATGGCATCAAAGGTCTGTGAAAAATGCGAGTTTCTTACTGATTCAAGTCAAGTAGGGCAATGCTCATGATCTTTTTTTAGAGCCCATGTATGCCAGAATTTAATTGAAACAGCTTTCCTTCAGTGACGAATACGCTCTACCAGTCAGTCAAATACTTTAGGAAGTAGTCGCGATTTTGGCGGGCCCAATCGCCAAACCAGCTTGAGGTATCCTCATATCTGGGAATGTAGTCCACTAGTTTGGCAATATCGAAAGTATCATTGGAAATGCCAGCCCCGGCTTTTTCTGCGTCTACGGCATTGCATGCCTGTTCATAGTGACCCTCCACGGGAATCATCATGGCCGGCTTGCCCAGGTACATGGCCTCACAAACGGATTCGAAACCTGCAGTGGTGATGTATCCCCGACAATCAGCCATTTTCTCAATGAATTTCTGGTCATCCAGTTGATGAAAGGTGAGTGTGTCATCGACTTTCCATTCCCTGGGCTTATCGCGCATATCCCAAAAACAATCAAGGCTGATCTCTGGGTGTTGTTCATGAAAACGCTGTACTTCCTCGCCATAACCAGGATTGACCATATAGGCCAGAATTGAATCGCCCTTTGTAGGCTTGAGTGATTTTACCTCATCTCTGAGCAAAGGAGGCACCACAAACATGCCTTGGTCTGGTTGATGGTCAAAGGGTTGAAAGGACAGCGCCAGAATGCGATCACTGCGCAAAGACGTAATCTGATTGGCCATGAGGATTGAGGCCTTATCCCATATACGGCCGGTAGGGAATGTGAATTCCGGATGGGACAGCAAATATTGATGGGCAAGGCTAACAAAGCGGGACTTTGGTCGCTCAAAAAAATTGTACAGGCCGCCAAGGAAATCGTAAAAATTTACGATCACGTCAGGCTTATCTTCTGTGACTATTTTGTGAATTTCTGCGATACTCTTTTTGTATTGAGGACCCCTCACGAGCGAATGCGCAAGGCTTTTGACAGGTTTCACGGACTTTTGATGCTTGTCAGTGACAAAATTGGGGCTTTCAAGTTCGATGACCGGACAATCCATTCGGTCAAAAAAGAACTGCGGGATTTTTCGTCTGGGGCTTTTGCCAACAATCACGCTACTCACCTCGTGGCCTGCCCCTTGCAAGATTTGAGCGAGCGAGATGGCTTGCGTCATATGACCTCTGCCTTCCCCCTGTACGACAAAAACATATTTCATCGTGTTAGACGTTGAACTTCAACAAGAACTCCGTGCCGACATTGAGAGCAGACTTGACGGTAATATTCCCTCTGTGATTTCTCATGATCTGCTTCGATAGGCTTAGGCCAATTCCCGAACCATTCTTTTTTGTGGTGAAAAAGGGTATGAATACTTTCTTAAGGGCTTCTTCTTCAATACCGGGTCCATTGTCTTTGATCGAAATATAGACACTTTGGTCTTCGCCTTCAAAAGCTTTTACCTCCAGCAGTTTGCTTGCTTTCCCGTCTTCGTCGTTCTCTGCCAGTGCCTGGATGGCATTTTTCATCATGTTGATGACCACCTGCTCTATTTGCTCCTTGTCAATACTGAAAGTAAGGTCATCGGGCGATACCGCATAGTCGAGTTCAATATTTTCCCGTTTGATGTCATACTTCAGCAGTGAAATGATGTGTTTAAGGATGTCACAGACCTTCTGCTCTTCCATGTTGGGAAGCTTGATCCGTGTCATATTGCGGAAATCGCTCACAAATTTGATGAGACCTTCACTTCGGTTGTGGATGGTTTGGACGGCAAGGTGAAAGTCTTCAATATCATCGTTGGGTATTTCGTTGACATTGCCATCACTTTCAAGAAAATTGCTCAACTCACTTTCTACAGTGGCTGCGAGGGAAGAAATGGGTGTAACTGAGTTCATGATCTCATGCGTGAGCACCCTGATCAGGTTTTGCCAGGCTTCCATTTCCTTCTCTTCGAGTTCGCTCTGTATGTTTTGAAGCGAGATCAATTTGAATTCCTTGGCTCGTAGTGAGAGCTCGATCACATACAAAGCGACCTGGATATCGTCTCCATCTTTCGATATCTTGATGAGGTCTCTGCCTCCAGTCTTGAGGTCTTTGATGGCGGCTACCAAAGGGGCCGATATGGTCGCAAATTGGGAGATATTCTTCACTTGTTTGACTCCAAGTAGTTTTCTGGCCGCGGTATTGATAATTTGTATTTCGCCGTCTTTGTCAATGGTGATGATGCCAATGCCTACATGCTGTACGATGGTTTTCAGGTATTGGTATTGTGCCTCTTTGTCGGCACGGATCTCCCTGAATTTACGAATTACACTATTGAACTCTTTGTAGAGATCGTCCAAACTGGATTTAGTGCTACGCTCCGGGTAGGTCAGGGAAAAATCATCGTAATGAATGCTTTTCAGGAAAGTGATGATCTCTCTGTTCACCTTTTCAAGAAAGTGATAGACGAAATAGACCTGGACCACGACCAGTGTCAGCACAATGCCTTGGGTGAATGCAGCACCATCAGTATATATCAGATCGACCAATAAGAAAATCGATAGGACCAGCAGTCCTAGCCGTATGAGCAGTTGAACTTTGAACTGCTTAAAGACCATACTTCTCCAGTCTTCGGTAAAGGGATGCTCTGGTCAGGCCCAATTCCTTGGCAGCTTTCGAAATATTGCCATTGTGCTTGTTGATCACCCTCTCAATGACGCCTCGCTCCACTTCATCGAGATTGAAGCTCTCAGGTTCCGGCGTGTTTATTGATTCGGCCTTTTGAGAAAGAAAGAAGAAGTCGTCTGGATTCAAGGTGTCTGAATCAGACATGATGATGGCACGTTCTATGGCATGCTGCAGCTCTCGTATGTTGCCAGGCCAGCTGTATTTCTGCAATTTTTTTACTGTCGCCGGATTGATCTTTGTGACGGATTTGCGGTATTTCGATGCGTATTTGTGTACAAAATGATCTGTCAAAAGGGGTACGTCTTCTAACCTTGTACGGAGAGGTGGCAGCTGTATCTCCACGGTGTTGATACGGTATAACAGGTCCTGTCGAAAGGTATTTTCGGCAACCATATCGTAGACCGGCATATTCGTTGCACAAATAAGTCTTATATCAATGGGAACGGCCTTGTTGCTGCCTATTCTGGTGACCTCGCGTTTTTGAATGGCTGTCAATAGTTTGGATTGCAAAGGCAGGCTGAGATTGCCGATCTCATCCAGAAACAGACTGCCCTTATTTGCAATTTCAAAACGGCCGGCCCGGTCGTCCTTGGCGTCTGTAAAGGCGCCCTTCTTGTGTCCGAAGAGCTCACTTTCAAAGAGGGTTTCGGTGATGGCACCCATATCCACGCCGATGAAGATACTGTCCTTCCGTGAGGACTTCTGGTGGATCGCCCGTGCAATCAACTCCTTACCTGTGCCGTTTTCTCCCAGAATGAGCACATTGGCATCAGTAGCCGCCACTTTATCAATGATCTTGAACACATCCGTAATGGCCTGGCTTTGCCCAATGATATCCTTGAAGGCCAGATTACTGTCTTCCTGCAGTTGCTTCTTAGTCTGTTTGAGTTGGGAAACCTCCTCATAGGATTTCTTTAACCTGGAAGCACTGGAGAGCGTGGCCAATAGCTTCTCATTTTGCCATGGTTTCAGTACAAAGTCTGTGGCTCCCGCCTTAAGGGCTTTCACGGCCATCTCAACATCTCCAAACGCAGTGATAAGTATCACAACTGCTTGAGGATCTTTATCCAGAATCTGTTCGAGCCAATAGAATCCCTCCTTCCCACTGGTAATGTCCTTGCTGAAATTCATATCCAGCAAGATCAAATCGAAAGTGTCATTGTTGAGCAGAAAAGGTATCTTCTTGGGGTTTTTTTCGATTGTGACTTCTTTGGCATGCTTTTTCAAAAGCATTTTCGCTGCCAGGAGAACATCTTCGTCATCATCGATGATCAGTATTTTGCCAAGTTCTTTTTCCACCATGAAATATTTTTTGGTTATCAGTTCACAAACTGTGCCATCCCCTTATTGGATGAATTTGCGGAAGTTAGGTAAAATAAATTGTACGAAAGTGAACGCCCAAGGAAATAATGTATGGACGGAAACGGACAGCCGACGATCGTTAGTTCAGGTTGAGAAAAGGAATCCCCGCTTCGTAAAGAATCTCGATTTTGTTCTTTCTGAATTTGGTGAGCGTCTTTAGGTATTTGAGCTGGGACTCAATGAACTTATCTTGCTGTATGTTGAGTTTGAAGAGATCACTTTCACCCACCTCCAGGTTGAGGAATTCTGCTTGCAGCAACCTTTGGTAGTTGGCGGCCATTTCCTGATACTGCTGGGTGAGCCGCTGACTGGTCTGTGTCTCGAAAAACTTCCCGCGAACATTGTTCTGAATCATGCGTCTTCTGGTGTTCAGCTCAAATTCATTTTGCTGGATCTTGAGATTTGTTTTTTGTAGCTTCCCTCTTTCTTTTCGCAAGAATAGGGGATACGAAAATCCGATACCCAATTTGTAGTTGTCGCCGAAAGATGGTGATTCTGTGTCACCAAAGGGCGTGATAGGCGCATCTATGAAGGAATACTCCAGGTCCAATTCAGGCTTGAGCGACTCACGATTCCACCTTCGTTCCACTTCCAATTGATTGATTTTGCCCGCAGTCTTGAGAATATCCGGGTGCTGCACCGCAGCCCACTCCAGAAGTGAGTTGAGGTTCGAAGCATCCGGAACAATACCCAAATCGGCCAAGGTATCTGGTAATGTGGCTGTGCCGAGTTCCAGTGGCTCCTGGTCTATTGACCAGAGATTATTTTGAAGGAGGAGTCTGGACCTCCTGTAATCGAGAAGAACGTTTTCATAGTCCACAATCCGATTCTGTAAGGTGATCTTGGCCTGAATGGTATCGATCACTGCAGCCTCGCCGGCATCGAAATCGATAAGGATTCGCCGAAACAGCTCTTGGGATATATTGATGCTCTGTTGCAACAGCACGACTTCCTGATAAGCGAGTGTCCATTCCCAATAATCTTTGATGGCAGTGAGTAGAATTTTGTTGGCTATCTTAATTCTTTCCGCCTCCGCTATATCCTGGTAGATTTGGGCTTGCCGCAGAATGTTCCTTCTTTCATCGATGATGAGACCTTTTCCTAGAGGAAGTGAGATTCCTGCGGAAATCTGACGGTTCTCGTTGCTGGATGGAATAGACCTTTCATTGTTGATAAACTCACCTTCATTCCGGTCAAATGAGACTTTCGGGTCAAAGGGAAGGATCGTAGGAAATTTCAGGGTGCCATTGAGCAAATCCCAATATTCTGTGTCCTTGAAATTCTTGAGATCATATGATGCTGACAGTTTAGGGTCAAACTGTCCTTTCGCCTCCAATACCCCGGCATCACCAATACTCCTCACAAGTTCTGATTGCTTGATGACCGGGTGGTTGGCGAGAATGAGTTCAATGTAGCTATCTAGTTTCAGTAGCTGTGTACTATCCTCCTGACCCCACAAAAGCTGTGGCGCAAAAAGCAACAACAGGATCAATTTTCTCATTTGGTGCTTTTTGCGTCCTCGGTGTCCTTGGCACCTTTTATGTCGGC
The DNA here is from genome assembly GCA_965601475.1 of Cyclobacteriaceae bacterium. Taxonomy (GTDB): domain Bacteria; phylum Bacteroidota; class Bacteroidia; order Cytophagales; family Cyclobacteriaceae; genus JAWPMT01. Next base: position 1,759,241 of record OZ271832.1, on the reverse strand, counting down.
ATAACCTTCCGCTGGCTCGGCATAGAGGCTGGGAGGGAAACCATTCAGCTGACGCCATATCTCGTACCAAACCATCACATTGTCAAGCATTACCCAGCCCTTTGTTCCAGATCCTAACCGCAGCTGATCGGGCCAGGGTTCGTCCTCTGGGTCTGGTTTGACGAGGATTCTAAACATGCCGTTTCCGTTATTGACTCGATCCACTACCTGAACCACCCCGCCAAACGTACCGACGGCCACACTTGGCCAGCCCGAGAATTGCAAAGCCGGCCAGCCGTCAAACTGTATTCTCACCTTGCGGTCTGCAGAAATGAGCGGCACATCCATTGCCCTGATGTACATTTCTACTGCGAGATCCGGCTGGTAAGGCATGATGGTAGCGATAGCCTCACCTTCCTTAATGGTTTCGCCGATGCCTTCTTTCAACGCTTTGACCACGTAGCCGCGTTGAGGGGCTACCAAGGTGTATTGATCGCGACGGATGCTTACGTTGGCATACTCATTCTTGAGTTTGGCGATGGACCCCTCAGTTTCGTTGACATCCGCCAGAGTTGCTTGTAGATCTGAAGTTGCTTTGCTGATCTTTTCAGAATAGTCTGCCTGGATAGCCGATAGATCTGTCCGAGCAATGGTCAAGCCGGCCTGAGATTGAAGATACTTGTTTTCTGCCTCCAACACCTTGGCCTGACCCGCATTAAACTTGGTTTCAAGTTCCTGAAATTTCGTCAAAGTGATGTTACCACCTTCATAGCGTTTTTGATTTCGCTCAAAGATATTCTTAGCATTGGCGTAGCTTATTTTTTCAGCTTCAAAACCAATACTATCGCTCTGAATTTTCAGCACACTCTGTGCTACCTTGTTCCTTGCCTGGGCGAGCTTGGCATCCAAAGATGCTTTTAAGGCTTCTATCTGATTCTTATAGGCATCGCGCTTTAGCTTCTTGGCCAATAGACTTGATTCCTTTGCATCGATTTGTTCTCCCAGCCTGATCAGGTAGTTAGGGTCGAAATACTTGTCTTTTACCTCCGCAAGCTGGAGAATCGAATCCCCTCGCTCTACAAGCTGCCCTTCCGAAACGTACCAGTTGACAATTCGTCCAGGTATTGCGGATTCAAGTGTCTGGGGCCGGTTGGCTGGGTTAAGGGCCGTCACTTTGCCCACCCCATTGATGTTTTGCTGCCAGGGCAGGAACATAGAAATCACAACTATTCCGAACAATATCAGGATTACCCGAGCAAGGTAAATCGACAACCTCGGCGTCTTGAGTGTTTTGAGGGAATACAACTGCTTCTCAGCAAGCATCTCATCTATCCTGTCATTGGATATATTCAGCATCTTAGTTGATGTTTTCTACGATTTCTTCAAAAGACAAAACTTTCTCAAGCGTACCGTCGGCCAGGACTTCACCATCCTTGAGATAAACAACGCGATCACAGGCAGCCATGATCAAAGGGTCATTTGAGACTACGATTAAAGTCCAGGGATGTTTCTGGTCTGTAATCATTTGAAGCAGGGCAAGCCTTTCATTCTTAGGGAAATTCCCAAAAAAGTCATTAAGGATCAGGACATAAGGCTGTTTGGCCAGACATCTCGCCAAGATCAGGCGCTGGACGAATGTCTCAGAGTATCCTTTTCCTGCACTAAGAATCTTATGGTTGAGCCCGTCGGGTAGGCTGTTTACTTTCTCCAACAATCCCACGAGTTCCAGTGACTCAATGGCCGTCATTTCGTCAGCAAAGGGTTTTCCCACAAGTATATTTTCGAGTATTGTACCTTCAAAGATGTCGTCCCGAGATACATTCTTGGCAATTCGATCTCGAAGATGTATGCGATCCAAATCACGAAGTGAGTACTTATTGTAGGTCATTGAGCCCTCAAAGTCCGCATACAACCCGGCGATCATGTTGGTCAATGTCGTTTTTCCCGACCCGCCAACACCACTGATGCAGATTCGTTCACCTTTCTGAATTTCCAGATTGATGTTCTTGATCGATGGCTTTTTCGTTCCAGGATAGCTATAGGCAAGGTTTTGTGCTTTGATATGATAGCCTGCGTTTCCATTTGGACTGAGTGGAATGTCTATACCTCCCGTTTTTTCCAGGGGAAGATCCGTAACATGCGCGATTTTGTCCACAGCTGTCAGCATATCATAAACCACGTCCATATACATGATGATTTTCTCTACGGAACTCAACGTCAAGATGATAATGACTTCAGATGCGACAAACTGACCCAGCGTGATCTCTCGCTGAACGACCAGAATCGTACCGATAATCAACAAGCCAGCAGTGATAACAGCCTTGAACAAGAGAACGTAAGCGTACTGGGTAATGAGTACCTTGAAATGATTCTTTCGGTTTTTTAGGTAGTTGTTGACGAAGTAGTCGGTCTTTCGAAGTGGGAGATCCGTGCTTCCTGAGATTTTGAAACTCATGAGCGCTCTTGCCAATTCCTCCAACCAGTAGACAGCCTTGTACTTAAATTTCGATTCTACTATGGATGATTGTAGTCCCTTCGGCCCCGTGGTGTAGAAAATCAAAAAGAGGATTAGTACCAATGCTACACCGAAGAAGACGAAGAATGGGTGATAAAAGGAAAGCAAAATCAATCCAAACAGGATTTGAATGAGCCCTGTAGAAAGGTCTATCAAGAGCTTGGGAAGACCCTTCTGTATGGTGAGTACATCGAAAAACCGATTCATCAACTCTGGGAAATGCAGATTGAGCACAGCCTCCATCTTGATTCGCGGTACCCGAAATGCAAATTCGAATGCCGCTTTCGTGAAAACCCGCCTTTGTAGGTACTCCACTATGGTTATTTGCAGTACCTGTAGAACACCCGATCCCAGAACACCGAGAATAACTATACCTATCAGGAAATAAATAGAACTAAAGAAGACCCCGCCAGAAATCAGCTCAATGGCTGCCTGTATACCTAATGGTAGGATAAGTGAGGTTATCCCAATGATAACACCGTATATATATACGTAGAGTATGTCTTTCTTTTCTGCGGTGAGGAGCTTTATAAGTCGCCTTACCGGGGTGAGGTCTTTGTGCATTTCCCCATCAGCGTCACTACCCACGACGCTTTCGTAGGCGAAGACCGACAAGAATATTATTTCACCTTTTGACGTGCTTAGGAATTGATCCTCGGAAATGTCGTTTAGCTTCTTGCTCTTGGTTCCATAGTCGGTAATGATGGAGATCTCCTTTTGGTCCTTCCTATTGGTATGAACGATCGCGGGGATTGCTGAGGCCCCGTCTCGCAGAAAAACGACCATAGGAGCATCAAAATTCTCTACAAAGATTTCAAATTCCCTGCGGGTAACTTCTTTTCTTATATAGTTGATACCCGCTTTGTTGGCGATCTCAGTGAGGTCACGGACGAATTCCGCGATTTCTTCGATGCTATATTGGCGAAGCAGATCCTCGGTGGACTTCAGGACTGTACTGTCCAGGTCCATGCCCAGGATCGTAGCACTCTCGTGCAGGATATTGAGTATCGTACTGTTGTTCATGCTAATCGCACTGGATCGTATTGAAGACCAGTGTCTTTAGGAATTGAAAATTTTCTTCATATGGATCTTCAGCATCCCGCAACTCTGTGAGTGAGGGTAGATGCTTACCAAAAAACACCTGCTGGTGGGAAGCCTCCAAGCAGGTACTGATCAATGCATTTGGAAACCTGAATTTGGGTTTGATCTCCAGTACAAAATCGCTAATCATTTTGCATAATGATTTATAGCCTCGGAAGAGGCCCTCCTTATTGATGTCGTCCACTTGCTTTGTCAAATAGGTCTTGTCTGACTCGGCCATGACAATACGCTGTAATGCGGGCTCGTCAATATTTGGAAAATTGTCATCGTACGTTTTTTGCTCTGTTATTACCCTTAAGGCAATGAGCAGCTTTTCTTCCCCGGTGGGGATGTTGTGTGTCTCGAATGAAATGGCGTATTCCGTCCAGGCCCAGTACCACGTGATGAGATAGAGCAATAACTTGTGCTTATTCTCGAAGTATCGGTAAATACTGGCTTCCGTGGAATCAATTTCCAGAGACAATTTCTTAAAAGTGAAAGCTTCGAAACCGATTTGATCAATCAGTGAAATACTCCTGTTGATGATCCTAAGACCCAAATCTGTACTCTGAGGATCCTTTAAATATAAGTTGTGGTTGAGTTGTAATTGTAGTGCTAACATATTTCCTTCCGAACTATCAAATCCAATAGCAATACTATGCAAACCGAAAGTACGGACAAAGGTTTCATTTTTTTGGTTCTTTTGACGGGTGTTGTGCCCAATAAAGGTGAAGAGTAGGGGTAGGAAGCCATCTTGAGTGCTTAAACAGGATTTTTTTACTCAAGAATCCACAATATTGACTATCTTCGAGGAGTTGTTGTGGATTAAGAATTTTATTTAGTCCTTTTATTTTGAGTTTTTGACCTTTGGGTTCAGGTTGACCGCCTGAACCTTTTTTTATGCTCGAAAACGAACACTTTTTGTACTAATCTGTACAAGTCGCACATCGACAAAATTCGCATCATTTTTTATTTCACTGATTACCAGCTAGTTACAGATAGTGGCATTCTAATTGGCACAGGGATGAGCAGAATCAGAAAGCTAATTTTTCCAGATGGATCGAAAAATAAAGAAGAAGAAATGGACATGGAAGCGCCTGTTGTCAATCGGAGCAGGGGCGATCTTTTTGTTCTTTGTCATCTACAGTTTCATTTTCGCTGAGGGCGGGGCCCGATTGAATGTCGAGCTAGAGAAAATCAATGTAGCTTCCGTAAAGGAAGGTGAATTCATGGAGACCATTCCTGTAGATGGCTCGGTCATGCCTATCAAAACCATCCGTCTGGATGCTATAGTCGGTGGGGTCGTTGGGAAAAAATACTATGAAGGTGGTATACTGGTTGAAAAGGGGGATACGATACTCAAACTCTCCAATGACGTGCTGCTACAAAACTTCGTACGTGAAGAAACCCAAGCCTTCATCCTCGTCAACAACCTTGAGAATACAAAACTTTCTTTGAAGCGAAATCAATTTGATCTTAGGCGACAGCTCACACAACTGGACTTTCAAATTGATCAGGCGCGCGATGCTTATGAAAGGGGTCAACCGCTTTTCGAAGAGAAGATCATATCTGAACAGGAATTCCTGAATTTGAAAAGGGAATATGAGCGACTCAAAACAACTAGGGATATACAGATCGAATCCAATCGCTTTGATAGTATGAACTCCGTGCTGCAGATCGCGCAAGCAGAAACAACCTTGCAGCGTACCAGGGATAATCTGGAGATGATCAAATCCAACCTGGACAACCTCTACATTAAAGCACCAATTTCGGGAAGACTATCAACGGTCAATGCTGAGGTAGGTGAGTCCATCGGCTCTGGTCAAAACATTGGTCAGATAGATGATATCAATGGCTACAAAGTTAGGGCGTCAATCGACGAACACTACATCAGCAGGATCTATGAGGGACTCAATGGCTCTTTTCCTTTTGCCGGTGACGACTACGGGCTCAGAATACGAAAAATCTACCCTGAAGTAAATGGTGGACTGTTTGCCGTAGATATGGAATTCACTGATAGCGTTCCACCTACGGGAATCCGTAGAGGTCAGACATTGCAGATCAGACTACAATTGAGTCAGAAAATCACGGCCGTACAAATACCAAGAGGTAGCTTCTACACTACAACTGGCGGAAACTGGATATTTGTGGTGGATGAGTCAGAATCTTATGCGGTAAGGAGAGACATTAGGCTCGGTCGTCAAAATCCAAGATATTACGAAGTATTGGAGGGATTGCAACCTGGAGAGAAAGTTGTTGTCTCTTCTTACGAAGGATACGAGGACAAGGACCGTCTGGTATTCAAATAACCAACCGAAAATCAACTTTAACAAATTACTAAATAGCACAAAATGGAAAACGGAAAACAACTGATTAAGACATCAGGACTAAAAAAGTTTTACTACACAGATGAAATTGAGACTACTGCTCTTGCAGGTGTGAATCTCACAGTAAATGCCGGCGAATTCGTAGCCATCATGGGCCCTTCAGGTTGTGGTAAGTCAACGCTGTTGAACATCATAGGCTTGCTGGATAATCCATCTGAGGGTGATTTTCACTTCGGTGATTTGGAGATTTCCGGTTACTCTGAGCGTAAGAGAGCGGATCTAAGGAAAGCCAATATCGGGTTTGTCTTTCAGAGCTTTAACCTGATCGACGAACTCACGGTGTATGAAAACATCGAATTGCCGTTGATCTATTTGAAGTACAGCTCGGCGGATCGAAAGAAGCGAGTAGAAGAGGTGATGGAGCAGATGAAAATCATGCACCGTCGAAACCACTTTCCTCAACAGCTATCTGGCGGTCAACAGCAAAGGGTAGCGATCTCCAGGGCGGTAATTGCCAAACCTAAATTGATTCTTGCGGATGAGCCTACAGGTAACCTTGATTCTGCCAATGGACAGGAGGTGATGAACCTGCTCACCGATTTGAATGAAAATGGTACTACCGTGATTATGGTGACGCACTCGCCGATTGATGCAGAATATGCGCATCGGGTCATTCACCTATTCGATGGTCAAATCGTATCTGAGAATATCAATTCGAAAGACAACGCACTGGTATAAATCCATTGCGAACACATACATTTTGTGCCTTTGACGAACTCGAAGGTCAAAAAAACTCAAAACATACCTAGTTACATGTCCACATAAAGGGCTATCCGTCTCGGGTAGCCTTTTTGTAACACCCCATCAATAGCTAACTCAACACGAAAGGAACTATGAAAACTGTAATCAGTGCCGTACTTGGTGTATTGATTTGCTTCGCTGCATATGGTCAGGACGACAGGCAAACTGTGGTACTCACCTTGGATGACTGTATAACTACAGCACTGGAAAACAACATCCAGATCAAGCGGGCGAAAAACAATGAGCTTATCGCCAAATCCAACAACCTGCAGTCATTGATGCAGTTCCTGCCGACCATCAACGCCGATGGTAACTACGACATTTCCAATGGTAACATTTTTGATCAGAATACTGGAGAGGTTGTAAATACGACCACCGAACGGTCCAGACCCAACCTCAACGCCAATCTCGTTCTATTTCAAGGATTGTCAAATTACAATACCAGAAGGCAACGAGAACAAGAATTCCTCAGTGCTGAACGAAATACAGCAGGAGCTGAGCTCACCACAGAGGCCAACATTTTAGCGGCCTACCTCGATGTTATTGTCAGTGAAGAGAACATCAAAGTTCAACGAGAACGAGTCGATTTGCTGGCAGCTCAATTGGATAGAGAAGTTAAACGCGAATCAGTTGGCGTGGGAAATCTCGAGTCTGTATACAATTTTCGATCTCAGCTGGCCGCCGAGCGTCTCAATCTCGCAAACCTGGAGAATACCTTTCAACAGAATAAGTTGAGACTGCTTCAGGCCATGCAGTTGGATCCTACAGCTGCCAATTACGTTGTGGAACCCTACGAGATCACTGAAGCGGATCTGCTGCAGGCACCCGATGAATTTGGTTCCGTGCTAGACCAGTCATTGAACAACAATCCAACTTTGCAGGCATCAGAAGCGAGTATGAATGCGGCAAGATATCAATTCAGGGCAGCTCGGGGCCTAAGACTACCGACCGTGGCCGTGTTTGGCTCAATTGGTAGCAGCTTCTCATCAAACGGTGCATTTAACCCGGCTACCGATGCCTTTGAGCAGGACGCCACATTCTTGGAACAAATGGACTTTAATCAATTCGAATTTGTCCAGGCCACCATCAGCATTCCACTCTTTACCGGCTTTCGCAATTACAACAGGATCCAGGTGGCAAAATTGAGCATGGCCAACGCCGAACTGGATAATCAACAGGCCGAAATCACGGCCACTAACACGGTCCAAACCGTCTACCTGGATCTGGTTGCTGCTCAGAACACGTATCAGTCAGCCAGCGAAAACCTGGTAGCACTACAGCAGAGTTTTGACTTCATGGAAAAACGCTTCCAAACAGGGAACACTGATTTCTATACCTACCTTGAAAGCTTGAACAATAAGAACCGAGCCGAGGTGCAACTGGCTAATGCCAAATATAGTATCGTGCTTCGTAGGAGAATTCTGGACCTCTATAGAGGTACTAATTGACAAGCTGGTACAGATCAATGCGGTTTTGTCCTATGAAGTAATATCCTTGCTCCAAACTCAGAACGGCTGAATATTTGCCAGGAGTGCTGAGCGTATCCAGTTCTTGGCTATTAAGATTGAGAGAAAATAGCTTTTCAGTGTTGCAGGTGATCACGGAGGAACCTTGCAGCTGACCGTAGCTGGCACCTTGGGTCTCAATTCGCGCCAATTCATTGCCAAACAAATCGAAAAGATAGAGGCCTGTTTCGGCATCCACAAGTAACAGGATTCCTCGGTATGCGCCGAAAAAGGTGACGTTTTGAAGGTCTAGGTGCAGTGGCAGCCTGGAATCCTGGAGTATCGTTCTCAGGTTACGGTCGACCTTTTGTATGGAGGGAGGAGAATTCTGAAAAAGCCAAAAGTGTTGGTCCACGGATGTCGTCATGGTCCATACAAAGCGATCGACAAATTGGGATGCTGGGTAAACAGTAGGCCTTGCCAGGAAGCGGTCAAAGACCATTGCCTCCTGATTGCCCCTGGAAAAAATAAATGGCGTGAGGGCGTTTCTCGCTTCTACCAGGGTAATCGAATTTTGATTTGGTACCGAGATTTTCTGAATTTGCCTGAGCTGTGCAGATAGTTTTACGATCTCCCCAATTTCAGTGGCGATGTATAGATTGTTTTGCCTGTCAAAGGATTGGGTGGTGATGGGGTGTTGCGATTGAAATGATCTAATCAGTTTCCACTCTTGAGCCACACTTTGAGACCACCCAGATACCAATGCCAATGCCAAAATCACGTTAAGCTTCAAAATATCGCAGGTCAAGCATGGAACCATCATAAACGGCATAGGTCCTGTGGTGGACCCATTCGCCAAGATTGACGTACTGAAAATTTGACCCCTTTACATCAGCTGGCAGATGTCTATGGCCAAATATGTAGTAGTCATGTTGATTTTCTTTCTCCACCTGCAGTATGTATTGGTAGAGCCATTCTTTTTCCCCATAAGATTTTACCTCTTTTCGATCGCTGGCCAATCTGCTCCTCGAAGACCATATTTGAGCAATCCGCATCCCAACGTTAGGATGCAACCATTTGAACATCCATTGACAAACCTTGCTGGCAAAAAATAGCTTGATCAACTTATAGATGTGATCGCCAGGCCCCAAGCCATCCCCATGGCCAACAAATAGTTTTTCTTCACCTACCTCGAAAACGAGTGGTTCCCGATGCACACTGATGCCCAACTCTTTCGGGAAGTAATCAAACATCCACATATCGTGGTTACCTGTGAAGAAGATTACGGGTATGCCTTCGTCCCTGAGCTGTGCCAATTTGCCTTGAAACCGAATGAATCCTTTGGGAATCACATTGGGATATTCAAACCAGAAATCGAATATGTCTCCTACCAGTATAATGGCCGCTGCGTCGCTGCTTACCTCATCCAACCAGCGGATGATGCAACGTTCCCTTTCCAGGCTATCTTCCTTATTGGGGATGCCGAGGTGAAAATCACTGGCGAAGTATAATCGCTTACCAGGAGGTAAATCTTTGAATTGCTGACTGCTAGTCATAAAAAAAGGAGCCGAAGCTCCCCTAAAATAACTTGATACATCCGAACATCAGACAGAAGTGCCTTCCGTTTCTTCCTCTTCCTTTTCGGATTGCTCCTCTGAAACTATGGGTGCCTCCGCTGGTAGCTCCTCCACCTTTTCCTCTTCTTTCTCCTCCTTAGCGTCATCGTCTTGCTCAGTGAAGGCGGCGTAAGTCGTTTTCTTTTCGAAAGGCCTGGGCCCTATCAAATTCTCCAGATCGCTTTGGAAAATGATCTCTCTCTCCAAAAGCTCTTTGGCCAAGGTTTCCAGGGCTTCACGCTTGTCGGTCAAGAGGTCCTTGGTACGCTTATAAGCCTGATCAATGAGTTTTTTGACTTCTTTGTCGATCATTTCAGCCGTCGCCTCGGAGTAGGGCTTAGTGAAGTTGTATTCAGATTGCTTCGAATCATAGAATGAGAGGTTGCCAACCTTTTCGTTCATTCCGTAGACCGTCACGATACTATAAGCAAGTTTGGTGATCCTTTCCAAATCACTCAAAGCCCCCGTTGAAATCTTGCCAAATATGATATCTTCAGCAGCTCTTCCACCTAATGCCATACACATCTCATCCATGAGTTGCTCTGTCTGATAAAGGAACTGCTCTTTGGGTAGATATTGGGCGTAACCAAGCGCCGCCACACCTCGAGGGACAATACTCACTTTCACCAATGGATCTGCATGTTCCAGGTACCATCCTGCTACGGCATGACCTGCCTCATGGTAGGCTACGATCTCTTTTTCCTCTGGAGAGATGATTTTGTTTTTCTTCTCAAGACCTCCAATCACACGATCAATCGCGTCTTGAAAGTCTTGCATATCGACTTTGTCTTTATCCCTCCGCGCAGCGATCAGCGCGGCCTCGTTGCACACATTCGCGATCTCCGCACCTGCGAAGCCAGGAGTTTGTGCTGAAAGTTTCTTAGGGTCCACATCCTCATTGAGCTTGATGGGCTTCAGATGGACCTTGAAAATAGCTTCACGGCCAACAATGTCAGGCTTGTCTATACTTATCTGCCTATCAAAACGACCTGGTCTCAAAAGTGCCGAATCCAGTACATCAGGTCGGTTCGTGGCGGCCAGAATGATCACCCCGGAGTCCGTACTGAAACCATCCATTTCCACAAGTAACGAATTCAGTGTATTCTCACGCTCATCATTGGATCCGGGCATTTGACCTCTGCCTCGCGATCGCCCAATGGCGTCTACTTCATCGATAAATACAATACAAGGGGCTTTCTCTTTGGCTTGCTTGAACAGGTCCCTTACCCTTGCTGCTCCTACACCCACAAACATCTCTACGAAGTCAGAACCCGAGAGCGTGAAGAATGGAACCGCTGCTTCCCCTGCCACAGCCTTGGCTAAGAGTGTTTTACCAGTACCGGGAGGGCCTACCAGCAAGGCTCCTTTTGGTATTTTCCCGCCAAGTTTCGTAAACTTTCCGGGATTCTTGAGGAAATCAACGATCTCCTTTATCTCTTCCTTAGCCTCATCAAGGCCCGCCACATCTTTGAAGGTAATCCTCACCTTGTTCTCTGCATCGAACAGTGCCGCACGTGACTTGCCAATATTGAAAATTTGTCCTCCGGGACCTGCTCCCCCGGTCATTCGGCGCATCAGGAACCAAAATCCAAATATGAAAAGGAAAAAGATGCCATAGCTGAATAGGAAGTCGGTGAAGTCCGACCTTTCTTCTACCTCATAGCCAATTCTTTGCTCTTGAGGTAGTTGCTCGGCGATTCGATTGAAATCATCATCAAAGATCTTCGTATCAACAATCTTGAACTTATAGTGTGGCCCACTACCCCCACCAAATGGATTGGTATTCTCCAATTCGATTTTGTATTTGGTGTTCTGAAGGGCTTCTTCCTTCAAAGTCACCTCCACAAGGTCCTTGTTTTTTATCAAAACCACCCTTTGTATGTCGTTGCTGAGCATCATCTGCTCGAAACGACGATCGGAGATTTTGATAGCGTTATTGTTATTGCTGAAATAGGTGAACCCAAATACTGAAGCAATCAAAACTACAATCACCCAGACCTGGTAGTTATTTCTTCCCGGCCCTCCCATCAGACCCTTCTTTTGCCTTGGTTTATCTGCCATTTACTCTTTCTAGTCTAAATATTTCTATTAAAACGCGCCTTCAATCAATTAGTTCTGGTTGTCAACTGAGGTGATTTTTGCATCTCCCCAGAGTTCCTCAAGCGCATAAAATGCCCGTTTTTCTTTGTTAAAAACGTGTGCGACCACGTCTACGTAGTCTATTAGTACCCACTCCCTGTTGTTTCTGCCCTCCGTTTTCCATGGTTTCTGGCGTGAATGATCCCGTACCATGTCCTCCACAGACTCAGATATAGCGTCAATTTGGGTATCAGAAGTCCCTGAGCAAATGACAAAATAATCGGCTACAGCGTGCTTGATTTTCCTAAGGTCCATCACGATGATATCCGAAGCTTTCTTTTCTAACATTCCCTGTGCCACTAAATCACACAGTTCTTCCGACTTAATAGCCTCGTTATCCGTTTTTGTCATTCACTAATTTTATTTGCGCATCAAAACTACTAAATAAAAGAGTGCATAAATTCTTTGCCAAAACGGGATTTGTAGGAAAAAACATCATTTCTCTGCCAGAATGTCACTCCACGAACGACTTTTTGATCGCATTGGCCAGATCTGGAGATGTCATCAATGGCACCATCGTACAAACAGATTTTCAGACATTGGGACGAGGTCAAAGAGGCAATGTGTGGGAAAGTGAACCGGGCATGAATCTAACGTTTTCAGCATTCATTACGCAGCCTCTACCCCTGGCAAAAAATCTCTACCGCCTGAACATCCTGGCTGCACTATCCCTGCATCGGGTCCTGCAACCCTATCTCAGCCCGTCGCATCGCCTGGAAGTGAAGTGGCCCAATGATCTTTACCTCAACGACAGGAAACTTGCCGGAATACTGGTGGAGTCCAGTATCCTGGGTGAGGGGCTGGAATGGTTCGTGCTGGGCATTGGATTGAACGTCAATCAAATGAATTTCAGCCATCCGTTGGCGACATCCTTGCTCAAAGAAGGGATAGTGGTGGAAAGCTGGCCATTGTTGGAGGAATTCTCAATTGCCTTCGAAAGCTTGCTGAAGGAAGTCAACGAGCACCAGTTCTCATCCCTGGTAAAAGAGTACTATCGAAATCTGAGGTGGATGGGTGAGGAGCGGAAATACCTCGACCTTGATCATCGTGAAGAGTTCATGGGAAGAATTCGGGGGATTGATGAGAATGGCAGACTAAGAATTCAAATCGGCACTGAAGAAAAGCATTACGATGTGAAGCAGCTGAAGTTTCTGGCTTGAAAGAGGAATTATTACCTTTGCGGCCTAATTCAGAAAATACATGATTGAGGCACGAGAAAAGTTCAAAGTTAAAGACATTGCTCTGGCAGACTGGGGTAGAAAGGAAATAACATTGGCCGAGGCAGAAATGCCAGGATTGATGGCCCTGCGGGAGGAATATGGGGATTCGAAACCATTGGCGGGAGCTCGTATTGCCGGGTGCCTGCATATGACGATCCAAACAGCGGTTCTGATTGAGACACTCGTTGCGCTGGGTGCGGAAGTATCGTGGTCTTCTTGCAATATATTCTCCACTCAAGATCATGCCGCTTCGGCGATAGCCAAATCAGGAGTTCCGGTCTATGCCTGGAAGGGTATGAGTGAAGAGGAGTTCGATTGGTGCATTGAGCAAACACTCTTCGCGTTTAATGACGACAAACCACTCAACATGATCCTGGATGACGGCGGAGACTTGACAAATATGGTGCTGGATAAGTATCCGGAACTGGTGAAGGATATCAAGGGACTTTCAGAAGAAACGACTACGGGTGTTCACAGACTGTATGAGCGCATGAAGAATGGCACCTTGCCTATGCCCGCTATCAACGTCAATGACTCAGTAACCAAATCCAAATTTGACAACAAATACGGGTGTAAAGAATCTTTGGTGGACGCCATCAGAAGAGCCACCGACCTTATGCTAGCAGGCAAAGTGGCGGTAGTGGCCGGATACGGAGATGTTGGCAAAGGCTCAGCAGCTTCCCTCAGAGGAGCTGGTGTTAGGGTGATAGTCACAGAAATTGATCCCATATGTGCCCTTCAGGCTGCCATGGATGGCTTTGAAGTCCGGAAGATGGCTAATGCGGTTCCCAGAGCAGATATCGTAGTTACTGCAACCGGAAATAAGGACATCATCAAAGGCGAGCACTTCGAGATGATGAAGGACAAGACTGTGGTATGCAATATTGGCCATTTCGACAACGAGATTGATATTGCCTGGTTGAATGGTACGCACGGAAACTCCAAAGTGGAAATCAAGCCTCAGGTTGATATGTACACCATCGATGGCAAAGACATCATTGTGCTGGCAGAAGGCCGCCTCGTGAATCTTGGTGTGGCTACAGGACACCCATCATTCGTAATGTCCAACTCATTCACCAATCAGACTTTGGCTCAGCTGGAGTTGTGGCAGAATGCTGATAAGTATGACAACGCAGTTTACATGCTTCCAAAGCACCTGGATGAGAAGGTTGCAGCACTGCATTTGGCGAAAATTGGTGTCGAACTGGAGACGCTTTCCAATGATCAGGCTGATTATATCGGTGTGAAAGTGGAAGGCCCATTCAAGCCAGAATACTACAGGTACTAGTTTGGACCATGGGGAAATGTTAAAGGAGCAGTCAGTTCAGGAACGGCAATATCATTTCCCCTATCACCATGTCCCGAAATATAGAAGCGGTTTCAGTACCGCTTTTTTTGTTAGGTATGGTTTGAAATATGCCGCTTCACTAGAGTGGATCATTAAGCAAATCGCAGCCCAACCTTTCCGCTCACTGTGCGACGTAGGATGCGGAGATGGTCGCCTGGTGGCAGAATTGACACAAGACTTTCCGGATCGGGAAATCATCGGGATTGACTACTCGGAACGATCCATCAACCTGGCTCGCGGTATGGCTCCTGAGGCCAATTTCGAGCAAACCAATATTCTGGAAGAAGAGGTTGGTAGACAATTTGATATCGTCACTTTGGTGGAGGTCTTTGAACACATTCCTGTAGCCGATTGCGAGGACTTTGTTCATGCGCTGGCGAAACTCTCGCCCAAAGGTGGATACCTGTTGGTAACAGTGCCTCATGAGAATTTGCCATTGTCCGAAAAGCACTTCCAGCATTTTACGGTGGACAAACTACGGTCCTACTTTGAGCCCTACTACGATCTTGAAAAAACCCAATTCTTGGAGAAGTCCGGGGGTTGGAGGTTGTATTTGTCGTACCGGCTGCTGAAAAACAAACTCTTCATCCTGAACAATCGATTCTTATTGAATCGCATCTACTGTGGATATGCAAGACATCTCTTGCTGGCGGACAGTGAGTCCGAATGTGAGCGGCTCTGCTTTTTATTGAGAAGAAAGTAAATGCCCGTTATTACCAAAAGCACATTCGAAACATTTCGCGACCTGGATCAAAGGTTGAGCTCAGGTCAGCAGACCTTTTATACCCGGTTTGGAGACGGCGACTTGTATCTGCTGATGGGCAAGAGCTACCGAAATCATCAGTTCAACGATGAGATAAGAGCCGAGATGGAAGCCGCCATCCTGATAGAAGACCCGGCATACCTCAAAGCCATGTGCGTCAACTATGACCTGGATCCGGGAATGGAAAACGGGCTTTTCACCTGGTATCCGGACAATGACCAAATGGCGGAGTTTCTTGCTGGAACTTATTCACCGAACAAAGACTGGATATTTGACCATCATTTTACATTTCCATATTTTGCCGTCTTTCACAGTGCCGAATTTGTCAGATTCTTCGATACGCATATTCGGTGCAAAAGCAAATTATTTGTTGGCGGGGTAGAGAAGGAAGTTGCTGAGAAGCTCTTTGGCCCAATCCAGGAATATGTCAAAACGCCGATGAAGAATGCTTACGGTCAGATAGATCTATGGTGGCCGCAAGTGCTGGAGAAGGCCCGAAAAGTGGAGCTGGTAATACCAACTGCGGGAGCCGCAAGCAAGATCATCAACAAACGCCTCTGGGAAGAACGGTATGAAGGAAACGCTATTGACGTTGGCGCGTTGATCGACTGGGTAGATGGTAGAAGAAGCCGTAAGTGGATCAGGTTGATGGGTCACCGAATCAATGACGTACTGGTCCAGCGTCACCAGGATCACTCACTGAGATTTCGAACCTACCAGGCTTATCGCGAATTCTACTATCATGTATTGCGGAAAGGATGGAAAATGATAAGGAGAACTAAGCAATCGTAATTGCTCGATAAACTTCTTCAATCTGCTTCGCTGGGTTCGGAAAATAGTAACGATCCAGGCCCTTTTGAGCTCTTTCAATGACTTGTTCCCTAAGCTGTGAGTTTTCCAACAGACCCAGGATTGCCTCTTCAAATCCCTGGACGTCCTCGGGTGCTAGCAGTCGCCCACTCTCACCATCGGTAATCATGTCTGCAATGCCCCCAACATGACTTGCCACCACCGGTACACCGCATTGCATGGCATCCAGAACTGTGGTCGGAAAACCCTCAGACAAAGAAGGAAAGAATAGTATATCCAAGTCGGCTATCCATTTCAATATATCTCGCTGGAAGCCAGGCATCAATATACGTTCTTCAAGCTGAAGTTCCTGAATACGATCTTCGACATGCGTACGAAGGGCGCCTTCTCCGATCCACATCATCACAGCGTTGGGAAGCTTGGACAAAACCCTTGACGCTACCTCCAGGAATACATCTGGATTCTTTTCGTTGGTCAGAGCAGCTACATAACCAATAATAGACTTTGCCTGTAGCTCGGGGTATCGTTCATAGATCCCACCATTGCGAGAAACAACAGCCGGTTCTATTCCGCTGGGGATCACCGTACATCGTGCGGACGGGACAGCGGTGAGCACGACTTCTTTCACCGCCGTGGACACACAGATTACACGTTCGGCTGCTTTATATTTCCATCGGGAAAAGACATTGGGTTTGATCGGGAAAATGGTTCGCTTGGTGGCCACAAGTCTGGCTTTGTTTCCCAGAACGCAACTGATGGCGCCTACAGCATGCGCTTTGGAGGTGTGACAATGCAGGACATCAATTTCAAAGCGTTCGCACAGGGACTTTATCTTCCATGCCGAGGCAATATCCAAACCATTTCTAAGAGGAGCATAATGCAAGCGTTCGGAGCTGAATTCGGTTCTTTCAGCCAGTTGGCTGTGTTTGGGGCAGACAACGTGATTTCGGATTTCGTCACTGGAATGCTTCATTTGCAACCATAGCTGCCTTTCTCCACCCCTCCACGTTTTCTCCGAACTCACATGCAAAACATTCAACGTCATTTGAAGGTGTAAGACAGCCCCAACATCGACCCGAGATGTTGGCCAAAACCACGTTGGTCATAGGCCAGGGCCATACTAACTTCCATCGGTATCTTTTTCAATTTTTTGGTCAAATCCAACCGCAAATAATCGGCGTTGACCCCATTTCTGAAAAAATATCTCCGATCCAGATTCCAGCTGGTGATGTTCCCTCCGTATTTTCCAGCGTAAGTGCCAAGATTCTGAGTGAACGTCATCAGCAGCCGATAGTCGACATCCCATGGAACGATGTTGCCTTTTATACCAAAATGCTGTGCCCTGATTCGATTGTTGACCACAAGGCTGGCGTCAAGGGCGTTATATCCTGTTAATTCGAAAAGACGATCCGACGTGAGAAAAAGTGAATTGCCAATCACAAAGCCTTTGTGCGTATTTCCTGCAGGATACCCTCTGTTGACATAATAGCTGTCCCTGCCCCCAAAGTCCAGGTCGTTGTTGGTTTCGAATCGGATGATGTCGATGAATTCTTCGAAACCGATATTGTTTGTGACGATTCCCAATTCGTCCAATAGAAATTGATCGAAATCCGGTAGCGCCCGAAGTTGCACATAACTATACCCTATCCCGTTGATCTGGGGATCAGGTAACCCTTCACCACTTTGATCTGTGCTATTCAAATTCTCATACAGTATTTCACTGATCCATTTTTGGTTTTTCAGCTTGAGATGAAACCCGATTTGAAAGTCCTTGTTGCCGGCAGAAAAATCTTTGAGACTAGACTCATCTTCCCAAGGTTGCTGATAGTAAATACTGAGTGTGATATCGTCAGTTTCCAATTCCGCCCCGTAGTCGAGTATGCCGAAGTGAGCACCTGCCGCGTTGATGTTGTCACCGTTGACGTTTGATGTAGTAGACCGCCTGCCCAGAAACACTTCGAAATAATTGGTAGACTGACGCCTTCCCAGAAGCTCTCCACCAAACAATGCTACATTGGCAAAGCCAAAATGCACATTGATTGGCAACTTCCTGGATCTGATATAAGCCCACTTCTCGTGGTACAATGGTCTTTCTACAGTTCGGTCTTCTTCCAGGATACCCTGTGAGAGGGCACCCTTTATTTGCACGTAGCCCTGAGTCAAAGGAATGTCCACGTATTGAAGGAGACCCGCAGTAATCTTGGGTATCGTGGGTGCATTGGGGCTCATCACCAGATGTCCCATACTCAGATCGTCCGGAAAATCGTAATTTCTGGGCTCATTCAGACCTATTTGCAAGTCGAAATCCAACCATTCAAAATTGAGGTAAGCCTCATGTAGTAGGAAGTGATCTGTTTCACTCCGGCCCAGGAAATCAACCTCGGCATCCATTGTGAATTTGTCTTTGCTGATCAGTCGTTTTTTGATCTCGCCCCTCATATACCCATTGCTGGTACCCGTCTCAAAGAATCCATATTGGTTGAATGCCAACCAGTGTGGCAATGCTTCGCCGCTTGTAGCAGCAAACTTTGACTCAACCCTAACGACTAGACTATCGCCCTGTGCCAGGACGAAAAACTGAGAAATCGACAGAATTGTGACCAGAATTGTAGCCTTCATGCGTTTTTTCTTTCAGAGATCAAAAGTAGGTAATGTAAAAAGTGCGACCTTGGAAAAGGAACTAAAGCTGCGAGTGTCCGTAGAACGATGTAGCGACATGTATTGAATTCAAGGTAATGGAAATAGTAGACACGGAAAAAGGCCTCATGGATGGTGAGGATAACAACATAACGACAAAATATAGCTACACTGATAAGGATAAACTGAAGATCTTCAATGAGGAATTTATGCCTCATATAGATTCGATGTACAATTTTGCTTATCGGCTCACATTTGATGAGGATGATGCGAAGGATCTTGTGCAGGATACATATTTGAAATCCTACCGGTTTATTGCCAGCTTTCAGCGGGGGACAAATGCCAAAGCATGGCTCTATCGCATCCTGAAGAATAGCTTCATCAACGATTTCAGGAAGAAAAGCAAGGAACCCTCCAAAGTAGATTATCAGGAAGTAGAGAACTTCTACAACTCCGACGATGTTGATACGAACAAAACGGTAGATCTGCGAATAGATGCGGTCAAGGATATGATCGGCGATGAGGTGAGCAATGCACTCAACTCATTGGCTGTAGACTTCCGTACAGTCATAATTTTGTGTGACCTCGAAGGTTTTACCTACGAAGAAATGGCCAAAATATTGGATATACCCATTGGGACGGTGAGGTCCAGATTACATAGGGCCAGAAACCTGCTGAAGGAAAAATTGAATAAATATGCCCATAGTATGGGTTACAAATAGCGAACCTACACCCGACAACTCATGGAACAGAAGAGTGAAGAGCAGTCAGAATGTGAGAAGTTTCTAGGACTGGTTCAGTTGCTTTTGGATAACGAAGCCGATCAGTCCGAAGAGCGATATATCACCGAGCATATGGATGATTGCGCTCCATGTTTTCAACACATGGAAACGGAGCGCCAATTCAAGGAATTGGTGCAGCAGAAAATAGACAAGAAGGAAGTACCCCTGGAACTGATTCAGACTATAGAGACTAAGATAAAAGCCTTAGTTTCGCCAGCATGAATCAAGGTAAGGCGTTGATATTCTCAGCCCCTTCGGGTGCCGGGAAGACAACGATTGTTCAACATCTGGTCAAGCGTTTTCCAATCCTGGATTTCTCGATTTCAGCAACAACGAGAAATAAGAGATCCAATGAGACCGATGGAGTTGATTACTACTTTCTATCGGCCGACGCTTTCAAGCGGAAGATTGACCAGGGAGAATTCCTGGAGTGGGAAGAAGTGTACAGCGGCATCTTTTATGGGACCTTGAAGTCGGAGTTACACAGAATCTGGCATCTTGGGAAGCAGGTGATATTTGATGTCGATGTGGAAGGTGGGATTAACCTGAAATCATACTTGGGGCAGCAGGCACGTTCGGTCTTTGTCAAAGTAAACGATGTCGAAACCCTCCGGAGGCGACTGGAAAGACGCAAATCCGAGTCCGAACAAACCCTCAATCAACGCGTCAGCAAGGCGCAATACGAAATGCAATTCGAAGATAAGTTTGATTGTGTGATCATAAATGATCAAATAGATTCGGCACTTCAGGAAGCTGAGCAGCTGACTTCCTCTTTCTTGGAGAAATGAACATCGGCCTTTTTTTCGGTTCATTCAACCCCATTCATACGGGCCACCTCATCATCGCAAACCTGGCTTATGAGCTGACTGACCTCGACCAGGTTTGGTTTGTGGTATCTCCTCAAAATCCATTCAAGCAAAGGAGCAATCTCGCTCATGAATTTGATCGTATCGATATGGTGAGGGCGGCAGTATTGGATCTATATCATTTCCAGGTGAGCGATGTGGAATTCAGACTCGCGCGTCCCAGCTACACCATTCATACGCTCGTCCACCTTAGCGAGGCACATCCGGATTACAGTTTTCGAGTGATTCTGGGTGAGGACAATCTGGCTTCTTTTCAGAAGTGGAAGAACTACGATATCATTCTCGAAAACTACGGACTCATTGTCTACCCACGGCCAAAAAGCAATCCAAGTCCATTCGAACATCCCAACATTGAATGGATCGATGCACCTAAGATGGACATTTCAGCAACCTTGATCAGGAAATTGATAAAATCCGAGAAGTCCCCAAGGTTTCTCGTTCCGGATCCGGTATTGGAAATTCTGGAATCACGCAGGATCTACCAGGACTAGGCCTAGTTAGAATTACGCCTATATTTGCCCATTATTAAATCGAAGATGGGTAAAAAGATACTTCTTGTAATAATCTTGGCAAATGCACTCACGGTCACTTACAGTCAGGACTACGAGTTTACTGATGGTACTTTTACCGATGCCCGGGATGGCCAGGTATATAAGACAATTACCTTCAAGCGGCAGGTGAGTTCTGATGTGGAGGTTGAGCGGACATGGTTTGCAGAAAACCTCAACTATGCCTCTAAGAACTCCTACTGTTATGCCGATGAGCAGGCGTATTGTGATAAGTACGGTCGCTTGTACAATTACCATACCGCCTACGAATCATGCCCGGAAGGGTGGCACTTACCTACGATTACCGAATGGAATCACCTTTTCGAACACTTTGGAGGACGTCATGAAGCTGGCCAGGTACTCATAGAAGGTGGAGGCAGCAATATGCACATGCTCTATGGCGGCTTCGGCGAACCAGGCCATATTTTCAAAGACATCACCATCAGTGGCAACTGGTGGGATTCTGAAAAGAAAGGTGTGGAATCCGCAGGAATAATCACATTAGAGGAAGGCACCGGAGAAATATTTCACGAGGTAATTGGTAATTACCATCGGCTAAGCAGCCGTTGCGTGAAGTTCCATTCAGACTGATCAAATGGTCATGATATCCTGCTCCTTCTTGGCAAGGATGTCATCGATTTTCGCAACATGCTGATCGGTGATCTTTTGTACATCGTCCTCAGCCGATTTCACGAGATCTTCAGAAGCCCCTTCTTTAAGGAGCTTCTTTAGAGCATCATTGGTATCCTTCCGAATGTTGCGAATGCTTATTTTGCCATTCTCGGCCTCGGACTTGGCTTGCTTCACAAGGGATTTTCGGCGTTCCTCTGTCAGTGGGGGCACGTTGATTCTGATCAACTCACCATCATTCTGTGGGTTGAGACCAAGGTCGCTGTTGATGATGGCCTTTTCGATTTCGCTGATGGTCGACTTTTCCCAAGGTTTGATGGCAATGCTTCGGGCGTCGGGTGTTGTGACAGATGCCACCTGATTTATCGGCGTCGGATTACCATAGTACTCCACCATCAACCCATCCAGCATGGCTGGGCTGGCTTTGCCCGCTCTGATTTTTGCGAGTTCTGTAGCGGTGTGAGATACGGTCTTGTCCATTGTCTCCTCCGCGTGCTCAAGGTAAAAATCCACTTCTTCCATACTTCTATTTTATAAGGGTTCCCACTTCTTCCCCCAGTACAATTCTCTCGAGATTGCCGGGCTTGTTCATATCAAATACGATGATTGGCAAATCATTTTCCTGGCAAAGGGTGAAAGCAGTCATATCCATCACGGAAAGACCTTTCTCGTATACCTCCTGGAAAGAAATACTCGAGTACTTTTTCGCAGATGGATCCTTCTCCGGATCTGCAGAATAAACACCATCAACGCGGGTTCCTTTCAAGACTACCTGCGATTCAATTTCGATGGCGCGTAAGCTCGCTGTAGAATCTGTAGTAAAATAGGGATTTCCTAAGCCAGCACCGAAAATTACAATGCGCCCCTTTTCAAGGTGTCTGATCGCCCGCCTCCTGATAAAAGGCTCGCAAACCTTTTCCATTTCCAAGCCACTCATCAACCGTGTGTACATGCCATTCTTTTCCAAAGAGCTTTGAAGGGCCATGGCATTGATAACGGTGGCAAGCATGCCCATATAGTCTCCCTGAACCCGGTCGATTCCGGCATTCTCCGCTTGTACCCCTCGAAAAATATTACCCCCACCGATCACAATCGCCAATTCCAGTCCTCTGTCATGAACTTTTTTGATCTCTTGCGAATATTGTTCCAACCTATGAGGGTCTATTCCAAATTGCTGGCTACCCATCAGGGCTTCGCCACTTAATTTCAATAGTATCCTGCGGTATTTCATTAGGGCCTGTTTTGCGGCAAATATATTAATAAGTGTGAACCCTAAATCACTATCTAGAAACTCACAATGAGATCCCCCTTTTGTACGGTCTCTCCCTCTGCTACCTTGAATTCAGCGACAACCCCCGCATGGGGTGATTTCACCACGTTTTCCATTTTCATGGCCTCGAGAATAAACAACGGCTCTCCTTCCTCGACTGCCTCACCCTCCTGCTTCAGATGCTTGATGATCTTTCCAGGCATGGGGGAGGAGACTGTGGCCGCCCCAACCTCTTGGAATTGTTCGCCACCTAATTGCTTGAGAAGTTCATTCAACGGATCATCTTTCTGGATGTCTACATACTTACCATTCACCGATAGTGTGAGCTGGGAAGCATCTGACGCTAGCACTTCAACAGTGTGATATCGGTTGGCTAGGTAAATAAGGTAAGTATTGGGTCCTGTTTTAGATATTTGATAATTGTATTGTTTTTCGTCATGGCCCGCTATTGCTCCATCATCAGTGATGGAAATCGGAGTGTCATTGTTTAGGATGAAGGCATGGGCTTTCATGGTAAAAAAATGTTGGTTACTCGAAAATACCTCTGATCGCCTAATATCGAGGCTCAATTAATTTTTATTGCTCAAGTTTTTCAAGACTTTGAATAAAGTAAAATTCCTTATAATTTTGCATTCCTTTTTCCGGAAGGAGAAAGACGTTCTTTAATAGAAGGGGGGATACCAAAGCGGCCAACTGGGGCAGACTGTAAATCTGCTGACTTATGTCTTCGTAGGTTCGAATCCTGCTCCCCCCACAGTGTATATAAATAAGCGGGTGTAGCTCAGTTGGTAGAGCGACAGCCTTCCAAGCTGTAGGTCGCCGGTTCGAACCTGGTCACCCGCTCCATATTTCAAGCCGACGTAGCTCAGGGGTAGAGCGTTTCCTTGGTAAGGAAGAGGTCACGGGTTCAAATCCCGTCGTTGGCTCTGAGAAATGAAAACAAAAATTTAGATTAATAAAACTGACTTAATTAAACTGAGGATTATCAAGTATGGCTAAAGAAACCTTTGATCGTTCCAAACCACACGTGAATATCGGTACTATCGGTCACGTCGATCACGGTAAAACTACTCTGACTGCGGCGATTTCGTCTGTTCTGGCTGGAAAAGGCCTTGCCGAGCAAAAAGATTTCTCTTCTATCGATAACGCTCCTGAAGAGAAAGAAAGAGGTATTACTATCAATACTTCACACATTGAGTATCAAACTGAAAAAAGACACTATGCCCACGTTGACTGCCCAGGTCACGCTGACTATGTGAAGAACATGGTGACGGGTGCTGCGCAAATGGATGGCGCTATCATCGTGGTAGCTGCTACTGATGGCCCAATGCCTCAAACACGTGAGCACATTCTCCTAAGCCGACAGGTTGGTGTACCAGCACTTGTTGTCTTCATGAACAAGGTTGACTTGGTAGATGACGAGGAATTGTTGGAGTTGGTCGAAATGGAAATTCGTGAGTTGCTTTCAGACTATGATTTTCCTGGTGACGATATTCCTGTAATTCAAGGTTCTGCGCTTGGAGCTCTCAACGGAGAGCCTAAATGGGTTGAGAAAGTCGAAGAGCTGATGAACGCGGTTGACGATTATATCCCGCTTCCTGAGCGACTAATCGATAAAGATTTCTTGATGCCTGTTGAGGATGTCTTCTCAATCACTGGTCGCGGAACAGTTGCAACCGGCCGAATCGAGCGCGGTATCATCAACTCTGGTGATGCGGTTGATATCATCGGTATGGGTGCTGAAGATCTGAAGTCTACAGTGACTGGAGTGGAGATGTTCCGAAAAATATTGGATAGAGGCGAAGCTGGTGACAACGTAGGTCTGTTGCTTAGAGGTATTGAGAAAACTGACATTCGTCGAGGAATGATCATTTGCAAGCCTGGCTCAGTGACACCTCACGCACTTTTCAAAGCGGAAGTTTACGTCCTTTCGAAAGAAGAAGGTGGTCGACATACCCCATTCTTCAACAAGTACAGACCTCAGTTCTACCTGAGAACTACTGACGTTACTGGTGAAATCAAACTTCCTGAAAACGTGGAAATGGTTATGCCTGGTGACAACGTAACCATCGAGGTGAATCTGATCAACAAGGTTGCCCTTGAAAAAGGTCTTCGATTTGCGATCAGGGAAGGTGGCCGAACTGTAGGTTCTGGTCAGGTAACCGAAATCCTAGACTAATAGTAGATAATAATTGGCGCCCATAGATTTTTCTGTGGGCGTATTTGTTTATAAGTACTGATTAATCTAAATTTGCAGTCCTTTTTGGGCTGCTGTTTTTACGGGTGTAGCTCAATTGGTAGAGTAGCGGTCTCCAAAACCGTTGGTTGGGGGTTCGAGTCCCTCCTCCCGTGCAAAGAAAAAGACAATGTCGAAGTTAATAGATTTCGTGAAAGCGTCATATCAGGAACTGGTCAATAAGGTGACCTGGCCAAAATACAGCGAGCTGCAAAGCTCGTCCATTTTGGTTTTGGTGGCGTCGTTGATATTTGCCCTCTTTATAGGCATTATTGACTATGGCTTCGATAATTTATTGACTTGGTTCTACAACGAATTCTAGAGATGGGGGAACACAAGTGGTATGTGGTGAGGGCCATTAGTGGCCAGGAGAAAAAAGTCAAGAACTACCTCGAGCAAGAGATTTCTCGAAGGAAAATGGAGGATGTTGTTCCTCAAGTACTCATACCGTCGGAAAAAGTGTATGAGATGCGAAATGGCAAAAAGCGTGTAAGGGAGAGAAATTTCTTTCCCGGCTATGTGCTCATCTCAGCCGACTTGTCAGTAGGTGAGACACAACATACAATAACTAACATCCCAGGCGTGATTGGTTTCTTGGGAGCTGGTGGAGGTTCCGCAGCAACAAAAGAGCCAGTTCCCCTAAGACAAAATGAAGTCAATCGTATTCTTGGCAAAGTGGATGAAGCTGAAGAGTACGAGGAAGTATTGGATACTCCCTTTATTGTTGGAGAATCTGTCAAGGTCATGGATGGCCCTTTCAGTGGATTTACAGGCACCGTTGAAGAGGTGTTTGAAGATCGAAAGAAGCTAAATGTAACGGTTAAGATATTTGGACGAAATACACCTGTTGAGCTCAGCTATATTCAGGTGGAAAAACAAGATTAGAAATGGCAAAGGAGATATCCGGTTATCTAAAATTACAAGTAAAGGGTGGTGCTGCGAACCCTTCTCCTCCAGTAGGGCCGGCTTTGGGTTCTAAGGGACTGAATATCATGGAGTTCTGTAAGCAATTCAACGCCAGGACTCAGGACAAGCAGGGTCAGCTGTTACCTGTTTTGGTAACAATATATTCAGACAAATCTTTCGACTTTGTCATCAAGACTCCTCCAGCGCCAGTAATGATTATGGAGGCTGCAAAACTGAAGAAAGGCTCATCAGAACCTAACAGATCTAAAGTAGGGTCTATAACCTGGGATCAGGTGAAAGAAATTGCTGAAGTTAAAATGCCGGATCTGAATGCTTTTGAGGTGGAATCAGCAATGAAAATGGTAGCCGGTACAGCCAGAAGTATGGGTGTTAAAATAGCAGGATCAGCTCCTTGGAGCTAATTGATGAAGCAATGGGAAAACTAACAAAGAATCAAAAAGCGGCACTCGAGAAGTACGATGTAGCGAACGAATATTCGCTTCAGGACGCAGCGAAAATTGTTAAGGAAATCACCTTTACGAAGTTCGATGCTTCTGTTGACATCGATGTAAGATTAGGTGTTGATCCACGGAAGGCAGATCAGATGGTGAGAGGTGTTGTGTCTCTCCCTCATGGTATAGGTAAAGAAGTCAGAGTGCTTGTGCTGTGTACACCGGACAAAGAAGAAGAAGCGAAGAACGCTGGCGCCGATCATGTTGGATTGGACGAATACATTACCAAAATCGAAGGTGGGTGGACTGATGTAGATGTTATCATTACAATGCCCACGGTAATGGCGAAGGTCGGAAAGTTGGGTAGAGTATTGGGACCGAGAGGTTTGATGCCAAATCCCAAGTCTGGTACTGTTACGATGGATATCGCCAAAGCAGTCCAAGAGGTGAAGGCTGGAAAGATTGACTTCAAAGTAGACAAGTTCGGCATTATTCACACCAGCATCGGTAAAGTCTCTTTTGACCCTGACAAGTTGAAGGAGAACGCAGAGGAAATGATCAACACCATCTCGAAGTTGAAGCCAGCTTCAGCAAAAGGGACTTACTTCAAGTCGATCCATATATCCTCTACAATGAGCAAGGGTATTACAATTGATAAAAGCACCGTAGCCGGAATATAGCCATGACAAGAGAAGAAAAGGGACAAATCATTGAAGACCTTACGGCGAAGCTCAAGTCAAGACATTTTTATTTGACTGATACTTCGGGGTTCACCGTTGCGGAGGTTAATAAATTCCGAGGACTGTGTTTCAAGGAAGGTATTGAGTACAAAGTGTATAAGAATACACTGATAAAGAAAGCATTGGAAAATCTGGACACGGATTATGCTCCTGTCTATGAGATTCTGAAAGGTTCATCTGGGATCATGTTTGTTGAGGAGAATGGAAACCTCCCCGCCAAGGTGATCAAGAAATTCCGCAAGGAGGATCCAGAAGAACGCCCCAGGTTTAAGGCTGCTTCCATTGATACAGATATTTTCATAGGGGAAGATCAACTTGATGCGCTTAGTAAGCTCAAATCGAAGCAAGAGCTCATTGGAGAGGTCATCACCCTGTTGCAATCTCCTGCCAAAAATGTTATCTCCGCTCTGCAGAGTGGTGAGCAAAAACTGGCTGGGATTGTGAAGACACTTTCTGAGAAAGAGTAAAACTATTGACGAACAAAAAAACTAACATTTAAAGTAATGGCGGATTTAAAAGAATTTGCAGAGCAACTGGTGAATCTCAGCGTAAAAGAGGTTAACGAACTTGCAAACATCCTGAAGGATGAATACGGCATCGAACCTGCTGCAGCTGCTGCACCTGTGATGGTTGCTGGCGCTGGAGGCGGCGACGGTGAAGGAGGAGCTGAAGAGAAGAGCGCATTCGATGTTATTCTCAAAGCACCTGGCGGGTCTAAACTTGCAGTTGTGAAGCTTGTTAAGGAGTTGACTGGTCTTGGCTTGAAAGAGGCTAAAGAACTAGTAGACAATGCACCTAAGCCAGTGAAAGAAGGCGTTGCTAAAGACGAGGCAGAAGCATTGCAAAAGCAACTTGAAGAGGCAGGAGCCGAAGTAGAATTAAAATAAGATCAAATAACGATCAAAGGAGTAGGCCTGGCTCCCATCCCGGTTAGGGTTAGGGATCAGGTCTTTTGCTGTTTGTATCCCTTGATACGGACGCTTACCCATTGTTAACAAAAAACGCACTAAAGCCTTGGCAAACAATATTATAGATCCCAGAATTAATTTCTCATCTATTAAGTCCGTCCTTGACTATCCGGACTTTTTGGATGTTCAGCTAAAATCATTCCGCGATTTCTTCCAGTTGGATACGCCAGCAGAGATGAGGGAGGAAGAAGGTCTGTACAAGGTGTTTAAGGAAAATTTCCCGATTGCAGATTCTAGGGAAAATTTCGTCCTTGAATTCATTGACTACACTGTCGATCCACCAAAATATTCTGTTGAGGAATGTATAGAGCGAGGTCTCACCTACTCCGTTCCACTCAAGGCGAAATTGCGGTTGCTCTGCAACGATGAGGAAAACGAGGATTTCGAGACCATTGAGCAAGAGGTCTTTCTCGGAAATATTCCCTACATGACAGTAAAAGGTTCTTTTGTGATCAATGGAGCCGAGCGTGTCATAGTTTCGCAATTGCACAGATCTCCAGGTGTCTTCTTTGCTCAAAGCAAACATACTAACGGTACGCTACTGTATTCCGCCAGGATCATTCCTTTCAAAGGCTCTTGGATCGAATTTGCGACCGACGTGAACAATGTGATGTATGCCTATATCGATCGGAAGAAGAAGTTTCCGATCACGACGTTGCTGAGGTCTATTGGCTACGGTTCGGATAAAGATATCCTGGACCTCTTCGGGCTTTCGGAAGAAGTTCAGGCTACAGAAAAAGAACTTAAGAAGATCATCGACAGGCGATTGGCAGCAAGGGTACTTCGTACATGGACGGAGGACTTTGTAGATGAAGATACCGGTGAGGTCGTTTCAATTGATCGGAACGAAGTTGTACTGGAAAGGGACTCTATCATTACGGAGGATGACATCGTCACGATCCTCGATTCCGGTTCAAAGTCGGTAATTCTGCACAAAAAGGATGTCAATGTTACAGATTACTCCATCATCTACAACACCCTGCAGAAAGACAACTCAAACTCCGAGAAAGAAGCCGTAGAGCAAATCTATCGTCAACTTCGAAACACCGAAGCTCCTGATGAGCAGACGGCCCGGGACATCATCCAAAGTCTGTTCTTTAGTGATAAAAGATATGATCTCGGTGAGGTCGGTAGATACAGAATCAATAAGAAGCTTGGCCTGTCCGTCGACTACGAAAAGCGCGTGTTGACAACCGAGGATATCGTGCTTATCGTCAAATATCTGATCGGCTTAATCAACAGTAAAGCGGTGGTTGATGATATTGACCACCTGAGCAACAGAAGGGTAAGGACAGT
Organism: Cyclobacteriaceae bacterium; assembly: GCA_965601475.1. Classification (GTDB taxonomy): domain Bacteria; phylum Bacteroidota; class Bacteroidia; order Cytophagales; family Cyclobacteriaceae; genus JAWPMT01. The sequence continues at coordinate 1,729,867 of OZ271832.1, read as the reverse complement.
AGGCGAGCAGCTATATAGCCAATTCGGTGTTGGTTTGGCGCGTATGGCAAGGACCATTCGAGAGCGAATGAATGTCAGGGACAATGAGGATTTCAAGCCTGTTGACCTGATCAATGCCCGTACGCTTTCGTCAGTGATCAATTCATTTTTTGGCACCAATCAGCTATCTCAGTTCATGGATCAAACCAATCCATTGGCCGAGGTAACACACAAGAGAAGAATGTCTGCATTGGGACCAGGTGGTCTCTCCAGAGAACGAGCCGGATTTGAGGTAAGGGATGTTCACTATACCCACTATGGGCGACTTTGCACCATTGAGACACCGGAAGGACCAAACATTGGTCTGATCTCTTCACTGTGTGTTCATGCCAAGGTAAACCAGATGGGCTTCATTGAAACTCCATATCGTGAGGTGGTTTCTGGTAAAGTGGATATGTCTGGTAATGTCAAATACTTGACTGCTGAAGAAGAAGATACACACAACATTGCGCAAGCCAATGCGCCGCTGGAAGACAGCGGAAACTTCCTCAATCCAAAGGTGAAGGCTCGATTCGAAGGTGATTTCCCGGTTGTAGAGCCGAATGAGCTTAAATACATGGACGTTGCGCCTAATCAGATTGTCTCGGTTGCAGCCTCAATGATTCCGTTTCTGGAGCATGACGATGCGAACAGGGCTCTGATGGGGTCCAACATGCAGCGCCAGGCTGTTCCACTCTTGAGACCTCAGGCACCAATAGTTGGGACAGGACTAGAAGGTCGTGTGGCGTTGGACTCTAGGGCATTGGTAGTAGCAGAAGGTGATGGAGAAATTGACTTCGTTGACGCGAAGCGTGTGGTCGTGAGCTATGATCGCGACGAGGATGAAATTGCTACCTCGTTTGACGATGCTAAAGTGGAATATGAATTCACAAAGTTCCGAAGAACAAACCAGGACACGTGCATTAACCTGAGGCCTATCGTTAAGAAGGGTGATAAGGTTTTGAAGGGGCAGCCACTTTGCGAAGGGTTTGCGACAGAGAAAGGGGAATTGGCCCTGGGAAGAAACTTGCTGGTTGCTTACATGCCTTGGCAAGGATACAACTTTGAGGATGCGATTGTGATTTCCGAGAAGGTTGTAAGAGAAGATATCTTCACTTCCATACACATCGATGAGTATGAATTGGAGGTACGGGACACAAAGAGGGGAGAAGAAGAGTTGACCTCAGAAATCCCCAACGTGAGTGAGGAAGCCGTTAAGAACCTGGACGAGAATGGTATTATCCGCATTGGAGCGGAGATCAAAGAAGGAGATATCCTTATCGGAAAAATCACACCAAAAGGGGAGTCAGATCCGACGCCTGAAGAGAAACTGCTAAGGGCGATCTTCGGAGATAAGGCAGGTGACGTCAAAGATGCATCTTTGAAAGCTTCACCATCACTTCGGGGTGTGGTCATTGATACCAAACTGTTCGCCAGACCCAAGAAAGATAAGGATGTGAGAGCAAGATCCAAGAAAGAAGTGGAATTGCTCAAAAACACCTACGGACAACAATTGTCTGAGATCAGAGCTCAAATGATTGAGAAAATCACTGTGCTGCTCGAGGGCAAAACTTCCAACGGTATCCGACATAAGTTCGGAGAAGAGGTCATGTCGAAGGGTGTTAAATTCAACCGTCAGAATATAGAGAACAATCTATTCCCGGCGAAGAATGTCTACAGAGACGAGAGTACTTACAACGTCCCTGAAGAAGCCAACCTGATCAGTGACCTTACGATAGATAACTGGACAAGCGACGAACATACCAATGAATTGGTATTCCGACTCATCAAGAGCTACATCGTCAAGAGAAATGAAATTTCCGGGAAATTCAAGCGTGAGCGGTTTACCCTTGAAGTAGGTGATGAGCTGCCCACTGGTATTGTGAAACTGGCCAAAGTATACATTGCTAAGAAGCGAAAGCTGAAAGTAGGAGATAAGATGGCTGGTCGACACGGGAACAAAGGTGTGGTAGCCCGGATCGTTCGTGAAGAGGACATGCCTTTCATGGAGGACGGCACGCCGATGGACATTGTTCTTAATCCACTTGGTGTTCCTTCCAGGATGAACATCGGACAGATCTATGAAACGGTCCTTGCCTGGGCTGGTCTGAAACTTGGCAAGAAATACGCTACGCCCATCTTTGATGGTGCCAGCGAGGAGGACGTTCAAACTGAGCTGAAGCAAGCAGGTCTTCCTTCCTTTGGAAGAACCTATTTGTATGATGGACTTACTGGTGCGCGATTCGACCAACCAGTGACGGTGGGAATCGCCTACATGCTCAAATTGGGCCACTTGGTTGATGATAAAATGCACGCCAGGTCTATCGGGCCATACTCGCTCATTACGCAGCAACCTCTTGGCGGTAAAGCGCAGTTTGGTGGACAGCGATTTGGCGAGATGGAGGTTTGGGCACTAGAGGCATTTGGTGCAGCCAATGTTCTTCAAGAGATACTTACAATCAAATCTGATGATGTGATAGGTAGAGCCAAGGCTTATGAAGCCATTGTAAAAGGCGAGAATATGAACAAACCGAATATTCCGGAGTCGTTCAACGTACTCGTGCATGAGCTGAGAGGTTTGGCACTTGAAATCACCCTCGATTAAACTAATTGGAAATCACAGTCTTAGGACATACACATAATTAAATATGGCGTTCAGAAAAAATAAGAAACTGACAAATGACTTTGAAAAAGTCACCATAAGCCTGGCATCTCCTGAATCAATTCTTGAAAGTTCTCATGGAGAGGTTACTCAGCCTGAAACCATAAACTACAGGACCTACAAACCTGAAATGGGAGGTTTGTTCTGTGAGCGGATCTTTGGGCCTGTAAAGGACTGGGAATGTCACTGTGGAAAATATAAACGAATAAGATACAAAGGCATCATTTGCGACCGATGTGGTGTGGAGGTCACCGAGAAAAAGGTGCGACGGGAGAGAATGGGACATATCGAACTGGTTGTTCCTGTAGCCCACATATGGTATTTCAGGTCCCTGCCTAACAAAATAGGATACCTGCTGGGTGTACCTACGAAAAAGCTGGATCAAATCATCTATTACGAGCGGTACATTGTTATCCAGGCAGGAGTGAAGGAAGAAGACGGAATCAATCAACTTGATTTCCTGACAGAAGATGAGTACCTGGATATCCTGGACAAGTTGCCTCGGGAGAATCAGATGTTGGATGACGATGATCCCAACAAATTCATCGCGAAGATGGGAGCTGAGGCACTCGAAATGCTGCTTTCGCGCATTGATCTGGACAGCTTGTCGTATCAATTGCGCCATCAGGCCGCAACCGACACTTCTCAGCAGCGTAAGGCAGAAGCATTGAAGAGACTTCGTGTGGTTGAAGCCTTCAGAGATGCCAGAACCAGAATCGAAAATCGCCCTGAATGGATGATCATAAGGATGGTACCGGTCATTCCACCAGAACTCAGGCCGCTTGTACCATTGGATGGTGGACGTTTTGCCACTTCCGACCTCAATGACCTTTACCGAAGAGTGATCATCAGAAACAATCGATTGAAGCGATTGATCGATATCAAAGCTCCGGAAGTGATCCTTAGAAATGAAAAGCGGATGCTTCAGGAAGCGGTTGATTCACTTTTTGACAATTCAAGAAAAGTGAACGCGGTTCGTTCCGATGGAAACCGGGCGTTGAAATCTTTGAGTGATATGCTCAAAGGAAAACAAGGAAGATTCCGTCAGAACCTGTTGGGTAAGCGTGTTGACTATTCAGGTAGGTCGGTAATCGTTGTAGGTCCAGAATTGAAAATGCATGAATGTGGACTCCCTAAGGATATGGCTGCAGAGCTATTCAAACCTTTTGTGATCCGTAAGCTCATAGAAAGAGGCATTGTCAAAACGGTGAAGTCGGCGAAAAAGATCGTTGACAGAAAAGACCCAGTAGTCTGGGATATCTTGGAAAACGTTCTGAAAGGCCATCCTGTGTTGCTGAACAGGGCTCCAACATTGCACAGACTGGGTATTCAAGCCTTCCAGCCTAAGTTGATCGAGGGCAAGGCCATCCAATTACATCCACTAGTGTGTACTGCCTTCAACGCTGACTTTGATGGTGACCAGATGGCCGTGCACGTGCCGCTTGGTCACGAGGCCATACTGGAGGCTTCCCTGTTGATGCTCTCCACACACAATATCCTCAACCCTGCCAATGGAGCGCCTATAGCAGTTCCATCTCAGGATATGGTATTGGGTCTCTACTATGTTACCAAGGGTCGAAGAGGCACGGAAGATCACCCAGTGAAGGGAGAAGGAATGACCTTCTATAACGCCGATGAGGTAGTTATCGCTTTGAACGAAGGGCGCATATCCAAGCATGCCTATATCAAGGTAAGGGCCAAGGTGCGAAATAAAGACGGAGAACTGATAGAGGAGATTATCGAGACCGTAGCAGGCCGAATCCTGGTCAATCAGTACATTCCTGAGGAAGTAGGTTATGTAAACCAGTTGTTGACGAAGAAGGCACTGCAAAAAACCATTGCACTAGTCTTCAAAGTTTCGGGAATGGCAAGAACAGCGCATTTCCTTGATGATATCAAGCACCTTGGTTTCCAAATGGCATACAAAGGCGGATTATCAATGGGACTTGGAGATATTCAAATTCCAGAGGCAAAAGAGAGCCTCGTGGCCGAAGCCAAAGAGGAAGTAGATGGTGTATGGCAGAACTACCTGATGGGGCTTATTACTGACAACGAGCGTTACAATCAGGTCATAGACATCTGGACAAGGACAAATACCCAGCTAACTGCTACGCTAATGAATCAGTTAGAGGAGGATAAGCAAGGTTTCAACTCCATCTATATGATGATGCACTCCGGGGCTCGAGGGTCCAGAGAGCAAATCCGTCAGCTGGGTGGAATGAGAGGGCTAATGGCCAAACCTCAGAAGAATTTGCAAGGGTCAGTGGGTGAAATCATCGAAAACCCTATCCTGTCAAACTTCAAAGAAGGCCTTGACGTCATTGAGTACTTCATTTCTACTCACGGTGCTAGAAAAGGATTGGCGGATACAGCATTGAAGACTGCCGATGCGGGTTATCTGACACGTAGACTGGTGGATGTCGCACAAGATGTCGTCGTCAACGAAGATGACTGCGGCACATTGAGAGGTCTTGTGGTTTCAGCATTGAAAGACAATGAAGAGGTAGTTGAGCCACTCTCTGAGAGAATCTTGGGTAGGGTGTCAGTACATGATATCTACGATCCCATTTCGAATGAGCTCATCATCGAGGCTGGAACAGAGTTTACGGAGGAAATTGCACTCCATATTGATACAACAAGTATTGAAGAGGTGGAAATTCGTTCAGCGCTTACCTGTGAGACTAAAAGAGGCGTCTGTGCGAAATGCTACGGACGTAATTTGGCAACCGGAAATATGGTTCATATTGGCGAGGCTGTTGGGGTTATCGCAGCGCAGTCTATCGGAGAGCCAGGTACTCAGCTCACGCTGAGGACATTCCACGTAGGGGGTACTGCCTCCAATATTGCGACAGAGGCAAGCATCAGAGCCAAATTTGACGGGAAACTGGAATTTGAAGACCTCAGAACCATCAAGTCTTTGGACGAGGAAGGAAATGAGACTGTAGTAGTCATGGGCCGTTCGGGCGAAATCAAGATCGTTGATGAAAAGAGTGGTCAATCCCTGATTAGCAATCACGTGCCTTATGGGGCATTCATCAAAATTCAGGACGGCGCGAAGGTGAAGAAAGGAGATGAGCTTTGTTTCTGGGATCCTTACAACGCCGTTATCCTTTCAGAATTCGATGGTGAGATTGCTTTCGATGCTATCATAGAAGGAATCACCTTCAAGGAGGAATCCGACGAACAGACGGGGCACAGAGAAAAAGTCATTATCGATACGAAGGATAAGACGAAAAACCCTGCTCTGGTAGTGAACGGTAAGGATGATACGAAATCCTACAATATTCCTGTGGGGGCACACCTCGCAGTCAATGAAGGAGATAAGATCAAGGCCGGACAGGTTTTGGTAAAGATTCCTCGTAAGACAGGAAAATCCCGAGACATTACGGGAGGTCTTCCTCGTGTGACTGAACTCTTCGAAGCGCGTAATCCGTCAAATCCGGCGGTTGTAACCGAAATTGATGGTGTAGTTACCTACGGGGGCATCAAGAGAGGAAACAGAGAGATATTCATAGAGTCCAAAGACGGTGTGAAGAAAAGATATCTGGTCTCCTTGTCTAAGCATATCCTGGTTCAGGATAATGATTTCATCAAGGCGGGAGAGCCTTTGTCTGATGGAGCGATTACTCCTGCAGATATCTTGGCGATCCAGGGACCTACTGCAGTGCAGGAATACCTCGTAAATGAAATACAAGAAGTGTATCGCTTGCAAGGTGTGAAGATCAATGACAAGCACATAGAGGTTATTGTCCGTCAAATGATGCAGAAAGTCATCATTATCGATGCCGGCGATACCAATTTCCTGACAAACCAGGTAGTGGACAGATTTGCTTTCATGGAAGAAAACGATGAGATCCTCGACAAGAAAGTTGTGGTGGAGGCCGGTGATTCCGAAACCTTGAAACCCGGTCAAATCATCACAAGCAGAAGGCTCAGAGACGAGAACTCCAACTTGAAGCGGAGAGATTTGAAAATAGTTCAGGTTCGAAATGCCGAAGCAGCGGTCTCAAAGCCTACGCTTCAAGGTATCACTCAGGCATCCCTTGGTACCGAGTCGTTCATCTCGGCGGCCTCTTTCCAGGAGACCACGAAAGTATTGAGCGAAGCCTCTATAAGGGGTAAAGCTGATAATCTCATGGGACTCAAAGAGAATGTGATTGTGGGTCATCTCATACCAGCAGGAACTGGCAAACGACGATTCCAGAAGCATATTGTCGCCTCACAGGAGGAATATGACACACTCGTGGCATCCAGAGAAGAGTTTGAGAGGAGTAGAGAGTACGTCGCAGAATAGGTATGGCCGAAGAAAGAAAAAATCCTAATCAACTCAACATTGAGTTGTCCGAGGAAACGGCTGAAGGTGTCTATGCGAACTTGGCCATGATTGCACATTCAAGTAGCGAATTTGTCATTGACTTTATTCGTCTGATGCCGGGAGTGCAGAAAGCAAAGGTGAAGTCAAGGATTGTGATCACGCCAGAGCATGCAAAGCGGCTCTTGAACGCGCTTCAGGAGAATGTCATCAAGTACGAATCCTCTTTTGGGCCCATCAAACAAAATGATGAGGCCCCAAAATTCCCAATGAATTTTGGAGGAACCGTCGGAGAAGCTTAATTGATAAAAATTAATTGGGATAAGATCACAATATATCTATCTTTGCGTTCCCAAAAAATTAAGGTATAGAAACATAGTGTAATGCCAACTATTCAACAATTAGTAAGGAAGGGAAGGAAGAAGCTTACCTCAAAGTCAAAGTCACCAGCACTTGACAGTTGTCCTCAACGTCGAGGCGTCTGTACAAGAGTGTACACGACTACACCTAAGAAGCCAAACTCGGCCATGAGGAAAGTTGCCAGGGTGAGACTTACAAATGGTAAGGAGGTCAACGCTTACATTGGTGGAGAGGGCCACAACCTGCAGGAGCACTCAATTGTCTTGATAAGGGGTGGCAGGGTAAAGGATCTACCTGGAGTTCGGTACCATATCGTTCGTGGGGCACTGGATACAGCCGGTGTAAATGGACGTCTGCAAGCACGTTCAAAATACGGCGCAAAGAAACCTAAGGAGAAAAAGTAGCTGATAGGCATATAGTAAAATGAGAAAGGCTAAACCAAAAAAGAGATACATTCTACCTGATCCCATCTACAGTGATACGCTGGTTACGAAGTTCGTCAACAGCCTAATGGTGGATGGCAAGAAGAGTAATGCATATGGCATTTTTTATGATGCCATTAAGATCATCGAGGAAAAAACCGGAGAGAATGGTCTTGAAACATGGAAAAACGCACTCAACAATATCATGCCTGCGGTTGAGGTAAAAAGTAGGAGAGTCGGTGGAGCTACATTCCAAGTACCCATCGAAGTGCGTCCAGATCGCAAAATTGCCTTAGGGATCAAGTGGATGATCCGATATGCACGGACCAGAGGTGAAAAGACCATGAAGGAGAGACTGGCCGCTGAAGTAATTGCAGCCTCCAAAGGAGAAGGTGCTGCAATCAAGAAAAAGGATGACACGCACAGAATGGCAGAGGCCAACAAGGCATTTTCTCACTTCAGATTCTAATCTAAAACTCCCTATTTACAACACTCATGGCGAAAAGAGACTTAAACTTTACCAGGAATATTGGTATTGCTGCGCACATCGATGCTGGTAAAACAACTACCACTGAGCGCATACTGTATTATACTGGTGTGAGCCACAAAATTGGTGAGGTGCATGACGGTGCCGCCACCATGGACTGGATGGAGCAAGAGCAGGAAAGGGGTATTACAATTACTTCAGCTGCTACCACTGTTTTCTGGCCCTACAAAGACAACGAATACCATATTAATATCATTGACACTCCTGGACACGTCGATTTTACGGTTGAAGTAAATCGATCCCTGAGAGTCCTTGACGGATTGGTATTCTTATTCAGTGCTGTTGACGGTGTCGAACCACAATCTGAGACGAACTGGAGATTGGCAGATAACTACAAAGTGGCCAGAATTGGTTTTGTCAATAAAATGGACAGGGCTGGTGCCGACTTTTTGAATGTCTGTACTCAGGTGAAGGACATGTTGGGGACGAAATCAGTGCCGTTGCAGTTGCCAATTGGAGCCGAAGAGAACTTCCGTGGTGTAGTGGATCTGGTTGAAAACAAGGCCATCATCTGGAACGAGGAGGATATGGGAATGACCTTTGAAGAGATTCCTATTCCTGAAGATATGGCGGAGGACGTTGAGGAGTACAGAGGTAAGTTGGTTGAAGCTGTAGCGGAATACGATGAGGAACTCCTGGAGAAATATTTCGAAGATCCTGATTCCATAACGAGAGACGAAATTGTTGCTGCCTTGAGGGCTGCTACAATTGACTTGGCATTCGTGCCAATGTTGTGTGGGTCAGCTTTCAAGAACAAAGGTGTTCAGACATTGCTGAACTATGTAATGGAGTTGCTTCCATCACCACTTGATAGAGAGAATATTCACGGAACTGATCCTGATACAGAGGAGGATGTAGTTAGAAAACCTTCTCCTGAAGATCCATTTGCTGCCTTGGCTTTCAAGATCGCGACGGATCCCTTCGTCGGTAGGCTCTGCTTCACAAGATCTTATTCAGGAGTTCTGAATTCTGGTTCGTATGTATTCAATACTCGGACTGGTAAGAAAGAAAGGATTTCGAGGATTTTCCAGATGCACGCCAACAAGCAAAATCAAATTGATCAATTGCATGCTGGTGATATTGCTGCTGTTGTAGGGTTCAAGGACATAAAGACTGGCGACACACTCTGTGATGAGAAATCTAGAATTGTGCTTGAGTCTATGATCTTCCCGGATCCTGTCATTGGATACGCTATCGAGCCAAAGGCGCAAGCTGATGTGGACAAGCTGGGCATTGCGATTGCCAAACTGGTAGAGGAAGATCCTACTTTGCAGGTCGAGACCGATCACGACACTGGTCAGACAATTTTGAGGGGTATGGGTGAGCTTCACCTGGATATCATCATTGATCGACTCAAGCGAGAATTCAAAGTTGAGATTAATCAAGGAGCGCCTCAGGTAGCATACAAAGAGACGCTTAGATCAACGATAGAGCATAAAGAGGTTTATAAGAAACAAACTGGTGGTCGAGGTAAATTCGCAGACATTGTCTTTGAAATTGGACCTAAGGACGAAGATCACGAAGCGACAGGCCTGCAGTTTGTTAATAACATTGTTGGTGGGGTAATTCCCAAGGAATTTATTCCAGCAGTGGAAAAAGGTTTCAGAGAGGCCATGTCCAACGGGCCATTGGCTGGGTATCCGATTGACAATATGAAGGTGAGACTGTATCATGGATCCTTCCACGATGTGGATTCTGACTCATTGTCCTTCGAGTTGGCAGCTAGACTTGGCTTCAAAGAAGCCGGTAAGAAAGCCAAGCCAGTATTGCTGGAGCCTGTAATGAGTGTTGAGGTGGTGACGCCAGATGAGTACACTGGCTCAATTACTGGAGACCTCAACAGAAGAAGAGGAATCATGAAGGGCATGGACACTAAAGGAACGTCCGCTGTCGTGAAAGCCGATGTGCCGCTTTCTGAATTATTCGGATATGTGACTGATCTACGTACCATGAGCTCGGGCCGGGCAACCGCGTCTTTGACGTTCTCACACTATGATCAGGTACCTCAAAATATAGCTGATGATGTCATCAGTAAAACAAAAGGCCAACCTGCATAAGATATAGCCATGAATCAAAAAATTAGAATAAAGCTTAAGTCTTACGATCATAACCTGGTCGACAAATCATCAGAAAAGATCGTGCGAGCCGTGAAGACTACCGGAGCCGTGGTGAGTGGTCCGATTCCGCTACCAACGGAGAAGGACAAGTTCACAGTATTGAGGTCTCCTCACGTGAACAAGAAGTCCAGGGAACAATTTCAGCTTTGCACGTATAAGCGGCTTGTAGATATCTACTCCAACAGTGCGAAGACAGTAGATGCCTTGATGAAACTGGAGCTGCCAAGTGGGGTAGACGTAGAAATTAAGGTATAGATTAAGTTTTTCTTTGAAAGAAAGAACCAATGATTTCATTGGTTCTTTTTTTATGTGGAAAGTGAAAGGGGAGGTTTGCTTGGTGTCATTTAATTGCTATCTTTGCAGTCCTTTTCGAAAAAATAGAAAAGAGAGGGTTTTTAATTAATAAAACAGAGAAATGCCTGGATTAATCGGTAAGAAAATTGGAATGACCAGCATTTACAACGAGGCAGGTAAGAGTGTACCGTGCACCCTCGTTGAAGCAGGACCCTGTGTCGTTACGCAAGTGAAGAATGAGGAGACCGATGGTTATCGGGCTGTTCAACTTGCCTATGGCGAGCGAAAAGACAAAAACACACCTAAATCTTTGAAAGGACATTTTGCGAAAGCCAAAACAAGTCCCAAGAAAAAGGTTGTTGAGTTTCGGGATTTCAGGGAAGAGTTTGAAGACAAGGTTGCCCTTGGCAAAGAGATCAGTATCCAAGATGTATTTGTGGAGAATGATTTCCTTGATGCTGTTGGGACCTCAAAAGGTAAAGGTTTTCAGGGGGTTGTGAAACGCCACGGTTTTGGTGGTGTTGGGCAAAGTACCCACGGTCAGCATAACCGCTTGCGAGCACCTGGTGCTATTGGAGCATGTTCCTTCCCGTCAAGGGTGTTCAAAGGCCTCAAGATGGCTGGAAGGACCGGTGGACGCAGAGTGAAGGTGCTCAACCTGAAAGTAATGAAAATATATCCTGAGAAGAATCTGCTGTTAGTCAGTGGCTCAATCCCAGGGGCGAAAAACTCATTTGTAATTCTGGAGAAATAATGAAACTCAGCGTCATTAACATAAAAGGTGAGGATACCGGCAGAGAAGTGACTTTCGATGACGAGGTGTTCAACATTGAGCCTAATTCACATGCGGTATATCTGGATGTGAAACAATACCTGGCCCACCAGAGACAAGGAACGGCCAAGACCAAGGAGAGAAATGAAATCACTGGGTCAACTAAAAAACTAAAGAAGCAGAAAGGTACCGGTACGGCAAGGGCTGGTAGCATCAAGTCTCCTATATTTCGAGGAGGCGGAACAATATTCGGTCCCAAGCCCAGAGATTTTCGCTTTAAGCTCAACAAAAAAGTGAAGAAATTGGCCAGAAGGTCAGTTGTTGCTCAGAAAATCAAAGAAGAGCAGGTTAAGGTGCTTGAAGACTTCTCTTTAGAAGCACCAAAGACCAAGGATTTCATGGCGATTATGGAAAATCTTGCTCTTGGGGTGAACAAAGCACTTTTCATCACCAATTCTGGAAACGAGAATCTGCAGTTATCATCTAGGAATATACCTAATGCTAAGGTTGTGACCACAGATGATGTTAATACCTACGATCTCATCAATGCAGACTGCTTGGTGATCTTTGAGAATTCTGTGGAAACGATATCAAACAGACTAAACTAATGGGAGTGCTTGTAAGGCCTTTGGTTACTGAGAAATTCTCTGCTATGAACGAGCAGGGTAAGTATGGCTTTGTGGTGGAAAGAAATGCCAACAAAGTGCAGATTAAGAATGAGGTTGAGAAGACCTACGGGGTTACTGTAGAAAGTGTGAATACCATGGTTCATCCTGGAAAATCTAAATCCAGGTATACCAAATCAGGCATCATCTCCGGCAAGACCCAAACCTTCAAGAAGGCTGTAGTCAAAGTGGCCGATGGAGACATTATTGATTTTTATAGCGGAATTTAATAGAAATGGCGGTAAAGAAACTAAAACCTACCACGCCAGGACAACGATTTAGGATAGCTCCCGTCTTTGCTGAAGTTACCAAAGACAAACCAGAGAAATCGTTACTTCAATCACATAAAAGTAAGGGGGGTAGGAACAATCAAGGGCGTATGACCGTGCGCAATGTTGGCGGAGGTCATAAGAAAAAGCTACGGGTAGTAGACTTCAAACGAGATAAGGAAGGCATACCCGCTACAGTGCATTCAATCGAATATGATCCCGGTAGAACAGCACGGATTGCTTTACTTCACTATGCAGATGGTGAGAAGCGGTACATCATAGCACCTAATGGACTGACGGTAGGGGCGAAATTGTTGTCCGGAGCGAAGGCTGCTCCTGAAGTAGGCAACGCACTACCATTGGCAAATATTCCTCTGGGTACGATCATTCACAATATTGAGTTGAAGCCAGGCAAGGGAGGAGCGATGGCGAGAAGTGCCGGGTCCTATGCGCAAATTGTAGCGCGGGAAGGTAAGTATGCTACGATCAAATTGCCCTCTGGTGAAATGAGAATGGTATTGACTACCTGTTCTGCCACCATAGGTACAGTGTCAAACTCCGACCACATGAATGTGAGGCTAGGCAAGGCCGGAAGAAATAGATGGCTTGGCAAGAGACCTCGAGTGCGTGGTGTGGCGATGAACCCTGTAGATCACCCAATGGGTGGTGGAGAAGGTAGATCCTCTGGTGGTCACCCTAGATCCAGATCCGGACTCTACACTAAAGGGAAGAAGACCCGTCGACCAAATAAATATTCTGATAGACTGATTGTTAGCAAAAGGAAATAATGGCACGATCACTAAAAAAAGGACCTTATATAGATTTTCGCCTGGAGAAAAAGGTGGAAGCAATGAACGAGTCTGGTAAGAAATCAGTCATCAAAACCTGGTCTAGACGTTCAATGATTTCTCCTGATTTTGTGGGTCATACTTTCGCAGTTCACAATGGCAATAAATTCATTCCTGTGTTTGTAACTGAGAATATGGTAGGTCACAAGCTTGGAGAATTCTCACCCACCAGGAACTTCAGAGGTCACATTGCCAAAAAAGATAAAGGAAGGCGATAATGGAAGCAGTAGCAGGAAATAAATTAAAGAAATCCGTTCGCATCAGATTGGAAAAAGAAGCTCAAAAAGAGTGGAAAGAAGCGAACAAAGGGAAATTAGGTGCCGTTAAGGCCTCTCTTCGAAATATCCCTACTGCGCCGCGTAAGATGAGATTGGTCGCAGACATGATCCGGGGTGAGCGAGTGAACATCGCGCTCAACCTACTACGTTTCGACAATAAGCATGCCTCCAACACCATAGAAAAGCTGTTGCTTACGGCAATAGCGGACTGGCAGCAGCAAAACGAGGACGTGAAAATCGAAGAGGCAGATCTGTACGTGAGCGAGGTCTATGTAGATAGTGCCCGCATTCTGAAGAGACTCCGTCCAGCACCTCAAGGTAGAGCGCATCGCATAAGAAAGAGAAGTAATCATGTCACAATCGTGATTGATGACATGAATAAGCAAGAAGTTGAAGTACAACCCGAAACCGACAACAATCAATAATGGGACAGAAGGTAAATCCGGTTGGTCTGAGATTAGGTATCATAAAAGGATGGGACTCTGCCTGGTTCGGTGGAAAAACATTCTCAGATAAAATCGTAGAGGATCACAGAATTAGAGAATATCTCAAAGTTCGAATCCCCAAAGGAGGAATTGCAAAAGTTGTGATTGAGCGAACGCTCAAGCGCATTACGCTTACTATTCACACGGCAAGGCCTGGTGTTGTTATTGGAAAAGGCGGTCAGGAGGTAGACAAGATCAAGGAAGAGTTGAAGAAAATTACCGGTAAAGATCTGCAGATCAATATCTACGAGATCAAAAGACCTGAGTTGGATGCAGTGCTCGTTGGACAATCTATAGCTCAGCAGTTGAGCGCAAGGATATCCTACCGAAGGGCTATGAAGCAGGCTATTGCTTCTGCAATGCGTGTCGGAGCGCAAGGAATCAAGATCAAGTGTTCAGGTCGACTTGGTGGAGCTGAAATGGCGCGTACCGAGCAATACAAAGAAGGACGTATTCCCCTCCATACACTCAGAGCTGACATCGACTATGCGATTTCAGAAGCGCAGACAGTATATGGAAAGATCGGCATCAAGGTGTGGATCTTCAAAGGAGAGGTTTTTGGTAAAAGAGATCTGTCACCAAACGTAGGGTTAGGCAACGCTGGAATGGGTAGCGGGGGTGGATCAGGAAATGCCCGACGGAGAAGAGGAGACGGCGCTAAACGCAAACGTTAAAAAGCAGGTAGCAAAATGTTACAACCGAAAAGAACTAAATTCAGAAAGCGCCAGAAAGGCAGAGTCAGAGGGCTTGCTCAACGTGGACACACCCTCGCCTTTGGTACGTTTGGCATCAAATCACTCGAACCTGGTTGGATTACAAGTAGACAAATAGAAGCTGCTCGTATTGCCATGACCAGGGCGATGAAACGGGAAGGGCAAGTTTGGATCCGAATATTCCCCGATAAGCCCGTAACCAAAAAGCCTGCGGAAGTACGGATGGGTAAAGGTAAAGGTGCACCGGAATATTGGGTTGCAACCGTTAAGCCTGGCACCATTCTTTTCGAAGCTTCAGGAGTAAATGTTGAGTTGGCCAAGGAGGCCTTGAGACTGGCAGCACAGAAGCTTCCTATTAGCACAAAATTTGTAGTTAGAAGGGATTATCAAGGATGAAAAACGCTGAAATAAGAGGTCTTTCCATCGATGAGCTGTCAAGCAAGCTGGCAGTCGAGAAAGAGAATTATGGCAAGTTGAAATTTGCCCATTCTGTTACACCCATTGAGAATCCAATGAAAATTCGGGAGTCGCGCAAGTTCATCGCTAGGCTGGAGACCGAATTGGCAAACAAGAAAAGCAACGCTGCAGAGTGATGGAAAGAAATCTACGAAAAGAAAGAATTGGCCAGGTGGTTAGCAACAAGATGCAAAAAACCATCACCATTACTGTTGAACGACGTGAGAAGCACCCAATCTACGGAAAATTCATCCGGAAGACGTCAAAGCTTACAGCTCACGATGAGAAGAATGAGTGCAATATCGGTGATACCGTCAAAGTAATGGAAACACGTCCTCTTAGTAAGAGGAAGCGTTGGAGATTAGTCGAAATTATTGAACGCGCGAAATAATGATACAGCAAGAGTCAAGACTTAGTGTTGCAGATAACAGCGGAGCGAGAGAGGTTCTTTGTATACGTGTGCTTGGTGGTACAAGGAAGAAATATGCTTCTATCGGCGACACAATCGTTGTTTCGGTAAAAAGCGCTTCTCCTTCAGGCAACTTGAAGAAGGGTACAGTTTCAAAAGCAGTTGTGGTCAGAACGACCAAGGAAGTCAGAAGAAAGGATGGTTCCTACATCCGATTTGATGACAATGCGGCGGTCCTTCTCAATAATAACAATGAGCCTCGTGGCACACGGATTTTTGGACCAGTGGCCAGGGAACTCCGAGAGAAGCAATTCATGAAAATCGTTTCACTAGCCCCAGAAGTACTGTAGTCATGGCGAAATTGAAGATAAGAAAAGGCGACACCGTGAAAGTTGTCGCTGGAAATGACAAAGGAAAAACAGGCAAAGTCCTGGAAGTCCTTAAAGAAAAGTCAAGGGTCATAGTTGAAGGAGTGCATATGGTAACCAAACACCAGAAGCCTTCCGCTGCAAACCCTGAAGGAGGCATCCAGCAAACAGAAGCTTCCGTGCACATCAGCAACGTTATGTTGGTTGATCCCTCTACGGGTGATCCTACGAGGGTAGGAAGGAAGTTGGATGACAACGGCAAACTGCAGAGATATTCTAAGAAATCTGAAGCATTTATCACAAATGGCTAATCCAAGATTAAAAGATAAATACCTGAATGAAGTCGTACCTGCACTGAAAGAGAAATTTCAGTACAAGTCGGTGATGCAGGTTCCAAAGATTGAGAAGATCGCTATCAATAAGGGGATCGGTGCAGCAGTAGCTGACAAGAAACTCATTGATGTAGGGATTGAAGAACTGACTTTGATTACTGGCCAGAAAGCGGTTGCTACGAAAGCCAAAAAATCTGTCTCTAACTTCAAACTACGTGAAGGTATGCCCATTGGCGCTAGAGTCACTTTGAGAGGGGATAGGATGTATGAGTTTCTCGATCGGTTGATGACAATAGCGCTACCGCGGGTGAGGGACTTCCGAGGGATCAAGGAAAAAGGTTTTGATGGCCGGGGTAATTATACACTGGGAGTGGAAGAGCAAATCATTTTCCCCGAAATCAGCATCGACAAAGTCAGTAGGATTTCCGGTATGGACATCACATTCGTCACATCGGCTGAATCAGATGAGGAAAGCCTTGCACTACTGCGAGAGTTCGGAATGCCTTTTGTAAATCGTCAAAACTAATTGCACCCATGGCTAGAGAGTCTATAAAAGCTAGAGAGCGAAAAAGAGAAAAACTGGTAGCGCGCTACGCAGAAAAGAGAAAGGCTTTGAAGGAAGCAGGTGACTATGAAGCACTGGATAAACTTCCTCGCAACTCTTCCAAAGTAAGGTTGCATAATCGATGTAAGCTTACAGGAAGACCCAAAGGATACATGAGAAAATTTGGTATCTCTCGTGTGACTTTCAGGGAAATGGCGTCTGAAGGAAAGATTCCAGGAGTAACCAAAGCGAGCTGGTAATAATACATTCAATTCTTTCTCAGATTACGAAACAATAACTAAATTTGCAGCCCTTTTCGAGGGGCTTAAATTTTTGAATATGGTAACAGATCCAATTGGAGATTATTTGACGCGGATAAGAAACGCCATTAGTGCGAATCACCGGGTGGTTGAAATACCTGCTTCTAACCTCAAAAAGGAGATCACTAAGGTATTGCAGCAAAAAGGATATATCCAAAATTTCAAGGTAGAGGAAGACGACAAGCAAGGGAAGATAAAGATTGCTTTGAGATACAATCCGCAAACCAAGCAATCTGCCATCACAAAACTCGAGCGTGTGAGTACTCCGGGTTTGCGTAAGTATGCAGGTGCGGGTGAGTTACCAAGGGTCTTGAACGGCTTGGGTGTGGCAATATTGTCTACTTCGAAAGGTGTTTTGACAGACAAAGAAGCTCGTCGAGAACACATTGGTGGAGAGGTACTTTGTTACGTGTATTAATTGTAGATCATGTCCAGAATAGGAAAAGCCCCAGTCAATATACCACAAGGCGTCACGGTCGACGTGAAGGGTGGAAAGGTATCGGTGAAAGGTCCGAAAGGAGAGCTTGAGCAAGATTTAGGTACTGAGATCACGGCCAAAGTAGAAGGAGACCAGGTATTGGTTGAACGACCTACAGAGCAAAAACGTCATCGGGCGTTGCACGGTTTATACCGCTCGCTGATCAACAATATGGTTGAAGGTGTCAATAGTGGTTATAAGAAGGAGTTGGAACTTGTGGGCGTGGGTTACAAAGCTAGCGTCCAGGGTAGTGTGCTTGAGTTGAACTTAGGATACTCTCATAGTATCTACCTGGCGGTACCTGCAGAGGTATCTGTTAAGGCTGAAACAGTAAAAGGTAAGAATCCGATTGTCACACTGGAAAGCGTAGATAAGCAACTGATAGGTCAGGTGGCAGCCAAGATAAGGTCGTTGAGAAAAGTAGAACCTTACAAAGGAAAAGGTATTCGATTTGTTGGTGAGCAAGTCCGTAGGAAGGCTGGTAAAACAGCTGCCAAATAAATATTGAGATGGCGATTTCGAAAATAAAGCGCAGAAGCAGAATTAGACAAGGTATTCGGAACAAGATTTCCGGAACTGCCGATAGACCCAGGGTTTCGATTTTCAGGAGCAACAGAGGTATTTATGCCCAGCTCATAGACGACGTTGCTGGTCACACGCTAGTCTCTGCGTCTTCAGCAGAATCAGGACAGAAGAATGTAACAGTTGCCATTTCGAAGGAGGTTGGAAAATCACTGGCTGAGAAGGCAAAAGGAAGTGGAATTGAAGTGGTCGTTTTCGATAGAGGAGGCTACCCCTATCATGGCAACGTGAAAGCGTTAGCTGAGGGAGCGAGAGAAGGAGGCCTAAAATTCTAATCATAAGGAACAATGTCACAGAGTAATATAAAGGCGGTCAAAGCAAGCGAAATAGATCTCAAAGAACGAGTGGTTGCCATCAAGCGGGTAGCTAAGGTCGTGAAAGGTGGTCGACGCTTCAGTTTTTCGGCAATTGTTGTAGTTGGTGATGGTCATGGCGTAGTTGGATACGGTTTGGGAAAGGCGAACGAGGTGACTGATGCAATTACGAAAGGTATCGATGATGCCAAAAAGAACCTGGTTCGTGTTCCCGTTCTTAAAGGAACTGTGCCGCACGAAGCGATTGGTAAATTTGGCGGCGGTCTTGTTTTGCTGAAACCGGCCTCGCCAGGTACAGGAGTTATTGCCGGTGGTGCGATGAGGGCAGTGTTGGAAAGTGCTGGCGTTCACGATGTACTGGCGAAATCCAAAGGCTCATCGAACCCTCATAACGTGGTAAAGGCGACTTTCGATGCGCTCAATAAGATGAGAGATCCATTCTCAGTGGCGAAACAACGTGGTGTCACGCTTGACAAAGTATTCAACGGATAAGGTGATGGGAAAAGTATCAATCACACAAGTAAGGAGTACCATTAAGAGGCCAGGACGTCAGAAAAGGACGATCGAGGCTTTGGGATTAGGTAAGATCAATAAGACAGTCGAAAAGGAGCTTACGCCCCAAATCGCTGGGATGATTGATAGTGTAGCTCATTTAGTCGAAGTAAAAGAACTGTAAGATGAAACTTGAGTCATTAAAGCCCGCAGAAGGCTCCACTAAGAATAGAAAGAGAATAGGTCGAGGACAGGGTTCAGGTAGAGGCGGTACTTCCACAAGAGGTCACAAAGGTGCACAGTCCAGGTCGGGTTATTCCAGGAAGATAGGTTTCGAAGGCGGGCAGATGCCGCTGCAGCGAAGAGTTCCTAAATTTGGATTCAAGAACAACAATAAGGTTGTGATGAAACCAATCAACCTTGATGCACTTCAGAAACTGAGTGAGGAGAAAGGACTGACGGAAATTACTGTCCAGGTTCTTAAGGACAATGGGCTGGTTGGCAAGGAAGATGTTGTGAAGGTTTTGGGAAGAGGAGAGTTGAAGGCTGCGTTGAAAGTGTCAGCTCACAAGTTCTCAGAAAGTGCCCAAGGTGCCATTGAAAAAGCCGGTGGATCTATTACCGTAGAGGAATAAATGAAGAAATTTATACAGACCATAAAGAACATCTTCTCCATTGAAGAGCTGAGAACGAGAATCCTAAATACCTTAGGATTTCTTATTATTTTCAGATTGGGTTCTTTCGTGACCCTACCGGGTGTTGACTCCTCTAAGTTGACTGGTCAGGCAGAAGGAATATTTGGTCTGTTGGATACTTTTCTGGGTGGAGCCTTTCTAAAGGCGTCGGTTTTTGGACTGGGGATCATGCCGTACATCTCGGCGTCAATTGTTCTGCAGTTGATGACGGTGGCTGTGCCTTACTTCCAGAAATTACAAAAAGAAGGCGATAGCGGCAGAAAGAAGATCAACCAGATCACTAGAGTGCTGACAATCTTTATCTGTGTTGCTCAATCTTTTGGTTATGTAACCGCTACTATACCCGCTGAGGCTGTGGTACTCAACAACCCCTTCTTCTTCAAAGTGTCATCGATGATCATCCTGACAGCTGGTACGATATTCTGTATGTGGCTAGGGGAGCGAATCACGGACAAAGGAATTGGTAATGGTATTTCCATGCTGATCATGATCGGCATCATTTCAAGATTCCCTGCCAGCATTATTGCGGAGGCTGTGTCACGAGGAATGAGCCAGGCACTCATCTTCATCATCGAGATGATCGCGTTGTTCTTCGTTGTTTTGGCTACCGTAGCTCTCACACAGGCTATCCGTAGGATACCGGTACAATATGCAAAGCAGGTTGTTGGAAATAAGGTTTATGGAGGCCAAAGGCAGTATATACCCTTGAAAATCAACTCGGCGGGTGTTATGCCAATCATCTTTGCACAGTCACTGATGTTCCTACCTTCACTGGTTGCAGGTTTCTGGGCTGATGAAAGTGATACTGCACAGTACATTGCTACCACTTTCTCCCAGATCGAGTCATGGCCGTACAACGTTGTATTTGCCATCCTGATTATACTTTTCACATTCTTCTACACAGCGATCACGATCAATCCAAGTCAGATTGCTGACGACATGAAGAGAAATGGTGGATTCATACCAGGCGTTAAACCTGGAAAGCAGACCTCTGAGTTCATAGATGACGTATTGTCGAAAGTGACGTTGCCTGGTTCTATCTTCCTGGCAGTCGTTGCGATACTTCCAGCCTTTGCGATTTTGGCGGGTGTGAATAGGGGATTCGCTACATTTTATGGTGGTACGTCGCTGTTGATCATGGTCGGTGTAATTCTCGACACGTTGCAGCAGATAGAGAGCTATCTGTTGATGAGACACTACGAGGGCATGATGAAGTCAGGTAGGGTGAAAGGTCGAACTCAAAACACAGCTATAGCATAATGGCAAAGCAACAGTCCATAGAGCAAGATGGTAGGATTGTGGAAGCACTCTCCAATGCGATGTTCAGAGTTGAGTTGGAAAATGGTCATGAGGTCATAGCACACATCTCCGGAAAGATGAGGATGCACTACATCAAGATTCTGCCGGGAGACAAAGTAAAATTGGAGATGTCTCCATATGACTTAACGAAAGGAAGAATAGTTTATAGATATAAATAAGCCTGAACAGGCGGCTGAAAATACTAAGAAGATGAAAGTAAAAGCATCTGTAAAGAAACGAAGCGCTGATTGCAAAGTGATCCGAAGAAAAGGTAAACTCTATGTGATCAACAAGAAGAACCCAAAATTTAAACAAAGACAAGGTTAAGATATGGCTCGTATTGCAGGAGTAGACGTTCCGGATAGTAAAAGAGGTGAGATTGGTCTTACCTACATCTTTGGCATTGGGAAAAGCACGGCCCAGAGCATTCTTGATGAGGCTGGTGTGGACCGGGACAAAAAATGTGGTGAGTGGACTGATGATGAAGCTGGTAAAATCCGTGCCATCATCAGTGAGAACTACAAAGTTGAAGGGGTACTCAAGTCTGAAGTGCAACTCAACATTAAGCGCCTAATGGATATCGGGTGCTACAGAGGTCTCCGACACAGAAGAGGTCTTCCACTCAGGGGACAAAGAACCAAAAACAACTCTCGTACGAGAAAAGGAAAGAGAAAAACAGTAGCCAACAAGAAGAAGGCGACTAAATAAGACATAGCATGGCGCAAAAGAGAAAAGATAAGGCTAAGAAAAGAGTCGTAATTGTTGAGCCAACGGGTCAGGTGCACATCCAGGCCACCTTCAACAATATCATCATTTCCATGACCAATTTGCAGGGACAGGTGATTTCCTGGGCTTCTGCTGGAAAAATGGGATTCAAGGGTTCGAAGAAGAACACGCCTTATGCAGCGCAGGTTGCTGCTCAGCAGTGCGCTCAGGCTGCCTACGATTTGGGCTTGAGGAAAGTGGAAGTTTTCGTGAAGGGGCCGGGTTCAGGTCGTGAGTCAGCTATCCGGACGATCCAGAATGTTGGGATCGATGTTACGATGATCAAGGATGTCACCCCATTGCCTCACAATGGTTGTCGTCCTCCCAAAAGAAGAAGAGTTTAACAGCAAAGTTGTAAGAGAATAGATGGCTAGATATACAGGTCCCAAGACGAAAGTAGCTAGGAGGTTCAACGAGCCTATCTTTGGTCCAAGCAAAGCACTTCAGAAAAAAGCTTATCCTCCCGGACAACATGGTAAAGGCAGGAGAAGAAAGCAGTCGGAATATGCTATTCAGCTTGCTGAAAAGCAAAAGGCGAAATACACCTACGGTGTGCTGGAAAGACAGTTTGCCAATATTTTTGACAAGGCTTCCCGAAAAAGTGGTATCACGGGTGAAGTACTCCTGCAGTTGTTGGAGGCCCGATTGGATAACACCGTTTATCGCTTGGGCATAGCACCCACAAGAAGGGCGGCTAGACAATTAGTGCTACACAAGCATATCACTCTCAATGGTGAAATTGCCAACATTCCGTCAATCACGCTTCGCAGCAATGATGTAATCGGTGTGAGAGAGAAATCTAAGTCTCTTGAGGTTGTCACCAACAGCCTTGCAGCAACGGTAACTAAAAAATATTCTTGGTTGGAGTGGGATTCTACCGAAATGGTAGGGAAGTACCTTAATGCACCTTCCAGGGAAGAAATTCCTGAGAACATTAAGGAACAACTCATAGTCGAATTGTACTCCAAATAATCAATTTCTAACTAGAAAACTCGAAAATATGTCCATTCTAGCATTCCAAATGCCGGAGAAAGTGGTAATGGAAAAGGCCGATGATTTCCATGGTCTTTTCACATTCAAACCTTTGGAAAAAGGGTATGGTGTGACGATTGGTAACGCCATACGGCGAATTCTTTTGTCTTCCCTTGAAGGATATGCGATCACAGGTGTGAAGATACCTGGTGTCTTGCACGAATTTTCCACCATTGAAGGTGTTGTGGAGGACGTGACAGAGATCATTCTAAACCTGAAGATGGTTCGGTTTAAGAAGATCACTGATGTTGTGGACAATACCATCACCATTTCGGTCAGTGGCAAAACACAACTCACTGCTGGAGACCTTGGCGGGGCAACTACCTCTTTCGAGATCTTGAATCCGGAATTGGTTATTTGCAACCTGGATGATTCCGCTCAATTTGAAATGGAATTGTCAATAGAAAAGGGCAGAGGCTATGTGCCCGCTGAAGAAAACAAACCTGCTGAGCAGAACTTTGGCTATATCGCCGTTGACTCCATTTTCACGCCAATCAAAAACGTGAAATACAGCGTGGAGAACACCAGGGTTGAGCAGAAGACGGATTATGAGCAATTAATTCTCGACATCGAGACGGATGGTTCTATTCATCCTGAGAATGCCTTGAAAGGAGCAGCTAATATTCTGATTCAACATTTCATGTTGTTCTCTGATCAAAACATGATTCTGGAAACCCAAGAGCGTGGGGAGCCTGAGCAGGTCGATGAGGAACTACTGCATATGAGAAAATTGCTTAAGAGCTCATTGAATGATCTTGACCTGTCGGTTAGGGCATACAATTGCTTAAAAGCAGCAGATGTGAGAACACTCGGGGATTTGGTTTCCCTGGAGATTTCTGACATGATGAAATTTAGAAATTTTGGTAAGAAGTCACTTGCGGAGTTGGAGCAGCTCGTAGCAGACAAGGGACTGACCTTTGGCATGGATTTGTCAAAGTATAAATTGGAAGAGGAATAATGAGGCACGGTAAGAAATTTAATCATCTTGGACGCACCGCTTCCCACAGGAAAGCAATGTTGTCTAATATGGCTACCTCTTTGATCATTCACAAAAGGATCAATACGACTGTAGCTAAAGCGAAGGCGCTTAAAAAATATGTCGAGCCCTTAATCACAAGGGCGAAGAGCGACTCTACTCATTCCAGGAGAATGGTTTTTTCTTACCTTCAGGATAAGGAATCCGTGAATGAGCTCTTCGGCACGGTTGCGGACAAGGTGGCTGGGCGACCAGGCGGCTATACCAGAATCATCAAAACCGGGGCTCGGTTGGGTGATAATGCTGAGATGTGCATGATGGAGTTGGTGGATTTCAACGAACTGCTAATCTCTGAAAGCACAGAAAGCAAACCAAAAACCAGAAGATCTCGTCGCGGAGCTAAGAGTAAGAAAGCTGAAGCTCCAGCTGTAGAAGAGTCGGTAGTTGAGGATGCGGTAGTCGAAGAAGAGGTAAAGGAAGAGGAGCCCAAGGCAGAAGAGGCGAAGCCAGAAGAAGAGGTGAGTGAAGAGACTACGGATTCAGCAGAAGATGCTGCCGCCGAGGACAAAGACGGCGAGGCAGACAGTGAAGAAGGAGATAAGAAAGAGTAGTTGTGAACGACTTGATAAAATAACTTGAAGGGGACAGATTTCTGTTCCCTTTTTTTTTATCCTGTCCTTTCGCGAATATTTAATTTTGTGATGCATGACAAAACACGATCACCAACCCAATAAAGAAAAGGCCATACTGCTTTTGGAAGATGGCACCTCCTTCGATGGCTATTCTATCGGAAAGAGAGGGACCTCAGGAGGGGAAATATGTTTCAATACCGGTATGACCGGCTATCAAGAAATTTATACCGACCCCTCTTATTTCGGTCAGATTATTGTCAATACTACCAGTCATATCGGCAACTACGGTGTCCATCCCGAGGAACAAGAATCGGCAAAGACCAAAATAAGTGGGCTGGTAGTTAATGATTTTGCAGCGCAGCCTAGCAGAAATACAGGATCAGAGGATTTGAATTCCTACCTCATCGAAAATGGAACCGTGGGTATCTCGGGTATCGATACACGGAAACTGGTCAGGCATATCCGTAGTAAAGGAGCCATGAACGCCATTATCAGCTCTGAGATTCTGGATACCAAGGAACTTTCCAGGGAATTAGGGAAGGTACCTTCCATGGCATCTTTAGAATTATCCTCAGCGGTGACTGCGCAAGAACCCTATGATTTGAATACCGAAGCCTCGGGATTCAAAGTCGCGGTACTTGATTTAGGTATAAAGGCCTCTATACTGAAGAATCTCGTGAAAAGGGGATGTATTCTTAGGGTGTTTCCTGCGGAAACATCTTTTGAAGAAATGGAAAAATGGAGTCCTGATGGCTACTTCCTATCCAATGGCCCCGGAGATCCTCAGGCTACGAGCTACGCCGTGGAGACCGCTCAAAAGATTATAAAGTCAGGAAAGCCCGCTTTTGGTATTTGTCTTGGCCACCAGATTATCGCATTGGGAGTGGGTATTGGCACTTTCAAAATGCACCACGGGCACAGAGGGCTCAATCATCCCGTGAAGAACATGATTTCCGGTAAAGGGGAGATCACTTCGCAGAACCATGGGTTCGCGGTAGATATGGAACAATTGAAGACATCTTCGGAGGCAGAACTTACTCATGTCCATCTCAACGATCAAACAGTTGCGGGACTGAGGTTGAAAAACAATCCTGTCTTTTCCGTGCAATACCATCCAGAGTCTTCACCCGGACCCCATGACTCAACTTATTTATTTGACGATTTTATAAAACTTCTAAATCAACACAAATCATGAGTATCATTGAAAGCGTTCACGCCAGACAAATCCTTGATTCCAGGGGGAACCCCACAATCGAGGTGGATGTAACCACGGAAAATGGAGTTCTTGGCAGGGCAGCTGTTCCGTCGGGAGCCTCCACGGGCGAAAATGAAGCCGTAGAATTGCGGGACGGCGATAAGTCGAAATTTCTCGGAAAGGGTGTGTTGAAAGCGGTGGAAAATGTGAATGATGTCATCGCTCCGGAAATCGTTGGGTACTCCGTTTTTGATCAGAAATTCATTGACGAGGTTATGATCGACCTGGACGGTACGCACAACAAAGCAAAACTGGGTGCCAACGCCATATTGGGTGTTTCATTGGCCGTTGCGAAAGCCGCTGCAGAGGAGTCAGGCCAGTCCTTGTTCAGATACATTGGAGGCGTCAATGCACATACACTTCCCGTCCCCATGATGAACATCATCAATGGTGGTTCCCATTCCGACGCGCCAATTGCATTTCAGGAATTCATGATCAGGCCTGTAGGTGCTCCTACCTTCTCAGAAGCTGTGCGCATGGGTGCTGAGATATTTCACAACCTCAAGAAGATCCTCAAAGAAAAAGGGCTGAGCACCGCCGTTGGTGACGAAGGTGGTTTTGCACCTAATTTTTCCGGAGGAACTGAAGAGGCCCTGGACAGCGTCTTGAAAGCCATCGAAAATGCTGGCTACAAAGCAGGCTCGGACATCACCATCGCCATGGACTGTGCCGCTTCGGAGTTCTTTGTGGACGGTAAATATGACTACAAAAAATTCGAGGGAGACAGTGGAGTGATCCGTACCAGCGAGGAGCAGGTCGACTACCTTGCCTCACTCATTGAGAAGTATCCAATCGACAGTATCGAAGATGGCTGTGACGAGAACGATTGGGCAGGCTGGCAGCTCCTGACCGAGCGCATTGGAGATAAATGTCAGCTCGTTGGAGATGACTTGCTGGTAACCAACGTGAAATTCCTGAAAAGGGGTATTGACGAGAAATGTGGTAACTCCATCCTGATCAAGGTGAACCAGATTGGTACCCTCTCTGAGACACTCGCAGCTATTGAAATGGCGCATAAAGCAGGCTGGACAGCAGTGGTATCACACAGAAGTGGTGAGACCGAGGACAATACTATCGCAGATATAGCTGTGGCCACAAACGCCGGGCAAATCAAGACAGGATCTATGTCAAGATCTGATAGGATGGCCAAGTACAATCAGCTATTGAGAATTGAAGAAGAACTGGGAGAAACGGCTGTTTATCCCACAAAAGGCTAGGAATACCCCCTATCAAATAGAAGAGAGTTGGATTACATTCAACTCTTTTTTTATTTTACAGCTATGAAAGCTGCCTTTGTGCGATCACTTCTAGCCAGGTTCAAGAACTTCTATGTTGTCCTGGGTGTAGCGTTTGTTGTTTGGTTGACCTTCTTTGACACCAATGATCTTATTACTCAAACCAGCCTCAGCTTGAAGCAAAGTGAGCTGGAGGATACTAAGGCGTTCTATGTGTCGAAGATAGAAGAAGTCAAGGCGGACCGTCAGGCACTGATGGAGAATGATGAGCTCCTGGAAAAAATAGCCCGTGAGCGTTATTTTCTGAAAAAGGAGACGGAGGATGTGTTTGTGGTGGTGCCGGAAGACTGATCTTTTCTTTATTGTTTTTGGCACAAATTGACCCATTATCCCGTTGAAGGATACAGCAAACGAGCACTGAATCATGCGCATTTTTTTAGTTACCATACTTCTGATTTCCGGACTGGGCTTGAGCGCTCAAACCTGGAATATTACTGATAAGATCTATGCCGGAGGTGGCGTCGGTTTCGGTTTCAGCAACGATTTTTTGACCTACAATGTGTCGCCCCTGGTCGGCTACAAGTTCACGGATCAGCTTTCTGCCGGCTTCCGTGTAGCCTATCAGCACAGTCGAAATAATCAAACCGACGATCGTTTCAATGCCTGGGGACTAGGTCCGTTTGCCAGGTTCAGATTTCCCGGGCCGCTGTTCATACACACCGAATACGAGTACCTTCGTTTCAAGGTGAAGAATCCAACCACTGACTTTGAGTCAGAGGCATTGGATTTCAGCAGCTTTTTCGTGGGGGGAGGGTTGTCACAACCCCTTAGCAGAAATGCGGCTTTTGACATCCTATTCCTGTACAACCTGCTCTATGATGAAAATGAGATCCCCAGACCTTACAACAGCCCCATTGTCCTGAGGGCAGGTATTTCTCTCGGCTTCTAGAAGTCTACACCGTATTTTTTGGAGAGCGTCTTTAGGTCTTCGACTACGGGTGGCAGCAGTGGAATACCTTCTGTCCGCCTGACTGATTCGATTTCTCTCTCGGGATCGCCAGGGATCAAAACCCGTTCTTCATCCGGAGTTGTTTTGGCATCACGGAACCTTCTTAACCAATTGTCCATATGCCGTTTGAACTCACGCTTGTCCCGAAAGCCATCGATTCGCATGGCCCCGAAAAAGTGTCCAAGCCCTTCTCCCACCGGGTTGGCGGATGGCTCCAGGAAAGCGACGAATGGCGGTACCCAGGGTCCATAGTTCGCTCCTGACAGTACCGCTGAGAAAATATCTACTATCGAGCCCAGCGCATAGCCTTTGTGTGATCCATGCAGCCGATCCCCACCTAGGGGCAGCAATGAACCACCTTTCTTCACACCGTGTGCATCTGTAGTGGGGTAGCCCTCAGCGTCCTGAATCCAGCCATCAGGGGCCGATTCATCTTTTCTTTGCAGTATTTCGAGTTTGCCATTGGCGGCCGTGGTAGTGGCCATGTCCGCGATGAAAGGCTCTTCAATACCTGCCGGAATCGCAACAGAGATGGGGTTTGTGCCAAGCAACCTGTCGTTGGCAAAGGTGGGGGAGACCAGCGGACTGGCATTAGTCATGGCCATGCCGATACAATCTTTGGCCAAAGCCATCATGGCGTGATAGCCAGCAATACCATAGTGATTGGAGTTTTTGACAGATATCCACCCACTTCCCACTTCTTGTGCTTTGTTGATGGCGATTTCCATCGCTTTCGGCGCCACCACGAGGCCAAGGCCTGCATCTCCGTCTATGACACCCGTGCTTGGCGTCTCATGGACTAGCCTGATGTCTGGCGTTGGATTAATTCTTTCCTTCTCATAGAGCCTGATATAACCTATGAGCCTGGCCACCCCGTGAGAGTCCACACCGCGGAGGTCGGCGCTAACCAGCACTTTCGCGGCCAATTGAGCATCTGCCTCACTACAGCCGATTTTCTCAAAAATGGACTGTGTGAAATCCTGTAGCTTTTGATGAGAATACCTCATAGAATTCTTAAGAAGACAGCTGATTGCTGGTTTTGATATGGTGGAGCATGACGCCTTCCTTCAACGCGTAAGCGGAAACCCTGAGGGTCTGGATTTTGAGCCTCTCGATGAGAAACTCCAACAAGACACTCGCCACCACAATCATGTCTACCCTCATCTCGATCATTCCTGGTATCAGCAATCGTTCCGCCTTGTTTTTCGTAATCAGTTCGTTATGGAGTGTTCTGAAACCTTCCAAGGAAAGCGGGTATTCGGTCACATTCTCCGGGCGATTGATGTTGTTGGCGTGGCAGTAGATATCACTCAAGGTGTCGAAGGTTCCGCTGGACCCAATCAACGACTTGGGTTTATGTTTTTCGACAGCTTCAAACAGGGCATATAACTCCTCTTCGAGGAAGGATTTTATGGCGATAATCTCAAATTCGCTGATGGGATCATTCCGGTGATAAAGGTCCAGCAGTCGTTGGCCACCTATTTCGAAACTTTCCTTCCAAAGCACTTTGTCCGATGTGCATATAATGAATTCAATGCTGCCGCCGCCAATGTCCATGATCAGTGCGGGCTTATTGCCAATGGAGAGTGCTTGTGAAACTCCGAAGTAGATCAATTCTGCTTCCTCCAGCCCCGAAATGACTTTCGCCTCGATGCCTGTTTCTTCGAAGATCAGCGACACGAGTTCTTTGCCATTCTTTGCGTTGCGGACGGCCGAAGTTGCCGTAGCCTGGACTTCCGTGACCTTATGCTGATCAAGAATCTGCTTGAAATCCACCAGCGTAGTAATGGCACGCTCCATTGCATCTTCCGTGATGTAACCTTGATTGATACCTCCCTTACCTATTCGGACAGATCGTCTGTCGCGATACAGGAATTTGAAGTTGTCACCATCGGTCTCTACAATCACTAGATGGAAGGTGTTGGTGCCCATATCAATTATGCCCATTCTCATCACTTCCTACACTGTTGTTTCAAACCGCCGCAAGATAACATAAAACACTTTTGGATTATGATTTAGCTCACACGATTATTGCCATGGACCTGGACGCGCAGGACTATATTTGATACAAAGAATAATACACACCCATGGAATACGAAAAACCAACCAATGCCAGTTTTGTCATACCAGTTCAGGAGAAAATGGAAGGCCTGGAACAGAAGAATCAGGAAGCCGAGAAGGGTGGTGGTGAGAAACGTATTGAAAAGCAACATGAGAAAGGTAAGCTCACCGCGAGGGAGCGCCTGGAGGTATTGTTGGATCCCGGTTCTTTCCAGGAAATCGGGCGTTTGGTAGCGCACCGTTCCAGGGACTATGGCCTGGACAAGCAAAAGATCTTGGGCGATGGTGTAGTTACCGGCTACGGCACAATTGAAGGTAGGCTGGTATACGTATTCAGCCAGGATTTCACAGTTTTTGGCGGTTCCCTATCAGAAACCCATGCAGAAAAGATTGTGAAGGTGATGGATCTGGCCATGAAAAACGGTGCACCAGTGATTGGTTTGAATGATTCCGGCGGTGCACGAATACAGGAAGGTGTGGTCTCGCTGGGCGGCTATGCAGACATTTTCTACCGCAACACCCTCGCATCGGGTGTTGTCCCACAGATCTCAGCGATCATGGGGCCCTGCGCTGGGGGTGCGGTGTATTCACCAGCCATTACAGACTTCATTTTTATGGTGGAGCAGACCTCCTACATGTTTGTGACCGGCCCAGGTGTTGTGAAAACAGTAACTCAGGAAGAGGTCACCTCTGAAGAGTTGGGTGGAGCCAAGACTCATGCTGCAAAGAGCGGTGTCACTCATTTTCGGGTACGCAATGAAGTGGAGTGTATCAACGGCATTCGAAAACTCCTCAGCTATATTCCCAGCAACTGTGAGGACCTGCCTCCGACGCTAGCATACAAAGAACAAGACGAAGTGCGTGAGCATCTGGATGAGATACTACCTGACAATCCCAACCAACCCTATGACATGAAGGAAGTCATTCATGAACTGTTGGATACGGATTCGTTTTTCGAGGTTCATAAGGACTATGCCGAGAACATCATTGTAGGCTTTGGCAGGATCGGCGGACAGTCTGTGGGTATTGTTGCCAATCAACCCATGGCACTAGCGGGAGTTTTAGGTATCAAATCAAGCACTAAAGGTGCCCGATTTGTTCGCTTTTGCGATTCGTTCAATATTCCATTGGTGGTTTTGGTGGATGTTCCCGGTTTCTTGCCAGGTACTGATCAGGAGTGGAACGGGATCATCACCAGTGGTGCCAAGTTGCTTTACGCCTTCAGCGAGGCGACCGTGCCCAGGGTTACGGTGATCACACGTAAGGCCTATGGAGGAGCATACGACGTAATGAACTCCAAGCACATCGGAGCGGATATGAACTATGCCTGGCCGACAGCAGAAATTGCGGTGATGGGTGCGCAGGGAGCTTCGGAAATCATCTTCAGGAAAGAAATTGGTTCTTCAGAAGATCCCAAAGCCACACACCAGGAAAAGATAGATGAGTACACACGTCGGTTTGCTAATCCATATATCGCCGCAGAACGCGGATTTATTGATGAAGTGATCCAACCTCGCGAAACCCGCCTGAAATTGATTGCCAGCCTCGAAATGCTGAAAAACAAGGTAGATACGCTGCCACGAAAGAAACACGGAAACATGCCGCTGTAGTACCTTAGCTCCATGGAAAAGCGAGTGGCTATAGTCACAGCGGCAAGCAAAGGGATGGGTGCAGCCATTACCAGGAAGCTTGCTGCAGAGGGATACAAACTGGTGGTAATGTCACGCTCGGAGGCCATCTTCCAGATTGCCGATGAGGTTTCGGCCAGACCCATCATGGGATCCGTGGAGAAGCCACAGGACCTGCAGCGGCTCGTCGACCTTGCCTTTGAGAAGTATGGTCAGATCGATGTAGTGGTCAACAATACGGGACATTCTGCCAAAGGGGATTTGTTGGACATTGCTGACAAGGACTGGCTAAAGGGATTTGAGTTGCTGGTCCTCAATGTCATTAGAATGGCACGGTGTGCGGTCCCCATCATGAAAAAGCAGTCCGGCGGTGGGGCGATCGTCAACGTATCCACTTTCGCTGCCAGGCAGCCATCCTTGAATTTTCCTGTATCGTCAGCCACACGTGCAGGGCTATCGGCTTTTACCAAGCTCTTTGCCAATGAGTACAGCGCTCTTGGTATTCGCATGAACAACGTGTTACCGGGATTCATCTCCAGCTATCCTGCCGATGAGGATACCATAAACGACATTCCTATGTTGCGGCAAGGCTCTCCGGAGGAGGTGGCCAATGTGGTGGCGTTTCTGTCCTCGGCCAGCGCTTCCTACGTCACAGGTCAGGACATCCTCGTGGACGGAGGGCTGGTGAGTGGTTTGTAGCGCGACGACAGTCTAATTGTTGCGTCATTTATTGGAGCCGGTGCTTTGGCTCGATTTTTTGAAAATATCTACCATTTCAATGGTGAAAACATTGTGAATAATTGTCGTTAGAAGCGTATTTTTAGACTTCTTGATACCATGTGAATCCGATTGCTATCTCCCATGCTGGAATTGTTTGAATTTGCCTTTCAGGGTATAAACATCGTACCCACCATACTCCTCATTTTTGTCATTTTCTATTGGATCATCGTCATCATCGGGGCGATAGATATTGATTCCCTGGACTTCGATATGGATTCAGATGTGGACGTCGATGCCGATGTCGATGGGGAGGTGGAACTTGAGGGTTTATCATCCGTCCTGGCATTCTTCAATATTGGGCAGATGCCACTGATGATCTTCGTGACCTTCTTCACGATTCCTCTTTGGGCGATTACGCTCCTGGCCAATGACTTCCTGGGCATTAGCTCCTTCGTGCTGGGTTTGATTCTATTGCTGGTGGGTATTTTTGTTAGCCTTTTTATTGCGAAGTTCCTGACGATCCCGATCGCGAAGTTCTACATGAAGGTGAGAGAGAATACTGAAGCTGTCAAGCATATTGTGGGGCAAATATGCACGGCCAAGCTTCCCATTACCTCTGGTCAAAAGGGGCAGGCAGAGATCAAAGTCAAGGGCACGTCGGTACTTATTTCGGCTAAAACCAAAGAGGGAGTCGAAATCAAAAAGGGCGAGACCGCATTGGTGATTGACTTCAATGAGACTGAAAATTTTTATTACGTAGAACCTTATAATATCTAATATATCATGGCAGGAACGATTTTCTATTTTCTTGTGATAGTTGGCGTACTGGTGGGAATCGGATTGATCACCGCCATCATCAAAATGTATAACAAGGCCCTGCAGGGGCAGGCCATGGTCCGAACAGGCCTTGGTGGTACCAAAGTGTCTTTCTCCGGGATATTCGTGGTTCCGGTCATCCACAAATTGGAGGTGATGGATATCACCTTGAAAACCATCGTCATTGCAAGAACTGGGAAGGAAGGGCTGATCTGTCAGGACAATATGAGGGCAGATATCAAAGTAACCTTTTTCGTCAGGGTCAATCAAACCATTGAAGATGTGAAGCAGGTCGCGCAATCTATCGGCGCAGAAAGAGCCTCCAACCAGTCGGCATTGGAATTGCTCTTCGATGCCAAATTTTCAGAGGCCCTAAAGACGGTCGGTAAGAACTTCGAATTTGTAGAACTCTACAGTGCCAGGGATCGGTTCAAGCAAGAGATACTGAATATCATTGGTACAGACCTCAATGGTTACGTGCTGGATGATTGCGCCATTGACTATCTGGAGCAGACGCCACGCACCGAACTCGACGAGAATAATATCCTTGACGCTGAAGGAATCAAGAAAATTATCGACCTCACCTCCAATCAGAAGATGCAAGCCAATCAAATTGAGCGTGAGCGTGACAAAACACTGACCAAACAAAATGTTGAAGCCAAAGAAACCATTCTGGAACTGGAGAAGCAGCAGGCAGAAGCCGAGGCCAAGCAACGGAGGGAAATTGACTCTATCAGGTACCGGGAAGAAGCTGAGGCCGATAAAATAAGAGAAGAAGAAAGGCTGAAATCAAGGAAAGCGAAAATCCGAACGGATGAGGAGCTCGAAGTAGCGGAGCAGAATAAGGAAAGGGAAGTGATCGTAGCCCAAAAAAGTAAAGAACGGACCGATGCTGTCGAATCTGAAAAGGTGGACCGGGCAAGGTTGCTCGAACTGACAGACAAGGAGCGATTCGTGGAGATTGCCAGGATCGAGAAGGAGAAAGCTGTCGAAGAGGAGCGCAAGAATATTCAGGATGTCATTCGGGAGCGGGTAACCATTGAAAAGACGGTTGTCGAGGAGCAAGAGCGAATGAAGGATATTGAGGCCATGGCAGAGGCAGATCGGACGAAGAAGGTGGCCATTACTTTGGCAGAAAAAGACGCTGAGGAAGCTTTGGTGAAAATGATCAAGGATGCCGAAGCCAAGAAAGCCGCAGCGGAGCATCTTGCCAAACAGCAGTTGATTGATGCGCAATCTGAGGAAAATGCGGCAATTCACAGGGCTCAAGCTAAGAAGACCCTGGCTGAGGCTCTGGCGGCGGAAGCAGCAGCCATTGGATTGTCTGAAGCCCAGGTGATGGAAGCGAAAGCGGCGGCCAGCGAGAAAGAGGGGGATGCTGCAGCGGCTGTGATTGAGGCCAAAGCCGAGGCTGAAGCCGTGGGCATCAAGAAAAAAGGCCTGGCACAGGCCGAAGCCGACGAGCAAATCGGCTTGGCTAGCGCGCGCGTGACCGAGGCACAGTCGGAAGCAGATGAGAAGAAAGGCCTGGTAGAAGCTAAAGTCATGTCTGAGAAGTTTGCGGCTGATGCCAAAGGTGTGGAGGCCAAAGCCAAGGCCATGAAGGCACTTGATGGCGTGGGAAAAGATCATGAAGAATTCAAACTCCAACTGGAGCTCAACAAAGAACTGGGCTTGGCTACAGTGGCGATGCAGAAAGAGATCGCCATGGCGCAGGCCAGTGTGATTGCCGAGGCACTCAAAGCCGCCAATATCGAAATTGTGGGAGGAGAGACCATGTTCTTCGAGCAGATTATGGGATCAATCACCCGAGGCAAAACTGTCGATAAGATGCTTTCCAACAGTGAGGTGTTGAGTCAGGTGAAAGACACCTTCCTCTCCAGTGCTACTGGTGACAGCTTCAAGGAAAAACTTCAGAACTTCATTGGCCAGTTCGGTCTGAGTTCGGACAATATCAAGGATATGAGCGTAGCTAACTTACTACTGCAGATGTCCAAGAGTGCAGATAAAGGTGACAAGACGGCTATTGACCGACTTGGCGACCTCGCCAGGACCCTGGGCATTCAGGATACTAGAATAAGTGATCTAAACCTATAAGGTCAAAGTGCTTGAAAAAAGGGATTCCTCTCGGAAATCTTCATCAGAATCACCATAAAGTGACCTAGCGTATGGATACCGAACACCACCTGGAAGGCGGCACCTATGAATTGTTGCGCAAGCGTATTCTGGCCAGCGTAGGGCGGTTGCAGACCGAGCTCAACAGCCTCAATGAAGAGCGGAAGAACGTTTTTGGTACCATAGATACCAAAGTCATTTCCACCGAACGGGTGACTACCAGCAACAATTGCATCCCCTGGGATATGCATTCACTGGGTGACAAGTTCTTGTTTGGTTACAATGTCAATGTCGGTTTGCGTAGCGAAGTGAAAATTGAGGATGTTCTCAGTGCCTATGAATACAGGGAACATAGCTTTCACGAAGTCAAGCTGCAAGACATCTTTGAAGACCAGACCTTCCAGGAAGATTTTCAGAAGTTATATAAGTACTACAAGCAGACCAGATTCCTACGCTTCAAGGAGGTTGGCCCCTACCTGCATATGGTATTCAGAACGGGCAAGGGAGTCGATGATCTCAAGACCTTCAAGTGGCATATTGAAGGTGATCGGCTGGTTTACGTGGACAACAGGAGTGATCATGAATATCGATTCCCCAGCCAGCATCAATTTGACTGGCAAAGAACACGGCGGGAGGACTTTAGAGACGGATCACATCCACACATCTCCATTCAGGATCGGGTATTCGTCGAATGTGTGGGAGGAGACCTGACGATCAAAGTTGAAGACAACACCAGCGATGGAGTAGGCATTTACCGGGAAGATGTCGAACACAAAGAGCAGACTTTAGAGGACGCGGAATTCCATTATGCTGATCTGGGCTCGCTGATTGTGATTAAGGCTAAGCCCTATCAGGAAGATGATGACCGCTACCTTGTTTTCAATGAGAAACTCGCCGAAGTAGAGCGCATAGATAGTATAGCCGAAGCTTGCGTGTTGCTTCCGGATGATCACGGTTTGATCTTTAGCGATGGTTACTATCTGAAAAGCGGGGAGCTGAAAAGATTTGATCTGGGATTGCAAAACATGTTGTTCGAACAGGTCATCCAATCAGCCAATGGCGAAGATTACCTTTATGTTTTCTACAACCGACGCCAGGGCATTTACCTGCTGCTCAGCTATAACCTGATCTCGCAGAAAGTGGAAAACCCCATCATCTGTCACGGGTTCACCATATTTGAAAGTGGGGAGATGTGCCTGTTCAAGACGGACGAGGACCCCAAACGGCATCATGCGATACAGATCTGGCAGACGCCCTTCACAGGTCCCAATTTTCAGTTGGAGGAGAAGTCGGATTCCACGTTGAGGAAAATCGGGAACAAGGAAATTGTCAGGGCCATGGCCGAATCGCAGGAGGTCATCAATCTCGTCAGCCGTGACGAAGTATATGCAGACTTGTACATCGACATCATCAAGAAGTGTACAGACATCCTCGATACTTACTATTGGCTCAAGACCGGGGAGCAGCATGATCTCGCAAATCCACTGCTTGAAATACGCACCAACGCGGAAGCTGCAGTTGACGAGTATGAGAAAGTCCGAAAAATAACGGAGAACTCCCAGGAGACCAGCCACCAGTTGAAGATCAGAACGGAGGATACACTGAAGAAGGCGAAGGCGTCTTTTGCCAATATTGATGCTTATGTTCAGCTTTTGGCGAATATCCGAACCCTCAGAGGTGAAATCATTTCGGCCAAGGAGCTCAGGTACATAGATGTCAACTCCCTGGAAGGCTTCGATGGAGATTTGGCCCAGGCCTCGGATACGGTATCAGCATCCTGTGTGAGGTTTCTCGCCCAGGACCGGGCCCTGGACCCCTATCGCGAAAAGGTCAAGGTCTTTGAAGGTGATATTGCCAAAGTGCGCAAAGTCACAGAAGCTGACGAATTGGCGGCATCTGGTGCTGAGATCGCCGATCAACTCAATTTGCTGATCGAAACCGTCAGCAATTTGAAAATCAGTGATGCGACTGAAACCACCAAGATCATTGAGCACATTTCGACCATCTACAGCCAATACAATCAAATCAAGGGATCGCTGGCCACCCGACGAAAGAGCCTGCTATCTGATGAGGCCAAGCTTGAGTTTGAAGCGACGATCAGGTTGTTGGAGCAGTCCGTAAGCAATTACCTGGATATTAGCGACAGTCCTGAGCAATGCGATGAATACCTGAATAAGCTGGCATTGCAGCTTGAAGAGCTTGAAGCAAAATTTTCCGATTTTTCGGAATTCCTTACGCTGGTTGAGGAAAAGCGCGAAGAGGTGTACAATGCCTTTGAGTCGAAGAAGCTCTATCTGACAGAGCAACGCAACCGCCGATCAGGCCAACTTTTCTCCTCAGCGGAACGAATACTCAACGCCATACGCAGCAAGTCCAAGTCACTGAAGACCAAGGAAGAGGTCAATGGTTACTTCGCCTCCGATGTGATGGTTTCCAGGATCCGGGGTGTCACCGACCAACTGGTGGCACTGGGCGATGCCGTGAAAGCCGACGATATCACCAGCAGGTTGAAAACGATCAAAGATGATACGTTGCGGCAACTTCGCGATAGGCAAGACCTCTTTACCGAAGGCGACAACATCATCCAGTTGGGCAACCATCAATTCTATACCAATACGCTTGAGTTGGAATTGAGTATAGTTCATCGTAGCAATCAATTGCATTACCACCTTGCGGGTACCGATTTTTTCGAAGCTATCGAGAGCGAGCCATTGCAGGACTTGAAAGACCTTTGGGAACAATCCCTGATATCCGAAAGTGACAAGGTCTACCGTGCGGAATTTCTGGCATTTGCCCTATATCGGGAGTTGCATCAGGGTGAGGGCCCGCAGGTAGCCGAATTCCTGGAATATACTGAAGACGAGCAGATTGAGTACATCCGAAATTTCATGACCAGCCGATACCAGGAGGGTTATGTTAAGGGCATTCATGAGTTTGATGCTTTTAGCATATTGAGCCGGCTGTTGGAGACCGGTGAGGCGGCAGGTGTTCTGCGGTATGCTTCGGAAGTCCGGGCATATGCTCAGTTCCTTTGGTCCTCAATGCTTGAGTCAGCTGAACGGGACCTGTTCACCAGCCAACTCAAGTCAGCAGGTATCATCCTGTCCGTATTTCCCTCATCTACTGCCTTCAACGGGGTAGTGGAGGACCTGGAGGCGCTGCTTTCTGACAAAGCTGGTGACGCTTATGCCTCAGATGTGTCCACTGCGCGGGCTGCCCGGTACCTGTTTGAAGAGTTGTCCTTGCACGATCACTTTGCGATCAGTGTTGCTGCTGCCGATCTCTATCACAAGTTCAATGATGATGTGAATAAAAAGCGCGCCAGGAGCAAGTTTCAGAAGTCCGTCGAAGATCTGCGTGATCAGCCACATCTGGCAGTTCGGTTAATCCAGAACTGGCTTCGTGCCTATATTTCGGAATCGGATAAGCCTCAATTCTTAGAAGCGGTAGACGAGGTCAGTCTGCTGCTATTCTACAACGATTACTCCGAAAATCGCCTCAAGCAAGTGGCATTGAGTGCCGATATTGAGGGACTCAAGGGGGACCACGCGGTCATCAAGGAAGGTGCCTACAGTTTCCATCTCAATCATTTTTTGAACAAGCTGGAATCCTACCATCAAGATGTAGTTGGTCGGTTTGAGTCACTTCAACAACTCAAAAAGCAGCTCGTAGATGATTTCAAGGTGTTTTTGAAATTGAATGAGTTCAAACCCCGGGTACTCTCTTCATTTGTGCGGAACAAATTGATTGATCAGGTCTACTTCCCACTGATTGGCGCTAATCTCGCCAAGCAAATTGGCACGGCAGGAGATACGAAGCGGACCGATCTTATGGGACTGTTGCTGCTGATTTCTCCCCCGGGATATGGAAAGACCACCCTCATGGAATACATCGCGAGTCGGCTGGGAATCATTTTCATGAAGATTAATGGTCCGGCCATAGGGCATGAGGTAACGTCTCTGGACCCCCGAGACGCTCCCAATGCAGCCTCGGCTCAGGAGTTGATGAAGTTGAACCTTTCCTTTGAGATGGGCAATAATGTGATGATCTACCTGGATGACATCCAGCATTGCAATCCGGAGCTGCTGCAGAAGTTCATTTCCATGTGTGATGCTCAAAGGAAAATTGAGGGGGTATACAAAGGGAAGACCAGGACTTACGACTTCAGAGGGAAAAAGGTATGCGTAGTAATGGCAGGAAATCCCTACACCGAGTCCGGTGACAAATTTCAAATACCGGACATGCTTTCCAATCGCGCCGATATCTATAACCTGGGCGATGTCATTGGAGATACTGAGGATGTCTTTAACCTCAGTTACATCGAAAACTGCCTGACCGCCAACCCCATATTGGCCAGACTGGTCTCCAAAAGTCTGGAGGACATCTACAGCGTGATCAAATTGGCCGAGACGGGTAGTGAGGAAGGAATAACCTTCGAGGCAAATCATTCTGTGGAGGAGCTGGATGAATACACTGCACTCGTCAGGCATCTGTTGCAGGTGCGGGATGTCATACTCAAGGTAAACAGCGCCTATATTGAATCTGCGGCGATCACCGAAGAGTACAGGGTAGAGCCCGCTTTCAAACTCCAGGGTTCATATCGTGATATGAATAAGATTGCGGAGAAGCTACTTCCTATGATGAACAAAAAGGAGGTGCAGACAGTGATCGAATCCCACTATGAAAACGAAGCGCAGACCCTGACTTCCGACGCAGAGGCGAATCTGTTGAAATTCAAAGCCTTGATAGGCAGACAAACCAAAGAGGAAACGCAGCGGTGGGATTACATCGTCGAGAAGTTCCAGGAGCTGCAAAGGAAAAAGGGCTTTGGCCAAAACGCGATGCTTGCAGAGGGTATCGCAGATATTGCTGAGAGCATGAAAGGGATTCTAGGCAAAATGGGTGGGGAATGATGCACTAAGGTATCAACCGCAGTCATCTCAAGAGCACCACCTGACGCGGACGACTTGATCTCCATTTTTGGACTGCTCCACATCGCCTCGTACACAGGAGGGTGATGATGTCGGCTACTCCATACTGCCTGGTCTACGTCACGATCAAATTCCGCTTGCTCGGCGTGACTTGAGGGACATCGCGTTCATTGAGCTCACCACGCGGTGTGACTTGGACGACTTGATCTCCATTTTTGGACTGTTCCGCATCGCCTCGTACACATCATGGTGATGATGTCGTCTACTCCATACCGCTTGGCCCTCATCAAGATCAAATTCCGCTTACTCAGCATGATTTGGTGGACGTCGTGTACACCTTGCGCATCACGCGGTGTGACTTGGACGACTTGATCTCCATTTTTGGACTGTTCCGCATCGCCTCGTACACATCATGGTGATGATGTCGGCTACTCCATACTGCCTGGCCCTCATCACGATCAAATTCTGCCTACTCGGCGTGACTTGTTGGACATCGTGTACGTCTTGCCCACCAGGCCGTGCGACTTGAACGACCTGCTCCTCATTTTTGAACTGCTCCGCATCGCCTTGTACACAGGATGGTGATGATGTCGTCTACTCCATGCTGCCTGGCCCTCATCACGATCAAATTCCGCCTACTCGGCGTGACTTGAAAGACATGGTCTTCATCATTTACATCCCGCGTTGTGACTTGAACGACCGACGGTCCATTTTTTGGACTGCTCCGCATCGTGGCGTGAAAATGGTGGTGTTGCCGCCGGCTCCTCCGTGCTGCCCGGTCCTCATCACGATCAAAATCCCGTCAAGCTCGACTTGACATGGTGGACATCGCGGTCGCGTTGCTCTTCACGCGGCATTGTTTCCAGGTTTGGTTTCCTGGAGCACACGCTCGCACTATGTCACAGCTACCCTTGATCAGGGTCATTCCCCCGGGAGATCTTTCTCAATAATTTTATCAACACAACTTCCAGGAAATTCAAGCAACTCAAGGGACATTCAAAATCTTCATATCATGACACTGAAACAGCTGATGACAACGAAAGCACTGATATGCCTGATTTTTGGCATACCTATGCTGCTCTTTCCTTCGGGATTGATGGCCTTGTATGGTCTGGACTTGACGGTACACGGTGAGCTAATGGCACGATTGTATGGCGGAGCATTGCTGGGTAACATGATGCTTACCTGGTACAGTCGTACTGACCGGGGTTCGGTGGCGATGAATGCCGCTATCCTGCATTTGTTCGTTTACGACGCGATCAATGTATTCATCACCTTCTTCGCAACCGTAGAGGGTATTATGAGTAGCCTTGGCTGGACAGCCTTTGCGATCTACCTGTTTTTCGCAGTGAGTTACGGCTACTACTATGTGAAGGAACGCATGGCAACCATTCGCCGCATCCGACATGCCTCTGGCGTTTAGCCACTTCCAGCATTTATGGGTACTAAGCTCCTCTTAGGAGGGGCTTTTTTATGGAGTTCCGTTTGCAGATCGGTTAAATCTGTAGATTCGCCAGCAACGCCATCATTGAACCATGAAAACACAGCGACTGGAGCTCCAACCTTTTAAGCCCGCGGATCAGGCCTTGTTCTTATCGATAAATCAAGATCCTTTTGTGAGAAAATTTCTGTGGGATGATGAGATCATCGACGAGGCGATGGCTCGGGAGATCATGGCAAAAAATGAGGAGTTGTTCAGTGATCACGGCTACGGGCTTTGGAAAATGGTACTGAGGGATACAAAAGAGGTCATTGGCTACACTGGCCTATGGTTCTTCTTTGATGAACCTCAGCCGCAATTGATATATGCGCTGCTGGAAGCCCATAGTGGACAGGGCTACGCCACCGAGGCGGGTCGGGCCATTATAGATTATGCATTTGGATCGCTGGGATTTGAGTACTTGCTGGCAGCGACAGATTCGCCACACACAGCTTCCCAACGCGTAGCGGAAAGGCTGGGGATGAACTTCGTCGAGGAGCGTGTGGAAGACGATAAATTCACCCGCTTTTACAAAATAAAGAAGGAGCAATGGAATTCGCGTTAGTCCCGGTGCTTAGTCAAATGGAAGCGCTGTATCAGCTTCCGCGAAACCGCAGGCGGTTTGATACTTACCTGTCGATGCTACAGGGAGAGGACGGCTCAGACATGGTGTTGCCCATTGCGGCCTACAATCCGATGGCCAAAGAAGCGGCGCTGGCCAAACTCCGGGAACTGATGGAACTCGATGCCGAAGGCATCGCCGAAGAAGTCATTGCAGCAGTCAATCAGGATCTTCCGAAAACCCCTGCAAGGAAACTTTCGGTTGTCCTCAACATGGCTGATGATGTGGGAGGCTCCTGGTCGAGTAGGTATACCACGGACTACACATCCCGATTTGACTTTGAGTCCCTTCTGAAACGCGACTTTTGCACACCCTATTTTTGGACCAGTGAGGCTTATACAGCGGAGATTGTACGCCAGCGCATTTTCGCAAGCCTCCACAGAACCCACTATTGGCTAATGCATGGGAAACCAATCACGCTGGAAGACCATGTCAGGCAAGAAACTTTCGTCTATGGCAAAGTCCACGGTGAAGTCGCAGATCCGGTGGAGGATTCGGCACTACGTACCTTCTACGAACGTCATCGGGAATCGGAAGACTATGGCCTGATATTCAATTTCTTCTATGGCGATCGTGCCTCTGGTGAACTGAGCTACGTTACCTACGGCATGCCGGAGATGGGTGGCTTCAGGTTCGCTGCATCTCACGAACCTGAGTCATAAAGCAGATGAATTTGGGGGAGATGTACAATGCACTACCTCCACTTTCGTTATTTTTGGGAACACGTCACGATATTCCTTCAGAGCATTTCCCCTTAATCCTCTCTTGTACTATCCTGACCTGGGTTCGGAGTGAATCCGGTACGATCGAGGATTGAGCTGTAAACCGATGCGGAGTTTTATCCAAGAAAATTCAAGTTAACATCGGTACGTCAAATTTTATGATCAACTACAAATTCTCAAGGGAGAAGCAGAAGGCGTTCGCCACTACGCTCCAAACGCGTGTCAACAGCTACTTTAGGGACAACAACATCACTCGAAATGCCACAGGCCAGATGAAGGTAAAATCGGTTGTGGCATTTTGCTTTTATACAGGGATCTACCTGACTATCATTTTCAGCGGTATTCATAGTATACCAGTGCTTTTTGGACTATGGGCCTTGTTGGGTGTGGGTCAGGCTTTCATCGGTACATCGGTGATGCAC
Organism: Cyclobacteriaceae bacterium; assembly: GCA_965601475.1. Lineage (GTDB taxonomy): Bacteria > Bacteroidota > Bacteroidia > Cytophagales > Cyclobacteriaceae > JAWPMT01. The sequence goes on along the minus strand of OZ271832.1, from coordinate 1,686,395 downwards.
GATGTCTTGCACGGTTCTTATTCCAAAGACAAACGCGTCAACCAATGGATGACGATCTTCCCGCTAATGGTAGGGGTGGAGCCACGCACCTGGAAGATCCAGCACAATGTGCTACACCACACATACACCAACATTGAGTCTGCGGATGAGGACATCGAAGTGAGGCCAGTTCTACGCTTATCAGAACATCAACCAAGGCATTGGTTTCACCGTTTTCAGCACCTCTATGTGGTGTTCTTCTACAGCATACCCATCATTGTTTGGGCGACGGCAAAGGACTTCGTGAAGATGTTCAAGTATCGTAGACTCAAGCTGATCGAAGGAGGAGCTTCTTTTTGGAAGGCCATTGGGGGGATTATTTTTCGAAAAAGCATTTTTCATTTCTTTCTGCTTGCGGTTCCGATCATGCAGTTGCCCATAGCAGCGGGGTGGGTCGTACTGATGTTCCTCACCATGCTGGTGGTCACGGGATTGGTACTCAGCTTCGTATTCCAGACGGCCCATCTGGTTCCCGACCTGGGAATTCTGGAAACGGCTGATCCGCAGATCGAAGAGAATTGGATGGTCCATCAGTTGAATACCACCACGAACTATGCTACCGACAGCAAGCTCTTTTCTTGGTTTTTCGGATCGCTGAATTTTCAGGTGGAGCACCATTTATTTCCCAATATTTGTCACGTACACTATCCGAATCTGGCAAAGATCGTACAGCAAACCACCAAGGAATTTGGCTTGCCCTACCATTGTCAGGGCACGTTTGGAAATGCCATCCTTCAGCACTTCAGACTACTGTGGCGGCTCGGCAGGTATGACAAGATTGGAGCGCCGGCGATTGCGCACTGAATTCAAGAGGGTAGCCAACAATCAGGTATGGAAATCGGCGTCTACTCGGTATGATCTTTCTTTGCTCAATATAAGTAGAGCTCCCGCAGCCTGGCTCGTTTTTGGTCGTCCAGCCCAAGCCCATCCTTCAAGTAACTTTCTATTGAGCCGTACTCCGCAATGATGGCGTCGAAAGATGCCTGCAAGTAGCTCAACCTGACATCCATAACCGCTCGGGAAGCGGCGCCATCAATCCCAAGGATGTGCGCACCCAGTCGGGCATTACGTTCAATCCTGTCGTAGCGATAGTAATTGGACAGTAGGTAGTCCTGTCGTATGGTTTCGTCATCAACACCCAGGGCCGCGAGAATGAGCGCCGTCAGGAGTCCGGTTCGATCCTTACCTGCGGTACAATGGTAGACCACACCGTTTTCCCCACGTTCGAGCAACAGGTCGAAGATCCTGGCAAAATCTGGCGTACCCTGCTCGACAAAGCGGGTCATCACCGTCTGCATTTTGCCCTCGCCATCAAAGACCTCTGGTGTTTGTTTTTTGATGTCTTTTTTGGTCTTATGTAAGTCTTCATCTGTCACGCCCGAAATAGGCACATGAACCCATTGGATACCCTCATTGGGTGGAATTCGATCCGGATCTTCCTCAACCTCTCCGTCCGTACGCAAATCGATCACCGTGGCAATATCCATGTCTTTGAGGGATTCAAATTCCTCTGGTCTCAACTTGTGCAATTTTCCTGATCGATAGATCTTTCCCCATTTGATCTGCTTCCCGTCCTGCGTCCGAATACCTCCCAAATCCCGAAAATTCAGCACTTTCTGGAATTCGATATACCTTATGGACAGCCTGAGAGTGTCCGCCTGATCAGGAGAAACGGCTGTGATCATGGGACGGCTGGCTGCAATGGATTTCACATTGGCATCGAGTACAGGTATTTCCGAAAGGGGTTTGCCTTGATCCAACATGGTCCAGCCTGCGAGGTACTGAGGTTGGGTAGGGTTGTCGAGCGCTGGCTCCTGCAGTCCGAACTCAGGTTTTGGAAGTTGCTCATAGGGTTTACAACCCCCCAAGGCAATTACCACCACCATAATGACTGTTGCGGTGTATGACAAAGCGTTTCTTTGATGCATGTAGGTTCAAGCTGTATGGCTCAAGATACAGCAAAAAAAGTAGGCTATTGGTTCGCCGGGAGCTATGTTTTTTCGAAGAAGGTCATTCCAATATCCTTACGGCCGACTCATTCATGTGATGGTACCAGTCATCCTCGGCATCATTGTTTGTACGGATGAAAGTCTGCCGAAAAAATGACATGTCGGCAGCATCACTTTCACTGAGCACCAATTCGTCTTTCACATATTCAGTGATGCCATCTTGAATGAGAAATTGGGCTTTGGTATTCAACCTCTGGCCTTCGTCGGTTTTGATGAGGTCGCCTTGCATAAGCACCTTCACGGGCCAGGTTGAACTCAGCCAGAGGCTCTCATACGTTTCGTAGATGGGGTTGTAGTTGAAGTAGACTTCGTCCAGTCCTCGTATCCGTCCTGGTCGTTCCATCTCGTAAGTGCACCGGACAAATTGATCATCCATGGCCATCGCACAGGTAAGGGTTCCTTTTAGCACCCTTGGTTCCTCAGTTCCGGGATTGTAGGTGCGGGTGATTTGCCACTGGCCTACAAGGAAGGACAATTCACCGGTAGACCGTGTGTCAGGCTCTTCCTGGGCACTGGTGTCAATGCTGATGCAGGACATAAGGGCCACTATGAGGAAGCTAGGAGAGGAACGTTTTGACATGGATTCAAAGGTTAGCGTTGGATATAGGTTCTTTTACGAAATCCCGTGACAATCGTATGTCCTTTCAAAGATCTGCTGGTCTTTCGATATCGATGAAGCTGGGGTGGATGCCCACAGCCCTGGCCACAATGTAGCTGATATAGTCCCCATTGGTCCACTTCAAGTGGGTACACAGGAAACAATGCAATAATTGGTGATCAGGAAGGCGAAGGTGCTCAACATGTTTGCAACATTTATCCCATGCACGCTGCTGCCGGTAGTAGTTTGTAAACCGTGATCACCCCGGACCGCCTTTTCCTGACCATCTAAAGAAGTGGCTGCACGTGTGTTAGTTGTTGGGGAGGTCTTCCACGTCAAAGTCTGTTTCCAATGCCGGAGCCGCCTGCTGTACGAGCTTGAACTGTCCTATGCCCTCTCTTAGCTCCAGGGCGATTTGGTTCAATGTTCTCGATTTCTTGATGTAGTTCGCCATGCCAGCCGACAATTCGGTAGAAGAGGCCGCCATTTCACTTGTACCTGAGGCGGTTTGCTCTGCGATCACCACAATGGTTTCCGTGATGCCCACGATATCTTCAATGCTCCTGGCTTGGTTCATAGAGGCCGCAAGTATTTCCTCGGAAGCACTGAGTGTGCTGGTGGAGGACGACGACATTTCCTGGAATACGGAAGTGACTTCCTCTGTAGCACCGACCCCGTTTTTGACACTGGCGTTCATGGCGTCAATGAGTTCGGAGGCTTCCTTTGTGTCCTGTTGGGTCGCCTGAATCAATGCCTCAATCTCGTTAGCCGATGAACGTGATCCTTCCGCGAGCTTGCGGATCTCATTGGCCACCACAGCAAAGCCCCGGCCTGCTTCCCCCGCTTGAGCTGCTTCAATGGAAGCATTCAAGGCCAGTAGGTTGGTTTGGGCAGCGATTTCCTGTATGATGGCGAGAACATTGGTGATCTCCTTCGCCCGGTCTGTTAGGGTCTTCATGGAACTCATCGCGAGCGATGAATGGTCATCAATTTTCTGGATGCTATCAACAACCCGTTCCACGATGGCCAATCCGGTTTCGCCTTTGTCGACACCTAGTTGCGCGTTTTCCGTAATGGACTTGGACTTAGCTGTATTCTCACTGGATGAGTTTTTGATGTGTTCCACGAGTTGCGAGGATTGACTCACTTTTTCCACCTGTGTATTGGCCCCCTGAGACATTTGGGCGATGGCATTGGCAATTTCTTGGGTGCTCGTATCCATTTCCTGACCTGAAACCAGCATTTCTGCGGAGGCACCCTCTACTTCGTCAATCGAATCCGATATTTTCATGAGCAGGTCACTGAGGCTGTTCAGTGCGGCGTTGAAGTTTTCCTTCAATGCCAGAATCTCCCCGTTGGCATGTTTATCATAGCGTGCCTGGAGGTTGCCCTGGGCCATGTCTGTTACAATTCTGTTCACCTCATGTATGGGCTCTGAGAATGAAGCGATGAGGTCGTTGATATTGGTAGCCAGTTGGTGCCAGGCACCTTCGACCTCCAGTCCATCAATGGACTTTCCAAGGTCGCCATCTTCACTAGCTGATTTAACTACCTCATTGGTCTGGTCTACCACGGCCCTCAGATTGTCTCTGAGAGAAATCAACGATTTTCCGAGGACGTCTTTCTCACTAAGCAATTCATACTCTACTTCCATGTTTCCACGACGCAACTCCATTGCGAAGTTGGAGGAAGATTGAAACCCTCGGATAACAGCGTTGAACCCTTCCATTATTTTCCCGATCTCATCCTTTCGGCGGAAGCGGGTCAATTCCGGGATTTGGCCTTTGGCGATGAGGTTGATCTTGTAGACAAGCACGGACAGGGGCTTTTTGATATTGCGAGTCAGCCATTGTGCGATATACAGCGTCACAATAATCAACAGGAGGCCCAGTACCATAATCATTAGTCGCAAATCACTAAAGGAACTGCCCATGTCAGCTCGGATAACCTGTAATTCGTCTTGCTTAAGCTGAATAAGTGTATTCAACTGGCTTACAATCTCATCGGCTTCGGGGATGATCTGACTTTCGATTATATCTTCAGCGGTGACCTTCACCAATGGATCTGCATAATCGGTGAATGAGCTGAGGGTGGTCATAATCTCCTTTTCTTTCGCCATCAGGGTGTCCGCGCGCAAGAGGAGAGAGTCAATGGTCATCCCCTCATGATATTGCAGTAGTGGCTTGATGGACCCGAAATTGTTCCTATTTATTGGGAAGTCTTCTGAGATTAGCTTCCTGAGTTTGTTCTTGTCTTCTTCATAGGAGGCGATGAAGACCCAGTTGGAACAATAAGTCTTGGAGTCTTTCACCAGGTCCCTTGTGGTGGTGAGGTACTGCAATGTGGGGTCGAGTTGCTTCGAAATTACCTGCAGTAGGTCGATGCCATCCATAAGGGTGGTCATCGTGAAAATTACGTTGACGGTGGCCAGGGTGATAACCACAATGAAACTACCACGGATCTTTTGTCCTATGGACCAGTTGGAAAATGAAGCCATGGCTCAGTCAATTGATGTGTGAGCCGACGTTCGGGTTCATGATTTCGTCCAGGTAGAAATCGAGGTATTCACCACCCTGTTCAAAAACCAGGGTACCGAAGTTGATGAGCAGTCTGCCCATTGGAATTGTGTAGTTAGCTTTCATGGCGGTTGTATTGATACTTTGTCCAAAAAAGTGAGCGTATCAATTTGAAAGCTGGGTCTTAACGGCTGGTTCTTAGAGCGTTGGCAAAAAAAATTCCCGGGTGGTTGTTCTTAATGATCTGTGAACAAACATATCATTTTCAGCATATCGCACAGGCGGAGCTACGCCAGACAGGAAGAATTATGGCTGGGTTGGAAGAATAACGTACTTTGTAAGCGGTGCGACATTCACAAATCTTCAGTGTTTAGTTTAGGCTGTAAATCGAGAGAGGCTTTCTCTCGGCCTTTATGGTGTACAAGGTAATTAGGCCCTATCCTTCGTTGGCCCTGTCTGAAGCTAGAACTGCTTCAGCAGAGTTACCTTACCAATGAATTGCTGTTCTTCGAACGGATCCTCCAGTCCGTCTACCCGCGTGTCGTTGAAGACCAGGTATAGAAACGACAGGGGCTGATACTCCCAGCTTCCGCGTACGTTCCACCTGCCCTGCTCGTCAAAGCTGTTGTATTGATAGAAAGCCGATAGCTGCACCCTCGGGTTCAACGCAAATCGCGAGCCTAGCGTGACCAGATGGGTGCTCAGATCCTCATTCTCAATACCTACCCCTTGCAGGTCGTTGTATTCGTAGTCGATCGTGACTGCCGCTTGAGGTACAGGCGCAAGTCGTCCGGAAGCGTTGATCGTGTTGCGTGTGCCATTGTAGAAGTCACCAAAGTTGTAACTCACTTCCACGGACCATTTCTTGGATTGGTCGGTGTTGTAGCGAATCAGGTAACGGGTGTAGAAATAGTCGTCCTCTGCAATTTCCAGTCCCAGTGGAGCGAAGTCGAAATTGATATTCTGCCAGGTAGGGGTGAGGGACATCTCTACGAAGCTATTGTCTTTGAACCAGGTGTACACCGGGAATATGTAAAGGCTGGCCTGCTGGAAGCTGGACGGGTCGGTGGCGTCATGGTTAAGATTAGTAAATACCCCAGGGTCCCACCGACGAATGAAATTGGTTTTTGGACGCCAGATATAGTAACCTCCGACATCATGCCTGATCACATTAGACTGTCTGACGAATCCCATCCGAGGGTTGTATTTGTCGTCAGTAATTTCTGTGAACCAGCCAAACCAAAGCTTATTGCTGGAATTGGTCAGCGCCCAACGCCCAGCGAAGCCGGTGTCTCCGGATTCTTCATCAATAGAGGACGTGGCCAGGTATTGCATAGTCCATTCGCTGGTGGGCCGTAACTGTCCATCAATGGTGACGGTCGTATTGCTGTTGGCTGCCAGGTCCAGCTCGTTCGATTGTTCGTCGCTGCGTTGCGTGACCATGATACCAATGTTATTTTCCCGGCCGAAGTTTCTTAAATAGCGTGCCACGCCAAAGTTGGAGACCTGGGAAGTGCCCGTCGCTCCTTGCCGCACGAAGAGGCCGGCAATGGCCTGCTTTTCGGTCCGCTGGGTAAATCGTGCTCCGGCGTCGATAGGAGCAGGCTGGGCATTGAAACTCCCTTGCAGGCCGATGCGGCGACTGAAAAACGGCCGGAGAGATTGCTGTGAAGCACCGGCCCATATACCTGAGTTCTCAAGAAAGAACTGTCGGCGTTCCGGAAAGAAGATATTGAAGCGTTCCAGGTTGTTGACGGCCCGGTCTACATCTGCCTGGGCAAAGTCAGTATTGAAGGTGAGATCGAGCACAGACCGTGGGTTGATGGCCCACTTCACATCGCCGCCTACTTTGAAGTCACCGTCCGAAGTATTGTCGTTGCCGTCCGTTACTTCATCATACTGATAGAGCGTGTAAGGCTCAATCCTTACATTGGCAGATGGAGGGGGTACTTCGATGCCTGTGAGCCGTGCCGCATAAGTCATGCGATAGGGTGTGAAGGACTGCGGAATGGCGGGGAAGGTCGAGACTTCAATGTCTCGTCGGGCATATCGGACGAGTGTCACGCCCCATACTACGGATTCTCCGTCTTCAGCCATGTCGTACCGCAGCGTTTTGAAGGGGATAGCAAATTCCGCTGTGTAGCCTTCCTCTGTCCTTTGGGTACGCACTTTCCAAAGTGTGTTCCAACCTGTGTCAAAGCTGTTGCCATTGAAGTTTTGAAGGTCGCGCTGGTTGCCATAGGGGGTGGTGAGAAAAGCCTGGGCATATTGCTTCAGGTTTTGCGGGTCGAGGGCCACCCCGAAGATGTCGTTTTCACCCCAGCTGAAGTCCCTCCGTAAATCTTGTACTCGTATGCCACCGATGCCCACGGAATCCTTGCACCATGCGGCGATATATAGGTACTTGTCGTCATAGCGGAATTTAACTTCCGTCTTATACCGAATGGGCCCTCCTTGACGGGGTTCGCGCCTGAAAAAGTCCGAGACTCCCTCCCCGGAATTCCAGTCCTCCTCATCCAGGCGTCCATCGATGGTGATAGGCCCTGACAGTTTTGATGCCTGTACGACCGGCGGATTATCTGGAGGTGGGAAGTTCTGGTCCTCTTGCGCAAGGGCAGCCAGCGAAACCAACAAAAAAGTGACAATCAAGCATTGTCTCATGGCTTAATCCGAGTTTAAAAATTGAGTGAGTTGGGCATTGAAGACCTTAGGTCGCTCCCAAAACATGGCGTGGCTGGTGATACTTTCGATACTGGCCTGTGGTGCATTTTTCGCGAGCCAACCCTGCACGCGTTCATACCAGGAGGCCCTGACCATAAAGAGGGTCGGGACGCCTTCGGTAGCAGCGATAAGCTCTGACTGGTAATCCGAGATCAGTCCATCGATATACAGGCTCAGGGCTACATGGGGAGAAGTCATCCCCATTTCCGTTTTCATCCATTTCTTCGTTGCTGACGACACATCATCTTCCAACATCCAGTCGATGATTCCGTCGGGTTCAGAGGGTCCTGAGATTAACCCCTTCAGGCTGGAACGATAGCCATCAAAGTCGCCATATACCCATTCTGAGTCTGTATCTCCCACCCACTTCGGTGGCTCGTCGATCATCACCAATCGGTTGATTCTATCCAGATCGTATTGTCGGAGGTACTCATAGATGGTCAGGCACCCACTGGACCAGCCGATGAGCACGACGTTTTGAAGATCTTCCGTCAGGAGGATTTGACGCAGATCTTCAGCGTGGGTGGCGTAGGTATTGCCATAGGTACTTTCTTCTGACCGACCCTGGCCACGGGGGTCATAAGTGATAACCTGATATTGCTGAGAAAAGTAGTCTCGCTGCCGGTCGAAGAACTTATGGGTCATGGTCCAGCCGGGGATCAACAGGAGCGTTTGGCCTTCACCTGTCTCCTCCAAATAGATCTTCACACTGTCCTTCATTGTGATGAACCTGCCTTGTCCCAGGCAGGAGCCCATGAGGAGCATCAATATCAAGGAGCTAAAAAGTCTCATAGACATGCTTTGGGATGGATTCTTTGTAATTGATTTGAAGGTAGTTGTGACCATCTACCAACTTCCCAAACCCCTCTGGTGTGATTTCGGGCCGTTCAGGTCCGATCAGTGTTGCGATGCTTCCAACTTTGACATTGGTGTCTGGCCCTAGTGCGATATTGGCATGGCTGGCATTCACGTTGACCACCGGAAAAAGCTGGTCATCGAGGAGCACTTTTGCGCCGTTTTCTGCACCGCTGTTATAGCCATCCGCCCAACCAATGGGTAACGTGGCGATCCACTCATCCTCTTTCACTTCGTAGAAGCGAGAGAAGCCGATCGTATCGCCAGCTTTCAATTTCTCCAGTCGAATCACGGGGGCCTTGAGTCGGTAAGGCACTTGTAGGGGGTATCTTTCTGCTTCCTCCATATGAGCGAGTGGGAAGGATCCATGCAGCAGAATTCCCGGTCGCACGGCATCGGCATGGGAGTTGGGGAGGTCCAGCAGTGAATACGAAGGAGCCAGGTGCTTCAAACCGGTGGGTATCTCCTGACGATCCAGCTGCCTGATGATGTCCTGAAACCTCGAGATCTGCTCTGTGGCAAAGTCTTTTGGGGTTGTAAGGGTCGAAAAGGTCTGGGCGAGGTTGAGCGTAGGGTTTTCGTTGATTGCTTTCGCAACTCTCACGGCCTGTTCATAAGGCAGGCCCATCCTTCCCAGGCCCGTATCGATGTACAGGGCTACGGATAGAGGCCGTTCGCTCGATTTGGCGGCCTCAGCGATTTTCTCCAAAGATGATTGCGAATAGATGCTGAGGGTGATGTCCGTACGGATGAGTTCTGCCATCCGATCCTTGTCGAAGTCACCCATGAGGAGAATGGGCTTCGTCACTCCGGCCGCTCTCATGTTCAGCGCAGTCTCGTCTTTGACAACGGCCATACCAAAAATGTGTGGGGATGGATCAAGCGCCTTACTGACCTCCGTAGCCCCCAGACCATAAGCGTTGTTTTTGAGTACGGCTACGACCGGCTTTCCTTCCGCCATCCGGCTGATCTGCTGGGCATTGCGCAGGTAAGCCGCTTTGGAGAGCTCAATCCAGGGGTTGCTCCGATCGGTCCCTGGCATATCACGCAGGGACCTGGCAAAAGATAAACGTGGAAGGCTCATCATAGCCATTCCCGCAATTGATTTGCTTACAAATTGTCTTCGACTGGTTTTCATGGCACTAAGTAGTTTTAGATGTCTATTCTCAGGATTACCCGTTTCAAGTTCAGGTGTTGTATGGGTGGAGATCGGTGGACGATTCCCCTTGTTGGTGAGACTTTTGCTGGCACTTCTCCCTTGAGGATTCCCACTTCGAAAGGCTGCATCCTTCGGATTTGTGTAGGGTCCCTTACGATGTCGTGATTTGTTTTTCCCAACCCTGAACGATTGAGGGCTTTCTCGGGTAGCCATTCGGTGCCAGGTCCCAGGTAGGTCGTGAAAAGCCTCAAATCATAGCCGTCGAGATGGAACTTGGTACACGCGTCATTGTCTACCACTCTGAGATGCAGCGTACCCGAGTTTTTTTCTGAGAAGTAGAGAAAGTCATGAGCCAGGGTATGGATATCTTCCCAAAAAGACCGGGAACCCTCCAACGACGTGCCCAGCCAAAGGGATTGAGCTTCTTGGAGTTGTGCTCGGAGGTTCGGAGCATCAATGGGTAGGTTGATTCTTGGCGGTGCTTTCTGAATCACCTGTTCCAGGAAAGAAACTATGGCCGGATTGGCCTGGCGCTTCCAGCAATACAAATTGATATCTGGTCTCAGGACAGATTGGCGATCATCCCAGGACGGGCTGATGACCTGTTTGGGTACTCTTGAGGGCCATCTGAGAAATGAGGGTATCGAAAGCAGGTTCATTGTCATTTACTTTATTTTCTGACTTTTTCTCGCCATGACGATGCATCCGAGGATCATGATCCCGAGATAAAAGAAAAGGATCGCCATATCCCTTTGGAAGGTTTCTTCCACCTGGTCAGTATCAAATTCAAAGGCCGTGAGATTCTTAACTTCTTCCGCGGAAAATGCATGGTTGGTAAACAGTCCTTTAAAGACATAGAGACGGTATTGGTGGGCATATTCCTGAGCTTGTTTCAGGAAGCTTCTGTAGTGGCGAGCGGAGGTTCCTGCAATGTGCAGCAAGGTAGACTGTGCAATCATGGCCGGAGACAAAAAACTCAGTCCCTCCACCCAGCGATTTCTGGTTTCTACTTGTCTTTCGTATAGCATTACCTTGGGCTGATGCTTAATTTGGGCGATGTATTGCTTGGCGAGGTAGTTGATGTTCCATCCTGTGGGATTGGAGAGGTCTGAAGTCACCGGATCATCTGACCGCCAATCCGGATGTTTTTGAAAGAGCTTCTGCAGTTCAAGATCCAGGTTGCCCTCCATCTCGTTGTACATGGACTGATGGTGATTGACAATCTCCAGTCGAGGAGGGATGGATATCAGCTCCTTACCCAGGAGGTTGACAGAGGAGGGAATGAGGAATACAAAGAAAACCCAGGTACTCGTAAGTAGAATAAGGCTCTTGCCTGAGGAGTATCCTGCCAGGTTGATCGCTAGGCTCAGCAAGAACCAAAAGCCACTGTACAGCAAGAGTGTGATCAGTAACTGGCCTAACCCCGAGAGGTTACCCAGCAAATCCACACGAAAAACCATCAATAGCAGAAGGGTGAATGCAGTGAGCACAGTGAATATCGCCAGAAAACGCACTCCTATCTTCATGAGTAGCCAGTGGTACACACTGATGGGCTGAGAAGCGATCAGCGGAAGTCGGCCGGTTTCTCTTTCCAGGGATAGCACGTTGAATGAGATCAATAAAATGATCAACGGTAGCACATATACCCAGACGAATGTCAGGTCCAACTGGCCAAATAGCTGCTCCAGTGGGCTGACAAGTTCTTCCGTGGCCCGCTCGTAGGAACTATTGAAATAAAGCACGATTTTCTTGTAGTTGCTGTACAGATCCGACTGTCCCAGTGCCACTAATGAGAATGGCTTGAAAGGAAGCGTGGCTACGCGATGATTGTTGTAGGTTAGTCTGACTCCGTTGCTGGGCAGCGTATAGCTGTTCTCATAGGTTGCGAGTCCCCGGTTCAGTGAGTCAATTTCGGCAACCAGTCTTGCGTCATTTTCTGCTACAAGGGCCTGCTGCGTGGTTACTTCGGCCTCTTTGGCTTTGATGTATTGATTTGTATTCCAGGCGGCGATGGTCATCAAAATCATGAGGATGGCCATAAGCCTTTGAAAGCTGCGGTTTCTCAGGATTTGCGCCAACTCCAGGCGTATGAGTCTCTGGCGATCCTGGGTGCTCATGAAACTTTCAGTTTATTGCTCACTGCTACGGTAGAAGCAAAGCCCAGGACGGTCCAGAGGACGAGGGTTACCACTTCCACCCACTGGTCTTTTACAATATGTGAAGCCGGGCGCCAATCGTAGTTGAAGGACGGCAGGCTTGCCCAGAGTTCTTTTCCAGCCTTGTACTGCGCTACGCCTTTTGCATTTTCGGCGATGTTCATGTTCAGTGCAGTATTGAATTCTATACGGTACTTCTCGGCCTGGTCCTCGAAGTGCCAGAGGAACCCATAGTCGGTCCTTGCCAATGCCATTGAGGCAAACCGCATGGGTAGCAAAGGAGAAAGAACGCCGCACCATCGGTAGATGCTTCGCTGTTTTTCATATTGGGCCCGCAGCAGATCGAAATGCTTGGTATAGATCTCTGATTCATACTTTTCCCCTTCCGCCAATAATAGACCTCCATAAGCTATCGGAAGATCTTCAATGCTCTCGACACCGTATTCCTTGAGGACTTGTTGTTGGAAATCCTGGGCGGCTTCATTCCAGAAGTTGTGACCATTCAATCCATTGGCCTGATCCTCGTTGATGTTATTGCGGAATGTTTGCAACGTGGGAAAAGGAAAAAACCATCCGGCCACATTGGTTGAAATCTTTGGGACTACGAGGGCCATCATTATCCAAATGGCTAGTAGGGTGGTCAGCGAACGTCCGGAGGACCGGGACCGAACCGATGCCCATACCGTCAAATTGATGAAGGCGATGAAATACAACAGGTAACTAGCTGAGAAGACGAACCACTCATAGGAGCTCACCGTATGATTGCTGCCGAGTGCTGCGCAAAAGATCACAGCGACTATGAGCGTGGGCACCCAAAGCAGTAAAATTTGGATGAGGAGCGCCAGCCATTTCCCTATTGCAAGACGGTAGAGGGGAACCCCTTGCACCAATAACAAGCGGAGGGTCTGCTTTTCCTTCTCTTCTGTGAATGTGTTGTAGCCCAGAAAGATGATGAGAAGTGGGAAAATATACGTCAATATGAAGCTCAGTGTAAGCTGACCAAAGCGGAACATGCCTGATCGGTCCTTGGCCTCATTCAGCGACCCCTGCTTTCGCTGGTGTGCACCGAGGTGTACCACCTTTCCCGTAAAAGGCTGTATACCGTTGTCGAACATGGCAAGGGGGTACAGCGGTTTGATGACATAGGTGCCATCATGCGCGGCGTCATGAGGATCCTTTTCAGTCTGGCTGTCCCAGTTGTACCGGACCCGTTTTAGATTGTCTTCGTATTGCGAAGTGGCAAGTTGGTGATCCCGCAGACTCAGGACCATTGATGCCAGCAGGATTATGGCGGTGACTCCCCACAATGCTCTGGATCGACCGTCTCTGAGGTTCCTGCGCAACTCGTGCCTCGCAATCCTTCCTATCATACTCAATCCCTCATTAGTTCAAGGTATTGCTTTTCAAGTGCTTGCAGCGTGATCTTGTCTGCCTGGTAGTTTGCCAACAAACTGCCTCCTTTCATGATACCGATATGTGTTCCGGTGTCTTGCGCCCGGAATAAATCGTGGGTGGCCATCAGTACGGCCATGCCGTCCTCACTTAAGGATTTAAGTAAGTCCGAAAATTCATTGCTTGCCTTTGGATCCAGCCCGGAGGTAGGCTCATCCAGGAGTAAGGCCTTTGCTTCCTTGGCCAGGGCAATCGCGATACCCACTTTTTGCCTCATACCTTTTGAGTATCCGGATACCTTGCGATGGATGGCATCGGCCTGTAGCCCGCTTCTTATGAGTAGTTGCTCGAGCTGTTCCTTGCTGTATACTTTGCCTGCAAGTCCCGAAAAGTACTCCAGGTTTTCTTTCCCTGTGAGATCAGGGTAGAGTACCAGATTCTCCGGGATGTAGGCTATAAACTGTTTGGTTCTGACTGGTTGTTCTGTCACTTGGATGCCATGGATTTTGGCCATTCCCGAGGTTGGTGCAATGAAGTTGAGAAACAGGTTGATGGTAGTGGTTTTGCCGGCGCCATTTGCTCCCAGAAGGCAAAAGATCTCACCTTCGGCTACACTGAGGTTGAGCCCATTGAGGGCGAGGTGGTTTCCATATTTCTTTGTCAAATCGGTGGCTTCCAGCATGGTGTTAATTTGTCTATTTTGGGAGGGTGCCTACATTCTTAATCACTATGCCCGTCTCATAGGGGCCAGTCGTCCTGGAATAAATTGCCTGATTCCATACCGATGATTTCATAGTCAGTCAGCAGGCATTGATCTAAAGCTGCCGTGATTCTATCCTTGTCCATGTCCTGCCCGATAAATACCAACTCGTTCATCCGATCGCCCCATTTTTTGTCCCACTTTGCCTGGATCATTTCCTGGTTTTCGAGGTAGGCGGGGTTTGTAGCTCTTCGTTTCATTGGGACACTCGCCCACCAGCGTCCATAGCTCTCCGCTTTCAGGGATCCACCGGCCTGGCTCCAGAGGATGGCCTTGTCCGGCCTGGAAGCGATCCAGAAGATGCCTTTGCTCCTAATGATGGAGCTGGGAAAATCCTCACTTACAAAGTCCATAAATCGCTTTGGGTGAAAGGGTTTTGGACTTTGGTAGACAAAAGAACCGATGCCATACTCCTCACTTTCAGGTGTGTGGGCAATACCCTTTTGCGCTAGCTCCAGCTCTCGCTGCCATCCGGCGGATTGTTCGGCGACCTCATAGTCGAACATGCCGGTATTCAGGATCTCCCTGGGATCGATCTGGCTATGGGTGGTGCGGATGATTTTGGCTGTTGGGTTGAGCTTGTTCAGCGTTTTCTCCAGTAGTCCCAGTTGGTTTTCGGTCACCAAATCGGATTTATTGAGGAGGATGACGTTAGCAAACTCCACCTGATCGGTAAGCAAGTTCACGATAGACCTTTCATCTTCCGGGTCGTTCGTCATTTCGCGATCTAGTATGGTGTCCGCGCTGCCGAAGTCCTTGAAGAAGTTGAAGGCATCCACTACCGTTACCATGGTATCCAGTTGGCTGACCTTGGTCAGATCGTAGAGCTCTTCCCCAGTGACAAAGGAGAAAGTCTGCGCCACGGGAATAGGCTCCGAGATCCCTGTGCTTTCGATGAGCAGGTAGTCAAACTTGTTCATCTTCGCCAATTTTTCCACCTCGATCATAAGGTCTTCCCGCAGGGTGCAGCAGATGCAACCATTGCTCATTTCTACAAGCTTCTCGTCGGTGCGCGAGAGGTTGCTGCCAGTGGCGATGAGCTTTTCATCGATATTGACCTCGCTCATGTCATTGACAATCACAGCTACTTTCAGCCCTTGTCGGTTGTTGAGTACGTGATTGAGGAGGGTGGTCTTACCAGCACCGAGAAAGCCGCTGAGTACGGTCACCGGGAGTTTCTTTTTTTGTCGCTGAAAGAGTTTCGTCTTGATCATGGCTCTGTTGATTTCTCTTGTTCTGTTCTGATTGCGCTTTGGAGTCCAAGAACACGGCTTGTTAGAGCCTGAATTTCCTGATTCAATGCTTGTTGGATTTGGAGAACTTCCTCTGCCGAAAGACCCTCCAGGTAATTCTGTTCTTCACCATGGTGATGATGGTCGTGGTCATGGTCGTGGTCGTGGTGCTCATGGTCATGCTCCTGTCCCGGAACTTCTACCACGGTGTCATACCACTCACCCAAGTCCTTCATGATGGCCCGGAGGGAATCCTGGTGCTGCTGCTCATAGGATGACTCGCGCTGTTTTAGGTGGGAGACCTTCAGGGAGGTCTGGTGGGCTATCTCCATCGCTTCATTGTGGATGGCTCCAGCTTCCGTCAGTATTTGCTGCTCCCTGGAAGGGCCACAGGCAACCAATAATCCCAGTAATATCCACTTCTTCATTCTACCAGCACCGCCTCCTCCAGTATGAATACAAAGTGATCAAAGTCTGAGTCATTCAATCGTAGTTTACCCCGTATCTCGAGGATTTCGTCGGGCTTGAACAGACGTTGCTTTTTGACAAAATGGATCTCAGCGATGGTCTCCTGGCCTACGCCTCCACCACAGAAGAAGCAGGAAGCAAAGGGCTGCTTGGAAAGGACGATGGTTTTGCGGTCATACTTCAGCGGAAGATGGTAGCCCACGAGGGTTATTTCTTTGCCTGCCTTTTCGCGTATGCCAGGGTCGAATACAGGCATTTCCGCCTCAAACCCAAGCTCCTCGATATATTGTATTTCAAAGCGCACCTTGGCAAAGGTTTCCCAGCCCTCTAGTTCTATGGGTAGCAGCAAGAAGATCAAACTAAGCAGCATAACAACTGAATTGAGTGTTTTTGAAAGGTGCGTAATACACCGCGACGCTGCTTAAAGAGATGTGTTGCGTCCTCATAAGCCTTGCGATAGTTGAAGTAGATCATCCTTGGAAAATTGCTTCCCATCAAATATCCGGGTGTAGTACAGGTCCTTTAGTGCCTGATGATAGGCATAAACCTCCTGTAGGAACTTCTGGTGGTTTTCGCGGTCTGTACCGGAAATCCTGGCAAGTTGCTCATGGACCATAGCAGGAGGAGCCAACCACACCCATCGGTTTAAAACGGCATTTCGGTCATCCACCTGCTGCTCAAACTCGGCCTTCAGCGTATTGGAGGCCTCATCTATAAGCGTAAAGCTGGCGTAGTACCATTTACTAAAATCAGTGGTATCACGAGCATCGTACTGCGGGTTGGCAGGATAAAACTGGTCAAAGACAAAGGACTTGGGAGATTCCCAGGTTTGGTCATTGAGGTTGCGTACCACGTGCATGGCTTCGGCCCGGTTGGGTAGCGGCTCGGTAGCCAGGACAAAGAGGTTGAGTAGTGCCGGTGTGATCAATGTGAAGATCAGCCAAACACCCAGACCCATCATGGCACTTAAAGTCGTACCGCGACGAAGGGCGATGACCGCCCCCATGATCAAGGTCCAAACGAAGCCGTAGGCATAGATGATCATTAGCCAGCGAAAGAACAGCCCGGCATTTTCAGAAAGGGGAACTCCCTGAATGAAAAATCCCAATGCCATCAGGAATGTGGCCAACATCAGTACGACCAGAAACCGCAACAATCCCCTGCTGAAGATGATTAGCAATAAGGAAGCAGAATGTGCTTGCAGGAGCTTCAGCGTTCCACCTTCTTCTTCGCTCGCATATAAGTCGTAGAACAGCGCCACAATCAGTAGTGGCAGCAGGAAAACAAATACATAAGAGAGATCAAAATTCCCGGTCAGCAGCTTCATGGGGTTTGCCAGCTCCCCCACGTTGATTTGGCGTGCCAGGTCCGATACGTTGAATCCATAGTAGACAGGAAACAAGTCGCGCTGGCCCAGACACAAGCCAGCAGACGGTGGTGCTTCGTGCGCCTTGTAATAGGTGAAATGCTTGCTCCAGCCAACACCCGTGGGTGAAACGGCCTGGGTATACTTTTCTTTATTTCCAGCAATGGCCGTATCCAGCTCAACCCAGGTCAGCAGGCTGTCAAATTGCTGCCTTTCATATTGCCGGACTTCCTGGATCCGACTGTTCTGTTGGTCTATTTCGAATTTGCCAAAAAAGATACCGTAGATCCCTGCTCCCAGGACCACCAGTAGAAGTGCCTTGATGGTGCTGTTGCGCCAGAGGGATTTCCATTCAAAGCGGATGACATGTGCAATCAACTTCATAGCATTGGGATTTTTGTTGCATACCGGGAGGTAGAAAGAAAGAGAACAAGCAGCCACAGCAACAGGGCAGTTAGGCTTCGCCATTGCCTGGCGAGTATGTCAGAGATAGCAGGTAAATCATATTGAAAGGGCGCAATGCTTGACCACATTTCCTTTCCCAGGTTGTAGTCTCCATAGGCAATCCCAGGCTTGTGATTTACCTCCATGTCCTTGTTCATCTTCTTTACAAAGCCTCTTCTGTAGCTTTCAGCGGCTTTGGCAAAAGCCATGTGATGTTGGAAGTCCGTCCCAGCAAGGGCCATGGAGAGATCCCTTGCTGCCAGGTACGGGTTGAGGAATCCAGCCCATTCTGACAGTTCATTCTGCTGGTAGAAAACTTGCTCAACACGTGCAAACTCAGCATCGTAAACCTGGTCTGTATATTCTTCTCCGGCTTGCATGGCGATACCACTCCAGTTGACGGGGAGCTCTTCAATGGTCTCGACGTTGTACTCCTTCAGGACTTGTTCCTTTAGCGATGCCAAACGGACATCCCTGGGATTGTGGCCATCAATGCCTTTCTTCACTTTGTCCCGGATGGTGTTTTTAAACTCAAAGCGGGAAGGTGTAGGGTAAACTTTGTCTGCCAGATTGCTCGTGGCTTTGGGTAGGATGATGCATGATACGATCCATACCCCCAGGAGTGCCAGTAGTGAAAAGCCTGAGCTACGTGCGAACGCTGAGACGAATATGCAGAGCAGTACAAAGACCAGGAAGTAAATGGCATAGGATGCGGCGAGGGCCAGGAATTTGGAGGTGATGCCAGCATCCACACCAGCGGCATCCTGATTGAGCAGGAGGAAGCCGAGGGTCACAATGGGCAGGTAGATCATCAGTACCATCAGGTAAGTACCCCATACTTTTCCGAAGAACAATTGCTTCATGGAAATACCCTGGGCATGGACCAATTTGAGGGTACCCTCCTCACGTTCACGGCTGAAGATGTTGAAAGTGAGGAAAATGATTAGCAGCGGAAACAGTACCTGCAGGATCAAAGCAATGGTCATTTCTCCAAATCTGGTCATGGCATTGCTGTCCTGTGCTGCACTGAACATGATTTCATTTTGCTTATGCGCCTCCAGGAACACTGATATTCCCGTGTAGTTATCCAATCCTAGGTCGAAGAAGCTCAATACCGGCTTCGGCTTGAAAGCGAAGGATCCATAGTGGGCTGCGCTATGCGGGTGCTTTTCACCTTGATTAACCCACCTTTCGTACATCGTCGCCTGCGCCCTTTCCCGGTCGAGGCGGATTTGTTTTTGCCCCTGTTTGCCGACAAGGACGGCTGTCAGCATCAGCAAGATCAGGAGGCCTCCGGCTACCTGCAGGCGAACATCACGAAACGCAGAAAGAAACTCTTTCTTAATGACTAACCTCAGCATAATCTTCAGTTTTCATGGTGTGGAGGTACAAATGTTCAAGCTCGGCGAGCGTGATCTCATCGCTATCCAATGAATGGATGAGCTTTCCCGCTTTCATGATGCCGATGTGGGTACCACTTTCTTTGGCGCGGAAAAGGTCGTGAGTGGCCATCAGCGTGGCTACATTATTCCCTCTCATTTCTTCAAGCAGTTGGGCAAATTCATTGCTGGCTTGCGGATCAAGCCCTGAAGTGGGTTCGTCGAGCAAAAGGTTATCAGCGTTTTTAGCCTTTGCAATGGCTATGCCGACTTTTTGTCGCATGCCTTTGGAATACTGGGATACGCGTTTGCCGATGAATTGCTTTTGCAGTCCGACTGATTCCAGTAATTGCATGGCCGCCGCTTTATCCAATCGTGTACCCCCCAGTCCGCTGAAGAATTCCAGGTTTTCAGCCCCGGTCAGATTGCCATAGAGATTGAGGTTTTCGGGAATGTAGGCCAGGTGTTTCTTGCTTGCTGCTGACTCAGCGGAAACACGCAGACCATTGACCTGGGCCTCTCCCGAAGTGGCCGGTATGAAGCCCAGAAACAGGTTGATCGTCGTGGTTTTGCCGGCACCATTGGCTCCTAAAAGGCAGTAGACTTCGCCAGGTGCGACAACTAAATTCAACTTGGAAAGCGCTTCATGCTCTCCATAGCTTTTGGAAAGGTTTTTAGCTTCCAACATATAGAGAAGAGTTTTAGATAAATAAGTAGTATGAAAAGAAATGGAATAGCCCTCTGCTTTTGCGTGGAGCTTAGCAACCTGCAGTGCAGCAGATCGATGGCAGCATAGCTGCTCTATCCCAGGGCGGGTGGCCCTCTGAGGAAGCTCAGCGGCGTACAAGTCTGAGCCCATTCCGCCGATATGCACAGATCAGGAGGGAATGAATCCTGCGCCACTTCGCAGAGAAATGCCGTTTCAATGAGCGCCGTTTCGCCTTGATAGAGATCGCACAAAGTGCAATTTGAGTCACCTTGAACGTAGGATAGTCCGTCGTGATGCTCCCCTACGCAGTGATGCGATACATCTATGGTATGACAACCAAATAAAAGCGGCAGCGCAATAAAATACGCTGCCAAAAGCCGGGCTCCAATGTGGAAGATGGATGTCATTAGGTGCTAAAGTATGTCGAATCATGATTTTATGCAATAAGATTGCATTCTACTACATGAGTGGTTGTTACGACATGAATGCCCTGCGGCTTTGTCTCAACAGAACTAATATTTCATGAAACCGAACTTTGCTAAATGCAATGTGGTTGCATTTCGTAGTTTTGCCCTCCGGCAAGCGACATAAGTGTCAGTCTTTGCTTCAAGGTGGTATTTGCACCTTGTGCTGGTGAGTTCTATGCGATTTCTATTTCTACTCTTGTTTTCCGTCTCGATGTGCCTTGTCCACGGCCAGTCTAAGGACTGCGATCAGGCGATAAGCGGCCAGGTGTTTGATATCAGTACCAAGGAACCACTGCCATATGCAACCATTGGCATCGTAGGAACGGACAAAGGAGTAATCGCGGATGAAAACGGTGAGTTTACCATTGAAGGCATTTGTGAGGAAGAGGTTCATCTGCAGGTTCGATTCATTGGATATAAATCAGTGGTGCACCACCATGATTTCCATCACCCCGATCCGATCATCTACCTGGCCTCGGAGAATGCCCTTTTGGAGAGTATTATCGTAGAGAATACCCGGGCCGAGGAGTTGAAGTCCTTGGCTATCCAAAGAAAGGAGGTTACCGGTCTCTCGGTGTTAAATACTTCCATTGCCGAGATGACATCACTTCAGAGCGGTGTTTCCTCGCTGAATACGGGCACTAACATCTCGAAACCGATTATTCATGGTTTGCACTCCAATAGGGTATTGGTGATCAACGATGGAGTACGGCACGCTTATCAGGTTTGGGGAGATGAACATGCCCCGGAAATTGATGCTTCGCATGTAGATCAGATAGAAATTGTGAAGGGTGCAGCTACGGTAAAATATGGCCCTGAGGCATTGGGAGGGGTTATTCTCTACAATTCCAAAAAACCAGCTTTGGACCAGGCATTGACCGGATCTGTTGGTTCGTCCTACCAAACGAATGGACGAGCCATTAGCAGCAACCTGGATTTGGGCCAGGGTTCACATCGATTTGCCTGGAATGTGGGCGGTTTTGGGATATACCAGGGAGACTTGCAGGCGCCAGATTATGACCTATCCAACACGGGGAAGCGGGAATATGGAGGGAGCTTCAACACCTTCTGGCATCAGCCCAAATTTGACCTTCAGGTATCCGGAAGTTACTTCCAACAGGAGTTGGGTATTTTGCGGGGGTCCCTGGTGGGCAACCTCACAGATTTGCAGAATGCCATTGAAAGAGGGGTCCCCAATCCCACTTTTGATCGATCCTACGACATTCAGAACCCGAAGCAAGAAACAGATCACGGCTTGGTGAAGTCCAACTTATCGATCTTTCTCGGCGAGCATGTTTTTAATGTGCAGTATGCCGTACAGCGCAACATACGGCGGGAATTTGATGTGAGGAGAGGTGAGTTGAACGACCGACCGGTCATTGACCTCCAGCTTCTGTCTCACAGTATAGAAGCAGAGTGGCTGCAACCGGAAAAAGGTCGATGGAGCGGTAATTCCGGGATTCAAATGTTTACGCAGCACAGTGAGAATGAACCTGGCTCCAATCCGGTCAATTTTGTACCGGACTATGATGTGCTAAATATTGGTGCCTTCACCATTCAATCGCTCAGCTTTGATGAAACGACACTGGAGCTTGGTGCAAGATTTGATTTTCAGACTTTGAGTGTCGCAGATACCATTCGCGATGTCACCATCTATTCGAACGATGTAAGCTATGCCAATGCCACTTTCACTTTCGGTATCCGGAAAGCGCTTAATCAACGGTGGTCGATCTATTCGAATGTTGGCTCCGCCTGGCGCCCACCCAATGTTTCCGAATTATACTCCTTCGGCTATCATTTTTCAAGGATCCAGTTCGGACTTTGGCGCTATGAACTGGAGCCGCAAATCTCCACGCCTTTGGATCGCGTTTTCGACGAGTCAGACCGACCTGTTCCAGCGGAAAGTAGTGTCAAATGGGTTTCTGGCTTGGAATACAAAACCGACCGGATTGAGGCGGAATTCGTCTTTTATGCGAACCACATCGACAATTACATTTTCCTGCGTCCTTTCGGTATCACCACCAATGTAGCCGGCACCTTTCCTTTCTTCATCTACGATCAGACTAATGCACTCTTTGTAGGCAGTGATTGGGATATACGCTATCAGCATACGCCATCCTGGACTTCAGAGGTGAAGATCTCTTACGTTCACGCCACCGAACTCAAAAACAGCCAGCCCTTTGTCGAAATTCCACCACTCAATGTCAACTATACAATAGATTATACGAATGGCAGCTGGAGCTATGGTTTGGACGTTAATTATACAGCAAGGCAATGGAATGCACCGATTGTGATCCAACCGGCAGATTTCCAGAATGGTGAGGCTGAGGTGAGTCGGGATGAGATTTTTGATTTCATGTCACCACCGGATGACTATTTTCTGTTGAACGGGGGGGTCGAATACAGAAAGACACGATGGAACGCAGAAGTGAAAATCAACAACCTGCTGAACACGTCATACCGGGCCTATACGGATAGACTAAGGTACTTTGCCGATGCGCCCGGCAGGAACTTCTCCTTCGCATTGGGCTACCAATTTTAGTTGCACGACTATTGCACGGGATTCATAAATGCAATATTCTTGCACTTAAGTTGAATAACTCTATCTATTAAGCATGAAAACATTTAAGTCAACATTTTATTTTCTCATGGTACTGGGCCTGGCATTTGTAGTCAGTTGTTCAGATGATGATGAACCGGATCCGGGGAATGGCAATGAGGAGGAAGAGGTGATCTCACGCGTCGTCTTGACATTTACACCAGACAATGGGGAAGAGGCCGTCACCGCCACATGGCTGGATGCGGACGGAGAGGGAGGAGCCAATCCGACCATTGACGAAATTGATTTGGAAGAGGGCGTTACCTATACACTCACCATGACGCTGGCCAATACCTTAGGTACTGAGGATGAGGATATCACCGCTGAGATCGATCGAGAAGCGGATGAGCACATGTTTTTCTTCTCTTTCACAGAGGGCATCTTTTCTGATCCCGCTGGTAACGGCAACCTTGACAACAGAGCAGACCCTATCAACTACAATGATCAGGATGCCAATAACCTTCCGCTAGGTCTTAGTACTACCTGGACTGCGGGAGAGCACACAGAGACTCCTGGTGAATTCAATGTGGTGTTGAAGCATCAGCCAGATCTGAAGACGGCGGACAGTGATGCTACAGTTGGGGGAACAGATGTTGATATTACTTTTCCCATCGAAATCGTCGAGGAGGGCCATGACCATGATGATGAGGAAGAAGTAATCAATGAAATCATATTGACTTTCACCCCTGCTGGTGGTGGCGATGCGATCACCGCAAGATGGTTTGATGAAGACGGTGAGGGTGTAGCCAATCCTACGGTCGAGGATATCAACCTGGCAGCGAACACAGAATACCAAATGTCCATCACTTTGACCAATACACTGGGCATGGAAGATGAAGACGTTACTGCAGAAATCGCCATGGAAGATGACGAGCACATGTTCTTTTTTGAGTTCACCACGGACATATTCTCCAATCCCGCGGGTGACGGAAATGTAGACAGCAGGTCCGATGCTTTGAACTACAACGATCAAGATGACAATGGCAACCCTGTTGGTTTGTCTACTCAGTGGACGACCGGTGATGCCACTTCAACGGCGGGCACATTCAGGGTGGTACTGAAACATCAGCCAGGTATGAAAACCGACACTTCGGACGCTACCGTTGGTGGAACTGACGTTGATATCGATTTTAATCTGTCTATTGAATAGTTAATAGTAAGTTTTTAGAGGAAGAATGGTCACCTGCCGGGTGACCATTTTTTTTGTCCCTAGTAGGACTCCTGACCAGCTAGAAATTTCTCAAAGTGTCCCACGAACAGCTCCTGGTTGCGTGTTTGAATAAAGGCATTGTGGATGCTGCGGACTTTCTGAATGGCCTCATCAGGAGGTATGCCCTGACTTACCAAATAGCAGGCGCCGATCATTCCAGTTCTGCCCACACCTCCCTTGCAGTGAATGAGCACCTTGTTGCCAGCCTTGGTCTGGTCATTTAGAATCTTTATGGCGTCATAGGCCGTTCTTGGCATAGGTGCGTCCATATCGCGGATGGGGAAGTGGTGGAATCCAAAGCCTTCATCTATCAATTGCGCTTGAACAAGGGGTTCTTCGGTGAGGCTCATTACGAAGCTGATGCCTTTTCTTTTGAGGAATGGGATGTCTTCACTCCAGTCTCCATATAATCCCGGTTGCGGAGACCCGGCCAATTCATTGGCAACTATCCATCTGAATCCTAACATATTAACATCCCATTTTTGAAAGGTAATCGATATATGGGTCCTGATTGTTGAAAAAGGCGTGTTTGGAATACTTGCCTTTGCTTTCACCATATTTCAGGACCATAATTTCCTCAGCGAACTCCTCCAGGAAACCCAGGTGGTGGGTGACAAAGATCAGCGCACTTTGTTCCCTGGCTACTTTGTCACGGAAGTGATGGAATTGATCGATGGAATAGCCATTTTCCGGTTCGTCGATCAAGTAAAGGTCATAGGTGCTTTGGGGTATTTCGGCAGGTTCACTTCTCCCCCCGTTTCGGTCCAGGAAATAGGTGAGATCAGGTCTTGATTTTGTCTCCATTACCTTATATGAGAGGTTTTCCAGTTGCAGACCGTAGATATACTTGAGAAGTAGTGATTTGCCACTGCCACCAGGGCCAAAGATGGCCAGCGTGGAACCTCCTGCAATCTCCAGGTCTCCCGAGGATAGCAGTTTTTGGTGTTCATCGCGGATTTCTAACCCTCTGATGGCTACGAGATAATCCATGCTACTACAACTGCCGAAGTGCCAGCTGGTTTAAGATATTTTGGAAGAATGTGATCTGTCCGATCGGACAGATCACTTTGGCGGTGCTTCAAATCTCAGATCTCGACTTTTTTGGCAATCTCCCGAGCTTTCACCATCACCAATCCCACGTTGGCATCCGCTGAGCAGATCACGGCGTATACCGTCGATTCTTTACCTGGCAGTCGGGTGAAATAGTGAAGCAGGTTAGTGGAATAGACCACGATCTCTTTGAAATAGTGTTCGGCACTTTTGGAGCCCCGAGCTTTCTTGAAGATGTTCTCAATGGTGACCACATTTTCACCCTCAAACATGTCTTTGGTGGCGGCGGCCAGAAAGTCGAATACTTCCTGGGGGTGGCTGGCGGTGGTTTTCATGTCCAGCATCATGCCACTGTCCATATCTACCACGCCGGCAGCTACTGCCTTGGGTACGTCCTTCAGAGAGGCCGCGATTGCATCATTTAGTTTCATAGTCTAAAGTCAATTTGTGATTAAAGTTATCTTTTGTATTAGGTGAGTTTTATGCCAAGGACCAGGATGTCGTCGGTCTGATCTTCATCTTGCTGCCAGGCATCCAGTCTTTTTTCTATTTCTTTTTTTTGCTCGTCGCACGCTTCAGCATGGACTGCTCCAAACATGTCCATCATCGCCGTTGATCCAAACTTGCGACAGTCGGGACCGCCAAATTGGTCCTGGAAGCCATCACTGCTGAGATAAACCATGGTACCTGGCTCATAGTCGAAGATTCCGGTCATGCCGATGTTGCTGGATTTTGTCGAACCACGCTTCTTTTTGATTAGCTGTTCGACTTTTTCTCCAAATAAGTAAAGGCTCTGGCTGGTCGAGGCGTAACGTACGGACTGTTTCCTTTCATCAATGAACAGCAGCGTAGCCTCAAAGGTATCGGCCATGTCGTCCCTGCCGCCTGACAGCATTTTTCCAAGTTTTTGTAGAGACTTTTCCAGGATCAGCTCCGCGTCCAGCGTCTTGAACATGGCCAATTGCTCCTTTATGATGGATATGGACATGGCCGTCATGATTGCTCCGGAAACACCGTGCCCTGTGCAATCCCCCAGGAGGGCTACCTTTTTGCCCTGAATATTGTCGACGAGGTAGAAGTCACCCCCCACCTTATCCCTGGGACGGTCGATGATGAAAAAGTCATCGAACAGGTTGTTCAATTCATTGGGGTCCCTGAACAGCGCATTTTGCAAGAGTTGCGCGTAGGAAATGTTTTCCTGAATGCGTTCATTCTGTTCCCTGGCCAATCGTTCGCTTTCTTTGAGTTGTGTCACATCCGACTCGATCGCCATGAAGCATTCCGGAGCACCATCCGCATCAAATAAGGGATAGATGTCCAACTGAAGCCAGTAGGAACGTCCCGACTTGGCATAGTTTAGGATGGTTTCATTGACACGCTCGAAAGCTCTGAGTTTCTCGCCGATGCGCTTCACGGTTTCCCGGTCGGTGTCAGGGCCTTGTAGCAGTTTGCCGGGTCGGAGTCCCAGGACTTCTTTGGCCGTGTATTCAGTGATACGTTCAAACCCTTCGTTGACATAGACGATTCTGCCTTTGAGGTCAGCCACAATCACCGCATTGCTGGTGTTGCTGGCTATTTTGGACAGCACGTCTTTGCTCAGATCAAGGTTTTCAAGTTCCTGACTGTAGTCTTTGGTCATTATCATTTTTAGCTCTTACAGGTCGATTCGATCTTTTTCCTACGTTTTCATGGTTTGGGAATGGTTATGGTAAATGCCGTCCCCTGGCCCTCTGCTGATTCAAATGTGATGGTACCCTGGTGGCGGTTCTCAATGATTTCTTTGCTAATGGACATCCCCAGACCTGTTCCTTCTCCCACTTTTTTGGTGGTGAAGCTGGGCTCGAAGATTTTGTCCTTATATTTTGCCGGAATTCCAGAGCCATTATCGCTGATCACGATTTGCTGGTGGCTGTCCGTGCATTCCGTGGTGATTCCAATGACTCCTTTCTTATCTTTTGGGATGGCCTGGATGGCATTGTTGATCAGGTTGGTGAATACCTGACTCAGTGGTCCTGGCAGACAGGAGATTTCTGTCAGTGGGCCATAAGATTTCTCAATTTTGATGTGCTTGCTCAGCTGATTCTTAAGGAGGACGATGCTAGCGTCCAGCAGATCATTAATATTGGTTTCAGTCTTTTCGTCTTCATCGCCCCTGGCGGAAATCCGGAGGCTGTCAATGACCTGTATGGTTCGTTGGGTACCCAATGCTGCGTCAGCCAGCATTTGGTCTATATCCTCCATGCCATGTTCGATGTCATATTCCTCTTTCAGTGCTCCCACCTTTTCGCGGATTTCGGCTGGAAGTTGGCTCAGTACTTTGTCCTCAGTCTCGGCCATGAATTCTTGCATGTCCTTGATCAATGCCTTCAGGGCAGAGATGCTGCTGGAGATAAAATTGATGGGGTTGTTGATCTCATGGGCAATGCCAGCTGTGAGCAATCCGATGCTGGCCATTTTCTCTTTCGTGAGCAGCTGTTCCTGCGTTTGCTGCAGATCTGATCGGTACCGTTGCAGGGACTCGGCAATGTTTTTCTCCTGCTTGAAAGTGCTTTTGAACTTTAGATCGGCCAACATCAATTCACGAGATAGCTCTTCCTGTTGTTCAAGGGCAATTTTGAGCCTTTCTTCGGCTTCTTGTGAAGACTTCAACGCCTTTTCAAGTGCCTGTTGGTTCTTCTTTTCATGGGTGATGTCCGACTCGATGGCGATGTAGTTGACGATCTCACTGAATTCGTTTCGAATCGGCGTGATAGACAGCCGAAGCCAATATTCCCGGCCGGATTTGGTGTAGTTCAGTATTTCCTGCACAAAGGATTCGCCAGTTCTGAGCTTGGTCCTGATGGCCTCAATATGCTCGGGGTCGGTTTTTTCGCCTTGCAGTAGCTGTCCGGGGGTCTTCCCTACGGCTTCGTCGAACGTAAATTCTGTAATGGTCGTGAATGCATCATTCACCCATTCGGTAACGCCATACTTATCTGTAATGATGACGGCATTTTCGGTTTTGCTGGCCACCAATGCCAGCTTCTCATAATCGAGTTCGTGCTGTACGGTCATGATTTGCATAAATGGTCTTTGACGGTATTAGAAAAATGGTTGCTATACGAAAAAATGGGGGAATGCAAAGGCTGGAGGTGATTAGTGCCTGTAGGGAAGAGCTGCTGAATTGCCCTGATTAGGGGCAGGATTGTCAAAATATGAGGGGGGGTCTTGGCGCTGTTAGGTCTATGCATCGGGTTCCTGGTCAAGGAGTATCCAGGAAGTAATACTTCCGACATGCATAGCGAGGTTCTCCAACGAAAGTACCTAGATATGGGAAAAATGCAACATTATCAATCGATTAATTGGAACAAACTTCGATGAACTGCTGAAAATGGGCAGAGTTTGGTTCGGAGCAGAGACAAACGATGAGATGAATGTCGAACCGGCTGTAGCCACCAGCTCAGGCCAACAGATGCGGGAATAAACCGTAAACAATATACATGTATTTTACCCGAAGCTTGTTGGTAGAGGAGGAATAGCATGGCGCACTTTCAAGTCCAAAAAACCAGACCGCGGATATTCTTGAAAGAGATCAAGTCCATCTACCTCATGTCATCCAGTCCGGATCAAGGGGAAGAGGTGCTGAGGTCGCATTTGCCAGATGGCACTTTTGATCTGATCCTAAACCTATCGGCACCCATCAGGTTTCTTGATCAGCATCATGACGGGATCCAGTCAGGTGCTAACCTAATAGGAGGGTACCGGAATTCATTCCGAGCCTTGTACCCAGTCAATACCCGAATGGTGAGCGTTATTTTTCAGCCCGGGTATTCTGCCCTATTTGTCAAGGATAAACTTGGAGATATCGCTCAGGATGCGCCCGATGCGACGGATGTTTTTGGTGTAGCGCTGGATGAGCTCGTGGACCGACTTCGAACCATCAACGACATTGAGTGCATAAGGGACCTTGTTGAGGGCTTTTTGCTGAAGCAGTTGAATCAGCAGGATCAATACAACATGGATCGAATTGCCATGGCATGTCGCCAGATCGATCAGCATATGGGTATCTCGGTTTCAGAACTGGCGCAATCGGTGTGCATGAGTGAGCGGAACTTCAGAAGAAACTTCATCGACAAGACGGGATACAGGCCTATTGATTTTATCAAGATTAAGCGAGCTAAGCGACTGGTGAAGCAGCTCAACGCGGGGAAGTCCCTGCGTCAGGCTGCCAGGTCCCTGCACTACTATGATGCACCACATTTGATTCGGGACTTCAAACTCATCACACGGCAAAGCCCAGCTCAGTTCATGACCCAATTAGGAAATATCGATCAGGTGTTTCTCGAGGACCGCGCCAGTGACTTGTGTGTACCTTAAGGCTGGGATTTTAGCACTTCCTGAAATGATATCTGATAGATGTTGCGTGTGCCATCTTCTATCCTCGAAAAGTACAGTGTGCTTTTGTCAGGAGAGACATAGGGGACCATCTCGCAGACCTCCGTATTGATGAGGTCTCCCAGGTTCTTTGGTTCACTCCAAACGCCATCTGTTCGATAGCTGATGTAGAGGTCACATCGCCCATAACCATCCTCGCGGCCACTGGAATAGAAGATGAGGAATGTTTCGTCCGGACTCACAAACGGGTGCCCATCCCACTTCTCTGTATTGATGCCATTGGGCAATTTGGCGGGCGTATCAAAGCCTCCACCTACCTTCCTGGCATACCAGATGTCCTGTTCGCTATGCCCCGGACCATTGGATCGGAAAAAATAGAGGTGACCTTCGCTGGTTACTGACGGAAAGCCCTCGGTGAATGAAGTGTTGATGAAGTCTGGCAGCCGGGTGGGCGCCTGCCACTGATCTTCCTGTTTTTTAGATATCCAGATGTCATAGTCTTGCCAGCCATCTTGCATCCTATTACGGTTGGTCATGAAATAGAAGGTATTGCCGTCGGGACTCAGCATTGGGTCTGTATCGGAGAAAGTGCCGCTGAAGCTCGTCACGGTGGGCACCCCCCAACCCTGGTCCGTCCATTGGGATTGCATGATGGCGTCATTGCCATTGGTCATCTCCCGGACGAAATACAGGGTTGTTCCATCAGGGCTAAGTGTCGTACAGTACTCTGGTGCAGGGGTGGAAACGGTGCCAGGGGCTACAAGTTGTGGTGTCTTTTGTGCCATCAACACCAAGGATTGACAAGCAAAGAAGCAGCATAGTAAGGTTGGTTTTTTCATGGTCGGGGCCTGAAGAAGGCGTATGGTTCGGGTTCAAGGTGTTAAACGCCCCAAGCGGATTCGCTTCCGTTGTAAAAAACGGACAACCGGATTATGCACTTTCGATCAGCTGGTAAGTACAGGAATTTGCCAACATGGATAGGCAGATTCCCAAGAGCGCCAGAACTCTGCGCAATATTGAAGTCGTTGAGCCATTTAGGCCAATCATTCCATAGCTGCGCTCTCAATCACTGCCTCCACGAACATCCCAGGTATTAGTTCCAGTTCTTCGTCTATCAAATGGGCGTGGACATGGACCATGCGTGTCTCAGGATCAATCGATTTTCCAATTAGATAGATCACTGCCTGGTAAGTCCGGTGGTTTAACTCCGGGATTCTGAAAGTGATTTGCTGCCCCTCCTGCACCCGGGTGAGGTCCTTCTCGAAAATCCTCAACTCGAGGTGAATGTGCGAGGTGTTGATGATGCTGGCCACTTCCCTGTTCTTCCCTACAAATTCCCCTGAAAGGATACTCAGTTCGTCCACATGACCGGAGATGGGTGCAAAAATGTTGATGGCGTCAAAGAGTTGGTCCGGCCGGATTGATTCGGGGTCCAGATTCATCAAAGACAGCATTTTGCGGCTGGTTTCCAGGTTGGCTCTGGCAATGTCATATTTCATTTGCGTCTCCTGCAATACCTGATCTGCCGTTATTTGCTCGGTATTTAGGGTTTGCTTTCGTTCGAGGTCCTGGCTCAGGTATTTTACCTGTGCTTTATAGGTGAGATAGTCCCTTTGGATCATAACAAACTCAGGGTTCTTCAGCCGAAAGAGCAAGGCTCCTTTTTTCACCTTACTGCCCTCTATCACCTGTATGTCAGTTGCATAGCCTTGGAAGAATGGCTGAATGCTCACATGCTGGTTGGGCGGCACATCCACAATCCCCTGGATGGATATTGGATTACCTCCATCGGAGGCTGGTGGTTCATCCAGCACTGCCGAAGTCACCGAAGCCAAATCCACTGGTTTTTGCACTTGCTCTGGCTGTGCCTGGTCCTGACAGGCTGCCAGTGCACAAATGGTTAGCAGGATAAAATGAGTTTTCATCTTATTGATTGGTTAAGTGTCTTAATTCGCTTGACTTCAAATGATAGCTGTGCAACGTTGACAGATACTGCGTTTTGAGGTCTCTGCTTTGTTCAAATATTTGGGTGAACTGGAAAGCGCCGATTTCTCCATGTTCATAGCTCTTCGTGGCCGCGTCTATCAGTTTTTCATTGAGTGCCTTTCCCGTGGCATTGAAATAGCTGATCTCCCTGCTCAGGTAGTCGATCTGCTCCATGAGTTGCTCGACGGCATATCGCATTTGCACTTCGTAGTTTTCTGAGCGCAGTGTGGTTTTTTCCTGCTCCAACTTCATGACCTGGCTTCCAACGCGCTGACTACTTGAGAAGAGAGGCAAACCCAGCCCGATTTGGATCCCGTTGTAATAGGTGGAAGTGGATCCGTTACTTCCCGTGAAGAGCTCCAGTTGTATTTCGGGCGCGTATTTGCTTTTTTGATGTCTAAAGGCCTGGTCAGCAGTAAGTTCCTGCATTCTATAGTAGGCCTGGCCCAGGTAGGATGCGGTATCCATTATGAGTGTAGGAGTAGTGAAAAACGCACTGTATTCTATGTCAAACTCCTGTTCTGTAAGCAGTAGCTTCCTGAGTTCGAGATATGACCTCATGGTGTTCTTTTCAGTTTTCAATAGGTCCAGATGGATCTGTTCCTGATGATTCACCGCAGACAAGTACGATACATAGTCCACTTCGCCAAGTTCAAATCTCCTTTTGGCGGCATGAGCAAACCTGTCTATCAGGCTGTCAAGGGCTTGGATTTCCCGCAGGAGGGCCTTGTGGTAGGCCAGTGTATAAAAAGCCTTTCTGATGTCATTTTCCAAGATCCGTTCCTGCATATCATATTCCTCCCTACTCAGCTCGCTTTGTCTTTTCAAGAGTTTTTTCTCCTGTATTGTGGTGATTGGAAATTCAAAAACCTGACCTACACCCCAAACATTCAAGGCGTTGTCATTTGGTGCAATGTTGTTTTCGTCGTAGCTATAGTAGACCTGCGTGTTGTTCAGGTCGAAGGCTGTTTTCACTTTCAATTCGCTTTGTTTCACCTCCAGAGCTTTGGCTTTGAGCGTCAGGTTGTTGGCCTTGCCTATGGCTGTGACTTCCTCGAGCGTCATGGGGTTTCCTTGCGTCAGGCCGCATATTGGTGTCAGCAGCAAGAGGCTGATAACCATGGCTTTGGGCCTGAATTTGATTTTTGTTTGGAAATCCCTGGTGAGGTAGTACAGCGTAGGAAGGACCAGCAGTGTCAAGAGTGTTGCCGTAATTAAGCCACCGATGACCACGGTTGCCAATGGTCGCTGCACTTCGGCCCCTGCCGAGGTAGAAACGGCCATTGGCAAAAAGCCCAGGGCCGCCGCTGATGCTGTCAGTAAGACCGGACGCATGCGTTGTTTGGTGCCTTCGATGATGATGTCTTTGAGGTTGGCGGTTGAGGAGGTATGCAACAAAGACTTGTAGTGGGCTATGAGCACGATCCCATTCAATACGGCGATACCGAACAAAGCAATGAAGCCAACCCCCGCCGAGATACTAAATGGCAGCCCTCTGATCCACATCAGCAATACCCCACCAATGGCGGCGAGAGGGATGGCTGTAAATACCAATAGCGCTTCTTTGATCGACCTGAAAGCGAAGAAAAGCATGCTGAAAATGAGCAATAGCGCCAGGGGCACAGCGAAGGTCAGGCGTTCCCGGGCGTTTCTGAGGTTCTCGAATTGGCCACCATAGGAGATGGTATAGCCCACGGGCAAGGTGATGTTTGCTTCAATCAGTCGCTGAGCGTCTTTCACCACCGATTCCATGTCGCGATTCCTGATGTTCACGCCCACCACGATTCGTCTTTGTGTGTTGTCCCGGGAGATTTTGGCCGGCCCCTCAGTGTAGCGGATATTGGCTAGCTCCTTAAGCGGGATCTGAAGGCCATGAGCATTTGTGATG
Organism: Cyclobacteriaceae bacterium; assembly: GCA_965601475.1. GTDB lineage: Bacteria > Bacteroidota > Bacteroidia > Cytophagales > Cyclobacteriaceae > JAWPMT01. The sequence continues at coordinate 1,653,018 of OZ271832.1, read as the reverse complement.
GTGGCATTTTTGATGTCGTTCAGGTCTTGGCGAAAACCCTCTCCATACCGCAGTACCAGGTCAAACTTGCGCTCTCCTTCGAAAATGCTACCGGCGGCCGTTCCTGCGAATCCTGCAGTAATCACGTCATTTACATCCGAAATATTCAATCCATAGCGCGCAATTTTGCTACGATCATAATCTACGAGCATTTGTGGTAGCCCTTCCACTTTCTCGATCGTGATGTCGGATGCCCCTTCGATAGGGGTGATAAGCTCCCGGATTGCTTCCGCTTTTGTGGTAAGGATGTGCAGGTCTTCTCCATATACTTTGATGGCCAGGTCGGCGCGAACGCCTGTGATCAACTCGTTGAATCGCATCTCGATGGGTTGAGTGAACTCATAGTCGACATTCGGGATTTGCCGAATGAGCTCTGCCTTGATCAGGTCTGCCAACGCATTTTTGCTGTTGGCTGAGGTCCAGGCCGACTTTGGCTGTAGGGTAATGATGACATCCGTTTCCTCCATCGACATCGGATCAGTGGGGATCTCTGCTGCACCAATGCGGGTGACGACCTGCTCCACTTCCGGAAATTGCTTGATTACCCGCTCAATGGCTGTGGTGATCTCGATGGTCTTACTGAGCGAGGTACCGGTCTCCAGGACTGGTTGGATGACAAAATCTCCTTCGTCCAAGGTGGGCACAAATTCACCACCGAGACGGGTGAAGATGAAAAATGCCCCAAGTAGCAACGCTGCGGCAAAAACCAGTACCGTCTTCCGGTAATCCAAGGCCCAGGTCAGTAAAGGTTGGTATATGCTCTGTAGCTGGGTGATGAACTTGTCTGACCAATTGTGCGTCTGACTTCTGGCCCGAGCCAGGTACGTCGTAATGACCGGAACATATGTGACACATAGGAGCATGGCACCCAGCAGGGCAAAGCAAAAAGTCATGGCCATGGGGATGAACATCTTTCCTTCCACACCTCGCAGTGTCAGAATGGGAATGAACACGATGATGATGATCAGCTGTCCGAAGAATGCCGAATGCATCATCTTGGAAGAAGCCTCGAAGGTGATTTTGTCAATGACGGGCTGTCTTTCATTCTGTGGTAGCCCGGAGATCTCTGAATGCCGCCTTTGTATCTGGTAAACGACATATTCCACAATGATGATGCTCCCGTCAATGATAATCCCAAAATCTATGGCTCCCATGCTCATGAGGTTGGCATCCACACCGAAGAGATACATCAGTGAGATGGCAAAAAGCAGGCTGATGGGTATGACGGAGGCAATGATCAACCCGGTCCTGATGTCTCCTAATAAGAGGATCACAGCAAATATGACGATGAGGCACCCAAGGATCAGGTTTTCGGTGATGGTGTGTGTAGTCCTGCCGATGAGTTCACTTCTTTCCAGGAATCCATTGATGGTGATGCCTGGAGGCAAGGTGCTTTGAATGGTATTGACGCGCGCTTTCACTGCCGTGATCACTTCCTTGACATTGGCACCCTTTAGCATCATTACCTGCCCAAGGACTTTCTCACCCTCACCATTCCCGGTGATGGCACCAAAGCGCGTCGCAAAGCCCGTGTTTACTTCTGCGATGTCTTTGACATAGATGGGGATGCCCTCCCGGACATCTACTACAATATGGCCTATGTCTGCAAGACTGGAGACTGCACCTTCACCGCGAATGAAATAGGCCTGATCGTCTTTCTCGATGTAGCCCCCGCCAGCGATGCTGTTGTTCATGGCCAAAGCCTGGAATACCTGGTGCATCGAAAGATTGAGGGCTTTGAGACGCTCCGGATTGATGGTCACTTCAAGCTGCTTCAGGTGCCCACCCCATGTGTTGACCTCCACAACACCAGGGATGCCGGATAGCTGGCGTTTCACAATCCAATCCTGAATGGTTCGCAATTCCGTCGTTGTGTATTGGTCCTTGTAGGCAGAGTCTACCTCCAGGGTGTATTGGTATATCTCGCCCAAGCCTGTCGATATGGGACCGATGGTAGGAGTACCAAAGGATTCGGGAATGTTTCCGGAAGCGGTTTTTATTTTCTCAGCAATGAGCTGGCGAGGGAGATAGGTCCCCATGCGGTCTTCGAAGACGACTGTGACCACAGATAGGCCAAACTTCGAAATGGAGCGTATCTCTTTCACACCAGGCAGGTTGGCCATTTCCAGCTCCACAGGGTAGGTGATGTACTTCTCGATGTCCGCGGTGGAGAGGTTGCGTGAAGTGGTGATCACCTGTACCTGATTGTTGGTGACGTCAGGTACAGCACCGATGGATATTTTGGTAATGGCGTAAAGACCGTAAGCTATGATTGCTACTGTCAGCAGTAGAATGGCGAGCTTGTTGTCAAGGCTGAGCCGTATGATTCTTTCAAGCATGATTCAAAGGGTTTAGAGGTTGTCCTTGCAGGACAGAAAAAGGGCGTCTAAACCGCTTCAGGAGGTCCCCTAAACCTGAGAGATTGCAAGACAACCCGATGGGGGTGAGTAACCTGGACTGGGCCAAAGGTGGCTATCGGCAAATCCTGGTCAGCAAATGTGGGGAGCACCTCGACCTCCGCAAAGTGCTGCAGGTCGCAATAACCCTGGGTGGCAGTATAATGCTCCAGATGATCATTGCCCAGGTCTATGTGAAAGACCAGTTGCAAAAAGTCAAAGAGGTCATCGGCTTGCTGGTGTTGCTCCAGATGCTGGTCTGGCGACATCTCCGAGTGATGCTGATGCGGAATGATCGTGTGAAGGAAGAATAGGCTCCCAGCCAGCAGAAGAGAAATGTCTTTGAGCGTCTTCACTGTGCGTATCGAAGGTCAGAGAAACCTTCATGGTCATGCTGGGCCAAACAAAGCTATTATGCGCCTTCACTGCAAGAACAACAGTTAGCGATGGACTTGACTTTGATCAGAAAGCCTGTGGGTGAATGGATGCTTACCCAATAAGTGGAGAGCAATTACTCCTCCATGACCTAGACGCGGTAAGTTCTGCTCGTCTTTTTGTCGAAGTCTCCATGAAGGTATTTGCTAGCGAAATCTACACAGCAAAGCCAGGCGTTTTTCAACCGGTTGTTGGTGTTTGGCGCTACGTAATACCTTTCTCCGTCTTCAAAGAGGATTTTGATGGTACCCAGCGAAAAATAGAAGTTGCCTGCGATGATGCGACGCTCGAGTTGCTTTCCTTCGATCAGGGCTTCGATGTCCTCGATAATGGGCATTAACGCATCCCAGGAATTGTGGAAGTTCCGATTGTGGTTCACCACAATGGACCTGGCGAGGCAATACAACTCCAATGTAGTATTTTCCTTGAGTTCGTCTTGGGCTGACTCTGGTACTAGGGTGTTCACTGATGAATAGTTGACGGTGTGTGTGCTAGGGGAAGAACGCATTTTGCGTACTTAGGTTCATGTATTTATATGAATTTTTTGTGTTGAAATAGGATTTTTTAGATTAAACAGGAAGTGGACTGAGATTCCATTGTCCTGGCAGGTCTAGTATCATGAGAATAGCGGTAGACCGAAGATCTTACCGCTATCTGTGGGAGTCACGATTGTGTTCAAACCTTCTGCTACTGCATGGCTTCGCCCAGGATAAAGATGAGGTTGTCCAGTGAAGCATCCCTTTTGGGGAAGAGCTTCAGCATGCGCTCGTCTGTTACCATTTGTTGCATGCCCTCCTGTGAATCGAAATAGAAGCGATGGATTTCACTGGGTTGCGCCAATTCGCCTTTGGTATCCAAAGGCACCAGGAATCGTTCGAAGTGCGTCCCAAACTCAGGGATGATGGCACAAGCTTCGTCGTGATACTGTCCGAATTGTTGTTCGTACTCATCACCATCCTTGAAGTAGACCAAGGCGATGCCATAGGTCTTGCTATTGTCCCCTATTTCACGCTCAAACTGGAAGTCCGATTGCTGCGTAACAAAACCATACATCTTTTCCACCGAGGGTGCCACGATTTCTTCTTTGAGGGCAAGGAATTCAGGATCCTCATTGAAACGCTCCAATGCTTCCATATTTGGGTACACGGCGAAGTGGATTTCATCCGGGAGTTCCAGTTCGCCTTGGGCCAACATCGTGGGCTTGACCACTCGCTCGATGCGGGCGCCGTATTTTTCTAGCAATACGTTTCCACGTGATCTGAGCCTTTCAAATTGCTTTTCCTGACCGTCTTTCAGGTAGAAGAAGGCCACATTGATGATTTGCTGATTGTCCATTTTCGTTTGTTTGAGTACTTGTTCGTTTTTGTCATTTGTTTGTCCATTCGTTGAGCACGCAGCCAATAGGACAGTGATTAACACCGTGGTGAATAGCTTCATGTTCATGAAAGATTTTTGTTGATGTAGGTTTCCATTTCCTGCAGGCCCTGGGTCCATAGGTTTCTGAAGGCTTGCCGGGCTATTTCGCCATTTTCAGGCGTGGCTTTGAATGTTGCCGACCAATCAATGATGGCGCTACCTTTTCCGTCGTCGCGGACCGTCATCGTTTCGTTGATGTCCTCTACAGGCAGCATGGCCTGCTCTGGTATCGCGAATCGGAAGGTCTTTGTTTCATGGTTGACTTCCAGGATCTCCTCGACCAGGTCGATGCCATCTGCGGTTTGGCAAAAGCGCTGGCCATTCTCCACACGGCAGGTCTTAATCACGGAGGCAAACCACTGATCTACCCCGCCCACGCTTCCTATCACTTCCCAGGCCTGTTCAGGTGAAACAGCCAGGGATTTTGTGATACGCTCTTCGATTGTCTTCATAACGTTTGTTTCGTTTTTGATCATGAAGACAAAGCTGGATCGTCTGCAGGGGCATCATTTGCACACTTAGGTCAATGATTTACCAAAATGGTTCAGCTTGTAAATGGTGGGCGATACACCCATTTTTTGTTTGAAGGTTCTTGAGAAATGGGCCACACTTGAGAAGCCGCAATCGTACGCGACTTCGGTAGCCCTAAGGTTCGTTTTGGATAAAAGCTCCACGGCTCGATCTACCTTCCTGTTACGCAAATAGTTGGCAGGAGCTTCCCTGTAAAGTCTTTTGAATTCCCGCTTGAAAGTGGAAACACTCATGCCCGCTAGCTCGGCCATCCGATCGATTGTGATGATGGAGTAGATATGAGCGTCGACAATCTCACGCAGGGTGTAGGATTGTGGTTCGAACAGGTTGGATAGGATGGACCTGATCTCCGGGGCATTCTTGGTCTTGCTTAGCAGCAGGATGATTTCCTTGAGTTTCAATGTGAGGATGTCTTCATCAACGATTTGGGGGTTTTCGAAGTAGAAAAGCAAAGAATTGATGTACTCTCCGATGATGCGGTCGTGCTTGAGTTTGGACATTCCGATACGAGGGGCAGCGGCGTCTTTCTTCAGGAACTCAGGCAACTTGTTTTCATAGATCTTGAGGAGCACTTCGGGAAAGAAATGGACGGCCACGGCCTGATACTGATCGGTGTTGGGTGTAGGGACCATGTCAGACAGGTAATTCCCGCATTTCATCAAAACGGATTCCCTGGCGTAGACCCTCAACTGCTCCGTTTCAGAGGTGGAGTCATAGGTGCCTTCCATTACATAGAGGAAGCACGCTTCGTCAGGCATGGGGTTCGGCTTCCTGAACGGAGGCTTGAGCGTCATGGTCTCAAAGAGCATCTTCCCGAAAAGGTCCAGTCTTTTGTGGTCAAGTATCATGCTTATGCTCCAAATACGCGGAATTCAGGTAAGAAGATTAGCCAGAAATGCGATACAACCAAAATTTGTACCCGTCGCAGCCAAGTTTCCACTTATCAATGGAGTTGCGTCCTTGCCATCAATGTTTACCCCTGATCAGACACATGCGGCAGATAGCTAACAAAAAAGGCAATGCCTCCATTCCGTGCATTGCCCATAACTTATAAAGTAACTGATACAAGGTACGACAAGTACCTAACCCACGCTAATTTCGGGGATGTCACGATCATGGAAAATGATACTTGTCATAGGTGCGAACATGACATTATTCATCTTGTCCGCCATACTGTTTCAACGTGGAGTTTCGTATACTTTCCAGCTGTTCCAGGGCAGCTAACGGACCTTCAGCGCAGTCAACAATGTGCCAATTTCAATCAATCCTGAGCGGGCTGTGAAAGATTGGCTGGCGTTGTTTTAATATTTTCTCATGAGTCGACCATTCGCTTTTAACCCCTGACGAAAAACGTTTCTTTTGTATCAAATGAATGATGCTGATATCAATGTCAAATTGCGATCTGGCGACAAGAAAGCCTTGCAGTTGCTTTTTGATCAATACTACACCCAGCTCGTTCATTATGCGCTGAAAATTACCAGCGACCCCCAGGGATCGGAGGAAATCGTCCAGGATGTTTTTATCGCAGTTTGGAAGAACCGAAAGAAGGCCGATATCCAATCTTACTACGCCTACCTATCCCGAGGTGTCAGAAACAGGTGCATTTCCTACATTCAGTCTTCGCTCAGCAATCATGAACCGATCGAGGGTGTGATGTATGCCATGCGAGACGCAGATGACTCCAATCCCATGGAGGTTGAAGAGCTTGCCCAGGCTTTGAAGGAAGCTGAAATGCATTTACCAGCGCAAACCCGATTGGTTTTTTCCTTGAGCCGGCATACTGAGCTGACCTACCCTGAGATTTCCACTCAACTCAATATTTCAATAAAGACGGTGGAGTATCATATTTCCAAAGCATTCAAACTGATGCGTTCATTCCTGGCGAAAAGAGGTTTCGAATTTGTGGTTTTACTTTTAATGATGTGCTGATGGAACGACCTTCCTATACTTCACTCACCGCCTATTTCAAAGGCCAGGCCACCGATGACATCACTCGGTCGGTCGAATCATGGAAGCGGGAAAACCTGGAGGAATTTGAGGAACTCAAAGCCATCTGGGAAGCCTATGGCAACCTGGCAAGCACCTACGAGCCTGATCTGCAACGTGCCTGGCAAAACATCGATGAGGAGACTTCCGGGCGTCAATCGCCCATTACCTGGATATATCGGATTGCGGCCTCCCTGTTGCTGGTGCTTGGAGCGCTGTGGCTATGGCAATCCAATCGTATGGAATCACAATCCCCAATGGTCTACGAGGCTTTGGCGGATAATTTGATTGTTGACCTCTCTGATGATACGAGAGTTACCCTGGCCAATGGAGCGACTTTATCGGTGGGGGAAGATTATGGCACCCATCACCGACAAGTGGAGTTGGTTGGGAAAGGGTTTTTTGAGGTTGCATCCCAGGAAGCGTTGCCATTTGAAGTACAGGCGGGAGAGGTGACTGTGGTGGTTCGAGGGACATCATTTCAGGTCGAATCAAATGAGCAGCAGTCCAGCGTCATCGTTACCGAGGGTACCGTCGTGGTGTCTGCGGCTAACAAGTCTATCACGCTGACGACTGACGAAGGCGTCACTTTCGATGAGGTCAAGGCTACATTGACAAAGACCAGTGTCCAAGTTAACAACATGGCCTGGAAGACTGGAGTCCTTGCTTTTGTTGATGTCCCACTTCGGCAATTTGTGGCAGATGTGTCCTCCCACTACGGTGTGAACGTGGAGCTTAGCGATGAACTTTGGGATAGGCGCATCACAACAAAATTTGTCGATCAGCCGCTTTCCGAGGTCTTTCATGTGGTGGAGGCCTCGCTGAAGGTGCGCATTGATACTCTTGGCGTGTCACATTTCCGCATTGAGTAGGGGATGAGGGGCCTGGTCTTTTTTCTCTTCCTTGTGCCTATGTTGCTCTTGGCTCAGCAGAAAAATCTTCATCATCAGATCACCCCGGCTTCCCTTGCTGTTGTGGACGTGCTGGAGCTCATACACCAGGATGGCAGTGTCCTGATTTCCTACGACCCTGATATTATTCCTGATGATGAGGTCCTTCTGGATGCCGGGCATTGGTCCATGCTGGATTTGCTGAACGCCATTACCTCACAGACTGAGCTGGAATACAAAATAGTGGGCAAGAACTATATCCTCTCTCTGCGTGAAGCCATTCCCTACACGGTGAGTGGACATGTTGAAGACTCGCAAACCGGGGAGAATCTGTTGGGTGCGCTGGTCAGGATATCGGGTACTGCCCAGGGTGTCACAACGAACACCTATGGTTTTTTTTCATTGGAAATCCCACCGGTAAATGATTCCCTCGAAGTGCAATTCCTGGGCTACGAAACCCAGAGGATCCGGGTCCGACCTGGTGATCAATCGCTGGTCATCGGCTTGAAGCAAGCGGTATCATTGTTGGAGACAGTGGTGGTGGAAGGCGATCAGGACGAGTCCTTGATGAGTCCTCAGTTTGGCCGTCTCCAATTCAGGCCCGGACAGTTTGACGCGCCCTTGGGAGCGCTTGCTGAGCGAGATATTTTGCGTCAGATGCAGCAGCAGGCTGGAGTAGCCATGACAAGTGAATCCAGTTCCGGTTTCAGCGTCAGAGGAGCCAGACCCAACCAAAACCTGATCCTCATCGATGAAGCCATTGTCTATAACCCCACCCATTTTGTGGGTTTTTTCTCTGTGTTCAATGCCGACGCGCTGAACCGTGTAGATCTGTATAAGGGTGGCATACCTGCGAGGTTTGGCGGCAGGCTGGCCTCAGTGACCAACATCATGATGCGTGAGGGCAACAATCAGCAATTCCGGGCGAATGGTAACCTGAATGCCCTGGCTGGCAGTCTATCTGTGGAAGGCCCCTTGAAAAAGAAACGTGGCGCATTCATTGTCTCTGGGCGAAAGAGCTTCACCGACCTCTATTTGTTGGGGGTATCTGAAGTGAAGCTTTCGTTCCTGGATGTGAATGTGAAGTACAACTACAAGTTTGGGGAGAAAGACAGGCTCTATATCTCCGGTTATTTCGGTGAAGACGTGTTTCGTTTGCCCGAGGACGCCTTCCAATTCAAATGGGGCAACACGGCTTTTACCATGCGCTGGAATCATGTCTTCAATCCGAAGTTATTCCTCAACACTTCCTTTATCCTCAGCGCTTATGACTATGAATTGAGGACCGGTGGATTTGATCAGAATTTCGACTGGATCACCGAATTTGGTAGTTACATATTTAAGGCGGATCTGAACTACTTTCTGGACAACCGCACGCAATACAATTTCGGATTCAGTGCGACTTTTCATCAGATTGCCCCGGCACTATTGTCCTTTGTCGACGAGCGCAATCCTGCCAATAATGCTTCAGATGAACTGAACAAATCCTATGGTCTTGAAAATGCCCTATATGGAGAAATTGAACGCGAAATAGGTCCCAGGATCACTGTCCTCATGGGGCTAAGGCTCACTGCCTTCCACAATGTAGGCCCGGGTACGCAGTTCGTCTTTGATGACGATTTTGATGTAATTGAGACCATATCTCGTGATGCGGCTGATTTCTACCATACCTATGTCAATGTGGAACCTAGGTTGTCGGCCAGCTATGAAATCAATACCGACGCCTATCTCAAAGCCAGCTACAACCGTACAGTGCAATACATCAGTCAGGCTTCCAATTCCATTAGCGGGAGCCCATTGGATGTTTGGTTTCTGTCTTCCCCCAACGTCAAACCTCAGCTAGCTGATCAGGTGTCGCTGGGCTATTTCAGGGAGCTCCGTGAGGGGGCATATGCACTATCCCTGGAGGGCTTTTATCGCAAAACCCACAACGAAATTGATTTCAAGGACAACGCGGAGTTGTTGCTCAACAATGAACTCGAAGCGGAGTTGCGCATAGGCTCGGCAAGATCCTACGGCGCTGAACTTACCCTCACCAAAAACATGGGCCGATTAACCGGGGACTTCAACTTTACCTGGAGTCGATCCTTTTTGGATGTCCCTCTGGTCAATGGAGGACTGAGTTATCCGTCTACCTACGACAGACCCATTAACCTATCCATCAGCCCCTCCTACGCATTGAATGATCGGTTGAAGATGCGAATGAGTTGGGTCTATTTTAGTGGGTTGCCGTTCACCTCCCCGACGGGCCGGTTTACCTTCGGCAATGTGATTGTTCCAAGTTTCTCTAATCGTAACGGAGATCGATTACCCGAGTACCACCGATTGGATTTCGCTCTTGAATTGGGTAGCAACTTGAAGAAGCAACGACGTGTGCGCAGCAGCTGGTCACTGGCCATTTACAATGTCTACAATCGGCAAAATGCCAATTTCATCTCCTTTAGGTCTGTGGAAGGATCGAACAGTGCTGAGGCAATCAAATTCACCATTTTCGGAATTGTGCCAACGATTGCTTACCGCTTCAAATTCTAACGAAGATTGGTATCCGGTTTTTTTATCAGGCAAATATCCCTGTTGCTAGAACCCTAATTCTGAAGGGAGGAATCGGTGTTGCAAAAAAAATGCTAATCCTCACTAGGGGGGTCCTGGAAATGCCAGTCTCTTGGACGAATTGTCCATGCAAAGACCGGAATACCATACCATTGTTAAGTACTTCAAAGCGCAGGCTTCCCAGGAGGAAGAAGCGCTCGTTCGGGGTTGGGCTAACAGTGCCAAGGCCAATCGGCAGGAATTGGATCGGCTCCTGGCCATTTGGCATACCTACGGTAAGCATCACGAGACTTACTCACCTGATCAACCAGTCGGCTACCAAAAGGTATTAGGCCGAATTTTTCCCTATGCCGGTTGGGCTCAGAGCATCGCAGCGAGTGTGGTCTTGCTGGTCTTGGCAGGCATTACCTTTTACCATCTAGGGTCGTCCTCGGCCAAAGAAATCGCATACTCAGCGCATCATGACGGCCTGGAAGTAAAGCTTCCGGATGGGTCCTTGGTAGTGCTTCGTGCGGGAGCGAAAATCGAACTCAACAAAGATTTCAACAAGGAGGGGAGGGAACTGGAGCTATCGGGTGAGGCATTCTTCGATGTGGCGAAAGATGAGGAGAAACCTTTTGTCATTCAGACACAGGAACTGACCATAGAAGTGCTTGGCACGTCGTTTCTCGTGACTCCTGCTCCGGACCGTACAGAGGTGGTCCTTTACACTGGTTTACTAAGGGTTTCTGCGGAAAATCAACAGCTTCAACTCCACCCTAGCCAAAAGGCGATTTTCGACGGCCAATTAAGGAAGGCATCAAGTTTAGATGCCAACGCGCTCTCCTGGCGCACCCGGGAGTTCACCTTCCGGAACGAGCCGCTTGATCGCGTTTTTGAGACGCTGATGCGTCATTACCGGGTCATCATTGAGTCTTCCGAACCCATCAAACCGAAGCGGTTGACGGCCAGCTTCCGTGACCAGTCCATCGAAGAGGTACTGCAGGCTATTGCCGAGGTCCATGGCCTCCAAATCATAACTAAATCCAAAAACCATTTTTACATATCATCAAAATGACACGAATTATTCGGATTAGATCCATCTTATGTGCGTTGATCTTGCTCTGCGGCTTGCCCCTGGCGGCCCAGAACAAATACACGCTCAGCGGTTACATCACTGACCAGGAATCAGGTGAAACCATGATCGGAGCCACGGTACAACTTAAAGGCACCACTCAGGGAGCAGTTTCTAATGTATATGGCTTTTACTCTATAACCCTTCCCGAGGGAAGCTACACCTTGCGAATTTCCTATACCGGGTACGCTGCCCAGGAAGTGCCGATCACCCTGGATAGGAATTTGGAGAGGAGCTTTACTCTCGAAGTGGATGCAGCAATGTTGGATGAGGTAGTGGTGACAGCGGTGAGGGAAGATCAAAATGTCTCTGACACCAACATGGGTTTGTCGACGGTCAGTGCCAAGAGCATTGCGGCCATCCCCGCCATAGGCGAAGCCGATCTTATCCGTGCGATCAAGTTATTGCCCGGCGTTCAGACTACCTCGGAGACGAGTTCTGGCTTCAGTGTCCGTGGGGGAAGCCCTGATCAAAATCTGATCCTGCTGGACGAAGCCATCGTCTATAACCCTTCCCATCTGATGGGTTTCTTTTCTACTTTCAATAACGACGCCGTCAAAAATGTGCAATTGTATAAAGGCAATATGCCCGTGAGATATGGGGGCCGTTTGTCATCTGTACTGGACGTGAGAATGAAGGAGGGGAACAACCAGCGTCTCACGGCGAATGGCGGTATCAGCATGATTGCAGCCAGGGCTACAGTAGAGGCCCCTATTGTAAGAGACCGGGGGTCCATCATTTTATCGGGTCGCCGCACCTATGCGGATATCATGGCAAAATTGACCACCAATGGGCCTGCTGACCGATCTACACTCTTCTTCTATGACTTGAATGGCAAGGCAAATTACAAACTGGGTGAAAAGGATCGCGTATTTGTCTCCAGCTATGCAGGCCGTGACATCTTTGAGTTTGAGGATGACTTTGGCTTCAGGTGGGGCAACAACACCGTCACTGCACGCTGGAACCACGTCTTCTCACCAAAACTCTTTGCCAACACCTCCTTCATCTTCAGCAAATACAAGTATGAACTCAAGGCCGGAGACAATGATTTCGAATTTAAGTGGGGCTCTCAGCTTCAGGATTATACAGGGAAAATTGATTTTGACTACTTCCTCAATGCCAACAACAGCATCACGTTTGGGCTACAGAGTATTTACCATCAAATAGAGCCAGGTACAGTCACCGTCAAAGCAGGGGATAGCCCCAGTGAGACGGTGGAGATCACGGAGTCGAATTCATTGGAACACGCCATATACCTGGGTAATGAGCATAGAATTTCGGACCAATTGACATTGGATTATGGATTGAGGGCTTCACTGTTTCAAAACATAGGTCCTGGCGTACAGTATACCTACGATGCATCCTTCAGTCGGACGGACTCTATCAATCGCTCCCGGGGCGAGATATACAATTCATTCTTTCGGCTCGATCCCAGATTTGCTGCCAACTACCGGTTGAATGATGTCTCGTCGGTAAAGGCGAGCTACGTGCGGGTTCATCAGTTCTTGCAGCAGGCCTCGAATTCCGTAGGAGGTACACCTTTGGATATTTGGTTTCAGTCTTCACCCAATGTGAGACCTCAGGTATCGGATCAGGTTTCGGTAGGCTATTTCCGCAACTTCTTCAATAACCAAATTGAGACCTCTGTGGAAACCTACTACCGCTGGATCGACAATCAGATTGACTTCAAGGATCATGCGGCATTGCTTCTCAATGAGGAATTGGAAAATGAGCTGAGAGTTGGGAAGGCCTGGGCTTATGGTGTGGAGTTCATGATTAAGAAGCCAGCAGGCCGTTTCAATGGCTGGGCGAGTTTCACCTGGAGTGCAGCCAGGAGAGATATACCCCTGGTCAATGAAGGTCAGAGCTATCGATCACCTTATGAACGCCCTGTAAACGTATCACTCGTTGGCAACTATAAGGTGAATGAAAGACTATCTGTCAATGCGACCTGGGTTTACTACTCCGGGTTACCCTTTACGACACCCACGGGAAGATTTACCTATGGCAATGTGGTACTACCTGCCTATACCGAGCGCAATGGCGGTCGCATGCCGGATTATCACCGAATGGACTTGGGCGTGACCTTGCAAAACAGGAAGAACAAAACATCAAAATTCAAGGGAGAATGGGTATTTGCCCTATACAACGCTTACGGTCGCAAAAATCCCAATGTAGTCACTTTCGGGAGCATCGAGGGCCAGGAGAATCGCACTCAGGCCACCCAATATGTGATATTTCGATGGGTACCCACATTGGCTTACAACTTTAGATTTTAGAAATTTGAACTTATCAGAAATGAAATACTTAAAATACACTTCATGGCTTCTTTTTGCCCTTTTTGGCTGCGAAGAAACGATTGACTGGCCTGTTGAATCTGATGAAATCAGATTGGTGGTGGAGGGTCGTATCACCAACGAATTCAAAGCCCATCGCCTCAGTCTAACGCAAACTGCCGATTACTTCAATCCGGCTGATCCTGTTCCTGTGCGTGATGCGACGGTGACCATTTCTGATGGCGAAACCACCTTTACCTTCCTGGAAACAAGTCCGGGAATCTATCTGTCAGAGGCTTTTGCAGGCGTGGTAGGGCGAACGTATGACCTTTCCATCAGTCTTTCATCACCACTGACAGGAGAAACGGCATTTTCGGCCAGCACGACCATGCTTGCACCTCCTGTGCTGGATTCCTTATACGCAGCAAATTTCTTCGAGGAAGATGATGGGGAGCTATTTGAGTACACGCTGCTGGCATTCTGGGGTACCGGCAACAGGGAACTGGAAAATGGCTATCTCATGGAGGTCTACGTCAATGATCAGCTGGAAACCGATACGCTTACTGAAGTTGTGGCATTCACGGATGATTTCCTGGCAGAGGAGTTTGCCAATTTTGAATTCTACTACATTGACGAGCCTGCTGCAGAAGTAGGGGATAGCATTACTTTGATCATGCATACGGTTGAGAATGACTTTGTGGATTTCCATGAACAACTTCTCACTGAGAGCGAACCCCGAGATCCTTTTGGTCTGAGTAGTCCTCCCGCCAATGTGGCTACGAACATATCGGGTGGTGCGCTGGGATTCTTCTACGCTTCCGCTGCGGATACTGTACACGCCTTCGTGTTGGAAGGCGAGGAGGATGGCGACTGAGTTTTTGCAATATTTAGCGCCGACATAAAAAAAAGGCAATGCACCGTGATGGCGCATTGCCCATAAGAACCAGCTATGGAATAGATACTCACTATCTGCCGCGAATATAGATGGATTTACTACCTCGGTGCTGCTTTTGGGATAGAAAGTTCTTATTGACGTCGCGAATGCGGCTATAATTTGATGCTATATCAAACGGCTTTGAAGATTGGAACCGGATCGTTCTGAACATTGGATTGCAACAAGTGTTTCCACTTTCGGAACCAAATTTCCTCAATTGACAGATCAAGAAATAGACCGTGTCATCGAAATGGCCTGGGAGGATAAAACGCCTTTTGAGGCCATTCGTTACCAATTTGACCTGAGCGAGCAGGAGGTCATTCGCATAATGCGTAACCAGCTGAAAACCAGTAGTTTTAAATTGTGGAGGAAACGTGTCAATAGTGGTGTGAGTCAGAAGAATCTAAAAAAAAGGAACCCGAGCATCGGCCGATTCAAAAGTGCGAGCCAACGAAGTATTTCGTTGAATAAGATCTCTAAGCGATGAGTTTCACGACGGACTATCAACAGGTTTTGCAGCAATTCGAGGCTATTGATCCGGTGACCTATGGGAAAACGAGAAATTTCGCGGATGGTGCTGTCACACGCCTCTCACCTTACATTTCTAGGGGGGTCATCTCTACGAAGCAGGTGATGGAGCATGTGCTTGGGTTGGGACATCCTTTCTACAAAGTGGAGAAGTTTATACAGGAATTGGCGTGGCGCGACTATTGGCAGCAGGTATGGTTGTCGAAAGGTGACCTGATCAACCAGGACCTGAAGCGTCCACAGGCTGAGGTTCAGAATTGGCGAGTGCCGAGAGCCCTGGTGGAGACACAGACAGGTATTGAAGCGATAGACGACGCACTCTTGGATTTCTATGAGAGTGGGTACTTGCACAACCATGTGCGCATGTATGTAGCAGCCATAGCTTGCAACATGGCCAAGTCTCACTGGCGTGAACCAGCCAGGTGGATGTATTACCACTTGATTGATGGAGATTGGGCCAGCAATGCTTTGAGCTGGCAATGGGTCGCTGGTGCTAACGCGGGTAAAAAGTACATTGCCAACCAAGATAACATCAACAAATACTGCTATTCCAATCAGAGGGGTACTTTCCTTGATTTAACGTATGAGGAGATCGCGGACATGGACATACCGGCCGTACTTGAGGATACCATGCTGCCTGATCTGGAGACACCACTGCCCGGATCATCGTCGTTGAATTTGGATCCCGAGAAGCCCTTATTGATCTACAATTACTACAATCTGGACCCCAGCTGGCGCTCGGATTCAGAGGCCAACCGTGTACTGCTCATCGAACCTTCGATTTTTGAGCAATATCCAATTTCCCAGAAGGCTGTTGACTTCATGATGGGCTTGGCAAAAAACATCACAGATATTCAGGTGTATGTCGGCGAATTCGAAGCATTGGCATCCGAAACTTCTTCAACCATTTACTTCAAGGAGCATCCACTGAATCTTCACTATCAAGGTGTGCAGGACCGTCGTGATTGGATGTTTTCGGTCACAGGATATTATCCATCCTTTTTTGCTTTCTGGAAAAAGTGCAAGAAAGAACTGAAATGACACGACAACGTGTCAACGTCGTTTGGCTCAAACGTGATTTGCGAACGCAAAATCATGCACCTCTTCAGGCAGCTGAGCAGGCTGATCTCCCTTATCGAATCATCTACATATTCGATCGCAATCTCATCGAACATCCGGATACCTCCATGAGGCATCTCCAGTTCATTTACCATTCGATTCTCGATATGAACAAAACACTGGAGGCATATGGAAGAACTGTGGAGGTATTCTTCGGGGAGTCGGCGGATATATTGAATCATTTGCTTGATCTGCACAACGTGGCTCAAGTGTTCTCCTACCAGGAAACTGGCGTGCAGCGAAGCTGGGATAGAGACAAGCAAGTCCACACCTTGCTGAAGCATGGGGGCGTATCTTGGACGGAGTTTCCACGAGATGGTATCGTTCGAGGGATCAGCAACAGAAGAGGTTGGGACAAACATTGGTTTGTCACCATGAGCAAGCCGCCAGTTGAAAATACATTTTCCAGTCAAAGCCTGGAGCCAGATCGTCATCCCTTTCCGCTTCCAACCGAATTTGAGCAGCAACTGGGTCAGTACTCCGATCAATTTCAACCTGCCGGAGAGACCAATGCCTGGAAGTACCTGCGTTCTTTTGTTGAAAAGCGGGGTGTGAAATACAATCAATTGATTTCGAAACCCCTCGAAAGCAGAACTTCCTGCTCCAGGATATCTACTTATCTGGCATGGGGCAATTTGAGCATCAGTCAAGCGTACCAATTCACCAAAAAGCATCCCAATTTCCAATCCCATAAACGTGCATTTGGCGCCTTTCTAACCCGATTGAAGTGGCACTGTCATTTCATTCAGAAATTTGAGGTGGAATGCGAGTACGAGACCGTATGCATCAATAGAGGTTATGAGCTGTTGGAAAGAGATTCCAATGCAAATTATCTGAAAGCTTGGCGGGAGGGACTCACCGGCTACCCGTTGGTTGATGCCTGTATGCGCGCGCTCAAAGCCACAGGATGGGTGAATTTCCGAATGCGGGCAATGTTGGTTTCTTTCCTTTGTCATCACCTGGATCAGGATTGGAGAAAAGGAATCTATCACCTTGCTCAGTATTTTCTGGATTATGAACCGGGCATTCACTACCCGCAATTTCAAATGCAGGCCGGCACTACAGGGATCAATACGGTGAGGATCTACAACCCTGTGAAACAGTCCATGGACCATGATCCGGAGGGCATTTTTATTAGGCAATGGGTGCCTGAGCTTAGGCCCGTTCAGCCCTCATTCATTCACGAACCCTGGAAAATGACACTGCTTGAACAGCAGTATTGTGGTGTGGTCATTGGAACGCATTATCCTCAGCCCATCGTAGACCTTGCTGAAAGTGGTAAAAGGGCTCGAAAGAAGATATGGGGTCATCGCAGTGTCCCTGAGGTGCGAAAGGAAAAGGAACGAATACTGAAAACACATACCCGCAGAGGATGAAGAAGCAACATTTGCCTTCGAAAAATTGTGTGGTATGTGGACGGCCGTTTTCATGGCGCAAGAAATGGGAAAAAGTCTGGGAGGATGTCAAGTACTGTAGCCATCGCTGCAGAAGTCAGCGAAACTCAAAGTAGAAACGATGCAAGAAGCAACCGTCATTTTCCCCCATCAGCTATTTGAAGACCACCCTGCACTGGCCAAAGGGCGCAAGGTCTATCTTATTGAAGAGTACCTGTTTTTCAAACAGTACCGTTTCCATAAACAGAAGCTGGCCTTTCACAGGGCTACCATGAAGTCTTATCAAAGCTGGCTTGAGGGCCAGGGCCATGCGGTTGAGTATGTCGAATGCCATCAAGCTGAAGGGGATGTAAGAAAATGGGTCAATCAATTCGAGGCAGATGCCCTGCACTTCGTGGACCCCGTAGACAACTACCTGGCCAGAAGGCTGAAAAAAGGCTGCACGATGAAGGGGATTGAAGTGAGGCAGTATGATTCACCTTCTTTCATCAATACCCGGGACTCCCTTTCTACCTTCTTCAAACCAAGCAAAAAGAAGTTCTTTCAAACGGAGTTTTACATCAGCCAGCGAAAGAGCCTTGGCATTCTCCTGGAAGATGGAGACAATCCAAGGGGAGGCAAGTGGACCTACGATGTGGAGAATCGGAAGCGATATCCGGCAAAAGGTACTCCCCCTGCCATTGCTTTCCCCGCGAAGAATCCTTTCCATGACGAAGCACTGGTCTATGTGGAAAAGCACTTTCCGGATCACCCGGGAAACTTGCAGTCTACACCCTTGTATCCTATTGATTTTCAGTCTTCCAGTGCATGGTTGGATCAGTTTCTGCAGGTCCGATTCCATGGCTTTGGCGATTACGAAGATGCAATCGTCGCTGACCAGAATATCCTGCACCACAGTGTCCTGTCTCCCCTGTTAAATTCAGGACTGTTGACACCTGCTTTTGTAGTGGATAGAATTCTAAGGTATGCGGAGGAGCATCAGGTACCACTGAACAATACCGAAGGGATCATCCGACAGATCATTGGCTGGCGGGAATTCATTCGGGGTGTATACGAAGTGAAAGGCTCAGAAGAGCGGACTCGAAACTTCTGGGGGTTTGAACGAAAAATTCCTCAGTCGTTCTATGACGGGACAACCGGCATCGCCCCTATTGATATCACGATCAGGAAGCTTCTGGCTACTGGTTACAACCATCACATCGAGCGACTGATGGTTCTTGGCAATTTTATGGTGTTGTGTGAGTTTGATCCGGATGAGGTTTACCGATGGTTTATGGAGATGTACATCGATGCCTACGACTGGGTGATGGTACCAAATGTCTACGGGATGAGCCAGTTTGCCGATGGGGGTCTCATGTCAACGAAACCATACATCAGTGGGAGCAACTACCTGATGAAGATGAGTAACTACAAAAAGGGTGCATGGCAAACGACCTGGGATGGCCTCTTTTGGAGGTTCATGCATGTGCACAGGGAATTCTTTCTTCGAAATCCCAGGTTATCGATGTTGGTGAGGACCTATGATAAGATGAGTGAGGAGAAAAGAAATGGACATCTGCAAGCCGCACAAGATTTTCTGAGTACACTCTGATCGTGGCGACAGGCTGACCTGACCTGGGAAAGGGCACTTGAGGGGCAGCTAATAGCGGCCCCCTGTAGTTTCAGATGGCAGGTGCGCATCGATTTCCTCAAGCTCCGCTGAGGTCAAGGTCACGTTGAAAGCACCCAGGTTTTCTTGTAGTCGATGCACTTTTCGCGTGCCGGGAATCGTCGTGATTTCATCGTTTTGGCTGAGCACCCAAGCCAACGCCAATTGCGCTTTCGAGACGCCTTTACTTTGGGCCATCTCTTCGATTACCTCTACGAACTTCAGATTCTCTTGAATGGCTTGTTCGGTGAATCTCGGATTGGTCAGTCGCCAATCACCTTCTTCGAGATCGGCACGGCTCTTGATGGCGCCAGTCAGGAATCCCCTGCCCAGGGGGCTGTAGGCAACAAATGTTATACCCAGTTCCTGACAAACGTCAAAGAGCTCTTGTTCCGGCTCTCTACTCCACAAGGAGTACTCGGTTTGCAGGGCGGTGATAGGGTGCACGGCATGTGCCCGGCGCAGGGTGTCGGGGTCCACCTCTGAAAGACCAATAGCCTTGACTTTGCCTTTTTTGACCAATTCAGCCATGGCGCCAACAATGTCTTCGATCTCTACTTCCGGATCTTGTCTGTGCATATAGTACAAATCAATGGCTTCCACGCCGAGGCGATCCAGACTGTTATCACAGGCTTTGTGGATGTATTCGGGCTTGCCACTGAGCCCCAGAAACTCACCCTTATCGCCCCTCATGATGGCAAACTTGGTAGCAAGAATTACCTTATCCCAACGGTCCTGGAAAGCCTTGCCTAGCAACCTTTCATTGGCTCCACTGCCATACATGTCGGCAGTATCGAAGAAATTGACCCCCAGCTCAATGGCCTGATGTAAGGTATGGATTGATTCTTTTTCATCGAAAGCGCCATAAAACTCAGACATGCCCATGCATCCGAGGCCGATGCGATTGATATTGAGGGTACTATGACCTAATGTGGTGGTTTTATTCATTGGTTTGTGTGGTTTTGGTTGTGTACCTGGTCGATCAATTCAGCTGCTGATTTACATTGCCAGACCCTGACCTTTGGTAATCGAAGATAAGTGCAAACGCAGGGCTTTTCAAAAGGTTGTTGAGCGTCGTGTACCAAGTATAAAAAAAGCTTCCCCAACCATGGGGAAGCCATCACAATAGAGCAAGCAGATTTACAGCAATCCTGAAATGGATGTCGTTGGCAAACGAACTGCGAATATTTAGGATTGCAAGGCTAAAGCCATTCCGCATCGTGGTGGCTATACACTCGCCTCCCAGGTAGGCTGCGGAAAGTGCTCACGTAGTCCGCTGTATTCTCAGCAATGGATTCCTGGCTGGGATTGAACAGGGCTCCGTAGAAGGTATGTAGCTTCGTGATCTCACAACCACAATATTCGAAGCTGAGTATGAAGTCATTGAGCAACTGTGCCAGGGATATCCCTGAATGATAAGAGGCTGCGTCGCCTCCGGTGGAGACGGCAAAGCCGATGCGCTTGCCTTTCAGTTGATCCCCTCCGGGTCCAAATGCCCACCCATAGGTAAAGACTTCGTCGATGTATTTTTTCAGGGCGAAGGGCGTACTGTACCAGTGGATGGGGAACTGAAAAATGATGTTCTCATACCTGGTGAGCAAGGCCTGTTCTTTCTCCGGATCATAATTCAGGTCCGGGTATTGCCCATACAGGGAATGGACGATAAAGTCTTTAGGGTTTTGCTCAAGCGCCTCTACCCAGGCCTTGTTGATTACAGACTGCTCGAGGTTTGGATGGGTAACGATTACCAATGTTGACATGATGGTACTTTCTTTTGCTGATGGATTAGTTGAGCTGAACTTTGCTTCTGCTGGCTTTCAGTACCTGATCAACCTTTCGGTAAGCGGCAACAACCAAGATGTACTCCAACCCAATGAGCCAGAACCCAGGGTCAGTGAAGAAGCTGAGATGACTACCTCCTGCGGGGATGACGAATAGTGGCACTGTGATCAAAGCGTCCAGGATCATGGCTACAAAGAACAAAGCAGCACCAAGAGCAAATCCGTTAGTCTGATGACCTTTTCGGTAATAAAGATGTGCACCCACCATTGCTGCCGGAATCAGGGCGAGCGACAAGACTAGATTGGCTTGAAGTTCTGGATCAGACATAATCGGCACGAAAAATGAGCCGAGGAATGCTGAAACGGCGATGACATAAATGACAGCACCAGAAATGGCTACACGCTTTACATTGAGATTTTTCATGATATCAAAAGTTTAGTTTGTGAAATGATGCTTCGAAGATGCCACGGGCGTGAGGTACCTTCGTCCGGCTGGATTTAAGAGGATGTCCGGATGCGCATCAGGACCTTTTGTGGGGGAGCTAACTGTGCAATGCAACCCACGACTTTGGTGTGAGTCCGGTGGATTTTTTGAAGAATTCGTTGAATACGGATTTTGAATTGAATCCACTGTCGTAGGCCATGCCGAGCAGGCTGATGTGTTGATTTTGAGGGTCTTTAGCCCTGCGCTTAAATTCTTCCAACCGGTAGCTATTCACGAATTCGTAATAGTTCTTTCCCATTATCGCATTCAGCAACCATGAAAGCTTGTTGGGATGTATCCTCATGGTCTCGGCAAGGTCCTTCAAGCCCATGTCAGGGTTGAGGAAATGCTTTTCTTCCTCCATCTTTTTCAGGAGTAGGTTTTTGTACCTATTGATCTCCTCCGGAGCCAGTGCATACCTATCCTTTCTCCGAGGAGGCTCCAGGCTGGGGTTGGTTGTGGACATTGCGTGTTGCTTAGCCAGCTGTTGGTAGCGGTTCAATCCGTGAAGCGGTAACAGGAATGGGTCCCGGAGAAAGTTGATGGCCTGACCCATACGTAACCTGACCTTTTCATCTAGAAGTGACATTGCTTCATCCAGCTTTCCAGCTTGCACCAGCAGGTACAAATCCCACATCATCAAAGGGGTCAGTTCTGCGTGTTGCAATTGGGACAGACACTGCTCGACCGATAATTCAGGCGGAACGGTGCTCTCTGGATGTACCCAATACAACAATGAAGTGTATGCACTGGCGGGATATTGCGGATGGTTGTACAGGAGCTCTTCAAGGCCGTCGTTTTCGCCCATTTGAATCAGGAAGGCCATCTTCAATTCCACCAGGGTGGCAAAATCCGGATCCAAATCGAGGCCTTTATTAATAGCAATGAGTCCCTCATTGAAGGACCCTTGGAGGTAATAAATAGTGGCTTTGGTATAGTAGTGGGCCGGTGATAGCGGATCCAGATCTATGCTTTTGTTGATGTACTCCAGGGCCTTGGAAAATTCTCCAAATCGAAGGTAAATCTCCGCCATGAACTCATTGGTGTCGGCATCCTGTGGTTGCTTTTGGAAGGCTTTGGTAAGTGTGATCAAAGCGTCATCGAAATTCCAGAGCCCCCAGAACTGATGTTTAGCAATGCTGTAATGCTGATAGGCCGAGTCCTTTCCCAATCTGATACCACTGGTGAAAAAATTTTGAGCCTTTTCATGGGCCTCCTTGCGGTCTATTGCGGCCCAGGATCCCAAAAAACTGTGGCTCAGTCCTGCTCCAAAATAGGGTAGATCAAAATCGGGATCCAGGGCAATGCTTTGCTCGTAATAACCGGCAGCTTCCGCGAAATCCGGCATGTTCCATTTGTTGTAGTGATGCCTGCCCTTCAGGAAAAGTTGATAGGCATCCACATTCAAGGTGCTGGCATTGACCAGGTGGTCTTCAATGCTGAGGTGGCCATAGTGCTCCCTGATTTTCTCTGAAATCAACAGGCTGATCTCGTCCTGAAGCTCGAAAATGTCTGTCAACTTTCTGTTGAAAGTCTCAGACCAGATATGGAAGCCAGTTTCTGATCGGATCAGCTGTGCTGTGATTCTAAGCTGATTCCCTGACTTTCTGATACTTCCTTCCAGCAAGGTGGCCACACCCAGGATTTTGCCAATTTGCCTGATGTCCATATTCCTGGATTTGAAGGAAAAGGAGGAGGTCCTTGCTGTGACTTTCAGTCCTTGGATGGTGGTGAGGGCATTGATGATTTCCTCTGTCATACCATTGGCGAAGTACTCATTGTCAGGATCTGGGCTTAGGTTTTCAAAGGGAAGGACCGCTATGGATTTCGGATTGATCAATACCTGGAATATGGAGCAAGAAGTTAAAGAAGAAATTGAAAATGCTCCCTGATAAGGGTAGTCGTTCTGAAAATATGAGAAGGAGAGGATCGACTACCCTCTATTTGAATTTCCGCTTCTTGATGTTTTTGATCATTTTACCAAATGCCTTGTCTTTTCTTCTTTTTTCAGCCACAGACGAAGCGAAGTGTTCTTGTTCCCGGTTCAGACGATGGTAGTTGTCCAGATATTCCTGAGAGATATCACCTTGATCAATGGCTTCCAGTACCTTACATCCTTCCTCCACGGTATGGGTACAATCTGAGAAGTGGCAGTCCCTGGCCAGCTCAACAATCTTTTCGAAGGTCTCTTCTATACCAGTATCTGAGTCTGTTAATCCGACCTCACGCATTCCGGGGTTATCGATGATGTAGCTTCCATTGGGAAGTGTGAATAATTCCCTGTGTGTAGTGGTATGTTTTCCTTTATTTGTGCTGCTGCTAATGGCTGAGGTCTCCAATGCTTGTCTTCCAAGCAGATGATTGATCAAAGTTGATTTGCCAACACCTGAGGACCCCAAGACACAGTAGGTGTCACCTGCTTTCAGTTGCTTTTTGATTGCTTCTAGCCCGTCGCCGGAGAGATTGCTATTGATTAGTACGGGCACGTCGTCAACACGGGCTGCCAGCTGGTCAAGCACCTCCCTGAGCTCTGCTTCACTGAGCAAGTCCGATTTATTGAGAATGATCAGTGGCTCAATGCTGTGTGCATGACATAGGGTCAGGTACCTTTCAATTCTATTGATATTGAAGTCCCGGTCCAGTCCCTGTACAATGAGCGCGCAGTCAATATTGGCGGCGATGATCTGCCGATCTGCAAAGGAGCCCACCTCATGACGCTCGAGCAGGTTTTTTCTGGGGTGAATACTATGAATAATGGCGTGCTGTTGATCGAAGGACTCAATATCCACCCAGTCCCCTACGGCAGGCAGGTCCGCGCGCGACTCGGCAGCAAATCTCAAATGACCCAGGATTTCTGCCAGGTAGGTCCGTGGAGGAATACTCACTTCATACCTGTCTCGGAATTCCGCTATGACCCTTCCTTTTTCCATTGCACTATCTGTCTATTGCCATTTTTAGGTCCTTCTTAGTTCCTTTTTCAGGATTTTCCCTGTGGCACTCATCGGCAATGCATCCATGAATTCAATTGTCCGCGGATACTTGTAATCGGCGATTTTGGACTTGGTCCAGCTAATCAGCTCTTCTTCCTTCAGGGTGGCACCCTCGGCCAGCACCACGCAAGCTTTAATCTCCTCACCCATTTTTTCGTCAGGGATACCAATAACCGCTACCAGAGAGACGGCTTCATGGGTCATCATGACCTCCTCTACTTCTCTGGGGTAGACATTCAATCCTCCCCGGATAATCATATCTTTCGTACGATCCACAATGAAGAAGAATCCCTCCTCATCTTTGACAGCGACATCGCCGGAGAGCAGCCAACCACCTTTAATGGTCTCCGCAGTCTCTTCATTTTTTTTGTAGTAGCCTTTCATCACATTGTGACCCCTGTAGACAAGCTGGCCTTTTTCACCTGGAGGAAGTTCCTGCAGGTTGTCATCCACCACCCTTACCTCTACACCCCAGACAGGTGTGCCAATGCTACCTGGTTTTCTTCCTGTATCCTTGTGGTTGAAGGTGACCACAGGTGCCCCCTCGGACATGCCATATCCTTCCAGGATTTCAGTGTTGAACTTCTGTTCAAAGCCACGGAGCACTTCAATGGGAAGGGAGGCTCCGCCTGACACACAGATTTTGAGGTTACTGGAAATCTGGTCAATGTCAAAATCTCCGGTTTCCATGTTCATCAAACCCCAGTACATAGTCGGTACCCCTGCGAAGATTGAAATCTGGTGCTTCTGCATCAGGCCCAAAACAGCAGGGCCCTCAAACCTTGGAAGTAATACGCTGGTTGCCCCCTTGTATATACCCGCATTCATGAGGACAGTCATGGCGAAGATGTGAAACAGCGGTAGCACAATTAGCTGTGTGTCTTCACTTTCTGTGCCCACAAGATCTGCCGAAAGCACTGCGTTGAGCATTAGGTTGCTATGGGTGAGTTGCGCACCCTTCGGCTTACCGGTGGTTCCGGAAGTATACACGATGGCCGCCACGTCTTCGGCGCCAGTTGCTGCCAGTTCAATCTGGGGTGATTGATTGGCCATCAGCATACCGAGCGTGCTTGTGCCCTCGATAGGGCTAGGGTCGGTGGGTTTGGCAGTGATTATGAAAAGGTGCTGGCACGAAGAAACCTTTTGAAAACCCGCATGCCCCATTTTGCCCATTGGCAATTCGGGAGTTCCCTCAAAGCAGAAATACGCCTTTGCATCGGAGTCCTGGAGGTGATAAGCGATTTCATCTTCTTTCAATAGAACGCTGAGCGGTACCACGACACCTCCGGCTTTGAGTATGCCAAAGTAGACAATTGGGAAGTAGGGCAAGTTGAGACAACTCAAAGCGACCTTATCTCCCCGAATCAAGCCCTTAGCCAGCAATCCATTGGCTACCTGGCTGGCGGCACCATTCAGTTGGGCGTAGGTCAGGGTATTGTCCATGAAGGTAAAAGCTCCCTTGGTCGGGTAGCGACGGGCGCTGTCGTCGAGGATGGTGGAGATGTTTAGCATATTGAAAGGGATCTAATGATGTGTGGTAAGTTGGATGGCATTTTGAGAATGTTTCAATTATTGGCTGTCTTATTATAAATATACCATTATTGTGGGTTGGGATGAACTTTCAATCTGTGGTGTATTTTGGACCGATGCATGCCCGACTCCGGACTTCCTTCAGAACTCACACCATTTAGCGAATAATACTCCCCAAGTTCCTTTTTAAACCCGGCCCAATTTGTCAAATTAGTATCCGTTAAAAGCAAGAAGATGTCTACCGATACTACCCTTCCCAAAGTGGCTTATTTCTGTATGGAATACGCCCTTGAAACTGATTTTAAACTCTATGCCGGAGGCCTTGGTATCCTGGCTGGTGATTACCTCAAGGGCGCTAAAGATCATGACTTCCCCATAGTGGGCTTAGGCATCCTTTGGAAACAAGGATACACAGACCAGGTACTGGATGATAAAGGGAAGCCCTACGATTCCTATCACAACTACCATTATGATTTTCTGGAAGACACTGGTGTAGAAGTAGAGGTGGTTATCCGCAAGCGCAAAGTGAAATGCAAAGTGTGGAAGTGTGACCAATTCGGGAATGCAGATTTGTACTTGCTGGACACTGATATCAAGGGAAACAATGACCCCTGGATTACAGGACAATTATATGGTTGGTTTGAAGAGGAACGCGTTGCGCAGGAGATGGTCCTGGGCATTGGCGGAGTACGTGCCTTGAGGAAACTAGGTATTGACATCGATGTTTATCACTTCAATGAAGGGCATGCGCTCTTTGCCGGCTTTGAATTGGTCCGTGAAAAAATGGAAGAAGGGAAGACCTATGAAGAGGCGATGGAGCTTACTCAAAAAGAAATAGCCTTTACTACCCACACACCCATTGTTCAGGGGAATGAATCCCATACCATTGACCGACTCATGTACATGGGAGCCAACAACAAAGTGTTTAGCCGATCCCAGTTGAGGGCACTTGGAGGTAGTCCATTCAATATGACCGTAGGGGCACTGCGCATGTCCAAGAAAGCCAATGCTGTAGCGCAGCTGCACAATGAGACAGCGAACAAGATGTGGGAGAAGGTCGAGGACCGCGCGGAGATTATCGGGATTACGAATGCTATACACATTCCAACCTGGGTGGACGAACGCATGATCAAGGCAGCCGAAGATGGATCAGATCTCTGGGCTGTCCATATGGAAAACAAGCACAAGCTCATTGACTACGTGAAAGAAAAAAACGGGGTTGAACTTAACCCTGATGTGCTGACAATCGGCTTCTCGCGGAGGGCCGCACCCTATAAGCGTAGTGACCTGATTTTTACCAAACGACGTATCATCTCGCCGCTGCTGAAAAAGGGTAAACTGCAAATACTGTTTTCGGGTCGGGCGCACCCACTGGATGATGTGGGTAAAGGTATCGTTGAACGTATCGTTTCGCTATCCGAGGAATATCCTGAATCAGTGGTTTTTCTCCAGAACTACAGTATGGAGATTGGTGCATTGCTGACCAGTGGATCTGATATATGGCTCAACAATCCCCGCAGACCTAAGGAAGCCAGCGGGACTTCGGGTATGAAGGCGGCCATGAACGGGGTGTTGAACCTCAGTATCCTTGATGGATGGTGGCCAGAAGCCTGTGAGCATGGTGTCAATGGCTGGCAGTTTGGTGATGGATTTGAAAGCCAGGGTGAGAAGAAGCAGGCCAAGCATGACGTCAATGCGCTCTATGAGGTCTTGCTGAATGAGGTGATCCCTACCTACTATGAGAACCGCGACAAGTGGGTGGAGATGATGAAATCGAGTATCCTCGGAACAAGGGAGCAATTTGCCGTAAAACGCATGCTGGAGGAATACTACGAGCTGCTCTACAAGGCATAGCGAGGGCACAAAAAAGATCAATCATGAATGCTGTATACAAGCCCAGGATCGACGCTTTCCTTCGGTTGAAGAAAATTGCGGTCCTGGGTTACTCTAGCATGAAGGGCCAACCGGCCAATATGATTTACAGGAAACTGCAAGACAATGGATATGAGGTCTTTGCAGTTAACCCCAAAGTGGATCAGATCAAAGATGTTACCTGTTATCAGGATATAAAATCTCTACCGAAACAGGTGCAGGGGGCCGTACTCTGTACCCCTGCAAGTGCCACCAGGGACGCAGTCGAGGATTGCGCGGAACATCACATCAACCATATATGGATGCACCAGGGAATAGGACCTGGAAGCTACGATGCAGAAGCTTTCGCAGCTGCCAGGAAGCTGGGTATGGAGGTGATTCCTGGCGGTTGCCCAATGATGTTTGTTCGGCCGGATTTTGTACATAAGTGCTTAGGCTGGCTGAAGAAGCTACCGGAGTAGGGCTAAGGCCTTTTGCCTCTCCAGCAGACATCACCTTCCCTTCACATCATATTTGCGCTGCAACTCGTCCCAGCCGGGCTTTTGTATTTCCTTCATCAGGCTCACGTTGATGAGATCAAAGGCGGGTTGATCCTTCGGCAACATGAAAGCCTGGTAGTGTTCGCTGAGCGTGATGGGCAGGAGTTTCACCTTTTCATTGAGGGAAAGTCGGTTGATATAGTACTGCAAGACCGTGCGGTCATGCAGGAGTACGTCGTTTTCTTTTTTTGCCAATGCCCTCAGGGCGAGTATGGGTGAAGCAAAAGTCTGGTTGACGGGGATGTTTTCTTGCAGCAGATAGGATTCACTGCCTGAGGCTCCCACCACAGAAACATGTTCCACCAGCCGGATGTCCTCTGCGGTTTCAATGTCGGTTTGTAATCCGCCGATGGTGAGTGTAGAGGCAATACCAGCTGTAAAACTGGAGATGATGATCACCGCCGTGAACATCCAGATGATGGCGATTGCCTTGCCCAGGTTGGACTTGGGCGCTTTGTCACCATAGCCTACTGTTGTCATCGTTACCGCAGACCACCACAGACCGTCAAACAAACCAAAGACGCCTGGACGAAATTGAAACTTGTTGTGACGCCGTTCCACCAGCCACAGGAAAAAGCCAAATATGAAAATGATGAGTATGAGCAGGAGAATGATCTCGAGGAAAGCCAACGAAAAGATATTGCTTACGAAGACGCTGAATGCCGAACGGTTTAGGTAGGGGATGGCCACGCCGATGCTCGTGATGAAAAACGGTTGCGTCATATCAAACTTTCCTACCCTTTGGTGATTCACGTCCATCGGGTTTATGGTGATATCAATTTCCCGGTATTCTAGTCGTTTCAAAATGCCAATGAAGTCGGAATACTCTACATACCGAAAATTGATGTTTGAAGACGCAGCAACACGCTCCCAAAGTTCAATGCTTAAGCCTTCGTAGCTATTGTCATCAGTTTTTATAACGAATGGTGGATTGTGGTAGATGCCCACCACCAGGGTGTCTCGGTTGCCGTCTACTTGTTGTCCGCTTCCCATGAGCCAGGACAGGGTGAATAAGCAAAATACCAATCCCTTCATAGCTCCTTCGTTAGTTCATGGTGAATAGAGATATGAATGAACTGCGCAAGGATTCTGAACATTGTCTGGTCATTCTGATCGAAATCATGCTTTCTCACGCTGTAGGCACACAATGCTACTGGCTGTTTGTTTGCCAGCGTGAAGGGAATAAACAACAAAGAGTTGAAACGGTAAGCTTCCTTTTCCTCAATGTAGAGGGCATGTTCTTTTTCAAAATCATTGATCAATACTTCCTGGTTATTGGCCATGGCCCAGCAGGTCAGGCTCGCTTTGGTGTTGAAAGGTTTGCTCCTGAAGGTATAACCGCTGCGCTCCTGGTCGGAATACCCCCGGTGGACAATCTCATCACCCTCCATGAAAGCAATTTCAAAGGCGTTGATGTCTTCGGATCGGGTAACTGCTTTGCCCATGGCCGTGATGATGTCGTTCCAGGAGGCGTCTTTGGGGATTTCGCGGATGAAGAGTTCCAGGGTCTCAATATTGGAGCTTGCATTGGCCAAAGCTGCTTCCTGGGCCTCGAATTCCCGGATCTTGTCCAGAAGCTGAGCCTCCTTACTAGCCAATTTCTCATTGGAATACTGTACAATCTCCTGCATCCGGCCAAATCGTTTCTTTACATAAAACCGGAAGTAGTAGGCCGTGAGCAAAATCACCATGCCTATGGCTCCATAGACAAACCATGAGCTTGCATACCATGGCAGAAATACATGCAATTGCACCACCAGGGGATTGCTCCATTGGTACCCTCCGGGTTGCCGGGCGCGGAGTTCAAGGTAGTAATCGCCAAGCTCCTCGAAGCTGAGATCCAGCGTGTTGCTGCCTCCATTGGATTGCCACAACTGTTCTTCCAGCATGATCCGTCGCTCCGCAGCCGGCAGTAGCCGATATTGGTATTGCACATTAGTTGCTGGATAAGACAGGTTGGTAAACTCTAGTTGGAGACGTTGACTTTTTCGTAGGCTGAGCGCTGGGTCAAGAGGCTCCTTGAGCTCCCCTTTGTTGATCATGACCTTTCGTAGTCTTGGTGCGTGGGAATAGGGCAGGTTATCTGCTTTGATCCGTGAATACACCAGGCCCTCGGGCGTACCGGCCCAAAGTCTGCCTTCATGGTCGGTGGTGATACACCGGTATGAGTTGATCACTGAAGGTAGTCCTTCCTGTTCACCC
This sequence comes from Cyclobacteriaceae bacterium, assembly GCA_965601475.1. Lineage (GTDB taxonomy): Bacteria > Bacteroidota > Bacteroidia > Cytophagales > Cyclobacteriaceae > JAWPMT01. The sequence goes on along the minus strand of OZ271832.1, from coordinate 1,622,364 downwards.
AGTGCAGTAGAGGTATTCTGCTGATGAAAGACCAGGCCTTTGGTGGCCGTAGAAATCCAGATGTTGTCGTTGGCATAGTGCGTGACCCCACGGACTTCCTCCTGGCCTAATAGGTCATTCTGAATAAGCGTGATCTTTTCGGAATCATAACGTAGCAAGCCGTCTGTCGTCGCGAGCCAGACAATGCCACGATCATCGATGGTAAGGTCGTGAGCTTCAAAATTGAGGATGGCCTTGAAGGGCAGTGGAGGGCTCAGGTTGACAAAGCGATCAGCCTCGGGATCATACCTGTACAAGTAACTCCTTTCCCCAATACCGACGGCATAGATCTCTCCCCGGGAGCTCTCCTTGATCGCCAGCACGCGACTGGAAAATCCTTTTTTGTCATCATAGTAGTTGACTTCGCCCCGCGCGTTGATCCTGGCTACCCCCACGATGGGTTTGTTTAGAGGCGCCTGGCAAAACCACATGCTGCCTTTGCTGTCGGGATAAAGCAGGAATATGGCTTCGCCGCGATCATGAAAGTCATAGCGCCGTAGGACCCCATTCTTACCGTATTTGATTAATTCAACTTTCGGCGTACTGGTACTCACCCAGGTAGAGCCCTCAATGTCGTGGCCTACAGTATTCACACTGATGTTGTTGTAGATCGTTTTGGAGGTAAATTCTTCTCCCTCCTGAGTGATTTCATAAAGGTAATTCATGGGCACCCATGCCCTCCCTTGTTGACCGATGGCGATGCTGATGGGATTGTTCATCGGTAAGTTCTCCACCGTTTTGAAGAAACGTTGCTGGAGCAGCCATAAACCCGTCTCTGAACAAATCCAAAGCTGATCATTGTTGCCGACGCTATCAGCCATTACCTGAATCTCATAGATGTATCCAAAGTCCAGTTCCTCCACCCGATGTGCCTCATTTGCCCCATAGATGGTCTGTGGAGAGCTCTGCAGGCTTTTGAATTTCAAGAGTTTGCCTTTCCGCGTACCGATGATATACTGCCCTTTTTTGTCCACATGCATGGCAGTGACCTGGTCATTGACAAAGGGAATTGTCCGAAGGTGCTGGAGGCCATTGCCTTCCATCGTGAATACGCTCAGTTCCTCATTGCCTAACAGTAGATTGCTTTTGTGGATGAGTAATGTGTTGGCATTTCGAATATCCAGCTGCTTTTCAAAGGTGTTGGTGGAGGTTTCGAAACGGAATAGTCCATCGACAGGACTCAGCACCCAGATGCCTCCGCTCGGGTCCTCCTGAATAGTGAGTTTTTGTGCGCCTTGAGCTTTGGGAAATGTATAGGTCTGGAAGATGCCATCCTTTAAGCGACCTATGCTATGATTGGACTGGCTCACCCAAATGGCCTCGTCACTGGCCAAAAGAAAATCGTTGGGGTAGAAGGGCTGTTCATTGCTTTCAACGATACTACCTTCCAATAGTGTATTGGCAACGGGCGTGGATTGCAGGTTTTTCACCTGGTAGAGACTCTGTTCATTGACAAACAACAAGTCATCTCCAAACGCATGAATTTGGTGGATATACTGGCTTTCAGTCTGCAGACTCTGGAGGTCGAAGTGGATGCCATCAAACCGGTACAAACCGTTTTCACTACCCACCCAGATAAACCCTTCCTGGTCCTGGATGACCGTGGAGACCTGATCAAAAGGAGCGCCAGATTCGGAATGGTATTGCCTATATCCGTATTGCTGCGCCGGGAGCTGCAGCCACATTGCCAATAGGGAAACAAATATGATGGTCGTGTTCTTCAATTGTTCCTTTGTGTGCCTTTCTAATTTAGGGAATATTCAGCTCAGTTGGCCTCTAGGAAGGTATCGATGTACACTACTTCTTCGGCGTCAGTCTCTTACCCTCCCAAAGGAGCAAGGTGGACGTTTTCGTTTTTTTGGTAGGTCGTTTTCGTCTATTTCGATTAAGCGCCTGGGTCGTGTTTGTTTGTCTCAGGCTCCCTGCTATAGCTTGTCTGCATTGCAAAATGCAGGACGCTGAGCTCATTGGGGCGATTCTTCTCGCAACGGCTACGGCATCTACAGTATCACCAACTTTTTGAAGCATGAGATCACTTGTTAACATCGCCTTCTTGGCTGTCAGCCTTCATGAAGCGATACATGCACACTTAGGCTATTATGTGATGGTGATAAAAGAGAACAATTCCATTAATGTGTCTGATTTTCCTGGAATCCTTGACTATTTCAGCAGATATGGAAACAACAACTGGCAACACGAACAAATGGCGCAGCATTATAGAGATGTGATAATTCAAGGAAATGGGGAGATTAAGCAGACTATTCTCAAACGGAGATTGCAGCAGACCAACAAATGGAAAGGATAAATAGTCTTCTCATGGTGAAAACTTGGGTGTTAATCTTACTAACGCTTAGCTTGTCGCATGTAGGCTTTGGTCAAGGTATTTTATTTCCTTTATCGGATGAAGTATCCTTCAGATTTCCTAACGTTCCTGCTGTATCGATTGACTCTTGCCGATCAAGATATTCCTCTGCTTCTGAAGAACTCGAAATAAGTATCGAAGTGCGATCATGCCTGGCCCCATCTGTCGCCGATTCTAAGCTATATGGATCATTGGTAGTTGATTTCATGGGTGTTAATGCGGGTGGGCTTTTTGATTTTTCAGAAAACGGGACTGAAACAATCATTGATCATAAGCATAAAGGATTGGCAATTTGTATCAGGCCCGAACTGTTCATGGTTCTGTTCTTTTACCAAGAAAAGGTGTATGCCATTGGCGCCTCGTCGCAGCATGCATTTTCATCAACCGATGTAATTGGCAGAATCAAAGTGCGCTAGGCTTTCCATGGCGAGTTCAGAACTTTCAGGTCAAGCAGAGATTTTTTGCATCACTTAGAAAACACTGCAATATCTAATCCTTCCTTGATCGATGATCACCCGGGGAATTAATTCGGATTCATAGGACGAAGGACTAGCCATTTGGATCAGCCCTGAACTGTTCATGGTTCTGTCCTTCTACCAAGAAGGTGTGTGCTACTGTGGCCTCGTCGCCGTCTCCTTTTTTCATCAACTGAAATCATGTCGGGATCAAAATGCGTTCTTCAACGCAAATTTTCCCCATTTGTAGGTATGACTGGCGATGCGATTCACCAATGAATATCCTGTCGGGAACCCCCAAATGTCAGTTTTTGGGTATTGGATTTGAGCTTGATTTACAGTATATTCTTAGCAATTGCAAACCCTAAATACGAGTACCATGAACGCGATGAAAGTTAATCTTAAAAAGTATATGGCTGAGCGGGATGGGTTGAATGCTCCAGTTGAAACCCCAGGCCCATTTATTACCATTTCCCGGCAGTTTGGCTGTGGAGGAGATAGGTTGGCTCAAAAGTTACTCAAAATAATAGATGAGAGAACCGTTGAGCCCAGATGGAAGTATCTAAGCAAGCAATTGATCGAGGAGTCGGCCGGTGACCTGAGGTTGACCTCTGATCGTGTGGAGGACCGTGTGGTTGGACACGGCATGAATCCAGTGACCAATATTTTCAGCGCTTTTGGGACTTCCCCCATTTCCGATGAAAAGATCATCAAGACAGTGAAGGAAATCATTTCCAACTACGCCAAAAAGGGACGTGTTATCATTGTGGGAAGGGGAGGCGCAGCCATTACCCAACGCATACCCAATGGCATGCACATCAGGCTTATTGCACCTAAGGATTGGCGAGTGGAAGAGCTCATGCATAGAAGGGATCTCACCCGCCTCCAGGCTTCGGAGATGATCACAGAGATGGATCAGCGGCGACAATTGTGGACGGAGCACTTGTCCGACAAGCCTTTTGACAATAACCACTATGACCTGGTGATTAATTGCCAGAAAGTGAAAGAGGAGGAGATGGCGAATATGGTGCTGCAGACCCTCGAGGCACGGAAAATGATCCCCAAGGCCATACCTGCCCATCATTGATTGGATCTTGAGCGCAGCAACGCTATTTGTTCAGACAAGTGGAAAGCTACCACTTCTCCACTTGTCGGTTTGATATGGCACAAGTAGACGTATACAGGAGGTAGCGTCAAACGATTTTATGTCCAGGGAGGATCATGATTGCTCAATACCCCAGCTGGCTGCAAAGGACAGCTTTTTGACAAAAGTCATGAAACGCCTGGGCAGACGTCATATATTCAGCCTCACTTCTCAGATAACTTAATTCTAAGTCCAGGGCACAGGATATGAGATTTTTCTGGGAAGTCCGAGAAATGTATTTGTATTTCCTCCTGACTCCTATTTACTAAAAATAAACTACTATGGTTGGGGAGATCAACAACTTAGACAAACTACTCGACAAAATCTATAGCGAAGGCCTTGAGAAGGCCCAGGCAGAATCAGCCAACCTCCTGGCGAAGACGAAGAAGGACTGTGAGGCGCTGAAAAAAGAGGCACAAGAGGAGGCCCATGCTATCATCACCAATGCGAAAAGGGAGTCGGCCAGCCTGACCAAGAGTGCAGAGAACGAACTCCAGCTCAAGGGCAAGCAACTAATCAATGACCTCAAAGGGGAAATCGAAAACCTACTGTCCAATGCAATCCTGGAGTCCAATGTTTCCGCAGCTTTCGCTGATGTCTCTTTCCTGCAAGCAGTCATTCAGGAGGCCGTAGGACATTGGAAGTCTACCGATACGCTTGAGTTGACGCTTCCCAAGAGCCTGGAGACCAAAATAGAAAAGAGCTTCACCCGGAGCATTGAAAAGCATATAGCCGGACTGGAGGTCGATTTCAGTGACAAGATGAAGGGGGGATTCCGGATTTCCCGAAGTGGAGACACCTATCAGGTATCGTTCACCGAGGAAGATTTTATCCACCTATTGCGTTCCTATCTCACAGTCCAAACCGACAGATTGCTGTTCGCCGGAGCATCATGAGCTACTACTATCTCATCTCTGGTTTACCCGACCTGACTCCCGATGGTGCCCCTCCCAAAATGGATTTTGAGGAAACCTTAGATACCATTGAAAGAAACCTGGAAGAATCGGACAGGGAGCTCTTTCGGTACCTGGTCTACCCCAACGACAATCGAAATTTCCTGAGCTTTCTGTTTGAGGAGTACAAAGACTTTCCGACCAGTCCATTCATCCAGCCAGCTATCCTGCCACGGGAGACCATCAGAGGATACCGGAGGCAGAAGGGCAGCCTCCCGCAATACATGGATGAGTTTGTCACTGAATATGAGGATCAATTTCCAACCATGACGCTAACAGCCATGGAAGAGAGACTCACAGAAATGTTCCATGAGGAAGTCAAGAGTCTGACGGAGCCCTTTATTACCGACTATTTCAGTTTCGAGAAGAAATTGCAAGAGGCCATTGCAGCCTACAATCTATCCATGTTTGACTTCCTGCCTCAACCGCCCACCAGCGATGACAATGTCTTTTATCAGTTAGGTAAACACAAGTCACTACCTGCCTCACTTCAGCGGGAATACCCATTCCTGGAAGAGATGGGAGAGGTTTTTGAAGACTTCAAGCCAGACAACCTGGAGCGGTTCGTGGACCGCATCAAATGGGATTACCTATCCAGTCTTACAGGTTTCTTTGAGCGGCAACATGTATATGCCTATACCCTGAAATTGCTGCTTGTCTGGCGATGGCGACGTTTGGAAGGTGAGCGTGAGCAACCCCATTTCAACGAGCTATCCTATAAAATTAAAACTAGCGTTCGATCACCCAAAATCCCTTTGATATGACTAGAGGTAAGGTACAAGGCGTAATCTCAAACCTCATACTAATAGAGGCCGAGGGACCCGTCACTCAAAATGAAATCTGCCTGGTGCATAGTGAGGACAAGAAGCTGAAAGCGGAGGTCATCAAGGTGAATGACAACCTGGCTTCGGCGCAGCTCTTCGAATCGAGTACCAGCATCCGTATAGGGAATGATGTAGAGTTTACCGGGCGCATGCTGGAAGTAGAATTGGGCCCTGGGATACTCTCCAAGAAGTATGACGGGCTCCAAAACGACCTGTCGAAGATGGAAGGTGTTTTCATAGAAACAGGAGAAGTTACCGATCCGCTCGATGAGGAAGTATCATTCAAGTTCAAACCCATTGCCAAGGTGGGGGATGATGTAATAGCCGGAGACTGGCTGGGCGAGGTCGAGGAAAACTGGATCTCACACAAGATCATGGTGCCCTTCACCTGGAAGCACGAATTCAAGGTAGACAGCATCGCGGCGGAAGGTGACTACAAGGTCTCTGATACGATTGCGCAGCTGGTCTCTACCGATGGGAAAAAACTTCCGGTGACCATGAGGCAAAAGTGGCCCGTGAAACTGGCGGTTGATACTTTCAAGCGCAAGTACAGGCCTTTCAAGACCCTTCAGACGGGCCTTAGGGTCATCGACACTCTCAATCCCATAGCTGAGGGAGGTACAGGGTACATCCCAGGGCCATTTGGCACGGGCAAGACGGTTTTGCAGCAGGCCATTGCCAAGAACAGCGAGGCCGATATTATCGTCGTCGTGGCGTGCGGAGAACGGGCCAACGAGGTGGTGGAAATATTCACGGAATTTCCTCAGCTTAAAGACCCCGTGACCGGACGTAAACTGGATGAGAAAATCACGATCATCTGCAATACATCGAACATGCCTGTGGCGGCCAGGGAGGCCTCCGTGTACGTGGGTATGACCTTAGCTGAATACTACCGGGCCATGGGCCTCAAGGTGTTGATCCTGGCGGATTCTACCTCCCGTTGGGCACAGGCCCTTCGCGAAATGTCGAACAGGATGGAAGAGTTGCCCGGTCAGGATGCATTCCCGGTGGAGTTGCCGGCAACCATTGCCAATTTCTACAGCCGTGCAGGACTTGTAGAGCTCAATAACGGGGATCAGGGATCAATAACTTTCATTGGAACGGTATCCCCCGCAGGTGGCAATTTTAAGGAACCTGTTACTGAGTCTACCGGTAAGGTGGCACGTTGCTTTTATGCCTTGTCCCAGAAACGTGCCGATGCCAAGCGATATCCGGCCATAGATCCATTGGCTTCCTACTCAAAGTACCTGGAATACCCGGAATTCATTGGACATACAGACGCCAACCTGCAGGAGGGTTGGACCCAATTGGTGCAGAAATCCAAAGACCTGGTACGAGATGGCCTGGAGGCCAGGGATCAGATCAATATTCTGGGGGACGACTCGGTGCCTGTGGATTACCACATCAAGTTTTGGAAGAGCGAACTGATTGACTTCGGGATCATTCAACAGGACTCTTTTGATGACGTGGACATGAACACCCCCCTTGAGAGGCAGCGCTATATGCTGAACAAAGTGATCAGCATTTGTGACAGGACGTACGATTTTGCTGAATTTGAAGAGGTAAGCGCCTTTTTCAAGAAGTTGATCAATCTCTTGAAGCAGATGAACTATTCCCCGTATGAAGGAGCGGACTTTAAGAAATATGAGGCCGAATTGGACAAGGAATTGGAATCCGCCTCAACAGTTGCTGAACCTAACCCCAGTTTGATATGAAGACCAAGGCATTCCAGAGGGTATATACCAAGATCGAGAAGATCACCAAAGCTACATGTGTCCTGCAGGCATCTGGGGCACGATTTGGGGAGCTTGCATGGGTGAATGAACGCCCCGCACAGGTCATCAGCGTCGTGGGTGACACGGTTACACTGCAGGTATTTTCAGGTACTGAAGGCATTTCATCCAAGTCTGAGGTTGTTTTTACGGGGCGACCACCTTTGCTGGAGGTCAACGACTTGCTGGCAGGGCGATTCCTCAATGCATTTGGTGAACCCATCGATGGGGGGCCTGCCTTGAGAGGTGAACAAAGACCCATCAAAGGTGCTACCGTCAACCCCGTAAGAAGGGCGAAACCCTCCACATTGATAGCCACAGGCATCGCAGGTATCGACCTCAACAATACCCTGGTCACGGGGCAAAAGATCCCATTTTTCGCTGATCCGGATCAGCCCTTCAACCAGGTGCTGGCAGAAGTGGCCCTCCGCGCGGAAGTAGACAAGATCATTCTGGGAGGTATGGGGTTGTCTAATGACGACTACCTATTCTTCAAGAACACTTTTACGGAGGCTGGCGTCTTGGATAAAATTGTGTGTTTCATCAATACTTCTGAGAATCCTCCGTTGGAGCGCTTACTGATACCGGATATGGCCTGTACAGCAGCGGAGTACTTTGCCAATGACAAGCAACAAAAAGTATTGGTACTCTTGACAGACATGACGCTCTATGCGGATGCATTGGCTATCGTCTCCAATAAAATGGATCAGATACCCTCGAAAGATTCTATGCCTGGTTCTCTCTATAGTGATCTGGCCAGTATCTATGAGAAAGCCGCCCAGTTCAATCATGGTGGATCCATAACGATCGTGGCAGTGACAACCCTCAATGAGGGTGATATCACGCATGCCATTCCGGATAATACGGGTTATATCACTGAAGGTCAGCTGTTTTTGAAGCAGGATACGGATATCGGCAAGGTCATTGTCGACCCGTTCCGGAGTCTGTCTCGGCTTAAGCAAAATGTGATTGGTAAGAAGACACGTGAAGATCACCCGCAGGTGATGAATGCGCTGATCCGGTTTTACGCCGATGCCATGAATGCCAAGACCAAGCGAGAAAATGGATTTGACCTAAACGAATACGACAATCGTTGTCTCGATTTTGCCAAAGAATATGCGATGCGCTTGTTGGCGATAGATATCAATATCTCCGTTGATGAGATGTTGGATACAGGTTGGCATCTATTCCAGAAGTACTTCGAGAAATATGAAGTGGGGATCAAAGAAAAGCTCATGGACAAATACTGGAACGGCCAGGAGGTCAAAGATGAAATAGCACTCCAAGAATAGGTATTGTGGCACTCAAGTATCAATATAACAAGACGACAATCCAGCAATTCAAGAAACAGCTGAGCATTCGAGAGAAGGCTTTGCCAATTTTGAAGAACAAGGAGACCGCCTTGCGGAAGGAAGTCAAGGAGCTTGGGCACCAGCTGAGTGCCTTGGAATCGGATCGGGAGAAAGTCAATGAGCAGCTACGGGACTACGAAGTTTTTTGGAGTGAATTTCCGGATATCCTGGTACTTGAGGGACTGGGCATGTTCCAAAAGAAGGTGGTGGGTGTGAAAGTCCCGGAGATGGGTGAGATCACTTTTCGTTTGGTGGACATGAGTTGGTGGCGGTATCCACACTGGGTCCCGGCCGGTATTGGCATCATGCGGCAGGCTGTCGCGCTTGACTTAAAGATCGAGATTGCCCGAAAACAAATTGAGCTGTTAAGCAGCGCCAGGAAGAAAACCACGCAAAAGGTCAATCTCTATGAAAAAGTCCAGATACCCGCTTATGAGGATGCCATCCTGAAAATCAAGCGATTCCTTGAGGACAAGGAAAACATTTCGAAGGCGGCTCAGAAAATTGTCAAAAAGAAGAAAGAAGGGAGGGCAGCAGCATGAAAGAACCCTTCAAGCACCTGACGATTTTGGCTTTCCATAAGGACAGGGCTCATATCACCTCGCAGCTTCAAAACCTGGGGGTCATTCATCTGGAACTTGATGAGACCCTGCACAACCACAGTGTGGAACAGTTAGAAATTGAAAAAAATCGCTTGGAAAAAGCCATTGAAACGCTGCGCTCACATGCCAAAGATTTCCCTGCGAAAGAAAGCCCTACTGCGCCACCAATGGAAAGGGAGCAAGTAGTCGAGGAAGTCTTGCACCTAAGGCACCAAAGCGACGAGCAGATACAACGGAGGGAAACCCTCACCAAAGAGAGCCTGAGACTGGCACCCTGGGGAGACTTTGGTCTGGACAAAATATCCGCTTTGGCAGCGAATGGTATCAATATCACCTTTTGCATCGCAGATAAGAAGGCCTACAAAAAGTACGATTTCAGTGAACTGGTGCAAGAGATAGTACATGAGGGCCCCGATAAGGTCTACTTCATTGTCGTAGCGCTCGACGATGTTCCCGACTTGCCTTTTGAGACGGTGAAAATGCCAACCTTACGGCTTTCCGAAATTGAAAGACAGAAGAAATCCTCTGCCCAGAATGCCACGCAGATAGCCAGCGATATTGGTAAGTATGTCTCGTATTTGCCGGAGCTCGTCCGTGAGTTGCGTAAAGTCGAAGATCAGTTGGTATTCCAGTTTGCTATGGGAAGTTATCAGGAACATGGCCTTGGCGCCCTGATTTCATTGACGGGTTGGTATCCCGCTTCCGTAGAGGGCCGACTCTTACATGTCATTGGGAAAGAGAACCTGACCTACAGCATTTCAGAACCCTCCGAAGGAGACGATGTGCCTGTGTTACTGCACAATCCAAAGTATCCGAAGCTGTTTGAGCCTATCACCCGGATCTTTGAGTTGCCCAATTACCGTGAGATGGATCTCACACCGTTCATTGCCGTGTTCTATCCGATACTCTTCGCATACTGTCTTGGAGATGCAGGCTATGGCTTCATCTTGTTGGCTGCGGCGGTCATAGGTGGTTTTACTTTCCTCCGCGATATGCGCAACATAGCCATCTTGGGGGTAATCCTGGGCTTTTTCACCACAGTGATGGGCCTGGTAAAATCTGGCAGTGTCTTTGGTCAGCCTACCACCCTTTCTGATCTGCCGTTCTTCCAATACCTGGCCCAATACGTAGTAATACCGGATGATCGCTCATACGTCTTCAATGCCTTCAATGTAGCATTGATGATTGGCGTTGTACAGATTCTGGTGGGTATTGTGGTGTCCATCATCAACAAGCTGCAAAATGATGGGTTCATCCATTCACTGTCTCAGATCGGCAAGCTATTGATCGTGACAAGTTTGATTTGGATATTCCTGGCTGACATGCAGGGAGTGGAGGCGCTGGCAGGGATGCCGCTGCTCCGCAAGGTGGCACTGTTACTGGGTCTCGGGCTCGTCCTGTTTTTTCACGACATGACCGTGTCTGTGGGCAAGCGGGCGGCCAGTGCGATCCTGCCACTATTTTTTATTATGACAGGCATTTTGGGAGATATACTTTCCTATGTGCGGCTTTTCGCGCTGGGTGTGGCCTCCTCAGTTTTGGGACTGGTAGTGAATCAAATCGGCGCGCAGATCATGGGCAATGGCTGGTGGGGCATCGCCATAGGCGTAGTGTTCCTGCTGTTCGGTCACAGCCTCAATTTTGGCATTGCGATGCTGGGGGCCTTTGTCCACCCGCTCAGGCTCACTTTTGTCGAATTTTATAACAATGCTCAATTCACCGGTGGAGGTGTTGAGTACAAACCTTTCAGGAAGCAATTAAAAAATATTGATGAATAAAAAATTGGAGATATGGAAGCATTACCGTTAACACTCGCATTTATTGGCATTGGCTTACTCGTGGGGCTGGCAGGCTGTGGCAGTGCCATGGGAACGGCCATCGGTGCCATGGCTACTGTCGGGGCATTGAAGAAACGTCCGGAATCCTTTGGGTCTTTTATCGTCTTGAGTGCCTTGCCCGGTACACAGGGATTATATGGATTTGCAGGTTTCTTCATTCTGCAAGACCTGATCGGTCCTGGGATGACGCTGCTCCAGGGCGCAGGGATCCTGGGAGGAGGATTGGCACTGGGCCTTGCCGGATTGCTGTCCGGAATGTATCAAGGAAAAGTCTGTGCCAATAGCATTGATAGTATCGGATCAGGCAATGACGTATTCGGTAGAGCACTAATCCTTGCGGTTTTCCCCGAACTGTATGCCATAATCGCTTTTGCTTCTTTATTTTTAATTAGAGGTATATTGTAGAAAGATAAATTTTAAACACCGTGGAAGAAATAAACAACGGCCCTTTCAAAGTCATACTGGTGGCCCTGGACTTATCCGAGATGGATGATCGGCTTATCAGGTATGCTGCGGTGATGAGCAAGATGGCCCCGATCGAAAGGATAATTTTTGTGCATGTTGCCAAAGACCTGGAGCTCCCCGATGATCTGAGGAAAAAATATCCCGATTTGCTGGCACCGCTGGATGAAAGCATAGAAAGCGATATCAGAGGTAAAGTGGAAGGAATTTTTGGGCCTACTGATGTCGATATTAACTACATTATCAAAGAAGGTAACCCAATAGAGAAGCTTCTTAAGCTTTCCAAAATCAAGGAAGTTGACCTCATACTGATGGGGCGCAAGAAAAGCCTTCGTGGGTCAGGTCTTGTCTCCAGCCACATCGCAAGGAAATGCCCATGCTCCCTGTTACTGGTTACGGAAGACTTCAATGAGCAAATCAGCAAGATCCTGGTACCAGTAGATTTTTCCCAGCATTCGTTGATGGCCACCAGGCAGGCACTGGGACTAGCCACGAATGCAGATGCACAGGTCGTCTTCTCGCACGCCTATCACGTGCCCTCAGGTTACCACAAGACGGGCAAGTCACATGATGAATTTGCGAAAATTATGAAAGGGCACGCCGAAAATGACTGCAAGCGATTCCTGCAAAGGAATGAGCTACCCGCTGATATCGAATGCGAGTATATGCTCACCAATGATGGGCTCACAGCGGAGTTGGTATATACTTATGGGAAGAATGCGCAAGCGGACCTCATCGTGATGGGTTCCAAAGGTCGTACCCGAACCTCGGCGATACTGATGGGATCCCTTGCTGAGAAGATTGTCTTCAAGAGTGCCGATATTCCTGTGCTTATCGTCAAGTCCAAGGGAGAGAACATGGGCTTTTTGGAAGCGTTGCTGAGGGTGTAGCCGCAACCTCTTCAAAACAGTCGCTGGCCACTCATGGTGTGCTGATTGGGGAGCCGCGCTCTTAGAGAATTTCCGAAGTCTTGATTTGGATCTCCCGGAGTAGCGTCTTGTTTACCGGGCATTTATCAGAGATTTCCACAAGTCTCTTCCTTTGTACGTCGTCCAGATCACCCCTGAACTTTACCTTCTTCGTGATCATATGGACATAGCCTTCCGTGGACTCACAATTCTCACAATCTTCATGATAGACCCTTTCTTGTGACAAATGCACCTCGACTTCTTGCAGGTCCCAGCCTTTTCTATCGGCGTACATCCTAAGGGTCATGGCTACGCAACTACCCAGAGACATCAGCAGGAAGTCATAAGGATTGGGGCCGAGATCGGTACCCATAGGAACAGGTTCGTCAGCAATGATCTCATGCCTGCCATTGCTCATTGCCGTTTGGTACCGAGACTTGTCAATTTGTACAATTACTTGTGTCATGGTTTGGGGGTTTGGTCTTCCAATGTTACCTGGAAGTTTTTGGAATTGCCCGTATGTAGGGGATTTGTGCATTGAAGAAGCCCAGTCCTCCCTCAACATTTCCTGGAAGGCTGATGGGTTCACTCGTGGCTGCTGCAATGATGCCTCCCGTTCTTCTTCGAGCGTCCAGAAATCGGAAATAGTCCTCCGTGATATGTGTGAACCAAAACGTGAGGGTGTCGGATGTGGCGATTTCATCCAGTTCTACCAGGGTCTCTATCGTGCCAGTAGTGTTGGTCTGGTCAGTGATCAAACGGTCAAACACCAAACCGCTCTCCTCACCGACAAATGAAAAGAGATTGGTTTCAAGGTTATTGAGTAGATCTGCGGCGTCGATGAAATTGGCCAGGTACCAATTTTCCGCGTTCTGAGGATCCTCGAAGTCGTAGTAAATGGATTGGACGGTATCGGCACCCTGTATTTCTTCCAGGAAGGCAATTGAATCGGGTATGATCTGGGGAAGGGAGACCGTGCTCGCGCTTACTTCAACTCCAAATTGTGAGTCGTGAACCTGCAGTTCGAAGTGAGCGCCATTGATCTTCTCCGGAAGCAGCGCAAAGAATAAACCTGGTGTATCTTCCACTTCTTCCAGTGTGTCAAGTTCACCGTTGATTGAAAGCGTAACCAGGGCGTCTTCGACAAGGATACTGTTGAGAAAATCCTGCGAGAGGGAATCTTCATTGCCTTCCAGTGCCGAAAAGCTCCTGCTGAGGAAAATGGCCATGACATCGCCTGGAAGTATCTGAGATGCTACCACGATTTGGGAAGGTGCGGGTTCCACATCAATGAGTAAGTCCTCGGGCAAACAGGAACATAGCAATACAGAATAAAAGGATAGCAGGAAGATATTTCTCATCGCTAAAATTTGAAATTCCAGGCCACAGAAGGGATAAACCCAAAAAGACCTCTTTGTATATATCGGTAGTTGAGTCCATCAAATTGTATGGACACACGGTAGGGCGATGCACGATTGTAGAAGTTGTATGCTCCAATGTGCCATTCACTCCGAAATTTCTTCTCAGGATTGTTGCGTATGATAAAATTGATGTCCATCCGATGGCTGGATGCCAGTGTCACGGCATTGCGACTTGTGTACACGGGCACCAATTCTATGCCCGTAAATGTTGGGTTGGGGAATAAATATTGGCCATTCTGAGCAGTGAACCGTGTTCCGGAATTCATAACCCATACTCCGGAGAAGGTGAAGCGCTCATTGAAATCGAAAGTGGCCACCACCGAAAGATCATGGCGCCGGTCAAATCGGGCTGCAAAGGAATTACCATCGTTCAGGGCAGCAAACTTGCGTCGAGCCCGGGAAAGCGTGTAACCGACCCACCCTGTGAATGCGCCCACTTTTTTCCTGATCAGTATTTCGCCGCCATATGCTTTGCCTTCGCCATTGGCCAACTCTTCCTCAAAGTTGTTGTTGAGCAGCAACCTCGCCCCCTCACGGTATTCAATGAGGTTGGCCATGGTCTTCCAGTATAGCTCAATAGAAACATTCAGACCCAGTTTTTCAAAGCCTTTGAAATACCCGGCAGCTACCTGATGGGCACTTTGTGGACGCACACGATCCGTGACTGGATACCAGAGGTCCGTGGGCAAGGCTATCGATGAGCTGGAAACGCGATGCATGTATTGGCGCATAAACGTGTAGCTCAATTTCACCGAATTCAGTTGGCCAAAAGTATAGTTGCCGGTGAGGCGTGGCTCCAGCGCGCTGTAAAATCGGGAAGCCACCGCGGAAGAAGAAAACCGCAGGCCGTAATTGACGGCCAGTTGATCGGAAAGCTTATGATCGTTCTGTGCGTATAGAGAACCTTCCAGGTTGCGAATCGTGCCTCCTGACTGGCTCGACAGGGCCTCCGATATTTCACCGCTGGTATTCACAACGTTGGGACGGAAAATGTGCCATATGCCCTGCGTGCCAAACCTGATGGAATTGCGCGGATTCAGGTAGTAGTCCCAATCGGCTTTAACCCCCAGGTCCCTGATTTCTGATTGGATGAGTATGGAGTTGTCCACGAAATTGCCGCCAATGTCATACTGAAACTGAGTTTGATACAGCGTTACGTTATGGAACATCTTGTTGCTGGGGTAAAGGTGATTCCATCGCAGGGTGGTCGTGACATTTCCGAGATCAAATCCGAAATTGAGCTCTTCTTCGACGCTGGAGACATCATCCGCTACGCCGTCCTCATCCTCCGATTCGTCTACCGTCTCGTTGAAATCCAGTATGTCTTTGCCTATGTAGGAGCTCAGGAATATCCGGTCTCTGTCAGAGATCTTGTAAGTAATCTTTCCGTTGAGGTCATAGAAGTAGTAGGGAAGCGATGTTCCCGTGAGATTGAGTACCTGATCGATATAGGTCCTGCGGCCAGAAATCATAACTGCCAGTTTTTCCTTGACGATAGGCCCGTCAATCGAAAGGCGACTTGATAGTAGTCCGATGCCCCCATTGCCGTGCCATCGATTCAAGTCACCTTCCTTCATCCGGATGTCCATGACTGACGACAGCCGACCCCCATAGTACGAGGGGAATCCTCCCTTTACCACGCTGACATCCCTGATGGCGTCGTTGTTGAAGATGGAAAAAAATCCAAACAGGTGTCCAACATTGTAGACGGTAGCTTCGTCTAGCAGGATGAGGTTCTGATCATCTGTTCCTCCCCTCACAAACAATCCCGTTGTCCCTTCACCGCCACGTGAAACACCAGGCATCAGCTGAGCGACTTTGATGATGTCCACTTCTCCGCCAATCGCTGGGATGTTTTCGATTTCCTTGGGCTTCAGGTTGATCACGCTCATCTGCGTATTCTTGACCTCGTCTTCTGTTTCGAGGCTTTCAGCTGATACCACCACTTCATCCAGCTGTGAGGCTTCCAAAGCCAGTGGAAAGTTGATGCTCTGATTTGTGTTGAGGGAGTTCTGGTACCTTTTGATTTCGTATCCGACAAATGAGATGCGCAGACTAACAGGCCCCTCTGGAAGGGTCAGTGAATAAAAACCATAGAAGTTAGCTGCAGTACCCACTTTGTTCACTTCGTCGTAGATGGTCGCTCCGATGAGTGCCTCGCCATTTGCCTGATCCGTGACGTAGCCGCTAATTGTGATTTGGGCCGATGAATGGTAAGACCATAAATATCCGGGTCCGATCAAGAGTAGCGCTTTGGCTATTTGCAAGATCCTCATAGCCTGAATAATAAACCTATTCTGCTTCCGGTAAATACCCCATTGAACCTTTTGCCGGGTGCGTATTGTGAACCAACGGCCAGTTGAAAATGGTAGAAAATAGCGGTCCTTCGACTTGATTCCAGTTTTCCCAATTGGTATTTCAGCCCGATGGGGAGATACAGGAATGGACTGTACCCCTTTTTGGCAAATAGCCTTCTCTCGCTCTGTACTTCGTCTGTTGCCATGTCCAGTCGTTTTTCAAGCAGAGTAGAGGAAATTTGAAATTGATGTATGACCTCTATACCCTGGTAGAGTTCAAATCTTTTGCTGAGACTATAGTTGTGTCTGACACCTTGGGAAATCCGGAAAGCACTTCCTTCATGCTCATACTCCAGGGCGACACTATCGGAATTGACCCTGAGCAGCCGGGTCGTATACGTTCCGCTGCCGAAGCCCAGCAGGAGGAGGGTTTCCCCAGCCAATCCCTTGATATCTAATCCGGAAAACAGGAAGTTGATGCTTAACCCACCATGGCTCGACCGGGTTTTGTAATCCAGATCTGTCGTTAATGCGTTGATTTCACCGGAGACCAGCGGCCCCACCCTGCCATCAGCTCTGAGTGCTTCTAGATCATAGTTGAGGTTGTCGGTTCTGTGATCGTTGAATGCCACCTCTATACTATGGGGCCTGATGCTTGTTCCCGCGCTATCCTGGCTGGATGCAGCGTTAGGGGTAAGCAAGAGTGCTGCCAGGCATATCAGAAATGGTTTTATCTCCCGGGTGGAAATTCCCGGAATAGAGTAACTATTTCCTTTCCTGCAAACAGGTACGGCAAATCCCAGGAGTGGGTAACTCCACTTCATAGGCATGGAAGTTTGAGGCTATCGCTATGCATTCCGAAGCCCAAATTGTCGCAATTATTACCTATCTATATCCAAAAATAATCTTGACAGTGTCCTTGTAGATTTGCTCACCTGAAACAAAGATCTTTCTTACAAAATCAACAGGAATGATCACTACAGAGAACAGCATGATCAAAACCCATTCATTGAAATTCAGCGGCACCGTTCGCAGGATAGGTCCCCCTACGTAAGTAAAGAGTACTTGCAGGACAATGATCAGGAATATGATTTGAATGAACCTGTGATTTTCACTGATGTGCTCCAGGAAGTTGAGCCCCGTCGAGCGAACATTCAGCATATTGAACAGCACCTGGAATATGAAAATATTGAAAAATGCAGTGATGAAAACGGCATAATCGTCAGTGCCACCGCGTGAGAACAATTCCCTGAAGTATGGTATTTTCAGGAAGGCCACGGAGAATAATGTGATGAACAGACCATTCACGAGGATGGAAGAAATCATCTGTTTGGTAAGGATGCTGTCTTCGCGTCTTATGGGTTCGTCTTCCATGTATTTCGTCAGGGCTGGTTCCCCGCCAAGTGCTATGGCACCCAGGGTATCCATAATGAGGTTGATCCACAACAGTTGGATGATGGTTAAGGGGAACTCCACATTAATAAGAGGCCCGAGGATGGTAATGGAAACCGCTGCCACATTCACTGTCAATTGAAAGGTGATGAATTTTCGGATAGACTGGAAGATTGTCCTTCCATAGCGAATTCCGTTGCTGATTGAGTTGAAGTTATCATCCAGGATCACGATGTCTCCGGCTTCCTTGGTGACTTCTGATCCGCTGCCCATAGCGATTCCCACGTCAGAGTGTTTTAAGGCTGCGGAGTCATTCACCCCATCTCCAGTCATTCCCACCACTTTATCCTGCCCTTTGGATATCCTCACCATACGGCTCTTGTCCGTGGGCAGGGCCCTGGCAATTACCCTGAGGTTTGGAAGCACCTCAGCGATTTGCTCATCAGTCATCTTTTGCAGGTCGGAGGATTCCAGTGCGACATGTGAGTCGTCATCAACCAGGGCGGCTTCCTTGGCTATGGATACTGCCGTACCCTTCCTGTCTCCAGTGATCATGACCACCTGCACACCTGCCTTTTTTACCAGCTCCACAGAGCCCTTGGTCGTATCGCGTATGGCATCCTGCATGCCGATTACGCCTACCAGAATCAATCCGCTAGGTATGTCATCTTTCTTGTTCAGACTTTCCTTGGATATGGCGATGGTCAGCAGGCGAATACCCGCATCAGCTAGGCCATTCATGTAGGTGGTCATCTCTTCTTTCTTCGTGATAGGCATGATCTTGCCATCCTCTGAGATGGCCTCGTCAATATCCTTCATTAGGATCTCTGGTGCCCCCTTTATCATAACGATTTGGTCAGTTTCGAGGGCTTCCAACTTGTTCTGAAATTTGGCTTCTGTAGCAGAGAATTTCCGTGTACTATTGAAATGGATCTTATGTATGAGGTCTGCGTTTTCTATCACGCCGAGGTCCTCTTTGGGACTGATATAGCCCAGCAGTGCCCTTTCGGAGAAGTTGCCGCCGGTGATTTCACCATCCCCTGTCCTGTGACTGGCTGTATTACCTGCGATGGCTATCTTCACATATCCACGCAATTTTTGAGGAATTGCTCCGTAGGTTCCGAAGGACTGGTTTGATCCCGTAATGAAGAACCGGGGCTCAAGTTTGCCTTTGGTAAGGGTTCCTGTTTTGTCAGAGAACAAGATGCTCAGGCTGCCTGCCGTTTCAATACCAAGGAGTTTTCTGACCAGCACCTTTTCGCGTAGCATCTTCTGCATATTCAGCGACAGCACAATGGCGATCATCATTGGAAGACCTTCCGGCACAGCCGCTACCAAGACGATGATGGCCAATACAATGGCATCCAGGGAATCAGTGAGTATCAGATCCCACTGCGACAAGTAGTTGAGGATGGCATCTGTGTCAAAATCGTTGGCAAGGACGATTTTTTGAAACATAAATACGACGAAAAGAAAGCCTGCCGCGATGTAACCAAACCTTGAGATCATGTCGGCCAGCCCCTTCAATTTGACCTGCAAAGGGGAAAGTCGGTCATCACCCAGGGAGAGTTCTTTAGATAGTTTTCCATAAAGCGACGCATCACCCACCGTATCTACTTTCATGACGGCCTCACCATCTTCAATGACCGAACCGCGATACAGTATGTAATGGTTGGCAAGGTCTGATTCGTCGTAGGTAGCGCCCTCTTCGAACACCACTTTTTCGATAGGCTCTGTCTCACCGGTCAAAGAGGCCTGGTCGACCTTCACATCGCCTTCAATGATGTGCCCATCTGCCGGGATCTTGTCACCAGCCTGTAGCAGAACGAGGTCGCTGCGCACAACGTCAACCACAGGAATATCCATGAGTTCATCGTTACGGAAGACCTTGCTCTTGATCTGGGACGCTTCTTCCTGAAGCTGCTGGAACGAGGACTCGTTTTTGTGTTCTGAAAAGGTCGAAATCCCTGTTGCCAGGAGGACCGCGACCGCGATGGCCACAGCTTCATACCACTCGGTCATGCCAAAAAAGGAAAGTGCCAGTATGACCACCAGGGCGACAAGCAGGATATAAATGATTGGATCTTTGAAATTGTCTAACAGCTTCGCCCAAAATCCCTCGACTTTGATCTTGCTGAGTTCATTATTTCCGTGTATCCTGCGTGATTCTTTAACTTGTTCAGAGGATAGTCCTGTATGTTTCATAGTTTAAAAAACTTCACGAAGCGGTAACATGATTTTTACTCAATATAGGATGAAACCACCAAAGAATTAAGTCTTTTAACGTGTTTACAGGGTTTGATTCCGTACTTCGTGTCCGTTGGAGTTAGGACCGAATTAAATTCGGTGATTGTCAGTGCTTAGCTACTGCTAAGGTGCGTCAAGAATTATCTGTTCTCAGAAGCTATTTTGCCGCACCGTGGACTGTAGGTGCCGCCGGCAGGTAGCAGTGCTTAAGTTATATCGTTGCGGATCATGCTTCTGTCTCCGGAATTCGAATATTCCAGCTTTAAATTCTACTTCTTCTCGAGCTCTATTTCCATCTGATAACAGCGATCTTCTGAATATGTCTAACTTTGGAGAGGAATCCTTTACTGCGAAGCGTCCTCGGACCTGGATCATTGTTATTTTCTGAGCAGTAATGATCAATTTGAAACAAAATTTGAATATTAATGGGAGCGGCAGAGGCTAGCACTGGCAAGTATGTACATATCTGGAAAAAGTATCGCCCGGTACTTTTGACGAAGATGATTGCCGCACAAGAGGGTGAGCAATCTTACAAATTGTCAAGCCATGAATTTCAGGACTTGAACCTAAAAAAAACAAGTGGCTACAGTTTCCTTTTGAAAGTCTCACACAGTAAACTGGCGAATGACATCAAGAAGAATCCACTGGCTCAGGATCTACTCTACGTGCTTCAGCAATCCAACAAAGCGAGGGAGCTCACAGAACTTGCCACCTACCAGTTCAAAATGGATAAGGATTTCAATTTGCAGATAAGCGTCAGCCCCGAAGCACAGGAGGAGACCGCCAGTCTGAAATAGGTTGAATACATGCCTTTTGTATTGACGTTTCCAACTCTCCGGCGGCAAACGGCCCCCTAATTCTATTGCAGGTCCTGTGGTACCCATCTTGTGCTCTGAGTTCCACATGATCAGGATTGAAAACAGGCGTAACCTAACACCATGCTTTCTGGTTCTGTCCTCAAACTACAATGAGATAATGAAAGCATACAAAGTCAGCTTAGTTAACGCCTTTTTATTGATTGGCCTCTCCGGATGGGGCTATTTGGCAAGCGAAACACCTTCAATCACCGCTTTGATTCCTGCGTTTTTCGGGGTAGCCCTGGTACTTTGCAACCCGGGGGTCAAGAAGGAGAACAAAGTACTGGCGCATGTAGCTGTTCTGCTTACACTCCTAATCATCTTTGGTCTGTTTCCACCCCTTATGGGTGTTATAAAGCGTGGCAATGAGCTTGGTATAGTGAGAGTAGGTGCTATGTTGATCAGTTCCATTACTGCTATGGTATTCTTCGTGCGGAGTTTTATCGAGGCCAGAAAGCGCAGGGAACTTGCAGCTTAGAAGGGCCGTGGATCAGCCGAAGTTGCCATTGGCTGGCTAAGGATTTCTGAGGAGACATCCTGGAGATGAAATGAGAAGGTTCATTGAGTTTTTTTGACCAGGGTTGGGCATTTCTCTTTGTCCTTCTCACGCATGCTGAAGTACTTCACGCCTGTGGTGTAATGGCAGGTGCCGGCCATCCTGATGGGAATTGGGCTCATATTTGCCGTTTGATTTCAGGCTAACCATACCTGAGTTCAAGTAGGCCTTTCGTTTTGTTTCTTGCCAGACTATTTTTATGCAATCAAGTTGCATAAATATGGCTTTGCAAGTTGTTGGCCGTTGCGCGGATGCCTCTTGACACCACCACAATCAACCCTGGTCTTTCAGCATGAAGAAACTTCCAATCCTTGTTATTTCCAGCCTATTGATAATAGCTGCAGTCGGTTTTTTTTGGCTTAGGAACATCAATAGTTTCAAGCGAGTGGGGACTTTCGAAATCAATGCAAACGAGCGACCCATCAAAATTCTACGAGATGAAAATGGTATAGCTTATGTCCTTGCGGAGAATAAGGCAGATGCTATAAGAGGGCAGGGATTCGTCCTGGCCCAGGATAGACTTTTTCAGATTGAGTTTTATAGGACGCTCATCAAAGGTGAGGCAGCGAAGTTGGTAGGCGGTTCCATGCTGCAATCCGATATCAAAATGCGGGTGCTCAATCTATATGGCAATGCGGAGCGACACTTCCAGTTTCTGGATGATGCTGAGAAAGCGTTACTGAATTGGTATTGCCAAGGGTACAATGCGTACCTGGAAGCAGCTGAAGACGAATTTCCTGTGGAGCTGGGCTTGCTGGGCATCACACCAAGCTCCCTCAAACCGGTAGACATTGTTTCAGTCACCCATTTTATTGGTCTATTTCACAGCCAGAACATGGATGATGAAATTTTGAGCCTCAACCTTTCTTCCCGAATGAAGAATGCTGCGGAGCTCCTACCACTGTCGATCAACTTGGACCGAACGAAGCCACTCAGGTTTGATTCGATGATTAACTCGCCAAATTTGGCTTCAGAGCCCATTGCCCTGAACCACCCAGCCCTTCCGAATCCCCTTTTACCATATCCCGAACTAGGTAGTAATAACTGGGCGATCTCCGGTGCGAAATCGGAATCTGGCAAACCGATTCTAGCCAATGACCCTCATGTTGATGCGCGCGTCCTGCCTGGGACGTTCTATCCTGTGGGTCTCATCTGTCCGGAATTCAAAGCCGTAGGCATTGCCACGCCTGGTATACCAGGACTTATTTCCGGGAGGAATGCCTTTGTCTCATTCGGAGTCACAAATGCCTATGGTGATAGCCAGGATCTATTCATCGAAGAGGCTGATGGAGATCACTACCTTGAAAATGGGAACAGGATGCCTTTCAAGATGCGCGATGAAGTCATAGAGGTGAAGGACAGTAGCAATGTGGAAATTGAAGTCCGGTCGACTGTGCGTGGGCCGGTGATTTCCGATTTCCCCATTTTTGGTATTCTCACTGGCGATGTGGTCAGCCTGAGGTGGTCCCTGGCCGAAACGGAAAGCAACTCAGTGGGATTTGCGGATCTTCTGGAGACTAAAAATGTATCATCCTTCCGGAGAGCTTTGACGAAAATGGACAATATGTTCTTCAACTTCGTTTTTGCTGATATCGAAGGGAATATTGCACATCAGGCTACGGGTCTGGTGCCTGTTCGATTATCACGCAATGGTGAATTGCCACAGCCTGGTAATCAAGGAGATAGGTGGAATGGATTTATCCCCAAGAGTGAAATGCCGCACATGATTAATCCTCCTCGTGGGTGGGTAGGAACTGCAAATCATGACACGCGGGCAGATGATTATCCCTATTACTATTCCAATCACTTTTCTCCATACTATAGGTACCAGCGATTGTCGGAGGTATTTTCTACTGAAGAGAAGCTGGTAGCTACAGATTTATGGCAGCTCATATTTGATGTGAAGAATATGCAGGCCGAGAAATTAGTGCCGGTGTTTAGCGAGGCACTTGAAGCGGACCCGCGCACGCAAAAACTGGCATCTATCATAGATGCGTGGAATCGCCAGGATGACATCAACGAAGTAGGGGCGGCCATCTATACTGTGCTTTATAATGAACTCCTTTATCTACTGCTCAATGATGAGTTGCCTGATGAACTGGAAGAGTCGTACTGGGAAAATGTCTACTATTGGAATCAGCGGTTGGATAGTCTGATGTTGTCCGGTCATCGTTTCATTGACAATGTCGATACCCCGGAAAAAGAGACTTTGTCGGGCCTTATTGTTCAGGCAGGGGTCAGAACTGAAGAATTATTGCGTGAAAGGTTCGGTGAAGACGAAAAAGACTGGACCTGGGGCAGGCTGCATACCGTCTATTTCTACAGTCCTATTCGAAGAACGGGATTTGGCAGCGAACTCCTGGGTGCGGAGCTCCTTCCCAAACAGGGGTCTAACCAAACCATCAACAGAGGTGGATTCATCAAGCGCGAAGATCATGTCTATGAAACGAGTTGGTTCAGCTCTTTTCGAATGGTAGCCGATATGGGTGACGATGAAAAGATCATGGGTGTTGTTTCAGGAGGTAGCGCCTCCAGGATCTTTCACCCTTATTACAAATCACAACTCGAACAATGGAAAACAGGAACCTGGATTCCTTATTGGCTTTCTCAAGAAAAAGTTTTGGAACATGCTCAATTTGAACTGGTATTGGAATAGTTATGCCTCACAAATTGAACAATTGGCCGTTCCAATGAGCTGCCCTTTGGCATTGATTTCATAATTACAGCACTCCACAAATTGTTGTTTCAACCTGACTTTTGCCCGTCGTAATCGCGCTTTGACATTGGGAAGGCTCAGGCCCAAAGCCTCAGCAATTTCGGACTGCTTCTTCCCAGCTACGTAGGCGAGAACTATTACATCCTTGTATTCCTTCGGCAAATCCTCAATGAACCTATCAAAGCAACAGGCGGCGTTTTGCTCATCCTGTTCTCCTGATGGGGATGCGATCGCATGTTCATGTGCGAGTTCTCTGTCAAAATAATTCGCAATTTCGTTTCTCGCGATTTGGAATGCCCAGGCCCTGACCTTTTGGGCTGATTTGAGTTGATCGAGGTGCTGATGTATCTTTAGAAAGGTACTCTGGAAGATATCGTTCGCGATGTTCTTGCTTCTGACCTTCTTCAGGACAAAGAAATAGACTTCCTGCCCATGTTGCCGATAGATCTCTTCGCTCCTCATACATCCTTCCGATTAAGTCGGACTCCATCGCAATAATACGCCACTTAGCAACATTTGCATTTTGTACATTCACATTTTGCACATGGGCATGCGTGCTCTTTGCATGGGTTGCAATCACATTTTTTACACTCACAGGTCTTACAGTTGCAGTCATTCATCTCTTGAAAATTTAGAGTTTTTGAAGAGATGACAGGAGAATCTTAAAAAGGATGCAGTTTATTCTCTGATTTTTTCAGGATAGTAGAGCTCCGCTGGTTCCTGGCTTTCTCGTATGGCTTTTTCAAGAACCGAGATCTCGCTCCCAGGACCTACCGCCAGTAATTTTGGGCCGGTTGTAGGTACGCCAAAAAATGGTCGGACATTCACCATTCCGCTAGGTGTGCGCTCGAAGTAGGTGTATTGTTCTTCACTGCCAATTTGGGTACAACCTTTTACGCGCAAAATGCTTTCCGGCAGTGACTTACAGATCTCGTATACGCAGTCGATGTGAGGCAAGTGGTGTAAATCGGTGGAGCAGGAAGACCAATGTGCCTTGAGATGATCTAGCTCATGCCCCTTGTTGTCGGAAGGGGATAGCCTGGGAAGAAGCGCAATATCAATTTCATCTACAGTGATGATTTCTGCAGATGGATTGAATCTTTTGATGTCTCTGCGGACAAAATCCTGCCTTTCCCTGGAAGAGTCTTCGATATGCGTCAGGACGATCAAGGACGACACCTGAATCTGGTTTGCTTCCAACTCGTTGTGTTCGCCACGACGTTGCCAGTTTTTGACATCTACGACCGATACCTGGATCGGTGGCAAAAATCGTTCATGCAGTCCGACACCCAGGAAACCCATCAGCGAACAAGCGTCGGACGTGCCATTGGCCTCGACAAGTGTAATGCCGTTTTTACGCTCGGGGATCATGTTGATAAAGGACCTTAGCTCGTCGAGTCCACTACAACAAATACAACTTCCATGTAGCGGCATGACCTGTTTCGGATCTATTTCCTTCAGCAGCTGCTGTGCGTCAAGATTGGCGTTTTCGTAATCATTGAGAATTACATAAGGATTCCAACCACTATCCAGATAGCTGGTCATTAGTTGTTTCAACAAGTTGGTTTTTCCGGCTCCCAAAAAGCCAACAATGGTGATAATTGCTTCCATATTTTTTGCAATGTGCAACTTCTTAACTTAGTCTCGCAGGGCGGAGTTCACGAATTAAAGATCATTCTAATATTGCGAAATACAATTCAGGTGAGTCCTTTACAATGCTTACAAATGCCGCTGAGTGTGTAATCAACGCTGGCCACGGAGAATTCGCTGGAGACTTCTACCTCCGGCACTGCTACATCTTCGAGGCAATAGGTTTGATGGCATTCCACACAAACAAAGTGAGCATGTCGGTGAGTGCCACTCTTATCAGCATGTCGGTGGCTACAAATGGCGTATTTTACGCCTTGTCGATCTTCTGAGGCTTTGTGCAAAATACCCTGCTCTTCAAATGAAGCCAGGGCGCGGTAAACCGTCACACGGTCAATTCCTGTCTTCATCCTGCCAATAAGATCACTTGCTGAAAGTGCAAAATCGTGCTTCAGGAAAAGGTCCAGCATTTCCAATCGTATGGGCGTCTTTTTCAGGCCATGGGCGTGCAAAAGGTCCTGTGCTGTACCTTCGGTGTCCATATCAACCGTTTTTGTTTCCATCCATTTCTATGAATATGCCAGAGGAATTAGCCTCTAGGCGACTGCAGGAACAATTAGTCCAATACAATGTAAAGCTCTGCATCTTCAAATATGTAGTTGCACTGGTAAAGATCATCCTGGTTTAGTTTGAGTTTCCCCCTGATTGTCACTACCTGATCCATCCTAAACTTGGGATGGCCTGGTTTAAGCTTTAGCTCTACGATCGATTCTGGCCCTCCGGCACCACAAAAAAAACATGCGGCATATGGGTTGCGAGAAAGGATGTATACATCAGCCTTAGCGCCTAAGGTGAGCATATAACCCTTCAGGAAGACATCCTTTCCCTCAATGGCCTGTACCGAGGGTCCGAATTCCGGATAGTAAAAATAGGCATCTACTTCTTCGCTGTATTTATCCGTGAAGATCACATCCGTCAAGGTGTTCCAGGTAATTTCGGATTGTGATAGCCCAGGGATAGCAACAAAAAGAAGTACTATGGCAGCGAATCTAGGCATCGGCAAGCGTTCTCGAGATATTGATACGAAATACGCGGATGGCGGGTATCAGCGAAGCCAGAAACCCGATGACCAATACAGTGGCCAGCAGCCACAATTCTTCCGGCGACCATGACCATCCGGAAAATTCATAATGATAACTGGCTTCCATGAGCACGGAGACCAGCCACAAGCCCAGTCGACTGAGGAGAATACCCAAAAGAAAGCCACTTACAACCAGGAATAGTCCTTCCTGAAGCACCAACCAGACAAGATGCCATCGGGTGGCACCATAGGTGCGCATCAGGGCCATTTCGTATTCCCTGTCTCTAAGCGCATTGTATAAACTGATGAAGACACTCAGGCCAGAAACCGCCATGATGATCAGCGCAATAGTACTGAGTACATCTACACCTACACCCATCAGGCTGAACAGGCGACTAATCTCGTAAGTAGGCACGGCCGCCTGCATGTTGGTATCTTCATTGACCCTTCGCGGAAGCTGAATAACACCCATGGGATTTCTGAATTTCACAAGCATTGCCGTGATTTCACGCTCCTCTTCGTGTGCCTCATGTTCTTCATGGTCATGCTCATCGTCGTGGCCTTCATCGTGGTGATGCTCATCAGCATGATCTTTATGTTCGTCTTGTGCTTCATCCGAGTCTTCATGTTCCTCTTCATGGTGATGCACTTCCCAAACACTTTCGGTAGCGGTCAGAATAAGTTGATCCAGCACTGAGTTGGTGTAGGCAAGAATACCTACTATTTCGTAGGGGTGCTCATCATGTGATTCGCCGCCTTCAGTCAATCCATGGGCACCAGAGAAGGTGTCTCCAATTTTCAGATTCAGGTTTTTAGCGACTGTGGCTCCAACGGCCACTTCAAAAGATTCCTGCCAAAGCCTTCCACTGGCTACGTTGGCCTGGTAAAGCCTGGGATATTCGTGGTTGGTACCGACGATACGATAGCCTTCGTAGCTATCGCCATAAGAAAGAGGTATGCCAAATTCCACCAACGGATTTCTTTGGAGTTGCTCGGCTTCCTGCAGAGCGATATTGCCTGTTGGTGCATCTATATGGTAGACAGCAGATAGGATAAGCTGTAGGGGACTGCCCTTGGCACCTACAACCATGTCAATTTCCCGGACATTGTTTTGCATCTGTTCCTGAATGTGGCGATTCACCTGCGACAGGAGTGCGATCATACCTACACCCAAGGTGAGTAGTACCAGGCTGAGGGTCGTACTCAAGGGCCGACTGGTCATATTGCGGAAACTGAGTCGGAAAATGTTCATAGTGTCAGGGTATTACGAAACTGGTCTTTCAGACGATGGTCGTGTGTGATGATCATAAGCTGTGCTCCGGTTGCTGTGGCCTGTTCCCGCAGTAATTCAGATACCCTTTCACAGTTTTTGTCGTCAAGGCTGGAAGTAGGTTCATCTGCCAGGATCAGTTGCGGACTATTGATCACTGCCAGTGCGATAGCGGCTCTTTGCTGCTCGCCCTGACTCAGGTTGTGTGGTTTTTCCCTCAGCTTATGTCCAATCCCAAGACCTTCCAAGACCTCCTCGATACGCGCCTTGTCTCGTTTCTTCCCAGCCAAATACTGCACCAGGGCCAGGTTCTCCTCCAGAGAAAGTGCCTGTATGAAATGCGGGCGTTGAAACACCAATCCGATGTGCCTGCCGCGAAAACGGTCCAGTTTGGTAGATGGAAGTTCATGAAGCACAGTACCCATCAATTCCACCTTGCCTGAGTCAGGACTTAACAAACCTGCTATCAAGTGCAGCAGAGTGGTCTTACCGATTCCGGACTCTCCCAGCACCAGAAGGTTGTCTCCAGCATCCAGTTCAATATCGGGAAATCGGAATCCGGCCTTCTTGTTGTAGGCGAAATGTAATGAATGTGTTTTCAACATATGTGTAGACATCTGACGCAAAATTACCATGCTTGATTGCTAAACGCAACATTGTTGCATTTAGTAGATTTTGCTCCATATATTTGCAAACCTATTGGATAAAATCATTAGAAATGAAAAATCAATTCCTGGGGTTTCACCTGGATTTCATTGGCTTTGGCATGTCGCTGCTTTGTGCGGTGCATTGCGCCACCTTACCCTTTCTGCTGAGCCTGGCGCCACTGGCGGGGCTTCAGTTTCTTGAAAATCCCTGGATTGAATACACAATCATCTTGCTGAGTTTTTTCATCGCCTCAGCCGCCCTGGTTCATGGTTATCGAAAGCACCACCAACGGCCTCTGGCGCTGATTACTGTCTTCTTTGGTTTCCTATTAATCGGGTCGGGCCAAGTGGCGCCTTTCGAAGCACTGGAAATCCTACTCACTACAAGTGGTGCGACGACCGTAGCCGCGGCTCATTGGATCAACTGGATACACATTAGACAATCTCGGGTGGAGTTTCCTGATTGTTTACATTCCGGAGCGGGTAAAGCCAGATCTTAAAAGAGGAAATGCTGGCTTTCCGGAATAAGAATACCTGTGTCCAGACTTTGAATTTCCCTCTACTCTTTTTTGGGATCACTAAATGTTCTTCATAAACGCAACAAAGTTGCGTTTGGACAGGTTATTAGGTTTTGAATGAATAACGCCATTTTATGATATTGAGTGGTTTGGAAATTGCAGAACGGATGGGGAAGGACATTGACATAGATCCATATGATCCTGGTCAACTCAATCCAAACAGCTACAATCTGCGCCTGCATGATGAATTGCTGGTCTATGATGCACCAGTCCTGGACATGAAAGTGGAGAACCAGGTATCCACGCTGACCATCCCTGAGTCAGGTCTCCGGTTGGACCCGGGTAAGCTCTATCTCGGTCGTACCCTGGAATACACCCGCACTGATGGGCTGGTTCCGATGTTGGAAGGCAGAAGTAGCGTCGGCAGGTTGGGCATGTTCGTTCACGTGACAGCTGGATTTGGCGATGTAGGATTCAATGGGTACTGGACACTGGAAATCTTCGTAGTCCAGCCGCTAGTGATTTACCCGAGGGTTGAGATCTGTCAGATTTATTATCACCATTTGGATGGTGCCTTTACCAGTTACCAGAGCGGGAAGTATCAGAACAATGACAGCATACAATCCAGCAAACTCTATCAGGATTTCAAATAATGAACTTAGGAAAAGATGCCATGAGATATGAGTGGCTACGGATGATGAAAACAAGTAGTTCCTCATGAGCGAAATGAATCAGACTGGGATTGACATCGAAGAAGGATTGCAACTGAATCCACAGTTTACTAAGCGCGGTGGCTTGCTACCCGTGGCCGTGCAGGAGACAAGAACCGGACAGCTACTCATGCTTGCTTCTGTGAGCGAGGAGGCGCTGATGAGCACGCTAAAGACAAAGCAAGCAACCTTTTGGAGTACCTCTCGGAATCAACTTTGGACCAAAGGAGAGACTTCTGGCGACACACTTAGGGTAGACAGAATCTTAATTGACTGCGATCAGGATGCCCTGGTCTATCAGGTCACGCTGCAGGGCGATGGAGTTTGCCACACCTATGACCAACATGGTCGTCATCGAAGAGCCTGTTTTTACAGGGAACTGAATATGGAACGAAAAGAACTTCAATTTATCAAAGAATTACAGTGATGAGTGAAATAGAAGCGCAATTGAAAGAGCGAAACAATTACGAACTCAATGGAGACGCACATTTGATGACTTCCGTTGAAACCCCCTTGAGAAGGGACGCCTTTGCAAAAACGGATGAGGAAAAAATCGACAACATCGAGAAGCTCTTCGCGGAAATCATGGAGGAGATAGGTCTTGATCTGACCGATGACAGTCTCCAGGGCACCCCATACCGAGTAGCCAAGATGTACGTAAAAGAGATGTTTCAAGGGCTTAACCCTGAAAACAAGCCATCGCTATCTGTATTTGACAACAAGTACCAGTACAACAGGATGCTCGTGGAAAAAGACATCACGTTTTCATCGGCTTGTGAACATCATTTTTTGCCCATTGTTGGTAAGGCGCACATTGGCTACATCTCCAGCGGCAAGGTGATCGGGTTGTCCAAACTCAATCGTGTAGTAGAGTATTATGGACGCAGACCGCAGGTGCAGGAGCGGATGACATTGCAGATATTCAATGAGCTCCGGGATGCCCTGGAAACTGACGATGTGATCGTCGTGATAGAAGCTGAACACTTGTGTGTATCTACCCGTGGCGTAAACGATAAAACCAGTCGTACCACCACCTTGGAGTATGGTGGAAAATATGAAGATGATCAGTTGAGAAATGAGTTCTATCAATTGATTTGATCATTACTACATCTTACTATTAAGAATCAAATTGTGAAACGCTCGAGATTTATCAAAACCCTTGCGGGGTTGGGAATTTTTCCCCTCTTGGGAGCCCGCTCTCCAGGTCCTCCTGAGAATGGAGGGCTGTTGAGGCATGAGTTAAAATCTGCGTGGTTGCGATCAGAATCGATGACCTTGACCAACATTGAGCAGATGCCTCCTCAGTTCTTCACTTTCAAGTATACTGAGGAGGCCATGACCTTTGCTGAACAGTGGCGGCATTGTGTGATCTACACCTGTGGCCAACTGGCTGGACGAACCGGTCTAACCAATCCCTATAAGGACATCAAACTGCCCGTCCAAATGCCTAAAGAAGATGTGATCCGGGAGATCAAGAATATGTATGCGTTTGTGCGGCAATCCATAGATGTGTTGTCCATAGAACAGCTCAAAGCTACTTGTGACTTTGCTGGCGATACTATCCCCATCTGGCGGCTGTATTATGCCTTGGAGAACCATATCATCCATCACCGGGGACAGTGTGTGGTCTACCTACGCCTCAATGGTGTTACTCCAAAGGGTTTCTATGGTTGGTGACGAATCCCAACTACCAATTCCACGAAAACGGGCGATCGCAGCGCATCATTTTTGGAAAATAGGAATAACCAGTCTTTGGCTGGTCCAATGGTAAACGCAACGTCATTGCAATTGCTGATTAAGAAAGCTATACTTGCAACCTAGTTGCATTTATGAAAACTTCTATCAAAAATCAATTTGTGGGATTGCACCTGGACTTCATTGGGTTCAGCGCCTCCCTATTATGCGCCTTGCATTGTGCCGCTTTGCCACTCCTTTTGAGCCTGGCACCTTTAACCGGACTTCAATTTCTAGACAATCCGTGGATAGAGTATACACTCATCCTACTGAGTGTCGTCATCGCGTCTAATGCGCTCATACATGGCTATAGGCGACACCATCAGAAGTTAATGGCATTGCTGGTAGCAGCAACAGGATTTTCCCTAATTACAATGGGGCGGCTGATAGAGGTGGAGTGGAGCGAGGTCTTGCTGACTTCCACCGGAGGAGTCGTTATAGCCATGGCGCACTTGCTCAACTGGAGAGACATCAGGCGGTCAGCGATGAGTTTTGCAAATGATTGATTAGCTCCACAAACTATTGGAATAATGGTTAAAAAAGAATTTGGGACGCTACTATGAAGACATCACTCGCCAGCAAGCATTGGGTGGAAGGTTCAACCCCTGCCGTATTGAAAGACATTCATGCAGTTGATGTCAATATTGCAGTGTTCGACAGGGACACAAGTGGCCTTGAAAAGGAAGTCGATGGCCTGGTACAACGAGATTTCGAGCTCAAGGTCAGTGGGGAAATGGATGCCATTATTGACGGTGTTGCAAAAACCAAAGATCTTGAGGGTTGCGCACTAATCAGGGAAGATATCAAAGACCTGCTTCAACTATTTGGAGAGGTCTCAGGAGCCACCAGTTTTCGATTGTTGCTTGCAACTGTGAAGAACAACATGTGCAGAAAATTCCATACCGATATCAACGATCTTAGAATGCTATGCACCTATGCCGGACCGGGTACTTTATGGCTAAAGGAAGATCATCCGAAGCCCAAAGCATGGGATTCGACTGAAGAAGAAAGTCATGAGGAAGGAAGTATACAGCAAGCTAAAACAGGATCTGTCATAATACTAAAAGGAGCTCTCTATCCAAAGGAAAGCACAAAAGCCATTCTTCATCGAAGTCCAACGATTGAAGAAAGCGGGCAAAGAAGGTTATTGCTCCGAATTGATACCAATGCATTTCTGAATTTTGAATAGGAAGACAGAGCAATTTCACTTTGAAAAGAGTACTTAAATATATAGTTCTTGCAGTCATACGCTTTTATCAAGTAGGTGTTTCTCCATACTTTCCGTCTTCCTGTCGTCATCATCCCACTTGTTCTCAATATATGCTTGACGCTGTTCAGGAGTTTGGCCCTGGAAAAGGAATCATATTGGGACTGAAGAGACTCATGAGGTGTCATCCCTGGGGTACATATGGATACGATCCTATCCCGGGAAAGAAGAAATAATATTCGAATAACAATTCTAAAATACCATGATCACGAAAAGAAAACTACCTGTCACAGTTCTCAGTGGATTCTTAGGAGCTGGTAAGACTACTCTTCTCAATCATGTGCTACATAACAAGGAAGGTCTGAAAGTGGCTGTCATTGTCAATGACATGAGCGAGGTAAATGTTGATGCGGACTTGGTGAAAAGCGAAAATATGCTTTCCCGCACGGAGGAAAAGCTCGTGGAGATGAGCAATGGTTGTATCTGTTGTACCTTGAGGGAAGATCTGATGGTAGAAGTAGAGCGGTTGGCCAAAGAAGACCGGTTTGACTATCTATTGATCGAAAGCACAGGGATAAGTGAGCCGGTACCGGTAGCACAAACCTTCAGTTTTATAGATGAGGAAAGCGGAATCGACCTTTCCAAGTTCAGTTATATCGATACGATGGTCACCGTCGTTGACGCACTGAATTTCTTCAAGGATTTTGGTAGTCCTGAGAGACTAATGGACAGGAATCTCACAGATATGGCGGGTGATGATCGCACTATTGTAAATCTGCTGACAGACCAGGTGGAGTTTGCCAATGTGATCATTTTGAATAAGGCGGATCTTGTATCCAAGGAGACGATTGGACTGCTACGATCTACGATCGAGAAGCTCAACCCTACAGCGAAAGTGATCGAGTCGTCATATAGCAAGGTGAGTCCCAAAGAAATCCTAAATACCGGCCGTTTTGACTTTGAAGAAGCGGAGCAAAATGCTGCGTGGTTGGAGGAACTAAACAAAGAAGAGCACACTCCCGAGACAGAGGAGTATGGCATCAGCTCATTTGTCTACAGAAGCCGTAAGCCCTTTGACCCGGCCAGATTCTGGAGTTATGTCCAACACCAATTTCCCAATACCGTCATTCGGAGTAAGGGGCTGTTTTGGATTGCTTCGCGCCCCAACCAGGCGTTGATTTGGGGGCAAGCTGGGGGATCCCTGAGAGCTGACAGTGCTGGTGTATGGTGGAGCAGTATGCCATTTAATCAACGTGTTCAATACTTGCCGTTTCTTGAGAATCAGGAGGAAATTGAATCAGGCTGGGACAAAATCTTCGGAGATAGGAAAAATGAGATCGTTTTTATTGGCCAGGATATGGATGAGGAGGCGATCAGGTCGCATTTGGACAGTTGCCTGAGTACCGATGATGAGCTGGCGACCAATTTTTGGGTGGACGGGTATGAGGACAAATGGCCTGTCGAAAGATTTTCACCTGTGAATTGAGCATGTGACTCATTCGGAGCTGAAGGTAAATTGGCGGAAGTTGTTCAAACCCTGCATTGGGGGGATCAAAAACCTATGGATTTGCACGGCATTGGTGTCCATTGTTTGAAAAAAGGACAATACTTGAGTCAATATGTATAGCAGAAGAAAATTCATCTCTTTTCTAGGTAGTGCCGGTTTGGGAGCCGCGACGCTACCGCCCTTTTTGGTGGGCTGTGGCAATACCACCACCCCCGCCGAGGCCTTTAAGCATATTGGAGAGGAGGACCTTCAACGACTAAAGGCCCAAATTCTGGAGAGTTTGAATGCCTCTGATCAGGATGATTTGTTACTCACCAACGGCTTGAATTATCACACGGTGATCAAGTGGGGTGATCCAATTTCAGATAAGGACACTTTTGGATTCAATAATGATTTCACCTGTTTTATTCCACTGGATGATAGCAATCCAAAAGATGGCCTGCTATGGGTCAACCACGAATACGTGAACCCCCTGTTTGTGTCCGACTTCAGCTTCTGGAAATATGACAACCCCGTCACTCACCGTACGGTGGAGCAGGTTGACAGAGAAATGTACGACGTTGGCGGCAGCATTGTCCGGATCAAAGAAGAAAATGGAAAGTGGCAAGTAGTGCGTAATGATCCCTATAACAGGCGAATTACTGGTCAAACGCCCATTCCCTTGAATTGGGATAGTCCCATCAAGGGGGAGATGACGGTGCGGGGTACCAACAGCAATTGCTCTGGTGGCATTACCCCATGGAAGACCTTCCTTACCTGTGAAGAAAACTACGATAGCTGTTTTGGAGAAACGGAATATGATGAAAACAATACGCCGTCAAAGCTCCGCAGTCGCTATGGCTGGGAGGATTTCTATGATTATCCACCGGAGCATTATGGATGGGTTGTAGAAATTGACCCCAAGAGTGGATCAGCACAAAAACACATTGCGCTAGGCAGGTTCGCACATGAGTGCTGTACGCTTTTTGAATTGGAAGACAAACGTGTGGTTGCCTATACTGGTGACGACAAAAACGACGAGCACCTTTACAAGTTCGTCTCCTCCATTCCAGGTTCACTCAAAGAGGGTACGCTCTATGTGGCAGATACGATCAATGGAAAATGGCTGTCCATGGATTGGGAAAGCCAACCCTTGTTGAAGGAGAAATTCAAAGATCAGACTGAGGTCCTCATTCGGGCACGCGAGGCTGCCAAGCTGCTTGGCGCTACAGCGCTCAACAGGCCAGAAGATATTGAGATTGATCCCATAACTGGCAATATCTTGGTATCACTGACTAACAATTATGGAAAAGGTGATTTCCATGGATCCATTCTGAAGATTGAAGAAACCGATGGGAAGTTCGATGCAATGACCTTCAAAGCTTCTACCTATTTGGCCGGCGGAGAAGA
This sequence comes from Cyclobacteriaceae bacterium, assembly GCA_965601475.1. GTDB lineage: Bacteria > Bacteroidota > Bacteroidia > Cytophagales > Cyclobacteriaceae > JAWPMT01. The sequence continues at coordinate 1,586,517 of OZ271832.1, read as the reverse complement.
AAATGGATTCTCTTGTCCGGACAACCTCGCTTTTGATCTATCAGGCAACCTCTGGATCACCTCAGACATGTCTGGCAGTTCGATGAATAAGGAAGAGGGTCCCTATATGCCTTTCAAAAACAATGGCCTTTTTGTTGTGCCCAGGTATGGGAAAGATGAAGGCAAGGTAATTAGAGTGGCCTCGGCACCAAGAGATGCGGAGCTCACCGGGCCCTGGTTCTCACCTGATGGCAAGACGCTCTTCTTGAGTGTACAGCATCCTGGAGAGCAAACCATGGACCTGGAAACTCCTACTAGCACCTGGCCATTTGATGAAGATAAAATCCCCAGGCCAGCAGTAGTGGCCATTCAGGGTGATTTAATCGAAAAAATGAACCAACTGCGTCAAATTGAGGGCCTGGTTTGACTTTGATCCGAGTTTACGCTCGCATACAGAGCCATAGGGGGGATTTCTCAAAAATTGGATTTGCAAATGACACGGATGAGACCTTGCTCGTCATTCACGAGTCTGATCATCCATGAAAGCTAATTCGGGTTTTATGAACTCAAACATTCTTATCAAAAACACGCTTACCGGCAAGAAAGAGATCTTCAGGCCTGTCACAAAAGGGAAAGTGGGTATGTACGTGTGTGGACCTACCGTCTATGGAGAGCCGCACCTGGGGCATGCTCGTTCGGCAATCACTTTTGATGTCGTCTATCGATATCTCTTGTACCTTGGGTATAAAGTCCGGTACGTACGAAACATCACCGATGTCGGTCATCTTGAAGATGAGCTCAGTGGTGCAGGTGAAGACAAGGTGGCGAAGAAAGCTCGTCTGGAGCAACTCGAACCCATGGAAGTGGCCCAACGATATACCAATTTGTATCGGGAGATGATGGCCATGCTCAATGTAATGCCACCTTCCATAGAGCCTGTGGCTTCCGGCCATATCATAGAGCAGATCGAGGTGATTCAACAGATTATCGATAATGGTTTGGCCTACGAAAGAGAAGGGTCTGTATATCTTGATGTCGCTGGATATGCGGAGAAATACAACTATGGCGAACTATCTGGCAGGGTGTTGGAGGAGCTGCTGTCCGGAAGTCGCTCACTTGAGGGACAGGCTGAAAAGAAACATCCAGCTGACTTTGCCCTGTGGAAGAAAGCGGACGCCACACACATCATGCGCTGGCCTTCACCATGGGGACAGGGTTTTCCCGGCTGGCATATCGAGTGTACAGCCATGAGCAGTAAATACCTGGGAGTGCCTTTTGATATTCATGGAGGTGGTATGGATCTCAAATTCCCGCACCATGAAGCAGAGATTGCGCAGAGCTACGCTGCCTTCGATTGTCCGCCAGTGAATTATTGGATGCACAACAATATGATGACCCTGGAAGGACAAAAAATGGCAAAATCCAGAGGTAATTTCATTTCTCTTGGCCAAATGTTTGACGGGGAGCACCCGCTACTGAACAAAGCCTATAATCCCATGACTGTGCGCTTTCTTATGTTGCAGGCACACTATGGAAGCCCAATTGATTTTTCCAATCAGGCACTGGAAGCTGCAGAAGTAGCCGTCTCCAAATTACTGAAAGGCCTGGAATTCGTCAATGGTCTTCAAAACGTTGCGACCAGTCATATCGATCATGCCTTGTCGAAGCAAATACTAGAGAAATGCCGGAGTTGCTTCAGCAAAATGAATGATGACTTTAATACCGCGGAGACAATCGCCTGCCTTTTTGATTTATTGTCCCTGGCACACAAGTTGGAGCAAAGCATCGGCAATGTTACTGCTGAAGCCTTGGATAAACTGAAGGTCACTTACAGGGGTTTCCTGGGTGATGTACTGGGCATCCGCCCTGAAGCAAGTTCAACCTCTCGAATGCTGCCGGAGGTAATGAGTATTCTATCGGAACTCAGACAAGAGGCCCGAGCCAAAAAGGATTTTGCTTTGTCCGACTACATCCGTGACCGGCTAACGGCCCTCGGCGTTCAGATTAATGACAACAAGGAACGAACTACCTATGATCTCAATGGAAGCAACTAAGCAAGGTATTTGATGGAAGAAAACAAATTTGACGTCATTATTGTGGGAGCCGGGCCAGCTGGACTTGGGGTGGCTGTCGTGTTACAAAAACTCGGTATTGACTTCATCATTCTGGAAAAAGATGAGATCGGTTCTTCATTCAAAAAATGGCCCAAGGAAACCAGGTTCATTTCTCCCTCGTTTACGGGGAATTTTTTCAAAATGCCTGACTTAAATGCGATAACACCGGATACTTCCCCCGCTTTGGTACTGCTCAAGGAACATCCTACGGGAGACGATTATGTTGCGTACCTGGAAGGACTTTCCAACTTCCACAATTTACCTGTTCACACTGGTGTGAATGTCGATAGCGTACAGAAAAAAGGAGGTTCATTTGCTCTAGCTACAAGTGAGGGAGCGTACAAATGTGAGTATTTGATTTGGGCAGCGGGGGAATATCAATATCCGAAAAAGAACAATTTTCCAGGTTCTGATCTCTGCATGCACTACGCTGAGGTGAGCTCATTTTCGGATTTGGATGGAGATGATCACATTGTGATTGGTGCCTTTGAATCCGGTTTCGATGCATCTTTCAACCTGGTAAAGCAAGGAAAGCAGGTTACGCTTTTGGATGATTCCAACTACTTGGAGTTGGTGAAAAGTGATTCCAGTTACAGCCTTTCTCCATTCACAAGGGATCGGATAAATGAAGTAATCGATTCCATAGATTATCGCCCGGGAACACTGGCGATTAGTGTTGAATTGGAGGACGGCAACTACATAGTAAAGACCTTGACTGGGGAAACGTTTTCCTCAACTCAGCAACCCCTAAATTGTACGGGTTTTGCCAGCAGTTTGACCCTGGTAGATGAGTTGTTCCAATTTCGAGAGGGGTTTCCTCTTTTGACGAAGGATGATGAGTCGCGCAAAACAAAAAATCTGTTCTTGGTTGGTCCTCAGGTGAAACACAAGAACGCATTGTTCTGCTTTATCTACAAATATCGTCAGAGGTTCGCCATTGTGGCAGAATCGATTGCTCGAAGAAAACGAGTTAGTCGGCTGACCATCAGAAAGGCGCTTAAGGAATACAGGGATCTCAATTTTTACCTAAAAGATCTATCCTGCTGTGATGGGGAATGCGTCTGCTAGCTTCAAATCATATGCTGAGCCACTCCTATTGATCTGTGCCATCGCTGCGGGCGCTTTGACAGGTCTGTTTCTCCCTTTCGAGGCCTCTCTGACGGATTTTTTCATCATTGCGATGCTATTCTTCCTGTTCTACACGATATCGCTGGAAGGCCTTTTCAAAGAAATAAAGAACAAAAAGTACATTTCCCTGGCGTTGTTATCGAACTTTGTCGTACTGCCGGTTTTTGCATTCCTGCTGTCCAGTATTTTCCTGGACCGATCCAGTGCAATTTTTGTGGGGCTGATCATCTATCTGGTAGCTCCCTGTACCGACTGGTATCTTGGATTTACAAAACTTGCCCATGGGGATGTTGCCGTAAATTCTGCGTTACTACCATTCAATTTGCTGATGCAAATTCTGCTGCTTCCAGTCTACCTGCATCTATTCACTTCAAATACGATTGGCATTCCATTTAGCGCATTCTTTGATGTGATGATATATTGGGTGTTGCTGCCTTTCGCAGGTGCTCAGTTGGTGCGAATGATGGTTTCAAAGCTCAGAGAAGGGATTTTGGAAAAGAGCAATAGGCTGGCAGAGTTGCTGGTGCTGATTGCTTTGATGCTATTGGTTTTCTCCATATTTCACTCCAACATCGAATCGCTGATAGTCAATGCGGAGATTCTGCCCAAGATCTCATTGGTGATTTTGGCCTTCTTCATAGCTTCATTCTTTTTTGCCAGACTCATTTCCAGAACTTCGACATTCTCCAAAAAGGAGGAGGTGAGTTTGACTATGACCACAGCTGCAAGGAATGCACCATTGATGTTGGTGATTAGCCTAATCTTTTTCCCACAAGAGCCACTAATTCACATGGTTTTGGCCATTGGGATGTTGGTGGAGTTTCCGCATTTGATCACAATCACATACCTGCTCAAGAAGCAATTCCAATAGCCCATGCATTACGAGACACAGGTGGAGCGCTTCCTCAACGCTTACCAGGTCTAAACACCTTCATCTCTTCTTCATTCGTCTGCAAATACGGACCCTCGATCAAGTCGATGCAATAGGGAATGGCCGGGAAAACGGCTTCCAGGCATTCACGAATAGATTTGGGTTTGCCAGGGAGATTCACAATCAATGAACTTCCTCTGATACCGGCGGTTTGCCGGGAGAGAATGGCGGTGGGCACATACTGTAGACTGACCTGCCGCATTTGCTCTCCAAATCCAGGTAGCATCTTTTCACAAACAGCTATCGTAGCTTCGGGAGTCACGTCTCGCTTAGCCGGGCCAGTGCCACCTGTAGTGACGATCAGGCAGCAGGACTCATTATCGGCCATATTCTTTAACTCCTGCTCCAACAAGGGTTGTTCATCAGGAATTACCGCATAGGCAGTTTCCCAGGGACTGGAGAGCCATAGATCCAAGAGCCTTCGGACCTCCTGCCCAGGCAGATCTTCGTATTCGCCACGACTGGCACGATCTGATACATTGATGATTCCAATCTTTGCTTTATCCACGTCATTGACCATTTTAAAATTCACTAAAAGCAACTAAGTTGCAATTGTAGGTACCATTTTGCACATTCTGGAAGGTGTTGAGCAAGAAAACGCTAAATGTGGTCTGGGCATCAGTTGTAGCCGTAGCCGTTTCGGTATTCTTCTTTTTCGAAGAGGAACCCGGCCGAATGCAGGGATCATTCACTGGGGACGACTCCGGGGATTATTGGCAGATGTTCGCAGGGATTTCGACGGAGCGAAAATACATTGAGGAGGCAGAGGCCTACTACCGTCTTCCTGTTTTTGGTCAGGAATTATTGGATCAGGCTGGCCAGGAAATCACCCTCATAGGATACTACCTGCCTTATTCCAGATTGGATTCTGTGATCATCATTTCGCGTTACCCAAACGCCAGTTGCTTTTTCTGTGGTAAGGCCGGCGTTGAATCTGTAGCGATGGTGGAAATGAGAAATGTAAAATCTTACAGAACAGACCAATTGCTCTCTGTGAAGGGAACGCTTGAGCTCAATGCCACAGACCTAAAAAAGTTAGCTTTCATCGTTGCCGATGCCTCGGTGGAGGAGTTGTAGATACGCGAGTGAGAAATCATCAACTGTGTGGGGAAAATCCTATTTCACGCACAATCAGCGCAAACACCTTCCACAATCAGATTGACTTTTTTCATAGTGTACCCTTTAGGGACACTTACTTCAGGCACTTCTCTATCCTCCAGACACTCCGTTTGTCCACAGATATGACACTTGAAGTGGATGTGATTGTCATAATGGTGCGTAGAGGTCTGCGCATAGTGGCATAGTCCATAGCTAATGGTTCCACTCTCGCTGGGGATTTTGTGCAATACCCCTGAGTCATGAAAACTGTTTATTGTGCGATACAGGGTTACCTTGTCATATTTTGGAAATTGGTTCGCCAAATCGACCAGGGATAGAGCGCTCTTGCTGTCCATAAAAAACTCGATCACGTCTACCCGGCAATCGGTGATTCTCAGGTTATGTGATTTTAGTATAGATATTGGTGTCCTACGCATTAATTATGTTTATGCATCATAATTGCATCTCACAAATCTTGCCTGAAATTAGCTTTTTTGCAATGAAGTTGCATCTAAGTTTGTGGTTGATTTGCAAACTACATTGTTCTTGGGTGCGTTAAGAAAGAGGTGTGTCTGGAGGAGGTGCTTTTAGGCTGAAAAAACGAAGTACAAATGAAATTGTCACTTTCGGTATCAAAGAAACGTCAGGTCGCGCTGTGGGTCCAGATGTTCAGGAGATCTGACGCCCCAGTAAACGTCAGCAACTATTCCTATAAGTGCTTTTTTAGTGGAAAGCAGGTGACCAAAACCTTGATTGTATTTCCTGACGAAGTTGAGACCACAGGAATTATCACCATCGATAAACCCCTGGAAAAAGTGGAGCTTTCCGATATCATCAAACTCACCAAAAGATTAGCCTTTGAGTAGATCTTGGGAAGTCTGAATGCTTCCACTTTCTGATTTTCAGCGTTACGAAGGCGGTGTTTGATTTCTCTTTGACAGAACTGGTGTAAATTCGGCGTCAATAAAAATCATACCCTCTACCATGACTCACGGACTACGACAACTTTATCTGTTTTGCTTCTTGCTTATTCTCCTGATCAGTGGGTGCACGCCAACACCTGCCGCTGAAGAAGGTGCAGAGACCGAAGAGCAACTCATACAAAGAGCACTTGATATCCACGATCGCGTACTGACGGTGGATACACATGCGGATACACCCTTGCGCATGATTGAGCCGGGTTTTGATATGGCCGAACGACACGATCCCAGAGAGACAGGGTCAAAGGTCGATTATCCTCGTATGAAGGAAGGGGGATTGGACGCCATTTTCTTTGCAGCCTTCGTAGCTCAGGATATTCGTGATGATGATGGCAATACCAGGGCCAAAGCGCTGTGCCTGCAAATGATTGATTCAGTCATCGCTTCAACGGATAGAAATTCAGACATCGTTGGTCTCGCGCTCAATCCCGATGATGCGTATGAATTAGAAACGGCCGGCAAGCGGGCCATATATGTAGGTATTGAAAATGGTTACCCCATTGGTGGAGACCTCTCCAATGTTGAGTTGTATTTCAACAAAGGCGTGCGCTACATCACCCTGGTTCACTCTTCCAATAACGATCTTGCCGACTCTGCCACCGATCCTGACGGCACTGAGCATGGAGGTATCAGTGCATTTGGCGCTGAGGTAGTGAAGGAGATGAATCGCCTGGGCATCATGGTTGATATTTCCCACGGAAATGACAGTGTGTTTTATGATGCCATCTCTCTTTCCAAAGCACCCATCATTGCCAGTCACTCCAATGCAAGGGCCGTGACGGATCACAAACGCAACATGACTGATGAAATGCTGAAATTGATGGCAGAAAATGGAGGAGTGGTGCAGCTCACCATGTTGTCGAACTACCTACGTGTAGCACCAGCTAATCCTGAGCGGGACTCAGCAGTGGCGGTGCTCCGTGAAAGTATGAAACCTGCTAGCGAAATGACGCAAGAGGAGCGAACAGCTATGCGTAAGGCTTTCAACGAGATTGATGAAAAGTATCCCAATCCTCCTGCGACAGTCAAGCATGTAGTGGATCATATCGATCACATTGTGAATGTCGCTGGCATAGACCATGTCGGAATCGGATGTGACTTTGATGGTGGTGGAGGAATCGAAGGGATTTTCGATGCTAGTGAGGTTATGAATATCACCATCGAACTCGTAAGACGCGGCTACACTGAGGAGGAGATTGAAAAAATCTGGGGAGGCAACTTGATTCGTGTCTTCAAAGAAGTGCAGGCCGTAGCAGCCCAGATACAGTCCGGAGAGGCGTCTTAAACGCTCAACTGCTAGGTCTGTGTACAGATTGCTGTGCATTGTGGCTTTTTTGGTGCAGTCGGTTCCAGCGGACTGCACCCTGATTCATCCGTTGAGGCTGTCCTTGTGCGAGATCGAATATGATGCGGACAAGGAACTACTGACGATTAATCTCAAGCTCTTCCTGACTGATGTCAACGAGGCGATTGTGTTTGACCCTCAAAGTACCGAACTCGCTTTTTGTCAGCCTGATGAACCTCCCAAAGCCAACCAGATGTTGTTGGACTACCTGAATCAATTCTTCTACGTAAAGGCGAACGACGAATTGGTAGAACTTAAGATCCAGCACAAAAGGTTGAGTGGTGAGGGTGACAACACGGCGCTGTGGATCTATTTCGAGCATGCACAACCATCACCTTTGCGCTCCTTGGAAATAAAGGATGCTGTTTTCACGGACCTATTCTTTGATCAAAATAACATCGTCTATGCCCATATCAATGGTGAATCCAAGAGTTTGATGCTCAACAAAAAAACTTCAACTCACCGGTTAACTTTCTGATATGCATCCTTTTAAGTTTTACTTGCTACTAGGTTTCGAGCACATTTCTAATCTCGCCGGCTATGATCACATCCTCTTCCTGGTAGCACTTTGCGCCGTGTATCGGATACAGCAGTGGAGGAATATTCTCATTTTGGTGACGGCTTTCACCATTGGTCATAGTGTGACCCTGGGCCTCGCATCTCTCGACCTTTTCACGATCCCCTCCAACCTTATTAAATTCCTCATTCCGGTCACCATTTTCCTTACTGCTATTCACAACGTGGTCAAGTCACAATCCAGTGACGAATCCCCAAGAATGGGACGGAACTATTTGATGGCTTTGTTTTTCGGCTTCATCCATGGCATGGATTTCTCCAACTACTTCAGGGCTTTGATCATGGACCCTTCTGATATCGTAGTTCCACTACTGGGGTTCAACCTGGGTATTGAGCTGGGACAGCTTTTGGTGGTATTTTTCATTGTAGGGATCGCCTTTCTTTCCCTCAATGTGATAGGTGTGAAGCACCGGGAGTGGAATTTGTTTGTTTCCGGGGCCGCTGCCGGCATGTCCCTGCTCTCGATGATGGAGAATAAGTTTTGGTGATAACAACTAACAGGTTGAAGCTAGGATCGATAGGTTAATCTACGCCAGATAAATTCCAAAGGGCCTCGTTGGTACCGACCCAACCAGATCTTGCTGAAGAGCCATTGTACTGTCAATATTCCAAAAGCAAAAAAGGGAAGACTGGAAAAAGGTACTTCCCTCATGAGGCCGAATCCATAGCCGAAAAACAGCAGGATTGCGGTCACATTCTGGAAAATGTAGTTGGATAATGCCATGCGTCCTAAAATGGCAAGGTTTTGGAAAAGTGATTTGGCGCGGCCAGATGCCCACAGATGAATGAATAGCATGCATATTACCAAAGCGAAAGCAGTGGCTCCGACGTGATAAACCACACCAAGAATAAAGCCTTCGCCACTAAATCCACTGGGCCATCCAAATGACGCTTTCATGAGGGCATACCCGAAATGAGTAACCAGCCCAATGATGCCAAACCAAATTACAATCCTGGGCACCGAGATATCTTTGCTTCGGATTTTCGGCAACCAGTGCCTGGCGAGTAAGAGCCCAATCAGAAACAAACCCATCACGTGAAAATAGCGGCCGAACATGAGATAACTCATTGCGCGAGGAATAGCATACAGCACATTAACCGAGAACACTTCCAAGGCGTCGTCAGAAGTTCTCATTTCCAGCAATGTGAGGTCGCCAAAGCCCCATTGTGCTTTCAAGTTCATGGATATTCGATTCAGTGATCCCCAGAAAGGCGCTTCCGGTGTGAAGTACAATACAGTATGCATCAGCAAAGGGAGAATCAATAATACTATGATCCAACGCAATAGCGCTTTGCTTGAATGCTTTAGAAACAATGGAAGCAACATGCCAAGTAAACTGTAGAGTGTGAGAATGTCGCCATTCCAGATGCAGTACATGTGCAGCAAGCCGAAGCTACACAAAACTACCATGCGTCTGAACCAGTAGGTAGTGAAGTTGGCTTTCTTCGTTTTGAAACGTTCCGCCTGAAGGGCAAAACCGACTCCAAATAGCATAGAGAAAATGCCGTAGAATTTCCCTTCCACGAACCAGTCGATGAAAAAGAGTACCGCTTTGTCGAGGAGTGGGAGTGAGACGATCTCATCGACGGTGTAAGTATTGTAGCCGATGAAGCTATAAAGATTAGCCAACAAAATTCCAAAAAGAGCAAATCCTCTCAGCGCATCTATAGCAATGAGACGTTCGGAACCTGCGGTTGGTTTGATGGTATTCACGATGATTTAAAAGTAACGATTCTCTTAGTTCATGTAAAACCCGCTGAAGTTCCATACCCCTTAGGTGACTAACCCTTCTTCTACAAGTAATGCCTTTTCGCAAAAGCCCTACCTGATCCTGACTTGAGGTATTTCTCATAGTGATAAGCTTTGTACTTATCAGGGAATACCGTATAGACGACCAGGTCAAAGGGTAATCGGGTTGATGTATAGCCTACCTGTTGCTTGCTGTGCTCTTCGAATCTTCTCTTGAGATTATTGGTGCATCCTACGTAGTAAGTCCCATCTGCACATTTCAGGATATAGACGTAATGCGTTTGTGAGGAAACAGGGTCCCGCCTACGCAAAAGCTTCGGCGGGCGAAAAGTGCCCGGCCGTTATGGTGGTTGGATGTAGTAAGAAGCCCGCCTTTGCCAAGGCTTCGGCGTGTTAAGCCTGCCTTCGCCAAGGCTACGGCGTTTTAAGCCCGCCTTCGCACGATAAACTGTCCGTCTACAAGTAATGCCTTTTTGCGAAAGCCCTACCTGAGCCTGACTTGAGGTATTTCTCATATTGATAGGCTTTGTACCTATCAGGGAATGCCGTGTATACGACGAGTTCAAAGGGTAATCGGGTTGATGTATAGCCTACCTGTTGCTTGCTATGTTCTTCCAATCTTCTCTTGAGACTATTGGTGCATCCTACGTAGTAAGTCCCATCTGCACATTTCAGGATATAGACGTAATGCGTTTCTGGAGAAATAGGGTCCCGCCTACGCTAAAGCTTCGGCGGCTAAAAAGTGCTGGCCGTTATGGTGGTTGGGTGTAGTAAGAAGCCTGCCTTCGCCAAGGCTTCGGCGTGTTAAGCCCGCCTTCGCACAATAAACTGTCCGCCTACAAGTAATGCCTCTTTGCAAAAGCCCTGCCTGATCCTGACTTGAGGTATTTCTCATAGTGATAAGCTTTGTACTTATCAGGGAATACCGTGTAGACGACCAGTTCAAAGGGTAATCGGGTTGAGGTATAGCCTACCTGTTGCTTGCTATGTTCTTCCAATCTTCTCTTGAGATTATTGGTGCATCCTACGTAGTAAGTCGCATCTGCACATTTCAGGATATAGACGTAATGCGTTTCTGGAGAAATAGGGTGGATCATGATAAGAATCGTTTTGAACTGAAAATACTCCGCCGTAGCCCGCCTGGTTATTCATGGTGATTGTATGTAATAAGAAGCCCGCCTTTGCCAAGGCTTCGGCGTTTTAAGCCCGCCTTGGCCAAAGCTTCGACGGTTGAATGTCCGTCTTTTTATGGTAGTTGTATTCAAAAAAACGCTTTCGTAGGAAAGACAACTTTCGCGCTTTGTACAATGACTCTACTTTGTTGAAGTTTTGGAGTGCCTCCGCCGTAGCCCGCCCCCTGTTCATTTATGGTGGTTGGGTTCAAAAAAAAGCCCGCCTTCGCACGAAAGATAATTTTCGTGCTTCGGCGGGCGAAGGTGGAGCTGGAGAGGGCCGAGCGTAAAAATTGGTCCTGTGAATCAATTTAGCGAGGGGCCAGCTTGCAGGGGAGCCCCGGAAGCGGAACAAAAAACCCTTGGGTGGCCAAGGGTTTTTTGTGGAGCTGGAGGGATTCGAACCCTCGTCCAGAGAAGGAAATCATGGACCTTCTACATGCTTAGTTCTATCTTTCAATCTTACTGGCAAGCTGGCGCTAGAACTACCTACTTACCAGCCAGTCGCTGAAATCTCACCTTGCCTTAGCAACCTCGGCAACGCCAGTCCTCTATTTCGACACCCCAATTCCCTGCCCAAAGGACGGAGGCCTGGTGGAGTGTGGCCCGGGAACGTCGCTTGACGCTCAACCGATTAAGCCTGTCTATTCAACAAAATCGCTGAATTAGGCAGCCATGGCGTAGTTATTTTCGCCAATTATAATTCGAGTGTATTGATCACGCGTGCACACTCAGCACCCGGCATGCAAGTACATCATTCGCACTTCCTGTCGATTCCAGTCAGCCCCAAATGATATAGCAAAGTTACTACGTATTTTACCAAGAAGAAGATTGCCAAACTCTCTCGATTTTTTTGGAGAGAACAGCCTGTAGTCCTGCCAGCGGATATCCCGGCTTTCGGCTCTAGTCGAGCTGCCACCTACATTCGGTTATTGAACCGGCACACCCTTGCCGGGTTGAGCATTGCCAAGAACGCTTTGTCAGGTTGATCACCGTCGAAAACCCCATTGTCAGGTTGAGGCATTGTCGACACCCGACTGCCGCAGTTCGACTGCCGCCTCTATCCGGTCTAGTTGGCCTTAGGACTCCCTTCGATTGGATATTGGGCCCTAACTTTCGCTCATGATTTGGCAATTGAGGGTCAAGCTCTGGTTCTGGCGTAGATTTTTGCGGTACTGGCTGCTTTCGCAGACCAATACCATCATACTGATCTCGGGGATGCCGCGCAGTGGAACGACGGTATTGTACAATATCACCAAACTACTACTCAAGCAATCAGGTAAGCACGTAGAGGGTGCCTGGGTCAACGATCTGCCGTTTCGGTTCCGACAAGGCAAATACCTTGTGATTAAACTTCATGATTTTGACGGCTTACTCTACAGGACCGCCGGCTACATCATCCATAGCCAGCGTGACATTCGTGAAATCGCCGCCAGCCAGACAGCCCGTGATGGTGTGGAGCCCGACCTGAAAGGATTGAAGCAAGCACTTGGCTGGGACAAGCATTGGGAAAAGCACGCCCATATTTGTTTGCAATATCAGGAGTTGGAGGATATGCCGAAGGTCGTCAGAAACCTGGCCTCCATGCTGGATGTGTCCGCCTTCGATGCCGATGAGATCCTTGAGGGCGTCAGCACTGCTCGTTCCAAAGACCGGGGGGCTGGGCTCTGGCATGCCAACCACCTCACAGGAAAGGGCCAGCGCTGGGAAGAAGTATTGTCCGAAAAACTGAAGAAGGAACTGGAGACACTTATTTGATTACAAGTACATCTCCTTGAAAGTCTTGTCGAGGCCAAACAAACGCCGGCAAATACTCTCCACGCGGGCGGCCACCTGCTCTGGACTGCTCTGCTCCGGAAGATAGTGTCCCAGGAGTTTGCCCGTCTCAGCGGGAAACACCGCCAGCACATCCTGACCAATTTGGTTGGTTTTGAATTCAGGCACAAGGTTGATGAAGCTTGCGGCCATGGCTGTAGGGATCATCATATGGGAACCATGAATGCCAATGACCAGGTGACTGTGCTGGTAGGCTTCCAACCAGTCGCGTTCTTTACTTTCGTCCATGGATACCTGCCGCAAATCGATGAGCTCCTCACCCAGTATTATGGATTTTCCGATACCAATGACCTGGAAGGTGGCTGGCTGCTGCTTCTTAATCAACTTTGCTGTGCGCTGAACGAGACTCACCTGCCGCTTCAAAAACATGTTGACAAGGTATTTGGACATGCCAAACTTCCTGGAGGCAAGGTAGGCTGTATTCATTGCTGTGTTGTTGAGCCAAAACCGGTCTTCCCTGAGGAGGAACGTCACTCGAAGTGGGTGGGTACTCAACCTGGACAGGGGCAATTTCTTCAGCTTGAAGAATGGCTCAAAATCCATTAAATGTGTGTGGTGGTAGGTGTAGGGCAGTTCGCTGATGTAGACTTTCTTGAAATCTGCCAGCCATTCCTTTATACATGTATCCAGAGGACCTATGAGTTGGCTCATGGCTTTGAGTGGTGCTTGTACCGTCCAAACTTCTGCAACCCCCTTTGGAATGAGCCATTCAAACCCCTGCGGAATCAATAGTACTACGCCCATTTCGGGGTATTGCCAGTAGTGCTGGGTGTTGAAAATCTTCCAAAGTACATGACCATAGCAATCATCGAGGCAATTGATTATCACGATGCGCTTGTGTTTTTTCTTCACTTCCCGTGTGACTTGAGCCTCAATAGGTGGATGGGTCAACACACTATCAATCAGCGGATTAGTCATCCATTCAGATCCGGGAAGGAGCTGCCGCCGCTGTCCATCCTTAGAAAAGCCCACTGGCAAGTGCCTTGCATGACCGATCGGGTAGGTGTGCCAAAACTCCGCTTTGCAGTGTTTACATCGACATTCGGCCAGCCAATGAATTCCTTGAAAGAGATCCCCGAGTTTGATCAGGTGCTCGCTATCGCATTTTGGACATTGAAAATTGGGCGTCCCCGCGTCATGAAAATCGATCATCACAAGTCCTAAGCTAAGGGTTCATTGCCAAAATGACACTTGAAGTTGAGAGATTTGGGATATTCTTGCTGCTATGAAAACGCTCAAAGTCTCCCTGATCCAGGATGCTCCTGTATTGTTCGATTTGAAAGCCAGCCTGGACAAAGTGGGTGCATTGCTTGAAGAGGCCAACAAAGAAGCACCGGATCTTGTGCTTTTACCGGAGGCATTCTTGCCTGCCTATCCACGTGGGCTGGGCTTCGGGACGGTTGTGGGCAGTAGAAGTGCGGACGGCCGGGAGGTTTGGTTGCGTTATTGGGAAAACAGCCTGACCGTACCAGGGCCCACAGTAGCGCAATTGGGAGAGCTAGCAAGGCAATTCCATTGCTATCTGGTGATTGGTGTAATAGAGCGAGGAGAGAGTGGTACATTGTACTGCACAATGCTTTATTTTGACAACGAGGGAAATCTACTGGGCAAACATCGCAAGCTGAAACCCACGGCCGCAGAACGTATTATCTGGGGAGAAGGAGACGGAAGTGACCTGGAAGTGTATCCCACACCTTTTGGCAATATTGGTGGATTGATCTGTTGGGAAAACTACATGCCACTGGCAAGGACGCATTTGTATCAGCAGGGAGTGGAGATTTACCTGGCACCCACAGCCGATCATCGCGATAGCTGGCAGGCGACGATGCGCCACATTGCCACAGAAGGTCGATGTTTTGTATTGGGATCTAACCAATTTGTGAAGAAAAGCGATTATCCGACAGATCTCCCGGGAGAGAACATCGAAGCCTTTCCCGAGGTTATGAGTCGAGGAGGTAGCGTGATCGTCGATCCGCTGGGCCAGGTGATCGCGGGGCCACTTTGGGATGAGCCAGGCATATTGAGTGTGGAGTTAGACTTATCGCTGATAGCCAAAGCGAAGATGGACTTTGACCCTGTAGGACACTATGCCCGAGATGATGTGTTTGAGTTGAAAATGCGTAATCGATAGCCATTGAAAATGGGGTGCCTTTTGAAAATTGATATGCCAATGCCCTGCAGGTTGATGCTCATTGCTTTGGTGCATCTGGGGCTCAGCTATTGTGTGCACAGCCAGCCAAAGAACAAGCGCAAGATTGGCAGGACCTGTGATTTTTATGAATTCAACGTGTCGAAGCTATCTTTCGAACTGGAAGGGGCGCCTTTGTTCTACCTCGAGCAATTGAGGTCGGTGACAGGTCTCGAGGGATCCAAGGTGAAATTTGGTAATTGCGAAGACAGCCTGCAGATTACCTTTGAAAAGGGCGACCGGGAATCCATTGAGAGCTTCCTCAAAAAGAAATTTCCCAGAAGACCTAAGCATTACCCCTTGACCGTTGATTTCCGGTTTGAATTACTGGAACAAGTACCTGGGCACGAGCATTGGCTGTTGCAGGCCGATTTCTACAGGACAGTGGACGACCAGTTAGCTAAGGTTTTCTACAAAGACGTGATTTTGGACGTCTTCGTACCCACCTATTTGGAACCTATAGTGTCAAAACTGATCGGTGAGACTTTCCAGGGCTTGCTTCGGCAAAACCCTGGCGGAGTGGCTTTACCTTTCTATGAAAACGACCCCGCGCTATACGTCAATTTCACCTCACCCAATTTGGATTCCATAGAGATCTTCAGGTCCTGGAAACAGTTTGAATCCGGGGAACCTTTCATGAACTATCCTAGCAAGTTGAGGGCCATGGGCTCAACCTTACCCTGGTATGAGTTGGATAGTTGTGCGCTAGCAGATTTCTTACCGAGCACCGATATTTTAGCCTTTGTACTCGGCAATGATCGCTTCCTCAACGTTGGTGAGAATCGATTTATGAAGCTCAATCCTCTGGGAAATGGCCATTATCTTGGGAGGGCTGCAACACATTTGTCCTCCGAACAGGCGCACTTCTATGGGCTCATTTTTGAACCAGGGAATTTGACCGATGAGGAGGCTATTTCCTACCAGAAAGTGAATGTACTTGTGAAGGCAAACGGTGATATCGAAATTGTCAATTTGAGGATGTTGGCAGAAATGTTCTCGTCAGACGAGGTCACGCGCAGAAAGCTCTACGACTTGCACAGGGCCGGGGAGTTGGATCTGGAGACCAAGGAAGCCTTTGTGATCGAGGCGCTACGACGGGATGGGAAAATCCCATAAGTCTGATGACTCGTACTGTACCCACCATGTCAGGGAGCGGTTTACTTGATTGCAGGTCATTTGATATACTTGAGCAGTGAATTCAGGATTTACATTCGCATCATCAGCCTCTATCGCCACATTATCAACATTAATACCAAACCTATGAAATGCGGCATATTCATCCTGATGGCGTTACTGGGGACATGGCAGACTCTTTACGGTCAACCCTTGAATAATCGGACGATCCGCCGGACTTGTGATTTCTACGAATTCAATGCTGCGAAACTGTCATTCAAATTAGACGACGAAGACGTCTTGTTTTATGTCGACCAGGTGCGGTCGGTCAAGGGTTTGGAGGGAGCCAAAATCAATTATGGAAATTGCAAGGGCGACATCGAAATTACTTTCGAGTCGGGTGCGGAGGAATCCATTGAGCATTTTCTGAAACAGGCTTTTCCCGAGAAACCAAATCACTTTGGCGTGACCGTAGATTTCAGGTTCGAATTACGAGAAAATGAGTTGGGGAGGACATTTTGGCTTTTATCTACCGAGTATTATGCCGCCATCAATGGTTCTTTGGTAAGGATTTTCTACAGCGATGTCATTTCGAGCATTTATAGCACATCTTACTTGGAGGAGACGGTCTCGAAGCTGATGAAGAAGTCGTTTCGAAGGCTATTGTCGCATAATCCACATGGTGTTCCGCTGCCGTTTTATGAGAACTCAACGTCCCACTATACCAATTTTGATGCGGCCGGAATGGATTCTGTAGAAGTGCTCAGGACATGGGAGGAGTTTGAACTGGGTACACCTGTGATGCATTATCCATGCAAGATGACTGCCCGAGGTTCTGAGGGCTTGCCTTGGTATGAGTTGGATAGTTGTGTTGTGGGGGATTACTTGCCCGCTGAATTCATTGCCGCATTCATTTACCAAAATGACCGCTACCTGAACGTGGGTAGAAATCACTTCATAAAACTGAACTCACTCGGGAATGGCTACTACCTGGGCAGGGCTGAGACTCACTTATCTGCTGACCATGCCTACTTTTTCGGGTTCATGTTTGGCTTGGTGGGTTTGGTCACCGCTGCTGCGGTTGCGCATGAAAAAGGGAATATCCTTGTAAGTTCAAAGGGAGATGTAGAATTCATCAAGCTCAAGAAGTTGGCACAGATGTTCAAGTCTGACAAGGCCGTTCGCCAGAAGCTGTTTCGTCTCAAAAGTAACGACCAACTAACCTTGGATGTCAAAGAGGCCTTTTTGCTGGAAGCTTTGAGGCGAGAAGGCAAAATCCCGCCATCAGTTAGTGACTAGCCTACCTCCTCAAAAACCCGATTAATTTTTCTTTCTCTTGTGCGACTGTAATGAGGCAACATACCAACACGATGCAGGCATAGATGAAGAGTTGGCCTCCGTCATTTTGAACCACGATGCCCAACGTTGTCACGTGAGAAAATAGGGCACCTGCCATCAGTCCAGCCCCTACAACGCCACCAATAGGAGAATATTTGGGTATCAGGAGCAATATCGAAGCAACCAGTTCCAGAACACCCACGCCGATACGTCCATGTGGCTCAAGACCCATCTGACTAAAGATATAGACCGACTCCGGAGCAGCGGTAAACTTGAAGAACAGGGTCTGCAACATTATGAGTGCAGCCAGCACCCTAGGTAGCCAGTAGAGAACTTTTTTGATCATGATGTCATAAGTTTGACTACAAAAGTAGGACTGAAAGGATGGCGGTTCCTACTTGGAGCAGTGGAAGTGATGGGACTGACGTTTGCTGGACACTATGAAAAACATTCCAAATTATAAGGCAGGGTTCGATTATGAACAGTCCAGGGTCTGCAAGAGCTGTGGATCTTCATTCAAAGGTCGTTTCTGTAATTACTGCGGAGAAAAGGTGCAGGAGCCATGGGAGCGCACCTTGGCCCACTTTTTTTCGGAAGTAGGAAATGCACTGACATTCGTCGACAACCGGCTTTTGAGGAGCTTGTGGCTGATATTGAGTAACCCTGGGCAGCTTTCATTGGAAGTTACCTCCGGAAGGAGGATTCGCTATACCAAGCTCGTCTCCATTTTCTTCCTGGCCAATTTCATTTACTTTCTATTACCCCATTTCCAAACTTTTGACTCGACCCTTGCCCTTCAAATGAAAGGGCAGGTGTACAGTGAGTGGTTTTCTATCGAGAAGCGCGTATTACGCAGGCTGGAAGCCAGAGAAATTGCCTTCCCGGATTTTGAAGCTGAATTCAATGAAAAAATCTCTGCCAGATCAAAGTTACTGCTCATTGCCATCGCGCCTGTGTTTGCACTCTTCTTGGGTGCACTAACCTTCCGCAAACGGGGTCTTTTTTCCGATCATATTCTCTTTGCGATGGAGCTGCTGGCCTTCACCCTCTGGTACCCCGTCATCTTGCTGAGTTACTTATGGCTATTGCTTTGGAAGCTCGGAATTGGGGGATCTGAATTTTACATAACCCTGGCTGTGGCTTTGGTCATTGCCTATTTCCTGTTTCGCGGATTGCGGACTTTCTACAAATACCCGCCTTTGACCACCTTCTTCCTGACCTTGGTGCTTCTGTTTACATTTTCTGCCATAGTCCTCGGCTATAGATGGGTAGTTTTTGAGCTTACCTTTTTCTTCATGTGAAATAATACCTTTTGTCCGCCGAGAACCAGTCAAATCTTTCTAATATAGCGCTAGGATTTTATGGACAACTTCGTAGTATCGGCGCGTAAGTATAGACCCCTTGGATTTGATGAGGTGGTAGGACAGTCGCATATCACGACTACCCTGAAAAATGCTATTGACAGTGATCATTTGGCGCAAGCACTGCTGTTTTGTGGCCCTCGAGGAGTCGGCAAGACTACTTGTGCCCGGATTATGGCGAGAATGGTCAATGGATTCGAAGGGCAAGAAGCTGAAGGTAATACCAACTTCAATATCTACGAGCTCGATGCGGCGTCCAACAATAGTGTCGAAGATATCCGAAATCTCATCGACCAGGTGCGTTACCCACCTCAACAAGGCAAGTACAAAGTATACATCATCGATGAGGTTCACATGCTCTCCAATCAAGCTTTCAATGCTTTTTTGAAGACGCTGGAAGAACCTCCTTCGTATGCGATTTTCATTTTGGCAACTACAGAGAAACATAAGGTTATTCCAACCATACTTTCTCGATGTCAGATCTACGATTTCAATCGAATTGAGATAGGGGATATCGTATACCAACTCCGCAAAATTGCCGAGAAAGAGGCTATTGATGCTGAGGATGAAGCGCTGCATCTCATCGCTCAGAAGGCTGATGGAGCACTGCGTGATGCCCTGTCGATTTTCGACCTCATTGTAACCTTCTCTTCCGACAACAAGGTTACATACCAGGGTGCAATCAAGAATTTGCACATCCTGGACTATGACTACTACTTCCAGTTGGTAGACCACTTCAGAAATGAGGATATGTCAGCGGCGCTATTACTTTTTGATGATATTCTGAAGAACGGATTTGACGGTCACAACTTCCTTATCGGGCTTCAGTCGCATCTCAGGGACCTGCTTGTATGTAAGGATGCCTCCACGGTGAGCTTATTGGATGTTTCGGAGAGTATCAAGGCCAGGTATGTCGAGCAGGCCGGACAAATCTCCCCTTCATTCCTATTGTCAGGCCTCAATTTGCTGGGTCAAACGGATCTCACGTACAAAGCCAGCAAAAACCAGCGCCTGCACATCGAACTGGCGCTGATGAAACTCTCTAACCTGGGTCGGGCCATCCGGCTGACGGATCAGCATGTAGCCGAAAAAAAAAAAGTAGCCTAGCGGAAAAAACGGCGGAACCTGCTGCACCTGCCCCAACTCCACCTGCTGGTAACGAAGATCGTATAACACCCACCCCAAAATCTGCACCTCCAGCGGTAGGGGATAAGCCGCGCGTCAAGGAGACACCCAATATCTTCAACCGTGCGAAGCCCCCTAAAGAGGCACCTAAAGCCACCGAGCAAATTGGCCGCAGAGAATCCTTCAGTCAGCAGGATCTAGGCGCTGCGTGGAATGCATTCAAAAAGCAGAAGCAAGAAGCGGGGATTAGCGATATGGAGGGGTTTGTTTTGAACCGGGTGCCAACCCTGATGGAAGGTGGGAAAGGTATCCAGCTTACCCTTTCCAGCGCACTCGAAGTCAAGATTCTTGAGCGATTTGAGACGGAATTGGTGGGGTTTCTTAGGGAAAAACTCAAGAATGACGAGATCAATATCACCAAGGAGATTCGCGAAATCGAGGAAGAAAAGAAGCTCTATACCAGTAAGGACAAGTACGAATACCTGGCTGAACAGAATCCGGCGTTGCGGGCCTTGAAAGAACGCCTTGGACTGGATTTTGATTACTAACAGCCAGCAACAGTACCATTCGTCGAAACTTTCTTTCCATCAAGCGAAATACCGGAGTGGACAAGCGATGCACAACGCAAATTTGACGTAAACAACAATCGCTGCGCTTCACTATGAGTTTTTCCTACTATCAAACAGCAACACGCAATTCTCCCGAAGTCAGGATAGACGGGAACGCTGGAATTCTTATGATGAGGGGCTCATCCAGCCCTGAGAACGTTCGCAACTTCTATGATCCAGTCTTCAAGGCCGTGGATGATTTGGATAAGGCATCATGTACTTCGATCACTGCCACATTCGACATGATCTATTTCAATACCGGTACCTCCAAGTGTTTCTTTGTTATTCTGAAAAAACTGGAAAAACTAAAGTCCCGCGGCAAGGAAGTCATGATAGAGTGGTTCTATGAGGAGGACGATGAGAGCATGCACGAGATTGGCGAGGACTATAGCGATATTCTCGGTCTACCTTTCGAGTTCAAAGAGGTGAAGCTCGATGAGTAGGTGATGACTCATTGGTAGACCTTTAGCTCCTCTCCAATATCAATATCGCTGTTTTTCTTTTTGTTGAGTTTGATGAGCTCACTCACGTCCATGTCGTGTGTTTTTGCTATTTGATACAGCGTGTCACCTTGCTTGACTGTATACTGGGTGATCGTCCTTTTCGGTTTTTCTTCTTTCTCTTCGACCAACTTGTATTTGCCCAGCGCCAATTTCTGTCCAGGTTTGATTGGGTCGTATTTTGAAAGCTTATTCCATTTCCTCAATTCGTCTACGGACACCTCGTATTGGCGGCTGATACCCCAGAGCGTTTCGCCTTCACTAACCACATGAAACTTGCCGTCATCGTAGGTTTTGTGAGCTACCACCGGCGCTGGCGTTTCTTGTTTTTTGGGAGCTGTCTCGGCAGTTTGGGGTTTGCCCTTTTCATTATTTGGCGTCCCGGCAATCATATCCTCCCCATCGAAGCTGCTGATGTCTTGATAGTTCACAGGGATCGACGAAGGTCGCTTTTTCTTGAGCCAGAGTACACGCCCTGGCTTCAATTCATCAATGATCGACATACGATTCATCTTTGCCAGCTTACTTTTTCTCAGGCCATAGTGATGTGATATGCTCCACATCGTTTCTCCAGGTTTGACAACATGAAAGCTGATGGGCGAATAGCTTTTTTTCTTCTTCACGAAGAAGACGCTGCCAGGATTCAGGGGAGGCATTTTCTTCAGCTCATTGAACTTTAGAAATCGCTTCTTGCTCAGGCTGGTCCGCTGCAGGAGCTTATTCTGGGTGTCGTCACCTCTGACCACAACGGCTTTGATGCCGTTGATTTTCAGGTATTCTGCCTGGACGCCATTCAATCCAGGCTTGATTTCGCTAGGATAGACGACGGGGGCAGGTTCCGGACGGGGCTTTAGCGACCTTGTAAGTGGTTTCGGCTCTGACGACCGTTTGGGTGTTGACGGTTTGTCAGTGGAGGATCGTTTGGGAGTGTAGGATTTGCTTTCCTGCTTGGCCAGCGTTCTCGTTTTGTTATTGCCTTTCTCCACGGGAATGATCACCGTGTATTTTTTGTCGGACGGTATCTTGCCGTGTATCAGCCATTTGTTGTAGTGTTCCAGGAGGTCTTGCTCAACCTTGAATTCCCGGGCAATTCGGCCTAAGTCTTTCCCACCACCCTTCTTGTATTCGGCGATCGTTGTCCCTTTCGAATGCTTGTAATCCAGCGCATTTTCAAAGGCTATTTTGTGAGCCAGAAAGCGCTTCAGATACCAATGACTCTTTTTGGTAATCGTCATTTTCTTAGATCCGTAGTCTTTTGGGGAGGTATATTTTTTGATGCCACCAAGTCCGGTCATGTGGGCAGTGACGGTATGGGCCCAGTTCTTGAGCGTTTTCTGATGGTTCTTGAAGTACCTTGCCGCGCCATAGGTGGAGGAGACAATATTCTTTCGTTCGTCCACTTTCCTATCCACCCTTAGGCCCACTTCCCGACCTGTGAAGTCTTTGAACTGCCAAAAACCGACGGCTTTGGATGAAGAAACGACGTCCGAAATCAGGGCGCTCTCCTGTATTGCGAGGTATTTGATTTCGTCGGGAACACCCTCCTCTTTGAGAATTCTTTCGATAATGGGCATGTACAGTGCTGCACGGTCCAGCTTGATTCTAAAGAACTTGTCACTGGCACGAAGCATGTCAATATCTTTCTGGATGTCCTTTTTCGCGCTTTCAGCGATAATCAGCTTCATATCTCCCAACTGCATTCGAGAGGGTACCGTGGGTACCTGTGCCGATGCGCCTGCAGCAAGCAGAAAACAGTACAATAGGTAGAAAAGTGACTTAGCGCTCATTTTTTTCTTGCAATCATTAATCCGTCTCTAATGGGTGTCAGTACATTTTCTACCCTTATATCTTCTTGCACCATTCGGTTGAACTCCCTGATGGCGATGGTGTCCTCGTCCTGTTTTGTGTCGTCAGTCACCTTGCCGCTCCAAAGCACATTGTCTGCTATGATGAACCCGCCACGGTTTACCTGATCGAATACGAGCTCGTAGTAAGCGGAATAGTTGGCCTTGTCTGCATCAATGAAAACCATGTCCCATTTTTCTTCTAACGAAGGCAATACCTCCAAAGCATTGCCGATCAAGAATTTTATCTTCGATGTGTATTCTGAGGATTGAAAGTACCCGCTGACCCTGGATTGCAATTCTTCATTCTTATCTATCGTGAAGAGCAGGCCGTCTTCCGTTAGCCCCTCTGCCATGCATAGCGCAGCATATCCTGTGTAGGTGCCAATTTCGAGCACCCGCTTTGGTCGTATCATGTTGGATATCATGGCTAGAAATCGTCCCTGCAAGTGCCCACTGAGCATACGTGGCTTTAAGACATGGAGGTGGGTTTCCCGGTTGATCTGCGCAAGCAGATCATTTTCCCTTTCAGAGTGCGCCTCGGCGTATTTCGAGAGTTCCTCGGGAAGAAATTCCATACCATAAAATTAGCTGAATTTTCCCTTTGCCTGGAGGTTTTACTGCTCTGGTTCGAAAATCAATGAATTCAGATGCTCAGGAAAAACTTCTTTGGCGATTTCCCGGAGTTCCCCACTTTGTATTCCATCGATTGTGCTGAACAGGGAATTGATGTCTGGGACCTCCCCCAGGTCGAGAAGACTCTTGGCCATCATCATCATGTAGGCATTGTTATTTTCCTCAGACATGGCCATGTGGCCTTTGATCTGCTGTTTTGCCTTTTGTAGCGCGGTGGGGCTAAGCTCTTTCTTTCTGAAGTGCTCCAATTCCTTCAAAGTAATTCGCAGGCTCCTCTTCAGATTCCTTGGGTCCGTGGCGAAAAATATCGAACATAGCCCGGTATCGCCATAGGCATTGTAGTTGGCCTCTACACCATATACAAGGCCATTCTTTTCTCGAAGCGCCATATTCAGCTTGGAATTCATGTAGGGGCCGCCCAACAAATTGGTCAACAGGAACAAGGGTATTCTCCTTGAATCGGTGATGGGATAGGCAGTATTCCCCAGGGCGACATGCACTTGTGATATGGGTTTGGATTCTGTCTTCTTCCTTATGCCGTGGCTTTCGAAAGGAATTCTCCTCTCTGTGTGATTTTTGTAGGGTATTTCCGAGAGGTATTTCCTGGCAATCTTCTCTACGCGTTTGAGGTCATAATTGCCGACGCTAGACAATATGATCCTTGAAGTGTTGAGGTTGCGGTCCAGGAAGCGAAAGAAATTTTCTTGTGTGAAGGCTGATACGGTTTCCTTCGTTCCCAAAATATTTTTCCCCAGGGAGTGACCCTCGAAGACCAATTCGTCAAAGTCATCCTGTATGGCATCTTCCGGTGTGTCCCGGTACATGGCCATTTCTTCGAGTATGACCATACGTTCCCGTTCGATCTGGTGACCAGGAAATGTAGCATGAAAGGCAATGTCAACGAGTAATTCAATGGCCCTTTCCAGATGCTCTTGAAGCACGGAGGCGTAAAAACAGATCTTCTCCTTTGTCGTGTAGGCATTGAGCTCTCCACCCACAGCTTCCAGTCGGTTGAGGATATGAAATGAATTACGTTTCCTGGTGCCTTTGAAGGCCATGTGTTCCCAGAAATGGGCGATACCCTGCTCTTCAGGCAACTCGTCACGGCTGCCAATGTCCAACATAATTCCCACATGTGCTACCTTGGTATTGTCAGTCGGCTTATGCGCTATCCTGATACCATTTTCCAGCTCTACCAGCCTGTATTCCGCCATAAGGCCGCAAATTTAGCTTTTATTCACACGTACGAAACTCCACCCCGACGCGAATACCAAAACAGACAAATGTTCAGAACCGTGAGCAAGTTCCCTGGCCACTGATAACAGTACTCCGAGGGGCCACTGTTTCGGGAGTGACGATTTCAAAAATATCGGCCCGGATGTTGGTGAAGGAAGCGGTGTAAGCGACGGTAGAAGTTTGGAAAACAATTTCCGGAGATAACGCTTGAACGCTAATGCCATTCACCCGGTGAAACACCGAGCTGGAACTGATGATCAGAAACTCGGGGCTCGCACCCACCATGTCCAGGTCTCGGAATGTGACTTCATTGTTTGCAACTATGATGGGGAGCGAAAAATCTTCGTCAATAGGTACATCGAGACACTGAACGATTTGGTAGCTGTATTCAATACCATCCCACGTGATGGTTGCCGGTAGTATGGTGGTGTTGTTCTGACTAAACTGGATCGCTCCATTGGCATTGGAGCTAAAGGTGTTGCCAGCACGGGACCCAAAAGACCGCTGCAAAAAATCAGCAAATGTCCCCGGACCATTTTCAGCGAATGTGCTGCCCGAGGGTACGGGCACTTGCTCACCCTCTGAACAAGCCTGGATCAGGAAGATCAGGGGCACGATTCTTAGGAAAAACCACTTCATTCTAAAAAAGGAAACCCAATCGGAAGGCACTATTGAAATTAGGACCAAACTGGAAAGTGCTTCCTCTTTCGGTAGGCTCTTGACCGTCTATTTCGATGTCATGGATGTTGATCACCTCAAATCCGAAGCCAAACTCCGTACCCATGTACAGTCTCCTCGCGAGATAAAAATCCACCCCGGCGACGGCATTCAGTGCCCCTCTAAAGAAGGCCTGCTCAGTGCCTGCGGTATCCCAAGCTCCAGTGATATCGGTGATATCATCGCCCTTGACGCTTGATGTCTTCAATGTAAGGTCAAGCTCTCCGCCCACATACGGTGACAGTCTGTCTGTACCTGGAAAGTGCTTTTCAAAACCCGGAATAATGCTGATTTCTACGGTGCGGAAATTAATGTCATCGCTAGTGCTTTCAAACCTGCCCCCCAAAGACAATCCCAACCTGAAAGCCTCATCCGGACTATTGAACCGTCGCAGACGAATGTAGTTGATAGATACAGGTGAGGAACCTAGCGGGCTTACATTGACCTCAGCGTTCCATGCCCCAGCCTCTGGCTTGAAGTTTTTCTTTTCATCCTGGGAAAAAGTTGCTGCGGCAAATAGGAAAATGAATAGTGTGGTAAGGGAGTACTTCATTGATGTTCAAGTTTTCGCGATACTAGACAAAAAAAAGCTCAGAAGCATGCTCCCTTAAGTTTGGCGAAAAATTATTAGCTGAATTTGTCTTCAGGTTACTGCAGCCAGACGATTTCAGATACTTCCTTTCCCAGCAGTACGGTCGTGAAGTTGATATTGTCCGGTTTCCTGATTCTAATCAGATTTCTTTCCGGGCGAAGAAAAATCCTGTGATCAACGTTGACCTCGTCCGATTTGTGGTAAAGGACGACGATTTGGCCCTCGTAGTCTCCCCTCAAGGTGACGGTGCTTTTGCGTGTCTTCAACAATGGAGGCCGAGCCACTTGCTCTCCTGCCAGCTCCTTCAAAATGGCAGATACCCTCGGTACGCCATAGCCTACGAAGTTGTTCCCATAAGGGAAGAAATTTCCGGATTCGATGATCAGCGACTTAATTTCATGCACGGAGAGCGCTGGTTGGTATGCCATGAGGGCCGCAGCGAGACCGGTAACGACTGGTGCAGAGAATGAGGTGCCTCCGGAGGCATAGAGTGCCACCTCGGGCTTCAGATAATCCAAAAACTCGGGACCTTTGCTGCTGTAGTCCATTTTGTCCCAAACGTTCAATTTCGTGGCTCCCACGGTCAAGGCTCCTCTTGCGTCCCCTGGAGTAGAAAGGACGCGCCATTCTTTCTGCAAACCCTCATTGCCCGCAGCCACTACCACGAGCATGTCTCTTTCAAAAAAGGCGTGATCAACGGCTCGTGCGATCATGGAGGTTTTGCCATCCATATCTGAAACCTTGTAATTCTCGGATGGGTCATTAAATCCTGTCGCGTAGCCTAGCGAGATATTCACCAGTCTTATTCCCTCCCCGGCCATCCACTCAAGGGCGGCGATGAGATAGTCTTCCTCGATTCTCTTCTCAAAACTCCCGTGATCAGTTCTGGCAAGGTAGTACGTCGCAGCAGTAGCCAATCCAAATTGAACCCCGTTTTCGGTGTTGTTGCCACCAATCATCTGCCAGACGCGTGTGCCATGATCATCGTCGAGTGCGTTGGATCCCCCAAATGCCGCAGCATCCGGATCAATGTAATCTTTGTACGCAGCGACAAGGTCCTTTTCGAAGAAGTGGTTAAGGCTTGGGTCTTCTTCAGCGCCCAAAAATCCACCATCTATTATGCCTATTTTGACACTTTCAGCTTCCAATCCCTTTTCAAGTAGAAGATGTCCTTCGATTTGCTCCATGGCAAATCCCAGTTTCTTTTGGTCGGGTGGGGACCATGTCATTCTTTCAAATTGCAGGACTGGATTCGCACCGAAAGCCGGCGGAATTTGGATGGAATCCGGTACCTCATAGGAGCACATTCGCAGCCACTCGGAACAGACCCTCAGATGATAGGCTGAAGGCACTTTGCTTCCGGCGGCCAGCCAGACTTTTTGCTGACCAATGGCAAACCAGCTGGATAGGAATAGTATAAGGCAGAAAAGGTATCTCAATACTGAATTATATTGGGCTCTAAATTTAGCTACATTGAGATATACACCCATTCCCGCCTCTTTCTATGTCGCCAGTCGAAATCGGCTAACGAAACAGCTAAAGCCAAATTCGATTGCTATCATCCATTCCAACGAGGAGTTCCCTACCAATGCAGATGGCAGGCATGCTTTCCGACAAAATAATGACCTGTTCTACTTATGTGGTATCGACCAGGAAGAGACGGTATTGTTGTTGGCGCCGGATTATCCGGATCCCTCGCTTCGGGAAGTGCTGTTCCTGAAAGAGACCAATGAGACCATTGCGACCTGGGAAGGTCAAAAGTTGAATAAATCCGAGGGTGAACATCTCAGCTGCATAGCCAGTGTGAAGTGGACCAATGAATTCCCAAGCATCTTCCATCAGGTAATGACCTGGGCTGAGCATGCCTATTTGTACCAAAATGAATATGACCGTAAGACGCTGGCTGTAGAGTCCATTCATGACCGCTTTGTTCACGATTGTCAACGACAATTTCCTTTACATCACTATCATCGATTGGCACCGTTGGTTCATGCCCTTCGGATGACGAAACAAAAGGAGGAATTGGTCAGCTTAAAGGAAGCACTGAAAGTAACGAAACTGGGCTACGATGCTGTCGTTCGATCGCTCAATCGGGGTGTAAAGGAGTTTGAATTAGAGGCGATTTTTAGCAAGGTCTTCATAGAAAACGGCGGTGGATTTGCTTATGATCCTATCATTGCCAGTGGCATGAATGCCTGCGTACTGCATTACATCGACAACGGACAGGCACTGATGTCCGGTGATTTGGTCCTTATGGACGTTGGGGCATCCTATGGCAACTACAATGCCGATATCACCCGTACATTCCCCGTTGATGGGAGGTTCTCCCAGCGGCAAAAAGAGGTATATCAAGCTGTGCTGGATGTGAAAAACTACGCCACAGATTTGCTGAAACCCGGTCTTGTGCTAAAGGACTACCAGGAGGCCGTTGGCAAATTCATGGAATCGGAGTTGCTGAAGCTTGGCCTGTTGAAACAAGAGGACATAGATAAGCAAAGTGCGCGAAGCCCCTTGTACAAACAGTATTTCATGCACGGCACCTCCCATTACCTTGGGCTGGACGTGCACGATGTCGGAGCTCGGTATGATCCTATTCCCCCCGGAGCTGTGCTTACGGTAGAGCCAGGTATCTACATCAGCGAAGAGGGAATTGGCATTCGACTGGAGGACGATATACTTGTGACTGAGGAAGGTAATGTCAATTTATCGGAGGATTTTCCGATTGAGATTGATCATGTGGAAGATTGGGTCAATGGACATTGAGATCCGGGAGGGAACCATCTTAGAGGCCGTTCAGATTTCTAGGCAAATTCCTGAGTTCGATGAACCACCTAATGAACCTGAATACAGCAAACGATTTGATGGGGTCGATCATATCATATTCCTGGCTACAGCTGCCAATAGGTTGCTAGGGTTCAAAGCAGGTTATGATCGGCATCAGGATGGCGTAAGGTTCTACAGCTGGATGGGAGGTGTACGACCAGAATATCGGCGGCTTGGGGTTGCCGGTCGATTGCAACAAAGCCTTGAAAAATGGTGTCTGCAACGTGGCTACAAGGCCCTTCAATTCAAGACAAGAAACCAGCACAGGAATATGATTTGCTTCGCGATGAAGCACAACTTCAACCTTGTAGGATTCAAAGAAAAAAAGCATTTGGAGGAGCATCGACTGATCTTTGAAAAGCCTTTGCTATACCCGCCGGAAAAATGACCTGAAGGGTGATGAAGCTCATTGGCGGGTCATTCATACTTGTTAGATGATGATTTCACTATCCCTGAAACATATAGCCAGGCCCAATCAGATAGTCTTATTTTTCAAGGCCGGGCGCAACCTGATGGTCGAGTGAGGGAGCAGGAGGACTTCCACGATAGTTTGTTCCAATCTCTTGCCATTGTCTCACGTAAGCACTGCTGCGTTACCTGACAGTTTTCACAGCGGATTACTTTGGGCGAAAGACCAATGCCCGCTTTGTAGAGGCAGCTTATAAAAAGAAGCTATCATAAGTCTGCGCTTACTGTCCTTGTTTCCTTTAATTTTAGGGTCTCAAATAATATTCATGGAGTATAATACGGATAAGAGCCACTTGAAGCTCAGGGAGTACGGCCGGAACATTCAGAATCTGGCGGCCCGAATCAAAGAAGAGAATGACAAAGAGAAGCGAGATAGTTATGCAGAGTCGGTGGTGGAGCTGATGAAGCAAATCAACCCCAATCTCAAGGATTCCAATGATTACAACCAGAAGGTCTGGGACGACCTGTTCATTATTTCAGATTTTGATTTGGATGTGGATAGCCCCTATCCCAAGCCAGACTCGGCCATTCTTGATCGAAAGCCGGATCGGGTTCCTTACAAATCAAACGAGATCCGATTCAAGCATTACGGGCGCAATGTGGAGATCATGATAGAACAGGCCATTGCCATGGAAGACCCTGAAGAGAAAGAAGGAGCTATCGTGAGTATAGGCCGTCTGATGAAGTCTTTTTTCAATACCTGGAACAAAGACAGCATCGAAGACAAAATCATCGTAGACCACATCAGGTCTATGTCAAAGGGAAAGCTTCAGATAGCCCTTGAGAAAGTGGAAGAATACAGATTGTTCGATTCTTCTAAACCCAGCGGCAGACCGAATGCGAATAGGAATGAGCAGCAGCGTCACAGACGAGGCAAGGGTGGACATGGACAAAAGCGACGCAAGGGCAGAAGGAACTAAATTTCATCACATTATTTCGATAGACGATGGCATCATTTCGTGTCGAAGGGGGAAACCGGTTGAATGGTTCCATCGTTCCCCAGGGGGCGAAAAATGAATCGCTTCAGATCATCTCGGCAGTCCTGCTGACGGCGGAGCCTGTCGACATCCACAAAGTCCCCAATATCCGGGATGTGAACAAGCTCATCGAGCTCCTGGGAGATATGGGTGTGGAAGTGACACGCCTTGGGCAGGAGAGCTACCGCTTCAAGGCGGCGAATGTCGATCTGGATTTTTTGGAGACCGAGGATTTTAAGAACAAGGCCGCTGCACTTCGTGGGTCAATCATGATTCTTGGGCCTTTGTTGGCGAGATTCGGTGTTGGCAAAATGCCTAAGCCAGGCGGTGACAAAATCGGCCGACGACGCGTCGATACACACTTCATAGGTTTCCAAAAACTAGGTGCAGAATTCAACTATGATTCAGCCACTTCTTTCTACACGGTTGATGGTTCGAACCTGAAAGGTGCCTACATGCACCTTGACGAGGCCTCCGTCACAGGCACTGCCAATATCGTAATGGCAGCCACTTTGGCCCAGGGTGTGACCACTATCTACAATGCAGCTTGTGAGCCATATCTTCAGCAGCTATGCAAGATGCTGAATAGCATGGGTGCAGAAATAGAGGGTGTAGGTTCAAATTTGTTGAAGATCACAGGTGTCAAAGAGCTGAAAGGTACAACGCATACAATGCTGCCGGATATGATTGAAATAGGCAGTTTCATTGGTATGGCCGCCATGACGCAGTCAGATCTGACGATCAAGGATGCCAGGGTCGATGCACTTGGGATCATTCCCGACACTTTCCGCAGATTAGGGATACAAATAGACATTGTTGGAGATGACATTCATGTGCCCGCCCAGGACCATTACGAAATTGATACTTATATCGACGGGTCAATACTGACCATTGCCGATGCGATATGGCCCGGATTCACACCAGACCTGCTCAGTGTTGTCCTTGTCACCGCGACCCAGGCAAAGGGAACATGCCTCATCCATCAGAAGATGTTTGAAAGCAGATTGTTTTTCGTCGATAAGCTCATAGATATGGGCGCGCAAATCATACTTTGTGACCCTCACCGCGCAACCGTAATCGGTATAAATCGTGCATTTCCTTTGCGAGGGATTCAAATGACATCCCCTGATATACGCGCCGGAGTGTCATTGTTGATCGCGGCCATGTCCGCGGAGGGTACGAGTGTGATACACAATGTGGAGCAAATAGACCGGGGCTATCAGCACATTGATGAGCGTTTGAATGCCATAGGGGCCAAGATCGAACGATATTGAGATTGAGTAGGTACTTTCTGGGTTTTATTCCCGTGTTCGGGATATTGGCTCTTCTCTCCTTGGAAGGGGAGGAGCCTCTGGTCGCGGATCGGGATAAGATCAATGGAGTGAGTCTGGTTTCACCTCCCCAAAAGATGCCTGAAGAGCGATTTCAGGATGTTAGTCAACTCCATGCAAATTGGGTGGCCATCATACCTTATGCCTTCACGAGAGGCCATGCTCCCAAAGTTTCCTTTGACCATGATCGTCAATGGTGGGGAGAGCGCACTGATGGCAGTTGTGAGATGCTGCAGTGTGCACGACGCCAAGACCTGAAAGTAATGCTGAAACCTCATGTATGGGTCATGGGTGATGGTTGGCCTGGTGAATTTGATTTACCTACGGAAGCTGACTGGAAAGAATGGGAAGTCACCTATCGTGCCTATATCATGACCTATGCCAGAATTGCTGATTCACTGGGAGCCGAGATGTTCGCCATTGGTACGGAATTCAGGATTCCGGCGGTCCAGCGGGATGCTTACTGGAGGAGTTTGATTAAAGAAGTTCGTGGGGTGTATAACGGCAAATTGACCTATGCCTCCAATTGGGATAACTACGATAAAGTGAAGTTCTGGGATGAATTGGATTATATCGGTGTCGATGCCTACTTCCCAATAAGCAGTGAGGTCACACCGGAGGTATCAGAATTGGAGAAGGGCTGGGAAGACGAATTTGAGAAATTGAGAACTTTCAGCTCCACATTCGGTAAACCGATACTCTTCACCGAATATGGCTATCAAAGTCTGGACAAAGCTGCAGGGAATCACTGGGAGATAGACAAGACTCATCACTCAATCAACATGGAAGTGCAGGCCAACGCATACCAGGCCATTTTCAATAAGTTCTGGAGAGAAGACTGGTTTGCCGGAGGTTTCTTTTGGAAATGGCACTTGCGGGAAGACTATGGTGGTCCGGAAAACCCCAACTTTACTCCTCAGGGGAAGTTGGCAGAAGAGGTGATCCGCAGCCACTTCAAGTCCTTTAGTCGATAAATCGGTCATACTCATCCGATGGCACGATCCCTATTGGGCCTTCGTAAATCCCTGCATTGCCGCCTATGTCTTCCACACGAACTGCTAGTACATTCTTCCCATCTCGATTGAGGTACTCATCCAGCAGTACATATATTCGGTATTCTCTCCAGGAGTTGGAGCGCCCCAGAGGTCTGTCATCCCTGGTGTATCCGATGAGGCGACCGTTGAGGTAGACCTCGTCAAAGTCATCGATTCTCCCCAGGACTACTGCCAGTTCCTCTTCGTCTTTCAAGTCCTCAGCCAATTCAAACTCCTTGCGATACCACACAAAATTGGACCGTCGATAATACCTGCCCCTTAAGTTTCTTAAATACCCCGGAACCATGATGGGGTCCCAGTTGCTGTCATCATAAGAAGGGTCCCTCCAATCGTCTTCGTCGCCTTCCCGCATCTTCCACAGTCCACCCAGCTGCATTGACTTCTCGGCGCGATTTTCCCGTTCGAAAATACCAACACTTCCACTGATGATACCTCCTCCATGAACGGTGTCATAAACACGTACAGCAATGATGTTTACGCCGCCCTTATTGATGACTTCTTCAGGGATATTGTATTTTCGAAAAGACTTGTAGGCCGTGTAGAAGCGGGGAGGGAAGCCGCCAGTGAATCCAACCAAAACACCATTGATGTAGACCTCATCCACATCGTCTATGTAGCCCAGTTCTATGGAGAGTGCGGAATAATCTACGTCCCCGCGGATCTCGAAACCAACACGATACCAAGCATATCCATCATACCCGTGAAATCCTTCCTCTTCCCACGCAGAGGGTACATATATGTCCTCCCAGTCACTGTCATCGTAGTCCGGTCTGGCCCAATCCGGATCATCTCCAATGTTGAATTTCCAGACGCCCCTGAGGTTGACCACGCGATGGTCCCAAAAATCTGCGCCAGCAAGTTGCAGACTCAAAAGGATACCATATAAAATCAAAATTTTCTTCACCGTTTCCATGCCCTGATAAGTTTATGACCATTCGTTACTCAATAATACGGCGCTCGCTATTGGACGGGGTCACCTGTGGGTCAACGTTTGTAAAAAGATGTAATTAGCGTTTCAAAATGCCCATAAAACAGAAAATCTCTCCAAAGAAGAGAGATTCTGTAATAGTATGAAAGAAGTATTGTAAAGTTTTTAAAAACCGTGATTCATGGTTTTCCAAAGACAAACATGAATCACGGAATATAAAGGCTTGTTACCTCATCATTATTCTTTTGTCACTTTGAAGTCTTCTGTATAGATGTCTTCATCATCCACTACTTGCAATTGGTAGTTTCCGGCTGCCTGCTTCCTGAAATTTAAAGGGAGTGCGAACCCTTTTTCGTTTCTGATGGATTTTTTCACAAGCGTATTTCCTTCGTCATCCAAAATCTTAACTGTTACCTTTCCTTCTTGTTTGCTCAAGTAGAAAAGTTGATGCGTATTTGCTTTCCATTTCACCATAGCTACTTTGCTTTCTTTTGTACGCTCTCCCTCTGTCGCGGATGCAACGCCGATGACCATCAGCAGCGCTGCAATAAGTGTTGTTGTTCTTTTCATAATCTGTCCTTTGTATTTTGAGTTTTTAACCTTGGCTGATTTAACGGGTAGGTTTTCAATGCCTTTGTCATGGAGGGGTAAAGGCATGTCATGAATTGTCATCAGTGTGTAGAGAGATGTAAATTCACCGCAAACCGGTAATTTTCCGTTCAGTTTCTGAACAACTCAAAAATTATAAGAATCGAAAAATGAAAAAACTACTACTAGCCCCTTTGGCATTGTGCTTTTTCCTTGCTGATGCCCAGATCAATATGCCGCAGCCGAGTCCGGCAGGGTCCGTGAGCAGCCGGGTGGGATTGACAGATGTCGAGGTCAACTATTTCCGTCCAAAGGTCAAAGGCCGACAAATATTTGGTACCGGCGATCAATACCTTGAGCAATATGACCGATTGTGGAGAACAGGTGCCAATTCCGGGTCCCGTATCTCATTCAGTACTGATGTCATGATGGGTGATGCTACCCTGGCGGCCGGTGAATACCTGCTTCTGTCCCGACCCGGGGCCGACAGCTGGGATGTGATTTTTTACAAGGATCCGTCTATAGGGGGTAATATGTCCCGGTTCAATGATGCGGATGTTGCCGCTACTGTGAAGGTGACGCCCATGAAGTTGACTGATCAGGTGGAGACCTTGACTTTCAATATTTCTGATATCTCTGAAGATAACACCAATGCCAATCTTCATTTTGCATGGGCGGATGTTTCCTGGAAGCTGCCGTTTTCAGTGAATTTTGATGAAACGGTCATGGCTGAGATTGCGGAAAAGACCGCAGTTAACCCACAAAACTACGTTCAGGCCGCAAGCTATTATTTCAATGCTGGCAAAGACCTGAACCAGGCCCTGGAGTGGGTCAATACTTACCTGGCAGTTGGTAACAACAGCCGTCAGTTCTGGAATGTCCACCTTAAGGCGCAAATATTGGCAAAGCTTGGCCAGGATGAAGAAGCCATTGCCACCGCTGAGGATTCCATGGCGAAGGCGAAAGCTAACGAAGGCGGAGACTTTGGCTATGTGAAAAGAAATGAAGCCCTGATTGCCGAGATCAAAGGCAAATAGTGCAAGGGTACATCTTAAGATAAAAGGGGCTCCGAGGCCCCTTTTTTGTTGGTCTGGCAGCACGTGATTCACCACCAAGGCCTTTTTTCGAGCAATCATTCAACCACGTCACCTCAACTGAAGGATGACCAATTCCCCCGGTCATTTCGACCTTAACATCTCATTAAGAAGCTTTAGGATTCTGTTAACAGCTCGCTGTAAGGCTCGCTGATAGTTTAGCAGGAAAACACAAATCTTATGAGAACTATACTTTTTTTGGCGCTAAGTAGCGTCGCCTTCCTGGTCCTGAGCCAGCCGCTGGAATATGTTGATTACAGAGGTAATTCCAATCTTGCGGGTCCCATACAAATTGCTGATTTGAAGACAGGATCCTATCAGTCCTGGTTTGAGAAAGCTTACAACGAAACACAGTCCACAATGAAGAAGCAACGTTGGGCGAAGGCGCTGAAGGGCAAGGAAGTGGAGATTTACATGGGTACATGGTGCGGAGATTCTCGTTATTGGGTACCCCGCTTCATCAGGTTATGGGATGAGTTGGGGCTTGACCGTTCGCAGCTGAAGATCACTGCATTGTACAATGACGACGACAGATATAAGCAAGGTCCAAACGCCGAAGAAGCTGGTAAGGACATCCATCGGGTTCCCACTTTCATTTTCAAGGAGGATGGGGCAGAATATGCACGAATAGTCGAATCTCCCGCGACCAGCGTTGAGACTGATCTGGCGCAGATAGCCCTCGGCTTTCCTCCGCAGCCAAACTACCGGGCTGCAACGTACATCATGGAACTACTCAAAGAGAAGGGGGCTTCCAATGTTGAAGAAAATTGGGATCAGCATTTGCCTCATGTACGTCACATGGTCGGTCGGCCCAGTGAGTTGAACACCCTGGGTTATGTGTACCTGCGCTCCGGCAGAACTGAGGAAGCACTGATTGCATTCCAGTTCAATGCTCAGGTGTATGCTTTTGATCCCAATGTTCACGACAGTCTTGGCGAGGCCTATGAGGTGATGGGAAGTAATGAGAAAGCACGGGAATGCTATCAGAAAGCACTTTCACTGAATCCAGAGAGCTCAGCCTACAAAGCAAGGCTCGAAGCCATTGGCAGCTAATCAAAAATAAAAGGCTCGTTGCGTGACGAGCCTTGAATTCTTTTTAGAGAACTACTTCGCTCTCCTTCCGCATGGACCATATAGTTCTGCTATGGTCGATGATGTGCTTCAGTTCCTCGGGAGTAACCGATTGCTTAGGATCATCGCCAATGCCGTGCGGCGGGTCGATATGAGACTCGATGATGAGTCCGTCGGCTCCATAGGAAATGGCCGCCAGTGCCGCTGCATGTACATACTTTGCGCGTCCTACGGAATGAGAGGGGTCTACGATCACAGGCGCCCAGGTCTTTTCTTTCAGAAGGGGTGTGATGCTCTCATCAGGATAATTGCGATAACCATCCATCTTCGGAACAGTACCCCTGGGGCACAACATGACGTCCGGATTGCCTCCGGCAGCGATATATTCTGCGGCGGCGATAAATTCGTTAATGGGGCCCATCGACATCGAACGCTTCAGGAGAACAGCCATTCTTTTGTCAGCGGTCTTCTCACCTACCTTCCTCAGTAGCGAGTAGTTCAGTGCGTTTCTCGCTCCGATTTGCAGGATGTCGACTTCCGCTTCCAGGGCTATTTCAAGTTGGTAGTCATCCATGACCTCCGTATCGACAGGGAGGCCGGTTTGATCCCGTGCCTCAAGCAGAATCTTCATGGATCTGTCATCACCCTGGAAGGAGTAGGGCATGGTTCGAGGTTTCCAGACCCCGCCTCTGATGGCCTGCACTCCAGCTTCCTTTACAGCGTGTGCGGTTTCCAGGAATAAATTCGGGTTTTCGGGATCAATGGTGCACTGTCCGCCGATAATGAAAGGTTCTTCACCAACGATCTTGCCACCCACGTGAACTTTGTGGTAGGCCATTTCCGAAGACCTGTCCATGAGTTTGTAGGGAGAATCAATCGAATCGATGCGGTCGATATAATCCAGGCCAAGAATCCGGTTTTTCATGATTTGCCGGCGCTCCTCACCCAAGATTGCATAGATCGTCCTGTGCCAGCCTTCGATCGGCTGCAGCCTGCAATCGTATTCGTTTACAATCGACTCTACCTCCCTGAGTTGCTCAGGAGTAAGCTTAGGCTCCTTTGGAATTATCATGAATAGTGTGATCAAATTTCGCACAAAGAAAACCGTATTCTGTGAAATCTAGCAGTACTCGACGGATTCATACCTGACAGAACAATCGAAATCGTTTGAAAAATGTTTTTGTCGGGCGTATTTCTCAATACAAAATCAAGGCCGCGGCAGCTCCTGATATTGCTCAATGCGGTGGTTGAAGCTGTTCTTCGCGCTTCGCAGTATCCGGGTGGATTGTTAGTAACATTCCTGTTATATCTGGAATTGCCACCCAAAAAGAACTGAAGGGTTAAGATAAAGCTAGTCGTGTATATTCCGGCCTGCCAGAACCAAGTAACTTTGGTTTCCATTCAAAAATGATCCAAAATGAAGGTAACCCTTGAATATCGAGGTGATGAAGCATACACTTCCATCAATGAATCCGGCAATAAGGTGGATATTGATATGTTCAAAGCAGATAAACAGGCCCAGTCTCCAACCGAGCTGCTTTTGTCCGGAACGGTGGCATGCGCTGCCGTCGATATCGTGTCCATGATCAAGAAGAGGCGCAAAACACTCGCGGGATTCAAGGGGCAAGCAGATGGGGAACGCCGGGAGGAGTACCCCCGCAAGTTTGTGAAAATACACATCCACTATGAGATCGTTTCCCCGGACCTGACAGATCAGGAAGCTGAAAAGATCATCACGTTGGCAGTGGAAAAATATTGTTCTGTGGCGGCTTCATTAGATCCTGCCATCGAGTTGACTCACGGGCATACCATTGTGCGACCATGAGGGCTTTCGTTGCCAGCATGTTCATGCTAGTCATCTTCACATGCTCTGGGCAAACCCAAATGTACTATGTGAAGGTAGTGCGTGCTGCTCCCGGGGAATTGCTGAGCTTGATCGAGATGATGAAGAGCGATCTGCAAAACCATGAATCGCTGGGTATTCAGCGGCCGTTTTTGATGCGGCATAGCCAGGGGGATCAATGGGACTTGTTGTGGATGCATCCGGTTCCTACCGCCGCAGCATATTTCGGAGAAGGCCTAGACCAATCGCAAACCCTCCAAAAACCATATGGATCTGCCTTGAATGATAAGATTTCTTTTCAGGAGGAGGGTTTCTTCTATGGTCCGGAAGAAGAGGAATTCAATCGTTGGATGCGGCAATACAGCTACTATCATGTCGAGATCTTCACAGCTCTGGCGGGGCAGCAGCAAATGCTGGCTGAAGAGCGCAAGATGGAGAATGTCTACCTGGAAGCACTGGGTCGCCGTCCCAATTTCATATTTACCAGAGCCTTTGGTACTTCGTGGGACATTTTCACAATCGGCTGTTACGATGACATTGAGGACTTTGCGCAAAGCGGGAGTATTCCCCTGGCAGATGAGGATGCCGCCGCAAAAAAAGCGGGTTTCGAAAGTGTCTTCACCATCGGTAGTGATTTGCGCAAACTCATCCTTGAGCACCACGACACACTGGCCGGTGCGGTCAGACCCTGATTCCCTCACACTAGTGAGATGATCATAGGGCCAATACCCGAGACTCTAAGCGCCAGTAGACTTCTGGCGCCTTGTAGCGCTTCGCCTAATCTTCTATCGCCTGCACCAAATCTTCGATAAGGTCCTCTGCATCTTCGATACCCACGCTCAACCTGATCAAAGAGTCAGTGAGACCTGCCTCCAGTCGTTGTTCACGAGGGATGCTTGCATGCGTCATACTCGCAGGGTGCCCCACTAAAGATTCTACGCCTCCCAGTGATTCAGCTAGTGAGAAAACCTTGAATTTTTGAAGTACCTCGAATGCGGCCTCCTGACTATCATTCTTTAGGATGAAGGAGATCATACCGCCAAAGTGCCTCATTTGCTCCTTGGCCACATGGTGGTTCGGGTGTTCTTCAAATCCCGGCCAGTATACCCGCTGGACCAAAGGATGTGACTTGAGGAAGTGCGCGATCCGCTTACCGTTTTCGCAATGTCTTTCCATGCGTACATGTAGGGTCTTGATGCCACGTAATACCAGGAAGCAGTCGTTTGGTCCTGGTATGGCTCCTGCCGAGTTTTGGATGAATGCCAGTCTATCGTCAATTTCCTTGGATTTGGTAATGGCCGCCCCCATGACAACATCGGAGTGACCAGCGATGTACTTGGTCACCGAGTGCATAACGATATCAGCTCCGAGATCCAATGGATTTTGCAGGTAGGGGGTAGCGAAAGTGTTGTCCACCACGGCAAGAGCACCATACTCCTTGGCCAAAGCCGTTGCGGCTTTGATGTCAACTATGTTCATCATTGGATTCGTTGGGGTTTCGATCCAAATCATTTTGGTGCGGTCGTTGACCACAGCGGCTATGGCACCATGCTCTTTCATATCCACGAAATGGAACTTCAGTCCATATCGCTCATAGAGTTTGGTGAAGAGTCGATAAGTACCTCCGTAGAGGTCGTTGCTGACAATGATTTCATCGCCTGGCTCCAATAATTTGATGATGGAGTCAGTGGCTGACATTCCGGAGGCAAAGGCGCGGCCATACTTGCCATTCTCCAGGGCCGCTAAGCTGGCCTCCAATTGATCTCTTGTGGGGTTTTGTGTTCTTGCATACTCAAACCCCTTGTGATCGCCCGGGGCCGCTTGGACGTAGGTGCTGGTTTGGAAAATTGGGGTCATAATGGCGCCGGTGGATGGGTCAGGTTTGACGCCCGCGTGGATGGCTTTGGTTCCAAATTTCATTTTCTGGTATTTGTTGTTTATTGGTGGATTCGAAATTAAAGTTGGCGAACCAATCAATGCGATAGGTTTGCACATTATTTTTAATTGCTTATCACAAAGTGAATGAAGGTACTTACGGCCCGGCGACTTGAGGGATTGCAGGAATATTACTTTTCTCGGAAAATGGAGCAGATTCGTCAGCTGGAAGGCAAAGGTCATGATGTAATCAATTTGGGAATTGGCAGTCCGGATTTGCCTCCACACCCTTCAGTCATTAAGGCACTGAATGAGTCCGCTCTCGACCCCTCCAACCATTCCTATCAATCCTACAAAGGCATTGCTCCACTAAGGTCCGCTATAGCTGAATTCATGGACAGGCATTTTGCTGTAGCGTGTAGCTCAGATCATGAGATACTTCCTCTGATTGGCTCTAAGGAGGGGATTACCCATATTTCGCTCGCATTCCTGGATGAAGGTGATCAGGTCTTGATCCCTGAGATGGGCTACCCTACCTATACGTCTGTCACGAATATGCTACAGGCAGAACCTGTCTATTATCCTTTACTTGAGGACGAGAATTGGGAACCTGACTGGGACTTTCTTGACGCGTTGAATACTGAACGTGTGAAACTCCTTTGGCTCAATTATCCACACATGCCCACAGGGGCGATTGCGAAGCCCCATATTTTCGCCAGACTTGTCGAGTATGCTCGCAAAAGAGACATTTTACTGTGCCACGACAACCCCTATAGCTTCATTCTCAATGATCCGCCTATGAGCATTTTCCAGTTTGACCGGAAGAAGGAGGTGAGCTTGGAATTGCACTCCTTAAGCAAGTCATTCAATATGGCAGGTTGGCGCGTGGGCTGGCTGTGCGGCAATGAGACCAACGTCCAGTCTGTTCTGAAAATCAAGAGTAACGTCGATAGTGGTATGTTTAAACCCGTTCAGCTGGCAGCCGTCAAGGCCCTTTCCATGGGGCATGAATGGTTCGAACCTTTGAACCAGGAGTATCACCGCCGAAGGGAATTGGCATTTGAAATTTTGGATGCGCTAGGGTGCCAATACCACGCTTCGCAAGCGGGAATGTTTGCATGGGCGAAGACAGCGGATGAATCTGCCGAGACACTCTCAGATCGACTGTTGGCAGATAAAGACGTTTTCATCACGCCAGGGTTCATTTTCGGTGATGCGGGTGAGCGATATGTCCGTATATCACTCTGTACTCCTGAGGCGCGACTGACGGAAGCCCTTCAAAGGATTTGTTCATGAAAATACTCATCATTGGTACTGGACTCATGGGTGGGTCCTTCGGATTGAAGCTGAAATCCCATGGTCATGAAATAGGTGGTTACGATCAGTCTGATGCAGTACTGGACAAGGCCCGAAAAATCGGGCTAGTAGGGCCGGTTTTTAGTGAATGGACTGCCGGTCTTGTGTGGGCGGATGCCGTGCTGCTAACCATTCCTGTTTCTGCTATTCGCGATTTGCTTCCCAAGCTGTTGGATCAAATCAAACCCCACCAATTTGTTGTGGATTTTGGATCCACCAAAGAAAGTATCTGCAAGGTGGTGAGCACGCACGGAAACCGCAGCAGATACCTAGCAGCTCATCCCATTGCCGGTACGGAGTATTCTGGTCCCGAGGCCGCTTTTGAGGCGCTCTACCACCAAAAGACCATGATTATTTGCGAGGGTGAGAAGACAGATTTATCCGTCAGACATACCTTTAATGAATGGTGTGCCTACAGTGAGATGAGCCTTTTTGAAATGACGCCCGAAAGCCATGATTTGCACCTGGCATATATCTCTCACCTCAGCCATGTGATCGCCTACAGCTTAAGTAATGCGGTTTTGGAAAAAGAGAAAGATGGCGAACTGATCCTGGAGCTGGCGGGTTCGGGATTTGCGTCTACGGTGCGATTGGCGAAAAGTTCTCCTGAAATGTGGGTACCCATCTTTTTGGAAAACAAAGGGGCACTTACTGCGGCCATAGACGGCCTGTTGGAAAAACTCGAAGGGATGAAAACGGCGATTCAGTCCGAGAGGAAAGATGAACTCTTTGGCCTGCTGGAAGATGGCCGGAAAATTCGGAAGATTCTTAAGTAACAAAACTGTATTACATCTGTAATACAATTTGAAAATGCTTACTGTAAGACTAGACAAGGAAACCGAAGAACAGTTGAAGGCATATGCTGAAGCACATCAAATGTCCAAGACAATGGTGGTAAAAGAGGCATTGCGGCTTATTTGAGCAGTTATCAGCAAAAACCTTACGACCTGGGTGTGGATCTATTCGGGATCGATGCCAGTGGCAAATCAAATCTCTCTACCACCCATAAAGAGGTAATTCGTGAAAGGCTCCGGAAGGGGAACGGTCGTCGACGTGGGCCCGCTAATAGCACTTTTTGATCGTTCGGACCAGTATCATGCGGCGATAAGGACGTTCCTCAACACCCCATTAAAACAAAAAAAGGCGCTCCTTGGAGCGCCCTATCTTACTCACTTTTCCAACTTCACTACTCACTTACGTTGATGCTGTATTCAGGTGTAGGGTTCAGTGGGCAGAAGTATTTGTATTCGCCTTCTTCCAATACTACCACCTGAGAACGTGCTGTTTCACCTTTTTTGATGGCGTTGCTTAGGTATCCTTCGGCAATGTGCTCCCCTGCAGCTCCGTCTTCATTGAGATTGGCAACTACCAATCCTACTTCCCTGTCAACACTCTTGTTGGTTACCTCGAAGATGTAGGTGCCTGGTTTGAGGTTTAACTCCTTCTTGGTGAATTTCCCATCGACTTGGGTCAATTTGATCACTTGAGGCTCTTGATCTTGAGCGGTGGCGGTTGTTCCAGCTACTAGAGCAACGAAGGCCAGGATGAAAGTTAGCTTTTTCATGTATTTGTTCCGGTTTATATGTAGTTTCAAATGTTACATATCTATAGACTATTTTGTAACACTAAAAGTTTCATTTAAGTCTAAATTTTTTTCTTCTTTTTTCTAAGCAGCTGATTCTGAGAGTATTTGGATGAGGTCCTCAGAGAGTTGATCGACGGTTACTTTTTCCAATTGGGTTTTCATTGACAATTCTGCTGCTTCAAAAGTGT
Organism: Cyclobacteriaceae bacterium; assembly: GCA_965601475.1. GTDB lineage: Bacteria > Bacteroidota > Bacteroidia > Cytophagales > Cyclobacteriaceae > JAWPMT01. The sequence continues at coordinate 1,543,168 of OZ271832.1, read as the reverse complement.
CATGTACCAGTAGCTCCAGGTTGCAGCTGATATCGCAATTGGCATTGATCTTTGGACGGGTGAATAGCTCTTCCTCTTTTACCGCACTGTAGATCATCCAAAGGTCTATGTCTTCGGGGTGTCGCGAAAGATGAAATCCGCCCTTGGCTCCAGCAACACTATCAACCAGGTCTGCCTTGCGCAGCAATCCCACAAGTCGCCTGATGACCACGGGATTGGTATCAACACTCTCCGCGAGCTGAGTACTGGATTTCAACTCGCCTTCCTTAATATTGAGAAAGAGGCAGATGTGAATTGCCTTGGTAAAATTGCTGGATGCCCTCATAACCGGAACTTTATAAGTTACCTTAACGAGGTTATTGACATTTTTGTTGGCGTCCGGACACTATTGGATACTAGGTACATCATACATGCCCTGGACAATTTTCTTCACAGCCACCAGCGCAATCGGCATTTGCTGTGAATTGGCTATTTCCTTTTGTGTTATGACAAAGACCTGCCGCCTGTAGTCAAATTCGGCCAGGTCCCGGGTTTCTTCCAGTCCCAATATGTCCACCTGCATGCCGAAATCGCGAAACTTCGAACCAGCAATAATCTTTGTGCGTCTGAGGTCTGCGTAGGAGGCCAGGAAAATCGGCCTGGGTCCCAAAAAGCGCCAGCAATAGTCTATTACTTGTGCAAAGGACTCTTTCACCGGTGATGAAAGGGCCGTAGATACGACTACGGCGGCGATTTCCGATTTTTCAGTTTTTTCTACTTCTCTCAGGTTGGTCAATGGAAGCGGCTCATAGCCGGCAGATTGCACTAGTGCTTTCATGTGTTGCACAATCAACGCACTGGGCCGGGCCAATAGGAAATATTTCATTGTCAGGCATTTAGCAGCGTGAAAAAATGCGCATAGCCTGGTTCCGTAATGAAATGTAGAAAAATAATTGGGAACCTGAAAGGTTTTTCGTCCGAACGAGCTATTGCTTAGCCTGAACTGGCAATTTTCACTATGACGATGATCAAATTCATAATCATACTAAGAAACATCGAAATGAACATCCCAAGATTCTTCTGCTTTATTCCCACAAGGGCAAAGCACAGATTGAGAAATGCGAATAGGCCGAAAGTATATTCTGACACGGAGCTTAGGTCAGCTGTAGTCAGTACGGTGTAGAGTTGGGGCGCCAGTGAAATGGGGTTTGCCAGCGAAACCAAGCCTATGAAACTGTCAAATGCCTCCCGCTCCGTAATGACAGCGGTCGCCTTATTGAGGAAATGCATGATCTGCTTCGAAAAACTCAGCGCCTCGGAAGCCTCGATGTATTCCCGGTGAAGTGCCGAAGGTACTGCCGGTGGGTTGGCGTTGGTGAATGTTCTTTTCAGCCATCTGGAGGCCTCCAGGCGGTCTGCACCATAGAGTAGTTGCTTTGGACTCTTGTCACTTTTCTCCCAGGCCAGTGCTTTTCTCAGAATCGAGGTATGTGATTGTACGAAGTCATTTTCCTCTGAAATTGTATCTGTGATTTGGCCAAAGAGAGGGGCGTCATTAGCAGAGGAAGTACGATAGAGTATCTTGCCATTGCGGATATGAAAAGGCACGTTTTCCCAGTAGGCAGTGGGTTGCTCGTGCATGATCGGAATAATCCGTTTCTTGAGCTTTTTGGCATACTCCAGTTCCCGAAGTGTATATTCCGACCGAACAGCATGTGAGGAAATTACAAAAAGGAAGTTCCGAGACTTTTCAATCAGTTCATTCACCTCGTCGAGATGCCCAATCTCCAGGGGAACCAGGCCTTTGTCATACCAGGTATTGAACCCCTGAGCCTGCAAGTGGCCGTCCATCTCGGCGACGAAGTTCCGACTGCTTTTGCGACCGTAGGAGATGAAGGCGTCAAGGAAGTCAGACTGATCCAGGGCAAATTCATCAGTTTGCTTTCGAGCTGAATTCAGGTGTTCAATGACTTCCTGCAATGACTTTAACCATGCAGCACCATTTCGGGCGACGCGCTTGCCAATGTTGTCGAGGCTGGTGATGGCCTCTTCGGAGAATTCGTCTTCTCCGTCCTCCCTCAGATAGCAAAATATGGTGCGGTCGGGTCGCTTGATGGCATCGTCCATAACCTCCGCCAGGCTATAGAAGCCCGTCATCTTCGGGGTGATGACATAAAGTACAAAATCGCAATGCCGTCGTTCGTACAACTCACGTTGGTGCGCCTGCTCGTCCCAATCCTTTACGACAGGATTGAAATAGTCCATCTTCAGTTCGTCAATGACGAAGTCCCGCCAGGTGGATCCATTGACAGTACCTCCCAGGTATACTTTCATGGTCGGTTTATTCGTATGCTGATCATATGAAGCACACAAATTAAATAGAAGTTGACGGAGAAGAAAATCTGTTGGGTTTTCGCTTGTGAAAAGTACATGCAGAGAAAGAACTTCAAGTTCAAAAAATGTCTGTTTGAATGGGTTTTGCTCTTACGGCCCTGAGTGATTTCGAATTCTACTTATTCCATAAATTACCTCAATGTTCAAAGGACCTTGAGCATTATCAAGACTGCGTTGCTGCCTATGATTCTAAGCTTGAGAGGGAACCAAAACAGACAGAAAGTTGGAGTGTAGTCATCATGACGGCGATCTGAAAATAGAATGAATCAAATTCGACAATATCACTTCCATGAGGGAGATGACATTCGCCCCCATTTTGAGACGATCGAGTCTAAACCCTATTTGCTCAAGCATGGTGCCAAAGCCACGGCTGCTCATCGACATAGTTTCTATCAGTTGATATGGTTCCAGAAAAGTGGGATACACTACATCGACTACGAATCCTACGCACATCCCGCTAATGTTCTGTTTTTCATTGACAAGGGTCAGGTTCACAAATTCTGTGATGCTTCTGAGAATGACGGCTACCTCTTCCATTTCAATGATACATTCCTCAACCGCTTCGAATTCGACCATGACAATTGGATCATTTACAGGATCTTCAATGAACTCAATACACCATTTATTGAGATGGATGCGGGGTCGTTGGCCAAGTTTTCGGAAATCCTGAAGATTCTCCAGGAGGAAGAGCAGGCCAAGGAGATTCACTACAAGGAACAGCTATATTTCTTATTTCGCGTTTTGATTACCCTTGCACAACGCCTGAAACTGGGACAATCCGAAAAGCAATGGTCGCAATCTCCTGATATGGACAAAGCCATTCAGTTCAAGCAAATGGTGGAGCAAACACTGCATGATCCTCATGAGGTTTCTTTTTATGCCGTTCAGATGTCCATGACGGTAAAGCAACTTTCTGCCCTGGTGAGGAAGATCTTTGGTGTATCCCCAGGTCAGATGATCCATGAAAAACGAGCTGTGGAAGCCAAACGCCTCCTGTCCAATACAGACAAATCGATCAAAGAGGTAGCATACTTTTTGGGGTTTCAGCAGTCCACTTATTTCACCAAGTTCTTTAAGCAACATGTGGGTATGACTCCAAAAGAATTCCGGGCAGTCAATTTCTGAGATCCACCACTGGCGAGCTCATATTTACCTTTTTTAAGCCAAATCTTACCATTCCAGGGCTCGATTTCTCCCGTCTATAACTCAAAACAAATCGGAAAAGACATAAACTGAAATGGGAACTTTAAGAGGATTTAATGGGAAAACAGCTTTGGTTATTGGTGGAACAAGTGGGATAGGTCTCGCCACCGCCGAGGGGCTGGCAGCAGAAGGTGCGAAAGTGTTTATTGTGGGGAGGAACCCTGAGAAGGTCGACTCAACTTTTGCGCTCCAAAAGATCAAAGCTGATATCACAAGCAAAGATGAGATCAATCTATTGGTCGAAAAGATAAATGGATTTGAGCGTCTGGATTATCTGGTAAATGCATCAGGTATCTTTGGCCCTAAGCCATTCCTGGATCATACACCAGCGGACTATGATTCCTATTTGGACCTTAATCGAGGATTCTTCTTCATTAGCCAGGCCTCGGCCAGGAAGATGGAGGAGACAGGCGGTGGTGCTATCGTAAATGTAGGATCGATGTGGGCCAAACAGGCTGTAAAAGCGACACCTTCTTCCGCCTATTCCATGCAAAAAGCGGGACTGCACTCACTTACCCAACACCTGGCGATGGAACTCGCGGACCACAACATCCGTGTCAATGCAGTGTCACCGGCAGTGGTGAGTACGCCCGTCTATCATGGCGTTTTTGGAGGCGAGGCTGAAGCGGATGCGGCATTGGAAAATTTCCATGCGTTTCATCCCTTGGGTAGAAATGGAAAGCCGGAAGATATTGCAGCAAGTATTTTGTTCTTGTTGTCTACTGAGGCTTCATGGATCACAGGTACGATCATGGATGTTGATGGTGGTGTGATTGCCGGCCGTAACTAAGCGCGCATCTATCAGCAATTTTCGGCCACTGCAATACAATGCGGTGGCTTGTTTGTTTCCAAATTTGTATAAACATGGATACGGAAGTTTTGATTATTGGCGGAGGTATCGCAGGCCTTTCGGCAGCCTTCGAATTTGAGAAAGCAGGGGTCTCGTATGTAGTCCTTGAGGCAAGAAACCGGTTGGGAGGTCGTGTGCATACGGTAAATACCCAAAGTGGAGGTACAATAGAAATGGGCGCAACCTGGTTTTCCCGCAAGCATCAACATCTCACCAAGTTGATTAAGGAACTGGATATTCCCAAGGAACCGCAGTACACGGGGGAGAAGGTCCTCTATGATTATGGGGGAGCCAAACGACTAATCGAGGAGATGGCATTGCCCCAATTCCCTGAGGTGAGCTACGTATTCTCGAAAGGGACAGTATCACTCACCGACGCCCTTGGCAGCAGGCTTGATCCGTCGTCAATCCACAGAAATGAGTTGGTCCGGACAATGGCATTGGAAGCAGGTAGGTGGAGCGTTGCTACCGACCAGCGGTTGATTGATGCAGATGTTGTGATCAATACACTACCTCCTAATTTATTTGTGAATACAGTGCAGGTTTTGCCGCAGCTTCCAGCGTCCTTGGTGACTTTGAGCAAACAAACGCACACATGGATGGGTGAATCGATTAAAGTTGGCCTTGAGTACAATTTGCGACCCTGGAGGGATAGGCAAATAGGCACCATATTCAGCCAATACGGGCCCCTTGCCGAGTTGCATGATCACATTCATCAGGGGTCAGTGGCCAATATCATGAAGGGTTTTGTTGATCCGCGTTTTCATGATCTGAATTCCGCGACCAGGAGGGTGAAAGTTGAGCAACAGCTTGCGTTGTATTTTGGAGGTGAGGGGTTTCAACTACGGGGATACCATGAGACCGATTGGCGGAATGAGCAATGTACTTATCATCGCTATGCCACGGAGGTATTTCCACATCAAAATAATGGTCACCGTCTGTTGAGGGAGCCCCATTTTGATGGTAGCATGTACTTCGCCGGAGCGGAGACCGCATCTACCTTTCCTGGTTATTTGGATGGCGCCGTGGAACGCGGGGTGGAAGTAGCGAAGACGGTTATTGCTCAGTCGAAGTCTGTTGCCGGCTGAGGTCTGCTGCATTGAGGTGACTTGGGCGCATTCTACTATTCCACTGACCGCTTTTCTACCCGAAGGGTCTCAGATCAAGGCTCGTGGTCCAGTTCCGCTGACCAGCTGGCCAATTTCGCTCCAGCCCTGTAGCTGGACTCCAGAAAATTGAGTAGTTCGGCTTTGGGATTTGAGAGTTTGATCAAATCGTCGTACATCAGCATGGCCATGGGGCTGCCGTTCACATCATTCCATGAAGCCACATCAGGGAATAATGGTTCGTTGGCTATACCCTCAGGCGAAGGATACGCATAGGCGTAGAAGGCTGCGCCCCTGACCTGTTCATCCCCTGCCCAGAAACCAGCAGAAATGACCTCATGGGAGTAGGCATCCTTGTCCGCTTCTGTGGATCCTTCCGGCAATCCTGGACCCTTACGGCCGGAAAACCTGGTAACGGCGAGATCCATATGGTGCCAGTACATTTGGGAAGGGCTTACCTTGCCATAGAATCTTCCGGAGAATTCCCGAAAAACATTGTCTACCGAGATCAGTATTCTCCAAAAGCGACTTACATATTCCGGATTGTATGACTTGTGTGTTTCGCAACTTGCAAAAGGCTCTTTGCATGGATGATCGTAGGGTATAGGTGTGATCCTCGCCGGAATTTTGAGGCTGTAGAGCTTATCGAAAAAACGCTTATGAAATTCTGCCACACTTAGACCATCAACCAGATCAAAGGACTCGTATTTTCCCCAGCTTGTGATGATTTCCAGTTTGTGTTGCTGAAAATTGAAGTCCACCTGAAAGCTTCCTCGATCATCTGGAATATATCCCGAGGTGATACCAGTGGGACTGGCAAAGAAGGTGATGTGCCACCAGTGATTTTTGCGCGGTACCAGGTCGAGTTTGATTTTACCGACGATTTGCAACCAAAGGTGAAGGGTGATTTTGGCATCCTCCCACGCTGCTAGCGGGAGGGGAGGAAAGGCGTCTGTAGAACTCATCATTTTTGTGTTTTCTTGTCAATCAAGGAAGTTGTATGCTGCGGAAAAGTAAGCTAATACTAAAAAACTTATTTGTCGGATATAATACCGACCCCTAATGTTCGGCTTATTGATGGGTTATTTGGGATAATGGAGCGTGTTCACTGAAGATTTTTGTGAGCAAGCCGAGGTTGTGCTCAAGGTGGGGATGCTGTAGCATTTCCTCGTGATTTCCAAAACCCTGGATCTCCTGGTATCTGCCTGTGGTGATGTCATGCCAAGACTTGAAGAAGGGTTGGTCACCGAGTTTCCGATCTCCGAATGATTGACGGTTTTCGGAGGTAATTAGAAAGGTGTCTGTTCTGATTTCCCCCTGGAAGTCCTCGATTTTGAAATTGATGATCTCATAGTATTCATCCAGGTCTTTCAAGGCTTTCGGTGTGGGATGAGGCCCCAGGGATGCAGCCGCTTCCAACTTCATGGTTTCCAGGTCCGCAGGCATCGAACTGGGAAACTGTCGCTTACGGTATGCGTCGATCAGAATTAGTGCTTGTATCGGGAAGCCTTCTGATTCAAGGCGTTTGCACACCTCAAATGCCAGATTGCCCCCGCCGCTGTAACCCATCAGGTAAATGGGGTGCCCTGCTGATGCTGCGATCTTCGAGGCGAAATTGGCCAGGGCGTTGTCCCATGAAGCCGGCATGTCAAAAAGCCAAAGTGTGTGGTCACGGATCTTATCTGCCAATTGTCTGAATGCCATACCGCCTCCGATGGCAGGTGGAAAGCAACATATAATGCCCTGATTGGGGTAGTTGGAAACCTCCGTGCAAGGTATCTGACGCTGCTGCGATCGCATAGCATCAACAAGGCCCAGGAGTGTGGGTTTCTTTAGGACTTCTCCCAACTCTATGACGCAATTGTGTTCCTCCTCCAGATCTGTGAGCAGGAAAAGCAGTTGCAAAGAGTCCAAACCTGCGTCGAAGAGATTGGAGTCTGGATTGAGGTGTTTGATTTTGGTGGTGCCAATGACTCGATTCTTCAGGCTGGAGAGAATCTTCGAATCATCATCAGCAGGGTGAAATACTTCAGGGGCCTCCAAAGGTCTTGCACTTTTTAGCACTTCTTCGAGGTCCAGTTTACTGTTGTTCTTGGCAGGCCAGTTGGTTACCTGAAAGTATTTTTCCGGGATCATCCAGTCTGGCAACTTCTTTGCCAAAGCTTCTTTGATCAGATGAGTGGCCATCTGTGTTCCTTGCAGGTAAGCACATAGTCGATTTCGGTCCTTGCGGACCAGGGCGCGGTCCAGACCTGGGATCTCCAAAAGCACCTTCGTTATTTCCTGCGGTTCTACCCGGTAGCCACTGATTTTCAACTGATCATCAACGCGTCCAAGGTAGTACCACGCACCATCTCTCTGGGTCACGAGGTCACCGGATCGGTAGTAGCGTTTCCCTTGTACTTCAATAAATTTAGATTGGGTTTCTGCAGGATTATTCGCGTAGTGAGAAGCGAGACCTGCGCCGCCGATGAGAAGCTCCCCCTTTCCTTCTTCGGTATTGCGCATGGAAAGGTCCGCACCAGGAATGGGTTTACCTATGGGAAGATAGCTGCCGGGCAGCTCGTTTCCATCAAATCGATAGTATGTACAACCCACCGTGGCTTCGGTTGGTCCATACTCATTGTAAATGCTTGCATTTGGAAATATCTGTTGGGCCAGGTTGGCATCAGCGATTGAAAAAGCCTCACCACCGACTACCAGGTGCTCCACTTTTTGGTTGACAAAGTTTGAAGGAATCAGGTGAAGGTGTGTGGGCGTACACTTGAGCCATGAGATCCTTGGATCCTCAATGGCAGCCATGAGATTTTTCAGGTTGTTGCCCCTTTGATATATGATCAGGTGATTCGCTGATACCATTGGCAAAAGCAACGACGTTATGGTCATATCGACCGACGGTGATGTAATGAGACCGAAGGCCGCCGGAGACTTGGAGAGGTATTGCTCACGAGCAAATGTGAGGTAGTTGAGCACTGCTCCATGAGGTACTACTACGCCTTTGGGCTTTCCGGTGGTGCCGGACGTATAGATGATGTAGGCATGGTCTTCAGCTGTGATCGCCACGTTCAATATCGACGGGCCTGGCGTGGCTAGCTTGTCGAAAGAAACATGTAGACGGCCACGGCCAGTTTCCGAGATGCATAATTTGGCATTGCTGTCAGCAACCATATATTCCAGCCGATCTTTTGGGATGAGTACATCCAGGGGAAGGAAGCAAGCTCCGGATTTAAGGACACCCAGGATGGAAATGATCAGCTCAGGAGTTGGGGGCAACAGTATCCCCACAACATCACCTTTTGCCACACCTAGCTTTGTGAGGTTTGAGGCCACAATATCAGATCGCTGCGCAATTTCGCCATGTGTCAGGGTGCTGCCGCCGAAAGAGATGGCAGGAGCCGAGGGGCTTTGGTTGAGGTGAGTGTTAAGGGTCTGGCTGGTTCTCATTACTTTTTACATGTCTAGACCGATGGAGAATTGGAATCTCCTTCCAAAACCAGGGCTGCCTTTTTCGGCCCAGGCGGAGTTGTTTCCTGTTGTGGGATATTGCAGATCCGCATCGAACATATTCCTGACGTTGATGGCCAGGAAGAAATTTCGCAACCAGTTTCTGTCTGTATCGGCCTTAAGAGAGGAGCCATTCAACCGAATGTTGGCATTGGCAATCATGTACCCCGGCACATCCTGTCCTATGCGCTGGGGATTGTTGTTGGCATCAAGGGCAAATCCAGGGTCTACTTCTGAAATGTATCTGGTATTGAAACCAGCGATGACATCCATCGACTTGAGCTGCCATACATAGCTTGCTTTGAGATAACCAAGGAAGAATGGTGAGTAGGAAGGAGTTTGACCAGATATGACCACTGTAGAGCTCAGTGTTTGGTCCTCTTGCGATCGGTTTAGCGAACCGCTGATTTCCAGATTCCACCGACGATAATTCAGGAATAGTCCAAGTTCTGTACCAAGGGTGTTTACAGACTGTTCATTGCCGCTTTGAAAAACCGAGTTGCCTTCGTTGTCTACCGTCGATACTCGGGTGATCAGGTCATCGATCTGATTGTAAAAAATACTGGCATTGAGGCGTACTTTCAGTACATCGTCACTTTCCACTTTCTTGTCTTCACGAATGAAGTTGAGTTCCAGTGTTTGGATGGTTGGAAATCGCAGTTCGCCATTGTCAGTGTAGTTGCCAAAAGACGGACGTTTTCGTGCCTGACCATAAAGGAATTTCACATGGTTGTACCGGTCGATGGTATAAACGAGTGCGGCCCTTGGTATGACTACAGGATCAAGGTCACTCAATGTCGTTGTATTGGGTGTTATGGCTAGATTGTTGAGCGTGTCGAGTGATTGATTTTGCTGGTAGGAGAAGTCGCTTAGGTCCTCTAACCTCAATCCGGCGGTGAAAGCCAACTTGGCCGTGGGTAAGCCGGTGCTGCTCAGGTTGGTCCTGTCTTTGATCAGGGCATAGCTGAACTCACCGAATGCGGAGTAGAGTGTGAGGTCGCTGTCATTATCCAGGGCGATGTAGTTGTTGCCATCAATGAATGAAGCACTAGGAATATCAAAGGTGGTCTGCAAGTCCTCGGCGCGCCTGGCATTCAACCCAACAATACCGCTAAGGCCAAGCTGTTCCCAATCATTTGAGGCACTGACCTCCCCTTCGAATGCCCTGGATAGAAAGGACGATAGCCCGAAGCGGTTGCCTCCGGTGTTGTAATCAATGGAGGTCTGGAATTGGTAAAAGTTGATTCTGGCACCATAGTTCACATTGGTCCGTGAGGGGTTGAAATTGATCATAAGTGCTCCATATGAGCTGGAAGTGCGATTGATCGAGCCCGCTGCATCCGGGTTAGCCTGAGGAATGGGACATCTGCAAAAGCCATTCGAGCTGGAGACGGTCGACTCGAATATCCCCCGGCTTTCTGTGGAATTGACGACTTCCAGGTTCGTCTGGATCTGTTCTGTTCGGTCCTTCACATTGAGTGAGATATTGATGTATCGTTGCGTCAGCGGAAGCTTCCCGGCTGTGGTTTCAGTGGTGTTGACACTGTCATTGAGAAACCTGGTAAAGGGTTGATCCAATCCATCTGTGTTCAGGAGTTGGCCATTGAAGGAGAAGTTCACTTTCTCCTTGTTGAATTCAAAACCACCGCTAATGCGACGTGTGTCTCGGCTGCCATAGGAGGCATTGAGGAATTTTGGATAAGTTTCGTCGTCCCGGAGTTCCTTCGAGGCCCCATTGGTGATGATATTGATGGCTCCGAAGAATGCACCACTACCGTATAGCACAGACATAGGACCCCGAACGATTTCTATGCGATCGATGGCTTCCACCGGAATAGGAAAACTTGCAAAAGGGTAGAATCCCCAATAGTCCTGGTACTGGTTCACACCGTTCACCAAAATGATGAGATCGTCGTTGAATCCTGCAGAGAAAAAGCCCCTCATACCAAGGATTGGATCTCCTCCTGACCATGAATAATCCCTGAACAGGTATAGCCCCGTTACATTTTCTAAAACATCAGCAACCGTCTGGTAGCCTTGGGCCTTGATTTCCTCTTGTGTGATCAGTACGACGCTGGCAGGTATCTCACTGAGACTTTGGTTTCGTTTACCTGCTGTAGAAATACCCCTATCGTAAAAAGGCTTGACGATGGGCTCCAATTCAAAGCTGGGGCTGTATTGACTTCGTTCAACAGCGCTCAACTGATCAAAAAGTCGCAATAGGCTGATTTTTTTGGCATAATAGGCCTCATGGGCAATGACCAAGGTGTCGGCTACGGCATTTACCTGTTGGGTGATTTCAATTTCCTGCAAGGGTTGACGCGGCGTGAGTAGTACGTAGGTGGTATCCGTGCCGTCCTGGAGATAGACCTTCCTTAGAATAGTCAGACCCACAGTAACTCGCCTCTCATTGAGTTCCATATCCATGTTGATCTGGCGTTGAAGCCTGAGTTCATCAGTGGCTATGGTGCCACTCCGGTCGCTGATCGGAACCACTCGAGTTACATATCCTGGTTTAAAAACGATCAATGAATCATATTTTTCATCAATGGTCAACTCGAAATATCCATTGTACTTGTTGGTCTTCTTCTGAATAGGATCGGGAAAAAAGGTAGAGTCTTTGAGGGCCAATGATGCGCCTTCGGGGATAGTCTTGTTGCTCGTAAACTCCAGCACATAACCGGAAATGAGCTTTTGGCCCTGTCCGGGAAATGCGACGAATAAGAAGGCAACAGCCAGCAATAACCTACCTAACCTAGTCATCACAGCTACAATATTCGATGTCCGTTGTTTGCATGTGTCCCTCACTGATTTCCTGATCGTACTCCTTGAGGAATTTGACACTGTCACTCTCGCAGTTTTGAAGGAGCTCGCATGTTTCCGTAATAAGATCCTCGGCGAGTAGCGAGTGATACTTGATGAATCTGTTGTTTTCCAGGTAAAAAAGCTTATTGTCGATGATTTTAATCTGGGAGATAAAATCGTCCGTTGTGCGCTCAATGTGACCGATTCCGATGTTACTCGTGGTGTCCTGCTCTTTGATCAGGGTATTGAGGATCATCTTTGATTTTTCAAACTGATTGCCGTAGGTGGTTCCGGCATAGAATCTGTTCTGTTCGTCCAGAACAATTTCACGTATACTACTTTTGGTTTTTTGGCGGGGTCTGATTTTGGACCTGCCCAACCATTCATCCACAGCAATTTTGCCTGAGACAGTACCAATTGCGAGCTTGAAGCCCTGCACATCCAGGCTGGTGATGACATCGTTCCGGTCGGCAGAAACCATTGACTTTGTGAGGGCATTGTCTGGGTTGGGTGCTGCGGATCCCTTTGCCCTGAGTGTGACGACGCTGTCTCCAAGTGCGTAGGACAGTAGATAGCCACTGCCGAGACTTTGCAGGGCCATAGCCTCGGGAAATGGAGTGGGCCCTGTATTATCCAAAGGGATAATCTTTTGGACAATACCTTGATCCACCATGTATAGTGTGAGTACCTTTCTCGATCGGGTGGCAATCACCTCCTGAGCGTCACCTATCTTGGCTACGGCTAGTTTCCTGATGTTGTTATCAACGCTGTCAATTAGCTGAAAGACGTTTGATTGCAGGTCCAGCTTGCCAAATCCATCATCATTGACTGCCCATAGATAATGTCTATTGGTGGAGGCGGCAGTTAGAAGCCTTGATTGGTTTGGGATGATGTTCTCACCCATGGGGTTTTGCAAATTGCGGCGGTTGATCTTGAGGTCAGCGCCATTCGAAGCCAGTATGTAAAAGAGGTCATGCTCGGAGCTGTAGGTCATACCGTAAGGGTAGTAGCCATCGATGCCCATTGAGGGTGCCAGGTTCTTTATTGCACGCTGTTTTGTGCCGTTCCCGTCGGCCACAAGCACTTTGAACAATGCCGTGAATATGTCTGGTAGATGCTTACGCTCGCCGGAGTCGATTTTGTGGAAATAGTATGAGGAAATCGCCTTGGTTAGAGACAGGTCGCTCATGAGTTTGCTTTCTGTGTTTCTCACCTCATAGGCATTCAGCAGCGATCTGGCGATCCGATTCTCTCTGCGGGCAGCCCTCTTCAGGTTGTCGGAATTTCGCCTGGCTTCCTCCGCTGCCTCTTCGGCCTTCTCGGCCTCCGCTCTTCTAATCGCTGCCAGGAGTGCACTTTCATCAGCCTTGAGCTTTTCGCAAATGGCTACCTCCAGGAGTGAATCCGCCTGTATGGTCTTCCGCTCGGCCGTGCGCCGCTGCGCTTCAGCTAGAAATCTTTGACGCTCTGTCTCTTCCCTGGCTTGAATGGCCTCGATCTGGCCGATGTTGGCTTCAATTTTTGAGATGCGTGCCGAAAGGCTCTCCTGCCTGGCTTCGTAGCCATTGAAGCTGGCATAAATGGCCAGAACACTTGCAAAAACCGCCAGGGCCACGATGGCTAACCGAATGAAGTCAGCCCGTCGTTTTTTCATTTGCTCTTCCTTGCTGCTCGCACCCAGAAAGGCGGTGAAGATCTCGGGCAGGGCTTGCTTATGTTCCTTCACACTGTTGAGCGCATTTTCGAGCGGAAAGCCGGAGAGCAGCAAATCTCGCTTCATCTTCTCGTGGCTGTCCGCCCACCTTAGGGCCGTGGGATACAGATCATTGAAGAAACGGATGAACTCGCGGTCTGTCGTGAGCTTGTTGATGAGTTCAAAAGAGGCCTGTTGAGGATTATGGGTGAAATCGATCCTGGCGTATTCTGAGAGGTACTCAGGAATCTTGATCGTTTCATTGTAAATCACGAAAATCCGCTTCTTCAGGTGCTGTGCCAACTGGAGTTGCTTCATGATGTTTTCATCTTCAGAAACCCGATCCCTTCCGGACAGGACGATCACGAAGTTCTGGGATTGTTCGATGCCTTCGGCGATGAATTCTTCCTCATCCTTCTGGCCCTCGATGAGGTAGTCGTGATGATTCCATGATGTCAAGTCCTGCTCGAAAAGCCGGTTTGACAACCAATAGGCAAAATTTCGTTTGTCGGCTTTTCGGGAGAGGAAGATGTCATAGGGCGCATGGTCTTGCTGACGTTGGCAGGCCTCAAAATAACGACGTGTTTTCTCCGATAGTTGAAGCTGGTAGGTCTGTTCGTAGTACTCAAAGTAGGAAAGCGCCCTTCCCCTCAGAAGTGTACTTACCGATTCGTTTTTTTTGGACCAGCTGTGGGCAAGATAAGTTAGGAAAATTGGCGTTTTGAAGAAGCGAAACTCCCTTCCGACCTCGATGGTAATGTCGCGCTTCAGCTTTTCGATTTCCTCATTTTCAATGCCGCCGCTGATATCAATCACCCTTTCATCAGCTCTGGGCGCAAGGGCTTCCGGTAGCTCTACCTGCTCAACGATGAGGAAAAATATCGGAATGGTGTGCTGTCTGGCGGTTTCCAACTGGGATAGGTAGGGCCCATGTTCTATACTTCCTTTGGTTACTGTAAACAGGAAATAGACGCTCTTCAGCAAGGTTTCCGGATGGGCCTGAACGGGGTCGGTGTTGATAGTGAATGATGCCTCAATTACTTCCCGTGCCTTCTCGTGTTCACCGGCAATCCAGAACTCTCTGAATCCAAGGTCATTGAATGCTCTGGACTCCGAAAGATAGCCCTGATGGTAAGATGTGATTGCATTGGTTTCCGGCTTCTCAATCTCAAAATCGTGAAGCCAGCTCTGCGTTTCCTCCAGAGATTCTCCATATAAGAGTTCCCTTGGATCATTGTTGTTTTGCGACCATTCCACTGACCTGACCAGGACATTCGTGTGGGTTTGGATGAGATCACTGTGCTTTTCTGTGACTTTTTCTATCTGATTGCGCAGACTGCCAAGGTCCCAGGATGTACGCTCCAATCCTCCGAGCAATATCCTGTTGATCTTGCTGATGTCCTGATCAATCAATTTCTCGTCTACGCCTGGTTCGTGCTGGATAGGAATAACGCGTTTTCCGTAACGTTTAGCCCAATCGAGCTCAATACTGCAATATTTGGACCTTACTGACTTGTCGGTAATCACATAGAGGAAGTTGTCGCATTCTCTGATTCCTTTTTCTATTGCTACTTCAAAATCCTCACCGTGGGGTATGCTCACTTTATCAAACCACACGTCGTAGTCCGCTTTCAAGAGGTCGAAAAGGGTCTCTGCCAGCTCCTTGCTGGGGTTACGCGCGTAAGAAATAAAGGCACTGGGCGTTCTGGTCAGTGCATTGTTTTGCTTGCTGCCCTGGATAAATTGCTCCATCGGGGAGCTGATTTCTGGAAGGCCCTCCCCATGAAAAGACTTCAGCTTTTGCCATGCGACCAGACCCTTTCGGAGCTCACTCCCGCTCCATAGGAGTTGTTTGTCTTGATCACTTTGCCACCATCGCTCCGTGGCCTCTGATAATTTTGAATGTGCCGTGAGGTAATCAATTTCTTCCTTTAGCTGTTCATTGGATTTGTTGTCTCTACCCGTCTTGTTCAGGTAGTTGAGGAAGAGTGCTACCTCTTTGAGCGAGCGAGCCCAAACAGCATCATATTTGGTAACACGCTTGCCAATGATCTCTAGCGAAACGATTTGGGCTTCATCAAATTCTTTATCGCCGTCTTGCCTCAGAAAGCAATAGATGGTCCTATTACCTTTTTTGACTGCGTCGTCCATCACCTCGGCGATAGAGTAATAGCCGATCATCTTGGGCGTCAGCACATAGATATTGAAATCACAGTGCTCTCTTTCGTAAATCTCTTGCTGGTAAGCCGCCTCATTCCAATCCTCAACGATGGGGTTGTAGTAATCTACCTCCAATAAGGGGATCAATTCCTGCCGCCAGGTAGAATCTGCCACCGTTCCACCAAGGAATACCCTCATTGGCTTGCCCTTATTTTGCTAATCACATCCTCCAGAGAATCACACCAGGTACCGCCATTCTTCTCAATCATTTCGCCTATGCGCTTGAGGGACTTGATTTGATGATCATTGAAGGCATCTCCCTCGTCTGTGGTTAGGAAAGAAAAGATTGTCTTGGACGGGTTCTTATTGGAATCCTCCACTAATTCTGAAATGTTTTCGAAATCATCCATTTTGGGAGTGATCACATAAAGATGATAGTCCGAGTGTTTTTTCTGATCGAGCTCCTCCTCATAGGTTCTTTTGGAGCGTTCTTCCAGTGTCGGGTCGAAGTACCCGATATTATGGGCTTCAAACTGATCAATTAGCCCCTTTCTCCATTGTGAGCCGTTTTCTGTGCCGTCTAAAAATACTTTCATGGCTGAGGCTTCATTCCGTCATCCTCTTTTTTCTGATCGCCGTTGAGTGGTGACTGATCTTCACTCGATTTGAAGTAGTTCATTACATCCAGATGCAGTTGATTTTCGATATTCATCACAAGCTTGCTGTAGGCATCTTCTTCATCATAAGGTTCTGTCCTCGTCAGATACTTATACTTCTCGGTCTCCATCTTCTTGTACAGGATTTTGTAGTCTTTGGCCTTATGCTCGAAACCTTCGACTTCAAAGAAACCGCCTGAGATGGTCAGCCACACACCTGCCGCTGCGGTGAGTACCTTTAGGAAAATCTCCCAGTCATGCTCTCCGCCGATCCCACCCATCGCTGCATTTATGCTGAGGAAAATAGGCACAGCTGCAGCGACGAAAGTGTCGACATTCTTGTACAGGTCATATTTTTTCCCATTTTCTTCACTCTTTCGCTTATGCCAGTCGATCTGCCCGTCGACACGGGTTTCCAGGTACTCCTTGTCGGGTAGAAATGGCGCTTGCCTTTTGATGGGCTCGTAGTTCAGCGTCGCCCCTTCAAACTTTTGCTTCTTTTTGTTTCTAGCCATCGTTGTTGGGTTTTTCTTCCTCGGGATCTTTCAAAATTTGCTCCACGCGGTCTACAAACGCCGGGAAAGCATCGCTTACATCATAGGGAGGCATTTGCGTCAGATATAGGAATTCTTCGCGCTTCAGGAGCTCAGCGCGGCTACGGTACTCTTTCCATTTGTCAAAGAATCCGCCCATTTTCAGGATATTATTCATAAGTGCCAGTATGGCACCGCCAATTCCGGCATAAATGGTGAAAAATGATTCAATAACTGCGTTGGAACTCACTTCTTCGATACTTGACAGGGTCACGGCCAGTGGGATGGTGGCGGCAATAATGATCTCCGCTTTTTTCAGGCGCTTGTATTTCTTCTGGTTGAGCGAGCTGAGCGAGCTGAGTTCGACTTCCTTAGTCCGTACGCGTTCTTCTAAATAACGCTGGTCAGCCATCAATTCGCTTGAGCGATTGGCGGGTCTGTAGTCTTCCAACCCCGTTGGGTCGGTAGATGCTGGTTCCTGGTCGGTCATCGTAGAATGAGGCGATTCTTCAAACCGTCAAGTTATAAAATTTGAGTAAATATTGAGCAAACTGTCGAAAACCCTGTTTTCGAGTGATGGTTGATGCCACATCGGAAAGCGCAAAGGGACTATGGTCCCCTGTGTGTTGCAACCGCAATCCTGCTTCCGCACCTTTTTCATTGCCCTAACCCACATAGTTGCCGGTTACCTGCAACCATCAGCGGTTACGATTTTTTCACTGGGACTTTGGTAGTTATTTGTTGAGAGCATGACGGGTCGAAAGTGGCTTGGAAAGTGCTTCCTGCAATAATTTTTTGCCACTGTCTTTTTGAGATCCTCCAGATGACGTTTACCTCAGCGAGAAGCCTTTTCTTTGCAGGAAAATTGGTCAATGCGCTTTCTGATTATCGCCATCTTTTGGGCCCTGGCTACTGTGTCGCTCGGACAAGGAGGTTACAAAACGGTCAAACCACAGAAGGGTGAGGGTATCTACAAAATGCTTCGTCGCAACAAAGTAGATCCCAAGAAATTCAAGGATGACTTCATAACGTTGAATGAAGGCAAATTCGGAAAGAGAGAGTCCCTGCTGGCGGGCGTCTCCTACCGCCTGAAAGAAGCATGGATCAAGAAGCCAAAAGAAGAGTGGCGTGTGTACCCCATTTTTGGTAAGAACTACGAGCGGCTAAAAATCATAGATCGTTCGTTGCAAGGTGCTGTGTTTTACCTGGTGGCAGGGCATGGTGGGCCGGACCCCGGTGCTGTGGGCAAACATCGCAGCGGGGACTTGTGCGAGGATGAGTATGCCTATGACGTCACACTGCGGCTGGCGCGATGGCTGATTGAGCGTAATGCGCTGGTGTACTTCATAGTGCGGGACGACAATGACGGTATCCGGGATAGCAACTACCTACCTTGCGACAAAGATGAATATGCCTATACACGCGGACGTATTCCTGCAAATCAGGTGATGCGCCTGGAACAGCGTACGGATATCATCAACAACCTCTACAGGAAGCATAGGGGCTCCAAATACCAGCGAATGGTATCTATTCACGTAGACAGCAGGGGAGGTGAGAATGTTGACGTCTATTTCTACCACCACCTAAGAAGTCGCAGAGGCCGGAAGATGGCTGAAGATATCTACAATACTTTCCAAGACAACTATCGCGAATTCCAGCCAGGGAGAGACTATCGTGGATCGGTAAAGCCAAGGAGCAGCCTTTTTGTGCTAAAAAATACAAGCCCGGCAGCCGTATTTATCGAGCTGGGGAACATTGTCAGTGTGAAGGATCAAAGGCGAATTCTGCTATCAGAAAATCGTCAGGCATTGGCAAAATGGATTGGTGAGGGCCTGCAAAGGAATTACCGCTCTCGCTGAGTCGTTTTCTGCAACTTAAGGAGTTGTCTGGTCTCGCTATCCGGGATTTGATTGATGAGCATCATGCCCATCCCACTCAGCAAGCTTTCATTCATTGGTAGTAACTGACGATGGTAATGGCTGGTGTATCCCCAGGCGTTTTTAGATTTCAGCAAGGAGATTTCTTGGGTGTATGTACTGTCTGTAGGGATTCCCGGTCCAAATACAGGGACCTGCTCCATTGTATGCTGCAAAGTCTTAGCTGGTATTGGCGTTGAAGCCCAATGCCTCAAATCCATGGACGGCTTCTGTGCATCATTGATGTCTTGTTCGGCCGCTTCCTGCTGTGCATAACCTCTCACGCTGATCAATACTAGCATGCAAAAGAACAGTAGCGGTTTCACCGTGGGAGCGTTCCTAGATGTGCCTGGCATTCTTCACAAGCTCCTGGTAGTCTTTGATCGCCTGATTGACAATTTCATGGGCCGTTTCTTTGTTTTGGAAATCTTCCACCTTCACATCTTTCTTCTCCAGCTTCTTATAATCCTCGAAGAAATTCTTCAGTTCTCTCAGAAAGTGAGGGGGCAATTCGTCGACATCTTCGATGTGGTTGACACTCATGTCATTTTCTGCCACAGCAATAATCTTATCGTCCATTTCCCCGCCATCCAGCATTCGCATAGCGCCAATGACTTTGGCATTGATTAGGCAGAGGGGTACGACATCGATTTTGCATAGGACCACAATGTCCAGCGGGTCTTTGTCATCACAGTAGGTGCGCGGAATGAAACCGTAGTTGGCCGGATAGTAAACCGCAGAATACAACACCCGATCCAATTTCAAGAGACCTGAGTCTTTGTCGAGTTCATATTTGGCGCGGGTATTTTGGGGTATTTCGATGATGCTGTTGACTACTTCCGGCGCATTTTCGCCGGCCGGTACCGCATGCCATGGATTGGAGATATCTACGATCATGATTTTTTCGTGGTTGATCCTAAAGTAACCATTATTTCCTGTCGTACGAAAATATCGTGGCCGGAATTTGGCGATATACGTCAATGAATTGGCAGGAATTGAATACAGGATATGGCATTCTTTGTAGTATGAAGATAAGTGCGGAAATTCATCCTTTGATCAAGTACATCAGGCATTGGAAAGCATTCAATCATCGTGAAAGGAGAGCCTTCAATGCCTTTCTTGTCAAGGCTTTGCTTTTCCTCATACTGTTTGTATTCGCTGCTTTTGGCGGTGCGCAGTTGATGGCAGACTATTGATTGCAGTCTTGTTGGGGCCAGAAGAATGCCTTTCCGTTTTCGGCTCCGGGATTCTTGCGTTGAGTCTATGTCTTGAAGAAAAGCTGCAAAACTTTCAAGCCTTGATTGGAGAAGTCCATTTCATCGTTGATAAGGGCTTTGATGATTTTTTGGTCCTCTGTACTCGCATCAGAATGGAATGCCAGCTCACTTGACAAATCCTTATAACCCATTTGCCAACTGGGGAATATTCTCTTGTCAATAGGTTCGAAGTTTCGCTGATTCACCGCAGCGTGACGGTCATCCTTCTTGATCAGTTCGAATAGCTCCTCCAGATCTTTCTTTTCCCCTTCTATGTATTGAAGAAAGCGTTTGTCGGAGTGCACTAATACACCTGTTATATTCCTGCCAGGGTTGTTCTTTCGGCACGAATCCAGGATCTTTTCGATTTCGGTGTCATCACAATTTGGCTTTCGCACACTCGTGTAGACAAGGCGATGGAGTTGACTCATAGGTTTATGTAGAATTCTTGTGGTGTGATTATTATATGATATCAAATCTATGTTTATACTATCTGTTGATATAATACTGGTGACCTATCGGGAATTATTACGGATGATTGTGAAGATCGGGCATTTTCCTTCTGAGCAAAGACATAAGACCCGGCAGGACGAAAGCTAACTCAGCAATTTGCACCACTTTCGCTGTATGAATGTTGCTGGAGCCAATTATCGAATCACACCTGCTACACGGTATATTATTTCTACTTCAGGCCGTCCCACGTCCCTTAGGCGATACCAAATGCTTTTACAGGAAAGGCTGGACCTGGATATTGCTTACTTGCCGATCCAGCCGAAAAGTGAAGGGGGGAAGATTGACCCGGAGGACTTTGTCGGAGCCATTCGTGGTTTGGGCGCTTTGGGTGGGGCGATTTCCAAGGATATCAAAGGAAAGGTCGTCCCGCTCCTTGATGGACTTGACGACATTGCTGCCCGAACACAGTCCGTCAATACTGTGATAAGGAAGGGAGACCAACTTCTGGGTTATAATACAGATGCTATGGGTTTTGAGAAGGCCATCCTGGAGGGTATCGCAAATGCTGGGATACAAGTCTCTACGGCAGTGGTTTATGGATATGGTGGGGTTTTCAACGTGGCTTTTCACGTCTTGCAGAAATTGGGCATTCAGGTTTTTGTAACAGGCAGAGACGAGATAAAGGTAAAATCGCTGTGCGCAGCCCTGGGCATGGATGCTTTTCCGGGAAAAGCCGATCTTTTTGTCAATGCCACTCCTGTGACTGACCAACCACTAGAGCAAGCTACCGGGTTTTTACCTGCTGTGACCGGTGCAAAAATTGTCTTTGATCATCATATGCCGGGTACTCAATTGAAGGCATATAGTGAGCGTGAAGGGAAGTTCCATATTCCTGGTACGGCCATGTATTTACCTCAGATGGTGGCCCAATGGTCCCTTTTTTTGGACGGTATTGTATCGGCAGAAAGGGTGACATCGGAATTGATGCGGCTTGCGGATTCTCAATAATTTTCATTATCTTCCAGTGTAGGCGCCAATAGGGATCTTTCTTGAGGGGTTGGTTGTGGTT
Organism: Cyclobacteriaceae bacterium; assembly: GCA_965601475.1. Lineage (GTDB taxonomy): Bacteria > Bacteroidota > Bacteroidia > Cytophagales > Cyclobacteriaceae > JAWPMT01. The sequence goes on along the minus strand of OZ271832.1, from coordinate 1,521,591 downwards.
GTCGTTAATGCCTGTTGGTGCTTGAAATAACGCCACCTGCCATGAAAAACCACCTGATCCCCAATCTGCTGGGCGTGCTTCTATGTATAAATAGCATACAAGCACAGGATTTAAAGGCCATTGTCAAAGAGGCCGGAGATAAACAGTACTTTTTTGGGGTCAGGAATCTCGATGGCGGCATTGTCAGTGGAGAGTTCTACAACAACATCATTAGCTATTTCGACAAGGAAACCATACTCACCTACACGAGTAAGATATTCTTTTCGGTAGAGGGCGAGAATCTCAATGTCGCTGCACTATATCCCTATGTTTTTCCTCCAGCCTATCAAAAACTAGTTGCGGATGGCACGGTGGACGACAAATTCCTGAAGAAGCGGAGGAAGCGATACACCAGCATCAACTACAACGATGAGGGCAATGGTAAGGTGAGCATGTATTTTGTCATGCCTTTTAGGGACAACAAATACAAGTTGATCACCGATATGCAGACTGCGGCTCAGGACCTGTCCGAGCTCTATGCCGGGTTCCTGGGGTGGGGCAATGTGATTGCCAAGGATGGGGTGAAGGAGTTTTCGGGAGCACCGCTCTCTGGTATGGAGAATATTTGGGTCCCATATTACCTCACTCATGCGAAGTTGAGCGAATACGAAAAGGACCCTGGCAATGCCAAAGGTTTCTGGTCATATACCTACACCGGCTTCGGAACGGATGTGGACCTCTATAACTATGAGGACCGATTTGAGATGTATGTGACCGTGCCCAAGCCTGCCGGCAAGTCCTTCGATAGCTGCCGACCAGAGATTGAGAACTTCATTAAGAAGAACAAGCTGAGAGCTACTCAGGTGACACCCGCTCAACTATCCTCAAACGGAAGAGTGGGCGTGAAGATCACCTACCAATATGACCAGGGTCTGAAAGGGAAGGACCTCATGGATGACTACGATGCGAGATATAACTATTGCAAAAAACTTGGCAAAATATTCTAATAAACAAACCGTCTCAAAAATGAAAACTACAACCGGAATGAAAGTAATCATCATGCTGCTCTTGGTGGCATGTCTTAGCCCGACTGCTCAGGCACAAAAGGAGGAGATCAAAGCGCTGGAGGAGCAGTATGCCACTTTCTCAAAACACAAGAAGTTCCTTGAAAAGGACCGCTGGGCTATGGTGCGGTTCCATATCTATTATAAGTTGACCACAGCATTCACGGCTAAAGATGTGGAAAAGAACAAACAGGTGCAGGCGAAAGTCAAGACATCAAGTGGCTCCTATGGAATCCTGCAAGGCATATCGGAACAGGATCTTCAGGATATAACAGATCTGGTAGCGGCCAATTTCATCAAACGCATGAAAGAGGATGCCGGGGTAGAGATCATTACGTGGGGTGCTTTTAAGGATAATCCCAATGCTCAAAAGATCGTTGAGAAAGCCGGTGAAGATGAGCGCGAACTGTTTTCCCCTTCACAAGGACTGGGATATGCGATGAGTTACGACGGTACCCCTGTCTGGAATAAGGTGATTCAAATTGTCCCTGGTGGGAAAAAACTCGCCAAGGAATTGGATGCCAATGTGGTCAACCTTTCTTTTTACGTGGACTTTGCGCAAACAGAGGCAGATGCCGATGCCTGGATTAGTGTGGGGCGAAGCACCACTTCTACGGTTGCTGTACCTGGTGGATGGGCCAAGGAAACCATTGTGCCCTATACCTTGGGTGAGAGCGCGGAACAAAGAATCGTACCTGGGGTCAGGGTTCTGCCTAAACTGGGAAGTCAGGCTGTGCTGGAAGCAGCGACAGATATCGGATACTCCGGGGTGACTGGTCACAGCGAGCTATTGCATTCGTTCACCTTCATTTATCCCTGGTCGCCAAATCCCACGCGATTGATATCACCCATCCCTTATGCAACGGAGGTGAAGAAGTTCGAAGGTCAGATACCAGAGGTACTCCAGAATAGGAGAAACAATAAAATAGAGTACGCCACTACATTTGAAGTTCATACCACACCGGAAAGGTATGGGCTGGCCGTGTTAGATGCTACGGACCAATTCTTTTCGGACCTTATCAACTACTACAATTTGGTCAAAGGGAAATAGGAGCTGCAAAACTCCGTCATGTGCATGGCCATCATCTCGCCAGGATGATGGCCTATTTTGTATAAGCTATTCTGTACGTAAGGCCTCGGCAGGATTGGCCCTCGCTGCTTTTACGGATTGTATGACCACTGCCGTTAACCCCAGTATCACCACCAGAACCCCAGGCAAGCCGAAATACCACCACTGAATGGTCAGTCTGTAGGCAAACTCATTCAACCATTCTGTAATCAGGTAATTGGCCAATGGCACTGCAATGATGAAGGCAATCACAATGAGCCGGAAGTAGCTTTTCGAAAACATCAACAAAATGCCTGGAACCGTAGCGCCAAGGGTCTTGCGAACACCAATTTCTTTAATCTTTTGCCCCGCAGTGAATGCCGACAAGCCCACAAGCCCCAGCAACGAGATGAATATGGATATATAAGACAAGGAGCTGATGAGGGTCTTTTGCGTCTCATCTTCGCGATATTGCCTATCGAATTCGGCATCCAGGAACTGGTACTCGTAGGGGTGGTTGGGAGAAAATTGCGTCCATGTCTCTTCAATAAAGGCCATGGTTTGTCGTAATTCTTCAGGCCTCACCCGAATGTTGAATGTTCCGCCTGGTCTTTCAGCCAGCATTATGAAGAGGGGTTCGATTTCATTGTGGAGGTTCTCGAAATTGAAATCCTTCAATACTCCCACGATGTGCGCATCCTCCTCGCCATGAAAATACCTGGCGCGCTTGCCCAGGGCATCATCCTTCCATCCCAACTCTTCTGCACCCTTTTCATTGATTAGGAAGCTCAAACGTTCTGCCGGGGAATCATCAAGCCAGGTGCGGCCCTCAAGCAGCTCGATACCCATGGTTTTAAGGTATTCCTTGCTCACCCATAGGGCATTCATGCTTTGCTGTGCCATTTCACCCTCTTTTTCTACCCAGAAGACCTGGCCTCCAACGCGGACACCTGGGACTCCCCAGGAGGTGCTGGCTGATAGGATTTTCGGATTGCTGAGCATGGCTGTTTTAATGGCCTCCATCCGGTTCTCCACCGTTGTATCCGGCACGTCTATCAGCACGATGTTTTCATTGGAAAATCCCAACTCAGTATTTTGAACAAATTCCAACTGCCGGTCCATGAGGAAGGTACATATGATCACAAAGAGCGAGATCACAAACTGAAAGACAATCATGGACTTCCTTAGCCATGCTGCCCCGCCGCTATTGCCACGTGCGCCCTTGAGTCCGGTGACCACGGGAATGGCGGGAATGTAAATGGCTGGATAGATACCGGAAATCAAACCAATCGCTACCGTGACCAGCAGTGTGCCAACAAGGAGCCCGGAATTTTGAAAGAAGTTGAGCTCCAATTGCTTACCAATGAGATCGGGGAAGGGTGTAACATAGAGCAGGACGTAAACCAGACCGATGGCCAACACCAGGGCCATGATGGCCATCAGTAGTGACTCAAACATGACACTTGCAAACAGTTTGCGGCGATTGCTGCCCATTACTTTCTTGATGGCAATCTCTGAGGTCCTGACCACTGAGCGCGCAGTAGCCAGGTTCATGTAGTTGATACAAGCCAATAGAATGATGAAAATCCCAATAGAGGTGAAGGTGTAGAGGTAAGCTATATCCCCTTGGGGTTCATCCCCTTGCATGTCGGCTTGAAAGTGGATCTCCGCCAGGGGCTGTAGTCTGGTTCTTACACTGCCCTCAATTCTTTTGGCGAAAAGGCCGAAGGTCTTCTCGAAGAGTGTCGCCTGGAATTTCTCGTCGAAGGCCTCATGGTCGTAGTCATCGGGTAAGAGCAGGTAGGTATAGGAGTTGGGGTTCCAAAATCCTTCCGAAACTGCTTCTGCGTTGCCTTCCTCTCTCATCCGACGTACCCAACCTCTTTCTTCCATGCCGGAGACGATGATGTTGTAGTAGAGATGCGAATTGCGAGGCATATCCTCCATGACGCCCGTTACCTCCCGGGGTATTCCATCGATGGTGAGAAACTCGCCGACGGCCTCTCCATCACTGAAGAACTTTGTGGCAATTGAATTACTCAAGACGATCTTGTTTGGGCCAGCCAAAGCTGTTCTGGGATTGCCTGCGAGAAAAGGATGCGTGAAAACCTTGAAAATGGTGGAATCCGCAACGACAATGTCGTCTTCGATGAATTGTCGTCGCTCACCGTCTTTTTCGTAGGTGAGCGTTACACCGTTCCAAGTGCCGAATCGTACATATTCCAGGATTTCGGGGAGTTCTTCCTTTAGGATTGGAGCCAGCTCCCTTGCTGTCCTGGAAGTGTTGAAGTCAGCTCCCTGGGCCATGAGATAATGGGTGAGCCTGTAAATGTTCCGGTGCTTCTCGTGATGGCGGTCGTAGCTCAAGTCATATTGGAGGTACAGAAGCAGTATGATCCCCACACCAATCCCCAGGCTGAGTCCGAGGATATTGAGCACCGAATAGGCACCGTCCTTTATGAACAATCGAATTGCAAAACGAATTTGATTTCTAAGCATGTTTCTGACCTTTTCCTTCCTAATCAAATGTACGGTGGAAGTACAATGGGTTTTGGCTTATGCAGTGAAATGCCACAAAGTTGCAGGGATCTGCATCTTCATCCTTCCAGTGCTTCCAGCAACGTCTGCTTTTTGCTGCGACTAACCTTTATTGCCTGACCATTGGCCAGCGAGATTTCCATTTCGTTGTTGGGTAGGGGCCGGGTGGCTACAATGAACCGTGTATTGACAATGGCTGATTTGTGTACGCGTATGATGTATTCCGGCATTTTTGATTCAAGCCTTTTCATCGTTTCTCGCAAGACATGGACCTGTCCCGCCAAATGCATTTTGACATAATAATCATAAGCTTCAATCCACTGAATTTGCGCAAAATCTATGAAATGTACTTTGCCGTTGGCTTTGAAGATGAGTTTATGCTCCTGATGGTGCTCTACCAGTCCGTTTGCCGATGGCGGTGTGGTTTTTGTCAAAAGATCATCAAGTGCCTGCGGAGATTTCCCTACCTGCCTGCGAGCATTGTCCAGGCTTTCATGAAGGCGCCTATCTGAGAAGGGCTTGAGCAAATAGTCCAAAGCATGTACCTCGAATGCCTTTAGCGCAAACTGGTCATAGGCTGTTACAAAAATGATAAAAGGCCTGGGGTGTTCCAGGCTGGCCAATACTTCGAAGCCACTGATATCTGGCATCTGTATATCCAGGAAAATGAGATCCGGGCGGTGCTCGTTGATGGCAGCGATGGCCTCAATGCCGTTTTTGCAGACCGTCACCACCTCAATGTCTTTTTCGGCGTTGAGCAAAGACCGAAGGCCTAGTCTGGCTTCCTTCTCGTCGTCAACAACAATACATCTAATCCGATCCATAAGGTATTTCAATGGTGACACAGAGACCGTTGCTAAGTTCTTCAGTTTTTAAGGAAAAACGATCATGATAGAAGTGCCTAAGGCGGCCTACTGTATTTGAAAGCCCAATGCCACCATCGGTCGATCTCCCTAGCAAATGTTCTGCGAAGCCACTGTTGGAAATCGTAAGACGCAACGACTGGTTGATCGACTCGGCGCAGATGCTGAGTTTCTTTGCTGCCTCGGTGGACTTGAAACCGTGTTTGAACGCATTTTCAACAATGGGTTGCAGCAACAATTTGGGTACCTGTACTTGCAGGAGGTTCCTATCTACGGTCTTGATCACTTCCACTTCTTCATCAAATCGCACTTGCTCAAGCTGAATGTACTTGTCCACCAACAACAGCTCTTCCTGCAATGACCACTTCACAGTAGGGTCTCCATAGAGCAGTTCCCGCAACAGTTCATTCAGACCAGCAATCATTTCAACGGCTTTGGAATTTTCTTTTTTTCGCACCAACATGGCGATGTTGTTCATGCTGTTAAAAAGAAAGTGGGGGTTGAGTTGAAGCGCCAGTCGCGCCAGGCGGGAAGATCCAAGAGCATGTCCTTTCTTGATGCTTCTACTTCTTTCCGTCTCATACAGATGTCTCAATGACTGGAATTGCAGTGCAAACCAGTAGAGCCAATACCAGACCACGCCTTGTAGCGCTCTGTACCATTCTTCTTGATAGTGCGTGAGCAAACTTCGAAGGGTGAAATGTTCTTCCATTTGGAACAGGCGCTCCAACAACAAGATCAAAATCCCTTCTGCCAAAAAATGAATCCAGCCGAAGAACACACTTGCCACTATGGAAGAAAATACAGCGCCGGGACTGAATCCGGTTGTTTGACGTTGAAGTGCAGGGATCGCCAATGAAAGTCCCCACAAGCAGACAAAGTAAGCTCCGGGCCAGTAAATGAGGTTTTCGAAAGTACCAGACAGCCAGGAATACAGCCATGACCCCGCAAAAAGCGCAGACCAACCAATGTTATGAAGTCGTATTGAAGTATTGATATTCAATAGGGATCTGAATTTCTCAAAAATATAAAAGCTTCCGGATGCGAGTGAAGTAAGCGTTTCGACGCATAGGCTCAGGGTTGTGGTCGAGGCTTTCGATCCTGGCACGGGGAAGAAATCTATTTCTTTAACAAAATATATAGATATTCGTATATCTTTGACAAAGTATATAATAATGCTATGCGGAAAGAATACCTGGGTGAGTTTGAGGAACTGGTGCTGACGATGGTCGCGGTCCTGGAGAAGGAAGCCTATGGCAATGCCATCGTTAACGAGATAAAAGACAGAATAGGCAGAGAAGTGAACCTTAGTGCGGTGCACGTCACGCTCTATCGGTTGGAGGACAAAGGTTTTGTGATATCGGAGATGGGCGGTCCTACCAAGAGCAGAGGCGGTAGACGTAAGCGAATTTTCCAGGTGACTAACACAGGTATGGAGATGCTGCAGACGCTGAAGGATCAACGACAGGCACTCTGGCAGCTGCTACCCAATCTCCAGTTTAGCGCTCTGACATGATTTCACCGCCCGGTTGGATACTTCGACTGGTAGAGTATTACTGTCCGTATGCATTGCATGAAACCGTCATAGGGGACATATGGGAGCAGTATGAAGCAGACTTTCTGACTAATGGTAAGCGATATGCGAATTGGCGGATTATCTGGAATGCACTCCGATTTCTTCGGCCGGGAATAGTGCTTAGAAATAGAAACTCAAAACTCAAAATCAATACAGCAATGTTCAAGACAAACATTCTCATCGCCTTTCGGTCAATGGCGAAGCACAGTTTTCATTCCATCATCAATATCCTGGGGTTAGCCCTGGGCATATCCTTTCTGCTCATGGTGTATTTTTTCGTCAGCCACGAGTATGGTCAGGATCGGTTTCATGAGGATAGTGACAAGATCTATCGGACCTATCAGCAGATCACCAAGACTGAAACCGGCGAGGTGGATAGGACCATCGTGACCATGCCCGTGCCCTTGGCTCCGGAGTTGGAGCAAAACTTCCCTGCGGTTGAAGATGCCGCCAGGGTGATTACCTCTCCTGGCAACATTCGAAGGGGTTCAGAGAATTTCGAAGAAGTCATAATGATGGTAGATCCATCGTTCTTTACACTTTTTAGTTACCCTATCCTGGCAGGCAATTCCACGGATCCTTTGGTGCTGAAGAATGAGCTATTTCTAAGTCCTGAATTATCAAAAAAGTATTTTGGATTAGAGGATCCTATAGGTCAGAACTTACAGGTCACTTTACAAGACAGTACCATCAATTTCACTGTAGGGGGAATCGTCGACCCTAAAAAAGCTTCATCAAGTTTGAAGTTTGATGTGCTGATTCATTTCGACTATTTGGCCCTTTTCCTTGACGAAGATTTCATGACATCTTATATGGTGGGGATTATCGAGAACTACTTGAAAGTACAACCTGAGCAAGTCTCGCTGGTGGAGGAACAATCCACGGAATTCTTCCGGGAAAAAACCAAAACGAGAAGTGCGGAGGGGGAGGAGGTATCCTTGCTTTTGCAACCGCTGTCAGATGTCCACCTGAACAATGAATTCGGCGCTGGAATCGCGCAAGTCTCCAATCCATTGTATGCCTATATTTTCCTCGGTCTGGGGCTTCTGGTGCTAGTCATTGCTACCCTGAATTATTTCATGCTTACAGGCAGCCACTCACTTACCAGGATGAAGGAGTTTGGCGTGCGTAAGACTATGGGTGCAATAAGCAGCCAACTGATCTTCCAACTCATTACTGAGAGCCTTGTGGTTGCCGCGATTTCTGCCATCATCGCCATTGGTGTCACCTGGTTATTTCTTCCGGTATTCAATTCGTTGTCAGGCGTCGAACTTGTCTTTGATCTGTCGATTGGGACATTTCTGTTCACCATCGGCCTCTTGGTAGGCATATCCACAGCGGCTGGGTTACTCTCTTCAGGTTTCCTTGTACGATTGAAGGCAACAGAGTCGCTGAAGGGGATTATGAAGTTTGGTGGCAGCGGATTCACCAGGAAGGCCATGGTCGTTACGCAATTCACCTTCTCCGTCAGTTTGATTGTAGCTACTTTGGTTTTTCGGGCACAAATGCGGTATATCACCGGAAAGGATTTGGGGTTTACCAAGGAGGCCTTGCTTGAATTGTCTCTTGGAAATGTCGGTGAGTTGGAACGATCCCGCGAGGTGTTTCAGCTCTACAAGAATGAAGTTGCCCGGAAGCCGGAGGTAGGTCATGTCGCCGCCGTTTTGAATGACATGGGCAACCCCTGGACACGATTTGGGTTTGAGCAGGAGGATGGTACTACAAAATTCAGCTACTTCAACCTTGTGACATCAGACTATCTGCAGACCATGGGATTGGAGCTGTTGGAAGGACGTGATTTTCGCGAGGGCGAATCCGAAAATTCCATCATTATCAATGAGGCGTTCGTGCAGGAGTATGGATTTGAGGACCCATTAAATGCACAGATTCCCGGAAAGAATTTTGAAGGGCCCCATGAAATTATTGGGGTGATCAAAGACTTTCACTTCAGTTCCCTACATGAAAAAATTGAGCCATTGATGCTGACCTGTGGATTTGGAAACTATCGTTCCGGGATCACCAGACTGAGTTCCTACAACTGGCCACCCATCTATAACCGTATCGTGGTCCAGAGTAACACCGGCGACTTTCAACAGCTTGAACAGACATTGTCCAATACTTGGTTTGCCGTGTCGCCGCAAAAACCCTTCAACATGACTTTCTACGAGGACATTCTAGCCACAAAGTATGAGCAGGAACAACGGTGGAGCAAGGTCTTTGACTATGCCTCAATCTTTTCTCTCGGCATTGCATGGCTGGGTCTCATTGGCCTTACTCAGCTCTCGGTGAAGAAGCGCATCAAGGAAGTAGGTATCCGTAAGGTGTTGGGTTCTTCTTCCTGGAATGTGAGCGTCTTGCTTTCACGGCAGTTTTTGTTGTTGACGGGTATTGCCAGCGTGATCTCATGGCCTATTGCGTGGTATGGACTAAGTCGTTGGCTGGATACGTTTGAGTATAAAATTGACCTTGGGCTTAGCTGGTTTGTACTTGCAGCTGCCATAGTAGTCGGAGTAACCTTCCTGTCTGTTTGGCTTCAGACTTTCAAGACGGCCAACATGAACCCGGTGAAAAGCCTGAGGGTCGACTAAAGATGTAGAAATCCGGGAAAACACAATTTCCAAGCTCTCATTCTTCTTATTTTGAGGGGATGAAAAATTGTGTTCTCCTGTGTTTTTGTATTCTCCTGTTGATTGCTTGTGAAGTTGAAGCTCCTCAAGGCTATCAGGGCCAAGGTCCTACGCCTTTGGTCTCAACCACTACGGTACCTGTCCAGAGGCAGTGGAAAGGTATTTGGTACTTGGAGGACAGCACTACCTATTTCTCCAACGCTTTCGCTGGAGGGCGCTTGAATGGCGTTGTTGCCGATGGTGAAGATCATTATACAGTCCTTATTACAGCTGAAAATGAGCCCATCAATCCAAGTCCCTGGTACGCCTTCAAAGTGTGGGCTGAAAATCCTCGCACGATCACCATCCAGCTGACCTACCAGGATTCGCGAAGCCGCTACTACCCGAAGGTCAGTCGTGATGGAATCAACTTTGCACCACTGGATTCGGCACGATTCAAAGCAATTGGACCTGGTGAGGGTGACTTCGGTATCGATGCCGCACCAGAAAGTGTAGCGTTTTCCCTGGAAATAGACCAATCCCCAACGTGGATCAGTGCGCAGGAGCTCTGGACGGCAAGTAGGGTAAAAGAATGGGTGGATACATTGGACACCAGGTCGTTCGTCATCCAGAGCGTGATTGGCAAGAGCAAGGAGGGTCGCGATATCCCAATGATGACCATAGGCAATGCGGATTCGCAGCGAGCGTTGCTGATCATTTCGCGTCAGCACCCACCTGAAGTCACAGGTTTTCTGGCGATGAAATCATTCATTGAAACGATAGCCAACGATTCTGAGCGGTCAACCGTATTTCGGGAGCGCTTTGTCACCTATGTCGTCCCGCTCATGAACCCCGATGGTGTGGAACATGGCCACTGGCGACACAATATGGGTGGAATCGACTTGAATCGAGATTGGCAGGCCTTCAATCAGCAGGAGACCTCTGCAGTGCGCGACTTCTTGAATGCGAAAAAAGCTGAGGGCATAGAATTCGTGTTTGGCGGGGATTTTCATTCTACCTGGGATGATATCTATTACCCGATCGATTCATCTTTGACGGAACCCGAGCATTGGATGATATATGATTGGATAGGAAGAATCACGGAAAGGCTGCCACAGAAGAAGACGAACGTGCGACCCTCTCAACAAATTGAACCCACCATGGTGTCTCGCAACTACTTCTACCTCAATCATGACATGCCGTCCATTGTATTCGAATTGGGCGACAATACGCCTCGTGATTTTCTCAGGGACAAAGGAAGTGTAGCCGCTGAAGAGCTCATGAAGATCTTGCTGGACGAAGACTGAAAGGCCCCTGGACCGTCCTGTCAGACGTATCTATTGCTTAATGAATCGGTTTACCTCGGTTCGGCCAGATTCATCCCTTACAAAAAGGAAATAGTTGCCCGGAGGTAGTGAGGCGATGGAAAAGATCTCACCTGTTTCTTCATTGGCTATTTCAGTTCTGAAGTGAATCTTCCCCTCCATATCGGTGATCCACACTTCATAGGCTACGGAGGTATCATTGAAGTCCACGTAGAGTGTTTCTGACACCGGATTAGGATAGATGAAGCCATTCTCATCGGCTACTTTGAGCACTTCTACATGGAAAATGTAGGTTTCGCTCTCGTCGAATCCATCCGACACCCGAATGGGAATGGCCAATGAACCCACCGATAAGGGGCTCACGACGCTTGCATCAAAACTATAGCCTGTACTGTCGAAAACAATGAGCTCAAAGTCGCCGGGGTATTCATCATCCTCATCTTGAACATCCAACAAGTCCAGGCTGAGAAGCAAGGACTCATCACTGGTCATAACCACCCGCTCCTGCTGAAGAATTTTTGGGAGATGGTTAGCGACTTCAACAGACATCTGGAAGACATCACTTTCGAACGTCCCATCCGATACTGAAACCGCCACGGAGAGATTCCCCACAAATTGATCATCCACAGCCCATTGAACGCCGGATTGGTGGTAGTTATCCCCATCGTGGATATTCACTATGAAAGCCCGGTCCGTGTCGTGATCCAAAATCTCCAGTTCCTCGGCATGTATCACCAAGGCCTCATTTCGGTACATCGTTTTGCTTTCCTGGCCGAGTACCCTCGGAATAGGGGACAGCATTTTGATAGTCAGATTGTAGGGTTCGCTTACATCCAATCCATCAGACACCCTCACTTTCACACGAACATCACCCTCGAAGGTGGGTTCGGATGTGATTTGATTCCCATTGATTTGGTATTCCTCAGTCGCACGGTCTTTGATGATCAACTCGAAGTTGTCAGGGTAGTTATCATCCAAATCTTCAACTACAAGGTCCACAAGCGATAGATACATTGCCTGCCCACTTATTCCAATCATTTCGTTTTGACCTGTGATTCTTGGAACATCATTTTTCACCTCAATCTTCGTAGTGAAGATATCACTCAGGTTTTCACCGTCGGAGGCTCGCACCTGCACGACAAGCGAGCCTTGGAACCTCGGATCCGGAACAATAATTGAGTCTGAAAGTGTGTAGTTTTCCTCAAAGCCGTTCAGTGGTACAATTTTGATGTCTTCTATCTTACTGTCTGAATCCAATATGGTAAAATCGGCAGGAGTCAGACGATAGGCTTGATTTCTAGCCAGTAATATTTCGTTTTGAGACACAATGGTCGGCTCTGTGCCGTTACTCACGACGAGTCCCTCGCCGATAAGCAATTCGGCGCTGTCTCCAATTTCATTGGTAGCTGTAAGCCTAATATCGTAACGGCCTTTGAGTCCTTCAATAGGGACCCTGAAGGATGTATATACTTGATCGGTCGCGACCGGCTCAACGGGAAGATCTGTAAAATTGTTGGTCCCGGAAATACGATAGGAGGCAGTTGCCAGGGGCGAATCATATTCCCAATGTCCTGGCCGATCACCCGACCGGATGGTGAAGTGGAGATAGCCATCTTCATTCCTCAGGTTTCTAACCTGCTCATCACGACTATTTGTGAGTTGCAGCGAAACGAAATTTGGCGCGTAGGGCCACTCAAAGTCATTCTGGATGGTGGTTGTACTGGTTAGCTGAAACGTGGTTTCGTCGTCCTCACCATTGAATCCTTTGCCTGTATGGACGAACCTGTAGGTGCCGGCAGCCAATGACCTTTCGAGGCCGCCCGAATAGATGTTACCTTGAGTGATAACATTGTCATCATCGTCGAATACGGTGAGTTCCGTCGTCGGATGCAAGTAGTTAGCAGACTCCATACCGGAACCAAAAGCCTTGAGTCTCCATAGACTTTCGTAGTAGCGCAACCCATCGTACATGCCGATGTGGGATAAGTTGTTTCCAAGGGGTATCATCTCACCATCTTTGGCAAGCACCTGACCGGGCAGAGGAAATGCACCGGGGTAGAACCCCACCATATCTTCATAGATCCCCATTTTTGGTGTTTGCAGCCAATAGATTGAGTCCGCACCCACTTGCTTGGTCATGCTGAGCAATGGTGACAACAAGTAGTCCGTAGTATCAATCGGTGTAAGGTGAAACTCACCTTTCCACTCAAAGCCGTCATATTTCATATGGCCTCCCGATCCAAACCAACCGAAATTATAATAATCACGGACACCCCAGGTGATGGTGTTGAACAGTACGGCTTCATGGGTACCCCTGCCGCCTGGTAAGACCAGGTCCAGGTCCGCTGATCGCAACTGATCTCCACCACCTTTCAGATGGACTGGTGCCTTGAGCCCCGAAAGCTTTGGATAGCTTATCGCATAGGTTGTCTCGAGATTTCCGGTACCCTGTCTTAGTAGATCATTTATGATGAGCGAATAGTTCTTGGAGAGGTCTGAGAAATGGATGGTGTCTCTCTTTGAGCCAAATAGAATCCCAAACCCGGTGTCATTGTAGTGTCTACCACTCATAATAAGGCCTGTGCTGCTTTGGTCGAAACCGGAAATGGGCTGTTCGCTTTGGTCCAGGGCTTGAAGCGCGATGTGATTTTTTGCCTCCGCAAGGGAGATTCGTAGTTTGGTAATTCCCTTCACCTCTACTTGCTCCCGTGAGACGATATAGGACCAATCATCCAAAAGAAAGAACAGATCGTACGTGCCTTCTGGTATCAGCATAGTCGCTTTGGAACCATTATGGTTGAAGTGTAGATTGCCAGTTTGGGCAAATCCCTCTTCACTCATGACATAGAGGGTTGGGTAGAAATTATCTTCGAATTGGAGCTTCAGGAATGATGCCGTAATAAAGGCCCATGGAACACTAAGGGTGTCTTTGGTACCTTCAATACTCAATAGCCCGCCCTCATAGAGCCCATGAGTCGATGAGTTTTCGTAGACCCCATTGTCTACATTCATGGTGATATTGACCAACTGACTTTCACCCGGAGCGAGTGTAAAGCTGGGTGGTGAGGTGGTTATGTACAGCCCATTAGCCATACCATCCTGTTCAATTTGATAGGACTGCGTACTCGCATCATCATTAGTAACGGTGAGTGTGGATGATCCGGACCATTCGTCTTCAGGCTCATTGGCGCCGAAATTGAGTTGGGTGGGGGAGATAAATGTAGTGACGGCAGCGGCATCCAGGGACCGAATCACACCTGTTCCCTCTGTCATTACATCACCCGAGATAAGAGAAGCAGTGCTTGTAAGTGCGCTTTTGATTTGTTCCGGGGTCCACTGAGGGTGCAGGTCTAGGAGCAATGCCGCTACGCCAGCAACATGGGGTGAGGACATGGAGGTGCCGCTTGCGTCTTGCCAGTCCCCATTCAGCACAGTGGAATTGATATCCACACCAGGTGCGACCACGTCGGGTTTGATTTGATAATTTCCGGGATTCGGCCCTTTCGAACTAAATGATGCTATGTAAGCAATATCACCGCTCGCACCCACGGTTATCGCTTTTTCGGCTGTGCCTGGGCTTCCAATTGTTTCATAACCGCCGGAGTTTCCAGCCGAAACACAAAACACGACACCGAGCTCAACGGCATTGTTCACGGCGATTGCTCCGGCAGACTGGTCATCACCATTCCCACCCAGGCTCATGTTCACCACATCAAGTCGGTCGGAGGGATCATCGTCACCATTGGGGTCTACCGTCCATTCTATGGCTTCAACGATGTCTGATTCAAATCCCGAACCATTGGCATCGAGTACTTTGAGTGCATAGAGTTTGCACCCTGGGGCCACACCTTGGGTTTGGCCGTCATCGGCGGCCACAATCCCTGCGACGTGCGTGCCATGGTAGTTGTCATCCATAGGATCGGTGTCCTCATTCACGAAATCGTAGCCGCCAACTACTTTGAAACCCTTCCCATATCCTCCCCCAAGTGCGGGGTGTGTATAATCTATGCCGGTATCAATGATTCCGACCTTTATGCCACGACCCGTGATGTTGTAGTTGGATCTCAGCGTATCCGCCGCGATCAGGCTAACCGACTCTGGCAAATGGGCCTGGACCGGAGCATCTTCCAAAACACCTGTGACGTAGCTCAGAGATCTGACCCGCTGCACCACTTCAGGTGATGCTGATATCGCAGCGCCAAGGAGTATCTTGTCATATTCCCTTAGAATCTGACCGCCGGAGGCCTGACTGCCTGTGCTGCGAAACTGACCTTGAATTTCCTCGAAATCAGAACGGAATTGGGCAAGCTTGTTGCTGGCATCTTGCCGGGCCTGGACTTGCTTGTCGTCAAGCAGTAGCTTTGGGGTTCCGGAGAACAATACAATGTACCTGCTATTCTGTGATTGAGTGACATCTCCGACATCGGAGTGGGCCGTTGTCCCATGCCCATCAGATCGGAATGTGACCGATACCTCCTGTTCATATTTCTTTATCTCCCCGTCAAAATCTCTGGTGCTAAATCCCTGCCCGGCAACATGCACACTGAATGCTATGAACAAGGCGCCGGTGACAATCAACTTATACTTCATTTCCCTACAAACAATACAACTACGAATTAACGTAATTCGCATAAAACGCAGATCGTGATATTGATCTTTTGTTGTAGTCCACCATTTTTTTGGCTGCGATATGACAAGTCCTGGACATCTTGGGATGGCTCTGCTATGGCTCATTAGGTGAAAAGGCAAGTCAAAAAGAAACTGAGATCAGGTTAAAAAACACTAAAAGCGAAAGTGGCTGTATACAGCTCTTGGATTTTTGATTCAAATCTGTAGATGTTTGAAGATGATTCGTTTTGTCATGCTTTTCGCAGGGATACTTTGTTGTACATCTGCTGTGAGTGCTCAAAACCGAGCCATCATATTCTCCATATTGGGAAAGAGAGTCCAGGCGATATACCACGTGGGTGATGAAATTGGATTGAAATCCAATGAGTCAGGCCAGAAGCTGAAAAAGGAGATCATGGCTATAACAGACTCTTCAGTGGTGTTCAGGAATGCTGAGGTACTGATTGAGGAGGTAAGTCACATCTTTGTTGACGGCAAGATCGGATCCTGGTACATGCTGAAATACAAGTATGACCGAATTTTTGCCCTCGCTGGAGGTGCATTTTTGCTGCTGGATGTCGCCAACACCGGCGACTTAAGCTCAGATGCTGTGCTGGTTACTGGTAGTTTGTTTGGAGCGGCCCTCCTGTCGAGGCTGCTCATGCCCCGGTGGATCAGGATCAACCATCGGCGGAAGGTGCGGATAGTAGAATTACCTTAGGACCCTTATTTGATCTCCTTCTCGCGGCTGGCATTCACAAAGACAATGTTACCTAGTTCATCAAATCCTTCGAAGAGGGAAGGGCCCATCTGTTTCGTAGCCTCAATTCTGAAACCAATGATTGTGAGGTCTGCCAGTCGGGAGGTATCGTTAATAATCTCTTTGTTCGTTCGGACGTCCTCTTGATAGATGACCTCAATGTTATTCACTGAAATGGGTAAGCGACCTTCTCTGGCGAGGACACGAAGTTTCTCACGCTGCTCGGATGCTGATTCCTCCGGAAAAATGGCAAATATCTTGATTTCGGCTTTGGACCAATCTGGATGCCCCATCATGATATACGCCATCAGGATCATGAGATTGGCGTTGGCATAATCATTTTGTGTAATCCAAATGTGCAACTCCCTGCGATAGCCAAAAGCCTTTTCCGAGGAGGACAGAATGCAGATGTCGAAATCCGCGGCGCGAACCAGGGGGATGTTGTCTATAATATGCTGTGTGTTCTCATGGTTGGCTCTGGAGTATTCGAAAAGGAACATGTTGCCTTCCTTTCCTGAAATACTGGGCAACTGCAACGCCTGGGCAATGGCCGTGGTATAGGACGGAGATACCATGGTATCGAGGTACACATTGCTCTTCACATCTCCGGCTATTTTGATCAGTTGTTTGAGGTCTTCCTGCGCTTTCTTGGTGGACTCTTTGGAAAGGTAGCCCTTGATGAAGTGAATATAGGTGCCAAAGCCATACCGATGACATGCCCATCGTAGGAGGTCAAAGTCTGAAGTTCTTTTGAAAGCGTGGGGTGAAATACAAATTACCGACGGCCTCCAGGTCTCGTCCTGCTTCTTGGCGTTTTGCAGAAAGATCTGGATGGTCCTTGAAAGTTGGAAAATCACACCTTGAAACATCACCGCCAGTCCTCTACGCTCCGGGTTGGCCCTGGAGATCACCACATAAGTGATGATCATGAGGGACAGTGCCACGATGGCATAGGGCGCATTCATGGAAAACATCAGGTAGAAACACATGATCGCCCCTACCAGGGAGAAATACCACTTCGACTTAAAAGCCGGGCGATATGAAGGATCGGCCGCGAAATGGTGCAAGAAAGATATTAGGCAAATGGCTCCGTATGTCACCATGAAGAACATCGATATGATCTCAGCCACGAAGTTGACATTGCCCATGGCCACGAAAGCCAACGCCAACAAGCCCGTCACAATCACACCATTGACAGGTTCCAGGTTTTTCCCTCTTTCCAGGGTTAGCCAGCGGTTCAATGGTGATTCACCGAAGATTTTGTCAGTAGCTAATGCCTGGAGCGTCCGCGGTGCCACTATGATTGATCCCATGGCAGAAGAAATCGTAGCACATACAAGTCCAATGGGAATAATGGGACCCCAAACAGCAATTTTGGTCATCACAAGCTGATCGTTGGCCAGGTCCTCGGGGCTGGCAGCAAGGTTCAGCTTGAATGCCGCCAGGACATATATGACCATGCCTGCTACAGTGGCCCAGATGGTGCCTGTGGGAATGGATTTTTTGGGTTCCTTTAAGTCCCCGGAAAGGCCTACCCCCGCCGCCATGCCTGTGAAGGCAGGAAAGATGATCGCGAATACATAAAAGAAATCATCGCCGTTATCAATTTTCTTCAGGAAATCGACAGTTTGCGTACTTTCATAAGCCGTGGTGCCGGCAAAAAACATAATGATCGATACCAATAATATTGCGGCAACCACATACAGAGCTTTCATGCCAAGGTCCGCTCCTTTGGCAACCATGAGAACCCCAATGAAAATCGTCAACGGTACCGCTACCAGGCGCTTATCTGAAAGGTCCAGACCATAAGTACTGTTGACAAAATCGAAGACTGGGCCAAAAGCTTCGGCACAGGCAATGACATAGAAAGCTACACTGATGGCCTGGGAAAGGTATAGTGCCACCCCGATCGAAGCACCGATATTGATCCCGAATGATCGAGAGATGATGTAATAGACCCCACCACCTTCCACCTTTTGATTGGTAGCAATTTCAGCCACTGCCAAAGCTGTCGGTAGCGTAACCAAATGCCCGATGGCAATGATCGCCAAGGTGCCCAATAGCCCGGTATGTCCGACAGAATACCCAAACCGCAGGAAAAGGATCGCGCCCAGGATGGTCGTCAATGTGGTCATGAAAACCGGGAGCGTACCGAAATTGGCTTTGCGAGGGGTTGGAGAACCATTCATCGCCTGGAAGCTAGCAAAAATTGGCCTTTCATCAACCATCCGATGCACCGAGAAGTTGAATTTGGCTCAATCTTTATTTTTTCGCAATTTCCCGCGGTGCTTTCCTCAATACCCCTTTTTGACTCCATTGATACCTATAACCTGAAGATCAATATCTCTCCACCCAGGTATAGAGATTTTGACATTCGCAGTTTTGAGGAGAACATGAAGACAGTGAAGCTGCAAATGTCACCCTTCAGGATCCCCTTTTATCAGATAGCCATCCTGGAATCAGGGGGCGGCGCCGTCCATTCCGATGGTCAGCAGATTGCGCTGGCGGATTATACCCTATTCTTCAATGTTCCGGGTCAAATTATCTATTGGGATGTCACGCAGGATTGGAAAGGCTTCTATATATCGCTGGACGAAAGCTTCTACACGCTAAGGTTGGACGGCATCAATCGCCTTCATGACTTTGCATTCTTCAGGCAGTATTGTCCAGGGGTTCAGCTCACAGCCGGGGAAGCCGAAATGATGTTGGAAATGATGACGCGAATGGCATATGAATACCAGCATCCCACGCCCTACAACCAGCCCATTATCAAATCCCTTTTGAGTACAGTATTGTCGTATTCCATGCAGTTTCATGACCGGTTTGCTGAAGCTACGCTGGAGGTGTCTCAAAAGCGTGGGCTAGCTGAAAAATTCAGGTTGGAAGTAGGGCGGCGGCTCTCTGCCAGGGTCCTGGGCATCGCGCAAGACAGCCTGGCAGTGGCCGACCTTGCCGGGGATTTGGCCGTGACAGCAAAACACCTCTCGGAAATCGTGAAGAGAGATTTAGGCCTTACGCCAACAGACTTCATCAATCAGCAACTGATTCAAGAGAGCCAGAAGATGCTACGATCTACAGATTTACAAGTGAAAGAAATCGCCTACCTGTTGGGTTTTCAGGACACCTCTTACTTTGGCAGACTGTTCAAGAAAATCGCAAGAATGACCCCCGCCCAGTATCGAAATAGGGCGTAATCCGGGCCGCGCCCCTGAAAACCGGAATCTGTCCTATCAATACCGAAATCAGTGCCATTCTCAGAGTGATTTCTCCACGTTATTTGAATTGTAAATCATTACAAAAAATGAAAACAATTATAATGGCCATCGGCCTGGTGGTAACAACATCAGACCTATCCCAAAATAGCGTCGAAATGGAAGCAGAAAAGAGCGAAGTTCAACAGGTCGTGACTCAACTGTTTGTGTCCACTGACAATCGCAACTGGAGTGGTGTGGAAAGGTGCTTCGCTCCGGAAGTATTGTTGGATTATACTTCTATGGCAGGTGGAGAACCCATGTTGCTGACCCCTCAGGAGATCACAACAAATTGGAAACGTGTCTTACCTGGTTTTGATGCGACCCATCATACCATCTCCAACTTCCAAATTGACATAGACTCCGTTCAGGCCACGGTAGGCCATTATGGAACTGCTGATCACGTCATTAGGGTGAACGAGGAAAACCAGCTTTGGACGGTGGTAGGAACCTATGATCATCACCTGATAAGAACACCAGACGGATGGCGCATTGACAAGATGACATTCCATTTGAAATACATGACCGGCAACATGGACCTGCCACGTTTGGCACAAGAAAGCTTAGAATCTAACACGAAATAAAATGAGAGTTTTAGTATTCGCCGTACTTTTAATTACCGGATTCGGAATTAACGCACAAAAGATGACAACTATGAAATTGACAGAAAGAGAGCAGGTGGTAGAATTGGTAAACAAGCTCTACTACTACACTGATGAGCAGAACTGGGAAGGGCTACGCAATGAGGTATTCACCACGAATGTTCATCTCAACATGACATCTTTGGGAGGACCTGACGAAGAGACCACTGCGCAGGCGATCACCGACATGTGGTCGGAAGGATTTAAAGACATTGACGCCGTCAATCACCTTGGAGGAAACTACATTGTTGATTTTGATGAGGGCAAGGTTTTGGCTTATGCTACGGCGCATCACTACAAAAAGGAGGCTACCCAGGGAAATACCCGGGAGTTTGTCGGCACCTATGACCTGGGGATTGTAAAAGTAGACGGTCAATGGCGTATCAATGCCTTCAAGTACAATCTGAAATACATGACCGGAAACATCGAACTGAAATGAAAATAAAAACGATAGCGGCCCTCATGTTAGTTACTGCATTTGTGAGCTGTAGTCAATATGCTGGGAAGGAGGCCGATGGCAATCAATCAGATGCTGTTGCACAAACCTTCAGATCAGGCATGAACCGAATCACTTTCGATAGCGAAGGGGTGGATTTGGTGGGTAACCTCTACCTACCTGAGAACTATCAGTCGGGAAAGACTTATCCTGCTGTGATTGTTGGCGGGTCCTGGACCACTGTAAAGGAGCAGATGGCCGGTTTGTATGCCGGGAAGCTCGCGGCCAAGGGCTTTGTATCGCTGGCTTTTGATCATAGGTTCTATGGGGAAAGTGGCGGAGAGCCAAGGTTCCTTGAACGGCCGTCTTCAAAGACTGAGGATTTTCTCAATGCCATTCAGTACATGAAGACGCTACCTTTCGTTGCTAAGGAAGGTGTTGCTGGCCTGGCGGTCTGCGCAAGCGGCGGTTACATGGCTGATGCGATTGCGCTAGGGGGTGAATTTAGTGCCTTTACGGCCGTTGTGCCCTGGTTCAATACAGATGAAATCGTCAACGCATTCTACGGGGGACCGGCGGGGATAGCGGACCGCATAGCTCAGAGTAAAGCTGCAACAGATAATTTTGAAAAAAATGGTCAGATGGACTACATCCCCGCCATTAGTGATACAGATCCCAATGCAGCCATGTTTGGACCATTTGATTATTACCTGGACAAGAACCTTGGTCAGGTGCCCAATTGGTCGCACGACAAGTTTGCGTTGGCGAGTTGGGAGCCATGGTTGACCTATCGTCCACTGGCCTCTGCCGAGAAGATCAATATCCCGACACTGATCATCACCTCGGAAAATGCTGCCACACCTGTGGCTGATCAGGCTTTCTATGACAAGCTCCAAGGTCCAAAGGAGTTGGTTTGGCTCGAAGGAGGTCAACTGGACTTCTATCATCAGGAAGTGTTGGTGAATCAATCTGTGGAACTGGTTGCCCAATTTCTGGGAAAGTCCCTCTGAAATAAGTTAGTAGAAGTCGGAGCTGGCTCAACGGTTGTATCGTTGGGTCAGCTTCATTATTTACCAAAAAAATGAATAACAAAGTCGCACTTGTCACAGGATCAAACCGGGGTATTGGTTTAGCAGTGGTCAAAACACTCCTCAAAAGGGGTTTTAGGACCATTCTTACAAGTAGAAATGAGGATTCAGGAAAGAAAGCTGCAGCAACTCTGGAGGACCTTGGAGATGTGTATTTTCATCCACTGGATGTTGCCTCGGACGAAAGCGTAAAACAAATAGCCTCCTATGTCAGGACTAATTTTGGTAGGCTGGATGTGCTAATCAACAATGCGGGAATCAATTACGATGATTGGCAAAATGCTGTTGATGCAAATTTGGATACAGTCCAGGAGACCTGGAATACGAACCTGATGGGTCCCTGGCGCATGGCGAAGGAATTCCTGCCGCTCATGAAAGAAAAGGGTTACGGAAGAATCGTGAATGTCTCCAGCGGGGCGGGTGCTTTGGTAGGTATGAAAGGAGGTACTCCAGCCTATGGTGTGTCCAAGGCCGCCTTGAATGCCCTGACGATAAAGCTGGCAGCTGAGCTTGCCGGAACAAATATCCTCGTCAATGCTGTGTGTCCCGGGTGGGTCAGAACAGACATGGGTGGAATGGGCGCCACCAGAAGTCCAGAGAAAGGAGCTGAGACCATAGTCTGGGCCGGTGAACTGGAGGAAGGAGGACCTTCCGGAAAATTTTTTCGGGACAAAAGAGAGATCAGCTTCTAACCGCTGATATGGGTATCCTTGGCGTGTACTTCGCTGACCGGGCAGTCTCCACAATGACCTCCTTTGCCGGAAAACTCCCGCCGCAAAAGCCGGATGAGGTAGAACGCTGAAGTACCAAATAGCAGACTAACAAGTATTCCCTGGATCATTTTAGCAGATTGAAAACAATTAATGAAGCCACATAGGCAAGTGCCGTCATATACCCAAACTGTAGCAACGGCCATTTCCAGCTTTTGGTTTCCCTTTGCACCACTGCCAGGGTACTCATACATTGCATGGCGAAGGCGTAAAAGACCATGAGCGAAAATCCAGAGGCAAGATTATAGACCTTTTCCCCTGTACGCGGATTGACCTCAGCTTTCATCCTTTCTATCATGGTGGACTCTTCTTCGAAGCTCTCGCCGACACTGTAGATCGTTGCCATCGAACTCACAAACACCTCCCTGGCGGCGAAGGAGGTGATCAAAGCAATACCAATTTGCCAGTCATATCCCAAAGGACGGATGGCAGGCTCAATGCCCTTGCCCAGGATCCCAATCCACGAATTTTCCAATCGAATCGACCCGATTTCTTCAGCAGTCCTTTGTTCGAGCTGGGCTTGCTCCACAGCGGCATCTATCCTGCCTGGAGGCCCATAGGCAGCCAACACCCATAGAATGATGGAAATGGCCATAATGATTTTGCCAGCCTCGAATACAAAAACCTTGGTTTTCTCCAGGATGAGCAGCCCTACATTTTGCAATCTTGGAAGCTTGTAGGTGGGCATCTCCATGATCAGGAAGCTCCGTTGTTTGGCCTTTACCAGAAGCTTGAAAACCAAAGCCGCAAACAGTGCCGCGGCGAAGCCGATCAGATACATCGCCAGGAGTGCCAGACCTTGCATATTCATGAACCCAAAAACCTTTTCGTCTGGTACAACCAGTGCAATGAGTAGGGTGTATACCGGCAAGCGGGCAGAACAGCTCGTCAAAGGCACAACCATAATGGTCACCAGTCGGTCCTTCCATTGATCAATAGACCTTGTAGCCATAATCGCTGGTATCGCGCATGCTACTCCGGACATCAACGGAACCACGCTCTTTCCGTTTAGCCCAAAAGGCCGCATCAACCGATCCATGATAAAAACGACCCTCGACATGTAGCCGGTTTCCTCCAGTATGGCAATAAACGCAAAGAGTAAGGCGATCTGCGGGATGAAGATCATGATCCCGCCCAGACCGGGGACAACTCCCTCGGCCAACAGCCGGGTCAGCACACCTGCGGGTAGCGTCTGAAGGATCCATTGGCTGGCGACCAGAAAGACCTGATCAATGAGGTCCATGGGAATGCTTGCCAACTCGTAGATTGCCTGGAAAATAAGGAACAAAACCAAAAGAAAGATGGCGTAACCCCAGATCGGGTGGACCATGATGGCGTCGATCTGATTCGTGATTCTTCGATAGGAGCGCGATGGAGTGTCCTTCTTGATGCAGAAGCTTAGGATCTGCTTGATTTTCTTATAGCGCAGGTCGGTATCCTCGATCTGGGTGGTTGCCGGGACCCGGTCGATGTTGCTCACACCAGCAACAACAGAATTCTCCAGAAATGTCTCAGTCTTACCGATATTGTTGGAAATGATGGCGTTCTTGAGTGATTTCAATCCATGGCCTTTGCGTGCATCCACCGAAAAAACGGGAGTTCCTCCCATTAGCTCACTCAATTTGGTCGTATCGATCTTGAGCCCCTCCTTAGCCACAAGATCAGCCATATTCAGTACAAGTACGGTGGGTATACCAAGGTCCTTGACTTGAGTGAATAGCAAGAGGTTGCGCTTCAGATTTGTTGCATCAGCGACCACCACCGCTAGATCAGGATGGTCGGGATGGTCTTTGTCCCTGAGGATTTCGAAAACAACCTGCTCGTCACCTGATTTTGGGAAGAGACTGTAGGTACCCGGAAGATCGATCAGTTGCACTTCCTGACCTTCCTTCGTCCTGAGCTGTCCATAATGCTTTTCAACCGTGATGCCAGGGTAATTGCCAACGTGTTGATTGAGGCCTGTCAGCTGGTTGAAGACTGAACTCTTACCCGCGTTGGGATTTCCGACAAGTGCTACCCGAGATGGTTTCATTCAAAATTGACTTCGACTTCTACGAGGCTGGCTTCATCTTTACGCAGGGACAATACGTATTCTCCCACCTGAACGGCAAGCGGGTCCCCAAGAGGGGCCTTGTAAAGCACCTTTACCGTTTGGCCCTGGAGAAGTCCCATTTCTGTGAGTTTGGCTGCTACTTCTCCGTTTCGCAAGCCATGAATCCTGGCCTCGGTTTCGGGATTCAATTCACTCAGTGTTATCAATTCCTTATGCACATTTTGAGGAGGTAAAATTAGGCACTATCCAAGGTGCAGCCAATCACTATCAGTAGTGAAAAGAAGCATGAATGAAAAAGTTCCTGAAAATGCGTTTAGAATAATAGGTTAAACATTTTTAGATTAATCTAATTTATTAATTTTGTTTGTCTAATTGATTAGGAACCATTGAAGGGAATAAATAGAACTCTACTCGTGGTGGCGTATGTCATGGCCACGCATTTTCTAGCAGCACAGACTGGATCGATAAAAGGTGTTGTTTCACACAGCAAGGAAGTAGTTCCCTTTGCCGCTGTGGCCATAATTGATGCCGGGGGCATTAGTACGGTGGCAGATGAAAATGGGGCGTATGTTTTGGAAGATATACCCTATGGACCAGCCGTGCTGAAGGTATCAGCTGTTGGCTATCGCAATTTTGAGCAAACCATAGAAGTCCGTTCCAGTGAGGTACAATTTGATGTAACCTTGACACCCGACCTGCTCAATTTGGAGGAGGTGGTGGTTTCTGGGACACGTTATGAACTTGACCGCCAGGAAGCGCCAGTAGTTGTCAATGTGTTGGGGAAGAAACTACTAAGTGCTACGCAATCTATTGCCATTTCTGAAGGACTGAATTACCAGCCAGGCGTTCGGGTGGAGACCAATTGTCAGAACTGCGGATTCACGCAAGTGCGTTTGAATGGTCTAGAGGGCGCTTATTCTCAAATACTAGTCAACAGCAGGCCCGTATTCAGTGCGCTCAATAGTGTTTACGGGCTGGATCAGATACCTACCAACATTGTTGAGCGTATCGAAGTCGTACGGAGTGGTGGGTCCGCGCTATACGGATCCAACGCGATTGCAGGTACGATCAATGTCATCACACGGGAACCCGTCGAGAATGCCTGGCAAGTCAATTCAAACTTCTCATTGATAGATGGAGATGCTGTTGACAATACAGTCAATTTCAATGGCTCCCTGGTCAGTGAGGATCTGAGCAGCGGGGTAACCTTCTATGGTATGTTCAGGGATCGTGATGGCTATGATGCCAATGGCGATGGCTTTACTGAACTGGTTGCGCTGGAAAACAACACACTGGGCACGAAAGCCTTCTTCAGGCCCGGTGAGCGAATGAAGGTTTCTGTCGATTTCAGCGCCATTCAGGAATATCGGCGTGGTGGTGACCGCCTGGACCTCGCTCCCCATTTCACGGATATCACCGAGGAGCTCGATCACAACACCATTTTTGCGGGTGCTACCCTGGATTTCTGGACTGCCAATCAGAAGGATAAGTTCTCCATATATACCTCCGGTCAATTCACCAATCGGGATAGCTTCTATGGAGGTTTGGGCGGTGGCCGGACCTCGCAAGACAGCCTTTTGGCTCTGAATGCCTATGGTAATACCGAAGATTTGGCCGTAGTAACGGGCATTCAGTATTTACGCAATCTTGGCAATCGGGATATGCTCACCATCGGTATTGAAAATCAACACAACCGCACGGATGACGACATACCAGGATACAATCGAATTGTGGATCAGCGGGTCAATACCCTGGGACTGTATGGCCAGTATGAATGGAAACCTACAACGCGCTTCACGGCTTTGCTAGGGGCAAGATTGGATGCAACTAACGTAGAAGGTCGTTATGAGGTAGGAGAAATTGGTCGTGATGCTGATGTTACGCTAGGCGTATTCAGTCCAAGGGTCACACTCTTGTATGACCTCACGCCGTCGGTACAGTTGCGAGGTGGGTATGCACGAGGCTTCAGAGCACCTCAGGCTTTCAATGAAGACTTGCACATCTCCTCGGTCGGGGGAGAGCCGCAGTTTGTAATCTTAGCCGACGATTTGGACAAAGAAACATCCAACGCATTCACGGCCTCATTGAACGTAACCCGGGACTTTGGTTTGACCCAAACCAATTTTTTGGTAGAGGGATTTTTCACCCAGTTGAATAATCCATTTACTCAAGTGAGCACGGGCTCGGTATTGGCCAATGGATCCATTTTGGAGGAAGTGCGCAATGGTGCCGGTGCGGCTGTTTCAGGGGCCAATTTTGAAGCGGGCTTTTCACCCTCCAGGCGCTTCGCTTTCCAAATGGGTGGAACCATACAACGTACCTCTTATGAAGAAGAACAGGTCCTCTTCGAACCGGAAGAAGCCTCAGATGGGGAGATGGTTGTCACGGTGGATGAATTCACCCGGAATCCTAATGTCTATGGCTACTTCAATTCGAACTGGAACTTGAATAAAGTATTGAAGTTGGATCTCACCGGAACCTACACAGGGTCAATGATCGTGCCTCGTGTTGTCAGCGAATCCGGTTTCCTTGACCTCGTCGATTCAAATCCATTTTTCGATATGAACGTGAAAGCCTCTTATCATCTCGAGGTGAGGGAGGAATTTCACCTGGAATTTAGCGCTGGGGTAAAAAATGTATTCAACAGCTATCAAAGTGATTTTGACAGTGGGCCAGGCAGGGATTCGGATTTTATCTATGGCCCTGCGGCACCTCGATCTGTGTTTCTGTCAATCAAACTCGGAAACCTTCATTGGTAATCGCTTCATGAAAAAAGCGGTTTGGTTTTCTCTGATGTGGGTTGTCCTGGTCACTACTTCGAGTGGCCAGGAGCCGGCAAGTGTACAGTGGATCAGTTTCGATCATTTGGACGACTCACTTGCCATGCACAGCAAAAAGGTCTTCGTGGATTTTTACACTGATTGGTGTACTTATTGCCGCAAAATGGATAAGGCCGTATTCTCCAAACCTGAGGTCATTGCGTTGTTGAATCGTGACTACTATGCAGTGAAGATGGATGCTGAAACAGCTCAGGTGATAGAATTTGAG
This sequence comes from Cyclobacteriaceae bacterium, assembly GCA_965601475.1. Taxonomy (GTDB): domain Bacteria; phylum Bacteroidota; class Bacteroidia; order Cytophagales; family Cyclobacteriaceae; genus JAWPMT01. The sequence continues at coordinate 1,493,937 of OZ271832.1, read as the reverse complement.
GGCCAGAAGTTCACCAATGACCAAATAGGTAAATCACGAACGCCTGTTCATCAGATTGCACAACTTCTGGGATTGAGAAATGGCAAGTTTGCACCACCAACGATGGTGATCCTGGATGAGCAATTCAATGTTACAGGACGTTATTTCGAGTACCTGGACAGTAAGAAACTGCTCAGCATTCTACGCTGAATTCATGCCAAGATCCAAATGTCAACCATTTCCCGAAACCCTTTCACTATACGCTGGTTTATCTAGCCAAACAATCTGAACACTATGCGTCAAGCCATTTTTCTTTCCTCTCTACTCATAGCATTCTCATGCACACAATCAAAGCAGGCCAATGAAATGCCAGCAGAGGAGAAGCCTGCATTTCTAGAAGCATTGACTTTCTATGCTCCGTTTGACGGAACGCCAAAAGCCACGGTTGCACAGGGAGACCCGGAGATATACTCATCGGCCACTCGGCCAGGATTGGATAGCGCTGTTGTCGGACTGGCTGAGGCACCCGAGGTTGTTGTTGAAACAGGTGCCGGTCGCTATGGTGATGCGCTCAACTTCAAAGCAAAGACCCCCAATATGGTCTTCTTTAAGACCCCTGGCAATTTACCCTATGACACAGCCAATTGGAACGGAACCATCTCCTTCTGGCTAAAGCTGGATCCCAATGAAGACCTCGAGCCTGGTTTCTGCGATCCTATCCAAATTACCGACGTCGATTACAACGATGCGGCCATCTGGGTGGATTTCACGCGCGATGACCCGCGGAAATTTCGCCTTGGTGTGCTAGGTGATCTCATCTATTGGGATCCCACTGGCATCGGCCCCACTGACAATCCTGCTTACGATCAAAGACTGATAGTGGTGGAGCAGCCACCTTTCACCAGGGAAAGCTGGACGCATGTAGCCATCACGTTTGAGCAATTGAACAGCGACGGCCAGGGTACGAGTCAATTGTATGTGAACGGTGTGCTGCAAGGCGCGATCTCCAATATTGAAGATCCCTTTACCTGGGATGAATCCCGGTCCAATTTCCTTTTGGGTCTGAACTACATTGGGCTGATGGATGATTTGTCAGTTTACAACAGAATGCTCAGTGAGGAGGAGATTAAGGTTGTCTACGGACTGGAAGCAGGAATTGCAGGCGCGATGGCCATGTAGATTAGACAGTTTGTACGGCCTCCAGCTGGCCCAGGTCTTCGCCGACTTTGCGGCCCCATGCAGCCATTATTTCGAGGAGAGGAATCAGCGTTTTGCCAAAATCAGTGAGCTCGTACTCCACACGCAGGGGTGGCTTGCTGTTGTAGGCCTTGCGGCTTACTAGTCCATCGTCTTCCAATTGCTATAAGGTGATGGAAAGCATGCGCTCTGTGACTTGCGGTATACGTTTTTTCAATGCGCCAAATCTTTGCTTCTCATTTCGCAGGTACCAGAGGACTACGGATTTCCATTTTCCACCCAGGTATTTCATGGCCACGTCCATGGCGCAGTGATATTGTTCATTCCCGATGACCAATACGAATTCCTTTCCGTCAATTACCATCTAATAAATTTGCGTACTATCAGAATTGATAGTTATTGCACAAACATACCGAATTCAATAGCTTGCAACTATAAAAAGTATAGCTAAGCAACGAAATCATGAACATAGCAGTGTTAGGAACCGGATCGGTGGGTCAAGCCTTGTCAGCCAGGCTGGATGACCTGGGCCATAATGTATATATGGGTACGCGCAATGTGGCGAACAGTCTTGGGCGTACTGGCAACGACAGCTGGGGCAACCCACAAGTAGGCGCTTGGATTCAGGATCATGGCAACATACAACTGGTGACATTCGAGGAGGCCGTGGAGCGTGGTGGCGACCTCATCGTTTTTGCGATGAACGGGATGAGTGCACTCGATGCCCTGGAAGCGGTGGATAGTGCATTGTTTGATGATAAAGTGATGATGGACATCACCAACCCACTTGATTTCAGCAATGGCTTCCCGCCAAGCCTTTCAGTTAGCAATACCGACAGTCTCGCTGAGCAAATTCAAAAGGCTTACCCCAGGATGAAAGTGGTGAAAACACTGAACACCATGAGCAATCCGGTGATGGTCAACCCGAAAGCTATAGCTGGCGATCACACGGTTTTTTTAAGTGGTAATGACGAAAAGGCAAAAGGTGAAGTGGCCGATGTATTGCGAAGCTTTGGCTGGGAAGACAAAAATATGATCGACCTGGGAGATATTTCAACAGCGCGAGGTACGGAAATGATTCTGCCCCTTTGGGTGCGCCTATATGGCAAACTTCAGACGCCCATGTTCAACTTTCACGTGAATATTGCGGAATGATTTGAGGAGCCCGCCGCAGGTTTTGCACCCCTGATACGGATCGGGAGTTATGCACGGATAAGCGCCTCGACCATAGTGTCCTGGCGCTTTTTCATTGAATACCTGGTAAGTGTCCAATGCTAGTAAAGAATCAAGCTCTGGGGGTCAATCGCTTGAATACTACGTTAGTAGAGTTGTTTCTTACGCCGATTGATGGGTTTTGAGACCCGTTTAATGGGTGTATTTACAGGTAATGGTGTTTTTATAGACTGTCATTATTCGCTTTCAGGCGTGTTTTTTCCGGTTTATCGGTAAAATCCTGTCGTTGACCGAAATCCACTTGAACATATAGCATTTGATAGTATATTTGAAATACAACCCGCAAATCATGAGACACCACCATCAACTCAGACAACTAGCACTTCTTGCTACTATTCTAATGCTAACTTTCGCCTGCCAGGAGGAAACCAACTTACTGGATACGCAATCCGATGAGCTGGACTTGGCGACAGCTGAAGGCCTGGTACAGGATTACTTCAATCATCTTGTTGCTGAAGATCCAAGCTCGGCCTCTAGGGTGGAAAGTATGAGTTACAATCCCGTTGTTACGATACTGAAATATGAGAATGGGCAATTGCTTTATCGTACGCCAAGCGAAGGAGGAGGATTCATGGAGGTGAATGAAGAAACGGTTACAGCCAACGTAGGATCAGGAGAATTTGTATTCTGGTATGCTGGCGCGGGTCTTTCGTTCTTGGATGGTATTGAGTTTGATTCACTATCATCATCAGTACTCAATGAGGCTCCCACTAGCTACATAACACCGGAATTTTGGTTGGTAGGCATTCCTGAGGATGCTTCCGGCAACATCCTAAAGTACGATATCCTCTATACTTTAGACGGTGATAATGAGGTTATCAGGTTGGATCCCAAGATCCAGGTGCAATAGTGTAGGGTGGGGACATTTTCCATGTCTCGCTTTCATATACAGCCAGGCCGCAAAGTCACTAAGCGCTTAAGGGCAACGTTACACCTCTAAATCACAACATCACAAAACCATCTCAGACGTTGGGTAGCAGATGACATTGAGCTGATTGCTTGCTCGCTCATCGCTCATTATGCTTGTTTGATTGCGGCAAATTCCGGTTCAACGGGAAAATCACGTTGTTAACCGAAATGCTTTAAACATATTATAGCATTTGATAATATATTTGAAGTACAACACGCAGATAATGACACACCACCACCCACTCAAACAACTAGTTGTACTCGCCATCCTTCTAGTGTTCACATTTTCTTGTCAGGAAGAAGGGATTATTGAGGATATTGATGCCGATAAGTCTTACGCTGAGGCGGCAGAGGATCTGGTCAATGGCTTTTTCGATGATATGGCCGCGGATGGTACTGAGGCCTCCAGGTTGGAAGCAGCCAGAGGTAGAAGCAACATGGCCATCACCATCCTAAGGTACAAAGACGGCAAATTAATGTATGCATCGAACAGTGATAACATCGGCGGATATAATGAAGTGAATGAAGAGACGGTAACGGCCTATATACAGCCCGGTGGATATGTTTTCTGGTATGCGGCCGGCGGGCTAGATTTTCTGGATGGTATTGAATTCGATGCGGCATCACAATCCCAACTCCGCGAGGATCCTAGAAATTACATTTCCAAGCGGTTTTGGTTGATACGTATTCCGGATGACATTTCGGAAGGAGAGTTGCTGAAATACGATATTCTCTACAAACTACGCGGAAGGTCCGGTATTATTCGACTCGATCCGAAAATCCAGGTCCAGTAAGCTGCGTAAATGATCCTTGGAGTATAGATCGGCGACAAAGACACTACAAATGCACAGCGTAATTAGAAAAGCTCTGATTATTTGCTGTGCATTTCTTGTTTGTGCTGCCCATTCCCAGGATCAAAACAAGGCCGACAGCATTCGCAACGTCCTGGAAAATGAGCGTCTGCGGGATGAGCAGCGGATTGAGGCTTTCTACCTGCTTTCTCGATTTTCGATTTCACCTGACGATATCCTTCAGTATGGCAATGAGACCCTGGAGTTGGCTCGCAAAACTGAAAATGAGGAATATGTGATCAAAGCTTATCTCCGAATAGGCGTAGCGCATCGACTCATGGGCAACCTGGGAAAGTCCCTGGAGTTTTTGATAGAAGGAGCCAATAAGGCAGCCGTAAGGGAAGATTTTAGACCGCTCCTGGGCAACATCTACGCTGAGATCTCCAATTGCTACACACAGAATGGGGATTCCGAGAATGCCTTGCTGTACGGTTCCAAGACCATCCAGATTCTTAGAAACTCCGGAGACCGTCAGAAGTTGGCCCTTACCTTGCTGAACACTGGCTACGACTATTACCTGATTGGCAGGTACGATTCGGCTATGGCCTACTACAATGAATCCGAACCAATTTTGGAAGATATCGGAATGACACTGGGTCTTGCCTACATCATTGGTAATCGGGCCTTGGTATATTGGAAAAGTGGCGAGACCGAAAGGGCGAGGGTTGATCTCAAGAGAGCGATAAAGATGCTTGAGCCACTGGGCGACCGCTACGGTATGGCAGATTTCTACAACCAGTTAGGGAACATCTTTTTTGAAGAAGGAAATGAAGAGGAAGCCATCGAAAACACCATGATTGGCCTCGAAATGGCTAAGGATGAAGGGCTCAAAGAACAGGTGAGAGATGCATCCTACTTGTTATTTCAGCTCTATCTGGAGCGTGGAGACTTTGAACAGGCCATCGCCTATCAAACCCAGCACTACTGTTACAAGGATAGTATACAAAACCTGGAAACTACTCAACGACTTGCCAACCTGCGGACGGAGTTCGAGGTGGGACAGAAACAGGCGGAGGTGGACCTTTTATTGGAGCAAAGAAGAAGCAACCAGATCATCATGATCACGGGGGGAATTATCCTGTTCATCGTCATCAGCCTGGTGATCATCATCTACTCCTCTTCCAAAGCCAAAATCCGGCTAAATAGACAGCTCGAAGTGCAAAAAGACGACTTGCTGAAGCTCAATCAGACGAAGGACAAATTCTTCTCCATTATTTCTCATGACCTTCGAGGTCCAGTGAATATGCTCAGTGGTCTGATCAGCGTCACGAGGTACTTTCTGGACGATAAGAAGACCGATCAGCTGAAGGACATGATGGACAAGATGGAACACTCCGTCGATCGGCTCGTCAAGCTCCTCGACAACCTGCTCCATTGGGCGTTGCAGCAAAGGGGACACTTTCCATATGTACCGGAAAACATCAACCTCAATGTGATGCTGGCAGAGGTAATTGACATGTTCAAAGACATGGCCGCATCGAAAAAAATAAAACTGGACAGCAGGATTGAGGAAGACTTTGTCATCTATGCAGATCGCAATACCACATCCACCATCCTGAGGAACCTCATCAACAATGCCATCAAGTTTACCCCTGATGAAGGTCACATCAAGATATCTGCCAATCGGGGAGCGAAATTGGGCAGTATTCACATCGCCGATGACGGCGTAGGTATGAATAACGCGAAGCTCCAAAGCCTTTTCAAGCTGAATGAAAACCTGTCGACGCGAGGCACCTCCGGAGAGGCAGGTCTGGGCTTGGGCTTGCAGTTAGTCTACGAATTCGTTGAACTCAACAAAGGCAAGATCGAAGTGAAGAGTCAGGAAAATCAAGGCACCACCTTTACAGTGCAATTGCCTCTTGTTAATTCCATTTGATTAAGCCATCACAGCGCCCAAGCTAACTTTGATTGGTCACTAGTTCTAGGGAAGGCCCTGCTATCCATAGTGAGTCAATTTGGCCACTTATAGCTATTGCCATGCTCCTCGTTCCCATGCAATTTCGCTTATGTAGAATCATTCTAAATAAGAGAGATGCTGTCTTCACTTCTGGAGGGCTTCTTCATTAATCACCGAATGGTTTTTTAAAAGTCCCTATAGGCTATGCGCTGTTTTTTGATGGGCTGCATGGTCGATTGGGAGACGATTTTATACCCATGATAACATGAAACATGTGTTCGATAGACCAATACATTGAATTATCAGCCAACAAAGACTCGCAGATCGCATATTGCAAATGCTGCAAGACCTTTTCATTGTCCTACAAGAGCGCTTGTGCATCATTCACACTCATCGAGCTAGATCAGTTCAGAAAGGTCCTGGAGGGTTTGGAACAGACAGATTTTCACTATCAAATGCATGAGGAGCATAAGGCGATTGTCAAAAACCCCTATGCCTGTATCGGGTTTTGCCTCGCAGAGGAAGAAGTGGCGCTATTGATCGGGCAAGTGAAAGAAGCATTGACGCTGTATGAGGCATTTCAAATCATCTATGAATAACATGGAAACACAAACCATTACTGATTTCGATCGCATCCTGTTAGATCTTGAAGAAAAGGTCCAGGAGCACCCAGAGGAGAAGGAGGCCGTCATTCGCAGGGCACTCATGAAGGTGGGGTGTCCTTACTTGATCGAGAAGTACATCGGGGTCGACTATCGTGAGGTCCCAGCTGCCGAAGTGCCTAAAGTTGCTGAAGCAATGGCTGACAAAAAAAATCCCAGAGCACCGAAGTGCCCTGGGAATAGTTTGTAAGTAGGAATGATGCTTACAGCTCCTTGATTTTGATATTTCGGAACCAAACATCATCACCGTGATCCTGCAAGCCAACATAACCCTCGGAGGCAAAATCTGCCCAGTTGGGGTTGATTGGAGGCCACTTGCTATCGGCGATCAGTGCGATGAACTCCTCAGAGTCTGAATTGTATCGAACCACTGTATCTCCGTTCTGAATGTGCCTGATTTCATTTCCGCGAACCAATACCTCTGCCTGGTTCCACTCGCCCACAGGTCTTGCATTTTGTGGTTGAGCAGGGATCAGGTCATACAGAGATCCTGCCTGTCTGTTTTGGTCCTTGCCCAATTGTGCATCAGGGTGATTGATGTTGTCCAATACCTGCATTTCAGGAGCAGATTTCCAGATGTAGTCAAACTCTGGCTTCTCCTGGCCAAGGTAGAAAATGCCGGAGTTGGAAGCTTCAGCAACTTTCCACTCGACTTTGAAGTGGAAGCTTGAAAACTTCTGCTCTCCGTAGAGGATGTCGCCACCGTCTTCAGCTCCAGCTTCACCTCTGCCGGATCCCTGAATTTGAATGGCACCATCCTGGACTCTCCAGGCTGCTGGGAAGTTCTCCTTTTGGTAGCCTCGCCAGCCACTGGAGGTCTCCCCGTCAAAAAGGAGCTTCCAGCCGTCAGCTATCTCCGCTTCAGTCAGCGTGTTCTGAGCAGGTTCTGCTGCAACCTCAGCAGCAGGTTCCTCGGTCGCAGCCTCGTCAGTGGCAGCTTCCTGTTTTCCAGGACCGCATGCTACTAGGAATGCGGCAAAAATGGTTAAAATCAAAAATGAATTTTTCATGTTAGTCTCGTTGATGGTTAGAGTAAAATTAATACTGCCAGCCTTCTCTGTACGTTCTTTTGACATATTCTTCAGCAGCAGCTTTGGCATTCATGGTAGCGTATTTGGTGTCAAATCGCGGATCGCCATCAACAACCGTGAAGCTGTCCGTCGTTACCACGCGAATTTCATCGCTGTTGCTGATGTTGGTAATGCGCATATTTTCAGCATCCCACTCCAGTTTTCTTCGCAAATCCTGCAATCTCACCGCCAGGTTACCAGCAACCACGGTTTCGTTAAGCGGACCAGCATACTCAAAGTTGGAGCTACATTCTACCCTGCTGTCTTTGTCTTCTTTACAGGCTCTCACCCAATCCATCTCGTGACCACCTGCCATAGCATCCGGAATTCTCCTTAACTCATTGGTGACAGGAGGAGGGTTGTCCTCACGACCTATAATGAATGGATCTAGTGCATAAGTACCACAAATCAATGTGCCTTTGGTGCCGTAGAATATGGCACCACCCCAACCTCGCTGGTCGCCTGGGTACCATCCTGGCTTCAAGCCTTCTGGACGATCTGGCTTCAAACCACCGTCATACCAACTGAATTCAACAGCAGGCATGTTGACTTTGCCTTTTTGAGGCCGTGCATTGAAATAGTAAGTCACCTTCTCAGCTACAGGGGCGCTTTCCGTATTCACCTGTGACGACGAAGCTTCGAAAGCATATGGGAAGCCCAGTTCCAGCGCCTTGTATACCGGATCCATGATGTGGCAGGCCATGTCACCTAGCGCACCAGTTCCGAAGTCCCACCACGCTCTCCAGTTCCAGGGCGTATAAGAAGGGTGGTAAGGACGACTCGCAGCGGGGCCGATGAACAGGTCCCAATCCAATGTGGATGGCGTCGCAGGTGTGTCCGTGGGACGTTGTAGCCCCTGGGGCCAAATGGGCCGGTCCGTCCAGGCGTCCACTTTGCTCACTTCGCCGATCTCGCCATTCCAGATCCACTCACATACCTTACGCATGTTGTCGCTGGAGTTGCCTTGATTTCCCATCTGCGTGGCTACACCAGTCTCTTGAGCCAGTTCGCGAAGTTTTCGTGATTCATACACCGAGTGCGTCAGTGGCTTCTGCAAATAGACATGTTTTCCCGCCCGCATCGAATCTGCAGCGGTGACATAGTGTGTATGGTCGGGGGTACCGATGACCACCGCATCAATGTCGCTGTCCATCTCGTCCAGCATCTTGCGATAATCTTTATAGCGCTTCGCATCAGGATAATCATCAAAACAACGCTGGGCGTATTTCCAATCCACATCTGCGAGGGCCACAATGTTTTGTGATTTTAGGTTTCTAAGATTAGCGCGGCCCATGCCACCAACACCAATACCTGCAATATTGAGCTTGTCACTGGGTTGTACATGTCCAAGTCCAGACACGACGTGACTGGGCACAATGGCGATGCTCGCCAATGCAGTGCCAGACTTCTTGATGAAGTCTCGTCTTCCATTTTTCATATTTTCATGCATGATAAATTATGATTTTTGCGATTTGACCAGAAATTTCTTGAAGATAGGTCAAAATCTCATAATTCAAGCCCCAAGGTCCTTTTGCCTGGTGGTTTGCTGGCAATCCCAGGCCTTGCGAATAGGCCATTGCAGGCCAGACAGGCAGATTCTGGCAAGTGCAATCGTTGCTATAGGTTGCGACTATATAGAAGGGTGTTGCATGGCTTTCAGCTATATCCCTAGGACTAGTGATATCAATTCCCTACCTCTCGTTATTGTCAGGTTTTGGTGCTGACCCAATCTTTGCAGTGTTTAGAATGAATCTAAATAACAAGACGAAGAAACTAGAGAAATAAAGATTATTAAGAGCGATGAAAATAAATCACTGGCCCTTGGCCTTGAGTTTTGCGGCACTGTTGGTGAGTTGTGGTGACGACGACGGAAGCGAGCCGCAATTGGAAATACCTACAAGCTATGTTTCAGCATCCTTTGATGCCAATGTGACTGCGGAAACGACTGTGATAGATGAACTGTCGGCCATGACATCGGCTGCCAACGATGCAGAGGCAAATGCCCAGGGAGGTACCACGATCGACGCGATCGAATATCCCTCGACACTATCGGCGGTAACGCTTCCGAGCTATCGGTCATTGGTCGAAAACTGGTTGGTGGAGTTGGTCAGCGCTGCCAATTCTGATGCCGGATTCCAGAATCCTGGAGCGGGCACACCTGCCGATGGCGAAGAGGGTGGCCTTTTGGGGTCCAGGCTATTGGATGAGAATGGCTTGGAACTGGAGCAAATGGTGCAAAAAGGGTCCTTTGGGGCAGCACTATACAATCACGCCCTTACCGTGATCAACGGTGACTTGACAAGTGCATCTATCGATCAATTGGTAAAAGTATTGGGGACTGATCCGTCCTTCGATCCGTCCACAACCACAGCTGCGGCCACTTACGCCCGCCGCAGGTCCTTCAATGAGACTCAGATGGGTTTCTTCTATGACATCAGAACCAATTTGATTACGGCAAAAGCTGCCATCGAGGCGGGAGAGACATTCAACGATGTACGGGATCAAGCGTTGGATGACTTCAAGCTGAATTGGGAGCGGTCCAACTATGCAACGGTGATCTACTATTGCAACGCGACCATCACCCAACTGCAGGCTGCAGGGGGAGATGAAGCTGCTCTGGGCGATGCCATGCATGCTTATGCCGAGGGTGTTGGGTTCACGCATGGATTCAGAGGGATAGCTGATAAGCAGATCACGGACGCACAAATTGACGGAATTCTGGCTTTGCTACAGGCGCCAGCCGGCGAGACCCCCCTGAGCTATCGATTCCTCAACGATGCCTCCTTGTTGGCCGACCTCCGTCAGGCGATTGATGATATTCAGGCGATATATGGTTTCACAGATGCGGAAGTGGCAAGCTTCTATATCAATGACCCGACATAAACATTAGGTAGATACAAATTAATCCTCAACCTTGTCGCCCAAGCGATGAGGTTTTGGCATTTATAAGGATGAAAAGAACAAATACAGCATTTTATAGAAGGAGTGGGGTTGATGCGATGAAAGTGTCATTGATCATGTTTATGGCCATAGTAGGTCTTTTGGTGGCTTGTGGAGACGATGATCCTATAGATGATCCTGGTTTTGATCGTGGTGTTTTGCTTGGAAGTTTGGCCAATGACCTGATTGTGCCCAATTTTCAAGCCTTGCAAGCCAGCGTCAACAACCTGGCCACTGCGGCTGGTACATTTAGCCAAAGTACAACCGAAGCAAACCTGGAATCGCTACGTAGTGCCTGGGTACAGGCAGTGACCGATCATCAGCACTGCTCGGCATTTGGATTTGGGCCGGCCAATTTGCCTTTGGGCCCGTACAGCACTGTGCTGGGCGTATTCCCGGTTGATGAGAACCAGGTCGAGGCAAATATTCTGGACGCCAGCTTTAATCTTGAGGCTACATTTGATCGCGATATACGGGGATTCTTTGCGGTGGAGTACCTTATTTATGGGAATGGCCAGACCAACGCGGAGCTCGTGGCCGCCTTCAATCAGCAACGTATGGACTATCTGTTGCTTATTGTGGATGAGCTTGAAACAACCTTTGATGCCATCGTCGCGGCGTGGCAAAATACCTATTTGGAAGAGTTTGTGGCCGATGAGGGTACTTCGGCTGGCAGTTCCATTTCCTTGCTTTACAATGAGTTTGTCCAGGACTATGAGAACCTCAAGAACTTTAAGGTAGAGTTGCCTGCCGGACTTACAGCAGGACAAGCCGGGGCAGATCCCACCTTGGTCGAAGCTTTCTACAGTGGCATTTCCAGGGATCTGATTGTTGAGCATTTTGAAAACTCAAAAAATATCTGGTCGGGCAGGACCAGAACGGGGCAGAACATCACCGGATTTGATGATTACCTGGCTGCTGTAGAAGGTGGACCGGAATTGGTGACGACGACGCTTACAGCCATAACTGACATTGATGCTGCGATCGCTGCGTTGCCGCAAGGGAGACTCTCGGATCAGATAGAGGCCAACGAAGTAGCTACCCTTCGGGATGAACTGCAAAACAATACACCCAACTTCAAGAGCTCCATGAGTTCTTTGCTGGGCATTAGCATCACCTTCAATTCAGGAGATGGAGATTAATTGAAATCCCCAGAAACACCATACCGTCAATTCATTCAATACCTGGAGCAGCCCACATCCATTGCGCCATTGGTTACGTTTCGAATAGCCTTTGGCCTTGTGATGCTCTTCAGTACCCTTCGGTACATCTGGATGGGGTGGGTGGATACACAATTGGTGGATCCCGTGCTGCATTTCAGCTACTTTGGCTTTGACTGGGTAGCACCATTGCCCCGGACTGGTATGTACATGGTATTTGGTATGATGGCAGTGGCTTGTCTGGCCATTACCTTTGGGTGGTATTACCGGATTGCGGCCATTACCTTCTTCATTCTATTTACCTACGTAGAGCTCATTGACATCACCTATTACCTCAACCACTACTATTTCGTGAGCCTGGTGGCTTTCCTCCTGATTTGGGTGCCTGCCAATCGTTTATTCTCCATGGATGTGAGGAGGACACCGCAGCTGCGCCAGCCACAGGTAAGTCGATGGTGTGTGGACATATTCAAGGTGCAAATCGCTGTTGTTTATATGTACGCCGGATTGGCCAAAATCAACTACGATTGGCTGATGCGAGCAATGCCATTGGCGATCTGGCTGCCTGCAAAGACAAGCCTGCCAGTGATAGGGTGGACGTTCAAGTACAAATTGACGGCTTACCTCTTCAGCTGGATGGGCATGCTTTTCGATACGTTCGTGGTCAGTGCGTTGATGTGGAAAAGGACTCGCCTGCTTGCATACGCGGCAGTGGTGATCTTTCATACTATTACAGGGTTACTCTTCCAGATCGGGGTTTTTCCGGTAGTCATGATCATGGTAGTGACGATCTTTTTCTCGCCGGCGTGGCATGAGCGGCTGATCACCCGTCTATCGGGAATGCCGCTTGGGGGCAGAGGAGATCAGGAGCCTGTGGACCTGCAAGTATCCGGCCTTTCTCGGCCAGCCAGGGGAGGAATGCTTTTGCCCTTTCTTTACATCTTCTTCCTTTTTCAATTGGTTTTTCCCTGGCGTTACTTGATATATCCGGGCAATATCTTCTGGACGGAGGAAGGCTATCGCTTCGCATGGCGTGTAATGCTGATGGAGAAAGCTGGAACAGCGACTTTCTATGTGAAAGATGGTGAGGCCGGAAGGGAGGGATCCGTGATCAATCATCAGTTTTTGAACCCTCATCAGGAAAAACAGATGGCCATGCAGCCAGACCTGATTCTGCAGTTTGCACATTACTTGCGGTCGCATTTTCAAAGGGAGGGGTTGAATGATCCACAGGTCCGTGCCGAGGTGTGGGTGACATTGAATGGTCGACCTGCACAATTGCTAATTGACCCGCAGGAAGACCTTACGCGCCATGTAGATGGCTGGAGACCAAAACATTGGATTACATCCTACAAACAAGAGACAAGCCGATGAAGAGCTGGTTAATCATAGCGGTATTTTTTACCTGTTGCTGTACACAGGTTTGGGCCCAGTCTCACAAGATTTTTGGGAAGGTAGACAGCAAGTCCGATGAAGCCCTTGTGGATCCCGTCGTGTTCATACCCTCCTTGAAACTTCGTGTGAGTCCCGACGCATCAGGAAGCTATGAATTGATGGTGAATCCGGGCACTTATGTGCTCAAGGCCTTTGCCATAGGCATGGAGCCGAGAACCACAGAAGTGCGGGTTACGGGAGATACCCGAGTCAATTTCAGTCTCGTCCAGCTCACCCAGGACCTTGCGGAAGTAGAGGTCACGGATGTAGGTACTCAGACCATAGGCATTTCCAGACTCCGGGCTGTCGATGGTTTTGGGATCTATGAAGCCAAAAAGAATGAGCTTATTGTGTTGGATGATGTTGCGGCCAATAAGGTGTCCAACAATGCGCGGCAGGTGTTTGCTAAGGTTCCGGGGCTGAATATTTGGGAGAGTGATTTTGCAGGCCTCCAATTAGACATTGCCGCCAGAGGCTTGGGTCCCAGTCGTACGGCCAATTTCAATACCCGGCAAAACGGATACGACATGAGCGCCGATGCATTGGGTTATCCGGAGAGCTACTACTTGCCAGCGACCCAGGCGGTGGATCGCATTGAAATTGTGCGGGGAGCAGCTTCCCTTCAGTACGGAACGCAGTTCGGTGGCATGCTCAATTTCAGGATCAAAGAAGCGCCAGACAAGCCTGTAGAAGTGAACCTGGAACAGGCTGTGGGTTCTTTCGGCTTACTCAACAGCTTCGTCAGCGTCGGTGGACGGCAGAATAAACTTGATTATTACAGCTACTACCAGTATCGCCAGGGCGATGGCTGGCGGGACAACTCAGGTTTTGACTCCCACCTGGCTTTTGCTCGTCTCGGATACAAGCCAACGGACAAGCTCGATCTCGGCTTCGAATACTCATTCATGGACTATCAGGCCCAGCAACCCGGAGGTTTGACCGATGGGGATTTTGAATCCGGGAATCTGAAATCCTCAAGGCGGGGGCGCAACTGGTTTCAGGTATCGTGGAATTTGTTAGCAGCAACCATGGATTACAGGTTGTCTCCGAAGACTAAGTTCAACCTGCGGAACTTCGCACTCTTCTCCGGTAGAGATGCCCTTGGCAACCTGGATAGGATTGCCCAACCGGACGATCCCAATGAGAACCGAACCTTGATCAATGATCAATTTACCAATTTCGGATCTGAGGGGCGGCTCTTGCACTATTTCAACTTTTCTGGCCGGCAATCCGCCCTGGTCCTGGGCGGCCGTTTTTACAGTGGCCTTACAGACCGAAAACAGGGTCTTAGTACATCCAATGCCGATGGTGATTTCCGGTTCATCAACCCGGAGGACCCTGAGGATTTTGATTATGAATTTCCCAGCCGAAACTACGCAGTCTTCGCCGAGAACGTCCTCAATCTTTCCGAACAATTCAGTGTGACTCCGGGAGTAAGGTTTGAACATATACGTACCGATTCTGAGGGTACCTGGAAACAACGTGTTCCCGATTTTGCTGGGAACATTCAGGTAGAGAATGTCTTTGAAGAAGAGCGATCCATTCCACGTTCCTTCGTACTTTTTGGTCTGGGAGCCAGCTACTATCTCAATGAGGAGCTCAACCTCTATGCGAACTTCTCGGAGAACTTCCGTTCGGTGACTTTCAGTGATTTACGTCTCAACAATCCCAACTTCACCCTGGATAGTCTCATCACCGATGAAAGAGGTTTTAACGCAGACATCGGTATTCGTGGAAATCTATTTGACTGGCTAACGACTGATATCAGTCTGTTTTATCTGCAATACAATGAGCGGATCGGCGTGTTGCTTGTACCCGAAAGCAGTGTGATCTTACGTACCAATGTGGGAGATTCAAGGCATATTGGTCTGGAGGCTTTTCTGGAAGCAGACCTGTTCAAGTTGTTGGATAAAGCTCCGAAAGATTCGCGACTATCATTTTTCAGCAATCTCTCAATAATCGATGCAACCTACGTGAGGTCCGAGGATACATCCGTCAAAGGCAACAACGTCGAATACGTACCCACCCTGATGTTCCGTTCAGGGCTGAATTACCGCTGGAAAGACCTCAAAGCGTCCTATCAGTTCTCCTACCTGGGCGATCAGTTCGCGGATGCAACCAACTCAAGGGCGAACCCCAATGCGCTCACGGGACTGATCCCCTCTTACCACGTGATGGACGTTTCTCTGGAATACCAGCCGGGTCGCTACAAGGTGACGATGGGCGTCAACAACCTGACCAATGAAGCATACTTCACCCGTCGTGCTGAAAGCTATCCTGGCCCTGGCATCATTCCAGCTACAATTCGCAGCTTTTACCTGTCCGCGGGAATAAGGTTCTAAGTACCTCGTTCATCGTCCACCGAGTTCTCAAACATGATGAATACCCTTCTCACGGTTTGCTCGCAAGTGCTGGATAGATGTATTTGATTGCTAATTCAATGGGCTGCAGTTGCGAAAGCTCCGAATTGTAGTTACCCCCGGTCATGACGATGACCGCATCCTCATGAGGTAAGACCCAAATGATCTGACCTCCGTTACCTGTGGACGCGAACCCTGTTAGTCCAGGCATGAAATCGGGTCCCTTTCTAATGACCAGGACCATATATCCGTAGTCCAAAAGAAAGGGTCCCATGGGCCCACCGTCCGTTTGCTGCATGGATAGCTGATCGATGTACTCGCTGCCGATCACCTGCCTGCCTTCCCATATGCCACCATTGAGCAACAATTGACCTACTTTGACCATATCTCGGGGTGTGAGCTCCAGACCTGCGTTGGCAGAAACGAGTTGTTTCTCCTCATCGAGATGCCATTCATATTTCTTGATGTTCAATGGTTTAAAGAGGTGTTTACGCGCAAACTTGTCCAGCCTTTCTCCTACGGCATTTTGGATGACCATGGCAAGGACATTTGTCGTTCCTCCGCTATAGCGAAAGGTAGTGCCAGGTTCGGCCGTCATGGGCTTCTCCAGTGTAAAATCCACCCAACGACCATCAGCATACATCCGATTTTCGTCGTTTTCCTCATCGTTGTACGAAACATCGGATTCATTCCATGCCCAACCAGGGGTCATGGTCAGGAGGTGGTGAATGGTCACCCCTTGATTAGCCTCATTCCTCAGGTGCTTGTGGTCTGGCAGGTACTTCCAGATGATATCGTCCACTGACGCGATTTGGCCTTGGTCCAATGCTATCCCCAGGAGCATTGCTGTTATGCCTTTGGTAATTGACCTTATGGAATGCAGGTGTTTCGCCTCAAAGCCATCAAAGTACTCTTCAAACACCAGACGGTCGTTCTTGAGTATGAGCACACTATGGGTATTAGGGTAGTTGCCCGCATTGATGGCAGCTACCAGCTGGTTGGTAAAAGTGGTGTCCAAATTGTTGGCAGCAGGGCCAACAGTTAGTCCATTTGTCTTGGGCTGGGTCAAGGCGACTACTGGTGCAATGAGCAGCAGGGTCATCATTTTCATTGTCTTTTTCATTTTGAGTTTTTTGACAATGAAGAAGGTTTTCGGGCACCAAAGCGTGCAGGATTATGATCTCGGAGGTATTGATTAGAGATTTTTGGAGTCTCTCAAGCGCTGCTTGTAGGCGTAGGGCGTCAAACCTGTCGTTTTCTTGAAGACGGCGTTGAAGGTAGATTTCGAATTGAACCCCGATTCCAGTGCCAGCCCAAGTAGGGTGAGCTGTTCATACTCAGGATCCTTCATTCTCAATTGGACCTCGTGTACCCGGTATGCATTGACGTAGTCGTTGAAATTCCTTTGGTAATGCTGGTTAATGACTGCCGATAGAATGCTGGTATTTACTTCCATTCGCTCGGCCAACTGCGTTAGACGAAGGGTCGGGTCCAGGTAAGGCTTGCTGTGTAGCATTATGCTTTCAAGCTTCTTAGCATAGCCAGCAATTTCGCTGGCGGCTAGCTTACTTCGTGCTTGCTCCAGGTTGGTGGCGAAGCCTTCCTGTAGCAATATCTCTGGCCTTGCTATACCGGCATACCCTATGAGTAGCACAACCAGGGACATAAGGCTCCAAAAAAGATAGGCAACGAAGATCGGCGGTTCGCCGAGTACTTTGATGAGTATGGCGATATCTCCGTAACCGAATATCACCCAAATCAATACGATGACAAGAAAGCAAATACTGAGGGTCGTTAGCCAACGGAGATTGATTTGATTCAGGTTGTAGAAGTTTTCCCGGATCCAGCTATGGTATCGGGCCAACCGGTGAACGGAACAGGCCATATAGAATACCACCTGCAGGACGAGGAAGAATTGGATGACCGAAAAAGCCAGGAGGGCAGAGTCATCTTTCATGATATCCCCATAGTTCAACCCTGGCCACTGACGGGAGAATGTAAAAATCATCACCACAAGAAGGACTGGTGAAATCAAGTGTGCCAGGTGATGGACAGCGAATGTCCGCCGGGCCTTGGTGAGGACAAGGATGTACAAATAGAAGAGTACGGCCAAAACAGCTACAGCAATGACGTAGAGACCAATCCCCAGGAATGGCATGACCTCCGTGTTGAGCAATAGCTTCAGGGCATAGCTGAAAAGAAACAGCGCCAGATAGGTATTGGGGAGATTCCGGTGCCTTTTTGAAAGCAATAGGATAGCGCCGAGTACGATCCCCTGGACAATGGCCACCCACAGCAGGAATTGGACGATATTACTTTCGTTCAGCATTCAGTCCTTTAAAAGATTCCAAAAGGGCGCTAAGGTTTCCGTGACAGGTTTTTGAATTAGCCATCACATCATGCACTTTGCCGCCGGAGATTGCTTAAATTAATAACTAGATGCATTTGAAGACCTGATGTCACCGAGGACCAAACGGAATATTTCGCGTGTATTGCCATACGGACTGATTTGGCTGTCCTGCAACTGGGTTTTTATGCTTGTGGAGGTGGCAGTGAATGGCTCATTCGTTTCGGATGAATATACGGTTATTTCGGCAACGCCTTCGGTGATGCTTTTCGCTTCGGTGACTACGTTCACCGTGGGTATACTGGTAGGCTTGGTGGAGGTATTTTTCTTTCGAGGCCGCTTTAAAGGATATTCCTTTATTCTGAAAACTATCTACAAGCTCGTCTTGTACGTCGTAGGTGCACTCGCTATTATCCTCTTCACCTTTCCCATTGCCGTCAGTCTTGAGTATAGCATACCCATTTGGCATTATGAAGTGTTGGAGGCATATGGGGAATTTCTGTTGAGCCTCACTTTCTTCAGCGCCTTGCTACAAATGGGATTCATACTCTTTCTATGCCTTGTTTACGCCGCAATCAGTGAGAACCTGGGACATGCCGTCTTGATGAATTTCTTTACAGGGAAATACCATCGGCCCAAGGAAGAAGAGCGCATATTTATGTTTCTCGATATGAAATCATCCACGACGCTGGCAGAAAAGCTGGGTCATGTCCAATATTTCAAGTTTCTCAGTGCCTACTACGACGCATTTTCCAATGCCATCATTGATCATGTAGGCGAAGTGTATCAGTACATTGGGGATGAGATTATCATATCCTGGCCACTTGAGGTCGGATTGCATCGATCCAATTGTATCCGGTGTTTTTTTGCCATGGAAGATGCCTTGAAGATGAAACAGAAGGAGTTCATTGCTGCGTTCGGTGTCTTTCCGGAATTCAAGGCCGCATTGCATTTTGGGAAAGTAGTTACAGGAGAAATTGGAGCGCTGAAGCGTGAAATCACTTTCAGTGGAGACGTGCTCAATGTTACCTCGCGTATTCAGGGTCTATGTGTGAAGTTTGATGCGGATTTGTTGGTTTCCGGGGGCCTTTGGCGATTTCTGGATCTCGGAGATGAGTACCATGTCCGGCATTTGGGAGAAAGATTCCTCAAGGGCCGGTCGATGCCCGTGACACTGCATGCGGTCAGCAGGCTGGAAGCATTTCAAAAAAAAGAACGAACCCTGGTATAGGATATGTCTAGAAGGAAACTGTACAATTCACTCTTTATCCTCCTGTACTGGGTGTTCTCTGTCAATTTTGTAACCACCTTTTCTTTGCTTGGGGTTCGTGCGTTTCTCGACTATGCGGGAATTGACCCAGACCAGCTTACCGATAAGATGGCTCTCTACTTTATCTCCACAGCTCAGTACATAGAAGGTCTGGTGTCCAGCGTCTTTCTGGGCCTGCTCTTTCTCTTTGTCAATGAACTCTCAGATCGATTTCACTGGGATCGGTTGGGCTTTGGCAGGCTCATCCTGGTCAAAAGCTCGTGCTATTTGGTTGGTTTGGTGATGATATTCTATGGGACTTACAGCATTATCCATGCCCTGGGGTACTATCCTCAGGGGATCCTCGATACCTTCTATTTCACCTCCGAAGTCACCTGGATTTTCATCATGATTGGGTTTTTCATCGCCCTGCAGATCATCTTGCTCAACTACATCATCCAGACCAACCGGAAGATCGGGGACTTCAATGTGATCAGTTTCCTGACCGGAAAATACCGTGAGCCCGTGTTGGAAAATCGCCTGTTCATGTTCATCGACCTGAGATCCTCCACAGCCATTGCTGAGAAACTTGGTCACGTCCTTTACAGCCAGCTCATTCGGGAGTGCTTCAAAGACTTCAATTATGTGTTGCGATCTTATAGGGGCATAGATATTCATCAGTATGTTGGGGACGAAGTAGTGGTGACCACCAGGTGGGAGGGTGCTCAATCGGTTGAATCCATGGTGAAGCTGTATTTCGCCTTCGCAAACCGGCTTCAAAGCAGGTCGGATCGATACATGTCAAAATACGAGGGCGTTCCCTACTTCAAAGCGGGTCTTCATGGCGGCACTGTGAGCGTGGCCGAAATTGGCACCTTGCGGAGGGCCATTGCCTTTCATGGAGATGTCATGAACACCGCGGCCAGGATACAGGGGCTGTGTAATCAACTCGAACAAGGCCTGCTGGTTTCGGAACGGGTCCTGCGATATGGTGGAAAACCTGATGGTTTTGAGGTGCTAGAGATGGGGGAGGTGGAGCTCCGTGGGAAGGAGGATACCATTCCGCTCAAGGCTATTGTCGAAAAGGCTGAAGTCCCTGCGAAACCTGTGCTGGCTCACTGATTTTACAGCTTCACGAGACGCTTTTCAAAATACTCCCGCCAGTCTTCAGGCAATGTTGTGGAGGAAACGGCTTTCTTTAGTAAGGGGACATCTTCCTTGCGAATGGTATAAAGTTGGATCACTTCATCAATGCTCAGTCCATGTCCGTCCTCACTGAGTTTCTCGATTTTATCTCCGGGCGCAATTTCGCCTTCCTCCAGCACCTTGAAATAGAATCCGTTTTTTCGTTCGTCCATGAAATCCTTAACAAAACGGGGGTCCCCCATTTTAATACCCAATTTGAAGCATGGCATTCTGGGAGTAGTGACTTGCACCCGAACCGCTCTGCCAATGCGGTAAACATCGCCAATACAGACAGTTGATTCGTTGAATCCCGAAACGGAGAGATTCTCTCCAAAAACTCCGGGATGAAAAGTCAGGTCGGGGCGACGATCCCTCCAAAATTCGTAGTGTTCCGAGGGATAGGCATATACCGCCTTGTTGGGACCTCCGTGAACTTTGAGATCCGCCTGCTGGTCACCTTCAATATTGAGTGTATGCACCATCAATGGTCCTGGTGCCTCTTCCTTATAAATGCCTGTGTCAACGCTTTGCCCATTGTGCTGGACCGTCCGTGGTTTGCCTACGTAGATCGAAAGTAGCTTCATGTCCTAAAGATAGGAATTAGGCTGAAGCAACTGTGTGATTGGTGTTGGCAGGTGCGATGAATTGGCGGATACATAACATTTCAGTCTCACTACCTCTTTTCGCAGCCAGGGTGCCTCTTTGGGGGGTCTCAGCAAGTTCTTCTTTGATGAGCTATCAAAAAACTGAGAAATTTCCCGCTCAAATTTTTGGTGACACTTCTGTTTACAAGGAAATTCGTCCTGCTGCGATTTTTCATGAAACAATCCTTACTTTCATTCCTCTTCATTTTGACCCTATTTGGTGGTTTTGCGCAGTCCAAACTTGCCCTTGTCGTGGGCAATGCTGAATACGATTACCTGGAATCGCTAAAAAACGCTGGCAATGATGCCACAGACATCGCCAGGCTATTGGGGGACATGGGCTTCGAAGTGGATTTCCACCTCAATGTTTCCAGAGATGAATTCAAAGACGCCATCAGACAGTTTGGGCAGCGTGCCAGAAACTATGATGTAGTCCTGTTCTACTATGCAGGCCACGGTATTGAGCTACTGGGCAAGAATTACTTTGTTCCGGTAGAGGCTATTGCAGGGTCTGCCAATGAAGTTCGACGCACCTGTGTAAGTGCCAATGCCATCACACAATATATGAAACTGGCGAAATCAGAGACCAATATCATCATCCTGGATGCCTGTCGTTCCAACCCCTTTACCATGCTCTCCTCCGATGAATCCAGCGATGGACTTGCCTTGATGGATGCACCTTCCGGCACCATCATCTCCTTCGCGACTGCGCCTGGGCGTGTGGCTTCAGATGGGACCGGCCGCAATGGCGTGTATACAGATGCTTTGCTTACCCACCTCCGTACTTTTGACCTAGGTCTGAATGAGGTTTTCGCGCGTGTCCGGGAGACGGTTGTTCGCAACACCAACGAGAATCAGGTACCCTGGGAGTCTACCTCACTAACGCAAGAAGTGATACTTCGTCCGAAGCCCGAACTACCCATCCAGGTCAATATCCTTGAAGGTGATTCGGTGGTATTTGAGGGAGCGGGTGAATTGCATGCAGTCTCCAATCTCAAGGGCGTTTCCTTCAACTGGTATTACAACGGTAGACAGTTTTCCAATAAGGCCAATATTGAGGTGAACAAGACAGGTGCCTATCAGGTAAAGGCCATTAGTCAGGCAGGCCAGGTGCTCTTGTCAACCCCCATCGATGTGCGGGTCAAGTCTTTTGTCAAACCGAAGTTGTATATCCTGGAGGGTGAGGAAATCACCTTTGACGAAAGTGGGGTCTTGCATGCACGTTCCAATGTTAAGGGAAATTTTGAGTGGTACAAGGAAAGCAATGTCATTGCCCAGGGTACTGAAGTGGAGGTGGATCTTCCGGGCAGATACAGTTTTGTTGTCACCACAAGGGATGGAGAGATCGCTCAATCCAATATCATCAATGTAAGAATCAAGTAAATGATCCTGAGAACCATACTGCTGATCCTAACGATCATTCCATTGGCTTTGCAAGCTCAATATGGCTACATCACAGGACAGATTTCTGATCGCTTTGGCCCGCTTCCGAATGTGGCGGTGAGCATCAAGGATTCGCCCTATGCCACCTTCACGGATGAAGCAGGGTATTTCGCTTTCGAAATAGATACCGGATATCATGAGTTGCGGCTGGAACTGACAGGGTATCATGCCGTGGATCGCACTATCGAACTGGACAACCTGGAGCAGCAGGATTTGGATCTGGAGATGGAGAGCGCGCTCATGGATGCTGATGTAAGCATCGGCAGCAAGTCTACTGTGACTCAAAATCAGTTGGAATCACCAGTGCCTATTGATGTGATCTATGGAAAGGATCTGGTGAGTACTGGTCAGGTCGAATTGGCTGCCGCCCTTCATCAGCTACAGCCCAGCTTCTATGCAGTGCGACAGTCTGCGGATGATGGAGTCAATGTAGTCACACCCATTTCCTTGCGGGGCCTGGGACCGGACCAGGTCCTGGTGCTGATCAATGGCAAACGGCGACACAAAAGTGCTTTCCTGAATGTCAGTAACGTTTTTGGCAAGGGTACCGCCACTACTGACCTCAATACCATTCCCATACTGGCCATTGACCGTATCGAGGTCTTGCGCGACGGCGCTTCGTCACAATACGGCTCGGATGCCATAGCGGGTGTCATCAATATAGTGTTAAAGGAACGCTCCTCCAGCACCTCGATTTCGGCGCTTGGAGGTAGTACCACCGAGGGAGATGGCGTCACCTCGAACCTGGAGTTCAACTTTGGGACCAATATCCAGCGCCGCGGTTTCCTCAATCTCACAGGCTCCTTTGTCCAGCAAAATGAGGTGAATAGAGGCGGGGCTTACACAGGGCCCATCGTGGGTATCGATAGTCTTGACCGATCTCCTGTCGCCAGGCAGTTCTTTTTTGATCAAACGGGATTTCCCAATAACACCATCTATGAACTGGGCAGTAGCAAGACGGAGAACGCCTCGTTGATACTCAATAGTTCGCTGGAGCTGACGGAAGACTGGGACTTATACACGGTAGGGACGCTCAACTTCCGTGACGGCAAGGTGAATCAACTGTATCGATTGCCATTCTCTGATGAGCAGGTCGTGCGAGCCTACAACCCCTTTGGGTTCTCCCCACAACTCATCCTGGAAGTCGTTGATCGCTCATTTGCTACGGGAGTGAGGGGAACGATCAACGATTGGTACCTGGATATTGGCTATGCACTGGGACGCAACAACTTTGATGTGTCGGTCCGGAATTCCAACAATGCGTCGCTGGGACTCGAGAGCCCTCCCGGAGCCTTTGCGGGGGCCTACAACTACGGACATGATATTCTCAGCCTGGACCTTTCCAGGAGCTTATTGTTGCCTTTCGGTGAGATTGACTTCGCTTTTGGTGCCGAGTACCGCTCCGAGCAATATGAAATTGAGGCCGGCGAATTAGAATCCTATGTCTTCGGTGAGGACACTACAGCCATGGGGGAACTCAAGTCCCCGGGTATTCAGGGCTATACAGGGATACGGGATGAGGACGAGTTATTAGAAGTCCGTTCCAACGCAGCAGCTTACGGAGAATTGGACTATAGCGTCGGGAATCTTTTGCTTTCGGGGGCAGTGCGCTATGAGGAGTACAGTGATTTTGGTGAGAACATCAGTTACAAGGTTGCCGGGCGATATAAGTTTGCCAACCAATTCCTGCTCAGAACATCGTACAACACTGGCTTTAAGGCACCGAGCTTACAACAAATCTTCTACCAGCGACTGTCGAATGAGTTGATTGATGATGGTTTCGAGAATGTCCTGGTCATCAACGGGTCGAATTTCCTGGGTAGCCTTTTGCAACAGTTTGTAGGGGGATTTGAACCAGAGATTTCCGAGAGTGTCAGCATGGGCTTCACCTCTTCAATCAACAGGAATATTTCGCTAAGTGTAGATGCATATGAAACACTCATTGAAGACAGGATTGGTCTGCTCAGTCGCTTCAGGGTAGAGGGTGATGAGGAGCTGGAAGAACCCTTGAGAGGCAGTGGTATCGACTTCATTGAGCTTTTTACCAACATCGCCGACACCAGGACGCGTGGCGTTGATGCCGTGCTGGCGGCGCAATATTATTTTGCCAACTGGTCGCTGAATATCAATACGGGAGCCAGCTTCATCAGAACAGAGATTACGGAATTTCGGGACAATGACGAAACCCTACTGGAAAGATCCGAACAGGCCAGGTTCGAGACCTATGTGCCTTCCTACCAATGGCGCAACAATATCAGCGTTACCTTCAAGAGGTTCACGATCACAGCCATTCACACCCGATATGGAGAGACGGAGTTTTTGTTTCCCGGGGATGACAACCCGGAAAACTGGGCGTTCAACTCCTTCACAGGTCAGTTGGAGTCAAGGGATCAGCAGTTTGGAGCGAAGGACATTCTCAGTGCAGACCTGAAGTTCAATATCCTCCCAGGACTTGACATGACTGTGGGTGCCCTGAACTTGACCAATCAGTTCCCCGATCGTATGCAACACAGTGACAATACCAACCTCGGCGTTACGCCATATAGTCTGAATGTAAGGCCCTTTGACCTTCGGGGTACTTACCTCTACAGCCGAATCAACTTCAGACTGTAGTTAGAGGTAGTAACCGAAGCAAAAAACCTGGGCCAGTTGTTGCATTGGCGAGGAGTGCATTCGCAACAAAAAAAACCGACCATTGGCCGGCTTAGTTCAAAACACAAGTGCGAATTACGATTGTTCGACTCGAGCTTTTAGTTCCTTATTCATCTTCTCAAAATTCGCTGCGGTATCATCATAGATCTTCTTCATGATCATGCCACTGAGCAATCCCTTGAAGCTTTCGTAGTTTACGAATCGTACCTGGTTGGGTCCCAGTGCTTCAATGCGAAAACCATGCGTACCGTCGAATATACCAGGCATGAACAGGCTGCCCCGCCATACCAGTTCCTCATTGTTCTTGACCTTTAAGATCTTGGGTTTGAAAACCATTTCTTTGCCATTGTTGTCGAACGTGTTTGTCAATTTGGTGCCTACCTTGGCCTCTCCTTCACTCTTGATGATGAAGGAATTCCAACTTTCCCATTGCCCGAAGTCTGTCAATACTTTCCATACCTTTTCGGCAGAGGCGTTGATGACAATGGATTTTTCCAGATTTTTCAAGTCTTGTGCGTTGCTCATAAGTCCTGCGGATACTAGTGTAAATGTCGTAATTGCTTTCATGATTTCATGTTTTGATCATGAGGCTAAGCTAGGAGAGGGCCCTGCTGAAAAACGTTAACAAAAGATAAGAAGGTCAGCGCTTGTCCAAAAGTCGCTTACGGATGCGGCTTAAGGAAACCGGTGTGATGCCCAGGAATGATGCTATGATATGCTGGGGGACACGGTTGAACAACTCAGGTTCGTTCATGATGAATTTTTCATAGCGTTCCTCGGGGCTATCCAGGACGAAGGAGGAGAAATAGTGTAGGAGGGCATTCAATCTCAATTGGGTATAGACCATGATGATCCTGGACATAGCAGGTGATGCTTGAAAAATTGCATCGAGATCTTCCTTAGTCACCTCCAGGCCGGATACATCCTCCAATGCTTCCAAAACCAGCTGGCTGGGTCGTTGGAAAAGGTAGCTCTCTATAGATCCTGCGAACATACCTTCCTTGAAAAAGAACAACGTTTTCTCTTCTCCATCTTTGTAGCCGTACAGCCGGGCCAGTCCTGTGTTGATGAATAAATAACTATTGGACACGCGTTGAGTCTCTAGGATCTTGTCTTTCTTGTTGTATCGCACTGGCTTCATAACAGTACGAACGGCCTGCCAGTCCGGGTCATTAAGCGGTTCGATGCTGGAAAGCACCCGGTGCAGCAGCCTGTGATCCTTGTCTTCTTCGTTGGCAGTCATCTCGACAAATATGATAAGTTCACCTACAAAGGTTAAGTTTTTTCAGAATTGACAAGAAGCACCCTGATTGGGGGCTCATGGCGTTTATCGACAGGAAGGACCACTTAATCTAAAAGTGATGCGTTCTCTGTCCGGATTAGTATTACTTGATTCGATTTTCATCTCCATTCTTGAGCATGACCATGAAAGAATTACGAAGTTGGTTGTTAAAGCACATTGTTTATGCCGGTATCCACGAGGGCATGGAGAATATGCTCCAGAAGCGGATCCTTTTCAGCAACCTTATAGCCATTTTTTTGATGTCTTTTATTGTAGTGCTGGCCGTTGTTTTGATGACGGTCGGTTTTGCTGATGTGGGATTCATTTACCTGGCCTATATCTTTCTGCTCTTCGTTGTCATCGTTGCAAACCATCTACACGATACCGCAGGTAGATTTCTATTTCTATTTCTCTCCCCTATTTATCTGGTTTTGGCCAATTTTTACACCCATCAGGCATTCATTGCTACAGGCACGGATCCCGGAATTCTCAACGTCTATCTATTTAAGCACTACCTGCCACCGTTGGTGGTCGGTGGCATGATTCTCTTTGATTTCAAAAAGGAGTGGTTACCACTGTTGGTCATTCAAGCCTGGGCGATACTATTCTTGATTTGCTTCGAATACTTTCAGGCCCTGCTGGGACTCCCCATATATGACATGCCTTATCAGGCAATGGGCTATCTGCTGGACCGCGCCTTCCTCGGTGGGAGCATTATCGTTTTGGTCGGCCAATT
Organism: Cyclobacteriaceae bacterium; assembly: GCA_965601475.1. Taxonomy (GTDB): domain Bacteria; phylum Bacteroidota; class Bacteroidia; order Cytophagales; family Cyclobacteriaceae; genus JAWPMT01. The sequence goes on along the minus strand of OZ271832.1, from coordinate 1,466,707 downwards.
GTACTTTATTATTTACATCAATCGGTCCTTCGAGGCGCGAGTTACTGAACAAAAGGATGATCTGCTGAGGCAACAGCGGGAGTCTCTCGCCAAGAATAATGAGCTCGAGGCGCAATCCAGCAATTTGAATGCTGCGGTCGATGAAACGAATTTTGTGCTTGAGCGGGCTTTGCACGGTGGGGATTTCAGTGCACGAATCGCCACCGAAAACAAATACGGAGCCTGGAAGCACCTGGGCGCATCCATCAACCAGCTTTTTGATTCTATCCTCAATCCTTTCCAGCAGATCACGATTATCATGCAAAGCCTATCTCAGGGCGATTTCAGCTCAAGGCTAGAGCAGCATGGAAAAGGAGATTTACTCCTCATGTCTACCAATCTCAACAAAGCACTCGATGATGTAAGTGCCTTGTTTAGGGTTGTCATAGATGAAGTATTGAAATTGGAGCAGGCATTCAATACGATGACAAAGCAAAGTGAGGATATTGATGTCAGTGTGAAAGAAATTGATATGGCCACCTCGGAAATGAGCCAGGGAGCACAGAAGCAGGTGAACCAGGTGGAGGAGGCTTTTAAGATCATCGAAAACGTCATGAGCTTCTTCCAGACCATGGGTAAACAAGCCGAATCTATTTTTGAGACTTCCACCTTGGGCGTGGATCAGAGCAAACAAGGTCTCAAGCTGGTGGGGAATGTAAACGAGACCATGAGGGATATTCTATCCAGATCTGCTGCCAGTACCGATGCCATATCCACACTGACGCAGTCATCCGACGAGATATACAGGATTGTCAATATCATGAAGGACATTGCGGCACAAACCAATTTGTTGGCTTTGAATGCTGCCATCGAAGCCGCGCAGGCAGGTGATGCGGGGAGAGGCTTCGCCGTAGTGGCTGAAGAGATTCGAAAACTGGCGGAAGAGTCCAAGACGTCAGCAAAAGAAATTGAAACCCTCATCGATCAGGTCCAACATACCACCCAGACAACAGCCAGCCTAATTCATGAAATGAATGGTAGCATTGAGCAGGGTGAAAAGGCTACGAATGAAGTGTCCTTGTCTTTGGAAAAAATCTCTGATTCTTATAATGACACACTCAAAATCTCAGAGGGCATCCTGGATTCCTCGTCCAAACAAGCCGAGGAAATGCAGCAGGTCGTCAACATTACCGAAGGTGTTGTTGTAATCGCTGAAGAGACCGCTGCTGGGACCGAGGAGGTGGCAGCGTCGGTATCACAGATGGCAACCGGAATGACGCGATTTCTGGAATTGATCCATGAGGTTTCCGCTGTGACCAACAGCCTCAGGGACCGCATGAAGGATCTCAAGGTCGCTTGAGTGGACACCTTATCGGATTGAAGATAATCGTTGTTACTTCCAAAATACTAAGTTGACCGATTCCCCGGTTGGCAAACCCGTCAGACTTCTGAAAAGGAATGAGAGTGCACACCAAACTTCGAAACAAGAAGCAAAAAATACGGCGGTTCAAACGATGCAACTGCCGGAAAGAAAAAAGGCAACACATGAATATGTGTTGCCCAATCATTTAAGAACCAGCTATGGAAAATAGATACTCACTATTTCTGATATGAAATTAGCTCAAAGTATAGCATACGCTATACGTTAGATGATGAACGGCTAAAAATGGGGATAATCCGGAATTATTGGCGTTGAATGAAATAAGGGTCTCTTTTGATGTGGAACGGTTGTAGCATGTGATATAGTATGCGCTTACAGGATTTTGGGGTCGATGCTTAACAACAAATCCCCTCGGCGGTTGTGCATGGCTGACCCTGCTGGTTCGTCATAAGGGGTGATTTGTCGTTCATTGGTTGCGGTCCGTCTTTTCCGAAAATCCTTTTGATCCAGTTCGTCGCGATTTCTCACTTGAGTAGTCTGGGATTCAGATTGGACTTCGCCATGTGGCGCAGCGCACATCGGGTTCGCATACACCATTACTCGATGCTGCCTGGTGCACCTGACGACCGAGGGTTGCATTATTCCGGGCAACCTGGAAGATCTGGTGTTCGCCTTGTTCGCTGCACGGTGTGACTTGAGCTGCCTGTAAGTCAATTTGGGGTTACTCCACATGGCGCAGTGCCCATCAAAGAATGTAGTTGGATTTCGCGGTGCTTTCTGGTGCACATGACGATCGGGGTTTGCACTACTCCATGCGACCTGGAAGGCTTGGTGTTCGCCTTGTTCGTTGCGCGGTATGACTTGAGCGGCCTGGATGTCTATTTGGGGTTTCTCCATATAGCGAAGTGCCCATTGCGATCGTATTTGGATTTTGCGGAGCTGTCTGGTGCACATGACGATCTGGGTTTGCACGACTCCATGCGACCTGGAAGACCTTGCGTCCGCCTCGTTCTTTCTGCGGTGTGACTTGAATAACCTGGGATGTGAATTTGGGGCTTCTCCATATAGCGAAGTATCCATCGCGATCGTATTTGGATTTCGCGGTGCTTTCTGGTGCACATGACGATCGGGGTTTGCACTACCCCATGCGACCCGGAAGACCTGGTGTTCGTCTTGTTCGCTGCGCGGTATGACTTGAGCGGCCTGGAGGTCAATTTGGGGTTACTCCACATGGCGAAGTGCCCATCGCGGAGCTATTGGTATTTCGCGGAGCTGCATTGTCTACATGGGGATCAAGCCGTGCACTCCTCCATGCGACTCAGAAGGCGTCTTCCCATCTCGCAGGCTACGTGGTGTGGCTTGAACAGTTTGTTGATCAGTTTGAGATTTTTCTGTGTGATGCAGGGGGGATAGACCCAGATCATAGGTGTTTTCTCGCCATTTAGCTCAGGCTACGCGAAAATTTCCGGGCATTTTGGTCAGTTTTTTGTGCTTTGATGAATCTGTCGCCCTTTTCGACGAAAATGACCCCCATTCTTCCCGGTTTGGCGATGTAGGTTGCCGAGAAATCAAAGCTGAACATGGAAAAATTAAGTACCAGCCTACTCTTACCTGCGGAATTGAGCAGCACTATTCAGAAGTACATAGACGTATGGTCTGAAAGTGGGAATGATCACCCCTTTATGACAAGGATCGTACGCCTGCTCAGGCAGGACATTGAGAATATCAATAGCGCATTGACCGCAGTAAGATCCAATGAACACGTGGCAAGTGTATCCGAAGCGGATGCCATACGTGATGATTTATTTATTGGGTTTCGGGACGCCGTGGATGCTGCCAAAAGAAGGCGTAGTCCGGAGATGCAGGCAGGCTACCAGGCGGTCTGGCCGATCATCGAACAAGCAGGTACGACGTTGTACAGGCTGGGGTATACGGCTCAATCAGGTCGAATGGATGCCTTGATTGCTGAGTTGGACAAGTCCGAAAACACACGGCATCTGGCCGCAATGAATGTAGGAGAGATCTTTGCGGAGATGAAAAAGGCCCAGGAGGATTTCAATCTGGTCTACCAACAGCGCTTAGACGCAGAAGCCAAAAAGAATTATCCGACCCTGAGTGAGTCAAAAAGCAAAGCTGTACCTCATGTAAATAGTTTCCTTGATGCCCTGAGCATACTCATCGAGACTGAACCTGGAGGACTGCCCAAATTAGAGAATGGCATCAATGCCATCACTCAGGAAATCATGGTTGTGGCCCGGGGCCGAAAAACCCGAAAACAGCCAGAACCCAATGATCCACTGGATGATATCATGTCTGCTGGTTAATTTCGAAGGCCCTCCGAAAGGAGGGCTTTTTTTTGCTCAAAGCGCGCTGAGTCCGGCCGTATAGGATGTTGAAAGAGGTGTCATCCTTTGCATGGCCGACTAGGTTTTTTAGTGTCATCCTGAGCGCTGCTGGATGCATTTTTTGGTGTCATCCCTGATTCAGACCGTCCGGCGTATTGGTGTCATCCTGAGCTTGTCGAAGGAGACACTCAACTGGAAACGAATTCCCAAATCAAAAGATCTATGAAATACACTGTATACATTCTACGCTGTAGTGACAATTCGTACTATACTGGAGTAACCAACAACATGGTCCGAAGACTTTGGGAGCACGAGCAAGGTACAAACAAGGGGTCTTATACATTTGGTCGAAGACCTGTTTCACTAGTATATCAGGAGCAATTTCAGTTCATCAATCATGCTATCAACTTCGAGAAGCAAATCAAGGGTTGGCGCAGGAAGAAGAAGGAAGCCCTAATCAATCAACGTTGGGACCTTCTGCCAGAACTATCCAAGAACTATTCACAGCAAGGGAAGGACGATTGAATGTAGGGCGTTTACACTTCGACAAGCTCAGTGTGACACGTTCACTTCGACAAGCTCAGTGTGACAGGGCCTCACAGATCGTACTTTATTCACTTTGACGAGCTGAATGAGATATGCTCGCAAAAGCAGCCTGTCCTCACGAGTAGCCTCCTTTCGAGTTGACCAAAGCTTTCTGGCTCCATCCTGAGCACTACTGTGTGCAACTTTTGGTGTCATCCCTGATTCGGACCGTCGGGCATATTGGTGTCATCCTGAGCTTGTCGAAGGAGACACCGAGAGAGACTCATCTGGAAACGAATTCCCTTGGGAGGGGTAGAGAATGAATTGATTGCCGGAGGGTTTTCGTAGGGTTCCCACTTTTGGTTTGATAAACGAGAATATTATGATAAATCGTTACTTTGTAGAAAAGAGGTTAATCATGGATTTACAGGCTGAGAAATTGAATCTGTTGGAATGGCTAGCGGGATTGAATGATCCAAAGACGCTCAAGGAGTTCATTGCTTTGAAGAAATCTAAGGAAGTTGATTGGTGGGATGAGACAAGTGAAGATGAAAGAGAAGCGATCAATGAAGGCTTATCTCAACTTGATCGCTATCAGGGCATATCCCATGAGCACGTAATGAATGAAGTACGAGAGAAGTACAATCTATGACCAAATCAATCGAATGGTCTCCTTGATCTAGACAAGACTATTTGAACCTACTGGAGTATCTGGAGAAACAATGGGGAGAAAAGGCCATCAGAGAATTCAATGATCGTTTACACTTCGACAAGCTCAGTGTGACAGGGCCTCACAGATCGTACTTTATTCACTTTGACGAGCCGAATGAGATAAGCTCCGAAATGCAGCCCGTCCTCACGAGTAGCCTCCTTTCGAGTTGACCAAAGCTTTCTGGCTCCATCCTGAGCGCTGCTGTATTTACTTCTGGTGTCATCCCTGATTCAGACCGTCCGGCGTATTGGTGTCATCCTGAGCTTGTCGAAGGAGACACCTAGAGTCCCTTCTCTTCCACAAGAGAGCTCATACCTTCAATTGAAGACCTGTTTCCATGGTTTATAAGGAGCAATTTCAGTTCATCAATCACACTATCAATTTCGAGAAGCAAATCAAGGGTTGGTGCAGGAAAAAGAAAAAGGGCATGCATATGGCGAGATGGTAGTCGAGAAGATGAAAACTCAGGGTGGAATGGTACAATATGAGGTTGTAGAGGGCGCTGATCACAATCTGGGAGTAATTCTTGACGCCACTTTTAATGGTAGACTGGTTGGTTGGTTGTCTTATTGGTAGGATTACTACTTGGCGGGTGCATGTCCCATGGATGTGTGCCTGCTTTTGTATCCTCTCGATTTATCCAATCTACCTTTGGCATCCCACCGATTCCTCATGAGATTTAGGGTATGGAACAAGGAAAAGTCAAAGTCACGGCATTGTACCCGGCAACATCTGGAAAGTCATTTGACCACGCTTATTACGTCGAAAAGCACATGCCCCTGGTTGCTTCATTGTTTGGAGATGCACTTAAGGGGTACCATGTAGAGAAGGGCATAGAGGCCTTAGAGGCTGAACCCTCACCTTTTGTGACGATCACCAACATGTATTTTGATTCGAGGGCGGACTTTCTGCAGCTCTTTCATGCGCATGGGGAGGAAATTGGGGCAGACCAAAGAAAATGTACGGAAATTGATCCGATTTTGCAGATTAGTGAGATTATCTCGTGAATTTTCATTTTGGCAGGGGAACGGTATTAATGCCAGGAATTGGTGATATTTAGTCTCACCAAACCTAAACAAATGAAAAACCTGTATCTGATACCTTTTGGTATCTCGCTGATGATCTTTTCTTGCTCATCACCTAATCCTGAGGCCCACGTGCACGGTCCGGACACCCACACGCATGGTGATGCTTCGGATCCCAATATCACCGAGACCTTCTCCATCGAAGGTCTGGTAGATGAAGTAAAAACAGTACCAGATTCAATCATGGAGTACCTACATGCGCAACATCATGCGCATAAGGTGCTTGAAAGACGCACAGTACCTCCGGGTTATGAGACCAAGGAACTCACTTCCTGGAAGAACTACGCCGCGCAGGTAGAGGATCTGCCGGTAATCAATCCTGGGCCAGGTGAATATGTTCACGTGATGGAGGGCTACAAGCACAGCTACCAGAACCTTGTGATTGGTATCACAGAGACCTTCCCTGGTGGTGCACCTCCGCTGCATACCCACAAAGGGGAGGAAGCACATGTCTTATTGGAAGGGACCATTTTGTATGCTCTGGGAGATACACTTTTTACCATCGAGGCCCCGTACATTGTCAATATTCCACCAATGGTACCACATGCATTCAAGAATGTTGGAGGAGAGACTGCTAACCTGGTCGTCATTTTCCCCACCAATGTATGGGAGTATGATGTCCTGGATTTTTTCCCCTTCGAAACGGAATAATCAATTCCGCGGCGACGTTGCGCTGGTTGTAACAAAACTGATAAACCCTCCGTCGGAGGGTTTATCAGTTTTTTCCTTCTGATGATGTGAGCATTTCTTCTTCAGAGAAAGAAAAAATTCGGGAGATCCTGTACTGTATTACACCAGGGCCTCCAGGTTTTTCTGCAAAGGGAGTTCCGTCAATCGCTTACCTGTTATACGGTATACTGCGTTTCCGATCGCAGCACCAATGGGTCCCAGTGGAGGTTCACCCACCGCGCCGGGTTTGCCGGTACCATTGATAATTTCGACATCAATTTCCTTTGGTGCGTGTCTCATCAAGGCCATTTCATAGGGTCCGTAGATGGTCGGCCAGAGTTGACTATTATTCACATACATCCGCTCAAACATGGCAGCACTGATACCCATATTGATGCAGCCTTCGCATTGCGCCCGAACCTGGTCAGGGTTTACTGCCAATCCGGGGTCAATTACACAAACCACCTTTTCTACCTTTATCTTACCATTAACCACAGCCACCTCAACGACCTGGGCACATGGTGTGCCTGCATCGGTGGAGCATGCAAATCCCATGGCGCGGTTGCCCGAGGCCTCATCCTTGTAGTTTGCTTTGTCTTTGGCTCTTTCGATCACGGCCCTCAATCGATCACCTGCTTCATCGTCCTGTATGTGGTCCAATCGAAACTGAATAGGATCTTTGCCCTGATCAAGGGCCAGCTGGTCCATGAAGCTCTCAATGGCGAAAGTGTTGGCCAGCAAACCCAGGCTACGCCACCAACTCGTGGCAAAAGGCAGCTCTGTCACCCATGAAATAGCGCGGATATTGGGAATATTCTTATACTGCAAGAATCCTCCGCGGATGGCGCCCGCATCTGCGCCCAGGATCGTACCGGCAATAGGGGGTAGGAGGGCAGAACCAAACATGACATGACCGCTGGAGAAACTGTGTTCAATGCCATTGATCTTCCCACCCTCATCGAGCTTGGCTCGCATGATGTGGTGAGTGGGGGGTCTGAAAGTATCATGTTGGAATTCTTCCTTACGGTTAAAGAAGCATTTCACCGGTTTACCCACGGCTTTGGATAACACTGCTGCCTGAACGGCATTGGGTGTATGGAGTCGACGTCCAAATCCCCCACCCAGGTAAGTAGGAACGATATTGACGTTTTCCTCATCCAATCCTAGCCTTTCAGCCACTTCGGAACGGGTCATTTTCACGACTTGAGTCGAAATGTGTATCGTGGCCGCTTCATCGGTGACATCAGCGACAGCGCCATTCGGTTCAAGCTGTGCATGGGCGCCAATGGGGGACTTGAACTCCATCTCGAAATAGCCAGAATCGCCTTCGCTGGCTTCAAAGGTGTCGCCTTCCTTCTGTATGGTCATGGCTTTTCCCGAACCTACCCTGATCATCTCTTCAATGTCCTCAGTGTTCCAGTCCCGCTCTGTTTCCCAGGTCACCTGAATGCGGCTTTTCGCGTTCTCGGCCTCAATGAAAGAATTCGCGACAACCCCCACGAAATCTGCTTCTTTGACAATTTTTACTACCCCAGGCATGCTTTCAGCTTCACTGATATCTGCATCCTTGAATTTCGCTCCGATTTTTGGTGGCCTGACCACCGAACCGTAGAGCATTCCCGGAATGGCTGCATCCATCCCGAAGATCGGATCACCGTAGACTTTAGCTTCCAGGTCGACCCGGTCGATCGGTTTTCCAATATACTTATATTCCTCGATGGGCTTGAGTGCTGGAGTTTCAGGGATGTCCCACTCGGTTACACCTGCAACGATCTCCCCGTACGTCAGGGATTTTCCGTCAGCGGAAACTTTGCCCGCTTGCACTGTTACCGTACTACGGTCTGCACCCAGTTGCTTTGCACCTTCAATGGTCAGCATTTCACGCATGGTTGCCGCCAGTTCACGCAATGGTTGCCAAAACCCGGCAATGGACGTGCTGCCACCTGTACTCATTCCGTCAATGTTTCCAGTTGCAGAAGCGGCATGAACAACCCGTATTTGGTCAATATTAACTTCCAACTCATCGGCGGCCAGTTGCGCCATGCCAGTGAATGTGCCCTGTCCCATTTCTACCTTGGGGCTGTGGAGGGTGATCTGGTTTTGATCATTGATTTCAAACCACATCAGGGGCTTGCTCGTGTCTCCGATGTACACGAGGTTGTTCGGATCGTCCAGCATCGGGTATATGGACCTGCGGAGTGCGTTTCTGCCGATGTAGGCAGATCCCAAAACAACACCTGTTCCCCCTATTAGAGAGCGGACGATGAATTTTCTTCGTGATAACTTCTTATTCTCAGCCATGGTATCAGGTGTTCAAAAGGTCTTTGGATTGAATCGCAGCAGCTTTCTTGATGGCTTTGCGAATCCGATAGTGGGTTCCACATCTACATACATTGAGAATGTAGTTGTCGATGTCTTCGTCCGTAGGTTCGTTCTTTTTGGCGATCAACGCAGCAGAAGCCATCATGAACCCCGGCTGGCAGTAGCCACACTGAGGAACGACCTCTTCCACCCAGGCTTGTTGCACCGGGTGGGGATTATCCGGGGTCCCCAACCCTTCGATGGTGGTGACAGTCTTGCCTTCGGCATATTTCACGGCAAAAGAGCAGGACCTCACCGCTTCCCCATCTACATGCAAGGTGCAAGCACCACAGGCTGCTTTGCCGCAGCCAAATTTCGTTCCTTTCAAATCGAGCACATCCCTCACTACCCACAGCAGTGGCATTTCGGGATCTACATCGACCGTTAGGGATTTTCCATTGATGTTAAATGATATATTCATGTTGGCATAAATTCAGGTTATTCAGCTTCAGGGACGATGGCCCCCAGGTCAATCCAGGTTTTCACCGCGGCGATGTATTCGTCTTTGGATACCGGTGGCAACGCTCGCGGTTCTCCGTTCACATCGATTCCGGGTTCCCACGCCCACAGTACAAGTGGATCTTCTGTCATGTGGTGCAAAATGTCTTCAGGAGAGCGATCGCCATTATTGACCCGGTTCATCATAGATCGCGCGATCTCCAACCTTGACAATCCTTCCCATCGCATACTGTGCGGGGCCAGCGACCAGTGCGGTGCGCCGGGCACACCGGAGTAGTTGTTGTTGGAGGCTTGGTGGCAAGTATTGCAATTGGTGGCTCCCTCAGCATTTACACGCGTGATTCCGAATCGATGGGGTCGTTGATCTAACCCTTGTTTCGGGATGTCATCAGCCACATGGCAGTTGAGACAACGAGGGTGTTCAAGGACATCCATCATCTTATTGAAAGCATTGAGACTTTCCACTTTGCCTGGTAGTGGTTCCTGATTTTGAGCAAGGAAGTTGGATGCTTTGTCCACGTTGCCGTGGAGGGCGGCGTGGGTTAGACTTCCTATCGCAAGGACCAGGAAGCTCGAAAGGATCAGCAGTTTTTTCATTGATTTAGTGTCTTCACATTCTAATCTAATTGATTTTTCCTGCTCCAGTCTCTTTCAGGATTCAAGAAAATGGGTTTGATACCCCATGGCATGCTGAACTTTCCTATTGCCCTTTATATGCGAGTCGGACAGCGAGGGTCTTTTTCCAGGTGACCTGAGGTCTGAGGTCTCATGAGGGTTTTGCGATAATAATTTTCTTAGCTGCGTTGATAATTTTTTTCTCAGTTCCGGCAAGCGTTGCGGTAGTAAAAACACGCATTGCAGGCCACCGGGGTACATAATGCATTGTGCATATGATCATTTTGCCGCACAGGTGGATAAAAACTATTTTCCTCAAATCATTTTTTCAAAAAAACCTAATCAACAATGAGGAAACTATTACTCAGACAAAAGCCGAGACTTTTTATTGCGGCCCTTGCCATTGGGGTATGCGGAACTTACTTTTTCCGTTCGGATCCCAACCACGTCAGAATATTTGATGATACTGCGGGAGAGGTATATCAGGGCAAAACTTTGGCTGAAGTCAATGACATGCCCAAGTACGATCGCCCGGACCTGGCCGTCACCCAGAACTTCGATATGACTCGGGACCCTTCAACCAACTCAGTCCCTGTGCAGAGAACATTGCAGGCATTTTCGGAGATTAAAACCATAACCAAAAACCAGCAACGCGCTATCCAGGGCGTGAACTGGGCTGAAAGAGGGCCGGACAATGTCGGTGGTCGAACGCGTGCTTTGATGTTCGATCCCAATGATGTATCGGGCACGAAGGTGTGGGCCGCAGGTGTGGCCGGTGGACTTTGGTTCAACAATGACATTACCTCAGGTTCCACACAATGGCAAAATGTCGATGATTTCTGGGCAAATCTGGCCATTTCTACCATTGCCTATGATCCTACCAACACCCAGACGTTCTACGTTGGAACCGGTGAGGGATTCTTTAATGCAGATGCTGTGAGAGGAGCGGGTATCTGGAAGAGTACAAACGGTGGAACATCCTGGAGTCAGCTTAGCAGCACCACCGGTAGCGACTTTCACTACAACCAAAAAGTGGTGGTTACGCCTACAGGAACGGTGCTCACAGCGACAAGAGAAGGTCTGTTCCGCTCAACGAACGGAGGCTCCTCCTGGACGCAACTGTTTACCGGCAGGTATGCGGATATTGAGGTAGCGAGTAATGGGGATATATATGCAAGCGAGGGCATATTCAGTACCGGGAGACTCAGAAAATCAACCAATGATGGGGTTTCCTGGACTACCGTTACTCCGGCTACAGGAGGCGAGCGTATCGAGATCGCTATTGCACCTTCAGATCCTAACACTGTCTATGCTGTGGCTTCCAATAATACCGCCATTGCCTGGCTGAGGAAGACGACGAATGGAGGATCAAGTTGGACCAACCTTCCGATTCCTGCTTACACTGAGCAGTCTTGTACTCTGTCGAGCTCTAATGATTTTGCAAGGGGTCAGGCCTGGTATGATCTCATCATGGCCGTTCATCCTACCAACCCCAATATCGCTTTGATTGGGGGTATCGACGTGCTCAAAACAACCAATGGTGGTAGCAGTTGGGGATTGGTCTCCTACTGGACAGGAGCTTGTGATACTTATGTACATGCGGATCAGCATGCGATGCAATTCAGTCCTACAAGTCCCAATGTGGCAATCTTTGGCAATGATGGGGGGGTCTTCTACTCTTCGAATGTGGGCAATGCTTCCAACCCTAGTTTTGTTGCCAGAAATAATGGCTACAACGTCACCCAGTTCTATGGAGCTGATCAGATCAACGCAGCAGGGAGTAATTTCATGATTGCCGGTGCCCAGGATAATGGGTCCCACCGCTTCACGAATGCCGGGATCAACTCTACCACTGAGGTAACAGGAGGTGACGGCGCTTTCTGCCACATTGACCAGGTCAACAGTACCTACCAGTTTACCCAATACGTTTACAACAGCTTCTACCGATCCACCAACGGGGGAAATAGCTTCTCGTCTATTCTTCAAAATCAAACCTATGGACGGTTCATCAACCCTACGGACTATGACGACAATGCCAAGGTGATGTATTCAGCGGCCAATGAAGACCAGTACATTTACCTGGACAACCTAACCGGCAGCAATGGTGCTTTCCTCAACACAGTGAACCTGGGCGGATATCAGGCCTCGGCATTGAAGGTTTCGCCATACACAGCCAACAGGGTTTTCATCGGTACGGGTACTTCAGGAAGTAGCGGCGGTTCGGCGGTATTCCGCGTGGACAATGCCGCAGGAGGTTCTCCCTCGGTGACTCAAATAAGTACTGCAGCCATACCAGGCAATGGATACATATCCAGTATTGATATTGGTACGAGCGACAATCAACTCATCATTACCTATTCCAATTACGGACTGACTTCGGTTTGGGAAACAAGAAATGGTGGAAGCACCTGGGTGAACAGGGAAGGAAACCTTCCGGATATTCCGGTGAGATGGGCGCTCTACAATCCCGGAAATACCAATGAGGTACTTCTGGCAACCGAATTAGGTGTGTGGTCTACCGAAAATGTGAATACCGCCAGCCCTGAGTGGGGGGTCACCAACACAGGACTAGCCAATGTTCGTTGTGATATGCTGCAATACAGACCATCAGATGGAACTGTTTTGGTGTCTACCCATGGGCGAGGCGTGTTCACGGCGCAGCCATTCTCCTCTGGAGGTGGCGACACTGAAGCGCCGACCACACCTACTAACCTTGTTTCCTCTTCGGTCACGACCTCCAGTTTCACCGTGAGTTGGAATGCCTCCACGGATAACGTAGGGGTAACAGGTTACAATGTGTACCTCAATGGTTCTTTGGATGGCAGCACTGCCTCTACATCTTACGACTTCTCAGGATTGAATGCTGGTACAACCTATGCTGTCGCTGTGGAAGCTGTAGATGCGGCCTCCAATGTTTCGGGACAAGCATCCATCAACGTGACAACAGACGCAGCTGGTCTGAGTTGTAGCACTACCATCACGTCCTATCCATATGCAGAGAGCTTTGAGTCGGGCACAGGCACCTTCAGTCAGGGTACCGGTGACGATGGTAACTGGGTGAACTTCTCCGGCAGTACACCTTCAGGCACTACCGGGCCCTCTTCGGCATCCGATGGCAGCTCCTATTTCTATCTCGAAGCCTCCACCAACGGCACAGCCGGACAGATTGGACCCAATGCAACCGCCATCCTGGATGGACCATGCTTTGATTTGTCCGGTGAATCCAATGCTTCCTTTGATTTTGACTATCACATGTACGGATCGGCAATGGGTACCCTCAGTGTGGAAGCGAGCACTGATGGCAGCACCTACACGCAACTATGGTCGCTTTCCGGCGATCAAGGTAACAGCTGGTTTTCTGCATCTATTGATTTGGCGTCGTACCTGGGTAGCACCGTGACCGTGAGGTTTGTGGGGACTACCGGATCTTCATGGCAAAGTGATATGGCCATCGATAATGTATCGGTAGATACCGGCTCAGGCGGGGGCGGTGACACAGAGGCGCCCAGCACACCAACTAACCTCCAGGCCAGCAACGTCCAGCAAACGGAATTGGATCTCACCTGGAATGCTTCTACAGATAACGTTGGAGTTACAGGCTACAATGTTTATCAAGGGTCTACTTTGTTGGGATCTGTAGGGGGAACCGCAGCCACCATCACCGGGTTGACAGCGGCGACGACCTACACCTTCAATGTTTCTGCCACGGACGCTGCCGGTAATGAATCAGGTTTGGCCAGCGTCGAGGTCACCACTGCTTCCGCTTCAGGTGGCTGCACCACCGCAGCGGTGAATTTTAACAACTTCGAAAGTGGATTTGGCATCTGGAATGATGGCGGTTCAGACTGCCGAAGAAGTGCCAACGATGCGGCCTATTCCAACGGTACTTACAGCGTGAGACTGAGAGACAATACCAGCTCATCTACCACCACTACGGACAACCTCAACCTATCCACCTTCGAGGAATTGACGGTGTCATTCAGCTACTATCCGCGAAGCATGGAGACCGGTGAGGATTTCTGGCTTCAGATCTCAACTAATGGTGGCAGCAGCTACCAGACCGTGGCCTCCTGGGCCTCAGGGACGGACTTCGTGAACAACACGCGGTACAATGAGACGGTGGTCATTAATCAGGCTTTCAGTTCGACAACAAGACTCAGGTTCCGGTGTGATGCTTCCACTAATTCTGATTATGTGTACATCGACGATGTGGACATAACCGGGTGTAGCAATGGTACTTCTACACCAATATTTGATGAGGCTTCCCAAGTTGCCAAGGAGGATCTCGGGGATGATAATTTACTCGAGTTCGACCTTGATGAGCTGCATGTTTATCCCAATCCAGTTCAGGATGTACTCAATATCAAATTCCTGCCAGCCGAGGCGCAGGTTCGATTGATCACGTTGGCAGGAAGAACCATAAGGTCTGCTGAAAACATTTCGAGTATTGATGTTTCCGATTTGGATCCTGGTGTTTATCTGCTGCAGGTTGTAGCGGATGAGGAATCACGTACTTTCAAAATCTTCAAGCAATAGCTGCATTTACGTTTAATGAAAAAGGGACACCCGCTGGGTGTCCTTTTTTTTTATCCAATAGAAGATAATTTGATGGAATGTTGTCCTTATTCATCAAATCACAACGATCGACCTATGATCCTGATGGAGATTCGTCGCATCAAAAAGATCGAAGACGATGATTCGAAACATTCGCTATGGGTTATTGCTGAGTGCTATTGCCATAGCCTATTTCCTTACAACAAATTTCTATAGGGTATCTGGTCAGGATCTATACGGTTGGCTTGGTAATTTGATCTTTCCGGTGGGCATAGGCATCCACCTTGGGTTGGCAAAGAGGCAATCGCCATTTACTTTCCTTCAGGGTTTGAAGGCGGGTATAGTTGTGAGTGCCGTGGTGGCCGTGGCGAGTAGCCTATTCATGTTCCTGTACCTTTCGTTTGTCTCCGATTTCATGATCCAAAACGCGATTGAAATACAAACACGATCCATGCTGGCTTCAGACATAAGCATTGACGAGTTCCATGCCAATGTGAACAAACTGAAAGCGAACCTCACGCCAACCTTCTACCTCCTATTTGGGATAGTTTCATCACTGATAATCGGCGCACTGTCATCGCTTGTGTTGTCGGGGATATTAGCCACGAAAAAAACCGAGTCGGTTGTTGAGTAGTGGGTGCAGGGGATCACGCTCTTACCGCCCTTCACCTTCAGAACCTTTTCAGGTGATGTCAAAATCTCCGATCAGTGTCTCATTCACAGTGTAGCCCTCACATATTTTGTCCAAATCCTCGAACTCTTTGCTGAATTTCCGTCGGAAGTCGTCACGGTCAGTTCGACTTTTCCAGTAGTCAATGGTGATGAACTTCGAAGGCTCGTGAATGTCTCGAAGCAGCTCGGTACGAATGTATCCCGGGTGTTGTCGGAACAGCTGTACCCAGTCTCCATCGGCCTCGTAAGCCTCTCTGAAACGCGCTATTGCCTCAGCTTTGACTTCATAGTTCCAGATATAACAAAATCCTGCCATGCTATATTGATTTAGTAGATTCCTGGATATGCTCCGAGATAGATTAACGTTAGCGCCACCATATTCGATACACCATGCGCTATGATGGGAACAATCAGGCGGTTACCGAAGCCCACCATGATTATCCCAAGGTATACACTATTGAGCCCCTCTTGCACCCAACCAGCTGGCCCCTGCTCTGTGTGTCCGAAGCCAAACAACAGACTACTCAGGATGATGGCCATGAAATTGGGATGAAAGTTTGTGAATATTTTGCTTAGGCGCTTCATCAAAAAACCACGAAAGGCAATCTCTTCTCCCAAGCCGCCCAGTACCCATGAAATCAAGATGTAGATAAGGAGCATTACCAGGTTTCCCTTGATTGCTGAGAGTTCGGTGTAATCAGGCTCGGTGCCGAACATACTGTTGATCACAGGTGTGGTGATGTAGGTAGCGAATAGCTCTATGGCGATTCCGAGCAGTATGCCGAATAGTATGAGCCTTCCGGTATTATTCGACTTTCGAAAGCCAATTGTTCTGAGGCTTTGGTGCTGCCATCTCAGCGAAAGGAAGATCAGCGGAACGAGAAAGATGGTTTGTGTGATAGGGACAATGCCCAGTGCATCTGCCACCACGATGGAGATGAAGATTGTAATTTCCAGAATGATGATCCAAAGACCCTTCTCGGCTTTTTGCATGGGTTGCCTCATGTTTGTTGTTCATTGTAATGGTACGACGAACTGGATATCCTGGTCCACGCAATAAGGTTTGAAGTGCTATGGATTCGAGAAATCCCTAGAAACTTCCGACAGATTTCCCCTGCAGAGGAAAGTCAAAGTCATTTTTTGTCAATTGACAATAATCCGCTCTATGACATTGCCCAGACTCACAATGTAGACGCCCTTTTTGAGTGAGGAGGTGTCGATTGCGGTCGTGTTTCCACTTCTCAGGAGATGCCCCGTCAGGGAGAAGATTTGCCAGTTCAAGGTATTCGGTGCCTGAACCCGCAACGGCTGATTTTTTGTCACTGGGTTCGGATATAGGCCGATACTAAACTGGTCAAAGGTCTGCACGTGCCGAATCCCAAGATTCACTGTGGTGCCATCGAAGTCGGTCTGGCTCAATCGATAATGGAGTACGCCAGCATGTTCCAGGGACTCACGCCATAAGTACTCCTGGCTTGAATTGACAGTGCCATGGCCTGGTACCTGGTCCATTACCACAAAGTCTCCGTTGTTCACTGCTTTTTCTATTGTGAAGAAGTCATTGTTCAGTTCTGTTGCTGTTTGCCATTGCAGGAGAATCTTACCATCGACGACCTTGGCGGAATAAGATACCAGTTCCACAGGTAATGTCGAATCGACTGTCGATTCAGCGATGGCTTCGGCTACAGGGTCAGAGCCAGAATCGGCCGAAGTTTCAAGATCGGCGATCGATCCTTCCACACCACCACCCACAGTATTGACGCTCGTGTTGTCAGTTTCCGAATACACACGACCGGCAACATTGTTGATGGTGCCGCCCACTTGGAAGTTGCCTCCTACCACCAACGCACCACCAGCATTGATGTTGATATTATTGATCGAGCCTGTACTGGTCATGTCACCCACGATATACAGTATACCACCATTATTGATGTTCAGGGCGGTTAGTGATCCGTTGGAGTTGAAGGTCCAATCGCCGAATACCACGAATAGTGCATTGATGTTGAGGGTTGTGTTGTTGTTCTGTTCCGATATCACATCGTCAACTTTCAGGGTTTCGTCCACGGTAACGTTGGAATTCGAGGCACCAAAAGTCAGGGTATTACTGAGGGTGATTTCATGCTGAATGGATATGGTTTCCCCGGTCAGATCAAAATTAGGTGCTGTACCGCCGACCCAATTGGCATCGGTCTCCCAGTCGCCTGCGGAGTTGCTGGTTTGGCCGTATGTCGACGTGGACACAAAGCACAGGATGAGGTACCTGCAAAGGGATAGTCTGGTCATGGTTGGAAAGTTGTATCAGGGGAATTACGTAATCAAGCTGCTGAATGGTTGCTTCGCGATTCATCTAAATCAAAATATCCATGATTTGTGATCTCAAAAACTCAAACATCACGCAAATACAACAGTGTCGCAATCTGCAAAACAACTGCTTGATATAATTTCGAAGGCACTACCTCTATTCAATCACCCTATGAAAGTCTCGTCAGCCTTCCAGGTCTTCGGTTGCCTGTGTTTAATCAGCGCCACCCAACCTGCCGATGCTCAGAATATTGATGAAACCATCGAAGCACTGAATGTCCGACTGGTCCAACACCATGAGAAAGCCCAGAAGCTACAGCAAGAAATCGATAGCTTGAAACTAGTTCTCAGTATCCAGGACATGGAGCGCCTTGGTTGGCCAACCGTTGATACCGTCATTAAGCATTCCGCCTATGCTTTGGCCTATTCTGAAGAGCACGAGCAGGCGATGTGGGTCATGCATCAGATATTACCCGACGTGGTGGAGGGAAGGACATCCAGAACGAACGATTTCAGACCAGACCCACTGATAGATTCCGGTTCTGCAGTAGAGCAAGACTACTTTCTGAAGACGAAAAAACCTGATGGCAAATATGAATACGATGGTTTTGGTTTCGATCGAGGACATCTGGCGCCCTCGGCAGACTTTCGTTGGAATCAGCATGCGCTATCTGAGAGTTATTTTTATTCCAATATGTCACCACAACGTCCAGACTTTAATCGCGGAGCCTGGGCGGATCTCGAAGTCAAAATCCGAGGATACATTCACAGAAACCGTACGACACTCACGGTAGTTACCGGACCTGTCCTCGACGATAATCTACCTGTAATTGCCAGGAGTGTGAACCAGGTCAGTGTCCCTAAACAATATTTTAAAGTAGTGGTCGATTTGGAAGGGGAACAGGGTATCGCCTACCTCATGCCCAATCGCAAAATTGATAACCCAATTGGTTCTTTCGCCCGATCAATAGATGAAATTGAAGCCCTTACCGGATTCGACTTCTTCCCGGAAATGGACCCGAATTTGGAGAGAAGAATTGAGTCTAATCGTGATTACAAACCCTGGTTGAGCGAGGAAGAGCAAGGTGATGTCCTACCCATGGACCCGGCAAAGCTTAAGCCCAATCACTTCAATACCGTTCAAGCGAAAATGCATGTTAATGATGGAAGAGTGGTGAACGTTTGCGGTACTGTGGTTTCCGGTACCAGGAGTGGTAAGGGCCATGTATTTCTCAACCTCGATAAGCCATTTCCGAATCAGATTTTCTCTGTCTCCATTTGGTCCGACAACCTTGTGAATTTCTCCTATGCACCGGAAAAGGAACTCCTTCAGAAGGAGGTTTGTGTGAAGGGAAAGATCCGGTCCAACGATGGAACACCTTCCATGAATGTGGTCAATGAGAAAGCGATCAGCCTCCTCGGGGAATTTTGAAGGTTTCGACGCTATGAAATGTTGTATCCCGGAGCGAGCAGACTTGCATGTTCAGGATGCCGCTTGAGGTAGGCTGCCACAAAGGGACAAAGCGGTGCCAACTTCAGGTTGTTGTCCTGCAAATATTGAAGGGCGTCTTCGACGATCTTCTTACCAACACCTTTCCCTTCCAACTGCGTGGGTACCTCGGTATGGGTTAGAAACATCGTACCGTGGTTGTTGAGGATGTATTCAATCCTTGCCACGTGGCCATCAATGTTGAGTTCGAAGCGCTTGGCTTCCTCGTTCAGTATTGTCTGAAATTGGGTGAGTTCCATACTTGCGAAACTGCGCTGCAAGTGAAAAGTTTCGGAACAACAGGTGCTGGAAGGATGAGTTTTCAAAACATCAGCGTCTTTTTAGACTTTAAGTATTGTGGGAGATCAAAAACTGACTATAGCCATTGCCGGAGCGAGTGGATTTATTGGCAGGTGGTTTATCAAAACGTACAACAAGAAATACCGGATCGTCGCGCTCACACGCAAGGAAGTATTGGCCCCCGAGGAAAGCGATGTGGAATGGCGTGTTGTTGATCTTTATTCCCTTAGTAGCACCACCAAGGCGTTGGAAGGTGTAGATGTTGCGCTCTATCTCGTACACTCGATGACGCCCAGTTCATCATTGAATCAAGCGAGATTTGAGGATACTGATTTATTGCTTGCTGATAATTTTCGACTGGCTGCAGCGAGCTCTGGTCTGAGCCAAATCATCTATGTCGGAGGTATCCTTCCCAAAGACGAAAGTAGTTGGAGCAGGCATCTCATCAGCCGCTATGAGGTGGAACAAACCCTGGCTGCTGGTGATGTGCCCATGACGGCGTTGAGGGCTGGTATTATTATCGGTCCTGGCGGTTCATCTTTTCAAATTGTAGAAAGATTAGTGAAGAACCTACCGGTCATGGCTTGCCCGAAATGGACACAAACGAATTGCCAGCCTATCGATGTCAATGACATTGTGACAATGCTTGACCAATGTATCGGAAACAAACGTACCCTTGACCTTGCTATTGAGGTTGGTGGTACTCATGTTACCACATACAGAGAGCTCATTGCTATGACGGCGCTCGCTTTGGGCAAGAAGCGATGGATGGTTGATGTGCCTTTTTTTACCATTGGATTGTCCAAACTATGGGTGAGCCTTTTCACAAGAACAGCACCTACTTTCATCTCACCCCTCGTTGAAAGCCTGAAGCATCAGATGACCTTGGACAGGACATTGCAAGATGAACTTTTTGATCTTGAGGAAGTAGCTATTCAAGACAGTATAAAGAAAGCCCTTTATGAGGCTGCTCCATCAGCACCGAAGCGGAAGGCTGTTGGTGATGGTAGAAAGAACGTAAGAAGCGTACAGCGGATTGCAAATGAGGATGGGTTGTCGGTCAGGGATGTAGCCTTCCAGTATTTTGATTGGTTGGGTAGGGCCTTCCGGCCCTTTATTCGGGTGCAGACCGATCAAGAGAGCACTTTTACTTTCTGTCTGCTAGGTATCCCGATTCTTAAGCTTGCTCATCAGAAGGAAAAGCGACGAGATAACCGTGAGGTCTTCTACATTATCGGAGGCGCGCTAGCCCGAAGAACGGATCTTGGCTGGTTAGAATTTCGAGGTGTGCTGAATAACCAGCAGATTTTAACGGGGATCCATGAATACGTACCTAAGTTGCCCTGGACGCTGTACAAAGCCACCCAGGCCCAGTTGCATCTATGGGTAATGCGCCTGTTTGCCAGGCGAATTGCAGGGCAACACTAGCCTTTGCGACCCCACATACTAATCTTCTTTTCAAAATCAAATGCCGTACTTTAATGTTGTAGCAAAGCCACCATCGCGGGAATGATTTAGCACGGCTTTGGTCATGAGGTGAGGCAAGGATGTGTTGCCTGGACCATTGAGGATATGTTAGAATGACTGTCATAGAATTCGATACGGACAAGGGTATTTATACTTTCCAGCTCAAGGCACTGGAAACGGAGTTTCACAGCCATCCTGTCATCGAAATCCTGTTTGTGGATGGAGGAGAATTGCAACTAGCAACAGAAAGTTCGCTGTACAGCAACTCTACCTTCGCCATTATTGACGCCAATGTAGAGCACAGGATTTCAGGCACTGCTGAAAAGATCACAGTTGTGATGATTGAACATCGGGATGTAGCCGTCAAATCATACTTCGCTCAACAAGGCATCCAATTTACCCAGGGTGTATATGCTTCCGGCGCAGTAAATCACCCTGGTCACAGCTTCGAGGTGATATATCCAGGCCTGTCAAATATTGATGAGCAACTTTCTTACGATGAGCGGGTCACGAAGATCATTCAATACCTCCGTGAAAATGACGTGGAATATGAGCAGATGATGCACACTTTCACAGGTATAGTTCATCTATCGGAAAGTAGACTTTCCCACTTATTCAAGCAAAATATCGGCGTTTCGCTAAAGAAATACGTGGTCTGGTGCAAGCTCAGAGCAGCCATCAGCCATTACCTGGACAAAGGGGAGGATTTGTTTCGAACTTTGATTGCAAGTGGGTTTTATGACCATCCTCATTTCAGCAAGGCTTTCAAGACCATGTTTGGAGTCAAACCCTCTCAAGCTTACAATAGCAGGACCGTACAATTTTAGCCGAAATCAACGCTATAAATTGCCATCAAAATCAACAAAGAGATGGTATTGAGAAATGTAACGCAGCAGGATTTGGAGGGAATTAGGGAAGTCGTTGATTCCAGCGGCCTCTTCCCATCGGAATATTTGGGAGAAATGATCGCAGACTATTTTGACAACCCAGACTCAGAGGATATTTGGTTCACCGCCATTCAGGATAACAGAAATGTAGCTGTCGGCTATTGCGCTCCGGAGGAATTCACGGACGGAACCTACAATCTCTACGCAATTGGCGTATTGAAGGACCTCCAGGGCCAGGGAACAGGGAAGGCCATGATGAAGTACATTGAAGCATTGTTGAGGGAGAAATCTGCGAGGGTATTGATTGTAGAGACTTCCAGTAGCGATCAATTTGAGCTCACAAGAAAGTTCTACAGAGACCTGGGCTATGATCAAGAAGGTATAATAAGAGATTTCTGGCAGGAGGGAGAAGACAAGGTCATCTTCTGGAAGAAGCTCCATTGATAAATCTGTGGGTGGTATTCGGTTTTCGGAAACCCCGCTTGGTTTCCCCACCTTGCTGCGAATTGGATAAGCGCTCGCTTTTGATAATTTTAGAGCAATGATCCGATCAGAGCCCATCATAGCTGTGGAAAATGTCAAGAGTAGTTCCGACTGGTATCAGTCACTTCTATCCTGTAGGAGTCTTCATGGCGGTGACACTTTTGAGATGCTTGGCGACGAGAACCATCAGGTTTTCCTGTGCCTTCACAAATGGGGAGCGCATGATCACCCGACACTCAGTGTGCGTGAGCCTTCGTCAGGCAATGGGTTGATTATTTACCTAAGAGTGGAAAATCTTGAGGCGATATGGGGTAATGCAAAGCGGATGAATACGAGGGTTGAGGAACCACCTCATGTTAATCAAAATTCGGGTGAGCGTCAGTTTTGTTTGCGAGATCCTGATGGCTACTATCTGATGATATCGGAGTAGCCTCCTTATCCCGTTCCAATCTATGAAAACAAAAAAAGCCTGACACTTTTGTATCAGGCTTGCTAAGCAGAGGCGGAGGGATTACTCATACACGCAGGCATGCGCGCTATCACCTCGTGAATACCTATTTCGATCGTAGCGGCGCACCGCCCCCCGGTACCTCGCGGTACAGCCTGCGCGGCCCGACCTGCGCGGCCCGACAGTTTTCAAGACCGCCGCATTCGTCGGGGACGCCCAGTCGGGGACGCCCAGTCGCGTCCTGCTACGACACGCTGCCACGCCATTATCATATTTTGAGATGTATGGGAAGATTCTGTGGCTCCCACTTCCAATACATAGAAACAAAAAAAGCCTGAAACTTTCGTATCAGGCCTGCTAAGCAGAGGCGGAGGGATTCGAACCCCCGGTACCTCGCGGTACAACGGTTTTCAAGACCGCCGCATTCGACCACTCTGCCACGCCTCTGTGATCTCTGCTATTATTCGTGATGACCTACTGTCATCTTATTCTTTTATGGAGGCGGGACCGCCGCCTTCGTCGGGGACGCCCAGTCGCGTCCGGCCAGGACACTCTGCCACGCCTCTGTGATCTCTTTTCTCTCGAACCTTGGAATCACATGATTCTTCCATGGGACCTCCAAAATTCGGAGGGCAAAAGTAGCCGAATACTTCAAAAAAATCCGTGATTGCTACGAAAAACTTGGGCTAGTCTGATAGAACATGCCAACGGAGACCTACTCTTGCGGAAGTATTGGCCTTCAAGTAAGGGTTGGAAACGACCCATCCTGCTGTTTTGGACTCCAATTCCAATGTAGCCCAGAAGTTTCTGGTGAGTGGAAAGAAGGTCCTGATTCCCAGTAGCCCACCAAATTGAGCCGATGTTGTTTTGAATTCCTGGTCTTCAGGTTGTGTCCAGGCAGCAAGCCGAGGGGATAGTAGGACCTGGTTGTTGAGCAGATTCGGTTTCAGGTCGAAGAGCTGAGCCTCAAATCCAAGAAACTGCCTTTCGTAATTGGCGTACTGCAACACTTTGAATATTCCCTTTAGATTCCCACTTTCAAGAAAAACATTGGTCTGCAGGCTATGGCCGAAGGAAGTAAGGTAATGTTTGAGGTTGGCATTGAAGTACAGTGGGTTCTGCGGATTTCCGATTCGGAATCTTCTGAATCCCAGTAGAAATGGGTCGACGAACCCCAGTGTGGCTAGCCTGCTTTGTTTTTGCAGGTATTCGATCTCGTGCTGTTCAAGGTCTTGGGTCTCAATGTAGCGATCTATGCCTATGCCTGTAGGATGGACACCTCTGTTTTCGTAAGCCTCATCGGGGTGGAATAGGTCATAGACCCAGGCGGTAGGATCCCAACCCACCAGGTCCCTCGTCGAAATGTCCTCATTTTCTGATTCTTCATCCAATGCAAACTCCTGATTGGCCAGCGTGCCGATATACCTGTTGTTGTGATAGATGATGAACCAATTTTGTGCCATGGCCTTGGTGGTATTGTAGAAGAAATGATCCGTTTGCAATCGGGTCACCAGATGTGTTTGACCTTCGAGTCCTGCTGCGCTCATTCGCACAAAGTCCGGGTTGGATGCGGCCTTCATTCTGATCAGGTCGGCGTCATCCACGTCATATACGGTTATCAGTTCATCGATTGGCGGAAATTTGTATACGAGGTTTTTCCCATGCACGCCATTATTTCTGCCGATGATGGCGTGATATTCCTCATGGAGCCAGGCATGGCCGCCCGGTACTGCCAAAGTCCCAATGTGAAAACCGATATCGAAGATGCCTTTGAGCACCTCACGCCATACGCCTTTACCATTGGCCGTATCGCTGATAAAATAGTGGGCCATATGGCCTGTGCCAAGACTGGAAAGCTGGTAATAGTTTTTGGTAATCAGCAGTGTCTGTTCCATAGAAGGAAAAAACTGACCAGTCTGGACTTGATAGGGGGCGTCAAACAAGGTGGTTTCCAATATCAAAGGATGGCCTTCATACCTTTGGCCCTGAAGCTTCACGACGAGTATCAGGAGCATTCCTGTGAGGAGAAAAGTGCGCATGCTTAAAAAGTTAGGTTCACCTTTCAGACAAGGAGATGGCGGCTTCCTCTTAGTGATATTGGAAACATTACGTTTTTGGACTAGAAAATTGAATATTACAGCTAGAAAACACCTAAGTCATGAGATACACAATGTACCTATTCATACTGCTCCTCGCCATTCAGGCTTTTTCACAAGGAGGATTGCTGAGGGAGAGCCTTTCTATGGATTCCGAACGCCTGGGAAGAAAAGTGGAATACAGCGTCTACCTTCCACAGGATTATGAAAAATCGAACAGAAGCTACCCCATCCTCTATTTGCTCCATGGATATACCGATGATGAAACAGGTTGGACGCAGTTCGGAGAGGTGAAGAGCATCGCCGACCGATTTATTGGCAATGCTGAAGTAGCTCCAATGGTCATCGTGATGCCGGATGCAGGCTTGGACTGGTATATCAATTCTTACGACGATAAGATACGCTATGAAGACTTCTTTTTCGACGAGTTTATTCCCTTCATTGAGGACAGCTACAGGATAAGGACCAAAAAGGAATTCAGAGCTGTAGCAGGATTGAGTATGGGAGGGCATGGCTCCCTAATTTATGCCATGAAACATCCGGAGCTATTTGCAGCATGCGCGCCGTTGAGTGCCGCCGTTTGGACCGAAGAAGGCATCAATGAAATCTCCGAGGAATATTGGAAGCCTCGATTTGAGTACATTTTCGGACCTGCGGTAGCTCCCAACACCCGTGTCAATGACTGCCTGAAACAGAATACTGCCTATTTCCTTGCCGAAAGTACAGATGCTGAACTGTTGAAACAGGTCAGGTATTACATCGATTGTGGAGACGATGATTTCCTGATCAACGGAAACATGGCCCTGCACAAACTACTGAATGAAAAAGACGTGCCGCATGAATTTCGTGTCAGGGATGGCGCTCATAACTGGACCTACTGGCGTACGGCTTTACCGGAGGTTCTGAAATTTGTTTCAGAGAGTTTCCATCGCTGATTTTCTGAGATTAATCAACTAGACCCTGATGACTTTGGGTTTTGCAGGCCATTGGCCTGGAACATCCGCTGTACTAAGTATGTCGAAACGAGAGGTGAACCCTCCCAACTTCTCTGAGGCATGCTCGAAGACGACTGTGTTGATGCCGTGGAAGCGGATCGCATAGCTGCACATGATACATGGTTCGTGCGTCGAAATCAACTCGCAGCCTGACAGGTCTTTGCCGATTTTCCTTCGCGCGATCCTTATGGCTTCCATTTCTGCATGGGCGGAGACATCCTGTTTGGATTGGGTCGCTTCCATGCCTTCGGCAATGATTTCCGGCCCCCGGATAATAAGTGCCCCTACCGGGGCATTTCCATTTTGCTTCGCGGTTTGAGCCAGTTGGTGACAGCGCTCCAGAAAAGGTGAATAATTCATTTTTGCTATTGAGATTCAAATGTAGTTGTGGCCAGGTTCTTGATGAAAAAGCTACCTTTAATCTGAATATTTTGTTCGATGAAGGCTCAAATCACAACGTCGGTTCTGGTCGCATTTTCACTGGGTGTTTTTGCCCAAAAACTGGAGCTTGTTATCCCTATTGGTCATACGAGGCAGGTCCAGGACATTGCCATAAGTGAAGATACATTGTACCTGGCGTCCATTCAGAATAGTAACGAGATCGTGCTGTGGGATTATCCCCGTGAACGCCAATTGAGAGTGCTTCGCAACCATAAAAGCCGGGTAAATGATTTGGAAGCAGCAGATGGGAGGCTGTGGAGTAGTTCCGATGATGGCCGGGTAATGTCTTGGAATTTCAACGAGCAGGAATTGTCCTACGAGTTGGACCATGGGTCCAGCGTCCTGGCATCGAAGGTCCTCGATTCGGAACTTATTTCTATTGGTCGAAAGGGCACAATCAAGGTTTGGAAATTAGCAGATCAATCCCTGGTAAAGGAAGTGAGGATGAGTGAGGATATCACAGCCGTCTCGAACATCGTCGATGACAGAATGCTGGTTGGGATGGCTGATGGTACGGTGAAAGTGCTGGAAGTACCAGGCTTGACAGAGGTAAATGGTACTGATACCGGTGCTCAGATCACAGCATTGGCCATTGGCAGTAGTCATTTCCATTTAGGCGCCATCACCGGAGAGCTTATCAGCTATAGCCGACCGGATTTTCAGGAAGTAAACAGGCAGAAGGTGCTTGGTGCCAGGATCTACGGTCTGGCTATGGCCCAGGAGCGATTGTGGATTGCTGGGCGTGGAGAAAGCAATAGTCTGGCTGTATTGAATCCGGGGGATTTTTCAGTGTCCATTCCGGACCTTCCATTACCTGGGCTTGATAAGCTTGCTGAAGCAGGTATAAGGACGATCATATTCCATCAGGGAAATGATCTGGTGATCATACCAGATGCTGAGAATGCCCTCAATGCCTTCGGTTTGGCATCCCGGAAGCTGTTGAAGCGATTTGAGGGACTTGCTTTTAGCGTCGAGGACTTTGCCCTGTCTAATGATGAAAGCTTGCTGGCTGTAGCCTCTGGTCAAGAGAAGATCAAACTCTATGATCTCGAACTCGGGCGGACAACAACAACGCTTGAAGGACATCAAGGTGGTGTTACTTCCGTTACTTTCCATCCTTCAGATTCATTGCTCGCGTCGGTGGGGCGAGATGGTAGTTTGAGGATCTGGAGTGTCAATACGGGTAGAAATACCCATACCTATGAAGTGCGGGGTAAATACCGGAATACAGCCATTGAGTTCGACCGAACTGGGGAATACATCATCAGAAAGGCAGATGACAAGTACTTTGAGCTATTCAAGCTTGATAAATCCAAGAGCAAGCGCCTTAATGTGGAAAATGGCTTAAGCTACAAGTTTGCCCAGAATGGCGAGAAACTCTTGTTCCAAACGCGTGATGGTATTGCCATATACAACAGTGTCACGCTAAAAGAAGAGCGGGCTTATCCACTGAAGGGTATTAAGGACTTTGATGTGGCGGGGAACACCATAGTCACCGTTGGGACCTTCGGAATGAGGGTTTTCAATCTCAACTTCAGTGACCTGGGACAGTTTCCGGATATTGAGCGTGTAGACCGGATCTACCTTCATCCGGAGGAAGGGTATGCGCTCGGCACTGTCAATACTACGCGCAAAGGATCCAGCGAGCGAGATTACGCGATCAAACGCTTTGATTTGGAAACCGGGGCTTTGATGGCAAGTGTGGAGGTACACCAGGGGTTCATATCGAGGATAGGCTTTTTGAAAGGGGGCAGGTTCACGCTGACTGGTGCTTCTGACGGTCAAATCCACATATTCAAAGGTCTTGAGGGCGAAAGTCCTATTGGTACAATGATTTCCTTAGGTGATGATGATTGGGTGGCGACCACGCCTGGTGGGCTCTATGATGCCACATCGGCGGCATTTGGGGCTATGCACTACATGCGAGGGGATCAGCAAATCGCCTTGAACCAGCTAAAAGACGTCTACTTCGAACCTCAACTTGTTCCAAGATTACTAGAGAACATTGACGATCCGCTGCCTCAACGTAAGGCAATAAATGATGTTTTGCCCCATCCTGAAATACAAATCACACATCCCAACCTCAACGATGGTGTTGTAGGTATGAACCTATCTGATCAGGGAGGAGGCATTGGACGTATTGTGATCTTGATTAACGGGAAGGAAGTTATTAGGGAAACTGGGTCCAGTCGTAATTTGGAAGGGAATGTGGCCTTGGATTATGCCATAGAAGGTCACCCTTTCCTGAAGCCAAACACAGTCAACAAGATTTCGATCAAGGCCTATAACCAGTATGGGACGCTTGCCACACCTGAAGAAAATCTCTACTACTTCGCAGAGCAAACTACTGAGTCGGAAGAGGAACCGCCAAAACTCTACGCGCTCGTGGTGGGGTCTGGCGATTACCCTGGTAGATCCCTGGATCTGAACTATGCCGTAAAAGATGCGATTGACTTTTCGAGTGCCCTGAGTGCAAGTAGCTCGAATCTGTTCGGAGCTGAGAATACAATTACGAAATTGCTCCATACAGACTACGCTGATACATTGCAATGGCCTAGCAAGCGTAATATTGAAAATACCCTGTCCGACTTTGCTCAACAAGCTACGGCCAGGGACTATTTGCTGTTGTATTTCAGCGGACATGGGATGAACTATGGTGAGGATCGAGAGGATTTCTATTACCTCACGCCATTTGCAACTGATGCGATTGAAGATGATGCCATCCGGGCTGAGCATATGGTTTCCAGTATTGAACTCACCGAATGGATCAAGGAAATTGCTGCACTGAAGCAAGTACTCATTTTCGATGCTTGTCATTCGGGGAGACTCGCCAATCAGATTGGCACAGGATCCGGAGCATTGACCAGTGGGCAGGTGAAGGCAATGGAGGAGTTGAAGGACCGAACCGGTCTATATGTAATTGCCGGGTCTGAGGCGGATGCTGTGAGCTACGAAACGGCGATGTATGAACAGGGGCTGCTCACTTATTCATTGCTTTTTGGGATGAAAGGTGCGGCACTCAACACAGCCGGAGAAGTGGACATCATCGACCTGCTGCAGTTTGTGTCAAAGAAAGTACCTGAATTGGCATCTGAGATTGGGGGCGTGCAGCTCCCGGAAGTGCGAGTCCCTGCTGGGGCAGAGAGCTTTTCAATTGGCCGGCTGAGTCCCGAAGATCGGGACAGAATTCAATTGGCCGGGTCCAAACCTGTGATTATTCACAGTGGGTTCCAGGAAGAGTCCCAGTTCTACGATATCATTCAATTGGGGACGCTCGTCGATGACCTGTTGATTGAAGCTAGTGCGCAAAACGATGCTCAAGTTATTTTCCTGGACAAGAAGCAGTTTGGTTCGGCTTTTCAGGTACGAGGTCGCTATCGTACCGAAGGTGAATTATGGAAGGCCCGGGTTCGGGTGTTTCAAGATGAAAACCAGGTAGCTTCATTTGATGTCGAGGCTGTGAACCCAATAGAATTATCCGAGAAGATATCTGCCAGGGCGATAGAGGTAATCGGGCGGTAATCCCAATTAAGATTTGTTAAGGATTGTGATGAATCGTTAAAGAGTACCCGTGCCCAAACTTTCATCCACTAGCTTACGGCAAAAGTCTGAGGAATATGAAGATTTTTGCCTTTCTGGGATTGACATTATTACTCCAGGGGATGGTTTACGCTCAAGCTGCCGATCTTACCACTATTGATGGCATTCTTGATGAATTGCTTGATATCATCACCCGAGATCCAGGTGAGGAGTTTGAAGAGGATCGATATCTTCGGCTGTTCTTACCTAAGGCCACTTTCACGGTCCTTTACCAGGAAGGCGACATGGACAGGCCTTATGAGACGGTATCCCTGGATGAGTTTGTTGTATTACTCAAGGATCCATACTACACAGCGGGCTTTCGAGAATGGGAGTTGCACAAGGTGGTAGATGAGTTCAACGGCATTGCTCAGGTATTTCAGACCACCAGGGCGCAGGATTCGGATGGGGAGGATGTCAGGATGGTCAACAGCTATCAGCTCTTGCAAATGGAGGGTAGGTGGTGGATATACAGTATCCTTTGGACCAACGAAACGCAGGATGAGCCAATCCCTCAAAAGTACCTGCCGAAGCAATAACTGGGTTTTCTGCGAAACCTGGCAGGAAAGCTTTGCTAGTTCTTCTTTGTCATTTTTTGGGTGGGATCCCAGTCCGCTGGCACGCCTTCTTCGATGATCTCCTTGCATCTGGAAACGTACAATGCAGCTGCCTTGTCTTCAGGATTTCGAGTCGATACCTGTTCGAATGCTTTTTGGGCTTTAGCAAATGCCTTTTCACGATAGAGTTCAATCCCCTCTTGAAAAGAAGCATTGGTTTCTAACTTCAATGACCGCTGCTCATCCCGCAGGCCATCGAGAATCTCAAAGACCTTTACCGCCTTTTCCTTACCCTTTACCATGACCGTGTCAAGGTATCGGATGTCATATATGGAGGCATCAGCAATATCCTGCAGCACTGCGCCACTGATGAGAATATTTCCACCATAGATTGAAGTAAGCCCTTCCATCCGGGAGGCGGTGTTGACGGCATCGCTGATCACAGTCGTCTCCATGCGATTTACCTCCCCAATCGTACCGAGTATGAGATTGCCCGTGTGTATTCCTATGCCTACTTTGACAGGCTCTTTTCCAGCCTGGCGGCGTGCCTGGTTGAACTTTCGGACGGACCTCAGGGAATCTATGGAGGAATCAATGGCATGTTCTACTTGATTGGCAAAAAGGGCCATTACTGAATCTCCAATGTACTTGTCGATGAAGCCGTTGTGCTCCCTGACATGGGGTACGATTTCCTGGAGGTAGTCATTGATGAAATCAAAATTCTCTTGTGGAGTCATCTTCTCGGAGAATTCCGTGAATCCCCTGATGTCTGAAAATACCACCGTCATTTTCCGTTCAACGTTGTCGCCCAGCGCTACCTCCTCAATGCTTTCGCGATTGAGGTAGTGCAAGAACTCATTGGGGACGAAGCGCCGGTTCGCTTCATTGATTTTGACCAGTCTTTCGTTGGCTTCTGCCAATTCTGCCGTGCGCTCCTCCACTTTCTGCTTGAAGAATTGAAGCTGTTCGATGATTTTATCCCGCATCACGTTGAAGTTGAGCGTGAGTTTGCCGATTTCATCTTCGGTGAGTTTTGATGGGTTGGCATTGATCAGCGTAAAATTGCTACCAACAAACTTGGAGATGTATGAAGTCAGATCTAGCAATGGATGGGTAATCCTCCCGGAAATAACGAAACTCATCCAAATGCCAAAAAGCAAGAAACCGACCAGAACGGCCATCGTGATGTACTGCAACTTGGCAAATTCCTGCTGTCTTCCCGTGTCTGCCTTAGCCAGGATGTCTTCGAACTGACTGGCCATAATGGCTTCTGACTTGTCAAGTTCCTCCTTCAATCCGGAATTATTGAAGAGGCCGATCTCGCGATCAAGGTCCACTACCTTTTTGAAGAGCTTTTGGTACTTGCGTACCACCTCGGCCAATTCGGCTTTTCGTGATGATGTGATTGCGCTACTTTCGATTTCGCCGATCAGCGTCCTGGCTGTTTCATTGAGCCGACGCAAGTAGATATTTTCATGTCGGAGTAAGAAGTCCTTTTCATGCCTTCTCATAGTGAGCAAACCCGAGGGCGTCACTCCTTCCAGGCTTTCGAGGGCGTGAGCGGCTTCCCGCATTTCACCTATCAGGTTATAATCCTTGAATCCCCTGACTTTGATGAGATCTGTGATGGAAAGAAAGAGGCTGTCATAGTGCCGCAGTTGGTAGGCCATCTCACTCACCTCGGTATTCAGGCCGAATTTGTGAATAATCTCATCGTCTTGCAGGAGAAATAAGTTCTCTTCGATATTCTCGAAAAGGGATTTGTGATTGTCGAGGTATAGGCTGTTGCCAAATTCAAAAAATACCCGATTCTTCGTCTCCTGCGTGAAGAAGTTGAGCTGATTCTTGTAGTCTTCCAGCAGATAGCTGTGGGTCTGTTCCAGCAAACGGAAGACATTGGCAATCTTCTCCCGCTGTACCAGATAGGCGAAGTTGATGGCCACCACAATGAGGTTGGAACTGACAAAAACCAGAAACCAGAACAGGAGCTTGTGACGTAGGGATTTGAATTTGATCATGAACCGGAGGAACCTCTTTTGCCGAAATTAGGTCAATATTTTCATTTCCTCCCGCAAGTGTGTTTTGCGAAACGGAGAATTATTCCACGCGCCTCCAGACCTCTTCAAGCCTTCGTTCGGCGATAACAACATAATCGCCAATCTCCTCGTCATATTCCCGGTCATTGATGAAGCCGCTGTGTAGCCATTCATCTCCATTCACCTCACACTTGAATGGTATGTCTGCACCTTCCATATTTTGTCCTGGAGGGTGATAAAATTCTATGTGCTCTGTGTAGGAACCTCCTTTCAGTTCATAGGAGCCGCCAGCCATGGCGATGACGTTCTTGTTTTCTTTGTCGTAGAAGTACCAAATAAACGTGCCATCAGTGATGATCTTCGAATATTCGATGGTGTCTGCCGTTATCGCAAAGACAGTGTCCGGTTCAAATTTTCGCTTGACAAGTTTCCACTTTCCTTTGATCGGATTGACTTCACTACGATTTTTTGAAGCACTTTCTACCGGCTGGGAGCAGGATGTCATCCATACAACCAGTATCAGGATCATTGCCAGGAATTTCGTTGATTCGGAAAGGAAACGGGAACGACTTCTCATCTGCATATTCTAAAATTAATGAAGATGCTGTAATTGTTAAGTTTTAATGCCGCCCAAAAGGCACTGCATCAGTTGTTTCTCCACGTCGAACACATTGACATCGGCATGCCGCTCGTGCCAGGCATAAAGCCGCTGCAATGTATTGAGAATGGTGAAAAGGGCGATTTCGATGTTGATAGGTTTCAATGTCCCTTCAGCTATGGCTGTTTTTAGAATATTTCGAAAATCTTCCTCGTACTGTTCTCGCTGACCCAGATATTGTGTTTTCGCATCTCCTTCAAGATGTCGCCATTCTACGACCATGATGGCCATAAGATCGGAGTGCTGGGTAGCTAGTTGTACATGAGCTGATATGAGCTTCTCTATCTTCTCCAGGGACGAGAGGGATGAGTCCTTTATTCCTTCCATCGACTTCATAAACATGTTTGCGCCACGATCAAGTAGTTCCCGGAGCATTTCCTGCTTGGAATCAATGTGATTGTAAAGGCTTGCTGCTTTGATACGTAGCTCGGCGGCGATGTCTTGCATGGAGGTAGAGGAATAACCTCTATGGCGAAAAAGATGGGTTGCTACCTGGAGAATTTGATCTTTCTTAGTCTGCACGGAATTTTGGCAATTCCCACAAACATAGTCAGCCGAAGATCAATTTGTAATGGTCACCTACTTTGAAGGACGTGACAAATCCGTAGGGGTGTTGGTTTTGCCAGTTTTTATTAGGTACACTACAAGTCATGAAGAGATCGGTCATTTTACTATTTGTCATTGGATTGATGGTTTTCAATTGCGGAGGGGGCGAGGAGTCTGTAGAAGAAGTATGCGGTATCTACCCGGATTGGGCAACTTCGGATTACGTTTTACCCTATCCGGCTGGGCGGGCGCACCGAGTCTCCCAGGGCAACTGTACGTTGTTTTCACACAAAGGCACTTTGCGTTTTTCCTACGATATGGAAATGCCATTTGGTAGTTACATCACTGCGGCCAGAAGAGGTGTGGTCGTCGGGATGCGTATGTCGCAACCATCAGGAAGCCGAGGCTTGACAGCTTCAAATTACATTCAAGTGAAGCACTCCGATGGTATGATCAGTGAATACGTGCACCTTGAAATGAACAGCCAGTTCGTACGCGTTGGGCATCTCGTGGAAGCCGGAGACACCCTCGCACGAACGGGCGACACAGGTGATGTAGGCACATGGCCCCATTTGCATTTTGACATCAACCGATGTGGCGACAACCTTAGGTGTGATACTTCTCCTATTACTTTCCGCAATACGCGACCCCACCCGGAAGGCTTGGTTTTCGATGAGTTTTACGAGGCATTGCCCTTTTGAATGATTCTAAATTTGTTCAAAACGTTCCGTGCTCAATCCTGAGCAACCACTTCATGAGCGAATTTCTCGCGTTTATCCCTGATTATTCCTGATCACTCTTATTCGGATCGGCGCTTATGCGTTAAGGTATAGATTTCAACTGAATCATTTAAGAGCCGTCTGCCGAATTTGGGTATTTGCCTTACACAACCAGTATAGACCAAAAGATGCGCCAGTTTTTGCACGAATTTTCAATGTTCGAGATCGTAGCTTTTTCTGCGGTCCTGATGACCTTTATTTTGAGTGTTTGTAAGATTGTGATTTGGTTCTGCTGACGACGAGTTTATTCTCGTACGAGCCTGATCATCTTCTTCTCCCCGCCTTGGGTTACCTCCAATAGGTAAACGCCGGGTTTCAGTTCAAGATCCGGAATTACCAAGAATCTCCCCTCTGGCTCAACTTCCACATTTATTGCTACTTGCCCTGTCATACTCATGATCCGCACCTGCGCCACAACGTCCTCTTGAGGCAGGCCGATATAGAGTTTGTCTCTGAAAGGATTAGGGTAGATGATCAGGTTGCGTTTGTTGCCGAGATTCACCGCTCGGATAATAGGTGAATATTCAAAGGCACCATCAAAATCAACCTGCATAAATCGGTAGTAGCTTTCTCCAGTCAATGGATTACCATCGAGAAAAGTATACTTGATAATCTCCTGGCTGTCGCCGGCACCGGGGACTTCACCCAGCACCTCGAAATCTATACCGTCTGGGCTTCGCTCTATGATAAACTTCTCATTATTCTCTTCCACAGCTGTATGCCAGGTGAGCTCTATACCCTGATCTGTCTCCTCAGCATAGAAATCCAATAACGTGATGGGCGTAATGACAATGCCACCGCCACCAACACCCGTGAAGTGGTCAACACCACTTACTGTGGCGGAATATATGCCTGAGGAGATCTCTGTAGCACTGGTAAGACCGGACTCATTGATCCAACCTGCACCGTCGTTGAGGGAAATGTACATGTTATTACGATCGAAATCCCCGGCTTCATCCGCAGCATTCCACTGGATGGTGAGCGTCACATTGTATCCGCTTCCTGTGGCGATGACATCCCAGGTCTTCCGGATCACGTCTGAGGTGAGTTCAGTACCCGAAGTGTTGTTGGTGTAGATGCCATCAAAGGTGCGGATGGCAAAAGTGGCTGTACTTCCAAGGTTGGTGAAGGTGATAGGCGTGTAGTTGGTACTCGTACCGATGGGGTAAGTTGTCGGTCCGTCCGATGAGCCCAGTTCCATGATCAGGGAACCACCGGATGAATTTTGGTTGAGGGTCTCGATGTAATTGGAAGCATCACCTCCTGTGATGGTGGCTCCGCTATTTAGGGTGAAGTCGTAATCCAGCAGTTGCAGCACGCCACTGGTGATGGTGAGGTCTCCGGTGATGGTGGTGTTGCCACAGAGCATGGGACTACCGCCATTCAACTCCAGGTTGCTGAAGGTGCCTCCCGAGATCATCGGTGTTCCTGAGGTGAATTGAATTTTGCCGCTACCTGTGATCGTTCCGTTGTTGATCAGGTTACCCGTGACCGTCAAGGTTTGACTGGCATTCAGGGTTAGCGTATTGCCGGCTACCAGGTTGAGGTCATCTACTGTGAGGTCAGTATCCACCGTCAGATCATGTTGCACGTAGAGAATTTGTGAAGCCCCGGGTACCGAGCCTCCTTTCCAGGTGCCTGCGCTGTTGAGGTTGCCTGCGCCATTGGTTTTGAAAGGTTCCCGCCCCGAAGCATCTACCCAGTCGGCATCTTCCATGTTGTTGAGCGTGCCGGTATTGGTGTTGGGCGAATCATCATCCAGCGTGGTGCCTGCACTCTCATCGAAGCGGTAATAGGCCACCAGGCCGGATTCGCTCCCAGATAGTTCTTCAAACATATTGGCCTGGATCTCTGCACCCGTGCGAGCAGTATTCCAGATGCGGACTTCGTCGATCAGGCCATCATATTGGCCAAAACTATCATTTCGATACCTGCCAATGTAGAGATTCCGTGAGCTGTTCGAGGTGATGGTGCCGTCGTAGGCTGTTGAGGCCATTAAAATGCCGTCGAGGTAGATATGGACCTCGGAACCGTCAGCTACCCCGGCGACATGCGTCCATGTGGAAGCAGTAGCTGTAGCAGTGGCCGATACCAGGTTGTTGTCACTCTCGTTGATCAGGAAGCCATAGTTACCGGCATCGATCTGTAAGGCAAATACATTGGAAGCATCCGCGGCCGTGAAGTACCGGGATACAATTCCCCGGAAGCTGGTCACCGCATCCGGCCTTACCCAGGCTTCTACGGTGAGCGTAGATGAAGATTCCAAACTCGCATTATCACTCACCTCAACAAATTCATCTACGCCGTCGAAATCCAGGGCATTCCCTGCACCGATCAAGCCAGACATGATGGCCTGATCCCCTATCACCGCGTTCGAGGATACCCAGTTGGAGGAAGTGCTGGTGAGGCCGAGGTTGGCTAACGTTCCACCATTACCACTGCCGCTACGGTCTGTCAGGACATCCAACCCGGTATTGGTGCCGTCGGCAATGCCGCTATTGAACTGGTAGTAGGCCACCAGATTAGATTCATTGGCCACATCGAGCTTGCGGTTGAGGTTATCGCGAATTTCCTGTTCCGTTCTGACATCAGACCAAACTCTGACCTCATCTATTTCACCCTCCCATTCACCATTGTCGCTTGTAGTGTTATCAAAGTCCCCAATTAGAAGCGGTTCCGTGTTAGTGTTTGTAAAGGTGCCGGTGTTCGAGACGGTTCCCATCAGAATCCC
This sequence comes from Cyclobacteriaceae bacterium, assembly GCA_965601475.1. GTDB lineage: Bacteria > Bacteroidota > Bacteroidia > Cytophagales > Cyclobacteriaceae > JAWPMT01. Next base: position 1,429,557 of record OZ271832.1, on the reverse strand, counting down.
ATCCACATAAAGCGATTTAGTTGATCCATCAAAGGTGAGGGCGACGTGATACCATGTATCGGTACTCAATGTGGGGCTAAATGATAGAGGTACCTGAGCGTCATTGTTGGTGCCACCAGTTCCAAACACATATCCGATTTGCCCACTTGAATTGACAAAGAGTGCGAAGGGGTTGTCAGTAGTGTAGGATCCATAATTGAGTGCAAGTATCCGGTTAAATCTTCCCGTATTTGAAAATGAAGAACCATTTACCCAAGCTTCAACCGTCATGGCAGAAGCACTGAGGATTTGACTGCCCAGATCTACCAAATCATTGTTTCCGTCAAAATCCAGCGCATTACCTGCGCCAACATCCGTTCTGCCCAGGGTGAAGTAGTAGTTGTCGGTGATCTGGCCTGCATCCACGGTAAAGGTCATGTTATTACCACTTGGCGCTGATGACAGTGCTTCTACGATGGAGAATTCTCCGGACGTACTGGCCCGGCTCAATAGGAAGTAGGTCAGGTCCGGGTCCGGCGTCCCGCCCAGGTCAAAGGAGAAAGTGACATTGCCATTGGCCGTGCCGACGGCATCGTTTTTGTCGATGACCCACGTTTTAGCGTATCTCCTGGTGATGAGCGTCCCTGTGGGGACATCAGCTGTGGTTTCTGAGAATGAACCTCCATCGTTATTCCATCGCAGGTAGTCATTGGCATCTTGCAGGAAATCACCTGCCGTTTGCGTACTGGTTAGTGTCAATTCTCCATCTGTATCGGTCAGGTTTCCACCATTAGAAATAATGCTACTCTGGTCAATTGAGGACCGGTCTGAAGTGACGTAATTGGAGGACGCGGTAGCACCATTCAGGTTGCTAAAATTGGTGAGGGTACCGGAATGTCCTGTGGGACCGAGGTCTGGCAAGTTGGTATTTCCATCACCGATCCCCTGATTGAAACGGTAATAAGCCACCAGGTTGGCCTCATCTCCTGTCAGGTTGGCAAACATGTTTTCCAAGACCTCTTGTTGGGTGCGCTCGTCTGACCAAACCCGGACCTCATCAATGATGCCATCAATCGTCGCGGCTGTGTTGCCAACTCTTCCGCCAATGGTGAGGTCCCCATCTTGGGCGGCATAATTCGGAGAGCCAATGGTTCCGGCAGACGTATCATCAATACCATCGGCATACAAAGTGTAATCATCGGTGGATCCATCCCTGTACACGAATGCCACGTGGTGCCAGTTACCATCGTTGTATGTTCCAGTAGAAACGCGTTCCCAGTCGGTATTGCCATTAAATACAATTCGCCCACTCAGTAGTTGCAGGGAGTATTCCACATTGTTGTCTCCTTTTTCGAACAGCGTGACATTCCCGGTTTCTGAAGTTTTAAGCCAAAGTTCAATGGTGAAGGGTCCGGACAGGTCAAATGAGGCATCGTGATCGATGAGCACGTAGTCGCCTGTCCCATCAAAATCCAGCGCGTTGCCAACACCAGCATCTGATCGTCCCAACGTATAGTAGGAGCCATCATCGATAGCGGAAGCATCCACCATGAATTCAATGCTGTTGCCATTGGGGTTAACGCTCTGGATGGGAACAATCGCAAAGTCTCCTGAGGTACCGGTCCTTTCGAGTAGATAGTAGGTATAGGTCACATCGGGAGCAGCGCCCAGGTCGAAGCCCATGGTAACCGAGCCATTGGAAGTGCCCGAAGCATCATTTTTCGATATGTTCCATGATCGTTCATATCGAGCCACAAGCAACGATCCCGAAGGTAAATCTGCGGTCACTTCAAGGAAATCTTCATTGTCATGTCCGGCGATGAGGTAGTCATTGTCGTCATTGAGAAAGCTCACGTCTGTGAGGGTAAGTTCTCCTGAGGAGCCAGAAGACACGTCAGTGCCGCCCGATTGGAGAATGGCCGCATTTTGGGAGAAGATCTCCCAGCCAGCGGCTGTCCATTCGGTACCGGCCATGTTGGTGAGCGTTCCGTCGAGGTTGTTTGATGTGAGGTCAAAAAGTGTAGTTCCGGAAGATTGATCGAATCGATAATAAGCCACTAAACCTGTGGCTGAGGGGTCCACCAATCCCATCATATTCTCCACTACCTCTTCTTGCGTCCTTTCGTCGGACCAGAATCTGACCTCATCAATCGAGCCTTCAATGCTGAAGCCGGAATTTCCATTGCGCGTACCAATATTCACAGCACCCGTCGAATAGGTGGGTGTTCCAAGTCCGTTGGTGGGGTTCGTATCGTCGATGCCATCAACGTAGATGGTACCATCACCCGTTCCCCGGTAGACGACTGCCACATGATGCCAGTTACCATCGTTGTAGGTGTTGTTTGTCTGCATGATACCATTGACGTTTAGGCCTAGGGTATTACCGGAGAGCTGTTGGATGGAATATTCCGTATTCAGGTTGCCCTTCTCGAGGATGATATTGTTTCCTGCTTCGGACGTGTTCAGCCAAAACTCGATCGTAAAGTCCCCTGACATTTCCAGGTTGGCATCGTCCGCGATAAGCACATAGTCGGTGCCTGTGAATGGCAGCGCATTCCCGATACCTGGCAATTGGGCGATACTATTCATCGCACCCAAAGAAGCCGGTACGGCCGCGAAATCATTGACATCATTGTCGGTATCCGTGCCATTGGGAATTCTCGCGATGGCTTCGTCTGAAATGCCAGTGGCATCCCCACCATTTGCTGAGCCATCCGGTGCGCCGTCTCCGGCGCCATCTCCAGCTTCGTCATCCCCGAGTTCCACTTCATCAATGATGTTGCCCGAGGCATCTCTCAAAGTGATCAGCACATCATTATTCATGGCTCCGGCAGCATTGCCAAGTACATAGAAGTCTCCAGCCCGGGTATTGGCAAATGAGCCGCTATTGTTTGAGAAATAGATCGTGTCTCCGAAAGAACCTGCTGTGGTGATCACGCTGTTGTCCACGTCCGGGGTGACGCCATCATCTATCGTCATGGTCCATCCAGTCAGGTTCACACTATCTGTGGCGATGTAAAGTTCTATCCATTCATCGCTGTCAGTCAGAGCATTGTCTCCAATGGTACCATCGAAGTTATTGGTACTCCAGTCCTGCTGGGGATCGGTTACAATTTCATTGATCACCACAGTGCCCACAGGAGAGTTGGTGCTGCCCAATGTGGGCCGGGTCTGAATGAAATCCGCATCGTCGGTTCCACTGTCGGTTGCATTGGGGTAACGGGCTATGGCTTCGGAGTTGAAAGCGCTGTTGGAGCCGCTCGGCGCTTCGCCTGTGCCTCCCCCCAATTTCACTTGATCAATGGTAGTGCCCGAAGCGTCCTTGAGCGTGATTTGAACGTCGTTGTTCATTTGTGTGGTGCCAGAGCCCACTGGGTTTCCCAGGACCAAATAGTCACCTGCCTCAGTGTTGATGAAGGAGCCAGAGCCGGAGGTGATATAGTTACTTACCGTGAAAGCACCCCCTGCGGCCAGGGACTGATCCACAATATCCCCGGAGCCGTCTTCCAGGCTGATGGTCCATCCCGTGAGGTTGAGGCCTGAGGTACCTATGTACAATTCTACCCACTCATCCGTTTCGGCCGTAGCACTGACACCTCCGTCCGAACCATCGAAGCCATTGGTTTCCCAGTCCGTGAATGGATCGGTCACCACTTCATTGATCACTACGGTGCCAGATGGAGCATTCGAAGCTGCAAGCGTGGCGCGTGTGAGGACAAAGTCGGCGCTGTTGTCATAGGTGTCTGCGGCATTCGGTATTCTGGCAACGGATTCATCCGTGGCATCATTGGAGTTGCCGGAGGGGGCAGTACCTGAACCACCGATAATAACCTGGTCGATGATCATCGAACCGTTCCTGATTTGTATGGTGTCGTTGGTGTTATTGATGGCTCCACCCGATACGTTTCCGAGAATGAGGTAATCACCTGCTTTTGTTTTGGTGAATCTGCCACCCGTCAGGGAGAAGTAGTTGGAGCTTTGGAAGGCTCCTGAGGAAGTGAGATCGCCGATGACATCAGTGCCGTCCCTCAATTCGATTGTATAGTCATTCAAATCCAGGTCGTCCGTAGCGATGTACAATTCGATCCACTCATCATTACTGCCGCCTGATCCACCTGGGTTTGCATTGTAGAAGTCTGCTGAGCTCCAGTCCTGCTGAGGTTCGGTTACTACCTCGTTGATGAGGATTGACTTGGTTGTTGTGCTACCCTGGATCGCAAAATCGTACGCGGCTTCATCGCAGTCATCGGAATTCACCGTAACAGTGGCGCTTCTTGTGCCAGTAGCGGAAGGCACGAAAGTGATCTGAAAAGTTGCGTCTGAGGACCCCGCAATTGTGGCGGGTAGGGTAAGGCCAGACACGGTGAAATCCGAGGCGTTGGTTCCTGAGATATCAATGGAGGAGACTGTCAGGTCATCTGTGCCAGTGTTTTGGATGGTATAATTGACGATTTGCCCGCCCATTACCGTACCGATGTCGGTACTGTCCGAGGTGTCGGGTGTAAGGTTGCCGTCAGCAATCGTAACGGAGTTGCCTTGCAGGTTGATTTCCACCGTATAGTCGCTGGCGATGGTGAATTCTTCCCCGTCGGCAAAATCTAGTGCAGTTGTGGTCCAGATATCTCCGCCGCCATCGACCAGGGCAATGGGAGTCTCATCAGACAGGTCGCCATCATCATCTGAGTCCTTGACCAGGTAGTACGCGGTGGCAGTAGGAATATCGAAATCAGTGTCTCCCACATCCAGGGAAAAGGAGAGGGTTCCGACATCTCCAACTTCCTGCACGCTCCACTGTCTACTCAGCAGTTGATACCCACAGGGTGCTCCTGTGGTGGTCCAGGTCGCTGCGCCATCATTGTTTGCCCAGGTCAGGAATTCAAGGTCAGCGATGTCTGTGAAGGAAGGCGAGGCGTTGGTGCCCTCGCTTTCGGCTTCGATGGTGATGATGCCATCCGTGTTTTCTGATTTCGATTTTACCTGGCCAAGTTCTGAAACATCGTCCCGACCGATCCCAGCAATGTCATTGTCGTAGGTGCTGGCGCCAGTGGCATCCTTATCCCACATTTCAGTAGCACCATCGGAGGCTAAGTAATCCTGTGCGGAGGTTTGGTCCAAGGTGATGCCATATTTCAGAGCCAGGTAGCTCAGGACCTGTAGACGGTCAGTGGCGGACAAAGCATCTCCGACCAATACCATCTCCCCAATCTGTCCATTTAGGAAAAAGAGGTTTTGGCCAGCCCGGTACCCAATGCTGATGGCATCTGTTGCCGTCGTTTGATGACCTGTGATCGACGTACCAAAAAGCCCGTTGACGGACGGAGAGCCCGTACCACTGCTTTGTAGGGTTCCTCCCAATATGCGCGTTACGCCATCGGTGAAGTCTTCACTGCTTCCAATGTCAGGATAGGGCATGATGGCATTCCCGGAGATTAGTCTCAAACCTGAACCGTTATTGAGGGATAATTCATAGCGCGGGAGTACGGCTCCCGACATCAGGAATTGTATGGCGGAGCCACTGGCATTGGCCACAAAAAATGCCTCCCAGTCTGAGTTGTCAAGCCCCATGGCGCCCGCGTCATTGGTCAAAGTCATAAAGTCTGCGGAGCCATCAAAAGTAATGGCGGTATTGAAATTGATGGCCTCTGAGGTACTACTGGGTTGCGCAGTCCCAGTGCCTTGCGTAGCGTGGTTGCTGTTGCCTGATTGATCGTCCCACTGACTGGGAGCAAAACCCTCGGATGCTTTCAACCATACCTGTACATCACTGGAAAGACCTCCTGGCGCGGGACCCGACCCCTGGACAGCAAAGTCATAGGCCGCTTCGTCGCAGTCGTCTGAGTTTATTGTGATGGTGGCTGTGCGAACCCCGTTGTCGCCAGGTGTGAAGGTGACCGTGAAAGTTTCGCTGCCAGTAGCAGCTACCGTAGATGGAGCTCCACTCACAACAAAATCTCCTGAGTTGGTTCCGGAGGACACAATGCTTGTGATGTTTAGCGTCCCAGATCCGGTGTTTTGGATGGTATAGACAATGGCATTGGAGGAAGCCTGTGTCCCAAAATCGGTGTCTATGGTCGTATTGATTGTGGTGCTGCCGTCGGCTATGTCGTTGCTGTTGCCTCGGACATTGATTTCTGGTTGGTCCGCGGGAGCATTTCCGGTGACACTGTTACCAGAGGCATCGAGGTAATTGGAGCTGGTGCTGGACAGCGCAAAGCTGGTCACGGTACCGTCGTTGTCACTACCGCTCAGATCAGGTAAGGTCGTGAGGCCGGAGTTCGTTCCGCTAGCCACACCATGATTGAAATTGTAGTAAGCCACAAGCCCTGATTCGTTGCCCACCAATTCGACATCTTTCGTGGAGAGGATTTCGGAGCAAGTTCGTGCTACATTCCACAGGCGCACCTCATCTATGGATCCATCGGTGATGCTTGCAGCGTCTTCGGTTCTGGCTTTTCCAATGAACAGATCGCGCGTTCCCACATAAACCGTATTGTCATATGATCCGGTACCCGCTAAGTCTCCATCCATGTAGAGCAGCAGGTTTCCCGATCCATCAGCCACCGCTGCGATATGGTGCCAGGTACTTGCGGAAATGCTACCTATGGTTTGATCTACGGCAGAGACTGCTGTTGCACCACTGTTGTTGACCTGTAGCCTAAGCAAGCCATCCAATACTTGCAGCCTATAGGAAGTTTCACTGCTGGTTCCCGAAAAGTATTTGGATATGATGGCCCTTGAACCTGTCGTACTGGCAAGGTTGATCCAGGCTTCCAGGGTGAAAGTACTCGTGAAATCCAGCGAATTGTCGTCGCTGACAACCACATGATCATCTGTGCCATCAAAATCCAATGCATGGTTGATTGCTGTAAAACCTGTCACATAATTAGAGGAGGAGCCATTCAAGGCCATATTGGTCATCACGCCATTCGCCGTACCCGTGGCATCCGGTGTGAAGACATCTCCGGTGTTGTCGGCTCCGGCAGTACCATCATTGAACTGGTAGTAGCCCTCCAGGCCCGTTTCAGAACCGGTAAGGTCATGGTTCATGTTGGTGGCGATCTCTTCCTGGGTCCTGGCGACACTCCACAGCCTGACCTCATCTATCACACCATCGGTGGCACCAAAACTGTCATCCTGTCGGGTACGACCAATGAGTAAATTCCTGCTCCCGGAATATATCGTATTGTCGTAAGTGCCTGAACCGACCAAAAGACCATTGACATAAAGCAACAGACTCCCGGACCCATTCGCCACACCTGCCACATGGTACCAGGTGTTTGTGGTAATGCTGCCGGTGGACTGGCTTGCACTTGCAAAGGACTCATCACTCTCGTTCATAGACAAGGACAGGGCACCGCCCGAGACTGTCAATTGGTAGGAGGTATTGGTGCCGGAAGAGCCCCCCGAGAAGTATTTGGAAATGATGGCCCGCGTGCCTGTCACATTGGGTAGGTTGATCCAGGCTTCCAGTGTCATTGTACTGGTAAAATCGATGCCGCTGTGATCCAAAACCCGCACATAGTCGTCGGTGCCATCGAAATCAAGTGCAGCGTTCTGTGCATTGGACAAAAAAGTGAATAAAGCAATGAATGCCAGGGTCAGGACGTACTTCATCCTGAAGGGATTGATGCGGGAAGAGTGCATGATTAACCGGGTGGTTTGGTTAGTGACCTTCAAAGTAATGAAAACTGAAAGATTGGCGCATCCCTGCCATGTTAATTTTTGCTCACATTGGTACTTGCTGTGATCAAGCCATTTTGTGGTATTAATGCCTTGCAGGTGCCCTTGAAGCGTTAAATGTCAAACTTGTAGAAATACCTGACTCTCATCTTAGTTACTATATTTACCCTGTCCTAAACCACCTGTGAAAGCCCTGATCGAAGCACATTTGTCCAAACCATTGGCAATGGTATTGCTATTGCTGGCTTCGATATGTTCTTCCACGTCGTCCGCCCAGGTCTATCCCGCGCGATTCTACTCCACACTCGATGGCCTGCCCTCCAATAGCATTTATGATATCAGCCAGGACCACGAGTATGTCATGTGGTTCCTCACTGCCCGGGGACTTGTGAGCTACGATGGCCAGCAATGGGTGGAAACGACAAGTGATTTCGAGTTCCCCAATTCAGTCTTCGCCAAACTCTCCCTCTCCTCGGATTCCACCTTGTGGGCCGTGGGGCAGAACAACGAAGAGTTCGTCATTGCCTTCCGCGCCGGGGGGCGCTGGTTTCGAATGGAGCCACCACTATTACAGGGGGATACCGACGTGCCGTTTGCATTCAATGCACACCAGTCAGATGAACGCATACACGCATGGTTATCTATTCAGGGCAAGTTGTACGAATATGACGAAGGTAGGTGGAAGCTTCATTCGTTTAGGCCAAATGTTTACGCCTTCGAGCAGACTCCACAGGGACTGTGGTTGGGGACTTCGGCCGGTATCTATATGGTCATGGGGGACACCATCGTCAGACAGTCATATGAACTTCCCAATCAGGAGGTATTGGCTTTCGCGCAGTCAGAAAATCATCTCTATGTACTGGGCAATGAATGGATAGCCGACATCGTAGATGGGCTATTGGTCAAGGTCTGGAAGGACCTGCTGCTCGAGGGTTTCTCAAGGTTCGGGAAGCACTCCTTGTACACCGACGGGGAAGAGCGGTTTTTCTACAACGGAGATTCACCGGCGCTGACCTTCGATGCCAGGACAAATCAAAACGGGATCTTGAATACGGACGGTCGGCTCCGAAATGCCAAGTGCATGGTGATCTTTCAGGATGCCGAGCAGAATATTTGGCTTGGGGATCACAGGGGATTGGTGAAGGTCAACCTTTTGCGCTTTAGCAATTATGACGAAAGAAGCGGACTTCTGGAAACCGAGGTTTCAGCCATTAAGGCCTTGACTGATGGAGCAATCTTATTGGCCAGTCCGGGGGCTATATCTGTGGTGAGGAATGATGTAATTGTAGAGAGTGTATCCTTGCCGCAATCTGAGCATCGAGCTTGCAGGGTCCTGGATCTGGAAGAAGATGAAACAGGAAGAGTGCTCATCGCCTATAGTGAAGGGGGGTTGTTGCGGTGGGATGGCGACTCGTTCGAAGAATTGACTTCACGCAATTTTGGAAGGATGGTGAGTATTACCTCCATTGAGAAATGGCGTGGCAGGTACTTCGCTATTTCCTGGGATGAGGGCACTTTCGAATTAACCGGCAGCCGATTGGTACCTTTATATGACTTCGGGCAGTCCAGAAATTTTGTGAGCCACCACGATAGCCTGGCCTTGCTGCATACCATGTTTGGAGCTTTTCTGATTACGCCTCGCGATACAACCTTTGTCTCACATCCATGGCGGAACCTACGCAATACCTATTCCTCCACCATGTGGAACAATGAACTCTTGCTTGCGACTGCAAATGGGCCTGCTCGGGTCCAGGGTGATACCATCAAACCGGCCCAAGGTCTGGATTTGGATGTAGCGGCATACGCCGTAAAACAAGCATCGAATGGCGATCTGTGGATCGGTACAGGAGACGGCGTTTTCAAATGGAAAGATGGAGAGGTGATCCAATACAACAGTTCCAATGGACTTGTGGGCAATGAAGTCAATAGAAATGCGCTCACCGAGGATGCCAAAGGCAGGGTTTGGATAGGGACAGAATCCGGAGCTTCGCTCTACAAGCTTGAAGAGGATATTGAACGCCAATACGTACCAAAGCTCCACGTTTATGAGTTGCGGGACAAAGCGGCGGTTGACTACAACCTGAACGAGCCGATTCTCATTCCACGCTATCGGAATACGGTGGCCATTACTTTCCGGGCGATCTCGTTTGTTGATGAATCCAGGGTCAATTACCAATATCGGCTTTCAGGGCTCGATGGCGGCTGGCTGACCGCCAACAACTTCAATACCATGGCACGCTACACTAACCTTCATCCGGGAGATTATGTGTTTGAGGTTCGGGCACGCTCCGGACAAGGGAGCTGGAGTGAAATGCAGACGCTTCCTTTCAAGGTGGACAGTCCATTCTACCAGACCTGGTGGTTCATGGCGATGCTGTTCCTGGCGTTTCTGCTGTTGGTATATCTGTTGCAGCAGCTACGTTACCATTACTTGCTGAACCGCCAGAAGAAATTACGCCAGTTGGTCAAGGAAAGGACTGCAGAAATTGGCAGGCTGAATGGATCGCTTGAAAAAATGGTCAAGGAGCGTACCCAGCAGTTGGAAAGCCGAAATCAACAGCTCGAGGAATATGCTTTTATCAACGCCCATATGCTGCGAGCACCCCTCTCACGGATGCAGAGTCTGGTCAATGTCCTTGATATGAAGGACGAGGAACAACTGGACCCGGAGTTTATGCGGATTCTGAAAATCTCTCTTGACGAGTTGGATGAAGTGATCTATTCCATCAACAATGCCCTGCGCCAGGAAGAATAGAATACCTCAATGGCATGCCTGGTTGAATTTCTTCAGCCGGTAGTAGTTATAGGGGAGGGGCACAAGAAACCCTACAATCAGAGCTGGAAGCAGTGCCAGCCAATATACCGGGTCCGAGAAGGCAGCCTTGCCTCCTGTGATCATAAAGTCTGTGCTCGTCATGGCAATTTCCATCGCAACCATGGATATGAAGGACATGCCGAATGCCGTCTTGAGTGCCAACAGCCAGTCGAAATGCTCCCGAAATTTGAGAATAGCAGTCTCGAGAAGAATCGAGGTACAAAGCCCGGCAATGACAGCCAAGGTCATTTGCCAAATCATGGGCGTGGCAGGGTAGAAAGCCTGCAAATAGAACACCATACCAAAATCACCTATCGAACAGCCCAATAGACAATTGAGTGTGTTGAACGTCGCTCGATTCCACTTGTGGCCATCGAGCCAGAAACCGCCTTGGCTGGTTCCTTTGACAGAGTAACCCACTTGTGAGAGCATGTTGCTAACGTGTGCCACAGACAGGTCTGTTCCCTGTAATTTCAGCACACCTTCCCCACCAGAGAAATCGACTTCCCAGTTTTTCACTGAGTCGTCCTTATTCAATAGTGGGGTGATCTTATTGACACACCCCTGGCAATGCAGATCTGTAGATACTTCGAGGCTTTCCATGTTTCAATTCTTACAACTGGACGCAAAAATAAGTTCGGTTGCCCTTGAAATGCATGGGTTATTCTGCTCTCAAGAATGATTCTTTTTCACTAAATTCCGATATTGTTAAGCCTAACGACCAAAACCTAATTCCTTGTGAGAAAGATCAAATCAACCTTGCTATCAGTACTCCTATTGGCATTCCTAAGTGCAACATGTATTCTGGTCTCCTGTGGAGGCGATGATGATGGCGATGATGCCACCTGTACAGGGTGCGAAAGCGACGCTCCGTGGTCTACCGTCAGCGCAACCGAATGCTACGTAACCCAGGCAGAATGCGAAGCGGCGGAAGATGGCAATTGCCAACGCTGCAACTAAGTCTATCTTCCAAAATATAGCTCCCCTGACCTGTAAGAATCCGCGAGCAATTAGCTAAATTCAATGCGCAATTCCCATAGATGTAGGTATTGTTCCTGACAATAATTACATAGAGGTTATAAATGAAAATTATAACTAGCTTGCTTGCTGAAATAGTCAATTAACCTTCAAATATCAAAAATGGAAAACAGTAACAACGGTGCAGGAAAATGCCCTTTTCACGGAGGTAATACTTCCACGGGCACCACTGACAAGCATTGGTGGCCCAACTCGCTCAACCTTGACATTCTCAACCAACAAGACACAAGGACGAATCCTTACAATGAGGATTTTGACTACAGGGTAGCAGTACAGTCGCTTGATTTTGAAGCGTTGAAATCAGACCTTCATGCTTTGATGACCGACAGCCAGGACTGGTGGCCTGCCGACTGGGGTCATTATGGGGGCTTCATGATACGAATGGCATGGCATGCCGCCGGTACTTACAGAATCTCTGATGGTAGAGGTGGCGCCGGCACAGGCAACCAGCGCTTCTCACCCCTCAATTCCTGGCCGGACAATACCAGCCTGGACAAGGCGCGAAGGCTCCTGTGGCCAATCAAGAAGAAATATGGTAACCAAATTAGCTGGGCCGATCTCTTCATTCTGGCTGGCAATGCTGCTTACGAGACGATGGGATTGAAGATGTATGGTTTCTCTTATGGCAGACCTGATATCTGGCATCCGGAGAAAGATATCTATTGGGGATCTGAGAAAGAGTTCCTAGCTCCTAGCGAGGCGCGTTATGAAAACCTCGACGATCCTTCCACTTTGGAAAACCCACTTGCAGCTGTTCATATGGGACTCATCTATGTCAACCCCGAGGGTGTAAATGGCAACCCCGATCCCATTAAAACAGGTGCTCAAATTCGGGAGACATTTGCCAGGATGGCCATGAACGATGAGGAGACGGTGGCGCTCACAGCCGGCGGACATACCGTCGGAAAAGCCCATGGAAACGGTGACGCCAGTAAGCTGGGTCCTGAGCCTGAAGGTGCTGCGATCGAGGAGCAAGGTTTTGGCTGGGCCAATGCACAAAATGGTGGCGTCGGGAGACATTCCATCACCAGCGGTATTGAAGGTGCGTGGACATCAGAGCCCACCAAATGGGACAACGGCTATTTCAAAATGCTTTTTGAGCATGAGTGGGAGTTGAAGAAAAGCCCTGCTGGTGCCAACCAGTGGATGCCCGTGGATATCAAAGAAGAGGATATGCCCGTAGACGTAGAAGATCCTTCTATCCGCACTATGCCCATGATGACGGATGCCGATATGGCGATGAGAGAGGATCCCATCTATAGAGAGATATCGCTGAGGTTCAAAGACGATCAGGAATATTTCTCTGAGACATTTGCCAGGGCCTGGTTCAAGTTGACGCACAGGGACATGGGACCTAAGGTAAGGTACATCGGACCTGAAGTACCTGAGGAAGATTTGATCTGGCAAGATCCTGTTCCAGCAGGAAACGCAGACTACGATGTGGCAGCGCTGAAAGCGAAAATTGCCGAATCAGGATTGAGTGTTTCCGAAATGGTAGCTACCGCCTGGGACAGCGCAAGAACGTTCAGAGGTTCTGATATGAGAGGAGGAGCCAACGGAGCAAGGATCAGACTGGCCCCCCAAAGAGATTGGGAGGGGAACGAACCGGAGCGACTAAGCAAAGTCCTCGCTGCCCTGGAGCCAATCGCAGCGGCCGCCAATGCAAGTGTGGCTGATGTCATTGTGTTGGCTGGTAATGTTGGTGTGGAGCAAGCTGCCAAAGGCGCCGGATTCGACGTAGAAGTTCCATTCCACCCTGGTAGGGGAGATGCTACTCAGGAGATGACAGACGAGCACTCTTTTGCACCACTTGAGCGTGTGGCTGATGGCTTTAGAAACTATCAGAAGCAAGCTTATGCCGCCAGCGCGGAGGAAATGATGCTGGATCATGCTCAGTTGCTCGGCTTGACAACACCGGAAATGACCGTCCTGGTAGGGGGTATGAGAGTGATCGGAGCGAACTATGGTGGATCACAAGAGGGGGTCTTCACCCAAACCGTGGGTGCTCTGACTACCGATTTCTTCGTGAACCTCACCGATATGGCAACGAAGTGGTCGCCCAAAGGTGCTAACCTCTATGAAGGACGCGATCGTGGAACTGGAGAATTGAAGTACACGGCCACCAGGGCAGATCTGGTGTTTGGTTCTAACTCCATTCTAAGGGCTTATGCTGAGCTATATGCACAAGACGATAATAAGGAAAAATTTGTTCATGACTTCATTGCCGCGTGGAGCAAGGTGATGAATGCTGATCGATTTGACCTGAACTAATTGTAGCAAGCGAAAGTGTTTGAAGGGGTGTCTCGAAAGCCTTGTTAGAGGTCTTTTGAGGTACCCCTTTCTCGTTGCAAAGGGAGCTTAGTGCCCATTCAGGTTGTCGTTATTGAACGGTATGTACTCGGGCGTGCATGAGTCCAGCACCAAGCGACTACAGCTAGAAGCCAGGTTGTGACTGCTGATGGCTGCGGAGGTACAATAGATTTCTGGGGTCCAACAGTTGAGGGCTGAGGTGCGCCAGTCAGATGCTGCGTTGAGGCTGTCGATTGTTGGGTTGCGCTCGTTGGTGGTTGCGGCGCCATAGTGAATGTTTGAGGTGCAACAGTTAAAGGCTGCGGTGCTTCAGTTGAAAGCTGTGTTGCATCAGTGGAGGGTTGCGTCAGGTCAGTTGATCTTAGCGGAGCTACCGTGGATGTCTGAGGTCCTACAGTCAAAGGCTGCGGTGTGTCGGTGGAATGCTGCGCTCCGACCTGACAGATGGCGCCATTGTCGCAGCCGTTTAGCAAATGAAGCGGTAATTGGTCACGCTATGCCATACCTTATCACAAAACGTCACTGGTAATCTCAATGCCAACCATAGAGGATCTTCAATATAGGCCAATGAACGTATTGTCTTGCGCGGTGTCGGATCGACGGTGACCACAAAAGGTCAGACATCATGGCCAGCTATTCTGCTAATCATGGTGTGGTTTTCAACCCTGAGCGCAACAAGACCTCATCCGCGTCGATATCACCACATTTGAAATGACCCAAGGGACAGGCCTTTTTGCCATGCAATCCGCAGGGTCTACAGTCCAGCTTGTGTTTCGTTTCTACAATTACCGAATGGTCAGACAAGGGTCCAAAACCGAAGGCAGGAATGGTCGAGCAAAAAATGGCTGTGACGGGGGCATTGGTTGCCGAAGCGAAATGTAGAGGGCCGGAGTCGTTGGTAAAGGTCATTTCCGCATGTTCAATCAGATGAGCCGATTCCATCATTTTCAATTGCCCCGCTACGACCTCTACTCGGGAGCTTCCGCCACTTTGCTCATGAATATGCTGACAAGGGATGATGTCCTCCTTGGCACCAATAAGGTAAATGTGGTATTGCGATGGAATTTTTTGGATGAGTGCTGCCCATTTTTCCCGGGGCCATTCCTTGGTAAACCATTTAGAGCATGGTGCCATGCAGATATAGGGCCCCTTCACCAGGATGTTCGGCTGATGGTTGGAGGTATACAGTCTGGGCTTCCGAATTTTCGTTTTACAGAGCGAATCCAGCAAAGAGAGATTGCGATCCACCTCATGAGATTGTCCGTCTGGTGAGATTTCATGCCCCACTTTTTGTGAGAAGCAAAAAGAAAGCGGGTTCTTGTCAAAGCCAATGGTCTCCTTCGCTCCGGACAAACAGGTAAGCAGACCTGTGGTCAGGAACCTTTGAGCGTTGATCAGGTAGTCATAATACTGGCTTCTTATCGTTTTCACCAGTCTCACGACCTCCTGATATTTCCTTTTTTTATCGAGCAATAGCACATCCCGAAGGTGAGGGTGTCCGTTGAAGACTCCTTCATTACCCTTCCTGACCAGTATGTCTATTTCGCTTTCGGGAAATTCCGATTTTATTGTTTCTATGAGGGGTGTAGTCAATATGACATCACCTAGGAAAGCTGTTTGAATGATCAGGACCTTCATTGAAGTCCGAATCTCCGATAATTATGCCAGATCTGGGGTCTGGTGAAAGAATTATTCGGCTCTCACCACATTTTTTCGCTTGAAAATAGCTCCGATGCGATACCATTTTCCCTGACTTTTGAACCCGTTCCAACGGTATCCGGGTTGATCGGTGCCAAGGAACAAATCTGTGATCTTGTTGGTCATAGCCAATCCGTTCTTGCTGTTGGTTAGGTAGATCACACCCTTTTTTCTTGCGAGTGAATAGGCGAAGTAGGACCTGACGTTGCCATTGTTCCCCCAGTGCCAGCATTCGCGTCCTTCCGCGGTTTCCTGTATTCCTATCCCCAATCCCCAACTCACGGTTTGTTGTCCCTTTTCGTAGGATTTGACCAGTACCTGACTGCTCAGCATCGCGTCGCGGGTTTTGATGGTGATAAATTTGGGCTCAGCCAGCTCTTGTAGGAACTTTGCATAGTCTGTTGCGGTGGTCTGCAAAGAACCGGCAGCATTTGGAGATGCAGGCTTCCATTTCTCCGATGGAAACATGACAATGTTTTGTGGAATGGCGTAGTTGCCCTCGAATCTGCCTTCCCAGACAAAGCTCGAACGATTCATGGCCAGGGGTTCGAATACCCATTCTTCGGCAATAGCTTCAAAAGCCTTATTCTCGATATGCTCCAAGACCTGCTGTAGCCAGTAAAATCCCTCACCCGAATAGCTGAATCTTAATCCTGGAGTATGAATAAACCTCAAGTCCCCCTCGCGCCAGTTCGGCAAACCGGAGGTGTGGGTCAAGACCATTCTGGGAGTGACCCGACCATAGCCTGTTTCGGAAATGAGATCCTCGTAATCGTGATATTCGGCAAGTGGAGTGTCCAAATGAATTTTTCCTTGCTCCATCAGCCGCAGTGTAATGTAGGCCGTTATCGGCTTGCTAAGCGAAGCGGCAGAAAAAATGGTCTGGTCATCAATCTCCGAATCAAATACATTACTCTCCACCCATGCCTGAAGGCTATGGATAGTGCCATCGTCAAAGTACGCAAGAGACAGGGCTGGTATTCTGTGTTGGCGGATGATTTCGTTGACTGATTGCTCAAAATCTCGTTGCTGGGCTAAGGATATGTTGCTGCACAATACCCAAGCCGTGGCGAACAAACCGAACCTACTAACTCCCATACGTGGGCTATCGTTGTTCCGGCAATAGGAAATACTCAGGAAAGTTGCCATACAATTGCTCGCCTTTCTCAGAGTTTGTGACAGCCTGTACCAAGTATTTTCCACCGACAAAACATCCTTTCCAAGATTCACCCAAGCCGCCAAAGGTAGCTTCTTTATCCCCGCGGGATTTCACCTTATTGATCCCCACCTTGTAACCTCTGAGTTGCATGGCAATTTCACGACTTTCATTTTCATTGTCGCAAGCGATGGACGATACCAGGGCACCGTTGGAGACATTCATTTCAGTGATAAGCTCCTCTTTGTTGTCGACCAGTACAATACTATCGAGTGGGCCGAAGGGTTCGTTGTGGTAGAGCTGGGCATTCCTAGGTAGGTTGAGGAGTGAGGCTGGGGCAAAATAGGAGGACATGTCCTGGTGCGGAAGGAAATTGTCGTCATCGAATTCTCCCTGGTAGATACTAACGGCCCCCTTGCCGATGGCGTCATTGAGCATTACGTTAACGTCACTGACTTTTCTGGAGTTGATCAGGGGACCAAAATCATAGTCGGGTGCTTCCGATTGCCCTTCCTCCACTAGTAGTGGGTGGCCGTAGGTCAGTGATTTGAGTACCGGCAGGTACATTTCGAGGAACTTTGGGAAAAGTGTTCGCTGCACTACGAACCTCACATAAGCTGTGCAGCGCTGTTTTCCGTATTTGAAGCCAGATTTGATCTGCTTGGCCAGATTGTCCCAGTCGGTGAAATCCCAGACGCCATAGCTATTGATCCCCTCCATTTCCAACATGTATCTCTTGTTCTTGTCATACAGGGAGGTGGCAATCATCCGACCATTACTTTTTCCACCCACGTAGGAAAGGCAATCGACTGAATCGTGGGTTACAAGAGCTTCGCTTAAAACCCCTCCAGAGCCACTGATAAGAGATACTGGTAAGCCGTGACGTTTAGCAATTGCGAAACACAAGGTCAAGGACCACAGGCCACCATCGGAAGGGGTTTTTGCGATGACCGAATTACCCGCAAGTACTTGCACCAGACAGGCATGTACCAAGACAGAGAGCGGATAGTTCCAGGATGCAATATTCGATATTACACCCAAAGGCGTTCGGTCTTTCATCATTTCCTCAATATGCTCCACATACCACCTCACCCCATCTATGCATCTGTCCACGCTATCAAGGGACTGCGCATAGGGTTTGCCAATTTCCCAAACGAGCACATAAGCCAGCAACTCACGGTAGTTGCTGATTTCATCGAGAGCGGCCGTCACCAGTTCACGTCGACGATTGAGGTTGGTTTTGCTCCAGGATTTGAATTCTTTAGCGCAAAACTCCACAGCCTCCTTCCCTTCGGGTCCACGTAGCATGGGATAGTGCCCCAGCAGAGTCCCGTCTACACAGGAATTGAAAGGCTTCAGGTTTCCGGGATTCCCCCATTTTCCATTCACGAGGTTGAGTAGCTCACCATTTTCATTGAAGGCTTCAGGTGCAGCAGATTTAAGCTGAGCAAGCAATACGTTCCACTCAGCTTGCGGAAGCAAATGTTTAGGCATAGGTAGGTTCAGTTAAGGTTGTCATGGGAATAGAATGAATTGAAGATAAGAAATGTTCTGATGAGTCTGAGGCTGGCACAGTTGCTGCAATTGGTCCATGATTGCCGAGGTATTTTCCATTCTTTATGCATGTGCCTGTAACTCGAATCATAGCAGTGCTACTTTGAATTGAAACTAATTACTTAGTTTATAAACTAATTACTTAGTTTTATAGCATGAAAGTTGGAATATTTTTACTCCTGCTTGTTCCCTTGCAGGAGAATTTGGTGTGTGCTCAAGGAGCTGATGCGGAGCATGATCAGGTAGAACAGGCCGTTCTCGGCTACATCGAGAACTTTTTTATCAATGACTACGATGTCATGCAGCAATACTTACATCCCAGGTTATCGAAGCGGGGCCTGGACAGCTATGGTGACTTGAGTGAGGATTTCCGTAAGGAAGACTTGCGTCAGCTGATGAGTAGTAAACCGCCGTTGCCAAGAGCTCAACAGGACAATCAGGTGCTCGATGTTTTTGTCGATCGGTATTTTGCCTCGGCCATTCTCCACACGGGATACCCAAATACACGCTGGAAGGAATATGTGCACCTGGCTAAGCTCGAGGGTAAATGGGTGATTATGGATGTCTTCTGGATGTTTGATGTAAAATGAGAAAGGCCATCTTGCTACTGGCACTATGCTTACTGTTGGGGAGGTGGGCATTTTCACAAAATGGAAATGATGTGCAGGAGATTCTGAACCGCACGATGAAAGCTGATACAATCCTTGCAGCGGACTTGCACAGTTTCATTGTTATGCTGGAAGACGAAGTCATTTTTTCCTCCTACTACAACAATTTCGCACCTTCGGATTTGAACAACCTCAAGTCCATCACTAAGAGTGTGGTAGGGCTTCTGGTGGGGATCGCCATCGACCAGGGTTATCTTGAGGGACTGGACCAGTTGGTCCTTGAATTTTTTTCTGAGTGTGAGCAGAATGAGATGTTTCAGGCCAAGGCAGACATTACCATCGAGCACCTCTTGCTCATGCAATCCGGAATCGCATGGAACAATCGGGCACTCATCAAGGATGACTGGTGGTTCAATGAGGATCCGCACTGTTTTTTGCTGGAGAACTTTCCGATGGACACGATTCCCGGCCAAAGGTTTTCATACAATTCTGCTGTTGCTCATCTGTTGTCCGGGGTCTTGTCCAGAGCCACTGAGATGTCCACACTGGAATTTGCGAGAATAAACTTGTTTGAACCGCTCGGGATCGACACCCTGGACTGGTCACAAGACGCAGCCGGGGAATATTACGGTAACTCAGAACTCGCTTTGCGGCCGGCTGATATGTTGAAAATCGGCAAAATGTTATTGCGAGAAGGTCGATACCAAGGTCAGCAAGTGGTGCCAACACAATGGGTACGCACCATCCATGGGAAAGCCTATGATGCTACTTCTCTCATGGACTATGGCTATCTGTGGATGACCTCCAAAACGGACGACCCCTATTTCTTCTTTGCGGGAGGCAGCGGAGGACAGCAAATCGTCGTCGTTCCTTCGAAGGAGGCGGTGGTGGTCACAACCGGTCATTGGGACAACGCCCGGTCCACCCGTGAGATATTGGAGATGACCATCGAGGTGATTAGGTCACTGTGACCCCTAACACGCAGAACTCCTCCCCGGAGGCTTTGTCCATTCCCATAAGCCCTAGGTTTTTGTAAAAAAGCCCAGCCAAATTCTTTCGGGGATGGGGAGTGCCAGGTGTTTTGAGGTCAAACCTACCTCGCGTGAAAAGCAATTCTACCTGGCCAAGACTGACAGTACTGCTACTGTTTGGTCTTTTTTTCTGGGGACCTGTGGTGGCACAGGTACCGATACTTCCTGACCAATTCAGAGTGAATCTGTCCGCCGGGCAGTCACAACAGGAAGAAGATCCAGTCGAGTTCTTTGAGCTGGAATACAAATACGCCACCCTGGATCTGAGGGGCCTTCAGGAATTGACTACGCATAAGCTACCTTCTTCTCTCGTCATCACGCCGCCAGATCTTAACGATTTTGACCATGTCGTGGTGCTGGTCGGTGTGTCAGGAGAAATAGATGATCCATCCATTATCGTTTGGCTCGCTGCCAATTACCGCACCAATCGTATCACGTTGTTTGTGGATCAGGATCAGGATAGAGATTTCAACAATGACCGCGGTCCTATGCGAATTCGTCGTGGAGGTGAGCCCGTCAGTATTTTGCTCTCAAATGGAGGGAAAGACCAATCCCTTCAATTGAATCCACCACCCTTGCCAGTAAAGCCATCCAGGCAACGCAGAATTGACAATGGTATATCCGTGGGCTTCTCCGCGGGACTTGGTGTGGGAGGAATAAACTATCAGTATGAAGATCTCACTTACGGACATCCCACAACATACAATGTGAGTCTGGTGGAGAAATTTGCGAAGCTAGTGTTGTCCTATGATCTCCGACAATTTCAGGTAGGTACAAGCCTGGCCATACAGAATCATTTCTTCTATACCTCTACCTTGAAGATCAAGAAAGGTGAACCCATCCGTACCGAAATACCGGATCCGTTCTTACCCGGTCGAACCACATTTGTCACCGTGGAAAACGCAGACGAGAAAATAAATGTCGATCGGCATTCACCCAATCGTCTCCAGGTGGCGGCATATGGCGCCTACAAGATCAATGTTCGGAAGTCCGTGACGCTTCAACCCATGATAGCTGCAGGAGTCACCACCTATTTCAACCCTGAGTACACACGCTTGATCAATGAGAGTGGAGAAACCTATGATCTGAAACCCAGCCTCTTCTTTGAGGGTGGGTTGCGCGCAGAATTTACCATTGGTTTGTACAAAGCCTTTTTCCTGGAGTTTTCACACAGTTTTGAACAGTGGGAGCCGCAGGATTTTGTCGCTGGCATTCCCCACGAAGGTTTTGATTCTGATTTTGGTATCTCCCGCTTTGCTTTGGGTTACCGGTTCAAAGTGCTTTAGCCGGTTCCCGGGAGATGCTACTGTTTTCCAAATGCTCCTTCAGTTCCTCGTTCATGGTTTTGAAACGCGCCAACTGTTTCGTGATGGACTTCCTGAATAGCTTGCTCACAATGCCTGTGAGTTGCCATTGTTGGGTAAATCGTACTTCAGCCTCACCGATATCTTCGACAATGAAGTAGTGGGTGGCAGAAAAAAACCACTTTCCCAACATCCTCTGTCGTGCCGAGAATGAATGGTTGATTTCGTTGGAGAGGGTCATTGCCTTGAAATTTGAATCTTTACCGTGATTGTGGATCGTTACATGAAATTTGCGGCCTACCTCCAGGTTGTCATTCTTGCGTAGGGAGAGGATCGAGTTCCACCTTTCGTAGGTCGGAAAGTCAGTAATCACTGACCATACCTCTTCTCGGGTTTGCGATAGTTCTATGCTGATGGTGTATTCGGCTTGTGCCATGGTATCTAGCTGCTTTGTCAGTATCAAGCTGGCGATCAAAATGAGTCTGTGGTATTGCATGCCTAGATCGAAATGAATTGCGAGAGTTCCTTCCAGACCTCATCGGTGTAATTTCCTTTCTGCGGTTTGTACCGGATCATTTCATGATAGCCGATCAGATATTTGTAAAACAACCTCGACTGAATTTCTGCATCCTCATGAGGCACATTCAGCTTACGTAGCAACTCAGAAACATACCCGATTCGCAGCTCGTCGACATCATCTATGATCTTCTGGATGGTTTTGTCTTTCAGTGCATAGCGCTTGATGTGAAATACGAAATCTACGTGTGGGTCTTTTCTGAACACCACCTCGACGAGTTTTTCGAATTGCTGACGGGCTGTGGCAGACCGCTGGGTCAGCGTGATGATTTGATTGGTGTCGACATGCACCCAATGCTTAATGATTTCACCGATGAATTCTTTTTTGGAATGGAAATGCCAATAAAAGCTGGACCGATTGCACTTCAGCTTGGCAGCCATTTTCTCTACCACAATACCCGCTTCCCCTTGAGCCGCAAAAAGCTCAAATCCCGATTTTATCCAGTCAATCTTCTCCGCAACGATCCTGGGCATTGTGTAATGGTTAAGGTCTTTGCAAAGATAATGCAGCGGTTTTTCTAAACAATTATGTTTAGAAAACTAATTCTTCTAAAATGAATGTACATGAAGCTGTGTCACGAGGTATTCAACGTATTTCCACATTTTGACAGCTTTTGTTACCCGATTACCCTACAATTTGATATTGCAATTCCACCATTCCATTTCGATAGGTAGTCACATTCTCAAGGTGTAGGTGTTGTTCTACATGGATTTGGTCAAAGAAAAGTGTTCCCTGGCCAAGTAATATAGGTACGATGGAAACGACTAGTTCATCAACCAGGTGCTGCTGCAGCAACTCACGGGTTAATATGGCCCCTCCTGCCATCCAGATTTTTGAGTATTGTTGTCGGAGGTTATCAATCAGAAGAGGCAGATCGCCAGACAGGAATTGAACCGTGGAATATGGATTAGGAAGTTGCCTTTTGCTCAGTACAAACACGGGGGTTTCACCATACGGCCAGCCCAGTTCCAATGCATGTTCGTAGGTCTTTGAACCCATCAGGTAGCAATCGATCCCCTTCAGAAATGTCGCGATTTCCTCTTCCGTAAGGACTTTGCCTTTGGCATACTCGTCGGTAGAGGTTAGCCAATCGACACCTCCGTTTTCCTTGGCGATGAAGCCGTCAAGACTGGCTACCATATGGATTGTTAGCTTGGAATCCGGCATTGTGATCGTTGGGTTATGTGGACTAAAGGTAGCCCGACCTTGTAGCAAGCACAACCTTCAGCACATGCTCAATGCGGGGCACAGCATGGTTGGCGGAATGGCCGAGCTCAGGCCTCTGTCAGGAGCTAAAGGCTGGTAGTTGCATGATTCGCCAGGTTGCTCTATTCACCAGAGACCGGCAGAGGGATCATCAAAATTGGGATCTCAGGTGCTCGACAGCCGTCACGAAAAGGCTGTCTATGCCACTTTCGACATCTTCCAGGTTGTTGCGGAATTCCAGGTCAGGAGGGAGTCCGGGCCCCTCGTAGGAAATTCCATCTGCTGCCCTCATGATTTGTCCGGTTATGGAGTAGATCCATCCATTGGGCATTTCTTTTTCAATTCTTTCGCCCATGGCACCTGCTGTGGCTTCTCCGATCACCGTAACATGTGGAAGTATATTCATATACATCACCATGTTTTCCCCTGCACTGATGGTATAAGGGCTGGTCAGTACAGCGATGGGGTTGTTGAAAGCGTTGGCTGCGGGTTCCAGGTAATATTCTGTGACTTTACCAAAGTCGTTCGGTCCTTTTCCGTCTTTGGGTTGCCCGCTGAAGGCCAACCGCCGCTCATCGCCAAATCTGGAGGCCACTACTTCTGCGTTGGTGAAGTCCCCGCCTGCATTGTGCCTGAGGTCCAGCACCAACCCCCGGATGTTGCCGAGGTCTGCCAGGATGCCATCAATATCAATCGGATCGGTGAAATGATTGATGAAGATGTAGCCGATTTCATTCTCAAAAACACCATAAATCACCTGATTGCCTATTTGCCGGGCATTCCCATTGAGATAGCTATTGACCAGCATGCCCACATCCAGCAATTCAAAGCCTTCCTGCGTTCTGAACAGCTCCTTGGCATTCCAGAAATCTCTTCCCGGAGCCATCAAGGACACGTGCCCATCGTCCAGTACCGACAACATCTCTGTCAATACCGTGTATAGTTCGGAGTCTGTGGAAGCATCACTGATACTAGGTCTGTGCAGTTCGTATTGCGCATTCCAATCGACGTTTCTTTGTTCGAAGACTGCATAACGTTCATCGAAAGTTTGCCAAAGGCTCTCAAAATTGCCAATCGCAGTATTTTCTGGTTCTTCTTCGAAAAAAATGTCTTCACATCCAGTGGCGAGAACGGCGAAGGCGAGGATTGCTAGGTATAACTTTTTCATTGATTGCTTAGAAAGACAGGTCAAAACCAAAATTTAGATTGGTGCTAGTAGCAGCTACCTCGAGTGGTTCGCTGTGGCTGAGTTGGCGGAACTGAAGGGCAGCCGTAGTGCCAAAACGCCTGGATAGTGAGTACTTGTATTTGACTGAGAAGTAGGCATTGTAGAAGCCGAAAATAGAATGTATCTGCCCATCCCGGTGGTGATAGAAGTAATCTGAGCCATCGTTTTGGATTTCTTCATTGTCGACGGTGGCGTATTCGGGTCGAGCGACAAAGGCCAGGGCGGAGATACCCAGGTCTGCAGAGAGTTGGTGTTTTTCTGAGGGTTGATAAAACAGCTTCAGCACCGGCATCAACGAATAGGAAATCACAAACCCCGTATCATCATTGAACCCGAAGAGGTATTCATGAATCAATGCCTGATTTTCGAACATCGCACCTCCCCACAACGAGAGCTTTGATCGGTCCATCAGTTTCCAGTAATGGCGATAGTACAATTGAATCAAATTCACTGAGCTGGGTTGTCTTTCGCCCAGACTTCCGATGTTGAAGGTCAAGAGCTCTGTAGATTCGATATCTGCCTGGTTTATGTTGATTCCTGCTTCGTGAATTCGCTTATCGGACATTCGAGCGTACTCCAGGCCGACCCCTCCGAAGCTCCCACCACTGAAGATCATTGGGGAATACACGAGATCCTGGGTTTTTGCCCAATACGGTCCGAACGCAAATCGAATGCTATTCTTCGGTTGGTCCTGGCTGTAAGCTGTGATGGTACTGCTCGCTATTAGGTATAGCAGAATATGCCATTTCTTTCGCATAGGAAGGTAAGATTTTCGAAAGCACTTTTGATGATCACCTGCGATTTTAGGGATTTATCTGAAGTATACATTCAGAATTGCGATAGTCGGTCAATACGAGGGGATGAACTTCACGTACTGCTTCTATCTGGCAGCAGACTCAGAGGTTTTGGCAGATTTCATCATCACCAGCGTGCTGTTCGTCCTCAGGGGCAATCCATTTATGTCTGGTCCGTATTTCTAATCAATCCAAAAGCCAATCACCTTACATATGATTATCAATTATTTTCTCGTTTCCCTTCGGAACATCCTGAAGCATCGGGCCTCGTCAGTCATATCAATCAGTAGCCTGGTCTTCAGTCTCTCCTTTGCGTTGGTCATCATGATCTACACCCACAATGAGAGGAGTTTCGATAACTTCATCCCTGACAGCCAAAACAAGTACCGATTAACTTTCAACATACACGGTGATAAGGGCATCAACATTCATGCTGCGACCTCCCCAGCGCCATACGCGCCCTTTTTTCAAGCGGCCATTCCGGAAATAAAGACAAGCCTGCGTTTTATGGTGAATCGATATGGTTCTGCGCTCCTTATCAATCCTAATGGAAATTCCATCAAGTCTGAATATGTAGCGTGGAGCGATGAAGGGATACTGGAATTTTTCGGTGTACCACTATTGAAAGGCAGTGGCGCATTGAGCGATCCCAATAGCGTCCTTATCTCTGAAGAAACTGCACTTCGCCTTTACGGTACCATCGATGTATTGGGGAAAGTATTGGTGTACAACGACTCGAAGAATTTCAGCGTTTCAGGCGTTTTTCAGGATCTGCCCCACAATTCGACAGTCCAATTTGATATGGTGGCCGGAATTGAAGTTTTGGAAGAGATTATGCCCTGGTATTACCAGAATGGAGCAAACTGGGGCGGCTATGCCTTCCATACCTACTTTGATTTCGTACCTGACATCGATCAGACGAAGGTTGGGGACACTTTTACAGCCTTATATCAGGAGCGCTTCGAAATTGACCCGATGGACCTTCCTTCAGAGTACATGAGCTTTGGCCTGATCAATGTTTCGGATATCCATCTTCATTCGGATATGAGCTCTGAAATAACGCCCCCTTCGGATCTTCAGCGGATACTGATGTTCGAACTACTTGCCCTGGTTATTGCCGCGATTGGTTGGATAAATTTCATGAATATCCAATCCGCGCGAGGACCCGAAAGACTGAAGGAAATTGCGATTCGTCGGGCACTGGGTGCGAGTGTTGCCAGTTTGAGGCTATTATTTCTCGGAGAGTACCTCGTTATCAACCTGGTTTCCATCGTGTTGGCTGTGCTTTTGGCGTTGTTTGTTTTTCCTTCCTGGATGGAGTCCGGGTTAGGCATCACCTTGCAGCACATGCAGATCGGTCCGCTCCCGCTGGTCATCCTGGGGGTAGGCACTGTTCTGGCTTCTGCCTATCCGGCCGTGCTCACAGCGGGGCAGTCACCCGCTTCGTCCATCGCCCAGACGCTTAAATCGAGCCTGGCGGCAAGGGTTCGGAATGTACTGGTCTCCATGCAATTTGTGGCGGCGCTGTTCTTATTGGTATTCACGCTGGTGATCTATCTGCAGGTAAGGCACATGAGTCGGCAAGACCTCGGTATTGAGGCTTCCACCTTGCTCGTCATTGATGGTCCGGTATCAGAGCATCCTGATGACATCCAGAAGGCGCGATACTTCACAGAAAGGTTGGAGGAACTGGCAAGTATTGAAAGTGCTACATTCTCTACATTGGCTCCAGGAAAAAATCGCGGCTGGCAAGGGAATCTTCCTTCGAGGGATGGCGACAATAGCTCCTTTCAAAGGGTTTATCTCAGCAACATCTTTCAGGAATTCTTTGACATTCTGGATGTGGACGTACTTGCAGGTTCGATCCCAGAAGGTCCTGTGCGCGAGGAAGGTCTACCTCGGGTTATCCTCAATCGTACTGCGGCCAAGGGATACAATTGGACACCAGATGAGGCGGTAGGCAAGAAAGTCGGTTACTCAAGTGATGCGATTGTGAGTGCCGTGGTGGAAGACTTCAATAGTGTTGGGTTTCAAGAGCAGTTGGCACCAATGGTATTCATATACGACCATGTCTTTTTTCAAAGCACGACCAACGACTTCTTTATTGTGCGCGTGCATGATGGTAGTGTTTTAGATGACATTGCCAAAATCGAAGAGACCTATCTATCACTCTTCCCTAACAATCCATTCGTTCATGAATTCTCAGATCAGCTGTACATTTCGCAGTATCAGAGAGAGGTGGATTTCAATAATTTGTTTTTGACTTTCAGTGCCCTCGCAATTCTGCTTTCTATCACAGGCCTCATTGGATTGACTACCTACCATGTGATCCAAAAAAGGAGAGAAATTGGAATCCGCAAAGTGTTGGGAGCAAAAAGAAACGCGGTGATCGGTCTCTTCTTGTCCAGGTACCTGAAACTCATCGGAATATCTGCGATCGTAGCAGTCGCTCCAACATGGTGGTTTGCCAACAACTGGTTGAATGACTTTGCCGTGCGGATCGACCTTCACCCGGTGGTAATTCTCGCACCGCTCTTCTTACTTGTGACCCTGGTAATGCTGACGGTAGGGGCAATTGCAGCGAATGCGGCAAAGGTTAATCCCGTAGAGGTTTTGAGAGAAAATTGATCCAGCATCTGATATTCTGTCCAATGAGCAACAAGAGACTTACGATCTTTTCCGTCACCTTCCTGCTGAGCTTGGTCCTTTTGGCGCAGCAACATCCCTACATGGGGAAGGTCTATGATGTTCCCACTGTTTTCTACCCTGATGTGGTGTCTACCGGGATCGACAAGTTCAACACGTCGATGAGTCCTGATGGACTGACCATCTACTACACGGCAACATCACAAAAATTAGGGGTTACAGCTATCGCGTATCAGCAATTTGTGAATAGCGATTATACTGAGCCGAATTTCGTGCCTTTTGCTAGCGATATTCCCATGGCCGACGTTCATATCTCCAGCGATGGGAAGAAGTTGTTCTTCTCCACTTTCATGGATTTTGAGGGCAAACCTGACGGTTTCAACTTCAACATCTGGACTTCAAGTTTTGAAGATGGAAGTTGGCAGTCCCCTCAGCCTCTTGGCACCGCGGTGACTTCTTCCGGCAACGAGTTCTACCCGATCACTACGGGAAGCGGCAAACTCTATTTCACTAGCGATAAGTCTGGAAATTCGGACATCTACTACAGCTTGCCTGAGGGTGGTACTTACAGTGATCCCATCGCCCTGCCAGCCAACATCAATACGTCCGATAGAGAGGCGGATGCTTTCATCGCCCGTGACGAGCGTTATCTGATCTTCGTAAGGGTGGACCAGGAAGACGGGTTGGGCAACAGCGACCTATATATCAGTTTCAGATCCGACGACAATCAATGGTCCGACCCCAGGAATATGGGATCTGCAGTGAACAGTAGTGCCATCGACGGCAGTCCCTACGTGACACCCGATGGTGGATACCTCATTTTCACCTCCGGCAGGCAGACTGAGGGCGTGAAGCAGCAGGCAATTAGTAACTATCGGCAATTCAAAAGCCTTTCATCCTCCTATCAGAACGGATCCTTGAATTTCTATATCATGAGCTTCGATCCGGAGGAATTTCGCGATTGAAAGCATAATATTTCCGTATTAGGTATATGCATGGTCGGAAATACTCATTTGAACTGACATGAAAGCACTTTATCTAATAGCAATCTCAAATTCAGTTTTGGGGATATTCTTCCTCACACTGCCAAAAAACAGAAACCAGGCAAACTACCTGTTGATGATGTGGCTTGCGGCCATGACCCTGGTGTTGGGGAGCTCTTATGCCCTTAAATCCGGACTGACCAACGAATATCCGCACCTGCTCGGACTCGATTTGGCAGTGCCCCTGTTGTGTGGGCCATTCCTATTCCTGTATGCTTTCCTGATTGTGGGGCGCCAACGCAAGCTTGCCCCGAAGGATATGTTGCACCTGGTACCATTTCTGGCTTATTTTCTGTTTTTGGCTTTCACACTTTATTCGCGAAGTGCGGCATACAAACTAGACCTGCTCAATGGTGAAGTATTTTTCATGTCCAGGTCGTGGTACAGGGCTATCAACTTGATGATTGTGCTACATGCATTCACCTACAGTGGCTTTACCTACCTTCTCCTTCTGAGGTCGGATTTTGGTGATAAAACCGTCATCAGATGGCTTAAAGGGCTGACAGGGGCTATTGTTCTGATCAATATGGTATTCGGTCTTGCCTTCCTGGACAGGATATTCCCGGGCAGAATTTGGCGTCATATTTCTATTGAGTTTCTGTACTTCATCCTAGTTGCAGTGGTTTATAGCTTTGTCACACTGGCCTTGAGGTTTCCTCACTTGTTCGATTACTATAAAGGCGAAAAGGCCAGGTACTCGAAGTCCAATCTTACGCGGAGTCAGATCGAAAGCACTTGGAAGCATTTGCTGGACAAAATGGAAAGAGATAAGCCCTACCTAAAAACGGGACTTTCTTTGTCGGAGCTAGCGGGTGAAATGGGTGTTTTGAGTAAGACACTTTCTCAGGTAATCAATGAGAAGTCTGGCCAAAATTTTTCACGATTTGTCAGCAGGTATCGGGTGAACGAATTCAAAAGGAAAGTACAACAGGACGAAAACCGCAATTACACACTGGAGGCCATTGCCAAGGACTGTGGGTTTTCCACCAAGTCCTCTTTCCATACTGTGTTCAAGCGGGAGGAGCGGACCACTCCCTACCTTTTTGCCAAAGCCCTGAGCACGGGGGGGGTGGAAGAAAGCTGAAATTATCATACTACTCAGTCCGGGACAGGTCTTGATCCTGCGAACTCGAATTCGCCTTATCCCGAGATATTTGCCTTTGAGTCCAAATTCATGAATTTGGACGCCTACCATCCATTTTTCTTAGACTGAGGTTTCGTCGTTGCCGTTCTTACGTCTTCAAAAACACACTTTTAATGATCAAAAAGAACAGTCTTATCATTTTGGTGAGTTGCTGTATATCATGCACCTCACCAGGCAAAGTACTGACGCAGGATGAAATGGAGGAAATCTCAGATTCATTTCACCTGGCGATTAAGTCAGCCATTCTCAAGAAGGACATGCAGGCAGTCCTGTCTTTGTATGAGGACGACGGCATCTATCTCCCTATGCGGGGCGCTGTGCTTGAGGGTAAGGAGAATATTTCCAAGGGCTACCAGAGAACGTTTGACAGCAATGTGACCTCATTTAGGATGGAGCGGTTGGCGCTTTCGGGCGATGTCGACTATATCATCGAAGTGGGATTGATACAGTCTAAATTTCAAATAGATACCGTAGCCGTTCCTGGTTCCTTCAAATATCAAAATACTTATCGCAGACAATCAGATGGCTCCTACAAGATGCACCGGGCCATCTATAATATGAATCAAAACTAAAATCGAAGAATATGAGAAAATTTATCATGTGCGCAATACTGTCATGTCTGGCAAGTTTTTCCTTCGCTCAAACCGGCGATGCTCAATTGATTAAGGTGGTCAGGGAATACGCCGATCGATTCAAAGAGCTCATCCCTGAAAAGAAACTCGATGAGGTCGTTGAAATGTATGCGGAAGATGCCATTTATGCACCGGAAAACGACATGTTTTATGAAGGGAAAGAGGCAATAAGAGGCGTTTGGGCTACCACATTTGCCTATGATATCAAAGACTTCAATATGGATCCCGTGTCAGTTTACGGCAACAAGAATTTGATATATGAAGCGGGTCGGGGATACTCAGTTATTTTGGTTCAGGGTCAGGAACGAAGGTTTGACTTTAAGTATGTGAATGTTTGGCGGCGAGAGAAGGGTGAATACAAATTGGTGATTGATACCTACAATACATTCGTTCAGAAATAGGCAACATAGGTTGCACCGTGGGGTAGTTTTCAGGATTGCTTCAATCGGTATTGAAAGGGATTCCTTCCGGGGGATTCCTTTTTGCGTTGTGGGAGTCGCTCAAACATGCCGGTTGATAGCATTTTCTTCTGAAATCGGCTTCGGTCGATCTGCTCTTCCAGAATTGCCTGATGTAGCTGGTGCAGTTCGGGCATAGTGAAATCCTTTGGTAGCAGGTTGTACGTGAGCATTTCGTGCTTGATGTCGTTTTTTAATCGATCCCGTGCAGTCTCGGCTATGGACTTGTGATCCATCCACATCCTGGGCAAGTTGTCAAAGCTGAACCATTCGATGGCTTCGTCGAAGGTCCCGCCATGTTCCGGATGCGTATTGTATATATCCACCAGTGAGTAGAAGGCCAATGTCACAAACCTACCATTGACCCAGTAATCGTCACGCCACGGCAGGCCCTTTTTCTCGGCAAATTGCTTGAACTCCTGCTTGAATTTACGGTCCTTCTCCCCAAACACCGATAAGAATTTCAAGTGCGGTTCATTCAGACCTGTCCGGTATTTGAGGACCCTGGTAGCAGCGTCATCTACCGATTCTTCTCTTTCGATGTAGCCGCCCGGTAGCATCCATTTATCTCCAATTTTTAGCAACAGGCACTGCAGCTGATTGTCCTTGTACCCGATGATAACCATATCAATGGATAGATTGGGCAGAAAGTATTTGGCGCCATTTTCAGCGATTTCCTGCATGTTCATCTAGCAAAAATAACATTTGTGGCATTTTGTCACATAATAAATTAATGTTATGTTTGTGGCATAAAGTCACAATTAATTTTGAATTATGAAGAAGGTGCTAAAAATATCTCTGGTTGTCGTACTGAGCATAGCGCTATTGTTGGGTATCACAGGTTTCATAGGCTGGAATTACTTCAAGAATACTTTTCTCGATTTCGAGGAGGCATATACGGACAATCCCGATTTGCAAGAGCTGACCGTGGGAGGTTACACCTTTCTCGATCGAAATGGCAATGGGGATTTGGATGTGTACGAGGACGATCGGAGGCCGATAGACGAACGAGTTGAAGACTTGTTATCCCAAATGACCCCGGAAGAAAAGATTCATGTACTCAAAGGTTCAGGATTGGCTTCGGCCATGGGTAGGGTAGAGCCTGGGCAGGGTATCCCCGGAGCTGTAGGTACGATCGTGCCGACACCGAGACTGGGTATCCCCACTGTCTATTTATCTGATGGGCCAGCTGGGTTGAGGATCGAACCCAGACGTGAAGGTGAGGACCGCACTTATTATTGTACGGCTTTTCCCATAGCCACATTACTAGCATCTACCTGGAATGAGCCATTGGTAGAGGAAGTAGGTGCTGCGATGGGCAAGGAGGCACTGGAATATGGTATTGATGTGATTTTGGGACCAGGGGCAAACATTCACCGTCATCCGCTGTGTGGGCGGAACTTTGAATACTATTCGGAAGATCCGTTGCTCACAGGTAATATGGGAGCTGCCATCGTAAATGGTATAGAATCCCATGGTGTCGGTACTTCAGTGAAGCACTATGTTGCCAATAACCAGGAGACAGACCGTGCTGTCAATGATGTGATCGTTTCAGAGCGCGCCATGCGTGAAATCTACCTAAAGGGGTTTGAGATTATTGTACAGAAAGCCCAGCCATGGACGATCATGTCGTCCTACAACAAAGTGAATGGAACCTACGCCTCCGAAAACCGATATTTGCTCACTGACGTTTTGCGTGGCGACTGGGGTTTTGAGGGGCTGGTGATGACAGATTGGTTTGGAGGCAACGATGCTCCGGCACAGATCAGTGCTGGTAACGACCTATTGGAACCGGGCACCAATAAACAATGGGAGGCCCTTACAGCAGCTTACGGTAGTGGAGATCTGTCAATGGAAGACATTGACATTGCCGCCGGAAGAATTTTGAAGTTGGTGTTGCAAACCAGGAAAATGGAACGATATGAATTTGGCAATAACCCTGACCTGGATGCCCATGCAGCAGTGACGCGGCAATCAGCGGCGGAAGGTATGGTCTTGCTTAAGAACGCCAACACACTTCCCATTTCGGGAGGTCAGAATGTAGCCCTCCTCGGTGTAACGTCTTACGAATTCATCGCCGGGGGCACAGGGTCCGGAGATGTCAATGAGGCTTACACAGTGTCACTTGAGGAGGGATTGACCAACGCCGGCTATAGGATCAATAAAGTGGCCAGGGGTATTTTCGAAAAACATAAGGCTGCCAACCAAGAGGAATTTGTGAAACCCGAGGGAACTGACGCCATGTTCAACCCCTATACACCTCCTGAAATTCCATTGACGCCAGATCAACTCCAAGAGATCGTTGCTACCTCAGACATTGGTATCCTCACCATTGGAAGAAATGCAGGTGAAGGTGGTGACCGGGTAGAAAAAGATGACTTCCTACTAACCGAGCAGGAACAGGCAATGATCACCAACATATGTACAGCCTATCAGGACGCGGGCAAAAAGGTGATCGTTGTTTTGAATATTGGAGGGGTAATCGAAACGGCTTCCTGGAAATCCCAACCCGATGCCATCCTACTGGCGTGGCAAGGTGGACAGGAGGGCGGCAATTCCGTTGCTGATGTCCTTGGTGGACGGGTCAATCCCAGCGGGAAATTACCGATGACTTTTCCCGTAAATCTGGATGACCATGCTGCCAATGCCAACTTCCCACAGGAAGGCGGCACTTTCAAAATGACCGATATACTCCTGGGTATGATGTTTGGCAAGCAAGAGCGGCCGGAAGATGAGCGGATCAGAAACAAAGACTTCACCTATTATGATGAAGGGATATATGTGGGTTATCGCCATTTCGACAAGGCCAATCTGGATGTTTCTTATCCCTTTGGGTTTGGATTGTCCTATACGGACTTCGAATACAGGGATGTAGCGGTAATGCAACGAAATGATAGTGTGCTGGTGAGCGTGACTGTTGAAAATATTGGGGATCTTTCGGGTAAGGAGGTCGTTCAAGTCTATGTTTCCAAATCAAATACAAACATTGATAGGCCTATCCAGGAGTTGAAGGCCTTTGTCAAGTCCGGAATCCTGAGCCCAGGTGAAACGACACAGCTGATAGTAGCGATTCCGGAGACGGATCTCCAGTACTGGGATGAGAAGCAGTCCGACTGGGCGCTGGAGGATGGTGACTATACCATACGTCTTGGAGCTTCCTCAAGGGACATCAGGCAGGAGGTATCCATTACGCTGTAACTGCGGGGTTCTGACTGGATCATTCCGATTTAGGGAACGGTCTCCAGGTGTAGCTCTTGTGGACGATTTTCCAGGAACCTTCGTACTTCAACAGTAGGAAGTAGTCGGTGAAGATACGCCAGTCGGGAATGACGATCTCGGCTTTGGCTATAGCCGCATCTTTTTCGTAGTCGATGGAAATAATCCTCCCGACCCGCCTGGTCTTTTCACCGGGTTTGACATTGGCGATATACTGTGCACCGGAGCGTATGCGGAGGCTATCTTCCGTAGTGACAGTGTACAGGTTGAAGGCAGGATGGAAGGCCCTTCTCAGTCTTTCAGGTTCGCCATTGCCCGTACCTTCGATATAATCCATCAAAGTAGCGGTGATTTCGGAGATCTCAGAGGGGCTATCCGTTGTTTGTGCCTGGGCGGACATGCCAAGGACGATCATGGTGGCAATGGTCAGGCTTTTGAGTAGGTGCATAGTCGTTTGTTTGATTATAGTGGTCAAGGGTCGCTCAATATTGGCAAAGCCTCTTTCAGGGTATGGGGTTTACTTACCTCGATGATTTAGGTTACACGAGCAAGCATCAGATTCCTGACGAACTGACCGCTACCGCAATTTTGGAGTCAGCTGTACCGTAATACAGGAACCAGTTATCTCGGAACAGGACCAGTCCTTCGACAAAACATACTTCATTCACTTCGCCTACTTTCTCATAGTCTTTGTCCGGGTAGATGAAGTGTGTTTTGGTGCGGTCCAGGAGCTTGTAGGGATTGTCTTTGTCAAAAAGTGCTTGGCCTGCTGCGTAGGTGAATTGGGGAAGATCCGGATCGTTGAAATTAGCGGCATTGCTACCATTGTAGATCAACACAATCCCCGCATCCTTGTACAACGCGTAGGGTCCAGGTTCAACGAGGCGACTGTCGAAATAACCCATCCGCGGGTTGAGGACCGATATCCTTTGGTTCGATTCAGCATTTTCGCAGACTCGCCAATTGATCAAGTCTTCACTTTCGGCCAGGAAGATGTCCGTATCACCAAAGTACATCCAGTACCTGCCGTTGATCTTTTTTGCGATGATGTCGCTGCCCATGGATTCACCGACAATGGCACCTGCTTTGGACCAAAGGTCTACATACTTTTCTCCTTGTAGGGCCAGTCCATGTTTTTGCCAGGTGATCAGGTCATTGGACGAAGCCACGGCCAGTCGTGCAGTTTTGCCATCATAAGCTGTGTAGGTCATGATGTATGAGCCGTCCTCCGACTTCACGATCCGGGGATCTTCTATCCCGTCAAAATAGCAACTGACACAATCCTCATCCAACGGGTCGCCGTTGAGTTTGCGGTAGTTCCATTCATAGACTTTCATGAGATCTTCCTCGGGATAGAGGACCGGTGCAGGTTGTTTCTCAAACCGAAGTCCGTCGTTGCTGATGGCCAGGCCGATCCTCGAGGTGCCGCTAGCGTCCTGGGCTCGGTAGAATAAGTGCACTTTCCCATCCTTGACCACCGCCGACGGATTCAATACGTTTCTGCTTTCCCATGAGACTTCCTTGTCAGAAAGAGGACAGGTGAATGTCAAATCAGAAGCTGGCGTAAGAATGGGATTCAGCGAGTCTACTTTTATGAATTCCTCGAATGCCCAGGGGTGCGGCCTTGGTGCTGGTTTCTGTTCGGGGCTATTAACATCTGTGCAACCATAAAACAAAACAATGAGGGTGAGTGTGAATAGCGTTTTCATCAGAGGCCAAGTGTTTGGGAAGTTGTCATTCTTCAAGAATTTCTCATGTCCCCATTTCTGTATGGGTATCACCTTGAAAATACAAGTTTTTGAGCATAAGAAATATTGTCACGGATAAAATGAGATCGCGAAAAACCTTTCATACATACCTCCGTATATTATATTTATAAATATTAATGAAATAAAAATATGTATAATAACCTCGGCGCCCTGGAGGAGCTCATATTGCTGATCATCATGGTCATTGAGGGGGAGGTGTATACCGTGCCAATTGCTCGTGCCTACAAAGAGCAAACCGGCAAGACGATCTCCATCCCTGCGATACACACAGTCTTGCGACAGCTGGAAAAAAAAGGATTTGTGGAAAGCAGCGTTGGGGGTGCCACAGCCTCAAGAGGGGGCCGAAGCAAACGCATTTACCGACTCACGGCGTTGGGCTACCAAACCATCAAAGCAGTACATGAGAAGCGAAATGAACTGTGGGCCATGGCCCCTAAATTAACCTTCAACTGATGACGCACATTCCTCAACCACCGGGGTGGGCTAGGAGATTTCTCAACTGGTATTGTGCTTCTGATTACATTCAGGAGGTGGAAGGTGACCTCAATGAGACCTTTGAAATGCGCTGTTTGGACCGTGGAGTGCCCTATGCGAGGCTAATGTACTTTCTCGATGTACTACGATTTTTCAGGCCTTACATCATTTTGGGCAAGTCCGGACGACGATTCCAGGGTTCATGGAATTTGCCGTCCTTGTTGAATCACTATTTCAGGTCTTTCTTCCGGAGATTCAATAAGTCGAGGGGCCTCATGGCGCTGAATTTCTTTGGGTTCGTAGTGGGGCTTGTGGCATCGATACTCATTTTCCAGTATGTGCATTTTGAGCGTAACTACGATCGGTTTCACGCCCGCGGAGAAGACCTTCATCGTGTGAAAATGGATTTTGTGGCGGGTGGCGACCGCTTTTCCTATGCGACGAACTTTCGGCCGGTAGGGTCTTTGCTGGAAAAAGACTACCCTGAGGTAGAAGCCTATGGATTACTGGCCAAGGCGGAAGGGGGAAACCTTTACACGTTCACGGATGAAGCAGGTGCTTTGCAAAGGAGGAAACTGGAGTCGGTTTATTTTGCCAGCCAGGGCTTTTGGAACTTGTTTTCATTCAAGCTCGTCGCAGGAGATCCCTTGAGGTGCCTCACGACACCGGATGCGGCTATCATTTCTGAGACTACCGCATTGCGCTTCTTTGGTCACCTTGATGTATTGGGCAAGCGGATTATCAGAAATGGTGAGGCCTCCTACGTTGTGCAGGGGGTCTATGAAGATGTGCCGGCCAACTCTCATTTGCAATTTGATGTGCTCCTGGCACTGGACAGAGATCCCCCTGCTGAGCGCCTTTGGAGAAGCTATGATACCTACCTGTACTTAAGACTCCAGGCAGGTACTGACCACATGGCGCTTAATGAGTCGCTGAAAACCTATCTGGACAAATACCGGGAAAAGCGATCCTACGATACAGAGCTATCCCTGCAACCATTGAATGATATCCACTTCGATGAGAATACTTTGGAAGACATCGCCGTGAAGAATGCCTCAGGCAATGTTAATTTCCTGTATTATATGGCCTGGTCGATTCTGGTGATTTCCTGGGTGAATTTCGCGAATTTCTTCAATGCCCTTGCCACAACCCGTGGCATGGAAGCAGCGGTACGGAATGTTTTTGGTTCCAATAGATTCCAGAGTCTGATACAGCACATCTCGGAGTCGCTCCTGGCTACAGGCCTCGCGATGGTTCTGGCAGCCTTCATCGCTCATTTTGGCCATTCGCTTCTATACCCTCTCATGTCTGTGGATGTAGTCCCATTTTCCTGGGATCTTGGCGTTTGGTGGCCTTACCTATTGATATTTGGTGCGGGTAGTGTGCTGGGTGGACTGTTTTCTCATACCACTTTGCGGGCATTCAAGGCCAGTGTGCTGATAAAAGGAAGGGGAGGGGTCAAAACAAAGGGAGGTGCGGTGCGCAAGGCGTTTATGGTTGTTCAGTTCGGTGCTGCCTTCCTCCTGCTGGCTTTTACCTTCATGGTCAACCGGCAGGTGCATTTCTTGCAAAGTGCTGCTCTTGGGATTGATATCGAACGTACCATCGTGGTAGAGAACCCATCCATGCGCGATTCGACCATTTTCACCCGGTTACAAACTTTCAAGAACGAGGTGCGGGCACTATCATCAGTGCAGGACATGGCATACGCTCAGGATGTTCCGGGAAGACATGTTCGCTTCAGCTTTGGAGGAATACGTCCCGTGGGTCAGGATGATGGTAAGCAATACCAGGTCACCAATATCGAGCCCGATTTTGCTGACTTCTATGAGTTGGAGTTTCTGGCAGGTCGGAATGTGACCCTTAATCCAAGTGATTTGGGAAAGGTGTATATCAATGAAACGGCGCTTTATCAGTTAGGTATTTCTTCTCCCAAAGAAGCCATTGGCGTCGTATTGACATTCCCGCGCGCACCTGTTGAGATTGTGGGTGTAGTGAAAGACTTTCACATGGCTTCGGTGAAAGATCTGATCGAGCCAATCATTTTCCACTACCGACCCCATGACTGGCCTTTCGGATTGGATCATGCCCTGGTGAGAGTAGGTGCAGGAGAATTGACTTTCTTGCTGGAGGAAATGGAAAAGGCTTATCTCAGCCTGTTTCCACAGGATGTATTTGAATACTACTTCCTTGATACACACTTTCAGCAGCAGTTTGAAAACGACCGGGTATTCATGCGACTCTTTGGCGTGTTTTCTCTCTTGTCCATCGTTATAGCAGGGATGGGTCTTACCACATTGATCACATTCACCCTGAATACGAGGATCAAGGAGCTGGGTATTCGGCAATACCTGGGCGCGGGCAGGTTGGATCTTATGCTCATTTTCATTCGATACATGTCAGAGCTCTTGCTTGTCGCTGCGGGGGCCTCGCTTCCAATGGCCTTTTGGATCGGTAAGAAATACCTTGAGGGCTTTGCCCGCCAAGTGGACTGGGCATGGTGGGATATGGCGTTGCCCGCTACCGGTCTGGTCCTGCTGACCTTGGTGGTGGTCTCGGTTCAAACCCACCTCAAGTCAAGAGGTAATTTGATTGAGGCGCTCAGAGACGATAGTTGATTCCTGAGTGCGGAGATTCCGATTTTTGGAATAGCGAAGTGCTTCTACCGATTCGATAAAACTGCCTGTAGTCTCTTCGATTCATTTTGATATGGCGCGGGTCATCGAGCCAGATTTTGACGATTTGTCAGAATACACGATTTTGCGTGATATGAATTTTTTCTATGGCCTCCAGAGAATGATGTGGCGTGCTTCGTGCATCGGATTTAGGCGGGGTCCAAGATTGAGTCGATACGCCTTGTATCAGGCTATGGAGGCACAGAGACTAGCTCAGGGATTGGGAAAGGTTTTGTCTATTAGTCATTCCGATCGGCTTGTAGAGAAGCTGCAGCTTACTGACAATGGAGTGGTTTCTGCAAACTTTCCTGAACACAATATCCTGTCCCTGGACTTCCCGGACAATAGCTTTGGCTATGTGGTGTCTGATCAGGTACTGGAGCACGTTGAGGGGGATCCATTTCGGGCGGTCCAGGAGTGTCGTCGCGTACTCAAGCCTGGAGGGATTGCTATTCATGCCACCTGTTTCGCTTACCCAATCCACGGGGCTCCCCAGGACTTTTGGCGATTCACACCCCATGCGCTTGGGTTGATGCATGCGGATTGGAGTGCTATTCTGGAAGTTGGAGGCTGGGGCAATTTTCCTGCCTACAAGGCGATCAAGCACGATATTCACATGGTGAAGATTCCTCACGCCGCCTGGCATCCATTGCATAAGCTGGCTACGAAAAATGACCCAACAGTTCCCATTACGACCTGGATTATTGCACGTAAGTAGATTCGTTGGGATCAGCGATGGGTCTAGCCTTTGGTTGCCCTTGCTGACGCCATCGTTTCAGCAATAAACTGATCTTTCGCTATTCGGTAGCCAACTCGGTCGTTTTTGAATTTGATGGCTAGTTCTCGTTTCAGGTCCTCGTAGGCTCGGGTCCTTTCCGGATTCGCAATCAGGTAGTCACGGAAAGTGATCTGGTCGAGCATAGAATGACCTGTAGGGCACATGTGGACGTGGAATATCTGGTCTTTTTCACCATTGGGATGGTAGCCTTTCACGAAGATCATGTAATCGGCATCGTTTCCTGATTGTCGAAAGTAATGGTAGTTCAAGCCCTCCATGGCGGTGATGATTGCCTCATTGAACAGCGACTCGTGCTCGATTTCTATTGAAATGTCGATATACGGCTTTGCCTGGAGGTGAGGAATGGAGGTACTACCAACGTGCTCCATGCTGATGATTTTTTCACCAATGGCATTGTTGATCATTGATTGTTCTGCTTCGAAAATCAATGACCAGTTTGGATCATGGTTGGCCAACTCGATGGGAAAAAGTGTATCCCAATCCTGTTTCGTTAGTTCTTGCAGTTGCTTTTTCATTTGAGCTTATCAGTGTGTTTGACTTTCTAATTGTTGTTTTTCATGGGGAGTATCAGCGACGACCCAGCATTACTGTTGATCATAAATTCGATAATCTGTGCTCCTTGATTGTAGTGTTGGAAGTGGTCCTGATCTCTTGTGGTAATGAGCAACTGTATGCGATGCCCCTTTCTAAATAGGTATGAGGTAGGTAGCAGGTCGAAAGTCAGTTCCATCCACTGATTCGGGACCAGGGGCTTCTGGTCCTCTTTCAGATAGCTATGGTGTGGGACCACATCCTTATACATTGGTCTTTGCATGACCTTCCGGTGAATGGCGCGGAAATGACCCTCAGTAACATGGATCGATTGTCCGGACGAATCGACATCTTCCAAATGGATCAGGACCGACAGGTCTGAGCTCTGCGTCCTGGCGATCAACCGTACGATGGGATGGCCTGTAACTTCCGTATCGGCGGTGAGTGTTGGCGTCGTGAAACGCAGCGAATTCGTTTTGCCTTTGAAGCTGCTTTCGTACAAGGGTGGGGGCGGAGCTGCACCTGCCAATGCTTCCCAGCGCGTACTTGATCCCACACCGAAGGCAGTATCTACTTTCACCTGGCAAATGGCGCTATCTTGTCCTGCAACCGTGGAAAGAAGACCTTCTGTACGAAGGAAAAAGGTTTCTTGTTGCATTTGGGATGGAGGCCATTGATCACTGCCTTTCCACTTTTCTTCTCCCATGGTGAAGTAGTGAATGGGTTGTTCGTTATAGATGCCGGTATCGATCCCCTTTAAGTGAAAATCAAAGAATTTGAGCACTTCGGAGAAGTGGTCAAATGCTGTTTTGCCTGGATTGGCTGGGCTTGCATTGTGTCGTCCCATGTGATCCCAGGGTCCAATGATCAATTTCTTGTGGGGGCTTTCCAGGTTGAGGTACCTCTTGATCGCGGCATGCTGATACCCACCATCCATCCAGCCGCTGTAGGAATATATAGGTACTCCGGATTCATTGATTTGATCGATATGCGTGTATGGGCTGAATACATCGATATTGGCGATCTTCTGATTGATGGCATCATCTCTGAAATTGATCTTTTGGGCTTCCTCATCTATCCGTGCATTGGCTGTATGTGCGCTCACAGCTTGTTTCAAGACTCTTCCATGCCCCGGTACCTTCCCTACGCCAGTGACTGCCAGTTTGGCCCTCCAGTCATCTGAAGGGACCGAATTCTCGTCGAGTAGGGAATTCGTTTTACCCCAGGTTGTGGTATACCAACTATTATGTACACCTCCTGGAAAACCGATATCGTCAAATACATCAAATGGCGCGTAGAGGGGCATGGCAGCTTTGATCGCTGGGTGTTGGTTGATAAGAGTGAACTCCGCGGCAGAGCCGCTGTAGGACCGTCCAAAAGTACCTACCTTACCATCTGACCAGGTTTGTTGAATAATCCAGTCGACAATCTCGGCTCCGTCCAGTATCTCATCTGGATGAAAGGGATGGTGCCAGACGCCCGTAGAGGCGCCGGAGCCACGTACATCAACACTCACGAAGGCATAGCCATTGCCAACGAAATTTTTGATATAATTTTTTCCGGCTCCGTTGAAATCGAGTTTGTTGAAAAACATGCTGAATGGCCAACGAAACCCCAAAGATCGCCAATAGCGTGTTTGGAAAAGAATGGTAGGAACCCGCTCATCGGTGGCTAAGTATTTAGGCAGGTAAACATCTATGGCCAGTTGCACCCCGTCGCGCATGGTCAGGTAATGGCTCTCGATCCGAATGCCCTTTTCATCGACACCGGTCTGATACGCATACGCCGATAACGGTGCATCTGTGGCATCCGAAGCAACATAAGTCTCCTGAGCATGGCTGGATATGGCTACCAGACAAAGCATCCAGGTCAAAGCAGTCTTCATGGCCTTTCTAAGATGATGGTATTGTATGGAATGACAGTAAAAAGTGATGAAGGTGACGACCTTCCTAAATTTCTTTTACGTAATACGAGAAATCCACCTTGAAGTAGGTCTCCTGGCCGTTGCCAACGCTGATCCCCCAATCCTTCTCTTGACCCAATGTTAACGGTTCTCTGTGATCAGGTCCGTTGAAGTGGTCCCACTTGGCCCCGATTTCCTCATAAAAGACCGCATTATGTGTCAGTTTACGCTCGTTACCAGTGATCATGGTACTCACGAAGTACTTCACGCCAAAGCGGTTGCCATTACCTAGAGGAATCAGGGCGATCTTGTCCGAGTTGGGAATGGGTCTGACTGTAAGTGGCACCTCAAAATTGATGGTGTCTCCATAGTAAATAACCCGGCTGATATTCAACTCAACCTGATATTCGGGTAATTTGGTTTCTTCGGGTTTTTTGGTGGATTGACAGGCTACCATCAAGATTATCAGCGAGAGGAAAAATAAATGCTTCATGATGCATATTGAGCGGATTGGATGCAAAGCTAGTTCTTTTGGAAGCTA
The DNA here is from genome assembly GCA_965601475.1 of Cyclobacteriaceae bacterium. GTDB lineage: Bacteria > Bacteroidota > Bacteroidia > Cytophagales > Cyclobacteriaceae > JAWPMT01. The sequence continues at coordinate 1,386,748 of OZ271832.1, read as the reverse complement.
TTGAGCAGGTCAGCAAATTGAGTTGACATGAGCTTCCTGCTAAGTGGAACCACTTGGTACCAGCCACGTGTAATAGTACCGTCGATAAAAATTTATATATGGATCCAACGCTTACGATCAATATTGTTGGTTTGGCTGTGGGACTGATGATGATCGCAGTACTTCTGGCGAAGCGCCAACACCTGGAAAACCACGTTTTCCTCTTGTGGCTGTTGTTGTCGTTGTGCATCTTGTTGGCCTCTAATGTCCTCGCTGGGGCCTACTACTGGCAATTTCCCCGACCTTTTCTGCTTGCAGATACACTCATTTTGGTTATCGGTCCTGCGACTTTCCTGTTCGTCCGGTCCTTCTTGTTTCCCGGGAGTCCTCAAAAAGTGTGGACCCACTTTGCATACCCGCTGCTGTATTTTGGCTTCAGGGTGGTAATGGTGGCCCAACCTACCGAAGACATCATTCATTTGCTGGAAGGCAATACGACCTTCAATGAGGTTGTGGCTCCAATGCTGCTTTTTATCATGACTTTGCAGACTGCGGCTTACCTCGTCGCCACATGTTTGCTATTCTGGGGGCAGGGACAACAGGGCAATCAATATTCCGAGCAACCATTTCTCTTACCCAGATTGCTCACGCTCTTCCTAGCGTTGCTATCGACATTTTGTTTGCTACATTTCCTGCCCTACCTGGGATTATCAAATCCTTTAGCATTCATATCGGTGGATATGGTTTGGCTGGCGATCGTAGGACTCATTTTTGTGCTGAATGGCTATTTCCTGGTATACTCAGACAGCCGCGGGCTGTTGAGAAAAAAGACTCCTTTTGCTCCCCCGAAGAACATCAATCAATTGTCCGTCGCTTTGGAGGACCTTTTGAAGAACAAGGCCTTACTCACAGACCAGGGACTCACACAATCGCTTGTAGCGGAGAAATTGGAGGTGACCAGGACTACAGTGTCTATGGTTATCAACAACCACTTCAAGAAGAGCTTCTATAACTACATAAATGAGAAGAGGATCGACGAATTCGTCCGAGTGGTAACCTCGGAGGCCTATCCCCATCTCACTTACTATGGTGTGGCGCAGGAGGTTGGATTCAATTCGAAAGCCACATTCTACAAGGCTTTCAAAGCGAAATATAACATGACGCCGAGGGAATATTTCAATAGGTCCTGACGAAGTCTCCTGCGACCTTTACTTCCCCAATGGCCTCAACAAATGGCCCAAATACCGGCTCCTTAGCCGAAGCCTCCAGTGCCTGTTTGTGTGAGGCAACACTGTCCCAGAAAACTAGATCTGCCATGACATCTTGTTCTTCTATCACCGAGTACGTTTTTGCCGACTGAAAGCCAGCGTGTGACGCCTTGAGGTAGTCGAAGATGGGAGCGCGAGCGTCGAGGTACTGGTCTTTGAGTTGAGGTTTGACCTTGTAGGTAATGAATTCAAGTACGCTTTCTTCCCCAGTTGGTCGTGCACCGATTTGACCATTCTCAATGAGTTTACCGTGGCCACTAAAGGTCACGGCGTCCAGGCACGCTGCATAAGACTGAAGGACCAATGCGTGTTTGAATTGATCAGCAGCCTGGCGTGCATCCTCCAGGGTTTCCCAAAGCAGTAGATCAACCCTTGCCAGGTCGTTAGTTACGTCCTTGTAGCTTTCTGCTGATACGAATCCCTTCATTTTGCTTAATGACGCGAACGCCCGACTTTGTGCCTCGTCAAATGAGTCCTGGCTGCTTTCCTTCACCTGGAAAGAGACAATTTCAAGATAGTAGTTGCTGGGAACTTCGGCCGAAAGCTGCGCCAGGGTTTTGTAACTAGTCAAGGAAATCAAGATGGGGACAATAAGTAGTTGTTTCATAGGTTTTTTCGACAAACCAACGTCGGCACTCCAAAATGGGCGAGATTTCAGCGCACAATTCGGTTCATCTGACTCAGCCGTACCTGATAATTTGGCAACAGCCAGCGCATTTTCTCCCACCGCGTCGCGAAACAAACTATTCGATGGAAAGAATGACATGGATATAGGGGCAGTTTCTGCTCCGGTGATTATCCCCTCAATGGCAGGGCATCTTCAATTAGCGATTATCTGGCTTGGCCAATCCATAAATGGTGGTGTGCATACCAGCTATTTTCCATTGACCGTCCACCTTTTCCATCAGACGCGTTTCCCGTTTGCGTCCCCGCGATGGGTCCTCCTGTTCGTAGGTAACCCAGGCGCCGGTTCCATAGAGCCGAACTTCAATATCGGTCAAAGGGGCAGGGTAGGGATCAGGCTCAGGGTGATCAGCGAAATAATTACGGATAAATTGGTCGATTTCCTGGAATCCCAGGGTTTCGGAGAAGCTACTATCAGAAAAGGTCATATAGGTTTTGGTAACGAAGGCTTCTTGTACCCACATAGCCTTCCAGCCTTCATAGTCTCGCCCAAAGGCTGCCCGGGTCTCCGCGTTGATTGCCCCAAGAATAGCCCGCTTCTCATCTTCGATGGATGCTATGCGGGTAGGATCCTGGTTTTGCGACAAACAACCAGGGGTGAAAAACAAAATGGTCAGGGCTTTCAGGAGTAGTCTTCTGGTACAAAGCATGGTATAGTTTTTTGTGATTGGCCAAAAGTATGACCTCTGACCACCCTGCCATTGTACAAAAGCGAATAGCTAATAAGTAAGGAAATATTGGTTGATGGGGTGGTTTCCAACCTTGTATTCCGAGGGAAGCAATCCTGTGAAACCCTTGAATTCCCGAATGAAGTGGGACTGATCAAAATAGCCAGAGCGATAGGCGATGTTTGTCAGTGTGCCATGCTGAGGCGGGTTGCGTAGGAGGTCCAGGGCTCTTTGGAAACGCAGAATCCGCTGATATTGCATGGGTCTTAGTCCTATACGCTCCATGAATATTTTTTGGATATACCTGGGTGATACCTGGTATTCGCTAGCGAGCGTCTTTAAGTCAATGTTTTGGTCCAGGCTTTCAATTCTTCTAAGGACCATACTCGCTATGTACGCCTTTTTCGCATGTTGAGGATGGGACAATCTCTTTTCAAAAAAGACATTGAGACCTTCTATTAGATTTGGTATGTCACCTCGCACCAGATTGTTTTCCACAAAATCGACAAAAGCGCTTCCCATTAGGGTGTCCAGAGGGATTGATCGGTCGGTCAGTTCCTTCACGGGGACGTTGCAAAACATGGCGAATCCGTCGGGACGAAACCAGATGCCGAAGCTCCTGCCTTTGCCGCTGGCTTTTACATGCAGAGGCCCCGTAATCTGTCCGATCACTTTGGCCCAATGTTCTTTTTGGTGGTCTCGCTCAAACGTCAAATCCAAATTGAAAACCATCTCCAGGCATCCGTCGGCAAAAAAGGTGTCTTGGGTGTTGCTACCCAGATCACCTTCGAGGAGATAATATTTTTTGATATAGGGCCTTAGGGCACTTGATGGTGCAAAATTCTGAATTGTGATGGAGGAACTCAATACCGAATAGTCAACACGCTACATGGTGAAACAACTCATGATTGAACGGGCGCCATGTTCATTGGTTTTGGGGTTTTCGGCCAACAAATCGTAGTACTGATCCTGTGCCATTGTGGTATTTACCTTCATTCAGTTCGACAACCTCTTCCCCCAGGGTTAGTTGTTCATAGTGCCCAAAGCTATCCGTTAGTTCCGCTACGGAGAAGAGAACATCTAAGTCCATGGGACCACCCACCTTTGGGTTTTTCAGGCGAAAAGGCAGATGATTTTTGCTGAATGCTTCAAAAATCACGACTCCACCGGGCTTGAGGTAAGTTTCAAGTCTTTTCAGATGGTTCATTTTCTTATCTCCTGCAAAATGGGCGTAAATCAACCCGATGGCATCGAAACTATGAGGTTCGAATTGCAGATCCTGGAAATCCCCAACCTGATAGTCGACCTGCACGTTGTGCTGCTTTGCCAGCAGCTCGGCTTTGTGCTTCCCCTCAATGCTGAGGTCGAAGGCAGTCACGTCCCATCCTTTTGATGCAGCAAATACTGCATTTCTACCTTCTCCTTCAGCCGCCATGAGAATGGCTCCGGGTTGAAACCTGATAAGCCAAGTGCTAAAGAAAACGTTGGGCGATTCCCCATAAGCAAATTCAGGTGCGCTGTATCGTTCGTTCCAATCTGGATTCATATGCTAAGATCTATAAGTCTTCAATTTATTCAGGGGATGATTTTTTTTCCGGTAGGTTTCAGGATTTACCGCACATGATGAAATCTCAAACTCAACCGCACCGCTGAACTCCAGCCTTGTGTCCTCATATTGGGCAAAGCAGCGCGTATTTTTTCTCCAGTACAGCCAATCTAAATCTCCTATCATCTCTTAACAATATATGACCCACCATCTTCAATGGCAATCGCTATGGCCTTGGGTTTTTCCCAGAATCGTGTTTTCGTGGTATCCGAACTCAGTCACCGGGTAGATGGATGAGCAGTAGTGGGACCGATCAAAGGAAGGAATTCGATGTCTCCATAATATGAATCCCTGAGCTTGATTGCTTCACCCTTCAGGAACTGTGGGATGGTTTCGTCAAATGTCTCCCGGTTCCATAGGGACTGATCATGGCCAGCATTCACCACTTCCACATGTACGCCATTGCTGAAACCGGCCATAGTCCTATTGACCTGTTCCACAGGTGTTCTGCAATCCAGTGTCCCGGTGATGAATAATGTTGGAATGTCACTTTGCATAGGAATAGTCGTGTCCCAAGTCAATTCATTCGGAATCCAGCGGTCTTTCACCGCGGAAAATGGGAAGTTAACGGCGTTGCCAAAAATGCTCTCGTTGGCTTCTTGCTCAATTCTTTGCCATCTGGAAGGACTGGCTCCTGAGGCAAGCTGTTGGTTGATATCTCCTCCAGGCACTGCAAGGCCGAAAACCATCCGTTTCTGTGCAAACCATGTTAGCATTGCATAATCTCCCTGGTCAATCGTATACAGTAATCTGGGAATTGCCGGGATGTCGCTGGCATCGTCGATATCCAGTCGCAATATTAAGGCTAGACCAAAAGCGCCAATTTGAAGATCCATGTCTTCGCCGGTCAGTGGATTTTTTACGGTAACCGTTGCAGGATCATCATTCAGCTTCCGCATCACCTTTTCGACCAGGGATCGAAAATCAGGGATTGTCCTGGAAAGCTCGGCATCTTGTCTTACCAGGTCGGCGATTTTCTCAATATGTGCGTCCAGGTAGCTGGGGAAGTTAAAGGACTGGTTGGGTGCATCTGACCCTACCAGGATTGCACGTTCTATGTTTTCAGGATAGAGTTCCATGACTGTCATACCAATATGTGTTCCGAAGCTAAAGCCAAGTAGGTTGTATTGGTCTATGTTCAGCGAGGTCATGAGGTCTTGAACATCCTGTGCATGGTCCACAATGTCATATCCGGTGACATCTATATTCTTTTCTTCGTAAGTAGCCAATGCAGCCTTAGCCATTCTTTGGTAGTGCAGGTTGGCACTGTCCTCTGAGACCAGGAAATATTTAGGGTATTCCTCCAGCCAGATGTAAGTGAGTGCCTCATCATCTGTTCCCCGCCGATCGACAAATATCAGATCCGACACTTCCAGGATGGGTAGCCAATCGTCGAGGTCTTCTGGGCTTTCAGCCTGCCAGGTGCTTACGCCGTTACCTCCTTCCAAAAAGACTACAGGGGTCCCTGGGTTTTCAGCGATGCTCCGGAGGTGTACATATTTGACTTTGGTCTTTCTTTCTGATGGATTAAGGCGGCTCTCTGGTACGACCATGTACCCTATATCTCCATCAATTTTGAGATCTTTTGTAGTCGGGAAACTCCTCGTTTCCACCTCTGTGAGTGTTGGCTGACTGTATGCGCTGAAGACCCCAACCAGCAAGACGATAATAGTAGAATGTATTTTTTGCATGTGTTCGATTTTTGCTCAAAAGTCTGTTTCGGCCGCTCGAACGAAAAATTGGGAGGGTCTCAGATTGGCATTTGAAACTATTTCATTGGTGAGACTTCATGAAATCCGATGGTGTCATGCCTGTTTCTTTCTTGAAAGCCCTGTAGAATGAGGCTTTGGACCTGAATCCCACTTCCTGCCCCAAACCTAGAATTGAGTATTTGTGACTGTCAGGCGCTAGGACCCGTGACTTAAATGCCTGGACCCGGTACTGATTGATCAAATCGTTGAAGTTGGTATTGAGGGTTTCGTTGATCATCCTGGAAAGGCTGTTGATGGGCAGACCCAAGTGCCCCGCCAACTTGGCGACAGTGATGGATGGATCTTCATAAAGCTTGTCTTTCTCCAGAGCGTTGAGGATTTTATCCTTCTTTTGGATTAGATCTGATTTTGTGAACTTGAAATTACCGATGCGCTCAGCATAGGTCTCTACCTTTTTGGCATACTTGAGCAAATAGAAATAGCCAAGCAGGTAGATGCAAAGTGCCTTGAAGACGCCCATCGGTTTGTAGATCAGGTAAGAATTGTCATCAAACCGATCCACATAGAATAGTGCAACAGGTACGGCAATCAGGAGGAAACCTATCAGCACACACCAGAGAACCACCAGTGTTTTCAGCCATTTCTTCACCGCCTCAAAATCGCGAAGAACCATCTTGGCTTCTGAGGAGACGCGATAGATGAGTACGGTATAAATACTCAGTTGGATCAGGTCGACCAGCGCCAAGGTCAACCCAATGGATTGTATGAGTGGAATATTTTCGTAGGCCCATTCCATGTTGGAACGGATATAGAGAAAGCCTGAGGTAAACAATATGCCGTCCAGTATAAAGGAGGGGAGAAAATGTGCGAGATCTGAGACACGAAAAGCCTTCAGGGGATCTTTGATGTACAATACATGTAGATATGCCAACGGCCCAAAAGCCAAACCAAAGTCCATCGGTATCGGGAATCTGGCATTGAAGGCATGGATAGATTCTTCAAGTAGCCCTTGCAAGAGGGACAGCGAGAAGAGGAGCACCAGAATGCCGAAAAAGAAGTGAGCTCTTCTGCGGGGCTTCCGAAAGAGGATGATTCCTGCCAATACTATTCCCTGGACTACTGCCAGCAGGAAATAGAAATTCGACGAGTTGAGGGAGGTGTCTATCATCTCCCGAAAGATAAGTCAAGGACCCGAATCGGCGGGATTGTGAGGTATTATCTGGGGGAATTTTGAAGCTACCCTTTGAAAACGGTTGCCTCGTCTACAAAGCAAATGGGAGTTCCCAGGGGATCCCTGGCGTAGAATAGGGTTTCTCCCCAGGGCATTGCACCTATTTCGGTCACAGTTTCCCCTCCAATACGGATGACTCGCCTGCGCATATCAGCTAGGTCGGGCACACTGAAGTAGATGTACTGGTTTTCGTGAAATTGCCAGTCGTGGGGTTCATCTCCATCTGCCTTTGGATCGTAGCATGCCAGCACTATGCTACCCATGTTGAAATAATGACGACCGGGAGAAACGCGCACTCCCGTGTTACCTGAAAGATCTCCATAAAATCTTGAGGCTATCTCGATGTCCCTCACGGGGAGAATGATTCTGTACAGTTCCATTTTTTCTGATCTTTTCCATGTCTTCCCTCGTCAAAACGTAACGATTGACCGGCTGAAAAAAGGCAATTGGTCCTGGCAGGGTGTCATACTCCTGCTCAAATTCAAATCCCAGTTTGGGTAGGACACCATTGGGAGCTGGGTTCAATGCATAAGGCTCACAAATCAGGTACTTCAATTTGAACCGGGGGAAGAATAAGGGGATAGTTTGCTTCAGGAATTCACACCCGTATCCGGCTTTTCTGACTTCAGGGTGCCAAATGTGCAGGTGCATATTTGCCACGTTACCATATTCGATATCAGTCAACTTGGAGTGGCCGACCGGCGACTCATTCAGCAGCCAGATGATGTGATAGATTTTCATCTGTTCATAATCTTTCTCCAGCTCCCTGGCCATTTCCTCTATCCATTGGTCCCTTTTTGGTAGTTTGGACCTGTCCACTCCCATTCCGATCAGGAATCTCGTATCGGCGTTGATGAAATAGTCAACCACCAGGGGAATGTCGTTTGGCTGCATTTCCCGAATCGCGGCTTGCATAGGTGTGAAATGAGCCACAGTGCTCACAACTCAGCCGTTTTTCGGCCAAAGTGCAAGGACTCAATTTGCATCCCCAGGCTCAGGTAAAAGCGATGGGCTTTCTTCCGGGTAAATCCGGAATCCAACGAAAGATGGCTGTATTCGTGTTGCTTGGCGTGAGCGATGATCCATTTCATGAGTTGCTTGCCGTACCCGTGCTGCTGGCAACACTCTTTCACAACGAGGTCGTCGATATAGAGCGTCTTTCCGCTAAACAGCGTATTCAAGGTTCGGAAGCCGGCAAGGGCGACTACCTCATCGTCGTCGATTACATAGATCAACTGATAGCCTTCTTTCATTTGGGTCACCAGTTGTTCTTCGAACTTTCGCAAATCCAAATGTGGTCGCAGCACTTTCATGGTCTCGTAAAACATGCTGGCTTCTTGAGGTTTACCGATTCTTATTTCATTTTTTGTCATAGCGGTTTGGGGTTATGTCCAGATATTGGATTGCATGTATTTCATGCCGCTGTCACAGATGATGACAACGATATTCTTACCCTTGAGCGGTCCTTTCAATAGTTGCAGCGCCCCAGCCAGGTTCGCTCCAGATGATGGGCCCGCGAATACACCCTCCTTCAGGGCCAGCATTTTCATGGCCGATATAACCTCCTCATCAGTGACTTGAAGGAATCCATCGATCAATTGCCGATCTAGCAATGGTAGCTGCGCCATGTTGTATCCCCCTCCTTGGATAAGGTGTGATGTATGTCGCGATTTGTGCTTAGCCAGCACCGCCGCATCCTTGGGTTCGATGACGTAACAGGAAATGTCGGTGTCGTGGGATCGAAAGACCTGGGCGCACCCTTGAAAAGTGCCACCTGTACCCACAAAATCACAGAAGCCATGGATGGTAAGGTCACTTTGCTCCAGTATTTCTTTGCCTGTACCTAAGTAGTGTGAGATGGGATTGTGCTCATTCTGAAATTGGTCGATCCGGAAGGCATCCAATTCCAATGTCAGTGCCTGCGTGCGTTCCTCTACCAGCGCCAGATCTTCCCCGGATACCTTGCCGTTCTCTCCGCCAGGAGCCTGATCGACCAGGACTACCGAGGCGCCTAACGCGCGCATCATTGTCGCACGTTCAGGTGAATTGCCCTTCGACATGACTGCCGTGAAGGGATAACCTCTGGATTGGCATATGAGCGCTAATCCAGTGCCCATATTGCCACTTGTGAGCTCGATGATGTGTTGTCCCTTGCCGAGTATTCCTTGCGCCTCGGCAGCTTCGATGATATGCAGGGCGACCCTGTCTTTTTTTGATCCACATGGATTGAGGTATTCCAGCTTGGCCAGTACATTCCCATCGACGCTCTTGCTGATTCGCTGTAGGTGAAGTAGAGGCGTTCTACCGATATGTTCCGTGATGGATCCTATCATTGGACATGCTTTGATACAAAAAAAGGACTAAATTGGTATTGTTGATATAACCATTATTGCACTATTGACAATACCATTATGGCAAAGTCACGCTACAGCTCGTCGGCCATTTCGCTGGAGGAAGGGCATGGGCCCCTTTGGAGAAGGTTATATGATGAAATCAGGGAAGCCATCATCCAGGGTCGGTTACAACCTGGAGATCGCCTCATGTCGACCCGGTCGTTTGCTGAGGCTTCGGGTTGTTCTAGAGTTACGGTACTTAAGGCATTTGAACAGCTGAAAATTGAAGGATACCTTTCACAAAAGGTCGGATCCGGCACTTTTGTCAATGAGGGCATACCGGATCAGATTTTACAGGTGCTCGGTCAAAAGGGGGAGGTCAGCAAGGATATGAGGGTTGGGGAGAAGTTGGACGATCATTTCGGCAAATTCTACCCGGGTCTACCTGATATGGAGGAATTTCCATTTGAGAAATGGTCCAGAGTTTCCACGAGCGTAGTACGTAATTTGCCTGGATCCAGCTTCAACCAATATGATCGTCAGGGATTCATGGACCTTAGGATGGAAATTGCAAGGCACCTTAGAAAGTACAGAGGCCTATCTGTTACTGGCGATGATATCCTGATCACGCAGGGGATTACGGATTCTCTTGAAAAAATGGTTCATTCCTTATTCCGGCCAGGCGACGTGATATGGGTGGAGGATCCATGTTATGCACCAGCCAGGGATCTCTTTTTGGGCCTGGGCATTGAAATCCGACCCCTTGACCTGCAAGCTGATCCTTTGGTTTTTCCGGATGTGAACAGCGAAGCAGATGTCCCGAAGGCCATTTACCTCACACCAAGTCATCAGTATCCCCTGGGTGGGAGCTTGAGCGTAGACAAACGCTTACAATTGATAGAACAGGCGGAGGCCCTTGGTGCACTGGTGGTGGAGGATGACTACGACAGTGTCTACCGCTTTCATGATGCACCGTTACGGGCCCTTCATGGATTGAGTAGTGCTGTATCCACCTTATACCTGGGCTCAATGAGCAAGATGCTCTTTGTGGGACTTCGGATTAGCTTCATGGTCTTGCCTCCTGCAATCAAAGCCACAATACTGAAATATCAGGGACTCACTAACAAAGGACAATCCATCATTGAGCAGGCAATTTTGTCCAGATTTATGAAGAAAGGTTTCCTGGACCAACACATCAGGAAGATGCGCCTGGTATACGCTGAAAGGTATAAGCTTCTCTTGAAGGAACTCAAGGCGCGATTTGCTTCTCATATCACCGTACTGGCAGCCACAACAGGTATTCATTTCGTATGTCTCTTCAATGAAAACCTGGATGACCAGGCGTTTGTGGCTTACGTCAAACCAAAAGGTTACCACCTGATTGCCCTATCTTCCTTGTACATCAATGAAGCAAATCAGCGACCAGGGTTTGTGATGGGCTACGGCAATGTCCCCACCAAAATGATCCCTCGGGAAATGGAGAGCTTTGCTAAACATTTTAATGATTGGCGAGCTCAGTAACCTGGTTATCTACTGATAGCAGGAATTATTCTATCCCGGCGGGGGATTGGATTGAAAGAAAATCCGCAGATAACCCTCTCTGAAGCGATGAAATAGCCATATCGAAAGGTTCAGCATTTGATCCGTCGAAAACAGATCTGACAAATGCCAGCGTGATTTGACAAATGGTTTCATAACCTATCTGAGCTACTTCGCCACCTCTCGACCAACCCTGAACGTGATGGGTCCTTAGTACCCCTGGGAACATCCCCTCAAGGGCGTTGAAATTTCCATGAGACAGCTCTTTGAAGGCAATGTATCTGGAGGCTGGGTGCATGGCATCGAATATTGTAGGTGCACTCCTCCCGGCTCCATTGGTGCCTACCTCTTCTGACATGATCAGGTAGGGCACGCCCAGGGCCTCCGCATCGACCCTTTGCGCAAGGTCATTGCCCAGATACACGCCACGGTTGAACCCGATGCCACTCAGCCCTACCACCAGGTCGATGTCGGGATTATCCATTTGTGCCAGGATTGCAGACTCTCCGGCGTAGCTCCACGCTAGCATGCCTGTTTTGGAGGCGTCAATATAAGGTAGCTCGTTCAGGTGAGTGATGGAGACCGTGATATCTGCTACATGTTGATCAAGGACCTGGGCTTTCTCCTCCGGGGATTGTAATTGCCATGGAAAGGGTGAGTTTGGCACATCTTCAGGAAATGCCACGACAAATCCGTGACTGGTCAGGTATTCGGAAACCAGGTATTGATGTTCGACTGTCCCATATCTTGTGCTCCATACCAACAAAGGGTATTTACCCGTTTTCAATTCGACTTCCCGCATGGCCTTGGTCTTACCATCCAGGATGGCCTGCAAGGTATCTTCGGAAAAAGCACCTTCCCGGCCAGATATGCCGAGGGACAAATCCCTCAATAATTCGGCTTTCTCTAGTGTCCCCTTGTAGTTCAAGTAGTCTGCGTAGCTCATACTTTTACCATTGCCATCGGAGGGGTACCAGAGATGGATTTCTATGGTACGTGAGCCAGTGGGTATAGTCATGCGTCTTACGCCGACGTCATGCGGACCAAATGCAAGTTCTCCCTGGAAGTCTACATTGCCCTGAGCCATGACCGTTTGCCCGGTCAATACCAAGAGCGAGAAAACAATGATGTTAGGTCTGAGCGTCATTGATAATTGGTCCTGAAACTCCGTTTCAATACTTCTTAATCTAATGATTCGATCATTGAAAACCGCCGGTGTCTGACCTACCCGGTTCCCATGGATGATGGACGGCTAATCCCCGGGGTACTGCTGAGGGATTTCCGTGATGTACTTGGGAGTGACAGGATCACCCTTGAAGAAATCTCCGCGTTTTCCCCTGCTCAGGGCCCACCGGTCGATCCAGGAGATGCCGTAGTCGCCAAAAAAAGTTATGGCTTCGTGATACGCTGGGTCTTCCAGGGCTTCTTCCTGAGAGATGAATTGGTAGCCGTGCTTTTCATAAATGCCGATCAGTCCACCCAGATAGTGCGCATTGAGTAAGTTGGCATGAATCAGCAGGATTTGAGAAATGTTGCGTCCGAATAACCTGGTTGCCTGGCGTTCAAAGTAAAGGAGCTTTTCTTCCATGTATTGCAGGTAATCAGACCCGATGGTCGCCATGAGTTCATGGTTTTTCAGGACGTAGGCCGTACCATAGGCGTGCGCAAATAAGTAGTCGTCGTTGTCTATGGTGACAGGAGCTTCTTCATATCCATGTTTGGCCAGGAATGCCTGAAGCGAATCGGACTGAGCTTGATTCGCGCCACTTCGAAGGTAGGGGTGGCGAAAGTACCTTAGCCGCTGCTGGTATTTCTCCATCAAGGCTTTGGTGATGGGTTCGCCCTTGAGAATGTCGGCTTGGTAGTCTTCAAAAGCTACGCGATGATAGTTCAGGTGTGAGTGAGTGTGGTTGCCCAGTTCCAATCCGTTTGAAAGCCAGAAATCCAGTAGCCTGACCATGGAACTGTCCAGCAAATCGCCGGAATAGAGTTTACCCTCGTTGACATAACCTATGGCTGGCACATCGTGGTCCACAAATGCTTGTACGAGTGCAGTGGTGATGTCGTACTTGTGCTGATATCCCGGGACTCGGTAGGTTACCGTTGGAAGGTCATCCACGGTGAAGCAAACTGCCTTCTCTTGAGAGGAGACGTGTAAGGCGACGAGCAAGAGGGAAATCGCGAGTGGCGTTTTGAGCATCTTGAAACAATTGGATAATAACGTCCACAATTATATTACTATACAAATAGTTATACAACTATAATTATCGTTATATTCTCAATGCAGAAGGCACTTGGTGAAGCATTGTCCCTCGGGATTTACCTTATGAGGTCACTAGCGACGCTTCTTTTTTCATTCTTGCGACTCGCATAGAATTTGTGCGCATGGAGGGCATGAAAATGCCAAGAACATAAGTTCTAAACATAAACCAGGTGAAATTATCCTCATTCAAAACAGGATCGATCTTGGGCGCTAATTCACGATGTTTGGCTGGCAACTGGCTCCAGTGCAAGGAGGTTTGTACATGGTGTGCGGTATGGTAACCATTGTTGAGCCAAATGAAATTCATGATAGCTCCTGTGAAATTCCTGGAGTTGTTTAAGTCATCTTCTTCGTCAGCATGCACATGTTGGATATAGTTGAAGATAAGCACCGAGAAAACGGAAACTTGCTGCGGAATAATGACGAGCAACAACGCACTTTTCCAATTGATGATCAGCGCTGTCACTACCCAAGTCACCAGACAGGCAATCTGCAGCCAACAAAGAAAATACTGTTCCCTGTTTTTGGTTTTGAGTGCCTTCAGATAATCACCTATGGCCTTTTGTTGGAAATACCCACTGATCGAAGGATAGGTGAGTAAGGTAAGGATGTTATTCTTCTCTGTATACCGAAAGGTTCGGGTATAATCTGGCTCAGTGTTGATGTATTTGTGGTGATTGATGTTGTGCGTGGGAATCCATGCAAAGATTGGATAACCGTAGAAGATCGTCAGCCAATTGTCGGTGAGGATATTCATCCATTTGTTTTTCCAAATCGGCAAATGTTGGTGATTGTGTGTAATGACGGATGCCGTGACGGCCAGGAGTAGTAGGCATGAATAAAGGCCAAGAAATAGCCATATATTCATCTGGGTCCACTGATTCCAGAGGAAAATCAGGAGTGCCATAGTCAGTAACATGAAAAAGATGGTTCTTACATCTGCACGGAATCGAAGCATGTAGTTAGGAGTAGGTTGGCGAAATGAACATCTTCAAAAATAGCCAATTTCCACTTCATGTTTTAACATGACCTGGATCGACGTCGCTTCAAGTGAAAACAACGTCTCGTGCATGCGCAGAAGAATTTTGATTTTTTCCAGATCGTACCATACGACGTTTGTTCCGCCGTCGATATGGGCGCGGATGATGCCCTTTGTGATCTATTGAGGTGCAGGCTGAATGATTTCCCGGATGGTGGCCCATCCCGTTGGGCTGTGTTCATACCTGACGTAAGTCACCATCGTTCTACCGCTGAAGACAAAGGGTTCGCCTTCATTTCTGGGGGTACCCCGTATGGAAAATTTGGTTTGTTCAATGGCCAGGTCATTGCGCACCAAAATGCTTTCAATGTCATTCTCGATAAACTCAAGTTCGTAGTTTTCCAGCGTACCCTCGAGCCCATCAATAACTTCTTCAATTCCTACCTTCAGGTCATCGTACCCCAGGGCTTTGATGACCTCAGGATGGTGCAGGGATTCTATTTTGTCAATGTCTGCGGTGGCGAAGGCCGCTCTAATGAAGGCACCATGTTCAATGATTTCCTGTTGGACGTTTTTGTCCTGGGAGGCGGCCATAAATGGATTGAGCAAAAGGCAGCTGAGCGCAAATAGCATTGAAAAAGTAGGTCGAAATTGCATAAGCCAGGTATGGATTTAAGGTAAGTCAAGTGTTGGACTATCGGTATTTGTTGAGTCTTGATTGCTGAAACGCCTGACTTTGTTGGGAGTTGCCGCACTGCGGCAAAAGTGAAGTACGGTAGGACGAGGGGAGGCCTGTCTGCCACGAACTGAGGTGTTCATGAAGGCTTCGATTGGTCATACCAATTCTGGGCGTTGGTTCGGAAGATTCTCTCCTGCTCAATTTTATCAAAGTTGTCTTCAATGAGTCTAAGGTCTTCTATGGAGAAAGGTCTGGGTGCCCGTGTTGAGGGAAGGTCGGTGCCAAACATCAGCGAATGTGGATTGACTGAGTGAATTTGCTTCATGGCCTCTGTAGGGTCGAAATCGATCCTTCCAAACCCCGTTGCCTTGATCATCTGTCCTCGTTCCGCCCAATGCAACACCTCCCTCAAACCGATTTTGGATAGCCCCAAGTGGTCTATGGTGAAGCGTCTCAATCTTGAGAGTGTCGGCCTCAAACCGGCCAGGTCTTTGCTGTCGACATAGAGCTCTGTATGCCATCCATATTGATCGCTCAGCCTGGCGGACAAGTTGGCCAGATGCCGGAGCTGCTCAGAGCCGCCTCTTTTGAGGTTGAAGCGAACTCCCACAATGTTGCTCGTACTGAGCTCCTTGATTTCTTCATCGCTGATATCGTGCGGAATGTTGGCTACCCCAAAGAAGTTACTGCCCAGGGTCCTCAAGGCCTGCTTCAAGTATTCCCGGTCGAAGGCTTGAAAAGAACCGGACACCACCGCTCCTCCAATTAGGTCTAACTGGTGTGTTTCGTGTAGATAGTCGTCAACGGTGAATTCATTGGGTAGATATCCCTGGTTGGGAACGATCTTGAATCTTTGGTCAATAATATGAAAATGGGCATCAAAGATCTGCATACCTCAAATTTCAGCAAAACATGGCCTTTGTAACCATGAACCTTGAGCACTAATGCCGTTTGAACTTGTAGGATCGACAGGAATCGATCTCACAAAGCCAGTCATAAAGAGCCGACTCATATTTTCGCTCCTTCACATTGTGACCCTGACCTTCATAGACGTGTATCTGGTAGGGCTTACCCGAGGTTTGGAGTTTTTGCAGGTTTTGAAGACTCTGTGTGACAGGCCCATTGGTGTCCAGGTCTGGGTCGCCGAAAATCCAGAAAATGGGGGTGTCCATTTGTTCCAGCAATGGCACAGGGTCGAAGCGGTAGATGGAAGCATACCACCTCCGGTACGCGATCAATGATGTGGTGAAAGGATCTGTGCCGCCATACACCCTGGCGAACCATCCCCGATCCTGGTAAGCTTCAAAAAGCTTGGCGAACTCATCGGGGTCATTATCGTTCAGTGTCGTCTTGGCTTCAACCATTTGCATTTTCGTGGCCTCGGCAATGTCCGTCTTTGAGAATCCCTCTCGCTTCAGTCTTTCGGACCTTTCAAATATTCGATCTGCTTCGACCGTGGTCACTGAGGCAGACCTGATGATCATGAAACTGACTTTTGCCGATTGGGTGCCGGCCAGTGCCGCAACCCACCCTCCCTGACTTGTGGCATGTATACCTATCCTGGAAGGGTCTACTTCCGGCTGGTCGCTCAGGTAATCGAGCGCTGCCATCGCATCGCTCGCAAGATTGTCAAAGCTGAATCGTTTCCAGTCGTTTTCGGCTCCATCGGATTTACCAGTACCTCTTTTATCGTAGGTAAGCGCTACGTAGCCGATCGATGCCAGCCAATTGGCACTGAAGCTGCTATTGGCACGTGTTTCCGGCCCTGATCCATGTACGAAAACTACCGCGGGGAAAGGACCCTCTCCCTTAGGTAAGTACAGCGTTCCCCTCAAAGTGAGGGTGCCATTGTTGAAACTGACTTCCCTTTTACGGGCGGCATGAAGGTCCTGCGCGATGGCAGATAGTAGCAAAAGGATAGTAGAGATTCGAATGATCACGATTGAAAATTTCCTACCAAAAGAATATCGTCAGGGCGGAAAAATCGACTCAATTCTGATTTGAGACGTCTTTTAGTTTGGCGACATAGTCCGATGGGGTGTATCCGGTATGTTCTTTGAAGTTTCTGTTGAAGGAAGCTTTGCTGTTGAAGCCCGCTTCAAGGCCAATACCGAGCAAAGTCTTTTGCTGGTGTTCACCATTGGTGATTTTGCCGATGACATCATGGACCCGATAGGCATTGACGAAATCCAGGAAGGAGATCCCCAATTGCCTGTTCACCAGGTAGGAAACCTGCTGATCGTTGATATCCAATGCCCGAGCTATGTCACTGACAGTCAATTTCTCATTGAGGTAAAGCCGCTGTTCATCAAACAATTGAAATAATCTTGTGATGTATTTAGACTCTAGACCCTTCAGGGATTCAACGATTTGCTTCGAGTAGCTTTCGCGAGTGATGAGATGCGGATTTTGGAAAATGAGTGCAGCGAGCAGATAGATCATCACCGATATGATCAGACTACCTATCCTGTCGGAGTCACCAATGTCATGGACGCCAAAGTATCCCACATAGAATAGCGCATAAATGGTCAATACCAGAGCAGAGATGCCAATAACGAATTGCCGGGTCCTTTTGAGAAATTTCACCTTCTTCATGGTACGGAAAATGAATACATATCTTCCTATGGCGGAGGATTGCACCTGAATCATATAAGCAATGAATCCAGCGGTACAAATCAGCTTGAAATTTACCAGGAGGAACACTTCCCTCGGCACACCCTGATGAAAGAAAGAGAGCTTTTCGCCTTTTGAGAGCATGAAAAATGGAACCTGCCATATAAGCGCCAGGATGAAGGGTGAGAAATAGGCCATGTCCAAGAGGTTATAGGCATTTCTTTTCCCGCTGATAGACTGGATGTAGAACACGAAAAATGGCCATATGAGCAAGTCCACGGTTGGAGAGATTCCTAAGAGAAAAGGATAGGAATCTACCAAATTGGTTTCTTCTGCCAACTCCAAAAACAGGAGCAGGGCAAGAACCAGCAAGATGGCTGTAACATTCTGAACATGAACGGAATATTTCTTTGGGGAAATAAGGAACAACACGCTCATGAATAGGGCCATGACGATGCCGCATGTGAATAGGACCACCCAGATGTTCAGTGAAGAGCCCATGGGTCCAATTTAGTTTGTAGTCACAGCAATTTGCAAAAGAATCATGCCACCTTCGACGAGCTGAACGCAAGATTTTTGAGGGGGTATCAGTGGTGGCAGATATTCAGATATTCTAGGTGCTATTTCTTGTTCTTCTTTCTTTTCGGCGGTTTGCAACCGAAGCAGTAAGCCGCAAGTTCTGCAATCTGATCCCGTACTTTTTGACGTTCTACCTCCAGTAGATATTCATCTTTACCCAGATCAGTAGCTTTCAACACCCTTGCGCTCTCCGCATTCTGTTCAGCTTGTAATTCGTCAAAGATTGGACGGAAAAAATCAACATCAGAAAATGCACCTTTCTCTTCATGAAGACGTTTCCGAAATTTTCTTGTGTAAAGTTCCACCAGATCAAAGTTGAATTTCCCAAACCTCACAAGTTGAAGCGCGGTTGCAGAATCCGGAGCGGTGATGATGGACGAGTTTTGGTCGAATACCGTTTTCGCCTTCGAATTGAAGTTCTTGGTCATCATGAAAACCGCGCCAGGCATGCTGAAGCTGAAATCCAGATATGCTCCACTGTAAATCGCATAGCTGGTCAATGCTTCATTGATCTCTGTTTGAGGAGATTTGAAATCCTCAAGCTTCAGTTCGTATTCTGAATCCCAGTCAATTAGAGATTGACATTGTGCTATGCAGCAGGACAAAATCAGCAAGCCTACAAGATAGTTTTTCAGCACATGTGAAGTCATGGACCAAGTATAGTACTTGGACAGAACTTTTCAAACCGATAACCAGGTTGGAGGATTGATCGCCTGTAGTACTAAAATGTGTAATCTTACTGGGATCAGGCTTCGGCTCGCTTCCTTTTCCACGAGGAGCTGGCCTACTTGATGTTGTAACCGATGTTGAGCTGTACAGTGATAGGGAAGAAGTTTCCTGTTCCTTCAGTATCAAAGTAATAGATCGGACCCAGATCCAGGAGAAAGTTGAAATTTCGGGCAAAGTTTCTTTGAATTCCCCAGGTGGGTCCGATCGCGAAATCGGTATCTGTAGATCTGCTCACGTTTTCTGCTATTGATGCCCCTCTGGCTAAAAAACGTAGGGAGACAAAGTTGCCGGAATTGTTAGCTGTGTTTTTCCCCTTTTGGTGGCGTTTTTCGAGATTGATGAACCACTTGTGTTGAACGTCCAAAAAGGGGCTAATGATGTAGATGAATCCACTTCCTGAGGAAGTTAGATCAGGGTATCCACCTCCATATCCCACGCCAAGACCAGTGGTCAAGATGGATTTTGTTCCTGTTACACGGTCGAGCTCTATTGCCGGATTGATAAAGTTGATACGAATTTTGTTGGTCGTGGAGATGGTCTCCGTTCCCTGGCTGGTGGCCTCAGCAGCGATCAGCAGGGTGAGTAGGGTTATCAGCAGATATTTCATTCGTCCAATGTAGCACAACAGTCTGGCCCAAAAGTGCTTTTAATTAGTCTGGAAAAGTAATTTCTAAGGATTGATGATGAGGATCCTCCACGATCGTGCGAGCAATTCCTTCGAATCCTGTCAAGCGTGCCCAATCAAAGAACCTTTACTTTGGAAATTACCTTGGCGAGACTCGTATTCCCCTCGTTATCAACCATATCCCCAATAGAATCTCAGTGATGCCCATGGGCATCATGATGATGTACATAAATGAGGCGGTGGAAAAGCCAAATATGCTCATCAATACTTCGGTGAGTAATCCGGCGATACCCAGCAGTCCCAAGATAGAGAGGGGTCTGGGAATGAGCCTTGTGGTGATCATCAAGTAGAAAAACAATGATGAGCCTATGGCATAAGCGAGGAGGCTCAGGTTTTGCGTTGCCCCGCGGGCATATCGCAGGATTGCTGCAAGTGTGGACAAATTGGCGGCTTCGTTTGCTGTGGTTGTGTTATGTTTTTGGCTGGTGTACAACAAGGTTAAAATTATGATTGCACCAATCATCAATGTGACGAATTCGGCCAGTTTGATACCAACAAACCATGTAGCAATTCGTTCGCTGTGTAATTTCAAAATCGGGAAAAGCAATACACTGGCACCAAACCAGGAAGCGCCCACCACAAATTCCAGGAGTGCTGCCCAACGGACAAGAATGGCTTCGCGGAGTACTGTGGGTAGAAAGTCGCTCGAACCATACAAAATAGGTTCGAGGATGACACTGTGGCTGATGATGGCGGCTGTCAGTTGGAGGAGGATCAACAGGCCAGCGAGCCTAATCAAGGGTTTGTCTGAGTTCATCTCCTTCACATTGGTTTCATGAGGAGAAGATGCTATGAGCCGATCAAGGGTTGCATTCCATGCGCTGATAGAAACCAACAGGCTGGCCATTTCGAAACAGTAAGGCCTCACAATTAATGTAAGGCCTTTGCCGATTCAAATGTCTATAATTCTAGTATTTGCCGAACCATTTGGCTTGTAAAACCCCACTTGTTGTCATACCAGGCCATGACCTTGACATGGCCGTCGCACACCACTTTGTCATGACACTCCAGCCAAAAATATACTGAAGTTGTCTGGCCAGGCAAGGACGGATATTAAAGTTGAATGGTGTGAGAAACACTTTTTGGATGATATACGTCCTGTGATTCTAGCAAAATGAAAACCGGCAAGCTCATATGCAAGCATACAAGGTTGCCGGCTTTGTCAAGCATACAAATTATCTAGTATGCAGCCTCATAGGCTTCCAATTCCTGGACAATGATTTCCGATTTAAGTCCATAGGAGCCTGTGAAATTCCCTTTGACTAAACAGGTTACCTCATACGCAGAACTTGTTTCAATGATCTTGGTGCTGGGATCAATAAACTTAAGTGCCTTTGCCAGTTGCAATTTGCTCAGCGGGGACTTGTTCATTTTGCCTATGGTATCCACCAACAGGTCAAATTTCAAACATAGGTTGTCGTCCCAATCAATACACATTGCAGCTTCTATGCTTGTTTCCGGAGGCACTTCAATCGTGGTATTTGTACTATAGGTCTCATTCTTTTCACTGGCCCATGTTTTGGTAGAACCATGCGTATACTCAGCCCTTGCGGTGACCTCCGATGCCCCCAATAGCGGGATTTTTGCCTCAAATTTCGCAGTTAATCCAACAAGGAATGAATTGGAAACCGACCACTCATATCGGCACAATTTCGAAACCGATTTCGAGAATTCCTGGGTGATGGTGGCCCTCGTCGGGTTCTTGAAGGTGGACCGAGCCACGAAATCTTTTTCCGTATCTAATTCTTCGAAATTAACGGATTCGTATTCAATGTCCTTTACATCGAACTTGAAGTCAATCCGGTCCAGTACGGTCAGGTCCTTGATGAACCAACGACATTTGGGTTGGTTATGACCAAAGACATAGGGTTCATCGTCAATGTAGAACGGCACTAGTGTTTCATAGAAGTTTTTGTACTTCCGCACTTTGAGGTCGTGTCCAAACCCACTGCCATCCGGAACTAGATTGGTTATGAAACTACGATTATGTTCGCGACTTATGGCATAGATATAGGGTTTTCCAAATGAAGTATAAGCGATGGCCGAATCATATTCGTGGGCGAATGTACCGGATGCGGTGTCTTTGCCGAATCCAGATCCTTTGGGGTCCAATTTTGTAATGAACCACCTTTTTGAGGGGTTTTGTGCGAACATGTAGGGTACACCATCAAACTCGAAGGATACAGCAGTGTGGTAATTGTTTTTGAAGGTCCCGCTCCCGGAGTCTTGACCAAACCCAGATCCATCTGGTTTCAATTCTGTGATAAACCAACGTTTCTTATCATTTTGAGCAAAAATGTAGTTGGCATCACGGTACACGAAGCAAATGGCAGTATGATAGAAGTTTTTGAAAGTACCGGATCCAGTATCCTTGCCGAATCCTGAGCCATCAGGCCTCAATTCTGTGATGAACCATCTGCCATTGGCAGCTTGCGCATAGAGATAGGGCTTATTCTCGTGCACAAAAGAAACTGCGGTTTGGTAGTAATTTTTGAAATGTCCGGATGATGTGTCCTTACCAAAGCCTGAGCCGTCCGGCTTCAATTCAGTAATGAACCATCGCTTTTTCTCACTCTGGGCAAATAAGTATTGTCTGTTGTCATAAGTGAAGCTTACAGTAGTTTTGTAATGGTTTTTGAAGTGGCCTGAACTTGTGTCTAGGTCTAATTCCCTTTTGAAATTGTTCATGATCAATTCGGTTTAATTGTTAATACATATGACATTTAATATATAACGTATTAACGTGGGTGGTATTTGAAGAAATCATGGAATTATACCAGGAAAATTATGGTGCGATAGGGGTGTCTTTGTAGACCGATTTGGAGGACTTTCCAAATGATTTTGGGTGTAAAATGACCTTGCCATTTTGGAGGATTCAGAATTCCATGATCACTGCTCAAACTCAACAATGAATCCGAAAGAATGCTCAATCCTTTTGGTGCTGTTTTAGGTTTCCCAGTTGTTGAAACTCGTCCAATGTGAACCTTTGCGGAATGTGTTGGGGACAGGGCTAGTAGAGGACTCCCTCACGATAGGCCAACCATTCTAACCTATAGTCATTTAGAAGCGATCTAACCTTGGACGGTGATTTATCTCCCGAAGGAAGATTCTTTTCCACCCTTGGGTAGTTATGGCGAGACTCGCATTCCCTTTGTTATCAACCATATCCCCAGTAGAATCTCGGTGATGCCCATGGGCATCATGATGATGTACATAAATGAAGCGGTGGAAAAACCAAACATGCTCTTCAAAACTTCAGTGAGTAATCCGGCGATACCCAGCAGTCCTAAGACAGATAGGGGCCTGTGATCATCAGGTAGAAAAACAATGATGAGCCTATGGCATAAGCGAGGAGGCTCAGGTTTTGTGTTGCCCCGCGGGCATATCGCAGGATTGCTGCCAGCGTGGACAAATTTGCGGCTTCGTTTGCTGTGGTTGCGCTATGTTTTTGGCTGGTGTACAACAAGGTAAAACTATGATCGCACCAATCATCAATGTGACGAATTCGGCCAGTTTGATACCAACGAACCACGTAGCAATTCACTCGTTACGTACTTTCAAAATGGGGAAGAGCAATACGCCGGCACCAACCAGGAGCGCCCACCACAAATTCCAGGAGTGCTGCCCAACGGACAAGCATGGCTTCGCGGAATACTGTAGGCAGAAAGTCACTCGAACCATACAAAATAGGTTCGAGGATAACACTGTGGCTGATGATAGCGGCTGTCAGTTGGAGGAGGATCAACAGGCCAGCGAGCCTGATCAAGGGTTTGTCAGAATTCATCTCCTTTCACATTGGTTTCATGAGGAGAAGATGCTATGAGCCGATCAAGGGTTGCATTCCAAACGCTGAGACGGGCAACAGTCTGGTCATTGCTAACAGAAAGGCCTCACAATCAATGTGAGGCCTTTACCGATTTAAATGTCTATAATGCTTGTATTTGCCGAACCATTTGGCTTGTGAAACCCCACTCGTTGTCATACCAGGCCATGATCTTGACAAGGTCGCCGTCCACCACCTTGGTCATGTTCAGGTCTACTACCGCCGCATAGGGGCTTTGGATGAGGTCACTGGAAACCAGAGGTTCGGTGGAAGTTGCGATGATGGCGTTGTAGCGTTCCTTGAGCGCCTCCTCCTTCAACACCTGATTCACCTCCTCAATGTTGGTGGGTCTTGAAGCCACGAAAGTAATGTCTGAGATGGAGCCCACAGGTACGGGTGTCCTAACGGCCACGCCATCGAACTTGCCAGCATATTCGGGTAGCGCCTTCGTAGTGGCTTTGGCTGCTCCGGTGGAAGCTGGAACCAAATTCAAGGCAGCGGCGCGCCCCATCCTAAGGTCTTTTTTGGCTGGAGCATCCATGAGCGTCTGGGACGCTGTGTATGCATGCGTAGTATTGAGAATCGCTTTTTCAAGCCCTATGCGTCTGCCCAGAATCTCGATCAGTGGTGAGATGTTGTTGGTGGTACAGCTCGCACAAGAGAAAATGTTTGTCTTACCGGCTTCGGTGTTGACACCATGAACCACCGTCGGCGTATCGAGACTGGCCGTAGGACCGGATATCACCACGGTCTTTGCTCCAGCTTCGATGTGTCGTTCGGCATCTTCACGTTTTGTGAAGAAGCCGGTGCTTTCAATGACTATATCTACACCTAATGCTTTCCAGGGTAGCTGCTTCGGATCCTTTATGGATGAGTAGGCGATGGATTTTCCATCGATGACCAGGCTGTTCCCATCACTGAGTACCTGACGATGGTACTGCCCGTATACGCTGTCGTATTTGAGCAGGTATTCGGCATTTTCCAGGGACATCAGGTCATTGATGGCTACGACCTCCAAGTCTGGAGTGTCGGTAATGATCTTGAGGGCCGCTCTACCGATGCGGCCAAATCCATTAATTGCTATTCGTTTCATTTTTAATTGATTTGTCGGGACAGGCTGCTTCCTGGATCTCCGGATGTGCCTGACCCAGTTGTTGAAATTCGTCCAATGTGAACCTTTGCGGAATGTGTTGGGGACAGTTCCAGTCGTAGGCCTCAATATGAAATATCACCAATCGGCCCACCTGTGCGTTATAGTCTCCGTCGATCAGCTTCTCCGCGATGTCAGGGTGTTGTTCGGGATCCAGTACTTCCGTGGTGGCCCATATCTTCAACCGCGTTCTAGTGGGGTAGTGGAGGAGGATGAGGGCTGCTTTTTCAGTTGCGTTGATATTGCCCGTGCTGATGTACTGCATGTTGCCCTGATAGTCCGCATAACCCAAAGTTTGTTGGTCGATGACCTTCAGAAAGCCCTTGGGGCCTCCTCTGAACTGGACATAGGGCCAACCATTCTCACCTACGGTTGCCATGTAGAAGCCATCCAACCTCTGAATGTGACTCATCTCCCGCAGGAACAATTGATTTTGGTCCGGAAGGCTCTTTTCCACCTTCTGGTATATGTGGCGGGAACCGTATGTTTTCTGTGCCCGCTTTACACTCTCCGTGAAGGCAATTTCAGCAAAATTTTTAGCCATGATGAATGAAGATTTTGGGTCCCGCTCCTAGGAGTGGGACCCATGTGGACGATCAATTGATTTGATGGTGTTGGAGGAAATTCCGGATGTACTGCGCGATGGCCTCACCTTCTTCTTCCAGCGCAAAATGTCCTGTATTCAATAGGTGGAATTCCAGGTTCTTTAGATCCCTTTTGTAAGGATATGCACCTTCTGCAGGGAATATGTAGTCGTTTTTTCCCCAGACGATGAGGGTAGGGGGTTGATAATCCCTGAAGTACTGTTGCCACTTTGGATATAAGGGAACATTGGTTCGATGGTCGTAGAACATGGCCAACTGGATGTCATCATTGTGCGGTCGGCTGAGGTGCTGCAGGTCCACCATCCAGTTATCCGGACTGATTTTGGTCGTATCCTGAACGCCGTGCGTGTATTGCCACTTCAATCCCTCAAGGGAGTGAAATGCCTCAAGTGCTTTTCCATTTCCGACATTGTACTCATTCCAGTATTGCTTGATCGGCACCCAAAAGTCTCTCAATCCTTCTTCATAGGCATTGCCATTTTGTATGATGAGTGAAGTGACTTTTTTAGGATATTTGGCTGCTATTCTGAAGCCAATGGGCGCCCCGTAGTCCATGAGGTAGATGCTGTATTTCTCAATTTCCAATTCCTCCAGAAACCCTTCGATGAGCAGGGCCATGTTGTCGAATGTGTAATCAAATTCGGTCAATGGGGGTTGTTCGCTTCTGCCATAGCCCGGGTAGTCGGGAGCTATTAAATGATAGGAATCAGAAAGGTCTCGCATAAGATTTCTGAACATATGCGATGACGTGGGGTAGCCATGGAGCAGCAAAATCACCGGCGCATCCTTGGGTCCGGCTTCCCGATAAAAGATCTCAACTCCATCGACCTCGATGCTTCGGTGTGATGGGGTACGTTGCGCTGCTACTTTCGTGGGTAGCATACTGAGCCAGGCTACTCCCAGCAGACTCAGTGTGATCATAAGGTGTTTGGATATATTCATAATAATCAGGTTTATACCGAACGTTCGTTCGATATGGGTATAAAAAAATTTATGCTTTGAATTCGGTTTCGATTTCGGAGATGGTCTCTTGAAATAGTTGCGTGTCTGACCAGCTCTTGCTGAGTATGAGGCTTCCCTGGATTCTTATGATCCCATCTTTCGCCAGCCTATCCGCTACTTCTTCGTTTTTGCCATATCCCAGGGCTATTTGCTTGAAAGCATAGTGCCAGTCACTGAATGCCTGGGCAATCTGGTCTTCGAAGATGGTTATACCATGTGCCATGGACATGCTTCTCAGGATGCAGGTGTTTCGACCACCATCATACAAGTTGTACAGGTTGGTCATCACCAGGTCTAGTTTTTCATCGTTTGGGATATCCCGGTGGACAATATCCACCATGTTGTTCTTGATCCATTGGCAGGTAGCTGCCAATACTTCCTCAGCCATCTGCACTTTGCCTTTTGGAAAACGGTGGTAGAGGCTTGATTTCTTCAATCCGGCTGATTCAGCCAAAGACTCCATGCTTGCGCCCTCGAAGCCGGCCTGGCGAAAGACTTCGTTCAACCCCTCAATTATCTCGTCTTGTGAATACTTTGGATGAGCCATTTTCTTTGCATTTCAGTTTATCGAACGAACGTTCGGTATTTAGGTTGTGAAAATTGTTGTTTTTTATGTTACAATACTTTTCTGGTCATGTGCCTCCATTTTTTGTCGAGGCGTTGGGTGAACGCCGAACCGGCCGCTCGGGCCGCATCTACCTGGTATTGTGAGGTGGTAGCTTTGTTTCGGAATTTGGCGCAAAATGTCAATCAGAAGGAAAAGCCCTCCAATAGCTTTGACTTCCAATCATTTTTCATTCAAGCAAATAGCGAATATCATGGAAGAACGTCAATTCCCTAAAGGCATCTTACCGGTGCTACCGGTGTCAAACATTGATCAAACTGCCGACTACTACATTGGAACGCTCGGGTTCAAGGAGAATTTCCGACAAAAAACGCCTGAAGGGCGCTCAACAGATGCACAACTTACGTTGGAGGGGTCCACTTTGATGGTGAACCACAATCCCGATAAGGCTCCGCTTGAGGGCGGGGGGGTGTATCTCTGGATAAGGCTTTTTGAAACAAATATTGATGACTACTACAGTAAATTGCTTGCTTCTGATGTGCAGGTTGTAGAGGAAATTCAGGGCCAGTTTTGGGGAGACCGATCATTTGTGATTAAGGATTGCAATAACTTTTTTCTGGCGTTCAATCAGGCGATCGCCAGGTGAGTATGATGCATTGTGCAAGATCCTGAGGAGGCCGCTCGCATTCCGATGCGTTCGTAGTCATGATAGGCCTGTGGGTCCACCGTTCGGAATCTGTCTCTATTCGTTTTTGAAGATCCAGGAAGCGAAAATTGACGTAATTTTTGGCATAATGACGTAGGTCATCAACGACACCAAAATCATGGAGACCAGCAGCATACGTAAGGCCAGGGGAAGAAAACTCAGGTAGATTCCGGTGAGTGTGCTAAGAGCCAACACCGACGGATAGATAACCAGCCAGGTCAACAACGCCATTTTCCACTTCCTGGGGGGTACTGAGGTGGGTTGGGGCAGGGAAAACCAAAACTCCAGGCCTTCCTGATGACGAACTTCACTTGCTTTGGTAATGTAGGCTTTGAGTTCTTGCGACCATGCTTTTCGGGTTTCCGAATGTGCCCAGGTCTGGTAGTTGGGTTCGGTGTCAAAACGAACCATGAGGATGTACTCATTTTCGATTTTATTGCCAAGTTGAAGCGTCTGGATGCCTTCGTACCCTTTGTAGTCTTTGGCTTTGTCGATGACCTTCTTCAACGCCTCTTCAAAAGCTTGCTTCTTTCCTGGCTTAATGAAATGAGAAACGACTACTGTGAATTGATCTTGCACTTTGGTGGGTCTGTTTGAAAGAACAACAATAGCCCCATTTCATGAGGCTATTGTGGTCTTTGCTGGATTGAGTAAAATCTATTTGTCGTACAAATCGACTTTTGCCGCCAACATCTTCAACAATGACGCTGCGACCAATGCTGCTGAGGCTGGATTTTGACCGGTTATCAATAAGCCATCTTCCTGCACATATGGATACCAATTGGGTCCCTTGGAGTAGAAAGCCCCGTTTTCAATGAGCATCTCCTGAACCGAAAATGGGACTAAGCTGGTAAACTGCACGGCTTCTTCCTCTGAGTTGGAATAGGCAGTCACGTGTTTTCCTTGTACCAGGGGTTTTCCTTCCGAGTCTTTCGTGTTCTTAAAAATCGCCGGAGCGTGACAGACTGAAGCCACAGGCTTGTCGCTGTTGTAGAAGGATTCGATCAAGGCAATGGAGGTTTTATCTTCCGCCAGATCCCACAGCGGGCCATAACCACCACTGTAAAAAATAGCGTCGAAGTCACTGGCATTCACAGACTCCAACTTTGCCGTTTGAGACAGGAGTTTTTGGGCCTCGGTATCTTTTGAGAATCGACGCGTCGCTTCGGTCTGAAACATTTCCTGCTCACTTTTCGGGTCCAGGGGAGGTTGTCCACCCTTGGGGGATGCCAGCGTAACTTCTACGCCAGCGTCCTTCAGTGCGTAGTATGGTGCTGCAAATTCCTCCAGCCAATATCCTGTTTGTAAGCCGGTGCGACCCAGCTCACCGTGACTGGTTAGTACCAGTAAGACCTTTGTTGCCTGTTGTTCTTCCCCGGTACCAGGGGCTGTTCCAGGCGTTTCTCCCGCTGTTGCATTCATTGGGAAGGAGTGAAGTAGGGCAATGCCCAGCCATGCCATCATTATCTTTTTCATGTGTTACTATTGGTTTTTGTGTATGGGAATGGGCAAAATCGATTGTGCCTAAGGTTAACGTACCCGATTTCGCTCAATCCCATGTGTCATTTAGTTTGAGGAGCAAACCTATCCCAGACACTTCTCGGAAAAATTGATGTATGGTAAGAAAGCCTTACTGCGCGATTTCTTTTCTAATTCTACTCAGGCTTTCTGTGGTAATACCCAGATAGGAAGCAATGTGATAGTTTTTCACGCGTTGCTCAATGTTGGGGTAGGTGGTAATGAACGAGAGATATCTCTCCTTGGCCGGCAGTGCCAGATTTTCGAGGGTCCGTCTGTGAAAGGCTGCCATTCTTTTCTCCAGCTTTTTTCGAAAGAAGGTTTCAAAAGCCGGAATATCGAGATACAGTTCTTCCATGGTTGCTCTTGACAACCTATACAACGTTGTGTCCTGGATGCATTCAATATTCATCATGGCCTGGTCCCCTGAGAATAGCGCCGTGTAGTCGCTTATCCACCAATCCTTGATGGCAAATTGCAAGGTGTGATCTCTGCCGGATGGATCGATGAAATAGCTTCTCAAGCAGCCTTCATACACATAGTGTGTGAATGGCACCCTTTGTCCTTGCCTCAGTAGGAAATCCCCTTTTTTCAGGTCGATTCTCTTTAGTGAGGATCCAATAGTGCTGAGTTCTTCCTGCGAAAAAGTACTATTCTTGAATATCTCCGAAAGGATGGCATCTTCCATAAAGCATCATACCTCACGATGAACAGCGCGATCCTGCCAGAGACGGCCAGGCAATCGTGAACTTACCTGTCCAAATTAGTATAACCTATGCGAAAGAAGGCCGAGCGCGCAGAAGATTTTCGATGGTGGGATGACGCTGCACTGATGATCTACCCCATTAGGATTTCGGGTGTGAGAGGGATGTGCTATACCGTAGAAGTTGGCAGTCGCACGATGACGGATGTGCCTGAATTCTTTACAGACCTGAAGCTAATGTCTCCTTTGTGATCAGCAACAATGGAGTAGGTGATCGACAAACCCAGACCGGTCCCTTTCCCGGGAGCCTTCGTGGTAAAAAAGGGATCCGTGATTTTCGTCAAATGCGACTCGTCAATACCCACACCCGTATCGGCTATTTCAATGATAGCCTCATCTTCGGCTGATTCGGTCGATATGGTGATGGTACCTTCATTTACTATGGATTGAATGGCGTTGGTAAGAATATTCATAAATACCTGATGAAGCTTTCCAACATTTCCGGGAAGTTCGAGCCTTGCGGTGTGATAGCGTTTGCGAATGTTGATTCTGGGTTCGTATTCCTGCCTTAATATGATCAGGCAATTATCAATGATGGCATGAATGTCGCAGCGGTCATCGTTGGTTTCACTACTGCGACTGAATTGATTCAAACCCTTGACGATATCTGATGCTCTGGTGACTCCGACTTCTAATGCATCTAAAAGTTCGACTGCTTCTTGCTCGTCCTTTCCATCGAAATAGTCCTTCAAACCGAGAAAGCTACCCTGAATGAAGTTCAGGGGATTGTTGATTTCATGGGCAACTCCCGCAGTCATGATCCCCAGAGAGGCCATTTTTTCGGATTGCACCAGTTGCGATTGGGTTTGCTTGAGATCAATGGTCTTCTTCTCTACCAACTCCTCCAAATTGTTTCGATAGTCTTCCAATTCCCGGTTCTGCTTCTCTTTGATTCTGGCGTCCCTCCGGGCGATCTCTAGTGCCCGGTCTGAGAACCTGGTGGCAAAGTATAGTATGAGGGAAATATTGATCAGCGTAAAAGAATAGAAGATCTGAACCTCAGCGAGTATATCAACCTGATCGGTGAAAGTCTCTTGCAGATAATGGTATACATTCAAAGAACTGACGAAGAAGATGATGGCGGCAAAGATCAATATCCTCCTCGAAGCAAAGAGGGAAATGAATACCAGGACAAAAAGACAGAGGTAAAACTCTTCCGTGTATTTCGTGACAACCGTGTCTTGATCAAATATGTTGATGACGATGGTCATGATCCCCACCGATCCGATCGAGAAGGTGTTGCCGGCGGCTTTCAATCCCCGCTTTCGAAGTGTGAAGAGGCAAGAGACTACAAAAGCCTGACCCACCAAAAGAAAGTAGTCCGATACCGTCCATTCTTGCTGGGCAAAAAAGGTCTGAACTATGAGCAGGACCATGAGGAAGAATACTGATAACAGGATCCACTTCAGTGCTTCTGCCTTCTGCCGCTCAAGAGTGCTTTGTTCCGTTGGTGGATTGAAATATTTGAACATGGAACCTCTGGTGGTGTGACAAGTGCTTTTCCAATCCATGTCTGGATAAGGAAGCGGTGACTGCAACTAAAATTAACAACTTCTTGCCAGAAGCTGGTAGCGGCTACATTTTTGGTAGACTTTGAGTCACTCAGCCGTAGCTACATATCACATGCGTGTCCGTTCAGTCCTTTCTGAAATAGCCTAATCCGACATAGGCAATAAGCCCGACTTGTTTCCAAATAGCATGCTTTAGCAGACCCCGCCGGATCCGAGAACTAGTCTATGGGCTTTTTGGCATCGCTCAATTCCCCTTTCTCCAGATCATCCGGGGTCTTTACTGCAACACATGGATGTTTTTGTTGTCACAAATCTCTTTCAACTTTTCGGGCCAAATGGAAACAGTCACCTCTCCCAGGTGTGCGGTTCTTAGCAGGTACATGTACGTTCTTGCCTGACCAATTCCACCTCCAATACTTAAGGGTATTTCATCATTGAGTATAGCCTGGTGGTAAGGGAGATCAAGAAAATCCAGTTGTCCGGACTGCTCCAGTTGGACTTTCATACTCTCCTTGGTGACGCGGACACCCATGGACGAGAGCTCATGTCGGCGTTTGGTGACGGGGTTCCAAACCAGAATATCCCCATTGAGGCCGTGCATGAGTTGGCCATTTTTCTCTACGGTCGGGGTGATCCAGTCATCGTAATCTGCGGCCCTCATTTCGTGTGGATAGCCATCCTTCAATACCCATCCGATGCCGATGATGAAGACTGCTGGGTAATCCTGTAGTAACCTGGTCTCTCGTTCTTTACGTGGAAGATCTGGATACATGTCGAGTATCTCCTCCGCGTGAATGAATTTCAATTTTTCGGGAAAATCCGGATATCGGGTATCGTTCAGTTCCGGGAACTTCTCTTTTACCATCATCCCCGCACCACGTATGACGGACCAGATTTTTTGCACGGTGTCTTTGAGATAATCGAGGTTACGGTCCGATTCATTGATTCGTTTTTCCCAATCCCACTGATCCACATAGGCGGAATGATCGTGATCGAGGAAATAGTCTTTCCGCACCGCCCGCATGTCGGTATTGATCCCCATTCCGGGTGGGCAGTCGAATTGTGCCAGGGCCAGACGCTTCCATTTGGTGGCTGCTTGTACGATCTGGGCCTCCAATCGTCTTTCCAGACCCAGCCCCGCCGGAAATTCAACAGGTGTTCTCGAGCCATCCCGGTCCAGGTAGTCATTTACACCACTTTCCTTGGTTACGATGAGTGGTACTTGGACCATTTGGAGATTGAGCGCCTTCGCCAGCCCTTCTTCAATGTATGACTTGATCATGTAGAGTGCTTCCATCCTTTTTAGAGGACTTAGCAACGCTTTGTAGTCGCTGGGGAGTGCGGTACTTACCTCTTCGTAGGTACCAATGCCAGGTCCGGCAAGATCTGCTTGTTTATTCTTCATGGGGTTTTCGGGTTAGTGCATCGATGAAGTTACCCAGCCCCGAAGCACATAATTATTGATTTTTGTCAGAGCGAGGGTTGAATATTGCCCGCACGGCTGCCCCTAACTCAGGAGAGACAAGGTGATAGGTAAGGGCAGAGTTCATTGAGCAATACTGACATTGAGTGCGCTCAGCTCAAACTGGAAGTTAGCGGCGGTAAGATGTTTGCTGCTCTGTTCGTTGGAGAGACCCTGCCAAAGCGAAAAAAGTCCTTGTCAGTAGTGATTTACTGGTGAGACTCCTCTTTCTGCCTGGGTGATAGTTTTATTTTCTGAAAGTGAGTCGGGTTTATGGTGCCCAGTTGCTCATCTTCATGTTTCTCTTTTGAAACCAAGTCATAGAGATTTCTTACAATTATTTTCAACCTCCTGGGCATCATTCTTCTGTAAAGGTGCTTGATCCTACTTTCTCCGGCTATTTGCTGACCAGATTTGATCGAGTTGACTACTGACCATGCGTTGATATAGTCACTCTGCTGAGGAATAGTAAATTCCTTCTTGCTGTCGGTCTTTTTCGCAATGACCACTAAGGATGCGGGTTTCGAATTTACCAGTTCAACTCTTGATCCAGCAAGCTTCGGATCCATGACCTTGTACATTTCCCCTCCAGAAACGATGAATATGTTCTCCACTTTGAAGCCGTTCTCAGGAGAAAAAACACGATAATATAGCTCCGGACTGAACTGGTAGAATCCATGGCCCATCTGATTGTTGGCAGGGGTTATGCCAATATAGAAACCACCCACTTCCAGGCAATCCATACAACTCTTTATGGCTGTGGGGAAGTCAAATACATGTTCAATGGTTCCGCCATCCACGATAGCGGAAAAGCGATTATGGTATTGCTCTGGGATGGGCTTGTTGAGATCATGTATGATCGTTGCATCTTCGTAATCTGAGAAGTCCAAACTATCAATCTGAGAGGCGCCAAGAGCTTCAAATAGGGGCTCTGAATATCCGGTATCAAATCCTGTGGAAGAAGAGACTTCTGCAGTTTCTCGTTCATAAATGGATTTCAATGATTCTACCTCTGCTTCGGAGGCGTACAGCTGGAGCCTTCCAAGCATCAGTGTCTTGGAGAAAGACGCCCCCAAACAGGTTTTTGAATAGAATAGTATTTCGCAGTCTTTTTTTGTTATTGCCATTTAAGGATGGTTTTTGCCGACCTGCGCATGAGTAGGAGGGACTGGTTGACTTGGTTATGGAGGCGATTTTTCAGACGCATAAAAGTATTTGATCCCGCTAGCGTTTGCAAATGGCCGCCTCAGTCTACGAAGTCTTTTGTGGCTATTGGTGACACCTTTGCGGAATAGAACGGGTATCCGGGAATGACTGACCCTGGCTGTCTGATGAAGCAGGCGCGTTGAAAATAGTCGTCAATGGCTTTCCTGAGCATTGTCTTCATGGCAAACGAAGAAGTCTACCCGGGGATAGCGCCTAAGGCAGTAGGAAATGCATGCCTTCATATGGGGTTTAGAAGTATTCCTGATAGGTATAAGATACTGAGCCTTCCGAGTATTGGAGAATACCAATCGCTGGTTGATACAGTAGTTCGGATCGAAGGGTTCCATCCTCACCTGTTTCTGTGATTTGGACCACATCATCAAATTCGCTGGTTCCAATGGAAAAGGTGCGGAGCAGATGAATCACCCCTTCTGAAATCACCGATTCATCCTCATCGACCAGATTGAAAGCGGATCCTTGTTGTCGAATCCTGTATTCTTTGAAGACACTGCTCAATGATACCGTAATAGTCATTTCAAAGCCCGAGTCCCTTGCGGACAGATAAAATGCTGTTCCATTGCTAAATTCTGTCCAGGATACTTCTTCAGCGCTAGTACAAGGGCCCGAGCTGTTACTGCCATTAAGAAAATCATTGGTTACCCTTATCACTTCAAATTCGATGGTATCTCGATCACTGATCAGGAGGCTCTTTGTTCCAACTTCCATAGTTGGTGCCAATTGCCTTTGCTCCTCGGTGAATGAGTAGGTCTCATCATCACAACAAGCGTAGCCCAATAGGCAGAGAATCGATAATGAAATGCAGGTGGTAACTCTCATAAAATGATCCTTGACGTCTTGGGGCTAGAAAATTGCTTTGCTCATCATCTCTCAGTGGCCTTTGGCTAGAATCGTCGGGTTTTTCCCCGTCCATTCAAATTTGGCAAGGAACAACCGACTGTGGAGAAGAATCTCAAAAATTTCGTGCTGCCTGGTTTCTGAAATCCTGATGCTAGCATTTCATGGCTGATTTGTAGACAAGTTGGACGGAAGTAGGCTGCAAGTACTTCTCCGGAAAACCTACATATCTGTCTTGGTCGAGCTGTAATGGAAGTCTCATGGTTTTGGAAGTGAACAACTCCTCCTCCACCTGGATTTCATTGCCATGGATTGGAGTTGTTTGAGAACATTGATCTTGATTATACCTGTATTGCGTAATTGGTAATGACTGGGCGACAGAAGTTGTTCATCTAGGAAATTTTTGATAATGATATAATCGAACTATAATTGTATATATAGTTCGATTTCATAATTTTAGGAAATGAAAAGATTAAGCGCATTAAAGTATTCGATAGGTTTTGTCCTTCCATTGTTGACCTGGAACAGTTTTAGCTCCTATGGTTGGATTACGTTTTTGCCTCTTTTCTATACATTCTTTGTTATACCTGTAGTCGAGCTATTGCTTCGACCAGACCCTTCCAACTTCGGTAAAGCCGAAGAAGCTGACAGACTGGGCAATGTGCTCTATGACCTCCAGATTTATTTGATGGTACCCGTTCAACTTTTCACACTTGGGTATTTCCTATTCGCAATGCAGGAGGCTGGATTGACGTTCGTGGACACGGTGGGACGGATTACCGCGATGGGTCTTTGCTGCGGTATCCTGGGGATCAATATTGGGCATGAACTCGGTCATCGGAAATACCCGTACGAAAAGTGGATGGCTAAGATCAATTTGATGACTTCGTTGAATATGCATTTCATGCATGAGCACAACATGCATCACCATCAAATGGTAAGCACGCCGGCAGACCCCGCCACAGCCCGATTCGGTGAGCCATTATACCTTTTTTGGTTTCGGTCCATTTTTGGCGTCTACGCCTGGGCTTGGAAACTGGAGCATCGAAGACTAGCCAGGAAAGGAGCCCCTTTTTGGTCATTTCGCAATCAAATGATCACCGATCACATAATAGAAGTCGGGTTGATTCTTGCCATCGGTTATTTCTTCGGTTGGGTCACGGTAGGCTATTTCGTCATTGCCGCCCTGATCGGTCACTTACTGTTGGAAACGGTCAACTACATTGAGCATTACGGATTGGTACGCGACAAAGTGGGTGACAGATACGAGCGTGTGATGCCGCATCATTCATGGAATTCGGATCACGTTTTGGGGAGACTCAATCTCTTTGAGCTTTCCAGGCATTCGGATCATCACTTCATTGCTAGCCGCAAGTACCAAGTTTTACGTCATATGGATGAGTCACCCCAGATGCCTACTGGTTATCCAGGGATGATGGTACTTTCAACCATTCCCCCGTTATGGTTTACTGTTATGAATCCTAGGGTACGGAGGATCAATGAGAAAAAAGATCTGGCGTAGAAAACCGGCATGGACTATGACTACATCATCATCGGAAGTGGATTTGGTGGCTCAGTAGGCGCTTTGCGACTTTCGGAGAAAGGATACAAAGTGCTTGTCATCGAAAAGGGCAAATGGCGGAAAGGCAAGGATTTTGCTAAAAGCAACTGGGACTTCAAGCGCTGGCTCTGGATACCCTTTCTCAAATTCTACGGCATCATGAAAGTGACGATCACTAGGCACGTGACCATACTCTCCGGAGTTGGGGTCGGAGGAGGGTCATTGGTGTATGCCAACACCTTACCTGTCCCCAAGACTGCTTTTTACAATACGGGGAGTTGGGCTAGCCTTTGCGACTGGGAGCAAGAGTTGAAACCTCACTATCAAACGGCACTTCGTATGTTGGGGGCAAAGAAAACTCCCCTACTTTTTGACGGAGATAAGGCACTCCTGGCCGTGGCCAAGGCAATGGGAAAGGAGGAACATTTTGCTCCTACGAATGTGGCTGTTTATTTCGGCAAGCCAAATGAAACAGTTTCAGACCCGTATTTCGATGGCAAAGGACCTGATCGGACAGGTTGTAATTACTGTGGAGCATGCATGACCGGGTGCACCAACAATTCGAAAAATACCCTTGACAAAAATTACCTCTATTTAGCCCAACGAAACGGAGCAGAGATATTGGCGGAAAAGGAGGTGATAGACGTGAAACCGATTGGTGAAGCTAATGGCAAAAGCGGATACGAGGTTTCATTTAGAAATAGTACCAGATTCATCAAAAGAAAAAAATCACTCAGGGCAGGGGGTGTCATTTTCTCTGGCGGTGTGCTGGGTACGGTAAAGCTCCTTTTGAAGCTGAAGAAGACTTCACTACCTAATGTTTCCAATCATCTGGGAAAGGATATTAGAACGAATAATGAAACCCTCATCAGCGTTTCTTCCCTCAAAGAAGACCTCGATGTATCAAAAGGAGTGGCCATTGGCAGTATTTTGGAAACGGACGTAAATAGTCACCTGGAAATCTGTCGGTATGGCGAGGGTTCCGGGGCGTGGAAGTTATCGCATTTGCCCTATAGCGCTGCCAGGAATCATCTCAAGAGATATGTGAATATGGGTTTTGGCTTCCTGAAATCACCCGTTTCTTACTTCAAAGTGTATTTCAAGAATAGTTGGTCCAGAAAGACGGTGGTCCTACTTTTCATGCAGACCCTGGATAGCACATTGACTTTTGGGCGGACGCGCTTTGGTACGCTGGTTTCGAAGGTGGGATCTGGTAAGAAACCCACACCCTACATTGCCGAGTCTGCTAAATTGACTTCGGAGTACGCGAAAGAAGTAGACGGCAAGCCTACTTCATTCATAGGAGAAGCGCTGATGGGTATTCCGGCAACAGCCCACATACTGGGTGGAGCGGTTATGAGTGACAGTGCAGTGACCGGAGTGATCGATCAGCACAACAAGGTGTTTGGTTATGAAAATTTGTATGTTATTGATGGTGCTATGATTTCCGCAAATCCTGGTGTAAACCCATCCCTGTCTATCACGGCTATTGCCGAGCATGCCATGTCCAAAATTCCTCACAAATAGCCTGGCATGGGACGGAAATCAATCGAAAGATCACGAAAACTGCTGACACCAAAAGCGGAGGTTTGGGTGAGGCAATTGGTGCCTCTACTTCAGGATCGACCATTGGATAGGCTCACGCTTGATGAACTGGCCGAGCTGATGGGAAAAAGTAAGAGTACCATCTACTCGTACTTTTCTACCAAGGAAGAAATATACCTGACAGGAGTTCAATTGGTCCTGGATGACATGAAGTATATCATCTCTCCCGAAGCAGTCGAAGGTCAGGATATGGAGCTTGTTCTCAGGAATATGATGTATCGAATTGGCGAAGGTATAGCGGGTATATCCATCAATTTTCTGGAGCAGATTCAACGTCATTTTCCAGAGGTCTGGTTGGTTATTCAACGCTTTACCGATAAGCTATTGTCCAACTTCGAAATGATCTACAGAGAAGGGATGAAGCAAGGGACATTTGGCCAGTTCAATCTCCAACTGTTGCTGGCATTGGATAGGCACTTTATCATGAGCATCATGACAGACGCGCAGCAATTCGGTGATCAGGGTATGAGTTTGGACGACCTGGTTAAGGAGTACCTGGAATTGCGATTGAATGCACTAATTAAGACCTAGAGGCGGTCAAGGTCAACCTCAGCCGCTGATATCAGTCAATTACCAAACACTATGGTTCTGCTCGGTTTTTATCCCTCAATATGCTCACTATTCGACCGTACATTACTTCTGATAAATTCCAGTTGTAGCCTTCAAAGTTCACGGTGTTTGTGAATTGAATGACTACAGTATCAATATCCTTATGGTACTTGGCAATGGTCTGATATCCTGGTATCAAGCCGGTATGCTCAAATTCATAAATGTTAGCATAGATCTGTTGTTCTCTTTTGTCAGTAAATGCTGATCCGTCATTCAAAGCTCGAATGAACTTCCCAACATCCTGAGCTGTCGCCAACATCGAGCCATTGTCATCTGTCTTTAGGTCTTTTTCGTAACCTACATAATACCCACTCATCACATCATCTGGATTTACATCCTTAAGGGCAACATACGTCTGACGCAGTTCTAATGGCTTCAAAATCTTCTCTTCTATGAATTGTAGGTGACTGTAACCAAGCACCCTGTCCATTACCCTACCTAGCAATAAATAGTTGGTGTTAGAGTATTCATAGTCTTCGTCGGGCTCGAAATTGGCAGGCATACCAAAGACCAACTCGAGCGCCTCCTGCTCACTACCTGGCGGATTTACCCAGAAGTTGGGTGTATCTGTGAAGTTGGGAATACCGCTTCTATGCCTTACCATCATGCTTAGTGTAACTTCATCGGCATTATCGATTTGCCCTTCGAGTTCCGGCAAGTAATGGGCAAGCGTATTATCAATTGAAATACGACCCGCACGTTCTAATTTGGCGATCGCAAGCGCAACGTATAGCTTGCTCACACTCGCTATTTTGAACAAAGAATGTGGGTCAGCGGGGATTTTGTTTTCTCTATTCTTGTAGCCCGAAGCGTAAAATTTGGGTTGGGTTGTATGCCCTTCATCGACATACACAATAATGCCATCAAAGCCGTATTCAGTCGCTTCATTGACCTGTTTTTGAACGGTATCCGGAAGTGGCTGGATCCAAGCGATTACAATTGGCCAGGGGACAAAATACAAGGAAATGATTGTTCCTGAAAACAGCAAAGTCCTGGCGATAATTGTGGTAGTCTTTTTCTTCATAATCACACTACTTTGGAAGATCGGTGAGCCAAATTGATTCTTCTTTTGTCATAATTGAAAATTCATACTAACGGCTCGTCCTAGCTGGTTCTTCACCACCAAAATCTTCCCTGTAAATCAACCGTCCATTGCTTTCCAACACCACAAAATCAATGGAACCACTCCCCGTGAAATTAGCATTGAGGCCAATGATCTCACCAATTTCGCCCAGGCCGTCGGCAGTGTAGACGTTTTCCCCGTCCAACCAGACCTCGGCTTCTGTGCCCCGACGGTGCATTTCCAGGGTATGCCAGCGATACACATTTGTGCCCAGGGCGGAAAGGTCCGTGTTTTTCCCCCTGACCAATTGATCAGCCAACTTAAGGTTGATGTCACCAATGCAGCCAGGTGAGGTCAGTGGGATCATGTGCATATCGTAACTGCCTAGCACCATCAACACAATTTTGGGACAAGGAATATGCAATAGGCTGTCATTTCTGAGTCGCGTCCTCAGGATAAACTGATTAGGGTCGAGCCCCTCAAAGTCATTGACGTAGTAGTAACTGAGATACAGGTTGGACTTCAGGCCCAATGGACCATCGGTTAGCTGTGCTCGTGTGACGCTCAAGGAGCCCTCCCAGTTCGATCGATCTACGTTCAGGTATACGGGCACATTGTCCATCATGCCCAATCGTGCGGCCGCAATCCAGTCATCGGTTTTGATATGCAACACGGTCTCAGCCAAAGTCGTGCTATTGGCAATCAAACGTGCGCGGTGAGCACCTGGGTAATAGTAGATGCTGGTGTGTACGGAATCGGCAGGATGCACTCGCGCCTTTCGGTACTGGTTCCAGGACTGCTGAATGAAAAAGCTGTCGGCTTCGATGCCATCAAAGTCATAGTTGAAGATGACAGTGTTGGGTACGTTGGCAGGTACTGAATTTTTGACAGACAAAGTCGGCCTTGCATTGGAAACATCAGGACTGAAGTACTTGTAGTTGAAGCCTATGAGGATCATCGCTACGGCGATGATCCCTACAACGACGTAGGGCCGTTTGGTGCTCTTGCTTGGGGGTGGCAGAGATGCTCCATGCCGGGTGTGCGTAGTGCTAAAATCCAACCAGTGCTCAAAGCCGAGGAACTGCGCCAAAGCATCCAGGGTACTGGGTTGGGGCGTGCCATCGTAATCAGCCTTCCAGAGCCTTTTGAGGGTGGACAGGCTCAGTCGGATCTGTGAAGCTTCTTCGATCAGGGCGATCAGGTTCAGGAAGTCCCGTTGACGCCATTCGTTGCTTTCGGCCCATTGTAGCTTCTCCTCGATCAGGTGCTTGCAGAGATCTAATAGTTCCTGCTCGTCTTTGCGCATTTGGTCGGTATTTGAACGCTTTTTAATCGCAAATGGGTGCCCTCAGGTTACATCCGCTTCCACAACATTGTGGCTCAATCCATCAAAAATGATCAACATGAGGAACAAAACACAACTGATATTGACCCTGCAATGCTTTTTTATCACCATGCTGGTGAGCGCACAAACGTATTACGTCGATGCCGTTAACGGTCGGGATACCAACGACGGAAGTCGGCAGCTACCCTTCAAGTCGCTGGCTGCCGTTGTTTCGGTGGCCAATTCGCAAACGGGTGCAGGTGACCTTGTCATCAAGGTGATGCCGGGATATTATTTATTGATGGACAAAATTCCCATCAACCCTATCCGAATGTTTACAGATACCACCAGGTTTATCCTTGAGGCGTTGGTGATGCCTGATGACCCCGATTGGTCACCGGCGAAGATGCCCGTCATTCAATCCATCTCTGCTAACAACTCCGCCACCTTTTTCAATCATGCTGTGGGATTGCTGGTGGCTTCTGACCGTGTCTCCATTCGAGGGTTGAAGTTTTTGGGTAACGCCAATCCTGAGGTTTCCTACTATTACCCCATTACGAAAGAGGACAAGTCACTGGCAGATTTGGAGGTTAGCCAGTGCATGTTCATAGGCGACAAGGAATCAGCCAGGATTCAGGGTGGTATCTGGGCCCACGGTCGAGACAACACGGTGGATCACTGCATTTTCTACGAATGTCGAAATGCAGTCCTCCTTTTTGACAATGTTGAGGGTTTTCGGATCAGTCACAACATTATCACAAGGTCCTACGAAAGTGCCTTCTGGTTTGGTCCGAATGATGTGAAATTCCAGTTCTTCAACAACATTATAGCTAATAACAGCCACGTCATTGTTTCTGGCGGAACGGACAATCCCACCTATACTTCGCCACTTACCGGTAGCCTGATCACCAACAATGACGGCTTTGTGGGATATTGGTCTCGGAGCGAGCAAAGGGTTGTAAACATCGAAAATCCCAATGTTCGACTGGAGGCAATCGTGAATAAAGGGCTCGTGGAGTTGGAGCAGAACACGGGGGTGACCTTCAACAAACGCCACCTGCACCTCACGGGGCCGGCGATTGGCGGGACTTACGGTGCCGGGCTATTCAAGTTGGATTGAGGGGTCATTTCCAGGAATCATGCCAGATAGCAAAAATGTGAGTCACTTCACCATAGGAAGCCTTTGTTTCCACTATGGAAATAGCGACCTTTAATACAGGCTTGGGACTTTTGAAAGAACTGACGCTGCCGAACACTTAGCAATTTTCTGAAAAAAGCTAAAACCTGGCCTATGCAAAAGCAGGTTGTGGCCCTAAGAATGATTCATCATGAAATACCACTATTTTGTCGAAACCATCGAGCTGAAATCGAACTATGAGGATGTGACGGAAATGCACCAATTGGACAACCGGGGGAAAAACGGCTATGAGCTGATCCAGGTCGTATCCGATGGAGGCAACAAACGAACCTACTACTATCGCAAAGAAGTGAAGGATTAATTATCCTCCACTACAACGTCACTACAGTCTGCATGGCGTGTGCGGGTATACTTGCCGCAATCGCCTCAGAGGCGCCGACATAGAGTTGATAATCTATGTCTTCGTCACTCTGGTTCATGATGACTGAGACCAGGCTACCATCCTCATTGAGAAAAGTGGTGCTAAGCAGGTGGCTGCGGCTACTTACCGTGCTGATGCGTACGGCCCCAGGTCGAATGAATTTGGAGAAATGCCCGATGTAGTAGTATGTCGGGGTGTAGATCAATTCGCCGTTACCTGTGTCTCCATGAATCGGTGCAAAGCAATAATTTCCTACGTGGTTCGGGCCACCATTCTCATTCAACAGGATATTCCAATCCGTCCAGCCGACAGTGCCCTGGTTAAAATCATTGATCATGGAACGACCATAACGCTCTGCATTGGGCCAGTGTTGGTATCGGTCAGCACTGAATCTTTCCTGACAACCTTCCGTAAATAGCAAATTCTTGGTAGGGAATGACTCCTGAATATTCCCAAGGTTGTCAAACATCGGTAGACCGCCAGCCCAGGTTTCGTACCAGTGAAATCCAATACCCCAGGCATATTTCGCGGCGTCAGGGTCCTCGAAGATGGTGTTGGCCCTATGATTGATGAGGTCTCGGTTGTGGTCCCATACGACGATCTTCTTGTCACCAAGTCCCTCCCGTTCCATGATCGGTCCTAAATGATTTTTGAGAAAATCGCGTTCCTCCTCAGCGGTATAGATGCATGACTCCCAGCGCTGCACG
This sequence comes from Cyclobacteriaceae bacterium, assembly GCA_965601475.1. Classification (GTDB taxonomy): domain Bacteria; phylum Bacteroidota; class Bacteroidia; order Cytophagales; family Cyclobacteriaceae; genus JAWPMT01. The sequence goes on along the minus strand of OZ271832.1, from coordinate 1,343,607 downwards.
GCCATGGGCTCATTCTGTATCGTGACCCCCCAGATGGGCATGCCTTCGGCTTCATAGGCTTTGATGAATTTGGTGTAGTACAAGGCCCAGGTATCGAAATATTCGGGAAGGAGTTTTCCTCCCTGCAGCATGTTGTTATTGTCTTTCATGAATGCCGGAGGACTCCATGGACTGGCATACAGGAGTAAGCTGCCTCCTGCCGTGCTAATGGCTTTTTTGATTAACGGTATCTTGTATTCGCGATCATGAGCAATGTCGAAAGTCTCTAGCGCTTTGTCCCCATCCTCAATGTAGGTGTAACTCCCGGTGCTGAAGTCACAGCTGTGGATGGGTGTTCGGATCAAAGAGTAGCCGATGCCTTTTTCCTGGTCATAGTAGGCTGTGAGGAATTCCTCCTGCTTTTCAGCCGGCATGGCCGCGAATACCTCTGCCGAAGCATCGGTGATGGCACCACCAATGCCCATCAATGTCTGGAAAGACTTCCTTGGATTGACGAAAACGGAAACCTCATTTTCGAGGGGTTGATCGACTGACGCAAACGTGGCAGTACCTGTCTGTGCCAGTCGCAGATCCGTACCACTTGCGGTGGTGTAGATGGTCGATTGCTTACCAGCAGTGCTGAAAACCGGGGTTGAAAGAATAGTTGCTTCGGGGGCGGCAGTTTGTTCGGTTACCGGTCCTTCTAGGGTGCAGGCCAATACTGCCAGGCCAATAAGCCATAGCGTCATTTTTGTCTTCATGTTCTTGTCAGGTTAGTTGGATGGTATTCGATGAGATTGAAATACTCATGGACATACAATCTACAAAAAGTGCAGCAAATGCCGTTCTTCAAATATCCGAAAGCATTCGAAGGCTAACAGTCACCAGCACAAGTGTCTTCCCTAACCCCCGCCTCAGGTTGGACCTGCGTACTTGACTAATTTGGTCCTTCGGAGGAATCCTTTATTCCTGGTCGGGTAGCATTTTTTGTACATTCGTTGCGGACAAACCAGTGTACGTTTCAACTAATTCGAACGTCACTCGCTCACCAGGTCGCATGGTGCGGTAACCTTCACCGGGAATGGCGGTGAAGTTGAAAAAGATCATTTCATCCATGGTGTCCGCCTTGATGTAGCCATTTCCGGTACGCATGTCAAATGCATGGACAACACCCTTTTCCCGGGAGCTTGTCCTGACCTGTTCCCCCAGCCAGGTCTGCTGAGGGATCCGAATTTTTTTGACGTGGTCCGAGTCAAACGCTTCGTAGGAGTAGTAGTCCATTTCTTGCATGATGGTCCTAAGATCCTGGCGTAATTCTTCTACAGTCGGTCGGCCGACGAAATACCAGCCATTGTATACTTTGAAAATTTCCAGGTTGGGTTTGAGGACGAAAGTGTAGGGTAGCGCCCGGTAGGCGTATTCCCCCTCTGTCTCATCAAGTATGTCCAGGGCCTTGATCAGCTTTCGCTCCGTGTCACAAAGAAAGGGCCAGTTGGCCCCAAGCCCGGCTTTGAAGGCTGCAGAAACCTTGGGTTCATCCGCACTGATGGTCACCAGCTTGCAAAAGTTGACCTGAAGTTCGCTCTGAAAGGCCACGAGTGAGCGAAACTGCTGCTGATCCCGGGGACAGAAGAAACCCCTGGAGAAAATCACGATGAGAGGATAGCCATCCTTAAATCCGTAGCGTTTGTCGGCTTCTCCCTGGCGGGTAAAGTCTGAGATTTGCCTGGGGCGCTCATTTTGATCGGGCAGCTTGACGTTGGGGAATCTATCTCCACGTTGGGGTGGGTTTTTCATGCGATGGGTGTTTATGTAAATCTAGTCGTTTGAGGTGCGATTACTCCCGGACCTTAGGCATAGAGATCACCCTGTAAGTACTTGATTCCCGTGTCACAGACCACTGTCACGATGGTCTTGCCCGGGCCCAGTATCCTTGCCCGCTGTAATGCCGCCCAAACGTTCGCGCCAGCGGTAGCGCCGCCGATAATGCCTTCCTGTGTCGCCATGGCATGTGCTGTGGCGTAAGCATCTTCATCTTTGACGGGTATGATCTCATCTATGAGGTCTTGACGCAGAATGGAGGGTACAAAGGATAATCCGATCCCTTCCAATTTGTGGGTTCCCCGGGTGTCGCCTCCTGAAATGTTTCGCACATGATATGGCTCCACACCAACGGTCCTAAGCTCTGGAAGCTGCGCTTTGAGCACCTCTGAGTTACCGGAGATGCAGCCACCTCCACCCACGGCCATCACAAATTCGTCGATGTGGCTACCTAGTTCTCGCAATATCTCCTCGCCCATGGCATGGTAGCCCAACTTGTTGTCCGGATTGTTGATTTGATCTACCCAGAACGTATCCGGTTCGTTGATTAGCACTTTTGCTCTGGCAATCATCCGATCTATGACATCCGCAGTAAGCACGTCGTTTTCCGCTTCAACGATTTCCACGGTCGCTCCAAAGGCGCGCATGGTTTGGATCTTTTCCCAGGCAAAGCCATTGGAGGACACAAAATGTGCCGGGTATCCTTTTTTGGCGCAAACCATTGCCAGAGAGCTACCAGTACTACCGCCCGTGTATTCCACGACTCTCATCCCCTTTTTCAACAGGCCCTTCCGCTCGGCGCCCTCGATCATGGAAAGCGCCATGCGGTCTTTCATGCTTCCCGTCAGATTGGCGCCTTCAAACTTCACATGGACGTCAGCCATCTCAGCAGTGGTGAGTCGCTCCAGTTTGATCAATGGTGTGTTTCCAATTCCTTTCATCTGTGACTGTCGTGTATTGGCAAGCCAAATTTATGTGGCTTTGCGGCAATGATTTGGCCAGGGCCAGGTACTGGTGCTATTTGTTGCCAATCAATTGGAGGGCATAATTCAGCTCCGCGTCTACATCGTCGATTAGCTCATTTATCGTCGGATGTACAGGATGATCAGGTGACACGCCTCGTCCCACTTCTTGGACCTTTTCCACATTTGTCGTGTAGCGCATTACAGGGGTAACCATGATGAACTTGGAATTGGGTAATACCGATGTTACCCCAAGGCCGCTGGTATTGCCGTAGTATCCTCCGCCCGTTTCTTCCCCAATCAATGTTCCTCTTTGGTAGGATTTGAAGAGTGCGGCAACATCGGCGGCTGTGGAGAAGGTGCCACCGTCGATGAGGACATACAGCGCACCTTTAAATTGCGGCTGGGTCGGCCCAAAAGGTTTCAGGGTCTTTTGACTGAGTAGGAGGTAGGTGGAGTCGTTAACTTTTTTTGTCTTACTAAAGGCCTTCAACATGCGTAATTTAAAGGCGCTCAGATCTGAATATTTGAAGTAGTCCGACTTATTGATGGTAAATTCTTGTTTCTCAAATTCAACAATAGGTTCGGGGTGGAAATAGGAAAAAAGCTCTAATCCATATTCATCAGTGCCACCGCTGTTACCTCGGAGGTCAAGTATCAGGTTTTGCACACCCTTCTCTTCAACCTTAACCATTGATTCTTCTAGCACAGATCTGAATTTGGTCTTCTTTCCATTGATAGGACCATTTCCAAAGGACCGCACCGTCAGTAGGGCAGTTGACAAGCTATCCACGAATTCCAACTGCATGTAGGCCTCGTCTTCGGAGGAGGTATCAGCTCCTGCAAATTTTTCGATCTCCTCTTCGGTCTTGCCGTCAATTTCTTTGGTCAGCAATTTTCCATTGGATCTGTATTGGATGGTGAAGGTTTCAGGTTGACCCTTCAGGATGGCGTAGAAGGTGTGGAAATTTCTTTCAATCATCCGGATTTTCCCGGTAGTCGCATACCCGTCGTTGGCGATTGGAAAGTGATCAAACATGAGTTGCAACAGCTCACTAGCAGAGGCGCCATTGATAAGGAGAAGCTCATCTCCCGGAGCCAGGCCATTCTCAGCATAATGTCGAATGCAATAGAGCCTTCCGTCCTGGATTGAAAGTTGGACTGGGAATAATGAATTTTTCCAGATCTTTTCTGCCTGTCCATCAGCGGGTATGATAAAGGTGTGCCCGCATCTGATTTTTGTTGAGAGGCTGGAGAGTAACCTGAAAAACTCACGTTCAGTCCGTGGCTTTCGAAGGCTCTTATCCGCCTCCTGGAAGTGCTGATCCAACTCCTCTTTGGAGGTGTACCAATACAATCCGGCATGGAAGTCTTCCAGGGTGCCACGATATATCCTGTAATCCTCGCGAAGCTCCTCTACGGATAAGACGCGATCAAACTGACCAAAAGCGGAGGTGCATATCACGAGGAGTAGTACCGGTAATTTATTTCTCATGGGAGGTTTCGGGAATATTTGATTTTCATGTGATACACCTGACTTCTTTTGAAGTTCAAATATCCTTCGATTCGTTGGATTGAAGAGGGTGACCATAATTTGCTCTCATTCATTTCTGGCGAGCACCTTCTTAACCAATGTGTGCAGAACAGTTCCAATACCGCGTACAAAACCAGGCAAATACGGAAGAAGAATAAATTGAAAAAGTACAACTTCATCCTTCCCGGAAAACCCCTTCTCCGGTGTTTTGCTTCCACTTCAGATAGGCCTCGCGCATACAATGGCCACAAGGGCGGTAGCCAGCGCCGATGGCTGCGGATTCGCTTACGAAGAATACGCGGTTTTCTTTGGACATTCGTCTGCCGGAGCGACAATCCAACCTTCCATAAATCTTCAGCGAACGATTGCCAGCGTAGCGGATGGCGCCAGTCTCGATGAGTCGAAACAAAACCCTGGGATTAATTTCAGTGTGATCAATCATATCAATAGGTCGCATCATGAAGGATTATGCCTAAAGTGTGTCGGGAGCCAGAGGTCACTTCGCTTACGCCATGTCGAAGTTGCGCCCGATAGTAGCCTCGCTTTCCTGACACTGGCCGAAAGTTGGTAGCGAACAGTATGGCATCGCCTTGCCGGGGTTTGAATACCCTGGCCCTGGACTGGGATCGCGGCACCTGTTCGGTCAAAACAAATTCACCACCTTCATAGTCGGTGCCGTAATCCGAGAGGAAGATGGCCACCTGCAGAGGAAAATAGATTGCGCCGTATAAATCCTGATGCAACGTATTGTAACCACCAACGCCATATTTTAGAATCAGCGGGGTTGGTTGGGACTGACCTGCTTTGTGACATTCTTTGATAAAGTCTTGATGTTCGTCAGGATATTGAGTGCTTATGCTAAGCCTTCGCATCCAGGCATTGGCGACGGGAGCCAGATGTTGATACAGTTCAGCCCTGAGTTCTGCTATCAATTCAGGTAAAGGATAGGTGAAGTATTTGTATTCCCCGAATCCAAAGCGATGCCTTTCCATCACGACCGTTTTTCGATACTGATTGGTATCGGGATAGCTGGTAATGAGCTTTTGGCATGTCTCTACATCAAGAACATTGTGCAGATGAGCATATCCCTTTTCATGCAAAGAATTTGCTACTTCAATCCAGTTCAGTGCGTGGATATTGGCGGATTGGGGTCTTGTGGTTTCCATTTCTATCTCTTGTTTGAGAGGGTAAAAATGAGGTAACCCAAAAGCCCATCACACCCGATTCTTGCTGATAGACACCAGCAAGGGTAAGTCCGTCAATGATTGATCAGAAACCCAGCAGGTCTGGAGGAATTTCCGCTTCCGACCTCTCTATTCATCCCGCAAAAACATCACGGGGTTCAATCGGTTGATGCGGAGCAGTTGGACCAGCATAATGACCAAGAACATGACCGCACACAAGGCTATACCCGCCAGGAAGACACCTGCTCCAAGTTGAATACGATGCGCGAAATTGTCGAGCCAGTTGTTCAGAAGTTGAAAGGCTGGAAAAATTCCCACCACCAACCCCAAGGCCAGCCATGGTAGAAAGTTACGGAAGAAGATGTTGTACAAGGCCAGCGTAGAAGCCCCATTGATCTTGTGAATGGTGATTTCCTTGAGACGTTTCTCAATATTGGTGCCAAGGACGCCCAATAACCCCAGTGATGAAAGGAAGATCGCGAGTACTGAGCCAATGAAACTGACCTTGCTGACCTTAGATTCTGAATCTAGGACGAGTTTATTGTATTCACTCATCCATCGAAAGTCAAAGCCAAAGGGTGCGCAGACCTTTTCATAAACGGAAGCGATACTGGCTACCAGTTCCGGGTCCTGGGTGCTGGTTTGAACAAACAGATGTTGAAAAGGGTAAATGGGGGCGAAGTACATCACCAGTGGCATTTTCTCGTATCTGGGAGAGAAAAAGTGGTAGTCCTGTACCACCCCGACTATGGTAGGATTCTTCAGGTCACCATAGTCAAAGGGCAATGTAGCGCCGATGACCTCTTCAAAGGCAAGTGCTTTCACCATGGTCTCATTGATCAATACCGCATTCATTTCGTCTGTCCGTATCTCCGGATCCAGGTTTCTGCCCATGACAATTTTCAGATCGAGCATTTCCAGAAAGTCAGGATCGATGTGCAGGTGCCTTGTAATAATATGTTCATGATTGCCTGTCAGCCGCGTGCCATTGTAACCTGAGTTAAAGGAGACGTTATCGACACCTGGGATCTTCAGCAATTCATTTTTTAGGGTTCCGGCATTTTCACGACGTTGTAGACTGGCATAAATTAAGTTGTCCGCATTGTATCCCAGATCAAAATCCAGCATGTAATTGAGTTGTCGCTGGGTGGTGAAGGTGACCAGTAGCATGAAAACGGACAATGCCGCCTGGAAGGATAGAAATAGTTTGCTTAGCGGTCGGCGGTGCGCCATGAACTTGTATCCGCGCAACGCCTTTAGAATATGCAACCGGGAAAGAAATGTGGCTGGTACGATGCCGGCCAACAAAATGGCAATGAAGGCAACCACTAACATACCCGCCAGATATCGGATATTCCAAAACGAGGAGATTGCATAATTCTGCTCAATGTATCCGGAAAATTGCTTGATGAAAACCAATTGCAAGATCATTCCCAACGCACTGGCCAGGACCACGCTCACGCTTACTTCAACCAGAAATTGGGAAAAGATCATTTGACGGTCAGCGCCTATGGTTTTGCGTATTCCCACTTCTTTCACACGTCTGAGGTAGTTGCCCACAGAAAAATTGGCGAAGTTGAGCGTGCTGATCAGTAAGCAAAGCATGCTGGTAAATGCCAGCACGAGCAACACCTGTCGGTCCATGGTGCCTTCTAGCCCGTTGCCTGACTCCAGCCCTACGTTGGTATGGATGTTCGCAATGGGCTGTAAGAAAAGCGCTGCCGTTAATGGACTATCCTCCTCTGGAGGTATCATCTGGCTCATCTGATTGGCCACAGCAACCGGGTCGGTGCCCTCTTCCAGGCGCAGCAGCACATTCATGTTGATATCCAGCCATGTCTTCAGCCTTCGCTCCGGTACAATGTTGGGATAGAAAGCGGTAGAGACAAGCACTTCAGGTTGAAAGGAGCTGTTGTGAGGCTGGTCTTCAAAAATGCCTGTAACCTGGAAAGTGTGGTTTTCGCCGTTGAATATGAATTCCACGGTCTCGGGATTGTCCATGTTTTGAAAAAAAGACCTTGACACCAGTACGTGGGAGGGGTCGCCGAAGTCACCCGGTCCTCCTTGGTGGAATTCGAAATCCAAGATTTTGAAAAGGTCATTATTCACGAAATGACAGGTAAATTCCGCTGTTTCATCGCCCCTGGCAAGTAAGGGGTAACCCGCCTTCACCTGGCTGGAAGCGACGATACCCGGTATTTGTTTTTTGAATTCTTCACCCATGATATAGGAGGCCCCGCCAACTACCTCTTTCTCACCCTTGAAATCCAGGTTCATGGCAATTCTATAGCTATGGTCGGCATGCTCGTGATAGCTGTCGTAGGAAAACTGATCCGATACAAACAACCAGGTATAGCCGGCCATGGTCACACCCAGGGTGAGCCCAAGGATGTTGAGGAAAGAATACCTCCTGGTTTTCCACAAGAATCGGAAACCAGTTTTGATGAAATTTTGAAAAAACATGAGTTGCGTTATTTTGAGTTTTGTGCTTGTTCGATTGATCAATCTCAGGCTGATCAGTAGTTCCCAAAGTAGGAATAGGCTGGCGTAGGCGGACCCCCTTTGCTGCTTTCGAATGACAAAAGCTTCCTGTAGGTCGCCCGAGACTTCTTCCTTGAGGTCGCCCTTTAGGAAGAGCCCCAGGAATTGATTCATCCTCCTAAATGCTTCCATGATGGGAGAATTCAAATTTTGGCTTCATTGCTCCATGCCAAAGGGTTGCTTTTCGCTCCTGCGTTTCCTTGATTATCTGGTATCCGGTGGATGTTGCCCAATAAAACCGCTTGCGCTTACCTCCTCGCGCTGCCGAGGGTTCACCAAATTCGGATTTCACCCATCCTTTTTTCTCCATACGTTTGAGCACGACATGAATGGCTGGAAGAGAAATGGTCTTTTTGAGCGCCACCTCATATTGCTCCGCGATCTCGACACCGTGTATCCTTTCATTATTCAGCAGAATCAGCAGTATGATCTCTTCCAAGCCACCTAAAGACTCCATATTATTAATAAATGTTTATATAATAAATGCAATTTTAATTAACTATTGTTTAAAAAATAATTTTCCTAGAGGTTTTTACTTCTGCTCCTTCAGAATGTGGTCATAGCTTTTGCCACATGACATAGGCCGAGACATATCCCAGCTTGGTATGTCGGAAGACCTCAGGTATTTCACCAAGAATCTTGAAACCCAGTCTTTGCCAGAGCCTCACTGCGCGTTCATTGCTGCTCACAACAATGTTGAATTGCATAGCCTTGTACCCAAGTTCCCGGGCGATGTCCAACGACGCTTTGCCCATAATTGTACCTATGCCCTTTCCAAAGTGCTCTGGCGAGGTCATATAAGATGCGTTGGCAACGTGAGACCCCAGACCAGGCTGATTGTCCTTGATGATAAAGGTACCCACTACCTGGTCTTCTGCTTTGGCAACGTAGGTGTGCTTATTGGCACCAAACCAAAAGTCAATCATTTCTGCCTCTGAACTTCGAGGGTCAAAAACGTAGGTATCTCCTGAAGCGATTACGGAATGGATGATTTGCCAGACGGCAGTCTGGTCGCTGGGCTGCGCACGGTGGATGGTTATTGCCATTGATCAAGCTTACAAAACCCTAAACTAGTATTCACGTATCTTTGCACGAATGCTTTTGTTCAAGAAAATAGTGTACTTGGGATTGGCGACGTTGATAGTCGTGGCTTCTATGGGCCTTACGGTCAACAAGCACTATTGCATGGGTGAGCTCAGGAGTGTGGCCATTCACACCCATGCGCCCAATTGTTTTGAGCTGGTTGGGCAAGAAGGAACCACCCCCATGGGGTGCTGTGAAGACACCTCCGACCTTTATCAGGTGGACGATGATCGTGAGATGCCTCAGCAACTGACGGATTTGAATGCCAAGTGGCATCTTGTCGCGACGATTCTCTATGTCGTCGTTGACATTACCGGCGTGGCCATTGCCGTGGCAGCTCCGGAATACCTTAACTATAAACCTCCCCTCATTGCCCAAGACGTTCCTGTCATGGTGCAATCATTTTTGCTTTAGGATTTTGTGAGTATCAGGACCACTAATGCTGTATGCATTTGGTCCTGTGCGATATGTGATGATCTCCCTTGGCCGTCGCTGAGCGAGTATCGTCATTTCAAAATCATTACAAAGCAAAACATGAGATATCATTTATTTATCATAATCATTCTTGCTGCCATCGCGTCGACTGCCCAGTCGGTGACAGGATACGTGATGACGCAGCGTCATGAGCCCCTGGTAGGGGCAACTGTGCGCATCTTAGGAACCTCCGAGGGTGCGGTAGCTGATGTTAATGGTGCTTTCGCGGTGTCGGCAAAACAAGGCCAACGACTGGTCATAGCCTTTGTTGGCTACAAAGCGGATACGGTAGAAGTGACCGGGGGGCAAATGCAGATTGTTCTCGAGGAATTTGCCGAGGAGCTCGGAGAGGTAGTTATCGAGTCTGAGTCAACCTTTTTCGATGAACTCGAACCTATTCACAACGAGATCATTCTGGAGGCAGAGCTGACCAAAGCAGCTTGCTGCAACCTTTCTGAGAGCTTCGAGACCAATGCATCGGTGGATGTGTCCTTCAGTGATGCGGTGAGTGGGGCCAAGATCATCAGAATGCTGGGGCTGGATGGCAGATATGTCCAGATCAATCGGGAGAACACGCCATTGGTTCGTGGTCTATCCGGTAGATATGGCCTCGGTTTTGTACCTGGTACATGGATTCAATCGATCGATGTTGGTAAGGGTGCCGGATCTGTAGTCAATGGCTACGAATCCATGAGCGGACAGATCAATTTGGAATTCAAGAAGCCCGAGGTTTCCGAGAAGCTGTACCTCAATGCATATGTCAATTCCTTTGGCAGACAGGAACTGAACCTCAATCATGCCACTGATCTGAATGATCGATGGTCGACGGGTTTCCTCTTGCATGCAGACAATTTCACATCGGAAATCGATCGCAACGATGATGGATTCCTGGACCTGCCGAAGTCTCGCCAGGTTAACCTAATGAATCGATATAAGTTTGATGGCAACAGACTGCAGGCACAGATCGGTGTGAACTTCATGCGGGACGAAAAAGCAGGAGGTCAAGAGGGCTTCGGCTTTGGTGATGACCTTGCCACCTCGTCGGTGTATGGATTTACTAACAACACCACCCGACTTGAAATCTTCGGGAAGACCGGTGTGCTCTTTCCAAAGACGCCTTACCAGGGCCTTGGGTTTATTTATTCAGCATCTGTTCAGCAAATTGATGCGGGATTTGGGCGGACAGCATATGAGGGCGATGAAAACACACTCTATGGCAATCTGATCTATCAGAATATCATAGGCAATAGTTTCCATCAATATAGGACGGGCGCCAGCTTTCTGCTGGATGACTTTGAGGAAGTGTATGCGGACTCTGCTTTCAGCAGACAGGAAATAGTTCCAGGAGCCTATTTCGAATACAGCTTTTTACCGGGTGATCGATTCAGCCTCATTGCAGGTCAGCGATTGGATTTTCATAACCTCTATGGCACCTTTTACACGCCACGTATGCATGTGAGATACGCACTTTGGGAGGGTGTGACTGCCAGGGTTGCAGCCGGAAAAGGTTTTCGCGTTCCCAACGTAGTAGCTGAGAATACCTCCTTCCTGATATCCTCCCGTGTTTTGAATGTAACTGAGGAAATTGATCCTGAGGAGTCGTGGAATTTGGGTGGAAGTTTTGTGTTCCAAATACCATTGGGTGAGCGCAATGTGCAACTGGTGACGGACTACTTTTATACCACTTTCGACAATCAAATGATCGTTGACCAGGACGCGGATTCGGACCAATTGCTGATCTACAACCTGGAGGGGTCTTCCTTCGCACACAGTTTCCAGGCAGAGGCTTCGATGCAGCTGAATGAATTCTTCGACGTCAAAGCAGCCTATAAATACTATGATGTCCAAGCGACCATGGCCAACGAGCTCAGAAGGATACCCTACGTCTCCAGGGATCGACTATTCCTGAATGTGGCCTATGCCACAGCCTATGACAAGTGGCAGGCAGATGCCACCTTGCAGTGGATTGGCAGGAAGCGTCTGCCGATCACCAGCGACAGACCACTCGAGTTCCAGCAAGATAGTTTCTCACCGGACTACGCCTTGGTAAATGCCCAGGTGTCCCGGGGTTTTCGTTGGGGCAGTATTTACTTAGGAGCGGAGAACCTGCTCGACTTCAGACAGGGGGAACCAGTGCTTGACGCCGAAAACCCCTTTGGAGACAATTTTGACGCATCAATCGTCTGGGCTCCAGTGGCCGGAAGGGTGGTTTATGCAGGATTGAGATACAAGATTAAAAGACAAAAAACGATATGAAATTATTAGCAACCATATTTTTGACTGCAGCGGCCATCGTAGCCAATGCACAACAGAAGACTGAAAAAGCAGAGATCCAAACCAGTGCAATCTGCGAAATGTGTAAAGAGACCATTCTCTATGACCTCACTTTCACGAAGGGCATAAAAGAGGCGGATCTCAACCTTGAGAACAAGGTGGTGACAGTAGAATTTAAATCTGACAAAATCAGTGCTCAGGAGATTCGAGAGCGAATTTCCAGGTTGGGTTACCACGCCGATTCCGTTAGAAGGGACCCGCTGGCCTACGCCAACCTACCAAGATGTTGTCAGGATGGCGGGCATGATGGCGGTCATCGCTAGCTAGCTAAAAGAAGGGATATTTGCTCCATGATCTACTTGTTATCCAAAGTCAGAATCTTGGGTCTAAGCTTTATGGTCGCATTGCTGGCCATGAATTGCGAGAACAGAGACTCCTTGGAGCGTGTCACGGAGCAAATTACCTTTCCTTCTGATCGTTACAGCTCACTTCCCCACCTGGTCAATGGCGCTGACGGACGACTTTACCTGTCCTGGGTCGAACAAAGTGCAGATTCGGCTTTTTTTCGGTATTCCGAGTGGCAGTCTGATGCCTGGTCTTCCCCTGAGGATATTGCCTGGGGTGCCGACTGGTTTGTCAATTGGGCGGATTATCCACAAATGACGACAAACTTCAAGGGGGAGATGTTGGCCTACGTATTGGCCAAGAGCGGTGAGGATACCTATGCTTACGATGTGATGCTCACCAACCCGGATTGGGCTACGTCTGTGAAGCTTCACCACGACAATACCCAAACGGAGCACGGCTTCGCAACCATGCTGCCACTGAATGACGGATATTTCCAGGTGGCGTGGCTGGATGGTCGAGAAACAGTGGACGGTGGCCCCATGACCTTAAGGACAGCTCTGGTTGACAGTGAAGGGGATGCCTTCGACCAACGTGTTTTGGACGACAGGGTTTGTGATTGTTGCCAAACCAGTGGGGCAACAACAGATAGGGGCTATGTTTATGTCTACCGCGACAGGTCTGAAAATGAGGTCCGCGACATAGCTATCGTGCGGGGAGCTGGCACCATGGCCACCAGGCCCCAAATAGTCTATGAGGATAATTGGCAAATCGAGGGGTGCCCGGTCAATGGACCCGAGGTGGATGCCATTGGAAATAATCTGGCCGTGGCATGGTTTACGGCGGCAAAGGACCAGCCCAAGGTTTCCGTCATTTTCTCTGAAGATGGAGGTGCTATTTTTGGTGACCGTATCGTACTGGATGACGAAAAACCCCTGGGCAGGGTGGATTTAGAAATGCTGGATGCCGAGTCGGCGGTGGTCAGTTGGCTGGGCAGAGAAAAGGGAGAGGTCGTTGTAAAAGCCCGATGGGCAAACAAGTATGGATTGCTCGGCAAGACTGTGATTGTAGCTGCCAGCGACGAAGCAAGAGATAGTGGGTTTCCGCAGATGGAACAGTTTGGAGAGGCCATGTATTTTGCCTGGACTTCCAATGCTGAAGACTTTTCTACCATACGCACGGCCAGGATTCAGTTATCGCTGTTTTCTGGTAACTGATCGAATTGTTGAGGGTGGGGAGCCCATGTAGCCTCTACATTCACCTCATAACCAACAATCTAATCAGCACATGACAAGCAAAATATTACTCCTGGGCACCACCTGCCTGTTATCCGGCCTGTTTGGTTGGAGTCAAGATTACGAATTTCTACCCCGGGAGCGCCTGGGGGACCATATCAACACGACTTTCACAGAAACCAAACCCATTATCTCCTACGACAACAGTGTACTTTTCCTGACCCGACAATATCACCCCATGAATACGGGTGGTGAGGAAGATATTCAGGATATCTACTATGCCAACAGGGACATGGACCGTATCTGGTCCGAGCCCATAAATATGGGAGCGCCCTTGAACAACAACTTCCCAAATGGTATCTCATCCTTGTCATTGGGGGCAGATACAGCATTGGTGATCAATGTCTTCAACAAGAAAGGATATGAGAAAGGTGCGTCGCTTTCTTTTAAAGGCGAGGGCGGATGGTCAGCGCCGAAAGGGATCAATATCAACAAATTTCGGAACGACAGCGACTTCGTCGACTATTTCATCAGCAATGATGGCAAACGCATGTTTCTGGCCATTGATACCAAAGGCAGTTTTGGAGATCAGGACATCTACGTAAGCGAGAAAATTGATGATTTCAACTGGACAGAGCCCAGGAATATTGGGGAAGGGGTCAACACAGTGGAAGCGGAGTTCTCTCCTTTTCTTTCCGCAGATGGTGAGACTTTATTCTTCTCATCCTTTGGGCATGAGGGCTTTGGAGGTGCGGACATCTACTACAGTAAGCGGCTTGATGACACCTGGTTGAATTGGTCTCCTGCCAAGAACCTGGGGGATAGATTCAATACGGAAGGCTTTGAGGCTTACTTCACCATCCCGGCACGGGGAGAGCACGCCTATTTCGTGTCTGATGTGGAAAGCAATGCTGAATCTCGCGACATTTTCCGGGCCATTATTCCCCTGGAGCTTAATCCAACCCCGGGGGTGATCGTTAGCGGGATCACCCGAAACCAAATTACCAAAGCGGCCATCACGGCGAACGTGGATGTCACTACACCAGACCCGCTGGTAGAGGATAAACAATTCCTGACGGACAATGCGGATCACAAATACTCCAGGTCCATTTTCGAATTCCCCAAGAAGTTTAGACTCCTGGCAGAGCAGACCAATTTCATGACAACTTCGCAATACCTTCTCGTGGAGGCAAAGGACAAGAGAGAGATAAAAGCGGACCTTTATCTGGTCCCCATTGCTGTAGGAAATACGCTGGTATCTCATGACGTTCTTTTTGATCCCGGAAGTGCCAGACTTGCCGAACTCGGCGAGGCAGAACTGAATAGGATGGTGAAATACCTCCAGGATTACGATATCATCAAATTTGAAATTGTTGTACATGTTGAGGCAGGAGAAGGAGATGATCAGGAGTTGTCGGAACAAAGGCTTGCGACCATTCATCAGTACTTCCTGGACAAGGGTGTCAGTGACAGAAGAGTAATTGCTAAAGCGGCACTGGGTTCGACGGTCCCTTTTCAAAACACCGACAAGATATTGGTATTTGATCCTGAAAAACCTAATAATAGGGTTGCGTTTACTATTGTTTCAGACCGGGATGAAGACCTGGTAAGAGATGAGGAAGATAAGTGCCCGGATGAAGCTGGGATAGAAGAAAATGGAGGGTGTGCTCCCCTTTCA
The DNA here is from genome assembly GCA_965601475.1 of Cyclobacteriaceae bacterium. GTDB lineage: Bacteria > Bacteroidota > Bacteroidia > Cytophagales > Cyclobacteriaceae > JAWPMT01. The sequence goes on along the minus strand of OZ271832.1, from coordinate 1,328,497 downwards.
GAAGAGACTTTGGCGGTGTTCGAGGAGGCGTTGCAGGGTATCCAGTTCGAAACGGCTAAGGATGTCATCAAAGCAGTATCATATCCAATTCTGGACAACGTGGTAGAGATTATGATCGACAATCCAAGCTATTTCCTGAAAATCGAAGGCCATACAGATAGTGATGGGTCAGAAGCGTCCAATCAGGACCTGTCCGAGCGCAGAGCAGCTGCGACCTTGAAGTACCTGGTGGACAAAGGTGTTGCAGTAGTGCGTTTGAAGGACTATGGCTTTGGAGAGACAAAGCCGGTAGCTTCTAACGATACCAATGAAGGGAAGGCCCAAAATCGCCGGGTGGTCTTTGAGGTGGTCTTTGACTCGGCAGAACTTTGAAGATTCACTTTCAGATTGTGCGGGGACCTTTCTTCGTTCAAGAATAGCAAGGTTTTCAGCCTTTCCGGGCTACTTATAACTTTTTGGTAATAAGCAATTGCTTTGTCTTAGATTTAAAGGACTAACCCGAAACTGTTATGACCCGAGAATACATCGACATGGAGACGTTGCGTTTCCTACTGTTTGAAGTACACCAGGTACAAGACCTGCTAACCGCCGAAAGATTCAAGGATTATGATCAGGAGGCCCTGAACATACTTCTGGATTCCATCAAGGACCTTTGTGATAAAGAGCTATTTCCGGTTTTCAAGGAGATGGATGAAAAACCTGCCTACTATCAGGATGGTAAGATATTCATTCATCCACAGTTTGAAAGCATTCTCCAGAAACTTGGGGAGATGGGTTTTGTGGGGGCAGCCTTCGATGCCGAAGATGGTGGCATGCAATTGCCAGCCAGTATTTTCCATGCGGCATACCTGATCATGGAAGCTGCCAACAACCACGTTTCTGGTTACCTGGGATTGACGGCAGGAGCCGCCAATTTGATATTGGCTTTTGGTAACGAGACGCTCAAGGAGACATATGTTCCGAAGATGCTGGAGATGAAGTGGGGTGGTACCATGTGCCTTACCGAGCCTCAGGCAGGAAGCTCCTTGTCCGATATTGTGACCACTGCCACGCCTATGGATGATGGAACTTACCGAATTGAAGGTCAGAAGATTTTCATTTCTTCTGGGGATCACCAGTTTGCGGAAAACTTTGTCCACCTGACCTTGGCACGAATTGAGGGAGCCCCCGCCGGTACAAAGGGCATATCGCTATTCGTTGTGCCGAAGTATCGTGTTGAGAATGGATCATTGACATACAACCATGTTGCTACGCTCGGCGAATTTGAAAAGATGGGACAACGTGGCTATTGCACGACGCACCTTGGCTTTAGCGATGGGGGGGACTCCATCGGCTGGCTGGTAGGTGAGCCCAACAAGGGGTTATCCTACATGTTCCAAATGATGAATGAAGCACGGATCGCGACTGGCCGCATGGGAGCCGGTATTGCCGCCGGCGCTTACTATGCCAGCCTGCATTATGCGCATGAGCGTCCTCAGGGTAGAAAGCTCACAGCAACAGGTCAGAAAAATGCCGAGGACGAACAAACCCTGATCATCAACCATCCGGATGTCAAGCGAATGCTCTTCCTGCAGAAAGCCATTGTCGAGGGTTCGATCAGCTTGGTAATTGAGGCATCACGATACCTGGATATGGAAATGGCAGATCCTGAAAAGAAGACCTACTACAATGCCTTGCTTGAACTGCTAACACCGATCGTCAAAACATACCCTGCCGAGAAGGGAAGAACGGCTGTAGACAACGGACTGCAGGTCCTGGGAGGGTATGGTTTCACCATGGACTTTGACTTACAGCAGTACTACCGGGATATACGCATTATTTCCATTTACGAAGGAACTACGGGAATACAAAGCCTCGACCTGATGGGTCGCAAAGTTGCCTTGAACAACGGAGAGGTGCTCAAGTATTTGGCAAAGGAGATCTCCGATACCGTACAGCGAACCAGCACTTTTGAGGTGTTGAAACCCTATGGTGAGGAGCTAATGCAAAATGTGGGATTAGTACAGCACGTGCTGGAGACACTTTCAGGACACGCACAAAAAGGGGACTATGAGAAGTATTTAGCCGATGCTACGGTATTTATGGACTTGTTTTCAACCATTGTGGTGGGTTGGCAGTGGCTCAAGATGGCCCTTGCGTCGCAGGAAGCACTTGTTGCGGGAAATGGTCAATACAGCCAGTCCTTTTACGAAAGCAAGATCCACACGATGAAATTTTACTATAAGTATGAGATGTCGAAAACCAAAGGGCTTGCTAAAACGCTTATGAACGACATCCCGCTTACTACAGAGGAAGTTTCGCTGGCCTACTTCTAACCGCTAGAAACGAAGGAGGTAGTGAGTTGCTTCGTCTCCGATGATGGTCACCACAAAAACCAGGGAATATTCGTTGTCATCCAGCTGCTGAAACTTTTGCTGGCCGATAAGCTGATTGACAAGAGATGGTATGGTATTGCTGTGGCCGACGATCAATGCATTGCCACCTTTGGATTTGATGGATTGAATCAGCCCTTCTTCGAAAGGCCGGTAGCTGGAAATCGTGAGATTCACCTTTTCAGCAAGGGGCCTGGCAGTTTCCTGGGTTCGGATGTAGTCTGTGGAGTATACCTGCCGGATGTCAGCATCCTCAAGCAGTTCCATCAGTCTGACGGCCCTGGCTTTGCCTGCCAGACTAAGTTCTGGGTCCCTGGAGCTATCTACTTTCTCTGCATGACGCACCAGAAATATCGTTTGCTGGGCGTGCGCTCCAAAAGCGAGAAATATGAGAATTCCGATTATTGTGTTTCGCATCATTCCTGGAAATAGGGTTCTAGCAGATTTGACATCACCTGAGGGAGTCGAGTGGGCCTTCCACTCTCCATGTTGATAAAAGCAAGGGTTGTTTCACCCGTATTCAGGTGGGTTCCCTGCTCGTTGTAGATATTATATTCGTATCGAATACGCACCCGGGGCATCTCGGGTATTTGTACCCTGACGGTCAGAAGGTCATCATATTTTGCTGGCAGCAGATATTTTGTTTTCAGCTCCAGTACAGGCATCATTACTCCAGCTTCTTCAAGGTTCCGATAGGCGTAACCCAGGCTTCGAAAGGACTCCACCCGGGCCACCTCGTAATAGGCAGCATAATTGCCATAGTACACGTAGCCCATCTGGTCGGTGTCAGCGTATCTAACCCTTATTTGAACTTCATGTTGGTACATTAGCGAAATATCCTTTCTTTATTGAGTGCCTCCTGGAAAGCTTTTGCGTTTTTGTTGTGATCGATCAGGTTGGTAGCAAAAGCATGGTATCCGGAGAAATCCGCTTTCGCGCACATGTAGATATATCGATGTTCTTCGTAGTTGAGCACCGCCTCCAACGCCCCGATGGAGGGTAAACTGATTGGACCTGGTGGTAGGCCTTTGTTCAGATAAGTATTGTAGGGGGAATCCACTGATTTGTCTTTGTCCAGTACCCGCCGGATTGTGAAATCACCGAGGGCAAAGACCAGCGTGGGGTCTGCCTGTAACGGGATATCCCTTTTGAGGCGGTTGATGTACAGGCCTGCAACTTTTGGGGCCTCATCCATTTTCTTGGTTTCGGACTCCACAATGGAGGCGAGCGTAGAAACTTCAAGAACTGACAGGCCAATAGCTTCTGCCCTGCTTTTTCTTTCTTCTGACCAAAACCGATCGTATTCCTTCTTCATTCGTGCCAGAAAAGCTTCAGGGCTCACCGTCCAGTAAAATTCATAGGTATTGGGAATGAACATGGAGATGAAGTTTTCCCGCACAAATCCATTTGCCGTCGCCACGCTGTCAGACAACATCACTTTTTCGAGGTCTTCGGCTTCGAAGGCCAGAAAGGGAGCTACCTTCTCAGGCAGGTCCTCCAGTTTTCTTGCTACGCTGAAAGTCACCTTCACCGGGGTTTGGGCACCTGACCGCAGTAAGTTCAAGGCCTCGTTATTAGACATGTCAGCCTTCAAAAGGTACATACCAGGTTTTACGCTATCGCTGTAACCCTTCAGTTTGGCCAGGAAGCTAAAAGAAACCGCATCCTGCAGATAGCCCAGGTCATACAAATCGTTTCTGACCTGATCAAAATCGCTACCCGGATGAATCGCGAAGTGCTTGTCTTCCACGCTATCTATCAAAAGGTTCGGCGTGTGAATGATCTGGTAGAAGTAGAAGGCAAAAGAAGAAGCCATGACCGTGAATACAATCATGAAGATGGCAACCAGCTTTTTCTTATCCATGCGGGCGAAAATAAGGTAATTTTGAATTCACCATTACAAATAAGAATTCAAGAAGGTTTTTCCACATGGCGGAATTGATAAAGCTATACCCTGAAAACCCAGACCCCAAGAAAGTAAGAAAGGTGGCTGACGCCTTGGAAAACGGGGCAGTCATCATCTACCCAACAGATACGGTTTATGGCATTGGCTGCGATATCTTCAACAACAAAGCTCTGGAACGTGTCAAACTCATCAAAGGGATTAAAAGTAAGAAGTTGAATTTATCCTTCATTTGTGAAGACCTGAGCCATTTGTCTGAGTATACCAGGCAGGTACCGACACCGGTGTTTAAAATGATGAAGAAGGCTCTTCCCGGTCCTTATACGTTTATCCTGAATGCGAGCAACAAAGTGCCCAAAATCCTGGATACGAATAAGAAGACGGTGGGTATACGCGTACCTGACAATAGTATTCCAAGGCAGATTGTCGCCGCATTGGGTAACCCGATCATTACATCCTCTATCCGTGATGAGGATGAGGTGCTCGAGTATTCGACTGATCCCGAACTCATATTCGAGAAATTTGAGAACAGGGTGGATATCGTGATTGACGGTGGCTTCGGCAATGTTGTCCCCAGCACCGTGATTGATTGCACCTCTGAAGAACCGGCCCTGGTCAGAGAAGGTCGCGGCGATTTTGAGGCCCTGCTGTAGATGGCCGACAAATTGCTGATCGAACCCCATTACCTGGGAAATATCTCGTACTATGTTGCCATACGCCATCATGCCAAAATCATTTGGGAGGTATCTGAGCACTTTGTGAAGCAGACCTTTCGCAACAGGACTGTGATTCTGTCTGCAAATGGTCCCCTGAACCTGATAGTCCCTGTGAAATTTGGCAACAGAACACCTTTCAAGGACGTGCGTATCGACTATTCACAGCGTTGGTTTAAGGAACATTGGAGAGCTGTACATTCGGCGTATGCCAAAAGCCCCTATTTTGAGTTCTTTGGCTGGGAGTATCATGACATTTGGCACAAGTCTCCGAAGATGCTGCTGGATCTTTGCATTAATTTAGTGACAATCTGTCTTGAAAACCTCCAAATTGTCAGACAGATCGAGTTTACAGAGGGTTACCATAAATCCTACGAAAGTCCATTCAGCGACTATCGCAACCGAATCCACCCGAAAAAAACATCTTTCAACGAATTTGTCGACCCCTCAAAAGATTATTTTCAAAACTTTGGCAAAGAGTTTGTACCAAATCTTTCCGTCTTAGACTTGCTCTTCTCAATGGGCCCCGAGGCGTCAGCTTATCTGAAAGAAGTTAGCCTGTTGAATAACGAACAAATCTAAATTACATCGCGTTTTTTAAATCAAGACGCTGATGGCAATTGACCCAAAATAGGTATAACTTTAAAAATTCGCATCAGCATTATCCATCGATCATATATGGAAGCAAAATTTTCAAACAGAGTAAAAGAGGTCATATCATTGAGTCGGGAAGAAGCACTTCGACTTGGCCATGATTACATAGGTACCGAACACTTGTTGTTGGGTATGATTCGTGAAGGTGAAGGTGTGGCCGTTAGTCTCCTGAAAAAGTTGGGAGTATCCCTGGAGGAGCTGCGGACTTCAATCGAGCAGGCTACTAAAGGTACAGCCACTTCTAATGTGAAGAACCTGGCGAATATCCCATTGACCAGACAATCGGAGAAGGTACTGAAGATAACGTACTTGGAAGCAAAGATTTTTAAGAGTCAACTCATTGGTACGGAGCACCTGCTCCTCTCAATACTAAGAGATGAGGACAATCTGGCCACGCAAATTCTCGAAAAGTTTGAGGTGGCTTACGACGTTGTAAAGGAATTATTGGAATACCAGACAGAAAATCCCATGGCTACCTCAGATACAGACGATCCGGAAGAAGATTCAGGCAGAATGTTTGGAGGAGGATCTTCAAGCTCATCTGGCCGTGAATCAGGTAAGGGGAATGAAAAAAGCCGCACTCCGGTGCTTGATAACTTCGGAAGAGATCTTACGAAGTTGGCTGAAGACGACAAGTTGGACCCAATTGTGGGTAGAGAGAAAGAAATTGAGCGCGTAGCGCAAATATTGAGCAGGAGGAAGAAGAACAACCCTATTTTGATTGGAGAGCCCGGCGTTGGTAAAACAGCGATTGCAGAGGGCCTGGCTTTGCGCATCGTCCAAAAGAAAGTATCAAGGGTGCTCTTCGGCAAGCGAGTGGTTACTTTGGATTTGGCATCGCTGGTGGCAGGAACAAAATACAGGGGTCAGTTCGAGGAACGCATGAAGGCGGTGATGAACGAGATCGAGAAGTCACCTGACGTGATCCTATTCATTGACGAATTGCATACGATCGTGGGAGCAGGGGGTGCCTCTGGATCACTTGATGCATCCAATATGTTCAAACCCGCACTTGCACGTGGAGAAATCCAATGCATCGGTGCAACGACGCTTGATGAGTACCGACAATATATCGAGAAAGACGGGGCGTTGGCTCGGAGATTTCAGATGGTAATGGTGGATGCAACTACGCCAGAGGAAACCATCCAGATTCTGGACAACATCAAGGATAAGTATGAGGACCATCACCATGTCAATTACACCAAGGAGGCCGTAGAGGCTTGTGTGCAATTGTCCGATAGGTATATCAGCGATCGGTTCTTGCCCGACAAGGCTATCGACGTACTGGATGAAGCCGGCGCACGGGTGCACATCAACAACATCAATGTGCCCGATAAGGTGATCACACTGGAAGAGAGCATTGAGGATGTGAAGAAAGAAAAGAACCGGGTAGTCAAAAGTCAGAAGTACGAAGAGGCTGCTCAGCTCAGGGACAAGGAGAAGAAGCTGATCGCTCAGCTGGAAGAAGAGAAGACCAAGTGGGAAGAAGAAACACGTACCCGAAGGTATGAGGTGAACGAAGACAACGTGGCTGAAGTCATCGCCATGATGACAGGCATACCCACCAAGCGTATTGCGCAAAATGAAGGTGAGAAGCTGCTGAATATGAAGGGGGAGCTTGGCGAGAGCGTAATCGGCCAGGCAGAGGCCGTAGAAAAGCTAACCAAAGCCATACAGCGGACACGTGTGGGTCTGAAAGATCCAAGGAAACCCATCGGTACATTTGTTTTCCTCGGCCCAACAGGCGTAGGTAAGACAGAAATGGCGAAAGTGCTGGCCAATTACCTTTTTGACAAAGATGACTCGCTGGTTCGCATCGACATGAGCGAATACATGGAGAAATTTTCGGTCAGCAGATTGGTAGGAGCGCCTCCGGGATATGTGGGATATGAAGAAGGTGGTCAACTAACTGAGAAAGTCAGAAGGAAGCCATACTCTGTGGTGTTGCTGGACGAGATCGAAAAGGCACATCCGGATGTATTCAACATACTGCTGCAGGTGTTGGATGATGGAATCCTCACAGATGGGCTCGGCCGAAGAGTAGATTTTCGCAATACGATCATCATCATGACCTCCAACATTGGAGTGAGGGATTTGAAAGATTTCGGTGCCGGAATTGGTTTTGCGACGCAGTCGAGGAAGGACAGCATGGATGAGTTGATGAAATCGACCATTCAAAATGCACTCAAGAAGGCATTCAGTCCGGAATTCCTCAATCGATTGGATGACGTGATCGTATTCAACAGCCTGGAGCGAGAGCATATACACAAGATCATCGATCTGTCGTTGGACAAATTGTTCAAGCGAATCATTGACTTGGGCTACCTGATTGATCTCACAGCAAAAGCAAAAGACTTCCTGTCTGAGAAGGGTTATGATCCCCAGTACGGAGCGCGGCCATTGAATCGGGCCATTCAGAAGTATCTCGAAGACCCTGTGGCAGAGGAGATCCTTAGAGGCGAGGTTCAAGAAGGCGATACCATTGTCGCTGATTGGGATGGAGAGTCTGATGAATTAGGCCTCAAGCTGAAAAAGCGTAAGGGTAAGGAAAAGAAAGAGAAAGAATAAACGAATAGAAATCGGCCTAGGCCGATTTCTTTTTGAACATTGAGTTTATATTATAAACTAATTTATATTTGAGCCGTATACCTGGAAAAGCAAGGTTATGAAACAAGAGCATACGATATCGCCCGAACAAAGCTTGAGGATCATCTCGGAGATGATGGCCAATTCCAAACGCAACCTGGCAAGAGGGGGGAGCTTCTACATCATCTTTTGGGGTGCCGCTGTAGGTACGCTCAATTTCAGTCATTTCCTGCTGGATGTGGCTTTTGACTATGCTCATCCCTACATCGTCTGGTTAGGCATTATTCCGGCGGTGATCGTGTCGGCGGCGTACGGGGCAAGGAAAAGGAGAACAGCCGGGATTCGTAGTTCGATTGATGGTCTGTACGGGGAGCTCTGGTGGGCCATATTTGCCTGTATGCTGACGATCATCTTCTTCATGGAAAAGGTCAATTACAACATCACCGCCATCATATTGCTGCTGTCAGCGTTGGGTATTTTCATTACAGGGAGACTGATAAGATTCAAACCACTCGTGTTGGGAGGCTTAGTACTCTTCATAGGTGCGGTGGGTTCATTCTTGGTATCCTATCAATATCAAAATCTAATATCTGGCTTTGCGATGATCTTCGGCTACCTGGTACCTGGTTTCTTACTAAGGCAACGAGAGAAGTGAAGTTTCAGTCCCTGGACCCCTTACTTCATTCTCAATTGCGTCTGGCGGTCATGTCCATACTCATCAGCTCGGAGTCTGCCGACTTTGTCTATCTGAAAGAACAAACCGAGGCAACGGCAGGTAACCTGAGCGTTCAACTGGACAAACTGGCCAAGGCGGGCTATATCGAAATAGAGAAGAGTTTTAGGGGAAAAAGGCCGCTGACCACCTGCAGGGTGACCAAAAAGGGAGTAGAGGCATTTGAGAAATACGTGGAAGCACTCCGGAATTACATTAAGTAAAATTTTTTTGCATTTATAGTTTATAACATAAACCAATTTACACATGAGAATTCAATTATCAAGTTTAGTATCAGCGATTCTGCTATTGGCAGCAGGAATGAGCTTCGGAAAAAGTAACAGCGGCGATATGTCTTATGCCGCCTACCTCAGTGGTTCAACCAGCCTGTGGGAACGGGTTGTGGCTTCTAAGCAAAGTGAGTTCGACCAAGAGGCGTCGGATGAAAAGCGGTTCGAATTGGCCGTAGCTCAATATGGTTTGCTGACGGCGACAATGATAGACCAGGATGAAGTGCTTTTCGACAAGTACGTTGGCCTGGCTGAAGGGCATCTGGAATACTTCATAGAAGCTGAGGTGCGTAAGGCGGAGTCGATGGCCTTATTGTCAGCAGTTTATGGATTGAAAATTGGGTATGCCGGATGGAAGGGAATGTTTTTGGGTCCCAAGAGCACGAAGCTTATCGGGGAAGCCATGGAACTTGACAGCCAGTCTCCAATCGTTTGGAAGATCTACGGAAACAACCAGTTTTTCACACCTGAGATGTGGGGGGGTGATCCGAAAGAAGCGCAAAAGGCATATGAAAAAGCCATTGCATTGTTTGAAGAAAGGGATCAGCATGTATCAAACTGGTTGTACCTGGACACGTACGCCTGGTTGGGTCAGGTGCAGGCCAAGTTGGGTCAACGTACAGAGGCCATTGAGACCTATGAAGCCAGCCTTGCCATAGAGAAAGACTTCAACTGGGTTAGAATGGCACTTTTGCCCGCAGTGAAAGAGCAATGAGAGCACTTCTGATTACCTGCATGCTCTCATGCGCTTTGATGGGTTATGGTCAGCAAGAAGTGAAGGGTAAGGTTATCGGCCGAGATGATAACCAACCCTTGCTTGGAGCGCATGTCATCCTGCTCAGCAACTTCAACGTTTCCACCGTCACTGGCCAGGACGGGAGTTTTGTGTTGGACTTTCAGCCGGAGCCGGGTGATTCACTCCTTATCAGTTTTGTGGGTTACGAAGACCTCTTAGTGGCGACCGGGCAGTTTTTGGAGCAGTCGGTCGTATATATGTCGCCTTCCGATCGTGAGATGAACGTGGTGGTGGTTTCTGCCGAACGATTAATTGCCGAAGAGTTCAGTACACAGAAGATTAGCCGAATTGAAGTGTATAAAAACCCTAGCAGTAAGGCAGATCCAATTCTGGCGGTGAATTCATTGCCTTCAGCGACCACAGCCGACGAGTCAGCGAATATCAGCTTTCGGGGTGGTGGGCCTGGCGAGACGGGTGTCTTTTTGAACGGTGTCCCGGTATATGATTTTGTCAGGTTTAGCCAGTTGGATGGTATTGGGACGTTGAGTGTTTTCAATACGGCGCTGTTGAGAAATGTCCAGGTTTTTCCTGGAAATCCACCCCTGGAGTTTGGCAATGTCTCCTCCGGATTGATCGCCATGGAAACGGATGATGCTTTGCCACAAGCATCTGAGAAATCACTAGCTGTTTCCCTGGCCAATGTTGGGGGAAGCCTGAAGGCACCAGTAGGAAAGTCGCAGGGCATTTTTGCCTATTTTAACTATCAGCCGTCTGTTGCTTTCAAGGCTTTCAATGAAGAGTCTCTTGAGGATATCCTGTCATTCAATTCGGTAGATGCAGGTATCCACTATGTGAACGAGCTCAGTGAGAAATGGAGAATGAAGATCTTCAACTATAGTCAATTGGAGTCCTACGACTTTGCATATCAATCCCCCACGTTTTCCGGGGTATTTGAGCAACGCAAGGTGAGGAATCTGGTCATAGGCAACCTGACGCATCAGGGAAGGGTTTCCCAATGGCGGCTCAATGGCGGAGCTAACGTATCCAGGTTAGGTTTCAACTATAGCCTTGCTGAAATCAACGTAGCATCTCAGGATTACTTCCTGGGGTTGACTCACCAATTCGAACTGGGCAAATGGGGCATGAAATCAGGAATTTCTTATGACAAACGTCGTAGTGATTTTGATGGTGTGCTGGCCGTTCATGATTTCGCAGAGCGTCCAACTGATCCATTTAGCACTTCTGATGCCTTGACGACCAGGCAGATAGCCGAGAGTTTTTTCTACCTGAAATATGACCTGACGGAAAAGCTGGTGGGCGGGGCTGCCATCAGGCGGAGCTTGCCATTTCTGAATGAGCGACGATATTGGGCTCGCCAGGTCAATCTAAGTTACGAATTGGCTGAGTTCTGGAAATTAAATGCGGCTTATGGGACATTTTATGGTCAGTACCTGAGCCGCAGCAGTGATAGTGACGCAGTCCAATTCACCGAAACCGAGCAAGCCTCTATTGACGTTTTTTACAAACGCAGGCAATTAGATTTTACGTTATCAGTTTTTCAGAAATGGATTTCCCGATCCCAGCAGGATGAAGACATCCAGGGAATCGAAATAGCTCATGGTTATGCCAAGGGAGGATTTAAGTACAACCTGAGCTACACTTTCATCAATGCCAATCAGCAAAATGATGAGATCCAATTTCCTGGCAATTTTGATTTCAACTATTTCGTCAAAGCAGGGGTTGAATGGATGTTCCTGCCCAATTGGTCAGCTGGAGTAAGGGCGCTCTTCCGGGAGGGCACGTTCTTCTATCCTGTCTTAGATGCGGCCTATCGGCCCGATCTGGATGCCTTTGAGCCACGCTACGCACCCTTGGATGAAGGCCAGCGGCTACCAGGGTATAACATCGTAGACTTGAATCTGTCCAAGTTGATACCCGCTAGCGAGAAGCTCACGATTATCGCCTTTTTGGGAGTGGGGAATGCATTTGATTTTAGAAACAGGCGTGCCTTCAGCTACAATTTTGACTATAGTGTTGCGACTCCGGAATTGTTCAGTCGACGGACGGTCTATTTTGGTGCTGTCATCAACTTCATTTGACTACAGTTGATCGACGATTTGCCTGAAGCGTCCGACCCAGTTGGTGCGAGGTATATGCGCTGCATTGAAGGAAACGATGATTATGCCTTTTTTCGGCATTACATAGATGTATTGGTCGTAGAGGCCTTGCGCCATGAAGTCGCCGTATTCTTTCAAACCCATCACCCACTGATTTTGATACCCCCAAATGCTACCTTCCTCCCGACTGAGTCGGATCGACTGGTTGACCCAACCTTCTGGTATTATTTGTTCTCCATTCCAGTGGCCTTTCTGCGCCATCAGCTTGCCAAATTTGGCGAAGTCGTGGGCCGTGGCATTGATACAGCAGAAGGCCTTCTCTACCGGTTGTTTTTCATAGGTACTCCAGAGTGCCTTTTGTGAAGTACCGATTCTCGTCCAGATCTTCTCTTGGAAGTATTGACTGAGAGACATGTCGGTGGCACTGGCCAGGGCCATTCCTAGCAGCTGGGTATTGGCGCTGTGGTAGTGGAAGGAGGTCTCCGGCGGTTCTTCGAGCTTCAGTTTCTTGATGATCCGATCCAGGTTTTTACCGTAGTAGTATTTGGCTACATCGCTTTTGAATGGGTTGATATAGCTTTCGTGAAACCGGATTCCACTCGTGTGATTGAGGAGGTGCTTGATTTTGATTTGATCAAATCCGTCTTTGGATGCAAGTTGTGGAAGGTACGCCGTAACCGGATCTTCTACACTATTGATTTTGCCCTCGGCTATGGCGATTCCTACCATTGCGGATACCATAGACTTTGAAATAGAAAATGACGTAAGCATGCTAGAGGACTCATATCCCCCAGCGTATCTCTCGAAGATGATGGTGTCATTCCGAATGACCAGGAAAGCAAGATTTTTTCGCTCTCCCAGAAAGTCATCCAGCACTATGGATCTGCGTTTTTTTCCAAAGATTTCGTCAACATAAATCTCCGCTTTTTCCAACGCGTGTGGGAACTCGAATGGCTCGTCCGCTGCAGCAATCGGTACATTCGGAAAGTGCTCGTAGTCATCCTGGTTAGCAAGGTTCTTGAAGATGGTCCTGGACGAAGTACAGGAACCAACCAGGAGAATTACCACTCCTGGAACTAGTAAGCCCCGTAAAATTTTCTCAAAAACCATTCTAAAGAAAACAAGGTAAACACGAATACAAGCAGCCACCAACTCTGTATTAACGGAAAGAAGCTTTCATTTGATCTAATCAGACTTTTTGCTTGAAGGCCGGCCACAGCTTTTTCAAGATCTTCAATTGCCGTGAAGTGTATGAATTGACCTCCTGAGGAAGCAGATACTTCTTTCAGTAATTGATGATCGGCTGTGAGCCTGAGGCTTTCCAGGTTGGTATTCTTGACCACAAAATCACCGGAGCTGCTGAAGGTGTTGCCACCTTCTGAAACCCTCGCCGTGAACTGGTAGACCCCCTCCTGCAAAGTACCAATTTCAAGACCTGCATCCCCTTCCGCGGGGAAATACTCAAAAGCATTTACTTTTCGATCCTCACCAGTGAGCCTCAAATCGACTTTATAACCATAGACGGGTTCGAAAATTTCATTGTAGAGTTCGGAGCTAAACTTTATGGTTTCGCCTCCGGAAAACTCACTTTTTACGGGCTGAAAGCGAAATCTCCGTTTATCAGCTTTCACACTCAGGTATTGGATCAGCTTGTTGATCAGTTCGTCAAAACTTTCATTGGTGCCATTTTCAATATTTTCCAGTAATCGCCACTTCCAGAACCCATCACCAGCAAGCAAGGCCGCTTTCCGATTGCCATCATTGAATACCGAAAGGAGCGGTCGGTTGGTAACGACGCTACCAACCTGCTGATAGATAAGTGTCTGTACGGGTCCTGAAATAGCATAATCGCCAAACGGCACCGCAATGGGCGTGAAGTTTGAAAAGGACTTCACTTTTTCCTGGTTGAGTTGAAAAGCGGAGAAAACGGGGTTGAACGATGCTGTCACATTGTCTTTTTGATTGCCATTGGTCGTGATGGTCACGCCCGTAGCACCGCCAACCGAAGGAATTTGCGATCGTCGTGATAATATATACCATCTTGCCGGAGAGCCGGTCAGTTCCAGCCTTGGGAAATTTCTGGCAAATGCCTGATGCTCGATGACCACATCGTAGTCTCCTGTAGGTAACTTTTTGGAGACCCCAGAAATGAATACCTCACTCTCATAGTTGTCGCTTGTTGCCAGGGACTTCCGGATTGCTGAAAGGTCCGGATGAGGTGCCGGCGCCACGATCAGGATTCTTTCTTTTCCTTCAACGACATCTACATAGAAATCCGATCGGTTGTTTTCGAAGGATGTCTCTTCTTCGAACCGTGAGACACTCACCGTATACCTGTTGAGCCCAGGCGTATCGGCTACAATATCGAAGAGTATCTTGGATTCGTCCGTCAGCTCCTGTGACTGTACTACTTTCCCTGCTTTTGATATTTGGAGTCGTTTCACCCTACCTGTGAAGCCCTCATCATCAATAATTACTTCCACAGGAAACTTGTTGCCTTGATAGGCAATCGCATTCACTCTGACAGACTGGATGGATAGATCTTTGGGAGGGATGGTATCTCCCAGGCCGATGGTTATCACCGGTCTCGGATAGGTCAGGTAGCTAGGTGAAATGCCCCGATTGAAGATCCCATCGCTGATCAAGACGATCCCTGCAAGATTCTGACCCTCATATTCCTCCATCAATCCCTTCAGTGATGAGGAGAGGTCTGTTTTTTCCGCTTCAAAATCGATGTTTGTGATGTCAGAAGTCGTGGTTAGTGTCTGCACGTCTAACCCAAGCCCTTCGGCTGAGAGGTCATCCAAAGTTTGTTGCAGTGCTTGATTGAAGCCCTCCAGGCTCACGCTGTCTGTCATCATAGCAACGGATCCGGAGTTGTCATACAGTATGGCCAGCTTTGGATTTTCGACGCGATTGATGACTTGCCTCAAAAGTGGATTGAGTAATAGAAACAAGAGAATCAAAGCAGCCACGAACCGGAGGGTCGCCAATACCAAAGAGAATGTCCACTTCCATGGGTACTTCACCCTGTAATAGGGCAGAAATGCGAAAATGGCCGCAATCACCACGACAGCCAAAATCCACCAAAATGCGTATTCAAAAACCAAAAAGCTATTGCTCATGGACTCATCGGAAGTAAAAACAGAGAACTGACTCCGGTAGTAGAACGCAAGAGCCAGCTTTCAGTTCGTAACATTTCTTACAAGTGCAGATATTTCTGTGAATGGTTTAGGTCAACATACCTCCATCCACCTGGATGACCTGTCCGGTGACATAGGAGGACATATCTGAGGCAAGGTAAATGCAACAGTCAGCGACATCCTCTGGAGTACCTCCTCGTTTCAAAGGAATAGCGTCACGCCAACTTTGAACGGTCTTCTCATCAAGCTGGGCTGTCATCTCAGTTTCGATGAAGCCAGGAGCTATGACGTTACAGCGTATGCTTCGTGAACCGAGTTCTAGGGCTACCGATTTGCTAAATCCGATAATGCCTGCCTTCGAAGCGGCGTAGTTGGCCTGTCCGGGATTTCCTTTCACACCCACAACTGAAGACATGTTGATAATGGAGCCACTTCTTTGCTTCATCAACGTCCGGGCGGCGGCTTTTACTGTGTTGAAGCAGGATTTGAGGTTGATGTTCATGATCTCATCCCAGTGCTCTTCACTCATTCTCATGAGCAGGTTATCCCTGGTGATGCCCGCATTGTTGATCAAAACATCCAGTGAACCCAGCGCGCTTACCGTCTCATCGATCAATTTTTGAGCAGCCTGAAAGTCTGAAGCGTCTGAGCGAAATCCAACGGCTTTTACACCAAAAGCTTCAAGTTCTTTGACCAGTGCTTCGCCCTTTTCGACGCTAGACAGATAGGTAAAAGCAACATTGGCACCCTGTTCAGCAAATTTTAGTGCCACAGCCCTGCCAATACCCTTGGAAGCGCCGGTAATCAGGGTGTTTTTCCCTTCGAGTAGTTTCATCTGTTGAAATATTTCTGCTAAAATAGGAATACTCGCATTATCGATAAATAGTCACAAATACTTCGTTTGTCTGCCTTGTGTTCAGTGTCAGGAACCTGTAAGTTTAAAGTACAAATCAAACCACCATCATGAAAAAGCCCGCATTATTCATTCTAACCGTTTTGTGCTTCGTTTTCTTCTCAACTGCGCAGGAGGAGAATATTGTAGAGATCATTGACGACCTTACCATGCAGTGGGATGATGGAGCTGAGAAGCTAAAAACCTATGACGGACTGAAGGACTATTGCAGGATCAAGCCCTATCGTGACAAAACGATCAAGCTCTTAAATAAGATTCACCACTATGACACTGTGCTATATCAAATTGTCACCGCGAAGTTTGACGTCAACCAGGATGCAGAAGCAAAGGCGACCATCGACGATATCCAGACCCTCGAAATCGAATACACTACCCCGTCATTTCTGACATTCCTCAGAGAGGAATGTCAACTGTTCAATGATCTGGAACGCAACCATGCTGCGGATGGCGAAAAGAAATACCGTAAGGACAGGGCGAACCTGGAAAGCGACCTGGAAAGGTATGTCCTGGGCATTACCAAGAGAATTGATGTCATCGATGAGCACGTGCACCATTTGAAAGATTTGTAGGCGTACAATGCCAGGCAGCAAGACGCTTACTGACTAGTCTAATTCATGCCCCTTGGCAGCCCAACTTCTTACTTTCTTCCTGAACAGTTCGTCCGCCTGCTCGGTCCATTTGAAGTTGTCCCTTAGATAGCGCATGGTGTCTTTTTCAACCTGGGTGTATGACTTCCCATCAGAAATGGTGTCAAAAATCTTTTCTGCGTCCCCTTTGGAGATTCTGCCATCTCCTTTGCCTTCCACGGATTCCTCCGCCATCTTGAGTGTAAGGGCTTTGTATCGCTTGCCATCGATTTGTTTATAATAGGAGATTTTGCGTTTGTCCAACTCTCTACTCAAAGTCTCAATCTCACGCTCTTTCTCCGCTAAAGCTTCATCTTTGAGGATCAGACTTTGCTCCAGTTCTTTGGCTTTATCAGCATGGGCTTTGCTTTCTTTCGCCTTCTTGTCTTTCTTCTCCAGTTCCTTCGTCAGTTGCTCGATTTCCCCTTCCAATTGCTCCACCTTTTCGTTGGCCAATGGGTCGTTTTGAACCACCTGTGGCTGTTCGATTTTCTGAGGTGCAGCTTTCTGAGGTGCAGCTTTCTGAGGTGCAGCTTTCTGAGGTTCAGCCGATTCCTGGCTCGATATGAATTTGGCCTTCCAGTACCTACGCGTGAAATAGATACCTATCAGGCATGAAATGCTTAGTAAGAATAAAATCTCAAAGATTGCGGCGATCATGGTGTTCGGTTTAGGATGATCTTAACTCTTCTGTTTATTTGGCGATTGGTTTCGGAGTGGTTGGCAACCTGAGGTGCTTGTTCACCAAAGAATGCGACTTCCATTTCTTTGAATTCAAATTCGGAGTCAAGGATATGGGCCCGGATCAACTCCGCTCGCCTTTTTGATAATTGGAGGTTGTGATCGTCGGTCCCCAAATCGCATGCGTGCCCCTCAATCACTATGTTGTATTGTCCATCTACATTTTCCTTCAAGCTATCCAGGAACTGCGCAAAGCTTTGGTACGATGTCAGATCCAAAGAATTCTTTTGGAAAGTAAAGGTCTTGTGAAAGGTCTTGACGGGTGGAGGAGAGACTGATACTGAATCGACAATTGGCGTTTCGGCCGATGATTCAACAGGGGGCTTGTCTGGTTCAGCAACAATTGCTGGTTTAGCCACAGTCACGGGATCCTCCGGAAAAGACTTGATGTAATTCAGGTAGTACCAGGTACTGAAAATGGACCATAGAACAAAACTGACAGTACCCCAGAGGACATTAGGATTCATTGACGGAAGATACTAAACATAAGACCTATTTGTAAAGCCCGTTCGAATTTTAATAATGCGTTGACTTAGCCTTCACCTATTTCGATGATTTACTTAACAACTGTGAAACTAATTAATTACATTCACGTTTGTTAAGTAAATCAGGGAGGAATGAAAGAACAATCACTCGGCGAGTTTGAAGAGCTCGTACTCTTGATGGTGGCGGCCTTACATGACGAAGCCTATGGGGTAGCCATTTTGGAGAATTTGGAAGAGAAATTGGATAAGAAAGTCAACATCAGCGCCATTCATGTGGCTTTGAAGCGACTTGAGAAAAAAGGTTTTGCGACCTCACGGTTTGGGGGGATTACGAGCGACAGGGGTGGACGTAGAAAGAAGTTCTACGTGATCACAGCCTCCGGGAAGAAGGCGCTGGATAGCCAGTACGCCGTTCGAACC
The DNA here is from genome assembly GCA_965601475.1 of Cyclobacteriaceae bacterium. Lineage (GTDB taxonomy): Bacteria > Bacteroidota > Bacteroidia > Cytophagales > Cyclobacteriaceae > JAWPMT01. Next base: position 1,310,086 of record OZ271832.1, on the reverse strand, counting down.
AGCATTTACCAACAAATTCCTCATATTTCATTCAACTGATGGGGCCCCCACCAAAGCATGTGCTTGGCTTTTTGCGCTGGTTCTGCCGTGAGGCCTATGTCGAGGAAATCGAGGGGGACCTGGTGGAATTGTTTGAAAAACGCGCACTTATCGATCCAACAAAGGCTAAGATACTCTTTCACTGGGATGTGTTGAGGACCTTCCGATGGGTCAATTTCAAGAAACTCAAAATAGAAATACCGATGATGATCAGTGTTATCAGCTATATAAAAATCTATTTCCGGCGACTTAGGAATGAATTTTCCCACTATGCTGTCAATATCCTTGGGCTCACCCTGGGTTTTTCTGTGCTCTTCTATGTGCTGCTCTATGTATATGATGAACAGCACATAGATACTTTTCATGATAAGTCAGATCGGATATACAGGGTGAATGAGATAGAGCATGACCCTGATGAGGGACCGAAAAAATGGAGAGTCACGGCGAATCCCTTAGCTGAGGCACTGGTTTCAGAGTTTCCAGAGGTTGAAGCAGCTGCTCGCATGATGTATTTTGGCTCAACCGTGGTAAAATATGGTGACAAAGCCTTTGCAGAGCGCAACTATGTCCTGACCTCAAAATCAATCTTCGATATTTGGGATATTGAGGTGGTGAGTGGGGACCCAAAGATGAACTTCCCAGGGCCAGTGGCCGCTGTTCTTACCGAAAACCTCGCTCGTAAGCTCTTCGGGGATGCGGATCCTGTGGGGCAAGTAATCGAAATGCCCAATCGCTTTGAAGAAGTGGAGGTCATTGCGGTCACAAAAGCTATGCCGCGCAATTCCTCCTTCCAGTTCCAGGCGCTTTATGTTTCCGATTTCAAAGATTTCCCCGACAACTGGCAAAGGTTCTTCGATTCGTGGGACTCCCGTTTCTTCGCGACCTGGGTCTTGTTGCGTGAAGGTGCCGTCCCAGATCAATTGATGGCAAAGAAAGATGCGTTTCTGAGAAAACACCTTGCTGAAGATGTCTTGCCCGAACATGATTTCTATTTGCAGCCCATAGGCGACATCCATCTGGGCTCCAACGATATGGAGACTTTCACCTCAGAACCGCAGTTAGCAATTCCCTATTCCAATCAAAAATTCCTATCCGTCATTTTGCTCATTGGCTTTGGCGTCATTGTTATCGCCGGACTGAATTTCGTAAATCTTTCGTCAGTCCAGGTCCTTAAGCGGAGTCTTGAAGCTGGGATTCGCAAGGTAAATGGCGCGACTCAAGCCAGCTTAAGGTTTCAGTTATTTGTGGAGACCTCCCTCACATTGTTGATCGCCTACATTTTGACCCTGTTGCTCCTGGCTATCTCGATGCCTCAACTCAATGAGCTCTCAGGCAAATACTTCCTCGCAGAAGACCTCTTGAGTTGGACCATGGCGGCCTATCAGGTGAGTTCTCTACTGGTTATCGGAATACTCACCACCATCATACCGGCGGTCTATTATGCTCGACTAGACAGGTCTCTGGCACTTGAAAAGAACGTGTTCGCAGGAAAAGGTGAGTTGTTGAGAAAGGTCTTTATCACTATCCAGTACAGCTTGTCAATGATTTTAGTAGTTGCGGTTCTGGTCCTGTTCAGGCAAATGTCTTTTGTTCAGAATAAGGACCTGGGCTTCAATCAGGAGCAAATCATTACGCTGGATATCAACAGTAATCCATTAAGGGATTCTTTCAGATCTATCAAAAATGACCTGTTATCTCATCCTTCTGTAAGTGCTGTTACGGTGTCATCACGAGTACCAGGGGAATGGAAATATCTCCCAATGGGCAACATATTCATGAATTTCAATGAGGATCCCACAGAGACCGCCATCTATGGGGTGGATGGGGATTGGTTGGAGACGTTTGACATTGCGCTGAAGTCCGGAGAATCCTACCGCGGCAATGACGCGACCGATTCGCTCTATGCGATCTTGAATGAGCAGGCCGTCAAGGTCCTTGAGCTGGAAGATCCGATAGGACAATCATTTTTCCTCGAAGACGATGATACGGTGCGCGTCAAAGTGATCGGTGTTGTTGAAGACTTTCATTTCCGTTCGTTGTACGAACCCATTGGTCCCGCAGTATTGGTTCACTGGAACAACCCCATTACCTGGATTGACTACTATTCTATCAGATTCAGTGGCAATCCCGCTGAACTGTTGACACATATTGAAGAAGTAAATGATCGTTACGATCCCAACACACCCGCAGAGATCAATTTTCTGGACCAGAAATGGGCTGATTACTATAAGGCTGATCAAGGAAGATCAAATCTCTTTTTGGTAGGGGCAGTTGTTTCCATACTCATTTCTGTGATCGGCTTGTTTGGGATGATCAATTATACCGTGGAGCGGCGTACAAAGGAAATTGGAGTAAGAAAGGTATTAGGTGCTTCTGGCTTTAGCATCATGCGCGTACTTACTACTGATTATGCGGCGTTGCTTATTGTCGCAGCTGTGTTCTCCTTTCCAATAGCATACTGGTGGTTGAACAACTGGCTGAATACCTTTTCATATCACGTACGACTCAGTCCGGGGATCTTTCTGTTGGCATTTGTGGCTGTGCTTGTAGTGTCCTTCGCGACGGTACTTTATAGGGTCTGGAATGCTTCGCAGGCTAACCCTGTGAAATCCCTACGGTATGAATGACCGCCATCGCCAATGGGCAAGTCGACTGCTCGCCTTCTTCTGCAAGGAAGAGTACCTCGAAGAAATCGAAGGTGACATCATGGAACTATTTGCTTACAGGCAATCCAATTCACTGACATACGCCCGAAGAATGCTCTGGTGGGATGTCATGAAGACCTTCCGATGGGTCAATATCAAAAAACCTCACTTCCATTTTTTTCAAAGCACTATGTTTTCTAATTACTTCAAAACTGGCTTCCGGAGTCTGAAGAAAGACTTGAAATTTTCGTTGTTGAACATCACAGGGTTGGCCGTGGGTTTGTGTGTGTTCATTGTTATGTTGCTCATGGCCAGGCATGAATACACGTTTGATGAGTTTCATGTGAAGGCAGATCGCATCTATCAGGTAATTCAGCTATACCCTCAACCAGATGGTGTTGATCATGAGCTGTGGACGTCTTTCCGTCTCTCAGAGGCCGTGAAGGAAAGTATACCAGAAGTTGAAGAGGCGCTGAGCGTTCATTCTGCGGCAAGTAACTGGGTGGAAATTGGAGAGAGGCGGTTCTTTGAAGAAGAAGGTATCATAGCCGGAAGTGCCTTCTTCCGGGTTTTTGATTTTCAACTTTTGGCCGGGAATAGAGATGTAGCGCTCAAGTATCCAAGGTCCACAGTTATCAGTGAGGACCTGAGTAAGAAGTACTTTTGGGAAGGCAACCCGATTGGTCAAACGCTTCATCATGAATTCTATGGTGACTTCACGGTGACGGGTGTCTTTAAGAATGTACCAAGCAACTCCTACATACAGTTCGAATATGTGCTGTCTCAGGACTATGATACATACTTTCAGAATACGGCCTCCTGGTATGAACCGTGGTTCAAATCCTGGAGTGGGCATCCGGTCTCGACCTTTGTGGTGATAGATGACACCGGTAGCGAAGAGAAGGTCGAGCGGGGCATTACCCAACTTGTGGCTTCGGAATTGCCAGCTGACCAAGCCAATGAGCACTGTCTCATCAATATGCGGGACTTGCACTTCGAAGGGGGTGCCATAAGCGGTAATATCAATCGACTCATACAAGGGGATGAAAACCAACTCAGGGTATTCATGCTCATTGCTTTTGTTATTCTGGTCATGGCCTGCCTCAACTATATCAACCTGGCCATCGCCCGGTCGATTAGGCGTAATCGTGAGGTGGGAGTTAGGAAATCCATCGGTGCCAGGAGGAACCAAATCGTCTACCAGTTTTTGATGGAATCGTCAATTCTGGTTGCCATAGCATTACTTATGGCCGTGGTGATGGCTTACCTCACGTTGCCCTATTTCCAACTTGTTACCGGCATTACATTCAATCTGGATTTGATTTTTTGGTTGGAAATCACTCCCTGGTTGATAGCCACATGTATTTCCGTGTCTTTATTGGCTGGCTTCTATCCAGCGTTGGTTTTGAGCCGGTTTCCTGCGGTCATGGTATTGAAACAGGGCATGACGCCATCAGCAGGAAAGAACATGGTCAGGAATGTGCTGATGACCATCCAGTTTATGCTGGTAATTGGGATGTCTGCAGCATTGCTGGTCGTGAGTCAGCAATTCAGGTTCTTGAGTGAGAAATCGCTTGGCTTTGACACGGACCAACTGCTCGTAGTGGAGATCAACAGTGGTGGCGTGCGGCAAAACTTTCAGGTAATAAAGAATGAATTGAGCAAAGAAGCCTCGATCAAAGGGATCACAGGACTCACGCGTATGTTTAGCGGTTATCGTGAGCCAGTGTCGATTACTGCCCACAACCCGTTATCGCCGGAAAACCAGATTCCTATGAAATTTTATGGCATGGATGAGCGGGCTGTGGAGGTTCTAGGTCTTGGGGTGCTACAGGGTCAGGGCTTTCAGGGGCAAAGAAGTTTGGACAGTGCCTCAGTGTTGATCAACGAATCTGCCGCACGCTTGCTGGGCGCTGATGCATTAGGTTCCTGGATACAGCTGGCAGGAGAGGAGGGAGGCCACGGTGGCGAGCTCAAAGCGAGGGTGGTGGGCATCGTTAAGGACTTTCACTTCGAATCGCTACATGTGCCGATCAGGCCTGTGGTTTTGGGCTATTATCTGAACCCTTTCGTGGGCCTGGATGACATCGTGTTCAAGATCGATGGTAGACAGGTCAGTACTGCGCTTTCGGCCATTGAGAAAGTACATAACCAATTCGACACAAATGATGTCATGACCTGGGAGTTTCTCGATGACATGGCCAATCGAGCCTATGCCAATGAAATGAAATTCCGAAATATTTTTAGCGGGTCATCAGTAATTTCATTGGTACTAGCCGTGCTTGGGATGGTTGGCCTGATTGCCTACAGTATGGTGTCCAGAATCAAAGAGTTCGGAATCAGGAAAGTTTTCGGAGCGACCTTCCTCGAACTCCTCAGATTACAGGGTAATCCATTCATGCGCTATATCTTATTTGCGGCCGTAATGGCTATCCCAGTGAGTGCCTGGCTGCTGCAAGCCTGGCTGGGTAATTTTGCCTATCGCATTGCATTGTCGCCTTGGCCGTTTGTCGCAGTGCTTCTGGTGGTAGTTGTGATTACAGCCTTGACAGTCCTTGGGCTTGGTCGGGGGCTTGCCAGGTTGAACCCTGCCCGGTCCTTGCGGGAGGAATAGTCAATTATTCATCCAGTAAGCCAAAGACATCCCTGAGAATGTCATTGATTCTTGCAATAGGGTCGAGTCGGATTTTTTCTTCCTCTTCCGCTACTTTGAGAAAGAGACCATCAAGTCCACGTCCTGTTGCAAATTCAGACAAGTCCACAGCCGTGAGGGCAGTGAGTTCGCCAATGTCGCCTATGGTTTGCCCGCTGATTGGATTGACAATGGTTCCCAATATGTCGTTGTAGCTGTTTACAAAGTCATTGTATAGGACCTCTACATTCTTGTCCCCGACATTTACCGTGGAAATGGCATCATTCATTTTGGGTTCGTAAGTATTGAACAGCTCCTGAAAGGTGTTGTCCCGTAAATAGGTCGTAGCTGCGTCGTTGACACCGCCGAACAGGATGTTATTCGCATCCTCGATAGTAATGCCGGTGATGGCATCGAAAAAAATGGGAGCAGCCTCCCCAGCAGCACTTTCTGCAGCCCGGTTAATACCGGTAATGAGTTCGTCTTCTACATCAGCCAGGCTATTGATTCCCAGCACAGGTATTCCGGCATTGAAAATTTCTTCTCCTGTGAACTCACCCACCAGCAAGTTGAAGTTAGTCGATTTGAAATTGTCAATCTCTGTTTGTATTTCATCTGGAAGTAGAATCTTCACCGCCAAATCTGCAAGGTAGCCATCTGTGGCAGACAAGCCATCTGCCGCTATTTCAGTGCCTACACGAAGTGCTTCTTTCAGGCCTTCTGCAATGTCAGGTCCGCTGTCTCCATCCCCTTCAAAGAGCTCGCAAGAGGAGAAGAGCAAAAAAATCAGGGAAAATCGGAGAAAATTCTTCATAGTCTGAATACTGGTTTGCTATACGCAAAGCTACACAGTGCCGAAATGGGATCTACAGAGTAAACTGAAAAAGCCTGGAAATAGTACGATATTCCTCATTCTTGAAAAATCCCACATACTTCAGCTGCGAGATAGGGGTCAATCAGTTTGAGGTTTTTTCACTCTAGCGACCTAACAGATTAATGAGGATTTATAGACTACTACTTAGTGCGGCATCGCTATGTTTTGCAATCAACGCTCTTGGTCAGAACATGCTCACCGTTGGTGCAGGGAAGGAGGATTCCCCACAGCCATTCAAAGTTCAGGGTTTGGTGACTTCGCTGGTCACCGAAGAAGTGATGCCCGGCACCAATGTCCAAATTCCCCGTCAGAAAATAGGTACTTCAACCAATGAAAAGGGGCAGTTCGAATTTCGACTTTACAAAGGATTATATGAAGTGAAGATCTCTCGCGTAGGTTATGAAACTACTACGCGGAAGGTAGATGTCAGGGGGCCTGGTCTTTTGAGACTTTCGCTTGAGGAAAGCGTAACGACATTAGCAGAAATTATAGTTGAGACCGAGGGATATGATCAGAATATCACCCAAAAGGAAATCGGTAAGGCTGTGCTTTCTATTGAGTCCATCAAAGAATTGCCGGCCGTAGCAGGTGAGGTAGATGTACTGAAGAGTCTCACCCTATTACCAGGGGTGTCAACACAAGGGGAGACCTCCAGTGGATTCAATGTGCGTGGTGGAGGTATCGACCAAAATCTTATTCTGCTGGGAGGGGCGACGCTCTACAACCCTTCGCATCTCTTTGGTTTCTTTACGGGCTTCAATGCCAGCGTGGTCAGAGATGTGGCCTTCTACAAAGGTGCAATACCTGCCAACTTTGCCGGGAGGGGATCCTCCGTCGTTGATGTGAGTTACAAAAAAGGCAACTTCGGACAGTGGACCGGGGAAGCTAGCCTGGGAGTGGCCGCCTCCAGGTTTTCAGCGGGAGGCCCGGTCATCAAGGACAAGGTGGCCATACTTGCCGCTGGACGAATTGCCTATCCAAACTGGATGCTCAGGAGGACCAAAGACCCCAACATCGTCAACAGCACAGCCGGCTTCTACGATGGTAATGTCATACTGAACTATCTGATCAATGAAAAAAATGACCTTGAGTATTCATTTTATATCAGTGATGATCGCTTTCAGTTTGCCAACTACATTGCTAACGAATGGCGAAATCTGGCTCAGGTGGTGCGCTGGAATAGCACGATTTCACCAAGCTGGACCTTTCAGTTTGCTGCCGTGCAGAACCGCTATCAATCTCTTTGGATCGACGATACCCCTTTCAATTCATTTGAATTGGAAGCCGGCATCAAACATGACGAGTTGAATGCTGGTGTTACCTGGGAGCCAAGTTCGAAACAAAAGCTACAGGTGGGTCTGCAAACGAAATTTTTGGAGAACAACCTTGGCGATCGCACGCCTACGGGAAATTCAGCCATCGATGCTGAGAGAATTGACCCTGAAAATGCCCTGGAATCAGGCATTTACTTTCAACATGAACTTGATGTCACGGAAAAGATCGGTATTGCCTATGGATTGAGGTATTCTGATTTTCGGAATCGGGGACCTGGGACCATCAATGTTTATGACCCCACATTGCCCAGGTTGGACAGGAATGCTATCGGAAGCCAGGAGTTCGGCAACGAAGCCATTGCTACCTTCGGGGGCTTTGAACCCAGGGCCTCGGTTAATTTCCGGGTGGATGAAAGTTCGTCGATCAAAGCGGGGTATAGCCGGATTTTCCAGTACATACACCTGATTACCAATACTGCTGCGGCAGCCCCTACAGATACCTGGAAGCTCAGCGATCCCTTTTTGGAACCACAGTTGGTGGAGCAATATTCCTTAGGGTATTTCAGAAACTTCAAACAGAACCAATACGAGTTTTCGGTTGAGGCCTATTACAAGGATTTGGGCAATCTCGTTGAGTACAAGGATGGAGCTGACCTATTTCTAAACCCGACGTTGGAGACAGACTTGATAACGGGCTCCGGTCAGACCTATGGTCTGGAAGTTTATGCAAAAAAGGGTCAGGGTAGGTGGAGCGGTTGGGTGAGCTACACCTTCTCTCGAAGTTTCAGAACCGTAGAGGGGGAGTTTGAGGATGAAACGATCAACGGGGGTGAGCGTTTTGCGGCCAATTTTGATGCACCCCACAACCTGTCGACGGTGGTGAATTATAAATTCAGCGCCTATGCTACCCTATCTGGTATCTTCAATTTCAGCTCAGGAAGACCCTACAGCCTTCCACTAGGTCGTTTTACGGCGGATGGCGTCGATTTACCGTTTTTCGCCGGAAGGAACAATGCCCGGGGACCGACCCACCATCGACTCGACCTCTCCTTCACCTTCAGGTTTCCCAGCAGACAGAAAATTTTTGATGGCGATTGGACACTTGCAGTCTATAATTTCTACGGACGCAAAAATCCTTTCTCTGTATTCTTTCAAGACATAGAGGGCGCTCCACCTCAGGCCTACAAACTTTCTGTAGTGGGTTCGCCTTTCCCCAGTTTGAGCTATGAAATCAAATTTTGAAAATTCATGACCGTGAAAAGGCCTTTTGATATACATAGTGTTGTATGGATTCCGCTGACCTGGCTGCTGGGATGTGTCACACCGCTCACAGACATAGTCACTGAAGACCCTGTTGTCCTGGTAGTCGAAGGATTCATCACCGATGAGCCGGGGCCTCATGAGGTACAGGTGACTTTCTTCAATCCCATCAACCCCAACCAAAGGCCACTCAATGGTCTACCCCAGGCGCTGGTTTCCGTGATCGAGGTGGAAACAGGTGCTGCTACCACTTTGGAACGAAGACTGGAGCGGAGAAGACAATACTATCCTCCGGATATTCCGGGACCCCCGGTGTGTTTCATACCGCCCTTCTATCATGAAGGACTCACACCTTATTTGACACCCTCCAGTTTTCAGGGTGTGGTCGGTAACAGCTATTATCTGGAAATCAAATTTGGAGGTGAGGTCTTCAGGTCAGAAGCCCAACGGATACTACCAACGCCGGACATAGATTCGGTCTTGCTGGATTTCGTGGACATTCCCAGTGTCGATCGGGATCGGCCGGGCTCCGGGGTGGAAGTGTATGCTTCCTGGCAAGATCCACCTGAAACCAATTACTACTTCTGGCGAGTGGACGGTATTTACCGGATAGACACTCGCTACATCCCTCAACCGACATCCTTGGAAAACAGTGCATGTTTCTGTCCATTTGATATTTCGGATCGACGAGCAGATGGTTGCTGGATCCATGAAGATAATCTTCCCAATAATGAAATTGCCTTTTCGGATGCCGAATTGAATGGTAAGCTTGTCACGCTGCCTGTTGGTCTGGTCGTTGACGATGGTGTGAGATTTCGAGAGGGTAAGGACGTAGATCCGGAAAGACTGTACCATGTGGATGTGGCACAGCATGTGATGTCCGAGGAGGCTTTTCTCTACAACGAAAGAATCAAGATTTTGAAGGAAATCGATGGTGAGATCTTTGATCCGGCACCGCTGGATATCAAGGGCAACCTTTACAACATCGAAGATGAAGAAGATCTTATCATCGGTTTTTTTGGAGCTTACGCCGTGAAGAGAAAGGGCGCCTTCATCAAGCGAAATATGTTAGAATTTACACAGACGCCCTCTACCCTCATCTGTGGTGATTGTCGGGCGAGAGAGGGGGCACAGGAGGAAACGCCCGAGCCGTTTCTGCAAAATGGTGTATTACCCATAAAACGCTAAAGGTGGTGAAGAAACTGTTATATCGATTATTCCAAGTGATCTTGATTCTTCAAGTCAGTTGCATTACACCATTGACGGATGTCGTCTCAGAGGAGGATTTGGTTTTGGTGGTGGAGGGGTTCATTACCGATGAACCTGGTCCTCATGATGTGCAGGTCACATTCTTCAATCCGATAGATCCTAATCGGCGATCTACCAATGCATTCCCCAATGTCCAGGTATCGGTAATTGAAGTGGAGACGCAGGAATCGACCCTCCTGAGACGTTCTACCGTAACCCGCAAATTTTATGACCCTCCGGACGACCTGCCGCCGAGTCCGCCGGAATGCTCAATTGAGCCGTCATTTATGGATGGCCAGACGCCCTTTCAAACACCCGCCAGCTTTCGCGGGGTTGTTGGCAACAGCTACATACTGGAAGTGAGATTTGGGGGCGATAAGGTCTACAGGTCTGAACCACAGCTGATGTTGCCTACTCCTGATATCGATTCACTGCTATTGGATTTTGTGGAAATTCCCACGGTTGAGCGGGATCGGCCAGGCTCTGGGGTGGAAGTGTACGCTTCCTGGCAAGACCCACCGGAAGCCAATTACTACTTCTGGCAGCTACAAGGCACCTACAGAATTGATACGCGCTTCGTTCCTACACCTACCGAGGTATCAAACGCCGATTGCTTTTGTTTTTTCGATATTGCCGATGATGGATTGGATGGTTGCTGGATCGTAGAGCCTGATTTACCTGATAATGAGGAAGCTTTTTCCGATATCGATGTCAATGGCAATGAGATCACCTTGCCCATTGGTATCGTGGTGGATGATGGGGTAAGGTTTCGCGAGGGGAAAGACGTGGACCCGCAGCGTCTTTACCACATAGAGGTTGCTCAATACGCCATGTCGGAAGAGGCCTTTCTATACAAGCAACGCATTGAGATTCTTAAGGAGATCGATGGCGAAATATTCGATCCTGCACCCCTGGGCATTGAAGGTAATCTGAAGAATATTGAAGATGATGAAGAGTTGATCATTGGCTTTTTTGGGGCCTATTCAGTGAAGAAGAAAGGTATCTTCATTGAACGGGAGATGTTGGATTTCATTCAAATACCCTCCACACAGATTTGTGGAGATTGCAGGGTACGAGATGGATCGCAATTGCAGACGCCAGACCCATTTTTGTGAATTAATTGCCCATGGCATGCAGGTATGAAACGCTAGGATCAGTTCGGGTAGTCTTCGTATATGTGCTGTGATGCTCCGGGGCCGTTTCTCCAAGGCAGCGACAGAAAAAGCCTCACGTTTTTGTGAGGCCTATTCTGTTTCCTTTTCCGCTATCCAGGCACGTTGTAGTAGAACCTTTCGTGGACGACTTGATCGCCTTGCCACTTTTTAACTGATACTTCTTCGATTTTCATGCGATTGCCGTCTTTGAAGGTGACGTCGACCCAGGATTCCGAACAGGTATGTCCGGTTTCTTCATTGACGGTGATGGCCCCGACTCCGCCTCCATGCATTTCTTTCATGTTTTGGAGCCAATCTTCCTCACGTTTTCGGTTCGTGTCCTTACCCTCAAACACTTCGCCAGTAGCTTCTTCCATCACAACATCTTCTGCGTAGAATTTTTCAAAAGCCTCCAGCATTTGGCCTTGCCCCATCATTTGCTGTAGTTCTTGCTCTTTTTCCAATAAACTCATGATCATAATTCGTTAAGGTTAATACCCCTTAGACGATCAGACTTCAGGAACTAGGACGGACTGCAACAAAAAAATCGATTGGCGAAATGCTACCAGGTCGTACCTTTTAGGTCCCTTGTGGCCTTCATGATGTCTCTGCGGCTCACCTGACCTTTCAACTTCCCATTGTCCACTACCGGGTACCTACGGAAGTTTGTGCTTAGAAACATATTGGCGACCTCCGCCACATCCCGATCAATATCTACCGTGGCTACATTGGTCGACATATAGTCCTTAACCAGGCTTTTCTGATTGGGATGATTGTGGTAGGCACGATCCACAATGATTTTGAGACAGTCCTTTTCTGAGAGCATGCCAATGAGCTCCCCTTTGTCGTTAAGTACAGGGCCCCCGGAAATCCTTTTATCCAACATTACATCGATTGCATCCACCACAGGCTGATCCGGAGAGAACGTGATTACATTTTTTGCCATATATCTGGAAACGGATTCGTACTTCATCTCTTGAGTACCAGCCGATTCATCTGCTTTTCCTTTGAAGTTCATAGCTTAATTTGAGGTTAATCGTATATAGTTCAGCAATTGGTAAGCTTTTTAATATAGACTTTTTCCCATTGAATTCCAATTTTTGAGCAGGGACCAACCTGTAATAAATCAGCAATGATCCTTGAAACTTCTTCCCGGGAAAATCAGTTTTATCCCTGATACCAAAAAGATTTTGTTGCTGAGGGCTTAGCATCCTATCTTTGCGGTTTTTCTGTTCAATTTTCTTCGGCACAATCCGCCAAATATGTGCGCAAATTTCAGGCCCACATTTTTGCTATTGTAGCATCATATGGAGATATTGGAAGGTTATAAAAGAACTAACAACATTAGAAAAGATATATGCGGCAGCTAAAGATTACTCAATCCATCACCAACCGACGGGAAAGCCATACTTTGGAGAAATACTTCACCGAAGTGAGCAATGTCCCGATGATCACTCCGGATGAGGAGGTCGAACTTGCAAAACGAATCAGGGAAGGTGATGAGTTGGCTTTGGAAAAATTGGTGAAAGCCAATTTGCGATTTGTCGTTTCTGTGGCCAAGCAGTACCAAAACCGAAGCTTGCCGCTGAATGACTTGATCAATGAAGGGAATCTTGGTCTGATCAAGGCTGCTAAGAAATTCGACGAAACGAAAGGATTTAAATTCATCTCTTACGCGGTATGGTGGATCAGACAATCCATTATGCAGGCCCTGGCTGAGCAGTCTCGTATTGTCCGACTTCCCATGAACAAGTCCGGCGCTATCAACCAGATTCGCAGGGCATATGCAGAGTTGGAACAGCAATATGAGCGCGAGCCTACCGAGGAGGAATTGGCCGAAATTCTGGACATGAAGCCCAATGAAGTAAGAAATACACTGGGTGCCGAGGTGAAGCAGATGTCCATGGATGCTCCATTTGGAGAAGATGAATCGGGTTCATTATTGGATGTATTGGAGAATGAGACAACAGGTCCGACTGATGCAAGCCTGGTTTTCAATGATTCATTGAAAGTGGAAACGATGAGGGCACTCTCGACGCTAACAGCCCGTGAGCGTGAGGTGATCATGATGAGCTTCGGTATTGGACATGACAACCCATACACCCTTGAGGAGATTGGGGATGCCATGGGTCTGACAAGGGAGCGTGTTCGCCAAATAAGAGAGAAAGCGCTGCAGAAACTGAGAGAACCCGGAAAAAACAGGAGACTGAAGGAATTCTGCGCCAGCTAGGCCTACCAAAATTTAAATAGATCAAGCCTCGCAAATGCGAGGCTTTTTTTATTTCCAGATTCTCGCATGCATAGCGAGAGTCCGCTTACATTTGTTCGAATTTTTTTCACGATTCTATATGGAACATCTGAAATCCGAACGCATCAAAAGCATCCCGGAATCCGCTACCATCGCAATGGCTGCAAAAGCACGCGAAATGAAAGAGAAGGGCATCGACGTAATCAGTCTCAGTCTCGGTGAGCCCGATTTCAAGACGCCTGATTACATTCTTGAAGCAACAAAGGCAGCAATCGATGAGAAGAAGTACTTTGCTTATCCACCGGTTCCCGGTTACCTGGATTTAAGAAAGGCTATTTCCCACAAATTCAAGGCGGATAATGGTCTGGACTATGGCCCGGATCAGATTGTTGTCTCCAATGGTGCCAAGCAATCCATTGCCAATGTCTTTATGGCACTCCTGGATCCAGGCGATGAAGTGATCGTTTTTACACCTTATTGGGTGAGTTACACGGCGCTAATTCAGCTGGCAGAGGGAAAAGCAGTCTTTGTAGAAGGCGGCATCGAAAATGACTTCAAAGCCACTGCCAGTCAGGTGGAGTCAGCCATTACAGACAAGACCAAGGCCATCATCTTTTCTTCTCCATGTAATCCAACCGGGTCGGTATTCTCAGCGGAGGAGCTTGAAGCCATTGCCAAAGTGCTCGAAAAATATCCCGAGATCGTAGTGATCTCCGATGAGATCTATGAGTTGATCAACTTCGGAGGCAAGCATGTGAGTATCGGTACTTATCCGGGTATGCTTCAGCGCACGGTTACCGTCAATGGGTTCTCCAAGGGGTTTGCCATGACTGGTTGGCGTGTAGGATATATTGGTGCACCACTGTGGCTGGCGAAGGCTGCCAACAAGATTCAGGGCCAGATTACCTCGGGCAATAGCTCGATTTCGCAGCGCGCCGCTATTGCTGCGCTGAGTGGACCGAGGGATGCCTCCCATCAGATGTCAGAGGCCTATGAAAAACGAAGAGAACTAGTCTATGGATTGCTAAGGGAGATTCCTGGTTTTCAGGTCAATTACCCACAAGGTGCATTCTACTTCTTTCCGAATATCAGCGCGTACTTTGGGAAAGGCCCCATTGCCAATGCTTCTGACTTTTGCATGTATGTCCTTGAAAAGGCCCATGTCTCGTTGGTTACGGGTGAGGCGTTCGGCGCTCCGGATTGCATTCGACTGTCCTATGCTGCTTCTGAGCAAGATCTGACCACGGCCATCGGCAGGATGAAGGATACCCTAGCGCTACTCTGATGGCTACCATGACCGAAGCGGAGGCAAAAAAGGTCTTCAAGCAATTTGAGAATTTGAAAGTACTTGTCGTTGGTGACGTCATGTTGGATGCTTATGTGCATGGCAGGGCCAAACGCATATCTCCCGAGGCACCGGTTCCGGTCGTACATGTGGCCAGGAAGGAAAACAGATTGGGAGGTGCTGCCAATGTGGCGCAAAATGTGAAGGCTTTGGGAGCTACACCGATTTTGTGTTCCATTGTCGGTGAGGATACGCCAGCAGAGATATTTTCCAATTTACTATCGGCTGAGGGCGTAGATGGGAGAGGGTTGATCAAGAGCTCCAACAGACAGACCACGGTGAAGACGCGTGTCGTTTCCGGGGGCCAGCAACTGGTCAGGTTTGATGAGGAGGACCAACATCCGCTCGATCCAATTGACAAGAAAGCATTGATTCAGCACATAGCTGACCTGGTTGCGGACTGCGATGTTCTGATTTTCGAGGACTACGACAAGGGTACACTTGATGGAGATGTAATCAGTGCCAGCATGCGCACGGCGCACAAAGCCGGAAAGATCGTAGCCGTGGATCCCAAGAAAAATAACTTCCTGAAGTATCAGGATGCCGACCTGTTCAAGCCTAATTTGCGTGAGCTCATGGATGGTTTGGGGGTGCATGTGGAGGCAGAAGATCTCGGTCTACTAAGAAAATCAGCCGAACTGCTTCAGGAGAAGATCAAATACAGAAATGCGCTGATCACCCTTTCTGAGAAAGGGATTTTCTACCACAATGAGGATCATCACGATATCATTGCGACGCATGTGCGCAATGTGGCTGACGTATCCGGAGCTGGAGATACCGTGATAAGTGTTGGTGCGCTGGCCCTTGCCGCTGGTCTCCCCCTACCACAAGTTTCTGAAATGGCCAATATGGCGGGCGGAATTGTATGTGAATATCCTGGCGTCGTTCCTATTGATCGGGACCGATTTTTGAAAGAGTTGACTTCGACATGAGGAAAATCCTCTTGGATATCGTGCCCGTCGTGGTGGGAATTCTTCTTGCGCTTTTCATCAATCAGTGGCAGCAAACGCGAAGTGATAGAAATTTCATCAGGAAAAGCCTGGAAGCAATAGTTGCGCAGAATAAACTGAATGTGCAAGAGCTGACCTATGCACTGGCGCGACAGGATCAGCTGATCGATTCACTCAAGTACTACATCAGGGATCCGGAGGTGATGCTATTTGACGTGGTAAGCAAGGCGAATGGTTTGTATACCCCTGATCTACAATCGACAACCTGGAAGTTCTTGTTGGAGAACAATAACCATACCCTCGTTCCATATACCTATATCAAAAGCCTTTCGAAAATTGAGAAATATGAGGAGTTGATTGATCGGCACAATGCCAACATCATCGGCCACTTTCACGATCCTCAAGTGCTGAAAGACCCCGCCTTCAAGGAACTGCTATATCGCAATTTGCATGATCTGAGAAACGTTGAACGAGACTTGATCAGTGCATTCCAGGAGATGGACAGCCTGAGCCTTCTGTGACTGCCGTTCAGACAACTACCAGCGTCATTTTCAAAGCCTTCTTGATCAGTTTGATCGCCCAATCATAGTGGCTGGATGTTGCCGATATGAGGTATGCACCCAATGACGTGGTACCTGTCCAGGTATAGCGCCGCTTTTCAAAAAGTTCATCATTGGTGTGTCTCTCGATCAAGGCTGTAATGGTGGCATGAGATTTTCTGAGTTGCTCCAAGGCCTCGGGAAGTGGAGTCTGGCTGTATTTTTCCTGAATGAGCTTATTGAGCTCGGGTACAGTTTTCCAGGTGTAGCCCCTGGCGGGCATTTCCGGTTTTTGACCAGCCATTCCGACATCATACCATTCCAGCATCATCAGGTGCCAATGGTACAGGTGACATAGAACATCTCTGATATTTCTATTCATGTACTTGTCCGGGAACTCCATTTCTTGCTGCTCCTGTGAGTAGCTGTGCACAAGAGTAAGCAGCAGATTAAAATTTTCAGAACTCAGTGCTAGGAGTTCTGACTTTGATTTGGGGCGTGCCATGGTAGTAGAATTAATACTCAAATTAAGATGGCGCGGCACTATGTACTAATGACTTGTATCAAGGAACAGCGTGATTTGGATGCGTGTTGTGGTGCCCACAACACGCATCCGGATCTCCGTCATTACTCCCCACCAAAGAATATGTTGATAGGCCTGAGGCGAGCGGACATCATGCCCTCCCGGATGGAAGGATCATGCTGAACTATTTCCGAAGCCTGTGCATATTCCGGAGTTCTGAGAATAACAAAACCGGTATGATTTTCCAGGTTTTGATCCACGATTCCCGCCAGGAGTAAGGCTCCGCTTTCCTCCAGCGAGTCGAGGTAAGCAACATGTTCCTTTTGGATGGCATGTTCCCGTTCTGTCCACAAGGCGCGATGCCGATAGGATTCGAACAAGGTCAGTTCATAGACAAATGTTTTCAGAGGTTGTGTACGCATGGATTGTGCATTTAGTGTGATTAGAAAAAAGATTGCGAATAATTTCTGGCTGATTTTCATCCGTGTACCTCCCTGGCCGTTGCTACCGCCTCCCTCATGTCACCAATCCAGGGATTACCGTGGCCTGGAAGCATGGTCAAATGGCCTAGTTCTGAGATACGCTCAAGTGATTTCTTGGCCTGCTTGTAGTTCTTGTTGAGAATGGGATTGGTGAGTTGTGGTGTACCGAGCTCTCCCGTGAGTAAGTTTCTTGTGACGATGGTGTCTCCACTGATCAATGCATTTCTCTCCGGCATATGCAACACCATTTCGCCCTCAGTGTGTCCTGGTGTGTGAATGAAAGATGGTTTGCCCGGGATATCCAAAACGATGTTTTCCTTGATGGGCTGGACCTTAGTCAGGTGTGGGAATGTAAAGACGCCATTGACAATGGCAACTCCCAGGATGGAAGCTGTGTAGGTGCGCCAGGCATTTGACAGCAAACCGAACCAGGGCAGCTGCAGTGGTTTCTGAGCCATGCGGGCATCAGCCTGATGGATGTATACTGGTGCTTTTGAGGCCTTTCTTACCTTCTCCGCAAAACCAATATGGTCGGCATGAGCGTGTGTGAGCACGATGGCCTCGACGTCCTTTTCCGTGAAACCTAATGTTTGTAGGCCCCTCCTAAAGACGGAGTAATGACCAGGAAATCCGGCATCTACCAACGTGAGTCTGCTGCCTTCTTCGATGAGGTACCAGTTGAATGGTCCGGTGTCAAACTTGTAAATACCCGGAGCGATTTCTTGCTTGTTTTGGCTAATCGTTTTCATAAAATACTAATTGGTATGTTTTTGAATAAAAATTTTTACAAAGCGTTCAGGTAGGTTTTGAGTTGGTTGAGGAAGACAATGTAAAATGTCCGGGATTGGTGAATCTTACCAATGCCTCGTGTCCCTTCGTAGCTGCAAACAATGAAAGTGGCGACCTCTTCAAAATCATGTCGACCAATTTTGCGTGCTTCATAGCTGGACTCCAAGACCTTCTGGATCTCTCGTTTCCAACTTTCCAGAATGCCCTTCAGGGCGATTTTGAATTTTTCATTGAGTGGCGCCATTTCTTGGATTAGGTTGTTTGTGGGGCATCCATGTCGCACTTGCTCATCTGAAATGTCCATCATAAACCCCGAAATGGTATCATAGATGACCTTTTTCGCATCGTTGTCGGCTTGCAAAGGGTCGATGAGTGATCGCTTAAACCTGGGCGCTATGACTTCCTTGATTACTGCCAGGCCCATTTCTTCCTTGTTTTTGAAGTGGTAGAAGAAGGCACCTTTTGTTACATCGGTGGTGGCGATGATTTTGTCAATGCTGGTGGCCTGATAGCCGTGGGCATAGATCATTTCGAAGGCCTTTTCCAGAATATAATGTCGCGTGATCTCTGCTTTCTTCATTTAGATACCATTTAGTATGTTTTACAGTATTGGAAGAGGAATAGTTTCAAATGCTTCCAAAAAATTATTGCTGAGCGGAGTATTCCTTCACGCTTTCTATGAAGCAACGCACGTGATCGGGATTGGTATCCGGGTACACCCCATGGCCCAAATTGGCAATGTGTGGGTGGCCCTCGAACCGATCCAACATTTTCTTGGTGGCTTTTCGAATCTGATCGTAGGAACCATAGAGTGCGCAAGGGTCAAGGTTGCCCTGGAGGGTCTTGTCTGGGAAATGCTGTTTGGCTTTCTCCACGCTCATGTTCCAGTCCAGTCCGATGGTACGACAAGGAACTTCAGCCATGGCGCCGAGCGCGAAATAGGCTCCTTTCGCAAAAACTGTCAAAGGGACATCCTGGATTTCCTCGGCAATTTTTCTGATGTAGGAAAGTGAGAACTCGCGGTAGTGCTCTGGTGGAAGAATACCCGCCCAGGAGTCGAAAACTTGCAGCATGTCTGCTCCAGCAGCTATTTGCTGTTTCAGGTAGTTGATGGTGCTCGTGGTTATTTTGTCCAGCAGCTGATGTGCCAGTGCGGGCTCATTGTACAGGAACTTCCGGGCTTTGGAAAAGGTCTTGCTACCACTTCCTTCCACCACATAGGCGAGTATGGTCCAGGGTGCTCCAGCAAAGCCAATCAATGGGACCTGGCCGCCCAGGTCGTTTTTGACGATTTTGATGGCATCATATACATATTGTAATTCCCCTCCTTCCAGGACGTGTGTATTTTGGATATCTCTGGCCGTTGCGATGGTATTTGGGAACACGGGACCTCGATTCTCTACCATTTCGTAGGTGATGCCCATGGCTTCGGGCACGACGAGTATGTCGGAAAAGATAATGGCTGCATCGACATCGAGAATGTCTACGGGCTGGATAGTAACCTCCGCAGCTTTCTCGGGTGTTTCCACCAGCTCCTTAAAATCTCTGAGTTTGTTGCGTACTTCCCTGTATTCAGGAAGAATGCGGCCCGCCTGACGCATAAGCCATACTGGTGTTCGTTCGGTGTTTTCGCCTCGGGCAGCGCGCAGGATCAGATCGTTCTTCAAAGTCATGTGGCAAATGTAATTGCTGTTCGTTGCTTATTGACCTCGCTTGGGCTCAGATAATCGGAGCACTGGCCCGGCCAGCTAGACCGGGGCGTAGGGAGTGCAAGGGGTAGGCGCGGAGCACCGGAATATCCTTTGGTAGGACCAGAGACTGATCTCTCCTCAATCAAGCCTACCTTTGTATAACCCCAAAAATGATGATATGAGCTTCTTGTTTGAGAGTTTTGAATCCTGGCGCAAGGAGTGTGCCGGGAAAGATCTGCCCTTATACGAACCGGTATTGGCATACGAAATGAACCAACGTGGACGTTCGGCTGCCGAAGTATGGGAAGGTCTGCAACATGCCTATGAGGTGATGAAAGAGGCGGTGCACACCGGCCTCAATGAGAATATGTCGTCCTACTCAGGTATGATTGACAATGGTGCAAAGAAAGTTTTTCGTTACCCAACCGCTGTGTTGTCTCCGGAGTTTCAAAAGCTGATTTCGCGAGCCCTGGCGGCCAAGGAAGTGAATTCCTGCATGGGTAGGGTTGTGGCGGCACCTACGGCTGGGGCCTCGGGGATATTGCCCGGGACCATGGTTACGCTGCAGGAAATCCACGAGCTGGAAGATCAAAAGGTTCTGGAAGGGTTGCTTATTGGAGCGGGTGTGGCGTTGATTTTGGAGAAAAGAGCTTCAATCGCCGGTGCGGTGGGTGGTTGTCAGGCGGAGACAGGCTCGGCGGCGGCTATGGCGGCGGCTGCCATTGTTCACTGCCTGGGAGGTACTGTTGATCAGGCTTTCAATGCTGTAGCGATCACCATTCAGTGCATGCTAGGCCTTGTCTGTGATCCTGTGGCGGGGCTGGTAGAAATCCCATGTGTGGTACGCAATGCCAGTGCGGCGGCTATCGCCAACTCCTCAGCGCAGATCGCATTGGCGGATGTGAGTGCGGTAATCCCGGTCGATGAGTGTGTTGAGGCCATGGGGGAAATCGGCCAGAGCATGGAAGCCAAGTACAAAGAAACGGCGCTCGGAGGTCTCGCGGCTACTCCGACTGGTCAGGCGATATCCAAACGTGTGCTCGTACAGGATATTGAAATTCTAGACGATCAGGTCCTGGATTAGGTCCTTGCCAAACCTGAGCGCGAAGGACATCACCGTAGAGTATAGTGCACCAAAGAACCAGAGCCAGCGGATATAGGGACGTGTGTCCCTGCTGAAGGTATTGGCGATGATGGCTCCGGGGATCGGCATGAGAATTAGAGGGACCAGGAAGGCCACACCCTTCAATCCCCATCTTCTCCATACCCGCACGAAGGTGCGGTTTTTCTTCGTGAATAGTTTGTGATCATTGCGAAGGAACCACTTCTTATAGAACCGCCTGATCCGATCACCAAAAATCCCGATGAGATAAGCTGGTGTTACCATACCGGCTGTGTTGAGTATGACCGTCTCCGGAATGCTGAGACCGTAGGTAGTGCCTAGAGCCGGACCAAAAATGAATTTGATCGTGCTCAAAGCATATACTGACAAATATTGAAGAATATCCTCTATCACTGCGCTAAATATCCGGGCTTAGTTAAAACGATTTTGGGGTGAAAAAGGACTGCTGAACTCCGTGAAAATTTTGATGGCTGCAAACATAAGTGGAATACTTTTGCCTACACTTCAATCCATGATCGATTTCAAATTAATTGAACAACTCCTTTCCGTGCATTCACCATCTGGTGAGGAGTTTCGTATGCGGGAATTTCTCACGGACCACATTGGTAAAGTAAGTGGCCAGTGGAAAGCAAAACCGGCATTAGTGGCTGAACCTGGCTTCGGGGATGCCTTTCTCCTGGTGTTTGGTGAGCCCCGAACGGTAGTATTTGCGCACATGGACACCATCGGATTCATGACGAGGTACGGAAACCAGTTGATCCCGATCGGTGGCCCGGAGGCTGAGCAGGGTTATGAACTGGTGGGGCGAGATAGTTTGGGTGAAATCGAGTGTCGACTGCAGGTGGACAAACATCACAATCTCTTTCATGACTTCCCTCGATCCATTGATCGCGGAACAAGCCTGGTCTTCAAGCCAAATCTCAGAAAGACTACCGACTACATTCAATCACCTTACCTCGACAATCGGCTGGGCCTCTACAGTGCACTCAAAGTATGTGAGACCCTGGAAGATGGTATTGTAGCGTTTTCCAGCTATGAAGAGCAAGGTGGAGGATCGGTGCCAGTACTGCTGGCATACGTAATGCAACAACACCCGGTCAGACAGGCATTGATTTCGGATATCACATGGGTGACTGAAGGTGTCAAGCATGGTGAAGGTGTCGTGATATCAGTGAGGGACAGGAACATTCCGCGCAGACTCTTTATTGATAGTATCATTCAGTTGGCGGAAGAGAGCAGGATTCCTTATCAGTTGGAAGTGGAGGCCTCAGGGTCGAGTGACGGTAGGGAGGTGCAGCTATCGCCTCACGGGCTCGATTGGTGCTTCATAGGCGCGCCGGAAGATCATGTGCATTCACCGGATGAAAAAGTCCATCTGCGCGATTTGCAGTCCATGGTAGACCTCTATCAATTCCTCATGCGGAAGCTTTAATACTTTCATTCTTGTATTGTTGCGGAGAGCAGTGGGTGACTTTCTTAAACAGTTTGTGAAACGAAGCGACCTCATCGAATCCCAATTCATGGGAGATTTCCTTTACGGTTTTGTCTGTGTAAAGCAGTTGCCGTTTGGCTTCCAGCACAATGCGTTCATGGATGATCTGTAGGGGTGTTCTGTTGCCATGCTTCGCAAAAACGTTGGAGAGGGTTTTTGGTGATTTGAAAAGCAATTCAGCATAGTCTGAAACGAGCCGCTTCTCACGAAAGTGTTGGTCGACGAGCATGTTGAATTTACGGATCGTTTCGACCTGCTCACTGGGAGTCCCTTTGGGTAGCTGGTTTTCCCTGGCCAGTCGGGTGATTTTGATAATCAACCGCTTCAGGAGCATCTGTAGCATTTCACCCTGGATGTTGTCGCGAGTACTGAATTCATCGCGGAATACCAGGTACAGCATCTCGAATTTGCCTGCTTCCGTAGGTTCCAAATGGATGATGGGCGTTTGCTGCGCCCCAAAAAAGATGATGCCATTGCAAGAAACCTCCTCATCGTGGGTATGAATGCAATAGAATTCCCTGTTGAAGCTGAAAATGGTCAGCTGACTGTGCGGATTCGGTATTTTGACCCGCTGAAGAAAGGTGGTGGTAGTCAAGCAATTTTGCGTCAGGGTGATCTGCACGCCATCTACAGCCAGTTCTACTGGTTGCTCAGTTCGATTCCAGATGATGTGAATTAGAGGAGCATCTGCGACCTGACTTTGCCATCGGTCGACCTCATCGGTTAGCATGAGCTTACCTCCTAAGGCAGGGTCCTGGAATTGAAGAAACATCCCACCGACAACCAAAAGCACCGAAGAGAAGTTTCCGTCAACAATCCAAAGTAGCAAATATGTCACTCCAGCTTACCCAGGATCGCCCAGCCATTGGCACGATCGGATACCGCGCAGAGGATTTCGTTCTCGCCGGATTTCGTCTCCAGATATAGCATCTGACCTTCAAGCCTGATGTCGCCCCGGTGTGTCAATCCCTTATAGCGAAAGCTGTTCTTTCCGCTAAAGATCAATTTGCCATTGAAAAACACCTCCACATTGTCACTGAAGTCAAAGTAAAACTTGCGCGTAGCTCCGTTTGAGCCACTAAAAGTGTGTTTTACCCATACTACTTCATCCTCATTTCGCTCGAAGCTTCCGGCTTTGCTCTTCTTCACATATTTGTTGATGGGCAGTAACCCTGAAGGTTCGGCAGTGACTTCGGTCCATTTGATCTCTTGTGCGTTGGGATAGGAATCCAAAGCGGTCTCTGAAACCAACCGGTTTTCACTGATTTCCCAGCTGGTGATGATTCCGGGGGCGGCTGGTTCAGTTGGTTTTGCGGCGGTATTCGTGTCGAGAAGTTCATAGCTAAAGTTGGAGAAATAAGCTCCAATGAAGCTGTAGAATCCGATGTATCCGGCGGCTGTACCACGTCGAAGGTTGTCGACCTCAAGTGCTGGTTTTTCCAGGTCATTCAAGAAAACCTTCATCTCTGATCCCCTCACCTCTATACGAAGGGTGTTCCATGCGTATTGATCGAAGTTGGCGAAATTCTGGTGTTCGGCATAGAGTTGCCAGTTGGATTCGTAGTTGTATTCCGGGTTGTATTGGAGGGCATCGGGCATGGTCGATTTGTGAAGACGTACATAAGGTGCTTCATAGCTCCCGTCGTCCTGAGCCCTCACAATAAAGCCCGCAAAACTCCTGGGCTTTGCGGCTGTAAAATCTACCTGTAGGATGCCGTCTCGTACTAGAACATCCCTTAGAAAAGCCTTGCCATTGAGGTACAGTGCTTCTCTTCCCTTGAAGGTTTCCAGTTTCCTGGGCTCCCGCTCGAAGAAGTCAAATCTGGGGTCGTCAAGGGGTATTGTTTGCTGGGCCTGGGTCAGTCCCGTCAAGGTTAGGGTTATGGCAATTAGGAAATTTTTCATGATTTGGTTTTTTGAATATACCCAACGTTCGCGATGGCTTGGGGTGTGTTCATTCGCTATTCAAGCCTGTTCAAATGCATTCATAAGGAAAAAAATCACGTACTTAGAGTCATGACTGAGGCAGAGATTGAGCGACTGGTGCAGGAATTGGTGTCCCGGCTGGACTGGGGTGCAGTTGAGAATTGGAAGACGAAGGACTTTGAGAATCTCCGTGAACAAATCAGAGAGGTCACTGGCGTATATCTGAGCGTTACGACACTCAAGCGCCTACTGGGTAAGGTGAACTATGAGGGCCAACCGACATTGGCTACCCTGGATGCTGTGGCTGTTTTTTTGGGTCACGATGGCTTCCGGGCTTTTCAACAAAGCCATCGCGTAACAAAACCACCAGGTGAAAACGTTGCAGTCCGTCGATGGGCATTGACTGGCAGGTCCAAAATCGTCATCATCCTTACCATAGCCATCGTTTCGGTCATTATTGTCCTGTCTTTTTTAGACACGCCAGGCAGCAAAGTAGACCCAAATCTGGTCGACTTCAGTATTGAGAAAGTGGCGAAGGGCATACCCAACACGGTCATCTTTCGGTACGATGTTTCCAAAGTAAATGCCCAGGAAGTAGAGATACAGCAGAATTGGGATCCTACCAAGCGGCACAAAGTGGACCCCCAACGGAATGTTTTCACCCACTACTACGACTATCCCGGATACTACAACGCCAAACTGCTGGTCAATGGAGAGATTATCCATCGCCGGCATTTGTACATACCTAGCGACGGTTGGCTGGCTGCACTCTCTTATCCCGAGGATCCTCCAAGATATCTGCTGGATGCTGAATGGACGAGTACTGATCAACTGGCTGTGGGTGAGCGCATCAGTGACCTTATATCAATTAGTGAAGAAGAGATCGTTCTCAATTACTACTATGCCGTAGATGAACCAACATCCGACTTCCGAAACTTTCGACTGGACACGGAGCTACAATTCAATTTGCGTTCTGGTCAATACCCTTGTGAGTATCAACGCATCGTCATTTTGGGTACCGAGATGAGCATGCGGATTCCGCTGATCTATGAAGGGTGCGTTTCCCAATTGAACATCAGGCTGGGGAGTGAGTTTATTGACGGCACTACCACCGACCTGACCGGGTTTGGCCTGAAGCAGCAAGCCCGTGTGCGTTTGGAAGTGGTAAACACGGACAACTTACTTACCATCGCTGTTGATGGTCAGGAATTACTCTCACACCAGCTGCGGGACGATTTTGGGGAATTAGCAGGTATCCACTACGCTTTTCATGGCGCGGGTCAGGTACATGCTTTGAACCTCCTCACACCCTCAGACACCCTTGTGGCTTTCTAGATGCTGATGAATAGCCCCGTTCGGATGGAATGTCGCAGATAGTTGACGGTGGACCTTTCCTGGTACCAGAGCAAATAGCCCCCGTCGATGGCCACGTTTTTGTTGACGCGGTAGCGTAGGATCATGTCGGTCCTGCTTTGGTCAAACTTCACGTTCAAAGATTCATTGGCTTGTATATGTACCTCTTCACTGAATAGAAAGCTCAGGTTCTCCGTGAGTCCCAGGCTGTATCTGAATCTGGTACGAAATCGCCAATAGGTAAAGTCAAAATGATCGGCCATACCACCATCTTCTTGTTCTCGGAGGAAGAACCTCTCCTCCAGCATGAACCGCACCACCAATTGGTGATTCCCTTTCTTCAATAGCCGTTGTGTCAATGATTGGTGAAATCTCAACTCGTCCAGTCGCTTCGTATCCTTAACGTCGGGATCATGTGGTAGAGCGAAAGTGAGGTACGTCGTCAGCAATGCTGCTGAGGTGGATTTGCCGACTTTGCGATGATAGCTCAATTCCCCATAGGTCATGTGGGCGCGCCAGGGGGAGATATACTGCCGGTTCTCACCCAGAAAATTGATGGATTGGCCTTCTTTGATCGACTTTTTTACATAGATCCGATTCCATAGCGTCGTCTGGCGTAAGGTCTCTTGCCCCAGGGCGGGGACCTGCAGCATTGCAACGAAGGTTAGGAGGACCACGTATCTCATGAGTACAAAGGTCCCGCAGTCATGGCAGTCGGTGTTTGACTGCTGAAATGTGCCGGTATGACTTAAGTCAAATGCAAACGTTGACCGACGAAAAAGTTCTGGGATCTATTTGGACAGACCATTCAAATCCATACGTTCATCCATTTCCTTGATTTTCGCGAGAACAAGATCCAGTTCGTCCTCGGTCACCTCTTTCAGTTCCTCAAAAGCCTGATCCAGGCTTTTGCTGTGGTCTCTTAGGTACTCCATCTTGCCCTCAGTCAACATTCTGAGCCGTTCTACCTTCTTGTATAATTCTTCAATCGTCATATCTACAGTATCTGTAATTCCTGAGTCTTTATGTGCTCGCGGAATTGACCCCCTAGGCATCCTGCGAAATGGCGAGGCTATGAATATAGAACAAACGTTCAATCAGTGATGACGATGCACCTACACGATTTCCATGATGCCTTCTTTCTTCATCTGCTGGCCGGATTCGCGCTGATACCTTTTCTTTTTGATGACTTCTTCCACAGGCATATTCTCGATCTTGCTGTCGAGCCAGGAGATGATGTCGAAGTAGGCGAAAGCTCGGCTGTCGAAGCGACTATTGGCCAGCGGCACCAATTTCTCCCTGAGATCGATGAACCGGTTGATCAACTCTGCATCGGTTACCTCCCAGGACAGGTTGCGGATAAACTCCAGGATGTGCTTTTGAAAAGACTGCAAATCGTCCTTGTTGCGCAGGAAGCGATAGGTCGAGCGTACCGCATACTCCAGTACATCCCGGTTGCCCAGCTCATAATGCGCGATAAGGTTGATGATCCGGGCAAAAGCATGCACATCCTCACGCAAGTCGTTGTCTGCGGAGTTGATGATGCGGTTGATCCACTTCAAGGCGCCGCGATGGTCCTCATGTCCAAAGTACAAGCAGGCGATCTTATAGAACAATATCAGTTCCGAGTGCTTATCAATCATACCGATGAAGCCCTCCAGCTTCGACTCGATCCTGGACAGCAATGCGCCTCCCTTCTTGAAGTCGCCCATCATGAAGTACTTGTTGAACTGGTGGGCGTAGCTATACTTGAAAAGCCTGATCTGCAGGTTCTCATTCAGTGCAATCAACCGATGGCTGGCCAGTGACCTGAGCTTCTTGTGCGTCTTAAAAAATGCTGATTCCAGCCCTAGCCTGGATTGTGTGTTGAGCAAATGGTTCAGGCCCTTCAGGTACATTTCCAGTTGGAATGATGATGAAGGTGTGGTTTCAAATAAGTCTACCCACCGTTCCGCATAGTCGAGGGTCTTTTCCAGGTCCTGAATGTAGTTGTAGTAACCCAGATGTACCTCATACCACAGGAGCCGCTCACGAAAGGACAGGTAATCTTCCCGCCAGGCTGGCAGCCGCTGTTCGAAGATTGCCTGTATATACTCGAAGTCTTCCCTGTTGCGGATGTACCCGGTCTTCAGGTAGATTGAGGTCAACTCCACATTCAGGTTCGTTAGTAGGTTGATCCGAGAAATCCGCTCATTGATCATGTTGGACTCCCGCACAATCTGCTGTACGCGTTCCTTGTTGTTCTTGCCCAGCGTGAATGGGAGCAGGTTCTTCTCCCACTTTAGCAGTTCGAGGTACATTTCGAGGTTTTCGCTGTCCTGAATGCTCTTCTTTACGCGCTCTAGCTGTTGCAGGCTTTGAGTGTAGAGACTTCTGTCAAACAGTAACTGGATGTAGTCAATGCTTTCCCTGATGTTGATTTCTTCATTGTTGGAAGCAGAGTAATCCTTGAGGCTCTGTAAGATCTTCTTGTACAAATGTGCTTTCAGGTTGCTGAGCTGCCGGGGGTTTAGCCAATCCGAATGGAGTATGGTAGACTCATCCTCAAACCGATCCAGCCGGTCAATGGCATCGAATAACCTTACAAACTTCATGTCTCCGGCAGCGGAGAATCGCGTTTTGAAGTAACGCTTTTCCCCTTTCCGCATCGACTTAATGAGTTGGAAAAGATGATCTGATCTGAGCTTAGACATTGTACATAAAATTCACAAGATCAAAAGTAAAGAAAATTGATGGAGAGATTAGAAAGTGGCCCCTTTCCTCTGATATTCCCGCTTTTGCCTATATCCCGATTGAAATCGGGATGCCGGCGCTATCGGGTCTATTTTGCCAGGTAGCACCCTTGGGCATCTTAGACATCGTAATTAAGCTATTATCTTGTTTTTGTCACCGCGATTGCGCCCATACTTTTGATTTCGAGGATTACCTAATAGACATCCATGACTGGAAAGACGCTGTTTGACAAGGTTTGGGACGCACATGTAGTAGAATCAAAGGAAGGGTATCCGGATCTACTGTATATAGACAGGCATTTCATTCATGAAGTGACCTCCCCTCAGGCTTTTGACGGTTTGAGAAGACGCGGTTTGCCCGTGTTTAGACCTGCGCAAACTTCCGCTACCGCGGACCATAATGTCCCCACCATCAACCAACACCTTCCCATCCGGGAGGAACTGTCAAGGTTCCAGGTACAAAAGCTCCATGAGAATTGCGAAGAATTTGGCGTCGAGCTATATGGATTGGGGCACCAAAAGCAAGGTATTGTTCACGTTATAGGACCTCAGTTGGGGCTCACGCAGCCTGGTATGACGATCGTTTGTGGAGACAGTCACACCTCCACACACGGTGCCTTTGGTGGTATTGCATTTGGAATTGGCACATCACAGGTCGAGCAAGTCCTCGCCACCCAATGCACGCTGCAGAGTCGTCCCAAGACCATGCTCATTGAAGTGAATGGAACCCTGGGCAAAGGCGTCACAGCGAAAGATATTGTGCTCTACATCATTTCGAAGCTCACGGCAGCCGGTGGTACTGGCTACTTTGTGGAATATGCAGGCTCCGCCATCCGCTCACTGTCCATGGAAGCGCGCATGACCATATGCAATATGAGCATTGAGATGGGAGCGAGGGGAGGAATGATCGCGCCGGACGACACCACCTTTGAATATGTCAAAGGCCGCGAGCACGCGCCAAAGGGAGAGGCCTGGGACAAGGCAGTGGCATATTGGAAGAGCCTGGTTTCGGATCCTGATGCGCATTATGATCGTGTCGAAACATTTGAAGCCGAAGACATCGAACCCATGATCACCTATGGTACCAACCCTGGTATGGGCATCAAGATATCTGAAAACCTGCCCTCAAATGGCGCTGTACCAGACCTCGAAAAGGCCTTGAGTTACATGGGACTAGAGGAAGGTGCACCCCTGAAGGGCAAAGACATTGACTATGTATTCATAGGCAGTTGCACTAATTCACGCATCGAGGATCTACGCGAGGTAGCAGCATTTGTCACGGATAAGAAGAAGGCCACCAACGTCAATGTGTGGATTGTGCCCGGATCCAAGCAAGTGGAAGAACAAGCTATAGCAGAAGGCCTGGACAAGGTTTTTGCCGCTGCAGGCTTCGAACTGCGTCAACCAGGATGCAGTGCATGCCTTGGGATGAATGAAGACAAAGTGCCTGCCGGGAAGTACTGCGTGTCCACTTCCAATCGAAATTTTGAGGGTCGGCAAGGCCCTGGGGCCAGGACTTTCCTGGTGAGCCCCATCATGGCTGCGGCAGCAGCAGTTACTGGTAAGATTACGGATGTGAGAGAATTGATTTAAGCCATGGGATTTACAACATTGACATCTTCTGCCGTACCGATCAAGGTCGAAAACATTGATACCGATCAGATCATCCCAGCCCGGTTTCTCAAAGCCACAACCCGAGAGGGGTTCGGCGAAAATTTGTTTCGTGACTGGCGATACAAAGGGGATGAGCTTGTAAAGGACTTCCCACTCAATGATAGCACGTTTGGGGGGCAGATACTCGTGGCAGGCAAAAACTTCGGGATGGGCTCCAGCCGTGAACATGCCGCCTGGGCTATCCAGGACTATGGCTTCGCAGTCGTAGTGTCCAGCTTCTTTGCAGATATTTTCAAAGGCAATGCACTCAACAATGGCCTGCTCCCGGTGCAAGTCTCCCAGGACATGCTCAACATGATTTTCGCAGCTATTGACTCCAATCCCGCCGATACGTTCACGGTGGACTTGGAAAAACAGCAGTTCACCATTGACAGTACGGGCGCGACCGAGTCATTTGAGATCAGCGAATACAAGAAATTATGCCTGATCAATGGGTACGATGATATTGACTATATACTCAGCCTCAAAGCCAAAACAGAATCATACGAACAGGACAGAATAACATTCTAAATGGGAAAGAAAAAAATCGTTGTTTTGCCAGGAGATGGCATTGGTCCCGAAGTGACCTACTGGGCCCGCAAGGTGCTGGAAAGTGTTGCCGAGCAGTTCAATCACGAATTTGAGTTTCAAGAGCGATTGATTGGTCACAGTGCCATCGAGTCTACAGGAAATCCCCTGCCAGACGAAACCTTGAACGCCTGCAGGGCAGCAGATGCGATTTTACTCGGAGCTGTAGGTCATCCCATGTATGACAACGACCCGTCGGCCAAAGTGCGTCCGGAACAGGGGTTGTTGAAAATCCGAAAAGAATTGGGCCTTTACACCAATATCCGGCCCATACAGATATTCGATGAGTTGGCCCATGCCAGCAGCCTGAAGCCTGAGCTGATCCAAGGGGTGGATATACTATTCTTTAGGGAGCTCACCGGAGGCATCTACTTTGGTCAACCTCGTGAGAGAGTCGGCGACAAGGCACTCGATACGATGGTCTACACCAAGGACGAAGTACGGCGTATTGCTCGAAAAGCCTTCGATGCGGCCATGACCCGAGGAAAGAAAGTGCACTCAGTGGATAAAGCCAACGTCCTGGAGTCTTCCCGATTGTGGAGAGAGACCGTCAACGAGGTGGCGCTGGAATATCCCGAGGTGACACTGGAGCACATGTTTATCGACAATGCCGCCATGCAGCTCATTCGCTATCCAAAGCAATTCGATGTTGTCCTCACGGGTAACATGTTCGGCGATATCCTGACGGATGAGGCCTCACAGATTACCGGATCTCTAGGCATGTTGCCATCAGCATCTATTGGCGATAGCGTTGGGATTTACGAGCCCATTCATGGATCGGCACCAGACATTGCTGGACAGAATAAGGCCAACCCACTTGCTACCATCCTGTCCACAGCATTGATGCTGGACATTTCTTTCGGATTGAAAGTTGAGGCCAATACCGTCATTCAGGCAGTAGACCAGGCGCTGAAAGCGGGCTTTCGAACGGTGGATATCAAAGATGAAAATACGAAACCAGATAAGACATTAACCACGGTGGAAATGGGATCTAAGGTCATGTCCTTAATGTCCCAGCTTGTCACCTATTAACCCAAAGACCATGAGTGATAAAGTATACATTTTCGATACGACCCTGAGGGATGGGGAGCAGGTACCCGGCTGTCAGTTGTCTACGCCGGAGAAAGTAGAAATTGCCAAGGAGCTGGAAATGCTGGGCGTGGATATCATTGAGGCGGGTTTTCCTATTTCCAGTCCCATGGATTTCAACTCAGTCGTGGAAATCTCCCGAGCAGTGACCTTTCCGGTTGTTTGTGGACTTACCCGATCGGTTGAGAAAGACATTGACATTGCTGCAGACGCACTCAAATATGCCAAGCGGAAGCGGATACACACAGGTATTGGCACCTCGGAAGAGCACATCAAATTCAAATTCAAGAGTAACCGCGAGGAAATCCTGGAGCGTGCAGTGCGGGCGACCAAGCATGCTAAGAAGTACGTAGAAGATGTGGAGTTCTATTGCGAGGACGCCGGTCGCACTGAAAACGAATATTTGGCCAGGGTCGTAGAGGCTGTCATTGCAGCTGGAGCTACCGTGGTCAATATCCCCGATACCACGGGCTATTGTACACCTGAGGAATATGGCGCTAAAATCCGCTTCCTTAAAGAAAATGTAACCGGCATTGACAAAGCCATCATTTCTTGCCATTGCCACAATGACCTGGGCATGGCCACTGCCAATACCTTGAGTGGCGTTTTAAATGGTGCCCGCCAGGTGGAGGTCACCATCAATGGTATCGGGGAACGTGCCGGCAACACCTCTCTGGAAGAGATCGCGATGATCCTCCAAACCAGAAAAGACATCCCGCAGTACACCGACATCAAAAGCCAGCACATCTATCCACTCAGTCTGCTCGTGAGTAAAATGATGCGTATGCCCGTTCAACCCAACAAAGCCATTGTGGGCAGGAATGCGTTTGCTCATTCCAGTGGCATCCACCAGGATGGTGTCATCAAGCATCGCGAGAACTATGAGATCCTGGATCCCGAAGATGTGGGTATCCCACAATCATCGATCATACTTACAGCGAGGAGCGGCAAGGCTGCGCTGAAATACCACCTGGAAAGACTAGGATACAATCTCTCCAATGATAAAGTGGAGGAGATCTACGAAGAATTCCTCAAGATGGCGGACCAGAAAAAAGATATTGTGGATGATGATCTTATCATTCTGGTGGAAGGTAAGCTTCCTGAAGGGGGCATTGAACTGAAAAACGTTCAGATCATGTGCGGGGAATCAGTGATGCCCTCAGCCACGGTCAACCTGCAGATCAACAATGAAGAAGTGCATGCTTCTGCCATGGGGAGGGGCTCTCTAGATGCCGCGTTCCGTGCAGTGGATCAGGTACTTAGCGATACGTTCGAGATGGATGAGTATCTCGTGCAATCGATGGGTAGTCGCGAGGATGAAGGCAAAGTCCACATTCGCCTCAAGCACAAAGACCAACACTACATTGGTTTTGGGGTGCATCAGGACGTGATCATAGCATCGGTGAAGGCGTATGTAGATGCCATCAACAAGATCACAGCGCTGAAGAGAAGGCAGAAAAAGAGCGCCTAAGGTTGGAGGTCAATCACAAAGCACCTCACTTCGACGCGTTGGCGCGAAAGGGCGAGGAGATGGGCTTTGACATGCCCTCCGATGTCGAGGTAGGGACTCTCTTGCGAACACTGGTGGCTTCAAAACCTGCAGGTAATTTCCTTGAATTGGGTACCGGTATTGGCCTCTCAATGAGCTGGATGGTAGATGGTATGGACGACCAATCCCATCTGATCAGTATCGACAACGATCCAAAATTGACCGAGGTCGTGACCCAATTCTTCAGGGATGACCCCAGGGTGGAGATACAAACGCAGGATGGTGGGGAATGGATCGAAAACTATCGCGGTATGCCCTTCGACTTGATTTTTGCGGATGCCTGGCCTGGTAAGTACAGTCACCTCCAGGAGGCATTTGACCTACTGAAACCCGGTGGAATCTACGTTGTAGATGACATGATGCCACAACCCAACTGGCCTGAAGGACACGAGGAAAAAGCAGCTGCACTAAGCCAGAAATTACGGAGCTACCCCGGAATGGAGGTCTGTGAGCTGTCCTGGTCTACAGGTGTTATGCTGCTCACCAAGGTGGGATGAGTCTACAGCTGATTTTTTACTCTGGGGTAATGCTCTTCCAGGAACGTGATCCGCTTGCGTACATCCCCTTTCTCCGTCAACCTGATAAGTCCAAACACCAGCCGTATGATGGGGCCCGGATTTGATACTATCCTGGAAAGCCTCCCAATTTTTTGATCTCGCTCATCAATCAGCCCCTCCAGTTCCTTAGGTGACTTTCCCGCAAGGGTTTGAGCAAACTTCCAAGCACCATCTCTGGCACGCTCCATGCTGAAGTCAATGAGGAAGTCATCCACCTTATTGGTCAATTTCAGGATTACCGCCAGGGCAGGCCAGATTTCCTTCATATCGGTCTCTACCTCAGCCACCAATGACGACAATACTTCGTTGATTTTATTGAAGTCGCCTTTGAGGCTGGCCATATTTTTGGGAGTAGAGATTGCAGCAGCAGCTATGCCCAGGTCCAGGTTGATATGGGCATTCATCCCCATCAGCAAATGCTGCAGGACGATTGGCCATCGCTTTCCGGTCAACTCAAAAGCTCGCTCCCAGGATTGAGTAATGCCTTGTTGCCCGAGGTAGTAGCGGTGGGCGTTCAGATACCGATTGGCAAAAACGACGTCCAGCTTCTCCATCCGTGCGTTATCGTCGAAGTAACCCTCATCGATCTTTTCTTTTACCGTGATGGTGACCTTCTGGTAGAGCGCCGCAAAATAGCCCGCCGGGTCACCTTGTTCCTTAGCTGAGGTGATAATCGCTTCGAGTTGATCAATGACTTCCTGAATCGTATTTGCAGCCATCTGTGTAGAATTTGTCCAACTATTGTTCGTGAGCTAAACTTTTCAAATTTCTTCTAAAACATCGGATTGCATCAGGCTTTGTAAGGAGCTCAGTCAGCTTATAGATTATAGTGCCTTTCTGATGCCTATTCATAATTGAAGACCATTTTGCAAGTTGTTAGGCCATAGCTATGTTCAATTGATTTTATAAGATCATCATTACCGTATGAATAGCTTTCGGTGTAGGTGCCACCATCTGGACATTCACTTATTGAGCCTTCACCTGATCGGATACTGAACCATATAAGCTGGTTGTTTTCATTGTACTTGTATTTAGTCTGCCCAGCATGCTTTTTCCTCAAATTGTTGAATTGAATTTCACTTAGAGGCTTCCCTTTCGAGTTGTAGGTTGTTTTAGTGCTCAGAAATAGGTTATTGTTCAACCAGGTTTCGGAGATTGAGGTTGATTTGGAATCATCAAACATCCAGTCAGTAAAATATTTCGAAACTTCATTATCTGTCTTTCCCTCGTAATAGTACTGTCTGTATTCCTCTATAATTCTGCCTTTATCATCATACTGATAAGTCGTATATGTTGACTCTGAATCGTCTCGGATTTTGCCGTAGAAATCTCGCTCTTTCTTCTTGGAAATTCTTTCTTTGGTATCGTAAGAAAAGTCAATTACTTCCGGACTGGAGTTTTCAAATGGTTGTTCTAGGCTATCGATGTAATTGAATGTTTGCTTTATTATAAATCCATCAATGTTTCGGTCAAAATTGTAAACTGAATGAGGTATCCCTTTTCTATTGTAAAGCGTTCTAACTGCTACTCGTCCTTCAGAATCAAAAATGAATTTCATTTCCCGATAAGAACTATCACCCCTCATCATTACAATAGCCTTACTGATACCTCGTTTCCTTATCACATCGGGGCTAAATAGCTCCTCGTAATCTGTTCGAAATTGAAGTGAACTATAGGAGGCGCATTCACAGTTTTCTTGTCCGAACCCTTTCTTTGAGATGACAATTAGCAAGAGTAATATGAGGATAGACCGTCTCAAGGTTTTGGAGCTGTTGGTATTAAATAGCTGTAATCGTACTGCACCTCAATCTATCAGTTTTCTAAAAACAATCGTAGAAGCGGCTCAAAAAGGAAGGTCCGTTTGATATGGGCGAGGGTCCTGGACACTGTGACCAGATTCGCGCGGTTAGGTGCATCTCCAATGCTTTCAGCTAGATCGTCACTGAGTTCTTTTCACTACTCAACCAGTTCGGATCAAAGGTCAAATAATTCATATTCAAGCCCAGGGAGTTCAGTTCCTGGGTAAGTCCGTTGGCTTCAGAACCGATTCATTTCGTATCAGAAGTGAATTCGTTCACTTAGGAAGTGACCAATTTCATTTCCGAAGGCAGCGGACTCAGTTCGGAGGTGAACCAGTTCATGTTTGAAGTGGGGTACCCCACTTACCTAAGTGGGGGGAGGTACTTCCGAAGTGGGGGTAGGGGCTTCAAAAGTCCTCGGAGTATGCTTGGAACCTCGGCATCGAAGATAATTACTCCGGCGCCATACCTCTTTGCTGCCTGGTAGGAGGTTTTAGCACCTTGATCGAAGAAAATGACAGCAACCTCGAAGGGTTGATCTGCGACATCGGGGTCTCTTGGTGCAATCGCGCACCTTTTTTGTTCGACCGCGGTGATTGGAGCTTTGAACTTCCAGGTCGCACCTTCGAAGGGGGGTCGTGTCTCCTTACCAAAAAAATCATTTGACTTGGAAACGCACGTTTTTTTGTGCTGATTTCATGAATGGAAATCCTATTTTTGGCCGCCCAAAATGACTTCAATGACAGAATACGCTCAGACCATCGCCCAGGAGTTGTCCATCAGATTGCCGCAGGTATTGGCCACCATAGGTTTGCTCCAGGAAGGCGCCACAGTACCATTTATCTCCAGATATAGAAAAGAGAAAACCGGGTCGCTCGACGAAGTACAAATCACCCAGATCCGGGATCGGGTCATCCAGCTAACGGAGTTGGATGCTCGAAGAGATACGATCCTGAAGACGATTGAAGAGCAGGGCAAACTGACGGATGCACTGCGTAGTAAAATCGAGTCTGCCGAAACCATGTCCGTGCTTGAGGACCTGTACCTACCCTACAAGCCTAAGCGGAAGACACGGGCCTCCATTGCCAGGGAAAAAGGACTGGAGCCTTTGGCGGAGTTCATACTCAAGCAATCCGGTGGCCAACTGGAGCAAACTGCGAGTGATTACATAGATGAGGAGAAAGGCGTGTCGTCTGTGGAGGACGCCTTGCAGGGGGCGCGGGATATCATTGCTGAAATCATCAACGAAGATGCTGATGTTCGTAAGCGGATCAGAAAGCTATTTGCTGATGAAGCCGTGCTCACCTCCAGGCTGATCAAGTCGAAGGAAGCCGAGGCACAGAAATACAAGGACTATTTTGAGTGGGA
Organism: Cyclobacteriaceae bacterium; assembly: GCA_965601475.1. Taxonomy (GTDB): domain Bacteria; phylum Bacteroidota; class Bacteroidia; order Cytophagales; family Cyclobacteriaceae; genus JAWPMT01. Next base: position 1,273,164 of record OZ271832.1, on the reverse strand, counting down.
AGAACGATTGAAAAACATCCCTTCCCACAGACTACTGGCCATAAGGCGCGGCGAAAAGGAGATGATGCTCTCCATGGACATCGCCCCGTCCGAGGTGGATGCCTTGGAGCTTATCGAACGGCAATATGTAAAAGCGGCCAACGCCGCAGGGGAGCAGGTGACGATTGCCGCGAAAGATGCCTACAAGCGACTGCTAAAACCCAGCATCGAGACCGAGATCAGGGTAGAAAGCAAGAAGAAAGCAGATGAAGAAGCCATCAAAGTATTTGCCGAAAACCTGAAGCAACTGCTGCTGGCAGCTCCATTGGGTCAGAAGACAGTGCTGGCCGTCGATCCGGGTTTTCGTACGGGATGTAAGGTGGTCTGCCTGGATAGACAAGGCAAGCTCCTGCATCACACGGCGATTTTCCCTAACGCGCCACAAAAGCAAACGGCGCAGGCAGCCGCGGAGGTATTGCAGCTGGCAGATAAGTACAAGGTCGAAGCCATCGTCATTGGGAATGGTACTGCGAGTCGTGAAACAGAACAATTTGTGAAGTCGATAGGCGTACCCGGTAAGCCACTGATCGCCATGGTCAATGAGAGTGGTGCTTCCATCTATTCAGCGTCAGAGGTCGCACGCCGGGAATTCCCAAATCATGACGTGACAGTAAGAGGGGCGGTATCTATTGGCCGACGTATCATGGACCCGCTGGCAGAGTTGGTGAAACTTGATCCAAAGTCTATTGGCGTGGGGCAGTATCAACATGATGTCGATCAGAATGCATTAAAAAATTCATTGGATGATGTGGTCATGAGTTGTGTCAACAACGTGGGTGTTGAGCTCAATACTGCTAGTAAGGAACTGCTGACCTATGTCTCCGGACTGGGACCGCAACTGGCTGAAAACATCGTGAAGTTTCGCGAAGAAAATGGTGCCTTCAAAGATCGACTCTCCTTGAAGAAAGTGCCGAGACTCGGGGAGAAAGCTTTTGAGCAGGCCGCTGGCTTCTTACGGATTGCCAATGCTGAGAATGTCCTGGATCGGTCTGCCGTGCACCCGGAACGCTACGTTCTTGTCGAGCAGATGGCCAAGGATCGGGGAGCTTCCCTGGATGAATTGGTCAGCTCGTCCAATCACCGGGCCGGTATTGATGTGAAGAAGTATGTGACAGAAGAGGTGGGCCTACCTACTTTGAAGGACATACTCTCCGAGTTGGAAAAACCAGGGCGCGATCCTCGGGATCAGTTCGAAGTTGTAGAATTCCAGGAAGGCGTCAATGAGATCACAGATTTGAAGACAGGAATGAAGTTGCCAGGCGTGGTTACCAACATCACCAAGTTTGGCGCTTTTGTGGATGTTGGGGTTCACCAGGATGGATTGGTGCATGTGAGCCATCTGGCCGATCAGTTTGTCAGTGATCCGGCGCAGGTGGTCAAGCTCCATCAGAAAGTCACCGTTACTGTCACCGAAGTGGACGTGCAAAGGAAGCGCATTGCTCTTTCCATGAAGTCGGATCCATTTGGGAAACCCAAGGGAAAAGGTCCCGGAAAATCACGGCAAAGAAGACAGCAAAACGAGCCAGAAGGCGACTTTCAGGCCAAGTTGGCCGCACTTAAGGGGAAGTTCCGATAAGGGAAATAGCGGTTTGGTTGATTGCGAATTTGATGTTGACAAGACCTGGGATCATGGATGCTTGTCATGCCTCATTTATTAAGTAATTGTTAACTTCGCTGAACCCTTAAAACATACTCATGACCCGACAGCAACTTTTTGATAAGATCAAGGAGAAGGAAAGTTTTTTATGTGTAGGCCTTGATCCGGACTTGTCGAAGATTCCCCAACATTTGCTGAAGACCGAAGACCCGATCTTTGAATTCAATAAGCAAATCATCGATGCGACCTTACCCCATGCCATAGCTTACAAACCTAATGTGGCCTTTTACGAAGCGCTCGGGTCCAAAGGCTGGCGCTCGCTGGAGCGAACCATGGAATACATGCCCAACTCGGTTTTCAAGATCGCCGACGCCAAGCGTGCCGACATTGGAAACACAAGTAAAATGTATGCGAAGGCTTTCTTCGAGAACATGAACTTCGACGCCGTTACTGTTCAGCCTTACATGGGCCATGATTCGGTGACGCCATTCCTGGAATACGAAAGAAAATGGGTGATTCTGCTCGCCTCTACTTCCAATGCAGGTTCTTTCGATATACAGGAGCTACTGGTGGACAACAATAGCGAGAAACTCTACGAGCGTGTCATGCGCAAAAGCCAGGAATGGGGCAACAAAAACAACATGATGTACGTGGTAGGGGCCACGCGCATTGAGACCCTCATCAATATCCGATTCATCGTTCCTGATCATTTCCTGTTGATACCAGGTATTGGGGCACAGGGGGGTGATCTTGACCTCGTATGCCGATATGGCATGAACAAGCAATGTGGAATGTTTGTGAATGCATCTCGTTCTATACTCTACGCCGGAGATGGGGAGGACTTTGCCGAGAAAGCCGGGGAGGAAGCGAAGAAGATGCAGCAGACCATGGCCAAATGCCTCATGCGCCCCAATGTCAGGGTTAATGGCTTCATCGACAAGATATCCTAGCCAGAGGCGAATGTATTGACTGGTGAGTGGTGGAAGAAGCCTTCTTGCACTATATCTGGAAATTTCAACTGTTTGATCAGGGCGCCCTTCGGACGGAAGATGGCAGCGCCCTCGTCGTTTTGCATCCGGGACATCACAACGATGATGCCGGTCCTGACTTCGAAAATGCCCGGATCAAAATTGGGAATATCGAATGGGCTGGCCACGTAGAAATCCATGTCAGGTCTTCCGATTGGCTCAAACACCGACATCAAACTGATCCGAAATACGACAATGTAATCTTGCACGTCGTCTTTGAGGACGATCGACCTGTTTCCCAGGCTGGGCAAGCATTACCCACATTGGTAATTGCCGGACGACTTCGCTCCGGTCTGCTCGAAAACTACAGGAGACTTAGAGAAAACCTACATGATGTGCCTTGTCACGATCAACTCAATACGGTCTCGGAGTTGAAATGGAGCAGCATGATCACGCGTGTGGTCGCTGAGCGTTTGGAGCAGAAGGTGCAATCCGTAGTCCAGCCGCTGCTGGTCGAAACGGGCAATGACTGGGAAGAAGTGGCCTATATTGTCCTCGCCAGAGCCCTGGGCATGAAAATCAATACAGCATGCATGGAGCAGCTTGCCCGAAGCCTGCCCTCTAATATTCTTGCAAAGCACCAACATGAACCCATACAGATTGAAGCCCTGGTCTTTGGAATGGCGGGATTCCTTGATGATGAAGCGAGTGGTTTTCAGGACGACCTTCGTCGTGAATACCAATTCTTAAAAACCAAATATGGGCTCCACCAGCGATTGGCTCGCCACCATTGGAAGTTTGCCCGTTTGCGACCCGCAAATTTTCCGACGCTTCGGTTGGCGCAACTCAGTGGTATCATGAAGCAAAAATCGGGACTGATGAGTAACTTGATCGGGATAAGCGATTTCAAAGCATTGAAGACCCTGCTATTGTCTCCTGTCAGTACATATTGGCTCAATCACTATGACTTTGGGAAAACCTCCAAAGCCAGTTACCAAATGGGTCAAATGGCGCTTTCGGGAATTCTCATCAATGCCATAGTACCGCTACTGGTAGCCTACGGAAAGCACATAGGCGAACAGGCGCTCGTGGAACGGGCCCTGGCATGGCTCGAACAATTGCCTCCTGAAGACAACAAGATTCTGAGGAAGTGGAAGGCCTATGGTCGAAGTCCGAAGTCAGCTTTCGAAAGCCAAGGCCAACTTCAGCTCTTCAATGCTTACTGTCTGAAGCGACGATGTCTTTCCTGTGAAGTCGGCACCTCGATCATATCAGCATGATTTACTGGGGCATACATCTTCCGGTTCTAGCGATCATTATTTGGTGGTCATACAGGTATTTCCAACCGGAATTTGGTCATTGGGCGCTGTGGGGTCTTCTGTCGAGATGCTTCAGTGCTCTTGCCCTGGGGCTGGTCTATTTCTACTATTACGGTGAGGGGGATACCCTGGCGCTACACCAGCAATTGAACAATTTCAACAGTACACACGCCTCCAAAATGGGTGCCTATTTAGCTGCTCTTTTTTCCGATATAGACCCGTACCACGGAAATCCACGGACGGTCTTTCTCGTAAGGCTGATGTCACCCCTGGCCTTGCTTGTCGGTGGAAATTACTGGCTGCTGAGCTTCTACCTGGCGCTGTTCAGTTTTTGGACTGGTTGGAGTCTTATTAGGGCCCTGGTCGGGGCATATCCGGATATCCGACCCCTGGCCCTTTTCGGCATCGGCTTTATCCCATCATTGTTGTTCTGGACTTCGGGACTGTCAAAAGACACCATCTCCATGGGTTGTTTCTTCTTCCTGGTGGGCCTTCTCATTGCGTCATTGCACAGCAAGCCTGCCAGATCCTGGACCTATGCCTTGGGCATGTTATTGTTTTGGGTGCTTTTCATGTCCAAGCACTACCTGGCAGGGGCTTTGTTTTTCGTGGCAATCTTTGTGATACTGGATTCTTATGTCATAAGACATGGATTTTGGATCCGTATCGGTTCGTTGATTGCCGTTCTGGCGATTGGTGCCGTTGGAATCAGGTATTTCTTCGTGCGACTGAGACCCGAGCGATTCCCGACGACTTTCTACGAACTCCATGAAATCACCAAAGCCAATACACCTCCTGGGAAACTCATTGCTTTCGACTTGCAGCCATCCTGGTTTAGTTTGTTTTCCAATTTGCCCAAAGCTTTGTGGTCAGGCTTGTATTCACCCTTACCCTGGGATGCCCTCAACATCTTTTCATTCCTACAGGGTATGGAGAATCTAGTCCTGCTCATACTCACACTGATGTCCTTGCGGTTCCTGGCACATGCGAGGTTCCAGGATCGCTTTGTGATAGCCGCGATCCTGTTCGTTCTAATCCTGGGCACACTACTACCACTGGCAAGTCCGAACCTGGGCTCACTATCGCGTTATCGCGTTGCTTACATCCCCTTCTTCTTTTTACTCATATCAACGCTCCCCTATAAACAATGGAGTGGCAAAGTGCGTAGCTTTGCCGGCAAATTCAAGGTCAATGGATAAACCGGTAATCATATTTGGAGCAAAAGGTATAGCGAAGTCAGCCCTGGAAATATTCAAGAGTAACCAGGTGGTGGTATATGGCTTTCTGGATGATGACAAGGAAACGCACAACACGGAGATTGATGACGTGTCAGTTTTGGGCTCCCCGGATGATCATGGCTTTTTGAAGTTGATAGGTCAGAAGTGCGAAGCGTTTGTTGCGAACGACGACAATAGCGTGCGTCGCAAGAACGTCGAGTTCCTGATCGAAACACGCAAGGTCATGCCCGTCAATGCCATCCACGAAAGTGCCGTGATTCCCGCTTCAGCCTCTATTGGTCACGGCAATTTCATTGCTACTGGCGTGCGAATGAATACAGGCACAAAGATTGGCCACCATTGCATTCTCAATGCAGGTGTCATCATGGATTATGAGGTGGAATGTCAGGATTTTGTCCAGATTGGGGCAGGAGCGATCATCAATTCAGGGGTAAAGATTGGGAAAAATGTATTCATAGGCAGTGGTGCTATTCTGGTCTCAGGGATTGAGATTGGAGATAATGCCAGAATCGGTGCGGGCTCAGTGGTCATTTCTGACGTCCGAAAAGGGGAGACCGTATTTGGCAATCCCGCTAAATTAGTGGAGTAACGAGGTAAGGTGTGCGTGGGTCTGAAGTGTCTTCATTACGTATTCACGCGCAAAGATGATCCTGGCGCGTCGCAACCTAACCTTAATTATACTACTCATGAAAAAGTTTACTTACATTTTTTTGATTGCCTTGTTTGGATGGTCATGTGCAGTTAATCAAAATAGCAGCACTGCTTCTTCAGACAATCCTGAGCCTAGAAAATCTCGCTTTGAAAAATATACCAACCTCGCCGACGCGCTGAGAAGCATGGGAGAGTTGCAGGTTTTCACCAATGGAAATACCACGACGGTGCAAGTGAGGAGCGTCAACACCTATTTACTGGAGACTGAGCCACTGTTTGTAGTCAATGGGCTACCAAGAGGGCGCGGCTTCATACATGTTCAGAACCTGGACCCCAGAAACATCAAATCCATCACAGTGAAGAAAGGGCTTGTCGCCACGAACAGGTGGGGACAATTGGGCAACAGCGGTGTCGTGCTGATCGACACAATTAGCGACTGACCAAATAGCCGACCTTGTGATGTATCGGCAAAGATATTTTGACTGACTAATTGATATCTTTGCCCTTTCAAAACAGCACCCTGCTTGAAACAGGGCAAGCGACTAATGAAAGAACACTACAATATACTGCTGTACTATTGCTATGCTCCGATCGAAGATCCGGAGGCATTTCGCGAGCAACACCACATGCTTTGCCTTGAGTTGAATCTCAGGGGCAGGATCATAGTGGCTTCAGAGGGGTTGAATGGTACGGTATCCGGTTCGCAATCCGATTGTCAGAGATACATGGAGACCGTGCTTAACGATCCGAGATTTGCCCATACGGAATTCAAGGTTGATACCCACGAAGACCATGCTTTCGCCAAGCTGCATGTTCGTGTCAAGCCCGAGATTGTCCATTCGAGTCTCAAGCATATCGATCCAAACCAGAAGACGGGCAAGTATGTAGAACCAGAGGAGTTTCGGGAAATTCTCAAGTCCGACGACGAAGACACGGTCATCCTGGATGTACGCTCGGACTATGAACACAATGTCGGACGATTCAAGAATGCAGTGACCCTGGACATTGAAAATTTCCGTGATTTTCCTGAAAAGGTTGAGGCGCTGAGAAAGTACAAAGACAAGAAAGTCATTACCTACTGCACAGGGGGGATCAAATGTGAAAAAGCAAGTGCATACCTGTTGGAACAGGGATTCGAAAATGTGTACCAGTTGCACGGAGGGATCATCAAGTACGGTCTGGAGGCAGGAGGAGAGGACTTCGAGGGCAAGTGCTATGTCTTTGACAACAGGATTGTCCATGACGTGAACACGGTCAACCCGACGGTCATTGCCAAATGTTACGTAACAGGTGAACCTTCTGATAGGATGGTCAATTGTGCCAACCCCGAGTGCAACAGGCATGTGCCGATGTCTGAAGCCGGAGCTGCCAAGTACAATGGTTGCTGCTCTGAGGCTTGCATGGACGCACCCAAAGTCCGGGAGTATGACGGGACAGGGTACTACCCTAAGGAAAGCAATGGATACAATCCCTACAAAGGGCTGAAGCGGAATAAATCTACTGCTTCGTAGGACATTTGCGTCGTTTCAACGAACTTTTGCCGGTTTTGCAGGCAGTTATTTGCATAATACGTCATTTAGCTGGAATTTAACTACTGCAGGCAAATCATGGCTAGAATTTCAGAAACTGACCTTATCATTAACCCCGACGGTAGCGTCTACCATCTCAGCCTCAAACCAAGCCATCTTTCAGATACGATCATCACCGTTGGGGACCCCAATCGCGTGCATAGAATCAGTCAATATTTTGACAATGTTGACTTTGAAATGAACAAGCGGGAGTTCATAACGCACATTGGGAAGTACAAAGGCAAGAGGATTACGGTAATTAGTTCGGGCATGGGTACCGACAATGTAGAGATACTCATGAATGAGTTGGATGCCCTTGCCAATATTGACTTGCGAACAAGAGAGCCCAAAGCCAGGAGGAGGAAGCTAAAGATCATCCGCATCGGCACCTCGGCGAGTATACAGGAGGACATTCGCCTGGGTACTCACATCCTCAGTGAGTATGCCATTGGTATGGATCCGTTGATGTACTATTATCATCTGGATCGTACAGACCTGGAGACAACCATTTCCGATAAGCTCAGTCGGGAGATTGAGTTGCCCTATAGCCCCTACTGTGTGAAGGCTTCGAATACGCTGATCGAGAAGTTTAAGGACGTTGGTGTATTCGGCAATACCGTAACCTGCCATGGTTTCTATGCACCGCAAGGACGGAGTCTGCGCGTGCCCATACGCTATCCTCACCTAGTGGATAATCTCTGTCAATTTCACCACGACAATTTTTGGTTGACCAACCTGGAAATGGAGACAGCCGGGTACTATGCCATGTCACGAATACTTGGACATGAGATGATTAGTTTCAATGCAATCATTGCAAACCGCACACGCAACAAGTTCTCGAAAGACCCAAACCGGGTTATCGATTCGTTGATTCGTAAAGTCCTGGAGACAATCGTTAGTTCTTCCTGAAGGCCGTCTGAACCGCTTTCTTGAGCTCGTGTACTGCCGTAGTGAAATGTTGTCTGGCTTCCTGCCACTTCTCCTGGGTCTTGAATTCGTCAAACTCCTCCTGAAGCTTGGCCTTTTTGGTCTTTAGCTCTTCCACCTTTTGTTCGAACTCATCTCTCAAATCATCTTTTGCATCTTTCATCTCCTCTACAAGATCATCGATCTTCTTTCCCAACTCCTGCAAGAGGCTTTCCACCTGGCCTTTTGATTCGCTCATGCTTGTCATTATTTGTAAAAGGAAGTTAAAGAATAACCCCGGGATACACAATCCGCGGAGTAAAGATTACTTAGTTCGTATCTTGCATTTATTAGCCATTTCAACATGTTGAAGAATACCAAAAAGATACTTCTCATAGCCTTTGGTACCATTCTGCTTCCAATCATTCTCTTCATCGTCTACGAAACTTCCTCTTTGCAGGAAGACGAAGTAGTGTTGCAGTCGATTTACGAAAATCAGCTCGATTTTGTCATATTTTCTGCCAACCAATACTCCAATGATTATCTGGATAACCTGGTGAATAGTGTGGAGGAGGACCTTGGCCAGGATACGATGATGCTGAGTGCAAAAACGAAAACCCTCATGGAATATAGTGGATGCCTGCTGGTTGCAGTGAGCCCGCTGATGCCAGAGGAACCTAGCTACTATTATCCTGAGAACCTTGGGCTCCCGTACCTTGATTTGCTTGATAGCATGCAAGGTGAAAACCAGAAGATCGTCAACCAATTGAAGCGGTATCGGGAGTCAGGATATCGCAAGATCCAGCCAGGAGAGATTGTGTACTTGGACAGCCTTCAGTTGCAGATGCTCTACGCGGTGTTGGCTGATCCATCCGGGGAACTCTACCTTTTCAGTGGACTCATCGAACCTGTCACTTTTGCCAATGAAGTATTGAGCCCTAAACTCCAGGAGATTGCGCAGGAGGACCTGGTCATTTCTCTGGTCAACGATGAAAATACCATGCAGGTCTACCTCACCGACAGCGTTCCAGGGGAGGTAATCGCATCTAAGAAAATGTGGCTTTTCCCCACTATGAACCTGGGTATTAGCTTAAAGAATCGAACCTTGAAGGAGCTGATCAATCAAAGGCTGGAATACAACCTGATTGCCTCCGGCGTCTTGATCGTATTGCTACTCGTGGGTTTTGGCATGGTTTTGCGAGCCATCTATCAGCAGATGCAGCTTGCTCAGACCAAGAGCGATTTCGTATCCAATGTCAGCCATGAGCTCCGAACGCCCCTGGCGCTGATTAGCATGTTTGCCGAGACACTGCTATTACAGCGTGTGAAGAAAGAGGAGAAAAAATCAGAATACATCGAGATCATCTTCAAGGAGACCAACAGGCTCACCAGGATCGTCAACCGTATCCTGAATTTCTCTCAAGTGGAAGCGGATCGTAAGAAGTACCACTTCATTTTGCTTGACTTGAATAGTGTCGTCGATGAACTCATGCATGACTACTCTTTTCATCTGGAGCAAAATGGGTTTGACTTTGAAATCAGGAAATTTGGAAAGCCCCTGAATGCGATGGTAGATAAGGAGACGGTCTATGAAGCCCTGGTCAATCTTATTGACAATGCCATAAAGTACAGCAAGGAACAGAAGAGCCTCCTAATCCACACGACGCAAATTGATGACACTGCGATAATTGAAGTGAGCGACAAGGGAATTGGGATTCCAAAGGAAAAAATTAAGCAGATATTTGATAAATTCTTTCGAGTTGCGGAGGGTCCTGTTCACGATGTTCAGGGAGCTGGCCTCGGGTTGTCACTGGTTTCTTCCATTATGGAAGCGCATGGCGGTATTGTGGAAGTGGACAGCAGACCTGGGGAGGGCAGTACCTTTCGACTCATATTTAAAATGAATCAATCATAATGGCCAAAATACTAGTAGTAGAGGATGAGCCGAGTATGCAAATCGGTCTTCGCGACAATCTTGAATTCGAGAATTATGAGGTGACCACTGCAGGTGACGGAGAGGAAGGATTGAAGCTTCTGACCTCTGAGACCTATGATCTGGTGCTATTGGATGTTATGATGCCCAAAAAATCGGGGTTTGATGTGTGCAAGGAAGCCAGAAATGCTGGAGTGAAGACACCCATCATTTTCCTCACTGCCAAGGGCGAAGAAATCGATAAAGTGCTGGGTCTGGAACTCGGTGCAGACGACTACATCACCAAGCCTTTTAGCCTCAGAGAGTTGATCGCGCGAGTAAAGGCGGTATTGCGAAGGACCGAAGGTGTGGCAGAGATGAATGACGCCCCTGATCAAATCAAACTGGGAAAACTCGAGGCGGACTTCGCAAAATATGAAGCGACTTATGACGGTAGTCCAGTGAAGATGTCTCATAAGGAATTTGAAATACTCCTGTACCTGATCAAACATAAGAACGAAATTGTAAGTCGGTACCAGCTGCTGGAGGATGTGTGGGGCTACGAAGCCACCCCCACTACCCGCACGGTGGACAACTTCATTTTGAAGCTCAGGCAGAAGATCGAAGAGAACCCCAATGATCCCAAGCACATCCTTACTGTGCACGGAGCCGGTTACAAGCTGGTCCAGTAGTATCTACGGACTGGCTCCCAGGCTTCAACGTTGATTTTACCAGGATGGCGGAGCCCTACTTGGCGGACTGCGGGATTTTCAAATCCGTGCCAAAGGTCTTATTGTAGGCCTCGATAAATTTTGCTGATAGCAACGGCGATTCCTTTTCCAGATTTTGATGCACAAAGAAGTAGAGCTTGTCGAGTCCCTGGTCTTTCCAGACCTTGATGCGCTCAATCCAATCATCGAGCCGCGTGTAGTCGCTCTCGTGATTTGCACCAACGTAACGAACAAATGCTACCGGGGAAGTCAATCGCATGTGCAACAAGTCCCTTCTACCTGCTGTATCAGTTACAATATTGGCAACGCTGTGCTCCTCCAGCAGGGCGTAGGTATCATCGGCTACCGCTTCGTCATTGAACCAATCCGTATGTCGTAACTCGAGGGCCAGGGGGATGTCCTTGGGCCAGAAACTCAGCACTGTCTGCAGCCGGTCCATATTCTTGGGAGCGAAATTATTGTGGAGTTGCAGGAACACCATGCCGAGCTTTTCACCGAAGGCGCGGGCAGCATTGCAGAAGTCCTCGATCGGCATTTCCACATTGTTTAGCCGTTTGACATGGCTGATGTACTGATGGACCTTCGGAAAGAACTTGAACCCCTCTGGGGTCTTTTCTTTCCAAATGGTTATTTGTTCCGGTCGATACGCATTGTAAAAAGTCGCGTTGAGTTCGATCGAGTTGAACTGCTCGGAATAGTAAGCCAGTTCGTCTTTTGTTCCTCTCGGATAAAATCCCTTAAGGTCACCCTTGTTCCACTTCGCGCACCCTACGAATACCTCTTCCAGATGGCCATTGCCCTGGCTCAGGGAAGCAGCTGTACCTGGGTGATCAAGCGGTAGGGTAAAGTCTATCAGTTCGGGTTGATCTACACTTCCAAATTTCATGACTGCTTTTTCAGTTTAATGGTTTTCCCTATGAAGGCATCTACCCATCGGTCAGGTAGAAAACGAGGTAAGAACCAGTTGGTGAATCGTTGTGGTACTATTGCGTACCGGGTTTTGGGTTTTTTCGCCTCCATCACTTTGGCAACGAACTCACCAATGTAGCGGCTTTCGAAACCTGCGTCGATGCTCCGTTGGACCAGACCATTCTCGAACGTTTTGATGGCATCGCCGAACTCCGTCTTGTGATAGGCTTCCATTTTGATGCTCTTGTCCCAAATGGGGGTTTTGATGGCTCCGGGGCCGACTACAATCACATCGATACCCCAGAGGAGCAGCTCTCTTCTGAGGCTATGCGATATCCCTTCCACAGCATGCTTCGACCCAACATAGGGAGCGATAAAAGGCATTCCAATCTTGCCGGCGACAGAAGAAATGTTGATCACTCGGCCTGGTTTTGATCCATGTCCTTCGCGAGCCCCAAGCAGAGGCGCGAAGGCTTGAATGCATTTGACAAGCCCCAGCACATTCACTTCAAATTGATAACGGATTTTGTTCATATCAATATGGAGTAGCGGACCCCCAATGGCTATCCCGGAGTTGTTGATCAGGGCGCAGATCCCTTCATTGCCTACGATATCCGCAACTGACCGTGCAGCCTTGTCTATCCCATCAAAATCAGTAACATCAAAAAGGAGCGGCGTGAACTGGCTTCCCCATTCTGATTGCAGACGGTCGGCATCATCTTGCTTCCTTACACTACCAAATACCTGGTATCCTCTTTCCAATAATGCGGCGCACATGGCATGCCCAATGCCCGTAGAGACCCCTGTGATGACGACTTTGTTGCTTTTATTCATGCTCATTATTGAGAAAACAAATCTATGATCTCTTGCGGTATGCGCTTGGGTCGGTTCGTGGTTTTGTCGAGCAGACACCAGTTCGTTCTGGCCTCGACACATAGTTTACCCTCTTTCAGAAATTGCACATGTCTCTCAGAGCGCACTCCATCGTTCTTGGCGATGAATGTGCGACCCAATAAAAGATCTCCCAATGCTGCTGGACGCTTATATTCGATGTAGTGATTCAGGACCACCCAATAGTATTGGGAATTGATCTGAGGCGTGCTGCGTGCCACCCAGTGGGCTTCGGCCATGTCTTGAACCCACTGCAGCCAAACGACATTGTTGACATGGTCCAGGGCGTCAAGATGATGGCTTTCTACCGCTAATGATTTTTCAAATATTTCTTTATTCACTTCCTATGATCATGTATGGTAAGAAAATGGCTATTGACAATCGCTGTGTCACACGTTGAAAATTGCGGCCTTTTTAGCAATTCTGAAAACTTGTGTTACTTCGAGCGAGGAAAAACAGGAAATCCGTATAGTTAACAAAACTGCCCCTAATGAATGAGGATTTAGAACAGCAAATTGAGTTTATCAAGGAAATCGACAAACTCAAATACATAGAACGGAAAACCAGGCTCTTCGGAAGTAATCGTCATGAAAACGACGCCGAGCACAGCTGGCATCTCTGTATGATGGCCCTGGTACTGGCCGGCCATAGCAATGAATCCATTGACATTTTGAAGGTTTTGAAAATGCTACTCATTCACGACATTGTCGAAATAGATGCCGGTGATACATTTCTATTTGATCAGACCAAGGATCATGTGAACACCGAGGAGGAATTGGTGGCAGCGAAGCGTATTTTCGGTATGTTGCCCAAGGAGCAGGCCGAAGCGTTTCTGGCCTTGTGGATGGAGTTTGAAGAGGCCCTCACGCCTGAAGCAAAGTTTGCCAAGGCCATGGACCGCTTCGAGCCTATGTTGCAGAATGCCAGCAATGGCGGGGGGACATGGAAGGAGTTCAATGTGCCTTTTGATACCATTGTTGAGAAGAAAAAACGTATCGCGGAGGGGGCAGAATCGGTTTGGGATTATGCATTCAACCTCGTTTTACAAAGTCGTGAAAATGGCGAAACGGGAGATTAACCAAAAAATGTGATGGATTTTGAAAAGGTTGAGCTAAATTCATCGGTTCATTAGGCGGCATTGCAGTGAATATTTTACGAACCAATAATCTCCACAGGCTTTCTGTTCTGTTTGTTCTGTCCATTTTGTTTGCGTCCTGCGGCAATCACTATGATCGATTGGTGGAATCCGACTACAGTTTCAAGGGCAAATTTGGCAGCTATGATTCTTACCAGTTTGTGATGGATGAATCATTTGAGGGCACCTCAGAGCAGAAGGACCTCATAGAGCAGTTCATCGACAAGAAGCTCGGCAATTGGGGGTATGAAAAAAGTGAAAAGAAGCCTGACCTGATCGTACTTTATCGTCTGTACTATGATGATTTTAAAATGACTGGCTACGAACAGCCAAGTTTTGAGCAATGGTTAACTCGCAATTTCTCCTCAAGGTTACTCGGAGCCAGAACAGACACCGCGAAGACGAAGAGCTTGCAACATTCAACCATGGTATCGCTGGTCAAGGAAGATTACAATGCACAATCTTATGAGCTGCGGGAAGGTACAATACTAATCTCTTTCTATGACCGCAGGGCTAAGAAGACCATATGGCAAGGGTACGCCTCCGGAATCTTCAATCGAGGCTTGCTTGCGGACAATTTCCTGAGGAACGCGACGCTCAAAGTCCTGAACCAATACCGAATTTTATCTAAGAATTCTTACCGTAGAAATCGCTGGTTCAAGCACGGTTTTCAGTCTGGAACGGGCAACTCCTAGACTTCTAGTAGAGATATCCTTTACGCTGTAATTCGTCGAAAATCTTGATGCATACCCAGGCATCAGTAGCTGCATAGGCCTGCTGCGCTTTGGTCAAATCCCCATTTTCCCAGTTGGAGGTTTGTTGGTTTTTGGAGATGCGTCCTTTCATGAAGATCGCCGATAGCTTGCGCACGCCCTTGTCCAGTATCCCTACATCACCCACTACCTCGTTGAGCTCCACAAGTCCTCCAGGCTGAAAATCATTCATTTTTTGTAGCGCTTTGATGTCGTCGGCGATGCTGATTCCGACTTTCTTGATGGAACTGTCAGCCATCAATTTCACCAATTCTCCGTTGAATCCAAGCCTGTTAACCCGGAAAAGGTAGGCTTCGTCAAGGGTGGAGAGTTGAACGAGCGCCGTATGATGATACTGGCCTTTTTGGAAGGTTGGTTTCTTTTCGGTGTCAAAGCCCAGGACTTCGGCTTGTTTTAGTCTTCTGATGGCTTCGGCCGCGGACCTGGGGTCACCGATGACATGTATTTTGCCTTCAAAACGAAGCAGTGGCAGTTCTTTTATTTCCTCGTTGGTAATGTTGGATGGGTACATCAGGCTGTTTGCTTTGCCTCAGTGAGTTTTCTGATCTTGATGCCGGCATAGGCAAAGAATATCGTCATAAAGGGGCTTACCAGGTTGAAAAAGCAGTAAGGTAAGTAGCTCAATGTTGCTACACCCAACACGGTGCTGTGGTAGGCACCGCAGGTATTCCACGGGATCAGTACGGAGGTCACCGTACCGGAATCCTCCAGGGTCCTGCTCAGGTTTTCTGGTGCCAGTCCTTTTTCGCGATAGATGTCAGCATACATTCTTCCGGGGACCACGATGGCCAGGTACTGGTCCGAAGCAGTTACATTGAAAAAGAGGCATGATCCGACCGTGGAGCTCACAAGGCTTCCGGTGGAGCTGACAAGTTTCAGTATCGCCGAGGCAATTCTTTTGAGGAACCCCGCCTTTTCCATTACACCGCCAAAAATCATTGCCGAAAGTATGAGCCAGACTGTCTTCAGCATACCAAACATGCCGTTGGAACGCAATAGTTCGTTCACCATATCATTGCTGGTGGCGATGGTTATCGATCCGTAGAGTGACTTCATCAAGCCAATGTAGATCCCTTGCGCTCCCGTCGCCCCTCCAACTTCCATGATCAGCCCTGGCTGGAAGATGAGTGCAAACACGGCGCCCAGCAAAGTCCCGGCCAGTAAGGCAGGGATAGCAGGTACTTTTCGAACAATAAGGAACACGACCATCGCAGGTACCAGAAATAACCATCCCGAGATGTAAAATTTGTCAGAGATTGCCTGCAGAATGACGGCGGTATCCATGGCCGTGTTGCTGGTATCCTGAGTGAATCCGATGATTAGAAAAAGGGTAAGAGCGATGCTGATGGAGGGTACGGTAGTAATCGTCATGTACCGGATATGAGTGAAGAGGTCTGTTCCGGCCATCGCAGGTGCCAGGTTGGTGGTATCGGAAAGAGGGGAGAGCTTGTCCCCAAAGTAAGCTCCTGATAATATGGCTCCAGCAATAATTCCTTCTGAGATACCAAGCGCTTTCCCGATACCAATGAGGGCAATGCCTACGGTCGCAGCGGTCGTCCAACTGCTGCCAGTGGCGATGGAGACGATCGAGCAGACAATACAAGCCGCAAAAAGGAATATAGCGGGATTCAGGATCTGCAGCCCGTAGTAGATCATGGCTGGGACGACACCGCTCAGTAGCCAGGTGCCGGTGAGTGAGCCGATCAGCAGCAGAATGAGCATAGATGTCATGGCAGAGCTGATGCTCTTGACAATACCTTCACGCAGGGATTTCCACTTATGGCCAATTCTGGTGGCCACAATGGTGGCTACGGCTGCTGACAGTATGAGTACGATTTGGTTAGACCCTTCCAAAGCATTGTCTTGGAAAATATAGACATTGAAAGAAAGGAGAATGATGAGGAAGATGATGGGAATGAAAGCCTGCAATAAGGAAGGCTCACGGGTATCAGTCATAGAGTGTTGCTTAAGCCAAATCGAAATATAGCCAAAATTTACATTAAAGAGACTGCAAGATCTTCGAAGCCAATTCCTCGCCGACCAAGCTACCAATGGCTACACCCATACCGCCCAGGCGAGCACCAACGAAGATGTCCGATTCCACCTCTTCAATGATGGGTGCCTTTGTGCTGCCAAATGCCATGATTCCCGACCATTCCAGCTCAATTTCATAAGCCTTGTCTGGCATGATTCGGGTTTCCAGATCTTGAATCAACCGTTCTTTCACTTTGGCGTTCACACCAAAATCTGTGGTCGACTCTCCCTCGAAATCCAGGTTTCGGCCCCCGCCGAAAATCACATGGTCGTTATAGTCGCGGAAATAGTAGAAGCCCTCGTCATAGTGGAAAGTCCCTTCGAAATTGATGGGTACTCGCGGCTTGATGGCCATCACGAAACCCCTGCCAGGTTTCAAGGCTGCTGACGTCAGCGCAGGAGTAAAGGCGTTGGTGCAGAGTATGAGTTTCCTGCTCAGGAAATCAAGGCTCTCCGTGGCAACCTTCACATGCCCTCCGTCGTGCTCAAAGGATTTCACCTCAGCACCAGTTTGAATACGCACGCCAAGTTGTGAACAATAGTCCCATAGGCTGGCTACAAGCTTACCAGTGTCCAGTTGTCCTTCAAATGCATTGTACACCAGTGCTTCAAAACCCCTGAAGCCAAATGAATCGATCCGGTCGGATTGGTCCTGGAAGACGTCTTTTCCGAAAAGGTCTTTCAGTGATTCATTGAGGGCGCCCATTTCATCCAGAGTGTGGACAAGCGAATGGTCCAGTAACTCATAGCCCCCTTTAAGTTGGAGATCAATGGTAGAATCGCCAAGCCGATTCCTCGTTTTTTGCAGACCCTTCCATCGCTTCTCCACCAGTTTCAACATGGCTTCCTCCCCCATATTGCGTTTGTCGTCCAGGAGCTCTGTGAGGCTGCCAAAACATGCAAAACCAGCATTTTTGGTACTGGCACCTGTTGGCAACAAACCTCGTTCAAGGACCAGTACCCGCAAGCTTGGATGGGCCTCCTTCAGAGAGGCAGCGCATGACAGTCCGGAAATGCCGGCTCCGACCACAACGATATCGTAATGAGTGAAAGAGTTCTTCTCCCAGATACTTAGCATTTCGCCAATTTAGGAAAAGAAAAGAGGTCACCCACCAGAAGTGAGGACCTCTCTTTACAAAAACCAACCAACTTTATAAGACATGCTAACAAAGACCTGTTAACAAGACATGGTGCGGAAGTAGTCGAGCGGTTTACTCCATAGCGATGGTTTGAAGTCCGATCTAAAAAATCCGAAGTGCCCGATTTCTTCCACACCAATATCTTCCGGGAAAACTGATTCCATGGTTGTACGCGCGGAGAAGTATCTCCATTTCAGTTGTTCCATGGCGTTGCGCGGTGCCAGTATTTTGTCATCTCCGATGTTGAGGAAATGAATATAGCCAGTTACTTGTGAGTACAGGTTTTGAAGCTCACTCATACCCCGAATGGCGCCATCCTTGTGTAGTCCCCACGATCTCCATTCCTCAGCTACTCCTTTCGGTACAGGTGTTTGTGCACCCAACGTCCACCCTGGCAAATAGCCATATACTTTCGTGACCAGCGGGAGCAGTAACCTCCAGAACAACATCAGGAAGATCTTTTCTTTGCCTTCCCAGAAATGCACCGATGCCGTCTGGGATCCGACGAAATAAGAAGCGCAGACCTTATTGGCAGTTTCAGTGAACGGATACAACTGTCCGGCTATGCTGTGTCCCAGCAAATAGACTGTGTAGTTCTGGTCATACGCCCAATTGATGGCTGCTTTGAGGTCTTTGAAGCCCCAATCACTCATGGTGGCGTCCGATTCCTGAATATCTCCATCCAGAGATTCACCTACCCCCCGGTAGTCGAAGGTCAAGACGTTCATACGTCTTTCGTGGGCTACATAGCGGGCATAGCTCTTATAATAGAGCTGTGTGGCCGCAGTAGCCGGAGCAATTACCACAATCTCCTCAGACGGAGAGAGGCTTTCAAAAAATGTGGCGGCAATTTGGAAATCATCCTCAGCACTAATCCTAAACTTTTCCATTCTTGTACGGTGTTAGATCTCTCAGTTTCGAAAAACCTGAACGCAAATAGATGATTGGCAGACTTTAATTTCCTGCCAAAAAGCCGATGTATACCTTATGTTCACCTCTGATTTCAATTTTGAAATGGAAAGGTTGCAACCGGATTTTTTCCGCCTATTTTTGCCACACAAAAGCAAAGCATTACCCCATGAGTGTACTCGTCAATAAAGACTCCAAGATCATTGTACAAGGCTTCACAGGCTCAGAAGGCACTTTTCATGCCTCCCAGATGATCGAATATGGTTCCAATGTAGTGGGTGGAGTCACCCCGGGAAAAGGGGGGCAGTTGCACCTGGATCGGCCAGTTTTCAATACGGTGAAGGAAGCCGTAGCCGAAACCGGCGCCAATGTTTCCATCATCTTTGTTCCGCCTGCTTTTGCTGCCGATGCCATCATGGAGGCTGCAGATGGGGGCATTCAGGTGATTGTCACTATCACTGAGGGCATCCCTGTTAAAGATATGATGATTGCCAAGCCCTATGCGCGGGAAAGAGGAGCCACCCTGGTAGGACCTAATTGTCCCGGAGTAATCACCCCAGAGGAAGCCAAAGTTGGGATTATGCCTGGTTTTGTTTTCAAGAAAGGTAAAATCGGTATCGTATCTAAATCTGGTACACTTACCTACGAAGCCGCTGATCAGGTGGTAAAAGCGGGTTTTGGTATCTCCACTGCCATTGGTATTGGAGGTGACCCGATTATTGGCACATCCACAAAAGAAGCTGTGCAGCTGCTGATGGCTGATGATGAAACAGACGCTATTGTGATGATCGGTGAGATTGGCGGCCAGTATGAGGCCGACGCAGCACGTTGGATCCAGGAAGACGGCAACAAGAAACCCGTTGTCGGATTCATCGCAGGCCAGACAGCTCCTCCAGGAAGAAGAATGGGCCATGCCGGCGCCATCATTGGAGGTAAAGACGATACGGCCGAAGCCAAGATGCGCATCATGGAAGATTGCGGCTTGAGCGTGGTGAAGTCTCCTGCAGATATTGGCGAGACCATCGCCAAGGTTTTGGGGTAAGTCTACAAGTGCGAACAGGCGCTTTTTCCATTCTGATGGAAGGCAGACTGACACTTATTTTGATTCATCGTCTCGTGGAATTGGGCCGTTTGAAAAAGATTCAAAAACAGCAATCCAATTTGGACTAAAAACTGTTATAGGAATTGCAGAAATTTCATAGCCTTCGAAACAACAAAATACAATGAGACCAACACCTACATTGATATGTGCCCTTCTCTGCTTGATTTGCGCCCGCGTTGAAGCTCAGCAATTTGTATTGGACGCAGAGATTGAGGTTGATCAATCCATGTCGAACTCCGATGAGGCCGTGGGAGATTTCAACAGTGACCAGCAATTGGACGAACTGAAGGATTCCAGGGCATTGCAGAAAGAAGATTTGACGATCCACGACCTTTCCGGAAGTAATGTCGACAATGGTGTGATTGAGGAAGGGCTGGATTTGCTGATTGATTTGCGCGTTGCAACACCCGGAATCTATATCATGAAGGTAACTGATGAAGATGGCAAAGTCAGTCAACATAAGCTCACTGTAACCCGATAGGGAACCTGTCTGGAGCTCCCAGGTGCCGTCTCGCAGATGCTGGCATCAATCTACTTCTCTTTGCTGCTCGTACCAGATGTCCATTTCGGATTGGGCCTTTTGTGCAGTGATGGCTGATTCCAAAAGTTCGGTGTAGGTCATGCCCTTGATGTCCAGGCAATACTGAACCAGCAGCCAATAGCGGTAATAAAACCTCGGGGCTACGGTGCCATCTGTAAAAAAGACACCCCATTCGTTAGGATTCTCGGTTATTTGTTGTTCCAGTCGCCGAATATTTTGGTGGAGATCACGCTGATCAGGACTCTTCCTGGAGACATATTCGGCATACCCTTCCCACTTCCATTCCGGGTGATTGGCTATGGGTTGGGATCCCCAGAGGCCAAGTCGGTTGAATTGCAGGACGTGTGTGATTTCATGTGCAAACAACTGTTCGAGATTCCAGCGATAGCCATTCAATGTGACGTGGTTTTTGTCGAAATCGGCATCACCGAAAATCACAACCTTATTGGAGAAACCACGACCGAATGCGGGAGACATTAAAGTGGTGAAAATACGAGTGTATGGCGATCCGTCGTCCAGACATAGATCGATAGAAAGCTGACTGTCGTAGAATTCGCTTTTGTCAACGATCTTGTCGATGCTCTTGATTCTCGTTTCGATGGCCGTACTAAGCTCGCCTTGGTGAAGCACCCTGTAGTTGCCTATTTGTGTCTTGTTGGCATATATGACTCCGGGATTGAAGACGGCGACAGTGATCGTAAAAAATGACAACAAACCAAGCGATACAATTCTAAGGGTCCAGGTCTTGGCTTTCCGAAATAAATCCATGGGATGGTTAAGTTTTTCAGTTAGACCACAAGAAGGAAGGTTTTATTACAAGGTAGCTCCAATAAGTCAAAGCTTATCTGGTTTTCACTGAACCGCTGATATTATGATATCTTGGGTATTTGAATACAAGGAATGGATTTAGCCTACTGAACAAGATCCAGGATTCCTTTGAGGGAACGTCCTCGGTGGCCGCTCATTCGAGTTTTCAGCCCGCTCGCGAAGCTCCTTTTTTCTAAACTAATTTTTTGTCATTACTTCGGTGAATTGCAGGGTGTGCCTAGCGCATAAGTCTGTTCTGCCAACCATAAATAGAAACCAGTGTCAAGAAAACTCCTATTTTCTTATCTCCTTGCTTGTATCCACCTGGTCTGGGGGCGGCCAGCCAAGGGCCGGTTCACACCGGAGTTCCAACATATCCGTGAGGGTCTGTCCCAAAATCATATTAGCGCTTTTTTGCAGGATACAGATGGTGTAATGTGGATCGGTACCTATGGCGGATTGACGAAATATGATGGTGCGAATTTTTATACCTACGAAGCCGACAGAACTGATCCGTATGCCTTGCCCAACAACATCGTGAATGCGCTATTGGAGGATGATCTTGGGAACGTCTGGATAGGGACGAATGAGGGGTTGGCGCTGTACGATAGGAGGCAGAATCATTTCCAGATATGGAATGCCAGGGATTTCTCAGGAACGAACAATGACAGGGTCTCTTCGATAATTTCGGTGGGGGAGGGCCAAATCTGGGCGGCAGTCGGTGATGCTATTCAGATAATCGATATTCACAGTAGGGAGGTCCTTCCATCTTTTGAACTCATTTCCCAGGCGTTGGATGGTCAAGGAATTGTCACCATGCTTGTGGGAGATAATGGGAGAGAGATTTTCATCGGCACCGACCAGGGTCTTACCATCTTTCATACACAGACCAAGGATATCAGCTATCTGAAAGATGAAAGCGGTGAGCTGGTACAGGTTCATGTTCGGGCACTGCTTCAGGACGAAAATGGTAACATTTGGATGGGCTCTGGCAGCAATGGCGTCATTGTTTTGCAAAAACAGGGCGGAGTCTGGAGTGTGAAGAAGCAATTTCTGCATGATCCTAACGATCAGAACTCTATTGGCAATAACAGGATTCTGGATGTTCTTGAGGATCATGCCAATCGATTGTGGTTTGCTGCGGAGAATGGAGGACTCAACTTGTACAATAGTGCCAGTGATGATTTTATACGGTATGAGCATGATCCAAATGACCCAACTAGCATAGGAGGCAATTCGATCTGGAAGATCTACGAAGATCGAAGTTACCGGCTATGGGTGGGTACTTTCAACCAGGGGGTAAGCCTCTACGATCCATATTATCGAAAATTTCAACATGTTCGACAGCGATCGGGGCAAACAAATGGCTTATCGAGTAATGCCATTTCCTCGTTCGGTCAGATGGGCAACAACTATTTCATCGGCTCGGATGGTGGTGGCCTGACAAAATGGAATAGGGCGAGCGATACCTATGAGCACTACAAGCATGATCCCGCAGACAACAACTCTCTGGCGAGCAATGCGGTGCTTTGCCAACTGGTGGATGCGGAAGGCCATCTGTGGGTTGGCACCTGGGCAGGAGGTCTACACCGATACAACAGCGAAACAGATGATTTCACACATTTTCGCCACGATCCTGACAATCCCAATTCCATCAGTTCGGATAATGTTTTTGGGTTGGCCATGGATCAATCGGGAAACATTTGGATGGGCAACCACCTTGGCGGTGTTTGTCGCCTCAATCCCAGTACGGGTCAAGTCCTTCGGCTGACACCGAACAGTGAGGGATCTTGGAAAGCCGTTCTTGTTGATCACAAGAACCGTCTTTGGATAGGTTCCAATGCAGGTCTTGAAGTCATCACATTCAAAGACGGTGACGATTATGAAATTAAGTCCTACGAAGAGGACCGGGACAACCCTAAGACCATCAGCTCCGAATTCATTTTCGCGATCTATCAAGACAGCAAGAACAGGATATGGGTCGGCACGGACTACGGACTGGGACTCTACAACGAAGCTGATGATGGTTTTGTCACCTTTGGAAAGAGAGATGGACTGCCTCATCAAATTATCAAATCGATCCAGGAAGATGACTTTGGAAACCTCTGGATTGGGACGAACAAAGGGCTCTGCAGGTTGCAAATCGAGGGAACAGCATACTCCTTCACCAATTATCAAAAATCTGATGGTCTGCAAGGGGATGAGTTTGTGAAGAATGCAATATTTAAAGATGATGGTGGTCAGATCTTTGTGGGGGGAAACAATGGTTTCAATTATTTCGAGCCTGGCAATCTGACATCTAACCCAAACGTTCCGAAGATACTGCTCACTTCCTTTAGGCTCTTCAATCAAGAAGTACCAATTGATCAGAACGGTCCACTTACCAGCCATATCAATTCGCTCGAACAAATTACTTTGAACCATCATGAATCGGTCTTCTCTATCGATTTTGCTGCCGTCAATTTCACGCATGCAGATCAAAACCGGTATCGGTGCCGCCTGCTAGGCTTCGAAGAAGGGTGGCGCGAGTTAGGAAACACAAATACCGTTACTTACACTAACCTGGATCCCGACCTATATCAATTGGAGATTCTGGCCAGTAACAATGATGGTGTTTGGACTCAAAACCCTCGAAGGCTACGCATTGAAATACTTCCTCCCTGGTGGCAGACCATGTGGTTCAGAACATTAGTTATTGTTTTTCTCGTATCTGCCATTGGCTTCATTATTCAAAGCAGAAGAAAACGAGTGAAGCTCAATGAAAAGCGGTTGCAAGATCGGATACTTCAAGCTACCAATGAGTTAAAGGCACAGGATGAAGTGCTTCGCCAACAGCATGAGCAGCTGACCAAGGCCATAGCGGAGACTAACGTCACACTGAAAGACGTTGTGGAAAAGGGAGATCTGCAACAGCGGGTCCTACTAACGGATGCAGATGGAGCGTGGAAGGCCCTGGGCGAGTCTATTAATGAGTTGATGTCGACCATATTGGTACCACTCAATGAATTTGACATGATCGTAAATCAGCTGGCGAACAATGACCTCACCGTTCGGTACACAAAAGCCTCGAAGGGAGATATTGAGAAGGTCGCCAGGAACATCAACCAATCCCTAAATACCTTATCTACTATCCTGGAGTTGATTCGTGAGAAGTCTGTGCAGATTAACACCTTCATGGAGGACATGTTGGTAACAAGCCAGGAAATAGCTGTGAGCACCGCGGAGATCTCCTCGGCGGTGTCAGAGATGAATTCGGGAGCTCATCAGCAGCAACGTAAGGTAGATGCCACAAGGCAACTGATAGAACAGATGGGGTTTTCGGCCAAAGATGTTGGTGACCAGGCGGTCGAGATCAATGAAACGGCGAAACGAGGGTCCTCCAGTGCAGAGGAGGGTAAGCATCTGGCAGAGCAGCTCAATGATAGCATGTCTTCGATTTTGCAGCTTGCAGGTGACAATGCTCAGGCCATAGGCCAGCTCACGGAAAGGTCCAAGGAGATCACCAGCGTTCTTCGAATCATAAAAGACATTGCTGCCCAAACCAACCTACTGTCTTTGAATGCGGCCATTGAGGCTGCTCAGGCGGGAGACGCTGGCCGAGGTTTTGCTGTGGTGGCGGAGGAAATCCGTAAACTGGCCGAGGAATCCAAGAAGTCAATAGCTACGATACAGGAGCAGATAGATGGAATCCAGGATCGGACACGGGTCACAGCCGATATTAGTGGACGCATGCATGATCAAATAGCAGTGGGAAAGGCGGCTTCAGAACGTTCGCACGAAGCCTTCAAGAAAATTGCAGATTACTACCTGAAGACGGCGGAGAAATCACATCTGATTGTAGAAGCCACAGAAAATCAGTCAACCCAGGTGAATAACATTGCTGAATTGATTAGGGCTATCGTCGTAGTGGCAGAGGAAACTGCCGCTGGCACTGAGCAGGCAGCAAGCTCCGCCAACGAGGTGGCTTCAGGCATGACAGGCTACGCGTCGCAAACTGAGGAGGTTCAAAAGATCGTGAATGAGCTGGTTGCCGAGGTCAACCGGTTCAAACTGGAGTAATAAAAAAGGACCACCTTCCGATGGTCCTCATGTTACTCACTATATATAAACTATTACCAAATTTTGACTCGCTCTTCCTCAGGTTTCCAAAGTTCATCACCTTCCTGGATATTGAAGGCTTCGTAGAACTGCAGCATATTTTCCAGCGGACCTACTGCGCGGTAAGGGCCGGGGCTATGTGGATCTGTCAGGATTTGTGTCCTCAATGTCTCATCCCTGTATTTGGATCTCCAGATTGTAGCCCAGCTTATGAAAAACCGCTGCTCTGGGGTGAAACCGTCGATGAGGTCAGGGCGACCATTTTCCTCCAGGTGGATCTGTAGGGCGTCGTAGGATGCGTTTAGCCCTCCGAGATCACCTATGTTTTCTCCCAGCGTCAACTTGCCTTGTACAAATACGCTGTCCAGGGCTTCATAAGCATCAAACTGGGCAACTAATTTGGCTGTGCGTGCTTCAAATTTTTCTTTGTCTTCGTCGGTCCACCAGTTGTTCATGTTGCCGTCGGCATCGAATCGGCTACCCTGATCGTCAAACCCGTGGGAGATCTCATGACCGATCACTGCGCCCATACCACCATAGTTCATGGCTGCATCTGCAGTGTAGTTATAGAATGGTGGCTGAAGGATAGCTGCCGGAAAGACGATTTCGTTGTTGAGCGGGTTGAAGTAGGCGTTTACTGTTTGTGGACTCATGGCCCAACGACTCTTATCTACGGGCTGCCCAATTTCTTTCATGCTTTCATCGTGTTGCCATCTACGGGCATTCTCGAAATTGTTGAGGTAGCTGTAAAATTCACCTTCCTTGGCAACGTCGAGCGTACCAAAGTCACGCCATTTGTCGGGGTAACCAATTTTTACGGTGAGGTTGTTGAGCTTCTTCAGGGCCTGTTCTTTCGAAGCATCAGACATCCACTCCAGGTCACGAATACGCTTATCAAAGGCTTTCATCAGGTTGCCTACCATTTCTTCTGCGTTTTTCTTGGCTTCGGGAGGGAAGGTTTCTGCTACATAGACTTTGCCGATGGCTTCGCCTATCACACTATTGGTGGCGCCCATTACCCGCTCCCAGCGAGGTCTCATTTCCTCAGTACCACGGATCACTTTACCGAAAAACTCGAAGTTGGCTTTGACCATATCGTGATTTAGGAAATTGGCCGCACCATCGATCACCTGCCACTTCAGGTATGCCTTGAGCGCATCATTTTCCAAATCGGCGAGGATTTTACTGATTTCAGCAGCGTGCTTAGGCTGGAGAACGATGAGTGTATCAACGTCTTCAACTTTCACATTGGTGTTGGTGAGGTAGGTGGCCCATTCGATGGCGGGAGACATTTCCTGCAGCTGGGAAATGGTCATAGGATTGTACAATGCCGGAATATTTCGGGCTTCGATTGGGGTGAGTGTGGCAAGGGCAATCTGATTTTCGATGGCCATGATCTGGTCGGCCATTGCCTCAGTATCGCCGTCTACTTTCGCAAGCTCCAGCATGTTGGCTACGTGGGCAAGGTATTTCTCGCGTATCTCCACGGACTTGTCATCGGTTTTCGTGTAATAGTCCCGATTAGGTAAGCCTAATCCACCAGGCGTGATGTAAAGGGAATTCATCTTACTATCCTTGAGGTCGGCAAATACCGAGACGTTGGAGAATGGGCTATAACCTGCTCGGTGGAGCGCCGCGAGGAGGTTTTGCAGGTCGCTATTGTTGGCAACCCCGTCTATTTGCTCAAACCAGCCATTCAATGCGGCAACACCAACAGATTCAGCTCTGGCGGAGTCCATGCCCACATTAAAGAAATCGATGGCTTTACGTTCGTCACTGCCTTCCTGAAAGTCTGGATTTTGGGCAGCGCCGTTCATCACGTCCAGCACTACTTCGTTGTTTTTTTCGCGGAGTTCGGGAAACCCTCCCCAGCGACCTTCATCGGCAGGGATTTCTGTATTGTCCAACCAGGTGCCGTTGGCAAATCGGTAAAAGTCTTTCTTGGGATCCGACGTTTGGTCCATTTGAGAGACGTCAAGTGCTGGAGGCATCTCCAAGCCAGCTGTTTGTTCATTCTCAGGCGCAACACATGCGTAGGTCAGTACCAGCGCCAGGAGAACACAGATTTTGTTGAATTTCATAACTCGATTTTGCGATTGATTCCACGAAAATACCTAATCCGCAAGACCTTCATAATCAGAAGATAGAGGAACGGTAAAATGACATGATTACCAAATAACAAGCGATCCGACTGGTGTCTGGGAATGTCTTATTATCTTGGAAATGCACCTAAAAAGCGAAATAGATGCCCAATCTTCATGATCAAAACATCAGTGGTGTCCGAAAGATAACCGGATATGCACTTTCCATCCTGCCTTCATTGATGATCGTTTTCAGTGGCGTGATGAAGATAATCCAGGACGAATTTATGATCCAGGCCATGGAAACCTTGCAACTGCGAGGTCTCATCGTTTTCATTGGGTTCCTTGAAATCCTTTGTGTCGTACTTTATTGGATTCCCAAAACCATGAATATTGGGTTCTTTCTGATGTGTTCCTATGTTGGAGGTATCATAGCAGCCGAGTTGATTGGTGCCAAGGGAGATGCCTTGCCCATTCCCGGTATACCTGTAGCTGTGATGCTCTACGTCGGAACGATGCTAAGGAAGAAGGAACTCAGTGGGCTTGGAATATGATCAGCGAAAGTCTATCACTTCCACGGTCATCAATTGATTTAGGTATCGCACGGAGGCTTGACCGGAATTCTCATCGTAGTTCTTGAGCAACTCGAAATGGTTGGCCGGCAACTCAGCGTTTTCTTCGAGGTTTGATATGACATAACTCCATACGTTCCCATTTCTGTTAAAAACCAGAAATCGCTCAATGACGATATTCGGCGTAATGATCATCCTGATTTTGGAGAAAGCCTTGGGCTCTTCCGGCGCCAATTCCAATACCCTGTTACCATTCTCCTGAATTTCCATGAGCGCATATTTATAACCCTCTTTGTAGATGGTGAAGATGTTGTTGAAGCCAATTTCTTCATCCTCGGGGTAGTACGTGGATATGTTCACTTCCTGCACTTCTGCCATGAAAGTGTAGACGTCGGTCCCGTCGTTGAGAATTATCCCATCTTTGGTCACGGCTTTGTATTTGTCACCCGATACGGCAATGGACCCCTGGTACGTATCGTTGACACCTGCTGACTTATTCTCCAGGCTGAATTCGAAATCAGCCGTAAAGGTCATTTGTTTGTACTTCTCACTCACTGCATCGAGGATGGCGCGTGCTTCGTCATCGTACTGTGACCAGCCCGCAAAACTCATAGCGAGGGTGATTACCAAAACTATTGACCGCTTCATATCTTAAAATTTTAATATTTATTCTCGAGTTCTGACAATAACTGTTCCAAACTGTATTCATCCTTGATCAAAACTTCCCTGGCTTTTGATCCTTCAAAGGGTCCAACGATTCCGGCCGCCTCAAGTTGGTCGATCAGACGGCCTGCTCTATTATATCCCAGCTTCATTTTCCGCTGAATCAGTGAGGTACTTCCTTGCTGATGTGTGACGATGAGACGGGCTGCATCCGGAAAAAGTGCATCTCGCTCCGATAGATCAACACCACCAACCTCCGATTCTTCGCCCACAAATTCGGGTAGCAGGTAAGCGGAATCGTATCCACGTTGTTCGCCTATAAATTCACATATGCGGTCCACTTCGGGTGTGTCCACAAAGGCACACTGCAGTCTGATCATTTCCGATCCCATGGAGAGGAGCATGTCGCCCATCCCAATCAATTGGTCTGCACCTCCAGCGTCCAGGATCGTACGTGAGTCTACTTTGGACGTAACCCGGAACGATAGCCTTGCTGGAAAGTTGGCTTTGATGATACCTGTAATCACATTGACTGAAGGTCGTTGCGTGGCCACGAGGAGGTGAATACCGATTGCTCTGGCCAATTGCGCCAGCCTGGCAATGGGTGTCTCTACTTCTTTTCCTGCGGTCATCATCAAATCTGCCAGCTCATCAATGACCAGTACGATGTAGGGCATATAAGAGTGGCCCTTTTGCGGATTGAGTCTTCGATTGACAAATTTCTTGTTGTATTCTTTGATGTTGCGGCAAGCTGCATCCTTGAGCAGATCGTAGCGATTGTCCATTTCGATGCAGAGCGAGTTCAGGGTGTGAACCACCTGGCTGGTATCGGTTATGATAGATTCTTCGCCGTCGGGAAGCTTAGCCAAATAATGTCGCTCCAGTTTGTTGAAGAGGGTCAATTCCACCTTTTTGGGGTCGACCAACACAAACTTCAATTGTGATGGATGCTTCTTGTAGAGGAGAGAAGTGAGAATGACATTGAGTCCAACAGATTTACCCTGTCCCGTAGCACCAGCCATGAGCAGGTGGGGCATCTTGGCAAGGTCTGTGACAAAAACTTCGTTGGATATGGTCTTGCCCAACACCACCGGAAGTTCCTTGTCACTTTTCATGAACTTCTCAGTCGTAATTACCGAGCGGATGTCTACCATTTCACGGTTCTTGTTGGGCACCTCAATGCCTATGGTCCCTCGTCCCGGAATCGGGGCTATTATCCTGATGCCCAAAGCGGAAAGGCTCAGGGCGATATCATCTTCAAGGTTTTTGATCTTCGAAATCTTTACCCCTGCCTCAGGAACGATTTCGTACAAGGTGACCGTCGGACCGATGGTCGCTTTGATACTAGAGATCCCTATCTTGAAATTGACGAGGGTTTCTACAATTCTGTCTTTGTTCTGTTCCAGCTCGTCCTTGGTGACACGGACATCTTTGGGCGGATGTTCGATCAATAGTTCCGGTGTCGGAAACTGAAAACGTGGAAGATCAAGCGTAGGGTCGTAGTTTTCGCTTACCTCAACCACTTTTTCCTCGAATTTCGGCTTCTCCACCTCCATCTCCAGTTCCTCGGGTGCTGTCGCTTTCCTGGGGGGTGCTTTGGTCACCGGCGGCAGCACGATTTCCGGTTTCACCTCTTCTTCCGGTTGTGGTTTAGTTTCTTCTACCGAGAACGTGGGTTCCGGGGTAGTCTTAGGTTTTGGCGTGGGTTTAGCCAATGGCTCTATTTGCCAGGTGTCGTCATCGGCATCCGCTTTTAGGTCCTCTTCCTCACCTACCTCATCCTCTTCGACAAAGGCCTCCTTGCGTTCATCTTCTTGCTCTACCTCCTGTTTTACTTTTTCCAGTACAGAAGTTAGGTCATGAGCTACCTCTTCAGCATCATCTTGCTCATTGCCACGAAAGGCAAACCAGCCTCCTATCGTAGCAGGAATGGTGTTGAGTTGAGTAGTAATCCGTCCGATTGCAGGGATGCTGGTGATATCAAAGAAGTACATATTGAAGACCACCAGCAGAAACAAAATGATCAGGGCGGATCCCCAGCCCATGAGGCTATCGATGACGATGGACATTTCAAAGCCCACTCCTCCGCTTAGGAATCCCCAATTTGATACCTCATCGGAATTGAGCAGGAAGTAGCCCATCAACAGGCTGATCCAGAAAGTATAGAACGCGCTGAAGATGAAAAACCTGAAAATTGGGACCAATTGTCGGCGGTATACCAGCTGGTAGCCCATGACAAAAAGCAACGGGGCCACCAAGAGTGAGGCCACACCGAACCATTTGAAAACAAAGTAGTGAGCTACAGTGGCGCCAATAATTCCAAACCAATTGGCAACCTCAAATCCTGACTCCTTGATTCCGGTACTCAATACCGCCTCTACAACACTTTGGTCGGCTTTGCCGGTATTGAGGTAGGAGAGAATTGCTATAAACAGGAATACCGAGGAAATGAGCAGCAATAGACCAGTAGTGATCTGGAATTTGCGATCCTCGTAGAAATTCAGTTTGAAGCTAAATGACTGTTTGGTTTTCTGCTTTTTTTGAGACTTGTAGGTGTTTTTCGCCATTCTTTGGTTGAGGAGAGTATCGTCAATACACTACTGACGATGGCCCAACGAGGATTATTATATCCAACAAATTTAATGGAAGTGTAAGGCTTGGTCAAGGCAAGCGAATGTCAGTTATCCGCAGAGGAAAGAATCGATTGATTGATTTTCCTGATCAGCCCTGGCCCTTCATAGATAAATCCAGTGTAAAGTTGTAGCAGGGTTGCACCGGCATCAATTTTCTCCCTGGCGGATTTCACATCGTGAACTCCACCTACACCGATAATGGGCAGGGAACTATTGCCCTTTCTCAGGTACCGGATCACTTCGGTGGCTCTCTTATCCAGGGGTTCACCACTCAATCCTCCTGCACCAATACTTTCGATCTCAGCAGCTTTGGTCTGGAGCCCTTCTCGTGAGATGGTTGTATTGGTAGCGATTATACCATCCAGTCCGGTAGTGTCCACGATTTCCAGGATATCGTCCAGTTGACTCTCGGTCAAGTCAGGTGCAATTTTGAGCAAAATGGGTCTGGGTGTTGATTCTTCCCGATTCCGCTGCATCAATGTCTGTAGCAATTCAGTCAACGGCTCTTTTTCCTGGAGCTCCCGAAGGTTCGGGGTATTGGGAGAGCTGACATTTACGACAAAATAATCCACATATGGATGAAGCGCTTCATAGCATTTGAGGTAATCTTCAAGCGCTTTCTCGTTGGGGGTTACCTTGTTCTTGCCAATGTTGCCCCCAACAATGATGGATTTCGGCCGATTTCTAAGTTTTTCCACGGCATAGTCCAGCCCCTCATTGTTGAATCCCATCCGGTTGATCAAAGCATGGTCCGATTTCAGCCGAAATAGTCTCGGCTGTTCGTTGCCTGGTTGTCCCTTCGGCGTAATGGTGCCTACTTCCAGGAAACCAAATCCAAGATGTTGAAATGCGTGCAAGTAGTCGGCGTTCTTATCAAATCCAGCAGCCAGGCCCACGGGATTTGGAAAAGTCAAACCGAACAATTGCCTTTTCAGGTTTGGATGCCGTACCTGATAAGCGGCACGAAATAGTGCAGGTACACCGGGGATCTTACAAAGCCCTTGAAACAAGGAGGTAGTAAAGGCGTGGGCGCTTTCCGGGGCCAGTAGAAATAGAAAAGTCCTTAGCAGCTTGTACATAGACCGCGAAGATAATTTGAGGAAGTGGCATTCGCGGTCAGCTCCTGGGATGGAATGCCTTGATTACTTGCTTGAGATAGTCTCGATCCAAATGAGTGTAGATTTCGGTTGTTGTGATGGATTCATGTCCCAGCATTTCCTGTACCACACGCAGGTCTGCTCCTCCTTCGATCAGGTGTGTCGCAAATGAATGGCGAAAGGTGTGGGGGCTGATGTTTTTGTCAAGCGAGATTTTTTTTGCCAGGTCCTTGATGATCATGAATACCATCACGCGGGAGAGCTTCGTGCCTCGCTTGTTGAGAAATAGATAGTCTTCATGTCCCGGTTTTGGCGTGTTGTGTACACGGACGTGTTTGCGGTAGAGGTTGATGTGTTTCAGTGCCGTTTTGCCAATAGGTACAAGTCTTTCTTTGTTGCCTTTGCCAATGATTCTCACAAAGCCAATATCCTCGTAGATGTTGCTGATCTGTAGGTCGGTCAATTCGGATACGCGCAATCCTGAACTGTAAAGTGTTTCGAGCATGGCTCTGTTCCTGGTGCCTTCGGGTTTGGAATGGTCGATGGCTGCCATCAGCTCATCTATTTCATGAACGCTCAAGGTATCTGGCAGTTTGCGACCAAGTTTTGGTCCTTCGATGAGTTCTGAAGGGTCATCCGTGATCAGTTCTTCATATGTGAGGTACTTATAGAAGGCTTTGATTCCGGAGATCATCCTGGCTTGTGTATATCGGGACAGCCCCAATTCATTGATAAATTCGATGAAGTCGACAAGGTCAGTTTGTGTGACCTTGAGGGGAGAGGTGTCTTTTCCCTTCAGGGAGAAAAACTCAGCAAGCTTACTGATATCAGACAAATAGGCCTGAATGGAATTATCCGCAAGGGATCTTTCCAGTTTTAGATAATGGTTGAATTGCTTGATGTAGGAAGCCCAGCTCATTTTTTTATATCACCATGTAGTCAATCCAACACCCACTCGTAAACCTTAACATAACATAGAGATAATGTTATTTGATTTTCTGCTATTTTGGCCGGTATGGATTCGCGCTCGGTGATCATAATCAATGGACCAAATCTAAACTTACTCGGCAAGAGGGAGCCTGAGATTTATGGAAACATGGATTTTCCTTCATTTCTGGAGACATTGAAGACGGAATTTCCGGCACTTACCCTGGAATACTTTCAATCCAATCATGAGGGAGAACTCATATCCAAAATTCAAGAGGTCGGGTTTTCATATGGTGGCATCGTCTTGAATCCCGCAGGGTACTCCCATACGTCCGTAGCCCTTGCAGATGCGGTAGCTGCAGTGGATACGCCGGTAGTGGAGGTCCATATCTCCAATATCTTTTCGAGGGAGGCGTTCCGAAGTCATAGCTATATAAGTGCTGTGGCTGCCGGTGTGTTGACCGGTTTTGGCCTTGATGGGTACCGTTTGGCGCTTAAATACCTGGTTGGTTCTTAGATGGCGAATATTTCGTTTTATCCTGGCCCCTCAAGAGTTTACTCCAATATCACCGAATACGTCTATGAGGCGTACAAAGATGGTGTCATGTCCATCAACCACCGCAGTCCGGAATTCATGGCGCTCGCCAAAAAAACCAAAAAGACCCTCAGAAAGAAATTGGCTGTTCCGGACGATTATCGCATTGTATTTCTCTCTTCGGCGACAGAGTGTTGGGAGGTTATAGCACAGTCCGTGGTACAGTCAAGATCCCAGCACTTTCACAATGGGGCATTTGGGCAGAAATGGCTTGATTACACCCGGGCGATTGTGACGGAGGTAGCAGATCGGCCGTTTGATATTGAAGAGGAGCTGCCCACCGATGATCTTGACCTGCAAGCAGATTGCTTATGCGTGGTTTCAACAGAAACTTCAAATGGGACTTACGTCAGTGGCAAGGTTTTGAAGAAGCTCTGGAAGGCGAAACACGAAGATCAGATCGTGGCCATCGACGCTACCACTTCCATCGGTGGGATAGATCTCCCCTGGCAATTTGGCGACATTTGGTATGCTTCCGTGCAAAAGTGCCTGGGCCTGCCGGCCGGTTTGGGGATTATGATTTTGTCTCCTGCAGCTGTTGAGCGTGTGGAGGCAAAAGGGGATAATCTGAGATACAACAGCCTTCTGCGCATTTTGGAGAATGAAGAAAAGCATCAGGCCCACTACACGCCCAATGTCCTGGGAATTTATCTGTTGCAGCGCACCCAGGATTTCTCCAGCGGCATTGAGTCTATTGCCAGTAAGGTATCAAACCGATACAACTACTGGAGCACGGTGATTGATGGCCTTAAGGGGTTCGATCATTTGGTTGAAAATGAGGCCGTTCGAGCTCGAACTGTATTCGCAATTAAGCATGCCGACCCAGAACATGTCAAAGAAGTTGCAGCCGAAGCCGGTTTCATTTTAGGTAATGGTTATGGAGCCTGGAAAACAAGCACTTTTCGCATTGCCAATTTTCCGGCTCTCAAGAAAAAGGAGTTGGAAGGGCTCCGTAAATTCCTGCAGAAGAATTTCAACTAATCCCGACGCTGCAACGCCACAGTTGTGTTGATCCAGCATCCCAGTGTAACTTCCTGACCTTCCTCGTAGCCCTCATTGAAAATCTCTTCTATGGACGGGAATTGCTCCTTGGAAGCATTCATTTGCGCTGTGTTCCCTGCTAATTTGTACATCTCATAGGCGGCAAGGAATACCGCACGATCCATTACTTTGCTTTCTCCGGCTTTACAATTGTCATAGCTGGTGAAGTAGAGGTTGCCCATCAGATTGTAAGCTTCCGGAGCCCCTGGCCGTACTGCCAGAGCCTCTCTTGCGTATGATCTTGCTTTTCCTTTATCTCCCAGTTTTCCGGAGGCAGTAGCCAGGCCCATATAGACGTCGTATTCTTCTTCCTTGTCCGTTGCCAGTTCCGAGGCCTTGAGGTAGTATTCCGAAGCCTTCGCGAAATCCTCACTGCCCTGATATTTGTCTCCCAAGGCTTTTGCAAGTTTGAAGGTAGGCTTTTCGACATAAACCACCTCGCCTGCCTGGGTGAAGTAGGGGCGATCTGAGCATTTGGCTTGCAGCGAGTAGTTGAAGATTTTCTTAGCTGTATTTATGTCACTGGGATCCGCTTCTAGCTTGGGGACGAGTTTTTCCTCGATGAATTCGCAGGAAAGTATCCCTTCCAGCGAACTGAGGAAGGCGTCGGCTTTATCCTGGTCTTTTTTCAGTTTGGCCTTATTTCCACCTTTCTCAATCTTGTAAGCGATGGCACTGCTAACACGATCATGTATTTCGAGGACTTTCTCAGGTGTCATTTCTTCGGGTTTCCACTCATAGTAGAATTTTGCAAGCGTCATGTAGGGAATGAGGTTGAAGTCTGACATGTTGTTGCCATTCAGCGCATAATTCTGCTCGTAGAGTTCTTCCAAGAGGCTGTACTTAGACCGCTTGCGATAAAATCGTTTGAAGGCCTCGTAAGCCTTGCGATCCACAACTTTGCCCTCATCTCCAAAGTGCTTGACCCGCTGATCAAACATCCATAGCAGCGAATCTTCCAGGACAGCTACCCTGTTTTCGTCCTCCTCCGTTTTCAAAATCTCACCAAGAATTTTGGCGCCATCGATGTAGATAGAAGGGTTGAGGTTGGGGTTGTTTTGATATAGCCAGGAAAGTGTGGAAAAAGCACCATTCCAGTCATCCAGCTGTGTTTGAATATTGTAATAGGCCTGCTTTTCTTTGGCCTGATCCAGTAGCTCCGCATCCTCGGGCCAGTTCCACTTAGCTTGGGAATGTGCAGAAAATGTCAGTACCGCCAGAAAAAGAGGCAGTGCTGCTCTTAAAAGGTTGAATTTCATATGGTGTAATGCCAGGTTTTCAAAAACGACCGCAAAGGGAAAGAAAATTTGATTAGTGCTCAATACGTAAGCGATTAGCTTTGTGTTAAAAAAAGCAAGCAAAATGTTGAGCGCCAAGGAGATTTTTTCTGTGTCACTGATTTTGTTTTCAGTAATAGATATGCCTGGTAACATACCTGTCATCCTGGACCTGAGAAAGAAGATGGGCCATATCCAGTCAGAGAAGGCGACACTCGTTGCCGGAGTAATCATGATTGCCTTCTTATTTCTAGGTGAACAGATCCTTAATCTATTTGGTGTTGATGTTGGGTCTTTCGCAATTTCCGGGGCCATCATTATGTTCTTGATCGGTATGGAGATGGTGCTTGGGCTGACCATTTTCAAGTCATCTCCGGATCAGCTATCTTCAGCCAGTATCGTGCCAATTGCATTTCCGCTGATTGCAGGTGCGGGCACGATGACTACACTCATATCTCTACGTGCAGAATATGCCATGTGGAATGTTCTCATCGGAGTGGCCGTTAATCTGGTGGTTGTGTACACGGTGCTGAAGACTACCGGGTGGCTTTCCCGAAAGATTGGTGAAGGTGGATTTAATGTACTGCGCAAAGTCTTTGGAATTATCCTGCTGTCCATAGCTATCAAGTTGTTCAAAACCAATTGGTTTGCGGCATGATCAAAATCTACACAGATGGAGCGGCCAAAGGCAATCCAGGTCCGGGGGGCTATGGGGTCATACTTGACTATCAGGGGAAGCGGAAGGAGCTTTACGAGGGCTTTCGAATGACCACAAACAATCGGATGGAATTGCTGGCGGTAATCAAGGGCCTGGAGGCTATCAAAAAAGATGGTTGGGATGTATTGGTGATTTCCGATTCAAAATATGTGGTTGATGCTGTGGAAAAAGGGTGGCTGACGAATTGGGTGAAGAAAGATTTCAAGGGCAAAAAGAACCGCGATTTATGGGAGCGCTTTCTGAAATCGTACTATCGACATCGGGTCAAATTCAACTGGATCAAAGGACATGCCGGTCATCCTGAGAATGAAAGATGCGATCAACTGGCGGTGGCGGGTGCTGAATTGCAGACCTTCCAGCAGAGCATTGATCAGGTTTTTGAGCAGGAGCAGCAGCTAGGCGGTGCCGCGCAATAATTTTTTTCAGTTCAAGCAATTTCGTATTGAGCAGGATCGATGCGCAATGAAGGTCACGACTGAAGGTTGTGTCTTTGGAGCCATAATCGAATTGGAGGGAAGTGAAAGTAGGATACTGGACATTGGTACAGGTACTGGCCTCCTTTCTCTCATGCTGGCCCAGCGATCAGGGGCTGAAGTCACGGCACTCGAGGTTGATGAAGCATCGGCAAGCCAGGCCGCTGAGAATTTTCGAAAGAGTCCCTGGGGCAACCGCATGCAGGTAGTGCACACTTCACTTCAGGCTTATGCGGTCAGGAATACACAGGAGTTTGATCTGATTGTTTCCAATCCCCCATATTTCGCCAATCACTTAAAATCTGGGAAAAGTAAGGATCTGGCCATTCACGATGATTTGCTGCCACAGGATGATTTGATTCATGGGGTAGTAAGGCTGCTATCTCCGCAGGGTCGCTTTTGGGTGATTTATCCGGATTATCAGTTTGAAACACTTCAGGATTTAGCGCTCACGCAGAATCTCCATGTCACCCATGACATATCATTATTGAATCGTGCCAATACGCCACCCCTGAGGAGGATCGGTTGCTACCAGTTTGATCCGGGGAAAGCAATGTCCAGTAGCCTAACCATCAGAACGGAAACGAATCAATATTCAACGGAATTCTTGGATAAGGTAAAGGACTTTTATTTGTGATATTTCCCCAGCGGCGTTTACGAAATGGTCTCTCTTTCAGAGAATTCGAACCCAAGCTCCGAGAGCTCTTCCAAGACCGGCTGGTAGATTGCCTTACGGGTAGGAATTTGAACTCCTTTCAAGTCCAATTGATTCTGCAATATCAGTTTGGTTGCAATCGCCATTGGAAGACCCACTGTCTGACTCATCGCAGTGTTTGTGGGGTCCGTACCTGTGGCTACCATATGTGATTGTATTTGTTTAGGTCGGCCATTGTCTAGGTAATCAAATTTGTGCCACATCACGATCATGTCTTTGTCCGAGGGATCGAGTGACCATTTCTTTTTGAGGATGTGTTCAAGAATCTGCGCTGGAGTTCCTTTTTCTAGCCCGACAGGTTCTTCATCAAAGATACCTAGCCACCTCAGGCGGTACATTTCCTCGGATTCCAGACCCAGGTTCATGTAGTGGGCCAATTTCAACTCTACAGAATCAAAGGGATTGTATGACAGGAAGGAATTGATGAATTGCCGATGAGTCAAATCCGCCACACCTTCCATTTCATAGGTATCATCCGTAGCACCGAGCTGTACGAAAACGTTCCAGGCTTTGCAGAAACCGGTCCTCCTCAGTGTGCCTCTGTAGAGTGTTCGGATGCCTCTCAAGTTGTACAAGTCGAGGTACTTGAGTGAATCTCTGTTGGCGTAGCCCTCAAAATATCCATGACCGGGGATGTGAATGATCTCCGTCCTCGCAAAAAGCTTGTGATAGGGAATGTACTTGTACCGACCTTCCTGAATGAATTTTACGTTGCCTGTTCCGGCCAGAACCACATTGCGTGGATTCCAGGTGAACTTATATTGCCACGGATTATCTTTTTCGTTGTCCTCAGCCAGTAGGCCGCCGGTGAAGGTCTCAAAGGCAGTGAGTTCGTGGCCTGAATTGGCTATCCCATCCAGGACTTTCATGGCAGACATGTGGTCAATCCCCGGGTCAAGGCCCATTTCCATGAGTAGCAACGCACCATTTTCTTCAAATGCCCCAGCCAGGTCCTGGATGTCTTCCGTCAGGTAGGAGGCTGTCACCATATGTTTTCCCAGGTTGGCACAAATACGGGCGGGAAAGTAATGGAAGCGGGCAGGCAGCATGGATATGACGATATCTTGCCTGGCGATGACCTCTGTGGCTTCGTTTTCGTTGGTGACATCGAAGCTTGTGACCTTCAACGTGGGATATTGGTTAAGACGTTCTTTCAGGATGTCTTTGTTGTGTTCGCAGATAGCAATGTCCCAGTCAAATGTGGAAGCGTGCTTTACGAGGTAGTCAATAAGTGAGGAAGCCGAACGTCCGGCTCCGAGGATTAGTATTTGTTTGGCCATTGGGGTTATTGTTGTTTGTTCACCAGGGTCGCGGAGGCTTGAGCCGTTGGTAGCACTGTCATATCAGCGATTGTAACATGCGCAGGAGCCAGCACAGCATACCTGACGGTATCGGCGATATCTTCAGCGGTGAGGGGTTCGAATCCGCGGTATACTCCTGCAGCCTTTTCGGCGTCACCCTTGAATCTCACTTCCGAGAATTCGGTTTCTACCAGACCTGGTTTGATTTCGGTGACCCTGATGCCATAAGGATTGAGGTCTAGTCGCATGCCTTGGGTGATGGCATCGACAGCAAATTTCGAGGCGCAGTAGACGTTGCCTTTGGGGTAAACTTCTTTGCCTGCAATGGAGCCAATGTTGACGATTTGCCCCTGTTTTCTTTTCACCATCTGAGGAATGACCATTTTGCTTACATAGAGGAGACCTTTCACATTGATGTCCATCATGGCATCCCAGTCTTCAAGCTGACCTTCTTGAATGAAATTCAAACCATGCGCGTTACCTGCGTTGTTTACGAGGACATCAATATCCTGCCAGTCGACAGGCAGTGAACTGATGGCTGATTGTACCTCATCGTTTTTACTGACGTCAAACGAAAGTGTGTGGACCCTGGTATCAGTACGCAACTCATGGGATAGTTGCGTCAGGCGATCCTTTCGCCTACCACAGATGATCAGTTGATGGGTAGCGGCGAGGGCTTGGGCGGTAGCTTTTCCTATGCCACTGGTTGCACCTGTTATCAGTGCGATGGGTTTGTTCATCTCTTCCTTCGGTTTTTCCTTTTGAGGTAGCTTGGTCCGCCCTCAAAAGTGATGAAAAACGTGAAATTGTGAAAAATCACTTTATCCAGGGCGGCATTGAAATCATTCTTTTCTTCGCGGATCATGTTGCGAAAACCCCAGGAATAACGGATTTCGGGTGAAAATTTGAAGAATGGAAAGTAGAGATCAAAACCGACCCCCGTCTCTACGGCGATGTTCCAGTTTTTGGTTTCCAGTGTTTCGATGTCTGCTACATCGTCGCCGCGTGCCGCAGCTTCCAATGAAGGATTTATCCCTGCGATCATGTACATGGCTGTGTTTTTTCTTCGGACACTCTTATACTTCAGCAGCAATGGCAATTCGAAGTATGTGGCATCTTTGAAGAGCACCTGGCTGGCGCTATTGGTGAACCTGTAGAGCAGTTCATTTTCGTATAGTCCGAATGTTGGCTGGATGCGGAAGTCGAGGTACTGGTACAGGCCTATGTTGACGATGAATCCAACTTTAAAACCGCCCAGGCTTCTCGTGGTAACGGAGTGCAGCGTGTCGAAAGATGGGCTGACAAATGCATCATTGTATTTGATTACATAGCGCGAGGCGTGTCCGCCAAATGAGAAACCATAGTGAACTTTCTGTTCGTCGTAGTTGATCAGGTTTTCGGTACGACCCTGATAGCCTGTTTGAGCTGTGGCGACGCGGCACAGGACCACGAGCAATGCCGCAAATATTACTTTATGCCAGTGTAGATTGAGCTGATGCCGAGTGTAAGGGGCTTGCATTGTGTTTCTCTGTATCCTACGCTTCGGAGGACTTCCAAAAATCTTTGACCATCAGGAAAACTGCCTACGGATTCCGGTAAGTAGGTGTAAGCCGCTTGATCCTTAGAAATTAAACGACCAACGATAGGTAAAATATATTTGAAATAAAAGTTATATAACTGCTTAAAAGGGAAAGACCCTGGCTTCGAGAACTCAAGAATTACCACTTTACCACCGGGCTTGAGTACCCTCAGCATATCTTTCAATCCCCTGCTTAGATTTTCAAAGTTCCTAACGCCAAATGCAACGATGATAGCGTCGAACTTATTATCCTCGAATTGTAGGTTTTCGGAATCTCCAGTGTATAGTGCGATCTTGTGATCGAGGCCTTTCTTCTTCAGTTTCTCCCTACCTTTTTCAAGCATGCCCTCCGAGATATCCACACCTGTGACAAAATCAGGATCAAGAGCCAGTGCCTCTATGGCGAAATCCCCAGTGCCGGTAGCGATATCCAGGATCTGTTTGGGTTGGTCCTGCTTCAGCAGTTTGACCGCTTGCTTACGCCAAAGAATATCAATTCCCAGGCTTAGAAAATGATTCAGGAAATCGTATTTGCCGCTGATGTTATCAAACATCTCTGCTACTTGTTCCTTTTTGCTTGTCTCTCTTTCCTTGTAGGGTACTACGGTCATATCTGCTGCAATATTAGGGAATAACCCTTCGTGGATGGCATATGTTCTTTGAAACCTGGAACACCGCGATCGCTTAATTTTGCCTCATGCCGATGATCAAGCACGCCATCTTCGAAAAAAGTAGCTCCCGCATAGAGGAATGTCCCGACACAAAGCTTTGGGAATATGCATTCATCGGCCGATCCAACGTGGGCAAATCTTCCCTGATCAATTTGCTGACGAACCAGAAGCACCTGGCAAAAACTTCGGGGAAACCCGGGAAGACCAAACTCATCAACCACTTTTTGATCGATAACTCCTGGTATCTGGTGGACCTGCCGGGCTATGGCTGGGCACAAGTGAGCAAAAAGGAGAAAGCCCAATGGAAAAAGATGATCGATCGCTACCTGCTCGAGCGTGAGAATCTCATGAGTGTATTTGTGCTAATAGACTCACGGCACGCTCCACAAAAGATAGACCTGGAATTTATGGCCTGGCTTGGGGTAAAAGGGGTCCCTTTTGCGATGGTGTTCACTAAGACAGATAAGCAAGGAAAGAATCAAACGCAGGCCAACATAGCACATTACAGGAAGGTCATGAAGCAACAGTGGGACGAAATACCCAGGTACTTTACATCTTCTACAGTTACCGGCGAGGGAGAGGGCATTGTCCAATACATTCTCGAGTTGAATGAAATTGAAACGAAGTGATTATTCCCACTTATCAATTATTTTACTCGTTGCGTCGAATTTTGATTTTCGTCACTGTTTAAAAACTTATTTTCGCCGAATCCAACCAGATCTCATTCCAATATGGAAGAAGTTAGAAGAAAAAAGGAAAAAGAGTTCACTATTCTCTATGTAGACGACGAAGCGCCAAACCTGCGCGGTTTCAAGTCTGCATTCCGGCGACTATACAATGTGAAGACTGCCGAGAATCCCATTCAGGCCCTGGAAATCGTGAAGAGTGAAAAAATTGATCTGGTAGTGACCGATCATCGAATGCCCGACATGGTTGGTACGGAATTACTGAGGGATGTGTACGACTACAATCCGGAAATCCGGAGGATGATTTTGAGTGGCTTCATCAAAAGGCATGAGCTTGATGAGGCCGTTGGTAGTTTCGGTATTCATGAGTTTGTGACAAAGCCTTGGGACTTCGATGAGATGCTGGAGATTTTTGAGCGTTTGTTGCGCACAAATCCCGAAGTGAAAACCTTTTCTACTTAACCATTTTTTTGGGTATCAAAATACCAAAAAGTAGGTATTTGAATTCTCTTGGTGGTTTTCTTACTTTGAAGCAACACTAGAATTTACCGCCATGATGAAAGTAATAAAGTGGGCAGTGCTCGTAGCGAGTGTCGTGCTCACCAGTATTTTTTTGCCCCGGTTCTTGAAGCTGCGATCACATAAGCAGTGATTTCCCCGCTCGTTAATGTGCGTTTCAAATGTGCATAATCGGACAAAGTATCAGTCCCTGGTCTGAGTTAAAATATTGATTTTCAGTAATTTGAAGTTGTTGGCCTAGTTTCTGCTGATTGGTTTGTAGTAGGTCAAAAACTTTGTTTTCGTTTTCCAATCCCATATTGGATTGAAGAATTAAGCTAAGTAGTAAAATCCTGGAAAATGCCTGGTCTGTCGGCCTGGCATTTTTTTATGCTATGGGTTTGCCATGGTTGCGATTACCTTTGCGCCCTGATTAATGCAAGTAGCGCTTATGGAATTCAGCGACATCGCGTCCGTCTCAGGAAAAAGTGGCCTTTTCAAGATTCTCTCACCCACAAGGAGTGGGCTCATTCTAGAGAGTCTGGATGAGCATAAAAAGAAACTGGTCACAAGTATCCAAACAAAAGTTTCCGTCTTGTCAGATATCTCAATCTACACTACAGATGGTGATGGTTCTGTTCCCGTCGAGGAGGTGATGAAAAAAATCCACGAAGAATTCGATGGGGATACTGGCTTGTCATCTTCCAGTGATCCGGAGGAGTTGAAGGCTTTTTTGCGTCATGTCCTGCCCACTTACGACGAGGACAAAGTCTACGTGTCAGATATGAAGAAACTGATCAACTGGTACAACAAGATTGCCTCAGATTTTCCGGAAGTTTTGGCAAATGGGGCCGACAATGCTAAAGGAGAGGATCAGGCTGAGCCAGAAGGAGCTTCCTAATCGTACCTGGCTTTCACCTCATCCGGGACAATGCAGTCATCCACTCTGCGTGTATCCACCAAATGAAAAACCCGCCAGCCGGCATCGGTCTTGATCAGATGAAATGCATCTACGCCACAGTGATGAAAGGTTGAGCCGAGATAGAAGGCGTAGGCCACCCAAACGGAAGCAAGCGGTCCGTCGATAGATACCTTTTCGTTCCAAATGGGTTCAGTCCATTGTTGCTCTTTCTCACTATTCACAGCATCTACAAATTTTTCTACCGAGCCTGCGCGTTTCTGTGTCTGTCCTTCCTTGTCCTCAAATACAGTGAAAGTCTGGGCGTCTTCGGTGAAGGCGTCCGCGACGAGTTGTCCGTTATTGGTGGCCATGCCCTCAAAAATCGAATTGACTACTTGCATAATACGCGCTTTTTCCGTGTCTTGTGCCTTGAGAGCAAAGCAACAGGTGAGCAATGCAACGGAAGCTAAGATGGTTTTCTTGATATGAAACATGATCAATTTGTGGTTGGGCTTGAACTT
Organism: Cyclobacteriaceae bacterium; assembly: GCA_965601475.1. GTDB lineage: Bacteria > Bacteroidota > Bacteroidia > Cytophagales > Cyclobacteriaceae > JAWPMT01. The sequence continues at coordinate 1,228,948 of OZ271832.1, read as the reverse complement.
ATCAAAAAAGACTTTGGATTAGAAGATGATTTTGATGAGGAAGTTGTTCAGTCCTACGATCGGCTAAAAATGTGGCTGACCAGGCAGGTAAAGAATATGCTGGACCGTGACTTCAATGGCTTGCTCAATGCACTTTACCGCATCGATGTGGAGGAGGGTGAAGTGAGGCAAATTTTAGCTACAGCGTACCCGGATGCACTGCCTGAGGCGCTGACTAAACTCATTCTCGATCGAGAGATGGAAAAAGCAAAATGGAGGACCCGCTACCGCGAACAATAGCGAGACCTGCAGGGTATTTTTTCAGTCATCCTCACCATAAATGGCGATAGTAGGATAGAAGGCTGCCCAAGCTACCCAGTATCCAATGTAGGCATTGATTGCTGTGAGCCTGGCACCAGTGTCTGGTCCTTCTACGACTTCCCCAAAAATATTGAAGCTGTTGTCCAGGGCGTCAGTGAAAATGACTTCACCCTGATCGAGGACCGCCTGGAGGGGCAACTGGTCATCTCTGAAGTTGTCCTCAAAGGCAACCATGAAGTTGCTGCTGGCGTCTCCGACGACGATGATGGGTTTGGTCCCGACCACATCCCTGATGACGCCTCTTTCTGAGAAGCTTGTGAAGCGATAAGCCTTTTTCGCTTCGGGAAGATCCACACCCAATACCCTTTCTTTAGCGAATAGACGCGAATCATTGTTCTCCACCGGGAATAGGAGATTAGATTCTGTTCGATAACTGCCATAAGGGTAGTCACCGTAGGATCTTGAGAATCCAGTATTTCTATTTTGTACCAGGGCATCGGGATACATGGATTTCCAGGTAGACCAGGTGGTCTCCATAGTCTGGACAAATGCCGGACGCTGGCCTTGGAGCTCCCCGTTAACACTTTCTTGTAGCATCTGGCTCCAGTTACTATCAGTCGCGCGATCGTAGGGGATGAGGTTGGTGTTGAAGAGTAGGCCAGACACACCAAAAGTAGTGGTGACACCCTGGATTTGCCTGTCCCAGCCTATGGTGGTGCCAGTTAGAGGACAATACGTGATGGCTACTGGCTGGCCCCCAACTTCATCATTAACGATCTCATGCCAGTCCATGATGGGGTGCGGATAAGCCTTGATGTCATTGCCAATCTTCACGCCAATCACCAGATCATTATCTGATAGATAATTGGTTTCTGAGGCAGGTGAGAACTGAGGGTCGTCTATGGAGGGTATACCGTCCTTACCAGGACCTCCGTCGAATACTTGCGAAACCGGGATTGACCAATCTCCATTGGACTCCTCATTGGAGCAACTGAGGAAAAAGACGAAGGCGAGTCCTAGGATAGTACTTCTATACATAATCAATTGTTGAGTTGGATAATTTCAAAACTTTGTTTCCTGGGTAGGGTGAAAAAGAAACCCGTGTTGACCCGAATACTTGGTGATAGTTGCGTTTCATAGACTTTGGCATAGAGGGGTAATTCGACATTGATTTGATAAGTGATTTTAGGGGTCAGGGGAAGGGACAGGCCTGGGTTCACGAAGACAAAAGTTCCACCTGAGGCCGGGAAATTTTGACCATCAAACTGATCTCTGGCAGCTTTCCTAAATCGGAATTTCAGCGAGGGATCAAGGAGCAGTTTGCCAGCCAGGATACGGTCAGCCACACCCATGATCACCTGGGTTTCATCTCCGAAGGCGTAGGTGGAGTTGCTCAGATAACTGCTGTTGGTCCCCGTAAATCGGTGGATAATGGTGCTGAGTAGGGTAAAGCTGGGTCGGTATTTGAGGGATGTAGTGTAGTTGGCATAGATTATTTGGTCCCATGCGCCACTACCGGGTTGCAGGTCTGCGTTGAGCGGCAATCCACCAGGCCGTGTGCGGTCCGAGGACCCCACGGGTAGTTTCAGCCCTAGCCCCAGGGTCAACCGCGGATAGATGCTATACTTCAATAGTGCCACAGCGTCTCCAACGCCTTGGGTATAGGTAAAATCCTCTGCCAGACCCCTTTGGTTGATTGTTCGCTCTTGCCTCACGAAAGAAAAGAACAGATCCAGGGAGAGCTTTTCGGAAAAGGAGTATCCCGACTCGACCAAAATTGAGTGGGTTTCCCGTCTGCGACTATCGTCATTGAGTCGATCGCTTCCGGCCTTTAAGGTCTCGAGGTTGTTCCAGTCATAGTTTAGGGTGAATTGCCAGGTGCCCTTGTCGGAAGCGGGGAGTCCAATATTGCCAGACATGGGTACGCCTCCCGAGCAACATTGGGAATAGGCCCTCGACGTTAGTATAAGGATGGTGGTCAGTGAAAGAAGAGCTTGTCTCACATAGCCTAATACAAACGACCTTGGGGGTTACGTTTACTGGTTTGTGCAATTCTCTGCAGGAATGTCAGCTTCGATACAAATGATCGGGCCTCAATCGCTGGCAAAAGGTTCTTCGTCGTAGAAGGCTTTGTACTGGGCCTTGAAACGGGTGACGTTATTCTCTCCTATGGCTTTGCCGGCGTCGTTGAGACTTTTCACCTTGCCTGTCGTTATTAGCTTTCGTGCGTACTGAAATTTGACCTGCTTGACAAATTCAAGGGGCGTGAGGCCTGTAAGGTCCTTGAGAACACGGTACAGGGTTCTTTCACTCATGGCCATTTCATCAGCTAGCATGTTGTTACTTATTTTTTGATCGAGGTTATTCCGGACGATGGTTGAGAGCTTCGACAGCCATTCTGCTTCGAGTTTTTGCAAATTGAAGTTTTGTAAGGCTGATGGTAGTGCCAGGTCTTTTTTTCGCATTTCAACGAGGTTGGAAATTTTTAGCAGGAACTCCCGACTATTGAATGGCTTTATCATGTAGTCAGAAACACCAAGGCTCAGTACCCTTTCTTTATCCTCCTGCCCAGTACGGGCAGAAACGGCAATCACAGGCACGTTTTTGAGCTTCTCCTCCTTCCTCAGGGATTCAATCAACAAAAAGCCATCCATTACAGGCATCATGATGTCGGTAATGACAAGGTCCACTTGCGTGTGACGCAGCTGCTCCAAAGCTTCCCAGCCATTTTCTGCCAGCAAAACTGAGAAATCGGTTCGGAGCAGGTCTTCAATGTAGGCGCGAATTTCAGGGTGGTCATCTACAACCATAATGGTGCCCTTCTTGGTGGTGTCTATGACAGTCACTGAGGAACTGGTTTTTCTAGGTTCAGCCGATACCAATTCGTTGCTTATTCTGGTAGCAACAGCTTCTTTGTCAGATTTTGGAAGTGTGATTTTGAAGGTTGTTCCTGCACCCACTTTACTTTGAACATCGATAGTGCCTTGATGCAATTCCACAAGCTCCTTGGTGATGGCAAGACCTATTCCCAGGCCCTGCTGAACCTTATAATCCTTTGATTCTATCTGGTAGTACCTTTCAAAAATGTGGTCGATGTGCTCTTGCGGAATACCAATGCCAGAATCGGTTACATGAATGATGAGGTTCTGTTCATTCCCAACCATGCCTACCTCGATCTTCCCACCCTCGGGAGTGAATTTCAGTGCATTGGAGAGCAGGTTATAGAAGACTTTCTCCATTTTAAATGGATCAATTTCAGAGACGGTCTCGTCGGTCTTGATCTCCAATGATATGTCAATTCCTTTTTCTTCGGCGGCAGACTGAAATAGACCCACCTGCAGTGAAAGAAAGGACCTGATATCTGCGGGTTGGGGCGCAATTTTGATGTTGCCAGAATCAAGGCTAATCAATTCACGGATCTCTTCAGTCAGAGAGATGAGGCGATTGTTGTTCCATGATACTTTGTGCATTCGCGAGATGGCATCTTTTGGTAGCAGGTCCTTGTAGTCATCCAATAGCAATTGAATTTGACCGCTTATGAGCGTTAGTGGCGTTCGGAAGTCGTGTGAGATGTTGGCAAACAGTTGAGATTTTGCGTCATTGATGGCCTTGAGTTTGTCGGCTTGTTTTTGAACGGTGCTATTGAGACGTTGCGTCTTGCGCTGAGCCCAGACTACAAATCCGGCAAACCCAGCGAGAAACACCAGGCCAATGACTGCCAGAATGGTCAGTTCTCTTTGGCGCTGTATGTCAGCTTCGCGGATTTCGGCCTCATGGCGAAGTTTTTCATTTTCGGCTTCTGTTCGGCTGAGCTCATATTTCTTCTGAAGTATACCCAATTGTTTTTGCGTTTGTACCTTATTCAGGGAATCGGTTAGGGTAATGGCTTTTTGCGCATAGATGAAAGCGTCTTCATGCTGTTGGATATTGGCATAGGCCAGTGCCAGGTCTTTGTAGGTAGTATTCCGTATGGAATTCATGCCGTAGTTGTCAATGTACTCCAGTACCTCTTCGAAGATGTCCACAGCTCGTTGATATTGCTTGCTATCCAGATAAGCTTCGCCTAGATGGTAATTGGTAATGCCGATTCCATATTTGTCGTCCATGCTGGTGAAGATGGCATTGGACTTTTTGAGCCGTTGGATGGCTTCATCAAATTTCTTGGTGTCAATGAGGGCGTTACCCAGGTTCACGTTGAGGAATGCCGTAGCCAGACCATCCTCCGTTTCGATGAGGCTCTCAGCATGCACATAATATTGTATGGCAGAATCCAGTTGATCCAATTTGTGATGAATCATGCCAATATTGATCGCCATTCGGATCTGATAGTCAATATTGCCGGTGCGCTTGTAATAGTCGTTGGCTAGGTTGTAATACCTGATCGCTTCCAGTGGGTTTTCGTCATTGCTGTGGAGCACACCCATCATGATGTATACACGCGTCAACCAACTGTCCTCCTTCAGGTCCTCAAAAATGGCCATGGCCTTATGCAGGAAGCTGATGGCTTCCATGGGGTTTTGCTCCATGTGCTCGATCAGGCTACCATAGTTGTAATAGACCTTTCCCTCGGCCAGCTTGTTGCCGATCTGTTGGCTGAGGAGCAGTGCCCGATCCAGCAATTCGCGAGCTGAATCCATTTCCTGGGCTACACGGAACCGGTCCGCGATTTCCAGGTAAGCATCAATTTCAAGCGCTGGAAAGCCTTTTTCCCGGGCGAGTTGTGCCGCCGTGCCCACAAAATATTTCAGATCGTCGAGGTTAGCTGCCAGTTTAGCTTCTCGTGCTTTTGTGAAATACCATTCAATTTCCAGGCTATCCACCTTATTGGCATACTGCGAATTGCGCAATTTGCTGATGAAGATTTCATTGTCTTGAATTTGGAATAAAGAATCCAGCGGAGGCTGTTGGCTTTGTGCTGGCAGCATACAGAGAGCCAGAAGCATGGCGATCGTTGCTCTTGCTATCATAAAGGCGGAGATTGGCGGTAGATTAAAGCTAATATGAAATGGCAGTTTTCAAATCCTGCCATGGGAAATTTCTCGAAGATGGCAAGAATCGTAATCGGATTGACAGGTTTTGAAATGGCGCGAACCCTATATTGTGAGGGAATTTCGGTCTTTGTTTTAGCATCTGACAAGTGCTATGCTACTCTGAAAAGCAATGACCTTCCTGGTTGTTGCTTTTCTTCATCTACTGGCTGGAATTGGACTAGATCCGCGCGATTTTGCCTTGTCGAAGAAATACTTCCTCGCCATCCCACAGGATCTTCACCCATATCTCATCCTGCTCGAGTACCGTTACCTTATGACCTTTGTTGATTACTTCTACGGGTTCACCAGCTGCGGAGGGTGCTGACATGAGCAGGGTGCTGTCTTCGACGATGATCGCCTTGGGCTGCATGAAATAATTATTAGCTACCAGAACCAAAAAGGCCATTGTCAAGACTTGAAAAAAGATATTGATGCCGAAGGGTTCACGCCTACGCCTTTTGAAATAGAGGTGCAGGAGCAGCGCTGAGGAAATGAGTATTAAGCCGATCAGGGCTTCATTCCGATACTTCTGAGCAAGGGTGAAGAAAAAGTCCTTGTCGGTATTCACGTAACCTGCCAGCTCGTTGGCGTTAGCCAGTTCGTTGATCTTCGCCCACGTCTTCCTATCGCTGGATTTCTTGTAGTATAGGTTGAGGTATATCAAGGCGTTGGCATAATCCTGGAGTCCTTCCTTGATGAAAGCCATTTTCAACAGCATGGCTTCGGAGGCATGTCCTCCCTGAAATATTTCATCGTACAGTTGGTAGGCTTCGGTATATTTTTCTTTGGCAAAAAGTGAATCGGCTTTTTCCAGCTTTGACTGTGCCTGGGTGATCAGGAGGGTGCTTAGAAATATTATTCCGAGTAGGCCGTACTTAAAACTCATTTTCCCTTTGCAATTGAGTGGCGGATTCTTACTTTTGCGTCCGCAATTTTAACAAACCAAGTCGTAAAGGCGTTGTTAAAATGTTTTAAAAGGTAGGATTCGTTAGCTCAGCTGGTAGAGCATCTCCCTTTTAAGGAGAGGGTCCTGGGTTCGAGCCCCAGACGAATCACATAAAGTTGGGATTTTCCCCACACGGGCGAGAAGTTTATCCCGATAAATATCGGGGAGCCCCACTTGTTCACCGAAATAAAATGGAGGTGAAGACGAATCACGAATTGAACCTCGGCATTGCCGGGGTTTTTTCATTTCTGGGCTTGGTCCTCGATGGCTATCTGGGTCAGAAAAGAAATGTTGACGGATTTGAAACACTACTTCATCAAGCGACTGGTCTCCGTCTTATTCATGGGTCTTTTGGTAATTCCCATCACGCTTTTGGGTCAGCAGAAAAACGTTTCCACGGCCAACCAACAATGGATACAGTATTACGCACAGGTACCGTTGAATGATCACTGGTCACTGCTCGCCGATGGTGGCCATCGTTGGAGAGACGGATTTGAAGAGAGCGCTCAATACATTGCAAGACTTGGCGCGGGTTATTCCTTTGATTCCGTCACAAGGATATCAGCGGGGTTGGCGCAATTGGGATTTTTTTCCGATGGAGCATTGGATCGAACAGAGGTCCGTCCTTACCAGGAAGTGCTGTTGAAGAAGAAGTTCCGCAAGATCTCGCTCAGTCATCGCTACCGGGTGGAAGAACGGTTTCTCAATGCCATCAGGACCGATGGTGATGATCTACAAAGTTCCAATTCCTTCAATGTCCGGTTTCGGTATGCCATTACGTTAGCTATTCCCTTGTTTACCATCGGTGAAGAACAAGTGGAAAAAGAGGTTCTGCTCAATATTGGCAATGAAATATTTATCAATGCTGGCAAAGAAATCATTCACAACATATTCGATCAAAACAGGCTGATGGTTAGTCCATCTTTAAGAATGAATGAAAATCTGACCGTCGCTTTGACCTGGAATTATCAGTTTGCCAGCACGTCGGCTCCCGGTGAGTTCGTCAATACCAATGTTATTTGGCTCCAAGTAAGACAGAAGCTGAGATTTGGAGTTGAATAGCAAGGAGCAATTGATTGGAAATGCGATCAAGCTCCTCCTCACGTTTCGTCCTCATCGGGTGGCCGTGAGATCGGGGAAGCGACTGGCGGATGGGAATGAGGGGCTTGTCACCCCATCTTCTGTTAGTCCGCCATCGGCCGAATGTTAGTGATCGGCATTTCACTCTGTTTCTACAAAACTTAGCTTCTCATATCCACCGATTCGGCTGGCCACCCAGATAGGTGGATTGTTCCCGGCTTTGAAGCCCAGGTAGTGACCGTCTTTGTTTCGGATGGCGAAAGTCCCGTCACTGTTTTTGATGAGGGTGAACTTCTCATAACCACCAATGCGGTCCGAGGAACCCCAGATCGGAGGCTCATGGCCTGATTTGAATCCAAGGTAATGGCCGTCTTTGTTTTTGATAGCGTAGCTGCCGTCGTCATTTTTTACTAGCTCCAGTTTTTCATAACTCCCTATTCGACTGGCAGTACCCCAGACCTCTGTGCTGTTACCTGCTTTGAACCCTAAGTACCGGCTATCCATATTTTGTAGGGCAAAATAAGTGGGGAGTACAGCCTGGTCTCCATTGAAGGCAAGTGCTCCGGATTCTGGCATAGGCCAGATGTTTCCTCGGAAGAACTTGCGGCCATTTTCCTCTTGGAAGGTGAACTCGGCCCTTGGGTTGCCTTCACCTACGAGTGTCCTCGCAAACGTCAGTTCAAGGGTTTTGGGATCGTAAATAAAGCTGGTGATTTCGGCACCCTGCAGGATGATGCGTCCATCGGAACGGATTTCAAGCGGGGCGAAGTTGCTCCCCCACCATTTAACGCGCAGCTCGTAGGTCCCTTGCCAGTAGGTGAGGGGAGTCCCCTGGGTACCGTAAGCTTCATTCATAATTTGCAAGCGCCTGTCCTCCGAAAGACCGGGATAGTGGTGGTCCAGGGCAGTTCTGATTCTTTGCCGATCGAAGGAGTACTTCCCATAATTCTTAAGCACTGTCACCAAATCCATGGGTTGTTCACGCAATTGAGGAAACAACCTTTCATCTAGCAGGATACCTGTCAGTTCGATGGAAGACATCCGGTATTCACCCAGCATGGCTACCACAATTTCCTCTTTGGACATGTCAAAATCTTCCTTGAGCTCAATGGCTTCTTCGAGTGGAGTGAGCTGCAGCAATAGTGGCAGGATCAATCCGATGATTAACGTTTTCATATGCTTATTTTATCAGTTTAGTATCTATGCTTTCTTCTTCTACCCTCTGTTATCTCTCTGCTTCAGTGAGGCAAGTTTTTCTTTCTCTTCTTGTAGTTCGTCCTGCAGCGCAATCCAACGAATGTCCTGATCCGCGGTCCCTTCCTCGGATACATTCTTGCCAACTTCCAGCCGTTGCAACGACGCTTCTTTCTTCTGAAGGAGGGCAAAATTTTCTGTTTCCAACGTCCCGATTTCTGCTTCGATCCTGGAGATCCTGACACTGGTCTCTCCATTGGTGATCATCAGCAAACTCCAGTTGTCCTTTTTGACGTCATCTGCCAGCGCGTGATAATTTTTCTCCAGTGTGCCGGCCGATTGCTTCAAGTCTCGGATCTCTCTTTTTTTGGACTGGATGCGGTCTTTCCGCTCTGCGATCTCACTATCCATGTGACGGATTTCATCCTCAAGGACTTTAGGGTCCATGGTCAGCACTGCATGGCGCTCTGCCTGCAGTTGCTTTTGTAGCTGTTCAGCAGCCGCCTCAAGATGCGTGATTCTGAATTGTGACTCTCGGATGGCTTCTTCATTGGAAATGTGTTGTGGCATCATTGCTGTGTTTTCGTTTTGTTATACCCCTGATTATTGTTACTGTGCGTGGAGGAAACGTACCCCGGCTTTTATCGCTCGTAGTAGCTCAAGCGGCTCGGCCTTTCCAGTGTCTCTGTAGAGGGTTTTGAGTGCGATTTGTTGAACTTCTTCTCTCCGTTCATAACCCGCACGGAGTAAGGCCACACTCATGTGGGCGGCATCTGTTTCCGGGTACTGCTCCAGAATTTCTCGGGCAGCTTCCAATACATCTTTTCCTTCGCTTCTGGCTTCCGTGGCCATGGCATCAGGACGCTTGCGATTGAGCTTTAGGCTTTCCACCACATTTTGGACTGTGGACTGAATACTGGAGAAATGAAGTGCCGATGAAGTCTCTTCTCGTTCCCCTAGAAAGGTGGCGTCAAGTTCCAGTGAGATGGCTCCCCCTTGAATTTGGTGGAGTGAGCAGGCAAACCCAGCTCGATGAATCGTGAGCAAGGTCCCGGACGCCTTTAAGACCTTGGTACTCCAGTCTTCGAAAACGCCCACTGTGAGTTCTGTGATGATGAGGGCATCCTGCGCTCGGTCCAGGGCAAACTGTGTCAGTCTGGCAAAATCCCGAACCCCTTGATCAATGGCATCATTGATGTGCTCTCGCAGACCGCGTACACCTCGTATGGCTTCTTTTGCCGCCTCCATCAACCCAACTGCTGTTAGTCGCAGCCCCTCCAATACAGCGATTTCCGAATAGACCGCCGCAATCTCTACACCTTTGGCTCCTACGTAGCCGCTCAGTTCTGGCCATCTATACGCCTTTTTGTACCATGGAGAATCGTGGTACCAGTCTTTCTTGCGTTCAATGTCGTGCTTGAGCCCGGAGATCTTTCCATGGCAGCTTTGAATCAGCCCTGTAAGGTGTTCGACTTCCTGCTGACGATCTGATAGCAGCGATTCAAGTTTTGCCAGCTCGCGATCAAATGCTTCCAGCTTCGCCTTTACCTCATCCGCCAGCACGCGTGCGGCGTCATCTGCCCGATGCTTGGCTTGCTGCAGTTCTGCTCTTGCCTGTTGGAGTGTGTCTTTGATGCCCTGGGCGATTTCGTGGATCTTTTCGGTGATCTTCTCCACCAGGTCTTCCAGATGCACTTCACCGGCAATTTCCACCCGTGCATCAGGTGTGAGCATCGTAGCCTCTGCTCGAAAATCAGTACGCATGAGTCCAAAAACATCTCCGGAAGCATGAATTCGGAATCCATGGTCCCCGATCTCGATATTCGGGACGTCGATGGTGACGCCCAGTATGGTGGTGCGGCCGGCCATGGATAGGTAGGGCGACTGATCCGAAATAATCAGGGATGGGCCCACTGGCATGGCGACGTCGGCCAAGTCGACCGCCGTGGCGGAAGGGCTGGACGCAATGGAGAGATGTGGTCCAATTGTGATTGGTTCCATCGTCCCAATAGCCCTGATGCCGGGATTTTTTTCGATGGAAAGAACGGCTTTTTTGCCCAAAAACTCGGAACTGAGAAAAGCTTGCTCATGGTCGGCGTGGAACCGGGTATTGAGGAAAGGAAAACTGGCCACTTCGAAGAAAGTCTCTCCATCAAGCCGGAAGGTGTCAGCTGCAAATTGACCCTGCACTTCCCCGGAGATATTGATCAGCTCCTTAGAAACATGGGGAAACAGGTCCAGTTTACCTCTAAGGTCAAAAGCGGCATTTTGATAGTTGGCCGTACCCGAAATTACTTCCTGGTTCAGCACCTTGAGGTCAAAATTGCCCTCCATACCTAGTGATGGGCCCTGGCCGGTTATCGTTCCACTGAGACTCAGGTCGAGCAGTTGACTGATGGCACCTCTGAAGGACGCTTCCAACCCTGCCTGATCTTGGATCCATCGAGCTTTCAATTCCACTTGCAGTTTTGCCAGGTCATTTAGTGAATAAGTGCCTGAGCAGTGGAAATCCTGGTCATTTTCCGTCGCTAAAAGCTTGATCTGTCCGGATGATTTGAATCCAAATAAGGCATAATCTGAGGCTCCTTGTAGACTGAATGTCTGGTTGTTCCAGGACCCAGTGAGGTTGCCGTGGGCGTGAATAGGTAAGTGGTTGTTGCCCATTTCACTGCTCAATGCGATGCCCGCAGGACTGAAGTTGAAATCTCCGTTGAAAAATTTGATCCCCAGCAGATTGAGATGGCCTTTGCCCTTCATCTGAACATTTCCTTCCTGAGCTTGAAACGCCCCTTGCAATAAGATGTCGATCAAATGATCTTGGCTCCCTTTGATCGGAGCAAACCGGCCTTCTATCTTGGCGCCGATGGCTAGCCCTTCTTCATGAGCCGCAAACCCGAATCCGCTCTCGAAGTGCAGCATACTGGAAGTGTTGAACTTTGCACTTGTCAAAAGGACCAAACCCTCGGTTTCCGGTTTTACCGATGGCGGATGGCCCTCCATGTCTCTTGGAGTAGGCAAAATATCCAGGTAGGTTTTCCCCTGATCTGCGGAGAGGTTGATTTTTGGATAGGCCTGATGAACAAATTCCCACGGCGTGGTAAAGGCAAATCGGCTATGCACATCCAGCAGGTCAAAAATGGTGAAGTCTGTTTCGCCAATGCGTCGGTCCAGGTCAATACATTGAATGAGGTGGTTGAGTGAGCCTTTTTGTACAGCTTCGGCGAGAGCACAAAAGACATCTACCGGGTCCAGGTCGAGTCCTTCTTCAATTCCCACCAACAGCCCCTCTCGAATGCCGTCATCGTTTGGCTGTTTGTTTCGGGCCAGGAACCGTGGGTAGCGCAGGTAGTTCGGACCCACCGTGAAACGGATAAAACTAACCTCTCGCATCCGTTCGAAATTGATAGGCTTTCCGTCCTTAAAGAACCGGACCAGTTCGCTGCTGAGGATGGCAAAGTCTTTCATGGTCTTGAGCCCGAGTTCGGGTATTGGAAATTCGAATGAAGACTTCATCTCCGCACCCTGCATGGTGAGCATGCTCATGCCGATTTTGTCGTAGAAACATGGGATTGGAATAGGAATCTGGGTCTGATAGATAATCAGTATTACAACATTTTTGATTTCCACACTTTGGTGGATTTTGCGCATATCGGGCAGGTATTCGTGGACCAAATCGATCTCCGGGTCGATGGCTACACTGGCAATGAGTGATGGCAAGTCGAACATGTCAAATTCCACATTCAGGTCCATTCTGAATAGTGTACCGGCAAATAGTTCACCCAAAGAGAAGCTGTAGAATTTCACGCCCATGAGGCCAGGTCCTGAAGGGATAAGGGCTTTGATCGGTATGGATTCGGACGAATCTTTGGACGGATCCTGAACCGAGAACACACAATTGACGCTGTTGGTCACATTGTATTCGATTTCGAAATAGAGGTAGTTGGGTACTTCAATGTTGCCATACTCCAGAAAACTTTCCGGAAGTCTGGATGCATACTGATTCAGCGTTTTCACCCCGGTTTCCAACCATCCTGGCAATTGCATATCCCTACGGTCCTGCAAAAACAGGTCAACAAAGGCCACACTATCAAAAACAACCTCACCCTTTTCATTTTTTGATGTGAAGTTCACGCCCTTCAGGGGCACGTCCCGCACCAGTTTGTCTTTGAGGTTTTCCGCACCGAGTTGTTTGAGGAGTAGGCGGAGCGGAGTCAATGGTAACCGCAGCTCCCGATCGATGGAAAATCCTCCATTGGCCTTCAGGCTCCCGTTGGCTTTGAGAGAAAACTCAGGCAAGATTACCGACACTGCCCCGAAGCGTCCCATATCGATAGATAGAACAGACTTATCTGCCTCATTCTTCTGTATGGTGAGAAAGTCCTTGAAAGGGGAATTGTCCAGTTGCAGATAGAGGCTGTCCCTGTCGAAGTTCAGGCTGAACTTAAGGAGCCCCTCCAATCGTTTCTGATCATCCTTATCATCGGGGTTGTAGGTTCTGAATACCTCGGTGCTGGTGCCGCTTTCATCTTTGAAGACATTGTTCAGGTCTTTCGGCAGACCGAGACTGACCTGTGCCGAAAGCTTGTTGTTCTTCAGGTCCAGTTTCATGCCGGACACACCGACATAGCAGTCTCCCAGGTCGTCCGTTTCATCTCGGTCTATTCCTTCGATCGCCGGAGGAAATGGTATTTGGTAAAGGCCATCATAGGACACCGAAATCCATGCATTATCCTTGCTCAGATCAAAAGAGGCCGTGACGGAGGACGAAGGAAATATGACTGCCAGGGTTGACGGTGCGTCATGAACGGTCATGGTGGCGCTGCCGGTACATGCCCAGTTTTTGGTATGCTTCTCATAGCACAGCTCAAGCGTAGGATGATCCAGTGAAAACCAGGGAAACCCTGCTTCTTTCACCAATTTGATGTCGATCGAGCTTTGGGTTTCTTCAGGATCCTGATCCAGGCGAATGCCCACCTTTCCGTCCTCATGGAATAGCGAGGTTCTCAGGTTATCCATGGTGAATAAACTGGTAGACAGGCTACTAATGGCGGAAAGGCTGAAGGAAGTGCTGGTATGACCTCCGTCCGGCGACGGGCCTTTTCTCAGTTGAAAACTCACCTGGTCCAGCTCATAGGTGGCCACTCCGGGAATCTCCAGTTGGGGAAATGGGTCGATCAGCGCGAAATGAACCTGATGAACTTCGTCCTTTTGCTCGTAGCTTGCTGCTAGTGCCAGCTCATGACCAAAGACGGATGCTTTCAGTTCATTGGAGAGTTTCCATGACCATTGGGTCTGTTTTCTGGTACCCTTACCTTGAGTGGTAGATGCCAACTCAAACTTCAACTCGTACTGCTCTACAACTATGGCTGAGTCAATGTCCAGATTTCCTCGCGTTCGAATGTACGCATGACGTTCCTCACCGGCAGACCGGAAATCAAATTCCAATTCACTGACCTGAAGGTGATGGTTTCCAATGTCTAGTCCCTTGTTGTCCGTGACGAGTGCATGCAAGTGTATTTCATTATCTGCACCTAATTCCAACATCAGCTCCTCGATCATAGGATTGGGCACGCCGACAGGCAGATCTATACCTATGAGGTCTTTGATGATCGATTGGAGCTCGATGTTTCGAGCTGTAGCAGTAAATCGGGATGCTTCGTTGAGTTCCAGCGCCATGCCAAAAACTGTCTGCCCGATCCTCAATTGTCCTTGTAAGCTGGCTTGGAAGGGGGGTGAAGCCTGTTCATCATATTGAAGTGCGACGTCCGCATAATCCACATTGAGCGAAATAGTGGGTAGCTGCAATATGTCAAGCCACGTGGCTCGAAAGGCTAGCGTTTTCTTGCCTGGAAGCGGGTGGCAAATGAAGGCGCCGTTGGACAGGCTGATTTTTCTGAAAGGTTTTGGCATTGAGGCCAGTGAGATGCCAAAGTGGTTTAAGAAATCCCTCAATCTGACAGGTGCTTCATTGGTCAGGAAAGCCTCAATATTTCCTTCAGGCAAGTCGCATGAGGCCTGGAATACCGCGGTTCCCAGCTTCGCCAGCCCGTCAAGGTTCATGCTTGCGCTACGATTACCTTGCTGGTTGAAGGGATCTGCCAATAATATCCCAACGCCGATGTTGGCAATCGTTAGGTCGGGCGATTGCAGCAGCACCCAGGGTTCCTTTAGGATCACGGCTAGTGATATGAAATCAACCTGCCAGGTCCGTGGATTGAGACTCAGCGTGAGATTCGAAATTTCCAGGTCGGGAGCTGATACTGACGGGAGCGCCTCAAGGAACTCGCTGGTACCAAGCCATGTGGTAATTTCATCGAAAGAAGGGAGCAATGCCCCGGGGGAGGCGGTGAAATTCCATTGAGGGTCCTCATCATTCAGACTCATAGTGCATCCCAACTCACAGGTTCGATTGCCTATTTTGAGTTTCCCCTTCAATTTCAGATGACCTATCGCTCCGTAGGGGTTGTCTGGGATGGGGTAAAGTGCTGCCAACTCCAGTGTAGTGTGCTCCAATTCGAAACCATCGAACAATTTCCATTTACCATTCTTACCAAGCGCCTTTGCCACCAATTGAAAGGTGGATTGGGCACTGCCATCTGGCAGGAAAGCCCCTTGCACATTCGAAAGGTCGAAGAGGTCGAATGGTTCGAGGAACGCGGATATCGCGGAAAGGATTGGGGTACTTTCCATGGCTGACAGCAACTTCATGGCGCTATGGGTAGGTTCCTCCAAAAGCGCTAAATGCCACCACTTGCTGTTGTCTTCCCAGGTGGCCTCCACTTTCAAATCAGTCTCTTCATCGAGTTGGAGTAAAGCCGCCACCCGTGCCTCCACGTCAATTTCTTCGGATTTGGATTTCCGTATGAGTTTCAGACTGATGCGCTGTGTGAGGATCTTGCTGCCAGGTAGGGACGGTAGCTTCCAAACTTGCTGCAACCTGCCCTTTATTTTGATGATATCAGCTTTTCCGCTGGTCGGGACGATTTCCAGGTCGTGGTTGATTACCAGTTTTCTGTTTGGCAAGGCATGAGCTAAATCATATCCGTCAAAGGATAAGAACCCTTCTTCGATGGTCAGTGTGTTATCCACCACCTTGTCATTGATGTTAGCGAGTATCTCTTTCATGGCTTAGCTGTTGGGATTCCTAAAAAATGTGGTTGATGGACTGAATGACCTCGAGGATGTGCCGATGAAATATCCACTTTTGCTCTACCTGATTTTTTACTGGATCAAGAGGTCCAAAAAAGCTAGGATTCTTATCATGGAATGCCGGCATGCGGGGAATGGTCCGGAGTTCAATTACAGGTCCGATCCTTCGCGCTTTCCCGGTGAATGGGGCATTTTGCTGGCTTTTTCCGAGTTCGATTATCGTTTTGTAATTGTGGATTTCTGTTATTACCTCAGGCTCTCTGTGAATTTGATGCATCCATTGCGGCTTGATTTTCTTTTGTGCAAGAAGCTTCAGATTGGAATCGGGTAGACCTTTTTTGTTGACAGCGGCACAGGGAAAAGGTAATTGGTGCTTCATCTCTCCAACTACCTCAGATTTTCGGATATGCCCTAGGTGCATCGCCGACCTAAGGTTTTGCCCTGAGGCGATTTCCAGGAAGTCTTTAAGCATTATTTCGGACCAGGAATCTGGAGCATCTATGCCGGGAAAGAGTTTCTGGTTTCCTGAAGCTTTCCTAAAGAGCTTCTTGCCACTGAGCTTGTGATAGTTTTCACAGATGGACCATTCAACGGTATTCAGATGACCTAGTGGAATCTCCGCAATATGTGCATGCAGCAATACTGGAGCGAAATTCTTATGCATGGTAGAAATTCGCTGACCGTATTGTTCGGGTTTGTAGTTTCTGGCGAAATGCCGGTAGTATTCAACAAAAAGGTACCAGCCTTCCAGGTTATATAGCCCATTTGATTCATTTCCAATACACTTGATATAATCACTGTCGGGAGGGTATAGCTCTCGGAATTCGCGAAAGGGGGAACCATCGACTTTCTGAAGTATTTTCTCTTTAATGAATTTCTTCCAACCCTTTTTTGCTGCTATTGTGTGTTCTTTGGCATGTTTCCAGTGGCGTGAAATGAGATGCTGATGCCTATCGCTTGCGAGATCAAAAGGTTTAGCGGAATTTGCTTTGGCCTTGAGTCTGCCAAGCATTTTTGGCGTTTGAGAAATATCCACACCAAAGGTGGTCTGTACATACAATTCATCGAGTTGAAGCGTCTTGAACGTGTCTGTTGAAAACCGCCCATCAATATCAACCAAACCAATGCATAGGTTATTGAAAGATTGGCTATTTCGATCTTTGCGGATTTTGACTTTCTCCTTTGGAAACTGCTTTTTGATCTTGCGAGCGAGTTCCAACATGGACATGTAGTAAATTCTGGGCTCTCTTTTCTCGACCCTACCCGAAGTCTTGATGGTTCCATTGGTCATTCTTTCCACGAGCGTTTCCACGATGAACCGGGCCCTGATGATGATCTTTTTGTGTGCTTCGGGTTCGTAATGTTCATCGCAAGGACAGGTTTGAATCTCTGGGATGACAAGCTTTGTTTCGCCTATGCGACCGGTGTCCATAGAAAGTGACAGCACACCCTGCCAATCCAGTATCTTCTCGCCGTAATAACTTTTTCCAAAATGGAATTTGACATTCTTATTGACTGCGGATGAATAGACTGCATCTTTCTCAGACTCTACCCGGTTGATCAGGTACGGCATGTGTCTTAATTCGAGCTCGAAGCCCACGGCTCGCTGGATGGCCTGACAGGCATTGCCTTCTGCCACCAACGCACTTGCTGGTACCACTTTCCCCTCGATAGCCATATCTGCCCACTCGTCTGCCTCGCTCTCCAACTCAGGGCTTTGGATCACTTCAAGCGTCTTCGAGCACTTGGCAGGTACTTTACCCAAGGTCTGTTGTACCACATGGGCCAACTCGTGTGCCAGGAGACGAAATCCCCAGGCCGTTTCCGGTTGATAAAGGCCTGGAAGGAAGTACAGGTCTTCTCCGTAGGCAAAGGCCACTGCGTCCACTTCGGCAGGGACCCATCCTACATGTATCCTTACCCTTGAGAAATCATACCGAAACGCCCGTTTCATTTTCCTCAGAACCCAGTCCGGCAGGGGTCTGCTATTTCCTTGAAATTGGAGGAGGTGTTTGTGCGTGTTGAAAGTGTTTCCGGACGCAGAAAGCGAACTGTTCACAAGCGGTGAAGGGTCATCATGGGACATTAGCGGAAGTCTTTAGTTGTCGCGAAAAATTCTCCCGACAAGTAACGCTACTGTCCTTTTTTCATGTACCGCTTTGTCCGCCAATGGGCTATATTTATCCTTGAACCTAAAATTTTGTTCCACGGAGGTCCGGCGCGATGGCCGCTTCTTCACAACCTGATCGTCAATGCACTCAATTTCATCATGGGGCGGGCTGGATACTGTGAGTGTTTTTCTTTACACCGCAGGTGCTCTGGGTTGGGTATATACCTACTTTCATACCGTTCGTCATGCCTTACGAGCGCAGACGCTGGCGATTCCGTTTCTGGCCGTTTGTCTCAATGTGACGTGGGAGTTTTATATCTCTTATTGGCTTGGCTTGTCGGGGCACCAACTTACCACCTACTGCGAAACCCTAGAGATAGATCAGTCACAAAAAATTGTGATTTACCTGAATCGCATATGGTTTGGCGTGGATGTATTCATCACCTATTTCATGTTCCGATATGGTTGGAAGCAACTTCGAAGCCCGTTTCTCCAAAAGCAATTCCCCCTGCTACTCATTTTCAGCCTTATCTCTGGCTACGCATTGCAATCCACTTTTATTGCTTGCAATGATCTGACCATCACAGGTCCGCTCATTGCCTGGATCATCAATATCGTGATGTCGGCCGGGTTCATTCACATGTTCTTTCTACCAAAGTCATTTACAGGCAACAACCGACATGTGGCCTGGGGTAAGTTCATCGGTACGACTTGCATAAGCCTCAATTGGGTGTATATCTCTATGGGGCCTGAATTCCTGGAAAGCGCCCTTTTCATCCTGGTGGGAGGCGTCGTCTGCTTCGTTTTGGATGCCGTCTATCTGTATTTGCTCTATTTCAGGCAAGACTTGCGTGGTGAATGAGTGCGAGATGGCTCATGTCCTTTGTCAGTCTTTTCTACGTTTTTGCGGTGGCCACCGCCGAAGGCAACCAACCGAATATGGCGGGGCAGGCGGAGGGACAAGGCCTTCGATTTGGCATACTGCATGATACTGCCGCTGTCCTCACGATTGGGCAGGTGGCTCAACTTGCTCCCGAATTATTTGACACGAAAGAGGCCTATGATGTCGCTTCTGGTTTCGTAGATCACGCAGTATGGATACGTCTTGATGTCCACAACGCTCATGCACAGCAGGAGGTGCTCGTGGAACTGGCCTACCCGCTCATCGATCAGATACGGTTCTACCAACGACAAGATTCTGCAGAGAACTGGACTGTCACTGAAACAGGAGACGGTTTCCCTTTTCAAAATCGGCCCGTTCAGGCACGCAATTTTGCCTTCCCGGTGGTACTCGATCAGGGCGCGAACCTTTTTTTTCTGCGAATAGAAAGCGAGAGCTCCATCACCTTGCCATTTAAACTGTGGACGCCAGAGGGGTTCGAGAGTCACCGCCAAAAGTCCGGCCTGGCGCATGGGTTTTATTACGGCGCAGCCCTCGTGATGATCCTGTTCAACCTTTTCATCTTCCTGTCCCTTCGCAATGTTAGCTATCTCTATTACGCATTCTCAAGCTTTTTCATTGCAGCGTCATTTCTGTATCACAGTGGGCTGGGGTTCCAGTTTTTCTGGCCGGAATCCATCCGCTGGAACCAGCAGTCTTTCAATCTGATTGTGGGTTTATCTACCGTATTTTCGGCTCTTTTTGCCATCCATTTCCTTCGATTGCGCGTGTATTCTCGCGTCCTTTTTCTGTCCCTTTCCGGCTTCGCTGTGGCAGGAGGATTGCTTGCGATACTATGGTCAATGTTCTCTTACCGGCAGCTCATACCCTGGTCGATGATCATGACAGCAATGCTCTATATCTTGTTTATTGTGTCGGGTCTAGTTGTGTTGAGAAAAGGCTATCGACCGGCAAGGTTTTTTCTCGTTGCATGGTCCGCCTTTATTGTGTCAACGTTGGTTTCAGTCCTGAGGGGAACCGGGTGGCTGTCCTTAGACTTTTTGTTATTGCACGAAGCACAGATAGGTTCGCTGCTGGAGATCACTTTACTATCGGTAGCACTGGCAGACCGCATCAACCTGATGAAGTCCGAACTGGCACAAAAAGAACTGGAGAAGGCCCAAATCAAAAATCAGGTCGTTGAGGAGGAAAGGGCGAGGTTGGAAGATGAAGTACAAAAGCGGACCGAAGAACTTCGATCACTAAATGCCACGCGGGATAAATTCTTTGCCATTATCTCTCATGACCTGAAGTCGGCTCTCATGTCATTCAAAGGGATTGGTCAGGTGATTCGGCATCATCTGCAGCGGTCCCGAATGGAGCGGGTGCATGCCATTGTGGAAAACCTGGACGACCGGGCAGGCAAACTAGACAATCTACTGAACAACTTGCTGAATTGGGCCATCTCACAAACTGGCGAGATCCCTTTCAAGCCTGAAAACCTGCTCGTGAGTGAAGTGATAGACGAAACCACGGAACTCTTCGCGGAGATTGCCGCTGCAAAGGGTATCAGCATCAATTCTGAGGTTGAAGATCAGTTGATCCTTTGGGCAGATCGGGATGGATTGAGTCTGATCTGCCGAAACCTGCTGGGCAATGCCATCAAGTTCACCCCATCGGGAGGTGCTATTCACATCTCCGTCGAGCAAGAGCAGAGCAAAGTGCTTTTGCGTATTTCCGATTCAGGTATTGGTATGGATGAGGAACAACAGCAAAAACTCTTCAATCCCGGAGAATACCGCTCGAGAAAAGGAACAAACGATGAAGAAGGCTCGGGTCTGGGTCTCGCCATTACCCGTGAGTTTGTGCTTCTGCATCGGGGGGAGATTTCTGTGACGAGCCAGAAGGGAGTGGGTACAACCTTTGTTGTTCGGTTTCCGATAAAAAATATGAGCAATGGAAAAACAGATATTCATGTCCAACATCAGGATTCTTTGCATTGAGGATGATCTGCTCCATGCCGAACAACTGATCACGAAATTGGAAGTGGCTGGATATGAAGATGTCAGACATACCCAGGTCCCTGAGGAGGCGTTGTCCTTGGTCGGGTCTTTTGATCCGGACCTGGTCACGATGGATGTGGGGCTCAACCATGAGATAGATGGAATCGAGTTGGCGCAGATCATTCGCTCAAGAAAGCTCTTGCCGATCATTTATACGACAGCGTTTCGAGACAAAGAGACGCTACAGCGGATGGCCCGTACAGGTCCCATAGCATACCTTGTCAAGCCCATCGACAGTACAGAACTACAAGCAGCAATCGAGCTCGCACTATGCGCAGATCGTGAGGCGACCAGACCCCAGGCTCCCCAACATGAAGGGCACAACGCTGCACAAGTACCTTTTTTTGTGAAGACGGTAAACGGCATTGAAAAGGTGAGTCAGGGAGAGATCCTATGGATTGAATCCGGCCAGGAAAAATATGTGAACATGGTGACGAACAAGAAAAACTACCGGATCCGCTCATCCCTGGCTCAGATGGAAAGCAGGCTTGGCGAAGCGCTTTTTGTGCGAATCAATCGAACGCATTTGGTGAATCTGGAAAAAGTAGAACGTATCAATGAGTTTGAGCGGTGTGTCGAAGTGGCAGGGTATCCACTCACCTATGGGCAAACGTATCTCGACCGACTGGTGAAGCGGTTGAATCTCTTGTAGGATTGAACTGGGGCCAGGGTTGCAGCGATTTAGAAATCGTAACTAAGGGCATTCTACATTTTCGAAAAGGGCATTGCGAAGCTCCCAAATTTCCCGATAAACAAGGGCCAGTTTCCAAGATCAGCCCCGCTTAAACACTTCTAATTCCTCTTCAATGAATTGGAAGTCCCGCAAATCAAAACTTCTTCATAATCTTGAAAGAGCATTAACCCAACCCCTACGTTACATGTGGCTAATTCGGGCGGTAGCCCTATTTTTTTTGGTGTCCCATTTTTTTATCGGACCCATGCCAGAAGCGTTTGCACAAGGCAATTATCAATTTTCACATATCACAGAAGAGGATGGCCTCCTGGATGATATGGCTTACAGTGTACTCCAGGATTCGAAAGGATATTTTTGGTTTGGCACTGTGGCTGGCCTTCAACGCTATGACGGTCATCACTTCATCACCTACCTACACGACGCCCGGGATCCGGAAAGCCCCTTGAAGGCGAGTGTGGTGCGGCAACTCAAGGAAATGAGTGATGGTTCCATTTGGATTGCCACACAGGGGGGAGGTATTTCAAGGTTTCGGGATGGGCGATTTCTTCCAGCTTTGCTTCACGATCCAGGTGATCGCAATAGTCTGTCCAGCAATCTTGTCGAAGATATGGTAGAAGATGCTTCGAAGGCAGGCGTCTGGATTGCTACCCACCAAGGTTTGAACTACTACGATTATGCCACGGGCAACATCACAAGATATATCGATGAGATTTCTGCGCCAGAAGTGTTTTCCCTTGCGCTGGATGTCAATGGGGACCTATGGCTGGGAACAGATGACGGTCTCAATAAACATTTGGGGAATGGCAGGTTTCGGCAATACAGGCACGATGCGGAAGACGACAGAAGTGTCGCGGGCAATTTTGTGCATGATATCATGTCTGATAGGCAGGGTAACCTCTGGTTAGCGATTGTGGGCGCCGGAGTGGACCGGCTGGACTTGCAAACGCTAGAATTTGAACACTATGGTGTTGATCCCGAGTCACCGTTTGGCTTGAGCAATAGCGTGGCCCTGGGGTTGGCGCAGGACCCTGATGGAAGTATTTGGGTAGCCACCTGGGGTGGGGGATTGAATAGAATTACCACTACCGGCGTCGAGGTCTTTGCCCATGATGAGAGCGATCCCAATACCATGCTATCCTCGAATGTGGAAGAGGTGATGGTGGATAGGTCGGGCAATGTCTGGACCGCCAATCACCTTGGGGGTATTAACAGACTTGTTGACGTGCCGATACAGGCCTTTGAACCATACAGACTACGGGATCAGGACATGTTGCCCACCAGTGCACTCACAGCCATCAGGGAGCGGCGCGATGGCACGATATGGTACAATGCTCCCAATGGCGTCTGCTATTATCAGGATGGTGCATTTGAGAGCTACTTGTTTGACCCTTCCGATCCCTTGAGCGAGGAGGGACTCAGCGGGTCGCGGGCATCTGAAATATTCGAGGACAGCCAGGGACGTATGTGGATTGGAAATTTGACCACAGGCATTGATGTCGTCGAAGGTGACAGGATACGGCACCTGATTTACGACCCGGACGATCCCGCTGCCATTCCCTCAAATCAGGTTATCAGCATAGAAGAAGATCAGCAAGGCCGAATTTGGATGGCTTTTGTCAGTGATGGTCTGGCCTACTATGAAGATGGCGCTTTTACCCACTTTGTACACAACGAGCGAGACCCTCAGAGTCTACCCAGCGATCGAATCAGGGATATCACTGTAGATGAGCAGGGAAGGATCTGGATTGCCACGGCAGAATCCGGTCTCAGCTACTATGATGGCAGGCAATTCAAGTCATTAACCTTTTCGGAATCAGATCCCTATTCCCTTCCACAGAATGCGCTCAATGCGGTGCAGGTAGATGATGAGGGCCAGGTATGGGTAGGTTATGTTGGAGGTATAGCGAGAATGGATCCGAATTCCCGGCGGTTTCGGACGTACGATAAAAAAGATGGGTTAGCCGGTATCTTCGTGGAGGAGATGGATCTCGACGACCAGGGGGATTTGTGGGTAGCTACCCACAGTGGAGCCTCGCGATATGTCAAATCCCTCGACAAGTTTGAATCTTTTGGGAAGGAGTCCGGGATCACCAATCCGAAATTGAGAAGTGTCCATGCGGGAACCAATATATATTTTGGAGGTCCTTCGGGGTTCTATGTACTGCCAAAAGAAAAGCTGTTTTCCGGCAAGTCTGGTCAGCGAACTTTGACGTTCACGGCCATGAAGGCCGGAGGTAGAGATCAGCAATCCAGTATATCCGCCCAGGCCATCATAGGGGAGGAGTTGGAATTTTCCTATGTAGACAACTCCTTCGAGCTATTTCTTTCGGACCTGGCAGGTGACTTTGGTGCTAAGCTGGACTTCTATTATCGTGTGGTCGGGCTATCCGACGATTGGATCTACACAGAAGGTCAGCACAGCATTCCTTTTACCTTTCTGAATCCCGGCGATTATGAACTCCAGGTCCGACTTCCGGGCGACGTGGCTGAGGTTAGTTCTATGAAAATCACCATCAACCCTCCCTGGTGGGGCACCTGGTGGTTTCGGTTGTTGATGTTTCTTGCTCTGACAGCGGTGGTATTGGCCATCATTTTTTGGCGGAGAAGGCTTAGGCTGGCCACAGAGCTACAGCTTCGCAAGGAGGTCAAAGAGGCTACAGATGAAATCAAACTTCAACGTGATGAGCTTGTCAAGCAACGCGATAGTCTGCATTTGGCCTTGCAGGAAACCAATCAACTGATCCATGAAGCCATCGAATCCGGCAATCTGAATGCCAGGATAGATACAACAGGCAAAGAAGGACTGTGGCTTGATTTGGCCAGTTCCCTTAACGGCTTTTTTGAATCCATTACGCAACCTATCAAGGAAATGAATGCGGTCATTGGTGAGATAGCCAATGGCGACCTGGCCTTAAGATTTACAGGGCAAGTCAATGGCGATCTGGCAGCACTGGCAGGTAACCTCAATTTGTCATTAGATTCCTTGAATGCCTTTTTGCGGGAGATCCGACTGAATGCTGATGACATCAACGATTCGGCTGTGGAAATGATGCAGACGAGCAAGGAGGCCAATTCCGTCAGTGGTGAAATCGCCATGGCGATTTCGGAGATTAGTGCAGGAGCTTCCAAACAGGTGAGCATTGTCGACGACTCATCCAATCTCCTGGAATATGTGCTGAAACTATCTCTAGATGTCACCGATCAGGCCAGGAATATCAATGAAAATGCGATCGACAGCAATGACCACAGCGAAAAGGGCGTCTCGCTAATGGAGCGTGTCGACGCCAGTATGCAAGAAATTTCCGGGTATTCTGAAGATACACAACAGGCTATGCAAGAGTTGGAAAAAAGTGCGAAGGAGGTCACCAGCTTTTTGACCCTTATGGGCGAAATCGCGGCCCAAACGAACCTGTTGGCTTTGAATGCGGCTATTGAAGCCGCGCAAGCCGGGGATGCTGGTCGAGGGTTTGCGGTTGTAGCGGAGGAAATCCGCAAACTGGCCGAGAACTCCAAGCGGTCGCTCACTGAGATCCAGGAACTCATCGAACGTATGCAAAGCCAAACAGGCACCACCTCCCACAAACTGGCTGAAATGGGCCAGTCCATTTCCAGTGGGGTTGGAGCCACCAAAGATTCGCTGCAAGCCTTCAAGAAACTGGCTGACGCCAACGGGTTGACCTTGCAGTTGTCAGGGAAAATAGCTGAAGCTTCGGACCACCAAACACAATCGATGAAAAAGGTCGTTTCCCTGGTCGAGAACGTGGTTGTCATTGCTGAGGAAACGGCAGCGGGAACGGAGGAATTAGCTGCTTCCTCATCGCAGCTATCGGCCAGTATGGACGCTTACGCTTCAAAGGCTGATGGCTTCCTGGACATCGCCGAGACCCTCAGTTCCGGTGTCAGTAAGTTCAAACTCAAGGAAGACAGCGCAAGGGAGGAGGGATCCATTCCTGATCTGGCTTCTGCTTCGACTAACTCAATGGGCTCTGCCTGACCAATTTTAGCCTTTAGTGTAACCAAAGTCACCTTCAATCTCCGGGGGAATGCGTTAGTTGCATCTGGATATTGAAAGTAAACCCATGATCAACGATGAACGCCATGCAAAGGCCCTGAGCCGACCCTCCACCCGAAACGGGTCCAGGCTCATGATGGCATTGGTGCTGGCGCTGACACTCGGGCTGGCTCCGTTCTTTCCTGAGCCGCACATCTGGGGAAAGCTGAAATGGATTTTCGGAGGTGCGAAGGGCATGCAATTGATAGATTATTTTGATTTGGTGCTACATGGAGGCCCGTGGGTGTATTTGGTTTTAACTGTGCTGAAAACAATCAAGAACCGATGATGACAGAAACAATTCAAATTGAAAATCTGAAATGTGGGGGCTGCGCCAACACAATTAAGAGAAAGCTGCAGGAGATGGATCATGTCGAGCAGGTAGAAGTCCACATCGATGAGTCCGAAGTGCTTGTGAGTCACGAGGGCGGTTTGGACAGAGATACCCTAGTTGCGACCTTGGGTAAACTAGGGTACCCGGAAGCAGGTCATGGTACTACCGCTCAAATGCTCCGTTCTTATGTGAGCTGCGCAGTCGGGCGGATGACGTCATAAGGACCTGTCTCCGGAGAGGATCGGGAGCTACGGATTAGCTTGTCGGCGATTCAATCGATGAATATTCTTCCTTTCAGGTAGAGGACAGCATTCCCGGCGATGTACACTCTTTCTTTCTCAATACTGCAAATCAGGTGTCCCTCCCTTTCTGATAGCTGCCTGGCGATCAGGTTCTTTTTGTTCAGGCGTTTGGACCAATAAGGAATCAAGGAGGAGTGCGCCGAGCCCGTTACCGGATCCTCCGGCATGGTGGCATTCGCATCAAACACACGTGAGACAAAATCGACTTCCACTCCAGGGGCCGTAGGTACGATACAGAGGTAAGGTAGCTCCGTCAGTGGGCTCAGATCATATTGCAGCTTACGAATCACCGCTTCACTTTCAAAAAGCAAAATCAAGTCCCGACTAGCCCATGCTTCCAGGGGCTGATGACCAAAGGCAGAAAAGACCTCTTTCGGTATCTCTACCTCGCTTGGAGGCCGGGCGGGGAAGTCCAGCTCAATATGTCCTGCCGGCCGTTTTCTTGCTTTCAAAATGCCACTCTGAGAGGAGAAATGTATGGTTTCTAAATCCGGGCGATGGTATTTGAAGATGACATATGCCGAAGCCAGTGTAGCGTGCCCACACAAGTCGATCTCATCGTGGGGCATGAACCAGCGGATTTCGAATTGGTCGTCCTTTTGAACGAAAAAAGCCGTCTCAGCCAGGTTGTTTTCCGCAGCAATCTTTTGCATCAAAGCAGGATCAATCCAATGTTCCAGGGGACATACCGCAGCGGGATTTCCTCCAAATACGCGATCCGTAAATGCATCCACCTGATAAATATCCAATTCCATGGCCTTCCGTTTTCGCTGAAAATAGCAAGAAAGACGGAAGTAGGGAAACGTGCGGGGAGCTTGATGCCATGACCCTTTGTGTTCTGGCATGACAGGGTCTTGCTGAATCTTCGATGTCACTCAGCGAGATTTCCACACGTCATCTCGTTAACTTAGAGGCATGGACGCTAAAGCACAGATCAAAAAAAGAATATTGGCCTTGATCGAAAAATC
The DNA here is from genome assembly GCA_965601475.1 of Cyclobacteriaceae bacterium. Taxonomy (GTDB): domain Bacteria; phylum Bacteroidota; class Bacteroidia; order Cytophagales; family Cyclobacteriaceae; genus JAWPMT01. The sequence goes on along the minus strand of OZ271832.1, from coordinate 1,201,847 downwards.
AGAAGATGAGCACCTGCTTGAAATGGTCTATCAGATATTGTACCAGTCCAATGACCAAATTCACCTGACCGCTGCACAGGAAAAAGAACTGTCTGCTGCATACTTGGAGTGTTTCGATGATAAGCACCTAATAGATCACGAAACTGTCAAGGAAAAGAATGCCAAATGCCTCGAAAAATAAGGGTCACCAGACGTGCAGATAAAAGATTTGACGAGATCAAATATTACATAGGTGAAGGACCAATTCATCAATCAAAGTTTGTAAAGCGGGTATTTGCTTTCTACGACGTTATCATTCAATTCCCTCGAATCGGCACATTACATGATAGGACGAAAGGCATCTATGGATTTGTAATTGCCCGACAGGTTTATGTTTTCTACAGATTCGATGACAAACAAGCTGTGATTTTGAACTTCTTTGATAATCGAACCGACCCGAGTCAACAAGACCCATGACAACCTCAGCTGGGGGAAAGGGATGATTTTGACAGCTTCTAAGTCAACACCTTATACACCACACCATCGATCGATTCAATTTCCTTAATCAGGGCGTCTGTCAGGGACAAAGAATTCGTGCGGCTCATCATCTCCAGCATGATGTTCCGCTCCTCGAATTGGCCTGCCACGTTGATTTTGAAGATGCCTTTGCCAGGATATTTCGTTACCAACTCTTCCAGTTCGTTGACCAGCACGTCGTTGACACTGTCCAGATGTACATTTAGTTCCAGGCCTTTGGTCAGTTTTTCCCGGATATCTCCCAGGTACTCGATGTTGTTGATCTTGAATTCCAGCTCCTCGCTGTTCCAGCGGTTGCCAATATTCCCGGAAATGTACAAGAACCAACCCGTCTCCAGGAAACTCTTGAATTTCAAGTAGGTGTCGGAAAATAGGAAGAATTGATGGCTGTCGTTGTAGTCTTCCAACGTCATCTGAGCAAAAGGTTTGCCCGTCTTGGTCATGCGGTGCTGTACGCTACTGACTACTCCCGCGAGCTTTACCTCCCGACCTCGCAGCCGGTCCAGGTCTTTCAAATCATTCAGACCCGTGTTGGTAAAAAACTTCATCTCAAAGGCGTATTGATCCAATGGGTGACCGGAAATGTAAAGGCCCACCATTTCCTTCTCGATGTTCAGTTTTTCGATGTCGCCATAGGGTTCCAGGTGTCCAGCTCGCGGCTTGATTACGTCGCCTCCTCCCTCCGGACCACCAAAGAGTGAGGCTTGATTGCTTTCTGCCTCTTGCGCCACTTTATTGGCATACCTGATCGCTTTCTCGATCAGTGAGGAACCGTCGTCATCAGCTTCCACGTATTGGCGCCGGTGGTAGGTTTCGAAGCAATCAAATGCCCCTGCCTTAGCCAAACTCTCGAAAGACTTTTTGTTGACTGCCCGCAGGTTCACGCGCGAAGCAAAGTCGAAGATATCGTCAAAGCGCCCGGTTTCATGACGCTCATCTACAATGGCCTGTACGGCGGATTCACCCGTTCCCTTGATGGCACCCATCCCGAACCGGATTTCGCCTGCCTCATTCACCATGAAGTGCTGCTCGGATTCATTCACGTCAGGTCCCAACACCTTGATGCCCTGGTTTCGGCATTCCTCCATGAAGAAACTCACCTTCTCGATGTTGCTCTGGTTGTGCGTCAGCACGGACGCCATGTACTCAGCGGGGTAGTTGGCTTTCAGGTAGCCCGTGTGGTAGGCTACCACCGAGTAGCACGTGCTGTGGGATTTGTTGAAAGCGTAGGCAGCGAAAGCCTCCCAGTCTTTCCAGATCTTCTCCAGTTTGTCCTCAGGGTACCCTTTTTCTTTGGCCTGGTTGATGAATTGTGGCTTCATCTTGTCGAGGACGTCACGCTTCTTTTTTCCCATGGCTTTCCGCAAGACGTCGGCCTCACCTTTGGTGAATCCTGCCAGCTTTTGGGATAAGAGCATTACCTGCTCCTGATACACGGTGATCCCATACGTTTCCGCCAGGTACTCCGACATGTCTTCCAGGTCATAGTTGATGGCCTGCTGGCCGTGCTTGCGCTTCACGAAGTCAGGGATGTATTCCATGGGGCCCGGTCGATAGAGCGCATTCATGGCGATGAGGTCCTCAAACTTATCCGGCTTCAGCGCCCGCAGGTGCTTCTGCATACCAGGAGACTCAAACTGGAAGGTACCGTTGGTTTCACCCCTCTGATAGAGTTCGTAAGTCTTGGGATCATCCAGCGGGATGGTATCTTCATCCAGCTTAATGCCATGGCGTTTTTCTATATTCTCGATGGCAGTCTTGATGATGGACAATGTCTTCAATCCCAGGAAGTCCATCTTCAGCATGCCTGCCGATTCCACCACGCTATTGTCAAACTGTGTGACCAGCAGTTCCGCATCTTTGGCACGGGCCATAGGGATGAACTTGGTCATGTCATCCGGCGTGATAATAACACCACAAGCATGGATGCCCGTATTACGTAGCGAACCTTCCAGCACCACCGCCTGGTTGAGGACTTGCGCGGGCAGGTCGGTCTTTTTCTTCATCTCCTCCAGCTCCGGCACCTCTTTGAAGGTCTTGGAGAAGCTCGTGCCCGGCCTTTCCGGGACCAATTTGGCGATGGCATCGGTGTCGGGGAGGGGGAGCTCCATCACGCGGCCGGCATCTCGTATGGCCGACTTCGGCGCCATGGTACCATAGGTGATGATCTGGGCCACCTGGTTGAAGCCGTACTTGTTGACCACATACTCGATCACCTTTTCGCGGCCTTCATTGTCGAAGTCGATGTCAATATCCGGTAGCGACACACGATCCGGATTCAGGAAACGCTCAAACAGGAGGTCATAGGCGATGGGATCTACGTTCGTGATCCCAATGCAATAGGCGACGACCGATCCTGCGGCCGAACCCCGACCTGGCCCCACCGAGACGCCCATCTCGCGGGCTTTGGAGGTGAAGTCCTGCACAATCAGGAAGTAGCCGGGGTATCCAGTGTTTTCAATGGTTGCCAGCTCGAAATCCAGCCGTTCCGTGATCTCGTCCGTCAACTCTGGATAGCGCTTCCGTGCACCTTCATAAGTGAGGTGACGTAAATAGGCGTTTTCCCCACGCTTACCACCATCGGTTTCATCGGCAGGGTCCTTGAATTCCTCGGGGATGTCAAAAGCCGGCAACAGGACATCCCGTTCCAATTTAAACTCTTCGATCTCCTCGATGAGTTTGCCAAGATTTTCAATGGCCTCCGGCACATCCGTAAAGGCCTGCTTCATTTCCTCCTGACTCTTGAAGTAGAAGTTTTCGTTGGGTAGTCCGGGGCGGTAGCCTCGTCCGCGACCTATGGGAGTGCTCTGCTTCTCGTTCTCCTTGATGCAAATGAGTACATCGTGAGCCTTGGCATCCTTCTGGTCCAGATAGTAACATTCATTGGCGGCAATCAGGGGCACATCGTGCTTCCGTGCAAAATCCACCAATACCTCGTTGAGGTGATGTTCAGCATCCAGATCGTGGCGGTTGAGCTCCAGGTAGAAATTTTGCCCAAACACCTCTTTCCACCACAGTAGGGCCTCTTCAGCCTGCGTCTCGCCCACATTCAGGATCAGGTACGGGATCTCCCCGCTGAGGCCGCCGCTCAAGGCAATCACTCCTTCGCTGTATTGTTGGATCAGTTCCTTGTCTACCCGAGGATAGAGGCCATACAAACCTTCCATGTAGCCCAGTGAGCTGAGCTTGGCCAGGTTGTGGTATCCCTGCTTGTTCTTGGCCAGCAGCACCTGCTGAAATCGCTTGTCCGGATTGTCTTTGGTAAACTTCGTTTTCGTCCTTTCCTGTGCCACAAACACCTCGCAACCCACAATGGGCTTGATACCTTCACTCAGGGCCGATCTCACGAATTTGAATGCCCCAAACATGTTACCCAGGTCCGTCATGGCCACAGCGGGCATGTCATATTCCTTCGCCTTAGCCACGATTTCCGTGACGTCTGCGGTGGCTTGGAGTACCGAGAATTGTGAGTGCACATGTAAGTGCACGAAAGGGGAGGTGATCTCTTCTGCGGAGACCACATCGTCACCGATCTTTCCGGAGGCCTTTTCTCGTACCCAGGCAAAGTTGGCGGCATCCAGATCAGGCGCTTCATAGGTGATTGACCCAGGTTCGGATCCATCAAACGTCTTGATAACCTTTTTGCGAAGCAGCTCGAAAAATGCTTTTGCGGTGGCATCCACGTCGTAAGCGGCATCATGCGCATCGCCAAAGTCTTCGCCAAAGAGCTTTTCGTAGAGCTCGATCAACTTAGGCTGCTTCAGCCGACCGCCAATACCCCCTTGTAGTTGGCAGAATTCAACCGATTCTACGGAAGTGTCGATATTCGGTACCTCCGCGAGCAGGTTTTCCGTTTCGCAGCGCAGGTACTCCGCGCCGATGATCTTGTTGTCAAACTCTATGTTGTGACCCACCAACACCTGTGCCCGCTTCACATCCTTGCTGAACTTCTCCAGGACTTCCATCAGCGGCTCACCTACTTCCAGTGCACGCTGTGTCGAGATACCATGGATCTTCTCCGCATTGAAAGGGATGGTAAAGCCATCCGGTTTCACAATATGATTGCCGGTAGACAGCAGCTTACCCTTCGCATCATGCAGCTGCCAGGCGATCTGCACCAGCCGGGGCCAGTTGTCCAGGTCCTCAATGGGTGCTGTCTTGTTGTGGGGGAGACCTGTCGTCTCCGTATCAAAGATTAAATACATAGTGGCTTATTCCCTTTTGTTGGCTTTGGGACGCCCCACCGCACATGCATTGCGGCAGGCCGGCGCCTGGCGGGCCTGCCGCCCCGATCCTCGTCACGACCTTGGTCTCATCATCACAGATCCCGTATCCTCTCCAAAGGACGCTTGGCAGTTTACCCTACCCAAAAACCATTTTTCAAAATAAAAAAATCCAATCCCTTTTCAGAGATTGGCTCCTCATAATTTATCCACAATCGGTCAGCTAGGTGGATATTTTGGGACAGTCAATTGTCTTTGTAAAAAAGAGCAAGCTGTCACATATTTACCACAAATGACGATATGATATTCCGCTATTCCCTTCGAACGATTTGTTTGATGCTTTTATTGGTTTTCTGCCACGGTGCATTGGGTCAGCTCTACTTAGGGCTCAACGCCGGAATTTCATTGCAGCCAAAAAGCGCTTTCGATGTTAGCAGGAATAATCGGGATGAATTGGAAGTGCCAGCTCGTCCCAACTTTGGCGTCAACCTGGGCTACAAATGGCAACAGCTAGGTGTCGAGGTTGGTGCTGTTTTCTTTCAGGGAAAATTAAACAACAGTCGGTTTTCCTATGTGCAGTTTCCCCTTCATATCAAGGGTTATTTGCCCGAGGGCATATTTTGCTTTGCAGGTCCACAATTAGGCATTCTACAGCACTATCAAACCAGGTATGATGATGGTAATGCTCGTCCCACCAATGAGACTTATGGTTTTCGGAGATACGACCCAGGCGCAAGTGTAGGCATAGGGTATGATGGACCTTTTGGTCTGAGTGTTATGGCCAGATACGCCCTTGCCTTTCGCAATATATCCCCACGGTCATCCGGCCCCTTCAAATCCACATCCTTCCAGTTTTCTCTGGGTTATAAGGTGGATGTAGGTGGCTTGTTCGAAGAAACTCAACCGTTAATTGATCTACCAGGTATTGGCCTGGGGGTCAGGAGTGGTGTGAGCTTGCGTTCGGCCAAATCATATGGGCTGGAAAGTTTCGCCAATATTAAGAATCTGGTGGGTTTTCACATCGGACTGCAAGTGACCAAGCCATTGAGTAACCATGATGAGGTACAATTGGAAATCCAATACGATCATCAGAGGCTGGACGATGTATCTCAATTTTCAAATATCTTCTCTGCCTATACTTCGCAATACCTGCAGTTTCCGCTGGTCTACAAGTACTTTCTTGCCCAAAGCTGGTTTCTGCAGGGCGGGATTCAACCTGGTGTGCTATTGAGTCACAAGCGGGAGACCAATCCTGAATCTTTACAAAGTACCATACCCAATCAGAATTTGACGGATTCGCTCAATAGATTCGATTTCGCGCTGACCTATGGCTTAGGGTATGAGCTACGTTCCGGGCTGTTCTTTTCGGCGCGCCATTCACCGGGCATCACCTCCTCCCAAGGTGTCAGATCATCGGCCTTTCAAGTCGCCATGGGTTATCAATTCTCCACGCTCAACCGTCTGGGACGTAGGAACATGATCAAGAGTGACAGTGCTCGATGGACATTGTCGCTGAGTGGTGGACCCTCTTTTCGGTCTGTAAAATCATTCAGATTCGTCGGTCTTGAAAATGCCTATTCGCCACCAGGTTGGCATGCCGGACTTGCCGTCAATTATCGACTGCTGCCTTATCTAATGTTGAGCCAAGGCATAGCCTATGCTGCAAATGAGGTAATTGCGGATATCCCTCGTCGAGAGGTGGCGCATTTCGAAGCCAGACATCTGCAATTGCCATTCACGGTACTTTTTTATCCAACTGATGGATGGTATGTGTTTGCTGGCCCGCAATTCACCTACATACTCGACAATGAGCGAAACTCAAGTTTTAGTACTACCAGATACCCTTTCACGGCTCAGTCGCAAACTGTTCATGAGCGCTCTACTTGGAATATCCACTTTGGATTTGGTCATAACTTTGCTTCCGACTTATCCATTGGATTCAGATACATCGAAGACATTGCTTCTCGGGACTTTGCCAATGAAGATGAAGCATCGTCCATGCAACTTTTTATAAGCTATCGTTTGGGTATTCGGTGAGTGCCTTAGTTCGGAGCGACGTTTAGCAAAATGCACGGCCGCTCCAGATCCGTCCTGCTTCTCTTGACCAGACGACTGTAAAAGCGAAATCCAATCCCTTTTCAGAGACTGGATCCTTATAATTTATCCACAATCACGTGGATCAGTACCTAGTGGACAAACGCCTTGCAATTAGCTTTCTTCACTTCATTGAAGCAGGTTCCATCGCTTGGGGATCGACCGTCCGCCACTTCTACCTGAATAGTCTTCATAGTCGAACTCACCTGAATAGGTGAAGTCTACTTCCAAAATAGATCCGGAGATGAGTTCCTCATTTTCAATATCAAATTCCTGTGTTGTCACCCGGAAGGTGAGTGTGTAGTTATTGAGGCTGTTTTCTTGTACCGTGATGTTGCCGCTGGACCCCAGGAACAATCGCTCTGCCTGACCGCTATTGTCCAGTGTAGCTACAAAAAATGCCACAAAAAAGGATTGGTCCAGGTCTTCCTGTGCAGTGGCCAATTCGAAAACCCCTGGCCGAAAGGAGGTACCACCTAACGAGAAAAGCTCCGCGTAAACGGCTACGTTCGCGTTCGGACTGAACTCGCCGTTCACGGCATCGATGACGTCGTCAGAAAGTATGAAGTCATAGTTGTAATGCGTCGCTGTCGTGTTGTCCGTGACGGGGGTGCCGCCATAGTCCTCAATGAGTCCATTTGTTAGGAAGAATTCCCGTCCCCCGATCGTCAACTCATCTACGTCTTCTATGTTGATCGTGACCGTAATCTGCAGAATGTTTTCAGTATCCTGAATCTCCACCGTCAATCCGTAAGATGACGTCGTTTCGAAATTGAGTGCACCCTGTAGCGTGATTTCCCCATTATCTGAGATGTCGAAGGCGTTGTCCGGGTCTCCTGAGAATATTGAAAAGCTTAGCGGGTCTTGTTCGGGGTCGGTCGCTACAACGGTGCCGACAAGACTACCGATAGTAGCGTCCTCTGCAATTGAAAAATCCTGGTTTGACGCCTCCGGGGCGGCATTTTCCTCTTCGTCGTTGCAGGCGACAAAGAGCAGCAGGCTTGAAAGGGCTAGTGAAAAGAGTATCCTTACCATGGCAGTGTTTTTTACCAAAGGTAAGGAGCTCTTTCTTTTTTTGTTTTTTGGAAGCTTTCTACCTCAAAATCCTGGCTGGCAGCATGAACAAGGCCTTGATGAAGGCCAGTACCCCTTCGATAGCGAAGCCAAAGATGCGCAATGGCAACAGCAGGAGCCATATGATGGGGTACAGGAAGAGTATCAGCAAGGCCAGGGGCCAGCAAATCACCAGTAGGATCAACCAAAGCAGGACCTTCATGTCATTCGTCTTTTAGGGACTGAGCCGGATTCACCCTTGCGGCCTGGTAAGCTTGCGAGCCCATCGTAAGCGATGCGACCAGGAAGGCTACAAATCCAGCCAAGACAAAGGTCGTCAATTTGAGGGTAGTTCGGTACTCAAAATCTGCTAACCACTCGTTCATCAGGTAGTACGAAGCTCCCGCTGCGATGACAAAGGAGATCGCCACGAGGATTGAGAACTCCTTGGAAAGCAAGGTGATGATGCTGGAAATAGAGGCTCCCAAAACTTTGCGGATTCCAATTTCTTTTGTTCGTTGCTCTGCCGTGAAAGCGGCCAAGGCATACAGGCCCAGACAGGCAATGAAGATCGACAGGAAGGCAAACACGCCGAAGATGTCCCCGATTTGCTGCTCGTTTTCATACATGTTGTTGAATTCATCATCCAGGAAGGAGTACTCAAAAGGCTGACCTGGCGCAAAGCCATCCCAGGTACCTCGCAGGAAGTCGATGGTGCTGGACAGGTTGTCAGTCTGGATCTTAAAGGAAATGTAGCCCCGCGAGTCGTCCAAAGTAAATATCAATGGTTCGATCCGATCCCTCAGTGAACGATAGTGGAAGTCCTTAACTATGCCTACGACTTGGAAGACATCTGATCGTGGTTCTTCCTGGCTACCACCATAGGTAGATAGGTATTGACCCAAAGGTTTGTCGAACCCGAATTGCCTCACCGCTGCCTCGTTTAGGATCAACTTCGTTGTATCATTGGGGAAGTCCCTGGAGAAGTTGCGGCCTTCGATGATCTCCATGCCCAACGTCTCGATGTAGTCTTCATCGATGCGGTAATTGTGTAGAACGTGACTTTCCCCTGATCCAGCATTTTGGCCCGGAAACCACAAGTTGTTATTGTTGATGGTGTTGACCGGGAGGAAGGTCGCCACAGTACCATTCAATACCCGCGTGTCCCGCAAAGCCTCGGTTTTGTAGGCGTCTACTTTATCACCCAACAACCAGGCATCATCAATCATGATGATCTGGTCCTTGTCGAAGCCCAATTTCTTATTCTGGATGAAGGACAGTTGGTCAAAGACAATAGCCGTACCTACGATCATGATGATGGAGACGGTGAACTGTACCACCACCAAAGTGCTACGAATACCACCACTTTTGAGTCCCAATGTCAATTTGCCTTTGAGCACTTCAACGGGTCGAAAAGCGGAAAGGTAGAAGGCCGGGTAGCTGCCAGCCAGGAGTCCCACGATGACCATGATGCCAAACATGATGCTCAGGAACTGCCACGAGAAGAGGTCAGTCAGCGAGAGCGTTTTAGCGGCGAGTTCCTCAAAAGCCGGCAATACCAATGCGGAAATGCCTATGGCAATGGCAAAGGAGATCATGCATATCATCACCGCTTCGGAGAGAAACTGGTAGATGAGATGCGACTTGTAGGCGCCCATGGTTTTGCGTACACCGACCTCTTTGGCCCGGCTGGCTGATCGAGCTGTCGCCAGGTTCATGAAATTGATGCAAGCCAGCAGCAGGATGAACAACGCCACTGCGGAGAAGATGTAGACATAGTTGATGTCTCCATTGGCTTCCACTTCACCCAGCTTGTCGGAGTGCAGGTGGATGTCTTTTACCGGGAACAGCTCGAAACCTGCTGCGCCACCAGCTTCGGCAAATTCTTCAAGGCTTTGCCCCATGAATTGTTCTACTTCCGGGCCAATGTATTTTTCGATCAGGGCAGGGAATTTAGCATTAATGGTAGCCGGATTCGTTCCCTCTTGTAGTTTGAGATAGGTCTGAAAGTTGAAGCTCATCCAGAACTGCTGCTTGGCTTCGTCGAGGCCCTCCATGGCCAGTAGCAGGTCAAAGTGAAAATGGGACTGAGGGGGGATGTCCTGAAATACGCCCGTTACCTCGAAATCATATTCATTGCTCATTACCAGTACCTGGCCTACGGGATCTTCATCTCCAAATATCTTCTTGGCTACCTTTTCGCTGATGGCAATGGTGTTAGGGCGCTCCAGCACGGTCTCCACGTCTCCATTGAGGAGGGGGATACTGAAGAACTGGAAGAAGTTAGCGTCGGCATAGGTGACATCTTCCTCCTTGAAGTTCCGGTCTGTGCCTTTTATTTTGATGAGTCGTTCACCGCGTGTTCGGAAGCGTGTGGCGTCGACGACTTCCGGGAAGTCGTTGATCATCGTTTGGGCTGCCGGCACGCTGGCCAGTGCTGTAATGAATTCGTTGCCGTTGATAACCCCGGAGAAGTCCATGCGATACATCTGCTCCAGGTCTTGATGGAAGCGATCGTAGCTGAGTTCGTCTTTGACGTAGACGGAGATGAGGATAAAGCACGTAAGGCCTATCGACAATCCCAGTATGTTGATGGCGGAGTAAAAGGTGTGTTTGCGCAGGTTACGCAGGGCGGCAGTCAGGTAGTTTTTGAACATGGTATTTTGAGTTTTTGACCTTCGGGTTATGCATTAGATGCGGCTTGGTTGTAAAAAGTTGCACCTATGGACACAATTCCTTTTGGTATTGTACGGTACTATGCAATGCAAGGTTACTGGTGAGATAGAATAGTTAAAGTGGCCAAAGGTAATTGTGGCCAGTCAAATTCGAACCGTATAACGATTCAGGTTCGAAACGTATGGTTTTGTCGACGAGTCAAATTCGAAACGTATGGTTTTTTGGGAGCAAGAAGGTGGACTTTACTTCTCCTGAGGACTGCTCTTTTTTCGTCTTGATGGTGGTAACCAAACTGATTTATTAGCCCTTTATAGCCTAAAATATGAAATTGTACTATTTCAAGAATTAGTGTTTTGGAAAGCAAAGTGTGTTCTGGCGATTCCTTATCGAGGGACTGGCGAATTAATCATTCTTCAAGAATCTTATCAACGCAGGCTCTAGTTTAAGAGCATTCTCGATATCCATTTTGCCGCTTTCGTCACTTTCCAACTTAGTCAAACCTCGTAAGAAAATGGCCTCAGCAAATTTCGGATCTATGGCTATGGCCTGGTCGTAGTCTTTGATCGCGCCTTGAAATTCCCCCAACTTGGCCTTGCTTTTTCCCCGAATGTAATAGGCCTGAGCTAGGTTTGGATCTAGTGCTATGGCCTGGTCGTAGTCTTTGATCGCGCCTTTTTTGTCCCCCATCTTGTACTTGCTATTTCCCCGATTGAAATAGGCGGCAGAATATTTTGGATCTATGGCTATTGCCTGGTCGTAGTCTTCGATCGCGCCTGTTTCGTCCCCCAACTCGGACTTGCTCGTTCCCCGATTGGAATAGGCCTGAGCATTTTTTGGATCTAGGGCTATTGCCTGGTCGTAGTCTTTGATCGCGCCTTTTTCGTCCCCCAATGCGGATTTGCTTGTTCCCCGATTGAAATAGGCAGCAGCATAGTTTGGATCTATGGCTATGGCCTGGTCGTAGTCTTTGATCGCGCCTTTTTTGTCCCCTAAAGCGGATTTGCTCGTTCCCCGATTGGAATAGGTCTGAGCATCGTTTGGATCTATGGCTATGGCTTGGTCGTAGTCTTGGATCGCGCCTTGATCGTCCCCAAAAGCTGACTTGCTCGTTCCCCGGTTCGAATAGGCTTTCACATGTTTTGGATCCAGTGTTATGGCCTGGTCGTAGTCTTTGATCGCAGCCTGATGGTCCTCCAAAGCGTACTTGCTCGTTCCCCGATTGTAATAGGCAGCAGCATATTTTGGATCTAGTGCTATGGCCTGGTCGTAGTCTTTGATCGCGCCTTTTTTGTCCCCCATCTTGTACTTGCTATTTCCCCGATTGGAATAGGCCTTAGCATATTTTGGATCTATGGCTATGGCCTGGTCGTAGTCTTTGATCGCGCCTTTTTTGTCCCCCAACTCGGACTTGCTATTTCCCCGGTTGGAATAGGCGGCAGCATTTTTTGGATCTAGTGCTATGGCCTGGTCGTAGTCTTTGAGCGCTGCTTGAAATTCCCCCAACTCGGATTTGCTATTTCCCCGATTGAAATAGGCCTGTGCATCGTTTGGATCTAGGGCTATGGCCTGGTCGAAGTCTTGTATCGCTCCTTGAAATTCCCCCAACTTGTACTTGGTCGTTCCCCGACTGGAATAGGCGGCTGTATATTTTGGATCTAGTGCTATGGCCTGGTCGTAGTCTTTGATCGCGCCTTTTTTGTCCCCCAAAGCGGCCTTGCTCGCTCCCCAATTGCAATAGGCCTGTGCATCGTTTGGATCTAGGGCTATGGCCTGGTCGAAGTCTTGTATCGCTCCTTGAAATTCCCCCAACTCGTACTTGGTCGTTCCCCGATTGGAATAGGCGGCTGTAAATTTTGGATCTAGGGCTATGGCCTGGTCGAAGTCTTGTATCGCTCCTTGAAATTCCCCCAACTTGTACTTGGTCGTTCCCCGATTGTAATAGGCGTGTGTATAATTCTGGTCTTCTTTTAAGGCTAAATCGTAGTACAGAATCTGATCATGAGGATCCTCTTGCTGATAAGCGAGAGCAAAATAGCCTTTGGCGTAACCCTTGTGCTCATTTGTGAATTTGACCAACTCCCTAATCCTTTTCTTCTTGTCTTCAATCTCAAGAACCTCTAGAAGTTCTGCCATTAACGGATCAGATCCGATACCCATGAAATCAACAAGTTCTTGGTATTTGTTGGCTCTTAGATCTTGATATTTGATGTAGTTGCGATCCGCCAGAACACTCATGAAGTCCCCGACGCTGCCAATGATGTCGTCCAAAACCTTGATTTCCTCAATAAAGCTTATTTGACCTCTGGTATCAAGATCTTTGATTTCCTCTTCAACTTTCTTTTTTTCCGCTTGCCAATGGCGGATTATGTCCGCTCGATAATTCAAATTTGAAAGCTCTGTGCCCTCCAAGATGATTTGCAGAAGCCGTTTCTCATAATCCCGCTTTCGAATAAGTTCCAAGGCTTCATACATACAGTTTCTGGAGCGAAGAAAGGCATCACTGATTAGCATTGCCACATAACGAGACTCCCCCACCTTTTGCATGAAGGTACTCCAGGATTCTTTGTATCCGACATCCCTAATGTCTCTCTGAAAATCCAATCCGATGGCCTTGAAATGGTTATCGATTTCGTCAGCTTCAGCCTTGTTCTTATGTGAATAGGAAAGAAAAACGGTTGGCAAATCAGCCATCGTATTTTTTCTTTCAATATAGTTCAAAGTCCCTTATTGGGGTAGTTGTGATTTGGTAGATTTGTATTGTCGTACTACATGTTGTTTTAAACCATGGATATAGTAGATGTGTCTCTAAGGCCTTGGCCGGGAGACTGCATTCATAAACTATATCTGTGGTTTTTCTATGTAGTACGACACCTCCCGGCCATTATTACCCCGCAATTCCCGGATCGTAGTTTAAGGTGATCACCTCGGTTTTGCGGTTCCTGCCTGATTTTCCTGCTGCTAATTGCTTGTCGAAATGAAAGCTGGTCCAGCCATGTTCTTTCCTGAATTGCTTGAGGAGCTCGGAAGGATAGGAGCAGAGCATGAACTTCCCGTTACATTGGGCGAGGACTTCTAAGGTTGATCTGAAATGTGACTCAGCATAGCCAGAATAATGACCCTGATTACTGTTGATGTAGGGTGGATCCACCAGATGAAAAGTATCTGGAGTATCTCGGCTGAAGATGACTTTGTTGGCATCATTGCACTCGATTTGGGTAGTCTCCAGGCGGTTCGCTAACACTTCGAGAAACTGCTTTTTCTTGTTGATGACTTTTTTGGTGGTGGTACCATCCCGGTCATAGCCCCAGGAGCCAATCTTGCTGGCAAATCCTTCAGCGGTCAGGATCCAGAATGCCCAGGCCCGTCTCACTGCTGAAAAGAGATGTGGTCGGTTGTAGATGACCACAGCGTCTTCATAACTCTGACGGCTATGCAAGGTCGATTGGATCTGTTGCTCAAGGACATCAAAATTGGTTTTGAGCTGATAGTAGAAATTCACAATCTCACCATCGATGTCGTTGATCACTTCCACTGCTGCTGGATCCTTGGCCCAGTAGACAGCCAATCCACCGGCAAAGGCTTCGGTGTAGATTCTATGTTCTGGAATGAGTGGAAGAATGTGAGGCAACATCTGCTGCTTGCCTCCATAATAGCTAATAGGTGTTTTGAGTTTTGGTCGTACCATGATGTTTAGTTGTTTGCATAATTGTTCATCAGGGCCTCGACACTAAGCCCAAATATCTTTTGGGGACTTATTCGTCAGTCCATAACTCAGCGATCGTTTTCTCCTGAGCGCTAAGCAAAGGATCTACCTCTGCCTTGAACTGATCATAAGCAGTCCAGTCCCCCTTGAGGAGGACGAATCGGTGTTTCTTACCGGTGACTTCGTCGACTTGAAGCACTTCCAGGTGACCCGTTGTAGTGATGTTGATGCCTACGATTTTCATGCGGTGATATAAGAAAAGGTGAAACGATAGTTGGTTTGGTCATCGGTGTTGTCTCCGATCAAGCCAGGAGTGGCACTGCCATTGTCGGTGATGTACCAGACACGGAGCCTGGCATCAGATTTCAGGACCTGGAGGATCTGCTGCTGGCCACCGGTGACATTCAGCATTTCATGAAATGGCGCACCGATGTACTGATCATCAAACCCACTGCTAACGAAGGGAAGTCCTGCGATCCGGACCCCAGCCAGATTGCTAAGGCCTTGCTTGTCTACATCATCCAGGATCATGATGCAGGTACACACCCGACCTACTTTGACGTATTCTCCGGATCCGATGGTATTGCCCACATTACCATCGGAGTCATTGAAACGGGGAGACCAGGTCCCTTCTTCATAGGTATTGAGGATACTGCTTCCTCCGGAGAGGGTGAATCCTGCAGGAAAGTCCGGAACGCTGGCCAGGTACCCTTGCCGCTCTTCAGCAATCGCTTGAAAGGTGGTCAGTGGTGTCATCACCTTCTCATTGTCAGTACCTGCTTCAGCTTCGGCCTGGGTAGCACGAGGTACCAGCTCATTGATGGGTGCATCCTTGTGC
Organism: Cyclobacteriaceae bacterium; assembly: GCA_965601475.1. Classification (GTDB taxonomy): domain Bacteria; phylum Bacteroidota; class Bacteroidia; order Cytophagales; family Cyclobacteriaceae; genus JAWPMT01. The sequence goes on along the minus strand of OZ271832.1, from coordinate 1,186,744 downwards.
ACGAAACTGTCGAAGAGATCTGAGAAGCTTTGCGCTGTGGGTTTGAATCCGTTGATCCAAAGATCCTTGAGGGCTTGTAGTGAAATCTGTGCCATGGTTTAGTATTCGTTGAGTGTATAGGATTTGCCGCCAAGCTTGAATTGCTCACAGTAGGCGATGACCAAATGCTTGGCAGTGGAGTCGATAGGTATGTTGACAATGAAGTGACCGTTCTTATCTCCATCTGATATGCTGATCTGCCGGATCTCGGTGTATCCGGCAATGCGATTGAGGTAGGTTTCCATCACCAGGACCTGGCTGTTGAGGTTGATTTCTTCGGGGATCTGACCGATGTAGGCATAGAGTTCATTGTAGATCCCTTTGACCGGTTCGCAGCAGGTTCGCAAAAGGTTCTCCCGCCAGGTGTTTCTCCAGGAGGGAGGTAGGATTTGTGAGAGCAAGATGTCATAGTCTACTACATACATGTCATGAGTAATTGATTATGGTTTGTCCGACATCCAGTTCCATATAGGTAGCAGGACTTTCCCACTTTCGGTTGATGGCCTGCCATCCATTGTCGGAGTAGAAAGCTGCACTCATTTCCACATCGATCACACCGGAAATGGACTGAAGTGCGTCCACTACCTTGGATAAATAGAGCACCCCATCTTCACCAATGCTTTTGTGAAAGGCACCAATCGCATCCAGGATCGGTGTGTCGGTGGTACCATCCAGCCGCTTCCCGTCAAGACCGATGATGGTTTGGTCTACTTCGATGTCCAGGTCGTAATACACCTGGTCAGGTGGCAGGGACTGAACCAAGAGCTTGGTGCCGGCGAACTTGATCTTAGCCAGGTAGGTCTGAAGACCAGCAAGCTCCAGCACATCGATCGCTTCCAGATCATCGCCATTGGCCTTGGCCACTTTGATATCGATCACCGTTTCATCATTGACCTGGACTTCTTTGAGGCTGGCATGGGCAATGATCTGTTTGGCAGGATCCGGGAGATTGTATCCTGGCACATTATTGATGAGGGTGAGGGGATCTCCATGCTGGTAGGCTAGCACTTTATCCCGGTACCAGGAGAGGGTACCCGTTTCTTGTTGGACGATCTTCAGATCGGTTTCGGCCTTGTGCTGATCCACCATTTCAGCTATGGACTTCCAGAGGAAGCCCTGGACCTGCTTGATGTATAGCCACTCCGGAACACGGGAAGGATTGGCTTCCAGTTCTGAGAGTTCTGGAAACTCAGCTGCTTTATCGGTGATGATTTGGGTGTATTGTTCAGAGGTTAGTGCCATGTCATTGAATGATGAGGTCGTTATTGATTTGCCAGAAGCCTATACCCGAAGCCCTCAGATCTGAAGTGATGGTCGAGACGCCCTCAGTTGGCAGCTGGGCCTTGATCCGTGCTTTCACTAGAGCAGGATCAACAAAGAGCAAATCGCCTTGAAAGACATTATCGGTGACGCCCAGCAATGAAGGGTTGTCCTTGACTAGCTGAAACACACCATCGACGAAGCCATAATGCTCAATGGCCACGTCCAGGAGGCTTTGATTTTTCTTCACTTCAATAAGCTCCATACCATTGGATGTTTTGGGGGTCGGCATAATCGAAGGTCAAGGATCCACCATCCTTGCGTACCTCTTCGGAGATCCGTTGATTGATGCTTCGTAAGTCCAGTTCATCATCCAGGTCTTCTTCGATGGCTGCGCCAACGAAGGGAGAGAACTTATGCCAGCCTTTGTGAAGGGTGGCCAGGTCTACGATATGCTGGGTGGTACTCTCTCCTGTCACTACTTTGCCATCTGAGGATATGATGAAATCCTTGGGCATTAGCTGATGGTGGCAGGTGAAGATGGAGCGGTGGTGGTACCCGCCTGGGCGGTAGCGGATCCTGTGGTGGCGACCGGTATCCCAGCCGGCACAATGATCTGCTGCGATCGGATGTAGTTGTCGATGGCTGTAGCCAGGGCATCGGCTTGCTGGTCTCGAAGTGCATCGGCATCCACAGGATTTTCTGTGTCCTGAGCAGCATCTGAACCTATGCTCAGCGCAGCTTTGATTTCGTTGACGAGGGTTGGTTTTGCTAGCGGCATATCATCGGAACGTTAGTGGGTGGTATGTGAGGAATTGCACAATCCTCTTTGGTGTAGCAATTCATCCCGTTCATACTTCTTTGGTAGTTGAAATTCATCGTTTCAGTACAGTTTTGAGTCTCAAGGTTTTTTCGACCTTAGAGCTATATTTCTTGAAGGCAGTGCGTTCTGTACTGCCTTCTTCATTTCTCTGGTCTCGATATGACCATTGTCATTTTCCATTCCTACTTGGCATTCAATATTTACATCACTGGTTGGTTAATAGGCGGTACCTTGTATCATTCGCTTATTACATTTTAGAGCAATGCGTCGCCCTGATGCATTGCTTTTTTTTTGCGTCATTCCACTCATCGAACTTCCGGGTCTATTCATCGAACTAACCTTATGGTCTAAGTGACAATAACTACTTTAGTAAGCAGAAATAGTGAGTATCTATTTTCCATAGCTGGTTCTTAGGTGAGCAATGCGTCAGACGGATGCATTGCTCATTCATTCTATCTAATCCGCAAACCAGCTTCATTCCATCAACTGATTCACCTTCACCTTCAAATCCGCTAATCCGGGAATATCCGGACCTTTACCCTGCAGCACCACGATCTGCGCTACAATGTCAATGAGACCGACCAGGATCTCCTTTTGATTCACGCCGGCGTTCTTGAACTCCAGCTTTCCTCCGGAGATCAGGCTCACCAAGTCTTTGGTAAAACTGATGACCGTTTCGCCCTCCAAGTAGAGGACCTTCTCCACCTGGTTGACCGAACAGATGAATCCATTCCACTCTTCATCCAGCAGCTGCACCAGGACAACGGAGCCAACAGCCGGGATCAAAAAGAAGCCATCCGTTTCGCCGTCTTCCGAAGCCTTGAGCCGAATGTCGGACTGGACCACTTCATTCTCGATGAATTCTACCTCACAGGTCCTATTGTCTTCATCCACGGAAAGCACTTTTGCGGCTTTGACCATAGATCCAGGGTACTTGAGATCTGCTAATACTTCTACCAATGCCTCACGTTCCTTACTCATAGCTTCACCCCTAAATGACCCTTTCGAACTCCTCCTGATTTACTAAGCTCCAGGTCCATCCTTTCAATGAGGTAAGAACCTTCTCTATCCGGATAATCCGGATCTATGATGGTCATGGCATCACCTACGGTATAGTAGGGATCAAGCCATCCTGTGACATTACCTTCATAGCCCGTGAATCGAAACTTCTTCAATAGCTCCTGGCCATAGGCTTCCAGTGATCCTGGATCCGTCACATTGTACCGGTAGGCCGTGTACTTATCTCCCCCGGATTCACCGACTAAAACTGGATGCCGCTTGTTCTCCTTGTCAATGCCGATGACTTCAACTTCCAAGAGTCGCTCTTCTTCTCTAGCATATTTCAATTGTGACTTTTCGATATGGAGTCGAAAGTCCATGGTCACAGGATCTGCAGGCTGATCAGTCAAGTGCCGCAATTGAATGTGCAGCTCATTTCCTCTCAAGTAGTAGTTGTAACCTGTCTGCCTTTTCAGCTTGGCCAGGGCTTCATAGGCAGTCACATTGCTCAGTGTGAACTTGTCAAAGACGATCGCTTCGGTATGCTCTCCAGGGACCAGGTCGATGGAACTGCCTAACCCTGCACCTTGTAGAATCTCCGCTACAATCTCATTGGCGCGAACATCCTTCAGTACCTTGTTTTGTGTAGGTCGACGCAGCTGAAACATCCCATCTTCAACTTCGATGGCAATTCGGTTGTCGGTGGAAACACTGAGTACATATCCCTCCAGCTCTTGTCGATGCTCCCCGTCATAGCCGCAGGCAATTTGGACTGGCATGCCTCGCTGGATACCCTGCTCCACCTGCAGACCTACCGATCCACGTGAACCAGGTACTACGATGACAGCAGTGTCACTTAACCGGTTCAGATCTTTTCTGACTTTCAATGATTCCAGGAACTGTAGCCGTTGACCTCCTATTAAAACCTCATATGTGATTTGCCCTAGGTACATTATTCAAATAGCTCGTACTTCACATCTTCAGAATATCCTGTCAACCTAAAAGGGTGAACCTGTGCATGAGAGTAGGGGAGCCATCGGATCCCCTCTATGCACAGGGCTGAGACCCCTAGCTGATTCAGTTTGGGATTTAGTACTTCTACCACCTTGGTATTCATGAAATCATGCAGCATCTGCATGTCGCTTTCCAGCTGTGGTGCCATCTGATCAGCGTACTTGTCTTCCCGAACATTAGCAGGTTGATACATGAGCACACCCTCGAGGGTGACGAGCGTATCATCTTGCGACCATAACTCTTTGATGCTTCCGCGAACTCCTCCCGAACTGGCAGGGAAGCGTCGAATGATGCGGTTCCCCTGGATTAAGGACACAATGGGCTGATAGGGAAACTTCCATGCAGATCCTCCATTTACCTGAGGATGAGTAAAAGCCACCGACATGATTTCAGGTCGGCCCAGGGGAGAAGCTTTCTTGAAAGTGGATAAGACACTAGCAGCTGCACCCACCACATTAAACCGATCACCGAAATTGCCAACACCTGCACCAGGTAACCCAGGAAAGGGGGGACCCACGTATCCGAAGATGCGACTGTACAAGAATGCCAGGTCATTACTGACATTGATACCAGGAGGAGTCGGTATGGTATTAGCTATTGACATTATCGAGAGGCTAGTTTTACTTGAAAGCCTGCTTCATTGAATGCAGATAATAACTCCTGCATCATTTGTTGAATTACCTCTTCAGCACCGGTAGATCCATCAGCAGTATTGACAATGTTGTTGATGGCTTCGATGGAGAAATTGACTATGGTTCTTTGCTCACCACCGACAGCTGATCCGGACATGGCTGATTTGACCTGACTGGTCAGCTCCTGATCAGCACTGGTATCACTGGAAGCCACCAAGGACAAGGGCTTCTCATCTGAAGAAGGAAGCCTTCTTTCCAATCCGTCCAGGGATTTCTTGAGCTGCTCGGCGATGACGTTGAATCCTTTCGAAGTAGAAGTAGGATCATTGATCAATACAGGGTTAGCAGCCCGAATATCATTTTCCTTAGCCACCAGTCTCCCGATCCGAGCCTCAATGGTCTTGATGTTATTCTGCAGCTCCACGGCCCGAAGACCGATTTGGGGATCCACGTCAGGACTGCCATTGATCTCCAGCTGCAGGGTGGCCAGCCGATCTTGAGCACTAGCCAGATCCTCTTGAGCAATACCTCTACGATACTGGGTATCGAGTAGACCTGATCTGCCAGCTTCACGCTCATAGTTGGCTGCTTGGATGGCTTGATCTCGGAAGAAGGTGAGCATGCCTTGTCCTTCCTGGATGCGACGTTGGATCTCCGAGGTACTCAGCTGATCCATCAGTCGCTGGTTATCGGCCAAGTTCACGAATTTGGAAGCACGAACCCGCTGATCTTTGAATTCTTGATTGAGGAATTCCTGTTCCTGAGCCTGTAGGTCAAACTGCGCCTGCTGGTCGTTGGCTTTTTTGATGTTGTCCCGGAGCAGTAACCAGGAAGCGGCTAATGAAGCTACTAATGAGACTGCAGCACCTATTGGATTCATGCGCAAGGCCGTGTTGAATCCTTGCTGAGCGATGGTAGCTCCACGGGTAGCTGCAGTAGAAGCAGCCATACTTGCTCGATGCGACCAGAACCCTCTGGCACTTTGCACCAGGAGTGATTGCTGTAAGCGCAGCACCAGGTTGTAACTGGCCGTGGCTACTTTCAGAACGATATAGGCTTTAACAAATCCTTTGATCAGCCACCAGTTTCGTTGAATGCCTCGTGCCAAGTTCCAGGCTTGGATAGTGGTCCAACGTAGGTTTTGTCCGGCTGCAGAAGTATCCAGGCCGCGGACAAAGAAGGTGGCCATACGTGTGATCCGGCGAAGGGTAGGATCTAATTCACTTCCCAGGCTGATCGCATAGGATTCGGAAGCACTTCGCAGCTTGGTGAAATCACCTGCCAGGTTATCCAGTTTGACCTGGGCCATGTATCGGGCTGTACCTTCGGACTGATCCAGGTTTTTGGTAAAACGTTCTACTTCTCTCGAACCGGCTGATAATAGAATATTCAGCTCCTGGATCGCTTCGGATTGGAAGATGGTGGACAGGGCAGATTGTTTTTGTTGATCATTGAGCCCACCCAGACGTTTGTTCAGCATGGCGACCATAGGTGCAATACCAATGAAACGCCCTTCGGTATTGAAGAAGCTTAAGTTGTATTTGTCGATGACGTCTTTGGCTTCTCGGGTAGGTTTGGTGAGTCGCACTAAAGAAGTCCCAAAAGCCCGGGTCGCCAGGCTTCCTTTTAAGCCACTATCGGCGAAGATGGAGATGGTGGCTAAGGACTCTGATAATGAAACCCGCATGGCCTTGGCTGTTGGGCCGAAGTAGTTCATGGCCTCAGCGGCTTCGTAAATATCCGTATTGGCATTGGCCCGCGTGTATGCCAGCTTATCTGCGATTTCAGAAGTCTGGGCAGCGGTTTTACCAAACTGGCTTTGGATGTTTGTGGCAATGTCTGCCGCACGAGCCAGGTCGATGTGGCCAGCTGAGGCCAGGTCCAGGGTGGCTGGCAGACTGCGCAGGATCTGATTGTTGGTCTGACCGGCCATGGCCAAAAAGCCCATGGCATCGGACGAGGATCGAGCGGTGTGGACGGTGGTTTCTCCAGCTCGCATGGCGGCAGCTCTGAGCACACCCATTTCCTGGGAGGTGCTGGCCGTGAGGGCCTGGACATTGCTGAGGGATTTTTCGAAGCCAACTTCCTGACCTACGGTAGCTCCAGCGATTCCAGAGATCCCGAAAGTGAGCCCAGCGAAGATGGCGGCATTGCGAGCGATGCGCAGGACCGCACGATCCAAGGATTCCATGCGTCGGGTGGTAGCTGCAGCACCAGGTGCACTGACAGGGATCTGGATGGAGTTTGGTAGATCCCGAGTGGCAACATCAAGTTTCTTGGTGGCCATCCTTTGTTGGTTGATGGCCATGACATTCTGTTTTGAGCCTTGACGAAAGCGGGAGAAGCTGGAAAGAACGACTCTGGACGACCTGGAGCTGACCCTGGCCATTTGGGTCATGCGACTGCTGACGTTTTCTCTAAGGTTGGCGCTATAGAGGTAGTCTCTAGCCGCCATCTTTTTTGAAGAACCCTGGTAGATTTGGATCCAATTCCAGGGCTTTTTTAAAATCTGCTTTTACAGTTGGATCATCTTGGTTGATTCGGCTTTTCAAAAGTCCCCTAAGTAAATAGGCCATTGCATTTTCGGCGTCCAGTTCTATGGCCTGGTCGTAGTCTTTGATGGCGCCTTGAAGGTCTCCCAAATCGGCCTTACTGTTTCCCCTATTGAAATACGCCCGAGCTAGGTTTGGATCCAGCGCTATGGCCTGGTCACAGTCTTGGATTGCGCCTTTTTTATCACCTAAATGGGATTTACTTATTCCCCGATTGTAATAGGCCTGAATGAGATCTGGATCCAGCGCTATGGCCTTATCGTAGTCTTGGATTGCACCTTGATGATCTCCCAAACTGGCCTTGCATGTTCCCCGATTGTAGTAGGCCTGAGTGAGATCTGGATCCAGCGCTATGGCCTGATTGTGGTCTTCGATTGCGCCTTGATGGTCCCCCAAAGCGGACTTGATACTTCCTCGATTGGAATAGGCCTGAATGAGATCTGGATCCAGCGCAATGGCTTGGTTTTGGTCTTTGATCGCACTTTGATAGTCCCCCAAACTGGCCTTGCTATTTCCCCGATTGTAATAGGCCTGAGCTAAATTAGGATCGAGCTCTATGGCATGGTCGTAGTCTTCAATCGCGCCTCGATGGTCTCCTGAATTGGACTTACTAATTCCCCGATTGTAATATGCCAGAGTATATTTTGGATTCAGAGTTATGGCTTGGCTGTAGTCTTCGATCGCACCTGGATAGTCCTCCAAATCGGACTTGCTAATTCCCCGATTGTAGTAGGCCTGAACAAGATTTGCGTCCAGAGCTATGGCTCGGCTATAGTCTTCGATCGCACCTGGATAGTCTCCCGAATCGGACTTGCTATTTCCTCGATAGTAATATGCGTAAATATTATTTGGATCCAGAGTTAAGGCCTGGTCATAGTCTTTGATCGCGTCTTGTTCATATCCCAATGCGTACCTACTCGCTCCCCGATTGGAATAGAGCTTTGCGTTTTTTGGATCCAGCGCTATGGCCTGATCGAAGTCAAGGATCGCGGGTCGATGCTCCCCCAAAGAGGACTTGGTCGCTCCGCGATTGTAGTAAATCTGTGCATCTGTTGGATCCAGCGCTATGGCCTGGTCGTAATCTTCAATAGCGCCTTGATCGTCTCCCATTTCGGACTTTGCCGATCCGCGATTGGCATATGCGGAATCGAATTTTGGATCCAGTTCTAGGGCTGTGTCGAAGTCAGCTATCGCGCCTTTATAGTTCCCCAAGGCGGAATTGGCCGTTCCTCGATTGTAATGGACCGCAGCGTCATTGGGATTCATCGCTATGATCTGGTCGTAGTCTTCGATCGCGCTTTGATAGTCCCCCAAATTGGCCTTGATTGCTCCGCGACGAAAATAGAATATTGGAACTTCGGGATCCCTGTCTATGGCCAGATCATAATAGAGGATTTGGTCTTCAGAATCTTCTTGCTGCTCGGCTAGAGCAAAATAGCCCAGTGCATAGTGATTGTAATTATGTGTGAACCTAATCAAGTCCTTGATTCTTTGCTTCTTGGTTTCCTTACTAAGAATGGTTATTAGCTCTTTTATCAAAGAATCCTTTTCAAGTCCCATGAAGTCAACTAGCTCTCTAAAGCGATTGGCTTGCAGCGTCTCAAATGAAACCGATTTCTGATCTCCTAATTCATGAAGGAAGTCCGCGAGGTTGTTGCAGATATCCCGAAGGTGTTTCAATTCCTCCGTTAATGGACCCATACTCTCCAGTGGAAGAGTGGCCAGATCGTTTTCAAGCCTTGCTCTCTTATCATTCCAGTCTCGGATAAGCTTAATCCTGTATTCGGGATCAAAGATGTCAGCGCCAGGGAGAATCACTGGCAGCATTCGTTTTGAAAAATTCCGATCCCTCATCAGCTCCAGCACTTCGTACATACACCACACCGAATTGAGGAATTCATCACTGATCAGCATCACTACGAAGTCAGTCTTACCTACTTGCTGCATAAACTCCTTGATTGAATCCTTGTACCCGACATCCCTTACGTCGCGACGAAACTGTAGACCAAAACCCTTGAAATGATCATCAATCTCATCGGCTTCAGCCTTATTGGCCCAGGAGTAAGAAAGAAAAACGGTAGGAAGATCAGCCATGGTCCTTTTTTACTATTCAAGATACTGAATGTCGCTTATTGGGGTAGTTGTCATTTACCAATTTTCTTGTGCTCTGAGTTTAGCAATCATCTTCAACTTGGTAGCCCATTCTTCATCGGACAGCTTCTCCGGATCCAGGTGCAGGAAGTAAGCGATCTGTGCATCCCCATAGGCGATGGGATTGTCCTCTGGCCGTGCACTGGCACGGCTCAAAGCTTTCCCAGTTGCGTTTTCTTGATACTCACATGCTGGTCAAACTCCAAAGCCGACCCAATCAGGGCTTCCTCATCTTCGAACAGCCCATTATCACCGCCCAGAAAGCATGCTTCCAGGGTTTTGATCTGGATCTCCAGCATGTTCCCAGCCCCTGCTGTCATGCCCTGGCCGATCTCGGTTCTACCAGGTTTCTTGAAATAGGAGATGGCCCCTTCATGAACGATGGTGATGAGCTCATCACCCACCAGGTTCTTCCATTCGGCGATTTGCTTTTCATCTACCTGGCCTTTGAGTTTCTTTTTTGCTGACATATATGCTTTCGGTTTTTGATGGTTTACTTGTCGTCGAGGCCCAGGAACTTAAAAGGCAGCGGCACCCGCATGAATTTGTCTCCTTGACTCATGCCTTCTTCAGCACTGGAGATCTTGCAGAACTTCAATACTTTCTTGTGAATGGGCAGGATGAGCTTGGGCTTATAGATTACGATGAAGTCATAGTAATCATCATGGATGTTGCGGCCAGCAGGCAAGCCATCGGTCCAGGCAATGTAGTCGGACTGGAGGATTACCACTTCACCAGTAGGAGAGACGGGCCCTGGTTGAATGGCCAGGGGGTACTGCTCATTGGCGAAGAGAAATTCATCTTCTTCGCTGATGTTGAACTTGAGTTCCAGGATCTTAATGGACCTGCCATTGGCAAAGAACTTCATGTCATGGAAGGCATACTGCTGATTGGGAAAGGATACGACGGCCATGGTGTTTATGCGAATGGATTATTGAATGAAACCTCGATGTTGAATTGGGTGGCATAACCTACCGGTGTAGGCTGGAGCTGAACCCGGAGCTCGTTTGTGGAAAGCACATTCTGCGAAGGATCCACGAAGCTCACAAAAGCAGACAACTCACCTTTTGAGACCATCTGCAGGTTGATTTCGTTGTTGATGTCCTGCTGGAGCTGCTCGATCTCCTGCTCAGCAATGGTGCCAGCACCAGTATCGACGGTAATCTCCTCGTCTAGCCATTCGGTGTAGACCTCATGGGCCAGGCGTCGGACCTTGTCCATGACCCGCCGACTGGAGATGGTACTGAAGTCCCCTTGGGCCAGGGTGCTGTCAGTAGAAAAGAAATACCCAGGCTTTCCGGTATAGGTACGGTAGAAGATATAGTTCTTGGCCGCAATGGAAGTGAACTTGCCAGTATGATCATCCACCAATTGCCCATCGGTAAAGACTGCTGAAGCCAGTCCGACAGATCCATTGCGCTTGCGGCTGATCCGACGTTGGACAGGCAGGCTGGCCAGGGACCCAAGCAGGTTGCCCATGGCACTGTGGATGTCTCCTACTTGAGCGCCTCCAATGAGGATACTGACTGAGTCCTGGTCACCCGTGCTGTAGTCGGTCAGATCACCTGGTGTTCCGGAGAAGCCACGTCCATCGATGAGAACACTGAATGGCTGATGATTAGATCGAAACTGGTTGGCCAGGGTTTGCGCGTTTACAGCAGCCGTATGCACATCACCCTCCAGGCCATTGGCCACGGCTGAAGGTACGGCTGGATTGGCCGAGATTCCCATGAGCCGAATGTCACCACCTGCTGCTTCAGCCAACTTGGGCGCATAGTTGCCAGCCGGATCGAAGGCATCGGCCATACTCAAGGTATCGGGGATGGGCATAAACCAGAGCTCCGCACCATTGCGACCCGCATAGAACTGGGCTAGCTGGGCATAGGCAAAAGGATTGTTGGCTGCATCGATATTGAGTGCTGCAGCATCGGCCAGTCCAAAGATCTGGTAGGGGGTAGCATCTTCCAGGATGCCGGGGAACAGGGTAGCAGTCACCAGGAGGGCTGCCACGCCGTCTCGCGATGGCGCTATGACGCCGATCGCGTCTTTGTTTTCTGAAATGTCAATGCCAGGAAGCTGTGCCATGGTTGAAGGGTTAGAGTGACTTGAAAGCTTTTTGGGTGAGGCTCAGGACCTTCTCGGTAGGATTGACCCGAGCCTGACGCTTCTTGGCATCATAAGCTCTGGGAAAGCCGATCATGCTCCCGTTTTTCTCTCGGGTGAAGTGCAGCTCTTCAGCTGAAGGATTGGCCTCGAAGTAGGGCGCTACCAGCTCCTTGAGCTTGGCGTTCTCGGCTTTTTGGGCTTTTTGCTTAGCTGCAGCAGCTTCCTTTTCCGCCTTTTGTTTGGCGGCCTCTGCTGCTTTTTTCTCTGCTGCCGCCTTTTTCTCCGCTGCAGCGGCTTCCTTTTCCGCTTTTTTCTTGGCGGCTTCAGCGGCCTTTTTTTCAGCAGCTGTCGGTGCCTTAGGCTCCTGAGGGCCTTGACCGGTTTGGCCGTCCTTGGTTTGGGATTGAGTAGTATTTTGGTCTGCCATGATTATTGGGAAGTATTAGTGTCTTTGGAAGCTTCATTGGAAAAGCTGGTACCGAAAAAGAAATTGATGAGCGTACTTCTTTCATTGAGCAAGTCACGGATGATCATTCCGACCAGGGTACCTACCAGGCTGACCAGCACCTTATCATCCAGGAACAGGATCACGCCAATGTTGAGGGCTGCGAGGCCAATGATGAAATACAGGTTCATGGTGAACACCCGCTTGGCGATGAAGTCTGCCATGGTGTTTTTGGCCTTGTACATGTCTCGGGCGTTGGCCCGATCCTGTAGGTACTGACCCAACTCCTGAAGGTCCAGCTCACGGTCTTTGAGTTCGTACTCTTTCCAGTCTTCGGTATCAAAGCCTTGCAACTCTCCGAGCAGCTGATCACCGACTTTGCCGGTGTCCTTGCCTTTCAGCTTGCCGGTCAGTGTTTGAACGGCGGTTCCCAGGGGATTGGGACTGGTGGCAATGGAAAGCACATCACCCGCCAGGTTAGGTAAGGCACCTACCACCTTCTTAAAGAAGTTGCCGATTTTGGATTTACGTTCGCTCATGTTCCAGTGGGCATTTGTACATCAGGTCGACCTGGTCTTCGGAGTTGCGGATTCAGGTCATAGAAGAAATCGAAATTCTTATTGAACTCCTGGATAGCGTCCTTTAGCTCTTGTTGGGTAGTGGCCATGGCCTCCAGGGCTTCGGAAGTTTTGGTCTCCCAGATGATCATCTGGTTCTGCATTTTCTCAAAATCCACCAGCCGACTTTCCAGCTTGGCTTCGTTGGTCTGGGAGTTGGTGAGCTGAACTTCTAAGGTGCGGATCCTGGACTCGTAGTGATTGAGCCCAGCGACCAGCACCATGATCAACGCACCGAAAGCGGACCAGAAGGTTTTGAGATTGATGGGTTTGGTAGCGAGCGAAGTCATAGAGAATGTTGAGCGGGCTTATGTCTGAATCTGATTAAAAATTGCCGGATATGATGGCACCGGTACCTTCCTTGCGGACTTTTTCAGCAAAGACATAGCCGTGGGCATTGGTCTCACCTTTGGGAGGTACCCCTCGGGTATCCTCTGACATGGGCTTGTGCTGCACAGTCACTTTGCCGATGGTCTTCATGATGGCCCGTCGCCAGAAGAAGATGGAAGCATCTTGATCTCCGGCAGCAGGTGCTGCACCTCGAGGCTTCTTGACCCCAGCTGAAGTGTAGACCACTTTGGAGTTGTTCCACCACCAGTTGAAGCCGTAGATGTTCACCGGCTCTCCGGAGCGACGGTTGTGGTAGAGATCCCGGAAGTTCTGAGATCCCTTGGTGTCCAGCTGCAGGTCGGTCAGATGCTGGCTACTAAGAATCCCATCGATCATGGGAGAACCTGGCAGGTTGAGATCCCGCCATAGCTTGGCATAAGTGATCAGGTCTTCGATGGTCAGACGCCTTCTGCCAGTACCATCGTCTTCGCCGGTGGTTCGCAAGACAGGAAACTTGACATCGGTGTTGTCATCCGGGGCGATCTGGTCCAGGGTATAGTCTCGGAAGCCGCGAGAGAGGGCTCCACTGATTTGGGAGCGGATCTCGCTTTCCTTGTCGTAGGCAGCTGCCTGGAGCTCGTCCTTGTTTAAGCTGATGGGCTTGGTGACGATGTTCTTCCAGGGGATGAAGTCTTTCTCATGATCCAGGCCGGTAACGTCTTCGTCTGCGAAGTCGGTTTGTCGATCGACTTCGGCTTCTACGACATTGAGGATGTACATGAGCTTGACGCCATCGGCGTCAATGGCCCCGGCAGGGACGCGAGGGATGACCGACATGAAGTCATCTTTTTCGTTGAGCAGTTCCCGATAGATTCGAGCTGCGATTTGTCTTGAATGTTCTCCAGCAGTGTATGCCATTTGATTAGGGTTGTAAAAAGGTCTTTAAACAATACCAGCTTGCTGCATGAGCTTGTCGAGCTGTTCCATGCCTTCATCTGATTTTTTGAGTTCGTCAATGTCTTCCTGGCTCAGCTCCTCATACTTCTTGACGACCTGGACACCAGCCTCACCTTTATCCGAAATTTTAGATAGGAATTTTTGAAGTTTTGTTTGCTCACCCTCATCCAGGCCTTTGGACTTATCCTCCTTGGCAGGCTCCGGACCGACGAAGGCTCGAGCGGCCTCCATGTCCTTGAGGAACCAGGACTTGGCGGTGTCTTTTTGGTCTTCTGTGAAGAGTCCTTTGGCTATGGCCCGTGAAACCAACTGGTCCGCTTCATCCTCGATGGTTTTTTGCACCAAGGCTTGTGCATCGGCTTTAGCCTTTGTTAAAGTGTTGATAGCGCCGACGATTTCGCCGGCGCTTGCTGTTTCGGGAAGGCCCAAGGCCTTGGGTATGGCTGAATCAATAGCAGTGTCCATGTTTTTATTTGGTGTCTTCTGAGGATTTTTATTTGGTGTCTTCTGGGGATCCACATCATCTGCCGGATCATCAGGATTGAAATTTTTTGACAAGTACTTGAGAAGGTCTGGCGATTCCTCCATGGATTTCATGACCGCATTCTCATTGGATGGAATGTCGACAATGGAGATCTCGATCAATTGGGACTTGGTATAGGTCAGTCCTTTTTGACCTGGTAGCTTGTCCAGGGCATCTTCACTGATGGCTACAGGCCGGTAACGAGGGCTGCAGGCCTTTAAGAATCCACCAGCTACTTTCTTCTCGATGGCCGCTGCTTCTTCGTCGCTGGCATCGAACTCCACTTCTCCATGGAGCTGGCTGCCCTTGATCTGAAGATTACTCCACTTACCGATGACAATGCGCTTGGTGAGTGAAGACCACCGACGCCCATGCATGAAGAGACAGACCGGATTCTTTTCGAAGCGTGTGAGATCAATGCCTTTGATCATCACTCGCTCGCCATCTGCGTCGACTAAGCTTTCATCAGTAATTACGAAGGAGTATTTCGCCATTTGTGCTTTTCGTTCAAGAGCAAATCAATAGGAAGCTCAGGGCCTTGAAAAATTCTTAACTCAGAACGGTATTGATTCAATACCGGAATGGAATGGATATAACACCAGAATGGAGAAACGTCCAATTGAAGGCCTCAAAGAGCCCTTTTCTTTGTTGGCGATGACACCTTATAATGTGAAGAATAGGATTTGGAAAAAGCGGCATAAATATGGCTAAATTTTCTAACCATGAGAAAGCCCTCCTGGTAGAGGACGCCCGCAGGCTGTATGTGAAAGGCTTTGACTTTCAGACCATTTCCGACTTTTTGTCCAAGCCCGGCAAAGAGGTATCACAAGCCACCCTCAAGGCCTGGTCTAAGGAAAACGACTTCGAACGATCCAAAAGAGGCCAGGCCATCCAACGACAGGAGATCCTCAATGCTATCATCGAAAGCTTTCAACATGTCAAGGAGGGAGGAACGCCTACGATCAAAGCTTTGGAAGCTGCCCAATATGCAGCAGCAGTTGAGAAGCTGAGTGACAAGAGTAGGCTTTTGATGTACATGATGGAAGCCTATGATGAGCTGACCGATGAAATGCTAAGGGCTGTAGAAAAAGCCAGAGCCAAGAAAGAAAAGACTCGGCTCTTCAACATCATCAAGGAAGTCAGGACCTATGGGGACAAAGTAGTCGAACGCTTGAACCAGGAGGTATTTGTATGACTAAGACCGAACTCAAGCAATACCGGGAAGACTACCAGCGAAGATCCCGCGAACTACGGGAGAGCAGTCTTCAGGATGTGCTGCAAGCCAAGGAAACCCCGGAAGAACAGGAGAAGCGCATCGAACGCCTGCTGAAGCCCACCCACTACAATGAGCTATGCCGCTACTGGTTCAAAGAATATGCGACTTCAGACTGTGCCCCTGGACATATCCGGATCTACAAGGAGCTGTATAACATGAAAGTCATCAACCAGTTCGTCCATGCCTTTCGAGGTTATGCCAAGTCCATGCATGCGGTAGTGATGAGCTCCTTTGGCCTTAAACAGAGTGGTCTTTTAAGGTTTAAGCTGGTAGTAGGCATTAATGAGGATCGCGCCATTCTGCTCTTGTCTGACTTACAAATGCAGCTGGAGTCCAATGAAAGGATCTTGAATGACTTTGGTAACCAGGCGGTCTATGGTGATTGGGCGGACGGTGAGTTTCAAACCGCTGATGGCTGCTTCTTCAAGGCTGTGGGATTGAACCAACCTTTCAGAGGCCTGAGGTTCGGAGCACATCGGATCACGGACGCAGTGGTAGATGATTGCGAGGATAAAGGTGTAGCCAACAATGAAAGGATTGTCAAAGAACGGGTCCAGAAGATTGTAGGAGATCTCAGAGGTGCATTCTCCAAGGACCTCAAGCGTCTGCAAGTCTGCAATAACGACTTTGTGAGTAATGGCCTAATGGATGGGCTACATGAAAAACTGGATGAGAGTCCCTTCACCAGAACGCACCGGATCAACTTGAGCACCGGCTCAGCAGACACTGCAGGCAAACCCACCTGGCCAGCCTACTATGATAGGGAAGCCATTACCCTGATCCATGCCGACAATGACTTGAATACGCTGAAAAGAGAGTACTACAATACCCACGTCAATGAAGGCAAGGTCATCAAGGAAGCCTGGCTGAAGTATCCGAAGCTACCCAGGGGAACCAGACCCGATATCGCCATTGGTTGCTGGGACTTAAGCTATGAAAAGGATGGTGACTACAAAGCCATGGCCTTGGTGGCAGTATATCGCTCCAAGATGTACCTGGTAGACATCTTCTGTTCAAAATGTGAGATCAGTGTAGCCATTGAGCATCATTATGCACGGGCGTTGCACTACCACAGACAGGAATGGAATGTCCTCTGGTACTTCGATGCGACAGCCTCTCAGAAAGCTGTGTTCCAGCCGCTGTTTCAGCAAGCCAGTGTACGGTTCAAGTTCTACAATGTGCCGATACCGGATCATATCCCTGGGGTAGATAAATTCCTAAGAATGGAAGCCACGCTGGTCAATGTCTTTTTCAATGGGATCCTGCTGATGGCTGAGAAGGTCAAGGACCATCCCCACTGGAAGGTTGCGAAAGCTCAGCTGCTATCGATAGAGAAAGGAAGCAAGGGACATGATGACTGGCCGGATGCCTTGGAAAGGGCAGTGCGGAAAGCACAATTCTACCTATCCGAAGCAGGCGGAGTAGACTATGGATCAGCACCGCTTTTTGGCCGACGCGAAATCGGCGGTTTTTAAGGCCTCAAAAGACGAAATGGCATGCAGGTACCCAAACCAATAAATAATGCGACGCGAAGGCCGCGAAGTGGGTTGCGAACCCTGTTGAATTAGGACATACTATGTGGAAGATCATTTTTAAGACAATTACCTCACAACTGGCCCAGATTCAGGATGAATCGGCCCAGAAAGTATTTGAATACATCGACCTGGACCGCGGCCAGATCCGCATCTCCAGTTTCCCCCAGAAGATCCTGCCCGTGGCGCTGGTCAGTTTCTTAAATGTTCCCTTCGAAGATGCCAACGATGAGAGCCAGGAAGGTGAGCTGACCTTTGCTGTCGACACCTACTTTCATGGCTTTGGGGAAAGCTTCGAAGGCGCATCACACCAGGATGATACACTGAAGCATTTGGATCTACTCGATAAGGTCTATGCACAGCTGCAGTTTATGTCTGTTCCGGAGCACAGCATCACCCCGTTCACCAGGTCAGCTGTCCAGGTGATTGCAATCAACCGACCCAAGACTTTTGGCTATCGGACCACCTTCAAAGGCCAGGTTGCTCAAAGACTGCCCATCAATGGCAATCTCAGATCACTCCAGGAAGGAGATATCCAGAACCTCACCATCGAGAACTAAACAAAGGCATGGCGTTTTTGAGCAAGGATGAATTAAAGACCAATGCTTCAGTAGAGCTACTGGAGATCATCGCCAAGCAAGACGATACCACCATCAGTACCATTATCGAAGGCTGGATCGATGAGATGAAAACCCACATGACCCAGTACGATGTGGAAACCATCTTCTCAGCTGAAGGCGAAGACCGAAGTAAAGTGGTCCTAAAAAACCTGAAGGCCCTGGTCACCTATGACATCTTTCAATTGGGCGATAGTGACTTTGGTGAAAAGAAGCACGATGATGCAGTGGTATGGCTGGAGAAGGTGGCTCGAGGCATGGCCAAGCTGGACCTTCCTGCAGCGCTAACAGAAGACTCAGCAACCGAAACCACCACAGATCCCCTTTACGGTGGCACCGACCCTTATGAAACAGACTTCTAGGGATGAGGGACTTTGAACACATGCCCAGGGATTTCCTGAAAGCAGCCAAGAAGATCCAGCGGTTCTTTGCCCATAAAGCGCCTGTCATTCTAGGAGCTCAGGCCATTGAATTCATCGATGACAATTTCCACCAGCAAGGCTTTCAGGGAGCTGCAGGTATCGAATCCTGGAAACCCAGAAAGACCAAGGACAAGAAGGGTAAGGACAAACGCTACTACAAGCGGGGAAGAAGGGTAGGCAAACTCACTCGATTCGGACAAAAAGAAGAAGGCCGGGCCATCCTGGTGGGCCATGATACCGGAGGCGATCACATGGCAGCAGCCTTCAGCACAAATACCACCCTCTATCGAGTGGAGATCCTCAACGACAAGGAGTATGCCCAGTATCACAACGAAGGAGCTGACCATCTTCCCGAACGTACCATGATTGCGCCATCGCCTGTCCTCGATGCAGAAGCCGAAACCGCCATTGATTACTTCATGACTCAACTGATGCCGTAAAAGACTATGCGCAGTATCAAACAGCAATTCCAAATATTTAAAAGTCTCACCAGCCAGGTTTTCAAGGTTTCCGGAAGAAAACGCGGTGTGATCATCAGAATGGATCCCCACTATCCGGAAATCATTCGCCATGAGTTTGAGCAGATCACGCTAGGCCGTATGATGCGAACCGATCCCGAACGTCCCAGGGCCTACAAGCAACAGGAGATCTTTCGAGAGACTGTCAAGACTGATCCACATTTAAGAGGAGCGATGCGGAACCGAACCTTGCGGACCACCAACAAGCGCTACGTCTTCCGGGATCCCCAGGGTGAGGTAGACGAAGAACGAACCAAATGGCTCAGGGCTGCCTGGTTCAAAAAGACTCTCAAGCTGGCTTTCCAAAGCCACTTCTTCGGCTATTCATTGGTCTGGCCACACAAGTTTGATCCGGAAACTGGCCACATCCTGGATGTCAAGCTCATCCCTCGAGGCCATGTCAGTCCGGAGCATGGATTCATCCTGGATAATGTCGAAGATGATGAAGGATTACCTTTTGACGAACTGAAGGAGCAGCTCTGGTATGCTGAGCTGGGGGAAGATGCAATTGGCCTCCTGGAGACCTGCCAATTTTTGTCCCTCATGAAACGCCACAGCTGGGGTGGCTGGGAGATGTGGGAGCAACTCTTTGTCCAACCCTGGAGAGTAGTCTACACCCATGGCGATGAAACCTACCAAAAGAAACTGGCGGTCTGGATGGAGCAGATGAAACGCATGGCATATGCCATCCTGCGCAAAGACCAGGACGAATTCAAAATGGAGGAGACCAAAAAGACAGACGCCTACCAGGTCTTTGATAAGAAGATCGAACGCATCGATGAGCAAAACAGCCAGCTGATCAATGGGCAGACCATGACCATGAGCGACGGCTCTTCCCGCTCCCAAAGCGAAACCCACCTCAAAACCGAAAAAGAAATCACCAAGGACGACAACGACGGCATGGTCCTCTGGGCTACTGATGTGATCCTACCAGGTATGCGGTTCTTTGGCTATGACATCCCCAAAGACTACTATATCGACATCGAAGAGAAGACCATACCATCAGAGAAGATAGAAATCGATCGCTACTTTCTGCAGTCTGGCCACAAGCTGGATCCAGAGTATGTACGAAAGACCTACGGCACCGAATTGATTGAAGAGCCAGCAGAAGGGGAGCAGGAGGGATCCCCTGCAAAAAAGTTTTAAAGGCCGCAGATCTCTATGAGCCATATCTCCAGACTCACTATATAAAGAAGACTGAAGAAGAAGGTTTTATTATCAATGTAGACCTTGAGAGTCTGGTGGATCGGGCATTGAGACGCCAGCTGAAGCCAGGCACCATCGATTCAACCAGCTACCAGGCCTACTACCAGGCATTTATGCCCAGTGTTGGGGAAGGCTTCTCAGGTGCTTCGCTGAAGCTGGGTACTCCGGATCACAAGATTCTCCAGGAGATCCGACTGAACGTGGCCACCTTCTCTGCCTTCAAGAACCACAGCTTTGTCAGTGAATTGATCGAGGCCATGTTCGACAAAGAAGGCAAGCTGCTGGGCCGAAAGGCTTTCCTGGAGAAAGCACACAAACTGGATAGTGCCTACCATGATCGATGGTATGAAGTAGAGCGCGACCTGGTCGTAGGTAAGTCCAGGTCAGTTGTGCGCTGGAACAAGTTTCAGGAACAGAAGGACCTCTATCCCCATGTGATCCGTAGGGAAATCATCGACAAACGCACCCGCCCCCACCATGTGAAATGGAATGGAGCCGTACTCAGCCTGGAAGATCCAGTCCTGGATCTGCACTGGGCTCCGGATGAACCACGTTGCAGAGGCTGGATGTCCCAGACCAGAAAGCCACTTAATGATCGCAATATCAATTTTGCGGATCTCAATAATGAACTGACCCCCTGGAATATCAATCCAGGGAAGTTTGGCCGAGTGGTCACCAATGATCATCCCTATTTTCAGGTGAAGAACTTCAAGGACATTGCCAAGCAAGCTATGGAAGCTGTATTGGTCAATCAACGCCAAGAGGTGTTGGATTTTTGGAGGGGTGAGTTGAAGGGCATGTCAGAAACTGTGCTAACTGCAGATAAGCAGAAGGTTCAACTGAGACTAGCTGACATCGGGAAAGTCCTGGAGACGCCAAGCAAAAATGAGTGGTTTAGAAATGAGCTGGTGATGGATTTGCGGGAGGTGTTTGGGAAGATGGAGTTTGCTGAGGTGAGGGGTGAGGGTAGGGTCTATCAGTTGGAGGTTTATGGGAGGGAGTGGGAGGTGAGAATGAGGTATTCAGAAGTTGGGGAACTCACTCTTGAAGAGGTAGTCGAATGGAAGTAGGCAGATAATATGAACCCTGAATGCTCGACAAAATGAGTTTGCACCTCAAGTAAGAAGCTCTTAAGTTTTCGTTTCGCACCGCCATATCAAAGGGCCCAGTTCGCATATTTATGCTATTTGTTATTGGGGTGGCTTGATTCACTTTCCTATAGAAAACACCCTTAGCTTTTGATCATCATAGACTGTCAGCCGTTCGTTGCCATTTAGATTATCCACATAAGGATTATTTACATCTATTGAAACTATATATTTTCCTGTTGGTGATACCACCAATCTTCGTATCGAGTGATTAAGAGTTTCGGTCTCAGAAATCATTTCGTTTCTCATGTAATCCCAAATTTCAATCTTCTTTTCCCTTCCAATTACCAGAAGTGGTTCATTTTGAAAAAACTGAAAATCAAAATCATCCCAAGCACTGCTATGGTTGTTTTGGTGCATTCCAGAATGAACAATGCTAAACGAAATGTGCTTATCTTGAATAACCTCTGTTTTCTGAATATTGAAGAATTCCAATTCTTCTTTTCCTGCCTCGTACCTTCTAACAGCTAATTTATTGTCGTAGGTTAATCTAATTTTTGGCTCATTCAAATAAGGTTTAACAAGTTTTTTGATCAAAAATATCGAATCCATCGCTTCAATATTCCATACATTGATTGAAGTGCACATTGCTCCTGTAGTTGCCATGAATTTACCATTCCTTGAGACCACTATGTTAATTCCTCCATTACATCCAGGCTCAAAAGCAGCAATAAGATTCTGTTGCTCCCATTCCCATATTCTAACCATCGACCCACTGGCACTAATCAAGTACCTTCCATCACTCGAGAAAATCAAGTTTCCGTTTGCACCTCCACTGCCTGCCTTATTTAGAATTCTGTTATCACCATTCTCTCGTCCTGTTTCCAATTGAATTTTACCTTCTCCCCTGACAGCATATACATCCTTATTTTTTGGATGAAAAGCAATTCCAGTAGATTCTGGAGGGTACAAATTTCTGTTGCTAATAATTTTAAGTTTGGGGAATGACCATATTCGAGCTGAGTTGCTTAATAACCCTAGCGTTCCAAGATAGCTTTCATCATGACTGAAGGCTAAATCTAAAATTTCAATTGAATCGAAGATTATGGCCGGGTACTGTTCTAGTAAACTATACTTGTATTTGGATAGATGAAGTTCATCAAAACCTAAACGGTCAGTGATTGTGTTGTTTTCTGAGTTAGTTGAGTCTTCGTCAATCTCTTCCAATGGTTGATGGGTTGTAGTTAATCCAGTTTTACCATCAAGAGTGTCCAAATCCTGACTTAAGGACTTATCCTTCGCTGGTTCAATTGAATTTTCATCAATCTCTGACAGTAACGGGTCCGCTACGGACAAATCAATTTCTTTCTTGTCTGATAAGAAACTAGAATGGATTTCCTTAAAAATGGGTAATGAATTCCCGTTCATTAAGAGATACGACGTGACCAAAACGGTAGTCATTAGGATCAAAGAATTCCACCATGAGAAAAGAAGTATCTTTCCAATTTTCTTACTTTCTGTCTTTTGATCGGGAGCGTGGTCTAATGACTTCCCTATTTTGAGCATAATTAAGTCAGCAATTTGTCGACTATCATGCTTACTTGCTGAAATGAATCCAACTGTTGATTTTAGTCCTGGAATTTCAACATTATCTATTCGTACCGGGAGAATGTATTCATTGATTTCACGGAAAGCTCTTTCTTGAGCAAATTCTCTTTCATGATTAGTCCATATTTTTTTGTTGTAGTGCTTTGATATGAATAATACGCAGTATCTGCTTTTTTTTGAGTAAACTTCCCCAAGGTATGTGTAAAGGTCTTTTCCCCAGAGATTTACTTCGAAGTATTTATCATAAAATACCTTAACCCCATTTTGACGAAGGTGATTTGCAATTTTGTCGACAAATCCCCGGTCTTCACCTGCAAAGGAGAGTGCTACATCATAATCAAATACATCCGAACCCAAATCAAAACCAGTTTATTCCCTACAACGTCTGGCTGAAGAGCATATGACACACGTGCTCTTAGCACTAAGCTAGCTGATCTACACCACACGCACAACTGTCTCTAAAACTGCCGCTGTTTGAAAGTGAAGACTCAGAACTGTAAAACTCACAGAACAAAACCAATGCCAATTCACCGAGACTAACGGCGAAATTGTAAAGCATAATCGGTCCAATTAACCTACATTTCTGAGGAGAGAATGAGCCCAAATTCTTCGCTTATCACTGCTCCGATTTATGGTAGGAGGTTATCATCTTCTTATCAACCCATCCAGTTCTTCAGCATATTGGATAAGAATATTATTCACCTCTTTCATTGACCTAATCAGGTTTTCGTAATCGGGATACTTCGTTTGAAGTTGCTGAGGTGTCATGTTTTTATTTTCCTCCAAATCCCTTGCCTCTGAGAGCCAAGCTCTAAACTTAGCTTGATGCTCAGTTAGATGCGGCCTTAATCCATTGTTTAGAATTTTGCGTGTCAGTCCTATCAAGGCGGTAGTTGGATCGTGATCCATCAAATACTTACCAGGTAGTGATTTGATTTCATTTCTTATGATCTTGAACAGATCATACCATGAATCATATATTTCCTCAATTACGTCATTATCTTCTATGGCAATAGCCGCTTTCCTCGTCGTCAATTCAATATGAATGCGGTTCGCTATATAGAGGTTTTCATAGTTTCTTTCGACTTTGAATGTCAGTTTCGGTGTTCCGGATAATTCTAGTGTCATCTCCCTCCATCTCTGGGGTTGCAGAATGAACCTCCTTACTAGTAGGTATAAGAAAAAACCAGTTATTGCAATCACAATAATGGACCACTCACTTTCCAACATTAGGGATGGCTTGGATGAATCAAAAGAGAGCCTAATTATCTCTTTCGTGCTTGTAGTGTCTGCTAGTGGCATGTGTCAATTGGCATTTGTTTCCTGGAGTTCGTTCTCTTATCGGCCATGCTTGTCCTTCTTGCAAAGGCAAGTTCAATGTATTCCTGCAGTTTCTTTCTGTCGGTGGTGTAATCTCGAATTACCGCGTATCCACTCTTTAAATTATCTGTCAATCTCTGAGGTTGTTCTGAGTAGGAATACTTGCCCGTCCGGTAATCTGGATGAGACGGTAGTTTAATGCCGAGTAGTCCGGCGTAGAGGCCGCCGACCTTGAGATTCAAGGCCCCGCTGATTTCCCAGTCAATATGCTTACGGCATTTGGTCTTCTGCCCTAGAAGTATGATGACAACGGTTGTATCACTTAAGTATCCTTTTTGGATAAGTTGCTTTACATATTCATCACTTTCGTCTGAATCGATGTCACCTTCACTCACAGACTTGTTGACGATCAAGTCCGAAGTGAGATTAATAAACTTGTCTTTGTAATCCTGGTTTGCTTTATGATAGTAACTGACAAAAGTTTTTCTCTTTGTCATGATCAGCGGTAAATCATCAATCCACTCTAACCCGCCCTTTTCCGTCAGGCTAAGAGCCTCTCCAACAGTCCAAATTCCCTCCTCAGACAATTGAATGCATTTGAAGGAGAATCCACTTTTCATTTTTTGAATTATCCAATTCCTTTCTCTTTCAATTCCTGGGCCAACAGTATCTCCTTGATCTCTATGAACCATGAAACTACGAATCCTCCTGGAATCAGGAATCCACTTTTCTTTGGATATGAGGTAATCAGCCCATTTCATAGTACTTTCTCAAATAGTTTGCAATCACTCTAATTATTGATCCGAGGGTGTCTAAACTCTTAATCCAAACAAATCATAGTAATCCCGTTCCATCCGTTCGGATTGATTATCAATTTTGTATGGGACATTGGTACGATTCCAATACGCGTAGTTCACCTTACTCTCAAAGTCCCTCTTTAGGTTTTTCCAACTCATACTCACTGCAAATCCTGAATCCAAATTGTCCTGGAATCTGTCAGGTACAGAGTGTGAGCTGACTGGCAAATAAATCCCTAGAAGCCCATTTGGTTTGAATGATTTTGTTTGATCGTATGGATGAGTATATCCTCTAAGAGAAGCCCAAATTTCCCAATCTACCCATTTTCTATGTCCAGTTCTTTCACCTATCAATACAATGGTAACAGAACATTTGCGCATTTTTTGCCGGACTTTTTTATAGATGGTATCATCGGTATAGTGGCCAATGTCAGCCTTTAGCGAATAGTCGGCCACCTTAACGCTGCTGATTATTCGTCGTAATCGGCCGATGTATTTTTGGTCGCGATTGTGATGATAACTAACAAAACAGTTCCTGAGCTTTTTCCCCACCTTCAAAAGACTTAGAATCAATAATATAGTTGAAAACGGAATAATTTTCTCGGTATTTCCCTGTTTCTACCAAAGGAAAGTATAGTGAAGCGGGTTCTGGTCCAAGTTCAATTGCTCAAACTTCGGACCAGAAAGGGCTGCGGGAGCTCAGTGGTGCGCATTTCACTAATTTGGCCTCATCGGCGTTCTGTGGATTTCAGATGGGCTTTTGAAATTTGGATTTTGAATCACCTCCATCCCATCAGAATATAGGAAATTCTTCGTTGAATCCTAAGAATTCTGCAGGCTCTATTTCTGCCGGTTCGCCCTCGGAATATTGGTGCAACCATACTCTTGCATCAAAATCATTGTCTCCTCCATTGTCCCCAAACCCTATTCCACTTCTCCAATGTTTGATGACGATACTTTCCCTCCAGCCTTCTCCTGGTGCCCGATACCAAACCTTCAACGACGAACTTTCCTGAAACGGGAAATTTATCCCAAACCAGGTTGTTTTCACCATGCCCTTCAGCCCATTTCTTAATTCCTGGACCTACTATGTGGACTCTATAGTTATTTATGATTCGACTTGCCGTCGAAAGTTCAAAGTGTGGATTGTGTTAACAGATATACAATTACGATTATGGCCAGATAAATGAATCTGTGCGAAATATGATTCTGCACCTTAGTCAATTATTATATTACTCGATTTAGGTGTATGCACCTCTTCAGGTCAGCTAGGTCTTTGAGATTTCTAGCCCTAGTCGACTGAATTTTTGATTTTCAAGCATTTACTAAATTCCATGTTTTGACAATTTCTAGATCTTTCATTTGGATTTCTTCTTTGCCATAACGTTGAATTTGTTTTGGGAATTATCTGTCAATTTATCTATTCTCTTCCAATATTATTTCAACTTTGGTCACACCGGGAGGAAGAAGTTCCAACGTAGCATTGATTTCATCATATTCGATTAGTCTCTGTTTGTGTAATCTTTTGAGTATCTGTCTAAAATAAGCTCGATTATCATAATCCAGCCAATTGAAAACGTCCTCAGTGCCTACTCTGCTCGTGGAAGTAGAAATTAAGAGTAGCGTTTGATCCGGCTTAGAAAGGTCAGGCTTCAAGACACGTTTCACCCCTTCTTGCGATTGCCATATTATGGGTATTTTCCGTTCTGTCACGTACTTTACAGCTTTGCTGGCCTCTTCGACACTTACATTATGGAACACTCGAATGAGTTCACCCATTATCCAACCAGAGATTTGGACAACAGCGGTTGAATCCATTTCATTCGGGTCAACATCTCCTCCAACATGCCCAACATTTCTATTATTCCTTATTTCATATAATGAGGGAAGTAATCTTGGAATCAATATTTGGAAACTTCTGGGAACAGAAGTATTTGATTCCAACCTCCTACAAGCATCAACAAAATTCCGTGGTTTTGACGGAGCGGGTGGATATATTGAATTGCCGTATCCTTCGATGATCGTGTAAACTATTTCAGAAAATCGACCACCACTCAATTCTGAAGGTGACCATCGGTGTTCCAAAAAGTTTTGGACAATTGAATTGTACTCGCTCATAAGCGGTTTGCGCAACCCTTCTGGAATGGCATCTAGCAGTGAATCAAAGCTCATTTCATTTCTGCGACAAAATCAAGGCCTTCTTGCGTGACAAAGAATTGGCCTCCGTCCTTCTCACAAAATCCTTTTCCAACATTTTTATTAAGAGCATCACTGGCGTTTGCCAACCTTGATTGATTTGATGATTTTAACAAATTGGAAACGTCAGTCGTTGACATTCTTGTCTTTCCGCCGAGTTGAAGAAAAGCTGCCGTAACCAAGAATTTATTGACCTGATTCGATGTAGCATTTTTTTCTCTCAAATAGGAAGAAAGGTTTGAGGGTAGGCCGGTGGAAGGATTTGATTCGGTGTTTCTAGATTCGGAAGAAGGTCCGATCGAGGCTTGTGGACTAGCCAATTCAATCTTCAAAAGTTCCGGAAGCTTCTCTATAATTTTATCGAGTTGTTGGCCAAGCCATTCTTGCTCGCCTTCGCCAGTGAATTCTACGATGCCTATTTTGATTTCGATTTTTGACTGTCCCATAATCTCCAAGTTTTATGCCCTTCAATCCCAAAATGAGGAGTGCATCCTTCATTTTGCAAACACCTCTAATATAGTGAATGCAGCCAGTGTGAGCAAATAAGGCTGTTACCCCGAGTAAATGATAATGATCTTTCTTCGATCCTAGTCGCTTTCCGAATGTGTGATTTGCTGCAATAGTTATTCACCCCCTCCGATCCGGCGCGCTCTGATCATACTCAATGACATTGAACAGCTGCCGCATGCGGCTCCGGATCCGGAGGCCATAGAACTTCTGGATGTCATCAGCTGAGAGATTAGTAGAAAAGTGCACCTTACCTCGAAGCTGCGAATTATTGTAAATCCCTTGGATGACTTCGCTCATGAAGTTGGTGGCTTTACCGAAGTGTTTGCCGGTGGTTTCGAAGCCCAGGTCATCGAAGTACCAGCCCAGGAGCTCGTGGCCAAAGAAAGCCTGGGAAGGCCGCGGATTTGGGGTAGGATGGACATACCTGGGATAGATCTCATAGCCCTTGCGACTGAATTCAATGGAGATGTCGGGACAAGCCACGCATTTGAAACTCTGCTTCTGGTTTTCGGCGAAAGCCTGCATGACGCTGCTTTTACCACAGCCGACGTTGCCCTGGAGGAGAATCCCTTTCTGGAGGCTGAAACCTTCGCCCAGGCTCTCAAACTGAGGATCATCGGTGAAGTAGAGGCATAGCGCCTGGATGATGGGATTACTGTACTCATCCCAGACGAAGTCTACACCCTCTCGGGCTTTGTATTTCTGATCAAAGACCTGCATGAGTTCTTCGGCTTTGTAGCGTGGCCACTGGATGGGTTTGTTGACTTCCTCCCAATAGCTATGCGCTCTGATACTGGCCTGCTTCTGGTCCGTAGCACGGCGAAGGATCTGGGCCAGCTCTTCGTCTGAGAAGAACTCTTTAGAGTTTGCCAAAGCCTTTTCCAGGCTGGTCCCCGCCAGGAGCGATGGTGTGGTTTTCTTGTCTTTTTCCATGGCTAACATTGAATAACCTTGTTAGTATCTCCTCCAGGTTCTCATTGACCTGGACCAGCGACACCTGGCCCTGCAGGTGGGGGGTGAGTTCTGACCATCGATTGATGATGAGCTTCCAGCCTTTTAGAGCTCCTCCATAGCTATGATCCTTGGAGATGCGCATCAAATGCCGAATGATCTTCTTGAGCGCCACACCCTGGCCAGGGGTCATGCGAGGTTTGGTTTTCAGTACTTGGACTCGGAAGTTGTGCCAGGCGATGTAGAACTGCTGGAACTCTCGGGTGTCGATGTCTTTGGGGAAGAGTTCTGTACTGTCGAGGAGAACTAAGGAATCCAGTAAATCCCGGTACTCGGTTTTCCCAGTTCGGGCGAACTGTTGCTTACAGTACTGAATCTGTTCCTCCAGGCTGAGCATGTACTAGGCAGCTTCTTTTAAGAACTTCTTTTTGATCTCAGCAACGGTGCCTCGAGAGACTTTGTGCTTGGCTGTGATGTCGTCGTAGGTGAGTCCGTTCTGCAGATCTTTGACGATGGCCTGGATGCGTTGCATCTTACTCGGATCGTTTTTAGAAGCTGTTGTGCGCAGGGGTGCTGGAGCCTTTTCTTGAGTCACCTGCAGCTTCACCGGATCCGGAGTCTGCTTAACATGAGCACCCGAATCATTGTCCTCGGAGACCTCTTCTTTCAGACGTACACCATGCGAGACAAAGCAGATGAGTAGGGGGATGGAAAGGCTGATCAGAACCGAGCTGATACTTTCAAAGGAAAATGCCTCCAGGTTGGTTTTGTAGTTCTGGAGCGAGAGCACAAACGAGATGATCATAAACAGTACTGTGATCAGGATCTTGTTCTTTAATGCGAAGTACATGATCCCCAGTTCTAAGAATAGACTGAACAGTACACCTACTACCCAACCGAAAACTTCACGGTACTGCGAGGGTACTTCGGAAAAACCATTCAGTTCTTTGAAAGAACTGGCTAAGTGTGGAGTACTGACAAAGAGTACCAAACCCAGAACTGCATAGAACGCAGTTTCGGGCTTGGCGATGGTCTGGAGTACGGAAGAACTGTTCTTGCTTTCGGTGCGCATACTTTTAGATATTGGGTTACTGGTTACTTGCCTGTTCTAGGGCGTAGGGCTTGGTGCTGAACTTGTCGGTGACTTCAATGCTGATGCCTTCAAATCCGGAAGGCATTCTACCGGCTTTGATGAAGGCTTTGATCTGACTGAGGACCGGTGTGATCTTGACCATGGACCGGCATCCTTTGCGCTTGGCCAGACCTAACAGATCTGTATTCAACTCATCGACGGGGTTACCATCCTTTTCAACCAGTTTGCTGGAAGCTCGAAACACCAATTCCCCGTTTTCAAAGACCACTGTCTTCTTCTCTCCAGGGAACCAGGTCTTACGATTCTCGGTGGCCAGATTCAAAAGCTGTCGCTCGATTTCATTCATGCCATCATCCAACTCATCCAGCTCGGACTGAATACTTGACAACAGCTCCTTCCTTCGGGCCGTCTTCGTGGCCAGTTCGTGCAACAGCGCATTGGCTTCGATTTCAGGGGTGGATTGTGATTTGGTAGCTTTTTCAGATCTGCTCATAGGATTCTTATTGATTGTGAAATGATTTGATTACTAATTACAAAAGGGGATATAGAGGCTATGTAAGGGCCTCAGAGGCTCGGGCTTCTTTCAATGCTCGATGCAGCTGGTCGATTTCCTTTTCAAGTCTCTCGATGCGCTCATCCATGGCTTCCTGGGCAGCTTCGGTGCATTGTCCGAAGAGCCTGCGTAGTTCGGAGAGCTGAGCCTGCTTACGGCTGAGGGTTTCTCTAATCTGGGTGCTGGTTCTCATATGCTTCATCATTTATTCATTGGTTTTGTAGGCGTCCCATTGCCAGATAATCTTCTCGACTGTCCTGACTGAGATGTTCTTGACCTTGGCGATCTTGTTCATGATGTGATCCTCGGAGTACTTCTGGATGCCGTCTTCTTTGACGGCCTTGAGATCACGGTGCATTTGACGCACTTCCTCGTCTCTTTTGAGTCTATTGGGATTAGGTCCTTTTGGCATGCTTTAGAAATTTGGTTTCAACGACACTGATGATTCTGGGCAGCTCCTGGTAGGAGAAGCTCCAGATCGATTTCTTATTCCATTTCTGCTGCACGAAAGCATCGATGGCAGCCTTATTGGGTCGACCGTCTTTCTTGAAGGCTTCATTCCATTCCATGAGCAGGTAAAGGAGCTTGCGAACCATGACGGCTCGTCGCTTCTCGGTGGGATCACCATCCCGTAGTTGTTGCACCAGCTGACGAAGCTCTAATAAGCTCAACTCCCGGGCGCTGCCGGTACGTCCATGGGTGTGGACGCGAAGGATGGAACGTTTCTCTTCCATGAGATCTAATCGATTCAGATACATGTGGAGCTGACTGAGCAGTGATTTCCTATGATCGATACGTCCGGCCATTATTGCACTTTTACCTGTTGAAATTCACCCAGGGTCATAGTAGGAAGCTCCAGTCCCATCTTCTCGGCTTTCTTGAGCATCATGTCGGCTTGATCATAGTTCCAGATCACCTGCTCCGCATACTGCAGTACTTGGCTGTCCAGGACGCCTTTGGCCTGGAAGAAGTGCCGTGTATCCTCTGGACTAACAGAAGGAATATCAAAGACCTTGAAGCGCCTGGCTAGGGTAGTGTAGCTGTTACTGACGTGATCGTCATCTACAGGCCTCCAGGTTTCCGGATTGAGCCGGGCATATCGGGCCAGCTGGACTTTGCGGTCGGGGATGGCACTGACCAGGAAACCAACGTTAGGCCAGCTGGTCTTCATGTCCTTGATTCTTATCCAATGTTGGAGGGCTAATCTTTCGAATTCATCCAGGACGATGACCACATGATCTTTGGATTTCTTGAGCAGGTGAGCCTCGATGTTATCATGCAGCTTGTACTGGTTGATGTTCTTGATCTCCTTGGTGGACATACCAATGCTGGCAGCGAAGCGCAGCAGGAAGGTGAACCAGCTGGACTGCCGGTCCATCTTGAAGTAGTAGGTATCTGCAGTCTCTTCTACCAGGTTACGTAGTGACAGGGATTTGCCGATCCCGGTGTTTCCGGTGATCAGCATGAAATCCCTGTTCACATGGCAACTGGACAGCAAGTTTTCAATCATTCGATATTGTCGGGTGCTCTTGACGATCTCCGGATTGTTGGAGAACCGTGAGTTGATGGCAGCCCACAGGGTGCTGAGCCAAGCTTCGGAAAAAGCCTTGTTGTCATTGAGCAGATCGGAGAGCGATCCTTCACTGGGCCCATTGTAGCTTTCTGTGCGAATCATAGTAAGGAATTCAGCATTTGTTAGGACCTTTTCCTTGATGATCTTTTTGATACGATCGCGAATCTGCAGCTGAAGCCCTACGATCCTAGGCGATTGGTATGTTACGGTCGGTGCAGCACTGAAATCCTCATGCACCAGGTGAAGTGTTGCGGTTTGACCCAAGCCAGCTGTCTTGAGGATCTGGCGGCACTGGCTAATGCTCTTGATTTGGAAGCCCTTGGTTCCCTTTCGTTGCTTGACGGGGAGTCCATTCGGATCCTGGTGGCTGAGCTTCAAGATCCACTTAGGATCAATCCAGGAGAGGGTGACACTTCCACCATCTGCAAGCCCTAACCGCTCAGAAGCCATGGCACTGATATGGATGATGCTGGATTTCCCATTGATGCTGACAAAGGCAGATTTGGAAAGGGTAGAAGCATCAGGGCTTTGGATAGGAGAGAGTACAATCATTGATTTCGCTTTTGTTCGATTCGGATTCTTTCAGCCCATCCCCAGGCGAAGCCTATGATCATTCCAATGATGATGAGGGTCATGGGAATCATCTTTTGTTGGTTTTGGGTACCAATATTTCCTCCCCGGTATCGGGGTCTACAAGTGTCCTCATTTCTTCCATGGCCGATTCATCACCATCAGCTAGTTTGAAGAGCTCTTCTTCCTCACGCAGTTCATCCTTATCGAATGGGTGATTGGCCTTGACCTTGCGCTTCTTGGACGCCAGGGGATCTGCTTTGATGGCAGCTATGCCTTCCTGGTCCTCCATGGAGGTGACAGTTTCCCGAACCTGCTGAATGTAGTTTCGGGCCTTTTCTTCGTATTGCTTGACAAACAGCTTCCACCGTTCCAGCATTTCAGTTTGACCCGTAAGGGCAGCGACCATGCTGATATTGGGTTTGAGAACCCATTCACCTAAGTACTTGGGTGGCTGTGATCCGGAGAAGGCATGTTCAAAGACGTGGGCGGGTTGACCATATTCTGTGATGTAGAGATGCACCTTGACGGCTTTCCTACTGGTGTGCGGCAACCGCTGAAAGATGTTGATGGTTCGATCAATGTCTTCAGGGCTTTCCAGGCTACTAGGGAAGTAGATGTATTGATGGGCGTATCCTAACGAGTCAGTGTGCTGCACCTTGACACCGTGGATGCTCAGCTTGATTTCATGGTGTTCTCCGAACCATACTGCAGCAGCTTGTGGATGCAGAGGATCGGTAGCACTTTCTTTCTCATTCCAAAGCTCGATTGGTGTTTTGTTGCATGACCTATGATTGAGCTGCTCGATAACCAGGGCGTTCCATTCTTCCATGGCGTCATTCACCGTCCAGTGAGCGGCTTTAAGGATAGACCTGGCGCTGCTTCTGCTTCGTTTGGCATTATCTCCTCTTAAGCGGCTATTGTGCCCTTGTGCGGTAAGGTTAAGACCGCTCCAGGCCTTCAGAGCATGGCGTAGGATCATTTGATCCATTCTACCTAATAGGTTTTCAACCAGCTTGGCCCTGGAGAGCCCTACGGAGGCCGGCACCAAGGCCAGATCCCTTTCCTTGCACCAGGCTTTGACAATGTCATATCCTGGACCTTGATCGGTCTGTATCCACTTGGGTCGATAGCCACAGGCTAAAACAGCCCGTCTATAGGCCTGGGTGAAATACTCACCCTTCTCCCCACCGATGTAGGGGACTGTTGCCAACAGCCGTAAGGAGGCATAATCAAATACACGAATGACCTGGAGCTTCTGACGGGCTTTGCCAGAGGCATCCCTTTCGTCTATAACCCACTCATTATGCGCTGTGCCATCAATGCCCCAGACCATATTGGTCATTTCAGGATAGTCTCTGGTAGCGGAGGGCACATTGGCCACCTTCCAGGCCATGCGGCCATTGCGCTGTAGATCTAGCTTTTCCTTGTTTTCATTGAGGTAGTTGCAGAGGGTCTGGTAGGTGATGGGATCAAAGCACCCATCAACGATCCACCATCCCTTTTGCCGACCTCGCTCCAGGAGCATGTCATAGACCCGCTTGTAGGGATTAGCATCCTGGAGATAGAATTCTTCGGCTAGTTTCTTTTGCTCGTTGGTGAAGCGGCTTCGGTTATTGTTCCTGACCCGTGTGACTTGAATCCAGTCTGCTGGATTGGTAGGTTCTTTGGCTGCAGCAACTAGCATTTCTTCGCACCACTTCTTGAATCGTTGATCGCTTGAGGGAATGGGCAGATCGGTGATATGATTCTCCAGGACAGTGATCAGGTTCATCCGGAAGCTTCTGTAGTCTTGCTTGGCTCTGACTGGCTCTCCAGCCCACTGCAGGTGAATGTCTTTGACTTGGTCTACTACAAAGGCAGCAAGACTTGCTGTCCTGGCATAGATAACCATGCGTTGTGTATTGATGGAGAACTGCATGAAATGCCCTACCAGGCTGACATGTTTCTTCTCGATGTAGTCTTTGAGGTGCGTGGCTAAGTAACTGGCGTTGTTGCGAAGCATCTGCGAAGTGGATTCTGTCGCAGTCTTGGCAAGTGCTTCTAGTCCCTGGGAGGAAGCCAACTTCAGAGCCTCGGATTGATTCTCAAGGCTTATTTCCAGCTTCTTGAGGACCTGAAGTCTAATGGATGGGTTCGGAATGCTGTCGATGAGTATCAGCCGACGGCTGTTCTTTCCATTGAACTGCGGGTTGGGGATGTTGTGCCAGGTTGGATCTTGAGCAGTCTTGGATCTATGAAGATAGGATCGCAGTGTGTTTGCGTTTATCTGGGGGATATCCCTGGGTTCACAAAACCATTTTCCATCGATCAGTTGCTTCATAGCTAGGACGGTATTCTTTCTAGTTCAAGAGATTCACGTTTTGCATGGATGGCTTGCATCTCAATTTGACGCACCTTTTCATACACCAGTCGCCTAGCAGCAGGGAATACCTTGTCATTATCACTTTTGTCGCTGAGCCATCTTCTAACTGTGCTCAAACTCACTCCAGCTTCTTTGGCAACATCCTCATGCATGATCTGCCAACGGCGCAAATGCTGAGCTACTTTTTGTCTGGCGGATATGGAAAACGTCATGATTTTTGACATCTTTATCGATAATTACTAGTCAAAATAAATCGAGTATCTTGATAATATTAAGTGTGAGTACGAAATATCACGATAAAAAGTCGATTTTTTCTCGCAACTTAAAGCGAATCCGTAAGGACAAAGGGTTCACTCAGAGCGTATTTGCACTCAAAATCGGTGCAAAACAGAACACGGTGTCGAACTATGAGTCTGGATATTCCTATCCAGATGCCGATAAATTGGATAAGATTATCGAGATTCTTGATGTTGGTTATGATGAATTGCACTCAGCTGAGGCAGGAAGTCAGGAATCTAAGACCGGAGAACCCACTACAATTTATGGACTCATCGATTTGATAGAATCAGATTTTAGTGGTGATAAGAGGCTAATTCAGGCACTTAGGCAATTGATTGAGGAGCAAACCAATCAGTTATTGACTGAGAAGGAGAGGGTTATCAAGTTGCACGAGCGTGAGTCGGTCTTTATTAAGATCATTAGAAAGGCCTATCCTGATATCGAAATCCCGGATTGAGAATTCGGCTAGAGTAATTCCTTCATCATCCTTTCTGCTTCTTTTCTGTTCTTGCGCCTAAATAGAACGTTGATGGCCCAAACTAACAGTCCAACCACGCTTGCGGAGATAACAGCAATCCAAATCCACTTTTGAAGATTTCTTTGCAGATCCTGCTGATGAACTCTGTCTCGGTACAGCTGGATCTGGAGATCGAAGTCATGGAGGTAGCTTTTGTTTTCCAAGCTTTGTAGGAATCTCATGTGATTCTCAGCGAAGGAGATATAGGTATCTGTATATTCCTTGTGTAAGGCTCGATCGTCCTCCTGAGCTTGGTACAGGTGTTTGTAAACGACGAATTCTTCAGGGACATTTTCCCTCACGCCTATGGCAATAGCTTTGTTCCAGCTGTTGAAAGCCTCTTCAATCTGGCCGTTGCCCTTATATGATAGACCCAAATCGATTAAAGTGATAACACGATCTTGGCCACTTTTGAATTCTAAGGCCTTCTTTCCATAGTAGATGGCTTGAGAATGATTCCCTTCCATATAGTATGTCCATGCAATATTGTGGTAGGACCGGCCCAGATACTTGCTGCCTGTTGCTCGATCGATAACGGTCTCGAAATATTCCCTAGCGTTCTGGTAGTCGCCGAAGTTCTTGTAGCACAGACCCAAGGCATTTAGGGTTCGGTTAGTTCG
The DNA here is from genome assembly GCA_965601475.1 of Cyclobacteriaceae bacterium. Classification (GTDB taxonomy): domain Bacteria; phylum Bacteroidota; class Bacteroidia; order Cytophagales; family Cyclobacteriaceae; genus JAWPMT01. The sequence goes on along the minus strand of OZ271832.1, from coordinate 1,150,685 downwards.
GGTCTCATCGTTGATTCGTTGAGTAATTGTGAGAGCATCCAAGTAATAGTCTTTGGCATCCATACAGTTACCACCATTTTTTAGGAGATTTCCAATATTGTAAAGGACTCCTGCTTTCTCTCCATCGTCATCATAACTATCCGCTGCCTCTAGTGCTGCCTTGTAGAACTCCATAGCTTCTACATGTTTACCTAGATTCTTGTAGATCTTTCCCAAATTGTTGTAGGTGGCCATTCGGTAATAGTCATCCGGATCAAACTTCAATGACTCGAAGTAGTAAATGACTGCAGCTCCCAAGGTGTCACTTTGCTCATTGATGTACCCTAAGGCCATCAGAGATTTTGAAATCCCTTCGTTGTTCTTCTCTGCCTTGAACAATTCCAAGGCCTGTTCTATTGTCGGGACTGCTTGCACCAAGTCACCATTCAATATTTGATCCCGGCCTGACTGAAAGATTTCCTCAGGATCTTTATTGACGTCCTGACCCTGAAGGCCTAAAGAAAGTAATAAGAGAAGGCTACTTAAAACCATATCTTCATAGTGCGTATCTGTAGTTTATATCATTTGAAAACATCTGATTATCAGATAATTCTTTAGATATATTTTTCGCATACTGGTGTGACAATAGTAGTAAAAAAGCCGTTCAAAAAAAAAGCCGCCGTCGCTAAGGTCGGTGGCTCGATGTGGTTGATTTCGTGTTCTGTGAGGCGCTCCTTCCGCTTCAAATAGGCGGTTTGGATTCATCTTCTTCATCATCCGTCTCCAATGTGGTCGAAGACTGGGTGTCCGGAGAGAGGATTTCCTCGGTACAAGATGGAAGTGAAATGGCAAATACAAGAACGCAGACGGCTAGCAATAGCTTTTTCATAATTTGAAGTTTTTAAATTGTGAATACTGGTGTAAAAGTAACCTTACCTGGGACCATTGAGGAAGCGGGTGAACAGAGCAGTGGCAAGGGGCTAACAAGCGCATCTACCGCGTTGCAATGACGTTGTTGTTCTGTCACCTTTCTGCACAATACATGCGCAATACCTGCACAATACGTGAGTCTTCGAAAGACAAAACCATACGTTTCGAATTTGACTCGCGTATTAGGTAAGCGCCTGGTTGGTAAATTTCTTCGGAGGAAGCCAATAGTTCTTCGCGGAGCAAAGTACCCGGATTTGCGATTTTGGGGCATTCTGGTACTTAGTTGCGAAGAGGATTCGCGGTTTTGCCGTCATTCTTCCTCATTCTCTTCGCATTCATAGCTCATTCCACCCCAAATTTTGACTACACAACTTTGTTGAATTTGACGAAATCGCCCTTAGAACGCCCCAAACGCCTATTGTAGATAATACTGAGTTATACGTTTGGTATTTGACCCCCTAATTGTGGCCAGTCAAATTCGAACCGTATAACGATTCAGGTTCGAACCGTATGGTTTTGTCGACGAGTCAAAATCCAAACGTATGGTTTTTGACAATGAGGGCATGGCATATTTTGTCTTCCCAAATAGGGAATTTGTCTGTTAATGGAACATCATGATGGGTGCAGAAATCCTCTTGACGGGGACCAACAGGAGGAGTTTCGGAATTGTATTATCAGGGGGATTGGAGACATTGTTGTCAAGCAAAAAATTCAGAAGAGTAGAGAAGTCTTGTGATATCGTGACCTTTTGATAAACCGATAGTGGGCGAGGCCTTATCCGCGAGCACAAAAAATGTAAATACCAGATATGGTACGTGCCTTAGAACTTTCTAAATCACTACCAAAGCAACAGTTTTTCCTAAATCTGTGGTGATATGTCCTAATCATTTGATACCAGCATTTCACTTGATCTTTTTCAATTCATATTCGTAATACTCGATTTTTTGGCCGACCTCTTTCAGATAGTTTCTAATTAAATAGGTGATATTCCCTTCATCTCTACTACCGGCAGTTGCGACTATCCAGATATTGTGCATTAGAGCCTCAGATTCTCTGATAATTCTGTCGATTTGTTCGCATTCTAAGGGTGCAAATCCCGATTCTAAGGGACTATTGATTAGTAGTTCAAACTCCGTTTCCTTTGAGCCAATGAAGTTTCTTAGCACTTCAAATTCCCCATCTGTTTCATAATTTTTGAAAATTCTGGTGACAGAGGTGAACAGTCCATTTACGTGTGAAAAAGCTGAATTAGCTTTCTCTAAGTAATCCCCTTTCGAAAGCTCGTTGTTAGCTATGAATTCACCAAGCTCGGAAAACTCAGAATCCCATTTCACTTCAATGCCTTCAATGATCTCATCAGCTTTGAAGGGGGTCAATGGATATTGGCAATCAGGGTTGTTCCAGATAGCCCTTGCAAACATTAATCCTCTATTCACCTGCTGAATACTGTTGTAAAAGAACAGAAATACGACTTCAGCATCCATTCCTTCATATTGCTCTCGGGTAATTTCGTTTCTGTGGTAATCGCTCTTCATGAATTTATTGATGATTTCAGGAATCATCTTTTTCATGGCATTTCGACTCTGAGCATGAGTGCTTTCAACGAGGATTTTTGCGTCTACTCTTCTAGCACCCCTATGGGAGCTGTCTCCAACTTCCATAACTGTATGGTGTTTCGGATTGTGATAGATTAATTTGATCTGGCTTTTTGAAGAGTTAAGGTCATTGCCCTTGGGGATTTTAATTTTCCAATCAACATTTGTCTTAATCACGTTTACAGGCTTCACGTGTTCCCAATACGCTTTATCTTCCCTTGGATTGTATATTACAATTAGAACTGGGACAGACTGGCTCAGCCAATAATCCAAGTGTTTGTTTGTTCCTCTATAAATGTAATTTTCAGACGTAGACTCTGAGAAGTAGCTTTCACCACTCTTTATTTGAAGGGCAAAGATTTGACCAGTGGGTGTTCCATCATCTACGATTTCAAGATGCATATCAATTCCAAAATCCGAAATTGGTTGCTCTCTTTCTATCCATCCATATTGTTCCAAAAAAATCAGGGCAACTCGATGAATTCCGATTCTTTCTATGGGATTAAATTGACTCATTATCCATTTTTTTAGGAAGTAGTGAATCCCATATAGAGCATTAATGGAACAATTTCCCCTGTGCGATCTGAAATGAAATTTGCTTTGCTAAGCAGCATTGTCGATGTTCTTCTTGATTCATTCCAAGAAACTGATTTTGTAACCTAAAGATAAGAACGGCAAGTGAGAATCACTCGCTAATCTGGTACTAAGAAACTATTGGACGATTTGGTATTGATCCCCTACTAAGCGGCTTTCCTGACCTTAATTATCTCCCCTTGAAGCAGATCTCCCTGTGTTCACGAACGGGATGCACCCGACCCCACCATGTGAAATGGAATGGCGCCGTCCTCAGCCTGGATGATCCAGTTCTGGATCTGCACTGGGCTCCGGATGAACCACGCTGTAGAGGCTGGATGTCGCAGACCCGAAAGCCACTTAATGACCGTAACATCAACTTTTCAGATCTCAATAATGAGCTGACCCCCTGGAACATCAATCCGGGGAAGTTTGGCCGCGTGGTGACCAATGATCATCCTTACTTCCAGGTCAAAAACTTCAAGGACATTGCTAAGCAGGCCATGGAAGCGGTCCTTGTCAATCAACGCCAAGAGGTGCTGGATTTTTGGAAGGGTGAGCTGAAGGGCAAATCAGAAACCGTCTTAACAGCTGATAAGCGTAAAGTTCAGCTGAGACTGGCTGATATCGGGAAAGCCCTTGAGGCCCCATCTAAAAATGAGTGGTTTAGGAATGAGTTGGTGAGGGATTTGAGGGAGGTGGTGAAGGAGATGGAGTTTGTAAAGGTTAAGGGCCAGGATAGGGTTTATAGGCTAGAGGTTTATGGTCGGAAGTGGGAGGTGAAATTGGAGGAAGTGGGGGAACCTATTATTAAAGAAGTTGTCGAGTTGAAGTAGTGAGTTATGAGAATAACGACCGTCTGTTGGCATCAGTTTTAGTTCATATATGACCCAATTTCGAAAGTTGTTCCGGTTTCTTTACGGTTAATGGTTATCCCTTCATGGATGATGTTGGTTATTCCAGTATCCGCAGGCAAATAGTAATGAAATTCGTTTATTGTGTTGTTCTCTCTTTTGATTAATTAATTGTTCTCAATGGCCCTTGAGTAATCTTCCCCAATGTATGGACGAAAGAAGCTTTTTGTAGTGTAGCAGTGAAATACTTGGTTGGCCCCCATAGGATTATTATGGAGGTTTTGTTCAATATACCTAGAAACAGGTATTTGGAATTCCTCAATATGTTATTTAGTTTGACAATACTAACCAACCATAAGACCAGCATGTCTCATTTCTATAAGCTATGCTGCTGGGCAGCATTTGTTTGTCTATTCCTCCGCTGCAGCGTTTGTTGCGAAGACGCATTTCCAAAATCCCCTTATCCGCTATTGAAAGGTTCTTACGAAGGGGAATACCTTTTTCAGGCTACTGATGCTTTCACGGAGCGAGGTAGACTGATGGGGACCGTTGATAGCCTCGGTGTTTTGATGATGTCTTTGACCGGTGATACGCTCAAAAGTCTTTCCGGGTCCATCTTTTCCGATGGCTCCTTTGAGGGAACGATGAGCTCCACTACGGGATTCAGGGATACAACGGCCTTCTCCGATGGTTTAGTCCAAGGTATACAACTAGGTGATACATTGTTGTTCACTACAGCTAATCAGGATACACTACTTACTACAATCACCAAACAATGAAAAGGATCATATCAATAGTGACATTCCTGGCGATATGCACTTGTGTAATGGGGCAAACATTGCCTCCTAATAATATTTTCGATAATCCGGATTTGAAAATTTCGGGATCAAAAGGAGAAGATGAGTACAGGATCAGAATCGATATGAAGGGATTCCAGCCAAGAGAATATTCTCTTGTTAAGTTTAAAGAACCTGCCTTTGTTAACGGTTTCAAAGCTGTTTTTGAAGACCCTGTCGTAAAGGCAAAATACCCCAATGAAGAGCTCAAGATTGAGACGGAAGCAAAGAAGATTTTTGCTATTTATGATGGTGTACTTGAAGCAATCGCCAATTTTAATGCAGCACCTCTAGCGGGAGAATTGACCCTTGATGGAACCATCAATTTGGAACGTGAGTTGGATAAAGATTTAAAGATTTCACATCGAAAAGGAGCCAAGAAAATAATCGATAACCTGGATAAACCTTATAATCCCGGAATCACTTACAGAAAGTCCGGCTTGAAAAAGTGGTACAGTTGGGACGATAAGTTAGAATATGAGCTTCCTCGAGGGAAAATGAAGAAAGCCTTGAGGTTAGAAATGAAAAAAGAACATCAGGACAGTTTGGAGCGACGTTTTGATCTGGTTTATGAGAAGTATCTCGATTATCAAAAAAACAAAGACAATACAAAGGACCTGATCATTAAGAATTTCATTGGAAGAAGCAAAAGGATTCAAGATTTGTTGGGACAAATTCTAAGTTCAAATACCGAAATCCGAAGACTGGAAGAAGAGCTTAATCCCGATCGCCGCCAGCCAGATGATATGAAATCACGAGAATTGACTTTGGAGGATAAGAAGAGACAGGCGCTGAGTGTTGAAAAGGACATTTTACTGTCTAGAGGTGCGTTAACTGAATCTGTTATACGTCTAAAAGACCCTCCAACTCGCAATGAACAGGTTCGACAAATTAGAAAGTCACTTACACTTCTCAATTATTCTATCGGGGGTGTTTCAGATGCGTATGATGTCGTCTTGGCAGGAGTGATCGGTAGAGTTCAGAAACTGGGGGAATTAACCGTTGATTCAGTCTATGGCCCCAGGACGAAAGATGTAATTGAGGCTCAATTAAGTGAATTTCGAACTCAAAAAGAGCGAGAGCGTCAAGTTTTGGCTACGGAGATAAAGGAAATTGAAGAAATCCTCAGGGTACAAAAAGAATATTTTGGACTCAAAACTTTCAACGACGAATCACAACGAGAATATGATGAACTAGAGAGATCAGTCGATATTGAAGCTATTGATGGTGACTCATTATCTTCAGATAGTCTCAGGCGATTTCAAGGTCTCATCCTAGCGTATGAAAGCAATTTAGAACAATTTCAAAGACAACGTAAAGATCTCATTGATATGATATCCAAATATCCCAGGTATAATTATGAGATTGAAAGAGCTCAGTTGGAATTCAAAAACGGGTTCATCGAGAATATTACCACTATTGGAGATTTACACCTCAGAAACAAGAAAGGGGATGAAAAACTGGAAGAAGTGCTTGAGGTGCTGGATTACAAAACAGAAAGAAAATTTACCAATCTCTACCCGTTTGGGTTTTCGAGGAAGCGCGATTATAAAAACCTAAAATCTCTCAATAGAAATTACCGCTTGTTGTCATACTATATAGGTGCAAATGGAAATAAGAACATTGATAGTAGGTTTCTGCTCCCGATGAGTTCGTTAGTCGTCAACTATTTACAGGAACATAAAGTGGGGCGTAGAGATTTTAGCCCCAGAGATGAGGTAATCAACTTCGAGTTTGACCATGATTCAGATAATAATGTTGTCAGTGAGAAAAACTATAAGTCAAAGAAGTTGTACAAATTGGAACGTAAAAAGCTGTTCCAGGCGAAAGTATTCTCCGATCTGCTTGGCTTTTCTCAAAATCGCGAAAATGGCTTGATTCAGACGGAATTTACTCAACGATTGAATATTGTGACTTGGAGAGATGCATTTGTCTTATTCCCGAGAAAGACAGATGATGTTTGGAATTGGGGCGCATTGGCATATGTCCGTCCCGATCTAACCTTTTCCAAGGTGGAGGACAATAACCGACGATTAGATATTAACTACCGAAACGATTTTACGAATGGAGTTTATACGCCCGATCGCTTCGTAACCACACTTGACCTACGCAGCCACGAGAATTTTTCGACCGGATTGGATTTGAACCTTGCGCTATTGGATATCCCCTCACTCAAGTCCACCTTTTATGTTGACGCGGGATTTAGATATGGCCGCGTAGCACTACGTGATTCTGTTCAAATTGCGAATGGGTTGGAGGTCGAATTTGCGGATCAACCGGCCCGAGAAATAGAAGTCAATACATTGAGACTGATGCTCTCCAAAGCTACCTGGAACCTGCAGACGGATGAGCGTTTTGAGTTTGATTTTAATTGGTCGTGGCATGAGCTGTTTTTAAGAGATAATCAGCTCGTGCAGGTAGGTGACCGAGATGCTTTTAGACTTGAAAATGGCTTCGTTAATGAAAAATTAGACAAAAGATATTATCGAATCGAACTCAATGCGCAACTCAATACCGGGCCAAATAACGATGGAAAGCTTTTCTTTCGCTACCGATATTTTTGGCAACGGCGATTTTGGAATACAGGATTTGCTCAGGCGCAGGTTGGATACTCCTTTTTTCTGACCAGTTCATTGAAGGCCCAGAAAAACGATTAACAATCTATTGTATGCTGAAGTGATTAAACCAAAACAAACCAAATTATAGTTGTTTCGGCGAGACTGACCTCCTCCCTAAAAAATGGACTGCTTGAAAGAAGGGAATCGGGCGATTGTTCCAGTCTCCACCGGACAAGATCTGGGGAAGCTGGCAATTTGACTCTCTGTGAATTTTGACTTCTTCATTTCGACAGTTTAAGTTACGTGATTTGTTCATTTTTAAACTGTCCGATTTTCTGGTAAGGCTACCAAGCCATTCTGCAGATCTTTGAAGATGGCCCGGATGCGTTGCATCTTACTCGGATCGTTTTTAGAAGCTGTTATTCATCGTCGTGCGTATTTTTTCTTTTCCCATATATTTTCTCATCCAAATACCTATTGTTTTTGAATACCGCTTTGGGGAGCGTTGCTTCTAATTCGAATCCCAGTTTTTCCAGAACACGTTGCGATCCTATATTCGTCCCGAATGGTTTGGCGTAAATCCTTGTTAGTTCAAGTTGGTCAAATCCGTACCTTAAAATCTGTTCAATGGCAGAAGTTGCAATTCCTTTTCCCCAATACGGTTCGGCTATCCAATAGGCGATAGCACCATTTTTTCTATGAATATCTTGGTCAGGAAATATTCCAATCGAACCGATAGCCTCATTTTCACAGGTTACTGCGAAAATTCTTGTTGGTTCCTCTTTCGAAACTCTTCTAATAAATGCTAATCCGAAATCTCTCGAATAAGGAAAGGGAAAAGCATCAGCTAGATTGTCCGAGATCTTTTTATTGTTTGCATATCGAACAAGATTTTCGATATCCGATAGTTGCCATTTCCTGATTCTTATGTCCATGTTCTCAAATCCGAGCTCTGTTTTGTTGAAGTTACGCACAATTGCTTTGGCGGCAATTATCTCTATAGGTGCGCTCTATCCACATTGTTGTGTGAGGGCATTGCTTTCTTGGGTTTATTGACTCGTTTTCTTGTCGTCAATCTTCTTGAAGTAAAATAGTTCAGGGTCTCCATCGTCTAACCCGTCTATTTTACCCGCAAAGGAAAAACCAGCCTTATTCAGTACTTTTTGCATTTGCGTATTAGAGCTATTAGTTGAAGTAAACACCTTATTCGTCTTACATAGTTGGCATATAAGGCTAATTACTTGGCCACCTATCCCTCTTGCTCTATGTGCTTCCTCTATGATGATGAGTTCAATCCAACCTTGGTCAAAAAAGCGATAATCAAAGATCACGAAGCCAATTGCTTTGTCATCAGCCAGGATGATGTAACAGTCCTTGGCGATTATTGCTTTCGTTATCTTCTCCTCTCTCTTTAGCTCGATATGCTCAACTGGATCAAGGTTATAGTCAAAGCCAACCACTAATGCTTTGTCCTCTATTGTTGCCTTTTTTAAACTAATCGTTTCCATATCAATTGGTATACGAGGTTCGATTTGGTTACTCACTACAAAAATGTTGAACCATAGACGCTTTACATCATGCTAAACCATATGGCCAACTCTGTTTATTGCTAAAAAAGGGCATAGTGCAATGTGAGCCTTTTGCTTGCAATCGTTAGATTCCCTGACCTACTTGGGAAAGCTGACATCTCAGCCGTTCAGATTCCTGCTTTCCACTTGATACAGCTACCTAATTATTTGAGGGACACTCATATGTGTATCTGCTGACATGTAGTACATGAAAATCAAAAGATCTTTGTGCCGATTGTATCTTTTTATATCCAGATAAGTTCCGGTTTACTCCTTGTTTTACCTCTTTCATTCACTAGAACTATTCTATTTCGGAATTATCTTCTAAGTTTTGTAATGTCGATTAGATTAATTTTTTATTCGGCAATCAAATAGCTAATCATTCAGAAGAAACCACTGGAAATATATTCTCCTGTTTACACCAAAGGATGTTTAACTAGAATTTTTTCCGCCAAATGATTAACCATCAGCCAAGCAATCTAAGTCCGGAGATTTTCAAATCTTTGGAAATCAATCTCGTCGCCCATATTCAGCTATTGAATTGGAATTCCTACTCTTGGGATTCAGGACCACCAGTTTGACCAATCCCACCAACATTTAGAATCAGTTCATCATTTGTCATCCATTCGAATTCAAATCCCTGTAGGCCATTTGAATGAGTTGGACGGATCATAAGATCAACCTAAGGATCAAATAAGCGCTGGAGCAAAAGACTATTGCTTACAGCACCAATCGTGCTATGCCCTGCAACAGCCATGAATTGGAAAAGCAAATAGCGGACCAAAAGAAATTTTTTAAATAACTATTTATCCGCCAATACACTATGTGCAAAAGTCAAGTAATTTTTCGATCCAACGAGAAGAGATCCCCGTATCGCAGGAGCCTTCTCACGGTAATGTCGTTTCTGCTTATTACCATTCTGAATGTGCCTGTAGGCGCCCAGATACGGGAAAGAGTAAGAATTAATGGGTATTCCAGTTTTGAATATGAATATCTTCTTTCTGATGATGGTAATAGTGATCCTAACGGATCATTTGATGCCGATCTCATTGATATTGTTTTAAATGTTGACATCAGTTCAAGACTGAGATTTGCTACCGATATTACGTGGGAACATGGAACAGCCACTGAGGCAGGGTTAGGAAATGCAGCTGTTGAATATGCTTTTCCTGAATACACTATCAGGAACTGGCTGAAGATTCGTGCAGGTAAAATGTTCCTGCCATTTGGTATCTACAATGAGATACATACGGCAAAGCCGGCTTTCCTCGCCGTCAAGGAGCCCTTAAGTACCAATAAGCCTGACAAATTTGGTGCGGATGAAAGGTTTTATCCCAGATGGGCGACCGGTATTTCAGTGCTTGGTAATTTTTCCGTAAGCTCCGTAAACTTTGAATATAATGTTCAGATCAGCAATGGCTATCAGGAGAACACCAATCCGTTTGAGGAAGATGACAACAGGCAAAAGGCTGTAGCCACTCGATTGCTGGTACAACCGATTCCCGGTTTGAAAATGGGTTTCTCATCATATTCAGACAGGATTTCAGAGCTGGATGCAACAACCGGAGATGACACCGGGGAAAGGACCAAGTTAAGTAGCTTCAGTACCCATGCGGAATACAGTGCTGGAGCATTCGGATTAGAATTTGAGTATATCACTGGTAGGACCGATCCCTCTGATCCCTCAGAGTTACAAAAAAACGCTTTCGAAGGGATGCTATACTATACGATAGCTGACAGATATACGCCATATTTTAGATATGAGTATCTCGACCCAAACAAAGATGTAGATGACGATACAGCCAACATGTTGAGTTTTGGCTTGAATACGCTTGTAGACAAAAATTACTTTCTAAAGCTTCAGTACAACTACGTGAGTTCAGGCGATGCAAATGCAAGATTTGCAGGAGTCAATTTTTCAGAATTTCAAGCGGCCATTGTACTTGGTTTCTAATCGACAATTAAAATGAAATATTCAATAAATATTATAGCAATGCTATTGATCGTGCTGATAAGTACTATTGGCAGGTCATATGCGCAAGAAGGTTACGTGGCAATTGTCAATTCCGAAGTAATTGAGGAATCATTGTCAAAAAGTGAGCTGAGAAGGATTTACTTTGGCTTTACTACTCAGTGGAAGAACTTCGACAAGGTTAAACCTGCTATCCAAAATTCGGAATACCCATCTTTTTGGGAATCAATTTCGACCTCAGAGAGCAAATTCAAGACTTTTTGGACCAAACGCACTTTTTCTGGAAATGGAGTTGCACCCCGTGACTTCGACGATTCGAAATCACTCATTGATTATGTCAGTGGAACAAAAGGAGCCATAGGGATTATTCCAGCTTCGATGAGATCATCTATCGGTCCAGGATGTAAAATCATCCCCATTAACTAACAGATATGAGATCGTTTTTATCAAAGATTAAAACGGGAATCAGCGTAAAAATTACAATAGGTTATGCCTTGATCGTAATTCTTACATCCACCGGTGGTTTATACGGTGTTTACATTCTTCAGAATAGCAGAGCCATTGACAGGGAGGTAACCGATCATTACCTCCCCATGGTTGATAAGTTGGAGAAACTGAATCTGCTTGTTAATTCTTCCAGCAAGTTGATAAACAATTGGGTTTACTCACCAGACCCGGCAGAAAAAGAAGAATTGAAGGTGATTCATGAAGTAGAATTTCCTTTGATCAAATCAGATTTGCTGGAGATCGGTAAAGGTGATTTGAGTGACAGTTTGAAAATACAACTTGGACTTATAGAAGAGAATATTAAGTTCCAAAGGGAGATCATGAGCCTGCTGAATAGTTATGAGGATTACGATAACGATGATGTTGTTTTTGCGGTTCTTCCCATTCTTGAAGATAATGTAGTGCCAATACTTGACAACACTGCAGCATGGTCGATCATGAAAGCTCAACTCCTTCAGGGCACAGCGGAAATATTGATTCAGGAGAAATACAGGTCGTTTCAGGCTGTACAATATGTAATCATGTCGTTGACTGGATTGGCAATAATACTTGGTATTCTATTGTCCATTTTCTCCGTTCGATCCATATTGAATCCCATCAAAAAACTCAGTGGTTTGATATCCAGAATGGCCAAAGGAGAACTCCCAGAATGGAATGTCAATTCATCTTCAGATGAAATTGGAGACATGACAAGGCAATTGCGGGAACTCCGAAATGGATTGGAAAGGACCACTTCTTTTGCTATGGAGATCAGGGCTGGAAACCTGGAAGCGGACTACACTTTGTTGAGCGCTGAGGACATGCTAGGCCAATCCTTGATTGCCATGAGGGAAAACCTGAAAAAGGTGATTGACGAAACAAATTTTGTGGTGAGGTTAGTGGCTGAAGAAGGAAAGCTGGACACCAAGCTAACCATGGATGATAAGAAAGGGGCGTGGGCAGACCTGTGTGGTTCGTTTAATGATCTTTTTGACTCGATCGCCCGTCCCATTAAATCAATTGAGTCCATTCTCGTGGCCATGGCCGATGGTGATCTTACCAGCCGCTATAGAGGACAGTCGAAGGGTGAAATCAGGGTACTTACAGACAGTTTGAACATAGCCCTGGACAATCTGAATGGATTGTTATTGCAAATTGCCAATTCAGCCAATACCATCGAGGATTCGTCTTCCGAAATGTTGACTTCAAGTCAGGAGATGACGGCCAATACGGGTGAAATCGCAGGTGCTATTGCACAAATGAGTAACGGCGCCCAAAGTCAGGTGAAGAAGGTTGATGAGTCTTCAATCCTGGTAGAAAGTATTCTTCAATCCACGAAGGATATGGGCAAAAAGACAGAGACGATCAATGAAGCCGCCCATAAAAGTGCAACCAACAGCGACAGGGGTGTGCAGATGGTTGAATCGGTAGTGGAAAACATGAATTCCATTTCCGAACTTTCACATCAGACCGATGCGTCTATGAGGGCACTGATGGATAGGTCGAAGGAAATAACCCGGGTTCTCGGTGTTATTACCGATATAGCCTCTCAAACCAATCTATTGGCCTTGAATGCGGCCATTGAAGCGGCTCAGGCCGGAGAAGCTGGAAGAGGTTTTGCAGTTGTTGCAGAAGAAATACGAAAACTCGCTGAAGATTCCCGGAATTCCGCAAAGGAAATTGAGAAAATCATTGAGGGAGTTGAAGTGGATACCGCGAAAACCGCAAGTGCAGTGAGTGCCATGTCTGGAAGTGTAGAGAAGGGCGTTCAGGCGTCAAAACAAACTGCCGAGGTATTCAAGGAAATGGCAGTGGCATCCGAACAGAATTTATCTCTTTCAAAGGAGATAATAGGATCAACACGGGATCAATCCCTGAAGGTAGACAGCGTGGTCTCCATTACCGAGAGCATTGTAGTCATTGCTGAGCAAACGGCAGCAGGAACCGAAGAAGTAGCTTCATCTGCCACGGAACTGTCGGCTGGCATGGCCAATTACATGGATAAATCCAAAAACCTCAGTGAAATCGCTGCGGAACTTAAGGAGGGTGTCAGCAAATTTAGACTTTCAGGTAACACAACTGATGCTAAGGGTAAAGGACGATCTATTGAGATGTTCTTGGAGAAAATCAACCAATCAGAATGAACTAAGACGGTAACCACACAAGATTCTATGCTTTGAAGATGAAGATATCAACCTTCAACTTTTCGGATAAGCTTTGAGGGGTTCATTTGAAATCTTTGTTGCCTCCTCCGGCTCATGTCAGCATTTTCACCCGCATTGCGTATAGCCAATGTTAGTGGGTGGCTATTTATTTCATCTTGATTTTGGATATTGTTTTTCCTGTTGATTTTGTTGGTTTATCCATATCATTTAGCGCATAGTCTATGGCTTCTTCAATCAGAGATTCTACTCTGGGATTTCTGTAATCACTCAGCTGTGCTATTTCAATATGCCTTATCATTTTCCCGGTTCCTGTCAATAGTTTATTCGGGTCTTTCAGAAGAGTTCCTTGGTTGAAACCCAAATGGATGTGCTCAGCATAGACGGGAATATGGCAAAAGGCATCAGACAGTTTTTCTGAAATTGAAAATACGGCCGTCAATGCATGGGTGTGATATAGAAGTTCATTGCTTTCAGGATACAATTCCAAAATGTATTGACGTAATTCGCTAAAAAGCTCAATGATATGCTGCTCTTTGAAGTCTAGTAGCGATTGAAAGTCTGCATGAATTGGTCTGGGCTTTGTCATGTTATGTTGTATGCAGTTTTTAAATCTCGGGGTCATGACAAACAAATTCAACAATATTCGATTCCGGATCTTTGATAAATATGGATTTCCATTTCACCCATTCAAATACCTCGGTCACATACGCTATTTTACTTTTTTTACATAAAATCAGCATTTCTTCATAGTCTGATTTTTCGATTTCGAGAGCGAAATGATGCAATGTCGTATTCTCTTGTTTTATAGCTTTTAGCGCTTCTCCAAAGGCAGTTTTGTTATTCTTCGCAAACAAGGCTAGGGTTTGAGTATGGCCACCAACACCATCTGCAATTTTGAAAAAAGTAAAATCTTCCGATTCATGCATCAATTCAAATCCTATAGTTTTCCCATAGAAATTTTTCATCGATTCCATATCATTTACGCGCAGAACTATTTCTCCTAAGCCTTTAACTTTATTTCCGATCATTTCTATTTTCTATTGCGTAAAACATCCAAATAAGCGACCTATGTCGTTTATCCACCTTTCAAAAATATAGCTGTTGCGGCCATTACGGCCAATGGTTATGTGCCTTGTTCATATCCGCATTCTCTGCATGCCGATATCGCCAATTTTTACACCATTTGACTTCCTGACTTTTCAAATCCAGCAAGTACTGGAAGTCCCCATGAATGGTTCTTAACGATGTCATTTTGCGTCATTATCGTATTGCATTGCACAAATCAAATTCCCTTCCGTGTCTAAAAATTTCGCAAGCCAGCCAACATACGGGATAGCTGTTTTTGGCAAGACGACTTCGCCACCATTTTTCTTTACGCGTTCCACAATCTCATCAATGTTGACAACCCCAATGGTACATTCCAAGCCGATTAACCTTTCAGGAACAGGAGAATATTTCCTTGATTGCAGTGCACCAATGAGCTCACCGTTTTCTGTTTTGTCAGCTTTGATTTGCAGAAAGTCAGCTGGTCCATAAGCGTTGAAATCCCAATTGAAAACTTGATCGTAAAAGGTTCTTGCCCGATGAATGTCATCAGTGTGAATGGCAAAATGAGTTAGCTTATTTTTCATACCCGTATAGCAAACGCTTAATTATTCCGTTCTTTCTGAATGGAACTATGCCCATTCACGAATTTCCATATGTTTCCTTCCTTATTCATCACTATGGTCATGGCACCATCTAGGCTTAATTCAAAACCCGAATTGAACTCAATTCTTTGCACATAGGCTGCATACAAGGTTGCCACTTCGGTAGTCAAGGGTGTAATTCTCAGGTCTTCTATCTTCATTGACACATTAGAAGAATTGGCGATAAAAGCCTCCAGACTTTCTGTCATTGCCTGCTTATTTTCATAAACCAGAAGCCCATCTTCCACCCAGTAAAATGTAGTATCATCAGAAAAGTACGCTGGTATTTTTGATATGTTTCCATTGTTGATATCGTTAATGTATTCCATGAAAACTGAGGTTACTTCTGACGGTATACGCTGCGTATTTAATTCTTTGTCAATACAGGAATTCATGGTGAAAATTCCGGCAATCAATAAAAAAGCGGTTCTCATGTTTTCACATTTTAGATAGCATCCTTCTGGTTTTCGTGAGATTTGTCATTTTGACTTCCCGAATATTCCGTTATACTCATTCTTTGTTCATCGTATCAAATCCGCATGAGCAATGCTATGGATCCGTCTTGTATGAAAGATGAGTGAATTTCAAGGTTTGAAATTGTCATGCTTTCGTGCAATTCTTGAAACCAAAGCTAGAGTAGGGTGGGGTGACTTCTATTGTAAAAACCGGCTGACTTTTTTCAGTTTAGAATTTCAGTAGTCATGAAGAAGTTTTTTTTCCCGCATATTTTCATATTGAAGGATTCACTAAAGCTTTCAACTGAACCAGGAGAAACACCCAGAAGCTTTTGCATCGTTTTGTCAAGGTGAGCGCCATCCCAAAAACCTGATTGTCGACTGGCAGTGACAACCTTCTCTCCTCGCATAATTAGGTCCAGTGACCTGGCAACTTTGGCCCAAAGAATGAAGCTCTTAAGCGATTGTCCGGTATGCTCCTTGAATATATGTCTGAAACGACTTTCTGAAAGGCATGCCTTGGATGCAAGTTGAGAGATAAGATCGGCAGGAAATGAATTCATATCCATAATGTCAGTAATGGCAATCTCCACTCTTGCGTCTCTTTTGAGCTTAGCTTGCTTTCCAATGACGAGGTATAAGATATTGAGACATTGATCATACCAGTCACTGCACTTATGATTAACCATCATTTTGGCTAAATCATCTGGTGGGATAATCCCACTTTGTAAATCTAATTTTGCAATAGATCCTGCGACAAGATATTTCTCTTTAAGGAGGTTGGCATAGCAGGAATGCTTGTCTAGATAAATGAACAACTGTTGACTTCCGTTGCTATCTAGTTGATGAAAATAATCTGATGAAACAATGCTACTAGAGTAGGATACCCATTCCTGGTCTAGTCCTTTCATCAGGAAGTTTTCTTTTAGATCTACTGTTAGCTGAATACAGTCATGCTTATGAGGGTCTGTATTGAGTGATGAGCCAATAAACATGGCCATACCATTGAATACAAATAACGGTGAGTTTTTGCCTACGTTATTTTTCTGTTTCAAATGATCAATTGTCTGTTCTCTTCTAAAGTATCGGATTCATGCGCTGTTTGCAAGTGACTACCCAAAGCCTATTTATTCCTAGCGCTTGTTAGCAATGGGTTAGTAACTTGAACGGGTTCCAACTTGTTGTGACTCAAAAAGAGGCTCCATTTGGTAGTTGAAGCGCAGCAATTGAAGTCCGACTGTATACCTTATGGTGTAAACTGTGTTCTATTGCAGTTTTACATGTTGTTGGCGATTGTCGGCTGCTTTTCTAAAGTTACGCTAAACAGTTCTTCTTTCTTATTTCTTCCTTTCAGTTCTATCTCTCCTTTAGAGCTATATTGATAGTTAGAATGGGGTAATAATTCTTTAATTGCACCTGAGATCAGTAAGTCAGATTTCAATTCCTTACAAAGACTTTGGATTCTAGCGGTCGTATTCAAGACATCCCCTGTAAATACGATTTCCTTTTTCAAGTCTCCAATTTCTCCAATAGTGACTTCACCGAAATGAATCCCTGCTTTGAAACCAATTTCGAAGCCAAATTCATTAAACAAAACCTCTTTTTGTTCATTGAGTTGATCACGTATGTCAAAGAAGCATTTGATGCAGTTTGCCTGGTTAATCCCCTTGCCAGGTTTCCATGAAACCACTATTTCATCTCCTATGTACTGGTAGACTTCACCGAATGAATTAATGATGGGGTCGGACATGGTTTTGTAATAGGTGTCCAGTAATTTGAAGTATTTTATGTGGCCTAGAGTTTCGGCTATTGTAGTCGAAGATTTCATATCAAGGAACATGAAAATCCGCTTTTCAATTTTGGGTTGATGGTATTTCCCAGAAAAGAAATTCAAAAACAGATGATGACCTAAGTTTTCACTTATAGCGGAATAGATCAAACTAAAAATGAGCCTTACGGACAAATGAAATAAGGTGATAAGGAAAGAGATACTTATGAGAAATCTACCCAGTTTTTGCCAGGCATCAACTTCTAGTAAACTTATGCCTGTTTCGAGCGTGAAGGCCACAGGATAAAAGGTGACGATAATGATAATGATTAAGGTGAGGTAGGTTAGGAATTTGTAAAAAAGCTTGGCCCAGAGGCTTCGGTTTGAGAATCTCTTTTCTAAATAGACCACTTCCAAAGCCCCTACGATAAGTCCAACCAGGGCATTCGCCAGAGTAGCAAAAATCAGCACAGGGATGGTGAAGGAAATATCAGTATCTGGATTGAGGTTTTGGTTGCGTGTTATTCCGATCTCTGTTATGTCAGTTATCCATCCTATCAATACCCAGATTATCGCGAAGGGAGTAATCCTTGAAATATTTCTTTTCGCTTTTGGAGTTATTTTCACGTTAAGTTGGCAATGTTAGGTTAAAGGTGAGGAATGATGATTCATTATCGCTAACGATTCTGCTATAGTGTGTGGTACCTATACCAAATAAGATAATGAACCCATGATAAGTCGAAGAGTGGGTATGGAGTATTCGACTTCTACTTCCAGCCAACAAAAATCTCTACTCAACAGTGAACATCTGTATCCAAAGGTATGGGTGAATGGCCGGTGTGCTCACCAAGATTCAGGAGGCTCGGTGCACCAAGCATCCATAGCTCATGTTGTAGAGCGTTAATTCTCAAATTCAGAGCGATTGGCGATAACATATTTGAGAAGCAATTCAGAAATGTTGTCCTCATATTTGAAGAAATTATCATCACATTTTTCCCATTCTTCATTGGCCTTATCTTCAATCTCCTCCATTAATTCTTGTCTTTCTGTCCGATCTTTTGGAACATAATTGTCTGGGAATTGTGAATTGGCTCTCTTTACGATTCCAGCGGTTGTTAATGCGCTGATCTCAATTAAGGCATCAACTGTTTCAGTACTAAAATCTCCACTCGAGTTCCAGTAAAATTGATTGAACCCACCATTATTCACTTCCCTCTGGAGGTTCTCGACAATCAGGAGTACTTTTTGTGGGTCAGTTAGTTTTTCGATTTGATCGCCATATTCAGATTTCCTGTTTAGATATTGGTCAATATCCATTACTACTTCTTCAGGATTATCCTTTTCCAAAGTTTTTGATAAGTTGAAGCCGGCGTCGTTCATTTTTTGAGACATGATTGGATTGCTACTAAAAAAATCCCGACAAATGGAAGTATGAATTTTTTCATGATTGGGTGAGCTAAATGCTCTACAACGCCGAGCTAGTGGGCGGATGTCCCGAGCTTCACATTTTTAGATAAAACTAGCGAACCTGCTCCACTCGCACAAAACGTCCATGAAATAGTGCGCTTACCCAGATACCCGCCAGAACTGCAGACAGTTCTTCAACGCACTGAAAGTAGTAGAAGGGGCAGGGAGCGGGATGGTCCTACGGTGGTAGCTAAATGCACTTTGACATCCGCATCGCTAGCGCTTGCTAGGCGTAGTTTTATCTATCCTGTCAAATGGTATTGAGTTGCTCGCCAATAGCTTGTTTCTTAGTTCATCAGCATATCTATGCGCGAATTGCTCTTTCTGTGATGAAGGAATCTTAAAGTAGTTATCATATCTCTTCTCCCAATCTTCAAAAGGTTCTTCGTCAGTTGAAGGTTCCTCGACTTCTAGCAAATAGTGTTTGTAATGACCAAATTCGTGAAGCAGGGTTCGATATAGCTGAGTGTTCCTGACGTTATCCAGTTCATATGGAGATTCGAAATGTCTTTTAGTTTCAACAATTGGATGTCCATCTTCTCTGAGTCGTTCCAATTCTCTTTGATCATCTGGATCCAGTTTCTTTGTCCATTTTAAAGTTCGTTCGTAATCGACAGCCTCAAGGATAATAGCAGGTTGAATATCACCTTCAAATTCGTAAGAGTAGATAAGGCGACCCCAGACTGAAGACAGAGTTTCTTCCTTTCTTTTTGGTTGCCTGAGTATTATTAAGTTAAGATCTGAATAATCAGCCGGTGGAATGTGTCTTACCAGTTCAGCTATGTCCTCTACCGTGCAAGCATGTTCTGATGAAGTTCTGGTCTCTTCAATCACAAATCGAAATAGATTCCCGTTAATAGTTCGATAGACTTTTTGATAGTTAGTCAGCCGTTCGAAAAAGGTCTTATGAGCTATGGCAGGCGATGGGATTGTTAACTCGTTGTTCTGTCTATGACCTTGCTTGCTAGTTCCAATGTTTCTGTTTCTTCTGGTAGGATTGCGCATTGCAGATCAATTACTTCCAACGATCAGATATGGCGAGTGGCCATGTCCTCACTAAAAAGCTCTAAGGTAGTGGAACTGCTCAACCCCGCAACAGTATCCACAATGCACTGCGTTCTGAAAATCTAAATCCAGAAAGAAGAAAGTATCTGGAAGTACAAATGGCGCAGAATGGGCATTGAAACGGTCGAATTGCACAGAAGTATCAAATAGCTCAGTTGGCCATTCGACATATCGCTTGTTGGGAAGCGTATTTACGTTATTGGTCATCCAAATACAAATCCACGTTGGCAAGCTTGACCTTCGTTAGGTAGTCGTTAATAAGTTCATCCTTCGGCCTAACCTCCTGAGCATATCGTTTCAGTTCCTTCGTTCGTAAGTTGGCATACCATACTGAAAGTTGGCGAGTAGAATCTTGAATATCACCAACAACTAGAATCTCGTTGTTAGATATCCATGCGGCATCATCAAATGTGTAAAAATATCCTCCAAATAATATTCGATTTCTTGTCCGTTCACTTAAGTCGAAGTAGAAAATCTCAGAATCTACTGAAAATAGAGCTTCAATATCTCCGTTAGTGGTTTGTTCGAATGCCGTCCGTTGGCTGTAGATATCCAGTACTTTCGTACTGTCAGATGAATAGAATAAATAATCACGAATGAGTTCGTGGTATTCTTCTGGGGGAGTAGAATAGACAGAATAATCGCTAAAATCTTGTTCGGTCGTTAGTACAAAATCTGAAAGTTCAAATTCTCCAAAAGTTTGCTGTTGATAATAAAGCCATCCTGATAAATGTTCAGTCAATTCATCTCCATATTCGAAGGTGTTGTTGGTTAGGTCATATGCGAGGAATACCGTATCGGTGGTACAACAAGATTTATACTTGATTCTTTGATTCAAAAAACCTTCCTTTTGAAGCGTTAGTGTGACATCAGGACAACCAAATAGGCCACCTGAAATGTTATGATATTGATATCGACCTTGACCGTCAGTTAATCCGAAATCCGAATCTGGTTGAGGTTCGCCAGCCGTTACCTTGACATCAACAATGGGAAATTTGGAATCTGGAGTTAATACGAGAACGTTAACCTCTTGAACACAATCACAGGAGAATAACAGAAATAGAATGGTTATGGTGAGTATTATGCGATCCATCGTATGCTTCCCAACATCCAAACAAGCGACATATATCACTTATCTACCTTCCAAATATAGCCGTAGCATCCATTGAGTACAATGGCTATGTGCCTTATTCAAACCCGCATTACCTGCAGGTTCATATCGCCAATTTCTACATCATTTGTCAGTTTCACCCCCATCACGAAAACGCTAGTTTCAATCAGTCTAGTTTTTTGGGAGGAGGTCATTACAAACAATTTTCAGAGAGAACCTCTGTGTAAGAAGTTCATGTCTCCAACAAAAAAATGTGGCTAGGAGAGGAGAGATTTCTTGGTAGCTGACGAGTGGAGTACTTTCTTGATCCGCAGACCTGTCAGATTACCACTTTGCCTACGCCACATCAGCGTTAGTTGGGAGCTGACCATTCTATCTACTTACCACATACCTATGAAGAAGGTCGTAATAATAAAAGTGAATGATCAGTGGAATTTGATTGTACCACAGCTCCAACTCATCTAAACTAAAATTATTCAGGTAGTTGGAACACATTAACGAAGGGCTAGGCTCGACTTCTAAAGTGATAAGTTTGACGTAATCCATGAATATGGTGTCTGTCTGCATGGATTTCCCTAAAGCATAGAAGAAAAGACCATTCGAGTTGATGTTAGGTCTTTTCCGAAGATATTCTTGGAACTTTCGTTCTCTTTCTTCATTCGCTCTTTTTTGATCTTCAGTCAATTCATAGGCTGGAAGAATATCCTCAAAATCATCTTCCAGCTCCCCAAGGTCAATTGTTGGACCTACTTCACTCGGCTCAGGAATGAACTGCTCAATATTGAATTTTTCGTAATCATCTAACTCTGAGGAAGTTAAGAAAATATCCTTACGCAGACCGGACCTCTCTAATTCATTAAGAAGTTCAATGGCTTTTAAACTATCACTGTTTTGCCAATAAAACCGTTCTAAATGAATGGTCCATTGATATTCATTGAGAAAAGCTTGAGTTCTTTCACCCAAAGTTTTTAGCGATGGATAACTAGAAGCGAGGGAGTTTTCAAAAGAAGTTTTTAGGTTAAGGAAGTTCTCAGCCTTGTCATTACCCAGTTCCTTAAGAAATGTCTCAAATTGTTGTTGGCCCTGACAATTGAAAAAGCCAATGATCAAAAAAGCTATAATTATTCCCTTCCACCTCATTGGTTTTGCTCCTAACATCCAAACAAGCGACATATATCGCTTATCCACCTTTCAAATATAGCCGTTACATCATTGCTTCCAATTGGCTATGTGCTACCTGCAGCTTTCTCAAAATATCTCATCGTTGACCTCGGCTATTCCGGGAGCCCCAAATGTGGGTAGCTCTTCAATTAACTTTTATTCCAATTCAAAGCATACACTCAATTGTGAATCATTCGTGTTCTTCTTTTTATCGGTCAAGTTCACATCCAAAAGCCCAATTAGGTTATTCCCAGCAACATCCTCCATACGACTATCCAGAATGATTCGATAGGTTCCTTTTTTCCACGGCGCTTTAGGAATGAATTGAACGATTTTTTCTTCCTCCGTTGATTCCCAATGCCCGGTTATGAGTTCGTTGTTTTCATCCTCTATTCCAATCATAGATTGAATGAGGGCATGGTCCATCAATCTGTCAAAAACAATGCTTAAACTATCATCACTATTTGCCCTTGGTTTCTGGATTACCAAAGCTTTAATGTCTATCTGCTGACGGTAGGCTGGTCCGACGACAAAGTCTTTGGTTGTCTCAACCAATAATGCCTGTCCATAAACATCTTGCCAGGTGCCTGAGATAGTCAATTGATAATTGTTCCCTTCCAATAAAGCTGGACCCAAGGCGGTATTGGTGGAAACACCTCTCTTGATGCGCCCAGGGTCAAATAATAGCGTGAGGCGTTTGCCGTCAGCACTCCAAAGCTCTTGTTTGAATTCCATAAAGGCATGGTCGTCCATGTTTCCAGCGGCATCTACTAGTTTGATGTGTTTCAACATTTGCCCTCTTTTCATCGGCGTATTGAAGTAGATATAGAATCTGAATAAATTCTCCGGGAGCTCATCGGCTGACGGGTAGATGCTCACCACCTTAGCCTCATCCGCAGCTTGCTTTTTTCCTACCTGAAAGGATTGAAAGTAGTAGCTACTATCGGGATCACTAGATTTTGTTCTTGCGACATAGGTCAGTCCTCTTTCGAAAGGGAAGTAGGGAGAAAAAACCAAACAATCACCTTCTACTTTATGTCGCCCTTGAATAGGGTTTGCGTATGCTTCTGCCTCATCTTTTACAAAAACTGATAAATAATCGTATCCGGATCTTTTTACATCCAGATGTGGAATGGCAGAGATATCAAGTTGAACTGTTCCGTTTATTTCATTGGTTAAAAGAACCTTAGGTCCAGTTTGTGATGATACCTCCGCCCCGGAAACTATCATAGAAAAGATGATCAGGTAGAAGCGAACGCTCATTCGATTTATCTTTTGTTACTAGCTGGGATATCCCATTTGCCGACAATATGATGAAGCTTCACACCGACAGGGCTAATACGAACATTGGTCTTAGCCCTATCGACGCTCCGTTAAGTTTATTACTTTTCACCTTTTTGATCCTTGTCCATGCCAGACCAATAGCTTGGGAAATCAAATTCCGCCGCGTCAATATTGTGCATTTTATAAGGAAGCATTGTCGAAACGGTTTCCAGGTCCAAACTCCCTGTTGGAGCATCTCTATTCAAGGAAATAAATTGGTTTTCATTCAATAAATCAATGTGAAGAGAAGCTCCTACAAACATGACACCTTTCCCTACAGGTCCATAAGGAAGAATAGGCCCTACATCTAATTTAAAACCTCTTTCAAAGTCTTTGTCTGTGACCACTTTGGCATTATTCAAACCATTCAGTGGTATCACTCGAGGTGTTCTGCCAATATTGGTCACGAATAACATTTCCTGGCCCATTAGATTGAAAGCCACCATGTCTAACGGTAGTCCATTCCCCATGTCGCCAAGTGTTCTGGCTTTTACTTTCGCTCCATCTGTCAATTCAGTCAATGGAATTAACACTAATGGACTACAGGTGTAAGCTGCCACTATTTGATCTATACCATCAATGTTTTTGATTTGCATAGAGCGAATGGGAGCACGGCTTTCATATTGGTCGTGTGCAATGTGATACATTTCAATATTGCTGATGCTTTCTTTCCCATCAAAAGGATAAGGCATTCGGCGTAATACAGAGCTGAATTCTTCATTGCTTACCCCCGCAACAAAAAGTTCTGCTTTGTGATATTCCATGTCCATGATGGAAAACATGCGCAAAGGACGTCTCGCCTTGGCAATCTCTTTGGTAGTAGGTGGTGCATCCATCAAGCCCCGAGGTTTAAATTGCTTGCTGATATCCGGCATTTTGCTCAAAGGCTGAGAAGTAACTTTTGCGGAGTTCATATCTATGACGTTCAACTCGTTCTCAGCATCTATTTTAATCAGTGCTGGCAGCGCTTCCACACCATGTCCTCGGGTGACAGAGAGGTAAACTTCCCCACTTTTAGGGTGTACTGCTAAATCATTGATTTGAATGTTGCCGGGAGATGAACCTAAAACTGCTGCTACCTGAGCATCAATGTGGTTGATATTGACTTCAAACTTGTCTTTTGCTCGGCTTTCAGTAGTTAAGTCAATGGCATGAATGGCTCCGGAAAGGTTATCCCCGGCAAACAATATCCCTTCAGGGCTAAATTCTAATGCCCCAAGGGCTTCTATGGATTGTTGTGCATGAACCGAGGAAAACGCAAGGCTCAAGATGATTGTAACAATGAATGGTTCTAGTTTTTTCATGTTTATAAATGGTTGAGTAAAAGTTGTTTATCGTGATTGTGGTTAGGTTACATTTAGTTACTAATGTAAGTTACTTTTTAGTAATTTTAGATTGAGACACGAATTGTTGGGAAGAAACTGGTTACGCTTTGGTAACTGTCGTTACTCAATGGTAACTATGGTTACATGCGGTAACTATTTAAGAGAAAGGGTTTTTATATGGATATAGAAGAGAAATGTTACATGACCGAAGCGCTGCGACTGGTAGGGGGTAAATGGAAACCAATCATAATTTTGCGCTTGCGGAAGTCTCCCAAACGATTTGGGCAACTTGATTCTTTAATCCCCAAAATTTCAAGGAAGGTTTTAGCTTCTCAATTGTCTGAGCTGGAAAGGGATAGGCTGGTAACGAGACGTTCTTATGCGGAGATCCCACCGCGCGTGGAATATGAACTTACTGATAATGCCAAGGGACTCATACCCATATTCTGTGCCTTGGGAGATTGGGGTAAATTCATTGGTGAATCTGAATGATTGCTCACGATGTCTGCGTGAAATACGTCTATGTGAGGTACGAAAAAGAGTCTTTTTAACATGTTATGCTCCGGGACCAGTCGGTGCGCCTTACGGGTTCGTTTTTAGAAATTGTTGTGCATGCGGGTTTTGGAGCCCTTTTGGGGGTTACTTACGGCTCGGGTAGGCTGGGATTCTGTAGATTTATTAGAAAAGATCACTGATGACGAAGGAAGAGGAACTGCAGCTGGCTGCGCTGAAAGAAGAAGCCAACCTGTCAAGGCTTAAAATACAATTGCTTGTGAGCGGGACACTCTTGGTGCTTGTTTTTGTCCTTGGCGGGCTGTTTCTGCAGCTTCCGAATGAACAGGCTGATGCCAATGCTGAATTGTCGAGACTCTTAAAAGAAAAAGTGGCGAATGGAAACCGTACGAATCTGACAATGGCAGAGGTAGAAAATCTAAATAAGAGGTTAGATAAGGTTCTTGAAAGAATCAATGAAATTCGAGGAATACAAGTCGTGTTGATTTTCTTGCTTGGGGTTGCCTTCGTGGTCTTTGTGGTCGGCGATTTCATATTCTTTGAAGAACATCGAAAGTTGCTTATCAAGATAAGAGAGCTATAGCTCCTTGATACCCTACTTCACCTGTACCTTCAAATCCGCTAATCCAGGTATATCCGAACCTTTACCTGTAACACCGCGATCTGCGCTACAATATCAATGAGACCGACCAGCATATTCAAGATCCCGCAGAGATCGAAACTCAGTTCACGTTTCGATATTCACTGGGGGTGAACCCTGTCTTTGTTTTGAAGAGCTTAGTAAAATGTTGTGGATACTCAAACCCCAACTCATAGGCTATTTCGCTAATGTTCAGGTTGGAGTTCAGTAGAATCGCTTTAGCTTTTTCGATGACGAAGTCATGAATGTGATCTTTTGCACTTCGCCCAGTCTCGATGCGAAGCATGTCACTCAAGTATTGAGATGACATATTCAAGGCTTCACCACACTCAGAAACCGTGGGTATGCCTTTTGCGCGTATGGAGTCTGATTCAAAACGGCGCTTCAGAAAGTGATCAAATTGCACTATGGCATCTTTGAGAATACCACTCCTTGTGAAGAACTGCCTGTCATAAAACCTCTGGCAGTATATCAAAATGGCTTCGATGTTGGTGATGATGATGTCTTGCGAGTGTTTATCAATGTTTTGTTCCAGCTCAATCTCAATATGCCTTACCAATTCTTCCAGGATATGCTTTTCTTTCTCCGATATGTGCAGTGACTCCTGGATGTCGTAATTGAAGAATGCATAGTTGTCTATGCTGGTTCCAAGACCTGTTTTCCTGATCAAATCAGGGTGAAAGAATAAAGACCATCCACCTTCATCATAATCGGTTGAATTCTCAAATGTTAGAACCTGTCCCGGAGAGATATTGACGATCGTTCCTTCGTCAAAGTCATAGCTATTTCGGCCATATCCCATGGATCCGGCGTTTTCTTTCAAACCGATGATATAGAATGCCCCTTTCATTTTGACATCAGTAAAATCAAAATCTATGGCTGGCCAGTTTCGAATGACCGTTATCAGTGGGTGAAGTGGCTTACCTAATCCAATGAACTCATGCAATTCAGTTATTGACGCTATGGAGTGAATCTTCTGCATTCAGAAGCTAACACTAGTCAATTTCTCAGATACTTCCCATAGTCTTTTGGCTTTATTCTCATCATGAGAAAGGGGGGTTGATTTGACCAAAACAGGGTCACCTTTGCCCTCCATGAAACCGGATGGTCCATAGAAGTCTCCAGCTTTAGCATCTGGATCAAATGCCGCGCGTAACGTTGGTAAGGTGCCCTGCTCAACACGCTGGGCAAGTAGCGGATTCATGATTCTCCAAAAAAGACTATGTCGTTGTAAGTCGGTACTTGTGTAGCCGGGATGAGCTGCGGTTACCATGGGGGCATCGTGATCGTTCTTCAGTTTTCTCACCAATTCATAGGCAAAATATAGGTTGGCCAATTTGCTGTCATTGTAGGCTTTGATGGTGTTGTATTTTCGATTGGTCCACTGCAGGTCATCAAAGTTCAGGTTTCCTTGCTTATGAGCTATGCTGGAAGTAACAACGATGCGTGATCCTTTGGTATCCTTCAGAAAAGGCATCAATAGGCCAGTGAGCGCAAAGTGCCCCAAATGGTTGATTCCCATCTGTATTTCAAACCCATCTTTTGTAGTGGAATACGGACACATCATCACGCCTGCGTTGTTGATGAGTACATCCAATTGCTGGTAGGACAGCTTGAAATCCTCTACAAAACCATGAACGGACTGTAAGTCACCAAGTTCTAGCTTGATGATATCCAAATCTGCCTGAGGGCAGGACTTTTTCACTTCTTCTACGACGGATTTAGCTTTTTGAATATCCCTGACAGCCAGGACGACAGTAGCATTTTTCCCTGCCAATACCTTTGTAGCTTTTTTACCAATCCCGCTGCTGGCACCTGTAATCACGATTACTCTTCCTCTTTGATCAGGAATCTGACTTGAATTCCACTTCGACATAATGCTTTAGATTGATTTAAGTTGATATGGAAATCAAACCTATGATGACCTGCTGAGGTAGGAATTAATCAAATCACAGATTTAGCAATACATTTTGCAGATGCTAAACTCAGGGAATGCCTATCGGGAAAGTCGAAAAGCCAAAATCACGGTTGGCGAAGATTTTGCAGTCAATCGTGGGGATCTGTTGGATCTACTTTCGGATAATCTCAGGAATAGGGAGGTGGATCATCAAGCGCCAAGTATACCGACGAGGGTTGACTTGATTAGCGGCATATCATCAGAACGTTAGTTGTTGTTGAGGTAATAATTACACAATCCTCTTTGGTACAACAATTCATCCCGTTCATACTTTTTCTGTTGTCGAATTCCATTGTCCGCTACACATTTGCGCGAAAGGTTTTTTCAACCTTCGAGCTATATTTCTTGATGGCAGTGCACCGAGCACTGCCTTCCTCATTGCCTTGGTTCCAGATTACCTGGATCGCTTCAATCTGTTCTTTTTTCCCTCGTCGTTCCATTTATCGAACTTACCGGCCAATTCACCGAAATAACGGACTGTGTAAGCATCAATAAGTTAGTTTTGTGCTGAAATAGTGAATATCTATTTTCATAGCTGGTTCTTTAGCGAGCAATGCATCCCAGTGATGTATTGCTCTTTTTATTTTCCCATCTATACCAGAACCCCACTTCATACTGAGCCTTGGTGATCACATGGCAGCCTAGCATGAACCGCTGGAGCAAGAACCGGGCTGCAGGTCAGGCTTTTGAGGTCAGCTGACGTGAGGTCTTATTGTGCATGTTTGCCAAAACGACCCTTTTTCTCAGCCGTTTATTGTTTTTCCAACCTCACTTCAATCACACTGTAATAAATGGTGGTCGTGGCTTCAAAACCAGAGTCAGTCCCAATGATCAGCCACAATTCACCATTACTATCTGTGGTAACCGTGAGCGCATCATCCGCTACCAAGGTCTTGAGTGTATACTGATTTTGGTCCGTGTCATTAGAGAAATCTCCGATCACGACCATGTCCGGACCACCGGTTGCCTGATTTCCTTTGTCGATATTCATTCGGTAGTCGGACTGGACAACTGTTTTTTCCGGTCTGAAAGAAGTAGCACCTGCTTTAAGGGTTACTCCTTCACCTGGACTTCCACCAACGCCAACTTGCCCATCAGCTACATCGCTGGCAAATACAATCTCATATGAGATACTGTAAGTAGCGTTGGGCTCAAGTTCGTCTATACGTCTGCGGATTAACATGAATAAGTCGTCGCTATGATTATTTCCTGACTGCCTTAAGGCCCCGACGCTCGTATCCAATGGTTCTGGGAGATTGGCATGCTCATAACTCAATTCATAAAAGTCCTCTTCTCCCACGGGGTAATCTGCAAAGTCTCCTTCCCAGGATTGTGCATCATTTTGAAAATCGTAGGCCAATGCTACAGTAGAGGGAAAAGAAACATTGTCATCATCATTGCCACAAGCAGCTAGCAATATGAGGGAGGAGAGAAGCAAAACGGGTGTTAATTTCATAAGCGGATTTTTTCGAATTCTTAGAAAGCGAAGTTGGTCGGGCTCTGAAGATTGATTTTGTCCAACATATCTCAACCCAACTGGATGTAGACAGGAAGAAGGTATCGCGCTGTAATCGCATTTGTATTAAATCCTGGTCTAGTCCTGACGGCAACTTCGTCAACTTTTTTGCCGGACTGTTTGTCAAATTTTGTGCCAACTGTCAATCATGGCTTCCATAAAATGATAGTTTGGAAATGCCTGGGTGTGAAGTCATGCTGCCAGTCGGGGTAGGGCCATGCAGACCTGCTGTTGCTATCTTTCGGTATCAAACTGCTGCGCTTCGGGCAAACCGTCGAATGTTTCCAGCTTTACGGTGGTTTCGCCATTGTACTTCCATTTTTCTTCGTAGATGGACTCGTAATAGATATCCAAAGACAAACCTTCCAGTCGCTCATGAAAGGCATTGGCCAAAGGAAGGTTAAGGTCTAAATTTAGTATTTCTACGGTTTCACCCGCTTTGATTATCTGCTTGTTGAGGTTTCTGTTGCTGATGAAAGTTTCGATCGAATCCGGTATTTCCTGTAACTCAAACAAATGCCACCAATTATTAGCAATTGAATCCTTGTATTTCACGCAAACGTCTGTGATGATCGCCGGGCCAACGCCATTATTTGAAATGGAAAAAGCAAACTTTGTGATGCGGCCGTCATCATGACCATGACTTTTTGATAAGCCGAACTCCAGTCTTGGCCAAACAGACGCCCTTGAATACTCTCGCATGAGTTCACGTTCTTCACTCATGATTTGAGTTTGCTTAACTGAAACGACCAAAGCCGATAAGCTTATGATGGTCACACCAATGGCGATAATGTATTCAGGATTTCTCAGGTCAAATTTTGGTTTGTCAGTCATAGCAGATCACGTTGATGTCATCGCAACTTAGCAATAACCTGATATTCAAGTGGGCTGTAGACTAGGGAAGCGGATTTTTTCGAATTTGTCCGGCAGCTTTCGGTGCATTTCCGGGAGTGTGGGTCTGATGAAATATGGGAGCGAGGAGCAACCTAGCTTTGGTGTCAAAGTCGGAATTTGGCAGGCTCTCCACTACCGTCGTTTCGAACGCATCTGTCCTTAACAGAAAAGTGTTGCTTCCTACTGTCATTTCGAGCGAAGTGGAACGCAGCGAGAAATCTTTCTTCTCTCAAGCAGACATTGCGATGAGAAGACTTCTCAGCCGCCTACTCCTTCGAAGTGACGGTTTTGATCGTGTCTCCACCACCGTCATTTCGAACGCAGTGAGAAATCTCCTGCGACTGGGCAGCGAATAGGATGAGGAGACTTCTCATCCGCATCCTTCGAAATGACAGCTTCTGGCTGGTGGAGATCGCGGATATGTTGCTATTGGTCTTCATGCCGTTCAGAGTATGTTGTGGCGTAATTTTCGTTTGTGGGGGGTGAGAGTTTGGGTCGTTCGGTCTGGCCCTAGTCAGGTGGAAGCTAACTAAAGAAGCTGAAGCAGGGGCCTTAGAAAATTATGAGAAATGCAGGCCTTAGCAATTACCGTTATCGCATATTTTTGCTGCATACCATGTTGACTTTTTTGAAAATGACCAGCGCTACAAGTCACAGACAGCGTAGAATTCGGCGGCTGTTGCTCAATTTGTTTTTTCTCTTCGGTTCTGCTCTTGTGCACGCCCAGAAATTGGCAGACTTCTCGGTTGAAATGAGAGGATTTCTGGATGTCGAAGCCGTCCATGTATCTGAAAGCGGAAAGATCTACATCGCATCGAGGCTACTTCATATGGCTGGTGATACCCATATCCCCGGGGACATAGTTAGGCTCAACTCGGATTTCACTGTTGATCCAACCTTTCAAACCTCCAGCCTCACCTATATCCATTGGCATTATGAATCTATCTCCACTTCGGGGGATTCAATTGTTGCCGTGATGGATTGGAATGGATCTATCACTGTTTTGGACAATGAAGGAAAAATAGATTCCAAATTCGAGCTTGATAGCAAATTGCGTTCTGTCTATCGCTGCTTCGTAGTTGGATCAAATTTTTATGTCATTAGCTTCTACAAAGGCAGTATGAGGCTAATAAGGCTGCTCAGAAACGGAAAAATTGACCCAACCTTCAAGCACCCCGCTCTTGGCGGATCCTATGGCGATGTGCATATACGTCCCAATGGTAAAATTGTATATGTGGGAGACTATTGGGAACCCGATGGTACTCGGTTGAGTGGTGTTGTACAGTTTCATCAAGATGGAACCCTGGACGAAGACTTCAAGCGGACCAGGGGTAATTATGGAATGGGTTACGAATTCAGTTCAGTCTTACTACCAAATGGCAACTTGGTATTGGCGACACCAGGCAATGATGAGTATAATGGTCACAAATCCCCGGGTATCTTTAGGATCAAAGCGAATGGATCGCCCGACAGAGATTTCGTTGGACCTTCTTTCGATACTTCTTCAGAAATCAAGGACATCGTCTATTTTTCAGGTGAGGGATTGTTCATATTGCTCAAAAGCACCAATTACGCTGTGCCTTTGAAGGTAGTGAAGCTACAGGAGGATGGAGATGTTGATTCCGGTTTTCCACGGATATTGGCCCGTCAAAATGATTTTAACGCCTCTTTTTTGGAACCCAAATTGCTTTCATTCGACAAGGAGCTGGTTCTGGCTGGAGACTTTGATTTTACACAGGGAGAGGAGCGTATGAGTCTCGCATCCTTTTCTTTGACGGGCCAACTGCTTTCAAAAGATGCCCGTTTGTCCGGTACACCCAACATCCATGACGTGGCCGAAGATCAAAAAGGCCGATTGATAGTAGCTGGGGATTTTTATGAGGTGAACGGTCAGGATTATCGGGGTTTGGTACGGCTCAAACCTGACGGCTCTCTGGATAAGACTTTTGAAAGGGGTGTTGAATGGTCCAGGGCAGGATTGACAGAAATACTTCAGGTTGAGGTGTTGAAAAGTGGTAAGATTTTGATCGGTGGAGACTTTCATAACACACCAATAACAGATACCCGTTCTGGCATAGCTAGGTTGAATGCTGATGGCACGGTAGACCACACTTTTGAGGCACCCCTGGATATTTGGGGTTGGCATTTGGCGGGGTTGTTTGAATTGGACAATGAGGATATCTTGGTAGTCGGTCATGTGCGGACTCCACAGTGGGACGGGGTGGTCAAGCTGAAGAAAAATGGAGGTATCGACGAAACGTTTTCTGCAGGTAAGCATTTCAGCAAGTACGAAGATTATCTGGACGAAGCCATAATCACTTCGGATAATCATCTTATGGTGTTGGGCTATAATAGTGACACTCGGGAAGATTATACCTATAGATTTAACCTGAAGAGGGGCGCAATAGACCAAAACTTTGAGACCTTCGTGCCCAGTGACTATAGGCTGACCGCAGGTGCCGAGGTAGGCAACAAGCTGGTCAGAGGAGGGAAAGAATATGGAAGGGCAACAACGTTGCTGATTTCAAATTTAAATGGCACAGGTCAGCGGCAGGACGTTGTGGAAGCTAGACATGGATCCTGGGATGCGCAGGTGCTGGACTTACTCCCTATCAATGACAAAAGTTATCTCGTTGCAGGTCATTTTGAGTTTATCAATGACGTTCCTAGAAGTGGCATTGCCATGATGAATCTGAAAGGGAAAGTGTCCTCTTCATTTTATCTGGAAGCAAACCGCCCAGAAATAGGAAAACTAATACGTTTAAAAGATTCGACTTTGTTGATTACCGGTCGATTCGACCAAGTCAATGGAGTTTTGGTTCCTGGACTAGCCAAAGTTGATTTGACTGAAAATAGTATCAAAGTGGTAATCACACTGGAAAACCTAATTCAGGAATACGATGGTTTACCCAAAGAAGTCAGGGTGACCACGGATCCGCCCAACATTGAGTATCAGGTGAAATACAATGGTTCTACAGATTTGCCAGTGGAAATAGGTACTTATGAGGTGGAGGTTGAAATTACCGAGGAAAACTTCCGTGGGTCGGAGACGGGAACAATGGAAATACTTCAGCCGACAGCGCAAATTGTGCTCGACGATCTTACCCACGTATATGATGGTTCTCCCAAAGAAGTCAATGTTACCACATTTCCGCCAAACCTTGAATATGAGGTAACGTACGATGGAAATGTAGATTTGCCGATCGAGTCGGGTACCTATGCTGTGGAGGTTGAAATCACCGAGGAAAACTTCCTTGGGTCGAAGATGGGAGCAATGGAAATACTTCCTTCAAAAGCGAAAATCTCCCTCGAAGACCTTAAGCAGGAATATGATGGTTCGCCAAAGGCTATTACGGTCATTACTGACCCACCCGAACTGGTGTACCGGGTTAAGTATGATGGTTCTCGGGATTTGCCGACCGAGGCCGGAACTTATGACGTGAAAGTGGTAATTCGTGAAGACAACTATGATGGAACGAAAGAGGCAGACTTTCTCATTGCTCCGGACACTGCGGAGGTTTCAATCTTTAATCTGGAACAAAGGTATGATGGCGCCCCTAAGTCGGTGATTGTCACCACTGTCCCGACAGGGTTGAATGTAAAGGTTTTATATGGAGGAGTTATGGAGGTGCCCTTTGATATCGGTACATATGAAATTACAGCTTTGGTAGATGAGGCCAATTTCGTCGGATCGGCTTCAGCCACCCTTTCTATCGCTCTTGTGTTATCCTCTTCTACAGATTTGGCATCCCAGCAACCCTACCCGAACCCTGCATCGGAGACCCTCTTTTTTCCGGCCGTCTACCGTGGCATGAACTATGTTATGTACGATGGAGCTGGCAAAATCCTGAAAAGTGGTCAGCTTTCGGAAGCCAACACCGTGGAGTTGGTGGACCTGGATCGTGGTCTGTTTTGGATCAAGCTTTTCCGTGGTGAAGAAGAAGCGGTTTTCAGAATCCTGAAAAGGTGAGATAGGAGAGTCAGTTGACATAACCTGTCAAAATCCATGGGCGAACGCAACTCATTCCGCTAGAATTGTACTATGAAATACATCCTTCTTCCCATTTTCTTTTTGACTACACTTTTCACCCTTCAAGCACAAGAGAAAAGACACTTTATAAAGGCCTTTCGCAGGCATGTGGAGAAGGAAACAAAGTTCTATCGAAC
Organism: Cyclobacteriaceae bacterium; assembly: GCA_965601475.1. GTDB lineage: Bacteria > Bacteroidota > Bacteroidia > Cytophagales > Cyclobacteriaceae > JAWPMT01. The sequence continues at coordinate 1,116,119 of OZ271832.1, read as the reverse complement.
GTATGAGTATGTGGACGCGGGTGTTCGGATAGAGCAGTATGAAAATGGGACCCTGCAATTGTCAGCGCAGGTGATCCCGCAGGCTTCTCTGGATTCTATCGATCAATTCATGTGGTACATCAAGGATTTCTTCGAGGCGCTGCCTTCGGAAGATGACTTCTCTCATTTTGAGGCGAATCTAGGCTTCTACAAAGAGGGCTTACTGGTGCGTTGCCAGTTCAAAGGGCAAAGGCTTCTGATTTACGAGATTTCCGATGCGGGTGCTCCCAATGTCCTGGAAGACGGAAACGGATTCTATCAATATTTCATGTTCGAAAATGGTGACAGGCAATTCAAGGAATACAGAGATTCTGTGGAGGTTGCTGACTTGAAGGTTGAAAAGAGTAGCGGTGATACCGTCTATACTTTCCAACCTGAGTTCTTTGATGAGGAGGCAGTACCTCCGGGCGGGATGGAAAATTTTCGTAAAATGATCGGCAAGAAATTGAAGTATCCTTTGATGCGCCGCATTACCGGAGACGAAACTAAATTCACGCTGGAGTTTATTGTGGGTGAGGATGGTCGTATGAGGGATTTCAGGGCCTTATTTGGAGATTCCAACACGTATCTTTTTGATGAAAAAATCATCAAGAAACTGAGTGCTTTTCCTCCATGGCAGCCGGCCAGATTCAAAGGCAAGCCAGTAGCCGTCAGGTTCTTGATGCCCATGATCTTTGAATTGACAGATTGAGTTAAGAACTGGCTTGTTTGTGGTGCGAAATGAGCCCATACAATCCTGATCTACGGAAATGTATTCTCCACCACTGTCATTTAGATCCCTCTTTGCTTAACAGAAAAGTGCTCCTTGCCCCCGTCATTTCGAGCGCAGCGAGAAATCTCCTGCTACTGGGCAGCGAATAGGATGAAGAGACTTCTCAGTCGCGCAGTCCTTCGAAGTGACAGCTTCTGGCTGGTGGAGATTTGCGGATCTTCTGCTTTTGGCCCTTCGACATGCCTTTCGAAATATGTCCTGACTCAATTTTCATTTCTCAGCACTTCTCTTACGGCCTTTTCCGTGGCTTTTCTTTTGGCTCTGTAGTAATACAAAATTGTGAGGGTGACTAAGAGAACTGCCGCGAGGGATGACAGGGTCCAGATTAAGGTTTCTCTGTTTCTTTGCTTTCTCAATGCGAGTTCCCGATAGCGTCTGACTTCCAGGTCAAACGCATTTACAATTTGTAATCTATCCATCTCTTTCCTTTGCTGATAGAATTGCTCCAAGAGCGCTATATATTGGTCGTTGTAGGTGTGAAACAGTGCACTGTCATCCTTGAAAGAAAGCGACAAATGCTTATACACTACAAGTTCTTCCGGCCTATTCTGATCAATGCCGTTGAAGATGGCCATTTTCCAGTGAGACGCTGCATTTTCCAAATCACCCAAGGCTTCATAGGCTAGCCCCAGGTCAATGTAAGTAATGGATCGCTCTTTCGGGTTTTTGAATTCCAGCGCTTTTCTGTTGAATTTTATCGACTCATGATAGTCCTTTTCCATGAGGTAACTCCAGGCGATATTGTGGTAGGATCTGCCCATTTCACTGTCGTTGACAGATTTCTCCAGCACCTTGGCATAGTATTCTCTTGCTTTTTCATATTCACCGAGGTCTTTGTAGCAGAGTCCCAAAGCATTCAGAATTCGATTTACGCGACTGGTGTTTTCATGCTTTTCGGAGAGTGTGAGTGCCTCTAGGTAATAGTTCTTGGCCGCGAGTAGATCCCCTTGATTCTTCATCAAGTTCCCGAGGTTGTAAAGCACGCCCGCTGTTTCGGTCTGACTATGCTTTCTGGCAAGTGTCAATGCCTTTTTGTAGAAGTCTTTCGCCTCGGCATACTTGTGCAGTCCCTTGTAGATTTTTCCGAGGTTCTTATAGCATGACAGTTCATGGTACAGATCTGGATTGAATTTTAGTGCCTCGAAATAATACATCACGGCGGCCCCCAACGTGTCAACCTGCTCATTAATATAACCCAATGCCATAAGTGCTTTTGCCATGCCTTCCTGGTTATTTTTTTCTTCAAACAGTGTCAAAGCCAATTTCATCTTCGGATAGGCGACACGGAAGCTGTCTTCGTTAATCTTATCGATGCCCTCTTTGTAGGCTTGTTTTGCGGAAATAGCTTCTGACTGGAATAGAGTCAACAGCAAAAATGATGTGAAAATCAGCATATAAAATTCCCTCAATTCGGGTCTTGCAAAGCAAGAACCACGATTTTCATTGAGGCGAATTCTCCAAAACCGAATTCACAAGAATAGCCAAAGAAGGAGATAAAAAAAAGTCACCCATGTGGTAGGTGACTTTGGAAGTCTGTTCAGACAATCAATAACCCGGTTTATTGGACTCGTCCTTTTCATCATCTGTTTGGATGATGATATCCCCTGCTTCCGGTGAAACGAGATCCTCAGTGCAGGAGGGTAGGATTGCAACGAGAAGAACTGCACAAATTACTACCAATAGCTTCTTCATAATGATGTTATTAAAAAATGGAAAAGCAGTAAAACTAATGAAGTATCCGAGTGGGCAGAGGCGAGATGTACCTTCTTTTTGAAGGAATGGCGGGTGTCCATCAGGGTTGTTGAGGGGTATTGCGCCAGGAAGATTTCTCGTTCCCCGAAATGACAGCTTCTGATATGCCGAAAAGGTGGCATTGACTGACCTTTTCATACGTTTTATGTGGTAGAAATTCATACTCGGCATCGCCCAACTTTGAATTGCAATGCGATGAGGAGACTTCTCAGTCGCGCAGTCCTTCGAAGTGATGGTTTTGGCGAGGCAGCAGGCGACTCCAGGTCTTTAGGTAATGTCTGCGCTGGTACGGTTGGTCACTGCGGCGCTACAGTGAATACCTGCGTCATCGTAGTCAAACCCTGCAGCGCTACCGTGAAGGCCTGCGGTCTGTTAGTCACAAGCTGAGCTGCAACAGTTGAAGACCACGGAGGTACAGTCAATACCTGTGGTCCTACAGTGGAAGCCTGCGGTCTGCCAGTCGGTCGCTGAGGCACTACAGTCAAGGTCCGCGTTGGCATCGTCATATGTTGCGGGTTTCCCGTGAAAGCCTGCGCTTCGATAGTGAAGGTGTGAGGTGTGGAAGTGAGCTCCTGCGGTCTGCCAGAACCTTTTTCATTGCTACAGCAGTACTTCACATTGTGCTTGCAGGCCTTGCTTCATATCTGTTTGAAGTAGTTGATGAAATACTCGCTTCGAAAGAGCAATATCAAAATGATGGCATAGGCCAGATACTCTGCGGCCATGGCCATGTACTTGGCGTGGCTGGTCATGTATCCCAAAGTCTCAAAAACACAAACCAACGCCAGCAGGCCGTAGGCACCCATCATGAAATGGGGTGTTTTGTTCCAGGCCGTGAAATAGCCATAGAGGAAACCCGTCGAGGCCACCAGTACAGACCCCCAGTGAATGGGCAACCACCAATATGGGAAATCAGAGTTGGTGAAACGGGGCCAAGGTACCCTTGGTAGTATCATTTCTAAGAAACCCCCACCGCTCCAGAGTAGGAGGATCACATGAACGGCGACCAATAAATATCCCAGGTATTGCATGACTATTCAGCTTGTTTCTACGACTCTTTTTAGGGCGGCATTGAATTCAGGGTAGGTACTGATCATGATGTCCATGAGCATCTTGCTGACCAGGAAGGCGAGAGGACCCTTGACCTCATCTTTTTGAATGAACTTGGTTTTGTTATCAGACAAGGTCTCGACCCGATACAGATGCCGGTCTTTGGCCAGGGGAATCAGCTTGTCCGACCAGCCAAACTGGGTGCCTGCTTCAAAGTCGACCATGTGATGTGGGATGACCCGTAGCTTCCCTTTGAAAATGTAATCGACCTGGGTCTGACTTCCGCTGCTCAAATCACCCCGGATCTTTTGAAGGCTCTTACTCCATGCGGGCATGCTTTCAAAATCAGTGAGGACAGCCCAAACCCTGTCTTTGGGAGCGTCAATGATGATTTCTGTATACACACTCCAATGAAATATGGAGTGTTTGACGACTTGATTTTCGGGCATCAATTTCTTTTTCGTCAAAAGAAGGCAATGTCTGTTTCCGAATGGTTGCCATTTGGCAACTTATGATTTCGTGGAGATATTTTTTCGAATTCGGCTGATAGAATAGCGCGTGATACCCAGGAAGGAAGCAATGCTTTTTAGGGAAACCTGCTGCAGGATTTCGGGGTGGTTCTTCGCAAAATTCAAGTATCGGGTGGTGGCATCCTCCGACAGCATGTGGCTTTTCTCCACGATCTTGGCTGCGTAGGTGGCCTCAGTCGCTTTCTTGATGATACCTTCCCAGCCCGGTATTGCAGCTTCAAATGTTTGGTAAGCCTCAAATGTAAAATAGGTCAATCTCGTCGGTGTCTCCGCCACAATGTATTGAGAGGAGAGCGTTTGATTGTAAAAGGCCACCGGGTCAGTCACAAAGCCGGACTTGGTGATGAAGCAATGTGTGAACTCATTGCCATCGGCATCGAAGAAAAAGGATCGCATGATGCCCTCTTCTACAAAGCCTACTTTATTGCACCTCTGTCCGGTTTTGAGAAAATATTCACCTTTCGACAACACCTGTGTCTGTAGGTGTTTCTCCAGGATCTCTTTGTCTCCAGGGGAAAGTCTTGACAATGCATTGAAGTGTTCTATCAACTGCATGGGGTGGCATTTCGGTAATTGACCGACATCCTGGCAATCTAAGGAACAATGCGGATCCTATGCAAATGCCTGATTTCAACCACCCGCACCTGCACAATCTAATCTAGTCGGTCTGACCTACGCGGTCCGACCTGCGCGGTCCGACCTACGCGGGTGTCATCAGCCAACGAAAGTTGTCATTTCGAATGGAGTGCAAGGCAGTGAGAAAATCTTCCTGCTCCAGGCAAGCGTGTGGTCAGAAGATCAGTTCAGGTTTTCGTTCGTGATTTGGAATGTATAGTACCATTCCTGCTGGCTCATGAAGCCATCTGACCTGATGGAAGGGTTGATGTTCAGCGATTGCAGATCGATGTCCCGTATTGATCCATCGGCGGCCGTAATCGAAATGATCAAATGGTCGAATTGATCAAAGACGTGAGGAATCTCCAATTCATTTTGGTCACCGCTTTGCGTCAGGAACTCAGTAGTACTGGATCTGACATTCTCCTCCCTGGCGTTCAATGTGGCCATATTGTCTACACCTTCGAGGCTCCATCTGACTTCAACGTCACTATCTGATTCATTTACAAAACTTATGGAGTGTATGGTTTTGTCAATCTCAAAGACGGATTCGCAGCTAGCAACAACAATCAGCGTGATGAATAAAGAAATAATGATTTTCATAGTGGCAAGTCTAAAAAATGGTTCCGATCTGACCCATTCAGTTACTGAATAGGGTAAACAATATTACCAATATCCTGTGAGAACAACTACAAACCTCACGATTCTGACGTAGATCCACAGGGTATTCACTGCACCGTCATTTCGAACCCACATCTGCGCTTTGCAGAAAACTATTCCTTCCTACTGTCATTTCGAGCGGAGTGCAACGGAGCGAGAAATCTTTCTTGTCTCATGCAAGAATGTGAATAAGGAGATTGCTCAGTCGCACATTCCTTCGAAGTGACAGTTTTTGGTTGTGTTCCCCATCACCGTCATTTTGAACCCACATCTGCGCTTTACAGAGAACTATTCCTTCCCACTGTCATTTCGAGCGGAGTGCAACGGAGCGAGAAATCTTTCTTGTCTCATGCAAGAATGTGAATAAGGAGATTGCTCAGTCGCACATTCCTTCGAAGTGACAGTTTTTGGTTGTGTTCCCCATCACCGTCATTTCGAACCCACATCTGCGCTTTACAGAGAACTATTCCTTCCTACTGTCATTTCGAGCGGAGTGCAACGGAGCGAGAAATCTTTCTTGTCTCATGCAAGAATGTGAATAAGGAGATTGCTCACTCGCACATTCCTTCGAAGTGACAGTTTTTGGTTGTGTTCCCCATCACTGTCATTTCGAACTTAGTGAGAAATCCCCTTCTCTTAGGCAGTCATTGGGATGAGGAGATTGCTCAGTCGCGCACTCAGGAAGTACGACGATGCTTTCAAAGCAAACAGGTCCATTTCCTCAAGCCACTTATCACATAAATCTGGGCTCGCGGTTGCGTTTGCATGCCCTGATGTAAATTGTATTTTCAATCTAGCATAACCCATTATGAAATTTCGAATTCTAATACTCCTGTTGACACTGGCCTCATTTTCACTTGAGGGCCAGCGGAGAAGAAGTGCCAATAATGAGCCTGCCAAAAGTGCTTTTGAAGAACTTTCCATTTCCGGATTGAAGTTTAGGAGCATAGGCCCTGCATTGACTTCGGGTAGGATTTCCGACTTCGCGGTGAACGAGGCTAATCCCAAAGAATATTATGTCGCCGTTTCCTCAGGTGGCGTCTGGAAGACCACCAATGCAGGTACGACCTACACCCCGGTCTTCGATGCTCAGGGCAGCTACTCCATAGGCTGTGTCACCCTTGACCCCAACAACCCCAATGTCGTATGGGTGGGCACGGGAGAAAACAACAACCAGCGAAGCGTGGCCTATGGCGATGGCATATACAAATCCATCGACGGCGGCAAATCCTGGAAAAACATGGGACTAAAAAACTCCGAACACATCGGCAAGATCCTGATTCACCCGGAAAATCCGGACGTTATCTATGTCGCTGCCATTGGACCGCTTTGGAGTGAAGGCGGCGATCGTGGGGTATACAAGACCACGGACGGGGGCCAAACCTGGAATGCGGTGTTGACGATCGATGCGCACACCGGTGTTAATGACATCATCATGGATCCTCGCGATCCCGATGTGCTCTACGCGGCGGCCTACCAACGGCGAAGACGTGTCTTCACTTACCTGGGTGGAGGCCCCGGTTCTGGCATGTATAAATCCACTGATGGGGGTGCTAGCTGGGAAAAGATCGACAAGGGATTGCCTGAAGTGGATAAGGGAAGAATCGGTTTGGCTATGGCGCCATCCAACCCGGAGATCATATATGCTATCGTGGAGGCGACACAGGGTAAAGGAGGTTTCTTCAGAACCACCAACCGTGGCGCTTCATGGGACAAACAAGGTAGCTACCAGTCCAGTGGAAACTACTACCAGGAGATTGTGGTCGATCCCAACGACCCGCAAACGATCTATGGCATGGACACCTGGATGCAGGTATCCCGGGACGGAGGTAAGACCTTTAAGGTGCTGGGTGAGGTATCCAAGCATGTGGATAATCATTGTCTTTGGATTGACCCGGACGATTCGGATCATTTCATAGCGGGGTGTGATGGTGGTATTTATGAATCATGGGATGCTGCGAAGACCTGGGATTTCAAAGCCAATCTTCCTGTAACGCAATTCTACAAAGTGGCCCTGGATAATGCTGAACCTTTCTACAACGTTTATGGTGGTACCCAGGACAATTTTAGCCTGGGTGGGCCTTCCCGGTCCGTAAGCGGCAATGGTATCGCCAACGAAGAATGGTGGATCACCCATGGCGGCGACGGTTTCGAGACGCAGGTAGATCAATCCAATGCCAACATCATTTATGCGCAATCGCAGTACGGTGTACTGGTGAGATACGACAAAGCCAGTGGCGAGGAAGTAGGTATTCAGCCTCAGCCACGCAAGGACGAGAACGCCTATCGCTGGAACTGGGATGCTCCCCTGGTCATCAGCAATTTCGACAACAAGCGGCTGTACTTCGCAGCGAACAAAGTCTTTCGATCCAATGACCAGGGCAACAGCTGGGAGGTGATCAGCGGGGACCTGACCCAACAAATCAACCGAAATGAATTGAATGTGATGGGTCGTGTCTGGGGTATCGATGCGATCGCCAAAAACCAGTCTACATCGCCTTATGGCACCATCGTGGCCATGGATGAATCACCCAAAAATGAAAACCTGCTCTACGTGGGTACTGATGATGGGCTCGTGCAGGTCACCGAGGACGGAGGCAGCAGTTGGACCAGAATCAGCAACTTCCCAGGTGTTCCGGCGAACACCTATGTCAACATGCTCCTGGCTTCGCAACATAACGAAAATGTGGTGTTTGCCTGTTTCAATAACCACAAGAACGGAGACTTCAAACCTTATGTATTTAAGAGTACCGACAAAGGACGAACCTGGAGTTCCATTACTTCCAATTTGCCGGATAGGGGTTCCAGCTATTCCATCGCTCAGGATCATGTGGATCCAAACCTGTTATTTGTGGGAACAGAATTTGGTGTGTTTGTGAGCACTAATGGCGGTGCAAAATGGAAACAGATGAAAGCCGGTGTTCCTACCATCGCCGTTCGTGATTTGGCCATTCAACGAAGAGAAAATGATCTTGTACTTGGAACATTTGGCCGTGGATTCTATGTATTGGATGACTACTCGTCTCTGAGAAATACAGGCGAAGCCACTCTGGCTAAAGAAGCCGAATTGTTTGAGGTCAGAGATCCCTTGCTATACGAACACAGTTATCCCCTGGGCTTGCCGGGTGTATCCTTCCAGGGAGACAGCTACTACCGGGGCGATAATTTGGGGTCTGTGGCGCTGTTTACTTACTATCTCAAGGACGACATCAAATCGCTGAAAGACCAGCGTCAGGAGCGAGAAAAGGAGGCCAAGAAGAATAACCAAAACAACCCTTATCCATCTTACGAATCCTTGAAAGCAGAACGTGAGGAGAAGGCACCACAGTTGTTGCTGACGGTAAAGAACAGTCAGGGCAATGTAGTGAGAAAGATGACAACCAAGCCGAAAAAAGGACTGAATCGCCTGACCTGGGACTTGAGATATACCGACACGGATCCCATTAATCTTACGCCACCTGCCTTCTACAATCCCTGGGGAGATAGTGACAGGGGTATATTGGTATCGCCAGGCGACTACACAGTTACCCTATCGAAAGTGCTATCGGATGTAGTGACTGAGATTGCGGGACCTGTGGCCTTCACCATCAAGGCCCTCGACAATCGGTCGTTACCCGCGACTGACCGCATTGCTTTGAATGACTTCAACAGAAAGGTCCTTAAGCTATCCGGAAGTGTGGGAGCAGCGAGGCAGACCTTGAGGGAAATCAATAATCAGATGAAGCACATCAACAATGCTTTGGTGAGGGCAGAGGTGCCACATGATAACGGACTCATTACCAGCGCTCGTAATCTGGAATTGGCGGCTGCCGAACTCAATACCCAATTAAATGGGGATCGGGTAGCAGGGACATTGGATATTGGACGTCCCCCTAGCGTGGGCAGCCGCATGGGCATGTTGGTGTATCAGTTGTTTGCTTCCACCTCAGATCCGACACAGACCAATAGGGATAGCTATGCCATTGCAGTGGAAGAGTTTAAACCCATACTGGAATCATTGCGGCAGTTGGTTAACCAGGATCTGAAAGACCTCCAGGATCAACTGGTAGAGGTTGGAGCACCCTACACACCTTATTCGTTGCCGAATGTGCCCGTATTCGAGGAGTAGTTGGTTGGGAGATTGGAAATCTCCCTTTATCTAGACTTCGACATGCCCTTCAGAACATGTCGAAGAGCGAGGTTTGTATTGCGAACCTGTCTACCCTTCGACAGGCTCAGGGTGACAGAGGTGATTGCTACCTGTCATGGTGAGCTTGTCGAACCATAGCCAGTACCTTCTAATCTGCCTGGGGTAAAAATAGCGCGAACGAGCCAGTCAAAACCTTATTTCAACTCGCGGAAGAGAGAGGCCTTTTTTGTCACGTAGGAGTTCAGTCCAAAAAAAAACATTAACGAGTCCGTCATAGTGAGCTTGTCGCATCAAGGCAGGGCCGGTCAAAGAACCACGTCACTTCGAGTGTAGCGAGAAGTCCCCCGCCAAGCCCATCCTGCTCTTTTTCTCTTCGTCGAGATTGCAAATCTCCCCTATCTATCCTCGACATGCCTTTCAGAACATGTCGAAGAACGAGGTTCGTATTGCGAATCTGTCTACACTTCGACAGGCTCAGGGTGACAGGGATAATTTCTACTGTCATGGTGAGCTTGTCGAACCATAGACAGTACCTTCTAATCTGCCTGGGGTAAAACAGTACGATCGAGCCTCTCAAACCCCGATATCACCTGGAGGCCACGAGAGGTCTTCCTAATAACATAGCTGCCTGAAAAAAACCACGTCACTTCGAGTGTAGCGAGAAGTCCCCCGCCAACCGCATCCTGCTCTTTTTCTCTTCGTCGAGATTGCAAATCTCCCTTTATCTATGCTTCGACATGCCTTTCAGAACATGTCGAAGAACGAGCTTCGTATTGCGAATCTGTCTACCCTTCGACAGGCTCAGGGTGACAGAGATAATTTCTACCTGTCATGATGAGCTTGTCGAAGCATAGACAGTGCAGAGCCATCATGCCAGCATGATCAAAACAATTCCATTAAACAAATAGTACGAGGAAATAAGCGTAATGCAGCTGTGGAGGGGGACTGGTAGTCATGCCTTCAGGTTATGCCAGTCCCTGCTTTTTTGAGCGTACACAACGCCTCTTCTTACCGTCATTTTGAATGCAGTGGGAATTTCCGCTGGGCCCACTGACAGGTTAGCACGAGTAGGTCCTCGCTCTTTCGAAGGGACAGGATATCGGATTGGTGGAGAAACAAAAAAGCCCCGAATCGCTTCGGGGCCCCCGTTTTAGGTAATCAGGGTCTACTCTTCTAAAGTTACTTTTCTCTCTACGGAGTTGAAGGGGCCTGGGATCAACTGACCGTTGGCATCTAGCAATTCCAATTTCACAGTCACTTCTCCTTTCGGCAGGTTTTCTGCATAGTAAGGTGCCCACTCATCAATCATGAAAGTCTCACCATTGATCGTCGCTCTCACCTTGTTGCCATCTGGTGAGATGGTGGTATTCAAAAGGTAGAAGTCTACCATTAGCTTTTCGGTATCGGCACCGGCGTAAGTACCTTTTGGTCTGCTGTAGAACAGGTGAGGTGCTGTCAGGTCTATTTCCTCTACATTTTCGGGCTCACCTACAGTTACTACATCGATCCAGAAAGCATCCGGATTCTTCACACTCTCATGATACGATCTGGAAAGAAATGCCAGCAGCACGTATTGTCCTTCTTCCATGTCTTTGGTGAAGTTGGGCTCATAGTGTGCCGAATAAGGACCATTATTGACGATAAAGTGGATGTGCTGGCCCTTGCCGGAATTAGCGATTCCACGGGTATCGGCACCATCAGTTTGGACTCCGAGGCTGTAATTCTCCACTGTAAACTCAAATGAAACCGTGGAGGTCGAATCGCCGTCTTCGGTGGACATGTTGGCCAATGACAGTGAAGCGTTGCTGTAGGATGGCGAAGCCGGTGCCTTGGTTAGCGTGATTTTGGCAGGCTCCGCCTGAGCTTCGGCCTCCTGGGCCTCGCCTTGTTTGGAAGGTCCGCAAGCTACCACGAGTAGGATGATGGCAACCGACAGCGCTGCGGTAGATATAAAGTCTTTCAATTTCATGTCGTTACTATAGGTTTTTTGGTTTGTTCAAAGCTATTAAATCTATCAGAGGATGTTTTGTTCATGTCGGGACATTGTAAAAGGAAAAAAGCAACCCACTTGAGCTGCTTTATTTCTATTCGTACGAGTCTGCCTAGTCTTCCAGGAACTTCCTCAATACATAGTGGAGGATACCCCCGTGTTTGTAGTATTCCACATCTACACCCGAATCCAGTCGAAGTTTCGCCTGAAATTTGATGGCTGTGCCGTCGGGTTTCGTAGCCGTGACATCCACGATCTTACCGGGGGTAAGATCCGCAGACAGCCCTTCGATATCGTAGCTCTCGTCTCCGGTTAATCCAAGTGTTTCCTGGTTTTCTCCCTCCAGGAATACCATTGGTAAGACACCCATACCCACCAGGTTGGATCGGTGTATCCTCTCGAAGCTCTCCGTGATCACAGCTTTCACCCCAAGGAGATTGGTTCCTTTGGCGGCCCAATCCCTGGATGATCCGGAGCCGTACTCTTTACCACCAATGACAACAAGTGGAGTGTTGTCGGCTTCATATTTCATAGCGGCATCGTAGACAGCCATTTCCTCGCCGGTGGGGTGGTACGTGGTGTAGCCTCCTTCTTTGCTAGCGAGTTTGTTTTTGATACGTACGTTGGCGAAGGTGCCGCGCATCATCACTTCATGGTTTCCACGTCGTGATCCATAGGAGTTGAAATCCTTTTGTGCCACACCATTACCCACCAGGTATTTGCCCGCAGGGTGCTCGGGCTGGAACTTACCTGCTGGTGATATGTGATCTGTCGTGACCATGTCTCCCAATTGTAGCAAGACCTTGGCACCTTTGATGTCCTGGGGGTCCTGTACGGTGGTAGAAATGTCCTTAAAGAAGGGTGCTTCCTGAATGTAGGTAGAGCTTTCGTCCCACGCGTAGGTTTGCCCGGTAGGGGCGTCCAATGCCTGCCAAGCTTCGTCGCCGTCAAACACGGTACCGTAAGAATTTTGAAAATCCTCTGGTGTCACCACCTTGTCCATCATGGCGTTGATTTCTGCCTGTGTAGGCCAAAGGTCTTTCAGGAAGACGTCGTTACCATTAGGATCTTGCCCCAGGGGTTCGTTGTTCATATCGAAGTCCATGCGGCCAGCAATGGCGTAAGCTACTACGAGCATGGGTGAGGCGAGGAAGTTCATCTTGATGTTCGGGTGGATACGTGCTTCAAAGTTTCTGTTGCCAGATAGCGCCGAACATACGACCATATCATTTTCGATGACCGCCTTTTGAACATCGGGCATCATATCCCCTGAGTTGCCAATACAAGTGGTACACCCGTAGCCTACTACGTGGAACTTCAACGCTTCCAGGTAGGGTAGGAGCTCTGATTTTTTCAGGTAGTCCGTTACTACCCTTGAACCTGGTGCCAGGGAGGTCTTCACCCAGGGTTTGATATTGAGGCCGAGCTCAACAGCTTTTTTCGCCACCATACCTGCGCCAATCATCACGCTTGGGTTTGAGGTGTTGGTGCAAGACGTTATGGCTGCTATGACCACGGCGCCGTCAGAGAGGTTGTACTTCAGGTCACCTTTCTTCATGGGTACGGATTTGATCTTTCCGGAGACTTCCGCAGTGAGTACTTCGTCCCGATCATCCACGCTGACATATTCCCGGCTGTAGGTTTTATGCAGCAGGCCTTTCACGCTTTCCTTGGCCTCTCTCAGCAATATTTTGTCCTGAGGCCTTTTGGGTCCGGAGATGGTAGGTTCGACGGTTCCTAAATCCAGGTGTAAGACGTCAGTATATTCAATTTTTGACTCAGGGTTTCTCCAAAGCAGGTTGGCCTTGGCATAGGCCTCGACCATATCGATGTGATTGTCTGGTCTGTTCGTTTTGCGCATGTAGGCTAGTGTCTGCGCGTCGATAGGCCAGTGGGTGTCGGTACAGCCAAACTCTGGCGACATGTTGGAAATGGTAGCACGGTCTGCTACGGTAAGGTTATCCAGGCCTTCACCGAAGACTTCGACGATTTTACCTACCACGCCATAGTCTCTCAACAGCTTGACAATGGTGAGTACGAGGTCGGTTGATGTGGCACCTTCAACCATCTCCCCCGTGATCTCCAGTCCGATGACTTCGGGCAGGATCATATAAATCGGCTGACCCAGCATGGCCGCTTCTGCTTCAATTCCACCAACTCCCCAACCTAATACACCGATACCGTTGACCATGGGGGTATGGGAGTCTGTACCCACCAGGGTGTCCGGGAAGAGGTATCCATCTCGCTCGATTACGCCCTTGGCCAGGTATTCCAGGTTCACCTGGTGACAAATACCCATGCCTGGAGGTACCACACTGAAGTTGGCCAGTCCTTGCTGTGCCCATTTTAGCAGTTTGTATCTTTCCTCGTTGCGCTGGTACTCAAGATCAACATTTTTTCGGTAACTGTTTTGTGTGCCAAAGTACTCGACCATGACAGAGTGGTCGATGACCATGTCTGCAGGCACGATGGGGTTGGTCTTGCTCGTGTCTTTACCTTTTCTGGCTACCTCGGCCCGGATCGAGGCAATATCCACCACAGCGGGAACACCCGTAAAATCCTGCATAAGCACACGGGCCGGGGTGTAAGGGATGTCCTTTTTGCCGGCTGTTTCCTTCCAGTTGAGGAGGGTCTCCAGGTGCTGCTCAGTAACAGCAAATCCGTCATAATTGCGGATAGCATTCTCCAGTAATATTCTGATGGCATAAGGTAAGGAATTGACTTCGGGCCGTTTTTGGGCTAAGTCGAATAAGCTATAGTATTTGTGTGATCCGAGGCTACTGGGTAGCTCCTTTTCAATTCCGAAAAAGTCTTGTGCCATTATTGAAGGATTTTATAGTTGTAAACAAGAACCCAAATTTAATATGCGAAGTTTTAAGCGGTGGCGTGTGTTCGACCTATAATTCAGCGAGGAAGGCCAGTGTGTCTACATTATCTGCATAATCCCATAGATCCGGGGTTTGCGCTTCACCAAATCCTACAGCTCCCGGCCATCCATCAGCGACGATACACTGAATCTTTGATTCGTTTTTTGTGATCATCTGGTTGAGATGCTCAGGATCCGAATATTCCTCAAAAAAGACTACCGAGATGGGTGATACCAGTTCCTCACTCTGCGTCCACAGACTGAAGCCCGTGTCGAAGTGCTCCACTTTGTTGACCAGGTAGAGGCTCTTGTTGTAGTCATAATTGTTGCGGTATTTATGATGGTCGATGACGCTTCCGTAGTGATCAAAGTACTTGAAGGCCTCCCGAATGTCATAGTCTTTGGGGATGAATACTTTGCTTACGTTGCGACACCCCAGACCGAAATACAGAAACAGGTCATCTGCCAGCGCCTTCAGTTGATCGGTGTTCTCATCACCCGACAACACGGCTACAGAAGTACGGTTTTTTCGAATGATGTGGGGGATATGCCGGAAATAGTATTCAAAGTACCTACTGGTATTGTCGCTGCCGGTGGCGATCACCGCGTCCACATGGTTGAGTCGTTCTTGTTTGGAAATCCGGGATTCAAATGCCGGCTCGATCTCCGTGAGTATATCCAGTACCTTTTTCATCAAGACCTGGTCCTGCGAGCTGAGCTTAATGGCGGCTTTGTGTCCACTGATCAGGATACAGAGCAGGTCGTGAAAGCCTACAAACGGGATGTTACCAGCCATGACGATGCCCACTTCTTTGGCTGATGATTCGTCGGATAGTTCATAGCGTTCGCACCATTCGACCAGTTGTTCTTGCCGGAGCATGTGCACGAGGCCGTGTTTCGCTCTTTCGACATTGTATTCGGTGAACCAGTTGTTGTGGTGCTGCGCCTGGCGATAGAGGCCTTCAGTGGCCTCGTCGCCCAGATCTTTCAGATACGTCCCAAGTTGGGAAAATGCCCGAATGCGTTGCTCCAAAGTCATGGCGCAAAACTAGAAACACCTTTGGTGAAGACCTAGATATCATCGTACTCAAAGATCATTCTTTTGAATAAAGGCGTTGTAGGGAAATAATATTCGTCGATTCTTAGGTGATAGTAATCGAAATTATTGGGCATCCGATGATATCATATGATATCTTTCATTAAACAACCGCAAAGACAAATTATGGACAAGGAAGAGATTTTTTTAACCGTAAAGGAGAGCTACATGCGTTGCCTGGGTGAGGGTGACTTTGTAGGGCATTTTTATGAGCTGTTTCTCAATGCCGATCCGGAAATTGAGGAAATGTTCAAGCAAACAAACTTTGACATTCAGCGGCTGCTGCTTCGTAAGGCGATCATGGCCATCTTGATGTACTATGGTGGAGACCGGGCCGGGAGACACAAAATGGCGCATCTCCAGGAAACCCATAATCCCAGGCATATGAACATCAAGCCACAACACTACGAGAAGTTTATGGAGAGCCTGCAGCAAACCGTTAGAAATTTGGATACCGAGTATGATCAACAGGTGGATGAGGCCTGGGCAGAGGTGATCAGCTTCGCCATCAAGATGATGACCAAGTCATCCGCACATGCCATGAGCAAATGACCTAATGGCAACAAGGGGATAATTTGATACGTATGCAAAGGGACATTCTCTACTGATTTGGTAGGAAAATAAAATACTAAGAATTTTTAATCTTTTCTGGACGTTGATTGGTTATTAATTTCGTGCGGAATTTGAAAAAGCAAGAGCAATGGCAATAATGATAACCGATGAGTGCATCAACTGTGGTGCATGCGAACCGGAATGCCCAAATACAGCAATATATGAAGGTGGTGTGGAATGGCGATGGTCTGACGGCACCGATCTGAAGGAGGTGGAATTGGAAGATGGCACCGTGATCGACGGTACCGCTGCGCAGGAGCCTGTTTCAGACGAATTTTATTATATCGTATCAGCCAAGTGCACTGAATGTACCGGTTTTCACGAAGAACCTCAGTGTGCGGCTGTTTGTCCCGTGGATTGTTGCGTGGATGATCCTGACTATGTTGAAACAGAAGAAGAATTAACCGCGAAAAAGGAATGGATGCATTTGTGAGCGGTTTTACCATTTGACGCATTATGAGGGGCTCCATGTGGAGCCCCTTCTCTTTTATGGCAGCTGAGAATCCGACCCTGACAATATTTCATGAACCCACTGGAACAAGGCATGTGGTGAAGTGCCAGTCTGGTGAGAACCTTAGGGAAGTTCTTTTGCATGCAGGATTATCACCCTATACTATGATGACCTCGAAACTGAACTGTGGGGGCAATGGCATTTGTGCGACCTGTGGTGTGTTCATCGAAGAGCAACCAGCTCCCAGGCATTGGCACGATTGGCTGGCGAAACGGTTTAGATACCCACGGCTAAGTTGCCAGGTGCAGGTAAACAACGACTTGACGGTTACTATTCCAAAGAAATTGATTTGGGGGAAGCGAAGTCCTCGGTAACTACTACTTCTTCAGGCCTTTCTTTTATCTACCCTCCAAATCGTTTCCAGCTATTGGTAGCTTAGACCCACGCGTAATCCATAAGAAAACCACATCTGACTGATATCAGAAAATGGCTCATCCACCGGAGCTGCCAATAGCTCAAAATTGGGCTCTATCGAAAGCTGAAAACGGTCGGATAGTGAGAAGGGAGTGATGCTCAACCCTGAACCAATGGACATGAAGAACGTTTTGTATATCATTTCCGCCTGGTCCTTGATATAGAAGGTTGTCCTGATTGGGAGCGACAACTGTTCGTGGGAGGTTTTGATATATGCCAACAGCGGTACCTGAATGAAGGTATTGTTTCTGTATTTGGTTTCTGAAATGCCTGACAATAGAGGGTCGTTATCATCCAGCAACCGCAATTCGTCCAGGTCAACGATAAATCTGTAGTTCAAAGATTTGTAGCCGATACCAATGCCATAAGTTGCCTGTTCCGAATGAAGTATCCCTTGAAGGGCAATATCCCAATTGACACTACCCCGGAACTCGCTGGCGCCTGAGCCTATAAATGCATTTCGAAATATGCCGCTTTCCATCCTAACGCCTACTTTTTGGGCCATTGCGTAATATGAAAGACCAAAGGCCAGGAGGGCGACTACGAGTCTCTTCATGAGTTTTGAGTTTTTGCAACTCAAAAATCACGCATTACCTTGAGAAAAACTATCTGAGACTCTTGCTCATCCATCCCTCAAATCGTCCCCAGAAGCGTTTTTGCATGCTGTGCCAAAGTTTCGCGATCCAGGGTTTTACCCAGCTTGAAAGGCGCATCTTCACCCTGGAGGTAGCGTTATCGCCATCTTCCAGCCAAAATTCGAGCCTGTATGGGCGTATCCATCTCAGGGAAAAAGCGTAGCTACCATGGAAATACTGTAAATCGCGGTAGGTATTTTCTTCCACCTTACCCATGACGCCAGCAAAATTGATGAATGGCCCATGGTGGATGTTCAAGACGCCCTCATGGAAACCATTGGGAATGGTCTTCGGATCTGGTGAGTAAAACTCTACTTTGTATGGAGGTATTTGTGTGTCTGTGAAGGTCTCCATCCTGTTAAGCCAGGACCATATCTTTTCACGGGGCTGGTTGATCTCGAAAGAGAGGTTGAACTGGTGATCCTGGAAGCGCTCAGGTTTGGGTTGTACGATGGACATTTTGTATTTCGTTAGTGGTCTAAGAACTCAATCCCGCCTTATATGTTTCGAGGGCGCGTTCCCTGGCCAGCTTATGATCAACAATCGGTTGTGGGTAGTCAGGGGTATCCCATTCCGGCACCCATTTCTTAACGTACTTTTTTTGAGGGTCAAACTTGTCCGTTTGGGTGTAGGGATTGAAGACCCTGAAATATGGCGCCGCGTCCACCCCTGTACCGGCCGCCCATTGCCACCCTCCATTGTTGGAGGCCAGCTCGAAATCCAGTAGTTTCCGGGCAAAATAAGCCTCCCCCCAACGCCAGTCAATCAGTAAATGCTTGGTAAGGAAGCTGGCCACAATCATCCTGACCCTGTTGTGCATGAAGCCCGTTTCGTTCAGTTCTCGCATGCCCGCATCGACGATGGGGTAGCCCGTCTGACCCAGGCACCATTTTTCGAATTCCTCTTCGTCGTTGCGCCATTGGACTCCGTCATATTTCCGATGGAAGTTGTGATCGACTACCTGAGGGAAGTGCCAGAGTATCGACTGATAAAACTCCCTCCAGATGAGTTCGTTAAGGTATTTTTCATTGAGCTTCCTTGCCCTGGATACCAGTCCCCGGGTACTAATAGTCCCAAAACGTAGATGAACACTCAATCGTGTGGTGCCAGCGATTGATGGTGTATCGCGGGTATTGTGGTAACTACTGATGATATCAGTACGCAACTCACTTCCCGGAAAAGTCGTGGCTGATTGCTGAAAGCCCATATCCTCCAGGGAAATGATGGGTAGTGGATCGATTTTGTGCCAATGCGTTTGATCTTCCGATGGTATGGGCGTTACAAGATCGGGTGTGAACTGTGACTTCCAGACCTTGCTGTAGGGGGTGTACACCGTGTAAGGTTTGCCATCTTTCTTGGTGACTTCATTTTTTTCGAAAATGACGTGGTCTTTCTTGGCTCGGAAAGCAATGCTCCGTTCCTCGAGTAGATCAAAGATCGCCTTGTCCCTGTCCCTAGCATAGGGTTCATAGTCCTTGTTGGCCCAGACGCATTTGATGTCATAATTCGACAGCAGCTCCTTCCATACTTCCAGCGGTTTCCCATAGCGAATATCCAAGGAAGTGCCGTAGGAATTCAACTTTTGCTGCAGCGCCTCCAATTGTCGATGGATAAAGGTGACCCGCGCATCATCTTTGTCCTCGAGCTTATCCAGAATATCGCGATCAAAAATGAATACGGGCAAGACAGGCCAGGGCTCCTGGTGTGCATGGTACAAGCCACAATTGTCTACCAATCTCAGATCTCTCCGAAACCAGAATATGGTTACCGGCTTTGCCATCTAGAGCATTCTAACACTGGACATACCCCCATCCACGCCTAGTACCTGACCGGTCATCCAGGAAGATTGGTCAGACAACAGAAAAGCGGCCATGGATGCAATGTCCTGTGGTGAACCGACTTGCTGCAACGGGTGCCGTTTGGCCGAGGCTTCTCGTTTGTCCTCACTCCCAAGCAAGCGCGAAGCCAGTGGCGTATCGACAATCGACGGTGCAATACAATTGACCCTGATTTTCGGTGCGAGTTCTGCCGCCAAAGACCTGGTGAGACCCTGGATGGCGCCTTTGCTTGCTGCAACAGAGGCATGATAGGCCATGCCCTGCTCTACCGCTACAGTGCTGAATAGTACGACACTGGCCTTTTCCGATTTCTTGAGCGCTGGTAAGGCAGACTGCAGTACGTTCACAGCCCCTATCACATTGACCTGAAAGTCCTTTTGGAAATCCGCCGGTTTGAGTCTATTGAAGGGTTTGAGATTGATGGTGCCGGGGCAATAAGCTACACCCTGCAGACCATCGACGTCCAATTGCAGTTGGTCATCGCTTTCAGAATCGAATCGGAGGTGTCGAACCCCCTCCAGGCCATCTAGATGTTCATTTGTTCTGGAAGCTACAATGACTTCGTTGCTTGCCGCTGCCAGAGCTTGTGTCAACGTCAGCCCGATGCCTCGGGAGCCTCCTACGACCAGGTATTTTTTGCTCATGGTACTTGTTTGATTACAAGCCCAACTACGTGGAGACTGGCTTTGTTCTAAGTGGATTAAAGTCCTCCTCTAAATGAAGCTGGGGTAGTGGCTTGTCGCAGACCAGTCCTCCCGGCTCACCATACTGGCTTATGCTAATGGCGGTATACCTGCAGCCTGTTTGCTAGAGGTACACTTTGAGATCTTCATGGGCCGTCAGTTCATCGTAGTTCTCAATGACTTCCCTGAGGTCGTCATTGACCAGCTTATGGTAGCCGCTTTTTCCGGTAGTGAGTTCTTCCTCCCACCTTCGGGAGAACCCCAACTCCAGAAAGTCTGCCACTTTTTCCATCAGTTGCCTTGGGTCGGCATTGATATCTTCCTCATAGGTGAGTCTGAGTTTTGGCGATTCCAGGTTGTCCATCATGTTCAAAAATCTTTGATGCTTTTCCTTCAGATCCAGGATATTGACAATATCATCCTCCTCAATCCGGAACTTGCGATTGGCGTTGGCTCTGTCGTTGGAATAGGCGTGAAATGGCTTTTCGTGGCCTTCGTCACGCTCGGCGTGTACGTTCTTCACCGATATCCATTGTTTGATATGGTTCTCTCTGGTGAGGACAATCAGTTTCGTCTCTTTATTCAGCACTTTCGAGTAGTCCAGGGTTTCTTTCATGGGGTTGACGGCTACTCCAATAATTTTCTTCCTATCGAGTTTTTGATTTAGAAATTTTACAAGGCTTTTAGTTTTCAAGGCCTTTTTCCGTCTGGAAAGGACGAATCGACCAATTCTACCTTTGTATCTTGAATTCAGGTCTCGTTTGACGGTATTGAAATATTCATTTTTGAAAGTTGTACTTTCATGAATTTTCATAAGATGGGATAGGTAAGAACTACCAGTTCTTGCCATTTTGAAAACAATGAAGTTTGGCGGCATAGCGATCAGTCCAATTGGCGCCCTAACATACAAAGGATTCGCGACTAAAGACGGCCGCCAGGGGCTAAAATAATGACTTCAGCTTGCACTAGAAGGCATAAAAATTCTTTTGTTCTCAGCAATCCGGCCAGGGTCGGGGTGAGGCTTCCGTAGGATACAGCATCCGGTACGATTGAATTTATCCTGAGATCCTCCTGGGCCATGCCTTGAAGGTTGTCCCCTTGGGAATATTCGCGAGGTAGTCTATATTCAGTGCTTAATTATCACTTAGCCTCAATCTTGAGAAGATGAATCGCCTATTACATCACCCATACCTATTGCTTCTGTTCTTAGCAGCTTACCACGCACAATCTCAGGAGGCCGCTGAGGCTGTCTATCAGCGATACGAATCCAAATTCATTGAAGAGGTACTGCAACTTGAATTCAATGTGGAGAAAGACATGATCATGCTCAAGGGCTATTCTCCAGTTGCTTATGTTGAACAAGGGGAGGCCGTGATGGGGAATCCGAATATTTCAGCTCAGTATGGAGATGTCATTTACCAATTTGCTAGCCTGGAAGAAAAGGCCTTGTTCATGGATGACCCAGATAAGTACATCCCGGCTTATGGGGGTTATTGCGCGTATGGTGTAGCAGTGGCGAAACATCTTGATATTGATCCTACCAATTTCAAAATCATTGATGGTAGGTCTTATTTCTTCCTGAGGAATGAACGGGTAGATGCGTTGAAGATTTGGGAGAAGTCCAATGAATCCAAGATGATGACCAATGCCCAAGCCAATTGGGAAATCCTCCGATTATTGCCCGATGGCGAGTAAATTTGATCTCTTCATATTACCGCCTTGAAAAAGACTTTTAAGATATCCCGTACTGCAAGCTGGCTGATAATCATCACCATTGCCGTGATATGCCTGATTTATTTTCGCAGCCTGCTTGAACCTTTTGTTCTTTCCCTGTTCATATGGTACCTGATTAGTGCTTTTCGCAAAGCCATAGCCCGCATCAAAATCCGAGGCCGTGCATTTCCGCGGTGGCTTCAGGCGTCTCTGGCCTTCATGATCACTTTTGGTGTGTTGTGGGGAGTATGGGAGATCATCTATTTCAATATCCAATTGATCATTGAGAAATCGTCGACCTACAGCGAAAACCTGCAGGGCATGGTCAATGGCATCGGTTCTATCCCTTACCTGGACCGGCTCCCGGGTGTTGAGCAATTGGACGAGCTGATCCTCGGTAACCTGTCCAATATCAATATCCAATATTATGTAGGTGTGGTCTTGAATTCCATGGGCTCCATTGTGGGGAATCTGGCGCTGATCATCATATACGTCATCTTCATGCTGATTGAAGAAAACCTGATGCCGTTGAAGATTGAGGCCATTTTCAAGAATGCCGATCGAAAGGGTACAATGCTGGACATACTGCGGCATATTGGGAAATCGATCAATACATACTTCGCGGTGAAGACTTCGATGAGTCTCTTGACAGGATTTATGAGCTTTTGCATTCTGATCTTATTCGGATTGGACTTCGCCGTACTTTGGGCTTTTCTGATTTTCCTCTTCAACTACATCCCATATGTAGGCTCACTTGTCGCTACGTTGTTGCCAGCCTTGTTTGCGGTCTTCCAGTTTGCTTCCTTCTGGCCTTTCCTGTGGATCTTGCTGGCTGTTGAGTCTGTTCAAATTCTTGTAGGTAACTACATTGAACCTAAAGTAATGGGAAAGACATTGAACCTGAGTCCACTGATTGTGATTATGGCTTTGTCCTTCTGGGGAACCATTTGGGGTATTGTGGGCATGATTTTATCCGTTCCGATCATATCAGTGATCGTCATTATCATGTCACATTTTCCAAGTACACGGAACATTGCAGTGTTATTTTCTGAAAAGGGCAGTATCGAAAATTATTCACCGAGCAATGGGATGATTTCATAAGATTGTTGTTATTATATCTATAGAAGTACAGAAAGTGTAGAACGAATGGAGAAATTGCTGAAATTCTTGTCTATTGTTTTGATTGGTGTAGCGCTGGTTTCTTGTGGAGAGGACGAGGTGGAACAACGTCAGTCAACTTTCTTCTTGTATCGTGTAGGTTCCACTCCGATCAATGGAGTGGTCACATTCACGGAAACTGCTCCAGGTACGGTAGAGGTTGATATCGCGCTACAAAATACCAATGAGGGCTTACCGTTTCCAGCCCACCTTCATTTTGGCACCATCGGCGAAACTGGCGAATTGGCCTTCCGCCTCAACGATGTGGATGGCGAGACTGGCAGGAGTATCACAATACTTGACAAAGAGAGGCTGGAAAATGGTGAGATCTTCACCTATGATTTTCTCGAGACCATGAATGGCAGTGTGAAAATCCACCTAAATGATTCTTTCTTCCGAAATATTGCCGTGGCTTCCGGGAATATCGGGACAAACAGCAACAGCATTTCTGACGCTGTAGCTGTATGCACAGGTCACTAAGGAGCTATCAAAGAATAGGCCTCCGGCTTTCCGGCGAAAAGGGTTTTGGTGTGAGTCCACGTTTCTTTGAAAAAGGCTGACGATCGATAGTTTTCGAGGTCCGTTTCCCTACTCCAATGACTGAGAGTATAAAAAACATTGGGAAGTGAAGCATCCTTGAGCAGCTCCACCTTTTCACAACCGGGAAAAGACGCGATTGTGGCCTTCTTAGCGTCGAAGAACGCTTGAAAATCTGAAACTTTTTCTTCCTGGAAGATCATTCTGACAATCCTGACAAGCATATTATTGACTGGAGAAATAAATGGATATGGGTGTGTCGAGCCTGAGCCCAAGCAGTTCGGATGCATTTCCTTTATTGATCCCAATTTGCAATAGCCCAAGAGAGTTCCAAATCAAAAAGCAGTTGCCGGAGTCTACTTCGTGATAGGATTCATTGAAGGCTGTGAATACTTCACGGCCTACCTGCACTTGAATGGGCCTGTTTTTGATCATCTTCTGGATGATGTCATACTCTCTCTTCTCGATATTGGTGATCAGGTTGCCATATTTGTCCACTCTGACTACGTGACCAACCATTTCACGTTTTGTCGCTTTCACTTTCCGGTTGAAGAGTCTTTGGAAGGACTCTACCTCCCGACCCATATCGAAGATACTCTTGCCGCTGGCGAGATTTGCTGCCACAGGCGCTAATACGTCCTTGGCAAGAAAGGTCGATTTGATAGGTTCTGTGGCATTGAGTTTGACGATGGCTGAAGGTGTTTTTTCTGAAATAAGGCTGAATAAGCCGGAGTCAAACCCCACAAAGAAGTGGTCCTCCAACTTTATGGCCAGCAATTGAGATTCATCTCGTGATACGGCATCCAGGCAGACCAGGTGAACGGCATTTTTAGGAAAATCCCTGAAGACATTTTTCAGAACATAAGCTCCATGTCCAACGTCAAAAGACCTGATATTGTGACTCAGATCGATGATGTTGAGGCTTGGATTCACTGAGAGCATGGCGGCCTTTACCGCTCCCACATAATGGTCCTCCCATCCATAGTCAGACATAAATGTGACAACAGCCATTTGCGCCTCTGTATTATTTATTTATTTTGTTCAAAAGCACAAATTAAAGTTAGCTGAAGCTAACCATCAACTAAATAAAACACTCGTTTGCTGGAGAAAGTAATTACCCTCGACAACGTATCCCTAGTTGATTTTCTGGGAGTAGAAAACGAAAACATCAAAGAGATAGCCTCAGCGTTCCCTGATACCAAGATCATTTCCCGTGGCAATGAAATCAGGATAAAGGGTTCGGGAGATCAAATTCTTAGGGTAAATGAGATTCTGGATTCACTCATCAGGCACTACGAAAAATACGGTAATGTCACGCACGAAAACGTGGTGAATGTCATATCTGACGACCACGAAAATCCACCCAGAATTGAGAAGGACGAAATTCTTGTCTTCGGAACCAAAGGAGCCAAGATCACACCCAGAACACCCAATCAGCGGAAGCTGGTACAGGCTGTGAATAAGCATGACCTTGTTTTTGCCATTGGTCCCGCAGGAACGGGAAAGACCTATATTTCAGTGGCGCTGGCAGTGAGGGCCCTCAAAAATAAAGACGTTAAGAAGATTATCATCACCCGGCCGGCAGTGGAGGCAGGTGAGAATCTTGGCTTTTTGCCAGGAGACCTCAAAGAGAAGATTGACCCATACCTAAGACCAATTTACGACGCACTCAATGACCTGATTCCGGGAGAGAAGTTGAAGTACTACCGCGAGAACGGCGTCATAGAGATAGCGCCACTCGCTTACATGCGGGGTAGGACGCTTGATAAGGCCTACATTCTACTCGATGAAGCGCAAAACACCACACCCATGCAGATCAAGATGTTTCTCACCAGGATGGGTCCGGATTCCAAAGTGATTGTGACTGGGGACCGCTCTCAAATTGATCTGCCTCGCAACCAGCGGTCAGGCTTGATCGAAGCACTTAACATCCTCAAAGACGTCAAAGGGGTAGGTTTTGTGGAGCTCGACGAGAAAGATGTTGTACGTCACAAGCTTGTGAAAAGAATCATTACTGCATACAACAAAGCCAGGAAAGATGAGAGTGATAAAAGCTGATACCATAGATCTTCTAACCAAGTGCTACAAACTTCGGGAAGAGGTTTTTGTCATCGAACAGCAAGTAGCCCGGGAAGATGAGTTTGATGAGTTCGAGGAAACCTCAAAACATTTTGTGGGCTTGGATGCCAACGATGACGCCATAGGCGTCGCTCGATGGAGACGGACGGAAAAGGGGATTAAGCTGGAGCGTTTCGCTGTGAAAAAGGAGGTACGTGGAACAGGCGTTGGTAGTGCCATGGTGTCGGCAGTTCTTGATGATATTAAGCAAGAGGAGGGCCCGGGTCAGTACTTATACCTACATGCGCAACTAGAAGCAGTACCACTTTATGCCAAATTTAATTTCAAGGAAGAAGGGGAGCGTTTCAAAGAATGCGATATCTGGCATGTGACCATGTCGTTGAATATCTGACGAATTTCTCGACTTAATTTTTCCACTGGTCTGCTATGTATTGCAGATGTTCAAGTGGACAGCTTTTCCATATATTCGATTCAGTGCCTTTCTGATCATTGGGGTCCTGGTTGAAGATCGCTATCCGCGGATTTGGCTGGGTCAGCAGTGGCTACTCTGTCTTCTGATATCAGGCTTCCTCCTGTGCCACCTGTTGAGTTGGCGATTGGGCTTCTACAAAATGTCACTTCTCAATGCTGTAGCTGGCGGATTGCTCATAGGCGCCTTGGGTGGATGGATTTCAATGTTGAATGACCATCGTCACAACGCAGATCATTATTTGAAATTCAATGATATCGAAGCTTTCCACGGGGTAGTTGTCGGAAGTATCGTAGAAAAGGAGCGATATGTAAAGGTGGAGCTACGAATGGTCGAGCTACTCACATCGGGGACAGCCCACCATACATCAGGCAAAGCTCTGATCCATTTGAAAAGGCCAGTGGGTCCCATCGTCCATGGTGATGCGTTGATTGCGAAAGGGAGGCTACAACCCATACCTACACCCACCAACCCAGGTACTTTCGACTATAGAAAATACCTACTCCGACAGAATATTTTTTCACAGTCCTTCCTGCAACCGGATGAGTACATGCTTGTGAAGGATAACGGAGGTTTTTCGATCTATGCCCTGAGTATGCGTCTCAGAGAATGGGTCCGGGGTCAGGTAGCCCAATACATAGCCGCTCCAAAGGAACAACAAATCGCAATGGCCCTGATCGTCGGCATCAAAGACTATATAGATTCAGAGGTGAAACGGGCATACGCCGCCGCTGGTGCGACACACGTTTTGGCAGTGTCGGGTTTACACGTTGGGATTTTGTATTTGTTCATGTCCTTGCTTCTGAAGCGATACGGAAAAAGAAGTATCTGGCGATTCCTCATTCCTGCGATCAACCTTTGTACCATCTGGCTCTATGCTATGATCACGGGGCTTTCTGCTTCTGTTTTCAGAGCTGCTATCATGTTTTCGGTAATGATCTTGGCCGAGACCTTTGGGAAGCAAAAAAATGTCTACAACTCCCTCGGAATCGCCGCTTTGGTGCTGGTGATGATCGATCCAAACAACGTCTTTCAGGTTGGGTTTCAACTATCATTTGTTGCGGTCCTGGGGATTGCCTACATCCATCCGCGGATTTATTTAGGATTGAACTTTGGCCATCCTTTATCGGACAAGATTTGGAGTATGACATGTGTGTCCATTGCCGCTCAAATTAGTACTGCTCCACTGACGATCTTCTACTTTCACCAATTCCCCACGTACGCATTGCTATCAAACCTTGTGGTCATACCAGCGGCATCTGGCATACTTCTCCTCGGTATTCCTATGGTGGTTCTGGGCTTTTGGATTTCATGGTTGGCCAAAATCGCCGGCTTCCTTATTGGTGCAATTATTCGACTGCTCAACTATCTGATGATACAGGTTGAGCACCTGCCATGGAGTACCTTGGAGTGGTTGTACTTCAACCGGTCGGAGGTCCTATTGATGTATGGGGCGCTAATGCTTTTTCTGATTTCTCGTAACAATCGTTCGTTTTCGGCTTTGGCAGGCTCAGTTATTCTTTCCGCTCTTTTGCTCTTCTCAATACATTGGAGGCAGTATCAAGCACTAGGAAGGAGAGAAATCGTCATCTATGATGTAGGAGGCGAGAGTGTGGTCGATATTATTCATAATGGTCAGGCGCAACTCGTTGTTGGCGAAGAAGTAGACTGGAGGAAGTTGGAATTTGAGGTTAACCCAAATCGACTCAGTACCGGGTATTTACCTGCTGACGTGAATTGGAGTGTCCAGGAGAGCTTTTTCACTTGTGAGACTTTCTATTGTATGTCGTCATGGTGTAACCTGCGGATACTAAAGCTGGTCGATGGGTTTGCTGAATATGAGTTCACTGCTCCGATCCAAACCGACATTTTGCTGGTCTCGAACAACGCCGTCTCCGACGTCAGTGAATTGGTCTGCTTTGATTACCACTACTTGATTTTTGATAGCTCCAATACATACCAATACCTCAAAAGCATCAGTCATTCATTGAGACAAGCAAGTGTCGTAGCGCACATTGTACCCTTTGATGGTCATTGGTCACTAATTTTGGACTAATTAACAAGTGTGGTAGCACCTATTGATATACTGAAGCAATACTGGGGGTATGAGACGTTCAGGACACCTCAGGAGGGCATCATCAATTCGCTCCTGGAGGGCAGGGATACCCTTGCGTTGTTGCCCACGGGTGGCGGCAAATCCATTTGTTTCCAGGTACCAGGATTGATGCTCGACGGCTTGTGCCTTGTGATCTCGCCTTTGATCGCTTTGATGAGAGATCAGGTGGATCAATTGGAACGTAGGGGGATCAAAGCCAAGGCTTTGTTTTCCGGTATGAATTCAAGGGAGATCGATATAACACTCGACAATTGCATCTATGGGAATATCAAGTTCTTGTATGTTTCGCCGGAGCGCTTGAAGTCCCCTCTTTTCCTGGCAAGGGCCGAGCAGATGAAGTTCAGTATGATAGCCATCGATGAGGCACATTGTATCTCCCAGTGGGGATATGACTTCAGGCCACCTTATCTCGATATAAGCACCTTTATTGACTCCTTTGGTATATCGAAAGTCATAGCCCTGACTGCCACTGCAACCAGGGAGGTGAAGGAAGATATTACCAGCAAATTGGAGATGCAGGATCCTGCAGTATTCACCAAGAGCTTTGCCCGTGACAATCTCTCCTACTCCGTGTTCAGGCTGGAACGAAAGCGGGAGAAGTTGCTGGAGGTGCTGCGGAACGTACCTGGAAGCGCCGTAGTTTATGTCCGTAGTCGAAAGCTGACGGAGGAAATCACTGCCTTTCTGAGGAAGGAGGGGATCTCTGCAGATTACTATCACGCAGGACTTCGGGGTGGGGACCGAGAGCAAAAGCAAGCACAATGGCTTTCCAATCGCATCAGAGTCATGGTGGCTACCAATGCTTTTGGGATGGGTATCGATAAACCTGATGTCCGAACTGTCATTCATATGGACTTGCCAGATACGCTGGAGGCCTACTATCAGGAAGCTGGTCGCGCCGGCCGTGACGGTGCCAGGGCCTATGCCATATTACTGTACAATGAGGGGGATGTGGTCTCGCTTCAAAGTCGTCTGGAGAATTCGTTCATTTCGCTGGAACAAATCAAAAGAGTGTACCAGGCCCTCGCCAACAATTACAAACTGGCAGTGGGCAGCAGGGTGGAGGGGTCGTTTGATTTTCACTTGGATACCTTCAGGAGACGTTTTGACCTTCCTGCCTTTGAGGTGTTCAATGCCATGAAGAAGCTGCAGGAAGAGGGCTTGTTGGTCCTGAGTGAGTCTTTTTACCATACTTCACAGCTAATCTTTCTGCTCAACAAAGAAGAGCTTTATCGATTTCAGATCGCTCATCCCAATTTGGAGCGGGTAACCAAGACAGTCTTAAGGCTCTACGGCGGTGAGTCCTTTACGGAGTACGTCAAGATAAAAGAAGGCGATGTGGCTTCATTATTGAAGGTGACACTGAGCCAGGTAGTGGAATGGCTGAATCTCCTGCATAAATATGGCGTAATTGACTACCATCATACTTCCAGCAATGATCAATTGAGCTTTGTGGGTAACAGACTGGATACCAATAGCCTGCCGATTGATGGAGCGAAGCTGGCTCAGCGCAAATCCTTAGCCATGGACAAAGCCAGGGCTGTGATCGATTACGTTTCGAATGACTCGAGCTGTCGAACCAGGCAGTTGCAGCGGTACTTTGATGAAATCAGCGAGGAGGACTGTGGAATTTGCGATTACTGCGTCCACAAAAGGAAGAAAGGTATCGGTATTTCCCCAGAGCGTATTGAACTGATCCTGAAGAGTCAAGGTTCACAAACCATTAGCGATATGACCTTGGCCCTCAATACGACCCGTGAGGAGCTGGTAGAAGCCGCACGCGTACTCATCAGTGAAGGTCGTATCACCCTGGAAAATGAAATGCTGTCCTTGGCCTAAGCCAGGGAAGATAGTGCCTCCTTTTTGAAGGTGCGGCTGATTGGTACCAGGACTTCGCCCAATTCGATTTTCTCTTTGGTGTAAGACTTGATGAAGGCTTTGTTTACAATAAAGGACCTATGTACACGAATGAAGTTTTCCGGTAACCTCTCTGCGAGTCCGCTGATTTTCTCTTTTGTGACAATGACCTCATCCTTACCATGAATCTTGACATAATCACTCAGACTTTCAATCATCCTGATGTCGTCCAGGATTAGTCGTTTGATTTTTCGGTCGGACTTGACCAAAAGCACCTGTTCCCCATTGGCTGTAGGATCCGACTCGTGCCTGATCAGGTGAAGAATCGAACTCAGGGCTATGATGAAGTAGAGAGAAATTCCAATGAATCGAACTTCGGAGGCTTCGAATGGCAAGTTGTTGAAAGTGTAATTTCCGGAGGAGACCAGAATCCCCAGGATGATCATGATGGTGAGGTAAATGGAGATAACAAATGTCAGCCCACCATACAAGGCAAACGCCGCGTACCTTTTCTTGTACAAGTACCTTGGAAACAAGAAATAGTTGAATACATAGCTCGTGAGCCCTGCAACCGGAAGTAAGAAAGCCACAAAGTTGAATGTGGTCCACACCTGACCATCTTTGAAACCCACGATCAAAAGGAGTAACACGCCGGCGATACTCCAGAAAACCACATGCCTCTTGATCTTCTTCATTTATGTGAATTGCGATTTCAAAAACAGGAATTTCTTCAAAAAACACGCATTTGTCGACGAAATGCAAGTTTGGAAACGGTTTCGACAAGCCCTGTCGTGGAAAGTGCCAATAGTTTTGGAGGCAAGAAAAATCTGAGAAATGCTAGAAATAATTGATACTGGAGGGCCGCTGTTTATGGTGCCCTTATTACTCCTTTTTGCGGTCAATATGATCATGGCCTTTGGGTTTGGGTTCAGACTCTATAAAGGAAAAACAGTGCCCATTCAGTGGGTACGGCACCTTGGCATATTTTGCCTTGCCTTCGGCATACTTGGCCAATGTATTGGCTTATACAGTGCTTTTCTGGCCATCGAGGAGTGGGGAAGTGTGCGTCCGGAGGTATTGTATGCCGGTATCCGGGTTTCTTCCATCACCACTATTACTGGTATCGTGATTTTTCTTGTGTCCTACCTGCTTTGGTTTGGATTGGAGTTTTTGTCGAATTATCTAAATGAATCAAAATGAGATTACTTGAAGTATTGTTGCTTGTCATGATTACGCTTTGGCCTTTTTTGGGTGGATGGCTGAAGGCCAAAATCAAATGGCATGTCGTTGCCGGTTTATTTAGCGGTGTCCTTCTGCTGCATTTCCTGGTAGAGGGTTGGCGTTGGCAACTGATACCTGCCTATTCCATAGTCCTGTTTCTCCTTGCGCTGGTGTACCTAAGGAGAAATGCATCGGGATTGAAATGGAATGCCTGGCGAATTCTAGCTTCCATACCGTTACTAGTTTTGCTTTTTGCGGCTTGGTTTTTACCCATTGCATTGCCCGTTTTTGATTTACCAAAACCAACCGGTGAATATCAGGTTGGTACCAGCGACACCTTCCTGGCATTGAACCGCCTGGAGGAGTTGACCACTGACCCCTCTGACAAACGAGAACTTGGTATCAAGCTTTGGTACCCCACATCGATCACAGAAGGCAGCCAGGACCCATTTTGGGAAGAGGCTAGCAGGAGGGGATTTGAGCGTAAGTATGGCCTCCCTGCCGGTATTTTAAATTACCTGGATTTGATTGAGACCAATGTCTGGAAGGAAGCGGAGGTTGCCGATGGCACATTTCCAGTGTTGATTTTCTCTCACGGGTACAACTCCACGGCTACAGGATACTATGCTTTGCTTTCGGAGATCGTCAGTCACGGATACATTGTGATCAATATCAACCATACTTACGAAAGCCCAGCGAGCCGATTATCCAATGGGGAAATGGCGTTTTTTGACTACGAATACATCAGGGAAGCCGAAAGCGCTTCGTGGGCAATAGCCGAACCCATCGTGACTAGCTTTCATGATAGGTCGTTTGAAGAGCGACATGAGGATGTTGCTATGCTCCTAAAGGAATATTTTGTAGTTGACCTTATCGACTATTGGGTGCAGGATGTCGCCAGTGTATTGGACGAATTGCCTGCCTGGAACCGTAGCGGAAGGCTGGCCGGCCACCTAAACCTTAATCAGATTGGCACATTCGGACATTCCAGGGGTGGCTCTACTGCCGGCACGATCATCTTTGAAGATGATCGATTGGTAGCCACAGCCAACTTGGATGGTGCGCAATGGGGATATCAGGTAGATACCTCCTAT
Source organism: Cyclobacteriaceae bacterium (assembly GCA_965601475.1). Lineage (GTDB taxonomy): Bacteria > Bacteroidota > Bacteroidia > Cytophagales > Cyclobacteriaceae > JAWPMT01. Next base: position 1,083,683 of record OZ271832.1, on the reverse strand, counting down.
CAAAAGCCCTTTTTGTATGTTTCTTCCGACTGGCCTCCGCAGCATCAGAATGTAAACCTGCATGCCTACGTCAACAAAGGGAAGAACTTCTATGACGCTATGCTCCGCAACTCGGGCCACAGCAATTTCATGGATCTTGCGCTAATGATACGCCCAAAGCAAATCAGTCAGGCGGGGGCCATCGATCCATATGAGGCCCTGAAGCTGGCTTCGGGACTGGTGGTCGCCTTTTTCGACAAGCATGTCAAAGGCCGGGAACAGGTGCAATTGCCTGAACACGAGAATCTAGAATTGGAGATTTATCAATAGCTGAAGCGTGCTAAGAGGCAAATTTCTCCAGGGTCTTTTTGCGGCCATCCCACCTGAGGTTCAGATGGCCCAGAACGAGCCTGGAGAAGTTGCGTTCCAGCAAATCGGAATTCGACTCTTCTTTTAGTACGCAGACGCGGATGATGGAACGATTGATCTGATCTTGAAGGCTAAGACCGTATATCCAGTGCGAGAACTGTCGTTCCCATTCCTCCGAGTACTTCTCGAAATGCGAGCGGCCATCCCAGAGGAATTCAAGTTGATTGGAGGCATAGAGTAGCCGATATCCCCCGGCTATCCAGTCATAGGTCTGTCGCAGAAAGTCCTTGTCATAGTGGGTAACGCTGGTTATGCTTCTCACGAAGTCATCGACGAGGCCAAGCGGGTTGTTTACCAGGAGGTAGCCCTCGACCGCCTGTAATACCCACTTTTCAAGCATCACCTCCTTGTTGGCATCTTGAGCAGATTTCAATAAATGATTTTTGTCCAGATGGAAATAGCGCTCCACATCGCAAAAATAAAAAAAAGGGTGACGTTTCCACGCCACCCTCCTGAATGAGTTTAGTAATGTTCTATTGCTTGGTCAAGGTAAATCGCCACTCCAGATCGAAGAAGCCGTTGACTCGTGCGTTGGGATCGTCCACAGTGAGCGACAGCACCAACTGAGTGTCTGTTACACTGGAAATCGTCACTTCCTCGCCATCGCTTCTGATGATTTGCTGAACACTAGTAGCGTTGGGGAAATCCCAGGTTCCACTGCCAGGCCAAATCAATTGGCCATCACCTGATGGTTGACCCGATGCGTTGTAGTTACCGCCCCAGATCTCATCAGCACCTTCGGCTGCCCCTGAGAAAGTCAGACTGAATCCAGTCCAGTCTTCTGCCCTTGATTGTCCGTCAAAAGTCACAGCGTTGTCATTACTCGTAAAGTCGGCTACCCAGGTTCCTTCGAGCAACCCTGCCTGTACCTCTCCTACGGAGGGTGTGCTATCGTCGGTGCCGTCTCCTGAACCATCGCATGAAGCGAAGATTACCAAAGACAACAGGCTTCCGGCGAATAGTAGATTCTTAAAATTCTTCATAAATGTGATTGTTGTTGTTGTGTGTTGAATTTTAGTCCATCAAAAATATAATTTTTTCACAATTTATTCCGATAAAATGACGGGGATACCTTCTATCCCAGAAAAAGATATTCAGTTGTAAACTCGTATTCCTTTGGGTCATTCGAAGCTACAATGATGGTTCGCTCTGAAGCAGCTTTGGTTACCACTTGCTGGTACCAATCAATGCCAGCGGCATCCATGTAAGAAGTAGGTTCATCAAGCAGGATAACACTGGTGTCACTGTAGAAGGCCAGCAATAATTTTAGCCTTTGCTTCATTCCGGAAGAGAAGTTGCTGACAAATTGGTCTTTTGCTCCCTCCAGACCCAGCGCCGCCATCATTTCCGACTTCGGGATCAGCGCCCTTCTGAATTTGAAATGGAAGTTGATGTGCTCCTGGAGTGTGAGCTCTTCGAGTAGGTGTTGATCGGGGCCTACATAAGACATCTTCGAAACGGCTGTGAAATCATCTAGCGCTTTGTCCTCTTCAGCATACCGGACTGTGCCTTTGGTAGGTGAGTGGTAGTTGCCGATGATCTTAAGTAGCGTGCTTTTCCCCGATCCATTCGGACCGCAAATGGCAAGACTGCCGCGTAGATCAATCTGCAGATTGATATCCCTGAATATCCACCTCTTATCGTATTTCTTGCTTACACCGCTCAGCAGGATTTGCATGGTTATTCCACGCCTTTCATTATCCCCAACTCGGAATTTTTGATAAACTCTATGATCAGGTTGCGGTCGGTTGACGATTTATAGTCTTCTTCCAGTGTTTTCAAGGCTTTGGAAGTATTGTAATCGTTCAAGTAAATAACCCGGTACATCTCCTGAATCTCGTTTAGGCGCTCCGTGGTAAAACCTCTTCTCTTCATACCGATGGCATTGATACCACTATAACCCAGGGGCTCTCGTGCTGCAGAAACATAGGGTGGTACATCTTTTCTGACAAGGGAACCGCCGGCAATCATGGCGTGGGAGCCGATACGAACGAACTGCCGAACGGCCGAAGTACCACCAATAACCACGTGATCCCCTATTTCCACATGGCCGGCAACCTGCACAGCATTTGACAAAATGCAGTGATTTCCCAGTGCACAGTCATGGGCGATATGCACGTAATTCATCAACAGACAATCCGATCCTATCACGGTCTCATTTTTGTCCTGAGTCCCGCGGCTGATGGTAACAAACTCTCGAATAGAGGTATTATCCCCTATAATGGTTAGCGTTTTCTCGCCGTTGAATTTCATGTCCTGTGGGATGGCCGAAATCTGCGCCCCCGAGAAGATCTTGCAGTTCTTCCCGATCCTGGCTCCTTCCCATATGCAGGCATTCGGTGCTATCCAGGTGCCTTCGTCGATTTTGACATCTTTGTCGACGTAAGCGAAGGGTTCAATAATCACATTATTGGCAACCTCCGCCTCGGGATGGACAAATGCTTGCGGACTGATCATACCTCTTTTCTGACAATTACTGCAGTCATTACGCCTTCGCATACAAGGTTATTCCCTGCGTAAGCTACACCTTTCATTTTGGTGTATCCCCTCCGGATTGGTGCGAGAAGATCACACCTTATGACCAAAGTATCTCCTGGAAACACCATTTTTCTGAATTTGAAATTCTCAATTCCCAGGAAATATGTCCAATAGTTTTCGGGGTCAGGTACCGTATTCATGGCCAGGATCCCACCAATTTGAGCCATTGCTTCAACTTGCAGGACACCGGGCATTACCGGATTTCCGGGAAAGTGTCCCTGAAAAAAAGGCTCATTCATTGTCACATTCTTAACGCCAGCCACGGTCTGGTCGTCGAGGTGAAATATTTTATCAATCAGTAGAAATGGGTACCGGTGCGGAAGAATATTCTGGATTTTGTTGATGTCCATGACCGGCGGCAGTTTGGGATCGTAGGGGGGGACCTTGTTCTCGCTGGTCTCAGACATCAGTTTCTTCAACTTCTTGGCAAAAGCGATATTGGCCGCATGTCCAGGGCGTGCGGCGAGTATTTGCGCTTTTAGCGGTCTGCCTACCAAAGCCAGGTCACCAACCATGTCCAGTAGTTTGTGTCTCGCCGGCTCGTTTTTGAACCGTAGTTTGGCATTGTTGAGGATGCCTTCTTCTTTGACCTCTACCTTTTTCTTTTTCAGCAATTCGGCGAGGTGATCCAATTCCCCATCTTCCACTTGCCGATCTACGATGACGATGGCATTGCTTAGGTCACCGCCTTTGATCAGGTTTTGTTTGTATAACTCCTCGATCTCATGGAGAAAGCAAAATGTACGGGCTGAGGAGATCTGCTGATGAAAATCGTCAATATTGTTCAGTGTGGCGTGCTGGCTGCCGAGTACAGGTGAATTATAGTCCACCATTACGGTGACCCGATAGTCATCCAGAGGCAGCGCGGCGATCTCCACATCACGCTTCTTGTCTTCATAAAAGACGCTCTCAGGGACTTCGAAGAAGTTTCGCTGTGCGTTTTGCTCTTCGAGACCCACCTGCTGTATGGTCTCGATAAAACCTTGACTGCTGCCATCCAGTATTGGCGGTTCCGGACCGTCCAATTTGATAAGTACATTGTCTATCTCAAGCCCTACAACTGCGGCAAGCGTATGTTCCACGGTATTCACTCGTGCTCCATCCTGCTCGATGGATGTACCCCTCGACAAGTCTACCACATTGTCGACATCGGCCTCAATGATGGGCCCGTTTTCAAGATCCGTCCTCTGAAACTTGATGCCATGGTTAGGTTTGGCTGGACAGAAGGTCATATTGGATACAACACCCGTATGCAGGCCAACGCCTGAAACTGTGACTTCTTCCTTGATGGTATGCTGATGAAGTTTCATTGAAATGACTATGAAATGGACGAGCTGTGGAGGCTATTTTTTATTAGCCGGCAAATTTAGAATTTTTTCCTCAAGTTGTTGGATGCGTGTCATTACCTCGGGAAGCTTCTTGAAAACGGCATACGATTTGACATAGTTGCTGTACTCAATTCCCGGACTTCCATACCATGCCGAACCGGGTTTCGTGTTTTTGGTAATACCCGATTGTGCCTGAATCTTCGTCTGATCTCCTATTCGAATATGCCCTACAAGGCCTGCCTGACCCCCAATGACGCAAGACGCGCCTACCTTGGTGGAACCAGAGATACCAGCTTGTGCGGCGATGACGGTGTCTTCCCCAATTTCAACATTGTGGGCCACTTGAATCAGGTTATCCAGTTTGACACCTTTTTTGATCACCGTTGACCCAAATGTGGCACAATCTACTACAGTGTTGGCACCAATGTCCACATGATCCTCAAGCACCACATTGCCCAGTTGCGGGATGGCTTTGTAGGATCCATCCTGTTGTGGCGCAAAACCAAAGCCATCAGAGCCAATGACAGCACCGGATTGAAGTGTGGAGTAGGCGCCAATTTTGGTATTTGGATAGATTTTGACACCCGCATAGATAATGACGTTATCACCCACTTCCACCTGCTCACCTATGTAGGCATTGGGGAAGATCTTCACATTGTCGCCGATTTTGGCGCCTCTACCGATATAGGCGAAGGCACCGAGATAGAGGTTTTTTCCTACGGTAACATCCTCACCTATAAAGCTAGGTTGCTCGATGCCTGAGCGTTGGAAGCTGGTGAGGCGCTGATACTCCTCCAGCAAGACGGTGAAGCTGGAGTAGGGGTCGTCCACGAGAATCAAGTTCGCCTTCGTCCCGGCAGGAATTGACTGGTCTCGGGATACTATGACGCAGGTAGCCCTTGTAGTGCCAAGGTGTGACTCGTACTTTTTATTGTGAAGAAAGGATATGCTGCCGGATTCAGCTTCTTCAATGCCGCTAATGGTGTGGACCTCTGCCGTCCCATCTCCACGAACTTCTCCTTGCAGGATCTGTGCGATTACATCTATCGTAAACTTCATTTAGAACTTGGTTAAATGGGTATTTGCTTCGGCCAACACAAATAATACTTTTTCACGATCATGCTCATTGCCTTGATATTCGGCAGGTCTGTCGCTTCTCCAACGTCCAATACCGAACCATCTTTCATCAGCACTTTGATATTTTCATCTGAGGCCAGGTAGGCCGCGTTTGATACTTCGCCCCGCTTGACAAAGTGCCTGGCGTCAGACTCAGAAAGTGCTAAATGGTTAGACACACTTTTCACCATTTCGTTGTACTCCTCATCAGAAATTTTATCCCCGGCTAATTTTATCTGAAAGAGTTTCCTGGAAAATAGCATTCTACTCAGCTTGCTGAGCACGTGATCTTCATGATTCACCCAGAATTTCAAGGACCCCCAGATGTCTGTATCGTCCATGAGCATGAAAACGTCCAGGATATCCGGGTCTGCCTCAAACTCTGATAGGTCAATATCGTTTTCCAGGAAAATACCCAGGGCGGGGGTAGCAGGTACCTCCTGACCTTCCTGTCGCAATTTTTTGGCCCTTCGAATGATCTCAATGAGCATGCGTTCCGCGCTGATAGCCGTTTTGTGCAGATAGACCTGCCAATACATCAGCCTCCTGGCGCTGAGAAAGTTTTCGATACTGTAGATGGCTTTTTCCTCGACGACCAACTCATCATCGACCAGATTGAGCATTTCAATGATTCTCTCAGCACCAATTTTACCCTCATGGACTCCCGTGAAGAAACAGTCACGCTGTAGATAATCAAGTCGATCCATATCCAGCTGACTTGAGACTAGTTGTCCTAGAAATTTTCTTGGGTACTTTCCTTCAAAGACCTGAATGGCCAGGTCCAGCCTCCCACCAAATTCTTTGTTCAATCGTTTGAGGGCCCAAAGTGTAATTTGTTCATGCCGAACCCCTTTGAAAAGGCTGAACTCTAAGGTGTGTGAAAAGGGACCATGTCCCAGATCGTGTAGGAGTATGGCTATGATAGCAGCTTCATGCTCCGCATCAAAGATCATATGCCCTTTCGTCCTTAGGGAAAGGAGTGCTTTATCCATCAGGTGCATGGCGCCAAGCGCATGATGAAACCTGGTATGAAGCGCCCCCGGATATATGAAATCTGTCAATCCCAGCTGCTTGATTCGTCGAAGTCGCTGGAAATAAGGATGCTGTATGATGTCGAAAACCAGGTCACTCCTGACATGGACAAAACCATAGACGGGGTCGTTGAAGAGTTTCTTTTTGTTTTGCTTCAAAAGCTCGAAATGGAGTGACGTGTAAACATAATACCTTCATCACAAACCGACCTCCCGTATTTTTTTGATCATTGTTTTTTCCGGAAACGATTGAACTAACTTCGCATCAAACCATAACTGACTATTGCATTGGACTACTTGTTCGATATTCAGAAATACCTGGACGCCAGACTTTTTCAATTCAGTGCTACGGCGGTACTCATAGTGCTCTTCCTTTTGTCTCGAAGACTGGCCAGTCGAATTGTGAAACGTCAGGCTTACAAGCAGGAATTCCATGAATCCAGGCGCATTTACATCACCAAACTCCTCAACGTACTTTTATCCCTCCTCTGCATCACGTTGGTAGGTGTGGTATGGGAGATTTCGTTAAGTGGCCTGTCTTTGTACTTTGCTTCCATTTTCACGGTGGTGGGTGTGGGGCTGTTTGCCAATTGGTCCATCCTCAGCAATCTTACCGCTTCTATCGTTTTGTATTTCTTCTTTCCCTATCGCATTGGCTCGAGGGTCAGGGTCATAGATGGTGACAATTCAGTAGAAGGAGAAATTCTGGATATCGCCTTGTTCCACATCAAAATTCGGGAGAAAGAAAGTGGCATGGCCGTTTCTTACCCCAACAACCTACTCATACAGAAGGCCCTGGTCCTGTTGGATTGAAGCTCCTTAGCTAAAAAAGTGAGTCTGTTTCTCCCCGTAGTGACTCAATATCTGCCTGCACGTACCATGTGAATTTGCTCTGGCGAATTGACTGGTCCTCTAATTCTCCGGTTGTGAAATTACGTATGGCTGTGACCGACTTACCATTGGTATTGGCAATGGTGATCCAGAAATTATCTCTAAATGCCATGTACTCCTCATCAAACATGGGGCGTTGACCGTAAATCGGCTCGATTTGGGCTTGTACAAGTTTCTGGGACATGATCGTAAGAAATGCCGCGTCTGCAACATGCTCGACGCTGATGCCGGGATCACTAGGTCTTTGGTAGCCCCAGGCTACTCTGATCGGTAGTCCTTTTCTGACTGCATTGATCAGCAACTGAATGTCACCTTTGAGTACGTTTCCGTCGGCATCATTTTGATACACTAAGGTCCATGCTGGGGTTTGTGCCTGAGCTGTAGATGCAAGCGCTACTAGCAAGAAGATTTTGATGATTTTCATAAAGTCATTCAACGCCAGCTTCGTCCTGGGGTTTGTGTGGTTTGACCATCACAACTTCTTCTCTGTCCACCACAACCTGTCCTGGTGGTGAACCCTTGCGCTTACGGACGAATTTTTTTGGCGTGACGATAACCGGGCACAAGGTATCATGCTTTCTTTTTGAAAAATAGGCTGCCACTGCTGCAGCCCACTCAATGACAGCGGTAGGGGTGTTGCTGCCATCCTGATTTTTGATCAAAACATGAGAGCCTGAAACATCCCTGGCATGAAGCCATAAGTCATTTTTGTGAGCATGTTTGAGGGTCAGTTTATCATTGGCATGCGCGTTCTTACCTACCCAAATTTGATAATTTGCATATTCAAACACATGGTAGGGGAGGGTTTCGGTAGCAACCTGCTGGCCAGGGCGTAGGTTATTTTCCTTTATGAAGGCTTTGAGTTCTTTGTGGGAGTTGACCTGGGCCAACTTGAGGATTAGTGACTCATGGTGGGCAATCAGCTTCTCTTTCTGCGCAAGATTCTCTTCGATTTTCCTGTACTGGATCTTTTCGTTTTTGGCTTTTCTGTAGAGGTTCTCAGCATGTTTTTGTGGCGACAACCCCTGCTTCAATTTGATCTCGATGGGTTTGTCGGTGTAGAAGTCCTCCAAGGTGACCAAATTGGCATTTTTGGGGATTTGGTGGAGATTGGCCATGATGATGTTGGCTACTTCCTCATAGCTTCTCCTGCTATCCAGACTTTCCAGGTTGAGGTATGATTTTTGGACGTAGTTCCTTGAGGCTTTAGTCGTTTTTTGAAGGATTCTTTCAATTTGGCGTTTCTCCTCTTGCAGCAGGTAGTCCTGAGTATAGTGCTTCGCAAGTTCATTGCTGGCTTCGATGGGACTCTTACAACGTACCAGGAAGTCAGCCGGCTCGGTCAATTCAAGTTCAGGTTTGCCCTTGCTGCCCGAGGTCAGGAAATACTCCTCCGAAGCAAGCTGCGCATTGACTTCCTCCATGATCTCGTCCTCAGACGATCCATCCGATCCGAGGAGCTTACGCAGCAGCCCATAGTCCTGATGCGATGGCTGGTCGAGATTGATTTCTTTTGCTAACCCACTGATGGTCAGCGTCATGTCTGATTGTAGATTTTTTCTGAAGAGCTGCGAAACTGCATTTTCTTTTAGCAGTGCCACGTTGCTCCGGCGTCCGTGCATCTTGAAAAGTAGTTTTTTCTCCCCTTCTAGTTCCAGACCGAAACTGCGGTCGAAAGGCACCTGGAATACCTTGCATACTTCCAGACCAATGGTCTCTTGAAAAAGGTCTACGCTGTTTTTCCTTGCACGCCGGAAGTCGGCGGGGAATGTCATCAGGCTCACCTCGGGAGAGAGCATGCACTTGATGAAGAATTGCTCGTCTTCCCGGTATAAGCCAATGACCAACTCATCTTTGTTTTGGCTGAAGCATTCTCCTACCGCATACCCCGGTAGGAATGTGTCCAATTGGTTGGAGAGTTTTCGGAAAAAGAAGAAGGAATGATACACTCCTACAAATGTACCTTGAGCCCATCGTAAGCCAGGTGGATATTTTCCGGGAGTTCTTCGCTTACTTCCGCGTGCTTGCCAAGCTTGTGACTGATATGTGTGAAATAGGCGTGTTCGGGGTTGATTTTCTGAGCCATTTCGATGGCTTCATTCAGCGTGAAGTGGCTAATGTGCTCGGTCTTTTGGAGGGCATTCAGCACAAGTATTTTACACCCTTGAATCTTTGCCATTTCTTCCTCAGGAATGTGGTTGGTGTCAGTGATATAGCAGAAGTCCCCAATTCTGAATCCATAAACCGGCAGCTTGTAGTGTAGGACTTCGATGGGCGTTATGGGTGTCTGATGAATGAGGAAGGTACTATTTTCAATGGCGTTGGCCTTGATTCTTGGGACTCCCGGGTATTTTATTTCAGCGAAAACGTACGAAAACTCCCTTTTGATTTGATCAATTACGCTGGCCCTGGCATAGATGGGCATATCCATTTTTTGGGCGAAGTTGAAGCTTCTCACATCGTCCATACCGGCAGTATGATCTTTGTGTTCGTGCGTGTAGATTATCGCATCCAGATGCCGGATTCTCTCTCGTAGCATTTGTTGCCTGAAATCCGGACCGGTATCGATAACGAGGCTCAACCCGTCCACTTCTACGTGCACTGAACTACGTAGTCTTTTGTCTCTGAAATCAAGGGACCGACAGACTTCACAGGTACATGTAATAACCGGAACCCCTTGAGATGTACCTGTTCCTAGGAAAGTGACTGTCAAAGTTGCAACGCAGTTTGTTGGATTTCGGAATACAGCTTTCTGTTCTTCTCGCTAAGCTTGGATGCGTCGATTTCGATGGTCTTCAGGATCTCGATGAGGCTATTGATTTTGCCTTCGAGTGAGAAGTACTTATTGATTACGGCGACCTTGTTTTCATTGAGGATACAATACCCCGATTGGAAACGCCCCTTTTCATATCTGAGGATGTAGTCTGTTTCTGAAAACAGGTCTTCCAGCTTGTGCAGGTAGTGATTCGTGAACTTTATTTCCATCAATTGTCAACGTAAGACTTGACCATTTCCACCATGGCATCGTAGTTCAGGGGTTTGGGTAGGAAGTTGTCTATCCCCACTTCCTTGAAATCCTCCATGGAATAGTTCTTGGCATTTCCGGTGATGGCGATAATGGGAATATTCTCATTGCCTCCTGGGTTATTCTCGCGTATTTGCTTTGCGCAGGTCATGCCGTCCATTTCGGGCATATGGATGTCCAACAGCACAAGATCGTATTTGGTATTTTCAAGTTCTTCTAGTACTTGCACGCCATTCTTTACTGAGCTTATTTCATAATTCTGGATCATCAGTATCCTGCGGGTGAGGTTTTGAATGACTGAACTGTCTTCGGCTACGAGTATTTTCTTGCTCATCGTTCTATTCTGGTTACTCTAGTATGAGGTTCTGATAGTTTTCCTGAAATTCATGAAAGGTCTTTTCAAGCAAAACCAGTTCTTTCTCTATACTATCAAAGTTATTGGCTTTTAGTTTCTTTTCAATTGCTTCGGCACGCTTAGAGACTTTTTCTATACCCAGTGTGCCTGCATTTCCCTTCAAAGTGTGCATGGCCCTTTCGAGTTCCTCCATGTTCTTCTCTTTCAGCCACAATAAAGATCCTTTGAGTTGTTCCTTGGTCTCGATATCAAAGTCCTGAAGCACACTTTTGATCAGTTCGGAACCACCAAACTTGAATAGCTGATTGAGGGTGTTTTGGTTGATCACCAGATCCTCTGCCGATTCAGCAAAAACTTCGTCACTTACCTTGACCGGTTCAAAATTGATCCAGGTCCTGACTTTTTCGATCAATTCGTTGGCTTTGATTGGTTTTGGAAGGTAGTCATCCAGGCCCTGATTGCGGAATCGGTTCTCGTCGTCTTCCATGGAGTAGGCCGTCATGGCTACGATGGGTGGTAGTAGCGGTTTGTCGAGCGCTTTTATTTCTTTGGTTGCCTGCGTGCCATCCATTTTTGGCATTTGGATATCCATGAACACCAGGTCATAGTCATGCGCCCTCACCAGTTCTATGGCTGTGAAGCCATCTGGGGATTCAGTGACGTCGCACCCCGATTTTTTAAGTATTTCCGAGGCAACCTTGCGATTGATGTCATTGTCATCCACGAGCAGGATGCTCGGTTTTGTGTGCACAAACTCTTTCACGATCAGCGTCTCTTCGGACACTTGAGAAATGGTGTCGTCGATGTCCACTACTTCCGATTCGAAAGTGAACCAGAAGGTGCTGCCAAATCCTGGCGTGCTCACAACACCAATTTCACCGTTCATGGATTTGACCAATTCCCTGGAGATGGCCAGCCCCAGACCTGTGCCTGAGTAAGTCTTGGAAGGTGAGTTGTCTATTTGACTAAAGCTTTGAAACAACTTCTTTTGATCTTCCGGGGAGATACCAATTCCCGAGTCTTTGACGGACACCTGAAACAAAATCTTCTGGTCGGCTTGATTTCTTTGTCGAATACTGATGTTGATATTGCCTTTGTTGGGTGAGAATTTGATGGCATTGGACGTCAAATTTGAGATGACCTGAACCAGGCGCGTCTCATCAGCTAGGATCCAATCAGGCAAATCGTCATCGAGATGGTAGTAGAGGTTGGTGTTGTTGAGGTGGGCTTGTTGCGAATAGAGGTCATATATCTTCTCAAACATTTCCACCAGCCTTACGGGCTTTTTTCGGAGCTCCATTTTGCCGGCTTCGATTTTGGAAAGGTCCAAAATGTCGTTCAGAATATGCAATAGAGTATCTGAAGACTTACGCACGGTACGGACATATTCGGCCTGCTCGTCGCTCAGTTCGGTGGACCCAAGCAGATCGATCATGCCGATGATTCCGTTCATCGGTGTTCGAATTTCGTGGCTCATATTGGCCAGGAAACGCTCTTTTATTTGCAGCGAATGCTCTGCAAGCTCTTTGGCCTTTCGCAGTTCCCGATTCGTTCTCTTCAATTGGGTGATGTCCCTGGCGACACCTTCGATCTCCAGTTTTTTGCCACGGGTGGTCACCAGACGAACGTTGCAAAGGAATTGAATTTCCTGACCCTTCTTCGTCTTGGTAGCACCTTCGAAATTTCGGATTCGCTTCTTGTCGTAGAGCCTACGCATCAGCTTCGCAATGCTCTCCTTAGATAGGAAGAAGTCGATGATATTCCTACCTACGATTTCCTTGGGTTTGAAGCCCAGAACTTCGGTTGCCGAAGGGCTTACCATGGTGATTTTACCCTGCAGATCACACCGGAAATAGATATCCTGGAAAGATTCGAAGATGTTCCTAAACTTCTCCTCACTTTCCTTCAGGGATTGCTCATTTTGTTTTTTCTCCGTGATGTCATTGGCGATGACAGAGATCTCTTCAATGGTGCCATCGGGGAGAAATATTGGATTGAGAAAAATATCACGCCAAATCTTCCGGCTTCTGGCATCGACCAGCATAAGCTGAAAATTGCGTATCTCTCCATTGAATGCAGAATCGTACTCCCGTTTCCACTTTTCCTGCTCTTTGTTCTTTAGGATTTTAGTATCCTGCAAGCTCATCCCTAGTTCCGGTGCGACACCGTAGTAGGTGAGAAAAGAATCTGAGAAGTTCTGGTTGAACGAAGTGAAACTGTAGGCCCTGTCAATGGACCATATTTGGTGCGTGCTGCTCTCGAAGATGGCATTGAGCCGAGCGGCCTGATCTTCAATTTTGCGTTCGTCAATTTTTCTTTGCAGCGCGAGGCTAATCTGGCCAGCGATGAAATCTAGCAGTTCGAGGTCTTTGTGATTGTAGCTGGCTTCATGCATGTGAGAATAAATCGACATTACGCCAATGGCTCTGTTGCCGGATTTCATGATTGCTCCCATCCAGATCTTGGGAATCGCGATGTCGTCCTTAATCCTTTTTTGCTTCATCAGCTTCATGATACCATCTGCATAGATCATGAGTGGTCTGCCGTACCCCAACGCATATTCTGCCAGCGCCAGGTCGAGGGCATTCTCTTTTGTTACACCTTCCTCAAACTCACTCCTCTTGTATTTGAACTGGAACCCTTTCCTCACCGGGTACTTGATGGCAATGGACAGGTTTTTGACCTTGAGAAACTTCCTCAATTCTTCAAAAACTTCATTGTAGAAGTCTTCGATTTTGGAGGTTTGAATGGTCAAGGAGGCAATTTTGTAGTAGAGGCTCTGCGCTTGTTCTGCCCTTACTCTTTCCGTGATATCATAGAAGATGCAGTGATATTCTACAGGAAGGTCATCCTCAAATACGCAGGTGAGTGTACCCTTGACGAAGATGTTCTTCCCGTACTTGCTGATGAGTACGGTATTGATCTTCTCGCTTTTGACACCGGCAGTGATTTTTAGAAGTTTCTCGAGCGTAGCACGTCTATGGTCGGGGTGTATGGCGTCTACAAATTTTACAGCATGGAGTTCGTCATCACTATAGCCCAATTTTGATTTCCAGGCGTCATTGACAAAGATTATTTCTCCTTTTGGCTTGAAAATCTGAATGAGGTCACTGGAACTGTTGAAAATTTCTTTGAAGTGATAGTCAGTGCGCTCAAGAACACGGGTGTGCTCTTTTTGGATAACTGTAAGCTTTTTCTGTAAACCAATTACTTGACGTTGCAGGCTTTCCAGGGAGGAATTGATCACTTCAGCCATAGGCTAAAATTACCGATTTTTGATGTGAATTTAGCTCAATGAGTTCTTCAAGCGGCAAACACCTTATTTCCATAGTGGGACCCACCGCAGTCGGCAAGACAGCACTGGCGATAGATATTGCCGAGTTCTATGGTACGGATATCCTTTCGGCTGACTCCAGGCAGTTTTACCGTGAAATGGAGATAGGTACGGCCAAGCCCAGCGCGGAGGAACTAGCTCGGGTGAAACACCATTTTGTCAATTCATTGTCGATCCACGATTCCTACGATGTTGGCACCTTCGAATCCGAAGTGATGTCGTGTCTGTCCGAATCATTTGTCGATAAAGACATCATGGTCATGACAGGTGGGTCAGGACTATTCTGTAGAGCGGTCTGGGAAGGTTTGGATGAATTCCCACCAATTCCTGAAGGCTATCGTGAAGATTTGACTACAGAATTTGCTGAAAAGGGACTGGAAGCACTTCAAGCAGAACTGGAACAGAAAGATCCAGTCTATTTTGGTCAGGTGGATCTGCAAAACCCCCAGCGACTGATACGGGCGATGGAGGTTATCAGATTTACAGGCCAACCATACAGTGCCTTCCGGTCGGCCAAGGCGAAAAAGAGAGACTTCCGCAACCTCAAAATAGGGCTGGAATTGCCCAGAGATGAGCTGTATGAGAGGATTGAACGTCGCATGGATCTGATGATAGGGGAGGGCTTATTTGATGAAGCCGCTGAGCTTTTCGGTGAGAGGCACCTGAATGCCCTGCAGACAGTGGGTTACAAAGAAATTTTTGGGTTTCTGGAAGGAAGCTATGATCGGAATGAAGCGATTAGATTGTTGAAGAGAAATTCACGCAGGTATGCCAAACGTCAGCTGACCTGGTTCAAAAAGGACAAGGAAATTCACTGGTTTTCACCCGAAGACAGGGGCGCGATCCAGGACCACATACAGCGGCAATTAGATACTTAGCACCTCTACCAAACGCATCAAGTCTTCATTGATGGGTTTGGTTTTCGAAATGGCTAGCTTGAAGCTGGTGTAGTTGATCTTTTTGTCAATAACTCCTGCCATTACATTGGCTTTGCCGTTGAGCAGACCTTCGACTGCTGCTATGCCTAGTCTGGATGCTAATATCCTATCAAATGAAGTAGGTTGACCGCCACGCTGTAGGTGACCCAAGGTGGATACCCTAATATCCAGCCCCGGAAGCTCCTTGGTAACCTTTGCTGCAACTTCGATGGCACTGCCTTGCATGCCTCCTTCGGCCACAACCACAATCGAAGAAGTTTTCTGGCGGTCCCGTCCTTCTTTCAGGGTTGTGATCACATCGTTGATCGTAGTGGAGGTTTCTGGTACAATAGCAAATTCCGCTCCCCCACCAATGGCACAGTGAATGGCAATGTAGCCTGAGTGCCGGCCCATAACTTCAACAAAGAATACCCGATCGTGCGAATTGGCCGTATCCCGGATTTTATCAATGGCTTCCAAAGCTGTATTCACAGCCGTATCAAAACCAATTGTGAAGTCTGAACCGTAGAGGTCGTTGTCAATGGTACCCGGAGCACCTACAATGGGAATTCCGAATTCTTCAGCAAAAACGTTCGCTCCTGTGAAAGTCCCATCCCCACCTATGGCCACAAGGCCTTCAATTCCGCGTTTTTTCAGTTGGTTGTAGGCGCGCTCGCGCCCTTCAGGCGTCATGAACTCTTTGCTGCGTGCCGATTTGAGAATCGTACCACCTCGCTGCAAAATGTTGCTGACCGAGTAGGACTTCATCTTATAGATATCCCCTTCAATCATGCCATTGTAACCGTATTTGATGCCGTATACATCCAAACCGAAATACAAAGCACTCCTTACCACAGACCGCACGCATGCGTTCATTCCAGGTGCGTCACCACCAGAGGTAAATACTCCAATGCTCTTCATATGCCCGAATATTGATGGTGGGAATAGATAAGATTAACTACTGCAATTACGTTTCCTGATCGAATGTCGAATATCATTCGTTAATAGGTCGGACGAAATCGGCGCCAATATTAATCAAAATTATAAGAGCCGAAAATTCTTATAATTTTTTCTCGGTTAATTTTTCGATGCAATCGATTTAATTTCGGGTCATCTATTATGGAAGTTCCATTTCTGGACATCAGTCGTCAGCATTTACGTATCGAGGAGGAAATGGATGCCGCAATCAGGGAGGTTCGTAGACGTTCGCGATATGTGCTCGGACCTGAATCCGTGTCTTTCGAAGAAGAATTTGCTCGTTTTCTGGGAGTTTCCGATTGCATCGGCTGTGCAAATGGCACAGATGCCTTGGAGCTGGCACTGGAGGTGCTGCAAATAGGTAATGGAGATGAGGTGATCGTTCCCGCATATGGATGGCCATCAGCAACGTTTGCTGTTCGAAGGATGGGGGCAAATCCTGTTTTGGCGGATGTGGATTTGGAGAGCGGCAATATTAGCCTGGATGAAGTTGAGCAAAGGATTACCACAAAGACCAAGGCTGTTATCGGCATACACCTCTTCGGAAACCCATGCGACGTGTTGGGTTTAAGGCGCATTTGCGACCGCCACCGACTCTATCTGATCGAGGATTGTGCGCAAGCGCACGGAGCATCGGTAGGGGGTGTGAAGGTGGGTGGTTTTGGGGATCTCTCTACCTTCAGTTTCTATCCCACCAAAAACCTCGGTTGCCTGGGGGACGGAGGGGCGGTTGTCACCAATAACCGGGCATGGGCAAAGGAAACTCGAAGGTTGCGGGATTACGGTCGGGTAGAAGGCGATTTCACCCTTGAGAATGGTCGAAATAGTAGGCTTGATGAGGTGCAGGCTTCAATACTCAGGGTAAAACTGCGCCACCTGGGGGAATGGAATGAGGAAAGGTTGCTGACCTACAAGAAATATCGGAGTCATGAGCATGTGGGAAAAATGCTTCTTCGCCTGGAGGGCGTGCACTACAAGCTTCCAATGTTTTCGAATCGCGCGGCGGAACTGGGCGAATACCTCCATTCCGCAGGGATAAGGACTGAATATCCAGGAGGACAGTGGCCTTCACGCGAGACAGAGACCATTTATCCCAATGCCTGCCGACTGCAGCTAGGGGTTCTGAACCTACCCATGTTCATTGGAATTACCGATAAAGAAATTGATTTTTGCTGCGACATGATCGACAAGTTTTCTCGATCGACTAATCGAATATGATGAACAGACTCAAACCCTTCCTGCCCCATGCAGTTGCGCATGTATTATTCTTCGTAGTTGCGAGTGCATTCTTTTCACAGTTGTACCAGGGTAAAGAGTTGGTTCAAAGTGACCGTGTCCAGTTGAGTGGTATTGGTAGAGAAGTAAGGGAATACCGGGATAAAGGTGAAACCATCCTATGGACCAATACGCAATTCTCTGGTCTTCCCGAATTGCAGAATTACAAATACAATTTCTTCCGATTCATTCATTTGTCACTGAACAAAGTATTCAAGCGGCCAGTCTTGATGATGTTGATCCTTTTCTCCGGATTTTACATTTTCATGCAAGTCATGGGGGTACCTGTTTGGCTTTCCGCTATAGGGGCTTTTTGTTACGCATTCGGCACTTTCAATGTCATCAGCATAGAGGCGGGTCACGACAACAAAGTCTTTGCCATGGGCTTGATGGCACCTGTGCTGGCGGGGATGATGCTCTGTTACCGCGGTAGATTGTTTATGGGTGGTTCGCTGCTGGCTCTTTCCTTGGGGCTCCAGATCTACTATGCCCACATTCAGATCAGTTACTATTTGCTCATGGCCATATTGGTCTATGTGGTGATTGAATTCATCATGGCGCTTCGCGAAAAGCGTATCGCCATGTTTCTAAGACGCTCGGTCTTTATGTTGGTCGTAGCGCTTATTGCAGTGGCGATCAATCTGGTCAAACTTGGCTACACCTGGGAATATGGAAAATCTTCCAATAGAGGGGGGTCAGAACTCACAAAGACAGGGACCGCCACAAGCAAGGATGGTCTGGATAAGGGCTATGCGCTACAATGGAGTGAAGGCCAGTTAGAAGTCTTGACCGTTATGTTTCCTTACTTCCATGGTGGCGCTTCCGCCGAATCGCTGGAAGGTCGGTCAAACACTGCTAAGGTGCTGCGACGGAACAATGTAGACCCGAATACAAGTAATCAAATACTCTCTTCAGCTCCACTCTATTGGGGAGATCAACCCTTCACAGCAGGTCCGGTTTACTTCGGTATTGTGCTGGTTTTCCTGTTTGCTATTGGGATTGCCTTTGTTGACAAGAAGCTTCGAATTTGGAGTCTGGTGATTATCGGCGTTACGCTACTTCTTTCCATGGGGAAGAATGTGGAGTGGTTTACCAATATCTTTTTCTACAATGTGCCACTCTACAACAAGTTCAGATCAGTTACTATGATACTGGCGCTTACCCAGCTAATGGTGGCGTTTGTAGGCGTTTATGGTTTCAGCCTGTTTCTCAAGGCAGAACGGGCAAGGCAGCTCAAGATTCTGAAAATTTCCGGAGGTATCATGCTGGGCGTTGCTGCGTTCTTCTATTTGCTGAAGGATGTTTTCTTTGAGTTCTCTGCCCCCGCTGATCAGCGTTACCTGAGTGCAGGCTACCCTGATTGGCTGATACAGGCATTTGTAGATGACAGGATCGCACTATTCAATGGTGATCTCCTACGGTCTGCTGTTTTTGTCATACTCGTGTCTGCGGCTGTGTGGCTTTGGATATCGAAGGTGATGAACGAGAAGCTGCTGATAGGCGCAATGGTCGTTTTGTGTCTGGCCGATCTCTGGGTTGTGAATAAGCGCTACATACATGACGAAAAGTATCAGCGGGACTTTAGCTCCCTGGCAGTTTTTCAGCCTTCCGCCGCTGATCAGCAAATCATGAATGACAAAGACTACTTCAGAGTCTACAACACAACTGTTAGTCCATTTCAGGATGGTGTCACCTCATACTTTCATAATTCAATTGGGGGTTACAGTGCTATCAAACTGCAACGATATCAGGAGCTTTTCGAAGGACATATCAGCCAGGGCAATCAAAGCGTGTTTGATATGTTGAATGTCAAATATTTCATATCAGGAGATGCGCGGACCAAACAAGCTTCTTTGAATCGTGGTCACCTGGGAAATGCCTGGCTCATCAAACAGGTAAAATCCGTAACCACGGTAGACGATGAACTCGAAGCACTGAACGGACTCAATCCTGCTGAAGAGGTCGTTGTGAACGAAAAGTATGACGTGAGCACTGCTTCCTACAGCGGCCAGGGATCTGTTTCCTTAACTAATTATCATCCTGATGAAATGACGTATGCTTTTTCATCGACAGAAAGGCAGTTTGTAGTTTTCTCGGAGATCTACTATCAGCCAGGGTGGAAGGCTTATGTGGATGGTGTTTTTACGCCCCACTACCAGGTAAACTACGTGCTTCGGGGGATGGAGGTCGCTGCCGGTGACCATGAAATTGTATTCAGGTTTTCACCACCTTCCTACGCCTATGGTACGAAAATCTCATTGATCTCTTCATTGCTGCTGATTGGTTTCGTAGTCATAGGCTTCACACCGCTAAGAAAGCGGTTTGAGGAAGGGCAGGAAGCGCTTTAGCACTACTTTGAAGAATTTCCAGTTGGTGTCGACCAGCTGATAGCGAAAGAATTCCCAATCTTTCTGTTGGTTGATTGCCAGGCTTTTCGGATGGGCCAGGGGGAAGCCGAGTTCGCTTTGGGAATGTGAAGCGATCACCTTCTTAGTGTGCGTAGCTTCGGCATCGAACCCAATGTTCTGTACCGTAGTAACCACTGGGGTTGCGCAAAAACCCTTTTCCCTGGCTATGGAGAGGGCCCAAAAATATGCCCAGGAACTGTTCCGCAATCTACTGTTGGGAAGTTGTACTTTTTCAATGATCAACTGCCAGAAAGCTCTGAAATAGGGATTCTCTACGGCTTCGCCGAATGCTGTGCTTTGGCTCCAATCCGCCAACGGAGGTAGGTCGTCATTGTACTTCTTCCAGGCCCGACGCCAGGTAGCCCAACCCCACACCCGTGGAAAAGAGGAATAGAAGTAGCTGTCTGAGGCATCAGGGCTTCCATGGGCCTGATACCCCGATATGTGTAAGACTTGCTCGGACTCCTCATGGTAGTCCAGCAACTCTTCACAGTACCGAAAAAATGCCAATGACGGGTCAATATCATCTTCCAGGATGATACCGCGCTCCACCTGCTCAAAAAACCAGCTTATGGCAGAGGAGCAGGCTCCTCTGCATCCCAAATTCCGTTCACGGTACAGTTGTCTCACCTCGCACGGCCAGGTGAGTTCCTGCTCGATGATTGCCCTTACCTCGTCGGTTTTTGCTTGCTCTGATTCTGACCTGGGCCCATCCGCTCCAACATAGATGTGGTAAGGCTTGATCTTCGATAACTGCTTTAGGAGCCGCCTCGTTTTCTCAGGCCGATTAAATACCATGAGGAGAATTGGTGTTTGAAACATTAGGCAATTATCCAAATAATATCTTTATTTCGAATGGCGCATGAAAATTCTTCTCGTCAGTACTTTCAAAACCAGTGGTGGTGCTGCGGTGGCAGTGCGCAGGTTGTATCAGGCACTTAGAAACCAGGGTGCTGATGTCAGCGTCATCACCTTCTTCGACGGTGCAGACCTGGAAGGCTATACCTCCTTTTCCAGGAGATGGTACTTTAAAATCAGTTTTTGGTTCAATTTCTGCCTTGAACGGTTGAGAGTCCTTTTTCTCGTCCAGGACAGAAGGTACCTGTTCAAATACTCCCTGGGTACTCTTGGTATCAATATCCAGAGGATACCTCAGGTTAGAGAGGCGGATATCATTCACTTTCACTGGGTGAGTCAGGGATTTGTTGATTTGGAGACGATCGTCAGCATTTCACAGCAGAAACCGGTATTATGGACCATTCATGACTTCTGGCCTTTCACAGGGGGTTGTCACCTTCCTTTCCATTGTAGAGGATTCCGGGATAGTTGTCGATCCTGTTTCTATCTAGGTGGTGATTCCCTCGTTTCACATCGCAATTGGAGATACAAGAAGGAGCTCTTTCGCAGTGGCTCTATTCATTTCGCGACGGTTAGCCACTGGCAACTCCGTCAACTGCAGTCTAGTTCTATTCTTGGAGATGCCAATTCGACTTACCTCGGTAATGCACTGGATCTGACGATTTACAAGCCTGGTCTTCAAAGCAGGGAAGGCTTGCTGCAGTCCAAGGGTTTGGACCCACGGAAGTTTTACGTCGCATTTGGTGCTCCTGATTTAGCGGATGAATTCAAAGGGTATGCCTTTTTGCTTGAGGCCATTAGGAAATGTCAATCAGCGGGTCTCGACTTACATGTGTTGATTTTCGGTGAAACCAAGCAAAGCCTGCTTGATGATCTTCCGGTTGAAGTGACGCAGTTTGGTAGCATACCCACACAAGAGGGGATAGTAGAAGTATTTCAAATGGCAGACTGTTTTATTCAGACTTCGTTGCAAGAAACCCTATCATATACGGTGATGGAAGCAATGGCGTGTGGTACACCCGTGGTTGCTTTTGATTCCGGAGGTGTGGCTGATATGATAGATCATAAGAAAAATGGGTATTTGGTTGAACTCAGAGATGTTGACGGCTTGGTGGAGGGCATAAGATATCTCTTGCAATCGGACATGTACGCTACTCTTCAACAAAATGCTGTAGAGAAAATTGCAGGGCTTTTTGATGACCGGGATATTGCCAGAAAACATCTCAACCTATATAATGAAATGATCACGACCCCTGGATCTTAGTCTTTTCGCCAGGTGTGAAGGGCAGAAATTGCAATCATTCATTTAGGGTGAATCCATGAAGCTCTTCTAATGCTTGTAAGCGCCGTGTCGCAAATACCGTAGCGCAAACTTGAAGTGTGCCAGCAGGACGAGCATCGGATTGAAATAGCGAAGCAAGATTCTTGCCCTTTCAATCCAGCATTTTTTGAGTTTTCTGTCAGAAGTGCCGCCCAGGAGGTAGCGCGAAATGGTGATTCCCGAATTTCTGATGATCTTGGCATTTCGCACAGCACGAATCATCCAGTCAATATCGGCACTGCACTGAAATTGGAGATCGAAGTTGCCGATGAGCTCCCGACGCACGATAAATGATTGGTGACTCACCGGTTGTCCATTAAGGAATGATCTGACATTGAGATTGCGGGGCAATGGGCGTGTTGTCAATTCTGATCGTGTGCCAAGCACTTCTTGCTTGTCATTGATCAGCGTCGTTTCACCGTAGTAAATATCTGCATCATCCAGTGCAAAAAGTGTTTCCAGTGTTTGATTCGAAAACAACTGATCTCCAGCATTGAGAAACAGAACGTATTCCCCAGTAGCCAATGACAATCCTTTGTTCATAGCATCATAAATACCTCCATCAGGTTCACTCACAATCTGGTCAATGGCTTCTCGATATTGGGATACGATCTCCAGGGTGCTGTCGGTGCTATTTCCGTCAATAATCAAGTACTGCTTGGAGGTGAAGTTTTGATCAACGACACTGCGTAAGGTCTGCTCGATCAGTGCTTCAGCATTGAAACAAACTGTGATTATGGAAATTTTCATCGATTCCTTAGTTCTGCAAGGATGTTTACAGCGTTGAAGATTTCATGTCTTTCGCCATAGTTTGTTATTTCTCTGATCCCATTCCTGACGATTCTGAAGAGTCTGTAGTCAGCTCCAAGCAATTCCCAAAAGTCTCTAAAAAATACCCTTGCATCAATTTGGGTACCACCAAACTCAAATTGAATGTATCTTATTTTATGACCGGACAACATGTCCGTTGCCCCTTTGAGACAATTAAGTTCATTTCCCTCGACGTCCAGCTTCAAAAAATGGATCTCGGTGATGTCATTCTCCCTGCAGAAATGATCAATCGTTTGGATTTCCACGGATTCCTTCTTGTCCAGTGAGATGTTGTGGTGGTCCAGCTTTCTCTGAAAAACGGATGCCGTTGGTGATGCGGACTGGTCTGAGAAAAGATCTACCTGTTCAACTCGTGCACCCAAGCCGATGTTGAAAGCGCTGATGTTGGGGTATTTACTTGTGCGGCTTAGCAACTGTTGATAGGTGCTGGAAGCCGGTTCAAAGCTGAATATCGCTGCTTTGGGTGAGACGACTTCGGCGATAAGTTCTGAATACGCACCAACGTTGGCGCCTACATCGAAGTAGACCCTTTCACCATTCCCCTCTTGGCCGGATACGTACCGTAGGACCCAGGATTCACCATTGGTTCGGATATTGGCTGTGGCGTTGTAGTTCATTCCCCACAGGGCGATGGTGTACAGCTTCTCATAGAGCGTCTGTAAGCCTATGAGACTTGGAAAGAATTTGCGCAACCACATGTTAGAATGAGTTTGTTAGGACGGCCGGGTAAGGACTGCCATTATATTGGTCTTCCGGGATGTCGATTTGAGAGTAGTTTTGGAATATTTGCATGACTTTTGCGCTGGAAGCTTATTCTTCTGGTCTTTTACTGGCCTTCGAATGAGAAAAATTAGGAAGTTACTAGAATTTTTCGGGTTCTACCCATTGACGTTAAAAGTCAATATTATGAATATTGGCTGGTATCTAAGGGACTATTCCCGTTTTTTAAAATTCAGGAATACGGATTTCCCCCTTGGAAAACCACTGCCTGTCTTGACCGAAAGAAGTCAAGGCAGTGGGAACTTGTCGGGCCACTATTTTCATCAGGACCTGTGGGTCGCTCAACAAATCTTCCTGGCGCATCCCGACAAACATGTAGATGTGGGTTCCAGGACCGATGGCTTCGTGACGCATGTTGCTTCATACAGGGAATTGGAGGTGCTGGATATTCGTCCTGCGGAAAAGCCCGTCAGGAATATTACCTTCCGCCAGGCTGATATTATGGCTCCCGACAGCGCTTTGCAGGGGTATACAGATTCATTGTCATGTCTGCACGTCATCGAGCATTTTGGCCTTGGCCGCTATGGAGATCATTTGGATTTACATGGTCATGAAAAGGGATGGGAACACTTATATGGCATGCTGAAAAAAGATGGCATCTTCTATTTCTCAACACCCATTGGCCCTCAACGTATCGAGTTCAATGCGCACCGGGTTTTCTCCTTGCAATATTTGCTGCAATGGATGGAAGGCAAGTACGAAATCCTCCAATTCAATTATGTGGATGATCAGGGGGATTTTTTTGAGGACATTGAGCTTACGGAAGAGGTTGTGGATTCGAATGCCAATTGCCATTTCGGTTGTGGGATATTCAAGTTGAAAAAAGTCTAATCTTGTCAATTTGATGGAAGCTGGGACTTTTACGCTGAAACCACTTGGCGGCCTCTGCAATAGGCTGTTCGCCATCAATTCCGCGATCAATCTTTGCGAATCAGCTGGGATGGATTTAGAAGTCATTTGGATTGAAAATAAATGGCTGAATGCCGCTTTTTCCGACTTGTTTCAGGGCATTTCCAACGACCATATCGAAATCCAAGTGCGCAATTACACCTCCGAGCCGCTTTTATATACTGACAAAACCTTACCAGCCCTTAAGCAGAAAGTTTATAATGGACTGCTCAAGGTTTATCAAAGAGGTTTTTTTGATCTTGTGACGCATGGTTACGAGTGCGCAGCGATGAAAAAGAATTCCGTCGATTTTCTTGAATTGATCCGACCTTATAAGCGCGTATACTTTTCATCGTGGGACAAACTCGACCATGCACCCTTGTCTGCACAAAGATTCAGGCCGATTGAGTCTGTGATGGCCAGGATCAATGGGCTCGTGGCAGGCTTTGGCTCCGACACAATAGGAGTCCACATCAGAAGAGGTGATCATCACATCGCCATAAGGGATAGCGGCCTAGAGCTCTTTCTTGCGGAAATGGAGGTCAGACTGCAAAAGAACATGAATACTCGTTTCTTCGTCGCGTCTGATTCTGCAGAAGTGAAGGACACCATCTCTAAGACGTTCGGTGAAAACGTACTCACTGCCAACTACCAAGATGGAGACCGGGATTCGAAATCCGGAATGCTGGAGGCGGTAGTGGACTTGTTTACATTGGCCGCAACCAAAGAACTGATGGGTAATTCCTGGAGCACCTTCTCCATTGCCGCAAGTGAAATCGGGTCAATTCCCTTTACGAATATTTCAGCTTCCGCGCAATAAGAATTTCTGTTAGAATGGATAGCTGTGCTTGGCGAAGAAGGTGTGGAAATCGTCTTCCTGCACCTGAAGGCTGGTGGGCTTTTTGGCCCTTTGCTTCAGGAGGGATGGATCGGCTCCCGAAACATCAAGCGCCTCGGGAAATTGCATATCCAGGAAATCAAAAAGACGTCTGAACTCCACTTCAGGGTTTTCCAACAAGTCTTCGTAGCGCACAGACGTGGAGCTACTGGACTTCTCTGCAACTTCTAACAGGAGTTTGTTCATCAGGCTGACGGTAAAGACAAGTCCGAATTCTCTTCTTTCCCGACCTCTCTTAGAGTTGATCGCCTTCCATGCTCCATTGATTTCACTACGCAATTCTGGGAAGTACTCGTCAATGAATTTGGTAGAGCTCACAATTTCTTCCTCATAGGCAAGGTAAAGTGAATTCCAACCATCCCTTGCAATCAGACTGTTTACAGACATGATTGGATTTCTGGTAATGAAGATGTTTTTCGAAGGTAGATACGAAATCAGCGCTTCAGATGCCAGCAGGCTATGTACTTCCTTGACAAGAAAAAAATCCGCATTCGGATCATTCCTGGACGGAGGGCTCACCATGAATTCGGGCCAGCGGACATCTTCGGTAGCACATAGCTCATAGCAGCGTCTCAAGGATTTTAGCGTTTTGTCGCCTGGCGTGGGTTTGACCGCCAGGTGATCGAGATGTGTATTGTTCAGAAGGAGCCTGGGCTTGAGCTTCTGAAGTGGCTCTTCCAGGTATTTGATGCGACTTGGCGTGGTTGCAAGTTTTCGGGCAAGCCAGGTGGTTCCACTTCTTCCACATCCCAGTACAAGGCGTAATTTTTCTTCCTGGGTATCGCTGTCCAGCCGAAGGTACCCTGGCGCTTTCACATGACCAGGAAGATCCAGCAGTCTTATCAATCTTCTAATATCAATCATATGCTCAATGTCAATACAGTTGTCGTCGGTAGAGTTGCATGGTCTTCGAAAGGCTCTTGATTGTCAAATTTTTCCTTTTAAGAACACCCTGATTTTTGCTATCTGCGCATCCAAAGTGCTATTGACCTCGGAAGATGCCTTAAAAAAATAGATCAGTGGTACGAAAAGTGCGATGGTAAGTCCGGCTCTGATGATGATGTTGAGTGCAGGGTGCAATGCAGGGGAAAATAGTGTGCTTACTACGTACGTCCCTGCAAAAATGACAGTCACTTTGAGATACTCTCTGGAGAAAGGGCTCATCCTTAATTTGATCCAAATAACAATGGCTCGGGCGACGGCCCCGAACAAGCCAACGAGCAAAAGGGTCATTCCAGCTCCAAGAATGCCGAAAATGGGGATAAGCGCATAGGACAATACCACCGTCAAGACCGCACTCATTACGGCTACATACAACTGGTAGCGCTTGAAATCAGAATACACAAGTAACTCGCCGGATGTACCGAAGCCCATATTCAATACTTTGCCTATGACGACCAGGACTATCACATAATACCCCTCAGCAAAAGATTGCCCTTTTGGGATGAGCGCATACAGATCGGTGAGGTTGGTGAGTATGCCGATGGCGATTAGTGTACTGATGATGTAAAGGTTCACCGCTGACCTGGAGTAAATCCTTTTGACGCCCTCAAAGTCTCCGCTATGGAAAAAACTGGAATAGAAAGGTGATATGATTTGTGAGCTGGCTCTTTTTGGCATGTCCACAAGTGTTGCTATGAACACGCTCGTGGTGAAAATGCCATTAGCTTCAAGTCCCAGAAAAGTAGCAATCAGCAAAAAACCGAGATTCGCGCTGACTGACCCGCCGATTCCCAGAATAAAAGCAAACACTCCGAAATCCAGGAAATCCTTCTTCCATTTTTTGAATACGACCAGAGGTCGAAAAGTAACAGCAAATGGACGCTTGAGGTAGGTAACGATGACCGCAATCATCGTGGTGCTGAGATAGCAAATCGACAGTAGGAAAGCCAGGACATCGAAGTTGAAGAGGCCAATGCCGTACAGAATAACCAAGGTTAGGACACAAAGGCGTAGATGTATTTCCTTGAAATAGTTTGGAATGACAATGTTCAGATTCGCCCGGAGATAGCTGGCAAAGATTTCGTAGACACTCTGCGAAAAAAGAATGATGAACGAAGCATAAATGTATTTGATGTATTCTGAGGAATTGACGGTAAATACGGCTTCCAACTTGCCAAAAAAGACCATGACAATACCGACAATACAAAGATTTGCCAGGGTAACAAACGCCACAAGGGCGACGATAAATTCGCCAATTTCCACTTTGCCCTCTAACCTTGGAAATAGTTTGATGATGGTATTGGGTAAGCCCAAGGAAGTAAGAGGAATAAGCAGTAAGGCATTCGATTGGATGAGTCTAACCAATCCTATTTCTTCGATTGTCAGAAATTTTGGAAGGAAGACAAGGGTGCTCAGGTAGCCAATGACGACGCCAAAATAGGTAATGAATGAGACCCAAAAACTCTGCCTTACAACGATGCCCATGTATTATCAGAAAGTCGGTCGCAAAACTATCTATTCCCATTGAGTGAGTCTTTGCGATTTACAATTAGATGTTTTCTTTGTTGGGATGAGTCAATTCAAGATACCGTTAGCAAAACCCGATATAATCGATGAGGATCGTCAGGCGATTTTGAAGGTATTGGAGGGAGACCAGCTGAGTCAGGGACCTTGGATGGAGGCTTTTGAAAAAATATTCCGCACCAAAGTTGAGCGCGGACATGCCCTGGCTGTAAGCTCAGGAACCGCGGGTCTCCATCTTGCTATCAGGGCCTTGGGGATATCTGAAGGAGACGAGGTCATTACCACACCCTTCTCTTTCGTCGCTTCCGCCAACGCTATATGTTATGAGGGTGCAACACCCGTTTTTGTAGACATTGAGGAAGAGACCTTTGGTATCAATCCTGACCTTCTTGAGCGAAGCATCACTTCGAAAACCAAAGCGGTGTTGGCAGTCCATGTGTTCGGGAGGCCTTGCAAAATCGGGGCCGTAAGGTCGATCTGCGACAAATACGGATTGGCTTTGATTGAAGATTGCTGTGAATCGCTGCTTTCCAGACACGAGGGTTTGGTTGTGGGATCATTTGGAGAAATTGCTGCTTATGGATTTTACCCCAACAAACAAATCACAACAGGTGAAGGTGGTATGGTTACTTTGAATAGAGACGACCTGGCATCCACGATCCGCAGCCTTCGAAACCAGGGGAGGGACCAAAACCAGCAGAATCTGGTGCACAATGAGCTAGGTTACAACTATCGTTTGAGTGAAATCAACGCCGCCTTGGGTTTTTCACAGATGCAGCGGGTGGAAGGCATTTTGAAGCGAAGGGGTTTGGTATTCGCGAAGTATAAGGAATTGTTGGACGCCGCATCGCTCCCCATTTATTTGAAGCCGCTACCGACCGATCAGGTGGAATGGTTTGTCTTCGCCATTCGTGTACCCAGGGTTAGGGACAAGGTAATGGAGCGGCTCCTGGCCAGGGGCATACAATGTAAAGCCTATTTCGATCCACCCATCCACCTTCAACCCCTGTATCAAAAGCTTTTTGGGTACCGTCCAGGAGTCTTACCTGTGAGTGAGCGTCTGAGCAATGAAATTCTGATATTGCCTTATTTCACTTCCATGAGTACTGATGAGGTCAGTTTTGTAGTCAGTACTTTAAAAGAGGTCCTCTGAACGGCAGCTTTGATTGGTTCGGATTGTCAGTATTGCTGCCCGAGCACAGATACCAGCCGCTCAATATCCTTTTCATTGTTGTAGAAATGTGGGGATATTCTCACAAATTCACCCTGATCGGAAGTCTGTATACTGGCTTGGGCCAATCGGTCGTACTCTCCATCCTGTACCTGTAGCCGTACGATTGAGGATCGACTGTTTTCACTTAAGGAGACATTCCTCCCCATTTGCTTCAAGCCGTCTTTAGTGGCCTGTTTGAGGTCCGTATTGCGTTGCAGGATATTGTCTATCCCGATTTCCTGAATCATCGCAAGGCCTTTATTCAATGCGAGCCCATTTAGGAAAAGGGCGTTGCCGACTTCCAGGCTTGCTGCTCCGGTTTTGGCCATCCCGGTCCCGAAGTCGATGCTGTTCCAGCCTTGGAATGATTTGAAGTTCGGTAGCAGATCGTTGGAGACATATCCAATAGCAATTCCATAGCCACTGATGAGCCACTTAAAACAACTACATAGAAAGACCATTGATACCTCTGGATCGATCTTGAAGGGAATGCAACCAAGTCCCTGTGTGCCATCCAGGACAAAAGTCGTCTCGTAGGTTTTGCACCAGTTGAAGACCCGCTCCAGGTCTATTTCGAAGCCATCGTGACTTTGGATCCAGCTGGCGCTTAAAATGCGGTTCCCCTCTTTGAGGCAATTTTCAAGTTGCTCGTAGAATTCCGTGTGGTGATAATTCAGTGTTTGCACCTCAAACCCGTTACTCTGCCAGGGCAATGTCACACTGGGGAAATCACCTTCCAGCAAGACAATCTTCTTTGGACTCAGGTAAAGGCTTGATAGGTTGATGCCTGTGGAAACGTTGGGTAGGAAAAAGATGTTGTCAATCGGAGCTTTAATGAGTTCAGCGACCCGACCCCTTGCTTCCTCATAGCCTTGCGACCATTCCTCGAAAACCCATGAGCCGTTTTCTGCCAGCCCTTCCAGATAACGCTTTTGAGCCAATATGACCTCTCGTGGCAGGGCGCAAAACCGAGCGGTATTGAGATAAGTATATGCTTCTAAAATCGGAAATTCCTTACGATATTTTTGCCAATTCATTTGTCAGAAAAACCAAAGCTTTATAGCTAAACCAGAAACAGTGATGACAAGGATGAGTCTGATCCACTTGTCATCTTTCCCCACAGACCATCGACTGGCGATCCATCCACCCAACGCGTTGCCGCCAGCCAGGACAAGCCCATACTGCCATCTGATGACGTCTTCCAAAAAAAACACGAAAAGGGCGAACATTGTGTAGAGCAATATTACAAAGACTTTGATGCTATTGGTCTTGGCCATCCCCAACATGTGAACATTGGTGAGTGCAGCGATGATCAGGAATCCCACGCCCGCCTGAATGAACCCTCCATAGATGCCAATGAAGAAAAATAGCACTACGCTTATCATCGTTTTTCTCGCAGACAAATCTTCGATGATGCCTTTTCGAGTAAGGTAGGGTTTCAGCACGGTCAGGGCCATCACCATCAACATTACCACTGCCAAAATTCGATTGAAGAGCGCTCCGCTAATGTCAACGGCAATGCGAGCCCCCAGAACAGCGCCAACAGTCGCGCTTACACCTAGCCACAATGAAAATGGGAAAAGAAACACACCTCTGCTGCGAAAACCCTGCACAGCAAAAATATTCTGAATGAAAAGTGCGACGCGGTTAGAGGCATTAGCCTCAACAGATGGTAGACCCATGAAGATTAGCAGCGGCATTGTAATCAAGGAGCCACCTCCCGCCAAAGTGTTGATAAAACCAGCAAAGAGCCCGGCAGAGACGAGCATTAGCACCTCAATTGTGGTCATGCTGATGTGATCTTGGTCTTTTTGACCTGCAATTGATCGGTACACTCCATTAAAAGCTCGATCTGGCTCTTGCCAAGCACCGGATGATTAAGCCCTCCAGCCAGTTCCACCATGGGTATCAGCGCAAACTTGCGATTTGGTAATCCTGGATGAGGAATTTTGAGCTTGTCAGTATCGATAACGTGATTGTTGTAATAAAGTATGTCAATATCTATAGGTCTCGGGCCCCATTTTTCTTCCCTGAAGCGACCGAGGGACACCTCCACATCAAGACATTTTTGCAATAGTTCTTCGGCTGTATTGTTCGCTTTGACCTCCAAAATCTGGTTGAGAAACCACGGCTGATCGGACTTCCCCCAGGGCTCCGTTTCATATACCGATGACCGGCTAAGTACCTGGATATGCTGCTCTTCCAATTTCTTGATTGAGTTATGAATATGGTCAATCCGATCACCCAAATTTGAACCCAACAATAAAAAAATGCCGTTCATAAAACCTGTTATAACAATCCTTTAAAAGTAATCTGCGTAATCTAATCCATCGTTAGTTTTGTTGGAATTTAAGATAGAATATGGCGTTCCTCAGAAATCTTCTTGCAACCATTGTCGGACTCTTCATTTTCTCGATGTTTGGTTTCTTCATCTTGATAGCCATCATCGGAGCGGCTTCCCAGGAAGAGATACCGGTGGTTGAAGAGAATTCAGTTTTGTGGCTGAAACTCAACGGGATTGTGAAAGAGCGGGTATTGGATGATCCTTTGGAGGACCTGTTTCCGAACGCTTCGCCTAGAATGATTGGCCTTTTGGATCTGGTGGAAAGTATCCGGGCAGCTAAAGACGATCCTAACATTGAGGGGATCTATATGGAACACATGTACTTGAGGGCTGGGTACGCTGCATTGCAGGAGATTCGAGATGCCTTGGTTGACTTTAAATCTTCAGGTAAATTTCTATACGCCTATGGGGAGTTCATCAGCGAAGGAGATTATTACCTGGCATCAACTGCTGATGGCATCTATTTGCATCCTCAGGGGAATCTTGAATTTAACGGGCTTAGTGCCAATGTGACATTCTACAAGGGGGCTTTCGAAAAACTGGAAATCGAGCCGGAGATATTTCGTGTGGGTTCTTTCAAAAGTGCAATTGAACCGTTGATAAGGAAGGACTTAAGTGCTGAAAATGAGTTGCAGCTCACCGAGCTGTTGGTCAGCCTCAATGACACATATCTGCAGCATGTTTCCACCTCTTTACGTATTTCTATCGACAGACTTACTGCTATCCAAAATCAGATGCAGGCCCAAATTCCGGCTGAAGCGGAGGAGCTGGGATTGGTCACGCGCCTAGCCTATGAAGATGAAGTCAAGGACATCCTACGCGAGGAGTTGGGAGAGGCTGAGGTAGATGATATCAACTTCGTATCGTTCAAGAAATATGCCAGGTCCAGGGGTACATCTGGTTATGGTAAGGACCGGGTGGCGGTCATCGTTGGAGATGGTGAAATCGTGATGGGGGGAGACGTAGACGAAAGTATCATCGGGGAGAAATTCGCCAATGAAATTAGAAAAGCCAGGGAAAATCGCCGAGTAAAGGCGATTGTAGTCAGAATCAACTCTCCGGGAGGTAGCCTTACGGCTTCCGATATGATTTGGAGGGAGGTTCAGAAAACCCAGGGTGTTAAACCTATCGTCGCTTCGATGGGCACCTATGCGACATCGGGCGGCTACTATATGGCCATGGCTTGTGATACCATCATGGCGCAGCCCAATACGGTCACTGGTTCCATCGGAATTTTCAGCGTACTTTTCAATTTTCAGGGGTTTCTGGATAATAAATTAGGTATCACCAATGACGTCGTCACCACGGGAGAGTTCTCTGATATTCTTACGGTGACGAGGCCCCTTACCAGTCAGGAGCGGGCAATATTTCAGAAGGGGGTTGAGCAGGGCTATGACGCTTTTATTTCCAAGGTAGCAGAAGGCCGTGGAATGGCCAGGGCCGAAGTGGAGGCCATAGCCGGAGGCCGTGTTTGGTCCGGCAACCAGGCTCTGCAGAATGGTCTGGTGGATGTGATAGGTGGTGTTGAAGACGCCACAGCCCTTGCAGCTGAAATGGCAGGTCTGGAAGATTACAGCGTCTCTTATTACCCCACACTAAAGCCCTTCTTCGAGCAGGTCATCTCCAGATTGGGGGATGAGGCCCGCGTTCGGGTTCTGGGCAGTGAAGGAATCAAAACCCTGGACTCTTTCCATGAGATCCAGAAATTCATCAAAACGAACGCGATTCAGGCCCGGATGATAGGAGATATCGAAATCCATTAGACCTGCTTTGTGCCGATCTATTATTTTTAGGACCAAAAGTCTTTAGACATATGACCATTAGAACAGACTGGACCAAGTCGGAAATCGAAAACATTTATGACCAACCTATCCTGGAGCTCATTTATCAGGCAGCTACCGTACATCGCGCCAACAATGATCCCTCAGAGATTCAGGTCTGTACTTTATTGTCAATAAAGACGGGAGGATGCCCGGAGGACTGCGCATATTGCCCGCAGGCCGCCAGATACCACACGGATGTGAACGTGCACAAGCTATTGGATGTGGACATGGTGCTTGGCAAAGCCAAAAAGGCCAAAGAAGCCGGTTCTACGCGATTTTGTATGGGTGCAGCCTGGAGAGAGGTTCGAGACAATCGGGATTTTGACAAGGTGATAGATATGGTTAAGGGCGTCAACCAAATGGGTATGGAGGTATGCTGTACCCTGGGCATGCTAACTGAAGACCAGGCCAAACGATTGAAAGAAGCTGGTCTCTACGCTTATAATCACAACCTGGATACCAGTGAAGAATACTATGATGACATCATAACCACACGGACCTACGATGATCGGCTCGATACACTGGACAACGTACGAAATGCGGATATCTCTGTTTGTTCCGGAGGCATCATAGGCATGGGTGAGACGAAGTCAGATCGAATCGGAATGCTGCATACCCTTTCCAATTTGCCTGCGCATCCTGAGTCTGTGCCGGTGAATGCTTTGGTTCCTGTCCCAGGCACTCCGCTGGAGGACCAGGAAAAGGTTTCTGTTTGGGATATGGTAAGAATGATTGCCACGGCGAGGATAATCATGCCAAAATCTCAGGTGCGTTTGTCTGCGGGAAGGATTCGGATGTCCGTGGAGGAACAAGCTCTTTGCTTCCTGGCTGGAGCCAACTCAATATTTGCCGGAGATGAGTTGCTGACCACGCCAAACCCTGAAGTAGATCAGGACAAGGAGATGTTTCAGACGCTCAACCTGAAGCCTCGGAAGGCATTCAAGGGCGCTGCGGCGGAGAAGTTTGCCATGCCTTCATGACCTCCTACGAAGATCACTTTCGGCGGTTGGAGAAGATGTATCTGAAGTCGAACGTCAATCAACGGATCTATGACACTACGACGGTGGCCATATCCAATAAGAAGGCAGTTATTTCTTTGCAAATTGAAGAAAAGTACTTCCATGCGCTAGGAGCTATCCATGGCTCGGTGTACTTCAAATTGCTGGACGATGCAGCTTTCTTCGCCGTGAACTCCGTGGTCACTGACAAGTTCGTGCTGACTACCAATTTCAATATCAACCTATTGCGCCCAGCCAACACCGGGCGAATTACGGCAGAGGGAGAACTGGAATTCCAATCCCGCAACCTGTTCATCGCCAGCTCCAGGCTGAAAAACGAGGACGGGAAGGAAATTGGGTTTGGTACCGGACACTTCATGAAGAGTTCAATTGATTTAAGTGAACAAATCGGCTACTGATGTGAAACCTATCTTCTTCTTGAATGGGGATTTTGTTGCGAGAGACGATGCAAAGATATCCATAGAAAATACCGGTCTGAATAGAGCCTTTGGCATATTTGACCTGTTTCTCAGTAGGGGAGGAAAACCTACGTTTCTGGACGATTACCTTGAGAGGTTCCATAATTCTCAGCAATTCTTAAACCTCTCAAGGCTAATACCTGGTGACGATATCCGGCACATTATCACATCGTTGCAATCAAGAAATCAATTTGATACATCGACCTTCAAGTTGCTGTTGCTAGGGGAAGGCCCTGATGGTTCGCCGATTTACCATCCTCACTTCTCAGTGATAAACCTGCCCGTAGATCTGAGCACCCGACCTGAAGGTATTAATGTCATTACCTTCCCCTACGTGAGGGAGCATGCAAGTATCAAATCCCTGAACTACTTCACTTCATTCTCCCTGCAAAAAAAGAAGACTGAGTTTCAAGCTGGAGAGGTGGTTTTTTGTGATGATCACAGCGTTAGCGAGGCCTCACGTTCCAATATTTTCATGATTGTCAATGGTAAGGTCGTGACGCCCGCGAGGAATATTCTGCATGGTATCACCCGCAAACATGTGTTGAAGTCAATTGAAGGGCGGTTTCCCTATGAAATCCGGGACATCCAAATGTCAGAATTGCGGAAAGCGGAGGAGGTATTCCTGACGAGCACCACGAAGGAGGTCATGCCGGTGCTGAAAATCGATGGACATCCTGTGGGCAACGGTGTCCCTGGACCGCTGACTGCAGTGATTCAGCGGGAATTCCAGGATTATATAGCGCAATACCTGGGTTGAGGCGAATCCTAAAAAGTTTCTTAACTTCCCTCTCAGCAACAGACTCAAAAAATGACAGGAAAAACCCTCAGTTTTGCATTGGCGGTGGCACTTGGTGGATTCCTCTTTGGATTCGACACAGTCGTGATCTCCGGAGCCAATTTGCCCATCCGGGAACTTTGGAATACTTCACCTTTTTTCCATGGTACCTTCATCATGTCGATGGCCCTGTGGGGCACCGTGATTGGGGCACTCACAGGCGGCATACCCTGTGACCGGTTTGGACGTAAAAAGACACTCTTTTGGATCGGTATTCTTTATTTCGTGTCAGCACTGGGATCAGCGCTGGCGCCAGATCCGTACTCTTTTTCATTCTTTCGGTTTATTGGCGGACTCGGTGTCGGTGCCTCGTCCGTGGCGGCGCCCACCTACATATCCGAAATCTCCTCTTCGGAGCAGCGGGGAAGACTGGTCGCGCTCTACCAATTCATGATCGTTTTCGGTATCCTTATTGCCTTTATCTCCAATTATCTCCTGGCTGGCGTGGGCGGAGATAGCGATTGGCGGTGGATGCTCGGGGTCGAAGGTATTCCGGCATTATTCTACTCACTGATGATCCTGATGGTATCAGAAAGTCCCAGATGGCTTGTCTTTAAGAAAGGTGATGAGGCTAAAGCGCTGGAGGTCTTACAGATCATTGATGCATCGAAAGCTGAACGTCGATTGGGGGAGATCAAAACGCACGTGCAGGAAGACGCAGGAAACGCAGGGGAATCACTCTTCCAGGGCAAATACAAGCTGCCACTGCAGCTGGCATTCCTTATCGCTTTCTTCAATCAACTTTCCGGAATCAATTTCATTCTCTATTACGCTCCTGAACTGCTCGAGAAGGCAGGGCTCGCAAGCACCGAGTCGCTGTTTAGTTCCATTTCCATTGGAGGCATCAACCTGCTCTTTACACTGATCGGCATGTTCCTGATCGACAAGGCTGGAAGGAAACAACTCATGTACATAGGGTCATTCGGCTACATCATAAGCCTTGCCATGACTTCCTATGCATTTTATGCAGGGTCCAGTAGTACATTCTCACTGACCTTTATTCTAATGTTCATTGCCTCCCATGCTGTGGGACAGGGAGCTGTTATTTGGGTATTCATATCAGAGATATTTCCTAATAGGGTTAGGGCAGCAGGTCAATCTTTCGGAGCAGGAACGCACTGGGTTTTTGCAGCATTGATAACGCTACTTACGCCGATCTTCATTGATGAGAAAGAGGGGATCTTTGGTGAAAACCCGTGGCCGGTTTTTGCTTTCTTCGCTTTCATGATGTTTTTGCAGCTGCTTTTCACGCGTTTCCTGATGCCGGAAACCAAGGGCAAGTCATTGGAAGAGCTACAAGATATTTTAGTCAGGAAATGATAAGATTCGGTACGCCAATTATATTTCTGGTACTTCTCGCGTGCGGTCAGCAGCAAAGCGCGCCCATTGAGGAGAGTGTGGAAGTACCTGCCGCTACGTTGGACTACGACCAGCCATTCAGACCTCAGTATCATTTTTCCCCGGCTGACCAATGGATGAATGACCCGAATGGAATGGTCTACTACGAAGGGGAGTATCACCTATTCTATCAGTATTATCCGGATAGTACCGTATGGGGTCCTATGCACTGGGGGCATGCGGTTAGCGAAGACCTCGTAGCGTGGGAACATCTTCCGATTGCCCTGTATCCCGATTCTCTTGGTTATATCTTCTCAGGGAGCGCTGTGGTAGATTGGGCCAATACATCTGGTTTTGGAACGGTGGACCAACCTCCATTAGTAGCCATTTTCACTTATCATGACCCTGCAGGTGAAGCATCCGGGCGTGAAGATTTCCAGTATCAGGGGGTTGCTTACAGCCTCGATAAGGGACGCACCTGGACCAAGTACGAGGGTAATCCTGTTTTGCCCAACCAGGGGGTACGTGATTTTCGAGATCCCAAAGTTTTTTGGCACGATCAAACGGATAAATGGGTCATGGTCCTGGCAGAGGCTGACCGAGTCGGATTATACGGTTCTACCGACCTGAAAAATTGGGAGTTCTTGAGTCATTTTGGGGAGAATGATGGCAGTCACACCGGAGTGTGGGAATGTCCCGATCTATTCCCACTCAAGGACGTCGGCGGCAATGAGCGTTGGGTGTTGATCGTTTCCATTGGCACTGGGGGGCCTATGGGATCAGCTACACAGTACTTTGTGGGGACTTTTGATGGTAAGACCTTCACGAATGACCATTATCCGGAGCGTACCATCTGGCTAGACCACGGCAAGGACAACTATGCCGGCGTCACGTGGTCGGATTCGCCGGACGACCGCCGCATCTTCATGGGATGGATGAGCAATTGGCAATATGCCCAGGTTGTACCTACAGAAGAATGGAGAAGTCACATGACCCTTCCACGTGAACTGGGGTTATACCGGACAGTCAACGGGTTCCGTATGGGTCAAAGGCCGGTGCAGGACCTTGGTTACTTGCGTAGAGAGGTGCTGGCAATCAATAGGGTGGTGATAGCCGGGCAAGTAGATTGGTCCGACAAGCTACTTGGAGATGGTCAACTGCTAAATTTCGAATTAACGATTACCGATATATCGAGGAAGGATAGAAGTTGGTCAATGACATTCTCCAATGATGTGAGTGAGCAATTGGTGGTGGGTTATGATGATGGCAGCGATCAGTATTTCGTCGACAGGTCCAAAGCTGGAATCGTCGATTTCTCAGAGGACTTTCCTGGTGTCCATCGTGCCCCCAGAATATCGGAGGTCCCACAAATGCCAGTGAGTATTTGGCTGGACAGGTCAAGTATTGAACTATTTGGCGACAATGGCACAGTGGCAATCTCTGACTTGTTTTTCCCGTCCGAACCCTTCAACAAGCTCATATTTGCATCTGGTCAGGAAGCTGTGCTTGTGGCGGGAGAAGTTTTTGAACTCAAATCGATTTGGTAACTGATGATAGATAAGCGTGTACAAAATGCCAAAAAGGCCATCGAAGGCATCACAGATGGTATGACACTAATGCTTGGGGGCTTTGGTTTATGCGGGATCCCTGAGAATTGCATTTCGGCATTGGTGGACCTGGGTGTAAGTGATCTTACGTGTATTTCCAACAATGCCGGAGTAGATGATTTTGGACTCGGGCTACTCTTGCAGCAGAAACAAGTTCGAAAAATGATCTCTTCCTATGTGGGAGAAAATGAGGAGTTTGAGAGGCAAATGCTCAGTGGTGAGTTGGAGGTAGACCTTATTCCTCAAGGTTCCCTGGCAGAAAGATGCCGCGCCGGTGGAGCAGGGATACCTGCTTTTTTTACTCCGGCTGGTTATGGCACTGAAGTGGGTGAAGGTAAGGAAGTCCGGGAGTTTGGAGGCAAACCTCACATCCTCGAAACAGCACTGACTGCAGACTTTGCCATTGTGAAAGCCTGGAGGGGGGATTTCAATGGCAATCTGATCTTTAAGGGGACTGCTCGCAACTTCAATCCTCCCATGGCGATGGCAGGAACCATCACCATTGCGGAAGTCGAAGAATTGGTGGAGCCAGGTGTGCTGGATCCCAATTCCATTCACACCCCAGGGATATTCGTCCAACGTATTTTTCAGGGCAGTAACTACGAAAAAAGAATTGAACAAAGAACGGTGAGAGATGCTGGATAAAAGAGGAATTGCGCAACGCATAGCCCAGGAACTTCGAGACGGGTGGTACGTCAACCTGGGCATAGGAATACCTACACTGGTGGCTAATTACATACCGAAGGACATCAATGTAGAATTCCAATCGGAAAATGGTTTGCTAGGGATGGGACCCTTTCCACTCGCGGGCGAGGAGGATGCGGACCTCATCAACGCGGGCAAGCAGACCGTGACGACCTTGCCGGGGGCTTCAATATTTGATTCTGCTACTTCTTTTGCTATGATTCGTGGTAAACATGTCCAATTGACTGTGCTGGGAGCCATGGAGGTGGCAGATAATGGGGATATCGCCAACTGGAAGATTCCAGGTCGAATGGTAAAAGGAATGGGTGGTGCCATGGACCTCGTGGCATCAGCAGAAAACATCATTGTGGCAATGATGCACACCAATAAAGCGGGGGAATCGAAATTGCTTTCAAAATGCACCTTGCCAATTACCGGTGTTGCTTGCGTGAAGAAGGTGGTGACAAACCTGGCAGTTTTGGACATAACACCTGAGGGGTTTGAACTCATTGAACGGGCACAGGGAGTTTCCGTCGAACAGGTGAAAAATGCGACTGCTGGGAGATTAGTAATCAGGGGCGAGGTACCAGAGATGAATCTATGAGTTAGACACTTAATTCAACCACATGCTAAGTCCGGCATTAGTTACTTTTCTACTTCCTACTTTTGTCACCTAATACTTACCTGCCATGCGACAGTTATTCATTGCTCTTGTCGTTCTTTTTCCATTTTGGGGCTTTGGCCAGTTATCGGCCTTAAAAGAAGAACTAAGCAAAGCCCAGTCCCCGGAAGAACAAACAATAGCTCACAACAAACTGGCCTGGGCCTACAGGGACCTTCGATCTGACTCAGCTTTGTACCATGCGACACGGGCTCTGAAAATGGCTGAAGCGAATGAGCTCCACCATCATGCTGTTCAGGCTTTGAACTATATGGGTGTTGCCTACAGGAACCTCAGTGTCTACTCCAAGGCTTTTGAGGTTTACCTCCAGGCATTGAAGAAAGCAGAAGACATCGGAGATGAAGAGCAACGAGGCTATGCGCTCATCAATATTGGCAATTTGTACCTTTTCCAGCAGAATTTTGAAGGAGCAATCCGGTATTTCATCCAGGCGTTGGACCAGGCCCAGGCGCTGGGTAACAAACGGATGCAAGGCTATTGCTTTGTCAATCTTGGACGTACCTACCGCGGACAGGGTGAGTATGGTCAGTCGGAGTTGTACTACAAGCAAGCGCTGGAAGTCCGAAGGGATCTCGACGATGTCTATGGAATCAAGGCCGTGGAAATCGATTTGGCCGATGTATATCGCCGGGAAGGGGATCTGGGAAAAGCTTTGGATTATTCCTTTGAAGTAAAGGGACGTCTCGATATAGAGACTGACGGTCGTGCACTGGTAATGCTCAACAACAACATAGCCAAGATCTACTTGTTGCGGAGTGATCTGCCCAATGCCGAGCGATTTGGGCTGGAAGCACTTCAATTGGCAGAGCAGTTTTCCTCGAGGTATGATGTAAAGGAGGTACTGCTTACGTTGAGCCGCATCTATGAAAGTGAGGATGATTTCGTCAAAGCCTATCGAAGATATGTGGACTATGCCGAACTCAATCAGCAGCTGTTCAGTGAGGAGAACATCAGAAAGATCGAGCAACTTCGAAATCAGTACGAAATACAGCAGCAGGAAGCTGAGAATGAATTTCTGCGTAGGCAAGACGAACTCAATAAGCAGGTAATCGAGCGCCAGCAAACCATTATTCTGCTTACTGGCGGGGGTGTATTGCTTCTTCTGATTATCGCGGCCATTTCTTTCAGGGCTTATAGAATCCGGAAGCGATTGTCCGAAGAAATCAGTCAGCAGAAGGATCAGATAGAAGAGGATAAAAACCTCATTGAACGCCAGTCGGAGAAACTGAAGGAGCTTGATGCTGCAAAGTCGCGTTTCTTTGCGAATGTCTCGCATGACCTGAGAAGTCCTTTGAGTCTGATCATGGGCAACCTTGAAATGATTGGGGAAGACGAAGAGGCTTATCTGACTTCCAAGGCGAAAAAAAGCCTTGAGGTAGCCTTCAAGAACAGCAAACGGCTGCTGTATCTGACGGACGAGATCAACGACATCACGCGTCTTGAGGAAGGAAAGATCAGGCTGAAATTGGAGCAGGTTCGGCTAAATAGCTACTTGAAGATGCTTAGTGAGATGTTCCGAAGTTCCGCAGAGTACAAAGGGGTAAAGCTGGAATTCAGGAGTTCATTGGAAGACCATGAAGTTTTCGCAGCGGACCCCAGGCAATTTGAAAAGATCTTTTACAATCTCGTCTCCAATGCACTGAGGCATACGAGGAAAGGAGAATCGATCATTATTTCCTGTAGTCGCAATGTGGAAGCTACCTATATATCCATTCAGGACACCGGCGATGGCATACCGGCACACAGTTTGCCCCACATATTTGACCGATTCTACCAGTCAAAGGAAAATCAGTTCAAATCAAAAGAAGGACTGGGGATTGGCCTTGCATTGGTCAGGGAGTTGGTGCAGTTGCACGATGGAGAGATTTCTGTCAGCAGCGAAATGGGGGTGGGTACCACTTTCACCATAACCTTGCGAAATGAAAGTATCACGCATTTACCGGGTTACCAGCCGGAAGAAGCGAATTATGTGAAAGACCGCAACGAAATTTTCAGGGAGCTTGAAATCGATGAGAAAGCCCGGCCTAATGTATCGATAGACGGTGAAAAACACGAATCCACCATTTTGCTTGTAGATGATCATCCCGAGATTAGGTACTATATCAGACAAATTCTGGAGGACAATTACAATGTGATAGAAGCTGCCCATGGTATCGAGGCCCTGGATTTACTGGAGCATAGAGAGGTGCATTTGATTATCACCGACCTGATGATGCCCTGGATGGATGGCTTCGAACTCATAGAATCGATAAACGGCAATGAAAGGTTTAAGAAGATTCCGCTGTTGGTCGTATCAGCCCGAATTTCCGACGATACCAAGGAGAAAGTACTTTACAAAGGCGTCAATGATTTCATCAAGAAGCCCTTTCAGAAAAAGGAACTGCTACTCCGTATAGACAACCTGCTCGAACAAAAGACCAAGTATGGTTCCTTCCCGGGTGAGAATGTATTTGAAGAGCTATCTTCGAAGGAAACCGGTATTTCTACCCTGGAAGAGGACATCATTATGAAGCTGGAATCGGTGGTGAAGGAGAGCATAAGCGACCCTCGGTTGTCGGTCATGCAGTTAGCTGATGCGCTTGCAGCCAGTGAGCGACAGGTATACAGAATGGTCAAGCGCTTAACTGGTTTGACGCCGCACGAATACATCACGGAGGTACGTCTGCAGTACGTGGATTACCTCATCAGGAATAAGAAAGTGAAAAATGCCACGGACGCTGCTCGCCGAGTGGGACAAAACAACGTCACAACCTTCAATCGTCAATACCAGCGGAGATATGGCGTCAAGCCGTCCGAGTTGATCAATGCCTGATAATCGGAAACTCCCCATGAGCAACCTCCAATACCAGTGCATGATTGAAGGAATCCAGGTAGTTGGTCCTGGATTTGGGGTCAACGGTAAACACATCCCGATTCCGTTGGAAGTGCAAATTGGCTTCGCCACTAATTAGACGAGCTAAGCCAGCTGAAATTTTGATTTTCTTTCCCATTTGCTAATTGGTATTTGCCCTGCGTCTTCTGGATATAAGTATGCCAATCACTGCGAAAACCAAGGAGGAAATAATGATTAATATTTTTCTTGCCATAGTTCTTCTAAGGCAATGATTAATTCATAAACCCCCAAAAGTTCAAATTATTGTTCTTCAAATACTATTTGAATGGAAGAGGAAGAATAACAGCTGAAATACCCCAGCACGACCTGATCAGGGTCATTCAATACAAATAGATTCCCCTGGATACTGGCAGGAGCAGTACCTGAACTTGTTCCCAGTGAGGTGGCCTGGTTTCTGAGTAATTGAAAAAATTCAAAAGCTCCACGGTTGATGGATCGAAGCTCCACACTTGCCAGATCTCCGTTCAGGTAGTTGAAGCTTCGAAATTCGTTTCTGAAGTTATTTCCATTGATAGCGGAGTCGTCCAGTAGCTCAATGTCCTGTGGCGCATTGAACACGGTATCGTTTCTCGATAATACATAGCGATAGAAGTTGGCCCGCTCCGCAGGATCTGTGCTGAATGTAATGGGGAAATAGAGCCTTACGACCTCACCCGGGTTGGTTTCTGAGTTTTGCTCGAAAAAATCAAACGAAATTCTGGAAATACCCACTGTCTCTGGCATCCGCTCGAATGACCGTGACCTGATCGTATCTCCAGATGACAAAATAATGCGGAGACCGTAGAAACCTCCTTCCAAGCCCTGGAAGGCATCGTCTGACAAGTAAATTCCTTCGTTTTGATGGCTGAAAGTATAGACAATGGTGTCTCGTTGTACAATCACGGAGGCATCGCTTACAGAAGTATCAGTATTGGGTTCGTCGAACTTTTGAGTTCTGGAAATCCGGATCTCATGGCGTTTGTCTTCGGTGGTGATCCAGCCTTCCACCACAACCAGGTTTTGATTTTCTGGGAGGGGTATGGTGATCACATCCTCACAACCTGTCAGGAAGAATGTAATCATCAAGATGATAGTTGGCAGATATCGCATCAGAAAGAAAAGTTGTAAGTGATAGATGGGATCACTGTGCCAAATACCGAATAGCGAACGATTTCGGTTTCCGAAGGATCACTTTCGGATGCTCGGAAAAAATATGAAAACGCAT
The DNA here is from genome assembly GCA_965601475.1 of Cyclobacteriaceae bacterium. Classification (GTDB taxonomy): domain Bacteria; phylum Bacteroidota; class Bacteroidia; order Cytophagales; family Cyclobacteriaceae; genus JAWPMT01. Next base: position 1,039,934 of record OZ271832.1, on the reverse strand, counting down.
TTCTGCGGGCATATACATTGTAAACAGTCAATGTCCAGTAGTCATTGAATTTTCTCGGAGTTCCGTCTTTCCTTGACTTTTTCCCCTCGAGTTTCAGAGACAGGTCCAGTCGGTGATAGTCAGTTATTCTGCTTTGGTTGCGTCCGGAAAAATGAGGTATCGGGTTACCTTCAAATGTATACTTCCCTGTAGGTAGGGTAATGGGCCTTCCGGTGCTGTAGTTGAAACTTGAAGAGAAGCTCAACCTGGAAGATAGCCGATTAAGCACCACAAGGGAAACATCGTGGGTTTTGTCGTTGTCGTCCGGAAAGTAGCTCCCATCATTTATTTGTTCTTCCGGAAAGTCAGTAATCGTTCTTCTCTCAGCACGGGAAAGTGTATAGCTGATCCAGCCGGTTATGTTGCCCAGGTTTCTTTTGAGGAAGAATTCGAGGCCATAGGCCCGGGCATCGGCCTTAATGAGCTCTGTTTCTATATTTTCATTAAAGAGCAGGTCTGCGCCATTCTTGTATTCGATCGTGTTTCTAATGTCTTTGTAAAAGACGTCCACGTAGGACTCCCAGGCGTTGTCATTAAAATTCTTGAAAAGTCCGATGGAAAAGTGATCGGTTCTGGTTGGTGCCAGGAATTCATCACTAAGCTTCCAGATATCTGTTGGGTTGGGTGTGATAGTATTGGAAATTAAGTGGATGTACTGATAGGTTCTGTTGTAAGAGGCTTTGATTGAGGTGCTTGGCTCGAAACGCCAGTTGGTGGAGATGCGAGGTTCCAAATTGTAAAATGAGGATATGATCTGTCCGGGCTCTACCTGCAAGGTGTCTATGATAGACTGGTCAGAAAGTGGTTCGCCCTCCGCATAAGTATATACTTGAGAAGGGCCAATATTGTGCAGCGCAGAAATTCTCAAACCGTATAGCACGCTGATCTCATTATTGATAGACCATCTATGTGATCCGTAAAGGCCCGTTTCGATGCCATGTTCAGAATCCAGGTCCAACGGGTTTGTGGAGGTATCATCCGGGTCGAAAGGCAAGCGCTCACCGGGCTTCAGTCGGTGAAATGTTGTGATCGCCCCAAAATTGAATTCCGAGGTTGGTGAAGCATGATAGCTCTGGTCCAGTTTCAGGGTGTAATCAATGATTCTGAATCTCCCGATGAAACTTCCTGCCTCTCTTGGCTCGACAATCCGATAATTGTATTGACTAAAGACCGCTGAGAAATGGCTGAATAGCTTCTGTCCATACTGTCGATTCCACCGGAAGGTTGCGGTTTGGTTACCCCAACGCCTCTGCCCGTCAAATCCAGTTACGTTCCTGTCATTTCCAACGTATCCCGAGAGGAAGAAGGTGTTATGATCGTTCTGTCTCCAGTTGGCTTTGAAATTGAAATCTGTGAAGAAAGTGGAGGAATTGTTGATGTCGCTGGCTCCCAGTTCGGTGGGATTGAGTAAAGATTGCCTGCCTGAAACCAGAAAAGAACTCTTACCTCTCTTGATGGGGCCCTCCGCGAGAAGTCGAGCTGAAAGCAGACCCAGGCCTCCCGCCATATGAAAAGCCTGGTCGTTGCCCTCCTTCTGGTGTATGGTGATAACCGAAGAAGCTCTTCCACCAAAATTGGCAGGAAAGAATCCTTTCATGAATTGGATATCGTTTACCGCCTCGGGATTAAAAACGGAAATCAACCCAAAGTAGTGGGTTGGATTATAGATAGGTGCTTCATCCAGTAGAATGAGGTTTTCGTCAATGCCTCCACCTCGTACGTTAATCCCCGCGGCTTCTTCTCCCAATATTTTGATGCCAGGAAGCAGTAGTGAGCCCTGGAAGACATCAACCTCACCCATAAAATAGGGAACGTTGTTCTCCGGACCGAAGTCAAGCGAGTTGATGCCGGGGATCATGCTGCGGATATTGAAATCTGGTGTTCGAGAAGAAATGGTGACCTCACCCAACTCTAATGCATTCTCATTGAGTTCAAAGTCGAGTTTTTGATCAGAAGCAAGCGTTACCTTCAGGCTCCTTTTTTCATACCCGATGAAATTGACCTCAAAGTCAGAACTGTCTGCAGGAATGGTGAGTGAGTAGTAGCCATACCTGTTGGTCACAGTTCCCAGCTTGGATCCCTTTTCAAAGACAGTTGCTCCGATGAGTGCCTCGCCCGTTGCTGCATCCGTGACATAGCCCGACAACGAGTATCTCTTCTTGGGCTGCGCCTTGACTTGAGTGATGAGTATCCGATTGTCCCGCACCAAAACATTCAAATTCTGAGTTTTGAGTAGGGAGATTATTTGCTGCTCTGTAAGGTTTTTCTGGGGTAGCTCGATTTGAATAGCCGGGATGCGATCGAGACTAAAAACTAAGATCCGATCGCTCTGATCTCGCCATGATCGTAGCAGGTCATCGATAGAAATGTGCGAAGCCCTAAACTTGATTTCCGAAGATGAAGTCTGCCCACTGACTATTGGGGTAAGCAGGAAAAAAAATGTCGCAATTAGAATTGCTCCCTTGAAGCTCAAACCCGTTTTCCACTTTCAACGGGGTAAAAGTAAAGGAAGTTCTAGCAACCTTCGCCGGTAAGAATGTAGGTTTTGCCGCTTTTTTTGACTTTTACGGAAAGTACCAAAGTCAATTCCTCCAGGATTTGGGACAATGGCATCTTATCGAATGAGGCCGTCACTTGACACTCAGCAACCCGTCCTCGGATTTGCACCTTGCTTTCATAGTAAGTGTTCAAGTACCTGGCAACGTCTGCAAGGCGTGTATTGTCGAATACAAATTTGCCCGTTTTCCAGGCTAAGGCGTTAATATCATCTTGTTCCTCTACGATCATCGCATCCTGCTGCACGTAGAAAGTGCCCTTGTCACCAGCAGCAATCTTCGCTTCCTTAGATCCTGCAGAGAATGAAACCAGCCCTTCCGTTACGATAACCTCAGTCTTTTCCTTTGAGCGCGCGTTCACATTGAAAGATGTGCCCAGCACCTCTATGGTCGTCGAGCCACTGGTTATCGTGAAATTGGATAAGCCTTTTTCCACATCAAAGAATGCCTCTCCAGTAAGCGTGACTTGCCGGCCACTGGAAAAATCCTCCTCATAGCTCAATGTCGAACCTATTCCCAGCATGACAACCGATTGATCCGGAAGGACTACTTCCTGTCTGGCAAATTCGGCACTGACTTCTACCATGGCTGTAGGAGCCTGGATTACATCACTATCATATAGGAAAAAGCCACCTATGCCGACGATGAGTACGACCATCGCCGCACGAAGCCAATAAGTGTAGGATGTACCTTTGGAAATTGGCACTACTTTGAGCTCCTCTTCAATTCTTCCCCAAGCGCTTTCCACATCAATCTCCCCAATATCGGGGGTCGAGGTGAGCTCATATAACGACTTGACCTCCGGGTCTATATCCGTCGAGTCCCCGGTTTGATGAAGTTGGTTGTATTCTTGAAATAATTGGTGGCTCATGTGTCAATAGGTCAAGCTGATTGTGTAAGACCCCTAAACTTTCTTGTAATTTTTTCGTTAGTGGCTCCGCACATAGTCTATGACAGGTTTTAATGTTTCTCTGAGTTTCTTCAACGCAATCCCCATTTGGTTTTCTACGGTCTTTTTCGAAAGGTCAAGTTCCTCGGCAATTTCTTCATAGGTGAGCCCCCCTGTTCTGCTGAGCAGGAAGATTTCTTTACACTTTTTAGGCAAGGCATCAATCGCGGTTTTCACCATTTTTTCTATGGTCTCCTTTCGGTCGCCGTCGTTGGATTCAGCATGAAATCCAATTTCCATTTCCGAAATGTCATATTGTGCTTGTTGCTTGGGTAATTCAAGTCTTAGGTAGTTGATGGATCGATTCTTTGTAGCCGAATAGAGATAAGAGGCCAGTGAGTTTTGGATATTGATGGTTTTGCGTTTTTCCCAGATATACATAAAGACTTCCTGCGCAATCTCCTCCGCCGCGAGTTTGTCTCTCACAAAACGATGGGAATACCGCACGATCTCCGAATAATTTCCTCTGAAGAAATCTTCGAATGCTTTTAGGTCTCCATGCTGGATTTTCTCAAAAACTTCTAAATCTTTTTCTGGCATGATGTTTCAAAAAGCGAGCGCCCTTGTAATCTCCCGGTAAGCCAAAAGTGGGCTGCTCACGGTATTGAGGAGCACGTTGTCAGTCCCAAAAATAATAAGAAGGTTGCGGGAGGGCTGCACATAAATGTGCTGAGAAAAATAGAAGACATCGTTTGGGGGAGGTACAGCGATGAATTGCAGGTTGTCAGAAAAAGTCTGCCAGTAGTAGCCATAGTTGAACGTATTGGAAATCTCCATCTGAGTGGATCCTGCCTCTGTTATCCATTCTTCAAAAACTAGCTGATCCTGACGCCATCGACCTCCACGTAGAAACACGTAGCCGATCTTCGCTAAATCAAGAGTTCCCAACCAAAGTCCGGTAGCTGCATTGATATTGTCGACACCGTCTCTTTCCCATAGAAAGTCACCGATCTCAAGGGGCTGGAAGATTCTCGCGTTGACATATTCATCAAAGGGTTCTCCGGAAAGGCTTTGGATGATCCGTGCAATGAGGAGGGCTGTGCCCGTATTGAAATTGAATCTCAATCCAGGGTCAGCTTCCAGTGGTTGAGAAAGTAAGTAGACAATGGCATCTTCAGCAATTCTCAGTTGATTAATGTCGTTTTGTGGGTCATTCAAGCCCCTGTTGAAGACTGATTCGTTCCAGGCCAGTCCACTGCGGTGAGTGAGTAAATGTCTTAGCGTAATTTCTCGTTTGCGGCCAGTAAGCAAGCTTTGGTATTGAATGGGGACCAATTCGAAAATATGTTGATCCAAATCAAACAGAAGCCCCTCTTCAATTGCAATGCCTAAAGCCAGCACCGTCACAATGGGCGATGTGCGTCCCAGGTTTCGGAGCGTTCCACGGTCTCCATCGTCATAGTAATTCTCAAAGACAATATTTTCGTCCTTGATGATAATCGCGGCACGGATGGGATCGAATGACCCAACTTTGATCGCTACATCCAGGTTTAGGAGGCTGGAATCTATCAGACCTGTATTTGATGGGAGATCATACCCCCAGACGTCCTGGTCGGGAGGAAGGTCCTCTCCTACAAAACATGCGGTCAATGCTATTGTGGACAGAAGAAAGCCAAAAAGTCTATTCACCATTTTTAGCAATTAGTTGGTAGTACCCCAACTTCAACCCCAGACTTAGGACCGGCCCGGATAAGTCGTTGGAATCAGTACCCACCAAATCAACACCTATGAATTGCCTATACCCTACTTCTGCGAAGGCGTGGAGGAATGGCAAGGCTTTGATTTCGATGCCAACGCTTGGTTCAATTACGATGACAATGTCTCTGAATCGGTCCAGGCCTGATTCCGTTTCCCATACCACATCCCCCAATGAGACCTGCATGTTGGCATGGAAGCCGATGAATTTCCATCCGGCAAGCCTATAGCTGCCAAACAAACCAGCATGACGGTACTTGAGGAAGAAGAAATTCGGGAAGATGATTCTCCTGCCTTCTGAGGATGTGAAATCCTGAAACGAGATGCCCGCATGCCACCGACTATAGGTAATGCCGAGTTTCCCCATGAAGGCAGGTTGGTGTTCACCAAGTACAGGACCATATTGGCTTCCGATGGCAACGAATACCCCTCGGCGAATCAATGAATCCTCGGCGGAAAGACCCGGATCGACGTTCAGGGAATCCGCCTGAGCAAAGCAAAGGAGCGAAGTCGGGATAAGCAGCAAGCAGAGTATCAATTGTTTCATTCGCAGCGTCATGCGTCCTTAGGTCACGTAAGATTAAAAGATATTTCCTTAGTTTATGCAACTTGCCATGGGCATTTAGGTCTTTACATCGAATTGAGGATTTTAATTGGAAGCCAACACCAAAAACATTCATCAACACCTGATAATGCGGTGCCGTGAAGGTGATCGACTGGCTCAATATGAAATCTATAAACTGTATAGCAAAGCGATGTTCAACACAGCAGAGCGGATATTAACTGTGGCAGAGGAAGCGGAGGATGTTCTTCAGGAGTCTTTCTTGAGTGCATTCAGAAACATCCACCACTACAGGGAGGATGCGACATTTGGTGCCTGGCTGAAGCGGATTGTGATCAATAAATCGCTGACCAGACTCAAACAGCGCAAGGAGACTGAATCGCTATCTGATCAGATGTCCGATTCCTTTTTCTATGAATGGCAGGAGGAACCGACAAGACATTTAGAGGTAACGGCCATCAAAGCTGGCGTTAGCCAGTTGCCGACAGGGTTTAGGACGGTTTTGACATTGTACCTTTTCGAAGGGTATGACCACGCGGAGATAGCGGAAATCTTAGGAATTTCTGAGTCTACGTCAAAGTCCCAGTACAATAGGGCGAAGAAGAAATTAAGGGAAATACTAGGTAATGAAGTGAATTATGGCTGATTTTCTGGAAAAATTCGTGCAAAATCATCGGGAGCAATTCGATGATGATTTCCACTCGAAAAAGGTTTGGAATCGCATCAGCACTGAAATGTCGCCTCCATCGGAATCTAAGAAGCACATTTGGTGGAAAGTGGCAGCTGTTTTCTTTTTGATGAGTACACTAGCCCTTATGTGGGACAAACTCCAAGCGCCAACTTCTTCCCTCGAAGCTTCCGCACACTATGAAGAATTCAAACTGGCGGAGGACTATTATGTCAACCTCATTGCAGAGCGAAGGCAACAGTTGGAACAACTTAATGGGGAGGACCTCACCAGGGAGTTTCTTCAGGACCTGGACCAGTTGGACCAGCTGTACGAAGACCTGGGTGATCGTTTCGAAGGGGCGGGAGATGATCGCAAGATTATCGATGCCATGATCAACAACCTGCAACTGAGACTAGAAATATTGAATCGACAAATAGAGATACTTGACCGACTGAGAGACAATGAAGATGAGGAGTTTATTAACGCGTAGTGGCTTTGTGGCACTTGCAATGCTCATAGCCTTCGGGGTAGGGGCGCAGCAGGAAAAAGTGATTGAGAAGTCCTTCAAGGTCTCATCCAGCGCATTGGTAGCAATCAAGAATTCATTTGGCAGGGTTCAGGTTACCTCTTGGGAAGAACCTACGGTAGCTTTGAAAGTGAAAATCGAGGTCAAGAGTCTTAGTGATTCCAGGGAAGCCAAATTGCTGGAGGATATTGCCATCAGGTTTGACGAGGAAGACTACCGATTGAGCATCGAAACAGACATAGATATCCAAACCAGGGGCAAGGAGTCATTTCAGGTGGATTATGAGGTGAAAGTGCCCGTTGGTAATAAGCTCAAGGTCAGCAACTCCTTCGGGGATATATACATCGATGATCGTGAAGCGGAAGTAGAGGTAGAGCTTTCTTATGGCGATCTCAAGATCGGAAATTTGGACCAAGGCGGGGAACTTCGAATTTCCTTCGGCGAAGGAGAGGTTGGTCGTTTTGCTTCTGGCTACATAGACCTGAGGTACTGCGATTATTTTTCTATTGAATCCGCGGAGAACCTGATCTTGGATCAGCAGTTTTCAGATGTGGAAATCGGGGCGACCAATCAAATCGAACTTGAATCCAGGTATGGCTCACTTGAAATTGCCGAGGTCAATGTGTTAGAATCGGAAGTGGATTTCACCAATGTGATCATTGAGAAGCTTGGGAAGTCTTTGCGCATGAGGGGTAAATACGCCTCTGACTTCACCGTGGAAGAGGTAGCAAGGGAATTTGATTTGATCGATATCCGTGGGGAGTTTGGCTCGTACACCATCGACCTTGAAGAGGGGTTGTCGGCTAAATTCTATGGAGATTTTGAATACGCTGACCTCCGGACCTATGGTGTGGATATCGATTTTACCTTGAGAAGACGGGAGGATAACCACAATCAATATGAAGGGAACATTGGCGACGGTCAGGGTGGGGTTATCAAAATATCCTCCCTGTACGGAGGCCTGCGCCTGTCTCAATAATGCGTAGAAAACTCAAATTCTTCCTTGGCAGAATCGAGCATCTTCCCGGATTCGCATTTTAGTACTCTTCCTGGAAATTTTCTTAAGAAACTGTGATTGTGCGTGGCCATCAGGATGGCCGTTCCGCTCCTGTTGATCTCCTGGAACAACTTGAAGATACCTTCAGCCACGTCGGGGTCAAGATTGCCAGTGGGTTCGTCCGCAAAGAGTATTTGAGGTTCATTAATCAACGCTCGAGCAACCACAACCCGTTGTTGCTCTCCGCCTGACAATTGATGGGGCATTTTGTTGGATATCGCACCTAGCCCTACGCGCATCAATACTTCGGCCATCCTGGATTTCATCTTTGCTTTGCTCTTCCATCCTGTGGCCTTCATGACAAATTCGAGGTTGTCAGCCACTGATCGGTCATAAAACAATTCAAAATCCTGAAATATGATACCGACCTTGCGACGTAGAAAAGGAACGTCCTTACGTTTGATTGCTTGGATTTGGTGTCCGGCAACGACGATGCTTCCACTCCTCAGTGGTAGATCCGCATATAGTGTTTTGAGTAGAGAGGATTTGCCGCTTCCGGTGCGGCCGATGAGAAATACGAATTCGCCTTTCTCAATACTGAAATCTATGGCACTAAGCACAGCTTGATCTTCCTGATAGATGGTGGCATCAGCCACATTCAGTACGTCATCATCTGAAAGAGACATTCCTATACGATCAGCTTTTGCAGTTTGCCATAAGGTAGCGCTTCAATGATTACCTTCAGCTCCTCTTCCTTCCCCTCCAATCCATACTTCTCCAGTTTTTTCAGAGGTCTGTCCGCCCTAAAATAGGCAATCAATATGAAATCGTCGTCCCGCAACTGGATATAGTCCGGGATTTTGGCTTTGCCCTTTACCTTAATGATATACATGCCAGATGATAGATTCGACTACTTCTATCAACTTGCCTAAAGACCTATTGGTTACCTTTCTTGTAGTCAGCAAGGAATTTCTCTAATCCTATATCGGTCAAAGGATGCTTCAACAAGCCTGTAATCACATTTAGCGGGCAAGTGACTACATCGGCTCCTGCTTCGGCGCACTTGATGAGATGCATCGTATGTCGCACGGAAGCGGCCAATACTTCTGTAGCATAGCCATAGTTGTCGTAGATGTGAACGATCTGTTCGATCAGTTCCATTCCATCGGTACTGACATCATCGAGCCTTCCGACGAAAGGGGAAACAAATGACGCTCCGGCTTTCGCCGCCAGCAAGGCCTGACCCGGGCTGAAAACCAAGGTGCAGTTGGTACGGATATTTTCTGCCGTGAATGCCTTGATGGCTTTCACACCATCTTTGATCATAGGTACCTTAACCACAATCTTATCATCTATTTTGGCCAGTTCACGACCCTCCTTCATCATCCCATCAAATTCTGTGGAGATTACCTCAGCGCTCACGTTGTCATCCACAATATTGCAGATGTCCTTGTAGTGTTTGCGGATATTGTCTTCTCCCGTGATACCTTCTTTTGCCATCAAAGACGGATTGGTTGTTACACCGTCTAGCACGCCAAGATCATAGGCTTCCTGGATGTCACCAAGATTTGCGGTATCGATAAAGAACTTCATAGTTAGTGATGATTAAAGGTAAAAAGAGGCAAACGTCTATCGCACCGCTACAACCGCCTACCCTTGCTTCCTTCCAGACCTGGGGGATTCAGCAGGAGCTGGTCGTATCCGTTTGCCGGGTGCAAATTTATGATGAATAATTCATTACTCGTGGTATTGTGATTCCTAAAGTTCTCGCAATAGGTGATCGGAGGTAAGGATTTCTTCGAACCAGTCATCCTCATCAAGTTCGTCTTCTTCCTCGATTTCGCTGAAATAGGCGGAGTCGAGCACATCATCGAGCTCCGAGCGTTCTTGGTCGTCGATATCCCATTCAATTTTTTCCATGGCTGTCAAACTTTGAGACAACAATAGGTGGTTGGGATAGTCCTCCCAACGAATAGGAATTAACAATAGATTACCTTTTGGTGATGTCCAGGATCAAGCACTAGGCTTGTTGCGGAAGGTCCTGATAACCAAGATGATATTGAATAGAACAAATACTCCGAGAATATAACTCTTTGTCTCGTTGCTCCACCCGTCTCTCTCCGCTTCCTCCGCTTGGTCCTGGGCAAATGACACAATGCTGAAAGCTATGGTATATAGGAGAAGAAGCGCCTTTTTCATGCTCCTAAGATAATAACTTTGGGTTATTTCCCGCTGCGTAACAATCCTGGGGTGAAAGAGGCTCGGATTTCAATAAGCTGGTCATTATCGACCATTCCTGTTTCATTGAGGAAATAAAGGATGTACCTGGCAAATCCGTGATCAACCTCCAGGTTTCCAAGTGAGGACAAATTCTCAATTAGGAAGTCCCGATCTTTCTCCAGGTGGTCACTCATCATCAAAAACCTGGGTAAGTAATACTCTACGGCAAACCGGAGGAAACGAATTTCGAGGTTCTCATTGTCCATGGCCATGACCACAGCCATCTGCTCCTGGAACCTTTTGACATGTGCATATTTGGCAAGAGGATTCCAAATCGTTTGCGCCAGAAGTGCCTCGGAAACGGCCTGATAGGCCATTATCACCGGTTCAGAGCTGGTATATTCCGAGATGTATTCATGAAAAGCCTTTGATTTCTCAGGATCTACCACAGCCTCATGAAAGACCTCTCTGATTCTGGTCAAATCGGTTTGGCTGAAGCATTTGCTTGATAAAACAAGAATGAAAAATATCAGGCTTAAGCGCATCGGATAGAAATGTATATTGCTAAGGACTGATATGTGGCTAAAAGGTTGCCCAATCTGCCCGATATGTCAAGTCATTAACATCCCAACCATGTTATTTTTTAGAAGCTTCTGTTGTAATTCCAGATCGTGTTCAAGTCAGGTCCCGGATCCCGTATGCTGCAATTGCGGGCAAAAACGTTCTTCAAGTTCATATTTCTACGAATTATTTGCTTACTTATCGTAGTTGCTGGAAATTGATGAAAAGGATTTTGCGTCTTTCTGTTATCCTTTCGTCTACATGGAAAAAAGATGAAAACACTACATGTTAATCTCAACGTCGAGAACATTGACCAATCGGTAGCATTCTACAAGGCCATGTTCAATGCGGCCCCAACTGTACTGAAACCAGACTATGCAAAGTGGCTCCTGGATGATCCTAGTGTTAATTTCTCGATTTCCGAATCGTCTTCCAGGAGGGGTGTTGAACACCTTGGCATACAGGTAGATGATCAAGAAGAATTGCATCAGGTCTATGGTCAAATGGACCAGGCGGAAGGTGAAATACTGGAGGAAGGTCACACGGTCTGCTGTTATTCAAGATCTGAGAAATCCTGGATTACGGATCCTCAAGGTGTGAAGTGGGAGGTATTTCATACCTATGGAGAGTCAGACACCAACAAGGAAAAGGCCGCGGCCTGTTGTGATGAAACCTGTTGTTCCGCATGAATGAGGCCTGCCTGAATGTGGCTCCTGTCTTTGATCAGTACAAGGAGGTTTTGATCCGGTTCATTAGTAGCCGGATCAAAGATCCGGTGGATCGTGACGAGCTGGTGAGTGAGGTAATGATGAAGGTGTATGACAACTGTGAAAAACTTCCAGGCATCAGAAACCTGGAGAGCTGGCTTGTGACGATTTCGCGCAATGCGATCATTGACTATCACCGCCAGCGTGGTAAGGTGGTTTTGGGTGAAATTCCAGAAGTTGGTGAAGATGAGTCAAATACCCTATACCAAAGCGTCGCAGCTTGCATTCCCGGCTTGATTGATCGGTTGCCACCCAAGTACGGAGGGCCACTTTTTGACTACGAAATGAAGGGAATACCTCAGAAGGAACTCGCGGTGCAGTATCAAATGAGTGAGTCGGGTCTGAAATCCAGGGTCCAAAGAGGTAGAAAAATGCTGCGGGCCTTACTACTGGACTATTGCGGTGATCTTTTCGAGGCCAATGACGATTGCGATAGCAACAGTTGCGTTTGCTAAGCGGGACCCGGAGGGCTTATTTTTGAACGATACGGTAGAGATTTTTGTATCCTAGATCATGAATGAAGCCTCCATACTAGAAAACCTTGGCCTGGAACCAGCTCTTGTTGAAGATATCCTAAGTATCGGTCGTCGAAAAATTGTGAAGAAAGGGAGTGGCATTATACAACCAGGTGACAGGGGAGAGGAAATTCCATTTGTTCTTTCCGGGGTGCTCAAGGTGATGCGCCAGGATCCTTCAGGCAATGAAATATTGCTCTACTATCTGGAGGGTGGCGAGACGTGCGCCATGTCCATCACTTGCTGTCTTGAAGGTAGGAACAGTGATTTCAAAGTCGTGGCGGAGGAGGACGCCGTACTTTGGATGATCCCCATGGCTTACATGGACATCTGGGTGCAAAAGTACCGGTCCTTCAGGAAGTTCATTTTCGGAGCTTATCAATCCCGGTTTGAGGAGCTATTGCATACCATCGATAGTGTCTCCTTTATGAAGATGGATGAGCGATTGTATAAATACCTGCTCGATAGAAAACAGGCCTCTGGTTCTTATGTCATTGAGAAAACGCATGAGCAAATTGCTCAGGACCTGAACACTTCCAGGGTGGTGGTTTCGAGGCTCTTGAAGCAGCTGGAAAAAGAGGAAAAAATCGAACAGTCCAGAAATCGTATCGAAGTCCTGTAGGATCGGATCTTGACCTTCAGGCTTTCAGATTCTTTGAGCTTCTCCCGTCCGTGCGTTTTGTTCTGTAACTTGGGTTACGCAAAACCAATTGGGTGTCGATGATCTTTGCGAAGCGCAAATGAGTTTAAAACAACATTTCCCAATAGCCCAATGGCTAGGAAGCTATTCCAGGTCTTGGCTTGGAGCCGATATCTCAGCAGGTCTGACTGTGGGGGTCATGCTTATACCGCAGGGTATGGCCTACGCCATGATTGCCGGTTTACCTCCCGTATATGGGCTATATGCAGCCATTACCCCACAGATCCTGTATGCCCTACTAGGGACATCACGTCAACTGGCTGTGGGTCCTGTGGCAATGGATTCCCTGCTTGTCGCTGCCGGGGTTTCTAAAATGGCAGAGGAGGGGACACAGGCATATATTGGCTACGCGGTTCTACTGGCATTTATGGTTGGCGTCATCCAATTCGTTTTCGGCCTTTTCCGAATGGGCTTCATTACCAACCTACTGGCAAAGCCGGTGATCAGCGGATTCACTTCAGCAGCCGCCATCATAATCGGATTGAACCAGTTGAAGCATCTTACAGGATATGAAATTGCGAAGAGTTCGAATGCGTTCGTCGTGATTGCGGATGCATTTTCGAAGGTAGATGGTGTACACGGATTAACTCTGGCCACAGGACTGCTTGGCGTGATAGTAATCTATATTGTACGCAAGTGGCTGCCCAAGATACCGGGCGCTCTAATGGCCGTAGTGCTGGGCATCGTCATGGTGCAGGCACTGGCACTCGATCAGAGAGGGTTGAAGATCGTGGGACAGGTGCCGGTAGGGCTACCGTCTTTCCTGATACCCAATCTTGAATGGGAGAGCATTTTGGAATTACTCACACTTGCGATGACCATTTCCATAGTGGCCTTCATGGAGGCATTCTCAGTCGCAAAAGCGATCGAATCGAAGAGCCGGGACCAAAAAGTGGACCCCAATCAGGAGCTAATTGCATTGGGCGCAGGGAATCTCATAGGCTCCTTTTTCCAGGCATTTCCAGTCACTGGCGGATTTTCCAGGTCTGCAGTGAATTTCCAGGCAGGTGCCAGAACCCAACTAGCGTCGTTTATCAGCGCAGGGATTATCGCATTGACCCTGCTTTTCCTGACGCCGTTATTCTATTTTTTACCCAATGCTGTGCTGGCGGCTGTGATCGTTACTGCGGTCATGGGCCTGATCGACGTCAGCTATGCCCTGAACCTTTGGCGCAATGACCGGACAGAATTTTGGCTATTGGCGGCCACCTTTCTCGTCACGCTCAATTTCAGTATGGTGCCTGGTATTGTCACCGGGATTTCTCTGTCTATCCTATTGCTCTTATACAGATTGGGCAACCCACATATCGCCCTATTGGGAAGGGTGAAAGGTCACCATGAATTCAGGAACATAAAGCGATTTCGTAATCTGGAGCAGTGGGAAGATCTATTGATTTTACGCATGGATGGGCCACTCACTTTCGTGAACATACAGCACTATCAAGACTATGTGGAGCGCCAAATCAAGCAGAGAGATAAAGTGGTGCGGGCTGTTCTTCTTGATGCCAGCCCCATCAGTCAATTGGACGCTACGGCTATTCAAGGTTTCAAAGCGTTGATCATGTCTTTGAAGGAAAGAGACATTCATTTCTATCTGTCCGATGTGGTAGGCCCGGTCAGGGATAAGTTGCACAGGTCGGGCCTTGTTGAACTCATCGGCAGTGAGAATATCTTTCTGGATTTGAATGACGTCATCGAATACCATGAGGGTACCGCTGCCAATACCTACAAAGATGTCGCCACACAGACAGGGGAATTAGGCAATTGATTGATGTGGTCATTTTGGTTTGTAACTAAGGTTACGTCCCAACCGAGGTCTGATTCGTATACTTGCAGAGTTTAAGTGTAGCAAACGATGAGAATTGAACAGATTTATACAGGCTGCCTTGCCCAGGGCGCTTATTACATAGAAAGTGAAGGGGAGGCGGCCATTGTCGATCCACTGAGGGAGTCAGCGCCATACTTGAAAAAGGCAGAGCAGGAAGGGGCTAAAATCAAATACATTTTTGAGACACACTTTCATGCTGATTTTGTGTCAGGTCATGTTGATCTGGCAGCCAAGACCGGAGCTACTATCATCTATGGCCCCGGTGCCAGGGCAAATTACGATTTTCATGAAGCAACAGATGGTGAAGTTTTTGAGGTGGGGAAGCTGAAAATTAAGGTTTTACATACTCCAGGTCATACGTTGGAGAGTGCCACCTATTTACTCCATGATGAGCAGGGTCGACCACACGCCATTTTCAGTGGCGACACGTTGTTTATTGGGGATGTTGGCAGGCCGGATCTCGCTCAAAAAGGAGAGCTGACTCAGGATGATCTGGCAGGGATGTTGTATGACAGTCTAAGGTCAAAAATCATGACTTTACCTGATGAGGTGATTGTTTACCCTGCACATGGAGCGGGTTCTGCCTGCGGTAAAAACATGAGCAGCGAAACTACGGATACCCTGGCGAATCAGAAGAAATTTAATTACGCGCTTAGGGAGGATATGACCAAAGAGGAGTTTGTGAAAGAGGTGACAGATGGTTTATTGCCTCCGCCGCAATATTTTGTTCAGAATGTGGCCATGAATAAATCCAGCGCTGTCGGATTGGACGCTATTCTGAAAAAAGGTAACGTGGCTTTGGATGTGGAGACTTTCGAAGCCATGGCCAATCATGATGGCGCTTTGGTCCTGGACACGCGCAAACCTCAGGATTTTGCCAAGGGACACATCCCCAATTCAATTTTCATCGGTATCGATGGATCTTTCGCACCTTGGGTGGGTGCATTGATTCCTGACTTGCAGCAGCCCATTGTCTTCATAGCTGATGAAGGCAGGGAGGAAGAAGTGGTTACGAGGTTGTCCCGAGTGGGTTATGACAATACACTTGGATACCTCCGGGGAGGTACGAATGCCTGGCAGGAAGCTGGCAAGGAACTAGAAATGGTAACTTCCATTACCGCCTCAGCTTTTGCAGATCAGTACTCGGAAGCGCTTGATGTCCTGGATGTGAGGAAGCCCACTGAGTTTGGTGCGGGACATGTCACCAATGCAATCAACTTGCCATTGGACTACATCAATGAGACCATGGACGAGGTGGAAGCTGGGAAGAAGTACTTTCTTCACTGCGCGGGGGGGTATCGTTCTATGATCTTCGCATCCATTTTGAAATCCCGAGGATTTCACAACCTGGTAGATATCGCCGGTGGATATAAGGCGATCACGGCGGCGGGTATTCCACTTGCTGAGATTGCCTGATTGTAGGCTGAGTGACATTAGTGTCTGGTCACTGATATTTTCCGGATGTAAAATGTGTTATTCCGGCAGGCGTCCGGTGCTGGAGCCTGGAGTATTGGCAAAAATTGAGAAACAATGAGTGAATTTATAGCTTGGGTCAGCCAGCCGTGGCCGTGGTATGTAGCGGGGTCCGTGATTGCATTTGTGATGTTTGGCCTTTTATACCTTGGCAAGAGTTTTGGAATTTCGTCCAATCTGAGGACTGTCTGCTCCATTTTCGGAGCAGGTAAGAATTGCGAGTTTTTTGATTTTGAATGGAAAAACCAGACCTGGAATTTGATTTTTGCTGCTGGCATGGTCATTGGAGGGTTCATCGCTCAAAATTACCTTTCAGCAGAAGGAGGGGTCGGGATTTCGGCGGCGACTGTGGAAGAGCTTGTGGGTTTCGGTTTTGAGAATCCCGGCTCGGAAATCCTTCCCGCAGAGGTCTTTAGTTGGGAAATGCTACTGACCTTGAAAGGCATAATCATGCTGGTCCTTGGAGGGTTTCTGGTTGGATTTGGTACCAGGTATGCCGGCGGATGTACGTCCGGACATGCCATAAGTGGGTTGAGTGATTTGCAATGGCCTTCCCTGGTTGCGGTTATCGGATTTTTCATCGGAGGTTTATTCGTGACCTACCTCGTACTACCTTATCTATTACCTCTCTAGCGCGTATCACATGAAAGTTTTCAGATACATATTTGTTGGCATTGTTTTCGGTATCGCCCTCACCAAGGCTGAAATTATCTCTTGGTTCAGGATATACGAGATGTTCCGCTTTCAGTCATTTCACATGTATGGTGTCATAGGTACCGCGATCGTATTGGGTATTGTAGTGACGCAGCTCATCAAGCGGACCAAGATGAAGGCAGTTGATGGTACACCCATCATCATACAGCCAAAGTCGAGGAGTATTCCCCGCTATTTGATCGGAGGTATTTTCTTTGGTTTAGGTTGGGCCCTGACCGGCGCATGTCCGGGGCCGTTATTCATACTTTTAGGCAATGGTTTTGGTGTAATTGCCATTGTCATTCTGTCGGCGGTGTTAGGTACCTATGCCTATGGTCTAGTACGTAACCGCTTGCCGCATTGAGTGGTGAATGTGGTGTAATCCTCTGGTGGGTGACCAGGAACAGGACCTTTTTCTAGTTTGTCAAGCTTTCCTGAGATATTTTTGTTGTAAACAACTAACATCTCATGAAAGCAGTATGTGGCATCGCCGTAGTCTTACTGGTATTCACCATTTCCTGCAGGCAGGAATCCGATCCTGTTGGGCAGGGGTCTCTAAATGTGCAATTCAATGTGCAATCTCCGGATAATGGCAGGGCTGAATCCCAGGTACCATCGACCATTTTTCTGTCAATTCAGGATTCCGATGGGCAGCTCGTCTTTGATTTGGAGGAGTTGACATTGGTGAGTATTAATGGAGGCTATGTCACCTCTCAAATCCCCCTGGAAACGGGGCAATACACCGTCGAAGCTTTCATTGTCGCTGATGATGCCGGAGAAGCGATATACCTGTCCCCAATAGAAGGTTCAGAATTGGCGCCCTTGGTCAATCAACCCTTACCCGTCTCGTTTGAGATTGCAGTTGACGAAACCACGGACATAGTTATTGAAGTTATAGATGCCTCCATCGGGGATCCCATCGAGTTTGGGTATGCTACATTTTCTTTTGACGTCGTCAATACCCTGGAAATAGGGCTTTTGGCGCACTACCCTTTGGATGGCGACGCGGAGGACGTCTCCGGAAACGGTTTTGACGGTACCGTAAATGGCGCTACTACTGCCAAAGATCGGTTTGACAATCCAGACGCAGCATACCGTTTTGATGGTGTGGATGATTTCGTGGATACGAATATTGAAGATGTCGATCTGGAGGGGCTGGAAGCGGTTAGCTTCGGATGCTGGGTGAAGTTTATTTCATTTCCCAACGGCCGCAACGAAATTATTTCCAACACAGATGATAGGAATGGCTTGATTATGTCCAGGCTTGGCCAGACCAACAAGTTCAATGCGGGCATTGGAACGGACGTTGACAATGGCGAAGAGCATTGGTACAAGGTACTTTTTGGGGAAGCGGAAGAAGGCCAGTGGTACCATTTGATGACAGTCTACGACGGTGAAGAACTCAAGTACTTCATCGATGGGGTTATTTCTTCAAGTGTCGAGGTTACGGGCAATCTTGAGAGAACGTATTTTGCCACGACAGACTACACAGTAAAGCTGGGTGGGAATGGCAGTTTGCGGAGCGATTCTTTCCTGAATGGCGTTCTGGATGATGTCCGTATTTACGATAGAGCGCTTACGGACAGGGAGGTCTATCAACTGGCCACAGAATAAAAGGCAAATACTTGATCTTTGTCATTCCACAGCTTTTTCTAATCGCCTAGGTTCGATGAATGTCAAGTTTCAGGATACGTCCAAGATTTAAGCAATTCGTCCAGGGGACGACGCAAGACTGGGAGAAAACAATCTACGAGGGCTTCAAAGCCGACCAAAGGTTGGTTGCAAGCCATTTGCCGGGTCATGTGTATGTCGGTATTGGTCAGGATCGTCATTTCTGGTCACCACAGTTACACTTAACATTTGAGCAGGACGAAGACAGCGTCGTTATTCGAGGCTTGTATGGACCGAAACCCACCCTTTGGGCCATATTCTTCTTTGGCTATGTTGTTATCGGCATATCAACCTTGTTTCTGGGGATGTGGGGGTTTTCGCGTTATACCCTGGGTATGGATGCCGCTATTCTCTGGTCGGTGCCCGTTTTGTTGTTCCTTGGCGCGGCCCTTTACGTTGCTGGTCAGATGGGCCAGAAACTAGGAGCACAGCAGATGTTTGAGATTCACCATCTCTTCGAAAGTATCACGAAGGACAAGGTTTTGGTTGGATGAGTGGGGTCTTTAACAACGTCCCTGGCTAGCTTGTTACCATGACATGATAAGACTTGTTGACTTTGGGATGGTTGTGCTCATATGGATGGTGCAGCTCATTGTATATCCGGGTTTTCTATATTATTCCAAAGAAGAACTGCAGCGATGGCATGGTCCCTATACCTCGGCCATTACTATCATTGTGATGCCACTCATGGTCGGTCAATTGCTGTTGCATAGCAGTCGGGTATTTCGTGATTTCAACTATGTGCATTTGGCGACCTTACTTCTGGTGATCAGTACCTGGGTTGTGACATTCCTCGTATCTGTGCCCTTGCACAACAAGATTGCTGCCGGAACAGACTTCCCAAATGCTACACAGCAACTGGTTTCAACCAACTGGATACGGACTTTCCAGTGGACTGTGATTTTCCTCATTGGACTTTTGGGTTCTTCCAAGGACGCCGTCTTGTTTTGAAAGAAACTCAATTGCCAGGCGATTGAAGGCATCCGGACTTTCAATATTGCAGATATGACCGGATTTCGGTATAACCTCCAACTTAGCGCTGTCCTGCTTGCTCGCAAAAGCTCGAGCCGCTCTGAGAAAGACATAATCATCTCCACCCATAATGATTAGCGCCGGGAAGTGCAACTTTTGATGGAAGAACCTGGACAAAAGCCTGAAGAATTCCCCATACAAGCCAACCCATTTCAGATATTCGGCTTGCGTGAGTTTGTGGGCCTGCATTTGGTACAATCTGCGTGCCTTCTGGTTCCTCTCCCTGGGCATCAGTAGGAAAGAGAAAAGCCCATACATTGTAGCGTATGGCAGCATCAAATTCAGAAACCGAGCGAGGTGCACAAAGCATCGTATTCCCACATTGCCCTTGAAGATGCCTCCTGCGAAAATGGCTCCTTTTACGATGGCGGGGTAAGTCATCGCGAAGTGTTGCAGTAGAACACTTCCAAAGGACAAAGTTACAAAGTAGGCACTCGCGATACCTGCTTCATCTAAGACCCTTTTAATATCCTGGGAAATGATAGGAAATGCGTACTGATCGTATGCTGGTAAGATGTTTTTTGACCTCCCGTGATCCCGAAGATCAAGGGTCAGTACATTGAAGAACGCTGTGAAGGTCGAACTTTGGTACTTCCACGTTTGTGAGTTACCGCCAGCGCCATGGACAAAAACAAGCCATGGCAATGCTGGATGTTGTTCGGTTTTCGTGTAATGAAGCACTCAGAGACAACCGAGGCCCAGCGCTATTGTTCAGAATGTTTTTTGGTAGTTCCAGCGGGTTTCACATGTCCCCAAATGATTCCCTTTCTTATCATCCAGAGGTGTTTGGTGTCGATCCCAAATTGCTTGGCCATGATCGTCCAGCGCGTTTTCTGGTCTTTCTCGTTCTCAAGTGCCCTCTTTTTTATGATTGCCACTTTAGAGGGTGTTAGTTTAGCATTCGGGGTGTAGTTCTCATATATATCATAAGGCTTCGTCCGGTTTCGGTTGAGCTCGCGAAACTCCTCATCACTAATGTATTTGAGGTTAGTTGCTTTGCAATTCTCAGGATTGCCATCGGAAAATACTAGTCTACGAAAATTGTTGGGGTTCTCTACAAAGAGATCAGCAACTACCTTATGGAGATATATGAGTGTGTTTTTGCCGTTGGATTTGGTTGTGGGAATGCACCGATACCTGTTGTTTTTGTAGGTGGTGTGTTCGTACTCCTTGCCATCTGGCGTTTTACTTTTCACCTTCCCAAAGCTCGAAACCAGATATTCTTTGCCCGTTTCAGGGTAGACATAGGTCTTCCACTGTTCTTGTACAGCTCTCAAAGTATCATTTAAATTTTGGTCGAATTTAGTGAAAATACTTCATAAGCGTCCACTGACACAACGAACTGGCTTCCTTAGAGATCTACCACGATAGTTGAAGGTCCGTCGACGAGAATGACGTGACAGCAGTCATGGCCTATGACGAAGATCTGTTCAACTACCTTCTCGTCATTAATGAAGCCTTCAAACCGAAATTGCGTACCATCTATGGTGACTACTTCAAGCAAGTTATCCTCCGCAATAGGGTATGTCCCTTCGGGAAAGATATCCAGGCGTGTCTGCTCTACGGGTTCGTTGGTTTCCAGGTTGGTAATCACGAACCGATCCAAGGCGACAGCCCCGCCATCGGTATCTTCAATATCCACCGTGATGGTACGATATTCTTCAGTACAAATCAGATTTGAGGGGCAGTCTTGTGATGGATCACAGTCATCATCGCCGCACGAAAACAAAACCAAAACGAAAAAGAGTGACATGATGGATTTCATAGCTTAGTGTTTTACTAGTCCACTGCAAAACACTTGCCAAATCGTGATCAAATCACCTTTTCGCTACAAATTTCCGGACATAAACCGGATTCAGGGCCTGTAAGCTCCTTCAAATGCAAATGATTCAATGGGCTTTCTCGTGCGCTGGGCAATTTCTTTGGATTTGAATGGCTCCTCAAGGCTGTCCGGATCACCAAAATACCCCAATGCGATAGCCGTAACCGCTTCCACGTCCTCAGGCAAATCAAAGATCTCCCTTGCTTTTGCTGGGTAGAAGCCACCCATTTGATGCAGTCCGATGCCCATGTCAGTGGCTTGCAAGCTGAGATTACCAATTGCCAGACCAAGATCGTGTTTTGCCGATCCATTTTCTGTTCCGTTGTCAAAGTGCTTTCTGATCATTGTGATCAAGAGAATAGGTGCATGTTGAGCCCATGGTTTGTTACCGTCCATGAGCGATTCTACTATTCTTTCATGTGCAGGATCTCCTTTCCGAGCATAGATGAACTCCCAGGGTTGGGCGTTCATGCTGGATGCCGACCACCGAATCGCTTCAAAAAGCGAATTGAGATGATCGGTGGAGATGGGTCTGTCGTCGAAGGCCCTGGGGCTCCATCGCTGTTGTATCAATGGGTGTATATCGTGCGCAACAGGCACTTGAGGTTTGTTGAACTTTTTCATTGTATTCATAAGGTAGTAACTCCTTTTTACACTAGCTATAAATTATACGACCATACATTATATGTAGTTACATATAAATGAAAATATCATTGTTTTACCCTTTCAGCAGCATATTTTGCCCGTTTGGAGATTATTCTTGGCTAGTGTTCTAACTCTTTATAGGTTCGTTCAAACTCAATAAGTTATGAGATCTACAATTGAATCCGCACTTATTAAAAAGGTACTGGAACTTGATCCACAAGATCAAGGCGATGTCTTAGGTTATGTTGAGCATGTACAGCGCGTAAGACGCATCAACACGACGACGCGCTACCACGAGAACGCCCTTCGGGAAATTCGAGAGGCCCTGGTAGCTGGCACTCGCTTTTAAAGCACCTGTTTCAATAGGAGAATAGCCTTTCGGAGTCAAGCGGCGCCAGGAATTGCCTCAGCTGTCCTCCCTTGATGATCTTGGTGGCTATCTTTATGTCTTCGGCAAATACCCTGTCGGCCTCGGCGTGATCGATTTTCGATCGAATATGGTCGTGACAAGCTTCTAGCTCTGGTCCGGATTTCAGTGGCCGTCGGAAGTCGAACGCCTGAGCAGCGCAAAGCAATTCTATTGCCTGAATCTGTTCCAGGTTTTCAATAATGCCCAGCGTCTTCCTTCCCGAAATAGATCCCATACTCACATGATCTTCCTGCCCCATGGATGTTGGTATACTATCTCCACTTGCGGGGAAAAGAAGGCTCTTGTTTTCGCTCACCAGTGCGGCAGAGGTATACTGGCATAGCATGAAACCTGAATTGATACCTGTATTCCGCATCAACAACTTGGGCAAACCTTCCACCAGACCTTCCAGCGACAGGTAGATCCTGCGATCGGCAATGTTGCCCAATTCCGATGCAGCCAGCGCACAATAGTCCAAAGCCAGTGCAAGGGGCTGACCATGGAAGTTGCCACCGCTGATGGTGAGTGTCCGGTCGATGATAATGGGATTGTCAGTTACCGCGTTCAGTTCCACATCCAGCAAATCCCTCAAGTGGAGCCAACTCGTTCTGGAAGCGCCATGAACCTGTGGGATACACCGTAGGGAATAAGGATCTTGTACCCGGTTGCAATTGAGATGGGATTTCAGAATCTCGGACCCTTCCAACAGGTGGAATATTCTCGCGGCCACGAATTGGTTGGCCGGATAGGGTCTTAATTCATGGAGCTTTGGATGAAAGGGCCTTCTTGAGCCCATCAGGGCTTCAATCATCATGGCCCCCAGAATATCCGCATGATCCAGACAATTGTGCAATCGCTCAATGACGCTGATCGCGTGGGCGGCGATGAATTGTGTGCCGTTGATCAATGCAAGGCCATCCTTGGGGCCTAGCGTGACGGGTTGTAATTCATGGCGGCTCAGGACTTGCTCTGCAGGAACACGATTTTTCCCTTCCCAAACTTCGCCAAGTCCGATGAGTGGCAGAAACAAATGTGCCAATGGTGCCAAATCCCCTGAAGCGCCTACGGAACCTTGCTTTGGTACGACAGGAATGATATCCTCGCTTATGTGCCAGTGGATGCGTTCTAGTACCTCCAGAGAAACACCCGAGTGCCCTTGTGCCAGCGCATGGATTTTTAGGATCAGCATCAGTTTGGAGATTTCAGGTGCGATGGGGTCCCCGACGCCCACGGCATGGCTGCGAAGAATATTGTCCTGAAGTTTCCTGGTTTCCTCTTTCGATATGATGGTGTTGCAGAGAGGCCCGAAACCCGTATTGATGCCGTACACGACCTTGTCGGCATCAATTATCTGCTGCACAATTGTTGAACTGCCCTCGACCTTGGCAAGGCTCTCGCTGGTCAGTATTCCCGCAGTCTGTTTTCGCGCAATAGCAAGCGCCGTACTTGCGGTTAGTGGATCAATGCCGTATCGAAAGGTACTCATTACAACTAGTTGTTATAACAAATATAATAGTAAGGAAATTAGAGGTTGAGATGATTTCATTGAGAAACTTCTATCCCGAAAGTGGCATAGCTTCCAGGTCGCTATAATCCAATTTACGGTTTGCTACGCCGGCCTTAGATGAGGCGTATTTTGAAATCTTTAATCAAATGATTGAACTTTATGATTAATGTGATAGTTTTGCTGGCATGATGCCGGAATCGGACATGGCTAAGCTTTCGACAGAGGAAAAGATAAAAATAGCGGCTGCGAACGTTTTCGTAAGAAAAGGATATGCTGCTACCAAGACGAGGGATATTGCAGAGGAGGCCGGCATCAATATAGCGTCTCTGCACTACTATTATCGTAGCAAGGAGAAGTTGTTTGAAATTGTGATTGGTGAAAGCCTGAGGCGGTTTTCAAAGTCGATGGACGACATTTTCGCCAGCGAGGTCCCACTACATGAAAAGATCAGAAATTTTGTGGCTGTCTATATTGAGGTATTCAAAGCCAACCCTCATGTACCCAACTTCGTGCTTTCTGAGTCTCAGAACAACCCCGAATTGGTGGATAAGTTGCTGGACAATGAGAAGAGCTTGATTCGATTGACCCAGGAGTTGAAGGAATTGGCGGAAGCTGGTACGATCCGTCCCATACATCCCGGCCAGTTCATTCTGAATATGATGGGGCTGACCATATTTCCATTTCTTGCCAGGACTATTGTCACTCGCAAAGTGGGTATGGCGGACCAACAGTATAACATGCTGCTTGAAGAAAGAAAGAAAATGATTCCGGATATGATCATCAACTACCTGTACTTGAAGAAGGTGTAGTTTTTTTTGCCCTCATTGTAATCAAATGATTATATCAAAAAATATAATTAAATTATTAATTCAATGAATAAACAGAAGACATGAACGCTCAGAAGATTCTCACATTCATGACTACCATCGGTCTTTGTGCATTGATGGTGAGTTGTACCAATGGTAAGGCATCTCCGCCTCAGGAAGCATTGAACAGGTTGGAACGATCAGACCTGCGAACCTTCAATACCCTGAGCGTGAAGCCGACAGATCAGACAGGAACCACCAACTTGAATGGGCGGGTGATTGCCATGCAGAAGTTCGAAGTCACAGCAGAAGTCCAGGGCACCGCGTTGCAGACGTCCAAGATCTTCAAAGAGGGCGTGGACTTCAGGAAAGGGGAGACCTTGATTCGCATTGATGGCAGGGAATATGAAAACAGCATCAGGGCTCAAAAAAGTCAATTCCTTTCTGCACTGGTCGGGATCATGTCCGACCTGCAACTTGATTTCCCTTCTGATTTTGAAGTATGGAATGACTACTTGGATCAAGTCAATGTTCATAAGCCCCTTCCGATTCTTCCGGATGTACAGACCTCGCAACTAAGGTATTACCTGGCCGCAAAGAACATATTCAACCTGTACTATGGTATCAGGAGTGCTGAGGAAAGGTTGAGGAAATACACCATCAGAGCACCTTTCGATGGAACGGTGTCGGTATCCAGCGTAGACATTGGTTCATTGATACGGCCCAACACGAAATTGGGAGAACTCTTACGGACAGATAAGTTTGAAATTCTGGCTTCGGTGTCGATATCAGATATTGCCTGGGTGCAAACGGGGCAGGAGGTACTATTTGTTTCTTCAGATACGGGTGGAGAATGGATAGCAAAAGTGGCACGAATCGGGAAGCGTGTTGATGCCGGCACACAGGCGGTTCCCGTGTATTTGACGGTGAATGGCGAAGGACTCAAAGAAGGTATGTACCTGGAGGGGCAACTCGCTGGTCATACTCATTCAAGGGTAGTGAAAATTCCCAAAAGTCTCATCACGCGGAGCAATCAGGTTCATGTTATCGAGGATTCCGTTGTCAAGCTGAAGAAGGTTGATTTGGTCAGTTACATCAATGGTTCTGTCCTTGTTTCGGGTTTGTCCGATGGCGATCTGCTGATTGTTGATCCTGTGAATTCACCCATCCAGGGTATCAAAGCGGTTTCTAAATAGCAGCGTCATGAAAGGAGCAATCAAATTCTTCATTCAATACCCTACACTGGTCAATTTGTTTCTTTTCCTGCTAGTAGGAATCGGCGTATTGCAGCTGTCCAGGACCCGAAGCACGAACTTTCCGACACAAAAGATCAGGTTCATTGACATTACAGTTGCTTTTCCCGGAGCAAGTCCCACTGAGGTAGAGGAAGGCATCACCATCAAAATTGAGGATAATCTCGAAGGTGTGGCAGGTATTGATCGTGTTACGTCGTCCTCGAAAGAGAACCTTGCGCTGATCCATGTGGAGCTGGAGGAAAGCGCGGAACCGAACAAGTTGTTGGTGGAGATCAAGAACGCGGTGGACAAAATCAATGATTTCCCACAGGGAGTGGAATCTCCAGCTGTAGAGAAAAGGGAGCCAATGGATATGACACTCAGCTTTGGGCTGGTAGGGGAGTTGCCGCTTCAGGTGATGAAGGACTATGCGGATGACATTCGCGACTACTTGATGAATATGCCAGGTATTTCCAGGGTTTTTATCGAAGGGGTACCACAGGAGGAAATAGAAATTAGTGTTCGTGAGCATGATCTAAGGGCCCACAACCTGAGCATCAACCAGGTCATGTTGGCGGTGAGAAATGCCAACCTGGAAACATTTGGCGGTACGGTTGAAACGGGGACTCAGAATATAAGCGTAAAAGCAGATAGCAAAGGATACTTTGCCAAGGACCTCCATAACATCATTGTAAAAGCTGACGTCAACGGCAATGTCGTTTACCTGAAGGATGTGGCCAACATCCGAGATCAATTCAAGGACAATGCTGAGGCCCGCTACTTTCAGAACAGACAAATGATAGTTCTAAATGTCTTCACCTTAACCAGCGAGGATATCATAGAAAATGCGGAGGCAGCCCGGACTTATCTGGAGCAATTCAATCGCACCCACGAGGGTATCCAGCTGCATGTGTTGGAGGATGGCACGGTGAATCTACGCAATCGACTCAGGACCATGGTCAATAATGGTGTAGCAGGGGTTATCCTGGTTTTGATCGTACTTTCGCTTTTCCTGGACAGGTACATGGCCAGCCTGGTCGCTCTCAAGATTCCTGTGGCCGTTATTGGCATGTTTGTGGTGGCTGATTTTGGCGGCATGACCATCAACATGGTTTCATTGTTTGGCTTTATCCTGGTGCTCGGCATTTTGGTGGATGATGGTGTCGTTATTGGTGAGAATGTGTATCGGCATGCGAAGGAGCTAGGTAAGAAACCTTTGAAGGCCGCCCTTGACGGTACCCTGGAGATGGTTACGCCTGTGATTGTCTCACTATCAACGACGGCCGTTGCTTTTTCCATGTTTTTGTTTCTCCCAACCCGCGCGGGAGACTTTTTTGGACAAATGGCATTTGTTGTCATCTCGGTGCTGGTCGTGGCCTTGCTAGAAAGCTTCTTCGTTCTCCCCGCTCACCTGGCGCATTCCAAGGGTTTGAAAAAGGATGCAAAGCTCAGCAGGCTAGAAAAATGGTTTGGTCGGTTCATTGATTTCCAGCGTAACAGGATTTTTCTACCCCTTTTCCGCAGTGTAGTCACCGGTAGGGTCGGAATGAAGTGGGTTGGTGCCTTGTTTTTCGTGGTGGTGCTGGTTGGTTCCGTGGCACTCATACCTTCAGGAGTGGTGAACTTCACTTTCTTCCCCAACCTCGACGATGATGCTGCTTTCATGGAGTTGGAGTTGCCACCGGGCACACCTGTGGAAATAACCAGGGCCCGGCTCGCAGAGATAGAAGCAGCGGCATGGCAAGTCAATGAGCACTACAAAGCACGGCGTGAGGATGACAAGGATGTGATTCGGTTTGTTGAGCAAATCACGGGGCCACTGGACAATCAGGGAAAGGTTAAAGTCACATTCATGGCTGGAGAGGAGCGCGGAATCAGTTCTTTTCAGCTATCAAATGATATTCGGGAGTTCGGCGTGCCAATACCTGAAGCCACGCGCCTGATATATGGTGTGGGTGCTACGACCTCCATCTTCGGTATGCCCATCTCCATCGCTCTCATTGGAAAGGATATTGAGGAGTTGCGGATGGCCAAGGAGGAGTTGAAATCCGCAATGAAGTTGCGTACCGACATTAAGGACGTGTCGGATACAGATAAGTCAGGAACTGCTGAGCTTATTGTTACCCTCAAGCCGAAGGCCGAACTCCTCGGATTGACTTTATCTGGTGTAATGGGTCAGATCCGTGCTGGGTTTTTTGGTGCGGAAGTACAGCGTCTGCAGCGCGGTGAAAGTGAGGTGGAGGTGTGGGTAAGGTACCCGGAGGATGGTCGCAGTTCGATTACCAACCTGTTAGACATGAGTATCAGTGCGCCCGGTGGGCAGAATTACTTCCTTAGAGATGTCGTCAATATCGAGCGGAGGACAGGGACTTTGGCGATCAATCACATTGATGGACGGAGGGAGATCCGGGTGGAGGCTAATGTGGCCAACAAGAATGTTTCAGCACCTCGGGCCATCGCCGACATTGAGGAAACAGCACTGGCTGGCATTACCTCCAAATATCCTTCAGTGATTTACAGCGTAGAAGGCCAGAATCGGATTTCCTTCAAAATGATCAATGCCATTTCGACTGTTGGCCCGATTATTATGGTCTTCATTCTGGCACTTATTGTCATCAACTGCAATTCGTTTTCGCAGGCAATCACAGTCTTTGCGATGTTCCCCTTCATGCTACCAGGGGTGATCATTGGCCATTGGGTCCACGGTATCCCCCTTAACATCTTTTCGCTCGTCGGTACCATCGCGCTTATAGGCGTTTTTGTCAATGACTCCCTTGTATTTACGTCCACGTTCAATACCCTTCTCAAGGAGGGTAAGGCTTTTCAGGAGGCTATGTCTGAAACGGCCAGATCGCGCTTCCGACCAATCCTGTTGACGACCATTACCACCGTGGCGGGTTTGGGGCCGCTCATCGCTTCGGGGAGCCTTGGTGCACAGTTTCTAAAGGGGCCAGCCATCGCCATAGCGTATGGCTTAGCATATGGTTTGCTTAACGTTCTCTTACTCTTCCCGCTGGCCCTGGTTGCCATGAATCGGATCCGAATTTTGGGATACAATCTTTTTCATAAGGAAAAAGCCACCGCAGAGCAGGTAGAGCCTGCCGTTCGAAAACTGAAATACCTAATTACAGACTGACTATGAGACGCAATCAAATATTGATAACCGTCCTTCTGTCTATGACAGCAATGGGCAATGCTTGGGCTCAGCAACTGTTAGGTTTGGAAGAAGCCATCTCGCTGGCGCTGGCCAACAACTACAGTATCAAGATTGAGGCTTACAATGTCCAAGTGAGCCAGAACAATGTTAGCAGGTCTGTGGCAGGTCAAATGCCACGGTTGGAAGTTTCTGGAGGATACGAATGGGGCTATTCGAGTGCTGAAATACAAACCAGAGGCACTGCGGATGGGACCAATCCGCCGTTGGAATTGGATGGTACTTCCAGTGATATCAACGTAAAAACTGAGGTGACTGTACCCATTTTTCAAGGGTTCAAGGGGAAGTACACCTACGAGCGATTGGAGAATAGCCATGCATTGAGTGAACTACAGATGCAAAGTGTAATCGAGCTGACTGTGGCCCAAACTGTATCCACCTACCTCCAGGTAGCCAGACACCAGGCCCGGCTGGGACTCAAAATTGACAACATTGGCATCTCCTATGACCGATGGCAACGCGTGCAGACAGACGCCCGGTTCGGAACGGCCAATTCCGTGCGTGTTTTGCAAGCCCAGGTGGATTTGAATACCGACAGCGCGGAGTACAGAACGACTCAACTGGAATATGAGAATGCGAAACGAGATCTGAATCTACTCATGGTCAGAGATGAGGATATTGCCTATGAGGTTAATGAGCAGTTGAACCTGATTGATCAGCTGGATTATGAAACACTCTTGACGGAGATGAAGGCCAACAATGCCCAGTTGTCGATCTCTCGTCGGTCCGTTGAAAATGCCATGTTGGAATCGAAAATCAGCAAATCCACCTACATGCCAATCATTCAGGGATATGCCAACCTGTCTTATCTGGACTCGGAAGATGAAGCCAGTTTTATCCAGAGCAATCAGGTTCTTGGACCCAATGTAGGCGTGCAAATGAGTTTTCCGGTCTTTACAGGAGGGCTGAATAAAATCCAGCGTCAGAATACCAGGTTGCAACTTCAGCAGCAGGAATTGTCCCTGGCGCAAACCGAATTAGTGCTAACAAGGGATTTGCGCAATGCTTTTGCCCGATATCAAAATCATCAACAGCAGTTGCGCATTGAACAGCAGAACCTTCCAACTTTCGAGCGCAATTTTGACAAGATTTCAGCGGACTATGCGTTGGGCCTTGTGGATGCTGCAGACCTGAGAACTGCGCAAGTGAATTTGGCTTTAGCCAGGAACAGAATCAATAATCTAGAATATGATGTCAAGCAGTCTGAGATCACATTACTGCAACTCAGTGGTCGTCTCGGAACAGAGTGAACAGATAATGAAAAGAGTAATCATTTTGATCATAGGAATTGCTGCGGCCGTGGCCTCCCTGGCCCAAACCAATGTGACCATCGCGGTGGGAGCCGTGGAGAGTGACAAAGGACAAGTTGTCTTCATGATGTTCGATAATGAGGAGGGCTTTCCTGCTGCGCGAGAGAAGGCCTTGAAGATAGGAGAAGTACCTGCGAAAAAAGGATCAGTGGCTTACACCTTTAGCGATGTACCTCGAGGTAGTTATGCAATCACGGTGACTCACGATGAAAATAGCAATGGAGAGGTAGACCGGAATTTTATCGGGATGCCCAAGGAACGTGTTGGCGTAACGAATCAATTTAGGTTTGGACGTCCTAACTTCGAACGCTCCACAGTGGTTATTACTGGAAATGAAGAGGATTTATCCATCGACATCAAATTCCTGAACTGATGACGCTCAAAAGATACCTCACTACTAAATCATGGCAATTTTTGATGTTGGTAACCTTGATGGCACTTTGCGTGCCAACTGCAAAGGGTCAACAGTGGGAGATTGGCCAAGACTACGAAATTGCATTTTCGGGTAAGAAAGCCGAAGGTACACTCTCGGGGCTTGAAGGAACCATTCGCTTTGACCCTAAAGACCTCGGTGATGCGGGTTTTGATGTCAGCGTCTCAGTGGCAACCATCAATACCGGCAACAACACCAAAGACAAGCATGCCCGGAGTGAGAATTGGTTTTATGCCAAGGCACATCCCAGAATACATTTCACTTCCGACCGAATAGAGAAGACCTCAAATGGCTACTTGGCGGTAGGCGAACTCGATCTGCGAGGAGTGAAGAAGGAAGTGCGGCTTCCCTTCACTTTCTCGGATCGGGGAAGCACTGGCGTGTTCGAAGGAGAGTTGCAGGTCAATCGCAAGGACTTCGGCATCATGGGCAATTTCATGGAATTCCTTGTTGGGGATGATTTTTTGGTGACCCTTGTAGTACCCGTATTGAGAGGAGAATAGCGGGCACAGTGCCAGCAGGGGTTATAAACCTGGTCATTACCTAAATTCTTTACTACAGCGCTGTCAAGTTCAATCAACCGCTGGTTTGCAGTCAGCCGCAGGTAAGTCCTGAAGGAAATCGAAAAAAAGTGGCTAATTTCTAAACCTTTTAAATGTATGTACAGTATATGTATGTACATTTAAAAAAACAATCGTAATGACATTAAAAGAAAAAACCCAGGACATTTACAACATGATCGGACAAGGCCAATTGCTGGATGCATTTGAGAAGTACTATTCGGATGATGTCGTTATGGTGGAGCCCATGGGTGTCAGGGAAGGTAAAGTTGCCTGTAGGGCTTATGAGGAGCAATTCCTCAACAATGTTCAGGAGTTTCACGGTCTGGAGGTGAAAGCGATCACCTCAGATGAAGAAGCCGGTGTGGTGATCCATGAGACCTCAATGGACGTCAGCTTCAAAGATGGTAATCGCGTAACCATGGAGCAGACTGGTGTACAGCGATGGAAGGACGGTAAAATCGTACATGAGCGTTTCTACTATTCCAACAACTGATAGACTCGTACAGTCATAAGAAATGGACCCGGCAATAGCCGGGTTTTTTTATGCAGCAAAGACCTTTTCCATTGGGGGCTAGCACCAAATAGATAGGTGATTGAGTTGTTTTCTTAGTCTATTTTTCTTGGGAGTACGATCGAGACAGTGGTGCCGCCCCCAAGTGCCGAATCTACCGAGATAGTACCACCATGCTCCTGAATGATGCGGTAGGTAATTGATAAACCGAGTCCGGTACCTTCCCCAGGGTTTTTTGTGGTGAAAAAGGGCTCCATGATTCTGCTGAGATTATCTTGACTAATCCCCGATCCCGTATCCGATATCCTGATCCCAATGCTGCCGTTGAAGAGCCTTCCGTGAATAGAAATCTCTCCCGACTCGGCAATGGATTGCTCTGCGTTGGAAAGGATGTTGAGAAATGCCTGATGTATGCGACCGCCATTGCCCACACAGATGGCGGCCTCTTTCGAGTATTTTCGAGTGACCTGGACCCTGTGTTTGAGCTTATTTTCCAGGATGACCAGGCAATTGTCAATGATCTCGTACAGGTCACATTTTTCGTCCATTTCATCGCCCATTCTGCTGAAGTGTGACAGGCTCTTGACAATTGATGAGGCCCGGTCCACACCTTCATTCACAGCGTCAAAGCATTTATTGGCTATTTCATCGGTGACTTTGAGTTTGGTCTCCTTGTAGTGCTTCGACAATACTTCAATGCTCCCTTTGATGAAGTTGAGCGGATTGTTGATTTCATGACCGATTCCGGCTGACAATGACCCGAGTGACGCCATTTTTTCGGACTCTATGAGCTGCCGCTGCGTTTGCTCGAGCCGATCAATGGTCTGATGCAGTTCCTGGTTTTTCTCTTCGAGGGCTAGGCTTTGCCTGTTGATCTCCAGGTTCATTGATCTCAGGCTAATATTGCTACGTCGAATGACCACGACAAGAATGATAAGCACGGCTATGATTAGGACCGAAGCGGCAATGATGATATAATAGATTCGGGCATTGAGCTTTTGTCTGTTGATTACTTCGTTCTGAAGTTCTCGTTCCGCTCGTAAGACCTCATTTTCAATTTCCTTCTGTTGTGTCTGGTATTTCACATTGATCTCTGCCAGGGCATAAAATCTTTGTAGCCTGGACAGGCTATCGTTGAGTTCGTGGAATCTGTGGAATCCCGCAAGGGCAGCAGCATACCTGCCTCCCAGGCTATCAATTTTGTATAGAAACTGATAGGAAGTTTTTAGTTCATCAAGCAGGCCATGCTCCACCGCCATATGCTTGGCCCGGGTAAAATACTTCTTTGATGCTGTGATTTGGTTGAGGGCATAATAGATACTGCCAAGTTGATTGATGACTGCAGCTTGCTTCCTTCGATCCCCGACATCCTCCATCACGGCCAGACTTCGCTCGAACTCACTTATGGCTGCCGGAAGGTTTTGCTTCTTTTTCAGCATGAGGGCATAATTGTAGCTGGCCAGGCCCAGGTAGTACTTGCTTTTCACCTTTTGGCAGGACTGCCTGGCACGCTGGTAGTAGGCATCCGCTCGATCATAATCGCGTGTCTTACTGTATACTTCTATGGCCACACTGCATCCAAAGCATTCAGGTAATGCGAAATTGCCCCGGGTTGCCATTGCCAATGATTGATTGAGATATTCTTTGGCTTTGTCGACTTCCCCCAGGCGAAAATAGATGGCTCCCACATTGGTGAGAGTAATGGCCAAACTACCGTATTCTTCGAGCCTTTTTTGGATTTCCAATGCTTCAAGGTAGCGGTCAAGACTCGTAGAGTACTGGCCTCTATCTCGGTATACAAGCGCCATGTTATTAAGGATTTTGGAGCCTGTGAGTTCGTCCCCAATGGAATCGGCAAGCTCTTTGCCCAATTCATAATAGTACAGGCTTGAGTCGTAGGAAGAGAGTCGCCAGTAGGCAAGCCCCATATTTTTGTAAGCAACTGACGCTTGT
Organism: Cyclobacteriaceae bacterium; assembly: GCA_965601475.1. Lineage (GTDB taxonomy): Bacteria > Bacteroidota > Bacteroidia > Cytophagales > Cyclobacteriaceae > JAWPMT01. The sequence continues at coordinate 1,006,073 of OZ271832.1, read as the reverse complement.
GGATATAGGCCAGATTCCAGGCTTCTCGTTACCGCCTCCAATGACCAGCGTATGGCCTGCCGGGGGTCGGAGTTGTAGGCCAGGTATGCCTGCTGATTCAGACTGTCCAGCTTCTGAGTTAGGTTTTGGTCGACCTGAGACGCCTTTGCCAACATAGTCCCATTGTTGCCCACCCAGAGCAGAAAGAGCAAAAGCCATTTACAAGCTTGGCTCAGTCCGTGACAATCACAGCGACATGAGGAATTGCAACCCTCGATGGGGGTGTTGGTCGTTAGCGGCAGCAAAATGGTTAGCTCTTGTGGTTTTTAATTTAAGGAAAATCGGGGAATATGGTGAAATCGTCCGTAGTGAGCGGGTTACTTTCGCTCCAGCAGGGTATTTTCTCGACGCCATCGCAGTTGTAGGTTTTTGCAAAGGCTCAGTTTGGTGTCAGATAAACTGAATCACCTATTCTGTTTGGTTCTGGCCTCAGTCACCTAGTGCCTTCCCCGAGATCCATCCGTTTTGAATTCGTAAGGATTACCTGGTGATACCTTAGAGATTGTCGTTTCTCTTTCCGACAATTTTCTATTTTGACTATTTTACCAGCTGTTATGATCACGGTGCGATTCCGGACCCTAACCTACCGTTGCGTTCTGTGATTTAAGTTTTTTACAACCTCAAACTGACCATTGTGAAACCAGCATTACTCAGGACAATCTGTCCACTCGTTACGCTATTTCTGCTTTTTGAACTAAAAAGCCAGGAACTTCCGGACAGCCTCATCAATAAGGTGGCGACCGCAGCCAATCCAAATGTGCTCTGGCGGGGCTATGCCGAGCAAATGGCGTTCTACGCTCAAAGGGATCAACTGGAAAGGGCTATTGCCCTTGGGAATCATTTGCTCGCGACCATAAAGGAGGGGAGGGATACAGAGGGTTATGCCAAATTCCTTTCCAACATTGGACTTTGTTACAAGATCAATGGCCAGTTTGACTCCGCTGGCTATTTCATGGGTCAAAGCTATGACGTCGCCAAGGCAGGGGGGCATGCCAAAACGTTGAGCAATACCATGGTAAACATTGCGAGTGTGTTGTCACGATTGAGTCAGTATGATTCCGCGGCTAGGGTATTGGAGATGGCCATACCCGTCCTGGTGGAGGTCCGGGATAGTGTTGGGTTGGCCAATGCGCATAACAATCTGGGTAATAAGTATAGTGCCCTGGGTCGATATTATGAGGCTTTGACAAATCAACTACTGGCCCTGGATATCTACGAGGCGCTCCAGCTTGATCAGCGCACCAGGGTTTCGCTGCTCGCCATTGGCAATACCTACAGGTATATGAAGGATGTGGATCGGGCGATCGAATACTATTACAAAACACTGGATGGCGATACCGTATTGACCGATCGCTATTTGGGCAACGTCCACACCAATCTGGGTGGTGCTTTCCTGGAAAACAATGCTCCGGCTCAGGCGGTGGAGGAACTTAGGATAGGACTCCAATACTGGATTCGCAGAAATTGCATGACCATTTATCCGATGACCACAATGGCCCAGGCCTTCCTGGCAATGGGCGAATTGGATTCGGCCAAATACTATGCTGACATTGCCCTGCGGGAATCCGGATCGTGTGGTGAAACTTCCATCACTGCTACGAACCATAAGGTACTTGGAGATTTTCACTACTCACGTCAGGAATTCACCCAAGCTGAACAGCAATGGCTCAGGGCCTATGCGTTGTCTGAATCCATCGGAAGGAAGGATCTGATGCAGGATATTGCCTTGCAACTGTATGAGTTCTATGAAGAGCGCAGGAACTGGCCGGAGGCCTTTCTCTATCTGAAATCCTACACGGGGCTTACTGACAGTCTGTTGAACAAAGAAAAAATCGAAGAAATCTCTATGCTGGAGGCGGAATACCAGTTCGACAATGAAAGGCGGGGATTGGAAGTGGAACGTCAAAGGGAAAGACAAAAGGCCCAGGCGGCATTGAGGGACCAGCGCAACCTGATTATTGCCAGTGTGGTTTTTTCCATATTGCTCGGACTCATCGCTTACCTGATCAACCGAAACCGCATGAAGGAGCATAAAACCAAGGTGGAATTGGAAAAGCTTAATACGCTGAACACCAAGATACTAGGTGTCCTTTCTCATGACCTGAAGTCCCCACTTTTTGCATTGCAAAATACGATTGCCTTGTTTGAAGCTAAGCGGATAGATCAGGAACAACTGGAGGAGCGCACCCGACATTTGAATCTGAGACTGTCAGATACCTCTCTTTATATGAATAACCTGCTGCGCTGGGCTCAGTCCCAGCTGAATGAGCTGAAGCCGCAACTGGAAATGGTGAAGGTCCGGGAGTTGGTTGATCATGCCATGGTCTTGCTCAAGCCATTGGCTTCGGAAAAAGGGGTTACGCTGTCCAATGAATGCCTGGATCAGCATGTCGCTGAATTGGATAATGAAATGATGCAGATCGTCATCAGAAACCTGGTGGCCAATGCGATCAAATACAGTAAGGAGGGAGACATGGTGGTGATAGACTCCGCCGAGGCGGAGTCTGACCTTCTCATCAATGTGCGGGATGAAGGCACAGGTATTTCCGAAGAAACTTTGAAGGATATTTTCAATAACACGGCCCCCGTGGTAGCTGGAACCAATCAGGAAATCGGTACTGGACTTGGGCTCATGCTATCCAGGGAACTGGCTGAGAAAAACAATGCCCGACTGTCTGCTACCAGCGAACTCGGGAAGCGCAGTACCTTTACCGTAAGTATTGGTGTTTCTTGAAGCCATGAATAAGATCACAGCAATCATCATTGAGGACGAGATCAGTACCCTGGAGTATCTGCAGATGATCGTTGAGGACTGTGGTCTTGAGGTCATGGGTGCTTTTCAGGATTATGACAAGGCCCTCAATGCCATAGATAAAAACAAACCGGACCTTGTCCTCGTGGATATCGATTTGGGGTCTGACAAGACGGGTTTGGATCTGGCGGAAAAGATTAAGTGGACGCCGTCTATCATCTTCATTACGTCCCACACCGAATCTGAGGTAGTTCAAAGAGCCAAAAGACTAAAGCCTCATGCCTATCTCAGCAAGCCTTTCAAAGTGGAAGATCTCAGAATTGCCATTGAGATGGCGGTATTCAACGACCCTAACCCAGTGGAAGAGCTGGATTCGATTTCTACCCTCAACGACAGTTTGTTCATCCGCAACATCAATGTCTATATCAGGCTGCGATTCCATACCATTCGCTGGCTAAAAGCGGAGGGTGCGTACACCGAGATACAAACCGCGGACAAGAAGTTCGTCGTTAGAAACATCTTGAAGAAAGTCGAAGCCCAGCTGCCCAATACAAAATTCCTGCGCATACACAGATCGCATGTTGTCAATGTGGATGCCATTACGGCTATCAACCACTCGCAGATCTACATAGACGGGGAAGGGCTGCCGATCAGTAGGTCGCTACAGGCAGAACTCATTAACCGTATCAATTTGCTCTCTTCCTCTGACCCGGATTAGGGTCTATTTACACGATCTGACACTTCATTTACAGAAATCCTGCATACATTTTTGACCGGCCTGTTCGGTGATGTCATTGCCTATCTTCATCATGCAAATCATGCACCAGTTATAAAAATCTCACTTCAATGAGCAGGCATACAACCAGATTGACGATTGCATTTTCCCTATTCCTTTTCATTCTTGGCAACATGGCGGTGGCCCAGATCAACGAGAAGGGTTTTAGTTTCCAGGGCTACGCCAGGGATTTCGATGGCAATGCCCTGGGAGGGGAAAATGTTTTCGTTCGCTTTTCCATTTTTGAAGAAGGCAATAGCGCCTCACCGGATTTCACGGAGACCCATGAGCTCCTGACAGATGCATTTGGGGTTTTCAGTACCACGGTAGGATCCGTTAATCAGGCAGTGTTTTATGGCCTGGATTGGATCAATATCAACTACTTCCTTAAAGCTGAAGTCAGCGTCAATAACACCGATTTTGTCACAGTCAGTGAGACGCAATTACTGAGTGTGCCTTATGCCCAGGCCGCTTCCCGGGCGGAAAATGGGGTTCCCGCAGGGTCCATTTTGCCCTTCGCCGGTGAAGTCGACACCAACCTGCCGGATGGCTACCTGGTCTGTGATGGATCTTTGAAAAACATCTCCGATTTCCCGGAGCTCTTTGCCGCCATTGGTACCGCCTGGGGAGGGGATGGAGCCACGAACTTTAGGGTTCCGGATTTGCGGGGGTACTTCCTGAGAGGCGTGGCAGGAGATGCTAACGTGGACCCCAACAAGAACAGCAGGTTCGCACTGAATGGTGGAAATACCGGCAACCTGGTCGGGAGCTATCAAAATGATGAATTTGGTGAACACGATCACAGTATTAATGATCCCGGTCACCTGCACGACTATCGAGATCTTTTTCAGAATAACCAAGAATCGGATGACGCCAATGACAGAAACGTGGCTGATGATTCGGAGACTTCCGTTGTCAGACAAACTGAAGTGGCGTTCACTGGCATAACCATCAACGACCGAGGTGGAGATGAGACGCGTCCCCGGAATGCCTACGTCCATTACATCATCAAGTACTAATTCCATTTTGACGACGGCGAGATGAGAAGGGTACTATTTTTCATGATCATGCTTCTTGCGCTAACGCAAGGCATGGCGCAAAGCAGGCAGTCGGCGTACAACATTGGCTTTCTCGGTGGACAGACCAAAATCGTGAATGGAGAAGATTCCGCTTATTATGTCATAACCGGGGGTCAAGTTATCCAGTCAGGAGCAACAGAGGTAGTTCAGGATGAGCACTTCCTTGCCGTAGGCTTTCCTTATCCCGTGGCGTATTTCAATACTACGTTCGATGAGGAGTTTTTTGTTTCTAAAGGTTATTTTCCGGATGTTGTCCAACTCAACTGGAGCATTATTTCGTCAGGGGACAACATTACGCGGCTCCTGATTTATCGTAAGCCTTTGGGATCGGATGGTGATTCGCTACTTGTGGCTACTCTGGCACCGGATGAGTTTTCGTTTCGCGATGAGTTTGTGGAAGGGGGTATCCTGTACAAATACACCCTGTTTGCCGAAGGCGTTGCTGACGAGTTGCGCATTCCTTTTGTCAATTTTATCGAATCTTCGGGGTTTGCGTTTCCAGTAGGAACGGCGACAGGACGCATTACATTCGAAGGAGGTACCGCCGTCAATGGCGCGACAGTGCTTGCTGAAACAGAGGGCAACCTAAGGGGGCGAAGCCTCAGGGTGAGCAGCGAAGACGAAAGCTATCTCAGATTTTTCCCGGGAGAAACCGACGACGAACTGGAGGTCGACGGAGGACTGACCTTTCAGGTTTGGACGCGATTTGAAGGCGATGACGGGGTACCTGTCACGATTTTCAATCGCGGCGATATTGAGTTGGACTATGATGGAGCCACCCTGAATTTTGCAGTAGGAGATGCCACGGCAAGTTTGGCCTACACCCATCCCACGGATTCATTTTTTCATGTCTCCGCGGTTTTCGACCCTGTACAGGATTATCTGGCGGTATACGCCCGAAAGAATGTGCGTGAAATTGACTCCGTACGTGTAGCTGCGGGAAGCGCTCCAGCTATTCCTGAAGGTGCCGCCATTTACATAGGTCGCAATGAAGAAGGCAACTTCTATTCGGGTTTTGTCGACGAGATTCGTTATTGGAACCGACCGCTTGCCTTCGATGAAATTGACCGTGATTTTTCCCGATTCCTTGCAGGAACGGAGGACGGTTTCGCTGCCTATTGGCGATTGAATGCCGGGGTAGCTGAAGAATTCTATGATTTTTCCAGGCAGGGAGGCTTCGATTTCAATGAAAACCATGGTCAGATCATCCGAGCAGAATGGTCCGATGAAACGCCCCTCAACAGCCAGCTATCTTACAAGGGTATCACAGATGAAAGCGGCAATTACACAATCACGGGCTTTCCGTTTGAAACGCAGGGGTCCTTGTACACATTCACCCCCATCTTCGAAAACCACACATTCGAACCAACACAACAACTGCGATTCGTGGGAGATGGGGCGTTTATTTTCAATGAAGTGGATTTTGATGATGTCTCATCATTTCCGGTTAGTGGCACCATTTTCTATCAAAATACGCCCTTCCCAGTAGAAGGGGCCTTTATCACCGTGGATGGCATTCCCGCGGTCAATGCGGATGGCGACCTGATTCTATCAGATGCCCTGGGAGCCTTCACAATTGATGTTCCTATTGGTTTTCACAGCATTCGGGTGGAATTGCAGGATCATACGTTTGAGGATGGAGGGCGCTTTCCACCTGCAACGCCGGATGATGAATTTCCTTTGTTCAATTTCCAGGAACCCATAGCCGGATTAGTTTTCCAGGATACCACACTGGTACGACTGGCAGGCAGGGTGACCGGCGGACCTTTGGAGGTTCAGCAACCGATGGGCTTTGGACGCTCAAATAACAACATCGGACAAGCTTCCATCCGTTTATCGCCCCAGAAAATTCAGGACCTTACGTTTAGGGAATTTGACTCCTTGGTCGTAACGACGGATGCCCTCGGTGTGGATGAATTTACGTCTACTGCCACCATCAACCTCCGTGAGGTTGAGATTGCCCCTGACCCGGAAAGTGGCGAGTTCGTCATAATGCTGCCTCCGGAACGGTACGTAGTCAATGACGTACGAGCGGGTATTTACGATTTTGATGAAACCTTCAATACCACATTGGATCTCACAGGCATAAGGGAGGAGAATGAATTTCTCCAGGATACGGTCCTTATTGAAGTGGCCGGGGAACCGATTGGTATTTTTCCGCCCGTGGATCCGGCGGCATTTGATACGATCTTCACTTCGCAGGTAGCTGACACCCTATTTACAATAGCTGTTGACACCTTCTATTTTGACCACAAGAAGGACTTTACCTTGCGTCTTACCCCTACCATTTCCGTCGTCAACCTTGAAGGTGAAGAGATCTTTGGTGAGGAGTCACTCAATGCGGAAGATGAAACAACAGGCATTACCACGGAGGTACCGCTCATAGATGGCGATGGCAACTACACTTTTGGGTTTCCGGTTTTCCTTCAGCGTGGTAACTACAGTTTTCGGATCGAGCTGTTCGAAGAATACATCAATGATGCCTTGGTAGACCAGGTACCTGTGGTGGATGGCGAAGTGGCCATCACCAACAATCTGGCCATCAACGATGACGAAGTCAGGATCCCCCTCAACGCCCGGGGGAAAGCCACTTATAGTTTCTTAGGAGGTATTCCTAATATCAATCAAGACGAAATTAACCCCGAAAACAGTTTTACCAGCACCTTGAATATCACAGCTTTTTCAGGCAACAATGGCGCTATTCAAACGATTTGGAGAGAAGGAGATCCCTTTCGAGGTTATGTTTTCGGAGGTATTCCTACAGGTAACAACTTTGTAACTACCGGGCCCAATCAGATCGATATGATTTTGAGGGACCCGCCAGGTTCCGAAAGCTTCGCCTCCATAGAGCAGGGCGTGTCCTACAGCAGTGCCAGCGAGGTTTCTGTCACGAATACACAAGGAACGGCGATAGAACGTGAACTCCAACTTGGAGCAACCATTGAGACATCTATCGGGCTGGGTGCTGAAGTGACCACCGAAGTTGAGGTGTCCAATACAACAACAGCGGGCTTCGATGTCACCACGTCATTCAACTCAAATTCAGAAATCGCAAACTCCATCGAGTTTACCGAGATCATTTCCACGTCTGATGCTCCGGAGTTTGTCGGTGCCCAAGGTGACCTTTTCGTAGGACGGTCTACCAATATTGTCTATGGCCTTTCGAGTTTCATCGAATTGATACCCGATGACCAATGTACCGACTGCCTGGAGACGTCAGTAGATGGCTTCAGGATTGGGACCGATGTCGGTTTGAGACTGAATCCTGAATTTTCTACGGGGTTCGTTTTTTCCCAGTTCTTCATTCAGGATGTATTGATTCCTGACCTGGAGCAATTGCGAAACGAGTTTATCACCTACGTCAGCGATCCCGCGGATGTGGTGCCCATCGACGAGCCCGTATACGTGTCTTTGGTACCTCCTGAGGATGAGCGATTTGGCAGCAGCAATACCGATGCATCTGTATGGGGAACTGACGCTTCCACCATCGGTTCTTTTGGACCTAGCTATCAACTCCTCTTTCCCGCCGACTACGAGGGCAGTCGCACGGACACGGTCATGTTTTTCAATCAATCCATTGAAGACTGGATATTCTGGTTGACCTTCAATGAAAGACAGAAATTTGAAGCTGAAGTCATTGACAACCGCAGTTTTGAAGCAGGAAGTGTACTAGAGCAATCGGTGACGATTACAGCCTCGGAGTCTGTAGAAACCAATTTTGAGTTCAACCTTGATCAGACCATTGCCAACGAACTGGGTTTCGAAGTCAACGACAACGGATTCAGTGAGACCATCAGTTTCAATACTTCCACCAGTTTTGGTAGAAGTTCCTCATCTGCGGTAGAGGAATCCACTTCCTTCAGTTTCACCCTTGCGGATGGAGATCTGGGAGATGCCTATACGGTGGACATCAGGGAAGCGGGTGACGGCTTTGGTCCTGTCTTCTCGACAAGGGGTGGCGCGACAAGTTGCCCCTATGAAGATGAGGTCCTCACGCAATTTTATCGTCCGGGGGAAATTCTGAGCGCAGCCACGGCTCAGAGGGAAGTACCAGTGTTGACAGTAGATCAGTCAGTAGTGTCTGAGGTACCCGGCAATAGACCTGCGGTTTTCACCCTCAACCTGCAAAACAACTCAGAGACCATGGAAGGCTTCCAAATGGAACTGGACATCGTGGATGGGACGAACCCTTTCGGCGCCATCATAGAGGTGGATGGTACGCCGCTGGCCAACGGCCTCGTTTTCCAGGTGGTTCCGGGTCAATCGCTTGTTAAGACGCTTACGCTGGCTCAAGGACAGGAAAGTGTGACGGACTATGAAAATATCGGCATTGTGCTGCGCTCTTTATGCCAGTCCGATCCGAATGACAATCAGGTGGACATCCAGGATGAGGTTTCGATATCTGCATTTTTTATACCTGGGTGTTCCGATGTCGCTATAGAGATGCCCACAGACCAATGGGTGCTGAATACCCGGGCCGCTCAGGAAGGTGTGGTTACCGTGAATATCGCCGATTATGACCTGAACTTCGATCGCTTCGAACGCGTCGATTTGCAATACAAACCAGCAAGTGGCTCCCAGTGGATTACAGATATGCGTTTCTACAATCCTCTGATGGTCACCAGCGAAGAATTTGAAGACAAAGAAGAACCGAAGCAAATGATCGATGGATCTGAAATCACCTATGATTTTGATATGGGTGATTTGCCGGATCGTGAATATGATGTTAGGGCCGTTAGTCGATGTGTTTTGGCACCTGGCGAGGAGGTGTTTACACCCTCGGAAATCTTGAGAGGAACAAAAGACACCAGTCGACCTCAGTTGTTTGGGGCACCTCAGCCCGCCGATGGTGTATTGTCCGCCAATGACGAAATTCTGATCCAATTTGATGAGCCTATTGAATCTGGTCTTATCAACAACTCCACATTGTCAATAAAAGCTGTGCTGAACGACTCAGAGTTGAATAATGGCACCAGTGTCGGTTTTGACGGTATCAATGATTACGTGCGGGTGCCCGTAGCATTGGACCTTTCCGGTCGCTCATTTACTGTTTTTTCCTGGTTAAGAAGGAACACCTTCAATGAAACGAGCATACTCTTTTCAACAGGCAATAATTCCAATGATGTCTTTGAGTATGGATTCAATGATGACAATCGCTTCTTTGTCAATTTTTCCGGCCAAATCATTGAAACGGCTCTGTCTTTTCCGGAGCCCTCGGAGGTGAGCTTCGAGCATATTGCTGTAGTGTACAACCGGGAGAACCAGGCCATCTCGGCTTATCGCAATGGGGAATTTATCCTGGAGGATGTCAAGGTGACAAACACGTATTCGGGTACTGGTCCTGTTACTTTGGGCCGGTCTGAAGTTACCAACGACCGTTATTTCAACGGCAATATGCATGAACTGCGTATTTGGTCGGAGCCCTTGTCCATTAGCGATGTAGTGGCCAATGCCAATCGAAGTCTTATCGGCAATGAAGTGGGGCTTGTCGGGTACTGGCCTTTCGATGAGGCTTTCGGGAACCTGGCAACAGACAAAGCACGCTTCCGGAATGCGGTGCTCTTCGCTGAATGGAACGTAGAACCTGGAGGGTATGCGCTGACCTTTGATGGCCTGGATGACTACCTGGAAATCAACACTTCCAGCACAGTAGCGATCAGTGATGAACGGGACTTTTCCATTGAGTTTTGGTTCAAGGGGGCTCCAGGCCAGGGCGAGTCTGTACTTTTTTCAAATGGCAAAGGAGACGGAACCGATGAACGCGCAAATTCCGACAACACATGGTTTGTTGGGTTCAATGCCAATGAAGAGTTGGTCGTATCCAACAATACCTCGGAAATCATTGCCAGTTCCGGGGATGGCCAATACCTGGACAATGATTGGCATCATTTTGCCATGGCTGTGAGCCGTCGGGGCAATATTAATGTGTTGGTGGACTTGGAATTGAAGGCCAGCATTCCCAGTGGTGCTTTGGGAGGGTTGCAGGGTAACCGCATGTGGTTGGGTGTCCGGGGTTTTCGCAGTACGAACAGGGGACTTGGATTCGACCGGTACTTTGAGGGCTCCATCGATGAATTCCGGATTTGGGAAACCTTCCGAAGAAACACGCAACTGGAGCTCAACTGGAATAGCAGGTTGATTGGTGACGAAACGGGTTTGGTAGCCTACTATCCATTTGAAACTTTTGAAATTGTGAATGGTGTCAATCTGCTAAATTCCTCATTGGAGGATCAGTTTGATAATGAATTTGGTGACAACGGGGGTCTAGCGACGGCCGTCGGAGGTACAGATTTCAACGGGGAAGACACGCCCAATATCAGATTGTCCAGGCCTGTGGCCAGCGTCGATTTCGATTTTGCGGTAAGCGACGACGCCATTGTTCTGACACCCTCAGGCATTTTTGCGCCACTCATAGAGCAGACCACATTGGAGATAAGCCTGAGGACAGTAGAAGATCGGTTTGAGAATCGGCTGGCTTCCCCCGTCAGTTGGACAGCTTTTGTTGATCGCAATCAGGTGAAGTGGGGTGATGATCGCCTGGCGTTCACTAAAGATGTCAATGACCCGCTGAGCTTCGTAGTAGACATTACCAACTTCGGCGGTACCGAGCAAAACTTCAGCATCAACAATCTGCCCCCCTGGTTGACAGCCATGCCACAATCCGGGGAGATAGCCCCTCAAAGTACCATTGCGATACAACTTGAAGTGAATACAGGCTTAAATATTGGTGGGTATGAGGAAGATATATTCCTGAGTGCTGACCTTGGATTCAACGAAAAACTGACGCTTGTATTGGATGTGCTTGGTGCTGCGCCCAAGTGGAACGTAAATCCGGCAGATTTTCAGTTTTCAATGAATGTCGTTGGCGAGTTGGAGGTAGAAGGTGTCCTGAGTGCTGATGAAGACGATATCATAGGTGTTTTTGTCAATGATGAGGTACGGGGAGTTGCCAGCCCCATTTACGTCAGGGACCTGGACAGATACCTGGCCTTTCTTGACATATATGCCAATCAGGGTACCGGCGAATCTCTGGAATTCAGGGTGTGGGATGCCAGCAAGGGCGTAGAGCATCGGGAGGTGGCCCCGGAACTCACGTTCAACGCTAATGAATTGGAAGGCACTCCGTTAGACCCAATAAGGATTGTGGCAGGAGATGTGATTGTGCAAAACATTGATTTGGTGGCAGGCTTCAACTGGATATCCTTTAGTACCAACTCGGCACAGCTTGCGGACATCAACGAATTAATGACGCCACTGTCTCCCATTACCGGAGATCAGATCAAAGGTCAGGAAGTCGTCGATATCTATACCGACGGTTTTGGGTGGAAAGGGTCGCTGTCCAACACCGGAGGTGCTCAAAATGGAGACTTGTATCTTATCAGAATAGACAATCCCGGCACCTTAGATGTGGTTGGCACGCAGGTGAAAGCCAATACATCCATTCCAATCACACCAGGATGGAACTGGATTGGTTACATCCCAGACTTCAATTTATCTGTCGATGAAGCCTTCAATTCCCTAAGCCCATCTGCTGGAGACATTGTGAAGGGTCAATTTGCCTTTTCAGTATTTGAAGAGGGCATTGGGTGGGAAGGTACCTTAAACTTTCTGGAGCCCAACCAGGGCTATCTGTACTTTGCAACTGATCCTGGCCGCCTGGTGTACCCAGCCAATACCTTTCTCAACAGGCAAGCCTGGCAACCCAATGTTGCACCATCCGAACGCTGGTCTGGCAACCTTCATGGCTATGCTTCGAATATGTCGGTGATTGCTGAGCTGGCCGACTCAAGGGCCGATTCCGTAGTACTTGGAGCTTTTGTTGATGGGCACTACCGTGGGGGTGTGGAGGCAAAGAAGGTCCAGGGAAGGTCGATTTTCTTCCTGACCATAATGGGGCTGGAAGAGGGTGAACGTGTGCAACTCAAGTTGAAAGATCTTTCCAATGATGGTGAAATGGATTTGGCCAATGCGTTGCAGTTTTCTTCCAACGAGCTCCTTGGTTCGATCGATCAACCACTCCAGCTAAGGATTGGGGCACCACAGGATGCACCGTCCGGCGAGCGTGTCTGGCCCAACCCTTCTGCGGAGGCCTTTCATGTGGCTTTTCACGGTTTCCAGGGACGCGTGACCATCGCAATACGAAATCTGCTGGGTGAGCTTATAGGCAGATTCGAAATGCAATCCGATGATGCGAAATCATGGACGTGGCCGGCACAGGTAGAACCTGGTGTATACATCATCAACATCAGCGATGGAGAGCACGCTGAAGATATCAAGGTGATCAAACTTTAGATAGAGCTGAAAATGAGAAAATTGTTATCCCTGTTTTTTGTCCTGAGCATTGTGATCGTTCATGCTCAGGCACCGAATTGGACACCTGACGCTTCCCAGTTCAGCAATTCTATGGTTATGGTTGGGGAGCTTCGGGTGAACGGCGAAGCTTCGACAGACCCGGCCGACATTTTGGGCGCTTTTGTAGACAATGAGGTGCGAGGAGTCGCAAGTCCCATATTTGATGAGGATGTCAATCGGTACCTGATATTTCTGATTGTATTCGGAGATGTGGATGGTGAGGCGGTGACTTTCCAGATTTTTGATGACAGTGAAGATGAAGTCTTTGCCGCAGTAGACACTGTCGGTTTTGAGGTGAATGCCACCATAGGCGATGTCAGTGATCTGTTTTTTTGGTCAAACACCATCCTCAATTCCGAAGCAGCGTTGAGCGCGTTCACCATCGCCAGCCAGGAGGGTACGACAACGATAGCGGGTACGGATGTTACGCTTACCATGCCCTATGATACAGACTTGAGTGCTTTGGTTGCTGAGTTTGAACTGTCAGCCGGAGCTGGAGCTACAGTGGATGACGCAGCGCAAATCAGTGGCGTAACGCCCAATGACTTTTCGAATCCATTGACCTATGTCATTCTGTCCGAAGATGAAAGCCAGTCCACGGCATATACCGTCACCGTCACGGAGGCCTCTGCGAAAGTGACTGATATCGTGCTCTCAGATACGGCCTTTTTTGAAAATGTAGATGTCGGGACGGTGATAGGTACTTTTACTGCTACGGATGCTGACAACACCAGTCACCTCTTCACTTTCACACAACTGCCCGACACAACTACCTTCTCTATTGACGATCAAGGTCAACTTCTGACGAAACGCATTTTTGATTTTGAGAGTGAACCTGATTCCATTTTTGACATTGAGGTTCAAGCTGCAGATTCTGCAGGAAACACGCTGAAAAGGGCCTTTGAACTGAACCTGCTCAATGTAAACGAAGCACCAGTATTGCTTTCCAGTACACCCAACCAGAATGTACTCTCAGGTACGAATTGGCAGATTGAATTGGACCTGCCCGCACTATTCAGCGATCCGGATGGAGATTCCTTGGCTTTTGAAATAGTCCCTTCCGATACGTTAATTGCCGTGAGCATTGACACCATCGCCGTAGCCACCATTAGCCCTATAGACAGTGCTTATACCGGTTTCTTTACCGTAGAGGTTTTTGCCAAAGATGCGTCACTGAGCGCCAGTGATGAATTTGAGGTTTTCTCGGGCCCCTTGAATGGGGGGCTGGCACCAACAGCCATTCTCATTTCCAACAATGTCCTTCCGGAGAATTCCGGTTCCGATTTTGTGGTTGGGGAACTTTCAGCTTTGGATTTGGATGATGCAAAGCACACCTTCAGCATCGAGTTTCAGCCGGATACTACCGTATTCATGATCGATGGAAATAACTTGATTGCTTTGCGCAATCTTGACTTTGAACAGGAGGTTTTCCAGGAATTTGACTTGCTGATCCGTGCAGAAGATGACGAGGGCAATGATTTGATCGAGGTGATCACCATCAATTTGCAGGACGTGAATGAAGCCCCTCAGGCGGTCAATCCGTTGGGTACTTTGCAGGTGACATTCTCCCGTTCCACCTGGAGCACGGATTTGGATATAGCTGATGTCTTTGCGGATCCGGATGCCGATTCCTTGACACTCTCCCTGGACATTGTCGATAGGCAATCAAACCCGGTTGACTCGTTGAATCTCCCGGATCCGGAACAGGATTCGATCCATGTCACGATTGACAATCTGGGACTCGGACGATACAGCCTTAGCTCTGATCGTTTCACCGGAGATTTGGAACTGTTGGTGGTAGCATCGGACTCACAATTCACCGTCGTGGATACTGTTCTGCTCCGTGTTGAAGTAGCACTGAGCTTCGATCAGCTTGACAGCCATGACCTCGAAGTATATCCGAATCCTGTCGAAGATCAGTTGAATATCCGAATGAGTAACCTCACCGCACGTATTGTCGACCTTGGCCTATTTGATCTGGAAGGCCGGCTGTTGAAGCGCGTTCATCGACCCATTCAGTCAGCGGAGAATGTTTTTGCCGTGGACATTGGCCATTTGAAACCGGGACTTTACATCCTTCGGATCGCGGGTGAGAATTTCAGTACAAGTCATTATGTCCTAAAGCGATAGCTTCATTCTGGTGTAATAATTCTGACCAGATTATGGCCCAACACACTTGGAGCGTGGGCATAGCAGGGGAATTGGCAAATAAAGTCAACCTTACTGGCGTTTAGCAATCCCGAAAAGAGATAGGAGGTTCCAATTAAGTGTTGGGGAGAAGGAATGTGCCGGGATTCCAGTATTTTTTTATACACTTTAGTAACACGGGCCTTTCTCCTGCATCCTACCCAAAAGCTATCAGTATGATTAACCCACTAGCAGAGAACTACTCGGAAGAGGAAAATAAAGAATTAGTTCGGGCATCTTTGAATGGTGACCGAAAGTCGCTCGATAAGTTGGTCAAATTGCACCAGCCTTTCATTTACAATGTGGCCTGGAAAATGTCCTGGGAACCGGACGATGCACTTGACCTCACCCAGGAGGTGCTCATCAAGGTGATTACCAAGCTGTCGCAGTTCAATTTCGAAAGTCAATTTCGAACATGGCTCTATCGGATTGTGGTAAATGAATTCCTGATGACCAAAAGAAGAAAAGGGGAGGGCCAGTTTTCAACGTTGGAAGATCATGGCGCCCGGCTGGATGCCGTTCCTGATGAGGATCTCACGGTGGAGGAGGAAATAGAACTTCGGGAACTCACCCGGGAAGCACAATTCAGGTGCCTCTCCGGTATGCTCATGTGCCTGACCCGGGAGCAACGGTTGATTTTCATTCTTGGAGACACCTTTGGTATTGATCACAACATCGGATCTGAAATCTTCAACATCAGCAAGGAAAATTACCGGATGAAGCTCCATCGCGCACGCAAGGAACTGTGCAATTTCATGGACAACAAATGTGGACTCATCAATCCGGCCAATCCATGTAGATGTGCGAAGAAGAGCAAGTACTTTCACAAAAAGGGATTGCTTACCGAGGACAAAAAGACCTTCAACGTGGGGTACAAATCTAAGATGCTGGACTTCGCTTCTGCCAACTATGAAGCTACTTCGGAAGCTGTCTATGCCAAGCACTCGAGCCTATTCAGGGAGCATCCGGCAAAAGATCAGTTTGACGCAGAAACCGTCGTCGAAGAGATACTGAATGACCAGAACCTCATGCAGTACTTTCAATAAATTTCAGTTTTTAAGTATCCTTATTTTCAATGCTTTAAGGCCAAATTGATTTTTTCAGTTTGGCTTTTTTTATTCCGACTGTCACACCTCAATTTCTGCTGCATCCAACTCCCAAACAAAAGGAATTGTGATGAATATCAGTAAAGAAATCATAGTGAAAAGGCCTGTCGACGAAGTTTGGGAGGTTCTTGGCAATCAGTTCGCCGACGCCTACAAATGGGCCAGGGGGCTGGATTATTCAAAAGGTCATGGAGAAGCCCGATTCGACGGTGCACCCGTCAACAACAGGACCTGTGAAGTGCAGGGTTTTGGACAGATCGAAGAAGAACTCAAAAGATTCGATGCCAGAAATTATGTGCTGAGCTACGAGGTCACAGATGGCTTCCCGGGATTCATCGACTCTGCCATCAATACCTGGACACTCACTAGCCACGGCATGAGTACCAAGGTAACCATGGACATGCAAATGGAAACCAAAGGCTTGATGGGCGCAATTATGGGGCCTATGATGAAAATGAACCTGTCCAAGCTGGTTGCAGGGGTCATTGAGGACTTCAAGGCTTATCTGGAGACGGGCAGGCCCAGTGAATTCAAGGCCAAAGAGATTGCCAAAGCAATGAAGAAAGCCGCTTAAGGGGCACTCAAAATACAATAAACGAACGCAACAAATGAGAACAATGAGTTTAGGCCTGCTATTGCTGGTCGCAGCGATGGGCACGGCACAAAAGATGGATAAGAAATTCAAGTCCATTGAGGTGGAGATTGATATCAATGCCCCCGCCGGGAAGGTGTGGGAAGCCATGGTGAAAGACTATGGAGCTATTGCCAACTGGTCGCCCTACATATATGGCGCCAACTACCAAAACGGTTCCCTGGCCGGCGTGCAGGGTGCTGAGCGAAGGTGTGATCTCAATGCAAACGGCACCCGCTGGGTGCACGAGCGAATAGCCGAGATTGATGAGCGAAGAATGGAAATGCGCAACATCATCCTGGATGGGGCCAAGTTTCCGCTGGACAAAGAAAACACCCAGGCATACTACCGTGTCAGCGACAATGGGGACGGCACTTCCAAAGCATCGTACCTGCTACAATTCCGTGGGAAACCCGCCATGATGACGGGGCTGATGAAAGGGAGTTTCAAGCGGAGTCTTGAGAATAACCTCAAGGGCCTCAAACACTATGTCGAAACAGGCGAAAAAGTCACACCGGACAACAAGAGGATTAAAGAAATCAAGGATCAATACACTGTTAATCACATTTCGAAATGAAAGAAACCATCAGGGGATTTAAAATGGACGAGCTGGCAGATGAGCCTGCGGAAGTCAAAGAAGTATTTGATTGGTACAAGGAGAACTTTGGATTTGTACCTAACCTGACCAAGGTGCTAAGTGCTGCTCCTGCGGCACTCAGAGCGTACTGGCTCACGCAGTTGGAACTGGCCAAAAACGGACTACTGACACCCGCGGAGCACAACATCATACAGATGACCACTGCCGTGGTGAATAAGTGCAAGTATTGCACTGCAGGACATCAGATGGCCGGTGCACAGTTTTTTGGTTCCGAGGAGGCAGATCTTGAGGCGATCAGAAATGAGGGTATTATCCCCACAGAAAAATTTGATGCGCTCAGGTCATTTGCTTTGGAGGTCTATCGCGGCAAAGGAAGAATCTCGGACAAAGTGCTTGAAGACTTTTTCAGCGCGGGTTATACTCGTCCACAGGCCATTGAGGTGATTACCAACATAGGCGTGAAGGTGATGTCCAATTTCACCAATCAATTGGCCATGACTGAAGTGGATGAACCTTTTGCACTCCTGGCTGAAGGTCTGTTTGAAGGCCAGTCAGTATCACAATAACAGACATTTTACGAATCAATAAACAAGAATGAATATGAAACTTCGAAATTCAGTTTTAGCCCTTGGTCTCATGGTGGCGGCGCTAGGGTTTAATACAGCCACCGCTCAGAAATCTGATGCCAAGAAAACATATACCAAGATTGTAGATGTGTCCGCCGATGAAGTTTGGAGCATCTTGAGAAAGATGGATCAGATCGACAAATACTCTTCGACCATTGCCACCGTGGAGTGGACAGGCAACATGGGTGTGGGAGGCAGTAGAACCTGTCATGCACCGGATGGAAAAGGCTATTTCAAGGAGAATATTGTCAGTTATGATGATGCGAGACGCACATTTAGCTACTCCGTGGTAGAGGGAGTTCCCATCAAGGGGATGGTCAATACATGGAATGTCGTAGATCTGGGCTATCAAAAATCAATGATCGTATGGACCACAGTGTACGACGAATTCATGGAAAATCCTCAGATGACCATGGAGCAGTTTATGGGTTTCATTGACAGCTCACTGAATGAGTTTGTAGGGAATGTAGTGGCTGAGGCGAGTATGTAGTAGGTGAATGAGGAAGTCACGGCAGCGTCGGCTGCTGCTGTGCTTCCTTTCCTTCCTCAACGTGGTTTATGACAGTGGAATTATTGACCGGAACACTTAAAATGGCCAGGCTATGACGATCAGATCTTTGGAAGTGGATCTTGGAAACGGTCATCATTTGTGTCAACTCGATCGACTTTCACAGCGCCTGCAGGTGTATGTCGAGTATGCTAAGATTGCCGACAGTGATGCGGTTTGGGTGCTGAAGGAGGTAATAGGGTCCGAAATCCAGGACTTCCACTACCTCATCCCATGGTCCGATGTAGACCCAGGGCTTGTGAGCCACTCGCAGTTACGAAGAAGCTGTCCGCTAAAGGGAGATTCCCTAGCCCTGAACCTTGATGTTGTTTTCCCCTACAAAATTCAAATTCCGGAAGTGGGCTGGTGGTACAGCGATTACCCTGTAGGGTCCAGAGGGTCTGGTGGCATGGTGGCTTTTGACCTCAATAAGGTCAGTCTCAGACTGGATCCGAAGTGAGAAGAGGGCGTCTGACTCACCTACGTCAAAGGCATAAAAAAAGCCAGGTGTTACCCCGGCCTTTTCACAGACATAGAATACAAAGGTCATTCTTTCGTAAATAGGGTGGGCTTGAAGGTGATCATGGTCCATCCCCAATAGTTGAGTGTCGTATCGTCGCCGGTTTTGAATTGCCCCAGGGTTGCTGATCCGTCGAGTGCAGAAATCCCGATTTTCAGGTTGATCCCCTCTGCTATGTTGTGGTTTAGCACCATGTCCACTTCCTGTGCCAAAGAAGACGACATGGTGGATTGGTCAGCATCGACGATGTCGACGGGTGAGAAAAACTGGTGAAAATGAATCAGTAGATTGGTCTTTGCTCCCAGCTTCCAGTTGGTTTTGAGGTAGATGTCCGTAAGGCCGATGTTGCCATGGGGATTACCTACGAAGAAGTAATCCATCAAACCGTAGAATTTGTGATTGGTGCCGAAGAGTGGTGCAAAAGCGTTGTTTTCCGTATCTCCGGGTTCCGTCCCGCTAAGGTGATCCCCACCGATCTCGATGTTATGACTGCCCAGTTTGGTGCCTAGTGCTAATGCCAGCATGTAAGCATTGATGGTGGTTCCTGCGCCATCCTCGCCAAACTGGTAGTATCCCTCAAAGGTCAGGTTCAATCCCCCCATTTTCTGTTTCCAGAAGGTACCTGTGGTGAAACCGAAATTGGTCGTTGAATCAGCTGCCTGTAGCCCATTGCTGAGGAAGAGTAGTGACACCTTTCCTGTCTCATAGCTTTGATGCGCCCAGGCGAATTGCATGGTCTTGTAATTGTTTACCCCGCTGTAGAAGGTGTTGAAAAGACGAGCCGGCTCTGCAGGGGCATTTACGGTCTCCTGATTAAAAGCCGCCCCAACATGGAGCTTAAAACCAGTGATGCCTTCGTACTCATATTTCACCAAATCATGACTGCGGCTTTGCTGCGCCCAGGCGAGGTTGCCGAGAATCCTTGCATTGTCGTAGTCTAACTCCTGTCGACCCAGTTTGATCGTGGATCCGCTTCCCAGTTCGTATCCGGCCCAGGCTTCATTGAAGTTAATCAGGGCGTTATCGGATTTGTAGATTTGACTGGTACCTCCCCAGAATCGCACATCCTGTAGTGAAAGCTTCAAGGTAATCTTGTCCTTCTTGTAGCTTGTGATGAGTCTAGTCCTTTGCTCAATGAAGAAAGCAGCATCGGTCTGATCCGAATTGAACGTCTTGAAACCATCGCGATATTCTGCTCTGGGCCTTACTTCTCCGGTTATTTTCAGCTGTGCTTCAACTTGAAAAGAAGCCCCAAGCACAGCAACAATGGTTATTAGTCTATTCATTGTTATCACGTTTATTCCAATCCGATTACCAGGAAAGCCTCGTGGTTTTTCCATGAGATGGGGATGACGAATACAGGTACATCATCGGGGAATTTGACGTTACTGGCCTTCCCTTCGAATACCAGGGGTACTGAGATCATGAAGTCGTTGCCATAGCTTTCGCGGACGTTGCCAGAAACCACATTGCTCAATTCACCTGCCATATCCAGGATATGATCGTTGGTAGGGTCATCGCGTCGCACGAAGATCTTGATGAGGTCCTTGTACATGTCCTTGTCGCCGGAGATGTAGACAAAACCCTTTCGATTACCGGAAATCCCGATCATTCCGGTACAGTCTTTCAGGGCTACGGTTTCCTTGTCTTTCACGTAAGGTACCCCTGTCTCAGATGGAGGGATAGTCTCTTGGGTGATCTTCTGCAAGTGGCTGAAGTACTTGTGAACTGCTGAGATGAATAGCTGGCAAGTAGCTTCAAACTCTTCTTTGTTTACCGTTTTCATTGTTTCTTCCTGTGTGATGTTTGGTTAATCTCTGTTCAATAATTCGTCGAAACCCTCTTTCAATTCTTCAGGGTCCACAGGTTTCAAAAAGAAACCCGTGGCACCCTTGTCGATAGCCTGCAGGCCTGTAAGCTTATCTGAAAGCGCCGTGATGATCATCACCCTGGTTTCCGGATTTATTTCCATGATGTTCTCAAGACATTCCAGGCCGTCCATTTCCGGCATGGTGATGTCCAGCGTGACTACATCTGGCTTTTCGGATTCAATGAGTTCGAGTGCTTCTGCCCCGTTTGAGGCTGTACCTATGATTTCCAGGTCATAATCTTCCAGATACCTTTCAATGGTGTCTCTCATCATCATAGAATCGTCTACAATCAATAGTTTCATCTGTTTGCGTTTGGGGGTTGAAAGTTTTGGGCATACTCATCCCTTGTCCAGCTACGCTGGATGTTGGATGAGTACGCATACTACTTAGGTGTTAAGCTTTTTCGTTTTCTGAGTAAAGTGGCGAATTGACGGGTAGCGACAGGCTGATCTCCACACCCTGACCATCGAAAGTCTTGACTTCATAATCGCCATGGAGTTTCGCCAGGGTGGCCTTGACCACATTCATGCCCTGGCCTCTGCCCGCATGAACTGTTGTCTCGTTAGCCGTAGAAAATCCATCTTCGAAGATGAGTTCAGAGGCTTTCTTCGTGGCTTGCCCGTTCAGGTATTCTTCGGATATAAGACCTTTCGTGCGGGCCTTTTGGAGTATGCCCTGTACATCAAGCCCTCTGCCATCGTCTTTGTAGTTGATGATGAGACTTCCGCTTAGGGTTTTGTTCACGGCGACAGTGATTGTGCCAGTTTCTTCCTTGCCTGCACTCAGGCGTTCGTCAGGAGCTTCTACACCATGCGCCATGGAGTTGCGGACGAGTTGCAGAATCATATCGCTTACTTGCAGCTTTACCTTCTCTGGCAATAGGATGTTGTCAGGATTCTCGAAAACAAATCTTGCTTTCTTGCCTGTCTCTTCTGAGAGTCGCTTCACAGCGCGGTCAAAACCATCCACCAGTTTTTGGTTGGAGAAGATCTCTCCGTCATTGGCAGTGTTATAGTAGATGTTGGCAATCCGTCGCAACATGCCGCCCATATCCGTGATGATCCTTTTGATTTCGTTGATGGCATAGAGCACTTGCAGGAAATCACTACCGCTGATATTCGATCCACGCAACTTTACCAGGGTTTCCTCTATGGCATGAAATTTATCCACCATGAGCTCAAGATCGATCAATGTGGCATTTCCCTTAAGGTTGTGGATGATATTGAAGGTGAATTTCACCAGACCTTCAAAATCTTTGGATTGATCTTTTTCGTAGCGCTCGTAGATCTCATTGAGACCTTCCATTGCCTTGTCCAGGTATTCTCGCAGGGAAACCGGATTGATCTTGATGATGCTCAAAAGTTGCTCGGTCTCCTGGCGGTTTTTGTCTTCATTGTCCCGAATCTTTTGCTGCAGCAATACCGACTGAGTGACATCAAGAACCGTCACCATGACATTCTCAATTTTATTGCCCGTATTGATCCGGGAAAAAGAGACTTTGATGTGTTTGACTTTTACGCCCTCCACTTCCTGTTTTGATCCTGAAAAAATCTGCACTTCTTCCACGGGGTTCAACTTTCTCAGCACGTTGTCCTTTACACGTGGGTTGAAAAGGTGTTTGGAAAATACCTTGAGGGCTTCTCGATCCCTGGGGACTAACATGGGACTCATCATGTTCATGAAATTTTTGCCAGCCAGGTCTTTCTTGTCAAATATTTTCTCCATGGCCTTGGAGTGTAACTGACTGATTTTCATGTCCTCTGAGATAAGAAAGACACCTTGGTCGACATTGGCGAAAACTACTTCTGAGGTTTTGTAGATGTTTTCATACATGTAAACCGCTTTCTCTTTTTCAGCATTGAGTGCATCTTGAGCAGTTTGAATGGCCCTCACCGACTGGTTCAAGGTGTTGGCAAATTGACCGATTTCATCTATGGAGGTGACCTGAACACTACCTGACAGGTTTCCCTGTGCTACCTTATCGGTAAAGGTTGACAGTAGGCGAATGTTACCAAGCAAGCCGAACAAGATGGAGAAGAGCAAGGTCAAGTCGATCCCTACCAGGACAATGGTCACCGTTAAGAAAATCCAGAATTGTCGGTTGGAGTCGCTCGCAAGTACGCCGGCTTTGGAAACCACCTCGTCAGTGAGGAAATTCTCTACATTCTTGAGCAATTCGATCTTACGTGTGATGGTGGCAAACCAGTAAATGGGGTCTTCATCGAGGTTTTCATTGCCATAGAGCTTCACCCGCATGCGATTGACCTCGTCCACTGGCTCACCCTGCACAGTTTTTTGGTAATGATCAATCCCGGAATTGGTTGCAGTACCCAGGAATGCGTCCATATATGAATCTTGTGCGGCTACAAGCGTGGAAAATCGCTTGTATACCTCTGCGTTCATCGTGCCAAGGGAGAAGGCCTGGGAGCCGATGGCTCGCTCGATACCTGCCCGTTCCTTGGATTTGAGGAAGTTGATGTAACCTTGAATTTGTAAGGTAATGTCCGAACGACGCGTGTTAGGAATTAACTCGTTCAAAGCATTGAGCGAGTAGGTATTGATGATGGTATAGGTGTCGATCGCTTGATTAGGCGTATAGGCCAGGGCATCGACAGTCATTCGTATGTCCGGTATGCCATCCAGCAGTCGGTTGATCTCACGAAATGTCGCGCTGTTTCGCGACGCGAAATCGGCCAATTCGGGATCGCGAAGTGCCTTTCGGAATTCGGCAATTTGCTCATCCGTCAATTTGCGTTGGGCAGCCAGCTGCTCGCCAAATTTCTCGCCTTTGTTCGAAAGGAAACCCGAGGAGTTGCCCCTTTCTTTCTGGATTTCGTGTACGAAATAGCTGATACGAGCTGAGAGGTTCACACCTTTCTCGAGGTCTGCCAGATTATTGGAGAGTTGGAAGCTGTCGCTGGTCTTGAGAAAGATCAGGTAGATAATACCCACCAGTAGTGGGAAAACAATCAGGAAAAACTTGTTCCTGATCGTTAGGTTTTGAAGTCCATGCATTCTTGTCTTTTTTCGAGGGTAAAAAGTCAAGTGAGTTTTGCTCCGGACTGGTTCTTATTAGCTCTGGATTCGAAAGTAGGTTTTGGCCTTGCTCAAGGTTCAGACTACTCGATGACTGGTGGATTTTATCGACAATTAGCTCATTTCTTTCGATGAACAAAGTTTGGAGTTTTTCTTCAATAAAAGAATGTCTTTCTCATTTATCAACCTATTTGGATATAATAAATAATTAATTGTGTTATTTGGCGATAAATTCTTCTTATACAAAATAACTCCTCAACCTGAACGGCCCTGTGCTTGCCCGAATCCTGTCAGCAGGGAAAACGGGGTCGGTGGCCACATTGTTCTGATCACTTCCTCTGCTATGAATGCTCAGGGTAGCTCACGTATACCTCCTGTATATTGAAGAAAATGATGATCCCATTTTCACGGAGCGTGTTTTCCCCGCAAATGACTTACCTTGGATGTTTTCTCTATATTTCAAACCATGCTAGCGGGCAAATTCACAAGGCAGGCATTGTCCGCCAATGCCATTGACATCATCTCGGAAGCCATCGTCTGGTTCAACGAAGAATGGCTTATCATAGACGGCAACCGCACTTTTTTGAGCCACATTGCTGGCAGTTCCAAAGCAGTTGTCAAGGGTAATCTGCTCGGTCAGTATTTGAACCCGCAAGGGACAACATGGGTGGAAGTATGGGGGCAACTGGTGCAATCCAAGGGAGACATGAGCGTGTCTTTGAGTTTGATCAAGGACGGTACTAAAATTTCAGGGTCGTTGCGCCTTACTTCCGTAGAGAATCGGGAGGTTGGGATGTTGGTTTGTTCGGCTGGGGATCTGAGCAAGTCACAAGACTTCGATAATTTGATGCTCCAGTCTATTATTGATTTATCTCCGGCCCATATCAACTATTATGACGCAGATCTGAACTTCCTTTTTGTGAATAAAGGATTTCTGGATGATTTCCGGTTGACAAAAGAAGAAGTCATCGGGAAGTCCTTATTTGAGCTGGTAGGTAAATACATGGGTGATTTTGAGGATCGCTTGTATGATGACCTGAAAAGCCAAAGAGGTGGTGAATTCAATACACAGTTGAATCTGCCAGGTGTGCAGGAACTTCGGTTTTACCATGGGATTTATGAACCGCATTTCGACGCAGATGAGTCATTGCTAGGATACACGATGATCGTCATGGACTTGACGAGTCAAAAGAGTATTGAGAATGCCTTGCGAGAGAGTGAGTCCAGACTCAAACTATCATTGGATGCCTCGAAGACAGGGATCTTCGAGTTCAATATCGAAACAGGATACTCCACGGCTAGTGATAACCTGTACGAAATTCTGGGTTATCAACCGCAGGAATTCCCTTTTTCGCTGGAGAAATGGAGATCACTAGTACATCCGGCAGATGTGGAAACGGCCTACAAGCACTTCAATGAATACCTAGATTCCGAAAATGAACATTACAGGTCGGAATACCGGATTTTGCGGAAGGACCGATCATACCAATGGATGAGTTTGGTCGGGAAGACCGTGGAATTCGATGAAGAGAACAAGCCTCTTCGTATCCTGGGGCTTACCAGCAACGTACACTTCCGCAAGCAAGTTGAGGAAGGCATGAAATGTCTGATCGAGTCAAAGAACAGCTTTCAGGGGCCCGTGTTCTTTGAGAATATCACTCGTCAACTGTCTCAACTACTTTCGACTCAATTCACTGCCATTGCCATGCCTCAGAAGAGTAATCCGGCGATGCTTGAGACCTTGGCACTTTGGGAGTACGATCACCTCATTCCTGAATTTGTCTACGAGATCAAAGGCTCTCCGTGTGAGCTGGTTTACCGGGATGGCAATGACCTTCATGTGGGTAGTAATCTGTCTGCGAGTTTCCCAAAGGATGCACTCATCACTGAACTGGGTGTGGATAGTTACTATGGAGTTCCCTTTTTCAATTCGGCCAATGAGGTGTTGGGCCACCTGTTTACCATGGACAATAAACCTCTTGTATTGGAGGATTGGCTCATGTCTTTGATGAAGATCTTTGCCAATACCATCGGGTCTGAAATCGAGCGAATGACAGAAGAGCGGAAGTTGGCTGAACTGAATGAATCCCTTGAGAGTCAGGTCCAGTTGCGGACCCGGCAGTTGGAGGATGCGATGACGGAATTGGATACTTTCTTCTACCGGGCCTCGCACGACCTTAGGGGGCCCATCACTACGTTGCAGGGAATTGGTAATATTCTTGAGCAGGAATCTGTTTCCGATGGTGAAACGACCCGGTTCCTGGAAGTTTTCGTTGATCAGGTCGACAGGATGAATGCGCTAAACACCAGCATCATTGAGGTAGGGAACATCAGACAATGGAAACCGCAAAACCAGGAGGTTGATCTCCAAAATCTGGTCCTCGGTATCTTTCAAATACTGGAAGTACCGGAGCATATCAGCTACCAGTATCAGTTGGACCACAAGTCTAGGCTAACCACAGACCCACACTTGCTCTCCATTATTCTGACGTCAATGATACAGAATAGTCTCGTTCATCGTCAGGGTGATCGACAGGGGTCGATTGATATTAAATCAAAAGATGCCGATGAGGGTGTTATGATCCTGATAGAAGATGATGGCGTGGGTATACCCCGTGAGGCCTGTTCGAGCGTTTTCGATATGTTTTTCAAGGCCACTGTAGCGACAGGTGGTTTTGGACTTGGTTTGTACAAGGCAAAAATCGCCGCAGACAAGTTGGGTGTGGATCTCAATATCCAGAGCTCTTCAAAAGAAGGCACTTGCTTCAGCGTTTTCATTCCTGAAGGAATGCATGTTTCATCCATGTAGTTGCAGGTCTGGTCAGTTTGATTTTCGGCGCAGGTGAGCAGTATTTCACCTTCGTAGCTCAACGAAATGACCCATGGATTTTCAGAAAGGAATTGATCAGTTGGTCGCAGAAGCGATGACGACGCTGCAGAGGCTACCGTCCACCTACGCCTACCACAGTTACAAGCACACATTGGAAGTGGCGACCATGGCCATAGCCATCGGGATACAGATGAATCTACCTGGTCGGCAGATTGGGCTGATTAGGCTGGCAGCGTGGTATCACGACCTGTGCTTTTCAGAGGGCGCTGAAGGTCATGAGGAAAATGCGGCCGATCTTCTGGGAGAAAGGATGGCAGCTACTGGCTTTGAGTCATCGGACATCGGACAATCCCGCGTGGCTCTGCTGGGTACCCGATTGGAGGCTGATCCCGTCAGCGAACTCGCTGAGATCCTCCGTGACGCGGATAGTGCCCATCTCTCTTTTCGAAACTACCCGCTGTACGCTGAGAATTTACGCCGGGAGCTGATTGAGCTACAAGGAGCCAGGATCAGTCGCGAACAATGGCGAAATAGTAACATCCAATTCTTTGCGTCGCATCGGTATTTCACTCCCATTGCGAGAAGGAACTTCCAAAGCGGCAAAGCCAGGAATTTCAAAAAGCTGGTTGAAGGACCGAAGGCCAGCAGCTATATGGTTTCCAGCGTTGGAAATACTTGGTGCGGCAAGCATATCAGGCTTTGACCTCCAGGTAGCACTTTCAATTTTCTGCAAGAAATCCGAATACGCCTCTATCTCTCGAAGTTATCCGCTGCTATGGATGGGCCTCGTTCCGATTGGGACGGGGTCTTTTTGTTTGATGTGACCCATCAACGCACAAAACCTGCACAGTGCTCGATTCATTGCAGCAGTATCAATGGCGTGGAATTTTGCATGCAGGTTTCATCCTGGTAGTTGCAGGTCTCGTCAGGTTACTTTTCCAAATGCTCCCTGGCCACCATCCATTTGCTCCAACAAAAAAGCAAAAAAATGAAGAAAAGGATTTTGGCCGTGATCGTAGGCATTATTACTGCGGCGCTCGCCATGGCACAACAGAAATTCACACTCAGTGGACAGGTGCGAGACCTGGACTCAGGAGAAGACCTGATCGGCGCGACGCTCTATATCAAAGAATTGGGTACTGGCGCAGCTACCAATGTATACGGGTTCTACTCATTGACCTTACCAGCCGGAAGCTACACCATTACCATCAGCTTTATTGGTTATGATCCCATCACACAAACCATCGATTTGAACCGCGATATCCAGCAAAACTGGGAATTAGGTCTTGGTGCTCAGCAGTTGGAGGAAGTGGTGGTTTCGGGCGAGGCGCTGAACAGCAATGTCAGTAAAAATGAGATGAGCACCATCCGCCTTTCCTCAAAGACCATCAAAGATGTGCCTGCCGTATTGGGGGAGCCTGATGTGATTAAGTCGATATTACTATTGCCCGGCGTTACGGCAGTGGGCGATGGTACGTCGGGTTTCAACGTACGTGGCGGATCAGCTGATCAAAACCTGATTTTGCTGGATGAGGGGATCATCTACAATTCCGCTCATGTCCTGGGTTTTTTCTCAACCTTTAATCCGGATGCAGTTAAGGATGTGAAGATCTACAAAGGTGGTATCCCCGCACAATTTGGAGGCAGGCTCAGTTCCGTGCTGGATGTAAGGCAGAAGGAAGGTAACCTCAAGCAGTTTGCCGGAAGTGGAGCCATCAGCCTGGTATCAGCCAGAGGTTTGGTGGAAGGGCCCATCGTCAAAGACAAGGGATCCTTTATGGTGGCCGCGCGAAGGTCCTATGCGGATGCTTTTCTTACGTTGATCGACAACAAGAACACTGCGTTCTTTTATGATCTCAACCTCAAGACCAACTACATTCTCAATGACAAAAATCGGGTATATCTCTCAGGTTACTTTGGTCGGGACAAATTTGAACTGGGTGATATCCTTGGCAATAATTGGGGCAATGCCACAGGGACTTTTCGGTGGAACACGGTCATCAACAGCAAGCTCTTTGCCAATGTATCCACCATCTACAGCAACTATGACTATGCCATCGACAATCTTGTTAGCGGTAGCGAATACAGGCTAAGCTCCAACATTCTGACCTGGAACCCCAAGGTGGACTTCAGCTATTTCATCAACGATAGGAATGAGCTTGAATTTGGGGTAGATAGCAAGTGGTACACATTCAAACCGGGTGAAGTAAAGCCTATCAAAGGGTCAAATGTCAATACTTTCAGTTTAGATGAAAAGTTCGGTAACGAGCAAGGCGCTTATGCCAGCTACAAACTCAATCTGAATCGCTTGCAGTTCAATGCAGGTGTTCGCTTTTCGCGATTTGCCAGAACGGGCAGGCAGACTGTTCCCGATTATGAGAACAATCAGCCAGTGGTCTATAATTCGGTGCTGAGCAGGTATGAGGAAGGACAGGTAGTTGGTGAAACCCGCTATGCCAATAATGGAAACATCGCCACTTTCAATAATCTGGAACCCCGAGTCAGTGCCACTTTCCTGATTGATGATCTCCAATCCATCAAACTGAGCTACAACCGGATGAATCAGTACCTGCACTTGATTTCCAACTCGACAGCACCGAGTCCACTCGATATCTGGGTGCCCAGTGGGCCCTTCATTAATCCACAAAGGGCAGACCAGTATGCGCTTGGATTCTTCCGCAACTTCCGTTCGAATGCCTGGGAGACATTGGTGGAAGTCTATTACAAAGACATCACCAATATGGTGGATTATGTAGATGGTGCTGACATACTAGCGAATAACACCATCGAAACCGTAGTACTCTCAGGAGAGGGCCGATCCTATGGCGCCGAGTTCTTCATCAAGAAAAACACCGGACGTCTGACGGGTTGGGTCAGTTATACCCTGTCCAAGAGTGAGCGACGTGTTCGCGGATTGGGAGAAGGTGATCCCGGGATCAACAATGGAGAATGGTACAATGCCAATTTCGATAAAGTCCATGACCTGTCAGTGACCAGTGTCTATTCCCTCAGCAAGCGGTGGAACCTGGCAGCCAACTTCCTCTATGCTACAGGGCTACCAGGCACCTATCCACAGGGTCGATATCAATACGGTGGCGTCGTTCTTCCTCAGTATGGCCACCGAAATCAGGAACGACTCCCCGACTATCACAGACTTGACCTGTCAGCTACCATGCAAGCCCGGAAACCATTGGGTCAATCCGCGGAGTGGACTTTCGGATTGCTGAATGTCTACAACAGAGCCAATGCCAACAGCATCTACTTCAAAGAGAATGAGGACACCAGGGGGGAGACGGACGCCATCAAAAGCTACCTCTATGGTATTACACCCAATATTTCTTACACATTCAAATTCTAATTAGAGCCTAAGTAATTATGAAAAAGTATAGCACTAGCAAAATCATTGTAGCCCTATTGTGGGTCGCATTTACCTACCTAATGTTTTCCTGTGAGCAGGTTGTAGATCTAAAGTTGGATAATCCACCCAGGCAGTTAGTGGTGGAAGGCCGAATCGAAAAAGGTAAAAATGATTCGGTTTCGGAGCAGATGATCAGGTTGACAACCATCAGCGACTTTTTTGTTAACCAGGAACCTCCAGCGGGCATAGGAGCGGAAGTCTGGGTCGAAGATGACGCTGGTACTCGATTTGATTTTGTAGAGCAGTCAGATGGTGTGTATGTCAACAGCGAGCTGCAAGGTGAATTGGGAAGGACTTATACCTTGACCATTGCATGGGAGGGCCAAACTTTTCAGGCCTCGGAAAGCATGGTTAGTGTGAGCGAGATTGATTCCATTTACCAAATTGAAGCAGAGGAGAACCTGTTCGAAGATGGGGGCATAAAGGTCGCCATCAACTTCACAGATCCCGCCAATGTGGGTAATTATTACTTCTGGGAAACCTATGTAGACGGTGAATTGGACGTGCTGCCGGATCCAGGGAATAAGAATAACCTGATCGCCAATGATGATTTCTTCGATGGGCAGCAGGTGGTGGGTTACCTACCCAATGAAGAGATGGTTGTGGAAGCGGGGGAAGAAGTCCTTGTACGGCAGTATGCGCTATCGGACAATGCGTACAAATATTACTATGCCTTGTACGACCAGGCGGGTAAAACCGGATCTATCCTCGATACACCGCCGGCACCTGTGCGCGGAAATATTGTTAACTTGACACGCCCGGACGAGTTTCCATTGGGTTATTTCTACGTCACTGAGGTAGATGAAAGAATAAAGATCATTACGAATGGCGAATAGCATGTTGGCTTTCCTCAAGAATCGCAGATTCATGCTCTACCATTTACTCATCGCGGTAATCATCGGTGGTCTCCTGGCCCTGGAAGATTACCTGGAGGTAGTGGAGAATCATACAGCCGGAAGCCTGTTGCTGGAGTTTGTATCGGAGGTCCCTGTTTTCTTCCTGCTTACATTGATCATAAGTGCTATTACCTGGTGGGTGATAGCGCTTTTCAACCAGAAAGCACCTTGGTTGGATGATCCGACAAGGCGATTTGCCCTGGACATATCATCAATACTCTTATTGGTGGCTACGGCCACTTCACTTACCTATCTTTTTCTCGTGGTTACAGGAATAAGCCTGAACGAATCAGGTGGTGACTTTAGGGAATCTGCAGGTCTTACCGCGATTATGTTTTTCATTACTTTGTTCATGACGTTTGCCTATCATGAATTTGATGCCGTCTTTGGAGAAAACCATAGCCTTTCGCGGAAGACGGAGGAATTGGAACGGGAAAATTTCATCACCCGTTACGAAGTGCTGAGGAACCAGGTCAACCCCCACTTCCTGTTCAATTCATTGAATGTCCTTTCCGGCTTGATCTACGAAGATGTTAAGCAGTCTGACCTCTTTATCAGGAAATTTTCCGAGGTATTCAGGTATGTATTGGAGTTGGGAGAAAATGAACTCACCACCCTGGCCAAGGAACTGAAGTTCCTGGATGCATACCTCTTTTTGCAGAAGATGAGATACGGTGAAAATGTCAAAGTCTCAATGAATATCCCTTCTGAATCCCTGAATAAAGAACTGCCGCCGATGTCGCTCCAGATCGTAGTCGAGAATGTTTTTAAGCATAACCAAATTGGTACTGAGTTTCCGATGTGCATTACGTTGGAGGTGGAGGCGGGGACATTGGTTGTCCGGAATAGTTATCAACCCAAGCACCATGTGGACACCTCCACGGGCATTGGGCAAAACAACCTGCTCAAGCGGTATGAGGTGATCAATAGGGAGCGGCACCAGCTTATCGGCTTGCCCGAATTCTATATTGAAGATACCCGCTATGTGGTGGAGCTTCCATTGATTCAACAGGCGTATGCTGAACATACTCATTATTGAGGACGAGGCCCTGGCAGCGGCAAAGCTCGAAAGGATGTTGCTGGAGCTAATACCCGAAATCAGGATATTGGACAAGCTCTCTTCTGTATCTGCTGCTAAGAGATGGTTGCTGCGGAATACGGCGGATTTGATTTTCCTGGACATTAACCTTTCTGATGACCTTTCCTTCAAGATATTTGAAGAGGTGGAAGTGGATATTCCCATCATTTTCACCACCGCTTATGATGACTACGCGATCAAAGCCTTTGAACTGAACAGCGTGGCTTATCTGCTGAAGCCTGTGGATGAGTCTGAATTGAGCAAGGCGCTGAGCAAGTTCAGGAAACACTACGAAAAGGAATCGTACAACAACAAGGTGGAAGCATTGCTCTCATATTTGGAAAGCAACACCAGTCCACCTCAAGAGACAGGCCGTGTGATTGTGTCCTATGGTGGGAAGATGCGGGGCATCGACTATCGGGATATTGCCGCGTTATACTCCAGTGATAAGGTATCGTGGCTTTATACCCGTTCGCAATCCAAATATGTACTGGATCGGAGCCTGGACCAGATGGAGCAGGAGCTCATGCCCTCCAGTTTTTTTCGAGTCAATAGGAAGTTTATTGTCCGACTGGATGCCATTGTGGAGATTATCCCTTTCTCCGCCCGCAAGCTCAAAGTGGAAATGTCTGTTGAGCTTCCTGAGTCTGTACTTGTTCCGACGGAGAAAATCACCAGGTTCAAGGAGTGGTTTCGGTCCGGCACCTAGGGAAGTTGCGGAAACCCCCGAAGCCAAAGCAATTCATTGCAGCTTTGCTTTTCACCAAACCACATTTATGTCATAATTCCCAATCCATGGGTCCTTAGTCATCAGATTCATTCCTTCGGTTTTGGTTTGGGCAATAAGGAGCCGGTCGAAGGGGTCGCGATGATGAAACGGCAGATTCGTTAATGTTAAAATTTGCTCAGGCGTGATTGGGAGAATTTCCAATCCTGATTCCCCAACTAATTGGAAAATCTCTGAAAGGTCAGTATTGAGTGTCAGTTTATTCAATGAATGTTTGATGCCGATTTCCCAAAATGAGGCAATGCTCACAAAAGGGCTATTGGCTTCATCTTCTATTTGCTCTTTATTCTTTTCAGGGAGTCTCTTGTCATCTGTCATGAACCAAATCATTACATGAGTATCCAGCAAGAGATTCATGTCTCGTAGTCCTTGAAGTCATCAAGCGGTTCGTCAAAATCAGCTGACATTTTAATCTTACCTTTAGCTAATCCAGCTACCCGCTTTTTAGGCCCTTCTTTCTTTAGTTTGAATTTCAAGAAATCAATGAAGTCTCCAACTTCTTTCTTCAATTCAGACGGTAAAGTTGAAAGCTGTGTGTAAATCTGAATATTGGTCATAGGGCTAAGATACGAAAACGAGCTTAGCCCGGTGAGCTGACCTATGACGTTTAGCTAGCGGGTGATTCCCTTAAGAACAGCAAATAGCATCATGGTGCTCAAGAGTTCGGCAGATAGAGAGAATAGTCTTCAACGAGACCCTTTGTGCATCCGGAAGGCTTCGACCGGGGTGGCGATCCACCCCTCAACCCCCGAAGCCAAAGTATCATAGAGCAAAAAGAGGGACCTGCTAAAAGTCCCTCTTGGTGTGCATCCGGAAGGCTTCGACCGGGGTGGCGATCCACCCCTCAACCCCCGACGCCAAAGTACCATAAAGCAAAAAGAGGGCCCTGCTAAAAGTCCCTCTTGGTGTGCATCCGGAAGGCTTCGACCGGGGTGGCGCTCCACCCCTCAACCCCCGACGCCAAAGTATCATAAAGCAAAAAGAGGGACCTGCTAAAAGTCCCTCTTGGTGTGCATCCGGAAGGCTTCGACCGGGGTGGCGCTCCACCCCTCAACCCCCGACGCCAAAGTATCATAAAGCAAAAAGAGGGCCCTGCTAAAAGTCCCTCTTGGTGTGCATCCGGAAGGCTTCGACCGGGGTGGCGCTCCACCCCTCAACCCCGACGCCAAAGTATCATAAAGCAAAAAGAGGGACCTGCTAAAAGTCCCTCTTGGTGTGCATCCGGAAGGCTTCGACCGGGGTGGCGATCCACCCCTCAACCCCGAAGCCAAAGTATCATAGAGCAAAAAGAGGGACCTGCTAAAAGTCCCTCTTGGTGTGCATCCGGAAGGCTTCGACCGGGGTGGCGATCCACCCCTCAACCCCGAAGCCAAAGTATCATAGAGCAAAAAGAGGGACCTGCTAAAAGTCCCTCTTGGTGTGCATCCGGAAGGATTCGAACCCTCAACCCCCAGAGCCGAAATCTGGTATTCTATCCAGTTGAACTACGGATGCTAATTTTGAAAAAGAGTGCAAATATAGGTTTTTTGAGATGAGGATGCCATCGGCATTTTCTATTTTTATCCACGTCTATGAAAACCAAAGAGTGCCCTTCCTGTGCCATGAACGTGGACAAATCATCGGAGATCTGTCCCATTTGCCAGTACGAATTTCCGACCCAAAAGCAGAGCTATTTGTGGATCGCCATTGCACTGGCGCTGTTGCTGCTTTTTCTTTTCCTGTCCTAAAAATGAAAAAACCACCTAAGGGTGGCTTTTTCACAGCGGTATTGAATTATGAAGAAGGTTAGTATCGTTGTGGTCTTAGTCTATATCGTCTTTTCCAATTCTCACCAGGAACTTGTCCAATAGAAAATACCCTGAAATCACAATCAAGCTGATGGCAAGTGTCAACCAATGATTGTCGAGTTGGAACAGTATGTATTTTTCCATCTTGCACGGTGTTTTTGATATATACGAAGGTAGAAATTGGCCTCAAGGCCTGCAATACCCAAAATTTGGTATTTTTTGAGTGGCTTTACCCCAGAAATGGGTAAGGCGCTGTGGCTACAGGAATCGTTCCATTACGAAGGTCAACAGCCCGTCGTTGGTGGGCCTGGAAATGCGGTGACTGTTGGCGTTGATGCTCTGGATGTCCCAGATTTCGTTTTCACCATTCAATTCAATGGATATTTGAGTCTCGTCGTTGATCATCAACCATGTGCCTACCGCGCCTGGATCATCTTCTACGTTGCATTTGGTTCTGCCTTCGTTTTCTTCATAGCGACCCCCAGGGTAATAGATAATGGTGTTGTCAGTAACACATTCGTCGAGTATGAGTGTGCCGTCTACATCAGCCAGGTCAATCTCTGCTGAGCTAATGAAGTACGACCTACCGTCATCAGAGTTGCCTGCAAGGAGTTCGCTCCGTGTTGGCGCTACAGTCTCCTCTTCTGAGCAGGATACCAGAAAGAACAGGATAAAGATCGTGCCTATGAAAACAAGGGCTTTCAGAACCTTCATGGACTCGTCGTTTCATTAAAGTCAACGAGAACCGGAAATACCCCTAACGATTCTTTCTTCTTATTTTAATAAGTATTCTTTGAATTGCTCAAAATTACTGTCGATTTCATAGGAGGTCTTGGTTTTTTCCATGAGTGCTTTGGTGAAATCTGGCAGCTGGAAATCAGGTTTCACTCGCTTGATCACCTCGTCAAATTTGCACGGATGTGCGGTTTCCAGGAATACATTGGTGCCCTCCTTTTCGTATTTCTCCAGGGCGGCATAGCCAATCGCCCCGTGTGGATCGAGTAGGTAGTTATTTCTGGCCCAGCAAGCATCAATCGTATCCAGTATTTGAGGATCATGCAGTGAAAATCCCGTAATGTCCCTTGTGATTGATGAATATTGACCATCGTAGAGGGCCCGGATTCTTGGGAAATTGCTTGGTTTCCCAACATCCATGGCATTGGCGTAAGTAGGGATCGTCTCTCGTGGTTCGTAATCTCCGGTATCCAGGTACCTGGGAACCACATCGTTGGCGTTGCTCGCTGCGATGAAATGACCAATGGGTGCACCCATTTTCTTCGCCAGGATGCCTGCTGCGAGGTTGCCGTAGTTGCCACTGGGAACGGCCATCGTATCTACTCCTTGCACCTGTACGCATGCCCATCCATGGTATATGGATTGGGGTATCCATCGGGCAATGTTGATGGAGTTTGCGGAGGACAGGTTGATCCTTTGACCAAGCTCCTCATCGAGGAAGGCCTGTTTGACCAGATGCTGGCAATCATCGAATGTGCCTTGTATTTCCAGGGCTTTGATATTTTGTCCCTGCGTTGTGAGCTGTTTCTCCTGGAGTTCACTGACTTTGCCGGAAGGGTAGAGGATAACGACATTGATACCGTCCACACCCAGAAATCCTGAGGCCACAGCACCACCGGTATCACCCGAGGTGGCCACCAATATGGTTACTTCCTTGTTTTGAAATTCCAAAAAATGTCCCAGGCATCTGGCCAGAAATCGGGCACCGACATCTTTGAACGCATAAGTGGGGCCATGGAATAGCTCCAACGCGCTGATGCCATTCCCAACCGGGACTACTGGCAATGGAAAACTCAATGTTTCTTCGACGATGTCGGCAAGCTTGGCCTCAGGAATGTCTTCCTTGCAGAAAGGCTTCAATATCTCGAATCCCAGTGTGTGGAGGTCTATTTGATTGGATGCGTAAACACCTCGGATATCTGGGATTTCTTCAGGAAAATAGAGTCCGTTGTCAGGTGGCAGGCTCTGTTGCACACCTTTTGCAAAAGATACCGGTTCAGCTTTCTTGTTGGTGCTGTAAAATTTCATTGATCAGACGATTTGGGTGCCAGTAGGATTGATTCGATTGTGTTGAACAAACACCTCTATGCTCATTTCCTCATAGACAGCCTTGATTTGCGCACTGAGTGAGGTCAGGTCCCATTCTCCATTATAGAACGCAAACATGGTTGGCCCGGAACCGGAAATATTGAAGCCGATGGCGCCACTGGCAAGAACCAGATCCCTTATTTGATCATAAGCTGGAATGAGTTTTTTTCTCAATGGCTCAGCTATGACATCGTGAAGTGATTTGCCAATGAGTTCCCAATCACCATTTGCGAGGCCTGCGACCATACCTGCCACATTGCCCCATTGGGTGCGGGCGTTGGCAAGTGATACCGTATCTCCCAGGAGTTGCTTAGCTTCAGCAGTCTTTACTTCCACCTGAGGGAAGATCGTCAATACCCGCAGTTGATCAGGGTAGGGGATTTGGAAAACATCAGCCTTTTCAGCGGTGCAACTTCTCACAACCGTGAATCCACCTAGCATGGCGGGCGCCACATTGTCCGCGTGTGGTTGCGACGAGGCAATGGCTTCACCCTGCATAGCATGATTGATGAGCTGATGTTTGTCCAGGGGGTTTTTCAGCAGTGCATTAGCCGCAAACACTGCACCTGCGGCACTGGAGGCGCTAGAACCAAGCCCACTTCCGGGATTGACATTTTTCTTGATAGAGATATCAAAGCCCTGATTGCTATTGACGGCCTTAAGAAGACTCTGTATGGCTACCGTAGCGACATTCTTCTCCGGAGCCATTGGAAGATTAGCTCCTTCAATATTGATGATACGTAGCTCTGAATCGGCCCTTTTGGTGAGTAGGATTTCATCGCCGATGTGCTCCAGTGCGAAGCCGAAGATGTCGTAACCACATCCGACATTGGCCACAGAAGCGGGGGAGAAGACTTTTACACTTTCCATCAGTGGAGGCTCACTTTCAATATGTCCCCAAAGATACCCGAGGCTGTCACCGCGGCCCCGGCCCCGGCCCCTTTCACCACCAGAGGTTGCTTGGCGTATCTGCTGCTGTAGAACAGCACAATGTTGTCCATCCCTTCTAAGTGGAAGAATGGATGATCTTCGCTTACGGCTTCCAGTGCCACCTTGGCCACACTTTCTTTGGCATTGAATGTGGCCACGACACGTAGTTTCTTAGCCGCTTCATGGGCATCTTCATATAGGTTTCTGAAGTGCGATTCGTGCCCAGCTACTTCATCGTAGAATGCCTCTATGTCTGCTGCATCGTGGCACGATTTGGGGAGAAAAGATTCCAACGCTACCTGTTCCATTTCCATGGCATGACCACTCTCACGGGCCAGAATGAGAATCTTGCGTTTGACATCCTCACCAAACAGGTCCAGCCTGGGATCTGGTTCTGTCAAACCGAGTGACTTTGCTTCTTTGATAACATCAACGAAGGGCTTGGATCCGTCGTAGGTGTTGAAGAGGTAGTTGAGCGTTCCGGATAGTACCGCTTTTATCTGATGGATCTCATCACCACTTCGGATCAGATCGCTCAATGTAGAAATCACCGGCAGACCAGCACAGACATTGGTTTCGATGAGGAAATGGATGTTCGCTCTTCTGGCTGTGTCATTTAGTGCCAGGTAGTTTGAGTAGCTGGCTGTAGCAGCAATCTTATTTGGTGTTACCACCGATATGCTATTGGAAAGCACGTCTTGGTAGACATTGGCTATTTCCTCCGATCCGGTGATGTCGATGAATATGCTGTTGCGTATGTTGAGCGCATTCATTTGTTTGATGAAGCTTGCAGTTGAAAATTTTGCACCGCGTTCCAGTTGGCCTGGAAGGTCAGAGAGTGCCAAACCTTCTTCATCAAATATCATTTTCCGTGAGTTGGCAATACCCACAATCTCAATGCGCGTATGGTGCTTGTCAAGTAGATAGGTCTTCTGCTTTTGGACTTGCTCGATGAACGCTTTGCCCACGTTGCCGATTCCAATCACAAATAGGTTGATTCTCCTCAGCGAGGACAGGAAAAAGCCCTCATGCAATACATTTA
This sequence comes from Cyclobacteriaceae bacterium, assembly GCA_965601475.1. Taxonomy (GTDB): domain Bacteria; phylum Bacteroidota; class Bacteroidia; order Cytophagales; family Cyclobacteriaceae; genus JAWPMT01. The sequence goes on along the minus strand of OZ271832.1, from coordinate 967,083 downwards.
GTGCTTTCTTGAGGTAATTGAGTGGTACTACAGCGGAAATATTTCTCTCCGAAGAACCTTGCGCTATGGCTTTCACGCTGATTCCGTTTTTGCCAAGGGTATGGAACATCTGCCCACTCACACCCACCTGATGACGCATGTTCGAACCCACGAGGGCCATGATCGCGAGGTCTTTCTCTACCTCTATTTCACTGATACGATTGTCCCTTATCTCATGACCAAATTCCTTTTTGAGTGCCCTGATGGCGCCTTTCAATTCGGAGGCGGAGATGGCCGCACATATCGAATGTTCCGATGAGGCTTGCGTGATAAGGATGACGTTTACACCTTCACCGGCCAGTGCACCAAAAAATCGGTGTGAAAAGGAGGGTATCCCGACCATGCCAGCTCCTGTCAAGTTGATCAGTACTACATTTTTGATGCTGGAAATGCCTCGAATCAATTGCTTGTCTTCATCCCATTCCTTAGTCACGAGGGTGCCTTCGTCTTCCGGAGAGAATGTGTTTTTTATTTTGATCGGAATCTCCTTGGACAGCGCCGGCTGGATGGATGGAGGGTAAATGACTTTGGCGCCAAAGTGTGAGAGTTCCATGGCTTCCTCATAGGAGAGATGTGGTATCACTTTGGCCTGTCGTACGAGGTTTGGGTCTGCAGACATGATGCCGCTGACGTCTGTCCATATTTCCAATTCCTCAGCTTCGAGGTAGTTGGCCAGCAATGCTGCTGTGTAGTCTGATCCTCCGCGCCCAAGTGTTGTGGTGATGCCTTCTTTGTTGGAGGCAATGAATCCCGGAAAGAGATTGACCTGCTCGAACGTACCTGCTTCAGAGATGGCAAGAGATGATTTTTTATGGTCCACTACATTTTGACCATACTCACTGTCGACAATGATGTACTGCCGGCTGTCGAAGAGCCTTGTGGGGAATAGTGTCTGGAAGTACTGAGCAATGATGTAGGAGGACATACGCTCACCAAAGCTCATGACATAATCACTGCTTTTTTGCGTAAGCTCTTTAAGCAGGTATATACCATCGCAGACTTCCCTGAGGTACTCCAGTTGCTCGGTAATGAAGCCGTTATCCTGTGTTGCTACAAGTTGTTTGTAAACATCATTGTGTTGTTCAGCGAGCTCTTCCAGGGTGTCGAGGTATTGTTTGTTTCCGGACGAGGCCTCCTGGCAGAGGTCCTCCAATCGATTGGTCACACCGCTGAATGCTGAGACGACCACAACGAGTTGGTCCTTTTCGATCTTTCGTTTTATGATCTCGCCTACTTGCCTGACGGCATTGACGGAACCGACAGAGGTTCCTCCAAACTTCAATACTTTCATTGGATGTGTTTAGACAATGTAACTCATCAAATCGGGTTTCTCGTTGAGGTATTCTCCGAGGAAATTGCGGTGCTCCATCCTGTCCAGCAAGGGTTGAAAGTCGTCGCTGGACTTGAGTTCGATGCCGATTAGGGCAGGTCCCTTTTCCCGACTGGTTTTTTTGGTGTATTCGAAATGCACAATGTCGTCATTGGGGCCCAGCACTTCTGCGACAAATTCCTTGAGCGCCCCGGCACGTTGAGGAAACCGAATAATAAAATAATGCATGAGGTTTTCGTAGAGCAATGCGCGCTCCCGGATCTCCTCGGTTCTGGTGATGTCATTGTTGCTTCCCGACAGCAGACATACGACATTCTTGCCCTTGATCTTATCACTGAAGTCGTCCAATGCCGCGACCGACAGACAACCTGCGGGCTCCAGCACGATGCCGTTTTCATTGTACATTTTGATGAGGGTGGAGCAGATTTTCCCTTCATCGATCAGCTTGACTTCTTCAAGATTTTCCTGACAAATGGGTAGTGTTTTTTCACCCACACGTTTGACTGCTGCCCCGTCGACGAACTTATCGATATGATCAAGGTAAACCCTTTCCTTTTTCCTGAGGGATTCGAACATGGCTGGTGCACCTGCCGGTTCAACACCAATGATCTTGGTTTCAGGGCTCAAAACGTGAAAAACACTCGAAACACCCGCGGCCAATCCCCCACCGCCAACAGGTACAAACAGGTAGTCGATGTGAAAATCAGCATCTTCGCTAATCTCGAGCCCCACCGTGGCTTGTCCTTCGATCACCTGCTCGTCATCGAAAGGGTGTACAAACGTGCTTCCGTTGAGTTTGCAGTCCTCCAACGCTGCCGCATAGGCATCGTCGAATGTGTCGCCCGTGAGGATCACTTCTATCGCTTCTTTTCCGAACATCCTTACCTGGCCCACCTTCTGCTTGGGGGTAGGAGAGGGCATGTAAATCTTGCCATGTACGCCCATCAATTTACAAGAGAGGGCAACCCCCTGGGCATGATTACCCGCACTGGCACATACAATTCCTTTCTTCCTGGACGCCTCGTCAAGATTGCTGATCTTGTTGTAGGCGCCCCTTATTTTGTAAGAGCGTACGATCTGTGTGTCTTCCCGCTTCAAGTAGATGTCACAATTGAATTGTTCGCTGAGGTTAAAGCTGTACTGAAGTGGTGTTCTGTGGATCACCTGCTTCAATCTGTTGGAGGCAGCTTTGACATCCTTGATCTTGGGTAAGTACAATTGAGAAGTCGTCGCCATAGTCATTTCCAAAATGTCAATTTGGATTCGATGTGAGTGCTCCAGGCATGGCAGTCAGCCTTACCTGGAGCTTTGATATTATGATTTTGCGTTTTCGGGTCTGAGCTTTCTTACGGCGGCACCAGCCTGCCACATTTCAGACTCCTGCAGTTCTTTCAGCTCTTCTTCAAGCTTGTCACGATAGTCAGCCTGCTTATTGGCTTCAATGGTGATTTTCGCTTCATTTCCAGTTTCCACGCTCTCGTACAACTCCTCAAAAACCGGAGCTACGGCATCCCTGAATTTTTTCCACCAGTCGAGTGCTCCCCGTTGTGCCGTCGTAGAGCAATTGGCGTACATCCAATCCATGCCATTTTCGGCTACCAGAGGGTACAGAGATTGGGTGGCTTCTTCCACCGTTTCGTTGAAGGCCTCAGAAGGAGAGTGCCCTTTCTTGCGAAGTAGGTCATATTGCGCCGCAAAGAGGCCTTGAATAGCGCCCATAAGGCTTCCTCGTTCTCCGGTGAGATCGGAATAGACTTCTTTTTTGAAGTTGGTTTCAAATAGGTAACCTGAACCAACACCAATGCCCAACGCGATCACACGCTCACGTGCCTTGCCAGTGGCATCCTGATGTACCGCAAAGCTGGAATTCAGTCCTTTTCCGGCAACAAATAGCCTGCGGAGTGATGTGCCTGATCCTTTTGGTGCCACAAGTATCACATCTACATCGGCCGGCGGTACGATCTGTGTCTGGTCATTGTAGGTAACACCAAAACCATGGGAGAAGTACAATGCCTTACCAGGTGTGAGGTGTTTTTTGACCGTAGGCCAAAGGGCAATTTGCCCTGCATCCGAAAGCAAAAACTGGAGGATAGTTCCTTTCGCAGCAGCTTCTTCGATCTCAAAGAGCGTCTCGCCTTCGACCCAGCCGTCATTGACGGCTTTATCCCAGGATTTTGAGTTTTTGCGTTGGCCAACGATTACATTGAAGCCATTGTCCTTCAGGTTTAGGGCTTGCCCGGGTCCCTGAACGCCATATCCCAGGATTGCGATGGTTTCGTCTTTCAGTACTTCCTTTGCTTTTTCCAAAGGAAACTCTTCCCGTGTTACGACTTCTTCTTCGGTTCCTCCGAAATTGATTTTTGCCATTATTCTTTTAGGTTAAAAATTCTCGTTAATAATCTTTTATGGTCAATTGATTGGATTGTGTCTCTTCCAATTGTCGGATAAATGTTTCCGTTTTTCGCTTGGATTTTGAGATGGCTACCCTGCCGGATCTTGCAAATTCGAGCAAGCCGTAGGGTTCTAATTTTTGGTAGAGAAGATGTGTCTCCTGCTTATGTCCGGTTTTTTCTATGACGATGTGATCCTTTTCAATCACCAATATCCGCGCGCCACTATTTCGCACCAAATCTTCAATCACGTTGCTGTTGAGAAAGGCCTGCGTTGGCACTTTGTAGAGGGCTATTTCCTGGTAGTAGATCTCGTCTTCTTCGTAAACAAATGCGCCCAGTACATCTATTAGTTTGCGGATTTGGGCTATGACTTTATCTGCCTGCTCTCGAGTAGATCTTATCACAATAGAAAAGCGACTCATGCCTTCTACCTCGGTTGCGGAGACGTTCAAACTGACGATGTTGATTTTCCGGCGTGTAAATATGATGGTAATGTGATTGAGAAGACCGGACTTATCCTCCGTCAGGACCGATAGGGTGTGTTCCTTGATCAGGTGATCCGAATGATCTTCGCTATATAAAGATTCGCTCATTTTTATGAAAGTCTAATGTCAGATACAGAAGCGCCTGAAGGTACCATAGGGAAAACGTTCTCCTCTTTTTCAACAACTACCTCCAGGAGGTAGGGTCCCTCATGGTCCAGGAATTGCTGCAGCGCCTGGTCGAGGTTGTCTCGGCTTTCAACTTTTGCGCTCTCGATGCCGTAGCCCTTTGAAATCAATTGAAAGTCGGGATTGACCAGTTCAGTAAAAGAGTAGCGTTTGTCAAAGAACAACTGCTGCCACTGGCGTACCATGCCGAGGAAGTTGTTGTTCAGGATCAATATTTTCACGCCGATTTGATATTGGAAGATCGTGGCAAGTTCCTGTATAGTCATTTGGAAACCACCATCCCCAATGACCGCTACTACCTGTCTCTCAGTTGCGGCCAGTTTTGCTCCCATGGACGCTGGTAAGGCAAAACCCATGGTGCCTAGTCCACCGGAAGTGATATTCGCCCTGTCGCTGGTGAATTTATAGTATCTGCTGGCTACCATCTGATGTTGGCCTACGTCGGTTACAACAACCGCCTCACCTTTTGTTTTCTCAGAAAGGAGCCTGACCACTTCACCCATTTTGATCTGCTCACCTGATGGAAATAGCTCATTGGTAATGACTTTGTCCACCTCGATTTTGTCGCAGGCATGGAATTCTTCTATCCAGGCAGTATGTTTTTTCTCCACCAATTCCGGGAGCAAGGCCTTCAGTGCTTCCTTGGCATCGGCATTGATGGCGACGTCGGTTTTCACATTCTTGTCGATTTCTGCGGGATCGATTTCTATGTGAATCACTTTGGCCTGCTTCGCGTATTTCGTCAGATCCCCAGTCACCCGGTCATCGAAACGCATGCCGATGGCGATCAATACATCGCATTCGTTTGTCTTGACATTTGGGCCGTAGTTGCCGTGCATTCCCAGGTAGCCCACATAGTTGGGATGATTCACTGGTATTGCTGACAGCCCCAGCAGTGTCGAAGCTGCCGGAATACCTGATTTTTCAAGCACAGCCTTTAGCTCTTCCTGGGCTTCGGCGATAATGACACCTTGGCCTATGAGCGCCAGTGGTTTGTTTGAGAAATTGATAAGTTGCGCGGCTTCCTTGATCTTGTCATTGTCCATGACCGGATAGGGATGGTAGCTCCTGATTTTCTTGCATTTCTCATAGTGGAACTCAAACTCTCCAAACTGAGCATCCTTGGTGATGTCAATGAGAACAGGCCCTGGCCTACCGGAATTGGCAATGTAGAAAGCCCGCGCAATGGCATAGGGGATCTCTTCGGGTTTGGTTACCTGGTAATTCCATTTTGTGACCGGCATGGATATACCCACGACATCGGTTTCCTGGAATGCATCCGTACCTAGCAAATGAGAGGGTACCTGCCCGGTAATACAGACGATAGGCGTGCTGTCGATCTGGGCATCCGCGATTCCTGTGATCAGGTTGGTCGCTCCGGGCCCGGATGTGGCAAAACAAACTCCTGTTTTTCCACTAACCCTGGCAAAACCTTGTGCAGCATGCGCGGCACCCTGCTCATGTCGGGTGAGGACATGTCGTAGTCGGTCCTGGTACTTATAGAGTTCGTCATAGACAGGCATGATGGCGCCTCCCGGATAGCCGAATATGGTTTCCACACCTTCTTCCAGCAATGAGAGCAACAAACCCTCTGATCCGGATACAGTTCTGGTTTCTTTGGACTTAACCTCTTTGAGTGCTAGAGATGATGTATTCATTTGTGTTACTTATTCATCTGTGACGCAACCTTCGGAAGCGGTTGCTACGGATTTGACGTACTTTTTTAGAATTCCTTTTTTGGCTTTGTATGGAGCCTGAACCCATGTAGATCGGCGGGCCGCCAGCTCGTCATCGGAGAGCTTAACTTCCAGCTTGTTGTTCACTGCGTCTATAGCGATGATATCGCCATTCTTCACCAGGGCCAGTGGCCCACCTTCCTGTGATTCCGGCGTGATGTGCCCAACCACAAAACCATGTGATCCTCCCGAGAACCTGCCGTCAGTGATCAAGGCCACATCCTTACCCAGTCCAGCGCCCATTACCGCACTGGTGGGCTTGAGCATTTCAGGCATTCCGGGTGCGCCTTTCGGGCCACTCTGACGAATCACGATCACTTCTCCTTTTTGTACCTCTTTCCCTATCCCCTCGATGGCCTCGAACTCATCTTCATAGATACGTGCAGGTCCCTCAAAATACTCACCTTCCTTACCCGTGATCTTGGCCACGGCTCCTTCAGGAGCGAGGTTACCATAGAGTATTTGGAGATGACCAGAGGCCTTGATGGGCTCGCTGAAAGCATGGATGATTTTCGGTTCGTGGCTTAGGTCGGGCGCCTTTTCCAGATTCTCGGCGAGGGTTTTTCCGGTGACTGTGAGGCAGTCCCCGTGTAGATGCCCTTCTTGTAGCATCAACTTCATCACACCCGGTGTCCCACCAATATTGTGCAAGTCTTCCATCAGGTATTTGCCTGAGGGTTTCAAATCTGCAATGAAGGGCGTTTCGTCACTCAACCTCTGAAAGTCGTCCAGGCCAAGCTCAACGTCGACGGCTTTGGCCATCGCGATCAAGTGCAGTACGGCATTGGTGCTTCCTCCAAGTACCATGATGAGCTTGATGGCATTCTCAAAAGATTTTTTCGTCATGATATCCCTGGGCTTGATATCATTTTCCAGCAGATATCTCATGGCCTGACCCACGCCCTGGATTTCCGTTGTTTTGTCTTCGCTCTCGGCGGGATTGGAAGCGTCGAAAGGTAAGGTCATACCCAGTGCTTCAATTGCGGAAGACATGGTGTTAGCGGTGTACATGCCGCCGCAAGCTCCGGGGCCTGGTATGGCATTCTTGATGATGCCCTTGTAGTCTTCTTCCGCAATGCTATTGGCTAGTTTTTTTCCATAAGCTTCAAAAGCCGAGACAATATTCAGGTCTTCACCTTTCCACTTGCCTGGTTTCACAGTCCCTCCGTACACCATCAGCGCTGGCCGGTTGAGACGTCCCATCGCCATGAGCGCTCCAGGCATATTTTTGTCACAGCCTACCACAGCTACCAGACCATCATAGAATTGTGCGTTGCAGACCGTCTCGATGCTATCGGCGATGATATCCCTGGAAATCAGTGAATAACGCATTCCAACTGTACCATTGGAGATGCCATCGCTCACACCGATTGTATTGAAAATCAGACCGACCAGATCTGCCTCGCGGACACTTTTTTTGACCCGATGAGCAAGTACATTGAGGTGCATGTTGCACGGGTTTCCTTCAAACCCCGTACTGGCAATCCCTATTTGGGCCTTGCTCATGTCATCTTCTGTCAATCCCGTGGCATACAACTGAGCCTGAGATGCAGGTTGACTTGGGTCCTGAGTGATTGTTTTGGAGAACTTGTTGAGGGACATGTGCCTAGACGATGGTCAAATCTTCAAATTCATTGAATCTCACTTTCCGCTGGTAGTAGAAATGCAGCGAATAAGAAGCGGATTCTTCCCATACACCTTTCATCTCTTCCCCATTGATGGATTTGATCTGACTAATCTCGGAGGCCGTCCCACAGAAAAATGCCTGATCTGCGTCGTATAATTCCTCTGGTGTGATATCTTTTTCGATAATGGGAATGTGAAGTTCCTTCGCCATTTCGAAGATTGTGGCCCGTGTGATGCCCGCCAAAATCCGATCTGGCTTTGGGGTATATAGGATGCCATCTTTTTCATAGAAGAAATTGCTGACGGGTCCCTCGGCTACATGGCCAGCCGCGTCGAGCAGTAGGGCTTCATGATATCCAAGCTTTCGTGCTTGGGCGGAAGCAATAGTCGCTGCGGAGTAGTTTCCCACAACCTTGGCTTCAATTGGAACTGCCTCCGGACTGGGCTTGCGATATTGAGATACCATGACCTCCAATGGCTGTGATCCATTGTATTTTTTCCATTTCCAGGCGGCCATGAACAGGTGACCTTTGCCAGTGGGTCGAAGCATCATGTCCTCATCAGCAAATACCAACGGGCGTATATATGCATCGGTCAGGTTGTTTTTTTGGAGTAGCTCATAGGCTATCTGGGTAAGCTCCTCAACTGAATAGTCAAGGTCCAGGAACATTAGATCAGCCGATTTTTTCAGCCGTTGGAAATGCTCGTGTGCCTTGAAAATTTTGTAATGGCTTTCAGTCCGGTAGGATCTGATCCCTTCCAACACGCCGTTGCCATAGTGCATGGTTTGTCCAAACAAGCTGACTTTGGCATCGGAAGCCTTGATCCAATTACCGTCAAGAAATACAATGGTGTCCTCTGTGTAGTACATCTTTTCTTACATAAAAAAACGCCATCCTTTCCGGGATGGCGTTTCTTAATTCTTTCAATTAGTCATTACCATCCCGGTTTATTCAGGCCCAAGACAAGAATAATAATGGTCACGACAATATTTACAGTTGTTAATTTCATTAGATCAGCCAAAAATAGAAGATTGATTGTTAATAGGAATAATATTGGAAATTATTTTTCATCATTTTGAGAGATATTCAAAATTTCATCTCATAAAAATGAATTTCACAAAAACCATTGAGTTTCGTATTTATTAATTGCTGATTTCATTGAACCGAGTGGTTGGGAGTCATTTGCGCCTGAGCAATAGAGGGCCTGTGAACTGGTGAAGCTTACGCATAGGTTTCAAAACAACCGCTAGGATGGGGATGCTAAGGCCGTTGCTTCTCCAAGCCGCAGGAATTTCATGATAGAATCTTAGTCGCTGGAAGAGAGAGCTGCCGCTCTTTCCCTTGCCCTTCATCTTCACAAGCGTTTTCGGAAGGTAGGCTGTCGACGCATTGTGCTTGCGGAAAAGGCGCAGGATGAACTCATAGTCCCCGGCCAACTGGAAATTGGCATTGTACAGACCATACTGTTTGTATACCGATGCCTTCAGAAAAAGTGTGGGATGGGGAATGGTCCATCCAAATTGGAACTTCATGTTGCTCGCCGTTCCCGACTTCCAGTAACGGTAGACTTTCTCTGGCTCCTCTCGTCGCACAAATAGTAGGTCCCCATAAACAGCGTCGGTGTTGTATTCTTCGAAAGCGGCTGCCACTTCGGTCAGGACATCTTTGTGAGCATAGACATCATCGGAATTCAGAATTCCAATGAATTCTCCTGAGCATAGGCTGATGCCCTTATTCATGGCATCATAGATCCCGGAGTCTTTTCCTTGCACCAGTCGAATGGCTGAACCATACTTTTTAACCTTGGCTACCGTGCCGTCGGTAGATCCACCATCAAAGATCACATGCTCTACCATTGGGTGGGTCTGTTCGGCCACACTTTCGATGGTGTCGATGATCGTGTCCGCACTATTCAGACATACAGTGACAATGGAGAACTTCAAATGTTGAAATTGATGATGATGGTGAGTAGGCCAGGACTTTGAGGGTTTTTCATGCTTGAAGTTTAGGTGTGTGCTTGCGCTACCTGTTTTGCAATCCAGTGGTATGTCTTTTCGAGACCGTCCTCCAGTCTTTGAGTAGGTCGCCACCGAAGCTTTTCAAATATCAACTCGTTACTACTGTTCCGCCCTCTCACCCCGAGTGGGCCGTTGATGTGGTGTAGTTCGAGCCGCTTGCCCGCAATTTTCATGTACAAATGTGCGAGTTCGTTGATAGAGACTAATTGATCTGATCCAATATTGACTGGTCCGTGGAAGTCGTCAGACTGCATCAGTCGATGGACACCCTCAACGCATTCATCGATATAGAGAAAGGAACGCGTCTGCTTGCCGTCTCCCCATATCTCAATGGACATCCCATCTTCGGCCTCAGCTACTTTTCTGGCAATTGCCGCCGGGACTTTCTCTTTACCGCCAGCATAGGTCCCTTCTGGTCCGAAGATGTTGTGGAATCTGGCCACTTTGCAGATGATGTCACTGTTGCGCATGAATGAGAGGTACAGGCGTTCACTGAAAAGTTTTTCCCATCCATATTCGCTATCGGGTTGGGCCGGATAAGCCGTGTCTTCGCGGCAATTGGGGTTCTTCGGGTCCAGTTGGTTAAATTCAGGGTAAATGCACGCAGAGGAAGAATAGAAGATCTTTTTCACGCCTATATCCACTGACCTTCGGAGTACATTGAGGTTGATTAGCGCTGAGTTGTGCATAACACTTGCGTCGTTCTCTCCTGTAAACAAATAACCTGCACCTCCCATATCCGCTGCAAGTTGATAGATTTCATCTACTGGTTCGCTAATGAAGTTCCTGACGAAATCCGGATCGCGCAAGTCGCCTATTTGAAACCTGTCGGCTCTTGTTTCGGAGAATTCCGGATACTTCAGATCTGCAGCATACACTTGATAGTCCAAATTCTTCAGGTAATTCACCAGGTGATTTCCGATGAATCCTCCTGCACCGCAGACTATTGCTTTCTTCATAGTATATCGCCTTTACACTCAGTGAAATTAAACTTAAGCGATTCTTGACATTTCCCCACTCAAATGGAGCTCTTCCATGTTCGTCAGCCACCGCTATTCTGTTTGCTTATCCTTCCTCAGAATTATTTGTTGGAGAGGAAGGAAGTAATTTTAGGGTTTGGCGCGTTTATCGGGATTGAAATTTCGTCGCGTTTCCGTCTAAAACAAATCGCTGCAAAAATGGCGCATTCCTTTTCTTTGTTGTTTCCAACGCCCACTTCACTCTAACGATGAGTATCCTTAGATCGGGATTCAGGGTTGAAAGGATCATATCATTCCTGGCAAGCTATGCGATGCCCAAGCAGTACATCGAGACGGGAACCTATCGGGGGGATTCGGCTATTGTTGCGGCCGGGCAATTCGAGCGGGTACAAACCATCGAATTGAGCCCATATTGGTTCGAATTTTCTAAGAACCGGTTAAAGCCGTTTCCAAATGTGCTCTGCCACCTTGGTGATTCTGTGAAAGTACTTCCCACGCTACTTCAAGAAAATATCGGTCCGACCTATTTTTTCCTTGATGCTCACTTTGCAGGAGGGACAACGGCACTGGGAGAAAAAGAGGTGCCATTGATGGAGGAGTTGGAGCTTGTTGTAGCCAGGGAGCAGAATGATATTCTTGTCATTGACGATTTGCGTCTAATCGGAGAAAAAGGCAAAAGCGGGGAAAAAGGCAACGAGGTTTATCCTGAGATGCAATTTGATTGGACTGACTTGACGGTGCAGGATATTCGGCATCTTTTGATGAGCAACGCCTACTCCATTTTCCAATACATGGATCGATTATATGCCTATCGAAACCTGTCATTCATTCAAGCCAGGGTGATTGGCCTCATTTTTTCTCTTTCGGATTACCTAAAAGGAGCAATTGGAAAATAATTATTGATGGACGCCAAGTTATCAGCCTACGAGCGTGAACTTCAAAAGAGCCTGCAGGGATTCAAAAAGGTGCTGGTTATCAAATTTGACAACCCAGGAGCAGGTCTTGGTGCGTTTATTCTTAATGTCCTGAATATTTTGAGGTATTGCGAGCGACATACCTTCTATCCTGTAGTAGACTTCGATGCTTCCTGTACAAATGCTTACTATGATGAGCGCAAAGGGAGCAACATGTGGCATCAATATTTCAAGTCGGTGATGCCAGTGTCATCAATTGAATTGAGGCAATGGATCGCTGCAGATCATCAGGTCTTGGCTGGTATTGAAATTAAGACCATGTCCTATGATGAAGCCCGAAGCATTTATGAACATGGCGAGGACAACATAAGAGTTTATCATCAGGGTACGTATCGTTTTTCGAAAATCCCTAAAGATCTGGATGCATGGTACTGGAACGAGCGGAGCAAAGGCCGCGCGGTTGTGGCTAAATACATAAAGCCCAATGAGGAGATTCAAACCAAGGTGGATGCTTATTGCCAGGCGTATTTTGCCGGTTCATTTGTGTTAGGGATACATATCCGGGGGACAGACATGCACTATGCTCCACCGCTATCTCCTGCGGAATACTTTGAACATATAGACAGAATGCTTGAAGGTAAGCGAGATGCTAAAATCTTCGTCGCAACAGACCAGGCTCAGTACCTGGAGGTATTTTCAAGAAAATATGGTGCAAGGGTAATCTATTCGCCTGCTTTTCGGTCAGATAATGACGTGGCACCCTTTAACCGCGAAGAGATATCACCTTTCAAAAAAGGAGAGGACGTGATGTTGGATATGTTGCTTCTGTCGCGATGTGATTTTTTGATCAAAGGGGTATCTAGTGTGGGGGAAATCGCCTTATATTTCAATCCGGAACTGGATTGCCTTGATCTGGCGTATCAAAAGAAAAATGCCTATGGCGAGCATTATGGTGTTTTTTGGGATTTCTTATCCAATAAACCGGCCTGGTCTTTGGTGGGCGGCACCGATCTCGACCAAATCACCACCGATGCTGCTTCTCAAAGTGTTGGCCAAAAGTTTTCGTTCTTGTACAGGAAAGCCATGGTAAACTTGAGATCCCTTCCTTCACGCTTGCTACGACGATGGAAAAGGATATTTTGAGCCAGACGGATGCTCAGGCAAATACGCCTTTGGCAGACCTGAAAGCGCAGATCGCGCCACGAACAAGAATCGGATTAATCAACGTAGGCTTCCCAAAAGTTGGTATGGCTTCTCTCGTGGTCTACATCCTGAATGGCTTACGTTATTGCGAAAGGGAAAATCTATATCCAGTGGTGGATTTGGACAATGAATGCGACTGTTTGTATTTCGACCCCACGGAGGGGGACAACATGTGGCACCAATATTTTGAGCCTGTAATGCCATTGTCCTCTGATGACTTAAAGCAACTTCGAGCGGAGACGGACATAGAACAGCTCATCCATCGAATTTCGAGAGAGCAGTTGGAGCGAATTTACCATCAGGATGATGATAGCGCTTTCACCAGTGCTTATGGCAAATGGAGGACCAGGAAAATCAAAGATCTTGATCAGTGGTATCAAGAACAGAGGAATAAGGGTGGGGAAACGATTGGTCGGTACATAAAGCCAAACTCCAATCTCTTAGGCAAAGTAGACGCGTTTGTCAATGCGTACTTCGGAAAACATGGGGTGCTTGGCGTACATATCCGGGGGACTGACCTGGAATACATGCCTATTGTGAGTCCCGCGGAATACCTCGAGCACGTTGACGCAAGGATCCGGCAAGATGGGCAGTTGAAAATATTTTTGGCCACCGATCAGTCTCAATACCTGGACTTGTTCAAGCAGAGATACGGGGACCGACTCTTGTACACGGCTAGCTTCAGATCCGACAATGACGTCGGTGTCCATTTCAGGCAGGAGCTCTCTCCTTATGACAAAGGAGAACAGGTGTTAATCGATACGCTATTACTTTCCAGATGCGATTTTCTGATCAAAGGAAACTCGAGCGTTCCTGAGCTTGCCATGTATTTCAATAAGGATCTGCAGTGCCTCGATTTGGGTTATAAGAAAAAGAAGTCCTTCGGTGAGTCGTACGGATTTCTTTGGCGATTCCAATCCACCAAAGCAGCATGGACCTTGCTTTCCAACACAAATCTCGACGAGGTGCCCAAGGATCATAGTTCACAAAATCTACCCAGTGCTATTAGGTTTCTGGGTCGGAAGTTGATGGTGATTGTCGGAGTGATCGTCAGAAAGGTAGTCTGGGCTTTTAGGAAGGGTGATGGGTAGCTCTGATCAGAGCGAATGCGATCAAGTACAGTATTGAAGCAACTTCGAGCACCATTCGAGTGCTTTGCCTGCAGGTTCAAATGGCAGGTGAGTCCTTTTCATAGTTCCTCGCAACTTCCTCAAAACTCCCTGTAGCTTTCAACTTTCCTTCTTCCAGCAATATTCCTGTATCACACACTTTCAGCAGGGCCGGCAAGTCGTGGCTTACCAGCAAGATGGTGCTTCCGTTGTTAGACATTTCCTGCATCCGTTTAAGAGCTTGTTCCCGAAACTTATAATCACCAACGGCCAGGACCTCGTCCAGTATTAGAATATCCGTCCGCAAATAGGAAGCAATCGCAAAGGCGAGTCGCACTACCATGCCACTGGAAAATCTTTTGATGGGGGTATCCAGGAATAATTCGGTTTCTGAGAAGCTGACGATTTCGTCGACCCTCATGTCAATTTCTTTTTTTCTCATTCCCAGCAGGGACCCATTGAGGTAGATGTTTTCTCTTCCTGATAATTCATGATGAAAGCCTATACCGACTTCCAGGACGCTGGAGACTTTACCCCGTAGCGTGAATTGTCCTACTGATGGGGCAGTGATTTCCGAAAGGAGTTTCAAAAGGGTGGACTTTCCTGATCCATTTCTGCCCAAAAGGCCCACAAACTGTCCTTTTTCTATTTGAATGTTGAGGTTTTGAAGTGCCCAGAAATCGTCTTGGCCTGATGAAAAAAATCGGTGATGCGAGCTTTCAATCTTGTATTTCTTTCCGAGTTCAAAAGTTTCTATGATGGGCTTACTCATATCAAAGAACGTCTGCAAACCTCCTTTCATACTTACCAAAAAGCCACAGGCCCGAGCACAGGACAACGACCATTGAGATTCCACCGGTGAAAAGTGTTACCGCGTCAGGTTTGAATACGTCTCCAAACAAGCAGTATCGCATGGACTCAATGATGGCTACTAAGGGGTTCAGGCTATAGATCAATCTCCACGCTTCGGGAATGCTCTGGAAAGTGAACCCTACCGGACTAATAAAAAGCCCTATTCGAAGAACGAACGGCACTATGGCCTGGATATCCCGGTAGTACACATTGATGGTGCTCAACCATAGGATGGCAGCAAAGCCAAAGAGGACCAGCGATACATAGACAAGGGGAATCAGCAGAAAAGACCACAGAAATGGAATTCCATAAATGGCCATTAAGATCAAGGTCAGTAGCAGATTGATTACAAAACCAATCGTATTTCTCAAGGCGGCATTGAATGGCAGTATCACCCTTGGGAAGTTCATTTTCGTGATGATATTCCGGTCATCGGTGAAGCAAACACTTCCCCAACTTATCGCGACAGTAAACGACTCCCAAATAATAAGGGCACTCATGGCGAGTAGAAAATAGGGGATACCAAAATCCGGAAATTCACCCAGTCGCTGGAAGACGAAGACGATGATGGCGGCAGTGAGTACCGGACGGAGGACATTCCAAAGTACGCCTAGTAGTGTTTGTTTATAACTGACCAGTACATCTCGTCGAAGCAAGAATATGATGGCCGTTCTTGACTCCCACAGGCGCCCGAAATTGAGAAAATCAAAAACACCTTGCCTGGACCGAACGACTCTTTCCATTTACAAATAGGGTTTACCCAGAAGTCTTTTGGAAAGATACCAGCAATACTTGATTTGATAGTATCCCCAACGTCGCAAAGAGGCGATCACTGTCAGCAGAAGCAATTCTATTTTCTTCGAGTTTTGAGTGAGTTCCTTCAACCGCTCGTCAGGTTTTGCAATGACGCTAGCAGCTTTTGATACACTCAAATCCACATTTGCCATGCCCCATCCCGGTCCATTGGGGTTGAGTATCGGTTTATCAAAAGACTTTGACCAGTCGGGGTTTCTCTTTCGGTGGCTGAATCGGAATTTCAGACCTGGTTTCACATGTTCCAGGTGAAAGAAGTGGTAGCCATACTTTTTGCCAATGTTGATGATGGGGTATTTCTTCATCAGACGGGTGGCCAGGTCTACGTCCATGTACCAATAATAGATCAGCCGCTCGTCGTATCCGCCGATATCATCCCAAATGTCCCGATGCATCAGTAGGATACCCACAGGTGACGCCCAGTGGCAGAATTTCTGTTCTTCGCTGTAAGACCACTTTCCAAACCGATCTATGTGGTAGTTGATGTCACCCAGTGAAGGAAATCTCTGAACGAAGCGATATGGTACCTGCATCCTGGATACAAAGAGGTAGGAGGTCTGCAAGTCAAAACCATAATCCTGTTTACCCTCATAGTGTCGGAAGAAGTGTGCGAGGAAATCCCGATGAACGAGCGTGTCCTGATCAATTCGTCCGACATATTTTCCTTTTGCACGCCTTGCTGCGGCATTGAGTGGGAAAACCTCAGCAAACGGACTGTCTTTTTGTAAAGCGCTTGCCACATCCGGTGGTACGTAAAGGAATTTGGTGATTGCAGCGCTTTCAGGGCTGAGTGATACTACTTTGGAAATAGCTTCATCGCTGCCCCAGTCTGCGATGATAATTTCGACTTCCGCCTCCCTGCCAAGTGCGTAGACATTTTTAGAAAGATAATTGATGGCTGTGGACAGTCTCCACATGGGATCACCCATGTAGTGATCATTTCGGGAACAGATGATGAATGAAAGGACCACGGCCATCAGGTTTGTGTTTTGGGCTCCAATTCCACGGCCGCGCGTTATGGGTCCGGGTATGAGAAGGTATTCCCTTAAAAATTCAGGCCCCTGCGAGAGGGGCCTTGAATGCCTGGTATCTCCAGATCAGCTAAGCACTTCTTTCACTCTTTCAGCTGCATCTTTCAAGACGATGGCCGAAGTTACTTTCAGTCCTGACTCCTCAATGATCTTCGCGCCTTCTTCGGCGTTGGTACCTTGCAAACGGACGATGATTGGCACTTTGATGTCTCCAATATTTTTGTAGGCTTCTACCACACCGCTGGCTACCCTGTCGCAACGCACAATGCCTCCGAAGATGTTGATCAGGATGGCTTTGACGTTCGGGTCTCGGAGAATGATTCTGAATCCCGCCTCTACGGTTTTGGCGTTGGCGCCACCTCCCACATCCAGGAAGTTGGCGGGATCACCACCAGATAGTTTGATGATATCCATGGTGGCCATAGCCAGGCCTGCACCGTTGACCATGCAACCAACATTACCATCAAGCTTTACATAGTTCAGTCCGCTCTGTCCGGCTTCCACTTCCAAAGGATCTTCTTCGGTGATGTCCCGGAGTTCGGCCAGTTCTTTGTGGCGATACAGGGCGTTGTCGTCGAGGTTTACCTTCGCATCTACGGCCAGGATCTTGTCGTCAGAAGTTTTGAGGACAGGGTTGATCTCAAACTGGGAGGCGTCTGTGTCTACATAGGCATTGTAGAGTGCCCCAATGAATTTCACCATGCCCTTGAAGGCCGCACCACTCAGCCCCAAGGCAAAAGCTACCTTTCTGGCCTGGAAGCCTTGCAGTCCCACCGCAGGGTCCACCCATTCCTTGATGATTTTGTCTGGCGTTTCTTCAGCTACGGTTTCGATGTCCATGCCACCTTCGGTGGAGGCCATGATGACGTTCTGTCCCGTAGCCCTGTCCAGTAGTATAGACAGGTAGTATTCTTTTGGCTCATTGTCTCCCGGATAGTAGACATCTTCGGCAATCAACACTTTGTTTACTTTCTTTCCGGCAGGGCCGGTTTGATGGGTGACCAACGTTCCGCCTATGATTCCTTCGGATTTTGGTTCTACCTCTTCAAGGCTCTTGGCAAGCACAACGCCATTGGACCCTGTTTCATTGATTTTACCTTTTCCGCGACCTCCTGCATGAATTTGTGCTTTCACGACATACCAACTTGTACCTGTTTGCACATTTAGTTCTTTTGCGGCTTCGACTGCTTTTTGGGGTGTATCAGCCACTATGCCATTTTGGATCGCTACGCCGTATTTCTTCAGGATCTCCTTCGCCTGATATTCGTGGATGTTCATGCTGTTTTTGAATTTGATGCGAATCTACTTTATCCCTATGCTATGTCCAAGAAGAGTGGTTGTGGCAAAGGGATAGCTTTTTCAATTTTAGCTCGGGGCATTGGATTATGTTTGCGCCATGCTAAATGCGACCGGGATCAAGAAATCGTATGGCTCATTGCCGGTATTGAAGGGAATAGACCTGGAAATCGGGGAGAAGGAGATTATTAGTATTGTAGGTGCATCCGGGGCTGGGAAGAGCACCCTGTTGCATATTTTGGGAACTTTGGACCAACCAGATGCAGGTCAGGTCAAGGTCAATGGTAAGGATATTTTTCATTTGAGTCAAAAGCAGCTGGCGGTATTTCGCAATTCGCATGTTGGTTTTATTTTCCAGTTTCATAACCTATTACCTGAATTCACGGCCCTGGAAAATGTGTGCATACCTGGCTTCATTGGAAAACATCCGACGCAGCAGGTAGAGCAGAAGGCCAAAGGGTTGTTGGGAATGCTGGGTCTGGGTGAACGAATGGATCACAAACCTTCTGAAATGTCAGGCGGAGAACAGCAAAGGGTTTCCGTCGCGCGAGCGCTCATCAATGACCCGCTGATTGTCTTTGCGGACGAACCTACCGGAAACCTGGACTCCAGAAACGCTCGCGAATTGCACAACCTCTTCTTCAACCTACGAGATGAACTGGGACAAGCCTTCGTGATCGTCACGCACAATGAGGAGCTTGCGGGTATGACCGATCGGAAACTTGAAATCAAAGATGGCCTGATTTTATGAAGGATTACCTGTCTCCGGGTGTCCGATATATGCTACTGGCGACATTGACCTTTTCGTTGATGAAGGTCTTCGTGAAAGCCATTTCGCATATTCCTGCAATTGAGATTATTTTCTTTCGAGCCATCATCTCATTGCTCATCAGCGTCGTTCTGCTCCAGCGGCAAAAAGTATCCATTTGGGGTAACAACAAACCACTACTCATTGGAAGGGGTATTGCAGGCTCAGTGTCCCTGATTATTTACT
This sequence comes from Cyclobacteriaceae bacterium, assembly GCA_965601475.1. Taxonomy (GTDB): domain Bacteria; phylum Bacteroidota; class Bacteroidia; order Cytophagales; family Cyclobacteriaceae; genus JAWPMT01. The sequence continues at coordinate 948,076 of OZ271832.1, read as the reverse complement.
TCTATTTGCTGCAGCAGATTCCCCTGGCTACGGCAGCTACGCTGCAGTATCTGGCACCTATTTTCACAACGTTGCTGGGAATATTCATTGTGAGAGAAAAGGTATTCAAGTGGCAGTGGTTATTCTTCGGTATCAGTTTCGCTGGGGTTTTGGTCGTACAAGGCTTCGATGCGAGGATATCTTTTTGGCACCTGATCATGGGCATCAGTACCTCCTTATTTATGGGCCTGGCTTACAATTTCGTGCGAAAGCTCAACACCACCGAGCATCCACTGGTGATCATCATGTACTTTCCCATGGTCTTGTTGCCCATCGGTGCGGTGTGGTCTTATTTTGTGTGGGTACAGCCCGTAGGCTGGGATTGGGTGATGTTGTTGGCTGTGGGAATTCTGACGCAGGTCGCTCAGTTTTTCATGACCAAATCTTACCAGTCTGAAGAGATTTCCAAAGTCTCCATCCTGAATTATCTGGGACTCCTCTACGCGCTAATTTTCGGGTATTTCATTTTCGACGAATCCTTCAATTTGCTGACCTACTCGGGCATGGGCCTGGTAGTGTTGGGAGTGATAGCCAATGTTATTTTCAAGGGTCGCCTTCAGAAAGGTTCCTGACCCAGCAGCCTGCGATATATGGGGAGATCTATTGTTGGTGCTTCTGGTATGCGAAAGCCCCTGCAATAGAAGACATCAAGTACCAGATCTACCTGATTACCTCTTCCAATGAGAATGGGCTCCAACGCCGTCACCTTTTCGAAGAAAGGTGTGAGATTGGACGAGGGCTGGCCGTGTTCCTTGTAGTAACGGATGTAAATGGCGTCTTTACCCAGTAGCGGGATGGGGTCGAAAAAATAGGCGTGGTTTCTGGGGTCGGGGTGAAAAATCAGCACATCCTTACTACCTCTCAGAGGCCAATCGATTTTCCCCGTCTGCCACCACTTTTCACTCGCCACGAATAGATTGTCATCTTCGAGCCACCCTTCCTGCTCAAAGCGTTCGTGTATTTGCGTGAAATCAACTCCCTCGATGGTTGGGTCCGTCGTGGTACCAAACCAACTCCCCACGAGCTTCGGTCCAGCCACACTCCAAAACCCTGTGGTCATATGGACAATAAGTAGCAGCGCCATCAAAGATGTGAACGCAGCAGACAACCTGATCCATCGTTTGGTCAATAGACTGCCCCTCTTCAGCGCTTGCACCGTAGCATTTCCCAGTAGCGGGAATAGCATGAGGTATCCTGGTGCCTGCCAATGGAAGTGAAACCCAATCCTGGACACGAGCGAGATGAGCGTAAAGAAGGCGATTGGAAGTACGGCACCCCAGAAAAGGAATGAGTGCTTTTCAGATTTTGCTGCCGAGCTAAAAAGCTGTAGGACGAGTGGGAACCAAATCCATGGTGCCAGCCACGCAATCTGACCGATGAGGCTGCGACCTAATCTTCCGAAATTCAACCCATCCCCACCGGCGCGGGTGCCCTGAAAATTGAAGGAGATCCATTGATGTTGACTGTTCCAATAGAACACAGGAAACAGTACTACCAAGGCCAATATCAATGCCAGGTAAGGTCCAGGGTGCTTCAGCCATTTGCGTTGGCCCTTGTTGAAGAGCACAAAAAAGAAGACCGAGGCGATGAGGAAGAGGGCATGATACTTACTTAGCGCAGTGAGTCCCAATGAGATCCCCACACCCAGCCAGGGCCATACGGGCTTTGTGCTGGTGGAGCCTGTGAACAACACCTTGATCAGCAGATGTACTGTAAGTAGCCAGAAGAAAATGAGTGGAGCATCAGGCTGAAACCAGGCCGCGATGGGTATGGTGAAGACGATGCTTACATTGAAGAGAACGACGGCAAGGAAACCTGCCTGAGTATCGAAGAGTCTTCGGGTAATTAGAAACAATAGCCAGGAACTGCCGGCAAAGAGCAATACTGCCGGTAGGCGAAGGGCGAAATTGTTCAGTCCCAGCAGTTCAACGGAGAGCGCGCTGAGCCAAAAGAATAAGGGTGGCTGGTCGTAGTAGCTCCAATCCAGGAATTGCACCCCCCGCCAGTAGTAGGACTCTCCAACGCCCAGCCCGGTGAAGGCTGCAACATAAAGCCGAACCAATAGGGTGAGCCCGATCAGTAGGAGTGTTTTTCGCTCTGGCGTATCAAAATAGGTGAACATGGGAGTCCAAAGAAATAGGAGGGAAGTACTCAAAGCAAATTACTCGGGTCGGATTTGAGGATTTTGGGAGTTGGAATAAATTTGGGTTTGGAACACAACCTTGACTGATTAAGAGAAAAGAATGGGAAGAGCATTTGAATACCGCCGGGCGGCAAAAGAGAAAAGATGGGATAAAATGTCTAAGATATTCCCCAAGCTGGCAAAAGCCATACAAGTGGCAGCCAGGGATGGGGGTGCAGACCCTGAGATGAACGCCAAGCTGCGGACCGCCATCCAAAACGCCAAGGCGGAGAATATGCCCAAAGACAATATTGAAAACGCCATCAAGCGAGCGGTGGGCAAGGATGCAGAAGCGCTCAACGAAGTTACGTTTGAAGGCAAGGGGCCGCATGGTGTGCTGGTGTTTGTGGAGTGCACGACAGACAACAATAACAGAACAGTCGCCAATGTGAAGTCATACTTCAATAAAGCGGGCGGTGGTTTGGTGCCACAAGGCTCCCTGGAGTTTATGTTCAATCGCAAGGCGGTTTTTGAGTTTGAGAAGACCGAAGAGATGGATGTGGAGGAGCTTGAGCTGGAATTGATTGATGGGGGCTTGGAAGAATTGGAAGAGAATGAGGGAACCGTCTATGCCTATGCGGATTACACGCAATATGGTGAGTTGTCCAAGGTCATTGAGGATAAAGGTATTGAAATCCAAAAGTCAGGATTGAAGCGCTATCCTACCACCCCTGTCGAATACAGTGAGGAACAACTGGAGGAGATTGAAAAGATGCTCGACAAGATCGAAGAGGATGACGATGTTCAGGCGGTTTACACCAATATTGGTTGATGGCCGACTTTGATTTTGGCAAAGTTTTGGCCGTTTTGGAGCAAACGCCCCGCACGCTGAATTCGATGTTGGAGGGCCTGCCTGACGATCTGACTCATGCCAATGAGGGCCCCAATACCTGGAGTGCATTTGACGTGATGGGTCACATGATCCACTGCGAGAAGGCCGACTGGGTTCCCAGACTGAAGATCATGCTTGGTGATGGCGACAAGCAATTTGAGCCTTTCGATCGTTTTGCGCAGGAGCGTGATAGCATAGGTAAGACGCTAACAGAACTCAGGCGAGAGTTCACTGAACGCAGGAAAGAAAACCTGGCCATCCTTAGGTCGTTGGATCTGTCCCTGGAGGATCTTCAAAAGGAGGGGGTTCATCCCGAATTCGGTGCCGTGAATGTGCGGCAACTGCTTTCAGCCTGGGCAGCGCACGACCTCGGTCATATCTACCAGATCAGCCGTGTGATGGCCAAGCAATTCAAAGCGGATGCGGGCCCCTGGCCTAAGTATTTGAGGGTGCTGAATGACTAACCTCTTACCCTTGCGACACACTCAATTTCTACCTTGGCGTCCAGGGGCAGTCTAGCCGCTTCGATGGTCGTTCGTGCCGGTTTGTGTGGTGCAAAGGCCGCTTCATAAGCCGCATTCATCTCCTTGAAATCTTCCATGTCTGCCAGATACACGTTGCACTTCAAGACGTTTTGGAGATCGCTACCCGCCTCTGCCAGTACGGCTTCAAGATTTTTCAGCGTGATGCGCGTTTGCTCGGCGACTGATTCGGTCTCGATCTTTCCGTTTTCAGGATTCAGTGCCGCCTGGCCGGAGCAGAAGATGAGATTACCTTCTACAATGGCTTGCGAATAGGGACCCACTGGATTTGGGGCCGCTTGCGTGTTGATTTTCTTCATGATGGGGTCAAAGTAAAAAGCCGCTCAAGAGCGGCCTTTATCAAATACTAGTTATTAGTCTATTTATTAAGCCAGCTTTGAGATCAAGTCTGCAGATCTGTGTGAGTAGCCAGCTTCATTGTCGTACCATCCCACAACTTTCACCAAAGTGCCGGAAGCCTTCGTCAATTGTGAGTCGAAGATGCATGAGTGAGGGTTGCCAATAATATCTACTGATACCAGAGGCTCATCCGTATATTGCATCACGCCTTTCAAACCAGCTTCACTTGCTGCTTTCATGGCTGCATTGATGTCTTCCGCAGTGGCTTCTTTGGACAACGTGGCAGTGAAGTCAGTGATAGAACCCGTCAAAGTAGGCACCCGCATCGCGAAACCGTCAAGTTTACCCTTTACTGAAGGGATTACCTTACCGACGGCACCAGCAGCTCCAGTAGAAGTTGGTACGATGGAAACGCCGGCTGCTCTGGCTCTTCTCAAATCTCTGTGAGGAGCATCTTGCAGTCTTTGGTCGGCAGTATAAGCATGGACTGTGGTCATGTAGCCACTTTCAATGCCCCAGTTGTCCTCCAACACTTTCACCATAGGCGCAAGACAGTTGGTGGTACAAGAAGCATTCGAAAGGATGGTTTCGCTTCCTGTAAGCGTTTCATCATTTACCCCAAGTACTACAAAAGGAATACCGCCTTTAGCAGGTGCGGAGATGATTACTTTTTTGGCCCCTGCAGTGAGGTGCTTGCCTGCGCCAGCTTCGTCAGTGAAAATACCGGTTGATTCCAATACAATTTCTACACCTGAATCAGCCCATGGCAAATTGGCTGGATCTCTTTCCGCATAAACAGGGATGGAGGTACCATTGATGATCAGTGCGTTGTCTCCTACCTCTACAGTACCTGGGAATTGACCTTGAGCAGAATCATACTTCAACAGGTGTGCAAGGGTTTTTGGGTCAGTTAGGTCGTTTATTGCGACTACCTCTACATTGTCTTTGTCCAGTAGGGCTCGGAGGGTAATTCTACCGATCCTACCAAATCCATTGATAGCAACTTTTGCTTTTGCCATGACTTTTAAGTTTTTATGCGTCAGTTAAATAATGAATACAAATCTATAACTAGAATCGACTGAAACAAATTCATATAGACCTGCCATATGTCAGACAATCGTTATCCATCTATGAGGCTTATCAGATCTCTCGAAATTCCCCGTCAAAATCCTGGAATAGTGCAATTTGACTCACCCTTCGTGGCCGAGATTTTTGCTCATGAAATAGTTGTAGGTGTAACTGAGCCCTAGCACAAACAAGCCCGCTACCACACCGATAATCACATTGATGAGCGGCCCGGACGCCAATGACATTCTAATGAGCACCGTGGCAAAAGCAAAGGATGAGTATCTAAAGATGTTGGTGTAACGTGTTGTGTATCTCAGGGAGTACAAAAGGATTGACACATCGGCAAAGATCAGAAACAGGTAGAAGGTTTTGATAGAAGGGTCGTAAACTCCAGTGGTGAACAGCACCGTCACATCCTTGACCCCGAGGGCAATGAATACCACCAGCATGCTCATTGCCAGTACCTGTTTGAAACGAATGAATCGATGCTGCTCCTGTTCGGTGTCCGTGATCCGCTCATGCCGCTGCATCCTGTAGTACACGCCAATGATGACAAAGATGAGTAGCGCACCGAAGGCATCCGCAAACATGTAGTAGACAGAGGGGTCTGTAAACTGCTCCAGATCAAGGGCTGACTGGTACTTGCCGAATTCCTTGAATGCCGAACGGAGTAGTATGATCGATAGAATTTCAAATTGCTTCCCCACGGAGTCTGCCACGGATCTTGGGAGGATGAAGATCAAACCCAGCACCTCGAAAATCAATAGCAGGCTGAATGCGATATCAAGCGAAACAAAAAAGGAGAATTGATAACTGATCAGGGAAAAGTGAGAAGCAGTAGCTACTGCCAGACCTAGTACGAAGCCCATGATGAGCAAATTGCTAATGACGCGGGTAGTGACCTGGTCGTCCCAAAATACTTCCAGTCTCTCGAAGAACTTGATGAGCACGCAGTGAATTTAGGCGATAAAGCTGTTTAAGATAAAGAAACCGTAGCCTACGCACAAAACACCGGAGAATAACGTCATGCCACGTTGCACAAGGCCTTGCTGTGCATACTTTTTAGACAAAGGCAAACTGAGCAGGCCTGCGGCGATGAGCATACCAATGACCGATCCCAAGCCGAAGAATACCAGGTAAGTCAGTTCGGTGATGATTGGCTGGATTTTGGTCATGGCTAACAATACCACGGCGCCGCTCCCAGCTAGTCCGTGAATTAACCCTACGCCGTAGGCAAGTTTGTGGTCTTTGACGTGATCGTTTGAGACAATTTTGGATTTTTTAAGTTCGAATAGCCTGATCAACCCTAATCCAATGAGCATGATGCCTACTAAACCTTCGAGGTATTCAAAAACCGTATCCGGTATCAGTGCTTTACCCAGGATCATGATAATGCCGATGATGAGGATGGTGGTGGTATGTCCCAAGCCCCAAAAAACGCCATCTCTCAGGGCAAGGCGAGTTCGGTTTCGCTTGGTCACAATATTCATCACAGCCACCAGGTGGTCAGCTTCAAAGGCATGGCTGAAACCTATGCCCAGTGCGAAAACCAATGTAATCATGGTCTCAGTACTCATATCATTAGCTTTTTAATAATAATTCTGTGGTTCCCGGTATCCGCGATTGCCATCATCTGGTCATCAATGCAGACGGCGAAAGGCCAGTATAGGCCTGTATGGGTACCATTTAAGTTCATTTCATTTTCACTTCCTGTGTGGAAGTCCCCTTGACCTATCAAATCCGTAGCCGCCGGGTTGTTTTCAGTCTGGAGGTGCGGGTGCCATTTGAGACGGCTGTTGGCGGTATCAACTACGAAAATGCCGTCCTTGTAGAAGTGGCTGTCATAGCACCAATTCAGTGTTTTGGCGTTGGGGCTGAGGAGAAACTGGTTTTGCCCATTGTGCGAAAGTGCCTCTTGCCCAATGATTTGATCGGGAGCGGTGGAGCCTGTAGCTTTTTTCCAATCGTCCCAAATCAGTACGCGGAAAAACTGCGTATCGGTGATGGCGAGCTTACCTTGCTCACCGACTCTGACAGAATAGGGCCATATCGGCTCGTCAGGCTCGTAGTCACGGATTGAGAAGTCCGTCTTGCCGATGACTGCATCCGCGCCTTGGAAGTGTTGTTCGGGAATCTTCTCAAAGTAGAGCACCCTTCGATTGCCCGTATCCGCGATCCACAATGATGTGCCGTCGGAGTGTAGTCCATAGGGCCAATACAAGGTGGAATTATTCGGGATGGCGGTCATACCATCGGCATTGGGTAGGTTAGTCGTGAAGTCACGCTGCCCTAGCACCACGTCGGCGGGTTGTCCGTGCCTTTTGGGAAACTCCAACCATAGCAGCACGCGATGATTCCATGCATCTGCGACGAAGAGTTTGTGGCCATCGGTCCAGATGCCGGAGGGGTACAGTAGGCTCGACGCCGATACCTGGCCACCCTGGTTTCGATCTGTTCGGGCCGTTTCCTCCTGTCCCAGCACAACATCAGGATCTTCGAATTCGCCCGTGGGTATGCTATTCCAGATAAAAACCCTGTTTTGCCCCGTATCCGAGACCACCAATTTGTTGTTGGCAGTCCATACGCCCCTAGGCGCCAGAAAGGGCGAAGCTTGCGGCCCACGAAAAACGTTGACCAGCTCAGAGATCGAACTCGGTATGGTGGGGGCCTCGGCTAGCAAATTCTTGGTAGTTGTTCTCCGGGCAACATGTTGACCACTCGTCTTCCACCAATCGCACTTTGCAGTACGACCTGACCTTTGTGGTCAGCGGAAACTTCCCCGATGATGGCTGCTTGAGGGCAGTCGGCCTGGATTGTTTCCAGGACTTGCTGCGCTTGGTCACGCGCCACAAAGGCTACGAAGAGTCCCTCATTGGCCACATAGAGTGGGTCGAGTCCCAATAATTCGCAGGCTCCCTCAACCTGTGCTTCTATTGGCAATTTCTTTTGTGAGATGTCGATACCTAGCTTGGTAGACTTGGCGATTTCGGCCAATACCGTGCCTACACCCCCTCGGGTAGGATCACGCAACAGGTGCACCTTTTTTCCTGCCTCATCCAGCACTTTGCGGACGATGTGATTGACCGGTTGCGTATCGCTTTCGATGGCTGTATCGAATTCCAATCCGTCTCTGACTGAGAGTATGGCGATACCATGTTGGGCAAGATTTCCCGACACGATGATCTGGTCGCCGATCTGGATATTGGATTCAGCAATATCACTTTGAGGATGAAGCTGTCCAATGCCTGTAGTATTGATGAAAATCTGATCGCCTTTTCCTTTCTCCACAACTTTGGTATCTCCCGTGACGACCTTCACTCCAGCTTTTTCCGCAGCAAACTTGATGGATACGAGTATTTCCCAGAAAGTCTCAATGGACAGTCCTTCTTCGAGTATGAAAGCCAGCGACAGGTATTGTGGTATTGCGCCACACATGGCCAGGTCGTTCACTGTGCCATTCACAGCAAGGTCACCGATATCGCCACCAGGAAATTTGATGGGGGAGACGACGAAACTGTCGGTCGTCATCGCTATGTCTCCGGACATGTTGAGGAACGCACCATCGTGTCGTTGATCGAGGATCTCATTGGACAGCAGGTCGAAAACGCCCGAATCCAGTAGCTTATTGGTGAGCAATCCGCCACTTCCATGACCCAACGTGATCTTGTCAAAGTCGAGCTTGGGCAGCGGGCAATTTGCCGTGATCTTGCTCATGGTGCCACCGTTTCTTCCGCCTCGACATTGGCGAAGTGATAGTAGGCTGCACAGGCACCTTCGCTTGAAACCATAGGTGCGCCCAGCGGCGTGGTTGGTGTACAACCTTTACCAAACTGGCTACATTCGGCAGGCTTCTTGATCCCTCGTAGGACAAGGCCGGCGATACAATCTGCACATTCGGGTGCTTTCTCAATGTTTACGGCGAATTTCTTGTTGGCATCAAAGTGCTCCAGTTCGGGTCGGACTTCGTACCCACTTGTCGGGATGGTGCCAATACCGCGCCATTCACGATCCGATACTTTGAATACTTTTTTGATGAGGTTTTGGGCCGCGGTATTGCCATCGTCACCCACCACACGTCGGTACTGGATGGCGACGTTGGACTGACCTTTTTCCAATTGCTCGACAGTCATGAGGATACCTTGCAATAAGTCCAGGGGCTCAAACCCCGTGGCAACGATCGGCACTTTGTATTGCTCAGCTATGGGATAGTACTCGTGCATGCCCATGATGGCGCATACGTGACCTGCGGCCAGAAAACCCTGGATCAGATTGTCTTCATCGTTCAACACGGCTTCAATCGCAGGGGGCACCAGCACATGCGAGGCCAAGATGGAGTAGTTCGAGACCTTCGACCGGATGGCATGCACCACCGAAAGCGCATTGGCAGGTGCTGTAGTTTCAAAGCCCACGGCAAAGAAGACCACTTCGCGATCCGGGTTGCTTTCAGCCAGTTTCACTGCCTCAAGAGGCGAATACAGGATCCGGACATCAGCGCCATTGGCTTTGGCTTCCAGCAAACTCTTTTTGGAGCCGGGAACCCTTAGCATATCACCGAAGGAGCAGAGGATGACATTCTTTTCTTCTGCCAGGTATACGGCTTTGTCGATCAGGTTCAGTGGCGTCACACAGACCGGACAGCCAGGCCCATGCACCATCCGGATTTCTTTAGGCAAAAGGTTCAGTATGCCGTTTTTCACTAGGCTGTGGGTTTGTCCACCACATACCTCCATGATGGTCCAATTTTGAGTAACCACAGACGCTATGCGCTCGAGGTACTTCTCTACCAATTCAGGGTCGCGATATTCGGATAAGAATTTCATACTTCTGGGTTTAGTTCATCTAATTCGCCAGCTTCCTCCAGGTACTTGAAGGTTTGCTGGGCTTCTTCTTCATTGACAATCGAAATGGCCACACCAACGTGCACCAGCACGTAATCTCCAACTTGAGCGTGGGGCACCATTTCGAGGCTCGCCTCTTTTCTGATGCCTCCGAAATTGACCTTCGCCATTTTCACTGTACCCTCGTAGAGGGTTTCAATTGACTCTACCTTACCGGGAATTGCTAAGCACATAATCTTCTTGGTTTTGTTGAACAGAGGTCCTTCGGGTCTGCTGCATGTGATAATGTGCCAGTTGTCCGAAGGCAATATTTTCATCGTTGGGAGATAGCTCCCTGTGGAAATACAGGTGATGGGTATTTCCCAACTCCTTATTAATGAGTTGCACCAGCAGTGCATTTTGGAAGACACCACCGGAGAAAGCGATTTCTTTCATTTGGTAGTAGTCTGCAAGATCCTCTATGATTTTCACGAGTGTGATGTGAAATCTGAAGGCAATGGCTGCCGCGGGCAGTCCGTCGATAATATCGCTGGCCAACCCTGCTGCCAATGGTGCAATGTCTATTTGCGTGCCATCAAAGAATGATGGATAGCTATCGGGTGTTTGTCCTTTGTATTGTGCCGCGCTTTCTTCGAGCCGCATGGCACCCTGTCCTTCAAAGGAAGATTCGTCAAGTAAGTTCAGCACGCTGGCCACTGCGTCGAAGAGTCTGCCGATGCTGCTGGTCCCGACAGGAGCCTGTTGCGCGGCTTTATCGTAAAAGCTCAATTCCTGGGGGGAGAATTTTGGTGCTACGACATTGTAAAGGAAAGGGTCGTTTCCGAAGAAAGAAAGGGCGGAGAGGCGGGGTTGTTGTGCCATTTTGTCCCCCGCCAGGACCGGATGATAGCCGAAGTGGGCAAGACGCTTGATTTTGTGTTGATCATACTTAAAGAATTCGCCGCCCCACATGTTTCCGTCGGTTCCATACCCAGTGCCGTCCCAGATTACACCCAAAACACTGGATTGGTCATGGATCAGGTCGTTTTCCTGCAATACGGCGGCAAAATGCGCTTCGTGATGCTGAATCGTTGTGGAGGGAATCTCACGATCTGTTAGAAGCTGATGGCCATAGTATCCCGGGTGCAGATCGGCGAGGACATAACGTGGCTGAAAAGACAATACCTGTTGCAGGTGTTTCAGGGTATGGCTGAAGGATTGTTGGGCGTCGTAGCTTTCCAGGTTGCCTAGGTACTGCGAAGCATAGCAGTTGCCCTGATGGATCAGCGCAAAGGACGATTTGAGGTCAGCGCCCAGCGCCAATACGCCTTCATTTAGCTTTTCGGGAAGTGGACCAAAATAGCCTGGCGCCAAACCGCGGGATCTACGAATTATGAGGGCCTGGTCCCCGGCAAAGCGCATCACGGAATCATCCTGCGGGGTGTTGATGGTCCTGTTGTTGGTGACCACTAAATCTGCAAATCCCGACAAACGTTCTACTGCCACCTCGTCTTCGAAGACAATAGGCGAGCCGGAGATGTTACCACTTGTTGCCACTAGTGGGCCTTCAAAGCGTTTGCTGATTAGGTATAACAAAGGTGCCGAGGGTAGCATACAACCCAGCGTATCCAGCCCCGGAGCGATCCCGGGTAGATGCTTCTTCGCACGCAGCAGCACAATCGGTGATACTGAGCTTGCAATGGCTTTATGTTCCGACTGAGATAGGTGAGCATAGCGTTCAAGGACCTCTGTATCCGGGAATAGCATGGCCAGTGGCTTATGAGGACGCCGCTTTTTCAGTCGTAGTCTGGATACCGCTTCCGGGTCTTCTGCGTTCACCAGCAGTAGGTAGCCGCCTATGGCTTTGACCGCGACGATTTCTCCATTGCGAAGGCTTGCATCGATCACCTCTAGTAAGTCTGGTAGGTCTTCCAGTTTCTGCTTCTCCCGATAAAGCGAGATGGCTATACCGCAGGTCGGGCAGGAGTTTGTCTGTGAGAAGTGTCTTCTGTTGGTAGGGTCATGATACTCCCGCAGGCATTTTGGGCACATTTCAAATTCTTCCATGGCCGTATTGGCCCGATCATAGGGTAATTGGTCGATGATCGAATACCTGGGACCACAAGTGGCACATGTGGTGAATGCGTAATCTTGCCGCCGATTTCCGGGGTCGTTCAGATCCGCTTTGCAGTCTTCACATAGCCCAAAATCAGGGCTGAGTTTAACGTTTGTTAGCGGTGTGTTCTGGCTTTCGACAATTTTGAATCCGTCGAAGTCCTGATCAGCAATCTCTGTCACCTGCTCTTTCACGATCCTCGCTACAGCAGGAAGTTGATCTCTGATGTTTTTTTGGAGCAGCCGCAGTTTATTGATGCTGGTATTACAGCGTATTCTCACCCCATCGCGGCCATTACTTACTTCACCTGCTATGTCCAGTTCATTGGCGAGTCTGTACACGAGTGGTCTGAAACCGACTCCCTGCACGATGCCGTTGATATGAAGCTGGTAGGTGGGCATTATCCCTTAAGCGAGTACCGCTTTCTTCTCATCCACTTTCGCCTCTATCCAGGCGCACCATTCATCGATACCCTCTCCACTGGTGCTTGAAACTTGCATGACCTCCAGATCTGGATTGATGTCTCGGGCATCCTGGGTCACCGCTTCTACAGAAAACGGCAAATATGGCAGCAAGTCACATTTCGACACCAGCATGAGGTCGCTGGTCAGGAACATGCGCGGATATTTTTTGGGTTTGTCGTCACCTTCCGTGCTGGCGATGAGGGCAACTCGGTAGTCTTCGCCGAGGTCATAGCTTGCCGGACAAACCAGATTGCCTACATTTTCGATGATTAGCACATCGGTATCGTCCAGGTCCATGCTTTCCATGCCTTGCCAGATCATTTGGGCTTCCAGGTGGCAGATTCCACCGGTGGCAATTTGTAGCGCATCGATGCCTACATCCCGAAGTCGGTCTGCGTCCCTTTCGGTCTCGAGGTCACCGACCAATACCTTCATTTTTACTTTCCCCTCAAGGCGCTTGCCGGTCTCCTGCAGTAGCGTAGTCTTTCCCGAACCAGCGGATGAAACCATATTGATGAGTAGCAGATTTCGGTTGCTCATGTCCTTTCGGATGTTCTCTGCGACGAAGTCGTTGGCCTTTAACAAATTCAGTGATGTATTGGAACATTCGACCGTTCCGCGCGCAGCTTTTGAAGACTTTTCTACAGCCATGATGATGGTTTTATTAAAAAATGTCTTTTAATATGAATATAATTTTTCTAATAAAAAAGCATTCCTTTGGATTAGAAAATTATTTCTAAAAAAGGGCTTTTAGCTCTTTGTTTGACCGAAAAGGGTATATCTGGGCCACGATTTAAACAAAAAATCGTAATATCATTTTTTGAAGGATGTTTGTTTAATCTTTCAGTCCAAAAACTCCACTTGATGAATAAGGAGTTCTGTTCCGCTGATGACATTGTTGCAGGGCTTTCCGCAGGCACAGATGAATCTGTAGCCTTGAACTTCTGAGACCTTACCGCATTCGGTGCATTCGATTTTGACAGGTATCTGGTCAATCTCGAGGCTCACATCTGCATACCGCGGGTTGTCTTCTTTTACGGCACTGAAAGCATTTTGCATGAGGATTGGCTGTACATTGGAAAGCTCTCCCACCGTCATGCGTATGGTCCTGAGGCGGGCCATGTCTTCTGGCGGAAACTCTTCCTCCAGTGTCTTGAATACATTGCGTACGAGCGAGACTTCGTGCATTAGGACCTTTGGTGTTGAAGTTTTGTGATATTCTCCAGGTGCTTATCTGCAATTTCGACCATTTCAGGATTGGAAGCAAGTCCTTTGAGTTCCCTGGATAGGGTGATCATTTCTTTGATCCGCACTTCCTCCATGGTGTCATTGACATTGCTGGCGTCCCAGCACGCTTCCAAATAGTTGATCAGGGTGCTAGCGCGCTCCCTTGGGTAATCGGCGGTGCGGATTTCCAGTGCCTCCCTGAAATAATGGATGGCATGTTCGATGTTGTCGGTGGTCTTCGCTTCCGGATAAAAAATCAGTGCAGTGCCATAGTTGTGGCAGATGCTGGCATACTCAAGCGGGTAGTCTTCTCTCGTATAGTAGCTCAGTGCTTCTTTGAATGAGGTCGCTGACACTGCAGCCCAGATGGACTTCTTTTGGATGGTGCTGGGCATCTCGGCGTAAAGGATAGCCAGTTGATGATGCAACTCAGCAAACATATGGGGAACTACATCTTTGCGGAATACCTTCAGCGCCTCCTGATATGCTTTGATGGCGTCCTGGTAAAACTGAGGCATGTTCTGCTTGGCCCAGGCATGCAACAAACTTCCCTTGGTAACGAGGCTTTGTGCTCTAAGCTCCTTTTGATCTTCTTTCGTATAGATGCTGATCGCTTCATTGATGCAGGCCAGGGCCTCCTGGAAGTTGGATTCTTCTATGCAGATGGAGCACATTTCCTGCAAAATCTGCGCTTTTGGTAGTGTAGCGCTCGACAATTTGTAGTAGGAAAGCGCTTCTGTCATTACCGCTTTGTATTGCTTTTTGGTGATTTCGTTCAGTGTAGACAGGCAGCGACTATATTCAAGTTTGATGATGGTCTCTGCGGCTGTTTCCGGGTCGGCATGCAGGACACTGAAGAGGATGTTTTTTGCGATTTCCGTCTGCCCCTTGTCTTGTAGGTAGATGGCATAATGGTAGGAAGTAAGTGCCTTCATTTCAATATTGGGAGCCTGTTCGAGGGCACTTTCGAATACAGATTCGGTGCTGGAGCCCGGCAAACTCATGCCGAAATAGGAGAGGGCCACAGCGAGATTATAGTCCCGTATGAAAGTGTTTTTGATGGTGGAGATCCAGTCGAGATCTCCGGGGTTCTCGCATATATTGCGGATGAAGTCACCCATCGGGAGGTCCTTGCTCATGTGTACGGCGTCTTCGTAGAGGCCGTTAAAATAGAGTGTCAGTGCGATGAGATTGCCTTTGTTGAAAGGGATGTCGTCGGGAAAAGCCAAAGGGTACCGCAGGTTGAACCAATCAGGAAGCACATGAATCTTGCCATCTTGAATCTGCATGCGTGTACCGCAAAAATTATCTGTCTCCGGCCGGTTGGGGAAGAGGACTATACTTCTGTCCAGTCCGTAGGGGAAAAGGAATTCCACGACAGCGTCCTGGTCTTTTTCGGATGCGATTATACCCAAATTCATGTGATCTCTACTTTTATAAATCCCGTCTTTTCGTTCACTTCATATGGAAGCTGCCTGTCGGCGGCGTTGATATCATAATCCAATACCAGTGAGTGGATGGCAGCAGCGCAGTCACCTTGTGAATTCTTTTGTTTCAGAAAGATTTGTTGGCTTTCGTGCATTTTGGAGAACCAACTGTTGTCGGCACCTGAGATCAGGAGTACGCCCTGGTCAGGTTTGAAGGAGATGAGTATCTGATTGATACTTGGGAAAGCCTTATCGACCAATTCCCTGGCAAAGAGCAAGTGGTTGTTTTTCAGGGCTATCGGACTAGGCATAGCTTTCAAGTTCTGCGCTGATGAGATCAACGACTTTGTTTCCCGCGGCCTGCACCTTGTCACTCATGCCGATCTCCAATTTGGTGTTGTCGATGGCGACCAGGTACACTTCAATGTCTTCGGGATATTCCTCTCCCATGATTTTTCGGGCATAGGAAAGGGCCTGATCCCATTTCAGGCTATGCAAAAAGACCATGGGGTCGTCCTGTATCGCAGCTTCTACTTCCGATGCGGGGAGTTTGAACAAGGTTCCAACAGCTTCGCCGGAATTGATGGTGCCGTCGACAATGATGATCTGGTCATGTCCCTGCAGCTTGAAAAGCACTTCGAATGAGGAGGTACCCATGTCGAAAAACGTCACATTTTCAATCTCACCATGTTTCTTTTGCAGTTCTTCAACCACATAGCATCCGATGGCATCATCACTGCGCACCGGGTTGCCAAATCCCATTATCGCTACTTTTCCCATTTTGCTTTCAAGAACAAAGGGGAGGCCTAAGCCTCCCCGATTGCAGATTAAAAAATATTTACAGTTTAAACCTCGACAGTTCTTTTCCTGATTTCTGATCATGGGCATGTACGGTACATACCAGGCAGGAATCAAAGGACCTGGCCACCATTCCCACTTCTACGGGATCGGTTGGATCTTCGATTTCAGTGCCTGTCAGCGCCGCCTCAATAGGACCAGGGTTTCCTTCCTGGTCGTTGGGGCCTACATTCCATGTCGTTGGTGCGATGACTTGATAGTTTTTGATCACACCATCTTCGATCTCTACCCAGTGTGCCAAAGAACCTCTGGCCGCTTCAGTAGCACCGAAGCCTTTCCCGTCTTTCTCTTCTGGCTTGATGTAGAACTCTTCATCCAAGTTCACCTCAGTCAACCAGGTATTGATCAATTCATACAACCTGGGTGCTTCGTGTACCCTGGCCAGGGTCCTGGTGAAGACGCTGGGTCCGATTTGCTGCATGATATCTCCAAACAGTGGATCTTGTATTTGGTGATCCATGTTATTGGGATTGGCATTCATGATCACCCTGGATAATGGACCTGCTTCTGCGGCGCTATCCATGTATCGTGGTGATTTCGCCCATGAGTACTTGCCACTGAAATCTGTTTCCTCCAGGTTGGAGCTGGGCAGCGGCGTTGGTAGCGGCTCTTCCCATGGGTGTGTAGGATCATAGTTCTCATACCAGGAGTGATCCACGTGCTCAAGGACTTGTTTGTGGTCGAATTCATGATAATTCTTTCCATCAAAGAATCCGGAAGAGCTGATCAATGCTTGATTTCTGCTTTCGACAGTCGGTTTGTTGTATCTGTCCTTGTGCAGATACGTCCCGAAGGCCAGGAATTTACCTACACCTTGACCGAAAGTATCCAGTCCGAATTCCAATGATGCCCGAATAAACAAACCAAGGTCGCTATTGCGTTGTGATTCGTTTTCCTCCACCCAGGCCATGAGGTCGTCATAGGTTTTCACCTGAAGGTATCGCTCGATAGAACAGCCCAGCCACACGCTTTCCAGCCAATCATTCTTGAACTGGTTCATGATGGCGTGAGCCCTGGTGATGTCTTTCAACGTTGGAGCAGACATCACGCCCCCGGGTACCATATAGCTGGAGTGTGGCCACTGTCCGCCGAAGAGGGCGTATACCTGTACCGGTAGAGCTGAGGCCGTCAGTCCTTTTTGGAATGAAGTGCCAACGTACGCGGCAAAGCGATTGACCACCTCCTGATACAGTGGCTTATGCGCAAACTTCTTATTGGCCATGTCTGTAGCGAAAATCGCGTAGAACCATCGAGGAATACTCTGAATGGTTTCTGTGGCCTGACCGAGCGCTCTCAGTAGGAGGGCGTTTGGCGGAAGTGTTGTTCCCCATGCTGTATCTAGTGCCGAGGAGGCACAATACAAGTGGGATCCTCCACAGATCCCGCAGATCCTTGGCGTAACGATTAGTCCTGATTGTGGGTCTTTCCCTGCCATGATCCGCTCAAATCCACGGAACATCGCAGCCTGAGTGTGCGCTTTTGTAACGACACCACCTTCCATTTCCACTTTTACATCCAAATCGCCTTCTACACGACCTACTGGTGAAATATTTAAAGCTTTCGTCTCCATTGTCAATTATTTAGATGTCTCTGTGATCGTTTTGTTTGTTGGTAATACTTTCTCCCAACCAGCTCTTAAATAGTAGAGCCCCTTGGATTGGCCTGTAGGCACATCTTTGGGTAGGATGCCCAGGTGCTTCATGGTTTTGAGCACACTTCCCTTTTTCAGGTCGTGATGTGGGAATCCAGGCTCAGTACAGCCAAGGCAAGGGTGGTTGGATCTGGTTTTGCTCGATACCCTGTTCCAAAGGACACGGTTACAGCTTGCACGGGTCATTGGTCCTCTACAGCCCACCTCATAGAACAGGCAGCCACCTCTTTTTCCAAATCCGCCGTCAATTTTCTGTGCGAAGTTGTTGACGTTGGTACAACCGGTTTGCACAAAGTCGGTGAAGAAAGTCTTGGGTCTGTGGTATTCATCTACGAGGACGTCACCGATTCTGCCGGTGCTTATGGCTACGAGGATCTGCGTTACCCAATCGGGGTGGGCAGGACAGCCAGGGATATTGACAACAGGCAATCCGCCTTTGGATACAAAATCGGCTCCCAGGAATCCACCTTTTTTAGTCTTGTGAAACTGCATGCCAGTGGATTCGCTAGGGTTGGGCTCTACCGCAGGAATGCCGCCGTAGGTAGCACAATCTCCAATCGCCACGACATACTGTGCGACTTCAGACAATTCCTTGACCCAATCCTTCATAGGGCGGTCGCAGAAATAATTCATTGTGCCTGTATTATCGGGACCTTGCACTATTGAACCTTCGAAGACAAAAATGTCAAGGGGTATCTTCCCAGCCTTGACGTCTTCCATGAGTTCAGTCACCTGTTCTCCAATCTCTAATCCGATGGATGGATGCCACAGTACGTTGATCCCAAAGTCTGTTACCAACTCGACGACGGTTGGTTCCTCGGCGTTGAGGAAAGACATTGTGTTACCGCTGCAAGCGCCCCCCTGTAACCATAAAACATTAGCCATGCTATCAAAAAATTTAGGGTGTATCAAAAAAATCCTTCTGAAGGTAGAGGACTTTTGGCTAACGGAGAGCTGACAAAAATCAGTTTTAGAAAAAAATTTCTAAAATTTTGGGCTTTTTGGATTTATTTAGATTGAGTCTAAATAATATGTTTAGCCTTCAAAAATTTTTATTAAACAGTTCCTAATTTTCAAAGATTTTGAAAATAGTGGGGGACAAGGTGGTTGTGCCTCTTGGATCCTTTGCTGCGGTCTTCCGCATGAGGGTAGCTGTGAGTCTTGCTTTTTCCAGGGTTGGAGAGACTCGGATGGTCTTCATGAGGAAGGTATTGATCTCCGTGGGATGTGCAAATACCAGTTTGACGGCCCATCCGTTTTTCACCTTATCTATACGGTCAATGACGGCGGAGTCTTTGAGCCAGGCCCCCTGATCCATGAAGCTGAGGTCGACTTTTTCACCGACCACTTCCTTGGCCTTTTCGGAGCGCCAGTGGAGATAGAATTTACGCAGGGTTTTAAGATCAAAAGTCATAAGCCCATAAAGCTTATTACATAATCGATAACTGCTGAAATTGTTTGTATTCCAGCAAACCTTTTTCGGTCATGATGGGGATGAGCAAACTCCACACCTGGCCATTGAATTGTTCCTGATCCAGCGGATCTTCTCCCAATAGCATGAAGGACCGGTACATGTAGGTGCTCATCCAAAGGTGATCTGTCAGGTGTCCCAGGTCCAGTTCGGGTATGGACCGGAACGCACCTCGTCCGATATTGAAGTCCAGGGCCAGGCGGTATTGGCGTTTTTGCCAATCGATGAGTTCGGCGTGCAAGGCGGCTACCTCCCCGTAAGAACGGAATACCTCTAACATATCTGTAAAGAGGAAACTGTACCGTTCCTGCAGGTGATAGGTCGTGTCCAGGAACTGGCCGATGTACTCAAATAGTGGGACCACATTCATTTCGGCCATTACCAGCTTCTGTTCCTCAACAAATTGGTGGTGGATGGCGGCGACGATCTCGGTTTTGTTCTTGTAGTGGTAGGCGAGGTTGCCGATGCTGATGAAGGCTTCGTCAGCGATGTGTTGTAGCCGCACATTGACCAGGCCATCCTCATTGAAGCGCTTGATTGCGGAAGAGATGATATTAGCTTTCGTCTTATTCACCTAATAAACCGAGCATTGTCAATTAATTATGGCAATTTAGCCATATACCCCGATGACCGAAGAAACTTATCTCAGGCAATCGGCTGTTATTAGGTAGTGCTCGTAGACTGTGTGACCGGAAACAAACGAGCCAAACCTCAGGTTTCAGAACAAAGCAACAATGATGTTAACCCTTATTCGACCCATCAATAATCCACTGGCAGACGAGATAGAAGAGCGGCTGAAGCGCATGGTAGCGGCCTATGAGGTGGTGCAGAACATGACGACGAAGTTGCCTTATCTGCTGGAGAGTGGTCAGGTGATCAAGGGTAAGGACACGATTCAGAAGTTTTTGCAGCAATTGGAAAAGGAGCTGGATTGGAGTCGGTCGATCTCTTCGGATTCCTGTTATTTGGATCCGGACGGGGGTATGGTCTGCTAGTCTAAAATATTCTGCTGTTTTTTCTTGTAATTGATTGGGTGCTTTCTATTTTTGCACACCGAAATAATCTGGTCCCTTTTGGAAGGTTATGGCGGATACGAAGAGAGCAGAAAAAATCCTGAAAAGGTCCCTTCGTCTAGGGTCGCGATAGCTATCGGGAGCCAGGTTTCCGAAAAACCTGGAAAGACGGATTGCTAAGTAGTAGTAGTCGATAAAGCATTGTTAATAACCCGGTCCCTTCGTCTAGGGGTTAGGACGCCAGGTTTTCATCCTGGAAACAGGGGTTCGATTCCCCTAGGGACTGCATTCGAAAGGCCTTGAGTTTGAATTAGCTCAAGGCCTTTTTTTGTTTGTAGCCTACTGTTCGGGTCTGTCGTATGTTGTCAGACCTTGCTCAGGATGGTTTCCTGAGGCTAACATTCACTTTTTCACAAAAAAATACCCCCCGGTACCTTCCGCGTCCGATAATGTATGTAACTCCAAAGGTGTAATTCTCAACTTTTAGTATTCCCGAAGTAAAAGGGGGGGTGCTACTTTCTGTTGTAACAATCAGAGGTGGAGCAGGAATGAAAACGGGATTTCCCGTAACAAAGTAGGGTTGGTGATGATCGAGACTTGACTATACGATTAAGTGCAATTTTCTTGATGCGGAAGATGCTATTAGCATTAAGGCAGTTATTAGCAATCTAAGGTTAAGTGCGCAAGCCACAAGCTCTTTGAGTAAGATTTAGTTGTTTTTCAATATTGTAACATAAAAGCTATCTTGGGGAGACTGAACTAAGGTGAGAGCATAGAGCTTATTTGCAGGTCAGCTTACGCAATCAATAGGGAAAATGGCATTTAAACCTATCAAAAGAGAGAAAAAGAAGTATCCGGATATTGAATCAGTTTTTTATGAACTTCCATCGAGAAGAATTGAATCACTTTTCTCTCATCAAGCTGATATTCTTAGGAATTACGAAAAGAATGCAATCAACGAAAGAAATGTAGCCATCGAGTTACCCACTGGTAGCGGAAAATCTCTTGTTGGTCTCATGATTGGCGAATTTCGAAGGAATAACTACGGTGAACGAATAGTGTATCTATGCCCTACGAGACAACTTGTTCACCAAGTAGTTCATCAGTCTAATAACAAATATGGTATTAAGGCTATAGGTTTTGTTGGGCGGAAGGATGAATACTCGGCATCAGATAAAAGTGCTTTCCGAAATTCAGAGGCAATTGCAGTCACCAATTATAGTTCTCTGTTCAATATCAATCCTTTTTAAAGGATGCAAACTTGGTGGTTTTAGATGATGCTCACGCAGGCGAAAATTGTATTTCGTCGAATTGGTCTTTGCAGATTGACAGGAAAAAAAATGGGAATACCTTTCTTGGTCTTGTTGATCTTCTGAAAGGAAAGATTGACGACCAGATTTTCCTTAAGATTACTGATGATTTTCCAGACCCTTTCAAAAAGAATTGGATAGAAAAACTAGCCTTTCCACATTTTTTGGAACTCAAGAATGAAATATTTCAATTACTTGAGTTGGAGCTTTCTGAAACTCCATTGGTTTATTCATGGCTAAAAATTAAGGATAGCCTCCATGCCTGTAATCTCTATTACTCTTGGGAGGAGATTCTAATTAGACCCCTTATACCACCTTCGGAGGATAACATTGCATTTTCCAATGCAAACCAGCGAATTTTCATGTCAGCAACTCTTGGCAATGGAGGAGACTTAGAGAGAATCAGTGGAACAAAGAATATCTGTCGTATCCCCATTCCGAAAGGATGGGATAAACAGGGGCTAGTCAGGAGGTTTTTCATCTTTCCACAGGAGAGTCTTGAGAAAGAGGAAGTATTTGATTCCCTGATTGAGTTTTTCAAGTACACCCCGAGGGCTGTCATAATTGTTAGCAGCGACAAAAAGATTAGTGAATGGGAAGACTCTTTAAAGGATCAAATCAAAGATCTGAGTACTTTCAGAGCGAAGGATATAGAACAATCAAAAGAACTGTTTCTTCATTCGGAGAAAGCAGTCGTGCTATTGGCAAATCGATTTGATGGGATTGATTTTGCGGCAGAGGAATCGAGACTTTTGGTATTGGCGGACATTCCATACTCCGCTAATATTCAAGAAAAATTCATTCAATCTAGAATGAATGCGTCAATCATTTTCTTTGATAGAAATCGAACACGTCTGATTCAAGCAATTGGTAGGTGCACCAGGAGTCCCAAAGATTACGCAGCTGTGCTAGTTCTTGGGGAAGGGCTTTTCGATTGGTTTTCCTATGACGATAAGATTCGGTTTTTTCACCCTGATCTCCAAGGTGAACTTAAGTTTGGTAAAGAACAGTCAAAAGGATCAAAGGCTAGTGATCTGATTGAGAATTTCCAAGTCTTCCTCAATCAAGATAACGATACAAAATGTCAGGAGACCGCCGAATCCCAGATTCTCTACTACAGAGACGGATCAATACAACAAGACATTCCTGGAGAAAAAGAATTGTCCGAGGTGGCCTCTAAGGAGGTAGATTTTACCTATGCATTGTGGAACAAACAATTTGAAGAGGCGATTAAAATTGGCTCTGAGATTTTTTCGGGTTTATCAGGAGGATCAGAACTAAAAGGATATAGGGCTTTTTGGTGTTATATGACGGGAAACGCTGCATGGCTAGCCTATAAAGAATCAGAAAAAGAATACTTCAAGAGCAAAGCGAAAGAACTTTATGATAACACAATAAAGATCTCCCCATCGATATCTTGGTTACGTGGAATTACTGAGGACAGGGATCAGGTTCAAGATGAAATTGACACAAATTTCTCGCACAACATTGATAATCTAGAAGGTATCCTTTTGGAGTATAAAATTCACAAAATTGGAAAATTCACCAGTACTCTTAGTACAATCAGAAATGATCTATCTATTCATGATAGGTTTGAGGACGCTCAAGAAAAGGTCGGTAAGCTTTTAGGTTTTGAGACTGGAAATTCAACTGAAAATGGTGCACCTGATCCTTATTGGATATCCCATAATGATTTCGTGATAGTATTTGAAGATAAACTATACGACAGTGGGGCTCATCCAATTCGATTGAATGATATCACTCAGGCTCTCAGGCATGAAAGCTGGATACGAAAAAACCTGAAACAACTGATAAGCGAGGCAGAGGTGTACACAGTTTTTCTGTCAAACAGGTCAACAATTAGCCAAGAAAGTGAACACGCCTGCGATGGATTACTGTATTGGGAGTACGAAGAGTTTCTAACCTTCTCAAAGAATTTAATCTCCTTCATGACTGATCTAAGAAATATCTACTCGGGCAGAGGCGACAATACATGGAAAGATTCTGTTATCCAGAAATTTATATCTGAAGGTTTTAGACCTAGGGATATAGTAAAAAACTTACCTAGGTTAATAGATCACGGTACAAGAGAAACCTAACAAATGCTGAAATCCCATGAGCAAAAAGGTCACTTGCACATGGTGGCGTAATCCCTCAGTCCATTCAACGATTTAGCCTTCTGAAGGACATGCGTGCCAGCACCTGTTTTCGCAATCATGCCAGCAGTCATTGTGCTCTTCTCTCGCCATTTCTTCATCAAATAGATCGAGATATAGATCTTTCGTTCGTTCGAATGACTGCTTTAAATCCTCTGCGTCCTCCGCACCCCGCATACCAAAATAGGGGTAGTGATGCATGTACCCACCAAAAACTTTTTTCGAATCTCGATGATAAGCTTTGGTATCAAGAATATGGTAGTGCCACATCTCATCCATCACCTTATTTGGGACGATTCCCTTTCCATATTTGTGGCAAAGCTGCCAATAGCGTTTGTACTCGATTTCGGCACTGTCACACTGCTGATGACTCCATCCCATTCCCTCACCTGGGTCTTGCAGTTTCATTTTGACCATTTCCAGGTCAATTTCAGCAATCATTGGGTCGATACCTTTTACGTGGATTAAGAATGAGATCCGTTCTTCACTTATCGGATTGGGATAAACAAGTTTTGATGCATTGTGGATTACATTATTCATAGCGATTCTATTTTTTCCATTTGTTCTTTTATCCAGTATCGTTTCAAAAACCGATGGCCCATTATCTCTGTACGACCATGGAGTATGCGGTGATTGTCAACAATTAGTATGTCTGACATATTCATCTTGATCCTGGTGTGGGCAGCTTCTTTTATGAGCTTCTGCCATTTCTGAAAAACAGCTTGTTTTCGGTATTTTTCTCTCGCAAGCCAGAAAGAATAATAGAATTTGAATGACTCTTTCGTCTTTCTCACAATTGGGTTTGAATTTCGATTCTCGGGAAAGAGCTTATGCTCGAAGACATGGATTTTGGATATCTGAATCTTCTCTTCCTCAGAAAGTTGGTTGTATACTTTTTGAGCGTCACACAACAATGTAATTCCCCCCTCTGTGGCTGGTTGGCAACAGAACCAAACAATGTACTTCGCGAGGTGATTGTCTGTGTGAAAATCTAAGAACCTGTGAGAGGTTACAAGACTTTTGCTCTCCCTATTTGCTATCACGTCTGTTTCATACAGAACTCTCCCTAGATCTGGAAGCAGTCTATGAAGTTCAGGTTCGGATTGGTTTGGCAAATACACAAACCCATGCTGAGCCAATTTGAATTTCCAATCTGGTAGTATCGTAGGCTCTTCGGTCAATGCTAGTGATCTGGAATTTGATCGATTAAGATAGTTGAGAATAACATAATTATGAAAGAAAGCGGTTGCGATGATTTTGTAGACAGCGAAAGTTTCTTTTTCATCTTTGATTACTTGCTGCATTCTCTGCAGAGTTTCAAGGAGATCAATGTGCTGGATTTTGAAACCTCCTCATATCAACAGACAGGATTTCTATCAATGGGAGGGGAA
Source organism: Cyclobacteriaceae bacterium (assembly GCA_965601475.1). Classification (GTDB taxonomy): domain Bacteria; phylum Bacteroidota; class Bacteroidia; order Cytophagales; family Cyclobacteriaceae; genus JAWPMT01. Next base: position 923,173 of record OZ271832.1, on the reverse strand, counting down.
TGGTAGCGTGTGGTTCGGGCTGGGCATTCGGATATGGACTATTTGGAATTGACAAGAGCAAAGAACTACAAAAGGACTAATGTCCTTGTTGCCCATTGTATGTACCGAGAGATGTTCCTCATGCCCGGTACCCACCCCATTCTTAACATACACTTAACATACCGCATTGGTTAGTTGCTTTGCCTTGCGCTGTCCTCAGGGAGTAAATCATTAAGTAAAAAGATATGCTCAACTATTCAACAGCACTTTTAAACACAACAGAAGAATGTGATCGTGTTGAGGAGGTACTCCTCAAAAGCAAACAAACGGCTCAAAGCAAGCTGGGCCTGTCCCGGGACGGTATTGATCGTCATGAAGAGCTTGCGGGATCTACACCCGGGGCCTTGGACGCCACGAAACTGATTCGAGATTCCATCGAAGTCGCCCTGGCCAATATGCCCCAAGGTCAGGAGCGGCAGAAGTACGAAAAGGACAAAGAAGACCTGGATGTCCGGGTCAAGGTCCTGGAACGCCGCAACAACCAATATGGCGTCGAAGACCTGATCCTGAAGCAAGTGGATTACAATCGGGAAGAGAACGATGGCGCTGTATTCGATGCCGCCATCGCCGCAGTCCAAGCGAGGAAAGCGGAACTCCTCGGTACCAACGACGAATAAGGTGACAGGTGAAAGGTGGCCGCCAGAAGGTCATTAGCATTCTGGTAGCCCCCAACAGGCTTAAGTAGCGACCAAGTGACACAAAATGGGTGACAGCCAGACTGTCACCCAAAACCTTTCACTCCTATTTGGTGACTGAAAAAAGATGACTGGTCATCAAAAAGTGGTCACCTATTCCCGGCCATCAACACACGACCTAACCGAAGACATCAATGGAAATCATCAAAATCACAAGAGCAATGGTGACCGCCAGTCAGCAGGAGTTTGCGCAATTTCTGGGCATATCACGTAGTATGCTGGCCATGGTTGAGACGGGCAGGAAGCCCTTGGCCATCGACAAGCTGAAAATGGTGATGGCGCTGCATGACGCTATACGCTACGCCGGAGTACCTGAGGAGGAGGAACCTCTCAACGTCGAAATGTGGGAAAGGGAGTTGCTCAATCACCGGTCAGCCCTCGAGCGCGCTGAGCAGCGAATGGCCAGCATGAAAGTCAAGCACAGCCAAAGCATGAAGACCTTGAGGGGCTGCGAACGATTGTTGGAAGCACTGCCTTCGGAATTGGTCAATGTCCTGGTTTTCCTCAAGAAATGGCGCAATGACGCTGAGCGCTACGTGGCGGCCCACAACCGCGAGAGGCGGAAAAAGCAGGAACTCAATATCGCGCGTCATGAGTTTGCCATCGCCTGGATTCAGGAGTTGCTGGAGAAGGCGAAGCCGTAAGAATTCTTGTGCAGAACAAGGGGAGGTGGGTGCTGTGAAAAATCGCTATGCGACTTCTCAATGGATTCTATTTCCGGGAATAGAAAGAAAACAATGGAATTGCATTTATCCAATAGGGGTTTGTGCTGCTTACACTACTAACACAAACTAAACGTCATTTATTTATACCGGTAAGTGAAAAATACCTAGAAATGGGTATTGAAGTGTTTCTTTGATTTATTGAACTTAACAGTTAATAAACCAAAGAATTAGCAAAATGGACAATACCATCATTCATCCAAAATGCGAAAACCAAATTCATCTGATTGACTTACACATGTGGCGTGGCGCACCACAAAACCTGGATGAAACACGACAAGTGCAAATACTAGTTAATCAGGGTTATGTTGCAGGATTTTGTCCGGATAGGCTACAACCACTATGGTCTGCTTACAGAGTTGCCTATGCATCAGATGATGTAAAATATGATCGCCCTATTAACTACTACAACGACCTGAGGCTTAAGGAGGAAAACCGTATTGGAAAGAACACTTTTGGTAAAATTGGAGGTATAAAACTTAATGTAGGTCATATGACTCCAAATGAAGTAATTAACCGTCAGTTTGGACGTCTTGCACAGATGGAAACCTTTTTTATGTCAAATATGAGTCCTCAATATGGCTCTCTCAATCAAGGTGTTTGGCTGAAATTGGAAAATGCTATTCGAAACATTGAAGATGAGCCTGGAGAAAAGGATCACGTTTGGGTAATTGTTGGCCCAGTATTTAGTCAAGAGCCAGAGTCCATTTATCGAGGAAGGGGGAAATACTTACCTGTTCCTGAATCCTATTTTTGTGTAACAGTTGATCCGTTTAGGTATCCATTTGATACTTTGTCAAAAGCACATATTGACTGTTTTCTCATACCACAAAATGCACCATCTAGCTCCTCACCAGAAGACTACAAGGTTAGTCTTGAAGAAGTAGAAGAAGCTACCAAGCTTAAGTTCTTTGACTCATGGAGTCGAGATATACCTTTAGGCTCTCACTCTGAAGTAGAACTCGAATCGCAAAGTAGATTAGTCCATAACATTAGGGAACTACAATCCAAGGAAGAATCAGATGAATTCCATCTCCACAATGCTCGTAAAGAAGCTAAATCTATAGATGATTTGATTGAAACTCTCCAGTCTGAAGCAGCACGCATTAATATTTTGGGTCGGGTCTTAACAAGCGATGAGATAATCCAATTGAAGAATATTCAGCATACGATTTCCTGGTTGCTTCAGGCTAGAGAGATAGATAATGATACTAAACCAAAGAAACAAGAAGTATATGAAAACTTTGTAACATATAAGATCACTTCAGATATGGACGGTAAGCTGAAGGAAGGGGCACGTTCCGCCTGCAATTTCTGGAACAAGTTCATTGAGCCAAGGGAAAATATTGTTGTCAGATTAGGAACTTTTAGGAGTTGGGGAAGTACGATAGCCAGGGCCTATAAGCCCTATGTGAATAATAATGTCAAATATGGTCGAGTTGAATTCAATAAAAAGTTCTTAGGTCAGTATACTTCAGAAGAAATTGCGGGTACTATTATCCATGAAATTGGACATACACTAGGTATGGGATGGGAGGATTGGCGCAGTTTGTTTGACCATAAGACGGGTAAGTTTAATGATCAAGCAATAAAGCAATTGAACGGCCTCGTTAACATGGAGGTAGAACTAGATGGTGGATCAGGAACAGCATTATCTCATTGGGATGAGACGATCTTTGGTAAGGAATTAATGACTGGCTACAAAAACTTGGATGGGGAGCATGTGCTTCCCATTACCATTCAAGTGATGGCTTTACTAGGACATAAAATAAAAGAAGAACTGACTACCAAAACAGCACTCTCAAAATTACTGGAGGATGCTTCAAACGTCATTTTTTCACGACAAGATAAGGTATCAACAATTGACCTAGACCATTTTGAAGAAACCGATTTGATGGAAACGATTCCACATTCATAAGGTTGATTCAGTCTATTACAAACCTTGTAGAATATAATTACTTAAATCAGCAACTAACTAATCCCTATAACAACATATCAATCATGGCGTGTAAAAGTGCATCTGTTGAAAAGGCAGAAAAAAAAGCCGGTGAGGCAATGGAAATTATTGTTAAACTGAGAAAAAAGGCAGAGCAAAAAGCCAAGGATTATGAAACAACCTTTAGGAGTAGGATTGCGGAGTTTGAAAATCAGTTAGGTGTTGATGATTTTATTATGAGGCAATATCGAGAAACTACAAAAGTGGAATTTACTCACGAGTTTAATCTGGATCAACTTGTTCCTGCTATTCAAGCTTCCATTGAGTTATTGGTAAATGTATTAGCTCCTGGTAGTGCTGCTGTCAACGTTCTTACTTCACCTGAATCATTAAAAACATATGCCTCACTCGTTAATTCTATTGCTCAAGCGGCTAAGACGGAATCAAAAGCTGATGTATCTACTACGTTTTCAGTAACACCTGTAGCCCCTGGGGTATATCTTTTTATGTCGTCAAGTGCTGCTACTATAACAGATAAGGAAACATTTGGCAACGAGTCCATTACTGCAACCAATATATATTATGCGGTTTACACAAGCAACGCTGACATGGATGTCTCTGATGCCACCTTAATAATGAATATCGCTGAAATAATTCTCAATTTGGCAAAGCTTAAATTGGATGCTATCAAGATGGTAGCAGAAGGAACAATGACAATGCAGCAATACAGAGTATTTAGGGCTCAAATAGATGAAGAGATCAACTATGAGCGTAAGAAACTTGCAGAATTAGAGCTAAACGATGTTGCTGTAGTTGAACCTATTAGTGCTAAAACGTCAAATAAGGATATTAACAAGGTCATGAGGATGGGGCATAGACCAAAATTTGTCAATGAAGTTACTAAATACGATAATGAAGTTTTGAAGAAATACATTTCCTTACTTGAAATTAAGAGTAAAGATGAGAAAGTTGATTACAGTGATGCTATTGAAGATGCTCTCGAATTAATCTGAAAATCAGAAGTGCCATGAAGAGGATTATAGACCGCACTGCTAAATAGACCCTTTGTTTAAGAACTTAATATAACTGGGAATTATGCCAGGTTCAATCCTTAGTGTCGAAATAGAAGGAAAATAACGGAATTGTATAAATTCAACAGAGGTTTGTATTTCGTTCGATTCTAACACAAAATAAACTTTATATAGTTATGTTGGTAAGTGAAAAATACCTAGAAATGGGTATTGTAAGAATTTGATTAATTCCTTTTCTTAGGTTTGATTAATCTCTATTTAATATGATGTCGAACGAAAGCATTCAAGCAGTTCAACAAGTAACACGACGCTTTTTTATTTGAGAACATATTCATTAGCTGATTGCTAAAACTGAGAGGAGGTTTTGGCTCAAGCTTTACAAACTTATTATTATGACTTCAGTTTATTTCGAGTTTCAAGGATCAGGACCTGTCAAAGGTGGCACACGATACGATTATAATGTGAACTATTGTAATACTCCCCATTAATGGGACCAAAAGGCGTATTATCTAAGTTAATTTTTTACGCTGCATTTTGTAATGATTTAGCATACCTCTGTGTAGGTATTTCTTTAAACGTGTGGTGTACTTTCTCATCGTTGTAGTAGCCGATGTAATAACTGATACTATCGAGCAGTTCGAGGCCATCTTCAGCTGGATTGAGATAGATATGCTTGTATTTGAGTGTGCGCCAGAATCGTTCTATCCACCTGTTATCAATCGCACGACCCTTGCCATCCATCGACACTTTGATGGCCATATCGTCCAAGGTCCTGGTCCAAATGGAAGAAGTAAACTGTGATCCTTGATCAGAGTTGATGATCTCCGGTTGGCCATGCGCCTCAATGGCCTGATGCAAGACCCTCACACACCACTTGGGAAACGCCCCAACCGACAATCTTACGGCTGTAGATATCCATGATAGCCGTGCAATACATAAAGCCTTTGGCCATGGGGATATAAGTGATATCGATACACCAGGCTTGATTAGCTCTCGTGACTTCCAAGTCTCTGAGCAGGTATGGCCGGATATATTCTACTTGTCCTAACTGGCTGAGCATCTTCCTTGGATAGATGGCCATATGTCCCATTTTTCTCAGCAGCCTTCGAACACGCTTGACATTGACATGATAACCTTTGGTTCCCAGCATGTACTGCATCGATTTTACCCCTTCAGCAGGATGCTTCAGGGCATGTTCATCCATCAGACGCATGATCTTCAGGTTCTCGGGCCGTTCACCCAAAGGCCGGTAGTATAATCGGCTACGATGGATCCGAAGAAGCCGACATTGCTTTCGAATGGACAACTTAGAGCTGTTGCTTACCAATTGGGCTCGTTCGCTCACAGTCCTGTTTTCTTCAAGCTTTTTTTAGAAAGTCATTCTCAACCTTCAATTGCCCAATCTGAGCATAGAGCTGTTCCAAGCCTTTTTCCTTGTCGTCTTCCTTTTGGCTGTTACCCTCAAAAGCTCTGGCCATATTCTCGGTAAACTCTTTCTTCCAGCGTGATATCATCACCGGACTCACATCAAATCGCTTGGACAATTCTGCCAATGTCTCAGCTTCTCGAATGGCTGTAACGGCAACCTGGGCCTTGAATTGTGGTGTGAATTTTCGTCTGCTTTTCTTCATAGGTTTTTCAATTTAATAAGTTCAATTGTTAACTAAACCTATTGCCCGGTTTCAGGGGAGTGTTACACCTTGACTTGCAACTTCTCCAATCTTGCGGAATGCACCTTGTGCGCTAGAACCTTGGAAAGATTGAATTTTGCCACCCAAAATGCACAATGAGATATCAAAAAAAGGAGCATTAAATAAGCTCATAATGGTTAATACTTTATTTCATAGTGTGATGTAAACAGCTTAATGGGTATTCAGATACTTTCGAGCGTGAACAAGAAGAAGTTATGATTGAAGTAAAACATTTACGTTTAATTGACACGGTGGCAAAAGTTGGATCATTGAATAAGGCGGCTGATAGGCTCTGTTTAACACAGTCTGCCCTCAGTCATCAACTGAAGGAGCTTGAATCAAAACTGGGCGTTCAAATCTTCTACCGGGAGAAGAATCAATTGTACTTCACACCTGAGGGAAAAGCGCTTCGGGACGCTGGTACAGATATCCTGGATCAACTCGAAGAACTTGAGAAGAAAGTAAAGCAGGTAAGCCAAGATCGATTAAAAAGATACATTCACGGGTATACGGAGTCTGAAAGCAGGCGATTAAATGATCAGGCAAAGACAATGTCAGATCTACTTCATTACGATTCTGTTTGGAACAAGAATTCAACGGTTCTGGAAGTTGGCTGTGGAGTTGGTGCGCAAACCAGCATCATAAGCCTCAAAAACCCAGAGACTCAATTTGTTTCTGTTGATCTTTCTGAAAGTTCCTTAGCAAAGGCCAAAGAGAGCATAAACACCTTGGGTGTTGAAAATGTCACCTTTCGTCAGGCCGACGTATATGATTTGCCATTCGATGATGGTTCATTCGATCATGTTTTTGTCTGTTTTGTACTTGAACATCTGATTCACCCGCATGAGGCACTTTTGGAAATTAAACGCGTCTTGAAAAGAGGTGGAACGCTTACGATGATAGAGGGGGATCATGGCTCAACGTATTTTTTCCCGGAGAGCAAAGCCGCAAGAAAAGCCATCCAGGCACAAGTAGATCTGCAGTCAAAAAATGGGGGTGACGCCAATATAGGGCGACAGTTGTTTCCATTGCTCGAAGATGTGAGTTTCACTGATATTCATGTAGACCCCAGGCAGGTATATGCTGATCCGTCCAGGCCTGAAATGGTTGAAGGGTTCATTAGAAACACTTTTACGGCAATGATTCAGGGAGTCCAGGAAGAAGCTATCAATGCAAAGATTATATCTAAAGTGGAAATGGAGAATGGTATTGAAGATCTTCTAAAAACCGCAGAAGGAGGAACCTTCTGCTATACTTTCTTCAAGGCTAGGGCGATGAAGTAGTGTAGCTCCAGGGTTGAGTGTTTTCTGTTTCTGTTGTCCTGATTTCCAAGAACTCAAATAGCTCATTCCTTGCTTAAAGTATGCTGTGAAATTGTAGGTGTTCAGCGAGCTTAGGTGTGAACTATACCATTGCCAGATTTCAGGAGAGTATGAAAATCACAATGAAGGATTGATCCATCAATCTAAATCAACTCGCATTCAGTAGTCCCTCTCACCCCCCACTCCCTACATTCTTCCTGTGCACCTTGCCTGAGCCATGTCGCCTGAGGTTCACATCAGTGACGTCTTCCAGGCTGATGCGGCCGGAGGTATCCTCAATGGTGATGCGACCTTCTAGCTGCGACAGATAGATTCGTCCTGAGCCATCAGTCACCCGAGAGGAGCCCTCGTGTTGGGTGATGGTGATGGTGCCAGCATTGTCCGTGAGTTTGAGTTCTCCCTTGGTTTCTCGCACGGAGATGCTCCCTGCATAATCCTCAATGCTGATGAGGCCCGCTACCTTTTCTAAGTACACGCTACCAGAATAATCCTCGATAATCACTTCATGCAGCCCGTCCTGCTCCCAATTGACTTGCGACAGCCTCACAACACCGGAGTGGTCCAGCACATCCAAAGCGCCTACATGTTGCTGGATGATGAGGGTCCCAGGACCATCTACCACTTTGGCATCGTTGTGCAGTCCCTGCATCGTCAGGTCACCTGACTTGTCCTTTATGTCCAGGGTAAGCCCGGCAGGGACATAGACCGTGAGGTCGATCCGACGGTTGGGTGCATTAAGTAGGCCTCCGGTGGAGAATTCCTTTTGGTTGTCTTCGAAATCCAGAATACTCGTGAGCACGATTCCCGCTTCCGTTTCTATAAGGCTCAGGTCCATGCTCCGGTCGATGAGCTTTTCTACTTTTTTGAGCTTGCGCACCGTAAATACGATGTTGGCCTCCATCCGTATCTGGTTATCCTCCGCTGGCAGCAGCTTCTTGGTGCCAGGCCCTGTCCGAATGATCAGCTGCTCCGCTCCAGTAGCGTCGAGCGCCAGCGTCACCTTGGCGGTCATTTCTTTGTATCCCAAGGTTTTCTTACCAGTGGGGATCAAGTTGAGGTCTTTGTAGCTGACCCGTTGGGCCGTAGCTACCGACACCATCAAGTAAGCATTCAATAGTAGAAGTGTCATCCGTTTCATAGGCCTACTTGAGTTTTGATAGTTTTTGCATTGATGCGTTGGATGATGAGCAGTGCCACGAGCAAGTTGGGCACCCAGCTGAGCCAGGCCACGGTCTCGTAGGCTTGGATGTAGCTCAGCCCAAACACGCCAATGAGCACCCCGAGCCAAACCCTCAGGGTTACTGCGGCGAACGTCATGGCAAAGCTGGCGATCATCCACTTCTCATGAGCGGGGATGTCGCGGTCCATCACCTTGCGATAGGCCATGATGGTGGGTAAAAACCAGAGGATGCCTGCCACGGCGAACCCTACTTTGCCGATGGTGCCGCCTGTGGCGAAGAAGGCGATGCAAAAGCCGGCCACGGACGCTGTCAGGCAGCTGATGACATAGATTTTACCAAGGAGACGGTGCAAGCGCATTTGCTTGTTTCGTAGGCGCTTGAAAAACTGCCAGGGTCCTACCAACAGGGCAATAGAGCCAAAGAGTACGTGTAGGTAAAATGCCAGTCTGTAGAAGAAGCTTTTTAGCAGCTCTCCTTTGTCTTCTAAGATGCCTGTGACTTCGAAGCCGAAGTATCGCACCGACTTGGTCACGATGAAAGTAGATAGGAAAGCAATGAGGATACGTACAGCCAATTTCATATTTAGATCAATAAAAATTTGTGCTGCAAGCTTGCGGCCTATTGTCTGGCTATCGTGCCCAGATCATATTCCGGAATGCCAAAATGATCTTTCAGGCACCTTTTCCGTGCTTTTTGCGGTATTTTGAGGGGCTCAGGCCCGTGTGTTTCGTGAAGACGGCATTGAACGTGGAGGTTGAATTGAAACCCGAGCGGTACATCACCTCTTTGATGAGCAGCTCTCGGTCTAAGAGCAGTTCCTTCCCCTCCTTCACTCGAAAGCTGTTGATGAAGTCATTGAAGTTTTGTCTGGCATTTTGGTTGATCACCTGCGACAGTGCGGCCTTGGTTAAGTCCATCTGGTCTGCCAGCTCTTGTAGATTCAGCTCTCCATTCCGAAAGGGCTTTTGCGACTCCATCAGCGTGAGCAGTTGCTGATAGTGTGCCGAGCTCTCGGGCTGCGTCACACTGGAGGACGTGTACTTCTCGTAGTACTGTTGGCGACCCGGCATAGGTGTGAAAGGCGCTTTGAGACTTTTGTAGGTGAGCAGGTTGATGAACATCAACATGGAGAGAAAGGTGATCAGCACAACCAACAGATAGAGCGGGTCGTCACTGGTGCCGTCCAGCAGCTGCTCCCCGCCCAGCCCAATGAAAAAGACGACTATGGCCACGATCTCATAGTTGAGCCACTTGAGGTTGAAAGCAGTGTAGTTAGAGGATGCATTGAGCAACATCTTGTGGTAGCTCCGCAGGTAATGGACACTCATGCCGACGAAGACATAGCTATAGGCCAGCACTGCGATGGTCAACGCGTTTTCAACTTCTTCGTACAAGACGGGAAACAGCAGATGAAAGGCCAGCAGCCCGCCAAAAGGGCCCAATGCCCACCACCATCTTTTGTCCAAAGGATGTTGGATGCCCGTAAGCGCACGGACATACCCCAGGAAGACAGGACCCAGTAGTACGAGCGACTCGTTGTAGAAATAGGGGATGCCCAGCTGGTCGCGCAAAAAGATGTTGGCCAGGGTGAGGATGATGATGACCAGGTAAGCCAGCAGGAACTTGTTGGCAGCCTCCTTTCTGCCCAAAAGATATAGGGCATAGAGGCAACACTGTAATATGATAACGATCCCTACGGTCTGAAAAATCAGGTACATAACCCATCTTTGAGTTGAGGCCTAAAGATAGGGACTTCGGCGAGTGGACCCGAAGCATCCCCATAGGACTGTAATTAAAATTGGGTCTGGGGCATTCTATTTCAGTTCACCCTTTTCCTGCAGAAACTTGAAAATCTTCTTGTCCACTTCAGACACCAGGTCCTGGTCCTTGTAGTTTAACCACCTGATCTCCTCGATTTCGCTTGTGGCTTTCGGTGTGCCTTCATAGGCTGCTTTGTAACAGGTCATTTTGACAATCAGTCCCTTCTTTCCCCCATCTGATTGCGCTCTAAAGGTGCCGACATACTCAATGGTGGTACTTTTGATACCGACGTCAAGCTCTTCTCTGATCTCCCTGATCAGTGTCTGTTCATCGGTTTCTCCCAATTCCCTTTTCCCTCCAGGGATATAGTATTTTGTTTTTCCCTTGGATTTGGCGACCAGAATCTGTCCGTCTTGGATGGCTATCAAGGCGATTTTGTCAATTTCTTTCATAGCTATTGATACGTTTTTAGGGAAGGGCTAGAGAAGTCTAAAGACGGAAAATATGTTACTTTCTTACCTTTTCAAAATGGTTGTGCCATGACGCTGAACGCCTCATCACGGCCCCAACCGTATATCTTGAAAGGCACATTGCAACGGAATTCACTGGCCGGGAAAGGAAGTTGTGGCGCCAGGGGTAGCTTGTAATTGCCCTAGGCGCTTTCGTGCTAACCTCTCTCTGGATTATATGGAGGACTCACAGATTTCAAATGCCTGTTATTTTTGGCTACTCAGATAAAGCCTTAATCGATTGAATAATACACTCCTCAAAGTCCTTTTTTTCGTTTCCTTAGCACTTTTGGCCTGTTATGGTTACTTCTGGATTGCCCAGCAGACCTCGATAGGTATTTTGTTGGTCATTGGACTGCTGCTGCTATCGGTTGGCATCAGAGCCTTCGAGTCCTTCAAGGGACTTACATACACGATTTTGATCCTGACAGCAGTATCAGCGGCCCTTCATCATCCCGAGTATTTCATCGCCATCGGCGGCTTTGAACTGAAGCAAACAATTATCCCACTACTGCAAATCATCATGTTTGGTATGGGTTCTCAAATGAGTCTGCGGGACTTCGAGGGGGTGATCAAATCTCCGAGAGCAGTCATTATCGGGGTGGTTTGTCAGTTTACCATCATGCCACTTGTCGCACTGGCTTTGATAACGATCTTCAGGTTTCCCCCGGAAATTGCCGCCGGTATCGTCCTCGTGGGCGCAAGCCCAAGCGGTCTCGCGTCGAACGTCATGTCTTTCCTTGCCAAAGCGAACATTGCCCTAAGCGTGACCCTGACTGCGGTAGCGACCTTGTTGGCACCCTTGATGACGCCCTTGATTATGAAGTTGCTGGCAGGCGAGCTGATCCCCATCAATGTCTGGTCCATGATGGTGGGCATTATGAACATGGTGATCCTACCAATTGCAGCTGGCCTTTTGTTCAATGCCTTTGCTTTTGACAATGCTGGCTTGAAAAAAGCTAGGAATCAGATCATAGGGTCAATAGGGATCCTGGGGCTCAAAAATGTACTACTCATTGTTGCAGAGGAAGGTGGCCTCATGATGTTCGTGCAAGCGCTATTGCCGGATCTTGCTTGGTTCATTGTGCTGCCGATCGTTGCGGGTATCGGATTCAAGCGGATTTTTGGCACCAACAGAGTCCTGATGGAGAAAGCCCTGAGCTTGGTATCCATGTTGGCCATCGGGTTGATCATCACGGTGATCACCGCGGCAGGAAGAGATGACCTCATTGAAATTGGCGGGTTGCTACTCCTGGCATGTGTGATCCACAACCTGATGGGGTACAGCCTTGGCTATGGCATTTGCAAAGTCCTCGGAGTGGACTCCAAATCCTGCAGAACCATCGCTTTGGAAGTAGGCATGCAAAATAGTGGTTTGGCTTCGGGGATAGCGCTGCAGCTGGGCAAGGTCGCCACAGTAGGCCTGGCACCTTCGGTTTTTGGGCCGCTGATGAATATCACTGGTTCCTCCCTGGCCACGTGGTGGAGGGATAGGCCATTATAAACCTATAAACCTGTAAGGTTTCCAAAACCTTACAGGTTTATAGGTTTTAAAACTCCCATTCGCTTGCCAAGTCGACCCTTTGCTTCTTATGGAAAGCTACAAACCCATCTTCGTCACCAAACCATTTTAGCACTTGTTGTCTATCCAACAATGTGGGTTTCTCAGACAAGAAAGTGTGATAGGAGCTGAAAGTCCAGTCGGAGGGATCATTCACAAAGTTGTGTTTTACAGGGTTTTGGTGAATGTACTTGATGGTAGACATCAGGTACCTGTCCGAAGCAATTTTGAACCTCTTGGTTTGATCAATCCACAAGGAGCCCCTTCTGTCATAGACTTTGTTATACGCTTTAGCGTAGGCATTTAGCAAATTGCTGATCTTCTGCATCACCAGTTTATGGAAGTCTCCTTTAAATTTTGGATGTCGCTGAAGCGTACTTTCCTCATGAATTCGAATAAGGAAATGGATGTGGTTTGGCATTAGGCAGTATGCCAATGTGCTACACACCGACGGTACATGGTGGGCATACTTTTGTAGGAAGTACCGATAATTATCATCTGTTCTGAAAAGATTCTCCGACCCTATAGCATGACCCACTAAATGGTAATAAGCATCTGGTTCAAACTTGTCTAAACCCTTCACGAGAGTAAACCTAAATGAAACCCATTAAACCTGTAAGGTTTTGGAAACCTTGCAGGTTTAGTGAAATTTTGAAATCGATAACATCAATACAAGGGATCTGATACAATGAAGAAGGTTGTCACGTTTGGGGAGATCATGCTGAGACTGGCACCTCCTGGCTTTTTGAGGTTTTCACAGGCTAGTTCGTTTGACGTCGTTTATGGAGGAGGAGAATCCAATGTGGCGGTTTCCCTGGCCAACTATGGTATTCCGGTGGATTTTGTCACCCGACTTCCACAAAATAATATCGGCGAATGCGCGATGATGGAAATGCGAAAAAGGGGTGTTAATACGAATAACATTATATGGGGCGGCGACCGACTGGGAATCTATTTCCTGGAGACGGGTGCTGTGGCAAGAGGTAGCAAGGTGATTTATGACAGAGCCCATTCTGCTATTGCACAAATACAGCGAGGCATGGTGGATTGGGAAGCTGTTTTTACAGATGCGCAGTGGTTCCACTGGACAGGTATTACTCCTGCGATTTCCCAGGGTGCAGCCGATGCGTGCCTTGAAGCTGTGGAGGCAGCGAGCAAGCTAGGCATCACCATTTCCACAGATCTAAACTATCGCAAGAAGTTATGGAAGTACGGTGGTGATAGAGAAGCCATCATGACGGAACTCACCAACCATTGCGACATCATCCTCGGTAATGAAGAAGACGCGGAAATGCATTTTGGGATCAAACCTGAGGGGTTGGATGTCACCACGCAAGGACACGACGTGAAGGCTGAAGCATTTCTTTCCGTGTGCCAGCAGATGATGGAGAAGTTCCCAAAAGCACGAAAGGTGATAACTACACTGCGGGGATCCATATCGGCATCACACAACACCTGGGCTGGGGTTCTCTATGACGGCAAGACCATGTTTGAGTCCCCGCAATATCAAATTACGGATATTGTGGATCGCGTAGGAGGTGGTGATTCGTTTATGGGTGGGTTGATCTACGGCTTGATCACTTATCCTGATGACGACCAAAATGCCCTGAACTTTGCCGTTGCGGCCTCCTGCCTGAAACATACCATAAAAGGTGATGCCAATTTGGTAACGGTAGCAGAAGTTGAAAAACTGATGAGTGGGGATGCTTCAGGCCGGGTGGCACGTTGATTCATCAAATGTGGATCATAGAGAATTGAATGACCTTAGTAGTTAAATATGGCAAAGTATACGCGAATTGAGGTGGTCCAGGCCATGGCGGAGACGGGCATGGTTCCGGTGTTTTACAATGCGGATGTTGACCTATGTAAGCGGGTCCTTAGGGCTTGCCACGAAGGTGGTGTCAGGGCTTTTGAATTCACTAACAGGGGAGACTTTGCCCACACGGTCTTCGAAGAACTTAGTCGTTATGCCAAGTCGGAGCTGGAAGGTTTGGCCCTTGGTATAGGGTCAGTGCTCGATGCAGGTACCACGTCGCTCTACCTGCAACTAGGGGCTGATTTTGTGGTCTCACCCATCTTGAATGAGGACATGGCCAAAGTCTGTAACAGGCGAAAGGTGCTGTGGTCACCTGGATGTGGCTCCCTCACAGAGATCTCCAAAGCGGAAGAACTGGGAGCTGAAGTGGTGAAAATATTTCCGGGGTCTTCTGTGGGAGGGCCTGACTTTGTGAAAGCTGTGAAAGGGCCATGCCCATGGACCAGTATCATGCCTACAGGTGGTGTGAAACCAACAGAAGAGAACCTGTCCGCATGGTTCAATGCAGGGGTTCATTGCGTAGGTATGGGCTCGCAGCTTTTCTCCAAAGACCTGCTGCAGGAGGACAGCTACGGCGAACTCGTGGCAAAGATCAAGGATACTTTGGGGATCATCAAAAGGATAAAAGCATCGTGAAAACGACACTTGACAAGATCTGATCCTGCAAAAATCCTAGGTTCGTCTTTAACCTGACTGAACAAATGGCTTTGGCTCCCGTTCTTCGAAAGAAAAAGGAAAGCATGAGGTTCTCGCTTATTTTAATTCTTGGCCTTGCATATGTCGCTGGGGCCTGCCAGACAAAATCCAATCCCAACGAAGAAGGTCTCAATTACCCGATCCAAAAGACCGATGAGGAGTGGAAAGAGACACTTTCTGACTTTCAATTTTACGTACTCCGTGAGCAGGGGACAGAACGTGCCTTTTCCGGAGCATATTGGGATAATAAGAAAAAAGGAACCTACTACTCCGCTGCTACTGGTCAGCCGTTGTTCAGCTCCGAGCATAAGTATAGGTCAGGCACGGGATGGCCGAGCTTTTACAAGCCCATTGATGAGAATGCCGTCAAAGAGGTGGCGGATAGAAGTTATGGCATGGTGCGCACCGAGGTTGTGGACAGCGGGAGTGGCTCACATCTTGGCCATGTCTTCAATGATGGCCCAGCGCCAACAGGACTGCGATATTGTATGAACTCCGCTTCTTTGATATTTGTGGCAGACGGAGAGGAATTACCGGCGATAGTGAAAGAATGGCAAGCCAATCACGGTCAATAGTCTCAAAGTAGGTTCCGCGAACTGGTCAGTAGTATTCTGTTGATCCATCGAAGACTCAATCTTTACTGAACCATTCCTCTCGGCGAGTGGGTATGAAGTGTCTCATTCCCCGACCAGCTTACAAACAAATGCGCACATGGGCAATTGTCTGAGTCCACATCCCTAATTACTTTTAGTGGAGTAATATTCCACTTGACAAACCAAAAATCCATAGCCGTACTCCCGTTAGAGAATCTCAGCTCCGATCCGGAAAATGAATACTTCTCTGATGGGATGACTGAGGAGATCATCAACGCCTTAAGCAAAATCGAGGGCCTAAAAGTGACGGCCAGGACTTCTTCCTTTGCATTCAAAAAGGTCAAAAAGGATGTAAGGCATATTGGCAATGATCTGGGTGTTTCTCTCGTCTTGGAGGGCAGCGTAAGGAAAGCAGGAAATAGTGTTCGGATCACCACCCAGTTGATTCGCACAGATAATGGCTTTCACATCTGGTCCGAAAACTTCGACAGGAAGTTGGATGATATTTTCGCCTTGCAGGACGAGATTAGTCTATTAGTGGCCGATAGAATTCGTGAGAACTTCGGGCATATCCAAATAGATGATTCGCTGGTGGAGGCGCCCACCTCCAATATTCAGGCTTACGATCTTTACTTGAAGGGCAGGTTCTATTTCTTCGCCTGGAACATGCCGGATATCGAAAAGGCCATCACCTTTTTCAAGCAGAGCATTGAACTGGATCCCAAATTTGACCAACCTTACTTTGGTGTTTCGTATTGCTACTGTCTTTTGGGCTCATGGAGGTATATGAGTAAAGTAGTTGCTTTTGAAGAAGCTGGGAAGTACTTAGCCAAAGGTTCAGCAATTGGAACGGCTTCTGCGGTTCAGTTTTTCGCCAAAGCCGTTTACCACTTTTGGGGACATTGGAATTATCAGGAAGCATACAATAGTCTGCAGCAAGCCCATATGATCAATCCTCAGGATGCAGATCCCATTGACTTCATGGCTGAGTTGGGGAGATCAGTTGGAGACTTTGAGACGGCATTGAATTTGAACTCAAAAGGGCTGGAAATAAACCCGCTTTCAGCCAATGCTCATTTCACAAGGTCGACGCTTTATTATTTCCAGGGCCAGTTTGCGGATGCGTTAAAGACCATTGATAGCGGCCTTTCCATAGATCCGAATTTTCAGCTTCTTCATCATTTAAAGGTGCTGGCGCTGATACAAACCAATCAGAGAGAGGCGCTTGACCTTTTTTTCGGGGATAAGGAAACTAACTCATTGCTTTCCAGGATGGCTCATCTGCTGTATGCTCTGCTACATGCCGAGAAGGTAGATCAGGAACTACTGGAGCAAACCATAGCGGAAATCAATCAACTCGAAGCTCCGCCGCTCTATCCTTGGGACCTTTATTTGAGATTGCACAATGACCAGCGCGAAGCCGCAATTGATCTGCTGGTAAAAAAAGTGGAAGCTCGAGAAGGTCAGGTGGTTAATTTCAAAAACGACCCCTTGCTGATTCCGCTCAAAGATCAGCCTGTATTCATGGATCTGGTCAGTCAAAATTTTCCTGATTCGGAACTGGCATTTGACTCAATCCCTGGTGACCAGGACCCAAAGGAGCTGGATGAAGTCCTAAGCAAAGCGGATGTCACAAACTTCAAGAATAGGCTGATGGCCCGGTTGGAAGAACATCATGCCTATGCCAATTCTGAACTCACCTTGAGGTCACTTGCGGAAGCCATCGACCTTCACCCGAACAAGCTGTCTTGGTTGTTGAATGAGAAGATTGGAAAGAACTTCAATGATTTCATCAACGGCTATCGGCTCAAGGCCTTTCAAGATAAGGCGGTGGATCCAAAGAACAGTCACCTAACGCTCTTGGGGTTGGCCTATGAAAGCGGGTTTACCTCCAAGTCAGTTTTCAATGACTTCTTCAAGAAGACTACTGGCTTGGCACCCAAGGCCTGGGTCAAGCAGGCAAAAACGTCTTGAATTTCATGCTAGCTTCTTAATACATCCGCAATTTCCTTCAAGGACGATATAAGGTGCTCACCATACAAGATTTGAGCGCTACAAATCATTAATTTATCGGAAACGCTAGCAAAATCCCCAAAGCCCTTTATGAAGAGGCTCGGAGCAAAGGCTACAGTGTTAGAGGTGATATTGCCTTATGGCCTTTTCGATCATCCCTTCGATTTTACTTATCGACCATTTCCCTCGGTACCGCTTACTTACCATGCTGACATCGAGCAGCGTGGAATGACCAGATTCGTTTATCTTCCATGGTGTACTTTCAGCATTGCATGGTCGACAAAGGATAGAGGACCGATGGACGATAGGTTAAACTCGATTTTGACCAGGTGATTATGTGATGCACGGAACAAGGTATGATGAAAATGAAAGCAGCAGTTTATACACAATACGGACCACCCGACGTTTTGAAATTGAACCAGATCGAAAAACCTGTACCTAAAGCCAACGAGATTCTGGTTAGGGTGATGGTCACAACCGTTACTTCTGGAGATGTACGTTTGCGCGCTTCTGATTTCCCAACACTCTTCTGGTTGCCTGCGCGTTTGATTTTCGGTCTGTTCAGGCCCAAAAAGACAATCCTGGGGCATGAGTTTGCGGGTGTCGTCGAGGAGATTGGTAGCGAAGTGACCAGGTTTTCACCAGGCGATGAAGTTTTTGGAACAACCACCATGCTTTCGGCGGGATCTTATGCTGAGTACTTGTGCGTTCCGGAATACTGGAAGTCTGGCGTTGTCGCAAAAAAACCGGAAAACCTAACCTTTGAGGAGTCAGCAGCCTTGCCAATCGGATCCATGACAGCCCTGTTCCTGCTCAGGAAAGCAAAGATTGGCAAGTCAAGCAAGGTATTGGTGTATGGAGCCTCCGGAAGCGTTGGGAGTTATGCGATTCAATTGGCCCATTACCTGGGTAAATCTGTGACTGGGGTATGCAGTACCCAAAATGTCGACATGGTGCGGTCTCTGGGCGCTATTGAGGTGATAGATTACAAAAACCAGGACTACGCTAAGCTAGCGTTCGACTTTGATATTGTATTTGATGCCGTGGGGAAAACTACGAAGTCGACAGCAAAGAAAGTCCTGCGGAAGAAAGGTATGTTCGTTTCGGTGAATATGCTAACCGGCGAAAAGCTCGATGATTTATTGGAGCTCAAGCAAATGGCAGAGGATGGGAACCTCAAACCATTCATAGACAGAACGTTCTCCCTGGATCAAATCGTCGAAGCCCATGCGTATGTTGATGAGGGTCGAAAGCGTGGGAACGTATTGATTCATATAGACGGACCGTGAAGGGAGGAATGGATTCGGATTTCTTCACGGGTGGCCCATCACCAAGAATCCAGAATATCACCACGGCCATATTGAGGTGTTGCACCGGGTTGTGTAGCTACATAGGCTCCTGTTGCGATAGCCAGCTTTAGTGCTGCTTCCGGACCTTTATCGATTTCACTGAGAAATGCCCCGAGGAATGAATCTCCGGCACCAACAGTGTTGAGGACATCAATTTTTTTGGAAGGCTCCCTGATAATTTCAGCATTGCACAGTACCGTAGCACCTTCAGCACCTTTTGTCAATATGATTATCTCAAGCTGGGGGTAGGTTGCGTTGAGCTTTTCCAATAGCTCGGATTCACTGGCTTCAGGGTAGCCATTCCACTCACACAACAACTCGAATTCCTCGTCATTGATTTTCAGGATATGCGCATCGCCAACCAATTCCTGAATCAGTTCATTTGAGTAGTAAGGAGCCCTCAGGTTGATGTCAAAAACCACTCTTGAATTGGTATAGTGGGATTTGAGCCTTTTCAGTGTCTCCACGTTGTCTTTTGTCCTGCAAGCCAGGCTACCATGCACGATGTACTTGAGGTCTTTTCCCAAGGTGAAGTCACTGGAAATATGGTCCCAGGCAACCCCTTCGACAATGGTATATTGAGGATCACTTTTGTCCTGAATATCAACCGTTACTGTTCCGGTTGGATATTGGTCCGATACCTGGAGGTGCTTGGTATCGACATTCCTGGAACTCAAGAAGGCCAGAAGCTCCTTGCCTAAATCATCCTCTCCCACGCAGCTTAGTACGGTACTTTTGACGCCATAATTGGCGAGGTGAACTGCCACGTTCATGGGGGCTCCTCCTGGTTGCTTACCGCCGGGAAACATGTCATAAAGTACCTCACCAAAACAGAGTACAGTGATTTGAGATTGATCTTCCATATGAGATGTAATTTAAGAAAGGACCACAATTTTTGGCTATTTCCGTTCTGTGGAGCGTATAGTCCATCTTTTCGTTAAAACCCACGATCAAAAACCATGCAATCCATCCTAGCGCTCTCCTTCAGAAAGTTCAAGAAACAACCGAGCTATTCCCTGCTAAACCTTGTGGGGTTAGCGATTGGACTTGGCGGCACCTATTTGCTTTTTCTGTATGTCAAGTAGGAAACTTCATTCGACAAGTTTGAAGGACACAAAAACATATACCGGTTAGATTCCACATACGAAAATCGATGGTAGCATAGATCGCTTAAGCAAGTAGTAGAGTCTTCCCGCGTGGGGTACCCAGGTCCAGGATGAAACTGATTGTCAGGAGCCTACAATGGGTCACTCATCCCTCAAATACCGTACAGGGTTGTTAGTAATCGCCTTGAGTACATTATTGGCTACGGTCAGGCAAGCCACAAGCAGCGTTAAGACAAAAGCACCGATTATTACCGTTGGGTCAATGCCGGCATTGAACGCAAATTGCTCCAGCCATCTGCGCAAAGACCAGATCGCCACGGGTATCCCCAAAATCGTGCCCAGCAGCACCATCAACCCTAGCTGCCGACCCAGTAGCATGATAAGTGCCAGGGGAGACGATCCCAGGACTTTGCGAATACTCAATTCTTTCATCTTGTCGGATAGGACATAGAGCATTACGCCCAACAATCCCAGGCAGGAGATCAAGATGCTCAGGCCGGCAAACAGCCCAAATAGCTTAACAAAGCGCTGATCCTTTTCATACAGGGCTTGATAAGCGCCATCGACGAATTGTAGATCGAAAGTTGCCCCTGGTGCCATGCGCTCCCACAGATCCTCGATCTGAGCAAGGTTCTCCATTACGTTTTCGCCACGTAGCTTGATGAAAATATGGTCCGGGCTGATGCGCAGGCCGGGTCGTGTGATCAAAAAAGCTACCGGTTCATGAGGTGATCGAAAAGAGCGAAAATGGTAATCCTCTGCCACACCGATGACGCTTCTTTCTTTACCACCAATCTTTACGGTCATACCCAGCTGCCGGTTCATACTGATTTTTTCCCATGCTGTACGGTTCAAGATGACAGACCGGCTTGAATCCTGGGCGTAAGCCTTCTCAAAAGTCTTACCTTCAATCAATGGCAACCCCACAGTGGCAAAAAAACCGGGGTCCACCGCCACTATCTGAATCCCATGCTTCTCCTCTTCCGATATTGCATCCCACGAAAAGCCCCAGGTATTGTTCATCAAACTTGGCAGTCCCTCACCTGAAATGCAGGCACTTTCCACAACTGCCAATCTCCCCATTTCCTCCCTCAGCAACTCAATTTGGCTTTGGAGGTCCCTATCTTCGACTTTTATGTCTACCAAATGCGATGTTTCCAAACCCAATTCGGCATTGATCATATATCGGAGTTGACCGAATATGACGCCGGTGCTCACCAGCAAGAACATCGATATGCCAAACTGGAAAGTCACCAACAGGAATCTCAGGTTGCGGCGCCGGTTGGTGGAGGCCTCGCTTTTGAGGCCCATCAATGGCGCCATACGTGACAAAACGAGGGCAGGATAGATGGCTGCCACCAGGCATGTTCCCAGGACCACCAATAAGGCTGTGAGACAGAATCGCATGGTGAACAATGAGTTCAGAGGTACTTCTTTGCCAACCAATTCCAGGTAAACCGGCCACAGTAGGATTACCACGCCCAAGGCTACCAGGAAGCAAAACGCAGTGAGCAAAGCAGACTCCAGGATCAACTGCCGTGCCAACTGCCATGGGAAAGCGCCATGGATCTTTCGGACGGATGTGTCATGGGCTCTGCGAGGCACTCGAGCGAGGGTGAGATTCAGGTAATTGATCGCGGCAATGAGAAAGACCAAAAAACCAACCACCAGGAAAATTCGCACATTGGCAATATCTCCGTCAACGTGTGATCTGGCAATATCAGCGGAGTGTAGATGAACGTCCTTCAAAGGTTGAAACACATATGATGTTCTTCCTCTCTGATCCTCCCCTCGATGGGTGGAAATCAAATCAGGTAAGCCTTCCTCTACACGTTGTTTTAAATGGACATCCGGAAACATCACGTAGGTATGCAGCCATTGAAATCCCCATGATTCAGAAAATTGACTGTACATGTCCAGGGCATTGGATATACTACCCAGGGCTCGAAAAGGTAAGTCAGTAGGGGTGGGAAGGGTCTCGAGCACCCCGTCAATTCGCATCGTGAGCTCGGCATTCGAATCATAGACTTTTACTTCCAGCCGCCTGCCAATAGGATTCACGCCTTCGCCGAAAAGGCGATCACTCACCTCTTCAGTCAGTACAATGGTGTTTGGAGACCTCAATACCTCCGATGCATTGCCATACTTTAGAGGCAAGTCGAAAACTTCGAACAGTTCAGCATCGCCCCAATAGAAATCCTCTTCGTAAAAACGTGCCTCCCCATGGGAAAGGAATACAGGATCCTGGCCAAACCGCGCGAAAGTTAGTTCCTCGCCAAAGGCGGACTGAAAAGCCTTTTTCAAGGGTGTAGGTGTCGAGCGATGGCGACTTCCCTCATTCCAGGTCAAGACGCGGTAAATTTGGTCTATGTTGGTGTGATGTCGATCATAGCTTTGTTCGAATCCCACATATGCGTATATGAAAATCACCGTACAAAAGGCACTTGTAAGGCCCAATGCGTTAATCATCGTGAAGCGACTATGCTTCAGAAGGGTTCTCAACCCCAACTTCAAATCAATGCCTATCATATCGAAATCTGTTATAGTCCAGAGAAGTTCACTTCCTCGCTTGAGCTGGTAAGGTTTTAATGACCTGAGCACAATCCAGGTGTATCTAATGAATAGCAAGGTGGTACGACCCTTTTCGGATTCCAGCTCATACCATTCGTGCAAGTCTCCAATCACTTCATCCTGGAAGCGGCCTTTCAGCACAAACTGCAGGAAATGCTCGACCCAGGATTTGAGCATCACGAGGTACGGGGCATCTGTTGCCAAAGTCTTTCTCTGGTGGCCCTTGCCTGCTCCAAAGCCAACTGTCCATCTGCGGTAATGGTATAGATCCGCTTGCTCCTTCCACCCCTGGTTTTACTGGCGCCTCCTACAGCCGAAACCACGAAACCTTTCTCTTCCAATCGATACAAAGCAGTATGTATGGTGCTCACTGTGACCTTACGACCTGTTTGTTGCTCTATTTCCTGCATGACCGAAATCCCGTAGGCGGTACCACTCAATATGCCGACCATCAATAGTATCAACTCTTCAAATTCACCCAGATGCGTTCCTTTCATTATATGCTTAAATGTCAAACAAATGAAAGTATTTCATATGTAAATGCCAAACAAATAAATATGTTTTCATTCTTAAATGTCAAAGAAATAATCAATGTGTTATGAGGATGTCATTTGCTGCATTCAGGGGACCTTGGGAGATGCCAACCTCTTTCAATTCGACATTCTTGTAAGACAAGGACTCATCACTATTTGCTTGCATGGAAGGATTCACTATTTTGCTCCAGATTCCGAATACCGAGCCCCAATCGTAATTGCTGATCGAAGCACCATCACATTTCATTTATGAGTAAGACAAGAATTAGTCTTTCAGAAAATGGTTCCTCCCCCTTTGAGAAACTGATAGGGCACAACGCGGAAATACTCACGCACTGGCTGGAACTTGAGAACGCCATTTTTCAATCCTCTTCACTGTCCATACAGCTTTTGGAACAGATCCGAAGAGCACTCGCTTTCAAGAATGAATGTGAATATTGTATGGTCAAAGGGGGCAGGCCCGACCTTTCCAAAGACGACCGGAGGGGGCAACTTGCCATCGCCTTTGCAGAATTCTTTGCCATGGACCACAAATCCATCTCCGATGAACACTTCAATATTTTGAAGGAAGTATTTAGTGAAAAGGAGATATCAGAACTGTGCTCATTTATTGCTTTTATCACTGCGTGCCAGAAACTTGGAAGCGTTTACAACCTGACTGAAGATCTACAACTGAGCAAGGTCACCTCAATGAGCCAACTCAATCAGGCAGGTTGACGCACCTCCGTCTGGGGGGCGAAGTTTCGACAGGACGAATGGCTTTTCTGCCAAAGCTGTTTTCCGGATTTCCAAAACACTCCGGATTCCCTGAATCAGAAGTACTAGAGAAGTCATGACGACAATTCTACCCTGTAGCACTTTAATATTGAGCTAATCTCCCGGTGGTACGAGGTGAGAGGGCCTCAAGACAATTAGGCTTTCTTTCTACCTCTACCCAAAAATTCTATGTATGCTCAAGCACAATTTTAAAATCTTGTTGAGAAGCCTCTGGCGCTATAAAGTTGCGACACTGATAAACCTGTTCGGGCTTTCGTTTTCATTCCTGGCTATCCTCTTGATCGTCCAGTACGTCTATTTTGAAAACAACTTTGACAGCACCTGGGAGGGTGGTGAAGATGTCTATCGTGTCGTTTCGCACTTCAAAAGAGATGGAGAAGACCCATACAAAAGTGCCGGAACAGTTCCCCCCGTGGCAAGGCTGATTCAGGAGGTTCCTGAAGTATTGGCGGCAGCCCGGGTGCATCAGCAAGAGCCAAAAGAGAATATTCTCACTTACAGGAGCCCGGTATCCAATGAAATGCGATCATTCGAGGAGACGAAAGTCTACTTTAGTGACCCGACACTCTTTGAAGTGCTAAAATTCAATTGGGAGTCGCGGAGGGACAATGAGCCACTTAATGCCCCCTGGCAAGCGGTTATTTCTTCCCGCTTGAGGTCAAAGCTTTTTCTTGAAGAGGATCCCATTGGCACGTCCATAGCGATCGCCGGGGACAGCACAATTATGTATGAGGTAGTAGGTGTATTTGAAGACGTCACTGATCATTCACACCTCCAACCTGAAGTCATCCTTTCACTGGAATCGAAAGTGAAGCAGCATCCTGATTGGAATATTGAGAATCACTGGTATTGGTTTTCATTCCATACCTACCTCAAGGTGGAGGAAGGTCTTGATGCCAAGGACCTGGAAAATAAGATTGATGAGTTATTTCAGAATGATCGTGCATCGTTTTACAAGGAAAACAATGCTGTATTCCACCTGGCCCTTCAACCGCTTAAAGCCATTCACCTGACATCCGGGTACGAAGGGGAGTTTGAAATAGGGGGTAATCAATCCACCAATCTGATACTCATGGCTGTGGCGGTGCTGATTCTGGTGCTGGCTTGTGTGAATTATGTGAATATCAGCACCTCTCAATCTTTCCGAAGGGTCAAGGAAATTGGAATTAAGAAGACCTTTGGTGTTTCCAAGTCGCAATTGGCCAACACTTTCTTATTCGAGACCTTGTTTCTGGTTACCTGCTCCTTTGTTATTGCCTCACTGTCCTTTCCAGCGGTGTTGGTACCGTTCAACCAGGTGCTTGAGCTCAGTCTGAAACCGACAATTCTTCTGGATTACTGGATTCTCACCTATGCTTTGATCACGATTTTGATCATCAGTTTGGCTTCGGGAGCTTACCCTGCTTTCATACTGAGCAGGTTTGGCATCATACAGTCCTTGAATGGGAGATATGAAAGCTCATTGGGTGGTGTCTCTTCCAGAAATTCCATTTTGGTCTTTCAGTATGTGATTGCTACGACTTTGATCATTACTACTTTGGGTATTGTCACTTTTATTGGTGCCATTCAGAATAGAGATCTGGGCATCGACAGGGATCAGGTTTTGGTGGTCAAGACACCGAAGGAACGGCCTGATAATTATCTATCTCAGGTAAACTTCTTCAAAAATCAGGTTGATCGAATACCTGAGATTTTGCATTTTGATGTGACGACTGCATTGCCTGGCGGGGTTGAGTCCTGGGGAAGGAGAATTCAATTAGTAGCCGGTGGAGCTGATATGGAGAATAGTCCGATCATTCGAATCGTGCATGCTGATGAGGGCTTTGAAAAGGTCTATGGTATGTCTGTTTTGGCCGGGAACTCATTTAGTAGTGCATTGAATGCGCCCCAATATGCCGTATTGAATGAGGAAGCTGCAAGACTACTGGGAGTAGAAGCGGAAGGTGCGGTCAATCGACGCATTCGATTCAATTATGATCCTCAGACGATCATGGAGCGCACCGTCATTGGTGTCGTTTCGAGTTACCAGCATCACGCTTTCCGGCAAGAAAAGCTACCCATTGTCTATATCCTTTCCAGTTCGATTTCGGCTCCATGGTCAGAAGAATACTTCACCATGAAAATTGCAACAGCCGATATTGGAAATAGCATTGACCAAATTGAAGCAGCCTTCGGAAATACATTCACCACGACGCCTTTTGATTACTTTTTTCTGGATGATTTCTTCGATGCCCAATTCAAGAAAGAAAAGCAGTTTTCCATATTGTTTTCATTGTTTACTGCTATTGCTATTGTCATCTCCGTTTTCGGCACTTTCGCGTTGCTTTCGTTCTTCATTCTCAAGAAGAGAAAAGAGATTGGTATTCGGAAAGTCCTGGGCGCTTCCGCTTACCAGCTTTTGGTGCTCATTTTTTCCAATTATTTGAAGAAGGCTTTGGTGGCATCGGTCTTCGCCATTCCGCTGGCATACTTCTGCATCAATTCCTGGATGCAATCCTTTAGCATAGCATTTGCGACCCCAATTTGGGTGTTTGTATTGCCTGTTTTCGGAATTATCTTCTTCACAATCCTGGTCACTACGGGTCAGGTTGCCAGTGCCGTGAGTGTGAACCCTACTGAGACGATAGCAGAGGAGTAGGCCAGTATTGTAGGATTCGTAGGAAGCACGCTACGGTTGGCCGGTGCAACTGTGGCGTCTAAGGACTTCATTCGGGCAAAATGCTATTTTAGCCTCCTTGTCAGCTCCAGACTGATTAGCTTTCGAGTCCTTTGGCCTACTTCTGATGCAGCGTATTTTGCTTTTGATGTGCTTTTCCGTTTTCTCTGCAATCTTATGTGTGGCGCAAGATCGGGATGAAATTGATCGGCTGATGAGCGCTTTTGAAAGGCTATCCTCCGAAACCGAAGCGACTGTAGATTCTTTGAATGCCCTCAGCGGTCAGTACTCACGGGCCTATCCGGATTTGACTTTGCAGTTTTGTGAGCAGGCGATCGAAATCAGCAGGAGTATTGGCTATCGGCGGGGTGAGGGCCAGAGTTTTCTCAATCGCTCATCGACTTTTCGGACCAAGGGCGATGTCACCAAAGGCTTGGAGAGTGCCTTTGGAGCTTATTCCGTCTTCCTTGAACTTGGTGACTCCGTGCAGTTGGCCGTCAGCTTCAATGCCATAGCGGCTTGTTACAAGGACCTGGAACAATTTGATAGCGCGCTTACCTTCATCCGCAAGGCGTTGCATCACAATGCGCAAGACCTGAAAGTGCGGGGTTATTCCATGAATATTATGGGATCCGTCTTTATCGATATGGATGAATTGGACAGTGCGGAGAAATACTACGGGCTCGCATTGGCCATACGCGAGGAGATCAAAGACCTGGCAGGACTGGGGGTGACCTATGGAAATATGGGCATACTGGCGATTCAAAAGGAAAATGATCCGGCACTGGCCAATCAGTGGTATGACCGGTCCATCGCCATCAAACTGCAGACCAGGGATTTTTTCAACCTGCTGTTCACCTACATCAACAAAGGCAACCTTTTTCGGAATATTGGGAAGTATGACAGTGCGCGGGTTTTTTATCAGACGGCCGCAGATCTGGCGGATTCGATCAATGCGAAGGGAGTGCAGGCGGCAGTCTACACACGTTGGGCAAGATCCGAGCGCCGGGCCGGAAATGAGGCTTTGGCTGCACAGTACGATCGGAAAGCAGATGAGATCTACATCGAAGTGCTGGAGGAACGCCAGGCCACGGAGTTGCAGCAGCTCAGGTCCAGCTACGAATTGGCCAATCAACGACAGGTGAATACGATTCAGCAGCAGGATATCGCTTTGCTGGAGAAGGACAAGAAGTTACTATGGCTACGCTCTATCATCTTTCTGGGACTGGCCCTGTTCCTATTAGCGCTGTTCTGGATTCAGCGTTTTCGCAAGCAAAAGGAGCGTGAACTGCTGCTCGTCCAAAAGGAGCATCTGGCGGAAGAGCTGGAGCATAAAACCAATGAACTCAGCCTGTTTACGGTCAACTTCATTCAGAAACAGCAAATGATGGAGGAGCTAAATGAAACGCTCAGTAAAATGCGGGCACCCCATGCCGTCAATCAGGAGCAGCACCTGCGGACATTGCAGCGAATCATTTCCAATCAGGAGCGCAATGACAAAGAGTGGGAGAACTTCAAGGTGTATTTCGAAAAAGTGCACCAGGATTTTTTCAAGAAGTTAACGAAGGATTTTCCGGATCTCAGTACGACTGAGCTACGGCTGGCAGCGCTGGTTAAAATGAACCTTAATATCAAAGAAACGGCTTCCATTCTATCAATTGCACCAGGTAGCGTGAAAACGGCCCGCTTTAGACTGAGAACCAAACTGGGTCTGGAGCAAGGTCAGAATCTTGCCGAATTCCTGTCAGGGTATTAGTAATCACTATATAAGATAGATTCATCGGTCCAGGAAATGGACGATCAACTTGAGAGATGGACTCCCATTGCATTGCGCTACGAAAGCGCAAAGAATAGTAAAGTGAAGGTACAACCTACGCTTAGAATCGGGGGACTTCTCCTCCTGCCGTCGTCGAAGTGACGTAGTTTTTGGTTGGGTACTCGTTGCAAATCCAAAACTCCGGGATTTTCAAATCCCTTATTATCTGACCTTCCACATGCCTTTCAGAACATGTGGAAGAGCCTGGAAGCGTAAGTACAAACTATACCTTACGCGGCAGTACGCAAGCAGAAACATCCGTGAAACGGCTTCCCCGGAAGCCAGGAAGTGAGAAACATCCGTGCAACACAGTTCCTGGAGATCAGGAATGCCCAAACACAGATAAAACGCAATTCCTGTGGTCCCGGGAAGTTGTCGCACGCATGAAACAAAGTTTCCTGAGCCTCCGGAAGGCCGTAACACGCGTGAAACGAGGTTCCCGAGATCGAAGTCAATCTCGCAGAAGTAGTATTCGTTCAACAATTTCCAATGGTTTCACCATCTGACTTGCGCTACGAAAGTGCAGGAAAATAGCAAAGCGTATGTACAACCTACGCCTGGAAAAGGGGACTTCTCCTTCTGCGTCGTCGAAGTGACGTGGTTCTTGGTTGGGTGAGCGTTGCAAATCCAAGCTCCGGGATTTTCAAATCCCTCATTATCTGACCTTCCACATGCCTTTCAGAACATGTGGAAGCGCCTGGAAGCACAGAGAATAGCGAAGGGTAGGTACAACCTACGCTTTGAAGAGGGGGACTTCTCCTCCTATCGTCGTCGAAGTGACGTGGTTTTTGGTTGGGTGTCGCTCCACGCCGTCCGTATCGGTGTCGTACATAAGGAGACCTTCATTCACATCATCTAGTTGCTGAAGTAACTGGCCCTGGGCATTCCAAACGGCACTTTGGCCGGTGCTCAGGAAATTGTCGCAATAGCCCACGCAGTTGGCCATCATGATCGGCATATCGAATTCTTTGGCAACAGTGGGAAAATGTGCGTAGGCTTTGTCAACGCCCGCTGCCGACTTGGCAACACTGGCCAGGTAGATGTCGGCCTTGTTCTCCGCGGCATTCAGAATGTGTTCGTAATGCAGGGTTTCGTAGCAGATGCCTAATGCAATTTTCTTACCCTTGATATGCAAAAAGGTCTGATGATCCCCAGGGGCGAAATACGGCAGCTCGTCGGCATGTAACATTTGCTTGGCGTAGCTCCCCCTGGTTGTATGAGGCTGAAAGAGCAATAGGCTGATGTGTATGCCTTGAGTAGCTTTGGTGGGCATCCCGATTCCGATACTGATGCCGTTTTCATCAGCGACCTGCTGAAAAGGATTGAAAATTGGATCGCTCACCTTCCTCACCAACGTTTTGGCTAAGGCTGGCTCATAGCTGGTAATGGATAGCTCCGGAAATATGATCAAATCTGCATGTTGCGTTATGGCAGATTCTATGAGCTGCAGGTGATGGTGGATGTTTCGTTGAACATCTCCTTTTTCGGACTTTGATTGCGCAACACAAATTTTCATTTCACTACGAAGCTATGATCGTGGTCAAAATTGTTCTGATGCTTCTCATTACGATCTGGCCCTACGTTTTGTTGAGCCGTTGACAAGGATTTGCAGGAACGCCACTAAAATAATGCTGTAGTCTGGCTATATCAGTCCTGGGGAGCTTCATTTTGCTGGAAACCATAGTCGCGTTCTACTTTGGCAATCCTTGTCTGGAAAGATGCGTACCACATCGCTCTGCCCGTATTTCTGGCGATGGTGTGCTCCGCGTTATGCTTCCACTTTTGGATGGATTCCAAATCGCGCCAATACGAAACCGTAATGCCAACACCTTCTCTTGCACTTTCAATGCCTAGAAATCCGTCCTGCTCTTCGGCCAGCGCGTTCATCTTTTCCGCCATCTCGGCGTATCCCTCGTCGAATTCGGTTCGGACGGAGGTGAAAATCACAGCATAGTATGGTGCTTTAGGTGTATTGGCTATCATATTTTCTGTTATAGAGATCAAAGTTGGAACATGGCTCAGACAACACTAGCCTGCCACCCGTGACATGCCCAAATCATACACAGCAACACGTATCGCTTCCGAAGGATTCCTGCAAGTCGGAGAAGTTCTTTGAATCCGAAAGGTGCATCGGATGTTACAGGCGCTGTAGGTTGCCAAGAACCCTCTTTTTTCGTGATGAAGGTGCTTTCAGCGTTTCTCCAACTGTGCCTAGATTGCATCTAGGTCTGATATCAAAGTCAATCTCCCTTAGAGAAAAGGCATTCGTTCAACAATTTTCAATGGTTTTTCACCATCTGGCATTGCGCTACAAAAGCGCAAAGAATAGCAAAGCGCAGGTAGAACCTACGCTTAGAAACGGGACTTTGAGTTGGTATGCTGACGTTTGTCTCCTATGTATTTGCTGTCCTTTGTTCACCTAGGCTTGAGCCGATACTACCTCCCGGATGCCCATATAGCTTCCGTTGTAAATCTGCTGCAGCACAGCTTCCACTTCACTGGCTTCAGCACCTTTATTCAATTCATATACAGAAGTGGTCGTGATCAAGGTGCTTTCAGCGTTTCCCGTAACCTCGATGGTACTTACCAGATCCGTGACCGGCAGAAATGGCTGTTCATATATAGAATAGCTCAGGATTCTCTGCTCATGGTCCATCTTCAGGATTTTTTCCTTGAGCGTGCCCTGGTCTGAACCGCATATTCTCTCCAGTCCACCGCCTGGCGAGCTCCTGATTTCACAAGAGGTAATGACTGGCGACCAGGTGTCTACGCCGCCTACAGCACCAATCACATTCCATACTGCATCTACAGGCAAGTCCAATGTTGTTTTTACTACAGTTTTCTTCATCGTACTTCATTTTTGATTTAACTGGTACAAAGCTCGATGCAGCGGATAGGGATATGTTCCCGAATTAGTCCAAAGCCTTTCTATTTTGGCCCGATCGGTATTGTGAAGGCGAGGCGCCAAACTGCTGGTGAAAAACTGTGGAGAAAGTGGTGACGTCATCAAATCCGAGCGAATAGGCGATTTCGGAGATGCGGTCGGTTGTAGCTGCGAGAAGTTGTGCTGCTTTGTCCAGTTTTCTTCTTTTCAGGTAGCGTGCGGGGGTGTCGTCATAGTGTGCCTTGAATGTCCTTTTGAAGCTGGAGAGACTTTGCCCACACAGGAACGCCAGCTGCTCCACGGAGATATTGGAATACACGTTGTTTTCTATAATGTTGCGAAACTCGAGCTTTCCCGGGAAGAATATCTCTGAAAAGAAAGACAGGACCGAAGTCCGCTGTTTCGTGCGCATCAGCAGCAAGATCAGTTCCTTCAACTTGATGATCGCTAGGTCATCATCCATCAGGGCCGGATTATCAAAGTAGATGTTCAGGTTGGTGATAAAACTTCCGATGAGGTCAATATTGAAATATTCAATAGGTCCTGTAGCTGCATTGCCCTTTCGAATAAAATCCAGGATTTCATCCTGGTAAATGGACCGAATGAGGTCTGGGTGGAAGTAGATGACAATGGCTTCGCATGTATCGTTTTCCGGGGTTTTGATGAAGTTGGAGATGTGATGCCCGCATCTTTTGACTAGGGCGTTGTTTTCCGTGAGTGCGATGGTCCCGAAAGGATCTGTGGTTTGGTAGGCACCTTGGGCAAGGTAGAAGAAGCAGGCCTTTTCCTCCAATGTCGTCGAATAGGAGTAGGGCGTCTTGAATCTGGCTTTTTCAAAGAGGGTCTGTCCCTTACATTGAATGGCGCTGTGCTTGATCATGCTTCCAAGAACGTAAACACATGGGATTGGGTCTTTCTCATTTGGGCCAATTTCTTTCCGGAATTGTCCGTGAGCTATCGGTTGCGATAAGCAACGAACCAACAGGACCAAATTGGAAAACAGCTGAACCTTACCAGCAACAGGCTCCTACATCCTCCATTCACCTTTGGCTTAGTGATTATTGATTTTTTAACAAAAGAACAACAAAATGAAGAAGCAACGCTTTAGAAATGGTAGGGTATGGATCATATTATTCACCTTCCTTCCGATGCTCGTTTATGGGCAGTCTATGGAAAAGAAAACGCAGCATATCTCCGTAAGTCGGGTGATTGATCTACCCGCCGAAAAAGTTTGGGAGGCACTAGCGGTTGATTATGGCAACATTGCAAACAGTCATCCGACGATTATTTCTTCGGATTATGTGAATGGATCACTACAAGGTGCCATGGACGTAGAACGCATGTGCTATTTCAAAGACAATGGCTCGCAATTCCTTCATGAGAAGATTGTGATGTGGGCACCGGAAAAGATGACCTTTAGCAACCGGATTCTGGATGCCAGGAAGTTTCCCATCAATACCGACAATTCGCTCGGTACCTATACCGTCGAATCCCTGGGGCCGAACCAGAGTAAGGTGATCATCAATTTTGATTTTCGTACAAAGCCTGCGATGATGGGGCCTATGGCCAAAGGTAAGTTCAAGCGGTTGCTATCAGATTATCTGTTGGCACTGGAACACAATGCGAAAACCGGTGAGAAAGTAACCGGAGAAAATTTCAAATCGATCAAGAAGAAGTATAAGGCCTGACATTGCCTCAAACGCTGTAAGCATTACATGAGGAAGGGTTCAGGTGTGAGGGATTGTCGTCCTGATGCCTGAACCCATATTTTTCATCCAGTTTATTCTCCATTATCTCATAAGTCCCGTAGAAGGAGTTTGGTCGGTCCGTGACATCCAGGTAAAGTGGGTCTGGTGTGCTTCTATGCATAAACCCCATTTTCATTTTGGCTGTGGGAACTGATTAATATTTTTCATAGTAGTCATAAACTCAAAACACGCAATCAATGAACAAAGGCAAAGAAGCTTACCTGGCCAAAGGGGCCGGATGGCTATTTCTAATCACCATGGCGGCAGCCATAGCAGCCAACCTTATTGTAGTCAACTTACTGCAGGGTGACGAATATCTGGTGACGATCGCGGCGAACCAGATTCGGCTGGGATCCGCAGGATTTTTCATGGTGATCAATTCACTTGGTGTGATCGGCATCGCAGTCTTTTTCTACCCGATTCTCTCACCCATCAAGAAGCCGGTGGCCTTATTTTATTTTGCCAGCAGGGTTTTTGAAGCAGCCATTTTGGTGGTCGGATTTGTGGCTTTGCTCACTTTGGGCGTAATGGCCGAGGAACAGGCAGGAGGTACTAATGACCTCTATGCACTTGCGAAAGTGGCCATTAGAACCAATTGGTATGCTTACAATGCAGCGATGGCGGCCCTGGGGTTGGGCAGTCTGCCTTTCTGCTACTTGTTATTTCAGCATAAGCTCATTCCCAATGTGCTGTCCATATTGGGCCTGATCGCCTATACGATTCTGTTCGTTACTTCAATGCTGGCATTCCTGGGCATTGAATTAGGTTTGTTGATCACGCTCCCGGGCTTTTTCTTCGAAGTCTCCTTTGGTATTTGGCTCATCATTAAAGGGGTGAAAACCACATCCTGAATTTGGAGGGGTGCAAATGCTTGAACGAGGTTGAGCGTCGAATGCAGGACCAGCATTTTGCGGTTAAGAAAAAGAGATTTGAGATGAAACTAGATGAAGTAGATGTCAACGTCGAACTGAGGTCTTTTCTGGCCTCATTCAACGTACTGACCTATGATGATATGGATGCTTTCGAAGAAAGGGCATCCCGCAAGCACCTGCGGAAAGGGGAATATTTCATCCGGCAGGGAAGAACCTGTCATGAGATCGCCTTTGTAAGATCCGGATTGCTAAGGTCATATTATTATTCTTCTGCAGGAGAAGAGATCACCTACTGCTTCACGGGGGAAAATTCCTTCATTTCAGCCTACTCGTCTTACATCTCCTCTTCTCCCACGTCGGAGAATATTCAGGCCTTGTCAGATGTGACACTACTGAGCATCTCCAGAAGGCATATGGCTGAACTAGAGGCGACGAGTGGCAATTGGCTCAAGTTGTTCAAGACCATTGCTGAGGAGGAATACATCAAAATGGAAAAGCGCATTTTCATGCTGCAGAAGGAGTCGGCTGAGAAGCGATACGAGGATTTGCTCAAGAACCAACGGGAGTTACTTCAACTGATACCACTCAACTACCTGTCTTCTTATCTGGGGATTACCCAGCGGCATCTGAGCAGGATCAGGCGGTCTATGTTGAATTAGACATATGTCCTTTATTGCGGCTTTGGAGGTCTCTTCCTTTGCCGAAAAAAGGAAGAATCAAAATGAAGAAGGTCTTAGTAATCAACGGCCATCCGGACAAACAGAGTTATAACTACGCATTGTCTGAGTCGTACTTCGAAAATGCGCGTCAGTCGGATGCCAAGGTGGATCAGATCAATATCGCCGACCTGGTATTCAACCCGAACCTGCAATATGGATTTCGGAAAAGGATGGAACTGGAACCCGACCTTAGGGAGGCGGTGAGGAAGATCCAGCATGCCGATCACCTGGTATGGGTTTTTCCCGTATGGTGGTACGGGTATCCATCCCTGATGAAGGGTTTTGTCGATCGCACGTTTTTGCCAGGGATCGCCTATGAATATGACGAAGGCAAGTTGTTTCCCAGGAAGCTATGGAAAGGCAAGAGCGCCAGGATCATCGTGACAGCCGATACACCGGTGTGGTATGATTGGCTCATTATGAAGCGACCAACCCTCAATCAATTCAAGAAAGGGACTTTGGAATTTTGTGGTATCAATCCGGTGAAGGTTACGTATATCGCACCGCTGAAAGATTCCACAGTTGAGTTCAGGAAGAAGTGGTTGAACAAGGTGGGTCTGCTGGGAGAGCGGTTGTCCTAGAATGCTACTGACCACCTGGCTTCAGTCGGAGACTGAAGCCAGGCAAAAAATGCGTAG
This sequence comes from Cyclobacteriaceae bacterium, assembly GCA_965601475.1. GTDB lineage: Bacteria > Bacteroidota > Bacteroidia > Cytophagales > Cyclobacteriaceae > JAWPMT01. Next base: position 887,938 of record OZ271832.1, on the reverse strand, counting down.
TTTGATGTCGATTTGCCTTCCAGAAAAGGTTAAAGGAAGTAGTGAAAACGGAGACAATGTTTCGATATACTGAGAAATGACGACGAAATTTTTGATATTCAGCGCAGTATTTCTAATCTGCTTTCAAACTAGCATAATGGGACAAATTTTTGTGTATGATGACCAGGAGGCGCGGTCTCAGGGTTTTTGGGAATCGGCGAAGGTGGGAGCGGATTCCGCTGTTGTCTTTTTGGAGGTCGATGGACCTGGAGTTGTGAATCAGCTGTGGCTGACCACTTTTCCCGTCAATGAACAGGAGGATCTGGACCTGGCCAACAAACTCGTGCTCAATATCTATTGGGAAGATTCGGACAAACCAGCCATTTCGGTCCCTGTCGCCGATTTTTTCTGCCAACCGTTGAAACTGCAAGCCATCAGCAATCACTTCTTTCAATCCACCAACAATCAGTTGCTTTTTGCATCGACCATCCCTATGCCATTCCGGAAAGCCGCCAGGTTCGAGGTGGTGAATCGTTCGGACAAGGATATCGAGTTGTTCTATGGCATCGACGTAGAATTCAAGGCGCAGGACGACAATGCGATGTATTTGCACGCTTACTGGCAGAAAGCCGATGATCTGGATCCTGATGATGGCATGCTGTTGTTGCCACAAGTCAAGGGAAAAGGAAGGTATTTGGGCACACACCTGTCCCTATTCCAGAAGCAGGTTTTGAAGACCTGGCCCTGGTATACGAGACCCATTTCGGTGAGGCTGGATTCGAAGTCGGCAGAGGACGCTCCCAGTCTATACATTAAAACGCTGGACGACTTTTTTGGCTCGGCCTGGTGGGACCGGGAAGCTACGCACAACACCTATACCTACCCATACATTGGAAGATCACTGGTGGAATTGGATGAGGCTAACAACCTATCCATTGTGCTTTACCGGTACCATGTGCAGGACCCACTGTGGTTTAAGGAGAGTATTTCCATTGAAATTGGCAAAAACTGGAACTGGGGCAACCAGAAGATTGGCAAAGGCAATTGGGCGACTACGTCATTCTTCTACCTGGATCAACCAGATAGTGAATTGTCTGGAATGGCCACGAACTAACACGCCTCACTCATACTTCAATGTTCTTGCAGGGTTGGCATTGGCCGCTCTTGTTGTCAAGATGAAAATGGCCGCTCCTGACAGCGCAAAAACGACGACCAGCCCTTGTACAATAATCCATAGGTTCATGTCAATAGCGTTGCCAAGTTTTTGTGTCCATTGGTTGTTCATCCAATAGGCAATAGGGGTGCCGAAAGCAACGGCTACCAGTAGTAGTAGGAGATGGCCTTTGGACAGGAGCAGTATCAATCCCGATGCCGTGGAGCCCATGACTTTCCTGATGCCGATTTCTTTGGTCTTCAGGGAAACGTGATGCAGAATCATGCCGAACTGCCCAATACAGGCGATCAATATCCCCAATGCCGCGACCCAGGTTACCAAATCGGCGAGGTCCATGAATTCTCCATACATATCTTCCAGCGTGAAATCATAATGGTGATAGGTAAAGAGATTGTCACGGTCAAATTCCCGCCATACGGTCTCAACCTGTTCGGCAGCCTCCGTCTCATTCCACCCCAGGTATTGGATGTTGAGGTACTTGAGCTGATCTGGCTCATAGGTCAATACCAGGGGCCCCGATTCACGAAACAGGAGTTGATACTTGAAGTCCTCGACAACACCCAGAATTTTGTAGTTCTCCTCCCGGTCTGCTACATGAACTACCGTTTGGGTAGCAACGACCTGACGGGGATCCAGCCCGAATTCCTCACAAAATCGTTCATTGACCAATACATATCCCTTATCCGTTGCTGCGTCCCTGAAATTCTCACCGGCTTTCAATGTCAAATCAAAGTTCTCTAGAAATTCTCCGTTGATTGAGAATGTTCGTACGGCCGTTTCCTCACTGTTTTCTGTTAATGACACCAACATTTCAGGCATGATCGTCAAGGCGGGCAAGGCACTGGAGAGACTCACCGTTGGCACATGCGATTGATCGAGAAGTGCGGATTTCAGGGACTCGTAGTTGTCAAGATCGAGCAACTCTACGCTCATGAGTTGTTCTGTCCTGAATTGATAGTTCATTTTGAAAAAATGATCCGCCTGCCTGTTCAGCGCGATCGCCGTAACGATGAAAATAATGGAAGTCGCGTATTGGAGGAACACCAATGATTTCCGGACCCAAAAACCAGGTTTCTTTTTGTTGACTTTGACCATGTCCTGATAGGCCAACTTGCCAATGTACCATGCTGGATAACCACCGGAGATAAGACCGATCAAAACGGAAAAGCCCAGAAACAGACCATATAGCGAAAAATTGGTCAAGACATTGAGTCGAATGGCGCCATCGATGTCACGGAGTACTTTCAGGTCGTTGAAGAAAGGCACGATCAGGTAGAGTAGCATCATGGCCAGTAGCCAGGATACGAAGACCGTGATTTGGGCTTCCACAATGAACTGAAGTATCAAGTGCTTTTTGTGTGCCCCTATGACCCTTCGGATGCCCACTTCCTTGGCGCGCTTCAGGGACTGGGCTATGGACAGGCCGATGTAATTGAAACAGGCCGAGAGCATAACCACTGCACCCAGGATTCCGAGAAACCATGGGACGACAAATGCGGTAGCAAAGCCAGGTTCATTCCGGACGACAACCCCGAAATTGATTTTTTTCATCGGTTGTGACACCAGCGACTTGTCCTCGAATCCTTCGTCATGAAACAACATGGACAGAGAGCTCAGGTATGAATCGACGTCTATGCGCTTGTTTGTGCTTGTCCGATAGTAATTGTAGTACTTCTGGCCGCTTTCAATCCACCCTGCCAGGTCATTGTCGGCCATTGGGTTCTTAGGTTTGGATTTCATCGAAATCGCCAAATCAAGGGAAATATGAGACCGTTTTTGAAAGGGGACAAAAACACCTGTGACCTCAAAAGTGCCCATGGAAGGTATTTCCACAGATTGTCCAATGGCCTCCGTATCCGGGAAGAGCTTATAGGCCAATTCATCGCTTAGGACCACCGAATTGCTTTCCTTGAGCGCGGTGTTGGGATTCCCTCCACTCAGCTGGAAATCGAAGAAGTCGATAAAATTTTCCTCGACCAGGAGGCCATTGAAGCCAAAAACGCGATCTCCATTTTTGATTTGCTCGGCATGTCTTGCAAACTGAGAGGTGACTTCAATGTCTTCGAAGTTGGCAGCTAGGCGCTCGGGGATGTCATGTGGCGATGTCGCCTGGTACACGTCACGCCCATTTTCCGATATTTCCTTGGTCAGTATCCTGTGGATGTTGTGGTATTGATCATTGTGCTTGTCCATACTCCGCTGATCCACATAGAAGAGAATGATCAGGAGGCATATGGCCATGGAGGAGCTCAGTCCGAAAATGTTGATGAGTGAGTACCATTTTTCCTTTTTCATGGTTCTCAGCGCGATCTTGGTTGTGTGCTTGATCATAAAAGTCCTTGTTGTTGAGTTTGCCTTAAATATTTTCATGATGGAAGGGCGAAGCATTGCCAATACTTCTCCGGTATAGATGAATTCGGCTCTGGTCTTGCCGAATCGATCCATATTGAGGTGATAGCTTTCCTCCAAATCCCCTGAGAGTTCATCGAAGAGAAAAGGGTCACAAAACCACTTCAGAAACCGGGAAGAGATTTTTTTGAGAGGCATGCTAGGTCCAGGAAAACTTGAAGATTGGGATGACCTTGTAATATTGGTCCCGCATCATTTTGGCGTAACTAAGGGCGCTCATGCCAGAACTGGTGACAGAGAAAAGTTTCTTACTCTTTCCACCCCGTTCAGGTGTAGGGTCTCCTTTCGACGATACCAAATAGGATTTCGCTTCCAGTCGGGATAAGACCGTGTGCAACGATCCCCGGCTGATTTTTCGGTTAAGGTCGGTCATGAGTTTTTCCTGGATGGCTACGCCATGAGCCTTGTTCTCTTCAGAAAGAATAGCAAGTAAAATCAGCTCTTCCAGCTCTCCCAGGTAGGTCTCTTTCATATAATAATGTTTTTAATTGTATTTAATATAATACTTAGTATCGGTGTGATAGGGGCAAAAAAGTCCTCAATTTGTTCGTTTGTAAGCATAGCCGCTATTGATAATGTATACAAAGTAAAACATAATTATTTTCTGGTGTATACGTAAACGTTTGCTTTTAGGTCGATGTATTTTGTAATTATCTTCAACCCAATGACTCCAACTGCTGTGAAATGATGTGGTATGTACTTGGGTTGATCGTATGGTGCACCTACTCGACGGTGCTTTCTCAAGATTCCTGGAGACAGCCCTTTGAGGAATGCGCTGTAGACGGAAGCATCACCCTGTATGACTACCATCGGAAGGTGTGGATGTCGAGTGATTTGGGAGACAGTCAGGTGCCCACCTTACCAGCATCAACCTTCAAAATTGTCAATACGCTGATCGCGCTGGAGACGGGTGCAGTCAGTGATGAACAGGAGATCATACCTTGGATTGATGATTATGACACAACCAGGTACGGTCATCGTCCCAACATCTATCACAGCCTGAGCATGAAAGAGGCTTTCAGGTTGTCCGCGGGTTGGGCATATGTGGAATTGGCCAAAAGAATTGGAAAGGATCGGTACCGTAATATCCTGACTGAGATGGGCTATGGCAACGTGGACTTATCCTTTGAAGATCCGGATTTCTGGAACTTCGGGCCGTTCGCCATTTCCCCAATGAATCAAATTGAGGTGTTGCTAGGGATATATGAAGAGCGGTTTTCCTTTTCAAAGCGCTCCTATGCGACGCTGAAGGAGATGATGGTAGAGGAACAGACAGGTGATTATGTGATTCGCGCCAAGACCGGATGGACAAGAGCAGACGGACGGGATACGGGTTGGTGGGTAGGCTATATTGAGCAACCTGACAATGTGTATTTCTTCGCGACGCGATTAATCAAAGATAGAAGCGTCTCAAACGAGAATTTCGGCCGCTGTAGGAAGGACATTACCAAAACGATTCTCAAGTCCCTGGGGGTACTCTGAAGACAAAATTGAGCAAGCACCACCTGGGGCATAGACATGAGTTGGTGCTATGCTTATGTTAACTTCCCGCAACGAAAGAGAGGTGAATATTGGCGTCACGGATTTGGTTTGAATCGCTACCATTGACCTGCTTCCAAACCATTATTCGTCCTTTAAAGACTCCACGGGATTTTGTCTCGCTGCAACTCGCGCCTGGAGGATCACAGGAATGGAAGCCACTGAAATCGCAAGTATGGCGGCCATGAGGTAGGTGAACCATTGAATCTCGACCTGGAAGACATAATTGCTCAAATAGAGCTGGGTGAAATAGATCGATAGGGGAATAGCGATGAACAAGGACAACAGCATGGGTCTCACAAAGGCCCTGGCCAGCGTTCCCACGATTTGCCGCTCCAATGCACCCAATACCTTACGGATACCAATCTCCTTGGCTTTTTGCTGGCAAAGGAAGTAGATCAATCCGTAGAGCCCCAGTGAACCGATGACGATGCTCAGGATGGCAAACAAGCCCAGAAAGTTGGTAAACTTGTTGTCACTTTCGTATTGCCCCTGGAGCTGATCATTGAGGTAACTGAAATTGAAATAATAGTCAGGATACGTAGCTTTCCAGGTAGCTTCAATCAAAGGAAGGGCTTCAGCAAGTTGGTTGGGATTGACCTCAATGTTGGCTTTGTAGAAATTGTCTGGGTTGTAGATCATCACCTGCGGTTGGATGTTGGCTTTCAGGCTTTCCGAATGATAGTCTTCCACGACACCTACGATGGTGAACTTTCCGGGCCAGCCTGCTATGGCCTGGCCCAGGGCCTCTTCCGGGGTCTTCAATCCCATGGCCGAGACGATGCTCTCATTGACGATTCCTACTGATTTTCCCGTATCACTGGATAGAAAATTTCTACCGGTAATCAACTCAATATCATAGAAAGAGAGGTATTCTGGGTCGATGAAGAGTATCCTGGTGTTCAATTCACTGATGAATAGTGGATTGGTAAAATCACCCCACCATGTACTTCGGGCTGCCGCAGGTGCTGATAACCCCAAGGTTACTTTTTCAATGGCCGGGCTGCTTTCCAGCAGGGACTTAAGTCGGTCCTTCTTTACATCGTTTCGAGGTTCAGGGATGTCGGTGACGATGATGTTGTCGTGTTTGAATCCCAGGTCTTTGTCATACAAGTAGCCCATTTGCAGGGTGCCCACTAGGATGGCGACAATCATCAGCGTGGTGATGGCGAATTGAAAGGCAATTAACACTTGCCGGAGTGTCAAACCGGATGTTTTTGAAGCTTCGTGGTCCCTGAAGAAGCTAATCGGCTGGTTTCTGGAGATGATGACGGATGGATATAGCCCGGAAATGATTGTTACACTCACCCAGAGCAGCAAGACGAAGGTCGCAAACCCTACGCTGGCGAAGGCGTCAAGGCTGATGTTGGTGTAGAAAAAGTTGTTGGCGTACTGGATGATGTAGCCGGCAAAGCCCAGGGCCAATAGAAGTGATAGGAAGACCAGCAATCCGGTTTCAGTCATGAATTGGACCAGCAGTCCAGTCTTGTTGCTTCCAAGGATTTTTCGAAGGACGATGCCCTTCATTCTGCTGGTGGCATGGGCTGTTGATAAGTTGATGAAGTTGATGCAAGAGATGGTCAGCAGAAATACACCGATAAACAAAAGCCAGTTGGTCAACCAAACGGGGGAGTAGTAGTTGAAAGGGTCATTGTCCGGATCCAGGTGAACCCTCGTGATGGGAACCATCCCCAGCCGATCGTAGGCAAACTCATCGTGCGTATTGCCGATTTCCGATATCCGACGCTCGATGGCCGCAACGTCCGCATCCTCGGTGACCTTCACCAAAGCCTTGCAAGCGGAGTCACCACCGCCCCAATCTGTTTTGTGTCGCTTTTGCATCCACTCCCATGGATGGGCGTCAAATGAGAAGATCATCTTAAAGGGAAACTCCGTGTTTGACGGCGTGTCTTCAATGATACCGCTTACTGTAGCGGTGAGCTGATTGTCGAAGTGAATTACTTTGCCCATTGCTTCCTGATTGGGGAAGAGCCTGGTGGCGGTGGAGGCGTCCAGTACGACCATATTGGGAGCGGCAAGCGAAACCTCCGGAGACCCTACCAGCCATTCCACGGCGAGCAGGTCGAAGACTGCCGGATCGACGAAATAAGCATTTTTCATTGTCAGGTTTTGCCCATTCACCTTGATGACTTGCGGGTCCAACCGATGGACGGACACGGCCTCTTCTATTTGAGGGAATTCACTCTTTAAGGTATTGACAACACCTCCAGGTATGTGAGAGCCATTTTCGGTGTTCGCATAGCCCATTACCTGGTAGAGTTGCGCCTGGTCGGGATGATAGCTATCAAAACTGTTCTCATATTGATAGATCATGTAGAGCGCGATGGCAATGCCCATGCCGAGCGAAAAACCGAGTACATTGATAGCTGTGTAGAGCTTGTTTCTGACCAGAACTCTGTAAGAGGTTTTGAGGGAGTTGGTGAACATACCGTAATAGTTAAGTTTTTGGCTGCCGCTGGCAGATTTAATGATTCCTGGCCGAAAGAAGCGGATTACGTTCCATACATACCTTCTTCTAGCCTTTGTGGCTCCATGGGTTACGATGTCATCTTCAAATTGCTCATCAAGGTCACCCAATATGGGATCTTGCAATCGAGGGTCGCAATACCATTCAAATATTTTCTGCGCCCAGAAAGGGGGTTGGTTTTTGCTCATCTACGCCAGATTATTATCTAAAGCGTCACTGGATGACTTGTTGGAATTGCAACTGTGGCGCCAGCTTCCAAAGGTTGGTGCGGGCATCCTTCATTTCCTGAAGTAGCACCTTGCCGGCATTGGTGATTTTGAAGTAGCGCTTTTTTCTGCCACCCCTTGCTTTGGTGGCTCCGCCGAGATATGACTCCAGGTATTTCTTTTCCTCCAGTCGGTAGAGGGTGATGTGTACGGAGCTTAGGTTGACTTCTCGCTTCTGATGTTCCTTGATGGCTTTGACGATGGTGTTGCCGTAGGCGTCATCTCCCAGAATCAAAACCATGGTTAGGATGAGCTCTTCAAATTCGCCCAGATAATTGGTCCTACTCATTATTATTGAACTTGTAAAACAAATATACGACGTATTTCTATTTAAGTTGTAAAAGAAATAGGGGTTTCATGACGACATGCCACGGCTGGTTTTACCTAAACACCTTTGTTTCCAGTAACCAAGGTCGTTATTGGACATTTCGCCCAGCGTAACTCACACTATTCTCATTACACCATAGATCAAGGCAGCCAGGCCCCAATAGACAAAATTGCCCCAGAAATACGTGTAGTAGCGAAGCGGTCCTAAGGAAGGATAAACGTATGCTTTCTCGGCATGCCACAGAATCACATTGATATAGACCTGAATGGCGCCGGCTACAGCGAAAAGCGCGTACCCCCAACTTTTAGCGAGTATCATGCCCACGATCCCTGCCACCATCAACGGAAATTCCACCAACCAATCCGCAACGGCCGCGCCATAGGCTGTTTTGAAATGGGACTGGTCTCTCCAGTCTTCGCCTTTGCCGATGAGGATGTCCTTGGCTTTCTGGCCGTGAGGATCAAAGAGAATAACCAGCTGTGCGACAAAGAGCGGCAGGCAGGTAATGAGCCCAAAGACAATGAGTACCCAAGTGATCAAAGTCGGTTCATACATAGCAAAATCAGTTAAATAGCAGGATACCAGGCCACAGCAACTGCAAGTAGACCGGTGATGAGGTTTGCAAGGGTCCAGGTGAGTCTAAAGGGTCCACTGACGATATGGTGTCCCAGCTTGCGCTGATTGGCTGTCCAGTACCAATAGCTTAGGCTGTGGTAGACGAGTACGACGCCGGGAAACCATAGCAAGTTATAACTCCAAGGAAGGTCCAGGAGGAGTCCAACCCCGGCAACTCCGTAGAGCCAACCTAGCCAAACATCAGCTTTGGCAATACCATTTTCATATACCTTGAATGTTTCGGGCTGCGCTTTTTCCTGAAGCCCGATTTTCGTCGCGTATTCCCAATTGATGACGGAAACAAGTTGACCGATCCAGTGGAAAGCGAATCCAACAATCAGCACCAGAACACCCACGACAATATTGGCAAATGGAAATATCTGATTCATGAACTTAGCGGTTCTGGATTTGATACCGAATAAATGGAAAATCTTGGGGATGAACAATGACCTCCGTCAGCTCAGGAATGATTCAATGACTTCGATTCAGTCCTAAAGGGGACGTTAAGACCCTGGCATCATTGGAGTTGAAGTGGCCCTTTGTAAGGTACTAAGCCAGCACAGGTATCATGAATATGATGGTGCCAACTATGAAGAGTGCCGTTAATAGATGCACTTTGATGTTGTTGATCCTCAAAAAAATGAATTGCTCCACGGTCCTGGCCAACCAGAAAAGCGAACATCCGATCATGAAGGCCTTACCAAGATTAGTTTCTACCAGTTCCTGAGGGAAAGCGAGACACAGGAAGCCGATGAAAAAGAAGACGTAGGTTAGGCATAAGTTCAGAATTTGCATAATGGCCCGGTTCGGCACGGACAATTTTTGCAGTTGCTGTTTCCAGTCAAACAGCCTCCAAAAGAGGAGGTGAAAGACCCCAAACAAGATAGAAAATACCCCACAGACCAGCACCCAGGAAATCATCATATTAGTAATCTTTGGTATATCTAAGCACGATTTGAGGATCAGTCACTCACTATTTCAAGTTGGTCCTGGCTTGCAAAGGTCTGATCAGGTCTATTCAATATGGGAGAGGTCTTCCCCCAAATTCCGGTCCTGATTGAGACCTTCGATTGCTGCCATATCCTCTTTGGTCAATTCAAAATCAAATATTTCAAAGTTCTGGACGATTCTTTTTTCTGTTACGGATTTTGGTATGACGGCCACTCCCCGCTGGATCAACCACCTCAAGGTGACCTGAACGGCAGATTTTCCATGGGCCTGACCAATAGCTACGAGCTCCGGAATGTCCAGCACTTCTCCCATCATGATGGGTCTCCAGGCTTCCAACTGAATCTTGTTGGCACTGGCGAAATCGAGTAAGTCCTTCTGGCTGAGGTGTGGATGCATCTCCACCTGGTTGACGGCTGGGACGATCTCGGAATGGTCCATGAGGTCTTTTAGTTGTCCGATGCTGAAGTTGCAAACGCCAATGGCTCTGGCTTGACCATCGGCGTAAACGCGTTCCATAGCACGGTAGGTCTCTTTGTATTTGGATCTTACTGGCCAATGTATGAGGTACAGGTCCACATAATCCGTCTGGAGTTGGGCCAGACTCTCCTCGAAGGCCTTTAGCGTTTCATCATAGCCCTGTTCGGTATTCCATACTTTCGTTGCCAGAAAAACCTCCTCTCTGGGAATTCCACTTTGCTGCATACCGATACCTACGCCGCGTTCATTTTGATAGGCAGCAGCTGTGTCTATTTTCCTGTAGCCCGACTGGAGGGCTGACCTGACAGCACTTTCTACTTCGCCATCATTTTGAGCAAAGAGTACCCCCAAACCAATGGCTGGCATCTTCAATCCATTATTGAGGTCAAAAGTGATTTGATTGTTGGTTAGCATATAGATGTTGTCGATTTGAGAATTGTGAGGCTCGAATATACTTCGGCTATGTTGCTTTCTGCAATGGCCACATTTTGATTCCCCCGGCTAAGAACAACAAACCAATAGCCAATGCGATCAGCGAATAGATTGTTTCCAGCATTGGTATGGATTCATCCTGAGCAAGATCAAACAACAATTCGCCAATTCCTCGTAAGAGATATATCGTCGCAATCCCAAAGATGCCAAACTTGAGCAAGGGCAGTTTCTTTAACTTACCGCCAGCGGAGAGTCCGTAAAGCCCGAAGATGAAAAACACAATCGCTACGAAAACCGTCAACAGATAAGGTAGTGACTCATGGGTTTGGGCAAGTTGCTTCATTTCATCTCCAATGCCCGTCACTTCAAACATTTGCCGGGCCCATAGGAGCCCAACGATGTGGCCCACGGAGATGATGATATTGATGTATCCGCCTAGTCTTAGCATATCACTTCAAATTTTCCTTTTCTTAGATGGGTTCGCCAACGGCTTCACTTTCTAAACGTTATTGTTTATAACAAATATATTGATATTCATTTTCTAAACAATAATGTTTAGAAAATCCTTTCTGCGCAATACGAAGTCCAAGACCTGATAAGGAAGTCACGGGCTGGATGGTCAAGACGGGAATTACTGGTATATTTTAATAGCACGCCTGACCAAAGGGGTTCGTTTGTACACAGCAATACCCAATTCGCCAGGCTTTGAACGTCAAATTCCATGGGACCTTGGACATTCACCACAAAAAGAATTCTTATGCATTCACAAAGGGTCATATATCTGCTCATTTGGCTATTGATGGGCTGCACAGGTACTTTGAAGGAAGAATCGGATAGGTCCGGGGCTTTTGTAGCTGACTTCACCCACGGCAACTTTTCAGATCAGATCAGAATTGACCTGGAACAAGATACCGCAGGCGCACAGGCCTATTTTACCAGTTTGGCACAAAATGCAGTGCGTATTCCTTTCAGGGAAGTCCGCACAACTGGAGATTCGGTTTTCTTTCAGCTTCAGAGTGATTTCTTTTTGTATACTTTCAGCAGCAGATGGACAGTGAACAACAGGACATTAGAAGGTGTGCTGGCCGTCGATTCGCTACAAGTCCCATATACCTTTTTCAGGATTGAAGATCCTGAAGACCAAACCCCAAGAAGCAAAGAAGTCACTTTCACTGCCAATGGATTGTTGGTCTATGGCACCGTCTGGTATTCAGGTCATGAAAGCAAAGGGGGTATTGTCCTTGTGACGTCTTCTGGAGGGGCGGACAGAAGCGCCTCGAGGGCAGAGGCCATACGATTCGCAGAAATGGGGTTTACTTGCTTCCACTACGACAAACGGGGAACTGGTACCTCAGCGGGCAATTGGACAACTGCCTCAATGGATGAACTCGTCTCCGACGACCTGATAGCCATCCAATATTTTTCAGATTTCTCGGGCATTCCTCTAGCGCAAATAGGCTTGAAGGGCAGTAGCCAGGGTGCGGCTAAGATACCAAGGATTTTGACGGAGATGGATGAATTGTCCTATGGCATCCTGGTGAGTTGCCCGGGGGTGTCCTTGCTGGAAAGCGACTTGAATTTTTGGAGAAACAGGAACCGGGTAAGCTTGGGAGAAGATCTGCAGGCTGCAGTCGCATTGGAAAGATTGGTTTTCCAATACATCGCCGGACAGGTAAGCAAGCCGCAACTGGAGGAAAGGCTTGAAGCTAGTCGATCCGAGGATTGGTTCGAAAAAGTATGGTTGCCCAATTTGGATGAGGTGCAGGTGGACCCAAAGTTGAACTATGACCCCATTCCCTTTTTCGAACAGGTGAAGCAGCCCCTGTTGATCATTCAAGGCACTAAAGATGAGATAATACCGAGCGATAGCCATGAGTCTATCCGCAGGGCTTTGAAGGGGGCAGGCCATGTCGACCATCGTATTGAAATGCTCGAAGGTGCCAATCATTCCATGCAATACGTGGGTGAAAGCGATTTCCCTTATTGGTCAAAGCTGCATCCGGATTACATGGCTTCTGTGTCGACCTGGTTGGAGTCTCTTTAGCGAATCGTCAAATTAGATTTGGACGCAACAATTTCATCATGAGAAAACTACTATTTTCCATTTGCTGGATCATTGCTCACCTGTTGTTGGCGCAAGGAGATATCGCCATATATACAAGCATTGAAGAGGCCAATAAGGCACCATTAGAAGTAAAAATCCTTGACCTTTCAGGCCAGCGCCTGAAGAGCCTTCCGGAAGATGTATATCAATACAAGAATCTTGAGCGGTTGAAGCTGAATGACACGTTTATTGAAACCCTGCCAGGACAAATTGGTACACTTACCGCCCTGAAGGCCCTTGAAATCCACCATTTTAATGAACCCAATCTGGGCTTTAAAGCACTTCCTGCCGAGATCACCAACTTGCGAAATCTCAATTATTTGGGTTTGATCGGGGTCCCGGCCTTAAACTGGGAAGGGACTATGAGTTTAATTGGTCAGCTGCCGGCGATTGACAATTTAGGACTGATGTTCAATGATTTCGAGGTATTGCCTCCAGGGATTGAGCAGGTGACAACGCTGAGGAAACTCTGGTTGGGCGGCAATACGAACCTTGATATGGAAGATGTCTTTGCCAGACTGCCTTTTTTGGAGCAGGTGGGCTGTGGAGGGTGCCAGTTGAGGGCACTTCCCACAAATGTTAGCAATGCAGTCAATATCAGCAATCTGTGGTTGGCCGGAAATCGCCTAAAGTCGGTGAAACCGCTGATTGGTTTGCAAGCGCTCCAAACGCTGACCCTTAACAAAAACCAACTCAAGAAACTCCCCAAAGGCATCGACAGCCTTCCTTTAGTTCAACTTTCATTGGATGACAACCCAGAAATGGATTTGGTGAGCGTACTCATCAAATTAGCCGAAATGCCTGACCTGAAACGCCTGAGTCTCGGGCACAACAACTTGAACTCCATCCCGGAAGAAATGGGTCTGCTTGGAAAGCTGGAAGTACTGGCGCTTAGAGGGAATGAAATTGACGACGCATCAAAAGAACGCCTGAGGCAGCTATTGCCAAATACTGACATCATCTATTGACATTGGGAGCTGATGCAGCCGTAGGTGGCTGATGCTTTCGAGTCTAATGACAGCTCCCTCAGGGCAAAGCTCACATAGGTTGGGGTGTCGATACTTTTTTGTGGCCCTCGTAAATACGATTTGTCATTTCTTTCTTAAGCCATCGAACTCGTCTTTGCGTTAATAATCCAACTATCGTCTAATCATCAGTTGATCAAATTTTCATCCGTGCTGATGGAAGGCACGATGCTGAAACATATTTACAAGTACATCTCGGAGCTGCAGTGATTAGGCATTTTGATGATCAAGCTGTTCTAGGTTGAAATGGTTTTGCAATGACAAACGCGAGTTGGATTGATGTGGTGTTATTTGTTGGGTTGGTCCAGGGCGTCTTTCTGTCCATCAACTTTCAAATGATCAAGGATGGGAACAAGAGAGCCAATCGGCTGCTTTCCTTGATCCTCTTGCTGACCACCTTCATGATGGTTTCTCGGATTGTGTACGCACATTATTTTGAGAAATGGATGGTTCCGTGGAGCCTGTTTCCGGACACAACGATTTTCCTGATTCCCCTGCTGATCTTCATGTATCTCCGGCGCCTTTTGCTGAACGAATCAGTAAGTCGGGTCTTTATTTTGTATTTCATTCCATTTTCAGCATACCTATGGATGGCTGGTTATTTTGCTATTCGGGATGTGGAGGTCTTCATCCGGTTCGAGCAAAGCGGAGCGCTGCAGTACACCTTTTATTGGATTGAAGGAATTGCCATTGCGTTCAACATACTCTTTCTGATCTACTGTTTCAAGACCATCAACCAAACAGAGCGTCTGGAGAAGCAGAACCTGACTTTCCATCAGACGGCACTCGAATATCTTAAAGCATTTTTGACTACCTATTTGCTAATCGTATTGCTCTGGGCGGGGGTGTACGTGTACTTCCTGGTCTATGGATCATATTTTCAGTATTTCAACTACGACACGCTCTGGATTGCCATTACGGTTGATATCTTTCTCATCGCCTATTATTCCATCAAACAACCGGAGCTGCTCAGGATGGTGGTGACTGGCTCAGCACAGAAGCATAAACCTTACCAACGCATTGACGATGTCAAGATCAAGGGGCTTTCCGAGGAACTCAATCGACTGATGAACGAGAGCCATCTTTTCCTGGATAATGAGCTCACCTTGAAAACCCTTTCGGAACAAATGAATGCTTCGGCTAATGACATCTCCTGGTTGCTGAATGAGGTGTACAAGCAGAGTTTCTATGACTATATCAATACGTATCGGTTAGAAAGGTTCAAGGAACTGGTCGCCAATCAGGAGCATAAGACCAAGACCATTCTAGCCCTGGCCACCGACGTGGGGTTCAACTCGAAATCCTCATTCAATACATTCTTCAAGCAGCAAATGGATATGACCCCGTCGGCTTACATCAAAACCCAGCAGAGCCAGACACAGTTGGCCTGACCACAAAAGGATTTGGTACGTCTGTACCCAAAACGTCGATTCTCAGCTGCCGCGGCGGCATCTTGGCCGAAATTTTTAACTCATTGATATTAGGTCAAGCTATGAAAATCAACATGCTTAGAGCAGCAACATTGCTCATTTTGGTCTTCTTTTTCTCATGTTCAAGTGACGATGATACCTCGGATCCGACGCCTGATGATCCAAAGGAAGTTTTGGTTGCGACCCTCGTGCCCAACTTCCCAGCGAACGATGGGCTCTACGTTGCTGATGACGGCACCGTTTTCGCTTCGGACTTCGGCGTCTTCGGTGACACAGGCCAGGGCAGTGGTACCACCATCTATCAGGTCAGCACGGCGGGAGATGTGACAGTCAAGGCGGACAATTTGGTGGCTCCTATGCAAGGCGTCATGGACAGCGATGGCAATTTCTACGTCACACATGAAAACGAGGGCGTCGCTGGCGAAATCGTGCAAATCGCTCCAGATGGTACCGTCAAGCTTTTAGGTGAAATTGAAGGATGGCCTTCCGGTATGACCATCGACGGAGAAGGCAATATCTATGTGGCCAACTTCATCGCGGCCACCTTGCATCGGGTGAGTCCATCGGGTGAGATCTCCTTGTTTGCAAGTGATCCTCGATTAGCAGGATGTGTGGGTATTGACATGGATGCGGATGGCAATGTCACTGCGGCCAATTACAGCAACGGAGAAATTGTGAAGGTCTCTGCTGCTGGAGAGGTATCCCTTTTCACCACAATCCCTGACGTCGTGCAAGGGTTCGGTATTGGCTACATGACCATTTTCGAAGATGATATTTACGCTACTGGCATCGGGACCAACCTGATCTATCGGGTGGATACTTCCGGCAATGTCGAGATATTTGCTGGAACCGGGGACAACTCTTCCACCGATGGCGCATTGCTGAGCGCGACCTTTTCAGCGCCCAATGGCATCGCCGCGGATGATGAAAGAAGGATTCTATATATCTCGGAGTTCGGGCAACCCCGCTTGAGAACGATTCAGTTTTGATAGGTAGGTTTGCCTCGGTCGTGGCAGCCACTGATCGGGGTGAACACTTTTCTCGCTAGCCATGACGAATGAACTACCATTCAATGAGCTGCTGACCCATTTCCAGGATTCCATTTTCTTCCTTGAATTTGCCGGATTCGTATTGTTCGAGAATTTTCCTTGCAATGACTTCGGGTTCGCTATCAGCATCAATCTGGGCGATGTCTGTTTTCATCTTGCCGGGGTGTAAGCTGATGAACCGGATGTGATTTCGGAATTCTTTCCTCAAGCAATTGGTCAGCATGTTTTGGGCTGCTTTTGCTACACTGTAGGCATAGGTCACATCCATATTATCGTAAATTCCAAGGCTTTTCCGGGTGATGGAACCAAACCTGCTGTTCAGGTTGATGACCAATGGATTTTGTGCTTTCAGTAGGTTGTCTTTGACAGCCTTCGTGGCACGCAGAACACCCAGGCAGTGAATATTGAATAGCAACGACATCTCCTCGGAATTCACTTTGTCCAGGGTAAAGGACTCACCACCGATGCCAGCATTATTGATCAGTAAGTCGAGGGGACGATTTCCCACTGCCAGCTGAATGGATTCGATGGCGCCATCAGTTGAGAGATCAGTTATGATGATTTGACCATCGGCCGGTAAGTCCTTATTTAGTTCGCCAGCCTTCGATGTATTTCGGAGAACACCGAAAACGTGATGGCCCTGGGTCAAAGCACACTCGAATAATGCCTTACCAAGGCCTCTGCTAATGCCGGTGATGAGTATGGTGTGTTTACCATCCATGTCTACTGGTTCTTATGCCAGTTGCCCTGCTATTCCAGGTTCACCTTCTCCTTCTTAGGGTACTTCACCTCGTAGCTCAGGTTCATTTGGCGTTGCTCTTGTGCATTGAGGTTTAGGTCCCAGGTCACGAGGCCTGTCTGCTCGTCGAGCTTCCCGCCTGATAGTTCCGTGGTACTGACAGAGATATCACCAATGGCTGCTACAGGGATTTGATCGTAAAGCGTCAATTGTATGGGCTGGTTCTTTTTGTTTCTCACCAGAATTTCAAAACCGCGGCTATCGATTTTGTTGGCGCCGATGGTCCTGCGTTTGCTGAAGTCGTCGATCTTCGTTCTTCCCACTACAATGCTCTTGTCTCGCCCCAGGGAAATGCTCAGGGTATCCGACAACGACCTGGCATCCAATATGGAACGGCCTACATAAGCATCTTCAAAGTAGAGGTTGGCCTCTCCTTCGAGCAGGTTGTATTGATCCCAGTTCACGATCCTTGCTATCAAAAATGCATCGGGATCCAGTTTTGGCACCGCATAATACTCGTAAAGGGCCTCGATCTCATAGGTGCTAAGGTTAACTGACAACTTCTCTCCATTGGATTCGATGGAGTAGGGGTCCTCGACTTCAAACGCTACTGTCGTTTGATTTTCCACCACGGTGGTGACAATATTCTCGGCGCGCTTTTCCAGACTCGCACTGCTCCTGGCTCTTGCACGTGAAGCCTTGTCTTGTGCAAATCCCATGACAACCACTTCTTGCAATTCGCTGACGGCAGGATCCAGTCTCACGTTCATGTTTTGGGATTTAATGGGCATCTGCTTTGTGTTGTATCCGATAAAAGAAAAGGTCAGGTAGGAGGCGCCATTAGGTAGTGTGAGCGAGTAGCTGCCATTGAGATCAGTAATGGTCCCTATGGTGGTACCTTTTACCACGACGTTTGCTCCGGGCAGGGGCTCGCCGTCATCTCCCAGGACTTTCCCGCTCACAGATCCGACTGTGTTAGACATGATCCCCCGCAATTCTTTTTGGAAGATCGTGTTGCGGGCGAAATTCAAATACCAGGTTTCCAGTTCGGGGGCAACACCGCTTTCATTGGGGTTGCCATTGGAGAGTCGCAAGCGCACATTTTCCCAGTCGATTCCGGTGCTTTGGTACACATCCGCTTTGTATTGCAATTCCAGCGGCTGATCGACACTGGATACACGAACGTCGTATTTGGGATACCAGCCGGCATTGGCTACCAGGTAGGTGACTTGAAATGAACCCTTGGTGGTCTCATTTGCCTCAACCCGGATTCTTATTTCCCCGGTAGGAAGCTCATCCTGGACGCTGATGTCTGCAATTTGTTGCTGAATGCGATTTTTAGCTTTTCGTAATTCTTTATTGGCAATGCGCACCTTTAAAGATTCGGACTTGATCTGGGTCATCTCACGATCGTAGAAGTCAATGGCCTGCTTGATTTGTGTCAGGCTGGCGCCAGTGTTTTCACCGCCCAGGTTTTTGTTTTGATCCAGGAGATCCATTTTATCTTCGAGTACTTCAAGTCGTGCTTGATTGGTGGAGATGCGGAACTGCAAATCTTCAATCTCGCCTTGAAGCTGCTCGATTTCTTCATCTTTCTGCAACTCATCCAGATAATTGAGGTCATGGTTCACGGACAAGATGGTAAAAGCCCCCTGAGCCTTTACCTGAATGCTCTTTTCATCGATGTGAGGCGACAATGATTTGATCACAAGCTCACTTTTGCCGTCGATAATTTTCACCTCTCCCGTTCTGGTGATCTGAGCACCTTCAAGAAAGACGGTTACGTTGGAGATGGATGTTTCCAGAGCTGATTCCTGGAGGGATTGACTGAAAACGGTCAATTGCAGACCCATGCATATTGCGAGTGTATATTTTCTCATGATTTACCTGTTGGAGCCAAAATCGTATCAGCCGGTGCTAATAAAAATAGGTTATTTGAGATAGGCATGGTCCCCATGTCGCTATTCTTTTCAAAAGATTGTCTCCCAATTCCGGTATTCTACCAGTCAAACGGACATTGAATAATGACTAGGGTTCCATGAGCCGTAAACCCGATCAAACTGACCCTGAGGCATGAAAAGAAGTAATGCGCCGCATGAACCACTCACCCTCCATTTATGTATAAACAGGTCGAACCGCGTATGCTACGTCGTTCATAGAGGTAATGGCCGTTCTACTACTTTTTTTATCGCTACTCAATGTAAATGATCACAAGGTCATTTTAAACCGCCATCAGATCATAAGCCAGCACCTGGGATATGCCGTGGATTACGTGGTATCACTTCCGAACGCCTATGACCCTCAGGCTGAATACCCGGTGATCTATATGACGGATGGACCGTCCATTGAGAAGAACTCCCGATTCCTAAAATTGGCAGCCAGCTTTCAGGAGGAAAATGATCTACCCTTTATCAGTGTGTTGGTGAGCCCCATTGATCCTAACTCCGGGGCGAACCGCAGAAATAAGGAGCTCCTTGCCAATGAAGCCTATTACGCCTTTTTCGTGGAAGAACTGGTTCCCAGCATCAGGCGGGCCTATGCTGCTGCCGCAGAACCTGACAAAACTTACTTCGAGGGTTTATCTTTTGGTGGGCTGAATGCACTTTTCTTTGGACTGAAGGACCAGGGGAGCACCTTCGGCAAGATTGCGGTATTGTCTCCAGCCATACACCCAAGGCCGTGGTTGCTGACAGACTACAAAGAGCGCAAGCGGCTGCCCATTAGTTTTTTTCTAAGCAGCGGGACCTACTCCGACAATGAAGCCACGACGCGAAAAATCCGTGATGTACTGGAGAGCAAGGGGTATGATTTGGTGTATAACGAAGTACCCCATGCTCATAACATGAAAAACTGGGATGCCAACTGGATACCCATGCTGAAATGCTTGTTCCAGGAGGACCTGAAGTAGGATAGCCATGATGGGAATTAGCTATGTGGTGATTGAATTGATTGAAATTGGCTTGAAAAACCTGAATCAGATATAGTACTTATGTCCAATCCGTCAAACCCTGTTGAGTTCAAAAATGAGCTCGGATTGCTTTCTATTCATTCTTTCTGGAGCTAATCGCATCATTTGATTTCTCAACCCCCGAGCCACAGGATTTTTCCAATGTGCCAATTGCCCCAGAGTCCAGCTGTTGTTTACGACACGTTGGGCCTTGGACATTCTTAGCTTTTGATATTGGGCAAAAGCTTCGTTTATCTCATAATTCTTCAAGCAGGCTGATATGACCAATGCGTCTTCGATGCCCTGACAGGCTCCCTGGCCCATATTGGGTGTAGTGGCGTGAGCTGCATCGCCAATGAGACAAACGTTCTCACGGTACCAATGCTTGATTGGTTTCAGGTCGGAAATGACTGAAGTGTGAATAGTGGCTAATGGGGTCATATGAATCAGTTCAGTCACGATCGGATGATAGTCCCTGAAGTAATGGTTCAGCTCAGCTACGGAATATTCGTCCTGGGATTTTTTGAAAGATTTCAATGCGTACCAGTAAACCTTGTTGGGTGCAATCTGAACGAACCCAAATCTGTCGCCTCTTCCCCAGGCTTCATTCAATTCATTTTGGTAGCGCTTGGGTAAAGGCATGTCTGTCACGCCTCGCCAGCAAAGTTGTTGCGTGACCCGAATGGTGCTTTGGTCAAACAGTGAATTTCTGACCGTTGAGTGGAGGCCATCCGCACCTAACAATATGCTGGAGTTGACCTTGGTTTTGTTCCTAAACTGGAGGTCAAACCCTGCCTGGACCCTTTTGATATGCGCTAGCTGATGTTCAAGGTAGAGGCTCTTGGCAGGAACATGCCTCAGGAGGATTTCTTGCAGTACACCTCTGCTGATGGCAATGTTTTTGACGCCATGTTTCGCTTCAAAAAAGCGAAGATTAACTTCAGAAATGGTGTTCAATTGCGCATTGGCAATTCTTATGAGTGAAATGGGATTACCACCAGCCTCAATTTGACCCCTCAGGCCCAACCGTTCATAGACCTGCATCGCATTGTTGGCCAGAATGATGCCAGCGCCAATGGGCTTCATGACGCTTGCTTGTTCAAAAAGCCTGCACTCAATTCCGCCTTGGTCAAGTGCAATGGCGGTGGTTAAACCTCCAATTCCGGCTCCGATGATATCAACCATCATATGGTTCCAGTTTTATTGTTCGCCGTACCCAGCTCTCGGGCCCCTGGTCCGTGCAAATGCTGATCCAAAATAGTGAAACTCCACTAGAAATATCCGTTTTCGAAAGGCAATTACTGTTGAGCTCACCACGATCAGAAATCCATGCCTGGATGTTTGATTTTGCTCCCGCGGTAATCCACTTTCAGTCAGTGATTTCAAGAAAGCCCATCATATAGTTCGGCAGCTACTAAACTATTCCGAAAGGGGCCAATCGGGAGTCTTGATAGTATTGACGTCATCGGGGTGTAACTCAAGGAGTGATTTTTTGGGTGTCCCTTCAGAAACAATTAATTTATGTCCAGATTTTTCAGTCTAATCCAAGTCAACCCTATTTCCATGAAACACCTCCATTTTGTATTCATTTTCTTGCTGTTGATCGGTTGCTCCGGCGATAAGCAAGGCCTCGGTCAGAAAGAAAGAATCCAGGACTTCAGCAGCCCTACAGCCCTTTTTGTAGACTATGTAAGCTCTTATACCAGCGGCGTCGTATCCACGGATAGTGATATCTCCCTAAGGCTTGCCAAACCGCTTTCGGACTCCCTGATTGGTGAAATCTTCGAAGGCGTTTTTGACATCAGCCCTGCCCTAAGCGGGACTGCCCGTCTTACAGATAATCGGACGTTGACTTTTTCATCTGAAGAGCGGATGAAAAGTGGTCAGACCTATGAGGTGGTAGCGAATCTCGATAAGTTGATGAAGAACCTCCCCAACGACCGACAGGAATTCAGGTTTGGCTTTCAGACCCTCATTCAGAACTTTGAAGTTAGGACCCAGGGCCTCAAGCTTTACGATCAAACCAATCCTTCCAGGCTCAAAATAGAAGGCGTAATCCACACCGCGGACATTGCGGATGAGGAGAAAGTCCAGAAGATGCTCACTGCAACACTGGAAGGTGAAGATTTGGGCATTACATGGAGTGCTTCAGGAAACCAAAATCAATACCGATTTACGGTTGAAGACATTACCAAGACCGCTGAAGGACGCGAGGTCGTATTGCAGGTAAATGGGGATCCGCTGGCGATTGATCGTGAGGAAAGGGTGCGAATAGAAATTCCAGCCATCGATGATTACAAGGTGCTTTCCACCCAGGTTGTTGACGGCGCTTCCAGGTACATATCGGTCCTTTTCTCAGATCCACTGCAACCCCGTCAAGACCTGAAAGGGCTGGTGACGGTTTCGGGTACTTCAAGTAATCCCAGGCTCGTTATCAACCTCAACGAATTACAGATCTATCCCACGGACGAGGTTTCAGAATCGGTCACGCTCACCGTACATGAGGCCATCAAGAATCTGGCCGGATTTCCACTAAAGGAGCGCTATCAAACATCGCTCCAGTTTCGACAGGTCAAACCAGAGGTGAGATTGGTGGGCCAGAGTGATAAGTCCATCATTCCCAATGCTTCGGGCTTGATTCTTCCGTTTGAAGCGGTCGGCCTGAGTGCCGTCGAGATAGATGTCATTCGAATCTTTGAAGACAATGTGCTTCAATACCTGCAGGTCAATGCCTTGGGGGGCACTTCTCAGTTGAGACGGGTGGGCAAGCCTGTGAGCAGGCAGACCTTATTTCTCAATGGAACAGGAGTGACTGATTTGAATAGCTGGAATCGATTTGACTTGAACCTGGAGGAAATCGTCAAGACCGAACCTGGTGCGATCTATCAGATCAGGATTGGGTTCCGCAAGAAACATTCGCTCTATTTCTGTCCGGGTTTCGAAGGGGAGGAGATTGAGGTCCTGGAAGATTGGGGAGTGGAAGAGGAAGGTTCTTATTGGGACAGCTATCAATACTACTATGGGTCAGGCTACAATTGGGAAGAACGAAACAATCCTTGCAGTGACTCTTACTATGGTTCGCGCAGAAGCGTGAGCAAGGTGGTCTTCTCCTCAGACTTTGGCTTGATTGCCAAGCGAAGAGACGGCGGGCAGGTACATGCTTTCGTCACCAGCCTCACGGACGTCAAACCTCAGTCTGGCGTGGACCTCACCTTATACGACTATCAACAGCAAATCATCGCTTCCGCATCTTCAGATGACAATGGTAGGGCTCTTCTTGTACCTGAGGGTGACGAGCCTTTTGTCCTTGTAGCTCGCAAAAATGATCAAGTCGGCTACCTCAAGGTGGACGATGCCTCCAGCTTGTCATTGAGCAATTTCAATGTTTCAGGAAGGCAAATCAAGAATGGAATTAAGGGCTTTGTTTATGGCGAACGAGGAGTTTGGAGGCCCGCTGATACGGTGCATCTGGGATTCATCCTGGAACGTGGTACTGATCTGCCGAAGGACCACCCTGTGATTATGGAGTTGTACAATCCATCCAATCAACTGGTGTCGAGGAGTGTGAGCAGTGAGCCTGTTGGTGACATTTACAGATTCGATTTTACGACGACTTCGGATGCGCCGACGGGCAATTGGCAAGCGAAGGCTAAAGTAGGTGGGGCTAGCTTCTCCAAAACCGTCAAGATCGAAACAATCAAGCCCAATCGGTTGAAGATTGACCTGGAATTTGACAAGGATCAGTTCGGGTTCAATGACCGGTACGCAACCGGCGATTTGAATGTGAGATGGCTCACAGGCGCTACGGTCAGCAACCTGAAGGCGGAGTATGAGTTGAAGTTGGTCCCCGTCAAAACAGCTTTTGAGGCTTATCCCAATTACAGTTTTGACGATGCCTCCAAGGATTTCTACAGCCAGCGGGATGTTGTCTACGAAGGCCGGTTGGACAATGAAGGATATGCCAGGGTCAGCATGGATCTGGGCGATGTAGATGAGGCTCCCGGTGCGCTCAGGGCCAATTTTTACGGGAAGGTCTATGAAGAAGGGGGCGATTTCAGCATTAGTAGTGCTTCGGTTGACTATTACCCATATCCCTATTTTGTGGGCTTGAAGCTACCGGAAGGGGACAAGCGGGGTATGCTATTGACTGATCAGAATCATGAGGTCCAAATCGCGACGGTAGACGCAGATGGCAACCCGGTGAGCAGAAGGGGCTTGCAGGTGGAATTCTACAAACTTGACTGGCGTTGGTGGTGGGATACTTCTACGGATTACATCAGCAATTATGTTGGTAGATCCTATCATCGTCCGGTGTCCAAGTCCAAGGTCAATACCGTCAATGGCACAGGTAAATGGACCTTGCGGCTGAATCATCCCGACTGGGGTCGCTATTATGTGCGGGTGGTAGATCCGGAATCCGGGCACTCGGCGGGACAAGTTGTGTACCTGGATTGGCCTGGCTGGGCAGGAAAAGGAAAACGTGGTGATCTGGATGGTGCAGCCATGCTGGATTTTGGAGTTGAGAAAGACTCCTATGAGGTGGGGGATGAAATACGGCTCTCGCTACCCTCTACGCAGGGCAATCGCATCCTGGTGAGCCTCGAAACCGGAAGTGAGGTACTACAAACCTTCTGGGTAGAAGCCAAAGAGGAGAATACATCAATAGCCTTTGAAGCCACCAGCAACATGGCGCCGAATATCTATGCGCATCTGACCATGGTTCAGCCCCACGCACAGACGATTAATGATCTGCCCATCCGCTTGTATGGCGTACAGTCCATTAAGGTGGTGGATCCCAGCACGGAGCTCAAGCCCGTTATCTCCATGCCTGAAGAGCTACGGCCAGAACAGGAATTTGAGATTACTATTTCAGAATCTTCCAGGAAATCGATGGCCTACACGGTGGCCATCGTGGATGAAGGTCTCCTGGATATCACCAACTTCAAAACGCCTGACCCATGGTCGAGTTTCTACACCCGCGAGGCGCTGGGTGTGAAGACCTGGGATGTCTATGATGATGTCATGGGTGCATTCGGCAATGATATGGAGCACATGCTGGCCATCGGCGGTGACGGAGAGCTGGATCCCGCGGATCAGGATGAAGCTAATAGATTCAAGCCCGTCGTCATGTTCCTGGGTCCTTTCGAACTCGATGCTGGCGGGCGCAATCAGCACAAGGTTCGATTACCTCCCTATATCGGAAGTGTGAAGACCATGGTGGTAGCAGCGAACCAGGGCGCCTATGGAAGTGCCGAGCAAGCAACCCCCGTGAAGCAACCATTGATGGTCCTGGCTACACTCCCCCGAGTGGCAGGGCCTGGTGAAAAAATGAAACTACCGGTAAATGTCTTCGCTTTGGAAGACAAGCTGGGCAATGTGACGGTGGAAGTGCAGGCCCAGGGCGCACTTGCCCTGACAGGACCAGCGAAAAAGCAGGTGGCCTTTGGTAGCGCAGGTGACGAGGTAGTGTATTTTGATGTTTCCGCCAAGGAGATGCTGGGGGCGGGAAAGGTGACGGTCAAAGCCACATCCGGACAAATGCAGGCTTCATATAATATTGAGATGAACGTTATCCCCCGGAACCCTGCCACAACCCGGTTAGACGGAGATATCATTGAAGCAGGAGCAAACTGGGAGGTGGACTATGAGCCGGTAGGTATTTTGGGCGAGAATGCCGCGTATTTGGAGTTGAGCACACTACCGTCATTGAACATCGAACAAAGGCTCGGATACTTGATCAGGTATCCTCATGGATGTATTGAGCAAACCGTTTCGAGTGTTTTTGCACAACTGTTCCTGGATAAGCTGATAGAGATACCCACAGAGAAAAGCCAGCAGATACAGGAGAATGTGGAGGCCGCCATTAAGCGTGTGAGGTCCTTCCAACTTGAGGATGGAGGCTTTGCTTACTGGCCGGGGGGTGGGTATCCCAGTCTTTGGGGTACCAACTACGCGGGCCACTTCCTGTTGGAAGCCAAGCGTGCTGGCTATGCTGTGCCGGAGGATATTATTTCGAAATGGGCAAAATTTCAAAATCAACGTGCCAGATCTTGGAGTTCGCAGCAGTCGGACAACAACGATGATCTGATTCAGGCATACCGGGTGTATACCCTGGCAATGGCAGGCAATGCACCCATGGGTGTTATGAATCGCATGCGGGAGAAGGCGCAATTGAGTCGGGCGTCGAAGTGGCGGCTGGCGGCAGCCTATGCGGAAGCCGGTCATAAAAACCAGGCGCAAAAACTTGTCGAAGGCCTCGCTACGGAACCGGATGCGGAAACGATCCATTATCGTCGGACCTTCGGATCCAGCGCCCGGGATAAGGCCATGATTTTGGAGACACTGCTTAGTTTAGATCAGGAGGAAGCCGCTTTTTCTATCGTGCGGGATTTGGCTACGGAGATGGGCGATCAGGCAAAATGGATGTCAACCCAAACGACGGCTTATTGCTTCATTGCCCTGGCAAAGTATGCCGCCCTGTTTGACCTGGAAGGAGAAACCAAGGTAACCGTATCAATAGGAGGGGATGAGATCACCGTAGGAGGGAAAGCGTTCATTCATCAGGTTCCACTCCCTGATCCCGATAAGAGGGTGCTAATCGTTTCTCAAAATAATGGGGAAGTTCCCCTCTATGCCAGACTGATCCGAACAGGCATCCCCATGAAGGGTGACGAACTTGAAGAATCCAGAAATCTGAATCTCTCAGTTCGATACGAGACACTGGATGGGCAGCCGCTTAGGGTTCGGCGCCTCACGCAGGGCACCAATTTCCAGGCAGTGGTTTCCGTGGTAAATCCGGGGATAAAGGGAACGTACTCCGAGTTGGCGCTCACACAGATTTTTCCGGCCGGTTGGGAGATCATCAATACCCGCTTGGACGGTTCCGAAGAAGGCAATGACCTGGTGGAATATCTGGATATCCGTGATGACAGGACAATGCACTACTTTGACCTCAAACCCAATCAAAAAGGTGAGTTTCGGGTGTTGCTCAATGCGGCCTATCAGGGTAGCTACTACCTACCCGGTATACAGTGCGAGGCCATGTATGACAATGAGATTTTTGCATCAAAAGCCGGCAAACAAGTTGAAGTGGTCCCGCAATAATATATTGATTGTACTGCCCGGATTGGGTGCCGCAATGCTCGCCATCGGTGTGTTGCTCGCACCCTTGCCGAATCCATTGTTTCAGGGTCCGTATGCGCAGACGCTCTATGCTGACAATGGGAGCCTCTTGAATGTGCTGATTGCTGCGGATGAGCAATGGCGGTTTCCACCTACGGATTCTGTTCCCAGAAAATTTGAGGTGGCACTCCTGTTGTTCGAAGATGAGTATTTCTATGATCACTGGGGCTTTAATCCAATATCATTGCTCCGGGCAGCAAGACAGAACATAAAAGCCGGAGCTATTGTCAGTGGGGGGAGTACCATCACCATGCAGACGGTGAGGCTCGCCAGGGGAAACCTCCAAAGAACATATGGGCAGAAGTTTCTGGAGATTCTGGCGGCTGTGAAGTTGGAAGCCAGGTCTAGCAAGCAGGAAATCCTCCAGGCCTACACTGACCATGCACCATTTGGAAGCAACATCGTAGGGTTGTCGGCAGCTTCCCACAAATACTTTGGAGTCCCGCCGCATCAGTTGTCGTGGGCCGAGTCCTGCATGCTAGCGGTTTTACCCAATGATCCGGCCGAGATTTTTCCAGGTAAGGCGGGTGGCAGGCTCCTGAGCAAAAGAAACAGGCTGCTGCGAAAGCTTCATGAGAAGGGCTACATTGACGATGACGCGCTGGAATTGAGTCTGGCAGAAGACGTGCCGTCGGAAATTCTACCTACGCCAAAGCTTGCATATCACCTGTTGCATCGTAGTGTACACGAATTGGGGAGTGGTAAAAACATCAAGACCACCATTGATGTCATTATGCAGGAACGTGTGGAGCGGAAACTTGCAGCCCATAGTAACCGACTTGCCGAAAATTACATTCACAATGCCGCAGCTGTAGTAATCGATATTGAAAGCGGAGCGACTTTGGCTTATGTGGGTAATTCCAACAACGACGGAAGCCACGGCCAGCATGTGGATGTTGTCCGTGCATTGAGGAGTCCCGGCAGTCTGTTGAAGCCGTTTTTGTACGCCTTTGCCCTGGATGAGGGACTGATTCTGCCAGACCAGTTGTTGAAAGACATGCCTTCGTTCTATGAAGGTTTTGCACCCAAGAATTTTGACAAGAGGTTTCGAGGTGCAGTGCCGGCAAGTGAGGCCTTACGAAGGAGCTTGAATGTGCCATTTGTGCAACTGCTGGCAGAATTTGGACAGGAGAAATTCCTACTAAAGCTAAAAGAAATTGGATTTGTCAATTTTTCGAAGCCCCCAGAGCATTATGGGCTGTCATTGATCCTCGGCGGCGCGGAAACCTCATTATGGGAAGTCACCAGCGTCTATGCAAGCCTGGCGCGAGCAATTAAGAACTATCCGGAAAGGCCACTCAACAGGGGATATTCGTCTACGGACTATCGCGTCAATCACTACCTGTTGCAGAAGGAGATGCCAGAGGAAAACCTGCATAGAGAAGGACCGATCCAGGTGGCCTCTATTCAACATACGCTTCACGCGCTACTGGGTTTGGAAAGGCCCTTTCAGGAGGAAGGCTGGAGGCGGTTTCAATCATCGAGGGCCATCGCCTGGAAGACAGGTACCTCCTACGGATTTCGCGACGGCTGGGCGGTAGGCCTTAATGATGAGTATGTGGTAGGGGTGTGGGTAGGAAATGCCGATGGTGAGGGCAGGCCAGGGCTCACAGGCGTGCATTCGGCAGCTCCACTGATGTTTGATATTTTCAATTCGATTCCAGGAAGAGGCCTAAGGTCGGAGACATTTGGTGGGTCGGTCCTGGTCTGTCAGCAAAGTGGCATGCGCAGTAGTGATATTTGTACAGATGTTAAGGAACAGTCACTTCCGGACTACATGCTACGGGGGCCTGAATGTCAGTATCACAGAATGCTCGTGCTTGATCAGGCCGGACAATTTCAGGTAACCAGTGATTGTCATGACCTTAGATTTTCTCAACAAGTTCCGTGGTTTGTGCTGCCAGCCGCACAGGCAACTTATTTCAAGTCTACCAATCCGGGTTATTCAGACCCTCCACCATTGAAGATAGGGTGCAACCATGCTGCTGTGGCTTCATTTGAGCTAGTTTATCCGGGACGCAATGCCAGTATCAAAATACCGAGGGAGCAGGATGGAGGGAGAGGTCGTGCCATTTTCGAAGCGGCGCATTTTGATGCTCAGGCCACCATATACTGGCATCTGGATGATGACTATCTCGGCCAAACATCGGGTCGGCATCAAATAGATGTGTTCACCACTCCGGGAACCCATGAATTGACCCTGGTGGATCAGATGGGCAATGAACGCTCTCGCACCTTTGAGGTAAGCCATTAACGGAGGGCGAGGACTATGATAACATGTCCCTGAAAAGTACTTTCCGGGGTCAAGAAATAAGTCTTGTTGTACTTCTCCGGAACTGACCAGTGGCATTTCACCTGGCGAGCTCATCCTCTACAACTGAAATACCTGAAAAAAAAATGAAACCTTATAGCATTACATCCTGTATTAATAGTATTGCTATCAATATGAATATGAATATTCTTAATATATATAGGTTTACTTCTTTATTCTTCTGCCTGGTATTGATGATACCTGCTTTGGCGCAGGATCGTCAGGAAATGGAGGAGGAATTTGATGACATCGTAGAGGAATGGCTTACCAGTTCGGAATTGCTCAGCGCTTATGATGGTGTCAATGAATACTGCCAAAATCCTCAATTCCGACAGTCAGTGAACAATGTTCTCGATGATATGCATCATTACGATTCATTGATCATGCTCAAAATGAATGATCCATTGGCAGCTTCTTCTATGGACTACAAAGAGCAGCGGAAAACCCTCAAAGACATCTATAAAATGGAGTTTGAGTATGGTACCAAGGGTTTTGTCGGACAAATGAGAGAGGCTTGTCTTTTTCGAAACGAAATTGAGGATAACGCTGATCGCTTGAGGAACGGCATGGGTCCGGAGTCTTACGACGCCAAAGTTTTACTGTTGGAAACACAGGTGCAACGATATCTGAATCACATCGATAAGCTGGCGGTGAAAATCAATGATCACCTCCATTATCTCTATATCGTGGACTAGGCACTCATTATTGAAGATCTATGAACAAGCACATATGACTTTACGCTCCGTCATCCTGGTCCTCCTCATTGGAGCCATCTCCTCATCTCCTTCACTTGCGGCATGTGCGCCGGTTGAAGTAGTACTCGAAGAGTCCTTGGAAGAGATGACAAAGGTGACGGAATTGAGGGTGGTTCGATGGAGTAAGCCTGTCTTTGAAAGTGCGGCCCACGAGGAGGTGTCCATATGTTATAGCCCTGGCCAAGGTGAATTACTCAAAACAGAGAGTCCGATCATCACCTCGAAGAGGTACCTGGCAAATCGGGTTTTAAGGCTATAGGATCTTCCTGCTTCACTAGAAAGATCCTTATATCCAATACAAAAAAATTAAAGCATATGTTGACCAAAGAACAAGAAATTACAAGAATCCATAGATCAAGAATATTTGAATTACCCTTTAGCAGAGAAGATGTATTGACCGAAGAGGTAGATAAGACGTTGCGCAGGGTTGAGCTTGAGAGGGCTATGAAACTAGGTAATAACTACCGACAAGCGGTGTTACTACAGTTCAGGACAAGTGATGGTAGGTTAGGCGAGACCGAGGCGACGATATGGGCCGTAACTGAGAAGAATGTGGAGTTGAAAGGTGGGAAGATCATTCCCATTGCGGCCATCTTCAACGTTGATATTTGATACTTGCTCGAGTGGTTGAGGGTGTTATCATCCTTGAGGGCGGTTCGTTCACGAACTGCCTTTTTTTGTTTCTGTAAGGCTTGGTCTGGCAGGTGCATCTGGTGGAATTCATTGTATCTTGGTCCGCTTACAATGCCTTCCCATTGCAACAGCCTCTACATCAATATATTAAGCGTTACGTTTCGTTGACTCCTGAGGAGCTTGCCATTTTCGATGACCATCTGGAGAAGCGAACCTATGAGAAGCGGACATTCCTGCTGCGTGAGGGAAGCATTTGTCGGCATAAGTTTTTCATACTTGAGGGCCTCCTGAGAACCTATTACATCGATGGCAATGGTCAGGAACGAATCACACAGTTCGGAAAAGAACTTTGGTGGGTCACGGATATGGAGAGTTACGTCAGTCAATCGCTCTCCCGGGTTTATATCCAGGCACTGGAAAAGACCACGGCCATGGTGATTTCCAAAGACCAGTTGGAAGAGGTTTATCGACGAGTACCCAAAATAGAGCGACTTTTCCGGATCATCACTGAACGATGGCTAGTCGCACAGCAGCGCAACAACAACTTTTACATGAAAGCCAGCAGTAAGGAAAGGTACAATACCCTTGTGACGTCCATTCCCAATTTTGTGCAGCGCGTACCCCAATACATGATTGCGTCCTACCTGGACATGACACCCGAGTACCTGAGCGAACTAAGAAAATCCAAAGGCTAGGTCGTTCTTAAGATATCTTAATCAAAGTCACCTCAACCGAACTCTAGCTTTACCCCAGTAAAAAAAGCAAGAACAAAATGGAGAGAATTGGTTTTGGAGATTTACCCCAAGGAATGATGGGAGCCCTCCTGAATGTAGAGGACCTGATCAACAAATCAGGTCTGGACATGCAACTTTTGGAGATGATCAGGTTGCGCGTATCCCAGCTCAATGGGTGCGCGTATTGCGTGGACCATCATCACAAGGAGCTTGAGCATGCCGGTGAGACGGAATTACGGATGTACTCACTGGGCGTATGGCGTGAAACCCACTACTATACCCCCAAGGAAGAGGTGGTACTGGAATTTGCAGAACGATTGACCCAACTTGGTGAGCAGGGTATTGCGGATCAATTGTTTGAAAGGCTGAATGAACACTTCTCCCAAGGGGAGATCAGTTTTCTTACCCTGGCGGTGGCTCAGATCAACACCTGGACCAGGCTGATGCGTACCTTCAGGTTTACCCCTGGGAACTATAAGGTCAGCGGGTAAAGTCCTGCGAAAATCAAATTCAACCTATTGATTGGGCCCAGAAGGCGGTTTGATCCCTGGATTCAAACCGCCTTCTGATTTTGACGTAAATTCCAGGGTCAACAAGCACGCATGACCCACCCTTTGAAGGCCCACATCGAAGAGATCACCCCGATTACGCAGGAGGAATTTGATTATGTTCTGGAGCATTTCGTGGAAGTAGCACGCCGCAAACACCAATTCATTGTGCAGCAAGGAGAGCCTGTAAATCGGGAATACTGGGTGCTGGAGGGGTTGCTTAAATCCTATGTACTGGACCATACAGGCAAAGAACATATCCTCATGTTTGCCATGGAGCATTGGTGGGTGACGGACTATGATGGATTTACCAATCTTAGCGATGCAAAGATCTCCGTGGACTGCCTGGAGGATTCTAAGCTCATGTACATCACCTACGAAAACCGGGAAAAGTTGCTCAAGGAGATGCCCGTTTGGAACAGATTCTGGGCGAAGAAGACCAAATACGGGTACATCGCGCTGCAAAATCGAATCTTGTCTCTCTTGAAGAATACCGCCCGCGAACGATACGATTTACTCTATGATCAATACCCGCAGTTGTTTCAACGTGTACCAAAGAAGCTGCTTGCCGCCTATCTTGGTGTATCTCGGGAAACCCTAAGCCGATTCCATGACAAAACTTGAGGCGCATCCTCGCGGATACGCCTGCAGGGACATGGTTACTATTTGGCCGTTTGCTCATTGGCTTTGAATCCCTTGATCAGCATGTAAATGGTGAATGCAATCATGAACAGCCCATTCTGGTTGTAGAAATGGAAACTCAACGATTGCTCAAATATGCGCAACCAGGTAACGGTAAACACGATTCCCGTCGCCAGTATACCCCATAGCGTCAACCAGGCTGGGAGCAATCTGAACCGCCAGAAGTGGGCATGGAGGAAAACAAATGATCCGGAGAAAATAATCAGACTTAAGAAATGTGCCCCTTCATACCCCTTGACCGACACGGCGGCTAAGGAAGAGAAATTATCCGCAGCCAAAATGCCATCCTGGGTTAGTTGCGCATGCTCCACCAGCACATACTGACAGACATCTCCGATGGTCGCAATAGCGATCTGGAAGATCCACAAGCTGAGCCAGGTGACAGCAATGAACATATTGTGCTGGCTCAGTACACGGTAGGCGGTTACGGAAAACAGGAGACCCACCAGGCTCGAGAGGAAGCTCAGGAGTATTGCCAACCGCATCTCACCTGACTTTGTCAGGATATCCGTAAGCAGTTGCGGATTTTCCAACATCCCTGAACTCATGCCCCGAAACATGACGCTGGGAATACCTATTCCAATCATTAGCAGTAAGAACACCCCTGCCAATTGACCCATTTTTTTGTTCTGTTGTTGCATTGTTTTTTGAGTTGACCTGGAATCCCTTACGGTATTTGGTAATGCAAGGTTCCTGTTTTTGCTATGAAGTGTTCTACATCACATGAAAGCTGTGATTTAGCCCCTATTAGATCGTTGGTGCCCTTTTGAGATTTGCAACAAACAAAACAATGTTATGCCATACATCAACATCAAGGTGACGGATGAAAATGTCACCAAGGAACAAAAAGCTCAACTCGTGGCTGGTGCAACCAGGCTGGTGGTTGACGTCTTAAACAAAAATCCCGAGACCACTCATGTAGTCATCGACGAAATCAATGTCGACAACTGGGGTGTAAAAGGTGAATTATACTCAGAACTCAAAAAGCAACAGTAACCATGGACAATCAAACAGCAATTATCACCGGTGCTTCTACAGGCATTGGCAAAGCGATTACCCGCTTATTCCTGGATAAGGGATTCAATGTGATTATGAACTCCTCCAGTCTTTCCAACCTGGAGGCTGCGCGTGCCGAGTTCGATTCGCCCAACAACGCCATTGTCGTGCCCGGTGATATCTCTAAAAGAGAGACTGGTGAACTCCTGGTCAAGACGGCAGTGGACAAATACGGAAGCGTGGATGTGCTGATCAACAATGCGGGCATCTTCCAGCCCAAACCCTTTCTCGACGTGGAAGATAGCGACCTTGATCGATTCCTGGACGTGAACCTTCGGGGGACGTATTACACTTCTCAGGTAGCTATCAGGCAGATGCTTGACCAGAAGGGTGGATCCATCATCAACATTGGCACTGTGTTGGTCGATCATGCCATCGCGGGGTTCCCGGCAACCGCACCACTCACCAGTAAGGGCGCTATCCATTCGTTGACGCGTTCGTTGGCTGCGGAGTTTGGTAAGAACAACATTCGCGTGAATACCATCGCACCTGGAATTATCAGAAGTCCGCTTCAAGGGAAAATCGGGGTAGAAGATGCCGATAGCCTGGCTGGGTTACATCTACTCAATAGAATAGGAGAAGCCGAAGAAGTGGCGGAGGCCGCGTATTACTTGGCTACTTCACATTTCATTACCGGGGAAACCGTGAATGTTGCCGGTGGGCATACCGTCGGACATGCGATCTAAGAAAATGGAACAGATATATTCAGAAAAAGCAAAGGCCGTGATGGCCAAGGTCGAAGACTACTTTGACGGTATCTATTATGGAGATGTGGAGAAGCTAAGGGGTAGTTTTGCCACCCCTGCTCAGCTCTATGGTGATATCCAGGGTGCGGAATATTTCAGGACCCTCGAAGGATACTTGGAGGGTGTGGCTTCAAGAAAGAGTCCCTCCGAGCTTGAGGAGGAGTATCGCATGAAGGTAATTGGTGTCGAAATCCTTGGTAACGTTGCCCTGGTGAAAGCACATTTGCCCATGCTGGGTTTCAACTATTATGATTTCTTGTTCCTCTCCATTGTTAATGGAGAATGGAAAATTGTCAGCAAAATCTTCACTCATGTGGAATGACACTGAAGTAACACAGTTGCTGGGCATTGAATATCCCATCATTCAGGGGCCATTTGGCGGAAGATTCTCTTCCGCCAAATTAACCGCCGCCGTCTCCAACCTTGGAGGTATGGGGTCCTTTGGACTGAATGCCTATGCGCCGGATGAGATCATCGAGGTGAATTACGAAATTAAATCCCAGACTCGCAAGCCTTATGCCTTGAACTTGTGGGTGCCACTTGATGATGATCCAGCGCCGGACTTCAGCCAGTCTGATTTTGAGAAAGTGAGGGAAGCCTTCAAACCATATTTTGATCAAGTGAATATCCCGGTTCCCCGAGATATGAAGAAAGAGGTCCGAAGTTTCGAAGCACAGGTTGAGGCGATCCTTGCGGTGGAGCCTCCTGTCATGAGTTTCATCTATGGGATACCTCATGAAGACATCATTGAAGCACTGAAAGCACGTAACATTATTGTCATGGCTGTCGCTACTTCGGTGGAGGAGGCCATCGTTATTGAGGCTGCTGGTTTCGATATAGTGATTGCTTCGGGGAAGGAGGCCGGGGGCCATCGAGCTTCATTCCTTGCGGACGCCCGGGAGTCCTTAACCTCTACAGCACAACTGGTGCGTGAGGTGAGGGAGAAGACCAAAATTCCAGTGATCGCTGCAGGTGGCATTTCGACGGGAGTGGACATCATGGAGATGCTCAAATCGGGCGCAGGCGCTACACAGCTTGGGACGGCTTTTCTGGCCACTGAGGAATCCAATGTATCGGAAGAACACAGGAAAAGGCTACTGGACAATGGATTTGAGACCAGTCTAACTCGTGTTTTCAGCGGAAGACTTGCAAGGGTTATGACTACCGATTTTGTCAGGGTCCTCGAGCACGAAGCGCATGTGGCTCCTTACCCGATACAAAGCAATTTCCTGAGTTCTCTGCGGAAAGAAGCTCAGATGCAAGACCGTTTCGACTTCGAAGCCTTTTGGGCAGGTGAGCCCTCTACAACGCTCAGGCACAAGTCCGTCTCTGATTTATTCCAGTCGTTAATTGAGGAGGTCATGTCAGTGTCTTGAGCACTGGCGTGATCTTTTTTCATTTTCCACGAAACTTCTATATTTGGGTTTCGTATTACTAGACGACTGGTCTAATTTTATGAAAGACGAAACAGTAAACGGCATTTTAGAAGTAGGAACAGAGCTAATCTTCAAGAATGGCTACAATGGTGTTGGGTTGACCAAGATCCTGGAAAAAGCCAATATCCCTAAAGGCTCATTCTACTATTACTTCAAGAGCAAGGAAGACTTTGGATTAAAGGTGATTGATTTCTACACCAACCAGAGCGTGGATTTTCTGAAAGCCTTTTTAGAAAATAAGGAAAGAGATCCTCGCACCCGAATTTTCGACGTTTTCAATGCAATACGGGCTATCTATCAGGAGCAAGGTTATTTGCAGGGTTGTCTTCTCGGCAACAGCAGTCTTGAGCTAGGTGCTCAAAAAGATGTTTTTGCAGAAAAGGTATCAAGTGGGTTTGACCAAATGCAAGCACTGTTCACAAAGGTCATACAAGAGGGCCAGGAAACTGCCAATATCAAAGAGGACTACACGCCCGAAGAATATGCCGCGCTGATTATCAACAACTGGGAGGGAGCTCTTGTCAGAACCAAGTCCACAAGAAGTGATAAGCCCATGGAATTGTTCGCGCGACTAATGGATAGCCTGCTATAAAAAATTTTTTTTTAACCAAGTACTAGACGACTGGTCTAATATTTTTAATTCAATACTATACTCAACAAACTAGAAACAATGAAAAATGCAGTAATTACAGGAAGCAGCAATGGTTTTGGAAAACTGACTGCTTTAACCCTGGCCAGGAAAGGCTACAAGGTCTGGGCGACAATGCGGAACGCAGACGGCAAGAATCTGGAAAGTAAGCAGGAGCTTTTGACCACCGCGCGAGCTGAAGGTCTTGCATTGGAGGTACTTGAATTGGATGTGACCAATGAAGCTTCCGTAGCCAGTGCCATCAGCACCATTGCGCAAACAGATGGGCACATAGACGTACTCGTCAATAACGCTGGTGTCATGTATGTTGGGATAACGGAGGCTTATTCCCTGGAGCAGGTGAAAGATCAATTCGATGTCAACTTCTTCGGGATCATTAGGACCACCAAGGCGGTACTGCCTTATATGAGGGAGGCCAAGAATGGCCTGATCATCAACGTATCGTCACTCGCTGGCAGACTGTCATTCCCTTACTTCGGTGTGTACTGCGCAAGCAAGTATGCGGTGGAGGCCTATTCTCAATCGCTCCGATATGAACTGGCACCCTTTGGTATCGAGGTTTCTGTGAATGAGCCAGGTCCTTTTGGCACAGGTTTACTTTACAGTGGACCACAGGAGGCAGACAGTCAGGCATTAAGTGGTTATGGAGATTTCAAAGAGGTACCTCAGGCCATGCTGAAGAACTTCGAAGGTTTCTTTGCAACGGAGGAGGCTCCGGCACCGCAATTGGTGGCGGATGACATCGTGAAAGTGGTGGAAATGGAGAAAGGATCACGACCCGATCGAGTCGTGTCCGGGATCGACTATGGTGTTCGCGACTACAATGACAAGGTAGGACCTATACAGGAATCATTGATCAAGGATAGTTTGCAAATGGGTCACCTTCTTAAAATCGCTGATAACTGAAAATGAGTAGAACAGTAAGATT
This sequence comes from Cyclobacteriaceae bacterium, assembly GCA_965601475.1. GTDB lineage: Bacteria > Bacteroidota > Bacteroidia > Cytophagales > Cyclobacteriaceae > JAWPMT01. Next base: position 850,306 of record OZ271832.1, on the reverse strand, counting down.
TCATGAGATCGGAGGACCGGGTGTCCTGCAAATCGATGAATTGGATGAGCAGCTTCCACAGGAAGGCGAAGTCCGGATCAAAGTAGAAGCCATTGGTCTCAATAGGGCAGAGGTGATGTTCAGGACAGGGCAGTATCTGGAACAGCCGAATCTTCCCTCGTCCCTGGGATATGAGGCCAGTGGAATCGTGGATAAAGTGGGAAGAGGCGTAAAAGACGTAAAAGTGGGGGATAGGGTGAGCACCATCCCCTCTTTTTCCATGGGTAAGTATGGCGTCTATGGAGAGTTGGCGATAGTTCCGGAGCACGCTGTGGCGCATTATCCAGCCAACCTTTCTTCGGAAGAGGGTGCTGCCATCTGGATGGCGTATATGACCGTCTATGGCGCCTTGATCGATATTGGCAAGCTCGGGGAAGGGGACTATGTAGCCATCACCGCAGCCAGCAGCAGCGTTGGCATTGCCGCTATTCAGGTGGCCAAAGCGGTGAATGCCCAGGTGATCGCCGTAACACGCAAAGCAGATAAGGTCGACTTCTTGCTGGATTGCGGTGCTGATTACGTCATCGCAACGGAAATGGAGAATCTCGTGGACAGGGTTCAAGCCATTACTTCCGGCAATGGCGCCAATTTGATTTTCGATCCTGTGGCTGGGTCTTTGCTGACTGATCTCGCTCGGTGTGCCGCACCTCAAGCCCTGATCATCGAGTATGGCGCCCTGGCCCCTGAGTCCGCGACATATCCTTTGTTTGAGTCACTTGCGAAAGGTCTGTCTATAAAGGGGTATACCCTCTTTGAAATCACTGGGAATCCCGACCGGCTCAAAACGGCCAAGGATTTCATCTACAAACAATTGGAGGCTGGTAAGATAAAGCCTGTGATAGATCAGGTCTTTGATTTCGAGCAGATCGTGGCGGCCCATGAATACATGGAGTCCAATGTTCAACGTGGCAAGATCGTAGTTTCGCTGAGACCTGAAGCGAAGTCCTAAGAGAATTTTTTGTGCTCATGGTTTGTAGCAGGCCGGTCTCTCTTGGATCGGTCTGCTCTTTTTTATCGCTTGGAAACCTTGGCAGTGCTCAAACGTTAGTTCCATTTCTGTGGCTTTCGATTAATTGAAGGCTGTATATCACGATCACCCTACTGCCTGGAAGCAACTTGTAAGTATGATACAAACATTGTCTTCCACGATTAGCGTAGCCTTCCCGAGGCTTTACCATTCCATCAAAAAAGCACTAATCGGTTCTGTGCTCATGTATATTGGCATGCATGGGTCGCTTGCGCAGGATGTCGAAAAGTTAAAAACTGATTTCAATCAAGTGGTGGAGGCTCACTTTTCCGCTGGACATTTCTCTGGCACCATCTCAGTGTATTATCAAGGGGAAATCATCTATACCTACGCCAAAGGGGTGATCGACCACAAAAGTAAGGAAGAGATCAACCTCGATACCAAGTTCAATGTGGGCTCGATGAATAAGATGCATACGGCAGTTGCCATAATGCAACTGGTCGAAGACAATATCATTAGCCTTGATCAGACTGTGGGCGAATTCCTTCCTGATTTTGATAATGAGCGGATCAGAAATGAAGTAACCATACGGCAGTTACTCAACCACAGTGCCGGACTTGGCAATTACTTACAGACGACCATGCACGCGCCTCCAAATGCCTATGTGGAGGTATCTGATTACCTGCCTGTGATTGAAAATGAATCCCTGAGATTCGCACCTGGAAGCAGGTTTTCCTATAGCAATTCAGGATTCATGTTGTTGGGTGCCATCATAGAAGTGGTGACCGGGAGGAGCTATGATCAGTATGTGCAGGATGAAATATTCGGCATCCTCAAGATGTCAAATACTGGCTTTGCTGTCTACGCTAATGAGGAAGTTCCTAATCTGGCGAAGAACTACACGCGATGGTTTTCAGCTGACAATGATCTCGATCCGTTTGTGCATCCTGGAAAGGGAGGTCCTGCAGGCGGCGGCTATTCTACTGTGGGTGACTGGATAAAATTCGGTCTGGCGCTGAAGGAGCATAAGATCATTAGCGAAGCATCATTCAGGCAAATGACCGAGGGAATTGCAGCCAGAGAAAATTCTAGGTATAGCTATGGGATGATCCTTCGGGACATTGGAGGCTTAGCGGCACGAGGACATGGCGGAGGAGCTCCCGGCATCAATGGTGAATTGGAGTTCTATGAGAATTCAGATTTTGTCATCGCAGTGCTATCCAACATTGATCCGCCATCGGCCACTATCATAAAAAGAGCTTTCCAGGGAATAATGCTACGCGAAATGGGGTGGCTACCTGCCCCAGATACCGGCGGCAATGCGTCGTTTACACTAGAAGGCTATGAAAGTGCCAAGGTGGTTTCGGTCCTAGGTTCTTTTGATGGCTATGAGGCATTTGCGCATTTCATGCAATGGCAAAATGGCCAATGGCATTATGCCACAACGCTCGACCCGGGTACTTATCAATATTACTTCCTTGTGGACGGAATAGAGGTCAGAGACGAGAGCGATGAGCACTTCACCATTAGGGTTAGGGAATAGCCCTTGGTCACCGTATAGATTCGAATGTGGCATTCATGTCCTCACCTTCATAAGATCTATGGCCCCCATGAAACGGGGCTTCCGCGTTTGAGCACACTTGTCTCTGACAAATTACCTGGCAGGTCGTAGCCTTGTTGGGTCGGCACCTTTCAATTGGGCAGTTTTCCCTATGCTGCTTGTCAATCACAGAGAACTATCTTTGGAATAAAGCCAATTGTTATGCAATTCCTTAAGCGAAATTCCCTGTGGGTGATTTACTTCCTATTTATTGCCGTAATGATGGTCAATCATGAGGGCGAGCATCTGCTATTCAGTCAAGGGCCATATCCATACGGGAAGTATTTCATATGGCTCCTTTATCTGGGTTTTCTTGGCTACTCCATTTATTGCAGTAAGGTGGAAAACTTCTTCAGGACGGTCAAGAAGATTTTTCCGCTTTTATGGGCTCGGCAGATAGGCATCGATTTGTACATGGGGCTGGTGTTGAGTATGGGCATCATCTATTTCCATGAAGGATCCATCCTGGTTGTGTTGATTTGGTTGATTCCGGTGTTGTTTTACGCCAACCTTGCCATTCTCCCTTATATGGCCATGAACTATGACAGCATCATTGCCAATTTTTTGTGACGCGAAACATGGACGTCAACCCGCAAGGTCAAGTATGAACACTCCGGCATTTCCCGATGTATCGGTCGCGGTTATCTGCACGCGCAAAGATGTCCCGGATTTCCAGGTACCGCTCAAGGATAATGCTTCGGAGTCGAAGACAATCCAATGGGGTAATGGAGAGCCATCTTCCAGGGATGCCATGTATGTCATGATATCGTCATCAACGTCCTTGAACAATTCACTGGAGAAGTTCACCTCAAAAGGTTCTCCCTCTCGTATCGAAGTTGCCACCTGGGTGTCATAGGGGTATGGCCCAAAGACAGATTCGGTGCTGACCCAGTAAATATCGGATTCATAGGACGGTTCAGCATTTTCCCGTGACACACTCATTCTGCTAAAGAAGAGGTAGTCATTATCTGGCGATACAAACGGGCGTTGTTCAATTTCCGGACTATTGATCTGCTCATTGAGCCGCTGCGGAAGCGACCATGAGCGATCTTTTTTCCGATAACTTACATAGAGATCATGTTTCGTTTTGAACTCGTCCTTCCAGGCCTGGATAATGATATAGTCTCCATCGGGAGATAGAAATAGACTCTCCTCGTCTGCAGCAGAACTCAACTCACTCACTTTTCGGACCGACGCTTCACCTTCGGTTTGAAGTCGACCCGCATAGATATCGCCGCAGCAAGGATTTTGTTGATCTCGATTAGAGGTGAAATAGAAAGAGCTGTCTTTTGCGTTGCCATGGCCTGCTTCCCTGTAGGGCGAATTGATTCCTGGCGCCAATGGTATGGGGGCAAGTGCCTTTTGGTCGCGATAATCTGCCACCCATATTTCGGTATCGGATTCTGCTGTGGACCTGGCGAAAAAGAGCCTGTCGCCGTGTGGGCCGAACATGGGGAAGTAGGTATTCATGTTCCCCGGCAGAAAGGATTTATCAGGTGAGGTCCATTTACCTTCGGCTGAGTACATCAGGTAGATACATGTTTGCTCGGGTTTGTCAGGTTCGGCAACGCCAAAGGCGATGCTGCTGCCGTCAGATGAAATGGTGAGACCTAGTTCAAATCTGCCCGCTACGGAAACGATGTCCGCACCAAATACCTGAGGTATGTTCCCGGGAGTGTCATACCCAAAAGCAGAATTGCTATTGTCGACGTCATTTCTTACGGTGCATGATGCCAGCAAAATCGAGCATATAAGGAGGTAATTTTTCATTCGGTTCAATTGGTGCCTACACAAAAGTAGATCCTATGCCATTACAGAAACCATGTCCAAAACCTTACGCGCCAGGGCTGTATCACCATGCATTTGTATCTGATCCATCACCTCATGTGGCCTGATGCTTTTCGAAAACAGCACCCATGAAAGGTCGATTGGAATTTCCACATATGCGGTCGGCATAGACTCCCTTTCCGTTTGCAGTTTCCAGCCTTCGGCCGTTTTGACAAGAAACCAACTGCCACCCGCTTCTGATGTGATTTTGGCTTCGACAATCGTCCCTTCTTCAGCCTCCACACCTTTGAAGGTATGTGGAAGTGCCTGGAAAAACGTTTCCATGACTGGCCGAAAGAATTCCTTTGACATCATTCCTGTCTTGCCAACGGCCTGACGAATTTGTTGTTGATGGTGCCAATATTCGGTGTATTCGCGGGCTATGTGCATCCAGTTGAAGCTGGAGGATTCGCCGGCCCAAGCCACCGGGAATATGGCCTCGTCCCACGGATCCAGCCCTGCGAAGTATTCGGCTACCAGATTTCCAATGGTTTCGAGTAGTAACACAAGAACCTTGGGGCTCAATCTTCTGGAGGCCCTGACCCAATCCGCATTCAGTGCATTGAGCCATGCAACCAGTTCTTCTTGGTGCTTAATCTGGGGAGGTTTTTCGCCATAAAATTGGTCACGCTGTATGGAAAGTACGCGGAGCTGCCCATCCAGGATATGGCTGGCCACATCTTTTACCTGCCACTTTTTTGCCACTGTTGCTTTTTGCCAATCCTCTTCATTTAGTGACTTCAGGAGTTTCACAAGTTCATGGTGCAGGGGTTTGAATAACAGCCTGGTATCTATAGGGATTGCTCTTTGCATCATTTAAGTGGATGAGATCGGAAAAAGAAATGTAAAACTTTCGGGTGATATTGGCGTGTCAATGAGAACGTTAAGGTAAAGCAATAGGAATATGTTGGTTTTAGATAAAGTAAAGACACCTATCCGTGCTGCCACAATCACGAGCTGGTATGAAGAGGCCTTTCCCTTGGTGGCCGCCTATATCCGGCGGAGGGGAGGAGACCTGGAAAATGCCAGGGAGATCTTCCAGGAGGCCATTGTCCTCTACTATGAAAAATGTGTAAACGACGGCTTCAGGTCAGATGAGGAGGATAGCGCCTATCTTATGGGCATTGCGAAGAAGCTGTGGCTGAAGCATTATGCCAGGTCCGCAAAAAATGTCGGCATGGAGCAGGTCGATGTAGCGGAAGAGAACGAAAAAGGGCCAATTGGAAACAAGCTACTGCAGCATCTGAAACAAACAGGAGAGAGATGTTTGGACCTTTTGCAATCGTTCTACTACGAAAAGCTGACCATGCATCAGGTCGCAGATCGTTTTGGCTACAGCGGCGAAAGGTCAGCGACGGTGCAGAAATTCAAGTGTTTAGAAAAGGTCAGGGATGAGGTAAAACGAAAATCGATGAGCTATGAGGACTTCCTTGAATGAAATCAGGCAATTGGATGATTGGCTGATACAAAAGGGAGCACCGCAGGAGCGGCTGGTGACCGAGGCTCGTGTCCTTTCAAATCCGGAGATGAAGGAAAAAGCCAAATGGCAATTGGCTACTTACCAACTGGTGCGACGATATGGTCGTGACAAACTTCGGAAGGAGATTGAACTCATTGAAGCCCAGCTCTTCAATCATCCAAAACATCACTCATTTCAGGAGCGGATTCGCGCAATGTTTAAAAAATAATCGATGAATTTTCAATCCAATTTGATCCCCATGGTCATCGACCAAAATGGCAGGGGAGAGCGGGCCTATGATATTTTTAGTCTCCTATTGAAAGAGCGTATTATCTTTCTGGGGTCCTCCATTGACGATCAGGTTGCCAACGTCATTGTTGCTCAGCTGCTGTATCTCAACAGCCAAAGTCCCACACGCCAGATAGATATGTATATTCAGTCTCCGGGTGGATCTGTGTACGGCGGGTTGGCTATCTATGATGCGATGCAGATGATCTCTGCGCCCGTTTCTACTGTGGCAGTGGGTTTTTCCGGGAGCATGGGCACCGCGCTTCTCACATCAGGTGCAAAGGGCAAACGCTATGCCCTGGCTCAGGCTACCATTCATCAGCATCCGACAGGTGGTGGGTCCAAAGGTTATACCGAAGATGTCCGTATAGCCACGCGTGAGCAAGAACGGCTACAGACCCAATTGTTCCATATCATGGGGAAGAACAGCGGGCATACCTGGCAGGAAATTGAGGCATTTTTTCTTCGTGATCGATTCATGAATGCGTTGGAGGCCAAGGCCTATGGCTTCGTGGACGAGGTGCTTGGTGATACATCCAACCTTATCCAAATCAAGAATCAGGATCCGGAGGTCAGTTTCTGCGGCGAAGGGGCCTAAAATTCCGGATTTGGAGTGGCAGCACAAGGTCAACTACCGTGCTGAAACTATTCTGTGAGCGAGCTATCCAGAAAATCCCGGATTTTGGCTAGTTCTCGGGGTTTTAGCCTGCCGACGAATTTCTTTTGAAGTTCACCAGATTTGCCATAGATGACGGTGGTGGGGTATTTGATAGTGCCATTCCACTGAAGGAAAGCAGGTCTCACTTCCGGCTTCAAGTGTTGAAAGCGGAATACGCTTTTCTCAAGAAACTTCTCGACTTTCAGGGAATTATCACGATCACTTGAGGCGATCGCCAGGAAGATGATGTCTGTTCTGTCTTCATACGATGCGACCAGGGCATTAAGATCCGGAATTTCTTCCAGGCAAGGCCGACACCAGGTTGCCCAAATATTGGCGATGATGATTTTGTCTTGCAGTGCTGACTTGGGTAGGACCGTCCCGTCAAGCAACGAAATGTGTTCATAGATTAGCGTTCCGGGTATTTCCTGTGCCAGACCATCCGACATAGTGAGGAACAAAAAGATAATGGGTAAAACCCTTTTTGTCACGAATGGCGTGCGGAAGCCCATGAATAGCGTGGTGTCGTTGTAGATCATGGCCCCAACCTACCCACATGAGAGGTTTCGAGCTCAAGAATGGTGTGAGTGTCAAGAAAATGATTTGAATGACAACGGCATTCAGGACTCGGGCTGACCAAATTCTTCAAAAAACTGCTTTACTGCGGGGATGTATTTCCTCGAAACCGGCACAACAGCTACATCATCAATGAGCGTGAGTTTTAACCCTTGCGCATTGCCGGAGACATTCACTACTTTCCGAAGATTCACCAGGTAGGACCTGTGACATCGCTTCAGGTGAGTAGCGTCCAGCTGCTTTTCAAAAGACGAAAGAGAGACCCTGTAAGTTTGACGTTCCACCTTACCATCTTGCGCTGAATGCAGATCTATGTAGTTTCCAACTGCGACAGCATAGCAGAAGACATCATCTTTGAAAGCGATACGCTCATGCTTTAGGTCGGTGTAGATGGACCATGTAGTGGACTTCGAATCCTGCTCCGTCCGGATATTTTTGTGCTGGAGGTAGGAGGCCTCCAACCCATTGGCATATTTCCTTCTTTGATAGTCGACAAGCACGAGAAAGGAAAAGGGTATTGTCCCCAATACGAAGGTCCTTTCTATGATCCACCAATAGTTGGCCCAACTGAAGGTCAAAGATGTGATATGGTTGGTGTAGAGCCCGTTCAATGTGGCGATTACAAATAGGATGACAGCAAGAAAAATGATTTGGTGCTTCACTTTCCAACGGCTATCCTGAAAGAATTCAGCAAAGAGCAGAGGCAGGCAATACATGAAAAAGGCCAGCACCGAGGCAGTAATTACACCAAAGAAACATAGCGTCTCAAAGGTGTAAACGCCCTTGGCGGGGTTGATGTCGAAGGGTTCAAAGAACAAGAGAAAGAAACCGATGAAGACACCGAACATAGCGGCAATCAACAGGTTTCTTCCCCTGGCCGACGGGGCCGGATACTCACTATTCAGTATGTGAAAAAATGATCCCATCCGAAGTAAAAAACCCAAGTGGCTTCCTAATACTTCCGAAACTAACACTATCCTTTGAAACTGCTAGTGTGGAATCGACTGCACTTACACAGGCAATGCATGCCTGATATCCTGACCGCCGAGGTGTTGGACCAAGTGATTCTTGAATACGTCAAACTGATGCTTCCATCCAAATTGCCGGTTGTAGGCGAGGTACCATTTCCGCATGAGCCCATGCTTTCCGATCTTGATTCCAGCAACGTCGCCATTGGCCAAATAGGGCTCGGCGGCCCATCGAGCCATTACTTTCACACCAATATTGCTCTTTACCAACTGAATAGCTGCCTCGGTGAGTCGTATTTCCAAAAGCTTCTTTGGCGTGATCCCGGCTGGTTTCAGCACGTTGGTGTAGAATGTGGAGTCTTCGATGGGACGATTGTAAATCAACAATGTCTCGCTCCTAAGGTCTTCAGGCTCGATGTAAGCTCTGGTGCTGAGGGTATGAGCCAAGGAGGTGATCAGCAATTGTTCATCCCGGAAGAGCTCTTTGTACCCAATGTCTGGCTCGGGAGATCGAAGACTCGTGATGACGAGATCTAACTCGTTACTAAGCAACCCCTCAAAATGTCGCTTTGTGAATTCCGGGAGCACATGAATATTAATGTCTTTGCAATGCGCTTCCATGGCATGGAGCACACCCGGCAGCCAGTGGTAACAGGTATAGCATTCGGTACTCAACCTGATCTCTCCTCTCGATCCATTTTGCAGTTGATCGAGTTCGGTGGTTGCCAATTCGATCTCCTGTTGGATCTTCAGGGCTGCCCTGCGGATAATATTGCCGGCCTCGGTGATTTCAAGCTTTTTGTTGGCACGATTGAACATGAGGATACCCAATTCCGCTTCAAGTTCTTTCAGTTGATGACTCAGCGCAGACTGGGTGAGGTGTAGCTTCCTCGACGCCATCGATAACGAACCTTCGCGGGCTACGGCGTCAATCAATCTCAAATGTCGCAATTCCATATATGAACAAAAATAATGACAATAGAAAATATATTCATTCTATTCATATATGCGTCCAGGGTTGTATTCCCTTGCTTTGATCGAAACTCAATTCCATCATGATCAAATTCAATATCCTCCTGGCTTTCAGGAACCTTCGGAAACACAAACTATATACGCTGGCACATATCCTGGGACTTGCGGTTGGCATAGGCGCGTTCCTCAGCATCTACATTTACAACCATCACGAACTCAGCTTTGATGACTTCCATGGCAAAAAGGAGCACATCTATCGGCTTTGGGATAGGTTCAATAGCAATCAACGTCACTCCGCCATGATGCCTTTCAAGTGGACGCAGTATATGGCAGAGGAGTTTCCGGAAGTATCCTCGGCTACATCGATCCAGCAGATCAACGTTGTGGTGAAGCGTGGACAGGAGCTATGGAATGAGGATGAAGTTATTGCTACCGATACTTCTTTCTTCAAGGTGTTTGACTTTCAGGTATTGGCGGGGAACAAGGATATTTTCTTCAGAAATCCGCACGGCGTGGTCCTTGAGGAACGCCTGGCCAAAAAGTACTACGGCAGTACACAAGGGGCCATGAATCAACCCCTGACGCTGGGGATTTTCGGTTCGTTTCTGACATTCACGGTAGACGGCGTGGTTCGGTGTCCCCAAAATTCTCATATCCAGTTTGAAATGATGGTGCCATTTGCTCCTGTAGCCGAACACCATGTCAATCCATCTGCCTATGAGAGCTTCTCAAGTCATTTCGTGTATTCCTATGTCCACATACCCGTGGATTTTGATCCGGAACTGCTGCAAGCGCGATTCAAGGATTTTCTCGTTCGACATGCCGATGAAGCACTGAGCGAACGCTACACCACTTTTTTTCAGCCCTTATCCCGCGTATACCTGGATTCGACTCAGGAGTTTGACTTCAACCCCAGGGGTTCTCGCAAGAACATCAATATCCTTTGGGCCATTGGGCTGCTAATTATTACAATCGCCTCCGTAAATTTCGTGAATCTGTCTACTGCCAAGTTTCTCAAAAGAGGTAGGGAAGTTGGGGTTCGCAAACTTTTCGGATCCGACAAAAGAGCTCTCGTTGGCCAGTTTCTTGCAGAGTCCACTATTCTCGTCATGCTGGCCTGCATGGTAGCATTCATACTGGTCGGACTGTTGCTGCCATTTTTGAGTGAACTGGCTGGAATCGAATTAGGTTGGCAAGACCTGTTCAACCTGCGGATAGGTGTGGTGTTGCTTGCTCTGGTAGTGGTTGTGGGACTCCTTGCCGGTTCATACCCGGCTTTGCTCGTCAGTACACTAGGTACCATGCAAGTGTTGAGATCCAATGATAGTCCACGATCCATAGGGCATCGCACAAGGAAAGCGTTGATTATTCTCCAGTTCGGGATTACCGCCATCTTACTGGTAGGCACGACTGTAGTGGATGGCCAATTGCATTTCATGATCGAAAAAGATTTGGGTATCGAGAGTACACGAGTACTCACCATCAACGATGGTGGAGCCATTGCCAACAGCCGCGAAAAGATATTGTTGCTACGCAATGAGCTACAAAGCGTTGGCGTGGAGCGGATTAGTACATCCTCCACTCATCCTGGTATTCCTTCCTGGAGTGTTGGTTTCCATCCAGAGGGTCACGACGAGCGCGTGTCCTACTCCTGTATTTTCACGGATCATCTATTTACTGATATCTACGACATTCCCATTGTGGAGGGTAGAAACTTTGATTTGAAGATTTCGACTGATTCGCTTGGGTTTTTGATCAATGAGACGGCCAGGAACCACTTCGCGAATTATGACTCCACATGGAGGTCAAATCCAATTGGGAAAAACATCAAGAGCAATTATCTTCAAATGGATGGGCCGGTGATTGGTGTGATGCAGGATTTTCATTATGAATCAGTTCATGCTGATATTAAGCCATTAATTGTCATGATCTACCCCAGGTTGAAATCATCTACCCAGTTGAGGCTGCAATCAGCTCCTACGATACAAACCTTAAATCGGGTCGAGTCCGTCTGGTCGCGTATCAACCCCAACATACCATTTGACTATGAGTTTGTGGACGACGTATTTTCGCAAACTTTCCAGGACGATCGCCAGTTGAGCGCCATATTCAAGGTATTTACAACTATCTCTCTCTTGCTATCAATGATGGGTCTGTTTGGGCTAACGTCCTTCCTAATCCAGGAGCGACTTCGATCCAGTAGTATCAGGAAAGTGCTAGGTGCTAGTACGCTTCAAATTTCCGGTAACCTCATTCGTGAGATGCTGATGCTCGTGAGCGTGTCCCTGTTGTTGGCCTTGCCGGCGTCCTATTTTTTGATGAAAAATTGGTTGGAGTCTTTTCCTTATCGAATTGATGTATCCATATGGCTGCTCCTGGTGGCTGCAGTGGCTATTGCCATGGTATCCTTGTTCACGATTACATACCATGTATTGAAAATGGCCTTCGTCAACCCGGTAGCCTATTTGAGCCAGGAATGACTGGACTGGAAGGAATCAAAGTTGTTTGCACCTAGTGTAGATAGGCTACGCTTGTACGACGTAGTTGTACTTCCAGTAGTAGTCAAGACATAGTGGGCAAATGGAGTGGCTGCAGGCTTTGGGTGGTTTGGATACCCATGAAGGTACCCAGTCCCAGTATTCTGGTTCAAGGGCCCGTTGAATCCTCCGGCAATTGCTACACTGCGTGACGTAGCCGGTGTCCTGAGTGTATTTCTTTGTAACGGCTTCGTACTCCTTCCTTGAAATCGGAAACCTCATATTCAATGCGTGGATGACGATGAGTCCCGTACCATTTTTCAGTGGGTAAGCTGTTTGTTGGAAAGATTGGAATTCATTTCGGTTCGAACATTCATACTCATGTGGCCAGACCGTCATGGTATCCAAGGCAAGCTGGTACCGCTCTTCGTAGAATTGCTTTAACCGCTGTCCCTGTATGGCGTCTATGATCGAGGTGCCCAGCCCAAATCTTTCGAGGGTTTCTCTGCTCATGCCGTTTTTGTGGGCCAACTCCATCCATGCGGGATTGAAGTAAATCAACTCAAGGTCTCTTGACAACCCATAAATGGGATGTTTGTCCTTCTCCAGTGTTTCGTATTCGAAACCTCTCAACATCGCCCTAAACCCATCAATACTCCTTTTCATTTTGACTTTTTTTGGATAGTCATCCTTGCCAAACAAATGTCGCATTTTCTGTCTCTATACGCTACGGTGAAAAACTGATTCTTGTCATAGGCAATATGCTTATGTGAGGTCGCTATCAGCAATTGAATTTGTGGTGCTATGAATTGCAGGCCTTACTGTAGGAACGATCTTTATTCAATAATTAAGGAGTAGACCAATGTATACCGCGCTGGTGTTGGTGCGCATCTAAAGGGCATTGCCTTCGCCCAAAGGTCGGGATAAAGCTATTACTCCGGATTCAACGAACCACCATAACCGAAGCGGTCGTATCTGGCAATTTGGGTATTAAGGCAACGTTGGGAAGTCACTAAATCAATAGAAGGTATCAACGTAATGGGCGTAAATTTTGGCCGCATAGTTCTCACTATGTACATTTTTTCTATCTGCGGGGAAACCATGGGCCAGCATGGAGCCATTTCCGGGAGAGTAATTCAGCAACGTGGAAACCTGCCGCTGATGGGCGTGACGATTCAAGTCCTTACCTCTCAGGAAGCCGTGGGCGCCGTTTCAGGCAAGGATGGCCGCTTTTCAATTTCAGGGGTACCCTATGGGAATCACACCATTGAACTGAGTTTTGTGGGTTTTGAGCGTAGGACACTCTTTGATATTGCGGTCTACGACCGAAAGGGGCCTTTTTTCGATATCGTGATGCAAGAGGATGAGGTGATACTTGGAGAAGTAACGGTTCGTGCACACGATGACCCTGTGGCTACTGGAGATCCCTCTGCCTGGGTCAGTGCACGGGGCATATCTATGGAGGAGACCAAACGATTTGCCGGAGGGCTGGGCGATCCCTCCAGGTTGGCGCTTTCCTATGCCGGTGTCAATTCCGGACGAGGAGATGATAATGACATCATTGTCCGTGGGAATCCAAGTAAATACCTGCGCTGGCAACTGGAAGGTTTGGAAATTCCAAACCCTAATCATTTTGGAAGCCATGGGGGTTCAGGAGGGCTGTTCAATATCCTCAACAGTAGTACTTTGGCGCGATCAGATTTCTACCTGGGTGCTGTGCCTGCACATACAGGCAATGCCCTGGCGGGTGTATTCAACCTGTCTATAAGGAATGGGAACCCGCTTCGTCATAAGCATAGTATCGAAACCAGCCTGATCGGGCTTTCTGCACTTTCAGAGGGACCGTTGGCACAGTCGGGGCGAGCCAGCTATCTGGTCAACTACCGCTATTCCAGTTTGGGGCTTTTGAAGCAGTTGGGCATTGTGTTTCAAGCGCCGGAATATCAGGACCTCGTGTTTCGAGTGCACTTTCCTGTTAAATCTGGTGCCATATCCGTTTATGGATTTGGGGGTCTTGGTCAATCCTTGGAGCAGGAATTCTTTCGGCGGATAGATTCGACACGAACAAGCACCGGACCCTCAGGAGCACAACTATTTGGTTTTGATGAAATCGCAGCTGATAACCTGGAGCGATACAACCTGGGAGTAATCGGGGTAAAACATGAACTTCCTGTCGATAGCCGACACCTGCTAGCCAATCATTTGACCTACAGTGAAGTGTTTAATGCACCGCAAAGTACGGGACTGGATGCGCTCAATTTTTTGACATTTTTGGAGGAGGAAGGCCGTTTTCGAAATAGGACCTTACGCTACAAGCCGGAGCTCGTCATCGCCATAGCCGATAAGAATGAGTTGCAATTGGGCGCCATTGCTACCTTTCGTCGTTTCAGTTCACGGTTTGTAGAAGGATTCCCAGATATGACTACCCGAACGATCGCAGACGTCAGTGCCGTGAGTTTTCTGGGCCAGACCTTCCTCTTCTGGACATCCGTCCTTACCAGCAAATTGCAAATCTCGGCAGGTGTTCATCAGACCTATTTCAGTTTAAGTGACCAGGTACTGGTCGAACCAAGAGGGGCTTTGAGATACCGCATTGGGAGCAGCGGTACACTTTCTCTTGCTTCTGGTTTGCACAGTGCTGCAGAGCCCGCAGAGACCTATACAACCCTCCGCAACCATCAGTTTTCGCCCCGGACTGGATTGTCACTTACCCGTTCATGGCACAATGTACTTTCATACAAACAGGCTTTGGCGGGGCAACTGCACTTCACCACAGAGCTATATCATCAGTACCTTTTTGATATTCCGATAGCCGTCGATTCGTCAAATTTTTCATTGATCAATGAAGAAGCACCTTTCGTCGATCAGGAGTTAGTCAATGAAGGGGAGGGTTTGAACTATGGTCTCGAATTGACATTGGAAAAAACCTGGTCAAAGTCCTACTATTTTTTGATAACTGCTTCAATCTATCAAAGTGAGTACAGGCTTTTCGACCCCTTTTTCAGGAAGTCCAGCTATAGCAATGGCCATGTCTTCAATGTTCTTGGGGGTAAGGAATTCGAATTAAGGGAAAATCGGTTTTTTGGCCTTAACACAAGAGGCACCTGGTCTGGTGGCAAACCCTACATTCCGGTCTTGTTGGAGCAATCCATCGAACAGGGCATGGAGGTGAGGGATAACCAAAGGGCCTACCTTCTGCGATTGCCTGCCTACATTGGCGTGGACCTCAGTATGTATTATCGGTGGATGCAACGAACTGTGGCACATGAGGTGAAATTGGACATCTTCAGACTATTCGAGCAAAATTATGAGGATGAGGTCTTTGTCCCTGAAGCATTGAACTACGATGGCTCCGTTTCACCAGCGTCAGTCACGCAGACCAGGTATGGCGAAGGTCAGTCGGGGGGCACCATCATTCCCGTCATTTATTATAAGCTCACTTTTTGACGTCACATAGCAAAAGCAGTTATAGCGATTTATAGGAAGTTATAAAAGTAAATTTTACAAATTCTAAATAATCAGGAATCCTTATTATATTTGTCACGTATTAGTAACAGAAACAAAAAGAATCATGTCAAAACCTATTTTCTATCACGCAGGATGCCCGGTATGCATAAGTGCTGAGCATGAGATCATTCAATTGCTAGGCCAGGATCAAGTAGAATTGGTTCACCTGGGTCAGGATCGGGATCGGATCCCTGAAGCCGAAAGCGCAGGGGTACAATCGGTGCCCGCCTTAAAAACACCAACAGGCAACGTGCTGCACATCAACCATGGCGCGACTATGGCAGAGTTGAAGGCGTAAAAAAAATTTAATCTATTAAATAAGGAATCCTAATTAAATAATCATGAAAACTATCATCACAACTTCTTTATTGTTGGGCTCGGCCATCTTATTTGCTCAAGGCGGCAATGAAGATCCTGGTTTTGGAGCTTCTGCCGATCTCAAAATAGAGAGAACGGAGGTTCGCTACGACGAAGCCCTGTCCCAACTGATTTTCTCCATCCAAGTGGAAGGTGACGCAGGTCATACGGTACCTAAGGCAGCCGGCGGTGTCCACGGAGCGCCAGTTTTGGGGTATGTATTTCCCACTTCTCTGAAAGCCACAGATGTGGGTTTCGGAGAGGTATCCGGAATTGTCGCCTTGGCCCTTACTTCCCATCCCGACTTTGACGACACACCGCTGTGGGATGAGAACAATGATAGGAATTACGCCAACGATGGGGTGATCTGGCATCCGCACTGGGTGGTATTGACTTCCGACGACCGAGTGCCTGGTGGGCTGTCGGTTTTACAGTTCGAGGCGGATGATCCCGCCATTATTCTGCCTCCGACCAATCCTGGCATGCCCATGTACATGGATTCTCCAGGATTTAACGTCGTCACCCGCGGAAATAAGATTCTGGTGACCGTCCCTGCGTTTCGGATGAACCACCAAACTTCCTTCAACTTCGATGCTGTGACTGCATACATGGAGGTCAATACTGAAAATCCGGGTTATCCGATGCTGGGTGTATATGCAGTGTATGATGTAGCCTCCGGGGACCTCTCTTTACCCTACACTGTGACGGAATGATCTAAATAGTTACTGGGCTACTGATATTCAAGCAGTAGCTGTTGCAAATAATAATTGGAACTAAATCATTAAAAACATGAATATCGCAGTTTGGGACACCTATGTAAGGAAAGAAGACGGGTCATTAATGCATTTCGATATTTTGGTATCGGCGGACCTGATGGATAAAGACCAGGTAGTCAGGTATGGCAATGAATACCTGGCCTCAAAATCACAGCCTGGTGGTATTTCGACTACGGATCGTTGCGCCTTTTGCCACATCGAGGCACCCACGCCGGAGGTGGAGAAACTGGTAGAGAAAAGGGGTTTTGCTATCATCGAAATGGAAAATTGTGCATGAGATGCGGAAGGTAGCGCTGGATCATTCGGAAATAATCAATGGACAGTTCGAGCCGAAAGCACTGAACCTCCTATTTGTCTTTCAGGTCAATTGTCCTGGTTGTTTTGTGCATGGTATACCCATCGTCAACCAGTTGGTAGATACATTCCGGGATCGCTTGCCGATCCTGGGATTGTCTACAGCTTTTGAGGATTTCGAATTGAATACCCTGGAAAACACCAAGGCGTTCGTGCAAAGGAAAAAGGTGGTGGGTGAAACGGCCCGGTATTTTGGTCGGTATCCTGAGGCTAATGTTCCGGAGGTACATTTTCCAGTAGCTTTTGATACATTAGTCTCGGGTAGTGCATTTGTGACTGAGGAAAACCTCAAGCGTCTCATTGACCAAAATCCATATGTGCATGCCTTGTCGCCTCGGCAATCGGTGGAGTCGCGTCAAAGCATAAAAGCCCATTATCAGGAACAAGCGATTGTTCCCAAATCATTTACCTTGAATCAACTGAGAGGTACGCCGTCTTTTGTTTTCTTTAATGCTCAATTTGAACTGGTTTTGGAGCATTTTGGAGGGTTGGAGCTGTCTAAGCTGCTGGAATGGCTGACTCCGAGACTGACTTAGGCATCATGAGGAAATCCGCATTCGACGTAAACGAACAGGTAACAAGCACAGACCGAAAAATTGTGGTCGCCCTTGAGCGAATTTCAGAATCTTTTCGGGTGATGCTTTGGGATGAGGCGAAGAAAACCGGGTTGAGTCCTATACAGATTCAAATCGTGGTGTTCCTGTCTTTTCATGCACGCACACCCAATACGCCAAGCTATCTGGCCAAAGAATTCAACGTAACAAAGGCCACAATTACTGACTCTGTACGTGTGCTGCTTCAAAAGGGCCTGATTGAGAAATTACCAGGAATATCCGATGCACGCAGTTACACCATCCAATTGACCTCAGAAGGAAAGCAAATTGCGACACAAACCTCCGTCTTCTCCGAAGAACTGCTAAGGGCCCTGGACGGGGTGCCGCAGGGCACTAAGAATAATATGCTGGATGGCTTGTATCAGTTGATTACGACCCTAAGCGCAAAGTCCATTATTTCAGTGCAACGCATGTGTATGAACTGCCGCTACCTGGATTCACAAGGGGACCAACACTATTGCAAATTCCTGGAGATGCCGCTTGGTGTACAGGAGCTACGTGTCGATTGCGAGGAGTTCGAAGGCAAATAGTCTTTTCTTGTATTGCTCGCGGATATCATGCTTTGTGGCGAATATCTCCCGAAAGCTCACGCCTGCTTGGTGATTATCGAACCGCGCCCCTGCGGCAAGAGACTTGTTTCTAAGGTTTTCTGGCCAATGGTATCTGCAGTTGGTGGGGTCTGTACTCGACTTTGTCAAATGGCGTGCCATCCACATGCTTGGCACCCATGAATAGAAGGCCGTGCGTGAAGTAAATCAAATCAAAGTCCGAGACCACCTGGCCTTCCACGATGTTGAACATTGGGAAAGCCTGTTTGAGTATGTCCTTCTGCTTTCCACTTTCGAAGGGTGTCATACCGGGAGGAAGCGCCTGGTTGAGCATGGCAGCTGCCTGATCATTTAGTGGCGTCACGCCAAAGCCTTCATTCAAGAGATAGTCAATTTCCCAGGCGCCATCAGCAATCGGGTGCGGATTGCCCCATGTCAGACTCCCTCTAAACTCAAATTCCATCAAAGGTATTTTTCCATAATTGTCACCAAAAAGGGTGATGATACCGACGAATTTGTCATCCTTCAGGTAGCTGAATTGCCTTTTCAGGTAAGTAGGAGTGATTTTTCCACTGCCTGTTCGATCCTCTGTTGGTCGCAACTCCATTGACAGGCTTGCCCACTCCCCCAGGGCATATGCCTTCACTTCAGCTAAGGTTTTTGGTGTTTGGATCAGACGCATGGCCCGTTCCCGATCGTCTTGAGCGTGGATATTTGTCATGATTAAAGTGGTTATTGAGAAAGCAATGGCTTGTTTGATGAGTCCTTGCACTTTGAGGTTCATATCTCCTTGGTTTTGAGGGGTTCATTTTCCCCCTTATCTGAAGTCAAAATTTTTGCATTTGTATGATTATATCAAGTAGTCATACTTTTGTGATGTAGTCATATTATTATGACTATAGTTGATAATGAGGTAGTTATGAAAGAAAAAAGTGAGGAAAAACTTGAAATTACCGATTGTCCTGTGACTTTTTGCGTCAGTAGGATTGGTGGCAAATGGAAACCGATCATCATCTACCTGATTCGTAAGGGAGCCAATCGATTCGGGGTGTTAGAAAAGGGCGTACGTGGAATCACGAAACAAATGCTGACCAAACAGCTACGCGAAATGGAAGCTGATGGAATATTGGAGCGCAAGATCTTTCCGGAAATTCCACCGAGAGTAGAATATTCCTTCACGGCTTTTGGTCAAAGCCTCTTTCCCGTCATCGACGCCATGAGCGCCTGGGGGAGGGACCATATGGGTGCTGATAACGGCACGGGTTCACTCAAGTCATAGTGGTAGGCCTCGAAGGTAGATTGCGTTGGCCTTCTACAAGATTTACGCGGGTTTGATCTTGTTCACCAAAGTCTCTGGCTGGCACGCATATCTGGCATTGGAGGCCAGGTGTGAGTTATTGGGACAATTGTACCCCCTACTTGGACAAACCTTCCCCAGGGAGGTCAGTCAGTTCTATCTAGTTTTGGTTTGATGTCTGTGGAGGAAGGAAATAGATTTCGGATCGATTGGGTCATGTTTGTTGCTACTGTGGTGGCAATACTCATTATTTCTGTTCCCATTGTGGGCTTTCAACAGGAATCCGGAGAAGTCATAACCAGAGCATATGACTTGATCACCCAGAATTTCGGCATCCTCTACATCTGGTATGGTGCGGGAGTGTTGATTTTTCTCACCTGGTTGGCATTGAGTCGCTACGGTCCGAGGAAGCTCGGAGAAGAAAACAGCGAACCGGAGTTCAAGACATTGAGCTGGGTAGGCATGCTTTTTTGCTCCGGGGTGGGGGCAGGACTTCTGTACTGGGCCGTCCTGGAATGGGGCTACTACCTTACTGCACCTCCTTACGGATTGGAAGCCCGGAGTGTAGCCGCGACGGAATGGGCTGCTAGTTATGGGCTATTCCACTGGGGGCCTACTGCATGGGCGATTTACTGTCTGCCTACCATAGCCATTGCATATCCTTTCTATGTGAGGAAGGTTCCTTATCTCAGGCTGAGTACGGGTGTTTTGCATTTTCTACCCCGAGGTGTCAATGGTGCCGGAGGGAGGTTTGTTGATTTCTTGTTCATGCTCAATCTCATTGGGGGTACTGGAACATCGCTTGGGCTGTCCGCTCCTATGATTGCTGGTGGGTTTGCAAGATTGCTGGGCTTACAACATGATTTCACTTTGGAAATAGCTGTTGTCCTGCTGTCCATCTGTATTTTCGGAACTTCTGCATTTTTGGGATTGCAGAAGGGATTCAAGCGTTTGGCGGATTTCAATGTGTACCTGGCGTTCTGCCTCTTGTTCTTTGTGCTCGCCGTAGGGCCAAGCATTTTCATACTCAAAGTTGGGACGAATAGTGTAGGGCTAGTACTTCAGAATTTTGTTCGCATGAATCTTTGGACGGATCCGATTCAAAACTCCGGATTTGTTGAGAACTGGACCATATTCTACTGGGCCTGGTGGGTAGCCTATGCCCCCTTCGTGGGGATCTTCGTGACGAGAATATCGCGGGGTCGCACCATTCGGCAAGTCGTTGGCGGTATGCTGGTATTTGGTAGCCTGGGAGCCTGGCTTTTCTTCATCGTATTCGGCAATTACGCGCTGCATCTTGAGCTCGAAGGCGCAATCAGGATTACGGAGATCATGCAGGAGGGGAGCAGGGAGGCTGCTGCAGTTATCAGCCAGGTGATGGACACTTTGCCATTGGGGAAAGTGACGCTCAGTGCCTTTGTTTTGATTTCACTCATTTTTCTAGCCACAACGTATGATTCTGCCTCTTTTAGTCTTGCTTCCGTGAGTACGCAAAGGTTGAAGGCTGGAGAAAATCCTGCTCGATGGAATCGCCTTTTCTGGGCAGCTTCCCTTGGTGTGTTGCCGCTGGCACTGCTGTTTATTGATGGAGGATTGAAGGTTATACTCTCCACTACGATTGTGGTGTCGTTGCCGCTATTGGGTGTGGGTGTGCTTATGGCCATTTCTCTGTCTCGAATGCTAAAAGAAGATTATCACCAAAAGGGTGAACCAAACAGATATTGAATGATGCGTTTTTTTGAAAAGCAAGTGAATGTGGTGATTGTGGCAGGGGCCTCCGGTATCGGTAAAGAAGTGGCCAGGGCATATCTCGATGAGGGGGCCAATGTATTTGTTTGCGACATCTCCCAGCCACTGATCGAGGACTTCCGTAAAGCGTTTCCGGCTGCTTACATCCAGCAGGCGGATGTTTCCGTCTATGCCGACGTGAAAAGGTTTTTTGAAGAGGTCGCTGACCGGGCGGGTACCATCGATGTATTGGTCAACAGTGCTGGGATTGCAGGTCCTACCGCCTTTTTGCATGAGGCAGATACGGAGCACTGGGATCAGACCATCGACATCAATGTCAAGGGCATGTTTTATTGCTGCAAAGCTGCAATTCCTTTGCTGCAGCAGTCTGAAGCAGGTTCGATCATCAATATTGCCTCCAATGCGGCGTTCTTTGGTTTCCCTTTCAGGTCAGCGTATACGGCTGCGAAGTGGGCGACGATTGGGCTGACAAAGACCCTGGCCATGGAGCTGGGTAAGGACAACATTCGCGTCAATGCCATTTGTCCTGGAAGTGTGATGGGAGACCGTATCGACCGTGTAATTGCTGCGGATGCGGAAGAGCAGGGAAAAAGCATCGAAGAGATCAAAGCATCTTATGTCAGGCAGGTCTCGCTGAAGACGTTTGTCGGTCCGGATGATGTGGCCAACATGTGCCTGTATCTGTCTTCCCCAATGGGGCGATTCATCTCTGGTCAGGCGATAGGCCTGGACGGACATACAGAAGGATTATCAACTGAAATATAAAATTACATATGAAAGCAGCCTGGTTTAATTCATTCGGTTCGGCGGATGACGTATTGGAAGTGGGAGATTGGAAAACACCCGAACCGGCCCATGGAGAGGTAAAAATTAGATTGCGAACATCAGCCGTCAACCCCTCTGATACCAAAAAGCGTGCTGGAGCCAATCCGGCATTACTTGAGGAGGGACCAGTCATCCCACATAGTGACGGGGCAGGCGTGGTTGAAGCCGTAGGATCCGGGGTGCCCGCTTCAAGGGTAGGTGAGCGGGTATGGACGTACAATGCCCAATATGGCCGTCGGGAGGGTACTGCCGCTGAGTATATCTGTTTGCCAAGCGCTCAGGCGGTGCTGATGCCCGATACTGCGTCATTTGAGGATGGAGCCATGATGGCTATACCTGCGATGACAGCACATCGCGCTGTATTCGCCGACGGGGATGTGGAGGGACAAAACCTCTTGATCACCGGCGGGGCGGGTCGTGTTGGTTATTATGCCATACAATGGGCCAAGTACTTTGGAGCTAATGTCATTGCGACTGCTTCCAGTGAGAAGAGCATTGCTGAGTGCAAGCGAGCCGGGGCAGATTTGGTAGTAGGGCACCCCAGCGAGGAAGTGAATAAAGAGATAATGGACTTCACGCACGGTGCCAAGGTAGATCGGGTGGTAGAAGGTGATTTCGGAGCCAACCTACTGCCGGTACTGGACATATTGAAAACCAGTGGCGTGATTGCAAGCTATTCGTCGATGACAGACATGAACCCTTCCATACCTTTTGTTCGCATGATGTTCATGGATTTGACCGTCAGACTGGTGTTGGTATATGCCATGCCGGATGCTGCGAAGCAGGAAGCCATTGCAGACATCACAGATTTCCTTTCAACGAAGCGATTGCATAACCGTGTGGCGGCTATTTATGGTCTGGAGGACATCGCCAAAGCCCACAAAGAGATCGAAAAAGGAAATAACAATGGTTCAGTGATCGTCACCATGTAGTACGGTCACACGGCGTGATATTTTCATTCGGCGTCCAGAAACCTTTGAACTGCATCCAGTCTTTCCTTGAGCAGGAAGTTGCCTGGTCGAATGGTCTCATCGAAACCCAGGTATGCCTCGTGAACAGGCTCCCAGATGGGCCAGTGTACCGGAGTCCCAGTACCATTGGGATTTCCTGTGGTAGCAAAATTCACCCAGTAGTTTGACATTGCATCGGCATAATCCTTGTCCGCCTTGGAAATGATCCCGGACCCTATGGGCCCGGGATCATTTCCAAGGTTGTTCAGTGCATAGACGATTTCTGCGCCGTGGAAGGCGCCATACTTTGCTGGATATCTTTCCTTCGGTATCCTGGAGAAATAGTACATGTACACCTGGTTTCCCCCCTTGTTCATGTGGCGCGCCCAATTTCTATCGTGCAAGTGGAAATCCTTGTCAGCTTGAAAGTACATGTAAGCCTGTGCGATGGAGGCAGAATCCTTGACAGGGTAAGCCTCAAAGAAGAGATCATCACGATTTGGATAACGAGATTTGATCAGGGATCGATAGACCTCAGGATCTGTCGGAAGGTCTGAAGGTATCCAGAGTGACCATTCATGCGAATTGGACCCGGTAATGATGTCTACCTTGTTGTGTTGATTGGAAGCATAGATTTTGTGGATCTCATCTTCCAGCCACACGCCATCCACGAGTGGCTCGCTGTTAAGCTGGCTGGAGTCGGAAAAGAACAGATCCTTGATTTTTTCGGCGGATAGGGCCCGCATTTCATCCAAACTTGAGGCTCCGAGCATGTCCATGAATTGTCTGCCTTCCTCTTCTCCGGCCAGGTAACCATTTTGTGCTGTCTTGAGATGGGGGCCGGGCCAAAGATATGCGCCACTCTGCGCGATGGCTTTGTGAAAGAGGCCACTCGCTTTTGACATAGCGGTCAGTACGGTTACCGACCAGCCACCAGCAGATTCTCCTGCAATTGTGACATTGCCTGGGTCTCCCCCGAATGCCTCGATGTTGTCCTTAATCCACTGCAATGCAGCAATCTGATCCATGAGCCCATAATTGCCTGAAATGTCATTTGGACTCTCTTTTGACAATTCAGGGTGAGCCATGAAGCCAAAGGCATTGAGTCTGTAGTTGATGCTCACATACACCAACCCTTTTTTGGCCATGTTACTTCCCAGATACTGGGGATGTGTTCCTCCTTCTCTGGTCAGACTTCCGCCATGTATCCAAACGAAGACGGGCCGCAGTTCTTCAGGGTCGGGGTCCCTCGTCCACACATTCAGGTACAGGCAGTCTTCTGACATAGGTTGAGAAGGTATCTCATATATACTCTGCTCACCATAGCCCGTCTGAGGGCATATATTGCCGAACTCATGGGCTTCCCTGACACCATCCCATTTATTTACGGGAGCAGGTGGTTGCCAACGGCGAATACCAACCGGCGGCTGCGCGTAGGGGATACCTTTCCAAACATAGACGCTATCTTCCAGTAGGCCCCGAATTGCTCCGTTTTCAAGTTGCACTAGCGTGAAGTCTCTACGGCCACATCCCACAAGGCAGACGGTGAGTATGCAGAGCGCCACTAAAAGCCTCATCTTGTCTTAATGATTTTGATCGGTGGGCCCATTTCTAATTTCACCAAGTACAATCCCGGTTCCAATGCACTCATGTCCAGCAGATGATGGTTGGATTTGACCGTCCCGGTGTATAAAACGGTGCCACGGAGGCTCGTGAGCTGATAGTTCCCATGATAATTGTTGATGCGTATGATCTCAGTCGTGGGATTGGGGTAGACCTCGACTTTGGCAGGAAGCTCGCTGGATAGGACAAGGCAAGGGTTAACGTTGTCGGGATCTATTTCAAGTATGCCTTCGGCCTCCAGGTTTTTGCCGGTGAATCCCTGGTAGCTGATGGGATATTTTGTGGCACGGAAGACAGTATTGGTTCCCTCACCATTGGGATTCAATACGCTGGCACCTTGCTCTGCTACTCCGAACACCGTGACCGGGTTGACGTACTCCCACACGATACGTTCTTGTGGATCTATTTCAAAGAATCTACCATGGGCACCGTCGGTGATGAACACGTTGTCGTTGGGCAATTGCTGAGCTCCGGAAATGAAGCGGGAGTAAAAAGACTCGGGAGGGTCTGCCACATATTCCCAACTGAAGTTTTCCGGTAAGAATGCGCCATTGGATCTCTTCTGGTATTTGCCATCGACGAGGGAAGTGGCGATTTTCACTACAGATGTGTAAGCTCCTTCCGGTCGCTCCTGGCCATTGTTGAAGATGAGGATCTGCCCCTCATCCAGGAGACCTTCACCTATCCACTGGGCGTTGTGTTGGCCAAAAAGCTTCTGATCGGAGGCCAGACCACCTCGAAAGGCCTGGTCATTTCCCCAACGAAACAGTAAATCACCCTTTGGGCCTGCAGCTTGCTGGGTGGTGGTGTTGTGGTCGATGATCCAGACTTCATCAAAAAACAATACACTCAAGATAATTTGATCTAGTTGGGCATTGTAGTGGATTGAGTTGGCATGTTGCCAGTCGGCTCCGTCAACCCCGGGCCGTATGTAGTTGATGTCAATTTTTTCGGGGTGCGCCGCTACGTCTCCGTAGTTTTCTTTTGCTGGGTCATAATCCTGGATCATATGATCCCATGCATTCCATTCCCAGACAATGACGCCCTGATTAGTACCAACAGGTTCAACCTCAATGATTTTCTCGGGCCACAGCTCACTATCAGGGAGTAGGTCCGGGTTTCGGCCATTAGTCAGACACGCTTTCTTTTTTTTCACCTCCCATGCGAGAATTAATACATTTCCATTGGGTAGCACCTGAAAATCATGGTGTGCCCGAACTTCGGAAGTGTTGTAGGTGTAGGACCATATCACATTGCTGTCCCAATCCATCCTTTCAATTATTCCTCCGGCTCCCCCTGCATTAATGTGTCTGTTTTCCAATCTGCCGGCCCTCCAGAGCGTACCATCGGGTTGGAGATAGACAGCGTTGCCGGGTCTGTAGGCGCTTGTCCAGGTGTTTATTAGCTCGCCGCATGTATTCACAAGGTAGGTATTGGTACTACTTCCTGGTGAGAAAAGCGTGAAACCGTCTAGAGCCGTGCTGCTATTTTTTAGCAGTCCAACTGTTCTTGATTCCTGACCAAGAGCAGGACCTGTCAGGAATGCACAGAACAGCAGCAGACCGAGCTTTATCTTATTCATTATTCCAAAGCTAAGCGCATTGAGGACTTGTGCATGACCTCAGAACATCCAAAAAAGGGGGTTGATTTGTTCAATCGACATGAGTGAGTAGTGATTAAACACCGATTAAAATACCTTCGATTGAAGGACACATTAAACCCTACTATATGATGCACTTAAACTCATTGCTCAGACCCATCCTTGGTGTGAGTGTCATGCTCATTGTATTTTCCGCCTTTGCTCAGGACAGAACGGTGACAGGTCGGGTAATCTCTGAGGAGGACAATGAACCGCTTCCAGGGGTCACTATCCTGGTGGTGGGAACCACCCGCGGTGCAGTTACCGATGTCGATGGGAATTTTTCGGTTCAGGTGACTTCGGATTCCGAACAGCTCTCGTTTTCTTATGTTGGCTTCGCCACACAACAGGTTGAGATCGGTACTCAGTCTACTGTGGATATCATGTTGAGACTGGATGCCGAACAACTTGAAGAGGTTGTAGTCACGGCCTTGGGTATAGAAAAGGAAACTAAATCCCTTGGCTATGCTGTGACAGAATTCGATGGTGACAAAATGGTGAAGGCCAGGGAATCCAATCCCATTACCACCCTCACCGGTAAGGTGGCCGGTTTGAGTATCCGCACGCCCACTGACTTTTTTCAAGACCCGATCATAGAGATGAGGGGAGGCCGTCCATTGGTGGTGATAGACGGTGTGCCTAATCCCAACGCCGATTTCTGGGAGATAAGGCCGGATGATATTGACAATATAAGTGTGCTGAAAGGAGCGACTGCGTCGGCATTGTATGGAAGCATAGGAAGAAATGGAGCGCTTTTGATTACCACCAAACGAGGTAAGGATAAGCTGGCTGTAGAAGTGAATTCCAGCACGCAGTTTCAGACGAGTTTCCTCCGGGTGCCCGAGACACAACAAGTATACGGTCAGGGAGATAATGGCCAGTATGAGTGGCTAGGGGCAGACGCCACCAATGGTGTTTGGGTTTGGGGTCCCAGGCTAGATGGATCTTACTCTACCGTCCAGATTGATAGCAACGGAGAGTCCGTACCCATGGTCAATCAGGGCAGAGACAATATGGATAAGTTTTTCCGCACTGGGATCATACAGTCCAACAATGTCAGCGTGACGGGAGGCAATGATCAGGGTTCTTTCCGGGTGTCTGTCTCGAATAGCTATCAAAGGGGGCAAGTACCCAATACTGATCTGGATATCAAAGGACTCACAGTAGCAGGAAGCTACAACCTGTCGGAGAAGTTGAAAGCCGATGCCAGCCTGAGCTATGGGCGGCAGGAGTCAGAGAATTTCCCCAACCTGGGGTATGGTTCTCAGAGCTATTTGTATACGATCATGTGGATGGGTAATAATTTCGACATCAATGATTTTAGAGATTATTGGGTAGAGGATCAGGAAGGTCTTCAGCAAAAACAATGGAATTCACAGTGGTTCAATAATCCGTGGTTTCTGGCAAACGAGTATCAAAGAGGCTGGTTCAGGAACACTTCTTACGGGCATCTCAATCTTACCTACAATATTATGGAGGGTCTGGATTTTAAGGTCCGGTCCGGATTCAGCTACTATTCTTTGCTGTCAACAGAGCAGGAGCCATTTAGCTATTTGAGGGACTTTAACGACCTGTCTTTTGGCAATTACTTCGTTACCAATGAATCCAATTACAATTTCAATACGGATGCGGTGCTGGGCTACAACAAGCAAATCAACAGCAACTTCTCCGTTACCGCGAATCTTGGAGGGGCGATCAGGGATGCGCAATACCTGCAGTCGGGTGTTTTCACCGATGGCCTGATTGTCCCCGGGTTTTACAACATTGCGAACTCAGCCAACCCCATTGTTGGAGAAAATCGGGATGCCGAAGAACGAGTCGCTTCCATGTACGGAACGGTAGACTTCGAGATATTCAATTCCTTTTTCCTGGGATTCACGGGTAGAAATGACTGGGTGAGCACGCTTCCCACGGCCAACAATTCTTTCTTCTACCCTTCGGTGAGTGCGAGCATTGTGTTATCGGATTTGTTGACGATACCGGAATTCGTTTCGTTTCTCAAGGTACGATCTTCGTTTGCTCAGGTTGGTGATGGCTTGATTGATAATGATGATATCCTTGGCAATCGGCCCTACAACCATATCATAGCCTACAATGAAGGGTCAGGATGGAATAATGTGAATTCCGTTGATTTCCCCGATGTCAAAATCAGCCCTGACCTGGAACCTGCCACCTCTCGTACCTGGGAGTTTGGGCTTGATGCCAGATTTCTTGAGGGCCGAGCGGGCATCGATGTGGCATACTATAATATCCTGGATTTCAACAACATCATCGCTGTTCCGGTTTCTGACGCATCCGGCTTTGGGTCCAGACTAGAGAATGGTGGGGAGTTCAGAAGGCGAGGGATAGAAATCATGCTTTCCGGAACGCCTGTGAAAGCGGGGGATTTCCGATGGGACATTTCAACCAACTGGACACAATATCGGCGGTTCCTGGAGGAGGCACCGGATGGATCCGGCAGGTTCAATCAGATCGATGAGGGTGATCGGATGGATGAAGTCTGGGAAGAGGTGTATTTGAGGACTCCAGGTGGCAGATACATCATTGAGAATGGCTCCCGGGTTGCTGACCCTTTCTTGAGGAATGTGGGCTTCGACGATGCAGATTGGATTTTTGGAGTTCAGCAGACATTCCGCTACCGAGACTTCTCATTGGGTATTTCCGGAGATGGCAGGCTAGGTGGCAAGATCCTGTCCATTACCAATGCTGAAATGCATTGGGCTGGTACACACCCCAACACCGTGAGGCCAGAAAGGGATGACGCCAACAATGGCATTGCCAGCTATATCGATCCAGGGGTAGTAATCGTCGAAGGATCTGTGGAGTATGACAACTTCGGCAACATCGTCAATGACTCCAGAGTTTACGCGCCCAACACTACTGCAGTCAATTATATCGCCTGGGCCAAGAACGTCTATGGCAATGAGGAGGCTTATGGTGACTTCTACTATGATGAAAGCTTCTTCAAAATTCGAGAGGTCATTTTGACGTACAGTTTGCCATCCGCGCTGCTGGCAAATAGTTTTCTGGATCAGGCAAGTATCTCATTGGTGGGGCGAAATCTGCTATTGATTACTGATGTGCCTCAGATTGATCCTGACCAGGGCTTTGATGATCAGTTTCAAAGTCCATCCACGCGAAATTTTGGATTCAACCTAAACTTTAAGTTCTGAGACATGAAAAAGATTTTCATACTACTGTTGTCTGCTTTTGTGATCCAGTCTTGTGATTTCGATCAATTCCAGGAAGACCCAAACCGAACGACTGAGGCCAATCCGGGGCTCATACTCACCAACCTGACTGTGAATTCCTTCAACAACCTGGACATTTCCGCGCAATTTGCCAGCAGAATGATGGTCTGGGTGGATGGTCAGGACTTGTCCCAATACTACAATTGGAACCGGGCCGGATTTGACAACTACGACCAACTCAGACAGACTGTGAAAATGATTGAGGAGTCAGAGCGCACCGGGCTGCCCAACTATGCAGCTATTGCGAAGTTCTTTCAGGCTTTCCATTACTATCAGCTGACCATGGTCTTTGGCGATATCCCATTCAGCCAGGCTTTGGGAGGATTTGAGGACAATTTCCAACCTACATATGATCCTCAGGAAGACGTCTTTGCGGGTGTCCTCATGCTTCTGGATGAAGCCAATGCGGAACTGGCCAGCAATGGAACCCAGGTGGATCTGGTGGGGGATGTGCTCTTCGATGGCGATATTCAGCGTTGGAGACGAGCGATCAATTCCTTTCGCTTGAGGGTATTGATGACCCTATCTGCCAAGGAGGGTAATTCTTCCATCAATATTAGGCAGCAGTTCAATGATGTTTTTTCGGACCCTGTTTCCTATCCTTTGATGGGTGGCAACCAGGACAATCTTGCTTTGCAACATTTCAATATTGCGGGCAGTAGGTATCCGTTCTTCAACAACCAGAACTTCAAAGTGGCATACCCCCTTGAGACAACATTGGTGGAGATGATGAAGGAGCGAGAGGATCCCAGGCTATTTGCGATAGCAGACATCAACGCCAACAGCTCAGATCCGGCCAACTTTGACTCCTACGGTGGTTTGAGTGGGGGTGCTGATTTTGAAACCCTCCAGTCCCAGTTCTTGACTGGCATCGGCTCTTTTCCCGATGCAAGGTATTCGGATGACCCGGCAACGGAACCATCAGTGACCATGTCCTATGCCGAACTGCAACTGATTTTGGCGGAAGCTGTGGAGCTTGGATGGATTTCCGGAGATGCCCAGGTTTTCTACAATGCAGGGGTCAGAGCCAATCTGGAGTTCTACGGTATTGATCCGGGTTCAGTCGCTACCTACCTGGCACATCCACTGGTAGCTTATGGTGGGGGCGATGGTATCGAACAGATCAACACTCAGAAGTACCTGACTTACTTCCTGTCCTCCGGTTGGGAACCATTCTACAACCAAAGAAGAACTGGTATACCGACCTTTTCTACCACTGACTTCAACGAAGGCCTTATCCCAGTAAGATGGATGTATCCCCAGTCGGAATTGAATCTCAATGCAAATAATGTCCAGGAAGCTGTCCAGAGACAGTTTGGAGGAAATGACAATATCAACGGCCAAATGTGGCTTGTAAACTAAATGAACATGAGAAAATCACTTTGGACAATCACATTGGCTTTGGTATTACTGATGGGCTGTGAAGATGACAACAACCTCGGCGTAGATGAGGTGCAGGAGTTTGTTTTTCTATCTGCTACATCGTTTTCTATCTCTGAATCCAATAACACTACCCCTGAAACAGCGATTGAAATTCACGCAGAGTACCTGGGCTTTGACACCCGTGAGGTAGACATCATCGTGGAACTATCCGTGGAAGCTACGAATGCTACGGAAGGGGTGGACTATGAGATTGTGTCTCCCAGCAATACCATCACCATTCCTGCTGGTAGTTTCACATCCCAGGTAGGATTCAGGATTCATGCCATTGATGACATTCTGCAGGCTTTGGATGATCGGTTCATTACCGTGTCCATTGCCAGCGTGAGCGACAGCGATCTCAACATCGGAAAGGGACTTTCTAACCCGACGGAGGCCAGTGCCATCGTTTCCATTGAGGATGATGAGTGTCCGGATACGATTGACAAATTCAACGGAGCCACATGGGCTTTTGCGGGGAGCAATACAGTCTATTACAGCGATTATGCTGGTACCTATACGACCTCCGTTTCAGGGAATACCATGACCATTTCCGGAGACATCGCCAACTACGACGTAGGCCTCACCATGGAGGCAACGCTAACGCCTGACCAGGCAGGAGCCACCACAGGTATAATCACCTTCAATTCGAGTACGGAAGGAATGGACAATGCAGGATATACCTACCGATGGATCCTGAAGTCTGGTACCTATAACATCTGCGCCGAAACCATGACCTTGGTTACAACCTTGCAGTTCATCGATATCTATGGTCCGGATCCTACAGCGTGGGTGGATTGGTATGATTCTGACATCACAGCGTCTGTAGAATCTCTTGCAGGTGAGGGTCCGAATTGCGCGGCTTCATCTTGGGATGGTAGATTGTCGAATGTTGCCTCTTCATTCACAGCCTTCAATTCAGATTTCTTCTACGACGACTATGACAATAGCTACACTGATTTGGGTCTGTCCCTTAGTGCCGATTGCGGTACGCTAACGGTTAGTGGCGATTTTCTTGACTTAGGGGCACTGGTATCTGATATCACCATCGAGTTCAACCTACAACCGGATGCAGGCGATGAGAACCAGGGCGTTTTGGATTTGGCCACGCAGGTATTGGGGTCTGATGGTTCCGGTTTTGAATATCGGGTCAGAAGCACAGGCGCCGGAGGCACCTACAACCTGTCCGATGGCACTTTTGACATTGAGCTATTCGTAGACTACGATGACAATGGCGCCGGCTATGTCAACTGGTATACAGCAAATTCCACGTTCACAGTACAATAATTGATGCCAGTCGATTTTGCCGGGTTTGAAATGATTCATAAATCAAAACAATATTTGCTCAGCGCAAAAGCTGTTCGAAGGTGCCTTGGTCTTGCCTTGCTCTTAGGTGTAAGTGTTGGATATGCTCAGAATTTCGTAGGCCCGCAGAGCAACGAAATCCAGTACACGGGAAGAGTGGTGTTCGCGGATGACAATTCCGTGAAATACAGTCTGAACGGGGTTTCGATCAATGTGAATTTTGAAGGCACAGCCATCAGGGGCCAATTTTCTTCTTCGCAAAAAAGCTACTTATACCTGATTATCGATGGCCAGGATAGTCCGCTGGAGAGAACAGTGTTGGAACTCACTGGTTCAACATCGCAATGGATTACACTGGCCACTGATTTGCCTCCGGGCCCGCACAATCTGGAGATAGTGAAATTGGATGAAGGTTCGATGGTGACATTCTCCGGATTGGAAATTGATGGAGATGTCCTGGCGCCTGAGCGCAGGCCAGAACTGCAACTGGAGTTCATAGGGGATTCCAACACTGCAGGTTGGAATGCCTGGAATGCCTACGACACCGGAGGCAACGAGGCCAGTGGGGCCTATCATACTTTCCCTGGTATGGTATCAAGAATGCTTAATGCGGAGTATAGCCTGATTGGAGCCAGTGGTTCAGGTATTACGAGTAAAGCTCGCTGGAATTGCAGGGAAGTCTGGGACAGAATACATCCTTATCAGCCTGCTTCTGAGGAAAATAGTTGGTCTTTTGATGCTGGCTATTGGGATTTTGAACCGGATGCAGTTGTCATCAACCTCGGAGCAAATGACTACTATGGCAATGCTTCGAAGGAGGAGATAATGAACGGCTGGAAGTCCTTTGTCAGGGATCAGGTCCGTTTGTATTACCCATCAGCCCACATCGTACTCGCCAATTCCTACGGTTGGGCTTATGGAGAACCGGCAGACTATGTGGTAGAGGCAGTGGAGGAGTTGAAAGATCAGGGTGATCAGGAAGTTTCTTACGTGCGTTTCCCATGGCTTTGGGGTCAGGAACATGCAGTGGTGAACGAGCATGCCGGATTCGCAAACATATTGGCTGACCATCTGGCTGAGGTGCTGGATCTCTCCAGTCCGGAATCCCTCGATATCTCTTCTTTCGCGGAGCTTGGGGAGGTGTACAATGGCGGATTTGAGCGGACCATTTTACCGGGAATGGCCGATGGATGGCGTCCTTCAGGTAGCATAGAAGTGGTGCAAGACGCCCAGGAGGCCAAGGAGGGTGGCAAGTTTATGAGGACAGAAAATGAAGGAAGCGTCAGGTTTGCGACTCGGGTGGAAGCCGGAAGTTTACTCACGCTGACAGGTTGGGCCAAATCCGGTGCGGATGTTGAAACAGGCTTCTTCAAAATCCTCTTCAAAGATCAAGGTCAGCAGACCATTAGTTCCCAGCAGATACAGCCGGACTTCACTCCGGACTGGCAGTCGTTTTCATTGGAGGCACAAGTACCAGCTGGCGTGTGGAGTGCCTGGATTGTCTTGGAATCAGGCGTTGGCTCCCGAATTGACTTCGACCAGATTGAGCTGTCCGCGTCAGAACCTCTAGGGCTGGTGAATCCCAGATTTGACTTTCAGGTATACCCCAACCCCTTTGGCGATGTGGTGAATGTCGACACGCAGAAAGAGGTTAGGGTCTTTGATGCCAATGGCAAGTTTGTGACTTATTTGGAAAATGGCACCCACTCAGTAGGATCCTGGAGGCCAGGCCTATACTTTCTTTTAAATGCAGACTACACCGTCGCCAAGCGCATACTCAAGCGATGATCTCGCTATGAAATTTTGAGTGCTTTCCTGATTTCTTCCTGATTGACAGGCTCATTGGATTTCATTTCGTTTTGATACTCCAGGGGTAGCTTGCCATGGTGTTTTTTGAAGCAAGTACGGAAATACTTAAGGTCTGTAAAGTCGAGGGCAAACGCGATTTCCGAAACAGCCATGTCTTCGGTTGCCAGCATTTCAGCTGCTTTTTTGAGTTTGATAGATCGGATGAACTGTTTGATTGATTGTCCGGTGAGGGATTTGATTTTACGATAAAGGGAAGTCCTGCTGAACCCCAACTCCCGGCAAAGCTTGGTGACACTGAGTTCTTTCCCGGGAATCAAGTCTAGTACTGTCGCTTCCACCTTGAGAATGAATTCAATTTCACGTGAAGGAACATCCTTGTTTTCAATCCACTGTCCGCGGTCATGCAATTCCCGAAGATGTTCCCTTGACTGGAGCAGGTTGTTGACTCGAGCGACTAGTACTTCTGAATCAAAAGGCTTTGTCAGGTATCCGTCAGCGCCAACGTCATATCCCTCTATTTTGGTTTGACTTGTCCCTTTCGCAGTCAGGAGCACTACAGGTACATGACTGGTGGCGACATGTTCTTTGATGGCACGACAAAATTCCAAACCATCCAGCCCTGGCATCATGATGTCCGAGATAATGATATCGGGCACTGTAGTTCTGGCCAGATCCAGGGCTTTCTGTCCGTCGCTGGCCTGGATGACGTTGAATTTGTGCTCAAACAATGAAGCCACGTAGATGCGAATATCTCTGTTGTCATCTGCTATGAGCAGGACTTGCTCATTGTCCAGAGGGCTCACCTGCTCCACTTCTTCATGAGATATGGATTCGTCTATTTCACCTTGCGTGACGTCTATGAACCTGACATAGTCCAGGCTTTCTAAATGGCCCTTGCCTTCTGGTAGGGTTACATTGAACGTAGTCCCGGCACCGAGTTCGCTGGTAACCGAGATATTGCCACCATGTAGGTCCACAAAGCTTTTGCACAGTGCCAGACCTATACCAGTGCCACCAGTGCCAATGGAGTTTTTGGCCTGGTAGAAGGGTGTAAATATTTGCTCCAACTCCTCCTGATCGATACCCCTGCCTTCATCAGCAACGCTTATGATAATATTTGGTGCCTCATGAGCTACGCGGAAAGTGACTTTGGAATTGGGTTCGCTGTATCTCAGCGCGTTAGAAAGCAGATTGTTGATAATGATCTGTAACTTCTCGATGTCTATCCAGGCTTTTAGATCCGTCTCGCAATAGAAGCCAAATTTTATGTCTTGATCTTTAGCCAGGTACGAGAAGCTTTCGGCCTCTTCCTGTGCCAGGATGGTCAGGTCATGGTAGCTCACATTGAGCATCGTATTTTCAGTCTCCAATTTGCGGAATTCCAGAAGACGATTGATAAGCTTCAGGAGTGTGTGGGCATTGCGCTTGATCAGCCTGAGGGACTTTTTTTGAGTTTGGGGGATTTCTTCATTTCTCAACAGATCGTTCACTGGGCCGGATATCAGCGTGATCGGGGTTTTCATCTCATGGGAGAAGTTCGTGTAAAACCGGATTTTGTCCTGCATGGCATCATGTTCTTGCTGCCTGATCTTTTGCTCATAATAGAGCCTCTGCTTCATGGTGACTCTGTCCTTGATGTTTCGGTAGATGATCCAGATGATGACGCTGACCAATATGGCGAGGCCAATACGCGAATAGATGGTATTCCACCATGGTGGCAATACCTTGATAGACAGTGAATTGACATTGCCCGACCTGCTCATGGCCGGGTCAACAGCCCGGACCTGGAAAGTATAGTTACCCGGAGGCACATTGCGGTATGTAGCGTTGTTGTTGCCTGTGCCCGTTGTCCAATGCGAGTCGAAACCCTCCAGCAAGAACTCGTATCTCCAGCCCAGCGCACTGGGAAATTCTATCACATTGAATTCAATGGTGAAAACGTCCTGATCAGGAAATAAGGTAACCCTACTGGTGATCGGAAGGCTTGCGTCAATTGAATTGGATGTTCCCGGACGTACGACCTCATTGTTGATTTTCAATTTGGTAAAAGTGATTTGCGGCAGCCGCTGACCCATCATCAATTCGTCGGGATCGAATATGTCCATGCCATGGATTCCTCCAACGGCGAGGTAGCCGTTGGCTGTCTGGATGAGTGACCCGTCATTGAATTGACCATTTTGAAGGCCATCGGAAGTATTGAAGTTTCTTATGTTCTCTGAATCCATCTCCAGCACTGAAAGGCCTGCATTGGTTCCAATCCATATGTTTTTGTCCAATGCCAGAACTGATCTGACCGTATTGTTGATGATTCCTACTGATTCGTCGAAGACTTTGGTTTCATCAGTCTTTTTGTCGATCCTGATCAGGCCGGACTGCATGGTGCCAAGCCATATGTGTTCATTGGTTTGATCGATGGAAAGCCCGATCGGGGGACCATGAGACTGAGTAGTATCCCATTCGATTGGCATTACCAGTTGCTCTTTGATATAGAATTTCACAAGGCCATAGCCGTAAGTTGCCAACCACAAAAGGTTTGAGTCAACATCGTCTTTTAAGATGCCTCTAATGTCATAAAACCCGGTATTGGAGATTTTGGTAATCTCCTGTGCAGATTCAGAGAATTGGTACAGGCCGCCACGATTGGTTCCAATCCAAATGGTCTGGCTGTCGTCTTCGTACAACACCCGCACATCATTCACGCTTAGCGGACTATTGGCTACCGAATAACTGCGTACCGATTGCCTGTCAGGACTCAGTACATTGATACCCCCTTTGTATGTACCTAACCACAGCGTTTGGTCGGAAGCTTCCAGGACAGTGAGGATGGCATCGTCGGTGAGTTTTGGGCTGATATCACTCGAGGCGATAGGCACTATTTCGTCAGTAGCCGGCGAGTAGTGGTACAATCCGGATCCGTCCGTACCCATCCAGATACCGTTTTGGGCATTGTGAATGCCCCAGATGCTCTCGCTCATGTAAGTACCTGTTCCTTCGGGTTGAACAGTGCTTATATTCCTGACGATTTCTCCATCAGGATGGAAAACATCAATTCCATTGTTGTGGGTGCCAAGCCAGAGATTCTCACTCTCATCCTGGAAAATAGCGCTGATGGTCCTATGGGACACACTTGAACGGTCAACAGAAGGTTTGAAATGCGTCAAAACTGACTGCTCCAGGCGATAAAGTCCCTGACTTCTGGTACCGATCCAAATGGTTCCGTCGGCGTCCTCATGTATGGTTAAAACATCGACATTTTGCAAAACAGGGTTGTCGATGGGCTGAAGATAAATTCGGGAGCCGTTTTCGGAAATAGTATAGACACCCAGATTTGTTCCGATCCACAGGCGGCCGAAAGAGTCGACGAACAGGTCCTTAATGTAAACGGTCAGATCATGGTCGCTTGTGGAGAACTGCAGGGCCTCGGCCTGACCAGTCCTGATGTTGTATCGAATAATGCCATTTGTCCACGTGCCAATCCAAAGTACGCTGTGGTCGAGTGCCAGATCTGCAATATCTTCCAGGGCATAGGGTTGTCCCTCAATGTCAATAGGCACCTCACTGAAACGTTCGTTTTCGTATTTGTGCAATCCCGCTTCATCGGATCCCATGTAGATCGTACCATTCGATACTTGTGCAGCACAGGTCACAACTCTTCCTACTTTATCTCCAAAAAGTTCATCAGGCTGCTTTTGTATAATGCTGTCTGACTCATAGGAGTATATGGCCAGTCCATAGTTGGTCATGGCCCATATCTTGTTGTTTTTGTCTACAAGAAGGTCATTGATCGTATTGTCGGGAACGGGGATTGCAGAAGAGGTTCGAAAGGACTGAAAATGCTTGCCATCAAAGCGAAAAAGGCCATCGTTTGTGCCTACCCAAAGGAATCCCAGTGTGTCCTGGACTATTTTGTTCACAAATCCATTGCTGAGACCTTGTTCTTCATTGAGTCGATAGAACCGGTGCTGTACCGGTAGATCCTGTCCATAGCAATGGAATGTCGCGAGCCACAGAAGCGCCAGGATGCAGGAGAGTACTATGGTCCGTTCACACCTTTTAATCATTGAAGAAATTTAGCCAAATAAGTGCTGACAGCTGCATCGACAGGGGGAGTGGGTCAATACCACCCCCTTATTTGGGCGAAAGAACCCGCTATTGAGCATATGCATGGTCGAACCTGGCGGTTTTGTGCAAAGCTGGCGATTACTAGCCTGCTCAAATTGACCCCCTATACTGATTGATTTGTCCTGGGCCTGCATGGTACCGGACCCTATTTTTGCGACAATCATTCCTGGTTGTGATGAGATATCTTGGTATAACCACCTGCATTCTTCTGAGTACCTGCAACGCCCCAACGGCGATGCAATCGGACATCTTAGTTGTGGGTAAGGCTGAAGAGGTAGCGATGCATCAGGACCACCTGCGGCATATTGATGTAATGCTAGAGGACTATGTGGCGCAGCAAAAAATTTCCGGAGCCGTTGCTCTGGTAGCCAGAAAGGGTACCATAGTCTATGAGCGGGCGGTAGGATGGCGAGATATCGAGCAGAATGAGCCACTCACGACCACGGATATGTTTAGGATAGCTTCAATGACTAAGGCGATGACTGCTGTTGGTGCAATGATGCTACTTGAAGAAGGGAAGTTTGGTTTGGACGATCCGCTCTGGTGGTTTATTCCCGAAATGCGCCACATGGAAGTACTGGAGGAGATCAAGCTCACAGACTCCAGTTATACCTCGCACCCAGCAAGGAATGATATCAAGATCCGTCATTTGTTCAATCATACTGCCGGTTTCGGCTATGGTTTCCAGGATCAGGAGCTCAACGCCATTTATGCCAAGCACGAGATATCTGAAGGATTCGAAGAACGCGCTATCACCTTGGCAGAAAGTGTCGATCGATTGGCCAGTCTGCCTTTGAAACATGAACCAGGAGCCCAATGGACTTATGGGATAAGTTATGATGTTCTTGGCCGGCTTATCGAAATCATTTCAGGGATGTCGCTCAATGTGTATTTTCAGGAAAGAATTTTTGACCCGCTAGGTATGGAGGATACCCACTTCTATTTACCTGAAGAGAAATTTGATCGGCTTGTGTCGGTCTACATGTCATCTGCAGACGGTGTGGTGCCGACCGACTATCCATTGATCAACTACCCTGTTGCTGGGGCGAAGACCTATTACTCCGGTGGAGCAGATATCACGACGACTGCTCATGATTATGCCATTTTTGCACAAATGATAGCGAACAAGGGAACCTATAATGGGAAGCGACTCCTGGGGCACAAGACCATCGAATGGATGACCCTGGGTCAAACCAAGGCAGGTTTGGATGGTATCGGATGGGGGTTTGGCGTCATTGAAGAACAGGACTTGCACAAATATCCAGCCTCGCCAGGGACTTGCCGATGGGGTGGGTTTTTTTCTACCAGCTGCCTGATGGACCCGCAGGAAGAACTTGTGGCCATACTCTTGTTGCAGATGTACCCCAATTGGGAGTGGAACCTGCAAAACAAATTTGAGAATATCGTCTATAGCGCCATTAACCAACAAAAATGAGCATCAGAAAATACACCCACATACTGACCACCACCTGCCTACTCCAGCTGTTTCAACCCACATTTTCGCAAACCGGAACGGAATGGGAGGATCCGGAGGTCTTTCAAATCAACAGGGAACGTCCCCATGCAACGTTCTATCGACATACCTCGGAGGCCACCGCTATGGCGGCCAAGAGATTTGAGGGATCACCGTTTTACCAGTCGTTGAATGGTGTCTGGAAGTTTCATTGGGTGAAGAAGCCTTCCGAAAGACCAGCCTATTTCTATTTGGAAAACTTCGATGTGGGTGCCTGGGACGATATCATCGTTCCCGGAAACTGGGAATTGAATGGCTTCGGTATTCCCATATATTCCAACATCACTTATCCTTTCTCTGCTGATCCTCCAAAAGTGGATAGAGACCACAATCCGGTAGGTAGCTACAGACGTGTATTCAATATCTCGGAGGACTGGCTGGACCAGGAAGTGTACATACATTTTGGGGCTGTAAGATCCGCTATGTACCTGTGGGTAAACGGAAAGTTTGTTGGCTACAACGAGGGGAGTAAGACTCCCGCTGAGTTCAGACTGACCGATTTTATTCGGGCCGGAGAAAACTCGATCGCCGTGGAGGTTTATCGATGGTCAGACGCCAGTTATCTAGAGGATCAGGACTTTTGGAGACTGAGCGGGATGGATAGGGATGTGTATCTCTACGCCACGCCCAAAGTGACCGTACACGATCTTAGGAGATTTGGATGCCGATTATCAAAACGGACTATTTCTACTGGATGTGCACTTTCGGAATACTTCGGGGCAAGTGCAAAAGGGGCATCAAGCGACAGTGAAATTGTTGCAGCAAGGTCAAACGATCTACGAGGAAAGCAAGACAACACAGATTCCTGAAGGCGAGGACGGTTTGCTCACTTTCGGTACCGTCATCCCGCAGGTGGAAAAATGGTCCGCAGAGACGCCTGCTCTCTACACCATGGTACTGACCATAGAGGACCGAAAAGGTAATCTTGTCGAGGTTGTAAGCCGAAGAATCGGCTTTCGGAAAGTCGAAATAAGGGGAAATGAATTGTTGGTGAATGGCGTCAGAGTTTATCTCAAGGGAGTGAACCTACACGATCATGATCCCGTCACTGGACACGTGGTAGAGGAGCAGCTGACCTTGCAGGATCTAACCTTGATGAAGCAGCACAACCTGAACGCCATTCGCTGTAGCCACTATCCCAAGGATGAGCATTTTTATCGCCTATGCGATGAACATGGGTTCTATGTCATTGACGAAGCGAATATCGAGACGCACGGCATGGGCACCACCAATCAAGGCCTGGAGAATGACCCGAAACGGCAGGCACTGCATCCGGCCTATCGTCCGGAGTGGAAAGAGATGCACCTGGACAGAACCATCAGAATGTTTGAGAGGGATAAGAACCATACTTCCGTTATCATCTGGTCTCTGGGCAACGAAGCGGGAAACGGCGAGAATTTGTTTGCCACATATGATTGGTTAAAAAGCCAGGACCCCTCCCGACCTGTACAATATGAAGGCGCCACCACATACACCAATTCTGACATCCAGGCGCCGATGTATGACAACATCGAAAGCATGGTTGCCTATGCCGAGGGTGCAGCACAGCGGCCTTATGTCCTTTGTGAGTATGCCCATGCAATGGGAAATAGTGTTGGCAACCTGCAGGACTATTGGGATGTGATGGAAAAGTATGATGTGCTGCAAGGAGGGTTCATCTGGGATTGGGTGGACCAGGGCCTGAAAGCATATACTCCGGAGGGTGACGCCTACTTTGCCTACGGTGGGGATCTTGGAGGACAAGATCTCCAACACGATCGAAATTTCTGTTTGAACGGACTCGTTGATCCGGATCGATCCATTCAACCGGCTTTGCTGGAGGTGAAGAAAGTATACCAGTACATCAAGTTTCGGGATTTTGATCTCCGGACAGGACAATTGACCATTGAAAACGGATATGATTTCATCAATCTGGATCGGTTTGGCTTTGAGTGGGAACTCCTGGAAAACGGTAAAGTCATCACATCGGGCAGCGTCACAGTACCCCGAATCGAGGCCAGAACAGAAGGGAAGGCAAGCCTTGAGCTTCCAGCCCTGGATGATGGCCGTGAGTATTTTCTAAACGTCAGGGCCAGATTGGCACGGGAATATGGCTTGCTGGAGGCTGGTCACACTGTGGCGAGGGAGCAATTGCGACTTTCCCCCGGGATAAGTGCGGAGTTTGACTTCGAACGTGCCGGGTTATTTGATGTGAGGACTACGGATCAATTCACCACAATCAGCAACGAGAATTTTACTGCTACTTTTGACGTGTCCACGGGATTTTTGGTTGAGCTGGCCTATGATGAAGCGAACATCCTGATGGCACCGCTTAAACCTAACTTCTGGCGTCCACCCACAGACAATGATTACGGATTCAATATGCCTGAAAGGATGGGGGTATGGAAAGGTGCTTCTCAAGACCAGCTTCTGTCGGATTTCGAAATACAAGGGGTACCACGAGTTGGGGAAAAGGGAGCTCAAAAAAGTGTTGTCATCAGGGCAGAATATGAGCTGCCAGATATTGCCGGGTCCGTGGCGATGGAATATACCTTTAATATTGATGGAGAATTATTGGTGAAACAATCTTTAAGTACAAATGACAAAGCGCTTCCCAACATCCCGCGTTTCGGGACCAATTTCGTATTGAGGGATGAGTTTGAAAATGTGGAGTGGTATGGTCGTGGACCACACGAGAATTACATAGACCGAAAGACAAGCGCTTTCGTAGGCCTCTACAATAAACAGGTAAGTGGATTGTACTTTCCCTATATCCGACCTCAGGAAAATGGAAGCCGTAGTGACGTAAGGCATGTTTCTTTTACCAATGCGGCAAAAAAGGGTATCCAAGTTGTTGCTGTCGATAATCCCTTCGCCTTTAGCGCGCACCATCAACTGAATAGCGATTTCGATGAGGGCGCCAGGAAGATACAGAGACATACGTATCACATACCACAGCGGCCATTGATCAATATCAACGTAGACGCCCGGCAAATGGGCGTGGGAGGGGACACGAGTTGGGGTGCCATGCCACACGAAAAATATCAGATTTCACCGGATGGCAACAGCTATTCGTTCATCATTAAGCCAATAGGAGGTTGATGAATAAGGAGCTCATTGCGTCACTCACTGAGACATACGCCAAGACTTTCGGTTTGACCGGAAAAGAGAAGATGCTTTTTTCACCAGGAAGAATCAACATCCTGGGAGAGCATGTGGATTACAATGGCGGGGTCGTTCTGCCAGCGGCGATTGATTTGGGTATTTACATGATAGCTGCGCCGCGGGAGGATCATCAGGTACATCTACATTCCAAAGCATTCCAAGAAACCCATATGACCAGCTCTTCTAACCCTGTTGCCAAAGGGTCATGCGTCTGGGCGAACTACATATTGGGGGTGATCAGGCAATTCCAGGATCGAGAGATTGACGTGCCTGGATTCAACCTGGTTTTTGATGGAGATCTCCCCATCGGAGCTGGTCTGTCCTCCTCTGCGGCACTTGAATGTGGGATTGCGCTGATGCTCAATCATTT
Source organism: Cyclobacteriaceae bacterium (assembly GCA_965601475.1). Classification (GTDB taxonomy): domain Bacteria; phylum Bacteroidota; class Bacteroidia; order Cytophagales; family Cyclobacteriaceae; genus JAWPMT01. The sequence goes on along the minus strand of OZ271832.1, from coordinate 807,303 downwards.
CACGCGTTCTGAATTCACCCGCTTGGACCTTGCGCTCATGTCGCAGAAGGCAGAGCATGAGTTTGCGGGGGTGCAGTGCGGCATTATGGATCAGGCGGCCAGTATCCTCGGTAAAGCAGGCCAGGTGATCGAATTTGATACGCTCAACCTGAACTTTAAATACAATCCATTGGAACTGGGGGAGTATGAGCTTGTGCTCATAGACAGTAATGTCAAACACTCCCTGGGGACGAGTGAGTACAATACGAGGCGGGCGGAGTGCGCTGCGGTACTTAAGGTGCTGGAAGCAGAATTCGGAATCCAGAGCCTGAGAAGTTGTACCATGTCTATGTTGCAGGGTTGTCAGGACAAAATTGATCCGAAAAGTTATCTTAGAGCTGCTTACGTTATCGAAGAAATGGAGCGAGTCCGCTCAGCGGTAAGGGCTATGGCCTCAGACGACATTCTTGAGTTGGGAAGGCTGATGTTTGCGACCCATGACGGGCTGTCTCACCAGTACGAAGTGAGTTGCGAAGAGATGGATTTCCTGGTTACCGAGGCGAAAAGAAGCGATGCCGTGATTGGTAGCAGAATGATGGGAGGGGGATTCGGAGGTTGCACTTTGAATCTCATTAGAAGTCCCGAGGTGGACGATGTTGTGAGTGCGCTTTCCGCAGCGTATCGGAATACCTATCAAATCGATACGAATGTTATACCTGTTCGACTTTCAGAGGGCACTAACCTTTTTAACCTATAAACCATGGGAATGAATTTTTCGACATTGGACCTTACCATCTTCAGTCTGTACTGTTTGATTATCCTGTCCGTGGGGCTACTGGTTTCCAGAAGCAAAAAAGGACACCAAAAGAATGCGGAGGACTATTTCCTTGCCGGAAAATCCTTACCCTGGTGGGCCATCGGGGCATCCCTTATTGCTGCCAACATTTCTGCGGAGCAATTCATTGGAATGTCAGGATCCGGGTTTGTCCTTGGGCTGGCGATTGCCTCCTACGAATGGATGGCCGCCATCACCTTGATCATCGTTGGTAAATATTTCTTACCCATATTCATCAAACAAGGCCTTTACACGATACCAGAGTTTGTCGAGCGGAGATTCAGTACACAGTTGAAGACCATTCTCGCCGTTTTTTGGATTGCCCTGTTCGTATTCGTCAACCTCACGTCTGTGCTCTATCTGGGGTCTTTGGCACTGGAAACAATTCTGGGTATCCCACTGATGTATGGCGTCATAGGTTTGGCACTTTTCGCGGCAGCATACTCCTTATACGGAGGGCTTTCAGCTGTGGCCTGGACCGACGTCATACAGGTCATATTCCTGGTATTGGGAGGGCTGTTCATTACCTACCTGGCCCTCGATATTGTTGCAGATGGAGAGGGAATCTTAGCTGGATTTCAGAAAGTCACGAGGACCGCCCCTGAGAAGTTTCATATGATTCTGGAGAAGAGCAACCCCCAGTACATGAACCTTCCCGGGATTTCGGTGCTGGTCGGTGGACTTTGGGTAGCCAACTTGTACTACTGGGGGTTCAATCAGTACATCATTCAAAGAACTTTGGCAGCCAAATCCATCGGTGAAGCACAGAAGGGTATTGCGCTTGCAGCATTCTTGAAGCTTCTTATTCCATTTATTGTAGTATTACCGGGTATCTCATGTTATGTCATCGTCAATGATCCTGCATTGATGATGAGACTTGGAGAAAGCGCAACCACGGGACTGCCATCGTTGGCTGAAGCCGACAAGGCCTATCCATGGCTGCTCCAATTGCTCCCCAGCGGCCTGAAAGGAGTTGCTTTTGCTGCACTTACCGCGGCAATCGTGTCGTCCTTAGCGTCCATGCTGAATTCAACTTCTACCATCTTCACAATGGACATCTACAAGCAGTATATCAACCGAGAGGCTGATGACCGGCAGGTGGTAAAAGTTGGAAGAATCACGGCAGCTTGTGCGCTGATCGTTGCTTGCATCATGGCACCATTGCTTGGAGGAATCGACCAGGCATTCCAGTTCATTCAGGAATATACGGGCATCGTGAGTCCGGGAATTCTGGCCATATTCCTCTTAGGTCTGTTTTGGAAAAAGACGACCAACTCGGCGGCAATTGTAGGAGCACTGTTGTCCATTCCCATTGCTTTGTGCTTCAAGTGGTTTACCAATATTCCCTGGATGGATCAAATGGGACTGACCGCATTGATCACCGTCGTGGTCATCGTCTTTGTGAGCTTGTGGAAAGGAAAAGGCAAGGAGGATCCACGAGGTATTTCGCTAGTCGGGGACCTCTTCAAGACGAGTCCAAGTTTTAATATTTCGGCCTTCGCCATTTGTATCATTTTGGTTGTACTTTATGCGCTGTTTTGGTGACCGTTTTCAATGGAGACAGGCAATTTCGAAATCAGATAGGGGTCTTGCAGCATCGGAAGGATCACAAACATTGCAATAGGCTGCAACAAACTGCGTCATCCTTGCATTTTCGTGCTCGAAATTTCATAGTTTAGTAACAGCCAAGGGTCAGTTCCAAGTTATTTAGCAAGTAACTTGTGTACACCTGATAAATAAAGAAAACCTAACTTATACTATGCAGAAATTTAGCCTTATCGCCTTGTTGGCAATGATTACCACTGTCACCTACGCCCAAGACAAACCCGCCAGTAGCGGAAATGGTACCATCGACGCCTTTGTGGATTCAGCCTATGCTGTCATTGATCAGCAGAAGGTCCTGGGTGAAGAACTTGCCACCATTCAAACCGATGCTCAGACTGCCATTGATAATGAAGACGAGAGTGCCATAGAGCCGCTGATGGCCAGGTTCGAAACGCTTAAGGCGGGCTATGATGTCCTAGAGGGGAAAGCAACGGATCTCATTGCCGGTGGAGCCGATGCTACCGCTGCTTCGAAAGATTGTGGTTTCAAAGCGCCCAAATGTTTGAAGGCAGTTAAGTCCACTGTCAGCGTCTTGAAAACGACCACCGAGGCCATCGCCAAAGACAAAGCCAAAATCCTTGAAATTGAAGCCAAGGTCAAAGTGGCAAAAGAGAAATACGAGCGAACCAACTAACACTTCTTCATTACCAACCTGGGAATCCCTGTCATTGCGGCAGGGATTTTTTTGGCTCCAGACGTTTATTCCAGCGAGTATCCAGCATTTGATTTCTATTTTGTATACAAATAAGTAACTAATTACAGATAGTGGCGTATTATTGTATGCAAATACGATAGTAATGAAGGGAACCAATCTGGGAGAGTTTGAGGAGCTCGTTTTGCTGGTAGTGATTTCTAAGGGTACCGATGCTTATAGTGTGGCATTGGCCAGGGAAATTGAGTCGGTATCGGGTCGGAAAGTAGTGCATAGTGTGGTACATGCGGCCTTGAGCCGATTGGAGAAGAAAGGATTTGTAACCTCTGAGATGGGCGCAGCTACAGAGGAGCGTGGCGGTCGTAGAAAGCGCATTTATAGCGTGACTGCAGCTGGCATGGGTACGCTGGAGAAAATCAAGGCCCAGCGTGATAAGCTCTGGAGTGTGATCACCCCTGCGCAAATCACAAAGGCCTATGGAGCATAAGCCGCGACCACCCATGTGGGCAGATAAACTACTCGAGTGGTATTGTTCGTCCCATTACCTCGAAGAAGTCCAGGGTGCGTTGTATGAGTATTTCTATGAACGCGTGGCACAAGGCAACACCAGACAGGCCCGCCGCTACTATGTGTTGGATGTACTGATGCATTGCAGACCCTACCTCATAAAAAGAAACAAAAACTCAACAATAACTAGACGAATGGATCAACTGAAAAACTATGCCAAGATTTCCTTTCGGAATCTTTGGGCGCATCGACTTACAAGTAGTCTGAACATACTTGGACTAACTATCGGGATTACTGCTTCTTTGTTGATCACACTATGGGTGTCACATGAAGTTACCTTTGATCGCTTTCATCAAAGTGGGGAGCGTATTTACCGTATTGCCAATACTTTCCGTAGTGAAAGTGAGGAATTCAGCCAAGCCCTTTCCGGCCCCGCCATAGGGGCCCAACTCGATGATATTTTCGCTGATGTGGCAAAGGCCACACGTTTTGTGACCAGTAGCGCGCAAGTGCAAGTGGGTTATAACAACTTCTTTGAGAATCGTATGGCGGCTGCCGATCCCGCATTCTTTGAGATCTTCGACTACGAACTTTTGAAAGGCAACCGGGAGCAGTTGTTCGACGATATCAACTCCATTGTGATCACCGAGCACATTGCCAAAAAATACTTCGGAGATGCGGACCCGCTGGGCCAATCAGTGAAAATCGACAATCAGCAAAATCTCACAGTATCGGGTGTACTGAAGGACATTCCAAGCAATTCCCAGATGCAGTTTGATATGATTGTTTCTATGGACCTGTTGAAGAAGGCATATAACCTTACTCAGATGGATGAGGAGTGGGGAGGTGGGTGGTTTCACACGTACTTGATGCTCGGTGAACAGGCAGATAAATCTGCAGTGGAAGCGGATATTAATGCGTTCATGGCATCAAAGCTCACCTGGTTCACTGAGCGGAATATGTCCTATGAGTACTTCCTACAACCCCTCACGTCAATTCACCTCAATTCCGACCTTCGATATGACTTCAGCAATAATGGGAGCATTCAGAATGTAAGGGTCTTTTCGATTGTGGCCGTCATCGTGTTGCTTCTGGCGATCATCAACTACATCAATCTATTTACGGCCAGTGCCATCAGCCGGGCTAAAGAAGTGGGCGTAAAAAAGGTGGTTGGTGCCAGTAGGGGTGACCTCATTCTGCAATATCTGACTGAGTCTGTCCTCACGGTCATGTTGACAACCCTGCTTTCGGTAGGTTTACTCTTCTTGGTGCTGCCCTACTTCGAGCACTTTCTGGGGCATGGTTTACCATTACCCAAGCTCCCTCAGTCATTGCTTTTTTTGACATCAGGGGCATTGCTGGTGGGCGTTTCGGCGGGCTTGCTACCAGCCATGAGTATCTCTTCGTTCAAGCCGCTGAAGGTCATGCGCGGTCAGCTGCGTACCGGGAAGAAAGGCGTATTGCTTAGAAAATCCCTTGTCGTCATTCAGTTTTCAGCGAGCCTCACGTTGATGATGGCCATATTCACCGTGTACAGTCAGATGGAGTTTGTCAGGACCCGGGACATCGGTCTGGCTAAGGATGAAATTTTGCATGTCGGATTCAGGGGTATTCAGAGTGTTACCGACAACAGTGAAGTGCTTAGGGGTGTCCTGACGCAACAACCAGCCATTCAATCAGTCTCGTTCCAGCGGTTTGCTTATCCTGTGGGTGGATTGAGTAATGGTACCGTGATGGTGGAAAAGGGCGATGGTACGGAGGTGTCCTCCAGTCTCTATCACATGTGGGTAGACGAGGCCTATGCTCGTACTTTCGGACTGGAAGTGCTGGCTGGTAGGTTTTTCTCGCCAGAATTTCCAGCTGATTCCACCAATGCTGTGATCGTCAACCAATCCGCCCTAACGGCTTTCGGTTGGGAGAGTCCGGAAAGTGCCATTGGCAGGAAAATGGGCAACGACACAAACCGTAGGACAGTGATTGGGGTGGTCAAGGACTTCCACTTCGAAGGCCTGCACAAAAATGTTGAGCCGCTGAGGATATTGCCAGCAGATCCCACAAACTACAGTAGTCTGGCCGTGCGAGCCAATCTGCGAAATCCCATGCCCGTACTCGCCGCGATAGAAGACGCGTGGTCCGAGATCAATCCCACGGTGCCTTTGGACATCACCTTCATGAATGAGGACCTGAGGCAGCAATATGAACTTGAGTATGCTTTCCGAACCATTTTTCTGGTTTTTTCACTGATCAGCATTGCCATTGCTTGTCTGGGATTGTTTGGGCTGGCAACATTCTCAATTAACCAACGCGTGAAGGAGATCGGGATCAGAAAGGTATTGGGTGCGAAAACCCTTTTGCTCATATCTCTGCTCAACCGTGATTTTGTGACCTTGATCGCCCTATCTGTTTTGGTGGCAGCTCCCCTGGCCTGGTATGGCTCAGAACAATGGCTGGATAATTTTGCAGTGCGTATCGAATTCAGTTTGTGGTTTGTGTTACTGGCCGCTATGCTCACTTTGGCCTTGACGATCAGTATTGCAAGTTATCGTGCGGTCAGCGTTGCGCGGAGAAATCCGGCCAGATCCCTGAGGTACGAGTAGCTCAACTCCAGGCACTTATGGCTATCTGATTTTCCGGTGGCCTTTCATGGGTACATGAGCGCGGTTGCATCTGCAAGTGTCGGGGTGTTGCTGATTGGTGTCCGGAGATGATCTGAATGGGTAGGTCATTGCTTTGCTATTGCTAGATTTAGTGTAGCAACCTTACCCAATCTATCATGAGGAAAGTACTTCTTCTCCCATTGATGTGCACAACCTTTGCTGCCATTGGCCAGTCGCTCAGTTTTGGATCGGCGTTGGTGTACGGTGACGAAATAGACGCTTTGGGCGTGAACGTGCGCGGCTATTTCAATACTGCTGATCATCGAATGTGCTTCGGTCCGGAATTCACCTTCTTCAATAAGTCTGAGATGGAGGATGTTGCGGATATTGATATATCGCTTTTTGAGTTCAACCTCAATGGCCATTACGTCTTTGAGGTATCAGATAAGCTGGGTATAAATCCCATTGTCGGACTGAATTATAGTAGAGAGGAAGAGATCACCATGGGCATGGGCGAAGAGGAGTTCTATGAGAAAAGTGCCTGGGGATTGCTCACTGGTGTGGGCTTCCACTTTTTTCTATCAGAGCATTTCTTCATGATTGGAGAATACGATCACCTGTTTAGCGCATTGAGCGAAAATACCTTCACGCTAGGCTTGCTTTATACGTTCCAGGTTGGGAAGAAGAAACATCATGAACCCGAATGATTCATTGGGAGCCTGGTGTCCATCAATGCTAAACCAACCCTTGCTTGATGGCTTTTGCCACAGCAGCCGAAACCGACTTCACCTGTAGCTTTTCATATATGTGGGAGATGTGAGTATTTACGGTAGCATAGGAGATGGAGCACTTGTCAGCGATCATTTTGTAGCTGTAGCCATCGACAAGTAGTTTCAGGATTTCCGTTTCCCTTTTGGTCAGTTGTACGCCAACCTCTCTTTTCGGAGCCAGTTGTCCACTAAACAGCTTTAGGATTTTTTCAGCAACTGTAGGTGTGATGGGGGCACCACCATTGAGCACCTCATGAATGCCTTCGATGAGTTTGATCGGTGTCTTCTGCTTCATGATGTACCCGTTTGCCCCTGCCGAGATAGCTGCCAGGATTTTGTCTTCATCTTCAAACACTGTTTGCATGATGATTTTGATTTCAGAAAAGTGTTCCTTGATCAATCGCACACCTGCAATCCCATCTACATGAGGCATATTGATGTCCATTAGCACGACATCCGGAGCGACCCTTCTGACGTTCTCAACAGCATTTCGGCAATCCTCAAACGTACCGACACACTGCATATCATCCATTGCATCCAGTAGCAACTTAAGCCCTTCTCTACGAGAGTGATTGTCGTCAAAAACAGCTACTTTGATCATTGTACAAAGCTACCGATAAGCAGTGTAGTAGGGTATCATTGAATGTATTGATATCTGGGACGCAATCTTGACAAGGTGACACTTCGCTGGGCATTCAATCATTGGATTCTATGAATCTGTTCAGAAAGAGAGCTTTACGGTTGTTCCTTTGTCGGGTATGGACTGAACGATCAATTCTCCCATCAGCTCGTTGGCCCTTTGCTGCATATTGATCAATCCGTTTCCACCCATGGAATGGGTTGCAGCTGTCTGATCAAATCCAACACCATTATCCTGGATTTGAACGTTGAGCAGCTTTCCTTCCAGGAAGATCCGAGCCTCAATTCTATCGCCCTTCGAATACTTGACGGCATTGTTGATCGCTTCTTTGAGGATCAGATAAATATTCCTTCGCTGAATCATATTCAAATCCAAACCAGCTACCTGGGGATCGGCTTCAATATTGATTTTGTAATCTGCCGAACTCTCGAGGTTGTATGCATAATCGCGAATTCTACTGACAAGGTCATCCAATGAATCCTTGTCACTATCGATAGCCCATACGATGTCACTCATGGAATCGATCGTTTCGGATGATTTGGAGTTCATCAAATCGATCATTTCTGAGGTTTTCTCAGGATCGTCGTGCAATGATTGTTGTGCAACCGAACCATATAACATAATGCTCGATAACGTGGACCCGACCTCATCATGTAAGTCCCGTGATATGCGGTTTCTGATGGAGGTGAGTCTTTTCCGCTGCTGATTTTTGCTCCTGGATACAAAAAAAGCGATGGCGATAGACACCAATAACCCTCCAAGTAGATAGTACAGTTGTGTTCGCTTTTGAGCTTCTTCTACAATGAATATTTGCTGCTGCTGTGCGATTTGCAAGGCTTCTTTTTCTTGCTTGAAATCATATTCTGCCTCTATTCGAGTGATTTTTCTGGTCTGTTCTTCATTGAACAGAGAGTCAGCTGCTGCTTTGTAGGTCAGCAGGGCGTTGTAGGCTGTTGAGTAATCGTTTTGCAGGGCAGCTACTCGATGGAGTGTTTGCGCGGCATTGCGGATGTTTTGGGTGTTGCCAATTTCCTCAGCCAGTACCAGGGATTGCTGCGCATATTGCTGCGCTATGGGATACTTCTTTTGTTTCAGAGCTATCACCGCTAGTCCATTCAATGAATAGCTTTCGATGTTCTTGTTGCCGATTTCCGTAGCTATTTGCAGGGCTTTTTCTCGAAATATTCTTGCGGAATCGAACTCCTCTTGCTCATTGTAAATGGATCCAATATGATTGTAGGACCGTGCCACTCCTCGCGGATCACCCAGGTTTTTTCTTATGACCAGTGCTTGCTGATGATACCGCAACCCCTGAGCATAATCCCCTTTAGATTCATAAATATTTCCGATGTTGGTGTAGCAGTACGCTATTCCGCTTCGGTCCTTCTCGGATTCCATTATAGCCAGGGATTTTCTGAATTGTTCAAGAGCTTCTGGGTAATTCTCCTGCGTGGAATAGATGATACCAATATTCATGTATGTATTGGCCATCCCATGGAGGAGACCCAGAGAGTCTTTTAGGTGCAGCGATTTTGTGTAGTATGCCAAGGCCCTGGCTAACTGGCCTTGGTGGTAGTAGATGATACCTATGTTGTGATAGGATATGGCCATACCTCTTTTATTGCCCAGGGATTCATCTATAGCTACTGACTTCTTATGGTTTTCCAGTGCTTGTTCATAGTCAGTGCGCATGTTATGGATTCTACCCATATTGTTGTAGGCTTTGGCCATGCCCTCCCTGTCGCCTAGCGATCGCTTTATGGACAAGAATTTTTCGAAGTAGTCCAGGGAAGCCTCATAGTTGCCAAATGCGGCATTGTTGATGCCAAGAGAATTGTAGGCATCTGACAATCCATTCAGGTCGTTAATGCTCTCGGCAAGTACCAATGCTTGCTTCCCATAGATGATCCCTGTGTCTGGCGAGATGTTGTAGTATTTCTGACTGATTGCTGTTAGCAGCCTGACTTCCGTAGTATCTGAATGCACTTTCTGTAGTTCGGCCTTAAGGCTATCTATGGTGGGGTTTTGACTGGCAAAAGATGAAGCTACAGATACAAAGTGAAAAGTGATCGACAACCATGTGAACCATGGGCTTATGTCGCCAATTTGGCGTACATCATGAATTTGATTCTTGTTAGCAGGTCCCATTCGGTATGTCCTTTTATCTGCGGAGCTTGTTCAAGGTTTTTTCATTCAAGGACTGGCTAAGCTTGAATTTAAACAATACAACAACCCCATTCTCCGTAATGCAGGAGATTTTCAATTCACCACCTATTTCCAAAGCCTTTTGGTGAACGTTGTTGAATGCTTCCTCGATGAGGCTTGTTTGACCATTTTCTAACGGTTGGGTTGCTTCCGTTGCAATGTGGAGGCATATTCTGTTGTCAACAAAGGATAGCTGGATGTCAATCCTTCCACCTTCCCAGTATTTTGTTGAGATGGCCAGGCACTCCTTGACAATGGCGTAGGTATTGCGTCGCTGCATCATGTTGAGGCTGACTTGATCGAGTGCCTGATCACTTTCTATCATGATTTTCCACTTCCCGGATCCTTCAATGTCCGAGGCATTGCTTTGGATCCTTCTTACAAGGTTGAAGACTGAATCCTCTGTGCTGTTGATCGCCCAAACAATATCATTCATAGACTCGATGGTCCTGGAAGCATGACTGTTGATCAACTCCAACAACTCAAGGGATTTTTTGGGTTCTCTTTCCAACGTTGAACTCGCCACTGTTCCATAGAGCGCTATACTGGACAATGTAGAACCTATTTCGTCATGGAGGTCCTGAGAAATCCGGTTGCGCAGTGCCAGCATCTTCTTCTTTTGAAGACTTCTATTGCGAAGGATATAAATAACAGCGGCCGCAAGGATCGGAAGCATGAGCAAAAAGAACAGGAGGGTTTGTTGTCGTACTTTTTGTTTGGCTTTTGCCGCCTGTAGTATCCTTTCCTGTTCCTGAAGGCTCTTCACTGAGTCCATTTCTTTTTGGAATTCATATTCTGCTTCCAGCCTTGTGAGCTCTTGCGTGTTTTTCTCGTTTATGATGCTGTCCTGGATAGTCTTGAATAGCTTATGTATGACGAGGGCCTGTTTGTAAGAACCAGAAGCCTCATAACTCTGATATAGTTGGTCCAATGCGTCCCTGTAATCCTGCAAGGGAATGTCATTGGCAAAAGTGAGGCTCTTCTCTCCATATGCGATCGCTTCAGCGAATGCGCCAGAACGTCGGTAGCATGCTCCAAGGACTACATGACTGGATGCCTCCACCTGCAAGACCCCGGCAACCAAGGCATGATTGAGCGCTTTTCGAGCGCTTTCAATGCCTTTTGCGGGCTCATTGAGTTGTGCAAATACCCTTGCAAGCCCAATACTCGCATAGGCTGCTCGTCTGTCACTTTCAAGTTGATCGGCTAGTTGCACACTTCTTGTCAGGTATTCCTTAGCCATTCCATAGTCTCCCATATCGGTGTAGATGCTACCGATGTTGTCAAGGTTCAGACTAACTCCGTAGGTATCGTTGAAGCTTTCATCAATCTCCAGCGCCTTGAAGTGATATTGTAATGCTTTTTCATAGCGGCCCTGGCTTCGGTAGATGATGCCAATATTGGTAAATACATAGCTTTGAGCGGCCTTGCGATCAAGGGCTCTCCAGATGGCCAAAGATTCAAAATAGTACTTCAGGGCTCCTTTGTAGTTTCCCTGGTTTTGGTAAGTGGTTCCAATATTGTTGTGCAACATGGCCACTGACGTGCTATCACCAAGTGCTTCATTAATTTCCAGACCTTTGAAATAGAAGTCCAGGGCACGCTCGTATTGTCCGATGTCGTCGTAGACATAGCCAATGTTGTCATAGGTCGCAGCCAGGTACTTGGCTTCATCGAGCGTTTCAAGGATTTCAATGGCTTCCAAATAAGTGGCTATCGATTGCTGTTTTGCACCTTTCTCATCAAAAAAATTCCCCAAGGCGCGTTTTGAAAGGGCAATGCCTTTTGGGTAGTTGATTTGTTGAGAGGCTTCCAATGCTTGATCAGCGAGCAATTTCAGGGAATCCAGATCATATGCCCATAAATCAAATGCCCATTCGGCTTTAGCTAAAATGTGGGTTGTATCCGGTAGGTCAACATTATCGACAATGGCTTTCAGGCTATCAATGGTTTTGGATTGACCCCATGTCGACCAGGCGTGGGAAATGATGAGGATGAATGGGATAATGGCTTTCATCATTAGGGCTAGACTGAAACGAGCTTCCAATCGAGCGTGGGTATTGACCAGGTACATGTTCCAATTAGTCAAGCCCGACACATGCTGCCATGCAAAACTAAGAATTCAATGTAGTGGGCTTCCTCATTGATATCAATGATATTGACTCAAGGAAAGCGGCGGATATCATTGATATATATGACGAATAGAAAAGGAAAACGACAATTTGTTTAATAAATGGACCTAAAAAGTTAAACAAAATGGCCGAACGTAATTGGGGTGTTGATCCAATTGCTAAATGCCCGGAGTTAATTGGCATGAGGGCATTGAAATGTTGTGCTTAATACTGCTTTCTGATATTATCCATTTATAAACGCTGGAAATTCCAGAATATAATTCCGTATGGAATTAGAGTACTGCGTAAAATTTCTTTTAGCAAAATCTGAACTGACTTTGATCTAATCCAATGTCATTGGTATCAATGACAAATTGTAGTGCTGAATACAAAAAATCAAGAATATATACGATTTCGTGGTCCCAATAGTGATTCTAGGTTTGTCAAATGCAATCTAAAACAAACATTAAGCTGTCAATGCCATGAATAACGTCGCTTTGAACTACTACCTAAAGAGCCACACGATATTTGGCCATTTGAATGAGCATGAGGTAAAAGGCCTTAGTCACGAAATACGTTTCAAAACCTATCGCAAAGGTGGGGTAATCGATTTCATGGGCAAATCCGGTACGCATCTGTTCTATCTGATTTCTGGTCGTGGCAGAGTGCTTGAAATGGATGGCGAGGGTCATCAGATCGTAAAAATCCTGCTATCGGAAGGCGAGCTGTTCGGGGAGTTGTCTGGTAATATGCAATCTGCGGAATACGCAGAGGTCCTGAGTTCCTCTGCCTTGATCTGCACCGTTCCCTTGAGTGAAATCAAGCAGTTGATGGCTAAGAATCCCGAATTCGCCTATGCGTTCAATCAATATGCCTGGGAACGCTACAGAAAAGCGGAGAAAAGAATCTTTCAATGCGTGGCTTTGCGTGATACCAAGACAAGGTTGCTGGATTTCATCAGCGATCTCATGCAAAAGGAAGGAATCCGAACCGGCAACACCTTGAAAATAAAGAACTACTTCACACACCAGGAACTGGCCAGTATCATTGGAGCCACACGGGTAACTGTGACAGCACTTTTGGGGAACTTGAAAAACAGTGAAACCATCTCGTACAACAATGGCTACTTTGAGTGTGTCGATGGCTGAAGCGAACTGCCCATTGTAACAGACAGTAAAAATGATTTTGGTCTATCGTACTGAGTAAGTGCTTTGATACAAAGTCCAAATATCAATGTAAAACGGAGTAACGAGGACCTTACGAACAGTTTGTAAGCGAGGTCCAGGTTCATATCCGTGCACAGGGCTGACCTCACCGCATTCTTCCAGCGAAATTGGCAGAACCCAAAAAATTGAATAAACGGAATAAGAGCAATTTCAAATGCTGCCAGGGATCCAATCCAACCAGAGACTCCAGGAGATTTCCAGGCAATAAACGTACCATATGAGAAGAACTCGTTGGTCCCGGATCAACCTTGCGAAAGCGACGATCTGTTGCATTTTCTTTGGCGTTGATTCGACTGTTTTTTGTTCAGATGTCTGGTTAATCTCTAGCGAGCAATAAAGTCAGTTTGTAGACAGTTGGAGACTCAGGGAAACATTTTCCCATGGTTGCAAGTAATAATGGGTACGCTATGAGAAACCAGGGAAGTTTGAGCAGCTGTCTGCCTTCTTCCGACATGAATGGATGACAATAAGGAATGCCCAGTCATTTGCTGTGACGCTGACCATCAGAAATTGCTTGATTGGTTTCAGCGTTTTTTTGCTTCAGGGGCCAGCCTTTTCCCAGATCTACAGCCCGGAGGTGGAGCGATTTGCCATTGAAAGTGGCCTCTCGCAAAGTACCGTCACAGACATCGTTCAGGATGACAATGGGTTTTTGTGGATGGGTACCCAGGACGGGCTCAACAAGTTTGATGGCTACAGTTTCAAGATCTTTAGGGGTCAGGCCAACGACGGGTATTCTCTACCCAATGACTATATCACAAGACTTGTCAAAGACACCAATGGTGATTTGTGGATAGGCTCCAAAAGTGGTTTGGTGAGGATGGATATGCGTTCGGGTGAGTTTGTGAGATACGATTCGGCCATACTGGGACGGAAGATCAATGATCTTGTTTTTGATGCTGAATGCCTTTGGATTGCTACGGATGATGGCCTATATAAGGCTCAGACGAGCCCTTTTTCAGTTCAGAGAATAGAACTGATGAGTGGCCCAAGGCCTGGTGATTTGCGGGTTTATATGATGGTGCGGGATAGCGCGGGTCATCTATGGCTTGCTACCAGCGATGGCGTACAATGCGTGGATACGCGTAGCTATCACGTGAGATTGTTGCAGCCTGGGGAAGGTAGGAGATGGCAGAATGAGGTTCGTGCTATCGCTTATTTTTCCAATAGGATCTGGCTGGGAGCGCACGATGGCTTATGGTCCGTGGAAGTACTTGAGAGCTCTTTGCAGAAGGATTCTGTCATTAGGACTTCAGCCATTGAACATTTTGGACTGGGAACATCCAGATTTCAGTCCCTGAGTGGGGTGCTGTCGATTTTTCAGGACACCTACGGACAAGTTTGGATTGGTACGGAATCCGATGGCCTTTTTCGTATGGGAGTCGACGGTTCCGCGTTAATCGCATACAAGCATAGTTACATGCAAGGCAATGAGTGGCTTAACTCCACCTCCGTCAATAGGATATTTCAAGATCAGTTTGAGAATATCTGGATTGGTACCTTGGAGCAGGGTCTCTTCAAGATTGCTTATTCCGGCAAAAAGTTCGGCATGATCAGATCCATGGGAGATGATGGTCGAGGCTTGAGTAGCAATAGGGTCCGTGGCCTTTTGGAAGACGGCAAATACCTGTGGATTGGCACGGCCAGAGGGCTCAACCGCCTGAATCGGGAGTCTATGATGTATGATTTGTACATTCATGATCCTTCAGACCCCACAACATTGAGCAGCAATGACATCAAGACGATGACCAAAGATCAGCTCGGAAATATGTGGATAGCAACCAACAATGGTCTTAACAAGCTCAACACAAAATCCTATACGGTAGATCGTTTTGTCTACAAAGAATACAATGATGACAATGTCATTTTCAACAACAAAGTGCGAAACGTTGCAGTAGTTGACGACAGTCTGCTTTGGGTCAGTACCTTAGGCGGGGGAATTAGCGTCCTCAATCCGCTCACCAACCAATTGGTTGGACGCTTTCATACTACAGTCAAGGAAGGCCAGGGTCTTACAGATAATAACGTCATGCAGGTCTACCAACGGGACAGTGGTGAAGTGTGGGTAGTTACCTATGGAGGTGGGCTCTTTAGGCGGGATGGCGCAGGCAAGGGATTTGTTAAGATCCCGCTACATCATGCAGATCGGGAGGCATTACTGCTATCCAGTGTCAATGAGGATGATGATGGATACCTGTGGGTCGGATCCTACGGTGACGGATTCTTTCAGGTAGACCCTGCTGAAGGGATGGTTGGTCACTTCAATATCGGAAACGGCCCAACGAGCAATGTGATCTACGCCGTAGTTTCCCACAAAGACCAGTTGTGGTTGTCTTCCAACAACGGATTGATTAAATATCAGAGATCTGATAGTACCTTCCACATCTTTTCACGCAGCGACGGACTGCAGAGCAATGAATTCAATACCGCTTCCTATCTGAAAACGGAATCCGGAGACCTTTTTTTCGGTGGAGTCAATGGGTTAACGTTTTTTCATCCCGATAGCATTGTAGAAGACAGTAAGCCGCCCATCATCGCTTTCACCGACCTCAAGATTTTCAATCAGAGCATTCAGCCGGGGCAGATTGTAGGGGATAGTGAATATCCGCCTCTGCGTTCGTCTCTCGCGGATTCAGCTCAGGTAGTATTGAGCCCTCAACACAGCGTCTTCTCCGTGGAGTTTGCGGCATTGGATTTTCGAAGTGCCCACGATACCAAATATGCCTATCGACTTGATGGTTTCGATACCCGTTGGCGTGAAACGGATAGCGAGAACCGGGTTGCAACTTATACAAGGCTTGCCCCTGGTGATTACAAATTTCTTGTGAAGGCTACCAACTCCGATGGCTATTGGAGTGATCAACCGATCATGCTCTACATCGAAGTCCTGCCAGCGTATTGGCAGACGATTTGGTTCAAATTGATGGTCGTTTCCGGGACTTTGCTGGCCATAATGGGCTTTGTTTACTACCGGAACAGGCAGGAGCGGCGAGTCAAGAAGTTCCTGAAGGAGGAAGTGAAACGCAATACCGTGGAGGTCTCTCGTCAAAAAGACCTGGTCGAACAGAAAAATTTGAGATTGGTAGAATCTCGGAGGAAACTCAAGAGAATGTCTCAGCGCAAGGACCAACTTTTCTTCTTGTTGGCTCACAATCTGAGAAGTCCACTAACGTCACTTTCCGGGTTTTTGGGTTTGCTCTCCGGCAGGGAAAAGGTGATATCTCAGGAAGATTTCAATCGTCACGCCGGACAGATGAAATACCAGGTAGATGATTCGCTGTTGCTGCTCGACAACGTGTTCTATTGGTCACTCATACATTTTGAAGAAGTCAAGCCCAAAGTCAGTAGGACGCCAATATTAAAATCCGTCCAAAGCATTCTTGAGCGTTACGAGCCTAAAGCGAAATCGAAAAAGGTGGAAATCTCTGTAATTTCCAAGGTTAATTGTGAAGTCTTGGGCGACACAAAGATGTTGGATGTAATTCTGGAGAATTTGATCTCCAATGCCGTGAAATATGCCTTCGCAGAATCCTGTATTACTGCGGAAATCGCAATGGACGAAGACCAACTCCATGTTGTTGTTGAGAATAGGGGTCCCGTCATGTCCCCCTCCATGATTAGATCGCTATTCGATCCGGACAACCATCATGTCATGCTGGGCACTGCCAAGGAGAGGGGAGCCGGTATCGGACTCATTGTCAGTCTTGAACTTGCCGCACTCATGGGATTTGAACTGTTTCATGTCAATGCCACAGAGCTGACGAGATTTGTCCTCACGATTCCCGCAACCAAGGTTCTTACCGCCTCCCAGGCCTAGAAATAGTCTTTTTTTAGCCATTGCCACCAGGGCACTGCCGGGGTATTCGGTTCTCGCGGTATTGTACACTACAAGCCAATTACCCCGGCACACCTTATCTTGCTCTTTTAAAAAGACTTTGCATGAGGCGTTTTCACATTACCTTCTTCCTTTACATTTTTTGCATATCAATGGGCTTGGGTCAACCTATGAGTATATACTTCTCCGGAGACCTCAATGCCAACCCTAATTTGGAAAAACAGGTCTTGGCGGCGATCAACAACAAAGCCAATGCAAACAGTGCCCTATTGCTGTTGGGAGGTATTTTGTATCCCGAAGGCATGTGTAGCCCGGACCAGAGTGAGCGAAGGTCCCTTGAGCTGAGACTGATGCCAACGCTTGAAGCTGTCAAGGAATTTCCCGGACAGGCTTACATGATCCCCGGAGAACAGGCATGGGCCAACGGTCGCACCCTTGGATTGGAGTCGATCAAAAACCTGGAGACTTTCGTTACCGACTACACTGGTGACCCATCAATTTTCTATCCAAAGAACGGCTGTCCCGGACCTGAGGAAATTGCGCTCAATGCGACTACCACACTCGTCTTGATGGACACGCAGTATCTCTTGCACGGCTACGCAAAGGGACGGGAAGAAGAAGGCTGTGGTGCACCAGGCTCAAGTGAGGCGCTGGAGCTCTTTGAGGAGATCTTGATGCGCAACCAGGACAAGCATGTCATAGTAGCTGCTCACCATCCGTTATTTCCCAACTCCTCGCGGAAATCGATAATGGCTGCCGGGGGCAAGCATACTTCCGGACCTAGATATCAACTTGTGCGCAAAGCCATTCTGGAATCCATCCAACCCTATGAGAACGTGGTTTGGATTAACGCACATGACTACCTGCTGCAGCACGTCACTCATGAGGGTAATCACTTTGTAACCTCCGGCGCAGGAACGCAACTAGGCAAAATCAAGTCGACAGCGAACACGCAATTCGTTAGCGCTGAGTACGGGTTCTCAGAGCTTCTGGTGTCAGACAGCGGCGAGGTGAAGCTGTACTTTTATGCCAACTCCGGAGAGGTATTGTATGAGGAAGTACTTTATAAGAAAGCTGTAAGCTCCAGAGAAGAGGACTTGACCAACCGACCTGACTTTTCGGGGCAGGTGAAAACGATGGCGGCGAGTGAGCAGTATGAAATCGGCGATGGCGCAAAATTTTGGTTGGGCGAAAACTACAGAACGACCTGGTCTACACCTGTAGCATTACCCGTTTTCGATATCAGCAAAGAGAAAGGTGGGTTAGAAGTCGTCAAAAAAGGAGGAGGAATGCAAACGCTGTCCATTCGCCTGGAGGCTCAGGATGGTACACAGTTTACCCTCAGATCAATAGAGAAGGACCCCAAAAAGATCCTCCCAAGGCAGGTGCGAAATACATTTGCGGCGGATTTCCTGCAGGATCAGATCTCTTCCTCACATCCGTATGGTGCACTGGCGGTTCCCAAGCTGGCAGATGCTGCCGGAATCTATCATACTAACCCTAAGATCTTCTACGTTCCTTCGGATCCGGCATTTGGCGAATACCAATTTCTCGTAGCGGATAAGATGTTTCTTTTCGAAGAGCGACCCACCAAGGAAGCAGCCCATGAACCATTTTTTGGGGAAGGCACGAAGATGAAAGGCACACCGGATTTGTTGGCAAAAGAGCTATACAAGGACAACGACAATTGGGTGGATCAGCAATTCGTATTGAAATCCAGGCTTTTTGATATGTTCATTGGCGACTGGGACAGGCACGACGATCAATGGCGATGGGTAGGTGTGAAGGACGATAAGGGATACCGTTACCGACCGGTACCCAGGGATCGGGATCAGGCATTCTTTGTGACAGGTGGAGTCTTGCCACGCATTGGTGCATCGAAATGGGCATTGCCTTCGTCTGAGGGATTTGACGAAGAGATGGATTGGGCGCCGGGCTTTAACTGGAACATGCGGTGGTTCGACAGGACCTTCCTCACAGAACCCGATTGGGAAGATTGGCAGCAAGCCATAGACGATTTACAAGGGCGCATTAGCGAGGAGGACATGCGTGAAGCGATCAGAGATTTACCTGATGAGGTGGAAGGCCTGGCTGATGAACGCATCGTGGAGGTTTTGAAAGTGCGCCTTCGTGACATGGAGCAGTACGCCAGGGAATATTACGAATACCTATCGAAGGAGGTGGAAATTGTTGGTAGCAACAAGCACGAGCATTTCCTGGTCAGTCGCCAACCTGATGGTAAGGTGAAGGTGGAAGTACGAAAAATGACCAAAGAAGGTGAATTGAAGCAGGTGCTCTATGACCGAACCTTCGATCCTAAGGTCACCCGTGAGATCCGACTCTATGGACTGGACAACGACGATGTGTTCCTCGTGCGGGGAGAAGCCGAAAAATCAATCAAAGTACGTGTTATTGGTGGTCCTGGAGACGATCGCATTGAAGATGTATCTGTCGTGACAGGAGGTGGCAAAAAGACGATCGTCTATGATACCAAGGAAACCATGGAAGTGAAGGCTGGCAAGGAAACCAAAGTGCTGTTGTCTAACAAGGCGGATGTAAACGCCTATGATCGGAAGCAGTACAAATACAACATCTTTCTCCCATTGGTGAGCCTCCAGTACAATGCTGACCTTGGCTTCTTTTTGGGAGGCGGATTCTTTCATCAGCAGTTCAAGTGGAGGAAGCAGCCTTATGCCGGGCAGCACCTCTTTCTTGCCAATGGTGCCCTCAACGTACGATCTTACAATTTCAATTACCACGGTCAGTTCACGGAAGTTTTTGGGAAGTGGGGGGTCGACGTGAAGGCCCAACTCCAGGCACCTTTCTTCATTACCAACTTTTTTGGCTTAGGCAATGAAACGGAATATGATGTCGATGGCGAAACCGTGGCCACTACGGAGGACCCCATTGACTTCTATCGTATCAACTCCGATTACGGATATTACAGGCTTGGGACACATAGATTTCTTGGGAGCTCGCAGCAACACAACCTGTCCTTTGGAGCCGTATTCCGCTCCGCCAAAGTGGAGGAGGATAGGGCCGATTTCCTGCTATTGCCAGAAAGCGGTGTGGACATAGACAAGGTGAGTGAGATTCATCTGTATCAAGGTGCTGATGTCCATTGGATCACAGATATACGCAACGACAAGGTATTCCCGACGCATGGAATCGCTGCAGAAGCAAAGCTCGAGCAGCTTTGGGGGCTCAATGGCCGCTCTGAGGATTTGACCCGTGCGACAGGATCTTTTTCACTCTACAACTCACTGGATCCCGGAGGAAGGATTGTCCTGGCCAACCGCGTGGGAGGGGAACATATATTTCAGGATGATTTTGAATTCTTCAATTCCGCACAACTCGGAGGCTGGACCAACCTGAGAGGCTTTCGGCGCAATCGATTCTCAGGCCAGACATCTTTGTATCACAACGTGGACCTGCGTTTGAAACTGTTTTCGTTCTCCACTTACATCTTTCCCGGTCACTTTGGTATCCTGGCTTTTCATGACACAGGTAGGGTTTGGGTAGACGGTGAGTCTTCCTCCGAGTGGCACTTTGGCAGGGGAGTGGGGGCCTACATCACACCCTTGGACATGACCGCCATATCCGTGAACTGGGGTATTACTGATGAGGAAAACCTGCTGATCGTCAAGTTTGGATTCTTCTTCTGAGGGATATGTCAGATAAACACAAAACCATGGAACAAGAGAAGTCGGCAAAAAAGAACAAGGGCGCAGGAAGGGGCATTGAGACGCTTTTCAGGTTGTTATCGAAGAACCATTACACACTCAGTGAACTGGTGGACAAAAAAGCAAGTATCCTCATATCAGTCAACGCCATCATTCTTTCCATCGTGATTGGTACGGTTATGCGACGCTTGGGGGACGATCCGCATCTTTTGGTACCGGTAGTCATGATATCATTGACCAACCTTGGCTCCATAGCCTTGGCAGTTTTTGCCGCGAAACCCATCAGGACGCATCATCAAGGAGTAGAGGGGCATACGGTACTAGATGCCAACCTCTTGTTTTTTGGGGATTTCCAGGGACTCTCCGAGCAGCAGTACCTGGAGGGCGTCAATGGCCTGATGGATGATAAGGACAAGCTCTATGACAGCTTGAGTCGCGATGTGTATCATATGGGGAGAGCGCTCAAGACAAAATTTGATCTGATAACACGGTCCATGGGGATATTCATCTATGGCTTGGTCGCTTCTGTACTAACCTTTATTTTTTGCCACATGTTTTTCGGATCGGCAGCTATTTTCCCCATTTTCTGATATCCGGAATCATTCATACCTTTTGATGCCCAGTTTTTCCATGCGTGTAAAGAGGGTCTTGGGGTTGATGTCCAGTAGTTCAGCAGCACCGTTCCTCCCACTAACTTTCCATTTGGTGCGTTCCAGGGCTTCGATAATTTGTTTCTTTTCAGCTTCTGCCAAGGTCAGAAATGCCTTATCCTTATGCACAGATGATCTCCCGGAAATCCCCGACACCTGCAGCGATGAGCCATCACTGAGGATCATTGATCGTTCGACAATGTTCTCCAATTCCCGTATGTTTCCTGGCCATTCGTAGGCCATCATCATTTCCATGGATTTTGTGGCTACTTTCTCAAACTTCTTACCCAAAATAGGTTCATATTTTTGGAGAAAGTGCTTCACCAGCAGCGGTATATCTTCCTTTCGTTCACGCAGAGCGGGCACGTTAATGGGGAAGACATTGAGTCGATAGTATAGATCTTCGCGGAATTTGCCTTGGTCGATGGCCGCTTCGAGATCGAGGTTGGTAGCGGCGATCACCCGCACATTTACCCTGATGCTCTTCTCACCGCCGACGGGCTGAAATTCCGATTCCTGCAATACCCGAAGCAGCTTCACCTGGATTTCCAAGGGCATTTCGCCGATCTCATCAAGGAAGATCGTGCCATGATCTGCCAGTTCAAACCTGCCTTTGCGATCCCTTACTGCCCCGGTGAAAGCCCCCTTCTTGTGGCCAAATAGTTCGCTCTCTATGAGGTTTTCCGGTAGGGCAGCACAATTCACCTTGACCAATGGATGTTGCTTCCTTTCACTGATATTGTGAATGGCGCCGGCTAGCAACTCTTTACCCGTACCTGACTCTCCCCTGATCAAGACGGTCGTGGGGGTCACAGCTACCCTTTCCACACCTTTCAATATCTGCTTGAAACGATCATTCTTGGTAATGATATTGTTGAAATCATAGTCAGTCTTGATCTCCTCTTTGAGGTAATAATTCTCCTCTTTAAGCTGGGCATTGGCCGCCTTGAGATCTTCGATCAGGGCCCTATTGTCCTTTCGCAATTGGTATGTCTCGAGTGCTTTGTCCAAGACATGCTTCATTTCATCCTCGGTCCAGGGCTTGGTCAGGTATTGATAGATTCCGCATTCATTGATGGATCGGATGAGTAAACCCATATCGGAGTACCCAGTGAGGACAATGCGTATGGGTTCGGGATAGGTATCGACAATGCTTTTGAAAAACTCAAACCCCGTCATCTCGGGCATGCGCTGATCACTGATTATCAGGTCCACGGGTTGACCCTCCAATATCTCAAGGCCCTGTTTGCCACTTTCCGCCAGGAGTATATTGTAGTCCCATTTGAAGGTTGCCCTGAAGGTTTTCAGATTGGAGGGCTCGTCGTCGATGTATAGTATGGTATAAGGTTTGTGGTTCTGCATTTGCCCTTTATGCCCTTTTAGATTGAGTTTGATGCTTCGGGATCGTAATTCGGAACCTGCTTCCGAGGCCAGGTTCACTACTTGCGGCAATCTTTCCGCCGTGGTTCTTCATGATATTATAAGAAATGGATAGCCCCAATCCGGTCCCCTCGCCAACAGGCTTGGTCGTGAAGAAAGGATCGAAAACTTTCTTGATTACATCTTTGGGTATCCCCACGCCATTATCAGCAATCGTGATGGTTACTTCCGATGAACTGTCATACGTCTCGATGAGTACCTCGGGTTTGGATTCCTCTCTCACAGCGTGCAAGGCGTTGTTGATAACATTCATAAATACCTGGTTGATCTGGCCAGGGGATCCTTCGATGACAGGATTGCGCGCACCAAATCGCTTGATGATGTCGACTTTGTTCTTGGTCTGATTGTGCATCAGCAGCAACGTGGAGTCCAACCCTTCGTGTAGATCTTCCAACACCAACTGCTCTTCGGAACTCCAGGTAAAAGTTTGTAGGCTTTTTACAATCCTTGCGGCACGCCTTGCTCCGTCATCGACAGTGGCTAGCATTTCTTGAATATCTGTTTTGAGATCCTCATAATCAAGCTGTTCCTTCAACCGCTCAATCCTGGCGATACGGTCGGCTACTGGTTCCTCGTTGTTCAATTGCTCATACTCATGGACGACCTCCATAAATTTATTCAGGTTCTTTTCCAGGCCATTGATGCCTGTGGCAACGAAGTTCACAGGATTGTTGATCTCATGTGCTACCCCGGCGGTCAGCTGGCCTAACGAAGCCATCTTATCTGCTTCGATAAGCTGATTTTGTGCCAACTGCAGTTGCTCTTGTGCTTTTTTCTCATCGCTAACATCATTGATGATAATGATCAGTGACTGTGCTTCACCAACGTAGTTTCGGGTGATCGTGACAGCAGTATTGACGTGCTTGATATGCCCCGATTTATGCAAAAGCCGTTTCTTTCTGTGATAAAATCGTACCGAGGGATCCTTTACTGCTTTCTGATAGGCCTGGATGTCATCATCCAGATCGTCCAAATGTGTGTAAGTGGAGATACCATTTCCCAAGAGTTCTCCTTCGCTGTAGCCGAGTATGTCCGTGAGTTGCTTGTTACATTGCTTGATCACGCCCGGTTCTATGTCCAGGTACGCGATACCCACGGGACTCTGTTCATAGATCCCCCGAAACAATGCCTCGCTCTTCGTCAGTGCCTCTTTGTTCTCCTCGAGCGTCTTTGTCCTTTCTGTGACCAGGTTTCTTAACCGCAAATTTCTTCTGGCGATATGCCTTGTGCGTATTCGAAATATGATCAAGATGAAGAGGAAAACCAGCGCCATGACCACAAAGCCAAACCATCGTTTTTCCCAAAAAGGGCTGGCAACAATGATAGTGGTGGAGGCCTTTTGCTTACTCCAGTGGCCATGATCATCACCTGCCATAACATGAAAGTCATACACCCCTCCGGGAACTTTGGTGTAGGTGGCACTACGTTCACTGCCGACTTCATTCCAGTCCCGGTCGAATCCCTCCAGCTTGTACTTATACCGAATGTCCTTGGCCCTGAGAAAATTGATGGCAGAAAATCTGAGCGTGAAAAGATCATCCTCATAGTCCAGGTATATCGTGTCTGCCATTTGAATATTAGTGCGTAGCACACCCTGATTCGTGACGCTGACCCTTTGATGGAAGATTTCAAGGGAGTTGATGTATATGGGACCCACATGTTCATTCTGTGTAATCCTTTCGGCGTCGAAAACATTCAAACCATTGATACCGCCAAAAATCAGTTGGCCGACAGCAGTTTTGATCGATGCATTGGTATTGAATTCCAAACTCTGCAAGCCATCATTGGTTGTGTAGTTGACAAATTTTCTGGATTTGGGGTCAAACGTGCTGAGGCCATGATTCGTTGAAATCCACAACTGGCCGATGCCGTCCTCCTCGATGGCGTAGACCATTTCGCTAGGTAAACCATCTGACCTATGGAAGCGCTTGAAGGTACCATTTGACCGATCCAAAAGATTCAAACCCCTGGATGTCCCCACCCATAAGTTTTCAGAGCTATCGATAAATGAAGTTCTGCCGAAATTGTGGCTTAGACTAGAAGAATCCCCTTTCACATGGCAATAGATTTTGTAGTCGCCGGAGTCCTTTTGAAAGGCAATAAGTCCACGTTCACTATTGATCCAAAGCCGATCGTCGTCTACTAAAATGTGTCGCAATGAATTCAGACTTTGGAAAGAGCCATCCGAATGATCAAAATAATAACGTTGGAAAGTATATTCTGTTAGGTTGAAGCGGCAGAGGCCATAGCCAGTGGCAATCCAGAGCAGATCATCATCTTTGGCAACGTGTCGGATGATGTTGGAGGTAATGGTGGTTGAGTCTCCCATGGCGTGCCGGAATCTACGGTGTGAGTCATTGCCAGAATCGTAACGTATGAGGCCTTCCCGTTCCGTCCCCAGCCACAATACACCGTTCTCCTCCGCAATGATTGAGCGAATAATGTTGTTGGGAAATCTCTCGAACCCCTGTGTTTGTCGCAACGAACCATTTTCTTTCTTGAACTGATACAAACCACTTTCCGTGCCCACCCATAGTTGGTTTCCCACTTCAGCAAATGACCAGATCTTATTGCCGAGTTGGTTGTTGCTTGTGCCGTCCGCAAATATGAGTGTGGGATTGAATTGGAAAGAGAAATCATCCAATCGGTTCAACCCGCTACCAGTTCCGATCCATAGGGAGCCCCACCTGTCTTCCAGTAGAGAATGGATGGTATTGTTGCTGAGGCTAAAGGGGTTGTTGGGATCAAAACGATAGGAGTAGATTTTGCCGTCCATTTTCCGCACACTCAAGCCATTCTCAGTTCCGATCCACAGGCTACCATCCTGCGACAGCGCCAGACTTCGGATATAGTCATTGTATAATCCCGAGTTCCTACAATCATAGCTTTTGAGGACTGAAAATTGGAGGTCCAACTGGTACAGACCGTGATCCGTACCCATCCATATTTGCTCATTGCGATCCCTGAGTAGCGTATTAATTCTCAGACCTTTTAACTCCGGGATGTCCACGATCTTCATCCTACCATCGGTGATCTTGAACAAACCTTGCCTCGTTCCAATCAAGACGAGTGATGGGTTTACCTCCCATGTAGAAAGGACGTTGTTGGAGGGGTGCCAGGAAGCTGAATCCATGGCGTATGTTTCAAACTTGCCCAGTTCATGATCAAAAACATTAAAGCCTTTGGCAGTACCTACATAGGTTTTGCCGGAAGCACCATGGACGATGTTGGCTACATAATTGCTACTGATTTTGTTGCTCATGTGCTCCACATTGTAGTGGCGACACTTCTGAGTTTTCATGTTGAGGATATCTATGCCCCCGGCAGTACCTATCCACATGCTACCCTGATGAAAATCTAATGCCATTACTTCGTTGTCACTGATGCTTGACGTATCGCGAGGGTCATGCCTCATGGTTTGAAAACGGTAGCCATCATATACATTCAGCCCATCAGCTGTACCGACCCACAGGTAACCCAGGGCGTCCTGTTCCAAACTCAGAATCGTAGATTGAGATAGGCCATCCTCTACCGAGATGTGATTGAATCGCAACTGTTCCTGACCTTGCAAAAAGCAGGGAAGTACCATAAGTGCAACAAAGATCAAAATTCGGCAATCCATGGTCATGTCAATCAACTCACAACAATGAATGTAATCATTCCCGCAGTTGGATCTCTCAAATTTAGGAGAAGATCAATCCAATTACTTTCTCAGTAGGGTTACAGCGAATATGCATAGTGGCACATGCTTTTTACAGCTTTTGCTGCGAGAGTCTTAGTGTTGGCTGGGTCTGGTTGCAATGCATTAATCGCAGTGCCATATCGACCTCGCCGCAAAGGAACATTGATGAAAGTTTTAACCCTGTATCCCATGATACATCTAGTTTCAATTAGTTCGTAAGTGACCTGGAATGTATCAGCAAATACACTGTGCCATGCGCAGGCCTTGCTCCTTTGCAGTAACAAATTGAACAAAATGAAGGCGCTAGTTACCCTCTCGATGACGTTGCTTTTAAGTAGTCTCCATGCCCAATCCTTGAGCGCGGGTGGCGCGTTTGTGTATGGGGACGATATCGAAGAATTCGGAATAAACTTCAGGAGTTACTACAACCTGCCTGATGAGCGATTTTGCTTCGGTCCGGAATTGACTTTTTTCCGTGATCATGAGGAGGAGCATGATGGAGAGACACTCACCAAGAGCCTTTGGGAAGTCAATTTGAATGGACACTTCATTTTTGAGCTCTCTGAAAAATGGGGTATCTACCCTCTTACTGGTTTGAATGTGTCGATCGAATCTGAACGAAGCCCTGATATCAACGGCGAGCTCACTGAAACCAAGCTAGGGCTCAACCTTGGCGGTGGCATCCATCGCGTAGCAGGTCCTGTGGTCATTTTCGCGGAATACGATCACCTGGTCAGCGTGCTGAATCAAAATACCCTGACCTTAGGTCTTTTCTATACTTTCGAGGGTTCCTCGAAGGGCCATTAAGATTGATGTTCCTTAATACCAGATATTTTCTGAAATACCGGAAATGATCATTACAGTGATTTGATCTAATCTACTGTATATCAAATATTTATATTCTTGGCATGCCATTTGGAAATAGCAAGCTAAAAGGAAGAATGAAAGCGTTTGAGCATCGCTTGGTTTTGGATTCATGCCATTTGCAGGATCTTGTCTTACAGGGGGAAGATACCGTCATAGTGATCGAGGCAGATTGGTCAGGTACCCTGGAGATGGTCAAATCCACCATTTACAATACCCTTGGGAAGTTCCAGTCACAGACAAGGGCTTATGCCGTACCCATTCAGGAGGTCGGACAGGACATTGGGGGTCAGCGAATCACTTCCTTTCCCACATTTCTCTTTTACAAGGATGGCCAATTGGTCAATCGTGTCTCCGGACTTGAAAATGTGGGTAGACTGGAGAATCAGATTAGCGACCTAATAAAAAACCGATGAACGCCATAACCGCAAACTATTACCTCAAGTGCCACAGCATATTTGGAAAACTAACTGCTCACGACTTGGATGAGCTAAAAGACCACGTGCAATTTCACCGTTACCGAAAGGGGGAAATCATTGACTTTATTAGCAGAAGTGGAAATGATCTGTTTTATATCATTTCCGGGAAGGCGAAACTCATTGAGGTGGAGGATGAAGGTTCGACGATGCTAAAGATATTGTTGCATGAGGGGGACATTTTCGGCGAATTAGTGGCCTCAACCAGTAGGTATCGGGAGTATGCCGAGATCCTCACTGAGTATGCCCTGGTTGGGGCAGTGCCCATCAGCGCCATCCGATATTTCATGGCCAGAAATCCATCTTTTTCCTTGGCGTTTACTCACTATGCCTGGGAACGCTACCGCAAAATTGAAAAACGCATTTTCCAGTGCACCGCGGTGAGAGATACCCGAACACGACTGATCAGCTTTATCGAGGACCTGGCCAAGGATGAAGGTACTCGAATTGGCGGGTTGGTGAGGCTCAAAAACTACCTCACGCATCAGGAGTTGGCCAGTATCATTGGATCAACGCGTGTGACCGTTACGTCAATACTTAATTCCATGAAAAACGGCGGTACGGTTCGGTACTGTAAGGATTATTTTGAATTGACGGATAGCTCAGCTCTCGCTGCCTCTGCCTGACGTGCTTTTTCTATCGGGCAATGAAGATTCCTGTATCGTGAGATACAACCTATCATGTGATAGCACTAAACATTTGTAATCAAAAACCTGGGAACCAATGAGTCACTACGACGCCATCATAATAGGTACCGGAGCAGGGGGAGGTACCATTGCCAATAAACTGGCTTTTGCCAGAATGAAGATCCTGGTCCTTGAAAGGGGAAACTTCATTCCTAAGGAAAGGGAGAACTGGAGCACGCAGGCGGTGTTCAACGAAGCGCGCTACAAGGCCAATGAAGCCTGGACCGATAAAGACGGGAAGACCTTCCATCCTGGCATTCACTATTGTGTGGGCGGCAATACGAAAGTATATGGGGCGGCACTGCTGAGACTTCGTGAAAAAGACTTTGAGGAGGTACAACATTTTGATGGTCTTTCCCCGGAGTGGCCCATCAAGTATGGTGATCTGGCCTGGTATTACACAGAAGCCGAGAAAATGTATCATGTCCATGGCGAAAGGGGAGCAGACCCTACAGAACCTACAGAGTCGCAACCCTACCCACATGAACCAATACCCCATGAACCCCGAGTGCAGAAGCTGTATGATGACCTGAAAAAATGTGGGCACAAACCCTTCCCGCTACCCATTGGCGTGAAGCTGGGTGACGAAAATGGGACCAACAAGGCACCATATGTTTTGGATAGGTTCGATGGGTTTCCGGACCCCGCCGAAGCCAAGTCTGATGCCCATGTGATAGCCATTAAGCCGATCCAGGAACTCCCAAACGTCACCTTGCTAGTCGACAGCTACGTGGAACGACTCGAGACCAATGCAGCAGGAACTTCCATTGAAAGGGTGGTTGTCACAAGAGATGGTAAGACCGAAACCTATTCAGCAGGAACGGTCATTGTTGCCTGTGGCGCCATCAACTCGGCCGCCTTGATGCTTAGGTCTGCCAATGAAAAACATCCAAAAGGCCTGGCTAATAGCTCGGATATGGTGGGTCGAAACTATATGGCCCATAATAATTCGGCGATGGTGGCGCTTTCCAAAGAACCCAATCCTACGAAATTCGGAAAGACCTGGGCACTGAACGATTTCTACTTTGGCGATGAGGATTTCCAATTCCCTATTGGCCACATCCAGATGTTGGGCAAGTCAGATAAGGACATGTTCAAGGATGACGCTCCAGGTTTTGCACCAGGTCTGGCACTGGATTACATCGCGAAACATGCGGTTGATTTCTGGATGACATCGGAAGACCTGCCAGATCCTGAGAATAGGGTAACATTGGATAAGAATGGTGCTATTCAATTGTCTTATACAGAGAATAATATGGAGGCACATAAGCGGCTGGTCAACAAGCTGAAGGGCCTGCTGAAGCACCTGGGATGTGAGGGAGAGAAGCTATTCCCGACCTCAGTTTACTTAGGTAAGAAGATTCCATTGGCGGGAACAGCACACCAGTGTGGTACTATGCGATTCGGCAATGATCCAGCCACATCGGTACTGGATACCAATTGCAAGGCGCATGATCTGGAGAACATGTATGTGGTAGACGGAAGCTTTTTTCCTTCCAGTGCTGCAGTGAACCCAGCGCTGACAATCATGGCCAATGCGCTGCGAGTCGGAGATCATTTGATTGAGAAACTGGCATGAGTTGTCCGACCATGGAGCCAATAAGAAGAAAAGTACTGAAATACAGCATCCTCTTGAGGTCGGGCCTTATTGCCGGTCTGTTGACACTCTTCCTCTGCTCCGCTAGCCCGGCGCAAGATGTTAAAAGCGTATCGATCACGGTCTCAGATATCACGGCTTCGGTGGACTTTTTCACAGAGGTCCTGAACTTCGAGGAAGTACGGCGATACACACTCAGGGGTGAGCATTTGGTTGACCTGTATGCGCCTGGGAATACAACCCTCCAGGGGATTAAAGTGGTCGAGTTGAGGTTGGGACAGGAGCAGATCGAGCTGATGGAGTTTGTGGGAGTGGTCGGGAGTGAGATCCCGGCAGACTCCCGCAGCAATGACCTCTGGTTTCAGCATATCGCGATTGTTGTCTCTGACATGGAACAGGTGTACCAATTGCTTCGTGAAGCCAACGTTCAACATGTATCCACAGCTCCGCAGACGCTCCCCGATTACATACCGGCCGCATCTGGCATCAAGGCTTTCTACTTCCGCGATCCCGATGATCATAACCTGGAGGTAATCTATTTCCCGGAAGGTAAGGGAGATCCCCGCTGGCAGAGCAAAGAGCGTCTATTCCTGGGTATCGACCATACGGCCATTGGTGTCCGCTCCACCGAGAAAAGCCAGAGGTTTTACGAAAACGTGGTTGATCTGAAGGTGGCCGGGAACAGTGAGAACTATGGTTCCGAGCAGGAGCACCTCAACCAGGTCTTTGGCGCCCATTTGATCATCACAGGTTTACGTGGTACTGGCGGAATCGGTGTGGAGTTCCTGGATTACCTGGCACCGCCGGGTGGTAGGACATTTCCTGAGGGATCACAAGTCACAGATCTTTGGCACTGGCATACAACCATCGCTGTACCGGATATCGATGCCTGTTTTGCGCAAGCCATGGCGATGGGTTCAACTATCGTATCAGAGGGCATTGTGGATATCAAAGACAAGCAACTGCCATACACACGTGCATTCATGGTCCGGGACCCCGATGGCCATGCGATACAAATCATCAATAACTAGAAAACAACATGAAACAACTATTCCAAATTCTGACGCTCGTACTGGTGATCCAGGCATGTGCCCAAAATGGCGAGGTGCTGGTAAACGTAGATGACGCTGGCGTCATCCTGGAAGGCCACGACATGGTGGAGCTATATGACAATCGCCAGGTGGTGAAAGGCGATGCAAACTACAAATCCGAGTATGGCTACGCGACTTACTACTTTGCTTCGCAAGCCAACAAGGTGACCTTCGACAGCGATCCGGTAAAGTATACCCCCAGGTATGGAGGCTATTGTTCTGTAGCAGCCGCCAACAAGAAGGTAGAAGGGGCTGATGTCAATTATTCTTATGTGCACAATGGCACGCTGTATCTCGTGGTCAATGCCAAGGCTGCTGGTATGTGGGAGGCTAATCCTGACAAAATTGTTCAAGCCGCCGACAAGAACTGGCCGAAACTGGTGAAGAAGCACGGCGAGCCGCTACCTATCGAATAACAACCCATTGCAAAACAAGAAATCTTACAAGTCATGAACAGAGTGAAGAATTTATTGCTAGTTGCTTTCCTAATGATCCAGGGTCTGGCCTGGTCACAAGTAGAAACGAAATACAGCCTTTCCCTGGAAGGGGCCAAAAAGATCATGGCAGAGGCACAGGCCTATGCCAAAGCCAACAATGCACCGGGTGGTGTCATTGCGATTGTGGATGATGGTGGTCACATCATTCTGGTGGAACGCATGACGGGTACGTTCCCTGCTGCATCAGACATCTCTGTGGGAAAGGCGCGGACTGCCGCCATGTTCCGGTTCCCCTCTAAGAAGTTGGAAGACGCCATTATGGATGGTCGCACGTCATTGGCGACCATTGGTCACAACCTGTTGCGTGGCGGGGTGCCGATCATTCACGAAGGTCAGGTGATCGGAGGTATCGGCGTGAGTGGCGCCGCCAGTGCTGATCAGGACGTTGAGATTGCGCTGGCGGGCCTGAAAGCCAAGTTTGACTAATAACATATGAACGAGATGCAAAGGATTCTTTTCATGGTTGCAGTATTCCTGGGTGTGGTTTCCCTCCGCGCTCAGGAATCCCGTGAACTCTCTATGGGTCAGCCGGATGCCGTGGTAGACCTCAGAACCAAAGAGGGGATAGCGATGGTCAATGCCACTTGGAAATACAGCAACGCCACCATCGTAGACGCTGATTTCAATGCCCCAGGTCCGCAAGGCAAAGACAAGTTGTTGCTCTATCCTACGGGTAAGAAAATGGCTTCCAACAGTATCGCGCCCAAAGCAGGAGCGGCTGACTTTGATGACAGTACATGGGAGACTTTGGATCCTACGACGCTCGAAGAAAGAAGAGGCAATGGCCTACTTTCCTACGTCTGGTACCGCATCAATGTGACGGTACCCCAGGCTACACAGGACTATGATCCCGGGGGCTCGATGATCATATTCGAGGTCGTAGTTGATGACTACGCCGAGATCTGGGTCAATGGAAAATTGCCTAAGACATTTGGACAATCCGGGGGCTCTGTCATCAAAGGGTTCAACAGCCGAAATAGGGTAGTACTCACAGAAAATGCAAGACCGGGAGAGCAGTTTCAATTGGCGATCCTGGGCATCAATGGCCCCATGGCGGATCTTCCGGACAACTATATCTGGATCCGGTCGGCAACATTAGACTTCTACAAGACAAAGCCGGTATTCCCCGGATGGTCAGATCTGGGGCAGGTTGTGGTAATAGACGATCAAGTTAAGGCGGTGGTATCCCCGGATGCCAAAATCACTAAGATTGCCGATGGCTTTCAGTTTACTGAAGGTCCGGTTTGGCATCCGGCCGGATACTTACTCTTCAGCGATCCCAATGCCAACGTGATTTACAAGTATGATCCGGTTTTGGGTAATGTATCAGTCTATATCACCAAGTCCGGTTATGCGGGCTACGACATTGGTAAGTACCATCAACCGGGTTCGAATGGACTGGCTCTAGACGGCGAAGGGCGTTTGGTCGTGTGTCAACATGGCAATCGACAGGTGATACGTCATGAGCGGAAAGGACCGATCACCGTATTGGCGGACCGTTTCGAGGGCAAAAGACTCAATAGCCCCAACGATTTGGTGTATCGATCAGATGGCGCATTGTTTTTCACCGATCCGCCCTACGGACTGCCGACCAATTATTCAGATCCCCAAAAAGAGGTCGATGTACAAGGTGTTTACTGCCTGATTAGTGGCAAACTCAAGCTGGTAGCCACTGATCTGGGTGGACCAAATGGTATTGCTTTGTCTCCCGACGAGCAATACCTGTATGTCAGCAACTGGGATATTCGCGACATCCACAATACCAAAGTCATTTGGCGATATGATGTGGCCAAAGACGGTACACTTTCCAACGGGCGGGAGTTTTTCAACATGAACCTTACGGAAGATGAAGAAGCGCTGGATGGCCTGAAAGTTGACCTGCAAGGCAACCTATTTTCTTCGGGGCCTGGCGGTGTGTACATCATTTCACCCGAAGGTAAATTCTTGGGAAAGATCATAGGTCCGGAGCGACCAGCAAATATGGCCTGGGGTGGTTCCGACGGCAAAACGCTGTACCTCACCGCTCACACAGGCCTCTACAAAATCGAGACTTTGACAGGAGGAAAAATCGCTAAAAAGAACTAAGACTTATGTATCAACAGTGTAACAGCCGGTTAGTGGGTCAGACAGCCATCGTGACTGGGGCAAATTCCGGAATTGGAAAAGCGGTTGCTATTGCTTTAGCCAAGGATGGTGCCAACGTAGTGATCAATTACATTGCCAATCCCGAAGCAACGGAGGAGGTCATTCAGGCCATCAAGGAAGATGGTCGCGGAGATGCAGTCGGCTTCAAAGCCGACGTCAGCCAGGAGGACGAGGTGCAGGAGATGT
The DNA here is from genome assembly GCA_965601475.1 of Cyclobacteriaceae bacterium. Classification (GTDB taxonomy): domain Bacteria; phylum Bacteroidota; class Bacteroidia; order Cytophagales; family Cyclobacteriaceae; genus JAWPMT01. The sequence continues at coordinate 773,344 of OZ271832.1, read as the reverse complement.
TCCGATGGACAATAGAGAAGTTCGGCACGGTGGATATCTTGGTTAACAATGCCGGTCTCCAGCGTGACGCTGCTTTCCAAGAAATGACCTTAAGCGATTGGCAATTTGTCCTGAGTGTCAATCTGACCGGGCAATTCCTTTGTGCCAGGGAGGCCGTTCGTGAGTTCTTACGTCGGGGACATAGACCCAGTGTATCCTCAGCTTTGGGTAAGATCATCTGCATGAGTTCGGTACATGAGGTGATTCCATGGGCCGGACACGCCAACTATGCGGCGTCGAAAGGGGGTGTGATGCTCTTGATGAAATCAATGGCTCAGGAGCTGGGACCCAAAGGAATCAGGGTGAATAGCATCGGTCCAGGAGCTATTAAGACACCTATTAATACTGACGCTTGGGAGACGCCTGAAGCGGAGAGCGAGCTGTTAAATCTCATCCCCTACAAACGCGTGGGTGAGCCCTCGGATATTGGTGCAGCGGCTGTGTGGCTAGCTTCTGACGAATCAGACTATGCCCATGGTATTACACTTTTTGTGGATGGAGGTATGACGCTCTATCCAGGGTTCACAACAAACGGATAACCATGAATCGAGCCGAAGAAATCAGGTTACTTGATCGCAATAGCAAATGGCGCAAGTGGGGTCCTTACCTCTCTGAAAGACAATGGGGCACGGTCCGGGAAGATTATAGTGCCACGGGTGAAGCATGGGATTATTTTCCTCATGATCATGCACGGTCGCGCGTGTATCGCTGGGGTGAAGACGGGATCGCAGGAATATCCGACGATTTTCAAAACCTGTGTTTCGCAGTGGCCATGTGGAATGGCAAAGACCCCATCCTCAAGGAGCGACTGTACGGGCTGTCGGGCAGCGAGGGCAATCACGGGGAAGACGTGAAGGAGCTCTATTATTACCTTGACAGTACGCCGTCGCACTCCTACATGAAGTACCTGTACAAGTATGTGCAGGGCGAATACCCATATGCAGACCTGCAGCACACAAACGGATTACGTTCCAAAGCTGAGAAGGAATATGAGCTATTGGATACCGGGCTTTTTGATGACAACCGGTACTTCGATGTGTTTGTGGAGTATGCCAAGGGTGGGGAGGAAGATATGTGCATCAAGATCTGTGTTCACAACCGAGGTCCCGAAGCGGCAACGATCCACCTGCTACCCACGCTGTGGTTTCGCAATCTTTGGTCGTTTGGCGTATGGGACAAGAAACCAAACCTTCAGCGAGTCAGGCCTGCCAGGGAATTTGGTAAAGTGACGGCGAAGCACCACAACCTGGGTGACTACTATTTCTATTTTGAAAACGCCGAAAAAGAGCTTTTCACGGAAAACGAGACCAATACCGAGCGGCTGTACGGTATAGAGAATTCAAACCCTCTGGTAAAGGATGCCTTCCACACAGCAGTCGTCCAAAACCAGTTTGATGAGGTCACCTCAGCCAAAGGGGGAACAAAATTCGCTCCGCTCTACGTGCTGGAGATTCAGCCTAGGGAGAAAACAGAAGTGAGACTTAGGCTGAGCCGGGAGGATTTCAAAGAGAATCCCTTGTCCAGGTCTTTTGACAAGGTTTTCGAAAGGAGAATGGAAGAAGCTGATGAGTTCTATCAGAACCTGCTTCCCAAGCAATACGACGAAGATACGGCGCTCATCCAGCGACAGGCGCTTTCTGGCCTGCTATGGACCAAACAATATTATCACATCGATATTGAGCACTGGTTGAACGGTGATCCGGGTCAGATACCACCACCGGAATCACGGAAATTTGGACGCAACCACGAGTGGACGACGCTCAACAACGAGGACATTATTTCGATGCCTGACAAATGGGAATATCCGTGGTACGCTGCATGGGATTTGGCGTTTCACTGTGTTCCACTCGCTATGGTTGACCCGGACTTTGCGAAGGATCAGCTCATCCTTATCATGCGTGAATGGTACATGGCGCCAAATGGGCAAATACCTGCCTACGAGTGGGCGTTCAGTGATGTAAACCCTCCGGTACATGCGTGGGCGGCATTGAGAATATTTGAGTTGGAGCAGAAGATCCATCACAAAAAGGACATCAAATTCCTGAAACGCGTTTTCCAGAAGCTGATGCTCAATTTTACCTGGTGGGTCAACCGTAAGGACTCCCATGGCAAGAACGTCTTCGAAGGTGGTTTCCTGGGATTAGACAACATTGGGGTGTTTGATCGCAGCAATCAACTGCCCGGCGGCGGAACACTGGAACAGGCGGATGGCACAGCGTGGATGGGGATGTTCTGCCTCAATATGATGCAGATGGCCTTGGAGATCAGTCTGGAGGACGATGCCTTCGAAGACGTTGCGACGAAGTTCTTCGAGCATTTCGTGTATATCTCAGAATCACTCAATCGCCTCAGCCCCGATTGGACGGGCGCATGGGATGAAGAAGAAGGATTCTTCTATGATATACTCCAGTTACCAGGAGATCACTATGTCCCATTGAAGGTAAGGTCCCTGGTTGGATTGACCTCTCTTTTTGCCACGACAGTCATACGCAAAGAACTGCTGGAGAAAGTGCCGGAGTTTCATCGCAGACTGAAATGGTTCCGCAGCCACCGCCAAAGCAAGAATAAATATCTGGCGATAGAGGAACTAAAGAAGGATCAGGATATCCTCCTTACAATGGTACATCGAGAGCGACTGGAAAGGCTCATGGAGGCCCTGTTGGATGAAAGCGAGTTCCTGGCGCCCGGTGGGATACGTTCCGTCTCAAAGAGACATGAAGATCCGTATCGAGTCTACATCAACGGAGATGAATTCAGCATCAATTACCAGCCTGGCGAATCCGAAACTTCATTATTCGGTGGCAACTCCAACTGGAGAGGTCCTATCTGGATGCCGATGAACTACCTGCTGGTGGAATCACTGGCGGAATTCCACAAATACTATGGCGACAAAATCAAGGTAGCCTTTCCTAATGGGTCGAAGAACAAGATCAACCTGGGGCAAGCTTCTGAGGAGATTTCCCGAAGACTTATCAGCATTTTCCGAAGGGATAAAAACGGCGATCGTCCCGTGCATGAAGGACACCCCAAGTATCGGGATGAGCACTTCAAGGATCTGATCCTATTTTATGAATATTTCCATGGAGACAATTCCCGTGGTGTGGGTGCCAGCCACCAGACAGGTTGGACTGGCGTTGTGGCCGAATTAATCGATAAGTGCGGATGGGATAAAAAATAACATAACTTAAACGATATGCATTTCTTAGACAGCAGTTTGGAAGAAACCCAAGGTCGTGAGTGGATCGTGACGAATGGTATAGGGAGTTATGCGTCATCGAGCGTATGTGGGATGAATACGCGTCGCTATCACGGTCTGCTGGTGTGTTCGGCCAATCCGCCGACAGCGAGAAGTGTAGTGGTGTCTAAGGTGGAAGAGACCATCTTCAAAGGCGATGAGGTGTTCTACCTTTCCACCAATCAATATCCGGGTACCACATTTCCCGAAGGCTACAAGCATCTGGTTAGCTTTGAGCGCGATCCTTTTCCAAGATTCTATTTCAAGTTCAATGGAAGTGGGATGCAGAAGGAGGTGATGATGCCCTATGGTGTCAATGCATCCATTTTGACCTACACCAACACTTCCAAGAGTGCATACGTTCTGAAGGTCAATCCTCTTTTGGTTCACCGCGACTATCATGCGTTATTTCGCGAAGATGCCTACTTTGACTTTTTCGTGGAAGACAATCGGGGTGTACAGACGGTTTACCCTCACTATGGAGCGAGTCCGCTCTACATGAAGGTAAGTGCTGGGAAATTCGTAGAAGAACTACAGTGGTTCCGTAGTCTGGAATATGCCAAGGAAACCTTCCGGGGACAGGATGATCATGAGGATGCTCATTGTCCGGGCTACTTCGAGGTGGAAATGAAGCCCGGTGACAAGGTCTTCCTGACCTTCTCCATGACCAAAACCGTATTGTCGAAAAAGCCAGAGAAACTGATAGAGGAAGAGCTGCTACGCCAAACTCAGCTGGCAGGAGGTTATAAGAACGATTTCGTCGCGGATCTCGTCAAATCAGCGGACCAGTTCATGGTGAAACGACAGTCCACCAAAAGCTTCACGTTGCTGGCTGGGTACCACTGGTTCACCGACTGGGGTAGGGACACCATGATCTCCATGCTGGGATTGTGTTTTTCGCTGGATCGAAAGGAAGAGGCCAAATCCATTTTTCAGACCTTCCTCAAATACCTGGATGGTGGGATGCTCCCCAATCGATTTCCCGATTACGAGGGTGAAGTACCGGAGTATAATACAGTCGATGCGACACTGTGGCTTTTTGTGGCGTTGTACGAATACTACCAGAGGTACAAGGATGATCGATTTTTGAATACCGCTTTTCCAAAATTGGAGAAAGTCCTGGATCGTCACATTGAGGGTACGCGATACAATATAAAAGTGGATGACACCTATGGTCTGTTACACAGTGGGAATCCCGGTGTTCAACTCACCTGGATGGATGCCAAAGTGGGGGATTACGTGGTGACGCCACGGAATGGCTTTGCGGTAGAAATCAATGCCTTGTGGTACAATGCGCTCAAGATCCATGCCTTTTTTGCTGAAGAGCTTCAACGTGACAATGCAAAGTCATACGATGGCCACATTCAGAAAATGGAAGAGCACTTCCCCAAATTCTTCTGGAATGAAAAAGGATATCTCAACGACATCATCTACAACAAGCACGAGTTTGATGATAGCATTCGACCCAACCAGGTCTATGTGGTGAGTTTGCCGTTTTCATTGTTGGATGAAGCCCGGGAGAAGAAGGTAGTGAATACGGTGAAAGAGCACTTGTTGACGGATTATGGGTTGCGCACACTGGACCAGAACCATGCCGACTTCCGATGGGAATACAAGGGTGATCAATACCAGCGTGATACGGCGTATCACCAGGGAACAGTATGGCCATTCATGCTGGCGGATTACTGTCAGGCCTATATGAAAGTGTATGGAAAGGGCAAGAAAGCTAAGTCTGCGATGCGGGACATGATCGCACCATTGAAGGAACACTTCTACCACGATGCATGCATTCACGGCATTTCCGAGATCTTCGATGGGGCCAATCCGGAGCATGGCAAAGGATGTATCCACCAGGCCTGGTCTGTGAGTGCGTTGCTGCGGATTCTCGAAATGACGGGAGATTTGCATGGTTAGGACCTTCAAAGCACACTGGCCTGAATACCTGATGGAAGCCTGGGGCCTGGGTACATTCATGGTCTCTGCGGTGTTTTTCACCATCATAGTTGAGCATCCGGACCTGTGGATTCGTGAGATGCTTCATGATCAGCCCATGACGCGTCGTTTGATCATTGGATTGGCGATGGGGTTTACGGCCATTGGCATTATCTATTCGCCCTGGGGCAAGCGATCCGGTGCACACTTAAATCCGGCGGTTACCTTGTCGTTCCTTTCCCTGAAGAAAATCGGGGGGACCGATGCGCTTTTTTACATCATTTTCCAGTTCATGGGTGGATATCTTGGTGTCCTGGCGTTCAAGTTGTTCTTTCTGGAATATGCCAGTCATGTATCGGTGAATTACGCGGTTACCATACCCGGTAGCCTGGGTATCACAGGCGCGTTTCTTTTGGAGATGGTGCTCTCCTTTACGCTCTTCATCACCATTCTGTTTGTCAGCAATGCGGAACGGATCAAAGGCATGGCAGGCGTTTTTGCAGGGATGTGGTTGACCGTCTTCATTACATTCGAAGCTCCGTATTCCGGCATGAGTATTAACCCGGCACGAACCATCGCCTCGGCGCTACCTGCCAATGTCTGGAATGCCTGGTGGGTCTATTTCCTGGCTCCACCAATGGGCATGCTGCTGGCGACTTTCATCTACCGGAGGTTTTGCCATTTCAAGGATGTATTGCGCTGCCACATGTCCGGCAACCAGCATGGCTGCAAAACCTATAAAATTCACTGAAATCAACGGAAATAAAAAAGGCCCTTTCCCAACTACATATCACAACTGACAACATGAATAACATACCAGTATACACCGAAGAAATTCTCACATTGACTACGTCACAAATGGTGGAGGTAGATCGGCTCATGATCGAAGACTACCACATCGAGCTCATTCAGATGATGGAGAATGCTGGGCGATGTCTGGCCATCCTGGCCAAGAAACGATTCCTGGGTGACTTTGCTGAAAACAAACGCGTCACTGTACTTGCCGGACCTGGAGGTAATGGTGGTGGCGCTTTGGTGTGTGCCCGGAGGTTGTATGCATGGGGTTTCAACGTCGAGGTATATCTCATGGCCCGTGAGCAAATGACACCTATCCCTGCTCATCAATTGGATATCTTGGAACGCATGAAAGTGCCAGTTCACAATGCAGATTCGCTGAAGAACGTTGAAAATACCGACCTGATCATAGACGGTGTGATTGGCTATAGTGTTAAGGGAGATCCACATGGTGCAGCGAAAGAAATGATCGAATGGGCAAACGAAACAGACGTTCCGACACTTTCACTGGACACGCCGTCAGGATTGGACTTAACAACGGGTACCATCCATACACCGACGATTCAGGCGGAAGCCACGTTGACATTAGCACTGCCCAAGCAGGGACTCTACGAAAGGGAGGCCAAGAAATTCCGGCGAGAGCTCTATCTAGGCGATATCAGCGTACCGCCTGCACTCTATGCTGAGCCGTCGTTGGGTTTGGATGTCGACGTGATCTTCAAAGAAAGTGATGTGATCAAAATCAACTAATGTGAAAGAAGAACAGCCTTTTGGGGCCTCGCCTGCATTTGTTGACCTCAAAACATCTTTATAAGACGTGAAGGGCAAAGTAGCCAAAATTTTGAGGTTCGAGAATGCGAGTTTGAGTATGCGCTGGTGATGTCACCCCTGAGCCTATCGAAATGTGAGTTTGCGATTGTTCCGGTGATGTCATCCTGAGCCTGTCGAAATGTGAATTTGTGTATGCCCTGGTGATGTCACCCTGGGCCTGTGAAAATGTGAATTTGAGTATGCGCTGGTGATGTCACCCTGAGCCTGTCGAAGGGTAAATCACCACCCGTGTCAAATGCGATACAGCACCTGTATATCACCTATAGCGTTTAATGGTGCCTTTCAGTAGTTTGTAGATACTAATTCAGACCAGAAAATGAACCTTCCCAATTCCGAGAAATCCAGAATTGTAATTGTTGGCGGTGGCTTCGCCGGACTCACCCTGGCCAAGAATCTTAAGCATGCCGATTTCCAGGTTGTGCTGCTCGACAAGAACAACTACCACACCTTTCAGCCACTCCTGTACCAGGTAGCAACGGCAGGCCTGGAACCCGATTCCGTCACGTATCCTGTGCGTAAAGTCTTCCATCGCTATGAAGATTTCCACTTCCGAATGGCCGAGGTGAAAGAGGTTGATACCCAGGCGAAAGTCCTCAAAACCAACAAAGGGCCATTGAAATACGACCACCTCGTCCTGGCAACAGGTGCAACGACCAACTTCTTTGGCAACAAAGGCATTGAAAGCCTGGCTATGCCCATGAAGTCCATTACCGATGCCCTGGACCTGCGCAGCCTGCTGCTGCAAAACTTTGAAGAAGCACTCGAAGCCTCTTCAGAGGAAGAACGCCTGGAACTGATGAATGTGGTGATCGTAGGAGGAGGCCCCACAGGGGTGGAATTGGCGGGAGCTCTTGCGGAACTGAAGACCAAGGTATTGCCCAATGATTACCCGGATTTGTCCATTGAGCAGATGAAGGTCGTCCTCGTACAAGGAGCAGATCGATTGCTACCAGCCATGTCGGAGCGTGCCTCAGCCAGGACCTTGAAGTATCTGGAGGGAATGGGCGTGAAGGTATTGCTAAAGAAATTTGTCCAGGACTACGATGGTCATTGTATCTACACCAATGACGAAAAGATCGCGGCCAGGACTCTGATCTGGGCTGCGGGGGTACAAGGGCAGCCTGTGGATGGCGTAGGGAACATTGTGAGAGGTAGGCGCATCGAAGTCGACCCATTCTTCCAGGTTATTGGAGAGGAAGATATCTATGCTTTGGGAGACGTCGCATCCATGGTGTCAGATGAATTCCCCAACGGTCACGCCATGATGGCATCGGTGGCCTGTATGCAAGCCATCATCATGGCTGAGAATTTTAACAGGATGTCCGACGGCAAGCCCCCCAGGCCTTACACCTTCAAAGACAAAGGTTCCATGGCAACTATAGGCAAGAACAAAGCTGTGGCGGATCTTCCTGGAATCAAGACATCGGGATTTGTAGCCTGGATGTTGTGGATGTTCATCCACCTGATATTGTTGGTGGGTTTCAGGAATCGACTGATTGCCTTGATAGACTGGATGTGGAGCTATATCAACTATGACACTGGTATTCGCCTGATCATAAGACCCTTCCGCCGCAAGACACCAGCCACTGCGGCAGAGGGACGATAGGCGGAATCATTGATATTCGTAGTTCCAACCGATTTTCTTTTCTAGTGCGACGATGGCAACCAGCAGTGCCAGTGCGATAAGTGGCATGATTAGCATGTCGTCTCCTGCCTGGAAGTGGGCAAAAGCCGCCATGGAAAAATCCACCAGGAAACCCACGTAGGCCAGGTTTTTCAACAGTGGCACGCGATTCACCATGATCGCCAATACCCCTAGTATTTTGGCTATTGCCAGCGGTATGATGATGGCACTTGGCTGCCCTAGCGAAGTGAAGAGTGCTTCTACCTGCTGCGTGTCGAATAGAAAGTTGTATGCTGTCATCAGCATCATAGCACTCAATGCAATTTTGAGCACCAGTCTTGAAATCTTTAGGGTCTTCATAGTCAATCCTTTTTTGGTGTTTGTCTGTCGATGCTAGATAAGCAAGGTGGAGATGTGTAAAAGCATTGCAGAATACATGGTAGGGGAAAGGGGACAAATTCATCAATGTGAGCAGGTCAACAAATTCCAAAAAAATCACCAACTTCCAGGCAACTAATTCCAGTACCTTGTCGAATGGAAGAAAGATTGAAATACAAAAGGATGAGGCTTTTCAGGATCAGCAACTACCTGTGCATTGGCGTGCTTGCGTTGTGGTTTCAGGCATGTACGAGTGATAACGAAGTTGTTGTCGAAACTCCGGCAGCAGACGAGATTGGCGGCTCTGGCAATCGTCTCTCGGATATGGGGAATGCCATCGTATTGGAATGGACAGATCTTCTGGTAGCAACTGAAAGGTATGCTACTGGTAGACCGAATGCTTCAGCACGGGCCATGGCTTACATCTATCTGGCGGCTTATGAGAGCGTTGTTCCGGGTATGGAAGGATATTCGTCTCTTGAGAAGCGCTTCCGAAATCTGGAAATCAGAGGTTCCAATCAACCCGATACGATCATCTGGGAGGCTGCACTTAATGCCGCCTTTGCTGCAACACTGGATCACTTTCTACTCAACCTGTCTGACGAGCGCAAGGCCGGAATTGGTGATTCACGTACATCCATCACCAATCAACTATTGGCGGTGTACGACCAAACCATGGTGGAGGAATCGGCGGATTGGGGGACCTATGTGGCGCGGCAGGTTATCGAGTTTAGTGAAACGGATCGGGAGGCAGAAAGGCAAATCCTGGAACCTCAACCCACGAGTTATGAACCACCGACTGGCGATGGTTTTTGGACCTATTCGGCGGAACCTGAGCGGGCGCTATACCCATACTGGGAATCGGTACGAACCTTTGTGGTTGACGAAAAAGATGTCCCTGCATTGGACCCCATCGCCTATAGCGAAGATCCTGATTCAGAGTACTTCAGCCAAATGATGGAGGTATACGAGGTCAACAATGCGGCGAAAGAAAACCAGGGAGAAGACCTTTGGGTGGCTGAGTTCTGGAGTGATGATGTCGAAGGGCTGATGATGAGTCCACCCGTGCGGCAGGTATCCATTGCGAATCAACTGATCGAACAATATGAAACGGGTCTGGTGGAGTCTTTGGTGATGCTGTTGAAGCTGGGTTTTTCGCTCAATGATGCAGCTGTGATTGCCTGGAAATACAAGTACGAGTACATGGTGATGCGTCCCAATGTGTACATCCATGAATTTATCGATCCGGACTATCAGACCAACCTATTCCGATTGATTTTCTGGCCCAATCCTAGCTTTCCTGGTTATCCTTCGGGTCATTCATGTTTTGCGTCCGCTGCAGCGGGCGTTTTCATCGATACGTTTGGCAGCGCTACGGATTTCACAGACCGATCGCACGAGGGGAGGACAGAGTTCGTGGGTACACCTCGTCAGTTCTTTACTTTCGAGGACCTCGCTGCTGAAAATGGTTTTTCGCGCATTCCACTAGGTGTACACATTCGCATGGATTGCGAGGAGGGACTACGCCTGGGCTATGAGATCTCCGACGCCGCCAATGGCTTTGATTTGCGGTGAGTCTATTGCTCTGAAAGCCTTTTGAAAAAGGAATCTCCTATGTCGCTCCATTTCCACGAAGCGAAGGGGTAGCCAATGATCAGGTTTCTTAATCCAATCAAGAGTGTCGGCAATAAATAGGAGTATCCAGAAGTAGAGCACCCTAAGGTCAAATATTTCAACGCTTATCTATCTGAAGCGGGTATGCGTTACTCCAACAACTTTCAAAAAACCTTTCCTTTACCTAACCGTATTAGGTACTTATACCTAACAGTATTAAGTATGCCAGGCAAAGAACTTATCGGCGCATCGACCATTCCACTGGTCCTAACAATACTTTCCGACAGGGAACATTACGGTTATGAATTGATCAAAAAGGTGAAGACCCTTTCCGGCGGCAAACTGGACTGGAGTGAGGCCATGCTCTATCCTGTGCTGCATCGGCTACAGCGCGATGGACTTATCCATTATCGTTGGGAGGTACTCAACGAAGGGGGCCGCAAGCGTAAGTATTACGCCATCACCCCAATGGGACGGGAAGCACTCCAAGCCAAGAAAGAGGACTGGATCGATATGATCCAGCTTTTCGTGAAGATGTGGGACCTTCAAACTGGCCTGCAATGAAACCTGATCTGGAGGGGTCCATTAGGAAATGGAAACAGCAGTTGCATCACTATCAGGGCCTGGAACCTGAATACATTGATGAACTGGAAGATCACCTACGGTCAAGCATCGAGGACAAACTTCAGGAAGGCATGTATGCGCAAGCGGCTTTTGAACAGGCCGCCGAGGAAGTATATGATTTGTCTCAACTCTCCAATAGCTACCTCAGTGCCCGATTACGACGTGAATGGATGCCCTTGGCAATCCAACGTCACCTGGCTTTCTGTGTAAAATTCCTGAAGCGCAATGCTGGGTTGACGTCCCTCAACCTACTGGGCCTCTCTATTGGCATTGCCGTATTTCTGCTGATCAATACCTATACATTTCATGAGCTTCGCGTGGACCAATTCCATGAAAAGAAAGCGTCTGTATTCCGACTAGGTACGCAACTCTTTAAGAACGGAGACCTGGATTTCAGTGGCAGTGCAACTTATCCGGGCGTCGGCCCTGATGCGCTGGTTGAAATTCCTGAGGTGATCAACCAGTGTCGCTTGTTTCAAAAGTATCGGCCATGTACAGTGCGTCATGGTGATAAGGTATTTCGCGAGGAATACTTCTATTACGCAGATTCGACCTTCTTTGAACTCTTCTCCTATCCGCTGATCGCGGGGAATCTCGACCAGATACTTCGTGAGCCCAATACGGTGATCGTGGATGAAGCGACTGCCAGAAAGTATTTTGGAGATGAGGACCCCATAGGCAAGCGAATAGAAGTGGAGAGCTACGATGGCGAGGAGCACTTTGAGATCACGGGAGTGTTCAGGTCCCCTCACAATTCCCACCTCCAGTTTTCTTTCATTGGATCGTTCAGTTCATACGTAAACATCCACGGCGCTGAAGGCAATACGCAATGGAGTTGGCTGGACTTCTATACGTATGTGGAATTACCAGAAAACGCCGACCTGGCGTCCTTTGAACAAAAGCTCCCGGATTTCATTGATCGCCATATCGGCGAACGCCTGGGCAATACGGCCATGCAGTTCAACCTCCAAAGGTTGGATGAGATCTATCTTACATCCGACAACCTGCATGAGCCCGGACCCGTCGGCAATAGCCGACTGCTACAACTGCTGACGTCTGTAGGTTTTGTGATTCTCTTCATTGCCTGGATCAATTACGTCAACCTTTACAGCGCTCACGCCATACAACGTGCCAAAGAGATCGGTCTGCGCAAAGTATTGGGGTCCTCTAAAGGCCAACTCTGGCAACAGTTCATGACAGAGTCAGTGTTCATCAATGGCGTTGCCGTATTGTTGGGGCTGGTCATTTTTACCTTGAGTGTGCCATGGTTCAATGAGATGAGTAGTGTATTGATAGATATGCAGATGCTCAGTGACCCAATCATGATCTTGATGGTCCTCTCGGTATGGCTTTTGGGCAGTATCATTACTGGCTTTTATCCGGCGCAGGTGCTTTCTTCTTTTCAGCCCATCCCTGCGATCAAAGGATTGATCAGGCAGACAGGGAAGGGTGCATCCCTGCGGAAGTTGCTCATCGTCAGTCAGTTTGTGATGGGGGTGGTTTTCATTGCTGCAACGCTCATCGTTCGGCAACAGATGCTGTACCTGGAAAATCGGGGGTTGGGCATAGCTACGGAAAACATGCTCGTGATCCGAGCGCCGGACCTTATTGCCGATGGTGCGATACATGAGTCAAAGATGATGGCGTTACGCGATCAGCTCATGAATGGTGTTGAGATAACCTCTGCTTCTGCTGCTTCCGAATTGCCCGGCAAGGCCATCAGTTGGTGGGGTGGGACTTTGCGGCTAGGAGCTCCGAAGGAAGAACGGGTGACTCTCTTCCGTATGAGCATTGATGAACATTATCTTCCGATGTATCAGGCGCCATTTCTTGCGGGCAGGAACTTCGGTGCCCGTCCGGCACCAAACCATGTGATCATCAATGAACTGGCGGCCCGGGAGTTGGGGCTTGGCAGTGCAAAGGAGGCCATGAACAAGAAAGTGTTGCTGGCCCGTGATACCTTCACCATTCAGGGGGTTGTGGCAAACTTCCATCAGGAGAACTTCAAAGCTGAAATTCAACCAGCCATTTTTCATTACAATGCGCCCTTGGATATGAAATTCCTGGTGGTCAATGCCAATAGTCCCCTTGGAAAGGAAAAACTCACTCAAATTGAAGATCAGTATGCTACGTTCTTTCCAGGAAGTATCTGCAGTTGGTTTTTTGTGGATGACTACCTGACAGACCAAAATGAAAGTGAATCCACTTTTTTCTCGACCCTTACTTTGTTTTCGGCGTTGGCCATTCTGATTGCCTTGCTAGGACTGGTTGGGTTGACTTCGTTCTATACGCATCAGCGGTCAAAGGAGATCTCCATCAAAAAGCTGCTGGGTTCGAGTCTCAAGGATCTCTACTGGGGGTTGACCAAGGACATTGTGAAGTACATCCTCCTGGCAAATTTCTTGGCGTTGCCCCTGATCCTATGGTTTGCCCGTTACTGGCTGGATCAGTTTGCCTACCACATATCCTTCAACTGGCTGATACCCATTGTCACACTTTGCATTACATTGGCGATTAGCCTGCTGACGATCAGCCGTCAAATCCTCAAGGTGGCGCTGACCAATCCATTACATCGGCTGAGGTATGAATAGAGACCAGTTGGCCTAGGTTTCAAAATGTCCGAACGGATTTTGGATGGTCATTCTAAGGGTTGAAATACCTCAACACCCTCAATGCCCTTAGGGTGTTCCATCGACTGGGTTTCCCTGCTTTTTCCATGACAGCGTGAACCTGTCCCGGATGAGCCGCCTGGACGTTCCACGAGCCATGCGTGTTACGCTTTTGTTGCAACACCTGGAGAGCATCCTCCATGCGATCATCCCAGTCAATTCGGACTTGCTGAAAGTAGTCCAGCGCCCTCAGGATGTCGTATTTCCATCGACTTGGATAGGGTAATTTCAAAAAATCACGATGGATGGTTTCGCCGGTATGATCGGACCTGAATAACCGATGGCATAAAATGAATTCCTCGGCGCTGGCTTTGGCTTTAAGCACAGCTTCTCGCCGATAGCCACGCCCAGCTTGCAGGTAAGAAGCAAAACCTTCCAATACCGATATGGTGGAATGGAGCGAACTGTGTCGAGCACCACTTCTGGTAGTCCTGCAATTGAAGCCCCCATCGGGCATGAGCTCACCCAAAAGGCTGTCAACAATGGAACGCAGGGAAGCTTCGGGTATGTGAAAGTAGGATGCGTAGTTCAGGAACATTCCGTTCACACAAACGTCGCTGCGATGGCTGGTGGAAGGGCCCAGCTGAATGCCACCGTCCTCAGCTTTGCTCTCTTGAAGTACCTGGTGGATGGTTTCTTGAGGGACGGCAAGATCGGGGCTGATGTTAAAATTGCGCAGATCGAGCAGGGTGTAGTGGGTGCTGATCCATTTGGGTTGATAAAAACGATCCCCCCAATGGCCGTTGGCTTTTCGTTGAGCAAGAAATGCCTTTCCCCAGCCCTCTGTCGCTATTCGATCCTGAAGGTCAGATCGGTCTTTCCCCAGCAAGTCTCGGTAAACCTGATATTGAATGGATACGTCACCCGCCAGCAACCATTCTATGATCTGTTCCTTGTTCACCACAGTAGGTATTAGTCCTCTATGGATTTAACGTATAATAGAAATGGAGGACGTCTTCTTCTTCGGAAGGTTGAGTTGATCGGTAAAAATTCACTGCATGCGCATCCACTCTGTCGGCCTGCACAAATACCTCTTCAAACCCTTGAGCTTCGTAGTAGGCTCTGGTCGCAGCGATGAGCTGCTTGCCGACGCCTTGCCTTTGCCACTGATGGTCTACGGCAAGATCATAGATGTAGGCCAGGGATCTTTCGGAGTAGTATTGTTCCAGAACGTAGGTGGTCAGGCCTCCAACGACTTTTTCATTGCATATGGCGACGAATACATCAAAGTGCTCTCGACCCAATACTTTCCGGAGGTGCGAATCACTAGGCATTTTGAAGTCCTGCATCTCAAAGACATCCTCAAAGAGGGCAATGAGCGTGCGAAAAGTGGTTAAGTCGGTGCCTCCGAGTTTTATGATCTTGATCGGATGTTTCTTATTCATAGGCAGTCATTTATCTCTCAATTGATTCTGCGTTTAAGAAAAAGATCCGGGCATCACAGATGCCCGGATCTTCAAGTTACCAGCTCTCCCGCTTACCACAGGAATCTTTTGTATTTCTTAATTGATCTGAATGTATTTCGTACCGCCAATACCGGCAGCAATGGCCAGATATCTCCCGACCCGATGCACATGGTTGATGGATTGATAGTCACCCAATTCCAGTTTTCCGATCACGACGGGTACTTCGGTGGGATTTCGCCTGTTCACAGTTGCCAGGTACACACCATCTCCTGTGCTGAAGACCATCCTATTGCTCCACTCGATGACCGAGTTTACACGAGCCTCACTGGAGGAGGTGGCTGGCAGTGGCAGGGTGGAAAGGTGTTCACCCGTCTCACTATCCAATAGGATCACACCTGCTTGTCCGGCAGCTACGTAGATAAATCCCCGGCCCACATCTAGGGTTGATTTGGCCCCGGCATCAGCGCCATTTGAAATGGAGAATTCTTTTTCTAATGCTGAGGATTCGTCGAATGTCGTGTAGTACTGAACTGAGGATCCGGTAAGTACGATGGGTTGTCTTTCGTAAATCACCCACCTGGCATCTGCGATGGGTAGGTACTGCTGAAATTCCATGGCGGACCCACGCATGATGTACATGCCACCACCATTGTCAGTTGAATTGCCTGTAGTGCAGTAGATATTGTTACTCCTTTCGACTATGCCAGTGGTCGTATGCCCTCCAAGCCAGTTACGGTTGTACCTTTCAAGTACTGGAAGACCTGAGCTGATCCTGATGGCGTCTAAAAACGCCGTTGAATCCGGTCCTTCTGCCGATCCACCCATGAACAGCGTTGACCCATCAAAATAGGTCACGTTGACATCGGCTGCATCGAATTCGATCTGTGCGGTCATCGTGAGCACGTCATCGGTGATGTTGATCAAGTCGACACCACCCAGAAAGTCATCACCCCGATAATTGTAGGCTACTGCGATCAGGTTGTTGCGCACATCTATGTTCACGGCCATCATGGTTTTGGAGTCCTGAACTGGTGGCAGCACTTCTGAAACAAGGGTCAATTCAAGGTCATTCGCCTTTCTGCCTGCGACGTCTTCGTAAGTGATCTCTACGTCGGTCATGGGATGGATCATACGGTTTGCGAATTCCGCGGGATTGGTGCGTACGGTAATAGAGGATTGATCCTGTAGCTGAATATCATCGTCTCCTACGTTGCAGGAAACGAACAGGATAAGCAAGGTAAATGGAAGAAGCTTTCTCATGACTAATGGTATTTATAGCAAATCTAGATGCCTGGTTATTAGCTGGTTACGGCAATAAGCCTATATTGAGAAATAGGTGTTTCGCTTAAGGATCTAAGTATTTCCATTAGTAGCGAAGGCCTAAACCAATTTCTATTCTTCGCCGTGTGTGATGGGTAAGTTTCTCGCGAAAACCTCTGGCAAAAAATTGAATAAGGAGGGGTTTTAGATGGAATTGATAGGTTGCCCCGGCTACATAGGTTCTGATCTGGGCGATGCGCTGATTTTCAGTATTGGTGCTAAGCTCTTTTCCTATAGCTAATTCGACTTCAATGTAGGTTTTGCGACTCCAGTAGCGCCTATGTTTCAGCGAGTAGCTGGGGCTGACCGCTTCAAAGTTGTGTTGTTTCCCTCCATAGATACGCAACGCAGTCCAGTGTCGTCCCCAGTAGTAGCTTATGCTACCTGTGAACAAATGGACGGGCTGATCAAAGGACATATGACGATAACCCAAAGAAAACTCCGATCTACCAAGTATTCCGTAGGCTTCCAGGTGGTATCTGTATCTCGGAAGAAAGGCACCCCTGGATAGCCCAACATTGCTATGGATGTACATTTTGGGAAGTAAAGTCCAATACAGGTCAATTTTAGTTGCGTAGTCAGTGAGGGCAAATCGTCGGGCCGAAGTGCCCACCCATTCAAGTGTAAAGGTGTCGGCCTTTTTGAACCCAAAAGTCACTTGTGTCTGAGCCCAGTCTCTTATGCCATCATTGATGGAATGCGTCTGACGGACGCTTGCGGTCAATCGCAGAGAATCCTGTCCTTGAAGTGCAGCAGCTAGCAGGAGTGTAGCGATTAGTGATAGGGTCTTCATGTCGATAGGTTTTTTTTGCGAAAGCCGGTTCGGTGCATATGGCCCCAACCTGTATTCTTACCGATGACCTTATCCCAAATACCGGTAAAAGACCAATACGTATTGAGTGGATTGTATAGAAAGGGTTCCAGGACAACGATGAGAAACAGCGTAAGTACCTCGGAACGCTGCGTGTATTGTTGGAAAGTGATCTCTTCCAGGAGCACCGTGCCCGACGAAACGAATATGGAGAAGGTGTAGAGGAAGAACATCATGGTAAGGAATCGCTCGAGGTCGAACAGACCTGTCACAATCAATCCCATGATGAAGACCAACCCGAAGGCAATGGACAAAGGCTGAAGCAACTCGTATAGGAGCCAATAGGGCAGGCTATACATGCCTACAATGCCGTATTTGGGATTGAGAAACATTTTGCGATGTATCCAAAGTGCTTCAATACTGCCCCGGGACCATCGATTGCGTTGTTTTTTGAGCGTGCCCGCATCCGAGGGAGCTTCCGTCCAGCATACCGGGTCAGGTATATAAACGACCCGGTGCTTTTGTCCATGTTCATAGCAGTATTTCCGCATTTTCAGGATGAGTTCCATGTCTTCGCCAACCACATCGGTTCGGTAACCACCAACCTTCAATACAAGGTCTTTGAGAAACAAGCCGGAGGCGCCGGAGACGAGCAACAGACCATTGATGGATGACATGGACATTCTGCCAAGCAGGAACGCTCGTAAATATTCCAACACCTGGAATTTCTCAAAGAAGCCAGTGGGCAATACGACTTTGTGCAGGTGGCCGTGTTCGATTTCGCAAGAATTAGCAATACGAATGGAACTGCCTGTGGCGATGACTGTGTCGTCAGTGAGGAAAGGTTTGACGAGTTTTTGTAGCGCGTCTTTGGTCAGGATGCTGTCGACATCCATACATCCAACGATCTTGTAACGCGCGTAGTTGATGCCGGCATTGAGTGCATCGGATTTACCTCCATTTTCTTTGTCGATCACCACCAGCTTGTCAAATACGTGACTGGCCGACTTATAAATGCACCGGATGGGTTTGCAGGACAGGTCGGCATGTTTTCGAACCAACATGGGTCTAAGCTTGAACTCTCTGACGAGTTTTTCAATTGAGTCATCCTTGCTGCCATCATTGACGATAATCACTTCATACTGGCGATAGCTGAGGGATAGCAAGGAGCGTACATTGTCGATGATCGTGGCGGATTCATTGTAAGCTGGTGCGACAATGCTGATGCCCAGAGACAATGGAGATCTGGCCAGGTTTTCATAGCCATGCGCTCTGAGGGTATGATCTCGTTTGTATTTGCAATTGGTGTATAGACCATTGATCAGTCTCAGGGCATAAATCAGTACCAACAAGGAGACGTAACCGAGAAACGCATATTCAAGGAAACTGAATATTGGAAACCATATGACTTCATTGCACAGCATGCTCTAGTGGTTTTGGTGACTTTGAATTGCGGTTGCGTTGGGCGATGATGTTTCTGGCCGTAGCGCGTACCGCGGGATCAGGGTCGGTGGTGAGTTCACCGAAGAGCTTTTCATATCCCTTGCCATTGAGTTTGGCAAGTGTCCTCACAATCGCCAGTTTCATTGCGGGCTTTTCCTGTCTTAGCATTCGCATGAGACGAAAGACGTAACTTTTTAACTCGAGCACGCCTATGGTACGAATAGCAAAGTTTTTTATATCCGTATGGGTGGACGCAAGTGCACTGGAGAGGTCTGGTACCTGATCCTGTGAAAGCCTGGACAGGTTGCCCAGAAGTATCGATTGCTGCCAAAGCGTGATTTTGGACCTTCCGTGTTCAAGTAGTTCGAAAGGATTCTTGTGCAAGTGAAAAAGCATTACCACGGCTTCTTCTCTAATGTCCGGATCTCTGTGATCAAGGATCTTCATCATGATAGGATCAGGCACGGTCAGGCCAAAGAGGTTCAGTTCGCGAATACCCTGGATGACTAGAAGCCGGTCGTTGGAATTTAGTTTTCGTGCACTGTCCCTTGACAGTCCCAGTAGCTCATAGAGCTCAACAATGGCCTGGTGATACCGACCCTTGAATTTGGATGCGAAATCAGCTAGCACCTCGACCATGATTTTACGTGGATATCGACCTCGAGCGAAGAAACGAAGTGTTTTATGCGCGTTGCTGCTCATGCTGATTCCACCGGATAGCGTCTCGTGGATCAGTCGGATGATGAGTTTCACGAATAGATTGCTGTGCTTCAACCTAATCTGCTGATCTGACATTAGCCACATTCTCCGGGATAGAATGAAGACCAGTACCATAAAGGCAATGGCCAGGAATCCGTTTGAGATGGCGAAGATGATCTCTCTATGATGCGACCAGGTATTCATGGGGTTGCTGGACCAGTTGCATGGCGGTTTGGAAGATATCCTCAATATCCAATGGTTTACTGAAGATGTGATGCACACCATAGTGGTGCAGTATCTGTGCTTGAGTCACAGATGAGCCTTCTCTTACCACGACTACAGGGATGGACTGATGCAACTGCTCCCGCAACTTGGCGACAACTTCGCTACCGGAGAAAAAGGCGCTATCAGTAGAAGCAATTAGCAGGTCGTAGCGATCTGCGCGGAGTTTCTCCAGAGCTTCCTTTCCGTTGTCAGCGGTGACAACCTTACAGCCGTTGATGGTGAGTAGAAACGATAGTGATTCCCTGATGATCTGGTCGGGTTCACTGATGAGGATGGTTTGTTGTGGGTAGTCGTACATGACAGTCGGGGTTTTATGTTGCTAAAAAGCTCGCTTCATCATGATCATGATGTCGTGAGGGGCCCTCTCATCGCCTCCGAAATACGGAAACAGGAGGTAGTGAGCTCCCGAACCGGAATGCTTGCGTGAAACACGATGTATCACATTCCGAAATCGGAATACGTAGTGGGATGAGGTCAGCTGGATCTCGTAGTAATTGCTCGCCCCAATCGCCGTCGTCCCCAATTCCTCAATCACTCTTTCTCCATTCACATAGCAATAAGCTAAGATTTCCAACTGCCCATCCAACCAGCGCCAGCCAAATCTCGCACTGTTTTTCTGGTGGTGTTCGTCGCTATCGGCGAAACCAAATAGTTTGTTCGTGTCCCATTGATTTTCCTGTGTCTTGCATTGATAAATGGCTGAAGAGTCGAAAATCACATGGTATGCGAGGTAATCACGATCCAATAGTTCCAATCTGATGGTTGATGAATGATCTCCTTTTCGAATCAAGTGTCGTTCATAGCCATCCCACCGCTCTTCGCAAGCAAACAGCAGCATTGGTAGCGTCAGGATCGTGATGAGCTTTTTCATGTCATCGCAATTCAATGTGCAGGTCTAATTCATAGATTTCTCTCAATGCAATTCCGAGTTCCGTCATGAAGTCGTCTTCCTTCTTGACCTGCCACCTGATTTTTACGCCTTTCTCATAGTCGGTGGCCTTCTGCAAAAACTTGCAGATGTTGAAGAGTCCTTTGATGGAGGAGGCATTGATTTTGTCGATGGCAAAGCGTATCTCCACTTGATCGTGTCGGGAGATGTAGGCGGCTAACATTTTGTGTATGTTCTCAAGCTTCAACAGGCTGGCAGCGCCACGATCGAGGCAGCCTTTGATAGAGAAGATTCGCCCTTCTCTGCGATATTGTAGCGGAGGTTTTTTTTCGGAAATAGGGTGGAGTTCCAAGATCTGAGTTTTCATGATGACTGGTGTTTTGCTAAATGGATAATATCAATTTGATGCCTGCTGAAGGATGACCGTAGCGCAGACCGGACCTGAATCCGAGAATGAAGTACTGATGCAGGCGAATTTGCGTTTCCAGGGATGGCATGATCACAAGGAATTTGTTTTTGACGAGGGCAGATTTAACCTGGGCGTACAGGCCTAGCTTCTGGCAACGAACCAGTGGCCCTTGCAATATGACGCCGTACCGCTCGTAGGTTCCTGCAGCCCGCTCTGAAGCTGTTTGCTGCAAAAGGTTCTCATAGAAACCTCCCAGAGCCCAACCGCTGGCATTGGTACGTACCAATTCATAGCCCTGGGCTAACCCGGATACATTCTTTTCCAAGAATGTGCTGCCCTGGAAGCTTTGGGCATTGGATCTGTACATCATGAACAGGAAGAGCAGAATGGTGAAAGCAGCTACCAGCACACATTGTAGCCTTACTCTGAACATTACTTTGCGATAAATTCCGTCTGTTTTCATAGTGATTGGTGCTTTAATTCGACAACTAAGTTCGATATAGGTCCAATCTCCTGTAAGGGCGAAAAACCTAATCAGTGAAATGGGTTGATCACTTAATAACGGAGCCTGTAGGCGTGTGAATGCCTAGGGGAAATACCTAGGGAATTGAGCAAAGAAAAGCCTCCAATAAGGAGGCTGATATGGCGAGGCACGAATGTGATATCAGGCGGCATCGCGCAAGGAATAGAGGCTTGAGAGTTCGGATTTGGAAAAATAGGGTTTGATACTGAAATCCACAGTATAGAGTGAACGGATATCCAAACCTATCTGGTACATGCATATATCAGAGCGATCATGGATCCAATTCACTTTTACCTTCAGTCCTTGCTTACTGACTTTTTCTACCGCTTTTAGTGTGTCGATCATGAACTTCACGGCCGATGAGTTGATCTTATGAAACTGAAATTCCAGCGTTAGTTTTCGTGAGACCTTGGCGTGGAGGAGAATGATCTTTCGTAATTCCTCGAAGGTTTGGGCTGCATGAGATCGATCACTATTCCCTTTTACCTGCACTTTATTTTTCACAGGTATGTACCTAACAAAGGGCGTATGCTCTCCAGGCTCGATAGTCAGATAAGACCATTTGCGCTGGGAGGGATTTAGTGTGGAACTCGTGTAGTAGTTGACTTTCATCTCACTTGTAGAAGAAATAATCAGCGATTACAAATGCAAGTAGTGTAATGGAGAAGATGATGAAAAACACCTTCATGAAACGGGTAATCCAGAGCAGAAGGTTGGTTGCGTATTTTCCCTCTTCAGTTTCCATGGTTCACAGCGCCAGTTTGACATCAAACATCATGGTCGGCTGGAAGGACCTGGACCCAACACCTGCTCCGACGGACAAGTTGTCGCCGAAGGCATATCGTGCTTTCGCCGCGGGCGTGATCAGGAAGTATTCACCATTTTGCAGGCCTGTTCTCACGTTGAGGTCCAAAGTAAAAGCCCGCATGTAGATCAAAGGAGTTTCGAAGTAGACCCCCGCAAAGTTGTTTTCGACCTCGGTGGTGGCTGTTTCACCTTCCTCAGGCATGGTACATTCTTGGTAGAATCCCCCTAGTTCAAACGAGAATGGTCGATTGTAATAAGCATAGCTGCCCGTCCATTTAACGCCGACTGTCGCTCCCAGTTTGGGACTTATTCGTGTTTGCTCCATGTATGTGGAGACGTTGAGTGCTTGCCCGAATGCGGTCGTTAATGTCAGGACCAATGCGGGAATAAGGAAGTAGCTAAAGGATTTCATGACTGATCATTAATTGTTTTACTTCAGCTAAGTTCGATAGGGAGAAGCTCCCATATAAGCGTATAAAGCCTAAGGTGACAATTGCGTATTACGCCGATCTGATGGGTGAATTGCTATGAAATATTGTCCTAGGTGTTTTGCCTAACCAGGTGCATTTCACCCGAGTGAAGAGGAGAAACAGCCATGGCGGGTCCCGCGGGATAGTCTAATGGGTTGCTACATTGGCCAGGCCATGCTCGACGGCATAGACGACCAACCCAGCAATGTTCTTGGCGCCGGTTTTTTGAAGGAGGTTGCGCTTGTGTGCGTCGACGGTTCGGGTGCTGATAAATAATTTGTCAGCAATTTCCTGGTTGCTCAATTCCTCTACGATCAGGGCTAAAACTTCTTTTTCTCTACGCGATAATGGTGTCTCCACCGTCAATCGTTGTTTTGGCTTGGTTTTCTTACCTGCCAGGTCATTGATGATGGCATTTGTGACCTCCGAAGAAAAATAGTTCTCACCTTGGAAAATTCGGTCTATGGCTTTGAGTATTTCGTCTTGACCCGAACTTTTGAGAATGTAGCCATTTACCCCAAGGGCAATCATTTTTTTGATGTGTGCGGTTTCACCCAACATCGTTAGCGCCAGGACCTTTTGTCCGTCGTGATGCTGGCGTATCTCTTCCATCAATTGGATGCCATCCATCACTGGCATGGAAAGGTCTGTGATTACCAGATCGAAGGCGTTTTCGGAAAGTAATTTCAGTGCGTCCTCACCATCTGCTGCCTCTCCGGCAATCTGGTAAGCTGGGTTATTCTCGAAGTAGTACTTGAGACCATCTCGCACCACTTTATGGTCATCAACGAGTAAAATTGATTTCATGGCGGTTACTGGTTGTATCTATGCGTATGACATTTGAAATTAATCATTTATTTTGACTTAACGGAATTTCGACCAGGATCAAAGTGCCACCTCCGGGTTCCGAGTGGATTTCGATATAACCCTTGAGCGCAGACACCCTGCTCTTCATGGACATCAATCCCAGTCCATTGTTGTTTTTCGTCACCTTATCATAGTCAAATCCAACACCTTCATCTTCAATGGTCAGGTTTATTTTGTCATCCTGGTGATTGATTTGTATAAAGGCTTCTGGCGCCTGGGAGTATTTCATGATGTTGCTAATGGACTCCTGGATGATCCTGAAAAGCCCCAGCTCAAGTTCTTTTGGCAGCCTTGTACTATTTAGGTTTTCAGTAATGTGGAAGGTGACGTCGGAATGCAAATTATCGATCAGGTTTTCCACTGCAGTGACCAATCCGAAATCTTTGATGGCCTTGGGCATAAGCACATGAGCAATCGCGCGGGTTTCAGTGATACTCCTGGAGAGGTAGTCCATGCCTGTTTTCAGCCGGTCTCTGGCACTTTTGGAGAGTACCATGGATTCCTTCATCACGGAGTCCAGGTTCAGTTTACTGGTGATCAGGGATTGCTGTAGCCCATCATGGATTTCCTGGGAAATTTCCCTTCTGGTCCTGTCCTCTGCCTTGTAGGTTTCCTGAAGCATTTGGTCTTCCGCTTCCATCTTATCTGTGATGTCGATGATCACACCATCAATGTTGACAACACCTTCATGAGTTTGTGTCTTATCAAACGCACCATTTTCCATTACCCATCTTTCCGTACCATCTTTCGCTATCAAGCGGTAATTGGTAATATACTTCAGGCCATCCTGGAAGGCACTGGCGAGGTCGGTGTTGAGTTTTGATTGATCGGCCTCATGGACAATGTCAGCGAATTTCACGGGGCCGGCGGGGTAAAATTCCTCATGCCCGTATCCGGTGATCTTCTCGATGTAGGGACTGATGAAATTCATGGAATAGTAATCGTCCCATTTGCAGTTGAATACCGCGCCGGGTATGCTATCTACGATGGCGGACAGTTTATTGTTGGTATCGATGAGCTGCTGTTCCAATTCGTATCGCTCCGTGATGTCCTGTGTGATCCCCACATGCATCCTGGGTTCGTCGTTTTCATCGCGCAATACCTCGCTTGTCGATTCCAGTACGATGTGCTTACCATCACTATATCGACTCACACCGTAGGTGAATTCGTACTGACCGGTTTCACTGGCATGTTGAAATGCTTCTTGTAAAGGAGCCACATCTTTGGGATCTACTCGTTGATAGTAATCGAGGTTGGGCGCAGGATCTTCAGGGTTGAGTCCATGGATGAGTTTCATGGAGTCAGACCACCAGTTTTTACTGACGTCTTTGAGGTCGACGGTCCATGTTCCGATGTTACCTACCAATTGCGCCTTTTCAAGGAAGAATTGGTTGCTTTCGAGTTCCTCATCGGCCTTTTTCTTCCTGAGAATGGCCCAGAAGGCACTGCCGAAGGCGGTGATTTGCCGTGCATCCAATGGAGTATAGGGTACCTTCTTATTGCCTACACCAATAATGGCTTTTACCTTGCCATCTTCCAGGATAGGCACCTCCAGATCCCGGAAAAGGTGAATATGGCCATCTGGTAGTCCTTTCTTATTGGGCGCTGTGGCGTAGTCGTTGTGAATGACTGGAGCTTTGGTCTCGACACAGTCAACCCAATTTCCGGCTTGTCGAATGGGATAGTGACCTTCCAGGTAGGGTACTTCGCAGTGCTTCTTCGTCTCAGTGCTCCACTGCGTGAGGCGGATGGTGTCCTGATCATCATTTACCAGATGGAAGAAAGCGATTTTGGAGTCAAGTAGCCGTTCGCAAGCATCCACACCAATTTGGACCAGCTCCTCGTAGGTTGCAGTTTCCGCTCGTTCGTGTAGGGCCAGGCTGGCGTTGAGTAAGCGATTGAGGCTGAACTTCTCCGATACCTCTCTGAATGAGGCCTCTACATGATACGCTCCCCCATTCTTTCTATTGAATCTTACCTTGTTGAAGTCGAGTACGATGGCCTCTTCATTGGGCTTTATGAATTCAACGATCTGATTTTGGATTCTATGGTCAATGAATAACTCCGTTTCTCTGGCAAAAGAGGCTTTGTCTGGGTAAAAGTCGACGATGTTGGGCAATGTGTCCTTGAATTCCTTGACATCCAATCCCAAGAGTTCTTTTCCGGCACGGTTGATAGAAAGTATTTTACCAGTTTGATCGTAGGAGATATAGCCGTCACTAATACTGTCAAAGATCCGCTGCAGACGTCGTTCATTCTCTTGCACACGCTCCAGGTATTCTTTCTCTGCCTGAATGTTGGTAGACAAACCTACCCACTGGTCTATCTCGCCAGTTTCATTTCTATGGGGACTGGCGGTTACCTTGAACCAGGTATAGAATCCATCTGTAGTTAATATGCGCTGCTCATTATTATAAGGACGACCTAGTTTGGTGGCTTCTCCCCATTTCGCAGCTACTGTGGCTCTGTCATCCGGGTGGATCACATCATACCATCCACCATCCATGAGTTGCTCCTCCGTTGCCCCAATCATTTCCAGGCCTGATTTATTCACAAAAGTCAACCCACCGTCGGGGTTGGAAGACCAAAGGATATGAGGGAAGAAATCCGTCAGAAATTGGTATTTCTCCGCACTTTTCTGGATCGCCAGGTCTTTGTTGCGAATGTGGGTGATGTCCACATTGATGCCGATGAGTTGCGTGAGTTCGTTTTTTTCATTGAAGATGGGAGAGCCAGAGGCAGTAATGTACCTGATGTCATTATCGCTTCGACGCACTCGAAATTCGACGTCGAAAACGGATTTTCCGTCTAGTATTTCAGCAAATCGCTTGTCGGCATATTCCAGGTCATCCGGAAAGACTTTGTCTCTCCATCCATTGATGTTGTGCGAGAATTCAACTTTGGATATGCCATAAATCTCGTGGAGTCTATCATTCCAGGTTAGATTTCCGGACTTCACATCGAGTTTCCAAATGCCCAGCTGTGCGGTGTCCGTGGCCAGGGTCAATTGGGTGCAAGCCTCGTCCAACTCCTCGTAGATTCTCCTTTTCTCGGTGACATCCTCTTTGACCGAAATATAGCTGATGGTTGTACCTTGTGCATCTTGCACGGGATCTATGGTGACACTTTCCGTGAAGAGTGTGCCGTCCTTTTTCTTGTTGATGATGTCTCCGGACCACGTCTTACCTGCTTGTATGGTGGTCCAGATACTATCATAGAACTCCCTACTGTGCATCCCTGATCTGAACAGGTTTGGGGTATTGCCAAGCAGTTCCTGGCGGCTGTACCCAGTGGTCTTGCACAAGCGATCATTCACGTAATTGATGTTTCCATTCAGGTCGGTCATGAGGATGCTGTTGGCACTTTGGTCGATCGCCCGCTTCAGAAGAAATATCTCCTCTTGCGCTTTCTTTTGCTCTGTAATGTCCTTGAATATCGACTGCACGATAGATCGATCCCCCAAATCGATGATTTTTGAGAAGACTTCTCCATGAATGATTTCTCCAGATTTGGTCAGGAACTCACTCTCCAGTCGTATTTGACCTTTTTTCAGAAGTTGCTTATAGGATTCCACTCCTTTTTCTCTTGCTGCCGGGGGATGTGAGTCGAAGACGTACATCTGCTTGAATTCATCTTTCGAGTAACCTAGCTTCTGACAGATGGAGTTGTTGGCGTCCAGGACCTTTCCCTCCAAATCATGTGTAATCAAACCATCCCCAGCAGCCTCATAGAGGTTTTGAAAGCGAGCTTCTCGCTCCCTCAATGCCTGTTCGCTGGCGACCAGGTCCTGGGTTCTTTTTTCCAGCTCTATTTCTAACTGGTCCATTTGATGCTTGGCGTACACTTTTTCCGTGATGTCCGTGATCAAACCAGCATAGGCCGTGATTTCACCGCGCTCATTTCGCTTCACATTGGTGGAGTCCTCTACCCAAATCACTTTACCATCTTTTCGCACAAGACGATAAGGTTGATGTTCAAAGTCGTTCAGTCCCAATTCCACACTGTTCATGCGAACCTCTTCAGCCACCCTTTCCAGGTCTTCTTCGTGAATCATGGAAGCGTAAGAGATACTTCCGGAGGTCAGTTCTTCAGGAGTATAGCCCGTGATCCTGGTAATGTTTTCGGAAACATATTCCATAGGCCATTCTTCCTTATTCTTCCAGAGGAAAGCTACGGAAAGGCTTTCATTGATGATGCTTTCGGCTTCGGTTACTTTTTGTTGCAATTCGATTCGCCCTGTAACGTCTTCTGCAAAAATGGTCAACCCCCCGATTTGAGTTCCGTGCCTGATTGGGTTGTAACGTGCTTCGTATGTGCGCCTTTTATCTTTAGGCCCAAATTTTGATACTTTCATGATGTGCTCGCCAGCAAGCACTTGATCGTAGACGGCTTTTTCTTTGGCGATGTCGTCGGCATCGTCCATGAAATCGAGAATACAGTCGCCGATTTTGATCTGTTGTCCATAGACCTTTAGGATTTCGGCTTCGTGGGCTTTGTTGAAAAACAGATAACGATACTCCCTGTCCAGTCCCATGACCATCATGCTCGTAGTACTGTGGACAATGCTCTCCATCAGTCCCTTACTCTTAACAATTTCCTCTTCCAGCTGCTTACGGTTGGTTTCATCGGTAAATACAATGGTAATACCCCCATCAAAGGGGTATACATTGCCTTTGTACCATTTCTTTAGCGGTGGGTAGGGTAGGTCAAAGCTTTGCGGCTTGCCAGTTTCCATTACCTCGTGGTAAATCTTGAAGTAGGGAGTATCAATGGCTTCAGGGAAGCACTCCCAGATTACCTTGCCTTGCAGGTCTTTCACGGTCTTGCCGACCATCTGTGCGGCTGACGCGTTGATGAAGCCATATCGCCACTGTTTGTCCAGCGTGAAGAGCCCGTCTGAAAAGCTTTCAAGGATTTGTGAGTGCAGATTTTCCCTATGCCCGGTGGTTGGATCTTGAGTAAACATAGTACCTCGATCAGTTGGCTTGTAATTTAAAATCCATGAGCTGCGCATACCATGACGTTAGTCATTTCTTGTTGCATTATTTGTGGTGATTGGCGAGACCTAATCTTGGAGTAGTCCGGAAGGCGAGATAGCTGTTATGGAAGCCGGACTGAAGCATTACATTCGATGAATAACAAACCGATTCCTTTTATTTGATAGGCTTTTTTTGTTGGGTCGACGTCATCGACTCATAACTTGACTTTCTGCTATGAGAATATCTGAATTCAAACTGGAGCGATACTTCGCCAGACATGAGTTTTCAGCGGAATATTTGCTTTCCAGCTCTGATTGTGACGGGCTATCACTGTCTGATATCCTGCAGCGGGCCAATGCAGACGACAGGAGAAGGTGGGAGGACTTGACGCTCGGCTATACCGATAGCCTAGGCGCACCTTGGCTCAGGGATGTGATTCTCCAGCATTACAATCAAAGCTGCATCGAAAATGTTGTGATAGCCTCACCTGGTGAACTCCACTTCAGCCTTATGAATAGCCTGTTGAATTCTGGCGATCATGTCGTGATTGCCGGACCTTGCTATCAGTCCCACTACGAGGTGGTGAAGTCCATAGGATGCAAGATCGACATGTGGTATCCCGATACCGATACATGGCAGTTCGACGTAAACGTACTTAGGGGCTTGGTTTCTGAAAGGACACGGCTGATTGTGATCAATTTTCCGCATAATCCTACGGGCAGTTACCTGGATCAATCGGAACTGGATGAGTTGGTAACTATCGCTGCCAGGTACAACTGCTACCTCTATTCAGATGAGATGTATCATGGGTTGGTGTCCGATGGCGTTCCATTGCTTGCTCCGGTGGCAGATTTGTATGACCGTGGCATAAGCCTCTGGGGGACCTCCAAATCTTTCGGAGCGGCGGGGTTAAGAACCGGTTGGTTGGTGGCACAGGATCAAGCTGTTTTGAAAAAAGTTTCACACTTCAAAGACTACCTCTCGATCTGCAGCAGTGCTCTGAGTGAAGTGATTGCAGCCTTGCTACTTAATGATTCTGAGTTTTATCTCACCCATAACAATCAAAAGATCCAAAGAAATATTGGCTTGTTTAGCGATTTTTCCGAAACCCATGACTTCATCAAAGCATTTCAATTACCAAGGGCAGGTTCCACAGCGTTTGTTGAGTTGAAAATTGTGGATTCTGCACTGAGCTTCTGTGATCGATTGGTACAGGAAGCTGGGATTATGGCACTTCCGGCTGAAATGTTCAATCACAGGGGTAAGTACATTCGGGTTGGTTTTGGCAGGTCCAATTTTGGGGAGTGTTTGGAGGCGTTGGCCCGGTACCTGGATGCTCAATTGAACACTTGAGCATTCAAAAACGGAATCCGGCTATGAGAAAACGGATTTGTGTTAAGCTTTTTCAATGAACGAAATGTCTTTTTCCGAAAAATTCTCATCAATGCAGCATACTGAACAACGTTACGTTCATTATAAAATTGACCATACGCCGAACTTACTTGCTCAACTCAGGACGCAGGTAAACGGCGAGGAGGATGGCCCATTTGTGAACTTCGACTACCCAGATGTGAAATCCCGCGTTTTTGCTACCAA
Source organism: Cyclobacteriaceae bacterium (assembly GCA_965601475.1). Lineage (GTDB taxonomy): Bacteria > Bacteroidota > Bacteroidia > Cytophagales > Cyclobacteriaceae > JAWPMT01. The sequence continues at coordinate 743,099 of OZ271832.1, read as the reverse complement.
ATTGCTGGAGGACCTGTCCATATACATAGGAGAGATTGAAGTTCTTGAAGCATTCTCCGTGGCCAGGGATGGTACCATGAATCCTGAATTGGTGGTAGTCGACTTTCAGATTGATACTTTTGCACATTTGCTGCTGGAGGACGATCAACCAACGAAGTATCTTGTCACCGGGGGATACCTGGCCTCCTCGGAATTTGAATCAGGAGCGGAGTACCAAAAGGGGTTCAATTCAAAATTCGTCACCTATATTTTTAATCGGAGCTGGCTACTCAACGCGTTCGCTGACCAGGCCTATCCAATTCATCAGTTTTTGAAGGAAAACAATCGCTATTTCCTCTTTCGTGAGATTGATGTTCATATAGCCAATGAACTAGCTGATCTGTTCAACCACGTATTCTCCAGCGAGGCTCCTAACGAACAGTACATATTGGGTTCAACGCTCAAGGTATTGTCCAGCTATTTTGAACGTTTTACCTCCGAGATGAATGGCCAGCCTCAGATCGCGGAACGGGACATGGAAGGCATGCAGGAGGCTAAGGACTATATTGATAGAAATGTGGATAAGAAGATCGAGATGCAAGACTTACTGCGGATTGCAGCCATGAGTGAGTCGAAGTTTCGCAATCTCTTTCGTACCATGTATGGTTGCAGCCCGTTTGATTACTACAAAAAAGCAAAGCTGTGGTACGCCAAATCACTGATCGAGAGGGGAGAGATGATTTCAAATGTGGTCACAACCATTGGCTACACGAATCACTCCTACTTCACCAGGAGTTTCAAGCAGTCTTTTGGTATCACGCCTCGGGCTTATCAAAATGCGATCAAATCCCTCAAGACAAACTGATCATAATTTTAACCCCAACCTATGTACCGGTTGCTAAGCAAAACTGTTCGTTTAGCAAAGACTGAGGCCCTTGAGTCTTTCAATTGAACAATGAGGTCTCCTTGGATGTGTTTGGGCCACATAGGGCTACTGCTGTAAGGATACGATAAGGAAGGAAAAACCATAGCCTAAAAGGACATAGAGGAAAACACTGAAGATAGCAGCCAATACATATTTGCAAAAACTCCAGAAGGACTTTCGGAGGTGTAGGGAATGGATACTGTATACTAGCAAGACCACCAGAATGACGAAGTTGATCTGCGGATTCACAAATCCAATGTAGACGCTGCCTATCGCTACGAACATTCCGAATAGGATGTACATGCCGGCAACGTAGAAGCCCATGGCCACATATTCAGCAAGGAGATAAGCCTTTCTGAAGAAAAGCTTCTGCGCAATTCCAATGGCCAGGGCCAGGAAAAACATGATATTATTAATGTTCTTTACCATGAACCTGGCAGCCAACTGAAAATTTCGCCCTTCTCCCGGTGCATCTGCCGGAGGTGGTTGCCCCTGAAAAGGATCGTAGTTGATTAGGGCCCTGACAATGATGTAGACAGCGGTCATCACGACAAAGAATGCCACTGGTTTGTAGTAGGCCTTTCTTCGGCCGCCGGTGAACTCCCTGAACAACTTTCCGGGATTCACGAGCAACATCTTGATGGTCGAAATGAGTGGCCCTTCCAGGGCGAAAGAAGAAGAGAAAAAATCCTTAAGTGTGTCGATAAAGGTGATCCTGCGGATCTGAGCTGACTGGCCACAATTTGAACAGTATTTACCCTGCAGAGGCGTTCCGCAATTCAAACACGTATTGTCGGGATTCTCGAGGTTCATCGGCTCCAAAGTACAAAAGATACTGGGAAATGCTGAATTACTGGAAGATTCGGGTCTAAGAAAAAGGGTGCCGACTCGACACCCCCTTTCGGTTCAGCTAAATATCTTTTTTCGCCCTCAATTGGCGATGAGTCGATGGAAGAGCAAGCTATTACAACATGGTCGCAGGTTCCTGGTAGGCGGTGACCTGTGTTGTGAGTTGCTTGATGGCATTGAAGCCTCCTTCCACATTGACAACCTGATCAAAGCCCCTGGCTTTGAGAATTGAGGCAGCAATAACTGATCTGTAACCGCCCTGACAGTGCAGGAAATATTGTTGATCCCGACTCACCTGATCCATATTCTTATTGATGAAGTCCAATGGGAAATTCTGAGCAAACTCCAGATGCTGGGACTCGAACTCACTCGCCTTCCTGACGTCCAGCGTTTGGAGTTGAGCCGTCGTCAATTGTCTTATAAATTCCTCAGCACTGATAGACGAAATGGACGACGTCTTCAAACCTTGGGCTTGCCAACTGGCTATACCTCCCTTGAGATAGCCCAATGCGTTGTCATAACCGACCCTGGCCAGTCTGACAACCACTTCCTCTTCCCGCTCTTCTTCAGCGAGAAAGACGATATTCTGATTCAAATCGGGAATCAACGCGCCCACCCAGGGGGCGAAGTTGTCATCGATGCCGATCCATATTGAGCCAGGAATATGCGCTTGCAGAAATTGCGTTGAAGGTCGGGTATCCAGGATCAATGCTTCATTGCGATCTACGACATCTTTGAATTGAACAGGGTCCAGGGCCACAACACCTCGATCAAGCACCTGGTCGATACTTTCATATCCCATTTTGTTCATCACGGCATTTTTGGGAAAATACTGTGGAGGTTCCACCAGCCCTTCAGTTACTTCCTTGATGAATTCTTCGCGCGTCATCTCCTTTCGCAAGGCGTAGTTGAATAGCTTTTGGTTGCCCAGTGTGTCGGAAGTCTCCTTGCTCATGTTTTTGCCACAGGCCGAACCGGCGCCATGTCCCGGATATACGATCACTTCATCCGGCAACGTCATGATTTTATTGCGTAGGGAATCAAAAAGGTGACCTGCAAGGTCTTCCCGGGAGAGATCAGATTTCACTGCCAGGTCGGGTCGGCCCACATCACCGATGAACAACGTATCACCTGTGAAAATACTGTGTGCTTTACCCTGCTCGTCATAGAGCAAAAAAGTGGAGGACTCCATGGTATGGCCGGGAGTATGCAGCACTTTGATGGTCAGATTTCCCAGTTTCAGGACCTCACCATCCTGGGCTACATGCGCTGGAAAGTTGGGTTGGGCTGTGGGTCCGTAAACGATCGTTGCCCCGGTTTTTTTGGCCAGGTCGAGATGTCCCGATACGAAATCGGCATGGAAGTGTGTTTCGAGTACATATTTGATTTTGGCACTTTGATTAGCGGCCCTGTCGAGGTAGGGCAGCACTTCCCTAAGTGGGTCAATGATAGCGGCTTCGCCATTCGATTCGATATAATAGGCGGCTTCCGCCAGACACCCTGTGTAGATCTGTTCGATTTTCATAAATTTCGAAAATTGCTTGCGGCAAATTTAAAAAGCTAAACAGCTGAAAATGTGTTACTTGAGTTACATAAGGAAGGTGACTTTTGTCATGTGAGTTCCTGATTAATGTTCTGAAAAATGTGTCTCAGACAACATAGCATGTTTCGGACCTTCAAGGAGAAAGTGAACGGGAGCAGTTATTGGGATACCACTAAGGAGGTCCTATTTCTTATGCTTCGTGATACACATTTACTGGCCCTTCGATTAGTGCGTTAGTCTTTCAATCCTAGCCTGCCCAGGATAACCGTCATCAAGCACCAATTCGTGATTGACGATTGAAACAGGTTAGCGCCGACAAAGGCCGTAAACCAGAGCCAATTGAGGTTGACGTAGATGGCTAGCAATAGGCTGGCGAGTATAAAGGTGCCAGCTATGGCGTGTAAAACTCTTGTTTTCATGTGATATGTTTTAATCGTTAAGTCATTAGCTTAATTTCCAATACTGCGATGCATGTAGCAATGGGGTTCTTAGCTTTGATACAGCGCTGTATGCTCCCCGGAATTGACCCCCAAGCCAGTTGTTTTCCAGCTTAGTCTCTGCCCCATTCTTATGGCGGGGAACATCCATTAGAGAGCATGATGTTGTTCCGGGGATGCCAGGAGGATCCTCCTCTAAGGAAGGCACTGTAGTGATGTCAGACGGTCCCAGGTCTATACCTCTAATCATTTGTAGCGACGACTGGTTGTTCCCACTTCTTCTTCTCCGTCATGTAGTAAATCAGTGGCACCACAACGAGTGTGAGCATAGTGGAAACAATTGCTCCTGCGACCAGTGAAATGGCGAGACCTTGGAAGATGGGGTCGAAGAGAATGATAGAAGCACCGATGACCACCGCTCCTGTTGTGAGCAATATAGGCGTTGTCCGCACAGCACCTGCTTCGATGATGGCGGATTTCAAATCGATACCATCCTTCAGTCTGATTTCGATGAAGTCTATAAGGAGTACGGAGTTGCGGACCATCACACCAGCCAGGGCGATCATGCCAATGAATGATGTGGCCGTGAAAAAGGCGCCTAGCACCCAGTGACCCAACACAATGCCAATCAGTGAAAGCGGGATCGCCAGCATCATCACAATTGGAGTTTTAAAGTTTTGGAACCAACCGACAATAAGCATATATATGACGATGATTACCACCAGGAACGCACCACCCAGGTCACGAAAGACCTCCAGGGTAATTTGCCACTCTCCATCCCACTTCACAGCGAAGTCAGACTCCTGATAGGGTGTACTCATGTATAGTTCATTTACTGCATAGCCCTCTGGTACCTGCAGACTTTGCAGTTTTTCGGTCATACCCAAGATGGCATACGCAGGACTCTCCAGTTCTCCTGCCATGTCAGCGAGTACATAGACCACCCTTTTCTGGTCTTTGCGGTAAATGGTCGTCTGGAGCGTATCCTCATGGATAGCGGCGATGTCCCTTATGGGTACCATCTGACCAGTCATCCCTTTGACCTTCAGGTCCTGAATCTGACCAATGCTGGACTGATCTTTGTCTTGCAGGGACATTACGATACCCACCGGGTTTTCCGAATACTCATCATACAATTTGCTGATGGGATGTCCTCCGATCAAGTAGGTGAGACTCCCAACTACCTGCTGAGGTACGATACCTTGGAGCATGGCTTTCTCACGATCGATGTCCACGTTGTATTCCGTTTGGCCCTTCTCGACATACCAATCCACATCCACCACATCCTGCGTATTTTCCAGGAGGGTCTTGACCTGCTGGGCTAGATCAATTTGTTGGCGATAGTCCGGACCGTAAACTTCAGCAACAAGCGTAGACAATACCGGAGGCCCGGGAGGTACTTCGACGATCTTCACATTTGCGTCGTAGCGTTTTGCAATCCGTTGGACCTCGGGGCGTACACGTGTAGCGATTTGGTGACTATCATGATATCGGTGTTCCTTGTGCAGCAGGTTTACCTGGATATCAGCCATATTACTTCCTCCCCTGAGGTCATAGTGCCTCACCAACCCATTGAAAGTGATGGGTGCAGAGGTCCCGGCATAGGTTTGGTAATTCACCACTTCTGGAACCGTGGCGAGATAGTTAGCAATCTCTGCTGTCACAGCTGCTGTTCTTTCCAGCGTTGTGCCTTCGGCCATGTCGATGACTACCTGAAATTCGTTCTTGTTGTCGAAGGGCAGCATCTTCACCGCTACTGACCTTGTAAAGAACATGCCCACGGAACCCAGGAGGAGTAGGACGGTGGCGCCCAGCATGATCCACCTTTTTGAGGTACTATGCAAGAAAGGTTTTTCGATTCGTTCGTACGCCCGGTGTATCCATCCGGGCCGGTGTTCATCGTCTTGGCCTGATCCGTCCGTCTGCATGTTTTTCTCTCTCAGGAAATAATATCCCAGGTAGGGAGTGACCGTCAAAGCCACAAAAAGTGACAACATCATGGCGATGGAAGCACCGATGGGCATGGGACTCATATAAGGTCCCATCATGCCGGAAACAAATGCCATGGGCAGTATGGCCGCGATTACGGTAAAGGTGGCCAGAATCGTTGGGTTCCCTACCTCGTTGATGGCGTATATAGCAGCTTGCGCGAAGGGTAATCGACGGGATTTGAAATGACGGTGCATGTTTTCGGCGATGATAATGCTGTCGTCCACGACAATTCCTACGACAAAGACGAGGGCGAAAAGGGTGATTCGGTTCAAGGTGTATCCGAGCATGTAATAGCTGAATAAGGTTAGCGCGAAAGTCAACGGTACGGATAGGAATACGACGAGGCCTCCCCGCCATCCCATAGCCAACATCACCAATACCGTCACTGCTACGATGGCCACAGCCAGGTGCGTAAGGAGTTCACCGACCTTGTGTGAGGCTGTTTCGCCATAATTCCGGGTAACTTCTACCTGGACGTCGTCAGGTATCAGTGTAGTGCGAAGGTGATTAATTTGATTCAAGATTTTACCCGATACTTTCATGGCGTCTGCTCCTTGTACCTTGGCAACAGATATGGTAACTGCGGGAAAGATAGAAGGGCTTTCGACGTAGTCGAGGTTGGCCTGACCATAGCCAAATCCAACGTAATCCTTGGGTTTGGACGGACCATCCTGAATGGCAGCAATCTGCTTCAGATATACAGGCATGCCATTGTTAATGCCGACGACGATGCCCCCTACATCATCTGCGTTGCGGAGAAATTTACCGGTTGTTAGTAGATATTCCGTGTCATCAGAGACGAACTTTCCAGATTGTGAACTGCTATTACTGACCTGGATCATCTGCATTACACTCAAGGCATCCAAACCGTTTTCGGCCAGCTTGTCCTTATCCAGGATAATTCGAAGTTCTCGGGGTCTGCCACCTATCTCTTTGGTAATAGAAACATCCTTCACCTTTTCTATTTCGGATGTCACTTCCTCTGCCAATTGGCGGAGTTCAAAGTCGTCGTAGCTTTTGCTCCAGAGGGTCAGGCCCAGCATGGGCACATCATCGATGGATCGGGTTTTTACAATAGGTTCATGGATGGGGGCAGGAAAGAGATTCCTGTGTTTCATCAATTCATCGTAGAGTTTTACGTAGGATCGCTCGGTGTCTTCCCCTACATAAAATTGCACCACAAGTACTGCCACCCCATTCATGGCCATGCTATGCACATGTTCCACGCCCTTGATATTGGAGATAATCTTTTCCAGGGGTTTTACGACCCGACTTTCCACCTCCGTCGGATTGGCACCGGGGTAGCCTACCATTACATCCGCCATGGGCACGATGATTTGAGGTTCTTCCTCTCGAGGAATGAGAAAGGAGCTGTAGATTCCGATGATCATTAGCGCCACCATCAAAAGGACTGTGAGCTTCGAATGGATGAAGAAGTTGGCGACTTTACCAGAAATTCCTTCTTGCATTTTTTGAGTATTTAAATTGAGCAGTTGGAGCTAGTTGAGGATCACCGATGCACCGTTGAAGAGCTTCCCTTCGGCCTCCAGGATGTAGGTCTCTCCTTCACTCAGGCCTGACAGTACTTCAATATTGCCAGCCTTCGAATTCCCCGTTCTTATCCATCGTAGTATGGCCACGTTGTCCTCGGTAAGGGTGTACAAGCCTGTCAACTGGCCCTTCCTGATCAATGCGTTTTCAGAAACAGTTGGTGAGGTCTTCTGCTTGGTGGAGGATCCAACTAGGATTTCGGCATTCACGAACATACCAGGCAGAATCCCCGTCAAATCATCTTTCAACGCAATTTTTGCCAGAAATTGGCCGCCGGTATTTTTGGCGGATGGACTGACTTCTTTGACCTGTCCCTGGAGGGTTTGGCGGCGTGACTTTACCTGAACAATTGCGTCCATCCCTACTTGGATCTCGCTGATTTGAGACTCTGGGATCAGCACCAGAGCTTCGTAGGTGGCCAGGCCTTCCACGGTAGCCAGGGGCATTCCCGGGTTGGCGATGTCACCAACTTTGACGAATGTATTGGCCACGATTCCTGTGAAAGGTGCGCGTATGTTGGTATAAGTAAATTGAGCCAACACCTCTTCCTTCATCTGTTTGGCGACCTCGAGCCCTGATTCGGCCACTTCATATCTGGTGGTCATGTTTTCCAGTTCCTTTGGCGTGGCACTGCCCCTGTCATAGAGGTTTCTGAAACGCTCCATGTCTTTCCTGGCATTTTCAAGCGCACTTGCTGCTTGTTTGACAGAAGCCTCTACCTGGGATTTTTTGGCAATGAGGTCGGTATTTGACATTACCAGCAGCAACTGTCCCTCCTTTACCTTGTCTCCGGGTTGCACCCGGATACTTGTTACATTGCCCATCACGCGTGTACTGATATTGGCACTGTTACCTGCCTCAATTCTTCCACTCACGGATATGGTTTTTTCTTCCTGTCCGGGTTTGGCAATTGCGGTCTTGACCATCAGTGGTTCGAAGGGGGTAAGGTTGGGGTCCTCCGGGTGGCCGCATCCTAGAAGCAGCATGCTTAGGAAGCCGATTGATACGTTCGTGAAATATTTCATTGCTTTAATGATTGCGTTCTTTGTTATGATCTTGTGAGAAAGTGTAAGTATTCACTTGCGAAGTTGAGTTCGAAGATGGCTTGACGGTGCTGGAGCTCTTTGAGAAACATCTGACTCTCAGAAGCCAGCAGATCCACGGTTTTTTCCAGCCCTTCCTCAAATCGGTCTTTTCTAATCTTGTAGGCTTCCTGTGCCTGCTCCAGTGCTAGTTGTGAGGAGTTCACCTTACTTTTCGCATTTTCCAATAGCCTATGCGTCTTCTGTAATTCGACTTTTTGGTTTTGAGTGTACTCCTCCTGCTCTATTTGGGCCTTTTCCAATCTGACTCTGGCCTGATTGGCTTTTGCGATATGACTGTAACCATTGAAGAGGTTCCATGAGAGTTTAGCTCCCAGGATATACCCGGAAGCACCAAACGAGAGAAACTGGTCGTCATATAGCTGGAAGCTACCAAATGCATTGACTCGGGGGAGGAACTGCATCTTCGAGGCGCTTAATATGCTTTCGTAACCCTCGACTGCTTTGGACATTGCCAAAAGGTCTTTGCGTGATTGCGGAAGTGCTACCAGATAGGTCGCAGGCTCGTATTGTTGGATGGTCTCAGCCGGTTTATAGGTGACTTCACCGGGAATTTCACCAATGAAGGCGGCCAGTTGGTCAGAGGTATTCTGTACATGGGTACGTGCAAACCTCAACTGATTTCCTACTTCATTGGCTCGTACTCTGGCGTCAAGCACATCAGCTTTTTGGACTAGTCCTTCGGTATAGTAGTCCGTCACCAGTTTCACGCCTTCCAGTGCTGTCCGGAGGGCTCTCTCCAATACGGCGACCGCGCTGTAGGCCAGTTGCAACTGCATATATATCCTGGCGCCCTCCAATGCGATGTACTCCTGAGTACGCTCAGCCTTAAGATCCATTGCTTCTTGCTGGATGCGAGCAGCATTTCGACCTTGGATTCCATCCAGATTCAGCAGCGGTTGAAGGATCAGGATTTCGGTTGCAAAGTTCTCAATATTGTCGGGATCGTTGAGCGTGGCTGGGTCAAAATCGGCTTGAGTAAGGACCTCCTGATTCAGCCTGGACCCAAAGGCCATGAGTGGGTTGTTGGTGGTAATGGCAGTGTAGGATGTGGAAACGGAGGGTAGGAATAGTGAGCGTGACTGTTGCATGTCTGCTCGTGCCAGGTCTGCTTCTTTCTGAGCTATTCGCACTTGGTAGTTATGCTCCTGGACCCTATCCAGAATCGTCGTTTTGGAAATCGATAGGGTGTCTTGTGAGAAGGTTACTGTGGTAAGCAAAATCGCCTGTATCGTGGACAGTACTTTCTTCATTTCTCTCGTTGATTTTTATACAAAAGTACGGACGGGATACAGGCGAGATTGTAACGATTGTTACAGTGATATACTTAGAAAAGTGCAAAGTGAAGCCAGAGTAGATGTGTCCTATCTGGTTCCACCATGTCCGCCAGCTACGATTATCAATATCCTGATATTCAGATATATAAACTTAAAAAATTGGATAACTGGATTGCGCATTAAGTATTTCTGCGACTTTGTGATTTTATGTGTCATTCTTACTATGTTTTTATTCGGGTATTAGCCACCAGAGGGGCTTCATTTTTGCTTTATAGATAAAGGCATGATGCAGTGCCAGTTTCACCCAGTGGCCTGCCAATCCAATATCGCCAAAGGTTTTTTTGATATTCCTGCCACCGGTTTTTCCATAGCGTTTGTAGTCCGGCACGATGGGGTAGGTGGTAATACTGATCCCGCTACCTGAGGTCAAACCAAAACCCGCAGAAGCGATGCAGGCCGCGCCCATATTGCCAAGAGAACCTTTGTGCTGGAGTGAGATTTTGCCTTTCTTGATGGACTCAATGATATTGTCGGCCACCAACTTGGCGGTTATCCCCGATGGCATGCCTGTACGGGGTGGCGATGGAAAGATCTCAGTGCCATTGGGGCTTTTTCGAGGCTTGGAGATCGTATGAGGCGGAGCGAAAGCAATACCAGGAGCGTATATGTTGTCGTAACTGGGATTTTGATAGGTTTCTGGCCAGTCTTGCACAGTCCATTCGTCATAAGGTTTTGGGGTGTAGTCAGCGTCTACTACCATGAACCCTTTGAATAACTTGGCAGTGATATCACCTCCTGACTTGTCAAAAGCTTTGAACCCATGACCTGTGAATGCAGGAATGAGCATAGCAAAGTCGAAATCCTCAGTCTTGTGGTCCCCATCAAGGGTTTCGTAATGTACTTTCCCAGCTTCCACTTTGTTGACACCAGCCTGGAGTATCCAGTCTATTCCCCGGTCACGAAATACCATTTCCACCATTTCGCTGGATTTCATAGGCTTGCCATTGTAAGCCAGTAGCATTCCATCCATCCCAAAATCACCTAGTTCCGGTTCGTTCGAGATCCATTTGAGGGCGATCTTATCCCGAACGCCTCGCTTATTCAGTTCTTTTTCAACATTGAGGATGTACTCGAAGGCCGCACCCTGACAAGTCGCTTTGGGATGGCCGGTACCGATCAACACCCTCAGTTTCTCATCGGATTGATGATTCTTAGCCTTTTCAATTAGGCGATCGAGCCCTTCTGCCGCATGCTGGGCGTGGTCGTAAGTGCAAACAGAATATACATAGTTGGTGCCCGGGTTCAAACCCTCAGTCATGTCAAAGGCAAGCTTTGGGCCAGTGGCATTGATGAGATAATCATAGGTCACTTTTTCCCATTCGCCTTTGCGTTCACCAAAGACGTATTCCACGATAACATAGGGTGGGAGCTCGTCGTCCCCTTCGGGGTGAAAGGACACAACTTTCGCCTGTTTGTGGTGGATCCCTTTCTTCTTGTATAGTGGTTCCAGTGGGAAGATGATTTTTTTCGGTTTCATGCGTCCGATCCCCACCCAAATATTGGAAGGAATCCACTGGTAATTTCGGTTTGGAGAGACCACCAGCACTTCATGCGCTTTGGGGAGTTTTCTTCGGAGGTGGGAAGCTGCTGTGTGTCCTGCAATGCCGGCTCCCAGTACGACTACTTTCGCCATGGGTTAATTTTTGGGAGGTAAGGTAAGGCCCATCCCAATTCGGTAGTGCAACAAATGTTACACAACAAAATACTTGATTGGCATACTTTTATAATGAATTATTAAGGTGAATTATGAGATTTCCATATCGTATTCTGTACTTCTTGTGTTTCGCAGTCATAGCTTGTGTCCCTGTTACAAAGGACCAACAGGATCGGGCGTTGCAAGATCTAGCGATGCAACAGGGTAATCGTGTGGCTGCCTTGGCCAAGAAAGCATTGGGGAGTCAATTGAAGCAGGCCATTGCTGATGGAGGGGTGGTTCAGGCAGTCCAGTTCTGCAATGCTGCAGCTCCCGCCATTCTCGACTCGCTGGAAACAAATATTCCCACAACCATCAAAAGAGCCTCTTTGCGTTTTCGCAATCCCTTGGATCGACCTTCTGACTCAGAATCCGTCATCTTGAAACGCTATCAAACCCAATTATCAGCGAGTGAAAATCCTCAGCCTGTGGTAGAAGTCCTCAATGACAACCAAATCCTATATGCCAGGCCCATCGTGCTCGATACGCCGCTATGCCTGAATTGCCATGGAACACCGGAAACTGAAGTCAGTGAAGAAGTATTGGAGGTCCTCAGACAACATTACCCCGAAGACAACGCGCTGGGACACCAGATGGGCGACCTGCGTGGTATCTGGAGCGTGACTTTTGAAATGGATGACTTGCGGAACTACCTGAAACAAATGTGATTTTTAAAAATGCAGACATTAATCAATTTGCTTCTGTTTGGCGTTGTAAAGGTGGTAGATGTAATACCATATGACAGCGCTGGTCCTTTGGCTTTTCCTTCCACTTTACTTCCACTCCAGTGAGGACGTACCTGACTTGGTCACCGTGACAGTACACATCAAAAACATCCAAACAGAAGAAGGATTGGTAGCTCTGGGACTGTTTCTGGACAATGAGAGCTTTTTGGAGATTGAACCCCATCGGCAGTTGTACTACGAGAAGGATGCCATGGAAAATGGTGAGATGATCGTGCAGTTCGAGATAGCACCAGGCGTGTACGGGATTTCGGCGCTAGATGATCTCGATCGGGACGATGAGATGCGCTACAACTGGCTGGGAATTCCCAAGGAAGGATTTGGTTTTTCCAATTACTATCACCGCGGTTTCAGCAAGCCACATTTCGACAAATGGAAGTTTGAGGTGAAGCCTAAGGAAACCCTCAATGTCGAAATAGTCTTCCGATATATGTGAAAAGGCTCCGGAAGGAGCCTTTTAATTTCGTGTGTTACAATTCAGCAATTACTGATCCTTTGAGAAGCGTATAAACACTTCGACAGTGGCGATGGGCAATCCACCCAGTACCTGATCGCTTGTCAGCCCGAATACCTCCAGAGGTAGCGGAAGGCCCGCGACAGTGCCTTCTACTCCAGTGGTAGATTCCACCAGGCCGGCAAGGTTTAGCGGTACAGGAACGGGACTATCAGGTGTGTTGATGGTCAAATTGAGTTGGGTCCTTTCGTCATCAATGGACCAGACGCCATTCGCTTCGGATGTGCCTTCATTGACACAGGTGTAAATCAATGATCCACCATCTTCAAGCTCCACCCTGGTGTTGGCAGGGTCAGTGCACGGTGCAGCTGCCAGGAGTGCTGCAGATACACCAGCGGTGATATCTGTCCCGGAAGGAACCACCACCTCACTATCTGGTCCCAGGATGTCGCTGGTGAGCGTGGCATTGCTAAGTTGGTAGAGTCCTACCAGTGAATCCACTTCAGGTTCGGTTATATCATCGTCGCTACAAGCCGAGAAAAAGACGATGGAACCTAGCATCAAAAAAGCTATCAAATTTTTCATGATTTCCTACTGATTGGTTTTATCTGGATGTTAGAATTTTAAGTGTGGGAAATTACTAATATCGCTCTTAACCATCCTTATTTTTGGAATTTGTTGGCATTATTCCAAGCTTTAATCATCAAACTCTCGAGATGACGTTGAACTCAAAATCAATCAGAAGGGCTTACCTCCTCGGACTTTTTCTGGCCTTCTCGGGCCTCACTTATGGCCAAAATCTGGTAATCAAAGGAAGAGTCGTTGATCCGACAAATCAGCCGGTTCTGGGAGCCAGCGTCTTTTTTCCCAGCTCTTTCCAGGGGCAAGCAACGGATGACAACGGAGAATTCACCATCAAGAGCAATGGCAAGGCACCATTCATCTATGTGATCTCAGCGGTAGGTTTTGAGACGGTGCAGGATACCATTTTCAGTCCTGGAGAGGTGCAGGTGGAAGTGAAGATGGAAGAAGCTGTTTTGCTGGGCGATGAAGTGATTGTTTCGGCGTCACTCGTCGAAGAGAATATTATGAGATCAACAGTCTCGGTAGAGAAACTGGAACTGACCAATATACAGCAGATGCCCCAGGCCAATTTTTATGATGGACTTTCACAGCTCAAGGGTGTGGACATGAACATGCAAAGCATGACTTTCAAAGTGCCCAATTCCAGGGGATTCAACAGTAATACGAACTACAGGTTCAATCAAATCACCGATGGTGTAAACAGTCAGGCACCGGGGTTGAATTTCGCAGCAGGCAACTTATTCGGAGTCCCGCATCTGGATGTGGAGAGTATTGAATTCCTAAGTGGAGCATCCAGTGCCCTCTATGGAGCCGGTGGTATGAACGGAACACTGCTGATCACCTCCAAGGATCCTTTTGACTATGAAGGTCTTTCCGCCAGCGTGCAACTTGGGGCATTGAACTTTGGTGCGGAAAGTCCCGGAGTGGAATCCAATGGTTACACGGACTTCAATTGGCGCTACGCTAAAAAGCTCAATGATAAGTTAGCTTTCAAGTTCACTGGCGCGTATCTGACCTCCGAAGACTGGGTAGCCGGTGATCAACGGGATAAGACAGCCCTCAATGATCGAAGCAGCACACGGCTGACCAATCCCGGTTATGATGGTGTAAATGTTTATGGCGATGAGACTGCGATCAACCTGGGGTTGATCGCACCCGCAGTGGCGGACGGATTTGCCAGGAGTGAAGGATTTGAGCCTGGTCAACCGGAATATGATTCCCTGTTCAACGGCATTATTGATATCATTCCCGATCAGGACGTTACCAGAACGGGCTTCAATGAGGCCGACCTGGTCAACTATGATGTCAATAACCTGAAAGCCAACCTTGCTGCGCACTATAAGATTGATGACCTCACCACGCTGATTTTGGCGGGTTCGTACTCCGAGGGCCAGGCGGTATACTCGGCCCAAAACCGCTTCTCCATCAGCGATTTTCAATTGTTCAATATCAAAGCGGAAGTCAACAACCCGGACTACCTGGTTCGCTATTGGTATGTTAAGGAGGACGCAGGCCTCACATATGATGCCGGCGGAACAGCCGCGCTGATCAATGAAGCCTGGAAACCCACCGAAGATTGGCTCGGTGATTATATCACGGGATATCTGGTTGCTAATGGTCAGTTTGGTTTTTCTGAAGCTGAAGCACACACCTTCGCCAGAGAGGTAGCCGATAACCGCGATCAGAATGGCAATGTCATCAACCCCGAAGAATCCGCCATACCTATTGCCGGATCAGAGGAATTTAACCGACTGCTGGATGATATCAAGAGACGACCACTCAATGAAGGTGGGGGCAGGGTACTGGACTTTAGCTCCATGGGCCAGCTGGAAGGGCGCTACAATTTTTCAAGCCTGATTGACCAGGATATCATTGTTGGTTTTCAGTATCGTTACTTCAAAGTCGATAGTGATGGTACCATATTCGCTGACGAACCAGGTGATCCACTGGATATCAACCAATATGCCGTGTACGGTCAGTACATAGAGACTTTTCTCGAGGATCGGTTGAAGATCAACCTCAGCACACGCTGGGATCGTGACACCAACCTGGACGCCGAGGTAACCCCACGTGCTTCATTCGTGTACACGGCCGGAGCCAATCGTAACCACAACTTACGTGCGTCGATACAGACAGCATTTCGTTATCCGTCTATCGCTGATCAGTGGACGGACCTGAATGTGGGTGCCATTACCGTAGTAGGGGGGCAACGAAGTGTCCAAAATGACAATGGGTTCGATACCACACCTACTTACCCGCTGATCGGGACCGATCCAATCTTTGGTGTCCCCGATACCACACGTCTTTTTCAACCCCGCGACCTACGATCCGAAACGGTTTTCGCGTTAGAGTTGGGTTACAAATCGCTCCTGCTTGATAATAAGCTGCTCGTCGATGCAAGTGTCTTCAGGAATCTCTACGATCGTTTCCAGGGCACACAGTTGCTGGTGCAGAATCCGTTCACCGCTGACGAGCAACGATTCCAGACTTCTGTCACCACGGATATCAACATTGTAAATCTGGGATGGGCTTTGGGACTGGACTACACCTTGCCCCGCAATTTCAACTTGGGAGGAAACGTGGCTTACAGCACGATTGAAGGAAGTGATGACGTGGATGAGGGTTTTCAAACCAATTTCAACACACCGAAGTACCGCTTCAACCTGAGCCTCGGCAATCGCAAATTGGTCGATCAACTGGGTTTCAATATCAACTACAGATGGCAGCAGGCTTTCTTGTGGGAATCTTCTTTTGGTGTGGGGGAAGTCCCGGCTTTCGGAACCCTGGACGCGGTCCTTACTTACTCTTTTCCGACGATCAAGACCAAAGTCAAGCTTGGTGCGGCAAACCTCCTGAACGAATATTATACCACCAGTTTCGGTAGTTCTTCCGTGGGTGGTTTGTATTATATCACCCTGGTATATGATCAGTTCATGAGGTGATGCGCTCCCTGCCGTGCATGAATTGATAGACCAACGGTACCACAATCAGTGACAGAAACATGCTACTGGCCAGCCCACCAATTAATACCCAGGCCAGGCCATTCTTCCATTCAGACCCGGCACCGGTAGATAATGCGATGGGTAATAGCCCGATGATCATGGTCAGGTTGGTCATGAGGATGGGGCGGAAACGCAATTTCGTGGCGTGGAGCAGTGCTTCCTGCATTGCCATGCCATCTCTTCGCAATTTCTTCGTGAAATCAACTACCAATATCGCATTCTTGCCAACCAGCCCTATCAGGATAATTAATCCCATGATGGAGAAGATACTTAGGGCCTCTCCGGAAAGTGCCAACGAAAGAAAAGCGCCGATGGCTGCAAGAGGTATGGAGAAGAGGATCACCAGGGGGTCTCTGAAGGAATTGTAGAGAATAGCCAGGATGCTGTATACCAGAAAAACAGAAATAATCAAAGCAGCAATCATACTCTGCAAACCCTCACGCGTACGTTTGGTCGCGCCTCCATAGATGATGTCAATGTCATCAGGGACATTGTAATCTTCTACTAGCTGTCGGAATTCCCGTCCCACCGATCCGCCAGGTCTGCCAAATACCTGTGATTTTACGGAAACAGAACGCGATCTGTTGGTGCGCTCCAGCAGGTCACTGACTTCTTTCTCCTGAATGTCCACGAAATCCTTCAATGGCACATGCTGCCCTTTAGAGTTCAGGATGGATAAGTTCTCTAAGTCAGCAGGGTTGTTGAGGGCATTTTTGTTCAG
The DNA here is from genome assembly GCA_965601475.1 of Cyclobacteriaceae bacterium. Classification (GTDB taxonomy): domain Bacteria; phylum Bacteroidota; class Bacteroidia; order Cytophagales; family Cyclobacteriaceae; genus JAWPMT01. The sequence goes on along the minus strand of OZ271832.1, from coordinate 726,185 downwards.
TTCAATCTGTATCGGATAAGTCTCTTCTCCTTGGCGATAGCGAAATGTATTGTGGCCGTTGATGGCCGTTCTGAGGGCCATGCCTGCTCTTCCCATCTCCAACTCCAGCAGCGCTACTCGTTTGGGAGCAGGTACCATGGAAATGGTTGAAATGAGATCGGAATTCGACGACTGGACTTCAATGGTGCCTTGGATGGTATCCAATGCCTTCACCAGGTCCTGGGCTACTGATTGCACCTTGGATTTCTCCTCCCCAAGTACCGAGAATTGTACTGCATCATCATCACGGAGGCCAATTATATTGATTCCTATGGGACGAGCCTCCAATCCGGGAATCGATTCCATCAACTGGTACTTCAGGTGACGAGCAAAATGACTGGTCTTAAAGTCCCGTTCGGACTTATCTACCAGCTTGATGTACATCTCCGATAAATGTGAGGTATTGGTCGAAATCCTGCCGCTACTCGTAGTGCCGACACTCGTAAATACCGTTTCGACAAAAGGATATGCCAGGATCAGCCGTTCGGCATTCCGCGAGTATTCATCGGTTTTCGCTAAGGGTGTACCGGGCTTGAAACTCAGCTCTACAATGAACTCCGAGCGGTCACCGGCCTTCGTGAATTCAATACCAATCCAACCACCTACAAACAAGTAGATGATACCTGAGAAGAGTATGGCATTGATCATGGCTACAGCCCAGGGAAATCGAAAAGACCATTTTAGCGCATCGATAATATCTGAAATCACCCGATCCAGGAAGACGTCAATGCCCTGGAAAAATCTCGGTATATCCCGAGGTTTGAACTTGTGATGTAACCTGGACGCGAGATAAGGAACGAGGGTAAATGACACCAGTAGACTCATCAGCGTGGAGACCACGATAACAATGGAAAACTGACGTAGCAAATCGGAGACCATGCCCTGCGTGAATACGATCGGGAGAAAGACGACTACATCAATGAGTGTGATCGATATGGCGGCAGAACCGATCTCCATACGGCCGGTATATGCGGCTTCTCTCGATGGCTTGCCCATCACCAGATGCCGAAAGATGTTTTCAATAACCACAATAGAATCGTCCACCAGGATGCCGATGGCCAGGGATAGGCCAAGCAATGTGAGTAGATTGAGCGAATAGCCCAGCAACCACATCACGATAAATGTAGCAAGGATGGAAGTTGGTATCGATAAAAAGACAATGAACGCGTTGCGTAAACTATGCAAAAAGACGAGCATGACGACGGATACCAGCACAACGGCCAATATCAGGTCCTCAGTTACGCTCCGGGCCGCCTGAAGGGTGAAAATGCTTGTGTCCTGGGCAACCTCGAAATTCAGTGATAGATCTTCATGCTTCGACTCCAGTTGCAACAATTCCGCAATGACGGCCTCGCTTACTTCCACAGCATTGGCATCGCTTTGCTTCTTGATTTCAAGGCTCAGTGCCGAGGCTCCATTGAGCCTGCTGATGGTCTCGGGGGTCGATGCTGCAAAGCGCACTGTCGCTACATCTCTGAGCTGCACCAGAATCCCATATTCCTTATGCTGAAAAAGGACCAGGTCCCTGACTTCATCGATAGAGGTCAACTGCGCATCGAATACCGTGGAGTATTGGAGGTCGGCATTGTCTATCGTGCCAGTGGGTATTCGCAAATTGTTCTTTCCCAAAGCCTGTAACACCTGCAATATGGTCGTATTGGTAGCCGCCAGCCGCTCCTTGGAAACGATGATTTCCAGTTGCTTTATAGAACCCCCAATGAGTTTGATGTCGGCTACACCCACTTGTTGGGAGAGACTGGGGATGATATCTTCCTCACAGAGTTTACTGAGGTCGGGTGCCGAGAGTTCAGCAAAAGCACTGAGTCTGATTATGGGCAGATCGTCAAAGTCAAATCTTGTGAGTACCGGTGATGCGGCATTGGTGGGCATCGTTCTCGCGATACTGAGCAATTTGCGGTTGGCTTCATTCAGTGCTTCCTCTACTTTCGTGCCTGCTTTCATCTCCAGTTTTACCAGTGAAAAGTTGTCTCTGGAGGTACTACTGAGTACATCGATATTGGAGAGGCTGCTCAGGGCATCTTCGATAGGTTTGGACACCTCTTCTTCCACCTGCTGCGCCTGCGCTCCAGGGTAAATAGTCACTACAGTGATGACTGGAGGGTTGAATTTGGGTACCAGCTCATAATTCAATTCCAGGTAAGCGGTTACGCCTCCTGCGACGATCAAGACGAAAAAGATGATCAGGACGACCGGTCGTTCGATGGAAAGCCGCGTGATGTTCATGACTGATGAATGTTGCGTTTCGTCTCCATCATTCGATGACTTTGATCTTCGATTTGTCTTCGAGCAGGTGATTTCCTGCCAGCACCACCTGATCACCTGGGGACAACCCATCCAGGACCTCTACAAAGTCATCGAAAAGCTGCCCCACCATGATCTCGGTTTCACGGACCGCATCTCCTTCCACCACGAAAACAACATTGCGATCCCTGCGGCCCAACAGAGCTTCCCTTGGAATGTAGACTCCTGCTGCCAGGGATATTGTTACAGATAAATCCACCAATAGACCCTGGTGAAAGCCATCATAGTCTTCAAAACTCACCTCAATCGGTACGCGCCCCAGTCGATCCGCTGTGACACCGATACTGATCAAAGTCCCTTTCACAGGATATACCAAGCCAAAGTCGCTCAGTGTTATTTCCATACCGATATCCAGGTGTTTCGCCAGGTGCTCGGCCACACCAGCCTCAATGATCTTGGTAGCCACACCCACCATTTCACAAAGGGGTCGGCCGGGACCGATTGTGTTTCCAGCCTTAGTAAACAGTTGGTTGACCACACCATCTGCAGGAGCAGTGATCCTCGCTTCAGCACGGTGGGTTTTGGCCATCTCCATTTTCGATTTGGAAGCTTCCACTTTCAATCGAAACTGTTCGAGTTGTTGTCCGGTGACAGCTCCGGTTTCAGCCACCCGTTCAAGGCGCTCAAGGTCCTTCAGGTCCTGCGCATAGGCTTTGGATGCCAGTGTAGCCTGTTCCCTCAGGTAATAGTCATCTACGATGGCCAATAGCTGTCCTTTCTTCACGCTGGACCCTGATTTGACGAGAATCTTCTCAATGGTACCTGCTGTTCTACCGATGACGATGATCTGCTGGGTGCTTTTGACTTTACCTGCTGATCGGATTTTTACGGCCTTTTGAGCTTTCGCTATTTCGATGACGCCAACAGGGATGGCTTCAATCGGTCTTTCTGCCTGTGAGATGTTGAATTCCTTGGCGCTTCTGCGCTGATTGAGGTTGATCACCACAAGGGCTACCAAAAGCACTAACACCGCGATTCTGAAGCTAGTTTTCATCCGACAGCAGTTTTGTAGTGAGTTGGCCGGTTACCTGTAGGTATTGCAACCGTGCCACCGTGAGTTCATATCGAAAGTTAGCCAATTGCTGTTCTACTTCAACCTTTTCCGCATCTACTTCCAGCAAGTCATTGATGCCCAATAGTCCTTCCTGCCACTTTGCCTCCGCTTGCATGTAAGCGCTTTCCAGCGCGACTAGCCATTCCTCCTCCAGCGCAATTTTAGATTCAAGGTAGTTGATTTGGTCTTCCAGTTGCTGGCGCTGCAAAGCTTCGCCTGATTGAAGCTTGGCTCGTTGCAGGCTGAGCAAATCCAACTGACTTTTGATTTCCTGCTTTCTTAAAGAGGCGGCGTTACCATTCCAAATGGGGAGATCCAGTTGCAGACCCACAATACTGAGGTTGTTGGTGAGGCCTTCATCATTGAAACCCAGGCTTTGACCCTGACCCTGTAGGGCAAAGGAGGCCAGAAGATCCAATGTGGGAGCCAGGGTTTTTTCGCGCTCCAGGCGTTGCTCTTGCAACTGTTGGGCCTCATTTAGCAGCTGCTCATTGGCGGAGGTGCCCGTCGATGGCTCCAGGACAAAGGAAAATTCATAAGCTGTGGAAATGGCGACATTTTCATCGATACCAGCCAGTCGCAGCAGGTTGCTTTCCGCCAGTTCCCTGCCTTTTTTCAGACGGCGCTCTTCCAGCAGCAAGCCATTGAGTAACTTCCGTAATCTTATGCTATCCAGTCCCAGGGCCAGGTCGTTTTCGACACGTACCCGGGTGATGTCCAGCAGTTTTTCCAAACGACGTCGGTTGAAGTCTATCGACTGCCGTTGGGCGTCGAGCTGCTTGAGTTGGAAATAGGACTCGCTCAATTGCAGCAATACATTCCCCTGCGCTTTGACTAGCTCAGCCTCTTGCAGGTTCCTTACGCCTTGCAACCTGGATTTGGCGCCAAGCATCTGAAAGTCGAAAAGGCGCTGGCGCAAAGTCAGGTCCAGAAGAAAGTTGTTGCGCAACCCCAGCGGGACCGCTACAATATCTCCAAAGGTACCTGGCGGCACATTCTCACTCGGAAACGCGTATGTCGGCACATCGTCCCAGTAGTGGAAATAGCGGCTGGAGAAGTTGATTTGTGGTTTTAGCGCACTGGCCTCTCTGGCAATGCTCAGGTCTTGCAAGGTGGACTGCTTTTGGGTGATTACCAGGTCGGCGTTGCGCTCCAATGCTGACCGGGCAAGATCCGGGAGTGAATAGGTCTGCTGTGCCCAAAGTGGATGGGTGAGGATCAACAACCCGATCAATGCACAGCATTTCGTCATCTAAGTCCTTTTACGAAAAGAAGGAAAAAGCGCAGGGATTTTCTCCATGTGCTCCTTGTACCCGGGTTTGTTTTCCAGACTCCGCTCATCCATCATGGGTACACTGATAAAAACAAAAAGTATCACCATTGAGATCCATCCAAGGGCCACCCAGTAGTCTGAAGTGATGGAAAAAGGAATGGCAAAAACAAATAGGCCTACCCAGAATAGGATCTCACCGAAATAGTTAGGGTGGCGTGAATACTGCCAGAGACCTTTGTTCATGATGCTGCCTTTGGGTGCCGTTTTCTTGAAGGTTTTCATTTGCTCGTCGGATACCAACTCGATGAGGGTAGCGATGAGACATACAGCCAAACCCAGGTAGTCGAAGATTCCCAAAGCTGCGGGATTCTTGATGGCGTAGAACACCGGCAGGCATCCGAGGAACACAATTAACGTGGGGAAAAGGTGAATGCCACTGAAGCTCACCAGCCAGTACCATTTGCCTGTTTTTTTGGCCAGGTCGATGTAGCGCCAATCCTCATGGTTCAGGCCCGTCCATCCTCGTATCCAGTTGACGGTGAGTCTAATTGCCCAGGCGCTGGCCCCGATCAAGATGAATATTTGTCGCATGTCATTGCCTTCCGGGAAACGCTGCATCAGATACAGCACAATGAGTGGGGGTATCACGCTCCAATAGGGGTCATACATGCTACTGTTTCGTGTGACAAGACTGAAAGCGAAGATGATAGCTGTAGCGATGATATCTGCGATCAGGACATCGAGGTAGACGTCGTCCGAAGGGTTCTGTAAATACCAGTAGCCCGCGTACACGGCAATGAGGTAGGCCACGATGACAATCAGGAACGAAAAAGGTCGATTTGCTTTCATTTGTTGAGGGTGTAAAACATATTGTGGTCAGATGCATAGGCATTGAATGGCAGGATTCAAACTACCCCCCATATCAACACTGGCCGGCACGACGCTCGGCAATTATATCAAAGTCCTTCAGAAAGGTAAAATAGATCGGAAGTATTACTTGATGACGGTCTTGACGTTTCTCATCATTGTCATTGCCACGCCTTTCCACCTGTGGGAGACCGTCAGGTTTTGGAGTTTGCGTAAGAAGCGGCCAGCTAAGGCGCTGTTCATCCTGGGCCATTGGCGAAGTGGTACTACTTTTTTGCACAATGTACTTTGCCAGGACCCCAGGGCAGGCTTCCCGACGACCTACCACTCATTGTTCCCAAACAACCTTGGCAGCAAAGCGGTCTTCCAGACCTTCATGCGACTCAATATGCCGGATAAACGCCCATCTGACAATGTAAAACTCAATGTGGCTTATCCTCAGGAGGATGATTTTGCCTTGGGCAATCTGTGTGACCTCAGCTATTACAACTTCTTCTATTTCCCCAAAAACTACCGGCAGTTCTATGAAGAGGCCGTGGAGATGAAGGCTACTGACCGTCGGATTCGACGGTGGGAGCGGAGCTACTTGAAGCTTATAAACAAAGCCTTGTGGGACACCGAAGGCGAACGCATTGTCATCAAGAGTCCGGTCAATACAGGGAGGATCCCCGCTTTGTTGAAGTTGTTTCCGGAAGCGAAGTTCATTTACATCTATCGCAACCCCTATACCGTTTTCCTGTCCACACAGAAGTTCTTCCGTGCCCTATGTCCCACGCTGTGGTTTCAGGAGGTGGATGACGAATTCCTGGATGACTTGATTTTCGACGTGTTCGGAAGAATCATTAGGGACTATGAAGCCCAAAAAGATCTGATAGAGAAGGAGAATTTGCTGGAAATCCGTTTTGAAGACTTTGAAAAAGCCCCCTTGCGGCATTTGGAGGAGATTTATAGTGAGTTGCTGGAAGAAGACTTTGAGAAGTGCAGGGATCATTTGCAGACCTATCTTGATCAGCAACGCGGCTATAGGAAAAACGAATATCAGATTCCCCGAAAATATTATGAACGCATCCGCCGGGACTGGGGGTTCTTCATCGAAGCGAAGGGCTATGAACTTCCCGAAAACATTAAAGTGATTGATTGATATGGATGAAAGCTGGTTCTATCTGACGAACTGGGTGTGGATCGGAGTGGCATTGGTCACCTTTCTCAGCCTGGTGATCTTCAATATCAAGGCACCCTATGGAAGACATACGCAAAAAGGCTGGGGTAAGCTCATTCCCAACCACCTGGGCTGGTTTTGGATGGAACTGCCGGCTTTTCTGCTGTGCCCGGGGCTGGCGCTGTTTGGGCCGGGGGAGAAGTCCCTGGTTACGTATGTGCTGGCAGGCATGTGGATGTTCCACTACTTCAATCGGACTTTCGTTTTCCCTTTTCGGCTCAATACTCAGGGGAAGAAGATGCCCATCTCCATCGCGCTGTCGGCCGTATTCTTCAACAGTGTCAATGGCTTCCTCAATGGCTACTTCCTGGGGTTCATGGGGTCAGAGCGCACACTTGCTCCAGGGTTCGTCCTGGGCGTGCTGATCTTCTTCATCGGATTTGCGATCAACTATACAGCCGATCAGAAATTAATTGCCTTGCGGAAGACAGGCACTGGTTATAAGATCCCTCAAGGCTGGCTCTTCCGATGGATCAGCTGTCCCAATCACTTTGGGGAGATCATCGAGTGGACAGGCTTTGCCATTGCCGCTTGGAGTCTACCCGCAGCCACATTTGCTATCTGGACCTTTGCCAATTTGGCGCCCCGAGCTTTCAACCACCACGAATGGTACCAGAGCAACTTTGAGGACTATCCGAAAGATAGGAAAGCGCTGATCCCTTTTATCGTTTAGGCATGACCAAAGCAGACCTTTTCAATATCGCCATCAAGATTTTCGGACTCTTCTACTTTGTCCGGTTTGTCCAGCACTTCATGGAGTTTCTCTTCATGATCTTTGGGAATACTTTTTGGCCGGACATGCAGGCGCAGGGGTGGTATATCTACGTAGGGATATTTGTCACACTTCTGGTGGATTTTGTTTTTGCCTACCTAGCCATTTTCAGGACGAGCACCATTGTAACCAGGATCTCGAGCGCTGATGAAGGAACCGTGGCGCTTCAGTCCACCAAAACCGATTTGCTCGAAATAGGGCTTGCGATCATTGCCGTTCTGGCCATTTTGAATGCCATCCCTGATCTCCTGACGCAACAGGTCAATAGTATCTACTACTATGATCACAAGGAAACTGAATTTTGGAACGTCTCCGCCAGGAATCACCTCTTCAGAAATCTCTTTGTATTAGGTGCAGGGGTTTTTCTCCTGTGAATACCAGGAACTTTGCCAAGTGCATTCTGAGAAGAGGGGAAGCGGATGACGCTACGGATTCATAAAAATCACTTGCAAAGGATGTCGCAACTGGCTCTTCCAGATGTTCCGTAGGGCATCTGGAAGGATGGATAATGCTGGATTTCCAATCCAGCCAAAATTCTAGTAGTCTGGTGATCGACGGCGTAACTGTACTTCGAGGCCTCAGTACAGTGCTTCTAGAAGCTCAGCGATAGCGATTCGATTTATCACTTCAGACTGAGCACGAGTCTCAGCCGTTATCAGAATTCTTTTTGAATTCAATTACTTCTACTTTTGGGTATGCTTGATTTGAAACAAATGCTAATTAGGAAGATCCAGGAAATCTCAGATGTCCATGTTCTTAGCGAAGTCTACAGATTACTGGATATGCGTTTTCCTGAACATGAGATCAACGAGCTTCCGGAGGAACAAAAACCAAGTATTGTTAACGCCACGAAGCAAATCACAGGAAGAGAAGACTTAACTCACCAAAAATTGAAGGACGAGGTGGCAACGATTTTTGCTCCTAGAACACGAAAGTTGAAAGGAATACTCAAGGTGGGACAGCATTTTGACTACAAGAAGGTCTTGGATCAACGCTACGAGCGCTACTAAACCCTCCATGAAAATAGCCATCACCGGAGCTACCGGCCACATCGGGTCCAATCTTTGTCCCTTCCTACTGGAGAGGGGGCATCAACTTCGATTGCTTGTCTACGAATCAAAAGTCGACTATGCTGACGCCGAAATCATCCGCGGCAACATCCTGGATCTCCCAACAGTGGAAACACTGGTCAAAGGGGCAGATGTAGTCGTGCACCTGGCCGCACGCATCTCACTGGAGCCGGACAAGAGCGGCGACCTCACGCGTGTCAACGTCGATGGAACCCGCCATGTCGTGGAGGCCTGTCTCAAGCATGGTGTTCCGAAACTCATCCATTTCAGCTCAATTCATACCTTCAATCCTTACCCCCTGGACCAACCCCTCACAGAAGAACGTGGCTACATGGTCGAAGGCACTGATTACGATTACTCCAAGATCGAAGGAGAGAAGATCGTTCTCCAGGCCCAGGCAAAAGGGCTCAAAAGTACCATACTGTGCCCCACCTCCGTTTTCGGTCCCAATGACCGCCAACCCTCCCTCTTAGGTAGCGCCATTGTGGATATGTACAAAGGCAAAGTACCCATGCTGGTGCCAGGTGGCTATGATTTTGTGGATGTACGCGACATTGTGGATGCCACGTATGCTGCCATCACACAGGAAGCCAAAGGGGAGAAGTTCCTGTTGCCCGGTTACTACCTGACTATTAAGGAATTTGCAGGCCTGGTGGCCGAGGCGGGGGAGATAAGCATCTCCCAGAAGGTGGTGCCTTTGGGCTTTCTCAAAGCCCTGCTGCCCGTATTCCGGTTGCAAAGCTGGCTGGCCGGAAAGCCACCTATATTCTCGAAGCAGTCGCTCAAAGCCCTGATGGAAGGTCACCGGGAAGTGAGCAGTGCCAAAGCCGAACAACACTTGAGCTATGCCAAAAGACCCCTACACGAATCCATGGCAGATACATTGCAGTGGTTCAAAGGTCAACGCATCATTTGATCGGGCCCCACTTCGATCACTCCGTATTCCAGATCAGTGTTTAGCGAATCTTCAGTTGCAGGCAGGTATCTTACAAGATCTTGGTAGCGATTCGTTCGACTGATCAATAAGATTACTACGATTTCATATTTCTGCAAATTTTGCTGAAAACGCAGGTTTCGATCTGCGGTTATTAGAAATTTGAAACCACGGTCCTTCATTAATTGCAAGAGTTCACCATTTTTAATGGAATTCCAGCCTTCATCGTGTACCGTACTTATGGAAATGGGAGTACTGAATCTGTATTTTAATCTGACTGGAAGGTTCTCGTCAAGCAACAGCCTCACTAGCAGTAGAATCTATTGTGATAATGGACTCAGCCAAAGACAAGACTTTTAGAACCTGTTCTTTCGTTACAGAAGGAAAATCCGTTAAAAAATCTTCTAAACTGTCTCCCCCTTTCAGATAATCGAACAAGTTTTTGATTGGGACTCTCGTATTGTAGAATACAGGTGTTCCGCCCAATACGTCTGGCGATATTGTAACCAGTTGATTGCTCATCACTTATGTGAATTTAACATTTTTTGCTATCGTTTTCGTTCAGAGCGTCTCCTATAGATGTCCCAGGGCATCTGCGGCAAGGATTCAATATCGGCAATGTATGATTTGATTAGGTAAATAGATAAACGTCTCTCCGTAACGTATGATTCACATCCAGGAATAGAGGAATAATCTGAGTTTGCCAATGATTCAACTTCAGCGACACATGATTCGCTTCCGGTAAAGGGCAATCGTCTTCGATTAACGTATGATTCACATCCAAAAACTGATGATCGACTTCCGGGAGTGTATGATTGGCATTAGGAGAAGGATGATTCACTTCAATTTGCCAATGATTCAAATTCTGTAGCGAATAATCCAAACCCGCAAAAGGTCAGTATTAGTCAAAATACAGGTAAGACGCTTCCTAAAAAGCCTCGGTCACATTGAGGTAGACCAGTGTCTGTCGATTTCGAGTATCGTGACCCACATCCACTCTGAAGTTGATTCGCGGTTGCAATTGGAAGCGCAATCCGCCGCCTACGTTGGGCAGGAAGCCCGTCTGTGCCTCCCCGTCAAAGGTGTCGGTAACAATTCCGAGACCTGTCCAGGCGACGAAGCCGGTTTTGGAAAGGAATCCTACCACCTTATTGGGTCTGCCAAACTCAAATCCATGGCGATATTCTGTCATCACGAAGAAAGCATGTCGGTCCCGGTATTGCCCCTGGTAGTATCCTCTGAGGTCAAAAGGGGAACCGATGGTCGAAAGATCGGTCCACGGCACATCACCAGACGCGACGCGCGCGTTGGCTGTCCAGGCCAGGACTTTTTCATTTCCCCAACCTTTCAGCTGTCGGTATTGCCTGTATTCCAGCGAATAAACGCGATAGCTATTGTCACTGCCGAAGATCCCATCGTGCGCGGTGGCATTAAACTCCAGCAACAACCCAGAGTAGGCATTGGCGGGAATGTCCCGTGTATCGTAGTTGAGTCGCAATGAGAGGCCGGAGTTGAAGTACCTCACGCCCTCAATGCCACCCCCCTGGGCGATGAATATGGGGTCAGTGGCAACACCTTCGCTGGGATTTTTGATCACATTGTTGAAGATCGAAATTCCCCCACCATAGAAGAAATCGGAGTCCTTCCACCTAAACAAGACGATCGGGTTGATTCGTGTGTTGATCAACCGGTGTTCGGTGGTTTCCTCACCCCGCTCACGAACATCATTGGTTTCATATCCCACACCGTAATAGTTGTCCAGGAGACTGAGAAAAGACATCACCCCGAATACCCTGATGTTGTCATTTTTGAAAAATATCTGAGGCCTCATGGTCAATATTCCCCCGCCTTTGAAGAAATACGCAAATGCCAATGGAACTACAGACCTTCTCAGCAGCGTATCAGCCCGATCCATTGAGAAGGTCAGTACGCCATCGCCCCCTATCAGGAAACCTGTGTCCGGATTGAATCCGGGACCACCAATGATACTGAACCTGGGCTTTGAATTACCTGCAGTTGCATGATGTCCCTGTCCATAGGTCTTGCTCTGCAGGAACACTGTTGCGGTGAGTATGATCAGAAAAGCGGATCTCAAGGTTGGTCCTTTTCCACCACAAACGATTTTGAGCAAAAAGGTTTGGGGAAAAATGCAGTTACTTCGGAAATGTCAGCATCAAATCAATTGATGCTTGCCATCAAGCTTTCGCCACAACGCTTCGGACGCTTCCCACAGTCTTTTGCCTTCCGCTTTGTCATAGACTTTCTCATCCATTTGTTTAGGGATGAACATGTGCAGGTATTCATTGCTGCGGTCACGAAAATCATCTGACGCACCCATGTAGATGACTGGCCTCACAGCCTTGTCCGGTGCCCGGAATATCACTGAAAAGATGGCCCGCAGCATGATGCGTACCAGGAAGGGTGTTTCTTTGATGATGTTGGTATTCACAGGGCCTGGACAAATGCAATGAACCTGTACATTGACGCGATCCTCATTCAACCTCCTGGAAAGCTCAGTGGCGTAGGTATTGAGGACCAGCTTGAAGTAGCTGTAGTTGGAGATGGCTTTGGAGATGCCATATTCGAAGTATCGCCCAAACTCATCATAATCGATGGCACTGGAGTCCCGGTGCGAGTCCGAGGAGATGAAGATGATCCTCGATTGTACGCCGCCAACATTGTGGATCAAGCCCTTACTTAGCAGGAGGTTGGACAAAATAAAATTGCTGAAATAGTTGACCAGGAAGAGCTCATCCAGCCCGGAGTCCGTCTTTCTGCTTCTGGGAGCGGCTGATGCCGCGTTCAGATAAGTGATGTCCAGGGTGACCTGATCTTCTTTCAACCCATCTACAAAATCATGGATGGTATCGATCTTTGATAAGTCCAGATAGCGCATCTCCACATTATTAGATCCGCTCAGAGCCTTCACCTTTTCACCTGCTTCGGGAATCTGACGTCGGCATGCCATGATCACGTGGGCTCCTCTTTTGGCCGCTTCAACCGCGATGGCGAAGCCCACTCCGGAGTTGGCACCCGTTACCATGACGGTCTTGCCGTCGAAACGATCCTCGTCGGTGAATTGGGACTCCAATTCCTGCTTTCGAAACAGATCATAAAAGCCGTGCAATGCGGCTATGACCGGGTTGTTGAATCTTCCTTCTGCCATCTTTATACTTCCTGCAGCCCAGACCAGGTGTGGGCTTGCTCACCAGCTGCCTTTTTTACCTCTACCAATATGCCTGTAAGGTTGGCCATGCCTGATAGTTTTTCGATTTTGTCAGGTCCATCTGCGGCAAGGATGTTCACATTGACGCCCTTGGTCCGGTTGGCGGTGCCCATTTTTGAATGCTGATGCCCCCAGCCATGAGGGAGCGCGACCGTTCCAGGCATTAACTCATCAATTACACGTACAGGCAGCCGCACAGTAGCCGTTTCGCTGCTTACATCTGCCAGTTCTCCATCTTCCAAATCATTCTTCGAGGCATCGGAAGGGTGCATATACAGGTAATTGGTTCCACCATCTCTGAAAGCGAAGCGGTCAATGTTGTGCGTCCACGAATTATGTGTGGTCACCGCCCGCTTGGTGATCAGCTTGAGCTTATCAGCATTTTGGATTTCCAGTTCAAAGTCATGTGCCAATTTCTTGGCTTGCTCCATGAAAGCCTTTGGGGCCAACTGGATCTTGCCATCATCAGTTACCACACGATTTCCCAGGAATGAATCTACTTTATGCTTGGGCCGCAGTACACCATGCTTGTCCTTTAGTAATTTCTTGAAGGATTTCTGCTTGGTTGCCCGTAGCAGCAGGTTGAGAATAAACTCCTGAGGCAGTGCTTTGAGGCGCTGTCCTTTCCTTGTTCCATGCAACCACTTCATGAAGGAGAACAACAACTGCGCGATTTTAGAACCGAATAATGAAACCCGGCTGGCTTTGCATAGGTCCAGGTAAATGGAAGCCTCGTCACGCTGCTCTGCTTCAGGTTCTACGATGGCTTTTGTGGCCTGTAGGTATGGTTTCGTTTGTAGTCCCAGCATCAATGGGAATATGAAGGGCAGGTCAGGGCGCTGTAGCGGGTCCGTACAAGGCAAAACATGTGTTGCAATGGAAGCAGTCTCGCTTTGCTGGATATCCAGGCAGACCAGCAATTCCAGACTTTCAAAGGCCTCTTTCAATCTACTCGAATTGGCCATGGTGATGAGTGGATTTCCTCCGGTCACAAACAAGGCCCGTATTTGTTTGGGTCCGGGTGTTAGGATTTCGTCAGCCAAAATTCCACCGGGGAAGGCGTCGTTGACCGAATCAAAATTCCCCACGCGGGATTTGTCCTCCCGCAATAGCGTGCCAGACTTCTTTCCAAACTTGATGAAATCCGTGACCCCCATACCCACCAATGTGCCTCCTTTTTTGTCCAGGTTACCAGACGCTGCGTTGATTACTTCCTGTATCCAAAAACACAAGGTGCCATTGCTGCCCATGTTCACACCGGTAGAACAATAGATGGAGGCCCCATCGGCCTCATGAAAGCTTCTCACCATCTCCTTCAGCTTGTCTGCTGACATTCTCGTGACCTCTTCGGTTTTTTCGGCTGGCCATTCACTGGCAAGGTCCAACACCTCATCCAGGCCGGTCATGTGCTCGGATACCCTTTCGGCATCAAGCCCTCCAATCAAGTGCAGTTCATGAAGGAAGGATAAGTAGAAGAAAATATCAGTATTGGGCCGAATGAATACATGCTCTCCGGCTACCTTGCTGGTCTCGGTTTGCCGGGGGTCTACCACATATAGCTTGGTACCGCGATCTTGCAATCTCTTCAGTTTGTTGATGGGGTTGGGTACTTGCAAAAACGACCACTTGCTGACAGCCGGATTGGCCCCAACAATGATGAGGCACTGGGTATGGTCGAGGTCCGGAAAGGGCTGCGTAAATGGGAAACCATAGATGTGTCTTGCCGCTGCAAACTTGCTGGCGCAATCCTGGGTGGCAGAAGAAAACATACTCTTGGAGCCCACTCCCGTCATGAATCCCTGTGCGAATGCCGGATGCAACACACCGAAGCCTGCTGCCGTCCCAACATACATGCCGATAGCATCGGGGCTGTATTTTGTCCTGATTTCATGAACCTTACTCCCGATTTCATCCAGGGTTTGCTTCCAGCTGATCTGCTCGTAGGAGCCGTCAGATTTACGCTTAAGTGGGTGCTTTAGCCTGTCGGGTGTAGTGTAGAGTTCATTCTGTTTCAGCCCTTTCACACAGCTGTAGCCACCTGTGGCTACGTGTCTTTTATCTGGTTGAATATCTGTGACTCTACCATTTTCAGTAGTCACCTCCAACCCGCATAAGGCTTCACATATGCGGCAAAAAGTATGATGAACTTGAGGGGGCATTCTCCTAACCGTTTTGTTTCCTGAGGTTAAAATAATGAGGGTTGGTCTTCCTTTACCCATCAAAAAGATAAACTATGCACATTTTTGAAGGTTAGGTATTGAGTAATTTGGCAGGGGAATGAACACTAGGGGTGATTTGATGGAGGTAAACCTTAAGACGCGGTCCATATGGGATGCGTTTCTTACACCCTATTACAAGATTCATCAAAGATCGCTGCATGTCATTGCTACCATCGGCGTGGTGGGGAATCTCTTCTTCTATTTCTTTCTTAAGGAGGTACTTGGCTATTGGGAATCGCTTGAACTAAGGCTATTGGCGACATTACTTTTTGCCAGTCTTTTTCTGCTACCCAGGAAGCGACCGCTCAGGCGATGGGGATTCTGGTACCTGGAATTGGTCTTGCTGGTGGCACTGCCATTTCTATTCACCGTGCACCTTTTTTACAATGAAGCAAGCATCTACTGGGCCACTTCTTTCTTTCTGGGATCTGTGGTATATGGCCTCCTGGCAGATCCGCCCAAGGGATTGGTACTTTTTCCGCTTACTTTCTTTCTACTCAGGTTTTTGATCATAGAGTACGCTGATTTGCCATCATCGAGCATCGCCGCAAGCACCGAACTGTTTGCACCCAGTATGCTCATACATATCATTTTGGCTTCGGTACAACTCATGTTGCGTGGTACCTACCTGGATTTGGAAGACAAGAATCACCTGATTGTACGTAGTCGCGAAGCACTTGCAGCAAGTCGCGACCGAGCTGAGCAATCCAATCGTGCTAAGTCTGAGTTTCTTGCCAATATGAGCCATGAAATTCGTACACCTCTCAATGCCATTGTGGGATTCAGTCAGATTCTTCTTCAAAATCGTGAGACGGATCAGCTGTCTGGCAAATCCCTCGATTACCTCCGTTACATCAAAAACAGCGGGGAGCATCTGGCTGAACTCGTCAACAATATCCTCGATCTCTCCAGGATTGAGGAAGGCAAAATGACCGTCTCTAGAGATCGGGTCGAGTTCCGGGAACTGTTTGAGGGAGCATGCCTGATCCACAAAGAGGAAGCTGCCAAGAAAGGACTGATCTTGCAGCAAAGATACGATGACGATATCCCGGACTGCATCTTCACTGACAAGACCAAGGTCACTCAAATACTGATGAACCTCCTGGCCAATGCCATCAAGTTCAGCGAAAAAGGCAAAATCCAGGCGCAGGCCTCAGTAGATGGCGCTTCCATCAAACTGGAAATCCAAGATCAGGGGATTGGTATCGAAGCAGAGAGGCTGGGGCAGATCTTTGATGCTTTCGAGCAAGTAGATAACACCGCGACAAGGCGCTTTGGAGGTTCTGGGTTGGGATTAGCCATTACCAAAAAGCTGATCGAGATTCTGGGAGGTATTATTACCGTCGACAGCGCTCCGGATTTGGGTTCCACATTCACCGTTCGTATACCTATCGTCGAATGTGATAAGGATGAATCCCTCCCGTATAAACCTCCCACTTCTCAGAGCATCAATTCCAAAGTCATGATTGTCGACGATGACAAGATGAGTCAAATGGTAAGTCAGACGCACTTACAGTCTTTTGGTGTTGTATCAGTACTCGCTGATAGCGGGGGAGAGTGCTTGCAGAAGCTGGAGCAATCCGGAGAAGACCTTCCTGGCATTATCTTGATGGACTTGCAAATGCCTGACCTGGATGGACACCAGACCCTCAAGAAAATTCGTGAGCACCAGGCATATAGGGACATCAAGGTGGTGGCTTTATCTTCTTATTCTTTGGAAGAGCTTCGGGACCAGTGCCAAAGGGCCGGGTTTGACGATTACCTTTCCAAACCAGTCCGGCGCGAGGCATTGTTTGCCGTCCTGTCCAATCTCTTGCAGGATATTGTACATTAAGTGCCTCAAAATCGAATACTTATTTCCATACAAGCAACCTTTGATCCATAGTGCTCGTCTTTTGGTGAAAACTCAAAAATCATGAAACTTAAACTAGCCACATTCCTACTTCTCTTTGGTGTCGCCGTTCTCAGTATGGCTCAAGGCCGGAAGATAAGTGTCGACGACTTCGATGAATTAATCTTCGGCCTGCCCGGTAGACTATATCTGACCCAGGGCGATACGGAAAAGGTAGAAATCGATTGTTCCGATGACCAATTCGATGAAATTGAGATTGAGAACAGGGGAGGACGTTTGTACATCAGGAATAGAGATAGTAATCGATGGGGTTGGAGAGGTTTTCGAGGTGGAGACATCACTGTATATGTTACCATGAAAGACATTAGACGCCTCGATGTAAGTGGGTCGGGCGACCTCATCGGCGAGAATACCTTTGTGACTGGTGACCTTGATGTGGCCCTCAGTGGGTCAGGGAGTTTGTCGATTGACGTTGAAGGGGATGATATGGCGTTCCGGATTTCTGGCTCTGGCAACATGGAAATAGCCGGACAAGCCGATGAAGTTGATGCAAAAATCAGTGGGTCAGGGAAGATCAGGGCTGACGACTTGCGCGCGACAGTGCTGGACGCCTCAATCAGTGGTTCAGGAAGTATTTACATGACCGTGGAAGAAGAGATCTACTCCAATATCTCCGGCAGCGGAAATGTTTACTATAAAGGCGATCCTGATAGGGTAAGATCAAATGCCTCCGGCAGTGGCAAGACCCGAAGAATGTAATTGAACCAAGGGGGGGGCTGACTTATCAATCCCCCTTCTTACTCCGCAATATCAAAGCACTGATCAATGCCACAATCAGCCCGACGGGGAATATTTCCATGAAGGTGTATCCCGCCATGATGTGTGGCTTTTTGTATTCTTCAGTAAAGGCTTCCAACTCAGCAATACGTCGCGCTGTCTCCTCTTCACCTAAATCCAACGCTCTCACAGCTGCTATTTGCCCCTGCAGGTACTGGTCGGCAAACTCCGGATAAAAATTCGGGTAGTATACCATCCAACCCAATACATAGATGACGCTTGCAATGGCCACTATGATCAATCCATTGAAAAACGCGCTCTTGAAACTGATTCTCCCGCCTTTTTCTCTCCTGAAACTCCTCAGCCCGAAAAATACCATAGACAAGGCCACGAGCATGGCGATGTAGCCTATGATTTCCCCTGCGGCCATATCAGTTGTTTCCTTGCCAATTATGTTCATCAACACAGGCCAGAGGAAAAATCCCAATACCGTGATTCCACCTCCAATGAGACCATAGACTATTAAGATCTTTTGTGATTTCATGCTTCTGATTTTTTAGGGGTGATAAGTGCCATCATGGTGCCTTCAGGATCTTTGAACCAGGCGAACTCCTGACCTGTACCCGTGGGAAGGGGCCCAATATGAGCCTTACCGCCTTTTGCTTCAATTTTCTCAAGCATGGCAGGTATGTCTTCAACTTCAATGTAGAGATTGATGTAGTTGTGTGGTTCGTGTCCCAACGAAGTGACGAAGCCAGATATGCCCTTATTGGCATCAGTGTCGATTCCTGTATTGTGCTGGCGCTGCTCAGGTTTCCACCCAAAAACACTTGCATAGAAATTGACCGTTTCCGCATTTTTTCGACAGCCGATCTCAAAGTGGACCACTGGTTTTCCTTTCATGACGCTACTGTTTGTTTCCTGCTCCAAAGGAGCAAAAAAGGGCTTGATTGGCCTTCACCCGAAAGGGTGATTTCAAGTAAGGAGCTCAAATTCCCTTGCTTTTTGTATGGCCTGGGTACGCCTTTTAGCATGGAGCTTTGAGAATATTCTGGAAGAATGGGTTTTGATGGTATTTCTGGAAACGAAAAGCTTTTCTGCAATTTCCTGGTTGCTGAGTCCCTCTGCCATCAGTCGCAATACATCCATCTCACGTTCACTCAGACCAAATTCCTGAGGTCGTGTTGTCTTTTTGTTGCCAGTAGATGATTGCCGGCGTCTGACCATTCTAAAACCCACCCAAATACCAGTAATGAGAAAGACCAATCCGACCAGCCCTATTAGCCAGGCCGATCGCGGTGCATCGAGTGATCGTTGGGTGTCTACCACCTGCAGTAAGAAGACAAGCAGCCCCATCGCTATCCCAAACTTCAAGACTTCCTTTTGGCTCTGGGTTAATTTTCGCATACTAAAATTGACCATTTCAAAAATAACCTGCTTTGCGATTTTGAGGATACCCGTGGCTTACCCCAGTATCATTTGCTCTAGCAGACTGCCTACGAAATAGGAAATAATGGCTGCAAGGCCACCGAGAATGAGTGTCTCCGAGATACCCCTGAAGATGGAGGACTGTGTGACCGAACTCTTCATAGCGCCAATACCGATAAAGCAAAGCGCTGTCAACACACTGGATGTGGTGAATAAATCAAAAGGAAATCCTACAATGAAGTCAATTACGTAGCTTACCAATGGCACCAGACCCACCAACAAGAAGGCTCCAAACGTTGATAACCCTCGCAAAAATGGTGACCTGATGTCCTTTTGCATTTCGAGTTCTTCCTTCATCATCACGTCTACCCATATCGCTTTGTTGGAAGTGATGACTTCAACGACCTGTTCGAGCAGTTGCCCTTTAAAACCCTTAGCCGCATAGATGTCACGGATTTCTTGTTTTTCGGTATCAGGGATGTTGTCCACTTCCCAATACTCGACCCTTTCGTGTTTCTTGAAATTCTCGATCTCCGATTTTGCCGACAGGTAGCTGCCTACGGACATGGCAAATCCATCAGCTATGAGATTGGCAAACCCCAAAATGATGACAATTGAACTCTCCAGGTGAGCCCCAGCCGCTCCGGCTACTACGGCAAATGTGGTTACGCTACCATCTATGGCACCATATACGAACTCTCCAAGGTAATCTTGAATAGTGCCATTCCCATTTTTTTGATGAAGTGTGACTTCATCATTGGTGTCGGAGGGGGAGGGCATTAGCCCTCTTTCGTGTATTCAGTCCTCAATGTGCAACCGGTATCCTCTTCTGTTCCGGTGAGGAAAAGCGTGTTACCAGAAACGGCAAAAGTGAATTCGACACATACCAGGCCGTCTTCATCTTCTTCACAGAGGGTCATCTGGTCCCCGGAGATGCTGACATTGCCACTTTCAGCCAGCGTGGCGCTCATTTCGGTAATTTCAACGACGTAGGTACTTGAATCGCTGAAAATATACCGTTCACATGTTTCACTGGTGCAGGTGAGGCTTGTTTCACCGTCATTGCTTGTATCATCGCAATTAGAACGAACAGCATTTACCGCTACCCAAGAACCAACGAGGTCGTTTTTCACATCATTGTCGCCGCCGCAGGCCAATACCAGGATAGTAAGTAGTAGTATGAGAGCTCTCATGCGCGTTTGTTTTAAGTTACGAAATAACTAATTGCAAATTAACGCCTCTTTTGCTTTGGACGAAAGCGAACTGTGTCGTTTACTGGACTCTTATGGATTGGACACGATGTCCGTCAAGATATTTGAGGCGTAGCTGACTGTTTTCGAAATTGATGCTATAGGACGACTGACTTTTACTGCTGTCGGGATCGCCTACAAAATCAAGTCTATTTGGATTTTCTACCAGACGTTTTTTTTCTTTTGCCGGGGATACGACGATCTCATCGGACTCAGGGTTCCAAGTGATCGAAAATGCCTTTCTGGCTATGCTTACATCTGTAGGTTGGTTAGGATATACGGGGTGGGCAGTGGTTATCATATGGCTAATTTTTTTGAGGGGGTACACTCAATATTGTATTTCTAAAGATCATGATTCTCGATCGAAACCACAAGGTGCTTTCGACGAATGTGGGTTTTTTGTGGATTTCTGAAAAGCGCAAAAAAGCCATATATTTTGACCAAAGATTGAGGTGTCCGTAAACTTCAATATTGATCTTCAGGGAGTTATAAAATATCAGGATAATTCTATCAAGCACGTCGATGCGCAGGTATCCAGGGAGGCTCCCCATTGAAGGGGTTAGTACTGCCGATATTTGAAGAGCCAATAGCTACGGCACGCTTTACCGCATCCTGACCATACCTTTTGCGAATGTGGTCCATGGCCTGATATAGATTGCACATCTCCTCTGTATCATCGAGGAGTGATATTTGGTGACCACCTTGTACTAACCCACTATATCTAACACCAACGAGTCTTATCAGTAACCTTCTTTCGTACAGCCGATCAAAGAGATCTTTTACGGTTCTTATCAAGACATGATCATTTGAAGTAAATGGAATGCGTTTTTGCTTTGAAAAGACAGTAAGATCTGCGTAACGGATCCTTACTGTTACCACAGAGGTCAGGCGAGTTCCATTTCGGAGTTGCATGGCAAGGTTCTCAGCCATTGCAATGACGAGACTCCTCATTTTGCTTACATCGATGGTGTCTTTTTCGAATGTCCGCTCCAGACCAATCGACTTCCGCTCATGATACTGTACTACAGGTGTAGTATCCAGGCCTTGACAACGGTTCCATATGGTGATACCATTTTCGCCAAAAGCCGAATGCATCAGTTTTTTGGGCATCTCCTGGACTGTGCTAACATATTGTGCGCCCATGTCCCTGAGTTTGTGAAAGGTTTCAGGACCAACACCCGGAATGTTTCTTAACGATAGCGGCTTTAGAAACTCTTTTTCTGTACCTCGGTCCACACTTAAAAAGCCATTGGGTTTGGCTTGCCCAGTCCCAACTTTGGCCACTACCTTATTGACCGAAATACCCATGGAAAGTGGCAAACGGACTTCCTTGATTATGCGAGCTCTTAATTCTTTAGCCCACTTCAGGCTGCCAAAAAATTTGTCCATTCCGGTCATATCGATGTAGAACTCGTCGAATGACGACTTTTCATACAAGGGAGCAGACTCTTTGATGATTTCAGTGACGACCTTTGAAAACTTCCCATATATGCCACTGTTACCTCTGATCACCACCGCTTCCGGGCAAAGTTCTTTGGCGAGCCGCATCGACATATTGCCATGAATACCAAACTGTCTTGCCTCATAGCTGCATGTCGATACAATACCACGACCTGATGTTCCTCCAATGATCACAGGCTTACCCTCAAGACTCGGATTGAGCAAGCGTTCACATGATACGAAAAAAGTATCCAGATCAAGATGGATAATGGTGCGCATATAGCTATTTATATTAGCAAATATAACTTATATACTAATAAAAATAGTAAATCAAACTACAGTTTGATATTGACCTGGATAAGATTAAGTGCGTGTCACTCGTGTATTCCCACAGACATCATCTACTCATATGTCCAGCGCGCTTCGTAAAAGGTCGTGTCATTCAATCCCTTTAGCGCTACAACTACGTCCGTGCCCATTTCAGTAGATGAGAATTTGAGTAAACCGAAGTTTTTCATGCCTATGAGCGGACTGATCCTGAGTTTGTTTTGCTCATCGCCAGCTTCTTCATAAGAGTGTGTGAGCCCACTTGCAGTGATGTCACGAACAGGGTACCCAAGTCCATCAACCTCAACCTCCGATATTTCGGCAATATGTCGATCTCCACTCATGAGAATCACCCCTCGTGGCTTCGTTTTGGCAATCAATTCCAGCAATTTCTTTCTTTCGTTCGGAAAATTGGCCCACTTCTCAAATCGATGTTGCTCAGCCAGGAATTGTATGCCATTGCCGATCAGGTGGACATCTGCCTCTGAGTCTGTCAACTGGTCTTCCAGCCATTGCCATTGTTCAGACCCGAGCACTGTTCCGGTACTATTGGGCTGATATACGCCTTCAACCCGCTCTATAGGGTCTCGGTGGTACCTGGAGTCTAGCAAGATGACCTTTATCTTAGAAGTACCTACAGCGAATTGTTTTGACGAATACACGCCTTTGCGCCATCTCCTGGTATCGTCACCTGAGACACCAATGAAATCAAGAAAAGCCTGCTGACTACCCTCTTTCGCCCAAAATTCCACGCCCCCGTCATTCTTGCCATAATCGTGATCATCCCAGGTGCCCAATATTTCAGCTTTGGACATCAGGTCCTGGTAGCCTGGTTCTGCAAGCACCCGATCATATTTCGCTATCAGCGTATCCATTACATCTGAGTCTCCATAAATATTATCCCCAAGCCATATCCATAAGTCCGGATTTTCCATATTGATGAATGGCCACATCACCTGAGGTAAATCTTCGCGGTTACAAGAACCAAAAGCGACGGTGAACGTGTTTGAGGAGGAGTCATCCTCACTTTGAGCGTTCAGTGAGGAAGCGATAAGAAATAGAAGAGTTATGGTAGTCAGTGATTTCTTCATAGTCCCGAATCTAGATTCGAATCTGCATATTGCAGTGCATTTAATAATTTCATAATCTTTCTTTGCAGTTCAATGACGACCATCCAAATGGACTTTGCAACTACGTTGGAGAGATTTAAGAATAGCCCGCTTTGGGGATATTACCTTCCTGTAACTGATGAAGTCGTAGAGCTGTTTGTAGAAGGGAATAATCGAAGGGTGATTTGCCGAATCAACAACGAAACAGAAATCAGAGCAGCCATTATGTTCTCGAAATCCAGGCCGTTCATCATGCTCAACAAGGCACTGGTGGACAAGCTTGGATTGATGGAAGGTGAAGCGGTAAGTATCCATTTGGAAAAAGACACTTCTGAGTACGGTATGGAGATGCCTGAGGAATTGGGTGAACTATTGATGCAGGATGAGGATGGAAGTAAATATTTTCATGCACTCACGCCAGGCAAACAAAGGTCACTGATCTATATCGTGAGTAAAGTGAAGAATACCAACAGTCGTCTGAATAAAGCTTTGGCGATTGTGCAGCATTTGAAGGACATGAAAGGCAATATTGACTACAAAGGGCTGAATGAAACCATCAAATATTACAATAACCTGTAGGCAGTGATAGTTAGCACGAGAGATCTGCAGTTTCGTTACGACGCATCCAAGTCCTTTGCTTTTCCTGATCTGGAAATTGGTGGGGGGGAGGAAATGCTCATCATTGGCAAATCCGGGATTGGCAAAACCACGTTACTACACCTGCTAGCCGGCATCTTGCGCCCATCTTCTGGCGAGGTGATCGTGGCTGGTGAGCGCCTTGCAAAACTCTCCAATAGCAAGAGAGACAAGTTCAGGGGGAAGCACATCGGAATTGTGTATCAGCGGCCTCATTTCGTGCAGTCACTGACCTTGTGGGAAAATTTGCAGTTGGCGCGGTACTTATCTGGCAATAAGCCGGACAATGGCCACTTAAAAATGCTTCTCGAGCAGCTGGATCTTTCTGATGACAAGGCGCAAAAGGCGCTACGATTGAGTCAGGGGCAGCAGCAACGGGCGACCATAGCCATGGCCATGGCCAATCGACCCGATCTCATACTCGCGGATGAACCTACCTCCAGTCTGGATGATGAAAACAGTGAAGCGGTGCTAAAGATGTTACGCAGCCATGCTCAGCAAACAGGAGCAACGTTGATCATCATAACGCATGATCAACGGCTTAAAAGCACCTTTCAAAATCAACTGGAACTATGAATCTCTGGAAGTTGGGATGGAAAAATCTGGTCTCTAAGCCGCTTGGAACTACCCTGAGCATTTTACTGCTGACCTTAGGTGTCGGAATGATCTCTCTCTTGTCACAGGTTGCAGAGCAGGTCAAGGATCAACTGGATAGGAATCTTAAGGGTATAGATATGGTGGTTGGGGCCAAAGGCAGTCCCCTGCAACTCATATTGGCTAGCGTCTTGCATATCGACAATCCCACTGGCAATATTCCGCTGCCGGAATTGGAAAAGTTGAAGAAAAACAGGTTGGTAGCTAGTGCCATCCCCCTTTCATATGGCGATTCCTATCAGGGTTATCGAATTGTAGGTACCACTGAAGGCTATTGGACAGTTTATGAGGGCCGCCTTCAGGAAGGAAAGGTATTTGAAGAATCCCTCGAGGTCATACTCGGGGCCGAAGTAGCCCAGGTGCTGGGTCTTACGATAGGGGATGAGTTTTTGAGTACGCATGGATTGCAGGAAATAGGTGAGGCGCACGAAGGTAAGCCCTTTACCGTGGTAGGTATTTTTGAAAATAGTGGCTCCGTGCTAGACCAGCTTATTGTCACAGGTCTGGAGAGCATTTGGGAAGTGCATGCACATGAAGAGGAAGCGGACACTGGGGAGCATGAGGAAGCCAATCGAGAAATCACATCCATCCTGGTGAAATTCAGGGGGCCAATGGGCGTATTGAGGATGCCCCGCATGATTAACGAAAATACTTCCATGCAGGCGGCCCTTCCGTCATATGAGGTGAACAGGTTGATGAGCTTGCTGGGAGTGGGTGTGGAGGTGATTGGGGCATTGGCCATAATGTTGATGATTGTTTCTGGCATAAGCATATTTATCAGCCTCTACAATGCCATTTTAGAGCGGCAATATGAGATGGCACTCATGCGAACATATGGCGCCGGTCCGCGACAGTTAGCGCTGCTGGTTTTGGTTGAAGGATTGTCCCTCGTCATAGTGAGCTACATACTGGGATTGGCAGTCAGCAGGGTGGGGCTTTTCTTCTTTTCGAAGTCCCTGCAACGTTCCTTTCACTACCATCTGGAAGGGTTTAGCATACAGCCACAAGAATGGTGGCTGCTGTTTGCAGTGCTGATTATTGGCATCATGGCGGCCCTCATCCCAGCCGTCCGGGCATCCCGAATCGATATTTCCCGAACATTGGCTGAAGGTTAGGGAACCATTTTAGAATTGTCGCGTTGGAGACTTGGTCAGGTACCTTACTTTTTCAGTGATTGACCATAGCAATAGCAACTTTCTTTGGGCCTCAACGGTATAGATAGAGTGTTTATCGCCATGACCTACTACGACTTCAAAAAACTACTTGTGCTTAGCCTTAGCTGTGGATTTGTTTTCATAGCCTACGGCCAATCCAACTATCGTCCGAAGATAGCCGAATTCGGATTCGAGAAACTCACAGATTATAATACAGCCGCACTAACGAGCAGGGATGAAAGAGCTACCACAGAAGTAGAAAACGATTTTCTGTTTAAGGCGAAACTCGCTGTCCCCATCGTGATCAAAAAGGATAGGGCTTTTGGCCTACAGCTTAAGTACAACAGACATCAGTTTCTATTTGATCAGGACGACTATCAAGGCAACAGCGAACTGTTTACACACCTGGAAAATGAGAGGTTCTATGCTGCAGGTATTAGGGCCTTCTACAAGCAAAATATCAACTGGTACAGCTCTATCAGGTTTTTTGGTGGAATCGAGCTCAACAACGATGAATTCACCTTTCATAACGATGCTGCCAAGTATTTCGGAAGTGTGTCATACGCCATTCAGCGAAGTAGCACGGAGTCTATCGGATTTGGCGTGATAGCCAGTCAATCATTGGGTAGGTTTACTGCACTTCCGGTGTTTACCTATGAAAATCACTTTTCTCCCCGTTGGATAGTTGACATTACGTTGCCGAAGTCCGCAGCTTTGCGGTACGTGATCAATAAGCGCACTTATCTATCCGGGAAGACCGAATTCAAAAGTTGGAGGTACAACGTGACGGATGCGCTGCAGAACCAGGATCAAAACCTCACTTTGAGCAAGACTGATTTGCAGTTCAATATTGCGTTGGAACGTGAAATTCACGACTGGCTATGGTTTGGCCTCGAGGCGGGATACAACAAAAACCTTCAGTACTTCCTGGTTGAGCCCGGTGGTCGGGCACGAGATGCAATCGTCGAACTTACACCTCGCGATGCAGGCTACTTCAAAGCCTCAATTTTCCTGGTACCACCAAGAAAGCTCTTTGGTAGGTAGGAAGGAGATTATTTCCCTAAAACCCTTTTCTCAAAAGACCTGTTCTGGGTGAAAAGCATTTCATCCAATGATAGAATCAGTTCAAACGCAAGAAAAGAAACAAGCAAAAGCCACACGCAAAGTCAGACTCATTTCCGTCAATTGCACTTTGCCAGATGAGATAGATAAAGACGAAATGTATCTCAAGTATCAGGGCAAAAAAGTGTGGCCTAAAGGCATCAATATCTATTATAGAGTAGATACCGGAGATATCGCGCCAGTCGACCTCACCTTGGAGATGGAAGAAGGGTGGAACGAAGTAGAGCTCTGGGATTTTGACTACCTGAGTAGAAACGACTTTTTGGGGATTTTCCGATTCAATGTAGATAACGCACCTGGAGTCTATACCAATAGCATGAACCTGGTAGAAGAAGACAGCACTGCCAGCTATATTCTCAACTGGGAGATCCTGGAGGATTAGGAGAGAGCAGTTCTTCCGCTACGCCAGGGATATTCCTGTGTTCCGCACAGAGGCCTCGTGCTGCCCACACCCAGGTCTAGCTTGCCGGGCAGCTCCTTCGGGCTAATGTCGAATTTCGGTTAGTTTTAGGGGATAATGACATACCTATGAAAGCTATCTATCTCGATCAACCCGGAACATTGGAAGACCTAAAATGGGGTGATCTGCCAGACCCGGAGCCAGGCGAGGGACAGATCGTGGTGGATGTCAAGTATGCCGGAGTCAATTTTCCGGACCTGCTCGTAGTTCAGGGATTGTATCAGTTCAAGCCGGATCCTCCTTTTTCGCCGGGAGGTGAAGTATCCGGTCATGTCGCAGCCATCGGAGCAGGGGTAAGCGGTTTTAGTCTGGGAGATCCTGTTATGGCAGCTGCACCATTTGGAGGGTATGCCGAGAAAATGCTGGTAGAAGCCAGCAACGTATATACTATTCCGAAGGATGTTCCATTGGAATCAGCGGCAGTGCTTCAGGAAACCTATGCTACGGGTATTCATGCCTTAAAAGATCGCGCGGCCTTAGCCGAAGGTGAGAAGCTTTTGGTCTTGGGAGCAGCCGGGGGCACAGGTATTGCAGCCGTCCAGCTGGGTAAAGTCATGGGTGCGGAGGTCGTTGCCGCGGCCAGTACCAACGAAAAACTGAGTTTCTGCAAGGAAAATGGCGCCAACCACCTGATCAACTACAAGGAAGATGAGCTCAAAACGGCGCTGAAAGCACTGGGTGGTGTGGATGTTATTTTCGATCCGGTTGGAGGTCCTTTGGCAGAGGAGGCGTTCAGAGCATTGCGTCCTGGAGGTAGGCATCTGGTGGTTGGCTTCACATCAGGGAAGATACCCCAGCTACCCTGGAATTTACCTTTACTCAAGCAAGCAGCCATTGTCGGTGTTTTTTGGGGTGGGTTCTGGCGTTCTAGCCCCAAGGCTAACCATCAAAATGTAGAACAACTCCTGGCCTGGCTAAGGTCTGGATCGATCAACCCCCAAATTACCAAGCGTCTGCCTCTGGAGAGGGCCGGGGAAGCCCTCACGTCGGTTGCTACAAGGAAAGTGCTCGGCAAGGTGCTGCTGGAGGTTTGACTATGACATCCGCTTCCGCTTGATCAGGTAAGCGCTCAGAATTTTGTCAAAAGGGTCTTTGGTGTCTGCTTCGATCATGTCAATTTTCAATTGACCACATCGAATCTTGATCTGCTCATAGAACTTATCCATCATTTTGCGATAGTCATTTTTGATCAAAGAGGGGTTGATGTTGATCGTTTCACCGGTTTCAATGTCTACGAATTGGTAAGGCCTGTCTTTGAAGTTGAAGGATTTCTCCGTAGCCAGGTCCGAGATATGAAATAGCAGTATCTCGTGTCGCCTGTGTTTAAGGTGCTGCAGCGCCTGGAAGAGCTCTTCCGTATTTTCCCCCTGCTGAAACATATCCGTGAAAATGATAACCAGGGAACGCTTGTGAATCTTGTCTGCGACACGATGCAGTACCTGAGCGATATCCGTACTGGTGCTTTTCTTCGGAGGCTCAGACAGCCAGCCTTCCATGGTAGTAATGAGGTTGTTGAGGTGCATCCTGGTGGACTTCTGGTCAGTCTGCACGTCGATGCCATCAGAAAAAGCAGTCATACTCACCGCATCTCTTTGTTTCACAAGCAGGTGCGCAAGGGCTGCCGCACAGAAGATTGCAAATTGAACCTTTTCCTTTCCGGGTAAAGGATAGTACATGGAAGGACTCGTATCTATGACCAGATGCGCACGAAGGTTGGTTTCTTCTTCATATTGTTTGGTGTAAAGTCGATCGGTTCTGGAGTACAATTTCCAGTCAATATGTCGAGTGCTTTCGCCAAAGTTGTAGAGCTTATGCTCCGCAAATTCGACTGAAAACCCATGATAGGGCGACTTGTGCAATCCAGTGATGAAACCCTCTACCAGTTGCCTGGCAAGGAACTCCAAGCTTTCAAACTTCCTTACATCAGCTATCTTGAGTTGCATTAATTTGAATAATTGGTTGTGTTTTTTGAGAGTTTATGATCAAAAGTTGCACTTCTTTAAATGAAAGAGTGAGTTGCATACAGCTATTACGATAAACAGGCTGAAATTGCTATATTTAAAATGATTTTTTACATAACATTGCGAAGCAATTTTTTTAGATTCGATCAACTACTAATCTAACACCGTGGAAGACAATAAGGAGAGAAGCAGGGACGAAATATACTCTGAAAGGGTACGTGCTGGCAAAAGAACTTACTTTTTCGATGTCAAAGCTACCAGATCTAACGACTACTATCTCACCATTACCGAGAGCAAAAGGAGATTCAAGGATGAGGGCTTCGTCTACGAAAAGCACAAAATCTTTTTGTATAAAGAGGATTTCAATAAGTTCATGGAAGCGCTCAATGACACGGTCAATCATGTAAAGACGGAATTGATGCCTGAAGTGGATTTCGATGAGTTTGACAGGGAGCATGAAGTGGAAAGCGTCAATGGCTCCATGGACGACGATACAGAATTGAAGTGGGATTAGACACCCCACAATAATCACATTTACGAAACCCCGATCTGATCGGGGTTTTTTTATGCCCCTCTTCGTAATTTTGCGCACTGAATTTCTGAATAACATTCATTTTCATGGGTCTTAAGTGTGGTATCGTAGGTCTTCCCAACGTAGGAAAATCTACTCTTTTCAATGCATTATCAAATGCAAAAGCAGAAGCAGCAAACTTTCCTTTTTGTACAATAGAACCCAACATAGGGGTGATTTCCGTGCCAGATGAAAGGCTCGCAACACTCGAACAGCTGGTTCATCCGGAAAAGGTGTTACCTACTGTCATTGAGTTCGTAGATATCGCCGGACTGGTGGAAGGGGCGAGTAAAGGTGAGGGACTTGGCAATAAATTCCTGGCCAATATTCGTGAAGTAGATGCCATTATCCACGTCAATCGATGTTTCGAGAACGACAATATTGTCCATGTTTCGGGTAGGGTAGATCCAGTGGCAGACAAGGAGATTATCGACACGGAGTTGCAGTTGAAAGACCTTGAATCGGTAGACAAGAAGATTCAGCGTGTGGAAAAGATCGCCAAGTCCGGAGACGCTGCCGCCAAGCGAGAGTTTGAAGTGTTGAAAGCGTTTAAGGAGCATCTCGAATCCGGGGAAAATGCCCGGACCCTGGAGATGGATCCTGAAAAGCGAATACTGGCCAGGGAACTGAACTTGCTTACTGACAAACCCATCATCTATGTAGCCAATGTAGATGAAGATAGCATTGCCGATGGCAATGAATGGTCCAAAAAACTGGCCGAAAGTGTAGCCACAGAAGATGCCCAGGTGATACTTGTTTCTGCAGGTCTTGAAGCGCAAATTGCCGAATTTGATGACTATGAGGAGAAACAGATGTTTCTTGAAGAATATGGCCTTGAAGAATCTGGTCTCAATAAACTGATCAAAGCCTCTTACAAGCTGCTAAACCTAATTACTTATTTTACTGCGGGCCCACAGGAAGTACGGGCATGGACCATCAAGAGGGGTTGGAAAGCACCTCAGGCCGCTGGTGTTATCCATACCGATTTTGAGAAGGGATTTATCAAGGCTGAAGTGATAAAGCTTCCTGACTATGAGCAATTCAAAACGGAACAAGCGATCAAAGAGGCCGGGAAATTGGCGATAGAAGGGAAAGAATATGAGGTAAAAGACGGTGATATCATGCATTTTCGATTTAATGTTTAACTTTTTTCAGATTACGATAAACAAAATCTAATTCTCCGGTGTTGCTTTAGAACCTGTCTAAACAAATACGTACATCGTGAGAGTTCGAATTACTTTTAAGGTCAGGAATCGCGGATCCGCAGTTCCCTTTCATCATCAACATTTAATTGCTCAAGTCATCAAAGGATTGGTTTTAACCTCCGCTGATGATCAATTCAAGAATTACAATTATTACAGCTTCAGTGGATTGAAGGGTCAGACCAAGGTCAGCAGAGCCGGGCTTCACTACAACTCAAGCCGGGTCACAGTGGTCGTTTCCTCGCCGAGCAGGGATTTCATAGATTTTCTGATCGGATTAATCTTTGATCAACCCAAAATCGAATTTGGGCCCCTGGCGGTGGTTCCGGAATATGTGGATGAAGAGGTGACACTGGACTTCGAAGAGAGCACTAAGTTCTTGGGAATCTCTCCGATGGTGCTGATTCCTGCAGCATTCAATTCTGAAGATTCCAAGCAGTTCATAGAACCAGGGACAGACGAATTCTCTGATTTATTGTTTGAATCTACGGTACAGCGCATGGAGGAATACGGCGTTGAGGTAGAGCGTATTCCCAAAATTCAAAAATTTCAGGTCGTACCAGACCTCGTATACATCAACAAAATCAGGCAGTCCCAGAAGAAGTTTTCAAGGATTTATTCCATCTATGACCAGGATGTTCGGTATGAGGTAAGGGGCTACACCTTCCCTTTCACGCTGTATGCACCCCCGGAAGTTCAGGAGTTTGTTTTCACATGCGGCATAGGCTTATATAATAATAAGGGCTTTGGCATGTTGGACCTTGCCAATGTAGATCCTACCAAGAGAACAGTCTCATACCACTCCAGAGAGCTAATTTCGGCTTGAGGATTTAGCGTACCCAATCACTTCATCAGTATTGGTCGTAGGGTTCCTGAAGTATAGTATGGCCTCGTAGTCATTTCCAGTTTCCACAAAATCACCTTCAATTGGGTTTTTCAGAGACTCAGTCGTGTATTGATAATTGTACTGCCCTTGTTTCAGCAAACGTGACCCTTCGTAACGTCCGGTGTTCGTATTGTAGGTCATGTAGTCTCTTGCACTCGGCGTCCAGTTGTTGAATTTACCAGTGATAAAGACCGATTGGTAGTTGGGTGGACTGTCCAATGAGAACTCAACCATTACATAATCCGTTTGGTCCGGACTTTGACCGGGATTGGTATTGGCAATAACAAAGGCACCTTCATTATCCTGGAATAAGTTTGTGTAAGCCGTCGCAGATCTCGGCTTATCCTGGTTGAGGGTAATATTGATGTAATTTTCTCCTGGGAAAATACGCTCCACATTCAATCCGCGAAATTGCGTAGACCGGACATCAGCCAGTCTGAATTCATTGCCGCCAGGAAATTCATTCTCACCATTGTACAACCTGTACTCCAGGTAATTCTGATCAGATCGGACCAATGAGGGTTTGAGTGTGCTGATGGCCGTGTTCCAGCGATGATTTTGAAGGAGAGTCAGCTTCAATTGTTCCTGAGGATTGAAGATCTGAAGATTTGGATGATCAACTTCCAAAGTGATTTGATGGTGACTTCGACGTTGGGCAGCAATGTTGCTATAGACAATATTCATGCTCATATTGACATCATTGCGGTAAACCACCAGTCTTCTGGTAAGTATGAGCTGACTGGGGTCGTCATCTCGATATACGACGACCACATAGTTGCCACTGGCAAGAAGACCTGGGATATTCAGCTTATAAGATATGTAAGGAACGCGTGTGTTAATGCTGTAGCTAAAATCGGAGAGTTGAAATTCATTGACTACCGTAAGGTACTCCAGGTCAGTGAGTTGTGATTTTTTCCAATCAAAATTGCAGTGTATGATCTTAGCGGAGAGAAAAGCGTACTCCTCCTCCAAAAGATCAAATTCAAGAGTGATACCTTCTCCAACACCTACCACGGGATCTGCGAAAGTCTGCCCGGTAGGATACAACCTTGCGATCCCAATATTCCTGCTGACATCGAGATTCTCGTAAGGTAAATTGTCAGTTTTGGGTGCCGTGACGATCATTGATGCACAATGCTGCAGCAGCAGTGCCAACAGGCATAGGGCAATGGTTGATAATTTCAAGAAGATGATTTTTAAAGGATTACAACTAAATTTGATTTAAAGTTGTCCAGTAAAGCAAAGACCTGCAAGTGGAGTTATCGGAGGAAAAACTCGTACAAGGTTGTATCAAAGGCAATCGCGATATGCAGCAAGCCCTATACGATAAGTATAGTGGTAAGATGTATGCTGTAGCCTTGAGGTATGCCAAAGCCCAGCAGGAAGCAGAGGATATTCTTCAGGAATCCTTCATCAAGGTTTTTCAGAGTCTTGATACTTTCCGAGGAGAATCTTCCCTTGTTTACTGGTTGAAGCGCATTGTTGTCAACACGGCGCTGAACAGTCAACGTGGAAAACTGTACATGTATCCGATGGTTGACGTGACAGACTTAAGGGAATGGAAGCAGGATAGTGCGGCGATATCTGATTTCAGCCATCAGGAATTGCTAGGTATGGTGCAGGAACTTCCGGATGGTTGTAGGGTCATTTTCAACCTCTACGCCATAGAAGGTTACAAACACCATGAGATCGCCAAGGTATTGGAGATAAGCGAGGGGACTTCAAAGTCCCAGTACTCAAGAGCCAAAATGCTTTTGCAAGAGAAGTTAGCCATTAGAAGCCAAATCCGATATGGAGAAACAGGGGAATAACAGAGGGGATTTTGAGAATCTCTGGCAAGCAGCCCTGGCAGATCAGAGCGTTGATCCTCCAAGGCGTGTTTGGGTGGAGCTTGATCGGGCGCTGGCGAATGCCGAACTAATCACAGCCAAGAAACAAATAAGTGTTTATAAATGGTCAGCCGCCGCGGCGGTGCTGATGGGCATTGCGCTCAGTGCCATCGCAATCACCAGCCAGTTCACCATTGGCTTGGGCGAAGGGCCAGGTCAGCTGGTGATAGAAGATAGAATACCCTCAGCTGAGGAGACAGAAGCCGCAGGGAATTTTAGGGGTTACGGGATTTTGAATGAAAACACCTTCCGGGGACAATCGAGTGGTCAGGGATTTGCTGGAAACGATGAAGTCAACAATGGTGAAAGCCGGCAGGTGGCTTTAGCGACACCTTCGGATCAACAGCCTTCTTCTTATTCAAGGAACTTGTGGGATGTTAATTCAATTGCCTGGTCGCCGGAGTTTTCAAATGTTGATCCCATTCAGCAGGGCCGGTTGGTGAATAAAGTGCCAGATTACGCCTACTACACCAGACCCGTCGAAGCGAAGAGAGACCGTAGCAGCTCCGGCAACAACAAATTTTGGGCAGGGTTTGACCTTTCATCGGGCTACTACAGTCCAAACTATTCTCAGACCTCGTCAAATGAAGCAGCAAATATTTTAGTGCAAAAGAATAATAGTGATGGGCGTAGGGATGAGGTGCCTGAGCTCTCTGAGAACATGAGGGGTGGAGCTTCCTACTCTGTGGGATTGAACTTCGGTGTTGAGTTGAAAGAGAACTGGACATTGGAGAGTGGCGTTCAATATTCGCTGTTGGGTGCCCGTACACTCACCAATTTGATACTTGAGAGCCGTACGTACAACAGAGCCGTAGCTTTCTCGAGTGAGTTTTCTGGTTTGGAGACCTTTACGGATATTGTGGATGATGCGCTGACAGAGGTGAGCGTCGACGATATTGATCTCAACAATACCTTCCAATTCATTTCCTTGCCCGTACAGGCTGGCTATTTGATTCTTGATAAAAAGGTCAACGTGAAGATCAATGGTGGGATTGCTGCCAATCTTTACCTTGGACACAAGCTCACAGGTTCTTCGGGGGTAGGTTCTTTCGAAATAGATCCGGGCACCACCTCCGCCTATCGTGAATTGACGTTTTCAGGAATTGCCGGGTTGGAACTTGGCTACCGTATTTTGGATCGGGTCAATATCACCCTGGAACCGAATTACCAGCAGTCTTTTCAGTCACTTACCAAAAGCTCAAGCAACTTCTCGACAAACCCTAGCGGTGTGGGTGTGCAAGCTGGGATGAAGTACTCCTTCTGACAGCAGATTCACCTGGCCTGACTTCACGGCGCTTTGCCTACCCTATGTCCATTTAGACATATTCGCTTCGTTTGCAGAAGCCTAAGATTCGACGGGACCACGATTTTTTTGAAAAAATATCTGTTATCGATTTGTCCGTTGAAGGTGACAATTTTCTCCACGGCTCTTAACTTTGTCGTCGTAAACCAATCACGAAATGCCCAAAGTTGTCATCATTGGGGCAGGAGGCGTAGGGCGCGTTGTTGCCTACAAATGCGCCGAAGCCAGTCATATATTTGATTCTATTGTACTGGCGAGCCGGACGCAATCCAAGTGCCAGGTCATTGCATCAGACATCAAAAAAGATCTCAACGTCGATATTGATACGGATCAGGTGGATGCCGATTCAGTTGATGAAGTGGTTGCGCTTTTTGAAAAACACCAGCCGTACATGGTCATTCACGTGGCCCTTCCTTATCAGGATTTGACGATCATGGATGCTTGTCTGAAATGTGGGGTGCATTATCTGGATACGGCAAATTACGAACCCATCGATGAAGCGAAGTTTGAATACCGCTGGCAGTGGGCCTACCTGGATCGGTTTGAGAAAGCTGGGCTGATGGCCGTTTTGGGCTGCGGATTTGATCCGGGTGTGACGGGAGTATTCACCGCCAGAGCGGCAAAGCATCACTTTGACGAGATCCACTATCTCGACATCGTCGACTGTAATGCCGGTGATCATGGCAAAGCTTTTGCAACCAACTTCAACCCCGAGATCAATATTCGGGAGGTGACGCAAAAAGGCAAGTACTACGAAGATGGGGCATGGGTGGAGACTGAGCCGCATGCCGTGCGGAAGGAACTCAGCTACCCCAATATTGGAGAGCGGAGTTCATACCTGATCTACCACGAGGAGTTGGAGTCCTTGGTAAAGAATTTCCCGTCGATAAAGAGGGCCAGGTTTTGGATGACATTTGGAGAGGAATATCTCACCCATTTGAGGGTGATTCAGAATATTGGCATGGCCTCGATAGAGCCAGTCAACTTCGAGGGCAAAGAAATTGTGCCCCTGCAATTTCTAAAGGCGGTCTTACCAGATCCCGGAGAATTGGGAGAAAATTATGAGGGTGAGACCAGTATTGGTTGCCGTATCCGTGGAATAAAAGACGGACTTGAGAAAACCTATTATATCTACAACAACTGTCAGCATCAGCAAGCGTTCAAAGAGACCAGGGCGCAAGGTGTGTCCTACACAACAGGCGTACCTGCCATGGTGGGAGCGATGATGATGCTAGAGGGTAAGTGGACTGGTAATGGGGTTTTTAACGTTGAAGAATTTGACCCGGATCCATTTTTGGAACAACTAGCCAATTATGGACTGCCATGGCATGAACTGACCGATGTAGATTTAGAACTGGACTAGAGCCAGCAAGAAAATATTTGAACAGCCGCTGATATGAGTAAACCTGATCTCGAGAAGATCCCTACTTTCTATAGGGGTTACGTGGAATTGGTGCCAGAGGGCCAATTGATGCCACTGTTGATAGATTCCAGGGATAAGTTTTTGGACTTGCTTGCAAGTATCCCTGAAGATAAAGGTACCTATGCCTACGCCGAAGACAAGTGGACCATCAAAGAGATGGTGGGGCACCTTTGCGATGCAGAACGTGTGTTTGGCTACAGAGCGCTCCGATTCGGGCGTGCTGACATGACAGACCTGGCAGGCTTTGATCAAGATGCCTATGTTCAAAGCAGCCGGGCCAACAAACTGCCATTCACTGATTTGGCCAGGGAGTTCACCAACGTTAGGAATGCCACCATTGACTTGTACAATGGCTTTGATAAAAAGGCACTCAATAGATTTGGATCGGCCAATGGCTTTAGGATCGATGTGAATACCCTGGGTTATATTGTGGTGGGCCATTTATACCATCACATGAGCATCCTCAAAGCAAAGTACCTGGACTAGACTGCATGGATTACACGCGAATCCCGTCACCATGCTACGTGCTGGATGAAGCCAGGCTTATCAAAAACCTCCAGACACTTCAGACGGTGCAGCAAAGGGCCGGGGTGGAAATTATCCTGGCCTTTAAAGGGTTTGCTATGTGGTCCGTTTTTCCGCAGGTGCGAAGGTATCTTGTTGGGGCAACCGCCAGTTCATTGCATGAAGCTCAACTTTGCTGGGAGGAGATGAAGGTAAAGGCGCATACCTATTGCGTGGCTTACAAGGATGCTGAATTTGAACAGATCGCTCAGCTCAGCTCGCACCTTTCTTTCAATTCCCTGGGTCAATGGGAGAGGTTCAAAAACCGGGTACCTACCAATGTGAGTTGCGGCCTTCGTGTGAATCCGCAATGGTCAGACGTGGAGACAGCACTATACAATCCGGCCAGCCCGTCCTCACGTTTGGGCGTAGGACCGGAACACCTGGCGGGTGGGTTGCCTGAAGGAATTGAGGGCTTACACTTTCATGTCCTCTGCGAGAGTGATTCGAGCGCATTAGAAAAGGTACTGGTCTCGCTGGAATCGAAATTTGGGCACCTGCTTAGCGCTGCTAAGTGGCTGAATATCGGAGGTGGTCATCTTATGACGAGGGATGGATATGATTTGGATCACTTGGTTTCGATATTGACAGAATTCAAAACAAAGCATGATCTCCACATCATCATGGAACCAGGAAGTGCTGTCGCCTGGCAGACCGGTGATCTGCGGTCGACAATCCTGGACATTGTTGAAAATGGAAAGGTAAAGACGATCATCCCTGATATTTCGTTCACGTGCCATATGCCAGATTGCCTTGAAATGCCCTATAGGCCAGAAATAAAGGGGGCGAGCCAAGAAAAGGGGGCTACAGAATACCAATACAGGGTGGGTGGAATCAGTTGCCTGGCCGGTGATTTCATTGAGGAGTACAGCTTCTCACAAGAACCTCAGATAGGCGACCCTTTGGTTTTTGAGGATATGATTCATTACACAACCGTCAAGACAACCACATTCAACGGCGTTCAGCATCCATCCATTGGGATATGGAAAGACGATTCATTTCAGTTGGTCAAGCGGTTTGGATTCGAAGACTTCAGGAATAGGTTGTCCTAATTCTTGATTTTGGGCTCAAGGATGCCCCTCATGAATAGATTGTATTCCTCACAGGATAGGAAACCCTCTCCAGCGGAATATGGACAGGTCTTATAGATGTTGTCAAAATACCCCCGCTTGATGATGACACCACTACCATGGCAGACCGGACAAATCATGTTTTCTAACCCGTCACAATCATACTCCTGGTTGGCCAACTCTTCCTCAATTTCCGCGTATTTGCGAGTTTGGATAGCACGATAGTCATTTTCGGCCAGCTGGAGGTACTTGACTGCCGGTTCATAATATCGCCCTTTCGTGCCTTTTATCTGAATGTATTTGTTGAGCCAGTTTATGCTTTGCTTGTACCGCTCCAGGTGATAGCTGTTTCTGCCAAACAAATAGGCAATTTCTCCGGGCAAGACTTCCTTGTTGTTGATTACAAACAAGAACTCTTCATTGGCTTCTGCGTACTTTCCTTGTCTCATGAGCTCTTCACCCAGGTCCATTCTCCCAAGAAATTCGGCTTCAGGTATTTCCTGCGACCATAGCGAAGTACACACTAAAACAAAAAAGATTTGGGAGAGGGCGATTCTCGACATGTACATTTTTAGTAATAACAAGCAATCAGCTCAGAAGGATGTCCTGATGGCGATAAATATCCAATTGAGGTACGTTATGCAATTTTACAACGTTACGGGAATAATTAACTTTGAAGGTATGCATTGGAAGGGACTTGGTTTGGCTATTACACTATTCTTTTGTGGTTTTTTAACATTTGCGCAAACGAGTCGCGATGTTGCAGCTCCCAAACCCCCGGCACCAAGGTATCAATCGGAGAAGAAGAAAGAGGGCGCCTTCACCAAACTTTTCAAGAAAGATCCGAAGTCGGATCAGGAAGTGTTCCGAGCCAGAATGAAAGAGGTGTCCAAGCAAAAGCGCAAAGACGAAAAATCATCAAAAAAACCACAGTATTCTGATCCTCAGTACTTTGGACACAAGAAACCTCCGAAGAAGCGTCCATTGGGCAAACGAAAATTTTGCAAGGTCTGTCATATCGTGCATTAGCATTTTGGATCTCAAACCTTATATTGAATCAACCAATCTGAGCGCCACGATTCTGGGTAGTGACGTGGATGAATTGGTATCTGTTGCCAATGGCCATCACTTGCTGGGCGTTTGTGTTCCTC
The DNA here is from genome assembly GCA_965601475.1 of Cyclobacteriaceae bacterium. GTDB lineage: Bacteria > Bacteroidota > Bacteroidia > Cytophagales > Cyclobacteriaceae > JAWPMT01. The sequence goes on along the minus strand of OZ271832.1, from coordinate 686,961 downwards.
CTTTTTGGGTGAAAAGGGCAAGTAGGGAAATAGCCGATTCCGATTTGAAACTGGTGACCGTAGTGGGTTTCCCTTTTGGGTTTCAAATGACAGAGACCAAGGTGGTGGAGACCGAGCTGGCGATGCGTGACGGTGCGGATGAGATTGATCTGGTGCTGCACCTCACTTCATTTGCCAACAACTTGCCATGGACGAAAATCGAGCTGGCCAAAATTTCCAAGTTAGTGCATGACGCTGGCAAAATACTAAAAGTCATCATCGAGGTGGACAAGTGGGATGAAAAGAGGATGTTGGATGCCTGCAAGCTAACTGTAGATGCGGGCACCGACTTCGTGAAGACGGCCACAGGAATTAACACCAGGCCGGCTGATCCAAAAATCATAGAGGCCATTCGGAAGAACATTCCAGATAGTGTGGGCATCAAGGCCTCAGGGGGTATATATGACAGAGCATTGGCCGTCGACCTGGTCAATGCAGGAGCAGATCGACTGGGTACATCCAAAGCCCTAAATTTGGTTTGAATATGGCATTACGACTAAAGTGTACAGGTAAGGTTCAGGGCGTATTCTACCGAGCCTCCACAAAATCCAAAGCTGACGAACTAGGCTTGTCGGGTTGGGTGAGAAATGAGACTGATGGTTCGGTAGCCGTTCATGTTGAGGGCAACCCCCAGGCAACGAAGGATATGATAGCGTGGTGCAAGTCGGGCCCCCAGTTCGCCCGGGTAAATGAAGTCCACGTTCAGGAGGTTCCGGACGAGGACTTCAGAGAGTTTTCAATCCATCACTAAGCAGGCACTGGCTGGTCAAGGTCAGTCAGGATTGCCGACACCTCCTGGAATGTACTACGTCCCTTGTCTTTCAAATACCATTTTTGCATTTCTACTTGAAATTCTTTGTAGGGAGCTTTTTCAGGGTCGTTTTTCCAGCTGTCATACAATGCCTGAGCCGCGGCAGGTCTTGGTCCCCAGGTTCCAACCACCTGGTTCGATTCATTCAATATGAGCAACTTCGGAATGGACCTTCCGCCGTTGGTGAGAAATTCATCCATCAATTCAAGGTTTTCATCTCTCAGCACAGTACGCAATACGATTCTTGGGTTTTCTTCAGCCATTTTGTTCAGCAATGGTAAAATCTGTGCTGCGTCTCCACACCAGCTCTCCGTAATGACGAGCCATGTATATCTTTCATTTAGCAGCTTCACCGTACTTCGGGTCTTATCGTCGAGACCTATGGTCTTATTCAGTCGATGGGATCGCTGTGCGTTGAGCTTTGTATAGTAGATAAGATCATCCACTTGTTTTGGACCGGTTGTGCCCTCATTATCAACCAGTTGATTTACCAACTGGGTGTATTCAGGATAAGAAATGCTGCGTTCGAGGGCAGTAGAAATGATATTGTCTATTGTGTCGGTCATGATCTTTGCATTTACTACAAAGAACACGATATGTAATTAATAAAGTTTCATATTTAAGTGTCGGCCGCGTATGATTTTGGTCAGTTCCACCAGACCCATGAGTTGCCCACCAAGCCTCGGGTCAAATTACTTGTGGTTTCTGGCAACCATGGGTCTGACAGAAATAACCGATTTAGCCTTTCAGGATATACGTGATTGGAAGCATCACCCTCACGCTTACTGGTTTTCCGTTGAGCCTACCTGGCTGGAATTCTGGTAGATTTTCGACAACCCGTTGTGCTTCCCGGTCACATGCTGCCCCTATGCCCTTCACCACCTTCACGTCGCTAACGGTGCCGTCTTTGTTTACAACAAATTGAACGTAAACACGGCCCTCAATACCCTTTTTGCGAGCTGAGACCGGGTATTTCAGATTTCTTCGAATGTGGTCATACAACTCCTGGCTTCCTCCCGGAAATGCTGGAAGTTGATCAACTGATTCGAGGACTGCTTCACGATCAGATGATGTCGAAAGCAATTCTTTCAGTGGTCGGTCAGAGACTTGGTGGAATTCCGCATGCTGTCTAAATGAAAACAGGAGGACCATCATGGCCAATACGGCAAAAAGTGCTAGCATTTTCCATTTGCTGGTCCTGTGACCGTCTGCTTGCATGGCATTCAATCGCTTGATTAAGGTGCCGTGGTGAAAAGTACTCACCAAACCGGGGTTGGTCATGGCCAAAGATGACCGGATCAACTTCTCTTTATATTCCTCGGGATTGGCAGTTTGCAGTGCCCTGCGGTCTGCTTGAAATTCATGTACCAACTTCAACGCGTCAAGCGTCCAATAGGCGCTAGGTAGCCACCAGAAGAGGGCCTTGAAGCCATGGGCCAATAAAATGTCCAGTGAATGCCAGAGATCTGCATGAGCCTTTTCATGTTTGACAATGGAAATGTCATGCTCTCTTGGAACAAATATCCACTTGAAAAACGAAAAACTACGCTCTCCCTGGACGATACGGACTGCAATTCCATGGGATGTGTGTGGGGTGCTGTGAAGGAAAATGTACCAAATCCTGATCACCTGCGCTGCCATCCAGGATATCATCAAGGCCACGGCAAACACATACAGATTTGTCATCACCGGTGCAAAGAATAATTCATTGCTGACCTGATCGATTTCGGCATAAACCGAAGCAGTTGGTAACCATATCGTCTGTAGGAGGGTGCTGGCGGAGTTGGTGAATGGAAGTTGAAGGCCCAGTAGTGGTACGGTCACTGATATCAGTATTGATCCTAGAAGATAGGCTCGCACCCAATGAAATTGAGATTCTTTGGTGAGTAGCCAACGGTAGCTCAAGTAGAGTACGAAGTGAATGGTCGCCGCTTTGAGCAGAAATGCAATCATTCGTCTTTCTTTTTCAGATGTTCTAAAACTTCCTCGAGCTCTGACAATGACATGTCTTTTTCATTGGCGAAGAAGGAAACCAACTGCTGGTAAGAACCACTGAAATACCGAGATACAAAACCCTGCATGAAATCGCGGCTATAAGCTCTTTTTGAAACAAGTGGATAGTACTGATGGCTCTTTCCAAATGCCTGGTGCCCTACGAATCCTTTCTGTTCCAATATCCGAACAATCGTTGATACTGTATTGTAGGCCGGCTTTGGTTCTGGAAGTGCTGCAATCACATCCTTGACAAAACATCGTTCAAGCTGCCACAGTACCTGCATGATCTCATCTTCTGCTTTGGTGAGCTGTTTCATAAACTAATGATATAGTTCTAAAACTAATAAATTAGTTTAATGTAAAATAGGAACCTTAGGTTTTTTTGGTCTTCAAATTCACTTCTGCTGTCGATTGGTCTCAGCGAAAGGTCTATTGGTCGATAAATCCCTAATACTCACCTATCGTGTAAGCGCTTACAGGCTGCTATGACATACTTTCACGGAAATACTTTTTAATTATGAATCAATCCACCGCCGCTAAAAAGAGTGTTCATTTCAAAGCCGTTAGGAAAATTGACGGCAGTTGCTTCTACCTGGACACCGTGAATAAAATTTCTTGTGTATCCTGGAAGGGTGTTGTCAAAGAGGATACTGCACGCGAGTTGCTAACCCTGGGTGCGGACTCTGTCGAATTTCAAGGCTACGGCAAGCTTTTGCTGGACCGTAGAAACCTGATCGAGTTTGATACAGCTGCTCGTGTCTGGATCAAACATGATCTCCTTAAATCCCGAGCCAGAAAGATCGTGGGAGGGGTCGAAAAATTGGCTTATGTCCATTCTAAGAATTCGAGAGGTAGTGTTTTTTCAAACTTCATCAGTGCAGGTATCCGCATGATCTTTCCGAATCTCACGATGAAAAAGTTTGACGATCTGAAGTCTGCTGTATCCTGGCTCATTAGAGACTAGCTTAGGAGCTGGCTCGTCAGCCACACCTATTGGCTACCATTGACATCAATTTCGCCTACAAAGACCACATGTGATTTATAGATTCCCTTTGGTAGGAGCTAAATTGCCCTCATAACAGAGGATCAAATGCGGCTGATTTTTGCATTACTAGGGTGGGCTACGACTACCTTGATTTTTGCCCAGGATTTTTCCCGGCAGGATAGCCTGCGAGGCTCAATTACCCCAGAGCGAGCCTGGTGGGACCTTACCTACTATCACCTACAGGTAGAAGTGTTTCCGGAAGAGAAACGAATTGCAGGCAGTAACCTGATTCAATATCGTGTCATCAAACCCCACCAACAGATTCAAATCGACCTGCAGGAACCCATGGCCATCACCGAGGTGCGCCAGGATGGCCAACTACTTGATTTTCGCAAGGAGGGGAATGCTTATTTTGTGCAGTTAGAGGCGGCCCAACCAGAGGGCAGCATACAATCCTTGGTAGTGACTTTTGCAGGTAAACCCCGTGAAGCCATCAGGGCACCCTGGGATGGTGGATTCAGCTGGACGAAAGATGATCGGGGCAAGCACTTTATCGCTACAAGTAATCAGGGACTGGGGGCGAGTGTCTGGTGGCCGTGCAAGGACCACATGTATGATGAAGTAGACAGCATGGCTATCAGTGTGGAAGTACCTGCCAACCTCATTGATGTCTCCAATGGCAGGTTACGCGGCATCGACCTGGATGAGGAGAAAGGGACCAAAACTTTTCATTGGTATGTCTCCAATCCAATCAACAACTATGGCGTGAATCTCAACATCGGGGATTATATCAGTTGGAAGGAAACCTACGCTGGCGAGAAAGGGGACTTGGATATCACTTATTGGGCCTTGAAGCAGGATCGCGCCAAAGCGAGGAAGCAATACGCGGAGGTCATCCGAATGATGGAAGCATTTGAGCATTGGTTCGGTCCCTATCCATTCTACGAAGATGGTTATCAGCTGGTGCAGGCTCCCTACCTCGGCATGGAGCATCAGAGTTCGATCACTTATGGCAATGGATTCGAAAATGGCTATCTCGGTCGCGATCTGAGTACCACAGGGTGGGGCTTGAAATTTGATTTCATCATCATCCACGAATCCGGACATGAGTGGTTTGCTAACAACCTGACACATCAGGACATTGCAGATATGTGGTTGCATGAGAGTTTTACTAACTATTCCGAAAGCTTATTTCTCGAATACTTCTATGGCAAGGAAGCCGGCCAGGAATATGTTCGGGGTACTCGTGCCAATATTGAAAATAAGAAACCGATGATTGGCACTTACGGCGTCAATGACGAGAGCTTTCCTATCGATGTGTATTACAAGGGCTCAAACATGCTCAATACTTTAAGAACGGTGCTCAATGACGATGATCATTGGCGTAGTATGCTTCGTGGCCTTGGTGAGCGATTCTATCATACCACGACCAACTCTGCTGAGGTAGAAGCCTATATTGCCGACTTTTTGAAGATGGATTTGAGTGCTTTCTTTGACCAGTATTTGCGGGATAGTCGTATTCCTACTTTGGAATATTATTTCCTTAATGGCAATATGTACCATCGCTGGATCAACGTGATCCCGGAGTTCTATATGCCACTTGTACTGGATGTTGGCGGTGAACCCATACGGATTACGCCAGCGTCAGAATGGCGGCAATACGCAGTAACAGAAGGTGAGGTGGTCATTGATCCCAACTATTACATTGCATTATTGAAAAGTAGATAACCAAATCATGGCAAATACGAAGATCGGAATAATAGGTATGGGGTGGGTAGGTTCGAGTGTGGCCATTTCCATTCTGCAGCAAGGTATCTGTAATGAGCTGCTGCTCAATGATGCGCGGAAGGGCCTTGCTGAAGGTGAGGCGATGGATTTCAATCATGGGTCGTCCTTTTTCCCTACGGCACTCGTTCGAGCATCAGAGATCACAGAAATGAAAGATGCCAAGGCCATCGTCATTACGGCTGGTAGGGGAGGTGCCCCTGGCGAGACACGACTCGACCTTTTGAATGACAACATCAGGATTGCCAGGGAGATTGCCGATCAACTCAAAGGTTTTCGTGGTATCCTGATCATCGTAGCCAACCCGGTGGATGTGCTTACCTATTATTATCAGAAATTTTCAGGACTTCCTCGGCATCGCGTTATTGGTACAGGCACGATGCTGGACACGGCCCGGCTTCGTGAGATGGTAGGTCGCAGGATCAATGTGGACCCTAGAAGCGTACATGCTCAAGTTGTGGGGGAACATGGGGACAGTGAAGTGGTACTTTGGTCATCTGCTCGTGTTGGTGGTATTCGCTTACGCAAGTGGAAAGCATGGGATGTTGCCTACGAGCAGGAAATTGCAGAGAAAGTAAAGCATGCAGCCTATGAGATCATTCAAAGAAAGGGCGCCACGAATCATGCCATTGGCCTGGTCGCTGCTACGCTGTTGAAATGGATATTACGTGGAGAGCGCCGCATCATGAATCTCAGCACTGTCATACAAGGACATCGAGATATTTCGGATGTCGCCATTTCCCTGCCCTCACTAGTCAGTGCCGAAGGTGTGGAAGAAGTACTGGATGTGGAGATGGATGAACCCGAACACAACGCGTTCATGCGATCCGTTACCGTCTTGAAAAAGGCCATAGCGGAAACTGCTTATTGACGGGCTTTGAATTGCCTCTCCAATATGGGTAGATACCTGCCTTTCGGATAGCTTTCCTTCCAGCCGCAAAGGACAAAGCCCTGTCGTTCATAGAAACCTCTGGCATTTGGATCTGACTCGACCATTACCTTCTTCGCATCTGCAGTACCAGTGAGCAACGTGTTTTCGAGCAATTTAGCGCCAAGTCCCTTCCCCATATGTGAGGGGAGTATCCATAGGTCAGTGACTTCATAATATTGCGGATGGGTCTGGATGGCGCAAAAGCCTATGATCGAATCCTCTACCTCCAGTACCCTGATGTGCAGTTGCGTCAGATCAGTATCCTTCAGCTTGAGATCGTTCTCCCAGGCCTTGATCCATGCTTCGGGGTATTGCCAGTGGCGCTTTGCAGCCATAGCCACCTCATTCAAGGTGTTGAGATCATGACTGGTCGCGTTTCTGAATAATAATTGACTCATTTCTAATCTCGACGCAACGCTCTAAGGAGGGTTGTGCGTATTTGATTGGAATCGCAAATATTATGGCTTTATTACGGAAATCTCACTTTTGCACACTCACACTCATCGTTTCATTGCTGCTGACATTTGCTTGTTCCGATGGCAATGAAGAACTGGTTCCCGAGGTGGAAGAGAGCGATAGTGCGAATGACTCCTACGTAAGTAGTGGCAGCCTCGCTGAGGTATTTGGAAATAATCTGAGCCTGGACAATCCGCTGAATTATGCCAACCAGGGGGTGCCTGATTATATCAATGAAGACAACACCGAAGGCAATAATATTCAGGATGAGATAGCTACTTTGGGACGGGTATTGTTTTACGACAAAAACCTCTCCATCGACAATACGATTGCCTGTGCGTCATGCCACCAGCAGTCGCTGGCATTTGGCGACGATGTCCAATTGAGCAAAGGTGTAGCCGGTGTAACGGGAAGGCACTCTATGCGCCTGATCAATGCTCGTTTTGCCGAGGAAGAAAGGTTCTTCTGGGACGAAAGAGCGAGGACGCTGGAGGAGCAAACGACCATGCCCATCCAGGACCACATAGAAATGGGCTTCAGCGGTGCTGACGGAGATCCCGATATCAATGACTTGATTGCTAAAATGGAAGACATCGAATACATGAGCGAACTATTCACCTACGCTTACGGGGATGCGCTTATTACCGAGGACAGGATGCAACGGGCACTGGCGCAGTTTGTGAGGAGTATACAGTCCTTCGATTCCAGGTTTGATGAAGGGAGGGCAATGGTCAATGATGATGAGGATGATTTTCCCAACTACAATCAGATCGAGAACCTGGGGAAGGCGCTATTTATGGGAAGGGCCGGTTGTAACCGATGTCATCAGTCCCCGGAGTTCGACATCGACGACCGTTCAGACAATAACGGTGTTATCACCGTAGCAGGTGATCCATTGGCCATAGATACGGAAGTTACTCGTTCACCCACACTTCGGGATATTTTCGATACATCTGGCGTGCTCAATGGTCCGCTGATGCACGATGGCAGTTTCACCTCTTTCGAGCAGGTATTGGAGCACTACAATGATATTGACATAGATCCGGCCAACAACAACCTGGATCGAAGACTCGCGGGTGGCCGGCGTGGTCGCCCGGGAGACGGCCAAAACCTGAACCTCAACGCCAATGAAGTCGAAGCCATCATTGCTTTTGTCAAGACCCTTAGTGGTAGCAATGTCTACGTTGACCAACGCTGGTCCGATCCATTTCTTCAATGATTTTGAATCAGGAACATGTCACCACTCAACTACATTCAACTAAATTCGAAAGTCAACCAACCCAGATGTAGCGACTACCCGTGCTCAAGGATATCGATAAGATCATTACTGACTGCCTCAAGGGAACAAGGAGTGCCCAGGAACAATTGTACAAGGGCTATTACAACTATGCTATGACGGTTGCGACCGCTTATAGCAACACCGATTTTGAAGCTGAAGAGATCACGAATGATGGTTTCATGAAGGTTTTCAAGCGTCTGAACGAATACGACGATACCTACCCCTTTACACCCTGGTTTCGAAGGATCATCGTCAACTCCGCCATCGATCATTTTCGTAGAAACAAGAAACATCAACATCACATGGAGGTAGATCAAGCCCTTGGGCTCGAAAGCGATGATGTCTCGGCGTTGGATCAGCTTTCTGAAGAGGACCTCATGACCGTAGTGCGCGCCCTTCCCAATGCCTATCAAACGGTATTTGTACTTTATGTATTGGAAGGCTATAAGCATCATGAGATCGCCGAGCAACTGGGGATCAGTGAGGGCACAAGCAAATCCAACTATGCGCGGGCCCGGCAGAAATTACAAATAGAAATCGAAAAACGGCTGCAGGCATGAGTGAGCATTTAGACCCCTGGGAGCAGAAAATGAAATCCAAGCTTGAGGGCTTCCGCAGTGCCTCAGAAGCGAATGAGGAGAAGGTTTCTGCTTTCTTTGACAGGCTGGAAACTGAACAGGATAAGAAACTGTCTTCGCCTGGTTTCTCGAAAACCTATTTGAGAATTGCCGCTGCTATTTTGCTTGCGTTGGGCACTGTGTTTGTACTGTATCAAGTCAATCAGATAGACATTGTCACAGATAATGGCCAGCAATTGGCGGTCACCCTTCCTGACAATTCTCAGGTGCAACTGCGATATGCCAGCACCCTTCGCTACAACAAGCTATCCTGGATGTTGTCGAGAAACCTCGTTCTTGAAGGTGAAGCGCTTTTTCAGGTACAAAAGGGTTCTGCCTTCACAGTTGAATCTGCCGCAGGAAGCACCACGGTGCTGGGGACAACCTTTAGCATCCGAGCGAGAGCGGGCGATTATCAGGTTAAATGCTATGAGGGCCGCGTTCAGGTCAACCTTGACAAGCCCTATTTGCTGGCTGCAGGAGATGCCGTCAGCAAGTCGTCGAAAGAAGTAATCAATACCTATGAATTTGATCGCGATGAAAACAATTGGCGCCAGGAGGAGGTCTACTTTGAAAATGAGAAGTTGACCATTGTAGTGGCGGAGTTGGAAAGGGCCTTCGGAGTGGAAGCGAGGTTGGATGCCGGACTGACACTTGATGACTATGACTACACAGGCTTCTTTCCAACCAATAATCTGGACCTTGCGCTTAGGTTAGTCTTCGAGCCCTTGGATTTAAGGGGAGAATTAAGGGAGCAAAACATCGTTTTTATCTCGAAAGTGGGTAATTGAATACGGCCAGATCCATTTGTTTCTTTCTGCTGCTTTCGCTTTCAATAGCAGCGATGGGGAGCACCACTCCTACCATCGATGAGCGTTTTGAGAATGTTGCACTCAAGGATGTGCTTCGCCTCCTGAAAAAGAAATACAATGTGAAACTCGCCTATTCTGAGCGGCTGGTTGCGGACAAAACCGTAACTGTGGATCTGGACCGGCTGGGTATTGCCGACGCTTTTGAGAAGATCCTTGAGGGTCTACCAGTCACATTCGAGTTCATTCAACCCAATGCGGTTATCCTCAAGCCCAAGCCTGCGGGCCCTTCAAATATCAATTTGAACGGAGAAATATTTGACCTGAAAACCGGTGAGCGACTGCCCTTTGCCCTGGTGACAGAGCAACAATCAGGAAAATCGACGACTACCAATGAAGATGGCTATTTCTCTTTGGAAATCCCCTTTTCCTCTCCCAAACTTTCAGTTTCATACATCGGCTACAATGACACTTTGCTGGTTCCCCAGGATGTCCGCAACAGGCGCTTGATGATTGGGATGCAACCCAGTTTCAATACACTTGGAGAGGTGCTGGTATCGGCAAACAGCGACAACTTTTCATCCTCGGAGGGAATAGGAGAGGTGGACCTGAACCCGTCGCTCGTGCGTCGAATGCCCCAGACTGCGGAGAAGGATGTCTTCAGAATGTTGCAGATGCTTCCGGGACTGTCGGCTACCGACGAACTGTCATCGGGACTCTCCATCAATGGCGGCACCGCTAATCAGAATTTGATATTATTCGATGGTTTTTCCATCTACCATCAGGATCATCTATTTGGTTATTTCAGTGCCATCAACCCTTACGCCGTCAAATCCGTGCGGACACTCAAGACAGGATACCCGGCAAACTATGGCGGCCGATCCTCGGGTGTTGTGCAGTTTACGGGCAACGATGGTAGCAATACTGGCTTTTCCGGAAGATTGGGTATGAACCTGCTCAGTGCCAACATCAGTCTCGAAACACCACTTACCCCCAATTCCACAGCTTTCTTTTCTGCTCGAAGGTCGTACACGGACTTCTACCCTACATTCTTGTTTAACCGGATATTCGATCTATATGTGGAGCAAATTAATGATGTTGACGCAGTGATTGAGAGCCAGCAATATGATCCGGAGTTTCAATATGACGACCTCAATTTCAAAGTTTCAACAAGGCTGAATCCAAGGGATCTGCTCAGTGTGAGTTTCTATCGCAGCAACGACCGGCTGAATTTCGACGAACATCTGGTGGTAAGATATCCCGAGGACACACTCTCTATGAATGCTAACAATGGATTTATAGAATGGGGCAACATTGGTGCGTCTGCCAGGATGACCAGACTGTGGAATGACACTGATTTTTCTGAACTCATTGTAAGCTTTTCGGACTACAGAAGTCGATACCTGGAGTCATCGTTACAGACCACCACTGTGGAGGGGCAGGTGACAGAGGAGTTGTCCTTCGAAGACAACCAGAGAAATGGCATTGAAGACCTGGGATTGAAGTTGACGCATGAAGCCAGGATGGGCCTTGTTACCTGGCAACTGGGCAGCGAGTTTTCACTAGTCAATACGGAGATTCAGAATTTGCTCAACAATGAATTACTTATCGGCAAAGAGCAGGATGGGCTGTTGTTGGCAACAGGATATTTGCAGACATTCACCCAGTTGCGGCCCACCACGATCCTGGGTATTGGTTCAAGGGCTACCTACTCCGAAGGTAGGCAGCAAGTATATTTTGAACCGCGGCTCTCGATTACAGAAGAGCTGAGCTCTACACTGAAACTCCGAGCGTCAGCGGGAATGTACAATCAATTTGTCAATCAGATCAATTCCCTTAGTGTTTTGCAGGGAAGTCGGGACCTATGGGTGCTGGCCGATGAGGAGGTGCCTGCTCAATTGGCGACGCACTATGCGCTGGGTGCAGCTTACGCGGCCAGCAGTGGGTTTGGTGTTGATTTCAATGTCTATCATAGACGTTTTCGGGGTATTCTTGAGTACGCCTTCAGGCGTGGTAATGAGATTACCGAATTCCTGAATTATGAGGAGTTGTTTTTCGAAGGAGAAGGCAGAGGTACCGGCCTGGAGCTCATGTTTAAAAAGGAATCCCCGCTTTTCAATGGATGGTTGAGCTACACTTTAAGCAAAACAGAGAATAGGTTTGAGCCGTTGAGCGGAGGTAATTGGTACGATGCTGACCAAGATCAACGCCATGAACTAAACGTCTATCTGTCACGCAAATGGAACAGATTCACTTTTTACAGCACATGGGTTTATGGCAGTGGCAGGCCCTATTCTTCTTTTTCCGGGGGTAGGGAAGCACGAGAGAATCGCCGGGATGATATCATCATAGTCTCAGCTACGGAGCGAAACAACCAAAGATTGCCAGCCTATCACAGGATGGATTTTGGCGTCTCTTCCACTTGGCGGTGGACTGGTCTGGAACTCACTGCCAATTTTCACCTCTTCAACCTTTATAACCGGGAAAATATCCAGTCTATTCAAATCAGACCGCTGCCAGGACCTCGGGGCAGAGGTGGGGGCTCGCAAGATGATGGTGACGGGGACGGACCACCACCTCCTCCTCCACCGGGAGATGGTGGTCCGCCGCCACCGCCTGATGGAGGTGGTCCCGATCAAGATGGAAATCCTCCTTCGGGACGAGGAAAGCGCCCCGCGTTTGCAACCACCGAAAATAAACTGATGCGATTGACACCCAGTTTCTCCATCGAAATCAAATTCTAAGAAAAAAGCCACCTCCAGGTTGGAGATGGCTGACTATAATCGAAACAACACCGCCAGATGTTCTTTTCAATATCTTCGGTTGCTTAGCTGCCTTTCCTGATTGAGCTGATGCATTACTTTCCTGGCCACAGACATTTCATCGTTTTCGAATGCATACAAGATTTCTACCTGGGGTTTGTCAAAAAAGGTCAGTGCCGATTGTACGAGTTTGTATTTTTTTTCGACGAAGGAATAAATCAGGTATAGCATGGTAGGAATTTTTTTATCGATTTGACTACCATACGTGCCCAGGGCTTAATTACGTTGCGTCACCTTTTGAAAAAAATTCAGATAGCAGCGCAATACAAGGGCCCAATATGTGCTGGATGACCTCTTGTGGCATAAGATTGAATCTTAGCCTTGACGATGAAAATACTCCTGGAGCTTCAACTTGGCTTCGTCCCGCTTAGTGTATTGTGCAGACAAGGAGGGCTGTCCTGGTAAATTTTCGACGTGCAATGTTTGAGTCGGGAAGGCAAACTGGATGCCCAGGTGCTCGGCTAGCTTGATCACTTCCAGCAGAACCTCGTGGCGTGCCCTCAGTTCATCAGGCCAGGTGGGCACCTGGAAGAAGATGTAAAACATGATATTCAGCGATGAAGCGGCCATGTCGTTGAGGTAGATGTTGTAGTAGTCTTTTCGTGTCTCCGGGTGTTGATCCACGATCCTTCTCAGTCCCTCAACAAAAACTTCAATGAGTGCAGGTGGAGTATCATACTGAACGCTTATGTGCGTGTAGAATCGACGGTAAACACGCAAGCCGTGATTGTCAATTACACTATCCGCCAACTTGCCATTGGGCACATACATCAGGGAATTTCTGAAAGTACGTACCCGGCTGGACCGAAAACCCACTTCTTCCACATTGCCATCAATTTCTCCTGTCGTGATCCAGTCGCCGATTTGGAAGGGCTTATCAATGAAGATCATGAGCGAGCCAAAGAAATTCTTTATTGTATCCTGAGCAGCCAACGCAAAAGCCAAGCCCCCAATGGATAGACCGGTCAGCAGTGGAATAATATTGATTTGGAGATTGTCCAGGATGAACAATGTTCCGACCAATATCACAAAGGTCTTCAGTGTCTTGCGGACCAAGGGTACCAGTTGATCGTCCAGTGAGCTTTGCGTTTTCTCTGCTAGTCGAACGAGGTAAATGGACAAGACATTCACCAGTCGGTAAAAGAAAATGGTCCCAAAGAAGGGCAATAAGGCCCTCACGATCAACACCACATACTGCGTCACTTGTGGTGGCAACAGGAGTACGGGGATGAAAATACTCAGCAGGAAGGCGATCACGAACATACTAAGTGGACGGGCCACAGGGTTGAGTACCTTGCGTGCAAAGGATCCATAGCCGGAGCGCTCAAGGCTCTTAAACAACAACCTTCTGAAAAAGAATGTAAATAGCTTGTGTATTACGGTACTGAGTAGTGCCAGCAACAAGATGCCTATATACTGGAACGTGTAGAGGCCAAAGATCTTCTTGCCTTGGGCCTCAGGTAGGAGTTGGATGAGCCTGTAAGTCCCAAAGCGAAATACCTCGGGAAATCGCTCATCGATTGCCCTGATGGCTGCGACCGTAAACACCCAATCTTCTCCCTGTTTCTCCAGAACAATTTCAGGAAACCGGGAGGTCACCTGGTACCAGTGTTTCTGTGCCAGGCTATCATAGTAGTGCGGTGTCCTGGGGATTTTCGACACATCTATATAGTCACCCACGGCGTCCAGGATCTGCTTCAAGCGTATGGCCGCTTTCTTGGCAGCCAATTCAGAGTCGGTGTTCTTTATGAAAGGTAGGGCAGCTAGCGAGTCATTGTAAGTCTCTTCCTGGAGGTAATACAGGTGTGTGCGTACCGACTGGTATGGTGTAGCCAGGTAGGAACTCTGTGACTGACCTGGAAGAATGCCTGCCAGAAGAAAAAAAATGAGGATTACTCCGCGCTTCATGGCGCAAAAGTAATCCTCAAAATGCTGGATATGAATTCGAGCTTTATCCGTCGTTTTCCAACTCCTCCCAAAACGCCTGATTTTCCTTCAGTCGCTCTATTCGTCGTTGGAGTCGCTCCTTTCTTCGCGCCTTGAATTCCTTTTTCATTTCCTCAAATCGGGCCGTTTGCTCCTCTGAGAGTTCTGCCTCAATGGCCTCTGCTCGTCCCTGATTGATGTCTCGAAGCTGCTCCCGCGTTGCTGCTAGCTCCTCGCGGCTTCTTTCGCTTTCCCGGGCCGCCTTCATAATTGCCTGGATCTCCCTGGATGTCTGAAGGTTGATGAGGTAGACCCGCTCACGTTGTGCATTTTCAAATGCCAGTTTTTCATTTAGTCGTCTGGTCACGCGCTCTGCACGCTCCTCCGCGGGCACGATGGGTCTGGTCCTGGGAGGTTGAGCCATCGACACCATTGCCAGGCAAACCATCATCATACACAAGATTATCCTTTTCATATCTTTCTGTTTTTCCTTAGACCCTGCGAAACACCGAAAGTTTAAGCCTGAATTCCCTATTCTCAGGAGAGAGCGGCATTCCCTCCGTGGCATTGGATATTCCGGTGCTCCACACAGGCCCGGCTCTCCCCACGCCCCGGTCTAGGGAGCGGGGCATGACTGGCTTAGCTTACTGAGGAACTATCCATTCCATGGTCATCCCCGCTTCTGTAGTTATTGCCAAACGATTCTTTTCTATCTCGTAAGTGAGCGTTGTGCCATTGTCAATGGCACTTGCCAGTAGTTGTTCAACCTCAAATACGTAGGGTCTTGGAAGCATCTGAGTGCTGGCCATTTCGGATAAAACCGCGATTTGACCTTCTTCCACCTCCACCCGATTGGAAAGGCTGTTACCTACTTGTAGCATGAGCAGACCCTCTGCGTCTATCAGGAGTGTTGGTACCTGGTTGCACGGGGGTAAGTAGGTCCGTTGGGAAGTAGTGATTGATGCCAGATGCCAGGTGGTGCCTACAAGTGGCAGGTCATTGGGACTCTCAGAAGTTTCCAATAGACATCCAGGTCCCGTCAGTGTTTGGATTTCCAGACATTCGTTGCAATCGAAGTATCTACCTGTGAATGCATAGGTGTCATCCAATGCTTCAAGGGAGTCAATAGCCTCCTGGCTACATAAGGTCAGTATCGAGTCGCCTAATACGGCAATGGCCTGACCATCTTCATCGGCCAATAGTACAAAGCCATCCACCGGTCGGCCTTCTTCCGAATCGCAGGGAATTGGATCGTCTGAACTGCAAGATGCCAGTAGGAGGCCAAGAATGGACATGCAAAGCAGTGAATACCTAGTAAAAAAAATTGGATCTTGATGATGCATTTTCATGTGTTGAGCGTGTTTAAAAAAGTTTATCAGTCATTAGCAACTACTATGCCAAAGCCGATCGAAAACCTGCGGATATTCCTGGGCCCTGGGTCACCTGGAAAAAGGATGGTGGACAATGCGCTCTGCCGGTGGGCTAGGGAGGAAATCAGCTCCTGGTTTTGGCTGCTTGGGACTAGGGGAAGCAAAAAAATGCAGCCAATTTCCATTCATCAGGACGGCGGAGTATGTAGCTGATCTACGAAGTTGATTTTCTTCTTCCATTTCCCGAGAAGGAAGGTAGCTTCATGTTCGTTGCCTGCCCCCGAAACAATGAATCGTCATTACGCTTCAGGTCAATTTCTTAATTCATGTTAAAGCCGGCACGATATCCACGCCCAGTGTCGTTCCATACTGGAAACCAACAATCAGGAAACATGCTTCATGACTCACTCTTTTGGAAAAATCACTTCGAAAGTAATCTCAAGCTCCAGCGTGTGAACTGGGACGTCAGGCCTACGATTACCACAGGTCAGAAAGAACAAATTTTATATTCACTACGGGCGTGGCAGTTAGGAGAAACCAGCGACGGAGCACACCTGCTGGCTGCAGCTACCAGGCATGCCCAACAAATGAATGACTTGGACTACTTGGACGCCGTTAGGCTCTTCATCAAAGAAGAACAAAAGCATGGATCCAACCTGGGTAAATACATTGATCTCATCGGGGAGGAGAGAGCCCGAAAAGACTGGGGGGACGCACTATTTCGGAAAATTCGGTATTTCAACACCAGCATGGAACTTTGGACCATTACGGTGATCATCGTGGAGAGTGCTGCACAGATCTTCTATCAGGCACTCCATGATGCTACCGATTGTCTTCTATTGCGATCCATATGCAGAGATATCCTCCTTGATGAAGCCCATCACATCAAGTTTCAAAATGAACGGCTACACCGCATCCTCAACCGCCAATCCTTCTATCGAAGAGCAGCAGGCATTGGCATATTTGGTGTCCTTTTTTTCGGCACCATCCATGCGATCTGGTACGGCCATCGTAAAGCTTTCCAAGCGGGGGGTGTTGGCAAGAGGGAGTTCATGCAAAGGATGTACTACAAGTTTTTCAACAGCCTAAAATTCGGACATGCTCATTTCCAATCCCTTGGAAAATCAGGTTTCGACGTACTGAAATCAGGTAAAATGGATACAGCTTTGTGAAACGGACCTATGGTCACTTTAGTGACAAGCAATGAATAGAAGAAGATTTTTCAATCGTACTGCTTTGGGTGCATTGGGTGCGGGGATATTCACTGGCTGGTATACCTGGCAAATCGAACCTTTTTGGTTGGAATTTGTGCGTAGAAAAATGCCTGTCCGCCAATTGCCGGATCAATTGATAGGGAAGAGCCTTATGCAAATCAGTGATGTGCACGTGGGCGACAGGTTTGATTTTGGATATATCATAGAATCTTTCAAAAGTGCTCAGGCGCTGGAACCGGATTTTGTAGTCTATACTGGGGACTTTGTGAGTTACGAGAGCAAGAAACAATTCAGCCAACTCCGTGAAGTACTACAATATACCGTAAAGGGTACGCATGGTACCTTTGGCATTTTGGGTAATCATGACTATGGATATAATTGGGCGGAGCAGGCAGTGGCTGACCAAATCGGAGAGCAGTTGCAGCATGCCGGTATTCAGGTGCTACAAAATGAGCAGATCGAAGTGGAGGCCTCAATATTATTGGGCTCGATGACTATTGGGCTTTGAATTTTGCGCCTCAAAAGGTGATGCGCCAGTATCGGAAAGACCGGGCCAATATTGTTCTCTGTCATAATCCTGATGTCTGTGATCTGGATGTCTGGAATGGCTACGAAGGCTGGATACTGGCTGGCCATACCCATGGTGGTCAGTGCAGGCCACCTTTCCTTGATGCCCCGGTTTTGCCTGTGAAGAACAAGAAATACGACTCTGGTGAGATAGATCTTGAAGACGGCAGGAAACTCTATATCAATAGGGCCCTGGGTCACCTCTGGCAGGTACGGTTCAATGTGAGACCTGAAATCACCATTTTCGAGCTGGAAAAAGCTTGAGCCGATAACATACGGCAGGTCAAATGGGTAGTAACAATAGCCTTTTCCAAGCTGAAGGCTGTTTCCGAAGCTCCCAGACCACACAAAAAATGACAAAACCTTCTCTCAACTACGACAAGCAGGAAATGACCATTGCGGGTCAATCGGGTCACTACTTCGCGCTCAATTCCGAAGGGGAGGAGGCACACTTTTATCCTGGCAATGGCTTGCCAGTGGGCGTCTACGAGCCGCTTCTCACAAGACTTGCCACTAAGTATCAGCTCACAAGTCTGGCCTATCGTGCTTCATGGAAGTCAGCGTCGCTTCACAAAAAACAGATGGACTGGAAAGTGTATTCCAAAGACTTGATTGCCTTCCTGGAAACAAAGTATCGAGGTCCTGTCGTAGCCATCGCACATTCTCAGGGTGCCCATGCGACGATCGTCGCGGCAACGATGCGGCCTGACTTATTCAAGGAGCTCATACTGATAGATCCTGTGGGGGTCACACCTATCGATCAGATGTTGATCAGCCTCGTACCCTATTTCATCAAGAAACGGGTGGAACCCTTCAAGTCTGCCATACAAAAGCAATCCATTTGGGAAAGCCCGGAAGCA
The DNA here is from genome assembly GCA_965601475.1 of Cyclobacteriaceae bacterium. Classification (GTDB taxonomy): domain Bacteria; phylum Bacteroidota; class Bacteroidia; order Cytophagales; family Cyclobacteriaceae; genus JAWPMT01. Next base: position 668,495 of record OZ271832.1, on the reverse strand, counting down.
TATTTGAATTTTCTGCAAACACACAAAGCCTACAAGCGCATAGCGCAGGAGGAGCTCGACGTGATGGCGAGAAACAGTTTGGAAGCAGCCGGCGACCGTCGCTATCAACTGATTTTTCCTACGCAGTGGGAGGCGGCAAACGTAGCTTTACCCCGGAGTCTGGACCGGTATTTCAAGAGCCTTCAGGTGCCCTACAAGATCATCATGGGCAAGCCCTCGATCTTCTCGACAGAAAAGGTGCGTTCTAAATGGCAGAAAGTAATCAGAGGCAAAACCATTGTCAATGACACCTATGGTCATCTCATTCCTTTGGAAGCGCCAGACTATTGTTTTCGTCAGATCGTAGAATCCTAATTCAGGCTACTTGTTGTAGCCTGGCTGTAGCATCAGGTAATGTCAGAAGGCTCTGGCCGCCCTCACCCTGGCTGTGCCAAATTTGGTGAGCGTGCCTTGCGTGCCAAAACCAAAATTGTAGGTGAATGCGCTGCTGCCGCTACCCAAGTCAGACTCTGTGGATGTCCAATAGGTTTCCTCGGCAAGTGCCGTCCCATCATTGCTGGTCAAGCCAGCATTGACAAGCGCGAGGTTTTCGTTCACGCGAACCAGTTCCAGCCACGAGGGTAAGAACCAATCATCAAATCCGCCTGAGGAAAGATTAGAACAAATTGAAGCTGCGTTGTTTCCAGGACATGCAGCGAGAATATCCAGTGTATTCTGTGCGCCCTCACCGATTTCGCTACCGTCAGCACCTTCAATGGTGTCTGCATCATCACACCAAACCGCACTCGTGCTCTGGTCTTCCAAAGCCAATACCAAACCGTGTTCTCCCGTGTCATCAAGGTAAAAGATGATACCACCTTGTGTGAGATCACCGATCTCAAGTGTTGCTGGGGCAGGAGTAGGGTTGCCTCCCCCTTCGTCATCAGAACAACAAACAAACGTGGCCAGCACGGCCATTGCGATAGACAGAAATAGATTCTTCATATATAAATATAGCAAGAATCCCAGGCATTCAGCGTTTCGTTTGGATGATGGCGGTACGCATTACCTGGTGGTCCAAAGTACTTTTTGTGCTCAACCTGCTGCTCCGTAGCGATGAATCATTTGAAAACCTACCCCCAGAATGCCCCCGATGACCAGGTGCGCCAGGGCGTTGAGGTAGAAGAAAAGGTTAAACTCTACTTGCCAAATACTGCGCACTACGATTCCTGATGGGACAAACATGATGCCCGCCAGGATCATACCAAAGCCAAAGGCACTGGAAATGCCAGGCTTGACCTGAAGAAGCAAATGAATGAGGTAGATGAATCCAATGACAAAGACCAGGTGATTGATCATGAGACCCAGGTAATTGACTTCTGGCCTGCGGAAAGTGACAAAATTCGCTTCATCTGTTATCATATACCATGTCGTCGTCAGCACATTGCTCAACACAAATAGCACGACCGTCGCCAATATCCATTTTCTAGTGTTCATTGCTCTACTGTTTTAGGCGAAAGTAGGGGTAGGTGCTTTCGGAGAATTGACATTTTGCGCCATTTTTGCCATGTGTATTTTGCAGCATCCATTATTTCTGATCTGATTGGCTACGCGGCACTAAAAGGTGTCAATACGACATTGCTGACCAAATCGTACTTACCTGCGGAAGGTGAGAAATATGTCAGTTACGATCAGGTGGCCTCCTTATTCGGCCTCTTGCGGGAGGAGCTGGCTGACGAGCACCTGGGTTTGCACATTGGAGAGCTGCTTGCATTGAAGGCTACTGAGCATGTTGATGACATAATGCGGCACAGCCAAACGCTCGAAGCTTCTTTCGAAAATGCCTCTCACTATTCCCGCCTGATAAGTGATGCGCTGGATACTTCTCTGCACAAAACCAAGGATGATTATTCAGTAATATTTGATGAAAACCCCAACTGGAGTGTGGAGCCGGCCTATGCCAGGAAGCAAATTCTCGATTTGACTGTTCTGTCCTGTCTCAAGTCGCTGGTGACCTACACTAAGCGGGCCTATTACCCAAAAGTTGTACGCCTGCAAACCGAGCGACCGAGACGTCTCAATGAATACTACCGCCTGTTCAACTGTAGCATCCACTTTGGGGAACCCAGGTCGGAGGTTGTATTTCAGAAGCAGATCTTTGATCGGTACGCCCGGGAAGTTCCTATCGGCTTATTGGAAACACTGAAGAGCAGGGTAGATCATGAAATCCAATCGCTGGGTAAGGAAAATGAGTTGATCTACAGCCTCAAGAAGTGTATCCTTCGAAGTACGCCGCTTCGCCTATCAATAGGTGCAGCGGCTGATCAGCTGCACTTTTCAACGCGTACATTGCAACGTCGACTCACTGACCTGGGAGTGACCTACAAGCAGATCGAGGGTGAGCTCTTGTTGCGATTGGCCAAAACCTATCTTCAGGAAAACAAAAAGTCCGTCGATGAGATTAGCTACCTGGTCGGCTTTTCAGAAAGCAGTGCCTTCATCCGATTTTTTAAGCAGCATACTGGTGAGACCCCAACTGGATATGCCAGGAGTTGAGAGGTCATCAAAATTTTTCAAACTTTCAGGTTTCGACATTGGTCGTGAAGACCGTCCCCAATGCCAGGGCCAATGAGATGACTGCGCAAATCGTTCGTATCATGTGGAGGCGGTTCCACCTGGTTTCGTAAGATTGCCGCAATTCCTGGAGTCCCCTGGTATCCAGTTCACCCAGGACCTGAACGTCCAGTTCATTATTGAGAGGCACGTTACCAAAAGCGGTGACGCCAAAAGTTCCCACAAGATAAATTAGCGTCGCCGCCAGCATGAGCCAGAAACCCATCCCCTGATGGTATTGCTGAAAGGTAGACACAGCCATCAATGCCAGGCTACCAAAGAAGATCAGGAAGAAGGCAGGGTTGAGGATGGCTCGATTGATAGACTGCATCGTTTCCAGGTAGGTGACATCGATGGTTTTTTTGGTGCCGGGAATGACGGAAACACTCCAGGCATAAAAAAGGCCAGCAGAAAGCGCCGTGAGCATGATGGCAAGGAAGAGTATGATTGATTTGATAGAGATATCCATTTCAGTATATGTTTTCAGTGAATAGCCATTTTTCCAATGTGGTGTATTCCGCATATGACAGACGGATCTCGTCTCCTTTTGGCATGCGGCGTTCAATAAAGACCATGCGATGAATCTTGGGTGCACGCTTGGCCATGTTTTTCAGTTTGAAAACCATAAAAGGGTTTTGCCTGCGATGACAGGAATTACACTTAGCTTCGAGGATGTCGAAAGCATCCCTTTGAAGTTGTTCATTGCCATTTGGTGAGGTAGCCAGGTCTGGTGTATTTCTTGCTGCATTACCAGCCATTGGACGGAAGGCGGTCAGAAGTACTACTGTGGCGGTGAGTATGCCCAACCACAGCGTTGCGATCAGTTTTTTTCTCATTTGTATTCTTCATTCAATTCGGGAGTAAAATTCTAAGAGATGCCACTTGGATGCTTGACCCCACAAGCCAATATTTTGACAGTTTATGCCAAGTTGGGTATTTAGTAGTGTCTTTTGCGGTATTCCGCGGGAGATTGGCCTGTCCAGCGTTTGAAAGCGCGGTTGAAGGCGCTCTGCTCGGAGAAGCCGGTTTGGAAGGCGATTTCCCCCACACTTCTTGCCGGGTCCCTAAGTAACGCGATTGAGGTTTCGAGCTGTACTTTGCTGATGAGGTCCCGGTATGTGATACCACTTGCGGTCAGTCGGCGGGTCAGGGTCCGGTTGCTCATGCCCATATGTTCGCCAATTGTTGCAATAGCAGGTATACCGCTGGGCAAAGCATCTTTGATGAGTTTTTCCACGTCGAGGGCGATCTTGCCAGCACTGATTTCAATGCCATTGGTTTCTTCCTCGACTCGTTCCACGAGGAATTGATTAATGCTGACATCGGCCTTAGCCGTCCGTGTCTTGAGGTCTTTGGTTGTATAGGTAATGCGATTGTGAGGCTGATCAAATAGAACCGGACAACCGAATGCCTCCTGATAGCCTGCCAGGCCTCTTGGCGCGCCATGCTTGAAACATACTTCAACGGGGGTAATGTCCGTTTCGGTCATGGCACGCAATACCACCACAGTTGCGGACATGGTGGCCTCATTGGATAATTCCACGCCACGTCGATAGCCTTCTCTGTGCAAATAAACATGTGACAAATCCACCGCCTCCTCCACTTTGAAGACATAGGTATTGGAAAGAAGCATGAAGTATCGCTCGCTTCTGGCGAATATCTCACCGGCCCAGGAGCACGTCCGCCAGGACAGCCCCAGCACACCATAGTCCTCAATCTTCATTTGCTGCCCGATCCGAACAGAGAATCCGGGTCCCAGCACCTCATCGAGCAATTCGTGCAATCCAAAGAAATGTTCCGCTGGCACGGCCTGCAGGTCATCAATGGTGTCGATCGGCGTTGGTAGCTGCATGAAATCCTCCCGCTTCATACCTTCTGCCATGGCATGATTCAACATTTTACGATAAAGGTTGATGGAGATGTATTTCATCAATGAACTAATATAAAATGATCTGATTTGTTTGAATGGACTGTACATTTATGATCCATTCAGAAATTGGCCATGAAGTCTTACGTAAAGCGAAGGTTGAGGATACTTAAGAACTATGCCATTGGCTGGACGCTGGCGTTTGTATTTCTGTCTATCGTCCGCGGAGTGGGTACCGAGGAAGTAGGTGAGTTGAAGTTTGATTTTCTATCGAGCATAATCATATCATTTACCATAGGACCCATTGTGGGGCTCGCTTCGGGCTATTTCCAGCTTTTCCTCGAAGAGCGCATCTATAGAAAGATTTCCATTAGGAAGTTGCTGATACTTCGTTTCGTTTACGCGTTGGGATTCCTGATATTCATAGTGTTCCTCGCCTATGGCGTCTACCAGCTATACTTCGGTACCGAACTCGACATCCTCACCTTCGCACTGGATGAGGGAAGCTTTGCGGTATATTTCTACGTACTATGCGTAGACCTCTTCCTCAATGTGCTGAGACAAGTTGAGATTATGCTGGGGGAGGGTAACCTTATGAAATTCATTCAGGGAAAGTTCTATGAGCCTAGAGAGGAACTGCGCATTTTCATGTTCATCGATCTGCAATCATCTACGACCCTGGCGGAGCAATTAGGTCACTTGCAATACAGTGCTTTTATTCAGGACTGCTTCAACGACCTGGGCGTGGTCGTGGAGCATGAAGCTGAGATCTACCAATACGTAGGTGACGAGGCCGTACTCACCTGGAGACTCAAGAATGAAGCTGATGCCCATAGCAGTTTGCAGGCTTTTTTTCGCTTCAAGCAACAAATTGAAGAGCGAGCCCAGTACTACGTGGACAAATATGGCAACAAGCCCTTCTTCAAGGCTGGGGTACACTGTGGACTGGTGACGGTTACTGAAATCGGCAAATACAAGAAAGAAATTGCTTATCATGGCGACCCTGTCAATACCGCCGCGCGTATTCAGGGGCAATGCAATGCACTGGGAGAGGAATTGCTGATCTCACAAGACCTAAAAGATAAACTGAATGGCGAAGGTCCCAGGTTCAGGAATGTAGGTGCCATTAACCTTCGTGGCAAGGAAAAGGAGGTTTCATTGTTTTCGGTAGCCAGTGAGGGTTAGTTCTCTGAAATATCCAAATGCTCCAAATCCTCTAACTCTTCCTTAAATCCACTGCTAAGGATCGGGAACCGGCACCAGGTTCGGGGGTCTACATTGAAGTCATCCAGGTGGAAGCTTGGCGCAATCCTTTCACGCTTCCATTGGTTGACAGACCAGAGTCTAAAGAATTTGGCAATCCAGGTTTTGAGTTCCTTCTTAGGATATTTGTGCTGGAGTATCTCAAAAATTTCCACCGGCGATTTACGCTCACGGATGCCCCATTCCTCGATTTCGACCAGCACAGAATAGGGCATGAGATCTTCTTCATCGGTTTGCTTCTCCGACAAGGGCCTAAGCTCGGCAGTGGGTTGGAGGCTATTCACTTTGCGCAGACCCTCATAGCCTAGTTCTTCTTCAGCGTATTTCAGCCATGCAAGGACCAGGGCCTTGTCTATCGCTGCAATGGGAGAGATGCTGCCGCTTGTATCTCCATCCATCGTAGCATATCCCACGTCGCCTTCACTGCGGTTGGAAGTGGAAAGCAACAGGTACCGCTCGAGATTCGCCAGCATCCAGATAATGGGCGATCGCGCGCGTGCCTGTATGTTTTGCAGTGTGATGTCATCCTGCTCCCAGGTGAGGTCACGGCCCACAGCTTCTTCAATCTTCTTGCGATAGCCGCTGATTTCCTCATCGATGAGCCAGTGGTGGAAAGTCGCGCCAATGCTCTCAGCCAGCGTTTGTGCGGATTCCAGCGTATCCTCAGAAGAGTTGACTGTACCCTGATAGGCCGTTTTCAGGATTTGATGAACAATCTCCGTTTCCGCTTCGGGGATGTTGAAGCCAATCTTGCGCTGGAATTCTTCATGTCCAAGTTCAGTCAATCCCAGTTTTACCATTTGGGCAACCATTGTGGCAATGGAGCTGCTGTCTGCTCCTCCGGAGAGGGACAGCACAAAACCATGGCTCCTGCTTTTCCTAAGGTAGTCAAATAGGGCAAGGGGGATCACACTCGATACCTCTTCCAGTTTGTGACGCCAGTCCTCAAGAAGTGCAGTCGGCTGGTCACCTTCACCGGTATTTAGGCTAAGGGTGAGCAGATTGTAATCCTTAAATGACAAGCGCCGATTTCTGGCGATCAGTTTCCCCTTTTTTGCCATGAGGATGTCTCCATCATAGATCATGCGTCCGGCTTCATTGCCCAGGAGATTGGTATATATGTAGGTGCAATCGAACCGTTCTGAGGACGCCCTGACCAACTCTTCTCGAAACACTCCCTTCCGGAAGGCGAAATGGCTCGCACTGGGATTGAGGATGATATCGGGCTTTTGATTGGGAAAGCAGGCGGGGCGTTCTTCGTGCCATGCGTCTTCACAGATTTCAAACGCAAGGTGATTACCGAGATAGTCGATTTCCACCGCGCCGAAAGGCACTTTCTGCCCCAAGGCTTCGACTTGGTCCAACTGCTGATATGGCCAGCTATCAAACCAACGGGGCTCATAGTGCACACCGTCATTGGCCAAATGGTGTTTGGCATAGAAGCCCAGCAATTGCTGATTGGCCATGATGGCAATTACATTATAAGTCTTACTTCCGTAGCGGAAAGGTAGGCCAATGGTGACGAGAATACCTTCGGTGACGGGGAGGATCAATTCCAGTTTCTGCAAAGCCTTCTTTGGGAGCCATTCGCTGAGAAACATATCCTCACAGCCATAGCCTGTAAGACATAATTCAGGCAAGCAAAGTAGTTCTACGCCAGTGCTTTTGGCTGCGTTGATGGCATTGACAATGTTTCCGATATTGTGTTGCCAGTCCATGGCAATCTGATTGAGGCACGCACCTCCAACTTTCAGCATCCGACTCATAGCAGGTTAATCTCTGCAAGCTTGGCTAATGTTTTTCTTGCTGCATCCTGCTCGGCTTTTTTCTTGCTAAAGCCATAACCTTTCTCGTAGCCTTCACCATCAATGAAGATCTGAGCGACGAATTGGCCATTGCGGTTTTTGGTATCCTTGTCCACTATCTCAAAGGTCAAATCCCTGTTTTCCTTTTGGGACCACTCGATGATTTTGCTCTTGTGATTTGTAATGGTGTTGACCAACTCTTCAAGGTCAAAATACGGGATGATCATTCGGTCTATGATGAATCGCTTGCAGAATTTGAAACCTTTGTCAAGGTAGATAGCGCCAATCAATGCCTCCAACGAGTCTCCGTAAATGGATTTGGGAGCCAACGCAGCTTTGGGTTGCTGGTATTGGATGAGGTTTCTGAGGCCAAGTTTCCTTGATAGCTCATTCATGGTTTCGCGGTTTACGATCTTGGATCGTACTTCGGTAAGGAAACCCTCCTCCTTAAACGGGAATCTTGTGAAAAGAAACTCTGCCACGACCATACCAAGGATGGCGTCCCCAAGGTATTCCAGTCGCTCGTTGGATTCTTTTATGCCGCGGGCGTTGGTTGTGGCAATGCTGCTGTGTTGCATGGCCAGACGATACAGCGACAGGTTAAAAGGGTATTCACCCGTGATTACCTTGATGGCTTTGAAAAGCTGCCTGTCAGATGCCCCACTTGGGAATCTCAGAAAAAAGGCAAGTCTTCTCAGTCGTGACACCTAGCAGCGAATCATTCTTTGTATTTACCGAGCACCACAGACGTATTGTGACCGCCAAACCCGAAGGTGTTGCTCATGGCAATGTCCACCTCTCTCTCCTGTGCCTTGTTGAAGGTCAGATTGAGTCGATCGTCAATCGTGGGATCATCATTGAAGTGATTGATGGTTGGTGGGATTATTCCCTTTTGCAAAGCCATGATACAGGCGATACTCTCAATCGCACCCGCAGCACCCAGCAGGTGGCCGGTCATGGACTTGGTTGAGCTGATGTTTAGGTTTAGCGCCTGCTCTCCAAAAACCTGCTGAATGGCCTTGATCTCTCCGGAATCACCTAGCGGTGTTGATGTACCATGTGTGTTGACGTACTGCACCTGCTCAGCGGAAATATTCGCATCTCGGAGCGCTTCCTTCATTACCGCCACGATACCCACACCTTCAGGATGTGGAGCTGTGATGTGGTAAGCATCCGCGGACATGCCACCGCCAAGCACCTCAGCATAGATCTTTGCTCCTCTGGCCTTTGCGTGCTCGAGCTCTTCAAGTATGAGCGCTCCGGCACCTTCTCCAAGGACAAACCCGTCTCTTTCGGAATCGTAAGGTCTGGAGGCAGTCTGGGGTGAATCATTTCTTTCGGAAAGGGCCTTCATGGCATTAAAGCCACCCACACCACTGGGAACTACCGCTGCTTCAGATCCACCAGACAGTACCATATTGGTCTTACCCAATCGAATGTAGGTGAAGGCGTCATTCAATGCGTGATTAGACGACGCACAGGCAGAAACGGTGGCGAAGTTGGGTCCCCGAAATCCGTATTTAATTGAGAGCATTCCCGGTGTGATATCCGCAATCATTTTGGGAATGAAAAAGGGATTGAACTTTGGCGTTCCATCCCCTTGTGCATAGTTCGATATTTCATTATGAAAAGTCTCCAAACCACCTATGCCAGAGCCCCAAATCACGCCTATTCGCTCCTTGTCTACGGCGTCAAGGTCGATTTGGGCATCCTGGATAGCTTCTTCAGATGCCACCATGGCAAACTGCGTCGCTCGATCCATTTTGCGCGCTTCCTTTCGGTCAAGATGGTCATTGGGTACGAACCCTTTTACCTCGCAGGCAAATTGGGTTCGAAATTTGGAGGCGTCAAATCGCGTAATAGTATCGGCACCGCTTACACCTTTGGCCAGGCCGTCCATGTAAGCGTCTTTCGTGTTGCCAATCGGTGTAATCGCACCTATCCCAGTTACTACTACTCGTTTTAGTTCCATTCAGTCTCTCCTAATGAAAAGTAATGCTTATGTTTTTAGAAAGTATTATTTACCGACGTTTTCTTCCAGGTAAGTAATAGCGTCACCTACCGTAGCAATGTTTTCAGCTTGATCGTCAGGAATAGAGATGTTAAATTCCTTTTCAAATTCCATGATCAGCTCTACGGTATCAAGTGAATCGGCACCCAGGTCATTGGTGAAGCTAGCTTCTGCGTTTACTTCTGACTCTTCAACACCCAGTTTGTCAACAATAATTGACGTTACCTTTTGCGCAATTTCTGACATTTTAGTAAAGATTTGGTTTAAAATTTTGTGCAAAGAAAGAACATTAGGCTATAAAATCAAATCAACTATTTTCAGCTTTGAAGTATGCCCTTACGACGCTGAAAAGCCTATTTTTAAGCCCAATGGCGCAGAAAACGAAATTAGATCCTCACTATGAATTTGATTTTGGCCTAATCGGACTGGTTTGTGCAGCCAAGGACTATACCCTGGCGTGGCATTTCAATGAGATATCATTTCTTCATTTTGTGAAATGCAGTGACATTCAGATTGAGTTTAAGGACAGTTCCAGGATATTAATTTCCAATTTTCTTTTCGAATCTGAATTCATGCGTGTTTTTTTGCTGCGCAACAAGTTGATATCCAGTTATTCTAAGGTGAATCGCTTTCTGATCCCTGAATTGGAGCGTTTTGATTATTTCATCCGCTTTCAATCAGAATTGGAAGAACCTAACCTGGAGACCTTATTGACCATAGCCAGAGAAGTGCCGCTTGTGCAGTACTCTATGAAAATTGACCTTAGCAATATCAAAAGCAAAGAAAACCTACTCTTCTAAAATGGAAGTATTCAAAAAGAGATCGAAAATCGTCGCAACGGTGGGTCCCGCCAGCCGAAACAAAGAAACCCTCACAGAATTGGTAAAGGCAGGAGCCAACGTTTTCCGAATGAACTTTTCGCACGGCACGCATGCGGACCACAAAATGGTCATCGACATGCTCAATGAAGTGAATGAGGATTTGGGTACTAACGTTTGCCTGCTTCAAGACTTGCAAGGGCCAAAAATCAGAATCTCCCAAGTGGAGAATGACGGTGTGGAAGTTGAAAGTGGCGATAAACTGATCATCACGACAGACGAGATGTTAGGCAACGCCCGCAAAGTGAGTACAGTTTACAAAGGCATCACACAGGATGTAAAGCCAGATGATACCATTCTCATTGATGATGGCAATATCGAATTGAAAGTCATCAAAGTGGATGGAAGTGATGTGCATACGAAAATTATCCATGGAGGTCTCCTTAAATCACGAAAGGGTATAAACCTTCCAGACTCCAAAGTCTCCGCGCCATCGCTTACTGAAAAGGACATTGAGGATCTCGAGTTTGGCATGCAGTACAATATAGAATGGGTCGCGCTGTCCTTTGTTCGAACCGCCGAAGACATCCGGGAATTGAAGTCCCGCCTGAGGGCAAAGAGCTGCAAGAGTAAGGTGGTGGCGAAGATCGAAAAGCCGGAGGCGCTTGAGAATATGGATGAGATCATCGAGGCCACGGATGCCATCATGGTAGCACGTGGAGACCTTGGTGTCGAAATTCCCATGGAGCGAGTACCACTTGAGCAAAAGCGGTTGGTCAAGAAATGCAACCGATTGGGTAAACCGGTGATCATAGCTACTCAAATGATGGAGAGCATGATCGAAAATCCAAGACCCACACGTGCTGAAACCAACGATGTGGCCAACGCCGTAATGGACGGGGCTGATGCGCTCATGTTGTCGGCAGAATCGGCATCTGGTAAGTTTCCTGTGCACGCTGTCAGGAGTATGGCACGAACCATCGCTGAGGTGGAGAAGTCGATGAAATCCATTTATCACAGGTATCACGAAAAGGAAAAGGAACCCAGCACGACACGTCTCAATGATTTGCTGGTAAGAGCCGCCTGCCGAATGAGTGAATCGGTCAATGCTAAGGCCCTTGTAGGTATGACCAAATCTGGCTATACGGGCTACAAGCTGGCCATGCATCGACCCAAGGCTGACTTGTTCCTGTTCACCAATGACAAGTACCTGCTTCGTCAGGTGAGCTTGATATGGGGCGTTACTGCTTTCTATTTTGATGAGCAAAAAAATATTGACGACACCCTGGAGACCATTGAAAGGCGGCTGGTCGAGGGAGGTTATTTGGAAAAAGGGGATGTCTTCATCAACACGGCATCAATGCCGTCCCACTGGCAAGGACATACCAATATGATGCGCGTTAATGTGGTAGAGTAAGGGAGGCAAGGCTGGAGTGAATTCCGGGGACAGGCACGCACGCTTCAAGGATTTTCGGAGGTATGTCTTTTTGGCTCGGATCTTGTGGCATTTTCTCCGAATCGCAAAGATCCACGGCATTGGCCTTATTTCCTTTTCAGGAATGAGTCGATGTACGAAAGAATGCTTAAATAGCATGAAATAAGCTTTCACCAGTAGCGGGTCTGAGCTAACCTTTGAAGGAATGAACTACAAGATCTTATGGGCAGATGATGAAATTGATCTGCTGAAGCCACATATCCTTTTCCTCAACAATAAGGGGTACGATGTCGTACCGGTGAAGAGTGGTACGGACGCCCTGGAACAAATCGATCATCATACCTTCGATGCAGTCTTCTTGGACGAAAACATGCCAGGAATGTCGGGTTTGGAGACGCTGAACTACATCAAATCTACTCACCCCAATCTGCCTGTGGTGATGATCACTAAGAGTGAGGAGGAATACATCATGGAGGAGGCGATTGGCTCGAAAATCGCAGATTACCTCATCAAGCCGCTCAACCCCAATCAGATATTGCTCTCAGCGAAGAAGATTCTGGAAAATCAAAGGATCATCTCTGAAAAAACCAACCTGAGCTACCAGCAGGAGTTTAGAAACCTCAGCATGGAGCTCAATGAGGTGGACGATTTTCAATCCTGGTGTGAACTCTACAAGAAATTGGTTTATTGGGAAATTGAAATCGACAATACTGAAGACAAGAGTATGTCGGAGGTCTTCCAGATGCAGAAAAATGAGGCCAACAGCAATTTCTCGAAGTTCATCCAGCAGACCTATGTTGATTGGTTGAATGATCCTGATATTGAGCGACCGTTGCTTTCGCATCAGGTGCTAAAGAAACTGGTATTCCCGCAGGTGGCAGAATCTGAGACGACTTTTCTCATCGTGATTGACAATTTGAGGCTCGACCAGTGGGAAATCATGGAAGCGGAAATAGCCAAAATGTTTGAGGTAGACGACAAGCAACTCTATTACGCCATACTTCCAACGACAACCGCCTACGCCAGAAATGCTCTTTTTGCCGGTTTGATGCCCTCGGCCATTCAGAAATACCACCCGGATCTTTGGGTTGGCGAGGACCAGGAGGAAGGAAAGAATGCAAATGAAGAAGAACTCCTAAGGCGTCACTTGAAAAAGGAACGACTTGATATTCGGTTTTCATACAACAAGATCATACATGCCCATGAAGGCAAGCAGCTTGTTGAGAACGTGCAAAATATGATGTCGAATCCACTCAATGCCATAGTCTTCAACTTTGTTGATATGCTGTCCCATGCACGAACGGACATGCAAATGATCCGTCAACTGGCACCCGACGAATCCGCATACCGGGCACTGACGCTGACATGGTTCACTCATTCTTCGCTCTTTGACCTTCTTAAGCGTCTGGCGGAAAAGCGAGTGAAGGTTATGATCACCACAGACCACGGCACAGTGCGAGTGAAACGGCCAGAAAAAATTATCGGAGATCGCAAGACCAATACCAACCTGAGGTACAAGGCGGGCAAGAACCTGGCTTTCGACGAGGATGCTTTATTTTCATCCCGACACCCCGAAGAATTGCATCTTCCCAAAACCAATGTGAGTACTTCATTTGCATTTGCAAGTGAGGACTATTTTTTCGCTTACCCCAACAATTTCAACTACTACGTCAATTATTACAAAGACACTTTTCAACATGGGGGCATAAGCCTGGAAGAAATGATTGTGCCTTTTGTCACCCTGACACCTAAATGATCGAAATTGGGCCCTTTCGGACGGCAGATCTGGAAGATGTTGCTGCGCAGTTGATCGATGTGGCAGGTTCAGTCAGGGTTTGGACCTTCTATGGGGAAATGGGAGCAGGTAAGACCACCCTTATCAAGGCGATTTGTGAAGCCTTGGGAGTTGGGGATGACATGAGTTCCCCTACCTTTTCCATCGTAAATGAATACAATAGCGGTGATAATGGTCCGATTTATCACTTCGACTTCTATCGCATCAAGGAAGAGACCGAAGCCATCGATATCGGAGTCGAGGATTACTTCTACTCCAATAATTATTGCTTTGTAGAGTGGCCGGAGCGGGTGGGGAACCTACTTCCTGAGACACACCTGCGAATAAATATTATCTTCGTAGACGAAATCACACGAATGATCCGTCTCAATCGACCTGAAAGTGGAGAAAGTTGATTCTGAAATTGCCCAGATCGTAAGGAAAAGTATTCTTTCACCTCAAGAGTCTCCGGTCAAAGTACAGACCTCAAAGAAGAGAATTGCCATTTCGGTGCCCAAAGCCACACGGTTTCAAGAAAATAGGGTGGCCATTAAGCCTGATTCCGTAAAGGTGTTAGTGAATAGCGGCATAGAAGTAAATATCGAAACGGGTGCTGGTCATCTGGCACATTTCGAAGATCAGGAATACAGCGAAGCCGGAGCCAGGATTGTCTACGACCAAAAGGAGATCTATCAAGGAGATATCGTACTGAAGGTGGCACCACCGTCCAAGGCGGAAATTGAGATGATGAAGCCCGGTACCGTGTTGATATCAGCTTTTCAAACGGGGAGCCAATCGATTGACTACCTGCAATCGCTGACCAAAAATCGCATCACCGCCATAGGCTATGAGTTTATCGAAGATAAGGCGGGGGGCTTACCATTGGTTCGTGCGATGAGCGAGATAGCAGGTAGTGCGGTCATGTTAATTGCCGCAGAGTATCTGAGTAGTTCGGGTGATGGAAGGGGAATGATTCTCGGCGGTGTCACTGGCGTTCCTCCCACCGAAGTGGTCATTTTGGGCGCAGGTACAGTTGCAGAGCATGCGGCCAGGGCAGCATTGGGGCTTGGCGCGAACATCAAGGTATTTGACAACCACATCTACAAACTCCGACGACTAAAACATGCGGTAGGAAGGCAAGTGTACACAGGTACCCTTGATCACACGACCCTGGAGCAAGTATTGCCATCCGCTGACGTTCTTATAGGCGCCATTAGGGCCGAGAAGGGACGTAACTTACAAGTAGTCAGTGAGGAAATGGTTTCAAGCATGAAACGAGGTGCAGTGATCATCGATGTGAGCATCGATCAGGGAGGTTGTGTTGAGACTTCGGAGATCATGAGTCATGAACAACCCGTGTTCCGGAAACACGACGTGATACACTATTGCGTACCCAATATTGCTTCCAGAGTAGCACAAACGGCTTCGATTGCTATCTCGAATATTTTCACGCCTATCATTCAACAAATTGCGGAGGAAGGGGGTGTGGAGGAAATGATATTCACCCACAAATGGTTTATGAGGGGAGTCTATATGTATAAGGGTAGCCTCACCAATTTCCACCTGGCGAAAAAGTACAATCTCGGCTACAAGGACCTTAGCCTCCTTATGGCCGCACGATTCTAATCAAGATTTGGCTTCAAGCCTCAGGTATCCAGTAGCCTCCGGTGATAGTTGATTTGACCCAGATGATAAGACAGATGGGTAGCTAAATGGGTGAGGATATATTCATAAGTGTCGTTTTGCTGGAAGATCTTCACCGGAAACACCTCGTCCAGCATCTGCTCATCCAGCTTTCGCAAAGTTTCCTCCACCATGATCATGGTTTCCTCCACTTGAGATAGCAACTCTTCTCGCTGGACATGCTTCGTGCTGAATTCTGCTTCGCGATTTCTGATGTATCCTGTATCACCGATGATCGCTCCAATGAAGTGATTGAGGTTGCCTAGCAAGTGCAAAGCCAGATTCCCTGCGGAATTAGAAATATCACCAGATTTCTTCCAGAGGTTTTCTTCTGATTGGTAGGCGAGTAGTTCTGTTTTGAGCATGGCCAGGTCTCTTTGGAATAGCCGATTGATCGTATTTCTCATAGGATGGATTTGACAATTGGTCTTGATTGTTGGCATGACGAGCATCCCCAATGCAAATAATAAAATGATAGCACCTTTCGGTTCCATTCGAGCAACAAAAAGCGGAGAAAACCATCCTTTACTCCAGGTGCTGATTGAAGAATTTTCCTCTAATTGAGAAATATGTTCTTAAGTATTACTTAGGTCAAATATTGTAAAATACTGATAATCAATATTTTAACATAATTTTCACGGTGGGTGAGAAGAAATTTGTCGAAATAGTTGTGGTTCAATAATTTCTCATTGCGAAAAAGGCCCTTGGACCTGATTATTCACTGAATCAAACTTGAACGCTATGGACATACCACCTATTGAGCTAATCTATACCGTTTTTCTCTCGTGGGTATTCCTGGAGGCACTTCCAGGTTTTGCGCGGTATGAGAAGTCCGGTGCGAATACAGCCCTGATGGCGCTACAGCCAGGGGCTTTTTACCCTTACAAGAGCATTAGGGATCAATTCATGCATTACATGCAGGTCTTGCTACAAGGAGCGAACGAAGTGCTCTTATTGAAGAAGAAATTGAAGGCGTACGAAGATGCAATATCGTTTCTCACCAAAAGGAATCAGGTAATCACCCGACAACGCGATAGCCTTGGAAGCAAGGTGACTCATTTGGAGCATCATCTCCTCAATGATGTCGAAGAGGCGAAAAACAGAGAAATTCAACGCGTAAGGTCGGGTATGCTTCATGAGTTGAATACTTCGATGACGCTCATTGCGGGAGTAGTGGATCCATTGAAGAAAGACCTGGAAGAGTTGAAGAGCAATAGACTAACTGATGAAGCAGAAATGCTGATCTCAGAGGCAAGTGGCCTGGTGGAGGCATTGGATAAGGGTGCCAAACGTGCCCTGTCATCGACCAGGACTTTTTCGAAAATATTACCGCAGCCCAATGGCAGGAATCTGCTAGATAAAGATCTAAAAGATTACCTGGAGTATAAGCAGTCTTGGTACGCGGTAACTAATCCCGAAGTAAGGTTTTGTCTTTTGTTGGGCAGGTATAGACCTGCAGCCATCCCATCAGACGTATTGGTGATATTGGATCACTTATTGGCGTTGGTCTTTGAAAGCTTAAACGCGGTGAAAGCACCCTATGTGTTCTTTGCCATAGAAACTGGTAGTGACGCCATGAACCTGATGATTTCCTACAATGGTGTATTTGACTACTTTGAAAAGCTTGAGGAACGTGGCTTGGATCTAAAGCTTGACAGGGCCGATGATGTTGTGCAGTATCTGCTCAGGAGAAATCGGCTGAATTTGGCGGTAAATCGCGATCCGGATGGTTCTGGCACAACTTGTCTGAGTGTCTCAGTACCTTATGATAAGCCTCAGGATGAGAATAATCTTCTCAGATCACAGAAATATCTGCGATGAAAAGTATCGATTTGATACTATATGATGCATTTTCGGTGGTCATGCTAGCTTATGATGGGAAAGGAATATTTTAGTGAAACAATGAAAAGCGGTATTCTATGAAAAAATTGAAGAAAGCGGTTTTGTTAGTAGTAGCCACATGTGCCCTTCAGATAATGCTCACATCCTGTGAAGAAGACATGGAGATCTTCGACGATGTAGAGCAAAATACTACTGAGCATAACGAGAAGAAACAGAAGCCTAAGTAGGAAGATGACTCCGGAAACACTGTCGGTTATTAAGAATTGCTAATTATGAACTTTAAGAAAATATTCATCAGAAACTATTCTATGCTGTTCGTCTTGCTGGCTTGCTTCTCATGCCAACAAGAAGTGGAAATTGAGCCTGTCAATGCGGAATTGTCTCAATTGAACCATGCCTTGGTAGAGGCCTTGGATTTAATAGGGGAGGATAATGAGCAGGCATTGATCTTCTGTGATAAGGTCATTGAGAATGGGATTGGACAGGGTGCCGATTATCAGGTAGGTAAGGCACATTGGTTCAAGGGGTACATTTTCGATGTTTACAAGGAAGACATATCCCAGGCATATTTCAATTATAGAGATGCCCTCGAATACCTGGCGGCTACGGACAGTAGTGAGCTAAAAATGAGTGTTCACAATAATTTGGGTATACTCTACAGGCAATATGGCCAATACGACGCGGCCATCGAGAATTATGAGCAGGCGCTGAAGTTGTCAGAGGCCCTCACACCGAAGCAACTATCCGATCTTCACTACAATCTGGGTGTAGCTTACAACCTAAAGGGGGATCCAGCCTCTTTTACACTTGCTGAATCCTCACTCACCAAAGCACTGGAATTGGCTGAGGAGATTACTGATGAGGAGAACATTGCCAGTGTACACAATTACATAGGCGTTATGTATTGGGAAGTAGGTGAGTATGACGTGGCACGAATTGCTTATGACAATACCATTCGAAGCTATGAAAATGTGGCTCAAGACCATCCGGCGAGGGAATATGTCGGCAAAGCCTATCATGGCATTGGTGTTACCTATATGGAAGAAGAGAACTATGAAGCGGCTATCGAGGCATTTCGTAAAGCTCTCGAGCTGAAGACTACAAGTAGTTCGATTTTCGTGACGAAATATGATCTTGGCACAGTTTATCACAAAATGGGTGATATAGAGACGGCGGTTTCTGTTTGGAAAGAGGCCATAAAAGAAAAGCACAATCGTCTGGATAGGGAACACGTGGAGATATACGCAAGGCTCACAAATGCCTTGGCGACGGAGGGAAGCTATGAAGAAGCTGTCGGCTATGCTGTGGAGTACAACTCGCAGATTCAGGATATTCTTGGTAGTGGAGAGAAATACGAGATAGAAAACAACCGAATTCTCTTTGCCGATGTGATCAAAGAGTATGCGGAGTTCCGAAAGGAGACCCCTTACTATCAAACTTGGTGGTTCATATCAGCCCTGCTCCTGGGTCTTGCTGGAGGGATTTACCTGATAGTATATCTGCAATATAGAAGTAAAGTCAACTCCAAAATTTCCGAGAACATTTCCAGGATAAAAATGGAGTTCGATAATATCAAATTGGATTGAGACTAGAGTTTGCGATCACCTAGCACCTGTGCTAGGTGATCTTGCATTTCATAGAAATCTTTCAACTTCTGATTATAGGCATGGAAAATGGCCTTCAAGTCATTGATGATACGCTGGCGGTCATTTGGATTCAACTGATCCTCTTCAATCTTGCCTAGCTTGTCCGCAAAAAAGGTAGCAATCCTGTCGATATCGGCCCGGGTAATTTCATAAGAACTGCTTGATTGGCTGATGAGGTCCTCAAGCTTAGCTTCGGTATTGTGCTCAATTTTGAATTCTTCATAGTTTGATTCCGTGATTTCACGGGTTAGGAACAAATGTAAATTGAGCTGGAACCTGTCAGCAATGTTTCGCAGCACATCTGGTTTGGGAATTACATTGTTTTCGTACTTATTGACGTTGTGTCCGGGGACGCCAATTTGATTCCCAAACTCACTCTGGCTTTTGATGTTTTCAAGCCTTCGTAAGGTCTTTATGTTTTTGTTAATAAGGTCCAAGTCTCTCAGGTTCCGACTTAAATTAACATGATTGAGAATATTTTTCTTACTTTTTATTCATGTCTATTTTATAACTATTTGTAATTCAAATAGTTAGTATTTGCCCTGTTATTAAAAATATTTTCTGGCTCAAAAGAGGATTATATCATTCCTTTGAATCAACTGAACCAATCTGGAAGAGGTTTTCTGTTTGTATGTCATCAGATGGGAGCCAGCTATGCCACCTCTTCCTAGAAGTGCACCGTCTTGCCAAGTGCACTTCTTTTTTTGTCCATTTCCCACTTCGTGAGATCAGCCCATCGGGAATTATCCTATTTAATTTGCTTTTAGGAAAGAAATTGTCTTCATTTGATTTGTTTTTAGGAAAGAAATATTCTATTCGATGAAGCTAGGTGCATTTGAAGAGCTCGTATTGTTGGCCGTTGGTTCGCTCGGAGCGAAGGCCTATGGTGTATCCATTATGGATTTGCTCAAGGAGAAGACGGGTAAAGGTGTCAGTGTCGGCGCGCTGCATTCCGCCCTCTATAGGCTCGAAGAGAAAGGATGTCTCCAATCCAACGAAGGGGGCGCCACTGCCGAGCGAGGAGGCCGTAGAAAGAAATACTACATCCTCACCGCTACAGGAAAGAACACGCTTGTCGAAGTCAACAAACTTCGAATTGAATTTGCAAGGAATATTGAGGGCTTAAACCTCTCCATGGGTGACTAGCAGCACACCCCATCCGCCGAAGTGGTCTCGCCGATTGTTAGAGTGGTTTTGCCATGAGGCCGTAATAGAGTCACTCCTTGGGGATCTTTCGGAGATGTACGTTCGCAGAAGACTCGGAGGTGTGTCCAAACTTCGTGCTGATGCGCGATTCTTTCTTGAGGTGCTGGATGTCTGCAGACCTTTTGCATGGAAACGAATGTCAAACAACTCAAATCATACAACAATGTTTAAGAACTACTTACTGGTGGCCTGGAGGCATCTTTTGAAGAATAGGATGTACTCCTCAATTAAAGTGGGCGGCTTTGCCCTTGGCATTTGTGCCTTCATTTTGATTATGCTCTTTGTCAAGGACGAAATGGACTATGATTCATATTACCAGGAACAGGATAGGATCTTCAGGGTCATCAATTATTTCAACGATGCTGACCAGGGCAGATGGGTGGCTTTTCCCGCAGAAATGGCTGCAGCCATCAAATCCAGTTTTCCGGAGGTGGAGTTGGCAGGAAGGTTGATACCCTATGCCGGATGGTTCGATAGTGGCGATAACCAGTTTCGGAGGGCTGATCGCAAAGAAAACGCTTACGAGGAGCGCTTTGCCTATGCAGACCCGGCGTTGCTGCAGATACTGGAGGTGCCAATGGTCTACGGAACCAGAGAAGATGCCCTGACCCAAGGAAATACCATTGTGATCTCAAGAAGGAAGGCAGAGAAGTACTTTCCTGATCAAAATCCTGTAGGTCAATTTGTGGTTTTGAATGATCAGGTGGATGACCCTTTCATGATAGGTGGGGTAATGGAAAACCCAGGAAATACACACGTCCAGTTCGATTTTTTGATCACGCTAAGCCAAAGGGAATTTTGGCCCGGAGAACAGACGAATTGGTGCTGTTGGAATTATGATACCTATCTCAGATTGCGCGAAGGTGCGGATGCTATCCAATTAGCAGAGAAGATGCGCTTGATCAAGGATCAGTATATTGTAGGCTATGCTGAAGAGCAGGGAGAGGCTGATGTGGAGGAGATACGAGAATATCATGAGTTTGAACTGCAGCCCATCCAGGATATTCATCTTCGATCCGGAGATATCCATAATATTACCGGAACAGGGAGTATCGCCATCGTGCGGATGTTTGTGATTATTGCCTTTTTCGTGTTGCTGTTGGCATGTGTGAATTTCGTCAACCTTGCTACGGCCAAATCTGCCAATCGAGCCAAGGAGGTTGGTGTCCGCAAGGCGGTGGGTTCTTTCAGGCACCAGCTTGTGCAACAGTTTCTGACAGAGTCCATGCTTACAAGCCTCATTTCCTTGGCGCTGGCTTGGGGTCTTGTATTGATTGCCTCGCCTGCATTCAATCAGCTATCAGGCAAATCCTTGTATATCCCATGGGATGCCTGGTGGTTCGTGCCAGCCAATATCTTATTTGTCCTGGTCATGGCCGCACTGGCAGGGATCTATCCGTCGCTCTATCTTTCAGCTTTCCGGTCCGTGGAGGTTTTGAAAGGATTGAAATCTCGTGGAAGTCACCATGCTTCACTGCGCAATGTGATGGTCATATTCCAGTTCGTTACTTCTATCGTCCTGGTCATAGGAGCGCTGATGGTATCCGCGCAGTTGGATTTTGTTCTTAAGAAAGAGTTGGGCTTTGAAAAGGAGCAGGTCTTCCTTATTCAAGCGGCAAACACCCTCGGCGACAACAGTGCGGCTTTCAAGGAAGAACTGAAGCACTTGGCGGCAGTCAAAAGTGTTTCCTTGAGCAACTACCTGCCTGTCACCGGTACGAGAAGGGATCAAAATGGCTTTTGGAAAGAGGGCAGAAGGGAACTCGATAAACTAGTAGGTGCCCAGCGTTGGCGGGTGGATTTGGACTATCTTGAAACCATGGGGATGAAATTGGTGGCCGGACGCAACTTTACCGATGCAGCCACCGACACATCTGCAATCATTGTCAATGAAAAAATGGCCTTAGAACTTGGGCTGGACAATCCGATCGGAGCCAGAATCGAGAATAGCTGGACCTCATGGACCGTTGTTGGTGTAGTGGAGAACTTTCATTTTGATGATATGAAACAGGAAATTGCCCCCCTTGGCCTTTGCCGATCGGAGGCTGGCGATGTGGTAGCAGTGAAGTTGCATTCTACGGATGTATCAGATGCAGTGGAGGAGATTACTGGGGTTTGGGATCGCTTCATGCCCAATCAACCGATCAGGTATACTTTCCTGGATCAGTCTTTTGCTCGTATGTACGAAGGCATTGCCAGGATGGCAAGGCTCGTATCGGTGTTCGCTGCCTTAGCCATTATCGTGGCTTGCCTGGGGCTATTCGGTCTCTCTGCTTATATGGTGGAGCAGCGCAGCAAGGAGATCAGCATACGGAAGGTACTCGGCGCCAGTTTGGCTCGGATTTTTAGTCTGCTCACCATCGACTATGTGAAAATGATTGTGGTAGCCCTGGTAATCGCTGTACCCCTGGCGATTTATTTGGTGAGCCGATGGCTCGCTGATTACAAATATGCAGTTGATATGAGTTGGGAAGTGTTTGTGCTGGCAGGGTTCTTGACGTTGGTCGTTTCGTTGATCACGGTAAGCTTTGAATCATTGAAGGCGTCAATTCTCAATCCGGTGAAAGGCCTTAGGTCTGAGTGATGTATTTGAAGAGAATCCTTCTATAGTTCCCAAACAGGCACATAGAAGACCGGCTAAGATCCATGGCCTTCAAAGGCCATGGATCTTAGCCGATTTCAACTATCGGAGCTTTGCCAGGCTTTCTTCCAATGCCTTGATCTTGGCTTCAGCATCTGCTTTCTTTCGGCGCTCCATGCCCACTACTTTTTCCGGAGCACCATTTACGAATTTTTCATTCGCCAGCTTCTTGTCCACAGACATCAGGAAACCTTTCTGATAATCCAGGTCCTTTTGCAGCGATGCAATCTCTGCTTCGTGGTCCACCTCCTTCGAAGACTGCACATAGAACTCTGTGCCGCCCACGACAAAGCTGAAGCAATCCTTGGGCTTCTCGCTGTCGAATGCCACCTCACCCACATTTGCCAGCTTTTGTAACGAAGGAACGATTTCTTCAAAATCTGAACGTACTCCGTTTATTGTCATGGGCAGAATTTCCTTAGGAGACAATTGCTTTGCATTACGCACGGTACGTACCTGTACCACTATGTCGAAAAGCAATGCACTTTCTTCAAGAAAATGCTGATCAAATGAGTCGGCTTTGGGGTATTTCTCTTTGATCAGGTACTGCCCTTGCTGGTCTTTCAGGTTTTGCCAGAGTTCTTCGGAGATAAACGGCATGAAAGGGTGTAGTACACGCATCAATCGATCGAAGAAGGTGATGGTCGCTTCGTGGGTGATTGCGTCAATGGGTTCACCGTATGGCGGTTTGACCCATTCCAGGTACCAGCTGCAGAAATCATTCCACACCAACTTGTATACCCCCATCAAGGCGTCGGATATCCGAAATTTTGAGAAGTGCGCCTCCAGTTCTGCTAAAGTTTTGTGATAGGATGCTTCAAACCAGGCAATTGCCAGTTTATTTTCCTGGGGTTGTTCCAGGTTTGGATCTACAGTCCATCCCTGAACTAATCGAAAGGCGTTCCAGATCTTATTGGCAAAATTCCGACCCTGTTCAATTAGTTTCTCATCAAACAGCAGATCGTTTCCGGCAGGCGAGGAAAAGAGCATGCCAGTCCTTACCGCGTCAGCGCCATATTGTGCGATCAATGCCAAAGGATCAGGAGAGTTACCCAAGGACTTGGACATCTTCCGTCGCAGTTTGTCACGTACAATACCCGTCAGATACACATTTTTAAAAGGCTTCTCTCCCGTGTACTCATAGCCGGCGATGATCATCCGGGCTACCCAGAAAAATAGTATTTCAGGGGCGGTGACGAGGGTCTCCGTGGGATAGAAATAGTCAAGATCCGGATTGGACCCCTTCTTTATCTTACCCGTCTTTGTGTCGAAATGCTCCGCGTTCAACCCTCCAAAGACCTGAATAGGGAATAACCAGGAGGAGGCCCAGGTGTCCAGGACGTCTTCATCCTGGCGTAGATCGTCGACTGTAAGGTCTTTTTTGCCAGATTTGTTGATGGCCAGTTGCAATGCCTCCTCTCTCGTTTCAGCGACAACGAAATCTTCATCACCATCTGCGAAATAGTAGGCAGGTATGCGCTGTCCCCACCACAGTTGCCGGGAAATGCACCAGTCCCGAACATTTTCCATCCAGTGGTTGTAGGTGTTTTTGAATTTGGCGGGATGCAATAGGATTTCATCTTCGGCTACTGCCTGATGGGCCTTTCTGGAAATTTCCTTCATCTTGATGAACCATTGCAGCGAAAGCTTCGGCTCTATGACGGTGTCGGTCCTTTCGCTACGGCCAATGCGAGTGGTGAATTCTTCCTCGCCCACCAACATGCCAGCTTCGTCAAGGTCCTTGATGATTTCCGTACGAGCTTTGAAACGTTCCATTCCGTAGTATTTCGGCAATTCGCATTTCTCGTTCAAAGTTCCATCCAGGTCGATGGTGTCAATAACTTCCAATTGGTGTCTTTGGCCAATCTCATAGTCATTGGGGTCGTGCGCCGGAGTCACCTTCAAACAGCCAGTACCAAAATCCAATTCAACATATTCATCACCAATAATCGGGATTTCACGGTCTATGAAAGGAACAAGTGCCTTCTTTCCGATGAGATGTTTGAATCGTTCGTCTTTAGGGTTCACCGCAATGGCGGTGTCTCCCAGTATGGTTTCAGGGCGTTGCGTTGCGATGGTCACATACTCCTCAGAATCCGCAATCCGGTATTTTATGGAATATAGCTTAGATACTTCTCCATCTTCCTGGTACACGACTTCTTCGTTGGAAACGGCCGTTTGTGCCTCAACATCCCAGTTGACCATTCGCAACCCCCGATAGATGTAGCCTTTGTTGTAAAGGTCAACGAAGACCCTCAATACTGCATCATGGTAATTTTGCTCCAGCGTGAATGCGGTTCGTTTCCAATCGCATGAAGCTCCCAATTTCTTCAGCTGTTCCAGAATAATACCCCCGTATTTCTCCTTCCACTCCCAGGCATATGAAAGAAACTCTTCCCGGCTTAGGTCAGATTTTTTAATCCCTTTTTCCCGTAGCATTCGGACTACCTTGGCTTCGGTAGCAATGGAGGCGTGGTCTGTTCCAGGTACCCAGCACGCTTCTTTACCTTCCATTCTGGCCTTACGAATCAGTACATCCTGGATCGTATTATTGAGCATGTGCCCCATATGCAAAACACCAGTGACATTGGGGGGTGGAATGATGATGGTATAAGGTTCTTTCTTCGCATCGACCTTTGCGTCAAAAAGCCCGTGCTCCATCCATGTGTCGTACCATTTGTCCTCAACTTGTCCGGGATTGTATTTCGTTGATAATTCAGCCATCCAGATGTCCTCTTTTCTTGGGAAATCGCAAAACTAAATCAACTAGGCAAAGGGGAAAAACAACCTGAAATCATGGTGAAATTGGGTCATAATGATATATTTGAAATAGAATATTAATGCAAATGTCAATTGGTCAGGAGAATCTTCCGAAATCTATCCTCAATAGTAAAATATTAGATGAAAATGACCTGAAGACGTTATCAACCTTTTCTGCCTTTCCCGCAGACAGAGATGTCCAGCAGTTTGCACGGGAGCCAGAAGTTAGTGCAATCCTCGATTATTTCCTGGAAGATCCTGACGGTCTGCAAATGGAATTGCACAAGTTGGCCAAAACCTACCTGCAGGATGGAGATCCGGAAAAAGCCTGGAAAACCTTAATGCAATCTTAGAGCCAGTCTGCTTTGAGCTTTTGTGCGGCAATGATTCCGCTGAGCGCCGTTCCAGGTATTCCTTGACCCGGATAGACAGTGTCTCCGCAGATGTAGGCCCTCTTCTTGTCCAGTCTTGCATCCAACATTTGCCAGGGTTTGATGCTCAAATATTGAGGGTATCCCCCCACAAACCCCCAGGCCCTACGTGTCCATTTGTGCCAGCTCCTGGGTGACGAAGAATGCTGATAGACAATATCGCTGGAATTCAGAAAACCCCGTTCTTCGAGTATCGCGACAACTGCCTCCTCTAATCTGGCTCCGTCGAGGATACTATTGGCCGGGTCGGCGACATGGGTACTTATGGAAGCCACACGATGTCCGGGAAGGTCGGATCGTGAGGAGTCCAATTCATGGTCCAGGCTGACAAAGATGCTCTTGGACCCAGTTTCCACAAGCGGTTGTTGCAGGTGGATTTGATGATGAAGGCTCTCAAACTTCTTTGTTGACTTGAAGCCAATACCCATCTGGAACGCTCCATTCAACTGCTTGGAGGTCATGATTCTACTGGTCGGCAAGTTGGCTGTTTGAAATATCTCTCTGGTGTTGTTGGCTGGCAGTCCTGAAATTACGTAGTCAGCCTCGAATGAGCCTTTTGTTGTCTCAATTTGGTATTTGCTTCCCTTCGCTGTGATATGCTTGACGCCCGTGCGGTAGTGGATTTTTCCTCCGTGCTGCTCGATGAACCTGATGAATGGTTCTACCAGGTTGATGAGCCCACCGTCGACGTAGTAGTTCCCGTAATTGGTGTAACATAGCGCCGCAGCTCCGAATAGAAAATTCACTTCCTCAGCATTGTTTTGCGCAGTTATCAGCAGTTGCTCATTCACGAAGTCTTTGAAGTCTTTGCTATCAACTCCGTATTTCTGCATCATTTTTTGGGTAGAGATCAGCGCATAGCGTGCGTTTTGAAGATCTCTTGGGTCAAAGTTTCTGGTGAGGTCAACGAAATCATTAAGGGCACTGGGAGGGAACTGCTTATACCTCGTGGAACTATTCCAGACAAATTGGCTTACTTCAAAGCATTTTTCCCAGAACTGTCGCTGGTTGCCTGAAAAACGACTCTCAGCTTCATCAATCCATTTGCCCAGGTTTTCATGACGTCGCAAAATTTGGCCATCGCGCAAATGAACCTGCATGGGTAGTTCCAGGCGTCGCACTTTGATCTTGATTCCCAGCTGATCTACCAGGTATCGCAAAGGCATGTCCCTGTCAAGACCTACCAATGTGGTGGCACCGGCTTCAAAAACAAATCCTTTTCTCCAGTATGAGGAAGTGCATCCCCCGGGAAGATAATTCTGCTCCAGAATAGTCACATCAAGGCCCTCTTTCGCAAGTAGTGCTGCGCAACTCAGACTCCCGAAACCACTCCCCACTACGATGACCTTACCCTGATTCATGTTTAATATTTTTCTACCGAAAGGTGAACAAACTACAACTTGACTATGTTCGTAATGGGAGTTTTGAATTCACAAGAAGTTAATATCGTTTATACCTGAGGGATGAAAGTAGCAGTTTTTCGCAAGGAGCATTTCAACGCGGCACATCGCCTTTACAATCCTGGATGGAGTGACGAAAAAAACGAAAAGGTTTTTGGGAAGTGTAATAACCCCAACTGGCATGGTCACAACTATGAGTTGATCGTGAAGCTCATCGGTACACCAGATCCAGACACAGGCTATGTATACGATATGAAGAAACTTAGCGACCTTATCAAAGAACACGTTACTGATAAGTTCGATCACAAAAACCTAAATATGGATGTTCCGGAATTTGAAGGATTGAATCCTACTGCCGAGAATATCGTTATCGTGATTTACAATAAATTGAGAGCGCAGATAGATCCATCTATGGATCTCAAAGTAACCCTTTATGAAACAGAAAGAAACTTTGTTGAGTATCCAGCCAATTGAAGATCTGGAAGAGATGGAAATGGAACATGTAACTGGTGCTTATGAGACACCCTTGAGAGAGGATGCCTTTGAGATGGACGATGAGTTGAAAATGGAACTCATCGAAAAGCATTTCAAAGAAATCATGCTCATCATGGGGTTGGACCTGGAGGATGATAGTCTACAAGGGACTCCCAGGCGAGTGGCAAAGATGTACGTCAAAGAGGTTTTTAGTGGCCTCAATCCTGCCAACAAACCAGTAGCCAAGCTCTTCGAAAACAAATACAATTATGATCAGATGCTTGTAGAGAAAGATATCACTTTCTATTCGCACTGTGAGCATCACTTTGTGCCTATATATGGCAAGGCACATGTCGCTTATTTTTCCAGTGGAAAGGTCATAGGCTTGTCCAAGATTAATAGAATTGTACAGTACTACAGCAAGAGACCACAGGTGCAGGAAAGGTTGACCGTTCAAATCGCGGAAGAGCTCAAGAAGATTCTGGACACAGATGACATAGCTGTCGTTATGGATGCCACACACATGTGTGTTTCAAGTAGGGGTGTCAACGATACGAATAGCCAGACAGGCACTGCTCATTTCAGTGGCAAGTTTAAAGACCAGAACATAAAGAATGAGTTTTTGAATTACATCAATAGTAAGACGAACTAATTGGCCCTGCTGTCTTTCGACGACAAGGGTATCTATTGCGAAAAAGCAGGGGTCTATATCGATCCTCATAAGCCTGTTTCTAAGGCCATCATCACCCATGCTCATTCAGATCACGCCCGTTGGGGTATGGGAAGTTATGTAGCTCAAAAATCAAACGAGCACATTCTGAAGTTGAGATTGGGGGAAGAGATCAATCTCGAAACCAAAGATTGGCGGGAGACTTTCATTGTGAACGGTGTTCGTTTTTCATTTCATCCTGCCGGGCACATTTGGGGTTCAAGTCAAGTCCGTGTTGAATACAAGGGTGAGGTCTGGTGTGTTTCCGGAGATTACAAGGTTGAAGATGATGGGTTTTCACAAGCTTTTGAGCCAGTGAGATGCCATACGTTTGTGACGGAAAGTACTTTCGGATTGCCCATCTTTAAATGGCAACCTCAGCAGCAAGTGATTAGCCAGATCAATGGATGGTGGAAAGAGAATGCCCAGCAGGGAAAGACGAGCGTGCTCATCGCATACGCCCTGGGTAAAGCACAGCGGATTATCGCCAATCTCGACATGGAAATAGGTGAAGTCTTTGTTCATGGTGCTGTTGAAAATGTAAATAATGCTCTGGCGGCGGATGGCGCATTGTTACCGAAAACCACTTATATCTCTCCGGATATTGAAAAATCCAGATTTCCCGGCGCTTTGGTGGTAACACCTGGTTCGAGCGCGGGCACTTCATGGATGCGGAAATTCGATCCGTTTGAAGTGGCAACAGTCTCCGGCTGGATGGCGATAAGAGGGATTAAAAGAAGAAGGAATGTAGGCCAGGGTTTTGTGATGTCAGATCATGCTGATTGGGAGGGGCTGAACGAGGCAGTATCTGCCACAGGAGCGGAACGAGTTTTGGTAGTTCATGGCTATACCGATGCTTATGCACGCTGGCTTCGCGATCAAGGTCTGCAGGCCCATGGCATTAACGAACTCTCAGTCAGGGAAGAGGAAGAATCTGGCTAGTGCGATTCCGTCGAAATTCAACCCTGTTTTTTTCCATTTTTATAATTTGTGCATTCACCTATCTTTGCGTGAAATTTTGGCGGGGACGGCCTGAGGGTAGTCTTATTGAGCTGACCAAGGAGTCCTAATTCCTACTTTCAATTCAAGGGTCAAAGTTTACAATCAACCGAATCTTCGTAATACGCAGTTTCAGTTCAGAGACATATTAATTCAATTCTAAAAAGAGTAGATACATGAGCAACATCATTTATTTGGTTCCAGCCTTGGGATTGGTTGGCTTACTGGTAATGATTATAAAAGCCCGTTGGGTAAGACAGCAAGATCCTGGGGAGGAAAAGATGAAGGATATAGCCAAGCACATTCAAGAGGGCGCTTTGGCATTCCTTTCTGCGGAATATCGGATATTGGCCATATTCGTCGTTGTAGCAGGTGTTTTATTAGGTGTCATCTCCACACTTGTTGAGACCACTCACTGGTTCATTGTGGTGGCTTTTGTCATCGGCGCGGTTTTCTCCGCGTTGGCAGGAAATGTGGGTATGCGAATAGCGACAGCAGCTAATGTCAGGACCACCCAGGCAGCGCGCACCAGTCTTTCGCAAGCATTGAAGGTCTCCTTCACCGGTGGTACTGTAATGGGCCTGGGTGTTGCTGGCCTAGCTGTTTTTGGTTTGAGTTTGTTGTTTATTCTGCTGTTCCAAATGTTTATGAACGGCACATGGACCTCTGTCGATGATATGACTATGGTGCTCGAAGCGCTTGCAGGATTTTCATTAGGTGCGGAGTCAATTGCTCTTTTTGCGAGAGTCGGTGGAGGTATCTATACGAAGGCAGCTGACGTAGGTGCGGACCTTGTGGGTAAGGTTGAGGCAGGTATTCCCGAGGATGATCCCAGAAATCCCGCGACCATAGCCGACAATGTGGGAGACAATGTGGGGGACGTCGCCGGAATGGGGGCTGACTTGTTTGGATCCTATGTGGCCACAGTACTTGCTTCCATGGTCCTTGGAAACTATGTGATCCGTGACATGGGAGGTTCCATCACTGACGAATTCAATGGTATCGGACCAATATTATTGCCTTTGGTGATTGCTGGACTGGGTATTGTTTTCTCCATTATCGGTACTTTGTTCATCAAAGTGAAGAGCGACGATGCGAAAGAGTCTCAGGTCCAGGCAGCACTCAACAAAGGAAACTGGGGGTCTATTTTCCTCACTGCGGTTGCTTGCTGGTTTGTGATTGACTTGCTCCTGCCTGCGGAGATGTCTATGAATTTTTTCGGTGAGGGAGCTAAGGTGATTTCTTCAAGATACGTTTTCTATGCGGTCTTGGTGGGTCTTGCGGTAGGCGGACTCATATCATATATGACTGAGTACTACACAGGTCTTGGTAAGAAACCAGTCCTTGATATTGTGCATAATTCAGCCACCGGGGCGGCAACGAATATCATTGCGGGTCTTTCCACGGGTATGATTTCTACATTCGGCCCAATTCTTCTTTTTGCTTTTGCAATTTGGGGGGCTTATGCCCTGGCAGGCTTCTATGGTGTGGGTATCGCAGCATCAGCTATGATGGCCACAACCGCAATGCAATTGGCCATTGATGCCTTTGGGCCTATTGCTGACAATGCAGGAGGGATTGCAGAAATGAGCGAACTTCCTGACGAAGTAAGGGAAAAAACAGACATTCTGGACTCTGTGGGCAATACGACTGCAGCCATTGGAAAAGGCTTTGCAATTGCCTCTGCGGCGCTAACTGCCCTGGCTTTGTTTGCCGCCTATGTCACATTCACGGGTATAGATGGCATAAACATATTTAAAGCGGATGTGCTTGCAGCACTCTTCATTGGCGGTATGGTGCCAGTAGTATTTTCAGCTTTGGCCATGCGCTCTGTGGGTAGAGCGGCCATGGAAATGGTGAAAGAAGTACGTCGTCAATTCAAGGAAATTCCAGGCATCATGGAAGGCACGGGCGAACCTGAGTATGGGAAATGTGTTGACATTTCTACCCAAGCCGCATTGAGAGAAATGATGTTGCCTGGTGCCATCACCATCACCGCTCCAATTCTGATTGGATTCTTAATGGGACCGGAGGCTTTGGGTAGCTATATGGCTGGTGTTGCGGTGTCAGGTGTGCTTTGGGCGATATTCCAGAACAATGCAGGTGGTGCCTGGGACAATGCCAA
Organism: Cyclobacteriaceae bacterium; assembly: GCA_965601475.1. GTDB lineage: Bacteria > Bacteroidota > Bacteroidia > Cytophagales > Cyclobacteriaceae > JAWPMT01. Next base: position 637,014 of record OZ271832.1, on the reverse strand, counting down.
GAAGTCATTCGAAGCTGGTGTGATGATTGATGGAGAGATGACCTACAAGGGATCTGAAGCACACAAGGCAGCTGTTACCGGTGATACTGTTGGAGATCCGTTCAAGGATACCTCGGGGCCATCAATGAATATTCTCATCAAATTGACTTGCCTTGTCGGCTTGGTCATAGCGCCCATCCTGGGTGAGATATATGGTGAAGGTCATGCGCAGTCGGAGGTCACCGACACGAAAAAAACTGAGTTGGTGGAGCATGTGAAAGCAGAGGAAAGCAGGTATTGAGCGAATCAATTGACATTGATATTAGAAGCCCCGAAAGGGGCTTTTATTTTTGCTGAGCATGAATTGGTAATCCTTGCCTATTGATCGAATTCTGTCGTTTTTGAAAAGCAATTTTTATGAAAGCATACGTACTTGAGAAGACCGGAGGCCCTGAAGTTCTTAGCATTGGGGAGTTTCCTGAGCCGTCACCAGGACCGGGAGAGGTAAAGGTGAAGATTGCCGCTATCGGCCTCAACTATGCGGAGGTTTTGTCGAGACGAGGGCAATATACGTGGGCACCGAAACGACCTTATATCCCAGGTATGGAAGCCTATGGAGAGGTTGTTGAAGTAGGGGAGGGCGTGGAAAAGGTTGCTGTGGGACAAATGGTGCTTGCAGGTAATCAATACGGTAGCTATGCCGAATATGCATGTGTTCCAGAGCATCTGATATTCCCTGCGCTTGAATCTTTGACTGCTGCTGAAAATGCCGCGTTGTTGGTCTGTTACATGACTGCCTGGGTTGCCCTGAAAAAGCAGGCACGTGTACAGGCTACAGACAGGGTATTGGTGCAAGCTGCTGCTGGAGGTGTCGGAACAGCTGCGGTCCAACTTGCAAGTGCTTTGGGCTGTCAGGTTTTTGGTACAGCAAGCAAGCAGGACAAATTGGACGTGGTGGCATCAATGGGAGCAACTGAAACTGTGAACTATGCCAAGGAAGACTTCTGCGAAGTGCTAAGAAAGAAATATGGAGGCGTCGATGTAGTCCTGGAAGTAGTAGGAGGAGAGGTCTTCAGAAAGAGCATGGAACTGCTCGATCCGTTTGGGAGACTTGTGGTGATCGGCTATGCCAGCATCAGCTTCAATAAATGGAAGCCATGGACTTGGTGGCAGACTTGGAAAGATGCGCCGAAGGTGAATATGATGGAGATGGCTAAGCGAAGTGTTGGTGTGAGTGCTTCTCACATCGGATATCTGACAGCACTACCTGAGCTTTCAAAGGAACTTTGGGCTGAGCTGGCCACATTCATAACGACCCATGAAATCAAGCCTTACGTCGGTAGAACCTTTAAGTTCGATGAAATGGACCAGGCACATCGTTTCATGGAATCCCGGGATAGTATCGGGAAGATCGTTATTGAGGTAAATAATAGCAAATGATATAGTGAGAAGTACTGGTTTAGCGTGAGATATATTATTTGGTATTACATAAAAAATTAGAATTTTATTTTGCTAGTTTCAGGAGGAAAACTATCTTTACCGCGTCACATGGTTAAAACCAGCTAGGAACCTTTAGTTGTTTTGGGAGGGTCTTGCTTTTAGCGAGACCTTCTTTTTTGCTAGAAAGCTAATCTCCTAGATAACGTTCTGGATATATCATATGATGATAAAAAGAGTTTTTCTTTTGTATTTCCATCATTTGCTAGTACTTTAGTAGGGAAATAGTGAGTATCTATTTTCCATAGCTGGTTCTTAATGATGGAAGGGTTGTAAAAACGACCCTTCTTTTTTTTACGCATAATTCATTTTCTTTCTTATATTTGGTTGATGGTCATTAATGATCGTATAAAACAACTGATTCAGGTCCTTGACGAGAATCCTAATTCATTTGCCGAGCGGATTGGTGTGAAGGGAGCGGTGGTATACAACATCATACGAGGTAGACGCAATAAGCCTAGTTACCACGTCCTTCATAAGATCCTGTTTTCTTTTGAGGAGGTGAATACGGAGTGGCTCTTTCGTGGTGAGGGAGAAATCCTGGATTATTCCAAAAAAACCAAAGCTGGCAAGTCCCGCAAATCAAAAAGCAAAGTCGCTAAGAACCTCAAAGTCAGTATCGAACGTCGTGCTTTGGATCTCATTGGCAATATTGACGCAGCCGCTCCCCAGGTGATGCCTGAGGTCGAAGAGCTTTCGGAGCTTTTCATTCATCTGGTAAAGGAGAATGAGGAACAAAAGTTGAAAATACTTGACCTCTACGAGAAAAACGAGAAAATTTCCGGCATCCTTCGTCAGAAAATGGGAGTGAACATCTAACGTTCTTCCTAAGAAGTTTTACCCTCCTGATTTAATTCCACTCTTTGTAGTAAGCGATGATATGATTGTAGTCCTCAGCGGACGAGCGCGGTAGTTTTTCGGCTTCTTTTCTTTTGAGTCTACCTGGTTAGAAGTCGTGCGTGGTCAGTGGCCTGATAGCTTGCTCCAGATCTCGACGCAGTTTCCACTTACGATAGTAGAAAATGGAGACGACGAGCAGAAGAGTCATTACGAGACTGGATATACCTATTGCGGAGTAGAATACGATCTGCTGGTTGCGTTCTTGTTCCGCTACCATGGCGAAATATCGCTGAGTAATCAGCTCAAGGTTATATTTCTTATCAGATGCTTCGACTTGTTTTCTTTCCTCGAGGTAGGATTCGAGGTTCTTTGCGTAGCCTTCTTGAAAGCTACTATACGCATTAATGTCCCCACGAGATTTAGCTACCTCCCCAAGTAGTTTGAAGAGTTGATAGTGCTCGGGTACGTTCTTGGCGCTGGCATAGTATTCCTGAGCTTCATTCAAATAGCGCTCAGCAGCATCCATGTCTCCTGCCATGAGATGCGATTCTCCCAGATCCTTCAAGGTTATGAATAATGAGGAGGAATCATCCCCTAGAAGATGCTTTTGATCCAACGCTAAAGAGAAATGTTCTGACGCTGTTTCATATTCGCCTACTTCGAAATACAGATTCCCCAAATTATGAAGCGCCCAAGGGCCGTATTTCGCCCTCAAGTCTTCTTTGTTAGCGAGGAAATCCAGTAATTTATTGAAGTTGTCCAGGGCTTTGTGGGAAATTCTCTCTTCGGAATACAGAAGACCCAGCTCATTGTAAATCAAAGCGATGGTGTTATTTGAGATGTGACTGAAGTGGCCGAAAGTGGATTCCAGAAGTGCTATTGCATCCTTATTGTATCCTTGTGCTTTCTGGAGTCTTGAGTTGGCATACATGAGTCGAACGTACTCACTGATCAAGGCACCTTGGTCAGCGATGCTAATGGCTTCGTCATAATACTTCTGTGCGAGCTCGTAATTCTGAAATTTCAGGAATATCGTACCCACATTCTTCATCATGTTAATTAGGTCCTTCGTAGAGCCATCATAGGCTGCTTCTTTGGCGTACCTTATACCCTCCAGGTAGTAGATGGTAGCTTTGCCGAAGTCTCCTCTACTCTTTTCTATATAACCAAGGCCGAAGTTGCACTTGACAAGCCCGTAATTATCATTTTCTTCCTGGGCGTCTTCCAGGATACTCAAAAAGAGTTTCTGGCTAACATCGAAGTCGTCAAATACTTCTAGTGCATGCTCCACCCTTTCTTCTATGGATTGCTTAGCTAGGGTGAAGTGGCCACTGGCCATAGCGGTTACAAGTAGGAATATGGGAAGTGCTTTCGTGTACAATCTCACGAAGGCGAATATAAAAAGAAAAAGCGAGTTGGACTCGCTTTATTTCTTACGTCAAATACTGTTCATATTTAACGATATGAGGTAGGGGCAATTGGCTTATTGTGCGGGTTTACCGTCGTCATCGCCAGATTGACCTGTTGTTTCAAGTGGAGCATTCAATTCGGTGTTATCAATAATTTCTTGTAATACAGCATCCTCGCCACACGCTGACAATGAGAAAAATGCAATTAATACAAGTACATAGCTGAAGAACTTAAATCTTTTCATAACGTTAGGGATAAATAAAATTTGCATCAATATTTACCGCTAAGTTCAGGGGTTATCAACATTTCTGAGACCCTGGGTGGATAAAGAAATCCACAGCTTTTTGCGTTTAATATGTGTTCAAATCAGGTAGTTATGAACGTTTTTGATAGTGTATTATCACGGTTATAAACAAGAAATACACTTTTCAACATAGAAGTGGTGAATATCCTATTTTTGTAGGTTTGGCCTTTGGAGTATTAGCGAAAACGCTTGTAGGACGCTTTTTTGGCTAATAAACTAAGTTACACAATGTTGGATAAATGCAAAATCCAGCGTTAGCTTACACGGAGCGTTATTGTGGGTAAGCTTCAGGTTTGAGACTTCGTTGAAGCCCGTAGTTTGGTTTATTGGTAAAAGCCTGTTTTCTTCTTTTTCTTCGAAAAAATCTGACGGAAACTGGAGCCCGAAAGTGTAGCTAAACCTACCAACAAACCACCTATCAAACCACTTAGTATGATGAGGTAAGTTGCGTCTGAAAAAGGGAACAGTTCAATGATCTTTTCACTCAGGTAGCTGCCAGTGGCATTATCGATTTGCCAGGAGAGAAACAGCCACATTAGGCCGCCAGCCAGGAATCCTGATATGAAGGTGTTCAACGCAGGTCCTGGCAATATTATTCCCATGAGTATACCCACCACTACAATGCTCCACCAGGGTAAGTCGGCGGGCAGAAAGTACAATATGACACCTAATAGGAGCGTCCGAAGGATAAGTTTCATCGGCTGGGGTTTAGTGTGAATGAATGGACGATTTGTTCGTGGTCAGCCGGAATGTTTGACTGAAAAAGCATAGCATAGTAGTTGCCACTTGCCCAATCCTCAATCATTCCAGCATAACTTGGATTACCTGGGTTACCGGTCTGGCTACCGGGATAGACGCACCATCCCGTGGTTCCTTCAAGACCAAGTTTGACCACGAGTCTCAGAGAGGGCCCATGGCGACTGCTGGCTGCATTCACAATGTTATGGTTGCCGCCTATTCTCACACCTTCGATTGAAAAAGGCCGGAGAGGTGGTAGCAAGTGATTGATGCTTGTGTTTTTGAACTTATACCAGGCGAAATCATCACCGTTTTCTGATTGCCAGGCCTCCAGGTCTTCCAGCGCCATGGCAAAGGCCGTCATGTAGAGGTCTCCGGAGCTTTCTGTCTGTGGAGTGGACTGGCGATCGACAAAAGCGAAATCCGGGTTGGTAGTGAGAATATGGATGGTATTGTACCGGCTGGGAAGTGCCAGGCTTTCGGCATTGTCCTCAAACTCGTCCCACAACAACGCATTCAGATTGTCCCATAAGAGCTCAAAAACTGTGGCCTCTTTACTGTCAGGTTCATTAAAATAATCCCAGCTTCGGAGCTCCTGTAGCATCTGCAGTTCTGCGTTGGTCATGCTGGCGGAATCTGATCGCAGTGAATCCAATATGGTGGGTAACAGGTCCGCGGCGATGTAGTTGAAGTTGTCATGTTGCAGCTTCATCATGTCCTTTTCGGTGATATTGGTCATCACCTTGAGGCGGTCATTGATTCTGCGGTTACGAAAATATTCGTATCTGTGGCCATAGTCATAATAGGGATAGGTCTCGTCTCCGGGGTGTTGGTTGGCTGAGCTCACGAAATTTCGTGGAGGGTTGAGCGATAAGTACTCATGCGCTTCAGGTATGTAGCCTTGCCATTCGAACCGGGAATCAGATCCATCCATAACGAATTTGCCCTGATCCTTCCATTTAGCGGCAAATTTCCCACTTATCTTCACAGCGATATCGCCCGCTACAGAGGCGAAGGACACGTTTTGTGGAGGGTCGGTATAGTTTTGATAGGCATTGAGAAAGTCCTCCAGGTTGTTGGCTTTGTTGAGGAGTCTTAGTGCTTTGAATTCATTGCTGGGATCGTGGGCGATCCACCGCATAGCCAGATTGATTTTCTCCTTATTGGCTTGAAAGTTTCGATCATATACTACTGGTCCGTAGTGCGTATAGATAATCGTATCGTAAAAGGTCTCACCGTCTTTGACCTTGATCGTCTCAATGATCTTTTGCGTTTTCAGCCACTTGTCATCATATTGATACTCTTCACGATCTGCGCTGCGAAAGTTGATCTTGTACCAGTCAACAAAGTCCCAACCGGCATTGGTATCACCAAACGCCGTAGAGTCATTGAAGCCGATGATCACTGAGGGAGTCCCCGGAAGCGTGCCTCCGATTACGTTGTAGTTTGGACTATTGAGATGTGCGAGATACCAGATACTGGGGAGATTCAGTCCAAGGTCTGGCTCGTTGGCGAAAAGTACTGAGCCATCTGCTGTTTTGTTGCCATTTACAATGAAGCTGTTACTTCCATTAGCTGGATTGGGGTTTTCAATGGTATTTTCAGTAACGACGGAAGGGAAGGCAATGTCAGGTCGCGTAATTTCCAGGGGTTCGAAGTCAAATCGTGTACCTGCCGGGACAATGGGATCGAGGTTGGGATGACGTTCAGGATATAGGGTTTCAAAGATGTCCGCTCCCCACTTTTGGTAGGCGTTAGTGTACTGCAGGTCTTTGTCTCCACGTGAAAGCTGATCGGCCATTTCCTTGAGGAGTAGAACACACTTGAACGTGGTCCATGGCTCTGGTTCATAATCGAGGAGCTTATACTCAATGGGTAAGTCTTTGTAGGATAACTGATCGATATAGGCATTGACTCCTTTGGTGTAAGCTTCGATGAGCGCGAGAGACTCCGGATCCTTTCGGACCTCTTCCAATCCGCGTGATGCTCCGTAGGTCAATCCTTTCCTTCTTTGTGTCCGGTCAAACTCCAGTGCCTGCTCGCCAAAAAGCTCCGACAACCGACCGCCGGTGGCCAATAGCTGAAATTCCATTTGCCAAAGTCTGTGGAATGCCGTTACATAACCCTGAGCAAAGAATAAGTCCTCATCATTTTGCGCGAATATGTGGGGGATGAGCTGCTGATCAAAGCTGATTCTAACGGGCTGATTCAGACCTGAAACTTCGAAGTCATCGGGTGTGGAGATGATATCCTTTTCAGCGTTTTGCCAGAATCCATGATTGGGGCTAAGGAATTTGCCTAGCGCTGGAATGCTGCCTTGTGGGTTGTCAAGAAGGACCGTAAGGGTAAGTGTGATAGAGAAGAAAAAAACGAATCGGAAGATCTTCATTTCTGGACAGGTAATTCTTAGGCAGGGACGAAAATGTTGAAAAAAATCTTCAATTCAATGCCTCTGGGTGTCTTTTTGAAATCTACGCTATTTTCGTATGATGGGTCGTATGTATTCAAGGTTCGGAAAAAGGACTTTCGACCTCTTTCTTGCCATTTTGCTCATCATTTTGTTGCTGCCGATCGGCGCTGTGGCCTTGCTCATCTGTTCTGTCATTTCGCGTGGTAATCCCTTCTATCTCCAGAAGAGAATTGGCAGGAGGGAACAACCGTTTCTGATTTACAAATTTCGTACGCTGGATCACAAGGGGGAAATGCTCAAGCCGTTTGGGGCTCTAATTCGCAAGTATTCCATTGATGAAATACCACAATTGTTGAACGTGCTTCGTGGTGACATGAGTGTGGTGGGACCACGTCCCTTGTATCCCGAATATCTTCAATACTACAGTGATTTGCATAAAAAGAGACACGAAGTGAGGCCGGGTATCACGGGCTGGGCACAGGTAAAGGGTAGGAACGATCTTGATTGGCGAAAGAGGCTGGACCTGGATGTGGACTATTTGAATATGATGTCCTTCGCAACGGACCTGAAACTGCTTTGGAGGACGTTATTCATCGTCCTCAGGGCAAAAGGAGCCGACGGTCATCGTACACTGAAACCCTTCCGGGGATACGGCTAAAAGGCTGAGGGTTTTGAGAGCACGGGGCCACCATTTTTCCTGGGGAGAAAGATCTCCAACCGAAAGTTGATGAACAAGTAACTATCGTTCGTATCGGGGTTGCCCCTGGGCGCACCGGCAATTTGCGCGTCAAAGAATTCCTGATTGATTATGGCAAATTCCCCATCAACAGTGACTTCTCGTTTTCGATTGGATAGCTGTGCCGCAATAGATCCATCATCAGCAATGAAAGTATTAGAAACATCGTCGAGATAATCAGTGAAAGCGTACCTGTAACTGACCTCAGCATTCATATTTACAAATTCGTTGAACCTGAATTTGATACCAAAGGTCAGGGGCAGTGCAAACGCTATTTTGCCGTAGGATTCGCCCTCGGTTTGAAAGTCCCTCAAGTCGTATCGCACGGAGTCAAGAACAGTAGTAGGATTGTAAGTTGTTGCTGCGATACCCAATCCCATGTACGGATCCACTGACCATCGTCTGAAGTAGTCGCCCTGGTATTTTCTCAGGTAGAAGATTGCCTGGAGATTGCCTTCAAAATTTCGAGAGCGAAAATCAAGGTTTCGCTGTCTTGCAAAGCTGCTATCGGGAGCGTTTTGGTCATCTTCCTGCAACGTGTAATGAATGACTTCAATGCGGGCGCCCAGTCTGCTCAAGAGTCTTGCCTCTAATCCCAGCGAAACATTGGATAGTTTTCGGCGGAAAACGGGCTCCTCATTCAACTCCCCAAAATAGGTCGTCATGCCAGTACCTGCCATGAGTGAGAAATAGCGATCATTGTACTGCCATGAGAAAAAGCTCTGGCCTGCAGCAGTCCATGCCAGAAAAAGAAAAACGCCCGGAAGCCAGTACTTCATGAGAACAAAATAGGGTAGACTCCCTACTAGTAACAAATATTGAAGGACATTATTTTGTCCAAGGTAAAAATTGGTCCAAAGCTATTGGTGCTCTTCTATCACCTTGCGCACTGAACCGTGTTTGGTCAGTAACGACCTGGCGTCAGCTTCATCAATGCCCAGTTCTTCCACAATGAAACGCACACCACGCTCCACTAGTTTTTGATTATTGAGTTGCATATGAACCATTTTGTTTCCACTGACACGACCTATGCGTATCATGAGAGACGTTGAAATCATGTTCAACACCATCTTTTGCGCGGTACCACTCTTCATACGGGTACTTCCTGTTATGAATTCTGGACCGACAATTACTTCAATCGGGTAGTCTGCAGCCTTAGCCACCGGTGTGTCAAAGTTGCAGGTTATGGAGGCGGTGAGGGCCTCCTTCTTTTTTGCGTAGGCTAATCCTCCTAAGACGTAAGGGGTAGTGCCTGAGGCAGCTATGCCCACCACCGTATCCTTTTCATTCAGCCCGTATGCACTCAAATCCTGGCCAGCAAGATCCGGATTGTCTTCTGCGAATTCCACGGCTTTTCTGATGGCCCCATCACCTCCCGCGATTAAGCCGATGACCCGGTCGTGAGGCATACCAAAAGTAGGGGGGATTTCCGAGGCATCTAAAATGCCCAACCTCCCGCTAGTGCCTGCGCCAATGTAAAAAAGTCTACCGCCATCCAGAAATCTCGGCTCCAGGGCCTTCATGAATCTTTCGATCTGGGGGATGATCCGCTTTACCGCCATGGCGATACTATGGTCCTCCGTATTGATGCTCTGCAGAATCTCAGGAACTGTCATCCGCTCCAGTTTATCATAGCGCGAAGGGCTTTCTGTGATCTTGTTATCCATGATTCGCTGGCTAATTTATGCCAAATGAACCGGAAAAAAATGCGGGGTTGAGACGTATATTTTCAGGCAAAAACCTATTTTCGGGGATGCCTAAAGCACAAGGACTCGTTGCTGTTGCCCTCCTTTGTTTTTGGTCCACCTATCTCAGGGCCCAACCATCTCCCGACGTGGAGTTCCGAGGTGTTTGGGTCGCTACTGTCAACAACATCGACTGGCCCGAACCACATGACTATAACCCGGAGAGTCAAAAGGCGGCCTTTCGTCGGCTGTTGGACTACTATGAGGCTTTGAATTTCAATGCGGTAATTGTTCAGGTAAGACCCAGCGGAGATGCTTTCTACCCATCGAAGATAGTTCCATGGTCTCGATTCCTCACCGGTAGGGAAGGAAGTCCCGGAAGGTGGAAAGAGGACCCACTGGAATTCATGATCGATGAGGCCAGATCACGAGGTATGGAATTTCATGCCTGGCTCAATCCTTATAGAGCTGCCAGCAATCTGCGCATCAGTGATCTCAGCTCCTGGCATGTATACCACCAGCATCCTGATTGGATCGTTAGGTATGGCAGCAGGTACTATCTTGACCCGGGTATTCCAGAAGTCAGGAGCCATATCGTAGACATCGTCGAGGAGTTGGTCAATCATTATGAAATTGACGGCATCCACTTTGATGACTACTTCTATCCTTATCCGGAAGACGGGCAATCTTTTGATGACCGTTCGACCTTTGTTCGGTATGGGTTGAGCCATTTTGAAGACCGCGAAACCTGGCGTAGGGCCAACGTCGATAGTCTCGTGGAAAATGTAAGTCGCAAAATTCGAGCGCTAAGACCTGATGTGAAATTCGGGATTAGTCCTTTTGGGGTGTGGAGAAATGTCGAGGACGACCCTCGTGGTTCCAAGACGATGGCTGGTCATGCCACTTACGATGATCTTTTTGCGGACCCCCTGGTATGGATTGAAAATGGTTGGGTTGATTATCTGGCACCTCAGTTGTATTGGAGTAACTATCATAGCAAGGCGGCATATCCGGTACTGGCGAAGTGGTGGCATCAATATGGCGAAATGGTAGATATCTACATTGGACATGGTATCTACAAGGTTGGTAATGATGGTGATCGCGTGTGGCACGATTTCAACGAAGTCCCGAGGCAACTGGCTTGGAATCGATCGCTTGATGGTATCAACGGGTGCGTTTTCTACAGTGCAAAGTCCTTGATGGCTTATCCCAGACTTGCTGAGCGACTGAAATCTTCCTACTTCTCCTCTAAAGCACTGTCGGGAGTGAATTACAAGACACAACCCAAAATTCAGGCTCCGGATATTAAAAAGGTAAGGGCTCGTCGAAACACATTGTTTGTGGATCTGGACCTTGAAGATCTCGGACGGGCCATCAAATCAGTACTCATTCTGGACAACTCTTTCCGAAGGAAGCGCCCCAAGGTCATTTCAGAACAAGCGCTTGGCGATATGCCAAGCCTGCAGGTCGATTTGCACGGCGAACGGATTGAGTTGGTTTTGGCCTATGTGAATGAGGAAAATGAAATGGGTCGTCATAGCAGAGTCATTAGGCTGGAACGTGAGGAAGAAGGGTGGAAAGTTGACCTGCGATGAGTAAAGATACCCTATTGGTCATTGGCGTCATGTCAGGAACGTCTTTGGATGGAGTGGACCTGGTCTTGTGTGAAATGACCTCAACCTCGGGTCGATGGGATTATCGGCTCTTGGACGCCACCACTGAACCTTATTCCGCTGCCTGGCTCGACCGGCTTAGGCACGCTTACAAGCTTAGTGCCTCAAATTTGCTGGTCCTTCATCAGAACTATGGTCGATTCCTTGGAGAACTGTGCAGGGATTTTGCAGGTGACCGTCTGCCAAATGTAGATTTGGTTGCGAGCCACGGGCACACCATCTTCCATCAGATCGACAGGGGTTTGACATATCAGGCCGGCGACGGACAGTACATTGCCAATGTCACGGGGACCATTACCGCTAGCGACTTTCGAAGCATGGATGTTTCAATCGGGGGGCAGGGTGCACCATTGGTACCCATCGGCGACCAGGTGTTTTTTTCGGCGTATGATGCATGCCTAAACCTGGGGGGAATTGCCAACATTTCTTTTGAGCAAGGCGGTGACCGTATTGCCTATGATATTGGACCCTGCAATATGTTGCTCAATCATGTAGTGGGAGAACTGGGCCTGCCCTATGATGATCGTGGGACCAGGGCGAGAACGGGCCAGATCATCAAGGAAATGTTCGACGCATTCAATGAACTGAATTACTTCCTCAAACGCCCACCAAAATCACTAGGCGTCGAGTGGTTCCACGAAGAAGTAATGCCCCTTCTTGGCGAATATTCCGCAAGTTCTACCGAAGACAGACTGCACACTGCAGTGCATCATGTGGCTTTCCAAATTGGTAGGGCACTCGGCGATTTTGGTAAGGTTCTGGTAACAGGTGGTGGGGCGAAGAACGACTTTCTGACCGAACTGATCAATCAATACAGTGGCCATGAAGTGACGGTTCCCGAAGCGGAATTGGTAGACTTCAAGGAAGCGATTGTATTTGCCCTTATTGGTGTACTGCGACTAAAGGGGGAGGTGAATACACTCAAATCAGTGACGGGAGCTCGAGCGGATACTTGCGGAGGCGTATTGTATTACCCAAATGGAAAAATCTAACTAGCGATGGCCGTAAGTAGCATACTCATCATTCTCATTTTTTGTGTTGTTGCCATTGTAGTTGCCACTTCGATATTGAAGTTGCACCCTTTCATAAGTTTACTATTAGTTTCAATCCTTGCTGGCTTCTTGTTTGCCATGGAACCTTCCCAAATTCTGACCACCATTGCGTCGGGTTTTGGTGGGATCCTGACCTACATTGGCATCGTCATTGTTCTGGGAAGTGTATTGGGTGAGATGCTTGAGAAGTCCGGGGCAGCTCAATCGATAGCGACTTTCATGTTGAAGGGGGTTGGTGCCAGAAATCCGACCCTTGCGCTCACATTTTTAGGCGCGATTGTAGGCATACCGGTTTTTTGTGACACGGGATTCATCATTCTCTCTAAGCTCACTGATACTATCGCAGCATCAAAGGGCCTTTCCCCGAAGCGACTATCAGTAGGCCTTGCGACGGGGCTTTACACCACACACACCCTCATACCACCCACCCCAGGACCTATAGCGGCTGCCGGAAATCTGGGTGTTTCCGACTATTTGGGGCTGGTCATGATGCTGGGATTTGCAGTAATGATCCCAGTGGTGGTGGGAAGCTACTTCGTTATCAGTCGCATGAATTTTAAGGCAGAGGTAGTGCTAACACCTACTGCCGCAGAAGAGAAAAAGGATGAACTACCCATTTGGCGCAGCATTTTCCCTATTGTCATGCCCATTGTCCTCATTGCGGGAGGGACAGTTCTCAAGCTGTTGCAGCTGGAATTTAGAGGTTCGACTATCTTTTTGTTCTTCTGTGAGCCGGCCGTAGCATTGATGTTGGCGGTTTTGTTGGGCTACTTTACGTTGCGAGTGGGGACAATGAGCAGGTTTTCTGATCAATTGACAGCCGGTGTGGCGGCTGCGGGCCCCATATTGATTATCACCGGAGCAGGCGGAGCCTTTGGTGCAATACTGAAAGCGTCTGACTTGGCAGGCGGCTTGGAGACGCTGTTCCTGGCCTATTCGATTTCCGGCAAGAGCCTGATTCTCATAGCCTTTGCTATTGCTGCCATACTTAAGACGGCGCAGGGCTCATCAACTTCGTCGATTGTGATTACGTCATCCTTGATTTCGCCTTTCCTCGCCTTGGCGGGATTCCAGGGCCCATATGAGATCGCCCTCATTGTTATGGCCATTGGTGGAGGAGCCATGACATTTTCTCATGCAAACGACAGCTACTTCTGGGTAGTAAGTCAATTTGGCAAGCTCTCGTTGCAGGAGGCTTATCGCTCATATACGATTGTCACACTGGTCCAGGGATTTATTGCTCTGGCTACCGTGTGGTTGCTGGCACTTCTGATCTAATCAAGGTCAAGGTTCTTGCTCCAGGCTTCAAAAAGCATCTGCTGTCTCGCGCTCAGTTTCTTCATCCTCGTGATCTTTTGTTTCCTACCATCGGTCCGTAATTTCAGTCCGATTTTATTCAAGTAGACCTGGTGTGGTAATGGTTTGCTGTTGAGGACATGGTTCTCGAAGAAGGCGCCAACCTCGGGGTAAGTCCTTTCGGTGATGTCGCTGATGAAATGCTGCTCTGAGAAAGGCTGCTCCTTGCCATAGTCCTTGATCAAGTCCAATATGAGTTCTCGCAAGCCGTATGTTCCATCCGATAGGTCGAGTAGCAGAATATCAAGCAAGCCCGCCATCAGTGAACCGCGATAGTAGACGTTGGCGTACTGCTTCGCACCCTGCGGGTTAAATGATTCCTCAGCCAATTTTTTGAGGCTCCAGGATCTGTTGTAATAGTGCTTGTCAACGTAGATTTTCTGTGCCACTGCGTTTTCAAGGTAAGTGTCCAGGTCAATTACCTCCCCACGATACAAAAGGATGTTGGATGCCCATTCCGTAACCCCCTCGTACAGCCACAGGTGAATGGAAGGAGTTGGCTCGACGAAATTGAACTGCTCGATCACCTCGCTGTGAATGTTCAATGGAGTGACGATATGAAAGAACTCATGAGATGCCAGATCTGTAACGCGAGCCATATATTCGGGAGTCGGATCAGACTCCTCTAGTACGTACTCCGAACTGTAAGCGTGTTCCCAGGCACCCGTTTGCCCCTGAAGCCCACTTTCAAAGTGATAGAGGAAAGTATATCGATCTACAGGCAAGTCCACCAGGAACTTCCACGCGGCGTCTAACATGTCCGACATATTGCTGAGAAGTGCCGATGCCTCCATCATGCCGTTTTGTGAATAGGTATAGATCTCCACCTTCGTCTCAGCAATCATCGTGTCTGCAACTGTTAGATTGCCCAGGAGTATCGGAGAGTCCACCAAATGATCATAATCCGAGGCGGTGAAGTATCCGTCAGATTCCGCGAGTGCTGTTCCCACCTTCCAATTTGGATTTCGGCGAAACCCTACCTTGATTGGTGCATCTTGTAAACCATGGAAGTAGCCCATCACAGTATGCGCATTGATGAGGGCGTGATCTGCCTCAACGGACGAACCACACATCAGGTAAATGGGAAAAGCCTTGACTTGCGTATCGAAGGTCTCTGCCACCTTGTAGGTGATTTTGTCTACACGCTGTGGCTTGGTTATAGTGTATTGATTTGGGGCATTGAATGATACTTCCAGTTTTTTACCCTTTTTGTCAAATGCTTGAAAATGGCTGACAAAACGGCCAATGTTCATGGTTTGATAAGTGCCCGGAGCTGTTGCAGCAAACTGAAAAACACTATGTTCTTTCTCAAGTCCCCCCTCAATCGTCAAAATCACATCGATGGTGTCGTTATTCTGCGTGACATCCAGATCATAGTACATCACCTGCCCTTGACTGCTGGCAGCCAGCAAGACCAGGGAAGCGATCAAAAGGAGGATATTCTTTGTCATGACAGGTTGTTTTCACCAAGATATGTCAAGAATTGCAACTTCCCTGAGAGGCTGCACCCGGACGGATGGCTTTTGCTGTGAATGGTCACTTTTCATGGATCTCTTTTGTTTTATTTGTGCCGAATGCCAGTAAGATGATTCTAAATAGTAAGGTTATTGCAGTTGACTTTGACGGTACGATCGTATTCGATCAATTTCCAAAAATCGGGAAAGAAAGGCCTTTCGCTTTTGAGACACTCAGGATATTGGTAAAAGAAGGTCATAGGCTGGTACTCTGGACGGTACGTGAAGGTAAGCGATTGGAAGAGGCCCTGGAGTTTTGCAAAAAGAATGGTGTTGAGTTTTATGCCATAAACGCCAGCTTTCCGGAGGAGGACCGTGCCCATTGCAGCAGGAAAATCACGGTGGACATCTTCATAGATGATCGCAATGTTGGCGGTTTTCCGGGATGGGGGGAGGTGTATCAGATGATAATGAACCATCCCTTACCAGAGCGTAAACGCAAATTTCCCAGGTTTTTTAAGTAGTTTTTGCAACTAGTAGGGGTACCTTGGCATCCTTATTATAGAAGAAATGGATCAAATGGGTAACCTTTGTTAGAGTCTTTCAGTATTTAAACACAGGTCAAGATAAACTCAACTACTTATGCTAGGATTATTTAAGAAGAACAAGAAGAAGGTATTTAAAGCCAATTGCGAATTGAGCAAGGAACCGTTGGAGAAAGGTTCGGGATATGTGATTACTACGGCCCAGTTGATATCCTCCAGAAAGTTTTGGGATCACAAAATGACGGAACCTGAAACAATGTCCTACACGGTCACCCACTTCAAGAATGCTGACCCGACTTCCAAGAATATGCGGCAGATGATTTTTAAGAAATTCAGTCAATTCGACAAACCCTGGATTATCTCAGAATCATATGGGCACCTGTTTGATATCGACCACGCCGAGGCCAATGCGTTGGCACGTGAGTGGTGGGAGCGTGAGGGCGATTTTGTCCCTGAGGGAGCTGATAGCTCTATTCAGAAAATGGATGACTCCACCTACGCTGAGATCGAGTCCTATGCTGTAATGGAGGCCGGTCGCACGCGCATCGCCGTCTAGCGGATGCCATTTTCCCGCTTAATTGAATTTTGATACGGCTTATCGTGAATATTTCCTGTTTGGCCGAGACGTTAGGGCTTTTCAATCTAGAAATGCAGTAATTTGTCTTGACCAAATAAGGAAAGAAATGATCAGCATAATCGTAACCGTATTCGAAGTAGCCAAGTACTCGTTGAAGAAAATCTTCAAAAGTCTTTTGCCGGTGCAGGCATAATCGCCCTCTGACAATCCACTGCGAAAGTCTATATTCGCCGGAAGGCCATGCGGATTTCGCAAATTTTTTTGGATAGGACCCGTTTTCGGGATAAGGCAATCTTTGCGCTATACGCGTTTTTAGCCACCTTACTGTTCCAAGTGGCTGTGATTGGTGAGTTGATTCCCTCATTCACTACTTTCACTTTCTCTTTCTTACTTTTCGTGCAGTTCTATGTTGCGGCATTCTTACAGATACCGATAAAGAACCACGCACTACGAATCGCAATCCTAGTTGGGATTTTTCTGTTCAACTATCTGTTGTTTAGAGAGTTGGCACATGCTCTTCTTTCGTTATCAGTAAGGGCGAAGTCGTTTTTTGAGGTCACTCTGGCCGTAGTTTTTTGCCTGACACTGGTGGGGCGCAACATAAGGATTTACATCTCACTGATACAAAATCTGGAACGGCTAAATGCGCTAAGGACGCAAAACCAGCTTTTCGGAAAGAAAGAGTATGTTGAACTCAATTTTGGCAATGAAGGTAAGCTGAAAGTTCATCCTAATGAGATTGTCTACATCCGAACCAAATCGGCCGGCGACCACACCAAAATCTTTGGACTCAAGATGCGTAAGGAGCCCTCGGGACAGAAGAAACTAGTCGAGTATGACACGACAGCCTACCGCAATTTCAATGAGATATTTCAATTGCTGGCAGCATATCCACAGCTAAAGCGCATCAGCCAAAGTACGGTGGTGAACATGCTGTACCCTCATGAGGAAAAGGAGGGCACTCTCATCGTGGAATCGCGCCGATTTGCCATTCACAACAAATACAAATCTGAAAAGCCAGTCTAGCTTGCACTGTAGGTTAGCCTGTAGATAGTGCCGCTGAGGTCGTCGGAAATGAGCATGGAACCGTCCTGTAGGAGCACCACATCCACAGGTCGACCCCAGGCAGTGTTGGTTTCTTCTCTAAGAAAGCCAGAAACAAATGACTCATAAGAGGTTCCCTCACCATTCACTTCGCTTACAATTGTGAGGCGGTGGCCAGTGTGGCCAGCTTCGCTGCTCCGGTTCCAGGAGCCATGTTCTGCAATAATGATCTTGCCGGTGTAGTCCGATGGGAACATCGTGCCGGTATAGAATTCCACACCAAGAGGTGCTACATGTGGCCCTAGGTTCTGGACGGGCCGCACAAACTCTTCGCAATCTCTTTTATCACCAAATTCCGGATCACTGATGGTGCCACCATGGCAGTAGGGATAACCAAAGTGCTGACCCATTTCCGAGACCCGGTTCAGTTCACAAGGCGGCAGGTCGTCCCCCATCATATCTCTTCCATTGTCCGTGAACCAAAGTTCATTGGTAGTTGGGTGCCAGGTAAAACCTACGGTATTCCTAACACCGGTTGCATAAATCTCCCTATTCGATCCATCAGGATCCATGCGGATAATCGACGTGTAATACTCATTTCTGCTTTCACAGATGTTGCAGGGAGCTCCAACAGGAACGTACAATTTACCATCAGGTCCAAAAGCGATATACTTCCATCCATGGTGACGATCCTTGGGAAAATCATCGTAAATCAGTTGGGGCTCCGGCGGGTTGGCCAGATTCTCCTCAATATTTTCAAAGCGCCAAAGTTTGCTCACCTCAGCTACGTAGAGGTCGCCGTCGAGGAAGGCTACACCATTTGGCATGTTCCAACCGCTGGCAAGCTCATAGCGTTCGTCAATCTTGAAATCACCATCGTTGTCACGCACGGCATACACGCTTCCTCCACCTCTGTTACCAACGAAGAGCGTGCCCTGATCTCCCAGTACCATCGACCGGGCATTGTCGACTCGTCCATACACTGCTATTTCGAAACCTTCCGGCATCTGCAGTCGATCAAGTTCAAGACCAACCATGTCTGTAAGACCAACGTCCCCGGTTTCTTCGACTACAGTGTTGTCCTCGGTAGGATTAGCGTTGTCGCAAGAAATTGAGAATATGATAAGAAGTAAGCTGATGTAGCGCATGAGTTTTGGTTAGTCTTGTTCTTTGTTTATCGCATTTTCTTGTAGGAGGAGTTCCTTTACTTCCTGTATTTCAGCAGTTAGCCGATCCATCCGAACCAAAAGGTACTCGTTTTCAAGTCTAACAAATTCTTTGATATGCTCCTCCTCATCCTGAAGATCTTTTTCGATAGTCTTCATATGCATCTCGTTCATGGTATTGACCACTATGGCAATGAAGATATTCAGGGTAGTGTAGGTTGCGATGAGTATAAATACAACAAAATAGGCCGTCGCAAGGGGTTGTTTTTCCACAATGGGTCGCGCAATGCCCGAAGACCAGCTTTCCAGGGTCATGATCTGAAAAAGCGTGTACATGGAATCTCCAAGCGTCCCGAACCATTGTGGGTAGTCAGGCCCAAAAAGATTAGTCCCAATGACGGCGAAAATGTAAAAGATCACCATCAGCAATACAGCAATCCACCCGATGCTGGGAATGGCGTAAAGCAGTGATTCAATGATCAGCCTCAGCTTGGGCATGTTCTTCACCAGTCTCAAAGTCCGAAGAATTCTTAGTGCCCTGAATACGGTGAACGAGCCGGCAGCAGGAAGTACGGATATGAGAATAACGAAGAGGTCAAACAGATTCCATGGACTCTTGAAGAATGAAATGCGGTGGGCGTAGATCTTCAGGAGAATTTCAACGATGAAGATGCCGAGAATAACCAGATCCACCTGATCAATGACATGACCGAAGGCGTTCATCACCTGATCGGAAGTTTCCATTCCTATCATCAGTGAATTTAGAATGATCAATCCGACAATGATCTGTTGAAAACGCTTACTGTCAACGATACGGGAAATACGCTCTCTGACCATGAAACATGAGGGTTTTAGTCACAAACCGTAAAATCTAAGAATGGTTTCACTTTAATTATTAGTGCCATGCGATCTGTGCGTTGAAGTCTGGGATTTCTACTTTTGCCAGGCATGATAAGTATTAACAATCTATCGTACTTTCTGGGTGATCGCGCCCTCTATGATGAGGCTTCCCTGTTCATTACGCCAAAAGATCGAATAGGTCTTATTGGTCTCAATGGGACTGGAAAGTCGACGCTGCTGAAAATGATCATTGGGGACACCCCCCCAACATCAGGTGAGGTCTCCATGAGCAAGGAAACCACCATTGGCTTTCTGAATCAGGACTTGCTAAGTTACCAGTCTGATGAGCCCATTCTGGAAGTGGCCATGCTGGCTTTTAAGGAAGCGCACGATCTTCAGCACAAAATCGATCAGGTCCTTCACCAGATGGAAACCAACTACGAAGACCACCTGGTAGACAAGTTGTCGAAATTGCAGGAACGTTTTGAAGCGGTGGAGGGCTACACCATTCAAACAAAGGCGGAAGAGATATTAGAAGGTATTGGCTTCAAGACGCAAGATTTAAAGAGGCCTTTGAAGGAATTTTCCGGAGGATGGAGAATGCGTGTGATGCTGGCCAAGCTACTATTGGAGAAGCCATCACTGCTCATGCTGGATGAGCCGACTAACCACCTGGACTTGCCCTCTATTCAGTGGCTGGAGAATTACTTGCAGACTTACGATGGAGCCTACATCATCGTGTCGCATGACCGGCGGTTCCTCAATGCCTGTGTCAACAAGATCGTGGAAGTGTATGCTCAGAAATTGCATGTCTATGCTGGTAACTATGATTTTTATGAAGAGGAGAAAGAGCTTCGAAATGAAATCCAGCAGAATGCCTATGACAATCAGCAGCAGAAGATACGGGAAGCTGAGCGATTCATAGAGCGCTTCAAGGCCAAAGCCACCAAGGCCAAACAAGCGAAGTCCAAGGCCAAGCAGCTTGAGAAGATGGAGCGTGTGGATGCCGTTGTCAATGAGAATGCCCAGGTTCATTTCAAATTCAATTTCAAGACCAAGTCTGGGCGGCATGTGGTTCGGTTGGATCACATCTCAAAGTCCTACGGGGACTTGAATATCCTCGCTAATGCCGCCGGACACATTGAGCGTGGAGACAAGATAGCCCTCATCGGGGCCAATGGTAAGGGGAAGTCTACTGCCTTGAGGATTGTGGCAGGGTCCGAACCCCATGAAGGCAAGGTAGAATTGGGTCACAATGTGATCACTTCTTTCTACGCTCAGCACCAGCTGGAAGCCCTGGATGTTGAAAGTGAGATCATTGAGGAATTGAAGCAGCAGGGTACAGGCAAGACAGAGCAAGAACTTCGTGGGGTATTGGGATGCTTCTTGTTTACCGATGATGAAGTATTCAAGAAGATCAAGGTCCTTTCCGGGGGTGAGAAATCTCGAGTGGCGCTTGCCAAGACCCTAATTTCGGAGTCCAACTTTCTCTTGCTGGATGAGCCCACCAACCACTTGGATATGCTTTCTGTGAGTATTTTGGTACAGGCCCTGAACCAATTTGAAGGTACGTTCCTGTTGGTTTCGCACGATCGTGATTTCATTGCCAAGGTCGCCAATAAGATTTGGTGGATTGAAGATCAGGAGCTCAAAGAGTACCCCGGGACTTACGAAGAGTTTGAATGGTGGATGAACCAGAGACAAAAGGATACCCAAACGGTGGTTGAGAAACCAAAAGCCAGGAAAAAGACCACATCACCCCAGGTGAAACCTAAATCCCCTCAGGTTGAAAAGGAAATTGCCAATCTCGAAAAGCAAATTGAGGGAAAGGAGAAGGAGGTGGATCTACTGCAAGAGAAAATGGCCATTCCCGAGCATGCGAATGATCCGGACAAACTAAATGAGCTCAACAATGAGGTGGAGCTTGTCAAAAATGAGATTGCTGAGCTTACCAAACTGTGGGAGGAGAAGATGATGCAGCTCGAAGGGTAATACGTATAGATTTTTTATCTTTGTCGTAAGCCCTTAAGGATGGATTCTAAGATTACACTCAGTTTCGACCAGGAGGTCATTCAGTCAGCGAAAGCTTTTGCGGCCAAACACAACATCAGTCTTTCCCGACTGACCGAGTACATCTATCGTCAATTGGATGAAAAGAAGCAATATCAGTCTCTCGAGGATTTGCCGGTTGCGGATTGGGTGAATCAGGTCGCCGAAGGGCAGGTTCAATACAAGGGTCAGTCCAGGAAATCCCGAAAGGCCACATACTACGACAGCAAGAAGTCGTGAAGGTCTTCGTGGATGCCAACGTCTTGGTGTCTGTAGTCAATAAGGAATATCCAGAATTCACCTATTCATCGAGGGTTTTGAGCCTGGCCGGTACAAACAGGTTTGACCTTTATACATCGGATCTGTGTTTAGCAATAGCCTTCTACTTCTCATCCAAAAAGAGTGGTAGGGCCCAGGCCAAAAAGAAGATATCCCTGATTTGTCAGAACCTCAGGTTAGCTGAAATAACGGAAAAAGCGGTTCGATCAGCGGTCGAAAATCCCTCGGTAGTTGATTTGGAGGATGGGTTTCAATACTATGGAGCTTTGGATGCCGGCTGTGAGTGTATAGTGACAGATGATGTGAACGATTTCTACTTTTCTGAAATTGCTGTCCTGCCAAGTCAGCGCTTTTTAGAAGCATTTGTCTTCGACAAAAGACCATAGGTCCGAGCGATTTTTGATAGATTGTTCTTTGAACAAGGATGAATCGGATATGGCAACAGACAATCTGGCACCTGCAAAAACCTTGAAATGGAAAGAAGTATACAGCCTTGCTGCGCTCAACGCCGCGGTAGTAATCAGCTGGATCGCGTACCACGAATACCAACCCATTCTACTGGAGAAGTTTGATTTCGGCAGCCTCAAAACGTTTCTGTTGGTTGCAAAGGCCATTATTCTTGTGGTGATTCCACCGATTGCCGGATGGCTGGCTGATATCATTATGAAGCGGAGTGGAAAGTTTTTTACTGTATTCACCATAGGTATAGGCGCTACCGCTATGGTTTTCATGGTAGTGGCCACCATCATTGGTTCGGGGCCTTTGAGCGCAGTGAAGCCTTTGTTGCCTTTTATGATTGTCATTTGGTTGATTGCGATGAATCTGTTTATCAGTCCGGCCAACTCGATGATCGAAGCCTTCGCTCCGGCCCAGAAATTACCGATCGTGATGGGTG
Source organism: Cyclobacteriaceae bacterium (assembly GCA_965601475.1). Lineage (GTDB taxonomy): Bacteria > Bacteroidota > Bacteroidia > Cytophagales > Cyclobacteriaceae > JAWPMT01. The sequence continues at coordinate 614,485 of OZ271832.1, read as the reverse complement.
TATTGTTTCTGGTTACAGAACTACTCTACGCGCTGGAGCCGGTAGTAGTGAGTCTGGTTCATTTTTTCGGAGATACCCTGACTTTTGTCGTTGGGGGTATTCTCATCGCCGGAACGGGTTTCTTGTTTCACAAAGTGTCCTCTGATGAGGTCATACAACGGAAGCAGGAGCTAATTGAAGCTCCCGCAAGTCGTCACGAGACATTTTTCTCCTACCTTTCGATTCTTGTGGTGGGATTGGTGCTGGGTGTGAGCAAAGCGTTTCTCGTGGAGTTTTTGCCTGAGCATATTGAATCGAATTTTCAGTCCATCGGCTCCTATGGCGGCTATTTCTCTTTTGGGTTCCTGGGCTTTTCGGCCATTCTTGCCTTTGCCATAAGCGGATTTGTGGCAAGGCAAAAGCTTCAGCAAGTGATCATGGCGGGTTTCGGAATTCTGCTCGTCGGTGTATTGCTATTGATCTTGTCCTCCAACGTGGCTGTTTTGGTCGCTGGTTGTCTTTTGACCGCCATTGCTTTCAGTTTCATTAACATCAGTGGATTGCCTTACGCGATCAACAACCTGTCGGTGAATCATCTTACTTACGGCGTCGGGATATATATCGGTGCCAGTGAAGTTTTCACGGGGATTTTCGAATTGCTTTTGGCCTAGTCTGAGCTGTACCCTCAATTCATGTTAATTTGCCGCATCGCTTAGATTTTTGATCGTAAGGCTACCCCATGAAAGATTACACCTTTGTTAAGAAGTTGGGTCTGCTACTCGGACCCCTGGTTTGCATCACGATCAACCTTACTGACACACTTCTCATAAGTCCTGAAGCGGATCGGGTCATTTCAGTGGCCGCATGGATGGTCATTTGGTGGATCACAGAGGCTGTGGATATCCCCACCACGGCGCTATTGCCTATGTTTCTCTTTCCTCTGCTGGACATTATGTCTTTTGCAGATGTGGCGGTTAATTACGGCAGCCCGATCATCTTTCTGTTCTTTGGTGGGTTTGTACTAGCCCTGGCGATGGAAAAGGTCAACCTCCACAAACGTATTGCCCTAAATATCATCAAACTGACTGGCACGAATGCCAATGGCGTCATTTTGGGATTCATGTTGGCAACGGCCCTGCTCAGCATGTGGATCAGTAACACGGCCACTACGCTCGTGATTCTGCCCATCGCGCTGACGATGATAGATTTCCTGATCAAGGATAAGGTCGTGGAAGAAAAGGGGAGTAGGAACTTTGCGCTGGCTACGATGCTAGGTATTGCCTATGCTGCGAATATCGGTGGTACTGCTACCATTGTGGGTACGCCTCCCAATGTTGTGCTGATCGGCTTCCTGGAAAGTGAGTATGGCATGGAGATGGATTTTGTAAGATGGTCCACGATTGGGTTTCCGTTCGCTGTAGTGATGTTGGCTGTGGCCTATTTTGTCCTCACCCGGTTCTATCCCAATAGACTGGGTAGCCTGGGGGTAACCAAAGAGGTGCTCAGTGAGGAGATACAAAAGCTTGGTAAGATGAGCACAAAAGAACGCCTGGTTCTCATGTGTTTTCTGGGCACCGCTCTGCTTTGGGTCTTCAGAACCCAACTCAACGCAATTACCGGGCTGGGATTGGGAAATGCTCAGATTGCAATTATTGGAGCCATGGCAGTTTTTGTCATACCTGCGCGATTTGGTACTGGAGATTTTGCGATAAAATGGAAGGATACGCAGAACCTGCAATGGGGCATACTCATCCTCTTTGGTGGTGGACTGGCACTGGCCAAAGGATTGTCCGAAGCTGGCATTATTGACGCCATCGGCGCATATGTCCGGGACAATGACTTTTCACAACAGAAGACTGTCCCTTTTCTCATCACCGTGATGCTGTTTATGACGGAGTTGATGAGCAACGTAGCCCTTGTGGCTGTGTTCGCCCCTATGGTCAGTGGAATTAGCCAAGGCCTGGGCATGGAATTTCTACACCTGGCTATTCCTATTACACTGGCCAGTAGCTGCGCTTTTATGCTGCCCATGGCGACCCCACCCAATGCCATTGTTTTTGTGAGTGGCTATATCAAGGTCGCGGATATGGTCAAAGTGGGTTTTCTTCTGAATATCCTGGCTATTCTGCTCCTTATTGTGCTCAGCTGGACGCTGATTCCAGGTGTTTTTTAAGGGAGACCGGCATACGTCGTAAGCTACAGGAGGACCTTGTATCTTCTGATCTTGCCGAAGGTTTCTTCCATTCTGATGAATTCGTGGGTGTCTTCGCTAATCCAGAAGGTTGCGGCATTATTATCAGCATAGTGTACACTTACCTTCCAACAGGCGATTGCACCAAGCGACGTTCGTACCTGATCTCTCCCCTCAACTTTGAAATGCCACTCACGGGGAGCTTTGGTGTTTCCGGGATGGTAGAAGGGGATGACCATAGTAGCATTTTCTTTGTATGCCAGCATCCGTAGCACCTCCATATCCAGTTCAAAATTCAGCACCGGGAATTCCAGGTCCATATTGAACGTTGCCAGTTCGTTGTCTGGTACAGAGTCTGCCCCTTGAACCTGCTCTCGTGAGAAATTGAATGCTTGCACTTTCCCTTTACCGCTTTTGGTATAATGATAGATGGGTTGAAAGTCCGTTAGCCTATTCAGTGAATAGAGTTTTTTGGATTTTTCATTGTTTTGGTTCTTCCACGATTGTGAAATCTCGATGGCTGGCTGGTTATTGTATGTTGTCACATTGACGGTGCGTTCCCAGATGGAAATGTCCATCATCGATCCATCGGGTTTTTGGATGTAAACCAGGTATTGCCTTGTTCCAGGTGACAATAGGCTGGTGTTTGGGGGATTGGATTCGTCGACGTTGATGAACTGATCTTGAGCTGAGAGCGCAAGCGAGAATAATGAGAAGAGACCAAGGATTGGAATTTTCATGTTTAGACTGAGTTGGTTTTGAATGAATTACGTGATTGCCGCTGGCGAGGCAACAAAAAATTGGGGAATGGTTGTTGGGACGTTTATGAGGCGAAGGCACCATAGAAAATCCAAAGCATTCCCGTGTGCTCGTGAAATCGGAAGTTGATCTTTTCTGAACGAATTACAACATTTTTCTCACGGGCAAGCGCTGAATTTTGTCGAAAAAAAAGATATGAGTGTTTTAATGATCGTCAATGCCCAAGTGAATCCTCAGAATACTTCAGCACTTAAGGAGTACGCTTCCAGATCCTCAGAGATCTTCAAATCGGCTGGAGCCAAGCCGCTACAGAAAATAGAAGTTGACCATGTCTTGGTCGGTGATGAAAAACCAGACCTCATTGCGGTGACAGAGTGGCCTGACAAACAGAAGGTCCTGGAGGTCTTTGATTCTGAAGATTACAAGGCGATAATACCCTTGAGAGCGCGGGCTTTTTCGCATCTCAGTGTCTACATCTCCGCGTAATACATGGGAATCCTCAAGGACAAGCACGTCGTTGTTACTGGAGGTAGCGGGGGCATAGGTCTTGCCATCGCTGAAGCCTTTTCCAACGCGGGGGCAGAGCTCACCCTGATTGGCAGAGATGCTGTCAAGTTAGAGGCCGCCGTGGAGAGGATAGATGGTAAGGTCACCCTGATTTCCAGGGATCTAGCCGATTTGTCCCGACTGGATTCGCTATCAGATGATATCCTGGCATCCGGTGGGGTGGATGTGTTGGTGAACAATGCGGGGTTGGCGCTGTTCAAGGGATTTGAGGAAGTTTCTGCCGCAGATTTTGACAGGGTACTGGATATCAATGTACGGTCCGTCTACTTCCTTACCCAGCATCTGCTATCGTCCTTGATTGAGCGCAGGGGCAACATCCTAAATATCAGTTCGTACTTTGCACACAAAATGATCCCTCAGCGGCCAAGCACGCTTTATTCGCTTTCGAAAGGAGCGCTAGAATCGTTTACACGAGCACTTGCCATGGAGGTAGGACACATGGGCGTGAGGGTCAATGCCATAGCACCTGGGTCAGTCAAAACTTCGATGTTTGAAAGGGCGATGGCCAATATGACCAGGGTGGAACGTAGCGTTTTTGAAGCGTCCCTACCGAGCTTGTATCCATTGGGCAGGATAGGTGAGCCCCGCGATATCGCTGGTATGGCGTTGCTGCTCTGTTCTCCGCAATCATCCTGGATTACAGGTGGTGTCTTCCCTGTTGACGGAGGTCTAACTTTGACTTAATTTGTGATCATGCAAGTCCCTGAGGTCTTTCTAAATCAACCAGCTGATCATGACGAGGTACTACCTGTAGGAGATAACTCGCTGGTGCTCCTCAATCGCAATTTTGAGACCGAGAAATCCAGAATTGTACTGAACAAGAATGTAATTTCCTTCGGCTTGCAGGGTTACAAGTACTTTCATTCCTCTCTGGAGGACGTGGTGGTAGGGAAAGGGGAGACCATCTTCCTGAAAAAGGGGCTTCTGATATCAACCGAAAAGGTACAGGAGGCTGGGGTCTACAAAGCCCTGCTGCTGTTTCTGGATGATCAGCTACTATCCGACTTTTACGAACGTCACAAATCCCACTTTGCTCGCAAGGCGGAAGGTCAGGAGGCATTGACCTATTTCAAGTTGGGGAGGGATGTGGTATTGGAAACTTATGTGCAGTCGCTGCTGCCATTCTTCCAGCCGGAGGCAACGATGACTTCTCCATTGTTTGAGGTAAAGATCCATGAGTTATTGCTGCACCTTGCTATGCGACATGTTGGATTTTCACATTTCCTGGAGAATATCAATCTGCAAATGAGTCTGGGTTTGAAACCCTTCATGGAAAAGAATTTCAGACGCAGGTTGCGGGTAGAGGATTTTGCCCACTTGATGGGTCTGAGCCTGTCCAATTTCAAGCGAGAGTTTGAGAAAGCCTTTGGTGATAGCCCTGCACGATGGATAAAGATGCGGAGACTCACTGAAGCCCAAACGATGCTGTCGCAATCTCGAATGAATGTGGGGCAGGTCGCCTATGCCGTGGGTTTTGAAAATACTTCACATTTTGTCCAATCCTTCAGGTCCCAGTTTGGAATTACCCCCAAGAAATTTCAGGAGCGTAACCCCTGACCTACTCACAACATTTATCCAATCAATTGGAATACTCTTAACTACTTGTATTCCAGAATTTTACGTCTCAATAATTTGGAAATTAATTTTTTGAGAAATGCGAAAAATGAAGAAAAGACAAGTAATGTTGATCCATTCTTTCCTGGTAAGTGCCCTGCTGGGCTTTGGATCATGCGAGGAAAGTGAAGCCAGTCGCGATCCACTTCCAGGCGATATTGCCGTTACCGAAAAAGGTCTGTTTCCTGAGGGTATTGCCTACGACGAGGAGAGCCAGACCATCTATCTCAGCTCCATTCGAAAAGGTAAAATTGTGAGGATGGACTTTGACGGAAATATCGACGACTTCGTGGTTGCCGACAAACTGAAATCGGTATTGGGACTCAAGATTGATGCCGCGAGGAATAGGTTGTTGGTGTGCAATGCCGATCCGGGCTTCTCTGAGAAAACCACCGGTGCCAATCCACCGGTTTTGGCTAGCCTGTTGGCCTACGATTTAACTACTGGCGCTGAAATATTTGATGTGGATCTGACAGCGTTGACGCCGGCCGGCAGCCCGCACCTGGCCAACGATGTAGTGCTTGATGACGAAGGCAATGGTTATGTGACAAGCAGCCTGACACCCGCTGTTTTCAAGGTGACTCCTGCTGGAGAAGCCACGCTCTTTTTCATGGATCCCTTGTTGGCGCCTGTTGGGGAAAGCTTTGGTTTGAATGGAATCGAGTGGCACACTGATGGCTTCCTGTTGCTGGCGCACTACAGTCTGGGTACGCTCTACAAGGTGCCAGTTGAGGACCCAGCAGCTTTCAGTCAGGTCCAAATCGATGGTAACATCAACACAATCGATGGGATCTTGCTGACTGATATCGATGAACTCGTTGTGGTCAGCAACATTTTTGATCCATCAACAGGCCAGAATACGATTCACAAAATTTCCACTGAAGATGGATGGGCAAGTGCAGGTATTGATGCGTCTATCGTGGCCGAGGCTGACAATGTCTTTCCAACCACTGCTGCCCTCATAGAAGGCGAAGTCATGGTAGTGAATTCTTTCCTCTTCGAGCTTGCAGTGAAAGGCAATGCGGACTTTGAGGCTTTTTCAATTCAAAAAATCACCTTCTAATCACGTTGTGTAAGGTCGCCGCCAGCTGGCGACCTTCGTTTTGCTACGGCCAAGGTACTTTAGATCTCTGCAGAACCGCATCGTTCTGATGTTTACGTATCTGATTCTTGTCGGTCATTGGAGTGATCGCCTTGAGCTCGTTGATATAGGGATTTGGGAAACCGTTTTCCATAGCTCCGGCAATGACGAAGTTCAGGTACCAACGGTAAGGTTGGCCCACGGTCAGGTACTGAGGCTCCGTAGCAACGTAGTAGTGAATCCGAAGTTGTCCACCGCCACTCGTAGTCATCAGGAAATGCTGTAGATCGTAGCCTTGCCCCAGAGCTTCATATTGGTCAAGAATGGGTTTTTGGCTTAGTGATAGCCGATGGAGTACTCCGCAAACGGCGTCACCAGCGTCATCAGTTGCCTGAATATTGGCTTTTGTAGATCCGTCTATGCTCTTTTTGTTGAAACGCAATCGGTACCCCTGGAGGACGTAGGTGCCCACTACCTCGACTGTATTTACCCTTTCAAATATGCGTTGAAAGAGCATATTGGAACCATAGGAGAATACGTAATAGTCCTTACCCATTGCCACTTTACAGATAGCTCACATGGGTTGGGTGAGTTCCTTTCTCAATCCCAGACGAATCTCCAGGTCCCATCGGTCTGTCGCTTCCATACGGTGTGGAAAATACCCTTGTTGATTTGTTCGTTGCCCAAGGTATCAAAATAGATGAATTCATAATCTCCGTAGGTGTAGGCCAGATCACCGGATTCGCTTACATCTACAAATGTCGGGCGCCAGGTGAGGGTTTCGTCGGGTCGGGCACTCTTCTCATAGAAGGCCCCTATGGCTGACTTTCCCTTGATGATATTTCGACCGCGTCGGATCACGCCACTGTCGGCAGCAAAAAAAGCAAAAGCCTCCATCAGGCCCTTTTCCTGTGCCATATCGTTGAAGGCCTTTTCCGTGGCCACTACTTCGCCCTTCCATTTTTCCAGGTCCGCCGCCGTATCTTGTACACAGGCAACCAGTGCTAGCAATAATGTGCCAAAAAGTAATGTTGGATGAATTTTAGTCATATCTCACCGTCCATGTTTCCTCTAAAGTATCGGCTTTCATTGGCAGTATCAAGCTTCTGTTCGCAGGTTTTATGGACGGTTAAAACAGCCTAACATACGGGAATGCAAAGGTCGACAATGGCCTTGTTTTCAGGATGTTCGTGGAAATTGTTGTGGTGGATTTCGAAAGGATTGGTTTCTGCTTTCCTGTATCCATGCTCATTCATCCAAACGAACAGGCCCGTCCAGGACTTTTCAAACTCATGAGGTTTTATTTCAAAGCTACCTACAATACATTTGGTGGCTTCGATGGATCTGAGGCCTATCTCTCCATCAGTTGCTACGGGATTGTTCAGTAGCATGCAGGCACTCATTCGTACCTTTTCGGGCTCAGTTACCTTGAAACTGTCGTGGTAGATTGTCACCATTTTGGTGGCCCCATTCAAAAGCCCCCGAGGTGTGGCCCATCGTACGATTTTGCCGTAAGCCTCTTCAATGTTATGTGGTCCTATTGCAGTGACATAAGCAAGGTCCATTTTCGGCAATTCCCTGATTTCGATTTGTGCGTTCATTCCAATCCAATTTTTAAGGTTATCAATAGCACAAATGTATTTTTCAGTGTCAGGGTAGGCTTTACTATTCTTGCTTTCGAGTTGACGAATCTTGCTAAATCGATGTGGGTTCTGTTGTCTAAAGGCCGTTGGGCTTACCCCGTAGAATTGCTTGAACGCTCGGGTGAATGCAGAATTGCTGTTGAAGCCATAGCGCAGTGCGATGGCTGTCACGCCAGATTGCTTGTGGAGCAAATCCAGGGCTGATCGTTCGATCCGCCGTCTGGTCACATACTCGTTGAGGGTTTCCCCGGTCATGATTTTGAATATCCGATGAAAATGAAAGGGCGAGAAAAAAGCAACTTGCGAAAGCGCTTTCAGGGATAGCTCGGAAGCCAGATTCTCCTCGATATGCTGGAAAACACGGTTGACACTGACTTGGTAGTCAATTTGTAATTGCTGCTTTGTCATCAGGTCAAAGGTAGGCCGTTGCCGGACAGCTTGCAGGTTCCGATCAGGTCAATGTTTGCATTGGAGATGATGGAATTGTTGTGTACCTTATTCATCCTATTTACTCCGCAATGGTACAGCATACAATAGGTATGATTATCATGATTTGCGCAATTGCGTGGCCTTCCACCATGGAGATTTCCAGGGTTTTCGGGCGGTCCGGTGTGATCTTTCATGCATCCCAATGTAACAACCAAATCCAGGTTACAGAAGAAGGCAATGTCAAGTATGCGTGGTTCTATGTGCGCAATGGAAGTGAACAAAGCGTCACGGTGACGATCGAAAAAAGGTGGTATTACAAAGGGGAATGGAGAAAGGAAACGGCCCGCTTTTCGTTGATTCCCGGTGAAAAGAAGAATGTCTTCAATTTCCCCAAACGGCAAAATCCCACTTGCAAGATCATTGATTGTAGTCTTGGATAGACTCTTTCGGACCGTCGTCGGTTGGCGGATCTTTTGAGGTCCTAACAGCATGTTCCATCCATCAATTTATGTGTTTGTGACGGCTATTGGTAGCTAGCAGAAAGCTCCTGTAGTGCCACCATCGACTTTTCTGCGTCCTTTTGGTCTACAAAGATGTGGTCGTGGTAGTAGCCTGCGACTACGTTACAGCTGATGTCGTTTTCTGCCAGCGCTTTGGAGAAAAGTGCTGTGAGCCCTACAGCTTCGAGGGAGGAATGTACCCGAAGGGTTATCCAGGAGGCCACAAAATCGTAGCTGTAGCCCAGGGCGTCGGCTGCTTCCTGGGTCATGACTACCGTAATGCCTTCCTCTTCTTTGAACTGGAATAGGATGCTGTCATTGCCAAAATCCTGATGGGAGGGGGTGTTTAAGAACACATATCTGCCGCTGTTCAATTGCGGCTTCATATTTTTTACCAGGGCAGTCAAATTCTTTTCCCCCTTCATAGGCTTTGATTGAAATAAATGAACAGAAGCTGGCCCAAATGCTCCTTATAGAAGCCCGATGTCGTCCTAATGCATATCATCACTCCGGCTGATTGAAGTGCGGGTGTCCCCAAATGACTACAGAAGGATTTACGTCTTTGACAGCCTCAATCAGCTCATTGGTGCTGCCATGCTGGAATGTCCCTTCCTTGAAAAGCATTTTTTGCTCCAGTTGGTCTTTGTCTCGGTAAGTGACCTTCCATAGTCGAGTGCCGTTCACTTTGATGTTACTTCTCTTGATACTTGTTATGTCCGAGAAGGACACCGTTTTCTCCTTATTTGGATAGACGCGATAGAGGTTGCTTTCGTCAAATTGAATTTTTCGGGATCGATAGAACAAGAACGTCAATAGAATGCAGGCCAGCAGCAGTATGAGCGTGATTTCGCTGTATGTCCCTAAAAACGAAGCAAATAAGAAAAGCCCAATAGTCCCGAAGAGATATCGAAGGGGCCGGACGCCGTTGGTGATGGTGGTACGTGTGGAGATGTCTGCCTGCATTGGTTAAGTACCCAAAATAGTAACATTCCACCGGGGGACCAATTGGCGAGTGGGTTTGGCTAGAGGCTCATGCTCATGTCACTGGAGTTTGGCTTATCTGAATTTGGTCTGTTTTGGTTGTTAAGGGCAAGCCAGAGGCCAATGAAGATCAGAGGGATACTCAGAATTTGGCCCATGTTCAGCGTCATATGCTGTTCGAAAAGAACCTGGTTCTCTTTTACGAATTCGACAAGGAACCGTTGTGCGAATATCAATATCAAGCCGATGCCAAATAGCTGCCCATTCCGCCCGTGTAGCCGTTCTGATTTCCATAGGAAGTACAGCGCCATACTTGCAATGAAATAGAAGAGGGCTTCATACAGTTGCGCTGGATGCCTCGGGATTTGATCCACGCTCGTGAAGACAACGGCCCACGGAAGGTTGGATGGCGTTCCGATGATTTCGGAGTTCATGAAGTTGCCCAATCTGATGCACCCTCCTAAAGCAGCCCCGGCGATCATCAGTCTGTCTAGCATCCAGCGGTAGCTATGACCTGTTTTTCTTTTGTACAGACCTAAGGCCAGCAAGGCGCCCAATATTCCTCCGTGACTGGCGAGTCCGGCGAGACCTGTAAACTGCAGGTGTGGAGATGTTTTGATGGGAAGTATCTCAATGGGGTGATTCAAATAGTAGACGGGGTCATAAAACAATATGTGTCCCAGTCGTGCCCCGATGATAGCTCCCAGCATCGCATACGTAGTGAGCTTATCCAGATCTGCTACTGGCAAGCCTTCGACCTTGTAAATATTGAGCATGATGCGGTATCCCAGGAATATGCCCAGTGCCCAGCAGAGACCATACCACCGGAATAAATCGAAATCCATGAAGATGCTGGGACTCACGTCCCAAATGATGTGCAAGGTCATCCGCCCTGACAAAAAATGATCATGACCATGAACATCAGGAGATTGAAAATAATCCGGCCGAATTTAGTCTCACGTTCTTGTGTGGCATGTTCAATGATCGATAGGACTTCCTGCGGTTCTATTTGTTGCATGGTGTATCTGAGCTTCAGATGATTCCATGCTGGTTTAAGGTCGTCGAGTTGCATAAGGTCTTACTTTGAGTTTTGTTTTCAATTGTGATTTGATCCGGTTGAAGCGAGTGCTTACGTTGCTAGCCGACACCTTCAAAATATCAGCGATTTCCTTGTGGCGATAGCCTTCCAGGTGGAGCACCAAAATGGCCTTGTCGAGGTCTTTCAAAGACTGAAGGATGATCGAGAGAAGCTCCAGGTCATCGTCCGCCAAGGCACTGGATACTATGTTGTGGCATGTATCCAGGGGCGCCGTAATCACGTTTTTTTTGTCTTTTCTGTTTTTTGCAAGAAGGGTATTGAGACTTACGGCATATATCCAGGTGCTGATTTGAGATTCTCCCCGGAAGGTGTCAAAAGATTTCCAGAGTTGAAGAACAATATCCTGGAAGGCATCCTTCTGATCTTCATGGCTCACATAGTAGACCCGGCAGAGGCTTCTGATGACGCCATTGTTTTTGTCTATGATCTGAATGAAGTCTCGCTTTTTCAATTCCATTCGAACTATGCACTTTATTACATGAGTATCAGAATTTCAAGAATTGTCACAACGAAGGTGAATTTTTTTTAATTGGCCCTTCAGAATCCTCAAAACCGCTGAGGGCTTGGAAGTAGAGTTCTGGCTTTATTTCGAGGTGGTCAGCCCATCACCTGAACGGTGATTCCCATGATAGCGATGAGTAAGCACAGGGGAGAGAATAGCCGCGTATCTTGTTTTGCGAAGTCGGTGGTCTTGACACGCTTGAAAAATCCAACATAGCGAAATTCTCCTATTGCACGAATCAGGAAAATGGAGGGGATCACCCAGCCGGCGTAAGTAAAAGGCCAGGCCATCAGGGTCAAATCGACTACTCCGGATTTTATCAAATAGAATGCTCCAAAAGCGACCAATGCCATTCCTACAACGACGCAATCAACCTTTCCCGGATTCAGAACACGCTGTCCGTTTTCCCTGGTTGGGACTGCCAAGTCAAATCCAAATTTTCCTCCAAGTGCCCAATGGAAATGGAGCAGTCCAAGGGCCAATAGAATTGCGGATAATAGGAGTGATATTATCATTGGTCTGCGGTGACACATGCCTAAGCATGGATTTGATTCCATTTCTTATGCATACCAGGAGAGTTAACTATTCACGAGGTGACAAGGTTCTCGAACTGGCTATGCCTGGGATTGGAAATCTTTTGTGGCTTCATCGCAGTAGTTAAAAAGCCCCTTCGCGTCCTCCATATTCTTTGCACTTTCAGCTTCGCCAGTCACCTTGCAGTCGGCATAATATGCGCCATTTTCCAGTCCATCGTCAGGGATCACCGCCACCATGACCTGTGTTGAGGCCCCTTCTTCAGCTTCCACCATCGACAGGACCCTTAAGGGATGTTTCAGGATAAATACCAGCTTTTGCGCCAGTGTCATATGTCGACCCAAATTGGTCTTGACACCCCCGGGGTGTACGGAAACGGCTTTGAGATGCGGATATCGTTTGGCAAACTCCTTGGCAAGCAAAATGTCGCCCAGCTTAGCTTGTTGATACCGCTTTCGCGACATGTAAGTGCTTTCGTCCACCTCTGTAATGCGATCAAAATCAATGCGAGGAGCTCCAAATCTGATGTGGGCTTTGGATGACAACCATACCTGTCTCTTGGTGATATCCACCAACATTTTTGCCAACAAGAAGTGCCCTATCACATTGATGCCCATCTGCGTTTCGAAACCATCCTTTGTTTTGCCTGGAGGGGTAAACATGACACCTGCATTGCAAATGAGGCAATCGATCCGGGGGTAAGTTTTTCTCATGTGCAAGGCAAAATCTCTGACAGACGCCAGGTCGCCCAGGTCTAGGGTATGTGAAGCGTCTATTTGTTTCTTATCGAAATCCAGCGATGGATCATCCAGCAGGCTTTGAACAAAGTCGGCTTGTGTTTTTGTACTACGACCTGCGACGATCACTGTGGCATTGGCCATCAATAGCGCTCGGGTGTTGATTGCACCAAGTCCGGCGTAGCCACCGGTAATGAGAAAGACTTTTCCGTTTAGGTCTTTGTTTTCAATGATACTGTATGCCGTCTGTTTCATGGTTCTTCAAGTTTACTATACATCAAAGAACGATATCAGCCATGAAGAAAGCCTATCCGTTTCACGGATAGTCATATGACTTTCGCAGGACGGACATCAATTCAGGTTGCGGTACTCGCTGGGACTTAAGCCAGTTTTTGATTTGAAGAGTTTGCTGAAGTTTTGTGGGTATTCGAAGCCAAAGGCGAATGCGATCTGGCTGACTGAGTCGTTGGAGTTGAGTAGTATAGTTTTAGCTCGATCAATGAGGTATCCATGGATATGATCTTTGGCGCTCCTGCCTGTTTCACTTCGTAGCAGGTCGCTTAGGTAGGGGCCTGACATGTTGAGTGCTTCCCCACATTGGTCAATGGTGGGTACTCCCCGCACCCGAATCTGATCGGACGTGAAGTAGGATTTCAGGAAGATTTCAAATTGTGAAATCAGATCTTTGTTGAGGCTCGTTCGCGTGTAGAACTGACGGTCATAATAGCGGCTACAGTATTTGAGGATTGTTTCCAGGTTTTGAACAATCAATTCCTGTGAGTGACGGTCCATATTTTGGTGGATCTCCTGCTCGATGGTATCTACCAACGTATGAAGAAACTGTCGTTCTTTTTCGGACAGGTGAAGGGCCTCATTGGTATCGTAGCCGAAAAATGCAAATTGGTCAATGGTCCTTCCCAATTCCGATTTTCTGATCAGATCGGGATGGAAAAGTATGGTCCAACCATCGGAGGGGGTTACGGTATCAGCATATTGGGCTGCATGGGAGAAATTGGCAACCTGGCCAGGCCCAATAAACAACATGGTGCCTTCCTGGAAGTCGTACGAACTTCTTCCATACTGGAAACTTCCCCTGATCTCTCTTTTCAGGGCCATATAGTACAAATCACTTGTAAATCTTACCTGGGCCAGATCGAGTTCTGTTTTGGGCCATTTGCGGATGATGGTAATCAGTGGATGTGACGGAGTTGCGGCATGGAAGTAGCGGTAGACGTCGGCTATGCTGCTGATGTGAATGATTTGTTCCATGTAGAGGACCGATTATGATGATAAAGGTAGGAATAGCGCGAAGGTCAACGTGTATTCATATCGGGGAAGTGTCAATACATTTCGCTGAAACCGAGCGAGATCGATCCAGTCGTTAGGAAGGGGGCATTGTCATCTTCTTGATTTTTACCAAATAATCCGAGGGGAAACCCAACTCCTCAGCCAATTGGTATAGAGATTTTGCGTAGGTCTCGTTGGTTCCCGATAGCGATTCAGCGGGCAAATTGTAACAGGTCGCTGCTACGATTTCATCAGCATCTGTGAATACCTGGACTTCTTCAGGAACATAATCTGCCACGCTGGCTTCCGCATACAGTCTTTGAAGATCCTTTTCGTCGACGGTCATTACAATTCCGTAGGCCTTTTCCTTCTCCATAGGGATCAATGAAGCCCGATTCCCAATCTTCAAGCCATAGTCTTTCAGGTAACCTCTTCTGGGATTTGAGGGTTCGACACCATTTTTTGCGAGAATGGCACGATCCATAAACAGGCCGTAGAAGAATACTTCCATTGCTTCAAATGTTATATCCCAAGATAAGCTTTCTTTGTAGAGTTCTTGCTACGAATACTGATTTAGAATGCGGACGCATCGGAGCAAGGCTTAGAAGACATAGGGAATGAACTTTTTTGTTTTGCTCGCATACTCCTCAAATTCCTCGCCGTATTTCTGTTTGAGGTGTTGATCAAGTTGGGGTATCTGGAGGAAAATCAAATTGAGCACAATGGCCACTACGGGAACGAAGCTCATGGGGGTTTGGGTAACGACTGCAAATCCTGTAAACATCACACTGTCTCCGAAATAGTTGATGTGCATGGAATGGCGAAAAAGCCCTGAAGTATAAAGGTGTCCCTGATTTTTGGCCTGCTTCTTCCAGACATGACGCTGATGGTCAGAAAGCGAATTGATCCATGAACCTACCGCGAAAAGTGCCATGCCTGCAAGGTCCCAAAAGAGACTGATCGTATTGGGTTGTGTCCCCCACTTGGAAAACATGGCAATCACGAGTCCATAAAGGCCACCTACCAAAACGCCTTCGAACCAGCTGACCCTTCTTTTGATGTAGATGAAGAGGGAAATGAGCAATCGAATGTAGAATATCAATGTACACGCGATGAGCAAAACGCCATGGAATACATCCACTTGTACATATGATTTCGCCAATCCAAGGGCAAGAATCGCACCGACAAGAGTTCCTCCAGCCAAAGCTGATTTGGGACCCGATGAAGGAGCATTGCCGTCTTTGAATGCCATATTCCTGGTAGTCTGCGCTGTGCTCTATTTAAGGCCTTGATATTCATCCAGGGGAGCGAAGGAGATGCTGCGCCAAGGATGTCTTAGACCATGTATCTAAAGTTAGTGAAAGTATGATTCGTTTCACCTGGAACATGACCAGTTTGTGTGCTTCACCGAGCTTTTGAGGAAATCAATATTTGCCTCAATGAGAACACATGCAAAAAAATCGCGATTGGGAGCAGTACGGAAGCCAGTAGCAAATAGGGAAATTGCACGAAATCAAATCCAATAGCTGAAGTGCCGAAGTCAGTGAAATAGTAAGTGGAGATGAACGAATAGACCGTGAGCGACAAGATGGACATGGAGGCAATATTCCATATGAGGATACCCTGGCGCTTGAGGAGATTCCTGGCGATGGCTACACTGGCCAAAATCGCTGATATCCCAACGAGAATATCAAAATTCAACCCTTCGAAAGTGGCTCGCTGTGGAAAGGTCCCTTGCTGATAAGTTGCGTAAATCAATAGCTCCACAAGGATCCTGAAGGATTGAAGGGCAATGGGTAGGTAAAGTGGCGTATTTTCCAGGGCCTGCCGCATGAATTTCCTGTTGACTGCTATGAGGATAATCGTGATGGCCGGAAATACCACAAGCAGTGGTATTCGTGGAGGCATGTCGAAACTTCTCAAAGCGCCCAACTGATCCAACGCCAACAGGTACATTAGCCACATGGCCATGCCAAACGAAAGCCATATGACGACTTTGCCAGGGGGATAGCCGCGAAAGAGCAATAATAGCATTGCTGTCGCGACAAACGATAATAGGTAAAAGCTTACTTCGACCATGAATTCTAAATGTTTGTATTGCGCAAATCTCAGCGCTATTCACGCTATTGTATTTGACCCAAATTGCGAATTCCGCTCACCTGATGGCAGAGGGTGGCTTTCCGGTCATTCTCTTGAAGAACCTGGTAAATGCGGAAAGCTCAGAAAAGCCAAGTTCCAGAGCAATGCTACTGAGATCTGCTTGCGAGTTCTCGATTAATCTGTATGCCATTTCAGCTTTGATCCGGTCGAGGTAGTTTGAGGGAGATTGACCATAAATGTCTTTGAAAACCCTGATAAAGTGGAATTTGGACAGACCACAATGTCTTGAGATATTTTCAAGGTCCAGCTTGGTCGGTGCGATGCAGTGCATGTAGTCCACAGCCAGGTTTACCCTTTTGAAGAGTTCCATCCTGGTGGCTTTCTTTTGTGCACGCACATTGGCGATTCTCTTCAGGTTCTTTTGCGTACTGAGCATTAAGTGCTCAAGAATGGCGGTGGACATTTCGTACTCCCGGTCCAACGAATATTGGCCGGCGCAGACATGTTGGTAGTGATGAAGTTGGCCAAGTTTTGATCGCAATTCATCGGACATGAACTCCGTTCGGGGCAAGACTTCAAATACCTGATCTTGGACACTGTCAGCATTGTCCAGCGACCAGTCTGTAGATTGAGAGAGGCTTCCAACTACGTCTGAGTACAGTGAGTTACCAAAGTGAATATTGGAGGTCAGGGTCTTTTGCCCTGCCGGAATATGCAGGTCAAATGGTTCGCCCTCATTGGATAGGCAATAATAGCTATCAGAGACCCGATACCATTTTTTATTCAAACCCACCATCGACTTGCCTTCGAGGTTGAAGAATAGACTGAAGGGCCCTTTGATGTTGTTTCGTTCGGTTGAAGGGCTTTGGACCTTGAGGATCACAGTGGGCCAACCTTCCGAGGTTAGTTGGTTTCCGCGATAGTCTTTCCCTGCGACAAAGCCCGTGGAAGCATTCTTTCTGAGCCACTCAATATCTGGAAATTCCTCAAGGTACATGTAGTCGCTCTTGTATGGTGTTCAAGGTTAAAAAATGCGTGAGTCAAGAAATCACGGTAAATCGGATTTTCAATGCTAAGGTAAAGGTTCTGTCGGCGAAGCCCAATGGTGGATTGATCGGGAATTCATCACCCATGCACAACAGGTTGGTCGGGCGCTTTTGGTGCCTTACTTGGCAGATCCTAAGTTCTCAGACTCCCTTTCGAGTAAAATTCATAGCTTCCTCAATTCCGGAAATCAATAAAGGCCTGTCTCACGGCAAAATACGCGTCTTTCGAATTGCCATCTGCGTCAAACAACAGCGGGTGCTCCCCAAACCTCCACCAAGGGTCTTGGTCATCTCTTATGCCCCAGGTGAAAATGCCATCGGCGCCACCTTCCAGGGCAGCTGAAACATAATCATAGTAGTAGTCTGCCTGCGCTTGCGAGATGGAGGCGTTCCAGTCCCTGCTGCCGTCGTTTTGTTCAGCATCAAGTTCGGTGATGTATACTTTGAGGCCCAGCGCTTTGTACTTTTGAATGGTTTGCGTAAGTCCACTGAATGTAGCGGGTACGTCAATGTTGATATGACCTTGAAATCCGACAGCGTCAATTGGTACGCCACTGTTCACCAGATGCATGGTGAGTTGAAAAAAGGCTTTGGTTCTTAGTTCGCTATTGTCCCATCGGCTTTCGATGCCATCATTGAGATAGTCCCTCAATTCGAGCTCGCTATCGGTATGCAAACGTGCATATTCGAAGACTTTGCCTATATACGCCGGAATGGAATCAAATACTTTGTCTACCCCTGAGAGTCCGGATGCATCGTCCTCAAAGCCCAATTGTAGCCAGGTGGTATGCTCCCAGGTATCTCCGTCCCAGCCGATCGCTTCATTGATGACATTCCAGACGTCAACCTTGGAGCTGTTTTCGTTCGATTGCATGATATTCTCAATGAGGCTTTGCATCATCGCATCCATTTCATCATTTGTCCAGGTGCCATTTTTGAACCATTCCGGTAAATAAAGGTCGGCGCCGAAAAGCATATGCATCATGATGGGAAGCCCCTGGTCATGGACATAATTGACTTCGGTATTCAGTTCGGAAAAGTCGTAGGTGAAGGCATCTGTCCACCCGCCCCATGCGGGATACCAGCCTACCTGGCCAGCATTTGCCTCCCTTTCAAAGATCTCTCGATTGGTATCATCGGAGCTATAGTCATAGGTCATACCCATCCAGACCTCACCAGCCACATCCTTAAGCCGTATTTCGTCTGCTGTCCTTTCAGGTGAAATCGGCGTTCCATCATCCTGGCTGCAGGCGCAGATAAAAAATACTGACATGCATAGGATTGCCCTCCCTGTGTTCATGGTAATTGCCTGTTTTTCTTGTTGAAGAAACGCCTGTACATGTACAATCTTATGGCAAGATGATCAGCATTGCATATTCAGATATTCATTCCAGCATTTCTGTCGTCGTCGATACAAATTGGATCTTTTCGCGGTATGCTCAAATTTTGTTAGTAGCCTTCCTGATCATTTTCTTTAGGATCACGACTTGCCCGAAGTGGTAGTAGCAATGCTCAATTATCGCATCGATATTCCTGAGATAGTTCCCATATTGCTCGTCGACAAAGGTTTCATTCAGTTTTTCTGCTGTAAGGTTTTCCACCAGTCCCGTAAACCGCTCGGAATCCGAGCAGAATTTGTTCACCAATTCCCTCCAGTCTTTCTCAGACGTAATAGGAGGGTAGTCAAAACTGTATCTATCCCGAATATCAAGTGTACCACCTTCCAGTACATTGGCTACACCGGCAATATAGTAGCTGACATGAAATGTGAGGTCTGCGATGCTATTCAGGGAATCGACTTTGTGTGTCGCTTCTTTCCAATCTAAGTCCCAAATCTGTTCTTTGAAATTTGTGCCAATCACCCATTTGCCCTCGGTGAGGACCTCCTTCAATCGTTCTACCAGCAAAGTGGCTAATTCCATTTTTCTTGTGTTTGAAAAGTAATTTTTCCCGTCCAGATATGGCACGTGCCTCTGAACTCTTTTAAATATCTACTGAAGTATCGGTTTTTCAGCTACATTATAGTTAATGAGTTCATCGGTCTTTGGAATCGCTTTGTGAATGATTGATCGAAGTTGTTCAAGATACTCTTTTGCATTGCCATCAAAGCTTTGAATGTAGCTTTCTACGGCTTCGAATTGATTCATGCTCCAGTCAATTATTTCCAGCCAGTTTTTTGTCCTGCTTGCTTGATACAATCAGTGACAAGCTGGTCATTTAATTCATCGATTGTCTTTAACTTAATGTATCTCGTTTCCTCTCCTGTTCCCAAAGGTGGTTGAGGGTCAAAAGCCGCACCACCTAGGAAAACGATATTAGCTGAGACATCATAAGCTGCCACCTCAATCAGCCACCCTAATTCTTTTGTTCCATAATATGCATTTCCCCATTTGATAGCGTATTGGTAGATCAGGGATTAAATCATGAATTAGGCTATCAATTTTTTTTATCATTGGCTGAATTCCTGGCATAATTCGATTTGCCATCCAATCTGCAATAACCTTATGGTCATTCGAGGAAATTGGTGGCTTCTTTGTTGAAAGTGGTTTACGTTGTTTATCCATATTCGAGCCTATTGATTAGATTCAGTGTATCTTTTGAAATTCTCGAGAATAGCTTGCCAGCCCGCTCTTTGCGTGTCATCAGAATTTGTCCCTTCCGCCTCAAAAGATTCAGAAAGTTTGATTGCACCATTTAACTCCGTAAATTTTATTTCCACTTTTCGTCCATCTGACAGATGATAGGTGATTAATTGATTTTCAATTATCTGGTCATAAACTCCTGTAAAATCAAACCCCATACTACCATCTTTGGCTTCCATTCTCCAGTTAAATTCTCCTTCTGATTTTAAGTCATTAAGTGCAGTTGGACAATGCCATTCGTTTGAGGCAAAATTCCAGTTTACGATATGTTCGGGTTTAGTCCAACTCTCCCACACTTTTGATAATGGGGCTTTCACTGTTGTTTCGACTGCTATCATCATGATTTCAGTTTTTGTTGACGGTAGATTTTATTCATTAAATGCAACTTCAAAATCATCAATAATTAGCTTACTCATACCCATCATTGCGTCAATCACCCTCTTAGTTTGATCAGGAGTTCCTGTCTGCATCATTTCTATGAATCGTTTTGGTACGATTTGCCAGGATAGACCGAATTTATCTTTGCACCAACTGCATCTTCCTTCACTACCTCCATTTCTCGTCAACTGTGTCCAGAGCCTGTCTATTTCTGCTTGATCATCACACAAAACATAGAAAGAAACAGCTTCATTGAATTTGTATTGTGGTCCCCCATTCAGGGCGATAAATTTCATCCCATCTAGTTCGAATTCCACAATCATTCCTCCATCAGAGAGGACCTTAGAATTCTCAAAAATTGAACAATAGAAGTTTGCAGCTTCTTGAGCTTCGTTCTCAAACCACAAATACGGAGTAATTTTTTGAAATTTCATTTTGTGTTAATCTTGATCATCACTTTTCTGGAATGCAGTATGAAGAAATTCTCTCCAATTCGTTGTTTTCGTTGAACTCATAAACATCACAAGCGGCAATGAAATTTACCCTCTTACCGTTCCTGGTAAATTCTCCAGTGCCACGAATCACAATCTTATTTTGGGATTCGATAATATCTTCAGTTATGAAATCTGTTTGGACTGATTTGAAGTATTCTGCTGTTTGATTGCAGTTGCGAATGACGTTTGATTTTCCAGTAAACTTGTTTTCACCAACAATATTCCATTCGATTTTTTCAGATAAATGGGAGAAAACCAATTCGAAATTTCCGTTCGAGAAAGACTCTGCAATCTCTTTTTTTGAGTACTTCATTTCGATTTTTACACAAAGTACAGCAATGATCTTTAGAAACACGAAGTGTAAATACAACTATATTAAGGGTTGATTGCGACATTCAAATTTCTTTCTTTTGATATATGAAATACATTTCAATTCTAATCCCTAAAGGACAATTTAGTATTGTCAATATTGCCGGGACCTTCCAAATTTTGAAATGGGCAAATGACCGGTTTGCTGAATTGAATAAGAAGCCATTATTCGAAATAGAATTTGTTGGACAAGAAAAACCGTCAAATGACTCACATGGCTTTTATTCGATTATGCCAAGCAAAATACTCACAGAAGTTCAAAAGACCGACCTGATCATCATACCAGCTGTACATGAAGATCATGAAAAAGCGATTGAATTGAATAGAGAGACCATGAATTGGGTTGTAGATCAATACAATTCAGGATCGGAAATAGCGGCTTACTGTATTGGTGTTTTCCTGTTAGCAGATACAGGGTTACTGAACAACAGAGTATGTTCCACACATTGGGGTGAATCTGATCAACTAAAAAGGTTGTTCCCGAAATTGATTGTAGAATCTGAAAAGATCATTACTGAAAGTGGTGGTATATACACGAGTGGTGGAGCTTATGCCTTTACAAATTTGGTTATATATCTTATTGAAAAATATGGAGGAAGAGAGGTGGCAATAATGACGGCTAAAGCCTTCATGATTGATGTTCATAAAAATGATCAGTCCTTGTTTTCGATCTTCGTTGGGCAGAAAAATCATGGTGACCAATTGGTATTAGAGGTTCAGGATTTTATTGAGGCGAATTATCATGCGAGAATTGGAGTCGATCAAATAGCAAAAAATAAGTTCACGAATCGGAGAACTATTGAAAGAAGATTTCGAGCAGCAACAGGAAATTCAATAGTGCAGTATATTCAACGGGTTCGAATTGAGTCCGCAAAAAAGATATTAGAAAAAGGGGTTAAAAGCGTTACCGAGGCAATGTTCTCAGCAGGTTATAATGATACTAAAGCTTTCAGAGAGGTCTTTAAAAAATACGTTGGTGTTAGTCCGTCAGAATACAAGAAGAAGTATTCTGATTCCATATCTCTAGGGTAGAATGACTATCAACTGATCTATATCGCTTCCCGATAACTGACCAGCAGTTTTTTGTCGCTTTTGAAACCAATCCCAAGATCTGTGATTTCACCATTGATACGCCAGGTCAGGCGGTAATATCCCGAATCAAATGAAATCGTCAAATTGAGTTGCGGTGATGGATTACCATCGATATCGTAATAGGTAATCTCAAACTGGCCTTCGAAACTTCTCTTGGGGTCGAACCGCGTAAGTCGCTTACCTATGCCAGTTCCTCGTTCCACACTTCCCTCCCGATCGTGAAGCCATGTCGCCTGAATGCCATCGGTTGTTTCGGTGTAGACGACGCAGCCTAAGTTGAAGTTGATTTTGTTAAGCACTTGAGTAAATACTTAGTACATTCTCTTTCACATCATCCTTCCCCTTCCTTTGAGCTTCGGAATGGCGAGTACAGGACCCGGCAAATGTATCTCAATGCGGGGATTTCCATTACTGGACTTTCACTTTGTAAATGGAATACAATTGGTAGAGGTGTATGAGCATGGCTAAGCCACATCCAATGATAAAGGGTGGTGCTTGCAGCAGGATTCCATAAACCACATATAGGGCATTGGCGAGAAGCGAGAGAATCCGCAGGTAGACGATCTTTCTTCTGGTCATTGAAAGGAGATTCAAAGCCAGTGCGCAATAGCCTACAAGATGGGTCATAAAGCTCTGTACATGATTTTTTCGGTTCGATTCAATACAGTCATTTGTGGAGGAGCAGGAGCATCGACAAAACCTAGCTTCTCGTATAATCGATGGGCTTTTGGCATGGACATGGTGGTCTGGAGCCATAGTTCGGTCGCGTCATTTTCTCTGCACCTGGTGATGCACCTTTCTATGAGTTTTGTGGCAACTCCAAGTTGTCTGAAATTGGGATTAACAAACAGCTTGGCAAATTCAAATGTGCTATCATCCAATCTTTTCAGCACAACGCAACCCACAATACGCTCGCGGTAGGAGGCGAAGAAAAGAAATCCACCCTGCTGCAGATAGGCTTCTTCCGGCTTGGCAAGCGTGAATTTGTCTTCTTCTTCCAGTTGTCCATCCAATACCTCTGAGAGCCAGGGGGCAGCTAGCTCATAGAACTTGCCTTGCAGACTGGGTTTGTAGTCGATGACACGGACCTGATCAATATCCGTCTCCTTTACACGTTCATAGATGGGTTTTGACTCAATTTCGAAGTCAATTCGATCCAGGATGTTTAGGATATCAGGATGCCCGCTTTCAAATGTTGTGCTCAGGGCCTGGGAAAATGATTGCCAAATTGGTGTGAGTCGCTGAAGAATAGCCTTGCCCGGTTTGCTCAGGGATATCAGTTTGGAACGTTTGTCCGCTGGGTTTGCACTTATGACGACGAGTTGTTCCTTTTCAAGCTCCCGAACGACATTCTTAACGGATATATGAGAGAAATCTATCTGATTGGCAATGTCAAGAATGGTGACTGGCTGATCAGATTTTGCGACTACATAGAAGACAGAAAACCAACTGGCTTTGAAGTTGATGCCTGCATTCTGGTAAATTCTATCTCCATCCAGGTATAGTCGCTCGCTGATCCTTCTGAATCTGGTGGCACTGGCGAGGTACCCCAGGTTATGCAATATGTCCATCTTATGAAAGTCCTTTCACAAAAATATGAAAGTCCTTTCATAAAAACAATTTGTTCGAAATATGACAACTATCGTGATTTCAATAAAACATGCCGTTTGTGGCCGTAGAGCCGATTATGCTACCAGAAAAATAACCTATCTCAATCCGGAAGCAAGCCAGCATCCTTCATCATCAGCAAGAGGTATTCAGGTTTCAAAATGGACTCATGACCTTCTCCCGGAATGATGTTCATGGTCACATTGGCACCCAGGCGCTGCGCAGCGTTGAAGAATTCTGAGGTTAGGGAGGGAGGTGCTACCGGGTCATTCTCGCCTACGTAGAGTCGTATGTTTTTATCTAAAGCAAGTTCAGATATGCCATCAATGGGAGATAGTCCCCCCATCGGTCTGGACCAGTTTGAACTCTCGGTCAGTGCTTCCATTGATTTTCTCCAGGCGCTCAGATTGCAGGGGCAAGCCACGAGAATCGATTGATTGGCAAGCTCGGGGTTTGATTCAGCTAGTAGCGCGGTAAGCGCTGCTCCTCCGGAGTGACCCATCACAATGGTCTGTTTCGTCTTTTCTTCTCCCTGGATTGCAGAAATGACGGTTGCGAGTGCGTCTACAACTTCTTGAGTGTAGTTGTCTCCCATGGTGAGGCCCCTGATACCCTCGGAGGTATCGCCACAACCATCCTTATAACCGGGGCGCAGAATTGCTGCAGTAACGCTGTTTGTAATTTCCGAGAGGCGTTTTGAGATGTGGTACTGGTATGTTGGATCGCCAAACGGTGAATCGCCATGAATGAACACCACGAGGTTTGAATTGGCGGTGGATTCGGGAGAGAAGATGAGTGCTTTCTGGCTTCCAATTTTCGTGTCGTACCATCTTTCCTCGATGCCACCCTCAGCTGGATCGCAGAATCCGGTGGTGTCTTGCGCAATAGTGAGGGTGCTTGCTAGTAGCCCGAGGACAAATAAAGTGTATTTCATGGATCGTGGGTCTATGTGAAAATGTTGTATACGTAAAGTTTGAAAGCTGGTCCAAGAAGGTCTGGAAGAATGAGAAGAGATTTCGTTTTGACTGGATATAGGGATCACCGCTTGCCCAGGCCAGGCCATTCCTCGGAATAGATCAAATGAGCCAGCTCCACCTGCATGATGTTGTTGTCCAGTTCATAGAAAAAATATTTCCCATCTGGTGAAAGCGAAGGGGTCAGTTCCCAGGTGTCATCGGCATTGAGGTTATCTAGCTTTCTGGGATTGGACCAACTGTTGCCCTTTCGGAAGGCTATGAAGAGATCAATTGTGGCGGTGGCATGTATGTACCGATTGAAAATGATGAACCTTTCCTCCGGATCTATGACCAGATCATTTTCCACATCCTCGCTATTTAATGCTTCCAGGTTCACGGGTTTTTGGTATTGCCCATCGATGTAGCGAGCCATATACAGGTCCATTCCGCCCTTACCTCCTGGTCGGTCCGAATTGAAATACAAATTTAGATTTGCCGCAACTGACGGATAGGAGTCGTATGCTTCGGAATTGATCCCCTCGACTGGAGCCGGCTCGCTCCAACCTTGCTGAGTCTGGTAGGCCGCCCAAATGTCATGGGGCACGGACTTGTTGATAGAGTCCAGGTGAGAGCGGGAATTGAAGAAGAGTATGTTGTTGTCCATTGACAATACCGGATGATAGGCGTCAATGTCTATGCCCATATCCAATATCCTGGGCTCGGTCCAACCGTCTTCAACGTAGAAAGATTCGAAAATACCGGCATAGGACCTGTCATTGTCAAATTTCCTTTCTAGTGTGCCTGAGGTATACAGCGTGTCACCCATTTTGGAGAAGCTGATCCCGTTGACGGTGCTCACCTGACCCTGGGCGAATATGATGGGCTCCAACAATTCAACAGCTGAGTGATAGGAGCTGATTTCTTGTTTCGGGCTAGCCAGGAATGAACATCCTGTCAGGAGCAATGTTGAGACTATGGTCAGCTGTAATTTCACATTCATAAGAATTACCTGGCACGTCTGAGAAGAAAGCAGGAGCCATTACTTTCTTAGTTGAAACGGCCCTTTCATCTAAAAGTTAGGTCTTTGCGACCACAATTGGCTGTTGATGCCCATGACAGTGGATGACGTTTATCAACTGACTTCGGTCCTACTCTAAGACCTCCATCAGCATCTGTGTTACCTGCAACTCCTCAATATCTTTGATGTCGGACAGCTTGATGTGTCTCATCGATTTTCCCGTACCCTCGATCAGATGTTTGTTGGTCGTGATTTTGTCAAATTCAAAGAAACCCAACGTCACATATTTTTTTGTGGCCTGCAAATAGCAAACATCTTTGGTGGTAGCGTAAACAGGTCGGCCCCATTTGTATTGTTCCTTGGGGCTGGGTAAGACTGACATGATAGTTTCATGTAACCTAACCAAAATCGCTTGCTGACTACTGTCGAATTTTTCGATATATGCATTTATCTCTTCACTCATGGTTTTAGGTTTTTGATTTCAAAAAAAGACTTAGGATCAATGTAAATGCTATGCCCGTTATGAGATTTCCTACAAAGGTGAACTGGGCCTGCATACCGGTACTGTAGTAGCGGGTTTGTTCCTGTACCTTCTGCTGTATCTCTGGAGGGGTCAAATTCTGCCTCGATAGCTTCTCATTGAGTACGGCAATCACGTCTGCCGTGAATTGGGGGTAGAGCACCTCATAGAACAAGATCGTGAACACCACTGCAAATACTGCAGCGGCGGCACTGGTGACCACGCCCTGCGCGAAGGCTTTCCTGAAAGTGAGTGAGCCCTCATCTGATTTTTTGGCTTTTGTGATACTGATGTAGATACCGAAGAGGAGAAAGACATACAAGGCGATAAACAAGATCGTTCCGCCTAGCATGAACCTGTCATTGCGGACAGATTCCGGTCCTACGAACCCAAGGCCCAATAAGAGGAACATGAGGAGTGATCCGGCTAATGCAATCAATAGTCCCGCTGCAATAGCATATTTTTTTGATGGTGACATAGGAAATCCTTGACGTTTTTGATGAGTCCAAAAATGGGTCGATCTCAAATTTTTTCAATCAAATCGGGGGGTGGAGAAAAGGGTGGATTTTTACAAGCTACTGGTTATTAGCTGCTTAACTTTTTCTCTAGTTCATGTCTACTCTTCACACCTACTTTCTTGTAGATGCCATTGATGTGGGTTTTGATAGTCGAGCGCTCTACAAAAAGTGCGTCGGCAATTTCCTGGTTTCTTTTCTTCTCCAGGATCAGGTTTATTACTTCTTTCTCCTTTGGCGTCAGATTGAAAGTTTCAATTTTCCTGAAAGACTCTCTATGCTTGCGCTGTTCAAGAAACATTCCCAAAGAGAAAATGAGGATGATCAAGGGGACCAAAAGCAATGAGTTGAAATAATCGATTTGCACGATGCCGTAGTAGCTGGAGAAGTACACCACATTGAATACAAGTACGCAAATGACGATCACGATGGTTAGGCAAATGAGAAACAGTTTCTTGTTGTCGATATTCACGGCCTTCATCATTTCTCTCCTAATGGTCTGTTGTCATCACAATGAAATTGCAGGCATCTTGTCAATGGGCTTGAGTTTGATGTCCTTGAAATAGACTTCCGCTCCTTCGGACTGAAGTATGATTTTGCCGGATCTCACAGGGCTGTTGTCGCTCATTTTACGCGAATTGAAAAGACGCATCACTACCTTGCCATTCACTACATGAATGCTGGAATCACCATAGCAGATCAACTCTATGTCATTCCATTCCCCTATCGGATTCTCGCTTTCGGGATGCTTGATGACCCTTCGTTTGGCCAAACTGTCGTATAAGCCCTGCTCTTGTACGATGTCGGCAAAGTAGTATCTACGTAGGGGTGCTGATTCCTTATACCGATAAAACAGACTGTCGTTGAGTGTGCTGGGGACATCTATGGCGATATCTCCGGTGGGCCAATAGTCACCCATATCACCTTCCTGAATCTGCAATTCCTGGGAACTCATCCATACATAGGCAGAACCCGGTTCACCAAACCCGTGGTACAACAAACCACTATCTCTTGGTCCGTTTTCTCGAGGCACATGCATATCGTTACCCCACTTGACCTTCAGTTTGAGATGATAATTGCCGAATGCTTTGTCTGTAAACATCATTCCCCATGAGACTCCTGATACTTGAAGTGCGGGGCCATCATCCAGCTCGACTACTGCAATGACATCTTGATCGGGATTGTTCAGTCCCAAAAATCCCTCCTGGGATTTGTCCATACCTGAATATGGACTAGCAAAATAAGTATGCCAACCGGTGAAGTCCCGTCCATTCCAGAGCGACTGCCATTCTTCCGTCGGTTGGTCGGTTTTGGTGGAATTACAAGCGAGTGCCACTACGAGTGGCAGGCATCTTATGAGGTTGGGCATGTCAGTTTCTGTCTTACAAAATCCTGGTGTTCTCCCGCGATATGCAATTGGTTCCGGGGCCGTATGCATCCGGCAAGGCGAACCTCCAAGATAATGAAGGACCTCCAGGTCTACAATATGGCAATCACCCCTGGCTAGGAACAGGTGCCTTTTTTATACAATCTCACAGTACGACAATTACTTCTTCCAGCCAGTAGGGGAGTATATCATATTTGACTGTCGTCAATGATTTGCCGGGCTTTAGAGCGCTTCAATGCTACTGATTTGGATACCCCTGAAACAGTCATCCGCACACCCATCCGGCACGTAGCCACAGGTTGAGATCATTCCCTCATTCGCTGTTTCAAAGGTGATGGTCGCATCCGCTCTTTCGAGTAGCCAGTCCGATTCCGCCCTGGCATAAACTTCGTCCAATGTAAGGGCTTCGGCTCCGACTTCGTGTGTGCCAATTTCAACCCCGGTTTCTGTCCATCGGAGTTCAGTTTCATGGAAGTCATCGGGCACGCCATCCGCGAAGGTGTATTCGAAATCTCTTTGGGTGATGATCCCATCTTGAATGGAGAGGGCCGTTTTCGAACCTATACCCACCCATGAGCTATTGACTACCGTGTAGCTGTAGGTGTTGTTGGAAGACGACTTAAACTCCAACCAGACGGCTTTACTTTTCTCGTATTCACTGGAATACGCCAAATCGTCTGAATTGCAGGCGTAGAATATATTTCCGAATACCAGAAGTGCGAAGAAATAGACTTTGTTACTCATAGCTCAAATTCTGAGTAGGTAATGCGGTATATGCTGGCTTATCGAGTTTCGATAACACAATCAACAAACATCTCCTCCTGGATTCAAATAACATGCCAAACCCCGACATGCAAAGGCATTCGGGCCTTTTTCGGACTTCAGGTTCAGTTCGGGGAGTGCAAACCCATTTTGTTTCCTTCCGAATCCAGGAATAAGGCAAAAAATCCGACCCCATCCGCATGGGGTGTTTTGGGCACAAGGATTTTGCCACCAAACGCCTCAACCTTGTCCAGACTGGTCTGGAGGTCGTCACCACCATTCAGGTATATGGTTGTGCCATTCGCGCCAGGTTCATTTCCTTCCCCTTTCATGATTACTCCGGTTACGGCTTGTCCTTCGTAGGGGAAAAGGCCCATTTCCAGCTCCCCAAAATTCATTTGCTCGATGGCTATGCCCAGGACTTCCTGATAGAAGGTTACTGCTCTTGATATGTCATTCGCGGGAATTTCGAAGATGGATACGAAGGTGTTCATGGTATTACTATTTGAGTTACTTGATGAATTGTCCTGAGCATGAATTTCCGTGAGGGTCGAACTGAACATTGTCGCCCATGACAGGATAATGGCTACTTTGAGTACTTTATATTTCATTTTTTCGATATGATAATCCATGACATAGTTACGAGGGTGGAATGAATAGAAATTGTAAAAGTGCGACAGCTTCAATCTTTCGAATAGATCAGCGATGAAAGCATCATTTGATCGTCGCTGAGGTAATGCTTGGGGTTGACGCCGGTAAACTCCCTGAAGTCTTTTATGAAGTGCGCCTGATCATAGTATTCATTTTCATAAGCGACCTGGGTCAAACTCTCTCCCTGACTGTTCAGCATCATTTTCAAAGCTGCCTGCAACCTGATGATTTTCCCCAACTGCTTGGGACTAATGCCCACTTGTTTTGAAAACTTCCGCTCAAGATTTCTTCTTTTGGACCCCTCACCTTCAAGTATTGAACCAATGGAGGCACTGCCTTTTGTCCGCGAGAGTGCATCAATCGTTGACTTCACGATGTTCTCAATCACAGTTTGTTCGGTGAGTTTGCTTAGCAGGAAGCTTTCGACTTTCGCGATTCGGGATTGTGTAGATGGGGCGTTGATGATTTTGTTTTCCAATGCTTTGGCGTCGTCCTCGTCAAATAGTTCGGTGATCGGTGTTTCGGTATCTGCCAATGCGTGAATGGGTTTGCTGATGAAGTTCGCGAATCCGTAGGGATAAAACCGGACGGCAAAAGTATTGACATAGCCAGTGGGCTGAATGAAGTATGGTTTGGTGATCTGACCGAAAACCATGGCCCGAGGTTGTAGGATGTAATCAGTGTCGGAGGTGAATCTTTTAACGTCGTCGCCCAGGATGAAGCACATTTCAATACATCCATCTGGAATGATGCGTTGCTTGGGGGCATCGATACCACCGGGAACTTCCAAAGTCCAGTGACATTTCACAATGGCGTCCAGATCGGCGTGAGGTTCAAAAGTCTC
Organism: Cyclobacteriaceae bacterium; assembly: GCA_965601475.1. Lineage (GTDB taxonomy): Bacteria > Bacteroidota > Bacteroidia > Cytophagales > Cyclobacteriaceae > JAWPMT01. Next base: position 584,200 of record OZ271832.1, on the reverse strand, counting down.
GTAGTTCATAGGTGATGTATTTGAGTGTGTTAGCAAAGCAATGCTCGGTGAGCAAGGCAGGCCAGGATAGCAATGCTGCTTCTAAAGTAGGAGATTGCACCACCATCTGCAAGCGATCGAAAACCGCTGCTTATGCTGTGTATTGTTGTCCTCCAGTGTTTGTGCTAGGGGTTATGTTGCCGGCTTTTGAACTCTTTCTCGTGTTCTGCTATGTGTTGCTTGAGGTGTCCCATTTCACGACTCAGGAAGAAATCAAGGATGGTCCTGATCACAACAATCAGCCCCAGCATGTATAGCTGTTGCATGGTGGTATGCAACACGGTTTCGATGATATCCTGGCCAACCATGAACTCTAATCCAATCAATATATACGTGCCGAGCGTGAGCCGCACATGGTCCGTCGTGTATTTGTTGTCGAAGCGGCTGACGATGTATTGGATAATGGCGAGCACCACACCTAGTGTGATGAAGAGCATCCCCACATACCCGATGATCGTTGCGATGATCTCTACTACATGTTCAATTTGTTCCATGAAGACCCTGGTAAATCATAGCACTAAACCTGACTAGAATTTAGTTCATAACCAGCAAAGACCCAAGCGAATGGTCCGAAATCTAGCTGTTTTCATTTGCGCTGCGACCGTAGGATCTACGGGCACTACGGCCTTGAATGCCAGCAGGTTTGGTGAGCATTGGGATACGGTTTAGGAAGCATGCAATACAGAAATTGTCACCTCGACGCAGGAGAGGTCTTCCTTATTCGTAGGCTGAATGTGTGGAGGGATATCCGTCTGACCGAGCACTATAGATTCCGGTATTGCCAGATCGTGCGCTGTTCAATATGCCGTTAGTCCAGGCAAACCGGAATGACGTCATTGAAGCACAAGACGTCAAAAAGGAACACGGATTGGAAATCCTCAAGTATCTAAACTTCCTGATGCCCTTCGGAACATCCGGAAGAGCAAGTTTTTAGATTCCGGTATTGCCGCTTACGACAATGGGATTCGAATTCATTTCGTGAAATCATCTACTTCCTTGAAGATCTCCACGGAGACATTTTCTCCCAAATCACGCATGGATTGCATTTGACTCGGCTTGCTGTCCTGCCAAAATCTTTCCCAATCACCAAGGGTGTCCCACCTTGCTATGGTCTTGATTTCGGTGGGGTCCTGATCATTTTGAATCATGAAACTGCCTCTGGCTCCCTCAACTTCGGCATGGATACGATTAGTGGTACTTTTCCATGTCTTGATGAAGCGTTCCAATTCTGATGGTCCGACTTTCCAGGTGTATATTATCCTTATCATATCGATTCAGGCGGTTTTTCGCACGCTGGAGAAGGAGACGATTTTCAGCGTTGAATGCCATTGTCAATCGCATGCCTTCTCGAGCAGCTTTTGCATTTCTTCTATGGGTACACCAAAGTCGTACTGCTTCGGTTTGAGAGCGCCAACAAGGTTGTTGGTAAGCTGGTGGTTCAACTCGGGAACATTCGTTGCTTCGAATTTTCCATAGTAGTCCATGTGGAAAAGATATTCGATTTGATAGACAAAGTCATTCATTGTTCCAAGCACCTTTCGATTGTTATTTGTTCGAAGGAACTTTGGCTCGCTGTAGTTCAGGAGTTGGGCGGAACAGGCAACGGAGAAATTGATCTGATCATAGTGTAGTTGTTCAATCAGCCGTTGATAAAACAGTTCATGTAGGTTGAGAAGGTCTTTCTTCAAAATGTCCAGGAATATCAGGCAGTAGTAGCTCAGGTCATTCATCGCGATCAGGCATTTCCTCCCTGCGAGTGGAAAAAGATTGGCATTCCAGTTGCCTAGAAGTTCGTTGGTAGTTGGTTCGGGGGCGATGAGGCCCTTACCAAGCAGTTTTTCCAGTTTTCTGGTGCAGAAGATGTTGGGCATATTGCTGATCTTGTGGTTGGCGGGGTTTCCTTTGATTATCTGTAACCCTCCAAAATCTGAATATACACAACTACCCGGAAATATGCCTAACTGTATGTTTATCAGTCTGGTAAATGGCCAATGAGTGCGGCTAGGGCTAGTGGAAGATCGATGACGAGGTGCACTGTTATTGCAAAGAGAAGGCTTCTGGTCTTTAGGTAAATCCACGTGAGTATGAGGCCTAAGGGCAGTACCACTCCCAGGATGTGAGCTAAAGCCCAGGACTGAGCATGTAATAGGGTAAAGGCAGTCAAGCTTAGCGTGACGCCCAACCAATTGCTTCCGGTAAGTTCTCCCAGCCGTTCTAGGGGATAGGCCCTAAACAGAACTTCTTCGGTACATGCGGCAGTAACAACGCTTGCCATGATAAAAAGCGGAGATCGCTGCGCTACCTGAGCTATTGAATCGCCGGCAGAGATGCCGGGTAGAAAGGTCATTACATAGTAAACGAGCGGGATGAGCAGGGAACAAAGAAGGCCAATGCCTATGGCGAGTGCCAGTTTCTTGATACCAATGGACTTGAGTCCAATGGAAAACAGGGCTCGTTTTTCAAAGAACCGTACGTGGATCAGTAGCGCGGCGGTCATCATCCACAAGAAAATGAGTCCAATTGTGTTTTCAACAAGCCATTCCGTATTCGGCTTTATGAATAACGGCACGATAACCGTGACATACAATGATGGAAATAGTAATGCAATCACTAACCCGACGATTGTTTTGCGCCCTGCTTTCCTTTGGATCGAAGTTGACATTCCAACTGGTTTGGACACTCCTAAGTTAGATGCTTTTCTACCCGAATTCCAGTGTAACGCCCCGTAACATAAGGATCACTGCCATGTGTGAGGGAGTCTGGCAACTCCAATGAGAAGAAGCTGATCCCAGGGCCGAGAGAGTTCATTCAGAGACTGGAGAGGCACAGAGTGAAAGTCATGGTTTGGTCATTCACTACTTGCTATCAGTTCTTCGGATTTGACGACCTTTCCTAATTCCGGAAAGTCATAGCCTTGGATCAATACTTTGGTATGCTCGTTTCGAATGGTCATCCAATCTTCCTGAATATCTGAGTAGGTTCCTCTGGTGAAGTATTCCACAGCAACGATGAAGTCCCAATCCCGGGGGGTATCAGACCCGCCAGCATTCTCCCAGAGCTTATAACTACTGAATAACCCTCTTTCCACAGCGATGCTGTCCATCACAAACCAATTTTTGACGATATAGGCTTTCAGGTTTTCTTTCTGCTTTTCTTCAGCTTTGAGGTAGGTGAACGTCCATGTTTTTTGTGGATCATTTTGCCCGATAGCTGCGCAAGAAAAGATGCTGGCCACCAGGAATACCAGAACGATTTTTGTGATAACGGAATCGAGTTTTGTCATGGATTGATGCTTAGAAATGTTGAACAATTGCCCTTGGGCGTAGGCACAAAAGAGTGAAATAAGCTCAAGAAAAAAATCGTACTGGTACTAGAAATTCATAGGGCTCGTTCGCGAGCCCTTAGTCTGCTGAGGTAGGTTGGCGTGATTCCCAGGTATGAAGCAATGTGTTTGAGCGGAACGCGCTGCATCAGGTCGGGATAGGCAGTCATGAACTTCTGGAATCGTTCACCAGCGGTGGAGGAGAGGTGATGATTGAGACGGTCCTGGGTGGCCAGGAGTCTGTTTTGAAGCAAGATTCGAAAATACCGCTCGAATTTTGGCACCTGTTCGTAGAGTTTGTCCATTGATGCCTTGTTTAACCTGATCACTGTCGATGACTCGAGGCTCTCCAGGTAATATTCCGAAGGTGTTTCCCGAACAAAACTCTTCAGGTTGCCGGTCCACCATCCTGCTGGCGCAAACATGGTGGTATGCTCTTGAACACCTTCGTCGAAATAGTAAGTTCGTAGACATCCATGGAGAACGAAGTATTCATGCCTACAAACCTGACCCTTTTTTAGTATTTGGACTTTTTTCTCGCAATCAACCAACTCAACTAAACCCCTGAAAGTATCTTTTTCCACTTCGCTCAAAGGGATGATGTTGTCGAAATGACTAAATGCTAAGTCCAGATTCAAATTCCGGTGAATTCGTAAAAGTGATGGTCGACTGGTGCCTGGGTGCGTTCCCTGGCCTTATCAAACTTCCAACAAAATAGTACAACTACGGCGGACTTCAAAAGCACCCAGGTACCGACCGCAAAGGTTGAATATATCCGCAAAGATTGAGGGATTGGCTCGCCACCGGCCAAACTCAAGATCGTGGGACATCAGAGGCTGAGGGGGAGTACCCGTTTGCCATTGCCCAGCGTCTATGGTATGAATACCCCATCCCCAATCTTCATAAAGTGTGTCTGCTATGTGCTAGTCCCGGATAGGCAACATGTTGGAGGTATCGACAGGGAAGCTATCATACTTGTTATATAGTTTCAGGTACTTTTCCGGATTAATGGGCACTTCATTCAGTGTTTCGTACAAGCCTCGAAAAAAGCCTTCACGTTTTTCAGAGGGATTGAATAGCAGCAACAATTTGACGACATCCTTGGAGTCATTTCTGAATCCGTGCGGCGTAAATCTGGGAACATAGGCTACCGTGCCCGGTGTGGCCTTTTGTTCACTGTCTCCAACCTCAAGGGTGAGTGTGCCCTCCTTGACGATGAATGTCTCATCCATGAATCGATGATAATGCAACTTGGCGCCAATGGTTTTCGGCGGAAGCGTGATCTCGTAAACACCCAACTGGTTGTTGGACAATTCACTGGTTACCTTAAAGGTCACAGAGATACCATTCAAACTCAGTTTCTCCCCTTCCTCTGGGCCTACAATGCTCGAATTATCTACTAATTCGTCTTCGAAATAATTTGGTTCCTTTTTCATTTTGTTTTTGGATTTTTCTATAGTGGTTTGGCCTGCCAGCAATTTTGGATTCGCTACAAACATGGGGACCACTCCCAAGTATTTGATGAACTCCTTGCGTATCATACAGTGGCGTTCATTATTTCAGCTGATATCTGGTGCTGGATTTTTGTTTTTCTTTCTGATAGTAAATGGCCTTCTCCCGAGGTGCCTTCCAGCGAGAAGAGGTGTTGTTTTTTGATTCCCATGTACCCCAGGATTGTTTGCAGATAGGCGTTTTGGTAATCGTATTGCTCCATGATCGTGCCCTTATACAATCCGCCTTTTACAGTGATGATGTGGGCAGTCTTATTTTCCAGCAATCCGTAGTAACCGTTTTCATTGACATTGAAAGTGAGTCCTATTCTGACCACGTGATCCAAATATGCCTTGAGACAAGATGGAATGTTCAAGTTGTAAAGGGGACTATTGATCAGGACTTCATCGGCAAGTTTTAGCTCTGTAATGAGTTCATCGGACAGGGTGGTGGCCTCCTTGACTTCCGGAGTCATTTTCTCAGGAGGTGTATAGAAGCCCTCTATCGTTTTGTTTTGAATGTGGGGGATTGGCCCTTTGGCCAGGTCCCGTTTAATGACTATCCCGTCAGGGTTGGCATCCAGCCATTTCTTTTCGAAATAATCCGCCAATGCCCTGGAGTGGGAGCCGGCTATCCTGGAGCTGCAGTCTATCCTCAGCAATGTTTTCATCTATTGAAATCTTTTGTTCGACAGGATGACAAACTCAAGCCAGAAAGCGTGACTGATTTTAGAGAAAAAGTGATTTCAGTTTCTTTGGATCAACGACCGAATAGATGCGTCGGATTGAAGCGTTTTCCATCTCGAAGACCTGACAGTTGGACAAAATCCCATTTTGAAAGTATAGGATAGCAGGTTGATGATTCACATGGCTGATTTTGTAGTCCAACCCCTTGAGAAAGGCATTGTACACGTACACTAGTAATTGACTTGTATCGGCTACACCCCTGGTGAATTTCCTGACAACCTGTACATCTTCTCCACCATCGGCGGCTAGCAGGATGTCTTCTGACAGTAGTTTTTCTAATGCGCTTACATCGCCGTTTTTTATTACATGCAAGTAAGTTGTCAGTTGTGAAGGGTCCTGCTGAATGGGTTGACCGTTCGTATGCTCAGCCAGTTTCGCTTTTGCTCTGCTGAGCAACTTTCTGGAGTGTTCCAGGGTCAGGCCGATGGTTTCGGCAATGTCTTTGTGCGCATAGTCAAAGGCTTCTTTCAATATGAATACTGCCCGCTCTTTGGCGGATAGGTTTTCCAGAAGGACCAATATCGAATAGGACAATATTTCCTCCTTGTTGATATTGGTGTCTGCGCGGTCAGTTGCGACGGGTTCGGGAAGCCAGATACTTTCCGTGGAGATCGTCTTTTTCTTCTTTTTGACATTTACCGATTGATTGATAACGGACTTTATCAGGAATCCTACTTCATTCTCGATGTGTCTCTTGTCAAGTGAAAGGTATTTTGTCAAAATATCCTGAACAGTGTCCTTTGCATCTTCAGATGAACCCAGGATGTTATAGGCATAAGGAAATAGTATATCGCTGTAGTCGTTCAAATCTGAGTTTTCGGCATTCTGGTGTATGACAACTTGTACTATAAAAACGTGACAATACCAGGAGAGATGCCGTTCCGTTGATGAGCGTGGCTGGTATTTTCAAATGACATGATTCCTGACATTCCCCTGCGCTTTACCCGATCGCTCAGTCTTCTCCGGGTTGCCTGGACTCAGTGTTATCCTGGTTGCTGGTATCAGTATTGGTGATCTTCATGTACGAAGATCAAAGAAGCGACGTCCCTCAGAATGATGGATTTGCCCACAGCAAGGTAGCCCTTCTTGTCAAGGAGGGTATTCACTTCAGATTTCAGCACATCTGAAAGTGTCATGCAGTTTGTTTCGACCATGATGACCTTAGGCTCGTACTTGGACCAGTCGTTTGATCGTAGAACCTTCATTTCAAATCCCTCAACGTCGATAGATAAAAAGTCGATATCAACATCTGGGGGCATGTAGTGGTCGAGGGTGTTGGCTAAGGTCTTAACCGATACCGGAATTACCTTCTTCACTGAATCTTCCAGTCCCAATCGCTCAAGGTTTTCTTTTGAGAAGGTATTCATTGGGGAGTTTTTAGAAAGGAAATAGTAGTCCAGTACGCCTTCCTCTTCGTCTATGCCGAATTCCAGGTTGGTGTCTCTGGGTCTGAGTCTGTCAAACAATTTGGCAGAGCCTGGTCTGGGATCTATATTGATTCCTCTCCAGCCATGGAGGTAGCATAGGTAGGTGTTGGAGTGTTTGTAAGGATGAAATGATCCGACATCTACGTAAAAACCCGTCTTGTCATTCAGAATTTTGTCGGCAAATAGTGGAATGAGCATATTGTCCTCCCCGCTCTGGGAAAAACGGTTGGTGGAGGTAAACAATCCCTTGAGCCTTCTTTGAATTTTGCTGTACATCATTTTCTGGCTTCAAATGCCTGGTTCTATCGTCCTATCCAATGGATGTCCATGCTCGTCTGCCAGCAAAATACTAAACCTCTGACTGACTTTGATCAATTGGATGAACGAACCTTGGGGATCAAGCACGCTCAGTAGATCTCAATTACTTCCTACTCCTGGTTGTAGAGTCACGATTACAAATCAATTATTGGCACTCAAACTTCGTTTCGGCATTATTTGGTAAGGTGTTTCCAGATACCCCAAATGAGGTATTTGTCAAAAGCCACCCTTCTGTGGTATTGGGGAATGACTATGGGTTATGAAATTTGATGTGTAATCAAAACGAAAGAAATTGATCTGTAGCTGCGATCTAACAAAGGCGAAACCCGAAAAGCCACTGCAAATAGAGTAGGGGACAACACAACAAATCATTGAAATGAACACAGCAGAAACACACATCACCACGTCTCTCAATCGGGTTGTTCAGGAATTACAAGCACTTCTGGATAACAACCTCGAATTGAAGGCGGCATTAGCCTCATCGTTGACCATAGCCTCGGATTTGGCTAAGAAAAAACTAGCCCCTGAGCTTTATGATGGACTAAATGAGGTATTCGAAGGTAAGGCATGGCCTACCACGATTGAGGGGTATTACGATTATTTGGATCTCTATGTGAGACTGGTACCTAATGAAGAAACCTCTGAAAAATATCCAGATGCCTGGAAAAGTGGTCCACAAGAAAATGGCTACAACCAAAAGGTCTATGATCTATTGTGTCAGTTTTACTGGTTGGTAGATCAGAAGGAGCCAGGTGCGACCGTTACAATGCAAAGCTTCCCTGAGTTTGCGGCATGGCTTGTCAAGTTTGCTGACAAGTGGGGAGAATTCTGCAGTACACCAGCATCCCTGACCGCAGAGTCAAAGGCATCATTCAAAGCCAATTCGATGTATAACTGGCCGCTGTACGCAGACAATGAAGCAAGTTGGGATACGTTCAACAAATTCTTCTACCGTGAATTCAATGGCGCGGCGGAAGGTACTGGCATAAGCCCCTTGCGCCCCATTACCGATCCCACAAGCAACAAAACGATCGTTGCGCCGGCAGATTGTACGTTCAAAGCCAACTATCAAATTGACTCAAATGGGAATGTCACGGATGGAAGTGGCGCTCAGGCTACTGTCACTTTGAAACACACCCATACCATTGGCACTGTAAAGGATCTTTTGGACGACAGTCCGTATGCTGATTCCTTCAACGGCGGAACTTTTGTGCACTACTTTTTGGGCCCCTTCGATTATCACCGTTTCCATACGCCTGTTTCCGGATATGTGTTGGAAAGCAGAAAAATTGCAGGTAAGGTATACTTGAATGTTCTCATGACACCTGATGGGCAATGGGATGCGCCAGATGGTGGCAAAAATGGGTATGAATTCAAGCAGTCGAGAGGCTTGATCATCCTTGATACGGAAGAGATCGGCAAAGTAGCTATACTTCCCATCGGCATGTGCCAGGTCTCAGGCGTGGTGATGACTCCCGGCCTGCAAGGTAAGGAAGTGGTCAAAGGCCAGGAGTTTGGTAAGTTCCAGTTTGGTGGATCTGATATCATTATGTTGTTTGAGAGAAGCCCTGAAGACTTGTATTTCTTCAAGGAGGATCCGGGACACAATCTTATCCATTTCCAGTATGGCCAGGCGGCAGTATTAGCCATATAGTAGCAAAAAGGGCCATTCAGATAACGGTGAATATTTAGGAATATTCACCGTTTTTTTTGAAAGCCACTTCTTGGCTATGTCTTCCGAGCGAGATGAATTGCATCATTCATTGACCCTAAGAGCTACGAAGATCATAAGCTCTTCTTAGTGGCCGATTTCATTCAATTTCTATGTATTCCGATTTCCCACCTGACAAATCTCCATTGAGCCAATTCCAGTCAAATTCCAGTTTTAGTTTTCCACTCGGCGTTTCTGAAATCGTACCAGTCGATTCTCCTGCTTTCAATTCCCCAGCGACAGTTAAGCACTGATACAACAGTTGAATCTTTGAATCTTCCGTTTGTTTACCGATGATGAGGCCTTCTTTTATTCTCCCACCTTTGTAGTTTCCGGTAATGATTGTTCCGTTTTGGAAGTAGTGAAAAATGGTTTCATCCGATGACAATCCACTTTCATTGGCAGTAGCCATAAATCTCTTATTGTCCAGGTTCAATGTCAGTGCTTTTTGGAAATGGGCACAACTTCGATGCACGAGGTGTGTGCCCATACTTAGAGGAGGTGAAACTAGTGATTTCTACCGTTGCTATCGTCTGCTATCAGTGTTTCACGCATCGGACCATGAACTTCCTAAGCTTTTTCTCTTTCTTCGGGTCTAGGTGATGTTTGTGCGAATGAATATTGGTGAAACCATTTTGCCTGAGATGGATATGAGTTTTCCCTTCATATACCTCCGGGATCACATGGACTAATCCGGATCTGGTGTTCCTGTCGCCCTCTCCAAAATTAGGAGGGTCAAGTGTCCAGTAGTCAGCATAATTGCCTGGTAAATAGTATTGACCTCCTTCCCATCTGCCTGTGGGTACCAGGTTCAAGGGATTGCTATCCGGATTCGCCGAAAAAATATCCAGGTGACTTTCATATTCAAGAAACGCAATGTGAACTTTATCGACAGAGAGTTTTGTCTGCTGATCAACTGCATTGGATAAATAGCTAAAATAATCGATCCAGTCTTCGGCATCAGGTAGTTTCCAACCACAAGGGCAGATTGAGTCAATTTCATCTACATGGTAGAATCTTCCGGAAAGATTGGGTTGCTGTTCTTCTTGTTCAGGCGAAAGTGGCGAAGAGCGGTCAGACTCAAAGATCAGGTTTTCCGCCATCCAAAGTGTACCTTGGATTTCAACCACTTTGTAACTCAGGCTATCCCTACAATCAATAAGCTCGCTTTGGCCAAAGCCTACCAATGGACCAAGCAGAAGATAAATCGTTGCCAGTTTTTTCATATCATGTAATTAGTACCAACCTCTAACAGAAGTGCGGATGTCTCTGACAGTTTGCTGCCAACACTAAACTAGCTTATCCTGGTGGGTACGCCCAAGTGCACGCCAAAAGTCTTAGAACACAGCGTGCCGGAAGGTGATGCCAATAGCTTTCGAGACCAGAAACACAAACCCACATAAAGAATGGATAGCACCGGAAACAGACTGGATGGACTTACGTATTTGCGGGAGTCAGATGGAACTTTCGGGACTGGTATATACAGCCTGGTTATTCTATCAGTTTCAGTTTTAGGAATAGGAGAGGTGATACGTAAATCCCTAAAAAGCCCGCCAGGGCATAGCATAAGTAATGAAACAAATGAGTAGAATAGGTTGGGTCAGGAAAATAGGTAAATGACACTCTTTCAAGTAAGAGGAGTGGCATCATGACCAAAATCACGGTGAGGATCCATCGCAATATTTTTATGCCAAGCTTTTTGCTTCTCGGGTTGAAGTTTAATGTTTTTTGCTCCAAACGAGCGCCAAGCAAAACGCCCAGGATGAATCCGAGGTGACCAACAAAAGGAAGAGGCTGTGCGGAAATATCCCAACCCTTTATGTAAAGGGTAACGACCCATGTGGCCAAACTAATACCTACGATAATGCCTATTTGGCTGAGGAGGTTGAGTCCCCTCCAAAGGTGCTCCATGCGGGCAGCATATTTGATTGCCAGTACAATAATTCCAAAACCAAAAACCCACCCCAGGGCAATATCTTCCAAATAGTGAACTCCCAAATAGGGACGCGAAATACCAATAAATACGATTGCTAAAACAGCAATTATTCTGAAATAAAAACTATGGAAGATGTGATACACATAGCCATAGAAAGAGAATGATGACATGGCATGACCGGAGGGAGTTGAAAATTCAGTTGCTAGTTCCCGTGCATAATCGGCAGAAAGAGGCCATTTATCCATGAATGTTCCCTTGGCAACAAATGGCCGAGGGTTGCCGATAAACATCTTCAGAAGATGGTTGATGGCCATTGTCGCCAGCACTATGAAGGCTAGTCTCACCGCAAGTTTTTTGTCATAAAGCATATAGACAAAGGTGATAATCAGAATATAGCCCTCGTCCTCGCCCAGAAACGTAAAGAACTTCAGAAATGCAGTAACGTATTCTACCCGGTTTTCAATGATAATCCTAAGGGCATCTTCACCAAGTGGAAATTCAATCATCGATCAAAGTTCTATGTGACAAGTTGTGTCCAATATGCGTGCTTTGCGTTGTATGAGCCATCGGCCGCGGCAAAATAGTGAAATCTACTGGTGCGGCCAAGGCATCAAGTAGCTGTGCGGTATGTGGACGATCCCGATGATCTTGCAATTCCATGTGCTGAACCCAATTGGGTAGGAGAGCAGTCCCTTGGCGGCAGATTCGAGGTGAAATACCTGCCAAATCACCATGAAGCCAATCAGTCACATACAATATCATCGCGTAAACTCACCGATAAAACGCACATTTCATCGTTGCCTTTGAAGAGCCTACTTCAATGCTGGCACAATGAAATCACGAAGCAGGTCGGTGGTGTTGTAGTTTTCGCCTACATACACCACAACCGAGTTTAGCTCAGGTAATACAGCAACTACTTTTTTTGACGGGGGATAACTTCCAATAAACAAGAAACCCTCAGTCCCGATGTTTTTTGGAATCCAACACTGGTAGCCATAGTCATACGTGTCGTTAGCCTCGACATATTTGCTTGACATTTTTGAAACCCATTCTTCGGATACAATCTGCAGATCCTGCCATTTTCCCTTCTTGAGCAATAGATAGCCCAATTTGGCCATATCCTCCATTTTGAGGTGCAGTCCCCAACCCGCCTTGGGAACACCTTTTGGGGTGGAATCCCACTTGAATGTCGACACGCCTAATGGATTGAATAAGTTCTTCTTGGCAAAAGCCATTAAGCCGTTTTCTGCTCGCTTATTGAGGATGGTTGAGACGACCTGGGTACCACCACTATTGTAGTGAAAATGCTCACCAGGGGGTCCCGTGACTTTGTGCTCGAACACATATTGTGCCCAATCATCCGTTTTTGACATTTGGATTACATCTACAGCATCAATGCCGCCATTCCACTCCAGACCACTGCTCATGGATAGAAAATATTTGACCTTGATACTTTGGATTGCGGAGTCGGCAATAGTGTATTCCGGGAAGTAATCAACCGCGGCCTTGTTTTCATTAAGGGCCAACTGCTCCTTGAAAACAGCACCAAACAGTATTGAAATGACTGTCTTGGTGCAAGAGTTGATATGTATCAAGCTGTCTTTTGAATACGGTTCCTGATAGTGCTCGAATGCAATGCGACCATCTTTTACAATCAACAATGAATATTTTCCTGGAAAGGAGTCAACCACAGGGTTGAATAACGAAGCGTTGCTGATGGTATCGTACTCCCAACCTTCCGTAGGCCAGTTTTCAGAAGTCTTCTCAATTGCCGTCGATGGCTCTTCTGCGCTGTTCCTGGAGGAACAGGAGACAGCAAAACAAATGACCCAAACTACAAAGACAGCAGATCTCATTTTTCGTCTTTTTATTAATCGCCATGTGTCTATGGCATACCAGCCTAACGATAGCGAAATGATGATTGTGAGAGCGTCGAGTTTCAAAAGGTCCATCGTGAGAGGCCAAATATAGATTACCCCAATACCATGGAAATGAAAAAAGCCTATCGAAAGGTCGATGGCTTTACTTCAATCAGAAATAGCCGGTGATCAGATCCCACGGATTTGGTGCCAGACGTGATGGTTTCTCAGCTTTTGCTTAGTGCCATTTCCAGGTCCTTGATGATGTCTTCATAGTTTTCTACGCCAACGGATAATCGTATCATTCCTTCAGTGATCCCAATGTTTTGCCGTATTTCCGGCGGAACACCTGCATGAGTCATTGAGGCCGGGTGTTGGATCAAGCTCTCTGTGCTCCCCAGGCTGACGGCCAGTTTGATCAGTTTCAACTCATTCAAAAACCTGAAAGCTACTTTTTCATCATCTGCCATCTCGAATGAGATCATGGCTCCTGCGGAGGAATATTGCTTTTTGTAGATTTCGTGGTTTCTGGAAGTGGGGTCAAGATCTCCGAGGTAGTATAGTTTTTGAACCTTGGGATGTGCCTTGAGAAATTTGGCAATATGCTGTGCATTTAATTGCTGCTGTTCCATTCTCACTTTCAAGGTTTCCAAACTGCGCAGCAACAGCCAACAAGTGTGAGGGCTTGGCATATTTCCCAAAAATGTCCTCAGGACTTTGACGCGCTGAATGAGATCGGCCGCCCCAAGTACCGCACCAGCGATCAGATCGCTATGGCCGCCAATGTACTTTGTTGCTGAATAGATGATCAGGTCCGCACCATGCTCCAATGGGTGAGACCACAAAGGTCCCATGTAGGTGTTGTCTGTAACCACTTTTATGGCTTCTTGATCTGGCTTACTGAAGTGCTCGGCAATTTCTTTGCAAGTTGAAATATCAACCAGATCATTGGTGGGATTGGCAGGGCTTTCCACGTAGATCAACTTCAGTCGGTCGCTCTTTCCCGACGTTTGTATCAAGTCGATGATTTCTGCTTTGCTGTGATGAGGAAGGAACCCAATACACTCAATGCCTGTCTCCTTCAGGTAACTTTTGATGAAGTGCTCTGTACCTCCATAGGTAGGCATACTGTAGAGCATGACGTCTCCTGGTTTCAGGAACTCCAACAATACAGTGCTTATCGCAGACATGCCGCTTTCGAATACCGCACAGCTCTCCGCCTGGTCCCAAAGACATAGACGGTCCTCCAGTATTTCCAGGTTGGGATTGTTGATTCTGCTGTAAATCAAACCAGGGTCCTTCGAATCATCTGGGGCTTTTAGGCCGTAGGCCACTTCAAAATAGCGCTTACCTTCCTCTGCCGACGAAAAGGTAAATGTAGAGGTCATGAATATGGGGGGTTTGACGGCTCCTTCGGAGAGTTCGGGTTTGTACCCGTAGGACATCATCAGGCTCTCTGGCTTCATGGCAATTTTTTTATCCAAAATTAGATTATGGGGTTGTTGGTGTTTCTATATGACTATTTATTGAGATTTATTCCTGTCCTATGATTGATTTGAGGGAAATTGCACTATTCAAGAATTCATAAATACAATGGAACGGAAAAATTCCTCACTGCTGCACTTAGATACATCTGACCGGAAACTGCTGACCTTCTTGCAGGAGAATGCTAAGACGAGCATTGGTAAGCTATGCAGTGCACTTAATCTCTCGAAGACACCCGTATACAAGCGAATTCAGCGAATGGAAAATGAGGGAGTCATTGACAGATATGTGGCTGTGCTAAATCCCGATCACCTTGTAGGCATGGTTGTTTTCTGTACGGTGTCTCTGGATAACCAACGACTAGAAACCATAAAACCATTTGGTCAGGCCGTTCAGGAGATCCCTGAGGTAATGGAATGCTATCTCATGGGTGGTGCAAGTGATTTTCTGCTGAAAGTAGCTGTGCGCGACCTCGAACATTACCACGAGTTTTCGTCAAGTCGACTGGCTACGATTGAAAATGTCGCGCAAATCAAAAGCTTGTTTGTACTGGATGTGGTCAAGAACTCCAGCGTGTTTCCGATTTATTGAAATGTGCACCCAATGTCGACGAGCAGCTGACAGTTTGCATCAGCGGTACTTTCACCTACATTCCGCATAGCCATGGCTAGCCATTTCCAATTTCTCGCGATATCTGGTCCATTTTTTGGTTCCAATATTCCTTCATTTCAGCTCGTTGATTGGAATCCAACATTTTCTCTTGATGAAAGCTGATTAGGGTATTGTTATCGTCCTTTCCAATTACCCGGACTTGAACGGTTGACATATTCTCCCAATCCCTCTTCTTCCAGTTCATTCGTATATGTGAATAAGGCTTAAAAACGCGTACAAATCCCTCGATTCCGTTTTTGGTTTTGTAGTTTTCCTTGAGTGAAAGCGCCTTTTCCAAATCTCCCAACCAGATCTTCAAACCTGCCTCCGAGAACATGAAATCCCAAGCCTTTTCTTCAGAAATCGGGAATGTTTTCTGAAGTCCAAATTGAAACCCCACGTCCTGCGTTTTGCCTATTGGTTTCGCCATTGCTGTCTTGTTTAATGTTCTGGAACAAATGCAATGGCATCTATTTCTACAAGAAAATTGGGATTGGCCAGACCTGCGACAAAGAGCACCGTGACTACCGGCTGGGTCGTGCTCTGTCCCAAAAACTGTTGAGAAACCTCAAATCCTTTCGTCGCGTCCTGGCCTTGCAGCATATGAATATTGAGTTTGACAAGATTTTCGAAAGTAGCGCCACAAGCCTCCAATGCCGTTTTTAGGTTTTTCATCACTTGGTTGGTTTGTAATGCAATGTCGTTTTCACCAACGATTTCCCGCTTTCCATTCACGGCATTTTGCCCGCCAATGTAAATGGTCTTTCCACTGCCATGGGTGGTGACAATTTGAGAAAAAGCAGGACTCTTCAATAGCCCGTCAGGATTGATATGCTCTTTTTTGTTTTCCATGTTTCTACAGTTTTCACTCTAGGTTTCGTACGAACCTTTAGCTCCCCTTCACATTGTTATTCCAGGAAACTGAGTCATTTACTTAAAGATAGGTAAGGCAGATTCGGAACCAACCAGTCGGCCGTGAGCTACCAGGCGATTGGGTACTTCTTATCCATTAGAGTGGGGTTTCAGCGGTACGTTTTGATAAGTACGTAGATGCTTAGCTGAGTATTTCAATCAGTCTGTCAGTTTGGTCACTTGTCAATTTGGGATGGCCGGCGCGGAACTCCTCTAAAAACTTGTTTGGCCTTTCATACTCTGGATCAAAGCAGCTTCCAGCTTTCAAATAAAGAGCTAAAGTCTGATCGAGGTGCATCGAAACGTTTCAAGTAAAAGAGTAAGTGCTCCACTTGCTAGTTTTTGGTGAAGTTTGCTGAAATATTACAAGATTCCTTCGCCATTTGTTTTGCAGTGGCTGTGAGCTTTCTAATTGGTCTTTGTTAAGTACTTGTAAACTCCATCTTCTTCTTTCAATATGTAATTATTCCAGAAAGTAGGATCATTCAAGTTATCTACTGAAAAGTTCCAGTCCGTTAAAGAGCCAATTTGGTTTACAACTTCGCTCCCGTAGAATGTAGTAGGTACTTCTGATGGCTCAAAATAACTCCACTCATACACCTCCTTAGAATCCCTCAATGAGACAAAGTAACGAATCGTCTTAAGGTCTTCCTTATTAGTAATAAGCACCGGGTTGAGCGCAATATTCCTGTTCGTCGGGCAAATAATGGAATGCGGTGAAATCTTGGTGTATTCTTCTGGGTAATTTTTTTTCAAGTTCTCATAATACTTGCCAAAAACCTCCTCTTTCATGTAGTCCTCAAATTCAGAGTTGAGTTGATCATTCTTTCTGCGAAGCCTTTCAGCAACAATCTCATACAACCCTAAGTACGGACGGTTATTGATTTCTTGTGTCTTCCACATTCCATCTCCATATTTATCCCAATCCGGGTCATTTTTCAAGTCTTTCACTTTTTCAAATAGAGATGTTTCCCAAAAATCAGTATTGAATTCAGTAGTCTCGTCTTGAAAAAAATTCCATTTCTGGAGATTGTTAAAATACTCTTCCTTTCCTCGTTCGAATGACGCTGGTTCGAAATAGGTGACATGGGCCTTTTCGTAGTACCAATTTTGCTCATATTTAACTCCTTTAACCAAATAGGCGTAGGTCTGAGGTATATCATCTAGATATTCTTCGTGTGTCACATCCTTTTTGGAGATAATTTGAACATGCTGATCGGTCTTGTTCTCAGTTAGTTGCTTGAAATCTTGTGAGGAAACCTGCTTGATGAAGAAGGCCACAAACTTGGACTGGTTTTCATCGATTATTGTTTGAAAGCAATCCGATAGATTAATGGCGCTGTCTGATTTAGGAATTGCATCATTCAAAATTTGGTTATTGATTTCACCTGTTAAATGATGCTCCAATAGCGCATTGAATCGATCATAATTCAATTGCCTTTCTCTTTTTAGAGTTGGGCTATTGGCTGCTATGACCCGAATAACGTCATCAAGCGCCTGGGACAATGCATTACTAAGTGTGCAATTCAAAGTCCGGTCCTGGCAAGCGAATTCGAATCCTGGGTTGTGCCAATCCCCAGTGTAGCTCTTCTCTAAAACGGTGGTTTCAGTTAAACGATCAATTAGCTGCACATAGATTTTTGAATGTGGGACTGATTTGTCCTTGTATATCTCAATTGAAGGAAAATTCAAGATGTACTGAAGTTCATCCTTGTCGACGGCCTGCTCGAAACTAGCCTCTACCTGGTCGCTTTTTTGATCAGATAGTATTATCAATAAGTTAGGAAACTTTTCGAAAAACCTATATGCCAGATACTGTTCAGAGATAGAACTGACCTGACTGAAAAATGTGAGGTCTTTCGAAAATTCTATCTCACTCCTGATCATCTTCTGCAGGTTCAATGGTTGCTGCAAAAATTCCTCTGAGCTGAGGTAGCTCATTATTTGTTCTTCATTCACGGATGAACTACCGAGTTTTTCATTTATCTCCTCTATCTCTTGCTTCAGACTTTTTTCAACTTTGGTTTCATTGGGCGTCAATATGAGAATATGAGGTTCGAAATTTTGACATATACCGATTCGGTATATTATTAGTGTTAGAAAAATTAATCCGTTCTTCTTCATTGTTGAGTTCTAGAAAGTGCAGGTAATCCCCAAACAAATGTCTGTGCACTCCAGTTGCCACAGGCATGGAAGCTTTGGCTTCGCACAATTATTTCAATCAATCCAGCAGGCTTATTCATCTATTTGTTGTAGCCTTTCGTTCATTTGGTCAGACTCACAATATTGCCATTTTTCGGATCAATTTTCCCATTCAACATATCCGAATATAATTGTTCCAATTGCCGAGTTCCATGATACTCTCGGACGGATATGATTGATTTAGCAGCATTCATAAATTGCAGCCAGGCCATTGCTATTCTTTGTTGAAATCCTGATGCTCCCCATTCTTTTTGCCTTTTTTGGGCATATGCTGGAGCAAAGAAGAATTCACCCTTTTTGGGAAGGGGGTTTTCACCTTTTAGGTTTTGCCAGTCAACAAATCCTACCGAGCAGTTATAGACCAGCTTACCTTTCAATAGTGCTTGCAATTGGAATTGGGTTTTGTGACTACCGCTGAAGTCGATCACCACGAAACGCTCATCTGAGTCCAGGCGTGCGGCAATTTCATCATAGCTTATGACTTGATCGTACCAGCCGAGCTCCTTTACAAAGTCAATATTTTTCCCAGATGTCAGTCCAATTAAATTCAAATCATGCTCTTTTTTACGATGTGCCAATAGACAGGCCAGTACTTGCGCCGTTTTGCTAGACGCACTTGTAATGAGTATTTGACTGGCATCATAGAAATGCTGTTCAGCCAAATGATCATCAATCAAAAAGGACGTAACAAACAGTGGCCGAAATAGGGAAATTAGCTTTTCAGTTTCTGAGGTGAACGAGGGGTCTTGATCGGTATTGGTATAGAAATTATAGACAGGAGGGAGGGTTTGTCGGTGTGCTGAGCTGTCCACAAAACCCTTGCTACTTACATTGTCGATGGTAACCAATAGGTGCGTACTCATAGGAAAGTATCCATAAAATCGCTGTCCTACTTTGACCTCAGTATGGTTGGAAACAACAACATTGGCCAATCCCCAGACAGGAATTATCCCGTAACCCGATTGGGTAGGAAAAAAGTCCCAATAGTTCATCTGATTACCTACCACACCATAAGTGATGTTGTTGGAGGTAAAAGAAAAATTATCAATCTCTAAGAGTACTTCATTAGGTTGTAGCTCGTCGGAGTAAGGCCGCTCTACAATTTTGGTTTCTTGGAGGTTGTCAGTTTTGACGGTGAAGTCAAGCGCATTGATTATGGGCATATTGAACTAAGTTCTTTTTACTATTAGGAACTAAAAGTAGAATAAAGCTGTCAACAGCCCCTCGCGCCAATACCAGATATGACGTTGTGTGCTTACCTAGGTTCGGTTGAAACTGGCGAATTCTGCCGGTAGCTACAAGCTTGCAAATTTCCAAGGTCCTAAATCATCTGCAATCACGACCGTAGCGCTTATGAGATGGTTCTGAAGTGATTGGATGTAAAATGATTTGGCAAATACCTCATCACATAGGGTTAGGGTGCTTTTATTCTGTTCCCCTTTCTGTCGATCAAAAACCAAGAGTCACTTTCGACCCTCAGGTGTTCATCCGTATCCCGATATTGTTTAGCTTCCATTGTTACCTCCGCTTTTCCGTTTTCAAACCATTTTGCGAAAGCGTACTGGCAGGGAATTACTACCTCACCTTGTTTGTTTGCATAACCCATCTTCTGGTTGCGCTGCACCCTTGTCAAACCTTCATTGAAATAGTCGGGCCCATTGTCGAAAATAACAAGATCAAATAAGATCCTCGCGTTGCGATCAATCCCCATCATCCGTCCATATGCACCGTCATTACGAACTTCTATGACATTTGCAAAAAAATGCAACGTGTCTGTGCCGAAGTAGGCAAACTTGCCGAATCCGATTATAGTATCACCTTGAAAATTGAGATAGGCCACCCTTGATCCATAATGGAGACTCTCTTCGTCGGTAACAGCAATCAATGGATTAAGTTCGGATGTGTCAGAATGGTCTATGTCGTAATATTGATAGTCCGTCTGCTCCTGATCAACATGTGCTGTGCAACAGGTGAAGATTAGAAGTATTGTCATGACAGAGATATCCATTGTGATCATGCAAATGCACCTTATCGCCTATATATTGTGTGTGTGCTCCTCCTTGCTAGCACCAACAAGATAGTGAAATCCTCAGATTCACTAGGGGAGTGTGGCATGGATGTAGATATGAGCAACGCTGTTGGTGCAGGCCAATCATTTTTCAAACCAATGCGATCATGGCCGTGCGCACTATCGAATTCATTACCTTCTGAATTTATTTATAGTTATCCAAAATTTTGGTGCTTACCCAATAGATGTCTTTGTTGCTGGTATAGAAGAGATACTTGCCATCAGCTGTAACGAACGGACAAAGCTCGTGACCTTCGGTATTGATAGGTTGTCCCATATTTTTAGATTCAGACCACGTACCATCAGGTTGCTTAAGACTGATATACAGATCTCCTCGTCCTAGACCATCTTTTCTTTGGGCGCAAAAAATCATGTATGATTCGTCGGGGTCAATGAAAACATCCGCTTCATAGTCGACTGTATTGACGGCATTACCCAGCGGTGCAGCACTTTGAAATTCCCCATCCAACATTACTGAAGTATAAATATCAAAGTTTCCTTCATTCTTGTTTGATGCAAAATACATCGTACCATCGCTGGTAAAAGAGATGTAGTATTCATTTCCTTCCGTATTGATATTGGGCCCAGCATTAATGGGTGCTGACCAATCAGCCCCTTGCTTTTCTACATACCATATGTCATAATCTTTCGGTTCACCTTGCCCATCCATTGCTCTCCTGGAAATGAAATACAGGCGATTTTCATCAGGTGAAAGAAAAGGATCATTATAACCATAAACAGGATGGTCCAGTAAGACTTTTGGTGGCGTCCAGGAGTCACCGGTGAGTTTTGAATATCGAATCTCTTCCTTGCCATTGACATCTACTCCATAGAAGAACTCTGTTCCTTGTTTATTGAAGACTGAACCAAATTCATATTCATTACTGATCGATACGAGATTGGGAGCAAATATTTCCGGAGTTACAGAAGGTGGTATTTGCTTTAGGTATTTCAAAGGCTCGTCTGTGCCTTGAGTGAGATCTTCATTTTTGATGATTTCCAGGGTGTTACTAGCTCGTAGCCTTTCCCGGGAGCCTTCATTGGAAGCAGTAATGGCCTTTTCGTAGTGGTCGATGGCAGTTTGTCTATGACCAAGGACCATATGAATATATCCCAAGGCCTCATGATAGAAAAAATCACTATCTATCAATTGCTTATCGTTTATGTAGTCAAGAATGGCTAGAGATTCGTGAAGTAACCTGTTATTCGACTGCCAAAGGGTTTTGTAGTGATGCAAGGAAGGGATGTAGTAGTAATCAAAAGACAAATTGTCGTAGGCAACACGTGCTTTTGCGATTAATCCATAGGGTATCCAATTCAAATTGTCTCTGGCCATATCAAATTTGTCAGGATTGTCTGCTGTATAACGCTCAAACAATTTTAGGCCATTTTCATACCCATTTTTTTCAAACTCATTGAGCAGCGTATTGTAGAAATAACCTTCCTCAGATTCCTGGAAATTGATGGCTGCAAAACTCTTCTGCTGGAATCGGTCACCCAGATGCTCAATTCGAAATCCTTTTTTCAATTCCTCATTCAAGTCTATCACGACAGTCTCACCATAATTATGGAACCAATTAATGTGAATCTTGCGTCCCTTCAGGTCATACACGCTCGAGTTTTGGGTGGATACTACACCCTCCTGATGGACATCTCGCAAAATGTCTTGAAAGAAGGAAACGGAAATCTCGTCGGAGTTAGCGAGGGCCTTGTCTATTTTATCGTAGCGCAAACAGTCGTAACCTTTTCCCTGTAAGTCGCAAATATTGAAGTTTGTAGTAATCTGATAGTCGCCAGATTTATGTACGACGGTATCGACATTGATGAGTACGGATTTTCCCGTAGCGTCGGCCAAAAGCATCTGCGAACTATATGAAGCGTACGTGTATTCCTCGTAAAGCGCCAATGCTTCCTCTACTGTTTTGCAAGAAGCCAGAATTTCCGCAATAGTGATGAAATTGATTTCACGATTTTCAGAGGATATGCGTGGAATTGCGGCAAAGTCAAAAAACAAACCATATTCGTTCATTCCTGCTTGGGTTTGCATATCATGTTGCCCAAAAAAGACAGCCCCGTATTTTCCTTCACTGGCCGGAACAAACCACATGTGACGAAAGGAAGTATATGAATCTTCGTTTGCCCCTACAAGTACTTGACCGTTTTTCGAACTGGTAAATATTGAGCAAGCATAGGTTTGTTGATGGAGTAGTATGGCAACGACAAATAGAAGTAGTCTTACAGATGCCTTCATAGGGGAGAGGTTTAACCTATACACCTGAGTTTTTGCAATTGGTTACAGTATCCAACATTTTTTTAAAATGTAGATAACGTTTCTGTGGAGTACGTGCTTCGTTATCAATGTCAAGATTGCATGGGTTTTGCGTTTGATTAGCTCCAAAATAGTATATCTCGCCGGTGCTTGCACATTATCCAAGAAGCGCTCGCGGGGTAGAAGAAAGTCCTTTGTATTTACGCAAAAAAGGAAATACTTGCTGCTGCTGGAGATGGGAGAATGGAGGATTTGTGGAGAAAGTGGCCTCCAACTCTTAGCACATGCGGCCATGCACAATACATTGCCCATTGGCCCTTTATTGCTCAGAAACTCTTAAGAGCTCCAATGCTTTTGCTACCACTGGATCTATTCCAGTCCTTAGGTCTTCTGTTGAATTCAAAACCTCATGGTCCACAGGAATCCCGATACCTTCATAGAGTTCCATATCGGCAGCATAAGTTCTGGTATTAGATAAGGAAACCCACCAACCATTTGGTAAATTGAATTCGTACATAAAGGACAGAATTCCCGCCGTGTTGGAACCAACTGAGGTAACATTGGGAAATTGTTTCATCGACATGACAAACGTTTCACCCGCACTACCTACACCTTCGTTGGTGAGCATTATCACAGGTTTTAAGAACTTCTCAGTCGCATATAGTTGTTTGGGTTCAATGAAATGAGTGGTCAGACTATCAAAGTCCTCATACCCAGCTCCGGAAATTCTGCTGTGGCTATGCCTTGAAACCGTTTTTTCTTCAGTAAACCTTGCGGCAACTTCCATTGAGAATTCAGGATAGCCTCCCCGATGAAGCCTTACATCGACAATAAGACCTTTCAATTCTTTGAAGTCTTCAAAGATGACATTCAGGTCTTTGCGTATTTGAATTAGATCAGGTCCGGTATATGATCCACCTGTGGGATCGGAACGCAGAAACCTGAAATAGCCAATGTCATCCGATTTGGCATAATGGAACAGTTTTTCTCCATCGACTTCAAATCCGATAGAGTCAATGGGACTAAACCCGTCTTGAAGCAAAGTATTGCTTACCATACTCCAAAACGCTCTGCGCAATGAGTCATTACTGAACTCCTGATGGAAAACTGATGGATTGCCCCAGTCATTGAAGTAGTTGTCTTCGTGGCCCTCAATATGGATATGCCCGTCTTTTAAGGGTCGGACCATTTCGGTCAGAATCTGAAATAATTCATCATCTGAAGTTTCAGCAGAAACATTGGGTCTATGTTTAGCATAGGTTTCTTTCCAATCAACCCCCTTCAATTCAAAAAAAGCGTAGTTGTCTTCAAAGGTCTGCCAAAATACCTCGAAGTTGAGTTCCTGCATTGACGTAGCCGCTTTTCTAAAAGTGCAGGAGTCAAAAACTGCAAGAATTATCAAAACCACGGTTAG
Organism: Cyclobacteriaceae bacterium; assembly: GCA_965601475.1. Lineage (GTDB taxonomy): Bacteria > Bacteroidota > Bacteroidia > Cytophagales > Cyclobacteriaceae > JAWPMT01. The sequence goes on along the minus strand of OZ271832.1, from coordinate 560,350 downwards.
TTTCTTTATGCTGAAAACGGCTTTGACCATCAGGTTGGCACGCGCCTCTGGCCTCACTTCATATCTACGAAAATTTTGATTTTGTTTCAGTTTCATGTGATTCAGTGGAGGTCTATGCTATAAGGTCCTAGCGCCGTTTATTCAGTTTCTCCTTCAAGATATTGCAATACATCTAAATGCTTGTCTCGCTTTGCAATGGTAAATGCGTCATCACCATTTTCCATTTTGCTTCTTATGTCCGCACCATTTCTTACCAGCATTTTGACCATTTCGAGATTCCCTCTGTGAACGGCTGAATGTAATGCGGTAACATTTTGCGTTTGAACGGCATTCACATCGGCACCGGCATCTATCAGTTTTTCACACAATTCATAGTTCTCTTTAGCTACTGCTGAATGAAGGGCATTAACCTTTGAAGGGTTGGTTGCATGCAAATTGGGATCTGCGTCTTTTTCGAGCAGCAAGGAGGCGATAGCTGATTGATCAAAAAATGCAGCAAGGGAGAGGGGGGTAAACCCATCGTCCGAATGCGTGTTGGCCAAGGATCTGATTTGCGAATCAGAATAGCCTTTCAAAATTGAGATCTTCCCAGCGACTATGGCTTCGTGGAATGAGAATGTAGATTTGAGTTTAATAGCCTTCTCAAAGGCAGAGGTGATTCCGCTATAAGCAAGTAGCATAAATCCGGAACTGCCATTTTTATCCCGCATTTCTAAGACCGTAGTGTTCTCCTCGATGAACTTAACAATTTCGGTTGAGTCCTTAGCTTGAATGAGTGTTTGGAGCGAATCAATCATATCATTGGCGTTAATTGAATAGGAAAATAGAAGACAAGCAGACGCTGCTAGTATGGTTTTCATCTTTTTCCCTCAAAGGAAGATGACCTTTTTCCAGATGAATTCCTATATATCACCCAGTTTGTATCTGGAAGGCGATGCCCCCATTATTGACTTGAAGTAATGACTGAAATTGCTCATGCTTGAGTATCCCATATCCATGGCAATTTCTGAAATGGCTTTGTCAGATCCTCTTAGTTGCCTGCCGGCTTCTTGTATTCTTAAAGTGGACATGTACTTGAAAGGACTCATGTTAAATACTTGCTTAAAACATCTCAGCAGATGGTTTTCCGATAGAGCAGCTATCCTGGCGATTTCTGATAGGGTTAGGTTTTCAGTATAGTTGCTGTCGATGAAGTCTTTGGCACATTGCACTCGCTGGTAAATCTCGATTCTGGTTGACTTCTTCTTCAATAGTAGCCTATCAACTTCTATCAGAGAACCTTCATTTTGTTGAATTACTGCATTTATCAGTTGGTGATAGAATTGATCCTGTTCAAGTGTCGAATCTGACTTTTTAAGGCGGTGTTTGCCAGCTAAGAGTAAATCAGATACCAGGCCTTCATGCCGATACTTTCGTTCTATGAAGTTTGTGCCGTCTTCTTTGCTGAGGTTGAAGTCAAGAAGTTGAATATCCGTTGAAGCATGTTCAGCAATTACCCTTGAGACAAATTCGGGTGAAAAGAATACGCAGAATGACTCGGTTTTATTTTCAGTATCTATGATCAAGTCATAGTTGGTGCATTCATTGAGGATAAGAAAGCTGCCTTGGTTGACCTGATACGCTTTATGTCCAACCCGATAATTGGCAGAACCATTATAGAATGACTTCACGGAAAGGTAACAATCCCCTGACCATTGATATTGATTCGCATGTTGATGAATGATGAAGTTGTCCATCTGCAATTGGCTGCTAATGACCAGCGTGGCGCGATGCCTGCCGAGCTAGTTAATGGTGATAAAAGTAGCTTAACTGTCCTGTCCTGCCAAGAGGGGCGGCTGCGGATGAGAAACCTCCTTTGGAAAGAAGCACTTCGCCATCTGGTATTTTAGCTACAATTTCTGAGTCCGTTGTGCTGTCGTTCGAAACGTATATGTGCCCACCCGGATCAATGATAATTGTGGAAAAATATTGGCCGTTGGCTGCACCGCCAATCACAATGGCAGAAAGCGTCGGAATGCTTCTGTATAGTCTTTGAACTGGGGCAGGACTATAACCATCAATTGGGATTATATGAATAATGATAAAGAATCGAGCTATGATTGTAAATACATGGTTGGTGACAGCGTCGTTTTTCTACTGGGAGAATTGTCCAAATATGATTCTTCATACCATTTCGTGAAGTAGCCGCCATACTTTTCCGATAACTCTTTGATCTGACTATGGTACTTATTTTTTAAGTGATCTTCAACTTCCTTTGGACGGTCAATTGTTCGAGATTCGTTTACTCTGGATTTTAGGTTTAGATGGCCAATGGAGATTGATGTGTCTCCACAAATATGTTTTAGTATGTCATTCATTAATGTTTCTGGGTTATCAGAAATAGCATCATAAAAACAGATCAAAATTTGTTCATTGCCAAATACACTTGTGTAATTGTCAATTGTTCGAATGTAGTCCGACCGTAATGAATGGCCCTTTCTTTCCAGGAATTTTATGATGTCGTCAGTTTTTATCTCATCCATATTGAAGTTATTCATTTTCCTTGTGTAGAATCGATAACTTGACCAAGCTCTTTCAATAGGATTTCGCAATATCAAAACTAATTTCACATCTGGCTGCAGATTATGTATTCTTCTAATGTCCTCTTTGTTGAGTATTGAGTAGCTCGGGGTAATCTCACCTTTGTAACCTTCAAATTCCCTAAATAGAGACAGGTACCATTTGTCCGAATAATCTGAAAAAAACCATTTCAAATAGAATCGGCATAATTTCCATTTCAATAGTACTGCATTCTTTAATACTGCCTTTATTGCAAATGACAAGTACTTTTTGTCTCTAATTCTATTTGCAAACAGCGTCTCAGACAATTTATTTGGAGATGGGTAATCACGACTTCTGTCAAAATAATGTAGTTCTTTTATTGGAGGTAACCCGAATTCTGGAATTCGCACCAAATTTTCATACAACCATGAAGTGCCAGATTTCTGTGCCCCAATACCTAAAAAATCAAGGTGTTTTTGATCATTCATATGTTCCCTATGTTGTCAATGCCACGGCTAGTGGCGTGCCACCACCAGCTGACTGGCTGCCAAAATAGTGCAACTCTGATGAACAACCACCACTGGCTCGGGGGAACCGTCATGAAAATCGATTCCTCCCGGTAAACCAGCAACAAATACCATCACTGCCTCTGGGGCAGTGGGGGGAGGTCCTTCCTTCAATCAGCAGATGACTAAGTAAGTGCGCGACTGCTCGGGCATGACCTTTAGCAATTGTTGCATGTGAGGTTTTCAAGTTAGAAAAAAGTAGAAAAAAGCGCTGCCGAATATTAGAATCAGTGCCAAAAGCAACAGGGCTCTTGCCCTGCTTTCTTTTCTCTTTTGTTTTAGCATTCGTCGTCGATATGTCTCAATTTCTTCAGGAGTAGCGTCTTTAAACTTCAGTTGTTCGTTTGACGGCTTGAAAGTCTGATTCTTTCTCTTTTCAGTTCTCTTTTTGAGATGCTCTCGATTCTGCCTGGTGTTGTTCAACGCATCTCTAAAAAAGCCATATCCTGCTCCAGATCCCATGATCCATTTCACGTCCTCCTCTACCAAAAGGTTTACTGCATATACTTGCTCCGTCAATGGTCTTCCTGGTGCTGTCTATCCAACTGTGCAATGGTCCTCATCCATAGCCTCACTCCAACTGAAAGGCATTTCAGTGGATACTTTGAAATAATTAAGCCAAACAGACTGCTTTGACTGATGATTTTTCTCCAGCCATTTATGCCAGTCCATTCGACTTTTTGGCTAGAATATTTCTATGTCCCTATCCATTTTGTTGTTCCAACCATTTCAGGATGACCCGATTAGTTTCCTCGGGTTTTTCTTGTTGAATCCAATGACCACAATCGAGACTTGCCTCTTCAACATTTGGAACAAATGCAGCTAATCCTTCATACTTTGGAATCACATCCCGGTTGCCGTAGATCATCAGGGCGGGTTGTTGGATGATAGGGTCTACTTTGGCCAATAATCTCCAGTTGCGGTCAAGATTCCTATACCAGTTGATGCTACCTGTAAACCCTGTTGATTCGAAAGAGGAGATGAAAACAGCAAGTTCACTTTCACTCATAAGCGGCTCGCCCTGTGGTTCATGGGCTTTGGCCAGATTAATCATAACCATACCTGGCTCAGGGATGCTTGGAGGTATGTTCTTCCTGAAAATATTACGGAGAAATTGCGGAGTATTTTCATCAAGAATGGCGTCTGCTACCCCCGGTTGTCGATTGAAGTGAACAAAATAATAATCACCACCAAATGCTTCTTCCATCCACTCGATCCATGGTTTTTCTCCACGCACCTGGTAGGGCACAGCCAGCGCGATAATTCGCTTTACACGAGTAGGATGTAACAGGGTCATCCACCAGGTGACCATCGCTCCCCAGTCATGGCCGATGAAGGTGGCATCTTCATATCCGTAGTGTTCGAGCAGTTCGCCCAGATCGCCAGTCAGGTGCTCAATATCATAATCGGTGACCTCAGATGGACGTGATGATCGACCAAAACCTCGCTGGTTTGGGATGATGACATGGTAACCGGCTTCGACAAGTGCTGGCACTTGATATCGCCAGCTAAATGCATGCTCTGGCCAGCCATGACAGAGCACGATAGGGTTGCCGGCGTTTTGCTGACCTGCTTCAAAAACTTCCAATTCAATTCCATTGACCGGAATTATTTTGGCCTTTGGAAAGTCAACTGTTACGTTCAATGTGTTTGTCATTTTTTTCTGTTTCTAAAAGTTCTTGACAAACGTAGAAGGGGGGTGTGACAGCCTTATGGCAAGGGTTATTGAGCACTTTGGTTTTTGTCAAAAAACTCTTGCAAAGTGAGGTTGTGAGGTTCGAATTTTTCGGTCAGAAGTTCCATTTTTTGAATTCGGTCTGGTCGAAAAAATCGGAATCCCTTCCGCAAGCGACACCAGGCAATCAAATACCAATTTTCAGCATTCACAATTGCAAATGGCTCGATTACTCTGTTTGTAGTGGATTCTTCTTTGTTGATGTACTGTATGCTCACCAAGTTGTAATTGGTTAGGGCGTACTGTAGATCGGACAGATTGCTACTATTTCTCTCCTGATGCAAAGCTTCATCATATTTCGTTCTATCAGAAAGTAGGTTGGCTTTGTCCTGTATGGAGTACCTTAAAACGGATTTGACTTTGTCAATGGCTTCGGAATAATCCTTTAGAAAAGAAGAATCCTTGTTTTTCAATACCAATTGTTCGGCCAATATCAAGGCGTTGGCTTCCTTTTCCGTGAACATGATTGGCGGAATTCTGTACCCTTCCATTAAAGCATATCCCTTTCCTTCCTCCGTCAAAATGGGGACACCAGCTTTCTGCAGCGTTCTTATGTCTCGGTAGATCGTTCGCTTGCTCACCTCAAATTTTTCCGAAAGACTTGCTGCAGTGAGACTCCTTTTGGTTTGCAATTGAGTTAATATGGCGGTAAGCCTTGAAATTCTCTTGATGTCATCTCCGTCCATTCGGGGCTTGTTGATTTTTGATTTTTGATGGCTTTGAAGGTCCGGATAAGCTCAGTGAGCATGTCCTTTCAAATTGATTTCAAAATTACCATGCTGCCATTGAGGCTAAGCCAATCCAAAGTAAAAACTCAGTATACCCAGGGTGTTAAAAAAGCCATGTATCATAACCATGAACCACAAATCGTACTTGCGCAGGTAGAATATTGTGGACAAGACAGCTCCTGTAGAGGCGGCCACAATTTGACCAGTGATTCCTTGCTGCATGTGCATGTAGCCAAAAAAGCTGGAAAAAATGAGAATATTGATCACAAGGCTGATTTTGCTGTCTCCAAAGAACTTGACGAACTGTCGCATAAGAAATCCGCGAAAAATGATTTCTTCTCCAAAGCCTGCGGTAGCCCAAACGATCAATAGCCAGATTAGGGTCGTAGGAAGATTACCTTTCAATTGGCTCATGCTTGAATAATCAATTGGAACTCCGGTGAGCGCCTCTATTCCGGGAACTATGGCGAGGACGTAGACAACGAAAAGGCCAAATGCTGCAAGTGGGGCATGGACCAATAGGTTTTTCGCATTGAATCTTTCACGATAAAATCCAAGAGCCGAAAAAGGTTTTCCCTTGAATTCTAAGTAATTAGCTACTATGATGAGTAAAGAGATAATGATGTTCTCAAAAACCGTTCTGGTCAGCGGGCCGAAGTACATGAAACAAATAATGGCGAGGGTGACTACGGGAATTATGGTTTGTTTTAATGTTGGTCTGTTCATCTTCCGATTTTTTTGAATTGATATGAGGCGAATATCAATGCAGGCTACTCGCTTAGAAAGATGTTCCTGTTGGACCGTCGTTAAGGCTGGTTGAATTGCAACCTCCTTATTACCCGTTCATCCAATTCTTGAAATCGCTGGTTTTTGGTCTGCTCACGATGAACTCCTGATCCCTTGGGTTGGTCACAAAGAGTATCACCCGGTGGTTGAAGTGAGGCTCTATTTTCAAAATTGAAGACTTAGCTACTATTTGACCCCGATTGATTTTGAAGAATTTGGTGTGATCAAGTGTGGAGAATAGCTCATCTATAGTCTCTTCAATAATGAAGCGCTTGTCTCGCGTGACGCCAAAAGTGATGCTATCCTCAGAATAACAGTAGAGTAAATCGGATATTTTAAGCGGTACAAATCCATTTCCTGATTTGACTAATATACCATCTCTTTCAGCATGTCCTTGTAGGTCGCCGAGTAATTGCTTTAGTGTAGTGGGATCCAATACAGCAGAAGCACTGGATTGCATGAATTTGTCAAGTGCTCCCTTGAGGTCTTCTTTTTGAATTGGTTTTAGCAGATAGTCGACACTGTTCACCTTGAAGGCCTGAATGGCGTATTGATCAAAGGCTGTTGTAAAGATTATAGGCGCTTTTACAGTGGTTTTCTGAAAAATTTCAAAGCTCAACCCATCGGCGAGTTGGATGTCCATGAATACGAGATCGGGAGTTTCGTTTTGTTGAAACCAAAGCACAGCATCTTCAACCGTATCGATGATTTCCAACAATTCGTACTGGAAGTCACAGGCTTTGAGCATGGATTGCAATTGGCTAACCGCCCGTATTTCGTCTTCGATGATTAAGATTTTCATAGTCCTTCCTTAAGCATGCCATCATTCAACAAGGGGAGCGAAACAGAAAACTGCTGTCCATCATTCACTATTTCAACTGATCTGTCTGAGATGAGTGCATACCGTTTTTCAATATTTTTCAACCCCATTTTTGTGGAAGGTAGTTGTGTGGATTTCCGTTGAATTTGATTCGTGACCACAATAGAATCATCTGTAATGTGAACGTTGATCTCGAGGGGTTTGGCTCTGGAAATCACATTGTGTTTGATGGCATTTTCCAGGAGCAATTGGAGGCTCATCGGTGCGATCATCTGATTTTCAAGCGCTTTGGGGACGTTCCAATTCAATTTCAGGTTCTCACCAAATCGTTCTGATTGCACGTGAATATAGGCTTTCGCAAACTTCAGCTCCGACTTCAATGAAATCAAGTGGGAGTTACCTGATTCCAGCAAAAAGCGATAGATATCCGATAGTTTGTCTACAAACTGCTTTGCATCCTCTTTGGGGCTTTGCTCTATGATATCTCGCAAGGTGTTTAGCGTATTGAAGAAAAAATGGGGTTGGGCCTGATTGCGAAGTGTGTCAAGTTCGGCTTGTATGATGGCTTGCTTTGCCTGTTCTTCTTCTCTGACGGACTTTTTGAGAAGAACGAAAAAATAAACAGCTTCATAGATGGCCATAGTCATGGTGGTGAGAAAAAGAATGACGATCAATGATCGGATTCTTTCCTGAAAATCATAGTGAACATTCTCTGAGAGCAGGGAAACCAGGCTCACCCCTAGAAAATCCACCGAGATCACGGTAACTAAGGTGCCTAAAAAAAGAAGAGTTAGCCGTTTCGCACTGTCCTTCAAGCTGGGAAATAGGATTCTCAAACGTATTAAGATCAACCTATTGATCAACCAATCGCATGCGGAGAAAAACAAAGAAGCCACGAAGGTGATGATGAGTTCAGTAGTAGTGAGATGTGCCACTGACACATTGAAGACATACATCGCAGATACGCCCAATAGCACAATACCTATGATCGCGAACCATTTATCATCGAACCCCAGGTATTCAAGGCGTTTTTCTCTGTTTGTGATCATTCAAGGGCCAATTGCTACACTGCAGACGTAAAACTCAATCCGGTATTCAATTTATGAAAGGACTTTGAATTGAATTATCGTTAATCGGGGTTGAATTGTAAAAGGTGGATTTTGGATATTGCTGATTCGCCTTTGTCGATGACTGAGCAGGGCCAGGAGTTATGTCGTGGGTTAGCGGTATTTGGATCAAGCTCGATCCAAAAATCGATTTCTGTATTCAGCGTGGCTGTTGCAATTCGCTAAGAATTCCAGGCCTTGGTCTTTTTCAATCCTATGGCTTTGCAACTTAGTGATTTGTAGACATTTGGCACTTCTCTTCGATCTTCCGTAAGCGGCGAATTTGTGATGTCCGTCAATTAGGAAGGTGTTCTCCGAATTCTGAGTTTTTAGAAGAATTATAATCGGTTCTTGACCTTCTTCGATCAGATCCATGTATTCCTTCACTATTTCCTCATTGAACTCTGATTGAGTTTCCAATACTTCCACCATTCCTCCGTAAGTGTCAAAACAATAATAGCCGTCAGTTTCTCGGCTAATTTCAATCGATCCGATTTCCTTTTCCAGCTCTATGATCTCAATTTGATATTGGCCTCTAGCTAGCAATTTCAGAATATAACTGAATTGCCTGATGAGAGAATCGTTGCTCAAGTAGCCATTCTTGACAAAGTTTCGAAACTTACTTTCCGCTATTAGTGCGTTCTCTGTGATTCCCTTAGCTACCTGATACCTCCAGGTGGATCCGATTTCTCTTAGATAGGTGAATTGAATCAGTTCTCCGTTGAGGAGTAGAGCAGAATCATATTTATCACCTATGATTTCTAGGGGTCCGTTCCCTGCTTCTATGTTGATTGTCTCGCTTTCCAATAGTTACCGTTAAATCCTAGTTCGGGACGGATGGCTAGAGGTAATAAAGGAGCACCTCATTGGCCTATTTCGGCTTATCTGCAACGAGTGCCAAAGCGTTGCTGCGTAGCACACGTTGCAATCTAACACTTGCTTGCTAGGAGCCATGTTTTTTGTCCTAAGTTGGTCATGAATATTTATGCCCAAGGATTATAGGAGCCAAAATTCCACATGTGCCCTTCCGGATCCAGGCAACTATATCCACGCCCACCATAGTCCTCATCCTTTATATCCAAGACTATCTCTGCTCCAGCTGCAATCGCCCTTTGATAATGCTCATCAATTTCTTCAACAATGATGTATGCGGATTGTGTATTGAGTCCCTTAAGGTCTTTCGGTGTCCTTAACAATTTACCATATTCATTGTCACTTTCAGAACCCAACATAATCATAGCATTATTAAAACTCAATTGGGCGTGGGCAATGGTATCGTTTTCACCAGATACTACTAAATGCTTTTCAAAACCAAACGCTTCACATAACCACTCAATGGCCCTGTGAGCGTCTTTGTATCGTAATGTTGGAATTATAACAGCTCCATTTTCTTTCATAATCTTCTGGGTTTAGTTGTCCAAGTGTTCTGCAAAAGTCAAAATGTAATTATTGTAATCAACGATTGAAAATTCTGTGGCTCCGTAGAATGTCTTTTCCGGTTCCCTGTACACTTCTACTTTGTCTTTAATCGATTGATAAAACCCCTCGATGTTTTGAATTTGGATATAAAGAAGAAGAGAACTTCCCTTTTCTCTCTTAATGATTGGCAATTCGTTTCCCAGACTCTTGAATGTCTGAAACATGACCGTCACCTTCCCGCAGGTCATCAAAACAAATTCCGGGTCTTCCGTATCAGGGTTTTTCATCTGTGTTTGGAAACCTAATTTTTCGTAGAAAGAAATGGTCTCTTGAATGTCATCCACGAAAATGTTGGGAGCTATACTTTCCATACCGTATGAATTTGATCTAATGGCACCGTTTTGGGAATAACCCGACATGGTCACAAAAACCAGTGCTGTAATCAGAAGTAATCTTTTAGAGATTTTCATAATCATCGCTGTAGGTCATAAGGGCTAAGCTTTTGCTGAGCAAACTTGTCAATTACATCCATCAACTTCTCCGGTTGATCGTCAAATACGAAAGCATGGCTGTCCGTAATTGTCATGAGGTGAAAATTGTCATTGGAAGGGTTTGCTCCCCACCAGCTTTGATGAAAGATGTGCGTGAGAAACGTGTTTTCCGGTCTAACGAGGATTTCTCGTGTAAAAGAAGGCATAACTACCAGGGTGGGTACCTGAAGTTTTTGGTATTCCAGACTTAAATCCGTGCAGTAATATTCCAGTAAGTACCTCACCATTATTGGAATCGGGACATCTGACATCTGTTTCCAGTATTTGTCTGCTTTGATAGAATCTTTTGAAAATGTTGCTGGCGAAAAATTCCCATTGTCCCATCCTTTCCTGTCTATGTTCTTCCACCAGGTCTGTGCTATGACCTGTTCTGTGTAATATATCCTTTCAGCAAGACTGGACGGTTCATAAGAAGGATTCATAGCGGTGAATTTGGCCATGCCGCTAATGATAATTACGCGATCTAGCAGATCCGGATCATCCATTGCCAATCTTAATGCCAGAATGTTGCTATAAGTGAAGTACGATAGAAGCAGGGGTTTCTCCATACCTTCTTTTTCTATCAATGCCTTGATGCCCTGGATTATTCCCATAGTCCAAAACAGGTCTTGGTACACTTCATTTTGATCCGGCATGGGATACGCCGGAGTTCCCCCAAAACCTGGCAGTGTTACGATATGGAGCGTGTAGTTTTCCTTGATGGAGTCAACTTTGAGATTTTCGAAGACACGACCATCAAATCCCCAACCGGAGATCATGATCATGTGCTTAGGGCCTTTGCCAAATTTCTCGACTTTGCCAAGCGAGCCATATTCAGCAGATTGGTAACCTTCAGGGTGTACCAGGTTATTGATCTGAGCATAACCATTGACTGTTAGGAGCGCAGATAAAAGAGGAAGTAAAATGAACTTTAACATTGGTCTCGAAAACTTTGCCCAATGCTACGAAGTGTATCAGTTTCTGCCGATCCACTCAATTGAGTGGTGTCCTTTTTTTCTAAAATCAGAAGGATTCATACCAACGAATCGTTTGAAATTCCTCACCAATGAAGTTTTGTTTGAATAACCACTGTCCAGTGCAATATGTAGGAGCTTGGCATTTGAATAGTCTTTAGAGCTTAGCAAGCTCTTGGCTTTATCGACGCGGTGCTTATTAACTAGTTCATAGAAGTTGGAATTTAATCCTTCAGAAAGCACACGAGAGAGATCTGTAGTAGATATTCCTAGTTCATCTGCCAGTTCCTTGGGGGTCAATTCGGGATTTAGGTAAAGGCGCTTTTCTTCCAAAGCCGCGACAAGTGATCGACCAAGAAGTTCAACTTGCTGATTGCTCAGACCTGAGTTGACATATTTGGCCGTATTTCTTTCTGAGGTGATAACATCCGGATTTAAGAAACAGATAAACCCCATAATATGGATGAGTAGGCACAATAGGAGAGGACTGACTTGATAGAATTGAGTGACATCCAGAAATATGAAGGTCATGACGAACAAGACCAGCGTAAGAGCCAAATACACTGCAATTACGCTTACGATTCGTAGGAGAAGCTTCTTTTTGAATTGATCCCTTTTTTTCTGGGAGCTGACACTCCTGAGCAATCTGAAACTTCGTATCAGGAAGTAAAGTGTGGAGCATATATAGACTAGATAGCCGAAGGAGAACTGGTCAAACTGAAGAGTCCCGCTAAATTGAATGGAATACTCGTAAATCGCGATTTTGGTCTCAGCCGGGAGTATATAAAATGGGACAAGTATACCTAGCTCGTAGATAAATGGAACCAGGTGAGTTAGGTGAATCCATTTCCATTTTGGATTGCCTTGCGTGTTTGTTCGAACAAAGTGGTATATCGCAGGGCCAATTAAGAATGTGAATGGAAGTGTGGAATAGAAAATATGAGGATATGCTCTGATACCACTATTGAGAAACATGACCTGTTCAAGTAAGAATAGCGATAGCAGCGCAATGAGAATGGCTAGGATATTATTGGCTCTTGTCCTATTCCTGGCTGTCAATAGGATGACTATGACAATTCCCTGAAAAGTGCCGAAGAGATAAAAAGATTCAAGTGCGATATCCCAGAACATTTATTTAACTAGTCTTATTTATAGCTGTCAAAAAAATGAACGCCGACGTCAAGCTAGCAGGAGTGTGCCCAACAGCTATTGATTGCTTCAATCTAGTGAAATCTGTCTGAACCGGCCAGGAGGTGCTTCCAAAGATTGTAAACGTACTCCGATTTAAAGATAGTGCCGATAGCTGTGGGGATCCTAGGAGATTCGTCTAGTAGAAAGCGTAGCCATATCATAGCGACTGAGCAAACGATGCTTTACCAATGAGATCGTGAGAGAAAATGAAAGCAACGTGGCAAGAAACAATAAGATGATTTTTCCTGCACCTATCTCAATTTTATCGGTGAATGCAACTACAACTAACCCAGGGCCTAAGGTTGTCGAAATGGTCGGTATCTGTGAAATCGCCCTATCGAAGTGCCGCCAATCTTTATAGTACTGTTTGCAGAATTCCCGATGTTCTTCATCTTTTGTTGCTTTCCAGTCTTGCGCATAACGACTAGCTATGACGCCTAGGATTTGAGGTATTAACCTTTCAAGTTCCACTCAGCCATAGCCAGGTTATCTAAATCGCTTATGGTGGACCTCCTCCCCATAGCTATCGGGAGGCATGTAATTAATCCTTCCCGTTCCTTGCTTGGATAAGCCCCTCCTGCATTTCTTTTTCAAATGGTGAGTTTGGATATTTTGCGAGTCCTACTTCAAAATAGTTGATCGCATTTTGATAATCTTCATGCTTCAAGTAAAACTGCCCAAAACGATTTTGCCAATAGGCCGAAGCATATCTTTCAGTCGTTAAAACCTCCTCAAATTCGGTCATAAAAAAGGCAAAATACTCAAAGTTGTTTCTTTTCCAGGCTAACCAAATGAGTGCATCTTTCGTGCTATTATCTATTTGTTTATCCATGCCAAATCGTTTTGCCCGCTCTTCAAAATAGGAAGTCAGGTAGTCCATTCCGCCCAAATCGATATATTGTTGTATGCTTTCAAAAACCGGTGAATTATAGTTGTGATAGAAGTATTTCAGTCCCTTGTACATGGCCAAATGCGCCAGGGATTCATGCACTTCATCATTAAACAGGCTGTAATTCCAGACAAGATTTTTGGGGGCATTATTCTTCAATACTTCGTGAAACGCATCCGTAGAGCTGATGTAATAAATGTCCTTTCTGGAGTTGGACATGAACAGGTATACCTTTTTTTCGGAAGTAAACCCCTTCACGAGGTCTTCGGAAGCATAACCACCGTCCGATATGATGGCTCCATCAAAGATTTCATTTTGCTGTAGAATCAGTTCACTTAGATAATAAGCAGCGGCCTCCCATCCGAAAATCACCCGTTCATCACTGGTCCTGTAGTTGGCGTCTATGTAATGAATGACTTCCTCTACCAAAAAGTCAGTAAACCTTTCATTTTCATCGCCAAATAGCGCTCGTCTTACTGGACTACTCGTATTGATGCCTACGACAATCATTTCTGGAATAGCTCGTGGCGTTTTCATTGCTTCCTGAATGGCTACACCACTTATGAAATACCATTGCCCATCTAAAACATAGAGTACAGGATAATGGCGCGTGGAATCTGAATAACTATCCGGTGTATAAATTTGAATCGTTAAGTCTTGAGTCAGTATAGAAGATTTAATGGTATGACTAATGCCAATACTAATCGGAGGATTATCCTTCTGAGCTACACATAGCCCCATATTCAGGAAACAAGACACAGTGAAAATGAGTAACCTCTTCGATGGAGTGGATTTCTTCATTACGATTCCTAAAGTTCTACAACCCTACAATTATGTGGAAATTCCGTCAGTACATCTTAGAATGACACACGCTTTTGACAAATCTCGTGACATAAGCGTCGCTGAAGTCGTTATACAAATATTCCTTAATCTCATCAAATCGTCTGGCGGCTCGTTTAGTAGATCTTATTTTCCGAACCCTTTGGAATTCTTCCCAATAAGCTTTTCACGATCAATCCAGTCCGAACGCTCCACATAGGCCTCCAACAGCTCCTTCTCTTGTTCAGACGTCACCTGGATTCGATCCTTTTTATTGGTAGCTTCTTGATCCAAAATCCCATAAACATCTTCGGAATCCCTTTAAGTTTTGTCGCTCCATTATTGCCATCATTTCTTGTTTTTAATGAAGATAAAGTAGAAAGCTATGACTATCTGATACAAGCCAACAGGGGCACTTCCAACGACCTGAATTATTTGTCCAGGGTTTGGGTCCAGTACTACAGCACTATCGTAGATGATGACAATAGCGTAAGAAGCGATTCCCATTATTGCTAACCATTTTGGAATAAGACTGGATACGTAAAACAGTATTGAGAATAATAGCATACTGATACCCATGAATATTCCGGGGACAGCAGTGTATGGAATATAGTTTTTGACTAACCCTCTAAATACAGAGAGTTCTATTACACCATTTTTTAGCATGGAGAAAGCGACTAAGAACAGGAAAGCCATCACCAGAAAGATCCCAGCTTCAAACAATCTTAAAACAAGGGCAAGGCTGGAAATCCTATGATGATATATTTTCAATATTTGGTGTAGTTGAAGACCTAGTAGGACTATACAGATTGCGCTGACTATCTGATTAATAATATTTACTCGGAAAATAAATTCCTTGTCTAATATGTCAGCGTATGACTGGAAAGGAGAGAGAACAATAACCCAATTCAGCGTTGGGATTAGCATACACAATAGAAATAGCAACCCTGTCATTCTCAATGTCATAAGAGCTGACTTATCATAAGTATCTTCCATGGTTTTACTATTCAGTTTACATGAGATGAAGTTGAAGCAATACCAATTTTATTCTTAAGATACTTACTAAAGCGCTGTGAATATTCAAATCCCTATTCAGATGCTATTTCACTTGTGCCTAGTTCAGGATTAGCCTAGGGATTTTTTGCTTTTGCAACATGCAAAACTGGATATGCTCCCGGCCTCCTCGCACAAGCCTCTCCAAAAAGAACAGTCGTTTGTGGATCTTCTCCCGACAGGGTCGGGGAGGCGCTGATTGGCGGTGGCATTTCGCTGAAATAGGCTAGAAGCACTCCCGATAGCCGTCGGTAGGTACAGGCGACTCTAGCGACTGTTATGGTATTATTCCTTAATCATCTCAGTAACGATAGATTCAACGTGAATCTGAGTTGTATCGAAAACTACCAAATCCTCAAAGTCAGATTGATTTAAAATCAAGGACAGTTCAGTGCCGCCGAGTATCAATCCGCGAATTTCATTTTTGTCTTTAAGTTCATTGGCAATTTTAATCAGGTTGGATTTAGTGGTTGGATCTAATTTGTTAAAAACGAGTTCCTCAAAGTATTTCGCATGAATGAAGTCCCTCTGCTCTTTATCAGGGACAACAATTTCAAAGTTGTGCTTTTCAGCGTTAGATTGATAAAAACCTGCCTCCATGGTTGATTGAGTGCCAAAAAGTCCAACACGCTTGATTCCATTCAATTTTATGGCTTTGCAGGTTTCTTCAACAATACTTATCAGGTGAAGTCCCGATAGCTCCCTCAACTCATCAAAAACGATATGTGGCGTGTTCGAGGCAATCGCTGAAAACTCAACACCAAAGCGCTGTAGCTCGGTCAAATGTTGATTTAGGAAATTGGTGAGTCCATCATGATTGTTGGTGAAAACGAAACGGAGCATTTCCGTCATGTTGATACTGCTAATGAGGAAGTCCGGGTATTCTTCAGTGCTTAAGCGCTTTCGATACGCATCGATGATCTTTTGATAATACTTGGCTGTTGATTCAGGGCCAATGCCTCCGATGAGTCCAAATTTTTTCATTTCCGACGAGTCAATCACCCATAACGCCAAAGCTCGGAGTCTGTGCTCCCTTTGGCAGGTCCATGCAAAATAGTGAAATCCTCAGATTCGGGAGGGGAGGTGTGGCATGATCGTACCTATGAGCAATGCTGTACGTCCGGCCAGGTCGGTGAGCACAACTATGGATGTAACGACCGCGATTAGCAGATAATCCCAATAGCTACTGGGATCCCATGATCCGTACCTTCAGGTTCTGATATCTGTCCTGGTAGCGGTGATTATGGTCAAGCTCAATTTCCCTGCAGGTCACCACTTAAGCAGATATTTCATACTGATTGTTAGAATCTTTTAGTTGGTTCTGACAACCACGGTTTTAGCAATGAAATCGTGAACTGCTCGTGATTTTTCATTGAATAGCATCGATAGTATTTCAACGATCGTCCAAAGAATTGTCAAGAAGCCGAGGAAGAACACTGGGGCAAGAGCAGCAAAGTCAGTTGCCAAATCAACATGTTCAAAACCGGTTAGAAGAATTGCCGCATAGCAGTAGATACCAATCATTAAAGCTATAGGCACACTATCTCTTAAAAATGCTTGTTTTAGATCAATTCCGTCTTCACTTTTAGCATCTACCACTTTCACTCCCATTACCATTTTACCAAGAGTTTGTCCGTAGTTTCCATGAAGCAAAACCGAATAAATGTATGGCGCTAAGTTGTTAAGCAAATTCCCAAGGATAACGATCACACCTATATTGGAATTGGTTGCATAACTCAATAAAAAGCCAATTGGCCACATGACGAAACCATCAATAAATGCAGCGATAAACCTGGGCCAGAATGTTTGATAACGTTCACCCGAAAGTCTACTTGTCTCCTTACGCTCATTCTCAGCTTCAATTCCACTTGCGAGTTTCAGCTCTTCTTCGGTTGACTCATCTCTTCGTTCGAGCTCCCACGCAGCAGCTAATTTCGCGTCATTTTGGTACGCATTACCTCTGATGATCTTTCTTAGCTCTTCTGAAGTTTTGTTTTTGAATTTGTCAGAAAAGTGGTTGGTTTTGCTCATTGTCACAAGTTGATTTTAACCCTACCTCTATGCGGCGGACGCTAACTGGCTTCAATCTAGTGCAACCTTGGCTCACCACACTTGCCCGCCGAAGCTTTTCTTCGAATGGCCTTGTCAATGTCGGACTCCCTCCGCAGTACTGCCAAGGCGAGAGGACTCGGGCTTCCGATAGCATCTGGATCCCATGATCCGTACCTTCAGGTTCTGATATCATGTCCAGGGTCAGTGATCAAGGTCGAATTCACCTCAAGGAAGACTGCACTTCAGTACATACTCCATACTGATGTTAGCTACCGATTCCCTCCAAATTCCTGCTCGATACGTCTGACCAAGCTCGACGGTGGCACTATCCCCATTTGGTAATTTGGCAATGCAATTTTGTAATATGCATGAAGCTAATTAGGATCTTCTTGAACAATAATTTCAAGTTCTATTTGATCAAAGCCAGCGTCGAAGAAATCACCGTTGCCATTACCATCGATGATATCCCTGACAAGCAACAAACCACGTCTTGACCCGTCCTTTCTTTGGTCAGTTTGAAATGCTATTACGTCTCCTGCCTCTACCGTTACCTCCCAGCCACTAGGTGTATCAGTTCCGGCCAAAAACGCAGCATCAATATCTTCAAAATATGTGATCTCTAAGAATTGCCCAGCATCAAGTGACGTGTTTCTAAAACCAATTCCATTCAACCTGCTCCATCCATTAATCTGTGCTCCGATCGCTTCAAGCGCAGGGTCCCCTGATGACAGTAATGATTCGAAAGCTTGAGGGGATGCTAAATGATTTGAAGATCCGGTCGCGTAGAAACCAAAATCTATATCTTCAGAAATTGGTGTTGAACCAGCATTTATAACATCCGATGCAGAATATATTTCACCTGTGTTGGTCGAAAAAAACGTCTCAGAAGTACTACTGCCGGTTGGATCGTTATTGGCAGGTGGAGCCAGGAGAATGGCAGAGTAGACCCTTGCTGTTCTTCCGATTGTTATGACCGACAATGTTTCCGTTGTTGTATTTCCATCATCCGTATCATCAACAACAGTGATGGTGAAAGTTACGCTCACATCAATTTCTGCTGGAACTAGCGCATAGGAGAAATCAAAGGAAAAAGTAGATGGGGCGTTGGCAGAGCCATTTGTTTCCTCAATCGGGGTAAATGCTTCTCCACCAGTTTTAGTAATTGTCATTGTGTTAAATCCACCATCAGCTCTCACATTGATAGTAGCTTCAACAATTTGTCCGACTTGCCCTGTTGCTTCGAGACTTGTGTCATCAAAATCCATTGAAGTGATTGAAATTACTGGGGGAGCTATCGGATCTGGTTCATCGTCACCGCAACCGGATAGGTAGAGAAGCCCAACAAGAAGTGTCAATACCAATAATTTACTACTCAATTCTTTCATTGCTATTTAGATCTTTACAGGTCAAATGTTTCGTTGGTGATAGCGCCAAGCCAGCATGTGTGCGCACGCCAGCTAGTCAAGGCTTCAATCTAGTGAAATCTGCCGGTGCATCCAAAGTTTTGGATTCCCTGCGAAATGAAAGTCTAAAATCCTGCGGTTGCAATGATTGGAAAGCACTGTCATCCCTCAAAACCGGATTCACAGTGAAGTTTTAGGTTGATATGGCTAGGAACCACTTAGGCGCATAATCTGGCTAGCGCTTGTTGGGCACTTTAGGACCGAATCACTTTAATGTCATAGTCCTCAATTACCTTGTCCAAATGATATGGAAATTGATCTGGGATTGTTAGTGTTAATATTCCCCCCATATCAATCTGCACATGACCACCTAACTTTACAAGTTCCTCAAACAAAAAACTCAGATCGTTAATATTTTGAGTAATGTCTAGAAAAAACCTTTCGACTTGGGCATTTGGTTTAATGAATTCAACAGTTTCATGAAAACCTCCATTTAATTTGGTCTTAATTATCACACCAGGGAAGTACCGCAAATCGAAAGGGTCGCTCTCTATTAATTGATATGTCTTTTCATTAATCTTCAGTACCTCAAGACTAGACTGAACCTGCGTTCTACGGTTAAAGTGCCTTATGGTCGTAGTTTGTCTATTCACTGCTGTTCAAATGATTAATGTAATTGGTAAGCAATCCTTTTATCTGTTCGGAAGCAACAGGGTTCGCAGAATGTACTTTGAATGTTAGGTTGCGAAGATCTAATCCAGATTCATAGACAAGCCATTTTGCAGCTGCATAACCATCTGGAGCGACTTCACCGTGCTGGTCCAGCCCTAGGTCATTGTCAAAGCTGATGAATTCTGGTAGCCCCTTCGACTCAATGTGGGATACGAAATCCTCGAAAGTCCGCACGATATCAAACTCGGATTCCATGGCTTTGCTATATACCATGTCGATGGTTCTTATGTCATCAAGGAATAGCTTTTTCATGGCATTATGGTCCTATGGCTAGGCGTTTGAGGTACTGTCCCTGGTAGTGAAGATAGTGAAAAGCAGATATGAGTCAAGGTAGGCAGACTACCGCCATGTACGTATACACCGTGTTAGCGGCAGCCTCTACTTTTTCCATTTAGGAATTTTACCATCCAGTTCCCATTGTTCGCATTTTTGTTTATGCAAATTGTAGTCACCAAAGCAGATAGCATCAAGCATTTCTTCTTTTGACATTTCGGTTTGGTCGAGTGTTTTAAGAATCAGACCACTATTGCTATCTACGTAGTCCTCAAAACGTTGGTATGCCCAGATGTACTCTTTGCCTTCGTCTATATTTTGAAAGTCTTCTGGTAGCTTGTTCTCTTCGATTCCGTTACGAATTACTACGCCCATGAATTCCTTCGGTACCAGTCTATGATCGAAGATGAATGGTGTTGAAATGGAGATAACCTCAGTGCCAGCATTTAGATTTCCAGTTCCATGAATTTGCAGTCCAAACTTCTTCAGATGACCAAACCGTTTCTTGAATTCGTTAAGAATTTGCTTGCTATCCATGATAAAAGGTTGACGCTATCGCCAAGCTAGCGGATGTCCACTACTAGCTCTTTAGGTTAAAACTAGCGAACCTGACCCACACGCACAAAACGCTAATAGACAGAGCTTGGAAACGAAGAAAGCTCCAATAGAAAGGAAAATACTGCCCAGAAATTAAAATGCTTCAAAAAGCGAAAACCTGTCAGAAGGAGAGGTGAAGCGGTGAATTTGAACAAGAACCTGGCAGTATGCTCTGTGGCAAATGGACGCTATCGCCTGTTAGTAGAAGTGGTTTTGAGTTTGCTTTTGATATTCCATTTTAGCCCTTGAATAAGCAAAAATGTTAACCCAAACACAACAAGAGTTGGATAGTAAATCCGTCCAAATTGAGTTGAGATGTCCTCGGGAAGGATGATTTTGATAATTACGATAGCTAAGAATATCCAACCCAAAACGTTGGATGTTGCATTCAGAGGAGAGATTTTAAGTCCTTCAAGCCAACTTCTGTATTTGTCATTTGTCGGGTCTAGTTCAAGTAAAGTTGTAAAAGTGGATTTAGACTCTGAGTGTTTTTTTGTGTAATACGTTGTTACACCTAATCTAAAGAGCAAATGTTGGTAATAAGTAACAGGTTGTTTTTCTTCTGTCTCTACTTCATATGGATCGTTATCCATTAATTCAATTGCTCTCAAAAGAATTGGATAAGCTTCGAGAAAATTTTGGTTGTCGGCAAGAGCCATTCCATAATCACCAAGTAGTTTGGTTTTTGCGTTGTAATGTCCTTTGTCCTGTGTTTCATCAATAGCAAATATTAAGTCACCATTAGTTCGGTAATACTCAACATGCTTTAATAGACCATTTGGGGGTAATTGATCTGTTTCTTCTTTGAATTGCCAAATTGTTTTCACGCGATTATTTCTGCTAACGCTAAACTAGCACGTGTACGCCCGCCAACTAGTCAAGGCTTCAATCTAGCGAATTTGCCGGTGCATCCAAAGTTCTAGATAGGCGCCGCGCCATACAGATTTTGACTACCGCGAAAATGCTAAGAATAGAAGCACCAGAAATTCCTCAGCGGCAGATTCATAGAGAAGTTCAGCACAAGTCGCCAACAACCGCTTAGCGCATGATCTGGCTGGCGCTTGTTCGTTGCTGCCATTTTTCCATTTCTTTTTCAACTAGTTTCAGCCTTTCAGCCCAGTAGGCAATGTATTCATTTAGCTCTTCTGCCGATTGTTCAGAGGGTCTAGTCTCGAGTCGTCTCTTGTACTCGTTTCTGTTATCGTTCAGATATTGGAAGTATGTTTCTGGATCATTTGGTATCAATCCAGGTCCTAAGCATCCGCAAGTTTGAAAGCGATGACCGACCTTGTACATCCCTCTGACGATTTCCCACGCTTTGATTTTATCAGTTCCAGGCGCACGAAAATCCATTCCCAAGTCGTCCATTGGTTTTGAGCATTGAGGACAGGGGTGGTGTTCGCCAGTTTTATTTTTGTCGTGTTTGAAACTCTTTCGACAGTCAAAACAAACGTAGTGAGTTTTATACCTTTTGAATCCGTATCTACACATGATCTTGGGAGCTTGCCCCTAATGACCAGATATGGTGCTGTGCCTGCAAAGTCAGGGGCCTCCAAGCTTTGGCCATCGCAATAAAGGTAGCTTACCTGCAGGTGCATTCAAAGTATTAAATGGGCACTGCGCCTTACAGATTTTGACTACTGCGAAAATGTTAAGAATAGAAGCACCAGAAGTTCCTCAGCGGTAGATTCACGGTCGAGTTACTCTAAAACTGACAAAATGATTGGTACATGCGTCCATGCACACATTGTTGTAGGTCGTTTTTTCGAGCTAACCTAAACTGTCAAGATAGCCCTCTGGATCTTTTAGAAATTTATAAGCGTTAGACTTCTTGATACTTTCCTTGATTGCTTCAAAGTCTGGTTTCAGGAGTTTTCCGTGCCTGTCCATGAACATCCAATTGTTGAGTGTACCGAGTTCAATCATGTTCTTCAGGAAGGTTAAGTCTTTCTCTCGCAGATCAGCACGAAACGAAAACTCTCGGATTTTGAGAGTTTCCTTATTCAAATAGATTTCTGCGTCATTGTCAAGCTTCTCTGAGTATGTTTTCCAGTTAAAACTCGTTTGATCGTTACCCTATTCAGCTCTGTCTACGATTTTGTCTATTTGCGGCAAAATTTCGTCGATCTCGGTTTCTGCTTCGTTCCAGTATAATTCTACGTTCGATTCGAAGAATTTAGATTTTGTGTTAACAAAGATCGATTCAGGGATTTTGGAGTGTTTTTTATTGATTCCTTTTAATGGAACAACTGCTAAAAAGTACTGGTAGATTGCCATCGTGCTTCTGTGACCAATAACGACCATGTACTCACACATGGATCGAAGGTGAAACTAGAGAATTCTGCCGCTAGCTACAAACTCTCAGATTCCCACTGTGTCAATGTATTTCTAATCGACCAAGTGCAGGCCTTTTATAAAACCACATCCTCATCCTGGCAGCAGTGTGCATGATATAGCTTTGATGCTATTGGCTATGGATTGCACAGGCACATGCCTTATACATCTTGTTGTGCTTTCGTGTTCTTTCAATTAGCATCAAACCATTCAGCTCCGTTCCAATTAGGCCTCAGCCCCCCAAGTTCAGGAAAATGTAGGTCAGGGTCGTTTGATTGAATCAAGCAGATTAGTTTATGTCCTTCAATTAGCCATTCTCTAGAAGTTCTGGCGATTGAATCAAGAATTCCTTCGGATGTTGGTCGATGCTGTTCCACGAGGTTGTCGTAGTTCCTGAAAATCAAAACTAGACCTCTGTATTTGGTATTTAGCATATCGCCAAGACAGTCATAAAAAGCGTTCAGGTTCTCGCCATAATAGTCAGGAAAGTATAAGGCTTCTTTCATTTTCTTATGAAGATTTTTCTTAGTCCAAGAATGACAGTTCATCTCAAATACCTCAAAGTTGTTACTGCTGAACCAATTGAAATCGTCATCGAGAATCCCATTGTTATGATACATGCAAATTGGTCCATCCTTCAGTATCTCAACATCTCTTTGGCTATTTTTCATCTCTTCTTTCTAATTCTCCTATAGCTTGTGTCTCTTGATTCGGTCCATGATCGTCTTGCCTTATTATCCTTGATCCAGCTCTCCATTTTATCACAGGCACTTATCCAAATTCAAAGTTCATCAGTACTCATGTCATGAATTCTCTTTCCTTGGAGTTTCTCCTGTTGTTTTGTTAATGGAGTAATTTCGGTTTGCAGTCATGAAGCACAACACCAGATCAGCCCAGTGAGCATATTCTTTCAAATTGATTCCAAAGTTACTGTTACGCATCAACACTGACCCATAGCTCAGTTTGCTCATGGAGCTTATCGTTTGTTAGCTGCTGCGTCCTTTTTTTCTCAAATTGATTGATTTTTCGATTCATTTATGTTTTCAATTGTTGGTTAAATTTCATCGTGAAGAAGTTTTTATTCTATTTGTCGATCGCGATTTTCTCAATTTTTATTGGCAGTCAAATTACTGAGGGTGTCCTTCTTGTTCCGTATTGGAAATCTCTATCTGCCAGTGATTTTTATTCCTATTATCAACAGTTTGGCCCTTTAATTGGTCAATTTTATACTGTTCTTACTATTACAGCAGCTTTAATCCCAATTTCAATTTCGATTTATTGTAAGTTGATTGATTCAAGTGTTCTTAACCTTGCTTTAATATCTTCGTTTTTTGCAATTCTTTTCATCGCATGTTTTTATATCTACTTCAAGGGAACGAATGAATTATTTTACCAGGCGGCTCTCTCAGACGTAGAATTGAAGAAAGAGTTAGTTAATTGGGGCTATTGGCACTGGGGAAGAATTCTCTTGGAAATAACTTCTCTAACCTTTCTGATGATCTCATTGGTGAAGATTCAGGATGATTAAATCCATCGAAATTGCTCAGATTGGCGGTCGGATTGCACATATGTAGGCTAGAAGCACTCCCAATGTCTATCGGGAGGCATATGATCTTTTTGTGATTTTTTCTATGCCTTTCTTATGACATCACTGATGCGCTGAATTTCTTCCTTCATACTAGGCCTGTGTTCATTTTCAACTTCAAATCCATCACATGCAATTTCGAAACAGGTATCGTGAAAGAAGAATATCAGATGTCTCAGATTTTGAAATCTCTGGTCCTTGTGATATGGGTGCACTGAATTCATTTTCCTCAGATCTTCAATCCAGTCCGAGTCGAATAATTCTTGAGTTGAATAGGGTCTTAATCCCAATTTGTAATATGGATGTCCATCAATTGCCTCGTCATTTGGATAGCCGAACTTGAATTGCCAATAATTCAAAAATCGGACAGTTATAATTCCTTCGTCTTCAATCGTCCTCACATGGATTGAACTTCCATCCCAGTCTGGGTCGATTCGTCGTCCATAAAACGTTAGAAAAAGTGTGTGTTCATCGCAGAGAATCACGGGAGTGGGAGCTCCAACGTCTATTTGAAAATCAGTTTTTAATTCTTCAATTCTCATGGTGAACCAAGTTCGGGTGGTAAGGGCATACAATGTCTCGTTTATAGTGTCGTGCCGAGGTTGCGAGCTATGAATTATACACTTTGTTGGGCAACCTTATTTTATTATTCACTTTATTCTATTCCTGCCATAAAGAAGATGCAGCTTGTTGAACCGACACTAAAATATTACGGAATAGAAACCCACAGTTATTTCTCAATCACAATTCCGTTGAGTTCAATGTGATTTTGCCCCCAAGCTCCTAACTCAATCAGAATTCTGCGGAGGGTTTGCCCGTACTCAGTCAAAGAGTATTCAACTTTGGGAGGAACCTGATGATAAATTTTCCTTTTTACCAATTCTGCCTGTTCCAACTCCCGTAATTGTTGGGTAAGCATTTTCTCAGTGATATCGGGGATTAACCGTTTCATTTCACCATACCTTTTCGGGCTATCGAGCAAGTGATGTAAGATGATCGGCTTCCATTTTCCCCCGATCACTTTTATGGCAACATCGACTGGGCAATAAAATTTTTGATTTTCTTTCACCATAACTCACTGATTATCATTATTACATACTTCTGAGTAAGTACCTGACAAAAAAGTAGGTACTTGATGTATTGATTGTAAGATAAGAATTTAGCAGTCAAATCATCAAACACCTACCTGTATGAAAATCTTTGGTATCGTATTTTTTTCAATGTTACTTTTTGTAGAACCAAGTAGCGCTCAGTTATCAGTCACCCTCGAAAAAGATAAGGCTTATGAGTTGGTTCTTTTTTCAGTAAAAGAAGGCAAGTTCGAACAGCTTTTGAACGACTATTTGCCTAAGGTACTGCCTTTGGTGGGTGAATACGGAGGAAAGCCGTTAGCCTCCTTTTCTGTTGTCAGTTCAAGTGGAATGGACCAATCACCTCAGATAGTCGCCTTATGGGAATGGACAAACCCAAACGCTTTTAATTTGGCAAGTAACGACATGCGTATTCAG
Source organism: Cyclobacteriaceae bacterium (assembly GCA_965601475.1). Classification (GTDB taxonomy): domain Bacteria; phylum Bacteroidota; class Bacteroidia; order Cytophagales; family Cyclobacteriaceae; genus JAWPMT01. Next base: position 534,709 of record OZ271832.1, on the reverse strand, counting down.
GAGATATTACCCATCAGAAATGATGCGATGGCATTTATTGAAGAAGCTAACTTTTTCTCTGTTTCTGAAACAACCACACTTGATCTCACTAAGGAGGAAAGCTATGTGTTGCTGGTGGGTTCAAAAATTAAGAAAAGTAGTGCTGAGTCTCTTCTAAGGCTTCATAAAGCGAAGAAAGCCGATAATCCTTTAACATGGAAAAAATTAGTATTGGCCAGGCAAAGCGAAGAAAGTTCCTCTGAAAAAGTAGAAGCCGAATTCATTCTAAAAGCGATTATCCAATGAAAGCAGCCGTAATCATTAATCAGGGTACTGAGAATGTACTTGTGTGCCAAGAAGTGGAATGCAAGCCACTCGCCCCAAAGCAAGTGAGAATTAAGGTTGAAGCCGCAGGAGTGAACTACATTGATGCATTGATTTTGGACGGGCAAATGCCTCCATCGATGATGCCTCCTTTGCCTTACATCCCTGGAGTAGAGTGTGTGGGAATTGTGGAAGAAGTTGGAAGTGAAGTGACTGAGTTCAAGAAAGAAGACAAGGTGGCTTATTTCGGAAAGATTGGTGCTTCTACTTTTGCCGAATCAGTAATATGTGATGCTTCAGCCTTGGCGAAAATCCCGACTGAAGTTGATAGCGCAAAAGCCGCGGTAATCCCAGTGAACTATGTTACTGCGTATCATATGATTTACAGTGTTGCCAAGTTGCAGAAAGGAGACACCGTATTGGTACATGCAGCAGCAGGTGGGGTAGGAACAGCACTCATTCAATTGTGTAAAAACCTTGATGTTCAGGTGATTGGTTCTGTTGGCAGCGAAGTGAAAAAGGAGTTCATTTTGTCGCAGGGAGCTGATCTTGCCATCAATTATAAATCCGAAAAAATTGAACCAACCATAGCCAATTTTACTAAAGGAAAAGGAGTAGATATTTCCTTCAATCCAGTGTCAGGAGAAAGCATGATTACCGATTTGGCATTACTAAGACCTTTTGGGCAACTGGTGATCTTTGGATTCTTGGCAGGGCTTCCCGAAGAACGTTTACAGGATGCTCTGGTAAATCAATTTAGTAAAAGCCTCTCGGTCAGTTTCTCTGACATCTACACCCTCTACAATTCTGATTTCGATGCTTTCAAATCGATACTGAATACTTTGTATTCCATGTTGCAAAAAAAAGAAATCGACCCCGTGATTCACCAACAGTTTGACTTGTCTTACGCAAAATCTGCTATTGATTTATTGAAGGAAGGTAGGGTAATAGGAAAGCTCATTTTACGAATGAACTGATCTAAAGTTTCTTGATAAAATCTATCATGCACATGACTCTAATCGCCTGATATTGAAGTCAATTCCTTAAGCTTACAGATAGAGTTCTCGTGATTAGGCATGGTGAAAACTAAACAGCCGGTAGGATACGAAAACCAAATATTCTTCGGCCTACTTCTGATAAAAGGTCCAATATCCCTGTCACTAAAAAAGGGCTTCGTCTTTTAACCTCTATCATCTTATGTTGCCAACGACAGCGCTAAAAACGTTGTTATCCATTGGGGTAGCTATGTTTTTTTAGCGATTGTGACACCAGCTCCTTTTCTATTCTATCGATTTCTTTTTTGTTGCGTGACAGATAGATGAACATATCTCCATCTGAAATGAAAGTATGAGGAGTATGCTTTCTGATTTCTCCCCAAAATTTTTCCTGTACTTCTTCAAAGTGTGAAATTTGTTTTTCCAATCCAACAATGTCATGTGTTTCATGGGCTTCTTTTAGTTCAACCCGCCTATCCCTTAGCGAAAAACCACCATAATTAACAAAGTCAGTCATTTCGCCAATTCTAAAAGGCTCCATGTATAAGCACCATTGGTCGTAATTGTCACAAATTGGCCCAGATAATTCTTCAACAGTCAATATGGGAGAATAGGCAATTTCTCCCTGTTGGAACCAGCCTCTACTTTCTTCTTCTTGAGAAGGTTTGAATGGACCACTATCAAAATAAACGATGCCCAAATATTTGCCTATTAACAAATCTGAGCACTTATTTATTAGATCAGAAAGGCAAAAATCACTAACTCCCGTTTCAATCCAATTATAGTTATCTCTTTTTCCAGTTAAGTATTTCATTTTGAATTGGAGCTAATGCTACCACTATACGGCGTGCGCCACAAGTTGCTTACTGGCTTCAAAATAGTGCAACCTTGGCTCACCACACTTGCCCGGCGAAGCTTTTCTTCGAGTGGCCTGTCACTGTCGGACTCCTTCCACCAACCGGACGAAGGCGGGAAAGTAAGATGAGAACCACTGCGTTTTGAAGTTATCAGGTTCGTACTGCCTCAGCTCGAAGAATATCCAGCTACATCATGTACTCTTTTAAGAGCTTCGAATTTTGGAGGGTATCTCCGTCTGTTTAATTTCCCGGATTCTTTGTATTGCTTCTGGTTGGTTCGGATTCAAATCAAGTGATTTTCGGTAAAGTTCTAATGTGGCGGAATCATCTTTGATGAAGATATCCATATAGACCGCGGCGTTGTAATAAGCCTCATCACTTCGATATTGTAGTTCAGCAGCCTTCAAAAAGCTATTGATTATCCTCAGCGCGCTTGTATCTCTCTGGTCAATGAACTCCAAGGTCATCTCTTTACCCTTGGCTTGAGCTTCCTCTAGAAGTGATTCTTTAGTCATCGCTAATGAATACCCAAGTCTATAGAAAGCTTCCCCATTTCCTGAGTCAAGACTGACAACTCTTCTATATCCGATAGCAGCTTCTTCATAGTTGTCTCTCTCATAAAGTTCATTTGAAGCATTCATCAGAATTGATATGTCTTCCTTTACAGTTCGTGAAGAATGATCTGATTTCTTATCAGTTCCGCAAGCAACAAATATGAAAGTTGTGATTACGATTCCAAATGTTCTCATGCGAGCAATGTGTTGCAACCCCCAAGTATGAGGCCATGTGCTCACACTGGGTTCGAAGGTGAAACTAGTGAATTCCGCGATGTATACAAACTATCAGATTCCCACCGCGATCGGGAGTCTTAAATCTCCCAAGATCATTTCTATCAGATTAGTTTCTTACTTAGCATGTTGGCAGAGTTCATGAGCTAGTTCTGATGTAATTGGATGTGAAATGCCTAAGCATATGGCTCATACAGCTTGTTACACGCCCTTACTTTGTCCTTTGGTTCCAAGTTTCAATGAAGTTCAACTTCCCAATCCTCAAAGTCCGGTTTCACTTCGTATTCTTCGTCGGAATCTCGGCAAGCAAATCTTATCCATTGAGCGGCCCGCTTCATTGCATGAGCTTGATTCAGAACCTTACCTTCTCCATCCATCTCGATGTTGTTTGAGTAGATCGCATATGCTTGTTCGACAAGGCTCGCTTCATGTTTTAGTATTTCACGATAATCTATTCCTTTCAAAATTTCAGGATCATCAATCACATGTTCTAGAGTTCCATTTGTGTAATAAAAAGTGAAATGCCTTAATGAACTCTTGAAGTCTTTGGAGAGCCTTGTGTTATTTTCATCATTGCTTCTCTTGCTCTTCTTCGGTTTTAGGAACATCAATTCAAGTGTTTTGATTTTGATTATTCTTTCTCCTGATGTTAGTTGATTTCTCTTACTACTAATCTGTTAGTTAGCTGGTTCCATTTTGGTGTTAATCCTTGCAGAAAGATAAGTTGCCCAAATTCATCCATAGTATTCTCTCTTCCTGATTCCTTCAGCCAGTTTTGATAAAATTCCTGAAATTCTTCTTCATTCAATTCCGGGAGTTCGTACGATGAGATATTCCATAGTCTGTCAAATTCAGAAGAATTGAGTTTCTGTTCATGAGGATCATTGACATTCATGAGTTTGAAAAGCAGATATAGCTCTCCTTCGTTTTCTAAATAGACTGTCTGGAAGTCTGGATAAGAGTCTACAAAAGAATCTAATTGATCCAAGTTGTTTAATTCAAAGGAATTGCTTGCAAAGAAATTGAAATGCATCACTAATGGCATGTAACGACTAGCTAGAGTGCGTATGCCCACACTCTGCTGACGGAGGACTAAACTAGCTGATCTGCGCGGGGACGCCAAGTCCACACGCACAACTGTCTCAAGAAACCACTGCGTTCAGAAAATGATCCCGATAGCTATCGGGACCAGAAGCAAAGAACTCTCAGAACGAAAAATCACTTGCAGGACCTGCCCCGACTAGGTCGGGGAGAAGCAGATTGGCGGTCGAACTGCACTTAAGTAGGCTAGAAGCACTCCCGATAGCTATCGGGAGGCATATGCAAGTTTAGCGGCTTGTTAGCATTTGTGATTTATTTGTATATATACATTGTAGAGTTTGGGGATAAAAGAGTTACTCGGGTTATCTGGTAGATAGAACAAAGGCATTCTGTCTCCAATTCTGAGATGTCTTTTATAAGCAGATCTGTATTCATAGGAATACTTAGTACCGTCAACGTGATATTCGAATAAGTACTCCTTGACTATGCGCTTGTTGTGTTGTGTATTAGTGTCAATAATCCATGAAAGAACTGCTTCTGTTCTTTTTCCATTTTCTAGAACAGAGATTCCTTTCAAAAGGACTCTCATCTTTCTGAAGACAAAAAATCCACCAATTAAGAAAAAGATTGATGCCCCAGCAAATCTCTCTATGTTCAAACCTGAGTCAAACAGACCAACAATACCAACAATTATGAAGACTTCACCTAACAGCATTGGAGCAGTTCCAAAGTATATTGAAAACTTGTCTGAAGCTGGGATTTTTCTCATTGTGAAGATTAATGCTAATGCACAGCTATAATGAGTGGGGATTGTAAAGCACTAACCTTTCGTCTCGCACACTTTGCTCCGCTGAAGCTTCGCGAAAGTGGCGGACTTTCCTCCCGATAACTATCGGGACCCCCGAAAATATCCTGACCGATAAAACCCCATTCATTCATATCATGTGTTAAGGGTATTATTCACCTTCAGCTATTTTCATGATTATGTCCCTTGCAAGTTGATAACTATCTTCACCATCCCCTTCCATGTTTGCCGTTATTGCAACTGATATTTGTAAATCTGCAACCGTGAACAAGTAACTCCTCCCGCCAGGAGATCCGCCTCCAAGTGCGATATATAAAATGTCCGGCTTACGAAAACTTTCATTAGATATGCCTGCTCCGGTTCCAAAAGCAATGCCACTATTTTTATCGTCTTGCCACTGTTGTCTAAAAAGCTGTTTGATCTCGCTTAAAGGCGCTATCTCACCACTGTATAGCATTTGTCCTGCCTCTGCTAGTTGGTTAGAAGTAGCAATAAATCCACCACCACCGAATTTGCATTTCGCATTCAAATCTAAATATTCCTTAAATTCTTTACCCTTTCTTACATAGGGAGTTGCCTTAGCTTTATCAACTCCATCCAATTCTAAATCTGAAGAAAACGGAAGAATATCATTGATTGCATCTTGAAAATTTTGATCGGTGATTTTTTCAAGTATATGGCTTAGTACCACCATACCATAAGTCGTATATAATTGCTTTTCACCAGTGCTTGAATCTAATGGGTCATCAATGAAGTATTGCATCGCATCCATTGGACTTTCACAATTAAGATTGGCAAAATTTATCCAATCTTTTTTGCCCTTATAATGCCTAATTCCAGAAGTGTGATTGAGCAAATGCCCTATGGTAATATCATCATACTCTTCAGGAAGTGAAGAGTCAATATCTCTAATTTTTTCATTTAAAGAAATATCCTGATTGTAAACCAATTTCAAATATGCAAGACCAACAATGAATTTTGAGGTGCTGTAAATATTAAATTTAGTGGTTTCTAATACAGGTTTTCCTGTATCAATATTTGCGATTCCTACGTCCTTTCTCCAAAGAATATCTTCTCCCTTAATTACGGTTATAGAAACGCCTGGGTGATCTTTGGAGTAATCATTCAATCTTTCCTCCAGATATTTTTCAGTATCTAATGTCTGAGCTAGGCAGGAAGAAATAAATATATGGAAAGTACAAGTGGTAAATATAAGTCTATGCACACCTTCTGTTGGTTTAGATAAAGACATAGAAGGTATGCATAGGTTGCATGATTACCTTTAGCGCCAAGCTAGCAGTTTGTGCGCCCACCAGCTTGTAAACACCCACAAGGTAGCGAAACTCCCCAAACCCCCACGACGGCAACTACGAAGCACTGCGCTGTGAAAGTCTAAGGCCAGAAAGGAAAGAGGGCCTCTACAAAGCACAAAAGTTTTCAGAATGGGCTGTGAAGCGGTCAAGTTCCGGCAAAGGTCGGTAGAAAGCACTGTTGCGAATAATTGTTATCGGCTTTTGCTTTCCCTCAGCACATTCTTACAATCGTTGTAAAACTCTCGAAAATGCCCATCAAGTACGAAGTTCAGATAGTTGTCAATGTCATTGAAAACAGTTTTACATTGTTCATTTCCTTTCAACGAGCATATAAGGAGTTTGCCAATGAATGTTTCAATTTCTTCAAAATAGCCCTTGCCTTTGTAGTTAGGGAGTTCACCAACAAAAGAGTTAGTGTCAGAATCGGAGATGCTCGACAAATCCAGCACAAACTTTTCGTCTCCAAATGTAGGAATTCCCGAAACATCAGAGAGTAACACCCTTCTATACGGTGTTTGTACCCATTGAAATCGTTCTCCAATTGGAAGCCGATCCAGTTCGATTATTTCTAATGAATTTCCAGTTGACCTTACGTAACAAGTAGTTACTGCACTATAAAACCGAAGTACCTCGTTTGTTTTACAGTTTGAAATTGTGAACTCTGATATTTTGATTGAGTTGTCACCCGTTCGCTGAAGCAAATATCCGCAAACAGCTATTGATGAATTTTCAAGATTCGTATAGAGTACAGTTTTTTGACCGTCCATACCATAGCTGTCAGGGCAACTGCAATTTTGAGATTCCATGTAACGAGGTTGGATTCTTGACTTATGAACAAAGCCCTCAATTGCTCGTCCATAACTTGGTATTGCCTCAACTTTCCACCAATTGCTATTTTCGTTTGGGTAATAAAGAAATTGGTCAGATTCTTCAATTGTTCCAACAATCTCAAAGCTTGTTCCTTCACCTTTCCGAACGTTTGTGTATCCATCAGGATCATTGATGATTCCCATTTCCTGTCCAGAAAGTTCGGAGAAACCTAAAATGAAGGTTAGTAAAATGAAGTATTTCATGCGGTTCAAAATTGCCTAAAACCTTTAGTATATGAAAAGTAGGCGATTTCTGAGCACTATTTATTTAGTTAAGAACAATGTTTGATACAAGCCAAAAGCTTTGGTTTTAGTGCCATTCCGCCTATTTTCTATATACGTTGTTACCCACTTTATTTTTCATTCAGTTTCTTTCTATACAAATAGTCAGCAATTTTGAAGATTGCATAATTCTTATCTCTTGCAACTTCGTTGAAGAACTGACCATTCGTTATTTCATCAACTTGTCGCCCAAGGAGAATTGAGTTTGTTCGGAATTTCAAACCTTCATAGTCAACTACCCAAGGTGTATAAAGATAATTAGGCTTGTCATCCGAATTTTCAACTATCAATTTTTCACCATTTTGAAAAACAATGATGATTCTTCTCCAATCCGTTGTTGTACTCCAATTTCCATAAGCTTGCCAAAAAGCATTATTGATTTCTTCATCTCTCAAAGTGATTAACGAGTCTGCAACTGACTTGTAAAAGCTGAAATCTGTTTTTTCACCTGGGAATGAGTATAAGTTATCAAAGTCAAAACGGTCTATGCCTGATTTATTTATGCGTTGTTCTTCTTTATCAATGAACTTTTTAAATTCATTGATGTCATTGTCTGTAATATTCAATTCAGTCAATGAAACTTTTGAGAATCGTGATTTGTCTATCACATCAATAATCCGTTCAACTTTAACTACTTCTATTTCTTTGTCTGCACGGGAAAGGTATTTTGAAGATTTTGTTTTTCTATCAACTACATATTTGTCTCCCTTTTTAATGTAAGTCTTTAAGGAATTATTTGAATGGAAACAACCTTGACTGCCATTTTCAAAATGCAATTCCTTAACTACGAGATTAGAGAAAAGACTTTCAGGTAAATTATATTCATTAACTGACTTTTCTTTTGGGTCAAAGGAATATTGTTTATTCAAACTTCGGTCTGCCAATATCATCTTGTTGTCAAATAAAGTAGCATTGGCAATAGAAAAATCTACAGTCATAAACCGAAACCATTGTTTTCTCTTTTTGTCAAAGCTTAAAATATCTTTATTCGTAAATCCATATTCTTCTCCTTCAAAATTCAATCTCAAATAAGGTTCTTGAATAGGAATTTCATCTGTAAATAACTGAGAGACTTTAATGCCATCAGGGCTAATCTCATAAATACTTTCAAAGGTCAAAACAAAAAGGTTATTGTTTCTTACCCCAATTGCCCTAATGCTATTTTCAAGTGATTTCTCTGATTGCCAAGTTTTAGAAAAAGCACTATTGTAAAGGCTTATGCTCAAATCTTGATTTATTGTATAAAGGTCTTCATTTGCAGAGACTTCAAAATCGACTATTTCTGGCAAGTAAGTCCAATCAATAGAATTTGATCTGGTAATAAACACCTTACCTTGTTGATTAACGATATAGTAGTTTCCAAAAATTCTTATTTTCCTAATATCAGGTCGGTCTTCTTTCGATAATCTTTCATACTTTCCTTGACTTAAGGGTGTCGGTAGTTTTTTCCAACTTTGGCAGTTATCGGTGGTTTTGTAGATGATATTCCAAAATGAGCCAAATAATCCCGTGTGTTCATCTCTTGCAAAATGAATAGTTGAAAACCTTAATGCATTTTCATTTCCTGCCTTGTCAAAGGATTTCCAGGTTTTGCCATAGTTTTCTGTGTAGTAAATGAGTTGCGAATTTCCACTCATCCAAGCTTTTCCGTTGTTGTTCACGAATGCAGCATCAATCCAACTGCTTTTACCAAATTTTACCTTTTCCCAATTCTTTCCGTGATTTCCTGACCAAAAAACAAAGTCTTGTTTACCACCTTCTTGAATAAACCCTGAAATCATAAGAGTATCCTCTGAAAAGAAATTAACTCTCTCAAATGTCTTTCCTAAACTGAAATTGTAAGGGTCTAAAGAACCATAAGGTCCGATATGCCATAATTCACCGATTTGTTTGGTGAAATAAACATTTCCTGCTTTTGTCGCTACCCAAATTTCTTCGGATGGTGAAATTCCGAGTTCTGATACACCGCCTGAAATAGATAATCTTGATAAATATTCTTCTTGCCCAAAAACTGTCAAAGGAATAAGCATGATTGTCAATATGTGCAGTACCTTCTTCATAATTGTGGGTAACGATCAGCTAAAATCCGTAGGCTTGGTCTTTGTTAATTTCATTAAAAGTATTGGATTCAAAGGCCCTTTGCAAATAGCGCATAAGCTTATGAATTTTAGCGCCTGTTATAGCCATTTCTTCTTTCTCAAAGACTTCAGTCTTAGCTTAGTTCGAACCTCCCCATGTTGAGAGATGAGTTCAGGTTGATTCTCAATGTGGGTTGGAATGTATTTCCAATGGACAAAGCTTCGATAATCCTGTTCTCGATCATATGTTTTTTTGGTCTCAAGAGTTCCTACAACAGTTAAGTTGACTTCATTCGCCTTAAAATGAGGAGCCATGTACCAACTGATTAAAGGGCAATCTTCAAATATGTCCTTGGAGGCTTGTTGTTTAGAAACTAGGACATCTGCTTTTTCGAAAAACTGAGCAGTTGGGGGTTCGTCCGAATTGTAATTGCAGATGGCAATTAGGTTCAGACCGTACTCAGTTTGCTGTTCAGCCTCAAGAACAAAAGCAGCTCCAAATGAGCCGTTAGAAAGTTCAACACTTAGACAATGTCCTTTTTTGAAAATTGAGTCTCTAAGTACCTTCTTCTTTCTCTTCTTCGGGTTTTTCTTCTCGGAATTCAACTTTTCGAGAAATTTGTCGAGAGCCTTTTGCCTTTTAGCTAGTTCGGATTTCTCAGCTCCAAGTTCTTTCCAAAGTTCAATGTCGTTGCCAGATTCTATGATCTTGGTTACACGTTTCAGAAGATCTGTTTCAAGTGCCTTGCATTCCCATTGGCAAAGAGCTAAAGCAAACCAAAAGTTGTTAGCATCCTCCTTTTCGTTTACTATTTCTTGATTTGAGTTGACAAGTTTCTGAGTTACTTCAGTTGGTTCAAAACCCTCGTTATAGAGTTTGAAAAATTCATCCTTGATGTCCTCGAAAGTGTCATTTGAAGATACTCCACTTCCCCAGTTTCCCATTTAGTGATGAATTTTATCGAAGCGCAAATTGGCTACAACGCCAAGTCATCGGGCGTATGTCCACATGTTGCAAAGAGCACTAAGCTAGCAAAACTGACCGGGGTGCGCAACCCAACCCCCGCAACAGTATCTACGATGCACTGCGTTCCGCAGATCCAAATCCAGAAAGACGAAAGGGAGGGAGGGAAAATGAAAGCAGCAGAATGGGCAGTGTAGCGATCGAGTTGCACTCAAGTTATAGAAAGCACTCTGGCATATGCCTGCTAGTGCTTGTTATATACCGTAATTATCGACTAGCTTCTTGGTTCTGAATCAGTTGAATGTTGGATTTTTCAAGTTCAGTAAGCAGTTCGTTTACCTCCGTTCGTTCAGGTTTGTACCAATATTGGTTGTTGAAATACCTTGCCATCTCGCCTCCTTCCTTGAAGGTATATCCATATCTAGCGAATATTTCGTTCCGCATGATCTGAAGTTCTTTCGGAGTTAAACCAGTTAGGTCGTTAATAGTAAGTTCAATGGTAGAAGCTTGAGTAAATTTTCCCTTGTATGATGATTCAAGGTTTTTCCTTTTTCCGACTTCATATAATGGTGAGAAGTCAGTAATTGCGGGTTTAAACTTGATACTGTATATGGTATCGCCAAAAAAGTCAGGGTACTTGACAAACCTACCTTCATGTTCACCAAATTTCACATTTCCTTGCTTGTCTATTGTTGGGTTAGAATATGTATTAAAGCGTACATCCCTCGGTCCACCAGGTTCATATTGAAAGTTGGTTTTTATTTGAAAGATCGTGTAATTGGGAGTTGAAATAACCCGTAGAAATGCCTGTCTCTCTTGTTGCCCAAGTTCATATATTCCTGAGTAGTCACTTTGGTTAGACGGAATCCAGTCTAAGAGTTTATCTTCAAAATCCTGTTGACCCGAAGCGTAGAAAGTCAGCAGAATTGTCGAGACAGCTAATAGTTGTTTGAAACGCTTCATGGTATATAACGATCAGATATGGCGAGTTGCCCTGCCCTTTGTAAACACATCTAATGTAGTGAAACTGCCCAACCCCCACAACAGGATCCATGATGCACTACGTTCCACAAGTCAAAATCCAGAAAGGGGAAAGTAGCTAGAGGCACAAAGTCCGCAGACTGGGCAGTGAAACGGGCGAGTTGCACAAAAGCATCAAATAGCCTTTGGCCATTCGCCATATCGCATGTTGTGTGTCGTTATTCCGTTATGATTAGTTCGTGAATTGGCTCGATGTTCTCCAGTTCGTTAAACCAAAGCAGATTGGCTATGAATTTCTTGGTTACCGTAAATTCGTATTGCTTATGTTGTTCCAGTTGCTCGACCCTAACTGCAATATTGGCTAGTTTTTCGTTCGTGGAGTTGTTCGAATAGGACAGAGCAAAAAAGTAGCGATATGGTGCAACGCCAGTGTTCTCAAAGGGCCGATATTCTAATATTCTCTTCAAGTTCGAGTAGTCAGGAATTTGAATGCCGAATTTCACCTTGTAAGGTGTTCCATCGACTTCCAGTTGGACAGTTGCTGAATATGCGTTGTTCGCACGAGAAGTGTCCAACAGTTCAATCATATGTTCGTTAGTGTCTCTCATAGCCTGCTTATCTATTCATTTTGGCCAGGGTATTCTGAAAGATAGATGTCCATTCCAAGTTCACCCATTATTCTCAAGGAATTCGATCCAAGAACTCCACCTCCACCAGTTGCATCCTTACGAATATCGAAACCAATATCTGCTACATATTTTCCGGGTTCCAAGTTTCGACCTTTTTCGACTAACCAGGATTCGAGAGCATCGATTTGTTCAGGCAAACTCCAAGAATCCTCGCAAAGCCAATCAATCTTTTCATTTGAGGTTTCGTCATAAATGTTAATTGGCATGATCTCTACGTACTGAAGATATGAGACACAACGCCAAGCTAGCAGGAGTGCGCCCCGAGCTTGGCAAGTTCCGATAAAACTAATGAATCTGCCGGTGCTCACAAAGTATCCAGAATGCACTGCGTTTAGATAGAGAAGAATCCTGCGAGATACAGTAAGTAAAAAGCATCGACCTTTCTCGGCGGTAGATTCAGTGGTGATGATTGCACAAAAGACGGCAAAGAGGCAGTTGGCGTATTCATGCTAGCGATTGTTACCAGCTTTTACTCCAGTTTTGCCAGTTTTTTTAGCGTTGTTAGTTCGTCTAAATCAGAAGTTACTTCTGCCGTTCGGGTACAAATGTTCGTTCGAAGAAGTTCTTCTCCGTCTTGTGTTTCGTTGTTGGCATATAAAAGGTAGGATTTGCCAATTTGAAAGTTAAAACCGCAATCACCATCCCCCATACCTGTATAAACTGTTACAAATTCTGCGCTTCCGTTCTTCAGGTTGGTGGTTACCTTAATTGTTACTTCGTTCGTGAACCACTCGATGGTATCTCCATAGTGAAGTTCCTTGCTAAGATTGTGTTTCCCAATCGAGATTACTTCGCCATAAATAACAACATCCGATGCTCGGAAGGCTTGTTTTACTGTTTCCGTTCCGAAACAACTACAGCCAAAGGAGTTCAGAGTAGTAAGGAGAAGGGCAATAATTATGTATATCGAGTTTCGCATATTGCTGGTAACGTAAACTAAAGGGCGTCCGCCTCCAGTTCAAGTATCCACAAAATAGTGGAACTCTCATAAACCACAAACATATCCACGAGGCGCCGTTTCGAAAGTCTTAATCCGCTCGGTAGATCAGAGGCAAAGAACCACAGCCGTTGCCAGGTGAGAGGGCGCGGGCGTGCTCCACTGCCAGATGCCGATTCGTGGCATAGCGGATGACCTTTAGTGATTGTTGTCCATCGTTTCCCTATTTTTTCTTTTCGAAGCCAAAGGTCCAATGATTCAATTCGTTCTTGCGTGCATTTTTATGGTTTTGAAGGGCCATTTTCATTTCCTACACGAGCAAGAATTCGACCCTTCTTATCAAGGATATTCCTCATTGATAGATTACCAAATTCGGGGTCCCAAAAGTATTGATTGGCAAATAACACAGATTGTTCTTTTCCCTCACTTTGTAAAGGGAACAGGTTCGAGTCAAGTACGTCTGAACGTCTTTTCGGCTCTTTATCTCATCAGTCTCATTTGGTTGTTTTGGAGCCTCTCCTGATAATGTAAGCTTTGCTCAGGGGACAATGGTGGACAACGACCAGATATGGCGCTGTGGCCTCCGAGCTTATTTAATTCCGATAAAAGTAGCTTATCTGCCGGTGTTCACAAAGTATCAGACAAGCACTGCGCCATTCTAGATAAAAGACTCCCACGATCAGAAGAAAGTAGAAAACACATCAGTTGCTTGGTGGCAGATAAGCGGGATGTTGAGCAGGTACTTTGCAGTGTGTAAGTAAGGCCATGCGCTATATCGTTTGTTGTGCGCTTTTGATTGGTTGAATTGGCTCTTTCAGTTGTTTCAGAAAGCCTTTAAGAAGTTTTTTGCTACTTTTTTTGGGTTTGAACGTTTCTCTTAGTTCAGCAGAATGAGTGTTGGCTGTTATCCAAACTTCTCCCTTCATAAGTTTGAGACCAAAGTTATCCGAATCCATCCAGCCAAATTCTCTGATGGATCTCCACCACGCAAAGTTTCCCTGTTCTGTTTGCAAAAGTTGAGTCGATTGGAGTTCCTCAGTCTGGATGTTTAAGAGTTCGGATGTAAAGGTTGTTAATCGACCAGTTAAGGTGATTCGAATGCAGCCTTTAAATTTCTTGTTCCGGCTTAGTTTGGAGTCCGTCCGATAGTCAAATTCGTAGTTGTCCTCAATACTTTGATTGTATGCATCAGCTATAGCATCTGTGTCCCATCCAAATTCGTTTGCCAGTGAAATAAAGCCCTTGTAAACAAGTTCTAATAGCTTTTTTCGCTGGGAGAGTTCATCCAATTGCTTGAAAGACTCAATGTCTATACTAGTTCGATAGGCGTAAATACTTTCAAACCCAAAATTCCTAGGTTCTTCATACCCATCTTCGATTTCAATGTTCACCCTATGTCGAAACATTCTCAATCTGTTGTTCAGGTTCTTTGAAAACAACCATGAAACTTCCCTGTAGAACGGTATCAATTCGTGTTGATTGAAGTTCGGGTATCTCAAGTAAATTTCAATATAGGGATTCAGGAAGTTCATGCTACACTAATTGCGCACAACGTCCAGATATGACACGTGCCTCTAGACTTATTTTTAATAGATACTAAAAATGTCGGTTTTGTATTTCAGTGTCAAGTATCTAAGTAGAGGCATGTGCTATATCGTTTGTTGGCTACTGTTTTCTATAGAATCTATTTTTGATTTTATGAGACTAGTCGATTTCATTATAAATGCGGCACCATCTCTGTAAGAGGCAGATAGAACACCAATCAACATACCTTGATTGTCAAAAACAGGGCTTCCGCCTAACCCGATTCCGTTTAATGGAATATTAGCGGTTACTTCAAATTCATCTTCACCAATTCCGACTACTTCACCAGAGTAGTGAAACATAGAAGTTCTTGAATCAGTGAAACCAGAAATAAATACTTGCTGATTCAAACTGACCTTATCGTTACTAAGTGTCAATGGACTAGTATTATTTTGACTGGTGTGAATTAATCCTAATCCTGTATTATCCGCTGAAAATTCTAAGTTCGTTATTTGTGGGATTGTACCTCCATAATTTTCAAGACTAATATCTCCCATACTACCATCCAGCATATAGTTCATTGATAATGCATGTCCTTGATCCGAAATATAGAAGCCGCTACCAATAAATTTGCCGTCTGACTTAATTTTTACAATTGAGTATTTCAAAGAATCGAACATTATGCTTAGTGCATTTTGAGCTTTAACTCTGTCCGGTTCTGATGAGGTCTTCTCAATTTTAGATAGTGCGTTAACCGCACCTTTGCTTCGATATAAAGTGGTAAGTTCTAATGCTAAATCTGTATTCCCTAATGCCTTTATTGCTAAAATGGAATATTCTTGTTGTTCTTCTGTTCCGGTTAGATATGGAATAAATTTCTCGACAATTTCTACCTCCTTAACCTTAAGCTGTTGCAAGTTGATGGCTGCTTCTTTTTCTTCTTGTATTTTTCTGTAGTTCCAGGTAAAATATATTCCTAGTCCAGCTATAATCACACTTGAGAAGAATCCAGATATTATAGATACAATATCCCAGTTGTCTTTCTTTTTGGCATTTTTAATTTTTTCAAACTCCTTATCAATTTCAGTAAGCTTCAAATCAATACGCTTTTCGATTGATTGAATTTCTTTTAGAGTTAGCGAATCTGCTTCGAATCCATAGGTTGAAAACGAGAATAAGAAACAGAGTGTAACTAATAGTGATTTATTCATACCAATGGTAGCCAACCTTTAGCTTCCCTTCATATAACTATTCCAAGAAACTGATTTTATAACTTAAAGATAGGGACGTCAAGTGAGAACCACGCGCTAACCAGGTATTGAGACCTATTGGGCGATTTGGTACTTGACGCCCTGTCTAACAAGTTTCAGATAGATATTCGGGAGTCAGTGTGTAGCTGAACGTCCCACTATCAAGGTTTAGAATTAAAAGTTATGAAGAAAGTATTACCAACCCAAGTATCCTATTCCTTTATCGTTGGGATAGACGTAAGCAAGGAGAGCATAGATGCTTGTATGATCGAGATGTCTACCCAGCGTCAATTTACCGTGTGTTTGACCAATACCAGTGCAGGTTATGGTAAGCTGAAGGGTTGGATGAAACAGCACGGCAATGATCACCACGAATGTACTCTGGTGTGTATGGAGCACATGGGAATCTATACCCGTAATTTGGTGAAGTACCTGATGAACCGAGGGGCGAATGTTTGGCTAGAGTCGTCTTTACACATCAAGCGGAGTAGCGGACTGGTACGAGGCAAAAGTGATAAAATAGATGCGGAGCGTATCGCGCGGTTTGCAATGGTCCATCAGCATGAAGCGAAGTTGGTAAAACTGACTCATCCCACGCTGGAGCGGTTGCAGCACCTCAAAAGGTTACGATCAAGACTGTTGAAAAGCAAAATGAGCCAGGAGTTTGCGCTCAAGGAGATGGAGCATTTCGATAAGAAAGCAGCTTCAGAGATGAAACGTCTGAGCAAGAGTGCGTTAGAAGGTCTTACCAAGTCACTGAAGAAGGTAGAGGAGAGGATGCTAGCGGTGATTGAGATGGACAGGGAGGTACGTGCATTGTATGAACTGATCACATCAGTAAAATGTGTAGGCAAGGTATTGGCGACAGATCTGATTGTTTACACCCATGGATTTACAAGGATGCTGGATGGGAAAAAGCTGGCCTGCTATTGTGGGGTTGCACCTTTCGAATACAGTAGCGGCACGAGCATCAAAGGATCTCCAGGTACATCTAGTTTTGCGAACAGAGTGCTTAAGTATCATCTGCATATGGCCGCCATGAGTGCAATCCGTCACTGTCCGGAGTTAAAGGAATACTACCAAAGGAAGCGAGAGGAAGGAAAGGGTAAAATGACAATTCTAAATGCCATCCGGAATAAGCTATTACATCGTGTAGTGGCAGTGGTTAAGAGGGGAACACCTTATCAGGAACGAATTGGACAAAATAAAGTGCAAATGACTTGATTTTACCATAGATATCGCCTGTTATGTGGAGATTACTTAATTTCCAAAAGTTCGTACCTGTTGATATTAACCTTAATCATTGAGTCTAATTTTTCGGGTTCATTTTGTCCCATTTTGGCGAGAGTTCTTCTAAATCTCACTAATTCAACTTGTTCCTTTGAAAGGTCAAGACCAATGTTAGGATTTACCAATATCAGAAAAAAAATACTGTCTGATTCATGATATCTTTCAAGTTCAAAAAGAGCACAACCATACAAGAATCCGGCATTACCATGGTTAATGTCCTTGTCAAAGATTTTTGAAGTTATTTCTGCCACTTCAGCATATTCATCATTTCTAAATAGTTCATAGGATTTCTTCAAAAGTTCGTCAGTGTTATACCCGCAGTAGCACAACGTCAAAAGGCATAAAAGTAGAAGGTTTCTCATAGGGTTCGAGAGGGAATATTTCCACATAACGATCAGCTATGATGAGTGGGGATTAGAATGTGCTATCCTCTCGTCTCGCACATAGCCACGCCTTGATTTAAAATAAAACTTGTGGCGGACTTTCCAATCCCTACCAAAGTATCCCGTCTGATAAAACCCATTCATTCATAGCATTTGTTGGCAATAGTTATTCTTCGTTTTTCACTTCTGTTTCGAATGGAATACCCTTTGATTTTCGTACCAAATCTTTGATGAACTCTCCGTGTTTTTTCAAATCGTTGGATGATATTTTAAGACGATATTTACCATACCTTTTATCATAATCCATTAAATCTATTCCTTTGTTTTCAATTTCATTTTCAAGGTCTTCATCTTTGTCAAGTCGAATTTCCATCCTTGTAAAGTTCTTTTTCGCTCTAAACAGTATGAAATTATCCGCTCTTCCATTTTGAGCTAATCCGATATAAAATTTATTATACTTAAGCTGATACCCTGGGATGACTTCTGAAATTAACGCTAATGCTTCATCAACTATTTTAACAGTCTTGTTTGTTCCTTTTTGAGTTTCCCAATAGTTTCTGTCTGTTACTTCACTTATTTCCTCGTCATCATCTACAAGTCCTAAAGACATTTCATCCAACACTTTATTGAAGGTTAAAAAGTAGTCATCTCCATTTTTATAAGTAGTAAGTTGAATAGCGATTAATGGGATATTTCCATTAAAGAGACCTATCACGTTTAGAAACCTACTGGTAATTTCTTCTGCGATAATAACAGCACAATGTTCATATTGAGGGTATCGTTTTCTTTCAATGTCCCAATATTCAATTGTTCTAATAATATGGCTTTCGTCAGTTTTTCCTAATTGAATTTCAACTTCGTATCTCTTATTGATTTCAGCGTCTTGAAGTAAAATATCTAACCTTCCCGCTCTGATTTGCTTCCTTTCTTTGTCTTTTAATATCAAATCTCCAAGACCAATTATTTCAGGATTTTTTGCAATTATGTCCTGTAGCCAAGCTTCATTTAATTCTGGGTGGTCTTTTAAGTTTACTTTTTCAGGCTGTATCAGATTAATCTTACTCATTTAGGTATTCTAATTATTGCCAACGCCCGTGTATGGCGCTGTGTGCGCCCCACTGGCTAATAGCAGCAAAATAGTGAAATCAGCCAGTGCTTCCAAAGTAGCCAAGTGGCACTGCGTTCAGAAAATTAAAACTCCTGCGAACTGAGCTTGCCAGAAAGCATATAATGTTCCTCAGCGGCAGATTCACGGTCGAGTTCCACCGAAACTGGCAAAATGCTCAGTTCGCACATGCGCCCATACACAATGTTACCTGTCTGTTGTTCTTCGTTATTGCTTAAAGAGTTCCACCGTTCGGAGTTGGCCCGTAGAATCATAGTTAACCTCAATTACGTCAAAGTCCCAAACATAGCGTTCAGGGTTCTCTAGGGTTGTTCCGATAATGTAAGAGGTTGAGGAGTTCGACAGTACTTGCGTTGAAGTTGAAATTTCGGCAATCAAGGAATCTGCATTGGTGTTCGACAAGTTCACAAGTCCGTTCGTTATGGAGTTCAATGTTACAAATGCCCTGTTCCTCTGTTCGATCACTGTTCGCAGTTGTTCAGTTCGTCTAGTCTCCACAAAATAAAGACTGGCAAAAACCAGAGTTAGGATTGTTGTAATTATGGCAAATGTTCTCATAGAGTTAGTTCGAAATGGCTTGATGACCGCAGAAACTTCGCGACTGGTCTAATGACAGGTAACGACCAGATAAGCTCAGTGAGCATATACTTTCAAATTGATTCTTAAAGTAACTATTCGCACTGAGATTTGCTCATGGCTCAGCTTGCTCATTGAGCTTATCATTTGTTAGCCACTTTTAATTCCCGATTTTTTAGCCAAAACTCATTAACATACTGCACCTTTTCTTTTAGAATATATTCAGCGAAAATTGGGTAAATGCTCTCTTCAATATCTGTAAGCATTTTAATTATATCTCGCGAGATTTCATTGTCTTTTTCTAATGTCCTTAATCTAGTTCTAGGACTTGGGTAGGTTTTATTTTCGATGAGATCAATCATTATGTTTCTTGATTTTAACTGTTGATAATTACCAGTAATAATTGTTTCCAAACATCTGTCCAGTAGGCACTGAGACCATAGAAATGAGTGTATTCCTAAAAACCAAAAAGTAGCAAAGCTCATATCATCCATAAATGATATGCCCTTTCTTAAATGATGCTCTTTTGGAAAATCTATAAATTTTGTAGAAAAAATTGACCTTGCATAGTCAATAGCATATAGGTCGGAATGGATTTCCATCAAAAAAGAATCAGCTTTAACTAATAGTGTATCTATATCTTTAGAGCTAAGATTTTTAAATTCATTTGTATTATTTACTAGATAATGGATATTCTTCGTTGATTCTTTTCTATATCTCTGAAATGTATGGTCATTTTGCCGGTAATCAAGGTGATTAAGATTGATATGTCCAATTTCATGTAATAAAACAAACGAGATACTTCCAGAGTGCATAATATTATCTATAGTGTAGGTTTCCGAGTCTTTTGCAATGAAAGTTTGATTTGTAGGAGGTACTTCGAATGATGATATGTATTCGATTAGAAATTTTACGAATTCTGAAATACTACTGTCTATAAGCTTAAGATTCTCTGAAAATAGTGGACTTGGATGATGATGAGTAACATACTTTCCTTTAACAACCGAAACAAGCAGAGTGCGTATTAGTCTACTAACAGTTATCGACCAAATCCTAAAATACGAGTTCAACATTATCGCATAGCTCCCATCTTGCCCCTTGTAAGTAGAACTATTTAAATCCTGAATAAAATTGGTTCCTACAATTATATTATTCTGTTTATAGATAGATGATATTCTACTTTTTTCATCAAATTGAGAGATCAATATATCCCACAGGGGAAGTATATCATTCAGTTCAACAGGATTTTGAAACCTAGATACGTCCTCTCTTTTTGGAATATCAATGAAAAACTTATTTATTATTTTCCTTGATTCTTTATTGGCAACTCTTTTAAGATAAAGTTTCTTATATGAATCGACTACACTTTCATCAATAATAATTCCTAATTTCTTCCAAGATTCTTTTTGAATAATTTCAACGATTTCTTTGGCACTTAGTAGTTTGATTTTAAGTCCATCATCCATCACAGAGTTTATTTAAGCCTTGCTTGCAAAGTAATATTGCGAGTGGTGATACGGCAGAACCAAGACTTGATGCTTCAATAGCCGCCATGACCGCTGAAACTAATTCAATCATATCTCCACTTTTTCTTATTTTAGATATCCTATCATTACCGCATATTTTGGATTTGAAATAAATGTTATTTTGTTCTATCCAGCCTTTAGTCAATGTAATTATCTCATCTTTACTTTTCGGGAGGGCGTTCATCTCCTTGAATAAAAACTCGCCTATTTCTAGATATAATTCTTCTTCACTTTTTTCAATACCAGTCATTGTACATTATGGTTTAGGTTTTGTGGCTAACCTTTAGCTTCCCTTCATATAACTATTCCAAGAAACTGATTTTATAACTTAAAGATAGGGACGTCAAGTGAGAACCACGCGCTAACCAGGTATTGAGACCTATTGGGCGATTTGGTACTTGACGCCCTGTCTAACAAGTTTCAGATAGATATTCGGGAGTCAGTGTGTAGCTGAACGTCCCACTATCAAGGTTTAGAATTAAAAGTTATGAAGAAAGTATTACCAACCCAAGTATCCTATTCCTTTATCGTTGGGATAGACGTAAGCAAGGAGAGCATAGATGCTTGTATGATCGAGATGTCTACCCAGCGTCAATTTACCGTGTGTTTGACCAATACCAGTGCAGGTTATGGTAAGCTGAAGGGTTGGATGAAACAGCACGGCAATGATCACCACGAATGTACTCTGGTGTGTATGGAGCACATGGGAATCTATACCCGTAATTTGGTGAAGTACCTGATGAACCGAGGGGCGAATGTTTGGCTAGAGTCGTCTTTACACATCAAGCGGAGTAGCGGACTGGTACGAGGCAAGAGTGATAAAATAGATGCGGAGCGTATCGCGCGGTTTGCAATGGTCCATCAGCATGAAGCGAAGTTGGTAAAACTGACTCATCCCACGCTGGAGCGGTTGCAGCACCTCAAAAGGTTACGATCAAGACTGTTGAAAAGCAAAATGAGCCAGGAGTTTGCGCTCAAGGAGATGGAGCATTTCGATAAGAAAGCAGCTTCAGAGATGAAACGTCTGAGCAAGAGTGCGTTAGAAGGTCTTACCAAGTCACTGAAGAAGGTAGAGGAGAGGATGCTAGCGGTGATTGAGATGGACAGGGAGGTACGTGCATTGTATGAACTGATCACATCAGTAAAATGTGTAGGCAAGGTATTGGCGACAGATCTGATTGTTTACACCCATGGATTTACAAGGATGCTGGATGGGAAAAAGCTGGCCTGCTATTGTGGGGTTGCACCTTTCGAATACAGTAGCGGCACGAGCATCAAAGGATCTCCAGGTACATCTAGTTTTGCGAACAGAGTGCTTAAGTATCATCTGCATATGGCCGCCATGAGTGCAATCCGTCACTGTCCGGAGTTAAAGGAATACTACCAAAGGAAGCGAGAGGAAGGAAAGGGTAAAATGACAATTCTAAATGCCATCCGGAATAAGCTATTACATCGTGTAGTGGCAGTGGTTAAGAGGGGAACACCTTATCAGGAACGAATTGGACAAAATAAAGTGCAAATGACTTGATTTTACCATAGATATCGTCCAGCTAAAATGAGTATGCGCCCCAGTTGTTAAAAGTACTATTATTTCCTTTTCTCATTGTCATATCAGATGGCTCAATTCGCATATTCATTTTAGTGTATGTTACCTTCAGTTTAATTTGGGTTCTTGTTGCGTTCTACAGTGAATTCCACCACCTCCCCAGTTAATAGAGAGAGCATCCATTGTAATAATATCACGATTCGGAAAATACCTTTCTAAAATAGTGCGAAGCTTTATGTCTTTCTTTTTCTCAGATTCTGGCATTCCTTCTTTCCAATATTCTGATGCAATCACTACGCCATTTGTAATCATGAAATTGGCATACTCAAGGGCAGGAACTGAGATTACGGAATCTCCAATAGCGATTTTTTCCCTAGCCTTTTCATTGAATACGAAATTGTAAGTTGGTTCATTCAGGATCCAAGGAAAACCATATAAGGAATAGTCGGGTGCTTCAATGGTTTCTATATGGTAAGGCTTCCCATTAGGTTGTCTCGCATTTTTGAGTTGGGTTAGATTTTCCTGAAACACCTTGTAGTCGTGCGCGAGTAGCGTGTTTTTATTGCGATCTTCCTCACTAATGACAGTGGCCAAAATAGTGGTATCATTTAGAAAACGAGTCGTTACGTCGATGTGCCCATTGGCACCTTGACCTATGAATCGATCAATTTTCACCATAGGTTTGTCAATTAGAGGAAAATTATCAAGCCAAATGATTTGATCTTTACCTAGCTTCCCTAGAAGGATTTCTTCCACTTCCTCAGTCGTTTTATCGGGATTACGTTGAGTTGCCAATGCTTTATAGGCTATAATGGTATTGCTGTTTACCTCAATTGCTCCACCTTCAAAATATAAGCCCGTAGAGTCTTTGTCATTACCGTGAAGTTCCTGAAGAGTATTGGAAAGCTGTCCTCGAAAATCATATTCACAGTTATAAGCTCCATAGCAATTCCATTCGAAATCAAGAATTTTTACTTGCTCTGTATTGGTCACAAACATAAGCGGATCTCTCATCCACGAAGATTGGTAGGGTAGTCTGATAAATTCCAAACTGTCCATGTTCGCTTTTAATTCTATCAGCGATGATTTTCCTACATACATGAGTGAATCATTATCGTAGACCACTTTGGTTTTCACATATCTTGAAAGGTTTGAGATCAATTCTAGTCGTGCACGTTCGTTTGGTACACCGTTGTAAGGTTCGTAATTGAAATCTGTCCAAATTGCTTCGTGGGGCTCCCATTCGGGTGGATAAACGTATTGGGTTTCTGATATATCAGGTGTAGAGCATCCAAAGATTATAATGGATATGAGAACAATTGTGATTGTTTTTTTCATATCGAGTAATTGAAGGTAACGATCAGCTAAAATCCGTAGGCTGGACACCTGTAAATATCGGTAAAGTATCTTATCCCGCCAACCTTGGCAAATACCTCAGTAAGCCTATGGATTTTAGCATCTGTTAGATTTTTTAGTTGACCGCCAATTGCAAATTCCCTCAGACACACTCTTTGGCAGATTTTGGTTTTAGGGTTGGCCCTATGGGACCTGCCAATGTGTGTGGCTGAACCTCATTGTTTCAGCTTTGAATACTTTTCAAGCACTTCCCCCTTCAAATTTCTTATATCAGCATCCTCGGAAGAGTCAGGGATTTTAGCTACTAGTTCAATTATATCATCTACGTGCTCAGATTTTATAATAACCTCTTCTCTTGCGTAATTCAGTAATGCGAGCCAATTATAGTATTCGCTGTTTATTGACTTTGATTGCTCCATTGATTGAAGGTACATTTTCCTCCCTTCTTCATGGAATCCTTTTCTGAAATTGACAAGGCCAGTGGTTGCTAGTAAGCATATCCTAGTTGTTTCAGAAATGGATGTCAAATTATTAATGCTATTCAATTGCTCAAGAGCTTCATCTGTCCTATTCTCGAGAGCTAGAGAATAGGCAAGATTATTAATCAGCTGCGGGTCAGAGGGGTGAGAAATAAGTCCAGCCCTTAGGAAGTTTCTAGACTTTTCTTGATCCTTTAAAAAGGAGCTTGCAATATGAGCCCCTAGCATGACAGGTCGTTTTGTAAATGGCTGATCTAAAAACCATCTGAAAATATAGTTTATAGAGCTGTCATAATCCTTTGAATAGAATTTGTCCAATGCTAGGGCTTCAAAATTGTGATTTATATGCTCTTTGGTCTCAAATTGGATTTTATTGTCTTTAGATGATGCCCATTCAATTTGAGCCATGGAGTTATCATTTGGATCACGATATGCGGTCAAAAAAAGGTCTCTTGATTTTTTGTGACTGCCGTTTAAAAGCTCCACTGTACCGAGTGAACTAGCTAGTTCAGTTAAATTAAAATCACTGAAATTTCTAGACTGCAAAAGGCTGAATCCTTTCTTAATGAATCTTGAGTTTCTACCTCGTAATGTGGAAACAGCTATTTCAGCTGAGGTAACCCATGGATCAATAGGTGTTAATGGATTATTTCTAATCAAATCATGAGCATATTCAATCTCCTCATAATGCGTGAGTAACCTAATTGCGGATCTTAGTACAAACCGGTTACATGGCGAAAGTGCAAGTGCTTTCGTAATTGAAGACATTGCTTTGCTTTTTTGCCCCAATATTGAATAGTCTCTAGCAAGGTCAACATAGTTAATAGAATTAAGAGGATACTTTAAAATTTTCCTTTTTGTTAGCTTAATTCGATTACATATTTTTTGACGATCAAGTAGTTCATGATAACTATCAAAAGTTAGATTTTCTAGACGCCTTAGCTTCTCATTTGTCAGAGTATCGGCCAAAATGGACTTGGCTAGTGAAATTTGCGATTTAGTGGATTTATTTTCTCCTCTTAATAAGAATTGAGCTGCTTCTTTGACATTTTGAGTGATAATACCGTTGGAGATTGATGCACTGATCAAATCTCCTGCAAATGATTCCTTCTGATTGTTTATCCAATCGTTTTCATAGTCAGATATGGATAATACCTGATGCGCTTTTTCCGGGGCAGCAACAGTGTCCAATTCTCCTAAAATGATTGTCTTTTTAAAACTCCTCCAATTAGGAATTACTCTACGATCTTTATTTTCAAAAAAGTTTGCCAACTAAATGTTTTTTATGGTGTATTCGGCTTTTTTGTGGAGTCTATCAAATACTGAAATATATCTTTCAAGACTGTAAGAACTAGTTTTCGACGCAATGTTTTTAGGATGACCTCTCTCGTCTGGGATTGGAAAGCAGAGCTGTTCCACAATTAGTCGCAATTCATTTTTAAATTCTAAATATGGAATCGAATCGGTAAACTCTTCTAATGAGTTGTAAAAGGAATCCATTATATAGGTTATTACATCGCTATAATGACCTCTCCATTTTTCAACTCTGAAATTATTAGGGATGTTCTTCATAAGAAGAGCCGACATACTGATTCCAGAGAAATAAAATACTATTAAGCTACCAAGAAGATAACAGTCTGTAGCGAATACTCGTGTATTCCAGTCATTGGAATAGTACTGATACATTATTTCAGGAGGTGCATGATTGTGATCACCTGTAAATACATATCCTTCATAAGGGTTATCTAGACTCTTACAAAGAGACCTTCCCAAATCACCAATTTTCGAAATTTTGTCAAAAACTAGTATGTTAGATGGTTTTATATCTTGATGTGAAACTTCAATGTTATGCAATTGACGCAGACCTACTGTTACATCGTGCAGTGAGCCTAACTTCCAAGCAAAATCAAGTTTTTCTGAAAATTGCAGTTGTTTCCTGACGTCTCCATCTGCGAGATCAAATATTAAATATGGCACCAGAGAATATGTATATTCTCTTAGGTTTTCCTCACCGGCCTCAAGGACAAAAGAAACTTTGGTAACGTAGCGATCCCTACAATGGTCTGATAAATCTCTTTCATACTGATAAGCTTTGATCATGTCTCCCATGACATCTACCATACTTCTGCCAGCATTCTCAATGTCAGCCAACTGTTGAAATTTTGCAAAATCAAATGCCTTTAGAAAGCATACTTGTCCATTTTTCCGGACCTTATAGCAAACAGAAAAAAATGACCCAGTAGAATTGGCAGGTTTGATGATTTTCTCAAAAACATCCCATCCGCTTCTCAAGACTTTACCCTCTAAATTATGGGCCGCACTTTCTTCATTTACCATATTTTAATCTTTTTTGCTGCTATCGTCATATTTGAATTTTATGTAACGAAGAACTTCGTTTCTGTCTTCCTCAGACAATTTGTCCTCATAGAAGGCTATTTTATCCAACCACTGATTTCTAGACTTAATTGAATCTTCATCTGGAGCTTCAATTACCCCAGCTTCGATTAACAGTTCATTAAGTTGAAGTTTATAGAGATTAGAAAGTTTATACAGAAAGTTAGCCGATGGCTTTTTGATTTTGTCATTTTCAAGTTGACTTAGATAAGCATTAGAAATTCCTGTTGTGTCTTCTACTTCCCTCAGAGTGAATCCAATTGATTCTCTCTTTTCCTTTAAAGTTTTGCCAAGTGATTTCATCAGATTTCAACTTTTTATTCAACAAAAGTAATGATTAAATCTAAGTATATCAAGCAAATAGCTTATCCAATTCTAATTATAGTAAATTTATTGCTCGATAAATTTAGATTTTTATTTATCTTTGAAGAGGAAACAAATTGGAAACACTAAAAAATGAGAAGCTGATTTAAAAAAACAAACCCAATCAACGCTTGGCATACCTTGATTGGGTTCTAAGGGAAAGTTTGGTCGACTTCATACCGAGACTAATCATCTTGGTTTTATCCCTTTTTAATAACTGAAGTAAAAGTATCTGTTTGTGATGAACAATGCAAGCTTCAATGCCTGCGAGAGTCGTAACCCCGAACGATTCCTAAGTGGATGGGGATAATTTAAAAGTTAAGTTCATCATGGACACAGTTAAAAAAAGCGAGGAGAGATCCTCCAAAAATAAATCATACAAAATACTTGTCGATGGAGACAAGTTTGAGTTCAACAAACCAGTTGTGACGGGTGAGGAGATTCTGATAAAAGTCGGGAAAACTCCACCTGAATGTCACACACTTTATCAAAAGCTGAAAGGCTGTGACTTTGAAAGGATAAGTCTTGACGAAGTGGTTGATTTGGCTAACCCTGGAATTGAAAGATTCACGGTTAAACCTCCTGAAGTATTTCATTATACGCTAGACGAAGAACCTGAAACCACAGATAGCAAGAGTCTATCGGCAAATCAGATTCTTCAAAACGGAGGAATTGAACCTGTAGAGGATTACTACCTAATTGAGATTGATAATTCTGGAAGTGAGATTTCTCACAAGGATAATCCAGAGGCACCAATTGAGATGAAGTGTCCCGGTTCAAAGTTTGTTTCAGTTTTTAGAGGCGAAATGCCAGTTTCGTGATCATGGGAAGAACTGAATTTATTGAACAGTTGAAGGCTCTTGGGTATAGTACCCAAGAGCTCTCACATGGCATGATTGGAATT
Source organism: Cyclobacteriaceae bacterium (assembly GCA_965601475.1). GTDB lineage: Bacteria > Bacteroidota > Bacteroidia > Cytophagales > Cyclobacteriaceae > JAWPMT01. Next base: position 507,090 of record OZ271832.1, on the reverse strand, counting down.
AAATATATCGTTCCAGTTGGCAAGAATTCTGGTAAGTCAGTTGAACTCGCTCTACAGCCACCAGGTGATTTTCCGATGAATTGTCCACCTGGACCACATTTCAATTCGTCTGGAGTTTCAGGTTGGATTGAGCCCAACAGGAACATCCATGCAAGTCCACTTGGAACTGGATGGCGTTACTGGAGTCGTCCTTTTCCAGATTGGAATCGAACACAAAAAACGGTGAAATCGTACTTTGCGCATCTTAAAAACCTTTTGGCAAGTTTATGAAGGCGAAGTACAGTGTAGTAATACCTGATGATAGTCATCAGGTATTGCATAAACATCTTCTCCGTCTTGATGGTCAGGAGGATTTATGTTTTGCCACTTATAATCCGAGCTTTGGTTTAAATCGATTTTCTGGAATAATCTCCTCAGTAATATTACCGGAGGTGGACGAACGAGAGGTACATGGTAATGTGAGTTTAAAAGCTAATTACTTTGAAAGGGCAATTAGGGTGGCGCGTTCCAGAAAAGAGGGGCTAGTATTTCTTCATTCTCACCCTATTCCAGGATGGCAGGGTATGAGTCATGATGATATTGTAGCCGAAGAAAGAATGGCTCCTGCGACAAAGGCAGCTACAGGGTTTCCTTTGTTAGGTATGACTATCGGAACTGATCAAGCATGGAGTGCCAGGTTCTGGAATAAATCACAAATTGAGAAGAGGAAATATGAAAGAAACTGGTGTGAAAGTGTTAGAGTTATAAGCGATATGCTTTCTGTAACATTCAATGACAAGCTTTTGATACCGTCCTTTGATACTGGAAAGCAATTACGCACAATTTCTGCATGGGGTCAAAAGACTCAGGAAGACCTTTCACGTTTGAGAATTGGAATAGTAGGGTTAGGAAGTGTCGGAAGTATTGTAGCAGAAATTTTGGCAAGAACCGGATTCTCAAAATTCGTTCTCATTGATTTCGATGGAGTTGAGGAGAAAAATCTTGATCGAACAGTCTTTCTTCGTGAGGACGTTGGACGGGCAAAAGTTTTCGCTATGAAGGATGCGATAGCAAGAGCCGCGACTTCCCCAAGTTTAGATGTTCAATGTGTCGAATACAGTATTTGCGAAGAACAGGGATTCAATGCTTCACTGGATTGTGATATCATATTCAGTTGCGTTGATAGACCTTGGCCTAGACAAGTGATTAATTTCATAAGTTATGGTCACTTGATTCCTGCTATCGATGGTGGAATTTTAGTTCGCAGTAACAAGGATAATAGTCGTTTAGTTGGGGCGGATTGGAAGGTTCACACAGTTGGATATGGACGGCCGTGTTTAGAATGTCTTGGACAGTATAAAACAGCAAATGCAATACTTGAAAAAGATGGCAAATTGGATGACCCCAGTTATCTACAAGGGTTGGACAAATCTCAATATCAAGAGGTGCATGAGAATGTTTTTCCATTCAGTAGTAATGTTGCATCACTTGAAGTTTTGCAGTTGTTAAGTTTAATCTTGGCACCTTCTGGATTATCAAATATTGGTCAACAAACCTTTCATTTTGTTACAGGAGAATTGGAGCGAGATAAGTCTCATTCCTGCGATCCAAACTGCTTCTTTCCTTCTGTTCAAGGTAAAGGTGATGCTGCTGGAATTGAACCGTTCGGTAAGCATCTAGTTGCAGAAAAAGCTAGAGAAGCACGAAAGTAACATTCTAAGCTCTTTTGCAAGCTTTGGTTGTGCGCCGGCCAGCGGGACTTGCAAATGTGCTTATTGCAGAATTGTCGCTTAAGGCGGGCAATTAAATCTAACATCTCTGTAACACGCACTGTGTGCGTGTTATAATCTATCAAAAATACCCTCCTTCTGGCTTCATACTATCCAATGGGCTCCGAACATCGCCTAATTTCTTGGAAGTCACATGCGTATAAACCTCCGTCGTGCGACTGCTGGTATGCCCCAATAAAGCCTGGATGTACCTTAGATTTGTGCCGCCCTCCAGTAAATGCGTAGCGAAGCTGTGCCGAAGCGTGTGTGGTTTCACGGGCTTCCCAATTTTGGCTTTCTTCACCGACCAGGCCAATACCTTCCTCACACTCCAGGGTGAGTACACCAGATTAGTCACCCCACCAATTGCATGGCCTCCTGTAGCAGGTCCCGCAAAACCTCAAGCGGCAGGTCTTCATTGGGATCGATCCTCAATATCTTCATACGAGCACGATCACCCTGCTCCAACATAGGGTGGTCCATCTGCCGACCCTCCACAAACAACAAATAAGGTGCTCCGCTTTTTTTGTCTGTCCATAAGTAAACAAAGGCCTTCTTGCCCTTACAAAAGCAGGGCATCCCGTACTTTACCGTCTCAGAGACGCTTTCCATTTCCAGGATTACATCTCGGAGGGCTAGCAGACAGCCCCGTACAGGTTCAGGCTTAGCGAGGTAGAAATCTTCAGAATGCATCACAGGATGAATCTATTCATACTCAGAAGCGCATCAGGTAACCCAAGGTGAACACATCATCACGCGTCAGGCCGTCCGGATTGGTCTTGCGGTCCAATAGCTTGTAGCCATACAACATCTTCACACTGGAGGTGGTACTGAGGTGGTACGTGACCCCCGTAAGGTAGGAGAGGGCCAAGCCGGTTGTTTTGATTTCGGCTCCATCTTCACGCACTTCGATAAGCCCCTTGTCGGGCGTGATCCGATAGATAGGCAACATCCCAAAGCTCAAGGCCCAGTTGATGAAACGAACGCTGCGCTCCACCCGAAACATGATGTCCGTACCACGCTTGAGCCCCACACCCACATCGTAGGAGCTGAGGTATTCGCGATCCCCAAAGCGGACCCACTCCCCATATCGGAAGGTGTTTTCATTGGCAGTCAGGGCTTGTTGGTAGCCAAACGCCAACAGCCATTTACTGGTCAGAAGCGAGATACCTGCAATCACGTCATAGCTGCCCAGGCTCGTTTGATAATACATGGGTAGTGCCAGTCCATTATCACTCTTCAGGTTGGAGTTGTTCGTTGGTATCTTGGCGCCTACGGTGAAGTTGATGTCCAGTTGGTTGTTGCGAACAAGGTTTTGTGTGAGACTGAGGGAAATGTCGCCAGCTCCCTGTGTATTGGCAAATCTCCCGGTTACCCACTGATAGGGCATCTTTACCTGGAAACCCAATCTATCGCTGATCCCAATATTCACATCGGCCGTCATCGAGTAAATGATGGGCGACAGGGTAGAAGTACCACGATAGAAGCTCACCTCTACGCTGCGGAGCTTAAAATTGATTCGACGTGAAAAACTTTGATCAGGCTTCATGGCGCCCATGGTGCAGAAGCCGGCATCACTACAGCCCTGTCCCCAACTGAATAGGACGAAGGTGGAAAGCAAAAGGGTAAAAAAGTACTTCATTGTCTAAAGCTCGGTAGGTGAAAAAGTGATGCGTAGGATAGCCGTGCCTGCAGGATAATCAAATCGATCATCTTCGAGTCTGACTGTCTCCAGGGGTGTGGGCGTGCCACTGTTGAGTGAGTCCTGACGATTGGGTTGAAATCGCCCTTCAAAAGGCTCTTCGTTGGCTTCTGTACCAGCGTCCCACAGGAAAGCCTCTTCCGTCAAGTCACCGGATATTGGAGTGCCGTCAGCACGAAATAGATTGAGCCCCCCATCGTGGAAAGCGAAGAATAGGTCGTTGCTCTCCACAAACATCGTTGCGAAGTTGAAAAATTCGCCATAGTTGGCTTCTATGGTGAAGCTGACACTTTCCCCTGGAAAAATGTCGGGGAAGCTTCCCATGCTGATGACTTCTGGTCGACGCCCTAAATTGTTAATTAGCGTATCTGGGATGCCATCCTCGGCAAGCCATTCCAGGCCGTCGCCATAGTCGAAAGAGAAGTTGAAAAACATGGGATGGCCCTGGGTTTGGGTGAAATAGAGCCCGGAACTCAATACTGCGGCGGGTGCTGCCTCTGAACCGGTGAGATTTTCGATGGTCACCTGGAATCGTGCCCGGGTATCAGGTACTTCCTCGCAGCCGAGTACAATTACCCAAAGAAAAAGTAAGCATCTCCTCATATTAGGCGAAAAAATTGCGACGTTTCAATTTATACAGTTTTCCATCGATACAGGTTGCTCCACCGTTACTTTCCCATGCCACAAATCGAAAGGAAATGCGGGGCCTGGATGGAACTTTTTTGGTAAAAGTGAAACTTTTTGCAACGGATTGCCTTTATCACATCTACAACATACTCGTAATCTGACTGAACAATCATGAAAAAACTACTATTTGCTGTATTTGCATTCGCTTTGATATTGGGTGTGCAGGCGCAAGAATTTCCGAAATTGGATTCAAGCCCAATGGATGCATCATACTTCCCTGCCAGGGCGCAATTCAGAAATTTTGCTAAGACAGAAGCTGAGAAAAAAGCTGCCGAGCCGAAAATCAGGGTGGTGTACTCACGTCCCCAGAAAAAAGGAAGAGACATTTTCGGTGATCTTCAGAAGTACGGTGAGATATGGAGAGTAGGAGCCAATGAGTCTACTGAGATCCATTTCTATCAGGATGTGAAAGTCGGCGGCACTTCCTTGAAAGCTGGAAGATATACCGTATATGCCGTGCCTCAGGAAAATGAGTGGGAAGTACACTTCAGTACCGATCTTGATGGCTGGGGACACTATGCCTTCAATCCGGATGAGAGCACCGTTGCCAAAATCACCGTGCCTACGGCCAAAACTGAGACTACCGTTGAAGCCTTGAGCATTGTGTTCGAAGAAGCTGATCCGGGAGCACACATGATTATCGCCTGGGACGACACCATGGTCCGTGTGCCGATCGAACTGTAGATCAGGATCAAATAAATGAATTAGAACCCGGGGTTGTGAAATCTCGGGTTTTTTTGTGTCTGAGCTCCATAAATACCAATTTTGAAAGTGAGTTAACCCAAATCCGGTCTTCAACCAGCCGGCTGCAGCCAGAGCATGAACATACCACAGCTAGAATACATCGTCGCCCTCAACCATTACAAGAGCTTTTCACTCGCCGCTGAGAAATGCCATGTTACCCAACCCACATTGAGCACTCAGGTCAAAAAGCTAGAAGAAGAACTCGGCGTAACGATTTTTGATCGTTCACAACATCCGTTAGAGGCTACAGAAGTGGGGGAGGAGCTCATCGCTCAGGCCAGAAAGACATTGAGTGAGTTGAAAGGTATCCAGGAAATTGTCAAAGGTCACCGCGATGTGATATCGGGAGACTTGCGGGTAGCCATTATTCCCACGGTGGCACCCTATCTGGTGCCAAACTTCCTGGGAGAGTTTCTCCGGGCCTACCCGGAGGTGAAACTAAAAGTGACAGAGGAAAAGACGGAGAACATCATCCGCGGGCTTGAGCGCGGCGAATTTGATGCTGGGGTTGCGGCTACGCCAGTTGCGGAATCCGGTATCGAAGGTACGCCGATCTTCTATGAAAAGCTGCTTTGCTACATGAGTGAAGACCTCAGTAGCCAATACAGCAACACGGTAAAAGTTGAGGATATCCTCGATAACAAAATCTGGATTCTGTCCGAAGGCAATTGTATCCGCAATCAGACCTTCAACCTTTGCAACATGGCACAGTTACATCACCGGGAGTTGGAGGTGAATTATGAAAGTGGAAGTATAGAGACCCTGATTCGCCTGGTCGACCTGGAAGGGGGTAGCACCATCATTCCCGAGCTTTGCACCCTCGATCTCGAAGATGAAAAACTGGATCGTGTGAAGTTCATCGGTACCCAGGACCCCGTCCGCGAGATCAGCCTGATCACCCGCCGCAAAGGCTACAAGAAGCGGCTATTCGACGCCCTCACCAAGAGTATTGCATCGACCCTACCCAACCAGATCAAGGAAAACAAAGGGAACTTCGTGGTCCCCATTGCATAATCTTATTCGCTGGACCTCCGGTCAATCAGGTTTCCGAAAAACAGTGCATTTAGAAACAACTTGTTGGTGCCGTACCAGAAAGCCCGGAAGTTGGGATTGAATGAAAAGGAAACCACCTTACCTCTGCCAAGACCAGACACGACCACTGCCGCTTTACCCCGGATCCGCTCCAGGTTCTCTTCGGATACATAGCCGCTCATCAGTGGATCATCCGTGAATTGCACAGGATAGGCATAGGGGTTTTCCGGCGCTTCAAATAGCGTATTACTATTTACAAATACAGGCAATGAGCGTCGCCGGTAACCATAGCCTATCGGATGGGTGATGTCCAGGTCTGCTGCGAAGATGGCACCGCCAGTTTGCTGAGCTCCACGGTTTGATTGTAGGTCGCTGTAGTTCTTCCGACCGGATTTATCCGTTTCAGGTATGTCGATTTCCAGCTTGATAAAGTCATTGCTCTTCAGCCACTGATTGGCATTCTTGAAGGCGACTATTGTGCCTCCTTTTTGCACCCAGCTCTTTATGGAAGCAATTTTCGAAGCATTGACGCCACTGTAGCTACCATTGGCCAATACCAGTACATTATATCTGTCGAGTTCGATGCGATTGAAGATCCGCAGGGGGATCAGACTCACAGGAATGTCGAATCGATTGTCCAGCAAATGCCAGATCTCACCTGCGTCGTACGAGGATATACCTCCTTCGACCAGTAGCGCGATTTCAGGTTTTTCCACAGGTAGTAACCTGCGACTGCCCAGGTTCACACCCGTTGTGCTACCCGTATTGAGGGTATGAATCTGAACCCCACTTTCCGAGGAGGCCTGCTGAAGCAACTGCTGCAAGGCTCCGGCATCCATGTCCTGGGTCTGAATGGACACCATGATACTGCCCACAGGGAAATTCTCACCCTCGGCAGAGAAGGGCTGGGTGGCCACCTTGGTCCTTACACCGGCATCAAGCAACCTCCAAAGTAGCTTCGGCGCATAATAGTCGTCCCACTTGAATGCATAGGCGTACGTTGACTGACTGACAGCGTTGATGGCAGGTGCCCCCCTAAATTTTGAGCCCTGGCTCAGGCTGCTGAGTTGTCGCCCGTCGAGATAATCAAATTGCAGGTTGAAAGCATAGGGTAAGGTCCAACTGGACACGTCATAGAAGAGGCTGTCCCGAAATGTTGTTGCCTCCTCAAACATGCTCTTGATCAGCCGGTGCTGAGCTTGTTCGAGGGGTAGAAAGTAGCTCTTACCCGCCTTGTAGGAGATGTTATTGATGGTAGTGTTGGTTTCCAGTGCAAAGACATCGATTTCATGGGCATCGAGGATATCTGCAAGCGCAGCAGCGCGACTTTGGTCAGATACGGCACCGAAGATGATACCTTTTTCACTACTGCTGCTGGCTTCTCTTGCGGCATCCTGGTAAAAAGCTCTTTGATAGTTGAGGAGTTCCTCTCTCAAAGCAAGTGCCGCCTCAGCTGTGGAGAGTACGGTCGTAAATTGGTTCCGGATGGTAAATGGGAAGGTCAGTACACCATGATCACTTTCCTGTGCGTGGCCACGAGAGCTGGCTTGCTCAAACAAGATGCCGATGCTTCCCTGAATGTCAGGAAAGGTGCTACCCTTGCCATAGTAGAAGTCGTCGTAATCTTCCTTCGAATAATAGAGTGACTGTAGCTGATCCAGGGCCCTGGCATGAAATTCACCGATTCTAGCGGTGAGTTCCTGGTTTTTGGCTGGAGTATTGGGATTGGTGCGCGAGGGGATGCCGGGTTGGAAAAAGAAGGTACTATTGGTGCCCATTTCATGGTGATCAGTGAGGATGTTGGGTCTCCACTGGTGAAACGCTGTGATACGGTTACGTGATTCTGGTTGCTGCACAGGCAGCCAGTCCCGATTGAGGTCAAACTGATAATGGTTGGTCCGGCCGCGGGGCCACATCTCATTTTGTTCCCGATTGTTGGGGTCCGCAATCAGGTTCTTGGAGCGGTTGCTGTTGGCCCATGTCGCGAATCGGTTGAGGCCGTCAGGATTGAAACACGGATCGATGAGGATAACCACATTGTCGAGTAAATCATCGATATCGTCGCCTTCTGCGGCGGCATAGTGATACGCCGCGAGGAGGGCGGCATTGCTGCCGCTGGGCTCATTTCCATGGATGCTGAATCCCTGCCATAAAACCACAGGGAGTTCACTGATATTCACCTGGTCTGAAGCGTTTGGATCTGTCAGTTGCTTATGGTCTTGGCGTATTTGGGCTAGTCTCTGGTGGTTGTCAGCAGAGGTGATGGTCAACAGGACCTGCGGCCGGTCTTCATGGGTTTTGCCCATTTCCTGGATGATTACTCGGTCAGATGCTGCAGCCACTGCGTGCATGTAGTAAACCAGTTTGTCATGGCTGATGTGCCATTCACCTACCTCATGGCCAATAACATCGGAAGGCTTGGGGATATTGGGGTTGTAGGATGTGTTGTCTGGAAGGTAGTAATCAAGATTGACCTGAGCGATGCTGAACGTGCATGCCAGCACGGAGATCATCGTAATGAGAATGCGCATGGGTTGATTTTTGGGTTTTGACTGCTAAACTTAACCCAAAAGCCAATTCCAGGCGTGATGATTCGGTTGATTGGTGACTAGCGATTATTGGTGGTTGAGCATCCGGCGGGTCAATTCACAAAGAGCTCCATGTAGTTGCCATCGGCCAGGACCTTGTGCTTTTCAGCATCTTTGTTCCATTGTGTCAGGCCATTGAAGAAGGCCCGTACAGAAAAGAATAGCAACTGGCCGTCCTGGATTTTGTATAGCGTGTAGTCGGGCACTACGAAAGTCTTGTCGACCATGGCAATAGCACACCATCCACCATATGCAGGGGTGAACATTGCCGGTTGTTCCTTGAATCTTGCCAGGTTGTTGGCACTGCTGAACAATAACTTACGACCATCGACCTCGTGGACAAATTCCTCGCTGCCCTTCTTCACCTCATTGTCGAAGTAAGCTACTGGGTCATAGCCATCCAGCAAGACCTTGCCTTTTTCCACAACGAAAGCTTCTTGTGCGAGCGCCATCGGCAGTCCCAGCAGTGCCAAAACAACAGTCGTTATGATCTTCCTTGTCATTATATCAAAAAGGTTTTCTGTGTTAATAAGGTTTTTCTCCCACCCAGTTACCTGGAGGGTTGTATTCGCAGACCCAGATGGTGAAGCCATCGCATTCGATTTGTGCACATCCCACTTCAGTGCTATTGGCCCAAACCAACTGCGTATAGTGTCCGCAGACCGCACCGGACCGACATTTATTTCGCTTGTAATTATAATCAACTTTTTCGCTCGCCCAGGAATCGATAGCGTCACCCACTGTATAATACCCGGTTGTACCCTTCCATAAATTTTCCCCAAATCCGTAGTCGCTATGGTAGAACCCGCAGCCATCTTTCTTCAAGTATTTGGCCCACTGATAAGCCACGTCGGCCAACTCGTCCGACCATTGTAATGGCGCCACACCTACTTCCGCTCGCCAGTGATTGTGTCGATCAAGTATCATGTTGATCTCCTCCGGCGACGCGATCGCCACTTCCTCAGACTTAAATCCCAAGGTGAGGAAAATCAATAAGAAGCAGTGCCAAAGTCTCATGATCTTTTAAAAATATTTGATTCTGCTTTTTTAACTTGTAACCACGCCAGAATATTTTGGTTTCATGACAAAACCTCAGGTACATTGGCACCAAATCGCCAACCTGATTTCGGAGGGTTCACATGGTATTTCTATATTCGTGGCTTTAATTCGACAACTGGCAAATGATTAAAAGTCTGAGAATTCTAATTTTCCTGGGTGGTCTGGCCATCGTTGTGCTGGGCTTGGTGATCATGCTCCTGCTTAACGATACAGGAAAAACACCTGAAAATCTGGTAACATTGGTCACCTGGCTCAACTTTGTCGTCGGAACATTGCTGATACTTTACATGGTTAAGAAACGAGGCATTAATTGATGGAGCAGGAGCCCATCAAGATTCTTTATGTTGATGATGAGGTGGGAAACCTCAATTACTTCAAGTCCGCGTTTCGTAGGGAATTTAAGGTGTTGATTGCGAGTTCGGGGGCAGAAGGTTTGGATATTCTCAGTGAAAATCAGGATATTCCGGTGATACTCACCGATCAGCGAATGCCTAAAATGACCGGGGTTTCCTTCCTGATGAAATCCATGGAGATCCTCCCGGAAGCCATAAGGGTGCTGGTGACAGGTTTTTCCGATATGGAAACGGTCATCAACGCCATCAACCACGGCAACATATACTACTTCATACATAAACCGTGGTCCTACGATGAAATGCGCATCGTCATCCAGAAATCCTTGGAGACCTATCAACTGCGCGTTCAAAACAAAGAACTACAGCTGCAAGCCGAGCGCCAGGAGAAGGAACGAATTTCCTCGCAACTCATAGCCCTGCGCAATCAAATCAATCCACACTTCCTGTTCAACTGCCTCAATACCCTCAGGGCGATGATACCTGAAAATGAGGACGCGAGGCTCTTCATTCAACACATGTCAGCGACGTACCGCTATATGCTTGATCATCAGGAAGAGAATTTTGCCACGCTGACGGACGAATTGAAATTCGCAGAAGACTACGTGTACCTGCAGCAGGTCCGGTTTCGTGATGCATTCCGCTACGAAGTGCGGATACCTGAAGAAACCATGAAGAAGTGTTTGCCCTCAGGCGCGCTACAGTTGCTGGTAGAGAATGCGATCAAACACAACGCGGCTTCCAGATCCAAGCCGTTGCAGGTGGAGGTTTACAGTGAAGAGGACTTCATTGTCGTACAAAACAACTACCAACCAAGGCCTGAAGGAGGGGCAGAGTCCATGGGCATTGGCCAGAGTAACCTCATCAAGAGGCTGCAGTTCTTCACCAATCGCGAAGCTGAGTTTTTCCAGCAAGGAGAACATTACTTCGCAAAAGTTCCTTTATTAGATAATTTGTCATAATTTCAGACAATCACTAACTGCCGACGATGTATCAAGTAGTAATAATCGAAGACGAGCCTCTTGCGGCCGATGACCTGGAGAATACGCTTTTGCAACTGGATGAAGACATCCAAATCATGCAAAAACTCGATGGAGTGACTGAATCCATTGAATGGTTTGAGAAAAATGAACCGGATCTCATTCTCTCGGATATCCAGTTGGGGGATGGTCTGAGCTTCGATATCTTCTCCAACATCGACACGAAAGCGCCGATCATTATTACCACGGCATTTGATCAATACGCGATCCGCGCCTTCAAGGAGAACAGCGTAGACTATTTGCTGAAACCCATAGACAAAGAGGAACTTCGGGCGGCCATACAAAAATTCAAAAAGCTCAAAGGTGAGCAGCAGGAGTTCGATCTGGAAAATTTCCTCAAGGCACTGAAACCCGAACGGAAGCAAGACTTCCAGGAAAGATTCATTGTTACGCTAGGTGAAAAAATTGTTTCTATCCCGGCAACCAATGTGGCCTATTTCTTCAGTGAAGACAGGTATACCTACCTGGTGGAGCAGACAGGCAAGCAACATATCATCAATACCAACCTGGGTGACCTGGAGGGGACACTCAACCCCAAGGAGTTCTACCGAATCAACAGGAAGTATATCATTTCTTACAATTCCATTAGGAGTATGGTAGCCTATTCCAAAAGTCGTGTGAAAATCGACCTGGAACCTGCTCCACCTAAAGCCATGGAAGTCATTGTGAGCGTCGAGCGATCTGGCGCTTTCAAAAAATGGCTCAATAGATAATCTCCATTTCTATTTCTGGCAAGGTTCTTGCTGATTCACTACTATGGCTTATTAGGTTAGGTTGTTTTGAGTTTTTTTGGTTGTTGGGCTCCTCATATCTAGAGGAGCCTTCTTTCTTTTTGGACAAATCCGAACTTTTATGTCGTTTATCTCCGTTTAAACAGTAACTTTCGATTTTTAGCTAACCAATTCTCTTTCTACTATGCCGACCATTACCTCTGAACTCACAAAGTCTCAGCAGGATGTTCAAAAGCGCTTTGCGCAAGCCAGGAAACAGTCGGAAATCATTTGCAATCCCTTGGAAACGGAGGACTTCGTGGCCCAGCCTATCACGGATGTAAGCCCCCCAAAATGGCATTTGGCACATACTACCTGGTTTTTTGAAAATTTTATCTTGGTACCCCACATGCCCGGGTATCGCGTCTTCCACAAAGACTACAGTTTCCTGTTCAATAGCTACTATGTGAGCGTTGGAGCCAGGTGGGTAAGGGCCAACAGGGGTAATCTCACAAGGCCGTCGGTAGATGATATTTATGCCTACCGAAAGCATGTAGATGAATGGGCCTCGAAATTCCTCAATGAGGCACAATCAGCGGAGATTCTTCGGCTTTTTGAACTGGGGATCCAACACGAACAACAGCATCAGGAATTGCTATTGTACGATATCAAGTTCATTCTGGGTCAGAACCCCCTGTTTCCGAAATATTGTGACCAGGATTGCATCGTTCAGGACCAGTCAACAGACCAATCGTGGTTGGCCGTGGAGGAAGGAATTTATGAAATTGGCTACGAGGGGAGTGGATTTCACTTTGACAACGAAGAAGGTAGACACAAGACCTACCTACACCAATTTGAGATCGCCTCCAACCTGGTGACGAATCGGGAGTATCTCGAATTTGTAAACGATGGCGGTTATGACAAGACCACTTTGTGGTTGTCTGATGGCTGGGACTGGCGTCAGAAGGAAGAGATAGCTACGCCGCTATACTGGATCCGCCAGGATGGAGGCTGGCACCACTACACTTTACAGGGCTTGAAGCCGCTAAATCCTGATGAACCCGTGACGCATCTTTCTTTCTACGAGGCAGATGCTTTCGCGCGATGGAAAGGATTACGCCTGCCAACTGAAACGGAATGGGAAGTGGCATGTATGAAGTATGAGCCGCAACCTTTGGAAGAGGCGAATTTCGTTGAAAAAGGCATTTATAGGCCCTATTCGGCACAAAGTCACCAGTTTCTTGGAAACCTTTGGGAATGGACAGGCAGCAGCTACCGTCCCTACCCCTACTATGATCCACCTGAAGGGGCGATCGGGGAATACAATGGGAAATTCATGTCCAATCAAATGGTTTTGAGAGGCGGTTCATACGCCACGCCGGCCAATCACATCAGGCCTACTTACAGAAATTTTTTCCACCCTCACCTACAGTGGCTTTTCAGTGGGGTAAGACTTTGTCGTCACACCTGAGTCATTTTGGAGTCTAATGGATATGCACAATAATCGAGAGGAAGGAACACTTGTGTCCTTCAACAAAGCTTTTGCCGAAGATGTAAAGCGGGGACTTTCCGGTTTCCCTAAAACGCTACCTTCCAAATATTTCTACGATGAGGTCGGTGACAAGATCTTTCAGGAGATCATGACCATGGACGACTATTACCTTACCCGGGCAGAACACGAGATTTTCACTGATCAGAAAGCAGCCATTCTGGAAGCAATTCGTGTGGATGACCATGCCTTCCGGTTATTGGAGCTTGGTGCAGGTGATGGCTTCAAAACCAGGGTACTGCTACAGCATTTCGTAGCTGCCAATACGGATTTTGACTACTGCCCTGTGGATATATCTCCGTTTGTACTGGAGACACTTAAGTCGAATGTCCAGGCCGAGTTACCAAGCTTATCTGTCAATTGTCTGGCAGGAGATTACTTTGAAGCACTAGGCGGACTGCCCCATGATGGGGAAACAAGAAATGTCGTACTCTTCCTTGGGTCCAATATTGGTAATTTTAATCAGGAGCAGGCTATCGTCTTCTTAAGCAAGTTGAGAAATTACCTGGAGCAAGGGGATATGCTATTCATTGGTTTCGACCTTCGGAAGGACCCAGACAAAATACTGCGTGCTTACAATGACAAGGACGGCATTACGCGACGTTTCAACCTAAACCTGCTTCATCGTATCAATAGCGAATTGGGTGCCGATATTAATGTGGATCTATTCGATCATTATCCTATCTACAATCCCTCGACAGGGGAATGCAAGAGCTATCTCATCAATCGAGCTTACCAAAAGTTCTATGTGGAGGCCTTGGAAAAGGAATTTGAGCTTGACGAATGGGAACCCATTTTCACGGAGGTGTCCAAGAAGTATGCGCAGCGCGAAATCGAGGAGCTAGCGGAAAAAAGTGGTTTTGATATCCTCAAGGGATTCAAGGATTCCAATGGCTATTTCGTGGACTCCCTTTGGCAAGCGCGCTAAGGGTCGTCATGGTAATCCCATGTAGCAGGTATCCTGGCGACCAGCGTCCCCAAATCCCTTTGGCGAGCTTGACATGCTTTTGCCCTTGAATCTCGACTGCTGTTGGGGCCAGCATCCAGGAATTCCAGATTGATTGCGACGACACTTTGCCCGGTATCGAATTCCGGTTACTTTTGCAATCCTTTCGCGCACGTGGTGAAATTGGTAGACACGCCATCTTGAGGGGGTGGTGGGAGCAATCCCGTGGAAGTTCGAATCTTCTCGTGCGCACACTTCCCTTTTACACTTACTCAAATACTCCGGATCGCATGAATGTGAACGTTCCGCTACTCAAAAAACTCTGTGAAATGCCTGGAGCTCCCGGCTTCGAAAAGGGCATTCGGAAATTCGTACAAGAAGAAATTGCGGAGGTTGTCGACGAACAGTTTGTCGATAACCTCGGAAATCTTGTGGCCGTGAAGCGTGCAGAAAACAATCCTGAAGGGAAGAAGCTGATGCTGGCTGCTCATATGGACGAGATCGGATTCATCGTCAAGCACATCGACGACAAGGGATTCATCAGATTTCATCCATTAGGTGGTTTCGACCCTAAGACTTTGACCGCACAGCGTGTGATCATTCATGGGAAAGAGGACGTGGTCGGTGTTTTGGGCACCAAGCCAATCCATGTCATGAGTCCCGACGAGCGCAACAAGGTCGTGAAAATCGAAGATTTCTTCATCGACTGCGGCATGGATGCGGAGAAAGTCAAGGAGCTGATTGCTGTGGGGGATCCGATCACCCGGGATCGGGAGTTGGTGGAGATGGGAGACTGTGTCAATTGCAAGTCAATCGACAACAGGGTGTCAGTCTATGTACTCATAGAAGTTCTGAAGGCCCTGAAGGCCCCGGATGTGGATGTATACGGTGTATTCACGGTGCAAGAAGAGGTCGGCATTCGGGGTGCCCAGGTAGCAGCCCATCATATCAATCCGGATTTCGGTTTGGCCATTGATACCACCATCGCCTATGACTTGCCAGGGGCACAACCTCATGAACAGGTAACGGAGCTCGGCGGCGGCACGGCGATAAAGATTATGGATGCTTCCACTATCTGTGACCCGCGAATGGTCGCCTATCTCAAGCAAGTCGCTGCCAAAAACGACATCAAATGGCAACCGGAGCTACTCACGGCTGGCGGTACTGACACCGCGGGCGTACAAAGAACAGGAAAGAGTGGGGCCATCGCTGGAGCGGTTTCCATACCAACAAGGCATTTGCATCAGGTGATTGAAATGGCTCATAAGGAGGACATTGAAGCCTCAATATTGCTGATCACCAAATCCCTGGAAGCTTTGGGCGATTTTGATTGGGCGCACTAATAGAGGCAAAATCATTCCATACCGTTTCTAATCCGTATGAATCCATAAAAAAAGCCCCTATATAGGGGCTGTATGTTTTGGTTTCATTTTCCGACTAATGCTCTTCTTCGTCGGATTCATGGTTATCTGCATCTGCTCCACCATGACCATGATGGTAGCTATGTGTGATCTTCTCAGTTTGTGCCAGTAGCAAAGCTGAAACGATGAATACCATGTGGATTACAATCTCAATGATAATACCCTCACTACCTGCCTTCAACTCGGCTTCCCGGTAATCAATGAAAGTCTTCAACAATTGCACACCGGAAATGGAAGCTAGCGAAGTAGCCAGTTTGATTTTCAACTGTCCCGCATCCAGATCTTCCAGCCAAAGTGGTTTGTCCTCATGATGATCAACATCGATGCGACTTGTAAAAATGGAATATCCCCCGATGGTTACCATGACGATGAGGTTCATTACCATGGAAATGTCTACCAATCCGAGGATTTTTAGCATCATATCCGTTTCGGAAAGCACGAAAGTGTCATGCCACACATGTATCAGCTCTTGAAAGAACTTTAACAGGTACAATATGGATCCTATAATAAGACCCGTGTATAGCGGCGCTTGCACCCACCGGCTCCAGAACATGAACCCTTCAAAAAAGTTCTCGAACTGCTTGAGTCTGCTCATTACTTTAGTTATCTAAGTGATTATTCGTGGAAATATATAGCATTCTGCCACGAATCTAAAACTTTCCCTTATTTCTGTGCAAATACAACCACTGAATGGGAAACCTTGTCATGAAGCGACTGTCTGCGCCTGTTGAAGTTGATCATGGCAAAGCCAGCAAACAAAAGTAGGAGCGACACGAATTTCATGGCGTTGCGGATGATGATCCGTAAATACGGACTTCCTTCTCTGGCACCATCAACCTCCAGACCCGTCATACGCTTTCCAATAGATCCTCGCCAGGCCGAAAGTTCGAAGGCTACATTGTACCCAAATATGCAAACAGCTAGCAGGGTGTAGAAAGCAGTATCATCATTGATGAACAGATTCAAGAGGTAGGCAACTCCCAAATACAGTACAAAATCAATGTTTTGCGCCAGTAGTCGCTGCGAAAAAGAGGCATATTGCTGTGGCATCCGGTTGGCTTGAATTTTTTCCATTTGAGAAAAAGGCAGTCTTCACCCGAGGGTCGGTCCGAATTTCACAATTCTATCCTTGAATTCAATTGGACAATTGTGAATATCGAAAACGTAAAACGTTTTGCATTGAAAAAGTGCAACTGTTTTCCAGAATGTTACAATGCTCATAAATGCCGTCATTCAAATGGCCTCCAATTTCCCATATTTCGTATTGCAAACGCTTCAAATTTGATGAAATGTAAAAATTTACTATTTTAGTGAGTTTTTGTTCATAAAAACCAGCCTTTTGTTGCCAGTGTCGTTGTAGCACATACAATTTTGCATTGTAATTCATAATTAACAAACGCTATGAGAAACACAGCAAACAGACTGACAGCGCTTTTAACAGTTTTAGGCGCAGTCACACTTTCTGCCAAGGCTAATGTGACGGACTCATTGTACGACGCAAGCATGCTTAAGGTATTCTCAGTGAAAGCAGAGAAGCAAGTTCGCATGATCTTCGCTTCGCAGAATTCGAAACCTACATACGTTCAACTATATAACGAAGAAGATCAATTATTACATAGAGAGCGTGTGGCGGCTGGCGATTTTGTCCGTAACTACGATTTGTCTCTTGCACCAGCAGGTGAGTACACATTCGTGGTTGGATCTGGTCGGGAAAAGATCGAGCGCGTAATCGAGCTCGGCTTCGAAGGAGCAGATTCTATGGCAGTAGGCGTGGATTTGAAGAAAGCACTTTTCGTTTTGACTACCACAGATCGTGATCAGTACGCACTGGTAGGTAAGAACGAGTCTGGTGCCAAATTGAAGTACCACATCTACGATCAAGCCGGTGAGCGAATCTATGCTGGCAGCGTGAAGAACAACAGCGAGGTGAAGGCCCTTTTCAACTTCAAGCAGGTTGACAAGCAAGAAGTCACTTTCAAGTTCTTCGTCGAAGGCCAATTGATCAAAGAAAAACTAGTAGACCTTTAATTTCAAACAAATAACAAACATCAGAGCCGTCCCATTGGGGCGGCTTTTTTTGTTTTACCACCTTGCAAAGTGAATCATTGGATTTTTTTCAACACTGAACCAACCTTTTCATTGCCCAGTACCACTAATAGCCAAAGGATTGTTCATGAAAGACCGGAAATTGGTGCAGGAATTCCTAAACTCCAGAAGCGAAAGTGCTTTTCGAAAGCTCTATCGGTCAAATTCGCCCCATCTATATCAAATGGCCTTGAGGCTGACCCAGGATACTTATGCTTCGGAGGAACTCCTCCAGGAAATGTGGGTGGTGGCCATTAGAAAGCTTCCTGACTTTCAATGGAAATCCGAACTGAAAACATGGCTGATTGGGATTTTGATCAATCTCTACCGATCCATGAGGAAGGCCGTGGAGCGGGAAATGACAACAGCGGATACCGACCTGCTTGAAGTGGAGCATCCGCAGGAAATTCTGAGTGACTCCATTGCTGACCTGGAAAAGGCAATCGGGCAATTACCTGCCGGATATAGGCAAATAATCGTACTCCACGACATAGAAGGTTACAAGCACAAGGAGATAGCGACGTTGCTGGACATCAGTGAAGGCACAAGCAAAAGCCAGTTATTTCATGCCCGTAAGGCATTGAGGACATTTTTATCAGACAAAAACATCAAGGGACATGAGTGAGGAGCATTTGTCAGCTAAGGAGGAAGAATTGTTTCGACAGTTGGCTCGGAAGCAGCCTGCTGGGCATTTAGAAGATAAGGTTGTTGCCAGGTTGAAAAGTGAAAAACTGATAAGGCCTCGCAATACCAGGCGGTTGATCACACAATGGGTCGTTTCGGCGGCGGCATCGGTGCTGATTTTTTTGTCTGGACAATACTACGGACAACTAAACACTACAGATATGATAGAAATTGAAGCTACAAAGGGCTACATGCTCTTACTGCATGAGGATGAGCGATTTCGTCCCGGAGACCCCATGGAGATGTTCGAAGATTACAAAAGTTGGATGGAGAATGCTTATGCCAGTGGCGTGAAGATCACGGGCCAGGAATTGAAGAATGAGGCCGTGCTGGTCACCGTAGGAGAGCAGGTTGCGGTAGGAGAGGCAGCACAAAAGAAGACCACCGGCTACTTCTTGTTGGAAGCAGATACCATGGAAGAAGCGCTGAAAGTAGCTCAAGCCAATCCGCATGTCAAATACGGCGGTGTTGTAGAGGTTAAACCATTTATGGTGAGATAATCAGATAATTATGAATCGGATAAAATCAACTCTTTTGGTGGCTATAGGCTTGACCATCAGCACTGTATCCTTATCACAAACGCCCGCTTACGCCTGGCTGGCAGGGAGCTGGGTAGGAGATGGATTTGGTGGCACAAGCGAGGAAGTATGGTCTGCTCCATCGGCGGACGGAACGATGATGGGTACCTATCGTCACCACAATGGAGACGGGTCACTGAATTTCTACGAATTTTTGGTGTTGGATGAAACAGGTATGCGCCTGAAGCATTTCAAACCCGATCTGGAGGGCTGGGAAGAAAAGAAAGACTACGTGACTTTCGAGATGGTGAGTTATGACGAGACCTCCATCAATATGAAAGGATTGACATTCAAGTATTTCGCTCCGGATAAAATGGAGATATACCTGAAACTCAAGAGTAATGGAGAAGTGAGGACTGAGGTATTTCATATGCGAAGGAGAGACTAGCTTTGTCCGCATGCAATACCAAGCCACAACCCCTGAGGCATACCTGGAGGAACTTCCGGAGGACTGGCGAAAAGCGAAGCTGCTGCAGGTGCGCGACATGATCCGGGCAAATGGCCCGGAACTTGAGGAGAGAATCGAATACAAGATGCTCGGTTATGGCACCAAATCCACCACCGTGTTTCATCTCAATGCCCAAAAGGCACACGTGAGCCTGTACGTTGGAGATATCAACAAAATTGATAGCGCCTGGGCTTTGCTGAAGAACTTTTCAACAGGCAAGGGTTGTGTTCGCATCGCCAAGCACCAAGACCCTCTTGAAAGTGACTTAGAGACCTTTATAACCAGGGTATTGGACACCTGGCGCGCTGGCGGAGATATCTCCTGTTAGCGATTTGACCAAATCACTTCGACACTAGGCGAGGGATCGTTGAGGTATCCACTTTTGGTTGCTGACCTTCAGTGCGCACATTTTTCTGAATCTGTAGACGCCTTTCAATTGCTCCCAAGTCCACAGGTCATCACGCTCCCACCAATTTTCTGGAGGCGCGGGGAAGTCACGGAGGTTGCCAATTTTTCGGAAACCTACACCCTGCAATAGATAGGCCGAATTGGATTCCAAAGTCAGAATTCTGTCAGACGCTACATCGTGGCTAAGAATAATAAAGGTATGACCAGACGTCCACTGTTTGCGCCATCCTTGTACTACAGTCCAGTTGGGTGGGGGTGCATCTTCATCCTCAATCATGGTAGCGATATCGGACTCTACAAGCGCAGATACCGGAGAGAAGAAGTCATCCGCAGAAAAGATCATCATTTGGCCATGTCGCTGACGGGTCCATTCCACATCTAAGTTTTCAGTCCAGGCCTTGGCGACCAGTCCCTCCACGAAGGTGCAACAGTTGTTTTGCGCAGGAGGTGCAAGGGGTGTTTTGAAACCGGGAAGATCGTATGGATATCTTGCTTCGTCCAGATCATAGGTAAAGTCGTGGAAAGCCGGGAGTAGATCCACCAGATGCTGCTCGTCCAACAAATTGGGGTCATCGCCGAAATCAAGATCCGGGATTTCAAATACCTTTTCAACCACCCTGGCATACTGACTTTGCTTCCAACGTGCACATATCCAGGTGTCTTCTGCACCCAGCGAGGGCACATGTATACGATAGTAATCCGTATCCGCGTTGGGATGGTTGGTAAGTGTTTCGAGAATTTCGTACTGCCCGGGTTGGACAAAGCCTTCAGCTTCGGAGTTGGTGTCCGCTTCTTCGAAACCTTTCAACGCCCGGCTAAGGACAAGATAGTTCTTCTTGATCTGGGTCATGGTGTTTAGTGGATAGTGGTGCTTGATGAATGACTTACAACGAACTTAATGAAAAAACCAGGAGGAAACATCATTTTGATCCGGTAATGGTCAAAAACACGAATTGCCAATCTACCCTTGATGGACCAGTATCGATGTGAATGGCGAGCCGGAAAACAGGAGAAAGGATTGACTGTCTGATGATTTCCCTCGAGCTGGTCTCAAGCTGTGATTACCGCTCAAAGAGCATTTGGACCCCATCAACAGCGCGCTGATCCATATTCAGCACACCATCGAATATACTGAGATTGCCCAGATTGATATCATCGACGGCGATGGTCTCAACATCATTGGTGGTTGTAATCTCATAACTATATATTCCGCTTTCCAGAAGCCATAGGAGTTCGAAATCTTCCAGGTTGTTAACGACGGTCACCAAACTTGAGCCCTCATCAAAAGTCCAGGCTACCTCACCTCGGCTCACATCTTCGTTGATGCCTGAAAGTGTGCCATTCACGTTGGTGAGGTACCATGTACCAGCCAGTCCGTTATTTGGCCCCCCGCCCTCACCGGGTCCTATAGCATCATCATCACCACAGCTGGTCAGTAGCAAGCAAGTCATCAAAGCCATTCCAAGATATCTGTTCATAGTAAGTTCATTTTCGTTCGTCAATTGAAAAGAAAAAACTGTGCCAAATGCATCCCCTTTATTTCGCTAATTTTCGGAGTAAAAGAGAAAGATCATGCAATTAGGTTTTGTCACTGCGATTTTGCCGGAGTTATCACTTGAAGAAGTTTTCCAGGTAGCTGCGGATATCGGCTATGATTGTGTGGAAGTAATGTGCTGGCCGGTAGGAAAAGCCACCCGACGGTATGCAGGGGTCACGCATATTGATGTGACGGACTTTAGCCAGGACCATGTAGCGCCCATCCACGAACTCTCTGCGCAGTACGATGTCAGCATCAGTGCCTTGGGATACTATCCCAATGCGCTGAGTCCGGATCTCTCAGAATCGGAAACGGCAGTAACCCACATCAAGAAGGTGATTAAAGCATCATCGATGCTCGGGATTAATAAGATGACCACTTTCATCGGCCGAGATTGGACTAAGTCTGTGGATGACAACTGGTCCGCATTTCTCAGCACATGGCGACCCATAATTGACTTGGCAGCTGCAGAGGGAGTGCAAATTGGCATCGAGAATTGCCCCATGCTTTTCACTGCAGATGAATGGCCTGGAGGGAAGAACCTTAAGACGACACCGGAGATTTTCAGGAGGATGTACGAAGATATTCCAAGTGAACACTTCGGCCTCAATTTCGATCCCTCGCATTTCATTTGGCAGCAGATGGATTATGTCCGGACCATAAAGGAGTTTGGTAACAAACTTTTTCACATGCATGCGAAAGATGTCCGAATGGATACCGATAAACTGAATGACGTAGGTATCCTGTCCCATCCCAATACCTACCATACCCCGAAGCTCCCCGGCTTGGGAGATGTTGATTGGGGTAAATTCTTTTCCGCGCTGACGGACACAGGCTATGATGGTCCTATTTGTGTGGAGGTAGAAGACCGTGCCTACGAAGGTCCTTTGGAGAAGCGGATAGCCTCGCTGGTCCAAAGTCATGACTACCTACGGCAGTTTGTTCCTTCCCGTTTGGATCTTTAGAACCGTTCTAAATTGAAATCCTTGTTGAACCGAATATCGTCGTCATGGTTTTCCTAACAGTTTAAAGGAAATAACGATGACAGAACCAACAATTGCGGCGATGGAGCCAACGGCAGTCGAATTAGAAGCTGGCAAGACCTATGCCTGGTGTACCTGTGGAAAATCTGCCGGTCAACCCTGGTGTGACGGATCTCACAAAGGGAGCAACTTCGCACCTATGGTTTTTACGGCGGAAGAATCAAAAACGGCATACATGTGCCAATGCAAGCATACGGCCAATCCTGGTTTCTGTGACGGCGCTCACAAGAATCTTTGAGTCGCTAGTTCTCCAGTAGTTTATCGATCCGCTTTCTCAGCTTGTCCCTCTTGAGATTGGTGGCGACGATGGTGCCATCCTGATCAATCAGGTAGCTGGTGGGTATGAATTCCACACTGTAACTGTTGTAGGCCTGATTGATGCCGTAGTCGTAAACGTGCTCCCACGGCAGTCCCAACTTGCTGACGGATTTCTTCCATGAGGCTTCCGAACGGTCATAACTCACCCCGAAGACCTCAAAGTTCTTTCCTTGATACTCGGCATACAGGGGAACCAGCCAATCCTTGAAGTCCTTTATACACGGTCCGCACCATCCGGCCCAGAAATCCAACAAGACAACTTTACCCCTCAAATCGGAGAGCTTGGTTTCCTGCCCTTCCAGGTTGGTGAGGACAATATCAGGCGCGACTTTACCAATGAGTTCATCCTGGGAGTGGGCCCCATGCACAACCATGGCAAGCAAGAGGAAAGCCAATATTCTCATAATCTCGATTTTCATCAAATAACGGACAATCAAGGAATTAGATGCCTAGTTCTGCCTGGTTTTTACGCAAAGTGTCAATGAGAAAACTTATGTGTTCATCCAAATTCACCCCAAATAACTCGATACCTTTCGCAATCTCCTCCCGGTCTACCGAGGCTGCAAAGCTCTTTTGCTTGAGTTTCTTTTTCACTGATTTCGGTGTCAGCGTAGCGATCCCATCAGGACGAACCTGGCAGCACGCCACGATGAAACCGGTCAATTCATCACAAGCTATCAGTGCCCTGTCCAGGTTGGTTTCATAAGGAACACCCCACTTCGTATAATGGGCTGAGATGGCATGAGCAATTTTCTGCTCTCCTTGTTCTCTCAGTAGGCCAACGATCCGGTTTGGGTGCTCGTCTGGGTAAGCTTCATAGTCGGCATCATGCAATAGGCCTGTAATCGCCCATTGTTCTACGTCCTCGCCAAGTTTTTCCGCGTAAGCCTCCATCACCAGTTCTACAGTCCGTGCATGTCGCAACAGACTATCTCCCTGCGTCATTGATTGCAGTATGGTATAGGCCTCTTCTCGTGAAATCATATCCTTCATCTATTTCACTATAATTGGTAAATTCGGGGTAGAAGATAATGGAATTGAAAAAAATCATATTTACCACACTCGTCTTGCTGCTTGGCATGATTTCCGCCTACGGCCAGGAAGTAGGTTTTAAAGGACATCTGCTCTATGGACAGCACGTTCCCGTCGATAGCGACTTTGACGAAGTCTATGGCAGTAGCGGCACCTTTGGTTTTCAGGGTCTCATAGGCTTGGACAATGTGTATTTCCTTGGAAGATACCTACGCCTCACCGCTGACGGCGAACCGGTCACTTCAGGCATCCCGCGGGGAGCTACGACGAAGTGGAAACAGGATCTCTATTTCCTTGGGCTCAGGGCATACAATTCTGGGGAGGTGCTTTCGCTTTTTGCAACTGCCGCCTATGTGAGAAGTGCTTTCAACGAGACCTTCCGGCTTTCAAGTGCCGATCTGGGTGTAATCAGAGATGAATATGATTCCAGTGGCAATGGTTTCATGCTGGGGCTGGGTGCCTCTGCCAATATCTGGATAATCTCCATAGAGGGCGCGGCTGAGTATGTTCATATGATAGCTGAGAATGGTAACGGACTCTCCGATAACAATGTGAATGTTGGTGGCTTCTTGTTTACGCTGGGATTGGGAGTGCAACTCAAAGGAATTTGAAGATGAGAGCAAGTTATCACATGAGCAAAACACTGGTTAGGTATCTGTTGGGTCTTGCCTGTATAGGTGTATGGTGTTTGGAGGGTTGCGTCCCTGACGATGGGCCCGAACCTGATCTAATCGTTGACGGGTTGATCATACCCAATGCCTCCAGGGCAGTGGATTTGGGAGATCCACCATTCCAATTGGATTTGATTGGACTATCACTCGACGAAAGTACAAGTGAGGTCAGAAGCCAGGGTGTTTTCACCGGATTCGTGGATATTACCACCTCAACTGATACAACGGAATTTTCAGTGGACCCTGCCGATGTGACCTGGTCGAGTTCAAATACGAGTGTGGCGACGGTAAGCGCTGGCGAGGTGACAATCGTCGGAGAAGGCATCGCCGGAATTACGGCTTCGACCCGGGACGTGGTTTCCAATACATTCAATGTGGCCGTGACCGTACCGCTTGTGGCTCCCGTCCTTACCATTGATCCACCAGAAAGGGAAGTGGTATTCACGGATATCGGTGTCTTCTCGGGTTCTGTAACCATAGGATCCATATTGACGATTGCCGGTGAATCTGTAGATCATGATAGCGATGGGAGATTCACAGCCACGGTAGAGAATCTGGTCCTCGGAGAAAATACCATCACCGTGGTTGCCGCCAACCCTAATGATCCAAGTTTGCAGACCACGGCGACCAAAGTCTTTGTCAGAGAGCCTCAGGTGGCTCCTGAACTGAATATAGACCCGCCGCTCCGCGTTTTGGTCTTTGGCGAATCGGGCACGATCTCCGGGACGGTGACTCCTGGGGCGAATCTGACGGTGGGAGGTGTAAGCGAAAACTACGATAGTGAAGGGAATTTTTTCACCACCGTGGGTGGTCTGGTTGTTGGCGAAAACGAGGTGCAGGTCGTCGCAGTAAACCCCGACGATGCAAGCCTGCAAACCGCAGCCAGCAAATTCTTTATCCGCGAGATGTTTGGGCCCGATGCCAGCATTGTCGGCAATTGGCGCGGAACCACACTGGGCCTGGACTTCCCATTTGAGGTGCGCTACAATGCGGATGGCGAGCGATACGACCTTACTGGTACCATGAGTATCGACTTCCAGGGTTTCGGTGTGGTGGAGGATATTCGGATTGAAGGCATTGTCAATGCGGACGGAAGTATTGATGCCACGCTGTCTTTCGACAATTCAGGCATCAGAGTATCTGGTGACTTTCGAGGCTTCTTCAGTGATGATGGTACAGCGCTGGGCAACTATGGCGCTCAACTTAGGGTTGGAGGGGTGAGAATAGCTGATGCGGAGTTCGACTGGACCGCGATCAAGCTCGACTAAACCATGACCAACTACGTCTTAATCAAATACTTGCATTTCATAGGCATCTTTCTCACGGTGGGAGGCGTGTTTGCTCAGCTTTGGATGGTGAAAGGTAGTCTGACCAGGGCGGAGATCAAGACCCTCGGCAAGATAGATGGGCTCTACGGTTTGGGTGCTGTATTGACCGTGGGTGCCGGGCTTACGCTTTGGCTGTCAGACATTGGGAAACCTGCGGAATTCTATGCGACACACGGAGTGGTGTATTGGAAACTCGCCGTGTTTTCAATAGTTGGGATACTGTCAATCTTTCCGACAATATTTTTTGCTCGCCAGAGACAGTCGAAAAAGAATCCGAATGGAGAGGAATGGGTAACCGTTCCGGCAGGCCTGAGGTGGCTTATTCGCATAGAATTTGCGCTCCTGTTGATTATGCCCTATTTGGGTTCATTGACGGCGCTGGGTTTACCCTTGTGGTGATGGCAAAAATCATTAAGCTTCCTTCTGCATTCGTTTTGAATACCAAGGTTGTGGGTGTCAGCAAGCCCAATGCTGATGGCACTTCCCGCCAGAAAATAATCATAGAGCATGTACAGGAAGGGGATGCTTTGGTGTTGATACCTGAACCGGATAATCCATTCGATACCAATGCCGTCAAGGTTTGTACCCCCGGACAAAAGCAAATAGGCTATCTATCCAAAGAAACGGCTATGAAGCTCAAGCACGCCCTAACCGCTGAGGTGGAGATTCATACCACTGTATCCTGGGTCAGTGGCAAGCAAATGCTTGGTGTAGGTTTGCGAATTGAAATGCTGAACTAGGCGAATTGCAAATTCGAGTGTTGCTGTAGTTTGGTACTCAGAAACTCAGCCACCTCTGACATGCCTTCCCATTTGAAACCGGTTGCTCGTTCGGCATCGCTGTTGTAGTTGGTGTTGGTGTTGATGTCGTAGAAGTAGCGTCTTCCGCTTTCGTCTTCAACGAATTCCATCCCGGCAATGTCAATTTTCTGCCTCTGCAGCAGGGTTTCAATCTTTTTTAGCTCAGGCACTTCAAAACCCTCAATGATCTTGAACTTTGGCTTGGTAGCTCCATTTTCTCCCAAAGAGTCGATTTCACATGCATCTGCCGGACAGAGCTCGAAGCCACCACTGGTATCCACAGAAACTGCATAGTAGAATTTACCATCAATGAACTCGATCCGTACGATTTCTGATTGAGGGGGCTTGATGTATTCCTGAAGAATATAGATGCCGTCAGGTGACTGTAGGTTGGAACCCTTATTGATGTGCTGGTGCAAATCGTCCATGGTGTGGAACAGTTGCACGCCCGCGCCTTTGCCGCCACGATTGGGTTTCAGGATAAAGGGCCTCTCCTCAAAATGCAATGCCAAAGTTGGGAGTTGATCGATGCTATTGGCAACATAAGTCTCCGGGATTCTGATGCCTGCCTCCTGCAGGAGGAGATACTGCCTGGCTTTACTGATTTCCGTGTAAATGGTTTGGTGCCCGTTGATCACACGACGACCATGGCTTTCCAGCCATTGTATCAGCGGCATGGCCCAGGCTGTGGCATTTTCGTATCCTCGGGTGTGTCCCGAGGCACTCACCCGACTGTAGAAAATGCCATCTGGAGGTATTGCGGTAAGATGGAGTGTTCCGGCTTGCAGTAACCAATCCTCATAAGGCACGCCGAGCTTGTCCAGCGCGTGATAAAGAGGCTTCACCCACTCTGTATTGTCATGAATGACATAAACTTTTGGTTTCATAGATTTTGTCAGAATGAAAATATGGTTTTTGCAACAGTCCCAAAAGAAACGCAACGGTAATACAATAGTTGGGCATATGGGTGTGGTTTTCCCTTAAATGTACCGCCCCTTGCATTTTACATGAACGGTGGAACAAACCCTTAAGGAATTGGATTGTGTCTGCATTCGTAAACAAAACAATTCACAGCCTCTACAGTATAGTAGATAGTTTTTTTGTACTACTCAGAATGAACAAGAACTTAAAGCGTCTCCTCTACGGCCTTCTGGTCGTGGTTATCGTTTTTATCGCTGCTTATCCTAAGCTGGATCTCGGAGAAAAGGAGCCCGAGGCCTCACCAGTTGCAAGTCGACAACCCTCTGTCCTGACAGTGGATGCCAAAAAAGTGGCCCATGAAAAGTTGGACTATGCTGTCAACGTTACGGGAACTGTAGTCGCGGATGAATCTGTAGATCTCAATGCGGAGGTCAGCGGCAAAGTTGAAACCATACGCTTCCAGGAGGGACAGGAAGTGAAGCAGGGTCAGATTTTGGTCCGACTCAATGCCGACGAACTGGAAGCGGAATTGGTCAAGTTGCGATTCACGCAGAAACTAAACGAGGACAACGAGTTTCGTCAGCGCAAATTATTGGAGAAGGAAGCCATCAGCCGCGAAGAGTATGAGATTGCCCTTACGACCCTCAATACATCTGAGGCCGAGATTAAGTTGCTGGAAACGAGGTTGGCAAAACACACGGTGCGGGCGCCTTTCAGTGGCAAAATCGGATTGCGCGAGGTTTCTGTTGGTAGCTACCTCAACCCGGGAACACGGATTGCCCGCATTTATAAGATAGACCCTATCAAGATTGACTTCGCAATCCCTGGCAGGTATCTGGAAGACATCAATGTTGGTGATAAACTCAAATTCACCGTGGATGCTTACGATGAGGTCTTTGATGGCATTATTTATGCCCTGGAACCGCAGATCGATTTACAATCACGCAGCATTAAGCTACGAGCGCAGAGCCCCAATCAGGATAAGAAGTTGCTCCCTGGCCAGTTTGCCAAGATCGAGTTGATTTTAGATGAGATTGATGACGCCATCCTTGTTCCTGCGATTGCAGTAATCCCGGAACTCAACCAGACCAAGGTCTATGTGCTGGACGGGGAGGAAGTAGCCGTCAGAATTGTGAAAACCGGCATAAGGACAGCCGATGAGGTACAGGTAATAGAAGGCCTGGAACCTGGTGATATAGTGATTACCAGTGGGCTGCTTCAGATACGTCCGGGAATGAAAGTAAACGTTTCGATCTAAGCAAATGGCAAGTCTATCCAATATCAGTATCGACCGGCCTGTATTGGCCATCGTCATGTCCATTGTGGTGGTGCTCTTTGGAGTGATCGGGTTCAACTTTTTGGGCGTCAGGGAATACCCTTCCGTAGACCCGCCCGTGATTACCGTTTCTACCAATTATGTTGGAGCCAGCGCAGATGTCATCGAAACACAGATCACCGAACCGCTTGAAGAGTCTATCAACGGTATCGATGGCATTAAGAGCTTGACCTCTGTGAGTAGGGACGGCCGAAGTACCATCACTGTTGAATTTGGTCTTGAACAGGACCTGGAATCCGCTGCCAATGACGTACGAGACAGGGTTTCAAGGGCTATTGGCAGGATACCGCCGGATGCTGATCCTCCACAGGTAACCAAAGCGGATGCTGATAGCCGGCCGATCATCGCATTGCGCATTTACAGTCCCAAACGCAACCTGCTGGAGCTCACAGAAATTGGTGAAAACCTGTTCAAAGAAACCTTCCAAACCATCAAGGGCGTTTCAGAGGTGCGAGTCTGGGGATCCAAAAAATACTCCATCCGATTGTGGATGGACCCTGACCGGCTGGCAGCCTATCAGATTACTCCGCTCGAAGTATTCAATGCCGTCAATAGTCAAAATGTGGAATTGCCTTCCGGAAGAATTGAAGGTTCGCAATTGGAATTGACCGTCCGTACGGTAGGGAGACTTTCATCACCGCAGGAATTCAATGATTTGATTATCAGGGATGATGAGAACGGCGTGATCAAATTCTCAGATATAGGCAGGGCAGAGCTGGCACCGGAAAATGAACGCACCGCACTCAGAACCAATGGTATCCCGATGGTGATCAATGCCATTGTGCCCCAACCGGGTTCCAACAACCTGGAAATAGCTGAAGAGTTCTACAAGCGCCTCGAAGGCATGCAAAGAAATATCCCCGACGACATCGAGACGGCCGTCGCTTTTGACAACACCGAATACATCCGCGATTCCATTGATGAAGTGCAGCAGACCATATTTGTTGCTTTTGGATTGGTGGTGCTGATTATTTTCATGTTTCTCAGGGATTGGCGCACAACTTTTATTCCGGTTATCACGGTGCCGATATCCTTGATTGGCACATTTTTCCTCATGTACTCGCTTGGCTTTTCCATCAATGTGCTCACACTCCTGGGCATTGTCCTGGCTATTGGTCTTGTGGTGGATGATGCGATTGTTGTGCTGGAAAACATTTACTCCAAAATCGAGGGAGGGGAGGACCCGGAAAATGCGGGCAAGAACGGAACAAAAGAAATTTTCTTCGCGGTAATCTCCACAACAGTAGCGCTCACTTCCGTATTCTTCCCTATTGTCTTCCTCCAGGGGCTTACCGGTAGACTATTCAGAGAATTTGGTATCACCGTAGCCGGTGCTGTTATTATTTCTTCCTTCGTGGCGTTGACCTTGTGCCCCATGCTATCGACGAAGCTATTGAAGCGCAGAGAGAAAAAACAATGGATCTACGAGGTCACGGAGCCATTCTTCGTCTGGCTCAACGGTAAATATAATCGCGCTTTGGACAATTTCATGAGATCCAAGTGGGTGGCTGCTGCCGTCATACTGGCGGCTAATGGGCTGATATATCTGTTCATAACCATACTTCCTCAGGAATTGGCGCCTTTGGAGGACAGGGCATCATTCCGGGTAATCGCCACAGGTCCTGAAGGGGCAACATTCGAATACATGGATCAGTATGCCAGCGACATCACGCAGCTGATACAAGAGCAGGTGCCCGAGACGGCATCCATCGTGACCGTGACTTCGCCAGGGTTTGGTGCGAGCAGTTCGGTCAATTCGGCCTTCATTATTGGTAAACTGGTCGATGCGCAGGATCGGGAGCGCTCCCAGCGAGAGATAGTTGGTGCGCTCAAACCTGATATTGCAGCCAACACCAAAGCTCGTTCTTTTATCACGGAGCCACGGACCATTGGTGGGCGACGAGGGGGTCTTCCTATCAGCTACGTCATTCAGGCCAAAGAATTGGAGGATCTCAAAGCCGTACTGCCGGATTTTGTGGATGCTGCCAGGCAAAGCCCGGCATTCGATTTTGTCAACGTAGATCTGAAATTCACCAAGCCGGAAATTGAAGTCACCATAGATCGGCAAAAGGCTACCAACCTGGACGTTTCTGTTCGGGACATTGCTCAGACGCTGCAACTAAGCCTGAGCGGATCGAGGTTCGGGTACTTCATCATGAATGGCAAGCAATATCAGGTCATAGGACAGGTGGAACGCGAAGACCGCAACGAGCCACTGGACTTACAATCCATCTACGTGAAGACACGAAACGACGAGCTAACGCAACTGGACAACCTGGTCACGCTGACTGAGCAATCCACGCCACCGCAGTTATATCGCTATAATCGGTTCGCATCGACGACTGTTTCAGCCAGTTTGGCGGAGGGTTATACCCTGGGACAGGGTCTGGAGGAGATGGACCGCATCGCCGAAGAGGTGCTTGACGATTCCTACCAGACAGCGCTTTCGGGTTCTTCGCGGGAGTTTAAAGAGAGTTCCGGCAATCTCTATTTTGCCTTTGCACTGGCCCTCGTGCTGATCTATCTCGTCCTGGCGGCCCAGTTTGAAAGCTTCAGAGATCCACTGATCATCATGTTTACAGTACCCCTGGCGCTCGCCGGTGCCCTTTTTGCACTCTGGTATTTCAATGAGACGGTCAACATTTTCTCACAGATCGGCATGATCATGCTCATCGGCCTGGTGACGAAAAATGGGATACTCATCGTGGAATTTGCCAATCAACGGAAGGCTCAGGGGCTTGCATTGGAATCAGCTATCTTGGGAGCGGCAAAGGCCCGGTTCAGGCCCATATTGATGACTTCACTGTCTACCATTCTTGGAATATTACCGATCGCCCTGGCGCTAGGTGCCGGATCTGAAAGCCGTGTTTCCATGGGCGTGGCGGTGATCGGTGGGCTGGTACTGGCCACATTCCTTACCCTTTTTATTATTCCTGCTATCTACGTTTACCTATCTGGTAAGCAAAAACGACTCGCTCGATTCTGATGAAGAAAGTCACTTTGGCATGGCTGTGCGTGATTATGGCACAGGCAGCGTTTGCACAGCAACTGGATTCTTTGACCATTGAAAATGTATTGGCTACGGCGCTGGAAAACAACTTCCAAATACGTATTGCCAAAAACTCAGCAGAAATTGCACAAAACAATAATTCACTGGGAAACGCCGGGTTTCTACCCGTCATCACTGCTCAAGGGGCTTGGGACAATAGCATTCAAAATACCGAACAGGAGTTTGCCAGCGGCGACACACAATCCAGAAATGGAGCCACACGAGAGCAATTGTCAGCTGGCGCAGATCTAACCTGGACGCTCTTCGACGGGCTGTCCATGTTTGCCGCGAGGGAGCGCCTCATGGGCCTGTCTGCCTTAGCCAGAGAGGAGCTAAAAGTCACTTTCGACAATACGGTGGCACAAGTATTGACTTTGTTTTTTGCAGTGGCACTGGAACAAGAGCGGCTCGCCCTCTTCCAGTCCAACATTGATTTTTCCAGGGAACGTGTGGATATCGTGCAGCAAAAGTACGACGTAGGCAAGGAGTCGAAGCTGGCGTTGCTCCAGGCGAAGGTGGATCTCAATGCTGATCGATCAGCGCTTGTACAACAGCAGGAGTTGCTTACGGCGCGGAAATTGGATTTGCTCCGAGCGATGGGCGTTTCCTCAGATCCGCTGTTTAGTGTCAAGTATGTGCTGGAGGTCGATTCCCTGATCACTTTGCAAGGTGTACTAGCAGATGCCGAAGGCTCTAATCCCGCCTTGCAACGGGAGATTGTCAACCAAAGTGTTTTGGAGCAACAGCGCCGTGAATTGGAACGAGGCAGACTTCCGGAGTTGGATTTCAATCTGGGCTATAGCTATTCAGATCTCGAGAGTGAGGCCGGATTTGTGATTAGAAACCAGACAGATGGTCTGAATTACGGTTTCACCGCACGCGTGACCGTATTCGACGGACTCAACCGTGAGAGAGAGATCCAAAATGCCCGTATCCAACAGGAGAATGCGGCTATCGCCTATGAAGACACAAAGAACTTGATTGAAACCAGCATCAAAGCAGTATTCAATACTTATCGCAACAACCTCACCCTACAGGAGCTGGAGTCCGAAAACCTGGCCGTGGCCCGGGAAAATTCAGCTATTGCCCTGGAACGCTTCCGTCTTGGAGCTTCAGATGCATTGGAATTGAGGGAGGCGCAGGTGAATGCCATCAATGCTGAAATCCGATACCTTCAGGCAGGTTTCAATGCAAAGTCTGCCTCTATAGAATTGTCTCGGTTGACAGGGCAGATTTCCGAAATCGATAAGGGTTAGAGGTCTTCGACCAGGGTGTCCAGTTCGGCAATCATCCGTTCCAGGCGCTCTACCATCTCAGCCTCCGATAGACTACGGTTTTCAAGGAGCGAGTCCATCTCTTCGTAGATGTGCATTTCATACTCCTTTTTGGAGCCGTCAGAATACTTCAACGCGTTCTTCACATGGTACATACCATACTTCAGGGCGATGAGCGCATCCCTGGAATGATGCTCCGAAATGAGTATTTCAGATACCTTCAATTCTGCGATGGTTAAGGCATTCAAGGCTTTGGAAAAAGCGGCATCCAGGTCTTCTCTAACGAGGGAGTCGCTCTCCATTTCCATCCTGATCTTCTCGAGATCAACGATTGAGAGTTCCAGTAATCGCTTACTTTCATCATCTAGATCTGCTTCGATGTTCCTGATGGCTTCGATCGCCTGATCAAGCTGTGAAAGGCTTTTCTCATAAGCGTGCTCGCGAAGATTATAGGTGCTATAATCCAGGAGTAAATCGGGCTTCACTGCTTCCTCTGTCAGCAGTGCGATTTCCGTTTCTTCCCGCCATTTGGTGTATCCGTAGAGCCCTCCAAACAAGACCACGATCATAACAAAGTACTGAACCCCTTTCGTCTTCATATTCCAACAGTTGTAAGGACAATTTTACTCGAAAATAAGGGATAAAGCACTATTACACGAATTTTCAGGGGCTCCGGTGAATTATGTCCAAAGCAATGAGGAATATGTCCCCAGCGTGCAACTCCCGATCTACATAACTTCGTAAATCTGAGAAATGTCCATGATATGACCTCAAGAAGAAGTTTCCTGAAGAAGTTCTCTACTGGAGCCATGGCGGTATCCACATTACCTGGTGTTGCCAATGTTATCTTACAACCTCGCAAACCTAGTTTGGGCGTAGCATTGGTTGGCCTCGGTTACTACAGTACGGACTTGCTGGCCCCCGCCCTCCAAAAGACACAGCACTGTCATTTGGCAGGAATCGTCACCGGGAGCCCGGAGAAGATTCCCAGGTGGCAGCGAAAATATGACATCCCCGATGGCAACGTCTACAACTACCAGACCATGGCCACGATTGCCAACAACCCAGACATAGATGTGGTATACATTGTGCTTCCTACCGGACTCCATGCGCAGTATGCCATCATAGCGGCCAATGCCGGAAAACATGTCTGGTGCGAGAAACCTATGGCCAGAACCGTGGAAGAATGCCAGGGCATCGTCGATGCCTGCAGCCGCAACAAGGTAAAGCTGAGTATCGGCTATCGCATGCAGCACGAGCCAAATACCCGGAAGATCATGACTTTTGCTCGTCAGCAGCCATACGGTAAGATCCTGAGTCTAACGGCCCGGGCAGGGTATTACGATGGCAGGACCAATCATTGGAAACAGGACAAAGAACTGGGTGGGGGAGCCATGTATGACATGGGTGTGTATCCTGTCAATGGACTACGCTATGCCTCAGGTATGGAGCCCGTGGCCATCACCGCAAGGCACGAAACCCAGCGGCCTGAGGTCTACCACGAAGTGGATGAAACTACAATTTTTGAGCTGGAATTCCCTGGAGGTGTAATTGGCAAGGGAGCGACAAGCCTCGGTAGGGGTATGAACGAATTGGAAGTCAAATGCGAGAATGGCCAATACGGCCTGAAACCGTTTCAAGCCTATGGAGGGATCAAAGGAAAGACCAGTGATGGTATCGTTCTGGATGCCTACATCCCCAATCAGCAAGCCAGGCAAATGGACGACGATGCGCTGGCCATCATGAACGACAACCCTGTCATCGTACCCGGAGAGGAAGGATTACGAGACATTCGCATTGTGCAGGCGGCTTACAAAGCGGCACGCACAGGTGAACAAGTACGTTTTTGATGATTTGTCATAAATTTTACATAACCCTGATTTAAGGTCACTGCAAAACATACGGTTGGTAGGTATTTCGAGTTAAATGAACAAGAGACCTAATCAGCTATAAATGAAAATACTTCGCTACTGCTTTTTCGTTGGTTTATGTGCCTCGTCATTTCCAGGTCTCACACAGACCGATTTCTTCGACCAGGCAGATGATTTTTTCAAATCCCGACTAGTCAACAATCGAATCAATTACAAGCTACTGGCCCAGGAGCAAGAGGTTATGGATTCGCTTGTGGCCCAAATTGCCAGTATGCAAGTGGACTCCATGGATCGCGCAACACGTACGGCCTTCTACATCAATGCCTACAACCTGCTGGTCATTAAAAATGTCCTGAATCATTATCCATTGACCAATGTGAGGGATGTGCCAGGCTTCTTTGACAAAATCCAGCACATCATCGCAGGTGAGCAGCTCACCTTGGATGAAATAGAATTTCAGAAGCTCTTCAAGCCCTATGTAGATCCACGATTGCACTTTGTGCTCAATTGTGGTGCCTACTCTTGTCCGACATTGTTCAATGAAGCCATTCGACCGGAGGAGTTGGAGGATCAACTCAATTTTGCCATCACACTAGTCATGGACCGTGACGACTACGTATTTGTAGACCACGAATCCAATTCAGTCTACGTCAGCAAGATCTTTGATTGGTATGGGCATCATTTTCGTGTGGATGGTTCCATCAGACAATTCATCAACTACCATCGTTTCACTTCCATTCCAGCCAGCTATGAGATCAGGTTTCAGGAGTACAACTGGCGTCTGAATGACTCCAACAATAGGGCTTCACGCTAGTCACTCAAGGATCTCCAAATGTAGAAGGTTAGGTAGGCCTCCCAGCCCGGCGCTTTCGCGAAAAACGACTCAATTGATTCGCGGGAGGGTTTTTCAGCAATACCCAGGATTTTTTTCATTCCCTGATTTAGCCCAGAGTCTCCAAAAGGGATGGCATCTACACTTCTCAGTGTTTTCATCAGGGCATAGTTTGCCGTCCATTCGCCGATGCCTTTTATCTCTATCAACCTTCGACGCATCGCCTCTGTCGTCACCAAACCTGAGAGTTGTCCCTTGTCCAATGTACCGGAGGATACTTGCCTTGCAATTTCCTTGAGGTAGGTGATTTTTTGTCTTGAAAACTTCATGGTTCGCATGACGTCTTCGTCCAGATCCACGACATCCTTGGCACTGGGGAAAGCCAGGTAGTGATTCCCCTCGAACCGTATGCCTCTACCAAAATGTGTCACCAGGTTTCGTTTGATCCTATGCGCAAAGGCCAGGTTGATCTGTTGACCAATAATACTCCAGGAGAGCGCTTCGAACAAGTCGGGAATACCCACAAGTCGCAAACCCGCATATCGCGTCGTCAAAGCCTGTATTTGTGGCACGTCCAGGTCATAAAATGGCGTGAGGTCGCGATTCAAGTCCAGCCAGTCATCCACATGAGCATTGATCACTTCCTCATCGGCATTTCCGGCCAATACCTTCACCAGCAACTGCTGGTCGTTCTCGCTTATTTCCAGCAGTACC
The DNA here is from genome assembly GCA_965601475.1 of Cyclobacteriaceae bacterium. GTDB lineage: Bacteria > Bacteroidota > Bacteroidia > Cytophagales > Cyclobacteriaceae > JAWPMT01. Next base: position 470,585 of record OZ271832.1, on the reverse strand, counting down.
AAATCCTGATCCACTTCCACCACCTTCCGAATGGTTCGATCCCGAAGCTCTAGCAAGCAATCGTCATACCCACGATCAAGATGAAATAGGATTTCGGAAAAACTGAAGTGCTGTGGTTTATCGATAGCAATGGTCATCTATTTGGAGCGGTCGTTAGAGTTTGGAATGGTTTTGGTATTGTACAAAGCAAGATCAAACTTAAAAGTTATGAGAAAGCTACTGTCACTCACCCTACTTGCCTCAGTTTTTCTGCTGTTTTCCTGCCGGGACGAGACCGTGTATGTAGAAGGCCCTCAGGGTCCACAGGGAGTTCCGGGGCCTCAAGGTATTCCGGGTGAGAGTGGTTTTGCTTTTGAGTACGAAGGCATCAATTTCACGGGACCGGAGTTTGAGGTGTTTCTGGAGTTGCCTGCCGACTTTGAGGTCTTTTCCTCTGACGTCGCCCTCGTCTACCTCCTTTGGGATGTGCAGGATGTAGGCGGTATTCCTACCGATGTATGGCGGCCGCTGCCACAAACCATTCTTACTAACAATGGCCTGTTGCAGTACAACTACGACTTCACCCTGGTGGATATCAGGTTGTTTCTGGAGGCAGAATTTTCGCTGGCGTCCCTCACTGCAATGGATACTGATGAATGGATTGCACGGGTGGTCATCGTCCCAGCTAATTTTTGGGATGGAGGTCGCGTAGATCGTAGCATTTCATATCAGGAACTGAGTGCCTCCCTTGGGCTGCAAGAACCACACACCAACCGGAAGTCAATAGAAAGGCGACCATAATGAAAGGGTAGAGGAGAGAGCGGTTCAGCACTTTGCGCTAAAGATATTCCCGCTCTCCGCCCGCTCCACTGAAGCTTGGCCAAGGGAGATTAGTGCAAAGCCTTGCGGCTAGGCATACCCGTCAGAGGCCCAGCTTCTGTGGAGGCCCAGGCTCTGCCCACGATCGGGTCTAGATGGCCAGGGGGTCCCTGCGTCGCGTTGGAAGTCATTTTCAGGTTGATCTTGGACAGCTTACTTTAGGGGCTCAAACGACTGTCCGAATTATCCTATGAGATACCTTATCATCCCCTTTCTTGGGCTACTCGCAGCCTGCCAACCCAGCACCGAATCAGCAAGTCCAGCCTCCCCGATAGATACGGTGGCCATCGACAACCATCTGCAGATACTTGCCTCTGATGCATACGAAGGCCGGAAGCCATTCACAACCGGTGAAGAGAAAACCGTGAATTACCTCGTCGAGCAATTCAAAGCCATTGGCCTGGAACCTGGAAACGGCGATAGTTACATCCAGGAAGTACCTATGGTTGAGATCAATAGTGTGCCTGGGGGAGCGCTGACCGTGATGGGCAATGGGGGAGAGGTAGCCCTGCAATGGAAAGAAGAATTTGTGGCTTATACCGAGCGACCGGAGGAGACGACGAGCCTGGAGAGTAGCGAGTTGGTCTTTGCCGGCTTTGGTGTCGTCGCACCGGAGTACGGTTGGAATGACTACGAAGGCTTGGATGTGAAAGGCAAGACCGTCATTGTATTGGTGAACGACCCCGGTTTTGGTGGAGGCGATGAGACGTTCTTCAAAGGAGAGACCATGACGTATTATGGACGCTGGACCTACAAGTACGAAGAAGCAGCCAGGCAGGGCGCTGCCGGCGTTTTCATCGTGCACGAGACCGTGCCCGCCGGCTATCCATGGCTCGTGGTCCGCAACTCGTGGTCCGGAGCCAAGCTCAACCTGGATACGTCAGCCGGAAACAAATGTGCCGTGCAAGGCTGGATCACACGGGATGCTGCCATCAAGATCTTTGAAGCTTCGGGCAAAGACATGAAGAACTATGTCGCCATGTCACGAAGCCGGGAGTTCAAGCCCTTCAGCCTCGATATGAATGTCTCTGTTGCCGTAGAGAATACCATCAAGAGAGATGTCTCCAAAAACGTGGTTGCCCAGGTGACAGGCACGGAAAAGCCCAATGAAGCCATCGTGTACTCAGCGCACTGGGATCATCTGGGCATTGGCCCGGTGGTGGATGGAGATAGCATTTACAATGGTGCCCTGGACAATGCCAGTGGTACGGCCGTCTTGCTGGGGCTGGGACAAGCCTTTGCCAAGGCTCCGAAGCCGCAGCGGACCGTAGTATTCCTGGCTGTCACTGCAGAGGAACAAGGCCTTTTTGGATCACAATACTATTGTGAGAATCCCACTTTCCCGCCCGATAAGATGGTTGCCAACATCAACATGGATGGAGCCTCCTACTACGGACGGATGAAAGACCTCACCGTGGTTGGTTATGGCCAGTCGGAGATGGATGACCTGGCTAAGGTCATCGCTGAGGGGCAAGGCCGGTACATTAAACCAGATCCGGATCCTGGCAAAGGATACTTCTTCCGGTCGGATCATTTCAATTTCGCCAAGATTGGCGTACCGGCTTTATACGCCGGGGCGGACTATGAAGCGGAAGTAGGTGGTGTGGAGGCCATTCAGTCCCTGAAGGAAGCCTATTTGTCTGGTCGCTACCACAGGCCACAGGATGAGTATGATGCCGTAGCCTGGCAGTATGGTGGACTGTTGCAGGACGCCGAACTCTACCATGAGCTTGGCCAGCAGTTGGCCAATTCAGATACCTGGCCCCAGTGGAAAGATGGCTCTGAGTTTAAGGCGTTGAGGGAGTAGGGCATTCGTTGGGCGTATGATCGCCGGAAAGCATCCCGCCGATGATTCATCATTCCTGAAACCTGGGAAATGGTGTTTTACTCATGTTTCGATCTCCCTGGATACCGGGAACCTCGTTTCACGCGTGCGACGGCTTTCCGGAGGCTCAGGAAGTGTGTTTCATGCGTGCGACGGCTTACCTGGACTCCAGGAAATGCGTTTCATCTGTGTTTCGGCATTCCTGAACTCCAGGAAGTGTGTTTCATCCATGTTTCTGCCTTGGCAGGAACTTACAGCTATATTGAAGCAAGGAGACCCAGACTAGATTCCTGCAAAGACTTCCTTAAGGTCCACGCTGAGGTCTGGAAAAATGAAAGAGGTGACCAGCATTTCCTCCACAAAGGGCTTCTGTCCCTTGAATTCTCCGGCCTCATCCAGCAGGTAGATGAGCACATTCTTATCCAAAGGGTTGACCAGCCAGTACTCCCTGACGCCAGATTCCTGGTACACCTCATACTTCTCGTGCATTTCCTTGTGGGTGTTGCCTGGCGAAAGTATCTCCACCACCAGGTCCGGCGCTCCGAGACATCCGCGATCGTCCAGCTTATCCAGGTCACAAACCACGCACAAATCCGGTTGTACCACGGTCTCTGCTTTGTTGGAGGATACATTCTTTCGCGGCAGCCGAACATCGAAAGGAGCTGGATATACCTCACAACTATTTCCTTCGAAGAAATTGTAGAATCTGGAGGTTAGGAACGCGGAGATCCGTTGATGGACCCTATTGGGCGCCGGAGACATCCTGAAGATCTTTCCTCTGATCAGCTCTACGCGCTCCTGAAATTTCCAGGAATAGTAGTCAGCATAGGTGTAAAACTTGTTGAGGTCCAGAGACTCTAAATCCGTGACTGCCATGAAGTAAAGATAAAATACATCCCCGAAGAAAGCGTGCCTTCAATCTACATACAGTGCTATTGCCCGGCGTAAGCACAGTCGCCTAATGCAGAAAGCCAACCTTCTCAGGTTGGCTTTCTGCATGTTGATGAGTAGCGCGCTCCCTTTAGTCCTGTCTCAGAATCCGTAGGGTAACGGAGCCATCTGGCCTATCCAGGTGCAGGAACAAGATGCGATCCGTCAGGCTTCCCAGGTCAAATTCTGTCGTGGGGTATTTTAGCTCCACAGGGACTGACACCACCTTGCCAGATAGATCTGACAGCGTGGCCCAAACGCCTTCGAAATTTTCCATTTCCAGTACGAAGAAATGGTCCGCTGGATTGGGATAGAGGCGTAAGCCTTCAATGGCCTTCACATCTTCCAGGACCTCCGTCGTCTCCACTTCCAGGTTCTCGGCGCTGCGGGCGCTGCCGCAAGAGGAGGAGAGTGCGTCGCCAAAAATCCGCCAGCCGTAAGTATCCGTCAATATGTCTCGGGAGGCCTCATCACAATACTCCAGGCCTGTGGCGGTCAGGCTTATGTCATTTCTAACATTTTGAGCACTCCATCCTGCCAGCGTAGCATCGTAATTACCTACTGACAGCCCGCTTCCTACCAACATGTTGCTCATGGTGGTTACCGATTCTATATTCCATGCACCCATATTCTGATTGTAAGCGATTGCATCTCTGAACATGAAGTCCATGGTTTCCACGTTCCGGAAATCCCAATGGCTAGGATTGAGCTGTTTATTGAAGGCGGTTGCCCCATCAAACAGCCCGTTCATATATTTCACTGTGATGGTTGGTAGCAATATTTCTTGGTTGAAGCTGGAAGCTCCTGCGAACATACCGGCCAGTGATTCTAACTGATATCCAGACGAAAAAAAGAGGAAAAGCGGTTGATTGAATGAAACTGCACCTTTGAAGAAGCCCGCCATGTCTTTGACATTGGATAGATCCAATCGCACGATCTTGTTAAAAGCAGAGGCACCCTGGAACATACCAATGACATGTTTGGGGGAAGCATTGTTCCAGGTGACGTGCTGGTTGAAGGAGGTGGCTTGCATAAACATTGCCGAGAGATCTTCAACGGGGAAAGAACCACTGAGAGCAAACCAGATGTCAACGATACCATTGAAGGATGAAGCCCCAAGAAACATCCGGGACATATTCAGTGCGCTGTAAGGTCGCCAGTTGTCCAGATCCTGGTTGAAGCTGGTGGCAAGGGCAAACATGTAACTGAAGTCCGTGACACCGCCGACATCCCATGCGTTGACATCCTGATTGAAGGATGAGGCCCCATCAAACATATGACTGAGCGATCTGGCGGAGTCCATATTCCAGGTAGATACCTTTCCATCGAAATTCGTAGCTCCCCGAAACATGTTGCTGAAATCCTTGATATTGCTCAAGGCCCAGCTGTCCAAATCCCGATTGAAATTTTCAGCATCATGGAACATGGCCTTAATGAATTCTATGTTCCCCATGTTCCAGTTGCCAATGTCCTGGTTGAAAGTAGAAGCGCCCTGGAACATTTCGCTCATGTCTTCAACATTTGAAACCACCCACGAACCAATGGCACCATTGAACTGGCTGGCCCCTTGAAACATGCTCCCCATGGATTTAACCTCACGCACGTCCCAGAGATCTAAGTCGGAATTGAAGTTAGTCGCGCCTTGAAAAACTCCATCCATGGACCTCACATTGGCTACATCCCATGCATTTATGGATGGGATGCTCGTGATGCTTGTACAATTCCGAAACATTTCATTGATATATGTGGCATTGGTCAGGTCAAGGGTATCTATGGCGGTAATTTCGAGGTTCGCACAGTCTTTGAAAGCTGTAACTGCTCCGTTGCCGGAATAGGTCAAATCACCCCAGGCCATCACTTCGAGGAAGTCATCAAATGTGTACCAGCCGTACCCTCCGGTCTTCCATCCTGATATTTTGCCTTCGATCGCGATAACATACTCATCCGGGCCGTCTGCAGGGTAGTCGTGTGATAGGATTCCAGGGTCGTTGCCCACTACAAAGTCAATGGTTCCGTCTCCCCAGGTAATGGCGTAATCATCGTCCAGGGCACCTTGCCATACGGGCAGCAGTACGTATTTACCACCTTCTTTATTGGCATTCCACCGCGTAAGAAAGGCCTTTCTGTCTGTGGCGGTTATGGTGATGGTTTGTGTGTCGGTGAATTCACCATCGCTTACGGCGACTTCCACGATGTAGGTATTATCCAAATCGGAATCAGTGGGATTCTCAAAATTGGGGAAAGTGACAAAGCTCAGCGTACCATCATCCGCATCTATGTTGAAGTCATCAAAATCGGGGCCCCCAATGACCGAATAAGTCAAGACACTATTGGCGTCTTCATCGTCTGCCCATACCACCAGCGGTACGATCTGGTTTTCAAATATGTCAACTGATGCAGGCGTCTCAATCGATGGTGGTTCATTGACATCGATAAGGTTGATGGTTATGGCTTGATCTGTGAAGAGCGCGCCGTCACTCACCCTTATCTGAACCTCATAGGTGTTATTGGCATCTAGATCTGCAGGATCTTCAAAATTTGGCGCGGCAATAAAACGCAACAAATTTGAGCTTGGCTCAATTTCAAAGAGTCCTTGGTCAGTACCGCCAATGATCGTGTAGACAAGGGTGGCACCTACTTCTCCAACTGCTGAAAGGGTAACGACATCAGTAGTATTCTCAGGTGTATCATTGGTGGAGGGGGATGTAATCGTGGGCGGATCAACAATATTGAGGATGTCTATGGCCAGGTCCTGCTCTACGGAAGGGTTGAAGCCATCGCTGACGGCTACAGTTACTTCGTAGATTCGATCTGAATTGGCGTCCGAGGGCACCTCGTAATCCGGAGGAGTGTTCATTGTCAAGTAGCCCGTAATAGCATCTATGTCAAAGAATGCTACATCAGCACCACCAGCAAGTGCGTAGCTCAGTGTGGTGCCTGCGTCTTCGTCTTCGGCGGTTATCGATGTGACCAGGGTCTGATTTTCGTCAAGACTTAATGTGTCTTCCAAGGTAATTGTGGGCGGTTCATTGACATCCAGGACGGTGACGGCTAAGTCCTGAGTCACATCCAGTCCAATCCCATCGTTTACAGCTACGGTCACTTCATAGACATTGTCGCCATCGGCGTCCCCGGGATCATCAAAATTGGGTGGCGTAGAAAAGGTAAGGTCTCCAAGCGTAGGATCAATATCAAAAGCGGCGAGATCAACGCCTCCTACTAAGGAAAACGTAAGCGTATCCAGATCCTGGTCTGCGGCCAGCACCCTTTGGACGAAGGTCAGGTTTTCGTCTAAACTTGGGACCGATGTCGACGTGAAAACTGGCAAGTCATTGACATCCTGAACGGTAATAGTGAGGATCTGGTCTCTGCTGTCTGGGCCATCAGCTGCGGTGACCGTTACGTCATAGACCTGGTCTCCACCGATATCTTGAGGGTGTTCATAGTCGGGAGCCTCAACAAACTCCAGGATACCGTCATTTCCATTGTTGGTGATTTGGAACAAGGCTGCGTCTAAACCGGATAGCGTATAATTGACGGAAGCACCTAAATCATGGTCCACAGTCACAGTGCCCACAAGAGTGTTGTTCTCCTCGACTGTCCACTGTGCTTGTGAAGTGAAGTTGGGTGTGTTATCCACACTGAAACTCCAGCTGAAATTGATCGGTTGCCAAAGACCGTTGCTACCCTGTAGTTGATCGGTGAAGGCCACGGTGACACTGTCTCCGGGGAAGTACACGGTTTCCGGTGTAAATGTGAGCATGGCCCCATTTTGGGTCCAGGTTCCAGCGATATCCAGATCCGCACCATCCTTTACAGACAAGTTTGTGGGGACCGTGGCCATATCCATGACTTCATTGAAAATAATGTCGATGGTGCTGCTACCCGGCGCTGTGGCGCCAGGGGCTGGCGAAGGCTCAAATACCTGTGAGACAGTATACCATAAGCCATCTGCCGATCCACTCAAGGTCCATTCTCCTTTGAAGGTTAGTTTGCCATCAGCATTGACTATGAATGGGTTTGTGGGTTTGGTGGACCGTATCTGATCGCTGTCAATCAGTTCGGCATTTTGGCCTAATATGGCGTGCACCGCCAAAAATGCATAACACATGAGATAGGCGAGCAAGCGGTTTCTTAAAGGCATGGTTCAGTGGTTGGAAAGTAGGTTTCTGTGAAATTAAAATGAATATAATACAATCAAGTAGTAGATTCGATATTTCAAGATTACATTACCCTTAACCTTTTAGCCTCAAACTGCAATCTGATGAACCGCAAAATCGCTATTACTATTCTCTCGGTATTCTGTGCTATTGATCTTGCTCTTGGCCAGGTCTCTCTTGACAATTCAACTGACTTCAACGAGGCCCCGACCAGCCTCACCTGGGTGAATTCCTTTGAGATTCCTGCAAATGACAACCGGGTTCTGATCGTAGGCGTCACTTACGAGTCACTTATACCTGCTGGATTGGGGCAGATAGACTCGATCTCATATAATGGAGTTAGATTGACCAAATTCATAGATGCAGGGTTCGCCACCACCAGTAGGGCCAATGAGTGTGACCTTTGGATACTGGTAGCTCCTGATGCAGGAACAAATGATCTGACTGTTTACTATGCGGATTCGACGCTCTACCCAACTGATGTGACCTTGATGGCAGTGGCCCTATCCAATGCGGCACAGGTATTGCCCTCCAATGTCGGGCAGGTCCTTGGCGGCTCCAATGTTTCCACTTCACTGATACTCCCGCAGGTCGCCTCAAAATCCCTGGTCATTGATATGGCGGGCCATGGCCGCAACCTGGAAACATTGCAGCCTGACTTTGGACAGAACACGCTGTTTTCGCGGAACTCCTCTGATCAAGTCTCGATTGGTGGAAGTAAGGCGGTGGATTTGGTCTCAGATGTGCAGGTGGGCTACAGTGTTGTTTCCGGCGTCAACGCGGCTCGATTGAGCATGGTGGCGGCGGCCATCAATTCTGCGAATACCCTGCAGTCTGTGAGTGGGGGCCTGGTCACCTACGGGAGGTTGAGCGTGGCGACGTCATCACAGGAAGCTGTCTTAACGGTAAATGGAGATATCCTGGCAGAAGAAATAAAAGTGCAACTGGATGTGCCGGGCCCGGATTATGTATTTCAGCCTGATTACGACTTGAAATCCTTGCAAGAAGTAGCAGAATATATTGAGGCTAATCGCCATTTGCCTGATGTACCTCCTGCAAAGGAGATGGAATCGCAGGGCATCAACTTGGGCCAAATGGACATGATCCTGCTGCGCAAAATTGAAGAGTTGACCCTTTACCAAATCGAGCTGCTGCAGGAATTGGAATCCATGCGCGCGGAGATCGGTCGTCTTCGCTCTCAATTGGAAGAATAGTTGGGATCATGGCTCAACCTCGTCAGGAACTCCGACCCCCAAGCTCAATCACTTCCAGATTTTTGAAAGTACCTTCGGCAATATCAAAGCGGATCAGGGTTCGTATTTTGTGAAAACCGTGCCTGCCTGCGGCACCAGGGTTCATAAAAAGCAGGTTGTTGGTTTTGTCCATTTCCACCTTCAGGATGTGAGAATGCCCGCAGACCAACAAGTGGGGTTTGTGCCTGGCGATAAGGTCCCGCACCCGGGCATTATATCTTGGTGGTTTACCGGCGATGTGAGTGATCAGGATTGTTTTTCCGCCACGCTCAAGTACAAGGTCTTCCGGAAAGATCTGCCTTACACCACTACCATCGATATTTCCAAAAACACCTTTGAGGGGCTTGAAATCTGCCAGTGAGGTAGCGATGGAAGGGTCGCCAACATCTCCCGCATGCCAGATCTCGTCGCATGCTTCAAAGTGCTTAAACACGTGTTTGTCCAGAAAGCTATGTGTATCGGAAATGAGTCCTATTTTCATCGAAATGCAGTTAATCGACAAAAAAAGCCTATAAATCGAAAAATACGGGGGTCCCCCAGCATTTGAGATAAATTACGAAATTATAAGAGCAAATGCATTTACCTGATTGTTAACTGACTTTTTGGACAGAAGGGTATATGCGGACCTAGGGCATTGGATCAGCTGCAACAAATACACAGAAGTTCCACTCATTCAGAGTGCCACGGCATCCTTGTCGTTGAGGACAATAAGGTCAATCAAAGCTATCTCTTCACCTTGCTCGAGGAATGGAATCTCGACTATGATCTTGCGGAAAATGGACTGGAAGCGCTGAAACTGGTGCAGCAGCATAAGTACCGCATCATCCTGATGGACATTCGGATGCCTACCATGGACGGATATGAAGCCACCAGATCAATTCGCGCCATGGAAGGTAATGTCAACCAGAACATTCCAATCGTTGCACTTACTGCTTCCGCTTTGGTAGATGAGAAAGAGCGCGCGATCAGTGCCGGTATGGATTATCATGTAGCAAAGCCTTTTTCGCCTGCTGATCTTGAATTAGTTTTAAATAAGTTTCATATTTTGAGTGAAGTGAAAGGCGGAAATAGTAGTGTTTTTATTTTTTCGGAATCTCTGGATCAGGCCTATCTCCAGGAGTTCTATCAGGATGATCTGAGTCGCGCAGAGTTGATGTTTGATGTATTCCTAAAAGTAATAGACGCAGAATTTCAGCGCCTCGAAGAACTCATGATCGGGGAAGACTGGAAGGCTTTCTCTTCTCAGGCACATAAGATCAAACCAAACTTTCAAATGGTGGGGTTGCCAGAGTTGAGTCGGCGAATGAAAAATTATGAAGCGGCGAAAGACGATGTGGATTTAAGGAAAATGATTACTTTAGAATTTCAAGAAGTTAAGAGGGAATTTTTTGATGCAAAAGTCCTCGTAGCTGAAGAACTTGAAAGACTGAAGCAATTCAAGAACCTATGACATCCATTATAGTTGACGATGACGAGATGGCTCGCGCCTCTCTCCAGTCAATGTGCGCGAAAATCGATGATTTGCAGGTTATCAAGACTTGCGAGAATGGTTTGGAAGCTATGAAGTTTCTGAAATCCAATACCGTAGATCTGGTCTTCCTGGATATCGATATGCCAGATTTTTCAGGAATGGACCTGGTTAAATCTGTAGATGATCTCCCGCAAATCATATTCACCACGGGTCACACACAATATGCGCTGGAGGCGTTTGAGTATCATGTGACGGATTTCATCCCAAAACCCATCGAATTTCCGCGTTTGCTCAAAGCCGTAGAGCGAGCTCAGGAACTACAAACCAATATTGATACCGGTAAGGACTTACAGAATGATATTTATGTAAGGGTCAATGGTCGCTATATCCGGTTGGACTTTGAGGATATACTATTCATCGAATCGTTAGGTGATTACGTCACCTTCAATACGGAAAGTGGCAAGTATATCGTTCATAGTACCCTGAAGAATATTGATGAGAAAATCAAGAGCGAGGACTTCCTCAAGGTGCACAGGTCTTATATCGTCAACCTGACCAAGATTGTGGATATTGAGGAAACTAATCTGGTGATCAAAGACAAGGTGATTCCTGTGAGTCGGGCGCATCGCCCAGTGCTCATGCAAAAGATCAAGACGATCTAAAATCCTTCGTCTCCCTCGTATTCCCCACCATTGCGAGAACCTCCGCGCCTTCTTTGCTTATTTTGGTTAAGCCGGTAAGTGAAGGTCACTACGACCGTAGGGCCACGCCTCCATTGAAATTCCGATTCCTCGAAGAAGCCTTCCAGTTCAGTTTGGGATCGCCACTTACGCGTGTTGAATACATCCCGTACGCTTAGTGAAACTGTACCATCATTTCGCAATACATCCCTTGATAGCCCCAAATCTACGGAGGTGATCGCCAGCCTGCGGCCTTGTGTAGTGCGTCTTGGCGCGCGATAGTTTATGTTGATTTGTCCATCAAAGACATTGTTGAGCTTGAAGTTGTTGCTGAGCCGGGTTGAGAGCGAGTTGGCGGTAGCTGCCAAACTGGTGCTGTCCCCCACCATGCCGGATGTCTCCCTGCGGAAGAAGTTCACATTGCCGCTAATCCGATACCATTTGGTGAAGTCCTTGGTTATGTTCACTTCCAGGCCGTAGGCATCTCGCTTGCCAATGTTTTCCGGAATCCTTACCCTTTCACCATTTTCAGTAGGGGGTAGCGTAACGCGCTGTATCAATTGCGTTGTATTGCGGTAGTAAATACCAGCATAAATGGTGGCGTCGCTGATGTTGTTGAGTAGCCCCAACTCATAAGAATCGGTAAATTCAGGTTGCAGGTTGGGGTTGCCGACGCGAAAGTTCCGGTTGTCGGTAAATGAGCTAAAAGGGTTCAGATCCCTGAATCTGGGGCGACGTATTCTCCTGCTGTAGCTCAGCTGAAGCTGCTTGGTCTCGGAGAATTTGTAGGTGAAGAAAGCACTGGGAAACCAATTGGTGTAGTTCCAGTTGAGTGTCTCGTTGGTCTCCTCGAAAAAAGTACTGATATCGGTGTTTTCAATGCGCAAACCTGTCTGCCAGGAGATTTTGCCCAATTCATCTCCCATAATGCCGTAGAAGGCATGAACATTTTCATCGTAGGCAAAGTCTGTCGAAAAGGTGTCAAGCTCAATAAAAACGCCCTGGTCATTCTCCTCCTCTACCAAATAGACGTTTTTGATGTCGCGAAATGTGCTTCGGTAGCCAACCTCGAAACTCGCCTTTTCAGCAAATGGATGAACATAGTCGGCCTGTACCATGAGTCGCTTTTCACCCTCATCATTGCTCACACGTTGTATGAGTTCGGGGCTTCTTTCAGTTGCTGATATTCCGGCGGATTGCAAGATGTCGGAGGCTTCCGTCTCATTGTTATCCTGATATTGAAAATCGGCAGTCAGCTGATGGTCTTTTCTTTTGAATTTGCGCGTATAGTTGACAGAATATTGGAGGTTCTCATCTCCCTCTGATTCCGTGTCTTCCCTTAGGGTACTGTTTAGCAAAACACTATTGACATCGAAGTCATCGAATTCCAGGTTGGCCCGATTCTCTTCGTCTGCGTAGCGGTAAAGGAAGGCCATGGTGATTACATCCTTCTCGCTTACAAAAAAGTCGGAACCAAATCTGATGCTATTAGAGATGCCACCCCTGCTTTGATTGCGGTTGAGCTGGGTGCTGTAGGTGGTGTCTGGTAGGTCAAACCTTTGAAATGCACTGCCTTGACCGGGTGCCCGCCTGTAGTTCACGCCATAGTTCGCGAAGAAGTTGATCCAATCCTTACGGAAATTGAGATTCCCCGATAGACCATGATTGTGAGGAGCTCCGGTGTTGGCTTGAAAACTACCATTGAAGCCTTGTTTTCTGTCTTTTTTCAGGATGATATTAATGATTCCCGCCTGGCCCGCTGCATCGTACCTTGCCGAGGGGTTCGTGATGATCTCGATTCTGTCAATAAGGTTAGCTTGGATTTGACGGAGTGCATCGGATGACGATAATCCGACCAGTCCTGATGGTTTTCCGTCTATTAAGATGCGAACGTTGGAGCTTCCTCGTAGCTCCACGTTGCCTTCTACGTCGACCGTAATCGAAGGCAGGTTGTCCAGGATATCCGTCGCCGTGCCCCCTAGGTTGCTCAGGTCTTTTCCCACATTGAAAATCTTCTTGTCAGCGGTGAGTTGCATTTGCGTCCGCTCGGCTTCTACCACAACCTCTTCCAACTGTACATCTGAAGGTACTAACTCCCAAACCCCCATGTCCAAGGGTTCAGGACCAAGTGTGATGAGTTGCGTTGCTAATTTGTAGGTGACAAACTTGGCCTGGACAATGTAGTCCCCGGCGGACACATCAATACTGAATCGGCCGTTGTTGTCTGTTACAACTCCTTTGACCATGGAAGAGTCCAAAGGGTTGAGCAAAACCACAGTCGCAAAAGACATGGTTTCTCCTGTAGATTGATCCACCAGCTTGCCGGATACATTGGATTGCGTATTGGGTTGGCTAGAAGCCAGGAAAGGTAGGAAGACCCAACAGATGGCGATCCATACGTTGGTGGTTGCCTTAAGCAAGTTCATAATCCGCAAACGGGTCAGGCGATGGTTTTGTTCGTTGTTTACGGGAAAACCATGCAAACGGGGCTTCCGACTTCCATCCGATTACCCGTGGGCTGTAGGGTTCCCGTTTCGGTGATTCGAAAGACCGCAATATCATTACCATCCTGGTTGGCTACCAGCAGGAAGTTGCCGGCGGGGTCAATGACAAAGTTTCTGGGTGTTTTGATGCCTTCTGTGGTGAAAGATATCCGCTTAAGCTTGCCGTCATCCAAAATCTCATAGGCCACAATGCTATCGAAACCGCGGTTGGAGGCGAAAAGGTATTTACCATCAGGGGAAACATGAATATCCGCGGCTTTGCTAAAGTCGCTGTATTCCTCAGGAAGGGTACTCTTGCGATCTATTTCGCTGAAAGTGCCGTCATTGTTAAGTCTGAAGCTGTTGATATTATTGGATAATTCATTGAGCACAAAAACCCAGGGTTTATCGGGATGAAAATCCAGGTGCCTGGGTCCGTCACCGGGAATTGCTTGCCAGGCTACGAAACTTGAGTCCGGGTTAGCGGCCAGATGCGCATACACCTGGTCTATACCCAGGTCGGTGCCGTAAATGAACTGCTTATTGGGTGAAAGCGCGCTGAAATGCGCATGTGGACCATCCTGACGTTCCTTATTTGGGCCTGCGCCTTCGCGGGTATAAGTCTCTTTCAGTACAAGCGAATCTTTGAAATGAAAAAGCGAGAGTGTCCCGCTGCTGTAATTTGAGACAGAGATGAGGCCCAAAGCTTCATCTACCGTGACGTGGCACGGGTGAACGCCTTGCGTGCTCACCTGGGCTTCCAATGTATAGGTGTCTGATGCCTTCTCAAAGAATGAAAGTGTACCCGGTTCATTTTCGTTAACCGCGTACAATTGCTTGCCTCCTTGTGCAAGAGCGAGGTAAGAAGGGTTCTCCGTCTTTGCGATCAATTCTTTTTCTGACAATACACCAGTGGACGGATTGAAGCTTACCTTGTAAATCCCTTCACTATCACCCGACGTGTATGTGCCTATGAAGAGGTCCAGATTGGTGTCCTCTGATGGTGCCATAGTTTGAGGTTTCGGACTTGAGCAGGCAGCTACGATGGCCATCAACAAGAAAATGACGCATTCTTTCATGGTCATGGAATCCATTTGATATTGCTGAAATCAGGTTTCCTCTTTTCGAGGAAGGCATTGCGGCCCTCTTTGGCTTCCTCGGTCATATAGGCCAGCCTTGTGGCTTCGCCGGCAAACACCTGCTGGCCTACCATGCCATCATCCGTCAGGTTGAAGGCAAATTTCAACATCTTGATTGAAGTTGGCGATTTAGCAAGAATCTCCAAGGCCCACTGATAGGCGGTATCTTCCAATGCTTCGTGCGGAACCACTGCGTTGACCATACCCATTTCGTAGGCCTCCTGCGCAGAATAATTTCGGCCAAGGAAGAAGATTTCTCGTGCACGTTTCTGTCCGACCATTTTGGCCAGGTAGGCTGAGCCATAGCCGCCATCGAAGCTTGTGACATCGGCATCGGTCTGCTTGAAAATGGCATGTTCCTGGCTGGCCAGTGTCAGGTCACAAACGACATGCAGACTATGGCCACCGCCAACGGCCCATCCAGGAACCACAGCGATCACGGCTTTCGGCATAAAGCGGATAAGCCGCTGGACTTCCAGGATGTTCAGCCGCGGCATGCCTTCGTCGTCTACATAGCCCTGATGTCCCCGGGCGTTTTGATCTCCACCGCTGCAAAACGAATAGACACCATCTTTGGTTGATGGCCCTTCGGCAGATAGCAGAACAACCCCAATGCTTGTGTCCTCCCTGGCATCAAGAAACGCCTCGAACAACTCAGCGACAGTTTTGGGTCTGAATGCATTGCGGACGTTGGGTCGGTTGAAAGCGATCCGGGCTACACCTCCAGATTTCTTATAGGTAATGTCTTCGTACTCTTTGACTACGCTCCAATCAGCAGCTCCCATACTTTTTTCCGTGAAATTAATATGGTCTAATGGATTACTCCTTTTCTTTGGATTCTTCCTTTCCATCGGCATGCCTGGCAAACCTGGTAGCTTCCCGTGGGTGGACATTGTCATGCCTGGGCCAGGGCCATCCGCCGAATTGTGTCCGTTGATAGTCCTGTATGGTCTCCATGATCTCCTGTTGCGAATTCATCACGAACGGACCGTGCTGCACCACCGGCTCGTTGATAGGCTTACCCTGGAGTAGCAATAGATGACCTACTTCACTGCCATTTTTGAGCAGCACTTCTCGGTCTGGTCTAAGTGAAGCCCCCTGTTCTGATTGCAACGTCGCTTCGTTCACACCGACATGATCTCCCTGGTAGAAGTACAACCTCCTATTCACGGATGATGAGGCTTCGGGGAGTCTCCATTCGGCATTAGTTTCCATCTTGATCAGCCAAATCGCAACCTCGTTTTCCTCCTCTGCTGCCCACGAATCGGGAGCTGGTGCCTGAGCTTGCGTATCTGCTATTTGACCAGCAATTACGGTTAGCTCCGTGGTCGCGCCATTCTCATCTGTTTCAATGCGTTTTGGTATGTCATCTCGCCACAACATCTTGAAATGCGGGGCAACGAATTTGCTCCTTTTCGGGAGATTCAACCATATCTGGAATAGCAGTAGGTGGTTTTCCTCTTCTTGCTTCAGCAGTGGGAACATCTCGGAATGTAAAACGCCTTTACCAGCGGTCATCCATTGCACATCCCCATTACCGAATCTACCTGCGGCACCCAGGGAGTCAGAATGGTCCACCAGGCCTTGGGGTACAATCGTGATGGTCTCGAATCCACGATGCGGATGTTGCGGAAAACCAGGGACCGTATCGCCATGATACATTCGCCAGCCGTCTTTGATCGTGAAATCCTGACCAATGTGCCGTCCTTCCAGGGAAGCCTCCGGCCCCATGGCAGAATTACCTCTTGGGTAGTCGTCCTTGTGATAAACACAAAAAAGAAAGGGGTCGGCAGTTTCCCATGGGAAACCCAGGTTTTTGATGTCCAGAACTGCGGAGTCGCTCATAGCAATGAATGATTTCTATGATAACATTTCAAACTTTTTTGTGTTCGTCCGGCGCGTCTAAGTTTTTTCCTCATCCTCCTCGGATTCATCCTCCTTCTTTTCGACCATCTCAATTTTGACCTCTGGTTCGACGTATTTGTCTCGATGATTGGGAAATACAACCCCAAATCCAGCGCCGGCTGCTGCAAGCAGCATCGCTAAAATGAATATGACAGACCTGATGGTCCTGATAAGTTTTTTCAATTGAATTAATGGTTAGTTCACAAAGTCATTTAGGCGCGGGGGTATCCCGCGGAAAAAGCATGGAACTAACTTCGATTGGGCTCCTTCTTGCAGCTGTGGTGATAAATGTGAAGGAAATCCGTTATGAAGACCCGTGGTGTATTCCAAAGGCGAAGAGAGGTAGTGGTGGCAGTAGTATGCTGCGTCAGAAGACCTTTCAGATCGTATGGAAGGGCTTTTTTAGGAATGGCTGGAGTGAGTGCCCACACAAAATCAACATCGACGTGATGTTGAGCGGTTTGCAAAACCTCTATTTGGTGATTGGGGACCCCAAGTGCAGACCTGTGGCAATAGCTGTAATCGATCGCCAGCAGCGCCAATGACAGTAGCCCAATTAAGATCGCGTGTGATTTCTTCCCCAGCATTTCGAACCCAAGAATAACTAATTACCGTATAAAGATCCTGTAGAATTTATGATTATGAAAACCATTTGGCTAGGAATTGTGAAGGTTGTGAAGGGCGAAGTGCTCTTCTGGACGTTGATGGGGATTCTTGTGATGTTTGCGTACCTGGCTTCTCTTACCTAATTCACTTTTTCCTTTCGTAAATCCGTAGGTCTGGATCCATGGGGGATCCTTAATAGCATTTGCCCGAGCCTACCCTTGCTGAGGTCCGTCTTTTGTCTGATGATCTCGATCAGGCGGTCTACACCTTTTTTGGTGAAGCCCAATCTCATGGCAATGTCCTCGCAAAATACCACTTCACTTGGCAGGATCTTGCCATCAACAGGAAGCAATTGCAGTACATCCGTCAGGTAGTCAACACACGTGCGATAGGAAAGCGCACCCAGAGACCCAATGGGTTCGGTGGCTGCTTTGATTTCCTGGATTTCCGCTTCTGAAATGCCATGGCGCGCCGCGACACCAATGATGAATTTTTCTTCCAGGGGATGATAGTCGCCATCTACCTCGGCCAATTGCACGAGGATACCGACCTTTTTGCGGCTAATGATGTTCATTGCAAGATGTTTATTGGGTTGATTAATATGTAATATTGAATTATTTATGGAAAAACTAAAATAATTTCAAGATTATTTTTGAACAGACGGGTGTTTTTTGGTTTTCAATCCTTTCGCTTATCTTCCCCTTTTCACATCAACTTATTTCACCCTAATGAAGAAGATCCTGCACCTCTTAGTGCTATCACTATTTCTTGCTTGTCGTGTCAGTGAGTCAGATCCTAATGTTGAGCGCTGGCAGCAATATGCCGAAAATGTTACCATCATCAGAGATGACTTTGGGGTTCCCCATATCTATGGAAAAACGGATGCTGATGCGGTTTTTGGATTGCTATATGCACAATGCGAGGATGATTTTCCACGCGTCGAGCGCAACTACCTTTGGGCCATTGGTAGATTGGCAGAGGTTGAAGGAGAGGAGGCGCTCTACAGTGACTTGAGAGCCCGCTTGTTCATGACGAAGGAAGAAGCCATAGCCAATTATGAACAAAGCCCATCTTGGTTGAAGGCGCTTTGTGAGGCATACGCAGCCGGAATCAATTATTACCTATATACCCACCCGGAAGTACAACCGGCCCTTTTGGGCGAGTTCGAGCCCTGGATGCCCATGTACTTCAGTGAGGGATCAATAGGGGGGGATATCGAACGGGTGTCAGTGGATAAGATCAGGAGTTTCTATTCTGCCGCTTCGGAAGTCGCGGAGGTCAGGGAGGTATCCCATCTGGAGCCCAGCGGTTCCAACGGCATCGCGATTTCGGGTGATTTGACGGAATCAGGCAATGCAATGCTTCTGATTAACCCTCATACCAGCTTTTATTTTCGGGGGGAGGTGCATGTCGTGAGTGAAGAAGGCTTGAATGCCTATGGTGCTGTTACCTGGGGTCAATTTTTCGTTTACCAGGGTTTTAATGAACGTACAGGTTGGATGCATACCAGCACCTACACAGATGTCATTGATGAGTTCGTGGAAACGATCAGTGAGGATGGAGACGGACTTCAATATGCTTATGGAGAGGAGTTGCGGGATGTGGAGCAAATTCCAGTCAAGTTGAGGTACAAGGACGGGGATGGCGTCGCAGAAAAGGAGTTTGTAATGTATCGCACACATCATGGCCCTATCACTCACAAGGTTGATGACAAGTGGACTTCGACGGCGCTGATGTGGGACCCTGTAAATGCCTTACAACAGTCTTTCATTCGAACGAAGCAAGAGGGATACAAGGGTTTTCGGGAAATGATGGAAATCAAGACCAATTCCAGCAATAACACGGTTTATGCAGACGCGGAAGGCAATATTGCCTATTTCCATGGCAATTTCATTCCGGTAAGAGATGAGCAGTTTGACTACTCCAACCCCGTCGATGGCAGCGATCCCAGAACGGACTGGCAAGGCCTACACGAGGTGGATGATGCTATCAAGCTGCTCAATCCTGCAAATGGCTGGCTACAAAATTGTAATTCCACTCCCTTTACTGCCGCGCTGGAAAACAGCCCGAAGGAGGAGGATTATCCTTACTATATGGCGACAGCTCCTGAAAACTTCAGGGGAGTGCATGCCATACGATTGCTAGTAGCTGGCAAGGACTATTCTCTGGAGGGTTTGATCGACCTGGCTTACGAGCCCTCATTACCTGGCTTTGAGCAATTGGTGCCAGGTCTCGTACGGGCTATTGAATCATCGGCCAATGGCGATTCGCGGTTGTCTGAAGCAGCTGAGCTGTTGGGAAGTTGGGACTTTCGCGCTTCTGCGGAATCCATTCCAATGACATTGGCGCACTATTATGGAATGAAATATACCGCTGAGGGTCCAAGGCCGGAAGGACTGTCGTACATGGAGCGAATCAATTACTACGGTACGGAGACGCCCTTTGAGGAACGAATTGACTTTTTCATTGAGGTCCTGGATGATCTGGAAAGGGATTTTGGTAGGTGGCAGCTTCCCTGGGGGGAGGTCAATCGATTTCAGCGACTCACAGGCTCCATCCGTTCTTCGTTTGATGACAACAAACCAAGTACGCCGGTCGGGCTTGCTTCAGGTCGATGGGGTGCTTTGGCGGCTTATGGCTCCAGGACCTTCGAAGGGACTAATAGACTCTATGGCTACCGTGGTAACAGTTTTGTTGCAGTGGTGGAGTTTGGAGATAGGGTGAAAGCTAAATCGCTGCTGGCTGGAGGACAAAGCAATGACCCGAACTCTCCGCACTTTGACGATCAGATAGATCCTTATGTGGATGTGAAGTTTAAGGATGTAGCTTTTTACAAGACCGACGTTGAAGCTCGAGCACTGCGAACGTACAAACCGGGAGAGTAGGTGCTTATTTGAAGAACTTCTCTATCAAATGAGTGGCTGAGGGTCTATCCAGCTTGTCTCCTTTCAGTAGGCGTTGAAATTGATTCTTTTCTGCTGTGCTTAGTTGAGATATGAATTCAATTTGGCCGGAGATTTCCTTTTTTCCCATGTGCCAGCTAGGGAAAAGCCTTTTGTCGATATGTGAAAAGGAAATGACCATTGCCTGATGGTGTCTGGGATCAACTTTGATTTGCTGATAGAGATCAAATAGTTTTTGAAATGGTCCTTCCAAATATTGAATGAAATGGGTCTTGGAAAATAGCAGAACACCAGTGATCTCTTTGGGCTTGTTATTGCGCAGGCCGGCCTTTAATATTTGCTGAATATCATCATCGGAGCAGTTTTCGTCCCGCTTACTTACGTAAATGAGGTGCGACAGCATGATGGCGGCTTTCCATATTAAACGAAAGCCACCAACCTTTGATTCCATGCTAGGAGCGGGGTTGGTCCTTTCGCCATTCGTCAGTGAAGTGCTCTTTTCCGCCATTTTGAGTGAAAGACCTGGCATTAAAAGCTTCCGACTCTCCTCGGGGAATCGAAAGGCTTTTCCAGTCGGCGCCCTTGAGCATTTTTCCCACGTAGACAATCTGCCCAGTGTGGTAAGCCAAATGGGCGATTTGTCGGTTCACGGCTTCGGTGACGGAGTGCGGAATATTTCGGATTAGCACCTGCTGGTGAAAATTGACTGGGTCTATCTCTTCAAGTGCCTGAAAGAGGGTAGACCAACCTTTTTTCCAAAAGGCCATGACTTCCGTTCGGGATTGTGAATCGATGATAAACTCTGATTCGCGGTTTCGCCAGGACTTCTCGCCATCGGAATTGAAAAAATCCGTCCATCTCGAAATCATGTTTCCGGCCATGTGTTTGGTGGTAATGGCGATGGAATTGCTTTCTTCATTGTATTGCCAGAAGAAGCCATCATCATCTACCTGGTCAAATGTTCGTTCGGCCAACAATCTGTAGAATTCGAACTGCTTGGTGGCATTGATCTTGTAGTGTGATGTGTATTCAATTTCGTTCATAAGCTCAAGATGCCAGTATTTCCCTTTTAATGCCAAGTAGCTTTTGCTTTTTGGGAGAATGGACATAGATCAGTTCCCAGACAATCAAGGCGGTTCCCAGCACTAACAGGCCCAGAATGGATAGCCTGGAGAAAGTCAGTAGTTCGCCTTGCTGCCAGTACTTGATCGTATAGATGATCGTGAGCGGCGTGATAAGCACTCCGATCATTAAGCGGGCCATCAAGATCAGGGACTGGATATTCGTGATTGCTCTGTTAAGATTTCCCATCAGCGAACTGTCAAAATCCATAGTGCGCGAGACTCTTCTTCGACGTAACCAATAGACACCTGCTGGGATCGCCATGATCAATAGCGCATTGAGGGCGCCTGACCAACCTTCTTCATCTATGATTGCTTCCACCAAGCTGAAAACGGCGGTGAAGGTGAATATGATCATCAACCACTTCTCATTGGTTTGGACTGTACGACTAGACCTTTTGCTGAATTTTTCTACTAGTTCAATCATTTCTTCTTTATTAATGTGTGCATCTGCAGGCTGTGATTTCCAAATATTTTGTACTTCATTAAAATCCATGGCTTTCCAGTTTTTTTGAAGCTTCAATCAATTGCTTTTTGATACGGTGTATTTTCACACCGACGTTAGATTCGGATATTCCGGTGATCCCGGCAATTTCCTGGTAGGCATAGCCTTCCAGCATCAGCAGACATATCGACTTGTCGAGTTCATTGAGTTTTCCGATTTGTCCGTACAGCCACTCCAACTCATCGGCATAAGGGCTTTCCTCAGATCGGAGGTGAAAGTGCTCTGCAAGGTCCTCATGTCCGATTTCATGCTTCTTGCTTTTGTTTCTCCAGTTGAAAGCCGTATTCAATGCCACACGATAGATCCAGGTGCTCTCTGCGGATCGACCTTCAAAAGAAGAAACTGATTGCCATATTTGATATGCGATTTCCTGCGTGAGGTCTTTCACCTCGTCAGCATTACGTCCGTAACTACGCGCCACCTTATAGACAATGGGTTGATAAGTCTCTATCCATCTGCTAAATACCTCAAGTCTTTCTTTTTCTTTCAAGTCATTCGCGCTTGTATGGCTATAGTAATGGGAGGCTGCATAATTATTACAGGCTCTGAAAAATTTTCAAGCGAGACACATGGAACCCTTTATCTTTTCCGAAAAATTTTGGCACTCATGATAAAGCTAACCAGTTTGTTGTACCTGATTCCTTGCCTGGTCATCTTCGAAGCCTCAGCTCAGCAACGGGTGAGCCCCGGAATCCCTTCCTACGGAGCAATTTATGATATTCCCAATGCTACGGTGGTTGCTGATTCAGCGAAGGATTACAGGATTGTCGTGGACGTTTATTCTGGTCCATCAAGTCCCAATCAAATCAATCCAGCACTGAACAATGTTGCCAGGATGATCAATCTCCATATCGTAAGTGGGGCAAAGCCGGAAAGGATCAATATTGTATTGGCTTTGCATGCATCCGCTACCTATGCAACCTTGAATGATGGCGCCTATCGTGGGAAGTATGGTATCGAGAACCCAAATACGGGTCTGATCAAAGAACTGAAAGACTTTGGGGTCCTTCTTGCTTTGTGCGGACAGTCGATGATTGGGAGAGGGGTGAGTGCTGATGAGCTTCTACCGGAGATCGATATAGCAACTTCGATGCTGACGACCGTATCGACTTACCAACTCGAGGGTTACGCTGTGTTCAAATTCTAGTAGATCGCTATTGAGCTCTCATTTCCTCTGCGAGCTTTTCTGCGGATTGTAAGCTATCCGTTTCGAATACTGAGAATCCAAATTGATCTGACTCTGCGACCTTTTTCCAGTGCTTTGCACCAAGTTTAGTGATGGCGCTTGATGGCAGGATATTGATCAGGCCTTTGAATTGCTTGTTCGCCTTGAAGCCAGGGAAGAGCACCTCTCCGAACCATTTTTGTACTTCCATTGGAGGGGTACCCCTGGCTTGTGTCATATCGATAATAATGACGTCCACAATCCCTTTTTGTACCTCTTTCAGTTGGGCTGTGCAACTGCTAATGAGTGACTCCTTCTCACTGAGGAGGTACCATATCACATGAATGGTATTACCCTTTACATGGGTGTCTACGATATCCGGTTTAGTGTAAATATTCATCAGGCAGCAAATTGATCATAACTTAGGTGTAAGCGCCAATCAATTTAAAGATTTTAAAGTCAATTTCTGAGCTAGTGACAACACGATTTTCGCATTTCCGAAGATGACAAAAATCATCAATGACAGGAGCCTTGCTTCGATTTCAAAAATTATGGAGAGCTCTTTCGAAATTCATATTCGAAGGCCTCTACAGATTGATTCTGTTATCAATTTTTGAAAAATGAATGGCAGATAGATATTCTTTATATTTCTATTGCCTAAGTAAATTTTGGCTTTAATATTCTTCTGTTTCACTTTGCGTAAAAATTGATTTACAGAATAATATTAGTTTCATCGAATGACAGCAACAGGTAAGAAATTCCCAAATATTTCGGTCAATGCCATGAATGAAATGGGAGATACCATTCAAATTAATGTGTTGGAGGAAGCAGTGAAAAACAACAAGAAAGTTGTGCTTTTCTGGTACCCAAAAGATTTCACTTTCGTCTGCCCTACGGAGCTGCATGCTTTCCAGGAGGCGCTAGCTGAATTTGACAAGCGAAATACTATTGTAATTGGAGCATCTTGTGATACGCCTGAAGTGCATTTTGCGTGGTTGAATACGGCTAAGGACAATGGAGGTATTGAGGGTGTCAGCTACAACCTGATAGCGGACAGCAACAGGAACCTTGCCAGTGCCCTGGGTATCTTGGATCTGGTCAACCCTCGATTTGATGAGGAGTCAGGTATTGAGTTGGTAGACGGGGACAACGTGACCTACCGGGCTACTTATCTAATTGATGAAGAGGGTGTCGTCTTCCATGAGAGTGTGAACCATATGCCCCTGGGACGAAACGTAAATGAATTCTTGAGACTCATCGATGCCTATGCGCATGTACAGGAGAAGGGTGAGGTTTGTCCAGCTAATTGGGAAGAAGGCAAAGAAGCAATGACCGCCAACAGGGACGGTGTTGCGGCCTATTTGAGCATGAATTAAAGATGATACGATGATCAAGGAATTGGACCAAGACAATCTGGCGCAGCTGATCGAAGAGCATGACAAGGTCGTTGTTCAGTATTCGGCTGGATGGTGTGGGAATTGTCGTATCATGAAGCCAAAATTCAAGAAGATGGCTTCGGAAAAGGACAATACGCTTTTCGTGATCGCTGATGCTGAAAAATTTGCCGAGTCACGCAAACTAGCAAGGGTAGATAACCTTCCTACTTTCGCTGCATTTCAGGGAGGGCAACTACTCAAGCAGACGCAAACGAACAAGGCAGAGGTACTCAAACAACTTGTCGATGAAATTGCCGATAATTAAGCACCTGGTAGCCTTTGCGGAGGAAAATGACCGGGACTTTTTGGAGGAGACAGCACAGACCTTGGAGGTTTTGACTGAGGTACCTTCCCTCAAGGATGTGGAGCTGGATGTGATAGGGGAGTTAATCTCAAACCTCTATGGCGCTATGGAGGTCCACGAGATGGTGTCGAATGGTACCGACAAAAAAGAAGCGCTCAATACCTTTATGCAAAGGGTGATGGGAGCTATTGACAAATGAGCTCATTTGGCATGATAATAAGAAAGCCGGTTCCTTAAGGACTGGCTTTTTTTATCCCAATTTTCGAATCAGGTAGATGAGCAAAGTCAAAATGATGCTCACCAGGATGGAAGTAGTGATAGGGAAATAGAACCGAAATCGCTCCCTTTCGATTCTGATGTCTCCAGGTAGTTTGCCTAGCGGAATTTTGAAATCGAAGTGGATCAAAAGACCGACAACTATGAGGAGGATGCCAATACCGATCAACATTCGGCCCATGCCTCAAAGTTAAAAGGAAAAGGCCACCCTTTTGAGGTGGCCTGTCACTTGGTCGACGGTCGATTCAGGTGTTAGGGTCTCTCCCTGTCGATTTTTACTGGTTGGAATAATTTGGTCTTTCTTTCCAGTAAATTTCCTATTCGCATTTCGAAAATGTCATCTGTAACTGGCTCAGAGATATAGTCTGATACTCCCGAGCGGTAAGCTTGTCGTTTTCTTGATCGATGAAAGGACTGATCATGAATCATGACCGGAATATCAAGTTTCATCTCCGCCAGGAAATCCAATATGGATATATATCCGGGATGATCTATGCCAGCACTAACGATGATCAAGTCCGGCAGTTCATAGTAATGTTTCAATCTGTAGCGGAAACCCTCTACCAATTTCTTCTCACACTCATACAAGGTCACATTGCTCTCTATCAATTCCAACACCCTGTTGTATGGCGAAAAACCTATCGTTGCTATTTCCCTCTGCATTTTGGTTGCCTGTGGTTGTGGGTATGAAAGTACGTTGGTCTGGCTCGAAGCGGCTTCACATTACGATAAGTGGTAGGCTTTTACCGATTTTTGGGAAGCTCCATCGATTTTTGGAGTCGGAAAACTAGTAGTGACAAAAAGCTGTAGAAAATGAATGTCTATCAGAAAGCCCTGGAAGAGGAGCAGGCGGGCAACTGGAATTTGGCCCACGAGTTGGTGCAGGATTTGCCCGATAGCAAAGCAGCCTGGGTTCATGCTTATCTCCACCGGAAAGAGGGTGACGACTTTAACGCAGGATACTGGTACCGGCGTGCTCAGCGCGATTTTCCCAAGGTTTCACTGCATAGGGAATGGGAGGAACTCTACACGGCATTATCTGATCAGTAGCTGAAGAGATCGGAGCTAAGGTATCGATCGCCACGGTCGCAAATTATCGAAACGATGGTAGCTGGTGCTTTGAGCGTCTTTGCAAATTCCAAGACGGCAAATTGTACGCCGCCACTGCTCATGCCTGCGAAGATGCCCGATTCTCTGGCCATTCTGCGCGTCATTTCGATCGCCTGGTCCCTGTTTACATACAATATCTCATCTACTCTGCTATCATCATATATAGCTGGGAGAAATTCTGGCGACCATTTCCGGATGCCAGGTATTTGAGAGCCTTCTTCCGGTTGGACCCCAATGATTTGGAGGTCAGGATTCTGCTCTTTCAGATACATGCTATTTCCCATGATGGTGCCTGTGGTACCCATACTGGCCACGAAGTGGGTGATTTCCCCTTGGGTTTGCGTCCATATTTCAGGGCCCGTGGTCTTATAGTGAGCAAGGTAGTTGTCCTTGTTGCTGAATTGGTTGAGAGAATAATATCCTTCTTCTCCCACCATTTTGTCGGCAACTGTCCGCGAGTATTCAATGGTACCTTCAGCTTCTGTGAGAATAACCTTGGCGCCAAAGGCTTTCATGGTGTCGATTCGTTCCTGGGTAGAGTTCTCCGGCATCACAAGGGTGATATCCAGTTTGAAAGAGGCTGCTACCATCGCGAGGGCGATACCGGTATTGCCACTGGTGGCTTCCACGAGTTTTGAGTCACTCCGGATTTCTCCCCGTTTTAAGGCTTCATTGATCATATTGAAGGCCGGCCGGTCCTTCACACTGCCACCGGGGTTGTGCCCTTCAAGCTTTCCGTAGACCCTTATCTCTTCTGGCAACTCTGGGTAGTGAATTCGAACCAGGGGCGTGTTGCCAATGAGTTCGCCAATATTTTGGGCGATGTTCATCCCTGAACCTCCTTCACGATTTGCTGACCTTGAGATTTGTAGTATACCCGTGAATGCGGAGGCACACTGGCCGTGATCCAAACGTTACCGCCGATGACACTTTCCCTGCCTATGGTGGTTTTGCCTCCAAGTATGGTAGCGCCTGCATACACAACGACGCCATCTTCGATGGTAGGGTGTCTTTTGGTTTTGGCCAATTCTTTCTTGATACTCACTGCACCCAGCGTCACACCCTGATAAAGCTTGACGTGATTGCCAATTTCCGTTGTCTCGCCAATCACGACACCTGTGCCATGGTCAATGCAGAACGATCTTCCAATCCTTGCTCCAGGGTGAATTTCAATGCCAGTTTTGGAGTGCGCATGTTCGGTGAATAACCTTGGTAGGTAGGGAACTTCGAGCAGGTAAATCGAATGCGCGATGCGATAGACAGCGATGGCATAAAATCCTGGGTAGGCACGGATCACTTCCTTTAGATCCACAGCTGCCGGATCTCCCTCAAGGATGGCATTGCCATCTTCCATGCAACTGTCATAAACCTCCTCCAGACCATCAAAGAAGGCACCGCAAATGCTGTTTACGCTTTCCGGGTCGCACGCTTTGGTCTTGGCAAGCAATTGCTCAAAATCGGCCTTGAGCATATTGAGCTGACCCAATATGCTTGTTTCTGTTTCAAATCGGATGTTGTTCAATTCCGGGAACAGGAAGTACAGTAGCTTTTGAAGAAATTGATCTATTTCGTCCACACCAGGCAACGCTTTGGGAATGAGGTGTGCTTTGGAAATTTTCTCTTTGAAAGAAGGATTCATGTGAACCGTTTACGACAGAACTATCAGAACGTCTTGCAGACTTCATAGTTCCCAAATTCTTGTGAAAAGCACCATATTTTTATGAAGCAAGCCTTTAACAGATTTTAACAGTTGGTTCGCCTTGAATTTTATGAAGGACAAAATTATGTTTGCCGCCCAAAGTCCACTGGACTTGTAGAACGTTGATTTACAGCTTAATCCTAAGTATTGACTATGTCCATAGTAGTTGAGAGCCTCACTAAAAAGTATGGTGAGCAAAAGGCCGTAAATGACATTTCATTCGATATCAAAACCGGAGAAGTAGTAGGTTTTTTGGGTCCCAATGGTGCCGGTAAGAGCACAACCATGAAGATGATAACCTGCTTCATGGCACCTACTTCGGGTGATGTAAAATTGGATGATCTGTCTATCCATGAGGATCAGGAGGCCATCAAAAAGAAAATTGGGTATTTGCCGGAGAACAACCCCTTGTACTCTGAAATGGCCATAATCGATTACCTCCGTTTCAGTGCGGAGATACAGGGTGTGGCCAAACAGCAAATTCCTGATCGAATCGCAGATATGATTGAAAAGTGCGGGCTTGATCGCGAGAAACATAAAAACATCAATGAATTGTCCAAGGGGTATCGTCAAAGGGTAGGTCTGGCTCAGGCCATGATCCATGATCCCGAGGTGCTGGTACTGGATGAACCCACGACCGGTCTGGACCCCAACCAGATCGTTGAGATCAGGAAACTGATCAAGGAACTAGGGAAGCAGAAGACGGTGATTCTTAGCTCTCACATCCTTTCTGAAGTTGAAGCTACTTGCGACCGCATTCTCATCATCAACAAAGGTAGTATTGTGGCGGATGGTTCTGCCGATACCCTCCGTCAGCAAGCTCAGGGTCAGGAGTTGCTGACCATTCAGATTGAGTCCAATGGGCATAGTCCCGAAAAGGATTTGTTGGGTCTGGCGACAGTTGAGACGGTTAAACCTGTGGAGGGCAAAGCCGGTTGGTTTACCGTACAGAGCAAACCCGATAACTCATCCCGCAAGGCCATTTTTGACCTTTGTGTATCGCAAAAGTGGTATCTCCTGGAAATGACGGGGATCGAAACGCGACTTGAAGATGTATTCAGAAACCTCACTAACTAATTGATCATGACAAAAATCTGGATAATCACACGTAGAGAGCTGGCGTCCTTCTTTGACTCTTTGATTGCCTATGTAATGATCGTCCTATTCTTAGGACTCAGTGGAATATTTACATGGTTGGTCAGCACCAACATATTTGTAAATCAGCAGGCCAGTCTAGGTACTTTCTTCGGCGTTGCCTTTTGGTCTTTGTTTTTCTTTATCCCGGCGATCACCATGCGGATGATTGCCGAAGAAAATCGGGCGGGCACCATTGAATTACTGATTACCAAAGCGGTATCGGATGGTCAAATTGTCATTGGTAAGTTTCTGGCTTGCTTCCTTCTGGTGGTCATTGCCCTCGTTTGCACATTGCCCTACTATTTCACCATCAGCCAATTAGGAAATATTGACGACGGTAGCGTGATAGGCGGATATCTTGGACTCATGTGCCTTTCCGCCTGCTACATCAGTATCGGGTTATTTGCGAGCAGTCTCACACAGAACCAGATTGTCTCCATTTTGCTGGCGCTGCTCATTTCTGTGTTTTTTCACTTTCTGTTCGATGTGATAGGCAGTGCGCTAACGGGTCCTATGGCCTCGTTCTTCAATTACCTCAGCATCAGATCCCACTTCGACTCTCTTAGTCGCGGCGTTATAGACAGCAGGGATATCGTCTATTTCTTATCAATTATTGTTTTGGGGCTTCTACTCTCGCAGGTGATGCTTTCCAAGAGAAACTGGCAGTCATAAAAAACATTGGAATGAAGAAGTCAACGATACTTATCCAATTGGCCATTTTGGTAGCCATTATCATCGTAGCCAATCTTATATCCCGCAACTTATACGTGCGTCTGGATTTCACGGAGGATCGAAGGTACACCCTTAGTGATGCCACTGAAGATGTACTACGGAACCTAGGTGAAGTCATTACAGTGCAGGCTTATTTCACCGAGGATTTGCCCGCCCAACTCGCATATGTCAGAAATGACCTTCGAGACATGCTGATCGAGTATGAGGACCTTTCCGGAGGTAACATTGTTTTCGAGTTCATCAACCCTAACGAGACGGAACAATCCAAGCAGGAAGCGATGCAGGCAGGTGTGGCTCCAATCAGGATCAACGTGATTGAAAACGATCAGCGGCAGCAACTTGACGCCTTCTTGGGAGTAGTGATGAAGAGTGGCGATCGTACGGAGGTAATTCCACTGATCCAGCCCGAAGGCGCCATGGAATACGATCTGACCACAGCCATCAAGAAGATTTCAATTGTAGACAAGCCGAAGATTGGCGTGATTGCCGGTTTTGGTGAAGTGCCTCTCCAGGCCATGGCACAACTGATGCAGCAACTCGCTGTACTGTACGAGGTGGAAACCATCAATATTGCGGATACATCCCGGATTCCGACCTTCTACAGAGGATTGATTTGGGCCAACCCCAGGGATTCCATACCTCAGTCAGAATTTGCGAAGCTCGATCAGTTCCTAAATGCCGGTGGTAGGGTGTTCATGGCTTACTCCAGTGTTACAGGAGATTTACAGTCATCACAACTCTCGCGCAAACCAGACATTGGTGTTACGGGCTGGGTGCAGGGTAAAGGCCTTTCATATGGAACGGACTTTGTTATCGATGCTACCTGTGCCACAGTGAACGTTCAACAACGGCAAGGATTTTTTACTATCAATAGCCAGGTAAACTTTCATTACTTCCCCAGGGTCTCAAATTTTGAAGATCATCCCATTACCCAAGGTTTGGAGAATACGGTGTTTACGTTTTCGAATGCGTTTGTTCCTACGAATGTTGATACTACCCTGAGCGTCACACCTTTGGCCTATACATCAGAGCTTTCAGGTACCCAACCCGCCGGATACATCGACATCCAAAGAAGATGGACAGAGAATGATTTTCCTTTGGGTGAGCAGATACTGGCTGCGGCAGTAGAGGGCATTGGTCCTGGAGGCGGTAAACTCGTTGTCGTGGGCAATGGTGACTTCATGGTAAATGGCGAAGGTCAGCAGGCACAGCAACTCAACCCTGACAATGTCAACCTGGCTAGCAATGCGATTGACTGGCTGGCCGATGATACGGGATTGATTGATCTTCGGACAAAGGGCATCACAGCACGACCGCTTGACAATATTGAAGACGGCACTAAGAATTTGTTGAAATATGGAAATGTATTTGCGCCAATTCTCCTGATCCTGGTATATGCATTCATCCGACGACAGGCAAGTAATCGCAAAAAGCAGCGATGGTCTCAAGGTAATTTTGCTTAATTCATAGCTTATAGGTCATGAAAAAAAACAATACTTTCAAGTTGCTGGGTGTTCTGGGTGTTTTGGTGGTCATCTACCTTATTGTAACCTTCACAGGGGATGATGGCCGCAGTAAGTCTTTCCGGAGTGTGTTGGTAGATTTGGATACAGCCAGGGTTTCCAGGATTGAGATTCTTTCCAATGGAAAAACCACCCTGGTGGAGAAGGTAGGTTCTGATGCCTGGAAGGTCACCGCTGATGATCTTCAGAAAGCCGCGGTTTCTTCTGTTGTTAAGAACCTGTTTGCCACGTTGGAAGGTGCAAAGCCTTCAAGGCTCGTGGCTCGATCTTCTGATAAGTGGAGAGACTATGCCGTTGATTCTACTGGCACCAGGATACAGATATTCGAGGGTCAGGACAAAAGCCTTGATTTGGTCATAGGCCGGTTTGGCGTGGAAGGTCAGCGCAATTTTCACACATTCGTTCGGCTCTTCGACGAGGAAGATGTGTATGTCGCTAATGATTTTATGGGCATTAGTTTACCCAAAGAAGATAAGGATTTCCGCAACGGCGATGTCTTGAGATTGAATCGGGATTCGTTAACTCAAATTGCATTCAACTACCCGGATTCTTCCTTCAGTATATATCGGGAGAATGACCGTTGGTATTCTACGGAGTTTGAGCTTGACTCAGCCAATAACGAGAATTACATGAGGGGGCTAAGTTTTGTGACGAGCAAGGATTTTGCTAACGATGCCTACCTTGGAACCCCGGTGCTCAATGTCACCTACAGCTTTTCAAATCAGCCGGAGATCCAGCTTTCCGCCTATCAGTCAGAAAGTGGCTATGTCATTCAGTCGTCGGAGAATGGCGATGAGTTATTTGAAGATGGAAGCGTCTTCGAAAAGGTATTCAAAGGATCGAGCTTTTTTGTAGGAGCCAATTGACTTGATTATTGAGCTTTAGATGTATACCATTGCCATGTGATGGCAAATGAGTTATCAACCAAATGAATAGGAGGGCATTGTTCCTCCTCCTTTTTTTTGAGGGAGTTGTATTGATCTCACTGTTCCTCTATTCCAATAGGAACGGTCTCGGCCTCACGCATGACTCGCATTATTATCTTCGGGAATCGCAAGGTCAGCATTTCTTTGGGCAGCAACGATTTCTTGTTTTCCTACTCCATGCTGTCGATCGGGAATTGCATTTGGTCAAATACGGCTTTCTATTTTGCTACTTGCTGGGTTTTTACGTTTTGGCGTATGTGGGATCGAAGGCCATTGAGGATAGACTGTTGCAAATCTGCTTCCATGTGGTCTTGATTTTCAATACAGCAGGTCTGATGACACATGCTTTCCTTTGGACCGAGCCCTTCTTCATACTGAGCATCAATGGCCTTCTTCTCTTACTCTGGCTTCAGTCCAGGGCAATCTCATGGCGCTATTATATCTTGATGTGCTTTTGTCTGCTTATGTCCATTTGGCAACGCAAGGCGGGTCTTCTTTTTTCCGGAGGTCTTTTTCTGGGCTTATTATTCTTTCAGTGGAAGTGGACTTTGCCATATAAGATGTTGATCAGTATCCTGGCCTTTTTGCTGATACTGTTCTTCTATGGTTATTTTGGAGGACCAAATCTCATTGGTGAGCGACCGATTTTTGAGGGTATGGGCAGGCGATTGCTGGTCAACCTGGATGGCATGAGTCTTTGGCTTCTGCCCGGGCAAATATCCTTTTCGCTGAGACTGATCTTACTGGTAGCGACGCTTTTGTTGATGATCATTTTCATATCCAGTCAAGGACCCGATCGTTCTTTTTGGAGGATATCAATGTCGCTCCTCCTTTTCTATTTCATAGTAAGGTTATTCTTTCAAAGGGACGTGCCCAGTGAAACGGAAAGGTATTTGGCTCCTGTTTACGGCATATACTTTTTGTGCTTAGTGAAATCACTGGAGTGGCTATTGGCCTTTTTGGGTAAAAGGAAATTCGCAGCAATCGCATTCTTGGCTGTTTGGCTGTTGTATCCCGTCGTACGAACCATAAAAAATGCGCACTTCTGGAGCAAAAGGGGAGAGGCGGAAACAATAATCAACAGATAATCAGCTATTATCTTCTAAATTGCATCTGTTCCTGATGATCAAAGTAGTATTCTTTTCATTCTGTTTCATTGTGGCTTGTGCGGATTTGTCGGCACAAAGTGCGTTTGACAAGATGACCAATGACAAGATGGAGAAGATTTTGTATCGGGAAGTCCAAAATATCGAAGGCTCTTCCGGCCGGTGGCAATTTCTCATGAATGAGCGACCCATGATGATCCTTACCGATCAAAATGCCAATCGAATGCGCATCATGGCTCCGATATTGGAAGAGAAGGAGTTGGAGAGAGACCAGTATAAGGTGATGCTGGAAGCTAATTTTGATCGAGCGCTGGACGCGAAATTTGCGATTTATGAAGGTGTGGTTTGGTCTGTCTATACACATCCATTGGCCGAGTTGACGGTCGAACAGCTCAAAGATGCTATGCGGCAGGTGTCCGCTTTGGCCGAAAATTTCGGAACCACCTACACCAGTACGGATTTTGTTTTTGGCGGATAATCAGGTCCGGCTAGAATTTGAATCTTGCCTGTAGGGTCAGTTCTGTTCGTGTATTTCCCTGGATTTCGCTAAGGCCCGAGCCTATTTCCGTGGTGGTAATGCCTTCCGCACCCTGGAATTGAGACTGTGCCAGTCTTGCCCATATCGATACGCTTCTATTGACGTTGTATTGTACCAATAGGTATCGACGAGTGCCAGTACCCGATAGGCCCCGAATCGAGAAAAGATAGAGAGCATTCTTCTCATACAGAAACTGCCTGTTTTCTCCGTCCTCTGCGTCGAAAAGTGCCATGCGACCACTGAGCTTCATTTTCCAGAAGGATATATTCACATCTTGAAGAATAGCGAACCCGCGGGTTTTTTCTCCGCCTAAGCGGAAATCTGATCCTTGTGCTCTCGTCTTCAAACTCAGGAATCGATTGAGTTTATAGTCTATGCTTGCTACGAAATTGCGACGCTTTCCTGTGGTCAAGATGTTCAGGTTACTACCTTCCGGCTGAAAAGTCCGGTCTTTGTCCTCTTGTCGGAATTGAGCGAACATCGTAATTGAGCGACTTGGCTTGTAGGTCCATCTTGCCAGGTATTCCAATCCTTCAGAGGGTGCTTCAGCTCGGAACCTTAGCCACGGAAAACGGAACTTGTCGTAGTAGACTGTGAGTATATGTCGGCGCCATGGTTTGATTTTCAGGCCCCAGTAGGTTCCTATTTCGTTGATCACCCGTGAGCCTTCACCAAAGGCATTCCCGTAGAAGGTATGGAAGTCCCTGGCGTAATTTCGATAGACAAAGCTGAAATCTACCTTGCTGGTGAGTGAAGCAATGAGTCCCGCTACTGCGGCGGTTCCGCCGGATTTTGATCTTGCTGCTTCACCGAAAAAATTGAAGTTCTGCCAGTTGGCTGAGAAATAGGTACCAGCCAAATAATTGTTGTCTCCGTTGAATTCGAATTGATTGTAGTTGTTGGGCCGCCGCTGTATGGGGGTGCTGAAGTTGCTGTAGAGCGTGGTGACACCAAATGAAAGGTTGCGCGTAGGTTCGTAAACCAAAACGGCACCGGCATTTTGCTCGGTAAGTTGGTTTCTTCTGGCCAGCTCGGACTCAGTCCGGTGAAACCCAGTGACCTGTATGGAGCTTACGAATTCGTCGAAATCTGAGAAGGTGGTGTCGGTCAGGATATTGCCATCCTGCCCCAGGTTGGAATAAAGGAATGTGAGTTCGAGATCTCCAAGGCCTGCTGTGGCGGCAGCTCCCCTGAGAAAGTTTCCCTCAAGTACTGATGTATAGGGTCTGATTCCCGTGCTGCTTCTTCTCACAGTGTTGATGGTTTCACTGCCTTTTCCTACGCCAAACCCAGCACCATAGACAAGACCCTGTCCCCATTGTCCTTGAAAATCCCCCACCAACACTTTGCGAAAGGGACCAACGTTTTCAAGCATAACATGTGCTGAGTAGAAGTCGAAACCGCTATACTCATCCAAAGTGAACTGCTCACCTGCATCCTTCTCAAAAGTGAATCCAAAGCTGTAGTCTCCCTTTTGACTTACCCTCAATCGACCATACAGCAAGTTTCGGTCTCCAAGAAATTCCTCATCCCGGAATCCTCGCTCTGTTTCCAAAATCCTGCGCGTGCGGAGAATGAAATATTTGTTCGGGTTGGAAGCGATTCTCTCGAGTAGCGGGCGGCTGTCTAAGGATTCTCGCACCGTGACGAATGGTAGTATCTGCTGAATGGTAGCTAAATCCAGGGTGGGAACTGCCTGCAATTCGTAAATGCTCAGAAACCTTCCGTTGTCTTCCCTATAATCTAGAATGGCACTCACCTGAGTAGGATTCAATACATATAGGGATTGCAGGTCTTCTTCTGTGGCGTTGTTTAGGTCCAGCGGACTGGTATAGAGCTGGAGTAAGGTTTCGTAGAGGTCGTCATATTCTATGTCTTCATCTTGAAATTCGAAGAATCGTTCGATGAAATCTTCAAGGTCGATTTCTTCCCGATTTTGTCCCGCTACCACAAGACCAAGGCACAGGGCCAGGGCCACGAACAATAGTCGAAGGCTCATCGTCGGGACAGTTCGTATGACATTGAGAATTCGTGAATGGAACCAAGGTCCGTCTGGTCGTTGAAGGAATAGTCAATACCCACAGATCGCCAGAAAGCACCAACACCAAATGCTGCTTTGAATGGATTGGTACTGATGCCGGTTCGCAACCAGACGTGCTCAATGATCTCATATTCCAGCCCAAGTTTTACTATCTCATCAAAGTCAAGGTCTTTCTGTACTTCACCCACAAGCAAGACCTTGGCAATCGGTTGATAAGCCAATCCCGCCTTGATAATGGTAGGTAGTGTCTCTTCTTCATTCAATTGCGCCTGATTGAGATTGTAGGCATGACCCGAGAACCGCAATTGATCTGTGATAGTCGCAATACCTCCAAATTCCAAGACAATGGCATTGGTACTTCCCAGGGATTCGATCTGTACCTGCACCATGCTAGCAGCCAACCCAAGGGATACCCGATCTATTTGATTGGCGATTGCGATCTTCATTTGCTGTTGGTTGAAGAGATCATCACCGAAGCGATAAAAGCTTACGCCTGCATTCAATAGGTTGGTTTTCTGCACATAGGCTCCACCAACGACCTGGAATGCCGATATCCCAAATCGGTTTTGATAGGAAATCATGCCTGCCGAAGATGTTATGGCCCCTAGTCCGGCGATGTTGTTGTAGATGGCCCAAGGATCCTGCAACGTGGATGAGGCTCCTGCCAGTGCGCTGTTTCGGGCCCCCAATCCAAAGTCTCCATCTTGTGCATGACTTTCACTTAGCATAAGGAGTGCGAGGATGATTAGGGCGTGGTGGACCTTCATGAACCTGAAATCTAAAACCTTTCTCTCAATGAATGGGCGGTTGTGGTGTTATGAAATCGATAAAATGGATAGATAAAAAATCCGCTTTATGGGAAGAAGGTATCCCTTGTCTCTAAAAAGTCGTTAGGATTGTGGAATGGATAATCTGCAGAGAAGACTTGCCCTTTCATGGGCCTCACTCTTGTTGGTGATAGGGCAATCTTTTGCCCAGGTCGACACGATTCTCTATCAAAATGGAGCGATCAAATCCATCGGAGCTATGGTTTCGGGTACCCAGTCTGGTTCCTGGCAATTTTTTTACCCCAATGGCACCTTGAGCGCATCACTGATCTATCGTGACGGACTACTCCATGGCCAACAAGAATACCTCCACCCCAATGGCGGCACTGCGGCCCTGGAGCATTGGATTGATGGGTTGCAGCAAGATTCATCGTTCAGCTTTTACCCTAATGGCAAACTGGAGAAGAAGGGTATTTTCAAGGATGGCCTCTACACCGGAGAATGGCATTTTGGATATGAAAATGGCCATATCAAACGCATTGGAAACTACGTCGATGGCTTGCCCGACGGAGAGTGGACCTTTTACAACGACGATGGATCGCTATGGCAAACAGGTAAATTCTCTTCCGGTAAAGAAGCGGGTAATTGGGTCTTCTATGAATTGGGTGTGAAACGGTACGAAGGAAAATACGAAGACGGTGAAGCTGTGGGTCAATGGTTCAAATACGATAAGAAGGGTCGCCGTAAGCCTTGGAAAACGTATGATTAGAATTCCACCATGGCGCTCAGTGCAAATCTTACCTGGTTTTCAGCATTGAGTGACCACTCAAATCGCATCACGGAGTCATATATGTGCACGAGGTCGAATCCTGCACCCAGACCATGCAGGAAGCTGTTGGATAGTCGGTTGTTGATTTCGTATTGGGGGTAATTTTCCACGTACCCGGCATCGAAAAAGATCTTTGCATAGATCGATATAGGAACTTTCTGAAATTGTTTTAGGGGCATGACAGGACTAATATCCTGGACATGTCTAAAGAGTCGTTTTCTGAGCGTGCTCTTGTATAGGAGGTAGCTATGTCCTTCGATTAGGTCTTGTTCATACCCCCTTACCAGGACCTGGTCATTGCCCAATCCAAAATAACGTTCATAGGGCTGATCCTGTGGCCAGGAGACGAAACCTGTCAGCCCGGCAGCGATCGAGAAGTTTTTTCCAAGATCCCAATACCTCGAGTAGGAAAGTGAAATGTCGAAGAGGTCTACTTCGTTGTAAATACCAATTCCTGTTTTCTCTGCCCTGAGGTTAATAAGGTATCCGCTGGTTGGGTAGTTGACATTGTTCCTCAGGTCTCGGGTGAATTGATAGCTGATGTCAAAGTTCCGTTGTAGTCGAGCGCCATTGTTGAAGTAGTTGTTGTTCAGTATGGCTACGGTGTCATCTACCGATTTGTGGTCGAAAGAAACCTGAACACGGTGGATATTGTAGTAGGAATTTCGATAGCGGTAAGTAGCTGCAAGGCGGTTGCCGCGTCGCAGAATACGGTCAGCATTGACGAACTGTCGCACATGGTCCTCTGTCCGGAATCCTGCATTTCTACTTTCGCTGTAACTGGCCGTAACAGCGAGGCCATGACGTTGTGTTTTTTCAATGTATGGAATGCGCCAGCTGATAAGGAAGTTCCTTTCAAAACCCATCTGAAAGATCAGGTTCAGCAATTCTCGTCTACCACGAAAGTTGTACTGTTGATACCTGACACCCAGATTGACACGGCTTAGGTCATGGTTTTGATTTACCCACCAGTCGTTGAAGTTTCGATCGGCGAGCTGGAATATGATGCCCGGATAGATATACCAGCGTTCATTTACCTCGACCATGATCACAACTTCCTTGTTTCCGGCATTCAGGGACTGGATTTCCACCTCATCAAAGAGGTTGGTATTGTACACCCTCATTTTGTCTTCCTCGATCAGTAAGTCAAGGGCACTATCCGGGAAGGAGCGACCTTTCAGGAGGCTCATTTCGCGCAGGATGATATCGGATTTTGTTTTTTTGTTGCCCAGGATGAGCACTTCCCTGACGGTGGTATGAGCAGCGGAGTCAATGTCGTGTGCGTAGCTCTGCGAAGCACTAAGGGAGATTACCAACAACACGATCCATTCAAAACCTCTAACTCCTGCCTTCACTTGATATGCGCTTGCTTTTACAAACTGAATTAATTTTCGTGGGAGCTGCAAATTTTGTCAAATACATTTGCCGCGTGAAGTTCCTGCGTAAAATTCTCATTCTCCCTGTTCTGTTCTATCAATACAGTTTATCACCGCTTTTCCCTAGCTCTTGCCGGTATTCACCTACTTGTTCAGAGTACACAAAGGAGGCTATAATGAAATATGGCTTACGAGGGCTGTGGCTAGGCCTCAAGCGCATCGCTCGATGCCACCCCTGGGGAGGGAGTGGTTATGATCCAGTGCCATGAGCCAGACTGAGAAAAAGGCAGGTTGGATACCACTGATTGAGGTCAACCTTGCTATGCTTTTCATGAGTACCTCAGGTCCACTTGGAAGGTTTGTCAATTTACCACCTGCTGTTACCATATGTGTGAGATGCTTGATTGCTGCGGGTATTCTGGCAGTAGTCTGCAGGTATATGCGCATCTCATTTACCTTTCGAAATCGCCGGGATTTTTGGAGAATTCTTTGTGTGGGTGTGCTGCTTGTGTCACATTGGACTACCTATTTCATGGCGCTGCAGCTCGCAAACATTGCAGTAGGCATGTTGGCCCTTTTCACCTATCCGGTGTTGGCTGCTTTGTTGGAACCCGTGATTCTTCGCACCAAACTACAACCTGTGCATTTGGTGTTTGGCATACTCACACTGATTGGAGTGGCACTATTAGTGCCCAAGCTCGATTTCCAGGATCACTTTGTGCAAGGAATACTGGCGGGATTAGTGTCAGCGCTTATTTATGTATTTCGCAATCTGCTGCTTAAGCCGGTTGCAACCAGTTACTCACCCATACAACTGATGTTTTATCAACTGCTGTTGGGCGGATTGGCAATGTCTCCAATCCTCATCTCAGTGGAAGTGGTTGACATTTTGGTTGAATGGAAGCCTTTGGTCATGCTCGCCATCATCACCACAGCCGTTGGGCACACCATGTTCGTTCGGGCCCTTCGCCATTACACGGTCACCTCTCTCAGTATCATGACGACCATCCAACCGATTTATGGCATCATTATGGGAGTTGTCTTTTTGTCAGAGATGCCATCAGGTCGATCTATGATCGGTGGAGCGATCATCTTGTCTACCGTGGTGATGGAGGGTTATAGGAATGCCGTGAAGAGATCCTAGTTCATGAACTGGTTCAGGCTTCGGTCGTCTGTGATCATGTAGGCCACCAGCCCAAGTAGGGCCATGAG
Source organism: Cyclobacteriaceae bacterium (assembly GCA_965601475.1). Taxonomy (GTDB): domain Bacteria; phylum Bacteroidota; class Bacteroidia; order Cytophagales; family Cyclobacteriaceae; genus JAWPMT01. The sequence goes on along the minus strand of OZ271832.1, from coordinate 430,569 downwards.
TTGAATTACAATATGCAACCATTTTTGGTTGAGGTTGAGCAGCATGACCGTAAGATAGACCAGTGCAAAAGCGAACTGGGGCCAGGAGGCATTTATCGGCAGACCTTGTAAAAAACTATTTTGCCAAATGCTAACAAACAGGGTGCCCAGGGCAATGCCAAAGAACCATTTCCACTGGTCGAGGTAGTAGTCCTCAAGGTTCGTTTCATGTCCTCTGATACCGGTGGGGAAGAGCATTCTGGCCAAGGTGAACAGCAGTATGGGATAGATCAATACTGACAATACTATTGGAAGGGTCCATACCTTGACGATTTGTCCATATTCATAATTGATCCACCATTCCTGGATATGTAAGAGGAACACAGTGATCGTCAAAATCATATGAGGTGTGGAGAGTTTGACATTCTTCATATGAGAGAGAATGTCCGCAAGACTAGTCAGGATCTGAGCAATACCCAGACCAAGAATGAGGGAAGTGAGGACGACAACATATTCGAAAGGCTCCATCCCTACATATTAAGCAATTTTGGCTTTTGCACCATGGAATTCCAGCCAAAGTGTAAGGGATGCCCTGCAAGTTCCAAACTCTGGGAAGTCTCAAATAAGGAGGCCTGTTCGGAGATCAGTATGGTTTATTGAGCCATTTCAAAAGCGGCCTTGGCGTTCACATTGAATTCTGCTATGGTTGCCAGTGCCCGATCAAAGTGTTTCTCATCGTCCAGGTTTTTGTGAAGGATGGCTGCTTCATCCCAAAGGCCAAGTGTTTTGGCATAAGTACAGGCGGCGCCGTACCCCGCGATCTTGTAATGTATGATGTGTTGCAATGAAGTGATCAGAGCTGCATTCCTGACTTCAGGGTTGGGACAACGCTGTACTAAATCGATGGTATCCTGCATCATCGTCTTTAGCCCATCGCACCTTTCGCCCCTCTTCTGCTCAAATTGAAGTTCGAATACTTGGCGAATGCGCATCAGCTCCTCATTTCTTGCATGGACATACTCATTAAGCACTTTCCTCAATTTCCCGTCCATGGCGTAAGCTGCCACATCCGGTAGCCGATCTAAGGCGTGGACCTCACCGTCATACAAATCCCTAAGTTGCTCCAGCATGAGGTCGTGAAGATTATTGATTGTTTTCATGGCGCAATGGTTTACTCGTTTTGCTTGGCAGCAATTTAGCGTTGGGTGGGAGGGAATGAAATGACTTTTATTAGTGCATTTCTTGATCTTCTGATAACTTCTCTCAAGCCTGGTTGGGCGCTTTGATTTAGCCGTATGTGAATGTCAGCAGCTGTGAGTGAAACCATCCCCCTTCCAGGTAATTCTCCATTTTTCTGGCTACAATTTGTACCGGTTTTTACTCCATGTAGCAGGCTAGTTGAAATATAGCTTTCGCTTGCTGTTGTGTTCGGCCATAACACCATCGGTTTACCCTGACACGTCGTATACATTGGGCGATAGCCCAGATTTGATTCAATAAGGAGTTTGACCAAAATATTGACGAAATAGGGCATAAGACTCCGTATGGCACGGACGGCGTTGTGGCTATTCAAGGGCAGAGACTACCACTGAGGAGTTTCGCGCGATCTCTTGTCGAAGGTAGCGTGAAAGATCGCCTATACCAGTACTATCGGTCTTCAGACATTTGCTAAAGCACTCTAGCTTTTGCAATTTTATTGCGATAATCTAGTTTTGTTCCTATATGGCGAAATACAGTGAACTCAAGAGCATTCTAAAATCTCACGAACTCCGGGTTACCGACGGAAGAATGGATGTCCTTGAGTTTTTCTTACGAAGCAATCGAGCGCTTTCATTCAAGGATCTCGAGGCGGAGTTTAAAGAATACGATAAGGTGACATTGTATCGCACGTTGGGTTCTTTTACTGAAAATGGCGTGCTGCACAAAATACCTGATGACACTGGTGTAATAAATTATGGGCTCTGCCACCATACTTGTGCGCCGAATGAACATCACCATGACCATTGCCATTTCAAGTGTACTGAGTGTGGTGCTATTGAGTGTCTGGAGGAACATATTCCTCACATCGATTTGCCAGGTTACAAGGTCATGGAAGCCAACCTGATTCTGACTGGGGTTTGCAGGAATTGTAGCAACTAGGCCGGTGGTTTTTGCCTTGCATTCTTTCTGTCCAAGTACGCCATGGTTCTTAGCTCGGGATGTTTGTTGGTCCATGTAACTCACCCAGGTAAGCGTTTCGTTTGTCCTCGTCCATTACAGCACAACAGGCTTCTGTAAGTCGAATTCCAGGACCATACGCAAATGTCTTGTAGTTTGCGTTATTTCAATGAAATTGGCAGTCACGTGTAGATTTTCAATTTAAATTTGAGATGATCACGACGATGCGGACATAATTAAATTGATGACCAGAGTATTCCTGGTATTTCTTTCACTCACTACCTTATTTAGCCGACCGCTAGCTCAAAACCTGGATAGCCTCAAGTTGCTCTTCGTTCAGTCACAGCAATCCCCGTTGGAGGCAGATGTGGCCTTTCAGTTGGGACGGGCATTTGCTTCGATTAACCTCGACTCTTCTATTGTGTATATGGACAGCGCCGTGGAGCGCTATTTGCAATCTCAGGATACAATGAAAGCGGCATTTGCTCTACAGTATCAAAGGGACCTGCTGTTGCGAAACAATCAAACAGAGAAGGCGGTAGAAAATGCCCTGAGAATAGCGTCGATGATGCCGCCTGCATCGAGGAGGGATATGGGATATCTCTACATGGAAATAGCTGACCTGAAATTCAGGTTGGGTCAGGAAGCACAAATGCTCTCCTACGCAGGATTGGCAAGAGATCTCTTTATCTCTGAGGCTGATACACTTTGCTGGTTGAGTGTATGCAATTTGTTGGTGGAGGGCTATTTGGAGATTGGTGCAATTGATAGTGCGACTTATTTCATTAATGAGGCTTTGGACCTGAATGCTACTCAACTTATCCCGCAGCCCAAGATATATGAGCAACTGGTAGCCATAAAGCTATTCCAGGGGGATACGGCCATGGCAAAAACAGCCTTGAGGTCTGGGATTAATATGCTGATGACATTCGGCATGTCAGAGGGTTTGGCTGGTTTCTATTTGGATGAAGGTGAATTGCTGCTGCATCAAAGGCAAATTGGGGAGGCTTTTGAACGGGTTGATTCGGCCAGGTTTTTTGCCAAAAGGGCCAATGAGCCTGATGTGCTGGCGGAGTCATACCGGTTGGAGTCGGTACTTTGGGATTACCAAAATGACTATCAAAGGGCTTATTGGGCGTTTCGCAGGTACACAGAAATCGAGGATAGCTTATCCAGCACCAATTTCTTCGATTTCAGAGATCGAGAGCAAAAAGAGTTCTTTCAACAGCGACGTCAGATTGAAAACAGTCGATTGGCTCTGTTGCTGGAGCGATCGGCGAGTGAGGTGGAAGAGCAACGCATATGGATTGTTCTGCTTGTATTGACGCTTTTTGTCTCATTGGTCATTTCCGTTCGTTACTTACGGACATTGAAAAAGAGTCGCTGGGCTTATCGCCAGTTGCAAGAGAGTAATCATAAGTTGCTTACAAAATCCAAAGAGTTGGCAAGGGCACAGGATGAGATTGTGAAATCTGAGAAGATGGCTTTTCTGGGTAGAATTTTTGCGGGTATCGGTCATGAACTCAATACACCGCTTGCAGCGGTAAAGGCAAATCTCCAGCTGATAGAAGATGCACAACTTCATGAGATACGAAAGTATCAGGAACTGGCCAATGACATGACACCCCAAATGGTGCAGATGGTCGTTGAGCTGGTGATCGCGGCCTATCAGTCACAGCAGAAACCGGTTTCCACCCATCGTCAGCGCCAATTGAAAAAGGAGGTGAGGGCATACTTTGAAGAGAAAAAGGCTGATCAGGTAAATGAGTTTACTGACGCCTTCGTAGACGATCTCAAGATCTACCAGGACCTGGACCGATTTTCGACCGTGTATGATCACCCCAATGCTATCAGCTTTTTGGACCTGGTCACTTCGATTTCCACACGTACACGATCTATCATGACCGCTACCGAAGCTTTGCGAAGAGCGGACAAGATCTTGTTTTCTCTGAAGACTTATTCATTCAAGAATCTGGACAACGAGAAAGTGAAATTTGATCTGGTACGTAACATCAATACAATCCTCACCCTGCACCAGTCCAAATTGAAGGATATCACAGTGTACAAGCAATTTGATGATGAGGTGGTAGTTGAGGGTTATCCTGATGAGTTGACACAGGTGTGGACCAACCTTATCAGCAATGCTGTTTATGCCAACGACTACCGAGGCAATCTCTGGATCAGGATACGACAGTATCCGAAAGAGGTCAGGATTGAGTTTGAAGATACGGGAGGGGGTGTTCCCGCCGCTGTGAAAGAGAAGATATTTGAGCCCTTCGAAACCACGAAACCGGAAGGTCAGGGGAGTGGTCTTGGCTTGAGTATTTCCAAAAAAGTGATTGAAAAGCATGATGGCATTATCGCTGTCGAAAACACTCCTCAGGGAGCGCTTTTCAGAATTACTTTACCTAGAAAAAGTGATTGATACATTGGGCATTGGTTATATTTAGGAGATGAAAAAAGGCTTGATCCTTTGCGTGGATGATGAACCATATATCCTTGTGACGTTGAAGTCACTGCTTCGTCGAGCCTTCAAAGACTTTCATTTAGAGTTTGCTGAAAACGCCAATGAAGGACTTGAGATTCTCGAAGATTATCAGGAGCAACAATTGCCTAAAACCATCATCCTTTCGGATTGGAAAATGCCAGGATTGAGGGGAGATGAGTTTTTGAAGAAAACCAAAGATCTAGTGCCCGATGCTTCGCGATTTCTTCTGAGTGGTATGATCACCAAGGAGTTCACCGTTGATATTTATGAGGAGGCCGGTATACAGAAGATTATCTCAAAGCCCTGGGACAATGATCAACTCCTGCAGGAAATTATGAACGTAGCCAAATAGCCAGATTAGCTTTCTCGTTGGGGGATGCTGATTTTGAATGTTGTGCCCTGACCCAATTCACTCTCCAATTCCAGGTTGCCATTGAGTTGTTTTACAGACTTTTTGACGATGTAGAGACCTAATCCGGTCCCAGCCGCAACCTCGTCACCCTGATAAAACATGTCGAAGGTGTTTTGGCGGGTTTCCATGTCCATTCCCACGCCATTGTCTTCTACAATCACCTTCACTTGCTTCTGATCCTGCTGAATGCGGATGTGGACAGATGGCTGCGGTTGGTCGGGGCGAATGTATTTGATTGCATTCTCTATTAGGTTTTGGAGTATGGCGTTGACCAGCGACCATTCAGCCTTCAAACGAGTGTCTTTTCCCACATCAATCTGAAAATGGATAAGATCAAAATTGGGAAGGTAATTGAAGGAGGCGATACACTCGCGGATCATCTTCGAAAAGTCTATCTCCTCAGCAACTTCGGCAAAGTGATTACTGCGCGTGAATTTGATAAGGCTGTCGATGATATGATTGATTCGCAGAACCTGATCTTTATACATATCCAAAAACTCGACCGCTCTGTCTTCCGTCAATTCCTCCCTTGCCACGAAATCCAAGCCCAGAATGGAGGTGATGGGCCCCTTGAGGTCATGTGAGACCCGGTAGAAGAAGGCGTCAAGCTCCAGGTTTTTCTGTTCGATGATGGCAGATCTTTCCTTTTCAGCTTTGATCTCTGCTTCCGCGGCCTCCATTTTGGAAATAGCATCATAGCTATCGATGAGTTTCAACGTCTGGGTGTTGATCACCAACTCCTTTTCCCTCACGTAATGCTCCAGGTATTCCAGAGATTTGGCATGGTCTCCCAGTTCTTTGTGTAAGTGGTATAGTAGGTAGTTGCCCTTGAATTTGATCAGCGCTATGTTGTTTCTATTGGCGAAGTCAAGTGCCTTGATTAGGGTTTCCTGCGCTTTCTCGTATTGCTTTTGGTCCAGGTATAGCGCCCCCAACTTGTGATAGGCCATACCTACCCCTAGCTTCTCGCCCATTTCAGTATGAATCGCTATAGACCTGAGGTAGTCAGCTTCGGCACTTTCAAAATCCTTCAACGCTGCGTGAATCTTACCTCTGCCATAGAGGGAGAATGCCAGGCCTCTGACATCCTTTGCTTCTTCCTTCATGCAAATGGATCTTTCGATCATTTCCATGGCTTCATGCACTTTGCCCTGGTTGAGTAGAATACCAGAGAGGGGATTGAGCGCATTGGACTGCAGGTTCAGGTCTTTTACCTTTTGGGCCGCCCGTATGGCTGCCTCGTAGGTTGCTATGGCCGCTTCCTGATCTCCGTAATACTCGTAAATGGTGCCGATGGATTTTCTGGTCTTCGACTCATTGTGGTGATCTCCAAACTTCTGATAAATCAGCAGACAATCAATCAGATAGCCTAGGCCACCTCTGTAATCGTCCGTCTTGTAGAGGGTACCGGCAATGGCATATTTTGCGTCGGCAATCCCAAGTTCATTGTTGCATTCTTCAAAGCAACGGATGGATTCCTTCGCCAAATCTACCGAGACAGGGTAGTTGCCCCGGATCATTTCAAATAGGGATAAACGACTCAGACATTGACCTATAAGATCTTGACTGTCAAGTGCTTTGCTTATTGCTAGTGCTTGATTTGCGAGTGCATGACTGCGTTCAAGATCGTGCGACCTTATATCGTAAGCCTCAGATAGGAGGTTATATACGTCTATTGCCTGCTCAGCAATAGAATTACCGGTAGTAACTACTTTGTCGATGGTCCAGCTATTTTTAGGTATGCCCCGTGGGCATTCTCTAAATTAATTAACATTTTCTGCTGCTCAGCCTCTTACCGCATGAGCCAGTTGTTTTAAGAACTGAACAAGCATCCGAATAGTTGGATGAGCTTTATGTTTCCAATGCTAATAAATTTTTTACAGATAATGGAATATCTGAAACTTTTGAATCACTTTCCGTCAGTGGCATGCCGGGTACGGTGTTGAGTGGGACTACGCCAGCCCAGACATCCAGCGATAGGTCCTCTTTTTCATCATTGACACCTTCGGCCCGAATTTTGGCTGACGCATCCTCGACTTCGACGGCGATCACGAGGGTCCCATCGAACTCTTTTTTATTAGGATGTCGTGCTTCCTTCCAACGACCTTCGAGGAAATTCTCTGTAATCAATTCAAGTGCTTCCATTTTCTCTGTTGGATCCTCTACTAACCTGGGGCGTCCGAAAAGAATGGCGGAGCGATAATTTACCGAATGGTGAAATACGGATCTCGCCAAAACCAGACCGTCCAGGTGGGTAATGGTGATGCTGACACGCTCGGCTTTGGATATGCCAAGGATCATGCGGTTCTTGAGCGACCCATGGAGATAGATGGTATCAGCTTTGCGGCCATAGCCGGTGGGAATAGTTATGGGTGTTCCCTCATAATCATAGGCGACATGGCATATGACATGATCGTCTACGATTTGGTATACCTGATCTTGGTCGTAGGTGGCTCTTTTGGGACCTCGAACTACCTTATTTAGCGGTTTTTTTTCGAATTCACTCATTGCGTATGCTATTGATCAAGTTCGGTGCGCAATGTCCAAATCTCGTAGATGTCGCTGCCTTTGCTGCTCTTACCACTATGATGCCATTGACCTTCCTTCAGTGCAAAGTTGAACACAAGCGAGGCGCCAACCCGTGATTGGTCTCGAGAGAAAAACTCAATGTTCTCGGTGTACTTGCCTTCAATGGTCGTGTAGGTACCACCTCCTGTACCAAAAAATTCTCCCGTTTCAACATTGTAGGCGATCCACTGGAATTTGGTACCGGAAAGTATTTTCATGGTCTTGCGAGGGCCCGGCTTTCGTTCGCGGATCTGTCCTTCCCGCTTCCGGCCGGTGATAAGCCAGGCGCCGGCAAGCATTCCGCCATTGCCCTTATCCACACGTTGCCAATCGTCTTCGACAAGTAGGGAAACTTTATTGCCCACCTCCTTAGCTTTCGCTGAGTGGAATTCCAAAACACCTTGTACACGGTCACCCTTTTGCTTCCAGGATCCACCAAAGGTTGCTGAAAAAGCTTCTGGATTAAATGTAGATTGAGAGAAATGGCGGTCACCAATGATCAATAGGTGTGTAGTGCCAGTTTCGTCTTTCCTTTGCCATGCACCTTTGATATTCTTTTGGGCGAATGCGAGGGTGGAGATCCCCAGGGTCAATAGTAATACAGGTATTTTCATTTTATCTGTCCTTGGTTCTAAATACGAATTTAAGTCCTGACCAGTCATCGTCCACAGCTGCCACCTTTACGTCTACCAGGCCTGAAGCCAGTCCCACTTCTCTGATGACTTCCCTATTGACATTGGTAGAGATCTTTGAGGTTCCTTTTGGCCAGGATAACCAAATAAGGCCATTCTTTTTGAGATGGGGTTTCACCTTTGAAAGGACTTCTGCCAGTTGGTCCTTCTCTGTCAAAAAGAGATGAGCAAAGTCTATTTCGTTGGTTAATTCCCCGAGTATTTGCAGATCCTGAGGCAGGTCTTCAAATAGGTCGAAGTAATGCTCTGGAGCATCGTGAAACCAACAAACAAACCCAGGTTTTATTCCCAGTTTTTTGGCCAGCGGGGTCCCGGAGTATCCAGCGGTAGGCATGCGTCGATGATTTGACCATAAAGTAGCTGGTTCTCTTACTAAAAAGCAAGCGACACCCCAATTCTGAGATGTCGCCGGAGGTTGACGGTGTGTGGTCTTGAGGTTATTTCACTTTTTCTCCGGCAAGTGCCAGTTCGAGTTTGCCTATGGAGAGATCCAAGTATGCTGATACGACTTTTGAGACCTCTCGCTTGTAGTCTTCGGCCGTGCATTTGATGGTATTGGTCAATTCGACGGTATTGTTTTGAACAGTGAAGAACGCGGCATAGGAGGGAACCGTAGTTCTTGATTTTTGGGCCACGGTCTTGAAATTCTGTTCACCGAATACCTCAGGAATGAATACTGGCTTGGTGAGCGTCAGTTCGACCGATGTTTGAGGAGACGGTACTCCTGGTTTCTTGAGTTTTCCGCTGATGTAGGAGGCTTTGGCCTGCTGTAACCTCAAGTAGGCTCCTCCTTTGACTTTCGCGGCACCGAAGTTTGTCTTCGGGTCAAGATAGATGCTCGGTACGTTGATGGCTACTTCTACGACGATGATGTTTCCCAGTTCGTCGGATAGTTTTGGAACAGGACCATAGGTTGATGGTGCAAACCCGCCAGCGTCATTGGTAACACCTGCCATGAATCCCCCGGTTTTTTCTTTCCCTTTTTTGTTGACCTTTTTTACGTAGTACGAAAATCCCTCCGGAATCACCATCAGGCTTCCCTTGATTTGGTCTTCATTGATGCGGGGTCCATTCAGGCGGTCCCAGTCCTGGAAGAATTCATTGGCTGGCAGATCGTCAATTCCTATCACTTCCAAACCGAGTGATTGGAGGTTATTTACGTAATCCCGGAAGAGTTCATTCGTCATGTTCTGAAGGTCCTCTGGTTCTACCCCTTCAACGCCGACGGCCATTCTTGCAGTGGCATTTCCGGTGTAGGAGCCTCCACCGAGCTGTCGCCCTCCGTAGGCTGTTTTTTCCGCTTCCGCGATCATTTGGTAGAAGATCTTGAAGTTCTTGATATACACCTTTTTTGGAGCTTCTGCCATCTCCTTTGTCTTGATTCCTATGAGGTTATAATGCTTGTCGGGTATCACCTGACCCTGGGCAGAACAAAAGGCAACCCACAGGGTAATTTGAAATAGGTATTTTGCTAAGCGCTGCATGATTTTTTATTTCAAAGTTCAAGAACGGTTGAGCTGAATACCATACCCGGTAAACGGCAAATGGATATACCGTGAAACCCGTAGATCCGGACTAGATCAGGTTATTTGCGTAGGCAAATTTGATCAGCCCCACGAGGTTATGAGTGCCGGTCTTGCGAAAGATATTTTTCCTGTGAGTTTCTACCGTACGCTCGCTGATGTAGAGTTCCTCGGCAATTTGCTTGTTGGTAAATTCCTGGGAAATCAGCTTGAGTATCTCCCGTTCGCGATCTGTTAGCAGCTTGTTCTCCTCAGACTTATGGAGGCCGCTCATCAGGAGTTTGCTAATGTCCGAACTCAGAAAGGTCTTGCCATTTTTGACCGCCCTAATGGCATCAATGAGGTCCTGGTGCGAATCCTTCTTAAGTATGTAGCCTTGTATGCCCTCCTTTAGAATCTCCTTGACGAGATGAGCCTCATCGTGCATGCTGAGGACAATGATCCCTATTTGTGGGTATTTCCGTTTGATTTTTCGAATTAGTGACAGGCCGTCATCGTCTGGGAGATTGTAGTCTGTGACAAGAATGTCCGGGGTCGTTCTGGTGAGTTTGTCCAGGGTTTCCCCAACAGATCCCGCCGTCCCAGCGATTTCGATATCCTCTTCTTCGCGTAAGAGCTTGGTTAGGCCATCAAGCAAAATGGCATGATCGTCTGTGAGAAATACCTTCAAAGAATCCTCTTTTCCCCTAAAGAAACGAAAGAAAATCATTTTCTAAAAAGAGGATAATGGTGTGTGAATTGCTATACCCTCGTGACGGTATTTTTTTCGACCTCTGATTTGGATAAATGCAATGGTGCATTCAAGATCAATGCCGAACCTCTTTGCCCAGGCATGGACTCGATTTCCAGAATCCCCTGGATCAATCTCGATCTGGTATTGAGGTTTTTCCAGCCGTGGCCTTTGCTTTCAGTTAGTCGTTTTCTGTCAAATCCGGCTCCATCGTCTTCAATGAGCAATGTGATTTCTTCCTGGTCTACGGTCAACTGAAATGTGATTTTGGAAGCGTTTGAGTATTTCAATATGTTGTTGATCCATTCCTGGGCAATTCGATATATGGATATCTCTTGTATGTCCTCCAGTCGTCCTTCGGGCCCGAAAAGGTTAAGCTCAATATGGATTTTCTCTGTACTGTTCAGTCTATTGCAAAGTTCTTTCAAAGCTGCTTCCAAACCTTCTTGTACTAGAGTGTTTGGCATCAAATCGAAGCAGATATGACGAAGTTCCTCGTACATGGCGTCGATGATCTCTGATGATGCATTGAATGTTGCATGTCGGTCATCCGGGCGAGCGTCGGAGCGCAGTCTGGCGAGGTTCATTTTAAGGGTGGAGATCATTTGGCCAAAACCATCATGCAAATCTCTGGCATACCTTGCCCTTTCTTTTTCCTGGGACGAGATCGTTGCTTCAATAGCGCGCTGTTGGGACCGAAGTTTTTCTTCCTGTATGGCCAGCTCCTGTTTTTTTGCCATCCGACTTCTATACAACAACCCAACCACCAGCAGTAATATTAGTACCGTGCTAATCCCGATTAGCAATAGTCGATCAAAGGACAGCTGCGCTTGCTGTTTCGCTAAATCGGCTTGTTGCAGTGCGATTTGCTGCTCCTTTTTCTCAGTTTCATATTCAGCTTCCATTCTGGCTATAATCGCTGCTCTGTCTTTTTTGAAAATGGAGTCTTTGATTGCATAATACTTGTTTTGGTAGTCTATTGCCTTTGGTAGTTTGCTGGTCTTTTCTGCCAGCTGATACTGGGAGAAGTAGACATCTCTTTTCTTTTCAAAACTTCCGCTGCTATCGGCAAATACTTGTGCCATGTCGAGAAAGTACCTTGCGGAATCCCAATTATTGAAATGGATCTGTATCATGCCCAGGTTGTTCAAAACTGTGGCCAGATCGTAGTGGTGATAGTCGCCACTACCTTTTTGTTCGATTTCGAAGGAGGTTCTCAAGCTTTCATAGGCCTCCCGGTACCTTCCCTGCTTCATCAATGTGTTTCCCTGATTGTTGTAAATCGGCCCGAGGACCGCGGAGCCTTTCATACTTTTTATGGAAAGGATACGTGAATAATAGGCCAATGCACTATCCGGCTTGTTCCAGTCATCGAAGTTGATGGCGATGGCATTTAGGATGTAAACTTTGTGCATGTCGATGGCCTCACTATGCGCTTCCCAAACTTTGAGTGCTTCCTTGCCTGATGCTATGCCAAGTGCATATTGCTCGAAGTCATGGTGGATGAACGCTCTTTCGGTCAGATATCTGGCAATTTGTGCTGTGTCTTTCAGATCGACAGCAAGCCTGTAGGCCGCCAAACAATATTCCAGGGACTTATCGAGAAGGCCTTTATCCCGGTTGATCAGCAGGAGCTGATGGTAAACTTTCCTCAAAGAGGTTTTTTCTCCTGAAGAGCGAAACAGGTCGAGGCTTTTTTGTGCATGCCATTCGGCGCTGTCGGTATTTGCATTGTCATAGAGATAGAGGAGTGCGTAATAATGGAAAGTGCCCTCTTCCGTTGGGGACGTGGCAAGTTGCTTTGCTTTGCTGAAATAGTACGATGAGCTGTCGCCCTCCAGCGCTCTATTCAGGTATTGCTCAAGCTGCGCTTGTTCTTGGAGCATCAGACTGAACAGAAAGGTTGCAAGTACTTGGGTGGTGATAAGGCTATTCATGGCACCCTAAGTTATAAAATTCTGGAGGTGGCAGCAGTCCCTTCCAATATGGCAGAATAGAAATAAAAAGGGCCTTGATCTGACAAAGATCAAGGCCCTTTTCGTTGACTAGGGAGTGAGCCTAGGCGAGCGCAGAACTTGCTCCGTACTGAGGAACGTATGCGTTCTTATCGCGTAGTTTGTTCAGCATCTGCATATGCAACCGCAGCGCTACCCAGAAATTTGGATTTTCCTGGTACTGCATACCATGGTCTTCCGCCGTTTGTTTGATAATTCGGGTCAATGGAATATAGTGGGCATGATTGATATGGGGGAAAAGGTGATGCACCACATGGATGTTGATGCCCCCGCACAACCAGGTGATAAACTTGTCCTCCCTTGAGAAATCTGCAGTGGTCTCAAGTACGTGTATGAAGTAATTGTTCTCGATATTACCCTCATCATCAGGCAACGGATAGTGTGTTCCGTTATAAACGTGCGTCACCTGGAATAGCAGAGCAAAGCATAGACTAGGTAGAAGGTGCAGGTTAACCCAAGCTATGACTACCCACCACCAAGGCGCAGAAAGCAATAACAGCGGTAAGCCAAGGGTGGCGCCGTAGTAGAAGATTTTGCTGATAAAGAGAATTACGTACTCACTGGCAGGGTGTTTGATGTTTTTGGTGTTGCCGATATTGGTCTCGCCAAACATCCACTTGAAATCTTTGACCAACACCCAGTGTATCATAGCCAGAGAATAAAGGATGGGTGTGTAGATGTGTTGCCACTTGTGCCTCGGTTCCCATGGCTCATGAGGAGTGAACCGAAACATGCCGTGCGTTTCAAGGGTCACATCAATACCTGCAATGTTCACGAACGCATGGTGAGCATTGTGCATCTTCGTGAACAGGTAACTGTTGCCACCGATGAAATTCATGGTATATCCCATCAACCGATTGACCTTGTTGTTTTTGGAATATGCATTGTGGCAAGCATCATGCATGATGTTGAAAGCAATGAAAATGTTCACAAATCCCAAGCCCAGGAATCCGAGCATCAGCAATGCCAGGTTGTTGCTGAGCATATCTGACATAATCAGGGCATAGAACGCTCCCCACATCACGAAGGCAAAGACCGCCTTGATCTTCACTTCGGTATTGGCATAGGGAGAAAGGTTGTTGTCTTTGAAGTAGGCATTGACCCTTTTACGGAGTTCTTTGGCAAACTCATCTTTGGGTTTGGTGCTCTTGTATTTAACGACCTTGTCTGAAGTTGTTTTCTTTAACACAGCTCTTCTCTTTTTTCAAAGTGCAAAATTAGGTGATAACCTTTTGGAATACCAGTATCAAATCTACATTCCATACTATCCCCTCATAACCCAATGTCGCATTGGAAAGTTGCGGGTATGACTTTTTTTGATGTGGGTGAGCTGAAATTGCGGAAGGCACTCCATTGCCCAAGGCAGATAGAGCGGCTACTCATTATTGGGTGGGATAGCGGATAGATGGATTATCAGAGCTCAAACCTACCCGGGTCGTTCGCGATTGGAAACAAAAAAAGGGGCAAACTCATGCCCCTTTCTTGGTTTATTTCTACTTGAATTATGCGATTTGAGCATCCAGTTTCTGGCTCAGAATGCCCTTGGGCACTGCGCCGATTTGCTTGTCAACCACTTCACCACCTTTGAATACCAAAAGGGTTGGGATTGAACGAATGCCAAACTTTGCAGAAACTTCCGGATTACTATCCACGTCGACTTTGCCGATTACGGCTTTGCCATCGTAATCTGATGCCAATTCCTCAACGACAGGTCCTATCATTTTACAGGGCCCACACCATTCAGCCCAGAAATCGACTAGTACCGGCTTTTCAGATTGTAATACCTCCTGGAAGTTTGAATCTGTTATTTCTACTGTTTTTCCCATGATATCTATCTAAGTCTACTGCAATTAAGTTACGCAAAGTTATTCTGTAGGTTGATTCGAACGATGGGAATATGGAAGTATGTAATTCTACTGACATTGTTTCATTCCATTGAGATCCCAAAGAACGCAGAAGTAAACAGTATTGAAATCAAATTGTTTCCGCGGGAGTATCCCAATTGTCCCATACCCGGATTACGCTTTCGTCGGAATAGTTCCTAAGTTTATGCCTCCAAATCACGAATCGCCAACTGTCCTAGCCATGAAGAAAGTCCTGCTTGCCCTTATTACCTCCTTTGTATTCATTCCTTTTCTCCTTGCGCAAAACAGCGACGAGGAAACAAAGACTTTGGAAGACTTCAGTCGAATTGACAAAGAAGCCTTCTTCGACCACGTCGTAGTACAGTCAGATCTGGAGAAGGCCCTGCGCAAGGAGCTGAAAAATGGAGAAGTATCCATCGATGATATCAGACCGAAGCGAATTGGTCTGGTGTCTACCTACTTGTATGAGGAGAAATTTACGAAGAGCCAGGCCATGGTGCTTTACATCTACGAACAGGATGGTGGTCCAAATTACTTCTACGATCGCATCGCCGGTCCAGCTATTGATGGGTTGGTAAAGGCCTTTGCTGATTCTGAAGTTGAATTGTTGCTGCCGGAGGATTACTTAAAAACTGCGGAGGACCGGGAACGGTATGAGAAACTGGGCAAGAAGCTGAGTTTTTCTGATCCGTTCTCCAGTGCCGTGAAGGCTAAGGGTGGTGACCCTGCCGGAGGCAGGTTTCAATTTATCTACTCCATGTTCAAAATGGGGTATTCGGACAAAGTTTGGAATGAGCTGGCGGACTTCGCCGTAGCCATGGATCTGGATGCAGTTTTGACCCTGGAGATTGTCACAGAATATTTTGACAAATCCATCAACCTGGGAAAAATTAACCTCATGCTACATGGTGCCAACAAGCTGGAGAAGGAGGGCAACAGGGGGCTACTCTACAATATCTACACTTTCTATCCTGACTACATGTATCCACTGGCGGAAATAAAGGGCCTGAAATTGGGGCAGGAGGCCTATGAGGGCCTGGGCAAAATACATGAAAGAATTGGCCGAGATTACATTGAATATCTCGACGAATCCCTGGAGGAAGTATTTGCGCCGTATTAAGGAGTTACCTCAAGCGCCTTAGGCGACCTCAATTTCCTTTTTGTCAGTGTGTTCCTCTTTCTTGTGGAGCAGAATGTTCAGTACGCCGTTTTCGAATTTAGCGTCGATGTGCTCCAAGTCCATCCGTTCGTCTACCAGGAACTCCCGCCTGAATTGTGTGAAGTCGTGTTCTTTGCGAATGTAGCTTTCACCTTCGCTCTCTTTGTCGGTAGTTTTTTCACCTGTAATGATGAGTCTGTTGCCTTCAACCTCTAAGTCAATTTCGTCCTTGGTAAAACCAGGCAGAATTAACTCTAGGGTGAAGTTTGATTCCGCTTCCCTGAGGTTGGCAGGGGGCTCGTATATGTCGTGAAATTTGCTCCTGTCGAAGGGGTCAATTGCCATGAACTGATCGTTATCGAAGTAGCGCCCGTATCCATCACGGATCCTGTGGTGGAAACTTTTGGGGTGTAACCGAAGTTGATTTCCAATATACATGATCACTACGTTTTTGTTGGTCGTAAATTAGATCATAAAGTATTGAATAGTAATGATTTAGGTCAACATAGCTTGTGATATTTTGAACCTTTAGCGACCACTAAAATCTTTGAAAACTTTTGTCTGCTCAACTTAATTTTTCTAATATCGTAGGCTCTTTTCAATGATCTTCAATGCTCCGCAAATATGGTGGGCCATAGGCGCCCTGGCGATACCGATAATCGTTCATTTGTTCTTATTTCGGAGGTCCAAGAAAATCTATTTCTCCAATGTATCGCTGATTTCCCAAATCAAGGATGAGACAAAATCCAGGAGTCGTCTGGAGCACCTGCTGGTACTGATCAGTAGGTTGCTGATTTTCGCATTTCTGATCCTCGCCTTTATGCAGCCTACAGGTAAGGAGTCGGGCAATACCTTTTCTAAGTCGGTGATTTACATCGACAACAGCTATAGCCTATCCAATGAGGTCAACAGTGGCATATCAAGTCTTGACGCAGTTTTGACAGCGGTTTCCTCTTACGTGAGGGAGAAGCCACTTGATCACCAGTTTGTGATCATCACCAATGACTTTGCGCCTTTCTCTAATCACTTCAAATCGCGTAATGAGGCCTTGGACTACTTGACGGAAGTAGGCTTCAGTCCCGTGTCCCGCTCCATGGAGGCCGTGCTGAGGAGATTCAGGGCTTTTGATATATCCAAGACCAGCTACCATGTTTATTCCGACTTTCAGAAGTCCTCATTCAACCTGGAAAGCCAAGCAGCATTTGACGGAGACGTGCATTTGCATTCCTTCAAATCACAGGCACTGGGCAATATCTATGTAGATTCCGTCTATCTGGAAAACCCTTTTGTTAACCTGGGTGCCAGTAACGCGATTGTGTTTTCGATTGCCAATACAGGAAATCCAAGTGCCAAGGAAGCTACATTCAGGTTGCTTTCAGGAAATAAGCTGATTGGGACACGACGCTTGTCAGTTCCCGGAAACGGCTCGGTTGAGCTTGCTTTTGATATTGACTTTAAGACTTTGGATGGTGCCGCCCTCAACCTCACTTTTGAAGACTATCCAGTCATCTTTGACAATCAGTTTCTGCTAACCGTACCAAAGTATGAGAAGATCAAGGTGGGATTAATCTCTGATCTGGAGCGCTCCTATATAGAGCGCATATATGGAAACAAGGAACTATTTGAATTAGATATTCTCACTTCGAGATCGGTCGACTTCACGGCCTTGAGCAAGTACGATGTGCTGTTTTTGGAGGCTTTGGAATCCCTACCTTCCTGGCTGCCATCCACGCAAGCTGACGTGGTAGTCATACCTCCGGCAGGCACGTTGGACCTGAGCTCCTATCGGGACTTTTTCAAGGTGAGTTTGGACCTGGCAGAGGAGGAGATACTCAGGACTTTGACCATCAGGAATGCAGATCACCCCTTCTATCGGGATCTGTTGGAGGAAATGCCTGAGAATTTATCCATGCCTAAAGGGAAGATACGGCTCTCAATGGCGCCAACAACCAACACGCTTCTGGCGAATGAGCTGGGTGAGCCTTTCCTTACGCGCTTTAATCAATCCAGGAATGTGTACCTATTTACTGCACCCTTGACTACAGCGTATACTGGTTTGCCAGAACATGCCATATTTCTACCTGTCATGTACAAAATTGCTCAAGAAAGCCTTGATGGTATTGGGCTCGTAGCGCATCGTTTTGATGAGAAGTTGCTTCAGATTTCCGTTTCCAGTCAGTCGAGAGCGGCTGTGACCATTTCCAATGAGGATATCAGTCTGGTGCCAAACCACTATTTTCAAGGAGATAGACTGGTTGTAGAGCTGCCACCAGAAGGAATTACCAATGCCTTTTATCAACTCAGGCAGGAAGCAGACACGGTGGCTTTGTTAGCTTTCAACATGCCCAGGTCGGAATCTATGCTGGAGGCTTACGAAGTCGATGAACTGGAAGATTTCAGGTCGATACTGCCCAATATGAAGGTATCAGACTATGAAAGTTTATATGCGTTGGAGGCAGATGTAAAAGCATTTAATGCTACTCCCTATTGGAAATATGCTTTAGTTTTGGCGCTGATTTTTGTCCTGTTTGAGGCGATTCTTTTGCGTGCTGGCAGGGCGCGACGGTAGTAGCTTTACGGAGCCAAAATATGAGTTACCTGCTTAAGAATGTCCTCTTGCCTTCGTTTTCTCAAACGCTGGAAATCCTAATCTCCGAAGGAAAAATTGTTTCTATCAAGGAATCTGTGGATGCGCCTAATGCGACGGTCCTTGACCTCAGTGGCAAGTTATTGACTCCGGGATGGTTCGACTTAGCGTCTGATTTTGGGGACCCTGGTTATGAAAGTAGGGAAGACGTCTATTCCGGATGCGCTGCCGCCGTAGCTGGCGGCTTCACTGACGTCTGTGTACTCCCCTATACTTCTCCTGCACTGGATACAAAAGGTACAATAGCTTACCTACTAAGGAAGTCCGCGATGAATGTAGCGGATGTTCACGTCGTGGCGAATGTCAGTAGGGGAGGTGAGGGCACGGATTTGTCAGAGTTGATGGATTTGAGTCAGGCAGGTGCCAGATATTTCTCGGATGTTGCTCCAATAGGAAACGCGATGCTCCTGTTGAAAGCGCTGCAATACACCCGGCGATTCGGCGGGGTGGTGGCAGATCGGCCATGTAATTTGGAGGTGGCGCGGTTTGGTCAGATGCATGAAGGTGAGGTGAGTACGTCGCTGGGATTAAGGGGAGTACCAAAGCTAGCAGAGATTTTGGCTGTGCAGAGGGACATAGAAATCCTCAACTACACAGGAGGTAGACTACACCTCACAGGTATTTCCTGTTCCGAATCGGTAGCGCTTATAAGAAGGGCTAAGGATCAAGGCTTGGGTATCACCTGCGATGTGCCACTCTTGAACCTCGTGTATACTGATGTGGAGATGGCCCCGTTTGACACCTCTTTCAAGGCCATGCCACCGTTTCGGAGTGAGGAGGATCGAAAAGAACTGCTCAAAGGGCTCCAGGATGGCACCATTGATGCCATTGCCAGCCACCATCAGCCGCGAACCCCTGAAGAAAAGGATCTTGAGTTTGACCTGGCGGATTTCGGAATCATTACACTACAGACCGCATTCCCGATGTTGAAGAGACTGGAAGCGGAAGTTGACTTATCGCTGCTGATTGAAAAATTCTCCAATGGACCGCGAACTGTTGTTGATTTACCCATTGTAGAATTTGAAGAAGGTCAGGTGGCTAAGTTTTCGATATTCGATACTGATAAGCTGTGGAAATTTGACACACTCATGAACCAATCCAAATCGACTAATTCGCCGCATTTTGATCATGGCCTGGAGGGGCTATGCCTTGGGGTAATAAATGGGGAAAGAGTCCATCTTCCTGGTTTCGATGCTTAGACGGTCGACAAAGTACGGTTTGGTAGCGGCAGCCTTCGCCATAGGAATATTCTTCATGACGATGTTGCTGGGCGAAAGTCCATTTCTGGATCCCAATCAACTGGTTATAGATATTGTCCTTTTCTCAATATTTGTTGGATTTGCCGCCAGAGAGTACAAGTCACTTGAAAAGGGAGGTTATCTGCATTTTTGGGAGGGTATGTCTATTGGTTTTCTCGTGTACAGCATTGCCATTCTCACCTTTGTTCTTTCTTTATATGTTTACTTTTTCATACAACCGGAAGCCTTGCAGGATTACGAATCGGCTGCGTTGGCTTATTATGAGATGAAACGTGAGACCTTCGAAAGAGAATTTGGGAAGGATATGTATCAAAGTGCACTGGAAGATGTAAGAAATGTCACGGTTTCACAACTGATATGGGGAGCAGCTTTGAAGAAATTGTTTGCTGCTTTTCTGGTCACGCCAGTCATGTCCATAATTTTAAGAAAGAAACCTAAATAGAAGAAAATGGAAGAATCACCTATTACCATTCGTCAGGTCTCCATCAAGTTTGGTCTGATCCTTACAGTCATCAGTATCGCCTTTTTCATTGTCGTAGATATGATCGGCCAGGTTGGCAATCAAGCGCTGCAGTGGGTAGGTTTGATCTTTTCGGTCACCTGTATTGTTTTGGCCCATGTTGAGTTCAAGCGAGCTAACGACTCGTACATGAGCTTTGGGGAGGGTTTTAGGATTGGGTTCTTCATTACGGCAATATCCGCAGTAGTAAGTTCTGTTTTCACCTACCTCTACGTCTCCTTCATCAACACTGAGTTTTCGGAAATCCTCAAAGACAAACAAATCAGGGACATGGAGGCTCGGGGGATGAGCGAAGCGGAAATAGACCAGGCCATGCAGTTTGCCGGATGGTTCACGACGCCGGAAGCTATCCTGATTTTGGGGCTGTTTTTTGCATTGCTCTTTGGGATCATTCAGGCACTGATTATTTCTGCCATCACCAAAAACGCGAGACTGGAAACGCTCTAATAACTGTGGCCGATAATCAGCTTGATGTAAGTATTGTTGTTCCCGTTTACAACGAGGATGAATCGATCGAGGAGCTGAGTGCTTGGATCTTGCGGGTACTGGATAGTTCTGAGCTTTCTGGAGAAATCATTTTCGTAGATGATGGCAGCACAGATGCTTCCTGGTCTATCATTGGAGAGTTGTCACGCGATCACAGTGAAGTGCAGGGGTTAAGACTAAGGCATAATCAAGGTAAATCCGCTGCGCTGCAGGCGGGATTCCAAAATGCCTCCGGCGAGGTAGTATTTACCCTGGATGCTGATCTTCAGGATAGCCCCGACGAGATACCCGACATGCGCAAAATGATCGTCGACGAGGGTCTTGATTTGGTGTCGGGTTGGAAGAAGAAGCGACACGACCCTTTGGAGAAAAAGCTTCCATCCAAATTCTTTAACAAAGTAACGAGCCTTGTATCGGGCATCAAGTTACACGATTTCAATTGCGGTTTGAAAGCCTATAGAAGGGAAGTTGTCAAGTCCATTAACCTATACGGCGAAATGCATCGCTATATTCCTCTGCTTGCTAAGTGGCATGGGTTTACCAAGATTGGTGAGAAAGTCGTTCACCACCGCCCACGAAAATATGGTAAGACGAAGTTTGGTATGGAAAGGTACATTACAGGGTTTTTGGATTTGATATCTGTGGTTTTCGTAACCAGATTCAAGAGAAAACCCATGCATTTTTTCGGGCTCTTCGGGACGCTGTCATTTGTCATTGGTCTTGTGATCACAGTGTACGTCATCGCGGACAAAATTTTCCGATTGTCCTATAATCTGCCTGTTCGGGACGTAGTGGATCAACCGCTCTTCTTTCTGGCGCTGGTGGCTTTGATCATCGGGGTTCAGTTGTTCCTGGCAGGATTTCTGGCTGAGCTCATTCTCCGCGTCAGTCCAGGCGGTGAAAACGGAGAGGTGGCAGAATCAGTTGGGAAGTAGGTGTCTTATACTTTTTCCGTAATCGTTCCCGTTTACAATCGCCCTGAGGAGCTGGCGGAATTACTGTCTTCAATCGCCAATCAATCCCGACTGCCTGAAGAAGTCATCGTGGTTGAAGATGGCTCTACTGTCTCATCGGAACAAGTGGTGGGTACTTTTCCTGGTCTGAAGATTATCTACCACCGTCAGGAAAATATGGGGCAAGGTTTTGCCCGAAATACTGGCTATCGGCTGGCATCCGGGGATTATCTCATTGTTTTCGACTCTGATTGCATATTGCCGAGGACTTATTTCGAAGAAGTGGAGGGTTTCCTGAAGGATCGTGAGGTGGATGCTTTTGGGGGACCGGACGCGGCGCATCCGGATTTCAGCTTGTTGCAGAAAGCCATCAGTCATACAATGACCTCCTTCTTCACCACCGGCGGGATGAGAGGGGGAAAGAAGAGAATTGGTCAGTATCACCCCAGGAGTTTCAACATGGGGATTAGCAGGGAGGTGTTTACACGAACCAGGGGCTATAAGATTCCCTTTATGGGAGAAGATCTGGAATTCAGTACCAGAATAATAAAAGATGGATTTTCATCAGCGCTGATTGACAAAGCCTATGTGTTCCACAAGCGACGTACTAGCCTGACCAAGTTCTACAAGCAACTGCACTATTTCGGGAGAGCAAGGATTAACCTTACGAGATTTCATTCGGACCAGTTGAAGTTGATGCATTTGTTTCCAACGTTTTTTTCACTTGGACTGATGATGTCCATTGCGCTGCTCTGGATTCAGCCAATTGGGATGCTGCCCTTGGCACTCTATTCCGTTTACTTCCTGGCTGTAGCCATAGAGGGCGCTTTGAAGTTCAGATCGGTCAGTGTGGGGTTACTGTCCATTGTCACTACAGTGCTGCAAATGTGGGGTTATGGCTGGGGTTTGGTCTATGAGTTCATCAGGAAGGCTCGGGGTATAGATCCCAACACGCCATATATCGAACTCTACTAGTTACGCCTTCACGGCTTTGTAGATGATTTCGCCTTTTGGGAGTCCGAATTTGGTTGTTTCTTCGGCCGACAGTTCATTCACAAAGGCTTCCTCCACCACCCGCAAACCTGCCTTTTCTATTCGCTTTGGGTAGTCTTTTCCATACATCCTTACGTGATCATCCTGACCGAATCGCCTTTCACGCTCTTTGGGGTCGGTGATGGAGGGGTCTTCGTCCGTCTCATCTCTCCAAGGTGTAAATATGGGTATCTGGAGAATGGCCCACCCTCCGGGGTTAAGTACTCGCTTGATTTCTTGCATTGCAAGGATATCATCTTCTACGTGTTCCAGGACGTGATTGCAGAAGATCACATCAAAGCTGTTTTCTTCAAAAGGCATATCATGAATATCCATTTTGACTTTGGCCAGAGGTGATTCCAAATCGGCTGTCACGTAATCCAGGTGCTCCATGGCTTCGAACCTGTCTATGTAACAGAGCTCAGGAGCAATGTGCAACATTTTGTTTGGGGCTGAAAAAAAAGTGGTCTTGCGTTGAAGATACAACCATAGCAACCTATGCCTTTCCAGAGCCAGGCATGACGGGCATAAGGCATTGTCCCTCGCTTCCCTGCCGTAAGGCATGAATTTCCTGAAATTGGATTGACAGATCGGGCACTGTACCCTTTTTCCTCTGTACAAAATCGCCGCTATTTTGAGTACCAGGTGACTGAAGCGTTGGAGATGTTTACGGGGAATCCTCTTCAAGGAAAAACTGATGATTCGTTTTATCATAGACCTGAAAGGTGCATGTTATGAGGATCCAAAGTTATATTAATCAGAACCTTTTTATCTTCGAAAATCAAACCGCTTTACGCTTGCAACAGGTACTTCAACTGGTATTGATCCTGCTCGTCTGCTTGTCTTCCCTGGCTACAATGGCCCAAAAGACGGAGAAGGAGATTCACGACTATTTTCCTTCCGAGAATATCGATGCAAGGAAAGATTTCAACAAAAAAGAGAACAGGCCGAAAGAAAAGCGCATCAGCTTCATTGTCAAAAACAATACAACGAGGATACTCTATGGAAATCCCTGTATTATTGATGAAACGCATCGTATGGGATTTGAGTATTCGATACAGATCCCAGGGTTGCCTGGAAGTGTCCGACCTATTCCTCGAATTTGGAGAAATTCAGGTGTTTGGTTCAGGCTCATCTTTACCCGAGGTCCCTGGTGGAAACTCACTTTGAACCGCCGGGTCAAAGATTGCCGCAAGCGAAGTGGCGACTTGGTAGGCTAGTAGCACAGAAATGGCACCTCCATGGTCCTGTCCACCTGGGATGCTGCCTGATAGAACTCACAAGCACTGGTTATTTGTCCCAATGCTTCAAATGCTTTGGCGGCAATCACATAGTTGGCTGTGCTGTCTGGCCACATCTCAAGATTCCAGGAAGTGGCATTGATGGCCATTTCCAGATCGCCTGTGTTCAGATAGGAGTCTGCCAATCCGGTGTATAGGTGATAATGGACAGGAGGTAAGAAACTACCTTTGAGCATGATCGGGTAGGCATTGCCATATGCTCCTTTATAGTATTCTATGGCAAAAGAGCTGGCTATCTCGAAATAGTGTTTGGCCATTTCATGATCATTGAGTTGATCTCGATGGATCTCCGCCAGCTGAACATAAGTGCTGATATGCCGATAACCAATCGTTAGCAACTCCTTGAATACTTTGATAGATTCCATTGGCTGGTTTGCTTCCTTATAGGCGATGGCCAACTTCTCCTTTAAGGTGACAATCTCTTTTGGTGCGTGACTTTCCAACACCCGAAAAAAGAATATCGCTTCCTGAAAATTTCGTGCGTCAAATGCTACTTCGCCCTTGGTCACAACCTCTTCGATGACAGCAAGTTTGTAGGTCTTCATATCCATCTCGGTGGCATGGAATCCCCCCAGTTCATTCAGTACTGCTAGCGTTTCACCGAATTCGCCCAAAGTATGAAGGGTTTTTGCCCACTGGAATTGCTCACGTCTCTGGGATAAAAGCTCCTTCAATTCCTGGTCTTTGATAAAATTGGAAATCCAAACTCCGGTCATGATAATCATTGCCACCACGAGCGTAAATCCGAAGGCATAGGCCGTGGCTATCCAGTTTTGGCGGTAGTCTATTGTGGGCTCTGCGTAGTTTCTTGGGCGATAGTTGGGAGCGCGATAGTGACCAAGATCTTCCTCATAGGTGGCCCCACCATACTTAAGTTTCAGGTCGTATCTAGCTTTCTCATAGGGGTTTGAAAGTACCTGATAAGCCTCATTTACACCCTTAAACCGTTCTTCGGCGGTATGGTCCCCGGGGTTCTTGTCAGGGTGATACTTCACAGCCAGTTTCTTAAAGGCCTGCTTGATCTCCTCTGGCGAAGCATCTTCCGAAATCCCAAGTTTGTGATAATGATTTTGCATAACCACTTCAATTGACAACGTCTTGAAACCCGTCCTAGTTTATTGAATCAGTGTTTTTTGTGTGAGGAAATAACCCAAAGCACAGAGACCCAAACCGCCAACGATACTGGCAATGGTATAAAACAGGAAGTGATTTATGTTCCCGGACTCCAGGAATTTGACATTCTCAATAGAGAAAGCGGAGAATGTAGTGAATCCCCCGCAGAATCCAGTCACCAGCAGGAGCATCGTCGCTGGGCTGTTGCGTGTGACTCCAGCAAGCAGAATACCAATCAGAAGCGACCCCAGTAAATTGACAAGGAGTGTTCCATAGGGAAAAGCATTGCCAAATTTGGAGAAGAACCAAAGGCCAACCTGATATCTTAGTGCGCTCCCAAAGAATCCGCCGATTCCTACGATGAGTATGTTCTTCATTGATCTGAATCTATTTGCTCCCTTGCAAAAGCCACTAAATCCGGAAAGAATTGTCGGAAGTCTTCAAGAAAGGCATCATACATTTCATCCAATTCGGCTGAAGCTGTTTCCATTCCTGAGTCGAAAGGCGTGCGTTTGCTCATACCTGTCAACGCCTGATTCAAGCCGGTCATGAACTGGTAATGATACAGCCAATTGTCTCTTTTCATGTAGGTCAACATATATTTCGCCCTTTCCGGCATCAAATCCATGAATTTGTCAGTGGTTTGATAGAAGGACTCACTGAAATCCAACAATGGTTCCTTGGAGAAGTCTGACCAGTTTTTAGCTAGCAGGTGGTCATAAAACATATCCACAATGACTCCGGCATAGTGTCGATATTTCGTCCATAGTCTGCCCTTGCTTCTTTTGACCACGTGATGCAGGTCAGTATAATGGTCAATTTTTCTATGTAGCAGGATGCCCTTTTGAAGTTGGGATGGGAAGTCGCGATACTGGGTGCCTTTCACAAAATCCCCCACAAAATTGCCAATGGTGAGTTCTTCATCGGGCATCGTCAGGTATATGTGTGCAAGGAAATTCATTCTGGTCGCATCAAATTACGTAATTTGAGATAAAGCTTCTCGCTAGGTACGTTTAGAAAATTAACTTGAAACGTTTACTTTTAGATATTATTATCTCGCCTTAGGTCTATTTATGTCATCGCTAAATCAGCTTAACATACTTGTGCAACTTGCCAAAGTGGACGGTGTTGTCGTCCAGGATGAAATTGATCTCATCAAGAGTATTGGGGAAGCGCATGGTCTAACTTCTTCCGAAATAAGTGGCTGCTTCGACAATCCTAGCGATGAAGGTGATCTCAGCCACCTGACTGATGACGAGAAGTACGATTACATCTATAATGTCGTGCAACTCATGAAGATCGATGGAAGGCTATACAAGGAAGAGATTGGTTTTTGTGCCAAAGTGGCCAGTAAGCTGGGATATGACGAGAGCGTATTGCTGGAGTTGATGCTGAAAATCTATAGCGACCCTGATATCACCACGGACAAGGAATCGCTGAAAGCCGCTATTCAGAAATATCTTAAGCATTGAGTCAGTACTCGGAGCATTTTGCTCGTTTGTCCTCTTTGCTGAAGGTAGAACGCGCAGAGGATCGAAAGCAGTATGAGCAGAAAATCAGGAATCGATCCGTTCACGACCGGAGGTCTGAGGGCGTTTGTTGGTATCCTGTAACCCTATTGAGATCTTACCTGGGCACAGGTGAGCGTTGGGTGATACAGGTAGAGCGTACTCAGGAGACTGGGAAGAAACATCTCTTTCAGGTAGGGGCTTCTGTCAGCCTTTTTCTCTTCGAAGAGGAGATCACCAAGTCGGCGAATGGAGTGGTGAGCAGGATGGGAGAGAATACGATGCGGATTGTGCTAAACGCAGATGCACCACCGAACTGGATTGAGGATGGAAAATTGGGCGTAGACCTGCTGTTTGACGAATCTACCTACGACGAGATGGAGAAAACACTCCGAAAGCTCAAGAATCCCCAGGAAGATAGGATCACAGAACTCATACCCATATTGCTTGGTCAGAAGGAACCGGAATTTACGGTAATGTCTGACGCTTCCGTGTTCGGGCTGAATCTCAGTCAGCAGCAAGCGATTGCCAAGGTGATGGCTGCCAAAGATGTGGCACTCATTCATGGTCCGCCTGGAACAGGAAAAACCACTACGATTGTACAGGCGATAAGCGCTGTTTTGCAGAATGAATCCCAGGTATTGGTATGTGCTGCCAGCAATACGGCAGTGGATCTGTTGGTAGAGCGGCTGCACCAGGAAAGCATCAGGGTGTTACGATTAGGCCATCCGGGAAGAGTAGATGAGGAGGTTGTTTCGCACACTTTAGATGTCCAACTCACCCAACATCCGGATGCTAAAATGCTTAAGGACCTCAGGAAAAAGTCTGAGGAAATGAGGGGAGTGGGGCTGAAGTACAAGCGTAAGTTTGGGAAGGAAGAGCGCCAGCAACGCAGGCTCTTGCTGGAGGAGTCGAGGAAATTGAAGGAGGATGCGCTATTGCTGGAATCCCATATGATTCATCAACTGATTCAAGGCGTTCAGGTGATTGCATGCACCTTAATCGGATCTAATTCAGAATACCTGCGCAACAGGAAGTTTTCGACACTGTTCATCGATGAGGCGTCACAGGCTTTGGAGCCCGCATGTTGGGTGCCCATACTGAAAGCAGGAAGGGTGGTCATGGCTGGCGATCATAAGCAACTTCCTCCGACGATCAAGTCTAAGGAAGCTGCCAGGGACGGCCTGGAAGAGACCATTTTTGAGCGAGTGATGGAAAAGCACGTCCAGGCAAGTACCATGTTGACTGTGCAGTACAGGATGCAACCTGAGATTGCGGCATTTTCAAACGACTACTTTTATGCTGGTGGATTGGAAGTTGGAGATATCGTTCAAAACCGCAGGCAGCTCTTCAAAGGGTCATCCACCTTCATAGATACGGCAGGGTGCGGATTCTCCGAGGAGGTCAATCCGGAAACACTTAGTACCTTCAACACAGAACAGGGTCAGTTTACGCTGAAATACCTTGATTTGTGGCTTCAGGACAATCCGGAAGGTCGCAATTGTACGATTGGTGTCATCGCACCCTACAGGGCTCACCTGGAAGTACTCCGCCAATATATTCAGTATTATGAATGGTACGACCAATTGAAAGATCAGATCACCATCAACTCGGTGGATGCATTTCAGGGTCAGGAGCGAGATGTGATCCTGTTGGACCTTGTGAGAAGCAACGAGAAGGGTGAGGTTGGGTTTCTTGCCGACATACGTCGAACCAATGTAGCACTGACCCGGGCCAGATACTTCCTTGGCGTGATTGGAGACAGCTCAACACTTAGTTTCCTGCCGTTTTACGATGAGATGATCCAGCACTTTCAACAGCGAGATGCCTATGCCAGTGCCTTTGAGTACCTGTATGTTTAATACCCTACTGGCTTGTGATGTTCTGAATGTAGACTTCGCACGCCTCTTTTGATCCGAGGTACATGATGCGGTCTTCTTTGAAGACCTGCCATTGTTCTTCTCTCTTGTTATACCGTAGTTCAAAATTCACTGAAGAACCCAATCCGAAGAGTTGCCTAAAAAATTTCATTTTTTTTGATTGTAAATAAAGAAGCATACACGGTAAGTGAGTATTTTCTTTCGACCATTACACATAAACCTTCGGTTGATGAAGGTGAAAATCGATCTTAGGTTCGATTTATAGGTGGATGGAATCGGCTATCTTTAGAAAGAAATGAAATACCTACTAAGTCTATCACTACTCATTCAGACCTTGCTCTTGGCGGCCCAGACCCCTGAAATCGCCATTAGAGAGGTGATGGCTGATCAGGAGCAATGCTGGAATGAGGGCGATCTGGAGTGCTTCATGGAGGGGTACTGGCAAAGTGAGGAACTGGTGTTTATCGGCAGCAAAGGCCTTATCTACGGCTGGCAGAAGACCTTGGAGAATTACAAGAATAGCTACCCTGATCAGGCGACAATGGGCAAATTGCAATTTACGATCAAGGTGATAGAGCCGTTGAGTGAAGACTATTGGTTCGTCATCGGCAAGTGGCAGCTCTTCCGGGAATCATCCGACCTGGAGGGTCACTTCTCTCTAATTTGGCGCAATATTGACGGAGAATGGAAGATCGTAGCCGACCATTCCTCCTAAACCTAATTCCTAACCCAATGAAACATCTGCTCACTTTATTATTGAGTGCGGGTGTATTATCGATATACGCCCAACGTACCATCATCCACGCGGGTACCCTTATTGATGGTGTTTCCAACCGAGCCCTGACGGAGAAATCCATTATTGTGGAGGGCGGCAAGGTTGTGGTCGTTGAGAACGGTTTTGTATCCCCTGAGGGCAACGACGAATTGATCGATCTGAAGGACAAGACCGTGACTCCGGGTCTCATCGACTTACACGTGCATGTGGAAGGAGAGACCAGTCCTGACAGATATTTGAAAAGGTTTACGTCAAATCCGGCGGATGTGGCCTACGACGCCGCTACCTACATGAAGAAAACCTTGCTTTCCGGAGTCACTACTGTGCGGGACCTTGGCGGAAGTGGCGTCAATGTCTCACTGCGCAATGCGATCAACAGGGGCAAGGTAGAAGGTCCGAGAATTCTTACTGCCGAAAAGGCCCTGTCCATTACAGGAGGCCATGGGGATCCTACTAATGGCTATCGACGTGATTTGATGGGCGACCCTGGCCCCAAGGAAGGTGTTGTCAACAGTATTGAAGATGCAAAAAAAGCTGTCCGGTGGAGGTACAAACTTGGTGCCGATTGGATCAAAATTACAGCAACCGGAGGTGTTTTGAGTGTAGCGAAGGATGGGTTGGGTCCGCACTTCAAAGAGGATGAAATTGCTGCTATCGTCAGCGCTGCGAAGGATTTGGGCTATGACGTCGCCGCTCATGCGCACGGCGCCGAAGGTATGAAGCGCGCGGTAAGGGCAGGTGTAAGGACCATAGAGCACGGTACTTTCATGGACGAAGAGACCATGGACCTGATGGTACAGATGAATTGCTACTTCATCCCCACCATTTCGGCAGGGAAATACGTCGCCGACAAAGCAAGCACTCCGGGCTATTTCCCGCCAATAGTGGCGGAGAAGGCGACAGCTATTGGGCCACAAATACAAGGTACCTTTCAGAAAGCCTATCGAAAGGGTGTCCCCATTGGGTTTGGTACAGATGCGGCTGTCTTTCCCCACGGAGATAATTGGAAGGAGCTTGTGTATATGAATGAGGCAGGAATGCCCGCTATGGAGGCCATTCAAACTGCTACCTCAGTGAATGCTGTGATCCTTCGGATGGAAGATCAGATTGGTGCCATTAAGGAAGGGTTGTCAGCCGATATCATTGCCCTTGACGATAACCCCCTGGAAGATCTCAATGCCTTTGGTCAAGTGGTATTTGTGATGAAGGAAGGCAAGGTCTATCGATCCCCGGATTGATTCGAAGAGGATCTCTCACAATTCAACAAGGTAATCTTACGATTCAGCTTCCGTTGCGGGTCGCCATGTGATCGTGGGCGTTCTATTCAAGGTATCCAAACAAACGAAAAACCATGAAGAGAATAGAACTAGCCTTGATCCCTGTGATGTTGTTCGTATTTGTTCTGACCAGCCACGCGCAGGCCCCCAAAGATGGTATCTTGATTAAGATAGATCAGACCGAGCTGGATATTTCCAGCGGTACTGCTACGGCAACAGTATATTATGTACGCTCCAAGCGACTTGCTAAGGTGAAGCTGGAAGCGCCCGTAGTTCAGGCGGCTCAGGGGTTAAACATCTCCTTTGAGCCACAGGACGAAAAAGATACTTTTCTGATGACCGTATCTTCCTCTGAGCCCATTGTGCAGCCGATGACGCTGATCATCGATGGTGCGGGTCGTTGGAAGCACAAAATGCAGTCTACTGCCTTTTCCGTTGGTAGTGGTACTCAAGTAACGAAGAACTAGAATTTTATTAATTTCATACAGTAGGTTACGAGGTGAAAGTGTGGACTTTCACCTTTTTTCGATTGCTGCAAGGAGTGAAGAAGTATAAGAAATATCTGATCAGATTGGTGGTAGCCCTGCTGGTGTGGGTGTTTTTCCATGTGAATAGTTCGCCCGTGGATGAGGAGATTATGTCCATAGGGGCGCTTGATCAGGTCTATATTTTCTACACGGTCTTTGTCGTTTTGATTATATGGCAAGTGCTTGATTTTGCCATGGCCAAGGTTAAAGCAGACACCTGGGACTTGGGTCAATACCGGAATATCATCAAGCTTTTCATTATCCTGACTTTGGTAAGTAGTCCTTTGGTGATTGCTTCCACCTGGTTTTCTGAATTTGTGATGAAAGCCTACTTCAAAGAATGTTGCAACCTGATTTCGGTGCAGGGTTTTGTAAAAATGACTTTTCAGGCGCAGGTGCTGGCCTGGCTGATTATTGCGGAGCGCATACTGCAGATCTATCATACGCAAAGTCAACGCAGCGAAAGAGACAAGGCACTGATGCAGAAGGAGCTTCTTCAAAGCAAATATGTCAACCTCAAGAATCAGGTCAACCCCCACTTTCTTTTCAATAGTTTCAGTGTTCTTCAATCGTTGATCGACACCAAACCAACTGAGGCTTCCAGGTTTTTGGATCGGTTGTCAAAGATGTACCGGTACATGTTGGACAACCGGGAGGAATCCATGAGCAGCCTGGAAAAGGAGCTGGGTATCCTGGATCTCTACATGTACCTGTTGAAAATTCGTCATGAAGAGAGCTTGCAACTCCGGGTCCATGTTGATGAGCAGTTCTACGACAGATACATACCCACACTTTCATTGCAGATGTTAGTTGAGAATGCTGTCAAGCACAACCAGTTTTCCAAGAAAGAGCCTTTGATCGTGTCGATTTTTATTGAAAATGAGTTTCTCGTGGTAAAGAACAAAGTCAAGAAGAAAGGCGCCTCCGAGGACAGCACCAAACTTGGACTCGAGAACATTCGTAGTCAGTACAACTTGCAGACCGAGAAATCGGTAATCATCACGGAAGATGAGCAGTTTTTCACGGTCAAACTACCTGTACTATCATCATTAAGGCTCACCTAGATGCATGCGCTCATTGTTGAGGATGAACGGCTTTCGGCCGATAGGCTCAGGAGCCAAATCCAGCGGCTGGCCCCAGAAATGGAAATCGTTGGTATATTAGATTCGGTGGAAACGGCGACGAGTTGGTTTCGCGACAATAGCCCCCCGGATGTTATGTTCTTAGACATTCAATTGAATGACGGCACTGGCTTCGACTTGCTATCTCAGGTGTCTCCGGCTTTCCCTGTCATCTTCACCACAGCCTACGATCAATACGCCATTAAAGCCTTCAAGTTTAATGGTATCGATTACCTGCTTAAGCCTGTAAGTGATGATGAACTTCAGAGTTCCTTACGCAAGCTGCAGCAGAATGGGCATGCTGAATCCCATGGAAGGGAGGCGCATTATGGTCATCTTGAGAAGATTATTTCCGGTGATTTCAAGAAGCGATTTTTGATCAAGCTCGGTGAACAGTTCCAGTCGGTGAGTGTCTCGGAAATTGCATTCTTCCAATACGACGATGGCATGTGCTATGCCCTCACCTTAACTGGGAAGCGCTTCCCACTGGATCATAGTCTGGAGCAGTTGGAGGGAATGCTCAATCCCCTGGAATTCTTCAGGATCAATCGCCAGTACCTTGTCACCATCAAAGGCATCAGCGAAATACACAGCTACTTCAACAGCCGCCTATTGTTGAAACTCAATCCTGAAACCCCGACGGAAGTCATCGTGAGTCGGGATCGCGTGGCGGATTTCAAGCGCTGGATGGACCTGTAGGGACTACTCCTCCGGGTAGGGTATAAACAGGAAATTGGTGAATGATTCATCCACCACGAACAGGCAGCAGAATTCATCCGGATCCTTGTAGATGTTTTTGAAGTCAGCCTCTTTTTCTATCAATTCTATTTGCGTGAATTCCTGCATGAAGGAAGCATAGTAGTGAAATTGGTTTTCGAAGGCACCTTTTTCGTATAGCAGGTTTCCGATAGCTATTTCTTCCAATGCGATAGGAAAAATGGGAAAATCGGAGAATCCCCGCTTCCGGATTTGGTAGGAAGCCTCCTTCAGTTGATCTGCTACTTTGATGAAATCGGCTGATATCCGCCCCAGAAATTTTGGGTCAAGTTCGGGGTCGTTCTGCATGGCTTAAAGTTCTATTCTCTTGTGTGATGATGGCGATGCACGTGCAAAGGCCCTGATTTTCAGGCAAATCCGCTAAATTACAATAATGACCTAACCTAAAAAATGTAAATCATGAAAAATTCTAAAAACCACCTTTTAGGGTCTCTTTTGGTTCTCAGTGTCCTCGCTTCAAATACCCTATGGGGGCAGGGGCAGACGACCCTGGAGTTCGAGAACGCCGAATCGGCGCTGCAATTGGTTAAAGACTACACGCAAGGCGTGAAGGATGCCGACCCCGACAAGATGGGCGCTTCGCTGGCCGAAAATGCCATCATCTATGGACTAGGCAATGGCAGCGATTCGCTGACGGCTGAGGATCACAAAGCTTATTTTACCAATAGTTTTGCCACTTATACCCACGAATTGTCGCAAGAACTCTACTTACCGGTGAAAGTCACTGATAACTGGAACGAAGGGGAATGGGTGCTTTCCTGGGGCACAGACAATATCACCCACAAAACCAACGGTAAAAAAAGCAGGATACCCTACCACACCGCAAGCCTTGTGGAAAATGGGAAGATCAGGGCCATCTACTACTTCTATGATGTCTCGAATATTTTGCTGACGCAGGGGTTCAAGATCACACCCCCGGAGTAGAAAAAAACCGGTTCCAATACCACTGACCGATCCAGCCCTGCCACAGCAGGGCTGGATCGGCTGGTTTGTGTCTGGTCACGGCTCTCGCCTCATCACCACCTTTCGTTCGATTCCCAGCTTTTTCATTTTGGCAAAGAGTGTTTTGTCATTCATTTGGAGGATTTTCGCAGCTCCCCCAGTACCACTCACCTTGCCATTGGTTTTCTGCAAGACGTGTAAGATATGCTCGCGCTGCATCTCTTCCAGGCTCAGTAGGCTGTCTTCTGTTTTTAAGGCTGAGTTGCTGGAAGGAAGCCAACTCCCTGGATAGAGGGTTGTTCCATTCTCGATAATCACGGCACGCTCAATGAGATTTTCCAACTCTCTGATGTTGCCGGGGAAAGGATATTCCATCATGGCGTCGACGGTCTTTTTGGACACACGCTTCAGGCCTTTTCCGGCTTTGGCCGCATATTTCTCCAGGAAAAATTGGGCGAGTGCAGGAATATCCTCTTTGCGATCCCTCAGTGGGATATTGTGGATGGGAAACACGTTGAGCCTGTAGTAGAGGTCCTCTCTGAATGTTCCCCCTGCCACCATTTTTTCGAGATTTCTATTCGTTGCCGCAACTATGCGAACATCCACTTTCGTGGTATTTCCACCTAAAACGTCGAACTCACCCTCTTGAATCACCCTCAGTAGCTTGGCTTGCATTTCGACGGGGACCTCGCCGATTTCATCAAGAAAAAGCGTGCCTCCGTCAGCGATGGAGAACTTTCCTTCCTTGTCAGCAATCGCCCCGGTGAAAGCCCCCTTTTTATGCCCAAACAACTCGCTTTCGAAAAGTTCCTTTGGTAGCGTCGCGCAATTGACTTTGACCAGGACATGATCCTTGCGGTGGCTGTGCTGATGTAGTGCGTTGGCCAGTAGTTCCTTACCCGTACCAGATTCCCCGGTGATCAATACAGTCGTCTCTGTGGGCGCGACCTGCTCGACCTGTTTCAGAACCTTGGCATAAGCCTCACTCTTGCATATGATGTTCTCGAACTTGCTTTGATGTCGCATCTCCTCCTGCAGATATTCATTCTCTTTCTCGAGCTGATTTTTTAGAGATTCGATCTCTACATAAGCATATTTCAAATCCTCTTCCTGGCGTTTCCTTTCAGAAATATTCCTGAGAACAGCGCAATTGAGGCTTTGGCCTCTGTAGTGAATCAGGTTCACCGAAATATCCACGGGAAACTGGTTGCCATCTTTTCTGGTCGCTTTCCATTCCATCCTGAAGTGCTTTCGTTTTTTGATGTCCAGGAAGTGGTCTTGCCACCATTTTTCATCAATATCCGGGTCAAGGCTGTAAATGGAAACCTCCCTGAACTCATCGTTCGTGAATCCGAGTTGCGTCAGGGCTGATTCACTGAAATCAACCAGTTTTCCTTGCTCATCCCAGACAAAGACAATGTCATCAGACTGATTGATAATCTCCTTGTAGAGATGAAGCGACAGTATATTTTCCTGAGATTCACTTACATCCTGATAAACACCAATCAGTTTGTTGATCTTATCCTGCACGAGGATCGGCTGCCCGGCACATCTCAACCACTTCTGTGTACCTCTGCCATCTTTAATTTCCAGCACTTCATCATAGGGTATGGCATTGACTAAGGCGTTTGAAATCAAGGCCTGAAATCGGTCGGGATCTTTGAAGAATCGAATCAGGTTGATGGGCCTGATATCTTCAGGTTCCTTCACACCAAAAACCTCCATGAGTTGGTCTGTCGCAATGATTGAATTGTCCTGTAAATTGAGCTTCCAACCTCCGGCACAGACCAATTCCTCGGCTTTGTTGAGTACCTCTCGGTAAAATGAGGAGTGGGTAATCTCATTCACGATGGCGCAGATGAGATCTTTTCTGTTATTTGAGAAAAACTGCGCGAAAACCTCTACATCGTACAAAAAGCCATCTTTCCTTCTATGTAACGTTTTGAAATTCACTGTGTGGTTTTCCTTAACCTCAAGCCAATGTTTCTTCCAATCTTCAGGATCTGTTCGAGGGTTGATGTCGTATATGGTGAGCTCCCTGGCCTCACTTTTTGAGTATCCAAGCTTCTTTCGGAGCATTTCATTGAGGTATTCGATTTTCCCTCGCTCATCAAGCCACATGACCTCGTAGGGTAGATGATCCAGTTGCCAACCCTTGGCTTCCTGCAAAAAAGCTACATCACTCATAGCTCGAAGATGGCCAAAAAGGGAATATATTTTCTCAAATATGAGAAATATCTATTCTGTGAGAACGGAAAATTGGTTGAAATTTCCGTAAGTACCAGATATTGAGGTAGTTATGTTTTGGCACGTCCTTAGCAAATAGGTGATCAAACATTAAGATCATGAAACGAAAAGAATTCTTGCGGAAATCAGCTTTAAGCACACTCGGTATTGGCGTAGCCGCTCAGGCTGTTTCGAGTGAGAAATCTGACGACCACACGATCAACAAACAAGTAGGATTTAACCACATCAAGACAATGGAAACTAAAACAGCAACTACTGTTCTGCACAAGGCAGACACTCGGGGACATGCCAATCACGGATGGTTGGACTCCCGTCATACATTCAGTTTCGCCAATTACTACAATCCTGAAAGGATACACTTCGGTATGCTTAGGGTGCTCAATGATGATACTGTGGCCCCTGGCAGAGGTTTTGGCACTCACCCGCACGAGAATATGGAGATCATTTCGATCCCTTTGAGTGGAGATCTGGAGCACAAAGACAGCATGGGAACTAAGGCGGTGATCAAGCAAGGGGAAATTCAGGTCATGAGCGCAGGTACCGGCGTTTTCCATAGCGAATACAACAAGAATGATGACAAGGAAGTGAAATTCCTTCAAATCTGGGTATTCCCTAATCAGAAGAATGTAAAGCCTCGCTATGATCAGATTCAAATCGGTGAATTACTTGAGTCCAATCAATTCTCACAAATCCTATCGCCACAAGCTGACGATCAGGGGGTATGGATCCATCAAGACGCCTGGTTCCACATTGGGCAGTTTGAAGATGCGACCGAAACAACCTATGAGTTGAAGAGAGAAGGAAATGGGGTCTATGCCTTTGTTCTGGAAGGCGAGGCAGAGATCGATGGTCAGA
The DNA here is from genome assembly GCA_965601475.1 of Cyclobacteriaceae bacterium. GTDB lineage: Bacteria > Bacteroidota > Bacteroidia > Cytophagales > Cyclobacteriaceae > JAWPMT01. The sequence continues at coordinate 393,761 of OZ271832.1, read as the reverse complement.
AGCTCGAGAAGAGAGATGGGTTTGGTATTTGGGATACGGATCACATCTCAGTTAGGGCCCAAAAAGGTGCTAAGGTCCTGCTGATGGAAGTACCTATGAATTGAGGAGCTACCTGATAGTTTTTAGCTTGGATAAAATAAGAATGGCTGGGAAAGGAATTCCCAGCCATTCGATTTGGTATTTGCTGATCGACTTACTTTAAGCCATCAACTGGATCATCTTCTCAGCTACGCCTTTGGCCGAAGCTGGGTTTTGTCCGGTGACCAGTCGGCCATCTGCGATACTATTGGCCTGCCAGGGTGCTACAGAGATAAATTTGGCGCCTTTCTCTTTCAAAGCGGATTCCAACAAAAATGGCACATCATCTTTGGCATAGCCTTCTTCCTCTTCATTGGTGAAAGAGGCAACCGTCTTACCTGCCACAATTGAAGACCCATCGGATAAGGTCACATTGAGCAAAGACACAGGTCCGTGACAGACTGCCCCAACAACAGCACCGCGCTCGTAGGTGCTGGAAATTGCTTCCTGGATAGCATTGTTCTCAGGCATATCCACCATAGGGCCCAGGCCTCCCGGTACGAAGATGGCGTCATATTGAGCGGTATCTACGTCGTCGATTTTTGCCGTTGACTTCATGCCCTGTGCACCAGCGCCATCCAGAAAGGCCACATTGAGGAGATCATCAGTTAGATCAATGCCATCAAGTGGCGCTTCACCACCATTGACACTGGCAAAATCAACCGCAAATCCCTTTTCAATAAACTCGTGATAGGGATGCGATACTTCGGGGAGGAAGTTACCGGTCTTACGATTGCTGGGGCCGATTTGCGTGGCACTAGATACGATGAATAAAACGTTCTTTTCCATTTCTTTAATAATTACGTTGTAAAAGAATTTAGATATTGTTGACAATGTGAACTTCTCTTGACGAGAGCAGTGGCAGGATTTGACCGGCGACGATCTCCTGGTAATGCGAGGAGCTTTTATGCGCTTGAGCAGCTTCTACGTTTTGATATTCCTCCAGGAGGAAAAGGGTATTTTCCTCTGTTGTGGAGAGGTAAGCCTGATAACCAATGTTGCCAGGTTCTGCACGCGACAAGCGTGTGGCGCCATCCAGCAAATGAAGGACATCGTCCAGTTTGCCGGGTTGTGTTACCCATTTTACCATCACTCGGATTGTACTGCTACCACTCATGACTTTTTGCTTCACTTTGTTTGAATTGACTTTGCAAACCTAGAGCGGAGAGGAGGTCAAAAACGGTGAGTTCAAGCACTAAGAAAACGTGATCTCAATCACACTTTTGGTGGGCCTCAGGGTCAGAATCAACTAATGGATTCGACTCAAAGTCTCACGAGAGACCCCAAGGTATTGGGCGATGTATTTCTTGGGGATGCGTTGTACCAGATCCGGATAGAGGGTGAGGAACTCATCATACCGCTCCTTGGGAGTTTTGGTGAGGACAGAGAGGACCCTATTGGTGAGGGAGACGAAGGCATTGGTGACCTTTTGATGGAAAAACCTTTGGAAGGCCGGTACCTCAGTATAGAGTTGAAGACGTTTTGGGTTGCTGAGCACCAGCAATTCCGAGGGTGCCAGGCAGTTAATATCGATTTTGGCACTTTCGTCCTTCCACAGGGCATTGTAATCGGATATCCACCAGTCTTCGACGGCAAATTGCAGGATATTTTCCTTGCCATCCAGGTCGGTGAAGCTCGCCTTGAGACAGCCATTGACGACCCAATGGTCGTTTCGCACACGGCCACCCCGTTGAATCAGGTATTGATGCTTCTTCAACTTGACCCATTCGAATGCCAATTTTACCGTTTGCCATTCGTCATCGGTGAGCGGCTCGACCTGCTCGATGTGGTTTCTCAATTTGTCAAAATGATCTTGCACCATCGTACTCTTCTATGGTGAAAATACCACAGAAATCTGGCTAGAAAAACAGTGAACTTTTTGAATACCTGGAAGCCAGGCGTTGGTCGAGGTTCTCAACAATGGGGGTAGTGGGTTTGTCCTTTGAAAGGCTTGCATACTGCTTGATCGTTTTGGCGGGTGCGGCATCAGCTTTTTTTACCATATGGTTACAGCGCCAGGCTCTTTTTGAATAAGATCAGTTGTCCCAGGTGACACGCATTGTGATCGATTATGACAAGGACCTCCCGAAACAACGTATATTTTTCTCCAGCAGGCATAGGTCGGAAGAGGTCGACCTGCGGATCGGTAACAAGGTTTTTGATCGATGTCAGGTCTTCAACGAAAGCATGGTAAGACTTTTGCCAATCTTCGTAAGTGGCTTCTTGCTGCTTGGGCCAATACCCTTCAGGCCAGCTGGGTTGTACGTAGTCTGTGTTCGTCACGAAATCCAGGATATCGTACTGTGTTATGCGCATGTGCTCCAACAACTGCCAGGGCGTGTAGTCTACATTCTCCAGCTTCTTGTTGATGAGCTGTCTCGGGTAGTCCTCAAGCACCTCCTCATAGGTACGATGCGCATTTCTTTCGGAGAGGAAGGATAGAAGGGTTTTTCTTATGATTGTGTCCATGCCGCTGTTAGTTGATGCATTTGTTATTACTGTAATCCTTTTTTGGAAACCGGTTCGACCTGCTCGAGCTCAATTTGTCAAAATGACCTTGCCCATCATACTGTTCTAAGGTGAAAATACCACAGAAAAGTGGGTAGAAGAACAGTGCGTTGTTTGAATAGGGTTTGGATAAGGTCTTTGCAAGTTTTTCAATTACTTCCTGGTCCGACTTGTCACAGATCGAACTTTGGAGCCACAGGTGAAAACTGGTCAAGTCGATAACCAAGCGAGATATCGCTATGTCCAAAACCCGAATGTTTACTCGAGATGCATTCGTTTCAACTCCTGAAAGTGCTGACCTGGTTTGAAGAACGGAAAGAAAAACGGCAAACCAATTTTGCGCCTCCGAAAGCCCTGGACGATCACGAAAAGCAAGATATACCCAAACAATAACCACAGCCATTTTTCATTGCTGAATCTCTGGATTGTGGCATAGAATGAAATGGCCAAAGCAACTAGAAGAAGATTGTAGGTGAGTTTATTCATGAGGATTGAGCCCCAATACTATCCTCACGCTATTGAAGCTGCAATAGCCGTCTTCATTTTGGCAGTCGGGTAAACGAGATTGGCGGTTATGTTATTGATATTTTTGGATTGAGTCAGAATTGTCACGTTCTGTTGATCGAGTGATGAATGATGAGCACAGCATTGAGGCCCTAAAATCAGTGGAAGCGATCATTCGGAACCTTTCACAGCTGGCAATATTAGGTCATTGAAGCACTCCACTTAGGCAGTAGATCCGAGGTTGTAAAAAACGGACAATCTGTTTGACAGTCAGGCGTTTCAGCGCTCAATTCCGTAACCTTAAATGAGGTTTGATCTTGCCCAAGGGCCACTCATTAACAACAATACCAACATGCAACGACACTACTATTTGATACTCCTGACACTTTGGGCGTTCGCCTGCTCACAACAAGCAGAGACGCTATCCGGAGAAACACAGATGAATCAGGTGAATTTCACGGAGGAAGAAATTCAAGGATCCTTTGACTTGATCAAAGGTTTGGAAGGTGACTGGTCGGGACGTTTTGAATGGTCCGGTGACAAAAGTGGTGGCGGTGATATCAACTTCCGGTATTTTGCCGTTGGCAGTCCGCAGACCATCGGAGAGATGCACATGACGCCTTCCGGCAGAGTGAGCATGACCACCATGTACCACCTCGATGGTCCTTCTTCGCTCAAGTTGACCCATTATTGTTTCTACAATCAACCCCGAATGGAATTGTCCTTCGTGGATTTGGCACAGAACCAAATCGGATTCCAAGAGACGGGCATCACGAATGATCAGCGATACCCGGGACATGTCTATGCGATAGACGTGAAGAGGATCTCCAGCGATAGCTTACATCTTGACTTCAGCTATAGGGAGGATGAGAAATTAAGCGTAGAACATGTGGAATTGGCTAGAGACTCAAACTAGTCCTGTAGGGACCGAAAACTGAATCTGGTTGAGATGAAATACAGTTTTGAAGGATCAGTAGCAATATTGGAACGGACACCAGCTGTATTGCGATCAACCCTGAGCGACCTACCATTCAATTGGCTACACCAAAATGAAGGAGAGAACACGTGGTCTCCCTATCAGGTGCTTGCCCATTTGATAGACCTAGAGGGTAAGGATTGGATTCCGCGAGTTCAAGTCATCCTTGGCAATGACCCAGATAAGACCTTCCAACCCGTGGAAAGGGATGCACATCTGCAGCAAGGTGCTGATCGGCCAATTGAGGAATTGCTTGACACCTTTCGGTCAATCAGAGAGAAAAACCTGTCGGAACTTAAGGGATTGGGCCTTACCACCGTCGATTTTACAAAAAAGGCTGTACATCCAGCCTTCGGGGAAGTCACGCTGACACAACTTCTGGCTACCTGGACAGCCCACGACCTCAGTCATCTTGTACAAATATTTCGCACCATGGCCAGGCAGTACAAAGATGAGATTGGCCCGTGGAAAGCCTACCTAAGCGTGATGCAGTCAAAGGAAATCAGGTAGAGGGGCTCAACATCAATGCAGTGTTTCCCGTGGGAAAAATTACAATTAGGACTAAGTCGGATTTGTTACCCTTGAGCTGTTCTACTTGGGAGCTATAAGTTTTATCACGGAATAATTTCACCACCGATGCGAAAAATCATTCTCTTCTCTTCCCCGCTGCTGTTATCTACCATTACCGCAATCTGCCAGCCATCCACAAACCAGGAAAAGGCGTCTGCTTTCATTTTCGATCCTATGGTATTGCAGCTTTATTCAGAGGACATTGCATCGATCTACGGGACCATGGCTCAATACTACGAAGCAGTGGAAAAGGGAAATGCCGATGACTTGCTGGAAATTTTTCATACCGATTGGTACATGAGGGACACAGATACACCTGGAGAAGCGGTTCTCAATGTGGAAGATAAATCCGCCTTCATGGACCGGATCAGAAACCGCCCATTTCCAGATTATGCTGCCGCAAGGGAATTTGCAACAACTGGTCTTGCCAATGGCAACCTTGCTTTTGTTCGCATTAATAAAATGCCAAGTAGAAATGCCACCAGCTTCATACTCTTCAAACTCAATGGCCGCTGGACCATCATGGACAAGGTCTGGGTCCATACAGATCCCGATCTCGGGCCTGGATCAGAGGCACATGGGACCATCGAAAAACTAATCAATGATTATTATGGGGCCTTGGAAAAGGCCAATGTGGAGGTGCTGGACGGATTGCTGCACGCTCGGTGGGACCGCAAGGAAATCGACAATACCGGTAAGTATACGGTTATTTCCAGAGAGGTATTGCTGGGAAGTCTTTCAAATCAGGCCATTCCCAATCCGAATCAACTAAGGTCAGTAGACATCTATCACGACAAATTGGCTATTGCCAGAATCGATTTTCCGGAGACCGCCACTACTTCGTTTCTCATTTTCTTTAAGGTCAATGGCAACTGGACAATGGCAGGAGAACGCACTTCGGTAGGGGGCTTGTGATCAATGAAGTCCGAACTCCATGCTCATCCTATCACTCATATCTCAAGGAAACGATAGGGTTGATTTTCGCTATCCGAATTACATGGTAACCAATCGCCAGGCAAGCAAAGGCCAACGAGAGAATGGCCCCGACCAGAAAGGGAATGGCTGAAAGCTCAATATGGTAGACAAAATTTGCAAGCCATTGCCTCATGGAGAAATAAGCCAGGGGTATGGCAATCAGGTTGGCGAGAATGATCAGGCCAATGAAGTTCCTGGATAATGTGATCATCACCTCCAATTGTTTGCTGCCCAATACCCGACGTACGCCTACTTCTTTGGTACGCTGACTTAGCAGGTACGAACTCAGTCCATAGATGCCAACAACGGCAATCAGAAGAGCAAAAGCCATTCCGTATCGCGTAATCCAAAGTAGTTTTTGTTCCTGATCATAGCGTTCCGCTAAGTTTTGATCCAATAAAAAAGCCTCCATAGGCCAGGATTCATCAAAGCGGTTCCAAACTTTCTGGATCTGGCTAAGGAGTGCATTCATGCTGATATCCTGATATTTGATGAGGTAATAATCCAGGTTGGTATCCATGGTGATGACCAGGGGTTTGATCTGGTGGTGGATTGATTGGAAATTGTAATCGTGAATGACACCTATTACACGACCCACTTTTCCAATTTCGGGAGAACCAGGTGCATACATCTTCAACTCCTTACCCACTGCATCGTCAGACCAACCAAATAGGGCCGCAGCACGCTCATTGATGACGAAGGCATCGTCAAAATCCGTGGCTCGTTGGTTGTCGAAAAACCTGCCGCTGGCCAGTTTCAATCCCAAGACATCCAGGAAATGCTCATCAGCATAGGTGAGGGGCAGTTGTTCCGGCTGATCGATCGGTCGGCCCTGGGGTACGAAGCGCAGGCTTGCTATACTGCGTCCGGGAATGTCCAGGGTGGCGCTGATACCTGCCACTCCCTGAATGTTCCCAATCTCATCTTTGAAGGTTTCCAGTCGGTTATTGATGGTGTTGGAAGCCTTGACCACAAGAATGTTCTCCTTGTCTATTCCTGTGTCCATGGACCGGGTATAGGTGTTTTGCCGGTTGATGAAAATGACGGCGACGATCAAGAAAGTGGAAGCTGCAAATTGGGTAACCACAAAGGATTGACGGACCAAGGAGCCTCTGCTATTCAGCTTGATGCTGCCTTTGAGAATTTTTAGGGCATTCAAGCGTGAAATAGCAAGGGCAGGGTAGAGGCCAGCCAGCATTCCAAGGAATACCAGGAATAAGAAATAAGCCGTCAGGTATCCTAAAGAGAAAAAAGACAGCAAAGAAAGTTCCTTTCCGGCGAGATTATCGACGGCTGACAGCAAGACGAACTGCGTTAGCAATAGGGACAACAGCCCGGCGACCAATGTCAAAAGGATGGACTCAGTCAGCGTTTGCTGTACAATGTCCGCCCGCAGTGCGCCGAGGTGCTTACGCACTCCTATTTGCTTACTGCCACTAAACCCCTGGGCACTCATGAGATTGACGAAATTGACCATTGCCATGAGCAGCACTACCAACCCGATGGTGGCAAAGATTTTCAGTTGTCCGGAACTTCCATTGGGCTCCATCTCTGAGAGTTTGTTCGATTTCAAGTGTATGCTTTCGACAGGTTCGATATTCAGCACGCTCTTTTCCCGCCATTCTTCGGGGAAGTGCCGTTGGACGATACCAGGCAGGTTGGATTGAATTGTTTCGGCATAAGAGTCATCCTGCAGTTTGACGTAGGTCCATGATCCCGTCCAGAACCACTGCTTGTGGGCGGTGACCGGGTCTTCCCCTTCCTCCCAATAGCCAAATAAGAATTCAAGAGGCACGAGCATGTCGAAATGGAAGTGCGAAGGCAGTTGCTCATTCCTTAGCACTCCCGTGACACGGAGTGTCCGGAATTCGTCACCCAATTTCATTTCTAGGAACTCTCCCAGTACCTCCGTGTGTCCAAAGTAGCGGATTGCCGCTTGTTCGGTGAGCACTATGCTACTTGGGTCTCGGAGGGCCGTTTGGGGATCCCCGGTTGCAAGCTGGAATCCAAAGACGTCAAAGAAGCTTTCATCCGCATAGTAGAGGCTTTCTTCAGTGTATTTGATCTCCTGGTTTCTCAACAAAGGGACGGTGTAAGGTCTGAAGACCCGGACCGCGTGTTCTATGCCCGCGAGCTCCTGCTGGAGGACTTCGGCCAGTGGAAATTGGCAAGTCGCTTCGTTGTATTCCTGCCCGTTCGCTTTGATATGACCTGAAACTCTGTATACATGATCGGGATGGAATTTATCGTAGCTCAGTTCATCCTGCACATAGATTGTAATGGTCGTGAACACCGAAATACCCAGCGTCAATCCCATCACATTTATGGCCGTATACATTCTTTGTCTGAGCAGGTTCCTCCAGGCTGATTTCAGGTAGTGTCGAAGCATGATCCTCTGGGTTTGTAGATCAATACTACGGACCCCACCTTCAAAATCAGATGTAAAAAACGGACAAATATTTTAGGCGAAGCACCGCGCTTCACGACTCATGGCTGCTCCTCAATGATGATCCTTATCTGTTCCGCATGCCTTTGCGTATGCGCGATGCTGATTAGCAGCAACTGGTGACCATCTCTGTAGGCTGTGGGCCCTCTGCCGCTTTTTGTATAATATTTGCGAAGGTCGCTATCCGTGTGCCGGACAAAGTCAATCAATGCATTTCGGGTTTTCCGGTAGGCACTTAAGGCATCTGACTTGCTGCACCATCGATTTTGGGGTTCGAGATAGGAGGGAGCGTTGCCCCGATTGCTTGTTGTGATATTTTTGTAGGACATGATCTCTTCGTCGCTGCTGAATAGCGAGTCCTGTAGAGGCACGAATTCCGGCAGGGCTGCCAGTACCCTGATCTCCCTCGAAAACAGTTCGTCATGCGTGATCAGATGCTCCACAACCATGGCCACAGACCAGGAAGTGCTGTCTCTGCGCCATCTCCACTGCGCCTCGTCGAGTGGTTCGACCTCAGCTAAGACGGCCTCAAAGGACGTTTGAAGGTTTTCAACGAGGAGCGCCCGATCTCCGGCTGACCAACTGTCCTTATATTGTTGACCAACGGCTATGTTTTGGCAGGCGCACCAAATGGAAAAGACGATTACAAGTCTCATGTCAAGTGATTTGGAGGGTGCCAGTCCATATAATATACAAAAACCCGGAGACTTGATGACCCCAAGAAACCACCACGATGATAATAGTAGCCACTCAAAATCAATCTGGCATTCACTCATGAAATAGAGGCATTCACTCATTGCCTTTGATGTCCCTGGTATTGGATCTGATCTTCGAATCAATGAACCTGATTACCATAAAAAATAATCAATGATGGAAGCGAAACAGCAAGCAGCTAAGCAAGTAACACCCGATCACATCATGCAGATCGGCATGGGATTCTGGGCATCCAAGACACTCCTGTCCGCAGTCAATCTGAGACTCTTCACACACCTTGCGGAACAACCACTTACCGGGGATGAAATTCAAGCAAGACTGGGCCTTCATGGCAGGGGCAAGTATGATTTTCTGGATGCGCTCGTAGCACTCGGATTCTTGAATAGAACCGGTCTGATGGAAAATGCGCGCTATGAGAATAGTGAAGAGGCCAACACCTTTTTGGACATGAACAAGCCAAGTTACGTTGGGGGAATTCTGGAAATGTCAAACAACCGGCTCTATCCTTTCTGGAGTCACCTGGAAGATGCACTCAGGACCGGATTACCTCAAAATGAAACCAGGCACGGTGGCAAGTCTGTATTTGAATCAATCTATGAGGATGAGGCGGGGCTTCGGGAGTTTGTGAGTGCCATGGGAGGCTTTCAGGCTGGCAATTTCATGGAATTTGCCAATCGATTTGATTTTTCGGGTTGCAGAACTCATTGTGATGTGGGCGGAGCCGGAGGAGATCTCGCCTGCCATATAGCTCGGGCCAATCCGCACCTCAAGTCTTCTACCTATGACCTGCCGCAGGTGGCAATGATCGCCCAGGATAACATTGCGGCGAGGGGCCTGGAGCATCAGGTGACCTCCCAAGCAGGTGACTTCTTCAACGAAGATTTGCCAAGAGCCGATGTCATTACCATGGGTAATATCCTGCACGATTGGGGATTGGAAGAAAAGAAAACACTTATTCAGAAGGCTTATGACGCCCTCCCGGAGGGAGGCTCCTTCGCGGCAATTGAGACTTTCATCGACAACGACCGTCGTGAAAATGCCTTTGGCATGATGATGTCACTGAATATGCTGATTGAAACAGAGGCAGGTTATGATTTTTCTCCTGCCGATTTCGAAGCCCTGACCAAAGACATCGGCTTCAGGGATTTGTATCAAATCCCACTCACAGGGCCGGTGAGTGCGCTGGTTGCAGTGAAATAACCGTCGATTCAAGGTTGGAAAGGGTAGACTGGAGACACCAAATGAGGCTATTCATGCGGTAGCCTCTTTCTTCTCTTTTAGACGGCAGCTACATGGTTGCGGAGGCGTATTGGGGGCCTTCGGACTTCCATTTATTGGCAATACAAAATAGGGATTCGCTACTGGATGCGGTAGGTACAGTTTCATGTCATTAACAGCAGCCAAATCCTGGCTTTGAAAGCCGAAAAGGCCATACTCCACGCCAAATCCCGTCAGCCGGCTGACACTTGATTTCTTGTCAGCAAGTATGTGGGTTCCATATGGAATCTATTTGGTCATTTTACGGGTTAGCAATGCGCTAAAATCAATTAATCGGCGACTGGTTCTTTGCATGATCCCCGGCAGCAGCAGGTATCTACACAACATTTACGTATCTCTTCTTTCACTGGCATTCTCTTGGCTGGGTGCTAGCGGAGCCTTTGGCCAGGACGCATCAATTGCCGGTCAGGTCAAGGATAAAGAGACCGGGGAAGCCTTGATTGGTGTCAATGTCATCGTCGAAGGAACCACACAGGGCACATCCACGGATTTGAATGGCCGATTCAGGTTCAACTATGCCCAGGGAATACACCGACTAAAGGTGAGTGCCATTGGCTACAACGATCTTATTGTGGAAGATACGCGCTTCTCAGCCGACGAAGAAACCTTTGTTGTTGTGCAGTTGGTGCCCAGCATCGAATCACTGGAAGCAGTAGTGGTAGAGGCGCGGGGAGACAAAGCCAATGGTAATATTTTGTTGCTGGAGAGAAAGAATGCCTCTTTGGCGGTAGAGAATATTGGTGCGCGGGAGCTTTCTGAAAAGGGCTTTTCTGATGTCGAGTCAGGTCTCACCAATATTTCTGGCATTGCCAAAGCAAGTCGGGGACTCTTTGTCAGAGGGTTGGGAGATCGATACAACAATGCCTATCTCAATGGTTTGCCACTCCCATCGGCAAATCCTGACAAGAAGGTCTTTGAACTCGATCTATTGCCTGTTTCCATTGTGAGGAATATTGACGTTACTAAGTTTTACAACGTCGATCAATTTGCGGATGTATCCGGTGCATCCATCGCTATCTTCACGAGAGCTCCCCTTGGAGAAGACTTCATACAACTACACCTGGGAGCCGGATTCAATTCACAAAGTACTTTCAAGGATTTTCAGACCTCCAGGGATGGGGATTTTGAATACCTTGGTTTTTCAGGAGGAGGCCGGGCATCCCCTGTAGCAGTAGACGGACGAGACTTTGCCTTGCGCCTGCCTTCTGAAATGGGTAGTCCCTTTCAAACTGGTTTTGACGTAGCTCAAATTGAGGCTCCATTGGACCATAATTGGGGACTTGATCTTGATAAAAACTGGAACATTGGGTCGGGGCGATTGGGAATGGTCTTTTCCAGCTCATACAGAAATGCTTACAGAAATGACCGGGGAATAAACGATGTGCTGGATGCCAACCAGGCGCCCATTAATGCTTTTGATCGCAGGCGGTATCTTTTTGAGACGAACCTTACTTCGTTGGTGGGATTCAGCTATGAAAAGGACGAAAGAAATACCTTCAATCTCAACTATATATTCTCCAACAACAGCGAAAACAGCTACATCCTGAGTCAGGGAAGAACGATCGATTTCGACAATGTGAGGCGCTTGCGTAATCGCTACCTGGAAAAACGATTGTCAACGCTCCAGGCCACCTCGGATCATGAGATCATAGCCAGTAGATTGTTTTTGAATTGGGGAGCAAGCGTATCCCGAGCCTTTACCGATGAACCCGACAGACGTGACTTGACCTTCTTCGCACTTCCAGGGAGTGACCTGGGAACGATTAACAGAAATGTAGCGGCAGAAAATGGCCGGTATTTTCAAGAGATCGATGAGCAGGAAAACAATCTTTTTGGGGAGTTGAAGTACAATTTCGGAAAGGTACGCCGTGGGAGTACATCTGACCGATGGGTTTTTGGCTACCAATTCAAGGAGAAAGCCAGAGCGATCGACTTCAGAACATTCACCTTGATCAATGACGGGTTGGCTACAACAGATATTGATTTATCCAATCTCGATGAGCTGTATTCCGATGCAAATTTGCTGGCTGGTGATTTCTCCTACAGGGATACCAATGGAGGGGAGCGTCAATCACGGGCCTTGAGAAGAATCCATGGTGCTTACAGTTATGTCCAGTGGTCTCCTGTACGTGGGGTGGAGGTCATTCCCGGTGTGAGGGTAGAGTCCACAGACCAAACTGTTTTTTTCCGATTGCTTGGTACGCCACTTCAAAACCCTTTTCGAACGTCGGTTTTCGACAAGATCAATTTCCTTCCGAGCCTCAATGTGAAATACGCATTCAAAGGAAATCAACTGCTCAGGGCAGGTGTTTCCAGAACGCTGACCCGCCCCAATTTCAATGAGTTGATCCCAGCTCCTCAGGTCAATGAAAATCTACAAAGTGTGGTGGGTCGTCCGACTTTGGAAAATTCACAGATCATGAACCTCGACGTTCGATACGAGCACTTCCCAGGCTCGGGTGAATTGTTCTCTGTTGGTATATTCTATAAGCACATCGATAAGCCAATCGAGCAGGTTCGTAGTGGCGAGAATTTCATTAGCTTTTTCAACGTGTCAAGTGCCACCGTATATGGGTTGGAGTTCGGGTTTCAGAGACGATTGAGCAATATTTTTGAATCAGCATTGTTCAATGATTTCATATTCGATGGAAACATTAGCCTGTTGGCCACGCAGGTGAATACGGACCCTGATAACGTCGAAGACCCTGAGACCAGGGCGCTCCTGGCCAATGTGACCAATACCTCGAGAGGATTGCAGGGTGCGTCTCCATATATTTTGAATCTGGCATTGGGCTACGACCGAAGGTTGTTCAGGTTTTCGGAAAGCAGCACGTTGAAGCTCACTTACAACATTTCCGGAAGACGGATCATCAATGTCGGTACACAGCAACGGGGAGATGAGTTCGAATTGCCTTATGGTAGGCTGAACCTCATTTGGAAAAGTGAATTTGTGGGCGGCTGGAGCGTGGGTCTTTCGTTGAGCAATTTGTTGAATCCAAGGATCGAGCGGGAACAGGCAGCAGGGCCTTTGGCGACTGAAGGTCGTATCACACAATCCTTTCGTGAGGGGCGAGATATTGGAATCAGCGTTTCCTACCGACTGAACCTTAACGACCGCGGCAGATGATTTCCTTGTTGTCTTATACTTTTCGATTTCCATGGTGTAGGAGCATAGGCTTCTCCCTGGTGATGATGCTGGCATTTTCTTCCTGTCTGGAGATTGATAACGAGATAGCCGAAGATTTGCTCATTGACCTTTTACCTGAAGATGGAGCGGTGCTTCCTTCGGAAGTAGTGGCGGGGGATACAATGGTACTACGCCAGGGTTTTGAGTTTGCATTGCTAGGTGCGCTCAGGGTGAGAGATGGAGCGGTCTTGATCATCGAGCCCGGGGTCACAGTGGTTGCGGCCGGGGGTCAGCCACCAGCACTATTTGTAGTCATAGAAAGTGGTGCAATGATTCTGGCGCAAGGTACGGATGAGGCTCCGATCGTTTTCACGGCCGCAGACAAGATTCCCGGCGCCTGGGGCGGACTCATTCTGGCGGGTCGTGCTCCCATCAACGTAGGTACCAGCGCCATCGCTGAAATCGGAGATATCGTCTACGGTGGCACCGAGCCAGATGACAATTCCGGTGTCCTCCGATACGTGCGGGTGGAATACACGGGCAGTGCTATCAATTCTGAACGGGAGCATAACGGAATCACATTTTACGGCGTGGGTAGTGGTACAACGGTCGATTTCGTACAAGCATTTCTGGGTGCCGATGATGGCATTGAGCTTTTTGGCGGCACAGTCAACCTGACTCATGTGGCGTGTATAGGCAATCAGGACGACCAATTTGATTTTGCTCAGGGGTGGACGGGTGCGGCTTCCTATTTATACATTCAACAAATTGATGACCCTGATTTTATTCAGGATCGTGGGATAGAAGGAGACAACCTGTCATCAGATAACCAGGCGGTACCGTTTTCAAGCCCCTCCCTCAGCAACCTGACACTAGTGGGTTTTCCTTCCGCCGAAAATCCAAGTAACAGCGGAGCCGATGCCATCCGCATTCGAGAGGGAGCCATGGGGGTCTTCGAAAATGTCCTGATCCAAAACTATCCTGGCAATGCCGTGGACGCAAGGAGTTTCGTTACCCTCGATAACATTGATAATGGCAGCCTGACGTTCTCGCATCTGTATTTCGATGGAATCACGCAACCTCCCAATGTCGCCCTGGATGAAGGGGAACAGGAAGCAGCGGATTTGCTTCGGTCGGCATTGGACAACCTCAACCGTTCCCTCGTTGAGAATCCACCATCCGGCGCTGCCATAGAAACCTGGAGTGGGAATTTTGTAAGGTTTCCTTAACCCAACGTTTCCAGAGTATTTCAGGTGGAGATGTCGTATATGCTTTTCTCGCTATTTGCCCTTCCCAGTGACCAGGCCTTTCCGGTTGCTATGGGTGAAATGACCCAGCTTCCAATATGAATCTTTGACATCCATTGATAATTGTGTTTCTTTGGTAGGCAAAGGTGAAACAAATTAAATTCTGCAATGAAGGGAACGTCTTTGGGAGAATTTGAAGAACTGGTATTGCTCACTGTCGGCATTCTGCATGACGCGGCATATGGTCTGGCCATCACAGATGAGCTGGAGTCGAGGACTGAAAGGAGCGTAATGATCAGTTCTGTCCACAAGGCATTGGTACGACTTGAGGACAAAGGATTCCTCACATCTCACATGGGCGGAGCATCGAAGGAAAGAGGAGGTAGAGCTAAGAAGCTCTACCTCCTGACTAACTCAGGCAAAAACGCCTTGCATGCTTCCAGGTCACTTCGCAATCGCATGTGGAGCGACGTTCCCAAAATTGTATGGGAAGGGGGGGAGCTATGACGCCGACACCACCTCGTTGGATGACACGGTTTCTACGCTGGTATTGTAGAAGAGACCTCGTAGATGCTGTGGAGGGAGACTTGCATGAGCTCTACCTGAGGAGAATGGAACGAATGGGAAGAGGAAAAGCCAATCTGCTGTACTTTCTGAATATACTGCTCTTCTTTCAGCCTTTTGCAATGAAAAAAAGAACTCAAGGTCGAAGACTCAATACCATGGACATGTTTCGTAACTACTTAATTATTGCCAGTCGCAGTTTACTAAAAACCAAGACGGTCTCACTGATCAATATTCTGGGACTGGCCATTGGTATATCCAGTTTTATCATGATGACGGCCTTTGTCCTGGGCGAATTGTCCTATGATCAATTCAATACCAAGGCGGATCGCATTACCCGCGTCTACTATGCCTATGAATCCAGGGGTTCGACATCAAGTATTTGTCGGGCTGCCTTTCCATTGAAGTACAGGTTACTTTCGGAATATCCGGAAGTCGAAAGCGTTGTGCGGTTCCACAAAGACAACAATGACGCCGCAACCCTCAGATACGAGGATAAGCTATTTACAGAGGAGAAAATATTCTTTACGGACCCGGAGGTATTTGACGTATTCGATTTCCCCTGGTCGGCCGGAAACCCTCAGGAAGCACTTCAGTCCATGAACAGCATCGTGATGACCGAGGCTGCAGCTGAGAAGTACTTCGGAGACGAGAACCCGCTTGGGAAGACAATTGTCTACAAGAATGAGAACCAACTGGTGGTAACCGGTATCGTGCAAAAACCCAGGTATTCTCATCTAGACTTTGATTTTCTACTTCCATTGGAATTGGAGCGCCAGCGGGGCATTGCAGATCGCGGGTACGATCTGGAGAAAGACCATCGATGGTCGGGTGCCTGGATTTACGTATTGCTGAAGGATGCGTCGTTAGTATCATCATTCAATGGTCGGTTGCTGGAAGACGGCGTGGACCTTTTCGGGAGAGTGAAGAACCCCCAGGTCGATTTTCGGTACTCGTCGATGCCGCTGTTGGACATCCATTTGAAATCCGATATGGTGGCAGAGATGGAAGTGAATGGCAATATCGCGCAGGTGTATGGGTTTGCGGTAATTGCCTTCGTCATTTTGATCATCGCTTGTCTGAACTTTATCAATTTGACGACGGCGCAATCTTCCACACGAGCTAAGGAAATCGGATTACGCAAAGCCATGGGAGCACATCGATCCAACCTCATTTGGCAATTCATTACGGAGTCGATTCTGGTCACAATGATTAGTACAATACTCAGCCTGGCGTTGTTGGAGGTGATGGTTCCTGTATTCAATGACTTCATGACACAGGACCTTTCGATTCCCTATGTGAAGGTGCCCGCTTTGATGCTCCTGTTTCTGGTTGGTGCCGTGGTTATTGGTGCTTTGGCAGGAGCGTATCCTGCGTTCTACTTGAGTCGATTGAGGCCCGTAAAAACCCTGAAGGGTGTATTTTATGGCGACAAAAGCAACGCCAGCCTGAGGAAGGTCTTTGTCGTAGGCCAATTCATTGTTTCGAATGTCCTGATTGTCGGCATCCTGGTGATTCAAATGCAGATGCATTTCATTAAGAACAAAAACCTTGGGTTTGACAAAGAACAGACCATCGTGCTGGAGCACGGATCAAAAATTGAGGAGGACTTTGCATTGTTTCAATCCAGAATGGACTTGCTGCCCAAGGTAGAAGCTGTCAATCTTGGATATGTTGCCGGGAAGGAGGGATGGGTACAATCCTACAATGTAGAAGGTGAAGTCAGGGAAGAAGGCAAAAGCATGGGGTTGAAGATTGTGGGTTTCGACTTTTTGGATTTCTATGAACTTGAAATGGCCGCTGGCCGGTATTTCTCGCCTTCATTTGCAACTGATTCTACTCAGGCCATCGTTATCAACGAGGCAGCAGCAATGTCCTTTGGATGGTCCAACGAAGAAGCCCTGGGAAAACGGTTTTCCTGGAATGGCGTGTCAGGCAGGAGGGAGAGCAGGGTCATAGGTGTTATGCGGGACGCCAACTTTGAGTCGCTCTACAGACCTATCAAGCCCAGCGTGTTTCGACTCGGTTTTTTCGGTCATGTAGCCGTGAAGCTCAGTACCGAGGATTCGAAGCAGTTGTTGGCAGCTATAGGGGAAATTGAAGAAACCTGGCTTGAGTTGTTTCCCCAATGGCCTTTTGAGTTCACCTTTTTGGATCAGGAGATCGCCGGTCAATACGAGAAAGAAGAGCGCCTAGGGCAAATGATTCAGTTTTTTGCGCTACTGGCCATTTTCATTGCGTGCCTGGGATTATTTGGGCTGGCCACTTTCTCGGTTAAGAAACGGACGAAGGAAATCGGAGTAAGAAAGGTCCTGGGGGCCCGGATGCTCACGATCATCGCCATGATTATGAGGAGCTTTCTTGTCCTTGTAGTTATTAGCTTCATCATCTCCGTCCCCGCGGGATACTTTCTGTCCAGCAATTGGTTGCAGGACTTCGAGTATCGGGTCCACCTGAGTCCGTTGGTTTTTCTCGGTGCGGGAATGATTACAATCATTGTGGCTGGCCTGGCGATCATTTCACAAAGCTGGAGTGCCGCCAGTGCGAACCCGGTCCATAGTCTGAAGCATGAGTGACTATGGAAGACAACAGCCAGTTGTTGCTCTTCGAAGTTCTCAATCTCCCGGAGAAACCCTTGCGGATACCTCTATTTTCGGAAGGTCATCTTTGTCAGCTCATTTGGACAATGTTCCGATTTGCTGACCTTGTCTCACGTTTAGAGAACTGAATTTGCCTTTCTGGAAAAGTAATAAAACGGTCGATCCGCCATATTCGAAATGGCCGAGTTTTTCACCTTTCTGTACGGCGACGCTTTTTCCGTTTATTATATTTCTGAATCTATTCTCGAAAACCACGGATCCAACCGTTTGCAGCCCAATTGGAATCATGGCGATATATCCATATTGATCGGTATTTATGATGAAATAGCCATGCCTGAAATTTTGAAAAACGCTGTAATCCTTATTATAGGCAATATTTCCATCGTTGATCATGTCCAACATATCGGGCATACCGAAAAGTCGATCGCCGACGGACTCTTTTGATTCGACAATGATTCCTTCCGTCGGGGAATGGTAATGGTGATAATTATGAGGTAATAGAAAAACGGCCAGGGCTGTTCCTCCAACAAATGCTGTTGAGTATTCTGAGCCATCAAGTAGTTCATTGAGTGATAACTTCATTCCGCTCTTCGTTGGAATCTCTGATTCTAAGGTGAGCTCGTTATTAATCATGTTGATGATGCCATCCGCAGGAGATACAAGTGCGGAGGGGTCTGATACTCCGTCAATGGGCCTTGCGCCGGGCTTAAGATCTCTGACAAAAAAATCATTGAATGAGTCAAAGCCGCCGGGTGGGTATACAAATTCATCATTGTCAAGGGTGGGATCCTCCAACCACTTTTCAATAATTGTGATTGATTCAGGGCTGTCCAGAAATTTGCCGCGTTCTTCCGCGAAGGATATCGCCCAGGACTTACCTTTTTGGCCCAAAATGAAGTCCATGCCTGCAGGGTTCTTATAGAATAGAAAAGTGAATTCCAGTATTCTATCCAGGCCGTTATGAGCGTCAGGTAAGAAATAAAACCATTCGTTAATGAAATCATATAACTCATCGATTCCCTTGCCTTCCCAGGGGTTAGGAGAGCCGGTTTCAAGTGGGTGAATGTTCTGAAACATGCTGTCGATGGTAGATTTAAAATCCTGGTCTGTTTCGTATAGATTTCTTAATTCAATCACAGGTGGACAGTCTTTCGTTTGTCCTGAAACTAAAGAACAGGTAATTACGACGGCTACTAAAATGACTATTCTCTTCATGGGCGGTGAGTTCAGGGTAGCGCAAGCAAAACCTCATCAGCTTGGCCTTTCAATCATCTCAAAAATAAGCCCCGCATGGCAATAGTACATTTTCGACTGTTGCTACAGGGAAATGAGCCTATATCCGGAACTGAAATACGCGACAATTACTCCTACTCTGCCGAAGTGTGTACATGCGGATTATTCACATCAAGGGTGACACCCTTGCAGCAATACTACCAGGTAGAACTCTTCGAGTTCAATACGGCTTTCATGACATCCTTTTGGCTGATCTGGCCGACAAGTTTGCCATCCTTCACCACAGGAAACCTTCTCAACCGCTTGTGAAGGAACATCTTCGCTGCTTCGAAAATATTGAGATCGGGGTCCACAGTGATGACATTGGTGGCCATATGCTCACTTACCAGGCCTGAGAAAATCGGCATGTTGTGGTATTTGCCGCGAGCAACTTCTTTTAGGCAATCACCTTCAGAAATGACACCAACCAGCTCTTGTTGATTATTGACTACCGGGCCTCCCGAAATCTTGTGTTTCATTAGGGCGTCCACGACTTCGAAAATGGACTGGTCCGGTCGGAAAGTGATCAGTTTTCTGGCCATGTAATCACCAACTGAAACCAACTGTGACTCCTCTACGACGGGTGCCGCCGAACCTCTGTAACTCATTACCATAATTGTTCAGTTTTGTTAAAGGCCATAGAATATAACAAAAAGGAACAGTAAATCAAAAGATTAAATTGAGTATTATGTCAAATAAGATATAATATATATCTAAATAGAATATTTAAGGAATTTTATTTGTTAATTAAAACTCCCACCATTGATCATATTCGGTGCGCATGGAATCTGTCAGCTCTATGGGTTCTCCAATCCTGGGCGTAGCCAGGGGTACATTCATTTCGCGGGCTGCTTCGGTGATTCTTTCTACCGGATCTGTCCAGCTATGCGTCGCCAGCGCGAAGGACCCCCAGTGGATGGGTACGATCAGCTCAGCTTGTACATCTATGGCAGCCTGTACCGACTGTTCGGGCATCATATGCACATCTTTCCAAAGTTCATTGTATTGGCCGCATTCCATTAATCCCACGTCAAATGGTCCATATCGCTGGCCGATTTCTTCAAAGTGCTTGCCATAGCCACCATCTCCACTAAAGTAGATGTTGGTGTATTGGTTTTGCATGATCCACGATCCCCATAACGTAGCCGACTGGTCCGTAAGAGCCCTGCCTGACATATGTCTCGAAGGAGCGAGAACGATCTTCAAACCCTCATAGGATGCCTCTTGCCACCAGTCCAATTCGGATATTCTATCCCGGCCGATGTTCCATCTTCTCAGGTGATTGCCTACACCGAGTGGGACAAAAAAATGGTTGACTTTGTCCTTGAGCTGATCAATCGACGGATAGTCAAGGTGATCGTAGTGGTCATGGGAAATGATGATCACGTCAATATCTGATAGCTCCGGGATGGTGATGGGCATTTCCCGATGGAACCTGGCTCGCCCCAACATGGGGTGAGGGGCAGCATATTGGCTGAAAATGGGGTCGATCAGCACCTTTTTGCCTCCTGTCTCGATCAGGAAAGATGAATGCCCCAGCCAGGTAATTCTTGTGAGGGTATCCTTCGGACTTATCAAGCTTTCGGGGTTGATCTTCTCTACTTCGATGTTGCGGTCAGGTGCCACATTGGGATCGGGGTTCAGTACCTCTCTCAGCATGTTCCAGATGCTGTGGCAATTGATTTCCATTACGATCTCCTCGTCATTGATGAAAATGCCATCAGCGAAGTGCCCGGTTGCTGCGTAGATTTCTTGTTGCTCTAGGCTTGCCGTTCCGCCGAATTGGGGACTCAGATTGAGAAATGCCGTCCCTGTCACCAAAACCACCAGAACAAGAGCGCCAATGGCAAGGAAAAACCATCTGAATATTCTTCTCATACCGACTTAGTTGAAAGTTTGAGAATATCAACAGGATGGATAACACTTTTGTCATATCCATCCGTCGTGGCATTGATCATGGCTTGACCAATTTGAGCTGAATTGACAACGGATTTTGGAGCCAGCAGCTTGATGAGTTTCAACAGCCAGGTCAAATTGTTGATCAGCACCCGATAGAGTTTGCTGCTCGGGGAGACACCACGCACGGGAATGATCATGCCTGGTCGGAACATGAATGCCTGCCGAAATCCCAGCTTCAGGAGGTCATTTTCCGTTTTGCCCTTCACCCGGGCCCACATGGTACTTCCTTTTTCGGATCCATCAGTGCCTTGCCCGGATACATAGATGAATGTACTATCCGGATTCAGGTCTTTCAACACCTTGGCCAGTGATAAGGTAAAGCCATAGGTCAGTCGGGTGTATTCTTCCTCCTTTAATCCGGCGGCACTCACGCCCATGCAGGCAAAGCAGGCATCATACCCCTGTAAAGCCTCTCTGGCGGAGTCAAATTCAGAGAAGTCCTGATGGAGTAGTTCCTGGAGCTTGGGATGGCTCATGCCCAGGTTCCTTCTGGAAATGGACAATACTTCCGTAATGGATTCGTCGTCCAGGCATTCCAGTAACACACCTTTGCCTACCATGCCGGTGGCACCTGTCACAATCACTTTCATAGACAATTATTTACCGCTGAAGCGGACGCAAGGTAATAATCAGAAACTGGACAACTAAATCCATGGCGATAGCTGCCAATTCCGCCTGATGTCGCGGCGAGTTTGGGCAGCTGATTTGGGAGGCTCCAAAATTCCGTAGCTTTTTTTATCTTATTTCGTATCAAGGAAGATGGTCAGGTCCCACATCACATTGGCAATTCTGCCTTTTCAGCGCTCGCAAATGGAAGGTAGCACCCTTACCGAGCACTTTGAGGAGGACCTGGTCTATCATTTGTCCAAGTTTCAAGGCTTATCCATTCTATCTTATTTTTCTACAGGTCAATGGTCATTGAATGACGAGGAAATCCTGGGGAAATATCATGTGAGTCATGTAATCACGGGTTATTTTCGACGGGTACAGGATCGCATGATGATCAATGTGCAACTGATCGAATTACCACAAAATGAGGTCATCTACGACCAAAGAGTAGATTACCAGGAAGACGGTGTTTTGGAGCTCCTGGATCAGGCTGTGGTGCAGGTTACCAATCTCCTGCAGGGTCAATTGAGCCAGTCTATCCTCTCCAGGTCGTATCAAAAACCAGCCATTGATCTGGAGGCCTATGAGTTACTCTTGCGAGGTAATGTGTCTTTGAAGCAGGGAACCCCGCAAGAAGATATAAAGGCGAGGTCCTTTTTTGAGCAGGCCCTGAAGAAACAACCGAACTACGCCCGGGCCTATGCCGGGATTTCCTCCAGCTACTTCAACCAATGGAGTTGCCAGTTGTGGGATCGGTGGGAGATCAGTCAGGGTGGCGCAAAGAAGTACGCGCTCAAGGCCATTGAGAACGATGAAAACGACTATCAGTCTTTGTGTATTCTGGGTCGGGTCCTGCTTTTTGAAAGGGATTTTGATCAATCCGAATTCTACCTGCGCAAGTCGCTGGAGATGAATAGTAATGATCCGGCGACGCTGCTGGAAATAGCCTTTTCGCTCATGTTTTTGGGTGCGGTGGATGAGGCTGTCGCGCTCTATGAACGTGCATGTCATCTCAATCCGCTGAAGGGAGATAAGTACCAGTCCGTTGGGGCTACACTAGCTTTCGAGCAGGGTGATTTCCAAAAGGCTTTGAGACTAGGCAGAAAACTGGAGATGTCGGCCACTTACATCGACTTTCCGGTATACATGGCTGCCGCTTCATACTATTTGGATGAAGAGGAGCAGGCCTTGGTGTACTGGCAGCAGTATCTTGAGAAGTTTGAAAAGCACATCTACTTCCATGACAAGACCAAAACCCAGGATGCTCTTTCCTGGCAGAAAGAGGTGAACCCTTATCGCCAGGCCTCGCGGCTGACGAAGTTTCATGAGTTTATCAGGTCCAAAGGGGACTATGCAACGGATAAGGCGACACCGATGGTGGATCAGCATGTGGGTTCCTTTTCCATGGCCAACAGCATCGTGACATTGACTTATGCGGGGACCACGCTTGACTTAAAAAAAACCAAAGGGATTCTGGACATTCTTACACTCGTCCAGAGGCCCAACGAGGAGGTGCATTGCATGGAGTTGATGCAAGTCTTGAGTGATGGCGCTCAGGGTGTGGCCATTGTGGATGATCAATCCAAAAAAGCCTATCAGGATCGAATCGCCGAATTGCAAGAAGAACTACAGGTTGCCGAAGACCTGAGCGACAGCACCCAATTTGAAAAACTAACACGGGAGTATGACCAGTTGGTTGAGCATTTGTCGAAGTCACTGGGATTGAAGGGGGAGAGCAGGAAGGTGGGGTCAAATGCGGAAAAAGCCAGAGCGGCTGTTACCCTGCGAATCCGTGATAGCATCAAAAAGATCTCGATTGAGCATGAAGCTTTGGGAAAGCACCTGTCAAATTCCATCAAAACCGGCTTGCTATGTTCATACAGGCCCGAGGCAGAGATGCACTGGGAGGATGTCGGCGGCTAATGTGATTGCCTTACCCTAGGACCTTACATTGTAAGGTCCTTTCTTACGCCATAGGAGGTGAATCAAAACAATAATTTATGCAAGATTTACCTTCTCCTTTGGATTTACTCATGGATCCCGTGTCACTGGCCGTGTTGTCAATCTATGCAGGACTGATGCTCTGGGAAGCCGTCCTTCCGGCACGAAAACTTCCGCACGTGAAGCACTGGAAGGTCAAGGGACTCATCTCATTTTTGGCCTTCTTCTTTCTCTCCTCGTATCTGCCGATTTGGGCGGATCCGTGGATGGCTCAGTACATGCTCTTCGACTTGTCTGGGTTGGGGACAGCCCTGGGTGTACTCATTGGGATCGTGGGCTATCAATTCGTAATCTATGTCTATCACCGGTGTGTTCATAGCTCCAATTTACTTTGGCGCGTATTTCACCAGATGCACCATAGCGCGGAACGACTAGACACTTATGGCGCATTTTACTTCAGTCCCACTGACATGATTTCATTCACCTTCATCGGAAGCATCGTATTTGCCTTTTTCATTGGTTTGTCGCCGCAAG
The DNA here is from genome assembly GCA_965601475.1 of Cyclobacteriaceae bacterium. Taxonomy (GTDB): domain Bacteria; phylum Bacteroidota; class Bacteroidia; order Cytophagales; family Cyclobacteriaceae; genus JAWPMT01. Next base: position 369,859 of record OZ271832.1, on the reverse strand, counting down.
CCATCACCGTGGTGATATTGCTTCTCAACTTTCTATCCATATTTCAGCATGCCAACATCCGAACACCACAGTGGTTGGGCTACATCATTCAACGACCTGAGAGCCATTCGGTGCATCATGGTCGTGGGCTACACCAGTTGAATTATTCGGATTTGCCACTTTGGGACATCGTTTTTGGGACATTCTGTAATCCCAGGAGCTATGAAAAGGAAACTGGCTTTTACGAGGGAGGTTCAGCCAAGGTGAAGGAGATGCTGCTCTTCAAAGACATCAATAAGGCCAGCTGATGATCGCTTCAACCTCTAAACAACCAGCAAAACTCAGCAGCGAATTCATTGAGCAACTTGAGCAGGTCGAAAGCGCCTATTGGATGAAATACTATCGGGGAGATGCCATTCTTCCCGTCTACTCCTCCGTCATCGCAGGGGCTTTGGTCTGTGCTACTCCGGACCTGGACATCCTGGCGATGAACAGAGTCATCGGACTGGGGACTTCGAAGACCCTAAACGAAGAGACACTCGAACAAGTCGTTCAATTCTATGAGCGTGCCGGGACTTCCAGGTTTTTTATTCAGCTGCCGCCGGCTCTCGTCAATGAAGATACCCGGAACTTGCTGTTGCGATATGGGTTTGCCCATCACAACAACTGGACGAAGCTCTATCGCGAAGTACAACCTATGGTCGTCCCAATGACGCGGGCGTTGTCTGTTCGTCGGATCGATGTGCAGGAAGCTGACAACTATGGTCAATTGATTTTTTTGAGTTTTGATTGGGAGGATACACGCCTGGCTTCCTGGCTGGGAAGTACGGTAGGCCAGGCGGGGTACCGGCATTATATCGTGAGTTGTGAGGGGGTAGATATTGCCGCCGGAGCGCTCTTTGTCGACGGCCCCATGGCCTCCATGGCATTTGCCGGAACGCTGGCGCCCTTCCGGGGCCGGGGTGCTCAAAGTCTTCTGCTGAAGACACGTCTGCAGGATGCCTTTGATTTGGGGGCGCGATTCATTACGTCGGAAACAGCGCAACACAGCGAAGAACGTCCGGTGCAGAGCTATTTGAATATGATCCGGGCTGGCTTTGAAGTGGCCTATCAGCGACAAAACTGGATCTACCAATTTTGAAAAGAACGAGAAACGATTTCATCCTCCAGGATGAAATCGTTTTTCTCCTAAGGTCATTCGCTGAAGGAATTGAACTTCACTTTTCAAGCAAGTGCGATCCATAGGGATCGTCGAAGATCATAAGCCACTCACCATCTTGTTGTTTTCTGAGAACAGCAATGGACAATCCACCTACCTTCATTTGAGTGCCATCCGGAGTTTTTCCAATCATGCTCCAGGGGGTCAGATGGATCGCCACATCACCATTGATAAATACCTCGTGCTCACCATATTGAAATTCGGGATCCATGGAAATGAAACCCATAAAGAGCTCTCTTTGGGTATTTCTATCCCTAACTGGCATTCCGGGTTCAAAAATGATGGTTGATTCTTCTTCGTAAGTTTCCATCACACCATTGATGTCCTTTTCTGCGAACGAGGAAGTCATCTTCATGATGGTTTTCATCACTTTCCGTTGCTCTTCTGTGAAGTCTTCCTGAAGGTTTTCAGGACTGATTTGTGCGCCAACTTTCGTCATAAAAAATGTAATTAAAAGGGTTAAACCTGCTTTCAATAGATTGCTCATTTGAATCTGTTTTAGTTACTGGTAGTTGGACACAATTGCGTTCCGGACTGTGACCGAAGTAGTGGTGGGACCTGTTAATTCAGATCGAAAGACCCTTTTATGGCCTCTGAAGACATTAATTTTTGCAGGAAGGAGATTTCATTCGCTGGCTTTTGATAGTAGTGTGATTGAAACAATTCCTTGTAGGCGTGAAGTCCATCCTCTTCAAATGTTTTCAACCTCGCCTTTGCCATTTCGGATATTTTCTCAATCACGTTAGACTGAAATTGCATTTTTTCGGGATCGATGTAGCCCTTTTGGATGAAGCCATTCACCTTTCTGGCACATCGGCAGGGATTGGCCGAGTTGATCAGACCACATCGATGGTTCATGAAGTTGTATAGCTGGGTTCTTGCACGACTCAACCGCTTTCTGTAGGCCGCCTTGGATATGGAGAGGACTTCGCTTGCTTGTCTGTCATTCAACTCAAACAACTCACCCATAACAAAGACGAATCGCTGGTCAGGTGAAAGACACAGCAGCATGCCTTTCATGCAGCTGAGTTTGGCTTCTTCGACCAGTAGGTCGCGATTGACGGCAGATTCGGAAATGGCTTCATCTGGTATCGAGGCGAGGCCATCGGCGAAATCCTGCCATGGTATGACTTCTCTGGATTGCTTTGCTCGCTCGCCATTGAGAAAGTGATTTTTAATAATCCGGTACAACCAGGTATGAAGCGAGCTTTCCTGGTTGAAGTTGGCGAGGCCTGTAACCATCTTGATGAGTACCTCCTGGGTCAAATCAGCGGCGCTGTCACTGTTGGCAGTCAAGTTCAACGCGACGTTGAATACCCAGGTCTGATGTTTCTTGATGAGTGTTTCCAAAGCGGATTTATCGCCGGTCAGGCTTTGCCTGATCAGTGCATTGTCGTTTTCCATGAGAATAATGGTTTGGTTCTTTGGCATTAGACACTTGATGGAAGAGCGTGTGACCGGTCCAATTCCATTGGCCCGAATTTGATACAAAGGAAGCTGCCCTCCGGATTCGTTGCCACACCCAAAACTGCCTTCCATGAAGTATCGTTGATTAGTTGCTACTTTGCCCTGGAAGAGGGAGCTAGCCCAAATGCATACCAGGAATTCAAATTGAACGGCCTTTGAAAACAAAGTACTTTGACTCATTTGTTGAGCTCTACGAAGAAATCGAATTCCACACGGAAGTAAAGGAATCCGGGTTTCACATCTTTCGATTCGAGGATCTGCAGGGTGCCAGGAATTACATGTCACCCTACCAAAGGGGGTTTTACCAAATCACGCTGATCCAGGATTTTGGAAAATCGGCTATCGAGATCAATACGCAGAAGTTCACCAATGTTGCCGACGCCCTATATTTTGTTTCTCCCAATCAGCTCTATTCATGGTATCGGGATCGTCTGGTGAAGGGCTTCATTATTTATTTCACCGCAGATTTCCTGGAGTGGTCCTCCGAGAAGATCAAAGCAACTTTCGGCTTTTTTGACCTGTACAAAGCCAATCTTGTTGAAGTCACCGATCAGGATTTGTATGGTTTCCGCGGGCATTGTGAGCAATTGCTGGCAGAATTCCATCAGAACAGTGGGAGGTACCGAAAAGAGGTCCTGCATACCATGTTGCTGACGCTATTGTACAAGAGCATGGAACTCTATGAGGCAAAGCACCAGCCGGAGGGTGAAAATAAGCATGCCAGTCTGTTGCTACGATTTGAAAAGTGCGTAGACAACCACTACCTGCAGCATAAGACCGTCCAGGAGTATGCTGAGAAGTTGAATGTCACCCCCAACCATCTTTCCCAGACCATAAAGAAGCAAACTGGAAAATCGGCTAAGCGCCTTATTGATGAACGAATCCTGGTAGAAGCCAGGAATATGCTGAAATATACCGATCTGCTCATCTCCGATATTGCTTATCAGTTGGGCTTCGAGGAGCTCACTCACTTCGGTCGTTTCTTCCGGAAGATGACCGGTGAGAGTCCAGCGACCTACAGATCAGGTCTGAATACCAAGAAATAGGTCAACTTTTCCATTTTTTCGGTCACAATTCCTCCATCACGGTCCCTTTGCTTTGTAAGCAAAAGAGAAGCAAATGAAAATTCTTATCATCGGCACCGGAAATGTAGGTGCTACATTGGCCAGGCGGTTCAGGGACCTGGGACATGAAATTTTGCTTGCCAATGAGAGCGGCGCAGTACCTGAGGGTTTCTCGGACCAGGATATGGTCGGGGATTTTTCTGCTGGCGTGCTGGCATCGGATATAGTCCTATTGGCCGTGCCCTTTGATGTCCTCCATGGGATCACTCAAAAGGTACCAGACTGGAGCGACAAGATCATCATCGATGCCACCAACCCGCTGGCATCTGATCTCCGCAGCATGTCTGTGGGCAACACAATTTCAGGAGCTGAGAAGGTGGCGGAATGGACCGGCAGTACTCATGTGGTCAAAGCCTTCAATACTACCGGATGGGAGAACATGGTCAACCCCCGATTCGGCCATGAAAGCGCTACCATGTTTGCAGCCAGTGACGACGCTGAGGCCCGATCGGTGGTGCTTGGCCTGATCGAAGACCTGGGTTTTGATGCTTTCGATTCGGGACCATTGTATATGTCAAGGTTCCTGGAGCCCATGTCTATGGTATGGATCCAACCTGCCCGGATTGAAGGAAAGGGACCGGACATGGCTTTCAAGATGATTCGCCGATAACAAATGTGAATAATTAACATAAACAGGATAAAAGATGAAGACACCTCATGAAATTGGGAGAGCCTTGTACAAGGGATTTTCTGAGAACAACATGTCGCTGTGGAATGAACTGATAGATGATAACGTCGAAATCCGAAGTACCGTAGGAGAGATGCCCTTGTATGGCAAAGAGGTACTCATGGGTTGGGGACAGGCTTTTTTGAATGGCTTTTCACCCGCCATCGATCTGGTAGATGAATTTGACAATGGTGAGGACAGGGCGATCATCGCCGTCAACCTACACTGGAAGCACATCAACAAATTCTTTGACTATGAACCCACCGGAGCTTCTGGGACTTCGATCGAATACTTCAATCTCACCATCAAGGACGGTAAGGTGGTCAGGTTTTGGGTAATTGATCACACGTTCGACCTGGCGTTATACCTGGTCAATGAACTGAAAATGCCATATCCCACATTATTCAAGCCAGAACCGATCATAGCGGGAAAGCCTTTGGACATAAAGTCATAGCGGGCAGGAGCCATCGCGTGAATCCAGCTCAAACCTGAGTGGTGCTTGCTAAGTGCAAGCACCACTCAGGTTCATTTTGCTGAACGTCAAACCGAGGGGTAGCATTTGACTCAGCTGTTGGTTTGATGCAATTTCCTTCGAGTGAAGTGCATTGAGGCCATTGAATGGTGGTTTTTGTACAAGGTTTTTATAAGGTCATTTTTTTCTTGTACAGACATTTTGCGCGATCTGCTGTACAAGGTTTTTTCTCGTACTTATTTTTCTTGTACAACCTTGTACAAGATTTTCATGATGCTAAAATTTTCTTGTACAGACATTGGTATTGATTTATTGTACAAGATTTTTTCAAGTAGTATTTTTTCTTGTACAGACTTTACATTGATTTCCTGTACAAGATTTTTTTATTGTACAGGGTTTGCTTGTACAGACTTGTACAAGGTTTTTTTGGTGACAAAATTTTCTTGTACAAATCATCATTTCAGCAGCCTCTATTCTTATTCGAGGCCTATTGGGATAGGCACCTGACAAACTTTAGGAACTGTTTGGCTACTAATTGTCTAGTCGGTGACGATACATTTTACAGAGGCTCACCTGAAGTCCATTGATTAGGACATTTGGCGACAACTATGCAGTCTCATAAATTGACTTCGTATCGGGTGCTACGACCTCCACCCAAAGCGATGAAAACGCCTTTTCCCACCAGATCCTGCAAATCCCGTGTTGCAGTGGCTTTAGTAGTTTTGGCGATGGCCATGTACTTTTTGGCGCTCATTCCGCCCTCGAAACCCCTTGGCCCCTCATCCAACATACGGTGAATCACCCGAATTTGCCGATTGTTGAGCCTATGCTTGTATCGATCAAAGAACTTGGATTTCTCCACGGTAAAAGCAATGAGTTCCTCCGCTTCCCCTTGAGCATCAATCACCACTTGAACAAAATAATGGATCCAATTGGTGAGATCGTTGGAAGATTGCGCCTCCTTCAATGCTTCGTAGTAGTCACTTTTCTTGGCCTCGATTGTCCTGGAGAGACTGATCAGGGCTGGCCTACCCATGCTTTCTGACAAGACTTTTTCAGAAATAGCCCGACCTATGCGACCATTACCGTCTTCGAAGGGATGAATGGTTTCAAAATAAACATGTGCCATGGCAGATCGTACCGGAGCTTTTCTTATTGCTTTGGTACCGCCTGGTCTTGTATCGTTGAACCATTGGATAAAACGTTGCATCTCCTGTGGTACGGCCTTGGATGGAGGTGCTTCGAAATGGACCTTTTCTTTTCCTATCGCTCCTGAAATCACCTGCATGGGATCTTCATAGGTTCTCCATTGACCCGCATTAATTCCTTTACTGCCTTTCATGATCATCTTGTGCCAGGTGAATAGCATTTCTTCACTCAATGGTTTGCTGTGATTCTCCCTAACGCTAATCATCAATTCGGAGGCACCTATGGCCCGTAAATCGGCTGTGTTGTTGATGTTGGTCGTGAATCCAAGATTCCTGCGAATGGAAGACATTACATCCTGGCGGCTGAGGTATTCGTTTTCAATTGCTGAGGTTTTGATGGCTTCAGCAACCATCAACTCGATTGTAGCCTCCTTTTGCGCGGATTGCGAAAGTGCATCCATTAGCCCGGTGCTTCTTCCCAGTTTCTCAGCAAATTCGATGAGCAAGTCCTCACTTTTCGATGCATCAAAGGTGAAGTTGGGCCAATCCGACTGCTGCCAATTGTACTTCATGAGCCGATTATGAAAAGTTTTCGGCTCAAATTTAGTCAAAAAATGAGCCGAATAGCGAAGGTATTCGGCTCATGTTATTTGGTGACCTTCCAATTATTGGAGGAGCAGCTCAGCATTTTGGTCACGAGGCAGTATCCAACAAGGGGCACAAATACCGAACTCAAATTGCCGGTTGGATGAAAACATTCCTGGAAATTTGATGCATGGACTACCAGGTATTTGAACCGAGTGATGATTTGGCCCCGTTTGTTAAGTGTTACTGGACTTTGGAAAGCCCAAAGCAGGAGAGGCCTGAGCAACAAGTCATTGTGCCTGATGGCTGCATGGAAATGATCTTTCATTATGGCGATTTGTACAAACAATACGCGGAAGATGGTACTCACGTGATCCAGCCACAGTGTTTTGTCATTGGTCAATTGACGCGTCCGCTAACCATTGAGCCTACGGGCGAAACGGGTATTTTTTCAGTTCGGTTCTTCCCGGACGGCTTTCTGCCTTTTACCGTCATTCCGCTAAAAGAGATGGCCAATACAGCAATACCGCTGGAAAAACTATTTGGGGCAGCAGGGCCACACCTCGAAAAGCAAATGCTAGGTGCGCACACTACCGCAGCGCGCATCAAATACATTGAAGCCTTTCTATTGGCCCGCTTGACCGATAAACATACCGTCGACCGTATCGTGAAGTCAACCGTGGATACGATAGTGACCGCAAATGGGAGGCTGTCTGTCAACGAACTCTCTGAGCAGCGGAATATCAGCCGAAGACACCTGGTCCGAAAATTCTCATCAGCTGTGGGTCTCAGTCCGAAGCAACTATCGAAGACCATTCGGCTACAGGCCACGCTGAAGATGATGCTGCGTGGGGAGACCACAAGTCTTACTTCGGTGGCTTATGAAAATCAGTACTACGATCAGGCCCATTTCACCAATGACTTCAAGGAACTCACGGGATATTCGCCAAAAGACTTTTATGGTGAAAACCTGAAGATGTCTTCACTTTTTTACGGAAAGGACTAGACCTGTCCCATTTTCCAATCCGATTTGTATTTTAAATCCGCTAGCGGGCGCGCTGTCATATTTCAAAGCCGCTGCATTCACCGGTGGATTCTTCATAATTTCGATGGATCAATGCCTTGGCTCTCTTGAACCTGGAATCGATGGCTGACTGTTGGACAAAATTTTTTAACAATCTATGAAGTCTGAGCCCCTTGTTGCGGTTGGAATTCCTGCTTACAATCGGCCGGACGGTCTGAGGAAGACGCTGAACACCCTCTGCAATCAGAGCTACAAGAACCTGGTGGTTTTTGTGTCCAATGATAGTTCTCCAGATCCTGGGGTAGAGGAGGTGATACAGGACTTTTGTCGAAGGGATAAGCGTGTGATCGGTTATTCAACACCTGAAAATCTGGGTATCATTGGCAATCACCGGTTTCTACTTTCGAAAATTCCTGAGGACATCCCATTCCTTGTGTGGGCTTGTGATGACGATGACTGGCATCCGGACTACGTCAAGGTTTGCATGGAAGCTTTTGAAGCACATCCCGACGCTATTTTATGCACTACTGACAATCTTTGGGTGCGTAATGGTTTGCGCAGTGAGATGCCACATACAGAGGATATCGAGACCATCGGCGTACGCGACCCGGTAGACCGATTCAAAAAAGTATTGTCGGGAATCGTGTGGTGGAACCATGCCTTCTATGGTGTTATCCGTAGGAGCGCTTACAGCAGAATACAGCTACGAAATGTCTTCGCCTTCGATATTGTGTTTATCGCGCAATTGAGTCTCCTGGGTCAGTTTGTCAAAATTGAGAAGCCTTATTTCGTGAAAACCCTTGGCGGCTATGGAAGTGCATTGTCGCTCAATCTGCACTCAGTCAAGGATAACAGAAAGTTGAGCAGGTACCTTCCTCGCCTGGCGGTGCTCCTGGATCTGCAAAAAGCGATCAGGAATGATTTTCAGTTCAGCAAGGTCCAAAAACGCCAACTATTGACGGCGACTTGCTACGCTGTTGTTCAGAAAAGTACCTACGGACGATCTGCGGTGGATTACCTGCGTGCGGCGGTCCGAAAGAGCATAAATGCTGTCAAATTCGGATGGGTATGGCTGCAAATCCGAGATTTTCGATCTGCATGGCAAATTCACATACACAGACTTCCCGCGAGGGATTTCAATTTCTCCGGCAGTAAAGGGAAGATTTATGCCAAAAAGCTCTCATCCTTGTTTGAGCCGCATAGCGACATCTTTCAGAACTATGCGGAGTTCCTGGAATTACTGGAGGTTTGTCAGGCCGACTTCTCCTATGATGCATCTCGGGACAGGAATCTGATGTCGGTTGATGGTATTTCATTCGAATTGAGAGAACGCTTTTATGGATTTATGCTCTACGAGGTCTTTGCCCGGGAAGTATACAGGCTAGACCTGGATTCATCTGCTATTGTCATCGACGTCGGTGCCAGCGTTGGGATATCGGCCCTGTATTTTGCCAGGCAAGAGCAGGTCAGGCATGTTTTCAGCTTTGAGCCCTTTCCGGAGGCTGCTCATGCGGCGCAAGACAATATTGAACTCAATCCACTACTCAAGCCGAAAATACATCTGGAGCACTTTGGCCTTTCCGATCAGAACCAGGAACTGACGCTAAATCACAGTTTTGAAACGAGCCATTTGGCCGGTATCAAAGAAGATAAGCACCACCTCACAGACTCAAATAGTGCCCATTCCGTGACCATACAGGTCAAGAAAGCGACACAAGTTTTGACACCCATTCTCAAAGTGCACGAAAAGGAAAAAAGGGTACTGAAAATTAAAACTGAGGGTAGCGAGTATCAGATCTTGGGAGATATGAGCAGGAGCAGCCTATTGGAGCAGTTCGATATTGTCATGATCGAGTGGCATGGCAATAAATTCTATGAACTGATTGATTTGCTGGAAAGAAGTCATTTTCAAACGGTAGTGAAACATCAGGATTACTCACCTGCATTTTCCTACACAGGGATGATTTATGCCTCCAGAATCTTGGCAGTGTGAACAGTTGTGGAAAAACTACCCAATAATCACCGGTAGGACAAGGACGATGGATCAAGTGGCTTGGTAGGGAGTAGGTGACACTGCAAAAAAATATCTAATTCATAGTTGTAAATACAACTATTGTGGTAGTTTTACGATTCCATATTCATTAATAATGCTCTACAACATACCAGATAGTATCTACTTCAAGCGTTAGAATTTTTTGAGATAGAGTTGTATGTACAAAATCTTTTTGGAGCTATGAGAAAGATGATCAAACTAAAGATCGAGACGAAAAAGGTCGCCTTTGCCATATTGAGCTATTTTGTGGCTCTTTTGGTTCAGGCCCAGCCGCCTGGCAATTTTGGCAGCATCAAAGGACTGGTGACGGACCAGGTGACCTTGCAACCGGTACCATTCTGCAATATTTACATCAGTGAGTTGGGGTTGGGTACTACCAGCGATGCGAACGGAGAGTTTCATCTGGAACGAATACCTGAAGGTCGGTACAATCTGAAAATTTCGTTTGTGGGTTACAATGAGAAGATCCTCACCGAAATACAAGTCGTTCGCGGTAAGACTGCTTATCATGAAGTGCAACTCACGGAAAATGCACTGGCACTTAGCGAGGTAGAAGTAACGGTTCACCAATACGAAAACATCGCCAGCATGCCATCGAGTACTTTTTCGCTATCCAGGGAAGAGATATTCAGGAGCCCTGCTTCAAATGGCAACATCTTCAGGGCCATAAGTGTGGTGCCTGGGGTTCAGAGTGGTGGCGGCAGTTTTGCTGCGTTGGCCGTGAGGGGACAGGGAGCGGAGGAAAACGCCATGTTTGTGGACGGATTCCCGGTTTTTGAGCTGAGTCATCTCTCGAGCAGCAGAGGAGGGTTTGACGAACCCAATGGTGGACGTTTTAGCATTTTCGGACCACGGGTCGTTGATGGGCTGGTCATACAGACCGGTGGTTTTTCCAGTTTGTATGGCAGGAAGAGTTCTTCCTATCTGGAGCTGTCAATAAAGGAAGGTAATCCGGAAAATGCTGATATAGACGTAATGGCATCCCTTACAGGTGCCTCCATCAACTATTCCGGTCCCACATATTTTGCTGGAAATACCACCGTATTTGCTTCCTATCGGTATCAAAACTTCGAACCGGTTCTCAACCTGACGGATCAGGCGGATCTTGGATTTCCCAGTTTTTCGGACCTCACAGTCAAAACAATCACCAGGCTAAACAGGCGCAACAAGCTCACGCTGCTGGCCCTTTACAATCCGGAGACTTTCAAACGTACCACCGAAAATGTGGCTGAAGATGAAGGGTTTGAAAGTGATTTCCTCACGGATATCGACATTGACAAGGCGCTGTTCGGCGCCAAACTGGAGCGCCTACTGAGTGACAAAAGCAACTGGATCAACTGGGTCTATTACCGCTCCAAATCCTCTGATATCACGTTTGGTGAGGCTTATCCTGAACTACGTTCGGATGGGAGTCAACCGGGACCAGACGAAATTCCATTTAATGCGGACAAAGGGAAATTTGACAGCAAAGAGGACGAAGTGGGGATCAGATCGGTCTATACACTTTTTGTAAATGAGGGTATGACGTTGAAGGCAGGAATTGATTTGGCCAGGGTCAATATCGATCATGTGAGATTGTTGAATGAAGCGGATACGATTTACGCATTCTACCGGGATGAACTGCCTGCAGACCAGCGCAATCAGAACTACTTTTTGAGACAACCCCAATTCTTCAATTCAGCATTTGCTGATAACACCTACAATGCCAGTGGTTATGCCGACTTTCAGTTCACGCCAGTGGCCAAGCTGACGCTAAATGCGGGTGTCAGATATGATTACACCGGCTTCAGTGGTCAGGCAAGGGTGAGCCCCAGGTTGAGTGGAAGTTACCTCTTCAATGAAAAAAGTAGCATCAATTTCTCCACGGGTATTTTCTATCAGGACCCACTCTTTGTGAATATTGCGGACAATAGCGGGGTGAAACTGGAGCCCGAACGGGCCATACATTACATTGCGGGATTCAAGCATTACTTCACCACAGACTTGAAATTCACCGGGGAGATCTACTACAAGGATTTTCAAGATCTCATTGTCAGACCAAATTCCGCCGTAAATTCATTGCGTAATCAAGGTGTTGGTTACGCTTACGGAATTGATCTGAGTATTGTCAAGCGCCTTTCCAACAACTATAACGGCCAGATCAGTTACTCCTATTCACAAAGCAAGAGGGACAATAAGGATGGTATTGGCGAATATGACCACCTCTATAGTCAGCCCCATTTGTTCAATTTTCTCCTTACCTACCAATCTGGTGCCAGTTGGATTCTGTCCGGCAAACTCAGGTATTCCACGGGACAGCCAGCTCACAGTTCGATTGTTTTCGAAGACGTGCATGAGGCGTCAGCTACCCTACGATTTGGTCAGGAATTGACTGGTCGGAATGATATCCGCAATGATGACTTCATTGGCGTCGATGTGCGCGTAGATCGTAGGTTTCAGTTTCCCAGATCCGCCCTTACAGCTTTCATCGATATTCAAAACCTATTGAATCGGGACAATGCCTCATCCCGGCGGTTTGTGGAAAGGACGGGCGAGTACAAGCCCATTAGTCTGGGGATATTGCCGACACTGGGCGTGAGGTTTGAGTTTTGAAAACCCCCTTTCAACCTCCAAATGGAATAAACAAGTCATAAATAATAGTTGTATATACATTTTCAAATGAAATCAGACATCAGAATGAGGCGTTTTGCTCAACAGGTGATCAGGTGGAGATGGTTGATCCTCCTGGTTTCAATTTTAACGGTTGGCGTGGCAGGAAGTGGCGGACGCTTTCTGAAATTCAAGAGCGATTACCACATGTACTTTGACGATGACAACCTTCAGGTACTTGCCTTTGATGAACTTCAGAACAAATACACCAAAGGGGATAATGTGTTAATTGTGGTTGCCCCGAAACAGGGCGATGCGCTTTCCAAAGCGTCACTTGAGGCCATGGAGGACCTGGAAAGGATGTCCTGGCAAGTGCCTTATTCCTCTCGGGTGGATGCCATCTCAAATTTTCAGCATACCAGGGCTATGGGCGATGACCTTTATGTAGAAGACCTGGCCAGCGACATTCACACCAAGACGGATTCTGCCTTGCAGTATATCAGGGAGGTAGCCTTGCGAGAGCCGCTTTTGATGGACCGGCTCATCAGCGAAGACGGGCGCGTGGCTGCCATAAACGTGACCATCAATCTTCCCGCTGAAAATAGCGCTGCTCCGGTCGAGGTGAAAAGCTACATTCTCGGTATGTTGAGTGAATGGGAAAGTAAATATCCGGGCCATGACACCTATCTGTCCGGGATCGTGATGTTGAATGCGTCGTTTGCGGAAATGGCCAGAAAGGACCTGAGCCAATTGGTACCAATGATGTTTCTGGTGATACTGCTGGCTGTTTTGATGATTACCAGAAGTATCAGTGCTATGGTGGTATCATTGATGGTCATTTTTTTCTCCATATTGTCGGCGATGGGTCTGGCAGGATGGATGGGGATCGAACTGTCGGCTCCATCAGCATCTGCACCTACCATGATCATGACACTGGCCATTGCCGACAGCATCCATTTGTTGGTCACGATGCTACAATTGATGCGTAACGGAGTGCCCAAGTATGAAGCCATTGCTGAAAGTATCAAAGTCAATTTCACACCAGTGCTTATCACCAGTGCTACTACCATCATAGGTTTCCTCACGCTGAACTTCGCCGAAGGAGCACCTTTTCATGATTTGGGAAATATCACAGCGGTGGGCGTGGGCGCTGCATTCTTCTACTCTGTATTGCTCTTACCTTCGATGGTGGCCATATTGCCATTCCGGGTGAAAAGGCGTGCGCCTGTCAATGAAAAAAGCAACATGCTTAGTGTGTTCGCCAACTTCGTCATTGGCCGCCACAGGCCGATACTGGTCCTATCCGTGATCACAGTACTTGGCATAAGCTACCTCTCACTTGAGAATGAACTGAATAACAGGTTTGTGGAGTTTTTCGATGTGAGTGTACCCTTTAGGTCCGACACCGATTTCATCAGCGATAACCTCACCGGAGTCTACAATCTCGAGTATTCCCTGGGAACAGGTGAGGCTGATGGTATTACCAGTCCTGAATATTTGCGGAAGCTTGAAGAATTCGAACGGTGGTTCGGTAGTCAGCCTGAGGTCATACACGTCAACGCCTTCTCAGAGATCATGAGAAAGGTCAATGCCTCCATGCATGGTGACGATCCGGCCTATTATCGAATGCCGGAAACCAAAGAACAAGCCGCGCAGTTTTTACTGCTCTACGAGATGTCGCTTCCATACGGGCTTGATTTGAATAACCAGATCAATGTTGACAAATCCGAGACCAGGCTGATTGTGACGATGGACAATGTGTCCAGCAATGATCTATTGGCACAGACGGAGAAAGCCGAAAACTGGCTCAGGGATAATGCACCTCCGGCGATGTTTAGTCATGGCGTGAGTACAGCCCTGATGTTTGCCCACATCACCAGGACCAACATGCATAGCATGCTTCGAGGAGGTCTTGGAGCACTGATATTGATCTCATTGCTATTGATTATCATATTTCGAAGCTTGAAATACGGATTGATCAGTCTGTTACCCAATGTTGCTCCGATTGCCATTGCGTATGGCGTTTGGTACCTGATAGATGGAGAAATAAATATGGCAGGAACAGTGGTCCTGGGTATGACGCTGGGCATTGTTGTTGACGACACCGTCCATTTGCTGGCCAAATACCGCAGGGCCAGGAAAGAAATGGGGAAGACACCTGAAGAGGCGATTCGATATACATTCAATACGGTGGGTAAGGCGGTCATCACTACGACGGTGGTGCTCATGGCGGGGTTTCTGGTGCTGATGCAGTCTTCCTTTGGCATCAATGCGGAGATGGCAAAACTGACGACCATCACCATCGGAATGGCATTGGTACTGGATATGGTACTGCTGCCTGCTATACTTCTAACGTTTGATAAAACAAACAGCTAGGAGATTGGTGATAAGCCCTTCGTTGAATGATTCTTAGTTGTAGCTACAACCAATTAGATTAGATTTGTTAAATGCAATACGAGAATCTAGAATCCTTCAATCCTTCAGTATGTATTTCAGGCAAGGTGCTGCGCCTGAGTCGCATCACGGCAAATGTTTTTAGAAAGTATTTGAAGCCTTTCAATGTCACTGACAGTCAGCTGAATATCCTTTTTGTGCTATCGAAGAAGGGAGATCTGAATCAGAAGCAGTTGGCTGACATCACCCGATTGGAAAAATCCTCGCTCAATAGAAACCTCAACAGGCTCTTTGATCGCAAGCTTCTTTCCAAAAAGGACTTTCCCATGATCAGTATCACGGATAGGGGAATGGCCTTTGTGAATGGGATCATTCCAGAATGGAGAAAGGCGATGGAGGAAATACGCACTTTACTGGGGGATGAAGGGGAGGGGGCTTTGAATCTGGTCCACACGAAACTTTTAGACAATAAATAAATATAATGTTACAAATCTCGTATTTCGCATTGGCCATGGTAATGACCCTGGCCGTCATTCTAATTGGCTCAAGAATAATCAACCAGTCATTTGGTGCGCATGGCAGAAAGAAGAAAATATGGTTGGTCGCATCACTGCTGATTTGGCACGTATACCTTTTTGCGATCGCCTCCACTGGTGTATTTCAAAGCTTTGAGCTGCCACCGCGTTTGCCTTTGCTCCTCGTGTTTCCGACATTCATTTTTATGGGGATTTTCTTTGTAAGAAACAGAGACAAAGCCTGGATTGGCAATGTTGAGGGAAGCTGGATTGTTGGTTATCAGGGCTTCCGGGTGGTACTTGAGACGTTACTCATATTCTCCGTTGCTGCCGGGGTGGTTCATCCCTATATCACCATTGAGGGCTACAATTACGATATGGTATTTGCCTTTACCGCGCCATTGATGGTGCTACTTGTTTTTCGCACAAAGATCCTCCCAAAACAAGTGGCTGTTTGGTGGAATTACCTGGGCCTGGTTTCTATTGCCTCGGTGGTTTTTCTGGTCATGACCACCACCTATTTCTTTGGATTTTTTGAAAGCGATTCACCGTTGATGCCCAGGGAATTCGGACTGTACCCATATGTCCTGGTGCCGGGGTTCATCATGCCTTCTGCGGTCTTCATGCACGTTCTTTCGATCATTCATTTGAGGAAATGGGCCTGAGCAAATCACAGAGAAGGGTTTTGATTTTTACAACAGATCGAAAACCTTCTCCTATGCCGTGAATATGCCAGGTTGTATTATCTGATCACTCCCTTGTCAAATCAACTCCCGATCCATGGCCAGCTTTATGAGTTCCGCTGAAGTATTGACCCTCAGTTTTTGCATGATGTTTCTTCGATGTGTTTTCACGGTGTGCACACTGATGAACAAGGCCTCTGAAATAGACTTGGTGTTCATGCCGTCAGCAAGACATCTGATCACCTCAATTTCTCTATCGGAGAGTTCTTGTAACGCGTTTTTGGCAGCGGTTTTTCCCCGGAAGTAGTCAAAGACCTGGTCATTGATTTTGGGATGAAAGTAGTTTTTTCGTTGACTTACATTTCTGATGGCTTCAAGCAGTTCCTCTTTGGATGCGTCTTTGAGGATATAGCCTTGAGCTCCCCGTTCCAGTGAACCACGTATGCGCTTGATGGATTGGTGCATGGTCAGCATGAGAATGGGGACATCGACATCATGCCTTTTCAACAGGTCCATGGTGGCGATTCCATCCAGAATGGGCATGTCAATGTCCATTAGAATAACGTCGGCAGGTTGGCCCTCCAAAAGGGACGGCACTTCGTTGCCATTTTTCGTATGTGCGATGATGGCAATTCCGTCATCCGGTTTGAACATGGAGGTCATACCCTCAGCAAAAAGCGAATGGTCATCTACCAGCAGTGCTCTGATCATAATTCAATGGTGTTTTCGGGTATGGCTAAGGCAAGATCGATGTTGATGGTGGTGCCTCCTTGTGGACTGCTGTCAATGTTCATGTCACCATCTAGTTTGTGTATCATCTCCTTCAGGCTGGCAAGGCCCATCCCTGTGATGTCCTTATCGAGTTTATCAGGGTCAAAGCCTTGACCATCGTCCTCAATGAGGATATTGACGAGATTGCCCTCTTCGAATCCGGTAAGGGATATCGAGAGCTTTGAGGCCTTGGCGTGCTTCAGGACATTGCTAACCAGCTCCTGAACAATCCTGTAGATCAGGATTTCATTTTGCGAATCGATTCGTACCAATTCCAAATCCGCGGATAGCACTACCTCAAGTTTGTTGGCATGCTGCAGGTGCTGCACCAGTTCTTTCAAGGCGGGCAATAGCCCAAATCCATCTGAAATACCTATGTTCAGTTCATGCGAGATGTTGCGGACATCCTGGGTAGCCTGATCCACCAGTTCGATGATAGTTTTTTGCTTGCTTCTGTCCTCGCTGTCCAGGCCATTTAGATTCACCTTGACAGTAGCCAGTAGGCTGCCGAGGTGATTGTGCAGTTCTTTGGCCAGGTGCTGGCGTTCCTCTTCTTTTCCCTGCACCATGGCTTGCAGGGCTTTGGTTTCCTGGCTTTTTAGCAGGTCCTTTACCTGGATATCATGTTCCTTTTGCTCGGCAGCTGCGCGCAGGCGTGTATTGTGGAGGCGTTGGCGCAAATAGAGAAGTATGACAAGGGATAAAAAGAATAGTGAAATGGCGGTGATGATGTAAGTCTGTTGGAGCGCTCTGTCCTTTTCCAATGAATCGATTTCGACCTCACGCAAATTCACTTCAAATTCCGTACGCTGATCAGCCATTTTCTGTACCGTTTCCAGGTTGGTAACACTGTCGCGGTAGGCCACAAAGTCTTTGTAGTGTTGCAGTGATTGCCCTGCATCTCCGGTGGACTCAAACAGCTCGGAAAGTTTTTGATGGGCATCGCTGATCTGTTGCTTGAGCTTGTAGGCAATGGCCAGATCCAGGCTTCTTTGTGCGTAGGCCATAGCCTCCTGCAGGTCTTCACGATCGCTGAAAATATCAGCCATGGAGAGGAGGTAGAAGCAGACGGGGTAGAAGTCACCCATTTCTTCCAGGATGTCGATGGCTTTGTTGATGTTTTGCTCAGCGAGGTCGTTGTCACCGAGGTTGGCGTAGACCATGCCGATGTTGCCTGCGTTGTAAGCACTCCCTATTTGGTGACTTAGGCTGTCATAGATAGCACCAGACTTTCTGAAATAGCGCAATGCGGAATCATACTCAGCGATTGTGAGGTAAGCATCACCGGCATTTAGAATGGTGCCCGCTAAGGCTATGGGATCGTCAGATTTTTCCAGGACTGAAATTGCCTCGCGATAATACTTCATGGCATTCTCATGTTGGCCTGATGTGGTGTAGATACTTGCAATCGCCCCCAGAGCTGTTCCCTCGCCCTTTCTGAATTCAGCACGTCTTGCATATTCGATCGAATTGATGAATAGCTTAAGGGCCTCGTCCAAATTTCCACGGTACCAGATTTTGTAACCTTTTTGCAGTAGACCGTAGAAAATGTATTTATCGGATTGTAATACTTCAGCCTTCTGGATAAGTTGATCTGCATATTCCAGACCCAATTCAACATCTCGTTCATGGAATGTGAGGTTTCGCAGCAGCTCTAATTGGATACTATCGACAAGGTCATTTTGAATCAATACCTTTTTCAAACTATCCGCTATTTTCTGATCCTGAGAATAGGTCGTTGCAAAAAGGAAAAAGCCAATCGTAAAAAGAATGGCTTTACTGAGTATTACGGTCGATGCCTTCAAAATTCCAGTTTCGATCAGGGGGTTGGGTTGATGGTGATTTGAGGGTCTGCCGCTAGTACTAACTCACTGGGTCCTTGTGTATTTGAATTGAACAAATGAATACTGTAAGAGAATGAGCATCCGTGGCTAAGAGGCTTTACCTTTCCTAGTGGCACGTTTACTGGACTACCTGGACCTGGTGCATCCCCATACCAGTTATACCGAATTTCTCCACTATTTTGAGGTGAAGTGCTTACAGGGTTCTCTGGTGTTAGAAAATCAACTGGACAAGAGATATGGGATTCACCTTCTGTGGGCGATAGATTCGTTTCGTTTCGGATCAGCAAAGTGAGCGAGTCACCACCAACTAAAGGCCCCGAAACTCCGGGGCTTATATGTAGAAGCGCTTGCCCATTAATTTCGAAAATGTCAACTAATATCAATGCATTTGCCATAGTTCAAAGTATTTATAGATTCATTGCTGCTTCAAATGTCATGACTCCAGTTGCATAGATGATACCCCAATTGGGGTATTGCACCAGATACCCCCTATTCGAAGCGTTAGTTGAAATTACACCTTTTTTGATTATTCAGCAAGAGCATTGCACTACCCCAATAGCGTTATCCAAAATGATACCGACTATACCTGATGGATTCCTTTCACGTCCACTTCAACTTTACCTCATCAAAGCTTTGAGGTGGAGCAGAACCCACCTGTATCTGGCAAGTTCAGGAACTAAAAAACGGACTGTTCTCGCTCAGTATTTTCAGTGAGAGGCGGAAACCGAAAAGCCTTATGAGTAGGAATCTAAATTGAATAGATATGAATTTTTCAGATCACGGGAAAGTAGGAGGATGGACACTCAGCAGTATTGCCTTCGATAGTGTTTCAAATAACTTTTATTTTGTTGGAACAGAAGGCAATACGGGTGAAATGGCTGACATTGCCTTTGGAGGTTTCAAAGACCTTCAGAATCTGGGTGGTTGGACATTGAAAATGCTTACGTTAGATGCTAGCGGGCAGCTTTGGGCAGTGGGAACTGACGGAAATGTAGGAAAGTGGGTTGGTGATGCTTGGGAGGATAAAGGGAATCTTGGTGGTTGGACGTTGAAGATGCTCGCCTTCACCAAAGAAGGCAAAATGTGGTGTGTCGGTACGGAAGGAAATGTTGGCACATGGAACGGTACAAACTGGATCGATCAGGGCAACCTTGGAGGCTGGACGCTGGACTGGATAGCATTTGACCCGTCGAATGAAGGCCTAGTTTACTGCGTTGGCACCGAGAGTAATCTGGGAAAATACCACCTAGGCACTCACGTTATGGAAGGGGTTGATTCCAATTGGACGCTAAGATCGATAGTCATTCAGGCCAAACCAGACAGAGTAATTGCGGTTGGAACTGGTGGTAACGTAGGTACTGCCCATCTATAATCCATTCAATACCTGATTTTTCGAGGGGGAAGGAATTGGAAGCCGCACTTATTCTGAACACTCACCTGACCCCCTCTAAGCGTAGATTGATATCTACGCTTTTTTATTTCCTGTCCAACACCCATTCCCCGCGGGCCAGCTAAATCTAGCTCCATACCCCAATCGAGGTATCTAAGACTATACACCGCCCACCTGATGTAATCCCGCTTACTGCAAGCCAGCTTTGAATCAAAGAACACTAACAACCAATTCGATGAAAACACTATCAAAAGTAGTGGCACTGGCCGCCATACTGGCCGTCCATGCTTGCCAACAAAACGACCCTGAACCTGAAGCTGATACAGGAGAGGTGCAATTCTCTTTCTACGTAGCCGATGCCGAAGGAGACCCATATAACGGGAGAACCGCGGAAGTCGTTCCTCATCAAATCATTGTGACCATTCAGGACGCTGCAGGAGAGACCATTCATTCTCAGGAAGCACTCAATGTGATCAGTCTCAATGGCAGTTTTATCAGTGAACCGATTGCACTGGAAGTAGGTCCCTACCAATTGGTAGAATATTTCGTGAATGATGCCGATGTCCATGCCATCTATGCGGCACCTCTGGAAGGCAGTGCCCTGGCGTACCTGGTTAGTGATCCCTTGCCGATTGATTTCTCCATCAGTGAGGATGTTTCTTCACAATTAACCCCTGAAGTATTGTCTACGGAATCAGTGACTGCGGCAGACTTTGGGTATGTGGGCTTTCAACTGAACATCGTAGAGACCTTTGACTTCCTTATGGCCGTGCAAGTGCCGAATGAGTCTTCCGCTGCTTTTGAACTGACGGATGCTGACGTTCGGATTTTGGGAGACGGCGTGGAGGTCTTTGATCAAGCTATTTCGGATATTACCAATCAGATCACCCTTCCGGATGGTTACGGCGAATACACTGTCATTACCACTAAAGATGATTTTGAGCCTGACACCGTGAGCCTGGACAATGAAACGTTGAAGGGACATTTGGCAGATCCCCTGGTTGTAATTCTTCAAAAATCACCAGTTCCTCAGCAGGTAATTGACATCGATGGAAATGTCTATGGTACCATCGAAATTGGGGATCAGGTTTGGTTGGACAAAAACCTCAGCGTGGTTCATTTCAACGACGGCACGCCCATTGCCGAAGTAACTGTGCAGGCCACTTGGGTAAACCTCACCACGCCGGCATATTCCTGGTACAACAATGATTCTGCGGTCTATCAGCCTCAATATGGAGCGCTATACAACCATTATGTGGTAGCGTCTGGAGATGTGTGTCCTGAGGGCTGGAGGGTGCCGACTTCTGACGACTGGAATACGCTCGTTGCCAGCGTAGGGGATGATCCCGCCTATAAATTGGCAGGTACTGACCTCTGGACGAAAAACGCATTCAAATCACAACCCACTTTTGGTCAATCGGGGCTCGACATCGTTCCCAATGGATATCGAAACCCGTTTGACTACACGGGCACGCAGCCGGATTTCTTCTACGATAAGACCAGTAGCCAGCTTTGGAGCCAGACAATTCAAGGTGATGATGCTGACTACTTCTATATGCACGATGGGAACAGTCAGGTATATATCAACCCAGGGCCAAGAGTGTATGGCTTTGGTATCAGGTGTATCATGAACTAAACCTGAACCTGAAGAATAGCAAAGAGGGTGGCCATTATGGGCACCCTCTTTTTGCTTTCTGACATTGCCGTTTTTGCCTAAGGCTATTATTCCCAATGATGAATGTTTTGCTCAATCCATTCCTCCAGCGAAGTCAGCGGTTCAGTGGCAATGTCTTTGGCTAATGCAATTTTCCCCTCGGCCTTGGGACCGAAATAGGTATGAGCTTCCATAAACCTGAGTGAGTGTCGCAAGTTTTTGGCACCTGGCAATGATCCGTCAAAAATTTCGTCAGGTACCTGGTTGAAAGCAACCCGATGCCCTTGGGCATTGAAGATCTCTACCACATCAGACCAGCTGTAAGTTCCCCCAGCCAGAGATAGATGCTGACCTTGACCAGCTTTCTCCGGATTCAGAAATGCGCCCAGGACGATGGCACCCATTTGACCAATATCACCCATGTGCATCACCTTCGATTCGGGCTGCATAGGTAGGTTCCATGCCTTTGATCCGTCCTCCTGTGGTGCAGGTGCCATTTCTTTCAGAAAATTCTGGTAATAGAAGGGTGCCTCCACAAAACTGTAGGATTCGAATCCTGCATTGGCAACAACAGCATCCAACTTTGCTTTGCTCGTCCAGTAGGGGATGTTAAAGGCGCCATCGGAAATCTGTATGGGATTAGGTAGCGTCGACCAAATAAAGTGCTTGACGCCCGCCTTCCTGGCTGCGTCCACTACCGCCTGACCTTGCCCAAACTCATCCACCGGATCAATCCATTCTTCCGATGGGGTTTGTGCCCAATCTGCAGTACTGGTGACTGCCCAGTAATCTGTAACCAGGAATACCCCGTAGGCCCCACGCAGTGCCGGGGCCAGGGTTTCAGGTTTGGTCAGATCGGCATAGACCACTTCATCTGCCATGCCTTCATGTTTGGATGGGTTTCTCGTAATGGCTCGAACCTGGAATCCGCCGTGATCAAGCAGGTAACGAACCACGCTGCCACCTTGTCGGCCCGTACTACCAAATACAGCTACAATCGGTTTTTCTGCATTATCCATTGGATATGGGGTTTCTACGTTCAATTTCCATGTTGCAGTTTTCCTGACTCAAAGGGCATTTTCCTGAATCCATTGCGTCAGCGGAGTGAATGGCTCGGTAGCAATTTCTTTGGCCAATTGTATGCGGTCATCAGCATTTGGACCCATGTAAGTGTGGATTTCGAAATACTTGTAGGTTTGAGCCACGTCGGCAGCACCCTCAAAGAAGTTTGAAAAGACCTCTGCTGGGATATGATTGAAGCTGTAGTCTTTTCCAATGGCTTTGAAGGCCTCCAAAATGTCGTTGAAACTATTCAACTCCGCTGCTACAGACAGGTAGCTTCCCTGACCTGTTGTTTCAGGTTTCAACAGTGCCCCAGCAACCACATTTCCGAAGTCATCAATATCTGCCATATGAATGACCTTTTTTGTTGGGTCTATCGGCAATGCCCATCCAAGCGAACCATCCTCCTGGGGCTGAGGAGCTAACATCCCTGTGAGGTTTTGGTAATAAAAAGGCGGTTGAACAAACGTGTGGTACTGGAATCCTGCGTTGTGCACGATCTCATCGACTTTCGCTTTTCCAGTGAAGTGCGGCACATAGAGCTTGCCTTCACTGATGGCTTCCACATTGGGTAGGGTAGACCATACGAAATGTTTGACCCCAGCTCTTTTGGCTGCGTTGATAGCGTTGGTCGCCTGCGCCATTTCATCGGTCCCACCGGGTTCCCAAAAGTTGGTGACCACGAACACTCCGTAAGCATTTTCGAATGCTTCATCCAAGGATTCTTCCTGCGTCAAGTCTCCAAATACAGCTTCATGTGCTTTTCCTTTGTATGCTTCCGGCTTGCGGGTAATCGCTCTGATGATGAAATTTTCACTCCTCGCCAAGCCATTAATTACCCCTTTGCCCTGGACTCCCGTGGCACCTATTACGGCAATGATTTTCTTTTCCATTTGTCTGAATATTAATCCGATACAAAGCTGGAAAATGGCTTTTGAAGCTACCTATAAGAATTCTTAAGAAGGAGCCTTAAGAATTCTTAAGATTTGGCCAATCGCTTTCGTATGGCGCTCAAAAACTCAGGGGTTACACCCAGGTAGGATGCAATTTGCACGTTGGAAATGCGATTGAACAATTCGGGGTACCGCGCTAAAAAGTCGAGGTAGCGTTCCTCAGAGGACAGGCTTATATTATTCAAAATTCTACGCTGCAAACTCAGGTTATCATTTTCAGCCACGATTCTGAAAATCCTGTTGAATTTCGGGTAGTCCAAATACAACTTGAATTGATCTTCTCTCTTGATTTGGAGAACGATTGAGCTTTCCATCGCTTCGATATAAAGCTGACTGGGTTTCTTGAAGAAAAAGCTATGAATATCTCCAGTCCAGCAATTCTCAATGGCAAATTGGAGGTTGTGCTCCCTGGCATTCTTATCAACAACGTACATTCGGAAGCAACCACTAACAACAAACGTATTGAACTTACTTACGTCACCTTCCTGAAGAATGAATTGCCTTCGTTTTACCCTTCTTTCTTGGAAGACTTCCTGGACATAGGCAGTCTCCTGGTCATCCAAGGGCAGAATATTATTGAAGTAGT
Source organism: Cyclobacteriaceae bacterium (assembly GCA_965601475.1). Lineage (GTDB taxonomy): Bacteria > Bacteroidota > Bacteroidia > Cytophagales > Cyclobacteriaceae > JAWPMT01. The sequence continues at coordinate 345,680 of OZ271832.1, read as the reverse complement.
TGATCAGGGGTTGAGTGTTCATTCTAATCTACAGCAACTGATTTGTCGAGCCTGGAAAGCGCAAGAAGTCTTAAATACAAAAAAACCATCTTAAAGATAGTTTTTGTTGGCCGTCTCCTGCTTCAATTCCCCGTGCTCAGTGTTTGATTTATGCGAGCCAGGGAGTTCCGAACCTGAGAAAATTCTTTCCATTTATGCTCGCTATCATTTCGCTGATTCAAAAAAGCGTATGGCCTCAACCACGTTAGCATCCTCTGCGAGGTGCTCAAAGTTGGCTTTGTAAAAAATCAAACGCCCAAAAAAGTGGCAAAGTAACCGACAGGGTAGCAGTTTGGCAGGACTTATTTCTATCTTTTCGGCTGTGGCGGAATTGAGGACCTTTTTACATACCCATCGATTCGACATTTTTCTTTCGAGTCAAATACTGATCCTTTTTGGATCACTTCTTTTTGCGCCTGAGGTGTATGAAGAGATCATTCACCCGATTTTGATCACGGTTTCGATTGCCGCGGCGATCAATTTGATATCCTCAAACCGTACGCTGATGTGGTTTTTCATTGTGCTCTTCCTTGGCGCAGTTTACCAGTTTGGCTCCAATTTTTTCTTTAGATCAGGCAGTACAGACAGCATCCTCATGAGATTGTCCATTTACCTTATGTTCAGCACCACTGTCACCATCAGTCTGATCAAGCAAGTCTGGAGATCCGATAATGTCAACAAAAACGTGATCATGGGACTGGCGAGTGGATATATCTCCCTGGGATTTGTATCCTTTTTTCTCTTTATGCTCATAGAAACGGTAGCGCCCGGGTCGTTCAAAGGCACGCTTTTGGAGACCAGCAGCCTGACAGTAAGAGCTGACTCCATCATGTACTATGCCTTTATCACCCTCCTTACAATTGGATATGGGGAGATCGTACCGATAACTCCAATGGCCCAAAAAGCAGCCATCTTTACCGGTCTCGCGGGTCAGTTCTACCTGATCATCATCATGACTGTTGTGTTGGAAAAGTATATCCGTCACTCTATAGACAGAAAACAGAAATAGGTCTGGAATCAGAACCAATCCCCATAGGTGATGCGCTTGCGAAGAACTGGCGGAATCTATCAGTGCGTTAGGCGGCGATCACCAGAAATTGTCCTGGCTCTTTGATGGAGCAAGCCAGGCTGTCCCATTTTTCCAATTATTGTTTTCTTGTTCAACACAACTTCGCAACAGCATATTTAATAATTGAAGGATGAAGAGAACAATAAAACTTTGTATCGCTATAGCTGGTCTGATACTCATTGATGCCTGGATCATGAAACAAGTCAATGAGATCGAACAGGCACAATGGCTTATTGGAACCTGGGAAAACAAAATCTCAACAGGCAGTATCTATGAAACATGGACCAGAAAAAGTGAAAGTGAATTTTCCGGGCAGAGTTACATGGTCAAAGAAAAGGACACCCTTGTTTTCGAAACCATAGCGCTGGTGAGCAAACAGGATGGATTATTCTATATACCCACCGTCAACAATCAGAACAACGCCTCACCAGTTCCTTTTCTAAGTACACGCTCTTCTGATACACAGTTGGTGTTTGAGAATCCGAAACACGATTTTCCACAGGTGATTACTTATACCAAAATCAGCCAGGATTCATTGGTAGCCGAAATCTCCGGAATAAAGGATGGAGAACAACGCGCACAGACATTTCCAATGAAACGCCTTGAATAGGCAGCAACCGCTTTTCTTTGTCTGAGGGAATTGATCTGCTGAGGATGCGAACAATGGCTTACGACGACATTTCCATACAAGACATCATAGAAAGAAGAGGTTATCCAAAGGATATTAAGGGGGACAAATTCTCGCTCTTCATCTCGAATTATCCTTCAAATGCCAGGTATCTGAGGTCAAGACTGGGAAATCCTGATTTCGTTTTGGCGGAGCTATGTTGTAGCGTTGGCATTAGCCTGCAATACCTGGCTCCTGGTTTTAGGAAGGTAATAGGAGTTGACATTGATCGTGAAGTCCTGGAGATGTGCAAGGCCAACCTGGTGCAATCGGGCCAGTATCAGCTAGCGGAACTCGTGGCCGGGGACGTCTTTGATGATAGGGTGTTGGAAAAAATCAAGGCAGACATCGTCATTTATGACATACCCTATTGGTACCCACACACTCAGGTCAGTGAGCATAATCTCGTCACCAGGAACCCGCCACTCGGCGGTATGGTGAATAAGATTAGGAAATACATCACCGATGATATTGTGATTTTTTCTCCGCCGGAGTTGAGCCATGCGTACTTCCAGCGGGAGTTGGGAGCCCTCGAACTCGAGCAAGTTTTTATTGGTAATGAACACAATCGTAGTCAAGTGTACCTGGGGAATTTGATCAATACAGCAGGAACTACCGAGATAAGGTTCGACAGCTAGTTGAGCATTGGGTAGCATGTGAGGTAGTAGATGGTGCCGATGAAATAGCCCACTTGATCACTGGAATTTTTTCCGAAGTTCGAAGTCCATGACTCAAAGCCGCTCACAAGGTCCCTTGAATAGCAATTTATAAGCATGATCGGTCATTCGTTCCATGTACCTGTCAGGGTTGGCAGCGAAAGAATAGGTTTAATAATCTCAGCACTGCTGTAAGGAAACTTCCCCTGTTCGGTACCATAGGGTTGATTGTTAAACTGAAAATGTCTTGATTATGAACTTCTCTGATGTGCTTTCCAAACTGTTGAACCTTGATGCCGTTTCGCCAAATCAAGTCAAAGAATTGATCGCTGATAAGCGGGCAACCATTATCGACGTGAATTCGCTGCAAAGTTGGCGTAGAGCGCATGTACCTACCGCCACGCATCTCGATCCGGAATCATTTTCCGACAGCGACCTACCAACTGAGAAGGCCTCAGATGTGATTTTTTACTGCTCCAATCCCATGTGTAGAAAAGCACCCAAAGCCGCCCGCAGAGCGGAGAAGATGGGTTATTCTAATGTAAAAGTGATGTCGGCTGGGATCAGCGGCTGGATTTCCAGCGGTTTGCCCGTTGAACAGGGTACCTGACTGCATTTCAGCCTTGCAGTTTACCACTATAGTAGAACTGTTATATTCAAAAACCAATTGATGAAATAGCGAAATGATGAAAGGATACAAGTTGGCATTTCTGATTATGTATTTGGCCATTGCGTGTCGTAGCCAGGTTGGTGCGGACAAGGAAAGGGTTGTGGGGGGTCCCTGTGGCGATTGTGAAGCCTTGATGGATTACCAACTTGTTGCGGACAAGCTTACTTCTACCGACACGCTACCTGGTTTCGCTGAAAACGAGCCCAAGGTAAGAGTTACAGGAACTGTTTTCAAAAGGGATGGTAAGACGCCAGCGAAAGGTATCATTGTCTACGTTTATCACGTGGACAGGAAAGGGATTTATCAACCCAGTGATGAGCCGGTGGGGTGGGAGCATAGACATGGACAGCACCGGGGTTGGATGAAGACAAACGACAACGGAGAATTCACCTTCTACACTTTCCGGCCAGCTCATTATCCGGATATGCAGGAGCCTGCGCACATTCATATTTATGTAAAGGAGCCGGAAACAATCCCATACTACCTCGACAATTACGTTTTTGAAGGTGACCCGCTACTTGATGAGCGTGCGGGCAATTCCGCGAGCAAGCGTGGTGGTGGTGGAATGGTCACGCTCATGGAAGAGAATGGCTTGCTCACGGCTCGCAGGAACATAGTCTTGGGCCTAAACATAACCGGATATGAATAAATGCTGTTCATAGATCGACATTTTAACGAGCAATTTCTTTGATGGACATCAAAGCACTCTTCACAATTATTGAAGATCGTTTCTCCCCGATAATTACCTATCAACAAGTGGAAAAAGGGGAGATACTGCAGCATTGCAACAGCATCAACTACAACCTGTATTTGGTAAAAGCTGGTGCATTGAGGTCCTTTTATTTCCAGGATGGTCGTGATCTCACTTCGCACTTTGCGCTGGAATATGGCATTGTGGGCGCGGCAGATAGCATTATCAAGGGTAAGAAAAGTAGGTATGCCATTGAGGCATTGGAGAAAAGTGACATTCTGATCATGGACTTCCGAATTATGGAGGAATTCTTAACGAGTAACCAGGACTTGGAGCGCGTCGTAAGAGCGTGCTCCATGTACCTCTACATTGATCTTGTCGAGCGACTTGAGGGGCTCACTTTGCTTTCTGCAGAAGAGAAATACAACCAACTGCTGGAGAGATATCCCAAGATTGACCAGAGAGTAAACCTTGGGCACATTGCATCATTTTTGGGTATGTCTCAGGAGACACTAAGCAGGGTTCGTTCGCGAAAGTGATTTTTTTGATGTAAGTCAAAAGCGGTTGGACACACCGCGCGCTAGTTTTGGCGACATAAAAAACTACATGCGATGCTATCCAATGTCTCATACAAGAATGTATTTCTCATAGATGGAATAGGAGCGATCATTACGGCCATTATGCTGGGCATCGTGCTTTCCAGTTTCCAGCCCTATTTTGGCATGCCTCAAGAGATATTGTACGGACTCGCTGCCGTTGCAGTAGCCTTTGCTGTCTATTCTCTGAGCTGCTATCTATGGGTGGGAAGCAACTGGAAGCCTTTCCTGAGGGGTATCGCCATCGCGAATACCAGTTATTGCATCATTACGCTTTCCTTGATTGTGGTATTATGGAGTAGCTTAACATTATTGGGGAAAGCCTATTTCATAGGAGAAATCGCATTGGTCATGACGTTGGTCAAGTATGAATGGGACAAGACATCATCTGTGCCGGCGAAGTAGAGCAATGTAAGAGCACGTCCCGGATGTGGCAAATAATCAAAAGGCCAGGGGCATGCTCCGGCTTGAGTTGAACAAGTCATTGTGGCCGGAAGGAGCCTGTCCAATTTTTCTCTGAGAAGGGGAAATCAGGTGATGCGGTCTTTTTTGTAGTCTATGCCCAGCTTGTTCATTCTGTTTCTCAGGGTATTGGCGTTTACACCAAGCCTTTCAGCGGCACCTCCAGGTCCATGGATCTTACCCGAGGTTTTATTCAGTACCTGCTGAATATGGCGAGTGATCATTTCATCCAGGTTATCTGACCTCTTGTTATTTGATCTACTATTCAAACTAGGTCTCAATATCCGACCAAAGGAGAGTGGACCTGCAGGATTGATGATGAGTGCTCTTTCGACAATATTTTGAAGTTCTCTTACATTGCCCGGCCAATCGTATTCAAACAAGCTCTCTACAGCTGCGGGAGAGAGTTCGGGTATAGCAGGTAGTTTTAGCTCCTTCGTTTTCGTATGAATGAAGTGCTGCAGCAGTGCGGGAAGGTCCTGCTTACGTTCACGTAAGGGAGGAATCCAGATAGGGAAGACATTGAGCCTGAACCATAAATCCTCCCTGAATTTCCCTTCTGATACCAGATCTTCAAGGTTCTTGTTCGTTGCAGCGATAATGCGAATGTCCAAGGTGATGGTTTGTGTACCACCCACCCGCTCAATTTCTTTGTTTTGTATCACCCTCAATAGCCTCACCTGGGCCTCAAATGGCAGTTCCCCGATTTCATCCAGAAAGATCGTCCCACCATTTGCTCTTTCAAAACGCCCTTTCTTTTGCGTCATCGCCCCGGTAAAGGCGCCCTTTTCATGACCAAAGAGTTCACTGTCTATCAATGACTCTGGGATGGCCCCACAGTTCACACTAATGAAAGGTCCATCATTTCTTTTGGAGGAGAAATGAATAGCATTAGCAATCACATCTTTGCCTACGCCCGTTTCTCCGGAAAGCAAGACCGGACTATCAATCGGTGCTACCTGCTGTACCTGTTGCATCACCTCGCGCAAGCCAAAGTGTGTTCCAATGATTTCATCTCCTGCCAGGCGATGTAGCTCGCCTCTGAGAAACTGATTCTCATCAGTCAGCATATTTTGGAGTTTGATTACTTCCTGATGCTCCATGTAGTTAGACATGGCTATGGTAAAGGGTTTTTTCAAGGACGCATATAAACTGACATGCTCTTCATTGAATCGATTCTCACCCCTTGCCAACACCACAAATGCACCTGTCATCTGCTCTTCAATGACCAAAGGAAGGACCATTATCGATGATAGTGGTTCATTCAGTGCATTGAGCATACAAGTGGATATCGCCGAGGTTTGAGGCTGGTTAAAGACGAAGACTTCGGGATAATTCCCGCCTTTCCGCTCTTCAGCTGCTGCTGCCATTTCCAGCTTTGCCTCACGGGTTAATGTGATGAGCAGGTTCATCTTCTGTTGCCGCTCCTTGTCTGCCCTGGCAACCATGCGCATCGATCGAAGTTCAGGTTCGTAGCGCTGGAGATACAATCTATCTGTAGGAATGTACTTTTCTAAGCATAGAAAAGACTCATAAAGCCCTTTTTCTATTTCAAGGTTGCTGCAGATCCTGAGAGTCAGATCTCTGAAGAATTGGTTTTCATCTGCCAGGTTCATTGGGTGATCAGCCAGTTCGAGTTCAAATGAAGGCCAAATCACTGTATTTGGTAATGACAATCATCATATATGGTAATGATGCATGCTGTATTGGTGTGTAATTAACTGTTATTCAGTGGATTAAATACCATGGCATGCCTTTGGTAAAAGAGACAACATAATCAACCGCGTTGAATAGAATTCGAAGATGAAATGGCTTGAGATCATAGAGGTAAGGACAGCAAATCGCATCACTCAGGAATTGAAGCGATCGCTAGAAGAGCTGATTTCGGGCGTAAAGCAGGAACAAGCTGCTCCCAAGATCAATGTTTTTTCAAGCTTCACTGTGGAAGGAGACTTGAGTGTTCATCTGACGCACAATATGCACAAGCCCATTGCCAGTGGCAGTGTGCTGGGTATCCGCATTGCCGATGCGCTTAGGGCGTTCGGAATGGTCAATCACCAAATATGGTGTGGTGTTAGCAACAAAAAGAATCAAAAAAAGAACTAGTATGAAAACGCTAATCATTGGAGCAGGACCTTTAGGTAGCTTATATACCTATTTGTTTCACAAAGCCGGGATTGATGTCACGCTTTTGGCACGTGGTGAGCACTACGATTATCTGCGGGAGCACGGTTTGACATTGATCAATGCGTTTTCCGAAGAACGGGTCACGGAAAAGGTGAAGGTCATCAACCGGCTGCACGAGGAAGATGAATACGATCTGGTAATTGTGCTCATGAGGAAGAACAGCGTTCGGAAACTACTCCCAATGCTTGGTAAGCACAAGTCTCTGCATCATATACTCTTCATGGGGAACAATGCGGCTGGATTTGACGAGTATTTCAAGTTTTTGCCCAAAGACAAAGTGCTATTCGGGTTTCCCGGAGGTGGTGGATCGAGGATTGATCATCTCATTCACTACATCGATTCGGAAAAACCCGGAGGCACGAGGATGCCTGTCATCCTTGGTGAGCCGGATGGAGAGATCTATGATCGAACACGAGCCATCAAGAGTCTGTTCGAATGCGCCGATGTGCCAGTCAAAATTGTCGATGATATGGACAGCTGGCTGAGGTATCACGTGGCGTTTGTACTTCCGCTTGCAGGAGCGTTGTTGCAAAGCGGGGACAACTATCTGTTGTCCAGGGACAAAGCCACGATCGGCCAATATGTATTGGCTGTGCGCGAAGCGGGGAGGGTTTTGAAATCACTCGGCTGGAAAAAGAGCTACAACCCCAAATTCCAGCTATTCTATTGGTTGCCTGTCGGTTTACTGACGAAGATTCTGAGCAAGGTTTTCGACTCCAAATTCTCTGAAATCGCCATGATGATGCACATTCGGGCGGCCAAAGATGAAATGGAAGAGTTGGCTCATGAGTTCAGGTCATTGATTGCGCAGACTAAAGTGAAGACCCCCAATCTGCACCATCTGCTGGATATGGTCGCACACAGAACGGTGGAAGAGTTGGAAAAGTACGGGGCACCGCTGGAAATGCCGAAGGCGGTTTTGAAGGAGCAGCAACAGATCATGCTCAAAGCGCTAAAGGATAAATTCGGTATTTGGGGTATGGTCAGGATCTTTCTCGACACTTTCCTGATTGAGAAACGACTGAGGAAAGAAAATCCGACAACAGTTGTGAAGGCGAGGGCGATCAGCGAGATGATTGAAAAGGAACTGTTTGCCTTTTCAGCGCTCTACCTGGCACTATCAAAAAGACTGGGAAGAGAGGAGGCCTATGAGTTCTTTAAGACGGAAGTTATGAACGAACTCGCAAAGCATTCCATGCCAATGATTTACCAGGTAAAAGATCTACAAAATTGCTCCGGGGATGTGTTCGAGAATTTCAAGAAAATGAACATCGCACTTTTCGAAAGAACGACGAAGGACAGAACCTGGCACATGGAGGATTACCAGGACGATCCGGACAAACTGACAATCAAAATCACCAGTTGCGCCAATGTTGAATTGTTTGGTGAGTTGGAGGTGCCCGAACTGGGGAAGTTTGGATGCGATCATGATATCGCAGGATACAGCGCGATCGAGAACGACGTGAATTGCGAATTCCGGAGGTCATGTACCATCGCCAAAGGAAGTGACCACTGCTTATTTGAATTCTATAGGAAGGGTACAGCACCTGAAAATGCGCATTTAAATCAGTAGTTCATGAAGGCGCCATCTCACTATTTTGCCGAGTTCAGGAAAGAATACCCTAGCCAGGAGATTACCTACAATAGTCAGAAGTGGAAGTTCATTGCAGCTGGAAATCCAGATAATACGCCAATAATCCTACTACATGGAGGTTTTGTTGATGCGGCCATGTGGGCATATCAAATCAAAGAACTAGCATCGGATTTTAGGATTATTGCCCCTCATTTTCCGTTTCCTCCTGAATCGCTTCGTTTTCACTGTGATCTGATCAATCATATCATGCAGTTGGAATGCATTGAGTCTGCGACGATCTGTGGTATTTCTTATGGTGGTTTCATTGCGCAGTACTTTGCCAAATACCATCCGCAGCGGATCTCCAGGCTGATGGTGTCACACAATACCCTGCCAGATCGGGCTTTTGTGAAGCGCATGAAAATGAAATCCTGGATACTCCGAATCATTCCTAATTCATTTTTCGAGAAGAAGTTCAAAGAAAGGTTAAGTGCCTTTGGCCATTCTGACAGGTCTGGATATCACCAGTTTTATTTCAATAGCATATTTGGCCAATGCTCAAAAGGGGACTTTATCCAGGGGTTCACATCGATGGCTCGCAACATTGCTGAAGACCCATTAGACACTTCGACATGGGATGGCGAAACGGTGATCTTCTCCAGCCATGATGATACGGATGTGAGGAAATACTTAGATGATCTTCTATATGCATATCCTCAAGCAATATGGCATGATTTTCCAAAGGGCGGCCACCATGCGCCTATGACTTGTCCTGTTGAATACACCGACGCCTTGAGAAAATATAGCCATTCTGGTCATTCAATTGTAAATGTCTAATTCAAGAAAACGACATGATGAACCTCAAAAGCGAAAGATTCAAAAGCCAAGCACATGACCTAACCCTAGAAGATTATACAGAAATGACATCATTGAACTTTTAGAAAATGTAGAAATAATGAAAAAGCTACTCATCATAGGGGGTTATGGCAATGTCGGTAAGCTACTGGCAACCCGCCTTTTGGAGCATCTTCCGGAGTTTCAGATAACACTGGCAGGTCGCAATATGGATAGAGCCAAGGCAACAGCCGAGGCCCTGGAAAGTCAGTTCAGCGGGTCCAAAGTAGGTTACACGGTCTTGGATGCCGCCGACAAGTCGACGCTAATTGCGCCTTTCCGGGAGGTGGATATGGTCATAGCAGCCTCAAGCTCTATGAAGTATGTACGGAATGTTGTTGAGGCTGCCATTGAAACGAACACCCATTATTTCGATACGCAACTCTCCGCTCGCGATAAAATCGGAATTCTTCGATCCCACAGCGATGAAATCGAGGAAAAGGGGCTCATTTTCATTACTGATGGTGGGTATCATCCCGGAATCCCCGGAGCGATGATCAAGTGGGCAAAGGAGCGATTGGGAACTTTGTCAAAGGCCAATATCTACGCTGCGCTCAAAATGGATTGGAGTCTATACCAGTACACGACAAGTACCAATCACGAAATGCTCGAGGAGTTGAAGTCCTTTGAGGGAGCTTACTATCAGGATAGTCAATGGAAAAAGGTCCAATGGAGCAACATTCCCAAATGGGACTTTGGAGATCCTTACCATGAATTGTCCTGTCCCCCCATGATGATGGAGGAAATCAGGTGTGTACCCGATCACATCCAGGAAATCGAAGAAACAGGTTTTTACATTTCAGGCTTCAACCCACTCATGGATAACCTTGTATTGCCCATTCTGATGCTTGGCGTGAATGTACTGCCCCCCTCTATGTACGGACCGCTGGGCAGGCTGTTTGAGTGGGGCTTGAAGAGAAGTAAACCTCCCTATGGCGTAATGCTTGTTGCTGATTGTGAAGGACCCGGCGGGACATTCCGTATGAAAGTCCACCACGAAGATGGCTATGAAATCACCGTAATTCCCCTTGTCGCCTGCCTGAAGCAATACTTGTCAGGGGACATCAAACCGGGCTTACAATTGCAGGCCTGGGCGGTTGAGCCCAAGCAGTTTTTCGATGACCTTCAGAAGCTAGGTATTGGAGTAAGTAGCGAAAGTTCGGAAGTAAGTACAAAGACAGAAAGAGTCTCTTAATCAGTAGTATAGGTTTGAACAATAGAGTGTCAATAACGATGAAAAAACTGAAGATAGCATTGCTAGCGCTCTTGGTTTTGGTTGTGATCCTTTTGCTGCCTTTGATTTTCAACAAAAAGGGTGCTCCAGGTTTTGATGCTCCTGGTTTGTCTGAGCTGGAATACGCCGAGGTATTTTTCCCAAACGAGATAGACAACCTACAACTCGCTGGGATGTTGATGTTACCGGAAGACGCAGAATCCCCAGGCGCAAGCCCCTTTCCTACGGTCGTGATTATCCAAGGTTCGGGGCCGAGTTTTCGAAATAATGGTTGGTACTTATCCGTAGTGAAGCACCTTCAGGACAATGGTATAGCGGTGCTTATTCCCGACAAAAGAGGGTGCGAAAAATCGGAGGGAAAATGGATTAGAGCCAGTTTCGATGAGCTTGCCAATGATGCTATTAGTGCCATAGCGTTTGTTAAGCAACAAGATCGTTTCAAATACGCCTACATAGGACTTGTCGGCATGAGCCAAGGAGGCTGGATTGCTCCCGTTGCAGCTACGATGACGGAAGATGTTTCGTTCATTGCCAGTCTGTCAGGTGCAACAGTGAGTACTGACGAACAACTGCTGCATGAAGAAATCTACAATATTTCAGACTACACATACCCCATTGTTGCCCGGATGATCGCCCCGATTACCACCAATAGGTTGAAGAAAATGGAGCATTTCCGCGCATTCGCGGGCTTTGACCCCATACCCTATCTGAAGGAAGTGGAAGTCCCCGTTCTGTTTGCTTTTGGCGAAGGAGACACGAATGTTCCTGTTGCTGCATGCATTGAACGTCTGGAAGAAAACGGTCTAAATGACTTCGAGATCAAAATATATCCCAGTGGAGGACATGCGCTAATTGATATTGAATCAAATACGGTGAGCGTGGCGTGCCTGAATGATTTAGCTGCATTCATAAGAGGAATTGAAGCTGATTCATTGCGGCAACAGGAATAATACTGACAATACAACGAGAGCTGAAGAATAGAATATTTGAAATACACACTGAACACCCAAAATATTTGAAGCAATGCATGAGCATAGGATAAATTTTAATTCGTGGCATAGAAGTGGATGTTTATTCATCGCCTTCTTCGTAATCGCCCTTTTTTCAACTGTTGCTTTTTCACAAGCGCAAAGGGATTGGCCTCAAACGACTACATCGGCAGACGGAACAACGATTTCCTTTGAGGTATATGGTGACGGTGACTTTGCGCTGATTTTTGTTCATGGCTGGAGTTGTGATTCACGCTACTGGCAAAAGCAGGTATCCACTTTCTCCGAAACCTACAAAGTTGTATTAGTTGACCTTGCAGGGCATGGGCATTCCGGCATGACACGCAAAACCTATTCGATGAAAGCATTCGGAGAAGATGTGCAGGCCGTCGTTGAGGCAACTGGAAGCAACAATGTCATCCTCATAGGACACTCAATGGGGGGAACCGTTATCGCACATGCAGCGCTCCAAATGCCTCAGCAGGTTCGGGGTCTTGTAGCAGTAGATGATTACCATAATATTGAATATCCGTTGAGTCGGGAGGAGTATGACATGATGGTCACTCCAATACGAAACGATTTTCAACTTGGAGCTCGTCAATTTGTGCAACAAATGTTCCATCCAAATGCCGATTCGATATCACGTGAGTGGATTCTCACAGATATGGCGGCAGCTCCGCCTTTCGTGGCCATGAGCGCCATGGACGAACTTATGTCTCACAGTATTGATGGGAGTGCCGCTACCATATTTGAGGAAATAGATAAGCCCATAATGGCGGTGAATGGAGATCTCTGGCCTGTCGATTCGGAAGCGAATCTTCGACACATGAAGGCCTTTGAGGCGATTATAATAGAAGAAGGGGATCATTTTCTGATGATGAATCGATCTGCAGCATTCAATGAGGCTTTGATGAAGGCTATAAAGGCAATTGAGGCAAAGAAATAACCTTGCTCAGGGAAAGTATAATCGCAGTTTGACATGGAAGCATCAAATAATAACAATGCATCATTTGGAGGATTGTATACAATGCTTTGATGAGTTTGGGGCGAATTGAAACACAGGAGTTAGGAATTCATTTGTGAAAACATAGAAAAGGAAATCATGGAAAAGCAAAACTCATTTAGGAGAACAGCGGGATGGCTAGCCATACTTTCAGTTCCTTTTGCTTTTACCAATTTCTCGCTAACAGGCGTCGCAGGAGGCGAGGAATTTGATCTTTACTTCTATTACAAAATAGGAGAGGAGGCAGGGCAGTTAATGAAGTGGTCCTGGTTGGCAGACATGGTAGGATACTATTTGCTCCTCGTTCCGGCAGCAATCCTAATTCACTACTGGTTGAAAAATCAGAGCCCCTATTGGATGGGAATCTTGACGTTTTGTGGTTTGGGATACATTTTCGCTGGGAGCTTAGGTGCCGCCATTCTGGCCAAAACCTGGCCGACCTTGATATCTGGTTATGCAAGTGCTGATGAAGTGACCAAGGAAGTATACCGCATCGCGTTTACCAATACAACAGAAATGGTCTACGGAGGCATATGGGGATTTTTGGAATTTTTGTTAGCCGGTATCTGGTGGGTGGGAATTGGTTCGGTTTTGAGTGCTGAGCGAAGAGTGCTTGGTATTGTAACGATCGTTTTGGGAACATTTACCTTGATCTCTGCAATAGGTGAATTGTTATCACTACCCTACCTCGCCCTTACCGGATTGATGGTGTATTTGTTTTTGGCCCCAATATGGGCAGGTTGGCTTGGAATGAGTCTGCTGAAAGGGGAAAGCATAAAACTGGCTAGCCCTTGACGACAATGGTTGAATACCGCGGAAAAAAATGATGGAATCATGACAACGAGTAAAAGACTTTATTACCTGGATTGGCTAAGAGTATTGGCTTTTGGTTTACTCTTTATTTTCCACTCTTGGAGACCATTTGATCATTTGGAGTGGCACATCAAGAATGCCGATCAACATTTTGTTTTTGATATCCTCACCATGTTTACACATGGGTGGAGAATGCACTTGATTTTTCTCGTCTCAGGTGCAGGCACATGGTTAGCCATGCGCGCGAGAAAAGACAAATTCTTCTCCGATCGCCTGAAAAGACTGATTATTCCTTTTGTCTTTGGGATACTGGTGTTGATTCCACCCCAGCGATATTACGAATGGAAAATGTTCAGAGCCTTCCAAGGTGGGTTCATGGATTTTATGAAGGTTTACCCCCTCGAACAACTAGATGTGAACATGGGATCCCGTCTGCTGTTGTGGTTTGGCCATTTGGGTACACACCTATGGTACCTTCCCTATCTCTTTGTGATGACGATGGTCTGTCTTCCACTTTTCAGAAGAATCAAGGAAGGAAAAATACGTTTCGATTGGCTGAAGGATATCCTATCTACTCGATTTGGGATTTTTGTTTTAGTCGTTCCGATGCTGATCTGTCGACTGCTCCTTAAACCCGTTTTTCAGGGCTACACGGACTGGGCAGACTTTTTTATCTACCTGTGGCCTTTCTTGTATGGTTTCATCTTTATGGTCGATAGGGAATTGATCACCATTGTTAAGGAGAGGAGGAAGCTCCTACTATTTGCCGGTGTGTTGAGCTCTACGGTCTTCATGTACATGGGGGCCACCAGTGAGCAGATGGTTCAGGGATACACCTACCCCGAGTGGAATTGGATTCATGTGAGCAGTTCGATCATTGCCATGTTCATAGCGTTGAGTTGGACTTTGTTCTTCCTGGGATTCTTTGCCAAAGCAATGGACTTCAATCATAAATGGCTTGTGCCAGCGAATATCAGTATCCTGCCTGTGTACATGCTGCATCAGACTTTGATTATCGTGTTTGGGTACTACATCGTATCCTTCGATCTTAATCCTTTTGTCAAGTTCCTGATCATTGCTATGACTGCTATTCCTGCATCGATTCTGCTATATCAATTGATTCGAACCAACAATCTGACGAGGTTTTTATTTGGGCTCAAACCTTTCAAAAGGCTTATCGCACAAACAGTTTGAGATTTTCATTTGAGATATTCAAGTGCGTGGCCCAATATTTCGTCGCTTGTGTGGGCCAGTCCCAATCCCGCTTCAACGAGGCGGAATGTGCTTTACGCCCCTGAATAGGGTGTAATTGAAGCCCTGGTCATTGGTCTAGCGTTTTCTTACCTGTATTGAAGTCTTTGGTAATCACGGCTCGATCATATTCCTCTCCAAGCGCTGTATAGGCGACATAGGTTAGTGTATTGTCTTCAATAGTGATGATCTGGAAGAACTGCGTTTGTTCCGCTGCCCTGTCCAGCTCATATTGCTGAGCTGAATAGGCTTCCAACTGCTTCGGATCGAGCTTGTATTGCTTGGGACCACTCACGGAAGTCACGTAGACCGTACGGAGTCCCTCTGATTGGTCCGCGTCAGTTGTTCTAATCGGAACATGCCCCCTCGCATAGGTATGATCATGGCCATTCAGTACCAGGTCCACATCATATCGGTCCAGCAGCGGTTTCCAGTTTTCGCGAGCAAACTTGAAGTCTCGCCCCTTGGCGGGGGAGAATATGGAGTGATGACAGGTCACAATCTTCCACCTGGTCGTGCAATTCCTGAGTTGATCTTCCAGGTAGCTCGTTTGTGCTTCTAGTTCATCATTTGAATTGAGCACGATGATTCGGATGTCCTGATAGTCTACTGTATATACTGTCTCGTGCAGTTCAGCCGCCAGATCTTTTTCGAGGGGAAGCGTGAATTGCGGTCGCCATTGGATGGAAAGCTCTCTTGGCTCTCCCCTTGTGAGGTGCCAGAATTCGTGATTCCCGACTACTGGGATTGCCGTCCATTGGCTATGGATAAAGCCGCCAGCTTTGTACCATTCCGCCCACTCATGATCGCGATGTGCATCGTCGATGAGATCTCCCGCGTGGATGACAAATGATGCATCCGGCGCTTTCTGATATGCCATGCGAATCACACGAGACCAGTGGGCGAGAACATCATTCTGGGCATCGCCGAAATAAACGAATTGAGTAGAGGAGTAATTGGCTTTCGCAGTGCGAAACTGGATCCACTCAGACCAGTAGTCCGCGCCATCTCCAACGCGATAGGCATAGAGGACATCGGGTTTTAGGGTGTCAAATATGACGCTGTGGTAATGGACAATCAGCGGTTTGTTTCCTTTATATGCGCCCAGGTCAAACGACTCGGTTCGCGCATTCCTGGTAATCGCATCCTTGGCAAAATCCGAGTTAACCGTTGCCTCTGCAATTTGGGCCACGGCCTGGGTAATGCTCCTGTCCGTACGCCACGTAACTGCACGATTGGTAGACGGATCACCATGAAATGTTAATATGATCCGATCGGGGTCTTTGCTCGGAATCTCCCAATGATGAAGACCATCAATTTGTTGTGCGTATGCAGGAACCATAAGGGAGATCATAGCGATGGTACCCAGGACGATAAACTTGTATTTCTCCATGCTCTACAGTCTTTAATAGATTGGTAAAACCGGCTTCTTTCTTAACCGAATATGTGGCAGGTTTAATTTAGTTGAGAAATATGAAATGACCTGAGACTGGAGGATCAATGAATAGGTTCCTTTTTGTTGAGATCGCGGGTTCTTTGGTAGCCACCAAATAATAGCGGATTCATGCTCAAATGAGCAAGAAAAACATCCCTGAGCAAGCTTTTCAAAGATTACAATACTGCTTCCTGAATCGTCACTACTTCAACTTCTCCCAGCGATCCATCATCTCCTCGAGCGCAGCTTCTAAGGTGCTGACACCCGCTATCGCTTGTGTGGAGATTTGGGCATCTGCTGATTGCAGTAACTTGAGCATGAACAAAAACTTGTGTTGCAATCCCACCACCGTTTCATCCTCAACCGCGGATTGTTGGATACTGCCGTACATGATATCCGGATCCCCTGGTGCACCGCTCCCCCTAAACTCACGTAGTTGGTCCGAAACCCCAGATCCTGAATCAATGGCCTCCCGGATTTGCTGTAGTTGGTGGTAGGCATCATAGCACACCATACTGAGTTTACTTTGCTTGACGATCTCATCCTCAGAGACGCTTACCCTGGGGTCCATCGCTACGGTCAAAGGCTTTTCAAGGACTTCGTCATCGACAGTCAATCGTACGGTGTAATCTCCTGGAACTACCAATGGACCCACCGGTCCACTAGGTGTATTTTTGTAGGTTGCTGCAATGGCAAACTGTCTTTTGGCACCTCTAGGTGGCTCATGCTTTAGGTCCCAAACAAATCGGTGTTGGCCTTTGGAGGTTCCCAGCCTTTGTGTGGGCTTGATCCAATAGGTAGGGTGGGGCAGGGCTGTCGTATCATACTGTTCTTCAGGATCGTTGCTGCTATAGGTACGAATTATGCTTCCGTCTCCGGGATTCACTATTTCCAATTTCACGGTCTGGACCTCCTCGTTGATCATGTAGTCGATGATGGCACCATCTGGTGGGTTTTGCGCCGTAGGTTCCTCAGGTGGCAGTGGGGTGTCTGAGAACATGTTGTCACGCACCCTAATCGCGTCGGAGGGATTAAACAAATATGCTCCGGCACTTTTGGCTTCCTCGATCTCCCTCAAGGGGGCGATGTTGTCCAATATCCAAATAGATCTCCCGTGGGTACCTACCACCAGGTCATTTTCACGAATCACCAGGTCACGGATGGATGAGGCAGGCATGTTGTTCCTAAGCGACTGCCAGTTGGCTCCATCATTGATAGAAAAGTACACTTCACGTTCAGTGCCCGCATACAACAACCCTGACTTTTTGGGGTCTTCCCGTACGACGTTCACTGGGCCGAAAGGATTCATACCTCCGGTGATGAGCTCCCATGTCTTGCCGCCATCGGTGGTCTTGTAGACATACGGCGTCATGTCATCCTTACGAATCGCGTTGATGGCGAGGTAGACAACATTTTTATCAAAATGCCCTGCATCAATTTGAGATACCTTATCCCAGGAGCTGATCTGCGGTGGGGTGACATCCGCCCAGGTTTTGCCTCCATCCCTGGTGACATGTACACGACCATCATCGGTGCCGGCCCAAATGAGGTCGACATCCAGAGGAGAGGGTGCTATGGCATAGATCACACCTCTTCTGGCCATGGACTCCATTTCTTTGGTCTTATACTTGCCGACACTCGATGGGACTTCCGGTTGTTCGTACGTCAGGTCCGGGCTTATCGACTCCCAGTTTTGACCACCGTCCAGGGTTTTCCATAGCACATTGGTGGCAAACAAGAGCATGTTATCATCTGCCGGATGAAACATCAACGGCATGGTCCGGACGAATCGATATTTCCCTGATCTCACGGCTTCGGGTGCAACATTTTGAGACTGCCCGGTTTTTTTATTGAACCGTGTCACCCTGCCTCCATAGATGATGTCTGGGTCTTTCGGGTCAGGGGCTATATAGGCATATTCGTCCGCGCCCACGCCCATGAATTCCCTGAAACTGATCTGCCCTCCATTTCCCCTGCTGGCAACCCCGATGGCCCCACTCTCTTGCTGGCCGCCATATACCCAGTAGGGGAATTGGTTGTCAGTGCTCACATGATACAGCTGACTTGTCGGCTGGTTGTACCAGGAACTCCAAGTCCGTCCCCCATTTACCGTGACGACTGCTCCCTGGTCAGCCACAAAAAGCATGATGTCCGGGTTGGTCGGGTTGATCCAGATTCGGTGATAGTCATCGCCTCCGGGAGCACCTTTGAGTGACATCCAGGACTTACCGCCATCATCGGAAGTATAAGAAGCAATATTGCCTACATACAACTTATCCGGATTGGTGGGATGTACCTTGATCTCAGCGAAATCTCCACCTCTTCCCCAAAGTCGGTAGTCTCCGTGGAGAAAGGTCCAGGATTCTCCGGCATCCGTGCTCTTGTAGATGCCGCCTAGTTCATCCGCCTGAACGGTTGCATAGATCACGTTGGAATTACTTCTAGAGATGCCGATACCGATTCGACCTAAACCTTGATCAGCACCGGGCAGTCCTTGACTGAGCTTCTTCCAGGTATCACCACCATCGGTAGACTTGTAGAGTCCACTATTCGGACCGGAAAACTTGGCGTTTTCCCATGGGCCTTCCTGGTGTTCCCACATATCTGCATAGATGATGTCCGGATTATTGGGATCGAATTCTACCTGGATCGCGCCAGTGTATTGATCCAGGTAAAAGACCTTTTCCCAATTTTCACCTCCATCTTTTGTCCTGAAAACACCTCGTTGTTCATTAGATCCGTAGGGATGACCAAGTCCTGCTACAAATACAATATCAGGATCAGTGGGATGGACAATCAGTCTCCCCACTTGCTGCACGTGATTCAGGCCTACATGCTGCCAGCTTTTCCCTCCGTCAATGCTTTTGAAAATGCCATCCCCAACGCCGAGGTCTGGCCGGTGCAGTCCTTCTCCGGTTCCGACATAAATGACATTGGGATTGGATTCCGAAACGGCAATGTCGCCTACCGAACCTGTAGGAGCGTCATCAAAGATGGGATCCCAGGTGCGTCCATAGTCATCGGTTTTCCAGACGCCACCATTGTTCACACCCATATAAAAGACATTCGGCTGTGAAGGAACGCCAACACCTCCTACGGTCCTACTGGCGCGAAAAGGACCGATCATTCGGTAATCCAGGTTCTGATAATCGGATGGCTGAATCTCTTGCGCTTGTGAGGCAGTTGATCCGAGGAAAAGCAGGGACACAGCAAGGTAAAGGGAATTGAGCGGGTTTTTCATGTTGCCAGGTTTGTGAAGATGGCATTCAAGATACTAAACCGAAATCACAATGTACTCAACCACTTCACCAACCCGACATAGAGCCTCAAAGTTGAGTGACTTGGCGCCGTGCGTTTTTAAGAGTGTCTCACTCCCTTGCGCAGAATTCGGCACAATATCGCAGGCTACCAGGTGGGTCATAAGCCCTCATACTGCAGTTTTGATTACTTCTTTTGTTCCATGTGGTGATCGACGCTGTATACAAGAAGAAAATCATCCTGTTCCCAACTTGGATAGATCCGCTTCATCGTGCTAACGGCTTCCTCTTTGGACGAGGAATTCGCTATGGTATTTTCAAAATCGTCAATGTAGTTAAGCACCTGATCAAATAGTTCAGGAGTAGACTTTTCACCATGACCCGGAAAAATAATGGTATCAGTACCTCCATATTTTTCCTTCATCTTGTTCAACTCTTCTTTCCAGTTTTTGATGTGCTCTTTGGAAACTCCTGGTCCCAACCACAAATGCACTCCGTTGTAGCAGAAATCTGAGGTGAAGAAAGCATTTAGATCTTTGGAAAATACAGTTGAGAGATGCTCAGCTTCAGCTGCCAGATACCCTGTACTTATATCTAAAACGCCTCCACCTACTAGCTCCAATTTGTCTGATGTTAGGACTTGGATCTTACCTTGATAATCAAATCCATCAGGGTTTTTTTCGGTTCTGGGCTTTAAGTCCGGCTCACCGTCTAACCAACCTATGCTTTCCATGTACTGACTAAATCCCAGAATATCCGCTTTTATCTTCTCAGAAGGCGTCACGATCATTGCTTCAGGGAAGGCCCTGGAAACTACATTCATTCCTATGTAGTGGTCGGGATGGCCATGTGAGATCAAAATGTGCGTGAGTGGTAAATCTTTCTTTTTTATTACCTCCACCAAGTCCAAGGCCTCTTTACTGTTTCTAAGTACGTCCATTACCACCACGGACGTACCATTTTCAAAGATGTAACTGTTTACTGAAGCTTCTTTTCCTTTAAATACCTCTACCTTCATTTTTGAATTATCCATTGAATTTTATGATTTATCGTTTTGTCCCTTTGCGGTACAGGCCATCATGACAAGGGCCGATACCAGCATGATTTGGATTTTTATTAGTTTCATTTTGTTACTAGGTATATTCTAGTAATCACTCAAAAGTATTTTTTTTGGAACTCGGAAATGAGGCTATTTGAGTTTATCGGTAACCTGGAAGTAACTAGAAAATGAGATATGAATACAAGAATCCTGAAGGCTGTCCTGTGACGGAACTCATGTCTGTGATGGGAGGTAGATGGAAATTTATTATCCTGTATACAATTAGAAATTCACCCAGGCGATTCGGACAAATCAACCAGTTAATTCCCAGTATAAGTAATAAGGTATTGACGGAACAGTTGAGGGAATTAGAGGAAGACAATATCATCAGCAGAACTGTCATTAGCGACAAAATTCCGATAAATGTGGAATACAATCTAACAGAGGAGGGGCGAACGTTATTACCGGTGATTGAGGCCATTGCTAGCTGGGGTAGTGAAAAGGCGAAAAGACATGGCTAGATGGTGAAAGTGACCCTCGATTTTGCGGCAGGTATCATCGATTGTGTGTAAGAGTTAAGTCCCGACAGGGGCACTTTTCCGAAATGTAATGGTCGAGATTAATGCGGATGCAAGAACTGGATTGCCCTGTGGAATCTTGAAACCGGGGCTGATTCGAAAATCACTAAATCTTACCATAGAATGGGCAGTTTCAATTCAAAAGCTGACCAAGAGACCTTCTGATCCCTCAGTCAACTTCTAAATTTATCAGGTTTCAAGTTCAGTTTCGAAACCCGCAAAAGATAGTGCAGCGCTAAGCATCACAGGAATTGGTTCATTCCACTTATTGTACCCGGTTTTTTCTGGATGCTGACCTGGACATGATCCCGATGGTATCCTAATGTTGAAGGGAATAAAAGCAATATGGAGGCGCTCTAAGATGAGTTTCGGGCCATCTTGCTGGCCTTATCTGAGAATGCGAATCCTTAGCCCCGCTTTTATTTCCTGGTGGTTACGAGGGAGGAAGCTATTTCCTGATATTGGGCAAAGTGCCTCCGTAGACCACCTGTTGGACTTCTTTGCTGGCCAGAAAGTCATGTGGAAATCCAAGTTCAATTTTGCTCACTGCATCCAGTTCCTTCAAGGCATCTTCCGGTAGCGAAATCGCTGTTGCTCCCAAACTATCTTCTATTTGCGATACTTTCCGTCCACCCACAATCGGAATTGAGGTGTAGTCCTTTTCCATGGTCCATTTCAATGCAACCTGGGCGGGCGATGCTTGAATGGTCTCAGCAATTTCTACCACTTTTTTTGTGATGGTAGTACTGCGCTCGTCCCTTCGCAAACTGCCCTCTTTCACTCGGCCACCTTCACCCTTCAGGTATTTACCGGTAAGTGCTCCTCCGGCCAAAGGGGCCCATGGGGTTAGTGCCAATCCCATTTCCCTTGCCATGGGGATAAGGTCTCGTTCCGGGGCTCGTTGTAAAAGGCTGTACTCTACTTGCAGCCCCACAAATGAGGTCCAACCCCGAAACTGCGCTATGGTGTTTGCTCTTGAGACAATCCAGGCGGGAGTATCCGAGACACCAACGTAATGCACCTTTCCTGAGGTTACGAGATCGTCTAAGCCTCTCATCACTTCCTCTACTGGAGTTAAGAAATCCCAAGCATGTACCCACAGCAAATCAATATACTCGGTATCCAGGCGCTTCAGGCTTTCCTCCACGGATCGCATCATGTTTTTGCGGTGATTGCCGGAAAAATTCACATCGTTCATTCTGTCGAAAAGGGTGTACTTGGTGGCCAGTACGAAGTGATCCCTGTCTTCCTTTATGAATTCACCCACATAGCGCTCGCTGGAGCCTTCGGTATACCGATTGGCCGTGTCGATGAAGTTGCCTCCTGCGTTCGCGTAAGTTTCAAACATCTTTCGGCTTTCGTCTTTGTCCGCACCCCAGCCCCATTCCGTTCCGAAGGTCATGGTTCCCAGTGCAATTTCTGATATGCGAAGGCCGCTGTTGCCTAATAATTTGTACTTCATTGTTTTCTGTATTCTGGTGGAATAATGGTGTAACCCAGTTGTTGTTGAACATCGCTCTGATTCATAATGATGTGTGCCTTTTCGATCTTGCCTGCCTGGACATGAAACTGCACATGGACGGGAAACTCCACCCAGACTTCCAGGTCCGTATTGTGGAACCTCGCATCATAGTAATGCAAGATCAATGATTGCCCAGAGTTCAGTGCTTCCTGATCACTCACATCGTAGATTCTGGGATTCAACATTTGCATGGAGTCATTCCTTCGATGAGTGGACCTCCAACTTTCCATCAATGATTGCTTGTCCAACCGATTGGAGACCTTAGGGCCTACAAATTCGAAATCCTCATCCAGCAATGAATCCAGTAATGCGTAGTCTTCCGCGAATGCCGCTTCGAAGTAAGTCTCGACGATTTCTTTTGCGGTATTTGGCTTCTGAGAAATACACCCTAGGAGCAACCCCGTAGATAGTAGGAGAGTCCATCTCATCTTTCTTTCTGTTTATCTCCGGTTGGCTATGATTCCAGTATTCTCCGGATGACGCATCATTTATCGTTGAATATGGAAGTTGAATTCTGGCGTGCCCAGGGCCCCGTACAGTCTTAGCCAAACCGGGAGCATCATTTCTGTGCCCCTGGAGGTGCTAATATCCCCTAGATCGATGATGTTCTTTTTTTGCCAGCCAAAGGATTCCAGTAGGCCTTTTGCTTCTTCCTTAGCGTGGCCATCATTACCTGATACAAACACGGAATGATCACCCTTAATTCTGGAGGGGTCTACCATGATGAAAGTGTTCATGGTATTGAGGGTCTTCACCACCTTCGTCTCTGGAAATCTGGCCTGAATTTGTTCACCAAGGGAATCTGTATTCACCGGATTGAGTGAAGGGGGCATCCCCTGTGAAAAGTCAAGTGGATTGGCGATGTCAATCAGTGTCTTACCCTTAAGATTTTGGGTGCCAATGCTTTCCAGAATGGCTAGTGAAAATTGGCCAGATGCGCAATTGATTACCATGCCTTCGCTCTGCTCCACCGCTTCACCAAAAGTGGTTAGCTGGATGTTTTCGTTTTCCTTGTGCCATATCGAAAAGGGGGGGTTGCCGTAGGCATCATTTTCCAAACTGGCTTTGGTCTTTTCTACATGTCGGGTACCTATAGTGACTTCATGCCCAAGTTGCGCCAGCCTGGCTGCAAGGGTTCGACCGACAATTCCTGTTCCTATTACTGCTATTTTCATTTTGATATAAGATTACTATTTAATTTACTTTGTATATATACTTTTAAAAGTATAGTTAGTAGTAGGCAGAATCAAGAGACTGTCAAGATTGACAAAGGCTATCATAATTGACTTGTTTCTGAGAATGAGGGGGTTACAAAAGAAAAAAAATCAAAAAAAATGATCATCGACGAGGAGGAGTATAAGTATCAGGTGGAAGGACAGGATTATCACTGTGCGCTGGACATTACGATGTCCTTTGTAGGTGGTAAGTGGAAGACGGTTGTGCTATGGTATCTGAGGAATGGAAAAAAGCGATTCAGCGAACTGAAGGCGCACATACCGGACATCACCGATAAGATGCTTTCACTACAGCTGCGGGCTTTGGAGAAAGATGGCATTGTACAGCGAGAGATCTTCCCGGAAGTACCACCCAAAGTGGAATACAAACTAACAGAAGAGGGGCGAACCTTGATACCGGTGATTGAGGCGATTGCCAGGTGGGGTCGTGAGAAGGCGGAAAGACATGGCGTGATGGTGAAAGTGACAAATTGATGTCGCAGCGATATAGCCACAGATATCGAAGGTCTGTTCAGGGTTTGGGGTCTTTTTGGAGCCAGAATACCGACAATATCAAAGGCATTATGATGATTGAAATCAATCAGGAGCGCTATCTCTGATTTTTATAGAAGACTTGAAAAGTGGTTCTTTGAAATGGTAGCAGAGGCGAAAGACTTCCGCCCCCGTACCCTAAACTTGTTTTAGAAAGGAATGGATGAAATAGAAATTTTCATAGATCATATGAGCCGCTATATTCCACTTGATGAGGAAGAAAAAGGGTTTGTAAGTTCACTAGCCAGGAAAGCCGCCATTAGAAAGAAGCAATTTGTTGTTCAGCCAGGGTATGTAGCAAAGAGTAGGTTTTATATCATGAAAGGTGTCTTTAGATCATTTTTTTATGACCAGGATGCCAATGAACGCACACTTGCATTAGCTGTTGAGGATTGGTGGATTAGTGATTACAACAGTTACATATATCAGGAACCGGCCACACTTTTTGTTGAGGCGCTAGAAGATTCAACAGTAATCATGTTGGATTATCAAGATGAACAGCAATTACTAGAAAAATACCCCAAGTTTGAGAAGTATTTTCGAATACTTTCTCAGAGAGCACTGGCAGCGATACAAAGGAGAATAATCTCAATGATTAGCAAGCCAGCGGAAGAGCGTTACGATGAATTCCTGAGAAAATATCCCCAGATAGCTAATCGCGTTCCTCAATATGCGCTTGCCTCTTATCTTGGTTTCTCTACGGAGTACATGAGCAAAATACGAAAGCGAAAAGCAGAAGGCCCGATTTGAACTGAACGGGATTAGCGACTAGCCAATTGCCTGACAATTCGAACTGGGTCTGCAGATACCAAAAAGTTGAACTGGTTCAATGGTTTTTCTTAGACCAGTTCAAGTTTTTTTGATTCGCCTTCAATGAGTTTTGAGATTGGTACAACCTGAACAACTGTATTTATTCTCATGACGAACTTTACACTGAAAACTGTTTCACTGCTTTCAATCGCTTTTTGGACCAATGCTTGCGCTCAAAGTAATAGTGGCATTGAGCACATATCACTATTGGGAGATTCAATGTTCCCGGAAGGGATCCATGCATTACCAAATGAAGAACTATTGGTTGGCGGTTTTGGAGACGGATCGATACAAATAGTAGATAATAACGGTGAGGTTTCCTACTATTCAAAACCCGGAGAAAATGGTATGGCGATCGCTGTTGGTATGGCCCTCGATGAATCAAGGAATAGGCTTTGGGTGGCGAACTTCAATTTTGATACTGGAGATGGCGTACCAGGTAGTCAACTTAAGGTATTTGACTTTGAGACCCGACAAGTAATCAGAAGCATCCCGGAAGACTACATCAAAGGCTCATTTTTCAATGAATTGGCGATTGACAACGAGGGGAATATATATGTCTCAGACACGTTTAATCCACAAATATGGAAAGCCAGGGTAGATTTATCCGGAGTTGAGGTCCTTGTGAAAAATGAACTCCTATCGAATCCTGCACCAGATCAACCATTTGACCTGAATGGACTGGCGATTACACCGGATAATAAATATCTCATAGCCTCTGTTATGGATCGACTCGATGCAGGTGATGGTAGGCTCGTTCGTATTGATTTAGGCGCTAATGCCGTGAGTGACGTAAGACTTGAAGGGAGTGAGGCACTAAGCGCATTTGGAGGTTCTGATGGAATGTTTTTCAACGGAGAGGAGCTTTTCATGGTGAATGTGTATTCCGCTGCCGGGGCCATTATCACGGCCCAATTCGACAAGACCTACTCCACAGCGACACTTCAAATCAGAGATAAATTTCAGGAAGTATACGACCGACCAACGGCTTCCGCTATTTCCGGAGGAAAACTATGGACGGTCAACAGCCAGCTGGACCATATCATGGATGATGCGAACGGAGCAAAAGGAACACCTCACGAAACACCCTTCGAAGTAGTCGGTGTACCACTAAACGAACTACTGAAATAACACGGAATGATCCCCTTCTTAAATTACTACGGGCTGGACTGGGCAGCCATGGTGCTAAGCGTTCTGGCAGTCTGGATGCTAGGCAATAAAAACAAATATGGATTTGTCGTATTCATCACCGCCAACATCATTTGGGTAATTCTGGGAGCGGCATTGATGCATAGCTATGGGATAATACTTGGTAATATTTTCTTCCTGGTGTCCGATACCAGAGGGTTCCTGAACTGGAATAAAGATGAAAGACTGGGATCTCAGTCATAAAAAGGCCCTAATTACGGGAGGCACCAAGGGCATTGGGAGGGCTGCCGTGGAGCAATTTCTCAAGTTGGGTGCTGAGGTCATTTTCACTGCACGCAACACAAAGGAAATAACAGACCTCGCTTCGAGCCTGGAGAATGACGGTTTTAAAGTTGAAGGGATTAAGGCAGATCTGGCACAGCATTCTGAAATGCTGGAGCTTAAAAATCAAATCGAACGAAGATGGGGCAAACTCGATGTGCTAGTGAACAACGCGGGTATGAACATCCGAAAAGCCACTATCGACTATCAAGCTGAAGAGTATCATCAAGTCATAAATATCAACCTCCTTGCGCAATTGGAGTTGTGTCGGTTGTTATACCCACTTTTAAGGCTTTCGGGACAGGCATCGATCATCAATGTGGCTTCGGTGGCAGGGACTGCAGATGCCGGAACTGGTTCACCCTATGGAGTCTCTAAAGCGGGCCTTATTCAATTGTCCCGAAGTCTCGCCGTAGAATGGGCTATCGATAAGATTCGTGTCAACAGCATTTCTCCATGGTTTACTGCAACACCCCTTACGGAGTCTTTGTTGGCAAATGACGAAAAGCTGGATATGATCATAGACCGAACTCCAATGAAGAGAGTCGCCAGTCCCCATGAAATGGCTTCTGTCATATCTTTCCTGGCCATGGATCATTCGTCATACGTATCAGGTCAGGATATTGTGGTTGATGGCGGTATGACAGCCAGTATATTCTAAAGTATTGAACCAATGGCAAGCGCACTTTTCACACCTCTTACACTCCGGGAACTGACTTTGAAAAATAGAATTGCGGTCTCCCCAATGCAGCAGTATTCAAGTCTTTCCGGGATACCTGGGGATTGGCATATGGTCCACCTGGGGAGCCGGGCAGTAGGGGGTGCGGGACTCATCATCACCGAAGCTACAAGCATTAGCCCAGATGCCCGAAGTACCAAAGCCGATACGGGTATATGGAATGATGAGCAAATGAATGCCTGGATTCCAATCGTCAGGTTTGTTCATGACCAGGGTAGCAGGATAGGTATTCAACTGGTTCACTTTGGAAGCAAGGGAAGTAAATCATTACCGAATCAAGGTTTCAAGCCCATAGGAATTGAGGATGGAGGTTGGCCCACAGTCAGTTCTTCAGCAGTTGCTCCCTTTAGTAGAATGTCCATACCTTCCGCGCTTTCGATCGAGGAAATTGAGCGCATTCAGAACCAATTTGTTGCGGCCGCCAACAGAGCGGTCAGCGCTGGATTTGATACCATTGAAATACATGCTGCCCATGGATATTTGATTCATCAATTCTATTCGGCTATCATCAACCAACGAGATGACGATTACGGTGGCAATTTCGAGAACAGGGTTCGCTTTCTTTTGGAAATTGTGCGAAAAATCAGATCTAGCATTCCGGATGGGATGCCATTGATGGTGAGGCTTTCCGCTATTGATTATTTGGAAGATGAAAAAGCCTGGATGCTCGAAGACTCAGTCAAGCTGAGCCAGCTGTTGAAAGATGAAGGTGTCGATCTTATCACTGCTTCCGCTGGTGGTTTTGCCTTTGTGAATAAGGATAGCATATACCCAGGTTATCAGGTTCCATTTGCCAGGGAGATAAAGGAGCATACCGGGGTTTTGACGGGTGCGGTCGGCGCCATAACAGAACCTCATTTGGCGAATGAGATCATCCAGGAAGGCAAAGCAGATCTCATTGTCATTGCGAGAGAATTCTTAAGAAATCCCTATTTCGGAATCAATGCCGCAATAGCACTAGGAGAGGATCCCGAAGTTCCCTGGCAGTATCGCAGGGCTTACTAGCTGATCATTTCTCTTTGTCCCATCGTCATACCAGCGCTACGTTGATTGGCCCAATAGCGGTATTGATCCCGGTAGGATGTGATACGCCTAATCCGTAGGGGAACGAACGCTTAATTTATCTGACCATCTGCCATGTTATTGATGTCATGGATGATGTTATCCAATCTTTTCACCGTTTCTTCAAGATGGTGAAAGATTTTAGCGTTGTATTCGGTTTTGAAGTTCTGCTCCTTCATCAGGGCAACTAAACCAATGATATTGGCGACGGGTGCACGCAATTCATGTGAATTTTTGTAGGATATTTTTCTGATTGTGTCTAGTGATTCGTCGAGCTTTCTTTCTAATTCCGCAATTTCAGTAACGTCCTGAACCACTGTCGCAAATTTGATAGGTGCATTCTGCGCGTCCCTGGCAAAGACAATGTCTCGAATGAACAGGGTAAGGTAGCTATTGTCGGATTTGCGTACCCTCAGGGTGCATTCAATGATTTCACCAACTTCGCCATTTAGTAGTCTTTTGATCGCAGCGCGTGATTTTCTTATATCATCCGGATGTACTATCGATTCAAAGTAGTTTTTGCTATACGCTTTCAGTTCTTCATCTGTGTATCCCAAAAGGGCCTCTGCATACCCGCTTGAATAAGTCAATTCATCCTTGACGATATCTATGGTACCGTAGCCGACAGGGGATGCTCTTTGCAAGGATCTGATGAAGGAAAGCGTTGATCCCAAAATTCAAAAACTCATGGTTGCCATGGACTCAAGTTAAAATAAGGCTCCTTGAATTGCAATTGTGTGAATTGTGGTAGCAGGGTCTGGTAGAGGCTCTTCTTCGTAGAGAATCGGATATAAAAGAGGAATCTCACATCGATCAAAGAATCTTGTTTGGTTACAATTGACGCATTTATTGCCACAAATACTACATTCACAATACTGGATTATAATGGACAATGACAGATAGAATAAATGCAAGATTATCCAAGCCATTGGCTGCACACGTGAGTTGCATAGTCGGTACTGAGGGGCTTTATGAAACGCCGAGTGATATGGAGAGTCATTCTTCGCAAGTCTATGCCAAGATCATTGAAGGTTTTGAAGACATCAATGAAGGACGTTTTTTTGAATCAACCGGAGATTGGAAAAAATATAGAGAGATCCTCAAACGGAAAGAGGAGGGAAGCTGGGAGTGGGATATCTCCAAACCCTTCTTCCCAGGCGTGACCTTCTGAAAGTAGAGGACTGCTCTCTAAGGAAATGGGGTGAGGATCGAACCGACGCTTATATGGATAATCTTTACCGCAGATTCACTGAAATCACCAAATAGCCTTGAATTGATAATTTGGAATCTGCAGAACGCTATTCATCATTTCCGATCAAGACTACTGGAGCTCCTCCGGAAGATATGCTCATGGCATCTTTTCCTGCCTCTTCCATTTCGCTTGAATAGAGTGTAGACTCAAGCGCTTCCCTTGTTTCAAAGCTCATGGTAAACATCTGATAAAATGGGGATGGGAAACCAAATGCTTCCCGGTCCATTTTAGTAACATAGTAGGGCTTATCCTGTGTATAGCCCATCAAAGAATCCAAAAGGTTGAGATGCCTTGAATAATCCAGGTTGAATTGTAGGGTATCGGTCGGCTGTGGGTACAGCACATGAAATTTGTATTGCCCACCCTGTGTTTCGGATTCTTCTTTCACCCTTTCAACAGCACCCGGATTACATGCTAATACTATCAGTGCTATAGCCGAAGAGCGTACGCTTAGCTTATGGTATCTCCATACTTTTTTCATAAGTCCTTCTATTTATTGTTTCCTTTCTGCTACTACATTATCCTACATCCGCGAGGGGCTTTTCGGCTACCGAAGTTTCCATTTGGCTCTTCATCATGCAGATGAACTCATCATCGGTCATTTTCTTCCTGTTGTCCAACAAGAATTCGGCATCATCTCCGGCTCTGTATCTCAATTGATCAGTTCCATCGGTGACAGCGGTATAGATTACATCGGCAACCAAACTTGACGGAGAAACCGTATTGTCTGGGTTTTGCCATTGCTTCATCAAGGCATTGATGATGGGCTGGTATTCGCTGATTTGCCCAGCTTGAAAGTCAAAGGAACGACCTCCGAAATCAGTGGCAATGAACCCTGGCTCCACAATTTTGACCTTCACGCCAATTTGTTCCATTTCATAATGGAGCGACTCCGAAATCCCCTCAACTGCAAATTTTGTCCCGTGATACAGCGCGCCTAAAGGAAACGTCATTTGGCCGCCTATTGAGGAAATATTGACGATGACCCCATCTTCGTTCTCCCTAAAATGGGGGGTGATGGCTCTGGTAACGTCCATAAGTCCAATGACGTTGGTATTAAACTGTCTGACAATGTTTTCCCTCGGAAAGGATTCCAATGGCCCATAAGCACCATACCCTGCATTGTTTACCAGGGCATCAATTCTTCCGAATTTTTCGATACCGTTTTGGATCGCCTGGTTGATGGATTCCAAATCAAGAACATCCAATTTTTCTACCAACACATGGTCTAATTCATTCAGCTCTGTCTCTTTTTCAGGAGTCCGCATTGTGGCAATGACATTCCAACCATGGTTTTGAAAATGCATGGCTGTGGCTCTTCCAATACCACTACTTGCTCCGGTAATTAATATGGTCTTTTTCATGTCTTTGAATCATTATTGTTATTTGTTGAATCAAATATCATACAGCTCCTGTAGCTGAATTGACACGAAAAGAGGAAGGTCGAACACAAATCGCAGAAACAAAAAAGGAAGCCTTTCCGCTTCCCTTCGACCTAGTTTAATTGTCTGTACTCCTGAGGGGTCTTGCCGGTTTTTTGTTTGAATAACCTGGCAAAATAATGGGGATAGTTGAATCCCAGGGTATAGGCAATTCCACTAACCGAATCGTTTGAGCTCAACAACAGATATTTGGCTTTGTCCACGAGGAAATCATTGATGTGGTCCTTGGCAGAACGACCGGTTTCCTTAGCAAGTAGGTCACTAAGATAACTCGGTGAGAAATGACAGTGATCGGCAAGATATTGAATGCTGGGCTGCCCCTTCTCGATGAGTTGATTTTCTAAGTAGTAATCTTTCAGCAGTGCTTCCACTTTAGAAACAACATCAAGATTACTGGCAGAACGTGTGTTGAATTGCCGCTCATAGAAACGAACACTGTGGTTCAGCATCAATTCAATATTGGAGACCAATACCTGTTGACTATGATTGTCTATTCGTTCCTTGATTTCAACCTGGATCAGTTGAATGATTTGATTAAGGATACTTTGCTCTAGTTCGGAAAGGTGCAGCGCCTCGTGAACTTCGTAATTGAAGAAACTGTAAGCATCCATTTTCTGGCCAAGTGAGGTGTTTCTAATCAGGTCGGGGTGGAAATAAAGCATCCATCCTTCAACTTCATTGAGTTGTTGAGGTTTCTTAACGGTGATTACCTGATCAGGAGCCGTAAATATCAATACCCCATCGTCAAAATCGTACGAATTTCGTCCGTAATCAATGCCACAGCTTGAATCTTTGAGTGCAATACAGTATAAACCTGACGAAAAACGTTTTCCTACGGTTTCTTCTCCATAGGCCAGTTTTTTGGTGTCCAGGATGGTGATCAAGGGGTGCGTTGGTTTGCCTAAGCCGAATACTGACCTTATATCGGTGATGGTTTTAGAATGAATTATTGGGTTACTCATATTCATATTTTCTTCTGGAATTAGTTCCAATGCGCTTAGTCTATCGGCGCAATTCCGTGATTGACTAGCACATTTTATGTTTTACGTTTTGCTTTGAGATTATCATAGCTTATAGATCCTTATTTCCTCTCCAATGCCTTTCAATGAAGTTGGTCCCAGATCCTGTGCTGCTGGCTTGTGATCCAATGCCCCATAGGTAGATGATGAAATAAGCAGCTGACTATCATGGACTTTGTTGAGTTGTTCAATTCGGGCAGCTATGATCACATTCTTTCCCGTTAGGGAATAAAAGTTCCGTGAGGCATTGCCCACATTACCGGCAATGACCCGGCCTGAATGGATACCTATCCCCACCTTGATCGCTGGAATCTTTCCATTCTTCCCCAACTCAGATATGCGTTCCACGATTTGCTGACCAGCCTTTACGGCCCTATCAGCATGATCAGAATATGCGACAGGCGCTCCAAAGACCGCCATTATGCCATCACCTAAGATCTGAAGCACCACACCTTTGTGTGTCCTAACAATGTCAATTATTTCACTGAACACGGTGTTTTGAAAGGCGGCCACTTGCATTGGTTCATGGGAATCAGCAAAGACTGTGAAATCTCTAATGTCCATAAATAAGATGCTTACCTCATAGTGCTTGCTCCCAAAATCAACGTCTCCGGTGATCAGTTCCTGGGCAATTTCAAAAGAGACCTGCTGTCCAAACAGCGATTCAACTCTGTCCAACATTTGGGTGGTCTTCTCTTTCTCTGCCTTGAGTAGTAACTCCGCCTTCGTGGCAGCTCGGGAATAATAATTGATTAGCAGGGATATGATGATCATGCAGACCAGTGCGTTGACCAGGGAATTACTCTTTAGCTCGTTGACATCTACGTCATAAATGCCATTTTCGAACCAGTGGAACATGAATACATAACTGGCCAGAACAAAAAGCATGAGGAGGATTTGGAGATAGTTTTTCCAGGCTGGATTAAAAAAGGCTAACCCACAGAGGTAGATCAACCAAAAGTGAGCCCCAAGGTCCCATCCCAGATAATAGGTGCTGAGTACCTGGTGTAGCCATAATTCTAGAAAAGCAAAGGCAAAAGCGACATTGTGTTTTCCGTTTCTGTTCAGGAGAAAACAAAGGGCAAAGGTGGGAATGCTGAAAAACAGATTGAGCCTTGCCATTTCAACCGTCCCCATTTGCTTAAACCACAAGTAGGCCAAAATATGACCGCAAAACCCAATGAGGTAGGCCCATTGAGTGATTACGTAGAATCGCTGATTGGAGGGGAGTACATGAGTGGATTGGAACAGCTTCATAGATTTCAATTTAGGCTGTAGCACCGCAACAATGTGCATGCTTCAACCTGTTAGTCTGGCAGTTGGTTTATCTCAATGATACTATGCGTGTTACTGGTGTCCGAGAAAGAGCTTCCATTGGTGGCAATAAACAAGCGCCCGTCCGGGGCCATGACGATATCACGTATCCTGCCAAATTCCCTTTCAAAGTAGCGTTGTTCGCCTACAACCTGTCTGCCATCACCGCTAAGTTCGATGGCAAATAGCGTCTGTTCCCTTAGACTGGCCAAAAGCAGTCTATTGTTCCATTCCGGTATCATATCGCTGGAATACCAAAGGATATCCGATGGCGCAATGTTCGGTGTCCAGTCTGCAATTGACTCCACAACGGGAGTGTTCATTGCAAAGGCTTCCTCTTCAGGATTGTCAATGGTGCCCAGCACATTGGGCCAACCATAATTGCTACCGGCCTCAATGATGTTGATCTCGTCATCGGTGGTCGGGCCGTGCTCCGAGCTATAGATCATTCCATTGGGATGAACCATAAGTCCCTGTGCATTGCGGTGTCCGAGGGTATAGATATAGCTGTTCGGGTCAGGGTTGTCCGAAGGGATGCTCCCGTCAAGGTTCATCCGTAACAGCTTACCAGCCAGGGAATTAACATCCTGTGATAAATCTGGATTGCCTGTATCCCCTGTGGTCATCAGGATGTGGTTTTCCCCTGTGATAACGATACGTGAACCATTGTGCCTGCTGCTAGCAGGAATATTGTCCAAAAGGATGGTCTCGCTGCCAAGGATCCCATCCGCATAGATAAACCGTGCCAGGCGTTCGTAAAAATTGCTACCATCTCTGTAGGTGTAAACCAGGTATACAAAGGGACTGCTGGAGAAATCAGGATCAAGTGCCATTCCCAGAAGTCCACTGTCCCCGATTTGCTCGACAGAACCGGTCAGATCGGCTATCACCGATCTCTCTCCTGTTTCCGGATTGATGCGGTTGACGCGTCCTGCACGTTCGGTGACCCACAGAAAGTCATCCGGCGCCCATACCATTTCCCAGGGAACACTAAGATTTGAAATTATGGTTCTGGATGCCTGGGCCGGGTCAGGAGCGTCGACGGGAGTCTCGTCTGAAGTATCGATTGGCTCAATTGTATTGTCATCGCCGGAGCACCCAAGGATGAGCAAAATGGATAACAACCAAGAACCGATTTTTATTGAGTTCCTTTTCATAGCAATTCTTATGTTTTTTCTCTGTGGAATTCGGTCTGACCTGATTCAAGAGCGGTGTGTTATCACCGCTCTTGTCCTATTGTGGCATTCCTTAGCTGGCCCTTACTATTGCCCTGAGAACATTTTGTAGAAATCCTCCTCAGACATCTCTTTTCTCAATCGGACTATCTCATCTGCATTTGCTGTGATATAGGTGATTTTTGGGCTCACCAGCTCAGTGGCATTAACTATGGTCTCAGCAGTATCCTCAGCACCCGGGGCAGATGCGAAATTATTCTCCAAAGACTTTATGCTGGCATCTATCATGGCACGGTAATCTTCCGGGACATTGGACTGTTCAAGTTGGGCAAAGGCCGTGGCTCCAAAACCTGTATTGGCTGCCCCCGGCTGAATCTTTACCACATCAATGTTGAACTGGGCCACTTCTTGTCGCAGGGCATCCGCCATACCCTCCAGGGCATGCTTGGTAGAGGCGTACCAGCCGAGCATCGGTAGCGAGAATTTGCTTATCACAGAAGACACGATGATCACCCGCCCGGAACGTTGCTTACGCATGTGTGGCAAAACGGCCTGCTGTAAGCGAGCGTAACCAAATACATTGACATCAAACTGATGTTTAAGATCTTCGATGCTAATGTTTTCGATGGTTGCAAATTCACCGTAACCAGCGTTGTTAATCAACACATCGATGCGGCCCTGTTCGGATATGATGCGTTCAATTCCTGCTCGGACCTGGGCATCATTGGTCACATCCATTTCAAGGGCATATCCACCAATATCATTTAAATAGGCGTTGCCTTCGACATTGATATCGCCGCCATAGACGATGTGACCTTTGGCCACCAGTTTTTCTGCGGTGGCCTTGCCAAAGCCGGAGGCCGTACCCGTTATGATGATTACCTGGGACCCTTCTTTTCGCGCAGCTGTTGTTTCTGCCTGAGCTTGGGCAACGTTTTGAGATAAGCCTGCCAAAAAGATCAGGCTGAGAAGAAATAGATGATATCTAAGATTTTTCATGATTCAAGATTTGTTAGGAGTTCAATTGATTTATTTATTCAGGGCTAATAGGTTGTCCACACCATTCGCGGTGTAGATCGCTTTGGTCGTTTCGCTTAGAGCCTTGTTGTAATGCTCTATCGGTTCCTTCAATCCGGAAAAGTCCACAACCGTTCTAAAGGGCTTCTCGCCATAGGGAGTGTTCACCAGTGCAGTGACTGCTTCGGCTACTCTTTCAGGCCTTTGTTCGGGAATGGATTCAACGTAGGCTACATAGCCGTCCAAAGAGGTCTCCGGCAGACCTGCCATTTCACCATACTGGCTCAATCGGTCTGCGTCGCTTGGCGTTATCATGGCTCCCATGAATCCGGTGGGGAATCCACCCGGTTCTACAATGCATGACTCTATGCCAAATCCTGCAAGTTCGGCCCGGTAGCCTTCAGCCAATGATTCCAAGGCATATTTTGAGGCGCAATAGGCAGCAAGAAAAGGTGTCGTTATTCTTCCGATGCAACTTGAGGTGTGGATGATCGTGCCTTTTCCTTGTTGTCTGAAATGTGGTAGAACGGCTCTCATCA
Organism: Cyclobacteriaceae bacterium; assembly: GCA_965601475.1. GTDB lineage: Bacteria > Bacteroidota > Bacteroidia > Cytophagales > Cyclobacteriaceae > JAWPMT01. Next base: position 309,450 of record OZ271832.1, on the reverse strand, counting down.
AGCGCTGTACACCAAAGACATTGACATCGAACATTTTTTGAATGTCATTGGCGGTAAAAGCCTCCAGGATTCCATTAGCGCCAATACCCGCATTGTTGAAAACAATATCCAGACCACCCATCTCTTTGCTGGCGGACTGTACACCTGCACTAACACTGGCGTCGTCGGTCACATCCATCTCAATCAGGTGTATACCTGAGGATCTCAGTTCTTCTGCTACTGCCGCATTTTTACCTGAGGTCGAGCGAAAGGTTCCTGCCACCTCATGACCATCTTTTGCCAATTGTAAGCAGGTCAGGCGCCCAAAAGCACCACTTGCTCCGGTAACTAGAATTTTATGTTTCATCGCTTTGGAATTTTGTTGTTATTCGATGAAGCAAATCTTCAATGGATAAATAACTCGCTTAAACACAAAATCTGGAAGGTTGAACACAAATCGTAGAGATATGCTTTGGAGCGGCAAACCAGAGCGGTTCTTCCCACGACCCTTCTTTTAAACGATCGTTTGACCTGCGACCAGGTGTTTGGAAAAACCTACGATTTCTCTGTACGTAATGAAATGCATGATCGGGCCTCAATTCCATACCCACCCTGCATCTGTGCTTCGCTTTGAGGAATTTGATTTGACCTTCGATACCTCCACCAATGTATTGACTTCCAGTGGCCGTAAAGTGAAAATTGAACCTCGTTTAGGTACAATGCTGTTGGAATTGTCAAAACAACCCTTCACAGCGGTAACAAGGCATGATTTACTCCAATCGTATCCTGCTTCGTTAGATACAAACCTCGATGAAGCCCTGACGCTGACCATTTCAAGGCTACGAAAAATTTTGAATGAAGAGTTTGGAATCACAGGCCTTGTCCAGACAGTTCCCAACAAGGGATATCGACTACTGTCAGAAGTGGAGCATCAAAGGGTGAAAAGGAAACCCATTTTATCCCGCCCTATGAGTTGGGCAGCTGGAGTCATCACCTTTGTGTTGGTGTTCATCTTACTCCTTGTTAGGAATGAATCACGACATCCGGGTCTTGGGAAGAGCATTTCTTCAATAGAGACTTCATACCCAAGCTGGTCACCAGATGGCAAGACCCTGGCCGTTCAATCCAATCGCATGGACAACAATTCCGAGATCTACCTGATCTCCCAAGAAGGTGAATTGCTAAAACGGCTTACACACAACACGGCAGCTGATGAGTATCCTAGCATTTCTCCTGATGGCACCAGGATTGTCTTTGCATCCAAAGTAGATGGTAACCAGGAAATCTATTTGATGGACATTTCAGGAAAAAACAAAGTCAACCTGACACGGGATCCTTCGAGTGATTTCATGCCCAGGTGGTCACCAGATGGTACCTCCATTTTGTTTTGCTCCGACCGAGCTGGGGACATGGATGTTTACAACATGGATTTACGAACCATGCAAGTTCAACGGATTGTGCCTGATCTCGGGGATGAAAAGTATGCCTCCTGGTCACCAGATGCAAAATATGTATTATTTGTGCGATTGGGCGCGGCAACCCCTAAAACAGCATCTGTCTTGATATACAACATTGAAACTGGCAATGAGAAAACCCTTACTTCAGGTAAGTACTATGATTCCTGGCCTTCCTGGTCTCCTGATGGTAAGGAGATCCTTTTTGCAAGCAATCGCTATTCAAAATCGAATTACAGCCTTTTTAAATTAGATAAAGCCACCGGCCAGGTGTCGCCGGTGCTCTTGGCGGAAAATGAGGCCATGAGTTATACCAAGCCTTTCTACGCATTCGATGGAACCAACAGAATCGTTTGCACCCGAACCATGTTTTCCAACGTGGAAATCTTCATACTATCCACTCACGATAGTGCAATCTCCCTCTCTCCACTAGAAGAGATTGCATCGCAACCTTTTTTGATGGCCGAAAGGTAGAATTCCTCATTCTACAGGTTTCTACAGGTTTTACTTCACTGATTAGCCAAAAAACTCATGTGGAACGTAAAGCGAAAAGGCTTGTGGAGTGTCTTGGCCATTGGCCTATGTCTTGGGGGCCTTTTCTATCTCACAATTAAAATCAATTATGAGGTCATCCAGGAAAATCGGGTAAATGACCACTTACCCAACACTTTTCGCGTGATTACCAAAAGGACCAACCTGCAAGCCACAACCATGGCTCCATTGGCTCAAGCTTTAAAGGAGACCTTTCCGAGTTATGTAAAGGCTGCTACTACATTGAGAAAAGGGGAGAAGTCCCTGGTCAATGTGGGAGACGAAAGATTCTTCACGGGAAACTATTTTTTCGTGGACCCGGATTTCATTGACGTTTTCGAACTACAGGTCCTTGCCGGCGATGGACGCCAGCCCCTCAATGAGCCTGGATCGGTAGTGCTTACACAACAATTTGCGAATAGGTATTTTGGAAATGTGGACCCAATTGGAATGTCTATGGCACTCGACGATGAAATGCTTACCGTTCGATCCGTGGTAGACAATGTCACCAATAGCCACCTTTCCATAGATTTCCTCCTGCCTATGAAAAGCTTTGTGCCTCCCTCTTATGGCTCATTGGACAACTGGGGGTGGTTAACTTTCTACACCTACCTGAAACTAGATCCAGATCAGAAAGAAAATATCGAAGGTCAACTTGAGGAATTGCTGGCAACCAGAGGAAGTAGACGAATAGCTGATGCCATCGATATACAACTACAGCATGCTGCGGACATCTACAATGAAGGCCTGTACTTTGAAGATGGTAACGTCATCGCTCACACCTTGGTGAGTGAAAAAAAGCATCAAGTGATTGCGTATGTAATGCTGATATTGCTGGCAGGATTGTCCCTGATCAAGTGGAGAAACCAATACATGGTCATGGCATTGCTGATCATTATTTTTGGATTGGGAATCAAATCGGTATTGGGCTATTGGAAGGCAAAGACCAGTTACCACAACTACAGGGAAAGTCTGGGATTTGAAACTGAAAACTACATCCTGGAATTTGACCACCCCATTCTGCAATCCAACTACTTGAGGTTCCGATCTGAACTGTTAGCCCATCCATCCATCGATGTTGTGGGTGGTGGTAATCACATCATGGAAGGAATGTATGGAAGCTATAGCATTTATCCATTGGAAGATGGGAAAAGAGCGGAGCAAGGGAAACGTGTAAATTTTTATCCTGTCCATTACCAATTTTTTCAATCCATGGACATTCCTTTTTTCCATGGTTCGGAATTCACCGAACGATCAAATGGTATCGATACATTAAGGGGACTTATTCTCAATGAATCCGCAGCCAAGCTACTTTGTAAGGACGGCGATTTTGTCGGACAGCAGTTTTTCATTGCCGGACAGGGTGGCATCAACGGCATAGTGAAGGGAGTGGTGAAGGACTTCATGTTTTCCAATGAGAAAGCAGGTCCATTGGTTAGCTTCTTCAGAGATGATGCATTTGATTTTGTTGTCATCAAACCATCCGAACCAATTATCGATGTGGAAGGTGTGATAGGGGAGGTGTGGAATAAGTACTACGAGGGACTCACGCCTGACATTCAAAGACATAGCGACCGGAAAGACTTCATGGGCTTTTCAGAAAAGCAAGCAGTAGCAGCCCACCTGGAAACCATGTGGGTTACGCTGATGGTCGCTTTCATCCTATTGTTATCCAACATCAGCAAAATCAACCTCAAACGATCATGAAAAACCTCACTATTGCCCATTTGTTCTTCTACTTCCCGATAGTAGGCTGTATGGCTCAATCACCCATTGATACGCTCATCAAGCTCACAAACATTGAGACTTCCTACCCAAGCTGGTCAGCGGATAGCAAGCAGCTGGTATTCCAATCCAACCGCAACGATGATGACTCGGAAATTTATCTCATGAACACCGATGGCAAGGGGATCAAAAGACTGACCCACAACCCCGGACTGGATGAATACCCCGTGATCGCTCCTGACAATAGCCAGGTGGCCTGGTCACATGTTGAAGGTGAGGCCCAGGATATTTTCCTGATGTCAATTGATGGTTCAAAGCAACGGAATGTTACAAATGGAGCTGGCAGAAACATTCATCCGCAGTATTCTCCAGATGGTAGAGCTTTGCTCTTCAATTCAGACCGAGACGGGAATTTTGATTTATTTCTGTACGACTTAGCTTCTTCTACCATTGAAAAAATCGTTGGTTCGGACCATCCCGACACGTATGCGCATTGGTCGCCGGATGGTGAGAAGATTGTGTTCGTTCGCTGGATGCCGAAAGAGGATGGAAAGCGCCAGGGGGAAATTTTCGTCTACCATCTAAGAACGAGGGAAGAACAGCAACTCACTACTGACCTGGCCTTTGACGGTTGGCCCTCCTGGTCCCACGATGGACGATTAATCATCTTTTCTTCTAATCGTGGGGACCTTCCAAACTTTCAAATTTTCACGATGAATCCAGATGGATCTGAAGTGAGGAAGATTACCAATGGAGAGCAGTATTCCGCCAGCTTCACCAAACCTGTATATGCTCGGGACGGTTCCGGTCGAATTGCCTGCACCCGCACCAAAGATGGCAACGTAGAGATATTCATACTCACTTTGAAGTAAGAAAATGATTGAATCCTATCGAACGACGGGGATCAATTTGGTAGGGAGAGCCTCGATAGAAGAGAGGCACTCCCTGGATAATGCTGATAAATTTAAGAGAGGTCGTCTTTACCCTCACTAAGGCGTCGGCATCAAAACTCAATCACTGTTTTGCCGATTGTCTTTCCTGATTCTTGCATTTCATGTGCTGTTTTAAGGTTCTTTACAGAGAACCCTTTTAAGGTCGTGGTGAGGGTTGTTTTCAAGGTTCCTTCATCCAGTAACCGGGAAAGTTCATTGAGGATCTCATGTTGTCTTTCCATATCATCCGTGCCAAACATGGAACGTGTATACATTAACTCCCAGGAGAAGGAGGCACTCTTTCCTTTGAGCAAAGACAAGTTGAGTGGATCGCTGCTACCCGTGATTGACACAATGTGTCCTTGTGGCTTTATGATCTCCGCGGCAGTTTCCCAGTAGGTATTGATGTCTACAAAATCCAGAATGTAGTCAACCTGACTGTGTCCAATTCTAGAAAGCTCAGGTTTTAGATCACGATGATTCACCACATAATCTGCACCTAGGTCCTCACACCACTTCCGGGTTTCGGGACGGGAAGCCGTAGCGATTACAGTGAGTCCAGCTACCTTTTTAGCAATCTGTATTGCAATCGAGCCCACACCCCCGGCACCCGCAAGTATCAAAACTGTTTTTCCCTTGTCTTTTTCCGGGTTTACTTTGATCCGATCAAAAATTGACTCCCAGGCTGTTAGTCCGGTAAGTGGGATCGCAGCAGCCTCAGCTATTGTGAGATTCTTAGGTTTGAAACCGACGATACGTTCATCAATAAGTTGGTATTCCGCATTGCTGCCGCTACGGGTAATGTCTCCGGCATAATACACCTCATCACCCACTTTGAATCTAGTGGTTTTGTCGCCTACAGCTTCTACGGTGCCTACAGCATCCCATCCGATAATTTTTGGAGTTTCCAATACGGTGTTCTTAGCTGCAGTTCCCCTTATTTTGAAATCTACCGGATTTACCGCGTTTGCTGCAACCTTTACAAGGATGTCAAAGCCGGTAGGGGTAGGCTTTTCGGTTTCAAATTCGACTAGACTTTCTTGTTCTGAAATGGGTAATGACTGTTTGAATCCTATCGCTTTCATCTCATTCTCTTTTGCTAACTACTAACGCAAAGTTGAGGAGCTTGGGTAGTCTATTCGTTGTATATATATTGGAATTAGTGGTAGCTAAATTGGTTCTTACAGACAATAGCCCTTATTGAGAGTAAATCAGGATTGATTTTGGGTCAGAATTGACTAATTATGTATCATCAAACCAATATAATTACAATGGTGACTGAGGAGGCTCAAAAAATTTTTGAGATTCACATTGAGGAATTTTCGGAATGGCACAAAAGACCTCATAAGCACAACTTTTTTGAAATTGTCTATGTTGAGGAGGGCAATGGTTTCCAGTGCATTAATCAACATGAGTTTGCCTACAAGCCTGGGAATATATTTCTACTGCCTCCTCTGGATTGCCACTCGTTTAAGATTGAAAGACCGTCTCGTTTCTATTTTATCCGATTTACAGATCATTACTTTTTGAGCGACAAGCTCATGGATTTCCAGGAGTGGTTCGACCGGATGGCTTACATCCTCGCGAATTACAATAAGGTGCCCGGAGATATCATAAGTACTGATAGGGAGCGGACGTTTATTGTGCAAACGATCAAGTCTATCTATCAGGAATACTTGATTGGAGATGCGTATTCTGTGTCAATCGTTACGGGAGCGATGACTTCCATTCTGAATATTTTGGCCAGAAGCATCGAGAAACAATATGTGAAGCAAGCCAACGAATTGGACAGCAGGTTTGGAGAAATTCTGAGATATATCAATACGAATATCAGCAGCTCTGACCACCTCAGAATTCCGGTACTATCAGAGAAATTCGGCATTTCCCCTAGTTATTTTTCTGAATTCTTCAAGAAACAGGTGGGGGTAAGCCTGGCAGAATACATTACAAGGTCCAAGTTGAAATTGGTTGAGACGAAAGTGCTTCATACCGACCTAACCATTAAAGAAATTGCCCACCAGTTAAACTTTACTGATAGTAGTCATTTAGCAAAGACTTTCAAAAACTTCTATGGAATGACAATCAAAGAGTTCAGGAATAGCGACGCTCAATGTTGTGCTTAGATTGTTGATAAGCCTCCCTGTATTATTCAGAGCCTTTCCACCACCATCAAACTTGGAGGTGAAAGCTGTATCTTCTGGGATGGACGAGAGCGTTTCCAACCTAAAATGAAGTCGATTTGGAAAACACAACACATGAGAATAAACCGTTCATCATAGGTATAGCCCTGGTAGCTACACTCGGTGGGTTTCTATTTGGCTTTGATAGCGGAGTGATCAACGGGACTGTCAAGGGACTTGAAACTGCTTTTGATGCGAAAGATATTGGCAGTGGGTTCAATGTGGCTTCAATGCTCTTGGGATGTGCGATAGGGGCATTCTTTGCGGGTAGGCTAGCCGATCTTTATGGAAGGCGATCTATGTTGCTCACAGCTTCCGTGCTTTTTATCATTTCTGCATGGGGATCAGGAATAGCCACTTCATCACCTGAATTTATCATCTTCCGGATAATTGGCGGCCTGGCTGTAGGAGCTGCATCCGTCATGGCTCCTGCCTACATTAGTGAAATCGCCCCAGCCAGATACAGGGGGTCGCTGGCTACGGTGCAGCAAGTAGCGATCATTACTGGTCTGTTTGTTTCCTTTTTGAGCAATTATGGGTTAGCCGGGATTTCGGGTTCGGCGGAAAATGTAATTTGGCTCAACTATGAAACATGGCGTTGGATGTTTTGGGTGGAGCTAATTCCAGCTTTCATATTCATGATATCCTTGTTGTTCATTCCTGAAAGCCCCAGGTATCTGGTTGTTAAACAGCGGACTGACAAAGCACTTTCCGTACTTAAAAAACTATATGGAGACGACGCTGGCCAAGAAAAGCTGAATGAAATTGATGCTTCCCTTGCCTCTGACCATCACAAACCAAGCCTCAGTGATTTGTATGATAAGGCTTTAGGAAGAGTAAGGCCAATCGTTTGGGTCGGCATGGGGTTAGCCACATTTCAGCAATTTGTGGGGATCAACGTTGTCTTTTACTACGGAGCGGTGCTTTGGCAAGCAGTGGGTTTCGGAGAAAGCGATGCCCTGTTGATCAATGTAGTATCAGGAGGCCTGAGTATCGCAGCGGTCATTGCAGCGCTGATCCTGGTGGACCGGTTAGGTCGCAGACCCCTATTGATTATTGGCTCGGTGGGCATGAGCATTACATTGGGCCTGGCCGCTGTTGCTTTTTCTACCGGCATGTTGGTGACCAACCCCGATTCAGGCAGCATCACCCTGGAACTGAGTGACAACATGGGCAAGCTCGCCCTGGTTTCTGCCAACCTCTACGTTGTATGCTTCAATTTCTCTTGGGGGCCTGTGATGTGGGTGATGCTGGGTGAAATGTTTCCCAACCAGATAAGAGGCTCGGGGCTTGCGGTTGCAGGTTTGGGACAATGGGCTTCCAACTTTCTTGTGACGCTGACTTTTCCAATTCTGCTGGCTTCGCTTGGGCTGGCATTTGCCTATAGTCTGTATACGCTTGGTGCATTCTTGTCGATATTCTTTGTTTGGAAGTTCGTACATGAGACTAAAGGGCGCGAGCTCGAAGAAATGGAAGGGTAAGGTCTTTGACCTTGATACGCCTGTGGGCATGGGGTAGGCAGGGGCGAACAGCCTCAAGTGCTTAGGTGGTATGGCGCAGCACCCTTGTCGTTTTTGAAGGTGCTTGCTGTATTCTCATTAGATCCATATCCCGGCAGGAAAAAGATGGCGAACTGGACGATGGTCACTACCGTCACCGGATGACGGAAATGCTGAGCTAACCATTGTCAATTATGCCATTATGGATAATTATTTGAGTATCTTATATCTCCACGAGCATTCAACTAACGCCTGGTACTATGTCTAACATCAAAACGATTTTCCTGAGTGGCTATTTGGTATTAATTGGAGCTTATGCATGGGCTCAGCAGTATCCATTTCAGGATCCAAATCAATCTATTGAGCTCAGAACTCAGGATCTGATATCAAGGCTCACTTTGGAAGAGAAAATTGGGCAAATGACCCACTATGCCGAGGCTGTCGACAGGTTGGGTATACCCAAATACAATTGGTGGAACGAAAGCCTGCACGGTGTGGCCAGGGCGGGTAGTGCTACGATTTTTCCTCAGGCCATAGGACTGGCTGCCACGTGGGACACGGACCTGATGTACCGAATAGGATCCGTCATTGGCATTGAGGCCAGGGCGAAATTCAATGTGTTTACCAAACATGGTCAAAGAGGCATTTTTGAAGGACTAACTTTTTGGTCCCCCAATGTGAACATATTTCGAGATCCAAGGTGGGGAAGGGGACAGGAAACCTATGGCGAAGACCCTTACCTGACGTCCAGGTTGGGTGTGGAATACGTCAAAGGACTTCAGGGAGATCATCCGAAGTACATGAAGGCGGCGGGAATGGCCAAGCACTTTGCAGTTCACAATGGCCCGGAAGAACTGCGACATGTATTCGATGCAGAAGTTTCCATGAAAGATTTATGGGAGACCTATTTGCCAGCGTTTGAGGCGCTGGTTAAAGAGGGGGATGTAGAAGGTATCATGGGGGCGTACAACAGAACTAATGGAGACTTATGTTGTGCTCATCCCTATCTAATGCAGGAGGTTTTGCGCGAGAAATGGGGGTTTGATGGTTATTACGTCTCGGATTGCTGGGCCATACAAGACTTTTACACAGGGCACAAAGTGGTAGAAACAGCCGCTGAAGCCGCTGCTTTAGGAGTGAATTCAGGATGCAACCTTAACTGTGGTGTTACCTACAAACAACTTGCCGAATCCGTGGAACTAGGCCTGACCACAGAAGAGGAGATCGACCGAAATCTAGCTCAACTATTGCCGACGAGGTTCAGGCTGGGACTCTTCGACCCGGTCGGTACAGTGCCATTTGATACCTTAGGCACTGAATATATTCGGAAGAAGGAACACATTGAGTTGTCGAGGGAGGCTGCCATAAAGTCCGTAGTACTCTTAAAAAATGATGATCAAACCCTTCCTCTTCAAAAAGACGTGCCGGGAGTTTATATAACCGGGCCCACCGCAGCTGATGTTTCGGCGATGCTTTCCAACTACTACGGGGTGAGCAGTGATATCAAGACGCTGATGGAAGGAATAGTAGGAAAGGTTAGTCCCCAAACTGCCATACAATACAAGCCTGGTTCCGTTCTGGCCGAACCCAACAACAATCCCATAGATTGGTATTCCAGCGAGGCTGCCGTGCTGGAAGTTACCATCGCCTGCGTCGGCATCAATAACCTGATTGAAGGGGAAGAAGGTGATGCCATTGCCTCCAAATACAAAGGAGACCGAAACGACATTACCCTACCTGAGCATCAGATAGAATTTCTAAGAAGAATAAGAGAAAAAGCAGACAAGTTAGTTGTGGTCATCACCGGGGGAAGTGCTATCACATGTCCCGAGGTTTACGAAATGGCGGACGCATTACTCTATGCATGGTACCCCGGAGAGCAGGGTGGTGCGGCAGTTGCAGATATCATTTTTGGTGATGCAGTCCCATCAGGTCGGCTGCCGGTCACTTTTGTTCAGTCATTGGAAGATTTACCACCCTATGAAGACTATTCCATGGCGAATCGGACCTATCGTTACCTTACCAAAGAACCTTTTCTACCATTCGGTTTTGGCTTATCCTACACGACATTTGAATATACAGACCTCACTTTGAGCAGTGATAAAATCAAAAAGGACCAGATCATCCAGGCCAACGTTATCCTAAAGAATACCGGAGAGGTCGCCGGCGAGGAAGTGGTCCAATTTTATTTGTCCGATTTGGAAGCGTCAGTAGATGTACCCATGCAAGCGTTGAAAGGATTCCAGCGCGTAAGCCTGGAACCTGGGGAGGAAAAATCAGTAGCTTTCGAGATCACTCCTCAGATGATGGAACTGATAGACGAAAATGGAGAAAGAAAACTGGAAAAAGGGCAATTCAGGATTTACGTAGGAGGTTCTTCTCCCTCAGGGCGGAATGCAGCACTAGGAGCTGCAGATGGCCTGTCTGCAACATTTGCTGTACGATAATTAGAATAAAGACTAAAACATCGATGCAAGAAATCAAATACATTGTAGTAAGCATATTGTCGATAGTAATGATATCCTGTACTCCTGACCCATTCAGCTACGAACAACTCGATTCGGGAGTAGAATTCTCGGTAAGCGGTGTTAAGAAAAGAATCACCTTTTTCGACGATCACATAGTTCGTGTTTCTGCCATCAAACCTGATGGCCAGTTCAAGGATTCGAGTTTGGTCGTGCTGCCAGGGATAGAACAAGTGCAGTTTCAATTGAAAGATCAGGAGCAATTGCTGATGTCGACTAATTCACTCCAATTGAGGATTGATAAACAAACCGGAGCGATCTCTTTCTTTGATGCCAATGGAAACCGCCTGACCGGAGAACACCAATCGAAACCAACCTCGATAGCGGATACCGTAGTGCTGGACTCGCGCTACTACAAAGTCAGGCAGACCTTTCAGCTTGACGCGGAAGAGGCAGTTTATGGATTGGGACAATACCAGGATGGCCATATGAACTACAGGGGCAAAGAAGTCCTCATGGTTCAATCCAACCGCATTGCAGTGGTGCCTGTATTGGTATCCACCAAAAACTACGGGATCCTTTGGGACAACTATTCACGAACGATGTTTGAGGATAGTGACAATGGTATGAGTTTTACCTCTGAAGTGGCTGATCAGATGGATTATTACTTCATCAATGGTAACAATCTAGATGGTGTAGTATCGGGGTACCGCCAGCTTACAGGAAAAGCACCATTATTTGCAAAAAAAGCCTATGGCTTTTGGCAGAGCAAAGAGCGATATCAATCGTTTGACGAGCTTCATGATGTAGTAGAGAAGTACCGACAGAACAACCTTCCTCTTGACAATATTGTCCAGGACTGGCGCTACTGGGGAGAAAACACCAATTGGACAAGCATGTATTTCGAACCTGAGCATTTCCCAAATCCCAAAGACAATATCAAGAGACTACATGAGCAGAATGTTGATTTCATGGTCTCTATTTGGCCTGCGATTGGTTCCAATACCAATATTTACAGGGACATGGAAGCCAGGGGCTTTTTGCTAAGTCCGGACTTTTGGGCTGGTGGCAAAGTGTATGATGCGTACAATCCTGAAGCCCGTGACCTGTATTGGTCGTACATAAAGGATGGCTTGGCGGACAATGGACTGGATGCCTATTGGATGGACGGTACCGAACCCGAATTTAGCGATACTGAAAGTCAGGAGAATACCGAAGGCGGGCTATTGCGGGCTTCATCCACTCACCTTGGACCGACCGCCAAGTACCTCAATAGTTTTTCATTGGTTACTACAGAGGGTGTTTATAACAAACACAGGTCCTATACCGACGATAAACGTGTATTTATCCTGACGCGGTCAGCTTTTTCCGGACAACAACGAAACGCCGCGGTGACCTGGTCAGGTGACATCTCAGCGAGCTATCTCACTTTCAAAAGGCAAATAAGCGCAGGCTTAAACTTCTGCTTGACTGGCATTCCCTATTGGTCCCATGATATTGGTGCATTCTACCCTTCGGGTAAAGGAGGGCTGTATCCGTTTGGCCTGGACGACCCGGCCTATCAGGAGCTGTATGTTCGTTGGTTTCAATTTGGCGTCTTTACACCCATTTTTCGCGCTCATGGCACCGGAACGCCAAGAGAAGTATGGCAGTTCAAAGATCGCAATCCCACGTTCTATCAGGCGCTCAAAAAGTCCTTGAACCTGCGCTATGAGCTGATGCCATACATTTATTCAAATGCCTGGCAGGTTACCGAAAATGACTACACCTTGATGAGGGGTTTGGCGATGGATTTTGCATACGACAAAAACACCTGGAATATTGGTGATCAATATATGTTTGGTCCTGCTTTTCTGGTTAAGCCGATTGCCAAAGAAATGTACCATAGGGCTACGCCCTTTCCACCTGTTGTTGAGGGTCAAAACCTCCGGAATCCCAGCGGAGAACAAGGCCTGAAAGTAACCTTCTTCAAAGATCGTGAGCTGAACACTTCAGGGTTTACCGGCAATGACACCAGCATTGATTACAACTGGGCAGGAGGCGGGCTTCCTCCAGGTATTCCTGAAAACAACTTTTCAGTCCGATGGGAAGGGAAGCTTATTGCCACGGAGACAGGCATCCATAAACTGGTTGTGGAGGCAGATGATGGGGTGAGGGCTTGGCTGGATGGTGAACTTATCATCGATGGTTGGATAGAGCAAGGCGCCACGCCATATGATTACATGGCCGATTTGAAAGCTGGAGCGTCATACGACCTGAAAATAGAATATTTCCAGGCGGGTGGGGGAGCACAGATAAGGTTTGTCTGGGAAACACCCTCCTATATCAAGCGCCAGGCAGATCAGACAGACCTGGACAAGACCGAAGAAATATACCTTCCTGCCCAAAATGGGTGGTACGATTTCTGGACGAACCAATATTATCAGGGTGGACAGTCGATAGAAGGCACGTACTTAATCGATATTTTTCCGCTATTTGTCAAAGCAGGGTCCATTGTGCCCATGAAACAGGTCCAGCAATATGTGAATGAGCTTCCTGATCTACCATTGGAAATAAGAATTTATTCCGGAGCTGATGCTGACTTCACCTACTACGAAGATGAAGGCAACAACTACAATTATGAAAAAGGAGCTTTCAATACTATTGGTTTTGAATGGGATGATCTTGATAGGTCGCTTAAAATCGGTCAAAGTGATGGCAGTTTCAGTGGGTTCAAAAAAGAGAAGACCATCAAGGTGACCCTGATCGGCAAAGACGCTGATATTGACCCTCAGATGAAGGAATTACTGTATGATGGGCAAGCCATGGAGATAAATTTTAAGCCCGGATGATGCCTGCTTCCTGGTTCTCAGTGTGAATCCTACCTCAACTCCAACAACGCCACACATTCTACATGATGGGTCTGTGGAAACATGTCCACAGGCTGCAGTTTCTTGATGTCGTAGACCTCTGAAAGCTCTTCCAGGTCCCGGGCTTGGGTGGCAGGATTGCAGCTCACGTAAACAATCTTCTTCGCCCGTAGCTTGTTGAGGGCTTTGATGACTTTCTTGTGCATACCTGCTCTAGGTGGATCAGTGATGACCACCTGTGGTCGGCCGTGCTGCCGGATGAAGTCATCGTTGAAGATATCTTTCATATCCCCAGCATAGAACTCCGCATTGGTGATGCCGTTGATGCCTGCATTCTTCTTAGCATCTTCCACGGCATCGGCTACGGATTCTACGCCAATGACTTTCTTGGCTTGACCTGCCACGAAACAGGCAATAGTGCCGGTGCCCGTGTATAGATCGTACACCACTTCTTCACCGCTCAGGTCAGCGAAATCACGGGCAATTTTGTAAAGCTCATAGGCTTGTGACGAATTGGTCTGGTAGAAGGATTTGGGACCGATCCTGAACGTAAGCTCCTCCATCTTTTCATTGATATACTCCTGACCATGGAAGTTCCTGACAGGCAAATCGAAGAAGGTATCGTTCTTCTTTTCGTTGACTACATAGTTGAGCGAAGTGATTTCCGGAAACTCATCCTTTAGGAAATTCATGGTAGCGAAGATCTCTTCTCGTGAGTCCCGGGCAAACTGAACAATCACCATGATATCCCCGGTGGAAGCAATGCGGATGATGAGGTTGCGCAAAAAGCCCTCGTGAGTTTTGAGGTTGTAGAAGGCAAGGCCTTCTCGCACAGCATAGTCTTTCAGGGCGATTCTTATGGCGTTGGAAGGCGTCTGCTGCAGGTGGCATTCGTCAATATTGAGGATCTTGTCAAACATCTTGGGGATGTGAAATCCCAGTCCGTCCCTGCTCATTTTTTCGCCAGATTGGATTTCTTCCTGGGTGAGCCATCGGTTGTTGGAAAAGGTAAATTCCAGCTTGTTTCTGTAGAGCGTGGTCTGCGCAGATCCCAGGATGTTGTCGATAGGTGGCAATGGCGCGTTGACTAGTTTTTTGAAGTTCTCCTCAACATGCTGGTGCTTGTACTTGAGCTGCGCTTCATAGGAGAGATGCTGCCATTTGCAGCCACCGCACAGGCCAAAATGCTGGCAAAAGGGTTCGGTACGATCTGGTGAAGATTCGTGTAGGTGATGAACGACCCCTTCAAGAAATTTCTTTTGCCTACCGGTGATCTGTACATCGGCAATGTCTCCAGGCGCACCCCCTTTGACAAAAACCACTTTACCATCTTTCCGCCCTACACTTTTACCCTCCGCAGAAATGCTTTGGATATGCAGCTTTTCAATAATTTTACGCTCCCTCATGGTGGCGCAAAAATAGAAAATCGCCCCACTGAATCATAGGGTTCATGTCCTGTGAGATTGTAGTAGATTGTGAGTATGCGAAAGGTCCTGACCTTCCTTCTAATCATTCATGCGTTTTTGTCCTCCGCTAATCACATTGTCGGCGGCGAGATCGAGTTCATCTATTTGAGTGACGGTATTTATCGGATACGTGTGATTCAATACTTCGACGAGACCCAGGACATCAATAATCAGTTTGATCCCAGTGTCACGGTCTCCATCTTTTCGAATAGGGGGGATCGCCTGGTGTCCAATCATTTGCTACCCCTCCAGCAGCAGGCCAACGTGCCCTATACCAACCCAGAATGCGCCATTCCGGATCTGGTAACCTCTAGACTGGTATGGTCTGCGGACATTGCGCTGGATCCCCTGGACTATGCAGATAGTGAAGGCTATTATGTGGTGTGGGAAAGATGCTGCAGAAATGAGCGCGTAGTCAACATCGTGAATCCCTTGGGTACAGGCATGAAGTATGTGGTAGAAATCCCACCATTGTGGAGAGATGGGGAGGTATTCATCAACTCTTCGCCCATTCTCTTCCAACCCCTGAGCGATTACGCTTGCATCAATCAGCTGTATTATATCGAGTTCACGGGTATCGACCCTGATGGAGATTCGCTGGTGTATTCGCTGGCTCAGCCTTTGAACAGCTCCGCAGCGGTAGCAGTCCCGATTCCCCAGCCCAAGCCGCATCCCAGGGTGGTATTCGCTGACCCATTCAGTGTCAACAACATTATCCCTGGCAACCCGGCCCTGAGGATCAGCAATCGCGGGCTGCTCACGGTAACGCCGAGCGAGGAAGGGCTTTATGTCTTCTCTGTTTTGGTGGAAGAGTTTCGTGATGGCGAGAAACTGGGCGAAGTCCAAAGGGACTTTCAAATGCTTGTAATCAGTGACGGCTGCATGCCCCCGGACCCTCCGGAAGTTGGTGCCTCTGTGCCTGGCGACCCAACCTTCCAAACCGACCGAGATACGTTGTCCTATGCAGTAGGGGATGAGGAGAAATGCTTCGATTTCTTTGTTACCAATGTCACCCCCGGAGAGACCATTTCCCTCCGAGCCGAGGGTGTGAACTTTGATGGAGACCTTGAGAATGTATTTGCCGTCGACCAGAGCCTGATTGGAGCCAATCAGGACACGCTCATGGTTCAGGTCTGTGTCAGCGATTGCCCGCCCGTCCAGGGGAGACCTTTTATTGTGGACTTCATTGCCGGGGATGATGCTTGTCCACTACCTCAACTAGACACCTTGAGGTTGACCATCAATGTGGAGCCACCACCCAATAATTTTCCGGTGATCACACCGGCAGACCGGGCGGTGATCACTCGGGAGGATGAATTCCTTTCCTTCAATGTCAGGGGTACTGATGCGGACGGCGAAGAGATGTTCATGGACCTGTTTGTGCCGGGACTCCGCAATCCTTCCTCAGCTGGCTTTGAACTGGAAACTACCAATTCAGAACCTGGCCTCATTGAAGGGGTCTTTAGCTGGGATACCAATTGTCTTACCAATGATTTCAGCACCCGTCAGGAATTTGATATAGCTGTAATAATCGATGATCTCGATACTTGCAATTTGCCTAACCCGGATACCTTGTGGCTGGATTCAAGAGTTATCCTTCCACCCAACACCTCACCACTACTGCAGTTTGGAGCACCTGTCTCCGGCATGCAGGAACTCATCACCCGTCCGGATGGCACGCTGGCGTTTGATGTGACGGCGACTGATGCAGATGGAGATACAGTCAACCTGTCTTTTGTGCCCCAGGACTTCGATCCCGATGATTTTGGGATTGTATTTGAGGACGCTCAGGGCCGCGGTACAGCGCAGTCCAGGTTTTCATGGAATTTGGATTGTCCTTTCAATGATGCCCTCAAAGATGAGTTTGTGTTGCAGTTTGTTGCTGATGACGAGGATAAGTGCCAGGTACAAAATGTGGATACCCTCGAATTGACGGTCACTATCGACTTCACCAATGAGACGCCTGTTATCGATCGATTTGGTCTGATCGAATTGGATGTGAATGAAGACTTTGAACTGGATATCTCGAGTCAGGATGCCAATACAACTGATAATGTTACCATCGACTTTTTCGATGGATTTCGTCGTCCAAACTCTCCATCCCTGGCTTTCCCCTCGGCTACAGGCGTAGGCAGTGTTTCTTCCACCCTCTCCTGGACACCGGAATGCAGTTTGCTCGATGGTGAGGACGAGCGATTCTTTGATCTGGTCTTTGTCACTTTCGACGATGCCTGTCCGGAAAACAGCTTTGACTCCACAACAGTATCTTTTCGGGTCATAAACCCACAGGGAACCGGAACATTTATTCCTCCAAATGCTTTTACTCCCAATGGTGACGGAAAAAATGATGTTTTCAGACTTACAGGGTTGGCTTTACCTGAAGCCAATATCCCACCTGACAACTGCGACGATCGCTTTGATCGAATCACGATACATGACCGTACAGGCAAAGTGGTTTTTGAATCCGCCAACAGGGATTTTGTCTGGCATGGGGACAACTTACCGATCGGCATATACTATTACTCAGTCCTTTTCGTCAATTCCCAATATCGTGGCTTTGTACAGCTACTGCGGTAGCCTTATCCGACCTTCTTACCAATGAGTTTTCTGGAGGCCCAACAGATTGTCAAGTCTTACGGAGGGCGACAGGTCCTCAACGACATCAGTTTTTCGCTGAATGAAGGGGAGCTATTGGTGATCGTAGGCCAGAGTGGTAGCGGGAAGTCGTCTTTGCTTAGGATACTTGCAGGACTCCTGGATGCGGATGGTGGGGAAGTGAGGTTGGAGGGTGAGGTGCTGAAAGGACCCGCGAGAATGCTGGTGCCTGGATATGAAGATGTACAGCTCGTGCACCAGGATCTGGAGTTGCATCCATACCTGAAGTTGGAGGAGCTGGTCAAACAGAACCTGTCTGGTTATACGCAGGCATATAAGGAGGAGAGATCTGAAGCGCTGTTGCGTCTGGCTGGGTTGTGGGAAGAACGAGCTAAGCTCCCCACAGAGATATCCGGAGGACAACAACAAAAGATCGCGATCAGTGCGGCGTTGGCCAATGAGCCGAAGCTCTTGCTGCTGGACGAGCCTTTCAGCAATCTTGATCCATTTTCAAAACAAGCATTCCTTTCGCTCATCAAACAGGAGGCGGCCCTCATGGATACAACCATCATCATGGTCACGCATGATACACGGGATGCGCTACTCACCGGCGACAGGATTATTGTGCTTAATGAAGGAGAGCTGATTCAGGATGGCATGCCTCGGGATATCTACCTCCGCCCCAGCAACAAATTCGTTGCTCAGTTCTTTGGGCCAGTCAATATTCTTAACGCTGATGTGCTGCGAAACCTTTTCCCGGAGCAGGTGAATGGTCATCACGGAGATGTGGGCTGGAGACCTGAAGCGCTTACACTTCGTCAGCACGGTAAGATGGCCAGGGTATTATCTCAGGCTTTTTTGGGAAACCACTATCTACTGAATGTTGAACTGGAGGGCCTGGCCCTGCAAGTAGCGAGCCATGAGGCATTCGAGGTAGGCGCAGAAATTCTAATAGACCTGGATGGTAGCCAGCTTATGTATTTCTGACAGGAGTACCATCGGGAGGTGAGTACACATTGAGGCGCTCAATTTCTTGCTCCATGTAATCAATCTCCTCCTTTTTCATCATAGTTATGAGCTTCTTTTGCTTCATATCCCTGTCGATTAACCAATACAGAATAATGTGACTAATAATGGGAAGCAGGACACCCGTACCGAACCAAAACCAAAACGAGCGGCCATAACTCGCAGCAGTATATCCGACTACTCCTGGGATAGATAGGTAAAAGCAAAATGCAACAAGAAGAAAATCAAAAACCACGGGGTAACACGTTTCCTTGCATAGTTACCAACTGAGCAACGAAATAGTTCTGGTTTTCTTCAAAACATCGCTGTATCAATGATTATGCTTGAATAATAAAGTAGTAGGTGATAAAGAAGAAATAGGCGATTGTCAACAGACTAAATACAACGTTCCTTCTTCTCTTGCCGCTCAAACGTAGAATCTTCATCTTGGTGGTTTTAAAGGCGAAATAACAGTTTCTACTTTGTCGAGGCTGGCGTATATGTTGAACCGGAAAAATTGTAACCTAAATGAGGTACTTCTTTCCCAATCCTTATACGAAAGTATAATACTTCAATCAGAAAATCCATTGTAGGGAAATGAAATAATTGCTAAAAATCACCGGTTTTTTTGAAGAGTGTTCAATACAACGAAAACTTCCTTATCCTAGGGATAATTCCTGAACAATTATTTCAGGATCGCTGCTATAGCGGTCTTTGCTATATCTTCTAAAATCGAACGGTCCTTGGTCGTCCGGGAAATGAGTTTGATGCTGCTCATCGTCCCATAAAGGAAGTTAGCGAGAGCCCTGGAGTTTTTACTTTCTGGAAGATTACCCTGCTTTTTGTGATGATCGAACAGGTCCTGAAAGCTGTTGACGAAAGCGGCCATATTCTCATGGACAATGGCATTGACTTGCTCGTCCTTTGCCGCGAGTTCGACCGAACAATTTACCAGAAAGCATCCTTTTTGACGTTCGTCCTTCAACGAACTGTCAACGATCGAATGAAGAAATTCGGTAAGAAACAAATTAAGATCCGTTGCGCGATCCTGGTCTATGGTCGTAGTACCTGAATTCTTGTAGTGGTCGAGCGAGGCAAGGAAAAGCCCATGCTTATCGGTGAAGGTATCATAAATACTGGACCGATTGATGCCCAGATGATCCACAAGGTCCTGCATCGAAGTATCAAAGTAGCCCTTGTCCCAGAAAAGCATCATTGCCTTTTCCAGGACTTCTTGTTTATCAAATGCCTTCGTTCGAGCCATATTCAAAAAGGACCATCCCCACTCCAAATTTAAAGCAGGGATGATATTTTATGGTTTTAGGTATTAGACCTGAGCAAATCCGCCATCTACGGGGATTTCCGCTCCCGTGATGTAGCTGCTGTCTGCACTGGCAAGGAAAAGCGCAACCGTGGCGATTTCTTCTCCTTTTCCAAAACGACCGAGGGGCACCATCGAAGGGAAACTACTGGCCATCTGGTCAATATTTTCCTGTGGTACATTGTGCTTTCCATAAATCGGTGTGTCAATAGGACCAGGTGCAATGGAGTTGACTCGAATGTTCCTAGCTCCAAATTCTGATGCCAGGGTTCGGGTCAGAGACCTTAATGCGGCTTTGCTCGACGCATAAGCGGACATGCCTCCAAATCCCTTGATGTTAACGACCGATGTGTTGAATATGATGCTGGCGCCTTCGTTGAAATGGGCGTTGGCCTCCCGCACAGTGAAAAGCGGTCCTCTTACATTGACATTGTGTACTTCATCGTAAATCTCTTCCGTCAGCGTATCGCTTGTTTCCAGACGGAAGATCCCTGCATTCAGGAAGAGTACATCGATTTTACCGAAAGTATTAACGGTTTTTTCGATCAGGTTCTTGCTGTCAGTCAGACTGGACGCCTCAGCAGGAACCAGGAGATATTCACCCTCCAACTCATTGGCGATGGCATCTAGTTTCTCCTGACTTCGGCCAGTGAGTACCACCTTGGCTCCTTCTTTGAGGTAAAGCTTGGCAGTATCCAATCCCATACCACTCGTAGCTCCGGTAACGATGGCGACTTTGTCTTTTAGTTTGCTCATGATTTCTATTTAATTTTATTGGAATGATTGTTCCGTTTTCAAATAACAGAACGATAGTTCCAGAATAAGGTTCGTGTCGGCACACTTTTTTTTCTAATTTTTTTCTGAAATCACTGAGCGAACAAAAGCGACTGTTCATCGAAAGCAGTGCAGGTGAGTCATTGATTTGCTTACTTTCGACAATGCAAGAGCCGCTTGGAGAACTGGGTATTCCGCTCATACCTACTTTTCAGCGATATGAAATTACTTTTTTGGAAGAAACAAAAAAACCAGGAAGCGCCTGTTGAGGTGGCAACGACTCAGCGGACGAAGAAAGAGTACATCGAAGAATTTCGTGCTACTCAGCAAGTGTCCAGCAAGCCTCGATCGAAACAGAAGGCTGAACCAGCAGAGAATGACATCAGGAAGTATCCCGTAAGCCCAATCAAGGCATGGTGCGAAACACAGTTGACACCTGTGGCATGGGCCCGCATATTGGTAAGGTTGTTCCCCATCATGAGGGAGCAGGGTTACGATTTTACCGAAATGCAAAAGCCGACGGAAAGGACAAAAGTGGATTTGGATTTTTACATATTAATTCAAGCCACGATCCAGGAAATTTATGATCAAGAATATCAACCTGCCTAGACCATGATAGAAGCAATTGAAAAGACAGGAATATACCACCTGAACCGAAACGCCTTCATATTGGGAGGCGAACCAATGATCTTTCACTGCAATCACTACAATGTGTTCCTGCAGATGTCGATCGAGGAGACGAAAGAGTACATTGATGTCTACTCGATTCTTGTTGACTCCGGACATGAAGTAGTGCATGCACAATTTGAAAACCTCTTCAAAGAGGCTGACTTCTCAATCGAAGAACGCAAGCAATTGGTGGAAGATCGGTTCAGCAAGAGTGGCTTTGGCAAGGTCCGGCTGGGCGATATCTCAGCGGATGGTGGTGTCGTAGAGACGCCTTTCGAGCATTACTCGGTCGGCTGGAAAGCCAAGTTTGGTATGCGCAAAGCTAATGAGCCGGGAGTGAGCTTTTTTACGCGCGGTTATCTGGCAGCCGCTGTTGAGGCCATTTATGGTTTAGAATTTGGCACCATGGAAGCAGTGCAGACCAAGTGTCTCACTAAAGGCGACGATGTTTGTCGTTTCGAAATTCAAGAAAGAGCGACGAAAGCTGAACTGTCTTCATCGCCCGGTGAAGGGCACTATCAGACTTTCAACCATTACCTTGAGCACGAAAATGTCAATTACGCAGGCATTAGAGAGGCATTGATCGGAATGCCCATACAGGGGAGTGAGGAAGACGGCCTGATTGACGCATTTGGTGTTTTACTCACCAGACATTATGCTAACTACTACAACCTGATCTCCTTGAGGACGATGCTCACCATGGAGCAAGAGTTCGGTGCTGGAGGGGTGAGCATCGTTCAGGAACTGCTCACAGAAGCAGGCCATGTATGTGCATTCAACACACTTGGGGGTATCATGTTGTCTGCCGAGTGGAATGCAATGATCAAACCCATGCTCAAGTCCAAAGATGATTGGACGCATGGCATCGTTGCTTGCGCCAATGCCATGGGTTGGGGGCTTTGGGAAATGGAGCATTTAGACCCCGAAGGACAGTCGCGGTTCAAGGTGACAGGGTCTTACGAGTCCAACGCTTTCTTAGAGCTCTATGGCGATAAGACCAACTATCCAGCTTGTTGTTTTCTAATGGGTGCATTGCCTGGGGTAATGAACCTGATCTATCATGGAGATATCCAGCAGACGCCCAACCTGGATGAAGACTACTACAACAAAGTATTCAAAACCAAAGGCCGATATGGGGCCAATCAAGTTGAGGCGCGCACGATGGGATCGGAGTTTGATTGCTTTGAAGTCGCCAGAATCTAATAGAGATGGACAAAGGATTCAGAATTAAGGAAACCAAGAACTGTCGTAAGTATACACGACACGTCTATGAGTTGGGATCTGCCATTGATGATTCCTTTGTCCAGACTTTTTCCTTATTTGGTAAGCCGGAGGTGACCTATTTCAGCGAAGTGGTGCCCGGTAGCCATGACATGCTGAAAATCAGAAGTTACGATTTCTGCTTTGAAATAGCCGGAAGTCTACACGGGCATGATCTCATTGTCACCTTTGAGAAAAGAGATGAGGAGGTGATGCAGATGGTTCAGCAGGAGATCATGTCCTGGTCATCCGCTCAATAAGTCCTTTTTGAGAAGGAAAGCGTTCACACAGACGCTCACAACCTGGCATCTCAAAGTCTGCAAAATCAAAGCCGGGAGCAACCGTGCATCCGACCAGGGCAAAGGCTGATTTATCTTCCAGCTCAGACCCAAAATAGAGCCCACCTTGCACGACAGCTTGCAAGGCCTCACCACGTTTTGCGTCTCTTCCAAGTTTGATCACTTCGTGTTCACTGTCGGCATTGATGGTATGTATCAGGAGTGTGCTGCCATCGTAGAAATGCCACATCTCATCTTGTTTCAACTTATGCAGGGCGGAGAATTCTTTGCCCTCCAGCAGAAAATAAATCCCGGTGGAGTACGCGCGTGCTCCTGAATAACCCGGAGGTAGGGCTTCATGATTAATAATGCCCTGAGCCCGGTACGTTTCTTTGAAGAAACCACCTTCGGGATGGGCGTTGAGCTGGAGGTGTTCTTTCCAGTAGGCGGCGGTGCTCATACGTCTTGTCTTTGCGGTAGTTCTAAGCTACGCAAATTTTATCGAAATCAGAATATAATCACTCCTAAACCTTTGATTTTCAGATATATTGAAGGTCCTGTGCTGCGTACCTAATGAACCCATCTCCGGTAGGTAACTGCTTCTTACGTTGCCAGCAAGCGAGGGCTTCCTTGAGTGTCAGTTTAGGATTGGCCGATAGGAAGTCCCTGACATATTGCGCGAGCATGTTGTTCTTGGCGATACTCCGCTTGAATTCAGGGTCCTCTTTGCGGCGTTCCAGTTCCCGCCAGACCGACACCGCATCAGCCAGGGTCTTTCCCTCATTTTCGCGTACCCAATCCATGAAATCACTGTGACAGGAGAATTTATTACCAATCTCATGCTTCATGAATGCTCTGAAGTTGGGCCCAAAGGTCACATTGTCCGTGATGACGGTGTTTTCGTTGAGCGTGGCATTGGCCCAATCAAATTTAGATTTGACCTTTCGTTTCTTCGGCATGGGGAGTAAGGCCCCATCATGGTCCAGGGCGTAGGCGATTCGGTCTCTCAAATCGAATTTTCTCCCGCTGTATGGGAGGCCTGAAAGCTTGCAGATTTCCACCATTTCTTCCTTGAGCCAATACCAGCGGAGGAATTCCGCACCTGAGTGAATTTCCGAGAAGTCTGGTCGCATGACTTTTACTTTAAGAGCAAATCCGTGGGCCTTCGAAATTGTTCAGCTAGTCGCGGTTGAGTTTTGAAATTGGGCTGGAACGGAGGGCATCAGCCGTTTGTATGGCTATGGTTATCCAGGTAATACACAACACCACTGCCATTGTTCCCCCCAGCTGAAGTGCGGATATTTCGATGGCTGAGGAAAAATTCTCCAACCACCGTGCGGCAAAGTGATACCCCACCGGTAATGATAGCAGTAATGATAGCAGTATCACTTTGGTGAAATCTTTAGAAAGTAGAAGGTAGATGCCCAGATTACCAGATCCGAGTACACGTCGAATACTCAGTTCTTTTGATCTTCTCTCCGTAGAAAATGCTGTGAGCCCGAGGAGTCCCAGGCATGAAATGAAAATGGACAGCACACCAAAATTGCGCATCAACACCAATGTTGTTGCTTCGCTGGCATAAAGTGCGTCAAACTGCTGATCCAGGAAGGAATATTCGAAGGGTAATTCAGGATGTCGTGCCGCCAGCGCTTGCTCGATGGCGATGCGTACGGCTACGTCGGCTCCCTCCGCAAACTTCACCATGGTTTTGTCCAAATTGGGGTTGACACGGATAAAACAGGGTGTAATGCCCTCTCTGAGCGAAGCAAAGTGGAAATCCTCTGCGATACCAATGATCTCCCGTTGCTTACCCCAAAGGTTGACGCTCTGGCCAATGGGATTTTCCAATCCCATGGCCTGGATGGCGGCTTGATTGAAGATGATCTTTGTGTCTTGTCCGTCAGTGTCGCGGTTGAAGTGCCTACCATCTTTTAGTTCTACTCCAAGTGTCTCCAAATAGTCGAACCCTCCCTCAAGCGTGACAAAAAATTGATCACTTGTTGGATTTTTTCCCTCCCAGAGCAGGTCGTCTGTGAGGCCGTAGTTGCCTGTCATGTCATGCGTATATCCAGATACACTGACTACCTCAGGGATTTGCCTGAGTTCCTGCAATAGGGCCTGATAGCCTTGAGCTGAACCGGCATCGTATGCAAAAAGTAGGATGTTACCTTTACTTACGCCGAGGTCTTTGTTGGCTATCCATTTCACCTGGCCGTGAACCACAAAAATTCCAAAAATGATGATCGTCGAAAGGGCAAATTGGAACAATACCAGCCCCCTTCGAAAGAATGTGTCAGGAGACCCCGTATTGAGTTTTCCGCGCAGCACCTCCATCGGTCTGAAAGAGGATAGGTAGAAGGCAGGATATGCACCAGCGGCCAAGCCGGTGATAAACGTCACGGCGAAAAAACCTCCTAGTAATGCGGGTTCATCAATCAAAGTCATATCCTTGGCCGTAATGGTATTGAAAAAAGGCAATAGGCCTGCCGCGATAACCAGGGAGATGAAAAACGAGAATATGGCTGACAATATATTTTCGGTCAGGTACTGAAGTATCAGGTCAGTTTTCCTGGCGCCAAGGGCCTTCTTCACTCCAATTTCTTTGAGACGATGGTAGGCCTTGGCTGTGGTTAGATTCATGAAATTGATACTGGCGATTAGGAGCATGAAAAGGGCGACACCCCCAAAGAGGCTCAGTGTCTTGGACTTGTTTGCCGCCTGCCCCGGAAGGTCTTGAAGGTACAAATCCGAGAATCGCTGTGTGCTTAGCTGGATGGGCTCGCTCTGCTTTGACAGCGTGAAATCCCTGATCTGGTCGTTGATCGCTGTGACGTCTACACCTTTTTCCAGTTCGAGGTAGGTGGTAACAGGGGCGTTGTTCCACTGGCCGAAGAGACTGTCTGTGCTAACTCTGGCTTCCAGAGGAAGCAAGACATCAAACTTCATCGACGAATATTTGCCTGGTTGCTTGAAAATCCCCGAGACTACAAAATCCCCGGCGGTACCCTCCTGGTCCCATGATACCAGCTTCCCCATTGGGTCGTCATGAGGGAAGAGTTTTCGGGCAGTCTCGTCGGAGAGTAGTATGTGGCGCTTGCTGGGCAATGGGTTCTTCAGATCTCCCCTAAGGAGTTTGTAGGAGAACATTTCAAAAAAAGGTCCCTGAATGTATTGCTCTGCTGCCTTCAGTTTTTTTACACGGTTGCTCGAACCAATGTAACCGGCTTGCTTGCGAAACCAGTCCTCCTGAACTGACACGGTTCTTCTGATGCCCGGAATTGCTGATTGTAGCGCTTCAGCCAAAGGAACTGGTGTCGACTCTGTGATCAGGTCGTGGCTTTCAAATTTCTGTTGGGCGATCACACGGAACAACTGATCATCTTTGAGGTGAAATTTGTCCATTCTCCATTCACTGGACATCCACAAAGCGATCAACAGACAGCTGACAAGACCAGAAGTCAGACTCAGGAGGTTAATAAGAAATGTGCCCTTGTACCTGCGAAAGGTTCTAAGGCTGATAATGAAATTGTGCTTTATCAGCATGAATGTAGGGTTTTTGATCTGGACACCTTTTAGCGCAAATGGTCTGAGATAGTGCAAGACCTGATACCAGTAGTTGATTTGGGCTCGAAAAGGCCCTTTTTTCTTTAGTTTCAGCAAGAACTTCTCTTGCAGATCTCCTTCGATTTCTTCCAGGAGCAGCTCCTTCACACATCTGCGGAGCAGCCAGTTGGCAAGACGGGGAGGTCGCACAGTCATTCCGCCCTAAGCGCCTCCACGGGATTGGTGTAAGAAGCCTTAAAAGCGTGGAAGCTCACCGTGACCATGGTCACTGAAAAACCTCCCAAAACCGCAAAAACGTACATCCACCATGACAAATCGGCCCGGTATTCATAGTGGTTCAACCAACTGCTAATCAAATAGCTGGCTACAGGGATGGCGATGACACAGGCCAGCAGGAGCAACTTCGCGAAGTCGACACTAATCAGCCGCCATAAATTGCCTACAGAGGCGCCCATGATCTTCCTGATGCCAATTTCTTTGGTGCGTTTTTCCACCATGAATGCGGACAACCCAAAGAGCCCGAGACAACTGACGAGAATGGCCAATACACTCGATAGCGTGACCATGTTGCCGATCCGCTCTTCTTCTCTGAATTTCTCAGCGTATTCTTCCTCCAGGAACCTGTAAGCGAAGGGGTGCTGCGGGTCAATGGAATAGAGCGTCTCCTGTATTTCAGCGATGGCTTCAGCAATCGGGATTTGAGGATCAATCTTCAGGAAAGTCCAGGGCATGGTAAAAGGGGTATTGAAAATCATGAGCGGCACTGGATGACTGGCGGGTGACCCTTTGATCATGTCTTTTACCACCCCAATTACTCTGAATTGGGTTTTGTCGTTGAATGCCGAAGATGAGTAAATGGTAGTTCCAACGGGATCTTCAAGCCCCATTTGTTTCACACCCAGTTCACTGAGGATGATCGATCCTGATTCATCAGTGATGTCTTTTGAGAAGTCTTGGCCATCGATCAATTCCCAGCCCACCGTCTTACCGTAGTCGTCGGTGACGAATATGGTATTGAAGGTTAGGTCTATCGGTCGGTCTTCAAAGCTAAATGTGTTGTTGTTCCCCAATGTAGTGGTCAATGGGTAATTGGCTGTTGCGGCTTCCGTGACCAAACCCTTGCGTTTCAGCTCCGCAGTGAACAGGTCAAATTTCTCCATGTATTCGTTGGTTCGGGCCCTGATGGTGATGATGCGCTCCTGGTCATAGCCTACGGGACGGTTCTTAATCGTCTGTAGCTGGTTATGCACGGCAACGGTACCAATAATCAGGGCGATGGAAACGGTGAATTGGAAGACAACAAGTGCCTGCCTGAGCCGAATATTGAATTTCCCTTGTCGTTGTACTCCTTTGAGCGCCGCAACCGGATGAAATGACGAAAGCAAGAAGGCAGGGTAGCTGCCGGCAAACAGGCCTGATATGCCGGTGAAACCGACACACATACACCAGAACGTGAGCGAACTCCAGGGGAACACGAAGTCACGCCCTGCGAGGGTTCCAAACCAGGGTAAGAGTAGCGACGCGCATATCACAGCGATGAAGAGGGCCGCAGCGGCATAAAGCATTGTTTCTGTCAAAAACTGGTAAACCAATTGGTACTTCATAGATCCAATGGCCTTTCGCACACCGACTTCCTTGCTGCGGCTTTGGTACCTGGCCGTATTCAAATTCATGAAGTTGATACAAGCCAGGATCAGTACAAATACACCAATGATGCCTGTGAGTATGATGAATTGCAAGCGTGGACTGAGGGCTTGCTGTCCATTTTTGAAGGTTGAGTATAAGTGCCAGTCCGACATGGGATGGACAAACAGAACTTCTTCTTTAGCGGTGGTCTGTGTTTGGAGGATATCCGTGATCGCCGCTGAGGCTGTTGCCGCATTCGTTTCTTCCTTTAGCAGCGCAAAGACTCGTGTATTGAAATTGTCCCAGGTTCGTGGATTCTCCTCATTGTATATGAGATCCATCGATGCAAAGAATTGGGCATCATGAAAGGTAGAGTTGCCTGGGAAATCAGCGTAGACACCTCTGACGATAAGTTCATTTTTGGCGTTCAATTTCAGGATTTTCCCTACCGCATCTTCATCTCCAAAGAACTTTTTCGCCAGGGATGCCGAGATGAGCAGGTCTTCTTTCTTCAAGTCCTTATACGACCCCGATATCATGGTAGGGGTGAGAATCTCCCCAATCTGCGATTCAAAGTAGTAGCCCCTTTCGGAAAATGTGTTTTTACCTTTTGTCAGCAACTCTTCTCCATTGCGGAAAAAGGTCATCGCCACTGCGTCGAAATGAGCACTGTAATTCTGCCTGAGGTATTCTCCCAATTTGCTGACAAGTGAGCCGTTGACATTGCCCTTATATATGTTTTTTCGCAGGACCTGGACGACACGATCATAGTGACGGTGGTGGGTATTGAAAGACAAGTCGTCAGCGATCCAAAGGCCGATGAGTATCGCTACCGTCATCCCCAGCGCCAGGCCACCGATATTCAGTAGGGAATAGAGCTTGTTTCTAAGGAGAATGCGATAGCCGATAACGAAATTGTGTCTGTTCATGACGAGAATTTTGGATGATTGATGCGATTTTATTGCAAATGGTCTTAGGTAGTGAAGGACCTGAAACCAGTAGTTGAGCCGGGCCCGCCTTACTGAGCGTTTTTGGCAAATGCTGTAATACTTCTCTTCAAGATCACCCAATACTTCTTCCATTAGGTGCTCTTTCAAAAACATGGCCAACACCTTGTCCGCTAGCCTGGGGGGCGCCTTAGGCATGCAGAAAGTTGATTTTACCGTTGGAGAAAGCAGGAAACTGGTTCCAGAGTGATAATTTGAATGCCCGTGCCTCCTCGAGTACACGATGTCCTACTGCTGTGATTTTGTAGATGCGTTTCCGTCGGCCCCCGCGCTCTGCTTTGGCTTCTCCCATTTCAGACTCAAGAAAGCCCTTCTCACTGAGGCGATTGAGCGTGGAATGCGTCGCACCAATGGAAACAGCCCTGCCAGTTTGCTCCTCAAATTCCTCCGAAATCTTGAATGCATATGCCTCTTCTCCCAGGATGCCCACGATCAGCAGAATCGTCTCTTCGAAATCACCAAGTCTAGTTTCCTTCATTACATACTAAGTTGTAGAACAAATATACGCGCACTCAAATAATATGTTCTACTTTTTAGTAGGTAATTGCATTAACCGACGAACTTTCATGGCTTTCGGAGCAGGCGATTCTTTGAGAATAGCTTGGAAACCGTGATTTTTAGCAATTCCATGGCCAATATGGATCATTTTTCGAGACGGCAATAGCATCTATCTTAAACGCGTACCCAAGGCACCAGGTCATGAAGATCGATCTTAACACCTATATGCAAGACAGGGGCGATGTACTGGAAGCTGATCCCGTCGCTGTCGGTCCGGTTGTTACACTTTCCAGGGAGTTTGGATGCAAAGCCAACCACCTGGCAATCAAACTCATTTCCATGATTGCCCAGCACCAGGACAAATCGGTAAACAATTGCTCCTGGCGCTATATCAACAAGGAAATCATTGAGGAGTCAGCCAGAAATCTGGGGATTACTTCAGCTCAAATAGAGCGTACATTGATCGGGGAAGAGGCAGGGGGACTGGCGGATATTTTCCGGTCCTTGTCCAGTCACTATGCCATGACCGACAAGAAGATGACTGATACTGTCAAGGAGGTCATTGACACTTACGCCAGAAAGGGCAATGTAATTGTTGTCGGCCGCGGTGGGACAGCACTTACCCAAAACATTCCCAGTGCCCTTCATGTAAGACTCATGGCCCCGATTGCCTGGAGAACAGAGCGCTTGGTGGCTGAAAGAAACACGGACATTAGGGAGACCCGCAAGCTCATCAAGGAGGTGGATGAAAAACGCAGAAAATGGTCGGAGACATTGTCGGGAAGACCCTACGAAGACGGCCTCTTTCACATTATTCTCAATAGCCGAATACTTACCGAGGAGGAAATGGCATTGGTAATTTTCGATCTCATGGTCGAAAAAGGTATGATTTAATCGCTGCTCATTTTCTTTCGTGTCTGACGGTCGGCTTCCATGCGGAGAAATGAGGTGATTTCATCCAAACCTGTGAATTTTTTGCCGTAGTCCAGATTGAACCCGTAATCAAAATTGCTTGGGTTCTTGCCTTGAACATGCTGAAAAAGCGTTTCGATCTTGTCGAGAGCTTTGGCCAGTTTAGCCTCAGGACTGACTGCCTCGTTGTATTCATCGTAGATGCTCAGAAATTCTTGCTGAACTTCTTCATGCAGTGGAGCAACCACCTGCTGGAAGTCAAGACGTTCCGCTTCGCTTTTATCTACGCTGGGATCTTGCTCGATGGCCGGTATATCCCCATTGACAATCTCACCCAAATCGTGGATGACAAGCATTTTGATCAGCCGTTTAAAGTCCATTTGGGGGTAATGTCCGTCGAGGACCACAGCCAACAGACAGAGCCTCCAGGTGTGCTCGGCTACACTTTCCTGGCGGCCATTGGAGGTGTGGGCCGACCGCAACGTGTTTTTCAATTGCTCCGCGATTTGAAGAAATTGGATGATACCTTTAAGTTCTTGCTCCATTCGGTATTTCTTTAGACGATTTCAAGTTAAAAAAATACTTGTCCAATTTTCGGTTGTTAGCAGATTAGAGATTTTGGTTATTTGCCAATAAAAACCCATGACTGATTATCAACGACTCTTAGACCTTTACGCATCTGCGGACCCTTTCATTTTGGCCAATGCCTGGAATGCGCAAAGCGCTCAAATATATGAGCAAGTGGGTTATGCTGTAGTTGGCACCTCGAGTTCTGCTGTGGCCACTGCCATGGGCTATGAGGATGGAGAAGAGATTTCCTTCGATTCGTTGTTTGAGGTGGTGTCGCAAATCAAGCGCGTGGTGAAGGTGCCGCTCTCAGTGGACCTGGAACGTGGCTATGCAGACGATGCTCAGGGTATTGCGGACAACCTTGCGAGACTGGCCGAGCTAGGGGTGGCAGGTGTCAATCTTGAAGATTCGATTGGGGACAATGAACTCCAGCTTGATGATCGGGACAGGTTTGGGACAAAGTTGAGTGCAATAAGAGAAGCACTGGACAAACGCGGTATTTCCATTTTCCTGAACATCCGGACAGATGCTTTTTTGGTGGGTCTGCCTAATGCGCTGGAGGAAACCCTGTCAAGGCTGACAATGTATGAAGCTGCCGGTGCAGAGGGCCTCTTTGTGCCGTATTTGAAGAACCCGGAGGAAATTCGAGCAGTGGTAAATGAATCGAAACTCCCACTCAATTTGCTGGCTATGCAGGAGCTTCCGGATTTCCCAACACTCAAAGACCTAGGCGTGAAGAGGATAAGCCTCGGAGGCGGCATGTACAAGGCTGTGATGAACGACCTTCGACATCGAGCCTCCAGGATGCTGGAAGAATCGAGTTTGGAGGAATTGTACAGATGATCACCGATCAAGACCAATTTGAAGAGTACTATGAGGCCCTTGTCAAAAGGGACCGTCAATATATCGGGGTCTTTTATGTCGGAGTCAAAACCACCCAGGTGTTTTGTATCGCCACTTGCCGAGCACGAAAACCCAAAAAGGAGAACGTAGCCTTCTACGAATCCGCCGAGGAGGCGAGGAGCCAGGGTTTCAGACCCTGCAAGATCTGTAAGCCGACATCCAATGCAGAGGAGCCACCCCCCGATGTGAGGAAATTTGTGCAATTGCTTTCCGAGCAGCCTCACCGTAGATTCAAAGATTCAGATATCAGGGAGATGGGGTGCAGTCCGGCTAGCCTGAGACGGTGGTTCAAAGAGCATCGCGGTGTGACATTTCAGGCCTATCAGCGAATGATTCGATTGAATCATGCCGTTGAGTCACTGAAGGAAGGACAGCCTGTCACGGCAACAGCATTCCAAACCGGCTACGATTCCTTAAGTGGTTTTGGCTATACCTTTAAGCATGCCTTTGACCACGCTCCCAAAAATGCCGACGACGTGAATGTGCTCTATTTGCACCGCTTTACCACGGCTCTTGGTCCCATGTTGGCCGGTGCCACCGCGCAAGGTCTTTCTCTCCTGGAGTTTGTTGATCGTAAAGGCCTGGAAGCGGAAGTGCAGAAGGTCGCTAAGAACCTCCAGGCCAATATCATGGAAGGGTCCAACGAACTTACCCAATTGGCAGAGCAACAAATTTCAGCCTACTTCCGGGGTGAGCTAAAGGAATTTGATATTCCACTGAAGATGTCAGGTACGGGCTTTCAACGTCAGGTCTGGGAAAAACTATTGACGATCCCCTTCGGGCAGACGCGAAGTTACAAACAGCAAGCCTTGGCGGTGGGAGATGAAAAAGCCGTGCGAGCGGTTGCTGCGGCCAATGGTCAGAATAGTATCGCCATCATTATTCCTTGTCACCGCGTGATTGCCAGTGATGGCAGTCTTACTGGGTATGCCGGAGGTCTTCCTAGAAAGAAATGGCTTTTGGAGCACGAACAAAAACAACTTCGGCTATTCGATTAGCATAGTACCGCTTGACCCACGTTTCTTGAGGTTTGTCAAGAAGTGGGAGGCAGGGGGCAAACAATTTCGGCTGTTATGGAGATAACATACTGGACGACGTTCAGAAGCAGCTGTGGAGAAAACCGAAAGAGAGATTAGCTATAGGAATTTATTCCAGAATGTGGGATTTCCTTTGGTCATTGTTGATCAGGGAATTTTGGTTGATTTCAATGATGCATTCCAGGAAACCTTCGGTATCGGCAGCATAGGTCAACCTTTTGAGGAACTGATCACGCCACAGTCGTTGCCGATCTATCAAAGAGAGCTTTCAGAGCATCTTCATCATCACAAGCGGATGAATGTACGCCTGAAATTGGCAGTAGGGGACAGAGAAATACCGGTTTCACTTTTTTGCCAAATCGATCACAGCAAAGATTCTGGCAGCCCATGCTCTTTTTCAGTAAGACCCACTTCTGACGCCAAACTCAAGGAGGAGATCGTCATGAAGATGGCCCAGCAGATGGCCCAAGACACCGGAGCTTCTAACTTCTCTCAATTGGTACTGAACCTCACCTATGTGCTGGGTGTGAAATATGGATTTGTGGGCATTTATGATGATCATGCCCTTCGGATGAATATTTTGTCCCTCAGCGTTGACAATCAGTTGGTGGAGCCATTTGGTTATGATTTGGAAAGCACACCCTGTCAGGCCGTCATTGACGGTGGAAGCTATGTCTGCGAGCAAGGTGTTCAGGAGCTGTTTCCCGACGATCAATACCTGGTAGATTGGGGGATTGAGGGTTATGTGGGTGTCTCATTGTATGACGACAACAATTTGCCTATTGGGCATCTGGTAGTTATGGATACGGAGCCTATCGAAAATACGGAGGTGATCTCAGCGATCATGCAGATGTACTCGGGCAGGCTTTCTGCGGAGTTGATGCGTGAGTTGAAAGAGAAAGAGCAGCGTCAGAGTGAAGAAAAGTATCGCAACCTGTTTCAAAACTCCTTCGAAGCGAAGTTGATCTACAATCCCCAGGAAAATTGCTATGTCGGTGTAAATGATGCGGCGTGCCGGTTGTTTGGATACTCCCGGGAGGAAATGCTACAGATGGATCCCTCTCGGCTTAAGCCTGCAGTCCTGTCCTCAGGCGAGGCTTCTCTGGAAGAAGTGCGCAAGATCACTGAGATCGTCAAAGGCGGGAAACCCCATCTGGTCGAATCGGAAAACCTGAGATCCGATGGATCCACATTCAATTCCGAAATTGCCATATCACTTCTAGATGAAGATCAGGGATATCTCTTGGTTTCGATTCGGGACGTCACCCCACGGAAAAAGCTGGAGATGGAGCTAGAGGAGCACCGACAGCACCTGGAGCAGCTGGTTGGATTCCGAACCCGGGAGGTGGAGGAATTGAATGAAGAGCTAAAGCTTTCCAATAAGGAATTGGAAGCTTCCATTACCACGCTCAACGATCAGAAGATAGAGTTGGAGCTCACGTTGGCCAAGCTTCAGGAAACACAACACCAACTGTTGCGGAGTGAGAAATTGGCCTCAATAGGGGTGCTTACCGCAGGTATTGCCCACGAACTGAATAACCCGCTCAATTTTATTACCGGGGGTATGGAGATTTTCAAACGTGAACTTGACTACCTGCAACAGATCCCGGCTGATTCTTCAGAGCAGTTTGCAGATGCCATACAGTACATTGAGGAGGGCTTGCAACGGGCGTCAAATGTGGTAAAGAGTCTCACACATTTTTCCAACAGGGACTTTCGCCAGCGCAAACCGGCCAATTTGAATAAGCTCATACAGTCGACGCTACTCACCCTCGAAAATAAGCTGCGCCATAACATCGTCGAAACTGATTTTCGGCTCAGCACTGATGTGCCGGTATTTCCTGAATTGTTTCACCAAATGCTCTCCAATCTGGTGGACAATGCCATCTACTATGCCAAGACAGGCAATGATGAAAGACGCATAGAAATCACGACAAAACTTACTGAGACGACATCATTTGCAGAAGTCAGTGTTTTCAACTCCGGGGAGTTGATTCCCGAAGAAAATACCCATAAAATCTTCGACCCCTTCTTTACGACAAAGGAAACTGGGGAGGGTACGGGCTTGGGATTGGCGATTGTACACGCTTTTGCGCAACAGCACAATGGTGAAGTGAATGTCCGCAACGAATCCGATGGTGTCCGTTTTGCCCTATTGCTACCAGTAGAAAACTACTGGTAATCAATGCTTTGCATGAGTCCCGTCACAAAAAGGGAAATTTCCTGATTGGCCGCATCGGCAGAAAGCCACATCCTTTCCCTCGTGCCAGGTACGTCCATTCGGATTTTGAACCACCACCGGACCGCTGACAATAACGGGGCCACCGCGAGTAACAGTCACTTGCGTGGCTTCCCCCGCCTCCATTCTTTTGGTCAGTAACTCTTCTCTAAGGTGCGATTTGCCCTTGATGGTAAGTGCACCACTCGGGCATTTTGCAACTTGCTGCTCGATGGCCTCGAGATCTGCACCATCCATGTCGATCCAAGGTCTTTTCTTCAGGTTGAAGACCTTGGGAAGACCCATCAGGCAAATCCCAGAGTGCACGCACTTTTCTGCCTGCCAGAAGACGGTGGTTTCCTCTTTGGTATATTCTTTCATGCTAGGTAGCGCTTTTCATTACTTAATCAATTTGCACCCATCTTGTTTGGAAGAGGGCGAAAATTATCCGTCAATGTTAATACTTACGATATTAACTTGGAAAGCCTAACATCAATCTATGTATACCAGGAAGAAATATAGCAAATGGGCCATGGTGCGCTGGACACGCAGGGAACTCAGGTTTTTTATCCTCTTGGCGGCTTTAGTCACCATTCTTTACGAAGTGCTAGGCTTGCAGTGGTTGCAATTGCCATGGACACCCTTGGCCCTTGTCGGTACCGCGGTGGCTTTCCTCATCGGTTTTCAAAGCAACGCCGCTTACGGCAGAATATGGGAGGCCCGGAAGATATGGGGTGGTATCGTCAATGACTCCAGGACCCTTACCATCATGGTGCTCGATATGGTCACCAATGAGTATGCCAGGGAAAAGGTGCCTGAAGAGGAGTTGAGAAATCACCGTAAGACACTGGTGTACAGACATATGGCGTGGCTAACAGCCTTGCGACATGCCATGAGGCAGGACAGACCCTGGGAATCCTTCAAAAAGAACAAACACAACCAGGAGTGGATCGACATGGTGCACATTCCAGAGTGGGAGCACTCGCTGGAGGAAGAGATCCGTCCATTGCTGTCCGACGAGGAGTATCTCAAAATCGGGCAAAAAACCAACAAGCCAGCGGCCCTGATGAAACTGCAGTCTACCCATTTGAGATCGCTCAAGGAAAAGGGTCTGATCTGGGAGTTTTCTTTTTTGGAATTACAGGCAAAAATGGCTGACCTGATTACGCATCAGGGGAAGTCCGAACGTATCAAAAACTTCCCATACCCCAGGCAATTTGCAACCCTGGGATACGATTTTGTCAACCTGTTCATCATGTTGATTCCATTTGGCGTAGTGCCGGAGTTTTCCAAAACTGGTCAGTCGTTACAGGAGTATTTTCCGGTTATTGGTACCTATTTCGTGTGGTTGGCGATACCCTTCACAGCAATGATCTCATGGGTATTCAATACCATGCAAAGGATTGGTACAGTAGGGGATAATCCATTTGAGGGGTCGGGAAATGATGTGCCCATATCTACCATTGCTCGGGGTATAGAAATTGACTTGAGGCAAATGCTTGAGGAGGATGCGGCCCTGGTACCTGGACCCCTGGAGGCGCGTAACGACTTTCAAATGTAGAAGCCCAAATGTTTCGGAGGTACAAAAACAAAAAGGGCGACTCCATTGCTGAAATCACCCTTTTCACCTGGCGGCAACCGTAATCACTGCCAAGCGCCAAATTACAGTTTGAAACCTTCAGGGGCCCTTATTGCTAAGCACCGCCGTCAAAAGCCCTCGAACTTCAAACGACACAACCGGAGTTGTATCGAATTTCCCTTTCCGGGCCTCAAGCCGAAGCTTGATTTCTTTTTCTCTCGTTTGGTTTTACTAAGTTGTGATAATAATCTGAAATAACAAATTTTCTATGGATTAAGATAATCACAGGTTTTGAACATTGGCATATGCCAAAATCACCTTGAAATCACAAGATATTAACCGCTTATCAACATCCTTTCCACGAGGATGTCCAGATTTATGGCAGGGCGTCGATTTGCTTGAGCACGGCATCAGCTTCAGCGGTTTTTTCGTCACTGGCCGATCGGTTGCTGTGCGAGAGTTTATACGATTCTTCCATCAGCTTCTTGTATTTGGCCTGAAGCTTCTCCTTTTCTGTTTTTCGCTTGAAGAGTCCCATGTTTTTAGAAGTCAAAACCGCAAAAACCTGATGAATGTTCGGTTGATAGGAAGCTAAAATTCTTGGAGAATCAAACAGAAAAGGGGAAATTGAGTTACCCAAAATGAACCCCAACATTCAACCCCAACCCCAAAATGAACCCCAAACCCAAATTTGGCTTGGTGCTGATGATGCTGATCGGTACTATTGTCGGTTATGGCCAAAACCCTTTGATCCACCGTGCAGGTACGTTTGAAACCCGGCTATACATGCCCAATGCCGATGTCGAAGAGATCAGCCAGACTTTGCAATCCAAACGAAAGAAACGTGAGGTCAATGGCGATGTCGCCAGGCTGGACCATTCATTTGTCCTTTACCAGCAATCAGCCTACGGCAAAAGGCCCTTTGGTAAGGTCTATTACCAGTTGGAGTTGCAAAAATCCGGAAACCATCTCATCTGTCGTTTTGCAGATTTTCGCTTTCGGGAGTACAAGCGAAGTGCGCGCTATGGCAGGATGATGGAAGTCCGGAGCGAACCCAAGTCCGTGGAATCCATGCAAGCAGAACTCAATGAAGTCCAGTGGGGCACATTGCAATGGCGGATGGAACGTGTGATGGGAGAGCAACTGCGTACCATCCTTTCCATGAAAGAGGAAGAAGACACGGTCTCTGTGAAATAAATCGTACGCCTCACAACTCAAAAGGACTAGGTTAAGACATTATCCAGAAAGACCCAGAAATTCTGTGGCAGAACTCTATATAAGAAGTAGTTCAGGAAGAATACTGTGAGCTGCGGAATCAATACGGCAAGTGTAGCAAGAAAGGCCCCCCTCAAGGAAACCACCTGGAAGAAATAGAGGAGTGCCCAGATATTGTAGCCAATATTGAAAAATCCATAAATCGTAACGATCGTTTCACCCCGGACATAGGTAATCACGGGTATAAAAACCAGCAGTATCAGGAACTGCCCCACACCCACGTACATATTGAATACGAGGTTCTCCGTATAGTTAAAACCTTTCTTTATGAAGATCAGCCAACTTGCCAATGAGAAGAAAGGCATAGCCGTAAGCGTGAAGAAAGAAAAGTACCTCGTGGAGTACTTGTAGTAGCCTTTAAGATCATGGAGGGCAAGCCCGTAGAAGGTGGGCTCCGTCAGGTCATCGGTGAATATCGAGTACTGATAGGTGAGAAAGTTCGTAACCGCACCTACGATAAGAAATAGCTTGATCGGATTTGAATAGCCTGAAGTCTCACCCCGAATATATTGACGCAAGGACAGGCCAGGTTGTACCACAAGCTGCTTCAGGGTGAAGAAGAAGCCCTTGCTCAGATCGAAAGACTGAACAAATTTCTGGCTCAGATATTTCCAGTCAAAGCGAACAGCCTGGCTGCTGTGCCCGCAGTTGGGGCAGAAGTTCGAGGTGACTTCAAAACCACATTTTCGACAGTTCAACGCTCCGTTCTTTGGTTTCTTCTTTCCTGTGTGAGACTAAATTTAATCAGCAATCAAGGAAGTTTGCCCTAAGGGTAGATCATTTTGAATGCTTTTTTGGAGAGAACGGACAGCACTTCGCATCTGCTGACATTCCGGCTGTCCGCACCATTTTCTCCCCGCTACCCACCATCCGGTCTATTCTGAGTAGCAATCTCTTCGAGCCGCAGCCTTTCATCACTATTCTTTGCCGCACTTCATCGTTTGTCACTAATTTATCCCACTGATTTAACCTGAACAATATGTCACCTTACAAGTCAATTTAACCTGAACAATATGTCACCTTACAAGTCAACCCTGCTTATTCTCCTGTGCGTTCCGCTCATGCTTTACAGTCAAAAGCGGAAAAAACGTTCTGAGGACAACCCTTCCAGGGATCTTTCTGAGATTTACGCAGGCCTGAAGTGGCGCAACATCGGGCCGTTCCGAGGCGGCAGGAGTGTCACTTCAAGTGGTGTCGTCAATGACCCCCTCACTTATTACATGGGAGGTACCGGCAGTGGAATTTGGAAGACCACCGATGCAGGCGTTTCCTGGAAAAATATCGCCGATGGACAATTGGCCACCGGTACTGTTGGCGCCATAGCCGTGTCTGAATCAGACCCCAACGTAGTCTATGCCGGGATGGGAGAGCATGCCGTCAGAGGGGTTATGACTTCCAGCGGCGACGGCATCTACAAGTCAACGGACGCCGGAAAAACCTGGAAGCACACCGGTTTATCCAGTTCCATGCACATATCAGATGTGATCATTCACCCTCAAGACCCAGAGCTGGTCTTTGTGGCCGTACAAGGTGCACTTTATGGCCCATCATCCGACAGAGGGGTCTACAGAAGTACCGACGGAGGGTCCACCTGGACCAAAGTTCTGTTCGTGGCGGATAATGTAGGAGCCTCCGGCCTTTCCATGGACATGACCAATCCTCGCATCCTCTATGCCGCCATGTGGCAACACCAGCGCTACCCGTGGACGATGGAATCCGGAGGGGAAAATTCCGGACTCTACAAATCGGTCGATGGGGGAGAGTCCTGGGAAAAAATGGAAGAAGGTCTCCCCGAGGCTTTTGGTAAGTCGGGTGTTTCCGTGTCCCGGGCAAATCCTGAGCGGGTCTATGCCATCATCGAAGCGGAGGGAGACAAAGGAGGGCTTTATCGTTCTGACGACGCCGGCAAGAAATGGACCCAGGTCAACAAAAACCGCGTACTTGTCGCGAGATCGTGGTATTACATGGAAGTCTTTGCAGATCCGCAGGATGAAAACAAAGTCTTTGTACTCAATGCGCCCGTCATGAAGTCTATTGACGGAGGTAGATCATTTGTGCCGGTGCCCACACCCCATGGCGACAACCACCACCTGTGGATCAATCCCCTCGACAATAACTATATGATCAATTCCAATGACGGAGGTGCCAATGTTTCACTTAATGGAGGGAAGACCTGGTCAACGCAGCGAAACCAGCCTACCGCGCAGTTTTATCGGGTGATCACGGACAACCAAGTGCCGTACCATGTCTACGGAGGTCAACAGGACAATTCGGCCATAGGCATTGCCAACAGGACCAATACCCAGGGCATATCATGGAAGGATTGGTATTCAGTCGCGGGATGCGAGAGCGCTTTTCTCGCTTTCGATGAGGACGATCCGCAGCGGATTTTCGGCGGTTGCTACCAGGGCATCATCTCGCATTGGAATCGTGACAACAACACTGGAAAGTCAGTCATGCAATACCCTGAACTCCGCTTGAGTGGCATCCCTAGGGATTTCAAATACCGCTACAATTGGAATGCTCCAATAGTGGCCTCTCCACATAATCCGCAAGTCATATACCACGTGGGCAACATGGTCTTCAAAACGCAAAACAGTGGTGAGAGCTGGCAGGTTGTGAGCCCCGACCTCACCAGGAATGACTCTACCCGACAAGGACCGGGTGGAGGACCCTACACGAATGAAGCTGCCGGAGGAGAGAACTACAACACTTTGATGGCACTTGTGGAGTCGCCGCACGAGGAGGGTACCATCTGGTCAGGATCGGATGATGGCCTGGTTCATTTGACCAGGGATGGAGGAGCAACTTGGACCAATGTAACCCCTGCAGGGCTATCCGAAGGCATCATCAACAGCATCGAGGTTTCACCCCACGACCCCGCCAAAGTCTACATCGTAGTCATGCGCTACAAATTCAATGACCTCAAACCCTACGCATTCAAAACCAGTGACTATGGTCAATCCTGGACTAAGATCACTGGCGGTTTTGACGATCCGAATGGCTTTCCCAGGGTGATTAGGGAAGATCAACAGGAAAGCGGTTTGCTATATGCCGGAACTGAGACAGGGCTGTACGTTTCCTTCGACGATGGCAGCAAATGGGAGAAGATGCAACTGAACCTACCCATACTGCCGATCAACGACCTCACCATTCGCGATAATGATTTGATCGCAGCCACGGCCGGCAGGTCCTTCTGGATACTGGACGATCTATCAGCGCTCCAACAATCCAAAGGGGAAGTAGAAGCCCTCAGCCTTTATGAGCCTAAGGACACCTATTTCTTCATTGGTGGCACCTCCGAAAACCCAACCCTTGGCAAGAACCCAAAATCGGGGCTGACGCTCGACTACTACCTGCCTGAGGAACTGCCGGACAGTGTGATCCTGCGCTTGGAAATTCTGGAAAAGGGTGAAGTCATCCGCACCTATTCCAGTGAGGAGCAGGAAGACTTCAAGACGTGGCCAGGAGGCCCTCCAAAGCCGGAAGCATTGCCCGTCAAGGAGGGTGTTAATCGATTTACGTGGGATTTCCGACGTTCGCAGCTACCTGCTGTAGATGGAGTATTTGCCTTTGGTGATTACCGCGGCGGTCTGGTGAGCCCCGGAGATTATGATATCCGCATGATGCTGGAGGAAGATACCTTGCTGGCATCTGCCAAAATTCTTACAAACCCTAATGTAGAGGCTACAGCAAATCAGTACGCCGAGAAGGATCAATTTGTCGCCAGGATCACAGATGTGGTTACAGAAATGCACGAAAGCGTCAATGCCATGCGATCAGCAAAGCAGCAAGTGGCTGCCTACGAGAAGCTGTTGAAAGGGCGCGATGAAGTGGAGGCCTTATTGGATACGGCCAAAGCGCTGGGTAAGAAGATTGGGGACTGGGAAAATAACCTCATACAGCCCAAGCAGAAGACGTTCCAGGATGTCATCAACTACCAGAATCAATTGAATGCTCAGTTCATGTACCTCAAGGCCTTGTCCGATAATCCCGAGCACCCCGTCCTCACCGAGGGTGCCAAAGAGCGACTGAAAGATCTGGAAGCTCAGTGGCAAGTATTCGCAGGCCAGCGAAAGCAACTGATTGATGTGGAGTTGAAGGCCTTCAATGACCTCTATCGTCAACTGGAATTACCCGCAGTCATTTTACCCAATACCGAAGAATAGTCCCCATGAAAAAGCCGATCATTTTACTTCTCCTTGCAACGCTTTCTAACCTGCTCCAGGCACAGCCCAGAGATCCGTCGATCTTCGACAAACTGAACTTTAGGTTCATTGGCCCTGAAGGCAACCGAGCCATTGCCATTGCCGGGGAGCCAGGCAATCCTATGGTCAACTACATAGGCGCTGCCTCCGGTGGTCTCTGGAAAACGGAAGATGGTGGCGTCAGCTGGAAGCCTATAACGGATTCCCTGGAAGTATCTTCCGTGGGTTCCGTGGCGCTCGCACCCAGTGATCCTCGGCAAGTGTGGATGGGGACAGGGGAGACCTTCGTCATTCGTCCGGCGCACGCCATGGGGGATGGTATTTACAAATCCGCAGATGGCGGGAAAACATGGGAAAGAAAAGGCCTGGAAGAGACCGGTCGCATTGGTAGGGTAGTTGTTCATCCGGATGACGCGAATATTGTTTACGCTGCGGCATTAGGTCATACCTATGGTCCACAGCAGGACCGGGGTATCTACCGAACGAAAGATGGCGGTGAAACCTGGGAACGCGTCCTTTTCATCGATGAAGGTACTGGCGCAGCTGATATTGCGATGGACCCTTCAGATCCCAATACGCTATATGCGGCCATGTGGTCGGTGCATATCAACACCTGGGGCCTGAATAGCGGTGGGCCAGGAGGTGGCATCTACAAATCGATCGATGGCGGTGATACCTGGCAACCTATGACGGCCAATGGGCTACCAGGCGGAGACAGCCGACCTGTCGGGAAGACGGCTGTAGCCATAGCTCATAGTAACCCAAATACCGTATACGCACTGTTTGAGATCAATAGCCCGGAATTATGGCGATCAGATGACAAGGGTGCTACCTGGCGCCTCATGAGTCAGGACCATACCATGAATGAAAGGGCTCCATACTACACCCGCATTGCTGTGGCGCCCGACAATCCCGAAGAGATTTATTTCCTGAGTGTGCGCTTCAGCAAATCGGAAGATGGCGGCAAGACATTGATGAAAAGACCTCCCCGTGGTGGTGGCGACAATCATGACATGTGGATAGACCCCACGATGCCCGATCGTATGATGGTAGCTCATGATGGTTGCGCGAGCATCAGTCTCAATCGAGGTAAATCCTTTCAACGCGTGGTCTTACCCATCGCCCAGATGTATCATGTAGCTGTAGATGACCAGATCCCTTACAATGTCTATGGCAACCGTCAGGATGGTTGGTCATACATGGGCCCTAGCAATAGCCAGCAGGGCTATATACCGGTAGGTCTTTGGCATGGTGTGGGAGGCTGTGAAAGCGGATTTGCGAAACCCGATCCGGCTGACAACAATATTGTTTGGTCCGGCTGCTATGATGGTGGCCTCGAGCGCTATGACATGCGTACAGGCTATGCCCGGGAAGTCCGTGTATGGCCTGAAGCCGGTTATGGTTGGGCGCCGGCAGACCTCAAATACCGATGGCATTGGAATTTTCCACTCAGCTTTTCTCCGCATACCCGGAATCGTGTCTATGTGGGCAGTCAGTTTGTCCACAAATCCGATGACGATGGGCAAAGCTGGCAGGTGATTAGCCCCGACCTCACCTTGAACCTGAAAGATCATCAGCAAAGCTCAGGGGGCGTGGC
Source organism: Cyclobacteriaceae bacterium (assembly GCA_965601475.1). GTDB lineage: Bacteria > Bacteroidota > Bacteroidia > Cytophagales > Cyclobacteriaceae > JAWPMT01. Next base: position 265,474 of record OZ271832.1, on the reverse strand, counting down.
CATCGACAATCTCATGACCTTCGATGGGGCCACCTTGTTTGCCATCGAGGAGTCACCGCTGCTGCAAGGAGTGATCTGGGTAGGAAGCAACGATGGACAAGTACACATCACAAGAGATGGTGGGTCCAACTGGCGCAATGTCACAGCCAATATTCCGGATCTGCCGGAGTGGGGTACCATATCCAGTATTCAACCTTCAAAGTATGAGGAGGGTTGGGCCTACATCACTGTAGACCTGCATCAGATGGGTGATTTTGGTACTTACGGCTATCTCACCACAGATTATGGGCAAAACTGGACCAAAATCACCGCCAATATCCCCGAAAGTGTTCACGGGTTTGCGCATGTGCTCATTGAAGATCCCAAGCGCAGGGGAATGCTCTACCTGGGCGTGGACAACGGGCTGTTTGTCACCTGGGACTACGGTCGAAACTGGATGAAACTAAAGAATAACCTGCCTCCGGCACCGGTATACTGGCTGACAATCCAGGAGCTGTTTGATGATCTGGTTGTGGGTACATATGGAAGAGGCTACTACATTCTGGATGACCTTTCAGCCCTGCGTCAGTATGATCACGAATTAGCCGCCGAAGCCCAGGTTTTTGATATTCGCAGGTCCTATCGTTTCCACAACAAGGAGAGCATAAAAACAGATGCTCCGAGCTTCAATGCCGGGCGCAACCCTGAATACGGCGCACCCATCAATTACTACCTGCCGGATACGTCAGCACAGGAAGTCGTTATCTCCATTCAAAAAGAAGACGGAGAGGTCATCAGAACACTTAATGGCAGCAAGGACCAGGGTGTCAACCGGGTGATGTGGGATCTGAGGTATGAACCTACCTACAAGCCGCGGTTGAGGACGCAACCACCTGGAAGGCCGTGGGTCCAACTCAATGGCGAAGGCTGGAGACCGTTGGTGACCTGGGATCTGGATCTCTGGCGGGGTCAGTTTGGTCCGAAGGTGGTTCCGGGAAAATATAAGGCCGTGATTGAAATCGATGGTCAGCGATTCGAAAAAGAAGTAGTGGTCATCAAAGACCCGAGCACCTATGGTACAACAGAAGACATCGAAAAACAAGTAGCACAGTCTTTGGAACTCAGGGATGCCATGAACCTGGCCGTAGACATGATCAACAAAGTGGAGATCATTAGGAGTGAGTTGCTGGGCCTGACGCCAAGTCTCAGAAGCAGGTCTGACAAAAGGGAAGCAGACCGGCTCTCCAAGGTTTCAACGGAGATCGCCTCGGCGCTCTACGATATTCATCTGACGGGTGCCAGGGAAGATGCCTTCAGGTCGCCAATGAAGCTCTACGGACGCCTCAGCGCCTTGGCAAGCGATATCAATGCTTCGGGTATTGATTTTCGGCCTACAGATCAGCAAGGAGAGGTTTACGAAGTCCTCAACGGGCGCCTGCAGGATGCCAGGCAAAAGTTTGATCAACTCGTCGAGGAAGACATTGCCGCCTTCAACAAAAAACTGAATAAGCTAGACCGCAAAATCGATATTGAGAAAAAGGTAGAAGGTTCGGACTGATGTCTGCAGACGGTCGGATCTGACACTAGGCTAGTTGATGGATTAAGGAGGAGTGCAAGGACTGGACCTCCGTTTTGCAACGGTTTGCATAGTCATTGAATTCCAGATCATTTCCTGCTATGGGTGTGCCGATGTGCACACCGATGGTACTGGGAATGATCGTCCATTTCTTGACCTGCATAGCCCGCTCCGTTCCGGATATGGCCACAGGGACTACGGGTACCTTAGCACTTTGTGCGAGAATGAAAGCGCCTTTCTTGAAAGAGCTGACTTTTCCGTTGCGGCTCCTCGTCCCTTCGGGAAACATCAGCACGTCTTTACCCGATTTGATCAGGGAGCCTGCCTTCTGCATGCTGGCTTTGGCCTTGGATCGGTCTGATCTGTCCACAAAGATCATCCCCGTAGCCATCATATACCAACCCACAAAAGGGACTGATTTGATCTGTTTCTTGGCAACAAAGTGCAGGTTGTGCGGGATTGCTGCAAACAGCACCGGGATGTCCAGATAAGACAAATGATTCGACGCAAAGACGTATGGTTGGTCAGAGTCGAGTTGGTCCGCTCCAATGACCTTGAGCTTGACGCCGCAGGCCCAGAGAATGCCGGGAGCGAACATGGTTCTGGCCATGATCACGGGGATTTTGCGATTGAAAGACAAAATCAAGATGACCATGGAGCTCGAAATCATTAGTACGCTCCAGAAAACACAGAACAGAAGTCTGAAAGGTGATGTCAGTTGATGCTTCAAGCCGGCAAAATTACGCGTTCATTTCATTAAGTGTGCATTGAGCTATGAACTCATCTTGCAACACATGAGCAAAATTGGCGCTGCGGAGAATTAGCAAACCGTGTACTAGGGCGTTTGGGTCACGGACAACCCGATGCTTAGGCACCCATCCTCATCCCTGAGAATGAACCTGCTTTCGCGTTCTTCACCAGTATCATTGGTGGTCGCCGTGATGGTTACGGTTGCATCCCCAGTGCCGGCGTCCGGAGTGATCGTCAGCCATTCGGGGAATCCGACGATGGCCCAACCTTGATTGCTGGTAATGTCAATTTCAGCACTGAGTGGGTCCGAGATCTCCAGGTCTTGCATTGAAACTTCCAGGGTAGAAGGATTGCCTGATTGAGTTACTGTGACGATATCGCCAGCCAGACCCTGAATATCTTCGAGAATGATGTCTGCGGTGCGGCTTGAACTACCGCAATTCCTGTCAACGGTGATCGTGAACGAGCCATCACCGAAACCATCGGAGCTCGACAAGGTGAACCAGTCCTCCTCACTACCTTCCCATTGAATAATGGCACGCCATGTCGTGGTGGAGGTGATGGTTACCTCTTCCGTGGTGGGGTCGTTGGAGATGTCTATCGACCGTGGTTCTGCTTCCAGGACGGGCGTTTCCGTTTCAGTGTCGTCACTTCCACAGCTGGCGAGGAACAAGAGAGCAGCTGCTGCTAGAATGAAAAAGGGAGTTCTGTTCGTTTTCATAAGCGGGCAAAAGTAGTTCCAAATATTCATGTGAATTCAATGGGATTGAACTGGAGATCCGGGAATGTGAGTAGAACAACAATGGGCATGTAATTACTTACCCGTCATTGAGGAACCATTTGCAAGTCGACCCATTCAGGTGATGTGAAGCTACCAACATTTAAGAATTGCACGATGAGATGATCGGTGGTTGTGTAGTCGATGGAGAAACATGCTTCATGAGGGGTTTTAAATGATTTGTATTTGTGATTGTCGGGGTAGTAGATTGCCTAAAGGCGATCCTCCAACCACAGAAAATTCCGAAAGCAAAGCCCCTTGCTGCGCAAGTACTTTTTCATTTTCTATCACTTCCACAACTCTAGTTGAGACGCTCCGAAAATGAAAAAGTCCAGCATGATGCTGGACTTTGCTTTCTTGTCGGGGTAGTAGGATTCGAACCTACGACCCCCTGCTCCCAAAGCAGGTACGCTAACCGGACTGCGCTATACCCCGAACGGTCGTTTCAAAAACGGAACGCAAATGTAGTTTTTTTGTCATTTAATTACTGAACTACACCCTAAATTTTATTCACAGTTTTGGAGGTTGTGTGAGGGGTTTTCTGTTTCTAATACCTACATACTATTCATCTAAATTCAAAATCGAGGTGCGTTATTCGGTGCGTTGATGAGGTGTGGAGATACTGACACCAATCGGTGATGACTGGACGGTGGTGCAGTTAAGGTGCACTCAATCAAGCTTCGGGTTTGGGAATTCGCCAGTATCTACGCTTCGACCTAACCTTTTAGAAAATGTGGAAGAGTGGTTTCAACTTCTCTCGATACGCCGCCTTTTTCAAAATGAAAAATTGAAGTTTATGTCAAGTCGACAATCCTATTTTTTTGATTTTCTCTAGATTTTTTTGGTCTGATAGGTCCCAATACCACCACTTATTGAGGTCTCCTTTTTCGTCCAAATACCTTCGGTGATATCCCTCTTTAAATAGGTAAATAAATAACCTAAATGCTTTAGTTAATTCATTTTCAGGTAAGCTTATGATTTTCTGGAAGTTTCCATAACTCAGACCTTTTTTGATAATGATGCATGGCGTAAAAGTAGGCTTCAGCCCACTTTTACTTATTGCCTTATCAACATCATCAATAGTCGATTTAGACTGTATAATTAAGTTCTCTACCTCCCTTAACATGCTTTTTTTGTTTTCTATGTCTAAAGATTCAAACTGACCAATTAGCTTAGTTTCTTCACATGCTTCCTGTCCAAATTGATTGAACTGTATTTCTTGCTCCAATGTCATGTTCAAGGAGGATTTATAGTTATGGATGGCTTAGTGGGTTCAAGTGGACTTCTAATTAAATCTATGTCAATTCGAGATGGAGCCCCTGGTAAAGAATTCTTAATCTTAAACCACTGCTCACTGCCAATGCCTTGGATTACATAGTCAAAATCTGAGGTTGCTTTTGCAGTTCCTTCAGCTCTACTTTCTACCAAATGAATTGGTTTGTTAATTCTATTAGCTGCATTTTGAATTCGGGTGATTCCGCCCTCAGCGACTTCAATGACGTCCTTACTCCCCCTTGCGGCAGAATAACTCGCCCGACCAACATTATAAGCCGTTTTCCCAATTTTAGCAATTTTAAACACAGGGATTATGGCAGCTATATTGAAAACGGCTTCATCAGGTGACATTGGAATGCCGGCCGTATCTGTTCCTGTAAATAGAGCTTTGGCGCTGTTGATGCCTGGTCAGATAAGCTCAGTGAGCATGTCTTTCCAAACTGATTCAGCATCGCTCCTGGTTGAGTTTGCTTATTGCGCTTATCGCTTGTTCTATGCGTTATCCCTAGATGCTATCAATCAAGTCACTCAATCTTTCCATTTCGGCTTGAAATATTATGACGTAGACAACGTAAAAAGATGAATTTGTGCGCTGAATGAATTAGATTTATACCGTTGACTTTGATCAAAGTCAATCCCTTTACCAGAGTTTAATTTCCTTTCATTCTAGACATAAACTAATTCAATGTATCAAGACTATATTGTTCCGGAAACAGTTACCAATGAACTAAACTACATCAACACAGCATACAAGGCGCTGGAAGATGCCTTTATCAAACCCGGAGGCTCGCCAGTAAGTAGTCCTTTTGTCAAATACGTGGGGCAGCTACTGGCGGAAGCTCCTGAAGATGGAAAGAAGACCCCTGTGATTATGAGTAAGGGGTTTTATTACTATCTCCTGGATTTGAAGCAAGGACCCAGTCCGGAACCCAATAACTATTACTACTACAAGAGATGCATCTTCGCGCAGAGCAAAATTTTCGGAAGTTTGACGGCATTCTCACACATTGTTCCTGCCCTGTTTGCCATTAAAGAAATCAACGGAACGGCTGAAGATCTTTCGTACCTAAAGGATGCACTGGATGGTTTTTTGGATTCCACCACGGGTAAGTACAATACAGGTTCTGCGCAAGATTGGAAGCATGATGCCTGGGGAGCAGACAAGGGTCAAATTTTATCCGGGTATATGAATACGCATATACAGAACCTGCATGATAAGGTTCAAGATTGGGTTAAAAAGGACGGAATTGATGATGATAGCTGGCTAACCTTCTGCAGAAGCATTTATAAACCCATGATCAATACTTTCTTTTTGGCCCTGGTTTCAGAAGCAGATCAACTCTTCAAGCAAATACGATCTTGGAAAGAAGATGAAGAGCTCTCTGAATTTAATTGGTGTAGAGTCAAGGGCATTATTGGGTTTTCATCGGATAACCCCTTGGCGGGTAAGCCTACAAGTGACTTTTCTGAAAACTCCGCCGCGGAGTATTTATTAATGCGCGCATTTATGTTGAAAATCTTCGAAGTCGATGAAAGTGAGTTTAAATACGAAGGTCCATATCCAAATGACTCAAAGGCCACAAACTTCTACTCGAACCGCGTTTATTGTTTTCCAACCGCTATTCCTGGTTGGTCGCTTACGCCTAATGGAGAATACGCTGCACGTCCTGCGAATCCTGTAGACCAAACGTTTTATGATCCGAATAAGCCAGATAATAATAACATCCTCCCCGAGAATCCTGGTGATACATACAAAGCGCCTAACAGCGTGATTATGGGAAGTCCGGTAGCATCATTGTACTGGTCAACCATTGCCCAGCGTAACATGGCGGCCGAAATTTTCCCCGATATCGAATCTATGACGAGTGATGATGAATATCCGGCACGAGCTTTCTACGACATTCTCTGTCGGCCTCAATATGGCTTACGCTATCGGTTCGTGAAGGACATTGCTGATTACTATGTCAAAAATGGCAACCTCGATGCTATTGGATGTCCGTACCCAGATGGTTTGTGGTAGTAAATGAGATTTTGCTATTACATGCTGAATGCCATTTCCATAACCCATCAAAGGTGAGCCGGTATTTCAATTGAATGCTAGTAGTTACCTGATGAAATTGGAAGTTGCGGGGGGTGGCGAGGAAATGGCAAAACGGACTGGTGAAGGTCAGGAATGGACTGATTACACTTCGGGTCACGTCCTGAAATAGGTTGACACAAATCAGTGTCAAGATGAAAGAAACTGGAAAATCGTTAGACTTAGCAAAACACAATTCAAGTAATGGGTATCGAGATGCTTACAAGCATTGGTTGATATTGGATTTGGTATCCAATAATGACAGTGCTGGTTTCATAGCACGTAAGCATGGGATACCACCAGGTACACTGCATAGGTTCAAGCAATTGTTACTGGAGAAAGTTGGTTATTTGCGTATTTTGCAGCAGATGAAGGATGCATCAAAGAGTGGCAACAAAGAAGAAGACCTTGCCAAGGAGAACCAACAGCTACGAAAGGCCTTGGAATTAGCGATGCTCAAAGTAGAGGCAATGGAGGTATTGGTTGATGTTGCCGAGGATAAGTTCAATATCGACATTCGAAAAAAGCAAGAGCCCAAGCAGTCGAAATAATGCGGGTATTACATCCTGATATAGGCTTGGCACGCCTATGTCAACTCCTTGGGTTTAGCCGACAAGCCTATTATAAATCAGTCCAATCAAGAGACTCTCGATTGGCTATGAGTTCCATTGTCGCAGAACTGGTTTACGATATACGTTGCAGCATAGGCAATCATAAACTGGGAACTCGCAAACTCCTTCCATTGATTAACGAACAATTAGAGAAGCAGGGTCAGCGCATTGGCAGGGACCAACTCTTCAATATCATGGATAGGTATGAGCTCAAAGTTCGGCAACGGAAGCGCCGCAAGCCAACCACCACTAACAATACCCATGGTTTCAGGCGATATCCAAACTTGGTAAAAAACCTTGATATTGAGCAATCTGAGCGGGTTTGGGTCAGTGATATTACCTATGTGAAAGTTGCAGACCGTTTTATGTACCTGAGCCTAATCACTGATGCTTACTCGCGTAAGATTATGGGGTATCGGCTACATAAAGATCTATCTGTAGAAGGGTCCATAAAAGCCCTACTCATGGCCATAGGCAACCGTCAATACCCCAAACGCAAGCTCATACATCACAGTGACCAGGGCATTCAATATTGCTCACATGCCTATGTCAATATGCTCAAGACGCAAGGGATCTTCATCAGTATGGCTTCTAAAGGGAGTCCACATGAGAATGCCCAAGCGGAGCGGATGAATGGTATCTTGAAACAAGAATATGGCTTAGGTAGGGTCATCGATTCTGAGGATAAAGCCAGGCATCTCATAGATGCAGCTGTTACTTCTTACAATGACAAACGACCTCATCAGTGTTTGCAGGGACACACCCCAGCACAAATACATGGTGCGGACAACTGGAAGCAGGATCTAACTGAGGGTGCGTCAACCAAAATACGTATCAGAAAAACAGATGCAAAGTTGATTCAGGATTATGGTGATGGGTGACAACCCTTGTCAGGATCAGCAATGCGACTGTCAATCAAGAAAAGGACTTAATCAAATTACGACAAGCCTATGAAGGATTAATAAATCATTTGACAATCCAATGCAGGTATAATCCTAAACCTGTCAACCGAACCTGGGATCAAGACCATCCTGGTAAAGTACAAATAGGATTATCGTTTACTATTGTGAATCATTATCAGAATTAATCTAAAAACCTGTCAACTTATTTTAGGACGATACATTGAGATTGACTTATTGAATACAGAAATGTATTTTTCGTCTCAGAAATGGGCTTGTAAGTCTTAAAGATGCCCCGGTAAGAGTCAAAAGTGGGCTCGTAAGTTTTCAAAATGCACTAATTAACCTTAGGAATGCTCTCGAAATGTCAAAAACGGCTGGTGAAGGTCAGGAATGGACTTATTATACTTCGAGACTGGCTTATTGAATGCAGAAATCCATTTTTTGTCTCAGAAATGGACTCATCAGCTTAGGAATGGACTGATTAATTTCACAGGTCGACGCATTGAACTCAGAAAGGTGGGTCATCTCCACTTTGGAGAGGTCTTCCTTTTGGATATTCCCAAATAGGTCAATAATGATGCTTGGGCACGCATTGCTAATCCAAGCTCAGGGATTTGGAAATCCGTGATGATCTGCGCTTCCACATGCCTTTCAGAATAGGTGGAAGAGTAGTGGCGACATCTGTAATGAATCAGCTCAAAGCGGACGCTTGCGCTAGTGGGGGGTATTCCACTTGTTCTTTTTCTTATTTTGGCCAAGGCTCAATTATTGTTCCGATGAGTTTACTCATCAAAATGTATCAGTATCCACTCCCATGAGAACAAGATTGGCCTCATATTCGATTCTACCTTGGGAAAACCAAATTTCCCGGAATCATAACGCGCCCGAAAATATTTTAAACCTAAAAAACCACCGGAATCCTCAAATTTCGAAACGTGTTTCCATGCCCTTCTGCCGATAACATTTTTCAATTCCCTCCGAAGCAATGGCTCCAAACCAGTGTAAACAAAAATGAAAATTCCTCTGTAGTACAAACTCTGAGAAGGTGGAACATTCTTTAAATAGAGCAAGTCCGAAAAGGGATATGATAAGACACCCAATTTCTTGACTTTGCTATGGTTCATGATTGAATCAGATTGGAAATCAAAAAATTCCAGTTCTTGAACTTCGACAACTAGTATGCTCTCTTCAAAATGGATATCCGATCTCGCTAGGGCAGAATCCACACATATGTCCAGTATCCTTTCGAATACAGGATCCGCGACTATCCTGTCCTGGGCTTGCAGTCCAGTGATGTGAACCACCCCAGACCAAAGTATCATTAACCATATTCTCTTCACTACAGTCCTATTTTAGCAGTTTTACCTGGTTTCAGAAAATGGGTCCAAGCACTCATTGTCAGGCCTGTCTCTCCAACTAGGCCAAGGTTAAACAAAACAAAAACGGGTTCAAGCATCGGCTTGGATTTTCCGCTTTTTGCGCATTTTCAGTCTTGTCCTAGCGGTAGATGCGTGCGCTGTAGGAGGTCAATTGTCAATTAGTTGGGATTTCCACCGATTGCCCAGGATAATGGGGTCTACATCAGTCACATTTGGTTGGAAAACAAACTCACCCAATTCATATCTTGCTCTAAAAAAGGTATCTGTGTCGAATATGCCCAAGTTTGGTAACTTCTTGATGTAACTGTTCACCTTTTTTGAAAATATCAAATCAAAGTCTTGATAAACAAGAATCTCAACACCAGAGTATAGAAATATGAGTTCATTTCTGTGGAAAAACGAGAGTGAAGGAGGCACATCTCTCAACATGAATTGGTCTCGATGGTTGTAAATTATAACCTCCAACTCCCTGACCTTGCTATAATTCTTTACAGAATCCGAATCGAGTTCATAGACTTTCATGTCTTTTATTTCCAGGATTATCACTCCTTGTACATCTGAGGTTTTGACAGAATCAATGTAATAATCCACCATCCTGAGAATCACAGGGTCTGAAAACTGAATTTGCCCTTCAGCTCCACGCAGGCCAAATAGCATAATGATTGCAAACACTATTGCTCGTATCTTACTAATTTCCATCTTTCAGAATATGAGATTTCCTTGACTTCGGTGCCGAATATAATTGGTCTCCTGTTAGTTCTTGAAGGCTGGAACTCACTGTACCATTTTCCTCGGTACTTTCCAACGCCCAATAACAACCGGCCTAGATTGGACTTGGAAATGTGTCAGTATTCATTTCTTCTACGAGTAGAGACCGGTGCGTTTGTATCTGCTAATTATTTTATCAAATTAGGTGAAGTCCATCCTAATCAGCACAAAGCGGACGCTTGCACTCAGCGCTAGTAGCGGGATGGCTTTTTCCCACTGAAAATTTTCGGCGGTCTCCTCCGAAGCGTGTCAAGCGGAAGATTTCCAGCTAGAGGTTTTACTTGGAGTTTGGACAAACGAAATTCTCCTTTCGTTTATTGAACATATATTGATAATGCTTGGTCATAATGGAATCAATTGGTGCTTGTATATCAAAATCCTCTGGAAAAGGAAACAACGATTGATCACTGATTTTGCGTAGGTGATAAGATTCGTCATTGGAGATCATGATAACTTGACGAGGACCAACCATCTCAAAATAATCAGGCAAATGCTCTTGGTAGGTATAGTTGTAATAGAAAATACTATCTTCCAATACACTATAGGGCACTATAATAATTGACAAATCCATATAGCGCTCACGAGCGCTGTAAGATAGGTAATCTGAGTAATGCCATTCCATGTATCCATTATACTTATCACAACCTACCCAAGTGCCTTTTAGATTGATTTCTTCTGTTTTCTGCTGGTCTGTACTTTGAGTCTGAGCAGAGAATGCCGTAATGAGAAAAAGGCCTATTTGAAATAATCTCATATTGCTATTTGATACAAGTTTAGTACCTGTCCAAACAAATCTCTAGCTCTGAGCCTGTTCCGCTACATACCGCAGATGTTAGCGCTATGGAGTGGCCCATAACCCCTCGCAAATCGTCACGGATTTCACGCCGAGACCTAGCGCATTTCACTACTCGCTTTCGCCCATAATCCGAGCAAAGCTCCAAGACTCCTCCAAGGTCTAAAAACAAAAACGGGTTCAAGCATCGGCTTGGATTTTCCGTTTTTTGTGCATTTTCAGCCTTGTTCAAGCGGTAGATCCTCGCACTGGTAGGAGGTATGTCGTTGCCATTTAAGCCCGTCCTGGATCGCCTTTGGAAATTCGTCAGGATTCAAACTTCAACGTGCTTTGCGGAAATACAGAAGCGCTGATTTGTATTTCCGTATTTCGGCACTCATTGTCTATGGACTAAGAAATTCATCTTGAAGTTGAGTGATTGTGTTTCTGAGAGGTCTTGCAAAATGTATTTGTTGTTCTTAAATCTGACAATTGAAAACCGTAATCCTTGAGCAAAGCTCTTTGCATTTACATCAGCAAAATACTTTGCATTCTTCGCATAGAAATCCTTTGGTAAGAAACTGGAGAATAAGCGTTCAGATCCTGTGTAGAAAAAAACCAAATGCCCCTTGTGGAACATATATGAGTTAGGAGGATTCATATTTAAAAGATATGAATCATACTGAGGGTGAATAATCGCTTTGAACCCCAACAGTGATGAGTTGAGAATCTGTTTCTGAAAAACCTTTGGATGCGGGGGATTAAGGCTAAATCAATGCTATCCAATTCAACTACTAGATATCCAAACCCTTGATGGCGATATTCATTTGAATCAATGTATAGATCAACTGCTTCAAGTATTTCATCTTGAACAAGTATTTCCTGACCTTGAGACCTATGTATCAGAACAAAACAAAAAAATAGGATTATTATACTTCTCATGTCAATTGCGATAAACTCTCATAAATGGCTTCAAAGATGATCTAAATCCTGGGGCAATTTCTAGTGCTAGTAGGGGGAAAAACTGGTTCACGCATCCGCTTGGACCTTTTTTTGCATTTTCAGTCTTGTTCAAGCGGTAGACACTTGCACTTCTTGGGGTGGGTATGGCGTGGCCATTTGAACCCTTTCAATGTCGGATTTGGAAATCCGTCAATATCCATACTTCCACATGCCTTTCAGAACATGGTGAAGAGCGGGTTTCTACTCCATTAATCCTTGATTGCATCGTCTTCCAGCCATTCTGAATCAAATGCCCACGGTCTCCAATCTCTTATGTCGTTCTCAATATCAATTTCCTCAGATTTCCCATTGAGTCGAATTCTCATCATCTCAAAGGCATAGAGATAATGTACACCGTTGAGATCACTGAAATATCTTCTATATTTCTTTAAGTCCCTTTTTTCAACTCTCCTTTTCAACAGTCTTTCTGCGCCAGTGTAAATACAGAACAAATGGTTTTCATAATCTATTATTTCAAATGGTGGCCTCTCAATCAAGACATCAGTTTCATAGGCGGGATAAACAATCATAGAAATTTCTTCCACCAAAGCATTGTCCTTTCCTTGGGCCAACTGAATATTTTCTATATCGATGATCAAATAGCCAAATCCATCTATTTTGTATATCTCTCCCTTAACCCTGATAATTTCTTCCAGACCTTTCGCAAAAACTGAGCTAGAAATTTCACTAGGAATCAATTGCCCTTGACATTTGACAGAGATGCCCAGAATTACTATGAACAGAATGCCCTTTAATCGCCTCATATCCTTATCGACGCTTGCGTTTGCTGGCGTATTATATTGGAAATAGTTGTTATTGATACAATTTTCTGTCTGTTATACGGCAGTCTTCCTTGTTTACCCAAAACCTAGCCCCTCCTCCGTAATTATCACCTATCAGTCTATAGGTGATAACATATGCGGAATCGTTCACCTCCATCGAGGGGTTATATAACTCTTCATTGAATCGTGCTTTTCTGAAAGCTTCATGGGTTACTAGCAAAGCTTTGTCGGCAGTACAGCCTTCGACACTTATGCTCCTTGTGCCACCTGGACTACATCCACCAAGAAACCAATAGAGGATTAATAAAATTGTCGTCTTTTGAAGACCCATATTTAACATTTCAATCGCAAGAATCCAGTAAAGAAAGGACGCGCTTAGAAATTAAAAAATGAGCTACAAACCCATCATCAGCCGCGTCAGTGGTACGGCGATTTCCTGCCTGAAATCTTCGTTGTAGTCGCAATTGCCCAGGACAATCACACCGATCTTCCTGTCCGGAACCATCATAATCAGGCTTCGGAAGCCCTTGTCGCCACCAAAGTGACCAATGGCCTGGAAGTCTTTCAGGTCATAGTGCTGAAAACCTGGCAACGCCTCCTTGGTGAAAGCGTCATTACGCTTCATGAAGTGGATCATCCACTGACTGAGCTCAGCCGCAGAGGCATTCAGTGTACTGCTGGGTGCATGTGCACGATTGTACGGGTAGGTGCTTCCAACAACGGGTTTGATGAAGGCCAGACTGGTGTGAGGGCTGGTTCGAAGTGACTCGGGAATCTCAAAGTAGCGGAAGTCACTCACCGTCATGCCCGCGGGAGATAGTATGTGCTCTTTCAGAAATTCGTCGAAGTTTGCTCCGGATGTTTTCTCGATGAGGTATCCCAATATCTCATAAGCTAGATTGCTGTAGCGGTATTTGGTGCCAGGTTCAGTCGACGATTTGAGGTCGAGATCCCGGACGTATTTGGCCAATGCCGATGTAGAAATGTCATCATTTCCCCAGTCATAATCCCAGACGTCGGGAAGCCCTGAAGTGTGATTGAGCAGGTCGATGACGCGAATGGATTTGGCCAGGTCATTTTCAAAATTTAATTCCGGCGCCAGGTCAATGAGCTTATCATCATAAGAGATTCGGCCTTCATCCACCAGGTAGGTGATGGCTTGAGCCGTAAAGAGCTTGCTGATGGAGGCGGTGTGAAAAACAGTCTTTGGTGTGACGCGCTTTTCCGTGTCGATGTTGGCTACACCATATCCGGCGGTGTAGACCAGCGTGTCCTGATGAACGATTCCTATAGCGAGACCAGGGATTTCATATGCTTCCATTTTGGAGGTGACAATGGAATCCATCTTTTGCTGGAGTGACTGACCGCACGTCTGGAGGTAAGTAAAGGTGAAGATGGCAAGCGCCAAAGAGATTTTTCTGATCATAAACTGAGAATGAATTTTCGATAGGATTGGTACTGCATCCCGAAGTTCCATTCCAATAAACGAAAAGGGAGGGCCAGGGGCTAATAACCTGGCCTACTTTTATGAAGCTATTGGATTTCCTTCAATCCAAATTCATTTCCGTCAGGGTCCTTGAATGCCGCAAACTTTCCCCAGGCCATATCCTGCAGCTCCATGGAAAAGGCAACCCCATTCCCTTTAAGTCGTTCGCAGGTCCCGTCGATGTCCTCACAATGGAATACCACCGAAGGCTTTTTGTCTTCCCAATCTGGCATTAACGATTTGGGGTATATGACGAGGCAACTCTGCGCTCCCGGCGCCGCCACCTCCAACCAGCTTGAGCCATTTCCCATGTCCATTTCCAAACGCTTTTCGAATCCTACCTTTTCAATCCAAAAGGCTTCCGCCGCCTTTTGGTCCGCCACGTAGATACCCACTGTTCCGATTTTTTTGATCATGTACTTGTCCGTTTGTTTATCCTACAAAGAATAGACAGATCAGACGCCCACGCTTGAACAAAAACGACACCGGCTATGGAGAGGGTAAGCGATCCCTACGCATCTTTAGGCTGTGGCGATGGTCACTGGGTGTGATGCCAAATAGCTCCTTGAAATTCCTGGCGAAATGTGGCTGGTCGGCATAGCCGTATTGGTAGGCGATCCGCGCAATAGAGTTTTCTGTGTCCCTTTCAATGGCTTTCTTGGCAAAGTTGAATCGGACGATCTTGGCGAAGTGTTTAGCGGAAATACCCACCCTGTTTTCAAAGTCCCGCTGTAGTTTCCTTCGTGAAATTTTGAATTCATCCTGCAGCTCACCAATCGTACAAATACCCTGTGCCTTATAGATCCATTGGGCAATTAGCTGTACTTCATTCAATGCCTTAGGCACATGTGCCTCGAAGTAGGTCTCCAATGCTGTAAAATCAGATGGGTCAGGTACCAGATGTGGAAGTCTCAGCACGTCTCTCGCCGGAGCCACCTGGTTGTGAAGGTTCCGGAGTGCAGTCTTCGCGAAGGGAAATAGTCCCCAGGCATGGAACCTGATGGCCAGCAGCTTCGTCACACCATGAGAATTCAGCAGGAGTGGTCGGTCATGCAAGCCTATCAAGAAGGGGGTTGGCAATGGACTTTGATCGGGATCCTCGGCGAGGAAATAGGGGGTGTTGTAAGAATAGATGAGCTCGTAGTTTCCATCGGGCCATATTCTTTCGCCCATTGCAAAAGCCTTGTGCCCATAATCATGCTCCAGTTGCCAGAAGCATTGAATGTAGTCAGCTAGCCTGGCTGTTGGAACGTATTCCTGATACATCTTCTGAGGCTTTTGAGGTCGTCACCGGGCTTTCTTGAGGACCAGTTCATAGGAAGTCTGGATCAGTGAATGAAGCCGCTCCACATCGAGTTGGTTGACGTCCGTCAATGATACCCATTTGTAGCGGGCCAAATACTTGGCAGGTACGAGAAAGTCATGCTCAACCAGTTCATCGAAAGTATCCGGCGTCGTCTTGATGGTGATTCCCAGCGGAGTGGTGTTGAGATCCGTCACACAAAACATCTTCTCCTTGATGCAGAAACACAAGTCACTACCCCATTTGATGTCTTCAGTGGCATTGGGCATGGATAAGCAGAAGGCCCGGAGTTCCTCGATGTCCATAGTACTAACTTACGGCGTTTTGTCGAATAGTCGGATCAGCCGATTATTCCTTGGCCAGCCGCTCGGCAATATCCAGATAGGCATGCTGAAGGAGCAGCAGAATATCCTCATCCGCGTAATTTGAGTTGGTTTTCAACTTGATGTGCCGCATTCGCTTGCCTGTTCCTTCAAGCAGTCCCTTTGGATCTTGTAAGTCCACGCCATAGAAGAAGCCAACATTCACATGAGCGGCGAACACGTTGACGTAGACGAAAGGCGCCTCATCCACACACCCGATGGGGTAGTTGTCGTGGAAGATTTGCTCGACTTCGGGTCCGCTGTTCTTGATGGCAGTAAGCCACTTCAAGGCAATCGGTTGTAGGTCAGTGGGTTTCCCTTCCAGCAAGCTATTCATGTCGATGTCCTGCAGGTCTTTGCCCGTAAATCTCAATAATTTGGCCATGCGTAAACACAACGAATTTGCTGATTGTGCGGCCGTCAGCCAATCTTAGAGCTAAGACGTAAAGGCTATGGGTCAAAGCCAACCTCAAACTGGGGTATTGGATTTTTTTGCGATGATTTCTAGAACCTTCGGGAGGTCTCAAAAAAGAGAAGCAACCACCCGGATGGATGATTGCCTCAAACGATGAATAAACCAGATCGTCAATGTCGTGTCAGTGATACAAATCTGAAGACAATCCGGATCACGATCTTGCCAAAATGGCTTACAGATCCGACAAAATTCGTGTTCCATCATCGTCATCCACTGTACATCCGCTTTTTAGGTATTGGGAGGGAGCGGCCAGGGCATCTCTCCGAGAGATAGTGGTGCCGGCTTTCGCCTTTACGCTTCGCTTTGCTGCAGGGTATCGGCTCTATCCGGGCTATTGTGCTGTGAACAGTGCGCCCCTTGAAGTGACCCCTACTTCATGAAGTTCCAAATGCTGAAGGCACGAAGCCTGGACAGCGCGACTGCTGGCAACGTGGCTCAATCGGTGTATGGTCCTTTTGCACAAGAGAGAAGAAATAGGCTGCCGGATTTCCCATTGCTGCGCCTACTGCCACCTCCCGGGTTCAGCCTCTTCTTATGTAGCTTCCCCATGGTCCCCACGATCTGTTGTACTAGCCTCAATCAAATTCTTTTTTCTTAAACCGGGGAGAATATTCCATTAATGACTGTGCCGTATACCCCACGTAGTCAGAGTGGCCTACGATTTTTCCGTCTTTCAATCGGAACCAGGACATGTATTCCACCCAGGGTTCCTGATCATTATTTCGAAACCTACCTACCATCGTAAAGGATTGATTGGCTTTAGACACGAGCACGTCCAGTATTTCCAGGTCTGGTACCAAGCCGTCTTCATCAAATGCGGTTTCAAGTGCTTTTTTGAGTAGCGCTAGTCCGTCAGCCTTGACCCCCCAAAGTACGTCCTCATATTGGATGTCCGGGTGGTAGTAACTGAATACTCGGGCAGAGTCACCAGCCTCAATGGCCTGGACGAATTCCCGTACCATCTTCTTGATCGGAGGCCCACTGGCTTCCGATTGGTGGGTGGAGAAAAATGCACTGATGAGAACCGCTGCTGAGATGAAATTTTTCATACTTCGAGATTTTGGTTTTGAATCTTTCTGGCAAAGAAGTCTCAAAGTGATGCTCCTGTCGTCCGTTTGAGCTTAGGCGGACAACTTGGAACTTCTATTTTTATCTTCTCGAAAGTACTGGGATGGCGTCTTACTGGTATGTTTCCGGAATGCCTTGTAAAAAGTGGTTTTGGAATTGAACCCAGCCTGGTACGCCAGAGCAAGGAACTTCAGATGTCGTTGATCCTTGGAGATTTCGATGAACTTATTTACCCGATAGCCATTAATGAAGTCGTAAAAATTTGAATCGAAATTCACGTGTAGGGCGTCGCTGATCAATTGCTTTTTTACGCCCATAAGATCAGCAAGGCGTTGTAGGTCAAAGTCTGGATCTAAAAAGGGTTCCTGATCACGCATAAGGGCCAATAGCTTCGTCCCTAAAGACGCATCCACTTGCTTACGCAATCTGCTGCTCTGGTGATAAAACCCTGGATTCACGATTGCCATGTAGCCAAATGCAAAAGACACCAGGCTGATGAGGATCCATGTCAGATTGTAATCGAATAGCTTAAAGGGTGACTCCCATCCCAGGATCATCAATATGCCATTGAAGATGAGGAAAGCAAAGCACGTGGCGATGATGCCCAGTACCAGCCGATAGAAGTTGACCCTTTCCCGATGTGCGGTTTCATTGCTCGCCAGGGCATCATTCAGAATGGAGAAAGATTTTATGTGGTAATAGATGAGGTGTATGCTGATCCAAGCCGCAATCACCAGACCAGATGCTAGCTGCATACTTGTGTTGGACAACCAATGGTTGTAGAGCAGTATGATGAAGGGATAAGCTAACCAGGGTAGGAGGTGCCTGATCCAGAAATGCTGCAATTTCCCAAAAACAGATTGAAAGTAGAGGAGCAATAAAGGGCTGTAGAGTAAAATGAACGAATCTATTAACCATCCCCAGACTTTGAATGTGACTTTTACCCCAAAGTGATCAAATTGTGCTCGGGCCAGCAAAGTGAATGAAATCAGGAGCAGGAAGGTCATGAGGAATCTATTGGCCTCCGTTTTCGCCTTCTTCATTCTTGACAAGGCAATGACCAGAAATGTCCCCTGTAAGAATCCACCTATGATCAGTGCAGAGATCAGACCATCCATGGTATCGTGTACGAAGCTCCCGTCTTATGGATACAATCTATGCTGTTTGGTAACGAACGAACATTGACCTCTTTTTGTCGAGACCTGGTCAGCATGCCTCAAAATCCGCGGGAATTGTTGATGGCAAGAGGGGTAAAAGAAAAAAGGCAACCACCCGGGCGGGTGATCACCTTTCACTATTGAATGACCTAGCTCGCCAACCGTCGCATTCAGTAATACAAATGTGAACGCAATCCGGATCACGATCTTGCCAAAAGTGCTTACAGATCCGACAAAATGAAGATTTTTTGACGCAATTTAGGATGATTGACAGGTCCAGCTGAGGTGTTAGCATCCCATTACCGGAGATTCGAGTGAAGCCAAGGCTGATTCAGAATCGATTTCTTCCAATGGCCTTGGCGCAGTACACACCTTCAATACCAGGCGATAGCATGGAGGAATACTGCTTATTTCATCCGGAGCAACTGGCTATTGAGCACACCGATCTGACCAAGGTGGTAAACATCGTGTTGAATGATGCCTTCCAACAATTCCAGGTTATTGTAGTCCTTGCCAGGTGTTTTTTCCTTGAGAAAATCGTCATTCAGCGACACCAACAAAGCCAGGATCTCCTCCTGCGTCTGCTCAAGTTGCTGTAGGAGATCAAGCCAGCTAGTGTGATCATCAACCTGAATGGCAGGCCAGTCAGATGCTGTATTTAGCGTGATGTCAAATGATTCATTGCCTTGTAGCTTCTCTATCGCAAACTTGCGCCATTGGATCATGTGAGCTACCAAACCGCCAATCGAATTGGAGCCTTGCACTTTGCGATTCACGAGGCCATGATCAATGGATCGTAACTTCTGAAGTACCGATTCTCCGTACCAGGGTTGCTCACTGAAAGTGCTACGCATGGATTGAATCAATTGTGTGATGAGCGTATTCATGGTGAAAAGATACGTTTCGAATGTGATTTCATAAGCACAACATTGCCCCTGTAAAATTTTCGCTCAGGCCCTTTTGCCTATTCATTGGTTACACGCGATCGTGCCCTCATTCCACCCGTGTGAGCGTGGCAGTACGGCCAATCAGGGAGATGCCGATGTATCCACGCATCTTCAGCGTGCGGCCATCATCTTCCAACCACATTTTTCCGCTATACGTACCACCGTTGTCGATAGAGTAGACGGTACCATCCACCCATTTGTCCTCACCATCGAAGACAAAACCCGTCATAAACTCGATGCCGACGACACTGCGGTTTTGCAATGCCTTGTCGGGGTTTTCCGTGTCTTTTCGATCCTCTTTTCTCCAGACAATCTTGCCGAAGAATTGGCCATCTCTTTCAAAGACTTCCACTTTGCCTTCTCGATTTTCTGTCCAGTAATGGCCTGTGATGTCAGCAGGGTTGTATTGTCCTAATGCAATGGTGGGTAGGAATATCGCCAATAGGATCCATATCAGTGCTTTCATTGTGATTTTCTCTTAGGTTTTCAAAGTGTCGCTACACCTTCCTCAAAGCTGACGGCATTCTTATAGCCCAGTTCTCTACGTGCTTTTTGATCTGAAACCGAAAACTCGGTGGCCATCAGTCGAATCATCAGCGGAGCGACCGGGGGTCTCGATTTGAGCCGAAGGTTCTTCCAAATACCACCAAGCAAGTGGGCCATGAATACAGCAACACCCCTGGGTAGTTCCTTTTCACCAGGATCCAATCCCTGGGCTTTGATGATCGCCGTGAAAGTCTCGCGCATAGATCGCCGGTCTCCATCGGTAACGAAGTAGGCTTCACCGCCTTTTTCGGATTCAAGAGCTGCAGTGATAGCACTGGCCAGGTTCCATACATGGATGGTAGAGAGAATCTGTCTGCCTCCACCAATCCAACGCCATTTTCCATTTTTGATGTTGGCAAACAGGTCTTCGAAGTGATGATTGTTGGGCCCCCAGATGGCGGGAGGTCGCAATGAAATGGTTTGAAAGTGCTCTGTGTTAGCCGCGAGGACCGCCTGCTCGGCAATGGCCTTTGTTTTCGGATACAAGGCTGTGGGTAGACCTGCTTTGGCCTGGTCTTCGGCCAGATCGACTACTGGTGAGCCAGGAACCACCGGGGCAGCACTGATATAGACGAATTTGCGAACGCCAGCTGCTTTGGATAGCTCCAAAAGATGGTTGGTCGCCTCGACATTAATGCTGTAAAAAGGTTTGTGATCATAAGTGAAATCCATATGTGCAGCACTATGCAGTACATAGTCACATTGCTTCAGTGCGACCTTAGTGTTTTCAGATAATGCTGTCAGGTCATCCATCACAGGGACAGCACCCAAATCCTGAACTTTTTTCGCAGAAGTACTGCTACGTACCAGGGCGTGAATTTCATACCCCTTTTCGATGAGTTTGGGAATTATATTTTGACCGACAAAACCAGATCCTCCCGTTAAAAAAATGCGCTTCATTTACTTAGACTTTGAATTGTTGCAAATACGAATCCAAAGATGACTGGTCAACAGAAGGGTTTGTTAGCCCGTAAAATCGGAGCTTTTACCCGAAACCTCGAATGAGTTCCTTCTACGCCGTTCCTGGCGTTTCTGAGGGTAGAATGTCAAAATGCCGCTTATAGGCCGCTGTGAATTTTGAGGGATGCGAATAGCCAAGTTCATAACTCAATTCGCTTGGCGTCTTTCTTTTTTGTAGCAGTTGATCCTTAGCATAATCCATTTTGATCTTGCTGTGATATTGAATGGGAGCAAGACCAAAGACTTGTTTGAACGTTGCACGAAATTTGGTTTCCCCCATCATGGCAATACTCGCTAGTTGCTCGACAGGGGGCACCTCCTTGGCGGCAGGATTCCGAAGATAGGAGCATGCCACAAAGAGACCCTTAAGATCGTCCGGATGTAATTGTTCGGTGCCCTGGCTATCCTCCCGATGCGAAAGCTTCTCAAAAAAATGACTGGTGAAAGTAAGCAGCTTCGCGTGGGCCAGCATTTTCTTGTCTTCAGCAGCATCAATGGCTCCGGTAAGCGTCTCCTCGGCATGAAAATCCAGATCCTCATAGATGACCGAATAGCTTTCGCGGAACAGCTTCTGCGAAAGGCCAGGTGCATAGTGGTTCAGAAACTGCCGATGCATCCTTACGATGGCCACACGGAAGGGAATGCCTGGAGGGCTTTCGCTTTCTACCTGAGTTCCTGGCGTATAGATCAATATCCCCGATGGCAGGAACTTCTGGATGTCCACGGTTTGATTGTTCACTTTCTTTTCCAGAGATCGGTCCGACAGGTTAATGTTCAGCAGTAACCATTCACTGGAGACAGGATTGGAAGAGCGCATTCGGAAGGGCTGTTTCAGATGAAAGTGAAACTCATAGAGTTCAAGCTGATTTGGAAAAGCAAAGAACCGCATGGAACCCGTTCCCAATGGATTATCCATTTTCACTTTGCCTTCCGCTTCCTCCAACCGCAATTGTTCTGCGAATTGGGTCATGATGTTCTTATCTACGGAAAGTACGGCTTCCATTTGTTGCTTGCTCAAGGTAATACTAGGACTTCGGGGGTCAAATTCCGAATTTAGCTTGCCCGGGCCGCTTCCCAACCGATCATGGCTGCCTTTCTGTCGCTACCCCAATGATATTCCCCGATTTGGCCGGAGGATTGTATCACACGGTGACAGGGGATGAGGTAGGCTACGGGATTGTCTCCCACTGCCGTACCTACCGCACGTGAGGCGCCGGGTTGATTGATTTGCTGTGCGATCTGTCCGTAACTGGTGACCTTACCCTGAGGGATTTGGATTAACGTTTCCCATACCTTTAGTTGGAACGGAGTCCCTTTCAAATGCAATTTGATCTCATTGAGTTTGCTCCAGTCATGGGTGAAAACGAATAACGCGTGCTGCTGGACCATGTCCACATGTTGCTGAAATCGAGCATTGGGAAATTGCGCCTTAAGGACGTCAAGCCCCTGGAC
The DNA here is from genome assembly GCA_965601475.1 of Cyclobacteriaceae bacterium. GTDB lineage: Bacteria > Bacteroidota > Bacteroidia > Cytophagales > Cyclobacteriaceae > JAWPMT01. Next base: position 243,067 of record OZ271832.1, on the reverse strand, counting down.
CTTGTCTTCACAAAAGGCCAGGTGACATATTCCTTTGGACGTGGACCCAACGAGAATTTCACCAAAAGGGCTGTCGGCAAAGCTGTAGTTGATGGAAAGATCTTTACCGCCGTTTTTATATTCAGCGGGGGTCATGCCTTCGATGTTCACAAAAAGATCGTGCAACCTGCTGGTGCCGGAGAGCCCCGTAGCGTACGACGCTTCCGATAGGGTAGATTGGTGTTCTTTCAGCAACTGCTTGGCATAAGAAGTACTGATGTATTGGAGGAATTTCTTCGGGCTCACCCCCGCCCAATCCGTGAACATACGCTGGAAGTGGTAAGGGCTCAGGTGTACATGCTCCGCCACTTCTTCCAGATTGGGTTGCTGCTTGAAATGGTTGCGGATGTAGCTGATCGCCGAGGAAATGCGCTCAAAATTGATTTGGTCTTGTTCGTTCATTTTCTTCTACTTTGTGAGGGTAAAAGTAGATGGCCAGGCAAGGTCAAAACACCCGAAAATTGCGCAATTCCGCTCCTAAAACCTCAGGTTGACAAAGATATTTGGCGTCAATCCCAAAAGCCTGATATTTACTGGCGTAGCCTCGAATAGCTCTTCATCTCGCTCTACGTCAAAGTCAGGGATGGCAGTGAAAGTTCTGGATTTGATATTCTTGCGGTTGTAGACATTGAACAGTGTGATGCCTGTTTCCAATTGGCCTTTGCCAAAATCTGTGGTGTATTTTGCACCCAAATCCAATCGATGGTAAGTGGGCAATCGTTCCGTATTGATGCGATCGACATCGAAAAGCAAAGGATCTTCAATGTCGAAATCTTCCGGTGCCGGAGTGTACGGCTTGCCACTTCCAAAAATGAATACCGAAGAAAACTCCCATTTGCCCAATTTGAACATATTGACCTGATTGATCTCATGGCGCTGATCTACAGCAGACCAATATCGATCGTTGTCAAGAATGGCCGGTATTTGGTTTTGCGAATAGCTCAACGAATAGCTAAGCCAGGAACTGAATCTATCCTCACGGTACTTGATAAATGCATCGATACCGCTGGAGAAATTCTTCCCGATCAGGTCAGACTCCTCTTCAAAATTGATATCCCTGCGAAACAACACGAATTCTGATTCTGTGATGCCGGAACTCACTTTGTAATAGCCTTCTGTATCGACGACCCAGTTTCCACGCTGCCATTCCAGTCCTCCAATCAGATGGTTGGCCTCCAACACCGGAAATCCCTCATCCTCGGAGAGTACCCAATAAAACTGATCACTGTTGCCAAAGGGTGAGACGGAAATCCTGTTGACATACTGATGATGCTTGGACCAGCTGGCCTTGAGTTGCAGTCGGTCATTGATGAAATATTTTACGGCCAGGCGGGGTTCGAGATCCCGCCTGCTGGCGAGCTCGAATTCATTGTACCTCAAGCCAAGTCGCCCTTCCCATTTGCCGGGATTCAACACGAATTCTCCAAATAGTGACCAAAGCCCCGCATCCTGAGAAAAAGAATCCGGAAACTCATCCTCATCATCGATATAGGTGAGCGTGTAGTCCGCCTCATAGAGAGAAAGGCTCACCCCTCCAACAAAGGAACTGAAGTCGTTGAGGTAAATGTCATTCTTCCAGTTCATGGAAAAATCTGTGATGGAGTTTTCCTTCTCCAGACCAAATTCATAGGCTACCGAATCGCCAAGAAGGGCGAGCTCCTCTTCCGTTAGCTCGTCAAAGATTTCTTCAGTCAAGCTGTCCAGGTTGAAATCCAGAAATTCTCCTCCCTGCAGGCTTTGGGAATAGCTATCATATCCTGATCCGCTGACACTTAGCTGGCTTTGGTATTGATCATTGAACTGCTGGGACCATACCAGGCTCGTACCAAGATTGGACCAGGTAGCTTCATCGCGATAGGTGAAAGCAGCAAAGGTCTCTTCCTCATCGAAGACTCCGAGGTAGTCGTCTTCTGATAAATAGACATTGAAGTCGATGTAGGACCGGTCATTAAGGTCCAGGCGCAATTTGCTGGTGAAGTCATAGAACCCGAAGCTTGGGTCTAACTCTACATCTTTTGGGGCTACACCGGGTTCTAGTGATTGCAGAATGTCGACCCTGTTGTCATCCAGGAATTGATCATAGAATGCACTGGCGATGAGGTTCTGAGAAAATCGGCCACCAACCAACCAATTCAGGTTCTTGGCAATGGGGGTTTCCAGAAAACCATTTACGCTGGTGACACTCAGCCCAACGCCACCGTGAACACCCTCTCGTCCTGCATCCTTACCCCGAGCGTCGAGTACGGACGAAATTCTACCGCCGTATTGGGCGCTGAAACCTCCCTTGTAGAGGTCTACCTGATTGATGGTGTTGGGATTGAATGTTGAAAAAATGCCGAGGAAGTGATCGAGGTGATACAGTGTGAACCCATCCATCAGCACCAGGTTCTGGTCTGCTGTGCTACCCCTGACAATCATACCGGAGGAGGACTCATCAGTGGCTTGAATGCCTGGAAGCAATTGTAGTGACTTGAAGAGATCCGGCTCGCCAAGGGTGGGGAGGCTATTGATTTGACTGGGATTGATCGTAAATTGACTGATCTCATGGGCCTCACGATCTTTGATGCTGCCATCGAGTATGAAATCGGGTAGGACCTGTGGGTCGGGTTCCAGCCTGATGGCGATGTTTCTGGGATCTGCACCAAGTTTCAGCGTTCTTGGCTTGTAACCAATATGACGTATGGTGATCTCCAGTGAATCTCTCGAGGGAATGATCTGAAAAGCCCCTTCCTGGTTGCTGAGCGTGCCGGTATTGGTGGAGCTATTCACCAAGGCGAAAGCTAGTGGTTGCCCGTTGACCCCGTCTACCACGCGACCTTTGATTTTGGGGATCTCGCTTTGTTTTTTGGGATCAGGGATGATCAGCATGACCTGCCCGGCCTTCTTATGCTTTAGCGGTAGTCCGGTCAATAATTGATCAATGAGTTCCTCAGGTCGATCAGCGTTGAGTTTGCCCTGGAATTCATATTGAGAAAGCGCCCGAGGGTTGAAGCTGAATTTCAATCCATAGGTCTGTTCGATGTCTTTGATCACCTGGGGTAAGGCAGTCTTTTCTGGAACATCCATGTTGAATTTGGTCGACTGCGCCCAGGTAGAATGGATCAGGACCGCCTGAAACAGGACGAATATGAGGAGCCGGGACACTACTGGCTACTGATGATTACGTTGCTGGCGCCAACAATCTCGTATTGCAAACCCAGCGGCTCACATATGATGGTGAGTGCCAGCTCCAGGTTTTCCGTGGTGAAGTATCCGGTAAACCGTTTTTCATCCGCCGCTTCCGCTTCTATGACTACATTGAACTGCCTGCCCAACTCATCCAGGACGCTGCTCAAGGGCCTGTTTTCAAAATAAAATTCTCCGGTTTGCCACTTACCAATCAAGTCAGGGGTCAAAATCAATCGTCTGACCGTGTCCTCTTCTTTGATCAGACCCTCACCAGGGTTTAGGTCTTCTTTTATCGCAATGTCATCCATGACTACCTGCACTTTGCCGGTTTTACAGGTGACTTCCAGTTGCTCTCCACGGGTCTTTACGTTGAAAGAAGTGCCAAGAACCCTAACGGTGCCGTTATCAGTTTGCACGACGAAAGGCTTACCTTTCTTAACGGAGAAAAAACCTTCTCCCTTCAAACTGGCCAGCCTTTCTTCACCCTCCTGGAATGTCAATTCGCTGCCGGCGTTGAGGGTGACCGTGGACGCATCTGGTAGTTCAATCTGTTGTGTTTCACCAAGTGCTGCAGTGAAGGAAGAGGAGGCTGCTGGCTGTTCCTTCAGTATTTGCGGGAGTGCCAGGATTAGTAGCGCTATGGCTGCAGCAATACCAAAGATCCATTTTGGTGATATGGGTAAGGTCTTTCCTTCCTTCTCTTCCTCAAGCTTCTCATCGATGGCCTGCCAGAGGTCTTCCTTGCTCCTTTTGCCTTTTGGTAGGTGGGCTTTGGAGGCGTTTTCCAGGAACTCCAGTAGCTCCTGGTCCGACGCTTCCGGCGGGGGTCCATTGTTTAAATAATCGTGATATTTCTCCTCCTCTGTCATATTTTCCTTCCTAACTCACTTCTAATCACCGACAAAGCCTTGCTCATTCGCTTCTCTACTGCCTTCACACCAATCCCCAGACGACTACTTATTTCTTCATATTTCAAACCGTCGATGCGATTCATGAGAAACACATCTCGGCTGGTTTCCGGAATTTTCTTGAGCACATCGTTTAGCTTCTTACTGAACTCCTGCGTTTCCAGCTCAAATTGAGGTGTTGCCAGGCTTACACGCTCGCCAGATTCGACTTCTTCCTCATGAGATTTTACCACCTTCATGTGGTTGAAATGATTCATGAGAAGATTGTTGGCCATCGTGTATAACAAGCTCTTGAGCGTTTCTTTCCTAATTTCATCCCGCTTCTCCCATACTTTGAGGAATACTTCCTGAATCAGGTCTTCTGCGAGATCCATATCACCGGACTTATAATAGAGAAAATTGCGCAGACTTTCGAAATATGTATCGAAAGCTGCTTTCAGATCCCTTTTATCAAAGCCGTGCTTACCCATGCGTAGTTACTGCTCCAAATATAGAGAGCGAAAACGTCTATGGGTACGCATTATTGTTACAGGTAGTGCAGAAAATACCCTACTCCAAATTTCCCAACCATGAAAAATCTGGTTTATACCTACGCCTACGTTTCAATTCCTGATCGTAAATGACCCTTCCCAGTTTGCTGAAAAAAGGGAGGCCGATGGTGTCATATTCGTACTCCCCGTCATTATAGACTTCATTCTCGTTGACATGGATAGTCGCTGCCAGCAAGTACTCCACCTTGTTTTCAGTGTCTATTACATATGACACGTCTGTTAGGAAGCCATAAGCCCATCCTACCTTGTTGAAGATCTTTATGTTGTCGGGAATGGTGCCAGGTGCATCACCATTCCAGAAGAATTTCACATAGTTGTCAGCTTTGTCTCCATACTGGGCAATGCCACTTTCCTGCGGTGTCTTGCTCATCCATTCATATAGAAATTCGTAGTCGCTTTCCGATAAGTCGAACCGCTTGTAGCTGGAGGTGCTGGCCGGAAAAATGACGGCTTTCAGGACGTCGTGCAAGTCCTGAAGGGAGAAGAAATTCTTCACAGAGAAGTCGAAGGGTTGCTGAACTAATTGGTCCTGTTTATCGATGTGGGCAACACCCTTGGATTGATTTCTTAGGCTAGGGAGATTGGTCTTGGCAATACTGTGCACTTCCCCCTGGTGATAAATCAAGCGGTCACCATCATAAAAGGAAATCGCGTTCGTGTATTGGTTTTCCTCATATCCAAAGGGGAAGCCTTCTGGCCCGAGCCGGTGGATCACACGTGTACTTTGATAGCCTTTTTGCTGTAGCGCCTCATTGAAATAGGCCTGTCCCAGGAACTCGTAAAGTCGGTTGTAGGCGTCATTGTCGCTTACTACAAATACCTTCTTAATGTATTGTGCAACAGAGGCGTTTTGGTCCATCGCAGTACTATCCATTTTCACGGCGGTCTGCGGTTCCCGACCGGCGTGAATCTCCAGTTTACTGTCCCTGCTGAGGTCGATGATGTCCAATTCCTGGAGCTTCTCTAGTGCCACAATAGCTGCTGGCATCTTTACGGTGCTGGCGGGGTAGAAGTAGGTATTTTCATCAACGCCCAGCTTGTAGCTCGAGAAAGTAGGCTTATTCTCTTTGGAGCGATCTATTTGGGTGTAGATGATTTGTGTCTGGAAATTGGGATTATTGACCACTTCCGAGAGCCATGGGTCATCAGCAACGATTTTCTCCAGAACGTTTTGGGAATTGGCAAAGAATGGAATGAAGCTAAGTAGTAACGCGTATCTCATTTATTCAAGATAAATTATTTGCGTCAAAGTGTGATGGGAGTGGCAGGAATTACAAACGTTTGCATATGGGATTAGTGCTTGCAAGGGGTCATTTCTTGCGAATCCTTCGATTTGGTGCTAGATTTTACCCTTGGTTTTAAGATTTTTTGATCTGATCGGTACTGGAAGGACATGGTTCATAGTGAAAACAGCAATGGAGTGCTGTTCAAACAGGCAAACAGTTGATGTATGACTAGGAATATCGCCATACGCCTCAGTACCATGATGTTTTTGGAGTTCTTTATTTGGGGTGGCTGGTTTGTTACCCTAGGTACTTTTCTACTCAATAACCTGGATGCAAGTGGTGCCCAGGCGGCGCTGGCCTATTCTACTCAGTCCTGGGGTGCTATCGTGGCTCCTTTTTTCATCGGGCTCATTGCCGATCGCTTTTTCAACGCCGAGCGGATACTGGGTGTTCTTCACATCATTGGAGGTATACTCATGTATTTGATGGCCAATGCCTCCGATTTCGGCGTTTTCTATCCATATGTACTCGCCTACATGATTGCCTACATGCCAACACTGGCATTGGTGAATGCGGTGGCTTTTCGTCAAATGGATGACCCATCCAAGGATTTTTCCCGAATTCGTGTCTGGGGAACTGCCGGATGGATTGTAGCCGGTTGGGTGATAAGTTTTGTCTTTTCCTGGGATGCTCCGCAGGCCATAGCCGCAGGTATGTTGAAGAACACGTTTTTGTTGGTTTCGGTGGCGTCCTTCGTGCTTGGGTTTTTCAGTCTCACTTTACCTAAAACACCACCAACCGCTGACAAGGGCCAGGTTTCGATTTCGGATATTCTGGGGCTTGACGCGCTTAAGCTGCTCAGGGATAAGAACTTTGCCCTTTTCTTCCTGAGCTCCATACTGATCTGCATTCCGCTGGCTTTCTATTATCAAAATACAAATCCGTTTCTGACGGAAATCGGCGTAAGCAACGCGACGGGAATGATGACCATGGGGCAGGGCTCGGAAATCGTTTTTATGCTGTTACTTCCATTATTCCTTAAGCGGTTTGGCATCAAGACGACTCTGCTTGTTGGCATGGCAGCTTGGGCGCTACGATATGTGTTTTTTGCCTATGGCAATGCTGACGGCTTGTTCTTTATGCTGCTGATGGGCATTCTGCTCCATGGCATTTGCTATGATTTCTTTTTTGTCTCCGGACAAATCTATACTGACTCCAAGGCGGGGAACAAGTACAAAAGTGCCGCTCAGGGTCTCATCACCTTGGCCACCTATGGCCTAGGTATGTTAATTGGTTTTTGGGCAGCGGGAGAGATTACGGATATGAACATCTCGGACGACGGACACAACTGGGCTTCCATCTGGATAATGCCGGGTATCTTTTCTGCTGGCGTCCTGTTGTTGTTTCTGGTATCCTTTAAAAATGAGACAATCGCGTACAATTAGAGCTTGATATGAGTAGAATTAGATTAGGTATGATAGGTGGAGGATCAAACTCCTTCATAGGTATTGTTCATCGAATTGCAGCTTACATGGGTGAACAGTACAATCTGGTTGGAGGTGTTTTTGATGTCGATTTTGAGAGTTCCAAAGCCTTTGCGGCAAAGCGAGAACTCGATGTTTCGCGCGTCTATCCGGACTTGGATCAGTTTATTGCCGGCGAAAAGCAACTCAGCGAAGACCAGCGCATCGAGGCTGTGGTCATTGTGACACCCAATTTTCTGCATTATGAAATGGCCAAAAAGCTCATCATTGGCGGCTTCCATGTCATTTGTGAGAAACCTATGACCATGAATGCGGCAGAGGCCGAGGAACTCGAGCAATTGGTGGACAAACATCAGGTCACATTTGCCCTTACCCATACCTACACGGGATACCCAATGGTAAGACAAATGAAGTCCATGATCGCGGAGGGTGTTATCGGGAAGGTTCAGAAAGCGGATGCACAGTACTATCAGGGTTGGATCAACCCGGTAATTCACGACCTTGAGAAGCGAAAGACCGTATGGAGGCTAGATCCGGAAAAAGCAGGCATTAGCAGTTGTATGGGTGATATTGGCGTGCATGCCTTCAATATGATGGAATACACCACCGGAATGCAGGTAAAGAGAATTTTGTCTGATACCACCACTCTATACGATAATAACCCCCTGGATGTCGATGGGACCGTGCTGTGTCGACTGGATGACGATGTCAGAGGTGTCATCAGGGCCAGCCAAATAGCCACTGGAGAAGAAAACAACCTGACCATTGCAGTTTATGGAACAAAAGGAGGGCTGAAATGGGGGCAGGAAAACCCCAACTACCTCTACTATTTCGATGAAGGCAGACCCATGCAGACTTTGAAGCCTGGACACCCCTACAACGGAACTTTCGCAGCTGAAAGTACCAAAATGGCCCCAGGACATCCTGAGGGTATCTTTGATTCGATGGGTAACATCTATAATGGCGCTGCGCAGTCTATTAGGAATGAAGAATTCAGGGAAGGTGCTTTCCCCACAGTCCATGATGGCGTTCGGGGCATGAGGTTTATCGAAGCGGTTGTGGAATCATCAAAAAAAGGCAATGTCTGGATAGACTGCTAAACCTATAAATACCCGATATGATGTTCAGTTCAAATACGAATGGAAGATGAAGACAATCAAAGGCCCTGCAATTTTTCTGGCGCAATTCTTAGATGACAAGGAGCCCTTTAACAGTCTGGAGAATATTTGTCAATGGGTAGCTTCGTTGGGTTATAAAGCGGTTCAGATCCCAACCTGGGATGCCCGTGTCTTCGATGTGGAAAGGGCCGGAGAAAGCAAAGACTACTGCGATGAGATCCAGGGTATTGTCCGGGAATCGGGCCTGGAGATATCAGAACTTTCGACTCACCTTCAAGGCCAACTGGTTGCGGTACATCCCGCCTATGACCAAATGTTTGATGCTTTTGCTCCGGAGAGTTTGAAAGGCAAACCCAAGGATCGAACCGAATGGGCCAAGTCACAAGTATTAGCTGCTGCCAAGGCCAGCCGGCACCTCGGTATTGATGTGATGGCGAGTTTTTCCGGAGCGCTGGTGTGGCCATTCATGTATCCCTGGCCTCAGCGGCCACAAGGCCTTGTAGAGACAGGATTTGAAGAGCTCGCCAACCGATGGCTACCCATATTGGATGAGTGCCGGGAACTCGGAGTGAGTGTCTGTTACGAAATTCATCCGGGAGAAGATCTGCATGATGGCTTGACATTCGAAATGTTTCTGGATGCAACCGGTGGACATGAGGCGGTTCAACTGCTGTATGACCCCAGTCATTTTGTGTTGCAGCAAATGGAATATCTGGATTACATTGACCACTACCACGAGTTTATCAAGATGTTCCATGTCAAGGATGCCGAGTTCAACCCAACCGGGAAATCCGGTGTATATGGGGGCTACCAGGACTGGGTCGATCGTCCGGGACGGTTTCGCTCACTGGGAGATGGACAAGTGGATTTCAAGAGCATTTTTTCGAAGCTTAGTCAATATGGTTTCAATGGCTGGGCGGTACTGGAATGGGAGTGCTGTATCAAGTCGCCGGTTCAGGGGGCTGAAGAAGGGGCAATTTTCATTCAGGACCACATCATCGAAGTGACTGAAAAGACCTTTGACGATTTCGCTGCTGGCGAATCTGATGAAGCAACAAACAAGAAAATATTAGGGATTTGACTTTGAAAAAGAATCGAATCTTCTGGCTTCAGGACGACAAAAAATTCAGAATTTACATGACAGATAAGTTTTACACCAACCTGAGAATAGTATGAAAACAAGAAGAACTTTCATTAAACATGCCGGCTTGGCCACAGCGGGGTCTTTGTTAATACCAGCTTGCGCACCATCTTCCAAAGACAGCGGTTCAACTGAGTCTGCCGCAGCAGCAGAGCCACCAGTGTTGAAACCGAAATGGGACGTGGGTATTCAACTATATACATTGAGAAACCAAATAGCTGAAGATCTGCCAGGCACCATTTCGAAGGTTGCTGAGATTGGCTACGAGCATGTGGAATTATTCGCCTACGGTGATCGTAAGTATTTTGGTATGCCTGCGGCTGACTTCTACAGTATGCTGAAAGACAATGGACTGGGAATCAGTAGCAGCCACCATGTCACTGGCAATGTCAATGTCGAAGGTCAGGGCACCTTGACCAACGGCTGGGAAATGGCAGTAGAAGACGCTTTGTTGGCAGGCCAGTCACACATGGTTTGTCCCTATTTGTATGAAGAAGAACGTCAGTCCATAGATGACTACAAAAGACTGGCGGAACTACTCAACAAGTCCGCTGAGGTTTGCAAATCCGCTGAGATGGAATTCTGCTACCACAATCACGATTTCGAGTTTATCGCCCTTGATGGGGAGATGCCGATTGAAGTCCTGCTGTCAGAGACAGACGAGAACCTGGTCAAGATGGAATTGGATATATATTGGATCACCAAGGCCGGCGGAAACGCCCTGGATTTCTTCGATAAATATCCGGGAAGAACCAGCCTATGGCATGTCAAGGATCTTGGTGAGGATGGTGCTACCTTGCCCGTAGGTACGGGTACAATAGATTACAGTCCAATTTTCGATGCAGCCGGCAAGTCAGGACTGGCCAAGTTCTTTGTGGAGCAAGACAACTCAGACGATCCGTTTGCAGACATTGCCACCTCCTTCAAGAACGTAAGTGAAGTATTGGCTGGTTAGCTGTAATTGAAAGAAAACTCAACATCCTTCAATACCTGGAGGAGTTGAGTTCGATCTTTTGAGGGTGTTATACTTGTTTATTGTCTTTAATGGGAGATCACATTTTTTAGCCATGAAATACTTTTTCGCCTTACCACTGTTTCTTTTCATTATCGCTTCTGCCGATGGTCAGCATTTGAAACCCTTTCGTGTTGAAATCGGCCTGGCGCTCAATTCTTCTACCGATTCCGAATTCACCAATGGCTCCGGCGTGTACATAGAGCCACGTTACGCACCCAGCGACGTATGGTTGTTTGGTTTCCGCCTCGAGCGAAGTTTCCTGAGTGGAAGTGAAATCGAAATTCAAGATTTGAACCTGGACCTCGCCACAACCCATGTGATGGGAAATACGGTTTTTGCTGAGTACTTTTTTCTGGATGAGACTGTGAGGCCCTTTATTGGTGTGGGCGTCGGCATCTATTCCCGCAAAAAAGTAGGCCTCGCAGTTGATATTGGGGGTGTTGACATTGGAGACCTGGACGAAAGCGCTGCCAATTTTGGTTTTGCGCCCAGGGTCGGGGTCAATGTTGGCCGCTGGAGGGTGCTTGCACTTTACAATGTCACAGGTTCCGACATCGCCGATTATTTGAGCCTCAATATTGGCTTCGAAATCGGCAAGAAGAATAGGGCAGTAGATTAATTCCTTCTACATATATTTGCGCAGCTTATCGAGAAAGGTCGAGGGACTGGGCCCTAGGACACCTTGGCAACCTGTCAATTAGATTTCGGTGCCACATCCCATCCGAAGAATTTCGGAGCAGATAAGAATCCACACTCACGATTCCTTCTCTGATAGGCAGCAAATGATGAAGGAATGAATATTCAAGAAGAAGTTGAGAAGAGAATTTTGGTGCTGGACGGTGCAATGGGCACTATGATACAGCGCCACCGGTTGGAGGAGAAGGACTTCAGAAATAACGATCTCAAAGACCACAAGCTACCCCTCAAGGGGAATAACGATCTCCTTTCAGTGACCCGACCTGAGATCATTAAGGAGATCCATGAACACTATTTTGAAGCAGGAGCTGATATTGCCGAAACCAACACGTTCAGTTCGACATCTATAGCCCAATTAGATTATGGATTGGAGAGCGAGGAGTGGGTTTACAGGCTCAACTATGAATCCGCCAAAATTGCCAGGGAGGCCGCAGATGCCTTTACGGCAAAGGAGCCAGAGAAACCTCGATTCGTTGCCGGGGCCATGGGGCCGACCAATAAAACCGCTTCCTTATCACCGGATGTGAATGACCCTGGTTTTCGAGCGGTGACATTTGAAGAACTTCGTGACGCCTACAAACTGCAGGCCAGGGCCTTGATAGATGGTGGGGTGGATGTGCTGCTGGTAGAGACGGTTTTCGATACACTGAATGCAAAATCTGCCGTCAAAGCCATAGAGGAATTGAAGGCAGAAACAGGAAAGGACATCCCGGTTATGGTCTCTGGTACCATTACGGATGCTTCGGGCAGAACACTTTCCGGTCAGACTACAGAGGCTTTCCTGATCTCCTTATCCCATATCAACCTCTTCAGCATCGGATTGAATTGTGCTTTAGGGGCCAATCAACTGAGACCCTACCTGCAGACCCTGAGCGAAAATGCCGATTTCAATACAAGTGCCCATCCCAACGCTGGATTACCTAATGAATTTGGTGAATACGATGAGACACCTGAGCAGATGGCGGCACAGATCAAAGAATACCTTGAATTGGGTTTGGTCAATGTCGTAGGGGGTTGCTGCGGCACCACCCCGGACCACATCAGGGCCATTGCGGAAATGGCTTCAAAATACGCCCCCAGGCAACATTCAGTACTTGCATAATCCGTTGGAGATGTTGGAAATTCAACCCTTAAAACTATCGGGCTTGGAACCCCTGATCATCAATGAGATGACCAACTTCGTCAATATTGGCGAACGTACCAATGTCACGGGTTCAGCGCGCTTTGCACGTCTCATTCGTGAAGGACAGTATGATGTGGCGTTGGAAGTAGCGCTGGACCAGGTTCGAGGAGGAGCCCAGATTCTCGATGTGAACATGGATGAGGGGATGTTGGACGGCAAAGCAGCCATGGTGAAGTTTCTGCACCTGATCGCATCTGAGCCGGAAATTGCCAGGATTCCCATCATGATTGACTCTTCGAAGTGGGAAATCATTGAAGCTGGCCTTCAATGTATTCAAGGCAAAGGCGTAGTCAATTCCATTTCACTGAAAGAGGGGGAGGCACCTTTTTTGGAGCAGGCTTCCAAAATCAAGATGTACGGTGCCGCTACAGTCGTCATGGCTTTCGACGAGCAAGGTCAGGCGGACACGCTTGAGAGAAGGATTGAGATTTGTTCACGATCCTATAAGCTGCTTACGGAAGAAGTGAATTTTCCTCCCCAGGATATCATATTCGATCCCAATATTTTTCCGGTGGCTACAGGCATAAAAGACCACGACAATTATGCGGTTGACTTTTTCAAGGCCACCCGATGGATCAAGGAAAATCTTTCTGGAGCCAAGGTGAGTGGAGGCGTGAGCAATGTTTCTTTCTCATTTAGGGGCAATAATGCAGTGCGGGAGGCCATGCACTCGGCCTTCCTATACCATGCCATTCAGGCGGGCATGGACATGGGCATTGTAAATGCAGGTATGATCGAGGTGTATGACGAGATACCGAAGGATCTGCTGCAACATGTGGAAGATGTGCTCCTCAACAGGAGGGAAGATGCCACAGAGCGACTGGTAGAATTTGCGGAGAAAGTGAAAGGCTCAGGTAAAACAAAAGCCTTAGATAACGAGTGGCGCAAAGGAAGCGTGGAGGAGCGATTGTCGCACGCCTTGATCAAGGGGATCATCGACCATATTGAGGAAGATACTGAGGAAGCCCGACAGAAGTATGACAAGCCGCTCACGGTGATTGAAGGTCCTTTGATGGATGGAATGAATACGGTAGGGGACTTGTTTGGGAGTGGCAAGATGTTTCTTCCACAGGTCGTCAAGAGCGCCAGGGTGATGAAGAAGTCCGTTGCCTACCTGATTCCATATCTTGAAGCTGAGAAGTCGGGATTAAATTCCAGCAAGGGCAAGATCCTGTTGGCGACAGTCAAAGGTGACGTTCATGATATTGGTAAGAACATTGTTGGTGTCGTGCTGGCTTGCAACAATTATGACATAGTGGATCTGGGCGTAATGGTGCCTGCTGAAAAGATCATTGAGGAAGCCGACAAAGCTGGTGCCGACATCATTGGTTTGAGTGGGTTGATCACACCCTCATTGGACGAGATGGTCCATGTCGCTGAGGAAATGGAACGCCGAAAGATGCGTAAACCGCTGCTGATTGGCGGAGCGACGACTTCCAGGGTGCACACGGCAGTCAAAATTGCTCCAAAGTACACCGGGGAAGTGATACACGTGTTAGATGCTTCAAAGTCCGTGACGGTGGCTTCTAAGCTGCTAGGCACCCAAAAAGAAGAATATGCTGCAGGAGTGAGGGCCGATTACGAGGAGCTAGCAGCTAACCACCGGAACAGGCAGACAGAGAAACAGTTTGTGTCCTACAAGGAAGCAGAGAAGAACAAACACCCTATCGATTGGGAGCGTTACCAGGCTCCTGTCCCCAGGTTCACCGGAACCAAAGTGTTTGAGGATTATTCACTCAATGAAATCAGGGCCTATATTGATTGGACCCCCTTCTTTTCTACGTGGATGCTGAAAGGCAAATTCCCCAACATTTTCGAAAACCCCACCGTCGGAGAGGAGGCGAGGAAGTTGTATGCCGATGCCAACCGTATGTTGGATCAAATTATCGAAGACAAATCCCTACAGGCCAGGGCAGTGGTTGGTTTTTGGCCAGCCACTGCGAGTGAGGATGATGTGACCTTGGAGAATGGGGAGACACTGCACTTTCTCAGACAACAGGGCAAAAAAGGCAGTAACATCCCTAACCTGTCTTTGGCTGATTTTATCATGCCGAAGTCCGAGGGTAAGCCGGACTACATTGGCGGATTTGCAGTGACTGCCGGTATTGGAATTGAACAAATGATCGCGGCATTCGAGGCTGATCATGACGACTATAACAGCATCCTGGTCAAGGCGGTTGCGGATAGACTTGCAGAGGCATTTGCGGAATTGATGCATGAGCGGGTTCGTAAGGAGTTTTGGGGTTACGCGCCTGATGAGAACATGGGCAATGACGAACTCATCAAGGAGCAATATCAGGGCATAAGGCCTGCTCCCGGTTATCCTGCTTGTCCGGACCATACCGAAAAGGAAACGTTGTTCAGGTTGTTGGATGCGGAAAATGTAGCAGGAATCAAACTCACTGAGTCTTTTGCCATGTACCCCGCCGCAGCGGTGAGTGGTTGGTATTTCTCTCATCCCGACGCGAAGTACTTTGGACTCGGTAAAATCTACCAGGATCAGGTGGCAGACTATGCCAAAAGAAAACAAATGAAATTGGAGGAAGCGGAGAAGTGGCTCGCGCCAAACTTAGGATATAAATGAAAGTAACGGACCATATCAAGCAAGCAAACGGCAATACGCTATTTAGTTTTGAGATCTTGCCCCCCGTGAAGGGACAAAGCGTGCAATCTATTTTTGACGCCATTGACCCGCTGATGGAATTCAAACCCCCATTTATTGATGTCACCTATCATCGGGAAGAATACATCTACAAGAAGCATCCTGGTGGCCTTTTGGAGAAGGTATCGATCAGAAAACGACCAGGAACAGTAGGAATTTGCTCAGCCATCATCAATAGGTATGGCGTTGATCCTGTCCCGCATATTATTTGTGGAGGATTCACCAAGGAAGAAACTGAGAATGCCCTAATTGACCTGGATTTTCTGGGTATAGACAATGTCCTGGTGCTACGGGGGGATGCCATCAAAACGGAAGGTAGATTCATCCCTGAGGAAGGCGGGCATCACTACGCTACGGAACTGATGCAGCAGGTGCAGGATATGAATGCCGGTACTTACTTACATGAGGAGGTCGAAGGTTCAAAAACGGATTTTTGTATTGGCGTGGCGGGCTACCCTGAGAAACACTTTGAAGCCCCCAACCTGAACACTGACATCAAGTACCTGAAGAAAAAGGTAGACATGGGTGCGGATTACATCGTCACACAGATGTTCTTTGACAATGCCAAGTATTTCGATTTTGTAGAAAAATGCCGCGAAGCTGATATCAACATACCGATCATTCCAGGTCTAAAGCCTCTTGCGACCAAGAAGCAGACTACCATCTTGCCGAGTATTTTCCATGTCGATCTTCCCGAATCCCTGACGAATGAGGTAGAGTCGTGCAAGGACAATGTCCAGGTAAAGGAGGTTGGTGTCGAATGGTGTATCCAGCAATCCAAGGAATTGATGGATTGGGGTGTGCCAGGCTTGCACTACTACACCATGAGTAAATCGGCCAGCACAAGAAAGATTGCCGAAGCCTTATTCTGATCGTATTTGTTCATTTTTGGAGGTACATCCCAGAATGCCATGAAGATCATTGAGTGTCCCAGAGATGCCATGCAGGGTATCAAACAAGAGATACCCACGTCGACCAAGATCGAATACATCAACCTGCTACTTCGAGTAGGATTTGATACCATTGATTTTGGTAGTTTCGTCTCTCCCAAAGCCATTCCTCAGATGGCCGATACCGCTGCGGTTCTGGCAGGGTTGGACCTCTCCAATACCCCTTCCAAACTCCTGGCGATTGTTGCGAACGAAAGGGGCGTTGTGGACGCACTGCAATATCCTGAAATAGATTTCTTGGGCTTTCCGCTGTCGCTGTCGGAGACTTTCCAGAAGCGGAATACTAACAAGTCCATTGCTGAAGCCTTTGAAATAGTCAGTTCTGCTCAGGAGCAATGTATGGGGCATGATCGAAGACTGGTCGTGTACTTGAGTATGGGCTTTGGTAACCCTTACAACGATCCGTATGATGTAAACTATGTACTGGACTTTGTGAACCGCCTCGACAATCTTGGAATCAACATCATCTCACTTGCGGATACTGTTGGCGTGGCTAAACCAGCAGAGATCACACCCATCTTCAAAGAATTAATAGCCGAATACCCGGAAATCGAGTTTGGCGCACACTTACATGCTACCTCCGTGCAGGTCGGAGAGAAAGTCAAAGCTGTTCTGGACTCAGGCTGTAATCGAATTGATGGTGCGTTGAAAGGCTATGGTGGTTGTCCCATGGCAAAGGATGATCTGGTGGGCAACTTACCCACAGAGCAAATCATACACTTGGTGGGAGAGGATGCGAATCTTGATCTTAACATCCTGGAGGAAGCACTTCACTATTCCAACAAGGTATTCCTCTAGTCTGGGATGCTATTGGTAGGTAATCGTGTACTTCTTGCCGGGAAGGAGTTTTACCAACCCACTGAACTCCAGGCTTAGCAGCGACGAAGCTAATTGGTTGATTTGAATTTGTGTTTTCCATGCAATGTCGTCAACACTTAGCCCCTCTGGTGTGATCTCGATCACCGACAATATAGCCCTTTCTTCGGGGGTAAGTTCGTATGAAGCTATCTCCTTTGCTTTGGGCGTCTCCTGATCCCAATTCAGATGATAAAAGAGATCTCTGCTCTTGGTGTAGATCAGCGCTTTTTGCTGTGCAATGAGCTGGTTTGTGCCTTCCGAATACACATTGCCCAGGTTGCCTGGGACGGCAAAGACAGGTTTGTTGTAAGAATTGGCAATGTTTGCTGTGATGAGTGCCCCACCTTTGGATGCAGCCTCTACAATGATGGTCGCATCTGAAAGTCCGGCGATGATTCTGTTTCTAGCCGGGAATATTCTGGCGTCAGGTTTGGTGCCGGGAGGGTTTTCGGAGAACAAGCCACCTCTTTCAAGCATTTGATCCGCAGTTCTGGCATGCTGCGCAGGGTAGATGATGTCAAGTCCGCTTGCCAGGATGGCGTAAGTAGGGATTCCCAGCTTCACGGCTTGCCTGTGCGCCTCGATATCAATGCCATAGGCCAACCCGCTAATGATACCGGCCTTTGCCGATTCCAGATCTTCCACGATCGTGCGGGTGATGCTCCTGCCATAGTGTGTGGCTTTCCTGGAGCCAACAATGGCGACGTTCCTACCTTCTATGTTATCAAGGTTGCCTTTGAAGTAAAGGATGCTTGGAGCATCGTAAATGGTTTTCAGTTGAGAGGGATACCTGGCATCTGTATGTGCAAGGATCGCAATACTATGCTCTGAGCAACGCTTCAGGATTTCTTCTGCCTCATGAAAAGAGGACTTATTCAAAATTTCCTGGGTCAACTTGCTACCAATGCCAGGAACTCTCTGAAGTTGTGATTTATTGGATTGAAATATCTCCTCCGGCGAACCGAGGTAACTAACAAGATGCTTAACTGCGGCGTTCCCGATGCCTGGTAAGCGATTGAGTGCTATCTGATGAAGCAGTTTCTCATTCATTGACGGATGTCCTCACGCATTTGCACGAGAAAGGACCGTACCTTCTTTAGGGATTCAATCAGTTCGATTTTGTCACTGGCTGCTTGCACATCGTTTTTGATGAAATCCCGAGCACCCTGCAGCGTATAGCCCTTTTCTTTGACCAGGTGATAGATCAGCTTGACATTCTTGATGTCTTCCTTTGTGAATTGCCTGTTTCCTTTTCTGTTCTTCTTAGGCTTGATGATGTCAAACTCACTTTCCCAAAACCGGATTAGAGAGGTGGCAACTTTCAATTCTTCGGCCACCTCACCGATGGTGAAGTACTTTTTTTCTATTTCTTTCTCTCTGTAGGGCACGGTGTTCTTTTCAGTTTTGAATATAGAGAATTCTGCCAGTATCGTCAATAGCGACGGGACTTTCTGGGAAATCTTCTTCGGATAATTGCTTGATCCTAAGCATCGCTCTTTGCGAATCATCCTTTCTCGGTCCCAAAGTGTAATCCTGGTAGTAGGAATGAATTTGACCTGAGATGAACTTACCCTCATTATCAAGGACCGCTTCCAGCACCGGAGCTTCACCATTCGGTCCTTTCAGGTTGAATCTGCCATAAGTAAGAAAATTGCCCAGGCTGTAGGCGATAAGTCGATCTTTATAGACTTCAATCGCTCGGGGAACATGTGGACCATGACCCAGCAGCAAGTCTGCACCCTTGTCGATCATTTCGTGGGCAAACTCGTAGACGTTGCCTCGATCTTCTCCATAATAGTACTCCCGCTCCCGCGTGACATGCTGGTTCTTGGCACCCTCTGCTCCAGCATGAAAGGAGACGATCACAAAGTCATTTTCTTTATCCAGTTCTTCGACGATCCCTGCGATGAGTTCCTGATCATGTATGCTGATCGTGCCCTTGTTGGGTGCTACAGCGAGCAGGCCCACACGCAAACGCTTAAAGGACCTACTGGTGTCTGACTGTTCTACTGCACCAGCATAGGCGATGCCCAGAGAGTCCAGGACCCTTTGGGTATTTTGGCGACCCGTTTCTCCAAAATCATTGGCATGATTGTTTGCCAGACTGAGGAAATCGAAACCGGCCTTTTGAAAATGGAAAGTGAGGGCAGTCGGAGTCCTGAACAGGTAGCAGGCTTTTGGGTTTTTGCATTCTTTCTGTTCACCTCCCTCATCGAGGATAACACCTTCTAGGTTACCGAAAGTTATGTCGGCATCACTCAGCACTTCGACCACATCTCGCCAAAGCCAATTTCCACTGTCCGGTGGCAAGTACGATTCCTGAGGGAAGTTTGTACCCATCATGATGTCCCCCACGGCAACGATTTTGATGCTTTTTGTCAGCGTTGGCCGGAGCGGTATCAGTATTTCCTGATCGATGCTCTTAAGTGTATCACCGGTAGAGGTGACATACACTTCTTCGGCTATTGAATCTACAGGAATGGTTTTAACCATTTCCTGATTTTCGGTTGCCTGGGTGCTTGGCGTTTTGAGGGTTTTGCAGCTATGAAGTAGCTGCAGAGCAACAAAAACAGATAATATGCGGCAGAGACCGATCGACTTCATTGGACAAAGATGAAAGAAAAAAGGTCAGGTTATTCACCTGACCTCTGATATTAGTTTTTTGAATTGGGCTACTAGTAAGATCCCAATGCCTGGTTTTCTATAGATGCCAGTCTTAGAATTTCTCCAAACTCCTCATCAGTGAGGTCCTTGCTGAAGTAATACACTGGATTGATAGGCTTTCCGTCCTTCTTCACCTCATAATGCAGGTGCGGTGCAGTGGATTTGCCTGTGTTTCCGGAGAAGCCAATTAAGTCCCCTCTCTTCACTCGCTGGCCTTTTTTCACATTGAACATATCCAGGTGTGCGTACTTGGTAGTGTATCCAAAGCCATGGTCAATTTCAATTTGCTTGCCGTATCCAGAAAAACTCGTGCGTGTATATTTTATCACACCATCACCGGTAGCGTATACTGGTGTCCCCTTGGGTAGTGAGAAGTCCACACCATAATGGGGCCTCCTTACCTTGTGAATAGGATCAATTCTATAACCAAAACCTGAGGAAAGTCGCTTAAGCTGCTTGTTGGAAACAGGCTGTATGGCTGGAAGTGCCGCCAGGAAATTCTCTTTGTTTCTCGCCAACTCTATGATCTCGTCGTAGGATTTGGTTTGAATGTACATTTGACGTTTCAGGTGATCCAGCTTCGCGTAGTTTTCTACGATCAGATCTTCCCGCTCAAGTCCTTTGTCAAGCAGGTCTTTGTACCTGTTCGAACCTCCGGCACCTGCAGTTCTGATTTCTGCTGCAACAGGCTCTACACCAAAAATCACCCTGTAGATGTTGTCGTCACGGTCTTGCAATGCGGTTAGCATTTTGTCCGTTTCTTCCATCTGGTCACCGAGAAGATTGTAGTAATACTTCATTTCCTCGTTCTCTTTGCGCAAAGCCGCCTCCTCGGGTGATTCAAAATAAGCCATGTAAGCCCATACAATACCCACTGCCAGAAACAACGATACAGCAAGAAAACCAAGGGAATTGAGGATGATATCCCAAACCGAAACCTTTATGCGTTCATACCGGCACGATTCGGTATCATAATAATATTTGATTCTAGCCATTGGTCATTGATAGATTGATTGCTCTAATTTTGGCTGTCAATATGCTAAGGTTGATCGTTCAATATTCATTGCAAGTTTATCATATTACGAAGTCAAAACCAAAACGTTTGATCTAACCATCTGATTGTCAAGAGTTAATGAATTCAAAAGCAATACGAGCCAAATTTTTGGAGTTTTTCGAGAGCAAAGGGCATAAAATAGTGCCATCAGCTCCCATCGTGGTCCAAAATGATCCAACACTGATGTTTACGAATGCTGGGATGAATCAGTTCAAAGATTCTTTCCTGGGACATTCCAAATCCGCCTTTCCGAGAATCGCGGATACGCAGAAGTGCCTCAGGGTATCTGGCAAGCACAATGACCTGGAAGAGGTGGGATTTGATACTTATCACCACACGATGTTTGAGATGTTGGGCAATTGGTCATTTGGTGACTACTTCAAGGAGGATGCCATTTCCTGGGCCTGGGAGTTACTGACTGATGTGTTTGGCTTACCCAAAGACAGGCTCTATGCGACCATATTTGAAGGTAGCTCTGAGGATGATCTCGCCATGGATAAAGATGCTACGAATTTTTGGAGGCAGTATCTGCCTGAAGATCGAATACTCCCTGGAAGCAAGAAAGACAACTTCTGGGAAATGGGAGATACGGGGCCATGTGGTCCGGCTTCAGAAATTCATATAGATCTCAGGTCTGATGAAGACCGCGCCGCTGTAGACGGAAAAACACTCGTCAATCAGGACCATCCGCAAGTTGTGGAGGTTTGGAATCTTGTTTTCATCCAGTTCAACCGGCTGAGCGATGGTTCATTGGAGAACCTGCCGGAGCAGCATGTAGATACGGGCATGGGATTCGAGCGTTTGGCGATGGCATTGCAGGGCAAGCAGTCCAATTATGATACGGATTTGTTTCAGCCGCTGATCCAACTCATTGGCAAGAAATCCGGGAAACAATATGGCCATGATGAACAAACGGATGTGGCCTTGCGGGTGGTGGCTGACCACGTACGGGCGATAGCATTTACCATTGCTGATGGTCAACTTCCAAGCAATGCCAAGGCGGGCTATGTGATACGCAGGATATTGAGGAGGGCTGTGCGCTACGGCTACACTTTTCTTGATTTCCGACAGCCTTTTCTCTGTGAACTGATACCCTCCCTTGCAGAACAGTTTGAGGAAGCTTTCCCCGAGCTCAAGGCTCAGCAGGATTTTGTGATGAAGGTTGTGAAAGAGGAAGAAGTGGCCTTCCTGCGCACTTTGGAAAAGGGACTCAAAAAGCTTGAAGAAATCAAAACCGGCGGGGTGCAACAGGTCGATGGACCGTCGGCTTTCGAGTTATACGATACCTACGGCTTCCCATTTGATTTGACGGCCCTGGTGGCGAAAGAGGAGGGTTTGGAAGTGGATGCTGAAGGCTTCGAACAGGAAATGCTCAAACAGAAAGAGCGCTCTAAGAATGCTGCCAAGCAAGAGTCCGAAGACTGGATTGAGGTACATCCCCAATTGGAGCATTCCGAATTTCTGGGATATGAGCACTTGAATAGCGAGGTGAGCATCGTCAAATACCGGAAGGTGAGCCAAAAGGGCAAATCGCTCTACCAAATTGTATTGGATCAAACACCTTTTTACGCCGAGAGCGGCGGACAGGTGGGAGATACGGGATACCTGGATGACGGCGCTAAGAAGATCAGTATCCTCGACACGAAAAAGGAGAATGATCTCATCGTTCACTTCTCAAATGCCTTACCCGCTGATGTAAATACTACCTTTCGAGCGGTAGTAAGTGCACAAAAACGAAAGCTCACGGAAAACAATCACTCAGGTACGCACTTGCTCCATGCCGCACTCCGGCAGGTCTTGGGTGATCATGTTCAGCAGCGAGGATCGTTGGTCAATGACAAGGTACTGAGGTTTGATTTTTCGCATTTCTCCAAAATGACCGATGAGGAAATTGCTCAGGTTGAGCAAATCGTCAATGAGAAAATCAGGGAAAACATCACCCTCGATGAACAGCGTAATGTGCCCATTGATAAAGCCAGGGACATGGGAGCTATGGCCCTGTTTGGGGAAAAATATGGCGATTTCGTCAGGGTTATTGTCTTTGATCCATCGTACTCCGTGGAACTTTGTGGCGGCACGCATGTGAAGCAAACAGGCCAAATCGGCCTTTTCAAGATAGTGACAGAAGGCTCAATCGCCGCAGGTGTGCGCAGAATTGAGGCCGTGACAGCAAAGGGGGCAGAAGATCACGTTGCCGGCCAACTCAAGCAGCTTGAGGGTATCAAGGAGGTACTCAATACGCAGAAGGATCCCATTAAGGCCATCAGGGACCTCCTGGAGGAGGACAAGGCACTCAAGAAGGAACTGGAACAACTGCAGAACGAAAAACTTAGCCACGCCAAAGCTGAGCTGAAGAAGGAGATTCTTGCAGTCGGAGATGTCAAGCTGCTGGTGAAAGAACTTGAGGTGTCCAATGCCGAGAGCATCAAAAACCTTTCCTTTCAGCTCAAGCAAGAGTTTCCGGGGCTTATTCAATTGCTGGCCGCCAAGGTCAATGGAAAGCCTCAGCTATCGGTGATGATTGATGAAGCACTCGTGGAGAAACTGGATGTCAATGCTTCGAATCTTGTTCGTCAAATGGCGCGGGAGATTAAAGGCGGCGGAGGTGGTCAGCCATTTTATGCCACAGCAGGGGGTAAGGATATTTCCGGACTGTCCGCGGCGTTGGATCTGGGTAAAGCTGAAATCATGAGTAAACTACAAGCGCATGTCTGATAGGGCTATGACGGATTATGAGCTGGTAGTTGGCTTGGAAATACATGTTCAACTCAACACGAGGTCCAAGATTTTCTCTGCAGACCCGACCATCTTCGGGAAGGATCCCAATGAAAATATTAGCGTCATCACCTTGGCTCACCCTGGCACTTTGCCAAAGCTGAATAAAGAGGTGATCGATTTGGCCATGAAGATGGGATTGGCTTGCGAAAGTGAGATCAGTCGGGAGTTTATTTTCGACCGAAAAAACTACTTCTACCCGGATCTCCCCAAAGGATACCAGCTGACGCAAGACCGCACACCCATCTGTATGGGCGGCTATGTCCCTGCACGATTGGAGGGAGGTTCCATGCGCGAGGTGAAATTACACAAGATTCACTTGGAAGAAGATGCCGGTAAGTCGATGCATGATATCGATCCGAAGGAATCCGTCATTGATTTCAATAGAGCTGGAGTGCCTTTGATCGAGATCGTAACGGAGCCGGACATTTACTCGGCTGAAGAGGCCATGGCGACACTTGCTGCTGTTCGTCGCCTGGTACGTTACCTCGGCATAAGTGAGGCCAATATGGAAGAAGGTAGTATGCGCTGCGATGCCAATATATCGGTGCGGCCCAAAGGAGCTGAGGCGCTGGGGAAAAAAGTGGAAATCAAGAATATGAATAGTCTTCGGAATGTCTCCAGGGCTATCAAACATGAGTTTTCCAGGCAATCCGCGCTGCTCCAGGAAGGGAAATCGATCGTATCTGAGACGAGAACTTTCAATGCACAGGATGGAAGTACGGCCGGTATGCGCATGAAGGAAGAACTGAATGACTATCGCTATTTTCCCGAACCCGATTTGAGTGCTGTACGCATCTCGGATGACCACTTCGATCGTGTGAAGGAGAGTATGCCAGAACTTCCGGAGGCGATTTTCCATCGTTTCACGCAGGTCAATGGCTTACCCGTAGCTGATGCCGCCTTTCTGGTAGAAGAGCAGAGCATGGCTGAATTCGCCACAAAGCTTTTCGAGCAGGTCAAGAACGCAAAGCAAGCTGCCAACTGGCTGATGGGGCCCATTCAATCGGTTTTGAAGGACCTAAGGATTACTATCGCCGACTTTCCGTTGACCATCGATCAGCTCGTCCAAATACTTGAATTGGTGACCTCTGGGCAAGTGAGTAATTCTGCAGCCAGCCAGCAACTGCTACCGGC
The DNA here is from genome assembly GCA_965601475.1 of Cyclobacteriaceae bacterium. Lineage (GTDB taxonomy): Bacteria > Bacteroidota > Bacteroidia > Cytophagales > Cyclobacteriaceae > JAWPMT01. The sequence goes on along the minus strand of OZ271832.1, from coordinate 218,438 downwards.
ATTGTTAAAGTCTCCAACTGAGGAGCCCAGGAGTCTTGCCAGGGCCTTGAACCTGATCCAGGAAAGTGATGAAGGATCGATTCAACCTGCCATTGATGAAGTGATAGCTTCCTTCCCCGACAAGGTGAAAGAGTATCAACGTGGGAAGAAGGGTCTTCTGGGGATGTTCATGGGTGAAGTGATGAAAAAGACAAATGGCAAGGTGGATCCCAAAGTGGCCAACCGATTGGTACGGGAATCGTTGGAATCTCTTGTCTCTTAATATTGTTATCGGAAAAAAAGAAAATCCAAAGTGATTAAATCAATAGGTGCACAACTACTGGCAATAGCGCTGATATTGTCTTCCTGTCAGCTGCAGGATCAAAAAGGAGTGAAAATTTCAGGTTTGATCAAGCAGCCAAGGCCACGCGAACAGGTGACAGTCGAAAAATTGAGTGGTAGCGAAGTGGAGATCGTCGATTCCATCTTGTTTGATGAAGATGGTTCTTTTAGCACAAGCCTGGAAGTGACGGAGCCCTCATTTTTCCGGATCAATTTCTATGATCGTCAATATGTGAATATCGTCCTGACCGGAGCCGAGGAAGAGGTCACCATAGAGGTGGATGGCGATCGCGCCAATGGACTTGCGGTGGTGAAAGGCTCGAAGGATACCGACTTGCTTGCAGCTATCAACAGTGCGCAAGAAAAGCGCAAAGGCGACGAGAGCCTGCTCAACCAGGAAGCAATTCAGGCCCGAATGGATGGTGATCGCGATGCTTTCGATCAAATTGTGAATCAATACTTGAAAGTTGACGCGAAAAACGAGGCTAAGCTGAAAGAGATCATTTGGGAAGCTGCACCCTCGCTAGCGTCAATTTATGGGATCAACTATTTGGACCTCGAGAAGAACATCACCTTCGTCGATAGCCTATCTGCAAAATTCCAGGAGGAGCTACCGAATCATCCTTTCACCCAAAGCCTCGCATCAAGGGTGAAGGATTTCAAGAAGCTGGCAATTGGGTCACCGGCACCTGAAATTGCACTGCCTTCCCCCGATGGGGAGCTCATCAAACTAAGCTCATTGAAAGGCAATTATGTACTCATTGACTTTTGGGCCGCCTGGTGCAGGCCGTGCCGGGTTGAGAACCCCAACGTCGTCAGGCTCTACAACAAATACCGGGAGAAGAATTTCGAAATCCTGGGAGTATCACTGGATCGGACAAAGCAGGCTTGGGTGAAGGCGATAGAGGACGATGGCTTAACCTGGATGCACATTTCAGACCTGAAGTATTTCAATTCCGAAGCTGCACGTGAATATCAAATTAGCGCTATCCCGGCTACTTATCTGATAGACCCCGAAGGGAATATCGTAGCGAAAGGCTTGAGAGGGGAGACCCTCAGGGAAAAGCTGGAGGAGATTTTCGGTTAGGCCTTGATGCCAAACCACTTTTTCAGAGCCTCCCAAAGCTGAGTCTTTTCCTGGCGGGATTGAGCGACCACATGTAGTGGTTTAGACCGCAATATTTTGGTGCCGGGTCCGTCAACAACATAGAACTGCGAGGGTGTCTCCGTAAGTTTTGAGTCACCAAAAATGAGCAGCTTCTCGTAGTCGAAATCGATAGTTTCAGGATTGATCGCCAAATGTACAGCGGCGATGTCCTGACCTACTGCGGCCAGGATCTTACCCAGTAACTCACGCTCACTTTCCGGAAGTGCCTGCGCAATGACTGCGAAAGTGTAACTCGGCCGTGGTGTCGGCTCGGCCTTGACGGGAGCAGGGGTCTCTTTCTCTTCTATAACGCGTTCAACTTCCCTCGTTTCCGAGGTGGGTTCGGTGGCTTTCCCAGGTACCACGAAGATTTCTTCCGTGATGAACAAATGCAGCGCGTCGTCTTCGATCATTCCATTTCAAATAGGGATTTCAACTCATTGGCGTCTTCTGGACTCATGCGTTTGGCCAATACCAATCGCAATTGTCGCCGTCTCAAAGCGCCATCAAAAAGCTCCTTTTCTTCCTTGGTCTCTGGTATAGCTTCCGGTACATCGATGGGTCTTCCGGACTGGTCCACGGCGACGAAGGTGAAGAAAGCAGTGTTGGTATCCGTTTTCTTGCCGGAAGGGATGTCCTCTGCGCTCACTTTGATGAAGACTTCCATCGAAGAATTGAATGCGCGTGTTACGAAGGCTTGCAGCGTCACCACGTTGCCTAGCTGAATGGGCTTTGAGAATGAGATATTATCTACCGAAGCCGTCACAACGATTCGATTAGAATGCTTTTGAGCTGCAATGGCGGATACCACATCCATCCAGTGCATCAGGCGTCCCCCCATGAGGTTGTTGAGGGGGTTGGTATCGTTGGGCAGTACCAGCTCCGTCATGATGACGTGCGAGTCCTGACATTTTTTGGGTTTTTTACTCATTCCATCCGTGTTTGCCCAGCAAAGGTACAAAGCTGAAATACATGTGCTCTTTCTTCCGCACCTTGTTTTCACCGGTTTTCTCCAGCTCCATCATCAGCTGCCGCCTGCCATCACCCACGGGAATGACTAGTCTGCCGCCGATCGCCAATTGTTGCACCAACGCCTGCGGGACATTAGGCGCCCCTGCTGTGACCACAATGCCCTGATAGGGTGCTGCTGCTGGAACGCCTTTGGATCCGTCTCCATAATAGAAATGAGGCTTGTAACCCATTTTGGGCAGAAAGTGCGCAGTCTCCTGGAAGAGGTATTTGTTGTATTCTATGGTGTGCACCTCTGCGCCCAATTCCAGGAGGATACTGGCCTGATAACCTGAACCGGTGCCGATTTCGAGGATCTTGTCTCCGGGTTTTACCCTGAGTAGCTGCGTCTGAAAGGCGACTGTATAGGGCTGAGAGATAGTTTGACCATGACCGATGGGGAAAGCTTTATCTTCATAGGCATGCTCCAAAAAAGCGTCGTCGAAGAAGAAGTGCCTGGGAATTTTCGCCATCGCTTTCAGCACGCGTTCATCTGTGATGCCCTTGCGTTTTACCTCTTGCACCAACATCTTACGCAGGCCTTTGTGGCGGTAGCTATCCTCTAAGTTATCTTTGAAACCCATTCATTAACGAAATTAGATAAACCGGACATGTTCACAGGTATTATTGAGGCCTCAGGTACTGTAAAATTCATGGAAACAGAGGGCACCAATGTCAATTTTCAAATCACCTCCAATATCAGTCATGAGTTGAAGGTGGATCAAAGCATTAGCCACAATGGGGTTTGCCTGACTGTCACCCAAGTGGGTACAGACACGCACTGGGTTACTGCCATCGATGAAACACTTCAAAAGAGTAATCTTGGTGGTCTGGAGGTAGGCGACTTGCTCAACCTGGAACGTTGCATGCCCTCCAATGGACGATTCGACGGACATGTGGTGCAAGGCCATGTTGATCAGACAGGAACTGTCACGGCCATCAAAGAAGAAGAGGGAAGCTGGTTGTTTGATTTCAGCTTTGAACCCAAAGAGGAGGTGGTCGTGGAAAAAGGCAGCATTTGTATCAATGGCGTGAGCCTGACTTGCTTCAATGCCACAGAAGATTCATTTCGTGTGGCGATCATTCCCTATACCTATGAGCATACCAATTTCTCCAAACTAGCTGTGGGAGACAGGGTGAACCTGGAATTTGATATCATCGGCAAGTATGTACGCAGACTCATGGAAAAACGGGAAGATGAAGAATGGCGATAGCCAGGTTCACATCCGAGTGACTGCCTGGGAAGGTTAGGATATCAGTCTGCCGTCCGTACGAAGCGGGTGCCGTAAGCGAGACTTCTCATGCTCCCGTGCCAGCTGCCATAAGGTCTGAAGGCCACGGGGCTAAAAGGGTTGAATTCGTGATATTCCCGACTGTATCCATAGAATCCTCCACCACGAAAACCAATACCACCGGCATCTTCTTGACCCACAGGCCAATCAGTGTTCGTTGCGCTTCCAGCTGCGGATAGTGTTCCGTCCCCATGTGACCCGAGGAACTGCCTTCCGTTTTCATGGCCAACACTGACGACCCGCTCCCAGAGACTTCCCGCCAGATCCATTACCCAATAGAAAGAAGCACCAAAAGACTTTTTGTTTTCATCCGACAGTTGCTGTTCGTTCCAGCCGTTCATCATCACCAGCGTGCCATCCTGTCCCGGAAGCCTTTGAACATGCCATTTGCTTTCTGAACCCCATGGAAAATCAATGGCTTCAATCTCAGCTGAACCCCTGGATGCTTTGGTAAACTCAAATTCGGTCATTGGTCGCAGTCCGGCCCAATCAGCAAAGGCCATGGCATCATCCCAGCCAATAAAAGGCGCTGGCCTTGTGGGTGTTCGGGCTGCAATCAAGCCATTTTCTTCATATAGGGACCCTTCATAGTCCTCCATGCCGTGAACGATATGGGTTTGACGCTGGTCACCGTCCAGGCTGTTGAGCATGGCCGCATACTGGCCTTCCATCAGTTCGTATTTCATCATGAAGAACGCCTGATGACCTTTTGGAAAGGATGCGGAAATACGTCCCTTTTGATCACCTTCGTAGCCTTCGCTGGCCTGGTAATACAGGTCCCCATCTGCTGCTACTTCCCATTCCCCAGATTCCTCCTCAATGCCGATCATACCGCCGGTAGCGGGATCGAAGAATGCCCCTTTCTGCTGAGCGCTTTCCTCGGCGCTGCCAATGAGAAAGTTACCTGAGGGTATGTGCACCATCTCAATGCCAAAGACCTGAAACGCAGCATTTCTGGTGTTGATTCCTTCAAAGTCCTCAGCCTGCAGCTCAACCTTGACGGTGGCCGAGATATCGCCACGAAAGGACTGTGAGGGGAAAACCCATAATCCCACCTGATCCGGAGCTACCTTAAATGCTAAGGCAGGAGATCCCGACGAGTAGGTGCTGACAACCGTGTGCCCTGAGTTCGCAATACCGATGTGTCGTGCCGTCTCAATTCCCGTCTTGGATTTGCAAAAAAGCCATATGGCATCGTGGTTGCGCGAGTTGTTCCAGCTGTTTTTCCATTCGATGTTGAAAACAGCGTAAGCAGCTGCATCCTCCATGTACAGTATGGGCGTAGAAATCTTCAGTTCGGAGGCCATTCCTTGGACACAAACAGCGATGATGGCGAGGCAAATAACAAGTCTCTTCATTTAGGTTGGTAGTAGGTGGTTAAGGATTTTACGCTTTTGTTCACTTTTCGTTGGTCCGGTAGAATGCAGAAATCAGGAGATGCATAACCTGTAGGTGTCGGGGGCGTCGCAGGATAAAATTCAAAACCCATGTAACCATTGGTGTTTGCAGGGGTAGTTTGCCCAAATTCAAATCTCAAAGATGAAATACCTGATTGTTCTTCTCCTTGGATTCAGCACTTGCGCCAGCCTGGCGCAGGAGGTGGAACCCAAGTCCTTCGAATACCCCTATGAAGTGTTGGTGTACGATTTACCCACCGCAGAAAATGGCATCGACTACCGGTTGTACGTGCGCAAGCCTCTACGCGCTCCTGCAGAGGGTGAAGCACCTTCTACCTTCTATTTTCTTGATGCCCTGAGGTTGTTTGTTCCCGCCGCGGCGATGACTTCCAACTTTGAATACTTCAATTATCATCCAGCTGCTTATTTCGTCGGGATTGGCTATCAGGACGAAGCGGATGGCGTTCCCAAGGAAGCCAATCGGACCCGGGACTATACCCCTACAACTTTCACGCCTCCTGATGACAAACACTTTTTGGCAGGAAATCCTGTGGACTACGAGGGGTCTGGTGGTTGTGATGCATTTCTTGATGTGATCGACAAACAGATCGTCTCTTTCATGGAGGAGCAATTTGGGGTAGGTGAGGACAGGGTTTTGATCGGGAAATCCATGAGTGGGTTGGCCGCAGTTCATGCCCTGATGACGCGCCCCGATCTATTCAATCGCTACATCATCATTAGCCCGGCGATCTGGTGGGACGATTGGCTGTATGCCCGCGACGAACGCTATGTCATGCGGCAAGCGAAACAAGTGGCTACACAGGAATATAATCGCGAGACAAGGGCCTATTTAGCTGTGGGAGAAGCTGAGGATAGTTTCGGCCTGGTAACGGATATGTACGTACTGGCCAACACGCTCCGCATGCAGAGGAAGGAGAACCTTAAGGTTCACATGGATGTACTTCCTGACGAGCTACATGAAGGTGTATTTCCAGGAGCCTTTATGAAGGGTATTGTGGGAATATATGCAGAGGAGGAGGGACGGAGACCTTCGGCCACATCTGTGCGGTGGAAGTAGGCTATTTTGCTGGTCGTGCTATTGCGGTATCGCGCAGCCAATGCGGTGAACATCCTAACCACTGTTCTGTGTCACGTGACTCACATGATGTTCTACTTCAGCCTACGCGGCGTGGCCTAAAACAAAGGCAGTTCAATTTTCGAGTATTCGGCACCGCGTAGCTCGTGTCGCGATCATCGTGCCAAGTTCTCCACGTAGTCTGGAGCACAGGATCTACTACTTGTGTCCTGCGCGGCGTGACTAGGTACGCATCATGGTCTTATATCAGCTGTCGCGGCGTGACTTGAGCCACTAGACGTTGAATTTTCAAGTACTCAGTACTGCCTAGCCCACGTGACGGTCGGCATGTCGAGTTCTCCCATTGGTCTGGCGAAAGAGATCAACGGCTTGCCAACTGCACAGTATGACCTGGTCCACGTCATGGTCTATTTCAGCTTGCGCGGTGTGACTTGAGATACATTTCTTTCAATTTTCTCACTGCTCAGTATTGCCTGGCCCGTTTCATGATTGTCATGTCCATTTCTCCGGGTGGTTTGGCGTAAAGTATCAACGACTTGTGTCCTGCGCAGTATTGCCTGGTCTGCATCACGGTCTGATTCAGCTTGAGCGGCGTGGCCTGAGGTACGCATTGTCCTGTTTCTGAGAACTCCGTGTCGCATGGTTCGAATGGCCAACGCCCTGGCCAGATCTCGGATTCGATTGGAGTACAGAGCGTTATATTTTACGCATCAGCAAATTGCCATCTCACTCATTGAGCCAATTGAGCGCCGCCTGTTGCAGGTTGTCCAGATTATCAGGGGCCACATCAGGATTTATAGGGCCCCCAAATGGGTTTTTGTTGCGATCGGCCATGGTAGAGACCGTGAGAATAATCGTATCACCGTTGTTTAATGGAAAGGCCAGGTTTGCAGTGGAGAGTCCACAGGTAGGCCTGCCGAAGAATCGGGTGTTTTCCCGACCAACAAAAGCGATAGCCGTAGCCTCGCCACTACTGACCGTACGGCTGTCGATGATCACCGCTACCTTATGATCCTCAATGGTGGGAAATGGATCTTCTACTTGCACCAAAGTGAACTCGTCGAGGATAGACGCGCCATCGCGATAGGACCACACTTGCTCCACACCCTCAGGGTCTATGAAGTGTCCGAGGATGTTATTCCCCAAAAGGGGACCAAGACCTGCCAGCATGGGCCACATATTGCCTCCTCCGTTGTCCGAGAGGTCAACAATCCATTTGTCAACACCATTCTGGTGGAAGAGGGCTATTTGGTCCTGTATCTGGCGTGCGAAGGTTACTCCTTCCTCCCTGCTTCCACTGAATGCGGAAACTCTTACGTATCCAATATTCGAAGGTAGGTTGGCGAAACGGATACCATTGGATGAACACCTTATCGCTCCTTCAAAAAATGCTGATCCATCGCGTTTTTGATATATGCTGTGGTTATCACCCAAAAGACGCAGAAAGGCCTTGATAGCTTCGTCCTGTCCACTTTCTTCGTTGGTCCGGAATACTTCAGATCTGGTCATTTCCCAGTCGATGGTCAATCTGTTGATGGAATTTTCTTCTCCGATCTGTAATAGCTCTTCTAAAAGCGAATTCTGAATATCGTCATCGGAGCAGCCTGAAATGATGATGAGGCCGCAGAGGCTGATGAGTTTTAGGTAGTTCATAGCGTCGGACATGGGTTGGTAATTTTCTTTCATACAACCTGTTTCATGCTGACCCTTAGGTTCATATCCCACCTGGGGCTTCGAGGGCTGTTCTTTACGGGATTGGGTTAGTAATAAACCCCGGAGCGTTAAGCCCTTCAGCTATACGGGAGGATTCATGGTTCATTTGGTTGCAACTTGTTTCCTACCGAGCAGCGATCTGTTTGGGTGAAGCGTTTTGAATCCTACGGCTCATCCATTATCTTAAGTGGCAACAATTCTTTCACCAACAAATAGGTTCATAGCATGCAACACATCGAGATTCAGGAGAACGCCAAACTACAGGATTACCGTGCGTACGGTGCCCTCACCCATGCTGCAGCGGATTTCTTAAAGAGGGTTTCGCAACCCGTCGAGGACCTCAAGGGCTGTACGATCTGGATGGTGAACTCCACGGCGACAGGTGGGGGCGTGGCGGAAATGTTGCCTAGTCAGATGAGTTTAATGAGAGAGCAGGGTGTGAGTGTTGAATGGCTGGTAATCGATGCTACGGATGAGCATTTTTTCGATCTTACAAAACGCATCCACAATGCCATCCATGGGAGTGGCACAGGCAAATTCACAGAAGAAGATCGAGCCATCTTCCAGGCCGTCAACGAAAACAATGTGGCAAGGGCCATAGACAAGATACAGGATGGCGACCTGGTGGTCATTCACGACCCACAACCCATGCCTCTGGCGGCGATGATACGCAAGCACCGCAATGTGAAGACCATCTGGAGGTGCCACATTGGATTGGAAGAAGATAATGAAGTTACTGACGGAGTCTGGTCATTCCTGTCTCACTACTTTGACGACTACGATCATTTTGTCTTTAGCCTCACCGCTTATGTTCCTGAATCGATCAAGGAGAAGACGGCCATCATTACCCCGGCCATTGATCCCCTGAGCCATAAGAATCGTATCCTGCAGATGCACAAAATCATCGGGATCTTACATCAGTCAGGCATCATCGACGATCGTCCGCCCATCCTCTACGAGATGTACGATCACCAGGTGCGACGGGTACAGCCAGATGGCTCTTTCGGTGAAGTCAATGCGCATAGCAAACTGGATATGATCTACAGGCCTACGGCACTGGAGATCTCGCGCTGGGATCGCCTGAAGGGGTGGCATGAGTTGATGCAGGCCTTCATCTCCATGAAAAGATATAATGAATCCCACGGCGATCCGGAAAGTCGTGAGTACAAGAGGATCCAAAAATCGCGATTGGTATTGGGAGGACCTGATCCCAAATTCGTCTCAGATGATCCGGAGGGCACAGCTGTACTCAATGAGCTCATAGAGGAATACAAAAGCATCGATGGGGACTTGCAGGACGATATTGCCATTCTGCTGTTGCCACTGGACAACAAAATACAAAATGCTTTGATTGTGAATGCCTTGCAGCAAGCCTCGAGTATTGTGGTTCAAAACTCATTGCAGGAAGGCTTTGGACTCACAGCTACAGAGGGGATGTGGAAACTGAAACCCATGCTCGTGTCTGGAGCGGCCGGCCTGAAGCAACAAGTGGTTCATGGCGTTCATGGCCTTATCAATGAGGATCCCAGGGACCTGGAATCGTTGGCTCAGTGCCTGGCTACGATGCTCAACAGTCCAAGAGACAGAACGACCTGGGGCTTGAACGGTCAGATCAGGGTAATAGAAAGGTTTACGCTGCTCACGCAAGTCTGTAGTTGGCTGGAGCTGCTGGCCACTGCCAGAAAAGGCTAGGGTGCCTGGGATGGACGGTTTGCCAATCCTAAGAGACCAGATAACCTTCGAAGTAGCCAGTATACTGCCGCTGCGGCGAAGCCACCAACTGCAAACCCGGCCAATACGTCGCCAGGGTAGTGGACCCCCAGATAGATCCTGGAGTATCCAATGACAGCTGACCACAGTATCAGAAGCCAGGTCCACCTGACCTGCAGGAGCATCCTTGACAGGATGGCCAATCCCATGGTGTTGGCGGCATGAGAGGAGGCAAAGCCATATTGACCCCCGCATCGGTCTACGAGGCGCACCCATTCCGCTATCAGGGGATTTCGGCAGGGTCTGAGTCTTTCGATATATGGCTTCATCAGGGAGGAGGTAACCTGGTCGGCAATTAGGATCACCAACAACAAACCTAATACTGGCCAGATCCACGCCATGTCGTATTTCCTGATGAGTGCATAGATGATGAATAAGTAAAGTGGCACCCAAACCCACTTTTCGCTGAGAAAGATCATCAAGGGGTCGATCCACGGCGCTCCTGATCCATTGATGAGCAGCAACAATGCCTCATCCCAGCGTGATAGTCTTTCAAGCATTGACCCAATCTACACCTTTGCGCAGCAATTCCAGGGTTTCATATTCCAGCGTTGCTGGCTTAGGTTGGTGATTGTAGGTCCAGCCAGCCATAGGAGGGAGGCTCATGAGAATGGACTCGGTGCGCCCACCCGTGTCCAGGCCAAACTTGGTGCCTTTGTCATGCACCAGGTTAAACTCGACATAGCGGCCTCGTCTTAGATACTGCCAGTTTTTATGGTCATCGGAATAGTCCCTGTCTTTGTTTCTCTCCATCAACGTGCTGTAGGTGGGCACAAAGGTCTCACCCACGGCACAGGTGAAGTCAAAAATGGATTGCTTCTCCTCCGCAGAAGTACCTGCCAGCCGATCGAAGAAGATGCCCCCGATACCCCTGGTTTCCTCGCGATGGCTGAGATAGAAATAGTTGTCAGCCCATACCTTGAATTTCGGATAGTAAGTGAGATCAAAGCGGTCGCAGGTGTCTTTCAAAGCGCTATGGAAGAAATGTGCATCGTCTCGGTCTATATAGTGTGGCGTAAGGTCGATGCCGCCGCCAAACCAATAGGTGCCGTCAGACATTTCGAAGTACCGTATGTTCATGTGAATGATTGGTACCCAGGGGTTGTGAGGATGCAGCACGATGGAGACACCAGTAGCGTAGAAATCCGCATCTTCAAGCTTGAGAGCCTCTAATATTTTTTGCGGGGTCTTGCCATAGACTGCCGAGAAATTGACGCCACCTTTTTCGATCACATCGCCTCCGCTAAGCACACGACTCCTACCACCTCCGCCACCGTCACGTGACCACCGATCCTCTACGAATTTACCCGAGCCATCTGCTTCTTCGAGTCCCTGACAGATTCGATCCTGAATGTTCTCAAAGGCAAGTTTTATTTCTTCTTTGGTGCTCATAATGGTTAGAATGGGAAACCAATACCTAAGTTAATTCTGCTTTTGTTCCTTAGGAATCTTTTTTCGCTTTCTAATTTCTGGCCTTCCGGCGAATCAGGATCCTTGACACGGCGGAATGCACTGGTGAAGTCGATATTGTCAAGTACAAAGCGTTGACCGCCGGGCTGACCAGGATCAATAACCTGCACCGCTCCATCCACACGGAAAACGAGGTAGCCCAGATCCACACGCAAACCAACACCGGCACCAACGGCGATTTCACGAATAAAGGTATTGAGTTGAAAGAGCCCGCTTCGACCTGAAGTGGTCAACCTTTCATCAAACGGCTGAAGGGGTGTGCTTTGAATTTGCCAAATGTTACCTGCATCGATGAAAAATGCCCAACCTAGAAAATTAGTGATCTTTCGACGCAGTTCTATGCTGCTTTCGATGATGAGATCACCACCCTGCTCCAGGGTGTAGTTCACGTTTCTCAGCTGGTTTTCATTATTGGCCTCACCAAAAATGGAGAAGTCACCGGGGCCCAACCTTCTCGCTGGCCATGCCCTGATGCTATTGCTTCCACCAATGTAGAAATACCGTTCATAGGGTAGCGCAGCCGGGTCAGACCCATAGGGGTAGGCCATGCCAAAGTGGATCCTGGAAGCCAAGACCGTATTCCGATCTATGTAATTCTGTCGGCGATAATCGATCCTGAACTTCAGGTACTGGTACTGGACACTATCCAGTCCAAGAAGCGAGTTGGCTACAATGTTGAGGAAGTTCCCTCCCGATTCGACGAAGAGGCGCAAAAAAGAAGAGTTTCTTCCTGCAGCGCCATAGTCTTTGTTGATTATCCCGTCAAATGAGGACGTTGATAGCAGTGCGGATTCGAAGGAAGCCGGATAGGCACCATTTCCCGATTGTCTCAATGTGTCCAGGAGGTTCTGAAAGTCCGAGTTGGGTTCAATATCTGAGTCCACAAAACCGAGGCTGGCAGGTGTGATGGTGTAGTAGAAATCATCCCTGACTTGCCATTGATAGCTCAGCGCGGCATTAAATGCCTGCCTTTCGTACTCCTGAAATCGGTCCTCAAAGTTGTAGGTGAAGGTGAGGCTCGTCCGGGGATTGAATCGGCTGATCTTGTTTTTGAGTCTTTCGGACAATGGGAAAAGGAACTGAGGAAAATTGAGCGACGCAGATCCACCGTACTGGAGTAGCGAGTAATTCCTGTCTTCACCCGAGATGTTACCTATTCCTTGCAGGTTGAGGTTGCCATTGATTTCCAGTAATTCCAGCCTCCGGAAGATATTTCGATTCTTCAGGCCCACGTTGAAAAACGGACCGGGTAGTCCGGCGGTGGATGAGAGGCCCACTTCATTTGATGTCTCATACTTCTCCACGGGACTGGTAAAAATGGATGCGACGAAACTACCTCCCGTGGTGTCATAGTTGATATTGACAAATTTGAAGGCGTCGAGGTTGGCCAATTGCTGTTGCGTTTCATTGGCATCCCGTTGTCTGAACAGTGTTCCTGGTTCAAGGAAGAGCCTGCTATTGAGTAATTTCTTGTCGTATTTGTTGCGACCGAACTGGAAGGTGATACCGTCATATTCACTTCGGGTCTTCTCGTCCTGGCCTTCCCTGGATTCACCTATGAAAGCCACTGAGTCAACAATGTACTTGGCGTGTTTGTCCTTCGTGACAGGATCGTCGATGTTGATTGTCGCTACGATCTTTGGTGAGGGTAGGGAGAAGGTGTCAATTTCGAAATAGATGAACTGCCGACTAAAGCCATAGTAGCCATTGTTGAGCAACAGGGTATGCAGTCGTTCCCTTTCTCGCGTCAAGCCATCCTGACTATAAGGATCTCCTTTTTTCAACGCTTGGGTATAGTCCTTGCCCAATACGATGTCAGCAATTTCCGGATCTTTGATGTCATATATCAGTGAGTCGATGGTGTATTGATCATACTTTCGCAATCGGTACCTTGTGTGGACGTAGTTGTTGCCCTTTTCCCTGGCTTCAAAATCCGTTCTACCATCAAAGTAGCCAGCATTGACCAGAAACTGGTTGAGTTTCTCGACGGTCTGTCTATGGAGAGCGCTGTCATATATGGCCAGGGGTGCTCCCTGTCGCATTCGCCAGTTTCCTTCTTTGATTTTCCGATTCCATCGAGCCACCTTCTTGTCACGATTGGAAATGAACCGGGCTTTCTTATTCTCTTTCTTGGCTTCAAGTACTTTCTTGTCAAACCGCCTGGTGATTTTGTTGATTTTTCGCTGGTATTTGGCGGAATCATAAGCGTTTTTCCCCCATTCAAAGAGGTGAACTTCTACGGCAAAGGGTAGTCTGAAGAACCTGATGTTGGGTTCTTGTTCCAGGAGCCGGTATACTTCCTCCTGTTCGAAACGCTTTGCACCCTTTATTTTCTGTTTGGTAAGAATTCTTTGGCCGGGTTCAAGATATTTGGACCCTAAGCATGACGAAAGCAAAATCGCCATGGTTAAAAAACAAATTCCGGGAAAAAGGGTCCTCAAATGATGATTTCTAAAAACGAGATAAAATTCATTAAATCGCTGAAATTAAAAAAGTACCGCGTGCGGGAGAAGTTGTTTTGTGTGGAGGGACGCAAGAATATCCAGGAGCTCATCAACTCACCATTGATGGTTCGTAAGGTATTTGGACTTGAGCAGTTTATCACCACCCTGGCACCAGAGTTTCACGGGGAGACGGCTGTAGTCACGAGCAAGGAACTGCAGGATATCAGTTCTCTGACCAATACCGATAGCGGACTGGCACTGGTGGAAATACCTGCCATCCTGGATTATGAATACAGTGGAGGGCATGTGTTGGCATTGGATGGTGTACGGGATCCCGGGAACCTGGGTACAATTGTGCGGACGTTGGATTGGTTTGGTTTTGATGAGGTGTTGTGTTCGCAGGACTGCGCGGATTTCTACAATCCAAAGACTATAGCGGCTACCATGGGTTCATTTGGTAGAGTGCATCCTCACTACTTGGATTTGGTGTCCTTCTTCCAAAAAACCAATGCAAAAATCTGGGGCCTGACACTGAATGGAACAGATCTTTCTTCAAGTCAACTGGAAGAGGGAATTTATGTACTTGGCAGTGAATCGCATGGTATTCGAGCGGAATTGGAGCCTCTATTGACGGACCGCTTGACCATAGCGCGTTTCGGTGAGGCAGAATCCCTGAATGTAGCCATGGCTTCAGGGATTCTACTTCATGCCATCAGGCATTCTTGAATGCCGCGTATTTTTCTATCAACCCCTGGGTCGAGCTGTCGTGTTCGCCTTTTTCACCATTGATCTCTTTGAGGATACGACCTGCCAGTTGCTTGCCTAGCTCCACTCCCCATTGATCGAAGCTGTATACATTCCATATCACCCCTTGAACGAAGATCTTGTGCTCGTACATGGCTATGAGTGACCCCAGGGCTCGTGGAGTGAGTTGCTCTAGTAGGATGCTGGTGGTGGGCCGGTTCCCTTTGAATACTTTGAATGGTACCAATGCGTCTATTTCCGCGGCAGTCTTGCCACTATTGGCCAATTCATCCCTCACCTGATCCTCCGATTTTCCGATCATAAGGGCCTCGGTTTGGGCGATAAAATTGGCAATGAGCTTGTCCTGGTGATCCTGGTAGCCATGAGGCGCACGGGCCGCAGCGATGAAGTCACAAGGAATCAATTTGGTGCCTTGATGGATAAGCTGATAGAATGCATGCTGTCCATTTGTGCCTGGCTCTCCCCAGATGATCGGACCACTTTGATGGCTTATTTCCTCACCATTCCGACTGACATATTTGCCATTACTCTCCATGTCCCCTTGCTGCATGTAGCGCGCAAAATGACTCAGCAGGTGATCATATGCCAGTATGGCCTGGGTCTCGGCACCGAAGAAATTGTTGTACCAAATACCGAGAAATGCCATCATAGCGGGGATATTCTTTCCTACTTCAGGAGTGTCCAGAAAGTGCTCATCCATGGCCTCCGCACCCTTAAGTAGTTCCTCGAAATGGGTATAACCTATCGTACAAGCAATGCTAAGTCCAATGGCAGACCAGAGTGAGTATCTACCACCTACCCAATCCCAGAACTCGAACATGTTGGCCTCATCTATACCAAAAGCCGTAACCTTGTCCTTGTTGGTGGAGACTGCCACGAAATGCTTCTTCACATGGTCGATGTCCTGAGCCTTCTCCAAAAACCATGATCTTGCCGACTCGGCATTGGTCATGGTTTCCTGTGTGGTGAAGGTCTTGGAGGCGATGATGAAGAGTGTGGTTTCAGGGTTCAGCCCTTCAAGCTTCTCAATGAGATCTGATGCGTCGACGTTGGATACGAATTCAGTGCGAATACCCTCCACGGCATAAGGCTTCAGCGCTTTGGTGACCATGAAGGGGCCTAAATCTGAACCACCTATACCAATATTTACAATGGAAGTAATCTTTTTTCCTGTGTAGCCTTTCCATTCACCACTGTGCAAGGATTGTGTGAAGGCTTTGACCTTCCCCAGTACTTGATTTACAAGGGGCGATACGTCAGTACCATCCACATGGTAAGGTTTGCTCTTGGTGTTTCTGAGCGCCACGTGCAGCACTGCCCGATTCTCGGTGCCATTGATCTTTTCTCCATGCTTGAGGGCCTCTTTGGCTTGCTCCAGTCCACATTCTTCTGCGAGGTCCTGAAAAGCCGCAAGAATGCGTTCATCGAGAAAATGCTTGGAGAAGTCAACAAACATGGATTCGAAGGATAGGGCATAATGATCTACCCGTTTGCTATCTGCTTCGAAGTATTCGGTAATGTTCTTCGTTGAAACGTCCTGGTGAAGCGCCTGAAGGGCTTTCCACGCTTTGGATTTTGTTGGGTCAGTAGCCGGAAACATATAGGTCAAATTTCCCGCCAATTTAGTGGCTTAAGTTCGAAAAACTCAGAGCCTCACAAACAGATAATACATGTAGGCGACAAAACCGATAAGATACAGAATACCCTCGGCCCGATCCAGTTTGTATTTGTTGAATGTAAACATGAAAATGAAGAGCAGGAATGTTCCCAACATCACGAGGTACATGTCGATGTTGAGATCTACAGAGTATCGTAAAGGCGCATGAACGATGGCCGTCATGCCGAGAACCAGCAGGAGGTTGAAAATATTGGACCCCACAATATTGCCAACAGCAAGGTCGGATTTCTTGTGGAATGCAGCCACCGCCGATGTAGCGAGTTCCGGTAGGGAAGTTCCTGCAGCGAGTATGGTCAATCCGATGAGCTTCTGACTAACGTTATAATGATTTGCGATTTCCACGGCATTGTCTACGATCATTTCTCCCCCAAAAATCAATCCCGCAATGCCCAATACGATCATTACAGTGGTTTTTACACTGTTGTACATCAGGATGTCTTCTCCATCTTCCTGGTCGGGATGTCGTTGCAGGTTAAGAAAAATGTAGGTGAGGAATCCCAGGAACATGCCGATCAGGATGACTCCGTCCCAGAGGCTTAGATTGTTTTCGTCTGTTTCAAAGAATATGGCATCGTTGACCAGGATGAAAAACATGAAGGTCGCTAGAAGGCTGTAGGGTACCTCCTTCCAAAGTGCATTCTTCTGAACTGTTAGTGGGTAGATGACACTGGAAACACCTAGTATAAGGAAGATATTGAATATGTTGGAGCCGATGATATTGCCAAAAACCAAACCATGGTTTTCGGTTCCGCCGGAGATGATATTGACCACCAATTCTGGTGCCGATGTGCCCATGGCCACCACGGTCAATCCGATGGCAATATCTGAAATGTTAAATCTTTTCGCTAAGGAAGAAGCTCCATTCACTAAAAAATCCGCTCCCTTGATGAGCAGCACGAATCCAACACCTACCAGTAATAAATTTACAATTACGTCCAAAGCGACTAGGTTAGTTAGCGGTTACCGATCTGGAAATATAAATATTTTTAGATCATCTATTCAAAATCCCCGCAAATTAAACATTTGCGGGGCGATTTACACAATTTATTTCATTTTTACTGGTTTAGGTCATCCACCATTTTATCGATGGTTTTTTGCAGGATGGCGTGACTTTCGAAGATGTCATGCTCCCTCATGAGGTCTTGATCCCTGACCGAGAAATAGAACTTGATTTTCGGTTCAGTTCCGGAGGGACGGACAGACACCTTGCTTCCCTTATCAGTGAAGAATTGGAGGACATTTGACTTTGGTAAATCGATTGTTGATTCAGCACCTGTATCCAGGTCTTTTGAGGTTCCGGATTGAAAATCCTTGAGCACCGTTACCTTTTCACCTCCCAGGGTGGCTGGGGGGTTGGAGCGGAAGCGTTCCATCATTTTGGCGATTTCCTCGGCTCCGGACTTGCCTTTTTTGGTAACCGATTTCAGACCTTCAAGGTACAGACCATAAGTGGTAGAGATCTCAACCAGCAGTTCGAAAAGGGTCTTTCCTTCGTTCTTTGCCCAGGCGGTCATTTCAGCAATCATGGCGCAGCTTGCTATCGCGTCCTTGTCTCGGACGCTATCGCCAATCAGGTAGCCGTAGCTTTCCTCACCGCCACCAATGAACTGCTCCTTGCCTTCCAGTACCCTGATGAGCTCGGCTATGTACTTGAAGCCGGTGAGGGTTTCGTAGCTTTTTACTTCAAAGGCTTTGGCAATATCGGCGATCAGATCGCTGGTAACGATGGTTTTCACCACATATTCTTTGCCTTGTATTTTTCCAAGTTCTTTCCACCTGCGCAATAGATAGTATACCAGCAAAGATCCCGTCTGATTGCCATTCAGAAGTTGGAACTCACCCTTCGTGTTTTTGACGGCTATTCCTACCCGATCTGAGTCAGGATCTGTGGCCATAACGAGGTCTGCATCTACTTCCTCGGCTTTTGCCAAAGCTATTTTCAATGCCTCTGCCTCTTCCGGGTTCGGGTATACGACAGTGGGGAAATTCCCGTCTGGTGTGGCTTGCTCTTCAACCACGGTCACGTTGGTGAAACCAAATTTTTCCAGAATCGGGGGGACAAGGGTGATCCCGGTGCCATGAATGGAAGAGAAGACGATCTTGAGGTCCTGTTGTGCCTTGACCGCCTCAGGGGATAAGGAGAGGCCGGCAATCATAGACAGGTATTCGTTATCGAGATCCTTTCCAATGTTGTGGATCAAATCTGGCTTAGACTCAAATCGAATGGCCGAAAAGGAACTGATCGCTTTGACCTCATTGATTACATTCTTATCATGAGGAGGTACCAACTGGGCTCCATCTTCCCAATAGGCCTTGTAGCCATTGTACTCTTTCGGATTGTGGGAGGCCGTAACGACAACACCACTTTGGCAGCCCAGCTGTCGGATGGCAAAAGACAACTCTGGAGTAGGTCTGAGGCTTTCAAACAGATACACAACGATATCATTTCCAGAGAATATTTCGGCTGTCTGCTCGGCGAAGAAACGACTGTTATTCCTGCTGTCATGGGCTATGGCCACTTTTACCTGCTCACCGGGAAAAGCTTTCTTCAGATAATTGGCCAGCCCTTGCGTTGCCATGCCAACGGTATACCTATTCATTCGGTTGGACCCGACACCCATGATTCCGCGTAGGCCTCCTGTGCCAAATTCAAGGTCCTTATAAAAACTATCCGTGATTTGTGTTTCGTCAGATGCTTCCATCATCTCCGTGATGGTCGCTTTGGTAGTGTCGTCGATTTCGGCGCTGTCCAGCCAAATTTTGGCCTTTGATAATACATCCATGGATAAGAGCGTTATTGTAAGAGTTTGATATCTAGAAGTTGGTAATACTTGAGAATTGAAAAATTCACTTTTTATCTTGCTATTATTAAAATTCTTATAATTTTTGTCTACGAAAACGTTTGCATAAACTTTATTCACGATGAATATAGATAATCTAAACGACGCCTTCGTTGAGATTGCGGAAAAGAAAATCGACCTTCTCCGTTTTGATCCGAATGACCCGCAATATGATATTTTGCTGAAAGAAATTCATGATCTTGAAGAATCTTTCCTGGATAAATATGGGTCTTTTATCGAAGAAGCATTATTCAACGTACACGATGAATATTGCCCCGATAATGACGTTCTGCTTCCCGTGGCCTATATGGCTTCCCAGTATCTTAAGAAGAAGAATGGTAGCACCGCTTATGACGTTGAAAATGATCAAGGCATTCAAGTAGATGCAGATGATTTCCCCGGCATTAAGGCACGGCTTGTGCTGATCCCTGGCCCAACTCGCCTGATCTTACAGGGAGAGAAGGCTGAGTTTCGAGAGACCGTATGGGTCGCTTGAGTGGGATTAGAAATTTAGTTTAGTTTTTACACGTTCAAGTACAGAAGCCGCTACATCAGCGGCTTTTTTTTCGCCCTCTGAAAGCAATTCCTCTAATATTCCGTCATCTTTAGTAAGCTTTTCGTACGCCTCTCGCTCTTCCCCGTATTTGTCCATCATGACCTCGAACAACGCTTGTTTGGCATGTCCATAGCCGTAATTGCCACCTAGATAGTTGTTTCGCATTTCCTCCGTCTGCGAATCACTGGCCAGGAGCTTGTACAAGGCGAAGACGTTGCAAGTGTCGGGATTTTTAGGTGCTTCCAGGGGAGTGCTATCTGTCTGAATGGACATGATCGTCTTCCTGAGTTTTTTCTCTGGCAGGAAGATGTCTATGGTGTTGTTGTAGGATTTGCTCATTTTCTGACCATCGATGCCGGGAACCGTCATCATTTCCTCATTGATTCGGGAATCGGGTATCACGAATGTTTCACCGTAGCGGTTGTTGAAAAAGCTGGCAATGTCTCTGGTGATCTCAAGGTGTTGTTTCTGGTCTTTTCCGACTGGTACTATCTCCGCATCATACATAAGGATATCAGCAGCCATGAGAACCGGATAAGTGAAAAGACCACCATTTACATCCGATAGTTTGTTGGATTTCTCTTTGAAAGAGTGGGCGTTGGCCAGCATGGGGTAGGGGGTGAAGCAATTGAGGTACCAGGTCAACTCTGTGACGAAAGGCACTTTGGATTGTCGGTAGAAAAGGTTCTTGGTGGTGTCGAAGCCAAATGCGATCCAGGAGGCGGCTATGGCTTTGGTGTTTTCCTCTCTCACCTTTCCGTCTTTGATGGAAATCAGGGAGTGTAAATCTGCTATGAAAGCGAAAGTCTCATTTCCGGGTTGGTGTGATAGCTCAATTGCAGGAATGATAGCACCAAGCAAATTTCCAAGGTGGGGTTTGCCGGAGCTTTGAATGCCAGTAAGTACGCGGGCCATAGACGAAAATTTGGCGCAAACCTAGAAAAAGTTTTGGGCTTCCCGGGGGTGTTAATAATTGCCTAATCTCAATTTTTTTGTATTAAGTCGTTTTTGAGTTGTATAATTTTGACACCAAGCAATAAATCTGGTAAGATGAAACTTTTCCTCTCAATCCTGCTCGCAATGACGCTATTGAATGTTGATGCGCAGGAAGCCCTGGCTTTTGATGAGCCTAATTACAATTTCGGTGAGATCAATGAGGTCGATGGGCCTGTGGATCACACGTTCGTTTTTACAAACAATAGCATTGATTCTATCCGGATTCTCAGTGTCCGTGCATCTTGTGGTTGTACTACGCCTGCCTGGACCAAAGACATTGTGGCTCCAGGTGGCAGCGGTTCAATTACTGCCAGATACAATCCCAGAAATCGCCCTGGGTCTTTCAGGAAATCACTGACAGTCTCCACATCGAACCCCTCGATACGTAAAACACTCTACATCAACGGAACGGTCAAACCCAGGCCCAGGACAGTGGTGGACGACCTGCCCTCCAAGGTAGATGGCATCAGAGTCAAATACATGTCTATGAACTTCGGCAAGATCAGTACCGAAAAAGCTGTGATAAGGAAGTTTGAGATTTACAACGATACAGATACGCTGTTGAGTTTGTTGGCCGACAAGTCCAAAATGCCTGATTTCATCAAGGTTTCGCTGTCTCCGGAGCAGCTGAAGCCCAAGCAAAGAGGAAATCTTGTCGTCAGTTATGACCCGACATCGGCAGCTGAATTAGGTTTTCAATCTACAGGTATTGAGCTGGTAACATCCGAAACTGAAAAGCCCAAAACCTTCAATGTTTTGGCCACAATTCAGGAATACTTCCCACCACTTTCTGAAGAGGAATTGGAGCAAGCACCGCGGCTTTCTTTCAACCGCACCAACTTTGACTTTGGTAAACTGCAGAAAGATGCTGTGGCTGAGACGACGTTTCTGCTAACCAATACTGGCAAGAGCCCCCTCAATCTGCGCAAGATCACAACGAACTGTGGTTGTACAGTGGCGGAGATGGAAAAAATGGACCTCGCGCCGGGAGAGTCATCATCAATGAAGGTGAAATTCGATACGGCAAGAAGGAAGGGAAGACAATACAAGTCTATTACCGTATTCTCTAATGACCCCACTGCGCCCACGCAGGTAGTGACGATAAGAGCTGAGGTTCCTCGGACCTAAAAAGGGATTTTCGAACGAAGGAAGAAGCCCGCAAGTACATGTTGCGGGCTTTTTGTTTGGTCTAGGGTTCCCAGATGTTGTTGCTGCGATCGATATCAGCCATGAATTGACTGGCATCGATCTCTATTGACTTAATGTCCTCCAGGGCGTAATCCGTCTCTATATCATAGTAGGTAAAAGCCCATGGCCAATCGCTCAGGATATTGGTTCCGTCCGCTACCGGCTTTTCTCCACGCATCAGGTCCAGGGGTATATAGTAGTTTACCTCCCTGCCAGATTGCAACGTGACTTTCACATCCACGGGCATTGGCATTACGCCGATCCTGGCGATTTTCAAAATGGCTTTCCCTTCGTTTTCCATTACAGAATCGACTGCGAAGTCGATCTGATGGGTAGAGTTGACCCAATATTCGTAGTACCAGTCCAACTCTAGTCCCGAGGTCTTTTCCATGACCCGGACAAAATCATTGAGATCCGGATGCCTGAATTTCCATTCATTGAAATAGCGGAGGAGTCCTTTGTCTCGATTTTCTTCACCGATGACATAGCCCAATTGTGCAATGCTCACCGCTCCCTTGCTATATGAGCCGAGGCCGTAAGCGAAATTCGTTTGGAAGTGATCTGAGTGGGTGCTCAGTGGCTCCTCTTTACCACTATTGGCCAGAGCGAAGTAGCCATTGTAGTTACCCTCCAGAGCACGAGCGTTATTCCCGCCAAACAAATGGTTCATGGTCAGACTGGTGGCGTAGCTGGTAAATCCTTCGTCCATCCAAGCGTAATAGCTTTCATTGGTAGCCAGTAGCATCTGGTACCAGGAATGGAGGGCTTCATGAACAGTGACACCAACCAGACTTTTAATCGACCTGTGACCTGTGATAAGTGTGGCCATAGGATACTCCATTCCGCCATCACCACCCTGAATTACTGAATATTTGGTGAAAGGATATTTGCCAAAGTTGTCCTGTATGAAGCTAAAGGCCTTGGCTGTGTATTCCGGAAGTTTTTCCCAGTTCTCTTTCAAGGTATCTCCTTCATAGAAAAAGTGAACAACAGGTCCATCGGGTACCTGTATCGTCGTGTGGAGATAATCTGGGTCAGCAGCCCAAACGAAGTCGTGAACGTTTTCGGCTTTGAAATTCCAGGTAAGTTCTTTCCCTTTGGGACGCTTTGCTTTTACACCTTCTCCTTCATATCCATGGCCAATTTCATTCGGATTTTGGAGTATTCCCGTGGCCGCCACAACATAATCCTTGTCGATGGTGATATTGACCTCGTAGTTGCCCCATGGCGAATAGAACTCCCTGGCGACATAGGGATGTGCGTGCCAACCTTTTTTGTCAAACTCTGCGATCTTCGGAAACCACTGAGCCATGGAATAGCTGATACCTTCACGGTTATTCCTTCCGCTTCGACGTATCTGGACGGGCACCTGGCTTTCGAAGGTCATGTCGAAAGTGACGGAGGTGCCGGGGAGTATGGGTTCGCTTAGTGCCACTTCCAATACAGTACCCTGAACTTCATACTTCAGGGGCTGACCATCTTGCTGAAGAGAAGTAACCTTGTGATATCCGATTTCGTCTTCGCTGAGTATTGAGATACGGTCTTGTACGCGCCCATCGGCGTCAGCAATCCACCTGCTTCTGTAATCCATCAAGCTATTGGGTTGGAAAGCATTGAAGTAGAGGTGATAAAAAACCTGCTGGAGCGTATCTGGGGAGTTGTTGGTATAAACCAGTGTTTGACTACCAGTGAATTGGTGGGTTTTCACGTTGAAGTCCACATCAATTTTGTAATCAACTGCTTGTTGCCAATACCCCTGGCTGAAACTCACATGGCAGCATATGATCGCCAGGGCGGGTAATAATTTTCTCATTAAATATTAGTTCTGGTTTGTATTGTAATAAAAAGAAAAATGCCTGATTCTCTAGAAAAAGGCACTTTCCAATATTGATATTTTATACCTGCGGATTAGGCTTTGAGTCCTGCTTAGACATCAACGTTCGCATATTTGGCATTTTGTTCGATGAATTCGCGTCTTGGTGCTACTTCATCTCCCATCAGCATTGAGAACAAATGATCAGCTTCCGCTGCAGACTCGATGGTGACCTGTTTCAAACTTCTGTGTTCCGGATTCATGGTGGTAGACCAAAGCTGTTCGGGGTTCATTTCTCCGAGACCTTTGTATCGCTGGACACCGACATTGTCGCTGTTCTCGCCTGCCATCTCCATTGTCACCCTGTCACGATCGGAATCACTCCAGGCGTATCTTTCGGTCTTCCCTTTTTTCAAGAGGTAAAGGGGAGGGAGGGCAATATACACGTAACCCTTTTCTATTAGTTCTCGCATGTAGCGAAAGAAGAAGGTCAGAATCAGTGTACGAATGTGACTGCCATCAACATCCGCATCCGTCATGATGATGATCTTGTGGTATCGCAGCTTTTCAAGGTTCATTGCCTTGTCATCATCATCTCTTCCGAAAGAGATTCCGAGTGCCGTGATCATATTTTTGATCTCGTCATTGTCGTAGATCTTGTGCTCCTGGGCCTTCTCCACATTGAGTATTTTTCCCCTGAGTGGTAGGATGGCCTGGAACTTCCTGTCCCGACCTTGCTTGGCAGATCCGCCCGCGGAGTCACCCTCCACCAAATAGATCTCACATAGTGCCGGATCCTTTTCGGAGCAGTCCGCAAGCTTACCAGGTAGGCCTGTGCCCGAGAGTACATTCTTGCGCTGTACCATCTCTCTTGCTTTTCGGGCAGCATGGCGAGCTTGCGCGGCAAGCACTACCTTTGAAACGATCTGCTTGGCTTCTTTCGGGTGCTCTTCAAGGTACTCGTTGAGCATTTCGCTGACACAAGAGTCCACAGCTCCGGATACATCAGAATTTCCCAGCTTGGTCTTGGTCTGTCCCTCAAATTGTGGTTCGGCGACTTTGACCGAGATGACTGCAGTGAGTCCCTCTCTGAAGTCATCTCCACTAATATCTACCTTCACCTTATCCAGGAGACCTGATTTGTCCGCGTAAGATTTTAAGGTCCTGGTCAACGCCCGTCTGAATCCGGCGACGTGGGTACCACCTTCAATTGTGTTGATGTTGTTCACGTAGGAAACGACATTTTCCGAATAGGAGGTGTTGTAGCTCATGGCTACCTGCACTGGTATTTCACCTTTGTCACTGTCGATGAAAATCGGAGAAGGGATAAGTTGCTCTCTCGTGCCATCCAGGTAAGCAACGAATTCCACCAGTCCACCTTCTGAATAGAATTCTTCCTGGTGTTCTTTACCATCCTCGACGTCTCTGTGATCGATGAGTTCGATTCGGATTCCACTGTTCAGGAATGCCAATTCGCGTAGCCTGGAGGCAACGGTGGCGTAAGTGTAAACGGTCTCATTGAAGATCGTATCGTCAGGCTGGAAGTGGACGGTGGTTCCGGTAACATCGGTTTCGCCGATCACTTCCACATCGCCCTGAGGTACGCCCCGCTGATAGACCTGCTTGTGAATTTTGCCATTTCTATAGACAATGGCTTCCAGTTCTTTGGATAATGCGTTGACACAGGATACACCAACACCATGTAAGCCGCCTGATACTTTGTAAGTATCCTTGTCAAACTTTCCTCCCGCGTGCAGAACGGTCATGACAACCTCCAGGGCGGATTTTTTTTCCTTTGGGTGCATATCCGTTGGGATTCCTCTTCCGTTATCCGAAACAGTGATTGAATTGTCTTCATTGATTTCAACTTTTATGAAATCACAATGACCAGCCAGCGCTTCGTCTACTGAGTTATCGACGACTTCCCAAATCAGGTGATGCAGACCCTTTACGCCGACATCTCCAATGTACATCGCAGGTCTTTTTCTTACCGCTTCCAGGCCCTCAAGGACCTGAATATTTCCTGCGGAATAATCTCCTTTATTTTGAGGGGTTTTATCTTCCATTTATGCTTTTCAAAAGCTACAAAAGTAATCAAAATTGAGGGAAGCTCCCGCTAAATTTTGCAGGTCTCGCGGGGCCATTACGTGATAAAAAGACTGGAGAGATTAACCCATGGTCATGTGGTATTCACCGGTGCTCAACATGACCAATGTACATGCATATTCGACCACAATTCCCTTTGACTGAGCCAGGCTGGCCAGCTCGGGATTCTCACTCCCGGGATTGAAGATAATCCGGGTGGGATTTAGGGACAAAAGGTAAGATATGTGAGGTTCGAGATTTTTAGGACCGACATACATGGTGATGGTATGGATATCCGGAAGATCTGGTTTTTCCCTGATGTCGAGGATGGTCCTTCCTTGTATTTCACCGTGCTTAATCCCAATCAAGGTCACATCGAAATTATTTTCAAGAAGTCTTTCCGTGGCTATGTAAGAGTACCTCGATGGATTGGGGGAGGCGCCTACTACCAATGTTTTACCTGTCATTCTTTATTTTTTTCAGTCTTCTGGTGAACCCAATATGTACTCCGAACCGAAAAGGGGCGAAGAGTGAGGATTGCTCGAAATCAGCAAAGACCTCATTGAAGTCCTCGTTAGATACATCATATTTCGGTTGCCAGTTCCTCAATCCTATATCGAAGCCGACAAATGCGTCGATTGTTAATCCGGGTTTTTGTCCGTTCTTCATCCATCTGACTCCGGCAACTCCACCATAGTACATGAGGGTTTCCCGCACGGTCAAATCGGTATTGACGAAAGGCAAGGAGGTCTGGTCCTGGGATTCGGCGTGATGATTATTTATAGTCAATCCCAGCTGGTGACCGAAATAAAACATGCCGATATTTCCTTCCGGGTGATAAAACTTTTGCCGTACCCTGACACTCAGGCCCCGGGAATAGGTTTCATTAAGACTGAGTTCACTCTCATTTTCAAAAAACATTTCGCGATGGTAGATGGCCAGAATTTCATAGCCAAGCCGCTCCTGTTTGTAATATTCCAGGGCGAGTGGCAATTCGTTGAGGATCGTCATTAGAGGGTTGGTTCCGATGATCAGTCCTTCATACTCATTGACTACTTCCGTGAAATACCTGCTCTTCTTGTCTTTGTATACATACTCTGGTTTTTCGGCAATCTCCCTACCTCCGGTTCTGATGGGAGAGAGTCTGAAAATAGGTTTTTCTTCTTCATAAATGGGTCTGTACACCCCGGCAAGGTTGCCTTTCTTGTCATACAACTTCCATTCTCCAATTCTCTTTTCTCCCAATAGCTCTCCTGTCATTTTGATGCGTTGGTCTTCATAGTAGCCCTTGTAGCTACCCGAATCCATGCGGTAATTGGCTTCTCCATCCAGGGTGCCTTCTTCATCAAAATATATCCATCTTCCTTCTCTCAGTCCGTTGATGATCTTGCCTTTGCTTTTTTGCTTGCCATTTGGGTAGTACTCCGTGTAAACGCCGTCACCTTGGTCATAGCTGCCCTTGGCCTTGACTTCTCCGGTCTGATAGTACAGACTCCATTCACCATCACGTACATCACTCTGCAAATCACCTTCGGCACTTTTTTGGCCGTTGGGATGGTAGTAGACCCACTGCCCTTGCTTCTTGCCAGCAGTATACTCGCCTTGTCGTGCGAGGCTACCATTTTCATGGTAGAAGGCCCATGCACCGCTCCTGAGTCCCTCTAGAAAGTTGCCTTCGCTGGACAGTTGGCCATTCTCATGATAGTACTTCCACTGCCCCTCACTCTTGCCGTCCTTATTCAAGCCCTCGGATCGGACTTTGCCGTCAGGGTAAAATTCCTTGTAGTTGCCCTGGCCTCCCTCGAAATAGGCCTGTGCCTTCAGTTTACTATCCTCAAAAAAGTAGTTCCAAATGCCTTCCTTTTGGTCATTGAAATAGTTGCCATTACTCTTTTCGGCGCCGTTTTCGTAGAAATTGGTCCAGTATCCTGATTTTAGTCCTGCCTGAAAGGGCCCCGTAGCTCTCAATTGGCCCGATTCATAATAGTACCTCCATTTTCCGTAGGCAATACCGTTCTTCAAGGCACCTTCAGATTTCTTCTGACCGTTTTCAAAGAAATATGTCCACAATCCTTCGGGCCTACCATTGAGGTACCGCCCTTGAATTTTCGGAATCCCCGAATAGAAAAAGGCCTGGTACCTACCTTCAGGAATGCTATCTCGCGACCGAAATTCTATTGACTCCCGGATCAGCGTACTGTCCGAATCATAGTACTTGTTGAAGACGAAGCGTTGCCCCCATCCCAATAGGGGTAGCAAGGTCATGCAAAGTGGTAATATGTGACGCCAACAGGCATTCACCTATCCGAAGATTCATCCAGCACCAGCGATGTTCCCCATGTTTCCACTTCCCCTTCGCTCCAAATTGGAGGGTAGAATTGAATCTGCTGATTCTTCGGGGGAAGGTATTTCTGCCAGTTCGTGCCACCCGTCGCCTTGATGACCTTAGGATCCTTCTGCAGGTATTTGACTGTGGATCTGAGATGTGCCAGGGGCCAAAGCACATTGGCTTTATGATCAAAGTGCTTCAGTGCCTGTCTTATTCCATCGTGATCTGTGTAGTTCCGCTCAAATTTCCTGAGCAAGTTTGATTCAGATACCTGGTTGGCCTGCTTAATGAAATCTTCCCCGTATTTGGCCTCAAATTGCTTCAGGGTAAGGGTTTTCAGGCCGGAGGCCAGTTCTGTAGCGCCTCGTTTCCAGTATAACTTCTCATAGATTTCTTCGATGGATGAATTTCCCTGAAGGTCGCTTTGGGCCTCCGGAGTGACAAGATTGATGAAGTAGGTGGCATTGATCTCAATCTTTCGGTACTGGGCAGATTGGAATCCACTCGACGGAAGCAAAGACATTCTGAACTTCAGGAATTGGTCCTGGTCCATACCTTCCATCATCACATCAAATGAATCGATTAGATGATCGAAGTACCTGTTGATTCGTTTGATGCGCTTCAGGAATATTTCAGCATCCACCGGGTCGTCGTAGATGGCCTGTTCCTGCTCGTTGATGATAAGGTTGAAATACAATTCCGTGATCTGATGGTAAATGATAAAAACTTTCTCATCCGGGAATTGCGTTCGTGGGGTTTGAAGGCTGAGCAATGTGTCCAAGTGCACATAATCCCAGTAGGTCAGGTAATCCGAATACAACAGACCATCGAGGTAGGAAGAAAGGTCCTGCCCCATGGCTTCATATTTCTTTTCCAGTTTCCTGATTTGATCCTGAACCTTATCATTCACCTGTTTATTTTCCATCTGACACCCAAGTTGTAATTTTGACAATCTATTCAACCCCAAATTTCGATAAAATGTCGCAAGAAGTATTAACCACCCCGAATCCTGTTGCTGATCCGGCCCCTGGAAACGCCAAAAGGAATTTCACTGATGACTTTGAGTCTCCGGATTTCTATGGCGTGGACGATTTACTGAGTGAAGAACACAAACTGATCAGGTCCTCTATTAGGGACTTTGTCAAGAAGGAGATCACCCCTTACGTTGAGGATTGGGCGGAGCGCGCATACTTTCCCTACGATATCGTTCGAAAGTTTGGAGATATCGGTGCTTTTGGCCCCACTGTCGCGGAAACTTACGGCGGAGGAGGTCTCGACTATATCTCTTACGGTCTCATCATGCAGGAGATTGAGCGAGGAGACTCCGGGATGCGTTCTACAGCCTCAGTGCAGGGCTCTCTTGTTATGTACCCAATTTATGCCTTTGGATCTGAAGAGCAAAAGCGTAAATACCTGCCGAAATTGGCAAGTGGTGAAATGCTTGGTTGTTTTGGGTTGACCGAACCCAATCATGGTAGCAATCCAAGTGGCATGGAGACGCACTTCAAAGATATGGGTGACCACTACCTTCTCAATGGTGCGAAAATGTGGATCTCCAATTCGCCAAAAGCTGACATCGCCGTGGTTTGGGCCAAGGATGAGTCCGGTCGGATTCACGGCTTGATTGTGGAGCGGGGCATGGAAGGCTTCTCAACTCCCGAGACACATGGCAAATGGTCCCTAAGAGCTTCAGCAACAGGAGAGCTGGTATTTAGCGACGTACGGGTGCCTAAAGAAAATGTCTTGCCAGGCAAAAGTGGATTGGGTGCACCCATGATGTGCCTCGACAAGGCCAGGTATGGTATCGCCTGGGGTGTGATTGGAGCTGCCATGGATTGCTACGAATCAGCGAGAAAATATGCGCTTGAGCGGGTACAATTTGATAAGCCCATTGCGGGCTTCCAGTTGGTTCAGAAGAAATTGTCAGAAATGCTTACTGAAATCACCAAAGCCCAATTGCTGAATTGGAAACTTGGCAAGATGATGGAAGAGGGTAAAGCGACGACCGCTCAGATCTCTCTCGCCAAAAGAAACAATGTGGCAGTGGCCCTGGATATCGCACGTGAAGCAAGACAGATTCATGGAGGCATGGGCATCACTGGGGAATATCCGATGATGCGCCATATGATGAATCTCGAATCTGTCGTGACCTATGAAGGTACTCACGACATTCACCTGCTGATTTTGGGCGCTGAAATCACTGGGATTCCTGCTTTCAAGTAGTTAATTACTCGTCTCGCAGACTTTTTACTGGATTGGCGGTTGCTGCCTTCATACTTTGAAAGGAAATGGTAGCCAATGCGATGAGGGTGGCAACAACGGCCGCAAGTACAAAAGTGAACCAGTTGATACCGACGGAATAGGCGAAATTTTCTAGCCATTTATCCATCCAATAATAGGAAGCAGGGACTGCAATCAGCGCGGCTATGCCTATAAGCTTAGTGAAGTCTTTGGACAACATCATGATGATCGAAGGTACGCTGGCGCCCAGCACTTTCCTCACGCCGATTTCTTTCACTTTCTGATTGATGATGAAAGCCGACAGGCCAAGCAAGCCTACGCAGGCAATCAGGATGGCAAGAAAGGTGAAGATGCTGAAAATTTGACCAGTGGCCCTCTCAGCATTATAGAATTGGGCCAGGTCATCATCAAGGAAGTAGTATTGAAAGGGTGAGTCCGGTACGAATTCACTCCATTTCTGCTCAAGACCCGAAATGGTATTCTCAAAATTGCCACCTTCAACTTTGACGATGGCTTTGGCCACAAAAGGGTTGGCCCCCTGGATGGATGTGATGGACACTGGTTCAAGGTCGACATGGAGTGACTGGAAGTGAAAATCTTCAACAACACCTATGATGGTCAGCTCCTCATTGTCTTCCACATGTATGATTTTCTGTCCGACTGGATCAGTGAGACCAAGCTTCAAGACGGCGGATTCGTTCAGAACGATGGATAGGCTATCTTCTCTGTCTCTTGAGAAGAACCGCCCTTCGAGGATTTTGATGTCCAATGTACTTGCCAGGTCTTCGTTGAAAACCACATTGCGTGTCATCATGCTTTCTTTACCACCCCCTGGGACACGAACCAGATAACCAGGTAGCAGGTCTCCTGGCATTGCAGAGGTATAGCCTACGCTGGTAACGTTGGGCAAATCCATGATTTCCTCTCGAAATGTTTCGAATCTTGGCCAGTTCACACCTTCGTCCACATTGTTGAGTTGAAAGGCGTTTTCCAGAACAACCACCTGGTCTTTATCAAAGCCCAGCGGCTTATCCAGGAGGAATTTCATTTGATCAAATACGAGCAGCGTGCTGCTGATCAACGCAATTGAAATCGAGAATTGGAGCACGACAAGTACATTCCGCAATTGAATGCCTGATTTTGAACCTTTCAGTTTCCCTTTCAGCACGTTAAGCGGGGAGAATGACGCTATAAAGAGCGCCGGGTAGATACCTGCCAACAATCCTACGGTCAGTATGACCAGTATAAATGCCAGCGCGTTGAAAGGAGTAGCGATTAATGCCAGGCTGAGCGGCCTTCCGGCAATGTCATTGAAGAATGGAAAAGAAAAGTGCGCAATCACCAGGGCCAACAGGGCACTGATGGATGTGACGATCACGGACTCGGTCAGAAACTGGCCTATCAGCTGCCTTTTCTCAGAACCCAGGACCTTTCTTATGCCCACTTCTTTGGCGCGTTCCGTAGACCTTGCCGTTGATAGGTTCATGAAGTTGATGGTAGCAATGGAAAGGATAAAAATCGCTACGATGGAGAATATGTAGATGTAGGTGATGTTACCATTCGCCTTGATTTCCCCTTCGAGCCGGGAGTGCAAATGGATATCTTCAATCGACATCAAACTATAATTGTAGCCATTCCCTGCTTCAATGTATTCATCATAAGATATGCCATTGCGTTCGCGGATTTCCCCATCTGCATATTGCTTGACCAGGGCGGGCAATTTCTCCTCTACAATTTTTGGGTCTACACCTTCCGCCAGGCTGATATAAGAGTGCGTAGAGAATGCGGTCCAGTTTGCCTGGTTGAAGAACGGGAAGCGATTTAGAGATATGAGGTAATCAAATTCCATATGCGAGTTCTTGGGGTAGTTCTTAGCTACAGCTGTTACCGCCAAAGGTTCATCGTTGAATAGTATGGTCTTCCCCAATGGTTCTTCATCGCCAAACAATTTCTTAGCGACATTCTCGTTAATGACAATTCCATCGCGACTATCCAGGGCCGTTTCCGGATTGCCACTTACCAGTGGGATGTTGATGACATCAAAAAGCGTCGAATCCGTGAAGAGAACACGCTCTTCATTGAAGAATCTGTCCTCGTACTGAAGGGTTACTGGCCCGAAGGCAGGGAAAAAACGGGTTTGTGCCAAGACCTCAGGGAAATCCAACACCATTTGCGGGGCAATGGAGTGAGGAATAAACGCGTAGTCTACTTCTCGCTCCGGATAGACTCGGTTGAGCGACATTCTGTAGACGCCGTCATTCTGGAAGTCGTCGTAGGACAAGTCATAGGTGACATAGACGAATATGACGAGGCAGGTAGCGATGCCGACTGACAAACCAACAACATTGGTGATGGTGAAGCCGAGTTTTTTAATAAGTGACCGCCAGGAAGTAAGGATGAAATTCTTGATCATGATGAGCGTGGGAGATGTGGCAAATACGATATTATACACCTTTCATGACAATTAGGTTATTCAGGCAGGCTTATTGGTCTATTCAAAATGACAAACGGTAATCAATAGCAGCCTTGGGTTGGTTATCTTGTGATACAAATCAAAAACCTAGGCAGATATGAGAAAATCCCTATTCTGTGGGTTGATGTTACTGCTCATAAACGCATTTGGTCAGGAAGGCTTCCTTTCCAACAGCACCACAGACGACAGAAACACAACCTATGCATTTGTCAATGCCACGTTGGTCATAGATGCCAATACCACAGTTCCCAATGGGACTTTGGTCATCACGGATGATAAGATAGTGGCGGTTGGGGCTGGCGTGGCCATCCCTGCCAGTGCCATTCAGATCGATGTGGCGGACAAGTACATTTATCCTGGTTTCATTGACCCTTACACCCATTTCGGCTTGCCTGGTGTACCGAATGTGCGAAGGAGATCAGGTGAAACGCCACAATATGACTCCAAGGTTGACCAATCCATGGGATGGAATGAGCACAACCAAAGTCATTACGATGCCATTGATGAGTTGAAGCTGGATAAAAAGGAGGCCGAAAAGCTCCGAAAGATGGGTATCACCAGCGTCCTGGCGTTTCGACCGGATGGAGTTATTCGGGGCACCTCGGCAGCGCTGAATTTAGCGAATGGCCCATCCAGGAAGCTATTCTGAAGTCGAAAGCTGCTCAGCACTTTGCTTTCAAGAGGGGAGCTTCGAAGCAGATCTATCCCAATTCGATTATGGGCATGGTTGCTTTAGTCCGGCAGAACTACCTGGATGCCAGTTGGTATGGGCGTGGAGCTGACCAGTTCAATGCCACGCTTGAGGCTTTCAATAATAATTCAGGTCTTCCCCAGATTTTCGAAGCCAATGGCGACAAGCTGCGTGTGATGCTTGCTGATAAGGTAGGGGATGAGTTCGGTGTTCAATACATTATCAAGGGGAACGGCGATGAATACCAAAGAGCAGATGACATAGCCAGGACGAATGCGGCGTTGATCTTGCCGCTGACTTTCCCTGATGCGTATGACGTGGAAGACCCAATCGCTGCTGCAGATATTTCGCTGGCCATGATGAAGCATTGGGAGATGGCTCCGGCAAATGCGGGGATACTCGAAGATAAGGGTGTTAGGATTGCCCTTACTTCACATAGTCTGAAGGGCGAAAAAGATTTCTGGGCCAACCTGAGGAAAGCCGTGCAATTCGGATGGGACAAAAGTGAGGCGCTTGCTGCGCTGACCTCCACACCAGCGGGGCTACTGGGTATATCCGGCCGCGTTGGGGCCTTGAAAGCGGGAATGGATGCCAATTTTCTTATTGCTGATGACGAGCTATTTGAAAGTAAGGGGAGGATTTTGGAGACCTGGGTAGCAGGTGATCGATTTGAGGTGAATAAGGAAACCGATCCGGAACTTCCCGGAAAATATGATTTGTCGATAGGCAGTGAGGCATTCAAAATGGAAATATCCACAAAAGGTGGGAAGCTCACCGCCAAAGTCGAGCAAGATACTTCCTCACTTCCCGCCAAATTGAAAGTTGAGCAAGCCAGGATCTCACTCTCCTTCGGTAGTGGGGATGGCGCAAGCTACCGTCTCATAGGCTGGAAAAATGAAGCTGGCGTGGGAGGTGCAGGATACGATGCGCTTGGGAACAGTGTTTCCTGGCAGGCCACACGCACCGAAGATTCTGAGGATGAGACTAAGAAAGACGAGGACACAAAATCACCCGAGTGGGGTGATATGATGTACCCTTTTGTGGCTTATGGGTGGTCTGAGCAACCTGGTCAAGAGACGATTATTTTCAAAGGAACCACAGTTTGGACGATGGGAGAAGGGGGAGAACCTTCTGTCGCAGATGTGCTGATCAGGGGAGGTAAGATTGCTGAAATAGGCATGGGCCTTTCTGCCACAGATGCGCGTGAAATTGATGGATCTGGTTTGCACCTGACACCTGGGATTATAGACGAGCATTCTCATGCAGCCTTGAGCGGTATTAACGAGAGCTCACAGAACATTGTGTCAGAGGTGCGAATGTATGATGCCGTAGATTCGGAAGACATTGATATTTACCGCCAACTTGCTGGAGGTGTAGTAGCGGCGCAGTTGTTGCACGGATCTGCCAATCCGGTGGGAGGGCAGTCGGCTCTCGTAAAATTCCGATGGGGTGCTTCACCTGAGGAAATGCGAATTGAAGGGGCTGATGAATTCATCAAATTTGCGCTAGGCGAAAACGTGAAACAGTCTAATCGGTCGAGTGAATGGACTAATCGTTTCCCTCAGACCAGGATGGGCGTAGAACAAGTCTATGTGGATGGTTTTACCCAGGCTGTGGCCTATGAGAAGTCATGGAACGAATACAACAGCCTCTCCAATAAGCAGCGGAGTGCCGCAAAGCCGCCCCGAAGGGATTTGCAGCTTGAGGCATTGCTGGAAATTATCAATAAGGAACGTTTTATCTCGTGCCACTCCTATGTTCAATCCGAGATCAACATGCTGATGAAGGTTGCTGAACGCTACGGATTCAATATCAACACCTTTACGCATATTTTGGAAGGTTATAAAGTAGCCGACAAGATGGCAGCGCATGGAGCTGGTGGATCCACATTTTCTGATTGGTGGGCTTACAAATACGAAGTCAAGGAGGCCATTCCTTACAATGCTGCATTGATGACTCAGGCTGGTGTACTATCCGCGATCAATTCCGATGATTCGGAGATGGCCAGAAGATTAAATCAGGAAGCTGCGAAGGCAGTGAAGTATGGAGATATGTCGGAATGGGAGGCACTGAAAATGGTAACCATCAATCCGGCGAAACTTTTGCACCTGGATGACCGCATGGGAAGCATTGAGGTGGGTAAAGATGCAGACCTGGTCCTGTGGACGGACCACCCACTCTCCATCTATGCCAGAGCTCAAATGACCCTCGTTGATGGTCGGGTCTACTATAGCCTGGAACAAGATGCAGCAGCGCGAACGGCCATCAATAAGGAACGCCAGCGGCTCATTGCGAAGATGCTTGCAGTCAAAACGAATGGCGGAAAGGTTCAAAAAGGCAAGAAGCCGGAGAAACATGACTGGCACTGCGAGGACTTTGTGCGAGTAGATTTTATTAGTGAAACTGAAGATTGATCATGAAAAAGCATATTACTACCATATTACTTCTGGTTTTCTTCGGGTGGTTCGTGGATGCACAAGTGCCGGAACCTGCCAAACCTCAATCAGAACCCATCGCCGTTACGAATGCTGTCATTCATGTTGGTAATGGTGAAGTGATCTCGAATGGAGCGATTGCCTTTGATAATGGAAAGATTAGCTATGTAGGGGATGGTGCGGGGCAGGACTTCGATGGTCATCGCATTGTCGATGCCGCTGGAGGTCATGTCTATCCTGGCTTTATTCTACCTACGAGTCAGCTAGGTTTGGTTGACATCAATGCCGTTCGCCCGACGCGCGATTATCAGGAGACAGGCAATTTCAAACCACATGTCAGGTCCCTGATCGCCTACAATACTGATAGCGAATTGATAGCAACATTGAGGTTCAATGGTGTGTTGCTGGCGCAGTCCACACCAACTGGAGGGCACATTCCCGGGACTTCAAGCATAATGATGCTTGATGGCTGGAATTGGGAAGATGCTGCCTATGAGGCGGATGATGGATTGCACGTTAACTGGCCTCAGCTTTCTTTTGGTCCCAGATGGTGGTTGGGCGAAACCGAAAGAAGACCCAATAAGAACTATGCTCAGCAAGTACAGGAGATCAAGGAGTTCTTTGAGGACGCCCAAAGCTATGCGGCGGCCACCGATAGTCCTGAAAACCTCCTGCTGGCGGCAACAGCTCCAGTATTTTCAGGAGAAAAAAGGCTTTTTGTTCGTGCCAATCACAGCCAGACCATTGTGGATGCAGTACAATTCTTCTCAGCAACGGGCATCAAAAATCTGGTGCTGGTCGGAGGTAGAGACGCCTGGCGCGTGAAAGATCTAATCAAGGAGAAGGATGTGCCCATACTGCTTGGAGATGTGCATGACAGGCCTTCGAGAGATGATGAAGATATCGATCTTCCGTTCAAGATGCCCGCCATGCTGGTGAAAGAAGGCATTAAGGTGGGCCTCACTTATGAAAACCTAATGAGTTCAAGGAACTTACCCTTCTTTGCCGGAACGGCTGCTGCCTATGGCCTGGAGAAAGAAGAAGCCTTGCAACTCATTACATCCAATACGGCGGAAATCCTGGGTATCTCGGAAAGGGCTGGAACATTGGAAGAAGGGAAGGATGCCATTTTGTTTGTGTCTGAAGGTGATGCCCTCGACATGCGTACAAGTAAGTTGACGCATGCTTTCATTCAAGGGAAGCAACTGAATCTGGATGGTAAGCAGCAAGCCCTTTATGAGAGATTCAAGCGCAAGTACTCAGAGGATTAATCACATTCAATTGAAAATTGCGAAGAAGGTGCTGAAAGGCACCTTTTTTTATTACCGTATTTTATTTGGCTACTTCCTTCCTTGGTAATTTGAAAATTTGTCAAAGGCCCTAAAGCGGCCTTTTTTTCAAGTAATGCGGGTTTTTGTGGAATATAATTTTTTGCGTCTAGCAATTTTTCCTGGATATGGTCTACCATGATTTCACTTCATTCATTTGCAAACCTTTTCCATTGTGAGTTTTACAAAAATTCCATCTATCAATAAAAAAATGAACCTCAAAATTCGAAATAGTTGCAAATGGTAATATGATTGCCTGACTTTTTAACTTAAAAGTAGCTCTATAACGAAATTTTACAATCAACAGATGAGAAATGAAATGGCAAACGCTCAGCTCTCGGCAGTGACTGAGAGCAGCGATGTGGTTACTGAAGCAGCTTCTACCACAGAAGTGCTGGTCAGTACCGCGGACTTGAGTACACAACTTGGCGATGCATTTTTGACTGCCAACAATGTGTGGATGATGTTAGCGACAGCGCTGGTATTCATAATGCATTTAGGTTTTGCAGGTGTCGAAGCGGGATTTGGGCAATCCAAAAACACCGTGAACATCCTCTTCAAGAACACGCTGACACCCATTCTGGGGTTGGTGAGTTACGCGCTGCTAGGATTCTTCCTGATGTATCCGGGATTCGAAACGCCAGGATGGCTGGCTTTTGATGGACTCGGCTGGAGTAATTTCTGGTTTGCTCCCTCCAATGTAGATGTCACTGCGGCCTATGCAGATGGTGGCTACACGTATTGGACTGATTTTCTATTTCAGGGCATGTTTGCGGCTACTGCGGCAACCATAGTCTCTGGCGCGGTTGCGGAAAGGATCAAACTATCAGCGTATCTGGTATTTACGTTGGTATTTGTTGGACTTGTCTATCCCGTCATAGGCAGCTGGAAATGGGGAGCAGGTGCCCTGGATGCGATGGGCTTTTATGACTTTGCGGGCTCTACGCTTGTACACTCTGTAGGTGGCTGGGGAGCACTGGCCGGAATCATGATTCTGGGTCCTAGATTGGGCAAGTATGTCGACGGACAGGTTGTTGACAAACCAGGTTCCAGCGTGCCTTTGGCAGTGATTGGCGTTTTCTTGCTGTGGCTCGGTTGGTTCGGGTTCAACGGGGGTTCTGTTCTTTCTGCAGATCCAGCACTTACTTCCCTGGTCTTGGTGACCACTTGCCTGGCGGCCTGCGCCGGTGGATTGGGTGCCTTTCTTACGGCCAATTTGTTATTCAAAAGACTGGATTTGGGTATGGTATTGAATGGAATACTTGCCGGTCTCGTGGGGATCACTGCCGGTGCTGACGTAATACCTCCTTTCTGGGCTGTGTTTGTCGGCTTGATAGCTGGTGTGCTGGTCGTCTTTTCAGCAGTGGCTTTGGACAAACTTCATCTTGACGACGTCGTTGGTGCCGTCTCTGTTCACCTGACGTGTGGCATTTGGGGGACCCTGGCAGTTGGAATATTTTCCACTAATCCCGAGCATAGCTTCTTGACGCAACTCATTGGCGTGGCCGTCTGTGGGGTAGCTGCATTCGGTTCAGCATTCCTGATATTCTTCGTTTTGAAGAAAGTTATTGGTATCAGGGTGACAAAGGAACACGAAGAAGAAGGGCTTGATAGTCATGAGCACGGTATCAGAGGCTATACCATCACGCTCGAATAGTAAAATTTTTTATAGAAGAAAGCCCCCGCATTTTGAATTGGAAGCTCAGATGCGGAGGCCGGTATTCAATCATCTCTAAGAATAGGAATTATGAACACTTTTACAAAATTAAGCATTAAATACGCTACACTGGCAGTTTTTGTACTGCTTCAATTTCTGGCATTTGCACAGGACGAGGAGAGCAGTGAGGCTTCGGATCCTCTTCCGTTTTCGGTCTCCGGTTCACTGGATGCCTACTTCCGGGGGAACCTCAATGGGAGCAATGATCCACAGGGCGCTGACCTTGACAACGATGGTATCGCTGACGTGAACAACACGCTGGCGCCCGGTACATCTTTCGCCGACCTCCCAGGATTTTCATTAGGTATGGTAAACCTGATTGGAAGCTATGAGGGTGAAAAAGTCGGATTTGTTGCTGACCTGGTTTTTGGCCCAAGAGGGGAGGACGCAGTATTTGGATCTGTTGGTAGCGCCAACATCGTGAACCAATTATATGCGTATTGGAACGCCACAGAAGCCCTTACTTTCACCATTGGTAATTTCAATACTTTTCTGGGCTATGAGGTGATTTCACCTACAGGCAATTTCAACTACTCTACTTCGTACATGTTCTCCTACGGGCCATTTTCACATACAGGTCTCAAGGCGGACTTGTCACTGGGTTCAGGATTCAGTGTGATGGGCGCCATCATGAATCCTACAGATGCCACGGAGTTCAATCCAACAGATGAATATGTCGGCGGTTTCCAGTTGGGCTATGAAAATGATGCCGGGGGCGCCTGGTTGAATTCACTGGTCTCAGATGGATTTTTCCAGATCGACTTGACTACGGGTTGGGATGTGACGGAAGATTGGTACCTGGGCTTCAATGGCACCATAGCAGATGACAATTTCAACGGGGTGGCTGGGTACATCCAGTATGCGGCTTCCGATGAATTGTCCTTGGGTACCAGGGTCGAATACTTCGAGGACAAAGGCGTTGGTGTGTTGACAGAAGATGAAAGTGTTGTTGATCTCACGCTGAGTGCCAACTACACCATTGGTGGCCTTACCATCATTCCGGAATTCAGGGTTGACATCTTCTCCGAAGATGATGTCGTGATCACTGATATCTCCAATCCTGCAAACATTGAAACAGCGAATTCACTGTCTTCATTCGTGCTTGCAGCAGTCTACGCATTCTAAAGTATAACCTCAGTATAATTCTCGGATCGCTTCACCTGCAAGGTGAAGCGATCCGAATAATTCTCCACTCCTGAAGAACTTCAGGGCTTTTCGTATTGCATCGTAGTTTCCCTCAGGAAATCCAACAGCTTTTGCTTGCTTTTGAACTGGGAAAGCTGTGCCGGTGACAATGGGTCACCAATGGTGAGTTGTATCTCCTTTCCCATTTTGTTCCTTACCTCGTTGAGCAGCAGCCCATACCGTAGCGATAAGTCAATTTGGCTTGCTATCTGGAATAATCTGCTATTCTTTCCATGCACAAATACCGGGAGCACTGTCGCCTGGGTCTTTATGATCAGTTTGGCTACAAAGCGCTTCCATTCCAGATCTATGGCCTTGCCGAAGGCGGATGTAGAAGTGGCCACTCCCCCGGAAGGGAATACCACGATGGCCTCACCCTCGCTTAGCCTTTTTTCAGATATGCGCTTTGTCTCAATATTGGTCTGAACGGCCTCCTTCGTTTCTTCGAAGTTGATGGGCAACAGGAATTCATTGATCCTGGCCTCATGATTGCACAATACGTGATTGACCAGAATCGAAAATTTTCTACGCACTTTCGAAGCCAAATCAGCCATCAGTAATCCGTCAACGACTCCAAAGGGATGATTGGCAATGAGGATTACCGGACCCGTTTCGGGAAGTTTCTTCAGTTTGGAGAGGTCCGCATTGTTAGTGATTTGTAATTGACGTAAGGCAATTGACCAGGCTTCATGCCCCTCAAAGTCCATAGCCTGCATCTCATTGTATAGCTTCTGGATTTTTGGTCGTCCACTCAGCACTTCGATAAATTTGATCACCAGTTTTTTTAGCACAGGGTCGTCCTCAGTGGCATAGCTCAGTTTGTGAAAATTGCTGGCGTCTGAGCGTTTCATAGCATCTACATACTTTGAAGGTATCCTTTTAACAATCGAACCAGGTCTTTTTCGGCTTCTCCAGCCGTTTCTAAGATGTCATTGATGTCGATGGGGTGTAAATCGTCAGGGTCGCAATCGTCAGTCAGGACGGATATCGCTGCTACGGGCAGACCAATTTGGTTGGCGGCAATGACCTCCGGGACAGTAGACATTCCCACAACATCTGCGCCGATCTGTCTGAGAAACCGATACTCTGCCCGAGTTTCCAAATTGGGACCTGAGACTGCGACGTATACACCCTGCTTTAGGTCGATGGCCATTGACGCTGCCACCTGATTCAGAAGCTTATTGATGCCTGGATCGTAAGGTGTGCTCATATCCGTGAAGATGCTACCAAAGTCGCTGGCATCCTGGCCCCTGAGCGGATTGTCCGGTAGTAGATTGATGTGATCATCCAATAGCATCAACTGCCCCTTTTGCCAGTCTTTGTTCATATTGCCGCCTGCATTGGAGATGAGCAGTTGACTGATTCCAAGTTCCTTCATGACCCTTACGGGAAATACGATCTCCTTCGCCGAGTATCCCTCATAGTAGTGAAACCTGCCTTGCATGGCCATGATACGTTTCCCCTCCAGTTGTCCAAAGAGCAATTTGCCATGATGGAATTCTACCGTGGAAATGGGAAAATGAGGAATGTGCTCATAATCCAGCGCCACATCAACTTCTATCTCATTCACCAGGGCACCCAGCCCTGTGCCTAGTACGATGCCGATTTCCGGCCGATCAAAGCCTTCTTTTTCTAGGAAATTTGCAGTTTCTTTTACTCGATGTTTTTCTGAGGTACCCATATTGCTATTCAAGCCTCAAATATGCCATAGTTTCAGGTTTCTCCGATGAGATATCGCGCTTGGAGTGTCGTGTCAGACAGATCAATTCGAAAATATGAAAAGGTTTTAATGGCAAAGAAATTAGACTCTTTATAAATTGTTCACTTATTCAACTTTTAGGAGTAAAAAATGAAACACCTTCTTGCCACTTTTTTGATTTCAGCCTTTTTCATGAGCCAATCGCAATCCCCAATTGGGACCAGCGACTTTGAGCTTTATGGTGATCACATTTTTGTGAAACTCAGCGTCGACGGCTCTGACCCCCTGGACTTCATTCTTGATACAGGAGATGGACTAACGGTCCTGGACCTTGATGTTGCACAATCACTCAACTTACCGCTCGATCATAAACAGACCACTACCAGTGCCCAGGGTAGTATCACCGGTGCTTTGATTAAGCACAACCGGATCGAACTCAATGGCATGTTGCTGGAAAAGAATATAAAAGTCTATGCCACTGATCTCGATCATCTGGAGATCAGCATAGGCAGGAATGTCGATGGGATCATAGGGTATGACATGCTGCGGCATCACATTGTAAAGCTGAACTACGATCTCTTGAAAATCGAACTCTACGACTCTGGCAGCTACCCTAAAAGTGGTCAGGAAATACCGTTCAAGTTTCATACCGCCATTCCGACGATCAGTGCTTATATCACCCTGAATGATGGAGCTACCCTGGAAGGGAATTTCTTCGTGAATACAGGAGCGGGCACGACATTGGACTTCAACACACCTTTTGCCAATGAAAACAATATCGTCGATAGGACGGGTGAGCACTACTCGTATCTGGTGAAGGGTCTTGGAGAAAAGGAAACCCGTCACTATGAAGGTCGGGTCAAAAGTTTCCGATTCGGAACACAATCATTTGATGATATGCCTATAGGGATCAGCCAGGTTGAAGCAGGGATACAAGGTGACAAAAAGATCGCAGGGATTATCGGAAATCGTCTGCTTAGTCGGTACAACATACTCTTCGACTACAAAACGCACAAAATGTACCTCGAGGAAAATGGCCGTAGCGGGGAGGATTTCTTCGTCAATTCCAGCGGATTGGATGTGCAAATGGACAAGGCCATGGAGAAGGTTTTGATTCACCAGGTGATAGAGGGCACTGGCGCTGAGGCTGCAGGAATACAGCTCAATGATGAAAT
Source organism: Cyclobacteriaceae bacterium (assembly GCA_965601475.1). Classification (GTDB taxonomy): domain Bacteria; phylum Bacteroidota; class Bacteroidia; order Cytophagales; family Cyclobacteriaceae; genus JAWPMT01. Next base: position 175,586 of record OZ271832.1, on the reverse strand, counting down.
TGTCGCCATCAATGGAGCAGCTACATCAGGTATGAGCCTGATCGAGGTAGAGGATTTATTGCGGGCCGATGGCAAAACGGTTGAACTTGATTTGAAAAGGGGAAGTGAGGATTTGAAAGTCACCCTGGAACTCAAGAAGTTGCTGTAAGTCAATCGCCACACAAACTAACAAGGCCCAGTTCATCACTGGGCTTTTTTATTGCTCCATGCACTGATTCAAAACCGCACAGGCCTGAAGAATTTGCGCTTCGGTGATGATCAGCGGAGGAGCGATTCGCATGGAGTTGTCGTTAAAGAGAAACCAATCCGTGATTACCCCATTGGCAATTGCCTTATCGATAATGGGTTTCAGCACTTCGAAGGATTCGAATTCCACGGCCATCATCAGACCCAAATTCCGAATGGACTTGATTTTTGAACTTTTGAGCTCACGCCTGAATAGCTGTGCTTTCTCTTCAGCACTTGCATAGAGCTTTTGTTCCTGTATGATCCGAAGGGTGGCAAGTGAGGCTGCAGTGCAAACCGGATGCCCACCAAAAGTCGTGATGTGCCCCAGGATAGGGTTGTTTTTGAGGACGGACATGATTTGCTGAGAGCTAATGAAGCAGCCAATCGGCATTCCGCCGCCCATGCCCTTTGCGCTGACCAGGATGTCCGGTATGATATCATAGTGCTCAAAGGCCCAGAATTTTCCAGTTCTTCCAAAACCGCACTGAATCTCGTCAAGGATGAGAAGGGTACCCATTTCATCGCACTTTTCTCTGAGGGCCTGAAACCAACTGCTGTTGCTTTGAATGACCCCCGCTTCGCCCTGGACGGTTTCGACCAAAACAGCGGCAGTCTGTTCATCGATATTGGCAAGGTCTGGGTGAGAGCCAAAATGAATGTGTGAAAATCCCGTAGGAAGAGGTCTGAAATTTTGCTTAAAAAACTCGGCACCACTAGCAGCCAGCGCACCGTGTGAGGAGCCATGATAGGCGTTGAAACAGGTCAGGACTTTGGGTCTGCCTGTGAATCGCTTAGCAAGTTTGATAGCGCCTTCAATAGCCTCGCTGCCGGAATTTAGAAAATACGCATTGTCCAGGGGATCCGGCAGGGTAGCCGCTAACCCCTTCGCCAGCTGAACCTGGGGCGTCTGCACATATTCGCCATACACCATCAGGTGCAGGTACTTGTCCAGCTGATCCGTGATGGCCTTGATGACACTTGGGTGGCGGTGCCCCACATTGGATACACCGATACCACTGATCAGGTCAATGTACTGCTTTCCATCCTTGCCATAGAGATATATTCCCTCTGCTCGCTCAATTTCCAAAGCCAGTGGGAAATCGGAGGTTTGAGCGACGTGGCGAAGAAAAAGCTCTCGGTTTGTAATTGTTTGTACTGTTTACTTATCCCTTTCTCTGGATGGCCTTCTTGGCCGCAGAGACGATGCTTTCTGTGCTGAGGCCATATTTATCCAGCAGTTCCTCCGGCTTGCCGCTCTCACCGAATGAGTCATTGACAGCTACCATTTCCATCGGCGCCGGCGCATTCCTGCCCAGTGTTTGTGCTACGCTTTCTCCGAGACCTCCATTCATCTGGTGCTCTTCAGCCACTACGGCACATTTTGTCTTGGAGACAGACGCGATGATGGCTTCCTCGTCCAGTGGTTTCACGGTATGAATATTGATCACCTCTGCGGAGATGCCCTGTGCTTCGAGGATTGCTTCAGCTTCAATCGCTTTCCATACCAGGTGTCCATTGGCGAAAATGGTTACATCTGTACCTTCGATCATTTTGTCTGCCTTGCCGATCTCAAATTTGCGATCCGGTGTGATAAAAATTGGCCACTTCGGACGTCCAAAACGGAGGTATACGGGCCCTTCATGTTCAGCCACAGCAAGTGTTGCCTGTCGCGTTTGCTCATAGTCGCAGGGTACCACAACCGTAAAATTGGGAAGCATCTTAGCCATGCCGACATCTTCCAGGATTTGGTGTGTCGCTCCATCTTCACCCAGGGTCAATCCGGCATGTGAGGCACATACTTTTACATTCTTCTCCGAATAGGCGATCGATTGTCTTAGTTGGTCATACACCCTGCCTGTAGAAAAGTTGGCGAAAGTGCCTGTAAAGGGGATTTTGCCTGCCGTAGCCAGTCCGGCTGCGACCCCCATCATATTGGCTTCTGCAATACCAATTTGGAAGAATCGTTCGGGGAAGGATTTGATGAAATCACCCATTTTCAGCGAGCCCACGAGATCCGCACATAGTGCTACCACATTAGGGTCTTTTTGACCTGCTTCCAGTAATCCTACACCGAATCCGGACCTGGTATCTTTTTTCTCTGTATATGTAAATTTTGCCATTTCTCTTTAGGTAAGTGGGTTAGTAATCTCCAAGGGTTTCTTCCAGTTGAGCCAGTGCGGAGGCCAATTGCTCATCATTTGGCGCCGCGCCATGCCATTTGTGTGTACCCTCCATGAAATCCACACCTTTACCCATTTCGGTTCGCATCAGAATCATCACTGGCTTTCCGTTTCCAGACTTTCCTTTAGCCGTTTTCAAGGCTTCAATGATGCCTGCCATGTCATTGCCGTCGGCTTCCATCACATCCCATCCGAAGGCTTCGTACTTACCCTTTAGATCACCCAGGGAATTGACCTCATCTACAGGGCCGTCGATTTGCTGGCCATTGTAGTCGATAGCTGCAATCAGGTTGTCAACTTTCTTGCTGGCTGCCAACATAGCGGCTTCCCAAACCTGACCTTCCTGTTGCTCACCGTCCCCCATCAATACAAAGACGTTCTTATCATCTCCATCGAGTTTCTTGGCCAGTGCCGCACCCACCGCAACAGACAGTCCCTGTCCCAGTGAGCCAGAAGCCACACGTATGCCGGGCAGGCCTTCTTCCGTAGCGGGATGGCCTTGCAGGCGTGAATCAATTTGGCGGAAAGTAGCCAACTCTGAGACCTCAAAGAATCCAGCCCGTGCCAATACACTGTACCAAACCGGGGATATATGTCCATTGGAAAGAAAGAACATGTCTTCTCCAGTTCCCTCCATGGAAAAAGGAAGCTTATAGTCCATAACTTCAAGGTACAAGGCTACGAAATAGTCCGTACAGCCCAAGGATCCACCGGGATGACCCGATTGGCAAGCGTGTACCATGCGCACAATATCCCGCCTCACTTGCGAAGCGGTTTCGGTTAGTTTGGTGATGTCTGACATTAGATTCTTTTGAGTTGGCGCTAAAAATAACAAATCGCTTACGGGATTTAGCGCCGTGAAGGGAAAATCCAATTCCATGAATTGAAAAAGTCTTATAACGGACCGGACACCCTAGCCTGGCTCAATTCCTTCTAAACCGATCCTTGATGACTCATGTACTCGCTGGCGATGTAATACAATGCGATAGACTGCGAGGTCTTTTCAGTTCGAATCAGACTATTTCGGGAGATGAACTTCCTTATGTTGTCGAGTGAGCTTCTTATTTTACATTCGACACAACCATAATCTCCCAGTATGAAGCGATCATCAAATCTGTTTCTCCGGATTGGGCTATTTGCCTTTGCTCTTATAATCCTCTTTGTTGCTTATTTCGTGTTTGTCAATTTATCCAAAACCGACCCGAAGGAGATACTGGACAGGCTCCCCTCCAACATTACTCCGAAGTATACGGAAAGTGATGTCTGGTGGAAGCAGACTTCTGTCTACCAGATCTACCCCAGATCTTACAAAGACAGCGATGGCGATGGCATAGGAGATATCGCCGGGATTATTTCGAAACTGGACTATATCCAGGCTCTCGGTTTTGAGACCATTTGGATCTCTCCTTTCTTTAAGAGCCCGCAGCGAGATCATGGCTACGATGTCAGTGGCTACAGAGAAATTGATTCTGTGTATGGTGATCAGCAGCTTGTAGATAGCCTAATCAACGAAGTGCACCGCCGTGATATGAAGATCATCTTTGATATGGTCCTCAACCATACCTCGAACGAACATCCGTGGTTTTTGGAGTCGAAAAGCTCCAATGAGAATCCCAAGAGTGATTGGTATGTCTGGCGAGATGGGAAAGATGGCGGGCCACCCAACAATTGGAAGAACATCCTGGGTAGTGAAAGTGGGTGGAATTATGTCGAAGAACGAGACCAGTATTACTACACGGCTTTTTTGCCGGTCTATCAGCCAGACCTGAACATGTGGAACCCTGAGGTCCAGGCCGCGGTGATGGATATGATCAAGCATTGGATGGATAGCGGTGTGGATGGTATGCGGCTGGATATCTTCAACTTCATCTTTGAGGATCCTGAATATCCTGACAATCCATCTACGCTGCGTTTGTTGCCTGATTTCGGTGAAAAGAAGTGGCTCTTCCGTGAACATGAGTACAATTTCCACCATCCGGAGGTGATTCAATTTGCGAAGAAATTGCGAGCCCTTCTGGAGGCCTATCCGGAGGGGAAATTCATGGTAGGAGAGGTCTTTGGCTCCCATTATGAGATGCGGGAATTGATGGGATTGGAGTCTTATGATGGCCTCAACCTGGTATTCATCTTCGACTTCATTGAGGATTTCAATTTTTCCTCGGAGTACTTTGGAGAGAAGGCCCAGGAGTATGATGAGATGTATCCCCACCCATTGGTACCCACTTTTGTTTTCAGTAATCACGACCAACTCAGGAGTATTAAGCGAATGGACAATGATCCCCAGCGGGCAGAAGTGCTGGCAGCTTTTCAGATGACCTTGCGTGGCGTTCCTTTCACCTATCAGGGAGAAGAAATCGGTATGGAACAGGGCCGGATTCCTTTCGAAGAAGCCCAGGATCCTGTCGCAAAATACTGGTTGAAGTATCCTGCTTTTTTGCGGGAAGCCATGCCCAGCATTAGCAACCGGGATAACTGTCGGACACCCATGCAATGGGATGGCAGCTCAAACGCTGGGTTTTCAGCAGGCAACGGCACCTGGCTGCCTGTGCAAGAGAATTATCGACGTATCAATGTGGATGAGGCCCTGAATGATCCAAAATCCTTATTGAATACTTACAAAGCCCTCTTGAAGTTGCGAGCCGAGCACCCGATATTGAAATCTGGCAATTTCCGGATGCTGGACGAGGGGATTCCTGAGGATGTACTGGCATATGAACGGTCCGATGGGAACAGCAGCATCCAGGTTTGGCTCAATTTTTCTGATGAAGCGCGGGATTTGCCGGAGCACCTAACGACCAAAGCGGTATTGTTGGAGAGGAGGGTGGTCAGGACGCCGCAGCTGGCTTTGGAAAAGAATGGCATTTTGATCCTGAAAGAACGATAGCCTTTTCTACTGGTCCCCTTCCGGTTGTCAATCTCCCTAACCTCAGGATCGGAGCAGCTCAAAAAAACGCTGTGACTTTTGAACGCCGCCTCTTGAATTGGAAGCCGTATCTTTAGGCGCTACAATCAAATTGACCCATGAAAAAAGCGCTATTCCTGCCCCTACTGGCCTTCTACTTCAATACCAGTGCCCAACTACTGCCTACGGACCCCAAGATGTACGATATCATAGAGGCGGTTAGTTCTTCGCAGTTGCAGGACTATGTGGAGAAATTGGTATCCTTTGGTACGCGGCATACCATGTCCGACACGACCTCTGCTACACAAGGTATCGGCGCAGCGAGGAGGTGGATCAAGTCTGAGTTTGAGCGCATATCCGAAGCTTGTGGAGGATGCCTTGAAGTATATGAGCAAAGGACGTTGGTGAAGGCAGATCCAGAGTCCCGAATTACGGAAGATACTTGGGTGGTTAATGTGTATGCCATCAAGAGAGGAACCAAATATCCCAACCACTATGTGATCATGAGTGGTGATATCGATAGTCGTGTCTCGGATGTAATGAACTTCACCGACGAATCTCCGGGTGCCAATGACAATGCAACAGGGATGGCAGGTGCCATTGAACTGGCAAGGGTACTCTCCGCGTATGATTTCGAATCAAGTGTGGTACTGGCCGGACTATCAGGCGAAGAACAGGGCCTCTACGGAGGACGGTTCATGGCCGAAAAAGCCAAGGAGGAAGGCTGGGAAATTACAGCCGTGCTCAACAATGATATGATTGGCAATATCGAAGGGGTAGACGGAGTCATTGACAACCGCAGTTTCCGCATCTTTTCTGAGCCCTATTCCGTGCTGGCCACAGAAAATGAGTTGAAGCGCAAGCGTTTCTTCGGTGGTGAAAATGACAGTCCTTCCCGCCAGGTAGCCCGATACGTGTATCAAACCACCAAAACATACATGCCGGAGATGAACCCTATCCTGATCTACAGGCTGGATCGCTTTGGCAGGGGAGGGCACCATACGCCATTCAACAATGCTGGGTTCCCAGGGGTGAGAATCATGGAGGCACATGAAAATTACAACAGGCAGCATCAGGATCTTAGAATAGAAAATGGTATCGAATACGGAGATGTCATCGAAGGAGTGGATTTTGACTACTGCACCAAGATGACAGCAGTAAACGCTGTGGCATTGGCCGCCATGGCTTCGGCACCTCCGTCACCCAAGAACGTAAAAATCGGTGGGATTGTACGGCCCTCCGCATTCCTGCAATGGGACGAGGTAGAGGGAGCCGCGGCTTACAAGGTCTATTGGAGAGAGACCACGGCCGCCACCTGGCAGTACTCCAGGTTGGTAAGCGGAGACCTCAGGGAGTTTACAGTAGAAGGCGTAGTGATCGACAATTTCCTATTTGGCGTGGCTGCTGTCGGTGCGAACGGGCATGAAAGTGTGGTGAGCTATCCGACACAGGTAGTAAGGAATCGATAAAAAAAGCCCGGAAAATCCGGGCTAGGTTATATTGATTTTGAATGACTTAGTCCACCAGGATTTGCGCTGTATGGTCTTTGGTCTTCACTTTGGAAATGACTTCTGAGATGACACCATTTTCATCTATTACGAAAGTTGTCCGAAGTGTGCCCATATAGCTCTTGCCATACATCTTCTTTTCACCCCAGGTACCATATAGATTGTGAATGGTATGGTCAGTGTCTGCCAGCAGAGAGAAAGGCAACTCCTGTTTTGCAATGAATTTCTGGTGAGATGCTTCGGAATCCTGACTCACACCGAGCACAACATATCCTTGCTTTTGCAGTTCTTCGTAGTTGTCTCGTAGGTTGCAGGCTTGGGCTGTGCATCCGGGGGTGTTGTCCTTTGGATAAAAATACAGCACCACTTTTTTTCCTTTCAGCTCGCTCAATTTCACGGTATTTCCATCCTGATCTTTACCTGCAAACTCCGGGGCATTGTCACCCGGTTTCAATGTTATCATAAGTTCGTAATTGTTTTTTGATAAATTCTTTGGTTTCCGGCATTGTCCTCCACCTCGAGTATAAACTCACCTTCAAGCATCTTGTTCAAGATCCTGGGCCGTGATTCAAGTCGTCTTTTTTTGGCGTCATATTTCATGAGCAACCATTCGCCATTCATGTAGGCATCGTAGCTCTTGATGCCCGACATCTCATCATCAATAAGCAAAATGATCTTGTCCGACTTGAGTCGAATTGTTGTTACTGTTGGGGCGTCATGATCCTCGGCGATGGTAAATTTCACTAATTCGCGCGTGTTGAATTTGAGGCCATCCGCTCCCCATTCGCCGCCCTGGAAGTTGAGCCGACTGCCATACACCGAGTAGGCATGTGCTTTCTCCAAATCATATGACCCTTCGGGCTTTAGGGTCACTTCTACGTTTTGTCGAATTGGAAAGTCGTTGTGGAAGAACTGGAATATTTCTCGTTCCCCTTCCAAGGTTTTGTCGAATCGCAAGTAGAGGGTGTCAAACAGCGTTCGTCTGCCGAAGCTTAGCTGGATGTCATTGTGGAAGAACTGAAAATCCTGACCACTGGGGATGGTGCGTTGGAAATGAGTTTTTAACACCTTGTTTTGCGTGATCACCAGGTCGGGGAGTCCGTCCCGGAGATCCCACAAATAGTAATTGTTTTTCTGCAGCGCATAAGGCTGGGATTGATATTGAAGACTATTAGCGAGCACGGTAATGCCTTCGTCAGGGCCACGTGCCGATTGGATGTGCATGGTGTTTTCAAGAATTTCAAAATCGTTGATGGTGGGTGAGATGGGATATTGAATGGGCCTGTTGTTCACATTCTTGTCAAACAGCGATGAGTTGCCATAGGAGTCGATGAGTTGGATCTGGATATTGCGCGTGCTTTCGTCGAAGAATATGCCTTCGTTGGTCTTTAAGTAAAAGCTCAGTTGGTTACCCTCTTCCTTGTAGAGTCTATTGAATTTGGACCGGCGTTCCGCGTAATTCTTATAGTTCATGTGGACGACGATATTCCGCATTTCATTATAGGAGATTCGCGTTTTCCGCTGATGAAACACGGTGTCTTCATCCAGGGTCATGATGATTTCCGGAATGCCATTTCTGGCTCCTGACCCATTGTGCCGATCCTGGTATTGAATTTCAATGCCGATATTTCCTTTGAGGTCTATGGGCTTCGTCACCCGATAGTAGTCCCCAATCTTATATACCCGATACTCGAATCTGCCGAAGGCACCATTCACTCGGGCATTTTCATCCAAGGTCACGAAGGCGATGCGTTTGAGAGTGGGCGTGAGGTTGTCGATGATCTCCTTGAAGCCGAATTTCAACGGATCCAGTACACGCTGTTTTTCATCGCGAAGTTCAAAATGCAGATGTGGCCCGCTGGATGATCCTGTATTGCCAGAGTAGGCGATGGTTTCGCCTTGCCTAAAGGAGAATTCTCCTTTTTTCGGGAAGAGGTTGACAAAGTACGATTTGGCTTCATATTGCTTGTCGACCAGGTATTGTTCCAGAGCAGGTTCGAAGCGATCGAGGTGTGCGTAGACTGACGTCGTACCATTCGGGTGTTTCAAGTAAATGCTATGGCCATAGCCACCTTGCTGTACCCGAATTCGAAAAACGTATCCATCAGCCACAGCGTGAACGGGAAGCCCGATTCTTCCTCCGGTACGTACATCTATGCCTCCATGAAAATGCGTACCTCGCATCTCGCCCATGGTTCCTGCCAGATAGTTGGTTTGACCCGGATTGATAGGGAAGGTGTAATAGTCCTCTGTCGTGAAGGACTGGCTACTGGCAATGATGGGGAATAACGCAAAAAGGAGTATTATTCTATACAGATACACGTAATTTTTGTCTTCGATACTGGTAGTATCAAAGTAAACTTATCTGAAATCCAAACGGAAATATTGATCGAGGAATTCCCTTACCGGTTCTTATTTCGGAGTACACCAAACATTTCCTTCCATGGTTGGGATGATCTGCGTGCCGGCTCCGGGAAATCTCGTACAGCATTGTGATGCAACTGCCGGCAAGGATTTGCTCCGGGGGCTTCCGTCTTTAGCGTTTGCAGGAAGGGATTACCCAGGGAATTTTCGCATTTCAAGTCTGCAGCAACGTTTTGCCCGGGGGTTTTCCATATTTCGATTTTGCTGGGGACTTCTGCTCGGGAAATTTTCACATTTCAAACACGGGTATGCACTCCGCCGCGGAGTTTTCTTTCCTTCACGCTTAGTCCACTAATATGATCGTTGATATCGTTCCTGGCAGGGGAATACGACCGCTCTTGCTTACTGGAATACCAGATGTGTCTTTATTATTTGACCTGAAAATCAAACATTTCCTGCCCGGCCAGAAAACCTTTGAGACGGTCTCCAATTTTGACAGGACCCACGCCTTTGGGTGTGCCGGTAAAAATGAAATCACCGGTTTTCAATGTGATGAACCCGGAGATGTAGGCAATGATTTCATCAATCGGGTAGAGCATCAGTTTTGTGTTGCCTTGTTGCACCACCTGATCGTTGAGTTCCAAACGGAAATCAAGGTCAGACAAGTCAAAATCTCCCTTATCGACAAATTTGGAAACAGGCGCTGATCCGTTGAACCCCTTCGCGAGGTCCCATGGCAGTCCCTTGTTTTTGGCTTTGGTTTGAAGGTCCCGAGCCGTGAAGTCAATGCCCAAACCCACCTGATCATAATACTTGTGCGCAAACTGCTTCTCAATGCTCTTGCCCTCACGACTGATCCGTACCAGCACCTCCACCTCATGGTGAATATCTTCACTAAAAGAAGGGTAGTAGAAGGGGTCGTTGTTGCGCAAGAGGGACGTATCAGGTTTCATGAAAATGACCGGGCTATCCGGCCGTTCGTTACCCAATTCCTCGATGTGGTCCACATAGTTGCGACCGATGCAAATGATCTTCATTTTGTGCTAGTGTGTGATGTATTCGATTTCGGGCTCCAACACTTCGACATGCCCTTTTTCATTGATTTGGTCGAGCTTCACGGATTTGATCTCATTGACCAGCAGGGGGTCATACTTTGCGCTTACGCGGACGTAGTTTTCGGTGAATCCTTGCATTTTACCTTCTTCGATATCAGCTTCAAACAGGACCTTTCTGGTTTTGCTAAGTTCCGATTCGTAGAAATGGCGTCGTTTCTTCTCCGATAGATTTCGCAGCATCCTGGATCGCTCGGAGCGCGTTTTGCCAGGGACAACACCCTCCATGGTGACTGCCTTAGTATTGGGTCGCTCGGAGTAGCTGAAAACGTGCAGGTATGAGATATCCAGTTCGTTCAGGAAATTGTAGGTAGTAAGAAACTCTTCCTCTGTTTCACCGGGAAAACCAACAATCACGTCCACTCCAATAGCACAATGAGGCATCAGGGATTTAATGGTTTCAACACGGCTTTCATACAGGTCCGTGAGGTAGCGCCGGTTCATCTTTTTCAAGATCTGATCACTGCCTGACTGCAGTGGAATATGAAAATGAGGGACGAATCTTTTCGATTGTGCAACGAAGGCAATGATGTCCTCCGACAGGAGGTTGGGCTCGATGGATGAGATCCGAATCCGATCTATGCCTTCCACATCATCCAGTGCCTTGATCAGGTCCAGAAATTTTTCTTTTCGTCTTCCATCCTGGATTCCAAAATCTCCAATGTTTACCCCCGTCAGAACGATCTCTTTAACGTCTGTCTCAGCGATCTTACGCGCTTCAGATACGATATTGGCGATCGTATCGCTGCGACTTTTCCCTCTTGCCAAAGGGATGGTGCAGAATGCGCACCCATAGTTGCAACCATCCTGGACTTTGAGGAAGGTTCTCGTGCGATCCGCTATAGAGTAGGAGGCATTGAATGCTGTGGCCTCTTTGATTTCCGATGCAATCACTAGCGGCTTTTCCGGAACCTCGAAAGCATCCAGATGGTCCAGCAGTTGAAATTTCTCAGCAGCTCCCAGGACCGCATTGACTCCGGGTATTTCACTGATTTCCCGGGGCTTCAACTGTGCATAGCAGCCGATAATGACCACAAAGGAGTCTGGAGAGATCTTTTTAGCCTCTTTTACAATGCGCTTACACTTTTGATCGGCATTGTCAGTCACTGAGCACGTATTAATGACAAATATGTCAGGCGTTTCTGAGAAAGCCACCTTCTCGTATCCCCGCTCCTGAAACATCCTGGAGATCGTGGAGGTCTCCGAATAATTCAGCTTACAACCCAATGTATAGAACGCCACTCGCTTCATGGCCGCAAAGATAAGTTTTTAGGTCTTTGAAAGGAAAACCAGATCCCCAGCCCATTTGATCAACTTCCAGTACAGGAAATCAATGGCTTGTCTGGTGGGTCATGCGGTTCAATTACCAATCAAGATGAAAGGCGCCCAGAAATAGGGATCATTGTAATCCTCAGAGCGCAAGAGCGCAAGTTTGGCCTGACGTAGTGGATTAGAGAAATTCCCCTTCTGCTCCAACAAATCCTGGTAGAATCGGATCATCAGGTCTGACGTGGATTGATCGGCGACGGGCCAAAGCGATACAATCAGGTTCTCAGCACCGGCATATAACAGTGCCCTGGACAAACCGACTATGCCTTCGCCTTTGGCCAGTTTGCCCAACCCTGTCTCGCAGGCCGAGAGGGTCACGAGTTGTGCATCGACTTTCAGGTTGTAAATCTCACCGGAGTAGAGGATGCCATCTTCCGAGTCAGTTCCCCGAAGATATATGCGCGAAAGCTCTGGCTTGGATTCGTGTACGAGTCCATGTGTGGCAAAATGGAGGATGTCGTAGCTGAGGAGGTCCTGCGATTTGAGAAAGCTCTCATTGGCCTCTTCATTCATCACCAACTTTGTGTTCCAGCCGTGATCGTCAAAAAAGTACTTGATGGTATTGGTTTCACGTCGGGTGCCTTCCAGCGAGACCATTCTTGTGGCCAGGTCAAAATCCACGGGTGCCGTGAGTAAAATACCGGGACTGGTATCTGAAGATGACTTTGCGGAGTTCAATTTGTTAGCCAGCAGGGTCGCGGAGTAATCATATCCCAGCGCATAGTCCTCCACAAGAAATCGTTGGCTCGCAAAATCCATTGTGTTGGCGGTTGCAGAGGAGAGCGATTCAAATGGAATTGTGCCCAGCAGGCCATCGGGTATAATGTGTAGCGTGGTAATGTTTTTTGGCAGGCTGGGTATGAGCAGGGAGTAAAGTGCTTGCGCAGAGGTAATCAACACTTTGGGAACTCGGTACCGAACCGCATTGCGAAGTCCGCTGATCAATGAAGCGAAGTCATCATTTCTTTCCTTTTCGATCACATCGATGCCTTTTGACGTAATGAGGAACAGGTATATTTTTTTCTCTCCAACAAAATAGGACAGGATCGCCTGCTCTTCCGTCAGTAGACTGGCGAGTTCAGCAGCTGAGGCTGTGTTGGTTTGGTATTTCAGTTCAAAGTACTTGGGGTATTCCGTCTCAATGCGATTAACGAGTAGCCGGTAGGACCTGTCAGTCTGGAACAACCGGTTTTTGTATTCACCTTCATCGGCTCCTCCGGACTTGGCAGCAAGCTGTTGATTCAGATAGGCTATTTCGGCTTTCAGACTATCCTCCATACTGAGGATGGACTCAGGCAGACCAGCAAAGTTTTTGGCGTTGGTTTCTGAGATCGCCTCAAGCAAAACGGCGGACTTGCTACGTTCGCAATAGCCAAAAGCGATTTCCTGATACTTCTCTTTGGCGAAAGGTTGCCTGGTGAGGATCAGGGCAATGCGGATGGCATTTTCGTACACCTCCTTGGCCAATTGACCCAATCGGATTTTGTCACTCTCACTTACCCTTAGCTGCCTTATTTGGCTGATTAGGGTATCACACTTTGCGAAGGTATCCAGGGCTTGTTGCAGGTGCCTGGGCTTCATCGTTTTGTCGATGTGCAAAATTTCCAATGCCTTGGCCTTGGCGATCAGGGATGATAGCAGTATGTCAGCGTTATAGTAGCCGCGCAATTCCGGAAGTGCATCTACGTTGGTGTATTGCTGATCATAGAGATTGGCATAGATGGATTGCTGATAGTAGAGAATGGCTTCTTTCCAATTTTGCTTTTTTTCCTGGATGCTGCCGAGGAGAAAATAGGTGTTGGCAATTTCGGGATGCTTCTCACCGTATAGCGAAATATAAGTGGCAAGCGCAGCCTGTTGTGATTGTTCAGCTTCCTCCCAGTTTTCATTCTCAGCATGGATGCGGCCTATATTGGATTGAGTGAAAGCTTTGCTGGGGTGTGGTCCGTCATAGAGGTCATCCCAGATGCCACTTACCCGTTGCAGGATTTCTAGCGCGTCTTTGGTGTTGCCTTCATCCGCATTGGCCCTGGAGAGATTGGTGAGCCCAAAAGCGACCTTTGGGTGATTTGGTCCTAGCGCAGCCTCATAGATTGAAAGTGCCCTCCTCAGGTATAGCGAGGCTCTAAAGCCATCAACACCAAGGTTGATAACGCCGAGGTTGTTGTACGAATCGGCGGTTTGTTCGGACCGATCTCCAAAAATCTCCTGGCGTATGCGAAGGGCTTTCTCATGGTATTGAGTGGATAGGTCGAGGTTGCCGTTGTTCCAGTAGATAATGCCAAGGTTTTCGTAACATTCGGCGAGGTCAGGTGAGTTGGAGGCTTCGAACAAGCGTTCAGCCAACTGTAGATTTTCCAGGGCCAGGTCGTTTCTACCCATATTGAGTTGCGATTCACCCAAGAGAGTATAGGCCTTAGCCGATAGCTGTCTGCTATCCGGGAGATTCTGGGTGAGTTTAGTGAGCGTGGCGTTAGCCAGGTCGAGGCCTGCTTCAGGATTGCCCATGGCCAGGTGGCAACTTACAACGCGCAATTGGCATTCCGTGGAGGGAACAAGTCGCTCCTGAGCAAGGTACTTGTCTGCAGACTCACGGTACAACTGCAAGGCTCTTGGATAATCCGCATCTTCGAAAGCTCTCTCAGCCTGGAGCCTGGTGTCCTCCTGGCTATTGGCTGTCAAAAAAAATACAAGTAAACCGGCAGCGGCAAAAAGTAACTTCATAAAAAAACTGGCCTGCTATCCTATACTGATGAAAAGTCTTTTGGGTTGATCAAAATTACGGAAAGTCATTCTAAGGGAAGTATTGTGATCGAAGTCGGTCTGATCGCAATGACTGATTAGGTCCCGCCGATCGCCGTTACATAGTGACATCCGCATTCAGGGCTTGGATAAAGCGGTATTTCAACAAAGTCAAAAAAAATTTCCAGCCAGATTAAACCTCTCCTCGTACCACCTATCTAAGGACCGAATCTTTTGAATTAATAAACAATAAGAGATAATGAAAAGAGTAGCATTTGTTTTGATGACGTTGACGGCCTTCACCTTTTTTTCTTGTAGTGACAGCGAAATGGATGAAGTGGCCGGCTTTGAACTTGAGTCAGCGGACTTGTCTTCTGAGGAAACGATTGCTTCGGCGTTTGAGGATGCTGATGTGATCAGTGACGCGGGTTTTGATTCTTTCGTTGACGCTTCCGGTAGAGGAATCAGAGATGAAATTTTGGGATGCGCTATGGTTGAACATGATACGGTAGCCAATGTGATCACGATAGACTACGCTGACGGCTGCGAGGGCCCGAAAGGAAGAGTGAGGAAAGGGAAAATAATTCTTGAATACAGTGGAGGGAGAAGTTTTGCGGTCGGAGCTTTCCGCAGGGTGACTTTCGATGGTTTTATGGTGGATAGCACTACCATCGCAGGTGTAAGGACGCACATGATCACTGCTGTAGATAGTGAAGCCGGAATCGTTACTGCCGAGATAACCCTGGAAGGTGGGAGCCTGACTTTTGGAGATGGTACAACAGCCACTCGTGAGGCAAATTGGACCAGGGTATGGAGCAGGAACGACAATACGACTACAGTTACCGGAGGCGCATCCGGGATCAATCGAAACGGTGACAACTATACCGTTGAGATCATTGAGGATATTCTTTTTGCCAGAGGCTGTTGGGCAGGTCGGATTTTTGTTCCGGTCAGTGGCACCAAGCAGTTTACGGTAGGAGAAAATGTGGTAACCCTGGATTATGGTGACGGCAGTTGTGACAACCTTGCCACGGTTACTTATGGCGATGTGACTGAAGAAGTGGTACTATCACTACGAGGTCGACGTCGATAGGCGAAATGCTGGAACGTTAGGTGTTTTCGAGCATTAGGGGTTTGGCGAAACCCCTAGTTTTTCAGGTAGGAAACCTTCCCTTGGGGGAAGGTTTTTCCTTTTTAGTTCTCCATGGTGAATACGTAGGAGATGATATTCGCCCCCATCCTCAATGCTTGTCGTCGAACAGCAGGCGGGTCGTTGTAAATAATCTGATCTTCCCATCCGTTGCCCAAATCCGACTCGTAGGAATAGAAACATACCAGTCGACCTTCATAAAATAGTCCAAAACCCTGAGGAGGTTTCCCATCATGTTGATGCACTTTGGGCAGGCCTTCGTTGAAATCCCATTTCTGATGATAAATCGGGTGATCAAAGGGAATTTCCACAAAGTCCTTTGTCGGAAAGACCTTCTTCATCTCCAGTCTTATGAAAGGGTCCATGCCATAATTGTCGTCAATATGCAGAAACCCTCCGGAGATGAGGTATCTTCTCAAATTCTCGGCATCGCTTTCGGAGAAGTTGACATTGCCATGCCCTGTCATGTAGATGTAGGGATACAATGGGAGATCAGGACTGCCTACCTCCACGATATCCTCTTCTTTGAAAATATCAGTTCGTAGGTTGGAGTTGCAAAAAGCAATCAGGTTGGGTAGGGCAGTCTTGTTGGCATACCAGTCGCCGCCGCCACCGTACTTGAGTTTAGCTATTTTGAGTTGCTGGCCGTCCGCGAAACCAACGGCCAGAATCATCGCGATTATTATGAAGCTCTTTCGCATAGCTTTAATTACTCAATAACTCCTTGATTTGTTGCAAGGTGATCTGCGTGAAGTCGTCGATCACAAGATCCGCATCCAACTCTTCCCTTTTGTGTGAAGTCGCCACGCCAATGACCTTTGAGCCTGCGGCCTTGCCCGCTTTGATACCGGAAACTGCGTCCTCCAGAACGAGACATTTTTTGTTTGGAAGGCCTACGGCTTTGGCACACTTCTTATAAATCTCAGGATTTGGTTTGCCCTTGGTCACCGCCCTTTCGTCCAGCACATCCTTAAAGAGGCCTCGAATGCCCAATCCATCCAGGGTGAAATCAACATTTTCAACCGGGGCGGAGGTGCCTACAACCATAGGAATTTTCTCCTCTTGGCACTCGCTGAGAAATGCTTCCAGTCCTGTCGTGAATTTCAGGTGTGGTTTGTATAGTTCGCGATATAGGGCCTCCTTTTCCTGACCGATGGCTCGTACCCGTTCGTGGGGCATTTCTTCCTCAAAAATAAACTGGACCACCTCTGTTAGCGTGCGGCCATTGAGGTTGTTCTTGTAGCTTTCTTCATCAAGCGGCTTGCCATATTTCCGGCAGATCTCCTGCCAGCTTTTGTAATGAAAAAGGTGATTATTGACAATCACCCCGTCCATATCGAATATTAGTCCAATTTCTGTCATTCAAATAATTCTGTTAATGGGACGCCAGTGGCGGCATTAGGTAAACTGATATCCAAGAGCATGGATAATGTGGGCGCAATATCGGTGATTGATACCTTTCTCACCGACTTTCCTGTTTTTATCCCCTTACCAAAAAAGAGCATGGGTACATGTGTGTCATAATTGAAGCCTGTACCGTGCGTGGTGCCCTTAGCACCGTATCCATCGCCCAGATGATTGGGTTTGATGATGGCGAGCACATCTCCTGATCTTTGGGCATTGTAGCCGTTCCTTAACAAACTGGTGATGCCATCGGGGTAGTCGTTGTTCATCATCTGTGTAGCGGTGTAGACTTCAAACACATCTTCGGAACCCATGGCTATTTCCGCCAAATCTTTTTGGAAAGCCTCCAGGCCTCGGCCACTACTTCTCACCAATTCCCGGTTGAGGAAGATCTGGTCGTTGGAAACATCTGAAATCCATTCCCCCTTGCCGAACCTATTTGATAATTCGGTATTGAGATAGATGCCTGCTCGCTGTACGCTGTAGTAGCCACCTTTTACTTTCACACTCTCCAGATAGGCTGGTACGTGTACTACGGCATGGTCTGCGGTAAGGAAAACCAGGTATTCACCCTCGCCGACTTCCTCATCCAGAAAAGTGAAGAACCTTTCCAGTTCCTGGTCGAGCCGGATGTAGGTATCCTGAATTTCTTTGGAGTGAGGCCCGAAGGCATGTCCTACATAATCTGTCGACGAAAAACTAACCGCGAGCAGGTCGGTGAACTCATCCCTGCCCAAGTCTTCGCCTATGACAGCCGCCATGGCCATTTCCGTGGTGAGTGTGTTGCCAAAGGGCGTGGTCCTGATTAAGCCATAGTGAGTATCTGTGGGCATTCCGAAATTTGGGGACCTGGAGATCGTTGCAAGATCATACGGAAAGGTAGGGCGCGGCTTATTGCCTAAAGATCTCTCGAAATCATTGTCGTCGGCTGCAGACTCGACATAAGTTTCGATAGGCTTGGCTGTTGTCCACGATTGCTCCAGATACGCATCTGGCAAATTTCTGTCATTGAAGTCATTCACCCAGGCAGGAAGTTCTGTCATATAGTAGGTGCTGGAGATAAAATCCCCCGAGGTCGGGTCGTACCAGTAGGCTGCATTGGCAGAGTGGCCGGCTGGAAGTATGGAGCCCCTGTCCTTAATGGCCACTCCGACGACCTTGGATCGAAAATTTGTTGTGAGACGCAGTTGATCTGAGATGGTCGAAGCGTCCATGTTGGCGGGAGACATGGCTCCGTTTTCCCCACTTCCACCTACCGCGGTTTGTGTAGAGTCTTCAGCACAGTAGATAGACTTGTCGAAGGTGCGGCTATACCAATTGTTGGCGATGATGCCGTGATACCTGGGTGTGGTGCCGGTGTACACCGAAGCGTGTCCGGGCCCGGTGTAGGTGGGTATGTAATTGTAGTGTGCGTTTTTGAATTGGTACCCTTGGTCCAATAGTCGCTTGAAGCCGCCTTCGCCGAAATGACCCTCGAACCTGGCAATGTAATCGTTGCGCATTTGGTCAACGACGATGCCAACAACCAGCTTTGGCTTATCTGATTGTCCCTGCAGATGAAATTGCAGGAGGATAAAACTTACGATCAGCAGTCCTCTCACCCTTTTTTTCTTCGAAATTAGACAACTATGTTTTATCCGAATATTAAGCTTCTTAGTTGTAATAGCGGTAGATCATTTCGGCGATGAGCCCCGTCCAGCCTGTCTGATGAGAGGCTCCCAGTCCTTCCCCGGTGTCACCATTGAAGTACTCGTAAAAGAGAATGTGGTCTTTGAAGTGCGGGTCGGTCTGCAGTTTTTCGTATTCGCCGTATACAGGTCGTTTGCCCTCTTCGTCGGGCAGAAAGATCTTGAACATCCTCCAGCAAATTTCCTTGGCCACTTTCCGGAGACTTACCTTTTTTCCGGACCCTGTCGGAAACTCTACGAGAAATTCGTCGGAGTAGTAGCGACTGTATTTGAGTAGTGACTCTAATATGAGGTAGTTCACCGGAAACCAAATAGGGCCCCTCCAGTTGGAGTTCCCGCCGAAAAACGAGCTGTCTGATTCACCCGGAAGATATTCGACAGTCAGTCGCTCATCATCCACTTCGAAGGTGTAAGGGTGGTCTTTATGGTACTTCGATAGTGCACGTATGCCGTAGTCTGAGAGAAATTCTTCCGAGTCGAGCATGCGCTGCAGGATCTTTTTCATTCGATGCCGCCGAAGAATACTCAAAAGATGCTTACGATCGAGTCCTTCATCTCCCCAGCGGGAGACCAGAGAGGCCAACAATGGTCTTTCCTTCAATATGAAGTCCAGCTTCTCTCTGAACTCAGGCAGGTTGTCATAGGCGTCTTGTCGCAGTATCTCCACAGCGTAGAGCGGAATCAGACCGACCATAGATCGCACCTTCATCAGCTGGTCTTCGGCATCGGGACAGTGAACAATATCGTAATAGAAGCCGTCCTCATCATCCCACAAGTCGACGCTCGTTTCCCCTATGCCATTCATAGCTCCTGATATGTAAAGGAAATGCTCAAAGTATTTTATGCACATGTCCTGGTACACGGGGTACTTCAGTGCGAGCTCCTGCGAGATCCTCAGCAGGTTGAGGGCAAACATGGCCATCCAGCTCGTACTATCGGCTTGTTCGAGTCTGGAGTTTTCAATGATTTTGTGATTACGGTCGAAAACCCCAATATTATCCAAACCGAGGAAGCCTCCTTCGAAGAGATTGTTGCCATCACGGTCTTTCCGGTTGATCCACCAAGTGAAGTTGACGCTCAGTTTGTGAAAGGCCCTTTGCAGAAAGTCAAGATCCGCTTGTCCCCGAACTTTGCGATCTATATTGTAAACACGAAGGACAGCCCAGGCATGAACCGGCGGGTTAACATCGCTGAAGTTCCATTCGTAAGCTGGTATTTGACCATTTGGATGCTGATATCGCTCATTGAGCAATAGCAGAAGCTGTTCCTTGGCAAAGTCCGGATCGATTCTCGCTATGGGAATGCAATGGAAGGCCAGATCCCACGCCGCATACCAGGGATACTCCCACTTGTCAGGCATGGAGATGATATGGTAATTGAAAAGGTGTGTCCAATCGGAATTTCGACCCTTTTTTCGCACGGACGGCGGCTTCGCTTTACCTGGATCACCCTGCAGCCAATTCTTGATGTTGTAATAATAGAATTGTTTGCTCCACATGAGTCCACCGTAGGCCTGCCGTTGCAGACGCTGGAGTTCTTCATTTTTGACATTCTCTTGGAGCGCACCGTAGAAGATGTCGGCTTCGTTTTTGCGTTGTTCGAAGATGGTGTCAAAGTCTGAGAAAGGTTCTTCCAGTTGTTCCTTGCTAATTCTGACCCTCACTGTGGCCTGCTGGGAGGCTCCCAATTTCAATATGCTATGACCACTGCTCTTGGTGCCCTGGAGCTTTGGGTTGAGGCATTTTTTTCCATTGACAACATAGTCGTTGATGGCGTCTTTTGGGTACTTCGATCGATTTTTGGTTCCGTAGAGCCGATGGCGGTTGGTTTCATTGTCGCAAAACAGGTTTTCCTGATTGCCCTCATCAAAGTACACGAAGTAGTCACCCAATACATGATGGCTAATTTTCAAAACATTGTCAGCCACTTGTTCGACAGAAGGGATTTCAAGATCCCTGGCCGATGACCAGGTGTTTCTGAACCAGATTGTTGGCAGCACATGGATCTGGCTCTGCTTGTTGCTTCTGTTGACCACGTCACATTTCAGCAACAAATCGTCCGGAGACGCTTTGGCATATTCCATGAAAATGTCAAAGTACTCGTCTTTGTCAAACAAGCCCGTATCCAGAAGTTCGTATTCGCGCTCCGAACGATCTCGTTTCCTGTTCTCATCCACCAATTTGGCATAGGGGAATGCCGCCATGGGGTATTTGTACAGCATTTTCATGTAGGAATGTGTAGGCGTCGAGTCGAGGTAGTAATACAGCTCTTTGACATCTTCGCCGTGGTTTCCCTCATTGCCGGTAAGGCCAAACAACCTTTCTTTCAAGATGGGATCCTTTTCGTTCCAGAACGCCCAGGAGAAACATATACGCTGGTCGCTGTTGGAAATACCACCAATACCATCCTCACCCCATCGGTAAGCCTTGCTCCGCGCCTGATCATGAATGATCGACTCCCATGCGTTTCCGTGCTCGGTATAGTCTTCCCTTACTGTGGCCCACTGCCGTTCTGACAGGTAAGGTCCCCAGTTTTTCCAAGGTGTTCCATTGCGCGATTCTTCCAGGCGCTTTTTCTCAAAATCCTCCATCATTGACTGAAATTAATCTTCCTGGGCGCAGGAAGTCTCCCCGTGATTTGTACAGTGGGAAATCAAACTTAAAAAACGTCAGCCGCTTCCATTCATACAAAGCGATAGTATTTTTGGGCCATGGTCGAAAAAATAGTTGTTCTCGATTTTGGATCCCAATACACACAGTTGATTGCAAGGAGGATTCGTGAGCTCAATGTGTATTGTGAGATTCACCCGTTCAATCATATCCCAGACCTTGGCAACGATGTAAAAGGCATCGTGCTTTCCGGGAGCCCGTGTTCGGTGCTGGATGATGGTGCACCCGATGTAGACCTGGAATCTTTTACGCATTTGCCAGTATTGGGTATTTGCTACGGAGCCCAGCTAGTGGCACATAAGATGGGTGGTGAAGTTGCAAGATCGGCGCACCGGGAATATGGAAGGTCGCACCTTTCTAAGGTTGAACATGAGGGGCTCTTCCTGGGTATTGAAGAGGAGGCGCAGGTGTGGATGTCTCATGGCGATACCATCGTGCGACTACCGGAAAATGCAGAAAAGATTGCCGCAACCGATGACATTGACATTGCCGGCTTCAAAATCAGAGATCAAAGGGTTTATGGGATTCAGTTCCATCCCGAAGTGACGCATTCCACGCAAGGTAAGGAACTGCTGTACAATTTCGTGGTGACCATTTGTAGCGCGAGTCAGACCTGGACGCCAGCTGCATTTGTGGATTCCACGGTTGAAGAACTGAAGCAATTGCTAGGCAATGACAAGGTAGTGATGGGGTTGTCCGGTGGTGTAGACTCTTCCGTGGCAGCCACTTTGATCCACAAAGCCATTGGGAGTAATCTCTATTGCATTTTTGTCGACAATGGACTTCTGAGAAAACATGAGTTCGAGATGGTCCTAGAGAGTTACCAGGGATTGGGTCTCAATGTGCTCGGTGTCGATGCCAAAGACAAGTTCTATGAGGCGTTGAAAGGTATCACGGACCCGGAAGGGAAAAGAAAAGCGATAGGTAAGACCTTTATTGATGTATTTGATGAGGAGGCCCATAAGATCCAGGATGTCAAATGGCTGGGTCAGGGTACAATTTATCCTGACATCATAGAGTCAGTTTCGGTAAATGGTCCTTCCGTCACCATCAAAAGCCACCACAATGTGGGGGGACTCCCTGAAAAAATGAATCTGAAGATCGTGGAACCCTTGAAGATGCTTTTCAAGGACGGCGTGCGCAGAGTTGGTGATTCTTTGGGAATACCACCCAATATATTGGGCCGGCACCCCTTTCCAGGACCTGGACTGGGCATACGCATCCTGGGAGATATTACCGTGGATAAGGTGGAGATTTTGCAGGAAGTGGATCACATATTCATTGAGGGATTGAAGAACGAGGGACTTTATGACCAGGTATGGCAGGCTGGCGCGATGCTCTTGCCGATCCAGTCGGTAGGGGTGATGGGGGATGAACGGACCTACGAGCGCGTGGTGGCGCTAAGGGCCGTATCGAGTCTGGATGGCATGACGGCAGACTGGTGTCACTTGCCATATGAATTCCTGGGTAAGATCTCAAACCAGATCATAAATCAGGTGAAAGGCATCAATAGGGTAGTGTATGACATTAGCTCTAAGCCTCCTGCCACCATCGAATGGGAATAATTTGCTAAACATATCGCCAATGCTCAACCGTATTTTATTGCTGCTCTCCTTATCGCTTATGACCTTCCTGGGACTTCATGGTCAGGGCGTCCAGGCAGAGTACCTTGAAGCCAAAAGACTGTTCAGAAATGGGGACTTTGTGAATGCAAGGTCTGCTTTTGCAAGTCTGTTCGACAACGACACCTTTGGACTCCACGCCGTATTCTTTGCCGGACTGAGTGCCTATGAAGAAGGTGATGTCGCTGCTGCCAATTCCATATGGAAGCAACTGGTCAACCGGAATTCCCAGTGGGAGGAGATTGGTGAGGTCTACTATTGGTTGATGCTTTCCAGCTATCAGATGGGTGAAGTTGAATCTGGTATCATATTCAGCCAGCGTTTCAACGACTTTTTTGATTCGGATCTGGCGGACCAGCTAGCCACGATATTCCTCGAAGAGGCTGACAAGGAACTGTTAGTGGAGTTGAATGGAAAATTTCCGGATCATGAGATTTTGGCCCGGACGTTGGCTTCCAGGCTGGACCCCCAGGATGAAGAAGAGGGTGCATTCCTTCGTGAACTCATTGCGAAGTTTGATCTCAAGTTATCCGATTATTCCGAGGTAAACCTGCCTACTGTGAAGAAAGAAGCCTACGCTATTGGAGTAATGCTCCCATTCATGTTTGATGGACTGTCTAACCCGGAAAAGACCATTAGCAATCGCGTAATCATGGATCTGTACCAGGGTATGCTATTGGCTGAATCAGCACTCAATGAGCAAGGCCATAAGGTTCGCCTTTATCCCTATGATACCAAACGAAAGAAAGAGGTTACCAAAGAGGCCCTAAGCAACCTGGAGGATATTGATTTGCTTGTAGGGCCGCTATTTGGAGAGCCGATCGAAGAGGCTAATAGCTTCTCGAACGATCAAAAAGTTAACCTGTTCAATCCTGTTTCTTCCAATCTCAATGCGGTGAGGGACAACGCCTATGGCTTCCTGTTGAAACCCTCCTACGAGACGATGGCTGCTGCTCTGGCGGACCACACCTCCATGAAAGTAAGCAACAAGAATGCGCTGGTCTACTTCTCTAAAAATCTTCGTGACTCGGTATTTGCTGAGGCCTACAGGCAGAAGATCGAAGCAGATAGCTTTCAGGTGATTGAATTCAGAGGTCTGGATAATGAATTGAGCAAGGAGATTCTGGATTCGCTTACGGCTCAGCATGAGGAATATATAGCCACCCTGGAGGAAGTGGACTCCTTGATGGAAATACAGGGAAGGTTTATCAAAGAAAAAGAGCCCGATCCGGAAAATGAGGAGGAATTGGCTTACGCATTGGTGAGAATCGATGAGGAGGGTGAGCCTGGAGATTCACTGATCTACTATGAAATGAAATTCAATGTTGTACCCGATAGTATTGGTCACATCATGGTTGCCAGCCGGGACAATGGTATTGTCAATAATTTCATTGGCGCAATCGAGGCAAGGCCAGATTCGATTGGTCTTTTTGGATATGGCAATTGGCAGGATTTTGAGGTGGTGGACTTCAATCAGCTTGAGCGCCTACAAGTGAATCTGGCAAATCCCGAATATCTGGATAGCCGCAATCCGCGCTACCAGGAGTTGGATCAATTGGTAAAGGAGACTTATCGCTGTCCACCTTCCTCGTACCATTACCTTGGCTATGAAACGATCTTCTACCTGGGTAGTATGTTGACCAAGTATGGGAAATATTTCCAGAATCACTTCATGGAGGAAGGCGATACACCGGGTATGGTCTTGCCGGGATTCAGGTATGGCCTGTCAAAAGACAATCAGGTAGTTCCTATCGTTACACTCAGAAATAGCACACTTATTCCAATAGATGACTGATATCAGCAATGCGCTCTTTGAGCGCGCTCAGCAATACATTCCTGGTGGTGTCAATTCACCAGTAAGGGCCTTTAAAGCAGTGGGTGGCAATCCCAGATTTATCAAATCAGCAAAAGGTGCCTACCTCTACGACGAAGATGGGAAGGCCTATATCGACATGATCAATTCCTGGGGCCCTATGATTCTGGGGCATGCCAATGAAGAAGTGGAGAAAGCCGTTATTGAAGCCATACAATCGAGTCCTTCATTTGGGGCACCCGGACGGAGGGAGGTGGAAATCGCTGAACTGATTGTGGAGATGGTGCCATCCATCGAGAAGGTACGTATGGTCAATTCAGGTACTGAAGCCACTATGTCCGCGATTCGTGTGGCAAGGGGTTTTACAGGAAGGGACAAGTTCATCAAGTTCGAAGGATGCTATCATGGACATGGAGATTCCTTTTTGATTGCTGCCGGTAGTGGAGCCGTGACATTCGGAGAACCGGATAGTCCGGGAGTGACGAAGGGCACCGCCAAGGACACGTTGCTTGCACGTTTCAACGACCTCTCTTCTGTGGAGATGTTGATAAATGAGAACGCTGGCGAGGTTGCAGCCATCATTTTGGAGCCGGTGGTGGGAAATATGGGTTGTGTGCTGCCCGAACCCGGCTTCCTCGAAGGTTTGCGTAAGCTCTGTGATGATCAGGGTATTGTCCTCATTTTCGACGAGGTAATGACTGGTTTTCGTTTGGCCGCAGGTGGAGCACAAGAGCTTTTTGATGTCACTCCCGATATGACAACCCTGGGCAAGATCATAGGCGGAGGCCTACCGGTGGGAGCCTATGGAGGTAAGCAAGAGATTATGGACTATGTATCTCCTCAAGGCCCCGTTTACCAGGCAGGAACACTTTCCGGGAATCCGGTAGCTATGGCCGCTGGCTTGGCTATTTTGAGACAACTGAGGAATGACCCATCCATTTACGATCGCCTTGCCAACAAGACAAAACGAATCACCGATGGGATAGCAGATTCATTGAAATCTCTTGACTTGCCCTTCACCATCAATCAGATCGGCAGTATGTATACGCTTTTCTTCACCAAGGACCGGGTGGTGGATTTTGATACCGCCAAAGGCATGGATGGTAAGCTTTTTGCCCAATACTTCAATAGTATGTTGGATGCCGGGGTCTATTTGGCACCTTCTCCGTATGAGTCATTGTTTGTGTCAGATGCCATCGGTGACCAGGAAATAGCTCAAATCATTGAGGGCAGTAATCTCGCCCTGCAATCAGTAAAGGGCTAGGCTAACGAGAACCTCCACCAATAGCGAGATAGACAGTAGGATCGAGTAGGCAAAGCCCAGAAGACCAAATTTGAATAGGGTTGTTATCCATTTCTGCTGATACACGCGTCTGAAAGAAAGAACGATGTACAGCGAGATCAGTATGAAGTCTATGAATATCAAAATGTCCTCGTCGACATTGAAGATCAGCTCGTAGAGCCAGGTCAGGCCCAGTATAAAAAACAGGAAAGAATGGATATGCAGGGAATGGATTACATGGATGATATAGAGTCCCCTTCGGAAATAGAACAGCTTCAGAAGTAAGGCGTAGAGTGGGAGAATGAAGAACATCATCACAGGGATGTTTTCTACAATCATGTCGGATAGATCTGCACCAGACGCGTCCGAGAGTCTCAGCATTCTCTTGATGACAAATCGATCGACTAAATCCCGCTCTGCTACCTGCAAAGAATCCAGGATCACCTCATCCGCAAATTCATCTTCATGCATGACAGCCATCAGGCTCATTTCCCAATCTTGCAACGGCCAGCTATCCTCGTCATAGCCCCTGTCTGCGGGAGGCAATTTCATAAGGCTGTCGAGCTCTGCCCGGTCTTCTTCTGTGACCTCGAAAATGTCCACATCGGTATTGTCATTTCCATCCGATAGCACCCAGCTAAAGAGGAAAAAGTGGAAAAGGCTGATGATCAGATAGAGCCGTATCGGATGTGCATACATGACGCGCTTACCTTCATTGAAGGCAATGGTCAATGCACCAGGTTTGATCAGGAAAGGTTTGATGGACCGACCAAACCGCGAGTCAAGGGAGAAGTAGTTGTTGAAGAATTCTTTGAATAAGACGCCAAAGGAGAGATTGGTTGTGGTATTTTCCTGACCGCAGTTGGGACAATAGTTGTAGACTTCTGAAATAGACCATCCACAATTCAAACACTTGTTCTTTCTATGTCGAATTCTCAAGGTTGGTAGTATTTGTTTACTGCAAATCCGATACCCCAAATTGCCAATGCCGCAAGCGTATACTCCATAGCCGATTCGTCTGTTCTAAGGGAAATCCAAAACAAGGCAAGGGCCACAATTATTAGTGCCCAAACGACAATTTTTTTAGCGCTCTTCATGCAATAACCTTAAAGCATCCTCCAAATCGGCTGGCGTATCAATGGAAATGGATTCAGATTGAGTTTCTTCCACATAGATGGATTTGCCGTGTTCCATCCATCTCAGTTGTTCGAGTGATTCGCATTTTTCAAGTTTGGTTTCTGGCAGATCCACGACCTCCATCAGTGTGTTTCGTTCGAACCCATAGATGCCGATGTGCTTGTGGAATGCTGAGTTTGCCAGCCATGTATTCATATCGGTTCCTTGAAGGTGGGGGATAGGCTGTCTGCTAAAATAGATGGCTTTTCCGGCGAGGTCTGTAACTACTTTCACCACATTTGGATCCATTAGTTCTTTTTGTTCATGGATTTTCTTTTTCAATGTCGCTATCAGGGCACCTCGACTCAACCTATCAGCCAGGAGGTCAATCTGTCGAGGGTTGATAAAGGGCTCATCTCCCTGGATATTGATGAAATATCTTCCTTCCAGGTTCTGGGCAACTTCCGCACACCTGGAAGTGCCATTGTGGTGGTCAACTCGGGTCATTGACACCTCACCACCAATGTCTCTTATGTTCTCCGCAATTCGACGGTCATCCGTGGCCACTACAACGGCATCCAATGAAGTAGACTGGCGGGCTTGCATATACACACGCTGAATCATGGTGAACTCGCCCATTTTGGCCAGGGGTTTACCAGGAAACCGGGTACTTTGGTATCTCGCAGGGATGATGCCTACGATCACGCCTTCTTCTTGACTTTCAGCGATGTGCCTTCATCCGATAGTACTTCGATATCTTCACCCTGAGCCACGTATTCGCCACGGGTGTAGGCGTCGTAAACTGTTTCATCAATCATCACTTTACCGCTAGGTCGAAGTATGGTGAAAGCCGTGCCCGTCTTACCTTTCATGGTGGTTTTAATGAAGCGAGAGGTATAACCCTTTTGCTTGTCTTGGGTCTCTTGCAGGGCAATTCGGCTGAATACTCGGCTGTTTGCTAGCCGCACCCCCCCCAGAAACATCACGATTATTGACCCTAGCAGGCCAGCCAGAGTGGTGGCAATGGCGATGAAGATCTTATCAGTATTCACCAGAGAGAAGTCGAAGAAGTCATTGTTGAGCATGACCAGAACCAATGCTCCGAGGGTACAGATCAATCCCAACACACCGGCCACGCCAAACCCGGGAATGACAAAAATTTCTGCCGCCAGAAGCAGTATACCCACGACGAACAAGACGATTTCCCAATTCTCAGCCAGCCCGTTCAGGTAATAAGGGGTGAAGTACAAAACTGCAGCGATGAAAGAAGCCAAGATCGGGAACCCAACACCGGGCGTTTGAAGCTCAAAGTAGATTCCGCCAATGATGATCAAGATCAGTATACCACTGACGAAAGGGTTTAAGAAGACCTGGATGATTTTGTCGGTAGATCCCAATTCATAGGCTTCGATATCGTAATCATCGATTCCTGAGATACTGAGGATTTCGTCGATCGAACCTACTTGTGCCTCGCAAAAACCGTATTTCATGGCTTCTTTTACGGATAGGGTTAGCACCTTGCCCTCTGTGGCCACACTGTCAAGGTCGATGTCCTCATCTACCATGGCCTCGGCCATTCTTGGGTTTCTTCCTTTCGCTTCAGCTGTTGAGCGCATGATGGATCTCATGTAGGATTGGTACTTGTCCGGAGCAGCTGTACCATCCCCACCAACAACGGTGGCTGCGCCAATACTTGATCCTGGCGCCATGTATATGGAGTCGCAGGCTATGGATATCAGTGCACCGGCTGAGGCGGCATCTTTGTTGATATATGCGTAAATCGGAATATCGTAGTTCAGGATCCTCGTTCGGATATCATCCGCGTCATTCAAAGCGCCTCCATAGGTATCCAGTTCCAGGATAACCAGGTCGGCACCAGCTTCCGAAGCGGCCTCCATGCCCAATTCAGTATAGCGATTCGTGCGTGGGTCGATGTTGTCCAGGACCTTCAAGTGGAAGATCAGAGGTCGCTCCTGCGCATAGCTATCGGAGGATGATAGCAGTACACCCAGGGTAAGGACAGTAAATAAGTAATGTCGTTTCAATGGATTCAAGTTGTTTTGCAAATTAACTAAAAGAAAAATCTGAAAAGAGGTGCCAATCGTTTGTAGTAAAAAATTTGATGGCGTGATTTGGCGCATAGCCATTGGCGATGACGCCTGCATCGGACTTGAGATTCGGAATGAGGAATCACTGGAAGTCCAGTTTCGACGCATGGATCTATTTGATTTCTCTATGGCGGTGATCGAGCATGCGGAACTGGACTGGTGGATGAGCATGATCTGGCTAGACAAGAAGGAGGCTTATTTTAAGAAATACGAATCAGAGAAGGACCCCTTTCGGCAACACATTTTGAGATTGGACCATGAGTCCACGTCACTCACTGAATCTACGGCGTTGAAAGATGGCTATCATGGCGACTTCAAGCTTCCGGCTTATTTTCCGGAGGGATCGGAATCGTGGAAAGAAATCGCGGATTTTCTGGAGTTACCCGAAGGAGTGACACTCGTGAAAGGGATGGAGTATATCGAAAACAAAAATTTCATCGTTGTCGCATACCATATGAGCTATAATGAGCAACTTTCGAGAAACGTTCTAATCATGAAGTCGAGTGGAGAGGTGGTGTATCATGAGGAAATTGATGAAACCCTATCAGGCGAGGCTTCAGAGTCTTTCATAACTTTCGCAAATCTTATCATTTTTGTAGCTAGGAAAAATGAAATCATATTCTTTGAAATTTAAGGGTGTCTTCGCTGGAATTTGCGTGATTCTCGGATGTTGCCCATTGAGCAACGCATCGTCATTTGACTCTTTGGGAACTAAAAAGGTAGGCGATCAATGGTTTGTCATGCACGAAGTTGAGGAGGATGAGACCTTGTATTCTTTGTCTAGAAGGTATGGCACGAAAGTCAAAATCATCAAGAATCAAAATGATTTGAAGCGACGTGGAATTGACATCGGTCAGATCTTGCTGATCCCCATCGACGAAGTGGTGGTGGAAGAACCTGTGGCCGAAGGAACGCACAAGGTCGTGGCAGGTGAGACAGTATACAGCATATCGAGGAAATACGGTGTCAAAGTGCAGGATATACTGGATTGGAACGATCTGGAAGGCACCAATATCTCCATCGACCAGATTCTCAAAGTCAGGGAACTGGATGTTCAGGACACTGAACAAGCCAGTCGCCTGGAGGAGATGAAGGTGGAACGACCTGCGGAGCTGCCTGGCCCGAAATATGAGCATTTTGTTCAACCTGGAGAAACGATTTTTTCCATTTCCAGAAAATTCAAGATTGATGTAGATACGCTGAGGCGATGGAATGCCCTCACCGGTAATAATCTAGCCATCGGGCAGAAGCTGCTTATCCGAAAAGAAGTGGTCATCGATAGCTTACAACACACGACTCCAAGCTACAAAAGCACCAGCTACGGTTCGCGTAAATGGCAAGAGGATGAAGATGGAGCTATGGTGACTAAAGAAGAAGGCCTTGTTGGTATTATCGAGGGGACTGAAACCTCTAGCAAAAGCCTTGCCTTGCATCGGGACTTACCGGTAGGAACTGAGATTTCCATACTGAACCTGATGAATAACAAACGCATACGGGCCAAGGTAGTGGGCAAACTTCCAAACACAGGTATCAATAGAAGCCTGATGCTTCGGCTTACGGCGGCTTCCTTGCGGCAGTTGGGGATTATAGACAAACGCTCGCGCGTGGAAATCTCCTACATGGGAAGTGATGAATGATCAGCTAAGGGATTTCCTGGAGTCCAAAGCATCAAAATACAACCATAAGAGTTTCATAGCCAATGACCCAATTTCTATCCCGCACAGATTCAACTGTCAGCAGGATATTGAGATTGCGGGTCTGTTTGCCGCAGTATTAGCCTGGGGTCAGCGAAAGACCATCATCAACAAGTGTTTGGACCTTCTCCATCGCATGGACAACCAACCTCATGCTTTCGTACTGTTGGCCGGAGATGAGGACCTTAAGGGATTATTGGGGTTCAAGCACCGGACTTTCAATGACACGGACCTGCTGTACTTTGTGACGTTCTTGGGTGATGTTTACAGGCGTCATGATACCATGGAGGATGCTTTTGTTCCGGGTGCCACATACGAGCATGATTCAACTGAAGAGGCGCTGGTGAACTTTTACAACTGTTTTGTAAGTGGGCAGGACTTTCCAGGAAGGACAAAAAAACATATTCAAAATCCACACCGAAAATCGGCTTGCAAGCGAATGAACATGTTTCTCCGTTGGATGGTGAGAAAGGACGATGCAGGGGTGGACTTCGGTATTTGGAATAAGATCAGACCTCATCAACTCATTTGTCCCTGTGATTTGCATGTGGATCGGGTGGCGAGGAAGTTGGGCCTGATCAAGCGCAAGCAAACGGACTGGCTCACCGCCGTAGAACTCACCGAAGAGCTAAGGCTACTCAATCCACAGGATCCAGTGCTGTATGACTTTGCGCTTTTCGGTCTCGGTATCGAAGAAAAGTTCTGACTTCGCTATTGTTGTCCCCAGTTTTCCGGGTCTTCTCTCCAGGCATTGAGCAGTTGGCCGGTTTGATGGTCTATCGTTCCCTCTTCCTGCGCCAGTTCTACCAGGGTGCTGTAGTCACTTAGGTATACAAGTGGGGTATTGTTGTCTTGTAGGTTTTTGTTGGATATGGCAAAACCATAGGTGAAAATTGAGACCATGCCCAGTACACGACCCTGGGCTTGCCGGATGGCCTCTATGGCCTGAATGGAACTCCCCCCGGTGGAAACCAGATCTTCTACCACGACGATATTCTGGTCTTTCTTTAGTTTACCTTCGATTCTGTTCTCCAAGCCATGACCTTTCGACTTGGATCGGACATAGAGAAAAGGCAGGTTCAACTTGTCAGCTATCAAAGCGCCCTGCGGAATTCCGGCTGTAGCCACACCAGCAATGGCTTCAACACTGCCATAGTGTTGTTTGATGGCGTCGCAGAAGGCATCCTTGATCATCATGCGCAAGGTTGGAAAAGATAGACTGAGCCTATTGTCGCAATAAATTGGGGACTTCCACCCGGAAGCCCATGAGAAGGGTGCGTCTGGCGAAAGCTTGATCGCCCCGATTTGCAATAGTTCACGTGCTATTTCTTTAGCTACTACTTTGTTGAATAGTGTTGGTTGCATGAAAAAAATTATAAAAAATCTCCGGCAGTTTTTGCAATATTCATCACACTCGAAGATAATTACAGGACAATTTGCCGAAACTTTTCACCTTGTGAAAATATTCATCAACGACATACCAGTGAACCTGGTCAAGTCCACTTCACCTAAAGCTTTAGCTCATCACACGCATGTGATTGATGGAAAGGCTGGAAAGATCCCGACAAAATTATTGGTAGATGACGTTTTGATTATCAATGCCTCATCAATGCTTGTGGATCGGCTGCTTCATACGATGACGGACAAGAAACTGAAAAACCTGGATTCGGTGACTTTTGCCAGTGATAACAAAAAGGAATTAGTGGCTTATATCAAAGTGCGATTTTCCATTGTGAAAGCTGCTGGGGGTGTAGTAGAGAAGGAAGGGAAGACGCTTCTGATTTTCAGGCTTGGAAAGTGGGATTTACCAAAAGGCAAGCTTGATCCCGGTGAGCGTCTGAAGGATTGTGCGTTGAGAGAGGTTCAGGAGGAGACTGGCGTTAAATGTGAATTGGTTGAAAAAGTCTGTCACACCTGGCACACTTACACCAGAAACCGGAAGTACATTTTGAAGAAGACGTCATGGTATGCCATGAACATGCTGGATGACTCGAATATGGCTCCTCAAAAAGGCGAAGGCATAGATGATGTCCGGTGGATGAACCTCAATGAAATGCGTGAAGCCCTGTACAATTCTTATCGGACGGTACGATTTGTCGTGAGAGAATACCACAACCTGCTGAAAGAAACGGTTTCCTAGCTATTCTTCGAGTTTATAGGGAAGAAATGGCGTGACATCACCACCGTACCGATGTACCTCCCGGATGATGCTGGAGCTGATTGGTGCTAGTTCTGGTGAGGTGATTAGGAATACTGTCTCCAGATCCAAGTTCAGGTATTTGTTGATCTGAGCGATGCTGTTCTCGTATTCGAAGTCCGTAGTATTCCTCAGGCCCCTGACCAGAAATTTCGCATCATATCGCTTAGCAAGATTAGCTGTGAGTTCGTTGTATACGGCAACTTTCACGCGATCGTCGTCAAAAGCAGACTCAATGTAGCTCACCATTTTGTCGATCTCAAAATAGCGGACATGCTTTTGAGAATTGTATCCTATGGCGATGACAATCTGATCGAAGAGCAGCAATGAGCGGTTGACTATATCTTCATGACCCTTTGTGAAGGGATCAAATGATCCGGGAAACAGCGCCACTTTCTTCATTCGCAGAGAAAGATGCTGTATGCATCGAAGTAGTGATAGTCAGGAATTTCGTCAAAGGCATGGCCGAATTGCAGGTAGTTGGGCTTGCCGGCATAGGAGATGTTCAATATGTACCGCTTCAGAAGGTCGATAGGTTTCGACTGTTGCTTCAATGAACCCCAGACAAGTACTTTGTGGCGCTTGGGGCTCATGCGAAGCTCCTTGAATACGGTCATAATATACTTAAGGTAATCCTCGCTCTTCCTGGCGGCAAACTGGTTGTAGTATAGCAGCTTGTGGTCTTTGGTGACTACGATGTGCAGTATTCCCATGTCGACGTTGCAAAACATGGTCTTTTCATGACTATGATCGTCATATTTCATGATACCTTCTATCAGGGCGCTTCCCTGGTGTATGATCCCCACTTTCAGTGCTGGATAAAGGCCGTTGACCCAATTCACAAGTTTATGATCAGCGGCGAATACGTTGACTGCGTCTGATAGATTGTGCTTATAGTAATGTACCTGCTCCACTTCCGGGCGTATATCAGAGTTGATAACCAGGTAATCGCTTGCTGAGGCTTTTTCGAAATGGCCAGAGGGCACCAGCGTGAATTTATGTCCCTTGATGGACAATTTCACGCTGTTCCAGAAACCTGCAGTCAGGAAATGATGGTCTTCGAAGAGCTGCTGAAGTACCTTGATTCGGGTATTGACCGTTTTGATATTAGCAAGTCGGAAATCCTCGACCAATAGCAATTGACTACTACGGCCATCTGTGACGCAGAGCTGGAAGTCATGAATTCCAGCCTGCAGCGAAAGCGTGTAGTGGTGAAGGTTATCTATGTCAAATTTTTGATCCTTAACCTTCTTTATAAGCCTATAACTGGATTTTTCAGCCTTGCTCAAAACGTTTTAGGACGTTACTCCCAATTTCCGGCGGTCGTTACACTTGTCCTTGAGCCAAATCTGAGGGGTTTCTTGCTGTCTAGCTCGGAGTCATCGGTTCTTGTTGGATCCACGGGCTGTGGATTCCATACTTCTACCACGTCCACAAGCACTCCAGCTTTAGTGATCTTATCAGCCCACATGCTGAACCTTACAGGGGGGTCGATTCCTGGAACATACGCGAGGGATGCAATGGAGAAATTAGGATATTTTGCTTCAGAGAATACGGAATCCTTCACCAACACCGTACCCAGCGTGTCGACTTCAACATAGGTACTGTCAGCACCATAATCAAGTGTGATGATTGTCTCCGTTCTTTCTGTAATGTAGAAGCTACCTGTATCCACAAATGCGAGTAGTTGATCCCAATCACTGGTATATCGCCCGTTGACGGCCTTGAATGCCAACTGAGCTTCCCTGACCATTTTCAATTTCGCAATGATGGCAGTCTCCATCCGTTCAATTCTATTGGCCTCTTCGATACTTGTGTTGATCGACGAATAGAGATAGTACAGAGCAATAAGTGATGTGATGGCGAATACGACAGTTAGGATCTGGGTGGTGCGCATTTCTTTCGTTTTTTTGCAATAATAATGATTAATCAATAGTTGGAACTGCTATGATATCTAATTATTCCGAATTTTGAAAAGCCCTCTGAGCTCCAAAATCGAGCTTGCAGGATGGCAGTGACGGAAAATGTTGTGCAGGTTCAGGACGTCCAATGCGGCGATATGCCGATCGTTCAGGTATCCAATATCCGATAGGATCTGATTTTCCCGATTTAGCTCGGGATCAAAGCCAAGCTTAAGGTTCCCGCCGACATGCTCTACGGAGAAGAATAGCTCAATAGCATGGTGTTTTGAGTCGATGTATTCATTGGCAAACAAGTAGTCTTTGACAATGATATCAAGGCCTGTTTCCTCAGCAAACTCCTTGACCAGGGCATCTTCAAGGGATTCTCCGAATTCTACACCACCACCAGGAGGAGACCAGATGTAGCCTCCCGGACCTAGTCCATCGTGTTTCAATAATAAGATGCCCGCCTGTGTCAAATGTATCCCGCAGACGCGTACCCTAACTTTGTGTGAAAAGATGTCCATTTTGGTAGGAATTCAACAATTTAGAAAGAACTTCGTTGGTTGATTAAGAATGTTACTGAATAATACAGTCATGAAAAGTTGGTTGGTTCTTGTTTTGATAGCAATATCCGTTTCGGTTTATGCCCAGGACGGCGATGATTCGGAATCCGGTGCGCGTTTGGTGCTGCTTGAAGAAAGCTTCGACTTTGGTGATATTGAAGAGGGGGATGTTGTTGAGCATATCTTCGAGTTTGAGAATGGCGGAGATCAGCCCCTGATATTCAGCAATGTATTGACTACCTGCGGTTGTACCGCACCTGATTGGCCTCGGGAACCTATCTTTCCGGGGGAAACCAGTTCATTGACCATTACTTTCAGTAGTGCAGGAAAGGCAGGTATACAAAACAAGGTGATCACGATCCTTAGCAATGCTATCAACAGTCGGGAGAGGATCCGGATTACAACCAATATACTTCCCAAGGGTGACGCACCTAATTAGTCCCTCGCTGTAAAAGCGCTCCATAGCCACGCTCCGATAAATAGAAGTCCTCCTATGGGGGTGATGGGCCCAAGCCATGACCAGCCCAGGGTGCTCAGCAAATACAGAGAACCTGAAAAACACACAATGCCACCAACGGCCAACATTGAGAGGCGGCGCTTGGTACTGTACCGGTGAAAGGGACTAATGGCAATCGCGCAAACAAAAATGCTGTGTACGAAGTGATACAAAACCCCAGTCTTAAAGGTCTCTTCCATCCCTGAAGCCTGCAGTGCATCTTTCAGGCCATGAGCACCGAATGCGCCAATGGCAACGGCCAGGCCTCCAAGAAGTGCACCTGCTTTGAAAATTCTGCTATGCATAGTTTCTAGCGCCAAATATTTCTGTGCCGATTCTGACCATGGTTGAACCCTGAGCTAAGGCAATCTGGTAGTCTCCGGACATGCCCATCGAGAGTTCATACAAGGGTTGGTCGAGTAGGTCAGACGCGTTGACCTGTTGCAGCAATAGCTTCAATTGTTGGAATTCCTTAGTCAACTGAGCTTTGTCTTCAGTGTTTGTAGCCATACCCATGAGCCCTATAATTTGGACATGCCGCAGTTTCGTGATTTTGGGTTCCTTCAAGAGCTCCAGGAGTTCTCCTGTGTCAAATCCGAATTTGGTTTGCTCTGTGGCTATGTGCACCTGCAACAGGACATTGATTTTTCGATCCAGTTTCTTTCCTTCCTTATCAATGGCTTCAAGTAGACGAAGGCTGTCTACGCTATGTATTAGATGAACAAAGGGAGCGATGTATTTCACTTTGTTCCTCTGGAGGTGTCCTACCATATGCCATCGAATGTCTTCAGGCAGTTCCGTTGCCTTTTTGCTGAGTTCCTGCACCTTATTTTCTCCAAAATCACGTTGTCCGGCCTCGTAGGCTTCCAATATGAGTTCATTGGGCTTGGTTTTCGAAACAGCAATCAGCTTTGCATTGCTCGACTGCAATTCGTCGTGAAACGAACTGATTCTTTGCTTAACATCCATACGGTAGCAATACTGGTAATTTGATGCTATTGTTTCTCAAAATTGTATTGAGAGTTGTGAAGGGTTTAGTTTGCGGACAAAAATAGTTGTAGATCCATGGCAATACTTGGAACACTGCTGAAAAAAGGTATCATTCTGAGGGAGAGTATCGAACAGCAATATACCTCTTCAATTGACCTGCAAAAGCAGGAGTTGCGCAAGCTGCTCATTCAAGCTGAAGAAACACTATTTGGTAGGGCCTATCACTTCAAGGACATTCTTCAGGCCTTTAAGAGTAAAAGTCATGAAGATTTCTACACCAGCTTCCAACGCAATATCCCTGTACATGATTACAACAAGATCTACAGCGACTGGTGGCACCTATCCAGGGAGGGGAAAGCCAACGTCTGTTGGCCAGGCAGGATCAAGTACTTTGCATTAAGCTCCGGCACATCAGGGTCATCGAGCAAGCACATCCCTATCACTAAGGATATGCTAAAATCAATTAGGAAGACATCAGTTCGCCAGTTGCTGACGCTTTCGAAGTACGACCTTTCCACATCCTTGTATACCAAAGGAATTCTGATGCTGGGAGGTAGTACGAATCTGCGGAAGAATGGCACCTACTTCGAAGGTGATCTGAGTGGCATCACGACCTCGCAAATACCTTTTTGGTTCCAACACTTTTATAAACCTGGAAAAAGGATAGCTAGGACGGGATGGGATTCGAAGCTTGATGAGATCACCAAGAAGGCTGCAAACTGGGACATGGGAATAATTGTGGGAGTACCAGCATGGCTGCAGATCCTTATGGAGAAGATCATTGATCACCATCAGATTGAGAATATCCATGAGATATGGCCGAACCTGGGCATTTTCGTTCATGGGGGAGTGTCTTTTGAACCCTACAAAAAGGGATTCGAGAAGATGCTCGGCAAACCGCTCATTTACATGGAGACCTACTTAGCGTCTGAAGGGTTTTTGGCTTTTCAGGCCAGAGCTGATGTAAAAGGCATGAAACTGGTCCTAAACAATGGTATTTTCTACGAGTTTGTGCCTTTCACACAAAACAACTTCACTGAAGATGGCGATATCCGTCCCAATCCCGAGACGTTGAAGATCGATGAGGTTGAGGAGGGTAGGGAATACGCCATATTGATCAGTACCAATGCCGGTTGCTGGCGATACTTGATTGGGGACGTAATCAAATTCACCTCACTGGAAGAATGTGAAGTGGTAATCACGGGTCGTACCAAGTTGTTTCTCAGCCTTTGTGGAGAGCACATGTCTTTGGATAATATCAATAGGGCTGTTGAGTTGGCTTCCAAGAATCTGAATATCGATATTCGGGAGTTTACAGTCCTGGGTGAGCCAAAGGACATGCTTTTTGCTCATCACTGGTACATTGGCACTGATGATGAGGTAGCTGGCGAGGACCTGACTACAAGGCTTGATGGCTACCTCAAAGAGCTCAATGACGACTACAAAGTAGAACGCACTGCGGCATTGAAGGAAATAAAAGTGCAGGTGCTTCCTACAAGTGTTTTTCTTAGGTGGATGGAGCTTCAGGGTAAGGTTGGAGGTAGTAACAAATTTCCAAGGGTGTTAAAAAAGGACAAGGCCCAAGCCTGGAAAGACTATCTTCGCGATCAGAATCTGCTGTTGGTATAAATGCACCCATTCTTTCACGGACTCCTGTTCGGCCTGATCTTCCTGTTGTTTATTGGTCCTGCTTTTTTCGCGTTGCTACAGACGAGTATTCAAAAGGGGCTCAAGCCTGCCGTTTTCCTGGCTTTTGGAATCAGTACCAGCGATATCATTTTTGTCGTGCTGACATTGCTGGGGGTTTCCTCATTACTCGAGGACGAAGGCTTCAAGCTTTGGATGGGTGCTGGTGGTTCGCTTATTCTGATAGGCTATGGGGTGTATTCATGGTTTAAGAAGGCTCCTAAAATCAAAGAAACTGAGGAAAGTGAAAGCAGGTTTTTGATCAAATACTGGGTCAAAGGTCTTCTGTTGAATGGCCTCAATCCATTCATCATTCTATTTTGGTTGAGTTGGGTTTCCTTCGTCTCTGTCAACTACGATTACGGAAGTACGGGCCAACGCTATTTTTTTGCGGGATTATTGGTCACCATCCTGCTTTCTGATATAGGCAAAGCGCTAATTGCCAACCGTCAGAAGCACCTTATCAACCCCAAATTTTTCAAGGCCATGAATAAGATCGTAGCGGTGATTTTGGTGCTCTTCGGCATGAGGATCATCTATTATCTCGTGCAATCCTAAGTCTGATTTGTCTTAAGATCCTTGATAGCGTCTTCTAGTGTCAGGTAGATTCGGTCGGCGATATTCAGGTTCTTATGTTTTGAAACGGTGGCCTGAACGGCCCAACAGGTAAGTTCAGCGGCCTTGGCGCTCTTGCTGCCATTTGGTGTGTCCTCAAAAACCAGGTATTCATCCCTGGAGAACCCGAATCGATCAATACAAACCTGGTAGGTTTCGGGGTCGGGTTTGCTCTTGATAACCTCAGATCTGGTGACTTCAAACTCGAAATAGGCCCCAATACCCGTTTTACTTATGATCATGTCCACATCTTCTCTTCTGCTTCCCGTAGCGATGGCCATGGGTATTCCCTTGGAACTGAAGAATTTGATGGCTTCCAGGGCATAAGGCATAAGTGGGAATTCATAGGTCTTCATCCGCTCGTATGAATAGGATTCATATTCAGAGACGATTTCCTCTGGTGTTATGTCTG
Organism: Cyclobacteriaceae bacterium; assembly: GCA_965601475.1. Classification (GTDB taxonomy): domain Bacteria; phylum Bacteroidota; class Bacteroidia; order Cytophagales; family Cyclobacteriaceae; genus JAWPMT01. The sequence goes on along the minus strand of OZ271832.1, from coordinate 135,812 downwards.
GCTGAAATCTATCGACGATGGTTTTGGCATTTTCGGGAAGTGGTATGCCGGCGAAATTTTCGAGGTAATAGTCAAAATCAAACGATATGCCATAGGGTCCCAGCAACTCACTGGCGCAGGTGTGATGAAATCGTTCTGAATCCACTAAGGTTCCGTCAAAATCGAATAAAACTGCTTTGATCATAAAAGAGAAATTAGAAAATGGAGCATTCAGTAAAGTCTGTAAATAGCTCGAGAGCCCTTGTTCCTGCCACTGAATTCCCCGATTTATTCAACTTCGGTGACCAGACAGTTATTGCATGGTGTCCAGGGACAATTGCGATTATTCCACCACCAACACCGCTTTTTGCGGGCAAGCCTACGCGGTAAGCGAAATCACCGACCGCATCATACAGGCCACAGGTTAACATGATGGCGTTGATGCGCTTGGCTTGTGATGAGGTGACTATTTGCTCACCACTGATGAGCGACTTTCCCCCATTGGCGAGAAAAACTGCCGCCTTGCAAAGGTCTACACAGCTCATGCTGATGGAGCAGTAGTGGAAATAGAGCTCGAGTACTTCGTTCACTTCGTTGCTGAGTCGACCGTAGCTTTTGAGAAAATTGCCCATGGCCGCATTCCTGAAGCCAGCTTCCATTTCGGAGGTGGCGATTTCTTCGTCAAAGGTGATGGCCTCGTGGCAACAGGCTTGATGAAGCATTTTCAGCATCTCCTGTTTTGCGGGTTCGACACCTCCGGTTTGGTTGATCAATTCGTCAGTGATCACCAGGGCTCCGGCATTGATGAAGGGGTTTCGAGGGATTCCCTGTTCGTATTCCAATTGTACCAGGGAGTTGAACGGATTGCCAGAGGGTTCCCGACCTACGCGGTTCCATAGCTCTTCGCCGCGCATCCGCAGTGCCAGTGTGAGGCTAAATACTTTGGAGATGCTTTGTATGGAAAAGCAGGTTTCTGCTGAACCCACTTGCGTGATTTGAGCATCACGCACCGATTGAAGGGCCATGCCAAACTGATCTCCTGGGATGCAAGCCAGGGCGGGGATATAATCCGCCACCTTGCCTTGCGAGGTATCTATTTGGGCGAAAATGTTGTCAAGGGTACTTTGAAGCTGATGCATGGATGGGGATTCTCCTTGCCGTCAAACTTAGTTTGTTCCCTTTACAAAACTGCGTTATTTCAAATCCCTTTTTACCAGGTATCTATAGGTGAGAGCCAGGTAAATGGCCAGCCAGCCCAAAACGATCAAAAGCGCCTTTACATCGATGTAGTCTTGAATTTCCTGAAAGAAATACCTGGGGAAAGGCACATCGATCAAGGCAAACAACGAATACACGGGTAGGAAGTCTACGATCCACGTGGTGGAGGCTTTAATGGGTGGGAAAGTGCTGAGGAAAGCCGTCAAAATCGGTTCGAACATCAGGGTGTAGAGGAAAAGGGCCACAATGACGAATCCGGATTTTCGGATAAATAGTGCCAGCAGGAAGGCCAGCATGCAAAAAGCTGTCACCTGGATGAAGAATGCCAGCAAGAACTCGGTATCCTGAAGGATGAAGCTTAATTGCAATACATGAGAATAGGCAAAGCCCGTGACCAGGCCAATCACCAACAGAAAAACAGAACTCGCCAGCGCCAGGAAGAGTATAAGTGCCAACTTCGAAAGCAAATAATCCCGTTTGCTAATACCGTCGATCACGTTCTGTCTCAACGTGTTGTAAGTCAGATCGTTGTTTACAGAAATGATGACAATGAAGGCAGGGAAGAGCTTGAAGAACGCACTCAACCAGGTGATGTTTTGCCAGATATCCGGAAAGTCATAAATCGGAATGATCGTTGGGTCAATGCCATCGAAGTCGGCCCCCTTGGACTTAAGCCATTCCAGAAAGAATACACCCCCAGTTGAGACAACCAGCAGCGCCAGGAGATACATGGCGAATAGTATCCAGAAGACCCGGTAATTGCGCATTTTCAACCATTCCAGTTGAAAGGCGTGAAGAAGTGACTGCATCTTAGTTTTCCTTTAGAATTTTGAGGAACTCTTGTTCCAATGAGTTTTTGACGGGATTGACCTTTGTGAGAGAAATGCCTTTTTCGAAGCAGAACTGGTTCAGCTGTGCTGAGTTGAAGCCAGGCTTGAGGGTGACTTTGTATTCTGATCCATTCACAGGCTGCAAATTGGAGAACCCTTCGAACTTCGGAATCAGTGCGGTCAGATCTTCCCGGGCTCCGATTTCAACCTGGTCGGTTTCTCCCAGTATATCTGTGACTGCTCCTTCATGGAGTTTTACACCCTTCCGCAGTACGCAGAAGTGTGTACAGACCTTTTGTACTTCATCCAGCAAATGGCTGGCCATGATGATGGTTTTGCCAGCCGCGGCGATATCAGCAATCAGATCTCTCACCTCAGCGATCCCTTCCGGGTCAAGCCCGTTGGTGGGTTCATCCAATATCAGAACAGGTGGGTCAGCGAGCAGTGCCGAAGCGATAGACAGCCTTTGTTTCATACCCAGGCTGTACGTTTTGAAGGCATCATCTTTCCGCTCATAGAGATTCACCTGTCTGAGCACCTCGTCGATGCGGCTACGATCACATCGTTTGATATGTGCGGCGATTCTCAGGTTCTGAACAGCGGAAAGGTAGCTGTAGAAGCATGGGGTTTCCAATATCGACCCGATCTTTCGGCGACTCTCTACCTTGTTGGCACCATCGAACCACTCATAAGATCCTGCGGTTGGTGCCACCACGTCCAGGATCATCCCTAGCGTGGTGGTTTTCCCACTTCCATTGGGACCAAGTATACCAAAGACCTGCCCGGTCTCAATGGTGAGGCTGAGGTTGTCCACGGCCTGTATTCTTCCAAACCGTTTGGAGAGGCCCTTTATTTCCAGGGTTTTAGTCATCTATCTCTACTTGTACTTCTTCTAATTTTTCACCCAAAGACAGAATGTCCAGCAAATCATTTGATTGCAGGGTGTTGACGAGTCTTGGGATCTTCTCCCAGCGGATTTCTCCTTTCAGGTAGAAGGCAAACAGGTCTCTTCCCTGACCTGCATATCCCACGTATTCCTTGTTTCCCTTGCCGAGAATAAGCATCTTCTGCGCACCCCCATAGACCCTCACGTACTCTTCGAAGCCTTTTTTGGTATAGGCATCTCTCAGGGTCTTGAGTTCTGATTGCTGGCTGTCAATGGCCAGCTGATAGATCAGTACCTTGCGGATGCTGTTGGCTACTTCATTCAGCTTTTCATTTCCCTCGAGGTTTAGCATCCTTAGTGTGCTGGGATACAGACAGAACTTTCGGTCGTGATAGTCCTCAGCGAAAGCTTTCAACGGACCCTCCTGTGAAAAAAGGGGCTTTGAGGCCCCCATAATAAGGATGAGCGATCCTACTATTACTCTGAGCATATCAGTCGTTGTCGTCTAGCTGGCGAAGGTTGTCAAGACCGTTGACGCGCATGGAGCTGGCCAACTTTGAGACCGTCTTGAGGTTGATTTCGCCATAAAGGCTGAGAAATACAAATTGCTCATTGCCACCGACAACCATGATCAATTCCTCGATGATGCCATCCTTTTCTTTGATTGAAAATTTGATATCCTCCTCGGCATCCTTTACAGTCATCAATTCCTCATATCCTGCCTTGTCCACATCCTTGCTGGCTTTTTCATACATGACCCTTGATCGGGCAGTGGCGCTGTCACTTGCCAATATCTTGAGTCCTTTTAGTTTGCTCGCTGCTTCTAAGAAGTCTTTTTCTTCCTGGGTATTGCCTTCCATTTCGGTAAATAGGGAGAACATGCGGCTGTTTATGGAGACTTTCACAAATTCCTCGTCAGCCTCATATTCATCCAGGTATCTGTTGATCAATTCGCCTTGTGCGGAAAGTGACAGTGTCAGTGCTAGGAATGTTGCGGTGAATATTGATTTTATCAACCCGTTCTTCATTTTCGTTTTTGAAGTGTTCATTTTTTTAATTTTTTCCATCCTTTGAAGTGTTTTTCGCTTTGTTGATCTTCTTCAGTTCTGCCGAATAGCTTTTCCCTTCGTTCAAACCTGATGAGACCATCATGAGGGCATTGCGCGTGATTTCCAGGGCTTCCTGTGGGTCGTCCACTGCGAAAGCGTCTTTCTGCTGAGCATCTTTGAAAACGAAGAAAGCTACCAGCAGCCCTACGGCGACTGATGCCGCCACCGAAAACCGATTGAAGTTGCTCCGCCGAAAAGTGATGTCAGCGGTTACTTTTTTTTGTTTCTCAATTCCCTGGAAGTACCGTGCTTGAGGTGATAGGTTCTTTTTGGAAGAAAAATGTGCTTTGATCTTCTTCTCCTCTTCCAAAGAAGTCTCACCGTTCCAGTACTTCTCCAGTAATTGGTCGATTTCAGGTGCCATAAGCTTCTACCTTTTCCAATTTCGCTCTGATACTCGTGCGTGCCCGGTGAAGGTTGACCTTCACTTCGTTCATACTCAATCCCGTGATATCACAGATCTCCTGATAGCTCATTTCTTCAATTTCCCTTAGATGAAATACCTCTTGCTGCTTGTGCGAAAGTGTATCGAGTACTTTCTTCAACCAGTGTTGTTGATCTTCATATAGAAGTTCGAAATCCGCCGCAGATTGATCTGAAATCGAGACCGAGTGCGCTATGTCTTCGGTATGTCGACTACCACGAATGACATCCAAACAATGATTCTTAACAATTCGAAAGGTCCAGGCTTGCAAGTTTTGAACCTCCCCGAGGTCGTCCTTTTTTCGCCAGATCTTAGCGAGGCAATCCTGTACTGCGTCCTTGGCAGTCTCAGGTTCCTTCAAGATCGAAAGCGCAAACCTGTAGAGCCCATCTGATTGTTGAAGAATCACGTTATGAAACGATTTGGTTGACATTCGAAAGGATGACGGTGGTTTATGCGACTTGTTACAGTCGCGCATAAAAAAATGATTCTCAACTAGAATTTAATAAAAAAACCCCGAGCTACCAGAGCCCGGGGCCAAATCAACCTAAACTTATAACCACACGGATTATAAAACTTTCCTGATGGTGGATTTTCGTCCTTTCACCACCATCTGGAGCTCTTTATTACGGACTTCGGATAAATCAAATAGTTGCGTATAGTTCTGAGTGCCAAGCAATCTCTCTTCGAAGTATGTCCTGCCATTCTCGTCTTCCAGGGAGAGAAAAACCGGAGTGTCTTCGTGGTAAATGGTGACCTTCACTTTGTGATCATCGAGCGGTTGGAAGAATACAGCTACATCCTGCTGGTGTAGTTTACTCACAAACACCTCCTGACTAGCGGCGATGTCGCTCCCTTCTACGACAAACCTGTAGTTCCCTTCCTTGAGACTTGAGAGGTCAAAAGGCACCTTGAACGACTTCTTGAACTTGTATTGATCCTTATGAATCAACCTGCCTCGTTCTGTGTAGATTTTCACATCCACGCTACCAGGAGCTTCTGCCATCACCTGCAAATTGAACTGCTCGTTTCCCGTTTGTTCGATGGCGACTGCCTTGCGAGCCGCCTTTTTTTCCTTGCCTGTATTGGCAAGGGCTGACATGGTGACGACGATCATCACCACTGCCAGGGTTGTTAGTTTTTTCATTTTGTTTTTGAATTTTTGACCTAGATCTCTTAACGGGAAAAGCACAATTGTGATCATCATTTAATGATGAAAAGACGCTTTGCTTTATATCAAAGGGCCCACATCTGCGATGAATGGCCGCTAGTCAGTCAAAACATTCGACAAGAAGGTGCTCTTACTGAACATCCAGAAGAGAAAGAAGACAATGGCCCAGGTGAGGTAGATGGGATAGTAGTCCACGGTGTCCTTGTACCGAGATTCTTTGATTTCTGCCTTTTCCAATCTGTCGATCTCTGCAAAAACAGTTTCCAGAGCTTTCTTGTCAGATACTCTGTAGAAATTCCCATTGCCAATGCTGGCAATTTCCCTGAGATTGGTTTCGTCCAGCGTATTCTCCACATACCTGGTTTGCCCGAAAAAGTCTTTGCCAAATGGCACTCTTCCTTCCCGGCCAATGGCTATCGTGTAGATCTTGATGTCGTAAGCAGAGGCGAGCTTCGCCGCCGTAATGGGATCGATATTGCCAGCAGTGTTATCTCCATCACTGAGTAGAATCAGCACTTTGGACTTGCTGTCCGACTCCCGGAGGCGGTTGGTGGCGACTGCCAGGGCCGATCCGATGGCGGTGCCACTGTTTTCTATGAGTTCGAAAGAGATGTCGTCGATGTAACCATGCAACAGTTTGTAGTCGGTCGTCAGTGGCGATCTGGAGTAGGCTTCACCGGAGAAAATGACCAGTCCAATTCTGTCTTGAAACCTGCCGGAAACGAAGTTGTTGGCCACTTCCTTTGCAGCTTCAAGACGGTTGGGGCGAAAATCCTCGATCCGCATGGACTCCGAAATATCAATGGTGAGCATGATGTCAATACCTTCGCTCCATTGCTCTACTTGCTCATTCGTGATCTGAGGTCGTGCCATGGAAAGAAACAATCCTGCCAACGCCAGCAGAAAGAAGGTGGGGGGCACGAATCTCAGGAATGCTGTTGGGTCATTTTTTAGATTCTTCTTGGAGAGCGCAATCGGTAAATCTTTTCGGTTTCGGAGTGACAGTACCCATCGGAAAATGAAGAAAATGGGAATGAACAACAAAGCATATAGCCAAACGGGATTTGCCCAGTCGAATGCACCCCATGTCTGAGGAGAGAACCACTTTGTAGAAAACCAGTTGGTATTATCCATTCTTCAATCTATCCAAAGCCATGCTGTATCGGTGTTGTGTAAAGTCCTCGATGTCCTGAAATCGCTGGTAGATGTCAGTCTGTTCAATTTTCCCATACACAGTTTTATCAATTTCCTTCAGTGTGTCCTTCAATTCGCTATTTCTCTCCATGGTAAGTATTTCCTTGGTTGTGTATTTGGTATAGGGCTGTCTTTCCAGCTTTTCGAGATACCGTTTCCACAATGCAAGCGCTTCTTCCGCAGTGTTTGGTTCAGGACGTGATTCGAGGTCTTTGATATATCTTGAGATACCCTCGGAAAACAGCTGGTAATCCTTACGTAATCTTTTCAATTTCAGTTGTTTTCGGATTTTTCCGCCAAAGACCAGGAAGAAGATGATTGCAACAACAATCAACCCGACCACTACTATCCAAAATAGCGGGAAATTGAACTGGCGATGCACAGATTGATAGTCCAGGTTTGTTTTGAGTTCGGTGGTATCTGTGACTACAGGTACCAATGCCCTGAAGTAGATGGAGTCCAGGTTGGATTCAATGGTAAGGGAGTCGCCATCGGTCAGTACAATTGCCGAAAGTTTCAGGAACTGAACGGGATCTATCTCGAAGGATTGAAGTGTATAGGCGGCACTGTCGTAGGCCATTCCATCGATCAGGCGCGTTGGCGTGAAATCCTTCCTTACAAATTCAAAATTGCGAAAACTGGTGTTGGTGTCAGGCAACATGAGTTGCATTTCCATAGGGTATCGCGCATGCATCCAAAAGTGGATTTCCTCCCCGATGCCCAGACTGTCCTCGACAAAGCCCCCTTCCAGTCGGATTTGCTGAGCCTGGCCTATGACCGGCAACAACATGAACAAGCAAAGAAATAATCCAGGTCCTTTATCCAGCTTTTTGAGCATTCTTTTTATTCCTCATGGTGAAAAGCTTGATCAACTTCGGAACGAAGTCCTCCCTTGTATCTATTGGCAAATAGTTGACATCATTTCGGCGACAAAAGTTTTCAAGGTTGGACCTGTTGCTGGTGTATGTCCGATCGAAAATTCCCTGGAAGGTGGAGGAAGATGTATTCACCCAAATGTTTTTGCCCGATTCTTTTTCGTAAAGTGGGACGATCCCAAGGCTCGGGAAAACCGCCTCTCGCTTGTCAAAGAGATGCACAACGATCATGTCGTGTTTTTTGGCCATCCCCTTGAGGCTGTGGATGTAGTTTTCATCGACAAAATCAGAGATGAGAAATATTACACTTCGCCGCTTTAGTAAGTCCAGAGAGAATTTGATAGCGGCATCAAGGTCAGTTTTCCGGGATTTAGGTTTCAGAGAGAAGAGGCTGTTGAATATCTCATAACCATGCCTACTGCCCTTTGCTGGCTTGATATATTTCTCCCTGATATCGGAATAGCACAGCAATCCCACCTGACTGCTTTCCTTGATGGCAGCAAACGATAGCAATGCGGTGATTTCTTTACCGACATCGATCTTCTGATTTCCATCCTTACCTATTTCCTGTGATGCTGACACATCCAGGATGAAAAAGACAGTTTGTTCCTTCTCCTCTTTGAATGTTTTCACGAAAGTACCGTGGCCCTTCGCCGTAACATTCCAATCAATTGTACGGACGTCATCTCCGTATTGGTAAGCCCTTACATCGTCAAACTCCAGACCGGATCCCTTGAAAATGGACTGGAAGTCTCCTTGCATATGAGAAGTCACAGCCTTTCTTACCCGTATCTCGTAACTTCTCAGCTTCTTGAGGATCTCCTTCATTCAAGGTAATTTTGCCGCTTCAAAATTATAGGTAGTTAGGAAATTATGTGATGGCTCTGGGCCGTTTTTCCAGCACTGGAATCTTTCTAACATTTTTTAACAAAAGATGAGGATATTCGGGAATACGCGATCAATTGGTATGCTTGTGGTTATGGTTTTGTGGTTAGTTGGTTGCGCGAAAGAGGAACAACCGCCGGAAAATATGCTCACCAAAGCGGAATTGACTGAGATGTTGATTCAAATACATTTACTAGAGGCCAAACTTGATAATTTCAAACCCAAGAAAGACAGTACTCAGCAACTCTTTGATCATTTGGAGATGCAGCTCTTTCAAGCCGACAGTATAGATCAGGAGAGGTATGAAACGACGATCAAGTGGTACTTGGATCACCCGAAGGACCTCTTTGCCATTTATGGGGTGGTAGTGGACAGCTTGAGTTTGAGAGCCAAAAACAGGGATATTCAGTAATGCTATTGTATCCCAAAGAGATCGAGCAGCGCCTGGAAGTTGATGCCATTCGAGAGGCGATCAGCAAATTCTGTAGTACCGAGCATGCTGCTCAGCGAATACGGCAGCTTCAACCACTCGATAACTATGATCAGCTTAGCAAGTACCTGGTCCAAACCAGAGAAATGATTCGGGTGATCTCCTCGGACGACAAGCCTGCCGTTAACACGCTCCATGACCTTTCATCATTCAACAAGAAAGTCAGAACTAAAGGGGCATTTCTGGGGCCGGAAGATCTGTCTCTTCTCAAATCCGGTCTCGTTGTGCTATACGAGTGGAGCCAATTCCTGAAAAAACGTGCGAAGGAATACCCACAGCTTTCCAGGCTGGCTTTAGGTTTTGTGGCTGATAAGGAGCTGGTGGAGGAGATTGATTCAAAAATTGACGAAAAGGGGGAAGTCCGGGATAATGCCACGCCAGAGTTGTCCGCGGTGAGAAAAAAGCTCTTTGCAGCGGAGCGCCAGGTGCGAAAGGTGATGCAATCAGTATTGGACCGCTCCAAAAAAGATGAATTCACCGAAGAAGATGGGGCGGTAACCATCAGAGGTGGACGGTTGGTTATTCCCGTGAAGGCAGAATTCAAAAGGAAGCTTCCCGGTTTTGTGCATGATGAGTCTTCAACGGGTCAGACAGTTTTCATGGAGCCAACAGAAGTACTTGATTTAAACAATCAGGTACGGGAGTTTCAATATGAGGAGCGTCGGGAGATCATTAGGATTTTGACTGTAATCGCTGACCGCATCCGGGAACGTCTTGACGATCTGGTGAAAGGGAATGAGTTCTTGTTGAGGTTGGATGTTGTGCTTGCCAAGGCCCTCTATGCGAAGGCTTATGAAGCTGTGGTGCCCCAGTTGACGAAGAAGCCCCAGATGAATATTGTTGCTGGTCGGCATCCCATTCTGTGGAGGAAGAATACCGATCAAGGCAAGTCGGTTGTCCCCTTGGATATTACATTGGGCAGTGATCAACGGATTTTGGTGATTTCCGGGCCCAATGCAGGAGGAAAGTCTGTTGCGCTCAAAACCGTGGGAATTTTGCAGTACGCATTGCAATGCGGTTTTCCTATACCTGTGGACGAAGCTTCTGAGTTTGGCATCTTTCGCAACCTGTTTGTTGATATTGGTGATTCACAGTCGTTGGAAAATGACCTGAGTACCTACAGTTCCCATTTGAAAGCAATGAAGTATTTTTCAGAATTTGCGGACAAATGGAGCCTGGTGCTGATTGATGAATTTGGCACAGGAACAGAGCCACAATTTGGAGGATCCATTGCCCAGGCCATACTTGGCCGGTTGAATCATTCCAAATGCAAGGGGGTTGTCACCACCCACTACAGTAATCTTAAAGAATTTGCAGAGAAAGCGGACGGTTTGACCAATGCCGCCATGCGCTATGATGTAGAAAGGTTGGAACCCTTGTTCCAATTGGAGATCGGCAAGCCAGGTAGTTCATTTGCTATGGAAATTGCCGAAAAGATCGGCTTGGCCAAGTCCGTATTAAAAGAAGCCAAGTCCTTGGTGGGGTATGACCAGGTCAACTACAACAAACTCCTGGGACGCTTGGATGCTGAGCGCAACAAACTGGATAAGAACAACCGACAAGTCGTGTCTGAACGTCAGGAACTTGCAGGCTTACGAGCAGATTACGAATCCTTGCGGAAGATGGTTGAGGCGGAGAAAAAAAAGATCCTGAAAGAAGCCAAGCAGGAAGCGCTGGGCATAATCGAAGGAGCCAATAAGCAGGTAGAGCGTACGATCCGCGAAATCAAAGAAAAATCAGCCAGAAAGGAAGAGACCAGGAAGGCAAGGCAAAACCTGGCAGATAGTGGTAGAGCACTCGAGAAAGACCTGAAATCGCTCAAGAAACCGGTCAGCAAGCAGGATGTATCCGAAATGGACAACTCAAAAATCAAAGTTGGTGATAAAGTGAGATTGGACCAGGAAGGTGCCATTGGTGAGGTGCTCGCCGTCAAAGGCAGGCAGGCGGAAGTACTGTTCGGGGCACTGAAATCCTGGGTGAAGCTTGATCGGCTGGTCCCTGTCTCCAATAGGCAGGCAAGGAAGGAGGTCAGGTCAGCGGTGAAAGGCCTTGATCTGAATGAACGGCGGACAGGATTTTCTCATGAACTGGACGTGCGCGGCAAAAGGGGAGAAGAGGTGCTTCCGCTCTTGGAAAAAATGCTTGACGATGCGCTCATCCTTGGCACCAGTGAGTTGCGGATTTTGCATGGCAAGGGCCATGGGATTCTCAAGGAGTTGATTAGGAATCACCTCAAGGATGATCCGAATGTGTTGTCGCTACAGGATGAGCATGCCGATCGCGGCGGAAGCGGCATTACAATAGTTAACTTGAAATGAGGGCTTTTACACGGTCGCAGCTAGCCTTAAGAAACGGACAGGATCGTGACGAGATCTGGGTCGCTTTCGAGGGGAAAATTTACGATGTCTCTGAGAGTCGGTTGTGGCATGGTGGCAAGCACTATGAGCACTGGGCGGGACAAGACCTATCGGAGGAGCTGACAGATGCCCCACATACAGCGAGCGTTTTTGCCAGGTTTGAGTGTATTGGAAAGTTGGAAGCATGAATCTCTTAATCGAAGCTGGCGGAACAAAGACGGATTGGGTGCTTTTTTGTGGCGATGAGCAACACGAGATTACTACTTCGGGCTTCAATCCCTCCTATGACGATCATATTGATTTTCCCCAGGATTCCTTTTTCAGTCATCACAAAGTTGATCGGGTTTTCTTTTATGGGGCAGGAGTCATCACGCCAGAGCAGAAGGAGGCTGTTGCCGAACAGCTTCACGAGAAGTTTGGTAGCAAGGATTATCTGATAGAAAATGACGTGCAGGGGGCTTGCAGGTCCGTTTTGGGGTCAAAGCCCGGATGGGTCGGGCTGCTAGGTACGGGTTCCGGAATGGTCCATTTTGATGGGGCCAAAGCGGTTTCTACCGTAGCCTCCCTGGGTTATCTGCTAGGGGACGAAGGTAGTGGAATGGCCATAGGGCGGACAATTCTTCGGGACTTCCTTCGAGGCAAAATTCCTGAGCAGATAGCACAAAGCATTCAACTCAAATACCCCCAGGAAGAGCTGTTAAGTCTTGTGTATAGTGAGTCACGCCCACCGGGGCTCTTTGCCTCTTTCGTGGAATTTATAGAGGACATGAGTGATCCCTATGTTCAGCGGATGGTGCAACATGCCTTTACCCGATACTTCGAGACCTACCTTCCTCCTCGAGTAGTAGGGATCGCGTCATTGTCATTTGTAGGGTCCATTGCCTGGAAATTCCGCAGAGAGTTGGAACAAGTAGCCAGTACTTTTGATATCGAAATTCATCAGGTGGAGCGATCGCCAAAAGTGGGGTTACTGAGATACCACGGTGGAGAGTGTGGATAATTGTTCAGGTCCTTGCCAATTGTGGAAATCTTAGGTCTCTGATCCTTTGGGCCAGAGGAAGGAAGAAGGTTATTTTCAATTTCGATGAGCCGGTTCTTGGCCCATTTAATCATGTAGAAAATTGTCTTTTTACAACATTGTTTTGCAGTAAAAGGGCCCCAAACGCCATGACATCGATTGCAGGCTGATTGTTTTCTAAAGTACTGGTATTGATCGTCTTTGTTCCGGGTTAAGTAATCATTAACAAGGGATAAAAAACTTAATTTTTCCGAAAACATACCGGCTGTGGAGCCTGTTAGTTTTGCGCCTGATAAACCTATCATATAAGCGATGAAAAAAACCTTACTATTACTTTCAGCTGCTTTGGTGCTGATCACTGGGGAACTTTTTGCCCAAGGATCCACCACAGCATCGATGAGAGGTAGGATCACCGACAACAACGGTGAGGGCCTACCAGGTGCTGCTGTCAAGGCAGTACACACACCTACTGGCTCCGAATGGGGCAATGTAACCGACCTGGATGGTTATTTCAGACTTCCCAACTTGAATGTGGGTGGTCCGTACACTGTGACCATAAGCTTTGTTGGATTCGAAACAAAGACCAAGGAGAACATTTACCTGACACTGGGTCAGACGTACAATTTGAATGACAACCTGGAGGAGAATACCACAGAACTTGAGGCCGTAATCATCTCCGCTAACCAGGGTGATATTTTTGATGGTAACCGGACTGGTGCTGCTACATTCGTAGGGACCGAGTCTATCGAGACACTTCCCACGGTTGGTAGATCCATTGGCGATTTCGTACGATTGACGCCGCAGGCTTCCATCACTGAAGGTAGTGACGGTCTTTCACTTTCCATTGGTGGGCAAAACAACCGCTATAACGCAATCTACATTGACGGGGCGGTAAACAATGACGTATTTGGTCTGGCTGGTTCCGGAACAAACGGCGGCCAAACGGGAGTGACACCAATTTCCCTTGACGCCATCGAGCAGTTCAATGTTTCAGTAGCGCCCTTCGATGTTCGGCAGTCTGGGTTTGCTGGTGGTTCCATCAGTGCGGTGACCAGAAGCGGTACTAACGAATTTGAGGGATCCGCTTATTATTATTTCCAAAATGAGAAGTTGTCTGGGGTTACTCCTCAGGAAGATGATGAAGATCTTGAGTCATTGAGGTTGCCTGATTTCAGTTCTCAAACGTACGGTTTCCGTTTGGGTGGTCCTGTCGTGAAAAACAAATTGTTCTTCTTCGTCAATGCTGAATTGCAGCGAGATGAAGTGCCCCAGCCTTTTCAGTTTGCAGAGTACACCGGAGATGCTGATTTGGCGGAAGTAAACCGATTGATTGATCACTTGATTACTGTCCAGGATTTTGATCCCGGAACTTACACTGACAACACGACATTCCTGGATAGTGATAAGTTCCTGGTGAAGTTTGACTGGAATGCCAGCCCGAACCATAAGGTGACTGTGCGCCACTCTTACACCGAAGCGCGAAACCTGGAAGCAAGGAGCTCAAACTCCACGAACATTGGCTTCCAAAATGGATCTGAGTTCTTCAACTCAACCACGAACTCCAGTGCCATCGAATTGAAGAGTACGTTTGGTGCCAACATGTCCAACCACCTGACTGTAGGGGCTACCATTGTAAGAGATGATAGAGATCCTTACGACACCTCAAATGATGGTCCTTCCAGACCTTTCCCTGCAGTGAATATTGACGATGGAAGAGGTAATATCCAATTTGGTTCTGAGACCTTCTCCACGGCCAACTTATTGGATCAGGACGTGATCACCATTACCGACAATTTTGAATACTACAGAGGACGACACACTTTCCTGGCTGGTTTCAACGCTGAGTTCTACACCGTAACCAACCTTTTCATCCCTTTCAACTATGGCGATTATGGCTGGGAAAGAAATACACCATTGAGTTTTATCGATGAGAATAATCCCGGATCCAACATCCAGGACTTCATAAACGATGAACCTGCGGATGACTACATTAGATCATTTTCTTTGAGGGACAATGTCACCGGCGATGGCTCCATAGCAGGTGTGAAATTCGGTGGATCTCTTTTCGGGATTTACCTGCAAGACGAATGGCAGGCAATGGACAACCTGAAAGTAACGATTGGTATTCGTGGAGATATTCAATCGTTTGACGACACACCTGAAAACAGAGAATTCAATAATAATACGATTCCTACGCTGGAGGGGGTAGGTTATGATCTGGAAGGTGCGCGGACCGGTCAGTTCATCAGCTCGCAGTTCTACTTCTCACCGCGTATCGGTTTCAACTATGATGTGTTCAGCGATCAGCGTACTCAAGTACGTGGTGGATGGGGAATCTTTACCTCTCGTGTGCCGCTGGTATGGCCCGGTGGGGCATACAACAACAATGGTGTGAACAGGGGTACGGTTGGTGACTTCAACATCTCCGCCAACAACCTTAGGTTGAGGGATTGGGATGATCAACCAGTTGGAGAAGACGACAATGGCCAACTAATCTTCCAAATAGATCCTAACAATGTATCTCCTTCCGGCGACATCGATTTGTTCGCTGAAGATTTTCGAATTCCACAAGTATGGAAAGCTAACCTGGCTGTAGATCAGAAACTTCCCTGGTGGGGCTTGATTGGTACAGTTGAAGGTTTGTTCACGAAGACCATCAATCAGGTATACTATCAGAATGTGAACCTGGATCCGACTCCTACAGGAAACCTTCAAGGAACTCCTGATGATAGGCCTATCTTCAACAGGTTCGATGAGGTGGATGGAGCTTACGGAAGAATCATCCTGGCTACTAACAATAGCAAAGGGTATTCATACAACGTTTCAGCGACAGTGACTAAGCCTTTCGAGAATGGATTTTCCGGATCAGTTTCTTACTCTTACGGGGATGCCTACTCCATCTATGACGGTACGTCCTCTCAGAACTCTTCTCAATGGAGAGGGATTTTCTCAGTCGATGGCAGGAACAACTTCACTGAAGCTTGGAGGTCTGATTTTGCTCAAGGAAGTCGTGTGATCGCTTCAGTTTCCTACAGAAGAGAGTACGCTGGATTCCTGGGATCTCAGATCACATTGTTCTATGAAGGTCGAAGCGGCACACCTTATAGCTACATCTACGGAAACGGGGAGGACATCCAGACTGAAGATTCACGTAACAGGGCATTGGTCTATATCCCTAGAAACGAGAGTGAGATCATACTTGTGGAGAGGGATGGTGTTTCCGCTGCGGAGCAGTGGAGATTGCTGGACGAGTTCATCGAGAATGACGACTACTTAAGTGAAAACCGAGGTGAGTATGCCGAGAGAAACTCCAATCGACTTCCTTTTGAGAATACGGTTGACTTGAAGTTCTTGCAGGATTTTTACCTCGATATGGCCAACGGCAAGAGAAATGTACTACAGCTTTCTTTTGACATCTTCAACTTTACCAACTTCATGAGCAGGAGCTGGGGAAGAAGATATCGTCGACAAGACTTCGGTGTAGAGTTGCTCGAGTTTGAGGGCTTCAGAGATGGCACCAACATCCCTACATACTCATTCTCTCCCTTCAACGACATTGAGCCTAATGATCCTTACTACGGAGACTTTGATGATTCCGGTTTGGTGAGTGCTCGTTGGAGAATGCAGCTTGGTGTAAGGTACATCTTCAACTAAGAGAATATCGCTTTTATATAAAGGGTCTCGAGAGGGACCCTTTTTTGTTTCCATCTGGCTGTACTCAATCGAACCGGTTTACGACCTCATGCAGGAGCGTAGTGGCGTTCGTCGAGGGTAGGTGGCCAGTGGTCAAGAACAGCTCCCATCGCTACTATTTGTGGGTTGAATCTTGCCGTAGGTAGACAAAGTGCTATCATTGCTTTCCTGAAAACCATCGGTGATGTCCCGGTTTCGAGCTAAGGATAAAAAATCACAACATGACAAAAAAACTCTTAAAGGTGCTCGCCATTTTCACTGGTCTGGGTATGGTCCTGGAACTTTTGCTGATTGGCCATTACGAGAGCGTATATCAGTCGATTGCTATGGCAGGGTTGGCGATTTTTTTTCTGGCATTGTTCATTGTGAAGTCAAGGCTTTGGAACAGGCTCCTAATGACGGCGATTGCCATTGTCGGGATCGTCGGTCTAGGGTTTCACTTGCAAAGCAATTGGGAGTTTGAGAAAGAAATGTATCCAAATCTTTCAGGCGTCGATCTTTTTTTCGAAACTTTGACCGGTGCCTTACCAATTTTGGCTCCCGGGGCCTTCATTTCTCTGGCTCTGATCGGATTTATTATCAATCAAATAGAAAGTGAACAAAATGAAACTAAATAGTGCTATCGGTCTTGCAGTAATGGGTTGGGCCCTCTTTGGATGCCAACCACAGACACAATCTGAGAACACCTCGGAAGCAGAACCAGCAGAGGCCGTAGTAGAAGAAGCGGAAGTGACCACAGCAGAGGAAGTAGGTGTGCTTAATCCCAATTTTGCAACTAAGGATGAACTGAGTGGGGTTTCACCTGAACTAACAGCAGAGGCTATAGACGCATTGGTGGCAGCAAGGCCCTTTCTCAGTGTATCATCCTTTATTTCCACTTTAAATGAACAGATAGGAGTGGAGGCTGCTGCTGAGATCCTGCCCCGGCTATTTCTTCCGCTCAACCTGAACGACGCCTCCGAAGAAGAGGTTTTGTCTGTACCTGGAGTTGGCTCGAAAATGGCCCATGAGTTTGAAGAATATCGCCCATATAGGTCTATAGAGCAATTCAGACGTGAGATAGGTAAATATGTTAGCGACGAAGAGGTGGCAGCTTACGAGCAATATGTTTTTGTCCCTGTAGAACTCAACACAGGCACCAAGGAGCAAATTCTGAGTATCCCTGGGGTGGGAGACCGAATGTTACATGAGTTTGAGGAATACCGACCTTACCAGTCCATGGAACAATTTCGCCGTGAAATCGGTAAATATGTCGACGACGATGAATTGGCGCGATTGGAGCGTTATGTCACGTTGGAACAATAATCTTCATTTAATGTGGGGGAGGGTAGATGCACACGATAGAACCGTACCATCGATGGCTGAAGTACTATGATTCGTCGCTGGACGACCAGTCTCCGTTTCATGGGAAGGAATATAACTATGACCTCTATTCCGATACCATCTATGGTTATTACATAGATCCGGGCTGGGATTTCATGGGTTCGGAGACCCTCTACATCAAAATATTGTATGCCAATTATCACGAGGGTCAGGTGGTGATCGAGATGATAGGAGAGTGGAATGATGCCATCCACAATGATGTCATGCATCTGAAACGAAATATCATCGACCACTTTGTCCAAGAAGGTATATCGAAGTTTGTGCTCATTGGCGAAAATGTTTTCAATTTCCATGGTAGTGACGACTGTTACTATGAGGAGTGGTTTGAGGACGTTGAAGATGACCCTTCGGTTCCTGGCTGGATCGCAGCCGTGAATTTCCGGGACTTTGTGATGGATGAGATGCGCAACTACAATATTGACAATTATGTCAATTTGGGGGGAAGCTTGCAGATTGCAAACTGGCGGACAATGAACCCGGTGGCTTTCTGTAGTCTGGTGGACCAATTGGTAGCCAGAAGGTTATCTGCCTAGCCCTCCTCAATTCTCTTGACACTGGCGATCTCGGCTATGAGATACTTTTTCTTTGAAGAGAGCTGCTCACACAGACTTCGGGTTCGGCGCTTTTCAAGTTTTCGATAGACCTTTCCGTTAAATTCGAAGACTTCTTTCATCCGGATTTCCTTGAGCAGAATATTGTCGGATGTTTGATCGTATTGCTGCATCACCTGATACAAGGCGGGGTCGGAGCAACTGGTGGCTTTTGGGTTACTGAGATGTACATGCAATGCGTCTAGTACCGGGCGAGGGAAAACATCTTCTTTCAATACAGGCGTCATCACCCTCTTGAAATTATTCTTCCATTCCTTTCCATGCGGCGGCACCTTCGTGCCGTGTTCTTTGAAGGTGATGAGGTGAGCAACTTCGTGCAGGTAGGTGATTAGAAAATGGAAGGGGTTCAGATCGTTGTTGATGGTGATGGTTTGCTTCTTCTTAGTGAGGTCGTATCTGAAGTCACCAAATTTGGATTGGCGGCTTTTCTTGATCTTCAGCTCAAAGGACAGAGACTGATAGATTTCGTTGCAGTAATCCACGGAGGCGAGCGGAACGAATCTGGCAAAAACCTGGGCTGAATCGGTGCTCATTGATCCTACTTTTTCCTGAAGACTGCTTTTATCGGTACACCCTCAAAACCAAACTTCTCCCGGAGTTTGTTGGTCAGAAAGCGCTCATAAGATTCCCTGATATCCTTGGGGTGGTTGCAGAAGAATGCAAATGTGGGATTCTTCGTAGGTAGTTGTGTAATGTATTTGATCTTGATGTATTTACCCCTTACAGCTGGCGGTGGGTAGTTCTCAATTTCGGGAAGCATAGCCTCATTGAGCTTAGAAGTACTGATTTTTCTTGTTTTGTCCTCGTAGACCTTCATGGCAAGCTCAATCACCTTGAATATGCGTTGTTTGGTCAGTACACTCGCAAAGACCACAGGCATATATTGCATAGGACCCAGTTTTTCTTTGATGTGGTCCTCATATTGCTTGGCGGAGTTCGTCTCTTTTTCGATCAGATCCCACTTGTTCATCATGATCACAGCTCCTCGTCTGTACTTATGAACGAGGCTAATGATATTAAGATCTTGGGATTCTATGCCCCTTTCGGCATCCAGCAGTATAATGCAGACATCACTGTCCTGCAAGGCTTGTATTGCCCTTAGCACTGAGTAGAATTCTATGTCAGCCCTGACCTTGGATTTCTTTCTGATTCCGGCCGTGTCCGTAAGCAAGAAGTCCTTGCCAAATAGATTGTATCTACTGTTGACAGCGTCTCGTGTGGTACCGGCGATGTCGGTGACTATGCTTCTCTCTTCTCCCAATAGAGCATTGACGAATGAGGATTTGCCAACATTGGGTCTGCCGAGGATTGCAATGCGCGGAAGGTCATGTGCCTCCTCCAAGTCCTCCTCAAGGTGTTTCACTACTTCGTCCAGTAATTCACCTGTACCAGACCCAGTCATACTACTAAGGGGAAATATCTCGTCTGCTATGCCAAGTGCATAAAACTCATTGGCCATCAGCGCCCGGTCCTGATTATCTGCCTTGTTGGCAACAAGGAAGATGGGTTTGTCTATTTCACGCAAGACATTGGCGAAATCCTGATCTAAACCATGCAAGCCGTCATGGCAATCGACCATGAACAAGATCGCAGTAGCTTCCTGCAAGGCCTCCTTTACCTGCATACGGATAGCCTCTTCGAAAATGTCCTCAGATCCTTCCACATATCCTCCCGTATCGATAACGGTGAAAGTCTTCCCATTCCATTCACCATATCCATAGTGTCGGTCTCGAGTTACACCAGGCTCATTGTCCATGATAGCCTGTTTCTTTTCTATGAGTCTGTTGAAGAGTGTGGATTTGCCCACGTTGGGACGTCCCACAATCGCTAAAATATTTGCCAATGCAGTGGATTTTAACCTTGGATGAAGCAGTGCAAAATTACTTGATAATGTTGTTTAACTCGGATTTTGCTCACTCTTCCGAGATATCGGGGGGTTACTTAGGGAAATTTCATTTTGATGGTTGGTTGTCGAACCTTTGACAGCTCAAGTCAAAAGCCACCATGAAGATTGCAGAAATCACTAACATCTCTACAAAGTACCTGGCTGACTTTGTGGGACACTTTTCTCCAGTTACGAAAGCACTTGTACTTATTTCACTGCTTATAGCAGCAATGGGGATGGGAGCAAAAATC
This sequence comes from Cyclobacteriaceae bacterium, assembly GCA_965601475.1. Classification (GTDB taxonomy): domain Bacteria; phylum Bacteroidota; class Bacteroidia; order Cytophagales; family Cyclobacteriaceae; genus JAWPMT01. The sequence goes on along the minus strand of OZ271832.1, from coordinate 115,553 downwards.
GTGAACGAAGTAGTGTCGTTTCTCTATCAGGTCTGACAAACCAGGCGCATTACTGCAGGTAACCAAATCGCCTGAGGGATTTGTCCTTTTTCCTCCAGTCTTTTTCCACCTTTACGAAGGTCTCCAGATGTATCTGCTTATCAAAAAAGACTTCAAGGTCCTTTCTCGCTTCGATGCCCACTTTCTTCAATGACTCTCCCTTATGACCAATCAAGATGCCTTTTTGACTTGGCCGTTCTACGAAAATCTCGACTCTTAAGCGGATGATCGTCTCCTCCTCCTTAAATTCTGTAACAACGACTTCGCAGCTGTATGGTACCTCTTTCTTATAATTCAAGAAGATCTTTTCCCTAAGAATTTCAGATGCAAAGAATCTTTCAGGTTTATCCGTGAGTGAATCAGTGGGAAAATAGGGCGGATGTGTAGGTAATTTGTCCTTTATGGCCTTCAGCAGCGTGTCCAGATTGTCCTTTTCCTTGGCGGAGACGGCAATTACCGGGAGTGTGGGAAACAGGGAAGACCAATAGGATTTCTTGTCCTCTAGCTGAGTTCCTGTTGCTAAATCGGCCTTATTGATCACCAAGACCGTTTGAAAACTACCTTCAAGAATCTTATTGATATAGCTCGTTTCATCCATTTTTTCACCCAGTTCTACTACGTAAAGAACGACATCGGCGTCTTCCAGTGAAGCTCTGACAAAGCGCATCATGCCTTCCTGAAGTCGGTAATTTGGGTCAATGACTCCGGGGGTGTCGCTGTACACCATTTGATAGTCGTCACCGGAAACGATACCAAAGATTCTATGCCTGGTGGTTTGTGCTTTGGACGTAACGATTGAGAGTCTTTCACCGGTAAGTGCGTTCATTAATGTTGACTTACCGACATTAGGCTTACCTAAAATCGATATAAAACCGGATTTGAACGATTTTTTTTGTTCCACGCATCAAATCTATACTATTCTAGAGGTGTGGCCAATCTCTGGTTGGTCTGCCGATCGCCTACAAAATACTCGCAATTTGAATTGATTGAATGAAATCGAAAGATTCTATTGTGAAATATATCCTATTCTGCCTTATCGGGATTTGGCCCTTGCTGGTGTCAGGACAGGTCAGATATCCTGCTTTGGATAGCGTCCTGAGCGTGGCAGATTCAATTGTCTATGACGACCCCGAATCATCCCTTATTCTGGCCAAACTTGTCGAAGACCGGGCCATTCTGACCGATGACGATTCTTTACTCGCCGAAGCACTATACCGAAAAGGATCTGCTTATTGGTCCAAGGGTGATCTTAGCCTTGCGCTTGACGAACTGCTATATGCCGAAGAGTTGTTGGGGAAGGCTGGTAATATCAGGCTTGAGGCAAACATCAACAGGAGGATAGGGACCCTGTATGGGGGAGTGGAGGATCATCAGACGTCGATCTTCTATGCGAAGATGGCCATTGATGGATTTTTGAAGGTTGAGGATAAAATTGGCTTGATTGGGTCATATAATAATATCGGTAACTCCCTTCGTGAAATTGGTCAGTATGACAGCGCAAGATTCTACTTTGAGCTGGCACTCGACTTGCTGGGCGGCGAAGTTTCATTCATAGAACCCATTCTCAACTTCAATCTGGGTGAAGTTTACTATGAAGCAGGTCAGCTGGAGAAATCGCTACCCTATCTGGCGCTTTGCAAGCAGCAAAGTGAGCGCCGAAAGGACAAGCGGGGAATCATACGATCCAATCAACTCATCGCTGAGGTTCTACTTTCCAGAGGAGAATTTGAAGATGCTCAGCAATTGGCCACAGAGGCCTTTGTACTTGCACAGACCACCCATTCGAAAGAGCTGATATATATCTCAGCCAGAACACTTTCCAATACCGCATACGCTACGAGGGATTTTGCAAGGGCGACAAGGTTGCAGGACCTCTCCCGAATTTATGAAGACAGCATTCAAAGTATTGCCAATCAGAACCGAATGGATTTCTATCGACTGGCCAAAGCTGAGAATGAATTGATTATGTTGAAAAATCAGAAGGAGATAGACGATCTCCAGGCACAGAACCTGAAGGTCTGGACCGTGGCAATCGGAATGATCGCAGGCCTGGCCATATTAATTTCATTGATTTTCTACAGAGGGCGACGGTTCGAGAAAAGAGCTAAGGCGAAATTGGAAGAAAAGAACCACATGATTGAGGAGCAGAGCCAGGAATTGACGAAACTCAGCGATTTGAAGACGCGCCTGCTAGCCGTTGTTACGCATGATCTGAAATCGCCGATTCAGGGGCTTTTTGGGATTCTGGACCTGCTTGAAAAGAAATTGGCATCACCTGATGAATTGCAATTCCTGATGCCTGACCTGAAGCATCGCCTCACCGATACCTACAGCAAAATTAATGACCTCCTTAACTGGTCATCGCATGATATTGAGAGCACTTTGAATGGTGACCAGACTTTCTGCATCAAATCCTGTATCGAAAGTGCCGTGGCTGACCTTTCTTCTGAAGCTAATCGGAAAAAAATCTTTCTTCACTCAGATTTGGACCCCAGATTTGAGGCAAATGGAGATCAGAAGGTGCTGAAGACTATACTTCGGAACCTCATCTCGAATGCGATTAAGTTTTCTCCGGAAGGGGGTACGATCAATCTGCATATGAGCAATGGAAACAGTAAGGTCAGAATCGGGATCAAGGATGATGGGGTTGGGATCCCCGAAGAAAAGATTGGCACCCTATTCACTACGAAAAAGGAGCCGACACTGGGGACACGTGGGGAAATGGGTAGCGGGGTAGGCCTAATCATCTGCCATGACCTTATCAAGCTGCTGCGAGGAACCATTTGGGTTGAGAGTACCGAAGGCCATGGGAGCGAGTTTTTCTTGTCATTGCCGCTCGCTAAAGGGTAGTTACAGGACATTTCCGGTATAGGGAAAACGCTATATTAGCTATTCACCATCTTAACCTTGACGATGAAGAAACTGGTCTTCCTGCTATTGCTCCTCTCTCTAATTTTAAATGTTCACGGTCAGAAGAAAGCCCTTGTGGGAGGTACTCTGATCGATGGGTTTGGATCGACGCCCATCAAGAACAGTGTTATTCTCATCGATGGTAAAAAAATCACGGCCGTTGGTGAAGTTGGCAAACTGGCCATTCCTGCCGACGCAGAAGTCATTTCTACCGAGGGGATGAGTGTCCTTCCCGGCCTTTGGGATATGCATGTTCACCTGATGATTAATGGCCATGCTGACTATCGGCATTGGGATGAGACCTACCCACCGATTTTTGGGGAAGTGATCATGCCAGCCTCGGCTCACCAATTGTTGATGGCCGGAGTTACCAGTGCAAGGGATTTGGGAGGGCCACTTAATGAGAGCCTGGAAGTACGAGATCGGATCAATCGGGGCGAGATACCTGGGCCTACCATGTACATGTCTGGCCCCTTCATTCAGAAGGCCCCGTACCCTGGTACCGAACAGTTTCGCTGGGGCGTGAATGGTCCTGACGATGCCAGGAGGAAAGTGAAAAGGCTAGCGGATGCGGGGGTGGATTGTATCAAGCTCATCGACCAGGATCAGATGACCATGGAGGAAGTCCAGGCGGTTGTCGATGAAGCGCATGAGCATGACCTCACGGTGGTCGCGCATAGCCACCGTCCGGAAGAGATCCGGCGTGGTCTTGCGGCAGGGGTGGACTGCTTTGAACACACCGGATTGTCTTCTGCTCCGGAATACCCGGAGGATGTAATGGATATGATCAAGGAGCGTACCGCTCAAATGAATATTGGCCCCCTTTACTGGACTCCTACGGTGGAAGGTCTGTACAACTACGAATATGTCAGAGACAATCCGGAAAGACTTGACGATGATAGCTGGCACCTGGGTTTGCCCGATTCGGTGGTCCAGGACATCAAGCAATCCTTTCGTTATCCGGGCCGACTACCTTATTTTCAGCTGACACCCATCAGAAGGCCAACGCTGGAGCGCAAAGTCAATCAGTTGAGGGAGGCAGGTGTCGTCTTAATGATCGGCACCGACAGTGGTATACCTATGAAATTCCACATCCAGTCCACCTGGAATGAACTCGACGTGTGGGTGAATGAGTTTGGTTTTGATCCCATTTACACGATAAAAGCCGCTACCTACTGGCCTGCTAAGATGATGGGTGTGGACGATCAATATGGTACGGTCAGTGAAGGAAAATTTGCCGACATCATTGCAGTAAAGGGAGATGTGCTGCGCTATATCAGCCTCTTGCAAGACGTCGACATGGTGATCAAACACGGCCAAAGGGTGAAGTAGTACTAGCTACCCGCCATCTGTTCAAACATGTAGTAGTTTTCGTAATCCTGAAAGTACTGCTTTGCCTTGGTAATTACCGCCTGTAGTTTATCACGCTGACCCGTTTGGCTGTAGAATAGTCCCAGGACAAGGTTGTTTTCGCCGTCATCCTGAATTTCCGTGGCTTTGATCAAATTCTTCTCTGTGCTTTCCAGGCAAGCTTCATCTTCGCATACCTCAAAGACCAGTATGCCCATCAGTCTGTGAAAAAACGCATCGTTCTGATGATAGGTCTCAAGCCAATCGGGGATTTGTGAGAGGTATTTATCCCCTTGATTACTTGCTAACCAGTAGCGGATTTTGTTAAAGGTCAGGTGGCGAGCCTCAGGATATTGCTTTTCGAAGAAAGTGGACCAATAGGCTTCAAAGGCCGGGTTCACCAGGGTGAGGATCTTTTCAATTTCTGCTTCATTGGCAGATTTGAGCAGCATTTCAATGGTATCGTCATAATACGCTTCTGCGATGTCCACGCCACTATTGTACTCGAGTATGCCTTTGGCATTGCTCAACAGATTGTTGTTCAGCTTGGAGAGTGGGAAATTACCTGATTCAGTACCTCGAGGCATGATGTAGTCCTGAATGATCAGCCAATCGGAGTAACTCGCATCAATCAACGACGGGTCTTTTTCGAGCATACCTTCGATGTATTGCTCTGCGAGGTTTTGTGCCTTCTCAGGGTCCTCACTCGCTACAAGTTTCAGGACGAGGTCCGGTGAGGCTTCAGCATTGAGATCTATATCCGCAGAAGCGTACTTTTTTGCGTTAGCAGCCATATCCGCGATTTTCAGAAATTGGCTCGCTTCCATACTCCCCTCTTCGCGCAGGATAAGCTTACCATCTGCCGTAAAGAACCCATAAGTGGGTATCGATACTATCTGTAGCTCTGAAACGAGGTTGTACTCACTTTCCTCGACATTTACCTTCAATGAAACGAATCGGGCGTTGATAGCCTCTCCGACATCCGCATCATTGAAGACGTTCTTGTCCATCCATTTACAGGGCCCACACCAACTGGCGTAGAAGTCAACGAAGACCAGTTTATTGTCTCTTTTGGCCTCGGCTAGCACGTCGTCGAAGGACTTTTCCTGGAACACGATACCAGGGCCTTCAGCAAAGGCCATACTGATGCTGCATACAGCCATCAGGAAGCTGATTGATTTTTTCATAAACCCAAATTTTATTTTGACACCTGCGGAACTAACGAAAGAAATATCAATTTATTCTGATGTTGAGAATGGTCAAAGTGTTTCATAAATGATTTGCGTGAACAGGTCCGATGATATGAAATTACCACTCCACCTTTCATGATATGATTCCAGGGGCTTACGTGCCCTGAGATCTTCCAGTGTTTCCCCTGCCACCTTCGCAGTTGCAATGATCTCCTTGGTTTCCTCCAGCATTTTCAAAAGTTCCCGGACATCCTCCGCGGTCGCCAATTCCCCGTGACCAGGTATAATTCGGGTGTCTTCATCGCATAGCGCAAGGATCTGCTTTTGAGCAGCAATCATCCCATGTATGGTACCACCGGCAGATACATCCACGTAAGGGTAACCATACCTCACAAAGGCATCTCCGGTATGGAGAATGTTACTGGTTTTGAAATGAACCAAGGCATCCCCATCAGTATGGGCGTTTTTTACATGCACAATATGTACCTCCTCACCATTCAGATAGAAAGTGATATCCTGCGAAAACGTAACTACCGGCCAAAAGGATTCGTCCTTCGCCTCCATGGTTCTTCCAAGCAGGGTATTTTCGAAGGTTTTTGCGAGCCTGGATTTTACGTTTTCGTGGGCCACCACCACGGCTCCACCTACCTTGAAGTTTTCATTTCCTCCTGTGTGATCTCCATGATAGTGCGTATTCACTACAAAACGAATTTCAGAATCTGTCAAGCCCGTAGCAGCTACCTGAATTTTTCCACTGAGTGGTGCATATTGATCGTCTACCAGCATAAGCCCCTCCGGACCATGCAAGACACCCACATTGCCGCCACTACCTACCAGGTAGGCAATTCTTGAGTTTATTGGAAGGGTCTTAATTTCCACGGCGCTCCAGTCCCGTTGTGCGCTGGCAAGGCAGGGAATAAGCAATAGGAGTAGGGGTGTGAATTTCATAGGCTTTCGGTTAATGGATGAAAATTCATCATTGAAAACCTCTTCCTCAAGATTCAGTTCGGTTTTGTGTGTGTTTTGTCTGCTAAATCTCTTTCTTGCAGTTGATGAGCAATGGATATAAGGTTGTGCCCTTTCCGGTTTTGCTGTCGCGACTGCCCAAAGCCTTGCGCGATCCGATTGATGTCTTCAATAGGAACCTTTCGGAGTTTGGGGATCCATATGCTGCCTCCATGGGCGATGGCCGTGTGGGGGTAATCACAACAAAGCCTGCCATTATACAACACGTGCTTCAGAAGAACCATCGGGCCTACGAGAAGTCTGACCTACAGACCAAGAAGCTCGCGCGCTTCCTTGGTCATGGCCTCCTCACACTGGAAGGGAAGGAGTGGCTGAGACAAAGAAGGCTCATACAGCCGGGCTTTCACAAAGAGAAGATTATGGGTCTCAGTGATCTCATGCAGTCGACGATAGATACTTATTTTGAAGGACTAAGTGCTCGAACAAGGGCTGGTGGAGTGATTGGGATGCATGAGGAGATGATGAAACTTGCCTTTCATATAGTGGGCAGTAGCCTGCTGGGAACGAATGTCACTCAAAAGGATATTGACCAGTTGAGGCAAGGGGTGGACCTATCGCAGCAGGTGCTGGTAAAGCTGATTAGAGTTCCATTTCTGGAGTGGTACTTCAAGCTGAAGGGTAGCTATGGAAAGGCCATAAGGGCCACAAGAGCTTCTCAGGATCTTATCATGAGCTATGTAAGAAAGCGACGAGATGATGCCCACCACCATGACGATTTGCTGGATATGTTGCTTCATGCCAGGTATGAAGACACGAAGGAGACCATGACGGATCAGCAACTATTATTTGAATTGATGGTGATGTTTGTCGCGGGACACGAAACCAGCGCAAATGCCCTCACCTGGACGCTTTATCTCCTTGCAAGCCATCCGGAAGTACGGGAACGACTGTTGACTGAGATGCATAATTCCGACAGTACCTACATGAGACAGGTTATCAACGAATCCTTGCGTCTTTACCCGCCAGCATGGATTACGGATAGAGTGGCTTTGCAAGATGACGAAGTTGCTGGAATCAAGATCCCGAAGGGGGCGATTGTGATTAGCTATATCTATGGAACCCATCACCACCCAGAGCTTTGGCCAGACCCGGAGAAGTTCGATCCCGGTCGATTTCATCCAGACGAAAACATTGCGCCATTCAACTTTCTGCCATTTGGCGGCGGGCCAAGACTCTGCATAGGGATGCAATTTGCACTCATGGAAATAGAAATGGTCCTAAGGTCCTTTCTGGAGCGGTTTCATTTCGAATTGGTAGATAGGGTTCCGGTGAAGAAGAAACCCCTTATTACCCTAAATCCCCAAGGACCCGTCAGTATGAAAGTTACTCCACGCCGTTAACGTATGTCGATCTGGCATGGGGGGCAGTATTTGGTCTTCGGTGAACCCGGTTTGGCAGGGGATCTGGTAAATTCCTCACTACCGCTTGGCGGGCGCTTCAGAGTCATCGGTATCCTGTTTCTTCAGGAAAGGCATGTCTTTTGTTGAGGAAAAACAAGTGGCTAGAAAAAAAACTTGAGCATACCACAATATTTTCAAGTTGACGCTTTACCACCCGGGATACTACGCTCATCATGGCTTTTTAAACATCTCATGAAAAGTCCCGCCAGGCTGCATTGATTTGGCTCCTATCCCTTGATAGACAGCGAGTTCCCTTTTACGAAACATAGGTTCTCCCACAAGACTTCAATTGACTAATGATTCCTGTTACATCCTTCACAATTTGGAGGAGGATATCGATTGGAATATTGAGTTTGTTAAGATTTTTTAGCCAATCATTAAACAAATTGAAAAAACAGAGAGTTGCCAAGTTGTTAATCAAAATCATAAGATATAATGAATACCTTAAAATTTGTCTTGGCAGCCTCCCTGTCTCCTACTGATTACGTAGGCTTTACGTTTTTTGTTGGGGCAATGGCGATGGCTGCAGCAACTGTCTTCTTTTTTATGGAAAGAGGAAACGTCGAGGGCAAGTGGAAAACATCCATGCTTGTATCCGGACTTATTACTTTCATTGCAGCAGTTCACTACTACTACATGAGAGAGTTCTGGATTGACAATCAGTACTCTCCGACGGCGCTGCGTTACATCGATTGGACCCTTACAGTTCCTTTGATGTGCGTAGAATTCTACTTGATCCTACGTGCTTTCGGTGCAAAGGTAGGTCTAATGTGGAAACTTATTGCCTACTCTGTGTGGATGTTGGTGGCCGGCTACCTTGGCGAAACAGTATTCCGTGACAGCAGTGCCCTTTGGGGATTCATCTCCACCTTGGGATATGTTGGCATTTTGTACGAAGTGTGGCTTGGCAGTGCGAAAAAGCTTGCCGATGGATCCAATGATCCTGTTCTGCAAAAAGCTTTCAAGACACTAGCCTGGTTTGTACTTGTAGGATGGGCTATCTATCCAATTGGTTACATGGCCATCGAAACAGACGGTCTACTGAGAGGTGTATTACCTCTTGCATCCATGGACCTGATCTACAACATTGGCGATGCTGTCAATAAGATCGGATTTGGTCTTGTGATCTATGGCCTGGCCGTAGAATCTAAGAAGCGGGCTCAAGCCGCTGCAGCCTAACTTATCTACCAAAGACATTTGAGCCTCCACAACATTGGAGGCTCTTTTTTTCTTTTCCTATGCGATATGATATCATCGTAGCTGGAGCGGGTCTGGCCGGATTGAGTTTTGTCCATCATCTGCTGAAGTCAGGAGATCGACGTAAAATACTTTTGCTGGACAGCTCAGATAAGAAGTCCAATGACCGTACCTGGAGTTTCTGGGCTAATGAGGCACCTCCCTATAAGTGTGCGACGCGGTCCTGGAATCGTATCGGCTTTGCGGCCGAGGAATGGGTACGGTATGATGACATAACGCCTTTCAAATACTACACCATTCATGGGATTGATTTTTATCGAGAGGTATTTCAATTACTCACGTCCTGTACCAACGTCACTTTCAGACGAGAAGAAATTAGAGAAATTCTAGACGAAGAAGATCAGGTTTCGGTTGAGACGAGCAAGGGACACTACCAGGCTGATTTGGTGATAGACAGTGTATCAAGAACTGACTTATCCTCCTCTGGATACAACCTTGCACGGCAGAACTTCCTCGGATGGACCATCAAAGCAGATCAGGCAGTTTTCAAGGGCCAGGATCCAATCTTGATGGATTTCCGAATGGTGCAGGATGATGACGCCGCCAATTTCGTCTACCTCCTGCCATACTGCGAAAACACCGCACTGGTAGAGTATACCAGCTTTACAAAAAACAAAAATATTGATTCTCTGAAGTACCAGGAGCGGCTCCAACAATATATAACGGAGCAAATTGGCGTAGTAGCGTATCAGGTACTGGAGGAGGAATTGGGTCAGATACCCATGACCAATTATCCTTTTGAAAGAAAGCCATCTCCCAATGTAATACGACTGGGCACTATCGGAGGAGACACCAAACCCACCACTGGATATACCTTTCAGCGGGTACAGAAGACCTGCGAATACCTGGTTGAGCATCTTTCTGACAGCTCTCTGACCATCCCTGAATCACCTGCAAGATTCAAATTTTATGATGAACTGTTGTTGAAGATCATACGGGATGAACCGCAGAAAATTCGACCGGTCATGGAGTTCCTATTTCGCAATAATCCGGTCGACCGTGTGTTGCGGTTTTTGGACGAAGACACCGGCCTGTTGGAAGAGTCACTGATCTTGGGTCTGTTACCATGGAAACCATTTTTGAAAGCCATAATTCGTAAGTGATGTCGATATTGTTTAAGTCCACAGTTTGTTTGTTCGCTATTCTCATTGGGTCCCAAGTGCAAGGTACCTGGGTCGATTACGCCGTGGCCTTTCTTCTGATTTTGTTCTTTGGTATTCCGCATGGAGCGACAGATCATGCATTAACCAATTGGATAAAGTCAAAAAAGGTAGATGCCCGACCCACTTCGCGCTTCCTGGTTTCTTATAATCTGGTGATCTTGCTCTATGCCGTTCTGTGGTTCTATGTGCCATCCATGGCGCTTTTGATCTTCCTGCTTGTTTCCGCGTTCCATTTCGGAGAAACACAATTTCTACAAATCAGGCTCCAGAGGTCTGCAAAACGGTTATTGGAGCTCAGCTGGGGATGGTCTGTCCTGGCGATAATCCTATTTTCGGACTTCGGTTACCTGGCCTCACTTACGGTACCCTATCTGATGGATGCTGAAGTTCTATCCTGGATAGAGGCTAATCAGGCGTTTTTGTTGTACGTTCCTGTCGCTATGGCGCTTGGTATCAGTCTTTTTGTTCACTGGAAGCTCATGGTTAAGGAGTTGATTGAGCTGGGCTTGATTGTCGTGATTGCCATGAACACTTCCCTACTGTTTTCATTTGCGATTTTCTTTGCCTTCTGGCATTCCAGGGATGCGGTAGTGCATCAGATCGTGAAGTTCCGTCGAGGACAGGCTGGGTTTGCATGGCAGTCCTGGGCCAGGCTTTCTTTGCCATTCACGCTGTTGAGCCTGGCTGGTATGGCCATTCTCATTGCTTCGTTTTACCTCTTTTCGGTAGATATACCGCTGATCACTGCATTCTTTGTTCTTGTTGCCTTAATCACACTGCCTCATGTGATTGTGATGAGTCGATTCTACAATGTTCAGTAAACGGCTTCCGGCTCCTCTTTGGGTAGCGTCACGCCTGGCGGTAGATCCAATATAGGATCGTCAGGGTAGACACCCCCATCATCGTCATCTCCCATATCCTCGTTGCCATGATTGTTGGACTTGATAATGTCCAGGATCACTTTTGTGATCAGAAATAAAATCAGGAAAACAAAAAATACATAGTCTGGATGGTTATAAACAAATTCAACCATTGCCAAAAAGTTGTTTTATGTGTCACATTATTATTCGAGCTGGTTTTCCAGCTTCAACAGGAACGCAAAATTAAGCGCTCTTTCTTTATATCTCTTAAACCTCCCGGAGGCTCCCCCGTGCCCCGCTTCCATATTGGTATGTAGTAATAACAGATTCTCGTCTGTTTTAGTGTCTCTAAGCTTGGCGACCCATTTAGCAGGTTCCCAATATTGAACTTGAGAATCGAACAGACCGGTAGTGACCAGGAGATGGGGATAGTCCTGCTCTTTTACCTGGTCGTATGGAGAATAAGAAAGCATATATTCGTAGGATTCCAGGTTTTTAGGATTGCCCCATTCGTCAAACTCATTGGTTGTGAGCGGGATGGATTCGTCCAGCATTGTAGACACCACATCAACAAACGGAACTGCGGCTATTAATCCATTGAAAGTCTCGGGAGCCAAATTTGCTACAGCACCAATCAAAAGTCCCCCGGCACTTCCGCCATATCCATACAGGTGGTCCGCGTCGGTGTAGCCCTCACTGATCAAGAACCTACCGCAATCAATAAAATCGTAAAAGGTGTTTTTCTTATTAAACATCTTGCCATCTTCGTACCAATTTCGGCCCATTTCCTGTCCACCACGGATATGAGCAATGGCGTAGACAAAACCTCTATCCAGTAGGCTGAGGTTAGAAGAGTTGAACCAAGGGTCGGAAGATGAACCATAGGACCCATAGGCATAAAGCAACAAAGGCGCAGGAGTCTCTTTTTTCAGGTCTTTTTTGTATACAAGAGAGATGGGCACCATATTTCCATCCCTGGCCTCCGCCCAAAGTCGCTCCGTTATATACTCTTCAGGTTCGTGGCCACCTACGACCTCATATCGCTTTTTGATCGTCAATTCTCTTGTGCCCATATCATAGTCGTATATGGTAGTGGGTGTGGTGAGTGATGAATAGCCAAATCGGAATAGTGAGGTGTTGAACTCAGTATTTGTGCTTGGATAGGCCACATAAGCAGGCTCATCAAAGCTTAGGTAATGTTCTTCTTTTGTCCTTTGGTCTATCACCTTGACATGGGTGAGTGCCTTAGACCGCTCTGAGACAACGAGGTAGTTCTGAAAGACTTCGATGTCGTTTAGCAATACATCTGGTCGATGAGGGATAACCTCAATCCAGTTTTCTTTTGATGTGGCAGACGTCGGTGTCTCCATGAGTCGGAAGTTTTCGGCATCCCAGTTGGTTACGATGTAGAATTTGTCTTCGAAGTGGTCGATGCTGTATTCATGCTTTGTTTCCCTGGGTGTGAATTGTGTGAAATCTCCCCTCGGATCATCCGCGCTAAGTATGTGATAATCGCTGACCAGTGTGCTGGAATTGTAGATAATGATGTAGTCGTCGGACTTCGACTTGTAAACGCCGATATAGAAAGAGGAATTGTCTTCGGTGTAAACCACTACGTCATCATCAACTGATGTGCCCAATTGATGTCTTACTATCTTTTCCGACAGCAGTGATACTTTGTTCTTTGTCGTGTAAAAGAAAGTTTGGTTGTCATTGGCCCATGCACCATCGCCATCAGAATTGGGGAGTTGATCAGGGAGATACTCACCGGTCTCCAGGTTAAGGAAACGGATGGTGTAGATTCTTCGGCCTAAGGTATCTTCATTAAAGGCCAGGATCTTGTTGTCAGGGCTTACCCGCAACGATCGTACATTGTAATAATCATACTTGGCACCTTCAATGTTGACATCCAGGATGATTTCCTCTTCAGCTTCCAAAGTCCCCTTTTTTCGGCAGTAGATAGGATATTCCTGACCTTCGGCATATCGGGAATAGTACCAGTACCCATTTTTGAAGTAAGGAACTGATTCATCGTCCTGTTTCAATCTACCTATCATTTCCTGGTAGAGTTTTTCCTGCAGCGTTTCCGTTTCCACCATTTGGCCTTTGGTGTAGTCATTTTCCGCTTCCAGGTAGTTCAGGACATTTTGGGTCTGCTCGTCAGGGTCTTCAGCCGTTTTTTGCTTGTCTGTCAATCGTATCCAGAAGTATGGATCTACGCGGGTATCGCCATGAATATTGAGGAGTGAATCTTTCTTTTCGGCGATAGGTGCAGGGATATCTTTCTTCAAGGCTTTTTCCTTTGAGATTGTGGTGCAGGACAGCACGAAGGCTGTGATTATGATGGAATAAAATTTCATAAAACCCGTTTGAATGCTCGAATTTAGGGAAGAACTGATGAATTCGTTGAAGTACGTTTTATTTGAAACATGAAGACGCCTGAAAAACAACCCAAATGGCTTGAAGAAACCCAGAATAATAGCTGGAATCCCGAACTGCTGATCTCAGGTATTTCAATCCTTTTCATTTTTACCATCGCTGACAGGCTGGACGATTTTGCGATTGGCATTATTCAGGACCATGCCATCAACCCCACCTTTGTTTTTGTCAGTCTGCTGTATATAACCATGGCCATGGAGGCCCTGAAATATGCATTTGTTTTTCATTTGGTGCTGAGAGGGGTATGGATAGGGCTGGTAGGACTCAACTATGTGTATCCGAATGGTATTGTTAAGGAGAAGCTACCCAAGATGAGCCAAAAGAAGTTTTTCCTGGAGGACCTCACAGACAATGTGAGTAACATCATGAGGGTAGAGCGCATCTGCAGTTCTATTTTCAGTATCGCCTTTAGCGTCGTGGGGATTTCAGCCTGGATTATGGTTTTTATCATTCCGGCGGCGATTATTAATGCTATGGGCGTACATATCAAGTGGGTGTTGTTGTTTCTGCTGGTGGTGCTGGCGCTGGTTTCATTGTCTATCTCATTGCATCAGCTCCTAAGCAACGTGCTCAAGCGGGAGGAGATACCTGTGCTCAAGCACATTTACATGGCCTTTTCTCGAATGCAATACTGGCTCTTCTTCCGGGAGAGCTTTCTGGTCTTCCAGACGAACTGGAACCCCCGGGTGGCTGCGGTCATTTTGGGGTTTGGAGCTTTTGGTTTTGGTATCCTTAGTCATACACAGATCAGAGAGACTACGCGTTTCATCAAGGAGGCATTACCAATGCAGGAGCTCATACCGGGCTTTGAACCTGAACCCCAGGAGGCTTTACCATATCCAACGCTCGATGCGCGTTTCTACCAAGATCTCCAGAATGATGCTATTCGCGTTCAAAAAGCGACCATCCCATCCTACGTGGCTAAAGACCAATTCCTGCAGGTTTTTCAAGCCGGATTTGACTGGGACGATGAGGTCATAGAAGCTGATACGGCATTGAAGATTCATCAGCTTGCTACGGTCTATCTCAATGGTGATAAGAAGGAGACTGTTTGGAGGTATACAGAGCACCCCCATTCAGGCCAGGCAGGTTGGATTACCCATTTGGACATTGACAGTTTGGATCGAGGACCCCATACGCTGTTATTGGATAGGTGGGTATGGCATTTCCATGAGTCACAACCCATTTTCTATGAAGGTTGGTGTGAAATAACTTTTTTGAAGGAATGATGCATCTTTCTGATCATTTCTCGTCTACAGCAGAAAAGACAATCTATGATCGCATCTGGTGACTACTATCAAACCATCCAGAACTATTTCAGGCGAAGGCTTAGTAATGAAGAGGAGGTGAGAGACCTCACACAGGAGGTCTTCCTAAGAGCTTTGCAGTCTGAGCGAGGTTTCGACAACATCAGAAACCTCTCGGGCTGGTTAGTCACCATTGCCAGGAACCTGTTGATCGACCACTACCGTCGACGAAGTGTTCAGCTCGGAAGTGATGTCGTGGATCTGTCGGGAGAAACAAATGCCGAAGATAGCTACACTGATTTGGAGCGTTGTCTCTCAAAATTTCTTGAGGAATTGGACCCCAAAAGTGCCAGGGTAATTCGCCTGGTGGACTTGGAAGGTATGAGTCAAAAAGAAGTCGCAGAAAGAGAAGGAGTACCACACGCCACTATCAGGTCTCAGGTACAACGCGCCAGAAAAAAGCTAAAAAACAGATTTGCGGACATTTGCTTTATTCCTCAGGACGTCGTGGGAAGGCCACAGGACTGTGTTGAAAGAAAAAGATGCGATTGTTAGCATCAAAATTTGAGATGCTCGTCATAGTGAAAAAAATCTTTCATTATGAAAAAACTACTTGTTTTGAGCGTACTCAATTTTGTCATTTTCTCCGGTGTTTTTGCACAGAAAGCCGAACAGAAACCTGGATGCAATCCGTCCGCATGCAAGCCAGGCGATACGAAAAAGGAAGAGGCTCAGGTAATCACTGATTTGAGGGCAGATCTGGTTTTGCTGGCTGAAGCATGGAAGACCGGGACACTGGAGTCGATGGACCTCACCGCAGGTTCTAGTGATGTAGAGAGCCTTGAAAAGATGATTCTGGCCTTTGAAGAGATGAGGAAGGACTGGGGCAATCAAACTGGCACAAAGCTCGAGCCTTTGAAGTACCCGGCCCAACTGGCTAAGAGAGCTCGAAGGCTGCAGCAACAGATTGATAAGTTTCATCAGAGGTTGGGATCGACCAGATGAAAAGGGCGATCGTATCCATCTTTCTGGTGATAGCGCTGGTGTTGATTGTCTTCAGCAGCCTTCGACTTCTGGTTGGTTCTTATGAACTGGATATCATCTTATTGCATGTTTTTGGAGGACTGACGTTTCTGGTGGTGGTCGGCTTCCACCTTGTCAATAACATCCTTTCGTTGAAAGCCTATTTTATCCACAGGCGCCGGCTTCTGGTGCCTGTGGTATTTCTTGCGGCGACCTTGTTTCTGTTTACCAAAAACGAGGCGATGTCCCATTTCAAATCATGGTATTTGACTACTCGGGTGGGTAGGGCCCAGGAGGATGAGAGGCACTTTGAGATCTATGACAAATCCATAGCGTTGGGCAATCTCCAACTCACGGTGAAAAGTGGTGCGCATTTCTGGTACCCGCAAATCGCTATCTGGTTGGAGGATGGTCAGGGAAATTACCTGCAGGATGTTATGGTCACATTTAGTACGGCTAAGGGTGTTTTCTACGGCAATCGTACCAAAGCAAATTATCAGGACTTTGATTCCGAAAAGACTGCCAATGGCGACGGATACCGGCGTGTGGATGCTTTACCCCACTGGTCTCACCAACGTGGAAAGGTTTATGCCGATGGGCTTTATGCGCCGACCTCCGAGGAGCCCCTTACGGATGCGATCAGTGGAGCAACCCCCTCGACGGGCTTTCACCTTTTGGCTGATGTGCCCGGTAGAGATACCGTGACTGTGAAAGTGGAGGTGAACGTCGCCTTTGATGACAACGCTTTCTATTCCGAGTTCAGCTTTCCGGACGATGAAGCCTTTCACAGTGGTACAGGCTTGTTGGGTCAACCATCGCTCATTTATGAGGCACAGTTATGGCCAGGAAAAGATCTTGCGTTGATGCGGCTTTTGGGGCATGGGCACCATTCAGGTGCGAATGGACAAATCGATGAAGATTTGGCTGGTATTACCACTGCAAAGGAAATCGTCGAGTGGATAGTGGTCCGAAGGAGTGATTAGGTGATGTTGGAATGACTATCTCGATGCCCCGGAGCATGAAAGGATAGCGTTGCTTTATTGACAAATGAGCTGTAGAAAGGGCGGTTTTCAGATTCCAGTTTTGTAAGTAAAATCGATGACTATGAAGAGATTCCGCCTTGGAAAACTGGAAAGCGTGAGCGCTCTGTGTCTAGGTACGATGTACTTTGGTACGAAAACGGATAAGAAGACCGCATTCCGCTTGCTCGACCATTACCTGGATGCAGGTGGCAATTTTGTGGATACTTCCAATAATTACGCCTTTTGGGTGGAAAACGCCCTGGGTGACGAGAGTGAAGAGGTATTGGGTAAGTGGTTTGCCATGACTGGCAATAGGACGCGTGTGGTGCTGGGCACGAAAGTGGGTGCCCGCCCAAGGGTCAGGGGTGTCGGGGCAGAGGATATGGAGGGACTGAGCTACGAAACAATCATTTCTGCCGTAGAAGGCAGCTTGAAGCGTTTGAAAACGGACTATCTAGACCTCTATTATGCGCATGTGGACTGGTACGAATATCCCTTGGAGGAACGTTTGCGCGCTTTTGATACCCTCGTTCAGCATGGCAAAATCAGAGAAGTGGGTGTAAGCAATATCTTTCCCTGGCGGCTGGAACGTAGTCATGCCATTTGTGACGCGCTGACGTTTCACAAGAGTGTGGCTATACAACTCAAGCATTCCTATCTCCAGCCCAAACGTAGTGCTGATTTCTGGGTACAGAAACAAATCACACCAGAGTGGATGGACTTCGTAACCCACAATCCTGACAGTACTTTGATCGCCTACTCGCCCTTGTTGTCAGGTGCTTACGCTGGCAGGCCCATGCCGGAGGAATACGATACACCGGGGAACCTTAGCCGAATGCAGGTACTCGAAGAAACTGGAGCAGACCTTCAGCTCACCAAAAATCAGCTGGTGATCGCCTGGATGTTGAATTCGAAGCCGGGCATCCTGCCTTTGATTGCTGCCAGTAGCGTAACACAACTCTCGGAGAATTTGGCCGCTGGAGATCTATCCCTGACGGAGGAAGTTATGAGTAAACTCAATGAAACTGGCGATTGAATCTTTCAGTCTTGGATGAGTTGGCGGAATTCCCGGGGGGACATGCTCATGATGCGCCGGAAGTAGTCATTGAAGTTTGAGAGGCTATTGAATCCGGCACTGAGTGCTACTTCCGTAATATTCAATTCCTCATTATGGAGCAGGTCGCAGGCATAGTGGATTCGGAATTCATTGAGCAACAGACTGAATGGTTTTCCGGTATTTTGCTTCACAAACCGGCTAAGGCTGGTTTTCGTGAGTCTTAAATGGGCTGCCACTTCCGCCAGCTGTATGTCCTTGGCAAGGTTTTCTTTGAGATAATTCATCAAGAGCGTCAGACGTACGCGGTTGTATTCGGTTATGGTTCGGTCCTCTTCAGGAAATTGAACCGCGTATGTACGCATTGACATGTCCTTCAGAATGCGGATCAGGCTGAAGATCCTCAGCTCAGGAGATTCTCCAAGTAAAGCCATGAGTTGCTCGCCCAGGTCGTGCTTTTCTTCATTGTCGAAGACTACTACCCCTGATGACCGTTGCAGCATTTCCCGTACAGATCTAAGTTCAATGATGGCGCCAATCCTGTTGCTCAGCATATCAGAAGGAAACTGCACCACGACCTGATCAAAACCCGACCTCACGCTATCATCGATACCATGGTGTATGACATTGGGGCCTATCAGGAGAAGGTCCCCATCAGTGTATTGGGTGTACTTATTTTTGATTAAGCGGCGGCCAGTACCACCATTGATGTAGACGATCTCAAATTCCGGGTGATAATGGATTCCGCGAGGGGCCTGAAAATGTTCCCTGTTGTAGAAACTCACTTTGAGCGAGCTTTTGTCCTGCGAATCTATATTTTCAAACTCCGGAGGGTCTATGTGTGGCATGGTCCTTTTGGGCAACGATCGCTATTTCAGCTCGATTCGCTTTCCCGTCTTTGCAGATTTCTTCGCAGCCTCCAGTATCTCCATGACGACCATGTTGTTGGGCAGGGACGATAGTGAGGTGCCTGGGTCAATCTCACCACGAACCACAGCCTTGAAATAGGCGAAAGGGTCGTTGAGGGGATATTCCACGGGTGATAAATCGAGCCGGGATTCGGAAGTCTCTTCGCCGATACGGGTGTACATAGTGGGTCCATCCAATGTACGAACGTATCCTTGAGTGCCATAAACTTCCATGTCTTTCCTATTGTAAGTCCAGTTCCAGGAAGCCTGGATTATTCCCTGGGCTTTTGGGTAGGTCAAAATGATGGTGGCTTCATCGTCTACCTCCGGATAGATATCCGGCTTTATTTGCTGGGTCACTGCCAAAACAGATTCAGGTCTTTGATTATTCATCAGGAGCGTCATCAGGTTAGCACCATAACAACCAAAATCTGTAATAGCGCCACCACCATTTTCGACTGGATCGGTAAGCCACACCAAGAATTCCTGGTTCACACCGATCTCTTTAGGTCCGGGATGGCCATCGTGTACAACTACCTTCCTAAGGTCTCCTAAGTCACCTGATGCTGCGATTTCGCTGGTCTGGTAGGTCGTGGGATACCAGGTAGACTCATAGTTGGTGAGCAGATGTATTTCGTGCTCTGTCGCCAATTGCTCCATTTTCCTGGCATGGCTCAGGCTGACGGCCAGGGGTTTTTCTACCATCACGTGAATACCTCTAGGTGCACAGGTGGCCACAGTTTCCAGGTGGCCCCTGATAGTACCAAAGTCCGTAACGACTTCTGGCTGTGCCTTATCAAGCATTTCTTCCAGAGAAGCATAGACGATATCCATGCTGTAGCCATGTTGCGCCGCGTATTTTTCTGCTAAAGCCGTATTAGGTTCGGCGATCCCCACAATTTCAATGTCGCCAATATCCTCCCGACCGAGTATCCAATGCACATGTGTGTGTACCAGGCCCACCACACCCACTTTGAGTGGATCCTTGGGCTGTGCTGAGAGTTCGGTACTGAGCATGAGCAGAAGTATTAAGATTTTTTTCATTTTCAAATTCGGTCTACCTTGACGGCAATAGTTAGTTTCTAAGCATGGTACTTTTCACGGCTGAATATAGCATGAAATGTTGACAGGCAATTACCATGTTGCTGTCACATCTTTTGGTTGGTACTTCTGTCAATTACAAAGTTTTGATGCGGGGAATGAATGACGATGTGAATCTGTTTCTGATCCTATGAGTGCTTTCGAGGAGGTTTATGCGAAAATGGATAGTTTTCTGAGGGCCGCAGATACCCGAAGAGAATCGGTTATTTCCAGGTACCGCCCGATGATGGCCCTTTTCGCCTTCTACCTGTTCATCTGTTTTCTATTCCCTTATGTGGATTTTGGTGTTCCCAGGTACCTGCGGGGAAACCTGTTCTGGTTCCTCGCCATTGTGGGATGTCTTGCCTTGGCCATTGTGCTAATCATTTACTATCAGCATTTCACCTCCGTGCAGAGAGAGCTGCGTGCAGCATTTCTCCAACGTCTTTCAGCCGTCATGGACAAAGAATGGTACTATGCCAAAGAGGACCAATCCCTTGAGGGGTATCTCCGGGAAAGTAGCTTTCATTCAGGATACGACACCTGGGTGGCAGAAAACTACATAGCGGGCAATTTGCAGGAAATGGTTGTTCAGCAGGTGGATTTGAGATTGCTCAAAGGGGAGATGTACCCTCTTCCCAAACAAAAGCTCTACTATGAGGGTAATCTCCTGGTTTGCGAATTCGACCACTACTTTGCCTTCAGTGGAAATGCCAAATTTGTAATCAGGAATCCAAGTCGGTTTCGACAGGATGTCCTAAAATCGTTTTCCGATACTGAGACCAGGGACTGGTTCGAATCCCTTGATTCATTTGCCCCCTGGTTGAATCAGCATGTATTTGAAAGAAGGTTTGTGAAGGAACCTGTTCATCTCATATTTCAGTCGGGTCGGGTCATCATGATTTGGCGAAGAAATCAGAACTTTGCTGATCATTTCAACTGGCAATCCTGGAGAGACAAGGACTTCTTTGCTTCGCAAGTCTGGCCGTTTCATTTTGTTATATACCTGAATCAAGAATTGAGAGAGCATGGCGCAACAAATAACTAGCCTGGCATTGGTCGTGAGGGACTACGACGAAGCCATTCGCTATTTCGTAGATAAGGTGGGGTTTGAGTTGATCGAGGATATACCCATGGAGCCAGGGAAGCGCTGGGTAGTGGTGCGGCCAGCTGGATCATCCACGGGGTTGCTCCTCGCCAAAGCGAAGAATGATCAGCAATTGTCCAGGGTGGGCGATCAGACCGGAGGCCGTGTCTTTCTTTTCATTGAAACAGACAGTTTCGATGACGACTACCGAAGGATGCAAAGCGTGGGTATCGAATTTACTGAAGAACCACGCCATGAAGCCTATGGAAAAGTGGTGGTCTGGAAGGACCTCTATGGGAATAAATGGGATCTGATCCAGCGGAAGGGTTAGTTGTCCTTTTTTTGAGCTTTCAGCAAAAGATCCATTTTGCGATTCAGCTCTTCGACCTTCGCTTCCAGATCATTGTTGTTGTCCTTGACCATCTCGTCGACGAAAATGGCGTTGACAATGGAAAACCCAAAGATTCCGCCGGACAATACGACGATCACAAAGTACGCCCTTATAAAACCGTCCAACCAGGAATCTGGCGGTAGCTGGGAAATCATTTCCCGGGGGATATCATTCCAGCCCTCAACCGTGAAGATTTGAAAGATAGAAAACAGGGAAAGCAGCGGGTTGCCAAACAGTTGAGGAGAGGTGGCCGCGAAGAGGAAAGTGCTCAGCACTGCCAACAACAAATTATAAATGAACAACACGATCAAGATGAAGAGCGAAGCTCTAAATGCGCGTTGTATACCCGCGAACATCTCCTTGATATTCGGAATGAACTTCAGGAATCGCAAGATTCTGAGTATTCTCAATAACCTGAAAACTAGCAGGAATGAGACATCCGGAACGAAAGCAAGGAATGCAAACAGGGAGGGGAATGAAATCGCGACCAGAAAGAAATCGAATTTGTTCCAGGAGTTGCGGATGTAGAGATACCATCCGTACATTCTGATCTTAAAAAAGGCTTCCAGCGCAAAGAAAATCGTGAAAACAAGATCCACTCCCTCCAGGACCATGGAGTTTTCGAGGCTGGGGAAGCCCATAACAAACAGTACAATGGCATTCAGGATGATCACATAGATGATCACCTGCTCATCAAGAAATATTTTGTTTATCCACTTCATGAAAATGCCTCTCGCATACTCAAAAAGGCCTATTTAAATCTGGCACTTACCTTAATCTCTTTCGAACCTGGTGTGTATGCGTAGAATCCTTCACCTGATTTTGCCCCAAGATAACCAGCCGTAACCATATTTATCAACAATGGACAAGGCGCATACTTAGGGTTGCCGAATCCTTCATGAAGTACTTTGAGGATGGAAAGGCAAACATCCAGGCCGATGAAGTCTGCCAATTGTAGTGGACCCATGGGGTGCGCCATTCCCAGTTTCATGACTGTGTCGATTTCTTCTACGCCAGCCACGCCCTCAAAAAGGGTATAAATGGCCTCATTGATCATCGGCATAAGGATCCGGTTTGCCACGAATCCCGGGTAATCATTCACCTCCACAGGTACTTTGCCCAATCTGGCACTGTGGTCCATGATTAAGGCCGTGGTAGCATCTGAAGTCGCATAGCCACGTATCACTTCAACCAGTTTCATGACAGGGACCGGGTTCATGAAGTGCATCCCGATGACTTTATCCGGTCTTTTGGTGACGGAAGCGATTTTGGTAATGGAAATGGAAGAAGTATTTGTAGCAAGGATAGCTTCGACGGGAGCTGAAGTATCTATGCTTTCAAAGAGTTTCAACTTGATTTCCATATTCTCGGTGGCAGCCTCCACCACCAGGTCAGCTTCTTTTACGCCTTCAGCCATACTTGATGTTGTATCGATTCGGCCAAGCGTCGCGGCTTTGTCCGCTTCGGAGATCAGCTCCTTCTTGATTTGGCGATCTAGATTCTTACCGATCGTGGCCATGGCCCTGTCCAGCGCCTCGGGAGAGATGTCTATGAGCGACACCTGATATCCGCTTTGGGCGAAAACGTGAGCGATGCCGTTGCCCATGGTACCTGAGCCTATGACTGATACGTTCTTTATATCCATGAGGGGTGGGGTTATTTCAGTCGCAAGATTAAGTAATCAAGGGCAGGAACGACAAATTTTAGGGCACTCTCTTCCTCCAAATTATAGGTTGCCTCCCGGTCAAAGGTGAGTTGAACAGGGCCTTCGGTTGATATTTCTGCTGTAGTGAGTCTCATGACCTTCCAGGCATCTTCAGGTATTCTTATGTTCACTTCTTCATCTGACTCGCCAAAGTTTGTAACGATGAGCGTAGCTTCTTCCTGGTTATGACGCAAGAAGGCATAAATAGCATTGCTATAGCCTTGGAATGCTTCCGTACGGTTGAAATAGTGCAAGTCGTAGAATGCGCCCTCCCTAATACTTGGGTAAGTGTTGGTAGATTTCAATATCTCAATGTACTTGTCTCTCAGAGCCACTTGGGCCTCAGAGAGGTTTTCTCCATTAAAACGTCCTTCGTTTATCCACTTTTGATGTTCAGGCACGCCCCAATAATCAAAGATGGTTGTTCGTCCATCATCTCCGCCAAATCCCGAAAACCCTTTTCCAGGTTCACCAACTTCCTGCCCAAAATACATCATGACCGGACCCTGGTGCATAAATGCCGTAACGGCCATCATTGGAATCCCTTTTTCCATAGCGCCTGCGAAGTCTGGTGATGCAATACGTTGTTCATCGTGGTTCTCAAGGAATCTCAGCATGTTGTCGGTGATACCCTCTTGCCTTTGCCAGACGGTCGAAATATCATCTGTAGACGCCGTGCGCTGAATGACGTGCTTCAAAGTGTCATATAACTCTACCTTATCGTAGAGGTAATCGAATCCACCTTTGAAGATATAGTCACGATAATTGTCGGGGTTGTAGATCTCAGCGACAAAAACAATATCGGGATATTCATTCTTGATTTCTTGGGTCACCCATCTCCAGAACTCTACAGGCACCATTTCCGCCATGTCGCACCTGAAGCCATCTACGCCTTTTTCTGCCCAGTAGGAGAGGATATGTCTCATTTTTTGCCATGTATCCGGTATGGGGTCAAAATAGGTTTTTCGGTTGTCCAGGTAGTCGACACCATAGTTCAGCTTTACAGTTTCAAACCAGTCATTGACAGATGGTGTGGCTGAAAAAACATCGTTCCCTGTAGCCTTGGCAGGCGTCTCCTTGAAAACCAGATCCTTCGACTTGACCTTATTATCGCCAAGAGATTCATAGTCCGCCGGGACTTCAAATGGTTCGCCGACCACATAGTAGAAGTTGTTGTCGGGGTCAAATGCGATGGCTCTGTCGTCATTCTTTCCAAAGTCCTCCACACCGTCAGGTTTTGCATCCGACACATATTGCCTGGCCACATGATTGGGGACGAAATCAATATACATTTTCAACCCTGCTTCGTGTGTGCGAGTGATCAGCGCCTCAAATTCTGCCATACGCTCTGGTACTTCTACCGCCAAATCAGGATTGACATCATAGTAGTCCTTAATGGCATAGGGAGAACCCGCCCTTCCTTTTACCACGTCTGCGTCATCCGTAGCAATTCCGGAGCTGGAATAATCTGTTAGTACGGCATGCTCTATTACCCCGGTGTACCAGATGTGGGTGAAGCCCATTTTCTTTATTTCTTCCAGGGCTGTAGGTGTGAAATCATCAAACTTACCTACACCGTTTTCATCCAGTGTTCCCCAAGGTTTGTTGTTGGAGTTGGTATTTCCAAAAAGTCTGGTCATAACCTGGTATAGGACAATTCTCTCTTTTGTGTCAGGTTTCACGTTGGTCATCTCTTTTTCTTCGACTTGTGGGCTGTTCTGGCATGATTGCAATAAAAAAGCCCCTCCAAGAATGGAAAGGGCTATGATGCTATTTTTTGTTGGCATTTGATCTTGAATCGGTTCGCCAACAAATCTAAGCGTTATGGCTTAAGCGTTTGTGCCGATATTGTTCAAATCTTCAAAAGCTTTGGTGAGTCGGCTGACAAAGCTCTTTTCTCCTTCTCTGAGCCATTTGCGTGGATCATAATATTTCTTGTTCGGTACATCATCGCCTTCGGGATTTCCGATTTGGGCCTGTAGATATCCCTTGTTTCCTTCGTAGTAGGCTCTGATGCCATCCCATGTGGCCCATTGCATGTCAGTGTCAATATTCATCTTAATGGCACCGTAGCTGATGGCTTCCCGAATCTCCTCTGTCGTAGAGCCGGAGCCGCCGTGGAACACGAAATTGACAGGGTTGTGACCTGTTCCATATTTTTCCTGGATGTGATCCTGAGAGTTCTTCAGGATGACGGGCGTAAGCTTGACGTTACCTGGTTTATACACACCGTGAACGTTGCCAAAGGCGGCAGCGATCGTGAAGTTGTCGCCGATCTTCTTAAGGTTTTCATAGGAATAGGCCACTTCCTCAGGCTGGGTGTAAAGCTTGGAATTGTCGATGTCTGTGTTGTCTACACCATCCTCTTCGCCTCCAGTCACACCAAGCTCGATTTCAAGCGTAATACCGATCTTGTGCATCCGATCGAAGTATTTGCTGCTGATCTCAATGTTCTCTTCCAGTGGTTCTTCGGAAAGGTCCAGCATATGTGAACTGAAGAGTGCTTTACCGGTTTGTTCGAAGTGCTTCTCATTGGCGTCCATCATCCCGTCCATCCAAGGGAGCAATTTCTTGGCGCAGTGGTCCGTATGCAAGATCACCGTAACGCCATAGTGCTCCGCCATTTCATGTACGTGCTTCGCACCAGCAACGGCACCGGCGATCGCCGCCTTTTGACCGTCATTAGATAGACCTTTTCCGGCCACAAATGCGGCCCCACCGTTCGAGAATTGGATGATTACCGGGGAGTTAACGGCTTTGGCCGTCTCCATGACAGCATTCATGGAGTTTGTACCAACTACATTGACCGCAGGCAATGCAAAATTGTTCTGATTAGCGTAGTTGAGCAGGTCCGTTACTTCTTGCCCTGCCAATACTCCAGGTCTAAATTTCATAAGGTCAGTATTAAGATTTGTTCTTTTGCGTCAAAGATAGTTGTGTTTTTGCAGGGAGGAGTAATCTTCACGAAACTCCTTCCTGTCTATTTTCTAACCTCGACATTTCCCTGTCACTTAGAGCGTGCCCCTAAGTTCCTGCTCCCGCTCTATGGCTTCAAAAAGTGCTTTGAAATTCCCCTTGCCAAAGGATTTTGCGCCCTTGCGCTGTATGATTTCGAAGAACACTGTCGGCCTGGGCTCCACAGGCCGGGTAAAAATCTGCAGCAAGTAGCCCTCATCGTCGCGATCCACCAAAATGCCCAGTTCTTTCAATGGTGCAATATCCTCATCAATTTCACCTACCCGGTCGAGCAAAGTGTCATAATAGGTTGTGGGGACTCTCAGAAATTCCACACCACGATTTCGGAGTTGAGTGACAGTCTCTATGATGTTGTCCGTGGCTACGGCAATGTGTTGCACACCAGCACCTTCGTAGAAGTCCAGGTATTCCTCAATCTGAGACTTTCGCTTACCGTCTGCCGGCTCATTGATTGGGAATTTGATGCGACCATTGCCATTGCTCATCACCTTGCTCATCAGAGCAGTATACTCAGTGCTGATGTCTTTGTCATCAAAAGATACGATTTGCGCAAAACCCAGCACCTCCGCATAGAAGTTTACCCAGTGGTTCATCTTTCCCAGTTCTACATTACCTACCATGTGGTCCACGTATTTCAGACCGATGTCTTCCGGGTTATAGACTGTCTCCCATGACTTAAAGCCTGGCATGAAGGGTCCATGATATGCTTTGCGCTCAATGAAGAGGTGTACCGTCTCGCCGTAGGTGTAAATTCCGGATTTGACAATCTTGCCAGACCCATCTTCCTCGGTGGTAGGCTTCATGTAGGACTGAGCTCCACGCTTCATAGCTTCCTCATAGGCGTAGGTAGCGTCTTCCACCCAGAGGGCGATTACCTTGATGCCATCGCCATGGTCGTCAATGTGTTTGCCAATGGCTGTGCCCGATTTGAGGGGCGAAGTCAGTACGAGCCTGATCTTGTCTTGCACTACAACATAGGATTCCCTGTCTCTGAGTCCTGTTTCGAGTCCAGCGTAAGCGAGGGACTGAAATCCGAAAGCCGATTTGTAGAAGTGTGCCGCTTGTTTGGCGTTACTCACATAAAACTCGATGTGATCCGTACCATTGATGGGCATGAAATCTTGTGCTTCATCGTAGATTTTTTCCAGTTCCAAGGTAGAAGAGGCCATGATAATCAAAAATTAGTTGTCATGACAAATATATTACTTATTGTTCACTTCCCGTAATTCTGGAATACGCGATTGATTATCCTTACAAAATCCGAGAAGTCCTGGTCTGTCAAGCCTTCCCAACTTTTGGATCTAAGGTCTGAGACCAATGGCTGCATGTTTTCCACCAGGTCTCTTCCCTGAGTTGTCATGAAAATTTTTCTGGATCGCTTATCTGTTGAAACCGTTTCTCTCGTGACAAAACCTTTCTTTTCCAGAAGGTCAATGATTCTGCTAATGGTCGGTGCATCCTTGAAACTCAGTTCCGCTAGTTCATTTTGTGTTTGCTTATCATTGACGTAGAGGCTGTCGAGTATAACCCATTGCTCGGGTGTGACATTGTATCCGGCGGCTTTGAACGCTTGCGAATAGTTGAGTTTTACCAGCCGTGTGGTCCTCTCCAACAGATATCCCAGCCCTTTGCCTTTTTCCTGCTCCATCTGGTAAACATAATGGTCAATGGAAAATCACCTATCTTTTAGTAAAAAAGAAATTTGGGATGAGCCATGGAAGTGAGCGAGATCATCGTGGAGTTAATGGTAAAAGACGTAGACGCTACCGTGTCCTTTTACAGGGAGGCACTTGGGTTCCAACTTCTGGCTAGCGAGCAAGATTCGGCGGGGCGTAGCTACTGGGCCAAAATGAGTTTCGAAGGTTTCTTGATTTCGTTCAAAGAAGAACTCCGCTTAAAACAGGAGTGTGAATTCATGCGAGAAAAAGAGGTAGGAGGGAGCATGTCTATTTGTGTGGTGGTTGAGGAAATTGAGCTACTTCATGCTCGGTTTGAGGAGAAGTTTCTGCTCTTGGATCACCCCCATCTCACACCATGTGGAGCTACCCAATTTTCGTTGATGGACAACAATGGCTACATATTGACTTTCATGAGATTTTCTTAATCGTTTCCGGCAGAACTGAGCAAGGAACACTTTGAAAGAAACTCAAGCAGATTTTCCAAATTGATCACAAAATTATTTCCCCGTCGCAATTGATTCTAAGTGCCTGTAAATGAATTTCTTGTATTCTTTTTTCTTTACTGAAATACGCGATTTTGATAACTTTTTTGATCTAATCTGACAAAGATCAAGGATTCATAAAATAGGAATTTGCATTTCTCTTAAGGAATTACCATAGTTTTGCAGTAAATTTTTAAAGAAACCACAATTTTATGGCCGCATCTGTAGAAAAAATCGAAAAAGCTTGTGTTGATGCCAAAGACAAACTCACGCAATTAAACATTGAAGAAGCACTTGTATCCGAAATCGAGTGGTGCCTGGGTAGCTATGCTGCGGATGGTAATCCCGAGGGTCTTGCTTTGAAAGGCGGAGAGGCACTGGAAGCACTTAAGAAATTTAAGGAGAGCAATCCTCGTAAAGTTTCAAAGAAACTGATTGACGATTTGTCTAAGGCTTTGGCCTAAGCATCGAATTTAACATTGGAGAGCCCGCTTTTGCGGGTTTTTTTGTTTTTAGAGGTTTAGCCAGTAGGACAACTTGACGACAAGCGCTCTGTTTCTGGGTGTGAGGCTAAAGGTATTGTCAAGTGGGTTTTCAAAGTCATCTCCCGCCGTGAAGTAGTTGTCGGTGTAGACGATGAACAAGTCAGATACCGGTTGGAATCGCCATTGAAGTCTGGAGTTGATGTTGAGGTTGTTGGCTTGGCTGTTGAATTGCACAAAATTGGTGAAGAACAGGCTCGTTGTTAGAGTCAGATCCACTCTTGGGCTTATAAGAAAGAACTCGGTCGAATTGTAAGGCTGAGGGAAGTCCAATTGGTTGTATTCGAAATCCAGGGCAAGGGCGACAAAAGGCTGGTACCTGTAGTTGATAGTGCCACCGATCTGAAGCAGATTACCATTGAAAAAGCCTCCATAGCTCAGAAACGATTCGAAATTGAAAATCTTCATAGCGTCGGAGTTGTAGGATACTCCTCCGCTGAACCATGTATAAATCTCGCCAGCAGGTAGCTCCTGGCCATCTGAATTAGATGGGTCAAAGCTGTCTTGGAGCTTTACCTCATTGTAGCCACTGAAGAACTCAATTCCGGAGGTGTTGATGAAATTGATCTCGTAGCTGGCCTCAAGTTCCAGATCCAGGTTTTCCCAGGAGTCAGAAAGAACCCTTCTTGCTTCTAGCTCAGGGCCATGGGTTTGGATGGTGCCACCGGGCCAGAAGGTATATTCTATTCCGCCTCCACCTCTTATCACGCCTGTCCTCGGCACAAAACCAACCTCGGCGTTGTATCCTTCACCCACACCTAAATGAAACCACCGGATATTCCAGTATCTTGTTTGATATCTTAAGAAGGCGCCATGCGACCAGGAGTTGCTTTCCGGACCCGGGTCTTCCGAATTGTGGTAGAAGAAATTGCCTTCCCAACGATTGTCAGCTGATGCCAGGTTGTAATCAATGCCATAAACACGGTTAAATTTCGTGGAATTCAGCGTGGTATCTTCTTCGTCAAAGTTGACAGCTTCGCGGTTGACAAAGGATGCCCGAATATTGGATCTGGCAAAGAGCTGCCGCTCAACGATCGCCAGGCCATAATTCTGCGCTGGTTGGTTTATACCTCCATCTGCTTGTGTCTGCATATTCAGTGCTCCGACCCGCCAGTTCTTACCAACTTTACCGCTCAATCTGGCTCCACCGATGATGGGGACTTGTACGGTTTCGTCATCATCATTTGTGGCTATGCCGATTCGTCTCGAAAAAAATGGTCGGGCAAACCCAAAACCATTCGTGGCAAAAAGATCCTGGTTTTCAAGGAAGAACTGCCTCCTTTCCGGAAAGAAGATTTCGAATCTGTTCAGATTCGTGACTTGCCGGTCCACTTCAACCTGTGAGAAGTCGGGATTCACCGTGAGGTCCAGGTTGAGTGAGTTGCTGAGTCCGATTTTCGCGTCGAATCCTCCGTCGAAGTTGTTATCTGCCGCAGTTTCTTCTTCGAAATCCTTGGTAACACCATAGGTTACAAATGGAATTACCGAAAGGTTGCCTCCCGCTTCGGGTGGCGGATTGTCCCATTCAAGTCGACCTGTATAGATGAGGTCTGAGGTTCGGAATTGTTGGGCCACTGCAATCCACGATGACCGTTCATTTGCCCTGCGATTGTTGCGTATGAGTTGTAACCCCCAGGAACCAACACTGTTGTAGCGGATGGACTTGAATGGTATAGCCATCTCGGCAATCCATTTATCCTCGTAAATCTTGGTGGCAGAATACCATTTGTTGTCCCAGTCGTCGGCGACCTCTCCACCTAATGTGACCAGACCCTCGCGCTGAACGTTGTAAGGTGTCACCTGGAAAGTGAATCCATTGCTCTTATCGTTGAATGGGTCCAGGTAAAATCCAGCGTTGTCATTCTGGAACCACCGAAAGTCCCTTCTTAGTGATTGAGAAACAGGTTTCGACCCTTCAGCTTCGTAGCAAATGATCGCCACATAAATGAATTGGTCATTATAGGTGAATTGGAATTGCGTTGGGAAGTACGGAGCTGTACTATCCGATGGAAAATTCTGGGTGAAATTGGAGCCCTTTGGAATCTGCTGCCAGGTAGCCTCTGTTAGTTCTCCATCGAGCGTGATCTTCTCCGTCGTTCGTTGAACCTGATAGCTTGTGGATTCCGGTTTGTTCTGAGGATATACCCTCACTACCAATACCAACAGAAAGGCCACAGCAATAGCGGCTTTGAAAGCACTCATCATTGGGGTGAATGGGTTTGTTGGTGCTAATCGTCTTTTCGACGCAGGGGTATCAAGTGTTGATCCGCAATCGACCGCAGATAAGCACGGCTGGTGTTGATGTTCGGATCTGAATAAATGTATGCTGAAAGGTCAGCAATGACACCCGGCTTATATCCAAGTTTCACTGCCACACGTTCACAGAACTCAATCTCTGTCTGGTAGATCTTGCCGTCAATTTTCATCAGCTGTATGATATTGAAAAGATAATTGAACTTTTCATCAGGCGGAAGGTCCTTTAGCGTCTGAAGTGGTCTGGGGTTGTCAATAATATTTTCAACCTGATCCACAGTCAGGCCCTGTCGCTTACCAATTTTATGAATGAGCTCACTTTCCTCAGCTGCGACGAACTTATCGGCTTTTGAAAGGTGTACGAGAAGGCTTATTTGTTCCTCTACTGGCAACATCGGCGCAAATTAAGTGATACAATTGTTATGAAAAAAAATGAAACCTTGAAAATTCTGTCCTTAGAATGTTTAGATAAAGTGCGAAAAAGTAGTTTTTGTTTCATTTCCCAATCTTTTTCTGAAAAGATTAGTTCGTGTCTTGGTTTTTAGAATAGAGTATTTATAGTTTAGCCGCGAAATGAGAAACAAGTTATATTCATATTGGTGGTGGCATATACATGGACCTTCGGATCTGTGAGTTGGCGCTGTATATGAATTAAAGATATAAGCCTGCTGTTCACAGCAGGCTTTTTTCGTTTTTACGCATGGAAAAAATTGAATTAGGTATTAGGAAAAGGCGGATTTTGGCCGATACGATCACTCCAGTGGGGATTTACCTCAAGCTAAGGGATCGATTTGCCAATTCCTTTTTGTTGGAGAGTTCGGATTATCACGGAGGGGAAAACAGCTACTCTTACATCTGCTGTGACCCCATTGCTTCTTTCCAGTTAATTGGGGATACATTGCACATTGCAAGACCCACAGATCACGCCAAAATACCGGCCAAAAGCAGAACGGATGTGCTAGATCATCTTAGGTCATTCCGAGACTCGTTTCAGGTAAGCGTCAGTCAGGATAAGCATATTGAGACTGGCTTGTTCGGTTACATGGCCTATGATTCGGTAAGATTCTTTGAGGACATATCGGTGCAGCAATTTTCTGCCCATGAATTCCCGACGATTTCCTATCATGTATTCAGGTTTATTGTGGCCCTGGATCACTTCAAGAATGAGTGTTTCATCATAGAGAATTACGTGGGAGAGCCGCATGAAGGTGAGTTCCAGGAAATTTTGAACCTCATTCACCAGCGTAATATCCCTTCTTTCGAGTTTTCCCGAACCGGCGGGGCCGTCTCCAACCTCACGGATGATCAGTTTTTGCAAAATGTGAAAAAGGGAATTCACCATTGTGATGTTGGTGATGTCTTTCAGGTAGTCTTCTCACGAAGATTTCAGACTCCTTTCAGGGGAGATGAGTTTCAGGTGTACCGAGCACTACGATCTATCAACCCCTCCCCATATTTATTTTACTTCGACTATGGTAGCTACAAAATTTTTGGGTCATCACCTGAGGCACAGATCGTTGTCAAAAATGGTGAGGCGATCATATACCCCATAGCAGGAACGTTCCGGAGAACTGGCGATGATACCGCAGATGCGGAATTGGCCAAGAAACTTTTGAAGGATGAAAAAGAGAACTCAGAACACATTATGCTGGTCGATCTGGCCAGGAACGACCTCAGCAAGAGTTCGCAAAATGTCAATGTCGATACCTACAAGGAAATCCAATACTATTCTCATGTGATTCACTTGGTTTCCAAGGTCTCTGGACGCTTGAAGGCAAATGCTGATACGTTGGATATTGTTGCTTCCACCTTTCCTGCCGGTACCCTGAGTGGTGCTCCCAAGCACCGGGCAATGCAGCTGATAGAAGAAGTGGAAAATACTTCAAGAGGGTTTTATGGAGGAGCGATTGGCTTCATGGACTTTGAGGGAAATTTCAATCATGCGATCATGATTCGTACTTTCATGAGTCAGGGCAACCAGTTGACCTACCAGGCTGGAGCCGGAATTGTGTCCAAGTCCGATCCCGAAAGTGAAGTGCAGGAGGTCTACAATAAACTCGCTGCGCTGGAGAGCGCCATGAACGATGCAGAGGAACTGAGATGAAAAGAGTATTGGTATTGGACAATTACGACAGCTTCACCTACAACCTGGTACACATTCTCCGTGAATTGGGTGTGGGAGCGACGATGGATGTCTACAGGAATGACAAAATTGCCTTGGAAGACGTAGAGGCTTACGACCATATATTATTGTCACCTGGTCCCGGATTGCCTGCGGAGGCAGGTATCATGCCAGCGCTCATTGAGAAGTACGCGAGCCACAAGCGCATTTTGGGGGTTTGCTTGGGGCACCAGGCCATAGCCGAAGCTTTTGGAGGAGAGCTATTTAACCTACCCATCGTGTTTCATGGTGTGACTACGGAAGTAAACGTCGAAGACCCTGATGAGGTGCTGTTTCAGGAAATTCCCGGGAAATTCACTGTTTGTCGATACCATTCCTGGGTGGTGAAGCCTGAAAACCTTCCTGCAGAACTGAAGATAACGGTTACTGGAGAAAAAGGTCGAATCATGGGCTTGCGTCACAAAGCGTATGATGTTCGTGGTGTTCAGTTCCATCCTGAATCCATCATGACCGAGCATGGCAAAAAGATGATCGAAAACTGGCTTAACAAGCAATAGCATGAAGGCGATTCTAAATAAACTATTCAACCATCAATCCCTGGGTAAATCGGAAGCAAAAGAGGTATTGTCCAATCTTGCTCAGGGACATTACAACGCCAGTCAAATGGCCGCCTTCCTGACGGTATACCTGATGCGAAGCATTACCGTGGAGGAACTAGAAGGCTTTCGTGATGCGATGCTGGATCTTTGCGTTCGAGTACCCCTGGACGATTATCACACCATTGACTTATGTGGTACCGGAGGTGATGGTAAGGATACGTTCAATATTTCCACGCTTTCATCTTTCGTGGCTGCTGGAGCGGGTCTGCAGGTGACCAAGCATGGTAACTATGGCGTGTCTTCCAAGTGTGGTTCATCCAACTTACTTGAGTCCTTCGGCTGCAAGTTTTCAAATGACTTTTCCGTGATTCGAAAAAGCATTGATGAATCAGGTATTTGCTTCTTGCATGCCCCGATGTTTCATCCAGCCATGAAGAACGTAGGTCCTGTCCGCAAGGAATTGGGGGTGAAAACATTCTTCAATATGCTCGGGCCGATGGTGAATCCGGCCTTCCCCAAATACCAATTGGTGGGTGTTTTCAGCCTAGAACTGGCACGATTGTATGGTTATCTATATCAGAAGAGCAATACTAATTTTATGATTGTACATGCCCTGGATGGGTATGATGAAGTGTCACTTACAGGCGATTTCAAGTCGATTTCCATGAGCGCAGAGCGTGTGATTTCCCCAGAGCTTTTAGGGTTTCATCGGATCGATGCGGAGGCCTTGAGTGGAGGCGAGACAATAGCCGACTCCTCCAAAATTTTTACTGATGTGTTGTCAAATAAAGGTACAGCGGCACAGACCAATGCGGTGCTAGCCAACGCAGGCCTGGCCATAAGCCTTGCGAAACAAGTTAGTGAAGAAGACGGAATAGCGGCGGCACGCGAATCCATTGCCTCGGGGAGCGCATTAAAGTCATTCAAAAAATTTATCGAGATCAATAGTTGATGATGAACATTCTAGAAGAAATAGTAGCGCATAAAAAGGCGGAAGTGCAACGCAAGAAAGAGTTGTTTCCGGTGAAGTTGTTGGAAGAGAGTCTTTTTTTCTCAGGACAGCCAGTGTCTCTCAAGAAATACCTCCAGCGACCAGACAAAGTGGGCATCATAGCTGAGATCAAGCGAAAGTCTCCTTCCAAAGGCAACATCAACACACATGTCAATATTGAGTCCACCAGCATCGGGTACATGCAGGCGGGTGCCTCTGGTTTGTCGATCCTGACGGATGAGAAATATTTTGGTGGCAAAAATGAGGACTTGACCACTGCGCGGAAGTATAATTTCTGTCCGATTCTCCGGAAAGATTTCATACTGGAGGAATATCAAATTGTAGAGGCCAAATCCATTGGCGCGGACGTTATTCTGCTGATCGCCTCGATCCTCCAACCGGCAGAAATCAGGAAACTTGCGGATCTTGCCAAGTCCCTGGGTTTGGAAATCCTACTGGAAGTGCACAATCAGGAAGAGCTGAATAGGTCTTTGACTGATAATGTAGATATGGTTGGTGTGAACAATCGGGACCTACAAACTTTTACAACTTCTGTTGATACTTCTAGGTCGCTGGCATCAGAAATACCTGAGGATTTTGTGAAGGTAGCCGAAAGTGGAATTAGCGATCCCAACACGGTACTGGACCTGATGTCCTATGGTTATGAAGGATTTTTGATAGGTGAGCACTTCATGCAATATGGCCTTCCGCAGCGAGCATGTCGTTCTTTCATCAAGGCCATCAGGAACAGCCAGGCGACAGAGGAGATGCAATCATGATGTTGAAGGTGTGCGGCATGCGTTCCAAAGAGAATATTGAAGAGCTATTGGAAGTGGAGCCAGAGTTTATGGGGCTGATCTTCTATCCCAAGTCAAAACGATTTGTGCGGGAGCTTGATGCGGAGGTAATTGATAGATTGGAAAGATCTGAAACCAAAGTCGTTGGGGTTTTTGTAAATGCCTCCCTGGAGGTGATTGAGCAAAAGGTGGAGGAATACAAACTCGATTTTGTTCAATTACATGGTGATGAGCCACTCGAGTTGGGTCAGCAGCTGGCTGAAAAAGGTATGAGGGTGATTAAGGTCTTTGGCGTAAAAGATGAATTGCCGCAGGAGGAGATAAGCCTTTGGGAGCCCCTTGTGGATTACTTCCTGTTTGATACTAAGTCGACTGGTTATGGGGGTACAGGGCAGCGATTTTCTTGGAACATTTTGAAGGATTACCAGGCTAGGAAGCCGTTTTTTCTAAGCGGGGGCATTGCCCTGGAAAATGCCAATGAAGTGCTGGAAATGGATATCCCGGAACTCGTAGGCGTCGACGTGAACAGCAAGCTGGAAATTGCTCCGGCAATTAAGGATATGGAAAAAGTGAGAGACCTGAAGAAACTGATATGTTGAAGGCAAGTGATAAATATGGCGTCGATGAAAGGGGCTACTATGGTGACTATGGTGGAGCATTCGTGCCTGAAATGCTTCATCACAATATCGAGGAGTTACGTTCCAACTACCTCGAGATCATTGCTTCGGACGATTTTCAAAGTGATTACTACAAATTGCTCAAGGATTATGTTGGCCGACCCACGCCATTGTACCTGGCTACGAGGCTTTCAGAAGAATACGGATGTAGCATCTACTTGAAAAGGGAGGATTTATGTCATACAGGAGCCCACAAAGTGAACAACACCATCGGGCAAATCCTGCTCGCCAAGCGGCTCCGAAAGACGAAGATTATTGCGGAAACGGGCGCCGGTCAGCATGGGGTAGCCACGGCTACGGTCTGTGCTTTGATGGGCATGAACTGCATCGTTTACATGGGCGCATTGGACATGGAGCGACAGAAGCCCAATGTAGAGCGCATGCGAATTTTGGGTGCGGAGGTGCGACCTGCGAATTCTGGCAGCAAAACCTTGAAGGACGCCACAAACGAAGCCATGAGGCATTGGATCAATGATCCAGTGGATACGCACTACATCATAGGGTCGGTTGTGGGGCCACATCCCTATCCTGATATGGTCGCGCGGTTCCAGGCCATAATAAGTGAGGAAATTCGACGGCAGTTGGGTGAAAAAACCGGAACAGAATTGCCGACAAAGGTGATTGCCTGTGTAGGTGGGGGTTCCAATGCTGCTGGAGCTTTTTACCACTTCCTTGACGATGAGTCGGTGCAACTGGTGGCAGTTGAAGCTGCAGGACTGGGCAATGACACCGGCAAGTCAGCAGCCACGACGACGCTAGGCCGTCAAGGTGTATTACACGGAAGTCAAACCTTACTCATGCAGACGGCCGATGGGCAGGTTGTTGAGCCGTACAGCATTTCAGCCGGATTGGATTATCCGGGAATTGGACCTATACATGCATATCTATATGATTCAGGTAGGGCAAAATTTCTGAGTGCTACAGATGAAGAAGCGATGCAGGCAGGTGTAAAACTTAGTCGAACTGAGGGTATCATTCCTGCCATCGAGACCGCTCATGCCTTTGCGGCATTGGACCAGCTGGAACTGAGCAAGGACGATGTCGTAGTGATCAATCTCTCCGGTCGTGGCGATAAGGACTTGGATACGTACATCAAATGGGGGAAGTACTAGTTGTGAAGAATCGCATATCAACAGCCTTCGAGAACAAGGAAAACCCGCTACTCAATATCTATTTCACGGCCGGATTTCCTCAATTGGATGATACTGTGCGAGTTGCCCAACAATTGGATGAGGCGGGCGCGGACATTATCGAAATTGGATTACCATTCTCAGATCCTATTGCCGATGGCAGCACCATCCAGGAAAGCTCCAACAAAGCGCTTGCAAATGGCATGTCGCTGCATCTGCTCCTGGAACAGCTGGCCTCACTCCGTGAGCATGTGTCAGTACCAGTACTGTTGATGGGGTACCTCAATCCAATCCTGCAATACGGATTCGAAGCTTTTTGTGCCAGGTGTGAGGAGGTTGGGGTTGATGGGTTGATACTTCCTGACCTGCCCATGTATGAATACAGAACCTACTACAAGGCCATCATGGATCGGCACTCACTTCAGAATATTTTTCTGATCACCCCTCAAACCAGCGAAAGCAGGATAAGGGAGATCGACGAATCATCCGAGGGTTTCATCTACGTAGTGTCGTCCTACAGTACTACGGGTGCGAAGTCGGAATTGGGTGAGGGACAAATAGAGTACTTCAAAAGAATTGGAAGTATGGGGCTGAAGCGGAACCTTATGATCGGATTCGGAATTTCCAGTCATGAGACATTCGTTCAGGCAAGTACATATGCCGATGGAGCAATCATTGGAAGTGCATTCATCAAGCATTTGTCGGAAGATTCATCAAATCAAGCCATTATAGATTTTGTAAAGCGCATAAAAACCGGTCACGCATGATTATACAATTGGACAAAACCATATCAGAGGGAACCAAACATAAGGTCTTGGATCACATCTCCTCTTTGAAGTATAAGACCACAGAGGTGGTCACACAGAAAGGTGATTATATTGTTGGGATAGGTAAGGCCGCAATTGATGTTCGGGAAATCGGTCATCTTCCTGGTGTCAAGGACATCCACATCGTGAGTGACGACTACAAGCTTGTCAGCAGGAAGTGGAAGGTTGATAGGACCACGATTGACCTTGGCGACGACGTAAAGATTGGTGATGGTCACTTCGGCATCATTGCAGGACCGTGCAGTATTGAAGGGGAAGAGAATATTGAAAAAACTATTCTGCATCTGAAGTCAAACGGTGTGACCATGATGCGCGGCGGCGTATTCAAGCCGCGAAGCTCACCCTACTCTTTTCGGGGATTAGGCATTGAG
This sequence comes from Cyclobacteriaceae bacterium, assembly GCA_965601475.1. Classification (GTDB taxonomy): domain Bacteria; phylum Bacteroidota; class Bacteroidia; order Cytophagales; family Cyclobacteriaceae; genus JAWPMT01. Next base: position 76,956 of record OZ271832.1, on the reverse strand, counting down.
GGTTTGAAGACGTGGTATGAGCTTGCAAGAGCACATGGCATCAAGATCGTCACTGAAGTAATGCAGGTGTCGCAAATAGAGGAGATGTACGACTACGTAGACATCTATCAGGTCGGAGCTCGAAATACTCAAAACTTCAACCTGCTTGATGAGCTAGGAAAAGTGGATAGGGCTGTCATGATCAAACGTGGTATTTCCGGAACCATTGATGAGCTACTCTACAGCGCAGAATATGTTTTTTCGGCAGGTAATGAAAAACTGTTGTTGTGCGAGCGGGGCATCCGTACCTATGAGAAAGCCTCGAGAAATACATTTGATATCAATGCCATTCCTATTCTTAGGGAAAAAACGCATCTGCCTATCGTAGCAGATCCTTCTCATGGCATTGGCATTCGGGCCTATGTGCCACAGGTGGCATTGGCCGCCACCATGGCGGGAGCTGATGGCGTCATCTTCGAGGTGCATGACGTACCCGAAGAAGCGTTCTCGGATGGCCAGCAAACATTGAGTTTTAAGGAATCGGAAAGTTTGATCCGCAAAATCAGAGCGGCGTTAGAATTGAGAGATAGCTTTTGAGATGAAACAGATTTACGAGAACTATAAAGACGAGGACTTCAAAGTATGGCAAATCCTCTTTGACCGACAGATGGAGAACCTCCCTTCAGCCGCTAGTCGGGCGTACTTGGATGGACTAGGCAATATTGGATTTACCAGGGATAAAATCCCCAACTTCGAAGAGACCAATGAGAAGCTCTTTGCCATCACAGGCTGGAAGCTAGTGGTCGTGCCCGGGATTGTGCCTGACTACACTTTTTTCGAGTTAATGAGCAACAGACATTTTCCTGCAACTACCTGGTTGCGTAAGATGCGGGAGCTGGACTACCTGGAGGAGCCCGATATGTTCCACGATGTGTTTGCACATGTACCACTACTCACCAACCAGGCCTTTGTGGATTTTTTGGAGGCACTGAGCAAGATAGGCCTGCAATACCACGACAACCCATATGCTATTGATATTCTTTCGAGAGTGTACTGGTATACGGTGGAGTTTGGTTTGATCGCGGAACCAGTTGGAAAACGCATCTACGGTGCGGGCATTCTTTCATCGGCAGGAGAAACGAAATTTTGCTTATCAAGCGAACCACCCCACTATCCCTTCAAGGTCCGGGAAATTGCTGAGACAGGGTATTCGAAAAACGTCTTTCAGGACAAATACTTCGTGATCGATAGCTATGAGCAGCTTTATGAGTCCATTCCGGAAGTGAAGGAGGTTTTGGCCGAAATGATCGGTAGAAACGAAGTGGCGACCGCAGAAATATGAAGATTGCCGTAGTCAAGTACAATGCTGGTAATGTTCAGTCCCTTGGTTTTGCATTGACTAAGCTGGGAGCCGATTGGAAAGTTACTGATGACCCCGAAGAGCTTAGAAATGCGGACAAGGTGATTTTTCCGGGACAGGGGGAAGCCAGTTCGGCCATGCAGTACCTGAGGGCCAAGGGCCTGGATAAAGTGTTGAAAGAACTACACCAACCGTTTCTCGGTATATGCCTTGGGATGCATTTGATGTGTTCCTGGTCAGAAGAGAATAATACTGAAGGTCTTGGCATTATCCCTGCAACAGTGAAACGGTTCAATCATAGCATGAAGGTCCCACATATGGGTTGGAATGATGTTTTCAATAATCGGAGTCAGATTATGCATGGTATTTCTGAGCGTAGCTACCTCTACTTTGTGCATAGCTATTACGTCGAGGAGTGTGACCACACCATTTCCACATGTAACTATGGCGTGGATTTCTCAGCTGCAGTCCAAAAGGACAACTACTATGCCATTCAACCTCACCCGGAGAAGAGCGCTGACGTAGGACACCAGATTCTGTTGAACTTCCTCGATCTGCCATGTTGATTATACCTGCTATTGATATCATTGGTGGCCAATGTGTCCGTCTTGAGAAAGGTGATTACGCAAAACGGAAAGTCTATTCAGGTAATCCATTGGAGGTTGCCCAGTCCTTTGAGCAAGCTGGGATCACGCATTTGCACTTAGTGGACTTGGATGGTGCCAAGGCGAAACATGTTGTAAATATCGATGTGCTTGAAAGCATTACAAGCCAAACGAATTTGAAGGTAGACTTTGGTGGGGGTGTGAAGGCAAATGTTGATGTAGAAAAAGTTTTTGCCGCCGGAGCATCGCAAATTACAGGGGGAAGCGTGGCTGCTCAGAATAGGGAGCTCTTTCTGGATTGGTTGTCCCATTACGGCGGTGAGCGCATTATCCTTGGGGCAGATGTGTTAGAAGGCAAGATCATGGTTAGTGGCTGGCAGCAAGGCACATCCATTGATTTGATGGATTACCTGGCGGACTATACAGACCAGGGGATTTCGTACGTAATTTGCACTGACATCTCGAAAGATGGAATGCTCGCCGGTCCTTCGATCCGTTTGTACCGGGAGGTATTGCAGCGATTTCCGGAATTGCGACTCATTGCTTCAGGCGGTGTCAGCAGTGCCGATGACCTGGCACGACTACAGGATGCGGGCCTATATGCTGCCATTGTGGGTAAGGCCATTTATGAAGATAGAATTACTTTGGACGAAATAGCCCAATTCAGATAATGCTAACCAAGAGAATTATACCATGTCTCGATGTCAAAGATGGTCGCACGGTCAAGGGTATCAACTTTGTGGACCTGAAAGATGCCGGCGACCCGGTAGCCCTTGCAGCAAGGTACGCGGAAGAGGGCGCCGATGAATTGGTCTTTCTGGATATCTCGGCAACTTTGGAGAAACGAAAGACCCTGGTGAAATTGGTGAGGGCCGTCGCTGAAACGGTACACATTCCATTTACAGTAGGGGGTGGTATCAGCACAATAGAAGATGTTTCCGCAATGCTCGAGGCTGGTGCCGACAAGGTTTCGGTGAATTCTGCTGCAGTGAAGAGGCCAGCCCTTGTTGACGAAATATCCCGGCACTTTGGATCGCAGTGTCTGGTCGTAGCCATTGATTCGAAAAGCGTGGCCGGTGAGGACATTGTTCATACGCATGGGGGTACCCAGCCTACCAATGTTAAGACCCTCGAGTGGGCCAAAGAAGTGGACCGCAGAGGCGCGGGGGAGATCCTTCTGACCTCCATGGATCATGACGGCACGAAAAATGGATTTGCGGATGACCTGACAGCCCGACTCTCTTCGGTGGTCACCATACCCGTAATCGCCTCGGGTGGAGGAGGAAAAGAAGCGCATTTCGCCAGTGTATTCACCGAGGGAAAGGCCGATGCTGCATTGGCTGCCAGTATATTTCATTACCAAGAGATCCCTATTGAAAAGTTGAAGCATTCACTTAGGGCCAAAGAAATTCCCGTGAGACTATGAAACTTGATTTTGAGAAATCGGATGGACTCATTCCGGCCATTATCCAGGACACTCAGACAGACAAAGTACTGATGCTCGGTTACATGAATGAGGAGGCACTTCGTAAAACAGAAACCACGGGAAAAGTAACTTTTTTCAGTAGGAGCAAGCAGCGACTTTGGATGAAGGGAGAGACTTCGGGGAATTTCTTGCTGGTAGACCAAATAATGGTGGATTGTGATAAGGATGCACTCCTTATCAAGGCACGTCCTCAGGGGCCTACTTGCCATACCGGTGCGGACACGTGTTTCAATGAAGAGAATACGAATTACCTTAAGTTCATCTCCCAGCTAGAATCAATCATTGCTGATCGCCATCACAATCCTGACGAGCGCTCTTACACTTCATCTTTGTTTGCAAAGGGTATCAACAAAGTGGCTCAGAAAGTAGGAGAGGAGGCTGTGGAATTGGTTATTGAGGCCAAAGATGATAACGATCATTTATTTAAGAACGAGGCCGCGGACCTACTTTATCACTTACTCGTACTGTTGGAGGCAAAGAATATTTCGTTGGAGCAAGTGATTGCAGAATTGAAAAAACGTCATCAACCTTCCAAATAGCCCGATAATTCCTTAGATTGATAGGACGCCAAGTCTGGGAATTATGAAAAAATACGATGTTTGCGTGATCGGAGCGGGTCCGTCCGGTTATGCAGCAGCCATGCGCGCCATTGATTTTGGCAAGCGGGTTCTGCTGGTTGAGCGGGACAAACTCGGAGGCGCCGGCATACACAATGGAGCCCTGTGGAGCAAAACCTGGTGGGAGTTGTCGAGAGAAGCTTACCAGATACGCAAGCATAGCAGCGCCTTCAGTATTGATAGTCCAAAATTCTCGTTTCAGAATATTTTCGACGAAGTAGAGCGGGCACTTGAAGACCGCCAGAGTACACTTGAGCATCACATGAACAATCTCAATGTGTCGCTTAGGCAGGAAGGAGTGTTTTCCTTTGAAAAGGGTATGGCGCGCATCAAGTCAGCACATGAAGTGGAAATTGTGAGTGGGGACAACAGACTATTGATTGAGGCTGAGAATATCATCCTCGCTACTGGTAGTCGACCTCGTAAATTGGATCATATTCCCATTGATGAACGCCACATCTTCACGAGTGATGGCTTGTCCGACCTGAAGGGGTTTCCAAGAAGTATGGTGATTTTGGGTGCAGGGGTCATTGGATGCGAGTTTGCCACCATTTATTCAAATTTTGGTCATACCAAGGTTCATCTCATTGATCAGGGTGATCGGATTCTTCCGTTTGAAGATGCAGATGTGGTCAAGATCGTAGAACGGAACCTGGAAGAGAAGGGCGTCCTTATCCATCGCAACTCCCGTTTGATCGAAATGAAAATTGAGCGGGGAGAGGTTGTTTATACCTTGGAATATGACGACGGGGCCAAGGAAGTATTTACGGTGGAGAAGGCATTAGTGAGTGTTGGTCGTGTCCCCAACTACGAAAATCTTTTTGATAACAGCCTGTCAATTGAAATTGATAGGCGTGGTATCATCGACAAGGATACGCAGACCAGCATATCCAATATCTACGCTGTTGGAGATATTACCGCAGATGTTTCCCTGGTGAATGTCGGTGAGCTTGAAGGTCGTCATGCCATTGAAAAAATGTATGGCGATCCGGAGCCAATAATCTATGAGAATATTTCTGCGATCATGTTTCTTTCCCCGGAAGTAGCCGGTGTGGGCATGAACGAAATACAGGCCCAGCAAAAGGGACTAAACTACAAAGTGGTGAGTATGGACTACAGCTGTATACCGAGGGCCGTGGCGATGCGCAATACCCAGGGCTTCATCAAGATCATTGTTACTGACGACCAAGAAATGAATGTGCTGGGCATGCGAGTCATTGGCGAACATGCCTCGAGTGCTATACAAGCTGCGGCCTTGCTGATCTCTATGGGTAAAGGCATCAAAGTACTTGCAGAACTCATACATCCACACCCCTCAATAATTGAAGGAATACAGGAATGCTGTCGAATGCTCCTCGGGAAGTCAATGCTCAAACCATATGTGCTCCGAAGTTCGATGGTATGTTCCGTGTTTCGGGATGGAGAATACCAGAATATTTGATGACCCTTATTGCCAATCTATTCCATTGAGTTGATAGGTATTTTCAGGGATGTCAACCTCAGGTGAATAGGTTGTTGCGGTCCAGATGACTGTCAGACCCCCAATTTCTTTCTCAATCTTATAGAGCAGGCCATTACTAACCCATATCCTCTTGGTGATGCCTCCTGCGAAAGTCCAGACGTCACAGGAGACTGACAATATTTCCTCTGTTCCCGTTTTTTTTCCTCCGTTAGTCATCCACAGTGCCTCCCAACTTTCAACTGGATCCTTGTAAGTGAGGAGCTCACTCAACTTTGTATCTCTATTGACCACCCCCTTACCAGACTTAGGTTTGGCGTTGTAGAGGAAGTCGCCATTTCGTAATTCTATGGTATGGGCTTCGGTACTTTGTCCGTATCTGCTGTAGCTGTATTTCGATTCGAGTTTTGATGACCAACCCCAATCCGAAAAATGAAGGGAAGCCTCACCATCTCCATCGCCGGAGATTTTGTATTGGATAATACCTGATGCAATAGGATAGGCCTTCAGGCCTTGATCTGCTAACGCTACAGAATTACCTTGTTGGCATATGGCGTCGGTTACATAGAAGAGGAGGAGGATGGCGATGAGTCTCATAGCTATTTTACTATAAAAATAAGAAAACCCTGAATCCTTCTGATCCAGGGTTTCAACCAGCTATAGACAAAAACTTCTGTTGCCAGAAGGTTTCTTTAATTTCTAATTCAAAATTCCTTCAAGCTGCAATTAGAATACTGCCAAATGCATTAACAAATCTGCCATTAAGTAAAAAAAACCCTGAATCGATTTGATCCAGGGTCCCAACCAGCTATAGACAAGTACTTTCGACTTAGATGTTGAAAGCAATTATCATAATCTTACATCTGCAGGCGTCATCGACCTTGCGGTATTCAGTTCTCGTAAAATTTTCGGCGCTAGGCGAGCTGTTGCTTTGTTAAGTTCGTAAAGCACACTGAAAGCTGAACGTTTGGAGCTTACCATCATTTCTCTTTCGAGATCCGAAGGGTCACCCGCACAGTACATGGCAATGTCAGGGTTGTACCAAATAAGCATGGTCAATTAAACCTTTCGACTAGTTTCTGTTACAAAGAATGTGAAGCTCTGCTACTATTTCCTGCCAAATAGCTTTAAAATCCTGACAGATTGCTAAAACAGTTTCAGGTGTAATAGACTGATATCTCCTCCAGAGGCTTCCTTTGAAGGTCTGGAACGTATACTTCTTCTTCGGGATAGCCAACAGGTAAGAGTAGGAAGGGTCGCTCGTTTTCCGGGCGATTGAGGATCTTGCTCAGGAAATTCATCGGACTGGGGGTGTGGGTAAGTGTCACAAGACCGGCGTTGTGGATAGCCGTAATGAACATTCCAGCAGCAATACCGACGGACTCATTGACGTAGTAGTTGTTCTCTTTTTCACCTTTCTCATCCAGATTGTATACTTTTTTCATGAGGACTACCACCCACGGCGCTTGCTCAATGAAAGGTTTGTGCCAATTCGTAGCCATTGGCTTCAGATCGTCCAGCCATCTGTCAGACATCCTGCCGTGATAGCTATCATACTCCTCTTTTTCTGCAGCCTCCCGCATTTTGCGCTTGAGTTCCGGATTTGATATAGCGCAAAAGGTCCATGGTTGCTTGTGTGCTCCAGAAGGTGCGGTAGAGGCCGCTTTGATGAGGTTGTCTATCACCAGTTTCGAAACGGGTCTATCGGATATTTCTCTTACCGTTCTTCTGGTGTCGAGCCATTCGTAAAAGGCGGTAGTACGTTTTTCGACTTCGGGAAGATCAAAGGTCTCACGTCGATATCTTACATGACTAAAGCCTTCAATTTGGATCTTTTCTGTAGACATGGGTGTGTTGAATTACTTGCAAAAATAGGATTTCTGAGCGCGACAAATCTGGCGCATTTTCTCATCATTATTCAATTCCAGGAATCTTCCACCTGATCGACGATTTCCTGCATTTTGTTGTCGTTATAACTTCCGCTTGTCGTAAAAATGATTTGGCCTTCAGGGTTCAGTACAAAGAAATAGGGTACATCTTTACCCCTAAATCCCAGCGCCGTTTTATAGAATTTCAATTGACCCTTATAGAACAGCACATGAGGTTTGAGTCTTTCGTCCAACCCCTTTTGTACTTTCTTCATTACTGACTTGTAGGCAGGCCTTTTGGCTCCTGTAAACATGGGTATAAAGTAGACATGGACATCATAGTTACTTGCGAATACCGATGGTTTTTCTGGCTTGTAGATGAAGGTATTATAGGACGGGCTATACCAACTCTTCAACGCCTGCTCAGATTTCTTTGAATAGGCCAGTCCGATGATGGAGTATTTGCCTTTCAATTCATCCGGGATATTGATCAAATTTCCAGTAAGTGATTCCGCCTCCATCCCGGGAAATTGGTCGCCTACCTGGCTGTGTGCCTGGAGGCTCCAGGTAGTGAGTAAGAGTAGGATTACGATTTCTTGTGTTTTCTTCATCATTAGTCGCTTTTGTAAAATCTGAGAAAATTGATTCCGTCTGCTCCTCGAAGACCAAGGAAGTATAGCCCTGGCTTCAGGTTTGAGACATCAATGGATGCGCTGGTCAGTGGTTGTGCTTGGACCACCAAACGACCATACATGTCAATAATTTCGTAAAGGTCAACGAGATTACTCCCTTCAATGAATAGTTGCCGTTGCACCGGGTTAGGATAGATGCTGTTCGTAATGTTCTGGTTGTTTGTTCCTAGTACGGCCAGTACAAATTCGTTACTTGATTCCGAGACACCGCCATCATTAAACGCTCTGACCAAATAGGAAAAGGTCGTATTTGTAACCGCCATATCATCCACAAAAGTGGTTTCGTCGCGACCTGTCCGGCCGATCTCTTCGAATTGACCCGTGCCTTGCAGGGACCGCTCTATGACAAACCCCCTTTCCCTACGACTGTTGTCTGTCCACTCCAGCGTCACCTGATTGGAGTTCAGTTGGTCACCTGAGAGACCCGTTGGGGCCTCTGGCGGCAGGGGAAAAGTGGTGACCGGTGATCTGTTGGAGTATTCTGAGAAGGAGTCGGCGAGGATTGCCCTTAACCTGAAAATGTAGCTGGTATTTGGTTCAAGGCTGGCTGCAACAAAGCTGTTTTCATTCATAGAGGTTGTGGCCAGGCTGGTAAATGCTCCTGTTGATTTGACCTCAATCTCGTATCCTTGATTTCCTGCGACATTGGACCATTCCAATTCCACAGTAGTGGAAGAGGTAGGGGTCGTGAACAACGATAGGTCATCACTGGCGGCGCCAAGCTGCAGTGACCACGCTTCCAAAGTACCCTGGTCATCCCTGGCGAGGTCTGTTACGATCAGTGTCCATGTACCAATCGAAGGGGCTCCATCAAACGCTGAAAGTGGATTGCCTGGCTGATAACTACCCCCATCTACTGGGGGGCAGGGGATTGAAGCGTTGTCATTACCTTCATCGTCCAGGGACAGGTCCAGATCATCATCACCGGCGCATATCTGTTCGATGAGTGTCACCACCCGTCCAGTGGGTGACTGTAATTGTATCCGCAGGTCTCGTATGAAGGTGTGAGAAATGACGAGATCGCTCACATTTACATCTGAAACTATGAAATCATCTGGCACCTCAATTGTTGATGAGATGGTGGCATTGTCACTGATCCTAATGGGCAAGTCAGATGCGGAATAAGTATTTGATGCATTGCCAACAGTGATGAACCTATTGGTCTCTGAGAATCTGCTTGTGCCACAAATATTTTCAGCCTTGACCCTCCAAAAGTACGTGGTGTTCGACCTCAGAGGAGAGGTCACCGTAAATTCGTTTATGGATAGTCCGGTCTGACTGATGGCCAAATCCTCAAACTGATCATCTAACGCCACTTGGAGGCGGTAAGTCTCATTGCCGTCGACATTTGACCAGTCAAGTGTCCCGTTGAGTGGTACTGCCGTCGCTTTGTCAACGGGCGAAATCAATGAAGGAGCCTCCTGCGGAGCTGTCAAAAACAAAAGGCCCACGTCGATGGTATTCTCTAATTCACCGGCCCTGGCAACTACCCTCACATTTCCTTCTCCTCCATCACCACTATTGGTGAATTGGATGGAAGAAGTGTTGCCGGGTGTGATGGTCACTTCAGTTGAGGAGGCCTCAATGTCAGTATCCTGCGTGTCAATTGTCAGTGATACATCTTCAGAGAAGCCATTCAGCCCGACAACTTGAAGGTCTATGGAGAGTTCATCACCACAAGTCGCCTGAGGAAGGTTATTCACCAGGATCGTGAAATCCGGATCAAGCGTTTCTTCAATCGTAAAATCTGCTGCATTCACATTGAAAAACACGTTATCTGCAGCGCGGATCATCAGCCTTCCTTGTGATGTGGAAATATTGGGTAGTTGCACATATTCCTCACCATCATTTGGTGTAGCTTCAGCAATGATCTCGTCAAAGGTCACTCCACCGTCAGTTGACAGTAAAATATCCACTTCCCTGCAGTTGATAGGGGAGCTGTTGGTGTTGGCCACATCCCATGTGATGAGTTGGGCCTTGCCTCCCGGCAGGGTTGAAGCTGAACTTTGAGAAGTTACAGCAAAAGGACCTGCATTGTCAGTAACGTCAAATGAGATATCTGCTGAGTTTGTGCCACCTCCATTGATGTTATTGTCCCTGGCAGTAACTCGCAAATTCATTTCCCGGGTGATTGTAGGCAGATCTTCACCGAATTGTGAAGTGCCATCCAGAATGTCATTGATTCGCGGAAAGTACCGCAGTGGGCTGGTGGAGGGCGGTTGGCTCCTGAAAATTGGCCCATCTGAATCCCCTGAAGGAGGACCTGCCGCACCTAGGTCGATCTGCTCCCAGGTGTAAGTCACCTGGTCGCCATCATCGTCACTTCCTTCAGCTTGCAACATGAAAGGTGTTCTTACGGGAATTGTGAATCCGCCTGCCGGGGCGGAAACCGAAGGTGGTGTATTGCCTGTGGCACTACGAGCGGCGCAGTTTGCTCCTGCTCCATTTTCGATATACGTGAAAATTTCTTCGAGTGACCCGCTATGGAAGTAAGCGTCACTATTGTTTTGGAGATTGTCACTATCACAGATGCCTGCATAAGCCATGATAGTGGAGCCGGACCCAGGCTCATAGGCCGTGCCGGGATTTCGATTGTCGTCGCAGCTGCCTCTGGTTCCATTGTAGGTATGATTCCCGCCAAATTGATGGCCGATCTCATGAGCGACGAAATCGACATCGAAGGGGTCGCCGACAGGGGAATTTATGCCAGTGGTACCGCGAGCCTTACCAAATCTCCTGCAGACCACACCTAAACCTGCGAGTCCACCGGATCCGGTCGTAAATACATGGCCGATGTCATAATTCTCATTACCAATGACATCGTCCAGAACTTGCTGGTTGACGTTCAGCATCTGAGAAGTGCTCAAGCCCGCATAGGGGTCGTTGCCGGAGGAGGTGTAGATGATCAGGTCATTGTTGGCGATCAATTCGAAGGTAATCGCAAGCTCATTTTCGTAAATACCCGTGACTCGGTTGAGCGTTGTCACTATTGCTGCCAGTGCATCCGCGACCGTGCCTCCATGAAAATTGGTGTATGTGCTATCGGCGGCGATAGCAATCCGATAGTTCCGCATGGTGGTCCCGCTGGAGCGACTCAGGGCTTTTCTGATATGGATTGGCGCAGCATCTGTTTTTGAGTCAATGGGTAACTCCTCAAAAAATGGTTTTTCATTATTGGTCAGGTAGTCCTTTCTGAAGTAACTGATGAGTTTGCTACTGCCATCCATTTCGGGGTCAATGTATATCGTACCCTGCTTCGAGAAGATGATAGCATGAATGCCTTTATCGGTGATGCTCATGCGCGCGTTTTGTCCAGCACTATCCACTCCTCGGTAGGTCCGAATGTGTGGATATCTGGCCTGCAATGAGGGGGCCATAATGGAGGATTCTGTAAATGCGAATGTCATCAGGCCATCGTTCGGTGTCGGTAGACTGATCTCTACTCCGGTTCTGGCTTGCAACAGATTCTGGATCAATTGCCCACGGTCGAGTTCATAGCGTTGGTGGGGTACATTCTGCCATTTCGTTTGAGTGGAGGGCCCTTGATTTTGCCATTGAGATTGTGCGTCAAATTGCACAATAATCAGCAGCAGAAGCCAGATTATTCTGTTCATTCAGGTCAATTCTTGTTCATTTTGCCTTCCCAGAAAGTATTGTCTTTCTCCAGGTCACTTTTATAATATAACATATAAATGTTTTTTTCGGCGTTGTAAGGCGAGATGTACCAGGTTTCACCCACTCCGGAGACCATGACTTGTAAGCCCGATGGTGGCAATTCCAGCCTGATCTTTGTACTTACATCACTAGTTCGGAAGCCCTTGTAGTTGGCCAGGCTAGGATATTTTTTGAGCAGCTTCGCGGATACAACCTGGGCTTGCCAAATCTTGAATGGACCTATGTCGCCGTTTGGATCGGGTAGTTGTACAAGGATAGACTCGTCTTCTGAATTTCCGACATCCTGCAAACCTTCCTTCAGGAGGTTTATGTTGAATTGAAAAAGGGAATACTGCTTTGGTAGGACACCTTCCACAGTACTGGGGGTGCTTTCCAAGTCATGCGCTGACCAAAGTGCTACGGCTCGTCTGTTGCCTGCACAAGCCACTACCAGGAAAAGGATTGTGCCCCAGAGGGGCAATTTTGTTCTCAAAAACTATTCGGTTTGCCTAAAGATAATGTCAAATGGTCCGATTTTATTGCATGAAATCAAAAACCAAGTCTGAATCTATCGGGGCTGAATGCTGCTGGATCGAGATGAGGTTGTTCGCCAGTGATTAACTCGGAGATGAGCTTTCCGGTCCCAGTACTCATGCTCATTCCCAACATACTATGCCCTGTGGCCAGCCAAAGATTTTGCCATTTGGGAGCTTTACCGATAATGGGGAGCCCATCGTAGGTCATAGGCCGCCAACCCCACCACTTCTCAGTTATTTCCTGGGAATAGGGAACCTTCAGATATTCCTCAGCGCCCTTTTTGAGTGCTGTGAGACGGACTTCATTTAGGGTTTCATCATAACCTGCAAATTCCATGGTGCTACCTAGTCGATAGCCGTTAGACCATGGTGTGGCTACCACTTTCCGTTCCATCAGTATACAAGGGCGGCTTGGCGCAATTGAAGGGGGCTTCATTGTAATGCTGTACCCTTTTCCCGGTATGATAGGCAATCGAAAGCCCAGAGACTTGGCCAGGAGGGGGGACCAGGCGCCCGTGGCGAGAAGGAAATGTGTGGAAGAATAGGAAGTTCCGTCATCAGCTATCACCTCCTTTATTACTTTATTGTCGACTTTGAAATCACTCACCTCGCGACCTGAGTGAATTTCTCCGCCCATCTTCTGAATCCTGTCCGAAATCTCCGAAATGAAGTCGTCAGGTCTGAGCCAGTTGTCAATTTCGTAAAACCAGGCGCCGTATAAGTCTTCTCTCAGCGAAGGCTCCATTTCAAAAAGTTCACGCCCTACCAGTTGCTCACCGCTAATACCGAAATTTCGACTGTATTTATCCGAAATGCCATATTCCTGGAAGGCTTTTGAGGTGCGGAAGACAAATAAGATTCCTTTGTCGGACCATTCGCAATCAAAATCCTTCTCTTGCATCAGTGCTTTGAACAGTTCCGCGGAGCTGAGCAGCAGCTGCATCCGTCCGATGGTTGATTTGCGTACCGATGAGGGCATTGACTTGGCAAGGAATCCCAAAAGCCACCGCATGAAGTCAAGGTTGGCCTGCGGTTTGATGCGAAAAGGAGCATCGGGCTTGGATATCATGCGCAACGACTCCAGGATGAGTTTGAAACTGTTGAGTGGCATAATATGGGAGGGACTGATCAAACCACAGTTGCCATGTGAACTTGCTTGTTTTCTTGGTCCTTTGTCAACTACAGTGACTGATGCGCCCTGTTGAAGCAGGTAATAGGCGCTAACAAGGCCAATCACACCACCACCGATGACTACCACATCCCTTTTATTCATAGCGGGAATGAATATAGGAATGAAATTATAGTTTGACTATTCTTTTGCTGATTTGTATTCCTTCCGAATTGTGCAGATGAAGGAGGTAGGTCCCGGGCTTTGTGTCGGAAAGGTCTATTTGTAGCTTCCTGCTTCGCGAGGTACCGTTTTTCAGGACTTTCCCAGTGAGGTCGGATACACTCCAGTTTTGGACCGTCCAGGGAGATGAGATGGAGATGACTTGATTTGTGGGGATCGGGTAGATGTGGATTTCTTCAACTTCGCCGGTGCTGAGCACAATCGGTTCTTCCTCAAAGACGTGATAGTCGAGTGACTCCGAAAAGCTACAGCCGCCTTCTGCCAGGATTTGGGCTTCAATCACATAGGTCCCTGTGTCCGCAAAAGAAATATGGGTGTTCGGAGAAACACCTTGGAAGACACCGTCGACATACCAGGTGATTGTTTCGAAGGTTTCGTTCAACGAGAATGTCACAGTTCTTCCAAATTCGAGATAGAGTGTGTCTGGATCGGCACTGATGAACAACTGGCTGTTGCCCTTCCGGATGTGTAGTTGGAGGGTATCACCCGGCAATCCCGTGTCCAGTCCTACTATCCATAGGGTGTCGGGAATTTGGTCAGGTAGAAGTGTGATCGCTTCGCCCTTGTATATGGCGCTATCCAGCTCGGGTGTGTCATAAAAGCCAAAATACGTTCCCCTACGGGGCGCAATGATCAGATTCTCTTCAGGGCAAATGAATTCCGGAAGTGAGACCCTGGGTTTCCGGCTGGGCTCTAGTGTCTCCAATGTGGTGAGTTCAAGTGCGCATCCATTGCTACTGACCGCAGAGAGTTCAATGTTCATAGCTTCTGCGGTAGCAGCAAGTACCACTGAATCACCTTCGTAGCTTACTCCATTGATGACCCAGGTAACCGTTTCAGGGTTGATTAGGCCTGAGGTTAACAAGATTTGATCTTCCATTGGATTTGACAGTTCAGGAGTGATGGCGTAGTCAAGATTGTCACTGATGACAGCGACCAACAGCAACTCTCTTTCACTTTCCAAACCTGCTTCAACATTTGCTATGTAGAAAGAGGTATCTTCCGTTAGACTCGGTACGGTGAAGTTGTTTCCCTCAAATAAGAGTTGATCAGTTTGTGATTCGTAAATCCGAAATGTAGTAGTGTCATTGGTTATCAATAGATCCTCACCTTCACAAAGGGCTATGTTTTCTATGCCTAAAGCCTCGGGACGTTCCAATACATAGAGCAGCCGTGTCTTCGAGCCGGTGCAACCCTGTTGTGTGGTTACGGTCAGGGTCACCGGGTATGTGCCTGTGGTATTGAAAACAATACTGGGGTGACGTGCTGTCGACTGGATTCCGTTGCCAAAATCCCAGGACCACGAACTTGGATTGAGGCTCAGATTTTCAAACGAAACAACACTTTGCTCCCCAAAAACCAACGTGTCAGTGCTCATGGCGAAGTTCGCTACCTGTCCGAGGTAGTTTATTTTTATCTGCTGAATGGCTCCATCATAGGTGCTATCGATGTTGGAAACGTAGACGGACGAATCTGCCGTTACAGGCCCAAATGATATGGATTTACCCGTGCTTATCAACTCAGTTCCTTGAGCATCTTCAAAGAAACGGAATCGGTTCCCTGTTCTTGGTGCTATTTCCAGCATACCATTCTTGCAGGAGTAGAAAATATCGGAGACAGGTGGAGAAGCCTCAAAATCGCCATATAGTTCTTCCAATTCATCGAGGTGCTCGTAAAGGCGTGACCGTGAATTTGAAGAGCCTATGAGGAAAGTAACCACCCTTGCTTCATTATCATCAAGATTTTCTATAGATGCTCCAATGATGTTTGCTACGTCATTGCCGTCACCTTCAATTCCGGCTTCTCCTAGGTTTGACACGGCCAGGTATTGATGTTTCAGAGAATCGGCGAAGGCACCTGCGAATTCCTCCGAATTCCCATTGAAGGATTGGATGTCCAGGGCACTGTGAAGTATAGGCTGATCCGTTAGGACTCTTACGCCAGCGAAGCTCTCTTTACCCGAGTCCCGCACGAAACTCGTGTTTGTTCCATCCCAGGAACTGTAGTTCCTGCTTGAATCCTGAATGTCCCAGTCCACAAACAGACCAACGTTGAGATCGGGAATGCTGGCCCCTGAGACATTGATGACCCGGTAACTCAATATCATGCCTTTTGGGACTGACTTCCATGCCAAGGCTGATTGCTCAATTTTGATTCCAATGTCATTGTCTCGAAGAACATTGAATGCATAATGGTCTGCAATGGAATTGTGAAGCGGCTTTATCAGTTGCTCAGTTTCGAAATCCGTGCTGCCATCGACTTTGAAAGTGGTAGGAGCATTGTCTGATACCTGGTCATATCCGGTACTAACGATCATTCCCATTTCCCGTGCGAATTCATCACCGGTAAATTGGAGAGGCGATGACCTTGCCAGGCCCCCATTTCCTTGAAGGGACAGGCTGGCTTTCTTATTTTCAAATTCGTATTCGTCAGGTTGGGTGACGATTGAAAAATACTGGACATCTTCATGATTGCTGTTGGCCATGGTCAATACCCATCCTATTGAGGATTCAGGTGGCGTGGTTGAAGAAATGACCCCTCCATACCTAACGAAACTGGCGGACTCCATTTCGGAAAGGTTGAGGTTGTTCACCGCTGGAAAATCGAGATATCCGCTGGTATCTGTTATGGTGATTGAGGCTTCTTCGAAATCATCAAAATAGTTGGTCACCGTAAAGTCGATGAATACTGAGTCCCCAAAATAGAATTGGTCGTCATTTTCACCGTAGATGTTGACTCCTCTGGCCCTCACGGCCTGAATATTCGTTGCCGTAAGGGCCTCATGGGCGTTAAGCCTTCCGGTGCCCAGTTTTCCCGACAATGAGGCACTGTTCAGGTTGTCAATGTCATCGGCGGTTGCCCGTATTCTTTCCATTACCTGTTGAGCGTTCAAGTCAGGAAATTCAGATCGAACTAGCGCAGCCACCCCGGCAGCCATCGGAGAGGAAAAGGATGTACCACTGAAAGAACCATAGCCGCCGTTGTCCGTACCGTACACCAGATTACCAGGGGCGGCGACATCTACGCTGAAATGATAGGTACTGAAAGTGGATTTTGTATCGTTTAAGTTCGTCGAGGTAACGGAAAGTACGTTGTCATAGGCGGCGGGGTAGAAAGGTTCATCTTCGCCGGTGTTGCCAGCCGCGGCTACCACAACCAGGTCCTTGACTTCTACGGCGTAATTGATGATGTCCTGGTTGGCTTGTGAATATGAATTTTCCGAACCCCATGAGAGGTTGATTACATGGTAGCCGCTGTCAGCAGCAGCAATGATGGACTCATAAGCATTGATGGCGAAGGTGCCTCCCGTCGGGAAGACCTTCAAGGGCACCAGCTTAGCATCAAATCCAATGCCTGCAATGCCTTCTCCGTTGTTGGCCTCCGCACCAGCAAATCCGCCCACTCTCGTTCCGTGCGGGCTTCCATCGGCCTCAGCGTCGTTGTCCTCATCGGCAAAGTCGTAACCAAAGCTGCCATCGGCATTAGGATGGAGCTTATTGACAAGATCAGGGTGGTCCAGGTCCAGACCTGTATCACTTATTCCGATGATGATGTCCTGGTCTCCAGTATTGACGTCCCAGGCATCGTAGGCGTCAATCACAGATAGATAGGTTTGACTGCCAGTAGTAGGGCTGGCCTCAGGGTCATTCGGAGTCAACAGCAATTGCTCCTTGAATACGGGCTCTGCATAGGCCACATTGCCGAATTTCAGGAGCTCATTGACCCGTTCTATCGGGTCATCACCCGGAAGTAACTCTATTTTGTGTAGCAACGATGGAGCAAATGACCTCTGCTGATTTCCCTTGCCTCGACTGGGGCTGGAAATGTCAAATGTTCGTCTACTGATGACAGGAAATGGCAGCGTAAACTCACTGAGTCGAGGGGCCTGAGCTCTGCTGGCATTATCATTGTTATCCGAAAGTTTGAAATAAATAAGGTTGGGATAGATATCATTTGCTGATTTGCCCTTGGGCAAAGTATACGTCCTCTCTTGACCATAGACGGTCATCAAGGTCACCAGAATCAGGGTAAATGCAAATACTATCTTCGAGTACAAACTATGTAACTTTCATTTTGCGTACCATTCGGCTGAAAAGACCTGGGAAGTATCGCTTCAAATAGATGCCGCCCTTTTCCTTCAGTCCTCCTATATATACCTCTTCTTTCTCCCTACGGATGGCCAGGATAATCTGACGGGCGCACTCGTCGGCAGTCATGCCATTGGCCTGGGCCTGATCCATGGTGCTTTGTGGGGATCCGTCACCAAGCAAAGCATTCACCGAAATATTCGTTTTGATGAAGCCCGGCAGGGCAATTGTGACTTTGATATTGTCTTTGTGTACTTCGCTCCTTAGGGCGTCGTAGAAGCCATGTAGCGCATGCTTTGCCGCTGCATAGGCTGATCGAAGTGGTGTGCTTATGATTCCTACTGCCGAGGTGATCACCACATGATGACCCCGCTTTCGCGCTATCATTTTCGGAAGTAGCGCCTTACTGAGTGCTATAGTCCCAAAATAATTAACCTCCATCAGCTTTCGATCTACCTCAAGGCTCGTATTCACCACCTTGTCTCTTTGGCTAATACCGCCATTGTTCACAAGAATTTCCACACCTCCGTCAAACGCCGCTTCGGCCTCGGCAGCTTTTGCGAGGAGACTTTCGGCGTCAGCCAGGTCGAGTGTGAGAATCTTTACTTTGTCAGGTTGGGCGCAGTGCTTTCTGACACGTTCCAATTCTTCTTTCCTTCTGGCAGATATAATCAAATTTGCCCCTTCCGTGTTGAAGGCATAGGCCAGTGCCTCCCCAATTCCTGAAGATGCACCAGTCAGCCAAATGTTTTTTCCCTGCAAGGATTTCATTGTTCAGTATAAATCTAGGTTGTCTGTGTTTTCATAAATAACAAAGTCGAATGAGTACTCATGTCTGCTGTCGGTCGGGTGATTTTTCCGTTGAATTTCCACCCATTGCGCTTTGTCGAAGACAGGAAAGAACACATCACCGCTGATCTCCGCATGAATTTCGGTCAAGTAGATTTCAGATGCCATGTCCAAACCCATTTTGTAAATCTCACCTCCTCCTATGATAAAACAGTGTGTTTCTCCTCGTTCCTTAGCCAGTTGTAAGGCTTCTTCCAGGGATCTTACCACTAAGATATCCTCGTCTTTACCATAATTGGGATTTCTGGAAATCACGATGTTGGTACGTCCGGGCAGGGGTCTGAATTTGTGGGGCAGTGATTCATAATTCTTACGTCCAAGGATAACATGTCTGCCTTTTGTGGTGTCTTTGAAAAACTGAAAATCATCGGGTAGATGCCATGGCAGGTCATTGTTTTTGCCTATCACTCGGTTTTGGCTCATAGCCGCTATCATACTAATCCTCATCTTAAACTTGTTTCAAACCACGCAATAGGTCGCCTGCTTTCATTCTCTTTTTACCTTCCAATTGCAAATCTTCCAGACTCAATGTGCCATCGGCGGTGGCTGCAAAGAGCATGTTGTCGTTGCTCCAGATTTCCCCGGATTGATGGTTGCCCAATGGGGTGGGCACTTTCCTCACTTCATAGACCTTCAGATTCTTCCCTTTCCATTGGGTCCAGGCAGCCGGATAGGGAGAAAGGCCCCGCACATGATTTCTGATGTTATCTGAGGTATTGTTCCAGTCAATCTCGCAATCCTCCCGGAAAATTTTGGGAGCGGATTTCAGCGCCTGAGATTCGTTCTGATCGATTTGGGGAAATTCACCCTGGTCGATAGCCCTCACAGTCTTCAATACCAATTGAGCACCCTTTGTCATCAATCGCTCATATAGCGTGCCTACGTCATCATCGTCATTTATTGGCTCCCGTTCCTGAAAAATGATTTTTCCCGTGTCTATCTGGTGCTTCAGAAAAAACGTGGTAATCCCCGTTTCTCCCTCGCCGTTAATGATGGCCCAGTTGATGGGTGCTGCACCTCGATATTGTGGAAGCAACGAGGCATGCAGGTTGAAAGTCCCGATGGGGGGCATATTCCAGACCGCCTCCGGTAACATGCGAAAGGCCACAACAATCTGAAGGTCTGCCTTTAGTGACCGAAGCTCATCCTGAAATTCCAGATTCTTCAGGTTTGTTGGTTGCATGATCTTTAGACCGGCTTCAAGTGCGTATTCTTTTACCGCCGACATCCCCAATTTCTTACCGCGCCCTTTTGGTCTATCTGGTGCCGTGATTACACCGACGATCTCACAACCATTTTCAACCAGTATTCTTAGACTGGGTACAGCAAATTCGGGTGTACCCATGAAGACAATTCTCATTCACTCCTCTGTTAATACACAAAGTTATTTAGTATTAGTTAGTCGTAGAGTAGGTACTTTCTACGTGTTTGCCTGTAGGCAATCAATCCCGGTTCCCAGGTGGCTTTGATCTCTTTTTGGCTCATGCCTGCTTCAATCTGCTCTTGCAATAGTTTGGTCCCAGCCAATCGATGAAAATAGGGTTTGAAGAAATCCGGCCTATTCATCTTCTTATAGAAATCAATGAGTGGCTGGATGGTGAAATTGTAATTGGAGCCAAATACGCCATAGTGCTCTCCGTAGCAACGCTCACCCTCAAAAAGGGGACTCGAAGCTCCTTCTCTGGCCTCTGGTATGAAGAAATAGTCTTGATCTGGATATTGGGGATGGCCAATGTGTTGAAAAGCCAGGTTCGTACCTCTACCGACCGAACAAATTGTTTGTTCAAACAGGCATAAGCTGGGGTACCAGGAAATACTGATATCATCAGGCAGGTTGGGTGAGGGCTTGACAGGCAAAGTGTAAGGATCATCGTGGTTCCAGTTTTGAACTCGTATGACTTCCAGCTTGCATTTCACACCATCCCTTAGCCATCCTTCACCATTGATCATCAAGGCAAATTCGCCGGGGGTCATGCCGTGCACTATGGGCACGGGGTGCATGCCAAGAAAAGACTGGTGTTCCTTCTCCATTATCGGCCCATCAATGTAACTGCCGTTCGGGTTGGGCCGATCCAATATAATCATAGGTATATCCATCTCTGCACAGGCCTCCATTACCAGGGTCATAGTGCTGAGGTAAGTGAAAAAGCGTACCCCTACATCCTGAATGTCAAAAATCATGATTTCAATGCCACGCATTGCCTCAGGCGTAGGCTTTCGGTTCTTGCCGTAAAGGGAAATCAACTGGAAGGAGGCACTGTCTTTTTCATACTTCACTTTTTCACCAGCATCGGCAGTACCTCGAAACCCGTGTTCGGGAGAGTAGACCTTGATCACCTCAACATGGAGTGCCAGTAGCGAATCGACCAAATGCGTCTTTCCGATGAGTCCTGAATGATTGGTGCATATCCCAACCTTTTTTCCCTTCAAAGCAGGTAGATACTCGCTGATCTGATAAGCTCCAGGACGTATGAAATCGGCGGGCTGCCCCGTCAGCGACAGCGCCCATAATTGTAAGAATAGGGCAGTCAAAAACAAATTGATGCGGAACAAAGGCATTTTGCAGCTTAATATTGCGTGAAATTAAAGATTTGAACCTCCCGGCTTTCATATCATCCAGAATTTCTAAGCAGCAGAATGGCTCTTTCTCTGCCATCATCAGTCGCATAGCAGTGGTCTCTATTGCAGTGGCTGTAGGTTCTTTGTTGCTGGCATTCATGATCCTACTGGGCTTCCAGAATAAGATCAAGGATAAGATTTACAGCTTTAGCGGCCACCTGCTGGTAGGTAAATACACCCTCAGCAATTCATTTGAAGAATCCTCTATCTTCCTCACAGATTCTTTGCTCCAAACTTTGGATCAAATTGAGGGTATTCAGCATTACCAACCTTTCGCCATGCGCGCAGGCTTGCTGAAGATCGATGGCGAAATCCAGGGGGTGGTTGTGAAAGGGATCAATGCTGATCAGGATTCATCATCTTTTCATCAGCATTTAACTTCGGGCAGAATGCCCAGGTTCCGCACCAAAGCATATTCTACCGAAGTTGTCGTGAGTACCAAAATTGCCAAGACCCTGCAAATGGAAGTGGAAGACGAGGTGCTGATACTCTTTGTTCAGAATCCACCCAGGTACAGAAAACTACAAATCGTGGGTACCTATGAGACCGGGCTCGAAGAGTTTGATGAAAATATCATATACGGGGACCTCTCTCTGATCAGGAGGTTGAATTTGTGGAAAAAGAATGAAGTAGGCGGGGTAGAGATTTTTGTTGAAGATATCAACGATATCGACCGGGTGCATAGTGAACTTTTTGATGCCCTTAATTATGATCTCTACGTAGAACGAGTCAGTGATAAATACCTCCAAATCTTTGATTGGTTGGCGCTACTTAACCGAAATGTCATCATATTCCTTTTCTTGATTCTCTTTGTTGCGGGGTTCAGTATGGTTTCAATTTTGCTCATCTTGATTATGGAGCGTACGCAGATGGTTGGCGTACTGAAGGCCATGGGCTCTCCCAATCACCTCATCCGACAGGTCTTTTTGGCCAATGGTGCCCGACTGATATGGAGGGGTTTGGGATGGGGCAATCTTGTGGCGTTGGGCTTCGCATTGCTGCAGTACTACGGCAAGGTTATTCCCATGGATCCGGCAAGCTACTACATGGACCATGTCCCCATCGAATTCAATTGGACGGCAATCCTGGGGGTAAACCTGCTTGTGATTCTGATGATCGGGGCCAGCCTGTTTATTCCGCTGAATGTAATCAGCCGGATCGAGCCTGTCAAGTCAATTCGGTTTGACTGACGTGAACGGGTTGATATTTCTTAAAGAGGCTTCGTATCTTCATTTCTACCACACCTAGTACAGCCTCCTTGAATATGGAAATGGACATTTTGGACTGGCCACGCGTTCTGTCGGTAAAAACAATAGGCACCTCTTTGATCTTAAAGCCATGTTTCCACGCGTTGAATTTCATCTCTATCTGGAACGCATAGCCGATGAAGTGGATGGTTTCCTTAGGATTCAAAGTCTCCAACACCCGCCTGTGATAGCACTTAAAACCGGCCGTAGAATCACTGATCGGCAGGCCGGTAATGATCCGCACGTAGTGGCTGGCGAAATAGGACATGAGTACTCTGCCCATGGGCCAATTCACGACGTTGACGCCCTTGATGTATCTACTTCCGATAGCCATATCGTAGCCGTCCACCTCACAGGCCTGGAGTAGCGCCAGTAGATCCCCGGGGTTGTGTGAAAAGTCAGCATCCATTTCAAAAATGTATTCAAAATTGTGCTGGAGCGCATATTCGAATCCCGCAATGTATGCTGTGCCCAGACCTAACTTTCCTTCCCGCTCCATCAAATGCAGCCTTGGGTATTCTTCCTGTAGGTCCTTCACTATTTGTCCGGTACCATCGGGTGAACTGTCGTCAATGATCAGTAGGTCAAAAGCTCGCTCCAGAGCAAATACGGCGCGAATAATGTCAGAAATGTTTTCCTTTTCGTTGTAAGTCGGTATGATTACCAGGGCGTTACTCAATGGATTTAGATTGAACTTTGGAAAATAATGAATAAAAACGTGACTCTTCTGAAAAAGTATGCAAAAGGCAATTTTTCTTGACCGCGATGGCGTCCTGAATGTAGACAGGGGTGATTACACATACTGTATTGAAGATTTTCAGGTTATGCCCCATGCCAAAGAGGTGCTCACTGAGCTGAAGGCTAAGGGTTTCAAGTTGATTGTAATCACGAACCAGGCAGGCATAGCCAAAGGTATCTACACTCCCAGTGAAATGAACGCTTGTCATGCATTCCTGCAAGAGAAGGTAGGACATCTTATCGACTACTTCTATTTCGCCCCCGACCATCCTCAATTTAGTGCTTCACTGAGCAGGAAACCCGGCTCATTGTTATTCGAGAAGGCCATTTCCCGGTTTGATCTGGATGCTGCGGAATGCTGGATGGTTGGAGACCAGGAAAGGGACCTAATTCCCGCTAAGAAACTCGGTATGCGCACTATTTTCATAAGCATGTCGGAGAGTGTATATGCCGATTTCATTGTCTCAAACCTCAAAGACATTATTGCGGTTGTCACCAATCCTGTGCCTTAACATCTTTTAACCCCCTTTTAACATTTTCTACCATCGAGTGAGCGTAAGTTGGTTTGAATCAAAACTCAAATCAATGAAAGCTTTTCTCCGATCTACCCTAAGGTCCTTCAAGAAGGACAAGGTGTTCACTACTATCAACATCCTGGGGCTAACCATTGGCCTGTCCTCATCCTTACTCATTTTCTTGATCGTAAAAAACGATCTCAGCTATGACGCCTTCCACAAGAAGTCGGATCAGATTTTCCGAGTGAATGTTCACATGTCCTCCGGGGACAATGTGAGGAAGCACCCTACCTGCCCATCGCCCGCAGGCCAGGTAATGGAAGAGACATTCCCCCAGGTGGAAAAACATGTCAGGATCGATCAAAGGCGAGAGCAGTCGATACAACACAATGGTGAGCTGATCAGCGAGGAAACGCTAGGCATGACCGATGCCGCCTTCTTCGATGTTTTTGATTTCCCCATACTCGCAGGTGACCCCGCGAAATTGAATGAGCCCAATCAGGTTTTTGTGAGTCGAACTTTGGCTGCCAAATTGGCCGATACCTGGAAACTAGCAATAGGATTGACTATCAATATTGCGGATCAGTACAATGTAGTTGTGGCCGGAGTAATGGAAGATTTCCCAACTACCACAGACCTTCCATTTGATTTGTTGCTATCCAGGGCTAGCGACGGTCAAAGTAGACCCAGCTGGGGTAGGTTGGAATTGGGTGCTTCAACCTTCGTAGTCCTCGGATCAGCTGCCCAGAAGTTGGAAGTAGAGGAGGGGCTGGAGCAGATGCTCATTGACAACACGAATGAACGCATGGCCGGTTTCTTTGATTTGGTTTTGCAGCCTATGTCAGACATTCACTTCAACAGCGAGTATGGCAACTACAACGACAGGACCGTGCCCATGGGCTTAATTTGGGCACTTTCAGGTATTGCCTCAATCTTGTTGATCATTGCCTGCATCAACTTCATCAATCTTTCGACAGCCAACGCCATCAAACGGAGTAAGGAAGTGGGTATCAGGAAAATACTCGGAAGTAGCAGAAAAACGCTCATAGGAAAATTTGTAGGTGAAGCTGCGGTGCTGACGTTGCTATCCTTTGCCATCGCAATTCCACTGGCCAAAGCTTTGCACGGACAAGTGCAGCAGCTTGTTGGTTTCGAGTTCGACTTTCAGCTATTTGCTGATCCTGCTCCCTGGTTGTTTGGTCTGGCGCTGGCCACTTTCATCATTCTGGTTGCTGGTATTTACCAATCTTTTGTTACCTCCAGATTTCAACCGATTACGGTGGTGCGCCAGGATAGGGTAAAAGGTGCCGGTGTACGCCTGCGGCAAGTGCTTGTGGTCTTTCAGTTCGCTGTTTCACAGGTTCTGCTGATTGGCCTGTTCGTGGTCAAGGGTCAGCTCAATTATTTCCTTGGGGCTGACATGGGTTTTGACCAGGAGGGGACAATGACTGTGGAACTACCTCGGGATCGGAGTAACGCTGAAAAACTGAAAACTGCCCTTCTCCAAATCCCTGGGGTGGATCGAGTGAGTTTAGCCAGTAGCAGTCCGATCTCTGGGAACCGGATGATCACCAGCTTCTCTTATGAAGGGGCTCCAGAGGGTGAAAGGCACTTCACTGAACTGAAAGTGGCCGATACTGACTATATGGAACTCTTTGATTTTGAGCTACTCGCCGGTAGGAGCTATTTCAAAGCGGATTCCGTCCAGGAGCTTGTGGTCAATGAAGCGATGACCGCCGAGCTTGGATATGAAACCCCTGATGAAGCTATTGGTGGAAAGATACTACTTGGGCCTGGGGAACCGGATGTGATTGTTGGTGTGCTTAGCGATTTTCATTTCTCTAGCATGTATGAGAAGATTGGTCCGGTGGCAATTTCCACCAACCCCGATAATTATGCCCTGGCAAATGTGAAATTGAAGGTTTCCGAAACCAGTGCTGTGTTGCAGCAGATGGAGAGCGCTTGGAGTGAACTCTACCCCAATGAGCAGTTCAATTACGATTTCTTAGATCAGACGGTGACTTCCTATTATGAAAGAGAACAGCGATTATCACAAGTCATATTATGGTTTACCATTATTGCGTTGTTCATAGGTGGTATTGGTCTCTATGGGATGGTCACTTACGTTGTGAATAATAGAATAAAGGAAATTGGTATCCGTAAGGTGTTGGGAGCTTCTTTCAATAGCCTGCTGACATTGATTTCCAGGGAATTTGTAGTGTTGCTCCTCATAGCCTTTGTGGTTTCAGCTCCATTGTCATGGTATCTGATGAACAATTGGTTGTCGGACTTCTACTATCGCATTGATTTGGGTCCTGTACTATTCGTAGCGGCGCTGGCGAGTTCATTTCTCGTGGCGCTGGTATCGGTATTGCAGAAATCTGTCTATGCGACCAGGATCAACCCCGTCCAGACCCTAAGAGATGAATAGACTTCTTCATACATAAGGTTAGATAGAAATACTTACCTTGGCGAAAAAACTAGTCATGGGTAAGTATTTCATCATAGCCTTTATCTCCCTTGCGGTCTGCCAGTCCGCCACCTCACAGACCAAAGAGATGGCGTTGGTGTGGCAAGACGAGTTCGATGGTAGTGAACTGGATTTAACCAAGTGGACCTCCATAGAAGGAGATGGATGTCCGGAATTATGTGGGTTCGGAAACAATGAACTACAGTACTACACCAGTGATAACCTTTCAGTCGAAGATGGTAACCTGATTTTGGAAACCCGAAAAGAATCCAGGGGCAATCAGGAATATACCAGTGTGAAACTGGTCACGCAAGGCAAGGGAGACTGGCAGTACGGTAGGGTCGATGTAAGAGCGAAGTTGCCCTACGGAAGAGGAACCTGGGCAGCGATCTGGATGCTACCCAGCCTGGAGAGAGCTATGAACTGGCCTGATGACGGGGAAATTGATATCATGGAGCATGTGGGGTACAATCAGGGAACAATCTACGGTACCATTCACACAGCCAAATACAATCACAAAATCGGTACACAAAAGAACGATAGCCTCTATCTGGAAGATGCCCACACGGCCTTTCACAACTATTCCGTGGTTTGGGACGAGAAGCAAATGACCTGGTCCATAGATGGGGAGGAATACTTCACCCTGGAAAAAGGCAACGATACAAAAGAAGGGTGGCCTTTTGATCAGCGGTTTCATCTGATACTCAACGTAGCTGTTGGCGGAGATTGGGGAGGTTTGAAGGGCGTGGCAGACGATATTTGGCCGCAGCAAATGGTGGTGGATTATGTAAGAATTTACCAATGAGCCCACTATTTTCAGCTGATACTTATCGGGCAAGAAGGGCGAAGCTCAAAGCGAAGTTAGGTTCCGGCAGACTCGTGTTTCTGGGCAACGAGCAGAGTGCCATGAACTACAAGGCCAATCATTACCCCTTCAGACAGGACAGTTCCTTTCTCTACTTCTTTGGATTGGATCAGCCGGGGCTGGCGGCATTCATCGATGTCGAGGCTGACAAGGAAATAATTTTTGGGAATGAGTTGACGATGGATGATATCGTCTGGGAAGGTCCGCAGCCTTCATTGCAGGAGTTGGGGTCGCGAGTAGGCATCAGTCAAATCGAATCACCAGACAAACTTCAGAACTACTTAGGTCCGGACACACATTTCCTACCACCTTATCGACCAGAAAATCAAGTAAAGATCGCCGAGCTTTTGGGTCAATCCATCGGCTGGGTGGAAGATCATGCCTCAGTCGACATGATCAAAGCAGTGATCAGTATCCGCGAGCAAAAAGAGCCACAGGAAATCGAGCAATTGCACGAGGCCGTTTCCATTTCTGCTGCCATGCACCTCAAAGCCATGCAGATAGCAAAGCCAGGTATCAGGGAATCGGACGTTGTAGGTGAGTTGTTGAAAGTCGCTGCCGGGAAAGGTAGTTTCTACTCGTTTCCACCTATTGTTACCATCAATGGCCAGACCTTGCACAATCATGACTACAGCAATGAACTACAGGAAGGCAGGTTGCTGCTGTGCGATTGTGGTGCGGAGAATCATATGCACTATGCAGGAGACATGACCAGAGCCTTTCCTGTGGCCAGAGCGTTCTCCTCCAGACAACGGGAGATCTATCAAATTGTATTGGAAGCATTGAAGTCCAGTGCCGCGCTGGCAAAGCCAGGAATGCAAAATCTGGAGGTCCATAAACATGCTGCAAAGGTCATCCTGGACGGGTTGAAATCAGTTGGTTTGGTGAATGGCGACACTGCTGAGGCGGTGGAAGCCGGCGCTCATGCCTTGTTCTTCCCCCATGGTTTAGGACATATGATGGGGCTGGATGTGCACGACATGGAAGATTATGGGGAAGACCATGTGGGCTATGGCGATGAATTGGCGAGATCTACAATATTTGGTTTCAATGCCCTTCGGTTGGCGAAAACTTTGCAACCAGGTTTCGTCCTGACCATCGAACCAGGCATCTACTTCATTCCGGACCTTATCCATCAATGGAAAGCCCAAGGCAAGTTTCGTGAGTTCCTCAACTATGATCGGATCGACCAATACCTGGACTTCGGCGGTATTCGAATAGAGAATGACTACCACATCACCGAAGGCGGTAACGAATTGTTGGGTACCCCACTGCCCATGGAGGTTGAGCATGTGGAGGAAGTTAGGCGGGCCGCCTACTAGATTTTCCAGGCTCTGTTCCTTTTGTCGCATATAGGATACCATTCATCGATAGTGCCGGTTCATCGGTCTAAATTCCCGATCAATCGTCCATTTTTCCATTTCATTCAATACTTTTGAATAATCTACCAGCTGTGGAGCGCCGATACAACCAACTCACGTACGCTCATGGCATTGACTTTTTTGCAGACCGCCGCCTTTGTCGCTATTTCTTTAATAGGAGGGCCTAAAAACAACAATCCGGACAAGATTCAAGGTGTAGTACTCGATAAGGAGACACAAGAACCTTTACCCTTTGCCCATGTGGTGATTGGTGATATTCGTACCGTCACGAATGTGGACGGAGAGTTTGCTATCACCATTCCCGAAGCAACTGGCCAGGAATTGGCGGTTTCTTTCATAGGCTATAAAACCTATAAGTGCCCGGTAGATCTGGCAGATAAGCGTTTCCAGATTTCATTGGAGCCTTCTTTGACCCAACTTCAGGCCGTAGAGGTGACGACAGGCGAATCTATCCTGGAGAAGGTATTTAATACACTTCGACTGAACTACGAGCTGGACCAGCAGCACATGGTTTGCTATTACAAGGAGAGTCTTGCCGAAACTTCGGGACTCTACTACCTTGCAGAAGGTATACTGGATGTCTTTCAGCCGAGTGATGTGAGTAGCGAGGACATCGAAATCAGTCCGATCAAAACCAGAAAGCAGGAATTCATGCCCATCGATGAAGAATTGGTGTTGGTGCATGGGCATGCCAGTGACATGCTTGAGTCTATTGTACGAAGGGAAAAGAGCTTCGTCCAGGAAGACAACTTCCGGCATTACGATTATCAATATGAGGGTATCAGTGAATATAACGGTGAAGAAGTGCTCATCATTTCCTTTGAGCCGAACTCGAAGAAAGCCAACACAAGGGGCTTCTTGTATGTAGATGGGGAATCCTACGCCGTCATCAAAGCCGAATACTTCCCGTTGGTTGAAGGACATCCTTTCTGGGATGAGGTTTCCTGGACCGAAGAATTCTCAAAAACAGGTGTGATGTGGAATTTGAATCGTGTCACCTATTCAGGCAAATGGACCTTGGATGAAGTGCAATACATGTATGAGTCGATGTTGGTCGTCAACGAATCACAGGTGGTGGATGTGCCCCCTGCTTTAGGTTTGTTACTTGGAGAAAAGGATGTATTCTTTGATGCCGCCTCTGACTTTTCTGAGGATTTCTGGGAGGAGCATAACTACATCAAGCTCAGCAAGGAAGAGAAATCTACACTTCAACTAGCGGGTTCCCACTGAGAGACCAGATCCTACTTCGCTTTCAACCAGGAATTACGAATGGCCATTTGACCATCGGAAGGCTCATCATTCAAAGAAAGCAGATGGTTGTTTTGCTTAGTAACAGTGATGGCCTTGGCTTTGAGTTTCTTTAGCTTCTGCTCCCCATTCTGCTCTCGGAGTATCTCCACCTTGATTTTGTCCCCAACCTTTAAGTCGTCGTCATAGGCATCCAGCACCTGATTTGCGGTGGCCAGGGTCACCTCCATGCCGTTGACGCTCACCACAATGTCACCCTCCTTGTATCCCATAGCTTTACCAAAGGAGTTCATGTCGCTCACATCCGAAATGTAGAGCTGTTGGTCTTCATTCACCCCTATCCCGATATTGCCCAGTGTGAAAGCCTCGACCTCTTCGAACGGAGCGTAGTCCACACCAGCCCAGGACAGATACTCCACTATCGGTAGCGGCTCGTCTCCTGAAACATAGGTCCTTAAGAATTCACCCACCGCAGGGTAAGTCAGCTTTTCAATTTCATCAAAGAGCATGTCGTCATTGAAAGACCGTGTAGGTCCGTACTTCTTTGAGAGGTCGCGCATTAAAGCTTGAAGGTCGTAGGTGCCCTCAGACTCCTTCAGCAGCAGTAGGTCGAGGCACATACCGATCAATGCACCTTTGTAGTATACATTCACGTACATGGGCTCGTAATCGGGCTCCAGAATCTTTTCACTCATGACCGTGAATGGAACATCCGTGGGGAATTGATCGCGAACCTGGAGTTTTTGCTTTACCTCCGCAAGGAATCTATCCACATCATACAGGCCATGTTTCACTTGCACATGCATCGACGCGTATTCCGTACAGCCCTCATACAACCACAGGTGCTTCGACATTTTAGGTTCTATATAATTGAAATCACCAATCTCCTCAGAGTGGATGTTGAGCGGTGTTACGATGTGGAAGAATTCGTGCGCTGCAACGTCCCTCACCGTCTGGCCAATATTCTCGGCATTGGCTTCGGGCAAAGTGTAGACGGAAGAGTACGAATGTTCCAGAGCACCCATGCTACCTGATAGTGAAGGGGAATCCATCAAATAGATGAGGTAGGCATATTTTTTCACTGGCAATTCACCGCCCAGGTATTCTGCCTGTGCCTCCATGAGGTCGGAAATCTTCAGCATCACATCATCAGCGGACAATTTCTTGTTTGGAGAGAATACAGAAACCAGCACCTCAGCATTGGCCAATTGCTTGGTGGCAATGTCAGGATTGGAATACATCAAAGGGCCATCAGCCAGGAAGTTGAAGTCTTTGGCCAGGTATACATCGGTGGTATCCGTCTCCCCAACCTTCTCCAGCGCGGTAGCACCTGCAACCTCTTCCTCATGCAATACAGTCAATTCATAAGGCTTGAATTTGTAGTTATCTATGTAGCCAATAAACCCAAAAGTATTGAGGACAAAAACATTGCGGTCGGCCTCGATATTTGATCCACCGGGCTCAAACACCACGTTTCCTCCATAGCCTTCGAATCTGTCGAAAGTGTCATGAGCCTTGTAAGTGATCTTGGCGATTTCATTGGCCCGGTCCACCTTCCAACGATTGGTTGTCAGTTGCTCCACTGGTAATGATTCACCCTCAGCGTTGACCACCGAAAAATCTGTCACAAAGCGCCCGAAATCGGAAATGGAATAGGTTCCGGGAACAATCTTGGCCATATGGTATTCCACAGATTCTTCCTCAATAGCAGGGGGAACTATGGTTACGGCGACCTGGTCGTCAGTAATATTGATAAGATCAAGACTGACCTTGTATTGGTCTTGGGCGATTACGCCGGAGGTAACAGTCAGTAAGAATAAGGCAATGATCGTTCTGCGCATCGTGAAAAGCTTTTGTATCACAAGTATATAATTTGGGTTGGCAGTTCCCCTGTCGGTATTATGTGAGTGGTAGGCCAATCAGACAGAGCACCAAAGGCCTAACTCTTGTCTTGTCTTTTTCGCTCATTTTCGTCGAGATAGATCTTGCGCATCCTCAACGACTTTGGTGTTACCTCTACATATTCGTCCTTCTGGATGTATTCCAACGCTTCTTCAAGCGAGAATTTACGTGCAGGGGCAATCTTCACGCTGGTGTCTGATCCCGCTGCGCGCACATTGGACAACTTCTTACCTTTCTGAATGTTCACCACCAGATCATTGTCCCTTGTATGTTCGCCAATAACCTGTCCCGTATAGACTTCCTCACCTGGATCGACGAAGAACTTGCCACGATCCTGCAGCTTATCGATCGAGTACGGAGTGCCTGGCCCGTTTTCCATGCTGATCAGTGACCCATTGATCCTTCCGGAGATATCCCCTTTGAAAGGTTGGTAGTCCTTGAAGCGATGCGTCATAACCGCCTCACCGCTGGTAGCAGTGAGCATGTTATTCCTGAGGCCAATAATGCCTCTTGCCGGAATATCGAATTCAAGGTGTTGCATCTCACCTTTGGGCTCCATTATAGTGAGCTCACCCTTGCGCTGGGTGACCATCTCGATCACTTTACCGGACAATTCATCCGGTACATCCACTACCAGATGTTCGACGGGTTCGTGCCTGCGGCCCTCAATCTCCTTGAAAAGCACTTGAGGCTGACCCACCTGAAGCTCGTAGCCTTCGCGGCGCATGGTCTCGATCAACACGGACAAGTGGAGTACACCACGCCCGTAGACCAGGAATTTGTCTTCTGTTTCAGTCTCCTGTACGCGTAGCGCAAGGTTCTTTTCCAACTCCTTCATCAGCCTGTCGCGTACGTGCCTGGAGGTCACAAACTTTCCCTCCTTCCCAAAGAAGGGTGAATCGTTGATGGTGAATAGCATGCTCATCGTGGGCTCATCGATGGCAATCCTGGGCATGACAGTAGGGTTTTCAAGATCAGTCAGCGTATCGCCAATGTCAAAACCTTCCAAACCAATGATAGCACAGATGTCACCGCATTGCACCTCAGTGACTTTCTTCTTACCCAGCCCTTCAAAAGCTTGTAGTTCCTTCACTTTCACCTTCTTCAAACTCCCATCACGCTTGCTGAGTGCTAGCTGTGCACCTTCTTTGAGCGTGCCCTGATACAAACGCCCGATAGCAATCCGTCCCACGAATGAGCTGTAATCCAGAGACGTAATCTGTAGTGCTGGTACGCCTTCATTGATCTTTGGTGGAGGGATTTGCTCCAGAATTTTGTCGAGAAGGGGTACGATGGTGTCGGTTGGTTTTTGCCAGTCTTCACCCATCCAGCCTTGTTTGGATGAACCATATAGGGTAGGGAAGTCCAGTTGTTCCTCTGTTGCGTCAAGCTGAAACATCAGGTCAAACACAGCTTCATGCACCTCATCCGGCCTGCAGTTCTCTTTGTCCACTTTGTTGACCACAACAATGGGCTTAAGCCCTAGCCCCAGCGCCTTACCCAGTACGAACCTGGTTTGGGGCATAGGGCCCTCAAAAGCATCTACCAATAAGATTACACCATCGGCCATCTTGAGCACTCGCTCTACCTCACCACCGAAGTCGGCGTGGCCTGGTGTGTCGATAATATTGATCTTCGTGCCTTTGTAAGTGACCGAAACGTTCTTACTGAGTATAGTGATGCCACGCTCGCGCTCCAGGTCATTGTTGTCCAGGATCAACTCACCCTTTTCTTCGTTTTCTCGGAAGATCTGAGAAGCATAAATGATCTTGTCTACCAGTGTGGTCTTGCCATGATCTACGTGGGCGATGATGGCAACATTACGGATGTCTTGCATGGGATTCTGAAATCAGCCGCAAAAGTAGTTCTTATTCAAAGCAAAAGACACCGACGTCAGCATATTTGATCATTAAGAAATTTTTGAGCCGTAGGGAAGCCCGGGGTTTGTCACACCTCCTGTCGCTAGTCGTTCTAATACCAAAGACAAACAAATGGAGGCGAACAATCCTTTTTTTTCAGGCTATGATGAAGAGCAGGATAAAGACCTGGTGGTACAGGCAATAGGGGGGAGTCGGAAGGCACTCAATCAACTGCTGGAGCACCATAACACTTTTATCTACAACATTGCCCTCAAAATGCTGGGAGACCTGGCGGAGGCGCAGGATCTCACCCAGGATATCCTCATTAAGATCACAACGAATCTTGCGAAGTATGACGCACGCAAGGGGAAATTCCGGTCATGGCTTTATCGACTGACATTCAATCACATTCTTGACCATCAAAAATCCCCACTGGAAAAAAGGATTCGGGCTTTTCCCCAGTTTTTTGAAAGCATCGAAAGTGTTAAGGATGAGCCTATAAGTGTGGACGAAGGTTACCTGGAAGAAGATCATCCTTACACCAAGGAAGTAAAGATGAAATGTACCAGCGGCATGCTCATGTGCCTCTCCAGGGAACAAAGGCTCTTGTATGTGGTGGGTGAAATCTTCGATGTTGATCATGGGCTTGGTGCGGAGATTTTCAATACCTCCAAGGAAAATTTCAGAAAGCGACTTAGCCGCATAAGGAAGGATCTCCACCAGTGGATGCACGATAAGTGCGGCCTGGTAAATAAGGCCAATCCTTGTCGTTGCAATAAGAAAACCAAAGGGTTCATCGACCGCGGAATTGTGGATCCCGAGCGGCTGATCTGGAATTCCGGCTACAAGGAGCGTATTGACGCCTATGTTCAAAACAAATTCGGCGACCTTCAGGAAAGTGCTGATACCATCTATGCCCGGCTGTATCGCCAACATCCCATGAAGCAGGCCAGGACCTCGGACGAAGTACTTACAGAAGTGCTGGGCAACAGAGACTTCAAAGAGATCCTTGAGCTCTAGTAAACCAAAATTCAATGAAGCATACAATGAGATTATCAATAGCACTAATCATTTCAATCATGGCTACCTTTCAAGCAACCAGTCAGAAAAACCAATCGAATCAACAGATATCGGCAGCGTTCCCATACGAATCCCGCTTTCAGAGGGTCTTGGATTCAGAGATTCATTATGTGGATGAGGGAAGCGCCGACGCCCGGCACACGTTCCTACTCCTGCATGGCAACCCTACCTCCAGCTACCTCTGGCGGAACATCATTCCTCATTTGTCTGACCATGGTCGGGTGATTGCCCCCGACCTGATCGGCATGGGTAAGTCCGGAAAGCCCGATATCGACTACACCTTCGAAGATCACATCCGCTACATGGATGAGTTTATCGAGCAATTGGGTCTGACGGATATCATCCTGGTGATACAGGACTGGGGGTCGGGCATTGGTTTTCACTATGCCAACAGAAACCGGGACAACGTTGCAGGGGTCGTCTTTTTTGAAGCAATTATCCGACCTATCGAATGGAAGGACGCCAACCTTATTGAGCGGTTCATATTCAAACGATTCCGAAACCCGGAAAAAGGACACAAAATGATCGTGGAGAAGAACTTTTTCGTCGAGAAATTCATACCCATGACGGCGGGAAGAAAATTGACCGAAGAGGAAATGGACCACTACAGGGATCCTTATCGAAAGAAAGAGCATCGAAAGCCTGTCCGCGTCTGGCCTACTCAAATCGCCATTGGCGGGGAGCCGGCTTTCAGCACGCAGGTCATTCAATCCTACTATGAATACAATCCCACCTCCACAATACCCAAGTTAATGTTTCATGTCAAGCCCGGCATGATTATCAAAAAAAAGGAGGCTGAGCAAATCAAGGCCACCTGGCAGAATCTGGAAACGGTTTTTCTTGGCAAGGGCAAGCACTATATCCAAGAGCAATACCCGCACGAGATTGGTTCAGGCATTGCCGACTGGTACACTCGAAATTTCCAATAGTCCAAGATGGCGAGATTCGTGACGTTCAATGAGGTCGGTGGACCGGAAGTCCTGGAGATCGTGGAAAAAGAAATCCCGACACCTGGAAAAGATGAGCTGGTGGTCAAAATTGAAGCCGCTGGCCTCAATCAGGCAGAGCTACTCTATTTTATGGGGCAATACGTCTTTCAACCCACTTTTCCCTCTCACTAGGTCTGGAAGCCGCTGGTGTAATCTACCAAAAGGGAAAGGATGTAGATGACCTTGAGGTGGGCGACGAAGTATGCCTTACGCCCAATATTATGCCTTACGACTATGGGTACCTGGGAGCGTATGCCCTGGCACCTAAAGAAGCGGTTGTTCGAAAGCCTGAGGTCATATCCTTCGATCAGGCAGCCTCCTTTTGGATGAGCTATGCCACCAGCTACACGGGCCTGGTATATAAGGGTGGTCTCACTAAGGGCGCAAATCAAACCGTGCTGATTACCGCCGCAAGTTCGGCTGTGGGCCTTGCGGCGATCCAAATGGCCAGACACTTTGGTGCGAAAGTCATTGCAACTAGCCGGAATGCGGACAAGAAGACCTTTCTGGAGGAGCAAGGCGCTGACCTCGTCATCGTCGCGGAAGAGGAAAACCTGGTACAACAGGTAGATGACTATACCAGCGGCAAAGGCTTTGATATTGCCTTTGATCCTGTTGGCGGGTCATTCTGGCATCCGCTGGCTGATGCTGCGGGACAGGAAGCAAAAATTGTTGTGTATGGTGCTTTGGCGTTGGATTTCGAATCACCCTTTCCGGCGCTGCCGACCTTCGTGAAGGGATTGTCATTTGTGGGATTTCACCTGGTTTTTCACCTGCTACAACATCCGGATCGGTTTGCAGTTGCTCGAAAGCATTTGCTGGAAGGAATCGAACAGGGGGTGTATAGGCCCGTGCTCGATCGCCAGTTTTCCTTGGGTGAAGTACAACAAGCCTATGCCTACATGATGAGCGGCCGCCAAAAGGGAAAGATATTGATTAAGCCATGAGTTTTGATTGGAATCGGTAGGTTGACACGGCCGTATTGTCAAAATTGGTGTAGACTTGGTGCATAATCGCATCCAAAAGGTGATACCAATGGCAGGACAAAGCATCACACTCCCGGAGCCTAATGATGAATGGCTGAAGGCGCAGGTTCAAAACAAAGAATACGCCTCTTAGAGTGAAATTGTCAACGACTTGATTCGTCGGGGCCCGTGCAAAGGAAAAGCGTCATTTGGAGATGATTCAGGCCAAACTCACAAAGGCCGAGGATGGTGGTTTTACTTCCATGGGTCCTGAGCAGATTCTCGCCCAGTCGAAGGAGGAATAACTTTAGGAAGGCCAAATATGGATCGCTTCTCGGCAATCCTTATTATTTGATAAGAAAACACTTCCCGTTGATCCCAAACCAGGCCCAGAGACACTGGTACTAAGTGTGGGTCACGTCCTGAAATAAGTTGACACAGATCAGTGTCAAGATGAAAGAAACTGGAAAATCGTTAGACTTAGCAAAACACAATTCAAGTAATGGGTATCGAGATGCTTACAAGCATTGGTTGATATTGGATTTGGTATCCAATACTGACAGTGCTGGTTTCATAGCACGTAAGCATGGGATACCACCAGGTACACTGCATAGGTTCAAGCAATTGTTACTGGAGAAAGTTGGTTATTTGCGTATTTTGCAGCAGATGAAGGATGCATCAAAGAGTGGCAACAAAGAAGAAGACCTTGCCAAGGAGAACCAACAGCTACGAAAGGCCTTGGAATTAGCGATGCTCAAAGTAGAGGCAATGGAGGTATTGGTTGATGTTGCCGAGGATAAGTTCAATATCGACATTCGAAAAAAGCAAGAGCCCAAGCAGTCGAAATAATGCGGGTATTACATCCTGATATAGGCTTGGCACGCCTATGTCAACTCCTTGGGTTTAGCCGACAAGCCTATTATAAATCAGTCCAATCAAGAGACTCTCGATTGGCTATGAGTTCCATTGTCGCAGAACTGGTTTACGATATACGTTGCAGCATAGGCAATCATAAACTGGGAACTCGCAAACTCCTTCCATTGATTAACGAACAATTAGAGAAGCAGGGTCAACGCATTGGCAGGGACCAACTCTTCAATATCATGGATAGGTATGAGCTCAAAGTTCGGCAACGGAAGCGCCGCAAGCCAACCACCACTGACAATACCCATGGTTTCAGGCGATATCCAAACTTGGTAAAAAACCTTGATATCGAGCAATCTGAGCGGGTTTGGGTCAGTGATATTACCTATGTGAAAGTTGCAGACCGTTTTATGTACCTGAGCCTAATCACTGATGCTTACTCGCGTAAGATTATGGGGTATCGGCTACATAAAGATCTATCTGTAGAAGGGTCCATAAAAGCCCTACTCATGGCCATAGGCAACCGTCAATACCCCAAACGCAAGCTCATACATCACAGTGACCAGGGCATTCAATATTGCTCACATGCCTATGTCAATATGCTCAAGACACAAGGGATCTTCATCAGTATGGCTTCTAAAGGGAGTCCACATGAGAATGCCCAATCGGAGCGGATGAATGGTATCTTGAAACAAGAATATGGCTTAGGTAGGGTCATCGATTCTGAGGATAAAGCCAGGCATCTCATAGATGCAGCTGTTACTTCTTACAATGACAAACGACCTCATCAGTGTTTGCAGGGAC
The DNA here is from genome assembly GCA_965601475.1 of Cyclobacteriaceae bacterium. GTDB lineage: Bacteria > Bacteroidota > Bacteroidia > Cytophagales > Cyclobacteriaceae > JAWPMT01. The sequence goes on along the minus strand of OZ271832.1, from coordinate 38,865 downwards.
ACACCCCAGCACAAATACATGGTGCGGACAACTGGAAGCAGGATCTAACTGAGGGTGCGTCAACCAAAATACGTATCAGAAAAACAGATGCAAAGTTGATTCAGGATTATGGTGATGGGTGACAACCCTTGTCAGGATCAGCAATGCGACTGTCAATCAAGAAAAGGACTTAATCAAATTACGACAAGCCTATGAAGGATTAATAAATCAATTGACAATCCAATGCAGGTATAATCCTAAACCTGTCAACCGAACCTGGGATCAAGACCATCCTGGTAAAGTACAAATAGGATTATCGTTTACTATTGTGAATCATTATCAGAATTAATCTAAAAACCTGTCAACTTATTTTAGGACGATACAGTGCAAAGGCCTTTTAAGCTTCAGATGTGGGCGATTCACCTGCGAGTGATCAAGAATCATTTGGAGAGGTGCGTGAATGACCTTCAAAAACGCAAGATCCACCTTGGGCTATGCATGATTCACTCTCAGAAACCCATGATCGACACTCGGGTATAGGCAATTGGGATTCAGGAATGCATGATTTGAAGTCAGAAATCCTCGAATGAGGCCGGGGCACGCATGATTCATCTTAAGAGATGCTTGATTGGATTTCGGAACAGCAAGGTCGACATGACTAGGGCCTGAATGCGCTATTCGGCTTCTCCAGGCTTCCTCAGAAGACGGTAACGATCATCTCTGTTATTCATCTCACGGACTTTCTTAGCCGTGAATCCCTCCTCAAATCCCACCGGTTGATCCCTGAGTTGCGCTTTTAGCTGTTGGAAGCGCTTTTGATAGCGCCAATCATTCAATGCATTGATAAGGCGTTCGGTGAGGTTTTTGCCTTTCGCAAATTCCTTCACGTCGGCAATGATATCATCGGGAAGCGTGGCAGTCACCTTCATGAGATACAAATATCCGATAGAAGTATTCGATTTATTCATGTTCTCAAACATTTCGTGATAGAGGATCTCTTACTTCACAGGCCACCCAGGGTTCAATGATCCGTAATACAACCCCATCATAAAAAATACGTTTAGGATTTTTATATTTAGATTGCATTTAGGATTTAAATACAACTATGGGAAAATACAGGATTGGAGAATTCGAAGAGATTGTACTGCTCACCGTGGCCATACTCTATGAAAATGCCTACGGTATCGCCATCAAAGAAGACATCGAAAGTCGGCTTGAGCGCAAGGTGAGCGTGGGGGCCATGCGCACAGCATTGGACCGCCTGGAAAAGAAGGGATTGCTGCAATCAGAATTTGGCGAGGCCACTGCGGTACGCGGAGGCAAACGCAAACGCTACTTCAAAGTGACGCAGCTGGGCAAGAGAGAGCTGGAGGAGGTGATGGAGACCCGGAAGAAAATGTGGGGCGCGATTCCCTCAGTGGCGTTTGACTTCAAATTCATATGAACGTTGATCCAACGATAGAACCACCCATTGAGCCGCCAAAAGCACCACTTTGGCTGCTGCGTAGGTTTTGCCGATCAGAGCTGCTGGAAGATGTAGAAGGTGATCTGGCGGAGCTTTTTGCCCAGCATCAGTCACACAACCGAAAGACAGCCACTATCCGCTACTGGAAAGATGTGCTGCTACTATTCAGACCCGGAATTGTCAAAAACTTTCAATACACGAACAACTCAATCAAAGTAAGCATGTTACAGAATTTCTTAAAGATCGCCTGGCGCAATGCCTTAAGGCACAAGGGCTTCACCGCGCTAAATGTACTGGGCCTCATCGTGGGCATCACCGCAAGCCTGCTCATCCTACTGTGGGTTGAGGATGAGGTAGCCATGGACAAGTTCCACGAAAATGGTAACCAGATCTATCAGGTCTTTCGACATATGCGTCAAACCGGTGGCGACGTGATCACAGTGCCTACCAACCCCAAGCCTGCTGCAGACTTAATGGAAGAAACCTACCCTGAAGTGGACCAGATTGGCCTAATGAGTTGGGAAATGGAGCGTATGTTCATGATGGGCGACAATCGTTCCAAGGAATCCGGACGTTACATCACCCCCGAGTTTCTGCAAATGTTCTCTTTCGAGTTGCTGACGGGCGACAAAGGTCAGGTCCTCCGGGACCCAAGCTCGGTCCTGATTTCTGAACGTCTGGCCAAGAAGCTCTACGGGGACAACTGGCGAGCGGCGATGCCCCTGGCCAGTCCACGTATCCTCGAAGGAAACTATGAAGTACGTGTAGACGGCGTTTTCAAAGATCCTGGCACCAAATCCAGCTTGCAGTTTGAGTGGTTGATGCCCGCAGCTACCTTTATCAGTCGCAATGACTGGATCAACAACTGGGGGAACGGAAGCTTCTATATCTATTTCACCACTTCAAGTGAAGAACGGGCGGCGGCTGTCGGAGAACGCCTTTACGATGAGATCAAAACACACGGTGCGAACAATCCAGCCGTCGGGGATGAGTTCCTGGGTATTCAGAAGTTTCAAGCACACTATCTGAACTCCACATTTGAGAACGGAGAACCCGTGGGCGGCAGGATCACATACGTTAGGATCATGACTATAGTGGCCATTTTCATATTGATCGTCGCATGCATCAATTACATGAATCTGGTGACCGCAAGGTCAAGCCAAAGGGCTAAGGAAGTGGGCGTGCGCAAAGCCTTGGGCGCTCGCAAGGGAAGCCTGAGCGTACAATTTCTTGTCGAATCACTCGTGACAACCACATTTGCTGTAGTCCTTTCCGTGGGTCTGATTCTTCTGTTGTTGCCGTTTTTCAACAACCTGACAGGCAAGTCCATAAGTATTGGTTTCAACACCATGCAGCCCTGGCTATTCCTTATCGGCCTGATCCTTGTTGTGACCTTCCTATCAGGTATCTACCCCGCCACTGCACTACCAAAATCCCATGCGCTCCAATCCATGAAGGGCTTTTTCAAGCGCTCCCGCTTTGCGGTACTTTTCCGACAGGGATTGGTAGTTTTTCAGTTTGCTATCTCCACGCTCTTGATCGTAGGGACCTGGGTGGTATTCGATCAATTGCATTATGTGCTGAACAAAGACCTGGGACTGGAAAAAGAAAACATGATCGCTATTGCGATGGAAGGAGACCTTCCGCAAGACCTCACTACTTATCACAATGAATTGCGTCAGATTCCTGAAATTCAGGCGCTCACTGCTGCCTCCGGCAATCCCGTGAGATACGGAAGATCAACGAGTTCGGCCACCTGGACTGGTAAAAAGGCAGATGAGGGTTATGAGATCAATCTGATGTTCACTGATGAAAATTTCCCTGAGGTGATGGGCCTGGAGGTCCTGCAGGGGCGGGGTTTTGAGGATCAGAAACTGGACTCAACGAATTTCCTGATCAATGAAGTGGCTGCTAATTTGATGGGGTTTGACGATCCGATCAATAAAGATCTGGCATTTTGGGGTATACAGGGTAAGATTGTCGGGGTCGTCAAGGACTTTCATATGGGAGACATGTACGCGCCGATTGCACCTTTGATTATTACCTGTTTGGCTCCGACCAGAACGATCATTACACTGGCCAAGATCTCTGGCGACGAGCAAAGTGCCATCCTCGCCATCGAAGAGGTCACCAAAACCATGAATCCCAATTATGACTTCGAATATTTCTTTCTGGACGATGCCTACGCTCGCATGTATGAGTCGGAAGTGACCATGTCTAAACTCTCAAACATATTTGCGGCCATTTCCATCATCATTTCTTGTCTGGGACTATTTGGCTTGTCGGCATATGCCATAGAACAAAGATCCAAGGAAATTGGCATCAGGAAAGTCCACGGCGCTTCCGCTTTCACTGTCTTGAGACTTCTCATCAAAGACTTCTCCAAGCTGATCGTCATCGCCGGCTTGATTGCGGTGCCCCTGGCATATTATTTCACCAATGACTGGCTGGCAAACTTTGAGTTCCGAACGGTGCTCAATCCTTTCAGCTTTGTGGCTGCCATCCTGATCACGCTGGTTGTCGGCGTGGGGGTGATCAGTTGGAAATCGTATCAGGCCGCCAGGCGAAATCCGGTGCTTTCGTTGCGGGAGGAGTAGTTATCGCTTCTGACCAAAACCTTTCAGACGCAGTTGGGTGAGCTTCCGCTTGGTATCCAGGGGGAAGTCGCCCTTCATCATCCAGTCATAGAAGCTAGGTTCCTTATTGAGGATTTCCAGTACGGGCTTGCCCCGATGCTTACCGAAATTGAACCTCTCTACGCCGTTCTCATCAATGACCATACGACCAGCAAGGTCGATCATCTTCTTGTTAGTGAGGTTATGGATCAAATCCATGTCATTGGCTATCATGCCAATTTTTTTGCCCAGCAAGTCCTCCACTTCCTCACCGTCATACCGTTCGATCTGGGCCTTGAAGACGTCCAGCGTTGCGCGGGTGTCGGCCATGGCTGAGTGCGCATTCTCCAGCTTTTTGCCCGTGTAGAATTTTAAGGCTGCACTCAGATTTCTCTTTTCCATCATGTGGAAGATCTTCTGAGCGTCCAGCAACCTGCGGTGATCAATTTCAAAATCCACCTTTACCCGGAGAAACTCCTCCACCAACATGGGTACATCAAATTTCAAAATGTTGAATCCAGCCAGGTCACACCCTTCCAGGAATTGAGCCATTGATTTAGCTACCTGCTTGAAGGTCGGTTCGTCTTTGACATCCTCATCATAGATACCGTGGATCAATGAAGATTCCTTGGGGATATGCATTTCCGGATTGAGGCGACGGGTCTTTTCTTCCTCGGTGCCGTCCGGCAAGACCTTGATCATGGCGAGCTCCACAATACGGTCTTTCGAGATGTTGATTCCAGTGGTTTCCAGGTCGAAAAAGACCACCGGACTCTTGAGATTCAGTTTCAAAATTTTTGGGTTTTAGTTTGTGGCCAGGCCCTTGTCGAACAACTCGTCGTTGATCCCAATCCTTCGGAGGATTGCTTTGGCCGCACTTTCAGCAGAGGATAATCCATCTTCCTGAGCGTATTCTACGAGCCTGATGTCAGGCCTTTCCCTTTCGCCCGCGATGATGTTGGCAACGGAATCCTCCTGATTGTAAAGTATGGTTCCGCTTTTGGGTGTCTTATCAGCCAATTCTTCATACTGCGCCACATAGTCTTCGAAGCTGGCATAAGAAGCAGGGATTTTGTCGCTCACATGATGGATGACCATGATGTGATGTTGATAACTCAAAAACTTTGCTTTGTTGGAGCCTTCTTGTACGTTGTCATCTGCCTGTATAAGTATCACAGGTGCATCTTCCGATAAACTATAAGTGCCATCAGACTTCCAGAAGTCAAATTTCCGATCATTTGCTGAGAGTACCTGGATGACGATTTCAAGGATCTCGGGTCCCCCTTCGTTGTCTACGATTACTATTCTTTGTTTGTCCTCGATTTGGTCAAATTGTACTGGCATGTATGAAAATTAGCAAAAGGCTAAAATAACTGAATTTCCATCCGCGCCAAATTGACGGTGTTGATAACTATGTTCATTTCTGCCCTTGATGGTGTGAATTCAGAAAGGACAACTTTTCATCATTTGCTAAAACAATTATGAGCGCCGGAAGGCGTACGTTTGCAAAAGGTTCAAACAAAAAATAGCTGAGGTTCGCATGGAAGGAAGTGGTTCTGAGACATTGAGAGTAAGTTCAAAAACACCAAGAAGGATCAGTGTTTCAGAGTTATCAAGCCAACTCGGCAAAGTACCACCGCAAGCGGTAGAGGTAGAAGAAGCGGTACTTGGCGCCCTTATGCTGGAACGGGATGCACTCTCCACCGTTATTGACATCCTCAAAGCGGAGAGTTTCTACAGAGACGCTCATCAGAAGATTTACGAGGCCATTGTTCAGCTATTCAACAACAGCGAACCGGTGGACTTGAAAACGGTGGTCCATCAACTCCGAAAAAACGGGACGCTGGAGGTTGTTGGTGGGGCCTATTACATCGCTGAGCTCACCTCCAAAGTCAATTCCGCTGCCAACATTGAGTATCATGCACGGATCATTGCTGAGCAATCGATTAAGCGAGAGTTGATCAGAATCTCCTCAGAAATCCAACATGACGCCTACGAGGACACGATAGATGTGTTTCAGTTGCTGGATCGCGCGGAACAATCGCTATTCGATGTTTCTGAGTCACACATCCGAAAAAATTACGACAAGATGAGTACGCTCCTGGGTATGGCTATCCAGGAAATTGAGGAGCGCAAGAACAGAGAAGACGGTCTCACGGGCGTCCCCAGTGGATTCACAGCGTTGGATCGGGTGACATCGGGCTGGCAACCCTCGGATTTGGTCATCATTGCGGCTCGTCCAGGTATGGGTAAGACAGCCTTCGTGCTCTCAGCGCTACGCAATGCGGCCATCGACTTCAAGAAAGCAGTAGCCATTTTCTCGTTGGAAATGTCTTCGGTACAACTGGTCAATCGTTTGATATCAGGTGAAGCGGAGTTGGAGAGTGAGAAGATCAAGCGTGGAGACCTTGCAGACTATGAGTGGGAGCAGTTGCTCCACAAAACAGCTAAGCTCTCCGAAGCGCCCATTTTCATTGACGATACCCCCGGTCTTAGCATCCTGGAGCTGCGGGCCAAATGCAGACGGCTCGTGGCGCAGCATGGCGTGAGTTTGATTATCATTGATTACCTGCAGCTGATGACCGGTGATTCTTCCAAAAATGCCGGAGGCAACAGGGAACAGGAAATCGCTTCAATTTCCAGAGCACTGAAAGGCATAGCCAAGGAATTGAATGTGCCTGTCCTGGCGCTGTCCCAGTTGAGTAGGGCCGTGGAGACCAGGGGAGGAGATAAGAAGCCGCAGCTTTCAGATTTGAGGGAATCGGGATCGATTGAGCAAGATGCCGACATGGTGATGTTCTTATACAGGCCCGAATACTATGGTATTACCCAGGACGAAGAAGGGATGCCCCTCAATGGTACGGGAGAGGTGATCATAGCCAAGCACAGAAATGGCCGCCTGGAGAACGTACAGCTCAAATTCATTGGCAAATTCACCAAATTCGCAGACCTGGACGAGCCCAGTTCAGATGATACTTATGGCCGCACTTTCCCTAGTGCTGGCAACAACACTGACTTCACTATTACCCTTCCCAGCAAAGCCAACGAAAAGAAATCCGACGAAGATATGCCCTTTTGATTATGAAGGCCATCAAAACCATTGATGAGAAGGGGGCCATTGCGCTGGAGGAAGTTGATGTCCCTGAAGTTGAGCACGGGCAATGCCTGGTCAGAATTTACTTCGCAGCACTAAATAGAAGAGACTACTGGATCACCAAATCTCTGTATCCAGGCATCGTAAAAGGTGCAACGTTAGGTTCAGATGGGTGTGGTGAAGTTGTGAAGGGCTCAGACCGATGGCTGGGAAAGCAAGTAGTGATCAATCCCAACAATCAATGGGGAGAAGATCCCCGGGTTCAATCTTTCGCATACAACATCCTTGGCATGCCCTCAGATGGCACATTGGCCGAGTACGTCGTTGTTCCGGAAGATCGGCTTGTGGAGAAGCCGGCCTATCTAACTTCAGAAGAAGCTGCAAGCATTCCATTGGCAGGTCTGACCGCCTACCGGGCTTGTATGGTCAAGGGTGCAGTGGCTGCGGGCCAGAAAGTGTTGATTACAGGTATAGGCGGAGGTGTAGCACAGTTTGCGCTGAGCATGGCAGTGGCCGAGAATGCGGAGGTATTTGTCACGAGTGGCAGTCTTGACAAGATCGGGAAGGCCCAAAGTCTAGGTGCAAGCGGAGGTTTCAACTACAGAGATACCGATTGGGTAAAGCAGGCGAAAAAGGAAACAGGAGGGTTTGATGTGATTGTCGATGGTAGCGGTGGTCCGGCCATCAATGCCTACATGAAGCTGTTGAACCCCGCCGGCAAATTAGTGGTATATGGCGCTACAGCTGGTAAGGTTCCCGATTTTGATCTGTTCAAGCTGTTTTGGTCACAAGTGGAATTCATGGGTTCAACCATGGGCAATGATCAGGAGTTTGCCGAAATGATTGGATTTTGCGAGGCAAATCAAATTCAGCCAGCCTTGGATGGCACATTTTCATTGAAGGATTTTCCCGAAGCTTTCCGAAGATTCGAGGACCAATCTCACTTCGGGAAAATCATAGTTGATCTGCAGTAATCATCATTCTCCGAAATAGCCATTCAGTACGTAGAAACTGAAAAAGCCGATTCCGACAATGGCCAGGGTGGCCATGGCTCTCCAAAGTGTGTCCTGGTCAGTATAGTCCCAGACTGAAAAGATTGCTAACATAATTACCCCGATGAGGCAGATAGTGATGATGGTAAAGGTGACCAATTTGACCATCCTACCATTGACAAATCCCTTTTGCTTGTTCATAATCCCTATATATAGATCTAAATAAAATTGAGTGGGAAGAAAACCACTATACTCAAATCGATGATTTCATTTTGAGCGTAGTACAATCGGTCCCTGGGGAGGTGGAGTGATTACGAAGATAGGCTTTGGTGATGATACTCCTCATTCTTCAAAAAGAAAATTCTGATAGGCATTCTTCAATTCCCTGAGCGCATTGGGTTCGTTCTTTGCTTCAAGAATGGTAAGGCCTTTTTCATAGATGTCACGTGCCTTCTCCCTTTCATCCATTTCAGCAAACAACGCTGCAGCATGGTAATAGGTCCCGTGATAATCCGGGTGATTTCTTAGCAGATCGTCAAATAGATCGGTGGCTTTCTCAGGCTGATCCTCCTGAAATTCCAATGCCAGCGCATACTTGGTAAATGGGTCATTTGGGTCTTCTGAGAGGTATTTTTGGAGCTGCTGGATTCGTTGCGCCTTGTTGCTCATTGATTTTTTAATCACGCATTATTGACTAACTTCACGCCTCTAATTTAGATCAAAACACCTTTCTTAATTTATGAAAATACTGGTATGTATCACGCATGTTCCTGATACAACTTCAAAGATTGCATTCACCGAAAACAACACAAAATTTGATAGTGCGGGTGTGCAATACATCATCGGCCCCTATGATGATTATTCACTAGCCAGAGCTGTAGAGCTCAAAGAGCAGTTGGGGGGATCTATCACAGTACTTAATGTAGGAGAAGCGGAGACTGAACCCACCATAAGAAAAGCCCTGGCTATTGGTGCTGACGACGCCATCAGAATAAACGCATTTCCGGAAGATGCTTTTTTCGTGGCCCGCCAAATTGCCAATGTTGCTAAGGAAGGTGACTATGATCTTATTCTTATGGGTCGCGAATCCATTGACTTCAATGGAGGTCAGGTCCACGGCATGGTCGGTGAAATGTTGGGCATTCCCTCAGTTTCTCCCGTCATGACTTTGGATATTGAGGGAGAAACTGCCAAAATTTCCAGAGAAATTGAAGGAGGTAAAGAGTACATGGAACTCAACCTTCCGTTTGTGGCGGGGTGTCAGGAACCTATTGCAGAATGGAAGATCCCCAATATGCGCGGTATCATGTCCGCTCGATCCAAGCCCCTCAATGTGGTGGAACCTGATAGCAAGGATGTGAAGACCCAGGTCAAAGAATTTGAATTACCGCCGGCAAAAGGAGAGGTGAAAATGATTGATCCTGACAACATTCAGGAACTGGTAGACTTATTGAAAAACGAAGCAAAAGTGATATAATGGGAGCATTAGTATTTGTTGAACTAGACGAAGGACATGTCAAGAAATCTTCTTTGGAGGCCGTGAGCTACGCGTCGAAAGTGGAATCTGATGTCGTGGCAATCGTATTTGGAAATGCTGAAGGGGATACCTTCGGTGAGATAGGTGCTGCCGGAGCTTCAAAGATCTTGCACGTCAATAACGAGCAGCTGGCGCAGCCGAATATTATGGCCTGGAGTGCTGCCATTGCGGAGGCAATGAACAAGGAAAGCAGCAACCTGCTCGTCATGGCTAAATCCTCTATTGGGGATCCCATCTCGGCCAGGGTGGCTATCAAAACTGACGCATCCCTGGTATCTAATGTTGTGACGCTTCCATCTACCGATGATGGATTCACGGTAAAGCGGAGCATTTATACAGGAAAGGCTTTTGCTCAAACAAAGGTTGAGGGCTCTAAGATCATTTTGACCTTGAAAAAGAACGCTACCACAATCCGAGAAGACGGAGGAGAGGCCACTGTGGAAATATTTGAGCCAAGTCTGGATGATAGCAATTTTGTAGTGAAAGTTACTTCCCAGGAGAAGGCGGAAGGGGATGTACTGTTGCCCGAGGCGGATATTGTCGTTTCAGGTGGGAGAGGTCTCAAAGGTCCTGAGAACTGGGGCGTTGTCGAAGATCTTGCCAAGACCCTTGGTGCAGCGACAGGCTGTAGCAAGCCTGTTTCGGATATGGACTGGCGACCCCACCATGAGCATGTAGGCCAAACCGGTGTCAAGGTATCACCTTCGCTCTACGTTGCCGTAGGCATCAGCGGGGCTATCCAACACCTGGCAGGTGTGAATTCGTCAAAGTATATCCTTGTCGTAAACAAAGATGCTGAAGCACCCTTTTTCAAAGCAGCTGATTATGGAGTTGTAGGCGATGCCTTTGATGTTCTTCCGAAACTCACGGAGGCCATTAAGGGGAGCTGATGTCTAAGCGAATAAAACTGGAGATTCTGGGACTGTCATCAAGTCAGTCCCAATCTGGATCCTTTGCGCTTGTCCTGGGTGAAGCTGGTGGCAATCGTCGTCTACCGATCATCATCGGTATGTTCGAGGCACAAGCCATCGCCATTGAAATCGAGAAGATTGTCCCGAACAGACCGATGACTCATGATCTTTTCAAGTCGTTTGCGCACAATTTCAACTTCGATATCAAGGAGGTTTACATATCAGACCTGAAAGAAGGCGTTTTCTTTGCTAAGATTTTCTGTGAAGGCGAAAATGGTAGCATTGAAGTGGATTCAAGACCTTCCGATGCCATCGCGATTGGCCTAAGGTTCAACGTTGATATTTACACAAACGAAGAAATCCTGGATGAAGCAGGTATCGTGTTGACAGAAGAAGGAGATACAGAGTCTGCTACAGAGGTGAAAGAGTTGAAGAAAGAAGAAGCTCCAACCAAATTGAGCGACATGTCCTCGGATAAGCTTAATGAAATGCTCGACGATGCCCTAAAGAATGAAAACTACGAGGACGCAGCCAAGATCAGAGATGAGCTGAATCGTCGGAACTAGCCACCAAACCTAGCATCAATTGGAGTATATCCGGGCCATCTTTGGACTAATCTGCTTAATCGGATTTGCCTTCCTTTTCTCAAACAACAAAAAATCCATTGATTGGAGGCTTGTCGTCACGGGAATCATACTCCAGATTGTATTTGGCATACTGATCACTCAAGTCACTTTTGTAAAGAATGGCTTCAACTGGGTAAGTGGCCAATTTGTAACCCTGCTTGGTTTTGCAGGGGATGGCGCTAAATTCCTATTTGGAGGACTCATCAATGAGGATAGCATAGGTTTTGTCTTTGCGCTACAGGTCCTTCCTACTGTTATTTTCTTTTCCACCGTTACTACAGGCCTTTACTATCTGGGAGTTCTTCAGGTGATTGTGAAGGGTATTGCCTGGGTGATGGCCCGTTCCATGCGCCTATCAGGTGCGGAAGCTTTGTCTGTGGCGGGCAACATTTTTCTGGGACAAACTGAAGCTCCACTACTGGTAAGGCCTTTTGTTCCCAAAATGACCATGAGTGAGTTGATGTGTCTCATGACGGGAGGAATGGCCACCATAGCCGGTGGTGTTTTGGCAGGTTATGTCACTTTCCTCGGAGGTAATGATCCGGCGGAGCAGGAGCGATTTGCGGTGTACCTGCTTAGTGCTTCGATTATGAATGCGCCGGCGGCTATCGTCATGGCCAAGATTCTTATGCCCGAACTGAACAAGGAGAAGATCAACACCAATCTGAAAGTCTCTTCCGGTTCCATGGGTGCCAATTTGATCGACGCCCTTGCAACAGGAGCGGCAGAGGGACTGAAACTAGCGCTGAACATCGGGGCTATGTTGCTGGCATTTATCGCGCTCATAGCCGCTATCAACTACGTTCTTGGTGCTATTGGAGCCGCGGTTGGCCTCAATGCAATCATCGAATCCAGTACGGCAGGGACTTTTTCAGGGCTCTCACTTGAGTACTTGCTGGGGCAAGTCTTCAGAGTTTTTGCTTTTGTGATAGGAGTAGATTGGAGTGAATCGCTTGCGGTGGGCAGCCTTCTTGGTCAAAAGGTGACGGTGAATGAGTTTGTGGCATACCTTGGGCTCTCAGAAATGTCTGCAGCCGGAGTTTTGAGTGAAAAATCGATTGTAATCAGTACCTATGCCCTGTGTGGTTTCGCCAATTTCAGTTCCATAGCCATTCAAATTGGAGGCATAGGTGGCATGGCGCCTTCACAGCAAAGCAATATCTCGAGATTAGGGCTGAGAGCGCTTCTTGCAGCTACCATCGCTACCATGATGACCGGCACGATCGCAGGTGCGCTAATGATCTGATGCTACAGGCAGAGTCCGTTTATGACAAACTGTGCTGTGGCCGGGTTAGTCGCAAGCGGTATATTGTGGACATCACACAGTCTCATCAACATCTGTACATCAGGCTCATGCGGGTGCTTGTCCAGGGGGTCCCGGAAAAAGAATACTGCAGCCAGTTCCTTTTCCGCGGCCAAAGCCGCAATCTGAGCGTCACCACCGAGTGGTCCAGATAAGAATCTGGTAACTTCTAATCCTGCCTTCTCAGCATGCTGCCCAGTGGTTCCTGTGGCTACAATTTCAACCTTGCTCAGTTGGTCTTTGCAATTCAACAAAAAGGCCACCATGTCTGCTTTCTTGCCATCGTGGGCAATTACTGCAATCTTCATGGTGGCAAATATGGATAGTTACCTGGATTTAGGCGTACTTCAGGTTAGGTTTCGGTGCGCCAGACATGATTTCTTCATTGGCGAACTCCTCAAACTTCTTGAAGTTATCATTGAATTTTTTGGCCAGGTCATTCGCTTGCTTGTAGAAGCCCTTGTCGTCTTTCCAGGTTTCCCTGGGGCTTAGGATCTCTGAAGGAACCTGGGGACAAGTCAGGGGAATTTCAGCACCAAATATCGAATGCGTGCGATAGCCAACATTTTCCAGCACGCCATTCAAAGCAGCCGTGATCATCGCTCGGGTGTATTTCAGGCTGATACGCTCTCCCACACCATAGGGTCCGCCGGTCCAGCCTGTGTTGATCAACCAGATTTTGACATCATATTCTTCCATCTTCTTGCCAAGCATTTCTGCGTATTTAGTTGGGTGAAGAGGTAGAAAAGGTGCACCGAAACAAGCTGAGAATGCCGGTTGCGGCTCTGTGATGCCTGCTTCAGTACCAGCTACCTTCGATGTGTACCCGGAGATGAAGTGGTACATGGCGTGAGCCTTGGAAAGCCTTTGAATAGGAGGTATAACCCCAAAGGCGTCACAGGTCAGGAAAAAGATATGTCTTGGAATTCCTCCTATGGAGGGTTTGATCGCGTTGCGGATATGGTCGATGGGGTAGGAGGCCCGGGTGTTTTCAGTTACGCTGCTATTGTGATAATCAATCTCCCTGGAGCCTTCGTTGTAGCGCGTGTTTTCCACAATGGCACCGTAGCGGATGGCTTTCCAGATGTCCGGTTCCTTTTCCTCAGATAAATCAATCACTTTCGCATAGCATCCGCCTTCAAAATTGAAGACGTTTTTCTCGGTCCAACCGTGTTCGTCATCCCCGATCAATAACCGATTGGGATCAGCTGAAAGTGTCGTTTTTCCCGTTCCTGAAAGTCCGAAGAAGATGGCCGTATCGTGCTTTTCAATGCCCATGTTGGCCGAGCAGTGCATTGAGAGTACGTTGCTCTCCGTAGGGAGCAGGAAGTTGAGCACGGAGAAGATACCCTTTTTCATTTCTCCGGAATACTCCGTACCACCAATAAGGATGATGCGTTTCGAAAAATTAACAATAGCGAAGTTCTCCTGACGTGTCCCATCCGTATCTGGATTGGCTTTGAAGTTGGGACAGCAAATGACCGTGAAGTTGGGTTCGAATTCCTGCAACTTGTAGTCTTCAGGTTGCAGAAACATGTTGTAAGTAAACAGGTTGTGCCAGGCGAAGGTATTGATGAATCTCACCCTGAGCCTGTAGGTTTTGTCAGCGCCAGCGTACATATCCCTCACGAAGACTTTCTTTTCCTCGAGGTACCCGATCATCTTATTGAAGATCTTTTCAAAGTTCGCCTCTGAAATTGGCTGGTTTACATTCCCCCACCACACTGTATCGCGGGTGACATCATCTTCCACAACGAACTTATCCTTGGGCGCTCTTCCTGTAAAGTGGCCAGTGTCCACTGTTAGGGCGCCTGTATCTGATAGATGTCCCTCTCCCATTTTGATGGATTGCTCTATCAATTCAGGTTGAGTGAGGTTCCAGTGCGCCTCATCAACCTTAATGCCGAGTGAGGAAAGGTCAGATTTTTGAGATTTTAAGCCAAATTCTTTCATAGGGGTGAGTTTTAACAATGCAAATATAGGAATTTCTCTGTCAGCGAAATTTCGCTATTCCACTTTTTCGAAAAATGGCTCTACAATTTTTGGATCGGTAGGTTTGGTCAGGAGGCTCACGACAATCAATGTAGTGAGGGACACAATAATCGCGGGAATGGCGATGAAATCCGTGTCAAATGGGAAGGCCATGAATCCCAAATCAAGTGAGCTATCGGCAAACATCCGATTAAGTGCTGTAATCAGTATCACCGTCAGCATGCCGCTGGCGATAGAGGCGATACCTCCTTCTTTTGTCACTCTTCTCCAGAAAAAAGTTGCTAGCAAAGCAGGGGCAAGGGAGGCACCAATCATGGTGTATGAGATCAGGGCCATTTGTAGTATAGTGGTAAACTGGGTCACGACGAGGTAAGCCAAAAGGCCTAATACAACGACGGCTATTCTTTGGATCAATAGCTTCTTCCGCGGGTCGTCCGTTTGGTAGAAGTATTTCTCAATCAGATCCCTGCTCACATTGGTTGATGTAACCATCAGGAATGTGTTGCCAGTGGAAAGAATAATGGCGACGCCTCCGGCAAAGAGGAATGAGCCTATGTAGGCCGGCAATTGTTCAAAGCCAATCCGAAGAATGATTTCTTCACTCATGGCTTCATTGATGGATCCATCGGCCAGGAAAAAGCGCGGGTCATCTGCGTAGATGGCAAAGCCAATGACGGCCAGGGCACACATGAGAAACTCAATGAGAACCACGCCCACAAACATGCCGAAGACCGCTTGTTTCGCCGCCTTGGCATTTTTGGCAGAAGAAAACTTTTGGTAAACGCTACTTTCACTCAGTAGCAGCAGTAGCGTGGGCAGCAGAATTCCTATGTACCAACTGGGTGTGTGGCCCTCCATCATGGAAAGGTGATCGGGGCTCACGGCATTGATCGTAGCTGTGACCTGGTCCCAACCACCATGGGAATTCAGGGCAAAGGGAACGGCCATGATGATCGCCAGGATCATGATGATGCCATTGAAGATATCAATAGATACAATCGATACCATGCCGGCCAGCGCCGTGAAAGCAATGATCACGATTCCTGATATGATTGTTCCCGTCTCCGGTGAAATACCACCCTCCGTGAGTATGGAGATGAATCTACCGCCACCTCTGAACTGGTAGCCCGCAATGATCAGATAGGCCAGGATAATGGTGATCGTACCTAGGAGCCTGGCTATGGGAGCGTACCGCTTCTCAAGGATATCAGTAAGGGTATATTGCGAGATTTTTCTGACCCTGGCTGCTATGAAGTAAACCACCAGTATTCCTATCCATGCGCCCATGGAGAACCAAAGTTCTGAAAAGCCCGTGCGAAAGGTGAGGCCGGCAGTTCCGAAGAGGCTCCCCGAGCCGATCCATGTGGTGACCAACGTGCCTACGAGCAGGTATACAGGTACATTGCGACCTGCTACGACGAAGTCTTCCTCGTTCTTGACTGCACGACTTTTGTATACGATGATGGCTGTGAGAATGGATAGGTAGATGAGGGAGATAAGAATGTAGGTCATGTTGGTAGTTGGAATCGGGTAGGGGTGTTATTGATATTGTTCTAAAAAATCGCGATAGTTGTCAAGAAGGTTTTCGGCCGATGCATTTAAGTTCAGCAGGTAGTAGTTGGAGATAGACAAGGTCGCTCTTGGCTCTGGGTCCGACATGATCATTTCTCCCATATTTTGAAACATCTGATTGGAAATGAGCATGTAGTAATCTTGTCGTTCGTATACCAATGCGGCCTCTTCCAGAAAATCTTCATCAAGATAAGAAAAGGATCGTGAGGATGTAGTAAACTCCCAGGCACTCCTGGTTAGTAGTTCGCTTGCGATACTGATGTTGAAGGTCTCGGGTGTGTCCTCGGCATCTCGAAGTGAGTCGATATAGGCTTTGAACTCGAGATTGTCTCTAAGTACCGTGTCCAGCTCCAACATGTTTTGCTGGCATTCCCGGAGGATTTTCGTCTTCAGCAATTCAGCTTCGTCTTCCAGGTCGCTGCTTTGTTTGTAGGAGTTGAGTCCCAGGGCCAGAAGCACTGCGAACACTACGGAGATGAACTCTATGATTATTTGCCAGGGAGAAAGAATCTTCTTCGACATCTGGCAAAAATAAGCAACTAGGTGAAGGTGAAATTAGAATCGGGACTTTCAATAGCCGGACCTGGATTTTTTGCTCACGTAAATCAGTCTGGTCAACACATCACCTAATTGAAAGGCTGCTTATTTCTCTAAAAAATGAAAGGGACACCCTGTGGAGTGTCCCTTTCTATAT
Source organism: Cyclobacteriaceae bacterium (assembly GCA_965601475.1). GTDB lineage: Bacteria > Bacteroidota > Bacteroidia > Cytophagales > Cyclobacteriaceae > JAWPMT01. The sequence continues at coordinate 22,085 of OZ271832.1, read as the reverse complement.
ATCTGGAATAATTGATTTCTTACATCATTCCACCCATGCCACCAGGCATGCCACCACCAGCAGGCATAGCTGGTTCTGGCTCAGGCTGATCAGCAACAACTGCCTCTGTTGTCAGTAGCAATCCTGCTATAGACGCAGCATTCTCTAGTGCCAATCTTGTCACTTTGGTAGGATCAATGATACCTGCGGCGAACATATTCACATACTGGTCATTGCCGGCATTGTATCCATAGTCGTCTTTGCCAGCTTTCACGGCATTCACTACTACGGAAGCTTCACCGCCTGCATTTTCCACGATGGTCCTCAATGGAGCCTCAACTGCGGCTTTGACGATAGCTACACCGGTGTTTTGATCGGCATTTTCAAGTTCAAGGCCGTCCAGAGCACCAGCAGCTCGAATCAGAGCTACACCACCACCAGCTACGATACCTTCTTGTACAGCAGCTCTGGTTGCGTGAAGTGCGTCATCAACGAGGTCTTTCTTCTCCTTCATCTCTACTTCGGTAGCAGCACCGATGTAAAGAATGGCTACTCCGCCAGAAAGCTTAGCCAATCTTTCTTGTAGCTTTTCTTTGTCGTAATCGGAAGTTGTATTTTCGATTTGCTGCTTGATATTGTTGATACGAGCTTGGATGTCATCGGCAGTGCCAGCACCATTTACGATGGTAGTGTTGTCCTTGTCGATGTTGATCTTCTCAGCAGTACCAAGGTAATCGATAGTCGCGTTTTCCAGTTTGTATCCACGCTCTTCAGAGATTACTGTTCCTCCGGTAAGAACGGCGATATCTTCCAACATTGCTTTTCTTCTGTCACCGAAGCCAGGAGCTTTGACAGCAGCTATTTTGAGGGCACCTCTGATTTTGTTAACAACCAAAGTGGCCAGTGCCTCACCTTCAACATCTTCAGCGATGATCAACAGAGGCTTTCCAGTTTGAGCTGTAGCTTCCAGTACAGGAAGCAATTCCTTCATGTTGGAAATCTTCTTGTCGTAGATCAAAATGTAAGGGCTTTCCAGCTCTGCTTCCATCTTGTCAGTATTGGTAACAAAGTAGGGGGAAAGGTAGCCTCTGTCGAATTGCATACCTTCTACCGTCTTCACTTCTGTCTCAGTGCCTTTAGCCTCTTCAACAGTGATTACGCCGTCTTTTCCTACCTTTTCCATGGCATCAGCGATCATTTTACCTACTTCGGCATCGTTGTTAGCTGATACTGTAGCTACTTGAGAGATTTCGTCACTTGCAGAGATCTCTTTTGACTGCGACTGAAGATCTTGGACGATCTTAGTTACTGCTTTGTCCACGCCCCGTCGGATGTCCATAGGGTTGGCACCAGCTGCCACGTTTTTGATACCGTGAGCGAAGATGGACTGAGCAAGTACTGTAGCCGTAGTAGTACCGTCACCTGCATCATCAGCAGTTTTGGAAGCTACCTCTTTCAACAACTGTGCGCCCATGTTTTCGATCGCTTCTTCAAGCTCGATTTCTTTCGCCACAGAAACACCATCTTTGGTTACTGTAGGTGCTCCGAATTTCTTATCAAGGATCACATTGCGACCTTTAGGTCCCAAAGTAACCTTCACTGCATTTGCTAAAGTGTCAACGCCTTTTTTCAGTTGGTCTCTGGCGTCGGTGTCAAAGAATATATCTTTTGCCATTATTTTCTTTTTTTAAATTTTTCGGGTTGATGTTGATGATTAAACGATGCCGTAGATGTCCGACTCTTTCATAATGAGATACTCTGTACCATCGATTGTGATTTCGGTACCAGAATATTTTCCGTAAAGTACGGTGTCACCTTCTTTCACAGTGATAGGCTCGTCTTTCTTACCTGATCCAATGGCTACGATCGTTCCTCGTTGAGGCTTCTCTTTAGCTGAATCAGGAATAATGATACCTGAAGCGGTTTTTTCTTCTGCAGCCGCAGGTTCCACCAGAACCCTATCGGCAAGTGGTTTAAAGCTAACTTTTGACATGTTTGTTATAGAATTTTTCGTTTTTCTTTCTGCCATGCCATTTATCATAAGCTGTGCCAATCTCAATATGTGGCAGATTTTCGATGAAAGTATGACATTTTTTCAGTTTCTTAATTTCGAGGTGGCAGCTTGCGAATGTGATCTTTCGGCCTTAATTTTTGCTTGTAACAATTTTTTAATCTATGAGTGAACTCAGCAATGACTGGCTGACAGAGGGGCTAATCGATTTTGAGTATAAGAAATATATGTTACTCGCTTACTTGAAGAAAATCAGGAAGGAATTCGGCAACACCCATCTCTATCCCTCCCTAGCAGAACTCATTTTTCATCACAACAACTTGCAACGGGTCAGGAATAACAAGGACCTCATCTACGAGAAATTTCCAAAGAATATTGACAGGGCGGACTTTGAAAAATTGAAGCTTACTTACAGGAAGGCGCTGGCGGATGCCGACGTTATCAAGGAATTGGGAGATATTATCCGATTTGCAATGCCAAGATTTCAGGAGGCTATTGAAGAGGGGAAGGAGATCTATGAGTTTGTAGAAGAGCAGATGGAGTTTGAACCTGTTGGGATCATTCCGATGTACTTGGATGAAGGATATCTACTGATCAATCAAGATCGGAGAAGGGATGTACTGGTCTATAAATACCAAACGAGTGTTTTTGAGAGTTCCCGGGAGAAGTACAGGGGTATCAATATAGAATTTGTAGCCAATGATTTTACAGATATCACGAGGCCTGTAGAACGCGTAAAAATGGATTTGTCCCGGCAGAATTCAGACCTGCCCAACCCTGCAACTTATGTGGTTACTTACAAGCTGGGATTTCCGCACAAATCCACCGTTCTGCCAGTGGCCAAGCGTCTTTTGATGCGCCACCTGAGCCAGGCAGCCTAGAAATTATTGGAGTGAGTCGTCCCCGGATGTCAAATCTTCCAGGGGTAGTGCACCGGAATTGTCCAACGGAATCGCGGGAGCAGCTGCTGGAGTGCTGTTGAGGTTTGGACTCTCAGGGCTTTCGGCAGCGTTGGTGTCAATAAATAAGTTGGTGGCCAGTGAAAGCCCCAATATCGCAATGGCCATAGCCCAGGTGGCTTTTTCCAGGAAATCACCTGTCTTCTTCACACCCATGATTTGGGATGCCCCACTGCCTCCGAATTGGCTGGAAAGTCCTCCTCCTTTTGGGTTTTGAGCTAATACGACCAGAATCAGGACGACAGCACATAAAATGATCAATGCAATAATTACTCCGTACATACCAATTATTATTCTCCCTTTGCCTTCAGTTCTTCAATTCGAGCTGCAAAGAAAGATTTTTTTTCAGGAAATTTCAAGCCCAGTTTGGTATAGATGGAGATTGCCCGCTCTATCTTGCCTTGCTCTACGTAGATTTCAGCAAGGTATTCCGTTGCAATGTCTGCCTGGAAGCGCGTGCTCTTGTCCGCCAGGTCTTTCTTGCTTTCGGGATCAGCGGTTTCTTTGGGTTTTGAGATTGATGGACTCTTAGTAATGAATTCGTCGATAATCTTTTCTTCTTCCGTATCCGTCTTTCTGCTTTCGTATTTGGTGGATTGAACTTTGCCGGCTCTTCGTCTGACTACTTTGAGCGTATCGCTGATAGGCTCTTCCGTTGGTTTGGTTGCTTCTTCCTTGGGTGACTCGGCTGATTTCACCTCCGATGGATCAGTCTCAGGCTGTGATTCTGCTTTTTCCTCGGCTTCTTCGACCACTTTCGCCTCAGCTGCTTTGGTCCGCTTTGCCTTTTTCTTTTCCGCCGCCGAGGGCTCCACCACCTCTTTTTCCTCCTCTTTGACTTCCTCGACTGCTTTTTCTTCTTCTTTGGCCTCTTCCTCTACGGTGGCCTCTTCGACGGGCTGTTCGGACGCGACATGCTCCTCCGTCTCTTTCTCTGGTATTTCCTTCTCTGGTGCTTCTTCTTCCTGTGCTTCTTCCGATGCCTGGAACTCTTCCTCAGATGAGGAGGGATTGAGTGGTAGATTGTGTTCTACGGCGAAACGTTCTTCATCAGATAAGGCTTCGACAACGCCCCCAGGCGGTTCTTCCCTTTCCTCCTGGTCTGCGGGTGCAGCGGCTTCCGCTCCTTCCACATCGATTTCTTCTATTTCAGCCGCTGGGGTGCTTGTCGGTTGTTCATCCAGAGTGGTTTCTTGGGTAGTTGCGGAATCTGTAGGAGTTTCGGACGCAGCAATATGGTGTTTGTCATCCTCCTGTTCAGCGTCTTCAGACACAGTGAAATCCAGGGCGCCTGCCGGTTCTTCGGTTTCGATTTCAACCTCGCCAGGGGCCTCGGTGATCGGAGGTTCTTCAGTGGTAGTTTCTGTGGTTAGTGGTGTGATATTTGCGGCCTTTATGATGGCAGCATTTACAGCTTCTTCTTCCTCCAGCTGCTTCTCCACCTCCATGAACCTGGCTTTGGATTTTTTGAGGTCTTCGATGTCTGAGTAGATTTCTTCAATCAACTCATCGAGAGAGAAGTCTTTTGGTGGTGCCTGGCTCGGCTTTGCCGGGGAAGGTGGGGCTGAGGGTTTTGGTGCTTGTGTTTTTTTTGTTTTAAGTTTTGCAGATGCAGCCGTCTTTTTGCTTTTGCTGGCTTTGGTTTTCACGCTGGGCGCTGCTTCTGCCTTTGGTGCTTTCGCGGCTGGAGGAGCTTCAACGATTGGCTCGACTGGCTTTTGTTCAGCTCTCGAGTGTATGATGAAGAGGTGGTCGTTTATGTATCGTTTCAACAGGGCCCTGTCTGTTGCGTAGACAGCTGCTGAAGCCACTTTTTCATTGAAGTCCGAGAGTTTCTTGGTCTTGGCAACTTTTGCACGTAGCGCTCTAGCACCCTGGAAATAGGGATATGATTTTACTAATTGATCTAATTCTGAGACTTCACTGTCCTTGATCTTCGATGGGTCCCGAAGATATTCTATGAACTTATGTTTGTTCACCTGCGAATAGGCGGTAGGTTAAGTTCTAAAGTTATAAAAATTTACCAATTCGCTACGGAAGCATTGAAGATATCAATGACGATTTGATCGAATATCTCATCTACCAGGTCTTCTTCGATAGCGTTGAGGTCCTGGCTTTGTTCGTAGTCCACGAAGAAGCTGAATCTCCTTTCGAAGTCAAATGTGTCATCATTTACGTTGGCATAGGAAGCGAAAACCGTGATAGTGACACGGGAGAGTGCGGAGACGTTGGCTTCACCACTCGCTGCGGCATTTGCGGCGACAGGTGTAACGTTGTAATCAGCAATGTATCCGTCCATTTGTAGGTCTCCATTTTCATCGACAATAGCGAGGCTGGTGTTTTGCTGAAAATAGTCTTTGATTTTTTCTGTGAAGAGCACACTCATATTGGAGGGACCCAGCACGGCATTGTTGTAGAACGTCTGTATGCTGATGGTCTTTGTATCCGGAGAAATGGACGCACCTGTGAATCCATATACGCCACAACCCGACAAAACAAGCGCTAGGAGCAAATAGCTAGGAATTGTCAATCTCATATTGTTTGATTTTGCGGTACAGGGTTCGTTCGCTTATTCCCAAATCTCTGGCAGCGTACTTACGTTTATTGTTGTTTTTCTCAAGCGCTTTGATGATCAATTCCTTCTCTTTCTTCTCGATGGACAGGGATTCGCCTTCGTCGGGGATTTGGACGATGTCTTCGATGATTTCGTCGTATTCATCATCGCTGTTGCTGCCTAGCAGCAATGGGGCAGGTCGGGTCTCGTCATTTCTGTTTTGCTCGCCCATTTCCTCAAAAAGGTGTTGGTTTTCGCGTAAAATGTCTTTCCTACTGGGATTACCCTCGAGGATTTCATAAATGAGCTTCTTGAGGTCAGTGACATCCTTCTTCATATCGAAGAGTACTTTGTATAACAAATCCCGCTCTGAGTAACTTTCCGACTCCTGAGAGGTGTCAATCAAAGCCGGCAGGTTGTTGGATTCCCGAGGCAAGTATTTCATGAGCTTTTCTTCATCAATCTCTCTGTCGAGTTCAAGAATGCTCATTTGCTCAGTTAGATTCTTCAGCTGCCTGATGTTGCCCGGGAAGCGGTAGGATTTGAGTAGTTGTTTTGCTCCCTCCGTCAGATAAATGGGCTTGGTCTTGTGTCGTTCTGAGAAATCTGTGCCGAATTTGCGGAAGAGCAGAAGTATGTCGTCCCCACGTTCTCTCAGGGCCGGAACACGGATCGGAACAGTGCTCAGCCGATAGTACAGGTCTTCCCGGAATTTGCCTTTCGCTATAGATGACTGAAGTTCGACGTTGGTGGCGGCAATGACCCGCACGTCGGTCTTCTGCACTTTTGATGACCCTACTTTAATAAACTCGCCATTTTCCAGGACCCTTAGCAATCTGGCCTGTGTGCTTTGCGGCATTTCGCCGATTTCGTCTAGAAAGATGGTGCCGCCATTAGTTACTTCGAAGTAGCCTTTCCGGCTGTCGGTAGCTCCCGTAAAAGCACCTTTCTCATGTCCGAATAGTTCTGAATCAATCGTGCCTTCCGGGATTGCACCACAGTTGATGGCAATGAATTGACCGTGCTTACGCGCGGAGAGGCTATGGATGATCTTTGAAAATGATTCTTTACCGGCGCCGCTCTCACCTTGTATCAGTACGCTCATATCGGTAGCAGCCACCTGCACTGCGATCCTGATGGCGTTGTTCAGCAATGGAGAAACCCCAATGATTTCAAATCTTTGCTTTACAGCTTGAACTTCGGCGTCTAGTTTGTATTCCATCTTACACTACCTCCCCGAATAACGTAGCTGCTGAGCAATCATGTATTCGTACATTCAGGTATTGACCTTTTTGGAAATCTTTGGCTGGAAAAATCACCACTTTGTTCGCTGTATTTCGGCCTTGCAATTGTTCGTTGGACCGCTTACTTGGGCCTTCGACCAATACCCGAAATACTTTTCCAATATCCCGCTTATTTCGGGCCAGGGAAAGTTCCTGCTGCTTGGCTATGATTTCACTCAGTCTCCTTTTCTTGATGTCCAGTGGGATGTCATCTTCAAATTTTTTGGCTGCTAGGGTGCCTGGTCTTTCACTGTAATAAAACATATAGGAGAAGTCGTATTGGACATGGTCCATAAGACTCAGGGTGTCGCGATGCTCATCTTCGGTTTCGGTACAAAACCCACTTATCATATCGGAGCTTATTCCACAATCGAATCCCAGAATGCTTCTAATGGCAGCAACGCGTTCCAGGTACCACTCTCGGGAGTAAGTCCTGTTCATCAATTCCAAAATCCTGCTGTTGCCGCTTTGTGCCGGGAGATGAATGTACTTGCAGATGTTTTCGTACTTCCGCATAGTATGTAGTACCTCATCCGTAATGTCCTTGGGATGTGAGGTACTGAAACGTACCCGAAGATCCGGGTGGATTTGTGCTACTTGCTCTAGCAAATTTGCAAAATTGATGATCTCGCTGGCTCCGGCTTTGTTCAACCTCGCTTTGTTATTTTCTTCGGCCGACCATTTGTAAGAATCAACATTTTGACCGAGTAGGGTGACCTCACGGTATCCCATGTCAAAAAGCTCTTGAGCTTCTTTACGAATGGATTCTGGATCTCGACTACGTTCTCGACCTCGTGTGAACGGAACCACGCAAAATGAGCACATATTGTCACAGCCGCGCATGATGGAGATAAAGGCAGTTACACCATTTGAACCTAATCTTACCGGAGTGATGTCAGCGTAGGTCTCTTCGCGGGACAAAAAGGTGTTGATTCCTTTATGACCCTCATCTACCTCGGCAATAAGTTTGGGTAGGTCTCGATACGCATCTGGACCGACAACGAGGTCTACAATTCTCTCTTCATCCAGGAGTTTGGATTTCAAACGCTCCGCCATGCATCCCAATACACCCACTGTGATATCCGGTCGGTCTTTTTTGACGGCATTGAAGTGCCTTAGCCTGTTTCTTACAGTCTGTTCTGCTTTGTCCCTAATGGAGCAGGTATTGAGTAATATCAAATCGGCCTGCTCAAAATCTGAGGTAGTGCCGTAGCCCTCCTTTTTTAGAATTGAAGCTACAATCTCACTGTCAGAAAAATTCATCTGACAACCGTAACTCTCTATGTATAGCTTTCTATTTTCGCTGCCTCTGTCCGCGGTCACCCTCACCTCACAGGCGTCTGCCTTAGCGTCTTCCTGGATGATTGGGATATCCTCAATCAACTCTGTCATGATTTGTTGAATTCAAACGGCAAAATTAGATAGTAATTCCATCAATATGACAAATTGGCAGCTTTAGATTTCTCTCCCTGGAGCACGAAGCCAATAAAAAGTGTTTGGATATTCCTGTTCAATGCAGGAAGTACTTTGTTGACTTCTATCTGGGTTTTGAACTCCACTTTGACGTGTGTCGAATCCTGACTCAGGGTCATCGGAAAAAGCGCCTCATAGGAAAGGTCGTCCGCAGAAATTTGAGTGAGTCCCAGGAAATTTGGCGATTTGATGCTGAAGTCATTCTCGGAGATTGGCCGTGGGACTTGACTGCTATCGTATTCGCTGAAATTGAGAATGTCAATGGTAATCCGAATTTGGGACTCATCCTCTCTGGAGGCAAAACCTACCCCGGAAAGATGCGCAGACAAATACTCGTCTCCAACGTAGAGCATGGCCGCGGTGTCCAATTCTATAAAGCCATCCGACAGTCCTGAACTGTCTTCCATTATCCATGTAATTACGGATTTTTGCAAATCCGGTGCTAGGTATTCTGGAGTGATGGTCATTACTTCATTGCTACTACTATCCAGCTCTGAGCAAGATAGGAGAAGCGTACATAAAAATATGGATATGGGCAGTTTGTGCATTTTTTGTCCCGATGGTCCTCTCGAAAAAGCTGCAAATTAAGTGTATGTTTAAGGAAAAAAATACGAGCCATGGCAATTATTAAACCGGTTAGAGGATTCACTCCTCAATTCGGAGAAGACTGTTGGTTTGCAGAGACTGCTGTTGTTATCGGGGAGGTTCGAACAGGGAGCAAATGCACTTTTTGGTTCAATGCGGTGGTCAGAGGGGATGTCAATTCGATTCACATGGGCGACAACGTAAACATTCAGGACAATGCAACAATCCATGGTACTTATGAGAAGGCCGCAACTCTTATTGGCAACAATGTTTCCATAGGCCACAACGCCATTGTACATGGTTGTACCTTGAAGGATGATTGTTTGGTGGGTATGGGCGCTATTGTGATGGACAATGCAGTGGTGGGAGAGGGAGCGATCATAGCCGCTGGTGCTGTGGTTTTGGAAGGTACGAGAGTAGAAGACGGTGCTATCTATGGTGGAATGCCTGCAAGACTATTGAAAAAGGTAGAGGGAAAGAACAGAGAAATGATGCAACGAATAGCTGGCAATTACATTAAGTATGCATCATGGTTCCAGGAAAAAGCATAAGCAATGTTACCAATAGATAATACACGTACTTATGAGAAAGTAACGGAGTCCTTGGTGACCGTTCGCTTTCAGGATTGTGATCCGCTACGCCATCTGAACAATGCGAAGTATTTCGACTATTACTTCAATGCACGTGATGACCAGTTTGCGAAGCTCTATGAGTTTAAGACTTCGGAACTATATACACAGTACCAGGCCATTTGGGTGGTGTACAATCACCAAATCGCATATTTGAAATCTGCGATGATGGGAGAGTGGGTGAAGATTTTTTCGCGGATCATCTGGTACAACGAAAATACCGTAGTAGTCGAATATTTCATGACAGATGAGAATAAACAGCAACTGAAAAATATCATGTGGACCACCTTGCGGTATGTAACCTGGGAGGGGAGGTCTGTGGATCATCCAAAGGACCTCATGAATTTTTTGGAGTTAGTCACGTTGACAGACGTTGATTATTCACCTGAGGGTTTCCAACCCAGAATAAAAAAGGTAAAAAGTGAAGTAGCATCCTGGTCCGATTGAATATGAACTTCTTTCTCAAAATACTTCTTTCCGCCGTTGCGGTAATCATAGTGTCCTATTTGCTGCCTGGCGTATCCGTGGACAACTTTTTTGTAGCGATTATACTTGCTTTCGTACTGGCGTTGCTCAACTTCATTGTGAAGCCGATACTGATCGTATTCACCATTCCATTGACGATAATGACACTAGGGCTCTTCCTGCTCATCATCAATGCATTGATCATACTGCTCGCGGATGCTTTAGTTCCGGGATTTTATGTCAATGGGTTTTGGTGGGCTCTAATATTCAGCTTACTCCTATCGTTGACCAACTCGTTGTTGACTGATTTGAGTCAGAAATAGACTGGACACTGCGGGTCCTTCTTGAAATTCCTGAGTTTGATACGATAATTCACCAGGATTTCATGGCTTCCTGCCGAATAGTCGTTCAGATCATTGGTGATGGCATCATAAGCATAACCCACGCGGAAATTCTCGTTTAAGATCAATTGAGCTAAAAAGGTAAGGTCACCACCTCTCCTGATGTTTACTCCCGTGTATGCGATTTCTTCGAAGATTACATTTACATTGATATCATAGCCAATCGGAGCCTCTTCCTGTTGGCGGATGAGTACCGAGGGATTCAACTTTATGGCGTCACTCAAATGGATCACCCCCCCGGCAGTAGCATAATAATACCGACTTTCCCGAGAGTTTATGAATGAGTCATCCAGCTCTGGGATGTTGTCATAAACGCGATTTTCCAGAATATAAGGGACCGATACACCGATGAAGAAATCAGGATTTGCAAAGTATATGCCAGTACCAAAATTGGGAGTGAAGTTAGACTGCACCCCGAGCAATAGCGGATCTCCCGAATCAAGTAGCTCCAGGTTATTGAAGTCCGAACGTCTGCTGTTAAACCCTCCCTGCAGGCCCATGGCCAAGATGCCAATGTTTGTACGAATTTTGTAGGCATAGGTGGCAAAAAGTCCGGTATCGTCATGTACACCAACTTGATCCTTCGAAGCGATGAGACCTACACCAATTCTGTTGGACAGTAAGGAGGTGTGGGCGTTGAACACTTGAAATCTTGGAGCACCATCCACGTTTACCCACTGGTCTCTATGAACAGCAGTTACGGAGAGAACATTCAGACTCCCTGAGTACGCTGGATTGATGATCAATCCGTTGAACATGTAGGTTGACGTAATGGCCCGCTGCTGAGCTTGCGTGGCCAAAGAAAAAATGCCTACTGTCAAGAGGAGCAACCCTCGAAGAAAATTCTTCATCTTCCTAATTTACCTAACTAATTCTAAAAATCCCTGGATCAACTCAGTCCCATCTCCTCTATCTATGATGTAGAAGTAGGTGCCTGCAGGTACATTTCTTGCACCGTTAACGTTTGATATGCCTTCGAATCTGCGTTCCACGTTATCGTAATTGTCAATTTCGAAGACTTTGACGCCATCCCGATTGAAGATCTGGACATTGTTGTTTTCAAAGAAGTCCAGACAGTCGATCAGGAAGAAGTCGTTCAGACCGTCATTGTTTGCGGAAACACCATTGTAGACTCTGATATTGGCAGCAATTTCAAATGTTGCGGAGTAGTCACAACCATTGCTTGCCCGGAAGTTGACCGAATAAGTTCCAGGTCCCGCATCTATGAGTGTTTCACCACCTCTTGCGGCAAGGATAATCTCGCCATCCGAATTGAAATAGGTTACGGAATCCACAAAGACTCCCAGGTCTTCAATCGCGACGAATGCCTGGCCACTGAACTGGTTCACAGAGCCGTCTTCCGTACGGAGGCATAATGACTCCGTAGTGACGATGGTGAAGGCCGGATCAACAATCGCATTTGGAATGGTGACTCTGCTTCGGCCAGAAACGCAGCCACTAGCCAGGTCCGTAGCAACAACCACGTAGGTTATACTATCTAGCGTCTGAATTTCATTACCCGTGAACAGTACGGTACTTCGATCTTCCGCATCATACCAGTCAAACTGAATGCCTTCCGTGATACCGCCAGAGTTCGCAACAGCATGACCATTTGGAATGAGGCAGTTGTCTCTTCCGGCTATCACTACTATTGTAGGATCCGCTATTACTGGAGTCTCATCCAATATTTCGAAGGTCTGCACCAGGCTACAACCTGTAGCCCTATCTGTAGCTTCGACGGCATAGGTACCAATGGTTAGAGAATCAGCGCTGATGCTTGTAGAAATGATGTCACCAGACGTATCCGAACCGGTATACCATACGAAGTCATACTGTGATCGAAGGGTATCGTCAGCAATTTCTGCCAAGCCATTCGGACGGTCAGGGTAGCATATTGTCAAATTGCTGAGCACGTCTATCTCAAATATCGGATCGGTCGTGGCATCGCCGACTTCAACTGTCGCTCTATCGGAAATACAGAAACTGTCATTCAGGTCTCGTGCGATGACGGTGTAAGTTCCCGCAGGTAATCCAGCAACCACCGCTCCTGTGTAATCTGCATTCGCAATGTTCGGATTATTGACATCACCATCGAACCAGAAGAATTCAGCATTTCTGGTGAAAACACTGTTCGAACCAAATGACCCGTCGAGTACAGGCACAACGCTTGCTCCCACCTGACCATTCGCATCGACGCAGAAGGTATTATCTGACGAACTCACGGAAAGCTCGAAAGGCGGAATATCATCGATTATTGTAATGGTGTCATTGGTAACACAACCTGAGGCATTGTTTGTCACCGCGAGGGCGTAATCCCCAGCTGCCAAGCCTTCCACTAAGGCGCTAAATGCCGTAGGGTTTGTCACTGTGAGACTATTTCCTGAATCATCTGTCCAAGCTACTGAGTAATTGGCAATGCTATCACCATTGTTCACTTGAATAGTAACCGCTCCACTTGGGTTGCCAGGATCACAAGCCGATTGATTGTCAATATCAGTGTAGATGACATCCGGGAAGGAAACGTTATCCGTTGAGAAATCTACCTGGTAAACATCTGTGGTACATCCGGTCAAGGTGTCTGTACCTATGACGAAGTAGGTAACTCCGGGTTGGCCACGTCTGAAGTTTGGATTGGCATTGTCTCGAATAGGCGTTGGCGAACCATTCAACGGATCCGTATCGTAGAAGGCAAAGGTGAATCGGTTGAGATCAGCCACTGTGTCCACGTTGTTCAGCGATATGGTGATCTCAGTTACCCTGAATACCCCATTGCCAGTACAGGTCGTTGGTTCCGAGATGCTGACTCCGGTAATGGTAGGCTCCTGAGGAATGTTGGAAATGGTCACATTCGACCCGGTTGTGGAGCAACCACTCAAATTATTCGTCACTCTCACTTCATAAGTGCCTGCAGTTGCGTTGCTTAAGGTGTCATTGCTAGCTAGAAGTGTAGTACCTGTGCTATCGTACCATTCGAATGAATAGTCACCACTGGTATCGTCTTGCCCATCACCTGTGGCTACAAGAATACCTGTTCCAGTGTTGGCGCTACAGGTAGAATCTTGCTGAACAACTGTAATCTGCACAACAGGATCTAACGGGTTGTCTTCAACCGTGAACTGGACTGTAGGACTCTGACAGCCGGTACTGTCAAGCGTCAACACAGCATAATAGTCTGTAGATCCACCTGATGGCACGGAAAGCCCGTCTACAATGAAGTCATTGTCAGTATCTGTAGTCGGTGTTCCAGTCAGGTTCAGGTTGTCGTAGACTTCCAGAGTGTAATTACTTGCCAGATCAGCAGAGTCTATTACCACACCGTCCAGGGTGGCTTCCAGCAATTCGAATGAAGCATTGCTACTAGAGCAAATGGTGTTGTTGTTAGCAGTGTGACTCGTCATCAGTGGGTTCAACGCTTCTTGGTCTATGACGAAAGTCTGAGTCACAGAACAGCCAGTAGGCCCCGTAGGTGTTGCATCTGGATTGTATACCGTCAATTCCAGAATATCTGCGGTTGCTGCGCCTAAACCGGTAACTGTACTGGTGGTATCTGTACTGGTTATCGTAATGCCGCTAATGGTGGATAGATCTGTGCCATTATCGTCCTCCCAGACAAATGTGTATCCACTAGTGGGAACCGTGCCGTCATCTTCCGTCACTGAGACAGTTATGAATCCTGAGGCGTTGCCCCCACCGCAGTTGATGTTATTCACCAGCGTGTCAATGGTGATAACTGGCTCGAAGGACTGATCTTGTATGATAGCTTCTATGGCTGTACTCTCGCAATTGGTATCATTGAAAGTGGCACGTATTTGTAGGGTGTCTCCTCCAATACTCGAGATAACAACATCACCGCCTGAAATGGTAGCAGTCTGGAAACCGCTTCCGTCGTCATACTCCCAGGTGAAGTCGCTGACGGATGCACCAGAAGGTGTGATAATGTCTGAATCGGTGATGGTCACGGATCCATCATAGAATGCAGCACTACAACTTGTATTGTGCACAATGTTGTCTACATCGATATTGAAATTAGGTATGGTTAGATTCTCATCCACAGAGAATGTAGATGTGGTGCTACAGCCTGTTGAATCCAACTCTACTACCACGGTGTAATCACCTGTGCTCAGAGAATCAAGAATCATCGTAGTCGCAGTTCCAGTCGAGTCTGCCGAGCCCTCTGTACTTCCTCCGTCAAATAGGGGGGAAGTTGTGCCTGTACCTCGGTACCAGGTGATCGTATAGTCACCAAGATCCGTTGCGTTGTCCACGGTAACCCGAAGTTCGCCTGTACCAGTATTTGCTGGAGGATCACATAACGTACTTGGAGACGTAGAAACCAGAGTGTTCAATGGGAATGTCAGTGTTTCGGGGACGATCACATCCACCGCGACAGAGGCACATTGGTCGAGACCAGCACCATTTCGTGTCACGAACACAGTATAGCTGCCAGATTGTAGCGAGTTGATGGAGTCCTGCGCAGTTCCCACGGTGGAGAATATCGTTCCGCTGGTGAGACCTGTCCATGTGAATTCGTAGTCTGCGGTAATGGCCGTCGCTACACCATCAACATAGATTTGATTGATACGTACGCCGCCATTTGGATTACCACTGTCGCAGTTAGTATCGTCATAGACGGCAATGTCAGCTTGTCTGATCTCGATGGTCGGGTTGTCTTCGGAGAGGACATAAGTAGCCGCTGTGCGACACTGGTTGAACGGATCGTTTCGGTCGATGGCGACCACGGTATAAGTACCTGAAGGCAGCCCTGTGACCAGTGAAGAGTCAGCTCTTGTGGCCAGGTCGATATCGATGGTAGAAGCGCCTACACCTTCGAGGTCAGAGAGTCTGCTACCCGTAGCCACGGTAGTATCGGTACCTACCCACCATTCGAAACGGTATTCGGAGACATCTACACCCCCAGCACCATCGATGGATACCTGTACTGAACCATCACCGACGTTGGCAGTGGCATCACAGAAGGTATCATCGGAGAAGGAATCGAGCACGATGATAGGGTTGGAGGTAGAGTCAGTGATGGTAATATCGATAGAAGCAGAGACACACTGATCGAGGCCAGCACCATCCCTGGTTACCGATACGGTATAAGTACCAGCTCCGAGTGTAGCCACACTGTCAGCGGTAGAGTTGACATTGATGAGGGTACCATCTTCGGCTGTGGTATTGCCAGACCATGAGAAGGTAAAGTCAGCGCCATTGGTTGCCAGGTCAGCGGCCACACCATCGACATAGATTTCACGGATGGAGATGTATCCATTGTCGGTACCTCCACAGTTGTCATTGTTTTTGGTGACCACATCAGAGGTCAGGATTTCGATGGTCGGGTTGTCTTCAGAGAGGACATAAGTAGCTGCCGAACGACACTGGTTGAACGGATCGTTTCGGTCGATGGCGACCACGGTATAAGTACCTGAAGGCAGCCCTGTGACCAGTGAGGAGTCAGCTCTTGTGGCCAGGTCGATATCGATGGTAGAAGCGCCTACACCTTCGAGGTCAGAGAGTCTGCTACCTGTAGCCACGGTAGTATCGGTACCTACCCACCATTCGAAACGGTATTCGGAGACATCTACACCACCAGCTCCATCGATGGATACCTGTACTGAACCGTCACCGACGTTGGCAGTGGCATCACAGAAGGTATCATCGGAGAAGGAATCGAGCACGATGATAGGGTTGGAGGTAGAGTCAGTGATGGTAATATCGATAGAAGCAGAGACACACTGATCGAGGCCAGCACCATCCCTGGTTACCGATACGGTATAAGTACCAGCTCCGAGTGTAGCCACACTGTCAGCGGTAGCGTTGACATTGATGAGGGTACCATCTTCGGCTGTGGTATTGCCAGACCATGAGAAGGTAAAGTCAGCGCCATTGGTTGCCAGGTCAGCGGCCACACCATCGACATAGATTTCACGGATGGAGATGTATCCATTGTCGGTACCTCCACAGTTGTCATTGTTTTTGGTGACCACATCAGAGGTCAGGATCTCGATGGTCGGGTTGTCTTCAGAGAGGACATAAGTAGCCGCCGAACGACACTGGTTGAACGGATCGTTTCGGTCGATGGCGACCACGGTATAAGTACCTGAAGGCAGCCCTGTGACCAGTGAGGAGTCAGCTCTTGTGGCCAGGTCGATATCGATGGTAGAAGCGCCTACACCTTCGAGGTCAGAGAGTCTGCTACCCGTAGCCACGGTAGTATCGGTACCTACCCACCATTCGAAACGGTATTCGGAGACATCTACACCACCAGCTCCATCGATGGATACCTGTACTGAACCATCACCGACGTTGGCAGTGGCATCACAGAAGGTATCATCGGAGAAGGAATCGAGCACGATGATAGGGTTGGAGGTAGAGTCAGTGATGGTAATATCGATAGAAGCAGAGACACACTGATCGAGGCCAGCACCATCCCTGGTTACCGATACGGTATAAGTACCAGCTCCGAGTGTAGCCACACTGTCAGCGGTAGCGTTGACATTGATGAGGGTACCATCTTCGGCTGTGGTATTGCCAGACCATGAGAAGGTAAAGTCAGCGCCATTGGTTGCCAGGTCAGCGGCCACACCATCGACATAGATTTCACGGATGGAGATGTATCCATTGTCGGTACCTCCACAGTTGTCATTGTTTTTGGTGACCACATCAGAGGTCAGGATTTCGATGGTCGGGTTGTCTTCGGAGAGGACATAAGTAGCTGCCGAACGACACTGGTTGAACGGATCGTTTCGGTCGATGGCGACCACGGTATAAGTACCTGAAGGCAGCCCTGTGACCAGTGAGGAGTCAGCTCTTGTGGCCAGGTCGATATCGATGGTAGAAGCGCCTACACCTTCGAGGTCAGAGAGTCTGCTACCTGTAGCCACGGTAGTATCGGTACCTACCCACCATTCGAAACGGTATTCGGAGACATCTACACCCCCAGCACCATCGATGGATACCTGTACTGAACCATCACCGACGTTGGCAGTGGCATCACAGAAGGTATCATCGGAGAAGGAATCGAGCACGATGATAGGGTTGGAGGTAGAGTCAGTGATGGTAATATCGATAGAAGCAGAGACACACTGATCGAGGCCAGCACCATCCCTGGTTACCGATACGGTATAAGTACCAGCTCCGAGTGTAGCCACACTGTCAGCGGTAGCGTTGACATTGATGAGGGTACCATCTTCGGCCGTGGTATTGCCAGACCATGAGAAGGTAAAGTCAGCGCCATTGGTTGCCAGGTCAGCGGCCACACCATCGACATAGATTTCACGGATGGAGATGTAACCATTGTCGGTACCTCCACAGTTGTCATTGTTTTTGGTGACCACGTCAGAGGTCAGGATTTCGATGGTCGGGTTGTCTTCGGAGAGGACATAAGTAGCTGCCGAACGACACTGGTTGAACGGATCGTTTCGGTCGATGGCGACCACGGTATAAGTACCTGAAGGCAGCCCTGTGACCAGTGAGGAGTCAGCTCTTGTGGCCAGGTCGATATCGATGGTAGAAGCGCCTACACCTTCGAGGTCAGAGAGTCTGCTACCTGTAGCCACGGTAGTATCGGTACCTACCCACCATTCGAAACGGTATTCGGAGACATCTACACCCCCAGCACCATCGATGGATACCTGTACCGAACCGTCACCGACGTTTGGAGTGGCATCACAGAAGGTATCATCGGAGAAGGAATCGAGCACGATGATAGGGTTGGAGGTAGAGTCAGTAATGGTAATATCGATAGAAGCGGAGACACACTGATCGAGGCCAGCACCATCCCTGGTTACCGATACGGTATAAGTACCAGCTCCGAGTGTAGCCACACTGTCAGCGGTAGCGTTGACATTGATGAGGGTACCATCTTCGGCTGTGGTATTGCCAGACCATGAGAAGGTAAAGTCAGCGCCATTGGTTGCCAGGTCAGCGGCCACACCATCGACATAGATTTCACGGATGGAGATGTATCCATTGTCGGTACCTCCACAGTTGTCATTGTTTTTGGTGACCACATCAGAGGTCAGGATTTCGATGGTCGGGTTGTCTTCAGAGAGGACATAAGTAGCTGCCGAACGACACTGGTTGAACGGATCGTTTCGGTCGATGGCGACCACGGTATAAGTACCTGAGGGCAGCCCTGTGACCAGTGAAGAGTCAGCTCTTGTGGCCAGGTCGATATCGATGGTAGAAGCGCCTACACCTTCGAGGTCAGAGAGTCTGCTACCCGTAGCCACAGTAGTATCGGTACCTACCCACCATTCGAAACGGTATTCGGAGACATCTACACCCCCAGCTCCATCGATGGATACCTGTACTGAACCATCACCAACGTTTGGAGTGGCATCACAGAAGGTATCATCGGAGAAGGAATCGAGCACGATGATAGGGTTGGAGGTAGAGTCAGTGATGGTAATATCGATAGAAGCAGAGACACACTGATCGAGGCCAGCACCATCCCTGGTTACCGATACGGTATAAGTACCAGCTCCGAGTGTAGCCACACTGTCAGCGGTAGCGTTGACATTGATGAGGGTACCATCTTCGGCTGTGGTATTGCCAGACCATGAGAAGGTAAAGTCAGTGCCATTGGTTGCCAGGTCAGCGGCCACACCATCGACATAGATTTCACGGATGGAGATGTAACCATTGTCGGTACCTCCACAGTTGTCATTGTTTTTGGTGACCACATCAGAGGTCAGGATTTCGATGGTCGGGTTGTCTTCAGAGAGGACATAAGTAGCTGCCGAACGACACTGGCTGAACGGATCGTTTTGATCGATGGCGACCACGGTATAAGTACCTGAAGGCAGCCCTGTGACCAGTGAGGAGTCAGCTCTTGTGGCCAGGTCGATATCGATGGTAGAAGCGCCTACACCTTCGAGGTCAGAGAGTCTGCTACCCGTAGCCACGGTAGTATCGGTACCTACCCACCATTCGAAACGGTATTCGGAGACATCTACACCCCCAGCTCCATCGATGGATACCTGTACTGAACCATCACCGACGTTTGGAGTGGCATCACAGAAGGTATCATCGGAGAAGGAATCGAGCACGATGATAGGGTTGGAGGTAGAGTCAGTGATGGTAATATCGATAGAAGCGGAGACACACTGATCGAGGCCAGCGCCATCCCTGGTTACCGATACGGTATAAGTACCAGCTCCGAGTGTAGCCACACTGTCAGCGGTAGCGTTGACATTGATGAGGGTACCATCTTCGGCTGTGGTATTGCCAGACCATGAGAAGGTAAAGTCAGCGCCATTGGTAGCCAGGTCAGCGGCCACACCATCGACATAGATTTCACGGATGGAGATGTATCCATTGTCGGTACCTCCACAGTTGTCATTGTTTTTGGTGACCACATCAGAGGTCAGGATTTCGATGGTCGGGTTGTCTTCGGAGAGGACATAAGTAGCTGCCGAACGACACTGGTTGAACGGATCGTTTTGATCGATGGCGACCACGGTATAAGTACCTGAGGGCAGCCCTGTGACCAGTGAGGAGTCAGCTCTTGTGGCCAGGTCGATATCGATGGTAGAAGCGCCTACACCTTCGAGGTCAGAGAGTCTGCTACCTGTAGCCACGGTAGTATCGGTACCTACCCACCATTCGAAACGGTATTCGGAGACATCTACACCACCAGCACCATCGATGGATACCTGTACTGAACCATCACCAACGTTTGGAGTGGCATCACAGAAGGTATCATCGGAGAAGGAATCGAGCACGATGATAGGGTTGGAGGTAGAGTCAGTGATGGTAATATCGATAGAAGCAGAGACACACTGATCGAGGCCAGCACCATCCCTGGTTACCGATACGGTATAAGTACCAGCTCCGAGTGTAGCCACACTGTCAGCGGTAGCGTTGACATTGATGAGGGTACCATCTTCGGCTGTGGTATTGCCAGACCATGAGAAGGTAAAGTCAGCGCCATTGGTTGCCAGGTCAGCGGCCACACCATCGACATAGATTTCACGGATGGAGATGTATCCATTGTCGGTACCTCCACAGTTGTCATTGTTTTTGGTGACCACGTCAGAGGTCAGGATCTCGATGGTCGGGTTGTCTTCGGAGAGGACATAAGTAGCTGCCGAACGACACTGGCTGAACGGATCGTTTTGATCGATGGCGACCACGGTATAAGTACCTGAAGGCAGCCCTGTGACCAGTGAGGAGTCAGCTCTTGTGGCCAGGTCGATATCGATGGTAGAAGCGCCTACACCTTCGAGGTCAGAGAGTCTGCTACCTGTAGCCACGGTAGTATCGGTACCTACCCACCATTCGAAACGGTATTCGGAGACATCTACACCCCCAGCACCATCGATGGATACCTGTACTGAACCATCACCGACGTTGGCAGTGGCATCACAGAAGGTATCATCGGAGAAGGAATCGAGCACGATGATAGGGTTGGAGGTAGAGTCAGTGATGGTAATATCGATAGAAGCAGAGACACACTGATCGAGGCCAGCACCATCCCTGGTTACCGATACGGTATAAGTACCAGCTCCGAGTGTAGCCACACTGTCAGCGGTAGAGTTGACATTGATGAGGGTACCATCTTCGGCTGTGGTATTGCCAGACCATGAGAAGGTAAAGTCAGCGCCATTGGTTGCCAGGTCAGCGGCCACACCATCGACATAGATTTCACGGATGGAGATGTATCCATTGTCGGTACCTCCACAGTTGTCATTGTTTTTGGTGACCACGTCAGAGGTCAGGATCTCGATGGTCGGGTTGTCTTCGGAGAGGACATAAGTAGCTGCCGAACGACACTGGTTGAACGGATCGTTTTGATCGATGGCGACCACGGTATAAGTACCTGAAGGCAGCCCTGTGACCAGTGAGGAGTCAGCTCTTGTGGCCAGGTCGATATCGATGGTAGAAGCGCCTACACCTTCGAGGTCAGAGAGTCTGCTACCCGTAGCCACGGTAGTATCGGTACCTACCCACCATTCGAAACGGTATTCGGAGACATCTACACCCCCAGCACCATCGATGGATACCTGTACTGAACCGTCACCGACGTTTGGAGTGGCATCACAGAAGGTATCATCGGAGAAGGAATCGAGCACGATGATAGGGTTGGAGGTAGAGTCAGTGATGGTAATATCGATAGAAGCAGAGACACACTGATCGAGGCCAGCACCATCCCTGGTTACCGATACGGTATAAGTACCAGCTCCGAGTGTAGCCACACTGTCAGCGGTAGCGTTGACATTGATGAGGGTACCATCTTCGGCTGTGGTATTGCCAGACCATGAGAAGGTAAAGTCAGCGCCATTGGTAGCCAGGTCAGCGGCCACACCATCGACATAGATTTCACGGATGGAGATGTATCCATTGTCGGTACCTCCACAGTTGTCATTGTTTTTGGTGACCACATCAGAGGTCAGGATCTCGATGGTCGGGTTGTCTTCAGAGAGGACATAAGTAGCCGCCGAACGACACTGGTTGAACGGATCGTTTCGGTCGATGGCGACCACGGTATAAGTACCTGAAGGCAGCCCTGTGACCAGTGAGGAGTCAGCTCTTGTGGCCAGGTCGATATCGATGGTAGAAGCGCCTACACCTTCGAGGTCAGAGAGTCTGCTACCTGTAGCCACAGTAGTATCGGTACCTACCCACCATTCGAAACGGTATTCGGAGACATCTACACCACCAGCACCATCGATGGATACCTGTACTGAACCATCACCAACGTTGGCAGTGGCATCACAGAAGGTATCATCGGAGAAGGAAT